>CAVQVP010000010.1:0-391824 GCA_963717205.1 uncultured Acidobacteriota bacterium | reverse complement strand
CTTTGTCGTATTGGCCCAAGGAAACGTAGAAATTGCCGAGATTCCCGTGCGGCACATAGTCCTGAGGGTAGCTTTTCGCCCAGAGTTCGTAGGCTTCCGTTGCCTTCTCCACTTCGCCGGTGACCACATCAAAGTAGAAGGCGGAGATGCGGTACCTCTCGCGCTCACTTACGCGATCGCGCAAGGCGTAGGCCTTCTTGGCATTGTCCGCAGCCAAATTCGCCCGTCCAAGATTCGAGTAGTAGACCGCCAGACCAACATAGGCCATGGCGAAGTTGGGGTCGAGTTCAATAGCACGCTTCAGGAACGGAATGGCTTCGGCGTTACCCTTAGTTCGGCCGGTCGTGATGCCCATGCTGTAAGCCTTCAGCGCTTCGAGCGACGGCGTCGTAGCTTCCACAGGCACATCGAACTTCTCCACCGAGGCGAGCGATTCGCCCAGTTTGGCGCGCAGACTGGCCGCTGCCTTACCCAGCGCTTTCAGCACGTCTTGCTTGGTCGGAGCCTCCTCCTGCTCCTTGGCCAGCGTATCCCCATTGCTGCAACCAACAGCGTCCACACCAATCACGTACTGTCCGCCGAGGTTCGATATTGAACCCAAGACGATCGCCTTACTTCCCGTCCGCACGCAGAGTTCTCTGGCTACATCACGGGTGATGCGGGTGTTGGCCTGGCTGCCCATGAGGCGTAGGGTCTCACCTATCTTGCGATCTGAAAGAATGTTAATGAACGGAGACTGTCCCAATTCCACGGCCAACGCCTGCTTCAGCGCGTCATCAAAGACCGTATCGCCTGTCTTGTTGTCAAAGTCGGCGAGCACGACCGTATCTCTCTCCGTAAGCGGTACAACTTTTGTGGTGGGTGTCGCTGAACGCGGGCGTATGTAGAACATTCCCCCGATTGCGGCAGCGACAAGTACCACGGCGGCGGGAACCAGAACCTTCCAGAGTTTCTTGCCCGCGACGGGAATTTCGGCAAGCTTCACTCCACTCGACGATGGAGATGGAGCAAGCGCAGGGGAGGAACCGGATGTAGGCGACGCTGGTTGGGCTGCAACCTGATGAGCACTGCTTCCCTGTGCGACCGCCACCGTGCCGGAACTGGCTGGTACGCCGTGCCGCGATTCCGTTTCCCGTTTCAGCCGCTTCAAATCAGCCCGCATTTCCGCCGCACCCTGATAGCGCAACTCGCGGTCTTTCTCCAGTGCCTTATTGATGATGTCTTCAAGCTTCGGCGGAAGGTCAGGGTTCAGGCGGATTGCGGGAGGCGGGTCGCGTTCGAGAATCGCGTTGAAGATGGCCGCAGAACTCTCGCCACGGAAAGGCAACTGCCCGGTGGTCATCTCATAGAGAACGGCTCCAAACGAGAACAGATCGCTCCGCGCATCCAGCTCTTTCGCCCGCGCCTGCTCCGGCGACATATAAGCAACCGTGCCGAGCGTCGAACCGGGGCTGGTGAGATGATCCGCGTCCAACGAACCCGTTTGCGTGTTCAGAGAAGCAACCTTGCTCGAAGAACTGGCTGTGACCATGACCTTCGCCAGTCCAAAATCCAGAATCTTGGCGTGCCCGCGCTTGGTTACGAAGATGTTTGCGGGCTTGATGTCCCGGTGGACGATCCCTTCGGCGTGGGCGGCATCGAGCGCGTCCGCGATCTCGATGGCGAGGGACAGAATCAGTTCGGTCTCCATGGGACGCCCGCCGATGCGGTGCTTCAGTGTCAGCCCGTCCAGAAACTCCATGGCGATGAACGCCTGCCCGTCCTGCTCGCCAATGTCATAAATCGTGCAGATATTGGGATGGTTCAGCGCGGATGCGGACTGGGCTTCACGCTGAAAGCGGGCCAGCGCCTGTGTGTCACGGGCAACTTCATCGGGAAGGAACTTCAACGCGACGAAGCGATGCAGCCGCGCGTCTTCGGCCTTGTACACCACGCCCATTCCGCCGCCGCCGAGCTTCTCGAGGATGCGATAGTGCGAGATGGTTTGATCGATCACGCGCAGAATCTTACGCGGCGAAAACGGAGCAAGTCAATGAAAGCGTGGAGTTGGCGAGGCCCACTCGCAATGATGGTAACCGCCTTGGTTACCTCAAGAATGGCGAAAGTGCGCGATTTGATACCAGCGACGGATCGTGCTAAAAGCTATCATGCTCACCTCCACGATTCGGAGCTTCGCGAAATCGGGCATGGTCCTGCTGATGGGACGTGAAACCAGGCCGCGGAAAATAATCCGAGGACTCGCATCGGGCTATCGGATTTGTGTTTCGCCTGCGGATCATCTTGGATATCTGCTGGGGACTAGTGAGCCGTACTTGCAAAGGATTATCAGGGAGTACGTTGCGGCAGGTGACACTGTCTACGACATCGGAGCAAACATCGGTTATGTTTCTCTTTCACTGTCGAAATCTGTTGGACCCAGCGGACGGGTCATTGCATTCGAACCGGTTCCAAAAAACGCGGAGTACCTTCGAGAAAGCATCAAGATTAATCATCTCGCTAATGTGCAACTGCTGGAATTCGCAGCCTCCGACCAGTGCGGTGAGGCGGTAATCCGGATTGCGGATAACCTATCCACCGCGAGCTTGGTTTGGCATCGCAATAACCTTTCTGCTACTCAGCTCACAATCAGAACGGTTCAAATCGACCAACTGGTTGACTCCGGCGATTTCCGTTATCCGAGATTTGTCAAAATTGACGTCGAAGGGGCAGAAGGCAGCGTACTGAAGGGAATGGAGCGCACGGTCGCGGCTGCCAGACCTGTTCTATTTATTGAGTGTTCGGAAGCGGGTCGCGAGACAACTTGGACTTTGCTGCGGGAATTGGGATACTACTGCCAGTCGGCCATCACGCGCAAACAAATAGACTCCTTTGAGGAATACCGTCATTCGGATTTTCTCTGGCTGCCGACGAAGGCACGACGAATCGCCTAGCTGTCTTAAGATCTGTTGCGAGCGTCGCGGCTGCGCTCGTTTGGCTCGAATCTGTTGTTCCACGCCACACTATTCGCATGGTTAGCTTGGTATGCATTTCCTTACCTTGGTGAGTTGCCGTAGAGGTTTGGCGATTTCCGTTAGCGCGACCTCTGTCAAATGACGTAACATCCCGATAGCGCTCATTGAGGCCAATGAGTGGCAGGAAACTTGTTTCTGAACTCGAACCCTTCATCAAGCGACGCGTTGACTCCTATTGGCCAATAAGTTCATAATCCACAGCTGCCGCTACGTCGCCAAAAAAGTGAAAAATTAAGGAGTGAAGCGAATGTGGAAGAAGCAGGATGATGCTCCGGGCTGGCAGCCCGATTCCTTCTCGAACCAGGTGCCGGACTTGACCTTGGAGTCGGCTAGCGAAACTCTGATGGAAGCTTACCGGAACCGCCAGGCCGAAAAAGCGAAGTTCGGAGTCGGTGCACAAGAAATTCAAGCGGGTCAACAACCCCTGCTGCCAACCACCATGGCGACCTACACGGAAGCTATGAACGAGTTCACCAAGAACGCCAATGCGTTCATTGAACAGCTGCCACTTCTGAACAAAGCTCGGAATGCGTACGAGCAAGCGATGAGAGCCAACGTGGAACTACGGAAGCTCTTAGACACTGGCGAGGAGAACCTGCGAGCTCTCATGACCCGCCTGGAGCAGATAGTTAGTCCTGCTTCGGAGAAGAGAAGACCCGAACCCGCGAAAGTCGAAGCGATTCGGGGGACGGAGGAACCGTCCGGCGGGGTGCGGGAAGCATCATAAACGCGCGGAGATCACGCCCTCCCGTTTTTGGAAGGGAGCGTGTGCAGACGCCCGCTCCTTTTGCGGACGCGAGTTTGAAAGGGAGCCGACGAGGACCTCGCCAGAACAATTGGCGTAAAATCTCGATTTAACTCGTAACCCAACGGTTACAAGTGACGCCTGTTTTTCGTCAACCGGAGAACCCAGAGATGACAACTGCGGAATCGTTCCCCTGGCGGGATTGCCCGCGCCGCGTCAAAATATATATATGGCCGGTCGAGAGTGCTACCACTGCAAGCAGTGGGTCGAGCAAGGGGAAGAGCACGACTGCTGGACGACTACCGAAGCGGCTCTTACGCTGGATCTCTCGGAAGATTTGCGGGGCGCCTGGGACCGGCTGCGCGAGACCGCTGCTTCTTTCGGCGATCAGCGGATTTACGCTTCCCATAAATCGATCATGTTCTCGCGGAAATCCTGCTACTTCTTCGTGCGTCCAAAGCGGAGCTTTCTCGAACTCTGTGTCTTCCTTGGCCGCACACTGAAGGCTCCCCAAATATGCCGCGTCGATCGAGCATCAAAATCCAAGCTCGTCCACTTCATCCGAATCACCCATAGGGATGAGGTGGAGCCATCGATCACGGATTGGCTTAAGGAAGCTTACGATTTGTCCGACCAAGTCAACCCGAAATCCGGAGCCGAAAAAAAGCGGCCAGCCGACCGGAGGCCGCTCGAAGTAGGAAGGAATGCGAAATGATTAGACCGCAGAAACGCTCACTCCGTAAGGGCGAATTGTGGTAATAGTTGCTCATGAATAGGTGATCCCCATGTTCTCTGTTCGCGTGATTCTCTGGACGGTAGCTATGGCGTATACCGGATTCATTCTAACCGGCCAGGGGCTGCGATCATTCAACAGCTTCTCAATTACGGAAGCATTCCTCGGATCTTTAGCAGGATTTCTTCTTGCGATCATGTTCACTCTTCGAGAGAGACGGCGACGACAAAGACCTGCCTTCGTTGCGTATTCTATTGCTCAATTCTTCCCGGACTGGGGCACATCCCACGAAAACCGAGACTCACGGCCGAAGCCAAAACGTTGATCGCAACAGGCGGGCCGAGTTCGGGCTGATCGCGCTTAATCAGTCCCGTCAACCAAATCTCAGTTGACGTTAAATCCCCATTTTCACTCGTTGTCCCGGCTGTCGCACCAAGAACCACAGATTCGCACTCACTTTCGCCGCGCATTAAGTTGGTCGAGCTTTTGTTTAAGCTGTTCCAGCTTCTGCCCAGCTTCGCCTAGCTTGCCTTCCGCCGTCAGCCGTTGATAGTCGGCCAGGTCTTTGGCGGCTCCGCTAATGAGCGTGTTCAGATCCGCGGCAGGATTGGGCTTGGATTGCGCGGATGCCTGCGGCGATGCCTGTGCACTCTGTGCCGGTTGCGTGGAGGCAGACACTGCCGCGCTCAATGACGACGCCTCTCCACCAAACAGGGCTTTCATCGCCGACTCGAAAGTTGGTCCGTAGGCGAGCCGGTCTTGCAGTGCGAGCACCACCAGGCGCAACTCCGGCATGGGGCTTCGTTCAGCCTGCAAGTAGATCGGCTCCGCGTACAACAGAGCACGTCCGCACGGAATCACCAGCAAGGTTCCGCGCCGGACGTGAGAGCCTTGCTGATTCCACAGCGTCAATTGTCCCGAGAGCTGCGCGTTCTGGTCGATGCGCGCTTCGATCTGCAGGGGGCCGTCGACCAACTTGGTCTTCGGGAAATCGTAGACGATCGACGTGCCGTATTGCGCGCCGTCACTGCGGCCCGCGATCCAGCCAATCAGATTGTTTCGGTTCGCCGGCGTGAACGGCACAATCTCCACGAACTCGACCACAGATTTGCCCGGCAAAGTTTCGCCGGGCAGTTTCATCAGCACGAAGTTCGGCTCCATCGCCTGCGTCTTCTGCTCTCCCGACTGGCTCATTCCGACTTCGGATGCCACGGTCCACAAGTCCTCGCGGTTGTAAAACACTTCCGGCTCGGTCATGTGATAAAGGCCATACACCGCCGCCTGCAGCTTGAGCAGCAACTCGGGATAGCGCACGTGTTTGCGCAGCGCCGGCGGCATGGCGGCCGCATCCTTAAATAAGGAGGGAAACATCTGGCGATACGCCGCGATGATCGGGTCCTGCGCGTCAAAGACGTAGAAGGTTGTCGCGCCATCGTAAGCGTCGATGACCACCTTGACGCTGTTCCGCATGTAGTTAATCGGATTGCCGCCGAGAGGATAGTGGCTCGAATAGGGATAGTTGTCCGAGGTGGTGAACGCATCCATCATCCACGACAGCCGGCCATCGTCGCCGACCACGATGTAAGGATCCGCCTCGAAAGTGAGAAACGGCGCCAGCGCCGCCACGCGATCGCGCACGTTGCGCCGCATCAGCAGCCGGCTCTGTGCGTTGATGTCGTCGCTGAACGGCAGCTTCGCGAGATCGTCCTGGTCGAATGCGATCAGAATTCGCCGCAGAAACCCGCCGAGCAGAATACCTCCGTTGCCCTCGTAGGACGTCAAGTTATTCGTCTGGCCCTGCGGGTAATTGAATTCCTGCTGCCGCGTCTTCACATACACGTCGGTGTTGGTCATCTCGCCGAAATAAATTTCCGGGCGCGTTACGGCAATGCCCGGCACCGTACTCTGGATCGGCATGTTGCTCAGAATCAGCGTCGGCAGCCCCTCCGTAGTAAAGCCATTCACGGGATTCATGGTGATGCCATAGCCGTGGGTGTAGATGAGCTTCTCGTTGATCCAGTTGCGGCTGCTCTCCGGCAGCTTGTCGACGCTCAACTCGCGCGTGGCCAGCATCACCTCGCGCATGCTGCCATCGATTTCATAGCGATCAATGTCAACGTCAGGAAAGTCATAGTAGGTTCGAATCTCCTGGATCTGGCGCAGCGTGTCCTGGAGCGCGCGCCAGTCCCACAGCCGGATGTTTTGCAGCGTCGCCTGATTATTCGCAGGGTCGGTCGCATCGACGGTGGTTTCGGCGGGAAATTCGCGCCGCGTGACATTGTTCAATCCATAGGCCTGCCGCGTCATCTCGATGTTGTAAGCAATGTAGGGCCGCTCGCGCACCAACTCGTTCGGCTTCACTATAAAGTTGCCGACGTACCAGCCGATGATCTGAATGCCGAGATAACAGACCACGGCCGGAATCACCGCGGCCGCCAGCCAGCGCACGCGCGGCTCGCTCAAGACATTGATAGACACGATAGCAGCTCCGACGATGAGCGCCGCACAAACCACGAGCAGGCCGGTCAGCGTGACGTGCGCATCGGTGTAGGTGACTCCGCTGAAGATCGTGTGCTCGTCGAACAATGATGTGAACCGGCTGATATACACGCGCATCGCGAGAATCAGCAGCAAGAAAGCAAAAGCAATGGAGAATCCGCGCCACGGCAATGGAATGGAACTGCCCCGGCGGCCCGGCAAACACCCGCATGCTGCCGGTAATCAGAATAAAGAAAAATGCGATGACACAGGCAATCACGGCCAGAGTCAGCAGCCACCCGGTGAAGAGCTGCCACGCCGGAAGGCTGAATAGATAAAAGTGCAACGGCTTGCCAAAGATAGGATCCGCTACCTCGCCCATCGCCTGCGGCGCATACCAGTAGAGCGCGAAGGTCGGCCACTCCGCCATCATGCCGGCGCCAGTGATCGCGGCAATGACAAGTGAGACGACGAGCACAATGAGCCTCAGCATGCGCTCCACCGGCAACTTCACCGGCTGTCTGCCGATGAAAATAATGCCGCCATTCAGCAGATCGGGCTGGTAGGCGCGCTTCAGCGCTAGAAACCATCCATAAAGAATGAAAAATGTGGCTGCGAAAAATGCCCAGAAGACGCTCCATTGAAGGCCCAGTGATCTACGGAAGACGGCTCCGTATCCCAGTGATCCGAACCACAGAGCTTCGACGTAATACGATATCGTCGTTCGGCTGCTGAAAATGAGAATGGCAAGCAAAACAAGAATCAGGAACAGACGGCCACGCCGTGGCGCCCGTCCTCGCCCATCGATAATCTCAGGTATCTCTCGAATCGGCATTTACCAGCGCGCTTCCGTCTGTCTTTCCAATCAGACCGCATTGTACAGCGTATGCAACGGGGAGAGGCCGCGTGCGCGCGAGACGCGTGCTTATTCAAGCGACCTCATAAATTGCTTCGGGAAGGGCACGACAATGGTTTCGGGAAGGGCACGACGTTCAGTCGTGCCGTCCAGAGTCAATAAAAACGCGGGCTTTAGCCCCTGAGGGACTTCGGGCCGCTACTGAGGAGCATTCATGAGATGGCTTGATCGCCTCTAGTCTCGCGCGTTTCGGCCTGAACGCAGTTGGCCGATTGCGCTCGCCCGCAGTATCCTTGGCGAGTGTCGTATTTAGACGAACCCTATCCCGACGAGCGCGAGCGCCGGCGGTTGGCGGCCAACTACGCCGGCATGACCGATGGCGAGTTGCGGCGCCTGGCGCGCAGTGCAGACTCGCTCACCGAATTGGCCTGCGATGCGCTCGAAGATGAACTCGACCGCAGGCATCTCGATTTTCTGGACAGAGATTTGTCCGACGACGATGGGGCTGCACATCGTCAACAAATGGAAGTGCAGGAACTCGTAACCATCCGGCAGTTTCGCGATCTGCCGGAAGCTCTGCTGGCCAAGGGCAGTCTAGAGTCTGCGGGGATCGAATGTTTTCTGGCCGACGAAAACCTGGTCCGGCTGGACTGGTTCATCTCGAACTTCGTCGGCGGCATCAAGCTCAAGGTGCGCCCCGCGGACGAGGCGAACGCGAGCAGGCTTCTCGACGAGCCGATTCTCGAAGGCCTCTACGTGCAGGGTATTGGCCTCTACGAGCAGCCGCGCTGCCCCAAGTGCCAGTCGCTCGATGTGAACTTCCAGGAGTTAGACCGCCCCATCGCCTACATGAGCGCGTTCCTGCGCGTACCAATGCCCGTCCAGCGCCCCGCCTGGCATTGCCAGTCTTGCGATGCAGAGTGGGAAGATGATGGTACGGATGGCGGCGGCATTCAGCCGCGGGCCTAGAAGTCGCCCAATGAAGCAAGCGCGGGGTGCGCGACGCTGGTGAGCGTAATCGCCTGTTTTCGTAAACCATCGGCGAACAGCAAATGACGAGGCAGGATTTTTTCTGGCTATTGCAGCTTTGCGCAGTCCGCCTTGACTCCTTTCAAGCAACAGCGACGGCGTCAGAATTTATCGACTTTTCATAATGCTGGCCAGTGTTTCACGCAGCCTTTGGCTTTTTCGGTTCCTCATCCAGGCGAGGAGCCTGGGGGTCGTAACGTCTGAGCAGCCGCTCGATGCGCTTGATGGTGCGGTGTACTTGGCGGATTAGATCTTCATCGGGAGTGGTGAGCAAATCGGTAAGAAGTCGGCGAATCTGCGTGCGAATCTCAGCATACTTCTGGTTACGGGTCCGGAGTTCGAGCAGATATTTCCGATACATCGCATAGCCGATGGCGACGGTCGCTCCCATGAACAGAGCACGAGAACCCTGCAGGAGCCAATGGGGAGCGTTGCGGAGCTTGGTCACAAGGAAATCCACATCCAAGCTCAAGAACCAAGCGCAAGCTCCCCAGAGCGCGGCTGCGGCTAGAATCTTGCGTTTTCGGGCCACTCAATATCGCTACTTTCTTAGGCAATTGTGATCGATAGCTTAGTGGGAATCCATGAGCGGGACTTTGGCAACAATCTGCTTACAGTACCATACCGTACACACCTTAGGTTCCCATTTCGCCATTCGGCCCGATATCCGGGTGGTCAGGGGCAGATACGCGATTGGGTCCTTGCCAGTACAGATGGCTTCCGACATCACTCCGAATATGACAAAGAGGTTGGCGAGAAGCGATGGGCGCACGGTGATGCCCAGTCCCGAACCTTCCTCACGCTAAATCCGACCTGCTACCCTCTAAGCCTGTGCTTCCTTCCGAAGAATACGTCCAGCGTCTGAAGGCTCGCGAGTCGCGTGTTGCCCGCTTCGAGAAAATTCATATCCGCCTGGGTAATGCCCGGCTGGTTATCGCCTTGCTCGCTGTGATCATGGCGTGGGCTGCGTTCAAGCGTCACCAACTCTCGCCCTACTGGCTGGCAATCCCCGCAGCGGTGTTCATCACGATCGCCGCGTATCATTCGCGAATTCTCCGGGCTCGCGACCTGGCGCAGCGTGCGGTCGCTTTTTACAAGAACGGACTCGCCCGCATCGAAGATCGTTGGTCTGGAGGGTCTGGATCTAAAGGGCAGGGGTCTGAAGGGCCGGGGTCAGGAATCGGAGAAACCGGCGAGCGCTTCGACGACCGTCATCACGTGTATTCCGCCGACCTCGATTTGTTCGGCAAAGGCAGCCTGTTTCAACTTCTCTCCACGGCACGTACGCGCATGGGAGAAAACATGCTGGCAAAATGGCTGCTCGCGCCCTCACCCGCCGAGCAGATCCGCGAGCGTCATGGCGCGGTATCCGAACTGCGCGATCAACTCGATTTCCGGGAGGACTTGGCGGTACTGGGGGAAGATGCTGCCGTGGGAGTGCATCCAGACGCGCTGTTGAAGTGGGCAGAAGCGCCAAACCAGATGAAGCCGTTATGGATTCGATGGCTTTCGCCCGTGCTTGCTTTTTTGGCGGTGTCGGGCGTGGTCGCGTGGGCTCACTGGGACACGCCATCGCCGCTGGTACTGGTCGTGGTGATCGAAGCTGTCCTTATATATAGGTTGCGAAAGCCGCTGGAGAACGTTCTGCACGGAACCGAGCATGCGTTCCGGGATCTGGATCTGTTGTCGGGAGTTCTGGCGCGGCTGGAAGCGCATTCGTTCCACGCACCGCGATTGCAGAAACTGCAACGCGAGCTTTCGTCGAGCCACATCCCCAGTTCGCAAGCCATCGCGCGGCTGAGAACTTTAGTCGACCTGATCAACTCCCGCGACAACATCATCGTAAAAATCATTGACGCTCCGCTCATGTACTCCGTTCAGGTAGCGTTCGCGGCGGAACGCTGGCGCGGGATTCACGGCGGCGCATTGCGGTCCTGGCTGACCACCGTTGCAGAGATGGAGGCACTGCTTTGTCTATCGACCTACAGCTATGAGCATCCCTCCGACCCGTTTCCTGAATTCACCGACGGTGCGGCGTGTTTCGAGGGCGAAGCGCTTGGACATCCGCTCATCCCGACGGCATCTTGCGTTCGCAACGACGTAAGCATTTGCGGGGAGACGCGCGTCCTGCTGGTGAGCGGCTCAAATATGTCGGGCAAGAGCACCCAGCTGCGGGCGGTTGGGATGAATGTTGTGCTGGCGATGGCGGGTGCGCCCGTCCGGGCTCGCCGCCTGCGGCTCACGCCGCTGCAGGTTGGCGCCAGCATTCGCATCAACGATTCGCTGCGCGAAGGCAGCTCGCGCTTCTACGCGGAGATCACGCGTCTGCGCCAGATATTCGACCTGGCAGGAGGCGACCGGCCATTGATTTTTCTGCTGGATGAATTGTTGCAAGGCACGAACTCGAATGATCGCCGTATTGGCGCGGAAGGAATTGTGCGCGCACTCGTGAATCGCGGCGCGATCGGGCTCGTGAGCACGCATGACCTGGCGCTGACCGATATCGGCGGAGCTTTGAGTGGCCATCTGCGCAATGTCCATTTTCAGGATGAACTCGAAAACGACAGGATGACATTCGACTACAAGCTGAGGGACGGCGTGGTCACGAAGAGTAATGGCCTGGAGCTGATGCGCTCGATTGGGCTTGAAGTGTAGGCGGCGCCTGCTCGGCCAGTTTGACGGGAGGATTGAGTAGGGGATGTAGTGAGATTCCGTCTGCGACTACGCAAATGGCGGTGGTACACTTTTGTCGCGACAAGTAATCAGGATGCTGCTCATAATGAACGCCAGATATGCCAGTGTCGTTGCAGCATGTGGTTGTCTCATTTCAGCAAATACGTTTGCTCAGACGCAACCGACGTGTCCGAAAGGATTCCAGCCGTACGTGAATCGATGTATTAGCCAGCGCATGGCGGACTACATCAGTTGCGTCGAGGTGTCGGGCGGAAACTCAGGGCGAATTGAGTCGGAGGTATCGAATGCCAATGCTGGTAAGACTGATGTCGGAGTAAAAGGCTCTGGGAGTGGAGTGGTAGCTAAGGGGAGCGGCTCAGTCACGGTTGACCGAGCTACTGAACAAGCACTTGCTTCCAAGTTTGAGCACACGTGGACTGATAAGGGGATGGAGGAATGTCGGAAAGCCTTAGACCCGCAGGGACCGCTGCCTTCGCGCAATACCACTCCCCGTCCGTCTGCGGCAAATAATTCACACGAAGCTGCCGCTGCTGCCGTCCAAAAGCCATCAGAAGAAGACACGCTAGTGAAGGATGCTCAAATCGATTGGAGCATTGGCAATCGCGAAGACGCCGTCAGCGAATTTCTTAAGGCGAGTCAGTTAAACCCGAAAGACTATCTTCCTCACAAATGCTTGGCAGTTAACTATGCTTCTAAACTCGATTTCGACGACGCGGTCAAGGAATACGAACTCGCTGCCAAGGCTTCAAACGCTCCCGAAGAGTCGAAACAACAAGCGAAACTCGCAATTGAAAATCGTAAGGCACTGAACAATGCCTTTGAACGTACTAAGGAAAGTCCGTTTTATGCGAAAGCGCATTTCGACTTAGCGGAACTACTATACACAGTGGCATCGCTTGGAACGCGCGGTCGAGCAAATGAGGAATGCCAGAGTGCTTGTGCCTTTATACCAAAGGGTTCCGAGGAGGAACAATCGCTAACGGAGGGCGCCTGCCGGGACATGGCAATAGCCGCAGAGCGGGCTGCTCCTGACCACGATTATGATTCTGACAAGCTCTGTAAGGGAAGTCAGTAGTTAGGCCCGACGGCCAATTCTCTAGGCTGGCTCCCCCATCGGCTCATCAACGATCACTCGACTCGACAAACTGCAGGGCGGTCCGACGAAATTACCTGTGACAGCAGCCTACGGACGTGGTGACCATCTCGACTTCCCAAAACAACATTCCACCATACACACGAATCCCGTTGGTTTAGTCTCCAGCGCGGCTGGAATTACAGAACGCATTTGGGGTTTGGGAAAACTCCTGGCTCAACAAATTCGCCTCCGGCGCGCTCTCGCTTATTCTTTATATCCATGTATTCCAATAGAAATCCCAATCACCAAAACGAGGTACCACAGAGTGCTTAGTCACGACGGTTTCTTTTATAGAGCTGTTTTTTGAACCATGATTCGCACGATCACGAGGGTAGCCAGAATGGGCGACTTGGAGTCGATACGACCGGGCGTAACCCGTTGCGTTCCGGGTGGTTAAAGGTTGTTCAACTTCCGTAACTCGCCTAACCGATTGGTGACAACTAAAGTATCGATGAGGGGTTCTTATTTACGACCCTATAGTGGGTCTAGCTATGTCTTGTGTGGGGAAAATCCGGCGCGCAATCGGCACGTTGTGCGTGCTGATGTTGGCGTGCGCAGGATTGGCGAGGGCGTCGGCAACCTTGTTGCTCGAAGAGCCCTACGGCAAGCTGGGATTCTTCACGGCCACTGGACATTCTGCGGTTTATTTATCGGGAGTGTGCGCTGAGACCCCGCTGGTACTGCGGCCATGTGCTTCGGGAGAGCTCGGCGCCGTTATCAGCCGTTACAACGGCGTCGGCGACTACGACTGGGTGGCGATCCCGCTGATCCCTTACCTGTACGCGGTCGAGCAGCCGGAGAGCGTTCCACTATATGCCGACCCGAAGATGGTGAATTTTCTCCGTGATCAATATCGCCGCAAGTATCTCGAAGGCGTGGCGCCGGATGTTGCAAACGGAGGAACTCCGGGCGGGAACTGGTATGAGCTTGTGGGTACGGCTTACGACCGCACCGTCTACGGGTTTGAGATTGAAACCACTTCGGCGCAGGATCAGGCATTTATCGAGAAATACAATACGCTCGCCGAATCGCGCTCATTTTCGCACGGTCTCGCACAATTGCGCCGACTTCGCCAAGGATGTAATCAACTTTTATTATCCCAAGGCGCTGCATCGCAGCGTGGTGGCGGACGTTGGCATCGCCACGCCGAAGCAGATGGCGAAGACGCTAATCAAATTCAGCGCGCGGCATCCCCAACTGCAATTTTCGCGGTTTCTGATTCCGCAGGTTCCCGGCATTGAGGCGCGCAGTACACCGGTGCATGGAGTGGTGGAATCGTTCCTGAAATCGAAGAAATATATTGTTCCCAGTGCCGTGGTGAGTCCGGTCTTTGCGGGCTGCGTGGTGGCAGTTTACGTGGGCACCGGTGCGGGCCGCTTCGATCCCGCGAGACAGGCGCAGGTCTTCAGCGCTGAGCGCGATCTTGAGCCGCCTCTCGGGCAGGAAGATCGACGATCGTACCAACTCGAACTGAATCATCTGGTGGCTGCAGCGTCCGCGGAGACCAACGTCACCCGCGCGGAAAAATTGGGACGCCTGATGCGCAACGCCGCTCCAGGTTTCGATGCGGAGGGTCACCCGGTTCTGCGAATCTCCAAGGGAGACGAAGTGGTGAGCGTTGGCGTCACGGGTAGCAACATTTTCGCCGACGGTGCGGAGGACCAACTATCAAACCCAGTCACCGAACAAGTCGCGGAACAATTTACGCAGCAGCTTCTTGAGGCGCGGCTGCGCGCGGAGCTGCGTCGTGGGTCCCCCAAAGCTTCAGAAAGCGACGTTACTCGCGATTGGAATCTGCTGCAGAAAGCCATGCAAAACTCTGACAAAGAGCTTGCGGCACAGAGTCACAAACCGCTGCCTGCGTCGCAATCGCGCACGGAGCGCGACGCTGGCAATCGGCCCTGACCGACTCGCCTGACCGATCCATTCTTACAACACAGGTAACTTACGCCAATTTGCGGGAGCAGCCTTTACTGGTCTTGCTGTGGCTGCTGAGGTGGCCGCTGCGGCACGCCGCCTGGCGGAGGATAAACCGGCGTTTGGCCGTTCTGCTGTTGTTGTTGTAGCTGCTGTTGCTGCTGAAGTTGTTGCTGCTGCTGTAGCTGCCGTTGCTGCATCTCCTGCAACATTTGCTGCGGAGTCTTTACGCCGGGCTGGTCCGGAGTACCTGACGCGGGTTGCTCTGCCTCGGCTGCGGGTTGATCGGGCTGTGGCTCCTCTGCTGCTTCGTCGGCCGTATCGGCATCGGCAGTGTCCCCCGCGGCTACTGCGGGCTGAGCAACCCCAGCGTTTGCGGGCTGAGCTGGGTTATCTGGAGTATCGGGTCCGGTCTTGGCCACGAGTACGACGCGCACCAGCGTGTTGGCGTTTTCCGGGGAGCCGAGCAATATGTAATTGAAGTGCGATCCATTCAGCAGCTCGGCCATTACCTCTCGCGCCGGCGCGGGACCGAGGCGCGTCACTACGCGCTCATTCGCCGTCGACGGTACGTCGATCTCGGCTGCCGTGTGCTTACGCACGCCACGAAGAATGTCTCCCAACGTGGAGTTGGGCGCGACAATGGTAAGCATTCCATCGGCGTAGCTGACTTGCGGTGCTACTGCAGGCATGGCATCGAGAGGAACCTGCGGCACGGGGCCTTGCGTACCGGAGGGTAGCGGAGGTGGAAGCGCTGGCTGCTTCTTAACTTTATGCGTGTGATGCGTGGTTTGTGTGTCATCCGCCCGCGAGGCGATCGGCATACACAACAATCCCGCCGCCAGCCATCCTGTAAGCTTCAACGCCGCGCGCATAAAAACAACCCCTGACTTCGATCCTTTACTGATCTGCCTTTCGGCCGATTGCCCTATCGCAAAATACTCGCCCTACTCAACTGCAATTCTAGCACCGCCCCCGGTCTCAGGCCCGACTCCAGAGCCTGATGAGGGCTTCTCTACCCGATAGAACGTATTGACTTTACTCTCTTGCAGAGGGAACTTCGATTGCGAGCATTGGTTCCGATGTGCAACCTCTTGCACCTGGTGGAATATCCGAGGCGTACAATCTGCTGGGTGAACGAAAGAGGAGAACGGAAGTGTTCGCTCACGATTGCTTGAAAGGCCGCTTGAAACGCTGCTTCGCGAGTCGTGAATCGTTGGTTGCCGGGCGCTGTGGAACGTTGCTGAGCGCTTTCGCCGCCCTGGCTCTAGTCGCATTTTCAGCATCGATTGCGTTGGCTGAGAGTTGCCTCACTTCCACCGATATGGACGCGGCCACGCGCACCGCCCTCAGCAATAGCGCTCTTCGCTATTTCGATTTGATCGCCAAGGGCGATGCAGCATCGCTTCGGCAAAACTCCATTCCCAGCTTGGCTGGTGATTTCTCCGGCATCGAGAGCACGATAAAGGAGAACCAGCCCGCCCTCGCCAGCGCCAAGGCAACTGCTCGTCCGCCTTTCTTGCTGGAGGCAGAAGGGACTGCGACGATTCCACGCGCGGAATTTTTCTGCGGTGTTTTCGGCAAGAATGGGCAAACCGCGAGCAGCGCCGCTTTTTCCTTCAACAGCCTCCCGCCCGGTAAGTATGGCGTCGCCATCGTGGATGCTTCCTCTCCCAAAGGCATGTACACGGTTTCGCTGATCCTGCAGCAGCAAGGTTCGGATTGGAAGCTCGGCGGCCTTTATATCAAATCCGCCCAACTCAACGGCCACGACAATGACTGGTTCATCGCGCGCGCCCATGACTTCCAGAGCAAGGGCCAAACGCATAATGCGTGGCTCTATTACCTGGTAGCTCGGTCGCTGGTTTCACCGCTGCCGTTTATGAGCACTGCTGCCAGCGACAAGCTTTACGACGAATCGCAGAAGCTGCAGCCACCCGACTTTCCTGCCGATGGCAAGACCGCCGATCTTTCCGCGCCGACCGCGCCTGGGACCGCTGCCGGAGCCGCGACTTACAAACTCACGGCTCTTTTTCCCGAAGCCGTGGGCAGCGATCTGGATTTAATTGTCAGATATCAGGTGGCGGATGTTTCCAATACCAATCAGACTTATCAGAGTAATGTTGCCGTGATGAAGGCCTTGATTACAAAGTATCCGGAGCTTCGCGAGGCATTTGCCGCCGTTGTGGCGCGCGCGGTCGATCCCAACGGGCATGACTATGGGACCATGCTGGTAATGAAGGATATCAAGTAAACAGTTCTCAGTTGTTCACAAGAAGCCATTTCATTAATGGGTTCGGTAAGGGCGCGACGTTCAGTCGTGCCGTCCAGGGCCAATAAAGACGAGGGCTTTAGCCCCTTGAGGGATCACGACCTGCTGCTTCGCACTATTTATGAGATGGCCTCGAGCAGGCAGTCTTTTGGATTTTTGTCGTCGCGCAGGCCGAGGAATACGGGCGCACGTAACTTGGGGCCGCTGCCGCCGGTGGCGCCGTCGGTCCATTCGGTGTATTCGATTTCGGCTACGAGTTCAGGCTTTATCCAATAGACTTTCCGCAGGGCTTCCACTTCGCCGTAGAACGGATTTTGTTTCGTCTCGCGTTTTTTAAGCAGCTTCCAGATTTCTCCGAGTGATTTCTGGGTGAATCCACTGCCCGCTTGTCCTACGTGAATAAGCCGGCCCTGCTTGTCATAGAGGCCAAGGACGATTGATCCGAAATACGCGCGGCTGCCTTCGGGCTCGGTGTATCCGCCGATCACGCATTCCATGCGGTGACGGATCTTGATCTTGAGCCACTCGCTGCTGCGATGCTCTTGATAAGCGCTATCGCGCTTCTTCGCGAGAATGCCTTCCAAACCCTTTTCTCGCGCGATCTCAAACAGCGCTTTGCCTTGCTGTTCGTAGTGGTCGGAGTAACGGACTGAATCTCCGGTAACGATCACCGAAACTAATTTCTTTTTGCGCTCTTCGAGCGCAAGCTTCCGCAGATCGTAGCCGTCGAGATAGAGCAGATCGAATGCATAGTACAAAACCGGCACGTCTGCATTTGTGGCGCCGCGACGGCCGCCCGGACGAAATCCGGTGCGCTGTTGCATCAGGCTGAATGATGCTCGTCCTTCTTCATCGAGGGCAACCACTTCGCCGTCAAGAATGGCTGTCTTTGCCTTGATGAATTTTGGCAGATCTTTCAACTCGGGGTAGCGCGGCGTGAGGTCGTTCTGATTTCGCGAGACTAGGCGGACTTTGCCGTCTTCGAGGAAGGCGATCGCCCGGTACCCGTCCCATTTGATTTCGAACAGCCAGTCAGGACCATCAAATGGCTCGTCTATGGATGTCGCCAGCATGGGATGAATCGCCGTCGGCATCGGGCGCTTTACTCCGGCAGTCGTGGAGCTCGCAGGGAGAGAAAGAGCTTTTAACACACGGAGCACAGAGGACACGGCGGACTTCTTAGTCTGAATTGCCGCTTCGAGATTTCTCTCTGCTTCAGCCCGATATTGTTTTTGCGGTTCTCTGTGTTCCTCTGCGTTCTCTGTGTCTAATTGTTTTGTTTTTTTTTAGCCGCCTTCTTCGAAGTCTTTTTCTCTTTCTCTTCGGCTTTCTTCTTGTCCAGTTTCGCCACCGCGTCGGCGAGCCATGCGGCTTTCAACTTCCCGTGGCTGCCGCTGGGACGGCTTCTCCACTCCTTCGACCCTGCATCGCCCGCGATCTCCGCCAGGCTGCGCTTGCTCAATACCGACTCGTCGTAGTCGTCGATGTCATAGCCTTCAACCGCCGAGTCGTCGTGCTTTTTGATGAGCAGCCATTCGTTGCCTTTGCTTCCCGGACGGCGGCCCTTCATCTTTACCAGCGCGAAATCTCCGTTTAGCTTCTTCCCTTTGAGACGAAACTTCAAATCTCCCTTGGCCAGCATCGCCGCAGCCTCGGCTTCCGTTCCCGACACATATTTCCCCTCAACCGGAACTGGAGAAAGCGGCTGCCATGTACCGACATCCCATACCATCACCGTGCCCGCGCCGTAATTGTTCTCCGGGATGATCCCCTCAAAATCGAAATACGAAACCGGGTGATCCTCCACTTGCATGGCCAATCGCTTGTCGTTGGGATCGAGCGACGGTCCCTTGGGGACGGCCCACGATTTCAGCACGCCCTCCATCTCCAGGCGAAAGTCGTAGTGCAGACGCGTGGCGTCATGTTTCTGCACCACGAAGCGGTCTCCTGCCTTGCTCTCGACCTTGGGAGGCGGCTCCGGCGTTTCTTCAAACCGCCGCTTTCGTTTGTATTCTTCCAATGCCATAGACCCACCATTTAATCACAGCGGCACAGAGAGTTGCGTTCGTCTGGAAGGCGTCATCCCGAACCCGGCGTTCTTCAGCCGGGCGAGGGATCTCCCGTAAAAGCATCACTAGACACGAGGTCCCGATAGAGGGAGATCCCTTCGACTTCGCTCAGGGCAGGCTCTTCGCTCCGCCTGAAGAACGGCTACGCTCAGGATGACGCCGCGAGCGTAGAGCCATGCTTTAGAATCCTTCCACCATGAACCGTGAATTCCCCGAAGTTCCGCTGATCGGTGTTGGCGCAATTATCATCGAAGACGCTCGCGTGGTTCTGGTCAAGCGCGCGCATCCGCCGCTGCAGGCGGAATGGTCGATCCCCGGAGGCGTGCTCGAGGTTGGCGAACTGGTGCGGGAAGCCGCTCGCCGCGAAGCCCGCGAAGAGACCGGACTCACCGTCGAGCCGGGCGAACTTCTCGGAGTCTACGACCGCGTCCTGCGCAACCCCGAGCAGCGCGTGCAATACCATTACGTTTTGATTGATTTTCTTTGCCGCCGGGTTGTGGGGGATCTTGCTGCCGCCAGCGACGCCGCCGAAGTTCGCTGGTTTGGGCGAGATGAACTGCCGGGCCTGAAGCTGGCCGCTGATACGCTTGATGTGATTCGAAAAGGCTTCGCCAAGTTGGAATCGGCTCCTAAATTAGGATCATGATGCGAATGACTTTGTGGCATGATTTCCGAAGTCCGCTCCGAGGCTTGCCATGGTTTTCTGCACAGGTAAAACTCTCGCTCGAATCCTGTTCGCGAGTTTGATCGCCTGCACGTTCGCGCACGCGGGGTGCCCGGTCGACACCGTCATCGTGAGGGGCCGAGTGAACCATGCACCCCGCAATGCCAAAGTACGCGTCCAGCTCGTCTTTGCGAAAGAGCAACTGGGGGATTCTGGCGAAACGACAATCGAAAACGACACATTCAGTGTCCCGATCGAATTCCTGACACAGAGTCACAAGCCGGTCCTGATGGGCATGGGAGAGAAGTGCGACCGGAAGCCGAAGACTGTAGTCATCACGCTGGTGGAAGGCGATCAGGAGTACGACCGCGTTTCTCTTGATTTCGCTAAGGACTTCCAGATAGCGGATCCAACTGCGTACACACTGCGGTCCAAACTCGTACTCAACGGTCCGCGGTGATCTGTGAGATTATTCCGTGCTTAACTCGATCTCACTTCGCTTCCTGCAGCAGCACCACATCAGACTCCGAATGACTGCGGAGCACGCCCAGGTTCTTTCCATCCGGTGACCAGTTGAATGAAGTGATCTGTTCGGAGGTAAAGTTCGTAATCTGGCGGCCGGGTGAGCCGTCCAGGGGCTGTATCCAGATATTTTCGACGCCGTTTTCGCGGATGGGATACGCTACACCTTTGCCATCCGGCGTGAATCGTACGCCGCCGCGGGTGACCCGTGAATCTGCATCCAGCAGTCGGGGCGCAGAGGAACCCAAGTCCAGCAGCGCCACTTTCTCTTTACCGTTCTGCGTTTTCGGATCGACGACCTCCACGAGATAGGCCAGCACCTTCGCATCAAGGGAGAGCGCAATGCTACCGCCAGCGATAAAGCTATTGGGCACGACACTTCCCGGAACCGGTTCGCCTTTTGCAGAACCGTCAAGAGGCACGCGCGAAATCCGTCCGGCTTGATCGAAGTAGTAAGCCCATTTTCCATCCGGCGAACAGACGCTCCGGAAGTCCCGCTTCCCGTCGGTTAATTTTACCGGGCTCGAACCATCCGCGTTGGTGCGCCAGAGGTTCATCGTGTTCGCCCCGCCATGGAAAAACCAGGAAAAAATCAGATAACCACTCCCGCAGACCGTGGGATCGGCGATTCCTGCTGCCGAATCACCGATGAGTTGGGTTTGATTCTTGCCCTCCGCTGTGGTGCGCAACAGCCGTGGACCATCGCTTACCAGCAAACTTCCGTCGGCTGACCAAGAGAACGCGCGAACCTCCTGCCCCTGCGGGAGCACGGCTTTGGAGTCCGCATTCTGGCTGCCTTCGCCGGGAAGAATATGCAGACTCTGGGTAGTCTTCTGCTGGACCGAGGCCAGGGTCTTGCCATCAGCGGAAAGGGTGAGAGTTAAATACCGGTTGGTATCGCGGGTGATAGGCTGAAGCGGTCCCCCGCCACTTGGAATGAATCCGATCTGTGCCCGCGAAAAACTTGGACCCGCCTGCAGATAGTCGGCAAGAATTCCGCGGCCATCCGGAAGCCATTTCAATTCGAAAACGGCCTTGTCGTTGAAAGTGGCTAATCGCCGGGCTTTTCCACCATCGGCTTCCACCAACTCAATTCCGCCAAGAGCTTGGTCAGGCTGAAACAGGCCCTTGGCGAGATGTTCACCATCCGGCGACCAGGTTAAAAATCCCGACGACTCGGAGATCGGCGCATTCCGCAAGATCTTCTCGTCGCCACCGCTCAAATCGGCAGTCAGCAATCGGTATTTGTCGATCTCGGGATCATTCGCGCGGACATATGCGATGCGCTTGCCATCGGGAGAGAAGGCAATGTCGCTGTCGATATCGTGGACGGTGACCTGCGGAGTTCCACCCAGCACCGGCGCACGATACAGGTTGAAATCACTATTGACTGCATTCTGCGCCTTGCGAAAATAAATATAATTTCCGTCCGGCGAAAACGCGAGACTCCTGTAGGTGGACGCTGAAGGCGGAATCACCTGCGTGTCGCTGGCGGTGGGCACGTTGCGCAGCCACAAACTCTGCAGCCCGTTGTCGTTGAGTACGCTGAGCACATACCTGCCGTCCGGGGAGATCGCCGCCAACTCAGCTTTTCCGGAGTTGGTGACCTGAGTGACCGTGAAATTCTGGAAGGGCGCCGCGCCGGGACGGTGCAGCATGGAATAAACGCCGTATCCTGCGGCGGCCAGCAGGATGAGCGCGAAAACTCCGATAGTCAGAGCTCCCCATTTATGCTGCTTCGCGGCTGTCGCAACCGCTGAACTGCCGGAAGGCGCGGGCTGAGCCGGCGTGCTGGCCGGCATTGGAGTTGCGCTGATCTCGCGGGAGTTCGAAATTGCCGGCGTCGCGCCTGAACTGGCCGAGGGAACGAATTCCGCGGCGGGCGCCGTTCGACGGCTGGACTCAGTGTCGCGCTTGAGGCGCTGCAAATCGGAGCGCAAGTCGGCGGCATGCTGGTAGCGTAGACTGGCATCTTTTTCCAGCGATTTGTTTATGATTCGTTCGAGCTCAGCCGGAATTTCCGGATTCAGCCGAGCCAGCGGGATCGGCGCGCGATTCAGTATGCCGTCAAATAACTCCGCGGACGATTCTCCCGAAAACGGCTGGCGTGCCGCCGCCATTTCATATAGCACAACGCCGAACGAGAAAATATCGCTGCGCGCGTCGAGTTCGCGTCCGCGCGCCTGCTCCGGCGACATGTAGGCCACTGTACCCAGGGTTGTGCCGGGACTGGTCAGGTTCATTTCGTCTTTAGTGGCGGCGCCAAGAGTTTCCGCGCTGCCTCTGGAAACCACTTTCGCCAAGCCGAAGTCGAGCACCTTGGCTTGTCCGCGCTCGGTCACGAAAATGTTGGCGGGCTTGAGGTCGCGGTGGATGATGCCTTCCGACTGCGCCGCATCGAGGGCGTCCGCTACTTCGATTCCGAGGGTGAGAATCGTCTCCAGAGGCAGCGGTATGTTGCCGATCTTGTGCTTGAGGGTGACGCCCTTCAACAATTCCATCGCGATGAAGGGATGTCCGTCCGCTTCGTCGATGTCGTGGATCGTGCAGATGTTGGGGTGGTTGAGCGCGGATGCGGCTTGCGCCTCGCGTCGGAAGCGCTCAAGTACAGCTTCGTCGCGCGCGATTCCATCGGGCAGAAACTTCAGCGCGACGAAGCGGCGTAGCTTGGTATCCTCGGCTCGGAATACCACGCCCATCCCGCCGCCGCCAAGTTTTTCGAGAACGCGATAGTGAGAGATGGTACGGCCAATCGGAAACGGTTCATCTGCCATGTGCTGCGAATCTTAGTGGCGCTTTGCGCCCGAGTCAACCGGGATGGGGATAGAGGGTCCATATCACGATCGAAGAGAATCAATCCGGGACCACCGAGGGCACGGAGTCACACACCGCCGATCGAGAACTTTGGTAGTTGACATCCCCCGGACAGTTGAGGAGTACAATCGCAGCCCGGAGGTTCAAAATGAGAACATTCCTGTGTGTTCTATTGCTTTCGGGCGGCTCTCTCCTGGTACAAAACACCACTCCCAGCAAGTCCAGCCAGCACGACTCCAAAAAACCTAAGGACCAGATAACCGTACAAGGCTGCGTAGGCCGATTCAGCGGCGATTACATACTAACCAAGCAGGATCCTGGAGTGACTTACGAGCTTCAGGCAACCGGCAAGGTGAGGCTTCGCCACTACCTGGGACAACGCGTTGAAGTAACGGGAACTGAAGGACCGACGATGGCGACAAGCTCCGATGCGCTAACGAAGACAGGTTCCGCAGCTCCGGTTACTTTAACAATTACTTCGATCAAGACCATCGACAAGGAATGCACGAGCCACTAAACCGGTACTCACGGCGGGTGGCCGATCCTTTTAGATCTCGCTACCGCTAACAACACGCTGGGTGCCCCGTCCCTTCGGCCGCGCTCAGGCAGGCTCTTCGCGTTCTTTGTGAAGGGCGGGTATCACGTATGCCGAAGCTGCGCCTCCGATCCGCGACTACACCCTATGTGAGGTGTACAATAGTGCCGCTTTTCGGGTTCAAAGCGAAAGTTCCTTTCAGCTAGGGGTGGGACTATGGCTTATCAGCTTGAAGGCAAACTCCTCGAAGTTTGCGATTGCAACGTTCTTTGTCCGTGTTGGATCGGCGAAAACGCGGACAACGGCACCTGCGATGCCGTCGTCGCCTATCACATCGACAAAGGGACCGTGGACGGAACCAATGTCTCTGGCCTGGCGCTTGCGCTACTGGTCTATATTCCGGGTAACATTTTGCAGGGCAACTGGCGCGTAGGCGTGGTTGTGGACGACAAGGCATCCCCGCAACAGCAGGAGGCGCTGCTCAACGTTTGGACGGGCAAACTCGGCGGCCCAGTTGCCGATCTAGCGAAACTCGTTGGGGAGGTGGTCACCGTACAGCGAGCGCCCATCACGTTCGCAGTGGACGAGGGGCAGGGGACTTTGCGAATCGGTGATCTGGTGGAAGCCAGTATGTCACCCTACCGTGGCCCTACCGGAAAGGTCACTACCCTGAATGAGAGCGTCTTTTCGACCATTCCGGGTTCGCCCGCGTATGTCAGCAAAGCCTCCCGTTATCGCCGGAACACGACTCAGTTCGGGCTTAGAAATGTAGAGTTGCAGAACAACAATGCCATTCAAGGCACGTTCCGTTTCGTCGCCTGATAGCATTCTGATCGGGCTGCTCGCTGCCATGGTGCTGTTGGCATGGTATGTGCTGTGGGTGTGGGGTAACTCTGCCTACGGGCATGTGCTCTTGCACGGCTCCCGGCACCCAAGCACGGGCTCCCAGAACGCCGTCCTATTCGCAGCTATATTCGTCGTTAGCTGGACGCTGATGACGATAGCCATGATGTTGCCGACCAGTATTCCGCTCATCGTCTTGTTCCATCGCATGGTGCGCAACCGCAAGTCCGCCATTTGGCTGGTCACGGTCTTGCTATGCGGGTACGTGGGAACGTGGGCGCTTTGTGGCGTACTTCTGCAACTGGCGAACTGGACGTTGCGAGCCGGATTTGCCCACGTCTCGTGGCTCGCTGCTACGCCTTGGATTGGTGGCGCTGTCATATTGACGATTGCCGGACTTTACCAATTCTCTTCGCTGAAGTACGCCTGCCTCGACAAGTGTCGCTCGCCACTATCCTTTATTACTTCGCGCTGGCAGGGCGGGAACGAGTCCGCGCAATCACTTCGCATCGGGGTGGAGCATGGCTTGTTCTGCGTCGGCTGCTGCTGGTCTCTGATGGCGCTGATGTTTCTAGTTGGGGCGGGCAACCTGATCTGGATGCTGCTACTGGGTGCGGTAATGGCGTTGGAAAAAAATCTTCCATGGGGACGCCGCCTGAGTGCTCCCTTGGGGTGGATTTTGCTCACCGCTGCCGCGGCGGTGGCTCTCGGGGCGACGCGGTAACCGTCTTCGGGTACGATGCTGCCTGTATGTTGGGGCTGGCCCACACAAATGCCGACTCGATTTCTCACGCGCCGCCACGACATCGGCTGTCCCACTCGTCGCGGTTTTTCAAAAGGTGGGCAAGGCGCTGCCGATCCCCGGGCGGCGCTCCAATCACACAATTCGTCGAAGATCGCGATGGACGGGGCAGCCGACTTCGTGGCTGGGCCCAAACGTGGGCCGTTCCCCGCAGCAGGTGTACAATCGTTGCGTTTTTCAAAGCTAAGACTAAGGAGGATAGAGATGAGATCTGAACGCCATGTATCCTATCTGATTGCACCGGCTGTTCTGCTCATGTTCGCCGGTGGAATTTCAAGCTTTGCCCAAGACGGCAAACTCATCCTGCATGTCACTCCCAAACAGGCTTATGTTTTCGTAGATGGGCGGGCGAGCAGCGAAGCCAGCAAGCACCACTCCGTGAGGTTGAGTGCGGGAGACCATAAGATTGAATTGGCCAACTACGGCTACGCTCCGGCAAGCCGCACCGTCACCATCACGGCTGGAAAGAACACCGACCTCGACGTCACTTTGACCGCGGTTTCCAGCACCGTCTCTGGACCGTTCGGCGCCATGACCATCGAAGGCCCTCCTCGTGACGCCGTTCTGCTGAATGGCAAGACGCCGGATTTCTTCGTCGGTCACGTCGACGAGTTCGACCACGATTGGTGGTGGAAGCAGGAGCTGGTTGTCCCGCCCGGCACCTACCAGGTCACCGTTCTGCACGAAGACAAAGAGGTTTGGTCGGGCTCGGTCAATGTTCCGCCCAACCAGCGCGTGGTCGTGGATGTTCCCAAAGGCGTGCGCAAAACCGTTGCCTGGCCGCGGGGAGAAAAACTCAGTTCCATCCCACGCTTCACTGTGGGCACGGCCAGCGCGACTGTCGCTGTAGCCAAGCCGACCGCGGAGTTGACAGTCGCCGCAGCACAAGTCAACTGCGGGGATTCCTCGCAACTCAAGTGGACTTCCGCGGACGCACCCCGCGTTGAGATCACTCCGATTGGGGCGGTTGCGACCACCGGAGAACAAGCTATCCAGCCCAAACAAACCACCACGTATCAACTCACCGCTGTCGGGCCCGGAGGCACGGCAACTTCGAATGCCACAGTTAATATAAACACTGCCATCCAGGCGAATCTCGCGCTTTCATCCCCCGAAGTCCACTACAAACGTGTGGGGGACAAAGTCGTTGAAGAAGGCAGCACGGCGTTAAATTGGACGGCTGGAAACGCATCCACTGTTTCGATTGATCCATTGGGCACGGTCAGTTCCACCGGCAGCCAGAATATCCAGGTGGCGCCCCATAAGACGGACCCCGGTGCCGTCGATGAAACCGTCACTTATACGCTCAGCGCTAAGAATGATTGTGGCGGCTCCGAAACGCGAACCGCTACGCTGCACATTGTCGGCACGATTGAGCGACCGGAAATCAAACTCGCCATGCGCAGCGTTTTCTTCCCGACCGATCGGCCGCGAAGCCGCAAGTCGGAAGCTGCGTTGCTCCCGAGCGAACGCGAAACGCTCACGTCCATCGCGGACGCTTTCAAGCAATATCTCGCGGTGCAGCCCGATGCTCATCTGACGCTCGCAGGCCATGCCGATAAGCGCGGACCGGAAGCCTACAACAAGCCTCTTTCGGAGCGGCGCGCCGAGCTGGCCAAGAAGTTCCTGGTCGAGCAGGGTGTTCCGGAAGCGAATATTGAAACCCAGGCCTACGGGAAAGAGAAGAACCTGACCGCCGACCAGGTCAAGGAACTGCTCGGACAGAATACGGATTTGAGCCCAGAGGATCGGCAAAAGTTAATGGCAAAATTCGCGACGATCGTCCTGGCCTATAACCGCCGTGTCGATGCCAACGTCACTCCGGCGGGGCAAGAATCGGCTGTGCAGTATCCCATCAAGAGCGAGGATTTTGCCAGGTTAATTGACCGTAACGGTCCGGAAAAAGAAGGCAGCGTAGTAAACGCGGCGGAGAAGGAAAAAGTCAACAAGTAGGAAGGCGGGGTAGTGGCTCAGTCTCCATTTATTCTCCTGCGAGGCGTCATCCCGAAACGCGGCGTACTTCAGCCGCGTGAGGGATCTCCAATGAATACAGCCAGTGGGAGATCCTTCGTTCCGCCTGAAAAACGGCTGCACTCAGGATGACCTGGAATTATCCTTGCCGCGATTTTTGCGGCAGGGTGGGGATTTTGAACTCCTATTTACCCTGGATCGCGGTCAGCTTCCGAATCGCCCAATCAGCACTCTCCTGCACGACCTCATCGCCATCGGCTGAAAGCTTCTCAAGCAGTGGCAGGAACTTCCTCTCCCCGCTGTTACCCATTGCAATCACCGCATTTCGGCGCAAGCCGGACCGCTTCGCGCGCCTCACTGGTGAACCGCGAAACCTGCTGCGGAATTCTTCTTCACTCATCTGGGCCAGCCACTCGAGTGCCGGATTCACCAACTCCGCCTGCGGCTGAAAATCAGCGGCACTCGTCGCCGGAGCTTTCCGGTTCCAGGGACAGACATCCTGGCAAATGTCGCAACCAAAAATGTGCCGCCCCATGCCTGAGCGAAGATCATCATCGTCAGGAAGCACGCCACGCTTTTCGATGGTGAGATAAGCGATGCACTTGTTCGAATCGAGCTGGTAAGGCGCCGTCAGCGCGTCGGTGGGGCAAGCGTCAATGCAGCGCGTGCAACTGCCGCAGCGATCGGGTGCGGGCAGGCTTGCATCCGCAGATTCAAGATCGAGCGAGCTAAGGATCACGCCAAGAAAAAGCCACGATCCGATCTTCTGATTGATGATGCACGTGTTCTTCCCGATCCAGCCGATGCTTGCGTACTTGGCCACGACGCGCTCAACGATCGGCCCGGTGTCAACATAACAACGAGTGATGAGGTCATCCTGATTCTGATCTTGATTCTGATCTTGATTCCGATCCTGGCCTCTGCACACGCTTCTTAGCGCCGCCTCAACTCGCCGCAGGCTGGGCATCACCGATTGGTGATAGTCCCGCTGGCCCCAGGCATAACGCGAGATCCAACCCCGTCCCCGTGCTTCCTCACAACCCTCTGGCGCGTGCGTGGAATATGGTTGCGCCGTGTTGTAATTGATCGCGCACACCACGACACTTCGAGCCCACGGCACAGCATTCGCCAGAGACGCGCGCTTCAGCCGATGCTGCTCGTCGCGCGCTTCCAGATATGTCATCTCGCCGGCGCGGCCCTCGGCAATCCAGCGGGGGAAATATTCCAGTTCCGGCGCATCCTCTACCGGAGCGATGCCGACAAGATCAAAACCAGCGTCCGTGGCGGCTTTCGTGACAACGGCCGAAATTTCAGAAGATCGCATTCTGGCTCGAAACATAGAACATAGTTCGAAACATAGTTCGAAAGATGGATCGAAACATAACGATTACACCTGAATCAATATTACGCGTCCCACCACGCAGCGGACGCAGTGGTCCCAAAATGGAACTCAATTTCACTTTTAAATCGCAAAACCAGTCTCCGACGCTTGATCAGCGTATAAGCTTTTTGTGACAGAGTCACGCAACTCAGGCTGCGCGTTCTCCGAATCCATCCCAGGAGAGAAGCCACATGCCGCAAAATACTCCCACGCAAACGCCCACCACCCAAATCTCTGTGATCAACGAGAGCACCCTGCTGGCCGACACAGATGTCACGCCGGTCGTGGCAGCGCTCCAAAAACAAGTCAGCACTGATTTTCGCCCGGTCTGGGGAACGGACGCCACACTCACGATCATCCCCAAGGGCACGCAACCGCCCAGCGGAAGCTGGTGGCTGGTATTGCTTGACGACTCCGACCAGGCAAACGCCCTGGGTTATCACGACCTCACGACTGAAGGGCTTCCCATCGGCAAAGTCTTCGTCGCGAGCGATCTGAAGGCGGGCACATCCTGGACGGTCACCGCCAGCCATGAACTTCTCGAAATGCTCGCCGACCCTAACATCAACCTCACCGTGTTCGCACAGAACAGTACCACTGCCGGAATTCTCTACGCCTACGAAGTCTGCGACGCTTGCGAGGACGACAGCCTCGGCTACCAGATCGATAATGTGCTGCTCTCCGACTTCGTCTATCCCGCGTGGTTTGAGAGCTTCCGCACCGATGGGTCCACTCAATTCGACCGCGTGAAAAAGATTCAGACTCCCTTTCAGCTTCTGGTGAACGGCTACATCGGAGTCTTCAACGTAACTGCGGGCAGCGGCTGGCAACAGCAGACCGCGGAAAAGAATCCGGCCAACCTGCTGCATCGCGGCGGAATTGGAACTCGCCGCGAACGCCGCAGCATCCCGCACGAACTTTGGATTAACAGCCTGCCGCAGCGCAAGATCGCGAGCAATGCGCAAAAGTACCGCCAGCAACTGGAGACAATCCAACAGCGGCGAAAAGCGGCGTGAAAAGTTTCCTCCTGGATCCTCTCACATGCCCCGAGCGCAAGTCGCGCGGGGCCTTTTTTAATATCGCTGCTTCGAAATCCCGCCCCGTCCTCTGCAGTCCCGGTGCGCGGTTCTGGTCCGTGAGAAAATCTATGGCGGATCAAGCTCCGCGCGGGAAATGGCCATCGAAATTACCACCTTGCTCGTCTCACTCATCGTGTTTATCGCAACGCTGATTCGATCAGCGTTCGGCTTTGGCGAGGCTCTGGTTGCGGTTCCGCTGCTTGCCTTCTGCATTCCGCTGGACGTCGCCGCTCCACTTGCCGTGCTGGTCTCTATCACCATCGCCGGCATCGTGATCGTACAAGACTGGAAAAAGATTCATTTGCTCAGCGCAGGCTGGCTGCTGCTCGCCACTCTTTTCGGAATTCCGTTCGGCCTTCTACTTCTGACGAGCAGTCACCATAGGATCGTCAAGGCCACGTTGGGAGTGATCATCATTGCATTTTCCATTTACTCGCTGATTGGCCGCACACCGCTGGAACTTAAACGCGACAATCGGGGGTGGCTTCTAGCCTGCGGATTCTGCGCTGGCGTGCTGGGAGGGGCATACGGAATGAATGGCCCACCGCTGGCTGTGTATGGGGCCATGCGGAAGTGGTCCGCGCAACATTTTCGTGCGACCCTGCAAGGATATTTCTTTCCTGCCAGCATCATTGGCATGATCGGGTACTGGCTGGCGGGACTCTGGACTCCCGCCGTCACGCACTACTATCTGGTTTCACTACCGATTACATTGCTGGGCGTGTTTCTCGGGAGAGTGATCAATCATCGAATGCACGGGGACGGGTTTCTGAAATACGTTTACGTCGGCCTGGTTGGAACTGGAATGCTCTTGTTGGTTCAGGCGATCACTGGCCGACTCTGAGCACCTATCGTCAACATCGAAATCGCTGCGGATGGACCGCAGTGATTTGATGAGGATCAGATGCCCAGCTTTTTCACTTCCTCGTTGTAATACTTGCGGTAGAGAATGTCCCACTCCTGGGAGCCTTCGAGGATAGTGCGCTTTTGGCTTTCAATCTTCTGGCGGGCAGCGATGTCGATTCGCTCTTCGTGATTGAGAAGATCTTCGAGGATCTTACGGGTTTCCTGGCGGATGGTGTTGGGATCTTCGATAAAATCGACTTCGTCCAACTGTTTGAGCGCGTCCGCGACCGCTCGCGCCAGTACGTTCACTTTGTCACGGCTAAGCCTCACAGCACCGCCTTGTACTTGCGCACCAGTTCGCTCTTCACCTTGCGAAACATCTCCTGGTAGTTGGCGCCGGTCTTGTTCATCTCCTCGGAATACGCCTCGAGGATGACGCGCACTTCGTCGTTGATGCGGTCTTCGAGCGTCAGTTCGTCGAGCAGGGCGGCATGGACGCGCTCTGTAACCTTGGGCACAGACGAGGTTTCGATGGCCTTCGCGGCAATCAATTTCTTGGTGACTTCGCGGGCGAGGTAGCCCACATATTCCTTGGAAAGAAGCATGTGCGGATAGATTAACCCTGTCCCTGCGGGGTGCTTGTTTGTGAATTTTAGAGTGTAACACAGGGAGACTCGGACAGCGTGACGCGCACCCCATGAGCCGGCGCACGCATCGATATAAATATAGAGACACGCATTACCAATCCACACGAGGAGAAAGTATGCCTCTGGTTCGGATCGATCTGGTTGAAGGCAAGACACCGGAGTATCGCGCACAAGCTGGTCAGATCATTTATCAGGCGATGTTGGATGCCTTCAGCGTCCCGAAGGACGACCGCTTTCAGATCATCACAGAACATCCCAAAGTCGAACTGCAGTTTGACCGGGATTATCTCGGCGTCCATCGATCCGACGAATGCATCTTTGTGCAGATTACGATGAGCATCGGGCGCACGGTCGAGATGAAACAGCGCTTCTACAGAGCCGTGGCGGATGGTTTGCACGAAAAGTTGAAGCTGCGCCGCGAGGATGTCTTCATCAATCTGGTGGAAGTGGCGAAGGAAAACTGGTCGTTCGGCAACGGCGAAGCGCAGTACGTAACTCCTGCTAAGTAAATGGGCTTCGCAGCTCTGAGTTGTCATCCTGAGCGTAGCCGTTTTTCAGGCGTAGCGATGGATCTCCCGCTTATCCGGCCTGGAGCGTCAGCCAAAGTCCGCCACTCCCCAAATCCGCCGCCGGAGCGTTTCTTAGGTCTATCGTGATACGATACACTGGTAAGAGTTAATGCGTCGCGGCACGATACAATCGGCGGCATGAAGAAGCTCACCCTCTCGGATTACCAGGCGCTGGCGGAGTTCCGCTACCAGATTCGCCGCTTTCTTCACTTCAGCGAGCAAGTCATCAAGCATGCCGGGCTGGAGCGGGGACAGTATCAACTCTTATTGGCGATCAAGGGCATGCCGGCCGGGGTGCGGCCGCGGATTCGCGAATTGGCCAACCGTATGCAAATCCGTCACCATAGCGCGGTGGAGCTGGCGAACCGCCTGGAAGACGGAGGATTCATTCGCCGCACCCGCGCCGAAGACGATCGTCGCGAAGTGCTGCTTGCACTCACTCCAAAAGGAGAGAAGGTGCTGGGCGAATTGGCGCTCCATCATCACGACGAGTTGCGTTCTGCCGGACCGGAGCTGGTGGCCGCCCTCCGCCCCATCATGCACGATGGGAACCAGACCGCACCTGCGCATGCTGACGGTCCCACAATCAAAAAGAGGCGATGAAAAAGGATCGACGAAGACAAAGACGATGAGCAATGCTGGCGATGAAACTTCAAAGCAGATTACTTCAGCAACCGCAAAAGCTGGAGCGTCCACGGAAAATAGCGAGCGCGCGCTTATGGGCACGCCTCCACCAGCGCCCTTCCGTATGCTGCTGGTTTCAGTGCTCGCGGCCGCGATCGGCCTGGTGGCTGGGATCATAGCCTTCGCTCTCTACAAGCTGATCGGTTTGTTCACCAATATTTTCTTCTTCCATCGCTGGTCCGCGGATTTCTCCAGCGCGCAACACAATCACCTCGGCTGGACGGTGATTATCGTCCCAGTTATCGGCGGCCTCATCGTCGGCGTGATGGCGAAGTATGGGACCTCGAAAATTAAGGGCCACGGTATTCCGGAAGCCATGGAGGCGGTGCTGTTCAACCGCAGCCGGATCGCGCCGCGGGTTGCGATCCTGAAACCGATCTCGGCGGCAATTGCAATCGGCACCGGAGGCCCTTTTGGCGCGGAGGGCCCGATCATTCAGACTGGCGGAGCGATCGGCTCTCTTGTCGGCCAGGCTTTTCACACTACAGCGGTCGAGCGCAAAGTGCTGCTCGCATGCGGCGCTGCCGCCGGCATGTCGGCCACCTTCAACACTCCAATCGCCGGTGTGATTCTTGCCATCGAATTGCTGCTCTTTGAATTTAAGTCGCGCTCGTTCATCCCGCTCGTGATCGCAAGCACTCTGGCAACCGCGGTCCACATGCAACTTCTCGGCTTGGGACCGATGTTCCAGGTCCACCCCATGGACTTCTCAATTCCCCGCGCCCTGCCGTTTTATCTGATTTTAGGACTCATCTGCGGTCTCGCCGCCGTTGGCTTTAGCAAGCTTCTTTACTGGGTGGAAGATCAGTTCGACAAACTGCCGATCGACGAACTCTGGTGGCCTGCCATCGGAGCCTTGGGCCTCGGCATCATCGGTTTCTTCGTCCCTCGTGTGCTCGGGGTGGGCTACGACACGATCGGCGACATTCTCAACGGCCAGCTCGCATGGAAGCTGCTGCTGATCGTCATGCTGGCCAAGGCCGCGGCTCTCGCGATATCGCTCGGTTCAGGAACATCGGGTGGCTTGCTGGCGCCCTGCTTCATGTGGAGCGCAGCCATGGGCGGCATCTTCGCCATGGTTTCGAATCACTTCCTGCCCGCCGAACATCTTTCGCCGGGAGCCTTTGCATTGGTGGCGATGGGGGCGGTGTTTGGCGCGGCCTCCCGCGCCACGTTTACCTTCATCATTTTTGCCTTCGAAATCACTCGCGACTACAACTCGGTTTTGCCGCTCATGCTAGTCAGCGTGATTGCCGATGGAATCGCCATGCTTTTCATGCCTAACAGCTCGATCATGACGGAGAAACTCGCGCGCCGCGGCCTGCACGTCCATCAGGACTACGAAGCGGATGTCCTGTCTCAAGCCAGAGTCGCCGATACCATGGAGAAAGAATTGCCTTCGATCTCAGCCGGCACCAAAGTTGGCGCGCTGGCCGAGCGCATCGCGCGACACGATCCTGCGGTCGCCCGTCATGAGGCCCTGCTCATTCTCGATGATGCAGGAAAGCTTTCCGGCATCATCACCCGAGGCGATCTGCTGCGCGCTCTCGATGAGGATTCTTCCGGAGCGCTCACGGTTCAGGAAGCTGGCAGCACAAAATTGGTAGTCGCCTATCCCGACGAATTGATTTCCGAAGCCGCATCGAAGATGCTGCGTCACGGCATCGGCCGCCTGCCCGTCGTCGAACGCGCTGATCCTCGCAAAGCCATCGGCTACCTGGGCCGCAGCGGAGTGATGGCGGCCCGTTTGCGCCAATTTCACGATGAACATGTCCGCGAGCCGGGATGGTTTCCCAGAACTCCTCGCGCTGTTTCCGAGCGTTGAAAGTGGCCCAGCTGTCCCGGAAAGGGATGTTTACTGCCGAGAATCCAGGCTATTGGATAGGGCGATCTGCCAGTATCAGTATTTGTATTGCCAACGGTCGACTTCTTTCAGTATTCTTCGGCAATCCTCTAATCTCAGGGGCGAGAGTACCGGAAACGTGTATCCGATGGTTGATCTCAAACGATCACTCTTCTACCGACGAAACTCACTCCCGCGTGCAACTGCACTGCGCGCCGTCTTCTGTTGTCGATCTGCTTGTCTTCAAAATCTAGAACTTCCAATTTAGAACCCAGCTCAGCAATTAATTAAGAGACATTCTTCGAACACAGGGGAGGGGCAATGCTGAAACTACAAGGCAGGTTGATCTGGATTCTTTTTCTGGCGAGTGCATTCGTGGCCCAGGGATTTGCCCAGGGCGGCGCGACGGGCGCGATCTCCGGCACCATTCAAGATCCCAGCGGGGCCGTGGTGGCCAATGCCGAGGTGCGGATCACCAACCAGCAGACCGGCATGCTCGAGCGCAGCCTCACCTCTGGCGCCGATGGTTCGTTCACGGCGGCACTTCTTCCCGCGGGTGTCTATACCGTGAACGTGCATGCGCCAGGTTTTGCCGAATCCACATTTCGCGACACCGTGGTGCGAGTGACTGAAACAACTCGCCTCATTGCAAAACTCAAGGCCCAGGCTGTTCAACAACGTGTGGAAGTTGAAGCCGAAGTGCAGCAAGTTGACACCACGGATGCCACCACGGGACAAGCAATTGAATCGGGTACCATCAAGAACCTGCCGCTAGCCACGCAAAATTTTCAGCAGTTATTAACACTTTCAAGTGGCGCGCAGGGCGAATTGAATGCGGCCTCCCAGCTTGGCCGAGGCAATGTGCGCATTGAAGTCAACGGCCAGCGCGAAGACAACAACAATTATCAAATCGAAGGCATCAGCGCGACCGATTACAACGTCGCCGAGTTGACTACGACGCCGTTGCCGAATCCCGCGGTAATTGCGGAATTCAAAGTCCAAACCTCACTCTACGATGCCAGCCAGGGAAGGAATGGAGGTGGCGACATCAATGCCATCCTGAAAACCGGCACCAAAGCATTTCATGGGGAAGCCTACGAATTCTTCCGCAATACGGTGCTCGACGCGAACGATTACTTCGTCAACCAGGCGGGTGAGTCGAGGCCGGTGATTCAGCAAAACATCTTCGGTGGTGATCTTGGGGGTCCGATTGGAACCGGAGGCAAGCTTGGCTTCTTCTTTGTGAACTACTCCGGAACACGCCAGCGCAGCGGAGATTCGCCGGGAACAATTATCAGTACCCTCATCCCTTACATTCCTGCGGCGGATCGGGGGCCGGGCAGCGGGGCTGCGCTCGCAGCCGCCTTTGGCGTTCCCAGCATCGATCCGGTTGCGGAAAATCTGATCGCATTCAAGAGCAACCAGTTTGGCGCGGCTGCGAATGGTTATCTGTATCCGCTACCCAACGTGCCGGCTGGTACGGCGCCCGGCAGCGTTGTCCCGTTTACCGTTAGCAGCCCGGGCTCCTATACCGATGACCAATTCACCGCAACGTGGGACCGGGAGTTCCGAAACTCTAACGACAAGCTATCTGGACGATTTTTCTTTCAAAACTTCGAATCGGATGTCCCATTTGGTGCAGGCGGCCTGCAAGCTTCTCTCGGCGGCAGCATCAGCAGCGGAGATCTGAACTTCCCTTACCAACTTCCGGTCCGCGATCGCGTCTTCTCTCTTACGGAAACCCATGTCTTCTCGCCCAACGTGGTCAACGAGTTCCGGTTCGGCTTTGTTCGGATCAACAATAGCGACATTAACGTTCCGCCGGTCACGGCGAGCCAGGCCGGTATCGATCGTCCTACCAACAACCTGACGGACAACATTTATAAGTTTACCTTCGTCAGCTCTGGTTTTCAGTTCGGGCCCACGCCGCAAGCCAACCAGTATCAGGCCCAGAACAACTTTAGTTTTAACGAAACCCTGGGCTGGATAAGGGGCAAACACAACTGGCGCTTCGGGGGCGAATTCACGCCGGTCAGCCTGAATAAACAATTTCCGCAGGTCTTCAACGGTCAACTCTACTTCGGAAACTCCACCACTTCCACGGTGACTGATTTTGGAAATTTTCTGCAAGGAACGCCGGAGTTCAGTTTTGGCGGGGGCGGCGTCTATAACCACAACTATCGCCAGAAAAATTCCGCCGTCTTTGCCCAGGACGATTGGAAAGTCACTCCTGACCTAACCCTGAACTTGGGCCTGCGCACCGAGTTCTTTGGCGCCTGGACTGACAATGCCTGCCATATCGGCAATATGGAATCGGACCTGACTAAGTCGGGACAGTATCCTTTCATCTATCCGAAGTGTGTGGATAAGCTTGGCGTCCCTGGATTGACCGGGGCCGCTGCGGGATCGACTTTCAACAACAGCGTGTCTACCGGCATCGGACCGCGCGTCGGCTTCGCCTACGACTTGTTCGGTCATCACAACACGACGGTGCGCGGCGGATACGGTATCTTCTACGTTCGCGAAGATGTGGGAGCGGTAGATCAGCTCAGCTTCCAGTCGCCGTTCATCCCCATCGTTTTTTTTGGAACAACGCCTGGCTTTACGATGTCTGATTTTTTCACCGGAACGCCAGCCACTAATTCCAACGCCGTGCCGGCCGCTGGACAATTGTCGGCGGCCTGGCTGCCGTGTCTGGCGCATCTCATCAGCTTCGCGCCTAGCAACAATCCTTCGGTAGGAGATGGTAACTATGCCTGCACTGGTGGCCCGGGAGTAAATTCCACGCAGAATTTGTTTGTGCTCGAGGTGCCGCGGCACTTCGTCGTCCCCAACACGCAGCAGTGGAACCTCACCGTGCAGCGTGATCTAGGCCGCAAGTGGGTGCTGGAAGTCGGCTATGTTGGCACCAAGGGCACGCACCTGCGCGAAACCCGCGATGCCATTCAGTCCGTAAACGCCACTCCGTCGAATCCCTTCGTGGTCACAACCACCAGCGGCCAAAGCTTCCCCATCAGGAACAACACATTTTCCAATGCCATCGCGCGAACACCCACGCCCGGCCTCAACGGATACTCGGGCTATCAAATCTTCGCCAACGACGCTTATTCCATTTACCACTCGCTTCAGGCTACAGTCTCGCGGCGCTGGGGACGGGGTTACGTTCAGGCGGCATACACTTTTTCCAAGAACATCGATGCCACCTCCACGGGAAACACAGCCAACAATACGGCCTTCAATGACGAAAGTACGATCAACGCCTCCCGCGGAATCTCCGACTTCAATCGTCCGGAGGTGTTGAAGATCAGCTATGTCTATGAACTTCCGTTTTTCGATCACGCGTCGGGATTCAGCCACACGGCGCTCGGCGGATGGTCGGTCAGCGGCGTCACGAGTTTTCAATCGTCGCTCCCGTTTTCCGTGTTGGATTCCAATGGTGGCAACGCTTTCCTGGGAGCCGGCACTTCGCCGGTGAGCGCCGACCTGGCTCCTGGCGCGACGATTGGAAGTGGCATGAGTTCCGGTAGCGTCACTCAGCGGTTGAGCGGATGGTTGAATCCCGCGGCATTCACCATTGCGCCTCAGCTTTACCCAACCATATGTAAGACGAATCCAGACTTCTGCACCACCGGATTCGGCAATCTCGGCCGCAATATTTATCGCGGTCCATTCCAGCAGAACTGGGATTTCTCGCTGATCAAGCACATCAAGCTTGGCGAACGGCAGGACCTGCGCTTCGCGGCCGACTTTTTCAACTTGTGGAATCACCCGAATTTCGGCACTCCGCTGGTGACCGACTACGAGCAATATTTGGCTTGGGCAGGTGGTCCCCAAACCAGCTCTGATCCCTTCGGCCGGATCGTGAACACGACCGGCACTCCGCGGCTGATTCAGTTCTCTCTGCGCTGGTCGTTCTAAGGAAGGACAAGAGCAACGAAGCAGCAGGAAAGCTCGGCTTTCGGCTGCTGTCAAAGCCTAATTGCTCAGTTTTGTTACGGTTTCTTTTCCGCCGCAGTAAGCAGCGGCCGCAAGGCATCTACTGAAACGCCCAGTGTGCCACCGGAAAATCCGTCAATGTAGGCGGAGTTCACTCCGATCACTTCCGCCTTCGAATTGAACACCGGACCGCCGCTGCCACCGTGAGCGGTGGGCGCATCGTAGATCAGCTTGTCACCGACCACATCGCCCAAATGCCCGCACGTAGTCGAAGGACGAATCAGCGACAGCGCCGCCAGTTCGCTGGCCGCTGTGATGTCATTGTGCCGGTAAGCCAGCCGCTGGTAAATCCCGCTCGGCGATTTGGCTACCATTCCTGCAATCCCCATGGGGTAGCCGATCACAGTTACTAGCTCTCCGGGCAGCGCGATTCCCTTTGCCAGCGGCAAGACAGTAAGTCCCTTCACCGCGCTTTTGTCCTCTATCCTAACCACCGCCAGATCGGCTGTAGACGATACAGCGCCCGGCGTTAAAGTCACCGGCATCGGCGAACCGGGAAAGAAAACCACCAAACTCTCCAGCGTGGCGGCGGCACCCCGATGGATCAACGCTTCGGCCTCGGTATCGCCGTACCATGGCTCGGCCACGTGCCGGTTCGTTGCCATCAGCCCGTCGCCTACCAGGAATCCAGTCCCTGACACACGCGCGCGAATCGCTGACGGCTGGTTCGCGAAACCAACCTGATATATGCCGTAAATGTAGCCAATGGAATTTCGATAACGGTTCAGCACCAGCGCGGGCATCGCCTGTTGCTGCTCGAGTTGCGCTACCTGCTGCGTAAGCTGATGGACTTGTTTCTGCAGTTCGTCCGGCTGCGGAGCTTGCGTCGTTGCTGGCGTGTAATAGTGGAATATGGCTACCGTGCCGATGAGCACCACTATTCCCAGCACGGCCTGCACCATCTGCTGCCAGCTATCGCTAACCTCGTTCGATTCCCGCGGAAGTTCAGGTTCGGACATGAATGTGAAAACCGCCCCTCTTTTCAGCGCCCTCGCGGGGGATGGTAAGGCCGGCGCTGAGAGCTGGGGAGTGCTCATCTTCCCTTGTCTGGCAAGGCTTTTCTACGGTACGGAAGACGATGTACAGGGGGCATCAGGCGCGCCTGAAGAATGGCGGTTTAGCGCTCGTAATCACAGAAATTGGGCCTTTGGGGGGACTAGCAGGCTGCTGAAAAACTCGGCCGCAACCTTGATTTTGGGTGGCGCAGCGCTTCAGCGCTGCGACAAGGGCATGTTTTCAGCAGCGGCTTTAGCCGCCAACTGTACTTCTGACTAAGCAAATTGAGTTTTTCAGCACCCTGCTATAGCTTCGTGATTCCCAGCCGCTTGGCCATCTCCTGGTAGAGAAAGCCTTTCCCCGGCACGTATGGTTGCACCCATTCGCCGTCGATCACGAATTGCGGGATCGCACGCTTACCCGTGTGTTTCACAATTTCTTCCACCGCGCCGGGCGTGCTTTCAATATCAATGTCTTTATAGGGAATGTGGTGCTCGGCCAGAAAGCGCTTGGCCACGCGGCAATCTGGGCACCAGCCTGAAGAGTAAACGGTCAATTCCATCGCCCCATCTAGATGCGAACCGGCGACGCTTGGTCGCACCCTTTCCACCTCACTGGATTTTGGGTACTGTGGCTCAGTTTGATTGTCATCCTGAGCAAGCGTTCTTTGCGCAGCGAAGGATCCGGGCGAGCCGCGCGTTGCGTCGCGGTTTTGCGACGCAATAATCGCGCGCCTTTGGCTCGCTTCCTTATCAAACTGCACCGCTACTGGATTTTGGCTACTCCCGGCGCGGGGTTCGGGAACTTCGTGAAGACGACCGGATCGTGTCCGGGGACGATCAGCCCAGGACGCGCAGCGATTTGTTTCATTCGATCCTGTGCCCGCAGGTTCGACACCGCGTCGAGCGTCGCTGCAATCGGCACATGCCGTTCCAGGTTTTCATACAGATACATGTTATCGCTGGCCAGCACAACGGTTCCCGCAGCCGTTTGCACACCTACGTACTGGGATTGATAAGTATGTTTGCCGCCCGTATAGCAGGTTATTCCGGGAATAATCTCGCGGGCATCGCCGTCTACCAACCCAACGCGCCCTTGCGTGTTCAGTTTCACGAGAGTAAGCACATCCTCTGCATCAATGCCTCCGTGAGTTTCTTTCGATTGCCAGGCTTCTCCCGCGTAATATTGCAGCTCTTCTTTCTGAATCCAGATGCGGGCATTGGGGAACAGATCCATGCCGTCCGCGTGATCCCAGTGCATGTGCGAAATGACGACGTCCGTGATGTCTTCGGGCTTTAGCCCAACCCGGCTCAGGGTGTCGGAGGGCTTGGTGAAGTCCTTCACATTCCAGTCTTTGAAGAAACGCTCGTGATAAAACCCGGAGTCGACCAGGATATTGCGGCCATTGCCCCGGACCAGCCATATCATCATGGCGATGTCGATTTTTCGCCCCGGCTCGGCGCCCGCCACCAGCTCAGACACGGGGAAGTCAGCGATGGTGCCGTAGCGGATCGCATAAATCTCGTAGCTGGGTCTCGATTGCGCCACGGCTGGGATCGCCATAGCAATCAGGAGTGCCAAATGAACAATTTTCATGATCTGGGAAAACGTGATTTCACCGTCGAAGCTTCCGCGATCATACACAAAATTTTCCCGGAAATCAGAACTGAGGACGGACTAGAAGCCATCTCATGAATGGGTTCGGGAAGGGCACTACATTCAGTCGTGCCGCCCAGAGCCAATGAGGACGAGGGCCGTTAGAGACAGACGCAACGTTTCCAAAAAGCCAAAGCCCCGAGCATCGCTCGGGGCTTCGAGATACTAGACGACGTTCGCCAAACACTTATTATGATAAACGGGGCACTTGAATTGTCAAGGAAACTTTGGTATCGGGTGGTGGGGTCATAGCGTTGACCCCACCACCTTGGTATCGAGTGACCCGAGCAGGGCAAGGGAGTCGAACCCTAGTGGCTGCAAAGCACTCGACATTTGGCGAACGTCGTCCAGTACCCACTGGCAATACCCTCCTAAACGAATCGTCCACCGTGTAACATCTTATGGACGATTACTCGCGAAACGAACTGTGCGCTCATAAATATTTGGGGAACTGTGCCAATTCAGGACAACGAAGAAGGACGGGTGTCTCCACTCAAGCCCGCTGTGGAAGTAGTGCAAGCAAACATCACATTTAAAGGTGGGCCCACCCGCCCAAAAATATTTTTCTCGCAGCTACCGTAAGTCAGAAAACTACAGTTTTTTTCCCTCTCGTCGCAAGCGTAGTTTTTGCGTGAAATCCACCACTGCCTGGCCGAAATCAACCGGTGTAAGTCAATCAAAAGAGCGGAACTCTCCCCCATTCCCAGTGTTCAATCTAGTAACAGGAATTCTGGGAGACATTATGAAAACCAAATTATCTAAAACGCTTCTTACCGCGGTGTTGACGAGCGCAATGGCGCTCGGGACTGGCACTTCCTTGGGCGCGCAGGACCAGTCGATGGACAAGCCCTCAGCGGGTGTGAGCATTCAAGTGGATCAAGGACCTCCGCCACCGCAGCCCGCGCCGCAATACAATGCGCCGGAGCAGAGCGCGCCTCAGGATGTCGCACCTCCACCGCCGCAAGATCAAGATGCATACCAAGGCCAGGCGCAGGCGCCTCCGCCTCCAACGGGGCCGGATCAAAGGCAGTACACACCGTTGCCTCCAGAGCAGTTGCATAAGCTGGTAGCTCCGATTGCGTTGTATCCCGATTCGCTCGTGGCGCAAATACTGGCCGCGTCAGGGTATCCAACGCAGATTGTCGAAGCGGACCGGATGGTAAGGGACAACCCGGATCTGAAGGGACGGGATCTGGCCGAGGAAGCGGACCAGCAGGATTGGGATCCAAGCGTGAAGTCTCTCGTGGAGTTTCCCACAGTGCTGGCGAACTTGGACAGGGATTTGTCGTGGACCTCTGAGCTGGGCGAAGCCTATCAGAACCAGCCAGATGACGTGATGCAGGCGGTCCAGTACATGCGTCACAAGGCTTACAACGCGGGCAATCTGCGGAGTACGCCTCAAGCGCGCGTGTACGAGCAGGGGCCGAATGTAGACATCCAGCCGGCTGATCCGGATGTGGTGTATGTGCCCACCTACAACCCGGCGTATGTGTACGGATATCCCGTAGGCCTATGGCCTGGATTCTATCCGTGGTGGGGATTCGGCGGCCCGGCCATTTCGTTCGGCTTTGGCTTCCCGATCGCGCCGTTCTTCGGCTTCGGATGGGGATGGCATGGATGGGGTATCGGCTGGGGCTTCCACGGTGGAGTCTTCTTCGGCGGCCACCCTTGGGCCTTCCGCGGCCGAGGGTTTTATAACCACGCCGCGTTTGTGCACGGAAATTATCGAGGATTTTCTTCCGCGCGTGGCGGATTCGGAGCGCACGGGTTTGCGGGTCGCGATGCGCACGGGTTTGGCTCAGCCGCAGGTCGCGGATATGCGGGCGCATCTCGAGGCTACGCGGGGGCGTCCCACGGCTTCGCCGGCAACAATCGCGGGGCTGCCGTTAACCGGGGCGCTGAAGGTAACCGAACCTACGCAGGCAACCGGGGATTCTCCGGTGGAGAACGGGCGTTCGCTGGACGCGGATCAAGCGCGCCGCACGCTGGTGGTTTCAGCGGCAGCCGCGGCGGCGAGTCGCGCGGATTCTCTTCGCACGGAAACTTCGGCGGTTCGCACGGTGGCGGACACTTTAGCGGTGGACATGCCAGCGGTGGACACAGCAGCGGTGGAGGTCACGGTGGCGGCGGACACGGCGGCAGGCGCTAAGTGTCCCGTATAGTCGTCACCGTTCCAGCCCAAATTTGAAGGCCCCGCTCTCACGAGCGGGGCTTTCTTGCTCCGACAATCTGGATAGCGGCCGCTTCTGCCTGTTCTGTCATTACTAGGCGGGTGGCCCAGGCTTTTGATCTTGCCGGCATATAGGCAGCATAGTCGCGGTGGATTCTTTTTTCTTCTAATATGCCTTGACAAGTATATACCTGTTGCAGTATACGAAAAACATGGGATCAGTATTCGAGATCATTGCCGAGCCGAACCGCCGCGCCATATTGAGCCTGCTGGCCGCGTCCCAACAGTCGGTGGGAGAGATCGAGCGTCAGCTTCGTATGACGCAGCCGACCGTGTCGAAGCACCTGCGCGTGCTGCGCGAGGCGGGTTTCGTGGAATCTATGGTCGACGCACAGCGCCGTCTCTATCGGCTGAAGCCGGAACCGTTTCAGGAGGTGGATACGTGGCTGGCTCAGTTTCGCCGCTTCTGGTCGGCTCACGTGGATGCTCTTGAACGCCACCTCGACCGCATGGATAAAGACCGGATGGATAAGGATCGTATGGGTCAGGATCGTACGGGTCAGGACCGCATGGAGCATCATCCGTCAACACCGAAGAAGTCGACATCATCGAAAAAGAAAACAAGAAAGACAGCGCGGCCAAACCGCGAACGCAACACTGATTCAAGAAAACAAGGAGAAAGAAAATGAAAATCAAAGTGACCAGCATTTATGTGGACGACCAGGCCAAGGCCCTGAATTTCTATACCGACGTACTGGGCTTTGCCAAGAAGTCCGATTTCAGCAACGGCCCGTACCGCTGGCTGACCGTGGCCTCCCCCGAGGAGCCGAACGGCACTGAGCTGCAGCTGGCGCTGAACAACAATCCCGCGGCCAAGGCGTATCAGCAGGCGATCTTTCAACAGAATCAGCCCGCGGCCATGTTCTTCACCGACGACGTCAAGGGCGACTACGACCGTCTCAAGGCCCGTGGCGCCGAGTTCACGATGCCGCCCACCGACGTGACCGGCTCGACCATTGCAATGCTGAACGACACCTGCGGCAACCTGATCCAGCTCACGCAGCTGGCACGCTGGTCAAGCTAAGAGAGTCAGCTAAGAGAATCAGCTAAGCAGAATCACGCTAAGCAGGATCAAGCCAAGGAGGAGAAAGTGACCGATCTCGCGCAGTATGAACCAGGTCCGGCCAGCGAGGCGCAGGTAATAAAGGATGGGGATCAAAAGGACAAAGGCAAGTGGACGCTCATTCTCGTCCGCCATCTGCGCCACTCGCCGGAAAAAGTATGGCAGGCGCTTATCGACCCTGTGCAACTGCGCGAGTGGGCTCCCTTTGTGGTCGATGGCAGCCTGGGTACGGTTGGAGCCACGGTAAAGCTCACCTGGGTGGGAAATCCCACACCGCAGGAGACCAGGGTGACGCGAGCCGACGTTCCCGAGGTGCTCGAGTTCGGCGATATCCGGTGGGAACTCGAAGCCGTGAGTGGTGATGGCGGCACGCGCCTGACGCTGTGGCACAAGATCGATCGCCGCTTCATCTCGTGGGGCGCCGCGGGCTGGCACATCTGCTTCGACGTCCTTGATCGCTTCCTCGCGGGTAATCCGATGGGAGCGATCGCCGGCGTCGACGCCATGAAGTTCGCGGGCTGGCAGCGATTGGTCGCCGAATATTCAAAGCAGTTCGAAGTTGAGGCCCCCAACTGGCAGCCGAAGGCGGCCGCGAAAAATGAATGATGGTGCGCGCAGAGGTTTTGAAAGGGTGCGGCTTCGAGCCGCGCCGCTACTTCCGGAAGATGATCGTGGCTTTAGCCCCTGAGGGACGCCCCCGCCACTCGGTTCGTCTTCGTTCCGGTCATGGTCCTTTCGGGATTGTGGATGTGGAAAGGCCATGTCCTTCGACGGCTTATTTCGAAGAGATCGGCAACATAATAACTATGCCAAACGTGACCCTTTCAAAAAAACAAGGTGAAGAACTACTCAAGACATTGAAAATCCGTTTTGAGAAAAACCTGAACCGCCATAAAGCTCTCGACTGGGCGAAAGTCCAAGCAAAGCTGGAAGACAACGCTGAAAAACTGTGGTCACTCAACGAAATGGAAAGAACCGGCGGCGAGCCGGACGTTGTTGGCCATGACAAAAAGACAGGCGAATACATTTTTTATGATTGTTCGGAGGAAAGTCCCAAAGGCCGCCGAAGTCTTTGCTACGACCGTGAAGCGCTGGAATCAAGGAAAGAAAATAAACCAAAGGGTAATGCGATGGATATGGCAGCTGCCATTGGCGTTGAGCTCTTAACGGAGGAACAATATCGAGAGTTGCAAAAACTTGGAGACTTCGATACGAAAACGTCGAGCTGGGTGAAAACACCTTCTGGTATAAGAAAACTCGGCGGCGCCCTTTTTTGCGATCGCCGCTTCGACACGGTTTTCGTGTATCACAACGGTGCCGAATCGTACTATGCCGGTCGGGCGTTCCGTGGCTCCCTAAGAGTCTAGCGAGAACAATCCAGTTACTTGCAATCGACCTTGTTGTCCTGCGCGGCAGCGATTTGCCACTTGCCATCGCGCTTCAACCAGGTATCGGTCCAGACCTGGCACTGCTTGGCGTCTGGATGCGTTTTGTCTTTGCCGATGGCGTGCTCGCTGCCGTAAATGATGGCCACGTCTTCGCCGAAAAAGTGCACCCTGGCATCGTCGAGTGCGCAGCCGTGCGCCGTGTGTGGCCCTTTTTCATCGCGCAGCTCATCCGCCTTGTTGTAGCGCTCGCCGCGAGTGCTGGTGCCCTGGAAGTCGTCTGCCAACAACTCAGCGACAACTCCATTATTCGTGCAAACGCCTTCGGCCCACTTGCGCTCCATGTCGATCATAAACTTCGCGGTCTGGTCGTCGGGTGTGGCCCAATGGCTTTGCTGCGCATATACGGCGGCTATAAGGACTACGACGCACATTACGACGCACATCAGCTGCAGAATTGGGTGACGCATCGTCCCTCCAGTATTTGAGTCACTATACCGCTAACTCACGCGCGTGGATGGGCGGGTGCCCCATGCCGGACGTATCCTGGGATATTGCTTTGAAAGGGCGCGGCTTCCAGCCGCGCCGCAACGCAAGCCCCACTTCCGCTCTGTCATGCGAGCGCAGCATGAGCGTCCGAAGGACAGACATAGCGTGAACATCCCCACTCAAGCCCAAGACCGGGCTTGAGTGGGCCGCCCGCGCTAGGAAGGGCAACACATTCACGCAGCCGCGCTGATTAAAGCTACGCCGCCGCTGTGGTCACAGCTCTTTTCAGGAACGTCAGTAGGTCGGCGTTAATCGTGTCCGCCTCGGTCGTGGGCATGCCGTGCGGAAAATTCTTGTAAGTCCTAAAGGTGCTATTTCTCAGCAACTTTGCTGACAATGGTCCGGCGGCGACGTAAGGCACGATCTGATCGTCTTCACTGTGCATCACGAGCACGGGCACAGTGATCTTCTTCAGGTCTTCGGTGAAGTCCGTCTGGGAGAAGGCGACGATGCCGTCATAGTGCGCCTTGGCGCCTCCCATCATGCCCTGACGCCACCAATTCCAGATCACCCCCTGCGAGGGTTTCGCACCGGGCCGGTTGTAACCATAGAACGGTCCAGCCGGCACATCGTAATAGAACTGGGCTCGGTTAGCGGCGAGCTGCGCCTGCAATCCGTCAAACACCTCCTTGGGCTGACCGGTCGGATTGGCCGCTGTCTTCAGCATCAGGGGTGGCACCGCGCTGATGATGGCCGCTTTTGCCACCCGGCTTTCGCCGTGCCGAGCCAGGTAGTGCACCACTTCACCGCCGCCGGTCGAGTGGCCGACATGAATCGCATCCTTGAGGTCGAGGTGTGCGGTCAAGGCCGCCAGATCGTCGGCGTAATGGTCCATGTCATGGCCGTCACGGGGCTGAGAGGAACGGCCGTGCCCGCGCCGGTCGTGGGCTATGACGCGATAGCCGTTTTTGAGGAAGAACAGCATCTGCGCGTCCCAATCATCGGCGGACAGTGGCCAGCCGTGGCTGAATACGATGGGCTGACCCTTGCCCCAGTCCTTGTAATAGATCTCCGTTCCGTCTTTCGTCGTAATGGTCGGCATGGGTATTCTCCTTTTGTATTGGATGTAGACAACATCGAAGATCTTCCCGGACTAGCCACGAACGGTTTCGATCCCAGCGTCAGCATTGTCTAAGCCTCGGCAAAAGGCGCTAGAATCAAAGATTGTCTCGTATACACGAGGATTGTGGCTAGAATTCCGATTTCTGCATTTGAATCGTAAACTGGCTGAATGTAAATGGGCGTAAACGACAAAAATTCCTGTTCCCTCCGTCACCACCAACACCTGGGGCGGCCGACGACGGTTCATGTGGGCTCAGCTAACGCCCTGATACCATCGCCCGGTGGCAGCCTTCGCTGTGGTGATGCCTGGAACGAGCGCGCAGCATGTGTGCGCGAGCCCCTCCAAAACCGGGCTTGAGTGGCCAAGCCGTTCCGATGCTCCGCTCAGACGCCCTGATACACCCATCTCAAAAACGACTTGGGACTTTGAAAAGATTGCCCCCACTCCGCATCGTAGCGGGCGGTGGGCTTGGCGGCGATCACTTCTTCCAAAGTCCTGCCCTGCTTCTTGAGCCCGGCGACTTTCTCGCGCGCCTCGACGAGCACATCGCGGAACAGCGTGAGGTCGGCTTTCCCCGCGACCGCGCCATGGCCTGGAATCACAATCGTGGTTGCGCTAACCTTCGCAAGATTCGCTTCCGCTGCGCGAATCTGGCCATCGATGCTGCCTCCGGTCGAGTAGTCGACAAAAGGATAGTTGCGATTCCAGAACGTATCTCCCGTGTGCAGAACATCAGCCTCGGCGAAATGTACTGAGATGTCCGAATCGGTATGCGCGGGGCCGTAGTACCTGAGGGCGAGAGTGGAGCCGTTGGAGTGAACCGTGTGCTCGTCCTGAAAAACAGTTGTCGGGATCGCACCGGCGGGCGCGGCCGGAAAAGTGTACACCCAGCCCTCCACGCGCGTATCCACGGAAAGATGCTTGCGTGTGTTCTCATGAGCTAAAATGCTTGCGCCCGCCTGGTGGACCCACTCGTTGCCGCCTGTGTGATCGAAGTGCCAGTGCGTGTTAATCAGTTGTTTAATGGGATCTGTATTGATGCTGGCGAGAGCCGCCGCGACGTTCGACCGCGCGGTGACGACTTCGGCATCGACGAGAAGCTTTCCGTCCGGACCCGTAAGAACGGCGATGTTTCCGCCGGGACCAAGCAGGACGCTGATATTGCGCCGAAGCGCTTGCACCGTCATCTTGGCTGTGGCGGATTCCTTCAGAGCCATTTCAACGAGGCCCTGCTGGGAAAAGAGTCGGGGCGGCGCGAGACAGGCGGCCGCAACCGCGACCCCACTCGAAATCAGAAACTGCCGCCGCGAAACTTCGTTGGCTACTCTTGTGCTCATCCGATTGGCTCCTGCTTTGCCTTCAGTGTAAATGAGGACAGACGGAACGTTTCCCAATCTCCTGAACAGAGAGTGGTCTACGTTCCGGTCTGTCCCTGTTCTTGCGGGGCACGTTCTCGAAGCGGTTAAGCCGCCTTGGCCTGAGCAGCTTTGGCGGCCTCTTCGATCAACGATGCAACAGCCTGAGGCTGCGAAACGTAGATGGCGTGGCTGCCTTTGACTTCGACGACCTTGGAGCCCGCCCTTTTTGACATCGCACGCTGTGCGTCCGGTGGGATCATCTTGTCCTCAGTGACAACTAAATACCAGCTCGGCTTCGTCCTCCACGCTGGTTCGGTGATGGAGCCACTGACGGCCTCTAATCCCCAAGGCACCTGGGAATCGGCCATGAACGCGGCTTTTTCCGGATCCACGTCCCCGGCAAAGGAGGCTGGAAACTTCTTCCTGTCCAGGAACAAGAATCCATCCTGCGGAGGCAGAATCGGCGGTACCGGCGCGCCGGGTGGTGGATCTTTGATGAGTGAGCCGACAGATTCACCTTTGTCCGGAGCAAAAGCAGTGATGTACACGAGGCCGGCAACGTTTGGATGAGTGCCCGCTTCGGTGATCACCGCCCCGCCATAGGAATGACCAACCAAAATTGCCGGACCATCTTGGGCGGCAAGGATCCGCTTGGTTACCTTTACGTCGTCTTGCAGTGAAATTGTCGGGTTTTGCACAACGCTGACGTTGTAACCCCGCTTCTTGAGAATCTGGTAGACGCCCTCCCAACCGGCGCCATCCACGAATCCGCCGTGAACCAGAACGATATCTTTCATGGTTTCTTCTCCTTTTCAAATTGCATGTGACAAGAAAAAAGTTCGCACGAGGACTGTAGAGAGCGCATCACCGAATGCAGGGTTTTTTTGCTACCACTATTGGCAGGTTGGCGAGTACCTCGTTTGGGTAAAAACTGGGGCTGCCCTACTCATCCTGCGTTTCGATGGGCGGCGGGCGGCCCAACTCAGGCGGTCTTTTTGGCTTGAGTGGGGCAGTTCTACCGCTGTACGTATCCGGGGATATTGCTTCGAAAGGGCGCGGCTTCCAGCCGCGCCGCTACGCAAGCCCCCTTAAAAGAATAGATGATGCTAAAGAATATTTACTGCGCGAGCTGCCAACAGAGCCACTGTTGTCAGGGAAATGAGCGCTTGAACCATCATAAGAAGCTTGGCCCACGTTGACAAGACAGGACAATCCGTTGGTGAAAACGCGGTGCTGGTATTGAAAGCGAGAAAAAGATAATCCACAAAACCTGGACTCCAGCATTGCTCTCCCATCTCGCGCTTGGCTTGCTGATCGAGAGTCATCTGTGGAAAAAGGAATGCTCCGTCCGTATGTACGCCACGCAACTCACGTTCGCGGGGGCCACCTGCATCGAGTCGCCAGTACCACGAGGCGAAGACCAGGATGTTGGTAATCCATAAGGCAGATGCGGAACGCAAAAGGTCCTTAGGAGACTGTCGATGCGCGGGCAGAGCCGCGACCAGCAGCCCAAGCGACCAGATCATGTCGACAGTCACGATGGAGCTCAGCAGATAGCCCAAAAACTTATTGAGGCTATCTTTACCTCGCTGGCGTGCCCACGCTGTGGGAACCAGGAGCACTCCGACCACCACGATGATGAGCCAGTCTGGGCCCGCCGACAGGGATTCGGGCAGAGACAAGCGCAATCCGCCCACGGCAAGCAGAGCAAGCATTGCAGGCCACCGTGGCTCTAAATGTTCAGAAGTATTTGCCATCGCACTCCATAGTGCGACACCGACTTGAAAACAGCAACTCGGCCTGGCTCCTGCCGACGGAACGTCCTGCGTGACTAGTTTGAATCGCAACCCAAAGCGAAGCGCAGAGCAGCACACACCTCATTCATTCGTGCGCTCAGCAACACGGGGACTTCATGCCGTCCTCCCCATTCAGAACGACTTCCTGGTAAACCGCGAGATGGCACGCCGCGAATCGTGGAAGTGAAAGGCGCAACGGACGGGTGGCCCACTTGAGCCTTAACTTCAGGGCTGGGAGTCAGTGGATTGCCTTCGATACAACAACTCAACCATTCCCGTCTTATAAGCGACTACGTTCTTCAGATTCCATCTCTTTTCGAGACCGGAATTGTCAAAAAGGCGCAACCCGTCGCCCAATAGGACCGGCATAATCACCAGGCTGATTTCATCCACCAGATCGAGCCCGAGAAAACTCTGGCACAGCATAGCCCCTCCCACGAGCCAGATGTTTCCGTATCGCGGCGCAAGAATCTGATCGACCAACTTCTTGAGATCACCGGAATAGAACTCAACGCTCTTCCTGGTGGACGGCAGCTCCCGCTTTGTGAGCACGACGGTCGGGGTGTCGCCATAGGGCCAGCCCAGTTGGAGGGCATGCTCGTAGGTGCGAGAACCGAGCACAAAGCAGTCGATGGAAGTGACGGCGTCGTCCGCGTTGCCCTCGGAAACCCCTTTTTCGTAGACCTCTCCAGAGCTGTCCATCCAAGAAACACTGTTATCCTTCCTGGCGATGATGCCATCCAGGCTTGCAACCATGTGCAGAGTTATGGTCGATGTTCCTGCGTTCCCCTCAGCGCGGGACATAATATTTCCTTCACCACGGACCGACAGCGGTCGCCATGCGTTCTTTTCGTGATCCCACTCGTTGCGAGTCTTTCCCCGCGAGTCCTTCGCCGTACTAGGCTATCAGGATCTTGCTAACAACAGAACGTGTCCGAACCGCTATCGAACCAGAAGGGGCTTCCACTCGCCAGGGTTGCAGGTTGCGCTGAGCGCAGCTAAAGTTAAGTGCGAGAGTTGGAGCCGAACATGAAAAGGCCCGAACCGGTGGAATCTGCTTCAGCGTTCATCGACGAGAAGATCAAGCAACTTGGGGACTGGCGCGGGAAGACGCTCGCTCATCTCCGTCAGCTCATCCATGATGCCGACCCCGATATCCAGGAGGAGTGGAAATGGGCGAAGCCAAAATCCCCCGGAACCCCCGTCTGGTCCCATGACGGCGGCGTCTGCACAGGGGAATCGTACAAGCAGGTCGTGAAGCTCACCTTCTATCGCGGAGCCTCCATCAAAGACCCGAAGAAGCTCTTCAATTCCAGCCTGGAAGGGAACGTGCGGCGTGCGATCGACCTCCGTGAAGGGGAGAAGATCAACGGAGCGGCCTTCAAGCAACTCATCCGCGCCGCGGTGGCGGCCAACTCCGAAGCGCGCGCTCAACGGGCAGCCAAGACGAAGTAACGATAATGGACTGATAAGACCGTTAAAACCTCTTGTTAGACGCGTTCCAGTTCAGGCAGCGTGCGCTCGTTGACCACGTTACCAGTGTTCAGCGTTGAAGCGGGCTCAAAAAGCAGTATCCAGCATTCCTCCGGCGCGACCGGCTTATGCTCCACTCCGCGCGGAACAACGATGAACTCCCCTTCTTCGATCCATTCATGCCGGTCGCGAAACTCCATGCGGAAGCGACCCTTCACCACCAGAAACATTTCATCCTCGTTCTCGTGATGATGAAACACAAACTCGCCCTTCAGCTTGTCGAGCTTTACATGCTGGCCATTCAACTCAGCGGCGATGTAGGGTTTCCAGTATTCCGAAATCTTGGCGAACTTGTCGGCGACGTTGACCTTATCCATGCTAGATCCTCGAAGTTTGATCCTCAAAAAAGTGAGTTGCATGTCCAGATTCGCCGGGATCTGGATTCGTCGCAAAAAAAAGCCGCCCAGCTTCGCGGCGGCTTAAATTAATACTGACCCATATCAGAAACGACGTATCACAGACCCGGCGTCTCCGCGTTTACGTGCCCGCCGTGCAATGTCATGTGCACTCCGCGCTGGTTGTTCACTCGAGTTGTCGTGAGCCAATCGACATCGTCAGTGCTCACCACCCCGCCTCCACCGCTGGCGAGAGTGTAGGTGATACGGCCGTCCTGGTATTGATAGTTGCCCACCGCCAGAAGCGTGCCCGTCTTCAGGATGAACACCGGTCCGGGCGTGGCCGCGACCACCGCAGCGGAACTCACATCCGGCGAAACGTAGCTGGCGTAGGTCGCACGCGGTATCTCCACCGATGCCGAAACCCGTGCGCTAGCCGTTTGCACGTTGCCACGGATGGCGAGCGCGGGCCTGGCATCACTAGTGTAGGCGCCGAGACTGCCGGAACCCGGGTAGGACTCGTTCTGCGGTCCGAAGTAATGCCAGTTCGGGCCGTAAGTCTTTGCCAGCTGCGGCACCTGAATATCATCCATCAGCCGCAGGCTTAGCACGGTCTCGCCTTTGAGTGTTGGACGCGGACCCCGCGCCGGCAACATGATTACCTTCCATGGCCAAAGCGGTGGCAGCATCCATTCGACGATATCGCGCTTGGCGTGTCCCTTGCCGTCAATCTTGCCGCCTTTATCGACCTTATAGCCACGCGTCGCGATGACTTTGGTCGCCAGGGGCAGATCGCCGCTCGGCAATCCGATCCGATCAAACTGGATCTTCAGATAGCCTTTTCCGACAAAGTGTCCAGGATCTTTCGCGGCTTCAAGGTGCCCTACCAGATAGCTGCCACGCGGAAATGCCTGCTGGCCGAACTCGGTCACACCGCGCAGGTGGCAAAGTACCGGATCCCCCACCTCCACTGTTGCCGGGGAGAAGTTGGGCTCATTCATCGTGCATTGCAAGAGAGTTCCGGCGGGCAGCACAACTTCCCGTGCGCTGGCCCCAGCACTCAGAGCGAATACGGTTGCGGCGAGAGTAGCGTAGACAAGCCTGCACTTCATACATCCTCCTCGGTTCGCACGTCCCGTGTTGACGGGTTACAACACCAAAACCCGCGCAGTGTTGCGCATCTAATCACAATTATTTCTTGGGGTCAATCACGGGAATTATAAAATTTTCCTTTTTGCCGGATCGGTAGGAGAGAAAGCGGAATTATCAAGGCAACGCAATTTTCGTACCAAAAAACTAGCCGCCAGCGAGTGGCTGACGGCTCGGATTTCCGGGTTAGAGGTTGTCTGTTTAACCGATAAACACCAATCAGATCTGGCCTAATCCGCCATCGACGTTGAGGTCTACTCCAGTGATGTAGGAGGCCTCGCTGCTCGCCAGGAACAGAGTAGCGTTCCCCACTTCTTCCGGTGTGCCGAACCGTTTCATGGGAACATCTGCTTTGATCTGCTTCGAGAACTCGTCGATGGCTGCCTGCGGCAAACCTGTCCTTTCGATAATAGGCGTACTGATAGGCCCGGGGCTGATCACGTTGACGCGAATGCCCCGCCCTACCAGTTCAGCCGCGAATGTGCGCGCCAGAGAGCGCACCGCCGCCTTGGTGGCAGAGTAAACGCTCGTGCCCGGCATACCCTGCGAACTAGCCACTGACGCATTCAGAACAATCCCGGCGTTGTCGTTGAGATAAGGAATGGCCTTCTGCAGCGTAAAATACAGCCCCTTCACGTTGATATCGAAGGTCTCGTCGAACAACTGCTCGCTGCTGTCGCTTGCCGGCGCAAACTTCGCGACGCCCGCGTTGGCGAACAGGGCATCAATCTTGCCGAACTTCGCCGAAACCTGCGAATACAAGCGGTCGATATCCGCCAGGTTGGAGACGTCCGATTTTACCGCTAACGTGCCCTTTCCGATCACCCGGACAGCTTCATCCAGCGTCTTCTGGTCTCGACCCGATATGGCGACGTTCGCTCCTTCTTCCTTAAACAGTTTGGCGGTAGCCAGCCCGATGCCGCTGTTGCCGCCGGTGATCACCACCGTCTTCCCCTCAAATCTTTTCCCCATGGTATTCCTCCAGTAAGAATTTGCAGCCGACGTTTCTGGCGCGCAGAGCTTGAGTCATTTCAATGTTTTGATGAGTATCAAACTATAAAGGTGCAGTTTCTTTGCGCCGCCTCGGCTACACTGGAATTTGCATATGGATCAAAAGGATTTAGCCAGGATTTCGAAGGCCTTAAGCGACCCTACGCGCTTGCGGATTTTCGAGGGGATCTCTTCGCACAAGGAAATGTTTTGCGGGCAGGTGGTGGAGAAGTGTGGGTTAACCCCGGGGACGATCTCCCATCATCTTAAGATTTTGGCTGATGCGAACCTGATCGAGACCCGCCGCGAAGGGCAGTTCATCTACATGCGGTCACGTCCAGAAACCATCCGCGACTACGGCCGCGCTCTGAACCGAATGGCCGGAAAAATAAATGCCGCCGGCAAAGGCTGACGCGCCCTCCCAATGGGACAGAAGAATCGACTGAAAACCATGTAGCGGTTTCTGGGGTGGCGTGACGGCCTTGACGCTCTCTCGTGGGAAAATGGCAAAAGGAATAGCAGACATGCCTGTGGTGCGCATCAATAACTACGCGGACGCTTACAGGCTGAGGGCGCAGGCTGAAGATATCCACGAACTGGCGGCGCGGCCTAACCGGAAGTCGCTGACGGAATTTGTAAACCGGGAAATCTTGACCGCGATCCAGCTCGCACCTGACGATGTCCTCGTGGATATCGGCTGCGGCGATGCCTCTTTGCTGCGGATGGCGAAGGGACGTGCCTCAAAATGTATTGGAGTCTCGGTCAGCGTCGAGGAGCAAAAGAGGTTGGAGTCCGCATTCCCTGGTTTGTCTTTCATAGCCAGTCATGCGCAGTCGCTTCCCCTGGACTCAGGGAGCGCCACAAAGATTGTGTGTAATGCCACACTTCTTTACCTCCCATCGGAGGACGATATTCTGGCCGCGCTGCGCGAGATGGCGAGGATCGCGCGTCCCGGTGCGACAATCTGGATTGGCGATATGCCTGAAATTGACGAGTACGCACATTACGGGATGTATCGTGGAACATCCATGTTCGCACTTCTGCGTCATCTCATGAAACACAATGGGCTTCGTGCCGTCGCTGGCATGCTTCGCCGCTGGTTGAAGGCTATCGTGGGTTCCGAGCAAATCGTCCTGAATTCTTGTGGAATCCTCTACGCAGGGCCCGAGAAGATGCTGCAACTGGCGGATAGTTGTGGTTTGAGATTAAAGGCGCATTTCCGGCATAGGGAGCTGGACAAGAGCGGCGAGGTCGTGGACTCGAAGTCCCGATACGATTATATTTTTACAATTTGATCCGCACCCTCTCCAAATTGTTGAAAACAATTGCCCGAATTTATCAACGTACGCGATGAACGTTGCAACTGCTGTCAGCCCTCGGAGGTGCCCGACCCTCGGCACAGACGGCGCCTCGGCAAAACAAAAGCCGTCAGCATTGAGCTGACGGCTGATAGCTGAGAGCTAGGTTCTCTAACTGTTCTCGTACAACAACACGCCTTCGGCCTTTTCCGCATCCACTGGACGGTAGAACAGCTTGTTGTCTTCCAGAAAGACCTCAATAAACGCCGGACGCGTCGTGATCGTACCCTGGATCAGCGCCTCTGACAGCGGGTCTTCAATATATTTTTGCAGCGCTCGACGCAGCGGCCGCGCTCCGTAAGTGCGGTCGGTGAGTGTCTGGTTGAGAATCCACTTCTTGGCTTCATCCGCCACAGAGACTGTGATCGCCTTCTGCGCCAGATTCGTATTGAGCTGTGTGACCATGAGCTCCAGAATCTGGATCAGGTCTGCCTCGCTCAAAGCCAGGAACAGGATGATTTCGTCCAGCCGGTTTAGGAATTCGGGGTTGAAAGTACGCCGAACCTCGCCCTTCACCAACTCCTCGACCTTGCTCGAAACCATTTCATCTTTCGTCGACTGGAAGCCGAAACCCTCGCGCTTCTGCAGGTGCCGCGCGCCGATGTTCGACGTCATGATAAGGATCGTGTTCTTGAAGTCGACTGTGTTGCCCAGTCCGTCCGTAAGCTGGCCATCTTCAAAAACCTGCAGCAGGATGTTGAACACATCGGGATGCGCCTTCTCGATTTCATCGAGCAGCACCACCGAATAAGGGGCACGTTTCACGCGCTCGGTAAGCTGGCCGCCCTCTTCGTAGCCCACGTATCCCGGAGGCGAACCGATCAGCTTCGAGACCGAATGCTTCTCCATGAACTCCGACATATCGAAGCGGACCAGAGCCTTCTCGGTACCGAACATGAACTGGGCCAGGGTGCGCGCAACTTCCGTCTTGCCAACGCCGGTCGGCCCCAGGAACAGGAACGAGCCAATCGGCCGGTTCGGACTCTTCAACCCCGCACGCGAGCGCCGGATCGCCCGGGCCAGCGCGCTGATCGACTTATCCTGCGAAATAATCCGCTTGTGCAGCTCTTCCTCGATGCGCAGCAGCTTCTGCGTCTCTTCTTCTTTGATCGAGGTAATGGGAACGCCGGTCCAGCGCGAAACCACATCTTCGATATCTTCGCGGCCTACCACTCCGGTCGAAGATTCGTCGAGATGATATTTCTCCCGCAGCGCCCGTAGATTCTCGCGTTCCTTTCGTTCTTCGTCCGAATAAAAACGCGCCTTCTCGAACTCATGGTTCGCGATCGCATTTTCCATGCGGTGAACGATGAACTTGATCCGTTTCTGCACTTCGCTGATCTCTTCCGGCTGCGAAGTCTGCCGCAGTTTTACGCGGGCTCCAGCTTCGTCGACCAAATCGATCGCCTTATCCGGCAGGAACCGGTCCGGAATATAGCGATTCGAGTGCGATACCGCAAAGTTAATGGCATCGTCCGTATAAGTGACGGCATGGAACTTTTCATAGCGATCCTTGATGCCGAAGAGAACTTTGATCGCATCCGCCTCATTCGGAGGCGGAACTTTCACCGCCTGGAAGCGGCGCTCGAGCGAGCGGTCTTTCTCAATCGACTTCCGGTATTCACCCGGCGTGGTTGCTCCGATGCACTGAATCTCACCGCGCGAGAGTGCCGGCTTCAAAATGTTCGCAGCGTCGAGCGAACCCTCCGCCGATCCCGCGCCCACCAGCGTATGCAGCTCGTCAATAAAGATGATGGAATTCTGCGACTCCATCAACTCTTTCATGATGGTCTTCAGCCGCTCTTCGAACTGGCCCCGATATTTCGTCCCTGCGACGATCAAGGAAAGATCGAGCGCCAGAATTCTCTTATCCGCAAGGAATGACGGAACCTCACCATCGGCAATGCGCTGCGCCAGTCCCTCGACGATAGCAGTCTTGCCCACACCTGGTTCGCCGATCAGCACCGGATTGTTCTTGGTACGCCGGCACAGAATCTGAACCACGCGTTCGAGTTCTCCATCGCGACCCACCAAAGGATCGAGTTGGCTGTCCATCGCCGCCTGCGTAAGATCCCTTGAAAATTCGCTGAGCAGTGACGACTCGCGCTGCCTTTGCGGCTGTGCCTTTTCCTGCGTAGTGCGCGCCAGCTCTTCCCGGATCGTCGAAAGCCGCAGTCCGCGCTCGTGCAGAATCTCCGCCGCAAAGCACTTTTCCTCCCGCAGCAGACCCAGCAGAAGATGTTCTGTCCCGATATGCCGGTGCGAAAGACGCTCGGCCTCTTCAGCGGCGTAGGCCAGAACACGCTTGCACTCATTGCTCAACGGTAGGTCTACCGAGGTCGAGACCTTTTCTCTGATTGTGGTGTGACCTTCGATCTGCTTGCGAATCGACTCTACCGACGCGTGAGAGCGCAGGAATCGATTGGTTAGGGCTTTATCTTCGCGCAGGAGCCCCAGCAGCAGGTGCTCGGTCTCGATATAAGGAGACCCGAACTGGCTTGCTTCGTAGCGCGCAAAGAAGATCACGCGCCTGGCTTTCTCCGTGTAACGTTCAAACATAATGCCCTTCCCCCTGATGCTTCCGGCCGAGAGGGCGCTAGGCGCTCTCGACCCTACAGAAACCCTAGCTTGTTGATGTCCACCTGCATCCGGCTCCCCGTCACATCCTCATTATGCAATCAAACGGCCACCGAACCCAAGTACTCAAACGTTTTTATAATGTTACCGAAGGAACCTGTTAATCAACCTTCCGCCAGCCCATATTCCAATTTCTTGCACTTTGTCTAACTAATCTTGCCCTCTTTTTAACTCAACCGCCACTAAGACGGCAACGACTCCGGCATGATTTCTTCCACGTGCCCGCGCTCCAGTCGCAGAACCCGATGGCAGCGCCGCGCGAACGACAAATTGTGCGTTGCTATAAGAGAGGTGAGTTGGTGTTCGCGATGCAATCGCGCAATCAAAGCGAAGACGGCTTCCGCTGTCTGCTCGTCAAGGTCCCCAGTAGGCTCATCGGCCAGCAGCAACTTTGGACCGGTAATGAGCGCCCGTGCCAGAGCCACACGCTGCTGCTCGCCACCCGAAAGCTCTCCCGAACGGTGGTGCGCCCGTGGCTCCAACCCGACCTCACGCAGCCAGCGCGAAGCCTCTGGAGCTACTTCCGTCCAGCTTCGGCCTCGTTGCAGCAGTGGCATTGCTACGTTTTCCGCCGCTGTGAATTCGGGCAGCAGGTAGTGAAACTGCCAAACGAAGCCCGCGTCGCGATTGCGAAACCTTGCAGCTTCATCCGCCGATAAAGCATTCAGCTTCAATTCCGCGCAGTATACGTCACCCGCAGAAGCGTGATCAAGAGCGCTCAGGATGTGCAACAAGGTACTCTTTCCCGCCCCTGACTCGCCCACAACGGCCAGCATTTCGCCTCGCTTCACCTCAAACGATAAATTCTCAAAGAGCACCAGGTCCGATTCGCCGGACCGGAAAACCTTTTTCAGTCCCTCAACCCGCAGCAGCACCTCTTGTGTGGTTAGATGCACGCCGACTCCATCAAGGTCCATCCTGCCCCGCCCCTAGGGAACCCTGGCCGAAACAGTAGAGTGCGCCATCTTCTCACAGTAGGGTCGAGCGCCATATGGCACACTCGGACCATATGGCTCCTTTTGCCTCTTTATTTCGAAAGTTCGGCATACTAAAACGGCATACTAAAACTGTACGCCACGCTCCGTTTTGCCGACGGTGATCTCCGTCACAGTTGGATGCACAAATTCGGGCGGGAAGGTTTCCCCTGCGATCTCGATGACCAGAAAAGACCCAAAAATTACAATCTCTAGACTTCGACCTTGGCTTCCGTGCCCGCTAGACTGCGCAGAGACTCATCATAAGGCGCTCGCGCAATACCCCGCTCGGTGATGATGGCAGCTACATACTTCGAGGGGGTTACATCGAACGCGGGATTCTCGATCGACACGCCATCTGGCGTCATCTGCTTTCCCGCGATATGCGTGACTTCTCTCGCATCGCGCTGCTCGATGGGAATCTTGCTGCCGTCGGCGCAGCCGAGGTCGACAGTCGAAATCGGCGCGGCCACGTAGAACGGAACGCCATTCTCCTTTGCCAGTACCGCAACGGTATAGGTTCCGATTTTATTCGCGACGTCGCCGTTCGCAGCAATGCGGTCGGCACCAACCACGATCGCTCCAATCTTGCCCTGCTTCATCATCGCGCCGGCCATATTGTCGGAGATGACGGTTGTCGGGATCCCGTCTTTCATCAACTCCCAGGCGGTAAGCCGCGAGCCCTGCAGAAACGGCCGGGTTTCATCGGCGTAGACGTGAATTTTCTTGCCCTGCTCGACGGCCGCGCGAATTACGCCCAGCGCCGTTCCATATCCTGCCGTGGCTAGCGCCCCCGCGTTGCAGTGCGTGAGCACTCCGCCAGCGCTCGGCATCAGCGTGGCACCGTGCCGTCCCATGGCTTGGTTCGCGGCAATATCTTCGGCGTGCATCCGCTGGGATTCTTCGACGAGCGCCTGCTTGATCTGCGCAATCGGGCGAATGCGCAACCTCTCGAACTTCTCCTGCATGCGACCGATCGCCCAGAACAGATTTACCGCCGTGGGCCGAGTCTTACCAATAACGCCGCAAATTTGATCGAGTTCGCGCTTCAATTCGCCAACGGTTTCCGCTTTGGAGTTCTTCACCCCGAGCGCAATCCCCATTGCCGCGGCTACGCCGATGGCAGGCGCTCCGCGCACCACCATCGTCCGGATCGCATCCGCAACCTGCTCGTACGTCTTGCAGATCACATATGTCTCTTCCGTAGGCAGCTTCGTCTGGTCGATGAAGCGCACGCCCTGATCGGTCCATTCGAGAGTTTGAATCATTTTCTCTTTTGTCATCCTGAGCGAAGGTTGTGCTTCGCGAATGCGAAGCACAATCGCAGTCGAAGGATCCCTTGACGCCAGCCCAGCCGTCAGCGCCGCAAGGCATTTCCATGACGACTCCGCGCCTACGCTATCACGCAATCAGCGCCGTTACGCCCTGTGCACCGCACATCGATTTCTTGGAACATTCGTCACTGCCGGGGCGCCACAAATCTCGCACTGGGCCGCGACTGCAAAAATTACGGGCTCGGTGTCATCGGTCTGCAAACGTGTTCGGCGCGCACATCCCTGGCTGTAAAAATCGAAATGAACGGCGCCGGAGCCGCGGCTTTCTCTACGTTAGGTCTTCCCTTGGCTTCTTCGCGCTCCACCAGGCACATCACCCCGACCACTTGAAATCCAAATTCGCGCGCCGCCTCAATCGCCTGCACTGTGGAAGCGCCTGTCGTGCAAACATCATCCACGATCACAACGCGCGCGCCTTTTTCTCGGAAGCCTTCGATCCGCTGTCCTGTCCCGTGCTGTTTTTCCGCCTTGCGGACCAAAAACCCGTTCAGCTGCCCGCTCACCACCGAAACCGCAGCCACGATAGGATCAGCTCCCATGGTAAGGCCGCCAATGGCTTGCGGCTTCCATCCCCGCTGGCGAATCTCGTCGACAAACACTTCCCCTGTTAGCCGCGCGCCCTTGGCATCGAGAGTCGTAGTCCGGCAATCGATGTAGTAATCGCTCGTGCCGCCCGAGGAGAGCTTGAACTCGCCCAACCGGAAAGACTTGTGGGCGAGCAGGCGAAGCAGGTCCTGGCGCGGGGAAGCCATGAAATCTTACGATACCACGGAGAATCGCCCGTGTGCGCGTACTCCAAAGCTTGGCACTTGGGTGGCGCAGCGCTTGCAGCGCTGCGATTAAGCCCCACTATTGAGGGCTTCATCCCCTGAGGTGCTTTCACCTCCCGAGTAGTGTCCGAAACTTTTCAGACGCTACCACCTCCCGAGCTCCCTCAGCCTCGCAACAGTCCGCCGTGATAACCTGAATGTATCCCCCACAATGATGCTTCGAGGTACGAAATTGCAGAGTGCGCGAAACCTTTTCTTATTCCTGCTTGCTCCTTTCCTTCTTAACAACTTCGGCGGTTCCGGGCTGATACCGACAGCGTTTGCCGAGGGCACGCGTTCCTGGGAACAGTCAAAATTTGACGAACTGACCAAGGGAACAGCCACCGGAGTAGCGATTCGCAGCGCCGGCGGCCTTGAGCTCGCGCCCACTTTCAAAAGCCTCTATGCGACGCCCTCCACCTACATCTGGGCGATTGCCGCCGATGATTCCGGCAACGTCTACGTGGCGGCGGGAGCTCCCGCCCGCGTCTACCGTGTTACACCTGACGGCAAGGCTACGATCATCTTTCAGCCCAAAGAACTCCAGGTGCAGGCACTGCAGGCCGGCTCCGGAGGCGTCATCTATGCGGCCACGGCCCCCGATGGCAAGGTCTACAAGTTGGAACATAACGGCGGAAGCAAAGAGAAGCCATCAAAATCCGATTCGCCCCGGGCAGCCACTTCCGAAAAGGATAAAAATAAAGATGATAAAGATAGAGATAAAGAAGCCGCCCAACCCAATGCGGTAGATCCCTCGTGGACCTCCTCCATATACTTCGAACCCAGCACGAAATACATCTGGGACCTGGCGCTCGACAAGTCTCACAATCTCTATGTAGCAACCGGGGATCACGGCGAAATTTATCGCGTTACTCCCAAAGGCGAGCACTCGGTCTTCTTTAAGAGTGATGAAACTCACATTCGCGTCCTGGCATTCGATCCGCAGGATAATTTGATCGCTGGCTCCGATGGCAGCGGCCTGATCTATCGCATTTCGCCCGACGGAGAAGGCTTCGTGCTGTACAGCGCGCCCAAGAAAGAGATCACTGCACTGGCTCTCGATCGCGCCGGAAACATTTATGCGGCAGCCGTGGGCGAGAAACGAGCTACAGGCGGCTCGGGATCGTCCTCCGGTAACACATCCGCGATGATGACGATGCCCTGCCCTCCTTCGACCCCCGCTGCATCGCAAGTTCCGGGTATGACAATTACCCCCGCGCCCAGTGCTTCCGCCACGGCCGGTCCATTTCCATTTTCGGGCGGAGAGGCGGGCGGGGGCTCCGACGTCTATCGCATTGCGCCCGACGGTTCTCCGGCGAGAATGTGGTCTTCGCGTGACGACATCGTCTATGCTCTGGCGTTTGATTCGCAGGGACGACTGCTCGTAGGCACCGGCAACCGCGGCCACATCTTTGCGATCACGGGAATCGAAGATTTTTCCGATCTGCTCAAGGCGCCGGCGTCTCAGGTAACCGCCTTTGCCAAAGCTCCTGGCGGCGGACTGTATGCCGGAACCAGCAACCTTGGAAAAGTGTTTATGCTCGGCCCTGGCCCTGAAGCTGAGGGTACCTACGAAAGTGATGTGTTCGATGCCAAGTTTTTCTCGCGCTGGGGACGGGCAGAGTTTCGCGGCGCCGGCAACGTGGATCTCTATGCGCGCAGCGGCAACGTAGACAATCCAGACCGCAACTGGAGCGCCTGGAACAAGATTGAATTGAAATCGTCTGACCCCGCGAAAAATGAGGAAACCGGGATCCCGGCGGCGCGCTATGCGCAGTGGAAAGCCGTGCTGCACAGCGCTGCCTCCGCGTCTCGCGTGGACGGCGTGGCGCTGGACTACCTGCCCAAAAATACTGCTCCCGAGATCGATGACGTCTCGGTTCAGGTCGGGGTCAAATACCAACCGCTACCAAAAGCGGCAGTCGGCAGCCTGGGATCGGATTTGAGCGCTACCGCAGGCAGCCATTTTGAGATGACTCCTCCCAGCTCTCACGATCGCGATTCCATCGGCGTGAAGTGGAGCGCTCACGATGAAAACGACGACCAACTCGTCTACGCTCTCTACTATCGCGGCGACGACGAGAGTCGATGGCTGCTTCTCAAAGACAATCTGACGGACAAGGCTTATTCATTCGACGCCAGCCTTCTACCCGATGGAGGCTATACCGTGAAAGTGATTGCGTCCGATGCGCCTTCGCATTCGCCCGGAGAAGCATTGACTGCGTCGAGACAAAGCCGCCGCTTCGAGGTGGACACAACTCCGCCGCGCGTTGAGAATCTGGCAGCGTCCGTCGACGGTGGGCAGATTCACATCACCTTCCGCGCCGCCGACGGTTTTTCTCCTATCAAACGCGCCGAATTTTCCGTGGATGCCGGCGACTGGAAATACGTCGAGCCGGTCGGCCAACTCTCCGACGCTAGGACCGAAAACTACGACTTCAAATTCACGCCGGAAACCGAGAAAGATGGTTCCACAACAGCGGAGCACGTGGTCGTGGTACGCGTTTACGATCGTTACGACAACATGGGCGCCGCCAAGACCTTGATCCGCGGTAACTTGATTCGGGCTAAGTAGTCTTCCCGCCTTGGCTCGGTTCATGCAGCACCGTGGAAGAGCGGCACTTCAGCGCCGCGTCAAACGCTCAAAAAAGGAAAACGGGCTTCACAAGCTCGCGCACCGTCGTGGAGGAAAGACGCCCGCAGCACCGTGGAAGAGCGGCGCTTCAGCGCCGCGTCAACCGCCCCAAAAGTAACCGGGCTTCAGCCCCCGTTGGACGGGTTCGTCGGCAGCCCGCGAGAAGACGACCACCGCGGCTAAAGCCGACCCGACTGCGCGCGACCTACGTGGCCCTCGAAGGGCCGCTCTTCCACGTTCGTGCCACCGTCCAGAACGAAACACGCAGCAGCGATCCCCACGCAGAGAAACCCACCATTAGCTCTCACCGTCGTGGAAGAAGGGTGCCTGCGATGACATGCTGCGTACTAACTTCGCGCCTCTTCAGCCGCCTCTGCGGCCTCTTCTACGACACTCCTCATAGCCCTAAGCTCACCCGCCTTGCGCAGTTCAGGAAATCTCCAGGCCCACAGCGCGATCACTACAAGCGTTCCCACTCCGCCCAACAACACCGCGGGGACCGTACCGAACCATTGTGCAGTGAGCCCCGATTCAAACTGTCCGAGTTCATTCGATGTCCCAATAAAAACCATGTCCACGGCCATCACACGCCCGCGCATTTCATCGGGCGTACGCAACTGCACCAGCGTGGCACGAATGATCACGCTGATCATGTCGGCTGCGCCCAGGCAGATCAGTGCAATTAGGGAGAACACCAGGCTGGTCGAGACGCCAAAAATAATGGTGCAGATTCCGAAGCCCGCCACCGACCACAGCAGCGTCGGTCCGGCACGTCCCCGCAGCGGACGATGCGCCAGCGCTACGGCCATCACCGCCGCGCCCACCCCCGGAGCCGTCCGCAACAATCCCAATCCCCACGGCCCGGTGTGAAGAATCACGCGCGCATACACGGGAAGCAGCGCCACGGCCCCGCCCAGCAACACTGCGAAAAGATCCAGCGAGATCGCTCCCAGAATCAGCTTCTCGCGCCAGATAAAGTGCAATCCCGCCAAAATAGTCTTCGCGGTCATCGGCTCCCGCCGCCGCGCCTGTGGCCGCGTCTTGATGCGAAACATGGAGAGCAGCGCTCCCACCGCGGTCAGCATGGCAGCCGCATACACCGCCGAGGGCCCGCGAAACGCCGCATACAGAATCCCGCCGAATGACGGTCCAAGAATCGTGGCCGCCTGGAATGTCGTTGCGTTCCATGCCACAGCGTTGGCGAAGTGTTCTTCCGGAACCAGTTGCGGCAGAATCGATCGACTCGCCGTCCCATTAAACGAACGAACCACTCCCAGCAAAACCAGCACGACATAAATCGGCTTCACCGAATGCACGCCGCGCACTGTAATCAATAGCAAAAGGCCGGAGCACAGCGCATACCCCGCATAGCACGCGCTCAAAACTTTGCGACGCTCGAAGTGATCCGACGCGTGTCCGGAAACCAGAAACAGCAAAATACCCGGAAGAAACTGCGCCAACCCAACCAGCCCAAGATCGAGCGCGCGCTTTGTGATGTCGTAAACCTGCCACCCCACCGCAACCGCCTGCATTTCGACTGCGGCCACGATGAGAAAACGCGCAATCTGAAACAGCACGAAGTCCGGATGCGTAAACGCAATGCGTCCAGCTTTAGGGTCGGCAGATACAGGCATGAATGTTCTACTCTGCCATAGATCCAGACAAGATGCAGGACGCGCCGAAGCACTCTTGACACGTCCCTCTTTCACGCGTCCGTCTCACCCACGACTGACACGTCCCTCTTTCACACGTCCCTCTTTCACACGTCCGTCTTTCACACGTCCGTCTTAGCCACGATCGCTCTAGCCACGATCGTGGAAGAGCGGCGCTTCAGCGCCGCGTAAGCCTCTGATAAGCCTTCGGGCTTCAGCCCCTGTGGTCGCAGTTTCTCGTCGCGTGGACAAACTTTTTCCGCGGCTTGCTACTCAGCAGTAAACTTCAATTCATGCTCGCCCTGCTCCGAACCGCAGGATGGATCGTCTGCGTCATCTACTCGACCATCCCGACATTTTGGCTGCTGATCCATCCGCACGCCCAGTTCTGGCGCTCCCGCCCTACCTCGCCTTACAAAATACTCCTGCCGCTCTGGATCGGAATGTGGGCTGCCGTCGCCGCCATCACGGCTCCGTGGCATGGCTTCACACTCTACACCAGCAGATGGATGTGGTTTCCCGCTACAGCTTTATTCTGTGCGGGACTGATTCTCTACAGACTGTCTCACAGCAATTTCTCCCTCGCCCAACTCGGAGGATTACCCGAGGTTCTGCCCGACCACAGCCACCAGCAGCTCGTTACAACCGGCATTCGAGCCCACGTGCGGCATCCAGTTTATCTGGGTCACCTCTGCCAGATGCTTGCCTGGAGCGTCGGAACAGGCCTCGCCGTCTGCTGGGCTCTTACCGCTGTGGCAATCGCCACCGGAAAAATCATGATCAAACTCGAAGATAGAGAGCTGGCAGAAAGGTTTGGGGAGGAGTACGGCCGGTATCGATCCAATGTCCCCGCACTCCTGCCAAGACCTAAATCGTGAGTCAGCCTCCCTCCGCGGCCCGTTCTCAGCATCCTGCGCGTTGAAAGCTTTTTATTTTGCCCAAGCCCACCCGTAAACAATCGCTAGTTATAATCCGACTTGGCTGAAAGCCGGCTGCCGACCCATGCGCTTCGAACTCTTCATCGCGACCCGTTACCTGCGTGCCAAACGCCGCCAGGCCTTTATCGGCATCATCACCGGAATCTCCATCGTCGGAGTCGCCGCCGGCGTAGCCTCGCTCATCGTCGCCCTCGCCATCAACAACGGCTTTCGCCAGGATCTGCAGGAGCGCCTGATCGGCTCCACTTCCCACGTCAGTCTGCTCCGCGTCGCTGACGACGGCATCAAGGATTGGCCGCCACTCCTCGATCGCCTCTCCAAAGAACCGCATGTGGTCGCTGCTGCTCCCGCAATCTTCGAGCAAGTCTTGATTTCCCGTGGACCGCGCGCCCGCGGCGCCGTCCTCAAAGGCATGATTCCAGCTGATGAAAGAAGAGTCGGCGACCTGCTCAGTACCATAAAAGAAGGTTCGGCTGCAGCCCTGGAAGAAACACCGGCTTCCGCTCAAGAATCATCTCGGGAAAACATAGGGGCCAATCCGGCGACCGGAGACGCCTCACCCAACTCTCCTGATTCTCTCGTCGGCGTCCACGCCCGCGTTGCCGCTATGCCACCAATCATTCTCGGCAAAGACATGGCCGACAATCTCGGCGCCGCGGTTGGTTCGGTCGTCCTGGTAACCAGCCCGCAGGGAGAATTGACGCCCTTTGGCATGGTCCCCAAATACAGCCGGTTCCATGTCGTCGGAATTTTCAACTCCGGCTTCTACGACTACGACTCATCGTGGGCGTTCACGCGCCTGTCGGACGCGCAGCGCCTTTTCGGCCTTGGCGATCTGATTTCGGTAATCGAATTTAAGGTCGACGACATCTACAAAGCCGGCCAGGTTTCGCACGAACTCGAAGACGCTGCCGGCAAAGGTTTCATGGCCACCAACTGGATGGAGCAGAACAAAGCCCTCTTCCACGCCCTGCGTCTGGAGCGCCTGGTCACCTTCATCACCATCGGCCTGATCGTCTTCGTCGCCGCCCTCAACATCCTGATTTCCCTGATCATGATGGTCATGGAAAAAACCAAAGACATCGCCGTGCTCATGTCGATGGGCACGCGCCGCTCGCAAGTGCGAAACATCTTCATCGCGCAGGGAGTTCTGATCGGCGTAATCGGCACCGCCATCGGCCTGCTGCTCGGCTACGGCATCTCCTACGCCGGAGGCCACTACCACATGATTTCGCTCTCGCCCGAGGTCTACTCCATCGACTACGTCCCCTTCGCCCCGCGCCTGACGGATGGGCTCCTGGTAGCCGTAGTCGCGATCGGAGTTTCCTTCATTGCGACCCTGTATCCATCGTGGTCGGCAGGCAGAACCCTCCCCGCCGAAGCCCTGCGCTACGAATGAGCTCGTATTGCCTCGGCAAGCACAAGCAAAGATTGGAGCGAGGCTTGTAGACTTGGCGGGGACGCAATTTCCACGCCATTTCTATGCGCCGAAGGAATAATTCGCGCCGCGGTCAATACTTTTTTCCTCTAATGGTGTGCGTCGTGTTCTTATCGTGTGCTCTCTCCCCGGGACAACAGGCCGATAGCGAGACCGACCCGCCACCTGACGCGCCGAAGGCGGACATCGCTGAGTCGAGGAGCTTCTTTGGGCGCTGGGCGGAGTTTTACCGCCAGAACTGGTCGGGGACGACTGCTTCCACGATTGCTCCCACACCAGCCCCACCGCGGCGGGGGGTGCCGTCGCCGCTGGATTCGCCGCCATTCCCTAACTCAGATTGGTCGTACGGCGGTTCGCCGGTGATTGGGGAGCCGGACACGAACAGCTATCCGCTGATGACCGCCATCAACCAGGCCAGGAGCCGGACGAAGCTGTATGGATGGGTTGATCCAACGCTAAACTTCAGCACCTCCGCGCACAGTAACGCGCCCGAGGCGAACGACGTCTACGCGAATCGGTTTGAGCTAAACCAAATTGTTCTCTATGCTGAGCGGCTGCCGGATTCGGTACAGCGCGATCATATTGACTGGGGCTACCACCTTACGGCCCTGTACGGTACGGACTATCGCTTCACGATCGCGAAGGGCTACCTGAGCGGCCAATTGCTGAACGATCATCATGAATATGGCTTTGATCCTACTCTTGAATACGTCGATTTTTATGTTCCGCAAGTTGCGCAGGGAATGAATGTGAGGGTAGGCCGCTTTATTTCCGTGCCTGGGATCGAGGCACAATTGGCACCCAACAACTACATCTTCAGCCACTCGCTGCTTTACGCGATTGATCCGTTCACCGATACCGGTCTGATTGCGACCGTTAAGCTAAATGACCAGTGGCTGGTACAACTCGGGATTACCGGCGGCCACGATGTCGCACTGTGGACTTCGGATGCGAAGCCTTCCGGTACGGGCTGTCTGAGCTATACGACAAAATCCGTGAATGACAATTTTTATGCCTGCGCCAACGGGATCAATGACGGCAAGTACGCCTACAACAATTTGCAGCAATATGATGCCACTTGGTATCACAAGTTCTCGAAGTCGTGGCACATGGCGACCGAGGCCTGGTACATGTATGAGCGCGACGTGCCGTCCCTGAGAGGCAAGATTCAGCCGGAAACAGGATCGAATGCCGCGTATTGCCTGACGGGCGAACCGCGCTGTACGGCTCCAGAATATGCCGTGGTCGATTTCCTGCAGAAGGAACTCTCGCTGCATGACTTCCTGTCGTTTCGCAGTGATTTCCTCGACGACAAGAAAGGCCAGCGGACGGGCTACGCGACCAGATACTCCGAGAACACGATCATGTGGTGTCATTGGATCGGCTCAACCGTGCAGTTGCGTCCGGAATTGCGTTTCGAGCGAGCCTGGGATATGAAGGCTTACGACCACGGTCAAAAGCATAATCAGCTGACCGTGGCGAGCGATCTGATTTTCCATTTTTGAAGGGGCGCCTTCTAATCGCGGAGTGCCGCCATTCTACGCCGCAGGTTGCGACCGCTCCGACATCGCCAGGCGCAACGGAACTTTCCTCCCGCCGCAGCCGTACAATGAAAATAGGAAAAGAATAAGGAGGTCCCATGTTCACTTTCCTCCTGTGGTGCATCCTGTTTGTATTCTGCTGGCCCCTGGCTCTGCTGGCGCTAGTTCTCTACCCGATCGTCTGGCTATTACTGCTCCCGTTCCGCATCGTCGGAGTCGCGGTCCACGGCGTACTCGAACTGATCTATTTCGTGATCACGCTCCCGTTGCGCCTGTTAGCCGCCCCATTCCGGGTTCGAGTGTAGATTTTGGGTGGCGCAGCGCTTCCAGCGCTACGATGCCAGTCAGACGAGAATTGAACAGACTTCACCCCAAATTGTCATCCTGAGCGAGGACTTTGCTTCGCGAATGCGAAGCAAGACCGCAGTCGAAAGCCTGCCCTGAGCGAAGCCGAAGGGGATCTCTACCGTTCTCGCGCTCTCAGAGCCTCCGCAAGGCTTTTTCCTTAACAGCACTGGTTTCAGGATCTCGTCCGTCGACACCTCGACAACGGAACTTTCGTTTTGGAGGTGATCTATCTCGCCATCACACTGCCGTTCCGCCTGCTGGCCGCACCGTTCAGGATTTGATTGGATTACGTCGAGGCCGACGATTGCTCCCGGTAATAAAAGATCAGGTCGAGCGGCGGCGGTGTCTTGCCCATAGTGCGCAGGAATCCGGAGACTTGGCCGCGATGGTGCGTCGCGTGGTTCACCACGTGTAAACAAATCTGCCAAAGCGGAGTGCTATGCGGGTTGCCCTTCATGTCCTTGTAATCGCAATGTTCATTGATTGAATCGTCGGTCAGCGACGTAGCCCACTTTTTCCAGCGGTCGCTTAATTTAGGCCACTCCCGATCCAGCACGGCCAGATCATAGTCGGCAGGGCTGACAAAAGCGCCGTGCACCATCCCCTGCACTCGGGCAAGCCACAGGCGATCCGCCGCGAAGATATGTACAAGCGTGCCGAGTACGCTCTTGTCTGCCGTCCCAAAGTCGCGGGCCAGTTCTTCCGGCGAAAGCTGCCCCGCCGTATTCAGCAGCCGTCCCGTTGCCCATGCCGAGTAGTCGAAATGAATTCTGATCGCTTCCGTTGAAGCCGGCACGCTAACTCTCCATCACCCTCAATCCCTCACTCACCACCAGCCTCGCCTCAGTCGCTCGCTGCACATCCTCCGCCGTCAGCCCCGGAGCCACTTCCTCCAGCACCAGTCCCCGCTCCGTCACACGGATATACGCCATCTCCGTCACAATCGTATCCACAACACTCAACGCCGGTCAGTGGCAGCGTGCACTTCTTCAAGATCTTCGGCGCACCCTCCCGAGTCGTATGCTCCATCGCCACGACCACTCGCCGCGCCCCAGCAACCAAGTCCATCGCCCCACCCATCCCCTTGACCATTTTCCCGGGGATCATCCAGTTCGCCAGGTTCCCTTCTTCGTCCACCTCCATCGCGCCTAGCACACTCAAATCCACATGCGCCCCGCGGATCATGGCAAACGAATCCGCGCTTGAAAAATAGGACGTCCCCGCCATCTCGCTAACAGTTTCCTTCCCCGCATTAATCAGGTCAGCATCTTCCTCACCCTCCACCGGATAAGGCCCAATTCCCAGCATTCCATTCTCCGACTGAAGCACAACCTCGATCCCCGCCGGAACGCAATTCGCCACCAACGTCGGCATCCCAATGCCCAGATTCACATAGAATCCATCCCGCAGTTCACGTGCAATCCGTCCCACAATCCGCTCGCGCTTTTCGACGTCTTTTCCAGGCTTGTTCATGATCTCCGTTATCTCTAAGGGTTGTCATCCTGAGCGAGGATTGTGATTCGCGAATGCGAAGCACAACCGCAGTCGAAGGATCCCTCCTACCTCAATCGCACGAATCGGCTCGTCGGGGGATTTTCTCGCAGCGCTCCGCACGGTCAACTCCCTTTCCTCACCGTCCTCTTCTCAATCCGCCGCTCATACAGCTCCCCCTGAAAAATCCTTTTCACGTACACGGAAGGCGTGTGAATCGAATCCCCATCCAGTTCTCCCACTTCCACCAATTGTTCAACCTCCGCGATCGTCACCTTCGCCGCCGTCGCCATGATGGGATTGAAATTCCGCGCTGTCTTGCGATAGACCAGATTCCCCATCCGGTCGCCCTTCCACGCTTTTACAAACGCAAAGTCCGCCTGCAACGCACGCTCCATCACGTAAGTCCGGCCATCGAACTCGCGTGTCTCTTTGCCCTCCGCGACAATCGTACCTACGCCGGTCGGCGTGAAAAACGCCGGAATCCCCGCACCCGCCGCCCGAATCCGCTCGGCGAACGTCCCTTGCGGTACCAAATCAAGTTCCACTTTTCCCGCTAGCACCATCGACTCGAGCAGCTTATTTTCTCCGACATAAGTTCCAATGTGCCGCCGGATCTGCCCCGCCGCCAGCAACAACCCGGCGCCGAGACCATCCACGCCCGCGTTATTGCTGATGGTGGTCAGATTCTTCGATCCCTTTCGCACCAGCGCGCGTATCAGATTCTCCGGAATCCCGCACAGCCCAAAGCCGCCCAGCATAATGACGGAACCATCCACCACATCGCGAATCGCCTCATCCGCGTTGGCCACGACTTTATTCATAGCGCTCGCATCCTAATGAAATCAGTGGTCAGTGGCTAGTGGTCAGTGATCAGTGTCAGTCGATAACTGACCACTGACCACTGATTACTCTCCACTGCATTTACTATTTCTTCCCTGCGCTCTTCTTCAACCCATGCGCCTGTTCAAATTCCTCGGCGAGCGCCCGCGTAGTCAGATTCTCCCGAATATGGGCCAACCGCTGCTCCATCTTGAACAACGCATCTTCAAGGTTCTTCTTGTTGCTGATCGCAACGTCCCGCCACATCGAATACGGACTCGCTGAAATTCGGGTCATCTCCCGCAGCGCCCGGCCGCCAGCCGGAAGCAATGGCGCATCTTCGCCAAACTCTTCCACCAACTCTGCTGCCAGCGCCGTCGAAATCATTTGTGGAAGGTGGCTGATCCACGCGCACAGCCTGTCGTGATCCTCCGGCGGCAGCATCGCTATGCGTGCCCCGATCTGATCGATCCATCCTGCAAATTCCGCGAGTAATCCCTCCTGCAAGCTCTGTCCCGGCAGCGGCGTCAAAAACCACACCACATTCCGAAACAAATCCGCGTCCGCATAATCTACGCCGCTGTTCTCCTTCCCCGCCATCGGATGCCCAGCCAGAAACCTTTTACCTGCATTCTTCCCGAAGACGCGGAGCGCCTGCTCCGCCACCGCCGCCTTCGTGCTTCCGACATCGGTCAGCAACGTGCTTGCGGGCAGCGCCGGGCCTAAACGGCCAATCAGATCCACAATCGCCAGCACCGGCGTCGCCAGCACCACCAACTGGCTGCCTCGCACCGCGTCCGCCGGCTCGGCAAATCCCTTTTCAATCACCCCCCGCGACTTCGCCTTCTTCAGCGCCGACTCGCGGTCGCACCCAACAATCAGACCCGCGAACCGCCGCTTCCGCAACGCCAACGCAAACGACCCTCCGATCAGCCCCGTCCCTATGATCGTGATTTGCCGAATTGACATAGAAAATTGAGCGATTGCGCGATTTTGTGATTGGGCAATTTGAACAGTAGTACAAATTGAAGAGCGGACCCTTTAGAAACTCGTCGCACAATTACCCGATGACCCGATCACAAAATCACCCGATCTTTCTCCCCACCGCCGGCGCAATCATACGCAATTCATCCATCAACTTCGCGAACTGCTCCGGGAACAGCGACTGTGCCCCATCCGACCAGGCCTGGTTCGGATCGCAATGCACTTCAATCAACAACGCATCGGCTCCCGCCGCCACCGACGCTCTCGCCATCGGCGCAACCTTGTCGCGCCTTCCCGTTCCATGCGACGGATCAGCCGTCATCGGCAAATGCGATAGCTTGTGAATAATCGGAATGGCCGAAATATCCATGGTGTTTCGCGTGTAAGTCTCAAATGTCCGGATCCCCCGCTCGCACAAAATCACGTCATAGTTCCCGCCCGCCATAATGTACTCCGCTGAAAGCAGCAACTCCTCAAGCGTCGCTGCGATTCCGCGCTTCAGCAATACCGGTTTGCGCACTTTTCCAAGTTCGCGCAGCAAATTAAAATTCTGCATGTTGCGCGCGCCCACCTGCAGAACATCCACATAGGGAATCATCATTGGAATCTGTGAGATCTCCATCACCTCGCTGATCACCAGCAGCTTGAATTTCTCTCCCGCCTCCCGCATCAATTTCAGCGCATCTTCCCCGTGCCCCTGGAACGAATACGGAGAACTCCGCGGCTTGAATGCCCCGCCCCGCAGGCCTTTCGCACCCGCCTTGGCTACGGCTTCCGCCGTCGCAAAAAGCTGTTCCCGTGACTCCACCGAGCACGGACCGGCCATCACCACCACTTCATTCCCGCCAATTTCGATTCCATTCGCCAGCTTGACGATCGTCCCCTCCGGACGAAAACTTTTCCCCGCCAGCTTATACGGAGAACTGATGCGATGGACCTCCTGCACCCCCGGCAACAATTCGAGGTTGCGTATGTCGAAATCGATCCCCGCTCCCACGGCGCCCAGCACGGTTTGCCGCGCCCCGGTCGACCGGTGAACCTCAAACCCCATCTTCACCAGGTTCTCAATCACCTGCTGAATCTGCTTCTCATCTGCAATTTCCTGCATTGCCACAATCATAAAAATCAGCTTTCAGCTCTTAGCTCTGAGCTTTAAGAAAGTTCTGTCATTAATAAAGTTCTGTCATTCCGAGCGAAGGATCATTGTCCGCGATAGCGGAAAATCATCCGCAGTCGAGGAACCTGCTTTCTCTCTCCACAGGCAATCTGTGGCTTCAATCATTCACTTCCGAATCCAACTCCGTCTCCGCAGTCTTCTCTGTATCCGTCTTCGCTCCAATTCCTTCCTTCTGAATATTTCGCATCACGTCCATGATTCGTTCAAAAATCCGCACTACATCTCGCCCGGGCAACGGACCCCGATTCATCTCCTGCACATTCTCGAATACAATCCGTTCCCGATCCGGTTCGTAAATTGGCAAATTCGTATCCCGCTTCAGCCGCCCAATCTCCAGCGCCGCACGCGCCCGCTCGCTCAGCAACTCCACCAGTCGCCGGTCCAACTCATCAATTTTCTTACGCCAATCAGCGATGTCCATGAAGTGTGACACTACGTTCTGGGTGCCCCATGTCTCGCGTCTTTTGCGAGACGTGGGATCCCTGCCGTTTACGCCGGGGGTCGTCGGCTTACCGCGGTCAGCTTCCTCACAAACTCCCCAACCGCCGCCGCCTCTCGTCCCCGATTTCGTTCGATTGTCTCTACAATGGCGCTTCCCACCACGACGGCGTCGGCAAACTTGCCCACTTCCTCAAACTGCTCCGCCGTCGAAATCCCAAACCCAACCGCAATCGGCAAGTCAGTCACGCGCCGCAACCGCCCAACTAATTTCTTGGCATCACTCGCCAGTTGCTGCCGCGCCCCCGTCACGCCCGTGCGCGACACTGCGTACACAAATCCTCGCGACACTTCCGCAATCCGCCTCAGCCGCGCATCCGGACTGGTTGGCGCCGCCAGAAAAACCGGCGCCAGATCATGCGCTCGCATCGCGCGTAAATATTCGCTCGCCTCTTCCACCGGCAAATCCGTGAGCAGAACTCCGTCCACCCCCGCATGCCGTGTTACCATGCAAAACTTTTCCATCCCCATGCGCAAGATGGGATTTAAGTATGAAAACACGACTAACCCCGTGGATTGCGCGTACCCACGAATCTCCGCCGCCAGCGTCAACACCTGCGCCAACGATGTCCCACGCTTGAGCGCCCGTTCGCTCGCTCGCTGAATCACCGGCCCATCCGCCACCGGATCGCTGAACGGAACGCCCAGTTCAATCACATCCGCGCCAGCTTCAATCGCAGCCAGGACGATCTCCCGCGTAGTAGCGAGATCAGGATCGCCGCACGTCACATACACCACCAGCGCCGGCGTTTTGTAAAAGGTTAATGGCATTCTTGTCATTCTGAGCGAAGGTTGTGCTTCGCGGATGCGAAGCGCTACCGCAGTCGAAGAATCCCTTTCACATGCACCGCGCGGACGACGCTAACCGGCATTTCAACTAAACATTTTCGATGCGCATTACGAGACTGGGGCGGAGTACTCCACGCTTTAATCCAACCTCAGATTCTCCCGCAAGATCCCGATATCCTTATCCCCGCGCCCGGAAACATTCACAATCACCACATCCGACTTCTTCATCTTGGGCGCCCGCTTTATCACTTCCGCAACGGCGTGCGCCGACTCCAGCGCGGGAATAATTCCCTCCGTCCGCGCCAACAAAGTCGTTGCCTCGAGCGCTTCGGCATCCGAGGCAGGGACGTACTCCGCGCGCCCCGCATCTCTCAATTCCGCATGCTCTGGCCCAATCGAGGGATAATCCAGCCCAGCCGAAACCGAATGCGTATTCGCAATCTGTCCCGCCGAATCCTGCAGCACGTAAGAATACGTTCCCTGCAGAACCCCGGGCGATCCACCACGAAAGCGCGCCGCATGTTCCCCTAACGCCTCGCCCCGTCCACCAGCCTCCACACCAATCAATCGAACTTTCTTATCTTTTATAAACTCATAAAAAATTCCGATTGCATTCGACCCTCCACCCACGCACGCAATCACTGCCTCCGGCAATTTTCCCTCAGCCTTCAAAATCTGCGCTCGTGCCTCCCGCCCGATCACGCGATGAAAATCCCGAACCATCGTCGGATACGGATGCGCACCCAGCACGCTCCCCAACAAATAATGTGTAGTCCGGACGTTCGTAACCCAATCGCGCATCGCTTCGTTGATCGCATCCTTCAGCGTCCGCGACCCGGACTCGACTCCGCGCACCTCGGCCCCTAGCAAGCGCATGCGGAACACGTTCAGCTCCTGCCGCCGCATGTCCTCCGTGCCCATGTACACAACGCACTCGAACCCAAGCAGGGCGCAGACCGTCGCCGTCGCTACTCCATGCTGCCCGGCCCCTGTCTCGGCGATCACGCGACGCTTGCCCATGCGCTCCACCAGCAGCGCCTGTCCCAAACAGTTATTGATCTTGTGCGCTCCGGTGTGCAGCAAATCCTCCCGCTTCAAATAAATCTTCGCACCGCCCAACTTCTGTGTAAGCCGCCGCGCAAACGTCAGGGCCGTCGGACGCCCCGCATAAGTCCGCAGCAACTCCTGCAGCCGCTTCTGAAATTTCTTGTCGTGCTTCGCCCTCTCATACTCACGCTCCAGTTCCTCGAGCGCCGCCATCAAAGTCTCAGGCACATACCGCCCGCCGTAAACCCCAAACCGCCCATGTTGGTTCGAACTAGAAATCCGAAGCGAAACACGAGGCTGCCGCATCCTATGCTCGCCGTTCTTTGGCGAGACTAGGGTGGGGATTTTGACTTTGACCTTCGTTCGTGGAACCGTCGCCATCTTCTTAATTAGGCCCTTTTGTCATTCCCAACCAATCAACTGCCTGTCATTCCCAACTGATTAACTGTTTGTCATCCCCAACTAAAGAGCTGCTTGTCGTTCCGAACTAATTATCTGTTTGTCATTCCGAACCGGCGCAGCCGGAGAGGAACCTGCTTCTCGCGTCCACCAAGCAAAACCCTCGTCCCACACCACGTCGGCCTCCGCAACCGTGGAAGAGCGGCGCTTGAGCGCCGCGTAAGCCTCACAAAATGAATCGGGCTTCAGCCCCCGCCAACCTCCGCCGCCCGCACCGCCCTTACAAACGCCCGCACCTTCTCCGGATCTTTCTTCCCCGGCCTCGCCTCGACCCCCGAAACCACATCCACTCCCCAGGGATGCAAAATCCCAACCGCCTCCGCCACATTCTCTGCAGTCAATCCACCCGCCACGACAAGCTTCATCCCACCCTGTCGCATCCCTTCCGCGATAGGCACAGCCTTCTTCCAATCAAACGTCTTGCCCGTCCCACCCGGCTGCCTTAAATCACCCGAGTCCAGCACAAAAGTGTCCATCAGTCCCTCTGGAATCGGCATCGGAAAGTCCTCCGGGATATTTTTGCCCCATTTTGCAAAATCCGACGCCAGGCTGTGCACTCCCTCTTCGTCTTCGCCAAACATCTTCATGGGCAGCGCCTTGATAAATCTTGCCCGCTTTGGAAGCAGGGATGCACCTATTGCCTTCGTACCGCCGCCGCGCCCTGCACCACCCTCCACCGAAAAATAAGTCTGCGTTCCACTCAAGCCAGCCTCTAGAAGCACATCCAACTGATTAGGATCGCTGCCATTCACAAACACCCCAATCTTCTCCACACTCTCAGGCAGTTTCTGGATAATCTCCCGCGCAGCCTCCACACCAATATTCCGCAGGCTCTTTTCATAAAACACAAACCCCACCGCATCCGCCCCGGCCTCAACCGCAGTCAGCGCGTCCTCCAAATTCGTCATCCCGCAAATCTTGACCCAAGTCATAAAACCAGCTGTCAGTTGCCAGTGCCGAGTTGCCAGCAACGCCGAACCATGCCAAGTAAGGCTTGTCATTCCTGCTGCTTCTCTCCACGTAGCGAGAAGCCAACCCGCTCATCTCTCACTCGGTACTCGCTCGCAACTCACAACTAACTCTCGCAACGCCTCGCCCGGTCGCTCGGCCCGCATCAGTGACTCGCCAATTAAGAACCCCTGATATCCCGCCGCCCGCAATCGCGCAATATCTTCTCCCGTTCGAATCCCGCTCTCCGCCACCCGCACCACATTCTGAGGAAGCCGATCCGCCAGCCGGAACGCCGTCTCCGCATCCACCTGGAACGTCCGCAAATCGCGGGTGTTCACCCCAATCAAATCGCACCCGGAATCCAGAGCCCGCTGCAGTTCCTCTTCGTCGTGCACTTCGCACAAAACGTCCAAGCCACGGGCGTGAGTGCCGCGTGCCAGAGCGATCAGCTCCTCCTGCGTCAACGCGGCCACAATCAGCAACACGGCATCCGCCGAGTTTGCCCGCGCCTCCAGCAATTGAAATTCGTCCACAATAAAATCTTTCCGCAGGCACGGAATCGTTACCGCCGCCGAAGCTAGCCGTAGATTTTCCAGCGATCCCTGGAAAAATTCCTGATCTGTCAGTACCGAAAGCGCCGCAGCTCCCGCCGCTTCCAGTTCTCGCGCCAACCCTTCTACACAAAAGTCCGCCCGGATCAATCCCTTCGACGGAGATGCCTTCTTCAACTCCGCGATCACCGCGATGCCGGCTTCGCTTTTTCCTTCCAATGCCCGCCGAAACCCGCGCGGCACATGCAATTCCGCCCGCCGCTCCAGTTCCCGCACATCGGATGAGCGTTTCGCCACAACGACTTTCTTATGAGCAGCGCTGACGATCTGGTTAAGGGAAACAGGCATACCGAGTGCCTGAATTATACGGGAAGGAAAGATTTCTAATCGAGACGGACCAGCTTTTTACAATGTCATCCTGAGCGAGGATTGCGCTTCGCGCATGCGAAGCACAACCGCAGTCGAAGGATCGCTTTACCTATTTCGCGATCTGTGCCGTCGAAGGGCGTTTCCAACCTGTGCTGCGCGACTTTTCATAAGGGCCAAAGAATTATGTCTCTACTGGCAAACCGCCTCAATCTCCTTGTACGGCTTCTCCGCATGCTCCGGATACTTAATCTGCTTCACCTGCATCCACTGGTCCAGCAAGGTACCCGCGTCATGCAGCCCAACATCCGGATCGCCATCGTAGACTGCATCGCTCTCCGCCTCCTCGAGGGTAACCAGCTTGAATCCTTTGTTCTTCAGCAGATCGAGGGCCTCCGGCAGAATCGTGCTGCTGAATGCTCCCAAATGCGTCAGTAACACGTAGTTAATTTCATGGCCATAAATCAGCTTCGCCTGCTCCCGCCCCAGATCAAGAAATTCCGACGCCGTGTTCAGGTAACTCGACCGCAGCCATGCAATCGACTTCGTATCCCCCTTCGCCACGCACCGCGCATACGCCGGATTCCACAGGTAGTCTTCCCAATCGAGCGTGACCTGCGCGATTCTGTATCCGTGCGCCTTCAAATAGGTGCGCACCGCCCGCCGTTTCTCCACCGTGTCTCCCTCGTGCAAGTATGGATAACGCAACCAATGCCAGTTATCTCTCGCGTCGAGCAACTCCAGCGACGGTTCGTCCTCCTCGATCTCCCGCTCGAAAGCCTCGGCCGAATTCTGCTCCAGATCCATGTGCGCGTAAGTATGATTCCCCACCGGTTCCTGCGCAGCCCATAATTTCAGCGCCTCGGCTCCGTCAGCATTTCCTTCCAGTTTCTTGGCGTTGATAAACCCGTAAACCGCCGGCACGTGCCCCTTCCTGAGAATCGCCAGCACATCTTTCGTAGTCTGTGCCCGCGTGACCCCTGGCGGCAGCGGCCCATTCAACGGCAGATCATCCATCGTGATGGCCACCTTCTGCCCCGCACACACTCCCGCCATCGCCAGAGAACACACGAACACAAACACACTTCTCCATCTCCGCCCGTTCAGATTTTTCATGAAAAGAGTTTACTTCACCGCAGAATCAAAAGCAGAAAAGTCCTGATGAGGAAATTCTTTGGTGCCATCGAAGGGACTCGAACCCCCACACCGTTGCCGGTACATGGACCTGAACCATGCGCGTCTGCCAATTCCGCCACGATGGCAATCTTGAACCACAATGCAGCGGCGGCCGCAAGGCCGCCGAGTCAGGAAGACCAACTTTCATTTTACAGTCCTGCTACCGCCTGTCAAACCACGATGCGGCCTGACGGCAGAACCGAACGACGGAAGCTGGAAGCCGAGAAGCCAGCCTAGGCGAGCTTCGCGGTCATCGAAATCTTCGCGTTCAATACCTTGGATACCGGACAGCCTTTCTCCGCGGCTTCCGCGTATTTCTGGAACGTCGCGGCATCCGCTCCAGGAACTTTCCCTACTACATCGAGGTGGCTCGATGTAATCGTCCAGCCCGAATCCTGTTTCTCCATGGTCAGCGTCACGTTGGTGTTGATGCTCTCGGGCGTCAAGTTCGCGCCACCGAGTTGCGCCGAGAGCGCCATCGAGAAGCAGGCCGCGTGCGCTGCCGCAATCAACTCCTCCGGATTCGTTCCCGGGCCATTCTCAAAGCGTGAAGTGAAAGAATATTGCGTGTCTTTCAGCACTCCGCCGGGAGCGGAAATCGATCCCTTCCCGTCCTTAAGTCCACCTTTCCATACTGCGCTTGCCTTGCGTTCCATCGCTTTCTCCTCATGACGACTAAGAAAATGAAAACCTCTGCCATTGTAGACGGAGATCGCTCAGCCTGTCAGGCAACTGGTGGGCGCCTGTATCAAGGAAGCGAGCCAGACGCGCCCATTCGGTCGCTTACGCTCTCTCAGGGCAGGCTCCTAGGTAGCGCGGCTCGCCCAGATTCCTCTCTACGCGAAGACCTCTTGTTCGGAATGACAATCAAACTGAGCTCTACCGGTCTTTCCCTGCGCCCTTCGGCCCGGTCTCCGCCAGTCCGGCTTCCCCCAGCCAATGGGGCCCGATCGCCTTTTTCTCTGATTATTCTCAAAAGTTTCTGCTTCCACAGGCGGTTTTTGCGCTAGAATGCTTTTGCATTGGGAGCGGAGTTGATGTGGCCGCAGAAGCTGCAGACACCGCTCTTGGCCTTCCCCCAGGAGGTAGTAGATGTACCGCCCTTACTCGAGTTCTCTGGCTGAACCCCGACCGTTTCTCGATGTCCAATCCTTGCTCCGCAACATTGCCCAGGACTTCGTCACCGCCTTCAACACCGGCAACTACGACCAGGCTGCCGCTCTCTACGCCGAAGACGGCGCATTCATGGCGCCGCATTACGAACCGGCTTATGGGCCCAAGGCCATTGAGCGCCTGCTTCGCCAGTTCGGCGATGCCGGATACGAAGACCTTCGCCTCGAAACCGTCCGGGTCGAGGCTTCCGGCGACATGGCTATGGAAATCGGCCGCTACACCGTCGCCATCCGCCAGCCCAACGGCACCGTCGTCGCCGACCGCGGCAAGTACGTGAAAGCCTGGCGTCGCCTCGGAACCTGGCTTATGGTCGCCGATTGCTGGAGCAGCAACCTCCCGCCCAATCGCTAGGGTTGTCGAGGTAGACAAGCGGACGAAATCTGGGTGCCCCACTTCTCGCCTCCTTTGCGAGAAGTGGGATTCCACGAATCACACGTTCTTGTCCGACAGGAAACCAAGGTTCCTCGCTGCGCTCGGAACGACAAGACTTATAGGCACTAGACCTATGAGGGGTTGGCCTCGTCCCACTCTGGATCGCAGCAAGCCTGAATCGTCAATCCCGTCTCCCTCAACAAATGCCACGCCTCGCGATAGTTGCCATACTTCTGGCGTCTGCCCTTCGGCGTGAAGTGAATCGAGCTATTCGTTCTCGCCATCACCTCGAACGGAATGATGTACCAGTCATCAATCGGAATCAGCAGGATCGCAAAATAATCCACCGTCCCCGGATCATATTTCTGCCGCTGCGGACCCATCACATTCAAGCTGTACTCCCCGTTCCGCCGCTTGTAGATCGTAGACTTCACCTGCACCCGCAACACTCGCGCCTGGTGCCCCTCCCGCGGATTCTCCACTCCCACGTCATATCTCCCCACCGACCCAAACGGACGCGACACCTTCATCCCCAACCCCGCCGCCTGCATCATGAAATAAAGTTCCGCCCACTCCCCGCGCTCCTTGCACCCCTTCAACCTCCCACCCGCCATCCGATTCGCCTTTCGCCACATACGCCCCGATTCCTCTCTGCGAACAAAAAATGTATTGTCATCCTGAAGCGACGGCCTTTTGTCGCTGAAGGACCTGAGCGAGCCGCGCGAAGCGTCGCGCTCTTTGCGACGCAATACTCGCGCGTTTGGCTCGCATCCCTGTAGCCCTCCGCCCGCATCTCGCAATCAATTTCCGACTACTTCAATCCTAGTCGCCCCTGCAAGGTCATCTGTCACATCAGCCGCACTTTGCGCTGTGGAAATCCGCAATCGGAACTTCACCCAACCGCATATAACTTTAGCTGGCGCCGGCAGCGCCGTGGAAGAGCGGCGCTTCAGCAGCCTGCCCTGAGCGAAGTCGAATGGGCCGCGTCAGGCAATCCTTGGAAAACTGGGCTTTAGCCCCTGTGGCATTCCGTCTAAGGCAAACTCTGCATTCGACGACGAAAACGGATACGCTTCTGCATCCTGCACCAACCGCGCCCGAACGGGATTCGTACGGACGTACTCGCAATGCCTCTTGTAATCGTCAAAATCTCGAATCCGATGGTTCATAAAACTCTCCTGCCACACTTGAATCTTCTCCACCTTCCGCAGCCGGTACGAATAGCCTCCCTTGATAAACTGCACGGCTCGCTCCAACGAAATTTCGATCGCAGGCGTGAGCAGTACATGAACATGGTCCGGCATGACGACGAATTCATGCAGCAGGTACTTCCCTTGATCGCGATACCCGATCAGCACTTCGATCAGAAGACGCGCGCGAGCCTCGACGCGGAAGATGGGCAAACGCTGCCATGTGATGGTGGTGACGAAAAACGTACGTTGCGATTCATCCATCTTCGGATGGTAGTGCTGCGCGAGGAAAAGCGAACGTGAAATTCGGCGCACAACGCGAAAAGCGTTTTCAAGTTGGGAAAACTACCACAGGGGCTAAAGCCCATGATAATTGTCGCGACCGGACGCGGCCCTGAAAGGGCCGCTCTTCCACGTTCGTGCCAGCGTCCAGAACGAAAAACTCTGCAGCGATCCCCACGCAGAGAAACCCATCCCAAGCCCGCGCACCGTCGTGGAAGAAGGACACCCTGCTACGTGGAAGGCCGACTCATGCAGCATCGTGGAAGAGCGGCGCTTCAGCGCCGCGTCAAGCGCCCGAAAAGAAAACGGGCTTTAGCCCCTGTGGACGCGTTCGTTGGTACGCACAAGAAGACGACCACCGCGGCTAAAGCCGACCCGACCGCGCGCGACCTACGCGGCCTTCGAAGGGCCGCTCTTCCACGTTCGTGCCAGCGTCCAGAACGAAAAACGCTGCAGCGATCCCTACGCAGAGAAACCCATCACAAGCTCGCGCACCGTCGTGGAAGACGGACGCCCCGCAGCACCGTGGAAGAGCGGCGCTGCGCCGCGTCAAGCGCCCGAAAAGAAAACGGGCTTCAGCCCCCGTGGACGGGTTCGTTGGTACCACACAATGAAGACGACCACCGCGGCTAAAAGCCGACTCGGCCGAGCGCGACCTGCGCGGCCCTCGAAGGGCCGCTCTTCCAGGTTCGTGCCAGCGTCCAGAACGAAAACCGCCGCAGCGATCCCCACGCAGAGAAACCAATCACAAGCTCGCGCGCCGTCGTGGAAGAGGAACGCAGCTCCGTGGAAGAGCGGCGCTTCAGCGCCGCGTGGAGCGGCCGAAAAGAAAACGGGCTTCAGCCCCCGTTGACGGGCCCGTGGAATCCCACCTTTCGCAAAGAACGCGAAAGATGGGGCACCCGGCGCTCCTCCTCCTCGGTCGGAATGACAACACTTAAAACTTAGCTGCAGCCGCTGGTGCTGCCGCAACTGCCGCAGCGGTAGCAACTGCCGTTGCGGGTCATGATGCTGCCGCAGAAGCTGCAGGTGGGAGCGTCGCCGAGGTCGATGATGCCGGCCAGGGCGTCGGCGGCATGCACGCTGCCGGACGCCGGACCTCGGACCTCGGACCTCGCACCTGACGTTCCTGCGGCACCGTTTGCCTCAGCGGGATTTTCTTGCTGAGGTCCGAGGGCTGACGTCCGAGGGCGCAGGTTCTCGAAGAGAAACTGCTGCTGGCCGGTGAGGAAGCGCAACTGGAGCCAGCGGAAGATGTAGTCCATGATCGACTTGGCGTAGCCGATGTCGGGATTGCCGCTCCAGCCGCTGGGTTCAAAGCGGGTGTGCGCGAATTTCTCACAGAGCAGACTCAGCCGCACGCCATGTTGCAGCGCGATGGAGACGGCCAGCGCAAAGCTATCCATCAGCCCCGAGACCGTCGAGCCTTCCTTGGCCATGGTGATGAAAAGTTCGCCCGGATCTCCGTTGGGATAAAGACCAACTGTGATGTAGCCCTCGTGGTCCCCAACCTTGAACTTGTGCGTAAGCGATGCACGCTCCTCCTGCAGCTTGTGCCGCACCGCGCGAGGAGGCGCATTGAGATTTTCTTCTTCGTGTGGCGCGGACACTCCTGTCCGCGAGTCTTCTTTACTGGACGTTGCAGTTTTCGTTCCGGCGGCTGAAAGCGGTTGAGACTTCTTGCAGCCATCGCGATAAACAGCGACAGCTTTCAGGCCGAGCTTCCAGGCCTGGAGATAGGCTTCCATGATGTCTTCGACCGTTGCGTTCTCGGGAAGATTGACCGTCTTCGAGATAGCTCCGGAGATAAAGGGCTGGGTCGCCGCCATCATGCGCAGATGGCCCATGTAGGCAATCGAGCGCGTGCCTTTGGCGGGCTTGAAGGAGCAATCGAAGACGGCGAGATGCTCGTCCTTCACATGGGGCGCGCCTTCGATGGTGCCAGTAGCGTCGATGTAGCTGACGATGGCGTTGGCCTGATCGTGATCGTATCCCAGTTTGAACAGCGCAGTGGGCACGGTTTGATTGACGATCTTGATCATGCCTCCGCCGACCAGCTTCTTGTATTTGACGAGAGCGAGGTCAGGCTCGACGCCGGTTGTGTCGCAGTCCATCATGAAGCCGATGGTGCCGGTGGGGGCGAGAACGGTCACCTGGCTGTTTCTGTAGCCGTGTTTTTCGCCGTGGGCGAGGGCTTCGTCCCAGCAGGCTTTGCTGGATTCGTAAAGTGGGGTGGGGACGTTTGTCTTAGTTATGTTGTTAACCGAGGCGCGATGCATACGGATCACGTCGAGGAACGGTTCGCGGTTGATGTACCAGCCGGGGCAGGCTCCTCCGGGCATGGTCGGTGTAGGGGCAGCCGAGCTTTGCTCGGCCGGACGGCCGAGGGCGGCCGTCCCCACATGGGTGTTGCCAGTACCAGCTGCGGTTTCAATGCCGGCGCCGAGATTTGTCTCGGCCAAATTCTTTTTTGTGGCTTCCGTCGCGGGAGTGAGTGGGGCGCATTGTTCAGCGATGCGGCTGGACTGGAGATAGGCTTCGCCGCACATGATGGCGGTGACGCAGGCGGCGTAGTCGCGACCGGCGTCGGAGTCGTAGGGCAGGCCTGCGGCCATCAGGAGTGCGCCGAGATTTGCATAGCCCAGGCCAAGCGGGCGGTAGTCATGCGAGTTGCGCATGATCATCTCTGTCGGATATCCGGCGTTGTCGACGAGAATCTCCTGCGCGGTGATGAGGATGTCGACAGCGTGACGGTAGGCTTCGACGTCGAAGGTGCCGTTGGGGGCGAACTTCAGAAGATTCAAGCTTGCGAGGTTGCAGGCGGAATCGTCGAGGAACATGTACTCGCTGCAGGGATTCGAGGCGTTGATTCGCGCCGTGTTCTTGGACGTATGCCAGCGGTTGACGGTCGTGTCGTACTGCATGCCGGGATCGCCGCAGTGCCAGGTGGCTTCGGAAATCTTGTGGAGCAAATCTTTGGCTTTGTAGGTCTTCATGACTGCGCCGCCGCTGATCGCCTTGGTGGAGAAATCGGTGTCGCGGACTACGGCGTACATGAAGTCGTCGGTGACGCGGACGGAATTATTCGCGTTCTGGAAGAAGATGGAGGAGTAGGCGTCGGAATCGGGATGCGAGCCGTCGTATCCCAAGGAGACGAGCGCGTGGGCTTTGGCTTCTTCCTTCTGCTTGCACTCAATGAACTCGACGATGTCGGGGTGGTCGACGTTGAGGATGACCATCTTGGCGGCCCGGCGAGTCTTGCCGCCGGACTTGATAACACCGGCGAAGGCGTCGAAACCTTTCATGAAGCTGAGCGGACCGCTGGCTGTACCGCCGCCGCTGAGGCTTTCCGTGGAGGAGCGCAATGGAGAGAGATTGGTACCGGTGCCTGATCCCCACTTGAAGAGCATGCCTTCAGTCTTTGCCAGGGTGAGGATGGAATCCAGCGAATCCTTTACCGAGTTGATAAAGCAGGCGGAGCATTGCGGAGTTTTGTATCCGGTAACTCCAAATTCAACTTGTTGAGTTTGCGTGTTCCAGTGCCAGTTGCGTGCATCGGAATTGGGCTCGATGCGATCGCAGCCCACGTTGAACCAGACGGGCGAGTTGAAGGCGGCGTACTGGCGCACGAGGATGTGGACTAGCTCGTCGTGGAAGGTTGCGCCATCTTCGGGAGTTTTGAAGTAGCCCTGGGCTAATCCCCAGTTGCGGATGGTTTCGGCGACGCGGGTGACGAGTTGGCGGACTCCGGTCTCGCGCTCGGGAGTACCGACTTTGCCGTGCAGATATTTGCTGGCCACGATGTTAGTCGCGGTCATGGACCAGTCTTTGGGGACTTCGACGTCTTTCTGTTCGAAGATCACGACACCTTTGGAGTCAGTGATTTGTGCGAGGCGTAGATCCCATTCGAGTTCGTCGTAGGGGGAAACGCCGGGCTTGGTGAAGAAGCGGCGGAAAGAGAGGCCGGAGGCGGTCCTCTTTGCAGGAGCGTTCGCGGAAGTGGACGCGGGGACGACCGTGGTTTCGACGGGGGTTGTTTTCAGTTCCGGCATTAATCTCTCCATTAATTAGATTCTAAACAACAGCACCCGATTCCGCCTCTCCAGGCAGCGGAGAGGCGAGAATTGGGGGTTTCGAACGGAGAACGTTCGAGGTGACGCGGTTTTTAAAGAGCGTTACCACTGCCCGTTGGGGCTGGGGCTAAAGCCCCGGATCACTGTTACGTCTACGCGGCGCTGAAGCGCCGCTCTTCCACGGTGTTGCTTAGGTTAGAACACGGTGTTGCATGAGTTAGAACACGGTGTTGCTTGTCTTCCACAGTGCTTGGGTCAGAAAAAGCTTCGCCAAATGCCCCCCGATTTAGAAGCCGGAGGGAAGTGGTTGAGGACAGTAAAGATTCCTGGCGGCTCCGGAATCCAAATGTGTGATGGCATTGGCTTTGGCGGACACTGCCGGCCCTGACGCCGAGCTCCGCCCGGACGGACAGCCGAGAGCCTGCCCTGAGCTTGTCGAAGGGGCGGATGTCCCCACATGAGCGGCGGTTATCACCACATGAGCGGTAGGGGAAGGGAGTGTTCGCCCCAGACTTTCTGTTAGTTCCAGCGACGAAGAAAAGTCGGCGGGCAGGCCGCTGGCTTTCTCGGCGGAGGAAATCAGCCACTGGTTGAGGGCGGTGCAGATGTTTCGGCGCTGGTCCTGGTCATTGATGACGACGAAGCGGACGAAGCAGCGTCCGGAGGCCAAGCGGGAGCGCATGGGATTGATGCGGGTGAACATGCGATCGAGGACGTAGGCCATGTCGTCGTCCTCAGAGAACTGGAGAACGGCTAGCATTCTCTTGGGGGCTACCTCAGCGGCTGAAGCCGCGTTCATAAGGGGCGGCTGATCGCAGCGCTGAAGCGCTGCGCCACCCAAAGGCCCACCACCCAAAGCCGCACTCAAAGGTCCACCACCCAAGGACCCTGCAGCAGATGAGAGCCGGGAGCCGGCTGAAGCCGTGGAGTCCGACACAGCAGCCGAGCTTCGCTCGGACGGACAGCCCCTTCGACTCTGCTCAGGGCGGGCTTGGGCGGCTGTCCCCACACTGAGGGCGGCTGTCCCCATATGAGCGGTAGTGGCGCCAAGATCCATGATCTCCTCGGCGAGAGCGAAGATTCCGGGCTTGCTGGGGACTACGAGCAGGCTGCGCGGAGAATCGCAACGGAACCAACGAGACCATTGCAGGCGGCGTGGGTCGATGGGACGATCCAGTCCGTGCCGGGTGAGCGAATCAGCGACCAGGCGGGTTAAAGCTTCCATCTCAGGGCTCCTCATTTCTACTTTGTCACGCGGGCTAAAGCCCGGTTGCTATTTGCTGCTCTTGCGACGCGGCTGAAGAGTGTGCGCGAGAACTCGTGCCGTCCCTACGGGACTCGCTCCACTTTCCCACTTGCCCCCGCACTTACGTGCGGGGCTATCACATGCCGTCCCTGTCGGGACTGGAATGCGGCGGTTGCGTACCACGTCTTCGCCCAAAATTCAGTTCTCACGCACCCTCCGAAGCCGCGCCCTTTCAAATCTAAAATCCTGTGTCGCAACAGAGGCCGCGCCCTTTCAAATCCAAATCCTGTGGCACGGCTGAAGCTAGGCCAATACGAATCATGGATTTGGTTCTGTACGAAACGCTTGCCGCGTACGAATCTTGCGTTGTCCTCAGTCGTCACCCCGGGGAGGGTTGGGGGGACGATCACCGCACTTTCAAATCTGCTTTCTGGGCCCGACCGCCCCGCTCCTCCGGACTGGCTGAGCCGAAAGCCTTTCGTGTTTTCTTTTTACGGGAATGGCACTGGGTCACCTCTGGCCTAGCGCCATTCCCGCCGGTTTTTCCTGACTACTCTCTTCCCTAAAACCTGGCCCGTTCCCGCGAGACAGGTGCTAAAGGGCTATGGGATTGCAAAGTTACTCCCGCTTATTGTGCCTGTCAAGAGGGAAACACCATAGGTTGTATCCTCAACAATGACGGGCTTGATTCGGGGTTGGCGGATTTGTTTTCCACAAGTGGAATTCATGATGCATTCATAAAAAGCGAAAAAGGGTTGGAAAAAGCGAAAAAGGCTATGGTTAGGTCAGGATTCTCAGGTGATTCGGGGGCTAAGGCCACCGTTGTTTCGAGCCGACTTAGGTGGCGCTGAAGCGCTGCTCTTTCACGGTCACGGTGCTGCACGGGTTCCGTGAACAGGCAGAGATTCGGAGCCTCACTCACATTTGAAGTCCCGGTAAGACTTGGGACTTTCGTGGGATTTGTAACATTGCAGGCCTCCGGCGTGGTTAGACAGAACGCAGGCCGTGGGCTAACGAAGAGCGGTCGCGATACGGCTGCACCAGTTTGCGATCGAAAGTTGGCGGGAGCGGGAAACTCGCGGGAGTCCCACGCCGCAGCGGTTCGGTGGGTTGCGATTTCTTGCGGGGCGGCAAAGTTTCTTGCTGCCCTTGCGCCGTGAAACAGTTGGACGTTTCCGGATTTTCCTGGATCGCGGCATGTCCGGTCAGCAAGGGCACATAGATATCCTCGAAGATCTGACGAGGCGCGATACTGAGAACGCCTTCTGAAGATTCGACGAGATAATCGCCCTTCGATCCGCAGTGCTGACGCCCGAGAACGTCGGTGAAGTTGAGGCTGTTGTGGAGTTGCCTGGCTTTGACCAGAAAGCGAGTGCGATAGGTAATCCATGGATTGGCTGCTCTCATAAGTGCTCGTCTTGTGGTTTTTTTGTTGTCGATAGTGAATGGTGGTGGTTGTCGACACGAGTGCTGCCGATCTCGGGTTGCGACTCAGCAGGTTCCCGTCATCGGCTGAGTTCCATGAAATTTTTGGTTGAGCGCGACACAGAATGTACGAGCGAAATGGCGAGAGGTCAATTCAGTATTTTTGGTGCAGTTGAGGAAAATGTCGGCCGCGCGGGGTGTGACGCATGAACAAGGATCAAGAAGCCTCTCGAGATGTACCGCTAAGCCGCTTGCAGGGCACGGTTCGCCTTACCGTAAAGACCTGAGAAAAAATCCGTGGAAGGGAGGGCGGGCCGATTGTCCACAGTGGGTGCACAGGAAATGCAGAAAGGCGGTGGGAGGTTTTCAGTGGTCAGTTCTCACTTTCCGTTGAGCGGAGAATCAGGGGCTATAAAGCCCCCTAAGCACTAATGGTGTGAGTCTCAATGCGAAGGTGAACTATCGGAGTGATACGATCGGGTCGCGCCACACACGAAAGGAGATGTGCGATGAACTCAAATTCAGTTAGGACAACGTTTGCGACAATAGCTGTGATGCTCGTTGCAGTTTGCATCTTTCAAACTCGATCAGCACAATCCAGTTCCGCAAACGGGTCCCAGGCAAAACCGCTCCTGCTTGAGAAAGCCGAGGGTGAGCGGCGGATTTGGCGAGAACCTCCTCCTGGCGACTTCATGCTGAAGGTCAGCCCAAAAAACAACGGTTCTCAGCACCTTGTTATGGGAACCGAGGACATGGCTCCCGGAGACGAATTTCCAACGCACAAGCACCTCGGGCAGGATGAACTTCTGTATATCGAAAAGGGAACCGTTCACGTTCATCTGGGAGACCAGGAACGCGATCTGCACGCGGGAGGAACGGCGTTCATTCCGGCGTATACCTTGGTAAGTGTAAAGAACGCGGGGACCGAGACCGTCAGCGTTGTGTTCGTATTTTCAGCCCCAGGGTTTGAAAATTACATGCGGTGCGACTCTGTGCTGCCAAACGAGAAAGTGAGACCTCTCTCGCTAGAAGAACAAAGAGGGTGCGCTCACGAAGGGCATGTCAGCTACAAAGACCTAGAAGAGAACCCCAAAAAGTGAAAGTAAAGCGCGTCGCGGTTGCGCATAAATGATAGTGATAAATCTCTCCCACGCTAAGTTTCGACAGAGGTGTAGTGGGGGCCGTGGGTATAACGTGCACGCAGGTGGAAGAATTTTCCCAGGACCTTGTCAACGAGAAATGGACCGAATGGGAAAGCGCCCCGGGTCAATCATTTGGAGATGGCTGAGAACGGTAAGGTCATTGCAGTCATTCGAGGGCAGGTGGGAACAAATTCTATCGCAGGGAGGAATGATGACGACTGACCCAGTTTGTGGAATGAAAGTCGACGAGAAGAAATCCGAATTCAATACGCAGTTTGCAGGGAAGAAATACTCTTTCTGCTCGGAGAATTGCAAACAGGAGTTCGATGCTGATCCCGATGAGTTCGTGGAGACTGCGGCAGCGTAGAGTTTGGCCGAGGTTGTCACGGAGAGAGAGAAAGAAAGGCCCCACACTGGGGCCTTTCTTGTTGGTTGGTCGGAATCCAGAACAGCAAAATGCAAAATCAAAAGCAGGCGGACAAGAGTGTCCGCCCCACACGGGCTGCCTTAGCGATGTGCCAAGGCCGGCTCTTGAACCGACTTGCCAGTCTTGAACGCTTCGTAGCGTTGGTTGACTTCGTCCCAATTGATTACGTTCCACCACGCGGCTAAATATTCCGGACGGCGGTTGTTGTATTTGAGGTAGTAAGCGTGCTCCCAGACATCGTTGCCAAAGATGGGGAAGTGCCCTTGCGAAATTGGATTGTCCTGGTTGGGCGTGGTCATGATATGGACTTCGCCGCCGGGCTTTCCGGCAAGCCAGACCCATCCCGAGCCGAATTGCTTGGCGCCGGCGTCGTTGAACTTGGCCTGGAAATCTTTGAAGTTGCCGAAGGTTTTGGTGATGACCTGGGCGATGGGGCCGGTGGGATCGCCTCCGCCTTTGGGCTTCATGATCTTCCAGAACATGGTGTGGTTGACGTGGCCGCCGCCGTTATTGCGGACTGCGGCGCGAATGTCTTCGGGGATGGCATTGTAGTCGCGGATGAGATCTTCTGCGGACTTTTTGCCGAGTTCGGGATGCTTTTCGATGGCTGCGTTGAGATTCTTGACATAGGCACCGTGATGCCCGTCGTGGTGAAGGGTCATCGTCTGCTTGTCGATGACGGGTTCGAGCGCCGCGTAGTCATAGGGCAGGGGCGGTAATTCATGAGCCATGATTTTTCCTCCAGAGTTTCTATTGTACTGATGATGAGATCGGGAATGCGGATTCAGGGCGCTTTTGTTTGGTGTCGGAAAATGGGGTGGTGGTTGCGAGGAGATTTGCTTGATGAGGGCGGGGGGCTAAAGCCCACCGTCTTGGACGATCTTATCGCAGCGCTTGAAGCGCTGCGCCACCCAGAGGCTTCTCCCCGCTGCAGGGTTTCCTCCCCTGCAAGGTTAGCCGCGCTGCGCTCGGCTGGACAGCTGAGGGCGGCTGTCCCCACATAACACTAATTCGCCGGTGGCCCGAGAATTTCGCGGACTTTGCGGGCGAGGCTTTGCAGGGTGAATGGTTTTTGCAGGAAAGCCTTTTGGGCTTCGGCGGATGGCGTGGGAAAAGCGTCCTGGGCGTAGCCGGAGAGGTAGAGAACTTTCAGGCCGGCGCGGGCGGAAAGCAACTGCTGGGCGAGTTCGTGGCCGCTGAGGCCGGGCATGACGACGTCAGTAATGACGAGGTGAATGGTTTCTGGGTAACTGGCGGCGAGGGCGAGCGCGGCATCGCCGTTGCCGGCTTCGAGGACGCGGTAGCCACGGGATTCGAGGGTCTCGCGAACGAGTTGGCGGACGGACTCTTCGTCCTCTACAAGCAAGACGGTTTCCGATCCACCGGCGGTGGCGACGGAAACGGGAGTTGCGCCCACAGCATCACAGGGTTCGTCGACGCGCGGGAAATAAATGGTGAAGACGGTGCCGCGGCCGAGTTCGCTCTGGACGAAGACGTATCCGCCGCTCTGCTTGATGATGCCGTAAACGGTGGAGAGTCCGAGACCGGTGCCTTTGCCTTTTTCCTTGGTGGTGAAGAATGGCTCGAAGATGCGAGCTTGAGTTTCGCGGTCCATCCCCTCGCCGTTGTCGCTGACGGCAATCATGACGTAAGGCCCCGGCTTGATGTAGGTGTTCTCTGGGCGATAGGAATCGTCGAGCGCGACGCTGGCGGTACGGATGCAAACTTTGCCGCCGGTGGGCAGCGCGTCTTTGGCGTTGACCACGAGATTCATGATGACCTGCTCGAGCTGGCCGGCGTCGGCGCGAGTGCATCCCACGGAAGGTGCAAGTTGGGTGGTGAGTTCGATATCCTCGCCAATCAGCGGCCGGAGAAGGCGTTCCATATCGGAGACGATGGCATTGACGTCGACAATCTTTAACTCGAGAAGCTGCTTGCGGCTGAAGGCGAGGAGCTGGCGGGTGAGCGTGGTGGCGCGATCCGAGGCTTGCTGAATGGCTTCGGCCTTGGAAAACAGCGGGTGCCCGACGGTGAGCTGGCTGAGCATAACCTCGGTATAGCCGCCGATCACCATGAGCAGATTGTTGAAGTCATGAGCAATGCCGCCGGCGAGGCGGCCGACAGCTTCCATTTTCTGGGCCTGGCGGAACTGATCTTCGAGGACGCGGCGCTCGGTAACGTCTTCGGCGATGGCTTCGAGGACGTCGGCGGGTTCGTCGCCGCCGGCGACAGCGCGACCGCTGATGCGAACGGTGATGGAGGCGCCGTCGTTGCGCTTCCAGCGGACCTCGACGCCGTCCATGCGTCCGGTGCGCCGGAATTCATCGATCAATCGAGTGTATTCGGCGGGATCGGCGAATACATCCTCTTTCGGATCGAGGGACAGGACTTCAACCGCGGAGTTGTAGCCAAGCATTCCGATGAGCGCGGGGTTGACGTCGAGAAAGCGGCCTTCGAGGCTGGAGCGGTAAATTCCGTAGACCGCGGTCTGCACCAGAGAGCGATAGAGGACTTCGGAGCGGCGCAGGGCTTGCTCGTTGCGTTTGCGGTCGATGGCGGCGGCGAGTTGCTGAGCGACGAGGGTGAGCACATCCTTGTCGCGTTCGCCGAAGCGGGCGTTCCTGGAATAGCTTCTTAATACCAGGGCGCCGAAGATGTGCTGGTTCACCTTAAGCGGGACACCGAGCCATTGCAGCGGCATTGGGGAATTCAATACGACTTCGCCGCGCCGCTGTAACTGTTTGGCAAATTCAGGAGTGCACAACAGCGAATCGCCGGTGCGCAGGACATATTCGAGGAGTCCCGCTCCGAGTTTCCGGGAAACCGAAGTCGGCTCCCGCTCGTCGACAAAATAGGGGAAGCTGAGCACATCCGATTCCGGCTCGTAAATTGCGATGGAAAAATTGCGAGCGCACATGAGTTCGTCGACGATGCCGTGAATGGCAGCGAAGAATTGCTGGAGATCCTGTTCGGCGCTGGCTTTTTCGGCAATGCGATAGAGAGCGGAGCTGAGAGCTTCGGCGCGCTTGCGCTCGGAAATATTTCGGTAAAGGGCATAAAAAGCGGGTGGGCGGCCATCGATGATGAGAGGAGCGCAGGATACTGAAACATCGAGCAAGGTGCCATCTTTGCAGCGGCGCTTGGTTTCAAGGGTAAGGGATTCGCCGCGCTGCAGGCATTGAGCGATCCATTTTGCTTCGGCGCAGCGATCGGGAGGAAAGAGGAGTTCGTCGATTGGCCGGCCCAGGGTGTCGGCGGCGGAGTATCCGAACATGCGCTCGAACTCGGCGTTGACGCATTGAGTCTGGAAGGATTGATTGACGACGATCACAGCATCAGGCGAACCTTGAAAAATTTGTTCAAGATACTGGCGGCGAATGTCGCGGAATCGTTCCGCGCTGACACCTGAATTCGCTTCGAAGACATTCCAGGAAAGATCGGTCGAGGAAAGATCGACCCGAGAGAGATCGGCGGGTTGCGTGGTCGCTTCGGGGACGTCCGGGGGAACGAACGCGGGCGGAACTCCGCTCTCAAGCGCCTGGCGCAAGTCCTTGGCACGCGCGATTTCCCGGGACTGAGGTCTACGGGTGACACGACCACCCATGTTAAAGCTCCCCCTCTGAAGCTCGGCCAAAGGCATAGTAGAACGCAGGGGAGTGACTCGAAAGTTACTGAGGTAATTGTGAGGGATTATGAATTTGGCGCAAGGAGCCAAGACGCAGTACGCTTCCAAAATCAAGGATGCGTGGTCCTTGGTTCAGTGGAGGTGTGCTAAGTGGAAAAAGCCTTTCTTATTAGCAGTGCAGCATTGCTGGTCGTGTACTTCATTATCACAGAGACACTGGATTGGGTCGGGAGGATCGAAGTGATCCGTGACCATTTCCCCAGGTTCCCCGAATTCTTTGAGAGGCGTACATTCCGTGTCGCTTTGCTCCTCGTTGCGATCGCATTACTGATTAGAGTGGCCACCGAAAGAGACGGCAAGAAGGTCGCAACGGCGCCCCCAAGTCCTACGGCCCAGGCGGTGCCAGCGCCCGAAGCGAAGAAGAGCGAGCCACCACAAAACCAGCCGGATGCTACACCGCAAGTTAAACCCATACCTAACGCTAAGCGGCCAAAGGCTCCTTCTATTGCCCAAACGCACGTTGCGCCAACACCGCAAGACAATTCCGTCCACATTGAACATGGCAGTAAGATCGAACAGCATAGTAGCGGCGAGTGCTCTCCTAATATGATCGGAGGAAGTGGTATCGTAAATTGCGCTCCACAACCTCGCATTCCAAACGGCAACATTGATCGCTTGTCGGCGCAATTAGCACTCTGTTCTAGTGGATCGACTACGGCCATTCCAAACGTTGTAAATCCTACCGGAACAACGGAGCGAGATGCCCAGAATTTGGCGACTTCATTCGCCAAAACGCGGACGTGGCGTTATTCGGGGGTGGGCCACACGATAAAAGGACAAGATATTGGTCCAGATGGGCCGATCCGTGATCCGGTCGGGGTCCACATATCTTCTGATGCAAGCCATGAGCCACTTGCAACGTGCGTTAAGGACGCTCTTAAATCCATCGGTGTGGAGTCTGTGATCGATTTCAAACAAGATCAGGGAGACAGCCTAAGTATTCTCGTGGGCAATATCCCAAACTAGGCCGCTTTCGCGAGTTCTTTATATTCGAGATTCTCGGTGTGAATGAGTTTCAGCATCGTGTCGCGGAACAGGAAAGGGTTCTTACGGTTGTTAAATCGCCACGTCAATTTGTCGACGGCTGCCAGATGTTTTGGAGACACGCGATGCCATGTTCCCACGGTACCGAAGCTCGTGCCGTCCCTCCGGGACTCGTTCCGGTTTCCCCCTTTGTACCCGGCACTTACGTGCCGGGCTATCATATGCCGCCCCTCCGGGGCTTGTATCGGGGTGGTTTCGTTCCGCATCTTTCCCCAATACTAGGTTTCACACATGCTGAAGCTCCGTGTCACTGTCGCTGTGCCGGTCCTGGAGGAGTGGTTGGAATTGCAGCGCTGGCGTCGCTCCGTCATGCATAGTCAGCTATGGGTTAGCTTTTGTTGGCAAGCATGTCGCAGACGCGGGAGATCATATCGCGCTGGTTTACGGTGAGGGTGAGGAATTCGAAGCCGTAGCGGAGGCCGTCGCAGTAACGCACGATCGCCCGCACTTTCAGAGGATACGGACTGAGCGGGAAGCGGAATTTCGAGGGAGACGATTTCGCCGGTTTCGAGTGTGCCGGTAAGCGTAGCTCCAATACCGTCCTGGCCTATTTCGGTGGAGTGTCCCCAGCAATTTTGAAATTCTCCGTCCTGGAACATGCGGACATGCATGCGGGCGTCGAGGGCGAAGCGCGGATAGCGGCGGACGTGGGCCGTTGCCGGCTTGGCCGGCAGAGTGGGCGCGAGTTTTTTGCCCGGTGCTGCCATAAAAGTCAGTGGTCAGTGGCTAGTGGTCAGTGAATCTCATCCCACAATGAACCGAAGCTGCGGAGTAAACGCTCCCTCAGGGGCTAAAGCCCCCTTATTTTCTGACCCGGTTATCGCAGCGCTGAAGCGCTGCGCCACCCAAAATCCTGAAGTGCTGCGGTAACCAAAATCAAACACTACCTTGACAAAATCAAAGACAGCCTTCAGTTTTGTCGCAAACTGTCGAGCCCCTCAGGGGCTAAAGCCCTCGTCTTTATTGGCTCTGGACGGCACGACTGAACGTCGTGCCCTTCCCAAACCCATGCACGTCGTGCCCTTCCCGAACCCATGAATGTCGTGCGCTTCCCAAACCCATTTTTAGGAGATCGCTTCTAACCACTAATCACTATCCACCGCTTCACATTAGTTGCCGTGCAGCAGGTAGCCTGGCTCAAGAGGGAGTTTGCCGGCGATCTTGACGACTGCGACGCTGCTGTTGATGGAATAGACGTCCACGACTCCAATCGCTCCCGGGAGGGACGCCACTTTATTGACTAAGTCTTCATCTGAGTTGGCAACCAGGATTGCGGGATGGTTGGGGCGTCCATGATTGGAGTTGACGATGAGGCCGTTGACCTCGTTCTCGGACATGCCATAGACCTTTTCGAGAACAATCTTCATTTCAGGGACGGAGGGCGCGCGCATGACGAAGGTGATGGGCTTGCCGTCCGGCCAGCGATTGTTCTCAGCTTTGCAAACCTTGATAAGTTCGGGGAGGGTAATTGTGCCGAGAGCATTGGATTTGTTGGAAACCAGAGCGAGGTCCCGCGCCGACGCCAGCGAAGCGTTCATGATTACGAATAGCAATACACGCAGAATCCGTCGATAGAGCACGCTTGGTCTCCGCAGGCTACAGAAATCCTTGAGAGCCATTGTGCGGGAAGAGTGGTCATTTGTTAAAGGTAACTAAGGTCACAGGTCGGGGCGGCAACTGCGGGGAAGAGGCGGCGAGAAAAAAGGCGCGGCTGGAACGCCGCGCCCTGATGGTCTCGTTAGAGTTCCTATTTCTGGTTCTGCTTCGTGCGAGCGGCATGCGGATGGAACAGCGGCTGCGGTGTGAACATAATGTGAGCCTTCGCAATTGCGGCAGAGGCGCCAGGGGTACTCTGCATCACGAAAACTCCGGTCGCGACCTGGCTAGCGTCCGATTCAATGAACGGGAAGGTTGTGCCATCCACGGTATAGAAGGTGAGATTTAATCCTCCGTTGAGGGTGCTGGTTGAGTTGTTGGCAGCTGTGGCGGAGATCAGGCCGCGACCGCCGGATGGGGCGGCATAAGTACCGGTGAGCGGCACATCGAAGCTCTGGATTGCAGCGCCGGAGTTCTCGTCGATTATGCCAGTCACCGTGGCGCCACTGCTTGCGGCGGTGAATTCGGCGATGTCATCCACTTCCGCTGCCGCACCGGTTGTAGCCCCCCCATTCTGGCCCGATAGGTTCAGCCCATAGCCTTGCGATGCGGCGAAAGTCGTGCTGGACTGCGGAAAAGCTGCGCCGGCCATCATTCCCCCTGAGCCGTCGATTTCGATCAGGAGCAAGCCACCGCTCGACGGATAGGCGGCGTAGGTTGAACCACCGACAAAGCCTCCGCCGAGACTGAGCGTGGATCGGCCGGTGCCTGCTGCAGCGTAAGTGCCGCTGAAAGATAGGGGAGATGCGGAGAGGGTTCCTGCATTATTGACATCCTCGCTTGAGGCCGTCGTGATGTTACCAGCGCCGTCAGTGACGATGAAGCCTCCGACCGCAATTGGGGCCGACACACCGCCCGCCAAGGTGAACGCTAACGCGCCAGTCGGTATGGTAGCAGTGGTTTGAGAGAATGCATCCCCGGATAAGGTTGCGAACGCATCTGTCTCGATGAACTTCAAGTGGGTGGCGTCAATCGCGTACACGTCGAAGGCGAGTGCCGCGTTCGATTGGAATCCCAAAGCGCTTAGCGTTGTTGCTGGTGTAGTTGATGGTCCCAGTACCACTTTGCCCGTCAGGGTATTGAAGGGATAGGGAATGCCTCCGCCGTTAAGGTCTTCGAGGCCGGCGGAAATGGTGCCTCCAGAGCCAAGGGTGAAATTCCCGGCTGCCGCAAGCGAGGTGGTGCCGTTGGCGACTCCCGAGAAACTGAAGGCATAGGTCCCGCTGGGAGTGGTACCGGAAGTCTGCAAGTCAAGAGTGCCACTGCCAGTGCCGTTGTTATCAAATTCGGTGACGAGTCCGTCGGAACTGTCCTCGAGGACAAAATCAAGCTGGATCGTGCCGAACGGCGTGGAGGTGTGCAGCTTAGCAGTCCCGCGGCCATCGACGCTGACACCGTAAGAACCTCCGCTGCGGATCGTCGTACCGGCGATCGGCCCGTTGGTGAACACGGTCGTATCCGCGTCATTGATGTCAAGTGTGCCGCCCGTGATGCCACCGCTGCCATTGGCCGTGAAGGTGCCGACGATTGCGTAAGGGGCTCCGTTGGCGTCAGTGCCCGAAACGGAGAAAACATACGTGCCATTGAGATCGCTGTTGCTAAAACCACCGCTCGGCGGCGGCACCAGGTTGGTAATCGTGCCACCACCACCGCCGCAGGCAACTAGGAATGTGAGCGCGCAGAGCGCGAGGAGCAGGGCAAATGCGTTTCGTACAGACATAACTTCCCCCTGGGGTAAATCACTGCTGAAATCGGTCGCTGTTAATTCCGAGGTTAGCACAGGAATTCACTTGCCTTGAACCCGAACCAAGAGAATAAGTAGCGCGCAGACAGAGAAAATTTCGGCGTGGCTGAGTTTGATAAGGATGCGCGCCGGACGTTCGAAAACTGCTTCGCAAAGAACCGTCGGCTCGCTCAGGGCAAGCTCGCACGGCGCGCAGAACGCTTGTTCGGAATGACAATCGAAGTGCGTCACCACCAAAATTTACAATTGACAATTCGCAATTCATGCAAGCTATACATATCTTTACATTCCGTGTTTAAGTAAGTGATAGGTTGGATGCAGATGGAGCGGATAAGGAAAGTGCGGGGCGCGGAATTCCTGAATGTGGTGCTGCGGCTGGTTGCACTTTCGCTTATTGCGACGGCGATGAGCACTGCTTGCGCGGGGCAGGCCGGCGCTGAAACGAGTCCGGCAACCGATCAGGCAACGGCCGCACAGAACAATGCCGCACAGAACAATGCGGCACCGGATGATAAAGCTGCGAACGGACTGTTGATCGAACCCAGCGATTTACCCGTCACTTATCCGAGGGCGCCTTATCAGGTAAAGTTTCATGCGCGCGGCAACTACGTCCCGGTGCTGCACTGGAAGTTGGAGAGTGGAGCGTTGCCACCGGGGATCAAGCTGCAAGATGACGGACTGTTGCACGGAGAAGCGCAGCGGGCGGGAGAATTTCAGTTTGTGGTCTCGGTGAGGGACGGCGGACAACCGCAACAGGCATGGCAAAAGGTATTTACGATCAAGGTAGTGGAGGCAATCACCGTGGCGTGGAAAGTTCCGGCGCATGTGACCGTGAACCGCATTGAGGGCAGCGTGGAAGTGTCGAACACAACGGTGGACGACATGGATTTGACCTTCGATGTGAAGGCGGTGGCGGAAAACGGACGGGCCACCGAGATCGGATATCAGCACTTTCTGTTGACGAGGGGAACGATTGGAATGGCGCTGCCGTTTGGCGAAACGTTGCCGTATGGGAGCTACATGGTGTACGTCGACGTGAACGGCGAGGTAGCCAGTCGAAACGCTATTTATAAACAGGAGTTGCAGACGCCGAGACGACTGCGAGTGCTGGTTGGGCCGTAGGGGCGTCTATCGGCTTTCGGGCTCCGGCTTCCGGCTTCCCGTACCGAAAGTCACGTTGACTTGGGTTTGAAGTTTCTGAAAAACTAGCCTGGCGGAATTCTAATTCGCAGGGCTTTTCGCGTTCCGTCCCGTCTTGATCGCGAAACGTGATCGCGAAAACTTGATGGCGAAACCTTGATCGCAAAACATGGAGCTGCTGCTTAATCTCGCGTGGGTATTGCTGGCGCTGCCGGCATACTGGCTGTGGCGGGGCAGTCCGGGAGCCCACCAGAAACGCTGCGTTACATCGCTGCAGTGTTTGCTGACCCTGGGATGCGTGCTGGTTCTGCTGTTCCCGGTGATCTCGGCATCCGACGATCTGCATGCCATGCAGGCCGAGATGGAAGAGTCGGCTACCAGCAAGCGTGCGGTGCGCCAGGCGGCGAGCGATAAGAGTTCGGCTTGGACCAATCGCATGCAAAGCCCTCCGATTATGGCGGCGAGTGCGGCGCGGCTCGCGCTTGATGAGGTTGGGCTGCTTGACGTTCCGGTTACGTGTTTCTCGCCGCTGGCCCGGCCTTGCGTTCTCAGCGCGGGCCGAGCGCCTCCGTTTTCTCTTCTCGGATAAGTCCGCCGAAATCCTCGCAAGCACAATCGCTGATGGGATGTCGTCACGAATCCGCAGCGACGATGCCTCATCCGTAGGAAATCTTTACGGCGGAAACCGGATACTCTTGAAAGGACGGCGGGTGACGGCACTCGAAAGATATGCCACGCAGCCAAGGAGCTTGAAACTTCGATTCGAGAGCATGACGAGTTAGGAATCGCGAGTTTGGGCGAGTGGAGCGAGGTCTCTGGAGAATCCGAAGGGCGTCATCGACTTATGGAGTTATTGATGGGAAGAACACTTTCGCGTTATTGCGGCGTTCTGGCGATGCTGTGCGGGGTTGGGTTGGCCGCGGCGCAAGCGGCGCCGCAGACCACGCCGCCAACGCAAACTCCGCCGCAGGCCTGGACGTGGGAGCAAGTGAAAGACCGGCTGGAGTTGAATAATCCGACGCTGCTGGCGGGAAAGTTGAATATCAATGAATTGCAGGCCGATGAGTTGACGGCGCATTTCCGGCCAAATCCGCAGCTGACATTGCTGGCGGATCAGCTCGACCCGTTTCCGGGCGGGCCGCCGCACGGGCCCTTTGCATACTGGCTGCCTTCGGCGACGGTGAGCTACTTGCACGAGCGGGCACACAAGCGGGAGTTGCGGACGGAAAGCGCGAAGAAGGCGACGGCAATTGCACTCTCGCAGCAGGACGATCTGGAGCGGGGCTTGCTGTTCAGCTTACGGAGCGCGTTCGTGCAGACGCTGCAGGCGAAGGCGGTACTGCAGGTTTCGAAAGAGAATCTTGACTATTACGACCATGTTTTAAAGATCAGCCGAGACCGATACGAAGCGGGCGACATTGCGCAGATCGATTTGGACCGCCTGGAACTGCAGCGTGTGCAATATGAGTCGGATGTGCAAACGGCGGAAGTGAATTTGCGAACGGCGAAAATCCAGATGCTCATGCTGTTGAACGATCGCACACCGATCGAGCAGTTCGACCTGGTGGGCGTCTTCGATTTTAGCGATCAGATCGAGCCGCTGGATGCTTACCGGCAGATCGCGCTGGATAATCGTCCGGACTTGAAGGCGGCCGTGCAAGCGGTGGATAAGGCGCACACGGATTACAAGCTGGCGGTCGCCAATGGGTCGACGGATCCGACGTTCAGTTTCGACGTGGGAAGGAATCCCCCTATCGATGTTTATATTGGCGTGGACGTGCAGATTCCGCTGCGCATTTTTGATCGCAATCAGGGCAACAAGCTGCACACCAAGATCGACATTACACGCAATGAAAAGCTGCGGGATGCGGCGCAGGCGCAGGTGTTCAGCGATGTGGATTCGGCGTATGCCACGTTGAACAGCAATCTTATTTTGCTGAGACCTTACAAGCAGAAGTATCTGGCGCAAGCGGTGCGGGTGCGGGACACGATTTTCTTTTCTTATCAGCACGGCGGAGCGTCGCTGCTGGATTTTCTGAACGCGGAGAGCGAGTACCGCGGCGTGGAGCTCAGTTACACCAACCTGATCGGTTCGTACTTGACGTCGGCGGCGCAGCTGAACCAGGCGGTGGGCAAAGAGGTGATCCAATGAGCGGCAGATTTGTGCGATGGATGTTCGCGGAAAAAGTTCATTCCCGAGTAACGACCACCGGGGCTAAAGCCCAACGGAGCCTACGCTGCTACGCGGCGCTGAAGCGCCGCTCTTCCACAGTCGCACCAGCCACGGTCGTACAGGCGGCCGGCTTCTCTCGAGCTTCTAGCGCCCTGCCCATCCCAATGGCGATCCTAAGATGGGCGGCGGGTGCGATGCTTTGCCTAATGGCGAGTTTTTTCCTGACCAGTTGCAATGACGGCAAGGCGGACCCTAAGGCCGAGGCTCCGCCAGCGGCAGCAGTCGAACCCGATCTTGATGCCAATAATTTCAAGGTGGATCACCCGGAACAATTTCCCCTGGCCACGGCGGTGGAGTATAAGGCGGCGCCGGCCCTGAATGTTACCGGTGTGGTGCAGCCGGATATCGCACGCTCCGTGCCGGTGATTTCGGTGGCTTCCGGGCGAGTTCTCGAGATAAAAGCGCGGCTGGGTGACGTGGTGAAAAAAGGCCAGTTGCTGATGCGAGTTCAGAGCAACGACGTGTCCGGAGCGTACCAGGCTTATCGCAAAGCAGTGAATGACGAATTGCTGGCGCGACTGCAGCTCGATAGGCAGAAGACTCTTTACGAGAAAGGTGCGGTGGCCAAGAGCGCTCTCGAACAGGCGGAAGACGTCGAAAAAGATGCCCAGGCAGATCTGGATGCGGCGAACGCGCAGTTACGACTGCTGGGAGTGGACAAAGACCATCCTTCGGGAGTTGTTGACGTGGTTGCACCAATCTCAGGGGTTATTTCCGATCAGCAAATTACGAATGCTGCGGGGGTGCAGGGATTGGGTTCACCGAATCCTTTTACCATTTCCGATCTTTCTTACGTCTGGATCATCTGCGACGTTTACGAAAATGATCTCGATGCGGTGCATGTCGGAGAGTTCGCCGATATCCGGCTGAACGCGTATCCCAACAAGATGTTGAAAGGGCGGATCGATAACATTCTGCCGGTGCTGGATCCCAATATTCGTACTGCGAAAGTCCGCCTGGAAGTCGCTAATCCCGGATTGATGCGGGTGGGCATGTTCGTCACCGCGACCTTCTACGGTAAGCAGGCGGAGACGCGGGCATCGGTTCCGGCAGCTGCAATTTTGCATTTGCATGATCGCGACTGGGTGTACGCGCCGCTGGGTGGGGGACACTTCAAACGGCTTGAAGTGGTGACGGGGAAGATGCTTCCCAACAATATGCAAGAAGTGGTCTCAGGGTTGAAGCCGGGAGACGAAGTGGTATCGAACGCGTTGGTGCTGCAAAACACGGTGGAGCAATAGATGATTCGCAGAGTCGTTGATTTTGCTCTCAGCAACCGGCTTCTGGTGCTGGCGTTTGCGGTAATACTGTTTGCCGGGGGTGTGGTTGCGTTTCGCGATCTTCCGATTGAGGCCTATCCCGACGTCGCGGACAACTATGTCGAGATCATCACGCAATGGCCAGGAATTTCTGCGGAGCAGATCGAGCAGCAAATCACCATTCCTCTGGAAACAGCGATGGGGGGCATTCCGCAAGTGGTGCATCTGCGATCTTTTTCGCTGTTCGGACTCTCCGATGTGAAGATGATTTTTGACGACGGCTCGAGCGATGACTGGAATCGTGAGCGGGTTCTGGAGCGGCTGAGTCAAGTTACGCTGCCGACGGGCGTGACGCCACAAATGGGGACGGACTGGAGCCCGGTCGGCCAGATTTATTTCTTTACCTTGCGCAGCACCAATCCTGCGTATGACCCGATGGAACTGAAGTCGATCGAGGACTGGGTCATAGAAAAGAGTTTCAAATCAGTGCCGGATATTGTCGATGTCGCAAGCTTCGGCGGACCTACTCGCGAATACCAGGTACGCATCGATCCTAACAAACTGATCGCTTATGGACTGAGCCTTGCGCAAGTCGAGCAGCAACTCACCAACAATAACGCGAATGCCGGCGGCAGCTTCATCCAGGAAGGGCTGCAGCAGATCAACGTGCGCGCAGTGGGATTGGTCGATCGGTCGCAGGATATCGGCGAAACGGTGATCGCGACTAAGAATGGAACGCCGCTTCGGGTGAAGGATGTTGCAGTGGTTTCGCAAGGTCCGAAGATTCGGCTGGGGCAATTTGCAAAAGCCATTCACCGCGAAGATGGAAAGATAATCGATAACGACGACGTGGTGTCAGGAATCGTGCTGTTGCGCAAAGGGGCGACTGCGCAGGCCGCGCTTGAGGGTGTCCACAAGAAAGTAGAAGAACTCAACGACCACATCCTGCCGCCCGGGGTCAAGATCGTTCCTTTCCTCGATCGCAGCGATCTGGTTCACTTTACGTCGCACACCGTGCTTCACAACCTGACTGAAGGGATGATCCTAGTCTCGATTATTTTGCTTCTGTTTCTAGGGAATGTTCGAGGCGCGCTCATTGTGGCTGTGACGATTCCGTTTGCGCTTTTATTTGCCGCGATTTGCCTGGAACTGATGCACATTCCCGCCAATTTGTTGTCGCTTGGCGCATTGGACTTCGGAGTGATCGTGGAAGGCGCGATTGTGCTGATCGAAAACATTGTGCGCCAATTAAGCCATTCCGACGGCAGCAAGTCCTCTAACGAAACCATCGGTTTCGCCTCGCATGAGGTGCAGCGCCCGGTGTTCTATGCGATTGTGATCACGATTACCTCTTTCCTGCCGATTTTTACTTTACAGAGAGTAGAAGGCAGATTATTTCATCCGATGGCCTGGACCGTGGCCTTCGCGCTGCTGGGGGCGTTGCTGTTCTCGATCATTGTCGCACCGGTGCTGGCAAGCTTTGCGTTCGCCAAGGGGACTCGCGAATGGGATAACCCGGTGATGACTTACGTGATTGCACGGTATCGCGACGCTTTGCGCTGGGCGATTCGCCATCGTGTGGTTACGGTCGGCGTGGTCGTGTTCATGATTGGCGTGGGAAACTACCTTGCCTTCGGGGGCGCCATTGGTTCCGAATTTTTGCCTCACCTCGATGAAGGCGCGCTTTGGGTGCGGGGCACGCTCGCGCCCAGCACGGGGCCGGACGAAGGCATACGAGTGGCGAACCAGGCGCGAATCGTGCTTTGCTCTTTTCCGGAAGTACCGCGATGCACCAGCCAGGTGGGGCGTCCGGACGATGGAACCGATAATACCGGCTTCTTTAACACGGAGTATTTCGTGGATTTGAAACCGAAAGAAGAATGGCGGCCTGTGTTTCATGAGAATAAGGACGAATTGATCGCAGCGATGAATCGCGAACTGGATAAAATCCCCGGCGTCACGTGGGGCTTCTCTCAGCCTATCGAAGACAACATGGAAGAGGCCGTGAGTGGAGTAAAGGGCGCGCTGGCGACGAAGATTTACGGCGACGACTTGAAAGTGCTGGAAGCCAAGAGCGACGAGATCGTCAATATCATGCGCGGGGTAAGGGGGGTTGAGGATCTGGGAGTGTTCCGCGTGCTGGGTCAGCCTAATTTGAATGTGACGGTGGATCGTGCGGCGTGCGCCCGTTACCAGATCAATGTCTCGGATGTCCAGGATGCGGTGCAAACCGCTGTAGGAGGGAATGCTCTTACCCAGGTGCTGAAGGGCGAGGCACGATACGACCTGACGCTGCGCTATTTGCCGCAGTACAGGAATACGGAAGAGGCGATAGAGAGCATTCGACTGCTGTCGCCTTCTGGAGAACGGGTTTCGCTCGCCCAGTTGTGCAAGATCAGCGTCAGCGATGGCGCGTCCGAGGTTTATCGCGAAGGCAACCGGCGCTATGTGGCCATCAAATACAGCGTCCGCGGACGCGACCTCGGTAGCACGGTCGAAGAATCCATTAAGAAAGTAAACGAGCAGGTTAAATTACCGGTGGGATACACAGTCGACTGGGAGGGTGAATATGCCAGCCAGAAGCGAGCCAACGCGCGGCTGCTCATTGTATTGCCCATCACCATTCTGATCATCTTCATTCTGCTTTACACGATGTTCAAGTCATTCAAGTGGGCGGGACTGATTATGGTGAATGTAGCCATTGCCCCCATCGGCGGCCTGCTGGCGCTATGGTTCACCGGGACACACTTCAGTGTTTCGTCCGGCGTGGGATTTCTGGCGCTATTCGGCGTATCGGTGCAGACGGGTGTGATCATGTTGGAATACATTAATCAGCTTCGGGCACGCCGCTTTACCATCGAGGACGCTGCAGTAGAGGGAGCGGTGTTGAGACTGCGGCCCATCATGATGACGATGCTGGTGGCGACTTTGGGACTGTTGCCGGCGGCGCTGTCCCACGCGATCGGCTCGGATTCTCAGCGTCCATTCGCGATAGTTATAGTGGGCGGCCTTATCGCGGCTCTGGTCATGAGTATTTTTCTGTTGCCGACCCTGTATGTGTGGGTAGCGGGCGAGCGCGATGTGCTGCCCATGGCCGAAGAAGCGTTCGAAATGGGCGAGCACGTGGATTAATTCTCAGTTCTCAGAAAAGGCGAGGCATTCTGGGGGGGAAGTTGCTTGCGGCTGATCTGGATTATTTCTGCTGAGTGGCTACACTTTTGCGGGTAAGAGTGAGAAGCTAGTTCATGGCTGAAAAATCCGGCGCAAGCATCGATGAGATCCTCGCGCAACAACGGGGCGAACTGGACCGGTTGAAGGACGCTCTCGGACTGCTCGGCGTTAATGCGTGTTTCTGGTGCAAAAAGTTCTTGCGTCGTTCCGATCCTGGCATGCTGTTCGACGCCGGCGAACTGATTTGCTACGGCTGCATTCGCGACTGGTGGCCGCAGCGTTGCGCTCAACTCAGCAGCAAAGAGCGGGAGACTTTGGAAGGCAAGCTGGTCTTCTGGCTTCGCGACCACCACCACGCCGAAACGTTCAAGGATCCAGCCAAGCTGCCTGAGAGTTCCATGCAGGAACTGCACATTGTCGCGAACTGCCTGGAATGCCATGGCACGGGAAAATTGGGAGGCGAGGAACGCTGCCGCTATTGCGATGGGCGCGGGACGGTGTGGGTGATTGTTTCGCGGAAGAAGGTTTAGTTGACGCTGGAAGGTGAGAGCCAGAAGCCGGGAACTAGGAGCTTAGAAACATAAGAGTTCCGAGGTGGTGTTGGGTCCATTCGTCTCGGCCAGTAGCTCGCGTTAGACCCTTGCTTGACCTGCTACGCAGCTTCCCTTGCGGGGTGCCGCGCGCGATCTTCGCTTGGGCTCCGGGCTTACCGCCAACCGGATAAACCTACCCAACGCCTCGGAACTCTATCCTGCCTTCGACTGGGTTTCTCGTTCTCCTCGACCAGCGCTTTGCTATAGACCCTTGCCCGCCTTCCCTCATCATTTTGCAATGTGAGAGTGACTAGGCTTGAGCCCCGGACGCCGCACCAACCGGAAAAACTTAAGAAACTGTCAAAGAACGATTCTGTTTTACGCTTTCTATAATTTTCGTCAATGAAAAACCTGCGTGTGCAAGATGCGTATTTTCAATCGAGTGCAAGCCGTCCACAGGTGGGTGACCGGATTTTGTGCAGATTGAGAAAGGCAATTCTCTCAGGAACGCTGGTCGAAAGCGGATATTGCAACGCTCGGCGCGGGCCGCGGGAAGGCAATGCAGACCACGCGGTAGCATAAGAGTTGTGAATATCTGGCTGAGAGCCGCATCGAATCAAGCGAAATCGAAATTCCCAGGGACGTGAAGGCTGCTCGCTTGCAGCGGTGAAATCGATCATGCTCCCCGCAAATGGTCTGAATATACGTTGCCACGGCTTAATTTCTTGACAACACAGCCAACTCTGCTAAAGTGCGAGAAAAGCTGCTAACCTTACTAACCGACTTGTAGGTGCTTAGTTTATGAAGAATGTTTACGAAGTCCTGCGGCAGAAAGAGATGGAGCTCACCCGGCTGGAAAAAGAAGTGGAAGCGCTACGGCTGGTGGCTCCGCTGCTGTCCGAAGAAAAGGAAATGAATTCCGACATGGCCAAATCGGTGTTGCCGACTGCGGTGAACGGACCGCAGCAGCCGATCCGCATTCCGTCGCCCCCTGCCGTCGCGTCGGCACAACCGGTGCGCGCAGCCGGGTGGGACGATAGTGCCAAGCGGTGGCCATAGAGGCCAACTTGGTTCGGCGCGCCAGCCCTCCCCGGCTTTAATCTTTTCATTTTTAGCAGACGCTGCGCCCAAGACTCATCTCGGACGCGGAAGCGCAATTGTTTCCTCCCGGCTGATACGGCGCGAGAGACGCTCGGGCCCCTCCCAGTTATAGGTATTGCGCCACTTTCCTACTAGAGGATCTCGCGCAGAGTTGCGAGCAGGCGATCCACTTCTTCCGCGGTGTTGTAGTGGACGAGGCCGATGCGGAGGAAGCCGCCGGTGCTCTCGACGTCGAGCCGTTCAGTGAGGTTCAAAGCGTAGTAGTTTCCATCCCATGTAAAGAAGCCGCGCTCGCCCAGTTTAGTGGCGAGTTGCAGTGGAGTGTGACCGGCAGTTTGATCGATGGCACGGACTGCGAGCGTGGGGCACCGCCAGTCGAAGCAGGAAGGATCGGTGATGCCGAAGATCTTCAGATTGGGAATCTGCGAGAGGCCGGTGATGAGGCGTTCCATTAATCCGTGTTCATGACGGTGAATCGCCTCGAAGGCGGCGACTATCGCGGCGCGACGAGTAGCGGCTTCGGGACATGCGTGACGGCCGAGATCGGCGATGTATTCCACGCATGAGGTGATTCCAGCGATGCACTCGTGGTTCAGCGTGCCCCACTCCCAGCGGAAGGGAACGGCATCGGTGAGCGGGCGCACTTTGTAAGGACGCAGGCGCGCGAGGTGTTCGCGCTTGCCGAAGAGAACGCCCATGTGGGGACCGAAGAACTTGTAGGTAGAGCAGACTAGAAAATCGCAGTCGAGGGCGGCAACGTCAATGAGGCCGTGCGGGCCATAGTGGACGGCGTCGACATAGGCAAGCGCGCCTGCGGCATGAGCGAGGCGGACGATTTCTTTGACGGGATTGATGGTACCGACCGCGTTCGAGGCGTAGCCGACGGCGACCAGTTTGGTTCTTGAAGTGAGCTTTGCGGCAAGGTCTTCGACATCGAGAGTGCAATCTTCTTTGTGAATTTCTGCCCAGCGGATGGTCACTCCTTTTTCTTCTTCGAGCGCGAGCCAGGGGGAAACGTTGGCGTCGTGATCGAGGCGGGTGACGAGGATTTCGTCGCCTGGTCCGAGGTCGCGGCCGATGGCACGCGAGATGGCGTAGGTGAGCGTGGTCATGTTGGGGCCGAAGATGACTTCGTCGGCGCCGCAGTGGAGGAAATCGGACATGGCGGCGCGGGCGTCGGCGAGCATGGCGTCGGTGTGGCGGCTGGTCGCGTAGGCTCCGCCGGTGTTGGCGTTGTCGCGGCGCAGGTAGTCGGAGATGGCGTCGATGACGCGCTGCGGAACTTGTGTTCCGCCGGGGCCGTCGAGGAACGCGGCGGGATGTCCGTTGATGGTTTGGGAGAGTGACGGGAATTGGGCGCGGATGTAGTGGAGGTCTAGGGCGGGAGGAGCGGCTAGGGTCGAAGGCATAAATCCTATTAAATCACGCTTGCAAGAAGCACCGAGACGAACACGGGCTTTTGGCCGCTGTTCACGATTCTATAGTTTCAATCGCCGTTGACGATGCAGGCCGCATTCCCACGCCGCGACTGAGAAATACCGCAGCTACGACGGCAAACACGAGCAGGTTGGCGGCGGCGTCGGTCCAGAGGAGGCCGTGAGTGCCAAAGCGGTGGAACATGCGGCCCTCAAGCCAGATCATTGCGACGATCGGGATATTGCCGGCGCCGAGCAGGGCGCTATACCAGGTGCTGGCGTCGCGAATGTCGGGTCCAATCACGTCGAGGGCAAGGGCAACGTAGCGCGCATTGCACAGGCCAGAGGTGAGCAGGTAGGTAAGCGTGCCCCAATAATAAATGGATGGCACATTCGCTGCGAGCAGCAAAATCGCGCCGAACGCATTCGTGAGGCCCGCGCCTGCGTAGGTCAGACGGCGGTCCCAAGCGGCAGGAATGAGCAGACCGAGCAGCGATCCCGCCGCCAGTACCACTCCTCCGGCGACTCCGTTGGTCCACATGACGCCGTTTGCGTCTACACCGTAGTGCGACGCCAGCGCCGGGAGCAAGGGCTGCGCCGCGCAGGTGCATCCGGGAGCAACCAGGAGGACGACTCCCCATCGCCGCCGAGGAGAGCGCAACACGGCGAGGCATTCCTTCCCGAATTCACGAAACCTTCCCTGAAACCAATGGGTCGCGACCGGCGGAGCTTCAGTGATGGAAAATGCGGACAACGAGGGAAGGGCGATCATCGCGGCAAGGGCCAGACCCACGAGTGGCAAGGGGATCCGCTGAGCCAGCCACAGAACGACTGCCGCGCCCAGAACGCCACCGCCAAAATTACCGGCCATGTTCCAGGCGGACGCCTGGGATTGTCCCTTCACGGAAAGCCGGGTCGCCATCAATCCGCCGCCTGCGGAGGCCACGAGAGCCAGCACCATGCCGGCAAAGAACAGAATGGCTGCCAGCAGGTTGATGTGCGAAGCGTTCGTCAACGGACAGGCGAACCACAGGCAGACGGCGGCGCCGGCGGCCCCGAGTACGAGCCAAGTGCGGCGGCGAAGTTTGACGTCAACTACTGGTGTCCAGAGGAACATCAGCATGGGAGGAATCTGAAGCAGGGCGGAGATGCGGGAAATATCTTCTACCGCGACCCCGGCTTTGCTAAGCAAGAACGGAAGCGCAGTCCAGATGAAGCCCATATACATACCCAGGGGAAGGATCAGCACACCGAAGAGCCAGGGAACAGGCCACTGGCGTGAGGCGGAGCGAGTTTCAGGGCCCGGGTGAACAAGATGGGACGACATGACGTCGTGACTCCCGGTTGGAATTTCGTGATATTACATCACGAGTGGGTGGCTGCCCGCACAAAATCGGCCAGCAATCCATACGCGGTTGCGTACAGGCCGGGATTCTCTTCGGTGACGGCCAGGCCGGGGAAGATGTCGGTTTCGAAATAGATGTAGGAGGACGTGCCTGAGATTTTTCCCATCGGGCTGCTGCTTAATATTTTTTCGGGCGCGACGCTGGCTTGCACGCGGTCGCCGACGCGCTTGGCGCGGCAGACTAGCTTGAAGGGCCAGCCATCGCGGCGGCCGTTGCGGACGGCGTTGGTGGTCAGGTCGCGGATGCCTTCGCGCGCGATGTCTTCCATGCGGATGGGATAGTCCATCAGCACAGTGATGAGCGCGGCGGTTTTTACGGCGGCGTCCCAGCCGTCGATGTCGTGGGTGGCGTCGGTTTCGGCTATGCCAAGCTCCTGCGCCTTCTTCAGCGATTCTTCAAAGGTCAGGCCTTCTTCCATTTCGCTCAGGATCACGTTCGTGGTGGAATTCAGGATGCCGCGAAAGCCTTGCAGATGAATCGCCGGGAGTTGATCGAACAAAGAGAAGATGGGCACGCCGTCCATCACGGTGGATTCGAAGAGGAAACGCTTGCCTCGGGCGACGGCGAGATCGCGGAGTTCGCGATAGGCGTGGACGATTGGTCCTTTGTTCGCGGTGATGGCGTGGGCTCCGTGGTTGAGCGCGGCGCGGATGTGGTCGACGGCCGGCTGGCCGGTTTGCACGTTGAGGGAGGTAGCTTCGAAAAGGATGTCGGCTTGGGCGGCGGCGAGCCACGCTTGGATCGTTGCCGGATTTATTCTGATTCCCGGCTTTTGTCGGACAGAGCCTGCCCTGAGCCTGCCGAAGGGAGTGTCCGACCCACACGGGCACAGATCCAAACCATTAGGGTCAGCAATCCATCCCAGAGTGCGTGAGGCGACTCCCGTGATGCGGAAGGTGATTTCGTGGCGGGCGCGAAGTTCTTGCTCGCGACCTTGGAGCAGTTGAACGAGGGTGCGGTTTACGTTGCCGAAGCCTAGGAAACAGAGGTTGTGGGTTGGGATGAGGTCCTCGTGCGGGGGCTAATGCCCCGTTCAAGCTTCTTGGGGCGGGTACGGCGCGGCTCAAAGCCGCGCCCTTTCAAAACCAGTGCCGACGGGCCGCCCATACTCTAATCGCCGATACGATCCCTAGCCCATTACCGTGGTGTGCTCGGGCTGCACTTTGTACATCACGCGGACCTCGCCAGCCTGGCCGTAGGGATATTTGTCGACGCCGAGGTATTTCTTGGCCAGCTTGTCGATGTGGGCGCTGGCGCCGTCTTCGGTGATCTCGACCACGCGGCCGCGGATTTCGAGATAGCGGTACGGATTTTCGGGGTCCATCAGTGTCATCGCAACGCGCGGATCGCGGCGGACGTTTTTATCTTTCTGTCGGCCCTTGGCGGAGTTGAAAATGATGTGCTGGCCATCAAAGTCGCACCAGACCGGCGTGACTTGCGGACGGCCGTCGGGCATCAGGGTGGCCAGGTTGGCAAAGGCGCGCTTCTGAAATAGATCGCGGTATTTTTCAGGGATGGCTTGCGACATGAAGACCTCCTTGCGGTCGTGCCATGGAATTAACAGCACATTATAGCGGAGGTTGCTGGGCGGACACGATTTGCGGCAGGGCGGCGATAGTCAGTATTCTTGCTGGCCATGACTAACACAAGCAGAGCAGAATTCCGGGGGCTAAAGCCCGACAAAGTTTCAAGAGCTAACGCGGCGCTGAAGCGCCGCTCTTCCACGGTAGTGGCGGGAGGGGGTTGCGCTTCCACGGCGACCGCTGAAACGAGTTGCCCTTTTGCCATTCTGAATTTTAGTGGAGAACATGGACGATTTGTTTACATTGTGCTGCTAGCAGTGATGCTTTTTGTATCGGCGGTGGCGGAAGCGCAGTCCGCCAAGTATCCGCAGACGATCGTATTCATGACGGATTTCGGCGTGGTGGATGATTCGGTCGCGATCTGCAGAGGCGTGATGTATTCCATCATGCCGGAGGTACGCATCGTCGACCTCACGCACCAGGTCACGCCGTTCTCGATTCTCGATGGCGCGCGTTTTCTTTATGGGGCAACGCCTTACTATCCCGCGGGAACGGTTTTTGTTGTCGTGGTGGACCCGACCGTTGGCAGCACACGCAAAGCGATTGTCGCGAAATCAAAACGGGGACAATATTTTGTGCTGCCGGATAATGGCGTGCTCACGCTGGTGGAACAGCGCGACGGGATCGAGGGGGTGTACGAGATCACGAATCCGGATTGGATGATTGGCACCAAGATGTCGTCGACGTTTCACGGGCGCGACATTTTTTCTCCGGTGGGAGCGCATGTGGCGCGCGGCGAGGATTGGACGAAAGTGGGTCCCGAGATGCCGGTTGCGTCGCTGGTGCAGATTGAATTGAAGGTGGCGCACCTCGATGATCGCGGAGTTACGGCGGAGGTGATAGCGACGGATGGTCCGTTCGGGAATATGGTGACAAACTTGGATGCGGAGGACTTTCTGAAACTGGGCTACCAGCGCGGACAAGAAGTGCCGGTGAAGATTGGCGACAAAGAAATGAAGATCAAGTTTGTGCGGACTTTCAGCGATGTTCCGCTCAGGGAGCCGCTGCTGTATATCGATTCGCGAGGTCATTTTGCCATCGCGGTGAACCAGGGGAGTTTTGCCGCAACGTTTGGCGTGAAACCGCCGGTGGAGCTGTTTATTCCGCGGAAATAGCTTCGGAGAAAAGCAGATTCCTCGCGCCAGAAAGAAGGCGCTCGGAATGACAAAATCATTTTGGATGCGCACGCTGTGCTGGGATGACAATCCTAGGGGGCTGCTTCGCTATCGTTCTGCATGCGCGGCAGTAAGGCGCGAAGCAGGGCCTCGAAGCTGGTCTTGACGCGCTCGCCGGTTTCCATGACCTCCTGGTGGGAGAGAGGCTGGTCAAGAATCCCGGCCGCCATGTTGGTGACGCAGGAGATCGCGAGCACTTTGATTCCCGTGTGGCGCGCGGCGATCACCTCGGCCACGGTCGACATTCCGACGAGGTCCGCACCGATGGTCCGGAGATAGTTGATTTCGGCAGGCGTTTCATAACTTGGACCGAGAAGGGCGGCGTAAACGCCTTCGTGCAGCGTCATTCCGAGCTTCGCGGCCTCCTCTTGCGCGATCGCACGATATTCTTTCGCATACGCATGTGTCATGTCGGGGAAGCGGGCGCCGAAGCGATCGTCATTGGGGCCAGTCAGCGGATTTACGCCCTGCAAGTTGATGTGGTCGCGGATGAGTACCAGAGCACCTTGCTGATAATTCAGATTGATACCGCCGGCGGCGTTGGTCAGGATGACGGCGCGAATTCCCATGCGGCTGAAGACGCGCATGGGGAAGGCAACTTGCTGCACGGAATACCCTTCATAAAGATGGACGCGGCCTTGCATTACCGCAACGGGGACGGCGCCGGCGTTGCCGATCACCAGTTGTCCGGCGTGGCCGATCGCGGTAGAACGCGGGAAGGCGGGGATCTCGGCGAAAGGAATTCGTGCGGCGTTGGTCAATGAATCGGCAAAGCCGCCGAGGCCGGAGCCCAGGACCAGGCCAATCTGTGGTCGCAGTTTGGTGCATTGTAATACTGACTGGGCGGCGGTTTCTGCGAGAGTGAATTGATCGGTCATCAGCGTGGGCGCTCAGGTACCTCAGGGGCTAAAGCCCGAATTCGCTCTTAACCGCTTACGCGGCCCTGAAGGGCCGCTCTTCCACGGTCGTGGCTAAATTGAGGAGTTTGGCCTCAATCTCGAATTTTTCCTCAATCTCGAGTTTGGCCTCAATCTTAAATTTTTCCTCAATTTGAGTTTTCCTCAAGCTGTGGGGCCATTCTTTACCCAGCGCATTTACGAAACCTGCTCTAATACTTTTTCTCAAAATTCGTAAATTCGTTTTCCAGTCGCCACTGCATGCGGGCACGTTCGTGGATCGCGAGGAATTCCTCGCATGGGGCGGAAGGCTTGCCGGAGGCGGCATCTCCCGCACACGCGGGGGCCATGCGAAATACCAGCTTCGTTTCCGTCCAAAGGCTCTGGCCGGGCAGGAAGCTGTGCTCCAGGCTTTGGCGCGCCATACGCTTCAAGTCTACGTAAGACAAGTGATAGCTCTCGACCGCTCGCAGATATTCATGGGTCATGTCAGAGCGCGAAACGCCCTCGTCATCAGACGCCAGCGCCACCGGGACACCGTATTTCATATAAACCGGAAGCGGATGGTCGTCCCCGCTCACGCCTAAGATCAAGTCATTCGAGGTCAGCGCGATTTCGACCAGCACATTGCGCTCCGCCATTTCGTGGAGCAGGCTGAGCGGATCTTTTTCGTTCATTACGGAAACCCCGTGACCGATGCGCTCCGCATGTCCGCGCTCAATTGATGCACGAATGTGAAACCGCAAATCCTCCGGGGGCACCAAGCCCATAGCGAGTTCACCCGCATGCAGCGCGATATGCACCTTGGGATAGACAGTGTGCAGGTAATCGACCATGGCCATGTGCTCGTTGAAATCGTGAATAGGGACGTACCAGTCTTCGGGCATGACCAGATTGAGTCCGACGAATCGCGGGTCGGATGACGCCAGTTCAAAACCCAGTAAGATTTGTGCGAAGACTACTTCGTGAGGCAGGCCGCGCAGCACCTGATAAATGTAGCGCACAGTCACGTCGCATCCGGGGGCGGCGTCGGGAGTTCCACACTTCAGAATCTCTTTGACGCGGGCATCGTCGGCGTCGAGCCTCTTGCTGGTCTCGGCGGCCACATCTTTCATTCCGGCGATCAACAGGGCATCGCGCGTTTTGGCGAAATCGGGGTTCCACTCGACTTTTGCCGCCAGTTTCGCCGCTGCTCCAGAATCGGCGGTGTGCATGAATTCAACATACTGCAGATGGTCCATGCCGGCACGATTCGTTGCCGCCGCAACGGCCTCGGCGACGTGGGTGTGCGAGGCTAGACCGAATTTGTCGAACGATGCGAAGAAGTGGTCGTGACCCGATTCGTCACCCGGCCTCCAATTGCGCATTGACCAGGCGTCGATCATCTGGCCATAGAGAACGTGATCTCCGTAGGCGCAGCGCGCAGCAGGCTTGGCCGTGTAGTTTTCGCAAGAATCGCAGGGCGGGGCCAGCAGCCGGGACGAGGTTCGGTCCACACACAGACCGCCGTCGACCGCGAAATCGACCAGATCCTCCGCGTAGATGGCGCCATCGAGATGATTGTGCAGATCTCCACCCTTCGGCAGATCATGCAAGAACGCGAGCAACAACTGCGGCTGCTTTCGCACTGTGTCAAGGTACCGGGCTGTGCGTTGCTCGGAGCTCTGAGCCGCAGAGAACGCCGTGAGCAGCAGAATCAGCAGGTAACGGCACGGCACCGCGCGCATAGTTGGTGGCACGAGCACTCCTTGCAATGAACTCTAAAAAGTCAGGAAGGAGATTGTAATCTGCCGCGGGTACAACATTCACGGAAAAGAAGAAAGGAGGCGAGCCAAACGCACGATTATTGCGCGGCTTGCTCAGACCGCAAGCTGCGCAGAGAAAGCTTGCTCGGGATGACGGTCAAATAGGAAATCAGCGAAGCCATGCAATCACCCCGACAATGACGGCCATGGCCAGCAGTGCGCCGAGGACGTACTTGTTGGCCGCGAACCAGGATTTGGTGAACCAGGATTTGGACTCCAGAGTCGAGGTCAGGAATGGGGTTTCGCTGTCGGCTCGGGGCGCATCTGTAGAGGTATTTTCCGTAACATTCGGCGGTAGCTCGGCATGAATATCAGGAGAGGAAACAAGTACAGTTGGCTTCGAAATAGCGATCGGATCTACGGCGGCAGGGATCGAACTCTCTACTACACTGACGCCGGCTGCGGCAGCGCGAGCCATGGATTCCGTATCTTTATCTTTTGATTCTTCGGTATTTTTCGATTCTTCGGTGCGAGACGAGATCCGCACATCGGCGACGGCCGGCCGAGGGAGGATTTGGCCGCGCCACTGTTTCTCTTCGCATTCCACACACAGGGTGCGACCCGGCGAAACGGGGAAGCCGCAAGCCTGGCACTTCTGTAGTTTTCTCAATATTGGCGGCGCAGTGCTCGAATCAGCAACTGCAGGGGAAGAGTCGGAGTTGCCTTCCTTGGCCGTGGCGACCGACCAGAACAGCCGTTTCGTCGAGGCTTCCTTCTTTTCGATTGTTGATGGCGTTTGAAATGCACAATCGTTCACCGTCGGTTCTGACGCTGAAACCGGAGCGACAGCACTCGCCATCGTCGAAGTCCGCTGGGCTTGGTGTGAAACAGGATCAGCAAAAGTGGTCATTTGCGCTGCCGCAGCTTGCTTGACGGCAGTCTCTATCATTTCGCTCAAGCGTTGCAACGCGGAGAGATCACGCTCATCGAAGGCCTGTGGTTTGCCAGAAAAAAGTTCGAAGACACCAAGCGCTTGTTCGTCGCTGACAATGGGCATGACGACGACCGAAGAGATTCCCAAGCGGCGGCAGCCCTCGCGGTTCACCCGCGGATCGTTTTCCGCGTCATCGCAACGCATGGCCTGTCGCCTGCGGACGCTTTCCCCGGAAAGTCCATATTCCATAGAGAGCAATGCGCCCAGTTCGGGAGCGTTTGAGCCGGCAGTGGCGCGGCAAAGCATGTCGTTATGCTCTCCGCGGCGCAGGGCAATGGCGGCACCGCTGGCCCCGGTGATGTACTGGGCGCGCTCGGCCAAAAGTTGCAGTGCGGCGTCAAGATCGTTGCAGGCCATCTCGGCCAGCGATTGGCCACCGTCCTCACCAGGGAAGCGTTGGCGTATTTCCGAAGACCTGATTTCAGAAGATCTGGGAGGATGCGCGGTGACCGCGGCGATTCCCGCGGAAACGCTCAAGGTTGCGGGGAGCGTTCTGTTGGCCCCCGGCAGGCCTACGCCCGCTGCGGGATTCTGGTCGACAAGTGATTGATGTTCCATCGCTCGATTCAGGGTTCGATCTTCAATCAATGATCTTCGATAAATGATCAGTGAGGCATGGGCGCGTGCCAAGTATCAATATCAATGCCGCATTCACGATCAGTGTGGATTTGCGGCCCAGCGCGATTTGGCGCGAACCCAACCTTGTTTCAATTTTCAGGATGCAATATTTGGAGTCTTACGCGGAGCCGACACGGTGTCAACGAGGTTCTTCACACGAAAGTTGTAGTCCGATAGTGCAGGTGGTCGCCGAACCCTAGAAGCCATCAGCCATCTCATAAATAGTCCGGAGCAGCAGGTCGAGGTCGCTCAGGGGCTAAAGCCCTCGTCTTTATTGGCTCTAGACGGCACGACTGAAGTCGTGCCCTTCCCGAAGCCATTTATGAGATGACTAGATAACTTCTACACAATCCGTTCGCGCACGGCGGTATTTGCTAAGTGGTTCGCCTCAGCGTTGTCTTTGCGGGGAACATGAGAAATGGAGAAACAGAGGGCGCGGGCCAGCTTGCGGCACGTCCAATGCAGCGAGTAGAGGCGTGAACTCCGGCAGGCGTACTCGCCGCGCATCTGGCGCACGACGACCTGGGAATCCGAATAAACGTGAAGAGCTTTCGCTTTTAGAGAGAGTGCGCACTGCAGGGCTTCGAGCAGCGCCATATATTCGGCGACGTTATTATCCTGGTGGCCAATCCATTTGGCGATGCGAATGGGGCCGCTTTCGCAGCCGTCGATCACTACTCCAATACCCGATGGCCCTGGATTGCCCAGAGAACCACCGTCCACATAGGCCACGAGTTCGGACATCAGTGCTTCTTTTGTACTAGTAGCAAGATGCGCCGATAATTTTTCGGCGTCAAGACGATTCTGTGGTTCGTTGTAAATTTTATTCCACAGGAAGCGCTGTGCAAGGTTCTGTGAAAATCAGGTCTGAATCGAGAGTCGCTATTTGTAAATGCCCGAACCACAATGGCTTGCATTTGTCGATATTCACAGGCGGCGTCTGCTCCGTTGCACCGATAGTTTGCGTTGACATTTATGAACGCTCTGTTAAGGTGGGTTCCGTCGACGGTTGAAAGGGACAGCGAAATAAACCTTGCTGACCCGAAGTAGACTGAGTGATCAGCCAAGCGGGGTAACCTGCGGGGCAGCCAGACCTGAAAAAACCGACGGCTCTGCGAGGGGCAGTTGGGGTTTGGGACTGTGAAAGCAGTGATCGCATCAAGGGGCTGTGACGGTACATGCGTCCACGTTGTTGACTCCCTCGCAGGAGTTGGCGGCTAGAGCATAACCAATGTCACGGCCCTTTCAATTTTTTCCTGCCTGTTTGAGTTTTTCCCCGCCCTATTCGAGCTTCTTCCTGAACTTTTCTAAAATCCAGACGGCCATCAGCGCAGAATCATAGTCACTGCGAGTGCGGCAATTCCGAGCTTGACCAGCCATCCGAGAGCGTGAGAAGTCGCAATAGCCGGGGACAGTTTTATCCACAGCGCGTTCACGATGGTCAGTGGCAGAGGTCCGATAAGCCAGATCGCCAGCGCCAACTTTAAAGTTCCGCGGTAGGAGTGGAGATGCAGGCCACCGCAGAGGAAAACAAAAACGCCGCAGGTGAGGAATGGCAACACGCTCGACCAGAGAATGGCTCTATTTTCCCCATGGCCGGCACTATATCGCCAGATCTCCGGGTTCCGGTCATAGCGTTTGTAGAGCCAATCGCCCATGAATAGCCAGTCCGTCATCGACGACACAATGCTGCTGGCTAATATCGCTAAAGCAATGCGGCCCCAAGGCATACGTTTCCCCTACGGAGTCACGCGGCAACTTCGCCGGCAATCATTTCGTCCACGTAGCACCAGATCCAGTCTTCGCCGGGCTCGATGGAGCGCATTACAGGATGGTTGGTCTGGTGAAAATGCTTGGTGGCATGTTTGTTCTTCGACGAGTCACAGCAGCCCACCTTGCCGCAGGACATGCACAGCCGCAGGTGAACCCAAGTGTCGCCGATTTTCACACATTCTTCACAGACGTGCTTATCGGTGGTGGTGATCTTAATTTCATCCAGATGTTTGCATTTCTTTGACATTTTCGGCTCCCTGAGATTTTGGCCGGACTCAAGCTCTTTCCAGTTGGATGCGATCCCATTGCGCGAGATTCGCTCCCGCTTCGTAGGTACTCTGCAGGAAGCTGAGCAGGGCCTGGCGTGGCGACGCGGCGCGGCGAACGTCATCGTACATCAGCAGAAACTCTTTTAGCTGCGGATGGTAGAAGGCTTCGGCGGGTTTGACCTCTTGCTGACTGAAACCGGCAGGCTCCGGCGCGGCATAGGCATAGAAGGCCGGACCTTTTATCTCGCCTCCGCCGGGCCAGAATCCCGCGCTGATGACCTCGTGCGAATATGCTTCGCGTGTGACCGGATCGGCGCCGGGGCGCTCTGGAGCGCGCCGCCCGGAGAAGCGAGTCACACACAGATCGAAGCTTCCCCAGAAAAAGTGGACCGGACTATCTTTGCCAATGAAAGCGGCGCGAAACTCCTGGAAGATGCTGTCGCATAGAATCAGGATCTGCCAAAAGCGATGCGCATATTCGGGATCGTAGGATGCGTGCTGCGTGTCGCTCTCGAAGCGCAGGGGATTTGGAACTTCGCAGGGCATCGTCCAGATATTCACTTCGATACCCAGCGATCGTAAAGCAGACATGAATGCCGCGTAGAAATCGGCGACCGATTGCGCCTTCAGTGGCAGAGTCTTGGACGAGCCCCAGCTGGTTTGAATTTGCAGCTTGTGGTCGATGAAATCGAATTGGATTTCGAAGATCTCGTCGCCATAGGGAATCGCCGATGTGGTCAGGCCGCGTGCGTTGACGTAGAGCGCAACCTCCCACCAATGATTAATCCGCGGGCTCAAGGCGAGCCGCACCTTGCCCGCGATCTGCGTCCACATGTGCAGGGTGGCGTAGGTGTCCTGCCAGGCATCGAGGGGCAATTCAGGCCAGGGGTTCTGGTGGAAGTTGTACGTGCGCGCAGCCATAGCGTAGCCTCCACTACGGACTTGTCTTCTACGGACCAAATCTGCGAGAACGGGACCGGCAGACTAGCGATCGAGAAAATAGTAACACCTTGCCAGCGCGCCGCGCAGTTCCGAGCTGTCGCGTTGAATAGGAGTTGACACCATACCCCGTATGGTATATTGAGAAAGGACGTCAGACCATGAGCCACACCGTCAAAGACAAACAAAAGCTGGTTCTAAGAGCCAAACGGATTCAAGGGCAGGTCGAAGCGCTGGTGCGAGCCCTTACCGAAGAGCGTGAGTGTTCCGACGTTCTCCAGGTCATGAGCGCGGCCAGAGGGGCTATGAACAGCCTGATGGCCGAACTTCTGGAGGGTCACATACGCAGCCATGTGCTCAACGGAAAGCAGAAGCCGAGCTCACAACAAGTCCAGGCCGCCGACGAAGTCATCGACATGGTCAAGTCTTATTTGAAATGAGCGGCCCGCCTAAACCTGAAAGGACGATTCAGATGAGCGCTTCCCCCCTAAGTGAAAAAGACCTGGCGACGCCTTCCCAGATGCATGACGATACTAATTCTCCTCACAGGATAAAGCCGGCTCAGGACACCGAGCAGGGCGAACAAGAGCACAGATTTGAATGGGTTGAACTTGTTCGCATTGCTTTCGTGACATTGGCCGCAGCAGCAGTCTGGTTCCGTCTATGGGAGCGGTTTCCTCGCATTAGCGTAATCGGCATTGTGGCTGCTCTGATTGGTGGATATCCCATTTTCAAGGAGGCCTTCGAGAATATCGTCGAACGAAAGATGACGATGGAATTGTCGATGACCATCGCGCTTCTTTCCGCGTTGGCGATCGGCGAATTTTTCACCGCTCTGGTGATAACCGCTTTCGTGCTGGCCGCCGAAGTCCTGGAAGGACTCACTGTAGGGCGAGGGCGGCGCGCCATCCAGGATCTGGTTGACTTCCTGCCGCGAACGGTCTCAGTTCGACGCGCTAACGAAGTGGTTGATATACCCGCGAAGGATCTGCAGGTTGGTGAAACCGTAATCGTGAAGCCCGGTGGACGTATTCCAGTGGATGGCCTGGTGCTCGGTGGGCAATCGTTTGTGGAGCAGGCAGCGATCACAGGCGAACCGATGCCCGTCGAGAAACTCCCGGGAGATGCGGTTTACGCGGGGACCATCAATCAATCGGGAGCATTGGAAATCAGCGCGGACAGGTTGGGGCGAGACACCACCTTCGGAAGGATTATCGAAGCCGTCGAACATGCCGAGAAATCACGTGCCCCGATTCAAAAGACAGCCGATCGCCTGGCTGGCTATCTAGTGTACTTTGCGCTAGGCGCCGCAATTCTCACCTTCATCGTCACCCACAACATCAGGTCGACGATTTCGGTAGTAATCGTTGCGGGGGCGTGCGGCATCGCAGCAGGAACGCCACTTGCCATCCTGGGAGCAATCGGCCGCGCCGCGCATCAGGGCGCCATCATTAAGGGTGGGCTCTATCTCGAAACTCTGGCGGAAGTGGACACGGTGCTGTTAGATAAGACCGGCACCCTGACCTTCGGTACACCACAGATTCGGGATGTAGTTTCAGCCGACGGTTTTACGGAGTCACAGATTCTGGCGGCCGCCGGCATCGCGGAACGCAAATCTGAACATCCTTTAGCCAAAGCGATTATCGCGCGGGCGGTCGAACTTGCGGTGCCGGTGGCTGAACCGGATGAATTCTCGTACACACCTGGAAGAGGCGTCCGCGTGGCCTACCGCGGCGAAGAAATTCTGGTCGGCAGCCGGGCGCTCATTGTCGAACACGCAGTGAAGGGGATGCTCCCAAGCAACGGCCACGGGATGGGCGGAGCTTCCGAGGTCTACGTCGCGCGAGGGGGCCGGATGCTCGGCGTCCTCCGCATCGCAGATGTCCTGCGTCCCGAAGCGAAGGCTGCGGTTGCCGCAATGCGCGAGATGGGCCTGAAGACGATTCTGCTTAGCGGAGACGCACAAGAAGTAACCACATCGGTGGGTCGCGATCTCGGCGTGAACGAAGCGGTAGGAGAGTTGTTGCCCGACCAAAAAGCGAAGTGGGTGCGTGAGCTGCGCGGGAAGAAACGGAAAGTTGCCATGGTCGGCGATGGCATCAACGATGCTCCGGCTCTGGTCGAGGCCAACGTCGGAATTGCAATGGGTTCAGGAACTGACGTGGCTCGTGAGAGCGCCGACGTGATTCTGATCGGAAGCGACCTCTCCAAGTTGGTGGAAACCTTGCGGGTCGCGCGACGCTGTCGCGGCATCATCATGCAAAATTTCACGGGGACGCTGGTAGTGGACAGCATCGGAGTCGGGATGGCCGCTTTTGGCTTTCTGAATCCGCTATTGGCAGCTTTTATCCATGTCACTTCGGAGCTGGCCTTCATTCTTAATTCCACCAGGCTGCTGCCCCGGACCGGTGAAGTCAGGCAATGAATTCGGGATGTTCGGGGAGGGGTGTGCGGCGGTGAACTCGGAAAGTTGCCCACTCCAGACGAAGCGACTTGTGGTCGGGCAGATTACGATCTGCCACGGCTGCTGTTGCGGCAATACGCAGCGTGGGCTGCCCGAGGTTCCGGTGGAGTGGCTCAAGAACGAATGGCGGAAGCGCGGACTGCTAAAACGATTCCAGTTAACGATCAGCGGCTGCGTGGGGCCTTGCGACGTACCGAATGTGGTTGTTATCACGAGCTCATCCGGCACGGAGTGGCTGGGAAATATCGACAGGCTTGAGCAATATCGCAGTCTGCTGGAATGGGCCGCGCGGTGCAGGGATGCAGGCGAAATGCTAGCTCTCCCTTCTGAGTTTCAGGAGTGCAAACTTAGCCCCTTCCGCCCGTAGGTGTTCCCTTTAAACTTTTTAGTTTTTCTTCGGCGGCAAGTATTTCTTCTCGATCGAGGCCACAATTACATAATTGGGATCGACCATCTCGTTGAGGTGAACCTTCCCCACCTGCGAGAGCAACTCGTAGGCATCGAGTTCGGAGAGGCCGTAGTCTTTGTGGATCCAGTGCACGAGTTCGGTGAAGGCGATGCGCAGCGCATCGTCAAGCGGACGGTAGGCGCCGACCGTCATGATGGCGGTGTCGTTTTCAAATTGAGGCCATGCGATGGTGCGGCCTTTGATCACGCTTAACTGTACGCGGGCCTTCAGCGGAACTTCGATGGCGGTACCGGCGATTTCCCCATCGCCCATAGCGGCGTGGCCGTCACCGATGTAGAACAAGCCGCCCTTCGCGTTCACTGGAAAATAAACGGTGTTGCCGACGCTGGCCTCGGGAGAATCCATGTTGCCGCCGAATTCGGCGGGGACGACCGAGCTGCGCGCCTCGCCTTCTGCGGGCGCGACACCGATGCATCCGAAGAAAGGATGCAGTGGAATCTTCACGGAGAAATCGGAATCGAGGGCCTTGAACGTGCCGGTGTTGAACGCGTGATCGATGTGATAGAACCAGATTTTCTCCGGCAGGGGCGCATGCAGCATGGGCGTGTAGTTCGTCTCGTTGAGCGCGCCGAATCCCGGAGCGAAGGCGCCCACGCCGGTATCGCCATCGACTTGCAGGTCCAGAATCTTGACGGCGAGAGTGTCGCCGGGCTCGGCGCCTTCGACGAAGAACGGCCCGGTCAACGGGTTGTCGCCTTTCACCATGCTGAGTGTGTCTCCAGGCTTCTTGATTGCGTTCCCGAAGCAGTCAAGGGTGTTGGTGTCGAGGATGTCGCCCGATTTTAGATGCGCAACGGGATCGGCTGTGGCGAACAGGTACTTAACATTGGCGTTGGTTGCGGTGTAGTGGACGGTGGTTTGGGCGAGGGTTGAACCCGCTAGCAGTGTGAGAGCAAGGAGACGAGCGATCACAAGGAACCTCCGGCAGATCGACTGTTGGTGATTGTAACGGCTGGCCGTAGATTCCCGCTGGGGGAGTGCGACCCGTCAAACGCTTCAATCGCGGAGTGCTTTAACAGAGGCCTCGGAGGACGTAAAGGGATCTGCGAAGAATTTGGCAGCCCCTTTATCGAGACTTTGAAGGGGTCTTCTTCTTCGCGTAAAACCTGCGCACTTTCGCGCGATTGCCACAGGACTTCATATCGCACCAGCGTCGGCGATGATTTTTGCTGGTGTCGAGAAAGAACCACTGGCAGGTGGGCGAGGAGCAGGTGCGCACCAGTGGCAAATCGCTGGAGGCGAGCAGATCGGCGGCCGCGAGGGCAATCGGCCAGAGCATCGCGTTGAAACTCGAGGTGAGATCATCGAAGCGCCACTCGCAACCAGGCTCGAGTTGGATTGTTTCACGTTGAATCACTTCGCGTTGGATCAGACGCGAGTGCAGCGCCGCATCGTGGAGGGTTGCGTTAAGCGTGTCCATTGCGGGCTGGGGCGCGGCCTCGTGATTCATTAACGCCGAAAAGATATCGTGCAGGGCTTCGCGCAGCTTGCGGGCACGGCGCAGCGCCTCTTCCGCCCCGTGGGGGGCCTCGTCGGGCATCGCGCGAGCTTTTTCCAGCAAATCATCGAACTGCGCCGGGGTGAGAATTCCGGCTTCTTCTCCGAAGCGCGCTAGATCGTCATAGCCCTTCAGCAACTCTTTCGGTTCGCCGCTGGGACGATCATCGAGCGTGTTGATGAAATCAAGGCAGACGTTTCCCGCGATTAGTTCAAATGGGGAAGGCCGCTGTCCTGCGAGTTTGGTTTCCGCCATCGTCAATCGTGAAATCTTCCTGTCGAATCATATAACCATTAAATTGTGCTTGACAAGTTATGTGAACTCGCCTAAAGTGATTATAACCTGTAAATAATGTTTTATAGGTTAGATGAATTAAGTGAGTTTAAGGCCATGATTGCCCATCAATCAGCACAAATTATCGCCCTCCTGCGGAGCGGCAAGATGGTTAATATCGGAGGTAGACCTGTGATCGTTCCTGAGGCACGCCAACCCGCGAGTTTGCGCAACCGGGCGCTCGGCATCAAGCTGGGGCTGGCCTTCCTGGCGATTTATGTCATATGGGGATCGACGTATCTCGCGATTCGTTATGCGGTCGAGACCATTCCGCCGCTGGTGACGGCCGGCATCCGGCACTCGATTGCGGGTGGGATCATGCTGATCTGGGCCTGGTTGCGGGGGTTTCGCCCGACCCGGCAGCAATGGCTTGCCGGCTGCATCCTGGGATTTTTCTTCTTTTTGATTGGGCACGGTTCGCTGCACTGGGCGGAGCAATACGTCGGGTCGGGACTGGCGGCCCTGCTGATCGCGACAGAGCCGATGTTTATTCTTGTGTTGGCCTGGATGATGGGGCAGCAAAAGATCAGCGGGTTGAGCGCGTTGGGCCTGGGCCTCGGCGTGGCGGGCGTGGCAATCCTCACAGGGGCAGAACTCACGGTGAAGGGTTCGAGTCTGGTGGGATTGCTGGCCGTGCTGCTCGGTTCTTTGGCGTGGTCGTTTGGAGTTGTGATTTCACCGCGACTTAAGTTGCCTGCGGACGCGCTCGGTCGCACGGCACTGCCGACCATCTGCGGCGCGGCGATGCTGCTGATCGCGGCCGGCATTAGCGGAGAGTTCCAGCACACGCACTGGGCGAGTATCTCGATACGATCAATCTTTGGGCTCGGATATCTGATCACGTTTGGATCCGTGGTAGCCTTCACGTCCTATATATGGCTGCTGCAGCGCGTTCCTCCGGCGCTGGTAGCGACGCACACGTATGCAAACCCGGTGGTCGCGGTGCTGCTCGGATGGTGGCTGGCGCATGAAGCATTGACCTTGCGAGTAGTGCTGGCGTCAGTGGCGATCCTGGGAGCGATTGTGCTGATCCGTCGGGGAGAGCAGGCGGCGCTGGTGAAGCAGCCAGAGGCAGTTGCGGCAGTTGCTGGAATCGAGACGTCTGAGGAGTGCGCCTAGGTTCGTGGCAAAGCACAGGCAGTCAAAGTGCCCCACCGTTCGCAAAGAGCGCGAAGGATGGGGGACCCGCCGTGGACATGCTACTGCATAAGATCAAAACTTTCTCCCTCCTTGTGAATAATTCTTGGATTATAATAATTCTTATCCAAGAATAGTACTCACATGCCCTCCGCTCACGAACAATTTCGCGACTTGGCTTGGAAGTGCGGCCTGGCGGCTACGCACCAGCGGCAAGTGATTTACGAGGCCGTCGTGGCCATACCGGGACATCACTCTGCAGAAGCGGTCTATGCGGAAGTGCGTCGAAGAACTCCATCCATCTCTTTAGCGACCGTATACAACAATCTGCGGCTGTTCGTGGAGCACGGGCTGCTGCGGGAAGTAAGTCCTCGTGCTTCCACCTTGCTGGTGGAAGGGAATCTTGAACCGCATCATCATCTGGTCTGCACGCGCTGCAAGGCGGTACAGGACATTGAGGGTGATTTTATCAACTACAAGAAGCTCTCGCGGCAGGCGCCGCGCGGCTTTGATCTGACGCAGCCGCTGGTTGAGGTGTTTGGACTATGCCGGCGCTGCAGCGCGAAAACGTAAAGACAACTTCATAAGCGAAAGAGGAAATTATGTCTGAAGAAAAGCAGGTACTGGCAGGCGTGCCCGGCCCGGGCAACACCGAGCCCGAGGTATCACCCGAATCCAAATGCCCGGTAATGGGCGGCGCTCGCAGAGACACACAAAACTGGACTCCGTCGAATGCGGACTGGTGGCCGAATCAGCTGAACCTGAAGATACTCCACCAGCACTCCCCTCTGTCCGATCCCATGGGCAAGGAGTTTAATTACGCGGAAGAATTCAAGAGCCTCGACCTGAATGCCGTGATCAAGGACCTGCGTGCTTTGATGACCGACTCGCAGGACTGGTGGCCGGCCGACTTTGGCCACTACGGCGGGCTTTTTATTCGTATGGCGTGGCACAGCGCAGGCACGTACCGCATCGCCGACGGCCGCGGCGGGGCAGGCTCTGGCCAACAACGTTTTGCTCCTCTCAACAGCTGGCCAGATAACGTGAACCTCGATAAGGCGCGCCGGTTGCTCTGGCCAATCAAGCAGAAATACGGGCGGAAGATCTCCTGGGCCGACCTGATGATTCTCACCGGCAACGTCGCGCTTGAGTCGATGGGCTTCAAGACGTTTGGTTTTGGTGGCGGGCGCGCGGATGTCTGGGAGCCCGAAGAGTACGTCAACTGGGGGCCTGAGGAAGAGTGGTTGGGGGACAAGCGCTATAGAGGCGATCGTGAACTCGACAATCCCCTCGGCGCGGTGCAGATGGGACTAATTTACGTGAATCCGGAAGGGCCGAACGGAAAGCCGGATCCGGTCGCCGCGGCACGGGATATTCGGGAAACCTTCGCCCGCATGGCGATGAATGACGAGGAGACGGTTGCGCTCATTGCCGGCGGTCACACGTTCGGCAAGACCCACGGCGCTGCCGATCCCAAAAAGTATGTCGGCTCTGAGCCCGAGGGCTCTGGAATCGAGGAGCAGGGCCTCGGCTGGAAGAACAAATTTGGAACGGGCAAAGGGGATGACACGATCGGCAGCGGCCTGGAAGTCATTTGGACCACAACGCCTACGAGGTGGAGCAACAACTTCTTCACAAACCTATTCAGCTACGAATGGGAACTGACGAAGAGCCCGGCCGGTGCGAATCAGTGGACACCGAAAAATGGCGCAGGCAACGGCACAGTGCCGGATGCGCACGATCCCTCAAAGCGCCACTCGCCATCGATGCTGACCACTGACCTCTCGTTACGGCTCGACCCTGATTACGAAAAGATTTCACGGCGCTTCTACGAGCATCCGGATCAGTTCGCAGACGCGTTTGCGCGGGCGTGGTTCAAGCTTACACACCGCGACATGGGTCCGATCTCGCGCTACCTTGGCCCGCTCGTTCCCAAGGAGCCCCAGCTGTGGCAAGACCCTGTTCCCGCAGTGGATCACAAATTGATTGGGGAGAAGGACATTGCCGCTCTGAAAGCGAAGATACTCAAATCCGGACTGTCGATCTCCCAACTGGTAACGACTGCCTGGGCGGCGGCGGCATCGTTCCGCGGCTCCGACAAGCGGGGTGGGGCAAACGGAGCGCGAATTCGCCTCGCGCCGCAAAAGGATTGGGAAGTGAACCAGCCGGCGGAGCTGGGGAAGGTCCTTCGGAAGCTGGAGGCGATCCAGAAGGACTTTAACAGCTCGCAGTCCAACGGCAATAAGCGCAAGAAGGTGTCGCTGGCTGACTTAATCGTTCTCGGCGGCAACGCAGCTGTCGAGGAAGCTGCGAAAAAGGCCGGGCACGACGTGAAGGTTCCCTTCTCGCCGGGACGCACGGATGCTTCGCAGGAGCAAACTGACGTGCACTCGTTCGCCGTAATGGAGCCGATCGCGGACGGGTTCCGCAACTATCTCCGCAGCGGACAGGTCCTGTCGGCTGAGGAGCTGCTGCTCGATCGGGCGCAGTTGCTGACACTGACTGCACCTGAGATGACGGTTCTTGTCGGCGGCATGCGCGCCCTCAATGCGAACTTCGGGAAGGCCAAATACGGCGTCTTCACCAACCGGCCCGAGACGCTGACGAATGATTTCTTCGCCAACCTGCTCAGCATGAATACAGTGTGGAAGGCCTCCTCTAGTTCGGAAGGCGTGTTTGAGGGGCGCGACCGCGCGACGGGCAAAACTAAGTGGACCGCCACGCGCGTCGACCTTGTCTTCGGTTCAAACTCCCAGCTCCGAGCGATCGCGGAAGTCTATGCATGTGATGACTCGAAGAAGGCGTTTGTGAAGGATTTCGTGGCTGCGTGGAGCAAGGTGATGAACCTGGATCGCTACGACCTTGCCTGAACTCGGCGGAAAGGGGTGTTCCTTGCGGTAGAGTTGTGGTTCACATTCGAAACCTACAGCAAAGGGGCACCCTTTAATGCGACCTGTCCCCAAGCGGACGTACTAGTTTCCCGACCCACAACTCAACGCTTATGAGAGTAAAGCAAGACTTGAAACCTTCCTACAGCTTGTTCTTCTTCCAGCGTGAAGTTTTGTTCGAGAGCTTGGTACAGGGGCGGAACGGCGTCTTTCCACGCGGGGACAAGATTAATGGAGGTCCAGTCCAATACCAGCCAAACACGCGGATAAGCGGCAGAGGCAGCTTCGATCTGTTGCCATGACGGAGCCGGTTGAGCGCCGGTTGGTACATCTCCGAAGTTTGGGAACACAATGGTGGGAGTTCGTCCCGCTCCAGCTAGAGTTGCGTAGTAGCGGAAAGACATATGGGCGGCAGGTGTGTAAAAGATCGCAGCGTCGCCAAGTTGTTGTTCGGACAAAATGTAGCGAGTCATCGCTTTGTGGTTATCGATTAGATTTGCTGCCGTCCGATATTGCGCGCGCGAGGCGTAGAGACTCAGACTGAGGACCGCGAAACAGGCAAAGGCCCCCACCCACTGACCCATCCGGCCCCACTTCAGCATAGAATCGATGGCTGAACCTGCGAGGAGCAAAATGGCAGGAAGGCACATCAAGACGAAACGATCCACCAGGAGGGGTTTGACGGCTGAAACCACTGTTATTACGCCCAGCGGAACCAACAACCAAAGTAGTAAGAGAGTCGTTCCCAGGCGTGTTGATCTTTCGCTCGATGTATATCCCAACAGCACAGCCAGCAAGCATAGGCCGCCGTAGAAAAACATCAATGCGGCGGTTCCGCGCGGGCCGGTCCCCCCTGCGCCAGCCAATAGCTTCACCACATCAAAAAAGCCATCGAAACTAAGGGCTGGAACCCAAGCAAGCTGGCCCCTATTTTTGAATGTTGCGTACAATCCTACCGGGGCGACGAGCAATAGTTGAGAGGCCAGCACCAAGATCCGTGAACGAAGGATGGAAAATCCATTCGCGAGTATCCATATCCATTGCGCTGCCAGGACAAGAACTGCAAGCATCTGGGAGTAGCAAGCAAGTGCACTTACAAGAACGTAAGCAATCCAAAGACGACGGGAGCTCCCCACTTTGAGGGCGGAGACCAATAGCAAAGTCGACAACGAAATCAGGAACACAGCCATGGCGTAGCCACGGGCCTCTTGAGACCAGCGGATGTGAAACGCGTGGACTGTGATCAGCGTTGCTGCGATCATCCCCGCTCTTCGGTCAAACAATCGAAGGCCGAGCAGGTACACAACCGGTATGGTCGCGACACCGATGAGGACCGAGAGACTTCGCAGGATTACCTGGCTATCCCCCAGATGCACCCACAAACGAAGGATGAGATAGTAGAGGGTCATATTGCCCTCGTAATCCCACATTGCCTTCCAAAACGAATGCCACGGCAACTTTGCAAAGGTCCAACTGGCAGCTTCGTCATACATGGGGCGAAGACCCAGCCCACAGAAGCGAATGATTGTGCCTAGACAAACCAGACCTGTGAGTGTAACTGCGGCGAAATATCTTGACCGCCTTGATGCCTGCCGATTCATTGAGGAAGGACGCTGGATCGCGATCGTCGTTCTAGACGATAGCGGCGGAACGGGCAGACTGCTTGCGAACAGCGGGACCCCAGCCTTAAGAATGAGGGCGAACCCCGGGAGAGGTCGTAAATGCATTGGGGTGGCTGGCGCAATCAAAGTATTTCGTTCACAACCCTCGATCAAGATTTCGTTGCCGTAACACGGTCAAAGGTTATCGACGAGGCCAAGACGCAAGAGATAATGCGGAGAACAAGAATATGAGGTTACCACGACCAGTAATCCTTCTTCTGTAGAGCCAGCCTGCCCACTGGAGAAACAAAACAAACGAGGAAAATGGGTAGTGGTGCGAGATGGAATGAGATCCCACCCTTCATGCATGAAGGGTGGGATTTCTCCACCGCGCGGATGCCGTAGGGTCCTTCTCTTCTCCGGACTGCGCGGTCCGGATGACAGTTTGTAATGGGATAGAGTAGCAGGGACTAGAGTAGCAGGGACGTCTAGTGCTGGTCGCGGCGGCGAAGGTAGTCGATGAACATTTGCTCGACCGGTTTGTCGTAGGTCTTAAGAACGTGGCGGACGGTGTGGCCGCTGACGAAGTGGCACACTTCTTCGGCCAAATTTTTGGCGTGATCGCCGGCACGCTCGAGGGATTGGGTCATGAAAATGATTTGCAGGCTGGCTTGACGGGCGATGTTTTCGGGATTCTCGATGTGGCGAAGAAAGATGAGGTTGCGGAGGCGGTCCATCTCGGAGTCGGCGCGAAGAACGTCGATGGCCTTGCGGACGTCGCGATTCGAAAAACCGTCGCCGACGTCGGTGAGCATTTTTTCGAGGATGGTGGCCATGTGAGTGAGGTCGCGAGTGTCTTCGGAATCGATGCGACCAGCGGCGGCTTGCGCGCTGTTCGCAAAACTGAGGAGAAGGTCGCCGATGCGTTCCAGGCCGATCATGAACTTCATGCAAGCAAGGAGTTCGCGGGCCTCGGCGGGCTCTACTTCGGTGATGGCGGTGGTAACCGCGCTATCGATTTCCATATCGAAGGTGTCGAGCTCGCGTTCGCGGACGCGCAGGGAATTCAGCAAAGCGCTGGAACCGGTGGCGATGCCCTCAGCGGCGGCGCCGGCGGCTTCCTTGGCCAAAAGACAGGCTTCGACGGTGCGACGGACGATCCGCCGATGGGCGGGTTCGGGGCAGAGGCTTTCGGCGCGAGCAGTACCCATGAGAGTGTCTCTCTGGCGCGAGCTGAAACGGCGCGGGACTATTAGTTCTGATTTTGCCGTGCCCATAACTAGATAGTCAACGGCTAAGATAGCGTTTCTCTTTCAATGGTTGGTTAAGAAGGTGTGAATTTTTGATCATTTTTCGTAAGTGGGCCGGACAAACTTTAGTCGGACTGGCTTTTGGACCAGGGAGCGAGTCCAACTGCTTCACTAGCGATGCCGCTGCTTGGACGCTTTGTGCTGTGCTTTCTGGTATTTCTTCATGGCCTTCTGCTGCTTCTTGGTTTGCTTCTTGGCGTACTTTTGTTGCTGCTTGGCCGCTTTCCGAGCCTCCCGGCTGTTTTCCCCGATACTCCTGTTTTCGCGCTCAGCGAACGCCGGCGTTGACGATGCAATGGCCAGGGCGAGCAGCAGTAGGAAAGCTGCGAATCGTTTCATAGCCTCTCCAATGGGAAATCCTGCAGTGATATTACACCGGAAGTGGAAGGAGTGAAGGCACCGTAGTAATGAGTTCGTAGTCAGGACTCCCAGACCGGAAAAGAAACAGGGTGTCCGCCAAGGAAAAACCCTTCGAGCTTCGCTCGAATGGACAGCCGAGGGCGGCTGTCCCCACATGAGCATGGCTAGGCCGTTGGCAGGGTGAACATGAACGTCGAGCCATGGGCGAGTTCGCTTTCGGCGCGGATGGAGCCGCCGTGGGCCAGCATGATGTGCTTGGCGATGGCAAGGCCGAGGCCGGTGCCTCCGGATTCGCGGGACCGGGCTTTATCGACGCGATAGAAGCGTTCGAACAGGCGCGGAAGATGTTCGGAGGCGATGCCGGCACCGAAATCCTGGACGAAAAATTCGACAGCGTGAGGAACCGCGCGCGCGCCAAGGACGATTCGTCCGCCGGCAGCTCCGTACTTCAGGGCATTGTCGATCAGGTTGGAAAAGACCTGATGGATGGCTTCGCGGTCGGCGAGAACTGACGGTAGATTTTCAGGCAGTGGGTTGGGGCCGGGAAAGTTGCGGCTTTGCAGATGGTGGGCTGGAGAATCCTGGATTTGCAATTCGATACCGTGAGTGCGGGCGATTTCGCGGAAGCTCTCCTCGGCATCGTGAAGAAGTTCGGCGGGAGGAACGGACTCGGCATCGAAGCGGGTTTCTCCGGATTCGACGCGGGCGAGGGTCAGGAGATCTTCGGTGAGGCGCGACATCCGGGAAGAATTCTTGCGGATAATTTCCAGAAACTCGCGAGTCGGCGCTCCATTGTCAGGAGTACCGTCGAGCAGGGTCTCCGCATAGCCCTGAATCGAGGTGAGGGGCGTGCGCAGTTCGTGGGAGACATTGGCGATGAAATCGCGGCGGGTTTTCTCCACGCGCTCGGTTTCGGTGAGGTCGCGGAGCACAGCGACGGCGCCACCGTCAGGCAGGGGCGCGGCGGTCACGTCGAACGCGCGGCCAGGAATGATGGAAGTGGCGCGAGCAGTCTTGACTTCGTGAGTAGTGATAGCTTCCTTAACGCTGGCCAGGAAGTCCGGATCGCGAATAGTTTCAACCACCGGCTGGTGCAGGCGAGTGCCTTGCGGCACCAGGCGATTCATTGGTCGATTGGCCCATTGCACCAACCCGTCGGCACTGACGGCAATGACGGCGTCCTGCATGCTGTTGAGTAGAGTTTCGAGCTGGCGCCGGCTGGACTGGACTGCAGCGAAACTCTGCTCGACGCGGCGGGCAGTTTTGTCGATGGCACCGGCGACGCGGCCGATTTCGTCCGGCGAAGTTTCAAGGACGCGGGCCTTCAGATCGCCTTCGGCGATGCGGGCGGCGACATCGACGATGCGCTCGAGGCGGCGGGCGCTCCAAACGGCAGCGACGGCGGCTACTGCCAGGGCAAGGACGAATACCATTGCGGAAGCCCATCCCAGCCTGTGGCGCACCTGTGCGGAAACGGCTTCTACGTCAGAAAGAGGATAGGCGAGGCGGACTGCCCCGCCGGAGATGGGAACCGCGACATAGAGAAACGGAATGCCAATCGCGGCGCTGCGACGCTGGTCAACGCCGACGTTGCCGGAGAGAGCAGTTACAAATTCCTTACGCTGAACCACGTCTCCCAGTGCGTCGGGGCTGAACTCGGAATCCGCCAGAACCTTTCCCGCGGAATCGACGATGGTGACACGGGCGCCGGCGGCTTGTGCTTCCTGCGCGGCAATGTCGGAGAGGGAATGGCCGCTGCGATCCGTTTCGACGCGGTGCGCCAGAAGTTTGGTTTTTTGGACGAGGTTGCGCTCGATTTCCGCGCGCAGCGAAGATTCCCAGGCGCCGCCGAGCATCAGGTCGAACATGACGGCGGCTGCCAGGATAACGACCAGAAAGCAGGCCATCAGCTTGAGAAAAATCCCGCTTCTCACGGCTTCCTCACTTCTGCTTCCTCACCTGTGCTTCCTCACTTCGGGGCCTCGAAGCGGTAGCCCGCCCCGCGCACGGTCTTGAGGTAGCGCGGGTTTTCCGGGTCCGGTTCGATTTTTTCGCGGATTCGGCGGACATAGACATCGACCGAGCGCGGCGTCACATAAGACGTGTCGCGCCAAACGGAATCAAGCAGATGATCGCGGGAAAAGACGCGACCCAGGTGGCGGGCGAAATAATCGAGCAGGCGGAATTCGGTGGCAGTCGTCGGAACAGTTTGTCCGCGAACCGTCAGAATCATGGCGGAGGGATCGATAGCGATGTCGCCAACTGTGAACGGACTGGGTGGGAGCGGACGCTCAAAGCGGCGAAGCACGGCCTTGACACGGGCTACGAGCTCGCGCGGGCTGAAAGGCTTGGCGATGTAGTCATCGGCTCCGAGTTCGAGACCGAGGACGCGATCGGCTTCGCTGCTCTTCGCGGTCAGAAAAATTACCGGCACCGAAGCGAGGCCAGGAGTTTGACGGATGGTGCGGCAAAGTTCAAGTCCATCTTTGCCGGGAACCATGATGTCGAGCACGAATAGCGCCGGGCGCTGCCGCTCGGCGTCAGCGATTACGTTAGAACCATTGGGATAGACGCGAATGGCAAAGCCGTCATTCTCCAGGTGATGACGAACGAGGCGGGAAATATCAGGATCGTCTTCGACGACGAAGATGCTAGGTTTCACGCCTACATTGTAGCGAAGGCGGTTGCCAGTACCTAGTACCTAGTCCTTGGTTTCGGTCGTCGGCAAGGATTTTTATCGGATTGTAACAATCAGATTGGCGGCGGAGTCGAGATCGAAGCGTTTGTGGACGTGGGGCATACATTTAGCTGGCCACCAGTGAGGTTTTTGAGAAGCCGAATTGCGGAACCGGATTTTTGGTGCTGAATTTTGGGATGTCCATTTCGTGGACACTTAATTCTTGCGTGCCTAGCCCGCGTCCATTACGCTTGCTATAAGTTTTCGGGCCCCGGGAATTTCTAGCCCAAAAAGAGAGGCAGAAAAATTGGGCCGAAACTGGGAAGGTGCTCGGCAATAGGGTAGTATTTTGTGTATTGAGTGTGTTGATGGCGTCAAATAGTGCCTGACAATTCCGAGGTGAATTCTGGTATGTCGTTTGAAGAAGCATTGGTGGTAGCCTCGCGCGATGAAGGCTTCAAGGCTACTGTGTATGCGATGAATACATTGCTGATTCACAAGGGCATCTATACGCAAGAGGAATTTCAGGCGCTGTTCGTAGAGTGGGTAGAAAAGGAGCAGAGGCGGAAGGCGCCTGAGATTCGGCGCGCCGACGCCTCTAGTGCGTTCTCGGCGTAGTTCGGTAGCGTGGATGTTCGCAGCCTGACTTCTTGTTTCCGCAGTGAATTCCAACGTCACAGGCTTTGCACTCGCATTGGCAGGGTGGCGCGGGTTTGATCTCTCGTAGTACCTTCTTCTTCGGCGGCATTCTCGGGCCTCCCGTCGCATTTGCTCTCCACTGTAAATCCAAGATCGAGGATCGTATTAGTGCCGGGAGATGAATTGGCGGACCCCTTCTGCTCGGAAGCGCAATCGACCGGCGCGCCGGGGGCCGCCGCCGATCCGAAGGGCACCTATCTCACGCGCGTGATCATGCACGTAGCGTCTTGACCTGTTCAATATGACTGCCACATCGGCGACGGTCATCAATTTTTCAAGGCCCAGATTCTGCGTGTTGCCAAACCTCCCCTGGTCCTCCATGAATCGCATGAATTCCAATGTACCTTTGGTTCCCGCGCCGGTTGATCTTCAAACTTTTGCACAAAAGGTTCTATTCGCGCAGGCGTGCAAAACTATGTTGATAATTTGTGGATAAAAGGAAGTTATTCGTTGCAAACGATAAGGTTGCTTGCCTGGCCGACGTGAAATTTCCTTTGGGGTGGGATCACGGTCGTAGCGCTGTATTCGGTGATGATCGCGGGGCCGAGGTAGGTCCGGCCGGGCTGTAGTTCATCCCGGGAGTAGACCTTCGTGGCGAGTTTCTTGCCGTCAAATAGGACTGCGGCTTTGAGTGGGGAAGGCGAGCCGAGCTTTGCTCGGTTTGGATCCCTCGGCTTCGCTCGGGACAGGCTCACGGGGGCGGCCGTCCCCACATGGTTCATCTGCTTCACATGTGCTGCTTCCGATTTTACTGATGCGCGGAGGCGGAGGGTTACCAGCTCTACTGGTCGGCCGGGATGGGAGTAGCCGTAACGGCGGTGGTGCTCTCGCTCGAAATCTGCGAGCAGGTTCCCGGTAAAAGGAAGATTGAGTTCGTATCCCTGGCCTCGGTAGCGGAGGTCGACACTGCTCTGATAGCGAACTTTTCCCTGCCAGCCTTCTTGCTGAAGATCTATCGTAGCCTGTTTCTTCAACGCTGCGAGCTCTTGCAGCAGACGTGCTTGCGGGACCTTGCCAGCCGCGCTCATTAATATGAATATGGTGCGGGAATAGTCTTTAACCACGTCGCTGACCAGGATGCCGAGAGCGGAAAGAGCGCCGGGAAAGGCGGGGATAATCACATTCGGGATGCTGAGAGCGTCGGCCAGGGCGCAGGCGTGAAGGCCTCCGGCACCGCCGAAGGCGACGAGGGCGAGGTCCCGGGGATCGCGGCCACGCTCGATGGAAACCACGCGGATGGCTTTTTCCATGGTGGCGTTGACCACGCGAACTACGCCGGCGGCGAACTTTTCCAGAGTGAGAGGATTTCCTTGCCGATTCAGCCAATCGCGCGTGATGCTGCGGGTTCGTTCGAGATCAAGGGTGAAATCGCCACCGAGGAAGCGAGTGGGCTGCAGGCGACCTAATAACAGGTTCGCGTCGGTGACCGTGGGTTGCGTGCCTCGACCGTAGCAGATGGGGCCCGGATCGGCACCTGCGGATTCGGGGCCGACGCGAAGAACGCCGGCGGCGTCGAAGCGGGCGAGCGAGCCTCCGCCAGCGCCGACGGTGTGGATATCGAGCATGGGAACACCAATGGGGAGCCCGGCGACTTCGGCGTGGCTGGCAGTGGTGATTGCGCCTTCGACGAGGGAGACATCGGTGGAAGTGCCTCCCATGTCGAAGGCGATGATGCGCTCGAAGCCGCTGCGGCAGGCGCTCGCGGCCGCGCCGACGACGCCTCCGGCGGGGCCGGAGAGAACGGTGCGGACGGGTTCACGGGCAGCGGAGGATAGAGCTGTAATCCCGCCGCTGGATTGCATGACGAAGATGCGGGCCACGGGGGCTAAAGCCCGGATGTTTTTGTGGACGACTTTCGCGGCGCTGAAGCGCCGCTCTACACGGTATTTCGCTGGCCGCTTTAGACGAAGCGATTCTGCCCGGCGCTCAAGGTTTTCCAGATATCGCTGCATGACTGGTTGTAGGTAGGCGTTGATTACTACGGTTGACGTGCGTTCGTATTCGCGGAACTCGGGAAGAATCTGATGAGAAATCGAGAGTGGGATACCGAGCGGCTTGAGGGCTTCGGCGATCGCCAGCTCATTACTTGGATTTGCGAATGAAAAAAGTAGAGAGATGGCGACCGATTCCGGTTCCTTCTCTGCAACCTGGGCGACCAGCGATTTCAAATCCGCTGGTGAAGGTGCGGTTAGGATTTTGCCGTCGCTCGCGGTGCGTTCTTCGATGCCGAAGCGGAGATTGGCGGGGACCAGGGGTTCGACGCGGTCGAAGAAGAAGTCGTAAAGCTTGGGACGGGCCTGGCGGCCGATCTCGATCGCGTCCTCGAATCCGGCGGTGGTGATCAGTGCGGTGCGAGCGCCTTTACGTTCGAGCAGGGAATTGGTGCCAACCGTCGTGCCGTGAAGGATCACCAACTCGCCTTCGTGATCGATTTGGCGGAGAGCTTCGACGATGGACCGGGAGGGATCGGCGGGAGTAGAGAAAACTTTCAACATGCGGGTGCGACCGGTAGCATCGATCCAGACACAATCGGTGAAGGTGCCGCCGGTGTCGATGGCAACGCGGAGAGGTTGGGGGCGGCGGGGCATGGAGATTGGGGAATCCTAGGGTAACATTGCCTTGTTTTGATCGCGGAGGATGGCATGATTGCAGGCGTGGATGGATGCAAAGACAAGTGGATCGCCGTTGTCGACAGAGGAAACGGACGCACCGAAGTATCGGAGTCGTGCACATTTCCCGAACTGTTCGAGAATCGTAGCCTCGATCTTATCGTGATCGACATTCCGATTGGCCTCCCTGATAAAGGAGATCGCAAAGCTGATAACGCAGCGCGTAAATGCCTTGGCATTCGGCACGTTTGCGTTTTCCCGGCACCGATAAGGCCCATTTTGGATTGCCCCAACCGCGAGGAGGCTTGCGCAAAGTGTGTCGCCATCGGAGAAAGGCGAGTGAACGTGTTCCAGTGGGCGATAGTGCCCAAGGTAAAGAGCATTGACTCGGTGCTCAGACGGAGCCAAGGCGCCCAAGGTCGAGTTCGTGAGGGACATCCTGAGCTGAGCTTCACGAAGATGAATGGGGGCACACCGCTGTTGTCCAAGAAAAAGATCGAGGGGATCAAACAGAGGCTACGGCTTGTGCATAACGAGTTCCCAGAAGCTCAGCTTCGATTGGATATGCGGCACATTGAGGATATTTTGGACGCGTACGCGCTGCTGTGGACCGCAAGGCGGATAATGCTTGGGACGGAGCGCAGATTGCCGGAAACACCTGAGCATGACGCATTTGGATTGCGGATGGAAATCTCTGCCTAATGAGCTGTTTATCTGAGCGCTGCAAAGAGTTTGCTGGCGAACTAACTCTTTCGTTTGTCGCAGCGCTGGAAGCGTTGCGCCACCCAAAATCGCTCTGAAAATCAATCGGGTGCTTCCCTAACTCTTGGTATTTTCAGCAGCCTGTTAGGGTAACATTTGCGGCTATGAGATATGCATTTCTTGTCGAGACCTATTCTACTGAGAGAGTAAAAGTAGTCAGCGTGTGGAGCGAGTTTCGGGACGAGGATCTTCCGGTGCGTCCGCGGGAGGGCGATCCGCGTGGGCGCAGCGTGCACGAGCAGATGGTGCATCAGTGCGTGAGCGAAGACCTTTGGTTCCGCAATATCCTGGGGATCGATGTGGGTGCGCCTCCGCTGCCGAAACAGGAGACGCGGTTGGAGTTCATGACGCGGTATGCCGAGGACAGCGGCAGACGTTTGGCGGCGCTATTGGAGAAAGACGAAGGCTGGTGGGAAGCGAATGTGAAGTTTTTCGATGTGCAGCGGTCTCGGGCCTGGGTGATGACGCGGCGCATGACGCATACGTCGCATCATCGCGGACAGTTGATGGCCATGCTGCGGATGCTGGGGCAGAATATACACAGCAATTACGGGCCGACGGCGGATACCGGCGGGTTGATGCAGAATCATGCGCCGACGATTTATGCGTATGAGAGCTTGGAGGAGTTGTTGGCGGGGGAGGGTGCGGGTGGGAAGAAGGCGAAGTTGCCGGGGAGTGGCGGCAAGGCGGTTACGGAGAGGCCGGGCTAACCTTGTGGCGGCGTTCCAGTCCAGGGACTGACGATCGCTTTGAGCAAAGGAAAATCCGAAACATTTCGAGTCACCAGGGTGAGGTGATGGAATTCCGCAGTTGCGGCGAGAAAAGCGTCCATCGCGCTCATGGGCCTGCCCACCGCTACGCTGCGCGAAGCCACTTTCCCCCAGGCATCAGCGATGCCGGCATCGACGGTCAGAATTCTGCTTTCAAAGCGTAAAGGCAACTCATGTTGCAGCCATTCTTCGAGCCGCCTGCGGCGAAGTCCGGGTGCCATGCGCTCGATTCCATAACGCACCTCGGCCAGTGAGATGACGCTCAGAAATACGCGGTCTTCATCAACCGAGTCCGTCCAGCTGAGGAACCCGGGATCCGGGTGCGGTTTGACCCATTCCGACACTGCGTTGGTGTCCAGAAGAAAGCTCACAATTTGACTTCGCGCGGACGATCCTTGCGCCGCTCAAGTTTGAGTCCTGATCCACGAAGCGGGGATCTCGCAAAGAATTCTGCGAGAGTTCCAACACGCTTGGTTTTTCGCTGCCACTCAGCCGCGTCCACCACTACGACCGCAGTGCGGCCCTTCCGGGTAACGGTCTGCGGCCCCTCGGATATGGCACGGTCGATCACTTCGCTGAATTTTGCTTTGGCTTGGGCTACTGTCCAGGATTGGGTTTGTGAGTTCATAAAAAGGCCTCAATGCGAGATAGTCTTGATGGTCATTATAGTCATCTGGGAAGTTTGACGCAAATCAAAAGCGCTGCCGAGCTGCGCTCGGCTGGACAGCCGGGGGCAGCTGTCCCCACATGAGTCGTGGTGACTCCCTTCCGTTATCCCCTGGTGGTAAAGGCCAGGGTCAGCAGCGTCTTTTGTTCTACTTCGTGGGCTTTGGCGCTGCCGGTGGCGGGGCTGGCGCTCGAGCTGCGCTTGACCGACATTACGTGGCGGGCGCCGGCTATGCGCTGAAGACGCGGGAGCATGTTGAATAACGCTCCCATATTGGCGGGCTCTTCTTGTACCCACACGATGTCGCCGGCTTCGCCGTGGCGGGCGAATTCGGCTATGAGTTCTTGCTCCGGGAAGGGATAGAGCTGTTCCAGAAATACGATTGCGGTCGAAGTGTCTTTTCTCCTTTTGCGCTCGGCTTGGAGTTCGTGGCCAATCTTGCCGGTGCAGACCAGGATGCGGTCGGCCGCGCCGACTTCGGTGTCGGGAATTACGTTCAGGAAATTCTTGTTGCTGAAGTCGACGATGGGCGATGACGCGTCGGCATGGCGCAGCATACTCTTCGGAGTGAAGACGACCAGGGGCTTGCGCCAGTGGCGCAGGGCCTGGCGGCGCAGCAGATGGAAATATTGCGCGGCGTTTGAGGGCTGCGCGATCTGGATGTTGTGTTTCGCAGCGAGTTGGATGAAGCGCTCGATGCGGGCGCTGGAGTGCTCCGGTCCCTGGCCTTCGTAGCCATGGGGGAGAAGCAGAACCAAGCCAGAGAGAAGGTTCCACTTGGCTTCGCCGGCGGAGATGAACTGGTCGATGATCGCTTGCGCAACATTCACGAAGTCGCCGAACTGGGCCTCCCATAGTACGAGCGCTTCGGGATAGTCGCGGCTGTAGCCGTATTCGTAGCCGAGCACGCCGGGTTCGGAAAGAGTTGAGTTGTGGATTCCGCAGCGGGCCTGGCCGGGCGCAATATTTTCCAGCGGGACGTACTCGTTTTCGTTTTCGATATCGATGAGAACGGAGTGGCGCTGGTTGAACGTCCCGCGGCGTGAGTCTTGGCCGGAGAGACGAACTGGAATGCCAGCTTTCACCAGACTGCCGAAGGCGAGAGCTTCGGCCATGCCGTAATCCACGGCGCGTTTGCCCGTGCCCATCTCCGCACGCTGCTCGAGGAGCTTCTTTACTTTGGGATGGATGTGGAAGCCCTCGGGATACGTTGTGAGATGACTGGTAAGCTCGGATAGTTCTTCTGTCGAGAGTCCGGTTTCCACTTCGAATTCCGGTTTGTGCAGGCCGCCGTAGTATCGGTCCCAATATTTGGGGAGGTCGCGCATCAGCGGCTTCTTGCTGATCTTTCCGGCTTCTTTTTGTGCGGCCTCGAACTCGGCCTTGATTGCCGCGGCGCGGGCTGGAGCGTCGGTTGCGCCGATGTCGTCGGCGTAGATTTCCCAGAGCGGTGGATGCTCTTTAATCTTCTTGTAGAGCAGCGGCTGCGTCACCGTGGGATCGTCAACTTCGCTGTGACCATGGCGGCGGTAACCGATGAGGTCGATGACCACGTCGGTGCCAAACTGGTAGCGGTATTCGGTGGCTAGACGGGCGACGCGCACCACGGCGTCCACATCTTCTCCGTTGACGTGGAAGATAGGGATCGACTGGCGGCGCGCGATGCAGGCGGCGAAGCGGGTGGAATGCTCTTCGAGGTAGGTGGTGGTGAATCCGAGGAGATTGTTGACGACGAGGTGAATGGTGCCGCCTACCGTGTAGCCGGGTAGGTCGGCGTAATTCATGGTTTCGGCTAGGATGCCCTGTCCGGCGAAGGCGGCGTCGCCGTGGACCAGCAATGGGAGATACTTTTCGCGTCCGCCTTCGCCGGTGCGGTCTTGTTTGGCGCGAGTGCGGCCGACGGTTACGGGATCAACGGCTTCGAGGTGGCTGGGATTTGAAACCAGATGGATGTGAACTTTGTTGCCGCTGCGTGTTATGTACTCACCGGTCGCGCCCATGTGGTACTTGACGTCGCCGGAGCCGAGAACGCTGCGCGGGTCGACGTCTTCAAATCCGGCAAAGATTTCATCGGGTGGTCGCTTAGCGACGTGGGCGATTACGTTGAGGCGGCCTCGATGGCTCATGCCCATTACGAGTTCGATGGCGCCGAGGCGGGAGCCGGTGTCGAGAATTTCATCGACTAACGGGATCAGTGCGGTGACACCTTCGAGGGAGAAGCGCTTGCTGCCCAGATAGCGCTGCTGCATCACCTGCTCGAAAATGTCGGCGCGGATGAGCTGATCGAGAATGCGTTGCTGGAGGTTATCTGTAACCTGAAAATTATGAGCCGGCGATTCCATGTGATCGTAGATCCAGCGGCGGCGCTCGGGAGCGTAAATGTGGTTAATTTCGACGCCGATGGTCGATGAGTAGATGGCACGAGCTTCACGAGCGTACTCGTTGTTGATCTGCAATTCAGGAGTGGAGCGCGGACGGAGGAAGCCGAGGGGATCGAGGTCGCCCTCGAGGTATCCCCACTGGCGGAAGGCGCTGAATACACGCTCGCGCTCGGGATTTTCTCCGTTGACAGAGGGTTCAACAACCGCCGTGCCGCTGAGATTTCGAGATTTCGGGGTAGCCATATGAGTTCGTTTCTAGGATAACGGATGCGCGGCGAGGTGCGGGAGATTCCAGGGTTGGATTCCAGGGGTTCGAAAAACTTCAACACCCTTCGACTTCGCTCAGGGCAGGCTCCGGGCACAGGGGATCACAGGGTAACCCTGAGGGATGGCAGGGTTCTCCGAGGGAGATGTAACCGGCGCTCCCAGATTGACGAGACCCAGTTTGACGAGACCCAGTTTGACGAGACCCAGTTTGACGAGGCTGCACAAACTGGGAGCGTGTAGACTGCAGAAATCTCGCGCAGCGCAAGAAACAAGACCATGCCAACTCTTCTCGGAATACCGCTGGACGTGAATTCGTCTTACCTGCGTGGACCGGCGGCGGCGCCGGCGAAGATTCGCGAGGCATGGCAGAGCGACGCTTCTAACAAGTGGTCGGAACTGGGAGTGGATGTGGGCGCGGCGGGTGCGTTCGCGGACGCAGGCGATCTTCGCCTCAACAATTCACGCCTCAGCAATTCCCTGGAGAAAAATGCCAACGACTTTGTGGAGATTGAACGGTCGGTCAGCGAGTTGCTGGAGAAAGGCGAGCGCCCGGTGGCGCTCGGAGGCGATCACTCAGTTACGTATCCGATCATCAGGGCCTTTGCGCAGCGCTATCCGGAACTTACGATTATTCATTTCGACGCGCACTCGGATTTGTATGACGAGTTCGAGGGCAGCCGGGTGTCGCATGCGTGTCCGTTTGCGCGCATCATGGAAGAGCGACTGGCGAAGAGGCTGGTTCAAATCGGAATACGTACACTGAACCAGCACCAGCGCGAACAGGCGGAAAGATTCGGGGTTGAGATGGTGCAGATGCCGGCGCTTCCCGCCTACGATCGGCTTAAGGTTCACGGGCCGACGTATATTTCGTTCGACATGGACGCGCTCGATCCGGCGCATGCGCCCGGCATCTCGCATCGCGAACCTGGAGGGATGACGGTGCGAGAGGCGATTGCTCATCTGCACGCGATTGAAGGAATAATTGTTGGCGCGGACATCGTCGAATACAACCCGGCACAGGATATTTCGGGAATGACGGCAATCGTGGCGGCGAAAATCCTGAAAGAGATTCTCGGGAAGATGATTGTCGGGACTTGAGCGTTTTGTGGGTGAGTTCGAAAGGGCTGATCCTGTGGAATAATGCTGCCGTTATCGGGGAGGCCTCGTGACCGAAGATTCCAACCGAGCTCGCGACCATTTAGCCAACGAACGCACCTTTCTGGCGTGGGTGCGTACCAGCGTGGCGATCGTGGTGTTTGGGTTCGCGATTGGGCGCTTTGCTATCGCAATGCGGCAGTTGACGGCGTTCCAAGGTCTCGCATCGAAAACGACAGGGCTTTCGGTTTGGATGGGCATGATCTCGATTCTAGCGGGCGTGCTTATGGTCGTCATGGGATTGGTACGGTATCGAAAGACGCGGGCGCTTCTTGAAGAAGGAAAATTTGAGCCGGCAGGATTTATCGTGGACCTGGTGACCATCCTGACGGTGTTGTTCGGGCTGGCGCTGGCGGGATACTTGATATACGTCCAAAAGAGTTTGAGTTAGGTGCGCCGCAAAGCGAGGAGAAAACTCATGGCAAATGATCAGGAAAAAGAGGCTGCGGCGCGGGCCAGCTTGCGATTCATCAAAGATGGTCAGGTGGTTGGGATCGGTACTGGAACGACCGCCGCACACTTCATTCAACTATTGGGCGAGCTGGTAAAGAATGGACTGCGCCTCCGAGGCATTCCGACCTCAGACCATTCGCGACAGCAGGCGGCAGCCCTGGGGATTCCGATCGCCACGCTGGATGAATGTCCGCAGATCGATGTGACCGTGGACGGCGCGGATGAGGTCGATCCCGAGCTGCGTTTGATTAAGGGTGGCGGCGGAGCCTTGCTGCGGGAAAAGATTGTGGCTTCGGCGAGCAAGCAGGTTGTGATTATTACCGATGCCACGAAAAGGGTTCCGGTGCTGGGAAGGTTTCCCTTGCCGGTAGAGGTAATCAAGTTCGCACAGGCGGTGGTGCTGAGAAGAATTGAAGCACTGGGCGCAAAAGTTTCGCTTCGGCGGCAAGCGGACGGGAAACCGTTCTTGACCGACGAGAATAATCACATCCTCGATTGCAGCTTTGGGCAAATTGCGGACGTCGAAAAGCTGGCGTGGAAGCTTAGCGATATGCCGGGAGTGGTGGAGCATGGTCTGTTTATCGGCATGGCAAGTTTTGTGCTCGTGGCCAACGGAACTGAGATTGTCGAGCTGCGCGCGAGCAACAAGTAAGGCTTTTTTCACCACCGAGACACAGAGAAAACCTTCTTGAGTTGTTCTTTCTCGGTGGCTCAGTGGTACGTAACTCCGGAAACGGTCAAGGCATTGAAATGGCGGCAGAGCCACAAGGGCAGGGCCAGGGACAACCGCCACGCCGACGGCGAGTGCGCTACCGTGTGCAGACGCCGCTCGATGTGACCGTCCTGCGCTCGGGGATTCCAGATACTCTGCCGGGGCGATCGGTGAACCTCGGCGAGGGAGGCGTAGCCGCGGTGGTAGCCGGAGAGCTGATGCCGGGTGAGGCGGTGGGAGTTGAAATACTCCTGCCGACGGCAGTGGAGCCCCTGCGCGCGCGTGCGATGGTGAGGTACCACGACAAGCTGCGCTCGGGGATGGAGTTTGTCGGCTTGACGGCGAAGCAGCAGGCCGCGATTCGCAATTGGGCGGCAGACGCAAGAGCGGTACCCGAAATGGGAGTAGCACCGAGGACTGCGGCCCAAGCTACGAAAGCTGCGAAGAGTACTGGATGGCACGGAGGTGGAGTCCAGCTCCCTATCAGCGGGCGCCGCGGAGTATGGACCATCGCCCTGGTGCTGGTGGCAATTCTGCTGGCAATTTTTTTCTGGAGCTGGAATCGCGGTTGGGAGGAGCTAGAGTCCGATCTGGAGACGAATGAAAGGACAATCGACGCAGTGGATCCGCAAGTGCACGTTCCAGCCGACGAGATGGAGAAGCTGGTGACCCACCGCGTGGATCCTGATTATCCCGCCGCGGCGCGTCCAGAGAGGCTGCGGGGAGTGATTGTGCTGGACGTAGTCGTGGGACGCGACGGTTCGGTAGTAGACGTACACGCTCTCAATGGTCCCGAAATCCTGGCGCAGGCGGCAATCTCTGCGCTGCGCTGGTGGCGCTTTGAACCCTATCGCGTTGACGGCCAGCCGGTGGTGGTAGAGACGACCGTCGCGGTGGAGTTCAAGCCCTAAGACTGGCTCCCGCGTTTCTCATGATCCGGCCTCAGCTTCGGCTATTTAATGCATCGAACTCCAGACCAAGCGAAAAGCCTCGCGGATGTCCGCTGGTCCGAAGCAGCCGGTGAAAAGCCTCGGATCAAACACGGCGTTTGCGCAAAGCGTTGAGAACGATAATGCCGCTGATGGCAAAGGATACAACGGCGGCCAGCGCGGCGATCAGCATGACCGTTGCGTCCAGGTGAAGGACGTCGGCGAAGACAGCTGCGACGGCGAAGACGACCCCGAGGAGGTTGGTCCAAAGTGCGCCACGAGCCGATGAAGAGCGAGCCGGCGAAGAAGGAAGATGCGGGCGCAAACGAATCTGCAACAGCAACGCAGCCACGCCAATAGCCGCGACCACGACCAGCGCCACCGGGCTCAAAAACGCCCGACGGCTGGTATATAAGACCACCAAGGCAAGGGCGGCCACCAGCAGGCCGGCGGCGATGATGGTCGCGCCGCTGCGGGGTTGAGGCTCGGGCTTGGGTGTGGAGGAGTCTTCTGGCACAAGATCCTGTAAGAGATTTATACAGGTGGAACGGAAGGTTTTCCAAATTGCGATGTCGCGGCGGGAGTCGAATCTTTCGACGGGTGGCTTCGGCCAACGCCGGCAAGCCATTCGGCCGGCAGCGGATCGCCATTCTTCACTGCGTAGAGGACAAGCTCGACCCTGGATGAGACGCCCAGCTTGTCGAAGATGTGGAACAGATACTTCTTAACGGTGTGCTCGCTCAAGTTCAGTTCGCCGGCAATATCGCGATTGCTCATGCCTTCGGCCACGAGGGCGACGACCTGTTCCTCGCGCGGAGTCAAAATTAGCTCTCCGCGTGAGTTGAGTACCCGCAGCGAAGGTACTTCGGAAACCAGGGCAAGCAGGAAATTCAATTGCTCTGTATTGGCCCAGATCTGACCGTCCGCGATCCGCTGGATGCATCTGCAGAGTAGGCGAAAATGTGTGTCCGAAATGCAGAAAATGCCGCGTGCTCCGGAGCGAAACGCGCTTACCACCAGGTCGCGGTCATAGGACTCCACCAACAGAATTTTGGCGATGGCGGGATAGGAGAGGTGAACGCGGCGCAACGCCGCCATTTGCGGCGCTACGTCGATGGAATGATTCAGTGAAATCACAGCCACTTTGGCGGGAGCACGGGCAACAGCATGAAGAATCGATGCGATGTCGATGGCACAGTTGGAAATGTGGAACTCGGAGCGCCGCCGCAAAGCATTGGTGAGCAACTGGGCCTGCATCCGATTGGAGTCTGCGATCAGAACGCTGATCACCTGTGAATCAGCGGTCACAGGCGGACTCATGAACAGGACTCCAAAGGAAGCGGATTTCGCTAATGCGATCTTACGGGCAGACCGTGCAGTACTCAAGGAGTCACGTCACACAATTCAGGTCCAATTTCAAATCGGGAAACTGAGTTGTTGGGCTGTGGAAAATCCTCGGGGACGGTTCGGAAGATGCGGGAATGTGCAGAACGTTGCGGCAGCTGAGCTTGCCGGGCCTATTTAGGTCTCCCACACGATCGATGAGTGTGATTCGACAAACATGCAAGTCTACTTTCGTAGAGTGCTCCACGGAGGACATACTTACGACTCTGATCGAAGCGACTCCGAGGAAAGAAGCCTTGCGCACTTTGTGTTCTGAGCTGGTTAACCCAAATCCGCCATGACCCCGTTGGTGGACAGTACTTTGTATGTCTTGCTGCGGAATCCGCGTGGAGATACTTTGCATGAAGAGAGCCGCGGAGATTGAGCTCTCGGAATCAAGGAAAGCGAAGGGAAAGCAGAGCCCATCACAACCATGAAATATTTCATAAAGCACCTTGTTGGCTGGACAAGAGTCGCGGTGATGAGCCTTTTTATATTTCAGCTTTGGGTGGCCGCAGTCGCCCAGGAAGAAAATAATAAGGAGCAGAACCTGGGAATAACGACACAGCCTTCTCAATCCAGGTCAACCGACGCTGGGGTGAGGAGCATAGAAACGACGGGTGCAGAAACCCGGGAGGCGGACGGCGTGGGAAACCTTGAGCTCAAGCTCGGAGGAAATCGCCGTCCGCTGTACCGGCTCAACCGCAGCGACGTGGTGGCATTAACTTTCACGCTCGCTCCGGAGTTCGACCAGACCCTTACGATCCAACCCGATGGATATGTCGCGCTGAAGGACGCGCCGCCAGTGCTGGCTCAGGGCCTCACGCTGGAGGAGTTCCGTGCGGCCGTACGGCAGGCATACACCGGATATTTTCACGACCCGCAGATCGCGGTGGCGCTCAAAGACTTTCAGCGTCCTTACTTTATAGCAGGAGGAGAGGTGGGGAGACCCGGCAAGTACGAGTTACGCGAGGACACCACCATCATGGAAGCGGTAGAGATCGCGGGTGGGTTTACCCACGTGGCAAAGCATTCGCAGGTGCTTCTATTTCGGCGTGTGAACGATGACCTAGTCGAGGCGCGCGTTTTCAATCTGAAAAGGATGTTGAAGGAGAAAAAACTGGACGAGGCCTCCGAGCTGCGCCCGGGGGATCTAGTGTTTGTTCCCCAGAACGCCATTTCGAAGATCGAGCCGTTTCTCAGCAAACCTTCACTTGGTATGTACATGAGTTCCACGCAATTTTAGCTATCGAAGCAGGCCTATCCCCATGGCATACGAAGACTCAATGCGCAGAACAGAAGAACCGGTGTCGCCGACGGTGCGGGAACTGGCAATGGTTCTGTTCCGGCAGGGGAAGGTTTTTGTCGTTGTGTCGAGCTTCCTCTTCATCTTAGCCGTAACGTATGCCTTTGGGGGCGCTACCTATCGTGCGCACTTGCGTCTGTTGGTCCGTCGAGGACGGGCGGACCCTCCGGTAACAGCACAGCCAAATGCTCCTCCAGATTTCTCCCGAGTGGAAGTGACCGAAGAAGAGCTCAACTCAGAAGTAGAGCTTCTAAAGGATAACGACGTCCTACGCCGCGTGGTACGGGCCAACGATCTGGCTGCACACGACTGGTTGCGATGGGTGCGGCCGCACGAAGAGCAGTCTGCCCGCGAAGAGCGAGCGGCCAGGAAACTTTGCAATCGGCTGGAGGTAGAACCGATCAAGAAAACCAATTTGATCGAGATAAGGTATGACGCTTCAGATCCGCAATTGGCGGCCCAGGTGCTGAAATCGCTGTCCGGCATATACCTCGAAAAGCACATGGAAGTCCATCGGCCGAGAGGACAACTGCATTTTTTCGATCAGCAGACTGGAGAGTCACGGAGGCAGCTGGAAGAGGCTAAAGGAACTCTGTTGAACTTCACAAACAGCCACGGCGTGGTGATGGCGGCACAGCAACGCGATCTGGTGTTGCAACGGCTCAATGAAGTGGAGGCAAGTTATCGGCAGGCTCAGGTGGAAATATCAGAGACAGTGCGTCGAGTTCACGAACTCGACGCCCAGTTGGCGAAGTTGCCGGAGCGGACTACAACACAGGTTCGCACAGCAGACAATCCTGAGCTGTTGCGGGCATTGAAGGCAGGCCTTCTGGAACTTGAGTTGAAGAGAACTCAGTTACTAACCAAATTTGAACCGAACCATCGCTTTGTGCAAGAGGTCGAGCAGCAAATCCTCCAGGCCAAAGCGGCAATCGAGACCGAAAAGTTGAACCCTGTGCGCGACGAAACCACGGACAAAGATGCGAACTACGAATGGGCCAAGGCCGAACTGCAGAGAGCCCTAGTCACGAAAAAGGGCTTGGAAGCGCGAGAGGCAACTATTGCCGCGCAGTTGGCACGGTATCGCGTCATAGCTCATCAACTTGGTGACGAGGCGGTTGTGCAGGATGATCTGACCAGCAGCGAAAAGGCGGCGCAGGAGAACTATCTTCTTTACGTGAAAAAACGGGAGGAAGCGCGAATGGGCGACGCACTGGACGAGGACGGCATCGTCAACGTAGCGATCGCTGAGCAACCCGTTGTTCCGGCCCTGCCGTTATGGCCAGCTGGAGTGGTAGTGCTCGTGGGTTTCGTCGGGGCGTTGACTTCAGGAACCGGCGCCGCGTTCGCCGTGGACTACTTTGACCCTGCGCTTCGCACGCCTGAAGAGGTTTTTGAGTGTTTGGAAATTCCGGTACTAGCTTCGTTGCCGGAAGGTGAGGTCCGGCGGCGATCCGCTTAAAGGAGCAAGGGAGCAAAAATGAGCGCAAACGCGGAAATGCTTGGAGGGCCTGAGTTGATTGGGACACTGGCGCAGGACAAAGTGCCGCCGCAGGCTGCAATCCTTCCAAGAGCAAGAGATTGGAATCCGGACGATTTCGCGCGTGAGCAAGTCATCGGCTTGGTGCGGCGGATCTTCTTTGCAAACGGCGCGCGACCAGTGAAGCAGGTCGTTTTCAGCGCGGCTGGGACGGATCAAGACGTAGCCGATCTCTGTCTTCGCGTGGGACAAACGCTGGCTCTGGAGACGACTGCCGATGTCGCCGTGGTGGGCAGCAAAGCAGGAGAGAGAGAGATGACGCCAATTCCTCGCATCGTAGGCACTTCGATCAAATCCTGGTCTACCCAAACAGCGACCAACTTGTGGCATGTGCCGCAGTTCGAGGTCCGCTCATCCGGCGAGGGATCGCGCACGGGACGGTTCTGGACCTCCTGGCTCGCGGAACTGCGAAACGAGTTCGAGTATGCGGTAATTCAAGGGCCCGCAGCAGGGTTATCGAGCGAGGCCGCCTTGCTGGGAGAGCTAGCGGACGGAATCGTTCTAGTGCTCGGGGCCAATAGTACGCGGAAAGTGACCGCTCGCAAGATCAAGAACACGCTGGAAACCATGCGGTCGCGAATCCTGGGAACGGTGCTGAGCGAACGGGCCTTTCCTATCCCTGAGTGGATTTATCGGCGACTGTAGTGTGCTTGGACAAGTTTTGCTGTAAGAACCGAAAACGCTGTGCAAAAGAAGACGAGAACAGCGATGGGGCCCAATGAGCGGTAGCTATGGGCTCCCGCCGACGGGCGTCGCCGGTTGGACACCGGCAATCCCGCCGCAACCGCGAGCAGAAACGGGTCTGCTGCGATGGTTTGCGGTACAGACACGATACCGGTTTGAAAAGACAGTCGTCGCACAGCTTAGCCACAAAGGCTGCGCAGTTTTCCTGCCATTGCTGACCGAAAATCACAAGTGGAGCGACCGGCAGAAGGTAATAACTGCTCCTCTGTTTCCGGGATACGCATTCGTGCATATCGACCAATCCCACGAGTCGCGGCAATCCGTTTTACAAACCGTTGGGTTGATCGGCTTCGTTAGTTTCCGAGGCATCGTAGTGCCGGTACCATCGAAACAAATTGAAGATCTCCAATTACTGCTCCAACACCGGGGACCGTTTTCCCTTCATCCATTTGTGCGCGTCGGACGGCGCGTGCGTATTCGGGGTGGTTGCTTGCATGGACTAGAGGGAGTGCTGTTGCAACATGAAAAGGGAAAGCTGTGGGTTTCCATTGAGTCCATCCAGCGTTCGCTGGCGATTGAGATCCAAGGCTACGAACTGGAATTGCTCTGAAATGTCTTCTCCCTCTTTACATCCCAGACCGAAACCCACGGGCACCGAGTGGGCCGCTCGGCTAATTCCAGGGACGGCTTCGCGCTGGAACGGAAGAAGGCCGAAACTAAGTCCGATGGGAGAGTCTGCTTCCTCCCGGTCAATGGAGGGTATTGTGGCCAACCAGGTTGTACGAAAGCTCGGCTATTTTCTAAGGGCATGGCGAGGTTTTAAGAACAGATGCAACGGGAAAAATCGGGTACGTTCGGCGCCAATCTGGGTCGCGGGTATGTCGCTTTTAAGAAGACTGTGGGATCGCCGAAGAGTCAACGCGGAGGCCGGCTGGCTTGGTATGTACTCCTCCCGCGGCATGCGAAATGTCCTCATTGTGGGCGCTGGAGGACTTGGACAGCAAATAGCAAAATACCTGGAAACTCATCCGGAGACAGAACGTACGTTTTGCGGCTTCGTGGACGATCGCAAACCGTTAGGAAAGGGAGTGATTGGGCGTCCCTGCGACCTGGCAGAGTTGGCGCGAGCAGGATTTGTAGACGAAATAATTCTGGCCGTGCCGCACGCTCGCGAACTGACATTGCGCGTCCTGCGCACCGCCCAGCAATTACGCCTGGATGTGAAACTGGCGCCCGATCTGTTTGGTTGTGAGCCTACGCGGGAAACAGAACGAATCGGGGGTATTCCCCTCATTTCCTTGCACGAGGAGCATTTGCCGGTTGTGGGGCTGTTATTGAAACGGGCGCTTGACCTGGCTGGAGCGGGAGCAGCGTTGATCCTGATGGCTCCAGCGTTGGCGCTGCTTTCGTTTCTCATCAAGCTGGATTCGCCGGGGACTGTGCTCTACGCAGCGTCTCGAGCAGGGCGAAAGGGTAAGCCCTTTCTCTGTTACAAATTCCGCACCATGGTAAGAGATGCGGAAGGTTTGAAAGGTCCCCTGCGGGCGCGGAATGAGAGGCTGGGTCCGGTCTTCAAAATCAAAGATGACCCGAGAATCACACGGGTGGGGCGATTCCTGCGCCGTTACAGTCTGGATGAGCTCCCCCAGCTTTGGAATGTGCTCAGGGGTGAAATGAGCCTGGTAGGGCCGCGGCCGCATCCTCTGGATGATTTCTCCGGCTACGCGATTGAGCACCTACCACGGCTCGACGTAACTCCGGGGATGACCGGACTCTGGCAAGTGTCGGCGCGGGAAAACCCGTCCTTTCAAGCCGGACTTAATCTCGATCTTGAATATATTCAGCGCTGGACCCTCGCGATGGATCTGAGAATTCTGCTGAAGACGGCTGGCGCAGTACTGCGGGGGAGTGGACAGTGATGTCGCGGGTTGAAGCGGGAGCTGCATCACCGTGGACGCATGAGGTAATGGGACGAGCTATTCGGGTTGGGCTGCGCCCCCTCCACATGCCGATGGTAGCTCCGACTGCCTTGTTTCTCGCGGCGCTTACAGCCATGCTTCTTCGACATCCAGATGTGCCTTTTTATGAAATCGATCGCGTCGCCTTCATATTGTTAGTCCTCGGAGTCGCGGGACGAGCGGTCATCACGCGGCAGCGCTTGCTGGTATTGGAACGAGCGACATGGCCAATGCTAGGGCTAACATTCCTGGCGCTAGCGAGTGTACTCGGGCAGCCCTTCAACAACCAGACCTGGTGTCTGCTCGCGGCAAAATTTATTGTGCCATTCGCGCTGTTTCACTTGGCTGTGCTAGTGTTTCGGGACGAAAGACGTCTGCGGCAATTCGAGCTGTTCGCTTTGATAGTGCTTGGCTATCTTTGCTTCACATCGATTGCCTTTTTTGTGGGCGCAAACTTTCTGATCTTTCCCCGCTTCATTCTGGACGCAAGCCTTGGCTACCATGCCGACCGCGCGCGAGGACCGCTTTTGCAGGCGGTTGCAAACGGCGTTTCGTTGAACGTGCTGGGTGTTCTAGCGTTGCACGCCACCCTGCGAGGAAGGATACGCGGGGTACGAGCCTGCGTTTTGCTGGCTTGCTTACCGGTCGCCATCCTGGCGACCATGACACGTGCTGTGTGGTTCTCTTTTATTGCGAGTGTAGGAGTGTTGATTCTTCGCTCGAACAATCGGAGGTTGCGGAACCTTTCTATCGCCGTAACAGTCGTGGGAGCGTTGGGATTACTGGTCGCGCTGAATGTTGACCATCAGCGTCGCGTACTCACGGACAGACTGCAGGAATCTGGTCCCGTCGACTTCCGCCAGGCGGTATACGCGGGCTGTTGGCAAATGTTCGTCGAGAAACCATTCACCGGGTGGGGTGTGAATCAAATGCCGGAGGAGTTGGCGCGGCACGTCAGCGGTTACACAGAAAAGGAACTCTTTCCGCACAACACTTATCTGGAGTTGCTCGTGGAGCACGGTATCGTCGGCCTGGCACTTTATGTGTGGCTTATGTGGGAGCTTCTGCGACTGGGTAAAGGACTGGTACCCCGCGGCGAACGCAACGGCCTACTCAACCGGCAGTTCCATGCCCTGTGGCCAATATTGCTCGGCGTCTATTTGCTGAATGCGGCTCTGGTCGTGATGAACTATCAGTTCGTGAACGGACTTCTGTTCACAATGGCGGGAATGCTCGCGGCGCAGAAGAGGCGCGCTGCGAAAGAGTCGGAACGCGAAGCAAGCAAGTCATTCCCGGCAGTTCTCGCCTCGGCAACGTAAATCCCCCGAAGTCTGCCTCTACCATCCTGGTGTTCACGGTCGCCTATATCGCCAATCGATTCCCTGCAGCGGTGGAGCCCTACGTGGGCCAGGAGATTCAAGAGCTTCGGCGCCGGGGAGTTCGCGTGATTCCGGGCACCGTTCGACGGCCCGATGCGAATCCGAATGCGTCGAATGGCGTTGGATATGAGGACGACATTCTGTGCCTGGGCAAGATTCGCATCTTGACTTTTGTGCGAGCGCTGGCGTTAGCAGTACGGCACTGGCGACGGATTGCCCCCCTGGTGAGGCGGGTGCTTCTGGAGGGTGAGGAATCGCCCAAGCGCCGGCTGAAAGCCATCATGCATACCTGCCTAGGGGCGTGCTATGCGGCGCAACTCCACGAACGAGGGGTCGATCATATCCACGCGCATCACGGCTACTTCAGCTCGTGGATTGCGATGGTGGCGGCCGCGCTATTGGACGTGAGTTACAGCCTGACGCTACACGGGTCCGACCTGCTGCTAAACGGCGCTTATCTGGACGCAAAGCTAAGTCGTTGTCGTTTTTGTGCCACGATCTCCGAATACAACCGCCGCTATATTTTCAACCACTTTCCGGCGGTTGATCCGGAGAAAATCTGTGTCTTGCGGCTCGGAGTCGACGTAGTGGAGCGCTCAGAATCGCTTCGGAAGGTGGCTCGTGGTCCGGGCTGCATACTCACATTGTTGGCCGTCGGGCGTCTGCATGCCGTGAAGGATCATGCATTTCTGGTTCGTGCCTGCGCTCAACTTCGCGACCGCGGCCTCAACTTTGACTGTGTGATCGCAGGGGAGGGGCCGGAGCGGCAACGTCTGGAATCACTGATCCGGGAACATCATTTGCAAGACCGGCTCACGCTGCTCGGCCATGTCGCTCCGCCAATGATGGACTCACTCTACCGTCCCGCGGACGTGGTCGTGCTCACCAGCCGCAGCGAAGGAATTCCGCTGGTGCTCATGGAGGCGATGGTGCGAAGCAGAATCGTACTCGCGCCTGCGATCACAGGAATCCCGGAGATCGTAATTCCCGGCAAGACAGGTTTCCTATACATGCCCGGAGTGCTTAAGGATTTTGTCGAGAAGATCTTCTTCCTTCAGAAACTGATGAGGGAGGAGGATTGCTCCTCCGTGAGCCCTTTGGATTGGATCCGGCACGCGGCGAGGGTACAAGTGCTTCACAATTTTAATCGCACCAAGAATCTTTCTCGATTTGGCGACCGATTTCTGCAGCTAAGCACGAATTCCAGCGACTCGTAATCCACTCGTCAGTACCCCCGATTCCATACTTCAAGATTGGAGCCCTTCTATGAGGATTTTGTATTGCAACAAATATAACTATCCCTTCAGCGGAACAGAGGTCTACCTCTTCGAAGCCATGGAACTCATGCGTTCCAAGGGACACGAGGTCGCGTTGTTTTCCATGGCCGATGCGCGGGGCCAGACTACTCCTTACGACCACAATCTCATGCCGCCCACCGATTTCAAGCGGCCAGCCGGATGGTTTTACAAATCACAGTTGGCGGCACGTGCGATTTATTCAAGCGAAGCACGCCGACGGATGCGGGCGATGATCGATGAATTCCAGCCGGACGTAGCCCACATCCGCAATATCTATCACCACCTGTCACCGTCAATTTTGTGGGAGTTGAAGGCAAAAAAGGTTCCGGTTGTCTACCATTTGAATGACTTCAAGGTCCTGTGTCCCAGCTATAACCTGGTGTTGCGCGGGGAAGCCTGCGAAGCCTGCAAGGGCGGGAAATTCTGGCATGCATTGACGAAGAAATGCTATCCAGGGTGGGGAGCGCGGATGACCTTGGTGGCCGAGGCTTATATCCACAAATGGGTGGGCACATATCAGAAATGCGTGGATTGCTTTTTGGCACCCAGCGAATTTGCGCGGGACAAGTTTGTCGAGCACGGGTGGGATCCGACAAAGTTCGAAGTTCTGCCGCACTTCCAACTAGTCGCAGCGGTTGACGAGCGAACTACGCAGAACGCTCCCCTGCTTTATTTCGGGCGCTTGTCTCCGGAAAAAGGTGTCGCCGATTTGCTGCATGCCATGCAGCGGCTGCCAAATCTTCGTCTGATCGTCGCGGGAGACGGCCCCGAGCGCGGCAGGTTGCAGCAACTTGCTTCCGACCTCGGATTAGCGAACGTCGAGTTTGCAGGATACATAACGGGAGCGGAACTCGATCGCGCAATAGCGAACTCGTGCTTCACTGTGCTGCCGTCGCATGCCTATGAAACTTTAGGCAAGACGATTCTCGAATCGTATGCGAGAGGGCGTGCCGTCCTTGCCACTGACTTGGGATCGCGGCGGGAACTTGTGCAAGCGGGCAAGACAGGACTTTTGTACAAGACGGGAGACGTGGATGAGTTGGTTTCAGCAATCCAGTTTCTCAGTGCACAACCGAAACTAGCAGACGAGATGGGGCACGCTGGACATGATCTCGTGCGGCAGCGATACACGCCAGATGCGCACTACGCAGTATTGTTGAATCTTTATAGGCGCCTGGCTGACGGAAAGTGGCAATCGTCAGTGGCACCAGATCCTGGAAAGTTTCAAACGATTCCAATCGCGCCAGTGACGGCAACTGGACTCTTGAGACTCCGCCGAGACGGTTTCATTCCGTTGCATCGTCTCGGTCTTGCCCCTGTCTCGCGGGGTTCGATCACCGTTCCTGCAGCGATGCATCCGAAGCGGATGCTCAGGGTCGCATTTATTGGCGGACGAGGGGTAGTGTCGAAATACAGCGGGATTGAGACTTATTACGAAGAGGTTGGACAGCGGTTGGCTGGCATGGGGCATCAGGTCACCGCGTACTGCCGGACTTACTTTACCCCGCCGGGGAGAAAACACAATGGCATGCAAACAGTGCGGCTGCCGACAATCCGCTCCAAACATATGGAGACCGTGCTCCATACGTTTCTAAGCACGCTCCATGTTCTTGTGGGTCCCTGCGATATCGTTCACTATCATGCGCTCGGGCCGGCGCTGTTTTCATTCATTCCACGACTCGCAGGAAAGAAAACCGTGGTTACCGTGCAGGGACTGGATTGGCAGCGCAAGAAATGGGGTCGCGCAGCGTCGATTGTTCTGCGTCTTGGAGAGCGCGCGGCAGTTAGCCTGCCAAGCCATACGATGGTGGTTTCCCGGCAATTGCAGAAGTATTACACAGTGGGCTATGCGGCGGAAACCTCTTATGTACCAAACGGCGGCGTACTGCGCGAGTGGAGCGTGCCTAAAAAGATCTTGGAATGGGATATCGAACCGGGAAGATACATTTTGTTTCTTGGGCGATTTTCTCCCGAAAAAGGTTGCCACCTGCTGGTCGAGGCTTATGAGAAGTTGGACACGGACGTAAAGCTAGTGATGGCCGGAGCCGCGAGTTATTGCGATGATTACTCGCGGGGCCTTCTGGCTCACGCCAGTAAGCAGATCAAGGTACTGGACTGGGTCGCGGGTAACGTTCTCGACGAACTGCTGACCAACGCGATGATTTTTGTGTTGCCGTCCGATTTGGAGGGATTATCCTTGGCGCTGCTCGATGCGATGGGCGCTGGGCTTTGCGTCCTCGGCAGTGATGTCGCGGAAAATCGGGAGGCCATCGACGATGCGGGATTCACGTTCCGGCGCGGCGATGTTGCAGACCTGGCGGACCGCCTGCGGTTCTTGATTGCGAATCCGGCGGTGCGTGAGGCCGCAGGGCAGGCCGCAAAACGCCGCGTTCGGGAATATTATCAGTGGCCTGAGATCGCTGCAGAGATCGAGCGCGTGTATTACAAAATGATGGGCTGGGAATTTGCCGCGATGCCGCCCAGGAAGGCAGCTGGAAAAGTGGCAGAGCCGATTCCGTCGATGCAGCGGAGGGCAGGATAAAACGGCAGACACATTGTTCAAAACGAAGTGTAAACAACCTGAGAAAACCGAATGCTTCACCCAAAGGACGGAGTGACTTCCGTCCTTTTTGTTTACAATTGAGGTTCGTTTCCAAAGAGCTGTGCGGGCCGCTTCAATCGTACCGTACAATTCGGCGCAATTCTCATTCATGGAAAATACAATACTCGTTACCGGTGGAGCAGGTTTTATAGGATCGAACTTCATCCTGCAGCAACTGGGGCGAGATTCAGCTTCCCTGGTTAATCTGGACAAACTCACCTACGCAGGAAATCTTCACAATCTGAGAGCGATTGCCAACGACCGGCGCTACGAGTTTGCCCATGGCGATATTGCCGACCGCGCCCTGGTCAGAAGCCTGCTGCAACGGCACACCCCGAGGGCCATCGTGCATTTCGCGGCTGAAAGCCATGTGGATCGCTCGATCCGGGGACCGGAGGATTTCATCCGAACGAATGTGGATGGGACTTTCGCATTGCTCGAAGAGGTACGGGCATACTGGTCAAACCTGATTGAACAAGAGAGAGCAGACTTCCGATTTCTCCACGTGTCCACGGATGAGGTATATGGCTCTCTGGGCCCTGAGGATCCAGCTTTTTCTGAGGCCACGGCTTATGCGCCGAATAGTCCGTACGCGGCTTCGAAGGCAGCTTCTGACCATCTTGTTCGGGCCTACCATCACACCTACGGACTCCCGGTGCTCACCACAAATTGCTCGAACAACTACGGGCGATTCCAGTTTCCTGAAAAATTGATACCGCTGGTCATCCTGAACGCGCGAGATGGCAAGCCGCTCCCGGTTTACGGTGACGGTCAGAATGTTCGCGACTGGCTCTATGTGGAGGATCACTGCAGGGCGATCGCAACGGTGCTCGCGCAAGGCAGAATCGGACAGACCTATAACATCGGCGGCTGGAACGAGAAACGCAATCTCGAAATCGTTGAAACGATCTGCGACATTGTGGATGAGATTGCGGGACGTCAAGGATCTTCCCGGCGAAGCCTGATTACATTCGTGAAGGACCGTCCCGGACATGACCGGCGTTATGCCATGGACGCAACTAAGATTGCGCGGGAACTGGGCTGGCGTCCCGTGGAAACTTTTGCGAGTGGAATTCGGAAGACGGTGCAATGGTACCTGGAGAACGAAGATTGGGTCCGGGATGTTACCAGTGGTAGCTATCGCCAATGGATCGAAACACACTACACTTCCTAGATTGCAGCTGCATCCCGGTGGAAGACTCTTTTGATGACGCACGACTCGAACAATACAGCTTATAAAGGGATCATTCTGGCAGGTGGATCGGGAACTCGTTTGTATCCCGTGACTCACGCCATGGGAAAGAGCCTGCTTCCGGTTTACAACAAGCCTATGATTTATTACCCGCTGTGCACGCTGATGCTGGCGGGAATTCGCGACATCCTTCTTATCACCACCCCTGACGATGTGCATGCCTTCGAAGCTCTGCTTGGGGACGGAAGCCAATTCGGAATCCGAATGCAATATAGAGTGCAGCCCAAGCCAGAAGGAATCGCCCAGGCCTTTCTGGTGGGGGAGACGTTTCTTGGCAAAAGCCCTTGCGCCCTGGTGCTGGGTGACAACATTTTTTATGGACACGATCTTGCCAAGGATTTGCGCGCAGCCTCGACTAAGCTTTCAGGTGCTCGAGTTTTCGCTTATCCCGTTCACGATCCGGAGCGCTATGGAGTTGTGGAATTCGATGCCGCAGGACGAGCCCTCAGCATCGAGGAAAAACCCACGCGACCGAAATCGCGTTACGCCGTGACTGGACTTTATTTTTACGACGATCAAGTGGTGAAAATCGCGAAGTCGCTAAAGCCCAGCGCGCGCGGCGAACTGGAAATAACGGATGTCAACAAGGCATATCTGGAGCGCGGCCAACTCGAAGTCATGGTCATGGGACGAGGGATGGCCTGGCTGGACACGGGCACGCATGAGTCGTTGATGGAGGCGTCGCTCTACATTCAAGCCATCGAGAAAAGACAGGGCCTCATGGTGGCATGTCCCGAAGAGATTGCTTTTCGGTCCGGCTACATTCAGGCCGACCAAATTGAGAAAATTGGGAATTCCATGAAAAATAATAGTTACGGCGCTTACTTGTTGCAGCTCTTGCGAGAGAAGGTATTCTGATGAGTGCAGTTTCCGCAACTCACTCTGCGATGAGCGCACTGAAGAAAATACCGACCTCGTTGCCAGGGGTGTTCGTTCTCGAACCGCGGGTATTTGGAGATGAGCGCGGATTTTTCTTCGAGAGCTATAACCAGCGGAGCATGGCGGAAGCCGGAATTACCGAGACATTCGTGCAGGATAATCATTCCTGTTCTTCCCGTAATGTTCTGCGGGGGCTGCACCATCAGGTAAAGCATCCGCAGGGAAAACTTGTGCGCGTCGTTGAAGGGGAGATTATCGACGTAGCGGTCGACTTGCGCCGCAGTTCTGCAACCTTCGGCCGGTGGGAAGCGGTGCGCTTATCTGGCGAAAATAAGCGCATGCTATGGATCCCCGTGGGGCTGGCACATGGATTTCGCGTGGTCTCGGAGAAGGCTCATGTGCTTTACAAGGCCACTGACTACTACGCGCCGGAGCACGAACGAACCCTCGCCTGGAACGATCCCTACCTCAAGATCGCATGGGAACTGGATGGGGAACCGATCGTGTCGGCAAAAGACCAACGCGGAGTAGAGTTCCGACACGCCGAGAGTTTCGATTAATTTCGATGCGAGTTACAATTTTTGGCGCTTCCGGCTTACTCGGTAAGGCGCTCATGCGGGAGTGGAGCGCGGATGCAGTTACCGGACTCACCTCGCAGGATGCAGACATCCGCGACGCGAAGCGCGTGCAGCGGGTCGTGCAGGATACGCGCCCAGACTGGATCGTGCTATCTGCCGCGTACACCGATGTGGATGGCTGCGAAAGCAATATGGAGCTGGCTTTTTCCGTGAACCGCGACGGAGCGGTGAACGTTGCGAATGCAGCAAAGATGTTTGGAGCACGATTTGCCTTCCTCAGTTCTGATTATGTCTTCGATGGAAAAAAGGGAACGCCCTACGAGACAGCAGATTCACGAAATCCACAAAGCGTGTACGGACGCACGAAGGCCGAAGCGGAGATTAAGCTACTTGATTTAATGCCGGATTGTTGCATCGCCAGAACGTCGTGGCTGTTTGGTGCCGGCGGAAAATGTTTTCCAGATACGATCTTAAAACTGGCAGCCAGCCGGCCGGCGCTCGATGTGGTCGACGATCAGCGCGGCTGTCCGACGTATACGACCGATCTGGCGCGGGCGATCATTCAACTGTGCCGCAAGAACGCGAGTGGAATTGTTCACGTGACCAACGTCGGCGATTGCACTTGGTTTGAGTTCGCGCGGGAGATCGTTCGGAATGCCGGGCTTTCTACTGCGGTGCGACCGGTCAGCAGCCAACAGATGGCCCGCCCCGCACCTCGACCCGCCTATTCTGTTCTGTCCGCGGTTAGTTTGCGGGCGCTCGGGATTGAAATTCCTTCCTGGCCCGATGCGCTGCGGCGTTATATCAAAGAGCGACCGCTGATCAGCTAGCGCCGATTGCCTCCCTTCCCGCCGCCCTGCTACGATTGCCGGGACTTGCAAGGGATTTCGTGAAACTAATCCAGAGTTACATCGATGGTCGCTTCGTGTCCGGGAGTCGCGAATTCGCCGACCTGAATCCGGCGGATGGGTCTGTGATTGCGCAAGTCAGCGAAGCCGGCAAGCCGCAAGTGGACGAAGCAGTGCACGCGGCCCGTTGTGCGCTCCGCGGAGAATGGAGTCGGCTCGGGGTTCGCGAGCGCGCGGCCCGATTGCATCGCGTCGCGGATGCGATTGAAAAGAGATTCGACTGCTTCGTACAAGCCGAAGTAGCGGACACAGGCAAACCGGTGTCACTCGCGTCCAAGCTCGATGTGCCTCGGGCTGCGGCTAACTTTCGCGTTTTCGCCGATCTGATGAAAGTGTCCGGGCTGGAATCGTTCCAGACGGAGATTCCCGATGGCACAAATGCTCTGAACTATGCGGTTCGCAAGCCTCTGGGAATTGTCGGGGTGATCACGCCGTGGAATCTTCCGTTACTGTTGCTGACCTGGAAAGTTGCGCCGGCGCTGGCGTGTGGAAACGCGGTGGTCGTCAAACCTTCGGAGGAAACTCCGGCCACAGCAACACTGCTCGCGGAGGCAATGCAGGACGCGGGAATCCCCAAAGGAATTTACAACGTCGTGCATGGTTTCGGGCCGGGGTCTACAGGGGAATTCTTATCGTCGCATCCTGACGTGGATGCAATCACATTCACCGGCGAATCAAGAACGGGAGCGGCGATCATGAAGACGGTGTCTCCCACGGTAAAGCCGGTTTCGTTCGAGTTGGGCGGGAAGAATGCAGCGATCGTATTCGCAGACTGCAACTTCGACGAGACCGCGAACGGATTATCCGACGCCGTATTTCTTAACACCGGGCAGGTGTGCCTGTGCGCAGAGCGCGTTTATGTGGAAAGAAAAATCTTCAGTACATTCGTAGACGCGCTGAAGCGTAAGGCGGAGAGCCTGAATCCCGGCTGGCCGAGGGATGAGAAGACCGACCTCGGACCACTGATTTCGGCGCAACATCGAGAAAAGGTTCTTTCATACTTCCAACTGGCACGCGAAGAAGGGGCGACAACTGTAACCGGCGGAGGGATCCCGGGGTTTGGCGACGATCGCGACCACGGCTTTTACGTGCAACCAACCATCTATACTGGGCTTCTGGAATCAGCGCGCTCGGTAAAGGAAGAAATCTTTGGGCCGGTGTGCCACATCGCCCCCTTCGATTCAGAAGAGGAAGCGGTCGCGATGGCGAATGACACCAAGTATGGGCTCGCGGCTTCGATCTGGACGAGCAATCTCAAGCGCGGCCATCGCGTCGCACAGCAAATGAATGTGGGTATTACGTGGGTAAATTGCTGGTTCTTGCGCGATCTGCGAACGCCGTTTGGCGGATCGGGTCTCTCCGGCATTGGCCGCGAAGGTGGAATGCATTCGTTGAATTTCTATTCTGAGCTGAACAATATTTGCATCCGACTGTAGGGATACTCGAAAGAGTATCGAGAAGGGTATCGAGAGGGTATCAATAAAGATGAGCGCGACGGAAAGGAAAGTCGTCGATGGCAAAGCGGCGCCGCGCGGCAAGTATCCGCACCTGAAGCGGGCTGGTGATTTTCTGTTTGTCTCCGGAACCAGCGCGCGCCGCGCCGACAACACGATTGCCGGCGCCGAAGTAGACGTGTTAGGCACGACACGGCTAGACATCCGCGAGCAAACACGCGCGGTGATTGAGAACATCCGAGATATCCTGAAGAGTGCAGCGGCGCAACTACAAGATGTAGTTGAGGTCTCAACTTATCTCGTGAACATGAATGATTTTGCCGGCTACAACGAAGTCTATGGCGAATTCTTCGGATACGATGGTCCGGCCAGGACTACAGTGGCTGTGCACCAGTTGCCGCATCCGCATTTGCTGATTGAGATCAAAGCGATCGCTTACAAACCATTGAAATAGGAGCTGCGATGGCGTCCATCAAGAATCTGAAGGCTTTCAACTTTCAGTCCTGGATTGAGGAGAACAAAGAGAAGCTCAAGCCTCCGGTGGGCAACGCGCAGGTCTGGGAAGACGGCGAGATGATGGTGACTGTTGTGGGTGGGCCGAACCAGCGCCGCGATTATCACGACGATCCCACCGAAGAATTTTTCTATCAGCTGAAGGGCAACATTTCCCTGCGCATCATGGAGACGCCGGGTAAGCCGCCGCTGGAAGTACCGATCAAGGAAGGCGAAATATTTCTTTTGCCCAAGCACATGCGCCACTCGCCGCAGCGGCCGGCTGACACAATCGGAGTGGTGGTCGAAGTGCCGCGCCCCGAGGGCTCTCTGGATGCATTCGAATGGTATTGCCCGAACTGCCACCGGTTGATCTATCGAGCCGAAGTGAGGTTGAAGAGCATTGTGAAGGATCTTCCGCCGTTGTTTGAACAGTTCTACAACAATGAGAGCCGGCGCAAGTGCAAACATTGTGGCACGATTCATCCAGGCAAATAGAGAATGCAAGTCGTCGACATTCATACCCACTTTTTCCCCCACTCCTGGCCCGATCTGGCGGCGCGATACGGTACGCCGGACTGGCCGTGGATCAAACATACTGAGCCGGGGAAAGCAGACATTATGGTGGGAGATCGTTTTTTTCGCCATATTTATTCGGCGTGTTGGGATCCGGAAGTACGACTTCAGGAGATGGATCGTGACGGGATTGATCTGCAGGTTATCTCCGCGACCCCGGTGCTGTTCGCTTATGAGCGTCCTGTGGAACACGCGCTCGATTGCGCGCGACTATTCAACGATGCTGCGCTTGACCTTTGCAGCCGCGGGAAAGGCAGATTGAAATCGCTTTGCCAGGTACCGCTGCAGGATACGGACGCGGCTTGCAAAGAACTTAGCCGCTGCATGCAGGCGGGACATCTCGGCGTTCAAATCGGCAACCACGTCGGAGAAAAGAATCTCGATGATCCCGGAGTTGTGACCTTTTTGCATCACTGTGCGGATGTGGGCGCGGCGGTGCTCGTCCATCCCTGGGAAATGTTTGGGCGCGAGCGCATGCCGAAATACATGATGCCGTGGACCGTCGGCATGCCCGCGGAGACACAACTTGCGTTGGTGGCATTGATTTTGAGTGGAGCGTTTGACCGGTTGCCGGGCACGCTTCGAATTTGTTTTGCGCATGGCGGCGGGAGTTTTGCTTTCTTGCTCGGACGGTTGGAAAATGCCTGGCATCACCATCCGGTTGCGCGTGGTGAGTGCGAGCATCCACCCAGCCATTATCTCAACCGATTCTTCGTGGACTCAGCGGTCTTTGAGCAGCACACGCTGCAATTTCTGGTGGAAACGATGGGAGCGGATCGCGTAATCCTCGGTTCTGACTATCCTTTTCCTTTGGGGGAAGAACGCGTAGGTTCTCTTATCCGCCAGAGTAAGTTGCCGCAAGAAACGAAGACTAAGCTTCTGAGCGGGAATGCAGTGCGGTTCCTGGCATTTGAAGCCGAGTCGAACGCGGGCGAGAATGTAAGAACTTGCGCTGCGGCCGGCTCTTCGCCGACGGAGCCCGTGCTTGGGCAACTTACCTATAGCTCGTACTTAAAGGTTCCGGAATTGCTGAAATTGCAGCATCCGCAGTCTTCCCCGCCGCACCATGACGAGTTGCTTTTCATCATTGTTCACCAGACCTACGAATTGTGGTTCAAAGAATTGCTGCACGACCTCGACGCCGTGGTCGCGAATTTGCAAAGAGCTGGGTCTGCTCCGCAGTCACACGACGAGGTTTATGAGGCAGCGAGACTGCTGCGCCGCTGTACCGAAATCACACGAGTATTGGTGGAACAGTTCACGATTCTGGAAACAATGCTGCCCACGCATTTCCTGGCCTTTCGAGGATTGCTGGAGCCTGCCAGCGGATTTCAGTCAGAGCAGTTTCGCGAGATTGAATTTCTCTGCGGATTGAAGGACGAGAAGATGCTTCGCTATCACCGGCCCACACCTGAAGCTTACGCAAGCCTGAAGCGACGGTTGGAGGAACCCTCGCTCCGCGACGCATTCTTCGGTGCCCTGCAGGCAATGGGCAAGCTACCAATGGTCGGCGAGGGCGCCAGCGATAGGGAGAGATTCGAAGCCCGTGCCCGCGCGGTTCATGCGCTTTACAAGGACGAGTCTCATCATCGCGACTGGATTGATGTTTGCGAGCGGCTGACCGAATTTGACGAATTGGTGGTGAGCTGGCGGCTGCGCCACATTCAACTAGTCGAGCGGATCATCGGCATCCGCATGGGAACGGGCGGAAGCACAGGAGCTTCTTATTTGAAACTCACACTCGATAAGAAATTCTTTCCCGAGTTGTGGGAGGCCAGAACGCTGCTGACCGAATGAAGGCACCCGAAAAAATAACTCTGATTGGCGCGGGACTAAACGGACCCCTCCTGGCGATTCTTCTGATGCAGAGGGGATTCGCGGTCGAACTTTACGAGCGGCGCCCCGACATGCGTCAGGTGCGGATTAGCGCGGGCCGCTCCATCAATCTCGCTCTCTCCACTCGCGGCATTTATGGGTTGCAGCGGGCCGGCCTGTGGGAGCGAATGCGAAACATCATCATTCCAATGAGAGGACGGATGATGCATTCGATGGCCGGAGAACTTACCTTTCAACCCTATGGGAAGAACGAAGCCGAGGTCATTAATTCGATTTCACGTGCCGAGTTGAACATTGCACTGATGAACGCGGCGGAGGGGCAGGGTGCGACCATTCATTTCAATCAGCGCTGCACAGGATACGACTTCAAGACCGGCGCTATCCGGCTGCGCAACGAAGACACCGGTGAGGAAACCACCCGCGAGGTTGGGGTTGTAATCGGCTGCGATGGATCGGCATCGTCGATTCGGAATGAGATGCTGAAGCTAAACCGTTTCAACTTTTCCCAGCAGTATCTCGACTACGGATATAAAGAATTGACGATTCCTGCGGGTCCTCAGGGAGAGCATCTTCTCGAGACCAACGCGCTGCACATCTGGCCGCGCGGCAACTATATGCTGATTGCCTTGCCTAACATCGATGGCACGTTTGCCTGCATACTGTTCTTGCCGTTTGAGGGGGTGGACAGCTTCGCGAGCTTAACTACACACTCGCAGGTGGTTGCATTTTTCACTTCTCGCTTTCCGGACACAATTTCTCTGATGCCACACCTGGCCGAGAACTACTTCGCAAATCCGACCGGCGCGATGGTTACCATCAAATGCTCGCCCTGGCAGGTGGAAGGAAAAGCTCTGCTTCTCGGGGATGCGGCTCACGCCATTGTTCCATTCTTTGGGCAAGGGTTGAATTGCGGATTCGAAGATTGTACGTCTCTGACGGAGTTGCTCGACCAGCATGGTCCAGACTGGTCCCGCGTTTTCGGCGACTTCGAGAACGAGCGCAAAGTTAATACCGATGCTATTGCCGACATGGCCATTGAGAATTTTACGGAGATGCGCGATCGAGTTGCGGACTCGCGTTTTCTGCTTCGAAAGAAAGTGGAGCTCGCCCTCGAAGCAAGATATCCGCAACAATTTGTACCGAAATATGCCATGGTGACTTTTCATAGAGTTCCATACTCGGTGGCTCTCGCTCGCGGAACGGTTCAGGAAAAAATGCTGGCTGAACTTTGCGAATCGATCAGTCGCGCGGAAGATCTCGACTGGAGTAAGGCCGACCAGTTGATTCGCCGAGATCTGACGCCCCTGGAGCTGAGGACTTGACCAACCCTCCCTTGCAATTAGAGTTTCAACCGAGCGAGGATTTTGCGACCGCGATGGATGAGCGTGATCCGCTGAAAGAATTCCGCAAAAACTTTGGGATTCCGAAGACCGCCGAAGGCGAGGAGTGCATATACCTGTGTGGGCACTCGCTTGGGTTACAGCCGAAGACGGCTGCAACATACGTTGAGCAAGAGCTGAAAGACTGGGCGCAGCTTGGTGTTGAGGGCCACTTTCGGGCGAAGAATCCGTGGGTGCCATACCACAGATTGCTTGCGGAACAGACTGCAGAATTAGTGGGGGCGCGGCCGCTTGAGGTGGTGGTAATGAATTCCCTCACCGTCAACCTTCACCTGATGATGGTTTCGTTTTACCGTCCGACTCCCGGGAGGCACAAGATTCTTGTGGAACAAGGAGCTTTTCCTTCCGATCAGTATGCGGTGAAATCGCAGATTCGTTTCCACGGCTTTGATCCCGCGAAATCGCTCATCGAGTTGACACCGCGGGAAGGAGAGGCTTGCCTACGGGATGAGGACATTGAGTCGCAGATTGAGCGCGAAGGCGACGAGATCGCGTTGCTCCTGCTGGCAGGGGTGAATTATTCGACTGGACAAGCGTTTGATATGGCTGGCATCACGCGGGCGGGCCACGCACACGGCTGCGTGGTTGGTTTCGACCTAGCGCACGCCGCCGGCAATTTGCCATTGAACCTTCATGAATGGGGGCCGGACTTTGCCGTGTGGTGCAGCTACAAATATCTGAATGGCGGTCCGGGATGTATTGCCGGCTGTTTTGTTCATGAACGGCACGAGCGCGCGTGGGATCTCCCTCGCTTTGCCGGCTGGTGGGGGCACGATGAACGAATACGGTTCGAAATGGGGCCGGACTTTCAACCAATGGCTGGCGCGGAGGGCTGGCAATTGAGCAATCCGTCGATTGTCAGTCTGGCGGTGCTGCGGGCATCCATGGAAATCTTCCATGAGGCTGGAATGGAGCGTTTGCGAGCCAAGAGCATATCGCTGACCGGTTACCTTGAGTACTTGCTGAAGTGCAATGCGCCAGAGAATTTCAGTATTGTCACGCCTTGTGAACCAGAACGGCGTGGGGCACAGCTCTCGATCCGAATTCCTGCGGAGGGGCGCGCGTTGTGCGAACGGCTGGTTTGTGAAGGCGTTATTGGCGACTGGAGAGAGCCTGACATCTTCAGAGTTGCACCCGTGCCCCTCTACAGCTCCTATCATGATGTTTTTAAATTCGTTCAACGGTTCGCAGCCGCGATCAGCTAACAAGTTGAGCAGCCTTTCCTGGGTTCTTGCGCGATTACTTCCGTAATGCGCCGGGACCTTCAGCGTGAACATACACTCGTACGGTGGCATTGATCTCTCTGCGACAACCCGGCAGATGGACGGGGGTAGTGTGCGCGGTAGTATACGGGCACCTCCTCGTGTCGCTACTAGTCCCACGCAGTACAGGACTCACCGCCTTCGGCGACATTACGCAGTGTGTCCTCCTTTTTTGCGGAACGCTCTTCATTCTCTCGAACGTCCGAACGAGCGACAAGAAATCTCAACTCTTCTGGGTTCTGATGGCTGTCGGGAGCAGCATGTGGCTGTGCCCCCAGATTCTATGGACTTACTTTGAGGTTTATCTGCGCCAGGAGGTACCGAACCCGTTTGTCGGAGACGTTGTTCTGTTCCTGCACGTTGTCCCCATGATGGCGGCTCTGGCGGTGCAGCCGCATATTCACCGGGATGACCACTCCTTGCCACTGGTGTCTCTTGACTTCTTTCTGCTGCTTATGTGGTGGCTTTACCTTTACATGTTTATCGTAATTCCGTGGCAATACGTCTCTCCAAATGAGAACGCGTACGGCCACAGCTTCGACTTACTCTATGCGTGTGAACAAATTGTTCTTGTTATGTGGGCGGGTTTGGTTTGGAAACGCAGTCGGGGATACTGGCACACCATCTACGGACGATTTTTCAAAGCAGCATTAATTTACAGCGCTGGTTCCATTCTCGCTAGCGTCGCGATTGATTTTCATAAGTACTATACGGGCAGCTTTTACGACGTTCCGCTGGTGGCGGCAATGGCGTGGTTCGCCGGGGTCGGCTTCCTGGCGCGTGGAACTTCACCTGACCCGCCCGCTAGCGCATCACCCGGCGATAACCACAGCATGTGGAGAGCGCGGTTGGCCATGATGGCGGTATTCTCCACGCCGCTCATGGTGGCATGGGCAGCGTATGGGGAAGGTCCACCGCACGTTCGGGCCTACAGGCTGTTGTTGACGGTGGCGGCGATGCTTTTCATGGGCACGCTGGTACTTCTGAAGCAACATTGGATGGACCGGCAACTGCTGCACCTGCTGCGTCTGTCGCGCCAAAATCTCAATGAGATGCGCCAGCTGAAAGACGAACTGGAAAGCAAGGAGCAGTCTTTGCGGTGGCACAGTCTTGAGTTGCAGCGGAAGAATCTTGAACTTCAGGAAATTTCCTTCACCGACCCTTTGACGGGCGTGTGGAACCGTCGCTATCTGGAGGAAATTCTTGCCGCTGAGTCCGGGCAGGTACTGCGAAATTACGAACGGGCCCGGGGCGCCGACATTCGCAAACTGGATCATCGCGATCTAATTTTTATTATGGTGGATATGGACTTCTTCAAAGAAATCAACGATGTTCATGGTCATCCTGCAGGCGATCGCCTCCTGCAGCGGGTAGCTGAGCGTCTGACCAGCGTGGTGCGCAAGTCGGATGTACTGGTTCGCTGGGGAGGAGAGGAATTCCTGATTATGTCGCGCTCTGCGGACCCGTCTGGTACTCCTGCTTTCTGCGAACGTGTTCTGGGTATCATAGCGTCGGAAGCTTTTGATCTCGGACACGGCATTCAAGTGCGGAAGACGTGCTCTGTGGGATGGGCTCCTTTCCCCTGGAGTCGCGGAGCATACGAAGCCATTTGCGCGGAGGAAGCCATCGAACTCGCGGACAACGCACTCTACCGGGCAAAGGCGGGTGGTCGGAATCAGGGAGTTGGAATTTTGCCGGGCGATGGAGCGGTTGCGGCTCCCCATGCGATCAGGTTAGAGGCACTGCGGAATGATAACGGCGTTCTGACGCGCCTTGTAAAGGTGCAGATACCCTACCGCGCGTGCGCAGAAGAGACTTCGTCCGGCAAAACGTTGTCCGGTAAACCGTGAAAGGCAGCCGCAGAAAGAGCAGCCGCTTGACCTCCGACCCTGGGCTGAATACATTGGGAAGCCTGCCTTGTCCGCTTTGGGCGGGAATATAGCGATACAATCACTCAAGTCAGAGTAGAATCCTACGAGGCTTATTCGATGATGCATGCAAGAAATCCTTCCCGCAAGACCGGTCTACGCCACAAGGCGCAACTGATGTCGGCATCGGAAATTGAACGCACCCTGGTGCGACTGGCTTACGAAATTGTCGAGAAAAATAGCGGCGTTGAGAGCCTGGGATTAGTCGGCATTCGGCGACGGGGCGTGCCCATCGCCGAGCGCCTGGGCAAGATCATCACTCGCATTGAGAATGCTGCAGTTCCCGTGGGCACGTTGGACATTACTTTCTATCGTGATGATCTTTCAACGCTCGGGCCGAAGCCAGTCGTGCAGGATAAGGAGATTGGGTTTTCGATTGAAGACAAGAATATTGTTCTGGTCGACGACGTCCTATTCACCGGACGGACGACCCGAGCCGCGTTGGACGCGCTGTTTTCACATGGAAGACCGCGGCGAGTGCAGCTATGCGTGCTGATCGATCGCGGCCATCGCGAGTTGCCGGTCGAAGCCAGTTTCGTCGGGCGCAACGTTCAGACCACCATGAGCGAAGTCATCGAGGTTAAGTTGACTGAGATTGACGACGCGGAGAAAGTTCTGCTCATGGAGAGGTAGGACGGATATGGAGAGGTAGGACGGATCGCGAGTTTACAAGTTAAAATGAAAAGGACGGCGGAGAACCGCCGTCCTTTTTGTTGGCGTTATCGGTTAAGACAATCTTGTACAGATCGCCTTGGTCTGGGTGTAGAGACTAAGCGCATCGTGGCCCATCTCGCGGCCCCAACCGGATTGCTTGTACCCTCCAAAGGGAAGCGCCGCATCGAAAATGTTATAGCAGTTGATCCATACCGTACCGGCGTGGAGATGCTCCGCAGTGCGGTGGGCTTTGCCGATGTCGCGGGTCCAGACAGCAGCAGCGAGGCCGTATTCGCTGTCGTTGGCACGTGGCAAAATCTCCTCGGGATCGTCGAACGGCATTGCTGTTACGACCGGCCCGAAAATTTCTTCCTGCACCACCTTCATGTCTTCGCGGGTATTCACGAGAACGGTGGGCTCGACAAAATAGCCTTTGTCCCCCTTCCTGTGGCCACCCACAACGGCTTTGGCGCCTTCCGAGAAGCCAGCTTCCAAATATCCGCAGACGCGGTTCAATTGTTCTTCAGAGACGAGCGGTCCCATGTGCGTCTGAGGGTCAAGACCAGAGCCCACATTGATTTTCTTCGCCTGGTCGGCGACGCCCTCCACGACTTGGTCGAAGACTGCTTTCTCGACGTAGAGCCGTGATCCGGCGCAGCAACATTGTCCGTGATTGAAGAAGATCGCGCTCGCGGCCCCGGGAATCGCGGAATCAAGATCGGCGTCCTTATAGACGACGTTGGGAGATTTTCCGCCAAGTTCGAGCGATACCTTCTTCAGGTTGCCAGCCGCAGCTTGCACGATCAGTTTCCCAACTTCCGTGGACCCGGTGAAGGCAATTTTATCCACCTTCGGGTGAGCGGCCAGAGCGGCGCCCGCAGTCTCGCCGTAACCCGGCACAATGTTCACCACGCCTTCGGGAAAACCAGCTTCCATGATCAGTTCGCCGAGACGCAGCGCGGAGAGCGGCGTTTGCTCCGCCGGTTTCAATACTACGGTGCACCCGGTAGCAAGTGCTGGACCGAGTTTCCATGCTGCCATCAGCAGTGGAAAATTCCAAGGGATGATTTGCCCTGCAACCCCGACCGGCTCTCGCAGCGTGTACGCAAAATATTTTGCTCCAGGCGTGTAAGGTACCGAAATCGGAATCGTGTTCCCTTCGATCTTCGTGGCCCATCCTGCCATATAGCGGAACAAATCCACGGCCAGCGGAACATCGGCGGCTCTCGCGATCGTGAGGGCCTTGCCGTTGTCGAGACTTTCCAGATACGCAAACTCTTCCGTGTGCGACTCCAGCAAATCGGCGAGTTTCCAGATCAGGCGGCCGCGTTCGGACGCCGTCAACCGTCGCCACGCGCCGTGATCGAAGGCTCGTCGTGCAGCCTTCACAGCTTGTTCGATATCGTCACGGTCGCCTTCGGCGACCTGCGCCAGAACCTCACCCGTGGCAGGATTGTAGGTTGCAAAGGTCTTGCCGGAAATCGAGTTTACCCATTTTCCGTCGATCAACATTTTGCGCGGCTTGTCGATGAAATCTGCGACTTGCGGATGGATTTGCGGTGATACAGCGATGCCCATATGTCCTCCTTTATCGAACGAAGATCAAACAAGAACTTGCATGATGTGAAACTCAAAATGCCGGGCGGAGAAAGAACGACCGAAGTATGCTAGTCCCGACCGAAAACAAAAGCAATTCCCTGTACTCGTCCTTGAGTTCGGCCGGGTTTATTCGCCGTAAGGGACCCAGATATTCTTCACCTGGGTGGCGTGCTCCAGGAACCAGCGTCCTTCGGCGAACTTCGGATTGAACCAATCGATAGCCCGTCCTTCGTTTGTCCAAACCTGTTTCAGATTTCCTGCGGACATTGCTTTCGCGGCGACCGCGCTTGCCTCATCCCCAAACGACCAGATCGCATCCACGTCGTCGTGCTCTGCGAGAGTTTTCAGGAGTTGCGATGCGTAGCCAGTCACAATGTTCACCGTGCCCCCAGGTACATCGCTGGCGTCAAAGAGTTGATATAGATCAGCGGCGATGAGCGGATAAGCTTCTGACGGAACCGCGATCACGGTGTTGCCCATGGCAAGAGCGGGCATGACGAGAGAGAGAAAACCTAGCAATGGCGCTTCGGTGGGACAGATGATACCCATGGTGCCGAGCGGCTCGTTCATTGCGATTGCAATATTGCGAAATGGAGGATTGTGCACGGCGCCGTCAAATTTGTCGGCCCACGCAGCGTAGGAGAAGATGCGCTCGATTCCGAGCTCGAGTTCCGCTGCGGCTTGTTTTGCCCCTACAGCCGCAGTGAGTCCTCGGACAATTTCATCGCGACGTTGGGAAAGATTTTCGGCACAGTAATAGAGAACCTGCGCGCGATTGTGCGCGGTCGCCTTGGCCCATGTCTCCGCTTTGCGGGCAGCCTCGACGGCGTTGCGAATGTCTTTGCGGTTGCCAAGCGAGGCTTCTCCCAACAAATGCCCGTCACCTGAACGCACTTCCATGCTGTATCCAGAATCTGGCCGCGCCTGCTTACCGCCGATGTAGAGCTTCACGGTGCGATCAATGGCCGGCGTACGACCCAGCCGATCTTCTTCCTGTTGCTGGTCTTCATTTTGATTTTGATCTTCGTCAGGCTTCGAAGGGCCACGCATCGGCTGGGGAGCAAGCTTGGGAAGGTTCTTAAACCATGCCGGCTGCAAATATTCCAGCAGGCCTTCCTTGCCGCCTTCGCGACCGTATCCGCTCTCCCGATAGCCACCAAAGCCGCAGGAAGCGTCAAACAAATTCGTACAGTTCACCCAGACGACGCCCGCCTTCAGTTGCGCCGCAACATGCAAGGCGACGTTGATGTTCTCGCTCCAAACGCACGCGGCCAGGCCGTAGACGGTATTGTTAGCCAATTCAACCGCTTCTCGCGGAGTACGAAACGTCATCGCAGCCAGAACGGGTCCGAAGATTTCCTGCTGCGCCACGATGGATGTCGGATGCACATTGCTCAACAACGTTGGAGGATAGTAAAAGCCACGCGTGGGCAACGCGACTTGCGGCTGCCAGCAGGTTGCGCCCTCAGCGATGCCTTGACCAACCATGCGCTGAATGCGCTCCAGTTGCACACGCGCTACGATCGCTCCAATATCGATTGCCTTATCCAGGGGAAGGCCAACGCGCAGAGTGCTCATGCGCTCTCTGATTTTCCCAATTAACGTCTCGGCGATGCTTTCCTGCATTAGCAAACGCGAACCCGCGCAGCACACTTGACCCTGATTGAACCAGATTCCGTCCACCAGTCCCTCGACCGCGCTGTCGAGGTCAGCATCGTCGAAGATAACGAACGGAGACTTGCCTCCCAACTCCAGTGATAAACGTTTGTGAGTTGTTGCCGTCGCAGTGCGAATAGCACGTCCAACTTCGGTCGAACCGGTGAACGCGATTTTGTCCACGTCGGGATGTTTCACCAGGGCCTCGCCGGTTGAACCGTCGCCAGTCACGATGTTGACCACTCCGGCGGGCAATCCAGCTTCCTGACAAAGTCCCGCGAAGGCGAGCGCGGTCAGCGGAGTAAATTCAGCAGGCTTCAATACCACAGTGTTTCCGGTAGCCAGTGCCGGGGCAATCTTCCATGCGGCCATGAGCAGCGGAAAATTCCAGGGAATAATCTGTCCCACCACGCCGCAAGGCTCGTACTCGGCAAACTCCTGCTCCAGGAGTTGCGCCCAGCCCGCGTGATGGTAAAAGTGCCGTGCCACTAATGGAATGTCGATGTCTCGGCTCTCGCGGATTGGTTTGCCGTTGTCCATTGTTTCAAGAACGGCGAGAAGGCGAGAGTGTTTTTGCACCAGTCGGGCCAGTGCGTAAAGGTAGCGCGCGCGGATATGCGGAGTGAGGGCACACCATTTGGGAAACGCCGAGCGTGCCGCACGAACGGCGGCATCGATATCTGCGCCCGAACCTTGAGCAATGGAGGCCAGCTTTTCTCCGTTCGAAGGATCAAGAGTATCGAAATATTTTCCGTTGACGGGAGCTTGCCACGCGCCGTTGATGAAGTGTCCGAAGCGACGGCCGTGGCGTTCCAGCCAGGCTTGTGCTTCCTTCGGATCTTCTGGAGCGGGACCGTACTCCATCGTCACAAATTTCTCGGCAATGCTCATCTCGGCTCGATTCTCTAGCCCTCTTTTTAGGAACCGCAATTAGGCGATCGGATGCCGATACTCCGCTGAATATCGGCCCGTCGCATGGTGCTCAAGTTGCCGTTCGATATCGCCCAGCAATCCACTTGCTCCAAAACGAAAAAGCTCCGCGCGCATCCAGGACTGCCCCAGCTCTTCCTTCATCATAGTGAGCCAATCGGTCGATTGCTTTGCCGTGCGAATTCCGCCGGCGGCCTTGAAGCCCACTGCCATCCCCGTTTGCTCGGCATATTCGCGGATAGCGCGAGTCATCACCAGACCAACGGGCAACGTGGCGTTGACCGCTTCTTTGCCGGTAGAGGTCTTGATGAAATCGGCGCCGGCCATCATCGCGACCATACTGGCGCGGGCAACGTTGCGCAAAGTCACCAGATCACCGGAAGCAAGAATAACTTTCATGTGCGCCGAACCACAGGCTTGTTTGAAGGCGGCAACCTCGTCGTAGAGCGCCTGCCAGCGTCCGCCGAATATGTGGGCTCGAGTGATGACGACGTCAATCTCATGGGCACCTGCTTCCACCGAACGCCGAATTTCTGCAACTCGCTCCGTCAGGGGCGAGAGTCCGGCGGGGAATCCGGTGGAGACTGCGGCGACGCGCACGCCGCTTCCTTCCAAAGCGTGCAGGGCTGTTTCAACAAACACATGGTAGACGCACACTGCGGCCACCTTCACTTCGAGTTCTTCGACGCCCAACTGGTGCGCGAGCTCTTGCTGCAACGGATACCGTGCTTTTGCACACAAGCGGCGCACGCGCTCATCCGTGTCGTCGCCGGAAAGCGTGGTCAAATCCATGCAGGTGATCGCCCGCAGAAGCCACGCTGCTTGCCATTCCTTCTTGACGGTTCTGCGCGCAACCTGCGACTGGGCGCGGCGTTCGACTGCGCTGGTGTTCACCCGCGGGTCTTGAACCCAGTTCAGGTCGAGGGGAATTCCAGTGTTTGGCAGAAGCGGGCGATCGCCAAGAAACGCAAGCATAGTTTCTTCGTTGGGCTGGCGGCGTCCAGCGCGATTGGTGGTCTCGCGAGCCGTTTCGCGGGATGCTCCGGAATTTTTGTTGACTGGCACTGGATGGCCTCAAACTGGCGGCATTCGAACCAAGCCGCGTCCGCTTCCTCGCCTTGTAATTGTACGGCAGGAAATCCTGCGGCGCGAGTTCGCGTTGCGCCCGGTAGTGGCGCTCCCAAGAAAAAGCTGTGGATCGTTGAGCCAGGGTTTACAATTGCCGTCGATTTCATCGAGTCACCAAGAGATTCTTTCGCATGCCCAAGAGAGTTCTGCCCGCTGACGTGCAGAAAAAAATGCTGCGAGCCGCAATGAAGGTCATGAAGAACGCGCATGCGCCCTACTCCAAGTTTCGCGTAGGCGCGGCCGTCCTTTTGGCGAATGGCAAGATTTTGTCAGGGTGCAACGTGGAGAACGCCTCCTACGGAATGACGAACTGTGCCGAACGCACAGCAATTTTTTCAGCGGTAGCGGAGCTTGGGTCGAAGATCGAGATCCGTGCAGTGTTGGTGGTCAATGACCAAGGGGTACCGTGCTCGCCGTGCGGCGCCTGCCGTCAGGTGATTTACGAGTTCGGTCCTGACGCCACCATTTTCTTCCAAGGAAAGCGGGGGCCGAAACAGGCTCACATTACCGAACTGCTTCCGGAAGGATTCCGTCTCCAGTGAATCCAACTCCGGCTTCCGCGCAAACATTCCGCGCTATCGACGTGATTCGCAAAAAACGCGACGCCGGAGAGCTGTCTCGAAACGAAATTGAATCTCTCGTGAACGCGTACACGCGCGATGAGATTCCTGATTATCAGGTTTCGGCGTGGCTGATGGCGGTAGTCTTGCGAGGCATGACACGAGGCGAAACCGCTGCGCTGACGGATGCTATGTTGCGATCGGGCGAGGTGCTCGATCTTTCTTCGCTTCGCGCAAAGAAGGTCGACAAGCATTCGACTGGCGGGGTCGGCGATAAGACTTCGCTTGTGCTCGCGCCGCTTGCAGCCGCCGCAGGCGTTGCGGTTCCTATGATCAGCGGAAGGGGCCTTGGACACACGGGAGGGACGCTCGACAAGCTTGAAGCTATCCCTGGCTTCAATGTGAACCTTTCGGTCAAACAATTTCGGCGCGTGCTCGAAACCTGCGGTTGCGCCATGATCGGGCAGACTGCTGAAATCGCTCCCGCGGACCGCAAGCTTTACGCTCTGCGCGATGTTACTGGCACAGTGGAGAGTCCTTATCTCATCTGCGCCTCGATCATGAGCAAGAAACTAGCGGAGGGCATCGACGCGCTCGTGCTTGACGTTAAGACCGGCTCGGGCGCGTTCATGAAAAACGAAGAGGATGCTGTTTTTCTCGCCGAGTTGATGGTTGAAACCGGTGAACGCATGGGCAAGACGGTCGTGGCGCTCATCACCGATATGGATCAGCCCTTGGGAAACATGATAGGGAATTCACTTGAGGTTGTGGAAGTAATAGAAATTCTGCGTGGCGAGGGGCCGGCGGATTTGCGGCTACTGTGCCTCGAACTTGCAGGTTGGATGCTGCATCTGGGCGGAGTTTCAAACACTGTCGCTGAAGGAAAGAAGCAAAGCGAGAGACTGATCGCTTCCGGAAAAGCGTTCGAAAAGTTTCGTCAGATGGTGGAGCTGCAAGGTGGAGACCCGCGAACAATCGACAACCCTAACAAATTGCCTCAAGCCGGACACACGATGACCTTGTCTAGCCCGAGGAGCGGATATCTTGCGTCTTTACAATGCGAACAGGTTGGCACTGCGTGTGTGGTTCTCGGCGGTGGGCGCGAGCGTAAAGAAGATTCGGTTGACCCAACGGTAGGAATTGCGCTTCACAAAAAAGTCGGAGATAGTGTTTCGGCTGGCGAGCCGCTGGCGACGATTTACTACAATTCAGAAGAGCGCGCTGCGGGCTCCCGCCAACTGCTCCAGCAGAGTTATCAGATTACGGAATCGCTGCCGCATGGAAAAAGGCCGTTGATCCATCGTGTGATCGGGAAGTCTGGAGAAAAAAACTGAATGGCACGCTTCACTGGAATCCTCGGCCTGTTCACTATGCTGGCGTTGGCCTATGCATTCTCCACGAATCGCCGCGCAATTCGAGGGAAGACCGTGGCGTGGGGCCTAGGTTTACAGTTTGCCTTCGCCGTGTGCGTGTTGAGAATCGACGCCGGGCGGAGAATTTTCCAGAAAGCTGGCGACATGGTCGGCCGTTTGCTTAGTTACTCTTATGTGGGATCGCAATTTGTTTTTGGCGATCTCGGGAAGCAAAACTCTCATTTCGGCTTCTATTTCGCTTTCCAGGTATTGCCCACCATTATTTTTATCTGCGCGTTTTTCGCGGTGCTCTACTACTTAGGAGTGATGCAGATCATTATTCGCTTTTTTGCATGGGTGATGACACGAGTCATGGGAGCCAGCGGTGCGGAATCATTGAACATCGCGGCCAGCATTTTCATGGGACAAACCGAAGCGCCAGTGACCATCCGGCCGTTTCTGCCCGAGCTGACGCATTCAGAACTGATGACGGTGATGACGAGCGGAATGGCCCATGTCTCCGGCGGAATCATGGCAGCCTACATCGCGTTCGGCATCGAACCCAAGCACCTGCTGAGCGCGGTAATCATGACGGCGCCGGGCACACTATTGATGGCGAAGATGCTGGTGCCGGAGACGGAGGAGCCGAAGACGGCGGGTCGCGTCATCATGAGCGCAGAGGAGGAGGAAGCCGAGAAAAAAGAAAATCTGCTTGGCGCAATCGCACGGGGAACGACAGATGGCCTGCACATGGCTTTGAACATCGCTGCCATGCTGATTGCTTTTCTGGCTCTGATCGCGCTGGCTGACGGTATTCTGGGTGGAATTCACCACTGGCTGGCCTGGTTTCCAGAAAGTCTGGAGAAGATTTTTGGCGTTCTTTTCGCACCGGTTGCGTGGGTGATTGGCGTTCCTTGGCACGACTGCGGCCTCGTTGGAACGTTGCTTGGGACACGTATGGTGCTGAACGAGCTGGTGGCGTTCTCTATTCTTGGACCGATGAAGGCTTCGCTCGATCCACGCTCATTCACGATTGCGACTTTTGCACTTTGCGGCTTTGCAAATCTCAGCTCGATTGGAATCCAGATTGGCGGCATCGGCGCGCTTGCGCCGAACAAGAAAAGCGAACTGGCTCAACTTGGCATCCGTGCGATGCTGGCAGGAACAATGGCAAACTTAATGTCAGCCTCAATCGCGGGCATGCTGCTATAAGCGATGTTTTTCGTGCTACTCCCAATCAAATAAAAGCGATGAACACTATGCCGACAGAAACTGTTGCGGCGCAAAGAGGATGCTTATGAAAATTCCGAGGTTCATGTTGAGGGTGCTCTTGGTTTCGGGTTTCGCGTGTTCGATGAACGTGTCTGCTCAGAATTCTCCGAGGCGAGTGATCATCGACACCGATCCTGGCACCGACGATGCGATGGCGATCATCCTCGCGTTGAATTCCCCGGAGTTCAAAGTGGAGGCGCTCACTGTGGTGCCGGGCAATGTGGAGGCGTGGCAGGGATTGGAGAATGCGTTAAAGATCGTGTCGCTCGCGGGGCGCTGCGACGTTACGGTCGCGGGCGGAGCGCAGCATCCGCTGAATCAGAAACTAATCACGGCACAGTTCTGGCACGGCAAGAATGGATTGGCCAATGTCGAATTGCCGCCGTCGAAGTGCAAGGGCGACCCCAGGTTCGGTCCAGACTTAATCATCGAAATGGTCCACAAATACCCGCATGAGATCACGCTGATTCCGGTCGGGCCTTTGACTAACATTGCGCTAGCAGTTTCCAAAGATCCATCGATTGCCGGCCTGGTCAAGAACATCGTCATCATGGGCGGTTCGATTAGTGGCGGCAATGTGAATGGGGCGGCGGAAGCGAACATCTACAACGATCCGGAGGCGGCACAGATTGTATTCAATGCTGGTTGGATGGTGACGATGGTTGGCTCTGACGTGGGTGAGCGAACACTGATTACGCGAAAATATCTGGCGGAACTTCAGTCGTCTCACGGACCACAGAGCGATTTTATCGCGAAGATCGCCGACTTTTATTTGACCCGCAGTGAGAAGAGCGGTTACAGCGGGGCGGCGATGTACGATCCGTTGGCGGTCGGAATCGCACTCGATCCGACGCTAGGAACGCTCAAGGAAATGCACGTCGACGTGGAAACGAAAGGTGAGTTCACTCGCGGAGAGACTGTGGCAAACCGCATGGGATCGGATGAGAACAACGTTCTGCATGGGGATCACTATGAAATTGAGGGAGTGATCGAACTGAAGCCCAATGCGAAAGTCTGCCTGGCTTCCGATGCTGACCGCTTCTTGCAGCTGTTTGTTAGCCGAATCAGAGGAAAGTAACAACGGCTTCTAGTCATTCGCGCGGGCCACCAGAAAAATTGCCAGACCATAGAAGATGAACATCAGGGTAAGGTAGGTTTTCGCGCGCGGTCCTGAGTTTGCAAATTCTTTCCACGCTAGAATTCCCCAGAGTGCCGCGACCATTGGAGCGGATTGGCCGATGGCATATGAGATCGCAACCCCCGTGAAACTGGCTGCGACTAGATTGAAGACCGTGCCGATGCCCCAGATGCAGCCGCCGAAAAGTCCCAGCAGATGTCCTGAAGCAGGCCCGCTGAAAAATCCGCTGAAGCTTACCGGCTCGCCAGCGAGCGGATGCTTCATGAAGTAAATATTCCAGACGAAACAGGAAAGTAGTGCGCCCAGTGTTAAGAACACGGCAGCGCTATAGGGTCCCAGCGAATTGCCTCGCGTCATGGCATGTGTCATGAAGGGTGCCCAGAGGCCCATTAGAATTCCTGACACCACACATGTGATCACACTCTTTCTTGAGACGGAGCGGCCTGCCGCTGCGAGGCTTCCATAGGCCTTGCCGTCGAGAATCACTGCGGCGAAGGCGCACGCCACACCGATGGCAAGGTAAATGGCATTGCCTTTCGGCTGCAGAACATAGCTCAAAACCGTTCCGACCACCAGTGCGATTCCAATCGAAATGGGAAACGCGACGGCGAGTCCAGCCATGTCGATCGCGGCTACGAGCAGAAGATTTGCGAGGTTGAACAGCGCCCCTCCGATAAGCGCATTCACGATATTAGAAGTGTCCGCCGCGTGGACGTTATTCAGAAAGCTAGAAGGATCATTCCCCACGCTTCCCATGGTGAAGGCAAGTACAAGGGAGATCAAAAAAATGCCAACGGCATAATCCCAGTAGAAAAGCTCGAAACGATAGCCTTTGACGCCTTTGTAGGTGTTGGCCCAGGATCCCCAACAGACGGCACTGGTAATCATCATTAGTAACGCAATGCTCAAACTCGATGGTGTGAACATCAATTCTCCTGGCGCTGATCTCCTGGCGCTGAGGCGTGGAAAGTGTGTAACTCTACTCCGGTTTCGTTCCTGTCACAAGTATTCGCAGCAAGGGAAATGTCCACTTGGGGGCTTCTGCGTCCTCATACCCTTCGAAGTTTCGTTTCAGGGAGCCGAGAGCCTGCCCTGAGCCTGTCGAAGGGGCGGCTGTCCGCACACGAACTCCTAACATCTCCCTATCTTGGTAACGGGTTTTTCATGTTGGCGAGAGCGTAGGCCATTACGGCCATGGCGGCGGCATTCTCGCGAAGTTCGCTGGGGACGACCTTGTCAAGAGTGTCGGCGGCGGAGTGGTGATAGTTGAAATACGTGCGGCCGTCCTGCATGACGCCGAATGCGGGCACGCCGTCATCGGACATCGCCGAAATGTCGGCCCCGGGAGAGTAGGTAGTGGACTGGAGGACCGTCGCGCCAACGCTCTGGAGAACCGATTGAACTGGATGCAAAGAGTCGATGGCCGCTTGGTTGACCTTGACGTCGAATCCAAGGGGGTGGGCGGCGCCAGCATCGCTCTCAATGGCTGCGACGTGGTGAGAGAAGTAGGCTGAATATTCGGTGGTATAGGCTTTGCTGCCGGAGCCACCGGTTTCTTCGTCCATCCAGGCGATGACGCGCAGGGTGCGAACAGGGCGCAAATGTAGGCGCTGGAGAAGCTCGGCGGTCTCCATGGCGATGACGACCCCGGCCCCGTCGTCGATGGCGCCGGTGCCGAGATCCCAGGAATCGAGGTGCCCGGAGACGACGACGATTTGCTCCGGATGTTCCGAACCTTTGAGATCGGCGATAACGTTATAACTAGTTTCGTCCGGAAGCTTCTGCGGAGTCAGTGTGAGATGCATGCGGACCTTGCCCTGGGAGGCGAGGTAGACGATCAGGTCGGCGTCTTCGGCCGTGACGGCGGCGGCTGGGATTCCGGCGGGAGTACTGAATCCGGTGTGCGGGAGGCGATAGTCGGCGTTGCCGACGGAGCGGACCAGTGCCGCGACCGCGCCAAGGTCGGCGGCGGCCTTCGGTCCGGCTGCGCGATAGCGGACGGCCTCGCCGTAGGCGGCGAAGGCCAGTCCTGCAGCAGCTTTCTGTTTGTCGAAAACTTCATTGAAGAGGATGATTTTGCCGGCTACCTTGTCGTGGCCGAGAGCAGTAAGTTCCTCGAAGTTGTTGACCGTCACCACCTCGGCGGTAAGGCCATCGGGAGCTGTAGATGAGCTTCCGCCGAGGGCGGTCAATACGATCTTTTGGGTAGTGCCTGGGACCATGCCGGGATACTCAACCAAGGCGGCAGTTTCGGCTCCGCGAACCCAGTGCGGGACGGTCACCGGCTGAAGGCGTACTTCGAGGCCGAGCTTGCGGAGTTCTTCGGCGACGTATTCGGCGGCTGCGCGCGCCTGGGCCGAGCCGGTCGGACGAGGTCCGATGTTCTCGCAGAGGTGGGAGAGCTCGCGATAGGCGTAGTCGTCATTGAGCGCGGCGGCCTTGATGGCAGAAAGCTGCTGGAGCAGAAGCGGAGGGAAGTTTTGCTGGTCAGTCGCGGCGAGCTGCTGCGAGGCGAACATCCGGGCGACTGGAGACGGCGGAGCTTGCGCCGGAGTTTGGGAGCTTGCAAAAACAGATGAGATTGAGATGAAGCACAGGGCAGAGAGTCCAATAGGACAGCGGAAGTAAAGGTCCATAGATGCAGGCAAGTGTATCTGACCAAGGCTGCGCAGAAAAGGGACGGCCTACCGTGCCGACCTGATGTTTCTCGCTAGGGTGCGTGGTAGCCTGAGACATGAATAGCTCGCCCCCAAGAACGCTCTGTGCTCGACCGGCCAAAAAAGGGGCCCCATTTCTGGGGCCACATTTCCAAGAGGTCAAAGTTTGGTAGGCGTGTCAGGAAAGGCGATGGAAGTATCCGTTCCGCCAGCCGGTACGGCACTTCGGGAAATGGTGACGAGAGAAGCGAGTGAAGGTCATTGCTTTGGGTTGCGGCCTCTTTAGTACATTGAAAGAAAGCACTTGCCGAACCAAATCGCGCACCGCTCTGTTCGTGGCTAACATAATGTGTAAGCGCTTTATATCGTTGGATTTAGAGGATGCCGGAGATGATTCAAGGCAAGATCAGTCCCCGATACCACATGCTGTAAGTGCACAAGACTGCACATTGGTTGCACGGGGATGCTTCGCGGAACAATTCGAGCCGCCGACTGGATTTAAAATCGGCGGCTCGAAGATACTAAGTTCAGGATGCGACTAGCTGTTTCCGGCCACGGTACGCAGCTTCCCGGGAAGGAAGTGGTACGGAGGCCAGGGTCCGCTGATCGCCACTTCACAGTTCTTCAACTGCTTGGCAGCGGTGCTGTAGCGGTTCTGGTATTTCTCGACCGATTTGGAATCGATGAGATGGGCGATGTCGATGAGCATTCCTTGCGGGGCCACCTTCTTGCAGCTCACCTCTTCTTCCAGCGGGTTAAACAGCTTGTGAACCTGCACCGAGAGGGCGCGGGCCTTGGTTTGGCGCTCGCGTTCACGGGAGGCTTTGACGCGCAGCTTCGAGAGATAGTCGCCGCCGACGGTGTCGGGAAGAACAACGTCGATCATAGCCTCGCGGAGTGAGCCGTCGGTGACGGTCAGCTTGATGTGCATCTCGGACTTGCCGCGGAGCCTGGCTACGCTCACGCCGAAGGCACGCCGGTTTACCCGGACGGCTTGGCGGAGGGCGTCGTCGCTCTCGAAGATGGTTCCGAAACGGAATGGAAGTACGGTGGAATTGCGGAAGCAGCCGCTTACCACGCGGGCGTGCTCGATTGCTGCTTTCTGCTCAAGTGGTCCAGCGTTTTGGTCGTATTCGCTCACTATCACAGCAAACTCGCCGCTGGGATAGCTGAGGACAGGGGCTCCGTTCACGCCTTGAACATTCTCAATTACGAAAGGGCGTCGGGAACGGGTGCCGTTGGGAAGGGTCTGATGCTCGGTGATGCAGTACGCGTACCACGCCATATTCAACTCTCCGAACCGGGACGGAGGCTAACGGGCGGCCTCGTTATGTTTTTGCACAAGCTGAACTGCAACTTTGGAAGTTAGGAACGAGCGGTACTGGGTCTGGAACACTGGGAAAGCTTACTAACAGCTCCGTAATCCATATTACTTCGGAGTGACTAGAAAATGCAACTTTTTCGTTGCAAGAGGCATCTCTGTGGATTTCTTCATTGAGGGAGCTCGCCGGGGATGCTCAGGACCCTACTGGGGTCGAGCCGCAGGCCTCAGAAAAATCTACTGGATTATAGGCCTGATCTGCCCTCGACATTCGTCGAAGTCGCAACGGGCGCGGCGTTCTTGTAAACAATGCCGCCCTTCATCACAAATACGACACGCCGGACGGCGGTAATGTCCTTCAACGGGTCCCCATCGACCGCGATGATGTCGGCCTCAAGGCCGGGGGCAAGCGAGCCGATCTCATCGGCCATACCAAGCGCCTCCGCTCCCAGTGAGTTGGCGGAGACCATCGCCGCCATGGGGTCGACCCCGCAGTCCCGGACGCGGTTGATAAAGTCTTCGGCGTTGCGGCCGTGGGCGCCTGCCACGGCGTCTGTGCCGTAAACGATCTTCAGCCCAGGGATTCGCAGCGCTCGTTTCAGGAATTCCTGGTGCGTCGAGATCAGCCCCCGCATGGCCGCGAAGCCCTCGTCCGTGTAGTAGGGCGGGGCGAGATACCGGTCCTTGTTCTGCAGATAGGTTTCCAGCAGCAACCCGGCCTGGGGATCGACGTAAGTTCCGCGTTCGGCCATGAATTTCAGATCGTCGTCTGAGGCCCCCAGCCCGTGCTCAACTTCCGTGCAGCCGGCGATGGCAGCTGCGCGGACGGCATCCCTGTAAGCATGAACGAGCGAACGCAGACCCTGTTTCCTGGCTTCGTCGCAGGCAGCGTTAAGTTGCTCCTGGGACATCGTCATCGCGCCCTTGGTCATACCCCCTGAAGCGTAGATTTTTATCAGGTCGGCACCCGCTTGCTTCTGTTTCCGCACGAAGGCCCGGATTTCGTCCGGCGTCCCGGTCTGCTCGCCTCGACCCATGAGAGGCTCGACGGCCGTCAGGATCCGCGGGCCCGGAAGCATGCCTTTCGCGATGGCGTCACGCAAGGGAACGTCGGCGGACGAGCCCACGCTTTGGACGGTGGTAAATCCCGCCATCAATGTCAGCCAGGCATTCGAGGCTGCGGCATAGGCTGCCTCAGGCGATGTCCCTCCCTGGCCCGCATTTTTACCGTCCGGGCCGAAGCTCCAAGTGATGTGTACATGCGCGTCGATCCAGCCCGGCAAGACTGTTAGGCCACGCAGAGTCGTAGTCCACCGGGCCGGTCTTTAGGTCGTCGCTCGGCTGAATGGCCACAATCTTCGAGCCCATCGATCACGATGCGGGTGTCGTGTAGCAAGTGGCCTTTGCCATCGAGTGCCGTATTCGCGGCAATGACGATGCGTTTAATGGGCGCGGGGGTCTGCGAGGAAGTTCGTTGCGGCAGGGCGCAGGCAGCTAGGACGCCAAGAATAGTCAGAGTGATCTCCGAGGATCTCACGGGCGCCCTTTAGTCATTCGTGCTACTCGTGGTGCAGGCTTTCCACGGGATCGAGCTGCGCCGCCCGCGCCGCTGGCACGGTACCGAAAATTACTCCGACGACTGAAGAGACGATGATGGCGATGATTCCCGACAGCCCGGTAATCGGAACGCGGTATTCCGTGAGGAAGCGAACCGAGTAAGGGATGGCATAGCCGATAACGATGCCGGCGAAGCCTCCGATAAGCGAAATGAGAATGGCCTCGGCGAGAAACTGAAAACGGATTTCGCGGTTCGTGGCGCCTACGGCCTTGCGAATGCCGATCTCGCGGATGCGGGAGGTCACCGTCGCCAGCATAATATTCATGATGCCGATACCGCTCACCACCAGAGTGACCATCGAGATCAGCAGAAGCACCCACGTGAGGCCGGTGGCAATCCGATCCGCCATCGAGAGCAGCGCGGTGAGGTTGGCTACATCGTAAACGGACTCTGAGCGGTGCCGCGACTGCAAGACTCGCTTAATCTGCGCGGTAGCCGGGATTACCATCGATGGATCTTCCATCGAGAAGTACAACAGTTTGACGTTGGGAACCTCCATGAAATACCGGCTCACCGAGTACGGAATGAGCAGTGTATTATCGACGATCTCGGATTGGCCGAAGGTCTCGACGCGCTCCTTGAAGGTTCCGATGATAGTGAAGGGCAGACCTGTCAGTTTGATGACTTTACCCACAGCGCCTTGGGTTGAGCCATAAACTTCCAGCGCCATTTTTTCCGTAATCACGCCAACCTTGTTGTGGGCCTGGGAATCCTCCTGATCGAAAAACCTTCCCGAGGGAACGACCAGGTTGCGCACCTGTGCGTACTCAGGACTGACGCCAAGAATGGTGACGTCCTTTTCTTTGCCGTTGCCGACGGGAACGCGATCGGAGAGCTGGGTGACGGGCGACGAAGCGACGATACCCGGCACGTCTTGTCGGACGGCGTTGAGGTCCTCGATGGTGAGCGGGTCGGGATTGGAATTGCTGATGTGGGGCGCGCCGCCAAGGTACTCGGCCCAGATTTCGTTAGTGCCGATGGCCTGAATCTGATTGAGAACATATTGCTTGCCGGTCATCCCAATGGTGACCACGAGGATAAGCGACGCGGTGCCGATCACCATACCCAGTGCAGTCAAGATGAAGCGCACTTTGTTGCTGCAAAAAGTGTCGTAGGCGAAAGCGATGATTTCGCCAACGGCCATGTTAGGCCGAAGGCGTTCGGGAACAAGTGCGGCGGCCATTTGTATTTAGATGCTACGTAGAGAAGATGAAACGTGCAAGACAGAAGACTCACAGTTATTGTTATGGCAAAGTGAATCGTGAAGAAAACGAGAAGTGACAAATACAAAACAATGGGCACGCTGCTGCTGCTGACGGCAGGAGCACTGCTGGTTCACGGATACCATCCGTTCGCCGAAGATGCCGAAATCTATTTGCCCGGAGTGGAAGCGCGTCTGCACCCGCAACTCTTCCCTATCGGGCGCGAATTTTTCTTATCGCATGCCAGCCTGACATTTTTCCCCAACGTGGTCGCATTCTCGCTGCGCGTGACTCATTTGCCGATGGAGGTTGGCCTGTTCCTGTGGCACGTGGCGTCTATTTTTCTGCTGCTGCTTGCATGTTGGGAGCTGAGCGGGATGCTCTTTCCAGATGCGAACCAGCCGGATACGAACAAGGCGCGCTGGGGCGGAGTCTGCCTGGTCGCCGCGCTGTTGACGATTCCGGTCGCAGGAACGGCGCTCTACATCATGGACCAATATTTGAACCCGCGGAATCTGGCGGCGTTCGCCGTCATCTTCATGGTGACTCGCACTTTGGAGAAGAAATACCTGCTTGCGTTTTTGTGGCTGGTGTTTGCGGCCTGCATGCATCCGCTGATGTGGGTGTTCCCATTTTCTTTTTGCGTGTTGCTGCTGGTGATGGACAAATTCGACAATCGCTGGTTCGACAATCGGTGGAAGAGCACCGTGGCGGCGAATTTCCTGTCGCTGGGGATGCCGATGGCTCCCGCAACTTCGGCGGCTTACCATGAAGCCGCGAAGCGGCACGGCTTCCACTACATTCAGAGCTGGCAATGGTATGAGTTGCTGGGAATCGTCGCGCCGCTGGTCTTGTTCTGGTGGTTCGGAAAAGCGGCGCGAAGTCGTCAATGGTCAATGGTCGAGCGTGTAAGCCGTGCTTTCATTGTTTACGGCGTGATCTATCTGCTCGCGGCGGTGGTGGTCGACCTTCCCGCACGATTTGAAGCCCTTGCCCGGCTGCAGCCGCTCCGCAGCCTTCATCTGCTCTACATCGTAATGTTCGTCATGATGGGCGGATTTATCGGCGAATTCCTGCTGCGCGATCGCGTTTGGCGATGGCTATTGCTTTTTGTTCCCTTGTGTACGGGAATGTTCCTGGCGCAGCGGTCGCTGTTTCCCGCGAGCCAGCACGTGGAATGGCCGGGTGCTGCACCGAAAAATCCCTGGGAGCAGGCGTTCGTCTGGATCCGGCAGAACACTCCAGTCGACGCACTATTCGCTCTCGATCCGGATTACATGCGGATTCCCGGCGAGGATCAGACAGGATTTCGATGCCTGGCAGAAAGAAGCCGGCTGGCCGACGATGGCAAAGACAACGGCGTGGTAAGCATGTTTCCGCCTCTGGCGGAGGAGTGGTGGGCGCAGGTGCAGGCGCAAACTCCATGGGAGAGCTTGACTGCGAAAGACTTCTCGCAATTGAAAAGCAAGTATGGCGTGAGCTGGGTGGTCGTGCACCAACCTGGTGTTGTAGGACTCGGGATTGCAGGACTCGACTGCCTCTACCAAAACGCCGCCGTGAAAGTGTGCCGGCTTCCTTAAAAGCGAAGACCGGCTTCCGGTTTCAGGCTCCCAGCATCGAGACTGCGGAAGCCAAGAGATGCGGCAGCGGAGCAGTCATGATGCAACCAGCGTGCGGACTCGCACCGTTCCAGATTACAATTGAACTTAATCGAACGATAGGAGATTCCTGCTTAATGTCAACTGCGCGAGCCGTCCAGTCCCCCATCCGGCTGTTCCCCTACGACAAGTGGGAATCGATGCTGCCTGGTCTTGCTCAGCAATACCGCGAGAACAAACCTTGTCCTCACATTTTGCTGAAGGACTTTATTGACCCGGAAGCTGCGCGCGAAATGGCCGCGGAGTTCCCCGATGCCACCACGGCTGAGTGGACACAGTATAAGCACGCCAACGAAAACAAACTGGGCATGGCAAAGCGCCAACTTTTTCCGCCCGCGCTAGGGCTGGTTACCGACGAATTGAACTCGCCGGAGTTCGTAGCCTGGATTTCGGAATTGACAGGGATTCCGAATCTGATGGCGGATTCGATGTTAGAAGGTGGTGGGCTGCATCAGTCCGGACCGCGCGGTTACCTGAATGTGCACACTGATTTCTCTATGCATCACTTCCACACCAACTGGCATCGGCGGGTGAATCTGATTCTGTATCTGAATCCCGGGTGGCAAGAGGAGTGGGGCGGAGCGATCGAACTTTGGGAGCGATCTTCGGGAGGAAAAATGGCGCGTTGCGCGGCGAAGTATCCGCCGCTGCTGAATCATGCACTCATCTTCACAACCGATGAGCGGTCGCTGCATGGATTTCCTGATCCTCTTACTTGCCCCGAGGGCGTCTCGCGCAAAAGTCTCGCACTCTATTACTACACGATCGAGAAGCATAAGAAGGCGATCGTGCATTCCACCGATTATTTTGCGCGGCCGCAGGATGGCTGGGGAAAATCGGCGATGATCTGGCTGGATAAAAAGGCGGTCGACCTATATTCAAGGGCCAAGGCGCGCTTTGGATTCTCGGACGAGTTTGCCAGCAAAGTGTTGGGATTTTTATCCAAAAGAAAATAGAGTCTCAGGGCTTCGAGACATCCGTCGTCCCTGCGCCGAGGCAAAATCCTCCTCCGGGACGAATCCTCGTCCGCCCAGCGACAGGACAACTACAGCCGCAACCCCACCACCGTCGCGCCGCCGCCGCCCTCGCTCTGCGGAGGCTCGGCCACTGACTCTACGTGCGGATGCTGCTGCAGAGCTTGACGCAATGCCTTGCGCAAGATGCCCATGCCGCTGCCGTGGACTATGCGCACGCGCGGCAGGCCGGCTAAAAATGCGCGGTCGACGAACTTCTGGACTTCGCGGGTCGCGTCGTCCACGTTGTAGCCGATGACATTGATTTCCGACGGCGCGCTCTGGCTTTCGTTTTCGAGCGATACGGAAATTCCTCTGGCTCGCGCCGCCTGCACCGGGGAATCGGCGCCTCTCGGGGCGCTAGTCAAGACGGCGGCAATATCGTCGCGCGCGATCTTCATCTTCATCGCGCCCATTTGTACCTCGAAGTGATTATCGTCCAACTTGCGCGAGATGCGTGCCGTGCGGCCGGTTGACTTAAGCTTGACGCTGTCGCCTTCGGCGATGTGCTTTGCGACCTGCGGTTGCGCATAAGGATCGTCCTGGTCGGCGCCGCTGGCGTGCGCTACCACGGTGGAATCAAATTGCTCGCGAAATTCGCGGCGCAACTTGGAGATGCGGCGCTCGGCATCTTTCGAAACCTTCTGCCCGGCGGCGCGATCCTGGATGGCATTCACGGCCTCGCGCGCGTGATATTCGAAGTCGCGCAGAACGCTTTCCAGCTTTTTCTCCATTTCGCGGATTTTGGCTTGTTGATCTTTCTTGCCCTCGGTTGCGAGACGAGCTTTTTCCCGGTCGACTTCCTCCTCGCGTATTTTCAGTCGGAGGCGTTCGTGTTCCGCTTCGCGCAAGCCTGCGTGGAGTTTGTCCAGGAACTGGCCAACATCGCGGGCTTGCGTGCCCAAGCGTGCCCGCGCGGCGTCGATGATTGCTGGATTTAATCCCAGGCGCTGCGCGATGTTGATTCCGGCGGAGGCTCCGGGCACTCCCATCTTTAATTCGAACGTGGGCTGCAATGTGATCTCGTTGAAGCCGACCGAGGCGTTGATTACACCCGGAGTATTCGCGCCGTAAACCTTCAGCGAGGTGTGATGGGTCGAGATCACCGTCATGCAGCCGATGCGGGCGAAGTGTCCGGCAATCGCGACGGCCAGCGCTGCGCCTTCTTCGGGATCGGTAGCTGAACCCAGTTCGTCCAGCAACACGAGTGACTGCGGCGTCGCAGTGCGGGAGATGAAATCGATATTGGTGACGTGCGCGGAGAAGGTCGAGAGATTCTGCTCGATCGATTGGTAGTCGCCGATATCGGCGAGCACTGCGTCGAACACGGGCATCTCCGCGCGATCGGCGGGGACGGGAATTCCGGCCTGAGCCATCAATGCGAACAGGCCCATTGTCTTAAGCGTGATTGTTTTGCCGCCTGTGTTGGGGCCGGTGATCACTAGCTGTCGGCGGGCGCCTTCGAGTTCTATGGTGACCGGAACTACGGCAGCGCCTTTGAGCTTCAGGTTGTGCTCCAGCAGCGGATGGCGGGCGTTGTGCAGGAGCAGGCGAGCTTCGCTCAAGGCAGGCAACCCAGGGCGGCTGACCCCACCTAAACTCTCTTCACTCAAACCTGGCTGGTTCCGAGCGTTGGCGCTCAGTTGCACCGACACGCAGTTGTAGTCTTCGGCAAAGCGGGCTTTAACAAACTGCAGTTCTAGCTGGCCGAGTATCTCGGCTGAGGCCAGGATGGCAACTGCCTGCTCGCCGATGCGCCGTGTCATTTCCAGCAGGATGCGATGAATCTCGGTGAGCTCTTCGTCGAGTAACCGGACCAGTTCGTTGTTCTGCTCGATCGTCTCGAGGGGCTCGACGAAGACGGTTTGTCCACTGGAACTTGCGCCGTGCACGACGCCCTGCACGCGCCGCTTCTGCTCGATCTTCACCGGAATGACAAAGCGCTCGCCGCGGATCGTCACCAGTTCGTCCTGCACGGCACCGTCTTCTGCCAGTCGACGCAAGTATCCGCGCAGCGATTCCTGAATCCCGCGCCTTTGTCTTTCGATCTCGCGACGAATGCGCGCCAGGTCCGGCGAAGCCCGATCTTCGAGCGTTCCGTCGGGCTGAATCTTGTTCTGGAAAGAACGCAGAAATTCTGTGAAGTCGGGAATACCTTCTGAAAGCGCCTGGATGCGCCGCCATTCCGATCTCATGTTTGCGGGAGGGTGAAGGGCGATCTCACGCCATTCGGCGGCGCGATCTACTCCCAACAGAATGTCGCGGATCTCCGTCGTTTCCAGGACGGATCCAACGATTCGGGATCGCTGAATTGACTTTGTAACATCCAGCAGGCCGGAAAACTCGAAGCGGCCTCCGACGCGGCGGAAGGCGCGCACCTCGTCCGTTAGTTCTTGTTGCTCGCCGATCCAGGAAGAATCGGTCGAAGGCGCAAGGGCTGCGATCTTCGCCTGGCCCGGCGGCGAGGAGGCGTATCCGCGCAGCAGTTCGCGCAGGGCGTCGAACTCCAGAACACGCGCGGAATTGTGGAACAGCGGTTGAGACATCGCAATTTATGTTACAGGAATAGCGGGATCGGTGAAGAAGGGATGCTTCCGCGAAGGCGGCAAGAAAAATGTTTACCAGAGGAGGCACAGAGGAACAGGGCGTACTCTGTCTGTCTCCCTATGAATGAGCTGCTGCCAGCGCCTGGGGATCAGCAGAAGCGGCCACGGGCAGGCGCAGTAAGAATACTGCTCCCCCCTCTGGTTTGTTGTGGCAGCTAATTTGCCCCCGATGATCCTGGACCACGCCATAGACGGCACTCAGTCCCAAGCCTGTCCCTTTGCCGATCGGTTTCGTGGTATAGAAAGGATCGAAGACGCGATGTGGCTCTTTGATTCCTGGGCCGCTATCGGAAAACAGGACAATGACTTCATCGTGCTCTTGCTGAGCGCTGACTCGAAGCAGTCCACCGCCGGACTCCTCGAGCGCATCCAGGGCATTTTCGACGATCTGGACGAAGGCTTGAAACAACTGGTGGCCGTCGCCCCATACCATGGGCAGCTTCGGGTCGATCGCAATCTCGATACGAATTTTATGATCGTGCTGCTGCAAATCGCGCATCTGCACGCTGCGCTGCAGAAGCATGCACAAATCCACCATCGCCTTCTCTCCGGAACTTTGCTGCGCGAAACTGAGAAGGTTCGAGATCAAGTCGCGGGTTCGCTGGGAGTGGCTCACGATCTTGCGTACTAACGCATCTTGCTCGCTGGTCAGCCGCTGATTCGACCACAGTTTCTCTGAAGATTCCATGATCGCGGTGAGCGGATGATCGATCTCATGCGCGGCACCCGCAACCAGCTCTCCCAACGAAGCCAGTTTTTCTCTTTGCACAAGATGGCTCTGCAGGCGTTGCTCGTTCTCGAAGCTGCGCCGTGAATTGCCAAGAAGATGGATGAGCGCCTGATCCTGAAGATACTGACGCACAAATACGAATACTCCCAGAACGAGCATTGCTGCTAATACAGCAAACAGGCGGAATGTGCGAGCCGGTGCCGGCGATGTATCCGACAGAAAGGTCCATAATCCTAGCACCGGCAATGAGAGAATCGCCAGCGTGGCAAGCCTCCATACCATGGCGCCCCACTTGTCATCTCCCTGAGGGATTGCGGCTTCCGGCCGCCACTGGCGCGCGGTCAGCGCACTCGCCGCCATCCAGCTTACTGCACCAATCAACGGAACGTCGTACAGACATCCGGTGTAATAGCCCCCATTGGTGAGAGCCAGGTTCTCTTCCCCCGAGACCACCGCGTACAACAAACTTGCCCCCAGCAAGTTCAGGTACACGATTTTCCATCCTGAAAGCGCCCCGCGGGTGGCAATCGCCAGCACCAACACAAGCACACCGCTCTCCGCTAGGTAGAGTGAGCAATAGTTCCTGTCGTACACTGCAAAGTTAGCTGAGACGTATTGCGAAGGGAAGACAATGAACGCGTACAGGAATACCCACCAAACCAGCAACAGGAGAAAGTCGAGCGTGCCGACGCGGAATTTCTGCTCGCCTTCAGTCCGATGCGGACGCAGCCCCACCGCCGCGATCATGGGGATCAGGTGCAGGAACAGAAACACATCCATGAACCACGGATCTGGCACGTCAGCGCGGCGCAGCACCTCGTAATAGACCCATCCGGCCTGATGAGATGCCCAGAGAACGCTCCCCGCTCCCATCAGTGCCCAGAAGCGGCGGTAGGCGCCCTGTTCCGACCATGCGTTGGCCAGCATGGTCGCACCAACCACCAGGATCAGCAGAAGGTATCCCACATCAAAAATCGTGGTTAGCGCCGCACCACGCGGCAATATTAGAGACGTTGCGCCGAACGCCAGCGTAATGGCACTGGCGAGCGCAAACCAGCGATATCGTTGGAGCAGACTCATCCGCTTCCATTTTATGGAGAAGGATGAGGATTCCCAGATCGCTTCGGAGTACGGCAGGTTACTTTCGTCACCCGGTCCTCGCGGTTCAGAGCCGAGTCAGTGACGCCGATGGAAGCTTCAGGGGGATGCAAGTCCTGTTAGAATCAACGATTAAGAGGCGCTCAATTGTCGCCAGGGTGGTTTCTATGGCCTTTCCGGTAACCCGTCTTCGCCGTCTGCGCCGCACCGATCAGCTTCGCAACATGGTGCGAGAGACCCGTCTTACGCCTGACGCTTTTGTTTACCCGATGTTTGTTTGCCCCGGCGAGGGGATACGCAAGGAAGTGCATTCCATGCCGGGAGTATTCAATTTGTCGGTGGATGAGGCGGTGAAGGAGGCGCAGGAAGTTCGTTCCCTGGGCGTGCCCTCGGTGATTCTGTTCGGGCTTCCTGACAAAAAAGATGACGTGGCCACTGGTGCATGGGCGGAAGATGGCATCGTGCAGCAGGCAGCGCGCGCGATGAAGACCGAAGTGCCCGACGTGGTTCTGATTGGCGATGTGTGCCTCTGTGAATACATGTCTCACGGACACTGCGGGATTGTGCGCAAAGCGCCGACGCCGCAGTCTCTGGGCGCCGCCGCGATGCGGGTGATGACAGTGATGTCGCCCGAAGAAAAGAAGAAGGCAATTGATGCAGCATCTGCCGTTCTGGCAGCCCGTGCCGCCTCGGCACCGCAATTCGAAATCGACAATGATGCCAGTCTGGACCTTCTGGCCCGGACTGCGGTTTCCCTCACTCGAGCCGGGATCGATATCATTGCCCCGTCCGACATGATGGATGGCCGGGTTGCGGCGATCCGCCGCGCCCTCGACGAGGCCAGCTTCGCAAACACTCCTATTCTTTCGTATGCCGCGAAATTTGCCTCCGGATTTTACGGTCCCTTCCGTGAAGCCGCTGACTCTGCGCCGCAATTCGGAGATCGCAGGTCTTATCAGATGGATGGGGCTAACGTGCGCGAAGCTATGCGCGAAATTGAACTCGACATTGAGGAAGGCGCGGATATGATCATGGTGAAACCTGCGATGCCGTATCTCGATGTTATCGCTGCCGCGCGCGACCGCTTCGACCTTCCCCTCGCGGCCTATCAGGTCTCCGGAGAATACGCCATGATCGAGGCCGCCGCCCGCAATGGCTGGATCGAGCGCGACCGCGTTATGATGGAATCGCTTCTCAGTATTCGCCGCGCTGGTGCCAGCATTATCCTTACCTATCACGCAAAGGACGCTGCCAGATTGTTGGCGTGAAAGTCCTTCTTACTACTTACAGCCCTACGCAGGAGTTACTACAGTCAGGACCTGAAGTACTTCTTCCCTAGCGATCTCCCTGTCGTCGCGATACCCGATTAATCGCAGGTCAATCGTCCGCCTCTGAGGCCTGGATACAGCAACTAATTCGCGTCCATCGCCATCTACTCTGCGGTTCGAGTGTTATCTGAGTTCGTGTCCAAAACTGCCGGCCATGCGTGATCTTGGGGGATGTCGTATGAATGCCACAGCGTCTAAAGCACTGCAAAAAATAATTTCTGGCTGCTGTTTAGGTCTGGCGGTTGCCCTAACGCTAGCTGCGTGTGGTGATGCCGGCAGTTCGTCAGGCACTTCGAGCCCGTCGGATCCGGTCAGCGTGTCACTAAACCAATCTTCGGTGAATCTTATAGTTGGAGCCACAACACAATTTACCGCTACTGTAACCAACAGCGCGAATACGACAGTGACGTGGTCTGTTGACGGCCTAACCGGTGGAAACTCTGCAACCGGTACGATCAATGCGGCAGGGTTATACACGGCTCCATCCAAGACAGGAAGTCACACGATCACGGCCGCCAGTGTCGCCGATACATCCGCAACCGCCAAAGCTACGGTCGCGGTGGGACTTGTCTCTGTAACCCCCGCGTCAAGCATGGTTGCTCCGGGAGCGACGCAGCAATTCAGCGCCGCCATTCAAGGCTTCTCTAACTCGGCGGTGACCTGGTCCGTGGACCAAGTCAGCGGGGGGAACTCTACTTCAGGGACAATTACGGCATCAGGCATGTATACGGCGCCCGCGCAGCCAGGGAACCACACGATCACGGCGACAAGCGTTGCCGACGCTTCGGCTAAGGCGAACGCCACGCTTACAGTCGAAAGTGTGTCTATCTCTATCTCTCCAGTATCAGCGGTCTTGGCTCCAGCAGGCACAGAGCAATTCACAGCGACAATTCCGGGAGCTTCTAACCCTGGCGTTAATTGGTCGGTGGACCAGATCAGCGGTGGAAATTCGACTGCGGGTACGATTACTGCAGCTGGCCTGTATACGGCACCGGCGCAGCCGGGAAGTCACACCATCACAGCCACAAGCGCTGCCAACCCCTCGGTAAGCGCAAGCGCCAGCATAGCAATTATTACCATTGCGATTTCGCCGACGACGGGGATGCTGGCCCCGTCATCTACCGAGCAGTTCACGGCAACCCTTCAGGGATCGGCCAACAGCCCTATCACTTGGCTGGTCGATCAAATGACCGGCGGAAGCGCTACGGTCGGCACCATCTCCTCCACCGGACTTTACGCAGCTCCGGCACAGGCAGGCAGCCATATCATCACCGCGGCCTCCGCCCTGAACGCCTCTGTGGCAGCGAACGCTACGGTCAGCGTATTTACCTTTACAGTCTCGCCGGCAGCCGTGACCGTTGCACCGTCGGGAAACCAGCAATTTGCAGCGACCATCCAGGGATTGTCGCCAACCACGGTTACCTGGTCGGTAGATGGCGTTGCGGGCGGGAGCGCTGCCACCGGTACTATCAGCGACAGCGGCCTGTATAGTGCACCTTCCACGATTGGAGCTCACACTATCAAGGCAACCAGTAACGCTGACACCTCGGCGAGCGTTTCGGCCTCACTGACCGTAATCAACGCCAGCCAGGCAGCGGTGCTCACTTATCACAACGACGATGCTCGCGATGGCTCGTACTTGGAGGAGCTATCATTAACCCCATCGAACGTCAACGCAAGCCAATTCGGTAAGCTGCTTTCCTATCCGGTGGATGGTCAGATTTACGCGCAGCCACTGTACCTTTCACAGCTCAGCATCAACGGGGGCACGCACAACGTCGTCTACGTCGCAACTCAGAACAATAGCGTCTACGCCTTCGACGCCGACGCAACTACCAATCCGACGACCTTCTGGCACGACAATTTCGGACCGCCGATCGCGGCATACGATTCGGCAGGGCCGTGGCCGAATGTAGGCATCTTGTCCACGCCGGTCATCGATGCGACTACTAACACGATGTATCTTGTAGTCGAGACCTCACACGTCACAAATGGCTCTCCGTTCTATTTGTACGCACTTGATGTAACAACCGGCGCAGAACGAATACCGCATATCTCGATCACTGCCACCGATCCGAATGATTCTGCCGAAAGCCTTGAACCATCATGCTATCAACGCATGGGTCTCGCTCTGAATCCAGTTACTAACTGGATCTACGTGGCGTTCGGGAGTTGTACGCATGGCTGGCTGTTGGCCTACGACAAAAGTACGCTTGCGCAAAAGGCAGTGTTCAACGTTACATCGGGTGCGGCCGGCGGAGGGCTTTGGGGTGGTGGTGCGGCCCCCGCGATTGATGATGCGACTGGGAATGTGTATCTGATGAGCGGCACTGATTACGACGACGCGTGGATATCAAAGCCCCCAACATTCGCGCAGACTGGTTATAACGATTCGTTCCTGTACCTGAACCCAACTACCCTTGCGGTAGAGAGTTCTTTTACTCCGGACGATAACTACACTTTATCCGAACACGATGTCGATTTAGGAAGTGGAGGAACGGTGGTAGTTCCGGGCGACTCGCAATATCCTCAGGAACTCATCGGAGGCGGGAAAGACGGCAACATATTTGTCGTCGACCCATTGAACATGGGCGGCTTTAACTCTACCAACGCTGTTCTGCAAATCGTGCAAACCGGTACCCAACAGTACAACAATATTTTCTCGACTCCGGTGTATTGGAACGGGACCATCTATTACCACTGCAACGCTGACGTGCTGCGGGCCATCAGTTGGAACGCTAGCGCCGCCGCGGGTCAGCAGCTATCGGCACAGGCTACATCCGTGAGTTCTGCGGTCTTCGGCATGCATGGCGCAACCGCGTCGCTCTCGGCGAACGGCACCACCAATGGCATTGTGTGGGACATCGATAACTCGACTTATGTCGGGACGGCTCCAACTACAAGCGGCCAGTCGGTGCTGCACGCCTACGATGCTACTAACGTTGCCAATGAGCTTTACAACAGTTCGCAAGCGGCGGGCGGCCGTGATACTGCGGGACAGGCTCTGAAGTTCACCGTGCCCACGATCGCGAATGGAAGAGTGTTCGTTCCGACGGCGACGGAGCTCGATATCTATGGGCTGTTGGGTCCATGACGAAGCTGGAAATAATCGCTCGCGGGCGAGGAAGACGACCACAGAGGCTAAAGCTACCTTCGACTGTTTACGCGACTCTGCGGGCTTCCACGGTTGCAGATGCATTTGTGAGTTGTTCCGCAGTCGCAAAAAGAAAACAGAGTTTGAAGATTTCCCAGATTTGTCAACACATGTTGTTTCCCGGAACACAACTTTACCGGCGACGGCGAAAGAGACAGCTCTTCGTCGAATATGGGACGTTCGTGGCAGGTGCAGCGAAAAAAAATTACATGCCTTCCGTGCCGGTGGAGGCTTTGCTTGATGCGGACGAGAATCGCTCCCGAACCCGGTCACCGATGCCTTGAACTTTGTCGCCGATCTGGCCTCGGATTTCCTCACCGCTGGCGGGGGCAAGCAGGATCGCGGCACCGATTCCGACGCCTACTCCGGCGGCGAAGGTAAGAACATTGCGGAGAGTATGGTCTTCGCCGGAATACATGTCTCGAGCTTGGTCGCGGAGATCCGATACCCGGCCGCTGGCGTGGTCAACGCCGTCGGCAACACGGTCGCGCATTTCCTCGGCGACGCTCTCGGTTTGTTCGAGCAAATAGACCATGGTTTTGAGAGCTGACTTCAGCAATTTGTTCATTTTCATAGGCCCCTCGCGTGAATCGTGAGATCAAGTATATGAGGTTAGTTGCAGAAAGAGGCTCAGATGTGAGTATTCAATGAAATTATTTGTGGCTCGCATGGCCCAGGGATTACGGACAGCCGGGGACGGTGTCCCCCATATCAGCATGCTTGGATTTCCGCCTATGCGCCGGCGGCGCTTTGATTCTGGAACTTGACCTCAACCAGTTTGCGGTCGTCGTCGGAGACGTGGAACATGGAGCGCGGTTTGAGGCTCATGAAGCTGGCCACAAATACCTCGGGAATCTGACCGATGCGGGTGTTGTAGGTGTTGACATCGTCGTTGAAGAACTCGCGGCGGTCGGCGATGTGGTCTTCCAATTGGCTGATGCGGTTTTGCAGCTTGAGAAAGTTTTCGTTGGCCTTAAGCTGAGGATAATTCTCCGCGACGGCAAACAGGCCGCGCAGCGCGCCCGTCATCATTAAGTCCGCTTGCGCTTTCTGCCCGATGCTGGCGGCATTCATCGAAGCGGCCCTCGCCTGCGTTACCGCGAGCAGCGTCTGCTGCTCATGCTGCATGTAGCCTTTCACGGTCTCAACCAAGTTTGGAATCTCGTCGTGCCGCTGCTTGAGCAGCACGTCAATGTTGGCCCACGCGCGGTCGTTGTCATTGCGCAGCCGCACCAGTTCGTTGTAGAGAATGACGACGTACAGGAGCACTCCCAAGACAAACAGTAAAAACGCCGCCCCTTCGATCACACTGCTATCCATTGTTCCCTCGTTTAGGGTGAATGCTCAAGTGGAACAGGAGTTGGGGCGGACATGCAAGTAGCTGACGGGCCAGCGACCGAGGTCACGCCACCAGGGGTTAGGGATCACCGATGGAAGGAAAAGAAGATCTTGTAGCGGGGACAGGATATGTTCCAGCTACATCGTAAGTTTATTGAAACTGTGCACCAGAGTTCGTGTCGTCCCTACGCGACTCGGCGCCGTAATTCTGCATCTAACTGGCACAGACGCGCCGGGCTATCATATGCCGCCCCTTCAGGGTTGAACGAGAAGGTTCCGTGCCGAACACTTCCCCCCGGAGTTCCGTTCTCACGTACAAAGTCGAAGCCCGGTTTCTCCAGCGCTCTCAGGGCTTATGGGGAGTCAGGTCGCAGGCGTGTTTGAATTCGTCCAGGTTCAGACCTGCCGGAGAGAACTCGGCGATGGCGTAGCCGGTTCTAGTCCTGACTTCCACATTGAAAACCTGGGCGCCGATCGCGCCGCGAACCGTGCCCTTGTCCATGGCGAGGAAGCGATCGCGTACCCAATTCCAGCCCTTGTGGTCATGGCTGCCATCGATGCGGACCATGACCTCCATCTTGGGCTGGCCCCAGAAGCCGGGATAGTCGGGGTGTCCAAGCCGGGCGCCGGGATTGAAGTCGGCGTATTGGTATTTGCCGTTGGTGCAGACGATTTCGACACGTGGTTTGTAGTCTGGATCTTCGCGCAGATAGTTGTTCGAAAGCAGCTCGAAGCGAACCTTTTTCGCAGCGGTCATCTTGTCTTCCGAGCGAAACTCCATCCATTTACCGCCGGCGCTGACGCCGTCCTGTTCGTCCTGGTAAGGGCTCATGGAGCCCTGCTGGGCCACGGCCGAAACCGCCGCCGCAGCAATTATCACGAAGGTCGCAAACATTACTCCCGCAGCCAGGGCACACTTTTGCCCACTCTGAAGCAAGCGCAATTCTTTCAAGGTCTCCTCCCGCGCAAAGAACATCTTCAGTCATTGAACCCGAACCACTACGAAAAGTTGTATGGCACGACGGATCTTTGCGTGCGTTACACATATTTACATTCGCCGTTAAGTCAGATGGGAGATCTTTCACCCCGCCTGAAAAACGGCCCGCGTCCCGGATACGCCGTAGTGTAGAGAGCCAAACTGTACCACCATCTTAAAACTGTCACCACGCTATAAGCATCATTGCGTGCTGATCTTCAGATCAATGTAGACTTGCGGCCGGTCATCGAACTGGCTGACGGACTTGGTGTCGCTCTTGCGGCCTTTGTACTGGGCGTAGACTTCATACTCCACGTTGGAGAGGCCCGGGAAACGGTAGGTGCCATCCTGGCCGATGATGTAGGTCTTTACGGCGTGTGTACGTGTGTCGGTCAGGTAGACGATCGCGTTTGGCACGGGATTATCCTGCTGATCGAGTACTTTGCCGTAGAGCAACCGGCCCTGCTGCTTGTCTTTCTTGTCGGGAGCCGCATAGGCAGCCACCGATATCACGAGAACGAGCGCGCCGACGATCGAACGATCAGGGGAACTTGGTTGAGGGTGCGTCTGGGAGTCATGGAGATCTTATTCCCCTCTGCTTTTTGTTCTCGAGTTCGAATTCTCTAGCGCGTGAGGTGCAGGCTCATATCCACGCGTTCGTCATACTCTACGTGGACCGTGACCTCTTCCGCCAGATGCAATGCATGTCCATCTGGCGTCTTGAGGCTCTTCAGATCGGGCTCGATCTGATAGTCGGCTTCGCCGGCAGGAACTCGCAGGGCGAATTCACCGGCGTGGTCGGAATAGACCTCCCACTTCGGCTTCTTATCGGGCATGCGGCGAATGCTGACTTTGACGCCATAGACGGGGCGATTATCCGGTCCCCAGACCGTGCCGAAGATGAGTGCATACGGGTCCGTCGGTTTTAGCTTTTTGGTCGCGGGCGCGGCGTTGACTGCCGGCAACACATTTGGACCGAGAGTTGAGATGGCAAGGACGAGCAGCAGATAAAAGGCGGAACGGCGTGCGGATGAACCGTTTCGGTAGACGTTAGGCGTCGTCACCGTCTTCGCTCTCCACTTCTTCTTCCTCTTCGACGTAGCCGGCCTCGACCGCTTTCAACTCCAACGGGCTGGTCGTTACTACTTCGAAGTCCGTACCACACTCGGGACAAGAGACGATTTCGCCCTCATCGACCTCTTCTTCTTCTACATCCAGATCAGTTTCGCATTCGGGACAAAGTACCATGATTCCTCCGCTTCCTTAGATACACTTGTTAATATTTAGATTCTCGCCGACCGAAGTCAAGGGGCGAATTCTGTAGGGCTGGATTTTGATACTTGATTTGGAGGGTTAGATCAGCTTTTGAACGGATCATCTATCAGGGATAGCCACCCTTGAGCAAAAAACGCGCAAGGTGGGGGCACCCTCCTTAGGGTGGCACAGTCATCCCCGCTAATTTCGTATTCGAGGAAAGTCGCATGATCTCATCTCGCAGAAAACGACTGGGGCCTGCTGTTTTCATCTTGGCGCTGGCTGCCAGCATTGGGGCGGTAGCGCAGAATCAGCCGAAATCCAGTGCTGCGGAACCCATGGCGCTGGATAGTCACATCTCGGCTGCGTTGCAGCAGGTTTCAGCGGAGCGCATCCGGGCGAATGTTGAGAAGCTGGTGAGCTTTGGAACCCGGTCGACGATCTCAGCGCAAGATGCAGCCGCAATCGAGTCTGGACGCGGCATCGGCGCGGCGCGAGATTGGATCAAGTCGGAATTCGAGCGGTATTCCAAGGATTGTGGCGGCTGCCTTGAGGTGAAGGTTGACAGCTTTACCGAACCCGTTGCGGACCGGATTCCCCAGCCAACCGTCATCACCAATGTTTATGCGGTTCTGAAAGGAACCGATGCGGAGAACGCGAAGCGGATCGTGCTGGTGACCGGGCACTATGATTCGCGCAACAGCGACATACTCGACGTGAAGGGCGACGCGCCGGGGGCGAACGACGATGCCAGTGGAGCGGCCGTCAGCTTGGAGTGTGCGCGGGTCCTGAGCAAGATGAAATTTCCCGCGACCATGATTTTTCTGACGGTCGCGGGCGAGGAGCAAGGTCTGAACGGAAGCCAGCACTTCGCCAAGATGGCGAAAGAGCAGGGCTGGAATTTGGAGGCGGTGCTGAACAACGATATCGTGGGCGGCGACAAGAGCGCCGAGCAGGACCACTCTGTGGTCCGAGTGTTTTCCGAGGGCTTACCGGCTGCGGCCATGGAGCAGGAGATTCGAAGGATTCGCGGCTTGGGCGGGGAGAACGATTCCGCATCGCGGCAACTGGGGCGCTATATCGACGATGTGGGTAGCGCGTACGACGCCGGGGTAAAGCCGATGCTGGTGTTCCGGCTTGATCGCTACTTGCGCGGAGGCGACCACTCTTCGTTCAACCAGCAGGGATTCGCCGCAGTTCGCTTCACTGAGTTCCGCGAGGACTTTCACCACCAGCATCAGAACGTGCGCACCGAGAACGGCGCTGAATATGGCGATCTCACTAAGTTTGTGGACTTCGACTATGTGGCGCACGTGGCGCGGCTGAATGCGGCTACGCTGGCTTCGCTGGCGTCGGCGCCTGCGCCTCCAGCAAATGTGCATCTGTTGACGAAGGACTTGGAGAATGATTCAACGTTGACGTGGGAAAATTCTCCCGGAGGATTAGCTACCGGCTATGAGATTCTGTGGCGCGGGACGACCAGTCCTAAATGGGAGTACGTCCAAAAGGTTGGCGCCGTCAATCGTGCGACCTTGAAGCTCTCGAAGGATAATGTGATCTTTGCAGTGAGGGCCGTGGATGAGCAGGGACATCGAAGCTTACCGGTCGTACCGACGCCCGAACGCTAAGAGTCGGCGTCCTGACAACCTGTTACCATGTCTTAAGCTCTTGTGTATTTCCTGTTGCGTAAGTTTAGGTGACTGTAATTTGGGGCCCACAGCGTGGCGATGAACCTCGCGGACGTACGATTTCGTTGAGCCTGCCGCCGTTCACGCGGTGGGTGAAGCGGTTGATCCTCACCTATGCTGGGATCTACCTGCTGATGGCGCTGTCCGAGATCGCATTCCCGGTTTTTCACGACTGGGTGCGCCTGTACCTGGCGCTAATCCCGACGTTTGTGATGCACGGGATGATCTGGCAATTGATCACGTATTCCTTTCTGCACTTTCAGTTGCTGCACTTGCTTTTTAACGCGCTGGCACTGTGGATGTTTGGCTCGCAACTGGAAAGTGACTGGGGGTCAAAACGTTTTACTGGAATACTATTTCTTCTGCACGGTGGCGGCGGCGCTTACCACGGTGGCAGTCAGCTACATGCATGTTCCGGGGCTCTCTCCGGGGACGACCACGATTGGGGCCTCGGGCGGGATTTACGGCCTGCTGGTCGCATTTGGCGTGTTGTACGGCGAGAGCGAGATCATGATGTTCCCGCTGCCGTTTCTGATCAAGGCTAAGTATTTCGTGTGGGGAATTGTTTTCTTGACCCTGGTGGGAGCCATTCAGGAAACCGGTGGTGTGGCGAATTTCGCGCACCTTGGCGGGCTTTTATTCGGTTATCTGTATCTAAAGTTTTTGCCCCGGAAAGGTCTGGCTTTCTCGGCGTCTGAACGATATTTCAGCATGCGCAATGAATATTACCGGTGGAAGCGGCGGCAGGCGGCGAAGAAGTTTGAAGTCTATATGCGCAAACACGACCGCGACGTTCACTTCGACGAACATGGTAACTACATTCCTCCGGATGACGATTCGCGCAAGGGGAACGGCGGGTCGAAGTCAGGCTGGGTGAATTAGAACTCCAGTCGGGACCAGAGAGTTTCGCGATACTGGTGAAATTCTTCAACCCGCGAAAAATGCCTGAAATTCTTTTAGGATGCTTGCCGATAACTCTTCGTGCTTTGCCTTGCCCTTGAATCCCAGGTCATGACCAGCCCCTTCGACGGTCAGAAGCTTTGTCTTTCCAGGGACCAGCTTCAGTGCCTGCTCGATTTCTGCAATCGATCCGAAAGGATCGCGTGTGCCTTCGACGAATAGCGCAGGAGTGCGCAGGGTGAAAAAATGCTGAGTGCGGAGCTGGTCGGGTTTGCGCGGGGGGTGCAGGGGATACGAAAGCAAGAGCAGGCCGGCTGCGAGTTCCGGAGCGCTCTGCGGTTGCTCGGCGCAGAGCATGCTGCATTGGCGCCCTCCGTAGGAGTGACCGCCGAGAAAGATGCGGCCGGCGGCCAAATTAGTGAGGCCGGCAACCGCATGCTTCAATCCGGCGCGATCGCGCTTGGCATCGCCGGGGCCGGGGGGTCCGTAAGGACGATCCTGGCGGTATGGCAGATCGACGCGCAGAACAAAGTAACCGGCTTCCGCAAATGTTTCGGCTAGAGCGACAAGCACCGGAGACTGGCAATTCGATCCGGCACCATGACTCAGAACCAAGCCGTTGCCGTTGGGGTTGGCTGGGCGGTGCAGAAGTCCGCGTACGAACGGATCTGAGGAAACATCGGTGAAGACTTCCGGAGTCGATTGAGTCGGCGCGGACGACAGTGGTTCTTCTGTTTTGGGCCGACGTTTGAAAAATGATGGCGATTTCATACGCCGACCTCTTCCAGTTTCTCGTAAACTTTCAGGATTTGAATTTCATTTCCCAAACGAGCCCAGCAACGGAGCAACTCAGGATCCTCATAAGCGGTAAGGCGCGCCTGCTCGGAGTTCCAGTAGCGGAGCAACACATAATTATTGCCACTGTGGTAAAGAAGATCGCGGCCATATCCGTTTTTCGCGATGATCACGTTAAGTTCGCGGATTGTCGCGAGCGATGCCGCCTCCATGCCGGGCAGAGGTTCCCAGATTGCGACGGATAGGCATCCCTGAGACATACTCCGCGATTATAGCTTGCGCCTGGCGGTGTGCTTGTGGGCGGCGATAGGAATGGCGCTTGCCTCTTCTGCGGTTACGGTGTGGAGACGCATGAAGTTTGTGGAACCCGAAGCCTGGCGTGTTCCTGCAACGACTCCTAACACATCTCCAGGTTTGAGCAATCCCCGGCTTAGCAATTCATGTTCGGCGACATCCACCATGCTATCAGTGGAAAGTCCCTGAGCGCATTTCATGGGATGCGCCCCCCAGTAAAGATTGGTGCGTTGAGCCACTGTAGAGCTCGCGGTGAAAGCGTAAATGGCGGCTTGCGGCCGATACTTGGAAATCATGCGGGCGGTGTTGCCGGTTTCGGTGAAGACGGCGATCGCGCCCATGGGCAGATCTTCGGCTGCGTGGGCGATCGATTCACAGATGGTCTCGGCGACGGAAAGGCCTTTACGGTCGCGGCGGCGGGGTGGAGTCAATTCTTCCATGTTGCTCTCGGCTTCGATTACGATGCGCGACATCATGGCGACGGCTTCGCGGGGATAGCGGCCGCTGGCGGTTTCACCCGACAGCATAACTGCATCGGTCCCATCGAAAATGGCATTGGCCACGTCACTGGCCTCTGCGCGCGTAGGGCGCGGGTTTTCGATCATCGACTCGAGCATTTGTGTGGCGGTGATTACGGGCTTGCGCCACACGGATGCGCGGCGTATGACATGCTTCTGAATGACCGGCACCTTTTCTGGCGCCATTTCCACGCCGAGATCGCCACGCGCGACCATGACTCCGTCAACTGCTTCGAGAATCTCTTCGAGGTGATCGATGGCCTGCGGTTTTTCCAGTTTTGCGATGAGGGGAGTGTTACTGCTTTTGCCGACGACGATTTGCCGGACCATGTTCACGTCGGCAGCGGAGCGTACAAAAGAAAGAGCGATCGCGTCTACGCCATGCCTGAGGCCGAACTCAAGATCCTTGCGATCTTTTTCGGTCAGGGCTGGAATGGACAAAGCAGTACCGGGAAGATTGATGCCCTGATGCTCGCCTAAAGTTCCGCCATTCAAAACGTCGCAGACCACATCTTTGCCGCTCACGGTGCGCACGCGCAACTCGATCAGGCCATCGCGCAGAAGAATGCGCGCGCCTGCGGTTACCTCAATGGCGAGATCGGGAAACGTAGTGGAGATGCGGGTGGGCGTGCCGGTTATGTCGCGCGGAGTAATGATTACGGTCGAACCACTCTTAAGCTCAATGGGTTCGTGGCGCTCCAGGCGTCCAGTGCGGATCTTGGGGCCTTGCAAATCCTGCAAGATGCAGACCGTGCGATTCTCTTTTTCGGCGGCGCAGCGCAAGCGTTCGATGTTGCGGGCGTGATCTTCGTGCGAGCCGTGGGAGAAATTCAGACGGGCAACGTCCATGCCAAGGCGAAGGAGATCGCGCATGGCTGCCTCCGAATGGCAGGCCGGGCCGATGGTACAGATGATTTTGGCGCGGCGGCCGGGCGAAATCACACTTTTCGCGACCAACGAAGGATGGTCAAGAGTCGAGAAATTGTTGGTTGCGAGATCGGACTTGCGTCGCTTCATCAGCTCCAGTCAGATAAATCTTGGGAGAAACTATTGTAACGGTTTGGCGTTTCTAAGTCGGGCGATAGCCAGCCAACTTTGCAATGGCATCCATTTGGAATTTACATCCATGGATAGAAGATCGGCGGATTCTGCATCTATCTGCAGCGCGCCTGTTCGCCTGAGTGATTCACAATTTAGAGTGATTGATTGCGATCAATTCTTTTCCCAGCATAGCGCGCGGGGCCAGCATGGCATTAAATTCCGCTCCAACCAGGATCACGAGGGAAACCATGTACATCCACACCAGCAGAGCGATGGCGGCGCCAAGTGATCCGTAAATAATGCTGTAATCGGCGTAATGCCGGAGGTAAAAACCAAAGAGGAGTGTAGAGGAGAACCACATGCCGGTCGCGAGCGTTGCGCCAGGCAGTACGCTGTGCCAGGGTTGAGTGCGCGGGACGGCGTTGTGATAGATGAGCGAGATGACTGCAATGCTGGTGAGCGTGGCAATGATCCAACGGATGACAGTCCACATGAGCAGGATGTAAGGGCTGAATTCGCGCGCGGTGTAGTAGAGGATGTCAGTTTCGATTTTGCTGCCGAAAGCCACGAGGAGAGTCGCGAAGGTCATGGGAAGAAGCGCGAAGATGACGAGAAGGAATGAGATTAATCGCTCTTTCACAAGTCCCCAAATTTTGGGCAACTCGTAGCAACGGCGGAAACCTTCCATCCAGGAAATCATGACGCCGGAGGCGGTCCAAAGCGTTATCAAGGAGGCTGTGATCAGCAAGCCTACCGGGCGTTGGGCGGCGCCGCGCAGAAAATTCATCGCTGTGGTGCTGCCGGCGGGCAGAATGCGGGATAAGGCGTAAGTGATCTCTCGCATGTAGGGAGCGCCCTTGCGCCAGGTCGCCAAGACGGAACCCACGATCAAGAGCGACGGAAAAAAAGTGAGAATCGAAGAATAGGCGGAAGCTTTGGCGATAGAAAACGCGTCGTGCTGGAAGGCACGCCAAAATGCCAACCGCAGAAGGCGCAGAAAGCGGAGCATCGCTGGCCCTAGCTTAGGGGGCGAGGGCGCGAGTTGCAACGGTGGAACCGGGCGGGGTTCCTCAATCGGCAATCGTTGGGCGTTTGCGTGCATATAGGGAAGCGAGCCAAACCCGCGACCACTAGGTCGCAAGAACCCTTGGGCGCGCTACGCTTGCTCCGGGCGGACCGCGACTTCACACGGCTCGCCCAAGTCCTTCGCGAAGCAAAGAACGCTGCGCTCAGGAATACAAAAAATATGATGACAAGTAAAGGTTAGAAGACCACCCAAAATGGGTTCGGGGGCGAACATAATCGCCCCCGATCGTACCCTATTTGGGCTTACTCTGCTGCCAGTTCCTCGGTCTCGCCCTCGTGACGCATCATCTCGAGAGCGCGCTCTGCTTCTTCGTAAGCTGCGGAGACTTCCGCCTGTACCTTGGCCGCGGCCTCTTCCATCTCTGGCGAGAGTCGCACGTTGCGGTAGTACTCCATGCCGGTGCCGGCCGGGATGAGGCGGCCGACAATGACGTTCTCCTTGAGTCCGCGCAGGTGATCAACCGCTCCCTGAATGGAAGCTTCGGTGAGCACGCGCGTAGTCTCCTGGAAAGACGCCGCCGAGATGAACGAATCGGTCGAGAGCGATGCCTTCGTGATGCCGAGGAGAAGCGGGCGTCCGGTAGCCGGCTTGCCGCCTTCCTTGATCACGCGCTCGTTCTCTTCGCGGAAGCGGAACTTATCGAGTTGCTGCTCCAGCAGGAACGTGGTGTCGCCCACGTCCTCCACCTTCACCCAGCGCATCATCTGGCGGACAATCACCTCGATGTGTTTGTCCGAGATGTTGACGCCCTGCAAGCGGTAGACTTCCTGGATCTCGTTCACCAAGTAAGACTGCAGCTCTTTTTCGCCGAGCACGGCGAGGATGTCGTGAGGGTTGAGCGGGCCATCCATCAGCGGTTCGCCCGCCTTGACGCGCTCGCCTTCCTGCACGTTGATGTGAACGCCGCGCGGCACCGAGTACTCTTTCTCCGTGCCGTTATCGGCCTGCACATACAGTTTGCGCTGGCCCTTCGAAACTTCGCCGAATTTTACCGTGCCATCGATCTCGCTGATGACCGCGGTTTCATGCGGTTTGCGTGCTTCGAAGAGTTCGACCACACGCGGCAGACCGCCGGTGATGTCCTTCGTTTTGGTGGTCTCGCGCGGGATCTTGGCCAGCACGTCGCCCGGGAAAACCGTATCGCCGTCCTGCACCATCAAGTGAGCGCGTGAAGGCATGAGGTAGCGCTTGCTGCTCTTGCCTTTGACCACGACTGCCGGCTGGCGCTTCTCATCGGGAGAATCGCCCACTACGTGCCGCGACAATCCGGTGACCTCGTCCACTTCTTCGTGGAGCGTGACGCCCTCCTGCAAGTCTTTGAACTGTGCGGTGCCGCCGATTTCGGTCAGGATGGCGAAGGTGTAAGGATCCCACTCGACCATGACCTTGCCTTGCGTCACCGGATCGCCCTCATTGACCTTAAGCTTGGCGCCGTAGATCACGGAGTAGCGCTCGCGCTCGCGGTTCTTCTCGTCGACCACGGCGATCGACCCCTGGCGGTTCATGACTACGAGATCGCCAGATTTCGACTTGACCGTTTGCAGGCCGATGAACCGCACCACGCCGTTGTTCTTGGCGTCGAGGCGCGACTGCTCGGAGACTCGCGATGCCGTACCACCGATGTGGAAGGTACGCATCGTAAGCTGCGTTCCCGGCTCGCCGATCGATTGAGCGGCAATGACGCCAGTGGCTTCGCCGAGTTCGACGAGGCGACCAGAAGCCAGGTTGCGGCCGTAGCACATGACACAGACGCCGCGCTTCGATTCGCAAGTAAGCACCGAGCGAATTTTAACGCGCTCGATTCCCGCGGCTTGAATCGATCCCGCGAGCTCTTCGGTGATTTCGTTGTTGATGTCGACGATCACGTTGCCGTCGTAGTCTTTGATCTTCTCGAGCGATACGCGGCCCACAATGCGGTCGCGCAACGGCTCGATAATCTCTCCGGCTTCGACGATACCCTGGACGTAAATGCCATCCACGGTGCCGCAATCGTACTCGCTGATGATGACATCCTGCGCCACATCGACGAGACGGCGAGTGAGGTAGCCGGAATCCGCCGTCTTGAGAGCGGTGTCGGCCAAACCTTTGCGCGCGCCGTGCGTCGAGACAAAGTATTCGAGCACCGTCAGACCTTCACGGAAGTTCGCCGTGATTGGCGACTCGATAATTTCGCCAGAAGGCTTGGCCATCAATCCGCGCATGCCGGAGAGCTGGCGAATCTGCTGTTTCGATCCGCGAGCGCCGGAATCGGCCATGACGTAAATCGGATTGATTGCGCCTTCCTTATCGCGCTTCTGCATTTCGCCGAACATCTCGTCGGCAACTTTTTCCGTGATCGCCGACCAGATTTCGATGACCTTGTTGTAGCGTTCGCCGTTGGTGATTGCGCCGTCAAGATACTGCTGTTGCACGGCGACCACTTGTTTTTCGGCATCCTTGACCAGCGTCTTTTTGCTGTCAGGAATGACCATGTCATCGATGCCGATGGAAAGGCCGGCTCGGGTCGCGTACTTGAATCCAAACTCCTTCACTTCGTCGAGCATCTTGACCGTGGTCTCGAGGCCGAAGCGGAGGTAGCCGTAGTTCACCAGAGCGCCGATACCTTTTTTCTTAAGCAAGCCGTTGATGTAGGGCATGCCTTCGGGAAGGTGATCGTTGAGAATTGCGCGGCCCACCGTGGTGTTGACGAAAGTGCGATCCACCTGAACGGGCTCGGTGTGGATGATGTCCTGATCGTCGTAGGCAGTGGTCAGGTCGATGAGTTCGCCGGTGTAGCGCAGACGAATGGGTGTGAGCGTTTCGACTTCGCCCATTTCAAGCGCCAGCAAAACCTCTTCGATGTTGGCGAAGGTGCGGCCTTCGCCTTTCGCGCCCGGCTTCGCTTTGGTCAGGTAGTACAGACCCAGCACCATGTCCTGCGTGGGGACAGTGATCGGCTGACCCGATGCAGGAGAGAGAATGTTGTGCGAGGCCAGCATTAACACGCTGGCTTCGACCTGCGCTTCGGGAGAGAGCGGAATGTGCACCGCCATCTGATCGCCGTCGAAGTCCGCGTTAAACGCCGTGCAGACAAGCGGGTGGATCTTAATTGCTTTACCTTCCACCAGCACCGGCTCAAACGCCTGAATGCCCAGGCGATGCAGCGTGGGAGCGCGGTTCAGCAGCACCGGGTGATCTTTGATGACCTCTTCGAGGATGTCCCAAACGATGGGCTCCTGTTGCTCCACCATTTCTTTGGCTTGCTTGATGGTGGTGACGTTGCCGGTTTGCTCGAGCCGGTGATAGATGAAGGGCTTGAACAATTCGAGCGCCATCTTCTTGGGCAGTCCGCACTGGTGCAGCTTGAGTTCGGGACCGACGACGATGACGGAGCGTCCCGAGTAGTCGACGCGCTTGCCGAGCAGGTTCTGGCGGAAGCGTCCCTGTTTGCCCTTTAGCGTATCGGACAAAGATTTCAGCGGACGGTTGTTGGCGCCTCGCAGTACGCGGCCACGGCGGCCGTTGTCGAACAGGGCGTCGACCGCCTCCTGCAGCATGCGCTTCTCATTCCTAACGATGACCTCGGGCGCGTGCAGGTCCATCAGCTTCTTCAACCGGTTATTGCGGTTGATGACGCGGCGATAAAGATCGTTCAAATCGGAGGTGGCGAATCGGCCGCCATCGAGTGGAACCAACGGGCGAAGCTCCGGCGGAATCACAGGGATGACATCGAGAATCATCCAGCTCGGCTTGTTGCCGCTGCGGCGGAAGGCTTCGACCACTTTCAGGCGCTTCGTATACTTGAGCCGCTTCTGTAGCGAGCTCTCATTCTTCATCTTCTCGCGCAGTTCGATCGCCAGGCCGTCGGTGTCGATGCGTTTGAGGAGTTCCTTAATCGCCTCGGCGCCCATCATGGCCTTGAAGCCTGCCGGACGGTATTGCTGGTCAAGTTCGCGGAACTTCGTCTCGTCTTTAATTACTTCGCGCTCTTTCACCGGAGCGTCGCCGGGCTCGACCACGACGTAGGCCTCGAAGTACAGCACGGACTCGAGGTCGCGCAGCGAAATATCGAGCAGGTGTCCGATGCGGCTGGGCAGGCCTTTGAAGAACCACACGTGCGAGCAGGGCGAAGCCAGCTCGATGTGCCCCAGGCGTTCGCGGCGGACTTTCGAGAGCGTGACTTCGACGCCGCACTTGTCGCAGATTACGCCGCGGTGCTTCATGCGCTTGTATTTGCCGCACAAGCACTCCCAGTCGGTTACGGGGCCGAAGATTCGGGCGCAGAACAGGCCGTCGCGCTCCGGCTTGAAGGTGCGGTAGTTGATGGTCTCAGGCTTGGTGACTTCGCCGTGAGACCAGCTCCGGATTTTTTCCGGAGACGCCAGGCTAATGCGGATGGCATCGAAATCCGCAATCGTGTTTTGCATTTCGAACGGGCTCGAACGAAACAAGGTGTTCCTCCGCTTCCTGCTCTCTACAGCAGTACCCAGTACCTAGTACCCAGTACCGAGCCCTCACTGCGGTTCCTGTTTCACGGGATTCGAGAGCTCTTAATCCGCGAAACGTTTCTTTTCAAACCTTCAAAATCTTTCAAGCCCAGCACGAGCACCGTCGTTTTTCTAGGTACTAGGTACTGGGTACTAGCTTTAATCTGCTGCCGCACTGGCCGTGGGCTTTCTCTCCCCGGTCTTGATCAGCTCTACGTCGAGGCAGAGCGATTGCAATTCGCGGATCAGCACGTTGAACGATTCGGGCACGCCCGGTTCCATGGCGGCTTCGCCTTTGACAATGGCCTCGTAAATCTTGGTGCGGCCGTAAACGTCGTCAGACTTCGCCGTCAGCAGCTCCTGCAGAATGAATGCTGCGCCGTAGGCCTCGAGCGCCCAGACTTCCATTTCTCCGAAGCGCTGTCCGCCGAACTGCGCCTTGCCACCCAAAGGTTGTTGGGTGATGAGCGAGTACGGCCCGATGGAGCGCGCGTGGATCTTGTCGTCCACCAGGTGCGACAACTTCAGCATATAGATGTAGCCGACGGTGACGGGCTGTTCGAACTGATCGCCAGTCATGCCGTCATGCAGAGTTGTCTTGCCGGAAGTGGGCAGGCCGGCATGCTCGAGAAGCGCCTTGATCTCGCCTTCCTTCGCGCCGTCGAATACCGGCGAACCCATGTACACGCCGCGCGCGAGTGTAGGAGCAAGGGCCTCCAGTTCTTCGTCGCTGGTTTCGGAAATGATGTCCGCGAGTTTTGAGTCTTTGAACAAAGCCTTCAACTCGCGTCGCACCGATTCCGTACGCGTGTTTTCTTTGAGCAAGTTGGTGATTTTCTCGCCCAGGACAAAGCCCGCCCATCCCAGATGAGTTTCGAGAATCTGCCCCACATTCATACGGCTGGGTACGCCGAGGGGGTTAAGCACGATCTCGACCGGCGTTCCGTCTTCGAGGTAAGGCATATCCTCTTCCGGCAGAATGCGTGCGATGACGCCTTTGTTGCCGTGACGGCCGGCCATCTTATCGCCCACACTCAGCTTGCGTTTCATGGCGATGTAGACCTTGACCAGCTTGATCACGCCGGGCGGCAGTTCGTCGCCCTTGGTCAGTTTTTCTTTTTTCTCGTTGACGATTTTTTTCAGAACGTCGATTTGACGCGACGTCATCTCCTCGATCTCGTCGATCTGCTCATTCGCTCGCGGATCCTTGTCGGCATACTTGATGCGCTTGAGGTTGCGGGTGGAGATGCGCTCGATTGCGTCGCGGTCAAGAATGTTGCCCTTGGTGAGCAGACGCTTGTTGGTGCGCTCGTCGTGCAAGTCAGCCTGGACTTCCTTGCCGCCAAGAATGTTCTCCAGACGCTTGAGGCGCTCATCGGTAAGAATGCGGATCTCGTCGGAAAGGTTTTTTTCCAGCTTGCCGATCTGCGCCGCTTCGATTGATTTCGCGCGCTCGTCTTTTTCCTGGCCCTTGCGGGAGAAAATCTTCACGTCGACGATGACGCCCTCGATGCCCGGAGGGCAGTAGAGAGAAGCGTCACGGACGTCGCCGGCTTTTTCGCCGAAGATGGCGCGCAGCAGTTTCTCTTCCGGCGTGAGCTGGGTCTCGCCCTTGGGCGTAACTTTGCCCACAAGGATGTCGCCCTGCTTGATGCTGGCGCCGATGCGGATCACGCCCGCTTCGTCCAGATTGCGCAGCATCGACTCGCTAACGTTCGGAATGTCGCGGGTAACTTCCTCCGGACCGAGTTTGGTGTCGCGCGCCTCGATCTCATACTCTTCGATGTGGAGCGAAGTGTAGTAATCGTCCTTCACCATTTTTTCGGAGACCAGGATCGCGTCCTCAAAGTTGTAGCCGCGCCACGGCATGAAGGCGACCAGCACGTTGCGCCCGAGCGCCAGTTCGCCGTGATCCGTGCACGGCCCATCGGCAATCACTTCGCCCTTCAGCACGCGCTGTCCCTTTTTCACCACCGGCTTCTGGTTGATGCAGGTGTTCTGGTTGGAGCGCTTGAACTTGGTGAGCTGGTAAATGTCGCTGCCCACTTCACGCGAAAGCTGCGTGGGATGGTGTTCGCCTTCGACGCGCACGATGATGCGGTCGGAGTCGACCGAATCGATGATGCCGTTGCGCCGGGCCAGAACCACTGCGCCAGAATCGCGAGCGGTCACGCCTTCCATTCCGGTACCGACGATCGGCGCTTGCGCGCGAAGCAGAGGCACAGACTGGCGTTGCATATTTGCGCCCATCAGTGCGCGGTTAGCGTCGTCGTGCTCGAGGAAGGGCACGAGCGATGCGGCGACCGAAACCAGTTGCTTCGGGCTGACGTCGACGTAATCGACTTCGTCGCGGCTCACCAGAACGAAGTTTCCGGCTTTGCGGGCGTTGACGAGATCGGCGACGATGCGGCCTTTGTCGTCAAGCTCAACGTTGGCCTGCGCGATGGTGTGCCGGTCTTCTTCCCACGCGGAAAGATAGAAAGAGAAAGGATCGACCTGCACCGGTTTCTTGCGCTTCTCTTTTAATTCGGCATTGACCTTCTCGATCTCATGCTTCTCCATGTGATCGCCGACTTTGTAATCGCCGTCACCCGTATTGACCACTGTGACGTAATCGATCACGCGTCCGCCCTTGATTTTGCGATAAGGCGATTCGATGAAGCCGTAATCGTTGATGCGCGCGTAGCAACTCAGCGAGGAGATCAGTCCGATGTTCGGACCTTCCGGCGTTTCAATCGGGCAAATGCGGCCATAGTGCGTGGGATGAACGTCGCGCACTTCGAATCCAGCACGTTCGCGAGAAAGACCGCCCGGCCCAAGGGCCGAGAGACGCCGCTTGTGCGTGATCTCGGAGAGCGGGTTGGTCTGATCCATGAACTGGGAAAGCTGCGAGGATCCGAAGAACTCGCGGATCGCGGCCATCACCGGCTTTGCATTCACCAGATCGTGCGGCATCGCCGTGGACATTTCCTGGTAGACGGACATTTTTTCTTTAATTGCCCGTTCCATGCGGACGAGGCCGATGCGGAACTGGTTTTCCATCAGTTCGCCGACCGCGCGAACCCGGCGGTTGCCGAGATGGTCGATGTCGTCGACCGAGCCGATATTTTTACGCAACTTCAGCAGGTAGCCGATGGTCGCGTAGAAATCATCGGGATCGAGCGTGCGCTTGTCGAGACTGGTGGCGTCCTGATTCTCGAACAATTTAATGTTGAACTTTAGCCGGCCGACCTTCGAGAAGTCGTACTTGCGCGGATCGAAGAACATGCCATGGAACAGCGCCGTGGCCGTGTCGAGCGTCGGCGGATCGCCGGGGCGCAGCTTGCGGTAGATTTCGATCAGCGCTTCCTGCGGCGTATGCACCGAATCGCGCTTCAGGGTCTGGCTGATAACGGTGCCAACGTCGTCGCGCTCGGGGAAGAACAGGCTCATCTCCACAACGCCAGAATCAAGAATCTTCGAGACCTTGTCGGCATTCAGTTCGGTATTGGCTTCGAGCAGCACTTCGCCCGTGGTCGTGTCGACGACATCGGCCGCGGCCCATGCGCCCTCGAGATCGGTAACATCAACTTCGATCTCGGAGATCTTCGCCTTCTGAATTTCCTTCAAGGTCTGCGCATTCAGCTTGCGTCCGGAGTGCGCAATTTCGTCGCCCGACTTGTTCTTGATGCTGTGCGCCAGCTTCATGCCCAGCAGGTTCGTAGCTTTTTCGCTGGCCGGGTCGAGCGTCCAGTAGAGCTTCTTGTCCTTGATCGCAATGCGGTCGACGGTGTAGAAGGCGCGCAGAATGTCTTCGCCGGATCGCAGGCCGAGAGCGCGGAGAAAAATCGTTCCCAGGAACTTGCGCTTGCGGTCGATGCGGACGTAGAGCACGTTCTTCTGGTCATATTCAAACTCCACCCACGAACCGCGGTAGGGAATGATCTTGCCCAGGAAATAAGTGCGGTTGTTGGCAGTTTCGAAGAAGACGCCGGGCGAGCGGTGCAACTGGCTGACGATCACGCGCTCGGTGCCATTAATGATGAAGGTGCCGTTCTGCGTCATCAGCGGTACGTCGCCAAAGAATACTTCCTGCTCTTTGATATCGCGGATGGAACGGTTTCCGGTTTCGGCATCCTTGTCAAAAATAGTTAACCGCATCGTGACCTTGAGCGGAGCGGAGTAAGTCATGCCACGCTCCTCACACTCGGCCACGTCGTATTTCAACTGCAGGCCCACGGGATCGCCGCATTTGTTGCAGAAGTCCGGCGTGTTGGCATTGTAGGTGCCGCACTTCTGGCAGAGCACATCGCCGGGATGAAACGGGTCAGTGATAACCGTGTTGCCGCAGTTCTTACAAGTGGTCCGCAAGTGGTGCAGACCCTTGAGGTGACCACATTTGCACTCCCAGTTACCGATGGCGTAATCCACAAACTCAAGTTGTGATACGTTGCGGAAGTCGGTGATCGGGAAGACGGACTGGAAGACCGCCTGCAATCCGCCGTCTTCGCGCTCGCTGGGCAGCTTGTCCATCTGCAGAAAGCGGTCGTAGGAGCGCTTCTGGACCTCGATCAGATTCGGGATCTGGATGGTGGCTGGAATTTTCGAAAAATCAAAACGTTTACGGAAGGCGTTATTCTTCATCGTCAAGAACTCCCAATGTCAGGCGCAGCCGTGCGCTGCGATAACCCGCGGAATGTGGGGCGCCGATCGCGCCGCGCTGCTTAGCTGCTGTTGCGAACCTGTTTCAAGGCAGTGTGTGTCTTATGCAACCGGAAAACACGACGGGGCGCCCGCAGGGACAAGCGTTCCCGCAGACGCCATGCAAGGCGTTTCGCCAATGTGAATTTGTAATCTTTCGCGCCAGTTCTCTTCGGCCGTTTCCGTTCCGCCTGCCCACGGAACAGTGCCCAAGCTTCCCTGCGGGTCTCGCCCGCGATGAGTGAGGCCAAGGGAAGCGGTGTTAGTTTAGATGCTAACACCACTCCCAAAGCTTCACAACTAGAACCTGAAGATTTTCCTGAGGTTGCGCTGGATCGGGAGCACGGCTTACCTGAACAGCCAGGGCACGGACTGATCAGGCACGGGTGACTCCGGATCCTTCGCGAAAGGCGCTCAGGATGACCGCAGCGGGCTCGGACGCCCGCTAATCGCGGTCACTTCACTTCGACAACTGCGCCAGCCTCAGTAAACTTCTTTTTGATGGTCTCGGCTTCTTCCTTGGAAACGCCTTCTTTGATGTTTTTGGGCGCTCCATCCACCAGTTCCTTGGCTTCCTTCAAGCCCAGGCTGGTGACTTCGCGGACAGCCTTGATCACGTTGATCTTGTTGGCGCCGACTTCTTTGAGGAGGACGGTGAATTCCGTCTTTTCCTCAGCCGGAGCCGCGCCCGCCGCCGCACCGCCGCCACCCGCCACCATTACGGGGGCTGCCGCTGCGGCCGACACGCCGAGACGCTCTTCGAGCTTCTTCACGAGCTGCGCCGCATCGAGCAGCGACAAGCCTACGATTGAATCTTCCAACTGCTGCAAGTCTGCCATGTTCGTTTCTCCACTATTCTAGTTATGAATTTTGATTTCGCTATCTTGGGTCGGGTTTCCAGTGCGGCAGGTTCATTTTTCCGGCGCCAGACAACGCCTGAATCTGAACCGCGCAACCCCTGACTTCCGATAACCAAATCTCTTCGGACGGCTTGCGCCGCCCCGAACTTGAGGCGATTTCGCGGCGGCCGAGCCGCGCGCCGAAATCCCGAGTAAGGCGAGGGATCTCAAATCGCGATGATACTTCCTTATGCTTCCTTGAACTTTTTCTGCTGTACGCCCTGATCGACTACCACGGCCAGATTGCGGCCAACGGCGTTCATCGCGGTAACCAGGCGCTGCGCTGGTGCGTTGATCAGGAACAGCAGCTTCGACATCAACTCTTCTTTCGACGGCATGCTGGCCAGGGCTTCGATCTCTTTGATCGAAATTACGCGGCCCTCGACCACGCCTACCTTGAAGGTGAACTCCGGAGTGTCCTTCGCGTATTTGGTAAGCGCCTTTGCCATGGCCACAGGGTCGCCGGTGGTGTATGCGATCGAGGTAACGCCGGAGAGATTCTTCAGCCCCTCTTCGACCTTTGTACCTTTGGCAGCTCGCTCAGCCAGAGTGTTCTTAACGACCTGATATTTCGCACCTGCGCCGCGTAGAGCTTTGCGCAGTTCGTAGTCCTGGGCCACGGTCAGCTTGCTGTAGGTGGCCACGACAGCGTTTGAAACGTTCTTCAGGTCTGCGCTCAGCTTCTCGACCTGTTCCTTTTTGCGTGCTTTGGTGACTGGCATCGTTCAATCCTTAATCTTTATCGTTTGTCAATTAAGCCTTCGCCGCAGTCTCGATCGGAGCCGTATCCAGCAAAATCCCCGGCCCCATGGTCGAGCTTAACGTGCAGCCCTTGATGTACTTTCCCTTGGCCACCGACGGCTTCGCCTTGATCACGCTCGTGATGAGCACGGTTGCGTTCTCGATCAACTTGTTAGGCGGGAACGAAATTTTCCCGACCGGACAATGCACCAGCGCTGTCTTGTCGGTCCGGAACTCAACCTTGCCCGCTTTTACTTCCTGCACCGCTTTGCCCACGTCCATTGTGACCGTGCCAGTCTTCGGATTCGGCATCAGGCCCTTGGGACCGAGAATTTTTCCCAGCCGTCCGACGGATTTCATCACGTCGGGGGTTGCGATTAAGGCGTCGAAGTCGGTCCAGTTCTCCTTGGTAATTTTTTCGACCATCTCCTCGCCGCCCGCGAAATCTGCGCCCGCGGCTTCGGCTTCTCTGATCTTGTCACCGGAGGCGATTACCAGGACCTTTTTCGACTTGCCCAATCCGTGCGGAAGCACGACCGTTCCGCGGACCATCTGGTCGGCGTGTTTGGGATCGACGCCCAGTCGCAAAGTGATCTCGACCGTCTCGTCAAATTTGGCGTACTTGACTTTCTGCAACAGCGGAACCGCGTCCTGCAACACATAAGGACGCTTCTCCACCGCAGCGTGCGCCTTCGCGATATTCTTTCCTTCTTTTTTCATTTCACTTTCCTTGTCTTCCACCGCTCATCGTAATTCTGACGAGCCGTGGTGATTTCGACTGCCAACTTTATGGCAATGCGGTTCTGCTCGCTAGCTGTTACTCAAAGAGGACGCCGTGATATTTGATCATCGGACACCACCGACAAAAATCGGCTCCCTCATTTGAATCCAAGCGATCCAAGTCCAGGTGGTGCCAACGATGCATGCCCAAGCGACATAACAGATTCTTAAGCCAGTTCGATTCGTGCTGTCTATTCGGCCACAGCCTCCGTAACGCCTCCACCGGGATGGTTGCGCCCTGTTTCTTGTCTCGATCTGCCAACTCCATTACCCAACTACTTCAATGCCCATCGACCGCGCCGTCCCGCGAACGCTTTTGATCGCGGTCTCAACTGAGGCGGCGTTCAAGTCTGGCATCTTTTGTTTAGCAATATCTTCGATCTGCTTCAGCGTGACTTTGCCAACCTTATCTTTGTTGGGCGTGCCCGAACCCTTGGCGATGCCAGCGGCGCGCTTGAGCAGAATTGAGGCCGGCGGCGTTTTGGTGATGAAAGTGAAAGAACGGTCGTTGTAAACCGAGACTACGACCGGGATGATTAATCCCTCCATCTCTTTCTGGTTGGTGCGAGCGTTGAATTGCTTGCAGAACTCCATGATGTTGATCTGCGCCTGACCGAGTGCTGGACCGACCGGCGGCGCCGGGGTCGCCTTGCCCGCTGCGATCTGCAACTTTACGAAACCTGTAACTTTCTTTGCCATGATTCCTTTGACCCTCTAAGCGCAAAGTCTGTATGACTTGCTCAATCCTTTTCGGACGATGATCCCGAAGCAAGCGCTAGCATTACGGTCGGAACGAGCTTCTTCTGAACCGGATCTGCCGCCATGCCGAGACCTTCGATTGTGTGCGCACCCATTACTTCCATTTCACCGTCTTCCGCCATCACCACAACGTCGGGAACGGAGTATTTGTCCGTAGAGATGTAGACCGTAGCCATATCACGTTCCAAAAGGCGTCCCTCGATCGTTCTGAAGCCCATTCTGCGGGAAGAGGTAACGCCGAGGCGCTCAAGCCGGGCCCGGGAAATCCAACTGAACGCGGCACCGGTATCAACAAAGGCATCCAGCTCTTCAACGCCCCCAGGCTGTGCCGGATTCCACACCCGCATCTTCACGCTGAATGTTCCCATGCCTCGCATTCCCTGCCTATGCCACCTTTTCCACCTGATTGAACTCCAGCTCCACCGGTGTCGAGCGGCCGAAAATCGTGACCATCACCTTGAGCGTCTCGCGATCTTCGTTCACCTCGTCCACAATTCCCTGGAAGGTCGCAAACGGGCCCTCGGAGATGCGGACCGTTTCGTTCTTCTCGAACTTGACCTTGAGCTTGGGCTTCTCGCGGCTATCAGCCACTTTGTAAACAATGTGCTGCACTTCTTCATCGGAAAGCGGCGTGGGCTGCTGCCCGGTGCCGACGAACCCGGTCACGCGCGGTGTGGATTTCACCACGTGCCACACGTGATCGTCCATGTCCATCTCGACCAGCACGTAGCCGGGATAGAACATGCGCTCGGAGGTGTACTTCTTGCCGCCGCGAACTTCGGTGACGGACTCGGTCGGGATCAGCACCTTGCCGATCTTTTCCTGCAGTCCGAAGGCGGCGACGCGCGACTCCAGCGACTCCTTCACCTTGCGTTCGAAACCCGAATAGGAGTGGATGATGTACCACTTCATGTTCGGATTGCGGGGCGGCTCGCTGGTAGCGGTAATGCCATCCGCGCTTGGCGTTTGCTCCGCGGCTGCGGCGGCTTCGTTTTTTTCTTCGTCCTGCATGATCAAGTTAGACTCCGGTCCTGCTTTCTGCTTTAGTGCCCGAAATAGCTATACAGGAAGGTGACGCCCTTCTGGATAATGTTATCGATGATGAAGAAGTAAACGCCAAAAATGAATACCGTGATCACCACGACCGCGGTAGTGGCCTGCACTTCTTTCCACGACGGGGCTGTGACTTTGCGCATCTCGGTGCGCACGTCGTTGTAAAACGACTTGGCGCGCTCCGGCCAAGCTTTGAGCCGGTCTCCGAAATCTCCGGCGGCTGCGATTGAGTTTGCCATCTTCTTCGTCTCCACTCCCATACTGCATTGACCCTTTCCGTCGTCCTTCCAAAATCTGGCAGGGGCGGAGGGATTCGAACCCCCAAGTCCGGTTTTGGAGACCGGCAGTTTAACCGTTGAGCTTACGCCCCTGAAATCAGTGGTCGGTGGCCAGTGTTCAGTGGTCAGAAATCAAAACCGCCTTCTAGCCACTGGTCACTGACCACTGGACACTGCTATTTCACTTCTTTATGCGGCGTATGCTTGCGGCAACGGCGGCAGAATTTCTTAAACTCCAGCCGCTCTGTGGTCGTCTTACGGTTCTTGGTGGTCGAATAATTCCGCTCTTTGCAATCACCGCACTGTAACGTAACAATCTCTCGGGGCATAAAACAGCTCCTGGCCTTCTGGCCTCTAGCTTTGTCATCCTGAGCGAGACGTTTGTCTCGCGGCCGGCGCGCCCTCGTCGAATGTCCGCGTTTTTAGCGGACGAAGACTCCGCGCCTCGCACTTCCCTACTGCACAATCTCGGCAATGGTTCCGGCGCCTACCGTATGCCCACCTTCGCGAATCGCGAAGCGCAGGCCTTTCTCCATGGCTACCGGCGTGATCAACTCGATCACCAGGCTGACGTTGTCCCCCGGCATCACCATCTCCGTGCCCGCCGGCAACTCCGCCACTCCCGTCACGTCGGTCGTGCGCAGATAAAACTGCGGACGGTATCCCTTGAAGAACGGCGTATGCCGCCCGCCTTCTTCTTTCGTCAAGATGTAGACTTCCGCCTTGAACTTGGTGTGCGGCGTAATCGATCCCGGTTTCGCCAGCACCATGCCGCGCTCTACATCTTCTTTCGCAATGCCGCGCAGCAACAGACCCGCGTTGTCGCCCGCCATGCCTTCGTCCAGCTGCTTCTTGAACATTTCGACGCCGGTCACCACCGTTTTGCGCGTGTCGCGGAAGCCAACGATTTCCACTTCCTCGCCCACCTTCACCTTGCCGCGCTCGATACGTCCGGTCACCACCGTGCCGCGTCCCTGAATCGAAAAAATATCCTCGATCGGCATCAGGAACGGCTTATCCAGTTCGCGCGCCGGCTGCGGCACGCTCTTGTCCACCGCCTCCATCAGCGCGTCAATCTGCTTCTCCCACTTCTCTTCTCCGTTTAAAGCACCCAGAGCCGACAAGCGAATCACCGGCACATCGTCGCCGGGAAACTTGTAGCTCTTCAGCAACTCGCGCACTTCCAGTTCCACCAGATCCAGCAGCTCAGGATCATCCACGGCATCACACTTGTTCAGCGCCACCACAATGTAAGGCACGCCGACTTGTCGCGCCAGTAGCACGTGCTCGCGCGTCTGCGGCATCGGACCATCGGTGGCTGCGACCACCAGAATCGCGCCATCCATCTGCGCCGCGCCTGTGATCATGTTCTTGATGTAGTCGGCGTGGCCCGGACAATCCACGTGCGCGTAGTGCCGGTTCGCCGTCTCATACTCCACGTGCGCCGTCGCGATGGTGATGCCGCGCGCTTTTTCTTCCGGAGCGTTATCAATCGAGTCAAACGACCGGAAGACAATCTTCGGATTGTGCTTCTGCAAAACCTTGGTGATGGCCGCCGTCAACGTGGTCTTGCCATGGTCGATGTGGCCAATCGTCCCCACATTGCAGTGCGGCTTGTTACGATCAAATTTCTCTTTCGCCATAATTCAGCTCTTAGCTCGCTTAGCTCCAGCTCAACCCTTGTCATCCTGAGGTACCGTTCTTTGGCGTCGAAGGACCTATGCAGTTCTGCGTGCGACGCTGCGCTCAATAATACTGATACAACTTCTTAAACTTATGCCGCAGCGCGATGTCGACCGTCTCAAGCTTCGACAGGTAAAACTCCCGCATCTGCGCCTGGTCCGAAAGCGGCAGTTCCTGGTACAACTGCCACGCACTTAAATCCGTTCGCGATGCAGCGCCTACGGCATCCTCCAACGCTCTTGCCGAAAGCACGGAATCAAATTCCCGGACGCGAATCCCTTTGCGATCCAACTGTTTCAGGAACCGCTCTACCGTTTCGGGCAGGAACGCCTGTTCCACAGCAGCTTGCAACTTCGCAAATTCTTCCGGCTTCTCGATTTTGATCGCAGCCTGCTCGAAAGCCACCATCGTTCCTGTTCAGATCCCTCGCAAAATACGCTCGGGATTTCAGCTGCGGGCTCCCGCCCGCAAAACGCCTCAATCTCTGGAGCGGGAGACGGGAATCGAACCCGCGACCAACAGCTTGGAAGGCTGTGACTCTACCACTGAGTTACTCCCGCCCGAAAACAGCCGTCAGCTATCAGCCGTCAGCTAACCTCAGCGGCTAAAGCCGCTTTCATTGTGACTCGTGCGGCACGGCTGAAGCCGTGCCCTTCCCAAGACCTCCCGTACAAAATTCGTGTCGCTCTCAGACATTGCTTCCGAAACTCTGGAGCCGATGACCAGGATTGAACTGGTGACCTCTCCCTTACCAAGGGAGTGCTCTACCAACTGAGCTACATCGGCTCAAAATCTGCCATCGGCTTTCGCCCTTCGACTGTCGGCTGTACGCTCTCTTCTGTCTCTCGCTCATCATCCGGATGGATCACATCTTTCCGGCGCACCCAGGTTTTGAACGCGAACAATCCAAGAATCACCAAAGTCGCCGCCCGGATCCGCTGATCGCTCAGCGTGGTAAATGCCAGCGCACCTAGAACCAAGTACGCAATCAACGCCATTGCCAAGCGGCTCATAATTTCACTCAGATCCTTCGCCAAGAGCGTTCGGGGTTTCGCCAGCGGGCTCCCGCGGAGCCTGTCCTGAGCGAAGCCGAAGGGCTCACGTTTAACGGCTCAAATCTGGTGCAACTAATTCTGGTGCACAGGGAAGGATTCGAACCTTCGTACCTCGCTAGGAGGGACAGATTTACAGTCTGTTGGCTTTAACCACTCACCCACCTGTGCAGCACTGCCGGGTGATGCAGCCGTTGCGCTTCATCCAGCAGGCAATATCTTCCGGGCACGCCAAGCGCTCGGGAAACCCGCAGACCGCGCGGCAGCACACGTCCACTCTTTATTCTTCTGCCTGCGCGAGCAGAGCTTCTATAAAACTGAGCTTCTGCAAATCAGGGAAAACCAACTTACGGATTGCCGCGAAGATCACTACACGCCGGAATAGTTCCGAATGGAGTGCGTTGGAAAAACCTGTTGCGCCGCCAAGTACAGAGTCCGGCTGCCTGCCGGAAATTCGGTCCTGAATTTCGTTTTCTGGAGCTGGCGAAGGGATTTGAACCCCTGACCCTCTGATTACAAATCAGATGCTCTACCGACTGAGCTACGCCAGCATTTGGGGGACAAGTACCCTTCCAGGCACAAGTATACCCCCGATCCCTTCCAGATGTCCGGGACAATTAGTTAAGTTATCACAACGGGCAAATTTTGCGCAACCCGGTTGTGTTCACTCTCGTATAAAGGGATCGCGCTCTAGCGGCGCCCCCCGCCATGCGCACCACCCCGATATCCGGGGAGCGCGTGTTCTCTCCCGGCGTCATGGCCAGCGTCGCCTACGTGGCCTCGCCCATCTCGCGCCTCGTTTCCCTGGAAGTGGTTGAAGCGCTGCGCCCCGCGCCCCGGCAACGGTCCAACGTAACCGTGATGAGGATCAAAGCGGTTGTCGACATGGCCGTAAAAGCCGTGAGGGCCGTGAAACCAGGGGCCAGCTCCAAGAAATACCCCGCCAACGAACCAATCGGGCCCATAGTAGCCGTACGGAGCACAGTCATATGGTTCATAGTCGAAATACCCGTAAGGGCACACGGGAGCCGGTCCGATGTTTACGCCGACGGAAACCTGAGCTCGCCCCACAGTTGTACAGCATAAAAGGGCAGTTGCGAGAACTGCAAAAGCAAGCGCATTGACTTTGAACATGATTTCTCCTTATTTCTCCTTAGATTCGTACGGAGTTCAAGCTGGGGACAACTGAGCGCCAGCATAATACCAAGGATCAGTACCGGCAAGTCGGCCTATGGAAGTGATCGCGACCTGTTCCCGGTTGGGCAATTGCCCAAAGTGACTGTTGTTAACAGCGATTGACTCGGTGAAGTCCGTTTTTGCCTCGCAACTTCTGCCTCACCTTCCCCACAGTGTTATCATTTCACCTGACCGCATTCCATGCGAATTAGGCGCACGCTCCCCACCGCCATGGCAGTTGTAGTGGTTGCTGCGGCGGTGACGCTCGCGGTCCAATTGCGGAAGCTTGCGCCGCCTGAGCCCGCCCGTTTGCTGCCTGGGGCGGACGCTTTTTTCTATCTCGACCTCGGCAAGGCCCGGAAGGCGAACTCGGGCAAAGAACTTCCCGCTGTTAGCCACGATCCGGAGTACGAGCGCTTCATCCGCGAAACCGGCTTTCTGTTCGAGCGCGATCTCGACGAAGCCGCTTTTGCCATTCATTATCCGGCGAATTGGCAGGGCGGCGGAAGCGGTGGTCCGACGCGCGAGGCGCGTTTTTCCGAAGTGATGGTCGGGAAGTTTCATGCCGAGCAGCTTACCGCCTATCTGCGAAAGATCGCGCGATCGGTCGAGAATTATCATTCGGTCGACATCTTCACGATTCCGCTGGAAGGCAGAATGTTGCGAGTTGCGGTGCTGAGCGCGGATTCAGTAGCCGCCTCGAATCATGATGACCCGGCAGTGATTCAGGGAATGATTGATCGGTCCAAGAAGCTGGCTTCTCCGTTCGGAGGGCCGGCGCTGCTGCGGCAATATTTCAGGCATGTTCAGTTGGCGAGTCTGGCGTGGACGATCGCGCGTGTTGATCCGTCGGCACCCGACGCCCCGGCATGGAACGGCCTGTTCGCCAGGCCCGCCACCATGGTGGTCTCGGGAAGCGTTCTCAGCCCGCTTCACCTGCGGGGAGACGCGGTTCATCTCCGCGCCGAGGCCTTTACCCAGAGTGCGGACGACGCGCGGGCCATCGCCGACAAGGTAACTGTATTCGTCGCGCTGACTCATACGGCCGAGACGTCTGTGGGAACCCACGGCACCGATCCTGATGTGAAGGCCTTCTTCGACAGCCTCAAGGTGAAGCAGGAAGGCGATCGCGCCGTGATGACCGCCGCGATGCCTCTGGGATTTTTGCAAAAGATGCTGTCAGGATCTGCAGCTGAGTTGAGCGAGCCTGCTGCAGCGCCGGTAGAAGTCCCCGCGAAATCGCGCTAGATATTCCGTCACCCGTCTTGACCTGATAGGACGGGCGGCATTCAGGTCAATGGGTCAATGAGCGCTAATGCTTATTGCATCAACTACCCGATCATCAATCTGGAAATCCGCCTTGATTCAGCGTAAAGTGCTGCCTACCGAAATGCGTCGCGATGCCCTCCATGAAATCCAAAACGGATGAAAAGATAAAGATATGGATGTCCTGGCCCTTGTCGATTCTCTCCCTTATCTTGTCCGTGATCGCACTATGGTATGCCTCGCTAGCCCCCGCAGATATGAAGGCGAGTCTCAGCGACCAACTTGTGTTCCACTGGGAAGGCAGCGGCCCCCCGCCCGGCAGTCCGAAACCTCCCGCAGGCGCTTTGGCTTTGGTACCAGCCGGGTTGGTACTTGTGGTGAACTGCTCCTTTGCCAATAACGGAGCCAGGGTGGGAGAGATAAAAGGGATGTCCTTACAACTCGAAGACGACAAGGACGGGACTATATGGGTCTTCGAGCCGTGGTTCATCGTTGATGAACAAAAGCTCCTCGACCTGTGGGGACAGCCTCCTGATCAGAGAAAGCAGACTCCCTGGTCGACGGTCGCGCCCTCATATTTCCATTCAATCGTCCTACCCGGAAAGCAGACGACTGCCTACTCCTACCTCTTTCGGTCTGACCCTAACTTCTCACGGAACATAGTCCTAGGGCCACCACACACATTCCAAGTAACCCTTCTTACGGCTTCTCCAGGTGAAAGTGAACTGCGAGCACAAGACCGAGAGGTGCTTGTTCTCACTCCTGACTTGGTTAATCTAATTGGACGGATTACATCACTGTCAGTCCCCTTTGAAGGAGTCAGGCAGATGGTGGAGAAAACACTCAAGAAGTAAACAAGAAACAGTGTGGCCGCTAGTCGATAGTTGTTAAATCTCAATATCACTCATGTGCTGTCAATTTGTTCAGCCGAAATTATTCCTTCGTCCGGGAATTGCTCCGCGAGGCGCTTCGGAGCGGTATTGCGCCAGGCTGCAGAAATTGCTTTCTGCAGCGTTTCCTTCCTCACAGCTTTGTGATCCACGCTGGTGGCTCCGTGGCGTCCCCAAGCCCCCTTCACTGGGACGAATATGTCGGGATAATCCTTCGAGAAATAGTGCTGCTGCTCCGGCGTGAGCTTGACCATGCCCCAACCCTTGGCCGGATAGCCTAGAGTCGCGAATATCTTTCCGCGCACGCGAAAATCCGGATGGTCCATGTGCGCACTTTCGGTTGTTTCCGGAAGGGCAAGGGCGAGGCGGCGAAAATCATTGGCAGTCAAGGTGTCAGTTCTCCGAGGATGTGAGCTACTAGCATAACGACTAGAGCGTAGTTCTGGTTACGGTATGCCGGGTGTAGACTTCGCGCATGCGAGACTTGGGTCGCGATACCGATAACGCTGCTGCCGTCCCGGAAAATCCCTCTCATGTCGCGCATATCGCGGGGCCGGCGCTTTATCTCGTCGCCACTCCCATCGGCAATCTGGAAGACATCACACTGCGGGCCGTGCGCGTGCTCAAGGAAGTCGACGTGATCGCCTGCGAGGACACGCGGCAGACACAGAAACTACTCAACCACTACGGCATCACGACTCGCACCATCAGCTATCACGAGCACAATGAGATGACGCGCGCGGCGGAACTGGTGAAGGAAATGCAGGAGGGGGCGAGCGTTGCGCTGGTGACGGATGCGGGCATGCCGGGAATCTCCGATCCCGGCTTCCGGCTGATTTCGCTGGCCATTCGACATCATCTGCCAGTGGTACCGATTCCGGGGGCGTCAGCTTTCCTGGCGGCGCTGGTGGCAAGCGGCCTGCCGACGGATTCGTTTCGCTTCAGTGGATTCCTTCCTGCAAAGCGCGGGGAGCGGCGGGCGGCGTTGGAGGCTATCAAGACTTCTCCGCGGACGCAGGTTTTTTATGAGGCTCCGCACCGTGTTGTCGAAGCGCTTGCAGATGTTGTTGAGGTTCTGGGAAAAGCCCGGCATGTGGTGATCGCACGGGAAGTGACCAAGCTGCATGAAGAGTTTTTGCGCGGGCGCGCGAGCGAAGTGCTAGAGACGTTGGAATCGCGCGACGGAGTGAGGGGCGAGATCACGCTGCTGATCGGGAAGGCCGAAGAGGACGATGCTCGTGCGGAGATGGCGGCTCTCGCCCATCCTTCGATACGTCAAAGAGTTGAGCAGATCATGACGGAAGAGAAAGTCGATGAGAAAATGGCACTCAAGAAGGTTGCGAAAGAGAGAGGAATTTCGAAGAGCGAGGCATATCGGGAGTTGCAGAGGAGCAAGTGAGGGTGCTCATTCCAAGATGACCCTCTTTTACTTCCCTGCCAACTCCCGCTTCACCGCCTCGCTGACCATCTTCCCGTCAACGCGCATACCTGCGCCCGAGAACCGAGCCATCGCATTCTTCATTACTGTGCCCATGTCTTTCATGGTGGGCGAGTCCATCTCGGCGATTATCTCTTTCACTCCGGCGACCACTTCGGATTCGGCAGCGGCTTTGGGCAGGTAGCTTTCGATGAGCACGATCTCGGCGGCTTCTTTGTCGGCCATCTCCTGGCGTCCGCCCTTGGTGAATTGCTCGACCGACTCTTTGCGCTGCTTGATCAGCGTGGTGAGAACGGCTTGCGACTCCTTGTCATCGAGCTCAGCCATTTTTTCGACTTTGCGATTTTGCAGCGCGGCCTTGACCATGCGCAGGGTGGAGAGACGTGCTTCGTCCTTCGCTTTCATGGCGGCGACGATGTCTTTCTGGATCTGTTCGATGAGGCTCATCAAGGGATTATATATAGAAGAGATGGCAACGGAATTTTCAGCGATTTCGGGCGGCAGTACAGTTTTAGCTTACGCGCCGGGCTGGTGTATGGGGAGGTCCTTCACTCCGCCTGAAGAGCGGCTACGTTCAGGATGACAACCGTTCGGGATGACAGCGTAGTGTGGTGACACCGTAGCGTGATGACACTTTGGTGTAAAGAGCGACTAACGAGGACCCTCGCGCATCTTATGCGGAGGAGGTGCCAACTGTCATGAGCAAACTTGCGATCTGGGCCCAACTGGAAGCCAAGCCCGGCAAAGAAAAAGAAGTGGAGGAGTTCTTGAAATCGGCGCTGCCTCTGGCCGAGCGTGAGCAGGGGACGGTTACGTGGTACGCGATAAAAATGGGGCCGGGAAAATACGGGATCTTCGATACATTTGCCGACGAGAACGGCCGCAATGCCCACTTGAATGGCGAGATCGCCAAGGCACTTTTTGCCAAAGCGGCGGAGTTGTTAGCTAAGTCTCCGGAGATCGTCAAACCCGAGATCCTGGCAGCGAAACGCGCATCCCGCTGATCTTGCCTGCGAAGAGCCAGCCCGCGAAGATCCAGCCCGCGAAAAAGCGCGCGCGGACAAGCAACCTGCGGATTGTGACTGGAATCACCGCAGTCCGGGCGCGGTTCCAGTAAACTTATAAACTATTCCACTTCCAAGGGTGCTTAACTTATGCTGCGCAAGAATCGTCTGTTCACTCCCGGCCCCACGCCGCTGCTTCCGGCGGCGCAAACTGCGATGGCGTCGTTTACGGCGCATCATCGCACCGCAGACTTCCGTGCGCTCTTCCAGCGAATACTCACGGACATGAAGGATTTCATCGGTACGCAGAACGATGTCCTCGTCCTGGCTTGCTCCGGCACCGGTGTGATGGAAGCGTCGGTGACCAACCTGACCTCGCCGGGGGACAAGGTCCTGGTGCTTACCGCGGGAAAGTTCGGTGAGCGCTGGACGGGACTCGCTAAGGCATTCGGCTGCAACGTGGAAGTGTTGAGCGCGCCTTATGGCGAGACTTTCTCGTTGAGTGACATTCGCGCGAAACTTACTCCCGAGGTGCGCGCAACCTTCGTCCAGGCGACGGAAAGTTCAACCGGCGCGCAGCATGATGTGCAAGGCATTGCGAAGCTGGTGCGCGCCAGCGGCGAAGACACTTTGCTTGTGATCGATGCGATTACCGGCCTTGGCACGACGCATCTCGATGTGGATGGCTGGGGTGTGGATGTGATTATCGGCGGATCGCAGAAGGCGCTGATGATCCCGCCGGGGTTGGCATATTGCGCGGTGAGCGAGCGAGCGTGGCAGCGGATGGAGACGACGACTTCGCCGCGCTACTACTTTGATTTGCGCAAGGAGCGCAAGGCGGCTGCGAAGGGCGAATCGGCATACACTCCGGCAACGTCGCTGTTTGCGGCGCTGGGAGCCGCGTTGGAGTTTATCCGAGAAATGGGAAATGGCGATCTAGCCAAAGGACGCGAAGCGCTCGTCGACAATGCCGAACTTTGCGCCGAGATGACGCGGGCTGGCGTGCAGGCGGTTGGATTGAAGCTGTTCGCGGCGTCGCCCGCAGCTGCGCTTACGGCCGTCCGCCCCCCCCACGGAATTGATTCCGGAAAGATCGTCAAAGAGTTTCGCGAGTCCTTCGACGCGGTAGTGGCGAATGGGCAAGGCGAAATGAAAGGCGAGATATTCCGCATCGCACACATCGGATACTACGACTATCTGGACACGATTGGCATCCTGGGAGCGCTTGAGCACGTCCTCACTCGCGTGAGGGGAACGGCCGTGGAGTATGGCTCGGCGGTGCGCGCGGCGCAGGAGGTGTACGCGCAGGTCCTCTCCGACAAACATCAACTGGCGAGAGCTTGAGGAGCAGTGTGCTCCCCAAGCTAGTTGATGGTAAACGTCATACTATTCGAGGTCTCCGGCGTGGTGCCGCCGCCGTACATGCCGCCCGCAGTACCGGGATTCGTCACGGTGACCGTCACCGTCCCGGCATCCGCAATTGCGGCGCTGGGGATTTTGGCCACCACTTGGCCTGCACCCATCCAGGTAGTGTTCTGGGCCGTGCCGTTCCAATTGATGGCTGCATTTCCGCTAAAGTTGGAGCCGTTGACCGTGAGCACAAAGGCTGGGCCGCCTGCATTCGTACTGGAAGGGGAGAGCGCGACAATCGCAGGCATCGTTCCGGCGGTTGGGGGTGTGGTGGCCTTCGAGCTGTAGCCGCCACATGCCGCGCCGACGGCGAGAAGGGCAGCTAGAATTACTATTTTTGTAATCTTCATATCTTCATCTCCTGACGGGCCGGTGGGCTCCGGTGGAGATAAGTCTAAGAAAACGGTGGGGCAGGGGTGTCAGGAGGGTGTAATTTTCATGTCAATGTTTTGTCAGGGCAAATCGATCGGTTCAAAAGGACTAAATCTCTCTTGAAAATCGTGATTGCAGAAAAAATATCGGCCGCGGCTGTCGAGGAATTGAAAGAGCCGGGCTGGAGCGTCCTCACCGCTGACCAACTGGATGGCAAACTCGGGGACCATCTAGAGTCAGCCGACGCGCTGATCGTGCGTTCGGCGGTGCAGGCGGATGCGGAACTGCTCTCCCATGCCAGGAAGTTGCGCGTGATCGGCCGCGCTGGCGTGGGGGTGGACAACATAGACCTGGAGGCGGCCACGCGCCAGGGCATTGCCGTGATGAACACTCCCGGCGCAAACGCCGTGGCCGTGGCGGAACAGACGCTTGGCATGATGCTGGCGATGGCGCGTCATCTTTGCCGCGCGGATGCTCTGATGCATGCCGGGCAGTGGGAGAAGAAATCGCTGCAGGGCACGGAGTTGCGAGGCAAGACGCTGGGCATCGCTGGGCTGGGCCGTATTGGTATGGAAGTGGCGCGGCGGGCACGGGCATTTGGGATGGAGGTCGTGGGCCATGATCCGTTTGTTTCCGTGAGCGTGGCGAAGGAGCAGGGAATCCGACTGACGAGCCTGGACGAGCTTTATGCGGCAGCGGACTACATCACGCTGCATGTAGGTCTGACTCCTCAGACTACGGGGATGATCAGCCAGGCAGCGATCAAGAAGATGAAGAAGGGCGTCCGGCTGGTGAATTGCGCTCGCGGAGAATTGGTGAACGAGGCCGATCTGGCGGATGCGCTTAAGCAAGGGCACGTCGCCGCCGCAGCGCTCGACGTTTTCGCGGATGAGCCTTTGAAGAATTCTCCGCTGCTGGCGATGGAGAATGTCATTCTCACGCCTCACATTGGCGGATCCACCTTCGAGGCGCAGGAAGCGGTGGGAGTGCAGATTGCGCAGCAGGTGCGGGAATACCTAAAGCACGGCGTGATACAGAATGCAGTGAACGTGCCTTCGGTTTCGGCCGAGGAGTACGCCGAGATGCATCCCTACATTGTTCTGGCGGAGCGTATGGGAGCGTTTCTGGCGCAGATTTCAGAGGGTTCGATTGAAGAAATTTCGCTCCGCTACAGCGGTCATATCGCGGAGTGGAAGACGGAGCTCATTCGCAACGCTGCCATCAAGGGAATTCTCAACCAGACTTTGGATGAGAAAGCGAACCTGGTGAATGCCGCTTCTCTGGCGGATAGTCGAGGACTTCGGGTACACGAAGCTCACAAGTCGAAAGTCTCGACTGGCGGTGCAGGGAGCGTGCTGTCGATCTTCCTTAAGAGTTCGAAGGAAGAACACATGGTCAAGGGTGCCGTTCTGCGCGGGACGGCGCCGCGGTTGTTGCACATTGACGATATTGACGTGGAGGCTCCGCTGGAGCGTGATCTGATTTACTTGCGCAATCGCGACGTTCCGGGGGTGATCGGCAAGGTGGGTACGATCCTGGGAGAGGGCGAGATCAACATCGCGGACTTCTCGCTGGGACGGCGCGGCACAGAATCATCCTCGGAGCGCGAAGCGATCGCAGTAGTTCACGTTGACGGACCCGTACCTGACGATGTGCTGAAGAAGCTGGAGGGGATTCCGGCGGTTAGGCAGGCGAAAGCGGTTAGGCTGTTTTGAGAACTGCCCATGGCAAAGTTCAGATTTGTGTCGAAGCGGTCGAGAACTTGAACCGCGAAGTTCGCGAAGAAACGCGGCGAAGGCCGGAAATAAAATCAGAGGGGATTGCGGCGACTAAGTCAGGCATTCCCTAGGAGTCCGATTCATCCCGCCGCAGCTTGCGGCTTTCCGCCAGCAAAGCCATCGAGTGCATTAAATTCTGCAGCGTGACAATTCCGACCAGCCACTGATCTTCCATCACTGGAATGATGCTGAGATTGCGCGACGTGAGCTTGCGGAAGGCGGAAGCTAAGGACTCCTGCCGCACTGAAATTTCAAAGGTCTTATTCATTACGGCCTGGACATAGCCGTTGCCTTCCGCGCGCAATGCCTCGAGGATGCGCTGGCGGGAGATCACTCCTACCATATCGCTGCCTCGGACCACCGGAAAATCGTCCTGCAGCGAGTGCACTGCTTTGTTCAGCGCATCCTCAAGCGTGTCTGCGGGGGAAAGCGTTGCGAAGTCTGTGAGCATCACTTCTTCCAGGCGCACATTGTCTAAAACCGACTGGAAAATGACAGCGCGTTCCTCGAGTTGCGCCGCAGAGAAGATAATGACGCCTACCATGGTCAGCCAGGTATTGCTGAACAGGCCGGCAACCATTAGAACCATTGCCATGGCGTGGCTGATGGAAACGGCACGGCGAGTAGCCGCCGCCGGATCTATGGTACGCGCGAAGAACGCGCGCAACACCCGGCCGCCATCGAGCGGATAAGCCGGCAAAAGATTCAGGCCCGCAAGATAAAGATTGGCCCAAACAAGGCTGCGCGGCAGGTTGCTCGATTGCAGGAAGGGCCACTGCCAAAGATTCGCGCCGGGAAGCGTGGCGTAGATCACGACCGCCGAAATCATCGCGAACGCAAGATTCACCAGGGGTCCAGCAAGAGCGATGCGAACATCACGCTTCCAGATGGCCGCTGGAGTTGGCGGTATCTCCGAACGCGTTTCATCGAAAATGGTGACGCCGCTGAGCGGCAGAAGGATGACGGCTTTGGCAATCAGTCCGGCTCGCCGGGCAACCAGCATGTGACCGATTTCGTGGGCCGCAACGCAGGCCAGAACAATCCCAACCAGCGCCAGGTCACGTGGTCCATTGGCCGTCGGGTGCACGGTGTATTCCGTCCAGAAAACGAATAAAGGCAGGATCAGGAAAGTCAGGTGAAGGCGAACCTCGACTCCAAACAGGCGACCGACATGAATGGACCAGCTTCTCATTGTTTCGGTGGATAGTTTCGGTGGATGACAGGCAAACTGAGCCTACCGCCTACTAGGTTATTCTACATGCTCGGATATATTGACTCGGTGCTCAAAGGTACAGAGCCATGCGCGTGATCTCGGGCAAATACCGGGGGCGTCCTCTGCGTTCTTTGCGCGGGACCAAAATTCGCCCTACGTCGGACCGTTTGCGCGAGACCTTGTTCAACGTGCTGACCGCAGGCAATCCGGAGGTTCTCGAGAGCACGGTATGGCTGGATCTATTTGCAGGTACAGGAGCGGTGGGAATCGAAGCGCTGAGCCGCGGAGCCAAGCAGGCCTGCTTTGTAGAGACGTCAGCCGCCGCGGCGAAGTTGATCGAGCAGAATTTGCAGAGCCTGGGAGTCGAAGAGGGATACAAGATTCTGCGGGATGATCTTTCTGGTGTGGTCTGGCGACTGCAACGGGAACACTTCGTCGCCGACGTTGTGTTCCTTGATCCTCCATACCGGATGCGGCACTCCTATGAAGAAACTCTTACGGTGCTTGCTGGTTCGTCGCTGGTATGGGCGATGTCTCTGGTGATTGCAGAGCACGAAAAGACGTTCGACCTGGGAGATGCGTTTGGGGCGCTGCGGAGAGTTCGCAAGTTGACGCAGGGAAGTACATCTCTTAGTTTTTACCGGATTGGTGGGCTGCCAGACCTAAATAAGTGACGGCCCAAAGCGGTTTATCGATGCAACCTGCTTGAATAGCAGTTCCTACATCAGCAGCTCCTACATCAGGAGTTCAGTGTCGCGGCGAACGATGGGGTGTTGCATCTCCTGCAGATCGTTCTTCACCATGTTTAGGCCGTAAACGCAGCCTTCGAACTCTCGCGAGAGTTGCGCGAAGAGTGGAGCGACCTTGGCATATTCGAAGTGTTCGAACTTCGAGACGATGTAGTAGCTTTCTTTGCCCGCCTTCATCCACTCCACAAAATTCTCAAGGCGATGGCGGCGCAGACGGAAGTGGTTAATGCTCTCGGGAAACATTCCGGCGAAGAACAGGGCATAGTCGCCGATGTGCTTGCGCACCTGGCGTTCGCGGTCGAACGAGGGAGCGGGACCGTAGATCGGGTCCGACTCTAGTAACATCTCACCCAGATCGGCGAGCGGGCGGTTCGTGGCGTCGTGAATCTTGAATAATTGATCGGTTTCGCAGAACTCCGCCAGCAGATGCGAAACATAACTCACCACCTGCGGATCGCGGATGCCGATCTCTTCGGCATAGTGGCGGCCAACCAGTTCCTCAAACAGCTGCCGCAACGGATGAGATTCTGGAATCATGCTCCTTGGGCTCCTGAAAGCCTTGCTGTACGCAGGCTTTCAATCGTCGTTGGTAAGTAGTTACCCCAGTTCCAACGCAAAAGCAAGTGACTTTTGTTTATGCGGCTCATCATTTTCACTAATGATTAGAAGTGTGCAGGCGATTGCGAGGTTGCAGCGAGGTTTTTGTTGGCAGGCGCGGGCGTTGGCTGCTAAACATTCCTGCTGATGGCTGCAATAGAATGACTTAGGAATTAAGAATGAAACCTATGGAGAGAACAAACATCTCGAGCGGTACACCTTGGGAACCCTTGTAGGTTACTTCCGCGCAGTGAAGATTCCCCCTCGGATGAATCTCGATCTCCGGACCTACGCCAGGGGCTTCGACATGTTCACGAAGTGGCAGGGCAATTTCGGGTTCAAACCGGCAGTAAATGGGGCGGTGCCGGTCTCGACATATCCACGGCGGTGATAGAAGTCCGGCAGCTCTTTCCGCAGATTGACAATCTTGATATCCATGAAGCGGCTGCCTGCCTTTCGGCAATGATTCTCCGCCGCGATCATCAACGACGATCCCAGACCTGACTTCTGGGCCTTGGGGTCAACGGCCAGCAAGCCGAGATAGGATCGGTCACCTTTCATTTCGACGTACACGCAACCCGTGATCGTCCCGTCACCTTCAGAAACCAGGAACTCCCCCGTGTTCAGCAGCGACCGCACTTTATCGAGGTCGATACGATCTCGCTCTATGAAAAAGTTTTCAGCTTGGCGGAAGGCGGCGTTGATCACGCTGGTGATCGCCGTTGCCTCCGCCAGCCCCGCAATCCGTACCAGCACAATGTCTTCCTCCGCTCTTCCAGTCGGCTGAATCAGCAACAATGGCGCTCATTCACTCTCGCCAGCGACGAAGAACACGATATGCAGGCTTCAAGAAATCAGGAACCACGGTTTGGCCGAGGTCGTATGAACTCTCACCGAGATTCTGGCGCACGTGGCGGATAGTCGTGCGATGCTGAGCGTTTTTCCGGCCCCAGCAGCGCACGGCCAGGGAACACATCTGGCACGATGTTGCCTTCGTCGACTACCACAGTTCCACCTACGACTAAGTAGCGCACGCCTACACTCGGCTCCATGGGCTTCTGAAAAGTGGAGCGGTCCCTGATAGTTTCAGCATCGAACACAACGATGTCGGCGTCGGCGCCCTCCTGCAATCTGCCTTTTTGCCGTGCCGCTGGAGTCGAACGCTCCAACATCTCCGCCGGCATCAGAGTCATCTTTCGCAGAGCATCCATCAGCGTGATTGTTCCCTTTTCGCGAACGTATTGCGCCAGCACTCGCGAATAGGTTCCGGCGTTGCGGGGATGACCCTCCAGACCATCGCTGGCGATCATCACTAGAGGATGGGGAATTACTTTGTCCACCATTTCCTGGGTATTGGAGAAGATCACCACAAAGCGCGGAGTCGCGGAACCATGCAGTTCGTCGAAACGCTCCTTGGTGAGGCGCTCGCCTGTGTCGGGAAGCATGAGGCTGTCGTACCTAATCCCCATCTTCTCCTGCCATCCGGGGTTGAACACTGCCGAGTTTATGGAAGTCATGCCTGCGATGTAGGGATACGCCTCAGTGGTAACGTCCAAACCGTGCGCGCGTGCTCCTTCGATCATAGAGAGGCACTCCATGGCATCGCGCAGGCAAGTACTGTTGATATGCACGATGTGGAGCGAAGCACCCGTGACAGCGGTCGCTCCGATCAACTCGCTGACCGCCTCAACGGTGGGCCCGGGCTCGACGCGGCCCGAACTGCGCGCGTGGGTGTAGACCGGCAGCCTTCTCTCCGCGGCGAGACGAAACATGTCAATTACCTCCAGCCGAGTTGCGCCCGGAGCGTACTCGATTCCCATCCCAATGGCCAAGCCGCCGGCGTCACACTCCGCGCGCAGGCGCTCCTGTATGGCTTCGATTTGTTCGGATGTGGCGGGCTCATCGGTTGCAGGCCCGCTCTTCGGCAGAATGGTCCCGCCAGACAATGGCGCCCCGAACACCAGAGATCGCGCCGCCACATAACTGGCCGCCGTACCATAGTGAATCAGCGAGCGGCCTTCCTTAGCTTTTAGAAACTGAGCGACGTCGGGCGCACCGATTTCCAGCTCCAACGCGGTGGTCACGCCGTCCAATGCCTTCAGGCGTTGGCTCTCCACGTTCTGGGCGTGCTGGTGCAGATCGATGAATCCAGGGGCAACGACCAGCCCTCTGGCCTGAATGACACGGCGTCCGCTCAGCACCTCGGTGGATACGCGGACAATTTTTCCGTCGCGAATGCCGACGTTGCGCACGGCATCCACGCCGGTTTCCGGATCCATGACCCGTCCGCCTTCAAGCACGAGATCGTACTGCTGCCCGGACGCAGCGGCGGTTGATAACACCAGAAAAAATAGAGAAAACATCAGCATGCGCATGGTTGCTCCATTTCGTAAAGATGGATCAGTTCTGGGTAACGAGCTGGGCGAATTTATCCAGATCGATGTTCCCGCCGGAGACGATCGCAACGGTCTTTCCGGACCCGGCTCGGCCCGACCGAGCGGCAGCCACAGCACACGCGGCGGCGCCCTCAACGATAATGCGATTGCGCTCCGCCACGAGCTTCATGGCCTGAGCTGCCTCATTCAAGGTCACAACCAGGGAACCGTCCAGGAGCTTGCGAGCGTGTTCGAACATGTTTGGGAATACCATTTTGCTGCCGATACCATCGACGAAGGAGGGTTCGTATTCCACCGTGCGCGGCTCGCCCGCCGCCAGCGACGGGGCCAGCGGGGCAGCCGTTTCGATCTCGGCGGCGTAAATCCGCACTTTAGGAGCGAGGGCTCGCAATACCGCTGCAATGCCGCAGGACAATCCTCCGCCGCCAAACGGGATCACCACTGCGTCCAAGTCCGGCAGATCTTCCAGCAGTTCCAGCGCGATCGTACCGTTGCCCGCCATGACACGAGGATCATCGAAGGCGTGGATAAAGGTGGCATCGATGCCCGGGTAGGAGCGCTCCTCAAAAGTTTGCCACCATTCGGCGAAGGGAACCTTGATTACCCGGCCGCCCATCCGTTCCACCGCGAGAATCTTTGTTGCTGGAGCCGTCTCGGGAGCAACTACCGTTGCCTTGATGCCCAAACGTCGCGCGCAGAATGCCACCCCTTGCGCCATGTTGCCTGCCGAAGCAGTTAAGACTCCACGATCCAGTTGGTCGCGCGGGGTCAGCGCCATCAGGTTCGCTGCGCCGCGAATCTTGAACGAGCCAATCGGCTGAAGATTCTCCAGCTTCAGATACAAATCCACGGGGGCATCAACATTGCAGCGGACGAGCGGAGTACGAAAAGCGACGGCCGCGATGTTGCGGCGCGCTTCTTCCGCGTGAGCGACCGAGATAGGCATCGCCGTATGTTAAACCTTTCGCAAGGCCAGTGAGGGCTGTCAGTGAGCGCCGATGCCATACTTCGAGTTCAGAAATGCCCGGAGTCGCGAGGGCAGCACCTCCGCTAACTCCTGCCACGTCAGGACGCTCAACGCTGCCCTCAATTCCACTGGTCTCACGCACTTCATTACGGCGAACCAAGCTTCGATGAGGTCCGGTCTGCGAGCGTCCAGCAGCACACAGAACGAACAATGCATCGCGTGCGCCGCCAGAACATTGCGCAGCAGTTGATAACAGAGATAGTGGCTGCCCGTCTGAGGAAGTTGCTCGTGGTCGAAAACGTCGAGGAAATCACGATACGCCATGAGGACTCTCTTCCCCGCTCGCTGGAAGTCACTTTCTGTGAGTTTCGCCTCCACCAGCAGATTTCCCAGGTGCATATCGATCTCGGTTCTATCAAATCTGCCGTTGATCAGTGGAACTCGCGCCTTGTGTCCAAAGCGTGGCGTTGAAACGGAGTCGACACCGAGCATTGCGAACACTTTCGCCGCTCGTGCCACGCCGGGATGACAAAAGATGTTCATCAAGAGCGCGTCCGAACTCATACAAGAGTCAAGCTCCCTCCAGCGTCCGTTTGCGGCGGGTGGCAACGAGCGGCGAGCCTGGGCGTGGACCTTGGTCAAGCGCTGCCGCCAAATGGGATTCGAAATAATCGCCTTGTAGCTTGCCCGAGTGAAGTTTCCATGAACCGACTGGTTCTCATCAGAAGCGAAGCAGACTACGGGCATGGCACCGTAGCTCAAGGCGTAAGGCAGATTATCCGACTGGGCGAACTTCAAGGAGCGCTCGGCGAGTTCGTGACGGAGGACGGAGGCAAAGCTCATGGGGTTTGTTGCACGAAGTATAGCGAACAACAAGCGAAATATCGTTAGCCTACAAAAGCAGCCGTGTAAAATTTCAGAGAAATACCTGTAAAATGCGAAAGCACCACAGCGAACCCAGGGGGATCAATTTGGACACAACGAGAATGCTGGCGGAGGTTGAACAGGAGATTGCAAAGTTACAGCGTGTAGCCGATGCGCTGCGTGGTTCTGAGTCGACGCAGGGGAGATCTACGAATAGTAATGGCGCTGGACGCACAGTGTCAGACTCCGCACGAAGGCGGATGAGCCTTGCTCAGAAAGTGCGATGGGCGAAGGCTCGCCAGGAGCCGCAGCAGCCCGTGGGTTTAGCGAAATCGACATCTTCTGTGCCTGTCAAGCGCACGATGTCGGCGGCAGCCCGCAGAAAAATCGCTGCGTTTCAGCGGGCGAGGTGGGCAAAGATTCGAGGGAAAAAAGCCGCGTGACACTCTAGGTCACTCGATTTGTAAAGTGTTCAGTGAGGGTGTTTCAGCGCGCATTTAATCGCGCAAGCCGATACATCATGTTCACCCTCGGTGCATCAGGACCATGTGCGCCGCAAAGATATCCTCAACCGCCAGTCCCAATGATTTGAACACTGTGATCTCCCGATCATTCCCTCTGGAGGGAAGCTCGCCGAGTTCCGCCGCGATGTGCTGCGCGGTCCACCGACCTTCGTTGATTCCCATCACCACGTCCCCCGCTTCCTTTAGCGCCGCCGCCCGTGAGTCAACCACCAGCCGGGCACGCCCGACCAGCGCCGGATCGAGTTCCCGTTGCCATGGCACACACGCCCCAACCGCAATGATATGTGCCCCGTCACCGACCCACTCGTTCTGAATTACCGGGGTCGGCGAAGCGGTCGCCGCTACGACGACATCCGCTCCGCGCACCACCGCTTCGGCGCTGTTCATCGCGACGACTCCAGTTTCGTCGGCGAATTTCCGCAGCCGGTCTGCGTTCGGGCTCCACGCCCGGGCTTCACGAAAATTCCTCACCAGCTTGAGCGCGTCCCAATGACTGCGAGCCTGAACTCCCGATCCCAAAATCCCCAATACTTGTACGTCCTTCCGCGCCAGGTGCCGCGCCGAAACCGCAGAAACCGCGGCGGTTCGTACTTCAGTGATGTAGCGCCCGTCGAGAATCGCTTCGGCCATGCCTGTTTTCGGATCCAGCATCACGATCATCGCCTGGTGCGTACCCAGACCGCGTTGCGCGTTGGCGGCGCAGACAGTGACCAGCTTCGCGCCGAGCGCTGGAAGCGATGGCACGTAAGACGGCATCAACCCGAAAAGCGAACGCTCGCCGAATTCGAGGACCGTGCGTACCGGTTGTTGCACCCGTCCGGCGGAGAACTCGACCAAAGCCATCTCCATGGCCTCGATCAGATCGGGCATAGGCAGCCGCGCCCGCACATCGTCTTCGTTTAAAAATCGGGGAATCTTCACGCAGTATTCCAATTGACCTTGCGAGTGACTGCCTAGTGTGTCTGTCCTGACGAGGGCTTCGGACTTATAGAAGGCCCCCGCGCGGGACCCGGATTTCTCTACATCTGTATCAGCGACGAGAACATTAACAAGATATACCGCCTTCATCCCCCCAGGAAGAAGGATGAAGTGATTACCCCAGCTCCCACTCCTCCCGCCGTTGTTGAACCGTTTCCGGTAGACTCCTTGCCGCAAGGAAATCGCGGCTCTGGAGATGCTGTGCCCCAAATAGCTCCCAACACCTCCCACGCACCTCACAGGCGATGGCGCATAGCATTTCTGCTAGCTTTCGGAGTGCTGGTTAATTTTTTCGATCGAATCAACCTTTCGGTTTCGCGCGAGGCACTGAATGTCTCGTTCGGAATGTCACTGGTTGTCTTTGGCTATCTTTCCAGCGCATACAGTTGGACTTACGCCATGATGCAAATGCCTGCGGGAGTTTTGCTCGATCGCCTTGGAGTGCGCCGCGTAGGTCGAATCAGCACCTTTCTTTGGAGCGTCGCTTCCTTTAGCGCGGCTCTGGCCCCAGGACTCGGTTGGTTTGTGGGTGCACGATTCCTTCTGGGTGTAAGCGAATCCCCTACCTTTCCAGGGAATGCCAAAGCCATCGGGTATTGGTTTACGCGCGCGGAAAGAAGCCTGGCAACTGCCATCACCGATGCTGCGGCAAAATTCTCCACGGCAATCGGAGTCCCACTCATCGGCTTACTGCTGTTGCATTTTGGCTGGCGCTGGAGCTTCGCTGCCACAGGTTTGATCAGTCTCTTGTATTTCGTCTTGTTCTATTGGATTTATCGCGATCCAAGCGAGGACGCCGGACTCTCGGCCCAGGAACGCGAATTCATCGCCCAGGGCGGGGCGCAGCCGGAAGGCGCAGGAAGAGCAAAGAGCGGTGCTTCAATCGGCTATCTCTTGCGTCAGCCTAAAGTCTATGGCCTGGCTCTCGGATGGGGAGCCTACAACTACACTTTCTTTCTCCTGCTGAACTGGTTGCCGAGTTATCTTTCACTCTCCCTGCACGTCGATTTGTTCCACTCGGTTTTGTACACGAGCGTACCTTGGCTGCTGGCCACTTTCACCGATCTTGTTGTTGGAGGCTGGCTGGTGGACGTTTTCATTCAGCGCGGTTGGAATTCGAGCCGCGTTCGCCAAAGCGTTTTGGTAGGAGGAATGGGCTTCGGTCTAGCGATTCTCGGCGCGGCGCGGGCACATAGTCCGGCCGTCGCGCTGCTTTGGATCAGTCTTGCCCTGGGCGGTTTGGCGGCGGCCGCGCCAGTCGCGTGGACAATCCCCTCTTTAATTTCCCCGCGAGAAAGTGTTGGCACTCTGAGCGGGATCGTTAACTTCTCCGGGCAGATGGCTGCTATTTCTGCGCCCATCGTGACCGGTTACATTGTTTCTGCAACGCATTCCTTCGCGGCCGCGTTCGCTGTATGCACGGTAATTCTTTTTCTTGGCATTGCGGGCTATATCTTCTTGCTGGGACGTATCGAACCGATTCCTGAGCCGGTTTCAGCGTTGCACTCTGCCTGATCCCCCGCTCTTTAGAAGAGCCTCCTCTGTGGAAGAACGGCTGAAATCCAGTCCGTTCTCAGCGTGTAACACCGAATATTCTGAAGCAGTTTTCAGGCTGGCCGGCTACTTCCATTTGAATCGCGTACAACCCGCCAGCCAGGCGGTCTGCAGCCGGAGCTTCGAGTCTGGCAGTGGTGACGTAAAGCGTCTTAAGATCCACTCCCCCAAATGTGCAGGTCGTGACGTTCTTCACTGGCATCTCCACTACGCGATCAATCTTTCCATCGGGCGCAACCCGCACGACGCACCCGCCAAAGAACCGGCAATTCGACAGATAGCCCTCAGAGTCGACCGTCGAGCCATCAGGCAGGCCCCTTGCGAAACCTTGAAAGAAAGGCCGTTCTTTCGTAATCGCACCGGTAGCTGGATCATAGTCGTGCACCCACACGATGTTTGCGAGCGAGTCACCGAAATAGAAACGCCGGTGGTCCGGACTCCACGCGAGCGTGTTCGCGATTCCGAGATCTCGCCGCCATATTTTGCACTTGCCATCCGGATCGAGGCGGAACAGCGCACCATCCTGTCCTCCGATTGCGCAGGCCGATCCGTCGGGGTTTACGTTGTTGCGCATCGAGCCCAACCACAGCGAGCCTCGGGGATCTGCTCGTGCATCATTCAAACGAACTTTGGGCCATCCATCGAGATGGAAAATGGGATCGTGTCGTACATCCGTACGTGGCTCCCATAAGATCACGCTGGAGCCCAGAACGACACCCAGCACTTCAGCCCGGTCAGTCAAGGTTAGCGCGGTGACGGGTTCGTCGAAGAACCAAGTGCGTACGCAAGAATCTGAAGGCGTGAAACGATGGATCAGGAAGCGATTAATGTCGGTCCAATAGACGGCCTCGTGCGCAGCATGCCACACGGCGCCCTCCCCGCAGGTATCGCCGGTTGGCGCCACACAGACGGGCTGCCCGATCATTCCTGCGACAATCTTTTCGCCAGCGATCACATCTCCGTCGATCATTGCTCTGTCGATCATTCCTCCGTCGATCTTTGCTGCGTCCATCATTCTCGGTCAATCATTGCACTCCAATTCCAGCGAGCAATCCTCCGTCCACGAGATAATCGCCACCCGTGCAGAATCCAGCTTTATCCGATGCAAGGAAAGCGGCCAACTCCGCTACCTCCTCCGGAGTGCCAACACGTCCAAGCGGATGGGACGCACCGAAGCGTTCAAATGCGAGTTCTTCCGGCAAATCTGGGACGAAGTGCGCCGCGGAGCGCGCGAGCATGGGTGTGCGAACCGATCCCGGGCTGATGGAATTGACGCGAATATGATCCGCTGCGTGGTCGAGTGCGAGCGCACGCGTCAGGCTGTGGACGGCCCCCTTCGAGGCAGCGTAGGCCGCGACTCCTCTCTGGCATGCATATCCCTGAACCGAAGAAAGGTTCACGATCGATCCCCCACCAAATTTTTTCATCTCCGGGACGCCGAAGTGTGCCAGCAGGAAAATGCTTCCGACATTCACCATCATGCAACGATTCCAGGTTTCAAGATCGGTCTCGACCACTGTGCCAAACGGATGAATTGCCGCGGCGTTAACGATGATATCCAGCCTGCCGTTCAGCGCAACCGCCTTGGCAACGACTGCCTCGACCTGATCCGGCTGGGTGACGTCGCAACTCTCAACCCGCAACGTCAGACGGTTCGCCTGCGATTCTTGCTGCAGCTCAAGGTTAGCTGACGCTTCGATGCCGCAGGCCAACACGCTGCAACCACCGGCGGCGAGGCGCTTTGCGATCGCACGGCCGATGCCGGTGGTTCCAGTCACGATCGCGACTCGATTCTCAAATTCCTTCATTTATGCTTCTCCTCACGCAGCTGCTCCAGACCGCGTTTGGACCACGATTCAGAATTCAGGTCAATTCGGGAATTGCATATTTCAAGCCTTCGATTACGCCACGCAATTCAGCAAGACCCTTCAACCTGCCCACTAGCGAGTAACCTGGGTTCGCATCGCGAGAAATATCGTCCGCCAGCAAGTGCCCGTGATCGGGACGCATCGGGATTTCGTGATCCAGATGGTTCTGCCGCTTGCGGCGCGTCTCTTCTCTGAGCAAGGCACAGATCACACCGGTTATATCCGAACTTCCGCGCAGGTGCTCCGCTTCGTAAAACGATCCGTCCGGCTCGCGCGCCACTTGTCGGAGATGTGCGAAATGAATGCGCGACGCGAATTCGTTCACCATCGCAGTCAGATCGTTGTCAGCCCGCGCACCGTAGGATCCTACGCAAAACGTCAACCCGTTTGCCGGTGTATCAACGCCGGCAAGTATGGACCGCACATCCGCAGCCGTTGAGACGACTCGAGGCAAACCAAATAGTGGCCATGGCGGATCGTCCGGGTGAATCGCAAGGCGGATGCCCAATTCCTCCGCCACCGGTAGAACCCCCCGTAAAAACGCAATGAGATGAGCACGCAGTTGATTGGCAGTGACGCCCTCGTACTCCGCCAGCAAGCTTTGCAAATCGGAGCGGCTGTAGGAAGCTTCAGCGCCCGGCAGCCCCGCAATAATCGTGCGCTCCAATTCATTGCGGCGGCTTTCCGGCATTGCCTCGTACCGGACGCGCGCCTGTGCTGTGCGTTCCGCCGTATAGTCGTGTTCAGCGGCCGGACGCCGCAGAATAAACAAGTCATACACCGCGAAATCGATGACGTCGAAGCGCAGCGCATATCCCGTACTGGATAGCTGCCAACGCAAATCCGTGCGCGTCCAATCAACCACGGGCATAAAGTTGTAGCACACAACCGGCAGGCCAGCGCGTGCGATCGCCGCCAGCGAATCCTTCCATGCACCGGTGAAGCGCCGAAATGGTCCTGTCTGTAATTTGATGGAATTGTGTACGGGTATGCTTTCGACCACCGACCAGACAAGTCCCGCGGCCTCGATCTGCGCCTTGCGCTTCAGCACCTCCTCTAACGGCCATGCCTCACCGCGGTAGAGGTGATGCAATGCTGAAACAACTCCCTTGGCTCCCGCTTGCTTTACGTGATCGAGTGAGACGCCATCTTGCGGCCCAAACCATCGCCAGGTTTCTTTCACGCCCCTATCTTAATCTTTACCCTCGTCTCAAACGCCAGCGTGCGGTGCAGGCGACTCCAGCCGCGGGGACCTGGGGACGTCTCCCTTCGTCGAGTCCCCTAGCACATCGTCAGAACTCGAACCGCAAACCAAACTGGAAGTACCGGGGTAGATAGCCATTGGCATCGGAGCTAATCGTCCCGAAGGTGCTATCTCCGTAGCCAGTGTCCGGCGCGGCGAAGCGCGGATGATTCAGGAAGTTGAAGATTTCGGCTCGCACCTCCAGCTTCATACCTTCTTTCGGCACGAACGATTTGTAGATGTTCGTATCGAAATTGTGGATGCCGTTGACGCGCAGACCGGGAAAATAGCGTGGAGCATTGCCCGGCATCTGGTCGCCCGGGTCCGCAAAGCAGCTCGCGTTGAAGAAGGAGGCGACGGGCGGATTGCCAGCGGCTTCGGCTGCCACGTCGTTCAGGGCAACCTCCTTCATGCTCAGGCCGCTCTTGAGTTGGGAGCAGACGACATTAGGACGCTGGCTGCCATTCGCAAGCCGCGCGAAGGAATCAGAAATCGCCATGGGTTGGCCCGATTGTTGCGTCATCAGGGTGGAAATCGACCATCCGCCAATCACGGCGTCTAGCGCGCGGTTCATATCACCGCCAATCCATTCATGGCGTCCGATGGGCAGGTCCACGACCACGGCGGCCGCCAACCGCTGCGGCGTGTCATTGGCGCTGATGGCGTGCTCCAGGTTCAGACGATCCAATTGCTGCGGCGTGCCGGTGCTCAGCGAGCCGATGAAATTGTTCCGGCCCGCCGAGGAATCGTCGGTCGACTTGGACACGGTGTAGCTTCCTTCAAAACTAATGTGGTGCGTGGTTCGCTTCTGGAAGCGGATCTGCATCGCGTTGTACCAGGAACTGGCTTCCTCCAGCATTAGGCCTTCGAAGTCTCCCGTGAACTGCGGGTAGGGATTGAGAAGATATCCCAGTGGGATTGTGGTATCGGGGGGAGCGTATATCGAATTGGGCTCGTTGAAGCACGGGCCGTGCGCACATGGCGGGCTAAACATAGAGAGAAACGGATTCGCCACCTGCGTCTGAAGAAAATTACTGACGCAACTATCTGCCGAGCAAGTAGGATCGGTTGGAGTAACCGCGGCGGAAATCTTCGCCAGCAGCTTCGATGAGATAAAATCCCGGTTGTTTGTGCCGGACCAGGGTAGATGGGTGCTCCGGCCGGCAACGTAATCCACGCCGAGGACGATCTGGCTGGGCAACTCCCGCTGCACTCCAAGATTCCACTGATAAATGTCGGCATCCCGCGCCGCCGTCGTGCCCAGATCGTTATTGTTCGCGTATCCCCAATCGGCCAGCGCACCATACTTCGTGCCCTGCGGTCCCGTGAAGCCGGTCGGAAACGGATTTTCCAGGGTCGCGTATTGCGATGCAAAATTGTTGTTGGTAAAGAACATCGTTGCCGTCTTGCTGAAAGCGGTTCCGGGGTATTGGAAGTTTGTAGCTGGACTCATTCCAAAATAAATGCCCGCCCCGCCGCGCACCACGGTCTTCAAATCTATCGCGTAAGCAAAACCCAACCTTGGCCCAATGTCCTTGCGGTATACCGGAACGCTCCGCATGCTGGACGTGGGAAACTTAGTAGTGCCCGATAGTTCCTCTGACGATGGCAAGTTCAACCCGATCCCCTGCATCGCGGACTGCGCGCTCGTCAAGCCAGCGGGGGCGCTTGCCAGATTGATGCTGACACCGGAGTCTTGCGTGAAATTACTGAATTGGATTCGGTTGTAGCGTTCGTTGTAGGGCGTGCTCCACTCATAGCGGAGGCCCAGATTCACCGTCAGCTTCGAAGTGACTTTCCAATCGTCCTGGACGTAGAACCCCGTCTCCTTTGACTTGTTGGCCACCGAGGGGAGCACGACAAGCGCAGTCGGTTCCGAAGAGAAAGGATTGACATTGTCCGCGTAACCAAAAAGCAGGCTGGCAAATGGGTTGCCGGTAAGATTGCCGTTCGCATCGGTCTCGCTGTTCGGAGTTGGGGATGTGACGTAATCCATAAAGTTGAAGGCCCCGGTAGGATCCGACGGCTGGAAGAAGTTGTTGTAGAAAAGTCTTTGCTCGCCGCCGATCTTGATCAAGTGTGAGCCTTTGGAAATCACCAACTGGGACGAATAACTGTAGAGGGTGTGCGCAAAGGTGGTGTTCACGCAGCACTGATCGAAGAGATCGGCTGTAGTCGACGCATCCGACGAGAGGGCCGCACCCGACATGTAAAACGCCGGCATCCGGTCCAATCCGTTGGCCTGCTCAAACACAGCCGGCAATTGCGGAGCGCCCGCCGCCTGTTGTGCCGCATTAAAGCTGGAAATCGTCGGAATACTTGCGGTCTCCTTTTCGTGCACCCGGTCCACAGCCGCGTGGCTTGTCCAGACGATTCGCGGATTAACAGTCCAGCTATATTCGAACGATCCGTTTTGTGCGGTGGTGGGGCTCCCTCCGATTCCGTCTCCGCTTCCGTTATTATCAAAGCCGTCTCCCAGAATCTCTGGAGTGTAATAGTTGGAAACGCCGCGGCTGTAGCGGCCGCTGATGTGCTGCCTGTCGTTGATCTGGTGGTCCACCTTGATATCGAACTGGTAATCCGGCGCGTGCGCTACGCCGCTGAACAGGAAATTATCGAATTCTCCCGGCCGAGTAGGGTTCGGGTAGAGATTGAGGATAGCCCGCCCGATGGGGTCGACCTCGCTGGCCGGAATAATGTTTCCGGGTACAGCAGGTCTGCATGATCCAGATGAACAGGCGACCATAGGCTTCGTCGGGTCGTAGATGGCTGTAGCCGTCGCCGAAAAATCCGGGTTCAGCCCCCGCTCCGCCATAGTCGGCACAGTCGCGACATTGTTGAAGGCGGCGTTGCTGCGGACTTTTTCGAAGTCGACGAAGAAGAACGTACGATTTCTGCGGATCGGTCCCCCAATTGAAAAACCTCCCTGGTCGCGGCGGCTATCTGGTTTGGGATTAGGCTCGGGGTTAAAGAAATCGCGGGCGTCCATCTGCGGACGCTGCAAAAAGTACCAACCACTCCCGTGGAATGCGTTGGTTCCGCTCTTCAGAACCATGTTCACGACCGTGCCGCCGTTGTTCCCGAACTCCGCCGAGAAGCCGTTGTTTTGGACTTTGAACTCCTGCACGCTCTCGATCAAAGGCTCGTAGTAAACGTTGGAGTTTCCTCCCTCGCCCTGCTCCGGAGCGCTGATCAGGGCGCCGTCCATTCGTATCTCGGCAGTCGCATTACGCTGGCCGTTGGAAACGAAGTTGGTTCCGGTCGGATAGTTGTCCTGCGTTCCCGATCCTGCCGTCTCAGTAACACCTCCGGCTAAGAAGGTCAGACCGAAGAAGCCGCGGCCGAGCAACGGGATCTCCCTGATGTACTCATTCGTAATGTCTGTCCCCAACGTTGCGTTCTCCGTATCCAACAATGGAGCAGTCGTGGTGACCTCGACTTTCTGGCTCAGAGCCGCCGGAGTTACGGTAACGTTCAGGGTGCTTTCCTGATCTACCGCGAGCACCACATTGGTCCGCTCCGCCACCCCAAAACCCGGCGCCTGAATCTTCACCGAATATGTGGATGGCCGCAACCCGGTGAAGTAATATTCGCCCTTGTCGTCGGTGTGCGCGACATTCGAGATATTCGTTCCTGTGTCTGTGATGGTTACAGTGGCATGGGGAACAACCGCTCCGCTGGCATCGGAAACAACCCCTCGAAGCTGTGCCCGGTAACTACCTTGCGCGACCGCGAAGTTTGCAAAAACGCACACCACTAAGATGGGAGAGAGAAGTCGTCCAGTCGGTCGCATAAGCAGCCTCCGTTTCCTTCAGGCGTACCTGGCGGGCCAGGCATTCAGCGCTCACGGCTCATACCAAAACACTGCACCCTTCTCAATCGCTGGGAGCTTATAACTTATGCCTCTGTCGCCAGTCGTTCCATTCAACGGCTGCACATCTCCGAGAAATGGAAGGAAGAATCCCCGCCCACGGGTCGCGCCAGATACCGTAACCTGCACGTCGGTCTGAGGTGTCTGAACCGGATTCACTCCTGCTCGCAGGCCGGCGAAGTTCACAAAAAATACATGAGTGTGTCCGTCAACCTCGGCAATCGATGTAGCCATCATTGGAGAAGCAACCACGCGAACTGGCGTTTCGGTTTTCAGGCTGTCCAGAAATTCGTGTTCTTGATTCGGGTTAGATCCCTCGAAATTCTTTTGCAGCGCGGCGTAGTAATTCTTCCCGGGGCACTTGCCAAATCGCACCACGTTCGCAACCGCGCCAAGCTGAGTGGCATCTTCTCCTGTGATCACCAGCGTTCTACCGCCATTCACATACTTGCGAAGCGATTCTCTCTCGCCATCAGCCATCACTCGCACTTCCGGCAGGATCAAAGCCGGTCCCCGAAAGTCCGCGAGAGTACGCGGAGTGACTACCTGAAACTCCAGGTGCTTCTGCATAAGCAGAATGAGAATTCCGCGGTAGGAAGAGACGAATTCGCCGGCGAAGTGATTTCTTGTCTCAGGAGAAAAGTAGACGCCTATGGGAGCGATCGTTTTCCGTGGCAAGTAGAAAGTATCTTCATGAGCTTTGATCCAGGAAAAAATCTTCTTCCGCGTCGCAGGATCGTTCGATCCCGCCATGGAATGCCCCGGCGCGTCCCAGAAATTTGCTCCAGCCATAATTTCTGACGCAGCCAGATTCATCATGGCCTCGCGCCGATCGACTTTTTTGTCGCCGTCCCACGAGTAGTTCAAAATCCAGGTCGCCTTGCCTTGTGCGAAGGCGCGAAACGAGTGCATTCCGACCTGATAATTGAACCAATCCAGCGGTGTTCTCGACGATGCCATATGGTCGCCATTGCCGAATTCATACTCATGGGCAATGGCATCGACCACTGCGTACAAACTGTAAACATCCGCTCCAACACGAACCGCCTCTTCCTCAATGCCTGGGTAAATCTCTGGAATCGTCATGATGGCCGGATTCACGTCCTTTGCGTTCCGGTCAATTTCCTGTATGAAATCGGTGAACGTTCGAATTCTGAACTCGACCCACTTTTTAAAATTGCCGTCTGAGAAGTCTCCCAGCTTCAGATCCTTCTTTGCATCGAGGCCGCTGTCTTTTCGAAAGGCTGCCACGGTGTAGTCGTCGAAGCTTGCCCATGTGTCTTCCCAACCCTCGAAATGGGTCATCCAGTAGGGAATGTCCACGTAGATTCCATCGATGCCTGTGGCGGCAATCTGCCTCACCCGTTCCATGTAGGTCTTGCGCCAAGCCGGCGCGTAAGGGCTGACCCAAACATCTTCATCCCCCTTGGCAATCCAGAAGGCAGTGCCACCACCAAAGACCGCGGGTTCTCCGGTGACTTTCCGCTGCAGCCAGTCGGGATGGTCTTTCGCCATGGTGTGCGGAGTTTTGTCGGCGTTCGCCGTAATGCATTCGGTGCCGGCGATGTAAACAAAAGCCCGGTTTCCAACGGCATGCGCTTGTTCAGCCACGGCGCGGATCGCTTGCAGCTTCTCTGCGGGGTTAACAAAGCTCTCATAACGCCCGGGAATGTCGTTGTCGACTTCAATGCCGAACACGCCATCTTCCTGGGCGCTGCGTACGATCCGGCCGGCGTTGTCGTTTCGTAGCCCATATGCCCCAATGCGCACGTGATGCGTCCAGTTCTGTTCCACCGCATCGGGACTGGTTTGCAGAACTGAAGCCAGCAGCAACAACGCAGCTGCCACGAAATGAGAGATGTGACACATAGTTTCGGCAACGGCTGTGCTGCGAACAGATGGACAAAAACGCAAGTTACGGCTTGTTTCGTAATATTGCGTTTCGTAACTTTTACTTTCGTCTGGGCTGAGCTGTCAACTGAAAAATGGCAATGTTTCTACTGCCGCGTTGTTTCGAACCCTGGGCGTGGACGGTGGAATCGCCCGGATGTGCCCAAGAACTGACAATGACGGCTGTACCAATTTCCTTGTTTGACAATGACACCGTAAGGACTAAAGGGGACGAATGCCTTTACCTGTCCTCAGGGTTGGAGCGTGCTTTCCCAAGTCCCCGGCGATCGCGAGAATGAGCTACCGACGGTGATAGATGCAACCGCCGGCGATGGTTGAGTGGTGTTGTTCCCAGCGTCCGAATAAAGGCACGCCTCATCAGGTCGGCGCTTGAAAAACCACAAGCCGTGGCAATTTGCTCGAGTCCTTTTTCGCTTCGGTCAATCATCCGTTGTGCCGCTTCGATGCGCACCTTCCGAACGTAACGGGCCGGCGACATTCCGACTTCTCGCGAGAATACGCGCTCGAAGTTGCGAACGCTCATGGCTACCCGGTCAGCAAGAAGGTGCAATGAGAGATCGTTGTGGAGATGTTCGACAATCCAGACCTGAAGCTCCTGAATTGATTTCATCTCGTTGGCCTGGGCGGCGAGTGAAACGCTGAGCTGCGCTTGCCTGGCTGGACGCCGAAGAAACAGTACCAGTTCGCGGGCTACTTCGGCAGCTATTGCGTTCCCACAATCCTCTTCCACCCACGCCAACGCCAAATCGATGGCAGCCGAAATGCCAGCGGAGGTATAGATATTTCCATCCTTTACCCACACCGGTTCGGATGCGACCTTCACCCTGGGATAACGGAGGGCTAGTTCCTTGTTGAATTTCCAATGAGAAGTCGCTGTTCTTCCGTTGAGCAATCCGGCTTCGGCAAGCAAAAAGGAGCCGACACAAACCGATCCTAACCGGCGCACCGTCGGCGCGATAACCCTCAGCCATGCAAAAAGTTCTGGATCGCGTGCGTTGCGCGTGCCCAGGCCGCAAACCAGCAACAACGAATCAAAGTTCTTGTTCAGATCCTTGTAATTGGTTTCTGCGAGAAACGAGAGCAATCCTCCCTCGCCTTGGACTTTCAGATCTTTGCCGTTGGTTGCGATTTCAACACTGTAAACCGGCTTTGCCGGCCAGGCGGTTGGCCGCGCTCATCACCTGGATGGGGCCCACGAGATCGAGTTCGTCGACTGGCGGCACTGCCAAAACAACTACGCGCCGCAGCTTGTGCGGCGTTCTCTTCTGCGGCGGTTTGCCATGGGTTCTGCGCATGTTCTCGACCTAACTATGCGACCTCGCACACGCGGTTGCCAAGCGAGATTCACAAAATTGGCCAAAATCATCTGTCACTTGGCCGAATCCGACGCCTGATCGTTGATAGGATCTGCCGCAGCGCCTTGGGAAAGGAGAAGGGTTCTGCGTCTCCCACAAATCGATGAGGGCTCCTCACAGCTAAAAGGGCAAGTTGCCGTTGTGACCGGCGGCGGCCGCGGCATCGGTCGCGCAATCGCGCTGGCTCTTGCCGCTGCTGGCGCGTACGTCGCGGTACTCGCGCGTTCGGAATCGGAGCTGGTTGAAACGGTCGCAATGATCGAACAAACTGGCGGTCATGCCCAGGCGTTTGCGATGGATGTCACCGTTGCATCGGCAGTTTGCACGACCATGGCGGCAATCGAACACCTGCTAGGACCGGTGGATTTGTTGGTGAACAACGCGGCAATGCTGGGTCCGATCGGTCCCTTCTGTGAGACCGGTGTTGGCGAGTGGTGGCATGCCATAGATGTAAATCTGCGCGGCCCCGTTCTTTGTACCCGCGCCGTGTTTCCCGCAATGATTTCTGCCACCGTGGTCGGGTCGTCAATATCGCCAGCAGCCCGATGCCTGTCGCACATTTCTCCGCCTATACGACAAGCAAGACAGCGCTCATTCGATTTACAGAAACCGTGGCGGCGGAATCGAAACCGCACAGAGTCAGTATGTTCGCGGTCGGGCCCGGCACAGTTCGTACTGCCATGTCGGAGTATTCGCTCAATTCTCCCGAAGGGCAAAAATGGCTTCCCTGGTTTCGGCGCATCTTCGATGAAGGTCTCGACGTGCCAGTAGAGCGTCCCGCGCAACTCGTACTCGAATTAGCTTCGGGACGCGCCGACGCCCTGTCGGGGCGATTCTTGACGGTGGCGGATGATCTGGACGCCCTTCTTAGTCAAGTAAAACAGATTGAAGAAAACAATCTCTATTCTCTTCGCGTAAAAACAGTTGACGCGAGTGGTACAAACTCGTCGCTCGCTTTAATCCGCGCCGAAGGCGAACGTGTTCCCAGCTACCAACTTCGGGTCGAACGGAGATTCGCCGCGCCTCGCGACAAGGTGTCTCATCTCTGGATTGACCCGGAGCATGTCAAGAAATGGTTTGTGTATGCGGCCCCGGTGCACTGGAAGCACGAGCCGAGCAATAGATCCAAGACCCGGCGGACATCTCACATGGAGTGTCGTCAGCGATGACAACGAACGGGACTTGTTTGAGTTCCACGGAACCTATCGCAAGGTTGAACCAGCCGAAGAGCTTGCATTTTGCTGGGAATGGCAAACCCTTCCGATCGAAGGTGCAGAGGGTCCCGGCAGCACGCTGATATCGATCGCTTTTCTTAAAGACGGCGAATCGACAAGAGTCGTTTTGACGCAAACGGGCCTGCCCACCGAAGCTGCACAGCATGCGCATGAGAAAGGCTGGAAACGATGCTTCGATGGAATCGAACAACTGCTGCTCTGCGAAACTGTGACGGCGAAGTAAGATACCTGCAAACTGCTCGCCTGGATTATCGGAGCTCCACTACCCAATGCCGTGTGCCACGCCCTTCGTAAGCGTGCGTGATACATTTTTATAGTGCACCCGGGTTGGGAGTGTGGTGCTGGAAAAGCGAAGTAAAACCCATGTCTGAATTTGCCGTTCAGTCTCTGCTGCAGACTCCTACCGTTGCGATCCGGGACGTGTACTGCCAGGGCAGCCACCGTCAGCCGAGTCCGGAAGAGTGCGCCAACGCAACGGAGTTGGTGTTTCCGTACCGCGGTGTCTACGTGCGGCATCTGGGGAATGACCAGGCTGTCGCCGAGGCGAACCAGGTGGTATTTTTCAACGCCCGTGAAGGCTACCGGGTCAGCCACCCCGTGCCGGGAGGTGATGCCAGTCTCGCGCTGATCATCAGCGAAACGCTGCTACGTGAACTGGCACCGCGTGCTTTTTTGCGCGACGGCGGAGTTCCGGCGTTTCGGCAGCAGCGCCTGCGCATCGATCCGCGATCTCAGGCGCTCGTGGCACTGCTACGGCACAGTCTGCGCCAGAAAATTGCGGAACCCCTGGAAGCCGAAAGCTTGGCTTTGACCTTGGTGCAGCGAGCACTGGGACCACGCACCGCGCACGCCGCAGGCGGCAGCGTCGGAAGGCAGCGGCTGGTAGACCGGGCAAAACTCGTGCTGGCGAGCGATCTAGCGCGGCGCTGGACGCTGGCCGAGATTGCCGCTGAAGTGCGCTGCTCTCCGGTTTATCTCACGCAGATCTTCCAGCAAGTGGAAGGCATTCCCTTGTACCGCTACCAGTTGCGGCTGCGACTGGCGCGGGCTCTCGATCTTCTTGCGCAGCAGGACGACTTGACCACCCTGAGCCTCGACCTTGGCTTCTCTAGCCACAGCCATTTCAGCGCGGCGTTCCGCGAGGCGTACGGCCGTTCGCCCTCGGAGTTCAGGCAGTCGGCGCTGCATCGCTAACCTCTGTTCCAGCAAATCGCTAAAGATTCCGATAGCGACCTTTTCCTCCCACGCGGTCTACTGCTCTTACCCGGACCTCGGGTGAGGAGAGCAAAGTTATGGCAGAAAAAACTTGTGCGGCTTGCGATTGCACACTGGATGGAACTCCGATCGAAGTCAGGATCGGCGGCAAGACGGTCGAGGTGTGCTGTGACGAGTGTGCACAGAAGCTGAAGGAAGCAAACTCTTCCGTAAGATTGGCAAGCAAGGGCTGAGAATTGGGCGGACCGTCGCCGATGCGACGGTTTGCCCGCTCATCATCTTTGTAAGATCTGCCGATCTGGGGAATTGGCACATTTGCCGAAAAGCGTCGGTTAGTTGGCACGATCCGACGACTCGTAGTCGATAGGATCAGGCGTGGGGAAAGTACAAGCTCATAGCGAATTACTCAGTGCTTCACATGAGGGAATATTGCTGTACGTCAACAAGACGAGAGCTGCTGGATAGATGAAAAAATGAAGGCAATCATAAAGACGGTCGCAACGCCCGCTCGATTTCGTGCAGTGAAATTCGGCGTCGAGTTCTCACGACAGCGCAAGCGGCTGCAATTACTGATTACTGTTTTGCTAGCGTTCGTAAGTCTTGCGCAGTCTCCGCTGCGAGCTCAGGCGGCGCGCAGCCTGAGTCTGGCGCCCAGCATCACCATGGTCGGCACCGACGACAACAATTGTCACGAAATCGTCGGCCAATTGCGGCAGCTCATCGGCGAATTCGCCTTCGTGCGCGGCCATCGTATCTACCTCGTCTGTGATAGGGCCGCCTGGCAAAGGGCTCTACACCATCTCACGCTCGGATACGGCGTAATCGTCAGTTCGCGCGCCGCCATTTCGGATATCCGCCTGCGCGAAACCTGGTTTTTCGCTGAAGCTCTCCGCGAGGGCGCCGATGGCCACGCGGGGGAGTACATCTATGCCCATGAGCTTGGCCACTTCGTTTGCGGCTGCATCGATGAAGCCGCCGCCGACAAAGCTGCTCTCCAATTACTCGACGACGCGCACAAGCACCGTTTCTCGAACGCCGCTGACGGCGCATCAAAATAGAATCACGGTTCTCTTCGTCATGAGCTTGAGCCCGGCGTTGGCACTCAGCGGATTCGCCTCGCCAAGGAGCCGCGCGGCAGCTTTTCGGCAACCAGTAAGAGTCTCTGCCGAAGTGTGACGCAAAGGTATAAAATCCTTCCCGCCAATCATCCGCCGGAATTTCCGACGCGATGCTGCAACGCCAATATTCTCTTGAGACTTCATAGGAGACAATGTGAAAAGCTTCGAGTGGATTCTGTTCCTTCCCCTGTGCCTGACTGCCGCGGCTCAGAGTAGCAGTCTTCCGAATCAGCAGCCCGTCATAGCGATTCGCGCCGGCGTCCTGATCGACGGCGAGTCCGACAAGGCGCGGCAGGCTCAGGTAATCATCGTCCGCGGCAATCGCATCGAGAGTGTCAGCGATGCAGCGACTGCCAAGATTCCGGCGGGCGCGGCTGTCATCGACTTGTCGAAAGCCACGGTCCTGCCCGGTCTTATCGATTGCCACACGCACATATTTTTGCAGGGGGAAGATCCAGCGCAAGGAGGATATGACGCAAATATCCTGAACGCACCCCTTGCCCTGCGGGCGGCAAGGGCGACAGTTGCGGCGCGGCGTGCGCTGGAGCAGGGCTTCACGACACTGCGCGATGTCGAGACGGAAGGCGCGGGATACGGAGATATCGGCATCAAGCAGGCTATCGAGCAAGGTTATATTCCAGGACCGCGGCTGTTTGTGTCGACTCGCGCCATTTCGAGCACGGGAGGTTATCAGCTCGAAGGCTATGCTCCCGAACTCGACATGCCCAAGGGAGCACAGATTATCGACGGCCCGGTGGAGGCGCGCAAAGCGGCGCGGGAACAGCTCGATCACGGCGCCGACTGGATCAAGGTTTACATGACGCATCGTTCGTGGGCCGGGAAAAGTGGCGAACTGGTCTCGCAACCCACTCTCACCGTCGAGGAGCTGCGGGCAATCGTCGACGAAACTCATGGCTGGGGCAAGAGGGTCGCATGCCATGCCTATGGCGGCATTGGTCTGCATCGCGCCCTCGATGGCGGCTGCGATTCCATTGAGCATGGCCTCGATCTCGACGATGCTGCCGTTGCCCAGATGCTGAAACAGGGCACTTGGTATGTGCCCACGATCAGCGCCTACTACCACGACTGGGCGCCAGCCGATACTCCCAGTGGACAGCGTGATCGCCTTAGGGTTTCGTTGCATGAGCCGTCTTTCAAGAAGGCGATGAAGGCCGGAGTAAAGATTGCTTTCGGAACCGACATGGGCGGAATTCCGTGGACCGAGCCCATCGCGCAGGAGTTTTCGCGAATGACGGATTTGGGCATGCCACCGATGGTTGCTATCCAGAGCGCAACGTCGCGCGCAGCCGCTTTGCTCGAGATGGATGGAAAGATCGGAGTGGTTGCGCCTGGAGCATTTGCAGACGTGATCGCGGTCAGCGGCGATCCCGCGCACGACATTAATGCACTGGAGAATGTGCAATTCGTGATGAAAGATGGCAAAGTTTTCAAGAGTGAAGGCGGTCCGGGTGTTGCGACTGTGCGCTAGAGCGAGGTTTAGGTCAGAGAGAATTCGGCAGCATCCGAATCGAAATTCCGATTTGAAATAAAGATTTGTAAAATCGCTTCAATTTGCTTGACATCATCTTGGCCGTGAGCATAATGCAACAATCCTGTTGTTCAGTTTGAACAATTCAGTTTGAACAATTCAGTTTGAGCGATTCAGTTTGAACCGTTCAGTTTGAACAAGGGATCGGCTCAGGGGGCGTTGTCGAGAGTCGAAGGAGGTTTTATGAGCGTGCTGGAGCTTTGTGACCGGGAAATTGCAGCGGTTCCGCTCGATGCCAGCGTAGCCGACGCTATTAATAAAATGCTCGACCATCACGTGGGTGCAGTTGCGGTGGTCGACTCCGAATTTCGTGTGGCCGGAATTTTCACAGAACGCGACGTTCTGCGAAAGATGGCCCTGAGCCGCACCGACCCGCAGACGACCTCGGTTCGCGAGCTGATGACCACACCGGTTGAGATGGCGACGCGATCCACTGGAGCGGGCGAAGCGCTCACCACGATGCTGGAGCGGCACTTTCGTCATCTGCCGGTCGCGGACGACAACGGCAAGCTGCTGGGGATCCTTTCCATCCGCAACCTTCTGGAGTGGCGCGTCGACGATCTGAGCCGTGAGTTGGAATCGCTTGAGGCTTACGTCTCGAACGACGGGCCTGGAGGTTAGAGGGCGATTTGATCCGGATGAGGCGGGAGTTCGTTGGTGCGCGGCAGAATTCCAACGAAGGGGTCCTGTCCCTTGTTACCCCTTAGTACGATCGGGGTGGTATTTGGACAGTTGCGCGAGTAGACGATCATTGAGCCCAAATTGTGATACCCCAACGAGAATCGTCTATCGACGCGCTGGCATACTTTGAGGAGTTCCAGCTTCAGATTACGAGGGCAGTCGTTTGATTCGGGATGAAGCATTCGCTCTGATTTCGTATGCACGGCAAGAACTCTGGGTTCGATCGAGCGCTTTTCTAATTTCTCTATCGACTCTTCACAAATGTACGGCGCCAACAGGAACTCGACCCACTTACCTAGGATATTCTGGGCCACGACGTCTCGCGATTTGCAGAATTGATTGCCCGTCCCGATGAAGTCGTCGACGTAGACGATGGCGCCTTCCTCGAGTTTGTATGAGCTCTCAAGAAGTCCTACGCCATCGCGGGAGTCGAGCAGGGTGCAGCCTAGGCCTTGCAGGCGTTCGTCGTTGCGCATCATGTTGAGCACCCACTGGCTGCTGCTCCCCGCCTCGTCGATTGCCACGTAGATGATGTTCTTCGGACCGATGCCGCGATCATTAAGGTGCCTCAGCAGCGATCTATTCAATTGAGATAGCGCCCGTCGCGTATTGCTGTCGCTGACGTACTTCAAGTGTCGCAATAGAGTGAACAGTTCACGCTGTGTCTGGCCGCCAAACTGCTCCAACCATTTATCTACGGACTGATACGTGATCGGCTGTGGCGCATAGTCGTGAAATTTGACCTTTGCGAGAAGATAACATCCCAGTTTAGCCGCGAGCACTCTCCTCCTCCTTTTCAGAGGTTTCAGGCGGCGGTTCCACTCCCTTTAACTTGTCGAGAACATAGTCGAGATGGTCGCGAATGTCTGATAGAGCAGAGAGAAGGTCCTCTTTGTAGTCGGAGGCGTTCTGGAGCTTCAGTTTCTTGATATCAACCAGGTATTGGCGCGAAATCTGTATGGCATCCTGAACTCGCTTGGCATCAAGCACAAACTCGTCAAAGGCGGACCTTGTCTCGACATCAGGGTCGAGGATGTACGCGCGAATTCGGTCAATTACGACTTGCCGGTTGTGGTCTTCCGCCAATTTGTAGGCCTCGACCACTTTTCTAAAGTGAATGACGCTCCTGATTTTCCCGGCTCGATACTTGTCGATAAGCTTTTGTGTGACGCCATCGCGGCGAAGTTCGCGATACACGTCGGGCAAGACTTCGTGCACGAGGTCAAGGACGGGTAGTGCCTCGATCCAGAAATTCGATGGAATCCTCGTTTTGGGGTCCGGGTCAAGTGACAGGTTTTGGAACCGCTTGGGAAACGTTAGTAGCTTCTTGCATCTCTCGATCTGAGGCTCGCTCAGCCCCGTTAGCTTTTCGAGCTTCTGGGTGTCGTCCTCTCCTAACTCGTTGATAACCGTTTCAAGGCTCAGCGCTGTCGGCATCAGCTCCCACTGTTGCCGGTAATTGTGGATCGAAAACATGTAAAGCAGTCCGGCAACACGGGACGGTGGATCGACGACATTAGCAGGGATCTTGCGCAGTATCCCCTCTTCCTTGAGTTGAGCGCAGCAGCGGTAACGTCTCTCGCCGTCGAGAATTCCGTATTTTTCCTGCCCCTTGAGCGGATAAACCGTGATGGGGACGAGCACCCCCTTATCTCGAATGCTGTCCTTCAGCAAACGGAGAGGTTCAGGGTCGAATAGCAGGCGCGGGTTGTTCCGGCTTGCTATGACCTCGTCAACTGACAGCTGCTTGAGGGTCCCCTTTGGAACAATCTGATGTTCGTCCGGACTACTCTTTTTTCTGAGCATACCTAATGCTCCTACGGCTCGAAGTTCGAAATAAGAAGCTCTTCGGACATCGCGCGCTTGCCGACAAATCCCGCAATATTCCTCCGAACGTTAACGCGCCTTACTCTGAAGCCTCTCTGCAGGTACTCAGCTTCGTCGCTGTTGACGTAGCTGAGCAAGAATTGGGCGCCGCGATCGGCGAGAAGCTCAATCTCCGTGCGTAGGCGTTTCACATCTCGGCTAGAAAAAATTTCGGGCTGGTATTCGTTGAAGACACGTCTCTCCGACACGCTGAATGGTGGGTCAAGGTAGACAAAATCTCCTGACTTAGCCTCTTCTAAAAGGCGGCTAAAGTCACATGATCGGAGCTTCGCAACCTTCAAGGCGCTCGAACACTTCGACAGGTGCTCTCGCGATGGTAGTGAGCCAGTTCCCTCCGCTCCATATGGCACGTTAAATCTGCCTTCGCGATTCGTCCTATACAGCCCGTTAAAGCAGAAGCGGTTCAGGTAGATGAACCGAGCAGCTCGTTCCGTGGGACGCAGGTCAGGGGCTTTGGTCCTTCGCAGGCCTAGGTATGTTTTCTTGGATCTGCGGAGGGGCTTGAGAGCAAGCGAGAGGGGCTCCCATCGATACTTAACCTCAAGGTATGTTTCGATGAGTTCATCGTTGATATCACCCAGGAGCGCGCTCTGCGGGCGAAGGGAAAAGAACAAGCAGGCGGAGCCAACAAACGGCTCGATGTATCGCTTCGCCTGCCCGGTCCAGTAGCTACTGAGTTGCGGTATTAGCTGGCGCTTACTTCCTGCCCATCGAAGAAATGGGACTGCTGATGGTCCGACGGCACGTTGCGTTTGATCCATTTTTGATCGAGGAACCTCGACAGTTTCGCACGATTCGAACCCGTATGCCATTGAATAAGTGGATGGAGTTGGCCCCACATTTGCACCCCCAGTCAAAAATCGGCTCCCTATGCTTGAGTGGGCGGCTTTGATATCCATCGAACACCGGCGCAGGCGACTGCGCTGGCGCGTTTTGATATCCTTCCGTACGTTTCAATCACACAGTTTAGGGAGAGCCTGATGAGGAGATTTCAGCATTCCGTCGCGGCGGTCGTTGCGATGCTGCTGGCGGCGCAGGTCGTTGTTCAGCAGGGTGTCGCACAGCAGAGCTCGAAAAGCACCGTTATCCACGCCGGACACGTGCTCGACGTGAAGACCGGCAAGCTCCTCTCTGATCAAACCATTGTCATTGAAGACGGGAAAATCGTGAGCGTCGGACCATCCGCAGAAGCAAAGGCTCCCGCCGGCGCGGTGGTCATCGATCTTTCGAATGCAACCGTCCTCCCCGGCTTAATCGACGCGCACACGCATCTCACCAGCGATCCCAAGTTCGGTTACGAGCGCCTCGGCGTTTCCATTCCGCGCGAAGCCCTAACTGGCGCCAAGAACGCTCGCATCACTCTACAAGCGGGATTTACGACGGTGCGCAATGTGGGCGCTGCCGGATATACCGATGTGGCCTTGCGCGACGCAATTAATGCCGGCGATGTGCCTGGGCCGAGATTGCTCGTGAGCGGTCCGGCATTGAGCATCACCGGCGGACACTGCGACAACAATCTGCTGCCCTTCGAGTATCACGCAACATCGGATGGAGTGGCGGACGGCATCGCAGCGGTGCAGCACAAGGTACGCGAAAACATTAAGTACGGCTCTGATTTGATCAAGATCTGCGCGACCGGAGGAGTGCTCTCCAAAGGCGACGATCCACAAGCATCGCAGTACACGCTGGAAGAGATGAAGGCCATCGTGGCCGACGCTCACCGATTGGGACGAAAAGTTGCCGCCCATGCCCATGGAGCCCAGGGCATTCTCTGGGCGTCGCAGGCGGGAGTGGATTCGATCGAGCACGGCTCTTACATTGACGACGCTGGGATTGCCGAGATGAAGAAGAATGGCACCTACCTTGTGCCGACGCTTTATCTGGGCGATTGGTTTTTGGAGAATGCCGAGAAAAACCACGTTCCCGACTTCCTGCTGATCAAGGCCAGAGCCGTGATGCCGGCTGCGCGCCAGAATATCGCACACGCATTCGCCAGCGGAGTAAAAGTGGCTTTTGGCACGGATGCGGCGGTTTATCCCCATGGCCTGAACGCCCACGAATTTGCAGTGATGGTGAAGTTGGGGTTGTCGCCGCTGCAGGCTATCCAGGCAGCCACAGTGAACGCGGCGGATTTGCTGGGATGGTCCGGAAAAGTGGGGAGCCTGGAACCCGGTGCATGGGCCGACATCGTGGCGGTCGATGGCGATCCGCTCAAAGATGTGACGACGCTGGAGCGAGTTAAGTTTGTGATGAAGGGCGGCGAGGTGGTCAGGAACGAATACGGGAAATAGAAGGATGCTCCTTAATCCACTTCGCACTTGCGCTGCGCCCTCTCTGTGATCCAGTCTGTCCAGAAGGACGAAGCTCCGCTCGCCAGCAGAGGAGCCTTACGGAGAACGGCATCCACAAAGTTTTCGATCATCGGAGAATGTACGTTCGCGTGCACTGGGATGCTTTCTTTGCCGCCTGGATAAGTTAGATCGGGACCATTCAGCGGGCTTAATTCCATTTCGCCCTCGGTGCCGCGGATGCGGCATTCGTCTCGCTTCACTTTCGAATGCCAGCGAACATCGACGATCGCGCGTACGCCGCCGGCGTAGTCGATCATCACCGTCGCATTATCTTCCACTGCGTAGTGATGAACCGCATTCGAAAGATGGCCGGTGGCCCGCAGAGGTTGGCCGAAGAAAAAGTTCGCAACGTCGATGCGGTGCGAGGCGATGTCGTAGAGCGGACCGCCCCCGGCTTGGGCCGGGTCAATCAGCCAACTGCGATGACTTTCCTTTTCAGCTTCGTTGCGCCATTCGTGGCAGCTGAGTTCGGCCAGTACGGGCTTGCCGATGACGCTGGCATCGAGCAGTTGTTTTGCGCGCTGGACCTTTGGATAGGCCCTGCGGTAGTAGGCGACGCCGAAAGTGAGTCCATTTTCTTTCGCTGTTTCCACCATCGAGCGGGCCTCAGTCTCGTTCATCGCCATCGGCTTTTCGCAGAGCACATGCTTGCCCGCGCGAAGAGATTGAATGGTCTGCGGCGCGTGCAGAAAGACGGGAGTCGCAACGTAAACCGCCTGCACTGCGGGATCGGTGATGGCTTCGTCGAGAGTGCTCCAAACTCTCGTGTCGTAAGGAGTAGCCTTCGCTGGGTCGCGAGTGACCAAGCCATATAAACGACTTCTGGAATCGGACTGGATCGCGGGAATAACGCGCCGGGTGGTGATATCGCCGATTCCAATTACGATCCAGTTCAGCATGGGCAGGGAGCTGTCCAGAAAACAAGGCCGGCCGAAGCCGGCCTTCAAAATCGAAATCCACGGTAACGCTACGGCTTCTTGGGAGCGATCGCGTCCTTGGCGGCCTTGGCGACGCGAAACTTCACCACGGTCTTCGCTTTGATCTGGATGGGCTCGCCGGTCTGGGGATTGCGGCCCACGCGAGCTTTGCGGTGCGCCTTCACCAACCGGCCGAGGCCGGGCACAACGAACACGCCGTTTTTCTTGGTTTCTTTCACAGCCACGTCAGCCAGTTGCTCAAGAAACGCCGCTGCAGTCTTGTTTGGAATTTCAACTTTCTCCGCCAGATGACGGACGAGTTGAGTCTTGGTCAAACCTGATGCCATGTTTCCTCCGGGAAAAGATTGGATTTTAATTCCAGCGGGCTTGATCTTATATCAGTGGGCCTGTGGAAAACACCCTTATTCTACGCGGGTTCCGCATATATCGCTCGCTAGGAGGGGCATTTTTACATGCGCATTCGCGGATGACCGTCCCAAAACGGCGCAAATATGCGTATCAGAAGAGTTAACTGGTACCCATGCGAAAGCCTACTCCCCAGTCTTCTCTACTCTTCTGCGGTCGCGTACTCGTGCTAAATGCCATAATGATTCAGGAAGGAATTCCGATTTGAGCTGCGCGATCTGCGAGATTCGCAAGGAAAAACGCTTCTGTCCTGCAATACACGGCCGCATCTGTCCGCAGTGTTGTGGAGAGCAGCGCGAGGTGACTTTGGATTGTCCGAGCGACTGTCCATATCTGCAGCAGGCCAGAGAGCATGAGAAGCCGTGTCCCGCGGAGCAATTCGAGGCAGAGTCGTTGTTCTTGCAGGTTGAGATTTCAGAACAGTTTACTTACGAGCGCGAGCATTTGCTCATGGGACTGAGCTATGCCTTGGCCAAAGCGGCTCATGCGGATCGCAGCCTCAATGATCGCGATCTGATGGCCGCGCTCTCGGCGATGTGCACGAGCTACGAACGACTGGTGAATTCGGGATTGCACTACGAGCAGCCGCTGACCGGTCGGGCGCTGCAGGCGGTCGCAGCACAGGTGGAAACGATGCTAAAGCAGTTTCGCGAGATCGAGCAGAAGGAGCGGGGATACTCGACGCTCCGCGATTCCGACGTGCTTAAAGCTTTGGTATTCCTGGTTCGGCTGGGACACGGACGCACCTCGGGCCGGCCGAAGTCCCGAGCCTTCATCGATTTTCTCTTTGCGCAATTTCCGGAGAGGCAGTCGGCCTTGGTCACCCCGCAGGAAGCTGGAAGCCGCATCATCGTGCCTTAGCGAGAACTCGCCGCAGTGAAAAACCTGCCACGGATTCCACGGATCAAACCCGAATGAAAATAAACCAGATCCGCCGCTGATCGGATTCCTTTGTCTTGATCCGTGTCAATCCGTTAAATCCGTGGCTCATGCTTTAGCTTTCGTACCGCTTGCCCCGGCGGCAGCGCGTCGAGCAGTTCGCGAATTGTTTTTTCGAGAATTGGATGTACGACCTCCGGAGCGATTTCAGCCATGGGTTCCAGGACGAAGCGCCGTTGGTACATTGCGGGATGCGGGATGGTCAGTTCCATTGATTCTATGATTTCGTTGCCGAACAAAAGAATGTCGATGTCGATGGAGCGTGGGCCCTTGCTCTGCCGGTGCACACGTCCCATCTGTTGTTCGATACCGAGAATTGCGCTCATGAGTTGCTGCGGAGTCAAGCTGGTTTCGAGCGCGATCGTGCAATTCAAGAACCACGGCTGCTCGGTGAATTCCACCGGCTCGGTTTCGTAAACGGACGAAACGGCCACAGCCCGACCCAGTGCACCCAGTCGTGCCTGGGCATCGCGCAGTTGCGCCTCGCGATCACCGACATTTGATCCGAGAGAAAGGTGGACGAGGTTCGGCACGGCCATGCTGTATCCCGCAGTAGTCTCAAGCTTTATCGCTCTGGATTCCACTGGAAAATTATGTAGGTCTAACTCTTCGCGCCCAGCCCCAATACCTTAGTCACTTTCGATGAGGTCGCCAGGAACAATAAAATTGGACCATGACGTTGGAATCCCTTCTACTGAGCCGGGACGTCGAAGTGGTTCGGGTGATGCGCCCGACGCTGGAGAAACTCTCGATCCAGCTCGAAATCTGCCAAGAGGCGGAAAAAGCGAGCGAAATCCTCTTCGGGGAAAAATTCGATGCTGTGATTATCGACTGTGATGACGTGCCGGGCGGACGGGGAGTGCTGCAGGGATTGCGAGCGACACCGAGCAACAAGAATTCCGTAACCTTTGCGGTGCTGAATGGCAAGAAAACCACTACGCAAGAGGCTTTTGGCATGGGCGTGAATTTTGTTCTACAAAAACCCATCAATAATCTGAATGCGGCGCGTTGTTTTCAGGCAGCGCTGAATTTCATGGAAAGGGAAAGGCGCCGCTACTATCGTCAGCCGGTCCAGATGCCGGTCCGGATGGTGCTTGATGAAAAGGAAGTAAAAGCCACCAGCACGAATATCAGCGAGGGTGGAATCGCCATCATGTCGGACCAGGCAATTCCTAAAAGCGGGAGGCCTCGTTTGCACTTCACGCTGCCCCAAACCGGAATGGTTTTCGAAGTGGATTCTGAGGTGGCGTGGGCTGATGTCAAAGGGCACGTCGGCTTACGCTTTCACAATGTACCCCAGAGATCCCAGGAGCAACTCGAACAGTGGCTCAGCGAGCAAATGGCGCAGCAGCCCCCTTGCTCCAACCAAGAACTCCAAGGCTCGAGTTCCGAAGCTCTTTAACAGACTTCTTCTCGAATAATCTTCTTGCATCATTCCCAGGTATTCAACTTGTAACTTGCGGCCCGTGCTGCGCGTGGCAATCTGATGGGATCATTGGAGAGCCATTGCCATGCTTACAACCACCTACCGCATCCGACGGGTTCAGAAAACTTTGCGCTGGTTTGAAGACGACATCCCGCTGCTGAACCTGCGGGTAAAAGATCTGTCTGCGGAACGCCAAAGTTCTGCCCGAAAGTTCGCTTCAGCCCTCATCAGCCAGACTCGCGAGGAACTGCATCGACTGATGGAGGAGGAGCAGAAGCATGGCTCTGAGACTGGCGAGATTCCCTGCGAACCGGCAGACTAGGTCTGAGCACTTCCGCCATCACTTACTCGGAATCAGAGCCTCGCAATCAGAGCGAGGATCCGGCCGTCGCCTGGGCCGTGTACGGGGTAGCAGCGTCGATCGCTTCTTCGGGCAGCGTCACTTCCTCCCACAGCGTTTTGTCGCGTAGGATGCGCGAGACCAGCGCCGTGTGCATGGCATGACCGGCCCGGTCGGCGACTATCTTGCCTCGGATCGGTTTGCCAAGCAGCGCCAGGTCGCCCACTAAGTCCAGAACTTTGTGCCTGACAAACTCGTCGGGAAAACGCAGTGGGCCATTTTCGATTCCGTCGCGCGTGAGCACGATGCAGTTGTCGCGGGAGGCGCCGCGGATCAGTCCCATATTGCGCATGGCTTTCTCATCCTCGCGCGAGCCGAAGGTTCTGGCGCCGGCAATATTCCGCAGATAGCTTCCGTTCGAGAGTTCGACCTGAAAGGTTTCCTTGCCGATGAGTGGGTGAGGAAAATTGATGGAATACGAGACAGAATAATTATCGGCGGGATAGACCGAGATAAATTTGTTGCCTTCGCGCATTTCCACTTCGCGAAGAATTTTCAAATACTTGCGTGGGCGCCGCTGCCTGCGGATACCGGCCTTCTGGATCATCTCCACAAACGGAAGCGCGCTGCCATCGAGAATCGGGAGTTCAAGGTTGTCGAGTTCCACAATGGCGTTGTCGATACCCAGTCCGACGAACGAGGAGAGCAGGTGCTCGGTGGTGGAGATCAGCACTCCTTTTTTCATGAGGCTTGTGGCGTAGCTGACGCGGGCCACATTGCGGCTGATGGCCTCGATTTCAAAACCGTCGAGATCCACGCGCTGGAAAACTATGCCCGTGCCTGGAGGCGCGGGAAGAATGCGCATCGAAACATCTGCACCGCTGTGGAGTCCTACTCCACTGCATTCCACGGCTGAGCGGACTGTCTGCTCCTGTGTCAAATGGGGGTGGCTTGTGTATGTATTGCTTAATGAGTAGATTACAACCGTCGGACCGATCTTGGGTGTGGTAAAAAGGCCACAGTGCGTTTGGTTTTGGCTGCAAAGTCCTTCCTGCCCAATAACTTCCATTGTTGCCTAATAACTTACCTCTGAGTGATACTCGTCGATTCCCACCCGGAGCAAAATCGCCAACTGCCGTATCATTTGTGGTTAATACGCCTTCGCGATCACCGCACGCCTGTCGACCTGGTCACCGGTGACAATGCACTTGCCTGGACCGTCATATTCATCCACCAGAGGAATACAGCGGATCGTGGCTTTGAACTCTTTCACGCGCAGGTCGCAGCGCGGATCATCCTTCACATGCGCTATGACGAACTTGCCGCCACCTTTTTCGGCCGTGACATCCTTGAGGATCGACTCCACTTCGGCGATCGAGTTGGCCAGCACTGTATTCGTTCTTAATCGCTGCTTCGCGGTGTCAAACATGTTTTTTTGCATTTCATCTAGAAGCGCAGGCAGCTTCTCCGCGAGTTCGGCTTGTGGCATCGGCTGCTTGCCACCGGTGTCGCGCCGCTTGACTACGATGCTGCCTGATGCCAGATCGCGTGGTCCGAATTCGAGTACAACCGGCACACCACGACGCTCCCAATGGAAGAACTTCGCGCCAGGAGTCTGGCCTTCACGGTCGTCCACCTTTGCCCCAACCTCCTTTGCGATGCGATGCGCCGCTTCGAGCACGCGATCCTTCCCGCCGTCCTTGCCGCCCTCCTTGCCATAGATCGGAACGATCACGGCCTTCGTAGGCGCAAGCTTCGGCGGCAGCACCAGACCTCTATCGTCGGAGTGGCTCATGATCAGCCCACCGATCAGGCGCGTGCTCGCGCCCCAACTGGTCTGCCAGACATACTCGAGCTGGCCTTCCTTATTCTGGAACTGGACGTTGAAGGCTTTGCCGAAGTTCTGTCCGAGGTCGTGGCTGGTGCCGGCCTGCAACGCGAAACCGTTCTGCATCATGGCTTCGATGCAATAGCTTTGCAGCGCTCCAGCGAACTTCTCTGACTGGGTCTTCACGCCCTTGATAACTGGCATCGCCATTACGTCCTCGGCCACCTCGGCGTATACGTCCAACATGCGCCGCACTTCCTTCACAGCCTCGTCGTGATTGGAGTGCGCGGTGTGGCCTTCCTGCCAGAGAAATTCTGTCGTCCGCAGAAACATGCGCGTGCGCAGCTCCCATCGAATGATGTTGGCCCACTGGTTTACCAGCACCGGCAGATCGCGCCAGCTCTTGATCCATTTGGCGAAGAAGTGGCCGATGATCGTCTCCGACGTCGGCCGAATCACGTAGGGCTCGTCCAATTGCTTGCCGCCGGCCAGCGTTACTACTGCCAATTCAGGCGAAAAGCCTTCGACGTGTTCCGCCTCCTTGTGTAGAAAGCTTTGCGGAATCAGCAGAGGAAAATACATATTCTGGTGACCCGTGGCTTTGAAGCGGCCGTCAAGCTCGCGCTGCAACAACTCCCAGACAGCGTAGCCGTTGGCCTTGATGACCATGCAGCCCTTGACGATTTCCGCGGGCTCGGCCATGTCGCCTTGTAAAACAACGTCTTGGTACCAAGTAGCAAAATCCTGGCTGCGCGCGGTGATCGGAGATTCGGCCATAGATGGGACAAATGCTCTCTATCTTGGAGTGAACAGCAGTTTCAGTAAATGTTGAGATTAGCAGAACTCGCAGCGCGAGAATGTGACGGCAAGGACAAAATGCGTGAAATTGGAAGCTCCGTCGGTACCTGTCCCAGATTACGGCTGGATGACTGACAGAATCTCTTAATGCTTCCCCGCAGGCTTGTTGGGGTTGTACCCGGAGTTGGGATCAAACATAGCCGGGTTGAGTCCCTGGTTGTAGTGAACGGCATTTGTGAAGCGCTGAGTTTGCATGTCGTCGTTGAAGTAGCGTGTGAATCCCCAGGGCGTCATGACCCCCTGCACCAGGCGGTAATTGTCGTAGAGCTCTTCTTCGATGTTGCGCTCTTTGTCAACAGGATCGCGCCAACTGTAGCTCTTCTTGAGGGGCAGATGGGTGTCGAGATCGAAGAAAAGCTTCACCGCCTCGTCTTTGGAATTGATGATCGTGATCTGCTCCGCCGGAACGTTGCCGGCCAGAGCACGGCCGTCATAAAAAAATGCCACCTTTGGATCGTTGATCCAAGTGCGAAGCAACGTATTCAGAGACAATCTGCGGCGTCGAAGATAGTCGTCGAGATCCTTTCTTTCTAGAGCGTGTGGGCCTTTGTAGGTTAATTCATAACCCTTTTCGCCGACGTAGAGGTAAGCCACGTCGCGCTCTTTCGTGACCTCGATGCGTTCCTTGTCAGGATACTCGGTGAAGCGCCAGAACAAGACGCCGTTGCTCGTGGGACGGCCATGATAGAAGCTGTAGGTGCGTCCCTCTTCCTCCATATCGTGGATATTTAAGAATGCCTGGCCGCCGAGCGCCTGGAGCGCCTGATCCAGGAGGGCACGCGCCTTGCGCGCGTTTTCCAGATCAGCCGCAGGGATGGATTGGCTCTGGGCGATGGATTGGCTTTGGGCGACGGATTGTGAGGTTTGGGGGGCTGACTGGGCTAAAGCGGCGTGTTTGGGGAAGACATAGATCGTCAGCAGAATCGCCGGAATAACGATGAGATTCGAAAATTTCATTCAGCCGATCTTCATTGAGCCGATCTTCATTGAAGCCGAACAGTGAGATGCCCGAAGCGGAATTGTAGCTGCTTGCAGGGTTGCGGCGCAGGCGGTCGGCTATCCCACCAGCACGGCTCCGCCGTTCACGTTGAAGACTTCGCCGGTTATAAAGCTGGCATATTCCGTGCATAAAAACAGAACAGGAGCTGCAATCTCCTCGGGCTTGCCCGCGCGACCCAGGGGAATTGTGCTCCGAATCACTTCTCCGCTTTTCGGGTCATCCAAGGCGGGCTTTGACATGTCAGTGTCAACCCAGCCGGGGGCGACTGAGTTCACGTAGATTCCCGCCGACGCCAGTTCGACGGAAAGGCTTTTCGTCATACTGATTAGCGCGCCCTTGGTGGCGGAATAGTCACAATGGAATGCCTCACCACGCTGGCCGCTGGTGGAGCTGAGCAGCACGATATGGCCGGCGGCAGAATGGGTTCGCGGTTGCCCCTTCATCTGCGCGACCGTGTGTTTGACCAGGCCAAAGACCCCGTCGAGGTTGATGGAGAGCGTGGTGCGCCATTGCTCATCGGTCATCTTCTCGATGGGGACGTCTTGTGGAGGCCAGACGCCGTGATTGGCGACGAGGATGTCGATACGTCCGAAATGCTTGACCGCTTCGGCAACCAGAGCTCGAGCGGAATGCGCGCTGTTGAGGTTGCTGGCGACGGCGCGACAGTTTGCCTCACCGCATTCCTTCGCTAAAGCTTCAGCCTGTGATTGCGCCTTTTGATAGCTGAATACGACTTTCGCACCCGCTGCGGTGAATAGACGAACTGTGGCCGCGCCGATGCCGCGTGAACCGCCGGTGATCAGGGCAACTTTGTCGGATAGAGAAAGAGAGACAGACATAGTTTCTAGTTTCCGGTTTCTAGTGTTTAGTTGCAAGTCGGGCAGATCGGGAAGAAACCAAGATCAGAACTCATTCTCATAACCAGGCTGCTGGGCTCCTGACTTGTGTAATCGCGATTTATCGCCAACTAGCTTGAACACGGATGGAAATTTCCTTCGAGTTCCTGAGCGTAGTCGCGGGCGGGATGGGCCGAGGGAGTCGTTGCAATTGCGTGGGCGGTTAGTTTTTCTTCCAATTGGCCGCCTGCTCCGGCTTGCCCCACGCCTGATAGAGCTCGACGATCCATTCGCGGGCGCGGTCGAGATGATACCAGTTCGGGACTCCCATCTTTTCTTTCTGTGACAACATCCCCTGGTAGCCCGCGAGGATCAGCGGTTCTGCTTGGGCGTATTTTTTCTGTACAGCGAGGCTGGCGCCCAGCAGGCTCTCCGCGCGGAATCGTCCCCAGTTGTTCAGCTGGTTCTTATCATCGAAATCGAGGGTCTGGCGCGCGAGACGCTCACCTTCGGCGAACTTCTTCTCCGACACATAAATCAGTGCCAGGTCGTTCATCGCTGACTCGATGTCAGCTGGGTCTTCCGATGATCCCGGGCGCTGGCGTCCCGCAAGAACTTGCGCGGCATAAGTTTCCGCCACGTCATCTTGGCCCTGTTTCAGATACAAAAATGCAAAATCCGACAAAAATCCAAGCGTCCTGGTATGCTGCGGGCCCAACACTCTGCGGCTGATCTCCAGGGTCTGAGTGAACAGCGGCTCGGCCTGAGCGTACTTGCCCTCCCTAGCGTAAGTGTCGGCCAGATTGCCCATCGACAACAGCGTATCGGGATGCTCTGGACCCAGCACGCGCCGTTGGATCTCCATGGTCTGGCTGTAGAGGGCCTCAGCCTGCGCAAGGTTGCCCCGTGACCAATAGACATTGGCCAGATTATTCATCGATTCCAGCGTGTCAGGATGCTCGGGGCCCAGCACACGGCGCCGGATCTCCAGAGTCTGGCGGTAGAGCGGTTCGGCCTGCTCGTCGTTGTCCTCCGCCCGGTAGACATTGGCCAGATTGTTCATGCAATAGAGGGTGTCGGGATGCTCGGGACCTAACACTCGCCGCTCGATCTCCAAGGCCGGGCCGAAAAGCGCCCGCGCCTCTTGATGCTTGCCTTGATGCCAGAGAGTACGCCCCAGGTGGTTCAGGGTGTTGAGGGTCTTTGGATTCTCCGGGCCCCAAACCCGGCGCTCAAGTTCGAGCGCGCGTTCCAATTGCTTCTGGGATTCAGTATACTGCGCGAGATCCTCATATGTTTTTCCGATGGTGTCCCGAATCGCGGCCTCCACTTCCGGCTGCCGGTCGAACTTTCCTTCGATGCGGGCTGCGGCCCGGTCCAGGGCCGTTCTCACTCTTATGTCCGGATCGGGTTTGGCGTTGGGTCCGGATTGTTTCTTCGCGCTGGCTTGCGCTAGTAGATCGTTCTGCAAGAAATTGATTACCGCATTTGCCGACGCCGCTTCCTTTGCCGCCGTCTGCTCGGCCCTTCGGGCCACTATCGCCTCTCGAGAACTCGCGATGATGCCTGCGACAAGAACCAGAAGCACTGCCGACGCCGCTGCTACCAGGGCCTTGTGACGCCGAGCAAATTTCTCTACTTGATAGCTCACACTCGGCGGTTTGGCGCTGATTGGTTGATCCTCCAGGTACCGCCGCATATCCGTCGCCAGTTCCGCCGCCGACCCGTACCGCCTCGTTTTCTCCTTCTCCAGGGCCTTGGCGACGATCGTCTCGATGTCTCCCCGATAACTCCGGTTTATCGAACTCAGCGCAACCGGATCGGTATATTGGATCGTTTGCACCGCCTCATGCAGATGATGCGTCAGTGAGTAGGGCATTTTGTTCGACAGCAATTCGTAGAGGATGACCCCGAGGGCGTAGACGTCGGTGCGTCTATCCAGAGCCTGCGGATCGGCGAGAACCTGCTCCGGGCTCATGTAAGCTAGCGTGCCTAGTAGTTGGCCCATATCCGTCTGACGGGTCGCTTGGGTATCGCTATCAGTGATGCGTGCTAGCCCGAAATCCAGAATCTTCGGCTGGCCGCCCTCGTCCACCAGAATGTTGCCGGGTTTCAGGTCGCGGTGGATGATGCCGCATTGATGGGCGTGCTCGACCGCTTCACAAACCTTGATCATCAGAGCCAGCCGTTGTCGGGTGTCTAGTTTGTGCGAATCGGCATATTCGCCCAGGGGGTTGCCACGAATGATTTCCATGGCAAAGTAAGGCTGGGAACCGAACCCGGTATTGGCGGTTCCAGCCTCATAGATTTGCGCGATGCCCGGGTGATGGAGACGGCCGAGCGCCTGGAACTCCCGCTCGAAGCGGTGGAGGAGTTCAGGGCTGGCCCAGGCTGTTTTGATGACCTTCAATGCGACGCTACGCCGGGGCCGGTCCTGCTCAGCCTCGTACACCGCCCCCATTCCACCCTCGCCCAGCAGGCGAACGATCCGATAGCGCCCGATACTGGTCGGCAAATTGGGCGCGGTTCTCGCCGGCTGTGGACCCGGCGTCGGCTGTGGACCCAGCGACGCAATCGTTGCGTCCGAATCGGCTCGGTCATCCGCCATTGGCTGTGCTCCGCCAGAAGGCTGCGGTGCCGATCAGTATAACTCAGCGAAGCGATGCGCATCCGAAGTGGTGCTTAGATGAGAGAGCAGATAAGAAACGAAAATCCGCGACCAGAACTTCTCGCGGCTCAGCGAAACTGTTGTAATCAGGCGTGGCTGTTGAAAAACTCCATTTTCCCCAAGACGGCTGAAATTTGGGGAATGGAAAATATCTAGGAAAACCAGAAAGTCGTTTGTAGAACTTCCTAATGCAAAGTTTTTTCGGCCATTTTTCGGCGAGTGAGTTTTTCAACAGCCACAGGCGATAACGCTCATTGAAAGGTTTTGAGCGTAATCGCGATTTATCGCCAATCATCCTCTTGAGCCGCAGCCAACTCCACCGCTTTCATTGACTTGCCCTCGCCTCGCGCCTACCATTGCACGACTCCTTGATCGACTAAACCATGATCGGTCAAACCATCTCGCACTACCGCATCCTGCGAAAGCTCGGTAGCGGGGGGATGGGCGTGGTGTATGAAGCTGAAGACATCAGGTTGCACCGTCATGTGGCTGTGAAATTCTTGCCAGAATCGCTGGCCACAGACCATAAGGCCCTGCAACGTTTTGAGCGCGAAGCCCACGCCGCGTCCGCCTTGAATCATCCCAATATCTGCACAATTTATGAAGTGGAAGAGCACAATCGCCAGCCTGTGATCGTCATGGAGTTGCTGGAGGGGGAAAGCTTGAAAGACAGTATTCGCAGGGGTCCCATCTCCACTGACGAAGTTTTCGAATTCGGCATCCAGTCATGCGAGGCGTTGGAAGGTGCTCACTCCAAGGGAATCATCCACCGCGACATCAAACCAGGGAACATTTTTATTGTGAGCGGGAGGCGGGTGAAGATTCTGGATTTTGGGCTGGCCAAAATGATCCCGAGCCATCTGCCGGAAAACGAAGTTGACGAAGAGTCCCTCACGGCGGAAGGTGTGATTCCCGGCACAACTGCGTACATGTCGCCGGAGCAGGTTCGAGGAGAAGAGATTGACGCTCGCACCGATCTGTTTTCCCTGGGTGTGGTGCTTTACGAAATGGCCACGGGTAAGCGGCCTTTCGTTGCTAAAAATCGTGTCCTGTTGATGGATGCCATTTTGAACGCACGGCCGCCTGTGGCCAGCCAGGTGAACCGTGCTCTTCCTCCCTCATTAAACACAATCATCGCTAGGGCGCTAGAGAAGGATTGTGCATCGCGCTACCAAAAGGCTTCCGATCTTAGCTCTGACCTGAAGCGAGTCAAACGCGAGATCGAATCGGGCCAATCCCCGCCGGCGACCGCCGTGCCTCTTGCGTTAAGGAAGCGCCATGCAGTTGGTTGGAAGTTGGCTCTATTGGCCGGCATTGTGTTTATCTCGACGGCGGTTGGTGCGTTCCTCTACCTGCGCCGAGCACACGGACTGACGGAAAAAGACACTATCGTGCTCGCAGATTTCGTGAATAAGACCGGCGACGACGTTTTCGATGACACTCTAAAGCAGGCACTGGCAGTGGATCTCGGTCAGTCTCCGTTCTTGAACATCCTTTCAGAGCGTAAGATTACGGCCACGTTACGCCTTATGGGGCGCGAGCCGGCGGAGCGGGTTACTGGAGAAGTAGCGCGGGAGCTCTGCCAGCGCGTGGGCAGCAAAGCGATGCTGGAAGGTTCCATCTCGAGCCTCGCCAACGAATACGTGATCGGTCTGGATGCGATCAACTGTGCAAATGGCGACATTCTGGTGGCTGATCAGGCGCGTACCTCGGGGAAGGGCGAGGTGCTGAAAGCAATCGACAAGTCTGCATTGGCGATCAGGAACAAGCTGGGAGAGTCGCTGGCGTCCGTGCAAAAGTTCTCAACACCGATTGAGGAGGCGACCACCTTCTCGCTGGAAGCGCTGAAGGCCTACAGCATCGGACGCAAAGTATTCTTCGAGAGTGGAGATGCAACGGCGGTTCCTTACTATGAGCGTGCTGTAGAACTCGATCCCAACTTCGCTATGGCATATACCGCGCTGGCGGTCAGCTATTCAAACCTTGGGCAGAACACGCGAGCCAGTGACAATTCGAAAAAAGCTTTCGACTTGCGGGCGCGCGTGAGTGAGCGAGAGCGGTACCGAATCAGCGCCCGGTACTACACCGATGTTACCGGTGAACTGGAAAAGGCCAGTCAAACCTACGAGTTGTGGAAACAGAGTTATCCCCGCGATCTCCTCCCGCCCGGGAATTTGGGGGACATTTATATGAGGCTGGGGCAGTGGGAGAAAGCATTGCGGGAAACACAGGATACTGGCCGGCTGGAACCGAACAGCGCAGTGTTCAACGCCAACCAGGCCCAGATACAACTCGCGCTCAACCGCTCTGAGGAGGCCAGGACAACGGTTGAGCAAGCGCTGGCGCGCAAGCTGAGCTCCCATGACCTGCACCTCTCCGTGTACGCGACGGCATTTCTTCGGGGCGACCAGGACGGCATGCAGCAGCAGTTGGCTTGGGCCGCGGGGCGCGCCGGGGAAGAAGACTGGCTGCTCTCAGCGCAATCGGACACGGAGGCGTACTTCGGCCGGCTGACTAGAGCGCGCGAGTTTTCCCAGCGCGCGATTTCCTCCGCTACGCATGCTGAGACCAAAGAAGCGGCTGCGCTCTGGCAGGTCAATGACGCCTTGCGGGAGGCCGAATTTGGTAATTCCGGTCAAGCCCGGCAAAACGCGCAGGCTGCGTTGGCGCTAGTGCCAGGAAGAGATGTGAGAAGCCTGGTGGGGCTGGCGTTGGCGCGGGCCGGCGAAAACGCCCAGGCGCATAAGCTCGCAGAGAACCTGAACAAAGAATTCCCTACGCATACGATCATTCAGGGGTACTGGCTGCCTTGCATTGGCGCAGCTATTGAAATCAATGCAAAGAAGCCAGCAAACGCATTGCAGATTCTACAAAGAGCTGCGCCCTACGAGTTGGGCCAATCCCAACCATTTCAGTTAGGGATGTTGTACCCGATTTACCTTCGCGGGCAAGCTCATCTGCTAGCGCTCCAAGGCAAAGAGGCAGCCGCCGATTTCCAACGCATGATGGAGCACCGCGGAATCGTGCTAAATTTCCCGCTGGGTGCGCTGGCTCGGTTGGGACTGGCTCGATCCTACACTCTCCAAGGCGAAGTAGAAAAAGCTCGTGCTGCCTACCAGGACTTCCTCATCCTTTGGAGGGACGCCGACGCTGATGTCCCCATCATGAAGGAAGCCAAGGCGGAGTACGCGAAGCTGCAGTAGCGGGAAAGTTCCGCTCCGTCGCTTACTTTCTAGCGCTAACTGTTGTAAGCAGGCGATTACGCTCACAATCCCCAGCCTGACCATCCCCCTGTCCTTTAGTCCGAACTCAGGGAACACTTTCGATTAGACGCGCCGGTCTGATCTGGTGCTATTTTCGATTCGAAAGGGAGATTGCGCAATGCTCGGCCATCCCTCCCCCTTTTGAATTTGTGCCCTGGAAACCCCGTTCGAGGTTTGGGGGATCAAGCGACAAGATGCTACGACAAGATGCTACGAAAGGAACAAGCTAAACGTCCTTGCGGCTGCGGGCGGGCATTCCCGGATGGCAGTGCCATTGCAATCACGAAGGGGCCTCGCAGCAGATAGGAGCATAATCTCGGCGTTCCTGGACGCCATCTAATGGTTGAGTTTTCGCTTGCGAACGCCGATCTGTACCGAGCTTCAGATGAGCGCCTCAGGAACGCATTGATATTAGGGACAACCAGCTAATGCTTAGCCTTGTACTCATCGCGGTCGTGACCACCCTAGCCGTGTTCACTATTTTGGCCAAAACATGCGCGGGCAAAACCAAAAAGGCAGAAAAGTGGGAGAAGGGAGAAATCATCAAGCAGCTCTTGGCACTTTCTGAGGGCGAAAACAGGAGTTCGGCAGTCGCAGCTTCTCCGGCCAGAAGTCCATGCTCTGCGCCCAACTCAGCCACATGCGGTGAAACATCGCGGAAGGGCACACCTCGGGGGCGCAACTCGAAGCGAAGATACCCGACCGCGAGCTCTCAGCCCCCGTTCTTATCCAGACCCAACCAAGCCGACGCCAAAATTGAAGAAAAAATTCGCCAGCGCGCGTATGAGTTGTATCAAGAACGTGGCCGAGTGAATGGAAGCCCAACAGATGACTGGCTGCAAGCAAAGCAGGAAGTGTTGAGCCGCAAAGCCCGAGCGGGCAACGGATCGTCTTAATCATTTCTCGTCTGTACTTCGCGGCAAAAAGGAACAACTCCAGAGTTAGCGAAGACAGGCTTTTACACCCACTACCCCGAACGGCCATCTCTGAGGCCTTAGAAACTATCTTTCGACGACGACGTTCGTTCCGACTTCAGTTCGCGCAGGAGCAACCGCACCAGCATGCCGTCGAAGCCGGTGCCGCTCATCTTGGCGAGCTCGTCGAGCGCCTGTTCCGGCGTGCGCGCGGCGGCGATGGATTGTTCCGTCAACATATTGGCGTAAGCATCCGATAAGGCGATGATGCGCGCCCACAAAGGAATCTGTTCGCCCTTCGCCCCGTCCGGGTAGCCCGTGCCGTCAAAGCGCTGATGATGATGCTCGATGGCCTGGCGCATCATAGTGCTATGGGGCAGGATGCCGGCGATCTCGGCGCCGACCCGCGCGTGCATCCGGACCAGAAAGAACTCGTCGTCGGTGAGTGGTCCGGGCTTGTTCAGAATACGCTCGGGCACAAAGATTTTGCCGACGTCGTGGATGCGTGCCGCATAGACGAGATCAGCGGTGTCCTCCGGGGGCAGGTGGAGCGCCCTCGCCAGAATCTCGGTATAGCGGGCGACCAGATCGCCGTGGCCGGAGGTGCGCAACTCCCGGGATTCGGCCGCCCGGCTGAGAATCTCAATCGACTCTTTCAGCAGCGGAACGTTGCAATCGTCTGGGCCACCACAAAACTTCACCAACATCGAAGTCAATTCTTCGAGATGCTCCGGCCCGTTGTGCTCGCGCTGTAAAAAGCCTTCGATGTAAGCGGAGATGTGTTGCCGCTGAGCGGCGAACTCCTCGCCCGCGGCAAATTCCTGCGCCGCCGACACCCGGTTGCCACCGGAACGTTTCGAAACGTACATGCCCGCGTCGGCTACGCGGATGATGTCTTCAATGGAGAAGCCATGCATGGGAAAACTGGCCACACCAAAACTTCCGGTGATGTGGTGCTCGCTCAGAAGGGGATCGGTGGTTATCCACTGGCGCAGGCGCTCGGCCAGCACTTCTGCTTGCTCGGGCCCGGTTTCGGGCATGAGGATTATGAACTCGTCGCCGCCGTAGCGTGCCACAACGTTCGACTGCCGGGACTTTTGCTCCAGCAGGCGGCCGACGCGGGCGAGCACCAGGTCGCCTTCAAAATGGCCCATGGTGTCGTTGACTTCTTTGAACTTGTCCAGGTCGATGAGGACGACCGAGAACGGCCGCCCTGAGCGCGATGCGCGCTTCCATTCCGCCGACAACGCCTCCCAGAAGAAACGCCGCGTTTTGATTCCGGTGAGGCCGTCGGTAATGGATTGTTGTTGCAGTTTTTGGAAAACAAAAGCGTTGTGCAGGGCGGTTGCCAGCAAATCTGCAAGCGTGTTCAGGATGAGCACATCCTGAGGCGAAAAGGCGCTGTCGTTGCGACTTTCGATGTTCAGTGCTCCGAGCAGAGTCTCGCCGTAGGTGATGGGAATACAGAGTACGGACCGAGACTCCGGCAAAATCGCGCCCATCTGGCCTTCCGCTCCGTTGTGTACCAGAGCGCGTTCGCCGGTGCGCGCGACTCGACCTAGAATTCCGAATCCCAACGGAATGCGCTTGCCCATGGCGTGCGCTGTGGCTCCCGCTTCCGCCTTAATCTCGATCTCCTTCGTTCCGTAATCCAGCAAACCGATTCCGATGTGATCGAAGCTGAAGTTCTTTTGAATTTCTCCCACGATCTGACCGAGCATATGAACCGGATCGTCGCTCGAAATCGCGGTCCGCGAAATATTGTTCAGGAATGCGAGTTGCCGCGAGCGGCGCTGCTCTTCGGCGAAAAGTCGTGCATTCTCCACTGCAACCGATACTTGCCCGGCCGCAGTTACCAGCACATCGAGATCGCGCTGTTCGAAGACGAATTCGCGTTCGGTGCTCATGGCAACCATGACGCCCGCCGGCTTGTTGCCGAGCAGAATTGGTGCTGCACACATGCACCTGGCGGGGCGCTCGGGACTATAGGTGATACCCAATCGCGCCCGTGTCTTCTCCAAGTCGGAGCGTATTAGCAGGGGCTGCCCGGTCCTGATCACGTATTCGGTAAAGGCATTTTCAAGCTTGCGCGTTCGTTTCGGAAGAGTGCGATCGTTCTCCACTTCCAGTTCGAAGCGGATTTCGTCCCCTTCCTGAAACGCAATGTAGAAGTTGCTGGTATTGAAAATCTGGCCTAACTCGCTATGGATGGTGCGCAACACTTCATCCTGATCGAGGCGCGAACTGATCGCCTTTCCGATCTCGGTGAGTAATTCGTATTCCTGGGTGCGCCGGTGAGCGTCGTGGGCGATCAGGTAGTTGTCGAGCGTGAGCCCGAGTTGCAGAGCGAGTCCAACCATCAGGCGTGGCCCGGAGGTGCCAAATGCCTTACGTTCAGCGTGAGGAAATAAGATGACGCCGAAAGCATGTTCACGGGTCTGCAGGCTTACCGCGGTTAGATTACGGATCTCGGCTTCCGTGAAAACTTTCTTGAATTCATCCAGTGTCCCGATCGATGCGATCGGCAACTGCTCTTTCATTTGAACGAGGTCGTGCACGGTGAACAGCCCGCCCTGGCGATAGGCTAGCTCGCAAATGTATTCTCCCGTCCCGGTTGAGGTTAAAGCTTCAAGAAATTCCGGCGAAAATCCTCGCTCCACCGAGGGCAGCAGACTGCGCCAGCGTTCCGAAATATAGATGACCGCCCGTCGCGCCGATAAGGCACCCGCCAGCCGTTCCAATGCTGACTGCATACTCGGAAGCAAATCGTCAGCCGAGAGCAGGCGCCGCGGATCCACTCCCAGCGTCGAAAGCGCGAGCGTGTTTTCCTGTACGGCATTCCGCTCGTTTTCAAACAGCACCATCACCATCGCGATGCCCAGCAGCATCTGCGGCACGGGCCCGAGATAATTGGCGGCACTGCCGAAGCGGGCGCCCCACGGGTTGCGGAATTGGCCCGCACCCATCAATACGCCCCACAATGCCAGCGAAAAGGCGAGAACTTTAAAGGCCAGCGATCCTCTGCGGTAGCCGTTTATGTAAAAGACCGCGGAGCAGTACAAGAGCACCGCCGCGATTCCCAGGTCGAGAGCGATTGTGGGTTGCGCCGTTGCCTGGAATGCTCCGCCCACCATGTGTCCTTGAAAGTTAATCCATGCCAGCGCAACTCCGGCTGCGCCCAAGGCTGCGTCGTACCAGAGAAATCGGGAAGGTCCACGCATCAGGCGTGTCGACACAAAGATGCACAAAGCCATGGCCACAAGAAATAGAGAGCTGGCAAAAAACGCCACCGGGGAGGGCGCCCGGTAGAAGGAGAAAGCATCGAGCACGTAGTGCAGCGAGTAGGCGGCCCATGCGAACTGCCAGGCGCGGAAATACGGCTGCCGGCTCTGCTCATAGAGATACGTGAACACCAGGAACAGCAACAACGAGACCACTCCCGGAATCACCACCATACTGATAACGACACTGTTCATGAGGCTCGGAGAACCTTAGCGAGATTATGATTCAGAAACCCGGGGAGAAGACTATTGACCTGCGTAATGTTTTCACAGCCGACGTTGTGAATACAACAGGATTTAAGTACAGTGTCCAGATCGCAGGACGCATGGAATCAATCACTTATCTCTGGGCGCGTTTTCCCGCCTTCGCTTGACGATACTTTTCTTGTCCCCATACCATCGAAGCTTCATCACTTATGGCTGAGCCAGTCCACACAAATTCATGTCTGCGCGTGCGTTTCGCGCCGTCGCCCACCGGCTTTCTGCATGTAGGAAGCGCCCGCACTTTCATCTTTAACTGGCTCTACGCGCGCCACAACGACGGAACTGTGATTCTTCGCCTCGACGACACCGACGTCGAACGCAACACTCAGTCTTCGGTGGATTCGATTTTCGACGGATTGAAGTGGCTGAATTTAAGCTGGGACGAAGAATACAAGCAATCCGAGCGCATCGAACTGCACCGCCAAACTGCGTGGACAATCTTCGAGAAGGGCCTTGCCTATCGCGACTTCACGCCTGCTCATACCGGAGACTCCGAAAAATCAGGGGCGCAGGGAACGTGGCTTTTTAATCCCGGCGCGCGCGAACTTTCAGCCGCAGAGAGTGATCGCCGCGCTGCGGCAGGAGAGCCCTTTGCCTTGCGTTTTCGCGTGCCGCGTCAAACCGGGCAAACGGTGCGGTTCAGCGATGCGGTCTACGGCGACCAAGTGAAGGCAGCGGACGATATCGAAGACTTCGCGCTGCTGCGCTCCGATGGCATGCCAACTTACCACTTGGCATCCTGCGCCGACGACGCCGACCTGCGCATCTCTCACATCATTCGCGGCCAGGATCATCTCACGAACACTTTCAAACATGTGCTCATCTTCGAAGCCGCCGGCTCTACGCCGCCGCAGTTCGCGCATCTGCCCCTGCTGGTCGCGCCTGATGGTACCAAGCTTTCCAAACGAAGGCACGGTCCGGTCGTCAGCGTTACTACTTACCGCGACGCTGGATTCCTTTCCGAAGCGTTCATCAATTTTCTCTGCCTGCTCGGCTGGTCGCCAAAAGATAACCGCGAGAATTTGTCCTTGCACGAGTTGATGGATGTTTTTTCGCTTGAGGGAATCAACCGTTCGAATGCAGTGGTGAATTTCAAAGAACCCGCGGCGACACCCGAGGAAGCGTTCGATCCTAAAGCAGTGTGGCTGAATGCCGAGCACATTCGGGGCTTGCCCATGGAGGAATTGAGCGCTCGTCTGCTACCGATCGTGCAAGGCGCTGGATTCAGTGTGACTCCGGAAAAGATGCTGCGGGTCACGCCGCTGATCCGCGAACGCATCAAGCTGCTGCGCGATGTGCTCACTGCCGCTGATTTTTTCTTCGTCGACCAACTGCCGCCGTACGATCCTGCCGAACTCATCCCGCAAAAGGGAGACGCCGCGATGGCGCTGAAGGTTCTCACGCGCGCGCGCGAAGTGCTGGCGAATGTCGAGTTCAGGCACGACCCGCTGGATCAGGCTCTGCGCGCCGCAGCACAGGAATTGGGAGTGAAGGCGGGACAGATGTTCCAGCCGATTCGGGTCGCGGTGTGCGGCCGCAAGAATGCGCCCCCACTGTTTGAGACGCTGGAGGTGCTGGGAAGGGAGACTACGCTGGCACGAATCAAGCAGGCTATCCAACGGACCGGATAAAGGTCGCATCCTTGTCCGTCGAAGATTTGATCTTGGCAAACGTCGGGTTCGCACATCCTACGATAAAATTAAAGAGTAATGAATCCATCGCATCCTTCCACCGAAGCTCGAGCAAAAGCTGTGGCTGCCTCGCCGTTACCGACTCCGTCGAACTTTGTTCGAGACATCATTGTTGAAGATCTTAAGAGCAACAAGTTCGACGGGCGCGTGCAGACGCGGTTTCCTCCGGAGCCGAACGGGTATCTGCACATCGGTCACGCCAAGGCCATCTGCATCGACTTCGGACTGGCCGACGAATTCGGCGGGCACACCAATCTTCGTTTCGACGACACGAATCCTGAGAAGGAAGAAACGGAATACGTCGAGTCGATCAAGGCCGATGTCAACTGGCTCGGCTTCCAGTGGGATGGGCTTTTCTACGCCTCGGATTATTTCGACCAGCTCTACGAGTGGGCGATCAAACTTATCAAGGATGGTAAGGCTTACGTCGATGATCTGACGGCGGAAGAGATTCGCAAGCATCGTGGCACCCTTACCGAACCGGGCAGGGACAGCCCTTATCGCAATCGTTCGGTGGAGGAGAACTTGGATTTATTTGAACGCATGCGAGCGGGCGAATTTCCCGACGGTTCGCGCACACTGCGGGCGAAGATCGATATGGCCTCGCCAAATCTTAACTTGCGCGACCCGGTGATGTACCGCATCTTGCATGCCGAGCATCACCGCACCGGGAACAAATGGTGCATCTATCCGATGTACGACTATGCGCATGGGCAGTCGGATTCCATTGAGCGGGTCACGCACTCGCTCTGCACGCTCGAGTTCGAAGACCATCGTCCGCTTTACAACTGGTTCATTCAGCAGTTGGGGATCTTTCCGTCGCGGCAAATCGAGTTCGACCGGCTCAATCTCACCTACACGCTTCTGAGCAAACGCAAGCTGCTGCTACTGGTGCAGGAAGGACGGGTGAGCGGATGGGATGATCCGCGGATGCCTACGCTCGGCGGGATTCGGCGCCGCGGATACACGCCGGAGGCGATTCGAAATTTCGTCGCGTCGATCGGTGTATCGAAGACGACGGGCTCGATCGAACTGGCGATGCTCGAACACTTCGTCCGCGAAGATCTGAACAAGCGCGCTCCGCGAGTGATGGCGGTGCTGCGTCCGCTGAAAGTTGTGATCGACAACTATCCGGAAAATCTCGTCGAAGAGATGGAAGCGGTGAACAATCCCGAAGACGCCAGCGCGGGCACGCGGAAAGTTCCGTTCGCGCGTGTGCTCTATATCGAGCAGGATGACTTTCGCGAAGATCCGCCGAAAGGATATTTTCGTCTTTCGCCCGGACGCGAAGTTCGCCTGCGTTATGGCTACCTGGTGACATGCACCAGCGTGGTGAAGAACGGAAAAGGGGAAGTCATCGAGGTGCACTGCACCTATGATCCTGCGACGCGCGGCGGAAACACTCCTGATGGCCGCAAGGTGAAAGGCACCATCCATTGGGTGTCGGCTTTGCATGCTGTCGATGCTGAGGTGCGGATTTACGAGAACTTGTTTAACAAAGAAAATCCTGGCGAGGTTGAGGAGGGATCGGATTTCACGGCGAATCTCAATCCGAATTCGCTTGAGGTAATCACGAAGGCCAGGCTTGAGCCATCTCTGGCGAATGCTGCTGCCGGCGCCCGCTATCAGTTTGAACGATTGGGATATTTCTGCGTTGATCCGGATTCAAAGCCTGGCAGGCCGGTGTTTAATCGTACGGTGGCGCTGAAGGATACCTGGGCGAAGGTGGAAAAGAAGCAGGGGGCGGCAAAGGATAGAGGCGCAGCATAAGCCTCAATGAAAACAAAACCCCGAGTGGATATTCAACTCGGGGTTGCACATCAGCCTGTCAAGCTCAATACGATTATCAGAATACGCGAGACGGAAGTCAAGGTTACTTGAGGAGTCCGCCTGTCGGAGACCCCTCGTCAGATTCCCCTACCAAACCAGGGAATGCTGTGGACCCGACGGGATTCGAACCCGCACCTTCGAGCTTGACAGGCAGATATGCTTCCAATTACACCACGGGCCCAGAAATCAGATTAGGGGCGAGGGGAGTGCCAGACAAGGCTGAATGCAGCCTAAATTTTCACGAGCGTTCCGTTTCGGAACCCGCTAGTTGTGCACGTGTGGGCTCTGCGCTGGGTTCGCTTTGTGCTCGGCCGGTTCTTTCACGACTTTCACTTCGAAACTCACGGGCAGAGTTTTCGGGGGATAGCAGGCAGCGTTGTCGCAGGCCTGGTAGCGCAGCACACCGTGCATCACGTATTTTCCAGGGACGACTGACTTGAGCGGGTGCACTCCGAGAGCAATCGTAAAGTCTCCGCTATACACACTCAGTTTTTCGTCAGGCGAGAAAGGGAAGGTCGCATCCTCGCCGGCTGGATATTCGATTTTTCCCAGGATGATGTCGGTGGGCAAGTCCATCTTCAGGGCAGTTGGAATGAGGAACTCCGACTTGGGTGTGTTTGAGTTGATGTGATAACCGGCAGGGATACGGAAATTCAGACTCACCATGGTCTGCTGAGTGCGCTGAGCTGTGACCAGCGGCACTGCGGCCACGCTAAGAGTCGGAGCCTTGCCCAGGGTTTGAGCGGATGAAACGCTTGCGGCCGTCAAAACAAAGAGCGCAAGGAAACCGCGCAACTCTGCACTACCGCTTTTGAAAATCTGCATCTTCATTTGGCCGGCGGTCATTCCGCTGAACTCTTCGTCGAAGCCGATACCTGGCTCGACGGGGGCTGGGTGTTGAGCGCCTTCTTGATGGAGTCCTCGATTTCGGCTTTGCCCCTGAGCCCGATGATTTTGTCCATGATTTTGCCGTCGCGCGAAATCACGAAACTTTCTGGCAGCGCCGGGACGCCGCCATACTGGTCGCCCACCGACTCTTTCCCGATCAAGATGGGATAGTTCACTCCCATATCTTGGGCGAACTTGGCGATGTCTGCCTTGCTGGCATCATCCATAGCGACGCCGACGATTTGCAGGCCCTCGGAGCCGTACTGCTTCTGGAAGTCAACGAACCAAGGCATTTCGATCTTGCATGGACCGCACCAGGTCGCCCAGAAGTTGAGCAGCACGGCCTTGCCGCGAAGGTCGGAAAGCCGAACGCTTTTGCCATCGAGAGATTCGAGAGTGAAATCCGGCGCGACGCTTGATGTTGTGAGATGCGAAGTAAGGCCCGCGCCGCGCGCCTTGTGGTATCCGACATACAGCATCAGTGCGACGACGAACGCCACAACCACTAGAACCAGAGGACTGCGTTTCACAGAATTCTCCATAACCGATCCTAAACGAAGCGATGAACCCGCAACCGTCCCAGAATCAAGACCTATAGAGCAAAACGATTCAAGAACGAAAGCCAGTTCGAAATCATGGTGAAGCGGCCGAGCACTAGCAATACTCCGAGGCCGATCAGCAACGCACCAGAGGCCACTTCCAGAGCATGCATGTGCGAGCGGAAGCGGCTGTAGAACTTCAGAAAACGCTCTACACCGAGCGCGGTCAGCAAGAACGGAACCGCAAGTCCCAAGGAATAAATTGCCAGCAGAATCATGCCTTTCGAGAGCGTATCCTGCGCCGCAGCGAGCGTGAGAATACCGGCGAGGATGGGTCCAATGCACGGAGTCCAGCCAAAGGCGAAAGCGAAGCCGATGACAAAGGCGCCAACCGGCGTGCTGCCCCCCTTCAGTTCGTGCATGCGCGTATCTGCGTAAAGCGCTTTGATCTTGAGAATGCCGGTGAGATGAAGGCCAAACAGAATAATGATGACGCCGGCCACCACCGCCAGCGTGTGTTTGTATTGTGCGGCGATCTGCCCGATCTCGGTGGAGATTGCGCCCAGGGTAATAAACACTACGCTGAAGCCGAGGATAAATCCCACCGAATTCGTCATGACGCGGCGCATGAGGCGCCCCTGCGATGACTTAAGTTCATCGACTCCCGCGCCCGAGATCAGCGAAACGTATCCCGGAACCAGCGGCAACACGCAGGGCGAGAGAAACGAAATCAGCCCGGCGAAAAATGCAGCGATCGGAAGTGGAAGGCTCGACATGCGTCTCTCATTGTACTGCCAGAGTTCTTTCCCAGTCAGCAAACGGATGATTGAGCAGCGAATAAGTTACACGCAGCCGTGTGAATTGACGGGACTCACGTGCGCCCCTAGAATCGAAGCGGGGAATAGTTTCTCCGCAACCATCTCAAAAACCATGCCTCTTTACGAATATCAGTGCGAGAAGTGCGGTCACCGTTTCGAAAAAATCCAGAAGTTTTCCGACAAAATGGTTAAGAAATGCCCGGAATGCGGCGGCCGGGTTGAGCAGATGATTTCCGCGCCCGCGGTACAGTTCAAGGGATCCGGCTGGTACGTCACCGACTACGCGAAGAAATCCGACGCGTCCTCTTCATCCGATGGCGGCGGGAAAGACTCGAAGAAGGAAGACAAATCGAAGTCGGATAGTTCGTCCAAGGAAAGTTCTTCGAAGGAGAGTTCGAAAGAAACTTCGTCAAAAGAGGGCTCGTCGAAAGAAAGCTCGTCGAAGGAAAGCTCCGGGAATGAACGCTCCAGGGAATCCTCGTCCCGAAAATCTGGCAGACACAAATAGCCCTGCCATGCCCGGATGATCGCCTACTTCAGTTCCCGCTGAAAGTGATCGTCGATCATGTGGAACAAGTGGTCGCGGGCATCGCTTCCAGAAATGCTATGAGTTTTGTTGGGATAGATCATCAGGTGGAACTGCTTGCCCGCCGCGATCAGTGCATTGACCATTTGAACGCTGTTCTGGAAGTGCACGTTGTCGTCGCCCATGCCGTGGGCTAGCAATAACTCTCCGTGCAGATTCGCGGCAGCGGCCGTAACGTCGGACTCGGCATAGCCCTTGGGATCGTCTTTGAGTTGACCCATGTAACGTTCTATGTAAATGCTGTCGTAGTTAATCTGATTGGTCACCGGGGCGACGGCAACTCCGGCGCGAAAGCGCTCCGAGTGGGTCATGGCATAGAGTGTCATGGAGCCGCCGTTCGACCATCCCCAGATCGCCATGCGGTCACGATCGAGTTGCGGATACCGGGCGAGAAGCTGATCGAGCGCGGTCAGTTGATCCTTCAATTCGATCGCGCCAAACTCATGGCGAATCGCGGTCTGGAATTTACGGTCCCGGCCCGGAGTTCCGCCATTGTCGACGGCGAAAATCGCGAATCCCTGGCGCGCAAGGATCTCATCGAACGGATCAGTCAGTTCCTTTAGCACCTTCTGCGCCGCAGGACCGCCGTAAATGTTAACGATCAAGGGAATCTTGCCGGTCGGCGGCGGGTTTGGAGGCAGCAGCAAGCGTCCGTAGAGCGTTGTGCCATCGTCCGCTTTGAACTCCAGAAACGTCGGCGGCCGCAATCCATACTCTGCGACCTCATCGCGCGCCTGCCATACCGGAAAACATTTGTCGCCCACCGCGCACAGAGATATTCTCTGCGAGCTTGTGGGACTCGTGAATGTCTGTTGATAGTGTTTGCCGTCGTCGGAGAACGTAGCCGAATACACTCCCTCATCCCGCGTAAGTTGCTGCAGGCCCGTTCCATCGAGTTTGATGGAGAAAATATGCTGTTGCCGCGGATCGTCTTTGTTGGCGAGGAAAAATACGGTGCGATCGACCTCGTCGCTGCCCTCGATTCCCAAAACCTCGAAGTCTCCGTGCGTCAGTTGCCGCTCAAGCTTCGCGTCCGCCGCCATCGGATTCTGCTTATCAAAGCTGTACAGGTAGAGATGCATGTTTCCGTCGCGCCAGCTCGGCCATAGGAACTCGCCGCCAGAATGCAGGAACCGAACCTCGACCTGATCGAAGTCGATCCAGGCACCCGGAGTGGTTTCGGTCAGAACAATTCGCGATTTCCCGGACTTCGAATCGATGAAATACAAATCCAGTTTGTCCTGGTTACGGTTGAGAACCTCGGCCCAGATCACTCCCTCACGGACCCAGCCAAAACGAGGAATGTATGCCTCCGAATCGTCAGTAAGAGAGATCCAGCGCACCTTTTCCCTGCCCCTGTCGGCATCGACGACGCCCAGCTTGACCTCGGGGTTCGGATCGCCCACTTTCGGATACTTCTCGTTGTCCACGGTTGGGTGTGTTGGGATCAAGTTAGCAATGGGATAGGTGGGCACTTTGGTTTCGTCCATGTGCAGGAATACGATCTGCCTGCTGTCGGGCGACCAGAAATAATTGCTGCGCACAGCCAACTCTTCGGCGTAGACCCAATCGATGTCGCCGTTGAACAGGTTGTCTCCCGTGTCGTTCGTGAGTTGTTTTTCGCCGTTGCCGTTAATCGGCCGAACGTACAGATTGTGTTTGCGCACGTACGACACGTGGCTGCCGTCGGGGGAGAACTTGGGATCGCCGCTGGGATCAGGCGCCGAAGTGAACTGCACAGCAGTTCCAGTCGCCAAATCAAAAAGCCAAAGCTGTCCCTGGGAGTCGAAAATGAGGTGCTTCGAATCCGGCGCCCACAAGTAGGCTGCCACGTGATAGCGCGTCAGGCGCTCTCGTTCGCGCTCATCTTTCACTTTGTCGTAATCGGGGGCGAGTGAGGCCAGCTTGGCGGCGCTCAACATCACTTTTTTCTCGCCCGTTGCCGCGTCAACATACCACAGTTCGCCGTGCTCTCCCTCGTCGTCACGCTGCACAAACGAGAGCTTGGTACCGTCGGGACTCCACTCGACGTTTTCGGGACCGCGCCCTCCCAGGCCGCCGGGAGCGAAGATCGCCTCGATGGTGAGCGGTTTCACGGGCGAGGATGATTGCGCGCAGAGCGGGGCACCCAGTGCCAGAAGCAGAACAGAAGCTGAAATGAAGAGCGACATCTGTTTGTTCACGGAAACCTCAGCGGATTCAGATGTGAAGGAGAAAGTGCAACGCGAACGAAAGAGTTTAACACTGGCGAGGCTTATTCATCGCGCCCCAGCTCTCCGGTCAAGGATGAGGCGAGGTTTCCGCATGATAGAATCAAGGCTGAGTCCTTTCGGGATGCTTCCAGAAATAGAAAACCTGCTGCGCCTGCAAGAAGCGGACAAGGAAATCCGCCGCTTGCAGGATGAAATTGCCGAACTCCCCAAGCGCGTTGCCGCGATCGAACACAAGTTGGCCGACACTAAGGCGCAACTCGAAAGAGCGCAAGCCGCCGTCAAGGCCGACGAAGCTACTCGCCGCAATTACGAAAGCACAATTTCCGACCTTCGGGGCAAGATCTCCAAGTACCGCGACCAGTCTCTCGACGTAAAAACCAACGAGCAATACAAGGCGCTGCTGCACGAGATTCAGTTTGCGGAAAAAGATATTGCGGCCACGGAAGATAAGATGCTTGAGTTGATGCTCAAGGCTGACGCGCGCGACAAAGAGGTAAAAGCTGCGCAGGCCGAACTAAAAGCGGAAGCTGCCGAGATCGAAAAAGAGAAAGCAGAGGCCCGCGAGCGCACCGCGTTGGACGAAAAGCAGCTCGCCGATTGGCGCGCCAAACGCGATCAAATGCGCGCCGGTGTCAATGAAGATCTGCTGCGGCATTATGAGCGGGTCTCCAAATTTCGAGGCAGCGGCATCTCAGAAGTGCGCGATCACAAATGCATGGCTTGCCAGGTCATGCTTCGGCCCCAGACCTACAATGATGTGCGCACCGGGCAACAGACAGTAGTGTGCGATTCCTGCCAGCGCATTCTTTACTACAATCCCGCCAATGAAATGCAAGCACTCGAGCCGGAGCACAAACGCTCCCGCCGTCACCATCCAAAGATCGATGCGCCGCAAGCGTGGTACTACCGCCAGGAGTTTGGCGATGCGGGCGAGGTTTTCTTGTGTTTGACGAACGCCTCGGGACAGGCCACGCGCAGGGTTTTCGACATGCATACTGGCCGGCTGATCGGCGATATTCTGATTCGCGAAGGCGACTACCGCCATGCGTTTCCCGAAGACATCACCGGCGCGGTCCGCTTGAACGGATCGTGGGCCGAGAGTGAGATGGAAAACTGGGGCACGGAAATGCCAATGACAGCACTGGACTCTCTGCACGTCGACCTCGAAGCCGCCCGCTACGAAATGAGTTCGCACGCGTCAGCAAAATCGAAAACGCCCGCTGCTATTTCCACGGAGCAGGCCGCCAGCTAGCAAGGCCATGCGGGACGCCATTGGCTCCTACCAAGTTACTGCCAAGTACTACGATGGCGCCTACGCCGCCAAGCAAGACCTCCTAGATCTGCCTTTCTACCTTGAGCTCGCAGAACGGTCGCGAGGCCCAATCCTGGAGATTGCCTGTGGTACCGGACGCGTTCTGCTTCCCATTGCACGGAAGGGAATCGAGATTCACGGTGTGGACAACTCGCTGCCCATGCTTCAGATTTTGAAGAACAGTTTGGCTGGAGAGCCCGATAAGGTTCGGCCAAAGGTTACGCTTCACGAAGGCGATATGCGCGACTTTCGCCTGGGCGCAAAATTTCCTCTCGTGATCATTCCCTTCCGCCCCATGCAGCACATGCATACGGTTCAAGACCAAGTCAGCGCTCTCTCTGCCGCGGCCGCGCATCTGAGCGATGCAGGAATCCTCGCGTTCGACGTTTTCTATCCGAAGTTCGAAATGATCAATGCAAAAATTGGCGAGGAAGTGCAAGAGATGGAGTGGAGTTCGACTTCCGATCGAGCGACAATCGTGCGCCGCTACTTCAGAAAAGATTCGGTCGACAAGATTAATCAGATCTTCAATTTCACCTTCATCTACCGCACATTTCAGGCCGGCGAGCTAATTTTGGAAGAGACGGAAGACTTCAGGCTGTCCTATTTCACCTACCCGCACTTGCGGGCGCTGTTTCTGCTGGCCGGTCTGGAGCCGGTTGCGGAATACGGCTCTTTCGCGAAAGCCCCTCTCGACAATGATGCTGAGCAGATGATTTTCCTGCTTCGAAAAGCGGGACGTACCCGGACTTAAGCCTTCGTGGGCAACCCGCGGAGCCCGACGCGAGCGTTGTCAGATAACATCGAAGGATGGTCCGCAAGGCAGCAGCTTCCGATTCTGGTTTCACCATTACTGTTTCCCCGCGCGGCGCATCGCGGTTGAAGGACGGTCATGTCTGGGTCTACCGCTCCGACATTGTGTCGGCTGCAGGGATTCCTCCCGGATCGCTGGTCGCCATCGCCGATCATCGCGGACAATTTCTGGGGACTGCGCTTTATTCGAGCTCTTCCCAGATCGCCATCCGCCTTATCTCACACGATCCTGTTGCCGATTTTCCGGCGCTGCTTCGGCAGCGTGTCGTTGACGCCATTACTTATCGCAAACCAATCGTTCGCGATACCGATGCGTACCGTGTGATCTTCAGCGAAGCCGACTTCTTGCCCGGCCTGATCGTCGATCGCTACCACGACATTCTCTCGATGCAGATTCTCACCCAGGCCATTGATGCCGAGATTGTCCGCGAGACGTTAATTTCCGAGCTGACGGAGCGTCTGCAGCCGGCCTCCATTGTGGAGCGGGTGGACGCGCGCGTGCGCCAACTCGAGGAGCTGCCGCCGCGCTCCTCCGGCCTTTTGCGAGGAGAAAAGACTTCGACAATCTTTACTATGAATGGAGTCCAGTTTCACTTCGACTCGCTCGAAGGCCAAAAGACGGGAGCTTTTCTCGACCAGCGCGAGAACTATGCCGCCGCAGCCCAATACGCCCACGGCGATGCCCTCGATGTCTTCTGCTATCAAGGAGGCTTCGCCCTTCATATGACCCGGCGCTGTTCCCACGTCACCGGCATCGACAGCTCCCGTCCCGCGCTCGAAATCGCCGACCAGAACGCGGTGCTCAACCGCCCGCAACTCGATGGCAAAGAAATCGAGTGGATCGAGGCGAATGCCTTCGACCTGCTCAAGGACTATGCTGGCTCCGGCCGGCGCTACGACACTGTAGTTCTCGATCCCCCGGCTTTTGCCAAGAGCAAGCAAAGCCTGGATGCCGCCATGCGCGGCTACAAAGAACTGAATCTTCGAGCGCTCAAGATGCTTCGACCGGGCGGAACGCTGGTGAGCTGCTCCTGCTCGTACCATGTCAGCCAGGCCGATTTCCTGGAAATGCTGAGGCTAGCAGCCCATGATGCCCATCGGACGGCGCGTCTGGTCGAGGTTCGCGGACAGTCCAAAGACCATCCCATCCTGCTGAATGTCCCAGAAACGGCCTATCTGAAGTGCTTGATAGCCGATGTAAGGTGATGAAAATAAGCAAAATAACAATATTGACAATAACACACTCATATTTTATGCTTCCTTTATAATAACTACGGCATCGAATGTAGTGACCGAGGCCCAGCAATGTGAGTAGATGGGCTTCTCACCAAATTCCAAGCCCTAAGATTTGAAGGAGGATTTTGCCATGACAGTTCTTACCCGTTGGGAACCATTCCGTGAATTTTCCACCCTGCAGGACCGCATGAACCGCCTGTTCCGCGAGACCTACAACGAAGGTGGCCGGGATGAATCCTTGACCACATCCAGCTTTGCCCCAGCCGTCGACGTCTACGAAGATGAGCACAACGTGAGTCTGAAGATCGAAGTGCCCGGAATCGACGAGAAAGACATCGACATTCGCCTGGAGAACAATACCCTCACCGTGCACGGCGAGCGAAAGATTGAGAAGGAAGAGAAGGAAGAGAATTATCGCCGCGTGGAGCGCCAGTACGGCAGTTTCACACGCACTTTCACTCTGCCCACCACCGTGGATGCCGAGAAAGTTTCGGCAAACTACGACAAGGGAGTGTTGAAAGTGACTCTGCCCAAGAAGGCCGAAGCTAAGCCCAAGCAGATCAAGGTCAACATCGGCACCGAGAAGACCCTGGAAGCCAAAGGCCCCAGCAAAGCCGCGTAAACTGGCAATGCTCATGTAGGGACAGGGCCCTCGGCTGTCCAGTCGAGTGAAGCTCGACGGTCTACAATCAGCGGGAGGCGGAAGTCTTAACCGTCTCCCGTTCATTTTTTTAAAGTAACAATTGTGTAATTCGGCAACTTGAAATCATCCAAACCGGGTACGCCTTTGGCCAGTTTTCAAATTGCCCAAGTACAAAATTGCAAGTACCAAATTGGAGTGCCCCATGCCTATCCGTTGGGACAAATTCACAGTAAAAGCGCAAGAAGCCGTGCAGCGCGCAAACGAACTTGCTTCAGAACACGGCAATCCGGAGTTGCTGCCGCTGCACGTACTCGCTGCCTTACTCGAGGACAAAGAGGGCATCGTTGCGCCGGTGCTCGAGAAAATCGGTATCGGCCCGCAAGCTGTTCTTAGCGATCTCTATAGCGACATTGAGAAACTGCCCAAAGTTTCTGGAGAAGCTGCGCAAGCCGCGCTCTCAAACGCCGCCAACAAGCTACTTGAGCAAGCCTTCAAAGAAGCCTCGAACTTCAAGGACGAATACGTTTCAACCGAACATCTTCTGCTTGCTATTACGCACCTGAAGCAGGATGCGGCGGCGCAGATCCTTGCCCGCCACGGTGCAACCTACGACGCGATTCTGAAAGCATTGACTGCGGTGCGTGGCTCGCAGAAAGTTACCGACCAGAATCCCGAAGCTAAGTACCAGGCCCTCGAACGATATGCCCGCGACCTTACCGAACAAGCCCGCAGAGGCAAGCTCGACCCGGTCATCGGACGCGACGAAGAAATTCGCCGCGTGGTTCAGGTTCTGTCCCGTCGCACGAAAAATAATCCTGTGCTCATCGGCGAACCTGGAGTGGGCAAAACCGCCATCGTCGAAGGTTTGGCGCAGCGAATCATTTCGGGAGACGTGCCTGAGGTACTAAAGAACAAACGCGTAGTCGCGCTCGATCTTGGAGCGATGCTCGCTGGAGCAAAATATCGCGGCGAGTTTGAGGATCGGCTCAAAGCCGTCCTGAAGGAAATCGAGGATTCGTCGGGACAGGTAATTCTTTTTATCGACGAGCTGCATACTCTGGTGGGTGCGGGCGCGAGCGAAGGCGCTATTGACGCTTCCAATATGCTCAAGCCCGCGTTGGCTCGCGGCGAGCTGCGCGCCATCGGCGCCACCACACTCAATGAATATCGAAAATACATCGAGAAAGATGCCGCCCTGGAACGCCGCTTTCAGATTGTTTTCGTCGGCGAACCCAACGTTGAAGACACCATCGCCATCCTTCGCGGGTTGAAAGAACGATACGAGGTGCATCACGGCGTGCGTATCAAAGACTCGGCAATCGTCGCCGCCGCGACGCTGTCGCACCGTTACATTTCCGACCGCTTTCTGCCGGACAAGGCCATCGACCTAGTGGACGAAGCGGCTGCGTCGATCCGCATCCAGATCGATTCACTCCCTACTGACATCGATCAGCTTGAACGCCGGGCCACGCAGCTTGAAATCGAAAAACAAGCGCTGAAGAAAGAAGACGACCCCAATTCGAGGGAGCGGCTGGCTGTAATCGAAAAGGAACTTGCCGGCATTCGCGAGAAATCGAATGCACTCAAGGCCAATTGGAAAAAAGAAAAAGATCTGATCGCGCGCTCGCGTGAGCTGAAGGAGAAAATCGAGAAGCTCAAGATCGAAGAGCAGGCCGAAGAGCGCAAGGGCAATTTGCAGCGTGTCGCCGAAATCCGTTATGGACTGTTGCGGCAGGCTGAAGAAGAACTCAGCCGGCTCACGGCCAAAATCGACGGCAAGGGCGCTGGCGCCCCACGCATGCTTAAAGAAGAAGTGGACGAAGAGGATATTGCCCGTATCGTCTCAAAGTGGACCGGCATTCCTGTCTCGAAGATGCTGGAGGGCGAAGTCAAGAAGCTGGTCACGATGGAAGATCGTCTGCGCGTGCGCGTCGTCGGCCAGGACGAGGCTTTGGAACGCGTGGCCAACGCGATCCGCCGCTCCCGCGCCGGACTCAGCGATCCCAAGCGGCCCATCGGTTCATTTATCTTCCTCGGTCCAACCGGAGTCGGCAAAACCGAGTTGGCTCGTGCCCTCGCCGAATTTCTCTTTGACGACGAGCGCGCCCTTCTGCGCATTGACATGTCGGAGTACATGGAGAAGCATGCGGTCTCCCGCTTGATCGGCGCGCCGCCGGGTTACGTCGGCTACGAGGAAGGAGGCCAACTCACCGAGCAGGTGCGTCGCCGTCCGTATGCGGTCGTGCTTTTCGACGAAATCGAAAAGGCTCATCCTGATGTTTTTAATGTCCTGCTGCAGATCATGGACGACGGACGCCTCACGGACGGCAAGGGCCGCGTGGTCGACTTCAAGAACACCATCATCATCATGACTTCGAATCTCGGTTCCAGCTATTTGCAGGCCGAGAACCTTCGCACTGCGGATGATTTCGAGAAGGCGACTGAGCAAGTGACGATCGCGCTGCACGGCCACTTCCGGCCGGAGTTCCTGAATCGCGTTGACGATATCATCGTGTTCCGTCCGCTTGGTAAGGAACAATTGGTCAAGATCGTTGAGCTACGCCTCGAAGACGTGCGGCGTCTGCTCGCTGATCGCAAGATTTCGATCGAACTCACCGACGCAGCCAAAGAACTATTGTTCACGCAAGGGTACGACCCGAATTTCGGCGCGCGGCCGCTGAAGCGGTCTATCCAGAAGCTGGTGCAGGATCCGCTGGCTCTGAAGATTCTGGATGGAGAAATTTTGCATGGCGACCACGTGATCGTCGACGCCGACAAAAAAGCTGGCAAGATGAAATTTGAGGTCAGTAAGCGCGTAGGAGAAAAAGAACCGGTGAAAGCGAAACGGTAAGGAGTTACTTGCGCTTCGCAGGCGGCTCTGGTTTATTACCCTTGAAAGCCTCGATCACGTCAGCGGATTGAGTCAGAAACCATACTGCGACGATCTTCGCCATCATCTGCCCGCCATACCAGGCGAGACGCCAATTCAGATCGGTCGCGGCCGCTGAAACAGCTGGTATGCCCGCTGCGATTCCAAGCACCATTAGCACCACGGCATACCAGCGAGCCCAGTTGCGAACTTGAAAGAGCCCCCAGCCGACCAGGCCCCATCCCGCACCCACGAGAAAGGCACTTTGCGGTCCCGCAAGTTCGCGCCCGTACATAAAGGGCGCTCTCATGTTCGGGGAGATCGTGCCAGGCGCCACGAACTCGATCGCCCCAACGGTGAAGAGATACCCCGCGACGAGGAAGAACGCAACTGCAATTACCGCTACCCCTGCCGGCCGCTCCATATGGCATGAGACTAACGAAACTTTGGATCTCTTTGCATTAGAACTCGTATTTGAACTCTTCCGCCATCCGCTCGTATACTTACAGCCCGCTATGAAGGTTGTTGTGATTATTCCGGCTGCAGGGCTTGGCACCCGCATGGCTCCAATACCAGCGGGCTCCGCCAGCAAACAGAAAAAGACGCTGCCCTCAAAGCAGTTTACAGAGCTGGGCGGAACGCCGATTCTCATCCGTACGCTACTCAAATTTGCCGCGGTCGAGGCGATAAGTGAGATCTGGATCGCTCTGCGCGAAAACGAGATTTCCGGTTTCCGCGCCCGGCTTCAAAGCGAAGCGAAGGACGTTCTGAATAAGAGAGTGGAATTCGTTGTCGGCGGCGAACATCGCCAGCAGTCGGTGGAGAATGCGCTGAACGCGATTACGGCGGCGGCGGCGGATGATATTGTTCTCGTGCATGATGCGGTGCGGCCGTTCGTTACCAGTGAAATCATCCAGGAAGTGATCGACGCAGCGGCAAAATACGGCGCGGCCATCGCCGGCATGCCCGCCGTCGACACGGTGAAGCAGGTCGAGCGCACCGCCGATGGCGCACTCATTAAAGCTACGATTCCGCGCGCCGGCATCGTGATGGCGCAAACGCCGCAGGGCTTTCGCTACTGCGTGATCAAGAAGGCATTTGATGAGGCCGCGGCGGATGGCTTCCTCGGCACTGACGAAGCTTCGCTGGTGGAACGATCAGGACACGACGTGGCCGTAGTAATGGGTTCACCTCGAAATATCAAGATTACCGCGCCAGCAGACATGGAACTCGCGGAGTTCTATTTAAGGAAATGAACCACGGATTTGCACGGATTTACACGGATCAAGATCACTACTACAGCGTAGACTCGCGAGTGGTGAATACACCAACCCCCGGCCTGAAACATTCCGATCTCGCGGAAAAGATCATTGGTATTTTCTACGACGTTTACAACGAACTCGGGCACGGATTTCTAGAATCGACCTACGCCGAGGCTTTGGCCGTGGCCCTAAATGAATCGGCACTGACTACAGCCCGGGAGGTGCCAGTGCCTGTGTGGTTTCGCGGCAAAAAAGTTGGGCAGTATTATGCCGACTTGATCGTTGAAGGCGCGGTTCTTCTGGAGCTGAAGGCTGCGCGAACTCTCGAGTCCGCACACGATGCTCAACTTCTGCATTATCTTCGGGCGACCGAGGTGGAAGTCGGATTACTGCTCAATTTTGGTCTACGTCCGCAATTCCGCCGACTCCTCTACGACAACGAAAGGAAAAAAATCCGTGAAAATCTGTTGCGAATCAGCGGCCAAGGTTTCTGCATGAGAATTGGATACGGATTTGATTCCCACGAATTTCGCCCCGGAATTCCGTTGAAGATCGGCGGGATCACACTGGCGCACGATAAGGGACTGGGCGGACACTCCGATGGCGACGTGCTATTGCACGCCATTACCGATGCACTTCTAGGAGCTGTGGCTGCGCCCGATATTGGAGCGCTATTTCCGCCTTCCGATCCGCAGTGGAAAGGTGCGGACTCGATGGTCTTCCTGCGTGAAGCGCTGAAACGCGTGCACGATGCTGGCTATAGCGTGGCCAATATGGACGCCAGCCTGATTCTGGCCGCGCCTAAAATCGGACCACACGCGGCGGCGATTCGTGAGCGTGTGGCGCAGTTGTTGGGCGTGCACGCCGATTGCGTCGGGTTGAAGGCGAAGACTCCCGAAGGACTCAATCTGGAGAATGCCGCGATCGCGCATGTGGTTGTGTTGCTGGAGAAGGAACGTAATCCGAAGAAGCCGCGTAGGAAAACCGGGAAGAGTGAAGGGCATTGAGCTACTTGTCCGCCGTTTCCGCCGCGCGCACCAAAGCCTGGAAGATAGCCCGCGACGCTGGGTCTTCATCGACGGAGCGCTCGGGGTGCCACTGCACGGCCAGCACGAAATGATCTGGAGCAGTTCCTTCGAGCGCTTCGATGATGCCATCGTCAGGGCAGCGGGCTGCGATGCTGAGGCCATCGCCGATTAAGTCAGCCGACTGATGGTGCGAAGAGTTGACGGGGAGCATGAATTGGCCGCCACCGGACAGCCGAGGGCGGCTGTCCCCACATAGCCGATCGTTCTCGCGTAAAATCCCGCGTAAAATCCCCGCCAGCTTGGAATCCCCTTCAATCTCGACTGCGTGCGCAACCGCGATCTTCTTTCCGGCTTCATGATTCACCCGCGTGCGCAGCTCCTCCGGCAGAAAATCCGGGATGTGTTGGATCAATGATCCGGAGCGGTAGACGTTGAGGCTCTGCAAGCCATAGCAGATTCCGAGGATCGGCTTACGCAGGCTGTAGGCGTCCTGCAGCAGAAGGTCGTCGACCGTGTCGCGGCGTGGGTCGGCGATCGCGGTGTGCGGAGAACGGGTTGCGTTGAACCTCGACGGATCAACATCGGCGCTGCTGCCGGGCAAAAGCACTGCGTCGCAGCTCTCGATAATCTTCAGGATTTCGCTTGGCGGCTGGTCGAGCGGGATGCGCACCGGCTCACCTCCGGCTCGCTGGACCGCGCGCTCATATTGAGGGATCGAGCGCTCGGCATAATCGAGGTTGATCGAGTGTGGCATCGGGATAGCTATGCGGGGAGGCATCTCAGCTGGATATTCTCATTGGAGCATGCTCAAGTCGTCATCCTCAACTCGCATCTCAACTTATTCTCGCGATTGCAGCCAGGGTCTTCGACTGGCGGTAGTGGCGGATTTCCATGGCTAGCGCGAGCACGAAGATAATGCTCCCCGCAACCAGGGCGGCGGGCAAGGCGATGTGACGATAGGCTGCGGTCATGTCCGGATTGATGCGTCGCCAGGCCGCCACAACCACGGTCCCAATGATGCCGAGCAGCAGGCTAACGGCGAACGAGAGGAGAGTGCCGATGAAAGTCACCAGTAGGACGCGCACCGGAATCGCATACCAGCGCGGTGGGCGTGGCTTCGGCGGCATGCTTCTAGGCTACATCATCCGAAGCTCTGGAGCAGTGCCGAACCGCGATCTAAGTTTCGCGATCTGGGTTAGAGATCTAAGTTCAATGACTGGCAGCATTGAGGGGAGTTCCCAAGTGGCCTTCCACGCTGCTGGCTCCGTCCGACGCTGGTACCAGCGTCCGGTAGTGTATAAATGATCAAGTATGTCGCAGGCAGCGCCAGCAGTGACGCGGAGCCCCGCGGATGTGGTGCGGATGACGCCGGTTTCCCAAGCGGCGAACGGGGTGTGCTATGCCTCGGCGGGCGAGAGTTCCATCAGCTCGTTTGACCTCGAGCGCATGATTGCCGCGGTTCCCGCCAAGGCTGCGGCGGCGCTTAAGCGCAAGGCTTATTACTTTGTGCCTTTGACGGTGAGCCAGGGCGAGGAGATCCTAATCGCGGATCGCTACGATGTGGCGCTTAGCGACAACGCGGTCTGTCATCGCAACTTGAATCTGGGCGATTCACAATGCGTATTCATCTCGACCCGGCTGACCGATGATAAATTTTCGGTAGCCTTCGAGTTCTATATCAATGTGGGGCACGCGTTGGTAGAGATCGCCGGAGTGTCCCACGAATTCAGTGAGCTGGCCTGGAAGCAAGTGGAGAGCGGTACGCGCGGTGAAACCTCGCTCGATGCCTGGGAGGCGCGAAAGCTGGCGCTGGCCGGCGGTGCTGAGGCGGAGCGCTACAAGAATGAGTACTTCGAAGCGACGTTTTCCGACACCATTTCAATTTATCTGCTCTCACTTTTTCTGGATGTAGATTATTACGACTTGCGGGAGCGGGATTATCCGCTACTCGCGCCTTCGGCGCTGGCCGAGCGGTTGCGGAAAGTGGCGGAGCTTTTTCCGGCGAATCCGGGATTTGAGTTTGCGGTGCTGTATAAGCGGCGGGGGTAGTGGCCCCTTCGTTAGCGACGGATTTGCACGGATTTATTCCAGCCTGACAATTCCTAGAAGCTAGAATTCCTTGGCCGTGGGACAGAAGCAATGGCCTCAGGGGCTAAAGCCGCCCACAAGATTTGTGATTTCGACCGGCACGAGTGAACGTCGTGCCCTTCCCAATTCAGAGGCCAATGAGTGCTAATTGCCGCTGACAGTTGGCGGGCAAGCCTGCCTGAGCTTGCCGAACGGACTGCCCGCGCAAACACAGGCATTCCCTACTTATTTCCGATTACAAAACTTACTGAGCTGGGACGATTGGCATTGACTGTCACTGATTTCTCCCACATCTTCGGTTCCGTAAAGATGGGGCGCAGTACAGTGCGCTCGGTCAGCACGTCGTAAGCTTGTTCTTTGCCGGCAAGCCCCCAGCCTTCATGCCAGGCGACAATCTGATAGGTTCCCGGAGGGACGTTGGTGAATTCGAAGCGTCCGCTCTCGTCGGTGACTGCGTAATAGGGATGAGGGACGACCATCATCTCGGCGTTCATCCAGACATGGCCGCCGTTGCAGCGCAGATTGACCAGGCCAGGCGTCGACATGGTGCGCGAGCTGATCTGATTCGTGAAGGGGAACGGCAGGTTATAGGTGGCAGCGCCATCCATGTGGATCGTGTGCAGGGTGGCGTCGGAGCTTTTCATCTGCAGCACCGCGTTCTCGGGCACCAAAAGAATGTGCGGAACGTAGTGGCAGTGGTGCTGGTCAAGATGACGGCGTTGCTCGGGCAGGTCCATCTCTTTTCCGGCAGAGATATTCTTGAGATAGACGATGGTATTGGCCACACCGCCTTCGGGGCCGATGAGCAGGCGTTCCAGGCTGACCGTCTTTTTGCCCTCCGGGTCGCAGATCTGGGGATCTTTGGTAACAGCGAAAGCCAGTTCATGCGGCATTGGCCCCGACCATTTGATGGTGCCGGAGATGCTGCCACCGTCGGTGACGGAGATGACTTTGTAGTCGCTCTGCGCGGCGGCGAAGGTCGCGGCCGCGAGAAGAAGAAACAGCAAAAGACAACGAGTACCGGGACTCCGCATACAACACCCCTGATAGCCCACCGCCCGTTCACGGAGCCTTACCACTAGTCGCCGTGGAACGCGGGCTGAATTTGATTCGAATTTCGCTTCCGCAGGCAACGCCTTGCGCCCAATTACGGGTCAGCGCTGACAGGGTCCCCCGTTGCGAAGCGGGGCAGCACTCGTTTCATGCGGTCGTTCTTGGTTCCAACAGGGAGGACCGTCACCGGTTCGTGTGATTGGAATCACAATTAAGATGCTCTAATGTGCGGCGAGGGTCGAGATTACCAAGGTGGTGTATCTTTCGCCCCGCGGCGTAGATTCGCGCGGATGCTCACTGATAATCCCCAATTCGGTGATTTCAAATCCGTGAGCATCCGCGCGAATTCATGGCAATGCTTGGTGGTTGAGCTTTACAATCATGCTCCATGTCTGTCACCGTTCGATCGTTCGCGAAGATCAATCTGGGGTTGCGCATTGGTGCTCGCAGGGCGGATGGTTTTCACGAACTGCTAACGGTTTATCAGACGATTGGTTTGCATGACGTGATCCGGGTGAGCCTTCGCCGAGGCAGGAGGATTGAGATTCGGTGCAGCGATCCGAGAGTTCCGAAGGATGAATCGAATACTTGCTATCGCATCGTCGAAAAGGCATTACATGCACTGAAGGCCAACAGCCATGTCGTCGTCGACATCGAGAAGCGGCTGCCAGTGGAGGGTGGGCTAGGCGGGGCTTCCGCGAATGCGGTGGCTGCGTTGTTGGCGTTGGAGCAGGTGCTAAAGAAATCTTTGGACGCGGAAGAGCGGCTCAGGATTGCGGCTGAAGTTGGCTCTGACCTGCCACTGTTCCTGGTGGGCGGGACCGTACTGGGGGTGGGGCGTGGCGAGCAGGTTTATCCGCTACAGGACCTACCCTCAATGGTGTGTGTGGTGGTTCTGCCGAAGGTGGGGTTATCGACACCGAAGGCATTTGCGGAGTGGGACCGGAAATTGACGGTGCCGGAGCCATCCGATAGAATGGTTGAGCTTGGCCGAGGGCTGTCGGCGTGGCTAAGCAAAGGTTACTCCGGTGCTCCTCGTTTTTCTGCTCGAAGCTTAGCAGATCAACCAATGAGGGGCCGGCGCGAGAATCCACTTCTCGAGCTTGTCCGGGCCGGGATCAAGAACGACTTCGAAGGGGTCGTCTTTCCTGAGTATCCCGAACTGAGTGAAGGCAAGAAGGCGCTGGAGCGTGCGGGCGCGGAATATGCGTCGTTATCGGGCTCCGGATCAGCGTTGTACGGGTTGTTCGCTTCGAAAGAGGCGGCGCAGAGGGCCGTGGCAAAGCTCCGAAGGCAGGGTTGGGCGGCGCAAACTACGGTAACTCTGACGCGGCGCCAATACTGGGCAAAGTTTCTTGTTTCTGGTGAAAGTTTCTAGCTTCCAGTTTCTGGTTTCTGGTTGTTTAATATAGGTATACGCTTTCAACCGACGCTGGCTTTCGGTTTCTTCTGGAAACTGGAAACCGGAAACTTGAAACAGCGGTACTGGGCCGTCGACTAATGGTAGGTCAAGTGCCTTTGGAGCACTTTGTCTAGGTTCGAATCCTAGCGGCCCAGCCAGAGATCAGCTCTTAAGCTGTTAGCCTTTAGCTCTTAGCGTGGGCGCCAAGAGCCTGAGGTTTTCGCTAAAAGCTAAGAGCTAAAGGCAAAGAGCTAACTATGGCTACTTTGGTGACGCCGGCGGAAAAAACGGAGAAGGTCGAGAAGCAGACTCCATCCACGCCTGACGAGAAGCCGGATCGCAAGCAGCGGGCGCGAGTGGACGAGAAGTTCAAAATCTTCAGCGGAACGGCCAACGAACCGCTGGCTGATGAAGTCTGCCATTTTCTGGGGATGCAGCGGGGGCAGGCGCAGGTAATCCGCTTTGCCGATGGCGAAGCGTATGTTCAGATTCAGGAAAATGTGCGAGGCGCAGATGTCTTCGTGATGCAGCCAACGTGCCGCGCGACGAACAAGGGTGGCGGCAAGAGCACGAGCGTCGACGAGCATCTGATGGAGTTGCTGCTGATGATCGACGCGCTGAAGCGTGCGTCGGCGCGACGGATTACAGCAGTGATGCCTTATTTCGGCTATGCCCGGCAGGATCGCAAAGACAAGCCGCGCAGTCCGATTTCATCGAAGCTAGTAGCGGATTTGTTGACTACCGCGGGAGCCCACCGGGCGCTGATCGTGGATTTGCATACTCCGCAGTTGCAGGGCTTTTTTAATATTCCGGTGGATCATTTGTTCGCGTCGCCGGTGCTGGTGGATCACTTCAGAAAGCTGAACCTGCCGAACCTGACGGTGGTTTCGCCCGACGCGGGCGGCGTGGAGCGGGCGCGGTTTTTTGCAAAGAAAGTGGACGCGGCGCTGGCCATCGTCGACAAACGGCGTGTGGAAATGAACGTTGCTGAAGTGATGCACGTGATCGGCGACGTGCATGGGCGGACCTGCTTGATCATTGACGATCTCATCGATACCGCGGGCACGCTGGTGAAAACCGCAGCGGCGTTGATGGAGAACGGGGCAACCGAGGTTTATGCATGTGCGTCGCACGCGGTGCTTTCTTACCCGGCGGTAGAGAACATTGCGAAATCGGTGATTCGCGAGGTGGTCATTACGAACACCATCCCGCTGACCGAAGAAGCCAAGGGAGAGCCGAAGATTCGCGTGCTTTCGATTGCCGGATTGATTGGGCGGGCGATCCAGGCGAATCACGAAGAGACTTCCGTTAGCAAGTTATTTACCTAAGTTTAGGAAGCGAAGACAGGAATTGAAATTATGGCAACCACATTGGAACAGAACACTCTGGAAGCGCAACCGCGGGAAGCGGGAACGAAGAACCACGCCCGTCGGGTGCGTCGCGAAGGTAAAATTCCCGGCGTCGTATATGGCGCGGGTCAGGACGCGTTGCCGGTGAGCGTGGACCCGCGGCACGTGCTGCGAATCCTGCGCTCCGACAGCGGCCACAACACGATTTTCGATCTTGCACTAAATGGCGGCGAACGCACCAAGGCCATGATCGTGGATTGGCAGTACGAGCCCATCAAGGGTCACCTGCTGCACATCGACCTGAAACGCATTGCGATGGATAAGGCGCTGCGCGTAAGCGTGCCTGTCGTTCTGCAGGGCGTAGCCGCGGGTGTGAAGACCGAGGGCGGGATTCTCGAGCATATGCTGCGTGAAGTAGAAATTGAGTGCCTGCCGGGAGATATTCCGAGCCACATCGATGTCGACGTGAGCCATCTGACGTTTGGCAAAGTGCTGCGCGTTTCGGATTTGCCGCACAACGAGAAGTTGAAGTTCCTCACGGAAGCGAATCAGCCGGTGGCCCACGTGACTTCGGTGAAGGAAGAAGTTGTGGTTACGCCCGAGGCGGTTGCGGCGGAGGCGGGAGCCGCCCCGGCGGAACCGGAAGTTATCAAGAAGGGCAAGGCGGAAACCGAGGAAGAGGGTGCAGAGGCTGCGCCTGCCGAGAAAGGCGAGAAGAAGGCCGAGAAGAAGGAGAAAAAATAATGCTCGTGTGGGGACGGGCACTCTTGCCCGTCCGCCGAGCGTAGCGAGGCTGTTCTTAGCTTGTCTAGAGATGGCAGCGTGAAACTGATCGTCGGTCTTGGCAATCCTGGTGACCAGTATCGGTTGACTCCGCACAACGTGGGCTTTCTTGCGGTGGATCTTATTGCCGGCGAGTGCGGGGTTGAGATCAGGAACCGCCAATGCCGGGCGCTGACGGCGAGAATTCAGGTTGCGGGCGAGCCGGTGCTGCTGGCCAAACCGGATACGTACATGAATCTAAGCGGCATTTCGGTGCGCGAATTGGTGGCGGAGTACGACGCGAAGCCGGAATCGGACTTGATTGTGATTCAGGACGAGTTGGATTTCCCGCTGGGCACGTTGCGGATTCATACGCGGCGGAGTTCGGCGGGGCATAACGGGATCGAGTCGATCATCGATGCGCTGGGCACGCAGGATTTTTTGCGTATCCGGGTCGGCGTGGCTCCGGATTATAAGGTCGAGGACGGGAGGGGATATTTGCTTTCGCCGCTTCGTAAGGCTGCGCTGACAGTCGTGGACGAGATGCTCGACACAGCCGCAGAAGCGGTGAAAGTGATTTTGACCGAGGGCGCGGCGGCGGCGATGAATCGCTTCAACCGCAAAGAAGAAAAAGATTAGCCACGGATTTGCACGGATTCTCACGGATCAAGATCTTTGAGAACGCCTGGTTTATCCGTGGCAATCCGTGAAGATCCGTGGCAAAGATTTGGAGACGGAAATGAATCGTACTTATGAACTGATGTTTATTGTCCGACCCGATATGGCGGACGAGGATCTCGACAAGTTGATTTCGAATCTGGAGACGACCGTGACCTCAGCCTCCGGTTCGATCAAGAGCGTGGACCGCATGGGTAAGCGTCGTCTGGCATACATGGTGCGCAAGTTCCGCGAAGGTGTTTATATCCTCATGACGATTGAGGGCGCGGGAAGCGTAGTCCACGAACTTGAACGGCGCTTGCGCGTCACCGAGCCGGTGATCAAGTTCCTCACCGTGCGCATCGATGAAGAGCAAAAGCGCCTGGATAAGATCAAAAAACTCCGCGAGGCGAAGAAAAAGGTGAGCGCGCAACCCGCGGCAGCCGAAGCAGCCCCCGCGGCGCCGGCAGAGGAAACTCCAGCAACGGCGTGAGAACAGTGGTCAGTGGCTAGTGGTTAGTGGTCAGTGACCCACAACCTGCGCGAATGATTGAACTGGCTCTCTGATCACTAACTACTGATCATTGGCCACCGTTTTACAAGGAGCATTATGACTGACGAAACGAAAGCAGCAGCGCCCGTGGCCGAGCGGCCATCGCGGCCTTCCGGCGACGGACCGCGTTCCGGAGGTGGAGACCGTCCGCGGTTCGGAGGCGGCGGAGGTGGACGTTCCGGCCCCGGCGGACCTCCGCGTGAAGGCGGACGAAAATTTTTCAGGCGCAAGAAAGTTTGCAAGTTCTGCACCGAGAAGATCGCCGACATCAACTACAAGGATTACCGTTTGCTCGGGCAGTTCGTGGCGGAGAGCGGCAAGATCGTGCCCCGGCGCTTGACCGGCGTGTGCTCGCCGCATCAGCACCGGCTGGCAACAGCGATCAAGCAGGCACGCAACATCGCATTGCTGCCGTTTGCCGGGCGAGCGTCGTAAAACATTTGCCACGGATTTGCACGGATCAACACGGATAACGCTTTTTACATATTTTGGTTTTATCCGTGGTAATCGGTGAGAATCCGTGGCCAACAAGCTCAAACATCGGAGTCATGCTTATGGAAGTCATTCTCAAAGAGGACGTAACTAAGCTAGGATCGCGCGGCGACGTGGTGAAGGTTGCCGAAGGATATGGACGCAATTTTCTTTTGCCGCGCAAGCTCGCCATTGAAGCGACCGCAGGCAACAAGGCCGTCATCGTGCAGATGAAGGCTGCCTCGGTGCGCCGCTCGGCCAAGGAGAAGTCGCAAGCCGAAGAACTGGCAAAGCAGTTTGAAGGGCTGGCAGCTTCTTTCCAGAAGCGCGCGGGCGAGCACGATCAATTGTTCGGCTCGGTCACCTCCAGCGACATCGCCGAAGCCATTGCGAAGAAGGGCATTGATCTGGACCGGCGCCAAATCCAGCTCCACGAGCCGCTGAAGACCTTGGGCGAGTTCACCGTACCGGTAAAACTGCACAAGGACGTCACTGCGCATTTGAAGGTTGTGATTGAGAAAGAAGCGGTGGCGGAGTAGGGTCAACTCACTTGGTTAGTCGGAAGTCCCCGTGCAGCGACGCGCTGGAATCTTCGCCTACCCATACGTCGAACTGCTCAGGCTCAACTACCCACTTTCTTTCGGTTGGGCTCCAGAATTGCAACTCGTCGTGTCCCAGCGTGAAGTGGACGGCTCGTTTCGAACCAGGCTCCAACGCAACACGCTGGAATCCTTTCAACTGCCGTACCGGACGAGAGGCGCTGCCAGCGCGCTGGTGAATGTAGAGCTGAACCACGGCATCCCCAGCGCGATTGCCTGTATTGGTCACGTCGGCTGAGACATCGATTGTGTTTCCGGCGTGCGCCGTTGAAGTTACCTTGAGATTGTCGAAGGAAAACGTCGCATAACCGAGGCCGTAGCCGAAGGGATAGAGCGGCGTGCTAGGTAGGTCCCAGTAGCGTGACTTGAAATCCGGCTCGGTCTCTGGGTTTTGCGTGAGATTGTGGTTGTAATAGAGCGGCAGCTGTCCGGAACTGCGCGGCCAGCTCACGGGCAAGTGGCCTGATGGGTTAACGTCACCGAATAGCACATCGGCGATTCCGTTGCCGCCCTGGCTTCCCGGGTACCAAGCTTCGAGAATGGCCGGCACGTGTTCGGCGGCCCACAATATATCAAGCGGGCGGCCATTGACCAGCACCAGAACTACAGGCTTACCTGTAGCAGAAACCGACTCCAGCAGTTCTTCCTGACCGTTCGAAAGTTTGAGCGAAGATCGCGAGGCATACTCGCCACTCATCAGGTCAATCTCCCCCAACACCAGCAGCGTTACATCGCTCTGGCGCGCGAGGGCGATGGCCTCTTCGATGGATTTTTTCGCCTCCTGCTCCGTCTGCGGTGGTTCCTCCTGCAACGCCGCGGTCATGGCAATCCCCTCAAGCGGCGAGGGATTTACGCGCCTGAGGTTCGGCCCATGTGCGAACGCGACGTGGATGGCTGAGCCGGCCTTTTCCCGGATTCCCTGCAGAATGCTGACCGTAGGGCCGGGTTTCACCAGTGCGCCCCACATCGAAAGCAGATCGGTATGCGCGTCGGCGAGCGGGCCAATCACCGCGATGGAATGAATCGTTTTGCCTGACTTATCCAGGGGCAACAACCCGCCTTGATTGCGCAACAACACCACTGAGCGCTGCACGGCGCTGCGGGCCAGTTGCTGATGAGCGGGATCGTTGAGCGTGGACTCGATAAGTGATTCATCCATGTAAGGATGCTCAAACAATCCCATGCGGAACTTGGTTTCCAAAATCGGCAGGACAGCATCGTCGATTTGCTGCATAGTGATCCGTCCCTGCTGAAGTTCCATGGGCAGATACTTGAGGTAGGTGCCGCTGGCCATATCCATGTTTAAACCGGCGGTAAAGGCCTTGTGGGCGGCGTCCTGCGGACCGCTCGCGTAGCCATGGATTCTCAGGCTGCGGACCGCAAAGGCATCGCTCACCACAAATCCCTTAAAGCTCCACGAATCGCGCAGAACGTCGTGCAGGAGCCATCGGTTACCACTTGCCGGCACGTCGTTCAGATCCATGTAAGCGCTCATCAGGCTGCCCGCGCCGGCGTCGATAGCCGCTTTGAAAGGAGGCAGGTACGTGTTCCACATTTGCTCTTCCGGAATGTAGGAAGAATCGTAGTCGCGTCCTCCGTCGACCGCTCCGTAGCCGGCGAAGTGCTTCGCGCAGGCGAGCACGTGATCTGGAGTGCCTAACTGCTTGCCCTGAAACCCCAAGACCTGGGCTCGGGCCATCGCCGCTCCCAAGTACGGGTCTTCTCCCGCGCCTTCGACCATGCGTCCCCAGCGGGCATCGCGAGCAATATCGACCATGGGCGCGAAGGTCCACTGAATTCCGACGGCACGAGCCTCTTGCGCGGCCACGGCTTGCGCATCCTCCACCATCTTCGTATCCCACGACGACGCCATGGCGATCGGCGCCGGGAAGATGGTGTGATAGCCATGGATGACATCGAGCCCGAAGAGCACTGGAATATGCAGCCGCGACTGTTCGACCGCCACGCGCTGCAGGCGGTTGATCTCCTTGGGGTCGGAAATCCACAAGATGGAACCTGCGCCCACCTGCTTGAGGAGTTCTTCTATGGGCTGCTTTACATTCTCCTTGAACTCGGCAGCGTCCACCCCGGGTAGTTGCGATAACTGCGCGATTTTTTCTTCAGGACTCATTTGCCGCAGTAGAGTTGTCGCCTTGTCGCGGATCTGAGCTTCTGTGACCGGATTGGCCCAAGGGGCTTTTGCTTCCGCGGGATGAGCCAATGACGCTTGCGCTGCGGCTGGCCTCTGGCAAAGAGGAGCTGACAGTATGATCATGATGTACGCTAAACGGCAACCCGACGGTCTCATTTTCATGATTCTTCCCCTAACAGGCGGTCCCAATTGCCTCGAAACGGCGGTTGCGAGTATATACTCGCGGCACAGCAGGGCGCGCGGATTCCTGACCCCCAATCGATGTTCTGTCTCCCGCTAAATCATTCTGCAAGAGGCACCTAGGCCCCACAAAATCCTCGGCTACCCTATAATTTCTGCTTACGATTCCACTGACTCCCCGTCTATTCCTATGCAAGCCCGGGTACGGCATCGACACCGGGCGGTATAGGAAAACGATAAAACATGCCGGCCGATGTTTGGGCAGTAACACTTACGGTTGGTGAACGGGCGCACTCGAAAACGAAGTCCGAGCGAGTGGAGAGAGTCAGCGGTATCCAAGACCCCACGCGGGGCCGCATGGCTGGGCAAGAACGCCGCATCGACGATACGATCCTCATCCGTGAGGCGCAACGCGGGGACCGCGCCGCCTTCGAGGAATTGGTGCGTCACTACGATCAGGCGGTTTTGCGGCTGGCGCTGCATCTTACCGGTACCGAGCACGACGCCCAGGACGTGTATCAGGATGCCTTCCTTAAGGCTTACAAAAATATCGGGAGCTTTCGCTTCGAGTGCTCGTTCTACACATGGATTTATCGGATCGTGACCAACCTGTGCCTCGATCACTTGCGCAAGAAGACGGTGCGCAAGGAAGACGCTCCGGTGGCGAAGGACGCGTCCGGCGGGGAATACGATCTACTCGATCAGGTACCGGATGGACGCGCGGGGGCGAATCCGGAGCGCGATTTGATGCGCAGGCAGTTGGGCGCGCGAATCTCTGGGGCGCTGGAAAAACTAACGCCGCGCGAGCGAATGGTTTTTGAGTTGAAGCATTACCACGGATTGAAGCTGCGGACCGTGGGTGAGATTTTGCATACCACGGAAGAAACCGCGAAGAATACGCTGTTTCGAGCTACGCAGAAATTGCGCGGGCAGTTGGCAGATATGAGATGAGGAAAGGTTTCAAGTTTCAATGTTTCAAGGTTTCAAAGACCTTGAAACTTTGAAACTCTTGAAAACTTTGAAACGGAGTTGCTATGAAGTGCGAATGGGTTCGAGAAAATATCACGCTGCAAGTTTATGGCGAGCTGGCCGATGATGCTCGCCATGAGTTGGAGCAGCACGTGGCGCGCTGCGCCGACTGTGCGGCCGAACTGAAGGCGGAGCAGGAGTTTCTCGCTCTGCTGTCGCACACTCCGGAGGCGGAACCGACGCCGAACCTGCTGGCGGCTTCGCGCATGCGGCTGCAGGAAGCGCTGGAGACCGCCGAGCAAGGGCGCTTCTGGCATCGGCTGGCGTTTGATCCAACGAACTGGCTGCGGCAGGTGCGCTTCTCGCCGGCGCTGGCATCTGTGCTCCTGATCCTTGGATTCGCCGGCGGAGTTGGCACTTCCTACAAAGTATTGGTTCATCAGCCGCAAACCCCGACCGCGATTGCAGTTCCCACCCCAGCCGAAGCTTCCATTACAGGCATCCGTTCTATTACGCAGGAGCCGGGCACCAATCAGATCGACATCAAGTACGACACAGTTTCGACGCTCGAGACCCAGGGATCGATGAATGACCAGCGCATCCAGCAACTGCTGCTGTTCGCTGCGCGGAATAACTACAATTCCGGGGTGCGCATGGATTCGGTGGACCTGCTGACCAAGAAGCCCGATGTCTCGCAGGTGCGCGATGCTTTGATCTATGCGCTGCGTTACGACACGAATCCCGGAGTGCGGCTGAAGGCGCTCGACGGTTTAGGAAGTTTTGTGAAAGATGATGTGCGAGTGCGCGATGTGGTGCTGGAAGCGCTGGTGAACGATGCGAATCCGGGTGTGCGAACGGAGGCGTTGCGCCTGATCGAACCGGTGAAGGCGGATGGCAGCGTGCGCGGAGTGTTAATGACGCTTGCGTCCAAAGACCAAAGCCAGTACATCAAGTCGCAGGCGCGAACCATGCTGGCGCAGTTGCCGGAGATTGACTAGCACTTGTACGGAATGACAATGGCGCGGCACCACTAAAGAAGCTGAGGCATTTATTTTGAAACGTTCGCCACAATTCGTCGGCCTGCTTTGCGTAGTGTGCCTGCTTGCTCCGTTGGCACGGGCGCAAGAAGGCAGGATCTCCCGCGAGGGAGGAGCCTGGGGTCAGGAAATCACTGGCACTCTGGCCTCAGTAAAAAACCTGCACGTCAAGGTCGACATGGGCTCGGTAGTTGTACATGGCGCACAGCGGCAGGGCATCAACTACGTGGTGCATACTCGCGCCTACACTTCGTCTGAGGAGGATGCGCGCCGCCAGTTTGGGTCCTTCAAAGTCAGCGCATACGTCCGTGGAGACACAGCATGGATTGTCGGCGACTGGCAAGGAGGCAGGCCGCGCAAGTTCTCAGGAGAATTTGCCATTAACGTGCCCCGCGAGATCGGCCTGGTGAAGATCGAGACCGAAGGCGGCAATGTTGATACGACGGGAATTTCTGGCAGAGTGGAGGCGGAGAGCGGCGGCGGCAGCATGCATCTGGATGACATTGGTGGAGGCGTCCACGCCGAGACCGGTGGCGGATCGATCGATGTCGGAACCATCAGCGGCGATATCGGCCTGCATACCGGCGGCGGGTCGATTGAAGTGCATCACGCCAATGGAAAACTGGTCGCGGAAACCGGTGGCGGCAGCGTGGAAATTATGTCTGCCTCGCAGGCCGCCAGCATTGAAACGGGTGGCGGAGGCATTGAGGTTCGCCAGTGTAGCGGCAAAGTGAAAGTCTCGACCGGCGGCGGCAGCATCGATCTTGGAGATATGGGTGGTCCGGTGGAAATTGACACAGGCGGGGGTAGCATCCATCTTGCGTCGGCTAAAGGCCATGTCGAGGCCCGCACCGGCGGGGGTGGGATCGAGTTGTACGGGGTTCCATCGGCTCGTGCAGAGACGGGCGCAGGCGGTATCGTGGTGAAGCTGGTAAAAACGGCAGCTGAGCCCACCAGTTCGATGCTTGAGACCTCGGCGGGCGACATTACGGTTTACATCGCATCTGACGTCGCCATCTCAGTAAGAGCCAGCGTCGACTTGGGTAGTGGGCATCACATTACCTCAGACTTTCCGGACATTCACATTGCCAGCGAAGGCGACAAGTGGGGGCCGAGAACGCTCAGCGCCGAAGGCAGGTTAAATGGAGGAGGACCCGTCCTCAAGGTTCGGACAACGACCGGAGACATCTGCTTCAAGCGGGCGAATCAGTAGGTCAACGACCCAGCGGATTCAGGAATGATTCGAAAGCAAAATACTTAGGGCCCTTTGGAGGTGATCCGTGCGAAAGCAAATTCTGACTGCGGTTGCCTTGTTGCCTCTGCTCCTCAGCCTCTCGCAAGCCGGACAAACCGCGATGGAGGCTTCGGAACCTTTCGGCATTTCCAGCGAAGAATCGGGCACAAGTTCCTATCTCGGCGTTGACATCGCCGATATCACCTCCGATCGCCTCGGATCCTTAAAGCTCAAAGAGGAAAAAGGGGTCGAAGTAACCATGGTCGACCAGGATGCTCCCGCCGGAAAGGCCGGCCTCAGGGAACATGACGTCATTTTGAGCATGAACGGAACGAGCGTCGAGAGTAAGACTCAACTGCAGCGAATGATCCATGAAACCCCACCCGGACGCCTGGTTACGCTTGGACTGAGCCGCGATGGGCAGCCAATGACGATAAAAGTGCAACTGGCCGATCGCCGTTCAGAATTTCACCATCTCGCCAAAAGCAAAGACAAAGACAGCGACTTCCATTTCGAAATGCCACAGCTGCCTAATATGCCGGACTTCGATGTCCCCAATATTGGAGTGGTTTACGTTCATTCGTCGACAAGAAGCGGACTGATGGTGGAAAACCTTACGCCGCAGCTGGGTGAATTTTTTGGCGCGAAGAACGGAGATGGAGTCTTAGTTCGATCAGTTGAAAAAGGCAGTCGCGCTGATAAAGCTGGTCTACGCGCTGGAGATGTGATCGTTCGGGTTGGCGACCAGACGGTGCACGACACCAGCGATTTTAGTCACGCCTTGCATTCCCGCAACGCCGGATCGGTGAACGTGGAAGTAATTCGAGAGAGGAAGGCCCAGACTTTGACCATAAGTTTGCCGGGACGCAAGGAGTCCGGCGAAATGATCGAGGAGAGCTTCGAAGCGCCGGAAGTGGACGCGGAAAACCGAGCCGAAATGCGGGAAGCGCTGAATGAAGTGGCCAAACTACAGCCGCAGCTGGAACAAATGAGAGAAGAAACCCGCAAGGCTTCCGTGGAAATGCGCAGGTCTGTATGCGAGCAGCAGAGACTGGCGAGAGAGCAAGCCCGCAAGCTGAAGGAGCAAGTCAATACCAAGGTTCGGGAGGAACTCCTGAAGAGCCGCGAGAAACTGCAGAAAGAGATGGAGCAGCTTCGTAAGGAGATGTCGGCTCACTGGCTCGACATCTAGCATGGCGCGCAATGGCCGGGAGAGATTTGCTGTTCCGGTGATTGCAAGAGGCTAAGAGCCAGCAGCTTGATTGCGCGCCCGAATTCCTACACATACTCGATTGCGCCCCGCTTGCTTCGCGGCGTAGAGGGCAGCGTCCGCAGCCTTCACCAGTTCGTCCCGGGTAGTTCCGTGCTCGGGAAAGGCAGCGGTACCGGCGCTGATCGTAACAGTGCGCGGCACACCCGGAAATTGCCATCCCGCCACCATCTTTCGTAGTTTCTCGGCGATGTTCATGGCGTGTGCTGCGGTAGTCTGGGTCAGCAGAATTCCGAATTCTTCGCCACCGTAGCGGCACACGACATCAATCTTCCGCACTTGCTGGTGAAACAGAGAGGAAACCTGGCGCAGCACCTCGTCGCCTAATACGTGTCCGAACTCATCGTTGAGCCGTTTGAACTGGTCGATGTCGGCCATGACGACGGCCATGCCGGTGCCGTAGCGCCGGGCACGGTCAATCTCTTCAAGAATGCGCAATTCGAAAAAGCGGCGGTTGAAAATGCCGGTGAGGCCATCAAGGTAGGCAAGTTGTTTTACGCGTTCCACGTAGTGGGCGTTCTGGATGGCGGTGGCGCAAATGTCGGCAACGGATTCCAGCGACTGCAAATCGCCGTCGCGAAACGCATCCGGCAGGGAGCTATCCAGAGCGAGAACTCCCAGCGTTTGGCCGAAGGAGACAAGCGGGATGCGCATGCGCGAGGCCGACTCCGCGAAGAACTTCGTAGTAGTTGCGTTGCAAAGATCGCTTTCCGTCGCCGTCCGGTTGCCGGCCAGGATGCTCGCCCATGGCTCGTTGCTGGCGGGGAAGCGTCCGCCTTGCGGGATGCGAGGAGTGAGCGTGCCGTGATGAGCCCGCAGAACCAGGTCGTGATCCTCCCTCAGGAAGAGCGAGACATGCGATACCTGGAATGCCTCCTGAATCAATTTGCAAACTCTGCCCAGCAGGTCTTCCAGCTCCAGAACAGCCGTAGTTTGTTGGGCGATGGCATTGATCGCCTGTAACTGTCGCGCCCGCTGCTGCTCCAGAGAATAGAGGCGCGCGTTTTGCAGAGCGATCGATGCCTGGGTGGAAAAGAGCGTGAGCAGATCGATCGTTTCTGAGTCGAAATGGTCTTCACGATCGCTCTGACAATCCAGGACTCCCACGACCTCATCCCGCACCATTAAAGGAATGGCGAGCTCGGAGCGGGTGGATTTCGCGGAGCAGAAGTATCGTGGATCTTTCGTGACGTCGGGCGCATATACAGGCTGCTTCTTGAGCGCAGCGGCTCCCGTTATGCCCTGGCCCAGAGCCACGCGAATCTTGTCCTGACCCTCGTCCCAGCCAATTTGCGAGCGAATATATAGCTGCTGGGACGGCTTGTCCAGCAGCGCAATCGCCACATTCCGCAGATGAAAATAGTCGCGTGCGATGGCCAGGATGCGCTGCAGCACCTCGTCCAAATCAAAGGTGGAGAGCACGGCCTGGCCGGCATCGTACAGGACTGCAATTTTGTTCATACTTCAGGAGATATCGTAACGTGACAGAGGAGTTTGCCCGACGTTCCGAAAGTAACTAATAAAGTAGGTGAGATGTGGTCGGGACTTCGCACAGAGGCGTCATCCCGAAAGCCGGCGAACTTCAGCCGGGTGAGGGATCTCGTATGAGTGAGATCCTTCGCTCCGCCTGAAAAGCGGCTGCGCTCAGGATGACCCCGAGTAGCCCTTACTTCCATTTTCTTGCCGTGCGGATCAACCCGTAAGCAACCACGCAGAACCAGAAGTCCACAACGAGTCCCCAATCCATCTGGAAAGGCTGGTGGCGCGGCAGGTGAAAGGCGGGGGCGAGAAAGAAATACGCGACGTTGCCTAGGATGATGGCACAGAGAGCTTGAACTAGATTTACCAGCACCGAGGGTTTAGACACCGGCTTCATCTTGTAAGAGGCTCTTGGCTGGGGGGAAAAGTGAAAAGGCTGATCTTATATAGCCTTCGAGAGCCACCCCCTCTCAGCAGCAAACACCAGCATCGCTACGGGACACGTTGCTGCTAACATTCCTTTGAAACCTCCGTCATGCTCGAACTCACCACGCCGGTGCAATACGTCAAGGGAATTGGCCCGCGGCTGGCGGAGATTCTCGCCACCAAGGGCATCGCCACGGTGGGTGATCTGCTTAATTATCTGCCTTTTCGCTACGAAGACCGGCTGAATCCGCGTGGGATTGCGGAGTTGCGCCCCGGGGAGATGGCCACCGTTATTGCCGAAGTCCGCAACTCGGGCCTGTTTCGCACTCGCAGGATGCCTATCTTTCAGCTGACTGTGGGGCAGGGGCGATCCAAGCTGCGTTGCCTATGGTTTCATGGAGCTTACCTGCAGGACAAGTTCAAACCCGGCCAGTTGCTCGCACTCTACGGCAAGGTGGAGCAAGACCAACGGAGCGGCGAACTGCAGATTATCCAGCCGCAATTTGAGATGCTGGGCGATGCAGGCGGAAACGGCGCGGACGACAAGGCTGCGGCATCGCTCGAGGTTGGGCGTATCGTGCCCATCTACGAGTCAGCCGGGCAAGGACGCGTGACCGCGCGCTGGTTTCGCCGCGTCATCCGAACGGCTCTCGATGATCTGACTCCCGAACTCGCAGAAACGATTCCGGCAGCCGTGCGCCAGCGTCTGGCGCTGGTTTCGCCGCGCGAGGCTCTTTGGAAAGTGCATTGGCCCGAGGCGGGAGAGAGCTTCGAAGATTTGCAGTCGGCGCGCACGCCTGCACACATCCGGCTGATCTTTGAGGAATTATTCTTCGTCGAGCTGGGACTGGAGCTCAAGCGGCGTCAGCTCAAGGCTCAGACGGGTATCGCTTTTCAGCTGGACGACCGAGTGCGACAAGCCATCAAGAAAATTCTGCCCTTCCATCCCACAGCAGCGCAGAAGCGAGTCTTGAAAGAAATCGCTGATGACATGCAGAAGGCACATCCCATGCGGCGTTTGCTGCAGGGAGATGTGGGATCGGGAAAAACCATCATCGGCTTTCAGGCAGCCATCATCGCGATCGAAAATGGTTACCAGGTCGCGCTGATGGCTCCGACGGAAATTCTGGCGCAACAGCATTATTTTTCCGCGCGAAGAATTCTGGAAAATGCGGGATACCGCATCGTCCTGCTGACCGGATCGCTGGAGAGCGACCGCAAGCGCGAAATCCGCCGCCACATCGCGCAGGGGAATGCGCAGCTCGTCGTCGGCACGCACGCCCTGTTGGAAGAAAAAGTTGAGTTCGCGAAGCCGGGATTAGTGATCGTCGATGAGCAGCACCGGTTCGGCGTTTTACAGCGGCTGAAGTTGATGAAGAAATCGGGCGATGGCGGTGAAGATGCTCATGCGGGGACGGGCTCCCCTTTGATACCGGCCCGTCCGGCCGAGCCTGACGTCCTGGTCATGACCGCTACTCCGATCCCCAGAACTCTGGCGCTCACTCTTTATGGCGATCTCGACCTCAGCGTGCTCGACGAGCTCCCGCCTGGCCGCACTCCAATCGTTACAAGAAGAATCACCGACGACCGTTCGCCCGAAGTTTGGGAGTTTGTGCGCAAGCAAGTGGCGAAGGGACATCAGGTCTATGTGGTCTACCCCGTCATCGCGGAAAATGAGGAGAGCGAACTGAAGGCCGCCATCAAGATGTACCGCGAACTGAGCGGAAAGGTGTTCGCCGATCTGAAGCTTGGACTCCTGCACGGCCGCCTGGACACCGATTTGAAAGATCAGGTCATGCGCATGTATCCAGAAAGGCGAATTGCAGATTCTGGTCGCCACCACCGTGATTGAAGTCGGCGTGGACGTGCCGAACGCGACGGTGATGGTGATCGAGCATGCGGAACGCTTTGGCCTGGCGCAGCTTCACCAGTTGCGCGGACGGATCGGGCGCGGGGCGGCGAAGTCGTATTGCATTCTGATGACTGGTGGCAAAGTAACCGAAGAGGGCGAGCGCCGCCTCGACGCCATGGTGCGCACAAACGACGGGTTTCAAATTGCCGAACTCGATCTCGAACTGCGCGGGCCCGGGGAGTTCTTCGGCACTCGGCAAGCCGGAATGCCGAGCTTTCGCGTAGCCAATCTCATTCGCGACCGGCAGTTGTTGGAACTAGCCAAACGCGAGGCTGCGGCGGTGATGGCTGGGCCCAATTCCGAAGTCACAGAGGTCGAGATCAGCCGCGCCCTGGTCGCCATGCGCACGCGTTGGCAGCATACCTACGGACTGGTCGAGGTGGGTTAGGAAGCGCGATCAGTTTTGGTCTCCGGCTCCGTGTTTCCCCTGGCAAATCTTGCATGCGGTAGGAGGCAACGTGTTGTCCACGCGATGATGGACCGGCTTCAGTGTGCGCAGATATGCAAATACGGCTTTGAGATCGTCGTCCGTCATATCCCTCAGCATGATCCAGGGCATGATCGGATTTAGGGAGCGAGCGCCAACCTTCCCGGTCCGCATCGCCTGAATAAACAGGTTCTCGTCGTAATACGAGATGCCTGATGGATCCGGAGTGATGTTGGAGCTGGCCACGGTTCCGAACGGGCCTTTCAGCACAAAGCCGCCGGCGAAGGCCAGGGAGGAGATGGGCTGCCCTTGCTTTTGCAGAGTGTGACAGTCGGAGCAGCCCGCGATCTGCACCAGATAACCGCCGCGCTCGACCGGATCGGAGGAAGTGCCTGAAGGAACCGGCGAGGTGACGGGTTGCGGCGCATTTCGGATCAGGTATTTTACGGGAAACACGATCTCGGTTCGGGGCAGCGGATTCTGCACCGGTTGCAGGGCGCGCAGATACACCACCACTGAGGCCAGATCCTCGTCCGACATGGTGCGAAAGTGCGGGTACGGCATTATTGGAAACAAGGTTCTGCCGTCGTGGCCGATGCCTTCACGTATGGCTCGAGCGAGTTGGTCGTCACTCCAGGTGCCTGCTCCTGTTGCGGAATCGGGTGTGAGGTTGGGAGCGACCACGGTTCCGGGCAAGTCAGCGACTGGGAAAATCTGACCCGCGCCCAGCTTGCTCTCGACCACCGGATCACCAGGGGCCTTCCAGTCGTGTTCCGAATGGCAGTAGATGCATCCGGAGACCGCGTTGGCAAGATAGCGGCCGCGCGCCAGACGCTCCGGCGTCGACTCGAACCTACGGTCGGTGAGCGGCCGCGTTCGTGGACCTAGAAAAGGTCTCCAGCCAATGGTTACGCTGATCGCAACTGCCAGCACCACAACCAGAACCACCAACGCGAGGCTCAGCCACTTCCAAAATCGCTTCATGAATCCCTGTACCCCAGATTCGCCGCATTCTACGTTGTCGCAGCCCCTTGCTCAAGGTCTAGGTTCAAACTGATAGAATCGAACGGATGGCGGGATCTTCACAACTGATTCAGATCGACCTCGCGCCTCCACTTCGGATACCCAAGCCCGATTGGCTGCGGGCCAAAGCGCCTGTCGGGGATAACTTTCATAACTTGAAAAAGTTGGCGCGCGGGCTCGGACTGCATACAGTTTGCGAATCGGCGCAGTGTCCGAATATTGGCGAGTGCTGGAATCACAAGACTGCAACGTTCATGCTGCTGGGCGATATCTGCACACGGCGCTGTGGATTTTGTGCCGTGCCGAAGGGGCGTCCGGAGCCAATCGATTGGGATGAGCCGCGCCGCGTCGCTGAAGCAGTTGCGACTTTGGGACTGAAGCATGCCGTCGTGACCAGCGTGAATCGTGACGATGACAACGTTGGCGGAGCAAGAATTTTCGCTGAGACCATCCGCGAGATCCGCGAACTTATTTCAGATTGCCGCATCGAAGTTCTGATCCCCGATTTTCAAGGCCTGGAAGAACCTCTGAGGATTGTGCTCAACGCACAACCGGACGTGCTCAATCACAATACGGAAACCGTGCCGCGCCTTTATCGCGCAGTGCGCTCGGGTGCGCGCTACGAGCGCACTCTCAATTTGCTGGAGAACGCCAAGAGGCTTTCTCCCGGCATGGTGACCAAGAGCGGCGTGATGGTTGGACTCGGCGAAACCACGGACGAACTCGTCGAGGTCTTCCGCGACTTGGGTACGCGCGGCGTCGACATTCTCACTGTGGGGCAGTATCTGCGTCCGTCGCGCGACCACCTGCCCATCGCCCGCTTCTACACGCCAGAAGAATTCCGCGAATTGCGCGATGAAGCCCTACGCTTTGGTTTCCGCCATGTTGAGTCCGGCCCCATGGTGCGCTCCAGCTATCATGCGCACGAGCAGGCTGAGTCCACATCCACCGCGAGAGCGGTGTTCTAAACGCGACGATTCTGAGCGTGCTCCTGGTGGTGCTAGGATTTTTCGCCGGCTTGCTGGGAGCGCTCACCGGTATCGGAGAACACTGAACGCATGCGAGTGCCGATATTCCAGATTGATGCCTTCACCACCCAGCGCTTCTCAGGGAATCCAGCGGCTGTGATGTTGATGGATAGTTTTCCGGCTGACCCTACATTGCAAGCGATTGCGGCCGAGAACAATCTAGCGGAGACGGCTTTTCTGGTCGTTGAGGGCGGCGACTATCGCTTGCGCTGGTTTACGCCCGTGACCGAGGTGCCGCTTTGCGGCCACGCAACTCTGGCCAGCGCAGCCGTAGTCATGGAGCGACTGGAGCCCGGACGCAGCCGCGTGACATTCCACTCGGCGAGCGGCCCCTTAACGGTGAATCGTGCAGACGCCGGTTACATTATGAACTTCCCCGCCCGACCCTCCGAGCCGATTCCCGCACCGCCGGGACTGACCGAAGCGCTGGGCGTCGTTCCGATTGAGGTTTTCATCAACGCCTTCAACTACATGGCCCTGCTGGAGAGCGCACAGATCTTGCGCAAGCTGGCCCCTGATATGGCGGCGCTCGCCCGCATGAACCGGCCCGGCGTGATCGCGACCGCGGCAGGGGATGGGTCCTACGACTTCATCAGCCGCTACTTCGCTCCGGTCAAGGGTATCCCGGAAGATCCCGTGACCGGCGCGGCGCATTGCATGCTGGCGCCCTATTGGGCCAAACGATTGGGAAAGACGGTGTTTCGCGCCTTCCAGGCCTCGTCGCGCGGCGGAGAAATCACTTGCCGACTCGCCGGTGATCGCGTCGAATTGGAGGGCAGTTGCGTCTTCTATATGGAAGGCGAAGTGGAGATCTGATCTCCTGTTACATTCGTTCTCAGAAAATGTGCAACTTGATGCTGAGATACTTCTTGGGATTCTCGCGAATCGCTTTTATCAGGCCTTGGGTTTCTTCCAGCACACGATTGACATTGTTGTAGAGGGTTTCGTCCTTGAGCAGTTTTCCCGCAGTCCCCTGGCCTGCCTCCAGTGCGGAGGTCAGGGCGGCAAGTTTGGTCATCGTGGTTTTGATCTTCTCCGCCAGTTCATCGTCCTTGGTCAGTTTGCCCAGAGTACCCTTGCCGGCGTTGATGTCTTCACTCACCTGCTTAAAGTTCGCGATAGTGTCATTCGCATTATTGTAAAGAGACGGATCCTTCAGGAATTTCCCCGCCGTTCCTTTGCCAGCTTGCAGGTCATCCACCACGAGGTTGATCTTGTCGAGGGTGGCTACAAACTTGTTGTAGGCATCGTTACTGTTGATCAGTTGGCCGAGGCTGCCGTGGCCTTTGGCGATTTCGTCGACGACTTGCTTGAACTCCCCGACCGTCTGCGAGATTTGGTCGTACAGCCTGGGATCGTAAATCAGCTTGCCCAGGGAGCCTTTGCCGCTCTCTGCGAAAGCCAGAATGCGATCGGCGCGCTTGAGCAGAGCATCCATGTTCTGCAGCGTGCTCTGGCTGGATCGCACCACCTCGTTGAAATCGGGATGCAGGTGGGTGGGAAGCGTATCGCCATCCTGCGCGGGGGGACCAATCGCCTGCGAGCTGTTAATGTCCATGTAAGTTTCGCCTAACACTCCAGCCGTGTCCAGAGAGGTTTCCGAATCGCGGCGCAGATCGAAGGCGTACTTCGTGCCGACCTTCATGACTACTTCGACTGGAGTGATCTGCTTGTCCTTATCACGGACAATAAGAATTTTCGAAACATTGCCGATATCGACGCCACTCAGCCGGACGGGGGCTCCCACGCGCAGCCCGCTCGCATTGTCGAAATACGACACAAGCGTCATTCGTTTGCTGAACAAACCGGTGGTTCCGGACATCAGGAATAGAAGCACCGCCAGCGTTATGCTGGCGAAAATCACAGTGAGGCCGACCCAGAGCTGCGACCATTTGAGCTGTTTCTGGCTCGGCAAATCGTTCCCTCAGAACGTCGTTAGTGATTTTCGGTGACACACGGAACAGCTCCCAGCTTCGCCGCCCCTCGCAGCATCATAGCAAACCACGAGTCCATTCCTAAGCGCGTTGCGAGCCGAGGGCTGGAAGAAGTAGTAAGGCGAGCAGGTAAGCCACAGCTCCGCACGCCAGGGTGATGGTTAAGCCAAACTCGATTGCGATCACCATTGCGAGCACCGAACCCAATACACTGGCAGCGGCATTCATCGCCCATGCCCATTCCACCGCGTTGTCATCGTGGCCTGCCCCGCCCGTGGCGGTGACCGTAGAGCTCGCCGCCAGAGCGCGCAAGCCCGTTGGAAACGGCATTCCCATCAGGAAGCCGAGCGGAACCAGCAGCATACCGCTGATGGCCATTCGGTAAACCAATTTCAGTCCTATGCAGGCGGCAAGCAGGCGCGGAAAAAGCACAAGGTCGGCTGACAGCACGACCATCACAAGCACGAGCGGCGCCCAGGACAATTCGGTGCCGCGAAGCCAGCGGCGCGACATCAAACTCCCGCCGCCACTGGAGAGCATCAATAGAAAAATAACCACGGTGAGGGCGTAGGTTGGGTGTCCCAGGAAGAGCGACAGGCGCTGGATCAACGCAATTTCCACCAGGATGTAACCCAGACCTACTGCGACGAAGTACAAAACTGGAAGCGGCGACTGACGGCCTTTCTGAAGCGCAAGCGGCAAAATCAGGAAGCCCAATACGGCAAGCACTGAAATCACCAGCACAAAAAGCAGAACCAGTACGCCCAAATTCACCTTCCAGTCGATGCCGTGGTGCAGTCCCCGTTGGCCGAGGATTTGCCCGGCTTTGAGCGTGAAAAAGAAAAACGGTGCGTTATCGGTAACCGGCGCCACGTTGTAGGCATAACTCTGCGCGAAGCCGTAAGGATCGTTACTGGCGATCAAATCGGCAAACGGATTCTGTCCTGCTTGCACTGGGAGCGGAAACGATGCGAGGTACAGAAGATTCAACTGCTTGTATTTCTCGAAATGAGCCTGGATCGCCGACTGCTCCCCAGTGGTGAACGCAGTTTTTTTGGCGAGCACGACTACCGGAAGTCCATCTTCATTAAGCTGTCCCTTCGAAGCAATGATAAAATTGCGCGCCGGGTCGGCGATACCCAAATCGTGCAAGGCTTGCATTGCCACCGCGACGACGCGTAGAGCCTCCCGGGGTTGGCGAAACTCCCAGCGAGTGATCGCGATCATGCCATCCGGCTTGAGATGCTCGAAATATTCCCGGAAGGCTTCCACGGTGTAGAGATTGTTTTCGCTCAGCGCAAACGCTCCGGCCGCAGTCGAAGCCCAGGTGTCGACAAGCGTCATTTGCACGACATCGAACTGCTGCGGCGAAGAGCGCAGGTACGAGCGGCCATCGGTCACATGGATGTGCACTTCGGGTCGCTCGTAGAGATGCTGGGCATAATCGGCGTAACGACCACGCATGATCGTATTGGCGATGAGAGGATTGATTTCGATCCCAGTTACGTTCGGGCTGCCATTCGCCACTGCGCGCAGCACATCGACCCCTCCACCTGGCCCGATGATCGCGAACTCGCCATGTGGCCGCAGAACGTTGGCCAATGCCGGCGGAGCTGACATGAGGTCGCGTTCCCATTTGCTGTCGTCCCAGTGCGCCAAATCGCAATTCATAATGTAGGTGGAAGCGTCAGCATCGATAACGATGGTCTTGGCCTGCCTCTGGCGATCTACTTCCACGCGCGAAAGCGCATTCCAGCGGGCAAATTCCACCCAGGCCGGATCGCGAAACACGCCCTTGGCATAGACAACATCAATCAGCCGGCCGGAGTGGTTCGCTGCGATGATGGTTACAAATACAGCCACCAGGGCGCATGCTCCTATACGCGCGCGCAACGATTCTGCCCAAACGAGCGCGGCAGCGGCCATCACCACGCCGGCGGCCAGAATGGTATTCGGTCCGCCGATCCAATTGAGCAGCGGAACCACGGCCAGGCAGGCCAGTGCGCCCCCACATAAATCCGCTCCATAGACGCGCTGCACGCGCCATGTCTCACGCGCAAAGACAACCGAAAAGAACAATCCCGTCAAAAAGAAAGGCAATGCCGAAACCACGTAAAGAGCGGTTAAGTTTAGAAAGTTGCTTCGGGTGGCATTAAGCGCGACAGGCACATGCAGGACAACTTCAAGCACAACAAACACCAGGATCGAGCTGTCGATGCATAGACGCGCGGCCAGCGCGCGTGTGCCAGTTCTAGTCAATCGCTTCTTAAATAGGTAGGCGAACACACCGCCAGCGCCCAGTCCAAGCAGGGCAATCGAAATTGCGAGAAACGCGAAGTGATAGAAGAGCACTACGGAAAACAATCGGGTGAGTCCCAACTCGAGGAGCAACGCGGCAAAACTGGTCATCCCCAAACCAATGAGCAGAGTAGGTTCGGGAATCTCAGTGGGGGAGAAGGCCGGCCGAACAACCTGTAAAGTGGCAACCATGACGAAGTGGAATGCGCCAGTCTAGCAGATGTCCGTGGCGTGCGGTATCGGGCTCTTAGTTTTCCAGAATCACTTGCGCGATAGCCTGTTCCGCGGTGTGCGAGAGCGACAATGCGGAGTTTTTCACTCCCAGCTTGGCGGCAAATTCGCTGGCTTTTCCGTGAAACTCAATAGTCGGTCGTCCCCCGGGCAGGCGCGTCACCTCGCAGTCCCGCCAGCGGACGCCGTGGCTCCAGCCCGTGCCCAGGGCCTTCATGGCCGCTTCTTTGGCGGCGAAGCGCGCGGCATAACGCTCGACACGGTTTGCCTTGGAGTCACAGTAGCGGATCTCACTTTCCGTATAAATACGCTGCAGAAAGCGATCGCCAAAGCGTTCAATCGAGTGGCGGATGCGCGGGACCTCCGCGATGTCAATGCCCGTGCCGACGATCATATTTTCGTGCCGAATAATATATTTCGAGACTCTACCGCAATCGGTCGCCGCGATAAATGAGTTTACCGTCAATCATGCGAGCCTCCGCAGTCACACGATTTGAATCGTGCACAGTGCGATGGCCATGACCACTCCAATCTGCGATCAGGGTAACCGATTGATCAGCGAGGCCACGTATCCGGCCCCGAATCCATTATCAATGTTAACCACGCTCACGTTCGAAGCGCAGGAATTCAGCATGCCGAGCAGCGCAGTTAATCCCTTGAACGACGCACCGTAGCCGACGCTGGTGGGCACGGCAATCACAGGAACGCCGACAAGGCCGCCGACCACGCTGGGCAGCGCGCCTTCCATGCCGGCGCATACAACTACGACTCGGGCCTTTGTCAGAGCCTCACGATTCGCCAGCAGCCGGTGAATTCCAGCAACACCCACATCGTAGAAATGTTCCACGGAATTGCCCATCATTTCAGCGGTGACCACTGCTTCTTCAGCTACCGGGATATCGCTGGTTCCCGCCGAAACCACGGCGATGGTTCCTTTGCCGTAGGTGGTTGGGTCGCGCTGCAGCACGATGGCTTGCGCTATTTCCCGATATTCCGCGCCGCGTACTTTCTTTTTTACTGCGGCAAACTGTTTTTTATCGGCATGAGTAGCCAGGACGTTGCCGCCGTGCTTCGCGAGGCGGGCGAAGATCTCAGCCGTCTGCGACGGAGTTTTCCGCTCTCCGAAAATAACCTCGGGCATGCCCGCACGCAGAGAACGGTGATGGTCAACTTTGGCAAAACCAAGATCTTCGAAAGGTAAATGACGAAGCCGGTCGACGGCATCGTCGGCCGTGAGTGTGCCCCGGCGCACCTGCTCGAAGAGCTTGCGGATGGACTGGGCGTTCATGGTCGCGAACGTAGTACCGTCAAGAGACTTCTAGATTAGCATTCGCGATGCGCATCATGTAGCTCCGGCCTGAGCCTACCGAAGGGCGCCCGGCCACGCTACAAGGATCGAAGTCTGGCGATCACGGCAGTGCAGACTTTACGGGCGATGCCGGGCTCGTCAATACGAGCGAGAAACAATCGGCGCAAGGCGCTCGGCTTTACTTTTCCTGCAAGATATTTGTCGTAGATCAAATTCCCCAACCGGTATCCCCACTGCCGCGCAATTGCGTCAAATTTGTCAGCGTCCGCGCGAACGGCTGCCTGTCCCGTTTTTTCGCACGCAGCGCGTGATAGCACAAAGGAATCCTCCATCTCAGGCGCAGGCCTTGAAGGATAAAGCACCCGCGATCCGAAATAGGCAACAGCGTCCTCCAATATTCTTATATAAAAGTAGTCGAGGCTCAAAGCAACGGATTCGTTTTCCTGAAGGCTATTTCCGCCGTCATGTCCATTACGCCGTTGGGGCAAGCTGCGGCAGGCGTGATGCAGAAACCTAGTCGCATCCTCGGCCGCATGCACCATCTGAAAGTCGCGGATATAAAATGCATTCACCTGCGGAAGATAAGCGCTGCCACGCTCCTCCACCGTCGCCAGCATGCTTTCCAACTGCCGCTCGGTGATGCCCTTACGAGAGAGCATGCGATGGATCAACGCATCCGATGAGTTGCCGTGGACCTCAGGCAGCATATCGACCAGAAACTTCGGCTGCGTGCCGTTATGCGGCGAATAACGGTTGATCTCGAGAAAAGCGGCCAGGCTGTCGATCAAATTGTAAATTGTCGGCGCGAAGTCGGGTCCGGTATCGCAGCGGCTCCATTGGTCGAGAAACAGTCGGTAGCTTTCGTATTTTTCGAGCGGCGTCGCGTTGAATACGCACAGGACATCGTCAGCGATGCTTACTGCCTCGACCTTGTCGGCGCGCTCGCCCGCTGCCCGCCAGTAGAGTGCGTCGACATTCTGCAACACGGTCAGAACTTTCGCGTCGGGCATTTCCTTCTGTACCGCACGCGGCATGTGTCCCGGAGCAAGGTGCGACTCGCCGAATAAAACGAAGATCACCGCATCGGGGTGACGACGGCGGATCTCGGCAATCTTCGCCGCGGCGTGGCGATCGCGAGCTCCAATTTTCCGCAGATTCTCCCGCGGCATGCAGTCGAGGCCGTAGACAGCCTCTCCGTGATCGCGCGCGGTGACCAGCAGTTCGTAAAACGGAGTCCAATCGTAGCCCCAGTCGAGATCGAAGCGGATGCGCTGGCGCAATTCCTCTTCGCTAATTTCTCGGCGCCACCATTCTTCGAGAATGTGCTGATCGCGCGCGAAGATAGTCTCAACGCCGAGTACGACTCGGCGATCCCCAGCCAGGGCACGCTGCTCGAGCAAGGATGCAGCATAGCGCTGGGCGGCGGCCAGGGCATGGTAATCGCCGATCAGGACCATGTCGGCGGCGTGTACAGCGCTCCAAATCTGTTGAGCATCGAGAACAGAATCGTAGTTGCGGAAGGCCTGGCTGAACTCGCGCAGATACTTGCGGCGGCTGTGCGAATCCTGGGCACGGATTTGCCGCTCGACTCCCGCCAGCGCGTGGAGCTGCGCGGCGCTACGGCGGGATCGCAAATTGGCAGTGGACGCCATACGAAGCAGCTTCTAGCCTTTAGCTCTTAGCTCTCTTCCTTCAGTGCTCTTCTTGACTCCCGTTCGGCAACTCCCTATGCTCCAAACTTCGGGTGAACGCTTGGCGTCATCCGCGGGAGGCGCGTTGCCGAATCATCCGCCACAGAATCTGACCGTCGCGACTACTGGCGCCAGCGGGTCGGTCTTCCTGCGGCAATTTCTGCTGGCAGTTGAACGCGACGCTCGCATCCAGACCGCGAATTTCATCGCGTCGGACTCCGGCTTGCGCGTGCTCGCTGAAGAACTCGGCATCCGCGGCCGTGTGAATCTTCTCGGCCAGATTCTTTCCCCGGAGAAGCTAGCGCAAAGACGTCTGGCGAAAAGCCGCTCTCGCGGCCCGGCGAACTTCTCCTCCAAAACCTCGAAAAGTAAAATCAAAGAGCAATCCAACGCCGATATCGGGGCGAACATAGCCAGCGGCTCCTACCCCGCTGACGCCATGGTCGTAATCCCCTGCAGCGTGGGCACTTTGGCCCGCGTCGCCAACGGCATCGCCTCCCACCTGATCGAGCGCGCGGCTGACGTCTGCCTGAAAGAGCAACGTCCGCTGGTTCTCTGCGTGCGCGAAACGCCACTCAACAAAATCCATATTCTCAACATGTACCGGGCCGCCGACGCCGGAGCGACCATCTTCCCGCTCATACCGGCCTTCTATTACCGACCTGCTTCTTTAGATGACATGGCCCGTGAGTTCGCCTACCGTGTTCTCGCCCATCTTGGCCTTCCTCAATCCAACGCCTTCCGCTGGAAGGGCTGAGACATCAGCGACTTACGCGCCTACATTTAAAAAGTCTTCGATCTAGAGGGAAGATCGGCTGAAATCAGGGGAGTCTCAAGTGTAGGGAAGCATCCGTGCCGGTCCCAGATACCCGGCGGCCATGTACGATGGGAATGTCTTAGGCTGCTCTGTGAGGTTTCCGAAAACTTCCCAGTCACCACCCCTCCACCAAACGTCGAGCATCTAAAAATTAGAATGGCGTCGTGTTTCCTGGCGCGCTGGAGGTTATCCATGGGCGAAAGTATCGAGACTCGCTGCTGCATCGCCGGAGGAGGCCCTGCCGGCATGATGCTGGGATATTTGCTTGCGCGAATGGGCGTGGACGTGGTCGTGCTGGAGAAACACAAAGACTTTCTTCGCGACTTTCGTGGCGACACCATCCATCCCTCCACCCTGGAACTGATGCACGAACTCGGGATTCTGGATGAGTTCCTGAAGCGTCCGCACCAGGAGGCGCGAGAACTGACTGGACAGGTTGGGGCTGAAACGTTCACTCTTGCCGACTTTACTCACCTTCCAACCCAGTGCAAGTTCATCGCCCTCATGCCGCAGTGGGACTTCCTGAATTTCATCTCGACGGAAGCCAAGCGTTACTTGGGTTTTCACCTGCTGATGGAAACCGAGGCCGTCGACCTCGTCAGTGAAGACGGACGAGTGGCCGGAGTGCGCGCGAAGAATGTAAGCGGAGCATTGCAGATCCGTGCACCTTTGACTGTCGGCGCGGATGGACGCCGCTCGATTGTGCGCGAGCGAGCCAGGTTGCAGGTTGAGAATCTGGGTGCGCCGATGGATGTGCTGTGGATGAGAATCAGCCGGCAAGAAGATGATCCGTCGCGTGCTTTGGGCCGCGTCGAAGCCGGCAGGATGCTGGTGATGATCAACCGCGATCAATACTGGCAATGTGCGTTTCTTATCCCCAAGGGCGCGCTTGACCAACTCAAGCAGCGCGGCATCGAAAATTTCCGCAAGGATGTGGGGGCCCTCGCCCCTTTTCTCCACGATCGCGTGCAGGAACTGAAGAGTTGGGACGACATCAGCGTCCTCACCGTAACCGTCGACCACCTGATAGAGTGGTCGAAGCCGGGTGTCTTGTGCATTGGAGATGCAGCGCATGCCATGTCTCCGGTGGGCGGAGTGGGCATCAATCTTGCGATCCAGGACGCCGTCGCGACCGCGAACATCTTGGGAAACAAGCTACTCGCGGGAACCGTTTCGCGCGATGATCTCGCCGCAGTGCAGCGGCGGAGAGAACTTCCAACACGGGTGACTCAGCGCTTGCAACTTTTTATTCAGGACCGAGTCGTTCGCAAAGTCCTGGGCGCTGAGCGTCCGCTTAAAGCCCCGCGGGCGCTGAAACTTCTGCAGGGCTGGCCTTTCTTAAGGCGCTTTCCTGCGCGCGTTCTGGGCATGGGATTTCGACCCGAACACATCCATACTCCAGCCGTAACGGCTGCGAAGCCGAGTGTCAGGTCAGCGGCGTAACCTCGAGCCTGTCCTCCCAATATTCACAGCGCCAAGCCAGCGGCACCGATGATACTATCCGTTAACTTTCGGGTTTAGTGGTCGTCTCCTGCGTTGTTTAATTTTGGAGGAGCATCCGTGAGAATTATGTTCTTGCGACGAGTTTTTGTATCCTCACTCCTATTCTCATTTGCGATGACGGTGCCATCCGCAGTTGCCGACGATCGCAATCCCTTCGCAGGGGACTCCAAAGCGGCCAAGGCGGGCGAGTACGAATTCCGCATCAACTGCGCGCTTTGCCATGGGCTGGGCGCGCGCGGCGGCGGTCGAGGTCCCGACCTGACGCGAGCAAAGAAGAAGCATGTTCACTCCGACGCGGAGATGTTTCAGGTGATCAGCAACGGCATTCCGGGTACCGTCATGCCAGCCAACGGAACCAATGGCCAGGGTGTTGGCATGACGGACGAGGAAATCTGGCAGATCATCTCCTACATTCGCAGCGTGGAGGTGAAGGCTCCGGCCAAGCCCATCGGCAACGCTGCGCATGGCAAAGAACTCTTCTATGGCGACGCGAACTGCTCACTCTGTCACATGGTGGAAGGCAAGGGCGGGCGGGTAGGGCCGGAACTCACCGCTGTGGGAGGCTCACGCACCAGAGAAGCAATCATCGATTCTGTGCGCAATCCAAGTCGACGATTGGCCTGGGGATTGACCGAGTCCACGAAGGAATTTCCTCAGGAATACGAAACTATCACCGTGGTGACCGCCGATGGAAAGGAAATCAAGGGGGTGGCTCTGAACGAGGACAACTTCAGCGTGCAGATGATGGATTCGAGCGAACAAATTTATCTGCTGGATAAAGACAAGCTTCGCTCCTTCAAAAAGAGCAGGGAGTCGATGATGCCCCAGTATAAGGCAGACACTTTGAGCGACAAAGATCTTGAGGACATCGTGGCTTACCTGATCAGCGTGGGGGCGAAATGACGCGTTGTAGCTTTGACGATGGCGGGCTACGAAGTCGCGTGGGATCTGCTGCGGTGTTTGAGCAACCGTGGAAGAGCGGCGCTTCAGCGCGGGCGAACGGCCAGCCTGCTCAGGCGCATACACGACTGTGGAACAGCGGCGCTTCAGCGCCGCGTCCAGATGCCCCCAAATGTTCGGGCTTCAGCCCCCGTGGTCCACGGGGCCTAAAGGCCGCTTCTCCGTGGGCCTGCAACGCGGTCCTGAAGGGGCCGCTCTTCCACGGTCGCGACGGCGTCCCTCTGAGTATCCCGGTGATCTTCCTCTTTCTCTTTGTGGGCCTCGGCGTGATCCAGTCTCAGGCTCAGGTCACGTTCGAACGCCTGCTGAATTCCCGCAAGGAGCCGCAGAATTGGCTGACTTACTCTGGCGACTATTCTGGACGGCGCTTCAGCCTGCTCGATCAAATCAACATCACGAATGCGCGGTCCCTTGTTGCGAAATGGGTATACCAGACCGCAGCGACGGGCAAACTCGAAACCACGCCGCTTGTAGCGGACGGCATTCTCTATGCTACGGCGCAAGATGACCGGGCGTTGGCGCTGGATGCGCGCACCGGCCGGCCGATCTGGATGTATCAGCATCCACTGCCCGCGGACATTCGCCCCTGCTGCGGACGCGTAAATCGCGGGCTCGCCATCTTGGGAGACAAGGTTTTCCTGGGAACGCTCGATGCCCACGTGATCGCCCTCGATACGAAAACCGGCAACGTAATCTGGGATGTCGTCGCGGCCGATTATCGCAACGGCTACAGCTTCACGGTCGCGCCCCTGGCGGTGAAAAATCTTGTCGTGATTGGCGTTTCCGGTGGCGAGTACGGTGTCCGTGGCTTTGTCGACGCCTACGACGCCGCGACCGGCGAACGAAAATGGCGATTCTACACCGTGCCCGGCCCCGGCGAACCCGGTCACGAAACATGGGAGGGCGATTCGTGGAAGGTGGGTGGCGCTCCAGCGTGGAATACTGGAACCTATGATGCGGCAACCAACCAGATTTTCTGGCCTACCGGAAATCCTGCGCCCTCGAATCGTGGCGAGGGCCGTGCCGGTGACAATCTCTACAGCAATTCGCTTTTGGCGCTGAACGCTGATACCGGCAAGTTGAATTGGTATTTCCAGTTCACCAAACACGACGAACATGACTGGGACGCGACGCAGGTGCCGGTCATGATCGACGTCGAAAAGCCCGGTTCCGCCGGCAAGCATCTGATCGCGCAAGCCAACCGCAACGGATTTTTCTATGTGATAGACCGGGCAAGCGGCAAGCTCATTTCCGCGAACGCCTACGGCAAGACCACGTGGAGCGACACCAAAGACGCAGAGGGGCGTCCGATGGCGAAGAAGGAAGCTTCACCTACGCTTGAGGGTCATACCGTGTGCCCTGGCGCACTGGGGACGACGAACTTCATGGCTCCGGCGTTCGATCCCCAAACCGAGCTGTTCTACGTGACGGCCCGCGATCAGTGCGATATCTTCAGCACCGCTCCGCAGCCCTACGAAGCTGGACACGCGTTTTATGGCAGCGCGTACTTTCCTTCGGAAGAGGCCGAACCGTATCGCGGATTTCTGAAAGCAATCAATCCCGCGACGGGCGAGATCAAGTGGAAGTTCGAGCATACGTCGCCGACATGGTCGGGCGTGCTCTCCACTGCCGGTGGCTTGGTCTTTACCGGCGATGCGGAAGGAAACTTTATCGCACTGGATGCGGCAGCGGGCAAGCCTCTCTGGCACTTTCAAATGGGCGGCGCGGTCTATGCTGCGCCCATTGCCTTCGCCGTGGATGGCAAAGAATACCTCGCTATTGCTGCCGGTAGCGCCTTTTATGCTTTTGGGCTGCCGTAAGACAACCCGTCATCAGAAGTTAATCACTAGAAGTTAATCACTATTCCAGCCGAGAATCGCAGGTTTCTTTCGCGCGTGGCCAGGCCCTGGAACAGGGTGGTATTAAAGGCGGTTCCATAAAAAGAATTCAGATTGACGCTGGTGTGGTACCAATCCAACTGCGCCAGCCGCAGAGCGAAACGCCGAGACAGTTTGTAATCCACTCCCCCACCCAGCGCGAGTGTGAAGTCGTCATAATGTGTGGAGACGGACGCCAAAGGAGTCGATGTGCCTATAAAGGTGCTGGCACTGAGGCTGGTTCGGTTCCATCCGAACAGCGCATGCGCGAAGGGCGTTAATTTTTTTGGGACTCGGTAAGAAATCACCGGCCCCACCAGGATCGAATACGAGTTGCCGTCAGGGAGTCCGGAAACCGTGCTGGGGCTCCGCACCGTAAAAGACGAGCCGAGGTAACCGCTAAAATCGGCGGCGACTCCCACCCAGGAGCTGAAGTTGTACTGCGCCTCGGCATTCCAGCCATTGAAGATTGTCCGCACGTCAAACGTGTTGGGAAATTGCCGCAAATTAAAGTCCAGGATGCTGCTATCCAGTCCACCGGTATCCGCGTGGAGCAGTGAATAGCCGCCAAATACCTGCACCTTGGACGTCGCATCTTGGGCATGAGCAAACGAGATAGTTAAGAAGGCCAGAGTAATTGCTGCGCAAGCAAATCGAATCATTCCACGTTCTCCCTTTTGAGATTACGCATACCAGGCCTTTTCCTGCAAATCGCGCTTGGTGTCCGCGACAATTTCTCGATGTGGTGAACTAAACGATTGAGAATCGAAATGCACGCGGGTGGGTTGCCCTCAAAGGCAAGGCCCATTCAAGGAAGGCGCGGATTTCCTCGCTTCAACCTGCGACGGCACACAGCTCGCGCTGAGCGAACTTTTTACAATTCACGGACACTCCAATGACATGTGCAAACTTGAGCCCACATATTCTGCCTCCACGTTGATTCGAAGTCCTGCTTCGATTTCCAACTTATTCCACGAAACTTGGAGCGCAGATCTATGAGTACCGAAAAGACCTCCTCTACGGTTCTGACGTCGGAAACGGCTCAGCCCTCAACCTCAACCGAATCGAACTCTCCCACGCGCAGAGCCGCCAATCGCCGATCGTTTCTGAAGGGAATGGGAGTTGCCGGGGCAGCCATCTCGGCCAGCGCGTTCCTGGGAGCGAAAGCCACAGCCAGCACAGAAACAGGACCCACCATCAGCCAAGGGGATGCCGCCATCCTGCGCTTCCTTGCTGCAGCCGAAATCATCGAAAGCGACCTGTGGTTGCAATACCAAGAGTTTTTGGGAGTTCAGGACAATGAAGTGGCAACCATTGCAAGCAGGCAGATTCCGGGTTATCCCGTGCAGCCCACGGGCGGGAACTCTGCCTTCATCAAGGACATTTTGGTGCTTGACGGCGACATGCCGCAGTACATTCACGACAATACCGAAGATGAATTCAGCCACGAAGAATTCATCAACGCCTACTTGATTTCGAAGGGCTTCGATCCTGTCAGCCTGGACGCATTCCGCACCCTGCCGAGCAGCAAAGCGACAGGAGCAAACCAGGTCGGGCGCATCACGAATTTAATGCAACTTACCGTAGACACAAGCTGGTGGACGCGTTACCGCAGCAGCACTGCGAACCCGGATCTGGGCGGCAAATTTGCGCAGGCCATTCCAACTTTAGCTGTCGGACAGCACCCCGCAATTCCTCGCACGGACAACGACGTGAACGATACGAACTTCCTGCAGGCGATCGCGAACACTGCGGGCTTCCACTTCGCTTTTATCGAGCAAGGCGGCAGCAGTCTCTATCCTTCGCTGGCGCAACGCGTCAGGAACGTCGAAGTTTTGCGAATCCTGCTCAGCATCGGGCCAGTTGAGACGTCCCACTTTCAGACCTGGCACGATAAGGCAGGCAATGCGACTCCTTTGACCGCTGTCGACCCGGTGACAGGCGTGTCGGTTACCTTTCCAAATCTGGCAACGCCGGCGGTTGGTCCGAACCTGCAGGCCAACCTCATCATGCCCGAACCAACAGTTTTCTTAAGCCCTAAATTCCCTCCTGTCTCGATTATTCGCCCGACCCAGACCAAGGGCGTGGCCATGGGCGCGCTTCAGGGCCTTATCAAGGATGGACTCTTCCTCGGCCAGTCGAATGAGTTCTTCAGCTTCCTGCAACAGCTGGCCACAGAAGCGGACGCAGCCGAGCGCGGCTTCTAACCGCCCAACCGTTGCGCCTCGCTTCGTCTTTTTGGCGCGCTGTGCCTGGAGAAATTCAGTCACAGCGCGCCTTTACGATCCTTAACCAGAGTTTCGACTCTCGCCGCTGCGCGACCCAAGGAGCATCTGATGTTAGAAGGCCTGTTTCAACCCACCCACTTATTGATCATCGCCGGAATCGCCCTACTAATTTTTGGCCCTAAGAAACTTCCTGAACTCGGAAAAGGATTGGGCGAGGGCATCCGTGGCTTCAAAGCCGCGATGCAAGCAAAGGAGGAAGCGCCGGTGTTGAAGGCGCCGGCCTCTAATACTCCGGAGCAAAAGGCATGAGCCTGTAAGAAAATTCTGTTCCCTACGGACGTTCCGGGTCGATGGTCTGATCGAGATAGATCCAGAGCACGCGCGCAAATAGCGTAACAGTGGGCGCGAGCGGCAGGAACAGAACGACTGCCCAGATTGTGTCTTTCGTGATCCACCAGCCAGTGATGGACCATAGCAGAGCCGCAATGATTGCAATGATCGCCAGCCCCAACGCGTAACTGATATACATCGCGCCTAGGAAGTACCCTGGCTCGCGCTCAAACCGGAGACCGCAGACGGGGCAGCGCTCGTGCATCTTGGGAAACCCGCGGAAGATGGAATAGCGAAAAATATTTCCCATGCGGCACCGCGGACAGCGCTGTCGAAGAATGCTTCCCACCGTTGACGGCCTTGTGACCTCTCCCAATGCTTTTCCCTCGACCGAGATTTCCAAGCTAACAGATGGGCCGTGCCACTCTCGGTACCCACTTTCGTGCCGGTTGACGCCGCCGCGCGTTTCGTACTAATCTGCGATTACACCGGAAAGGAGGTGGTCGAATGACAAGTTCTGATTGTAGTGGTAAGTGTGGGAGTCTAAGACCAGGTGAGGTGGCTAAGACTTAGAGCTGGTTGCTCTAAGCGGGGCTCCGGCGGCGTTGGGTTTGCTACGCGCCGCGAGCTACAGCCCGCACACTAGCCGGTGAGTATGGATGGATAGCATCGCGTTGGTCGCGCGAAGGCTGCCATCCTGGGACTTTAGTCCCAGACCCGGGAGTTGCCGTGAGAGGCCACGTAGAGTGACCACCTCTTGGTCAATCCCAAACAGTCCACCGGACGGCCCGCAGGTTCAACCCTGCGGGCCGTTTGTATTTTGGCCTGTCATGAGCATTGTCATCCCGACGCAAGTCTCCCATTCCGGTTACGAATGGGAGGCCCCGTGGAGGGTCCTGCTTCTTCCCTGCGTGCGACGCTGGCCCCGCGTGATCTGCGTCACAGCCTCCATCTTGAGTTTTCGCTAGAGTGAAGGTCAGCATGGGCGGATTTTCCATCCTCACCAACCGCAAACGCGCCATCGTCGCGCTGGCGCACTCCGTCGTGTTTCTTTTGATTGCGGTGCGGCAAATGGTTGCGGCCACTCCCGCTGCCGGAGTATGGCTGCCTGCCGGCGTCCCTCCTGGCACGTGGGCTCTATGCGGAATCTTTGCGATCGTCTCCTCCATCCTTTTGTGGCTTCTCGTCATCTCCGGCGGATGGATGGAAAAATTCTATTTCGGATTCTGCACTCTGAGCGCCACCTCCGGCCTATTGCGAACCGCAGCCGGCGACCAGGCTTTTCACTCCGGCGTCTATATCCGCGTCGCCATGCTCGTTAGTGCCGTATTGGTTGGTCTGCTAATCGTCCGTACGCACTCGCGCCCGGAAGATACCGAATCAACACCGACCTTCAATCCTGGTTAATCGTCCGAGGTTAAATCTTCTCGAGACGCAGCCATATCAGAAATGGAATCCGATCTCAGCGGTCAGCGTTCGCGGCGTCACGTAGTGCGTCCCGCTGAAGGTTGAAAGGAAGTTGTACAGCGCAAAGTTGTTCGCGATGTTGATGACCGTCAGTTGCGCGCTCCATTTGTATTTGTCGCCTTTAAAGATGTTGTCGTGCCCAATCGAAATGTCGAACAGATTCCTGGAGGAGATGCGCGGCGGATTGTGATCGTCGTTCTCGGTGTTCGGCGCCGGTACCTTGATGAGCGTAGAGCTAAACTCCGATGCGGGACAATTGAACGGCAGGGGCGTGGTTGGGGTTGCGCGGACGCCGTTGCAAGTGAAGCCGGCCTCGGATTCCTGGTCGGCAGATAATGGAATCTCGCCCACGTTCGCGGCTCCCATGCTCACGTTCGGTACCCCACCGATGACGACCGACCCGGGGCAATTGTTGAAGGCGTTCGCCCCGAAGCATGGAGTTGCGCCAGCGACAAGTCCGCTGTCATACCTCCAGTTGAAACCGAGCCAGGGTCCGCGCTTCCACGGCTGATACTGCAAGTGCGTGGTCTTGTTGAACCTCTCGTCGTGATCAATGCGGAAGGGCAATCCGGCAGCCGTAGCCACCGTCGCCCCTGCTCCTCCAATTTGCGGCTGGAAAAACCGCGCCGCCACACTCGAGAACACGATCAGTGCAGAGAAGCCATGAATGTCAGGCACGCTTATGCGTCCTGCATATCCAGGAATTTTCGAGTTGTGCCATTCAATCGGAAAAGTAATCGGAGTATTGCCGAGCACGCTGAAGTCGTAGCCGTTGTGCGTGTACTTCGAGATCCACTCGCCAGAGAACACGAGATACTTCCCGAAGGCTTGCTCGATTCCGGCATGAAATTCATTGCGAAAGCCCGGACTCAACGCACCGCTCGCGCCCGGCGTACATAGAAGCAGCGGAGCCAACACAGCATTGCTGCATCCGGTGCTCGAAAGTATCAGGTTCTCGTTGAAAGGAGATTCCAGGGTTCGCGCGTAGGATGCGCGAAGAATCGTATTGGTCTTCTTGATGTTATAAGCCACTCCGACGCGGGGCTCGGCCTGCCGCGCGACCGAAAGACCGTTGTAAAAATCGCCACGCATGCCGATGTTCAGAGACCAGTTTCCTTTCGTAATGTTGTCGCGCAAGTAAAGGGCGAGTTCCTTCACGTCGGTGTGGCCGTTGAAGGTGAAGTAGCTTCCGCCGCGAGTCAGGTCGTAAAGGGACAGGATCGGATTGAAATTCGGATACAGCGGTGTGTTGGGTGCGTTCGCATTGAGCGACGTGTTTGGCTGGTAGATTCCGGCGCATTGCGAAGGATTGGCAATCCCCCGCGCTGGCGCAGCAACAAATTGCCCCTGGTCCGCTGAAAAAGTTACGCACGGTGCATTGTAGGTTGGATCGACGATTCCCAGACGGTCGTTCTCGTTGAGGAACGTTTGTTCGTAGGTGGCTCCAGCCTTGATTTGGTGAATCCCTTTAACATAGGAGAGATCGGTCCGCAGTCCCGCGTTGGTGAGCGTACGGTTCTGGCCCACTGACTGCCTCTGCAAACTGGGAGGCCCCAGGTCCGCGAAAGGATCGCTGCTGGGATAGTAGTTGTAATCGTCGCGGCGCACGAACGCGCCCAGAGTGAACACCGACGTGGCACTCAGCAGCCGCGTCCACGATGGTGCGATGTTGAATGTGCCGATCTTGGAGCGTTGATCCGTCGCACCGACGACAACGCCGTTGGGGGCGATACCCCCATAGTTGTTAACGTCCAGCGCGTCCACTCCGTTCAGTCCACTCCACGGCGTCGCGTTCTCGGCATCGAAAGAATTCGGCGTCTGGAACCAGCTCCGGCTATAGCCGAAGTTCAAATGAATCGAGTCGGCGGCGGAGAGTTGATAGTCCACGCGGTCGAAAAAATTCTCTTCGTTTCCCTTATCGTGCAGTACAGTGAATTCCGGCGGATCTAAAAACCGTCCAGTATTCAACCCGTTTGCGGAGATGAAATTCCCCCAATTCTTGCCTCCATACGCCAACTCGGCTGACAGATTCGACGTTCCAAACGACCCGTAGGAAGTGGTAACACTGCCGTGGGGAGTCGTTACGCCCTGCCCCGAGCGCGTGGTTGCCACAATCACGACGCTGGTCTTGCCTCCATATTCTGCAGGCGGCGCGCCGGAAATCACTTCCAACGATTGCACCGAATCGAGCGGGATCTGATTCGAGAAAACTTTGCTCTGCTGATCGGTAATCGGCTGGCCATCAACCGAGAACGAATTCTCCGCGTGATCGCCAAGACCGTGGAACAGACCATTGGAATCGGCCGCGATTCCCGGCGTGGACTGCGTAATCAACGCACTCACGCCGGATGTAGAGCTTTCCAGGGGAATCTTTTCGAATGAATTCCTGTCGATATCAGAGTGGAAGGTGGAATCGTTCTCTACCAAGTCACCCCCCGCTTCGACTGTCACTTGCGTGAGAGAACCCGAGACTTGCAGCGTAATGTTGACATTAAGCGGTACGACTGACCGCACCTCAACATCCTGCGCGGTCTTGGCAAATCCCGCCGCAGTCACTGTCATGTGATAAGGATTGAAGGGGATGTTTGGAAGACTGAAATGCCCGGTATTGTCCGTGGTGGTTGAGCGGTCGAAGTGGCTCACCGGATTGTGAATATCAACGGTAGCGTTGGGCACTACCGCGCCCGTGGGATCTACAACTATGCCGCCGATCGAGGCCGAACTACTGCCCGATTGCGCGTAAGCGTGAAGACCCGGTCCAAAACAAAAAACCAGTATAAAAGCCGCATGAAGCGACTTCTTGCAAGAATCCAGCATGAATTCCTCCATAGAATGAGTCCGTATAAAGATCAGAGAGACGGTTCAGGATACGAACCGAGCTTGTTTGGAGTCAGGATCTGATTTTTAAACGGCAGGAGGTGGGCGGACACTCAAAGCAAAGGCAATCAGGCGTTGCTTGGTCGCGGCCGGGCGCAACCGCAACGCGAAGATTGTGTGGAATACAGGCTTCGGAGCCGAGGAGATGCTGGTTGAAGTCGCGGAATGTGCCGCAACACAAACCTGGCAAACGGAAGATTCAGTCCGATCCGAATGGTGATGCGTAATCAGGGCTATTACCGACCAGAATGTCAGCAATAAACACAGACGCGCTGTGTTTTTCGAGATCGACCGCATGCCCAAATCACCCCGCGAAGCTGCTATACGAATTTACATCGAAAGGAGAAACGAATGCAATTGTAAGTGGCAATTCAGCCCCTCTCCAGGCCATGGCGTCAATGGCACCATTGGGTGACATGTCTTTTTTGGAAAACACGCCGCGGAGAGCCGAAGTATACTTAAGATAGACGCACGAGCGCCTTCTTCGTTTCCTCCAATGCAGTTTTCGTCGACTGGTGGTGAAGTGAGCGATTTAAAGCTGAAAATGGTAAGCCCGCTGGCAACACTGCTGTCGGTCATTCTGGCCACGACGTCGATCTCTGCCTCAGCGTGTGATCTGTCTTGCTGGTTGCATCTTGCAGATTCGGAATGTCACATCGCCCTCTTCCATGCATCATTTGAAAGCCGCACAGTTGAATCGAAGCCTTCTGTTTCAGAAATGAAGTCTCACCATTGCGGACGCTCGATTGGAACTCACGCTGGTGGAACTCACGCCGGAGACGCTGCGCGTAGTCATTTCGCTTCTTCAATGGCGGGGATGCATGGAGCGGGTTCTGAGGGTTCGCGAACTGTCTCATCGTGCGCTCAGGAAGAATGCCGCAAACCTACCGCCTTCACCCCGCCGCCCCAGAGAACTTTTTCTCAAACTGATTCGTTACCTGCGGAAGAGATCGGGATTCTGAATCTCTTCAGTTTCACAGTCAAGTCTCAACAAACAAGATTAGAAACGCCCCCTTCAGGAATCTTGGCACCTGATCGCCTCACGACCTCCCTCAGGATCTAGACTCCTCCCCCGCAGTGAAGCATTTCTGACGGCACTTCAGCCCGTTTTGTTACAACGGCGCACGTGCCCTGGCGCTACTCATATGCAGAAACCTGATTGGGAGAGAGTATCGTGCGGTTATTTCTTATCGTGGTGCTGTCGCTTCTGTTCATCCCCGCGCTTGCAGCTTCTCAAGACAACGACAACGGCAACGGCCAGTTGTTGAAGATGCAGGTGGACTCCGTGCCTCCAGATCGGCCGTCACCGCCAGAGCGCGATGTCGAGATGCAGCCGATGTCTGGCATGGACCCTGTCCAGATGCAACACATGCGGACCGACAACGACAGGCAGATGAGCATGAAGCGACCGCTGACTCTCGTCGAGGAAATTGCGAATCATGAGACTTCCGGAACAAGCGCCGAGCCAAATTCCACTCCAACCCCGATGTGGACGACCATGAAAGGCGACTGGATGGTCATGTTCCACGCCAATGCATTCATCACGGATGAGCAGCAATCGAGCGCACGCGGCGGAGATAGATTCTTCTCTACAAACTGGTTTATGCCTATGGCTCAACGCACGCTCGGCCCGGGCATCCTCACCGTTCGCACCATGCTGAGCCTTGAACCAGCAACGGTGACTGATCGACGCTATCCGCTGCTGTTCCAACAAGGTGAGACTGCTTTCGGCGTACCAATCGCAGACGGCCAGCATCCCCATAATTTCTTCATGGAAATCGCTGCCCTCTACGATTTGAAACTGGGGGAGAGATCCCTTCTGTCGTTATACGTCGCCCCCGTGGGTGATCCCGCAATTGGACCAACAGCCTACCCACATCGCGCGTCGGCCCTAGAAGACCCGGTGGGAACGCTTGGCCACCATCAAGAAGACTCCACGCACATCGCATACGATGTGGTGACTGCCGGCTTAGCGTATCGTGCCCTGCGGATTGAAGCCTCGGGCTTCCACGGACGCGAGCCAGACGAGAATCGCTGGACCATCAGCCGGGGGGCCATCGATTCGTGGTCCACTCGTTTGACGCTTCAACCCGGACAGAACTGGAGCGCGCAATACTCCTACGGACGGCTTCACAGCCCGGAAGCGCTCTTCCCCAGCGACAATCAGGAGCGTATGACTGCGTCCGTCATGTACAACCGCCCGCTTCCGAATGGGAATTGGGCAAGCACACTCCTTTGGGGACGCACGCGCTCTCTGCAGGACAACTCGATTTTCAATAGCTACCTGTTCGAATCTACTCTGCAATTTCTTAGCAGAAATTACGTATGGACTCGCATTGAAGATGCAGAGCGCTCAAATGAATTGATCATCGGAGAGAATCCCTTGCCGCCTGGCTTCAGAGAAGAGCCCATCGGGCAGGTTCAAGCGTATACCTTGGGCTACGACCATGACTTTGCGCTGATTCCGCGTGTTGCTTCAGCGTTCGGAGGGCAGTTCACGACCTATAGCGCACCCGACGCATTGAAGCCGATCTACGGCTCGCATCCGGTCGGCGTTGCATTTTTTCTACGTTTGCGTCCCGTCCCGCGCGGGAACAATTAGGGATGAAACTCGGGATGAAAATCAATGATCGCGGATCTACTCTGACCAGCGCCGGAAAAGCAGTGCGCCATTTGTCCCCCCGAAGCCGAAGGAGTTCGACATGGCGTAATCGAGCTTCGCTTTGCGGGCGTGATTGGGGACGAAATCCATGGCGTTGGTCTCGGGGTCTTGACTCATGAGGTTGATGGTAGGAGGCAAGATCTGATCGCGGAGTGCGAGCACCGTAATGCCCGCTTCCAGGCCGCCCGCGCCGCCCAGCAGATGTCCCGTCATCGACTTGGTAGAGCTCACTGGAATTTTTCGCTCGCCAAAAAAATTGCGAATGGCGTGCGCCTCAAGCGTATCGCCGATCGGTGTAGACGTGCCGTGGGCGTTGACGTAATCCACCTTGTCGGGGCTGACCCCGGCATCGCGCACTGCGTTGCGCATCACGCGGAAGCCGCCTTCGTGCTCGGGAGCCGGCTGCGTCATGTGGTAGGCATCGCCGGACATGCCATAACCGGCGACCTCGGCGAGAATTGGTGCGCTGCGCTTCTTGGCATATTCGAGCTCTTCCAGTATCAGTATCCCGGCGCCTTCGCCAATCACAAAGCCATCGCGATCTTTGTCCCAGGGACGGCTGGCCTTCTCCGGCTCGTCATTGCGGGTGGAAAGCGCACGCATGGCAGCAAATCCGCCCACGCCCATCTGTGTGATCGCCGCTTCCGAGCCTCCCGCGATCATCACGTCAGCGTCGTTGTGCTGGATGATGCGGAAGGAATCTCCGATGGAGTGGGCGCTGGTGGTGCAGGCGGTAGCCGTGGCTTCGTTTGGACCCTTGGCGCCGAAGCGCATCGAGACATGGCCCGCGGCAAGGTTAATAATGGCCGCCGGAATAAAAAACGGAGAGATCTTGCGGGGGCCGCCTTCGAGCAGCGCCGCGTGTTCACGTTCGATGATGTCGAATCCGCCGATGCCGGACCCAATGTGCACTCCCACGCGTTCGTCGTTTTCCGGCGTGATCTTCAGGCCTGACATCTTGAACGCTTCATCCGCTGCGGCAATTGCCAGATGGATAAAGCGCCCCATCTTCTTCACTTCTTTTTTTTCGATGAAGTTGAGGGGATCGAAATTCTTGACCTCGGCCGCTATCTGGCAGGCAAAATTGCTGGAGTCGAACTGAGTGATGCGGGTCACGCCGCTCTTGCCAGCAAGCAGCCTCTGCCACACTTCTCCGGTGGTGTTTCCCACGCCGCAGATCAGGCCGATGCCGGTGACTACTACCCTGCGTCCCAAATCTACTTGCCGCCTTTCGAGTGCTTGGAGATGTAATCGATGGCGTCCTGCACGGTGCGAATCTTCTCCGCGTCCTCGTCGGGAATCTCGATGTCGAAGGCTTCTTCGAAAGCCATTACCAGTTCGACCGTGTCCAGAGAATCCGCGCCCAAATCGTCCACGAACGAAGCACTGGAGGTGACCTCGCCCTCGTCCACGCCCAACTGCTCAACGATAATCTGTTTTACTTTGTCGTCAACGGCTGCCATGTTTCTCCTCGCTTAACTTCGATTTGATTTTGAAATTCGATATACGGATGCAACGCCACGGATGCAACGCCGGATTAGATCGCCCAATGCAAGATTGCCCAACTCTCGTCACTTTGAGATGCCAATGCGACGGAAAAAAGGCGAACGTGTAGTGTAACGTCCGCCTAGATGGCTGTAAAGGAAGCACCGCACTTTGTTGGGACGGCGCTATGGTATACCTTCAGCATCCTAAACGTGGCTGCTTGTAGCGGTCAAACCACATGCGTGCTGTCGTCCAGCGGGTAAGCCGCGCTCAAGTCACAGTGAACGGCGAAATCACAGGACAGATCGGCCTGGGACTGTTAGTTTTGCTCGGCGTTGGCCGCGACGATACCGAGGCCGATGTGATTTATCTGGCGGAAAAGATCGCTGGTCTGCGCGTCTTCGAAGACGATCAAGGAAAAATGAACCGCAGCGTTCAGGATGTCGAGGGCAGCGTCTTGGCGGTTTCGCAGTTCACCCTGTACGGAGACGTGACGCGCGGCAAGCGGCCTTCGTTCGACGCTGCGGCCCCGCCGGAGAAAGCGCGCCAACTCTACGATTTCTTCGTCGAGCAGATTCGCGCTGCAGGTCTGCGCTGCGAGACCGGCCGCTTTCAGGAAATGATGCAAGTCGAGTTAGTCAACGAGGGGCCGGTGACGATTCTGCTGGATTCGCGGAAGGGGTTTTGAAATCCCTCACTTGTGCCGCATGCCGACTGTATTCCGTATAAACGATCGTTGCGTAAGCGTAAACAAATCTACTGGCTGCCACGAACAGAAGAATCCCTGCAACAAGCCCTTCCCGCTCGCACTACCTACCGCGTCGGATAATTGTGGATGGTACGACAATAGGTTTGGTCTTCCACATACTTCAGTGGAGACACCGCCGTCAGATTGTTGGCGAAAATCGCATTTCACTCATCGACAGGTCATTGAGCGTAACCGCTGATTGCAACAGTTGCCACACAGATTAGGATGTGATCTCGCGCAATACAGTAACTACCGTAGTCACGTTTTGTAGCAAGCCCGCCATGCAGAAGATCAAAGGGTCCATGCGAAACCTTTCCCTTCCGCCATCATCACAGTGTTTATATGGGTGTGATTTAACAGGAGAGAGAAAATGAAAATTAGGGCTAAATTCACCTCGATTTTTACGGCGGCGTGCATGTCAGTTTTTTTGAGTCTGCCCGGATTTGCGCGACCATCTCATTCGCCTCAAGATCAGCAGACTTCCCAAACGCAATCCGTGCAGAAAGGCGAGAAGCAAAAGGTTGAGCCTAGCTCCGGCAAGGAGATCGGGAAGGGCGGTGGGGACATTGGCAAAGGTGCTGGCAAGGGGGCAGAGAGCCTAGGCAAAGGCACCGCAGAAGGTGCTGGCAATCTCGTTACGTTGCACCCCGGCAAGGCTGGCGCTGATCTGGGCAAAGGGGCGGGTGGCGCGGCCAAGGATGTCGGAGTCGGCACGGGAAAGGGCGCGGCCAAGATCGGTAAGGGAAGCGCAAAGGGAATCGGGAGGTTGGGCAAGAAGATCGTGGGCAATGGCAAAAAGAACAAGAAGGAACCTGACGTGGCGGATTAATTACGTCCAAATTGCGGGCTGCGCCGATCTACGCATGGCGCTCACTTCGTCATCGTTACCGCGATCTGAACTAATTAAGGCCTGTCCGACTTTGCAAGTCGAGGGAGGTAGCTGTATGTGTTTGGACCTGCTACGCGCGGGAGTAATTTCTCCCGCGTTCTATTTCCACCTGGAGCACAATTACACTCGTTGACCGTGCGCGGAGTTTTGAGCGTAATCGTCTGATTTCGACAACCATCCACTTACAATCTCTGTTGCCATCCGAACTCGACTTCCTATGAGCGCATGGCTGCACTTGGCAAAGCGCGACAAAACAAACTTCCGTAACCTCCTGAAAGCAGGAAGCCGCAGGAATTGCAGATCGTTTTGTTAGTCTGGCACTACTTGCAAAAAGGGGCGTGCCGAGAGGACGCGAGTGTAAGTGGGGTCTAGCACGTCAGTTCTGCCTGTTATCATCATCCGTCAACGTCTCCGATTGGCGGCGGGCGAAGTACGTCCATCACGTCTACCCAGTGTGGACTTGCTTCGCGGCATCGTTATGGTCCTGATGGCCTTGGACCACACACGGGACTTTCTTACCGGCTTCCGATTCTCACCCGAAGACCTCGCCCACACCTCCGGCCCCCTTTTCTTTACGCGGTTCGTCACTCACTTTTGCGCGCCGGTGTTTTTCCTGTTGGCTGGCACCGCTGGGTACTTGTCGTTCTCGCAAGACAAGTCGGTCAGGCAGGTCTCCAGATTCTTTTGGACACGGGGTTTGTGGCTCATGTTGCTGGAATGGACTGTGATTGCCTATGGCTGGACTTTTGTGCTTCCCTTCTGGAGTAGCGGCGTGCTCTGGGCGCTCGGTTGCTCGATGATCGTAATGGCGTTTCTAGTACACCTGCCACTGCCATGGATTGCCGGTTTGGGCACAGGAATCATTCTCACCCACAATCTGCTCGATTCCGTAAATCCTTCTGCATTTGGCAGATTCGCGGGGGTGTGGCTCGTTTTGCATGGCCACGGCGCGTTCTGGATCGTGCCCGGAAAGAGCGTGTTCTCCGTTGGCTTCTCACTCATTCCGTGGGTAGGAGTCGTGGCTGCCGGTTACGCCCTTGGCGATTTGCTGCTGAAGGAGAACCGGAGAAAACTGATTTTCCGCATTGGTGTAGCCTTAACGATTGCCTTCTTATTCTTGAGAATCTTCCATTTGTATGGGAACGGTCAGTTGTGCTTGCAGCCCTGGTGTACCGACGCCAGAGGCCCGTGGAGAGTGCAGCCAACTCTGACCCTCACCATGGTCTCGTTCTTTGACACGTTGAAATTCCCACCATCCCTGCAATTCCTGTTGATGACGCTCGGGCCCTCTCTTATGGCGTTGGCGTGGTTCGACAAAGTCAATACGGAGCGAGGCCTGGCAAAGGTTTTCGTGGTTTTCGGCCGAGTGCCGCTTTTCTATTATGTGCTCCACCTATACGTGATCCATGCCCTGGCTGTGTATGTCGGACTCATTTGCGGGCAGAAGGTTGCGTGGCTGCTGTATGGAGGATTTGTATTTCGTTCGCCGCCCCCTGGTTACGGTCACAGCCTGCCCTTCATCTATGCAATGTGGTTCGCAGTTGTGTTGCTTTTGTACCCGTTCTGCAAGTTGTTTGCCGAGTTCAAACAACGGCACGCGGACTGGTGGTGGTTAAGGTATCTGTAGTTCTTCGCGAAATATCCTCGACTACACTCATGGACCGGGCTCGGTGACAACCTTCGTTTGTGGCGCCCGTCCAACTTTCGTATGATCGACGCGCAATGAAAATCCCTACTGCAGTTGTTCTGGCCCTATGCCTATCCGCGTTCGCGGCGGAAAAACCCAAATCTATGTGAGCAATCACTTTGCCACGCTCTCTTATTCCACCAAGCCCGAGGAGCAGGCCGTCCCTGCGTTCCTTCGACAGCAGACGGGACCTATCGCAACAAAGCCCGAGCATTCCAAGTTTGACGCCTACTTCAACACCGATAATGGCGGCGGCAAATTCCTGGGAATCTTCACCGAAGGCAATTCGTCCGTCGCAAATATCTTTCAGCAGTGGATCGCTCCCATCAGCGACCTTGGCTTCACGACCATAACGCTCCGCAACACCGGTTCTACGGATCATGTTCCATTCGATCAGGTCGGTCTCCCGGGCTTTCAGTTCATCCAGGATCCACGCGACTATGAAACTCGCAGCGCCCACACCAACCAGGACACTTATGAACGTCTCTCCGAGCCCGATCTGAAGCAAGCTGCCGTCATCATGGCGATTTTCGTTTACAACACCGCCGAGCGCGATGCCATGCTCCCGCGTAAACCTATGCCACATCCGGAGCTGGAGGAGCAGCTAGCTAAACCGCTCGAGGGGATCTATCCAAGCGCAACGAAGCAGTAACGGGAGTATGCTTCGAGAATCGCTGTCAGCGAGCAGCCAGGATCGTGTCCGTCAATCGCGCTGCTTCGACGGCCGCTTTCACATCGTGCGTTCGCAAAATATGCGCCCCCTTGAGAATCAAGACGGTGTGGATGGCGAGATTTCCGTACAAGCGATCTTCGACAGGTGCATCTTTTCCATTTTTTGCGAGCATCCGGCCGAGAAACGACTTGCGCGATGTCCCTGCCAACAAGGGGAATCCCAGCGATTGCAACTCCTGGAAGCGACTCAACAGCGGATAGTTTTGCTCAAAGTTTTTTCCAAAGCCAAATCCCGGGTCCAGGACGATCCTTTCTCGCCGCACTCCGGCCAACACCGCGGCTTCCACCCATTCCCGGAGTTCGCGTTTGACCATCAAAACAATATCGCCCGGCGGCGGCAAGGTTCGCCACTCTTCGGGGCGGCCACGCATGTGCATCAGGGCGGCCCCGCACTTTATTTCGGCAATCGTCCTGGCCATTTGCGGATCCCAGCGCAGCCCGCTGACATCATTGACGATGTCAGCCCCGGCGGCGGCCGCGGCCCGAGCGACACTAGCTTTATACGTGTCAACGGAGATCACTGCGTCCGGACGAAGCTTCTTGAGTTCCGTGATTACGGGCAGGACTCGCCGCAACTCTTCCTCGGAGTCCACCGCAATCTTTCTTGGAGCTGCGTTCTCCTGCGCTTTTTCTTTCGCCTCCGGCTGCGCAGTAGAGTTGACCACGCTGACCCCGGGCCGCGTGGATTCTCCACCCACGTCAATAATGTCCGCGCCCTCGTCGAGCAACTTTAGCCCGTGTTCGACGGCTTTGCCGGAATCGAGAAAGAGACCGCCATCGGAAAAAGAATCAGGGGTCACGTTCACGATGCCCATGATGAGCGTGCGCTTTCCCAGTTCCAGCGTGCGCGCGCCCAGGCTCCACTGAAAGACAGCTCTCATGCGGCAGATTCTAAATGAAACACAAAAGCGGGAAGGCGGATTCCAACAGGGCTGTTCGCTGCACCTAGCAGTTCGCTTACATCAGGAGACATTTACTTCCGCCGCCGCACCGCGGCATTCCGCGTTCGCATCGACTGAACCGCAGCCGGACCCGTGCCGGTCGGCGGTTTGCGCATACCGTCGAGCAACTCCTTCAGCACGGTCGCATTGTTGTGGGTCTCATTCTTCGAGGCGTACAAAAGCGTGAGCTGACCTTTTTTGTGAGCTAGATAATAGAGTTTTTTCAAATCCTCTTCGGCTTCTGGTGCAGCCAATTCCTTCAGGTAACGCCTGCGAAAAAGCGCCCATCGTTCCGGATGCCCGTGAAACCACTTCCGCAATTCGTTGGATGGAGCGAGATCGCGGAGCCACTCTTTCGCAGCGACGTCGGACTTTCGAAGGCCGCGTGGCCACAACCGGTCCACCAGCACTCGCGATCCGTCGGAGGGTGATGGCGATTCGTAGACTCGCTTGACCGCAATTGGCATGACTTTGCTCTATCATTGTAAATCTGTCGGGTAGGGGCAGCTGTGGAAACCAGTTCGAATGGAGCCGATCGAATGGAGCCGATCGAAAGGCGAGGGATGAGTTGGGATGAGTTTCGAGGTCATAATAACAAGAGGTCTGTTGATCGAAGGGACAGACCGTCGGACTGACCTGACGCCAACCATGAACCGCTGGCTTAGGATTGGAGCGGCTCTGGCCGCGTACATCACTTTCGCCACGCTTCTGGCCTGTGACGTCGAGCGTCGCAAATCAGACGCCGAACTCGGCCTAAACGCCCAGCAGTCCGTCGGACGTAAGATTTACGATAACCACTGTGATCGCTGTCACCGGCCCTATTCCACGAAAGGAAGGAAGGGGCCGGGGTTGAAAGGCGTTTTTCAGCATCAATATCTTCCGAAGACAGGCCTGCCCGCGAATGACGATCGCGTGATCGATATTATTCGCAACGGACGCCCCGATATGCCCGGCTATAGCCAGGTGCTCAGCGCGCAAGATATTCAGAATCTGCTGGCCTACATGCACACGCTCTGACGTGGGGAAATGTGACTCTGCGAATAAAAGCCGGCGCTGGACTGTTAGCGAACGCCTGGTTTTTCGTGTGATAATTCCCGGATGAAGAGTACAGACAACTCCCAACTCTTTCGCAAGCTCCCGTCGGTCGATGAAGTGATGCACGACCCTGCGATCGAGTTCGCTTGCTGAAAGCTGCGGCCACGAAGTCGTCACGGATGCCGCGCGCATTGTGCTCGGCCATCTACGACAGGAAATCGCATCGGGATTGCTCGATGAAAATGGACTAGAACTTGCCCTGGCGGGCCTGGCTGTCGCCGTGGAAAACCAGTTTCGCCAGTCGCTCCGATATTCCCTGCGTCCGGTAATCAACGCTACGGGCGTGATCCTCCACACCAATCTTGGCCGTGCTCCGCTTGCCGAAGCCGCGATCGAGCATATTCGCGAAACGGCCGCCAGTTACTCCAATTTGGAGTTTGATCTCGCCGCGGGCCTTCGTGGCAAGCGCGACGTACATGTGAATCGCCTCTTTCAGGAATTGCTACACGAAGAAGTAGGAAGCGCTGAGCATTCGCCTGTCTCCACCATCGTGGTCAACAACAATGCGGCGGCCGTATTGCTCGCGCTGAACACAGTAGCCGAGGGCGGAGAAGTAGTTGTCTCGCGCGGCGAACTGGTGGAGATCGGCGGATCGTTTCGCATTCCGGACGTGATGGCCAAGTCGGGCGCGATCTTGCGTGAGGTTGGCACCACGAATCGCACGCGCATCGGGGACTACGAGCGCGCCATCACCGATCGCACCCGACTGCTGCTGCGCGTACACCGGTCGAACTTTGAGATCACTGGTTTCACCGAGCAGCCCTCGACTGCTGAACTGGTGGCTTTGGCGCGCAAGCGGGACATTCCGCTGATGGAAGATTTGGGCAGCGGCGCGCTTTTCGATCTGCGCTCGATTGGAATCATCAGTGAGCCGGGCGTGCTGGATGGTTTGCGCAGCGGAGTCGATATCGTTACTTACAGCGGCGATAAACTGCTCGGCGGACCGCAGGCTGGGTTGATCAGTGGCGCTCCGAAGTTGGTCACGCGCATGCGGTCGAATTCGCTCTTCCGTGCACTTCGCGTGGACAAACTTATCTACTCGGCGCTGGAGGCGACGCTTCTCGCCTACGTGCAACGAAATCACGATGCGATTCCCGCCCTGCGAATGATGCGGCTCACGAAAACTAGAAATTGGCCGCCGCGCGCAAGCTTTAGCAGCGCGCCTTGCGGCGCCAAAGTTGAAGGTCGAAATCGTGGACGGCGAATCCCTGCTGGGCGGCGGTGCCGCGCCCTCTTCTGTTCTGCCCACGCGAGTGCTGGCCGTGACGTGCGACCGCCTGAGCGCCGACGAACTGGCCGCGAGTTTGCGCCGCTCGGAGCCTCCGATCATCGTCCGAGTGGACGATGGTCGCGTGTTGCTCGATCTGCGGACAGTGTTTCCAGAACAGGACGCTGCGGTCGCGGACGCTCTCACTCGCATCTCGTCTGACACTCTTGCATCGAAGCAGCCACAGAAGTAAAAAAGGGCGCAGCTTGCGCCGCGCCCTCTTCACCCCAACTGCGTTACGACTTAGACTGGCGCGAGTCCTTCTCGACTTCCAGTTTGTTCTCCACGCTGAAGGCGCCGAAGAGCTGGTTGGCTCTGATTCCGGCGACCTGCTTATCCATAGCGTTCAGCACGGACCCGTAGAGCGTCACGTGGCCGTTGTCTACGATGATGCGAATCGGCTTCGCGGGATCGATCGCGTACTTGCTCAACACAGGATCACGGTAGATGGCCCGAGCCGCGCGCAGGCGCAAGCCGTCGTCCATCGGCGAAACCGGCTCAAGCGAAATATTCTCGATCACGTCTTTCACGCCGGGCTGGTTATAGATGTCGGCGAGAGCTTCGTCGCGGCCAACCCCAGTTCGATCCTGCCCCTCGACGGTAACCACGCCGTCTTTTACACCCAACGCGAAATAGTCAAACGTGTTGTCGTAGCCGACACGCACATACGCGAGCTTGCGAGCCAGTTTCTGCTCGATTTGCTCGTCGGCGACGTTCGGCCCTGCTACGGTGATAAGGTTGCGTACGCCTTGCACGCTCGCGGTTTTTCGTGCAAGCTTGGCCGCGTCCAGCTTCCGCTGATAGAGATCGACCGTGCCCGTAAGGGTTACAATGCTGTCTTCCACCTTTGATTGCACATTTTGAAACTGTTTTTTCGCCGCCAGCTTTGCGGCGACTGCGGTTTGAATTTGATTGTCGTAACGAGCTGCGGCCGCACTCTGGGCGACAAGCGTCGCGCTCAGCACTCCCACGGCCAGCAGAGCGCCTATCCTTCTCCATGCTTTCTTTGTCACAGTCACAGGTCACCTCCGACCCAATTGACAAAACTTTACGATTTAACCATCCGGTTAGTTCGTTATTTGAATGAACCCGCCCGACCTGAAAAAGTCGCGGTGTTGCTTCTCGCCTGTTTGCTGAGTATCTATGTGCTCATCTACCTATGTGCTCATCTACGGCGGCGGGGAGTGCGCGGAGACTTCGCGCGGGAGGTTGGTTTGGCGCCGATCTCTTTGCTGTGTCCGAAGACGCGGGCGAAGATTTGGTCGACGTTCCTGAGTTGGCGTTGCAGGTCGAAGGCGTATTCGATCTGTTTTCGCGGAACTTTCTTCGTGATTTCTTTGTCGGCCAGCACCAACTGATGGAAGTCCAGCCCCTCTTTCCATGCACGCATGGCGTGCGCTTGCACGATGCGGTAGGCATCTTCGCGCGAGACGCCGTGCTCGACAAGATCGAGCAGCAACTGCCCGCTAAAGATCAATCCGTGTGTACTCTCGAGATTCGCCCGCATGCGTTCGGGATATACGAACATGGTTTCGATCAGGTTGCTCGTCTTGTTGAGCAGGTAATCGATCAACGTAGTCGAATCGGGCAGGATCACGCGTTCAGCAGAAGAATGCGAAATATCGCGCTCGTGCCACAGGGCAACATTTTCGAACCCCGCCTGTGCATTGCCGCGGACTACACGCGCTAGACCACTGATTTGCTCGCTGGTTACTGGATTCCGCTTGTGCGGCATGGCGGAGGAGCCTTTTTGCTTTTCGCTGAAAAACTCCTCGGCCTCGCGCACTTCGGTGCGCTGCAGGTGGCGGACCTCGGTTGCTATCTTGTCGAGAGTAGAAGCGATCACGGCCAGCGTCGCCAGATATTGTGCGTGACGGTCGCGCTGGATCACTTGCGACGAAACCGCGGCTGCCTTCAGGCCAAGCCGGGCGCAAATCTTCTCTTCGATCTCCGGAGTGAGGTGGGCGAAGATTCCGACCGCGCCGGAAAACTTTCCTACCCGCAGGTCTTCGGCCGCGGCCGCGAAGCGCGTGATGTTGCGTTGCGTCTCGGAATACCAGTTCGCCAGCTTAAAACCAAAAGTGATGGGCTCGGCGTGGATACCGTGCGTGCGACCCACCATGGGCGTGTCTTTAAATTCCCAGGCGCGGCGCTCGAGTACTTCCGCCAGTCGCGTGAGATCGTTCGCAATCAGGGCCGATGCCTGCTTGATGAGCAAAGCCTGCGCGGTGTCGACCACATCGTTCGAGGTGAGGCCGTAGTGAAACCAACGCGCATGCGGGCCGACGATTTCGGCGACTGCCGTGGTAAAGGCGATGACATCGTGGCGCACCTCAGCCTCGATCTCCTGGATGCGCTCGACGCTAAAGTCGGCGCGCTCGCGGATGGCCCGCGCCGCCTCTTTCGGCACCATGCCGGCCTCGGCCAGTGTCTCGGTAGCGGCCACTTCCACGGCCAGCCATGTGCGAAAGCGGTTCTCGTCGCTCCAGATGCGGCCCATTTCCGGGCGGGTATAACGCGAAATCAAGGCGGCTGCGCCTCCTGTCGTTACTGACAAATATGCGGGTGAAAGTGGGACAGAGGATTCTAAATGGTGAGGGAGAAAGAGGAAAGCCTGGAAGGCGGCCGCTGTTTTAGCTCCATAATTCTGTCACCTCCTAACGGCAACGTGAAAATGTCACTCCATGACAGGAAGGACATTCGCGTTGAGTCAGAGAGAACTGCAACGAGTGAGCGTAATTTCCAGTTGCGTTAAGGGAGATATGGCGTGCGGCAGAGCCGCCGAACTGCTCTCGCTCAGCATCCGTCAGATCAAGCGTCTCAAGAAACGTTTGCGGGAGCAGGGGGAGGCGGCTCTGGCGCACGCCAACCGCGGACGGCCCAGCCCCCGCCGCCTGCCCACCCGGGTTCGCCAAAACATCGTTCGCCTGGCGCGCACCACCTATGCCGGCTTCAGCCCGCAGCCCGCAAGCCAAAGGCCGCGTCGAACGCCTCTGGGGCGTGCTCCAAGATCGCCTGTGCAGCGAGCTGCGCTTGGCTCAGGCCCGCGATCTCGACTCCGCCAACGCCGTGCTGCGCGTTTTCATGGCTGACTACAACCGCCGCTTCGCCCGCCGACCCCGCGCAATGCAAAGCGCATGGCGTCCAGCTCCGGAAAATCTCGACCGCATCTGCTGCTTCGTTCATCAGCGCCTGGTCAGTAACGACAACATCGTGCAGTGGGACGGCCAGCGCTTCCAGATCCCGCCGCAAGGCCAACGCTTTAGCCTTGCCGGTGCCAAAGTCCACGTCTATCAGGCGCTCGATGGGCGCGTCTCGCTCTACTACGGCGACACCCGCCTGCAACACACCCTAGCTCCGCCAGGGTGACATTTTCATGTTGCCGTTAGGATGACAAAATCACGTTGCTTCAACAGCCTGGAAGGCAACTGCTGGAACTGCAACATATTCCCTACCGCCAGCGCCGGTTGCCGTGGAGCTGCAAGCATGCCTCACGCTGGCACCATCCCGCCCAAACGGCATACAATACTTGATTGACGAGATTTGTTATGTCGCCCACCCCTGAAGACTTGACAGTCCTAAAAGATGACATGATCGCCTTCATCGAAGGCCATGGCATGCGCCGCTTCCACGGCTATGTGGACTACGAAGAGGTGCAGTGCGTGATGTGGGAGACGGGAACCAATCCCGATGGCTGGAAGGATTTTGTCGAGCTGGCCAAGAGCGCGGGTGCTCCGTTTCTTACCATGCACTCCTGGAAGATGGAGCGCGAGGAGTTGGACGAGTTGGTGCAAAGGCTCGCGCATTCAGAGTTCTCCGATGGCGACGATGTCGAAGATGCACGCTGGTTGCGTGCTCACGTAGGCAAAGTGGGATTTCTGCAACTCGGCTGGGCTTACCAGGGATCGATGTTCCTCTGCGAAGTGAGCACCGAGTGGTACGAGCGCTACCAGCGCCTGCTGGAAATGTCAGACGATTTTGGCGGCATCCCCATCGACGAATCGGACCAGGACGACGAGAGCTAGACGTGCGCTGGCAGCTGGCTGCGGACGATCCGGTTCAAGTGCAGAGGCTGGCTGCGGCGCTGAGCGAGTTGCCCGAGCTTCACTTCGTCGGTTTTCCTTCCGTTTCTCATTCGGCAGTTGATCCTACAAAGCGTGGCGGCCCGCTGCACACGCTGGCGCAGCTTCTCATTCGGCGTGGCCTGACTGAGGCCGACGCTGCCGCCCGATTTCTTTTTCCCTGCATCGATCACCTGCATGCTCCTGAACAAATGACAGGTGTGAGCGCGGCAGTCGATCGGCTGGATGCCGCCATCGAGCGCAAAGAGCCGATGCTCATCTACGGCGACTACGACGTGGATGGCACGATGGCGGTGATTATTCTAAAGACTGCGATCGAGCTTTGCGGAGGTGCGGCCGACTTTCACGTACCTCACCGAATTCGGGAAGGCTACGATCTGCGTGACGATGTCATCGAGCGTGCCGCCGCTGCCGGCATTCGCCTGATCATTAGTGTGGACATGGGCATTCGCGCCTTCGCGCCGGCGGAAACCGCGCAACGCCTGGGTGTGGATTTGATTGTTACCGACCATCATCTACCCGGACCCGACGGAGTGCCCAAGGCCCTGACGGTGGTGAATCCGAATCAACCTGGGTGCGGGTATCCCTACAAGCAGCTTTGCGGCGCGGGGGTTGCTTTCAAAGTTGCGCAAGGATTGATGCAGCGTCGGCTCGATGAAAAAGATCTTGTCCGGATGCTGCGATCGTTCATGAAGGTTGTGGCGATTGCGACCATTGCCGACGCTGTTCCTTTGACCGGCGAGAATCGAGTGTTTGCCAAGCTGGGGCTCGATGAATTGCGCAGGGCGGTGAATCCCGGGTTGAAGGCGCTGCTCGAAGTGGCGCAGATTTCTCGCGAAGCGTCCGCCGAACTCGACTGAAGTTGCCTTTCGCATTGCGCCGCGCATCAATGCTGCGGGGCGCATGGACGTTGCCCGCGATGTGATTGAACTTTTCAGCGTGAAAGATGCGGATCGAGCCCGCCTTCTGGCCGGCAAGCTGGATCGACTGAACGCCGAGCGCCAGGAGGAAGAACGGCGGATTCTGCGCTTGATCGAGGAGCGGATTGCGGGAGATCCCGCGCTATGCGAGGCCTACTGCATCGTGGTGGACGGCGAGGGTTGGCATCGCGGTGTGATCGGCATTGCCGCGACGCGAGTGGTCGAGCGCTATCACCGGCCTGCCATGGTGATCTCGCGCGAGGGCGAAGAAGCCTTTGGGTCGGGGAGATCCATTCGCCCTTTTCATCTGCTCGAGGCCGTCGAGGCGTCGCACCAGCTTTTCACTCGCTTCGGCGGGCACTCTCATGCCTGCGGATTTTCCATGCCGGCTGCGAACGTGGCTCAACTGCGAGCAGAGCTAGATGCATTCGCGCGCACGCGTCTGACCGCAGCGGATTTCGATCCCGTGCTGGACGTTGAGGCGGAGCTGGAGCTTGATGAAATTACTCCCGCGCTATACAGGGTATTGCGAATGCTTGAACCTTACGGAGCGGGCAATCACGAACCAGCGTTCAGTGCGCGTGGCGTGAGGTTGGCCGCGCCGCCGAAAATCCTCAAAGACAAACACATCAAGCTGAAGCTGAAGGCAGGTGAGCACGCCGAAGAGGCTGTACGGGAAGAACTCTTGGCGGTAGCAGTTCTAGTTACTCCGAGCTGTCATCCCGATGGCGCGACTATCCGTCGCAGCGAGAGAGCCGAAGCCGATGGACGTCCCTCGAGTGCCGTGAAACAGACAACTGGGAAACGAAAACTGAGTCCCGTCTTCGACGCCCTGGGCTGGCACATGGCGGAACGTCTGCACCAAACCCCGCTTCTGGCGGGCGATGCCATCGATATTGCCTTCACCATTGGCCAGAACGATCACGACGAATACGGTGGGCTGGAGTTGTCGCTGCGCGATTTCAAAACGAGCTCTACGCCTCGCTAGCGTGTTGCAACCACGAACCCGCATCTCATCCCTTTGAGAACGAGGCGATCCGGTCGGAATGACAGCTCCTTGCCGTAAACTAATGGCAGGATGCCCCTCCCGATCTACCGGCTCCGACGGTTGCTCATGGTAGTCGCGGTTCTGTTCACCGCGGTGATCGCGGGAATGTATTTCTATGCGCGTCTGCGCCAGCGCAATATCCTGAAAGAGATTCCCAACAAGCTTGGGATTGACATCAGGCAGACCGCCTCCGGCTTTCAGTTTTCCAAGTCCGACGGCGGACGAACTCTGTTCACGATCCAGGCGAGCGACCTGAGACAGTTCAAGCTCAACGGCAGCGCCGAGTTGCACAACGTCAGCATTGTTCTTTACGGCCGAGACTCCTCCCGCTTCGACCAGATTTATGGCGACGACTTCGGCTATGACAAACAAACTGGCAACGTTACTGCTCGCGGTGAGGTGCAGATCGATCTCGAAGCCAATCCCGGCGGCCTGACCGGACCCGATCAGGGTGCGCCCAAGGAACTCAAGAACCCCATCCACCTGAAGACCAGAGACCTGGTTTTCAACCAGGGCAGCGGCGACGCCTCCACCGATGAGCGAGTGGACTTCCGCACGCCGCAGGCGAGCGGCTGGGCCGTCGGCGTCGAGTATGCGGCCAAGACCAACACGCTGACGCTGCGGTCGCAGATTCACGTGACCTTGACCGGGCAGGATGCCGCGAGCATTTTCGCTACTCACGGCCGAATCACGCGCGATCCCCGGGTAATCGAGCTCGATCATGGCCGCCTGCAACGCGCGAGCGGAACGGTAGAGGCCGAGCAGGCCACCTTTTTTCTGGGACCGGACAATAATGTCGAGCGCGTGCTGGCTACGGGAAATGTGACCGCACAATCCACGGGACAAAATTCTGAGGGACAAGATGCCGACCAAATGCGCGCTCGCGCCGATCAAGGCGAAATGTTTCTTACCGGCAAGCAAAACCTGCTGCGTACAGCTACTTTGACGGGCCATGTCCACGCTGAGCGCATTGGCTCCCAACCAATGGTGGGCGATGCCGGGCGAGTGATTCTGGATTTCGCGGGACAAAATCAGTTGCAGAAAGTGCATGCTGCGGAGGGAGTTCGTCTGGCTCAGCACGCGGCCGGTAACGACAAGGCAGCGGCAAGCGCATCGCCGCCGCAGGATTTAGAGATCGCTGCGCCCATCATCGACTTCTTCGTCGCGGAGGGGCGCCGCGTGGATCACGCCGCAACAACCGGCGCCGCAAAGATCACGATTTCCCCGGCGCAGAACTCTACTCAGCAAAGTTCAAACGGGGCGCGTGCGCAAGCCTCGACTCAACGAACGGTCGTTACCGCTGGCCGGTTCGAGGCGAAATTCGCCGCGACCTCCACGGGGGCCAGCAGATTAACTTCAGTCCATGGTGCGCCCAACGCCAAAATCGTAAACTCGGCTCTGAGCCTGCCCGACCGCGTAAGTACGAGTGAGACGCTCGACGTTGCGTTCCTTCCGGAGAGCAGCGACGCGTCCGGCATTTCGTCAATCACCCAACAGGGAAAAGTTGCCTATACTGATGGCCAGCCGCCTGAAAAGCGGACGCAAGCGTGGGCGGATAAAGCCCTCTACACTCCCGCTGATCGTATTCTGGTGCTCAGCGGGAGCCCACGCATTTCTGACGGCGGTATGGTCACAACTGCGAAGAGCATCCACATCGATCGCGCCACCGATGAGGCGTTCGCCGACGGCGACGTGAAAAGCACTTACAGCGAACTAAAAGAGCAACCGGACGGCGCGTTGCTGGCCTCCGCCTCTCCGATTCATGTGACGGCAGCCAGCATGACGGCGCACAACTCGACCGCGACTGCGTTGTACCAGGGCAAAGCGCGCTTATGGCAGGACGCGAACGTGATCGAAGCTCCCTCGATCCAGTTTGACCGGAATCGTCGCGCCCTACTGGCCCAAGGGACCGCCGCGCAGCCGGTTTCCACGGTACTGGTTCAAACAAAGCTGACTCAGACGGATCAAGGTCGGCCCGGTCGCCTTCCAGCAGAAAGACCGCTGTTTGGAAAATCTCGTGCAAAAGCTGAGGAAAAGCCCGGCGAGGCCAGCCCAGTGACTATAAGTGCAGCCCGACTCACCTACGTAGATGCCGAACGCCGAGCTCACTATGAAGGGGGCGTGACCGCCAAAGGTACGAGCTTCACCGCTACCTCGAACAGTGCTGACGCCTATCTTCTTCCTCGAAGCCAAGCTACAAATAATAAACAAGTTAGCGGACCCGGTCGGGTCGATCGTATAGTCGCGCAAGGCAACGTGGTCATCCAACAACCGGCTCGACGAGCCGAGGGTCAGAGGCTGGTCTATACCGCTTCAGATGACAAATTTGTCCTCACCGGCGGGCCGCCTAGCATTTTTGATGCCGAACGTGGCAAGATTACCGGCGTTTCGTTGACTTTCTTCAGAGGCGATGATAGGGTGCTCGTAGAAGGCGAAGCAAGTACTCCTGTGGTAACACAAACGCGAGTGGCACGATAAATGCGTGCGCAGTACTCAGGTCAAGATAATGCGTACTCTGGCCACGGATGAAATTGGCAAGTCTTACCGAGGCCGTCGCGTTGTAAATGGTGTCAGCCTGCGCGTCGAGCAGGGCGAAGTGGTTGGTTTACTTGGTCCTAACGGCGCGGGCAAGACCACTACGTTTTACGCCATCGTTGGCCTCATCCCCCCTGATACTGGCCGCGTGCTGTATGACGGTCAGGACATCACTGACGTCCCCATGTACTTGCGGGCGCGCCAGTTTGGCATTAGTTATCTCCCGCAAGAAGCGTCGGTTTTTCGCAAACTCACAGTTGAAGAGAACATCCTCGCGGTGCTAGAGGCGCAACCTATGTCCTGGCACGAGCGCCGCGAGAAGATGGAGAAGTTTATCGATGAACTGGGATTGGAGCACATTCGACAGAATCGGGGTTATGCCCTTTCCGGGGGCGAGCGCCGGCGCGTGGAGATCGCCCGCTGCCTGTGTATCAATCCAACTTTCATATTGCTCGACGAACCGTTCTCCGGGATCGATCCCATTGCCGTTCTCGACTTGCAAAAAATTATCAGCGGTTTGCGGGCTGGCGGCATCGGAGTATTGATCACCGATCACAACGTGCGCGAGACGTTATCTGTGACGGATCGCGCTTACATCATCGACGACGGCAGAATCTTCCGCCAGGGCCAGCCCGAGCAGCTCGCCAGCGATCCGGAAGTTCGCCGCGTGTATCTGGGAGAAAGCTTCTCGCTGGTGTGAAAAGGCAGTGGCCAGTAGCCAGGGATCAGTGCTCAGTACTGACCACCAGCCACTGACCACTGACCACTGACTTTTATGGTCCTACTGCAGCACAAACTGAGCGTCAAGCTGTCGCAGCGCCAGATCCTTACTCCGGGCCTGGTGCAGATGGTTTCTGTCCTCGCGCTCAACAAGCTTGAGCTCAAGGACATGATCAACTCCGAGATGGTTGAGAATCCGGTTCTCGAAGAGCTCGAAGAATCTGTTCCGTTGATCGATGAGGTCGGCCGCAAAGAAGAAGACCGCGATCGCCCCGCTAAGACTTCCACAGAAGAAACTCCGATCACCGCCGAGAAGAAAGATCCATTCGAAGAAATCGACTTCGGATCCTTTTTCCAGGATTATCTCGATCCCGGATACCGCACTCGCGGCGAGATGGAGGAGATCGAGCGCCCGTCGTTTGAAAACTTCCTCTCCAAGCCGACCACGCTGACTGATCACTTAGCCTGGCAGTTGGGGGCCTTGAGCCTGCGGCCAGAAGTCCGCGACGCCGCCGAGCAGATCATCGGCAATCTGAACGAAGATGGCTACTTGATCGCCAGCGATGATGAGATGTTGGGAGTAGCAGCACCCGCGCCTCCCGAAGCCGACGCGGCCGCCGCAAGAAATATTGTTAGCGAGGCTGTTGCCTTGGGGTTGGGCGAAGAGCAGCCATCGCGCGATCCGGTCGCCGCAGACGTTGCGCCCAACGATTCGGCCGACCTGATCGGTGAGGAATTGAATCCGTCGCAGCTTTCCGATTCTCACGGCGTAGAGGAAGATTCATCCCGGGGCTTGGATAGTCTGCCCGAAGCTGCTCTCGCAGAAGCAAGTTTCGCCTCACGCAACGGAGATTCCGCGCCGGCAATCCCGCCCGCGCCCGAGGCCGCATCCACCCCTCAGCGCGCTGTCTACAAAGCCAGCTTCACCCTTACGGATCTTCACGAAGCGCTCGAGGTGGTTCGCCAGCTCGACCCTCCCGGTGTTGGCTGTCGCGAACTGCGCGAATGCCTCCTCCGCCAATTGCGCCATCACCAGCAACAGCTCGCGCAGCACAAGAACGGCGAGAAAAACGGGAACGGCACTGCGCAGGTCCTGCAGGATGCCATCGCCATCGTCGACCAACACCTGCGCGCGGTCCAAGGTAAACAGCACAAGGAAATTGCAAAAGCTATCGGGCGTCCCGCCGATGCCGTGCAGCAGGCAATCGACTACATCCGCACCCTCGATCCGCGCCCCGGCCTGCAGTACAACAAGGTCCAGGCGCGTCTGATCGAGCCCGACGTGGCTTTCATCAAGCATGGCGACGAGTGGCTGGTTCTGATGAATGACGATGACCTGCCGCAGCTCCGCCTCAATCCGGCTTACAAGCGCCTGCTTACTCGCGAGACCAACGACAAGAATACGCGTGACTACGTGAAAGAGCGCTACAAGAGCGCCATCCAGCTCATCAAGAACATCGAGCAGCGCAAACAAACCATCACTAAGGTCTGCTACTGCATCGTGGCGAGGCAGTATGACTTTCTGGAAAAGGGCATCGACTACCTCAAGCCCATGATGATCAAGGAGGTCGCCGAAGAAATCGGCGTGCATCCATCCACCGTGAGCCGCGCCGTGGCCAGCAAATATGCTCACACGCCGCAGGGCGTATTCGAGTTGCGATATTTCTTCAGCGAGAGTGTGCAAGGCCCCGAAGGTGGCAACACGTCACTGCTGATCCTGAAACGCCGCGTCAAGAAATTGATCGAAGAAGAAGACCCCAATCGTCCCTTGACCGACGAGCAGTTAACCCGCATCCTGCAATCGCAAGGGATTCAGGTCACGCGCCGAACTGTGGCCAAGTACCGTGAAGACATGCGCATCCCCAGCACCCATCAACGCAGAGTGAAGGAATAATGCGAAAGTCAGAAGTAAGAAATCAAAATGCAGAAGTAAGAACGCGCGAAGACGTGGGAGTCGGTTGGCTTTGCTCTGTGAACCTCTGTGATCCCAGTGGTCAAAGATTTTGACCTTGATTTTACTTTTGCATTCTGACTTGGAACTCCTAACTTGAATTGCAGTGCCCAATTTATCTCGAGCAAGAACCTAAGGAGGGGCGCTCATGAACGTGGAATATACCGGCAGGCACTACGAAGTAACTCCCGCCATCCGCAAAGAAGTAGAAACTGGCCTCGCAAAAATCCGCAAAATCTTGGGCGACAGATTCGAAACCAAGGTGATCCTCACCGTCGAGAAACATCGTCACAAAGCTGAAATCACCATCAGTCCGCGCAACGGCCCGCTCGTCGGTTTGGCGCAAGCCAAGGACATGACCATCGCCATCAACCAGGCAATCGATCACCTCGAAAAGCAGGCAGTGAAATACAAAACTAAATGGCAGTCGAAGAAACGCTCGGCGCGCAAAAGCGAAGAAGTGAAGAAGTGGAATGGCCACTCCCAGCAGCCGCTGCCCGAAGACGTCCAGACAAAAGTTGGATTGACCGAAAAAACGGCCGTGCCCGTCGCCGTGCACCGCTATCCCGCCGTAGCCAAGACTACCGAAGTGCACTTGGTTCGATCGAGTGAAGCGGTCTCGATGCGCCCCATGACGCTCGAAGAGGCCATCAAAGAAGCGCACTTCCGCGACCGAGACGTCTTCGTCTTCCGCGATCCCAAAGGCAAAGTGATGATCCTGCACCGCACCCGTGACGGCAAGATGGAACTGATCGAAGCCCCTTAGGCGTATTCGTCGATTTGCTCGCACCGCAGACGTCCGCTATAGTTTTCCTAGCCATGTTTGAGGATTTCACCGCCATCGACCGCTGGACCAAGAAGCCAGTGCACTGCGTCTATCAAGCGCTAATCGTCGCGATTGCCACGCGGCACGCCGATGCCGTCGACATCAAGTTTCTGGTGGATGGACGAACGGTCTGGGTAGCCCTGCCGCATCCGGCTTGGGTAGAGTACAAGAAACGCACCGGCAAACTCATCACGGACTCGCTAGCGGTTGAGATTGCCGGGCACTATTTGAAATCCGCAATGGAGTCTGGCGAGGGATTGGGTCGCGAAATGTACTCTCTCTCAGTCACGGAAACGCTGGCCCATCTGGAAGCCGTCGTCTCCGAGCTGCAGGCACCGGCCCTGGCCTAGAGTCGGCCACTAAGGTTTTTCCTCTCCGCCTTGCGTTATCGCGTGCCCGCGCTGAACTCATAAACCGTCACACTGTGGAACTTCTCGCCTGGTTTCAGCTCAGTCGAGGGAAAGCTGGGATGGTTCGGCGAGTCAGGAAAGTGTTGCGTCTCCAGGCAAAGAGCATACCGTCGTTTGTAAACGCGTCCGTCTTTTCCTGTGATCGATCCGTCGAGGAAGTTTCCCGTATAGAGCTGAACCCCGGGCTCGGTGGTCGTCACGCGCAGAATTCGCCCTGTAGTCGGCTCGTACACTTCAGCCGCCTCCGCCAACTGCCCCGGCGCATGATCCAGCACAAAGTTGTGGTCGTAGCCGTGGCCGAGTCGCAATTGAGGATCGTCTGCTTCGATCCGCTCCCCGATCGCATGAGGCGTGCGAAAGTCGAACGGCGTGCCTTCGACCGGCTTCAGCTCTCCGGTAGGAATAAGATTCGCATCCACCGGTGTGATGCGCGAAGCATCGATCTTCACTACATGCCGCAGAATGTCTCCGTTCCCTTGGCCTGCTAGGTTGAAATAGGAATGGTTGGTCAGGTTGAGAACCGTATCTTTATCGGTGGTCGCCGAATACTCAATTCGCAAAGCGCCGCCACTCAGGGTATACCGCACGACAGTTGTGAGGGTGCCGGGAAAACCCTGATCACCATCTTTGCTCACGTAAGAGAGCTCGACGCCATCCGAAATCGGTTTGGCCGCCCAAACCACTTTGTCGAACCCTCGCGTTCCGCCGTGAAGAGCATTGTCGCCATCATTCTTGGGGATGGAATACGTGTGGCCGTCGAGCTGAAAAGTGCCGTGCGCGATGCGATTTGCGTAGCGGCCAATAATGCCTCCGAAGTGCGCCGTCTGCGCGATGTACTTCTCGACCGAGTCGCAACCCAGCACCACATCGTCAAGTTTGCCATTGCGATCCGGCGTGCGGAGCGAAACAAGAATTCCTCCGTAAGTAATAATACTGGCCTCGACCTTGCCATCCTTCAGCGAATAAAGATCTACAGCTGTTCCTCCCGGGGTGCTCCCAAATGATTGCCTGGAAACGCGAGTCTTCGCAAACATGGTTGTTGTGAGCATAATCATAGCTACGAACACTCCAAACCAGCGGCGGACGTTGGTTGAAAGCATGGCTCCTCTTCTTCCCCGGCAGGGGCTGCATGGCAGTGGCAAAGTATAAAAGTTGTCAATTGCCGTTTCCAGCGTATCAGCCGCTGTGGTACTCAACAACTCCGTTTAGGCAGACGGATCGACGATGACAGAGCTAAGACAGCAGAAGGAGTCTCACGGCCAGCGGTTGAATTTATTCCGAAATGGCGGGGATAATTTTTCCCGGCGGGACAGGCTGTGAACTAGACGTCTACAATGCACAAGCCAGAGCTCCGAATCGGAATTCTGGTTCAAGAGCTACAGAATTTGGTTCGTATTTCAGATCGAGCCGAAGAAGGAGCGGTCATGCGACCGACAAAGGCTATTTCATGCATCCTCAGCATAGTCGGCGTCTGCGTCCTGGCGCCTCGAACTCCTGCACAGACCGTTGCCTCGGGGCAACCCATAGTAATTGCCGCGAGCGTGGTAATCGATGGCAAGGGTCACATACTCCATGACGTTCGGATCGTGATCGAGGGCTCAAAGATTGCTGCGATAGGTCCCAAGGTCGAGGGGCCGTTGGACTATGACCTGCGTGGCCTGACGGTGTTGCCCGGCTGGATTGACGCGCACGTGCACATTACATGGATCTTCGGCAAAGACGGAAAAAACGCAGGCACGGAAGGGACAACCCAAGAGGATGCCTATCAAGCTGCGTCGAATGCGTGGGTAACGCTGATGGCAGGCTTCACGACCGTGCAAAGTGTGGGTGCGCCCAACGACATTCCCCTGCGCGATGCTATCGCGAAAGGAATACTTCCCGGCCCGCGTATCCTGACGGCCAACGCACCGCTCGAAGGGCGAGGCGAGGCGACGGGCACGCCCGATGAAATCCGCGCTTACGTGAGGAAACAAAAGCAAGCCGGCGCGGACCTGATCAAAATCTTTGCGTCGAAGTCCATTCGCCAGGGCGGAGGAATGACTCTTTCGCAGGAGCAATTGAACGCGGCTTGTGATGAAGCAAAGAAGCAGGGACTGCGCGTGCTCGTGCACGCCTACAAAGAAGCAGTCCGCGCCGCGACTCTCGCGGGATGCACTGAGGTTGAGCACGGTACGCTGGCCCCAGACGGCGACTTGAAATTGATGGCAGAGAAGGGAACGTATTTCGATCCGCAATGCGGGCTGGTGATTGAGAACTACGTGCAGAACAGGGAAAGGTATATCGGCACACAGGGCTACACCGCCGAGGGATTTGCTGCGATGGAGAAGATCCTGCCGATGGACCACGAGATCGTGCAACACGCAGCCAAAACTCCGGGACTGAAAGTCGTTTTTGGAACGGACGCCGTGGCCGGCGCTCACGGGCGCAATGCCGAGGAGTTCATCGATCGCGTGCGTGACTGCGGCGTGGACCCGATGGCAGCGATGGTCTCTGCCAACTCGCTGGGCGCTGAAGCTCTCGGCTTGGGCGATCAAATTGGCTCGATCGCCCCCGGCTTTCAAGCGGACATCATTGCGCTCGATGGAGACCCGTTGAAAGACATTACCGCCGTTCGGCGCGTTGTGTTTGTAATGAAGGGCGGCGTGGTTTACAAGAACGCCGCCCGCAGCGCGATTCCTCTTTATGCAGGCGTTCAGCCTTGATTCGACCTTTGAGAGCCGGCTTTGCCTTGGCTAGGGATCAACAATAAGGATTGATAATTATCATCTGGCTTTCTTTATGCCAAAGCGTAGAGATATTCAACGAAGGAGCGCACAGCCCCATCAATCCCCGCAACCTTTGGGTTGGTGGAATCGATCAGATAGTACTCATTCGGAGCGTGTGCCCCGGTCCCGTGCCCCACTCCGAAATGTCCGGCAGGAAGATTGAGAGGTTCGGAAGTGAAGATGTATCCCGGCCAGGACCCAGCGGATCGAGGCCACAGCACGGGATCCAGGCCCAGCTTACGGTAAGTGGCAATTTGCGCCTGGATGAGCTTCGAATCCTGCGAGGTCTGTGTCGGATCGTAGCCACCACTCATATTGACCTCGATGTCGCCAAAGCCGTGTTTGGCAAGATGATCCTTCAGAAGCGCCAGTGTACCCGCAGCCGTCATGTCAGGTACCAGTCGCATGTCAATCTTCGCGACGGCGCGATGCGGCAGAATGGTCTTGCCGCCGGGACCCGTGTATCCACCGACCAAGCCCTCGATGTTGATTGTGGGCTTGGATTCGAGCAGTACGAGCGAGTCCAGCCAGTTTGTGTCGTGCACCCAATGCTCAACGCCTAGCTGCTTTTTAACGGTGGCTTCGCTGCGGCGACCGGCGGCATCCTGAATCATCTTCATTTGTGCGGGACTGAGCGGCTTGGCCTTGTCAAAAAAGCCCGCCACAGCAGGCGTGTGCCCATCGGACTCGATGAGCGTGTTGAGCGCTTGCACCAGGTGCCACGCGGGGCTGTCCACCTGTGCCTCAAGGCTGGAGTGAACATCGTGTTTGGGCCCTCGTCCCCATCGCTCTCCACTGGAAACCAGTTCGAGCTCAACCACCCCCTTTGCGCCTAATGAGATCTGTATGCCTCCATCCAGGTCCTGGCCCGCTTCTGGGATGAACACACCCATGCACTTCTTCAATGCGGCGGTGACCTTGGGTTGGTGCACAACCTCCGGAAAGTGGGTCGAACCAATCTCTTCTTCACCTTCACAGACAAGCACGAGATTTACAGGCAGCTTTGTTCCCGCAGCCTTGAAGGCATGAAGGGCGCCGAGGAAGGCCGTTTCGGGACCTTTCTGGTTTACAGCGCCCCGGCCGACGCAGATCCTGCCCAACCCTTCCTTGTCCACGATCCGGCCTTCGAGCGGTGGCGAAGACCACTCCGACGGGTCGAACTGTTTCACGTCGTACATAAAATAGATGCCGACGGTGGTTGCCGCACCAGCATCGAGAATGCCGAAGACCCCAGGCTTGCCCGATGTCGGCACAATTTCAACGTTCGCGAATCCTGCCTCGCGAGCGAGTTGCGCCATATAGTCAGGGCCCTGCGGATAGTTGCGGTTCTCGGCCGCGATCGAGGGCAAAGCGATCCAGTCCTGCAGCCGCTTCACATTCTCATCATGCATCTTCGGTATCTGGCTCAGCACCGACTGGACGCTGGGGTCATCTGTAGAGAAAGCAGAGATTGGCAATGCGGCGAAGGCAGCTCCAGCAAGCGCGCCGTGGATGAACTCGCGACGATTGAAAGCGTTATGGCTCGAGTCAGTCAATGCGTCCCCCTTAAGCCGAAAAAAGATGACTACCCTTGGTTGACCTCAGATTCAATTCCAGAAAAAAACCATCTGGCTTTTACCGAAGCTCATCATACCAGTTGGTTCCCGTGTCGGCGCTCACGGCGATATGACAGCGCGCGCCCGCAGCGCCGAGACAATGCTAAAGGCGCCATTCAGGAGAGACTCTATGGAACAAATTACCTGGAAGGAGTTCGAAAGAGTGGAACTGCGCGCTGGGACCATTGTCGAGGTGGAGGAATTTCCTGAGGCCCACAAGCCAGCTTACAAATTGAAGATTGACTTTGGCGAACTGGGAGTAAAACGCTCGAGTGCACAGATCAAGCACTTGTACAGCAAGGAATATCTGCTCGGGAAGCAGATCGTAGGCGTGGTCAATTTTCCTCCCAAACAGGTGGCGACATTCTTTTCGGAAGTGCTGACGGCTGGCTTTTACCTGCCGAGCGGCGAGGTGGTTTTATTACATCCTGAGAGGAAGGTACCCAATGGGGCAAAGCTCAGCTAGTACGACTTTTCGTGCGGGATCGAATCTCGAATCCATGGATTTCGATCGATTCGGGGCACTCACCTTTGACTGCTACGGCACATTGATCGATTGGGAAACCGGCCTACTCGGCGCATTGCGACCCATACTGCGCTCACATGGGCGGGAACTCAGCGACGCTCAGACCCTGCACATCTATGGTGAGTTGGAACCCAAGGCGCAGAATCCGTATCGCTGCTATCGCCAGGTGCTGGCCACTGTGGTGCGCGGGTTCGGAGAAACTCTGGGATTTCAGGCGTCTGATGCGGAAGCGGAGTCTCTACCGGAATCGGTCAAGAACTGGCTGCCGTTTCCCGACACGAGCGGCGCGCTCGAGAAGCTGAAGGCGAAGTACAAGCTGGCTATCATCTCCAACACCGACGACGATCTTTTCGCGGGCACCGCGCGGCACCTGAAGATCGAGTTTGACGAGGTGATCACCGCGGAACAGGCAAAAGCCTACAAGCCTGCGGAAGCTCCGTTTCGCATCGCGCTACAGCGTCTCGGGATGTCTCCCGAGCGCGTGCTCCATGTCGGCCAAAGCGTCTATCACGACGTGCTGCCGGCGAAGTCCTTGGGCATGGCGGCAGTGCTCGTGCATCGCAGGGGTTTCGGCGCCACTCGCCCCACCGAAGGTAAGCCCGACCTGAAAGTGCCGGACCTCCAGACCCTCGCATCGCTTGCCATAGGGACTGAACTCCATCCTGCAGATTAAGAGCGGAGTTGCAATACGCCAACAAACGGACAAGTATTAGGAACCTTCCCGGAGCTGTGTGGGGAGACCTGCGACCGGCGGCTTACAAAGGGAAAAGAAAAGCTATAATCTTGCAAGCTTGCGGAGGCGATATGCCGGTTCCCACGGGATCGACGCTGGGGCCCTACGCGATTGCATCGCCACTTGGCGCCGGTGGAATGGGGGAAGTTTATCGAGCGGTAGACACCCGGCTTGGGCGCAGTGTTGCCATCAAGGTACTGCCGGCGCATTTGTCCCACGATCCGGATCGGCAGCGCCGGCTTTTGCTTGAAGCCCGTACGGTTTCCGCACTCCAGCATCCACACATTTGCACGCTCTTCGATGTTGGCTCGCAGGACGGCACGCACTACCTGGTGATGGAGTACCTGGAAGGAGAATCACTGGCGGAGCGGTTGGCTCGCGGCCCGCTGCCGATCGATCAAGCCTTGCAAACGGCGATTGAAATCGCCGACGCGCTGCGCGAGGCGCACCGGCTTGGGTTCATCCATCGTGACCTGAAACCGGGTAACATCATGCTGACCAAAGCCGGCGCCAAGCTGATGGACTTTGGCTTAGCGAAACTGCGAGAACCCGATCCGAAGGATCTTCCGACTCTGTCAAAAACCGCCACCGGCATCGTTGGGACCGCTGCCTATATGTCACCGGAGCAAGCGCTGGGACAGGACGTGGATCAGCGCTCCGACCTGTTTTCCTTCGGCATCGTTCTCTTTGAGATGTTGGCAGGGCGTCACCCCTGGCGCCGTGAGGCTGTCGTCGAACTGATTCATGCCGTTGTTCACGACGATCCGCCCGACCTCCCGTCGTTTATCCAGAACCGGGAGGAGCTCCAAGGCATCCTGTGGAAGGCTTTGCAGAAGAACGCGGCAGACCGATACGCTTCTGCGGACAACTTGCTGTCCGACCTACGCGGCATGTGCGCCCGGTCGGCCACGCCAGAAGCGATCCAGGAAGAAAAAGCGATTGCTGTGCCTCCTTTTGTCTTCCTGACTGCAATGGAGGAAAAGGAGTCGCTTTCGCTGGGATTTGCCGACGCGCTTATTACCACACTCGGGCAACTCGATGGTTTGCGAGTACGCCCGACGGCGGCCATTCTGAAATATGCAGCCGGCACCGACGCGCTGCAGATCGGCCGCGAACTCCGCGTTCGATATGTTCTCCAGGGCAACATTCAGAGAATCGGCGTCCATTGGCGCGTTTCCATCCAGTTAGTCGACACTCAGTTGCGGCAAATCGTGCTCTCAGAAAAACACGATTTCAACCTGAGCGACGTATTCGAGGTCCAGGATGAGATCGGAAAGCAGGTCGCGGAATCCCTCCGCCACCGGTTTCACTCCGTCAGAAAGTCCCGTGATCGCTACAGCAATGATCCCCAGGCCTATATCGAGTACCTGCGGGGTTTGAATGCAAGTTACAGCTCGACTTTGGAAGGTCTGGAGCAGGCGATACGCTCATTTACTGACGCCGTGCAGCGTGATCCGAATTTCTCTCTCGCGCATGCCATGCTGGCACACACCTGCGCAGCGCGATACTTTTACTATGAGGGGCGCTATAGATCGCTGCAACTGGCGGAGAAACATTGCGAGCGCGCGTTGCAATTGGATCCTAATCTGCCCGAAGCCATCATGGCGCGCGCTTTTATCCTGTGGACGCCGCACAGAAATTTTCGTCACCAGGAGGCAATCGCTGACCTGAGGAAGGCCGTCTCCATGCAGCCCAACCTGGACCACGCTCACAATCGGCTGGGGACGATTCTGGCCCACATTGGGCAGATACGGCCGGCGCTCGAAGCCTACAGAGCGGCGTACCGCATCAATCCAGCGAATCCGGGCCATCACAACATCACGCAGGCCTATATCTGGGGCGGACGCTATGAAGAAGCCGCCGAAGCAATGGAAGCATTTCATCAGTCGGACCCCGGAAACAGGATCTGTCTCTGGTTGCGGCCACAGCTTCCTCTCCTGATGGGCGAGTTCGAAGAGGCTGCCAAATTCGCGGCGGACGCCGTCACTGCCTATCCGGACGAGCCTATGCTGGTTTCTTTACTGGGATTGGTGCAGGCACACCTGGGTCAAAGTGATTTGGCCAGGCAGGCCGTAACCAAGGCCTGTGCCTCGCCACTTTCCTTTGGGCATTCACATCACACGCATTATCAGATCGCCTGCATCTGCGCGGTCCTGGATGATAAGCAATCCGCTATGCACTGGCTGGAGCGTGCCGTTGAAACCGGCTTTCCTTGCTGGCCATTTCTTTTGCACGACAGGAGTCTCAACAACTTGCGGAGTCAGCCGGAATTCACGGATCTGATCGCCACCCTGCAGTCGGAGTTTCCATCCGAGCCTGTTCCATGCTGATCGATCAGTTGCTCTTGGCGATCAACGCAAATCAAGATGTGATTCCTGTCACTGACAGGACGGCTCATTCGTGTGAAATATCAAAACATCCCGCCTCACCGAAGAGCAGGTCCTACTACGGTGCAGCACACCCCCTGAGGCGAGAGGAACGTCGGCCCCTGCTTCCGTCCGTGAAGGAGGTCTGCTATGACGGGCAATTCCACACGTAATTATTTTCTCAGCGTTGTTGCGGCTACTATCGCAACTCTGACTCTTCTGAGTCTGTTGATCGCGGCCGCTCTGAAATTAGGGTAACTGGAAGCGCAAACAAAGAGGAGAGACGACCATGATCATTGACGGTGAGTGGGTAATGAAGTCGGCGCGCATCGGTGCATTACTCGGTGGTGTTGCCGGGTTTTTCTATGGAACCTACATGATGGTCACCAGCCACGCTCTCAGTTGGACAAGTGTATCAGACGCCATTGAGACGGTTGTCGTTGTGCTTATAAGCGCGACCATGATAAGTAGCCTTTCTATTGCTATTGGTTGGGTGGCCGGACTGCTCTTAGGCATCGCTGCGTCCCCCTTTCGCTCATTCGCCGCACCTTCCGGCTCAAGAAAGCGAGCTGTGTAATGACAAAACCCAATGGTTACGCTCCGAGGGTGAATGACCCTGTTCTTTTTGAAGATAGCGATCACAGGCTCATTGTGGTTCACGTGGATGACAGCAGAAGGACGGCTGTACTGACAACGATTACTGGACCAGTCATCCTTTACGAAAATGTGCCGTGGGCGAAGCTCTCTTACGCTGACGAAGCGCCAGAAGTCAGAGCTGCACCTCAGTGAAATCGCGGATACTACGTCAACCGCACAGAGCGAAGTCCGCTCTTAGGGTGGTTCAAAAGGCCGCTTCAGCCCAGCCACTCAATGAGGAGCTGGTTCAGCCGGTCGGGCGCGTCCAACGGAATCCAATGGAACAATCTTGGAGTGGCTTATTTTTCCATGAATCGTCTGGACGAGGCGAAGTCCGCTTTCGACGAAGCCTTGGCGCAAAAGCTGGACGGCCCCTACCTGCGGCAATCCATTTATTACCTCGACTTCTTGCGCAAAGATGTGCCTGGCATGCAGCAGCAGTTCGCGTGGGCGATAGGCAAGCCGGGCACTGAGGACATCTTGTTGTCGGCGGAGTCTGACACGCAGGCCGACTACGGCCGCCTCGAGAAGGCGCGGCAGCTTTCGGCGCAGGCGGAAGAGTCAGCCAAGCGGAATGACTCTAAAGAGACGGCCGCGTTTTGGCAAGGGAATGAGGCATTGAGAGAGGTTGAGTTCGGCAACGCCGCCGATGGCCGCAAGCAGGCAGGCGAAGCTCTGGCCCTCGCTCCCGGACGAGACGTGAAGGTAGAAGCTGCGTTGGCCTTGGCCCGCGGTGGCGATGTCACAGCGGCTGAGAAACTTGTGCATGCGCTCAATCAAGAGTTCCCGCTGGATACACTCATGCAGAATTATTGGCTTCCCACGGTGCGCGGAGCCATTGCTTTGCAGCGGCACGATTCAGCCCAGGCGATTGCGATTCTGCACGCCTCCATCCCGTATGAATTGGCCGATCCGCCGCCGTTTTCTGCTGGGACGATGTATCCGGTTTACCTGCGCGGCGAAGCGTACCTGCGTGCACGAAATGGCGAACTGGCTGCCGCCGAGTTTCAAAAGATCCTCGACCATCCCGGCGTGATCGTGAACTTTCCCTTGAGTGCGCTATCTCACCTCGGTCTGGCGCGGGCCCGTGCTCTCTCCCACGACAAGGCCGGTTCGCGTACCGCTTACCAGGATTTCCTTGCCCTCTGGAAGGATGCTGATTCGGACATCCTTATCCTGAACCAAGCCAAGGCGGAGTACGCGAAGCTGCAATAGCCGAGGTAACAAGAAACCGTCCTTATCATGTCAGATACTGTTACTGTTCGTCGGTGACTCGGGCAAAATCGCGGGTGAATGAATCGTTACAGTCATTTCACAGTCTGGCAATCCAATATAATGGCTCGCACGGATGATCGCCTCTGGCACAAGACTCGGGCCTTACGAAGTGCAGTCACTGTTGGGAGCGGGTGGAATGGGTGAGGTCTATCGCGCCCTCGACACTCGCCTCCATCGCACCGTTGCTATCAAGATTCTTCCGGCTCATCTGAACGCTGACCCTGACCTCCGCGCCCGCTTCGCTCAGGAAGCGCAAGCTATCTGCGTGCTACAGCACCCCAATATCTGCGTTGTCCACGACATTGGTTCGCAGAATGGCGTCGACTTCATGGTCATGGAGTTCGTCGCCGGTCAGACTTTCGACAAGTGCATTCATGCCGGCGGTCTTCCTGCCAACGTAGCTGTCAAATATGCAATCCAAATTGCTGACGCCCTCGCACATGCTCACCGCGCCGGTATCATTCACCGGGACCTTAAACCTTCGAACATCATGGTCGATGAGTCTGGCCTGGTCAAAGTGCTGGATTTCGGCCTGGCGAAGCTGGTTGTTGCCCCTTCCGCCGCTGGTGAGGCAGCAACTGTTGCCACCATTCCCGGCATGATCGTCGGTACCGCCGCGTATATGTCGCCGGAACAGGCGGAAGGCAAACCCACCGATGCCCGCAGCGATGTCTTTTCCTTCGGGTCTGTCCTGTACGAGATGCTCACTGGCAAGCGAGCCTTCGAAGGCCATTCGAGTGCTGAGCTTCTCGCTGCGGTTATGCGGGATGACCCTCGTCCGCTGAGCGCCATCCGCCGCGACATTCCATCTGAAATCCGGAGTATCGTTGCCCGTTGCCTCAAGAAGGATCCCGTCGAGCGTTATCCTTCAGGCGTAGAACTTGCCTCGGAACTAAAGGCATCGCGCGAGTTGCTGTTTCCGGAATCGGGCGCGGCTCTGACTCCTGCGCGCATTGCACATGAAGTACGGCGTGCCCGTGTTTTGGTTCCAATTCTGTTGATCGCCCTGCTGGCCGCCGCCGGCGTCTTCTTGCTGGTGAAGCATTCGCGGGATGCACGCTGGGCACGCGAGGTGGCCCTCCCGCAGATCACGCAGCTCGCGGATCAAGGGAGTCTCCCGGCGGCCTACGCGCTTGCCCTCAAAGCCGAGAAATCGATCCCCGATGATCCGGCGCTGGCCAAGCTCTGGCCGTCCATTTCTTACCAGCTCTCGCTTGAGACCAAGCCTCCCGGAGCGGACGTGTATTGCAAAAGCTACCTCGAACCCAACGCGCCGTGGGAATTCGTCGGGAAAACCCCGTTCAAAAATGTACGGGTACCGCGCGGCACACTACTGTGGAAGTTTGAGAAGCCCGGATTTGGTCCGGTATACCGCACGACGCTCGCGCTGATTCCGCGATACTCGGTACCACCCGGAGAACCGGTGGAAAGCGGCGTAACCCTCGACGAGGGCGGCAAGATTCCCCCCGGCATGGTGCGCGTAGAACCGGCAAAGTATTTCAAAACGCTCTTCATTCCCGGCTACGAAGGTATGCCGGAGTTGCCGCTCAAAGATTATTGGATCGATCAGTACGAAGTTACCAACAAGCAGTTCAAGGCGTTCGTCGACCAGGGTGGATACCAGAAGCGCGATTACTGGAAAATTAACTTTGTTCGCGACGGCAAGCAGCTCTCGTTCGACGAGGCCATGGCGCTCTTCCGCGACGCTACTGGACGCCCGGGACCCAAAGACTGGGTGCAAGGAGAATTTCCAAAGGGCCAGGACGATTTTCCCGTCACCGGCATCAGCTGGTACGAAGCCGCTGCCTTTGCCCAATTCGCCGGCAAGAGCCTGCCTACTGTCTATCACTGGAACCGCGCCGCGGGGCCCTTCTCTGCTTCCTTTATTGTGCCCGCGAGCAACTTCGGCAGCACCGGCATCCTTCCCGTCGGAAGCAAACCCAATATGAGTCCATGGGGTAATTACGACATGGCTGGCAACGTAAAGGAGTGGGTCTGGAACGAGGCTGATCCGGGTAAGCGCTACGTTTTGGGTGGCGCATGGGATGAGCCCAACTACATGTTCATCGATCCCGATGCGCAGTCGGCATTTTTTCGCGCTCCCAATATTGGCCTGCGTTGCGTTAAGTACATCGAGCCAGATTCGATTCCCGCTATCGCGACCGCCGCTATGCCTTCTCCCCGCCGCGACTTGTCCAAGGAGAAGCCGGTTTCGGATCAGCTTTTCTACGCCTATCGCAGCCTTTACGCGTATGACCAACTTCCGCTCGATGCCAGCGTCGAGAAACTTCCCGACAGTGATGACTCGACGATTGAAAAGGTTACCTACACGGCAGCGTACGGAAATGAGCGCGCTATCTCCTATCTCTTACTTCCTAGAAAAGGCAAACCGCCGTTTCAGACTGTAGTTTTTTTCCCCGGTTCGAACGCCTTGTTGCTGCGCAAATTCGCGATTTACCCAACGTCGGCCCTCGATGGACTTGTTCGCAGCGGACGTGCCGTCATCTATCCGGTGTACAAGAGCACCTACGAACGCGGCGACGGCATGGAAACCGATGTTGCCAACACCAGCAACACTTGGCGCGATCACGTTGTGATGTGGGTGAAGGACGCCTCACGAGCCATCGACTACGTCCAAACACGTCCCGACCTCGATCACAACAAGATCGCCTACTATGGCTATAGCTGGGGAGCGGAAATGGGCGCTATAGTCCCCGCGGTTGAGCCCCGCATCAAAGCCTGCGTGCTTGCGCTGGGCGGCCTCGACTTCCAACACTCGCTTCCCGAAGTCGACGTCATCAACTTCATCTCCCGCGTGAAGCAGCCGGTCCTGATGCTGAATGGTCGCTACGACTTCTTCTTTCCCGTGGACTCGACCCAGGAGCCCTTCTACCAGATGCTGGGATCAAAAAAGGACCAGAAGAAGCATCTGATCTACGACACCAGCCACAACATTCCCCGCAACGAGCTGATTAAAGAATCCACGAACTGGCTCGATCAATACCTGGGACCAGTAGGTCAGAACTGAGCCGCGCTGCGGCACGTTAAAGTGGAGAACCTCGTTTTTGCCCGAGTGACGGTCTACCCTTCCGTAATCCGGTAAGGTAAGGTTTGCCGACAATCCGGGAGTTGGCCCTACTGTGGTGTGCGTTTCAGCGGCTTGCCAATCGCAAGCAGGAAGATGGCACTCTTGTCTCTTGCGTGCGGTGAAAAGAAGCTAATCACATCATCGTCGAAGAAGGTTAGCCCGGTTGCACCCAGGCGCTCGGCATACGCAGCCAGGTACATCCTCCCGCCGATTGCGCCCGCCTCCAGCTGGACGGCCCGGTAGCCGCGGTTCCCGTATCCTTCCAGGATGCGTTTCAAATCGGCGAGAAAGAAGATGTCCACGCAAGCGTCCGCTGGTAGCTCCTGCTCCAGTCCAAGATGGTGGGCCTCGGCGCGGAATTCCCCTGCTTTCAAAAGCTCCAGAGTGTTCTGCTCACGCCGGAAGAAGTAAGCACCCGGCTCGAGCCCTTGCACCGCATGCACGATCAGGTAAAGATCGTTGAGCTGTGCGCCGAGGGGATCAAGGAAGTCGGCGGGAAGACCGCGCGTGGCGCACTCGACAATGGTTGAGAGTTGGTCCAGTGTAATAGATGCGGTCTTATCGAACGCTCGGGTAGAGCCCCGGCGTAGGATCACCTGCTCGATCGTGTCCTTCGATTGTTCTTCTTCCGGCAGTCGCTGGAGCCGAACTGCCTCGCCTGCCGGAGCGGAAGATGGGAAGACCGGTTGCTTGCCATGCCACTGAGCTACTTCCTCTTCGGACTCAAGCGAAGACGCATCGTGCATTTCTAGCATGGTGGGATACTCGACCTCACGCTCCGAAAGCGGGATCGTCTCCAGGCCGAGCGCCGCAGCCTCTCTCAGAGCTGGCAGCGAGCTCTCCGATTTGCGCCCGATCGGTACAAGGCACAACGAAACCTCGCGCTGCGTATCGAGATCAAGTAGGCGGTTCACCTCGCCGTCCACGAACCCGAGCACGATCTCGGTCGGCAGCCCCGAAGCCGCAGCAACGGCCAGCATATTCGCCAGCAGGGTGCCATTGTCCCAACCGAAATGGCGATACGTGCGCGCCTGGTACTTCCAGGCGTTCCGCCAGTATGTTCCGGTGCAGATGATGGTCGCGGGGGCGTGAGCTACCGCCGGTTCCATCGCCGTCGCATGAGCCAGGTTTCTGCGAAAATCACCTTTCCGCAGAAGCCGTAGCGCTACATCCGCCGGATTGAAGTGATACACACCCGCATCCAGACCCACGAGAGCGCCAGTCACGACGTACAGTTCGATTTCGTAGAGGGCCCCGGTGCAGGCTGCGGCGCGAAAGTAGATTTCTCCGCCGGGATGTGTGCGCTGTTTGGTAATCCCTGCCGAGAAATAGAGAATGCGCGCCAGATCCCGAAGGTCAGGGACCGAATCGGCCCGCGACGAGGGGGCTGGTTCTGAGATCGCGGACAGTGCGGCCACCCCTGTCTGCGGCACGTCCCGCGGCAGCGGTAGCGGCTCTATCTTCGGATATATTTTGAACGGCTGCGGCCGATTCGCCCAGTCCAGGAAGTGAGCATTGTTACGAATACTCCAGTAGGAGTGCTTCGTGCCATCGTGATACTTCCAAGTCGCCTGCGTGTCGCGGTTGTTCATCGGTCACTACGTCAGACTAGCACCTGCAGTGGTTCACGGGCGCAAGCAGTGAACCTGCGACTGCGGATTGTGCAGGGATCGCGGGCAAGTGGGAAGTAATCCCAAGGGACGGTTTACCGACCATCCTCCCAGAGCCGATATGCGGTCCGTTCCGCGCCGAGATACCGTTTCTACAGTGTGCGAAATTAATCGTCTACTGAGAGATATCGTTGGGTTGGCCGTTACGGCACAATGGGGATAACAAGATCCGAAGGCCGAGATTTGTCGTGGTAGATGAGGTTTGTTGCTTTGACCATATGCGTTCCACGCGCCTGATCGTCGCCTGCATTCAGGTTTCGATCAAACCGCGGGAAGTGCATCCTCCTCGCAGCCCGGCTTCTTTTCTCATGGCCAGGCTCGATATTCCGAAGGTACCGGAGTAGCGAAGCCATGCCGATGACTTTTGTCACTAGGAGAAGTTTGCATGAATAGTTTTCATGATTGGAGAATCGAAGCGGCGGACGTATCCGAATCGTTCAGATTTACTCAGGGGAATCTATTTCGGCTTCCAGAGCCTTCAAATTGGAAATGGTTACGGTGCGACCGTCAATCTTGAACATCCCTTCTGCCTAGAGGCGAGAGAGATTCCGAGAAACCAGCTCGCGAACCGTCCCAATCTGCGACGCCAACTCCTGGTTGCTGACTGGCAAAGTAACCTCCACTCCGTCAGGCGTGCGCTTGCCTTCGGTTCGGGCAAGACGCAGGAGGAACGAAGCCAGGCGATGCCGGACCGTTGTGAACGAGAGTTCCTCGATGATTCCCACCAGCCGTCGCAGCCGAGCACCGACCACGCGCAGCACCTTCAGCGCAACTTGAGGATGAGCCAGGCAGAGTGCCTGAAAGTCTTGTTTACTGACGAACAGAAGTGTAGCGTCGTCAACGGCGGTCACCGAGGCCGAGTAGTTTCCTCCATCGAAAACTGGTAGCTCTGCGACGGAACTGCCTGGCCCATCGATACTGAGAACCTGTTCACGTCCACCGGCGGAACTTTTGAAAATGCGGACGTGTCCGGACTCGACGACATACAGTCCCGCGCACGGCTCGCCCTCGCTGAAAACGGCTTCGCCCGGAGAAAAACGGCGAGGCGCTGCACGCTGCGCCAGGAAAGCGAGTTCAGATTCCGTGAGCCCAGAGAAGATCTGGACCTTCGCCAGTGTCTGAGCGTGGTCAACCTTGATTTCCGCCACGGCGGCTATTGTACCGAAGCGGGCTGAGGGACAAACACGGGGCCAACCTAGTCGGCGTTTCTCTCACGCTGGGCGGGAATGGTGCCGCTTTGTCGACTGTCCCCTCGATAACGGGCAAACCGGAGGTTGGGATCAGTGCCTTTGTAACTTCCGGTTGACGCGCAACTCTGACGTAACGCGATTAGGTAAGGGTTGCCGACCATCCGGGAGTTGATCGGTCAGTCGACATGACAGAACTCTTGATTCAACAAATGAACGGGCGGATGTTCGTGATCCGTGTTGGACAGGTTTTGGCCACGAAGAAGCACTCAAGTTCGCGCCCTTGAAGCACAAAATCGCCGGAGCCGATAATTCGCCATGTTTAAGACACTACCGCAAGACGATTCCGGCCTCTGAATGCTGATCCGCCATCTTCAGGGCTTACGACGGTGGCAGAACAACTGATTCAGAATCAGTTGTTTGATCAGGGCGTAAGAGGAATACTGCAGATTACTCAACGGAAGCAACAGTCCGGCTCAAGCGCACTGAACAAAGAGGGGTGGTTCATTTGGTTAGAACGCCTGCGCCTCGCCGGGACTTGGGGCTCCTGGTGACCTGACTCGCCCATTCCCATTCAGCAAGCCAGTTTCTGCGGCATCTTCCTTCACACTGGAATTCCGACATTCTTCCACCGCATTGTGGACAGACCAGGTTAATGATTGACGAGATGACGTGCGCATTCGATTCACCCGGCAGTGTGTCAAAGGTGCTCATAATCATCCTCCTATTCAGAGATCCTAAAAAAGGATGCGAGGGGCAGAACAGGGGCCGCAAAAGATGGAAATGTGCCGCGGGTTTTCGGCTCTCAGTAGCCCGTAGTGGTTGGCTGCGGAGTCCGTCCTCGGCCACTAACTGCCTGCCGCCTCGCTCAGCTACGAGAGTGCAAGCTCAATGCCAATACAGAATCGCGCATAAGAGCCAAAAACAAAGCAGTTCCTGAGTGCGGCGCTGGTACTAAGTTGGATGACCGTGCCCAGTACTAGGCATGTGCCCAGATGTGGGCGAACTTGGCAGTTCGAGTTGCCGTCAGTCTGCGAGACCGACGCCATGCAAACACATGATGAGTCAACCGCGTTGAAGACTCTACCTCACGCTTCCGCCAATTGGCATGGGGATTGCGATCCAACCCAAGTGATCGGGTCTGCTCTTCGGCGAACGGTCTTTCCTAGTACCGAATTGCCGGACCAAGAAAGAGCAAACAGGAGGAGTGAATCATGCGGAGGCTAATAGCTGCAATCGGTTTGTGTCTGCTCACATTTCCGGCTCTATGCCAGTCGACATCAAAGTATCAAATAGCCATCATTAATGAGGTCAAGCCGCGTCAGGCTGCAGGAGACGATGCGTCTGATCCCACCAGCTATGACGTTTCCGTCAAAGTGGGCGACACCATGTACGTGGTTCTGTACACGCAGCCGTTGGGCGAACTCCCCGCGAAGTACGCAACTGGGCACGAACTGCTGGTGCTGGTCGGAAAGAACACAATTATCTACAACGACATGTTGGGCCGGTCGCTTCAGGTGCCGATTGAAAGTCAAAGACCCATTAACGAACCTAAGCAATCGAAATAGGCTCGTGCTGCTCGCGGGAGAGTCATGCTCGAGGATTTGTTTGTAGGAGTTACATGTCGACCGAGCGATTCGAGTCGACTTGGAGGAAGAATGTATCGTCTGTTTGGTTTAAGGAACGACAAGAGCGGCGGCTTCGGAGCACACGCACTTGTCACTCTCTTGGCATTACTGTTGTGCACCGGTATTGGCGCATTGGCCCAGAGCGCCGCTCCCCCATTGAACACGAACGCACCGTTCAGCATTCGCGCTACTCATGTCTTGGGTTTGCCAAACACAAAGAACAATTGCAAAGGAACGCTGTCTACCCAAGACAATGTGTTGCGATTTCAGCAAGGCGGCAAGCCTGTCGCACAGGTAAACATCGCTTCTGTCCGAGCTCTCTTTCTCGGTGAGGAGAGCCAACAGGTCGGCGGATTGCCAATGAAGATAGGCAAGGTAGCCGCTCCGTACGGAGGTGGCCGAGTCGTTAGTCTCTTTGCTCATAAGAAATACGACACGCTGACCTTGGAATATGTTGACGATGATGGAGGAGTTCACGGTGCGATCTTCCAGGTAAATAAAGGACGAGGTGAACTCGTGAGGAATGAACTCGTGGCTCGGGGCGTATCTTCCGGGTCGGGCGAGGACCAGGCAACTAGGCAAAGCACGTCGGAGGTAACGCATGAAGACAAGTAAATCGAATCCATGGATCTTCTGTGTGGCGGCTACAGTCACGATTGCAGTTGCATTGTCGGGTCGGCTGGCTGGTCAAACTGCAGCGGTGAAATCCTCCGGTGTAAGTGGTTCTGTCACGCAATGGAGCGTGCAAGTGGAGCGGATTGATCCCGGGCACCCGGACCTCGCGCATTCCTTTCAAGTCGCGATCTACGAGAACCTCTTGGAAGAGTTGAATAAGACGAAGCGATTCAAGTACGTGCTCCGCGAGGGCGACAGTAAGGCTAGCGAGATTCCGGACTTGCTGATTTTGAAGACAATGCTTGTGAAATATACGCCTGGGAGCGAAACGCAGCGTGCGGTGACAACTGTGAGCGGCGCCACAAAGTTAACGGTGCAAAGTCAACTCATCACACGGGACGGACAAATTGTGCTCGATCGCACGGTGCAGGGGAACGTTCGCTTTTTCGGCAGCAATCTGCGCGCTACCCACAATTTGGCCCGCAATATCGCCGAAGTGATCAAGCAATCCGCATGGCTAGGGTCCGAGCGGCTGGCGCGATACTCACCAGCCAACTCAGACTGCGGACGGCACATATCTCCTGGTTTTTGATCGAAGCACAAAACGAGCTTGCTCACCCAATCAGCAGACGGGTCCAGCAAGGCACGAGGAGGACCAATGAAGTTTCGACAGATTCTTATCACTATCGTGATTCTCGGCACGCTGTGGCACACTGCCGCGGCCCAGCCAAAGAAAAAGAACATACAGCCCGATGCACCTCGGCCGGAGGGCATTCTGGCGGGTACAAGCATGCAGTCCAACCCTGTCCTATCCGACTTGGTTAGGATCAAACCGGAAATGCCTCTGGGTCCACAAGACGTTCTCAAATCCTACGAAATCGGCATGAGTTTAGTGGCAGACAAAACATCGGCCGATTTCTCTGTAATCGTGCAGGCCCAACAAACAGATCAAATTACCCGTGAACAGGCCGAATACCTTTTGCAACAGAGATATCAGATGGCAATGATGCAGTATCAGGTGCTTAGCGCGCTTCATGACGTTCTGAAGCACGACATCGACGAAGCAGCAGGGCAGCAGGCAAGGCAATCGCTGAAAGCGACAAGCTCCGACACGGTTTTAGTAGTTCCTTTTCCGGAGTCCACCCCTGCATCCAGATGACATCGAAATTCATCCGCGCCAGGGTTGGATGAGCTTCACCTTCTTTGGTGGGGATAGAGGAGCGCAAACATAGCATGCGACACACGGAGAAATTAATTCAGGACGGTGAGGGCGTTGCCCTAGACGCTTCGAAGCCTCCACCCGCGGAGATGCTCTCTGTTCTGTCGCATTGCTTACCGTCTCTTTATCGATACGCATACAGACTCTTGGGAAACCAAGCTGATGCCGAGGATGCGGTGCAGGATGCGCTATTGGCAGCTCACAAGCACCTGAACCAATTCAGAGGCGACGCGCGACTTTCGACGTGGCTGACCACTATTGTTATTAATTGCTCAAGAATGCGTTTGCGCAAGAGGTCTCGCTATATCCATGTATCGCTGGATTCGCGAATCGGAGAAGAGCAGGAGTATCCGCTGTCCGACACTTTGGTGGATCATCGGCCCAACCCCGAGGATGAGTGCCACAAGGCTTGGGCGAATGCGCGCTTAATAGAGTCAGCAGCAAAACTGTCTCCGATTTTGCGGAGAACGTTTCACCTGCGTTATGTGGATCATCTTTCAGTCTGCGAAACAGCTCGAGTTCTGGGAGTTCCCATCGGAACGGTGAAAGCGCAGACTGCTCGGGCACGAGCTAAAGTGCTGAAATCGATACGAGGGATGCTCCACCAGGGCCCAGCGAAACGAAAATCCTGCTCGCCCAGGCGTCCACACCAGAACAATCCAGCCGTGCCCGCAGAGGCCTCGTCTTTTTATTCCCTCACACCGGCGACTTCTGGCGGGACCATAACGCGCTGACACCACGCGGAAAGAAATTTGTCAGAGCGCCAACAGAAGAGCAATACGGAACAGCAGCAGTGTTCGAAAACCTCTATGGCAACAAGTCGGATCTGGTGCAGTCGAACGCTAAGAACTGACAGCTAAATCGTGACGGGTCGCCGTTCCACTAAATCTCGATAGGAGATCAACTCTACCCCCTGCCGTGCCAGAATCTCCCGAGCTCCCGGCGAGGTCAATACATCCAATTCGACTTCCCGTGATTCTCGCAGTCGTGTCTTGGCCGATTGCAGATCAGAGTCGTTGTAGCCAGGATGGCAGACGAACTCCCATGTCCCCTCAGGAACACTGGTTGCAATCGCCGCGAACAACGTCTCGTTCAAAGTCCCAGTAACTTCAATTCCTAGGGTTCCATTGGGCGTGACAAAGCCTTCCCGCTGCACGGCCTTCCGGAATTTTCCCGCCAAGGTTCCCAAAACTCTCATCTCCGCCCAGCGTGTCCAGAGATTCGGTCGCTTCAGAAGTTCACTCAATCGCAAAGGAAGGCGCGGGCCGAACGGATTCCGGACGGCTCGCACCCCGCACTCGGCGGCGGCCAGCAAGAGAGGGCGCAACACTTTCGGGAAAATATGGGTGTGCTTGTGCGTGTCGAAGTGTGACACGCTCACTCCCGCGGCCTGCACTGTCCGGATTTGCGCCGTTGCCTCGGCGCCAATCTCAGTCGTGTCAAGCTGCCCCGTCAACGCCCGAGCGGCGAATGTTTTCAGGTCGTCACGAAATCGCCCCGATGGCGTCAATGAAGGAACTCTTGCCGGCGGCAGAACCGGCTCGCCATCGATCAACACCACGTGGCAGCCAATACTCAGCTTCGGAAACTGCTCCGCGAGTTCCTTGACTTCGCAAAACGCCGGGCCGTTGGCCATCAATGTGGCGGAGGTGACGATGCCATCCGCGTGCGCTTTTATGATGGCCCGATTTACGCCCGATGTGAATCCGAAGTCGTCCGCATTAACGACGAGGCTCCGCACTCCGGCAGTTTAGCAGGAGGGACTTTGTACTTGTTGCGGTGTTGTCGGTACGCAGCCCCTTTCTCGCGAGGCCGAATGGATCGGTTGGCATCAATACACACCCTAGGCCTTTCGATGCCAGTTTGAGTCGATGATCCGGCCGACGTCATGAGGTGACTATCCGTAGAGCTGACCTCATCTGCCCACATACGGTCACTGTCTTTATCGACTGCCCGAGTTGGGGCACCGACGATTTACAAACTGGCGGTTTTAACGCACTTAGAAGCGCTCACGTCCGGCACTCGAATTGCGATTCCGAGTATCGATCCGGAATTCGCTCGACGGCGGACGAGCATAAACATTGTGCTGGAGGGGAACTGATTCCGTGCTGAGCAACAACAGCGAAAGTATCGAGAAATCGGGAATGAAGACCGTCGCCGGCGAGAATGGCGCATTGGCATCTTTGTACGGTCGGATTGATATCGATTCCTCTCCCGCAGTACGCGACCAGCTTATCGCCCTTTTGCATGGGCCACATCCGAGTGCAGTGAGCATTGACTTGTCGGGTGTCACCCATATCGACAGTTCAGGCGTTGCCACTCTGATTGAAGCGTTAAAGATCGCACGAAACTGTGAGACTGAGCTTAGGCTGCAGGGATTGCATGGCCGTTTACATCACCTGTTTCAGGCGACGGGCATTCTATCCCTGTTCAATGACGACATTCGCAGATGAACAACTCTGGGTGCGAGGCGCGCTGATGGCCAATCTTCTCGAAAGTGCCGGCAGAGAGACTCTCAGTCAACTCGACTATGTGGGGAGCCTGAACATTCAGTGGTGGCAGACACTGCGGGGGATGCGCGCGGCTCTGCCCCTGGTTGGAAATCGACATCGGTGGCGAGCAGCTGTTCACCAAATGTTGGAGATCGGGGTTGACGCGCTGCCGATGGTTGCCCTGATGGCTATGTGCAGCGGATTCATCCTGGCCATGCAGGGAGCATCTGAGCTGCGGCGATTCGGGGCCCTGCACTTCGTCATCGATCTGGTCGCAGTCGGCTTCACACGAGAACTTGGTCCGCTGTTGACTGCGATCGCCGTCAGCGGACGCTCGGGATCTGCATTTGCCGCCGAGATCGGCACCATGAAGGTCACTGAAGAAATCGACGCCCTCAAGGTCATGGCCTTCGAACCGGTGGAGTTCGTGTTGGCGCCAAAGTATCTGGCCGCACTTGTGGCAGTTCCGTGTCTCAGTGTCGTATCTGCCTTCTTCGGCATTCTCGCTGGGGGGCTATTTATGTTCTTCAGCACGCACCTTGGGTTCCTGATCTAT
>CAVQVP010000009.1:0-342286 GCA_963717205.1 uncultured Acidobacteriota bacterium | reverse complement strand
TACATTCATAAGGCTGTTGGCATCGTGGGAGTATCAGCTGGACCGTTTGGCGGAGCCCGGGTCATTGAGAACCTGCTGCCCGTCATGCGCGAACTGGGTCTCGTCACAATCTTCTGGGATGTAAATTTCTCGACCGTGCAAACGGTGTTTACCACGGAAGGCACTCTTCTCGACGATTCCTACATCCGGCGCATCGATAAATTCTTGAAAGAACTCATCTGGATGGCGAAGACCCTGCGCCAGGGTCGTGAACAAATATCTCTGGACTGATCTCCGGAGACAAGGATGACTGCTGTGGCTAATACCGACAAAATGATTTGTTCGCAGTGCAAAGTCAAGATGAACCACCATTGCGACAAGATCGTGTACAACGCCGGCGAGGACGAAGCTGGAACCGATCCGGACCTGGGCGGAATCATCGAGGAATTTCATACCTGTCCCAAGTGTGGCGGTGGCGCCTCACGCCATGCGTCTTATCGCGCGTGAGCATTTAGGCGTTGGCGACGAGCGTAGGCCGCGACCTTGAGGCGGTTTCCACACAGTTGCATGCTGCACCAGCGGCGTGTTCCTTTCTTGCTGGAGTCACGGAAGTGCAGTACACAGTGATCACACTTGCGAACACGGTTGCGATCAACATTGGCGAATAACGTCGCCGCACTGTGCGCCAGGGGGGAAAACAAGTCTTCGGGCTGGTGCGGCTCGAACCACAATTCCGTCGACGGCGAGTGTCCCTTTTCTTTGAGCCTGGTGCGCATGGGGTGCTCTGCCATCAGTCTATTCAGTTCATCCGCAGTGGAGTGATGAACAGCGCCTCCACCTTCCCAGGAGTGGATCTCCTTCCTCAGTCTTTCCCGCAACGCGCGCATGGCTTCCAGCACGTGTCGGGCCCGGATCGATTGGCCCCACTGCTGCTGAAGATTCGCCACTTCACTTGAGGTGAGCAGGCTGGCTGCCTGAAACCAGCGCAAGAGCGAGGGGAAGTCCGGAAGCAACTCCATCGGTTCACCGTTCTGGGCTGGCCGTGTGTTCACGAAGTCCAGAGCCAATTGGTTGCCGACGAAGAGAAACCCGTCTTTCCAGTCAGACGTGCGAATTGTCCCAGCCTGGTCCATTCTGCGATCCCGATAGAATTATAACACCTATAATGAATCGTTTTATCGGTTAGCCAATCTGATGGTGTGAGCGGCCAAAACGTTGCTAGACCGGCGTTCTGGTCGGGTGCCACTCGGCCAAATCTTCTGAGGAGACACATTATGACTAGCTACCAACATGCCATCGTCGACGGCTCCAAGATCTTTTATCGTGAAGCCGGATCGAAAACCGCCCCAACAATACTCCTGTTACACGGCTTCCCGACGTCGTCACACATGTTCCGTAACCTCATTCCTGCCCTGGCGGACCGCTACCATGTGGTCGCGCCCGACCTGCCGGGATTCGGCTTCTCGGATGCACCTGACCGCAAACGGTTCCGCTACACGTTCGAGCACTTGGCCAAGGTCATCGACTCCTTCACACAGACTATAGGTCTCGAACGCTACGCGATTTACGTCTTCGACTACGGCGCGCCCGTGGGGCTCCGCTTGGCGCTCGCGCATCCAGAGCGGATCACGGCGATCATCTCCCAAAACGGAAATGCTTACGAGGAAGGCCTGAGCCAGGGCTGGAACCCGATCCAGAAGTACTGGAAGGAACCAACACCCGAGAATCGAACCGCGTTACGCGACTTCCTCACCCCGGAGGCGACCAAATCCCAGTACCTTTATGGTGTCAAAGACGAGACGCTGGTGGCGCCGGAAGCGTATCAGCTTGACTCGGCGCTGCTCGCCCGGCCCGGCAATGATGAGATCCAACTCGATCTGTTTCTGGACTATGCCAGCAACGTCGCGCTCTACCCGAAGTTCCAGGAGTACTTCCGGGCAAAACGGCCGCCACTGCTTGCGGTCTGGGGTAAGAACGACCCGTTCTTTCTGCCGCCCGGGGCTGAGGCGTTCAAGCGTGATAACCCGAACGCCGAAGTACACTTCTACGACACCGGTCACTTCGCGCTGGAAACGCATCATCGCGAAATTGCCGACGCCATTCGGGAGTTCCTCAATCGCAAGCTAACAACGCAGGTCAGCGCAGCGTGAGGATGATTCACGAACTCAAAGCCAAATAAAGGAACGTGGGCTCGCCAACCACACTCAACGCAGGGCCGCGCGCTGACGCGGCCCGCGCTTTATTGGCATTACTTGAGGGGGAACACTTGTGCAAGTCATTTCTGTCAATGTGGGACTGCCACGTGAAGTTATCTGGAAGGGTATGACGGTCCAGACTGGAATCTTCAAAGACCCCGTGGATGGGCCAATGAAGATAAGGAAACTGAATCTCGCCGGCGACCAGCATGCAGATCTCACCGTACACGGTGGGGCCGAGAAGGCCGTATACGCGTATCCTGCCGAGCACTACGTATACTGGCGGAAGACGCTCCCAGAGGTGCCGTTCTCGTGGGGCAAGTTCGGTGAGAACCTCACCACAGAAGGGCTAGCAGAAGACACGCTTTGCATCGGTGATCGTCTGAGAGTCGGGTCTGCCATTCTGATGGTTACCCAACCCCGCATGCCCTGTCACAAACTGGCGTTGTGATTTGACCGCGACGACATGATCACGCGTTTCTTGACGAGTCAGCGAAGCGGTTTCTACTTCTCAATTATCGAGGAAGGAGAAGTCCATGCGCGATCGAAGGTGGAGATTATCAGCCGAGATCCCCGTCGAGTCGCCGTCGTGGACATCGTGCGTCTCTACCTTGGCCAAGCACGAGATCCAGACCTCCTTCACCGTGCGATGCACGTCAGCGCGCTGCCGCAGAATTGGAAAGCCGACCTGGCAGTGAGGGTGGACCATGCCTGATGCAGGTACGCCTCAGGTGTACCTGCCGTTCGAAGGGGATGCAACTCTATCGATCATCTTGAGCAAAGCATTCCTGCTCGCAGATGATAGGGCGATTAACGACGCGGTGATTCTCCGGCAGCTTGGGGAGTGGACTCATGCGTAATGGCCGCGGCGTCGCTTTAGGCTGGCCTCGACTCTCACATTTTCAGTGCCGTGTGGTTTTTCGTAATCCAGTCTTCGACTTCGCCGTAAAACCGTTTTGCTTGGACGAGGATTTCCTTCGCTTCCGTCTCAGTCGCAACGTTGGAGAAGGTGTAGTCGATCGTATTTCGCTTTCGCCGACATGTCTCAAAATAGTCGGCATAATTGTGCACAGATTTGTCCAGCACGAGTTTCGTACTTTCTAGCGACACCCGGTGATGTCCAACCTTGCTCATGATCCGATAACCGGCGCATGCCATGGCCATATTCGCGGCCTGAAGTGCAGCGTTGTACGCAGTCGCGAATCTCCGATCTGCTGAAAGCCCTGCAAGGCTCGCGTCTGCGAGGTCGCGAGCGATCAGCGCCCGTATGTTGTCCAGCTCTTTCTTGGAGGTCTTGTGTCTCTGGGCTTCCTTATTTGCCAACAATTTCGTCCAGCTCACTCTGACCTCCTTTCAGAAACTGTTTCCGTCCTCGCAAAACTGCAGCAAGGAAATGGTCGTGCGACCTGAGTTTATCCCGGAACTCCTCTGGTGAATAAGAGGTGGCGTTGACCTCTCTTCCCAGCCGTTCCTCTGCCTTACGAAGGGTCGGGGACAGGTCAGCGAGACCTGCCCTCCCAATGACCATCACATCCACGTCACTCATCGCATGTTCTCGGCTTCGTGCCACGGACCCATATATAAAGGCACACCGAATCTTGTCCCCAAAGGGCTTTAGTAATTGCTCCAAGGTCGGAGCAAGCCCTGCTGTTTTTTCGAAGAGTTGCTGCAGGTCTCGGAACACTGGTGACTGGGTCTCGGCCTTGAAATAGGCCCTTGTGCCTTCCCGACGATGCGCCAGTATTCCGCTTGCCACCAGAGACGACAGCTCCCGTTGAAGGCTCGACGGGCTTGTGCCCAGACGGTCGGCGAGTTCCGAGAGATACCACCACTTGTCTGGCTGGCCGAGGGTAGCCGCGAGCACACCTTGCCGCACCTGTGGGAACAACGCAGTCAGCGTAGGAGAGTTACGCATATTGCGTATATTATTACGCATATTGCGTAAGGCTGTCAATTGTTAAGCGAGCCAGGGGGTTGCGGCCTGTGCTGGGTAATCTAAAGCGGCAGTTAAGGTTGCTGCATCCCATCGAATGGGCATCGGACATAGTCCGAACAAACTCGAATTTCGTCCGACTTCGTGCGAGCAGTGTTCGCCAGTCAGCGGACGCTCTGCACCGACCTAAGCCGAAGGCTTAGGGATGGTGTCTCTCTCTCTTCTTCTTTCTCGGACAACGAACGGATTGGCAACAAAGGACATTCATTAATCTTACTGCGGACCGAAATCTGTTAAAGCTTATTCGGCGCGGGTCTCTTGATCCCGAACTTCGAACAGCGCTAGGCGGTACGGCAAGGTCTCGACCCGCAAACTGGAGAGTTTCTGCGGCAGCGCCACAGCGCGGATCGCATTGCCAGCAATGGCGCGGAACAGAGTAAAGCCCGGGGCCTCAGAGAGGCCGGACACGAGGTTCTTGCGGTGGCTCCCTCCAGAAGCGCGGTGGATGAACTCGAAAAAGTTGGCTTCCGTGACGCGATGACGGTCTCTCGGCTTCTGGAGCATCAGGAGCCACAGGACGCGCTGCGCGGGAAGATCTTGATTGTCGATGAGGCAGGCATGGTCTCTGGCCGGGCAAATGCAAAGCTTGCTGCACCTCGCCGAGGCTCAGGGAGCCAGAATCGTCTTTTCCGGCGACACCCGACAAATTACCAGCGTAGAGGCCTCGGATGCTTTGCGTATCTTGGAACGGGAGTCTGAACTGAAGAGTGTTTCCCTTACTGAAGTACAGCGGCAGACGAACTCCCTCTATCGTGAAGCCGTAAAGACTATGAGACATTCACCCGAGGAAGGGTTCGCGCAATTGGAAAAGCTCGGTGCCATTCGCGAGGTATCGATCTTTGACCGAGGCCAGATTGTGGCGACGTTGCATCGTGAATTCCGAACCGAAGGACGGGATATCCGTACCGTCCCTAACCACGGAGGATCGTGATGAGACGGACGAGATTCTAGCAAGGCGGCCTGCAGGTTGTGGATCGTGCCGGCGGCAAGAAGGCTTGGGAGTACCGATGGTACGAACTCCAGGCGGACGGCAGCCGAAGGCGACGCAATCTGATGGTTGGATCGCTCGAACAATGTCCGAACGAGACGACAGCTCAAAAAGCTGTTGCCGCACTTCGGGCAGACATCAACGCTGAGAATCCGCGCACCAGCTTGACCCCGATCTGCGTTCAAACGCTCATCGAACACTACCGGGAAAAGGAATTGGGGCCGAATTGCAGCAAAACCAAGAAGACCCAGGTGACCTACGAGGGATATTTCAACAAGTGGATTCTGCCTCGCTGGGGAACCTATCGTGTTAACGAGGCAGTTGCCGTGGAGCAGTGGCTCCGTTCGCTGTCATATGCGAACGGAAGCAAAGCCAAAGCTCGGAACATCATGAGTGCCGTTTTCAATCACGCTGTCAGGTGGGAATGGCTCGATGTGAATCCCATACGCATGGTGCGTCAAAGCGCCAAGCGGACCAGGATGCCCATTGTGCTTTCCATCGACCAGATTGCGGCACTGCTTCGCATCCTGAAGGAACCGACGCGCACGATGGTATTTCTCGCCGTGTTCACGGGCCTTCGAGTTGGGGAGTTGCTAGGTCTCAAGTGGAAGGACCTCGATTTTCAAAAGATGGAGATCCATGTCATCCGCTCGATCGTCATGCAACATGTGGGCGATTGCAAGACGGAAGCCTCTCGCAAGCCGGTTCCACTCGATTTGCGATTGTCCAAGGTCCTGTGGAACTGGCGACTGCAGAGTCCAAACCCAATCGATGAGGATTGGGTATTTGCCAGCCCACACAGCAAAGGCAAACTGCCGTACTGGCCAGGTTCGCTCTACAAGGCGCACTTGGAACCAGCGGCCAAGGAAATCGGAATCGTGGGCCATTTCGGTTGGCATACGTTCCGGCATACGTACGCGACGCTCCTCAAGGGGAACGGCGAAGACGTGAAAGTTGTGCAAGAGCTAATGCGGCACGCAAACATCTCGGTCACTCTGAACATTTACGCGCAAGCGATCACGCAAACCAAGCGAGATGCGCAGAGTCGAGTTGTGAGTCTGTTGCTCGACAAAAACGAAGAAAAACCAAGCACCGAAGCTTATCGGACCGTAACGGACCTACAAAATTCTGGAGGGGATTTACAAGTGGTTGATAAGGTTGGCGTCCCCGACGGGATTTGAACCCGTGTTACCGCCGTGAAAGGGCGATGTCCTAGGCCAGGCTAGACGACGGGGACGGATAAGGAATTCTCGCGACGACATTTGATCGTAACAACCTGCCGCTACGCTGTCAAAACGCGGAGGAATGGTTGCTCCCCTGTGAACGGAGCTTCGATTTACTGCGCCGAGCGATCTCAAGACAATTTAGAATTACGGACAGCGCGTGGTGCAGCGCATACAGAAGGGATTTGTGTCCGATCCACTTTATCTGAGTCTTTGGTTTCCCGACTTCTCCGGTCCGGAGATGCTGCCGCACACGTTCGCGGTTTTGCAGCAATTTCCTTTCTCGCCGCAGCGTCCTGGGATCAGCTACTTTGCCGTGCATCCCGTTTCCTGGAACGAGGCCACGGTGCTCGAGCGGCGATTCCCGACTGGAATCGATGCCGGGCAGGCTACGCTGATCGCCGCTGAACTTGTCCACGACGACTATGCCTATGTCTTCGAAGCTCATTGGGATCTTTGGACTCCTGATCAGTCGAACGCGAACTGGATCCTCGAGCCGGCCACGGTGAAATTCATCGCTCAGGGAGAGGAGTTCGACGAGGGAAGTTACAAACACACTGGACACATCCAGGTGGATTTCGGTTTAGATTCGTATTTCTTGCAGCCCGAGACTTCGCTAACCGACCAGACACGGGCCAAGATTCGCGACAACGTTGCGAAGCTGGTCGAATTCTCGGTGAAGGTGGAGAAGAACAGCGGCACCAATGCGCGGCTGCTTTGGTCGGAGTCAGAAGAGAGCCTGGCGCAGAAACTGATTGCCCGTTTGCAAAAGGTACAGTAGTTCACAATATCTTATCGGGCCGCAAATCAGCCGCTGGGGCTTCCCGTCTTGTCAATGGAATAACCATGCTGATAGTGTCCTAACTAGGACGCTATCAGCATGCTCGCTTCCGTTACACGCCTTCGGGTTCGATCCATTCGAAATTTGCCTGCCTTTTTGTGGATGACTTTTCTTGCGCAGCGCCAAATCATACACGCCCCTGGCTTTCTCGGCGGACGGCTATTGATTGACAATCTCCATACCTATTGGACGTTAACCGCATGGGAGAGTGAAAAGGCGATGAAGGCGTTTCGCGGCTCTGGTCCGCACGCACGGGTTATGCCAAGACTGGTGGAGTGGTGTGATGAAGCTGCTTACACGCACTGGATAGCTGCAGATAATTCCATTCCGGAGTGGCTCGAAGCCTACGATCATCTTGTCAGCGATGGCCGGTTATCGCGTGTGGCGCGACCATCACGAGATCACGTGTCGCGGCATTTTCCAAAGCCTCGACTGCAGCCCATGATCGGGCAGAATCTGAAGCCGACCGCGATACCGCGCAAATCGGCAGCGTGAGAATCGACAGGGTGAGAATCGGCAGAAAAGATCGACCCGAAACGCGGAGGACCCTAAGAACGCTGAGGAAATGGTTTACGCGCCTACGTATAGCTTCTCCGAGTTTTCCGCGCTGGTTCGATCTATTTCGTCCTTCCACCCTCCACTTTCAGCTTCTCCTCCGCAGCAGCCTGTGCTCCGGCAAGGCGCGCTGTCAGCACACGGAACGGAGAGCAAGAAACATAGTCCATGCCCACCTGATGGCAGAACTTGACTGACTCTGGATCGCCGCCATGCTCACCGCAAATTCCCACTTCTAACTTAGGACGTGTCTTGCGGCCGCGCTCGATCCCAATCCGCACCAGCTCGCCAACTCCGTCTCGATCAATTGAGGCAAATGGATCCTGCTTTAGAATTCCTTCCGCAAGATACGTGGGAAGAATTTTATTGACGTCGTCGCGAGAGAAGCCGAACGTGGTTTGAGTGAGATCGTTCGTGCCAAATGAGAAGAACTCCGCTTCTTTCGCGATCTCGTCCGCGACCAGGCACGCACGAGGCAACTCGATCATTGTGCCTACGAGGTAGTGGACGTGCCGACCCTTTTCCTTGAACACTTCTTCTGCGACGCGCCGGACGATCGCTCCCTGATTCTCCATTTCCTTGACGGTTGCGATCAGAGGGATCATGACTTCAGCGTGGGTCTTGATGCCTTCCTTCTCCACGGCGACGGCGGCTTCAAAAATGGCCCGCGCCTGCATCTCGGTGATTTCGGGATAGGTAATTCCCAACCGGCATCCGCGATGGCCGAGCATGGGATTGAATTCGTGGAGCTCTTCTACACGCGCCAGCAATGCGGGAAGGATTTTCTTCAAGTCGCCCGCGCCTTTGGCGCCGTACTCCCGATATTCCTCAACCAATCCTTTCTTGTGCTTCGCATCGGCGCTCGGAAGGCTGGCAATGTCAACCATCAATTTCTCGCGCTTGGGCAGAAACTCGTGCAGCGGCGGATCAAGCAAGCGGATCGTCACCGGCAAGCCGTCCATTGCTTTGAGTAATCCGATGAAATCTGCCCGCTGCATGGGCAGCAGTTTCTTCAGCGCGGCACGCCGGTCCTTCTCGTTGTCGGCAAGAATCATAGCCCGCATATGGGGGATACGATCCGCCGCGAAGAACATGTGCTCGGTTCGACACAGGCCGATGCCTTCGGCGCCAAAAGCTCGCGCCTGAATTGCATCGCGCGGAATGTCGGCATTCGCGCGCACGCCAATTTTCCGGAATGGCTCGGCCCAGCCGAGCAGCTTTGTCAGGTCTTCGTCGTCCGCTGACGGTTCCAGCGTCTTCAGCTTGCCTTTGATTACGCGACCGCTGGTTCCGTCGAGCGAGATCCAGTCTCCCTCTTTAAACACCTGCCCCTTGACGCGCATTTCTCCGGAGCGTTCATCCACTTGGATATCGCCCGCGCCGGCCACGCAGCATTTCCCCATACCGCGCGTCACCACGGCGGCGTGACTGGTCATGCCGCCGCGCGAAGTTAAAATGCCGGCGGCCACTTCCATGCCCTGAATGTCTTCCGGAGTAGTTTCCGCGCGCACTAGAATCACAGGATTCTTGTGCGCACCATGACCCGCCTTTTTCACGGCTTCTTCAGCAGTGAAAACGATCTGCCCGACCGCTGCGCCAGGAGACGCAGGCAATCCCGTCGCCAGCACTTCCACCTTCGTACTCTTCTCATCGAGACCGGGCACGAGGAAGTCGTAGAGCTGATTGGGTTCCACGCGGAAGATCGCTTCTTCTTTGTTGATCAGACCTTCTTCCACCATCTGAATCGCCACGCGCACAGCGGCTCGACCGGTGCGCTTGCCGTTGCGGGTCTGCAGCATGTAAAGCTTGCCATCCTGGATGGTGAATTCGAAATCCTGCATGTCGCGGTAATGTTTCTCCAGCCGCGTCGTAATTTCGCGGAGCTGGTTGTACACCTCGGGCATAATCTTTTGCAGTTCAAGAATCGGTACCGGAGTGCGCACGCCAGAGACCACATCTTCGCCCTGCGCGTTCATCAGGAATTCTCCGTAGAACTCTTTCGCTCCGGTCGCGGGATTGCGCGTGAATCCCACGCCCGTGCCGCTGGTGTCGCCCAGGTTGCCATATACCATTGCCTGCACGTTGACTGCGGTGCCAAGCATGTCATCGATATTGTTGATGCGGCGATAGTGCCTGGCGCGATCGTTCTGCCACGAGCGAAACACCGCATCACGGGCCATCACCAGCTGCTCGTGAGGATCCTGGGGGAAGTCGCGCTTAGCATGCTTCTTGACGACCTTCTTATAGTCCTCGATCACTTCCTTCAGCGCCTTGGCATCGAGTTCGGTGTCGAGCCGGGCCTTTTTCTGTTTTTTCTTTGCGTCGAACACCTCATCGAATGCAGACTTCGGAATCTCCAGCACCACATTGCCAAACATCTGGATCAGCCGGCGATACGAATCGGCTGCGAACCTTGGATTGTTACTGCGTTGAGCCAGCGACTCCACGCTCTTGTCATTCAATCCGAGGTTGAGGATCGTATCCATCATGCCGGGCATGGAAAACTTCGCGCCCGAGCGCACGCTTACCAGCAAGGGATTCTCTCCCGTTCCCAGCTTCTGGCCCTGCAGCGCTTCCAGTTTGGCGAGCGCATCATCCATCTGCCGGTCGACCTCTTTTGAAGCGGTTCCCTGCCGCATGTACTCGCGGCAAGCCTCAGTCTGGATCGTGAATCCCGGCGGCACCGGCAGCCCGGCATTGGTCATCTCGGCCAGGCCCGCGCCCTTGCCACCGAGATCATCTTTCATCTTGCCGTTGCCATCGGCTTTGCCACCGCCGAAAAAGTAAACGTACTTGGTTGTGGTTTTCTTGCTTTCTTGCACGTCAGCTTCGGGGAGAGTGGTTGTCGCCATAAATAATGATTCCTTTGCCCTGAAATTTTTGGTGGCGCAGGGCCTTCAGCCCTGAAATAAGAAACTTGACCTTTTGGAGGGGCCTTAGCCCCCGTAATTCACTTTACGCTTTTCCTTCAGTCACAATCTCGGAAAAATCGGCGATGGTCGAGAATTCCCGCAACAGGGTCTGCAGCAGCGCTAGCCGGTTCGCGCGCACTTTGTCATCCTCTACCATGACCATCACTTTGTCGAAAAACGCGTCAACGGGTTCTCGCGCTGTTGACAGCAATACAAGAGCCTCGCCGTACTTCTGCTTACTCCGATTGTCTTCTATTTTCTCGCCTTCGGTCTCGACAAAGGCGGCCAGAGTTTTTTCTTCCGGTGCCGAATTGGGAAGGTATTCAAATTGCGCGGTTGGCTTGATGCCCTTTTCTTCGGCCTGCTTCAGGATGTTCCGTATGCGCTTGCAGGCGGCGCCAATCGCCAGGAACTCCGGCATGTGCAGAACGTCTTTGACCGCCTTGGCGCGCGACAGCGTGTCCATCACATCGTCGGCGCCGGCCGCTAGAACAGCTTTCACCACGTCGTAGGTATAGCCGCAAACGTCCTTCAAATAAAATTCCATCCGCTCGTGGAAGAATGTGCGTACCGATTCCTCGAACCTCGCATCGTCGACGAACTTTTTCTCCGCTTCCGATCCGTGGTAACCCGCGCGCGCATCCCGCATTAATTGATTCAGGCGGAGCGGCAATTTTTTCTCGGCTATCACTTTCACGATCGCATTCGCCTGCCGCCGCAGAGCAAACGGATCTTTAGATCCGCTTGGAACCAGTCCCAGCGCGAACATGCCGGCAACCGTATCGGCCTTGTCGCCGATCGAAAGCATCGCGCCCTCGGTCGACCGGGGCACGTTATCTTCGGTCGATTCAGGTTTGTAGTGATCGTAGATCGCATCCGCGATGGCAAGCCGGGTCGCCTCGGGCAATGTGGGGTCGAGCTCCTGGACGCGCGCATACAAGCCGCCGATAATGCCTTGCAGTTCGGTGAATTCTTTCACCAGTTCTGTAGTCAGGTCGGTCTTCGCCAGGGCCGCCGCTTTGTGAATCACTCCCGGACGGATCGCCATCCCGCTCTGCTTGACGATCTCACTCAGCCAACTGCAGACGCGCTGCACTCGCCGGGTCTTCTCGTAGTAGCTGCCCAGATCTTTTTGGAACGTGACGTTACGCAACAGGTCCAACCGCTCCAATAGCGATTTTTTCTGATCGGTCTCCCAGAAGAATTTTGCGTCGTTGAAGCGTGCCCGCAACACACGCTCGTTGCCATGCCGGATCAATCCCTCGGGATCGGCGTCGGTATTCAACACTGCCAAGAAATGCGGCAGCAGTTTGCCGCCCGCGGCATCCACCGCAAAGTACTTCTGATGGTCACGCATCACCGTGACCAACACTTCTTCCGGCAGAGCGAGAAACTGCGGATCGAAGCCGCCCAGAACCGCGGACGGAAATTCCGTCAAGTTCACCACCGTATCAAGCAGCGACTTGTCTTCCCGCCACCGTGCTCCGGGAATGGTGCGCGTGGCCGCATCGAGCGCCTTGCGAATCTGTTGCTCACGTTCGGCGCGTCCTAAAACCTTGGCTGCGCGCAGAGCATCGACATAAGAAGAACCCGCGCGAGAGATTGTCACCGCACCCTTCGACAACAGCCTGTGGCCGCGCGAAGCATTCCCCGCAAAGACCCCGTCAAACTCCAGAGGAATCGTTTCCGCGTCGAGCATCGCCACCAGCCAGCGTACGGGGCGCACGAATCGCTCGTTCGGCTTGCGCCAGTACATATTCTTAGGCCAGTAGATCGAGGAAATTTCCTTCGGCAGATTCTCCGCGAGAATTTCAGCCGCACTCCGGCCTTTCTTCGTGACTTTCGCAGCCAGGTACTCGCCTTTCGCGGTTGTGATCTTCTCCAATTGCGAGACGTCGACTCCAGCCTTCTTGGCAAACGCATGCGCCGCAGGCGTAGGCTGACCATCCTTATATGCGACGTTGGCCGAGGGTCCGGTGATTTGTTCCGTCGCGTCCGGCTGCGCGGCGGGAATTCCCGAGGCCATCACCGCTAATCGCCGCGGTGTATCGAAATAAGCAACCTCGCCCGCCGCCAGACGTTCCCGGCTCAGCAACGCGCTGACCCGTTCGCGCAGCTCCCGCGACGCTGCGTCAATCATTCGCGCCGGAATCTCTTCGCACCCAATCTCTAACAGGAAGTCTGCCATGCCTTCAAACTCCGTAACGCCGGCCGTGCAACTACGACCCCACCGGCGATAACTTCCCCTTCTTTTCCCTCTTTTCACGAACAGGTTCAGGCTCGTCTGACTTCTCAGCAGCGGCTTCGCTCTTCTGTTGATCCACCCAAGCCTTCGCGATGCCAACTGCGAGAGCCCGCACGCGCGCAATCACTCCCACGCGCTCAGTCACCGAGATCGCTCCACGCGCATCGAGAATATTGAACAGATGCGAGCACTTCAAACAAAGATCGTAAGCCGGCAGCAGGGGGAAGCGTTCCTTAGGCGGAGGGCGCTTCGGCTTTCCATCAAGCGCGTCTTCTACCGTCGCGAGCTTTTGATCGTCGCTAGGCGCGTACCATTCGCCGTACGTCTTGATCAGCGCCTTGCACTCCGCTTCATAAAGCGCAAAATCCTCCCAGGCCTTCTCTACGTCCGCCATCTCGAAGTTGTAAACTGAGAACTGCAGCTCATCGGCCAGCCGCACATCGCCATAGGTGGTGGCGTGCTCGGTTTCCGGATCACGCGCCCACACGATGTCGTAAATCGAATCCACATCCCGCAGAAACGCGCCGATGCGTTCCAGTCCATAGGTCAGCTCAACCGAAATCGGAAACAGGTCCAAGCCGCCGCACTGCTGGAAATAAGTGAACTGCGTGATCTCCAGTCCATCGAGCATCACCTGCCAGCCCACGCCCCACGCGCTCAGCGTCGGAGCCTCCCAATTATCTTCCTCAAACTTGATGTCGTGTTGCCGCAGGTCGATCCCGATTGCTTCGAGCGATTGCAAATACAATTCCTGCACATTTTCCGGCGGAGGCTTCAAGATCACCTGCAACTGCATGTGTTTGAACAGCCGATTGGGATTCTCCCCATAGCGCCCGTCGGCCGGCCGCCGCGAAGGCTGGACATATGCCACCTTATAAGGTTTTGGCCCCAGCACGCGCAGAAATGTCTCCGGCGCCATCGTCCCTGCGCCCACTTCGACATCGTAGGGCTGCTGCAACACGCATCCGCGTTCTGCCCAAAAAGCCTGCAGCCGCAGGATGAGTTCCTGGAACGTCAGCGAATTTGATTTAGGTTGATTCACAGGATTGTTCAGGACCGAAGAGTCAATTGTTGATTGTAACGGAAGCGGCGGCAAGCCGTCAGCTAGCGCCACTCTAATGGTAGATTCTCGTCAGCGATATGCTCGAGGCGCTCCTGAACGGTGGTGATTTCAGTACACCACTACCCGAGCATCTTAGTGGTTCTATCAAAATCTGGTTAAATGAATATTGTGGGGGAGGTCGCCTTGTCCGAGCAATGCCGGCAATGCTCAGAATCTGGCGATAACCGGAGCGGCGTGGATTGTAACGGATTTTCTCAGCCAGAATCGATCGAAAGAGGAGCACGTTGAGCGTTAGCGAAGCTTGGTTAGCGGAGCTTCCAAACCCCTCGCGACGCAGTCTGAGCTTGGATGTTATCCTGCTCAGGCACGAGACGGACTCTGTCAGGGGCCGGCTGGCCTTGCTTCCGAACTGGATTCTTCCGAAGTAGATTCACGGCTTTCTTGATGCCGATCCGCATGTCGTCTCGGGATGGTGGAGGTATTCGGGGTGCACAGGAAGGCATTTGCGTTCGCCGTTGTTCTGCTGCTTCTCGCGGTCGGCTGCAGGAGCGGAGGTGGTGGCGCTTCCGAACCTGTGCTTCGACTTGGCATGATCCCGTCGACGGATCCCGGCAAGATCGTGCGTGACAACCTGCCTCTGGTGAAATATCTGGAGAACGAGACAGGTTCTCGGGTCGAACTGGTGGTCCCGACAAATTATGCAGCGGTTGTCGAAGCCATCGCGAACGATAGGGTAGATATCGCCTATCTCGGCGGCTTTACTTTTGTACAAGCTTCCCGGCGCGCGGGTGTGCGTCCGCTGGTGCAGCGCGAGCGCGATCAGAACTTTCACAGCGTGTTCATCACCCAACCTGGATCGGGCATCAACTCGCTGGCGGATTTGAAAGGGCATACTTTCGCTTTCGGCGACGTGAACTCCACGTCGGGACATCTCATGCCCGCGTACTACATGCGCGCAGCCAGCGTCGATCCTGCTCAACTGCCAAAGACCCTCTACACCGGCGGCCATGACGCAACTGCGCTGGCAGTGGCCAACGGGAAGGCGGATGCGGGCGCGATGGACGAACTGGTCCTGGCTACGATGATGAAAACCGGCAAGATCACGTCAGAGCAAGTGAAGGTCTTCTACACCACGCCCGCATTCTTTGATTATGTGTGGGCAGCACGCAAAGGCCTCGATCCGAAGCTGAGCGATAGTTTTGCCGCCGCTTTCCTGAAGCTCGATGCATCCAACAGTGACGGTAAGCGTTTGCTCGACCTGCTGAATGCGACCAAATATCTTCGAGCTGAGGACTCGAGCTACGACAGGTTGCGGCAGGCAGCTAGCGAAGAAGGCCTTCTCAAGTGATCTATGCGCTCGAAAGCGTGACCAAAGTGTTCCCGCATCGGCGCGAACACGTGACGGCGCTCAATGGTGTCACGCTGCAAGTACAGCCAGGGGAACTGCTCGCCCTGCTCGGCCAGTCGGGTGCCGGAAAGACGACGATGTTCCGCCTGCTGAACGGAACCTTACGGCCGACTGCTGGATCGATGCACTTCGATGGGTGCGATACGGCTTCGTTGTCCGGCAGGGAACTGAGAGCAATGCGCCGGCGCGTAGGCACGATTTATCAACAACACAACCTCGTTCCTTCGCTGACCGCCCTGGAGAATACTCTGTGCGGGGCGCTGGGACGCATGTCTTTCCTGAGTACTCTTCGCTCTGTGGTTCAGCCCGCGAAGACCGACTTAGACCATGCGACGCATGCCCTGGAACTAGTCGGTTTGGCGGACAAGCGCACTGCTCGTGCGGATGAACTTTCTGGCGGCCAGCAGCAACGCCTGGCAGCCGCACGCGTGCTGATGCAGTCGCCAGACGTCATCCTGGCAGACGAGCCTACGGCCTCGCTTGATCCGGAACTGGCGGAAACCATGACGTCGCTCCTTACACGACTTGCGGTGGACCACCGGAAGACCCTGATCATGGCCGTCCACAAAGTGGACTTGGCGTTGCAACACTTTCCGCGCGTATTGGGGCTGCGCGATGGCCGCCTCTCCTTCGATGTGCCTCCTTCTGAGGTGCATCGTGACCTCCTGGACACCCTCTACGCTCGAAATGGCAGAGCAACCGAGGAACGCGATGGCGACTCACTCCAGTACAAACTCGGTTGCGCTCGATAGGATTGCGGCACGCCGTTACTTGCCGCTAATGTCCCGCCGCATTCTGTGGGCCGGTGTCGCGATTGCCCTCCTGGCCTTCTCCTCGCGGTTTGCCGAGGTGCGCTTGGGTGTTCTGCTCCGACCTGCTACGGCTGTGGCAGTATGGAAATTTTTGACCGGGCTCTTCCCACCCGATTTGTCGGCCGACTTTCTTCGTATTGTGCTGCGGGCGACGACTCAAACAATGGCGATGGCGCTTGCGAGTACTTTGCTCTCGATCGCTTTCGCACTGCCGTTCGGAATCCTCGCTACCGCCACCTTGTGGAACCGCACAGGTTTGCTGGCGGGCGAAGTTAATAGCTTCGCGTGTGGCCTCGGCGCAGTGAGCAGCCGGTTGGCTCGGGCTCTACTAGGTTTTGTGCGCGCAGTGCCCGACCTGGTTTGGGGATTGCTCTTCGTGGCTGCGGTGGGGCTCGGATCCCTCGCCGGCACGCTGGCATTAGCCGTGGCCTATAGTGGGGTGCTCGGTCGCGTCTATGCGGATGTCTTCGAGCATGTGGATCCACAGCCTTTGGAGGCGCTGCAGTCCACCGGTGCCACGCGTATGCAGATTTTTCTACGGGGAGTGTGGCCACAGGCACTCCCCCATCTGACGGCCTACACACTCTACTCGTTCGAGTGCTGTGTGCGAGCTGCGGCGGTTCTGGGATTCGTGGGTGCGGGCGGCATCGGCTACGAAATCAGCATCTCCATGCGACTGTTCGAGTACGGGCAAGTGCTGACTCTTCTCCTCGTTTTTATATTGCTGCTCACCTTCACGGACGCGGCCAGTCGCTACCTGCGTGCTCGCTCGGTTAACAACGCACAGCGTGTGCGCAAAGTTAAGACACAAGCCAACGCGTCGGGGCTGATGCAACTTATCCGTACTTCGGGAAAACTCGCTCTGTGGATATTAGTTCTGGCCCTGTTAATCGGCAGTTTTGCGCTTGCCGGGTTTACTCCACACACCTTGAATCAGGCTGGTATTGCCACGAGCCTCGTGAACTTTGTCCTCCGCATGTTGCCGCCGGACTTAACCTGGGCCTTCTTGAGCAGTCTCGGAACCGCTCTCCTGCAGACGATTGCGATCTCACTGATGGGCACCGTGATTGGTGTTGGGCTGGCTGTTGTCCTTGCTGTGCCAGCGACCTCTACTCTGGCCTTCGTGCCTGGCGATTCTCCCGGCAGGCGTCGGGTCATCGATCGAGTTCTGCGCTGGCTTCTGTTTTGGAGCACGCGTTTGGTGCTTAATATCCTGCGTTCGATCCCGGAATTGGTTTGGGTTCTAATCTGCATCTTGGCCGTGGGCATCGGCCCTTTCGCCGGTACGATCGCTCTCGGACTGCACACGGCTGGCGTCCTCGGTAAACTGTATGCAGAGACAATGGAAGAGGTCCCCTTGTGGCCCGTGGAAGCGTTGCGTTCCCTGGGTGCGCGTCCCCTCCAATTGCTGGTGTGGGCTATGTGGCCGCAGGCAAGACCGCTGCTGAGCAGTTACACTGTGCTGCGCTGGGAGATGAACCTGCGGGCCGCCACCATTCTGGGGCTTGTTGGCGGTGGTGGCCTGGGGCAGGCGATCTACAACAACGTACAACTAGGATTTTATTCTCGCCTGAGTACGCTGATTCTTTTGATCTATGCCCTGGTCCTCGCTAGCGACTGGATCGGGGAGCGGCTTCGCGTAGGTGTCGCCTAGTGGGTATCTCATAGATGACTGTCGCATGAGCGAGAGCGGGATGAAGATGAAAATGACCGCCAACGTTGATAAGGAACGCTTCCAGGGCGGCTCGGACAAGTATGCTGCCTACCTCGAGACCCCTGAAGGCCGCTTACGCCTCGATTTGGCCTTTGCCAATCTGCAAGAGTTTCTGCCCCTGCCGCTCGCGAACTCATCGTTGCGGGCTCTTGATCTGGGATGCGGCACGGGAACAACTGGCGTGCGCCTAGCCCGTCTGGGTATTCACGTTACCCTGCTGGACTCCTCTCCGGCAATGCTTGATATCGCGCAGCGGGCCGCGCGGGAAGCCGGAGTCTTTGATAAGATCGCCCTTAAACAGGGCGACGCCACCCAATTAGCAAACCTGTTAAGCGCCGCATCGTTCGATGTAATTCTTTGCCACAACCTTTTGGAATACGTCGACGACCCGGGTGCTGTGTTGTGCGGTGCAGCCCGCACCATGCGAAACCCATCCGCGATACTTGTCTGTTCTGGTGCGCAATCAAGCAGGCGAGGTACTAAAGGCCGCCATCCAGGCCGGGGATTTGGCAGCAGCGGAACATAACCTTACCGCCGAGTGGGGACATGAGTCTCTCTATGGAGGCAGCGTACGGCTATTTGACGCGGACAGCATTCATGCCATGCTGAAAGCAGCACAGCTCGCGGCGACTGCCGAGCGTGGCATCCGAGTTGTGTCGGATTACTTGCCGCCGCAGGTGTCCCGCAGTGCTGACTACGAGCGGATTTTTGAGCTGGAACGCAAGCTGGGCCGCCGGCGCGAGTTTGCTGCAGTTGCCCGCTACACTCATTACCTGGTGCGTCGAGGGCCGGCCCTGGTGGGTGATGTATGAACGTCAGAGTTCAGCTTTCGTCGCCCACATCTCGCAGCACAGCTGGCGCTGTGGCGCCTGATAGCGGTATTGCGCTCGGGCTCGGGCTCACCAACGAATGTAATCTCTCCTGCTCCTTTTGTTACCGCGATCCAACTCGCGCGGACCGTCTCTCGTTGGATCAAGTAAAGGCAGTCATGGAAAGGCTCTGCGTCCGTTCCGTGAATCTCGGCACTGGCGAGAACGGCATGCATCCAGACTTCAAGGCAATCCTGGCCTTCCTGCGAACGCAGCCCGTCCAGCTCACGATCACTTCCAACGGCCACAGCGTGGCTGTTTTGGAAGATAACGAGTTGTGTGCGTTCCACGACATCGAGTTCTCTCTTGATTATGCAACGCAGGAGGAGCAGGACGCACAGCGCGGCCCCGGCAATTGGGATCTCATCCACCAGCAGGCAGAACGTTGCGTGAGGCTGAGAGTTCCCGTCACCATCATTGCAGTCATGATGAAATCGAACTACTTGCGTCTGGCGGATGTGGCACGCGTAGGCAAACGGTTTGCCGCTCCCCTGCGGGTGAATGTGTACCAGGCGGTGCGATCAGACATCTACGCGCTGACGTACGACGAATACTGGGAAGGGTTTCGGCGCCTCTTTGCGGAGACCGATGTGATCGCCATTGGCGAGCCGCTGGTTCGAGCCATGGCGGGCCTTCCCCCGCTCAGAGCAGGATGTGGCGTTAGCACGGTGCGAGTAACACCGCGAGCCACTACGCAACCTTGCGTTTATTGGCCAGGATCGGGTGAACCACTTTCCGATTTGATCTCTACAGGACCCGACATCCTGAACTCCGCTCCCTTCGAGCAGGCACGGACACTTCCACAAGCCTGCGAGCCCTGTGAATTCCGGGACTCGTGCAAGGGAGGATGCGCTGGACGGCGACGCTTGCAAGGTGCGCTGCCACAGCCTGATTCTTACTGTCCCATTATTCGCGGAAAGCGGTTACACCTGGAGGTCCGAATGGCGGCTAACCGCGATCTGCCGAAGCTGAACAGCTGTTGCACCACGGTTGTGATTGCCAGAGACTGAGTTTGTGAAGCTCAGTGCAGAAACAGTCTGATGGCTGTTCTTGGGAACGAACTCGGCCGTGTTCGTCGTTATCGCGACAGCCGGGCCGAACAAGACTCAGTTCAAGCAGCTTCTCCATTAAGAGGGTTACAGGAAAGGGGACCACTATGATGAATGCAAACCCTGCTTTGAATGACCCGCGCCGAGTGGTCGATGAACCGTATGCGCCAATTGGCCTCGCAATCGTGCGAGTGACGATTGGAGCGATGTTAGTATGGGTCTTTTTTGAGAACAAGGGGAAAGGTCTTTACACCCCAGCGGGCTACGCAGGCCTGATCAACTACTACATTAAGGCGAGTCACTCTCCGGCTGTGTGGAAAGCCATCATGGGAGTTGTAGCTAGCCATGCCGCGATCGCGGCTCCTATGCAAGCCCTGACAGAGATCTCACTCGGAGTTCTACTGGTCATCGGACTGCTCACACGCCCTGTTGCGTTCGTGGCGTTCGGGTACCTCGCCAGTCTTTGGATTTCGGAGTGGGGCACTGCGTGGATCTGGGAGTTATTGGTTCCGGTGCTCGCGTCGCTTGCGCTTTCTGTGGGAAGCGCGGGCCGAGCCTGGGGCGTCGACGCATGGCTGGCGCGGCGGTGGCCGTCTGCCCCGTGGTGGTAATTTGAACGCGGGTCAAGCACGAGTGTCGGTTATCATCCCGACGCGCAATGAAGCGTCGGCGATCGGACGTGTTCTGGCTGATCTTCCAACCGATATTGTCACCGAGGTGCTGGTTGTCGACAACAATTCAACTGACGGAACTCCCAAGATCGCCGCGAGCATGGGAGCCCGCGTCATCCAAGAACCTCGCGCCGGGTACGGTCGCGCATGTTTGACGGGGCTGACGAGCGCCAGCGATCCTGACATCGTCGTGTTCCTCGACGGCGACTACAGCGATCGCCCGGCCGAGTTGCCGCTTCTTTTGGCTCCGATCATCGACGGTCGTGCCGACATCACCATTGGTTCGCGCCTTGGGAAACAGAGTTCCCCCGGAGCGCTGCCGTGGCACGCAGCGTTCGGCAACCGGCTCGCAGCCGGCTTGATCGGGCGTCTTTATGGCCTGAGGATCAGTGACCTCGGTCCGTTCCGCGCGGCTCGTGCCGAGGTGATCCGTGCTCTTGCGCTCGAGGAGGCCACGTACGGCTGGGCGGTCGAAATGATTCTCAAAGGTGCAATACGGGGATTCCGCATCGTTGAAGTGCCGGTCAGCTATTACCCGCGCATTGGGAAATCAAAGATCAGCGGTACGCTGAGGGGCACGGTCGGAGCGGCGTGGTTCATTCTCAGCCGGATAGTGCGCTACCGTTTTCGGCGTCAGGAGGTCGAAACGCCGCGGTCAGCGTGAGGAGCGAAGAACGATCTCTTAAGAACGATCTCTTATGCAACTATCGAGTCCGATCACGATCCAAGCGCCGAATGCCGGCCGCACGCTCGTCATCATGGCGAAAGCACCGAGGCCGGGGATGGTCAAAACTCGCCTGGCCCAAAGTCTTCCTGTGCCGGCTATCACCGAACTTTACCGTTGCCTTCTGGACGACACATTGGCTCTGGCGCGCTCCCTCGATAGTGTGGAGGTTGCGATTGTGTGCCCCGCCACCGATGTGGGCGATCTGGCGTATTTAGCGGGCGACGGAGTGCGCATTGTGGCACAAAAAGGAGAAGGCCTTGCGGCCGGGCTCACGTCAGTGTTCGCGCACTTCGCGGGTGGCCATCAGCGCGTCATCGCATTCAACAGTGACAGTCCACACCTGCCAGCATCCGTTCTGGAAGACGCTTTCGAGATACTCTTGTCCCACGACGTGGTGATTGGGCCAACCCACGATGGCGGCTACTATCTTGTTGGCGCGAAGACGATCCATCCCAATCTTTTCAATGGGGACGGAATGGGGACAACGACTGCCCTTGACGCGCTGCTGGCCTGTGCCAGGGCACTGAAGCTTTCGGTAGCCTTTACAGATCAGTTCTACGACATCGATCTGGCGGACGACCTGACTCGGCTGGCTGCGGAACTGCGGCTCGATCCGGCAAGGGCGCCGCGAACGGCGGCATGGCTGGCGGAATGGGGTCGAGCGCTGGTTGATCACCGGTCAAGCATCGGTGCACCGTGACGATTACCGCGTCGCGCAGGCTCTATGGACTTGGCGTAATCATCCTTATCGCACTGGTTACATGTTCGCGTGGCGGCGTGGGTACTCCGTTGTTTTTAGTTGGTTTGGCCGTTGGCGGCACGGCGTACCTCCTCGCCGTCCGAGAGTTTTTTCGAACACGGCGGTTCCCACATAAGGTCGTCTTCATGTGCCTTGCCTTGGCCGCACTCTGGCGGATTCCATTCCTGATGATGCCGGTAGGCTCGGATGACGACACCCACCGATACTTATGGGATGGGCGGGTGCAGCGGCTCGGCTATAACCCTTACATTGTGATTCCCGCAGATCCTGCCGTGGCTGTGCTACACACGCCTGAGACGCGCGGGCTGAACCACCCCGAGTTGCCGAGCCCATATCCAGCGGGTGCGCAGCTTTTCTTCCGGGCCGTTACGGCGATTCACGAATCAATCTTCGCGTTCAAAATTGCATTCGTCGTCTGCGACTTCGCAATCGTGCTCTTATTGCTTGACATGTTACGTCGTAGCGGCCAGGGAGAGCATTGGGTCCTGGCTTACGCCTGGCACCCGCTGCTCGCCACGAACGTGGCCGGCAGCGGCCACATCGATATTCTAGGCGTGCTGCTCCTAGTGGCGTCCGCCGCTGCACTTGGACGCGGCTGGCGACTGATGGCGGCGATCGCGTTTGGGTTGGCCGTGTCCGTAAAATTTCTTCCGATCGTGCTGATACCACTTTACTGGCGGCGCGTGCGACTTCGCGATGGGTTGCTGGCGGCGCTCGTTTTCGCACTGCTCTACGTACCCTTTCTAGAACATGGGCGAATTCCGACCGGCTCCCTCAATACCTACGTGAAGAGTTTCCGCTTTAACGATCCGGTATTCGCCATGCTCGAGCGGGTAGCAAGCCCGCAGATCATCGCTGGTCTGGCATTGCTAGCCGGGTTGGTGGCCGCCGGATGGCTGCGAAGCAAGCCGGTTTCGGGCAGCATGGACAAATGGGCGTGGCCAATGGCGGCATTGCTCGTCTGCGCCCCTGTTGTATATCCCTGGTATCTGCTTTGGCTGCTGCCGTTCCTGCGCTCGAGATCGACGCTGCCGCTGATGGTTTGGACGGTCAGTATTTTGCCAACTTACATCGTTTGGCACTTGAGGGCGATCGGGTACCCCTGGCAACTCCCGGGCTGGGTCCTGCTGCTAGAGTATGGATCCGTCGCTATAACCTTCGCGATTGTGTCGCTTCGCCATGGGGCACAAACGGTTGCGCAGGCGCCACTTGAGAAGGTGCCTCCAGGGAGTCATGGTGGAGGCGAGGCACCTATTGGCAGTCCACCTATATAAGGATGCAGAATAAGCTTTACTGAAAGCGGACGCGGGGCGCATTGACCGCTTCTTCCTACGTGATTGAAGACGGGTCCCAGGATGACGACCGAGCCCAGAACCCCTCGTGGTGTCCACGTCTGTAGTTTATTGCGCATTCACCCATGCATCTGAACCCGTCACCTTGACAGCCACATCCGTGAGGAAGATGCGCAGCGGCTTGCCATCGGCCGTTCCGCGGTGGTCGGTCGAGATAAGGAGAGGACCAGCCTTTTTGTAGGCTGCCCAGGTTGCGCTGACGAGGCTGGGCTTTTTGGTCCCGCCGTGGTGGAAGACAAGGTATTCGACGCGGTTGTCTTTGCCCACGTAGAGTTCCCAGGTGTCGCCCGGCGTGTAGCCGCCGATCTCCGCGCCATACTTCACTGAGACCAACTCGGCCGAGCCGCTGCCCGCTGGCAGTTTATGCATACCTTGATCGGTCACCGTCGCGCTGGTGTCCCAGTAAGCATGGAAGGGGAACAGAGTCCAGTAGTTATCGTTGGTGAACCCCGGATCGACTACATTCTTGATGACGTCGGACTGGCTGGCAAGCTCGGAGCGCAAATAGGAAACCTTGATCGGCTTGCCCGAACTATCTGGGCCTTCGTAGGAGACCTTGCCGGTTTTGGGCTCCCAGGTCCACGCGCGCGCAGCTTTGAAAAGTCCGGTGACCTCGCCGTTCCAGGTGTAGCGGATCGCCTCAATTTGTCCCCACGAATCGATACCATAGGTCTTGGCGATCTGTTCGAGAATTGGCGGGCGCGTCTGCGCCCAGGAAGTTGCAGCAAGGGCCAGTACTCCGAGAACCAGAAGACCGATTTTCGTAATACTCTTCGCATTTGTCATGGAGTTTCCTCGTACGGTGAATTGAACGGATGCCGTGTTTGATGACAGGCAAACGCTTCCGGATACAAGAACCCGGTTCTCTCGGCACCACGCGACGATCGCTGCTCTGTTGCTGCTTTAGCTACATCCTGCCTTGCCTAAATTCGGCCTTGGCTACAACCTGGCTTGCAGTGTGACCGCTTCGGCGATGCTGAGCACGAGCGCGTAAGTCGCGAAGAGAAATGCCCCATACCTGCCTCCCGATGAGGCGTGCAGTTTCGGCATGAAAGTCCCCAAGTGAGAGAGGACCACCGCTTCACCGATCATCCCCGGAATGGCGAGCAGAAGCATGGCAGTCGCCCAATTTGCGCGAGGAACAGCAAGCCATCGCAGGATCGCGATGCAGAGGGCGGTGGAAAAAATCGGCGAAATCGCAAACGCGATCCAGTAGCGCTGAGTCGTTGTCTCCAGGATCAATGGGCCGCGGTACGCGTAGTAAATGCTGCCGGCAATCCAGATGGCCAGCCCAAGGGCGAGCAAAATAGCAATCGTTTTCGGGCTCATCGTTGTGCCTCCAATCGTTTTCTTGCTCCAATCGTTCTCGTTGTCCGATTGGCGATGTACCATGCGGTACATTCCAATGATTGTTGTACCATTTGGTACATGCGAAGGCAACCAGAAAAACGTCCGGATCACGGAAAACTGTTGGATCGATGTCTCCGAGCCTTTATAGAGGCCGGGACGATTGATCTGAGCCTGGATCAACTGGCGCGCCAGGTTGGAGTCAGCAAGCGGATGCTGATCCACTATTTCGGTGGACGGGAGAATATCGAACAGAGCGCGATGGCACGATTGGAAGATGCGCTGCGGGCGCAGTTTGCACCTGAGACTTTTCCCGCAGGCGTTTCCCCGAGGACGATTGTGACGGCGTTGTGGGAGCGGACTACGGCGAAGGAATCGAAAGGGGTCCTGCTGCTGGTGATGGACCTCTCGCGGCACGCCTGGAGCGGATCGGCCCGGGCCCGCGCCTTTTACGAGGAGCAACAGCGGCTGTGGATCGAACTGTTGCTGAAGTTCATCCCCGACCGGCGCATGGTCGAGGAAATATTACAACTGTTTCAAGGCGCGACCCTCGCTTATCTGATTACAGGAGATCCTGAACCCGGAAGGCGTGCGCTGATGCGCTCGCTTTCCAGATCACTCACAAAACGTAGCGCCCGCCGGAGAAGCTAATCCGGGGAGAGCGACCCATCGCTTTGAGACGAAACGACGGATGGCCCTCGACCTCTCCCGCTCTACAACCTGCTCTCATCGCTTCCTTTTTCCGTGAGGGAAGACGACGCCCTTTCTCGCCCCTGGAATTCCACTGAGCGGCAATTGTTGCTGCTGCAAAGAGCCGAGGAAAACGCTGCCCAAGGTTAAACCATCTTCATCAAACCAGAGCAACTGATCGCCACTGGCCTGATAGACGATTACGTTAAAAGGATAAACGGTTCCGGCGATCGTGATATTAAGCGGATTGGGCACGGTATTTGTCGAGAGCATCGTGTAGCGCCCAACGTTGCTTGGATCAGGAAGCGGTGTCGCGGAGAACGTAACCCCGGAATTCGTCGTCAGGTCGCCACTTAAGTCTGCCAACGGATCGCTGACGAGACCCGTTCCGGTCAATACGCCGCCGGCAAGCGATCCCTGTCCCACAAAGTCGAACTCGCAGCAGAAAACATCGATATCCTGTGCTCCAAAGGCATAGCTGTTTGTGCTGCCGCCGAAGCTGGTAGCCGAGGTGTCGGTTTGTGGAAGTAGGATTCCGGTACCGCCCGCGACGACGGCAACCGGATCCATATCGGCAATCAGGCCGCCCCCTAACCCAGTAGTTGTGTTGTTGGGGTCCAACAAGTTCAGATTCGGATCGGTCATATATAAACCTAAGACGCTAACGTCTCCCAGCGTTCCAGCCGTGATCGTCAGGTTGCCGTATCCATTGGTTGGAATGGAGTATGAGCCGGTAATCGAAGCGTCGGATGGTTGGACACCGGCGGTTAGTTCATTGTCGTCTGCTATCCCGGTGAATGTGCCGGAGCTCGGAGACAACATCCCCGCAGCGGCGTAGTACTCCTCGAACGGAACGCCCGCGATGCCGAAGACAGAATTGCCAAGCGTAAATCCGCTAGCGCTCGCACCCTGGCCGAAGGCCGAACCCACCGCCGAGTCGTTCGTCCCAACCGTACTTGAAGTATCCACATCAATCATCCGAATTACTTCCGGGCCTACGATGTAGTAGTTAAGAGCGACTGGCGTCGGGGTACCCGTGCTTGAAGTGGGGTTGCTGAGTCCGCTGATGGTGCCGCGTCCCAAAGATAGAGAAGCAGAAATCGTTCCGCTCCAGGCGGTTTGGGTAGGCTGCGCAAGAACTACTCCAGCATCGTTAATGTCAAAAGAACCATTTAGAGTAGTGCCGCTGGTGATCGAGAAAATACCCCCGAAGTCAACCGGGGAAGAGACCGGGTCGACTCCGGAAAGAGTGAAAGCGTAGCTTGCACTGCCCGTGGCGGGGAAGGTCGTCGCAGTCTGCAGGTCCATGCTTCCACTGGAAGTTGCCGCTCCGTCAAATTCAATAATCAAGGCATGCTTGCCATTTACAAACTGAACCCCAAGTGTCTCAACTCCTCCTACGCCCAAGCCCGTGTTGTTGGTGGTGAGCGTCAGAGTTCCCTGGCCGGTATTGGAATCGACCACAAGGCCACCACTTGCAGCCATGATCGTATCTCCGGAGGGTTGTGGTGATGCGACACCTTGGCCGTTGTTGTAGTCTTGTACTCCGCCAAGAACATTGCCGCTCCCGTCGATTTGCACGGCGCCAGCAAGGGCGTAATAACTCGAGGCCTGCTGCCCATTGAGGTAGAAGATATAAGTGGTCGAAGCTACCTGGTTAGCCAGATTAAAAACCGCCGGCGTCAAGCCTGCAGTCGCGGCGGTCACCATGTAGGAGCCAGTCGTGCTATTCGCCGTGAACACCGTCGAAGTAGCTACGCCCGCCGAATTGGTGGTATCCGTTTCGGTGGCCTTTCCATTGGTGAAAGTCCCGCTCGCTCCTGACGCTGGAGCGGTAAATGTTACGGCAATGCCGTTTACTGGATTTGAAAGACTGTCCAGCACCGTGGCAACTAATGGCGCGGAGAATGGAGTGCCGATTTGAGTATTCTGCGGGGTACCGCTGGTCGCAGTGATCGTCGCGGGGGCCCCCGCTGAATTCGTCAGAGTAATGTTGACAGAAACCGTACCCACGGCGACATTCAACGTGTAACTGCCAGACGTTCCATTCGCCGTGAATGGCGATGACGTGGCTATGCCGTTTGCAGAGGAAGTATCCGTTTCCGTATTGGTTCCATTGGTCGCGAATGTGCCGCTGGCCCCCGACGCCGACGTCGAAGCTGTAAAAGTCACGACCGCATTGCTTATCGGGTTCCCGCCGCCATCCACGACAGTGACCATGAACGGCGCAAATGCAGTGTTGATTGGCGCGCTCTGCGTCATTCCGCTTGTAGGCTTGATAGTTGCGGGCGCCCCGATAGTATTCGTGAGAGTGAAACTAGCTGGTGTGGTCGCTCCGGAAGCTAACGCATTCACCGCGTAAGTGCCGGCCGTTCCATTCGCAGTGAATAGCGCCGTGGTGGCCAAGCCGCTTGCGTTGGTTGTTGCCTTGGTCGTAGACCCGCTGTTAGCGAAGGTGCCGCTGGCTCCTGTTGTTGGAGCGGTAAACGTTACCACGACGCCGGCTGCCGGCGATCCGTTGTTGGTCACCATCGCGACTAGCGGCGAACCGAAAACTCCGTTCACTTCGTGGGCTTGCGGGGTCCCGCTCATCGCAACCACCGCTATAACCGGGGAGGTATTAATGACGGGGCGAACCGAGCTGCAACCCACCAGCGCCAATAGAGATATTGCGAGCATCATAGTGCAGCGAGCTTGGGTGTGGCGAGCTTGGTGGTTCATAGGCGTCTCCCGGTCTGCGAGTGGTTGTTTCATCTGTTTGCCTCGGTTTACTTTCTGAATTTGAATCTCAACAGAATGGAAGGGAAGCAGCTTCTGGCGCTAAGCTTGCCGTGAGCAAGCTTTGGCCACAGAAAACCACCATAAGCCGAACGTCACATCGGCGGACGGGAGTCTGCCCGCGTATCCGGCAACGATTGAAGTTCGCGCTCGATCCATTCCAGTTCTTTCTTGTCACGCACAACCGCGTTGAAATCTTCCGGGGTTTTATAGATCACGACCGTTGCACCGGCGGGCACCGCAGCCCGCAATTTGTCTTTGGCAATCCTGGGTGTGTTGGGTTCAAAAAGCGCATCCCTTAGACGAAACTTTTTCGCCTGGACCTTCGACAACCAGTCGATGGGCTCGAGGGCAGCGACCTTTTTCAAGAATTCCGGTTTGACATACTGCGCTCGCTCTTCCTCAGGCACGAAAGGAGAAGCTGCCATCCAAGTCGGCCAATCGCCCCAGGGGTCTAGCGTATCGAGCACTTTAATTCGTGGATCGACCGCCGAAGTGAGAATCGCGATGGAAGCTCCGGATCCCTGCGCGAACATTCCGACGCGGCTCATGTCTAAATCGTCGCGCGTGGCAAGATAATCAAGAACCATTTGCACATCGTGCGCCGACGTTGCGAGACATTCTTGCAGTTCGCTGATGAACCAATCCTTCATCGGCCGGTCGTGATAGCGATGTCCGGTAAGGGCCGAGACGAATCCCACCGCGGCAAAGCCGTCCTTCGTCACTGCCTGTTGAAAGGTTTCATTCTTGAACCGGTCGGTGGTGGCCGGATACCCGTAAAGAAATAGAATTACAGGAGGCTTGCTGATACCTTTGGGCTTCATCACATAAAGGTCGAGCGGGTCGCCCCACCGCCACTGCACCTGAATCAGTTGCACAGTGTAGCCGGGGTAATCGGCAGTGTTGGCGATAAGTGGCTGGATAGGTTTCAAATTGCTGTGTCTCAAAGCGGGCGAAGTCCAGTCTTCTTCCACACCGTCGAAGCGCGTGTCGGCGGGATTAGCGATCGGCGGTGTCGCTGGCACAAATTGCGCGACGCTGCACTGTGATAGAAAAAATTGCGATGCGAGTAGAAGTACGATTTCGAGAGTAATATTTCTCATGAACACAAAGAAAAGCTTCCGAAACATAGTCTCCCTGGAATGAAATCCGCTCCGAGCGCACGCCATGTGTGAACCTGCAGCGGGAACAATGAGAGAGCGGAGGCCCGTTTTCGCGAAATTCGCTCCCTGGTGAATTGTGGAAGGGCGAACGCTTTGCAGCGTCCGCCCTTTCGGTTCGTCAAACTGTTCAGCAAACTACGGGACTTGAACGCAAGCATCGCCCGGAGCTTCCTGAGCCAGCTTGGAGGTTGTGTCGGAGGTGCCTACGGTACCAGAAGAGAACAGGATGCAGCCGCCTGCATCGCCGCCCTTGTCTCCGGTGAGGGAGATGTTTACTGGCGCAACGCCCTCTTGCGTGTAGTGCGAACGCAGGAGTCCAAGACCCGGATCGTTTCCTGCCACCCTTAGCGCAGGCACGTAATCGGGGACCACGTTGACAGCGTAGCTTTGAGAACTAGCTACCAACAGATTAGCAGCGGTCAACGCGGCGCCGTTGCTCACGATGCGTAGAACCGACCACGCCCGGTAAGAGCCACTGCGCAAATTCGGGAACGACAAGTTGCCGTTCCAGATCTTGTTTTCCGGGCAAGGGAAGGCGTGAGAGCAACTCGCCGGCAGATCGGCCGCCGACGGCAATTCCCCGGCGGTGGTTGGCTGGCCGGGATCAATGGCCGGTGAGGGCGCGTAGTGGTGGAAGATGCCATCGATTCCATTGAGCGTCAGGTAACTATAGTTGGCGCTGTCTGCGATGGCCGAAACGTTGCCATAGCTGAAGAACGCGTAGCCGATTCCGTCGGTACCACTGTTCGTGTTTGAGTTTTGGACGGACTCAACCTCTTCACTGGTGCCGATGGCACGATGACGAGCTCCGCCTGTGCATTGCCCAGAGAGGGGGTTCTGAGCAGCGACACCTTTTTCCTGGCTCGCGCCCTTGAAGTCCTTGTAGCGGAATACGGTGTATTCCGTTGTGTTCATCGTACCGGATACGGGCTCACGCAGGTAAACCTGGATATTGCCGGCAGGCAAACCGAAAGCGGTGGCATTGCAGGTCGTGCCACCGAACGCCAGGTGTAGTTCAGAATCCGTCACATTAGTCAGCGTCTTTAGAGCTCCAGTGCGCGAGGTGATGAAGACGATTGGAGCGGCTCCAATCGAGACGGTGGTAGCAGCGGGTATGGCGGTGCCGGTGAAGGGGTCTTTTCCGCTCAGGGCCCACGCCAAAATGTGGGCGGTAGATGTACTGGCCGGGTAACCGCTGAGAATGTCGCTTCCTTCCAGGTCAGCAAGTGCTGCGCCGAACGCGGGGCAAACGCCCGAGGCGTTGGCACCGTAGCCAAGGCCAGCGAGACCATCGACTCCGCCGCCCAGCTTTGAGTTCGCGCGGCAGGTGGCGAACAATGCATCTTCTGGACGGATGTCAGTGGCGGCCGCGTTGACCGATACCGGGGTTCCGCCCGTGAAGAGTGTGCTTACAGACGTTGGTGGCGCAGTGTCTGCAGAGCTGTCGCCCCACAGTGTGGAACTGATCAGATTACCTGGAGCCGGGAAAGTGGAGATGTTGATCGTGCAATGCGGTTGCGCGAAGTAGCAACGGTCACCTACACCGGAGTCGACTTTGCTGAACGCCCAAACTTTGGGCGAGGCGGAACTATCCCACACGACCCACACGTTACCCAGATCAACCGCGGTGGCGCCTCCCTTGACAGTCGGACGCTCATCGGAGAGGTTAAAGTTCTTTGCTGTGTAGTGGAAACAGGGAGCGGTTGCGCCGGAGACGCAATGCCCGGAGTTGTAAGCAGCCAGCGCCATTGCCTGCCACAAAGCGGAGGAGCCGGCAAGGATTACTTGCGGGACACCGGTTTGCGCGTGTGCCTGCGGCACGACGCCCACGATCGCGGTTATCAGCAACGCCGCGAGGACAAATTTCATACGGCTCATAGATATTCCTTTCTGAATTTGGATCCAAGGGTTGCAAACGTACTTTCATCGCGCATGCGGCGCGTTCTGCCGCACGCAGGAGTTCGAGTCTGGGAGATCACACCGCTGCATCATTTCTTGAACGGCTGATCGGCTACCTCGCATTAGCCATTGAGTGATTGACAGAGTCCAACAAAACTTGCGTGCGGAAGTCAGGCGGGAGCATACCTGCTTGCTTGTTACAGTAGGATGAAGAGCTCGTGAAATGTTTGTGACTGTTCCGCCAGCTGTAAGATCACAGTCACAAACTGTTCATCAAAGTTTCACACTGCGTTAATCTTCCCGTTGCAGCCCCTCCTGTAATATCCCCGTTCGTTTCCGCTAGCCTTCCAAAGATTCACTACCAGGGAGATATCCGTGAGGTTTGTCCCGCTCGGCAAGTCCTGGCGCATTAGTGTTGTCATTTCGTTGGCGCTTCTGCTGCCGTGTCTTGTCATGGGCCAGGAGCCTCAGAAAGCGAATGACAAAAGAGCAATTCACGGAACAGTCACCGACAAAACCCAGGCAGTTGTCGTTGGAGCTACTGTAGCGTTGACCAACACAGCAGGCTTTAAGAAGAAAACCCAGTCAAACGACAAGGGCGAATATTCTTTCACCGGCCTTGACGCCGGCACTTACACGTTAACGGTAACTGCACCCAACTTTGCCGTGAAGGTGCTGGATTACCTCAACCTTACAGCAGGACTTGATTTGACTTTGGATGCTCCTCTGGAACCGGCGGCCGGAAAGACCGAAGTAAGCGTGGAATCCAGCGGCGTAGGAAAGGTGGAGACTGAGACCGCCAGCGTCTCTGGCACGATCACGGAGAAAGAAGTGGTTTCGCTCGGATTAAACGGCCGGAATTTCACGCAGCTCATCGCACTCGCACCGGGCGTAAGCAACCAGACTGGGCAGGACGAAGCCAAGGTTGGCGTGGTTGGCAGCGTGAAGTACAGCGTCAACGGCGGGCGCGTCGAGTACAACACTTTCGAAGTGGACGGAAGTGACGTGCTCAATACCGGACTGAATGGAGCGTCAAGTACGCTCATGGTCTACCCCAGCCTTGACGCCATTCAGGAAGTGAAGGTTCTTACGTCGAACTACGGCGCCCAGTACGGGCGTACGGCATCGGGGACGGTGCAAGTTACGACGAGATCCGGAACCGAGCACTTGCATGGGAACTTATACGAATTCATCCGCAACGAGGCATTTAACTCGCGCAATTATTTCGATCCGGTTGGCGAAGCGCCGCTCTATCGCAGGCAGGATTTCGGTGGCACCATTGGCGGACCACTCACCATTCCCCATATTTACAACACGAAGAGGGATAAGACGTTTTTCTTTTTCTCCGAAGAATTTCGGCTGGAGAAGACTCCTACCGACTACAGGCAGGCGGTGCCTTCGCTGAAAGAGCGCGGCCTGGTGATGACAGCCCAGGGGATCCAGAAGAATTTGATTACCAATCCGAGCGGAATGGTTTCACAAGACTTCGATTTTGGTGATGTCTGCCCCGTTCCCGGGACTGCCAACACCTTTGCACGCGCGAATTTTCCGGATTGTCCGGCGGCTCCAGGTAACCCCGCGGCGCTCCAACCGATTAGTAATTTTACGGGACAAAGCGATTTGATAGGACAATCCGCGGGACAGCGTTTCGGGGTAGATAAGAACGCCTTAACCATCTTGCAATCGAATTTGATACCGCTGCCGAACGCTCCGACCGGTTGTAACTTCTCAGTGGCGAACCTTGATCCCACCGATCCTAACCACTGTTACAACACCGTCGTTTCGCCTTCCACCTATTGGCGCGAAGAGCTGTTTCGCATCGACCAGACAATAACTTCGAAGATCAAAGCATCGTTCCGGTATGCCCACGACGCTTGGAATACTACGGTCTTGACGCCACAGTGGGGGATTGTGCGCAACACATTTCCGACTGTGGAGAATAAATTCAACGGTCCAGGTACGAGTTTGGTCGCGCGCTTGACCTATACCATTTCTCCAACGCTCTTGAACGATCTTGTTATCAGTTATGTCAACTCTAACATCACCCTTGCCGATGAGAACGGGCCCGGAGGCGGAGTGTTCCAGCGCAATCCGACGCTCAATCAGCCTCTGGTGGCTCCTCCCGGCGCTCCTGGACAGTGCAACCCGCTGATCAGTATTGATCCCTCGACCAACCTTCCGGAATGCGGCATGGGGTATGTCTTCAGCAACGGCTTCGGCGGCAAGATGCCAGGAGTTAGTATCGTGGGGACCAATGCCGCATACGGTGGCGAAGGCTTCGCGGCTGATCCTTCGTATATGCCGTGGAGCCATACGAATCCAACCTACGCGCTCCGCGATGACATCGGTAAGTCGATTGGCAAACATACGCTTCAGTTCGGAGGGCAATACGTCCTTTCGCAGCGCAATCAGACCAACAACGCGATCGGGGCTGCCTCTGGTGACCTGCAGGGACTTCTGACTTTCAGCAACTTAACGCACAGCACAGGAAACGCCTTCGCTGATTTGCTCGTTCAGCAAGCGTTGCCCAACGGAAATATCAGCAGTTTTATTCAAAGCTTTGCCCAGGATTCAGCGCAGCGGCGCTACTACCAGACGTACCAGATTGCTGAGCCTTATTTTCAGGACGATTGGAAGATAACTTCGCGACTTACTCTCAATCTGGGCTTGAGAGTGAGCTTGTTTGGCACTTATCGCGAGAGATATCACAATGCATGGAACTGGGAGGCCGCAAAATTCAATATGACGCGATTTGCGGTTGACCCGTGTTCGGGTGTGCTGCTGGACAAGACTAAGCCGTCGAGCTTTCCTTGCAATGGGTCGTCTGGGACGCCTGTGCCGTTCAATCCCAGCACCTTCGGATTAGATCCCGGAATCGTGAGCGACCTCGGGTTAGTTCAGTGCGGGGTTGGCGGCACTCCGGCAGGCTGCATGACAGGACATCTGTTTAATCCTGCGCCGCGGGTTGGCTTCGCGTGGGACCCCTTCGGCGATGGCAGAACGTCGGTTCGCGGCGGTTACGGCATCTTTTTTGAACATGGCACGGGCAACGAAGCCAATACAGGTTCGCTCGAGGCTAGCGCGCCTCTCGTTCTGAGCATGACGCAGCCGCTTCCGCTCAATTATCCGTGCATTGGCAATGTTGGGTATGGCAAAGCGTTTGATCCCTCTAACGCCGGGTGCACTCCGATCGCACCGTTTGCTGCAGCTCCTCAGCCCCCGCCAACCGGATCGGTCTTTCCTCTCGACATCACCGGAATTCCGACTAAGGCAATCTGGCCCTACGCACAACAATGGAGTTTTGGTGTTCAGCGCGAAGTGACCAAGGATGTGGTCGCCAATGTTGCCTATGTAGGCAGCAAGGGAACGCACCTAACCATCGAGCGTCAACTCAATCAGTTGCAGCCGCTGCCTGCCAGCGAGAATCCCTTTGGACCGAATGAGCCTCTGACGTTGGCGGATTGCAACGTTCCTGCCCCATCGACCACCGGCGCGCTCGGCTCCACAGGCACTCCCGGAAATGGCACGACTCCTTTCCTGCTGCAGAGTGGAACGATTGTGACGCCGCAGAATCCGGCGTATGTGCATTTGCAAGCAGCTTGCGCTTCGCCGAGTATCCCCAATGTCAATTCGCTGCCGCGTCCCTACCCAGGTCTGGGAAAAGTACTCTCGCTGCAGAATGTAGCCGACTCCGACTACCATGCACTGCAAGCCACAGTGCGGACGACACGCGGACCACTTACAGCCGGACTCTCTTATACCTATAGCCACTCGATTGACGACGCCTCTGATCGAAGCGATCCAGTTTTAGTCGATTCTTACAACCTGCGTGAGAACAAGGCGAGTTCAAATTTCGATGAGCGCCACCTGCTCACTATCAACTACGTATACCAGTTGCCGAATGTCGCACGCTGGTTCTGGGAGTCGGCTTTGGCGGAGTCGCAAGGCGCGGCGCCCAACGCAAACTGTTGTTCCAAGACCATGGATCAGATCTTCGGCGGCTGGGAAATCTCAGGAGTAACGCTCTATCAATCGGGCACCCCGTTCACTGTGATTAACAGTGCGGGCAACACTGGCATTTCACTCACCGACAATGCCGGGGTTTCCAGCGGGCTGGGCATCGCGGAGTCCTACCCCGATGTGGTTCATTTACTGTCGAAACCCCCGAACAACATTCAGAGCTTTGGCCCGCTGTTGGGAAATGCATCAGAATTTGTGGCGCCGCGCGGCCTGACTTTTGGCGATGCGGGAAGAAATTTTCTGAACAATCCCAGCCGCTTGAACTTCGACATGTCGCTGCTAAAACACTTCAAGATCACGGAGGGCAGCGACCTCCAATTCCGCGCAGAGATTTTCAATATTTTCAATCACACTGAGTTTCGGATCTACGATCCCGACAATCCCGGAAGTAGCGGAAACAATGTCATCAGTTGCTACGCCGGACCCCAATATTCCGCGGGTTTTCAGGCTAGTGGAGGAGCGGATTGCGTGACTGGCGCATCGTTCCTGCACCCGCTCGATGCACATCGGCCCCGAACCATACAGTTTGGTTTGAAGTACTCCTTTTGAGATTGAAGACTTTCATGAAGCGACCGACAACCGATCTTGCGCCGGACGGGACGATCCGCGAACCGCTCGCAGCATTTTCCTTCGGAGCAGAAGTGAAGAGTCTGTTGCTCTTTCTGCTGGCCAGCCTGATAGTTTTGTCGGCGTGCGGAGGCAGCAGTTCCAGCTCCAATCAATCGCAGGGTAGTGGGCAGCTTGCAGGGAATTGGCAGTTCTCGATCGCGAGCCCTCCAGATGGTTCTTTCCAGGGAAGCCCAAGCTCACCTTGTGCGACCCCCACGACTTCTCCTCTCTGCTCGGGTGGATTTCTGCTGACCGACAATAACGGGGCAGTGACGGGCCAGATCACTTACGCAATCCTTTTGCCGGCGCAATCAGGAGGCACCCCGACCATCTGTAATAGCGGATCCACTCCGATTACGGGCACTGTCAGCGGTCAAAACGTAACCCTGACTGCGGTGGAAGGGAAGCAGACTTATACGTTGACTGGAGTTCTCAACGGTACGACGATGATGGGCACCTACAGTTCGACCGACGGCAAAGGTTGCGGAACCGCCCAGAGCGGATTGCAATGGAGCGCAACGTACGTGCCGCCGCTTACCGGAACGATCCAAGGTAACTTTCACAGCACCGCGTCTACTTCACTCCGAAATCAGCTTTTTCTAGTAACCGGGACACTGGTTCAGGGAGATAACGTAGGCGCCAGCAGCGCGACGGTCACAGGCACACTGAGCTTTCAGAACTATCCGTGCTTGAGCAGCGCTTCGGTAAACGGCCAAGTCAGCGGGAGTTCCGTCATTCTGGGAATTGTCGCAAGCAACGGGTTGAATGTGGGTCAGATCGGAGCGCCCGTGGGCTTTTCAAACCCAAATCCCGTCACTGTTTTGAGCTCCGCAGCTGGAGTTGTTCTGCAAGGCGCCACTGGATATGGGGTGAGCACCAGTGCCTGCCCGGGAGCAAACATTGCCGGAGATACGGGGGATGTCTGCCTGGGGATAGGTAACACAACCAGTTGCACGCAACCCATTCTGCTTACTCCCGCTTCACTCACTTTTCCGCCGGCACTGGTGGGATCAGCGCCCACAACGCAGATGATCACACTCACCAACAACAACATTTCAACCACTCCGCTCACCGGTCTAAAGTTGACGCTTAACCCGCAGTCGGCGGCGTCTGACCTCAACGGCTTGTTGAGCGACTTCAATGGACTGCCGAATTTTACGGAGCAGGACAATTGTGCGAGTTCTCCCGGTTCGACTTTCACTCTCGCGCCGCAGCAGAGCTGCATTATCACGATTGCGTTTTCACCGCAGCAGAGCTGTCCCTGGATGCCATCGGCAGGTCTCGGCGGAGAGCCTCCATCTTCCTGTCCATTTCCGCTACAAGCGTCGTTAACCGTCGACAGCCCGGTGAGCGCGGATAGCGATACTAGTTTTGCCAACCCCATCACCGGTTCCGGTTACAGCGCGATCTTCCCCGGTGTCTTCCAGAACTCACCGAGTGTTAGCGGGATTGTGCCGGTTCTCCCAATTCCCGAACTCGATTTCGGCGCCGAAGCAGTGGGAGAAAAGAGCGCTCCGCAGCTTCTGACGTTTGTCAATCGGGGCACGAATCCGGTGCAGATTCTGCCTCCATTAAGCACTCCGTGTATGACGCCGCCAACAACATCGCTCAGTCTTCCACGGCCGCTGGCGCCAGGCGAGATTTCGGGGCTGCAAGTGGACGCGAGCTTAACCGTTACCGGTTCTACCTTTACTTACGGCTGCGATAGCGATCTTACGAGCCAGCAGCCGAACTTCCAGATTTCAAACGACAATTGTTCGGGAACGTTGCTTCCGCCGCTGGCCTCGTGCAGCCTTGACATTACCTTCGCACTGCAGCCTCATACCTCATTGGCGGGCGGCCTCGACTATTTTCTGGAACTGAACACCCTTCAGTGCACCGGCACCGTAACGTCGAATTGCGAAATCGATAGCGGCCGTTTCCCCGTAGAACTCAAGGCGAATACGGCGAGCACGCTGAGAATGAACCCCGCTGCCGGATTAAATTTTGGGGCTGAGAATGTGGGCCTAACCAGTCCTGCCATGACGGTTACGCTGTTCAATGATCCGAAGGATCCCAGCGCGGCGACGGTAAATTTCACAGGAAGTGTTCTACAAGGCACAAACTTCGCTGAGACGGATAATTGCGTGGGAAGCCTGGCGCCAGGCAGCAGTTGCACAGTAACCGTTACCTTCACGCCCCTGAAAGCAGGATTCACTAAAGGAACCGTCACGATTGGTTACGCGCCTGGACAAACGCAGACCATCTATCTGCGAGGCACTGGGCAGTAATTGTTGGCGTACGGTTCGGGATTTGTGTTCTAAGGCTGAGGACACTTTCGGCGACCGGGCGCGGCTCGGAATCAGGTACGTGCGAGCAAGAAATCCAGGCTAAGAAATCCAGGCAAGGGATCACAATTGCAGAGAGATCGGGAGGCTGGCAGTGGCAACTCGTAGATGGATTCTCTTACTCCTTTCCGTCGCGATGATCTCAGGTCTCGCCGGTTGTGGAGGAAGCTCAACGAACGTGCAGAATCAACCAGCGCCGGCTGTATCCTCAGTTGCCATAGCTTTTCAGCCAGCGCCTCCTGCAACAGTCTCTCAAATCGCCACTGCGCCGATTACAGCCGTCGTAAGCAATGATTCGACCAATGCCGGTGTGGATTGGGCTTTGTTATGCCAGAACATTGGTAACTGCGGAACTCTTAGCCCGTTACACACAGCTAGTGGAAAGGCGGCAACGTATACTCCGCCCACAACTCCTTCAGGAAACATTCAGCCCGTCACGATTGAGGCCTTCGCGACCGCCGACCATACCAAGAATGTCGTGGCTACTATGAATGTCACCGGCTTTGCCGGCATGCTGAAAGGCACTTACGTTTTCGAAACCAGGGGACTCGATGCGAATGGATCTTATCAACTGGCCGGTGTAATTGTCCTTGATGGCAATGGTAACGTCACGTCGGGTGAGCAAACCCATAATGACCCCTTGGTATCGGTTTCAGACACTATTATCAAAGGCTCGTATACTATCGGCCCCGATGGTCGCGGAGCTCTTACCCTCGTCACCGACGACCTAAACATCGGCCAGCAAGGGACAGAATCGCTGGCTCTGGTACTTCTTTCTAGTTCGCATGCATACCTTGCGACGCTCGACACTAACACCACTCTACTTCCCAGCAACGAGACATCCTCCGGTAGCCTCGATCTGCAAACCAGCACGAAGGCGCCGACCGGCGGCTACGCTTTTGTCGTTAACGGAGTCGACATCAGTAACCAGTCGATGGCTATGGGCGGCGTTTTGAATATCGATTCACCGAACAGTATTTCAGGCGCTGGCAGCGTGGCCGATCAAGACGACGCTGGCTCCGTAACTCCAGGTGCTACGCTCTCCGGTACTCTGACGAAACCCGATGCGCTGGGATCCCTGAAGTTCAATCTGACGACAGGATTTGCCCCCGCGCTTCAATTCACCGGCTACATCGTCGACGCGACGCATATCAAACTGATTGAGAGCGATAATGCCGGATCAGGTGTGGGGTTTGGCACGACCGCCGGGGTTGCCATTGGACAAGGGGCGGCGACGGGGACATTTACCAACAACAACTCCTTCGCCGGTGCCTATGTTTTCGACATCCTCGGGCAGGATCCGAACGGGGTTCCGACTTCATTGGCGTCTGTCGGACAATTCAGTGCCGATGCCAGCGGCAACGTGAATAGCGGATACGACGACGAAGAGATGATTGCGTTTGGGCTCGAAATTAGCGACTCATTCACGGGGAGTTATACATTGGATCCCAGCGGCACGGGGCGAGTCGATTCCACCATTACGTTCGCCGCCAATGGGCCTGGGCCAGAACTGATTTTCTATCTCGCTGGTAATGGAAATCCTCCGCTGCTCCTCGATGCCGATGACAATTCATCTTCTTCTGGCGTGGGGGCTAGTGGAATGGGAGTGGCCCAGCCGCAAGCGGCATCGCTATCTTCATCTTCTTTCAATGGAAGGTATGGGTTGATGTTTACGCAAGAGGTTAGCAGCAATGAATCGGAGAATGACGCGACGGGACAGATTGTAGTAAACGAAACGTTGGACACATTGACCGGTGCGATCGATACCGATGAGAAGTTCGCATCCGGGCCGGATACGCCTGTGACCGGCACCTTCGTCGCCATTCCCAGCAGCGGGCGGTTCACGGGCACTTTGTTTAATAGCTTCTTTCTCAGCCCCAATCCCACGGTGCCCAGTACGATTGCAGTGGCGTTTTATCTCGTCAATCCCGGTTATGGCTTTTTTATCGAAACCGATTCTTTGACATCAGGGGAACTGACTCTTGGTTCCTTCGCCGCGAGAACGCTTGTGTGCTCGGCGTGCCCGTAGCTCGTGAATATGTTTGTGAACTTCCTTCGTGCGAGCAGAAATTAATCGGGTAAAACTGGTTAGAACTTCACTTGCCGCTGATGCCTTTCGTCTGGAGAGAGGAGTAAAATCGGAATATCATGACCAGCCATACTAATGAATCTCCTTCGATCGCAGAAATCTGTGCCAGCGTAAAAAACCTCGGATACGGTATCAACCAGCGCATTCGCCTTTATGGCGAAGAATTTGAAGTAATTTCCGACCCCTTTCCTGATGCTGAAGGCATTGCCGTGCACGTGAAAACGGAAAGAGAGACAGTCCGGATCGTCCGCCTGCCTGCGACTGTGCTGCAGAGCGTAAGGGGAAGAACCTCGAAGGCTGCGTGAACGCCCGGCGGCCTTCGATTTTCTTGATGTGTTTTGGCTGAGCGCGCCTACTCGTAGCGCAAGGCCTCAATGGGGTTGAGATTGGCGGCGCGCAGCGCGGGCACCATGCCGCTGATCACTCCCACGACCGCGAGGATGCTCGTGGCCACAACCAGAATCATGGGCGAAACAATAAGTCGAATGTCTGCGGCCTCGGCATGTTGCGCCATGGCACTGTAGAAAGTAATGCGGCCCGCTAGAATCGATACGGCATAGGAAAGAAGAATCCCCAGCAATCCTCCAACTGCCGTAATGACCATCGCTTCCGCCAGGAACTGGAAAAGGATGTCGTGACGTCGTGCGCCCAAGGCCTTTTCCACCCCGATTTCGCGGGTCCGCTGCGTCACTGAGACCAACATAATGTTCATCAGACCCACGCCGCCGATCCCAAGCGTGACGGTACCGATAAAGGCGAGCAGAACTTTTAGTGCCAGAGTGATGATGCTGAACTGCGAGAGCTGTTTCTGGGCGTCAAATAGATGGATCGCTCGTATGTCGTCAACTTTGAAACTGTGCGCGGCGGCCAGAGCATCGCGAATCGTCCTCTCCATCTTTTCATGATCGAGCCCGGCGGAGTCGAGCCATATGCCGTCGAGATAGTGGTTGTCCTTAAGAACATCCATCGAGTTGTAGGGGATGTAGACGAGGCGGTTATTGTTATCGTCGGCCTCCTGCATGCGGGGCGCCGCGACTCCGACCACTTCGAATGTGACGCCGTCGACGCGAATAGTTTGACCTACTGCGGGCATTCCGGAGAAAAGCTTGTCGCGTGCCTCCGAGCCGATGACGGCATAGAGGCCATGCTGAAGGTTATCAGCATCGTCGAGAAAGCGTCCCTGCTCGATGTCGAGATTCCAAATCTCCTGAATCGAAGGGTCAACCCCCATCACGGGAAAGCTGAACGAGCGATTGTCGTTCTGCACGGTGGACTGCTTGTCAGATTCGCGCACTACGTGCCGGCTGAGCGGGACGTTGTTGCGCAGCAGTTCGACGTCGTCATTGGTGAAGCGAATCTGGACTCCGGCTTTATTTCCTCCCGCCTGTTGGGAGGTGCGTCCTGGAAAAATTCCTACGGCGGTGGCGCCGAAACTCTTAAAGATGGTTTCGATGGCTTTGCCAAAGCCGTTCCCGTAGGAGAGGAGCAACACAACCGTAGCGATTCCCCAGGCCATTCCCGCCATTGTGAGCAAGGTGCGGCGCAGATCATGGCGCATGGCGGAAACGGCTTGTTGTAGCAGATCGCGGTGCATTTTTATTCCCGAGGTTTATTCCTTGCGGAGCGCCTCCACCGGTTCGAGCAGGGCTGCGCAGCGTGCGGGATAGAGTCCTGCGCCCACGCCCGCGATCCCGAGCGAAAACACCGCCAATGCGGCGGTGGAGGCGACCAGCTTGGGCGGATCGAATCCCTCGCCGAGACTCACATGGGAAAGCATAGCCATCAGACCGGCCGCGCCCGCGATTCCAATGCCGCCGCTGAGTAGAGTAAGAAATGCTCCTTCGACAAAAAACTGAAACATAATGCTGGCGTTGGTGGCACCTACGGCTTTGCGCAAGCCGATCTCGCGTGTACGGTCGGCGACCGCGACCAGCATGATGTTGACGATGCCGATCGCGCCCAGTGCAAGTGTAACCAGCCCCACACTGCCGAGGAAAACGTTCATCGCGTCAAAAATCTTGCCGATCTGGTCGATCGTCCGGACCGTATCCCATTCGTCGAACGAATCGGGATTGTTGGGATCGAAGCCGTGATTACGCGCGATGACTTGATGCACTTCCTCTCGGGCAGCCTCGTGCAAGGCACGTGACTTGGGCTGATAGTCGATCACCGAAATAACATCGAGATCTTTGCCGGAATTCGTGGGAGGAAAATATTCGTGCATGACGCTGAAAGGTACGATGCTCTTCAGATTCTGATTCAGGTCGTCCCCGTGTCCGAGACGCTGAATTGTACCGATTACCGTAAAGCGCATGCCATTGAGAAGAATAGTGCTGCCGACTGCGGGGCGGCCGAGGAAGAGCGTGTGGCGAGTCTCATCGCCGAGGACGATCACCGGGCGTTTCTGCTGGTCGTCCATCTCATTGATCCAACGGCCTTCGTGGATCGGCAGGTTGCGAATCTGGTTGAACTTTGCCGGCACGCCCATGATCTGGCCGCTGGCTTGATAGAAATCGCTGACCGCGCGAATGTCGCTGCGCTGAATGACGGGCGCAGCAGCGCCCACGCTGTGGCACTCCCGCAGGACGTCGTCATAGTCGCGGTAAGTCAAGTAATACTGGCGTAGCGCAGTGAAGCTGCCCTGCATCACAGGGGCACGGCTTGACCAGATGAACATAACGTTTTCGCCCAGGGAATCGAACTGCTTGCGGTTTCCCGAGCGGAAGCCTTCCCCGAGACCGACCAGCAAGAGCAAGGAGCCGACACCCCAGGCGATCCCAAACATGGTCAGGAACGAACGCAATTTGTGCGCCCAGAGAGCGCGGAGTGTCTGGCCGAAGATGTCGAAAATCAGGCGCACGGTCTATCTGGAATCTCTTTCTGACGGAAAGACGACGCATCATTCTACGCCCTCCTTACCGTAGGGCCTTATCGGTCTGCCGCTTCTTTCCCTCAGTTCGGCTTATCGGCAGGGGTTACTATCGATTACTTTTAGTCATTCCCGGGGCTGCTGATTGTCCCGCTGTGCTATAATCGAAATCAACGCTACTGCCACGGTTTGCTCGTGACGCGGTGATCCAGTCGGATCAGATTCATCTCCGCTTTTCCTGCCCGCCGTTTAATTCAGCGTCAATCTAAAACCAATCAGAGCGGCATGCGAACTCACGACATGTGTCTGTGACCCAAGCCTCTCCAAGAAAGAAAAACCACGAATGACAAGTTTCACAGAACTACCGCTATCTTCTGCCCTACGGCAGAGGCTGGCGACGGCTCAATTTATTATCCCTACGCCGATTCAGGCGCAGGCCATACCCTACGCGCTTGAGGGCCAGGACGTGCTCGCTACGGCGCAGACCGGTACCGGCAAAACACTAGCGTTTCTGATCCCGGTGATCGAGATGCTGCAGCGCGAACCATCGCAAAAGGTCAACGTGCTGGTGTTGTTGCCCACACGCGAATTGGCAATTCAAGTCAACGAAGAATACGAAAAATTGCGGAGCCGAGGACTATCCAAAGCGGCGCTGGTCATTGGCGGCGTGTCCGAGAAGACGCAGATTCGAGCGGTCCGCAGCGGCTCAAGCCTGGTGATTGCAACTCCCGGTCGCCTGCAGGATTTCATCAACCGCAAACTGATTGACCTTCGCGAAGTCAAGATTCTTGTACTCGATGAAGCCGACCGCATGCTCGATATGGGTTTTCTGCCCGCGATCCGGCGCATTCTGGCGATCTTGCCGCAACGCAGGCAAACGCTATGTTTCTCCGCGACGATGGAGCAATCCGTCGCCGGTCTGGTGAACGACGCCATGCGCGATCCGGTACGCATCGCAGTGGGCTCGGTGCTTAAGCCGGTTGAAAGCGTGCGGCTGCAGGCCTACGAAGTGCGTCCGGCCGAGAAGCCAGCTGTGCTGCGGCAGTTGCTCTACGCCGAAAAAGGCCAGACGCTGATCTTTGCCCGCACCAAGCGCGGAACGGAACGACTCGCCAACGAGCTGGTGCGGGAAGGTTTTTCCGCGGCGATGATTCACGGTGACCGTTCACAGTCACAACGCAACGGAGCGCTCAGTGGGTTTCAAGATGGGCGTTTTCAGATTCTCGTTGCCACGGATGTGGCCGCACGCGGCCTTCACGTGGATGACGTGGCTCATGTGATCAATTACGATCTGCCCAAGATGGCGGAGGATTTTATTCACCGCGTAGGTCGGACAGGGCGAGCCGGCTCGCAGGGGCTGGCATCCAGTTTGGTCGCGGGCGCAGAAGTAATCGAACTGCGGCATATCGAGCGCGTGTTGAAGTTGCGCATCGAACGCAAGCAGATGGATTGGGCCAATGCGGGGCGATCCGAGCATGTCGTCCAAAACACGCTGGCTAGCCGGACTCTAACCAGGTTGCCTGGAGAAGTATTCGCGTAAACGCGAAAAAGAGAACTGAATGAAAAGGGCAAGCCTTCTAAAGGCGTGCCCTTTTAGTTTGCGATTCACTCGGTCGCCGAGTAGCGAACTTACGATTCCGTATCACCCCGGATGGGTTCGCGCGGAATGCTGGTCATGTCCCCGTCGTCGGCTCCGATCCGAAACAAAGCAGCTTGCTCGGCGGCGTGCCTTTGCAACTCGTCCAAGTCCAGCTCGCTCGAATCGCTCGAAGTTCCTAACGGCTCTTCGGTTTTGCGCTGACTCCGCCGTTCGGCCTTGTCACGCTGTTTTTGTTGCCGCGTGTGTTCTTTCTGGCGTTTGGTAAAACTTGATCGACCTCGTCCTGGCATAGCAATCTCCCATCGTCAATTTAGGCAACAGTGGCTGGCGCCATGCACTTCAGCGAAGCTTTGAGTTCAGGCAGCACCCGGCCAACTTGCGCCGTTCGTGAATTCATTCGCGGCTGCGCGCGGCTACCAGCGGGGTTCCCGGGGCTGACGTGCGTGACCCTGATAGTCGTCACGGCTGCCACCACCACCGCCGCCACCAAAGCGCTTTCCGCCTCCGCCTCCGCGCGGCGAATCGGTCTTCGGTTTCGCTTCGTTAATCTTCAGCGCGCGGCCTCCGAGTTCGCTTCCGTTCAATGCCGCGACCGCCTTATCGGCTTCGCCCGCGTTCGTCATCTCGACAAAAGCGAAGCCCCGGGCGCGGCCGGTCTCTCGGTCCGTGACAATGCTGACGCGCTCCACCGCGCCGTGCGCTTCAAACAAGCCGCGAAGCTCCGGCTCGGTGGTGCTGTGTGGTAAGTTGCCTACGTATAGATTCTTCATAAGACTTCTTCTCTTTCTGTGGTTGAAGCTTCTGTGGTTGAAGCGTCTTTCTTCGATGCTTCGTTCGTAAACACTTCTTTTGTTAAGGCGGCTTCTGCGATCACATCTGTTAACCCGGCTCCGGAGTACGTGCTTTTAGCAAACAAAGCTGGCTTGGCTGTGGCGGCCTCGAGCGTGGAATACTGCTCAATTGCGTCGGCCCACCGCGACGGCCTGGGAGTCTCGCGTACGGCGCGCGAGCGAGCCTCACTGATCGAGCGGACGCTGGAAATTCGTTTACACGCTTCCAGAATTCCCCAGCGCTGTTGCAACGAATTATCCGAAACATGAGCAAGCAGCGCCGCAACCATCTCTTTGTTCAGGGCGTCAACATCCTTCTCCGGAGGCTGTCGATCAGAATGCGGAGCAGCAGCGAGATACTCAGGACCGCCCACAAAGAATGCAATTCTTTGCGGAGGAATCGCACTTCGCAGGTCGGTACAGAACCTGTCCCGGCTCTCGGTTTCGCCGGCCACATTGATGAGCACCAGATTGTACAAGTCCGCCCGCCACCAGGATCGTGCTTCGAGGACGTCCGCAGCGCAATCCACATCAATGCCAAGCTTTCGCATCACCTCGGCGCGCAAATCGCGCTTCGTCTGCGAGGTATCTAATAGCAGTACGCGCTTCTTCTTCGCCGCACCGTTATAGGGACCTGAAAGCGGCAATGCAACTATGGGCGTGGTCATGCTACCTTCTCTTTGGAGTTGGCGTGCGCTGGCGGGATTACCAGGTGCTTATCAGCCAATGCCTTTAGCATCTTCTCGTTGCTTTGGCGGCGACTGATCTTCTGCCTGCGCCGCCGGTTAAATCTCGCTTTGTCACCGTTAATTCCGGACATAATTGCTCTCCTGCTTTCGGGCTGATTTTCGCCAACACCGGAGTGCCACGGGACGAAGCCCGTACGCAAAGCTCCGGATACTCTCAGCGTCTCACTGCGAATGAATCGTCGAGTCAGTCAAAATTGCGCGGCTTTTGCTGAAACCAGTAGCCTGCGATTGAAGGAGTTGACTGTAGGGCTCTTCAGGTTCGACACGTCACTCGCCTTTCAAGGATTTCTCAATCGCGAAGGCGCAACGTGCTGTCAGGGTGTCTTCGAGGTTAAGATCTTCAGTATACGCTGCATCCCTCGATTCTGCTCAGGTTTCGCCGAGCGAAAAGTCACCGAAGGACTACTCTGTGTATGGGCTACTCTATTATGGATTGGAAGGACTGACGGGGGTTGTGCTTGAACCTCTGCAGAGAAGCAGGCAGAGGATCAAGACTCCCGCCCCACCACCGCCGATCTCGAGCCACTTCGGATTGAGGGCATGTCCCGCTGATGGGGTCCGAGGGCCTCCTGCACATTCTTGCGATTCGTTCCGCTTCGCCTCCTGACCTTCCTTGACTGTGGCCGATTGGGAAGGTTCGGCTTTCTTCGAGGCCTTTTGTAATAAGTTTCCTTGTTTGATATCCACATCGTTCTTGTGCGCGGCAACCAGAACCGCGCCGTTCGTGTCTGTTACATCGTATTGAGTGCGGGCGCTGGTTACAGGCTCGACCTTCAGACAGTTCACATGCACGCCCATCGATGTGGATGTTCCCACGGATACCGTCCCGTGCACTAAAGCCAGGAAGTTGCCGTGGAACTCCACTACCGACTCGGGCTGAATTAGGACGGACGATCCTTCACTGTCGAGATTGGCAACGAAGCCAGGTTTGGTTTGCAGCAAATCGCCGGGAAAGATGGTGCTGGAGTCGACCACTTCCGAACCGTTTACCCACACCCCTCCGGTGCTGTGGACCACGGCAGCGCCTGTTTCCGCCGCCAGCAACTGCAGCGGCAGCAAGGCGATCATGACCCCAGCAATAAAATTGCGTCGCACCAGACACACTCATAAGCTCTGAAAGAAAATTTCCGTATAGATCCAGTAGAGATGGTAGCGGGGAGGAGTCCGATCGTCTATTAGCTTTCTCGGTGCCGCTCGCGTTACATCGGCGTGGGACGCACTGGGCGCGCTTTCGTGCGCCCTGCCTGCGAACTCCGGTATGCTGGGCGAACACCATTTGCTGGAACTTTGCAGATCTGTTGAGAACAAATGGTTCGAGAGGAAACGGTTCGACACGACATGGAAACAAATCCCCCAACTGAGCCGATGATTGAATTCCGCGACGTTGCTTACGTGCTGCCCAACCGCCAACCGCTGCTCTCGGGATTGAACTTGCAGGTGCAGCGCGGCGAGACTCTTGTATTGCTGGGACGCAGCGGATCGGGGAAAACCACAACGCTGAAACTAATCAATCGGCTGTTGACGCCGAGCAGCGGTGAGGTGCGCGTGAATGGAATACCCACGTCCGACAGCGATGTTATTAAGTTGCGTCGCAGCATTGGTTATGTCATCCAGGAGGTTGGCTTGTTCCCCCACTTCACGGTGGAAAGAAACATCAGCCTCGTTCCCCGAATCGGGGGATGGACCAGCGAGCGAATTCACCGCCGCGTCGAAGAGTTGTTGCAGCTGGTAGGGCTCGAAGCGAGTTTGGCGTCGCGCTATCCTCACCAACTCTCGGGCGGGCAGCGGCAGAGAGTCGGCGTAGCTCGGGCGCTCGCCGCAGATCCTGCGATTCTGCTGATGGATGAACCCTTCGGCGCGCTCGACGCGCTTACTCGCGATCAACTGCAGCGCGAATTTCTCTCTCTGCAACAGCGGTTGAATAAAACTGTGGTTTTCGTCACGCATGACCTGCGAGAGGCGTTGCGACTAGGCTCGCGCATTGCGCTCATGGATGCAGGCCGCCTGGTTACCGTTCTTCCACCGTCGGAATTTGTGCGGTGCGGTGACTCTTTAGCGGCCGCGTATGTTCAGGCTTTCGAGGGCGGGCTGGACTCCGTGTCAAATCGAGGCGCTTCATGAACATTACCCACTTCTTTCTGGAAAACCGCGAGCAGATTGTGGAACTCACGCTCGAGCATCTCTGGCTGGTAGGAATCTCCACCGTTTTCGCAGTTCTCATCGGCATACCGCTGGGCATTCTAAGCGCCCATCGGCCGTTATGGAATAAGCCAGTGCTAGGAACGGCAAACATCATCCAGACTATTCCAAGTCTCGCACTCTTCGGTTTCCTGCTTCCAGTGCCTTGGCTCGGTGATCGCGCCGATCGTCTCGCGATCCTCGCGCTTACTCTCTACGCCCTCTTGCCCGTGATTCGAAATACTTACACTGGAATCCGAGGGGTTGACCCCGCGGTGCTCGAGGCCGGCCGCGGCATGGGGCTCACCGGCCGGCAACTCTTGCTGCAAGTGGAATTGCCGCTGGCTTTGAGCGTGATTTTATCCGGGATACGAGTCGCGGTTGTGGTCTCGGTGGGACTGGCCACCATCGCGGCCGCGATTGGCGCCGGGGGCTTAGGCGAGTTCATCTTCCGTGGTCTCGCGATGGTAAACAATCAACTCATTCTGGCAGGGGCTATACCAGCCGCGATTCTGGCGTTGTCCGCGGACTTCGGGTTGGGATGGCTGGAGAAGCGTTTGCGGCCACGATGAAACAGGTTCGTCACAGATATCTTTGCGGCATCAACGCCCGGTGCCACATATTCGCCTTCGCCGGTGGAATGTTTTTAGCGATTATGTTGTCCTCGTGTGCGCCGTCGCACTCCGATCGCATCGTCGTCGGTTCCAAAAATTTTACTGAGTCGCTGATGCTGGGCGAGTTACTGGCCCAGCAGATTGAAGCGCGCACGCACTTGAAGGTAGAGCGACGTTTCTATCTAGCGGGAACCTACATCTGCCAACAAGCGATGCTCTCGGGCCGCATCGATATCTATCCGGAATACACGGGCACGGCGTTGACCGCGATTCTCAGGCAGAAAGTTGGAAACGATAGGACTGAGGTTTACCAGCGGGTAAAGAATGAATACGAAAACCGACTCGGCCTTACACTCGGACCGCCCTTCGGTTTCAACAATACTTTTGCAATGGAGATTCGTGGGGACGATGCGCGCCGCCTGAATCTCAAAACCTTATCGCAGGCGGCCGCGTACACACCCAAGTGGCGAGCCGGATTTGGCTACGAGTTCATGGAGCGTCCTGACGGATACCCGGGAATGGCTGCCGCCTATGGCCTGCACTTTGCCGCGCCGCCCCGCATCATGGATCTGGGCCTGCTTGCCCCGGCGTTAAAGGATCATCAGATCGATCTTGCCGCGGGCAACGCCACCGATGGATTGATTCCGGTCTTCGATTTTTTCGTCCTGGAAGACGACCGCCATTATTTTCCTCCTTATGAAGCGGTCGCGGTTGTACGGCAGCAGACGCTGCAGCGGCATCCCGATGTTGCTCAAGCTCTGAATGATCTGGCAAACAAGATTACCGATCAGGAAATGCGAAAATTGAATTACGCTCTCGATGGCCAGCACCGGGACGTAAAAGATGTCGCGCATGAATTTTTGCAGAGTAAGGGACTGATTCATTGATTCTCAATCAGATTAGCAAACATATAGTGGGTCTGAACACCGGGCATAGTCTCCCCCTGTGCAAGAATTTGCAGCATCACGAAGGCGGAAGTCAGGGTCACGCGCCGGTATAGCTTCACTCGCAACCTGACCCATCGCGAGTCGTAATAATCGCCCTGCGGCACAACGTATGCCGTCTCAGAAAGACTGTTTTCGGCAGCGACCAAACCCAACCAGCTGTCATCTAACCACTTCTTAAGCGGGCAGACTGCGGCGGGGTTGCCGGTGAAGGCCTTGGCCGTGAACGCGTTTTACATGGAACACCGTAGGGACGTCACCTTAATGTCACTGGCGTCCTCGGAAAATAGAACGTTGGAGGTCCCTGATGCCAGCCACTCAGAGCGATGTCTTCCTCCGCCACGATCTCATTGAGCAACTAGCGAACGCGCGCCAGCGCACGGACGAGTTATTCGCACTCGTCAAGCCTGATTCCCTATACGAGCGGCCCATTGCAGAGCGTCACCGCATCGTCTTCTACATCGGCCATCTCGAGGCTTTCGACTGGAATCTTTTCCATGAACGCGTTCTCGGATTGAAGAGTTTTCATCCTGAGTTTGACCGACTTTTTGCATTCGGAATCGATCCTGTCGGCGGAGGATTGCCCACCGATCAGCCCTCGGATTGGCCGTCTATCGGAGCCGTGCGAGATTACGTTTACAAGATCAGGAACGTTCTCGACGAAAAACTGGCCGACGCAATCGCCGATTCTTTGCCGCCCGGTCCAGATGGCTTCCCGCTCAGCACTCTTCTCAACGTGGCGATCGAACATCGCCTGATGCACGCCGAAACGCTGGCCTACATGCTGCATCAGTTGCCGTTCGATCGAAAAGTTGGGCAGCGCGAAACTTCAAACGATAGCGCGTCTCCAGTAGCCCAGCGCAGTATCGAGATCCCAGAGGGTGCGGTTACGCTTGGGCTTTCGCGCGAAGATGGCGCGTTTGGATGGGATAACGAGTTCGAAGCCCACACCGTCGACGTGCCCGCGTTTGCCATCGATCAGTACAAAGTAACGAACCGTCAGTATCTCGACTTCATCAGCGCCGCTGGCTACGAAACACGCGAATTCTGGGGCGGCGACGGCAACGATAAGGATAAAGACTGGAGCTGGAAATCCCAGCGGAACATTTCGCATCCGGCTTTCTGGAGACGCGAGGGCGATCAGTGGATGTATCGCACAATGTTCGAGGACGTCCCGTTGCCGCTGGATTGGCCGGTCTACGCGAGTCAGGCGGAAGCGAAGGCATTTGCCAAGTGGGCAGGGAAGTCATTGCCCACCGAAGCCGAGTGGCAACGCACGGCATACCGAACTCCGCGCGGAGATGAACGGCCGTACCCATGGGGCGAGCAACTTCCAGACGCCACGCTGGGCAATTTCGATTTCACGAGATGGAGTCCCGTTCCCGTGAATGCGTTCCCCGCGAACCAGAGTGCCTTCGGCGTTCACGGCATGCTGGGCAATGGATGGGAGTGGACTTCTACCGATTTTGCGCCGTTCCCGGGATTCCAGCCGTTTCCTTTCTACCGCGGTTACTCCGCCGACTTTTTCGATGGCAAACACTTCGTCATGAAGGGCGGATCAGCGCGCACGGCCGCATGTATGCTGCGCCGGACTTTCCGCAACTGGTTTCAATCGCACTACCAATATATGTACACAGGATTTCGGTGCGTCCAGCGCCCCTCGTCTGCAGAGCGATCTTCATTTAGAAAATCGTAGCTCAGAAGATCGTCTTAAGGAGCTGTCAAGATGCTCGTCCACGCCATTACCGCCAACATCAGCTATGAATTCGCAGCCGACGTGCGCGCCGGCCTCACTACGCTCGGTCAGAAAGAACTGCCCTCCAAATATTTGTACGATGACGTGGGTTCAGCGTTGTTCGAGGTGATCAGCCACTTGCCTGAATACGGCTTGACGCGCGCGGATGAGCGACTGCTGCGGCGCCACAGTCACGACATCGTAGAGCGGCTTGCGATTCCCGTCGCCGTCGCCGAACTCGGTAGTGGCAGCGGGAAGAAGACTCGCCAGATTCTCGAAGCTCTTTGCCGCCGCCAGCGCACTCGTTACTATCCCATTGAGATTTCGCGTTCCGCGCTCGTCATGTGCGAGCGCGAACTCAGCGATATCGATTCCATCAGCATCCTGGGCTTCGAGCGGGAATATCTCGATGGACTGCTCGAAGTGGCCGCCGAGCGCCGCCCCGGCCAGCATCTTCTCGTATTGTTTTTGGGCAGCACGATCGGGAACTTTGATCGATCTGCAGGCATTCAGTTTCTGGCCCAGGTCCGGGGCATTCTTCAGTCCGGCGATTCGCTGCTGCTCGGCACCGACCTCTTGAAATCAACCGCGCAACTGCTCTCCGCCTACGATGACGAACTAGGAGTGACTGCGGCGTTCAACCTGAATCTGCTGGGTCGCATCAATCGCGAACTTGATGCGGATTTCAATCTCGCACAGTTTGAGCACGTCGCAAAAATCAATGACGAGGACCGCAGTGTTGAGATGCATCTGCGATCCATGTGCCGCCAGACGGTTCACATTCCCGCCGCCGAGTTTTCGGTGGAATTTCTTGAGGGCGAGACGATCTGGACCGAAAGCAGCCACAAGTATTCGCCCGAAGAAGTGATTCATATGGCTCGCAGCACGGGCTTTCGCTGTGAAGCACAATGGATCGATGAGCAATGGCCCTTCGCCGAGAACCTGCTTATCGCGGAATAATCAGCTCCTCAATAATTACCTCGTCAACATCGGCTCTTTCGTGGTTGCTTCTCGCTTCTGTGGCTTTCTGCATTCATTGTCCCTTCATCTTGAAGTTCCTCTTGAAGTAAAACTTTGTAAATCGCACGTTTCCAGCAGCCCAGCAATGTAAATTAATAGTGGATGAAATTGATAAATAAAAGCGTGCGCGCCGGCGCGCTTGGCTTTATTGCAATTTCCGTGTGTGCCGGGGCAGTTCACTATTCCGCGCCCTGCTTTGCGATGCCGGCCGATCAACAGAGCCAGCATACCGCTGGATCGAGCGCGGTTAGCCGTCAAATCGGTACTATCAAGTCAATCGACGGAACTGTAATCACGCTGGCTCCCGACTCTGGTCAGGAGATGAAAATTAGCGTCCAGCCCACGACGCGAATCGTTCGCATCGCTCCTGGCGAAAAAGATCTTAAGAACGCCACGCCCATCCAATTGCAGGATCTCCAGATCGGTGATCGCATCCTGGTGGCGGGGAAGGCCGCCGAGGCAGATCAGCCGCTTCCAGCTTCGACCGTTGTCGTCATGAAGCATTCCGACCTGGAAGCGCGTCACCAGCAGGATTTGCAGGACTGGCAAAAGCGTGGAGTCGACGGCCTCGCTACTGCCGTAGATGCAACGGCAGGGACTGTGACCATCTCAGTGCGAAGCAAGAGCGTGGTCATTCATTCCTCGAAGTCCACCGTGATTCGCCGCTACGCTCCCGACTCGGTGAAATTTGACGACGCGAAGCCCGGTACGCTCGCCGAAGTTCATCCCGGCGATCAAGTGCGAGCGCGCGGGGAACGCAGTGCCGACGGGGGCGAAGTAGCCGCCGAAGAAATTGTTTCTGGATCGTTCCGCAATATCGCCGGCACGGTCAACTCGGCCGATGCAAGTTCATCGACGCTTAGCGTTCACGATTTATTGTCCAAAAAGACTGTGACAGTGAAGATCACTCAGGATTCACAGCTTCATCAATTGCCCGCAGAAGTGGCACAGCGTTTTGCAGCGCGTTTTAAAAGAACGGCTATGGGAGGGCCGAGCGGGACCGGTGCCGGCTCCGACTCTGCGACGAATGGCCAAAGCGCGCGTCCGGCAGGTGCATCCGGTGCATCTAGTGCGTCTGGTCAAGGAGCAGGAGAAGGTGGCGCGGCCAAGCGTCCCGGTGGCGCACCAGATTTGCAGCAAATGCTGAGCCGGCTGCCGGCGGTGTCGTTAGACGACCTGCACAAGGGCGATGCCGTAATCATTCTATCGACCGAGGGCACTGGGGGCGTCGGAACCGCGATTACACTACTGAGCGGGGTAGAGCCAATTCTGCAGGCCGCACCCAATGCGAGCGGAGCTTCCATACTTACACCCTGGAGTCTGAGCGCGCCCTCCGGGGATACTGGAGGTCCGTAGCATTCGGCGTCAAGCGATCCCGCGTTAAGCCGACCGCTCGCATCAGGAATACTAATTACAGAATGGAATATTGGATGAAAGCCCGGAAGTGTTTGTGTTTCTCGCCTATCTTTTTTTCAGTGCTGTTGTGTGCCACGCTCGCTTCATCGCAGGCGGTGCCGATCCAGCCAGTTCAGGCGCAGGCTGCTTCAGCCCAATCAAATTCTGGTTCTCTGCGGGGGCAGGTTACCGACCCGTCCGGCGCCGCAATTGCGAATGCCAACGTCGTGCTGACGCCCCTTGCGGTATCCTCAACTCCAATCAAAGCGCAAGCGAACGGGCAAGGTCAGTACGAAATCAACAACGTCGCCCCGGGCCAGTACACGCTCAACGTCATTGCCCCGGGGTTTTCGGTTTACGAAAACGACAACGTTGTGATACCCGCGGGCCAGCCAATGCGGCTCAATGTCGCGATGACCATCGAAGTCGAGCAGCAGAAAATTCAGGTTTCCGACACGACTCCAACGCTGGATGTGAATCCCGAGAATAATGCAGGAGCAATCACCCTTACAGGTAAGGAGCTGGAAGCCCTGCCCGACGATCCGGACGAATTGCTTACTGACTTGCAGGCTCTGGCCGGGCCTTCGGCCGGGCCCAACGGCGGGCAACTCTATATCGATGGCTTCACGGCGGGCCAGCTTCCACCCAAGGAATCCATTCGTGAGATTCGCATCAACCAGAATCCTTTTTCTGCCGAGTATGACAAGTTGGGCTATGGCCGCATTGAAGTCTTCACCAAGCCTGGCACCGACAAGTTTCACGGTCAGTTCTACGTGATTGGGAACGATTCCGCCTTCAACTCGCCGAATCCATTTGGAGGCGCCAACCAACCTGGTTACGACACGACTCAATTCGACGGCAACGTCGGCGGCCCGATTAACAAGAAGGCCTCGTTCTTTCTCGACGCCCAGCGGCGAAATATCAACGATCTCTCCGCCGTCAATGCCATCACACTCGATCCGACCACCCTGACCGAGACGCCCGTCATCGAGGCAATCGCTTTTCCCCGGCGCCGAACCAACATCACGCCTCGAATCGATTATCAAGTCAGCAAGAACAATACGTTGACCGCGCGCTACCAGTTTTACCGCGACATCCAGGACAACGTTGGCATCGGCGCCTTCACGTTGCCTTCACAGGGCTACAACTCAGAGTCCATCGAGCACACTTTGCAAATCAGCGATACACAAGTGATTGGGTCAAAGATTGTGAATGAAACGCGATTCCAGTACTTGCGCGAGCATGACAATCAATTCGCGTTGAGTCCCACACCTACGCTCAGCATTCTGGGATCGTTCGACGGTGGGGGCAACAATCAGGGCAATCAGCTTGATCACCAGGATCACTACGAGCTGCAGAACTATACTTCGATTATCCACGGCAATCACACGACAAAGTTTGGAGCGCGGCTGCGCGGCATTCGTGACGCCAACAGCTCCACTTCCGGCTTTAACGGAGAATTTACGTTCTCGTCGCTGCTCGATACGTCGCAAGAGACTGGGTGCGTGCCGACTCCTGGCGCGAAACCCTGCCCGATTTCCTACGCTCACGCAATCCAAAACCTCGGCAATGTGACCACGCCCATTGCGACCCAACTTACCTATACGGTTGGCAGCGCACCGCTGGTGGTGGGTAACTTCGACGCCGGGCTTTACTACCAGGACGATTGGAAGGTGCGACCGAACATTACCTTCAGCTACGGCCTTCGTTTCGAGACCCAGACTGGTATTCAGGATCACACAGACTGGGCGCCACGACTAGGGCTCGCGTGGGGAGTTGGAGGTAAGAGCGGTCCGCCCAAGTTTATTTTGCGTGCCGGCTTCGGCATTTTTTACGATCGCTTTCAGGAGGCCCAAATTCTGGAAGCGGAGCGCTTAAACGGAATCACGCAAGAACAGTTCGTCATCGACAATCCCAGGTGCCCCAACCTGACGGATATCACTTCCTGCACCGGCGCGGTCATCCCCGCTACGCCCGCGACTTATCAGATCAGCCCCCGTTTGCACGCGCCTTACACGATGCAATCCGCAATCAGCGTGGAGCGGCAAGTGACCAAGGCCGCGACCTTGACCGTGAATTACATCAATTCTCGCGGCTTCGATCAGCTGCTTACAATCAACGCGGATGCTCCATTTCCAGGAACTCCCTGCAGTCCCAATTGCCCGATCCCCAGCGCAAATCTCTATCGCTATGTTTCCGAGGCTGTCTTCCGTCAAAATCAATTATTTGTCATCAGCAACGTGCGCGCCGGATCGAATGTACAGCTTTTTGGTTATTACGTCCTGAATTACGTCAATAGCGATACTTCCGGAGTCTCCAGCTTTCCCTCGAACTCATATAACATCAGCGCCGACTACGGACGTGCTTCGTTTGATATTCGCAATCGCGTGTTTCTTGGCGGCTCGATAGCCACGCCCTTCAACTTTCGCCTGAGCCCGTTCATCATCGTAAGCTCAGGTTCTCCTTTCAACATCACCACGCCCAACGATCTGAACAACGATTCCATCTTCAATGACCGCCCCGGTCTGATTTCGACTGCGACGTGCCCTACAGTTGTGACGCCGACAGCGCCTTCCACTGTCTACTGCACTCCCCTTGGAACCTTCGATGCTGCTCCCACTGCGAGCGAAAGAATTGTTCCTATCAATTACGCGACTGGTCCGTCGCACGCGACAGTGAATCTACGCCTCACCAAGACATTCGGATTTGGTCCTAAGACCAATCGGCCCGCAGGTACTCCAGGGCAAGGTGGTGGTCCGGGGGGAGGCGGAGGTGGTGGTGGAAGAGGGGGCGGCGGCGGAGGGCCGCGGGGTAATATTTTCGGCGGCGGACCTGGAGGTATGTTCGGCGGTGGCGGCTCAGATCGCCGTTACAATCTCACGTTCGGAGTTCTCGGGCGCAACATCTTGAACAAGGTGAACTTGGGCAATCCCAGTGGAATTCTGGGGTCGCGATTCTTCGACGCGGCCAATAGTCTCCCTTCAAGCGGTCCTTTCCAGAATGGCGCCGCCAACCGCCGCATCGACTTGCAGGTGACGTTCAGCTTTTGATCCCGACCTCGATGTGGCACGAAGAGCTTGCTCCCGATTTGGATTGTTCTGTCTGTCCGGATAGCCCCGGGTCTGCGCCAATCGCCTGATTTCGGTTATTCTGGAGTGAAGCATATGCATGCACTTAACGCCCACAGAATAATCTTCGTTTGCCTTTGATTCCCACCACAAGACGCCGTTTCCTTCGCGGGGCCGTGACCACCTGCGCAGCCGCGATTGCGGGGGATGCGGTCCTCATCGACCCAAACCGGCCTCGCATCGTCCGCCAGGAGTTCTTTCTGCCGCGTTGGCCGGAAGAAATGAATGGTTTCACCGTCGCCATACTGAGCGACTTCCACTACGACGCGTATTTCTCCGCGCATCCTCTGCGCGCCGCCATCCCCATGGTAAACAGTCTTCACCCTGATCTGATTGTGCTAACGGGAGACTTCGTCTCCGTGCCCGAGATCGGGAAGAAGAAAAGAGGCGCGAACGATGCCGAACCCTGCGTTCAGCTACTCCGTCAACTAGCCGCTCCGCACGGCCTTTGGGCCGTCCTGGGAAACCATGATTACGAGACCGACCCCGATCATGTGACGGACGCACTACAGGCCCAGAACATCCGGGTCCTGACGAATCAGTCAGACGCGATCGAGCACAATGGCGCCCGCATCTGGCTTGCAGGAGTGACTGACGTGCTCAGCTGGACTGCCGATCTTTCTGAGACGCTGCATCGCGTTCCCACCGGCGAAGCCGTCATACTGCTCGCTCATGAACCGGACTTCGCTGACGAGGCTTCACGATTTCCCATCGACCTGCAACTTTCAGGGCACTCCCACGGGGGCCAAATCAGATTTCCGTTTTTGCCACCCCTGTATTTGCCGCCACTGGCGAGGAAGTACATTTTGGGGACTTATCACATCCGCGACCTTACCCTCTACACCAATGCAGGGATCGGGACGGTCATGGTCCCGATGCGCCTCAATTGTCCGCCAGAAATCACGCTGTTGACGCTGCGCCACGCAAAGCGATAGGCATGGGAAGTAGAAAATGGCCGGCTTCCGGCATCTTTCGGCGTCAAATATGCAATCGTCTTCACACCAAAGATCAAAGGCGCCAGCGTCTTCATGCCAAACGACTCGTAATAAACCCATTTACAGCCGGCCCTTGCTGGCCCTTCACTTGCCTGAGCAGTAAGCCGTGGCTGGAGCGATCTCAACGCTATCGAAGAGTTCTACCCTTATGCATCGCTGCTTCTGGCTCGGGCTATTGATAATCGCAACTTGCGCCAGCAGCATTGCTTCGGTAGAGCTTCCCGCTCCGCCGCTGCGCCGCGCTGTCTTGAGCGAACGCGAGCAGGAGCTCCGGAAGAGTCTGAAGCGTGCCGCCGAGTATAGCGATCTCCCGCATGTGAGCGCGCGTTCGCGATGTGAGGATACCCGGCCTCCACAGGCTCTGACGACTCCCGATCCCTTCCTGATTCCGGGCGAAGCTGGAATGAGAGTGAAAGTGAGCTTCATCATCGGCGCTGATGGGCGGGTGCGCAGTCCCCTCATCCTGCAAAGTGGCGGCCCCGCAGGCGACCGAAACGTCCTGCAAACTGTTCGTGCCTGGCGGTATCGCCCGGCAACCTGCAACGGGGTGCCCACGGAGGCGGAAGGCAAGATCGAATTTTCCCATCGCTGAGATTCCTCCCGCTTGCGCTAAAATGACCGAGTACGCAACTTCGGTCGGAATCGTGGACAGAGATAGAGATAAAGACAAGGACAAGAAGCTGGTAAAACCACCCAGTTCCGCAGCGCCGCAGGATCCCGACAGCGCAGTGCCGCGAATTGGCCCGCACAATCCTGCGTTGGGCGAGATCTATCAGCGTCTCTATCCCGAGATGCGGCGACCGAAACCGAATCAGGAAGCGATCGCCGCTGCTCTGCAAGCCATGCAGCGCCTTACCATGGAAGCGGATTCCGAAACCGTCGCAGAAGACGCTACGCTCGACACCGCTTTCAGCGCCCAAGTGACCTGCGGAGTCTGCGGACATCACAACCGCGAAGGTAACAAATTCTGCGGCGCCTGCGGGTTGCCGTTGGGCGGCGGAGCAGCGGATTCACCGACTGGCGTAGCGCATGTTGCCGCGTCCGCAGTTGCCTCATCTGCAGTCGACGATGAATCCGGAAATTCTTTGGCAGCACAGGAAGTCCATCCGCCGGCAGCCGCTCGCGCGAAGAATCATTACTACCATCACCACTACCATCACCACTATTTCCAGGGCGGACAGGGCGGCGGACAGGACGCCCCGTTAGCACCGCGTCCCAATGCGCCGGAGAGCGCGCGTGAAGCGGACCGCCTGCGCGTCGCCGCAGCCGCCAAGGGTGAGCCGATGAGCCGCGGCGAAGCTGCGGTGCGACGTCTGACGCAGGAATGGATTTTGGCCTGCAACACCCGGCAGCTCGATGAGTTGATCGAACTCTACGCCGCCGACGCGCTGGTGTTGCGCCCGAACCTGCCGCCAATTCGCGGCGCGATGGCGATCCGCGAGTTCTTCTTCGCTTCGCTCGAGGCTGGCCTGGGAGAAGTGGCACTCGATCCCATGCGGGTAGAGGTTTTGGGAGACTTGGCTCACGAGGTGGGACGCTACAGCGCGCTGGTTCCGGGGACGACCGGAAAACGACGCGAAGAGCGCGGTAAATATCTCTGGGTCTTCGCCAAGCAGAGCAGCGGAGATTGGAAGTTGGTTTCCGAATGCTGGTCGAGCGATCTAACGCTCACTGGGGCAGAGTCCGATATCCCGAAGGCCGTAACTCAGAAGCCTCAGCCGCGGAGAGGCTAGTGGTCAGTGTCCAGTGTCCAGTGGTCAGTAAAGTCGCCCACTGGTCACTGGTCACTGGTCACTGGTCACTGCATCCACTCCCAACTCCCCCAACTCTGTCCGCAACTGTTCCAGCGTTTGCATCTGGATCGTGCGCATGCCCAGGTTCGCGGCGCACTCGAGATTCAGTGCGCGGTCATCGACGAAGCAGCACTCGTGCGGATCGATCTGCGTGATCTCAATCGCTAAACGATAGATGCCGCTCTCGGGCTTTCGCAATCCAACAAAGCAGGAGCTGACGAAGAGGCGGAAGATCTCCCGCAAGCCGAACTTCTGAATGCGGTAGAGGTTCAACTCGCGAGACTCATTGTTGATCGTCCCCATGAAGTACTTGCCCGAATTGGAGAGCGTTCGGGCGAACGCCAGAACCTCCGGCTTTGGCTGCGACAAGGAGAGCATGTAGTCTCGAAATTCATCGGGAGTGAAGGGACGGTCGCGGTAAAACACGGTGCGCTGCAAATATTCGTCGAGCGAGAGCTTGCCCCGCTCAAACGACGAAACCACCATCTCGTGCCGCGAGTGAAACTCTTCCTCATCGAGCTGAAATCGCTCGAGAGTTGTCATGCGCTCGGCGTGGTCCCATGCATTGGTGAGCAGCACTCCCCCCACGTCCCAAAAAATGGCGTGAATATCAGACACGTACGAAGTCCCCTGACCGATAGATTCGGAGAGACTTTTCCGACATCTGCCCTCCGATTAAGAGTGTAGATCAATTCCTTTCAATGTTAGATATGGAGGACTGATTGAGACCTTGCGGCATCGTCCTCAAGTTCATTACTGAAGCTGAAGCAGATATCCCAGAGTCAATTGTGCGTTATCGGTTTCGATCATCAACGCCTGGGAGTTGTCTACAAGATAAAAAGCAAAATTATTCGGGGTGGCGTAGGCGCCAGCGTCGAGGCCGGCGAGAGTGCCGGTAAAGATTCCGGTCGAAGTGGTCGTGACGCTGCCAGTGACTGGGACGTCCGCAGCTGCGTTGCCGAAATCCACGAATCCCGTTACAGTGTCGGTTCCGGTTCCGGCTGCGACTAAGATCGGACCGACTAAAGCTTCCGCGCCGAGGGTGCCGAGGCTGCTCCCGACTTCGGTGGTACTCAAGCCATAACTTCCACCGAGCGCGAACGGACCGGCTTGCTGCTCGAAAGCCCGTCCGGCGAGCATCTCCGCGGTGCCGCTGGATAGCAACAGCCCTTCGCCGCTTCCCGTTAAATAAAGCTCAAATTGGTAGTTGAAGGTACTGCCGTCTGTGAGGCTCGACAAAGAAACGCGACCTGTTGGATCCACAGTGTACGAGGCTGTGTTGAAGTTGATCGGACTCTGCGTAGTCCCTTCGGTGAGGTCATTCCAGTTGAGTGTGCCCGTCAGACCGCCGCTGGAGTTGGCGGTGAACACTCCAGCGACCTGTAGCGATCCTCCATTCTTCTCTTCGCCACTCGCACCAAAAACGTAGCTTGTGCCAGGGGCAAAAGTTCCGGGACTGGTGGTTTGACCTAGAGCCGTTCCACCCATTACACCCTGGAATTGATCGCCGCCGATTTCGATGAGACGAATATGAGCGGCGTCCACAATATAACCATCCAAGTTGATTGATTGAAAAGCTGAGGTCGTGCCAGAAGTCAATTGAAATTCGACGCGGCCGAATTGGTCAGGACTGGTCACCGCGGTCGCTGCCAACGTCAGAGTGGGAGAAAACATGAAGTCATCGTTGATATCTAAAACACTGCTTGCGGGCACGATTTCGCTCTGATTATTGATGTCTAGTTTGATGTCTAGTATCCCGCCGATTCCGGCGGGCTGGCCGTTTGAATCCACGCCGAAAATAGTGAATGCATATCCGCCCGACGGCGCGGCCGTACTGGTTTGCAGATCAAGGGTTCCGCTCCCGATGGAACCGTTAAGTTCGGTGAGCAGCACTCGAGAGTTGGTAACCGAGTTGGTGACGATGACACCATCGATAGTTTCGACGCCGGCAACGCCGATCCGGGCGTCGTTCGTGTTAACAGTGATCTGTAGATTGCCGTCGGGAGTGGTCGTGTAACTGCCCCCGGTAATCAGAGCCTGTACAGGTGTATACTGCCCAGCATTTTGGTCGAAGGCGTAATTGATATAGTCTTGCTCGCCGCCGGTGATTGCGCCGTTTTGAGCGACGATGACGCCGGATACGAAATTGGCTGCGGGCCCAACTGGCCCGGACAACTGAAATACGTAGGTGCCATTCGCGAGCGTCGAAGCCGGCTGGATGATCGTGATGTTGGCGGAAGCCGATTTCGTAGGATCGGTGATTGAAGTTGCGGTGACGGTCACGTGGTTGCCGGAAGGAATCGTGGAAGGTGCAATGTAATTGGTCGCCTCCTCGCTGCTGGTCGCGATGGGGTTGAACGTGCCACAGGCCGCGCTGGCACAAGCGACCGTCCACTTTACTTGGGGATTCGCAGACACGTCATTCGTAATCTGTGCAAGGAGCGGTACCGTTGCGTTGACTTGTAAGAACGCCGGCGGCACACCCAGGAATGAAACGGTAATCGGCTGCGGAGGCGTGATCTTGATCGACGCCGAGACCGATTGCGAAGTACTCCCAACCAGGGTGGCTGTAATGGTCACAGTAGCGCCGGAAGGTATGGCTGAAGGGGCAATGTAATTAGTAGTACCGCCGCTGGTCGTTTGACTGACGCTGAACGAGCCGCAAGCGCCTGCGCTGCCGCATTTGGCAGACCAGGCGATCACGGCATTGGACGAAAAGTTGGTGACAGCGGCACTGAGCGCGATAGTAGCGTCAATCGCCAGTGCAGAGGGCGGTGTAATCACAAATAAGAGGGAAGTGGGCTGCGAGGATATTGGCGGCAGCGTAAAGGTCTGAAAGTTCTGGGGATTGCTGCATCCTACTAAAGCGGCAATCATGCCAATTCCGATTACAAAAATCGTCCGGCGACATCTCATTCGGCCCATCCCCTCCACGGAAATCAGCCTACCAGATGCTCTGACGAATTCAACCCGAAATCCCACGAGAGGTTCTGTGCCACCCTTCATCTCGCTCGTAAAGTTTTATGAAGGCTTGGGCAGCTTGCCCGGGTGCGAAAATCGCAATGTATAATCAATCTTCTGAAAGCGCACAGAGGAGTTTATTCGAATGTTGGCCTCACTGGTCACAGGCGGAGCCGGCTTCATGGGGTCCCATGTCGCCGAGCACTTGCTAAGAATGGGACACAAAGTAGTTGTTCTCGACGATCTTAGTGGGGGCTTTCCGGAGAACGTCCCCAACGGTGCCGTCTTCGTGAGAGGATCGATTCTTGATAACCGACTGGTAGACGATCTCTTTCGGAGGCACTCTTTTGCCTACGTCCATCACCTTGCCGCCTACGCCGCGGAGGGACTCAGCCATTTTATTAAACGCTTCAATTACAGCAATAATCTAATCGGCTCAGTGAACTTGATTAATGCCGCTGTAAATTACGGCGTCAAGTGTTTTGTCTTCACCTCGTCAATTGCGGTCTATGGCGCAGGTCAAGTTCCAATGCGCGAAGACACGATACCGATTCCAGAGGACTCCTACGGCATTGCGAAACTCGCGGTCGAGCAGGAACTACGGGTCACGCACGAGATGTTCGGTCTCGACTACGTTGTCTTCCGCCCGCACAACGTATACGGAGAGCGACAGAACATCGGTGATCGCTATCGCAACGTGGTGGGGATTTTTATGAACCAGTTGTTGCAGGGGAGACCTCTGACGGTATTCGGCGATGGTACGCAGCAACGCGCATTCACCCATATCAACGACGTAGCTCCCGTCATCGCAAGTTGCGTGGAGCATACCGCGGCTATGAATCAAGTTTTCAACGTTGGCGCTGATGTCCCGCACTCGGTGAACCACCTTGCGACGGTCGTGGCAGCTGCGATGCGAAAGCCCTGCAAGATCGAGCATCTGGACGCGCGAAATGAGGTGAAGATCGCGTTTTCCGATCACTCCAAAGCCGAGGCGTTGTTTGGCAAGAGGGAGAAGGTTTCGCTCGAGGCAGGAGTCCGGATGATGGCGGAGTGGGTCGAAAAAAATGGAGCCCGGGAAAGTTCAACCTTCGATGCCATTGAGATTGAGCGCAACTTGCCCCCGAGTTGGGCACGTCTGGCGAAGGTCGGCGGCTAGCGGGGATTGCAAAGCTGAGCTGAGGCGGTTAGTAGGCGTTCTTGCTGGTGAAGATTCGTACCACGGTCATGGTGATGATCTGCAAATCGAACGTCAGACTCCAGTTTCGAAGATAGTAGAGATCGTACTCCACGCGTTTTGCGATCGAAGTGTCCCCGCGCCAGCCGTTCACCTGGGCCCAGCCAGTAATCCCAGCCTTAAACATGTGGCGTGAGTTGTAGCGATCGAATTCCTCGAGAAAGCGCTCGACAAAAAACGGACGCTCGGGACGAGGCCCAACGATGCTCATGTCACCTTTTATGACATTGAGAAACTGAGGTAGTTCGTCGAGGTTAGTCTTGCGCAAGAAGGTGCCCACCAGGGTCCGCCGCGGGTCGTTATCGCAGGTCCAGCGCGTATCGCCTTCCTCGCGGCTTCCCACTCTCATGGTGCGGAACTTGAGCATGCGGAAGACCCGCCCGTTGAGCCCGACACGATCCTGAGCAAAAAAGATTGGGCCCCGGCTGGTGAGTTTGATGGCCGAGGCGATAACCACCGTGATGGGCAGCGTCAACAGCAGGACCAAAATCGAAAATGCCATGTCAAAAATGCGCTTTTGAAAAAGATAAGGACCGGTCTCCGCCAGAGTCGGCCGGAGATCGAGCATGTGGATTCCTCCCAAGTCGATCAAACGGTCGCGGAGCACGACTCCTTCGCCCAGGTCGATCACGACACGGGTGGGGACGCAAAGCTTCTCCAGAGCGGGGGCGATCTTCTGAACATCGCTCAGACGCGCTGCCGGCAGCGCGATAATGATGTCGTTTATGGAGTTTCCATTGGTGAAGGTTGGAATCTGATCCCACTCATAGACTGGTCCCTCGACCGCAACCTCCTGATCGGGAAGCCGCACGAAACCGACTACTCTGCAGGGCAACACTTCTCCGTGCAACAGCGATGTTCCGACCCTGCGCGCGAAGCGGTCCGTGCCCACCACCAGGATCTTTACTTCATTTCTACCGTTCTCACGCAAAAATTCCAGAACCACCCGGAAAACGATCCGGGCGATGGTGGCTAGAACGAAGAGAGCGACGGCGCTGATCCCGATTACTACGCGCGAGTAACTGGCTTGCCGGTACAAAAAACCTGCGGCCATTACGACCGCATAGGTAAACGCCAACGCCTCGAGCAGTCGCCGGCTCTTTCCACCGGGAGTGTAAAGCTGTTCCACATTCCACAGTCCAGATTCTTCAGCTGCAATTGCCCAGACGATGGTCGTGAGCAAGAGAATACCCCAATAGGAAGGCAGGCCTGCTTGCGGCGTTCCCGACAAAAAGAAAAATCCAAAACGAACCTTGATGGCAATGAAATAAGCGAAGGCAGGCAACAGCAAAGTCAGAATTCGCAAGTAGAAGCGTACATAGCTAAGGCGACTGCGAATCATACGATAGGGTTAGGCCTCCTCGGGAAGAGCAATTATTAATCCTTTGGCATCCCTTTTGTCTAGTTTATTCAAAGGCACCATACGAACTGAGGTAACGCTTTAAAGCCAGCGGCAGAAATCGCTGGTTCAAGCCGAGGAGCAGTCCTGCAGATTTGGCAAAGCTCTGTCCCACAACCGTATGGGTTTGATCACTTGTTCCGTTCTTGCGAGCCCGGGCAAACTGCTTGCTTAACAAGTTGCGAAAGTCCCGCCACATCGAAGAACGCGTTCCCGGAGCGTCCCAAATCTCTAATTCCTTTAACGTGTAGCCGATGTCAAAATAGCGTTTGAAAAGCTGGGTTGCACTGTAGTGATGTGAATGAAAGACCGGTGCCTCTGGCTCGTACACGATCTTCCATCCCGCATCGAGAATGCGTTTGGCGATCGCTAAGTCCTCGAACATCTTCAGATCTTCGGGATAGGGCGCCGCCTCCCAAACGCTTCGCCGAAGAGCGCTATTGACGTCTGAAAAGTGATAAAAACGATATCCCAGTCCATTGCGGTGAGCCGGATCCTTTACGATCCTCTTGTCGCCATAGATGGTGTCGAATGTGTCGCAACGCTCCATCGTGGACCCTGGTTTCGGCAGTTGCCGCCCGTACACCGCACCCACGCCGGGATCGCTAAAATTCGCAAGCATGCTGCGCAGCCACCCATCGGAAGCGGGAATCGCATCTCCTGAAAGGTTGATCAGAATCGGTCCCTCTCCCAGGCTGGCGGCGTAATTCCGCGTCCGCGCATGATGAAACGCCTCTGCCGGAATCTGCTCGATCCGTATGGGGTAACCCCGGGCGATCTCCAAAGTTGCGTCCGTTGAACCAGAATCGACCAGGGTAACCTCGAACGACCCCACCCCTTTTTGCGAAAAAACGGCATCCAGGCACTCCCCGATGTTGCGTGCCTCGTTTTTCGTAAGAATCGAGATGGAACACTCAATCATTGCGCTTCACCATAATTCGGTCCCACAAATTCCCGAGACTGTACCTGCGTCCTGCCAAGCCCCACCTCTATCATGTTTTTGGGATACCGCCCATTATACGCGATGGCACCTGTGGTTCATCCAATTACCGGTGGGTGGCGAGATCGACTACGATGCGGGCCCGAGGCCCAGGGTTTGCACGTCCGTTCGCCAAAAAGACCAGGTACTCTCGGGCCGACTCCGAGAGCACACTCCTGGAACGAAGAAGAGTGATCGGCATGGGGAGAATTTACCAAACCCGCCAGTCGAGAGGGTTGAACGTGGAGTAGAAGAAAAGCCCCGCTCTCCCGAGCGAGGCCTTCGATTTTACTGACGGCCGACAGCTGATAGCGGACGGCCGGCCAGATCCTTCGCGCAAAAAACGCGCTCAGAGCCTGCCCTGAGCGCGCCGAAGGGATGACAACGCGGGCTCAGACGCCCGCTAAACGCCGTCAGTACATGTCGCCCATGCCGCCGCCGTGTCCGCCGCCTGGCATCGGAGCTTCCTTCTTTTCCGGAATCTCCGCGACCAAGGCTTCGGTGGTCAGCATCAACGATGCAATCGAGCCGGCATTGGTGAGTGCAGTGCGCACCACCTTTGTGGGATCGAGCACGCCTGCCTTGACCAAGTCCTCATAGTCGTTGGTCAGGGCGTTGAAGCCGTAGTTGGCGTCCTTCGAGTCGAGCACCTTGCCGAGCACGACCGCGCCTTCTTCGCCGGCGTTTTCGACGATCTGGCGTAGAGGCTCCTGCAGGGCTTTCCTCACGATGTTGACGCCGATCTGCTCGTCACCCTCGAGCTTCAGTTTGTCGAGAGCGGCACCGCAACGGGCCAGTGCGACTCCGCCGCCAGGGACAATTCCTTCTTCCACGGCTGCGCGGGTCGCGTGCATGGCATCTTCGACACGGGCTTTCTTTTCCTTCATTTCGGTTTCGGTCGCGGCGCCGACTTTGATCACGGCTACGCCACCGACCAGTTTCGCCAACCGCTCCTGCAGTTTCTCGCGGTCGTAGTCGCTGGTGGTCTTATCGATCTGGCTGCGAATTTCTTTCACGCGGCCTTCGATCTCAGCGTGCTTGCCTTTGCCTTCGACCACGGTCGTGTTGTCCTTGTCGATGGTGATCTTCTTGGCTTGGCCGAGATCGCCGACCTGCACGTTCTCGAGCTTAATACCGAGATCTTCCGTGATGGCCTTGCCACCTGTGAGGATCGCGATATCCTGCAGCATCGCCTTGCGCCGATCGCCGAAGCCCGGAGCCTTCACGGCCGCGACTTGCAGCGTTCCACGCAGCTTGTTGACCACGAGCGTAGCCAGTGCTTCGCCTTCAACGTCTTCCGCGATGATGAGCAGCGGTTTGCCGCTCTTGGCAATCTGCTCGAGCAGCGGGAGAAGATCCTTCATGGAGCTGATCTTCTTTTCGTTGATCAGGATGTAGGCGTTCTCGAGCGCAACTTCCATCCGCTCGGGATCGGTAACGAAGTACGGAGAGAGATAGCCGCGATCAAACTGCATTCCTTCGACCACTTCGAGCTGGGTTTCGAGCGTCTTCGATTCTTCAACCGTGATGACGCCGTCTTTGCCGACTTTCTTCATGGCTTCGGCAATGATGTGCCCAATGGTGTCATCGTTGTTTGCGCTGATGGTGCCGACCTGCGCGATCATTTCACCGCTGACGGGTTTGGAGAATTTGTCGAGCTCGCCCTTGGCGCGCTCCCCGGTCTTCTTGTCGAAAACTCCACACACCAGCGAAACTGCCTTCTCGATGCCGCGCTTCATGGCCATCGGGTTGGCGCCAGCAGCAACCGTCTTCACGCCTTCACGATAAATTGCCTGGGCGAGAACCGTGGCGGTGGTGGTGCCGTCCCCGGCTACATCCGAGGTTTTGGACGCGACTTCGCGAACCATTTGGGCGCCCATGTTCTCGAGGCCGTCCTTCAGTTCGATTTCTTTTGCAACGGTGACGCCGTCCTTGGTGATGGTCGGCGAACCGAATTTCTTCTCGATCACAACATTGCGGCCCTTGGGGCCAAGTGTAACCTTTACAGCGTCGGCGAGAAGGTTGACGCCGCGCAGGATTGCCTGCCGCGACTCTTCTCCGTGTACGATTTGCTTTGCCATTTGTTTGTTCTCCTAATGAGTTTCAAGAATTTCGTTTGTCATCCTGAGCAACGCGCTTCTAGCGTTGCGAAGGACCTATGCACTTCTGTTTTTCGTCCCGATTGCGGCGACCTTCTCATCAAGATTGTCCCCTTACCAAGATTGTCATCCTGAGTGCGGCGTTCTCTGCCGCGCGAAGGATCTCCGCCAAATAAACTGCATCGGTGGGCCGAAGCCCGAAGGTTATTTCCTTGAGCCAGCGAGTTCCTTCTTGCTGGGGCTGGATGCGCCGGTGAGGACGCCGAGAACTTCGTCTTCTTTCATGATGATGAAATCTTCGCCATCAATCTTGATCTCGGTGCCGGAATACTTGCCGAACAGGATGCGGTCGCCTTCATGAACGGCCAGAGGGAAGGTTTTCCCTTCGTCGTTCGTGCGGCCTTTGCCGGTGGAAATGACTTCGCCTTCTTGCGGCTTGTCTTTGGCGCTGTCTGGGATAATGATGCCGCCTCGGGTGGTGGAAGCTTCTTCTACACGACGGACGAGAATGCGGTCATGTAGCGGGCTGAATTTAGCCATGGTTGCAACTCCTTTCAAGGTTGGGTAGAAAGTTTAGGTTAAGTAACCCTATGATTGTTAATGGGATAGGACGGACTGTTAGCAGTCTCGCCTATTGAGTGCTAATTGTAAAGGGGTGAGTGCGGAGTTGTCAAGGGGGTGCAGGTTAGTGGGGCGATTTCCGGTTTGCCCGTGATCCGACCGGAATCGATGAACTGCGGAGATCACTTCCGACAAACCGACTTATCGGTACATATCGTGGTTCACGAGACGATAGCTTCGGGTAGCACAGTCAAGCGTCGTTCAACACCGGCAGTGCGGATGCCGTTTAGTGTCAAAGCAGACCGCGGTGGCCAGCGTAGTTTTCGTCGACGTCGAGACCATGCTCCTTGATAACCTCGGCAGCAGCAGTCAGTGCTGTTGCGATGGCAGGATAGCCAACGTATGGCAGCGCCTGGATGAGAACTTCCTCGATTTCTTTCAATGTGAGGCCGTTATTAAGCCCAGCCCACATGTGGATGGCGAATTCATGGGGCTGACGCATGGCAATCATGACGGACATCGAAACTAGGCTGCGGGAGCGCCTGTCCAGACCGGGACGAGTCCAGATATCCGCAAAGACCTGGTCGACCGCGTAGGCAGCGATCGGGGCACCGAAGGTGTTTGAGCCAGCGGAAGCGCTGAGTTTTGCGGCCGCCTCGTCGCCCATCATTTCGCGGATTACATTGATTCCGGCTTCTCTATTCGTCATGATTGAGTCCTCTTGTAAAGCTCAAGTGACTTCTCCACTCCAAGACTACCCGAACGGCTTGAGAACACAGAAGTACCGTAAAACGCGCCAGCATTGACCGACCAATCGCTGGAGAGAAGCCGACTTACGGAGACCAACCAGTGTTCGCATACGCGATGGTTGGCCAGCTAGAATTTCGTCTTACCTCGCCGGTGCCCATCATCGGACAAGACACTTCCCAGATACAACGTCAGCACCTTTTTGAATTCAGCCACAACCAGGACTTTCCCTTTGGGATCTGCTTCCCCATAGAGCGTCATCATGCCTCTGACTATCTGGAGAGATACGTTTGCAGCGAGTAGAGACTGTTCCTTCGAAAGCGACGGATTCTTTGCCTGAAAGGCATTTGCGATTGTGATTCGTGAAGCCTTTCGGGCAGCAGGGTCGCGGCGAAACCGGATTGGCGCGGCCAGCAGGCTGAGATAAGCGGGACGCTCCTGGACGAATTGGGTGATGCGCTCGATGAACAGATCGGCGAACTCCGCATGGGTGAGTATCTCCGCCTGCTCCATCAGCGGCTTCCAATGCGCCTCCATCCCTTGCGAATATTGATTTAGCAGGGTGAACGCGATGGACTGTTTATCCGGAAAGTAGTTGTAGAGCGCGCCGATAGAAGACCCGCTTCGCTCCGCGACCGCTGTCATTGTGGCTGCTTCGTAGCCGACTTCGACAAAGAGCTCCGCGGCCGCTTCCAGAAAACCCGCCAGCCGGCGCGTCGAGCGTTCCTGCTGCGGAGCGACGCGAATGGGATTTGACGAAATCGAGGGCATCCTCGTATTATAAATCAAGAGAAATCGAGGCTATCCTCGATTTCAAAACTTTTCAACAAAGAGGAACCATGGCAGGACTCCAGCTCGACCCTAAAAAGATCGCACTTGTCCTCATCGATCTCCAGAATGCCATCGTCGGCATGAACTCCGTGCCGCATACTGCGGCAGAGGTCGTCGAAAACTCCAAAAAACTTGCCGAAGTTTTTCGCGCACATGGCGCTCCCGTCGTCTACGTGCGCGTCGATCTCAACGACTTCATGAAGCTCCCCGTCGACCAGCCGCCCAACCTGGGCGATAAGCCGCTGCCTGCCGCAGCGTCGGAGATCGCTCCTTCCGCCGGTTTCCAGCCCGGCGACATCCTCGTCACCAAGCGGCATTGGGGCGCCTTCGCCGGCACTGACCTCGAGCAGCAGCTCAAATCCCGCGGGATCGACACGGTCGTCCTCACAGGCATCTCCACCAATGGAGGCGTCGAGTCCACCGCGCGTCAGGGAACCGGCCTGGGCTTTGCCTTCGTGCTCGTCGAAGATGCCTGCTCCAGCCAGAACGCCGAGCATCACCGCTTCGCCTTTGAAAATATCTTCCCGCGTCTCACTCGCGTTCGCTCCACCGATGAGGTCCTGGCCTCCCTTGCCTAAGGTCTCTGCCGAATCCGGTGGACTTGACCCATTGGTCTGGAAGATCACGGCCGTCGCGGTACTCGGCTCTTTTCTCGCGCAGCTCGACGCCACCATCGTCAACGTATCGCTCTCCAGTCTCGCCGTGGATCTGCACAGCAGCCTCACGGCGATTCAATGGGTCACCAGCGGCTATCTTCTGGCACTCGCTCTCATGCTCCCGCTCAACGGCTGGCTGGTGGAGCGCATTGGAGCCAAATCTCTCTACCTCTGGTGTTTTTCGGCGTTCACGCTCTCTTCCGCCTTATGCGGTCTGGCCTGGTCGGCGAACTCGTTGATCGCATTTCGCATCCTCCAGGGCATGAGCGGCGGCCTGATGGCTCCGATGACGCAGATGATGATGGCGCGTGCTGCCGGAAAGCATATGGCGCGCCTCATGGGATACGCGGCTGTGCCAATCCTGATGGGTCCGATCCTTGGCCCAGTCATCGCCGGTGCCATTCTGCAACACGCCTCTTGGCGCTGGCTCTTCCTGGTCAACCTGCCGGTCGGTGTGTTGGCAATCGTCCTGGCGGTTCTCTTTCTGCCCACTGATCGCGAAGAGACCAGGTCAAGAGAACTCGATCTTCCTGGCTTCGCCCTGCTCTCTCCCGGACTCGTGCTCTTCCTGTATGGGCCAGATCATCTGGGCGAGCGTATCGGTCTTACGGCTCTCCTAGTTTCCATCGTTCTGCTTGCGCTCTTCTTCAGAATGGCAATTCGCAAAGGAGATCGAGCACTCATCGACCTGCGGCTATTCAAAAGCAGAACCTTCTCTGCGTCCGCCACCACGCAGTTCATGTCAAACGGAATCTCGTTCGCAGGCCAAATGCTGATTCCGATCTATCTCATCCGCGCCTGTGGCCAATCGCCGAGTGCGACGGGTTGGTTGCTGGCTCCGCTTGGAGTGGGGATGATCTGTTCCTATCCATGGATGGGAACTCTTACGCAGCGGTTCGGAATACGAAAGATTTCTGGTGGAGGCGCACTTCTAGCTTTCGCGGGCACGCTGCCATTTCTCTATCTGTCCAGTCACGGACTTGTTCTCTCCGTGCTCGCATGCGCTCTGTTCCTACGCGGAGTAGGCCTGAGCGCAGTCGGCATTCCCTCCATCTCGGCCGCCTACGCTTCAGTCAGGAAGCAGGATCTGCCTATGGCGACAACCTCTCTCAATATTGTGCAGCGTCTCGGGGGGCCGACACTAACGACGCTCTGTGCGACTTTCCTGGGATGGAGGTTGGGTGCGGCACATTCGTCCGCCGGTCTCATCGACGCATTTACGGCAGCCTTTCTTCTACTTTGCGTCCTGCACGCTTGCCTGTTTGCTGCCGCCCTAAGGCTTCCTCTTTTCATAGGCAAGGTGACACAACAAACCCCTGCACAAGAAGCGCCTGTCATTCTGGAAATGATGTCCGAGTAATTGCATATCCGAAATCATTGACCCGTTCGATCAGTACCGATAAACGCGCTTGTGTCAACGAATGGAGTAGTTCCAGGTTGGTCGGCTGCTCGGAAACTGACCTGTTACCGTCTAGTGGTCGGTGGTCAGTGGCCGGCGGCGGCCCGATCAATCCAACTACAAGAGCAAGGTCAAAGGCGCCGGACAGGAGTGTCCGTCCCACACGAGCCGCCTCAGGGGGCTGAAATCCGGACTTTCTTGGGCCGTTTGCGGCACGACCGAAATCGTGTCCTTCCCGATCCTACCGATGGTGAGGTTGATGGAAGAATCCCCAGCTACTGCTTCTGGTCGGATTTAGTCCTGGCCAGAGAGCGTACGTAGTTGACGAGGTCCCAGTTTTCTTCGGGCTTGATGCGCGGGCCTTCGGCAGGCATATCCTGGTGGCCGTTCTTGATGATATAGAAGAGTTCGCCGTCGGTGCGGTCCTTCAACGTATTAGGATCGGTGAAGTCGGCGATCTTTAACTTCATGTCGGCGGCGACGTCACCCTTGCCGTTGCCATCTTTGCCGTGGCACATGGCGCAATCGAGGCCCCACCATTTCTTGGCGCGGGCGAGAGACTCGGGCGAGGATTTCACCGGATTGGTCTGTTTGGCGTCTTCCGCTGGAATAGCAGCGTAGGAGGGTGGCGTTCCCTTCTGCGGAGTCTGCGTCTGTTGTGCGGTGAGTGCGGAAAATGCAGTCAGGGAGAAAAGAGCAACGAAAAGAAACATTGCGATTCTGGACATCGGAGCCTCCGATGAACGATGACTATCTGTTCAATGCCAATCATAGGGCGAGGAGTCGGAGGCCGCTGTGATCTGTATCACAGCTAACGCGCGGCTGGCCTCGTGACCTGCACGGAGCGGAATGACTCCAAAGATAAACTGAGTAGCGCGTCAGTTGAATTTATTCTCCTTGGACGCCGTCATCGAAACGCGGCGTACTTCAGCCGTGTGAGGGATCTCCCATAGATACGGCCAGTGGGAGATCCCTTCGACTTCATCTCAGGGCAAGCTCTTCGTTCCGCCTGAAAAACGGCTGCACTCAGGATGACCCCGAACTGCTGGCTTGCAAAATCCGCACGAGTGGGGCAACCTCGAAGAGCATGTCTCGAACGAACAGATTTTTCCTTTCCTTCTCCTCGATGATTTTTCTCTTGATCGTTTCCGCTGGAACGGTTTGGTCGCAGGCCGAGCCGGAAGAGGGTGGGCACGAGGTGCAAGTGTGGGCCGGCGGCGGCCACTCGGTCCCCGGCGGTACGCAGGATACGGAAGCCTTCAACGCGGGGCTGCGCTATGGGTGGGTGATTACCGGGCCGCACTGGCCCGGATTTTTGCGCGGACGTTTCGAGTACACGGTGGATGCGGTGCCGGTTTACCTGATCTTTCAGCCCGCAAATACGGCGTACGCGGCGGGATTCGACCCGCTGGGTCTGAAGTGGAATTTCGAGCGGCGCGGAAAGTTCTCGCCATATTTTCAGCTGAGCGGCGGAGTGCTGTTCAGCTTTCACGACATTCCTACTTTCACCAACACCGTAAACTTCAGTCCCAGCGCCGCCTTGGGGACGCACATTCTAGGTGAGAAATATAACTGGAGCATCGAGGCACGGTATCTGCATATTTCGAATGCAGGGCTAGGGACGTTCAACCCGGGACTGAATACCGTGCAGGTACGATTGGGAGTGGGAAGATTTTGGAAGGCGAGGCGTTAGTTCCGGCTGACTTTATCAGAAAAGTAGGTTCCGTTCGGCTGCGCTCAGGGGCAAACGCTCGGCGCTCGATAGTGACAAGTGTCAAGCTAGCGACTGGCGAGCGTTCGTGAGCCTTGCTTCGGTTCCTCCGGCCCAGATATTCTTCTGACCTATGTCTACGCTAGTGGAGTGTGTGCCGAATTTTTCCGAGGGATGCGACAAGGCGAAGGTCGACGCCATTATTGCCGCGATGAAGATGGATGGAGTCTACCTGCTCGACCGTGAGATGGATGCGGACCACAACCGGAGTGTGATTACGCTGGTGGGTGAGCGCGAGGCGATTCAGGAGGCGGCGATTCGCGGCGTGGGGAAGGCCGCGGAGTTGATCGATCTATGTGTGCACAAGGGAGCGCATCCGCGAATGGGCGCGGCCGATGTGGTGCCGTTTATTCCGATCGATGGCGTGACCATTGAAGATTGCGTCGCGATGGCGCGGCAAGTCGGAGCGGAGATCTGGAAGCGGTATCAGATTCCGGTTTACTTATATGAGGCGGCGGCGACGACTCCGGAGCGGCAGAATCTGGAGAACATCCGGCGTGGACAGTTTGAGGGCATACGTGCCGAGATTGCGACCAATGCGGCGCGGAAGCCGGACTTTGGCGAAGCGAGAGTGCATCCCACGGCGGGCGCGACGGCGGTGGGCGCGCGCAAGTTTTTGATCGCTTACAACGTTTTCTTGAACACGCCGGATGTGGAGATCGCGAAGAAGATTGCCAAGGCCGTGCGGTTTTCGAGCGGCGGCATGCGGTTCGTGAAGGGCGCCGGATTTCTGGTTCGCGGGCTGGCACAGGTTTCGATGAATCTCACGGATTTTGAGCAGACACCGGTGCATCGCGTTTTTGAAGTGGTGAAGCGCGAAGCGGCGCGATACGGAGTGATGCCGGTATCGAGTGAGATTGTGGGGCTGATTCCGAAGAAAGCGCTGGAGCAGGCTGCCGAGTGGTTTCTTCAGGTGGAGAATTTTGATTCGTCGTTGATTTTGGAGAACCGTCTGGCGGCAGTGATGAGCGGCAAGGCTACGGTTGGAGGCTTGCGCGCGGGAGTGGAGCCCTTCGTCGAACAGCTCGCCGCGGCTACTGCCACTCCCGGCGGGGGCAGTGCGGCGGCGGCGGCGGGCGCGATGGCCGCAGGATTGGCGACCATGGTGGCCTCGATGTCACGGGGCAAGAAGGCATATCTGCAATATGAAGCGCCACTGAGCGCGGCGATCGGGAGGTTGGGTACGCTGCGGGAGGAGCTAAAAGCCGCGGTCGACGCGGATGCAGCGGCTTACGACGCGGTGATGAAGGCGTACAAGCAGGCTAAGGCGGATCCAGCCGCCGAGGCCGTGATCGATGCGAGTGTGAAGTTAGCCACCGGCGTTCCGCTCGGCGTGGCCGAGAAAGCAAATGAAGTGGCAGAGATTACTCACAGTTTGTTCGGTATCAGTAATCCGAATATGAAGTCAGATCTGACTACAGCCGAAGCGCTGGCACGCGCCGCGATTACCGGCGCGTTAGCCAACGTAGAAATCAATCTGGGCTCGCTGAAGGATCAGGATTTCGCCGCGGAAGTGCGAAGGAGGGCGGCGGGGCTGAAGGTTTGAGGGTCGAGCTGTTCAGACCAGCCCGACCCCGCCAGAAACAACATCCCACCCCTGTCGTGATTACTGCGGCTTCTCTTTCTCTTTATCTTTCGGTGGTTGCTTCTCCTTGGGAGCCTCCTTCTTAGCCGGCGGAGCGTTCGGCTTAATCGGGGCCGCGTGTTGCGCCGGTTTTGCTGGCGGTGGGGTAGCGGGCTTGGCTTCAGGTTTCGGGGCCGGCTTGTTGGGAGCGGCAGTCGGTTTTGCGGCTTGCGCATGAGCCGCCGGTGCTGATGGTTGAGCGCGGCGCTCCGGAGCCGAAGGAGCAGGCTTGGCCGCCGGTTGTCCGGGTTTGGCTGGTTGTGCTGGCCGAGCTTCATTCCTCATCGGCTCAGCAGGCCTTCCGGGCGCAGGAGCGGGCTGCGGACGATTGGGCTGCGCGTTATTGGGCTGTGCGGGAGCGGCTGCTCGCGCGGGCGCAGGAGCGCGCGCGGGAATCACAGGAGCGATCGGTTTGCCTGCAGGGATTGGCTGCGCCGCCGCAACCATGACCGGTTTTCCGTGATTGACGGAGGCGAATTGCTGTCGGTTCTGTGACGCCGCCTGCCGTGCCTGCAACTGCGTGGTCATAGGAGGAATGCGCTGCTCGCGGACTGCCGCAACTTCCGTTGGCAACGGTCTGCGAGTGACGCCACCGGGACCGTTGAAGCTGGCGCGGCTATTCGTGATGTTGACGGTGGTGTTGTTAATGATGACGGTATTCGTCACCGTGCGGTTATACACTTGGACATTGGTGACGTTGGTTACGTTGTTGACGGAGCGGTTGTAGTTGAAATGATCTCCGTTCCAGTAGCCGCCCTGATAGCCGGCGCCAACGTAACCGAATCCATAGTTAACGCCGCCGTAATAGCCGATATGTCTTCCCCAAAATCCGTAGTGGTAGCGGTATCTTCCGCCCACATATCCCCAGTAGCCCGGAGTCCACAGATAGCCCACCTCGGGTGGCCGCGCCCATGCGCCCGGGACCCAGTAATAGCCTTGCGGAGCATAGCTCCAATATCCCGGTGTCCAGAGGTAGCCATCACCCGGGCAATCGGGCTGAGAATATTCCGGCAGCTCGGGTGGGGCGGCGGAGGCTTCCAGCGCGGGCTGTCCGTAGCTTGAGTCCTCGTCATCGTAGTCGTCGTTATCGTAATCCTGGTCGTGATCACGATGAGCACGGTGGCGCTCGGGCTGGTCGGTTGTTTGCGGCGCCGGTGCCTGCGAATCGGCCACCTGCGTATCGCTCGCCGGAGCCAGATTGGCGGCCGCCGCCGGATCCTGCGCAGGCTGCGATTGATCGGGCTGCGCCGGCTGGTTTTGAGCGGTGTTCGGATTTTGGTTGCACGCAACGCCAAAGATCAGTGAAATGGATGCGGCCAGGAGAACGAGAAAAGATGCTTTAGCGGATTTGTTCATAATGTTTTTTCCAGGGAAATTGGATGCAAAGTTACGACACGAGGTTATGGAAGATAGTAGTTTCAGCGGCAAGTTTGATGACCCGTCATCAGAAGTTGCTAGCAATCCAGAACACGTCGCGCAGGAACAGGGCTTTGAAAGATTATTGTTGAAACCTTGCCACTACGACAGACATTCTGTCAAATGTAATTTTGAGATTGCGATTAATCTCCTGCGCTCGTCTCCGGAGCGGCCTCCGGTCTAAATCGAGAATCCCACCAGGCTGCGAATCCTTGCTTAGCAAGTTTAAAGATCGTTCCACGATTTTCCGAGACGACTTTCAACCAGGCAAAGCGCCCCAGCATGGGGAAATAAATTCCGCGGAAGCAGAGGCGCGCGATCAAAATGTTGACGCGACATCCCAGCGGTTGGTCGTCGAGCGAGTTGACGGCTTGGGCGATGGCTTCCGGGCCGTAGGCGTGGGACCAGCCGTAGTTCACTTCGGCGTGGGCCTCGTCGATGGTCATCTTGAGCGGAGTGTGCGCCATGGTGAAGGGGATGAATTCCTGCCAGTGCTTGGGCCGAGTTAAGCGGCCAGCTACATCGAGACGCCTGTAGAGCGGAGTTCCGGGCAAAGGTGTGAGCAAGCCAAAAATCGGCAGGCCTGGCGGCCAGGTCCGCACCTGCGCGAGTGTACGCTCGGCTGCGCCTACAGTGTCGTTATCCATGCCGAAGATGAATGACGTGATGGCATAGACGTTGCGCTGTGCCAGGCGCTCGATCACGGCGGCATATTCTTCCGGCTTGTTGAAGCCTTTATTGACGTCCTTCAAGTTGGTGGGATCGATCGACTCCATTCCGATGAAGACCCACTTGCCGCCGGAGGCAGAGATGAGATCGACGAGTTCCTGATCGCGCAGGAGATTGGCGCTGATCTGGGCGACCCAGTTCAGTTGTGCGCCAGCGGCAATGATGTCGCGCAGCAGGGATTTGGTTCGCTTGAGGTTGATGGCGAAATTGTCGTCGATGAAAAAGATTGCAATCTGGCCGCGTTCTTTCCGGGCTCGCGCCTTGAGGAGGAGGAGTTCGTTGACGACGCTCTCGTTGGTGCGAAAGCGAATGGAGTCGCCGAAGAAACCAGTAACGGTGCAAAACTCGCAGCCGTAGGGACAACCGCGTCCGGACTCGACGGGAACAATGCGGAACGTTCCCCATCCGGTGCCGTGCTTTTGCAGCAATTTCTTCGCCCACCCGGGCACAAGGTTGAATTGCTTGAGATCGATGGTGTCCCAGGGAATTATGGGATACGGCTTGAGGGAAGGCTTTAGCTCTTTGCCAGCGGCATCGACCGGAGCGTAGATATCCTTCAACTCGCCGCGCGCGGCATCTTCCACGATTCTCGGCCAGGTATTATCGGCTTCACCAAGAGCGACCGCATCGGCGTGGCGACATCCGCCGTCGCGGCCCAGGGCTTCATCCGCCATTTCCGTGACGTGAGGTCCGCCCATCACTACGGGCACGCCCGCAGCGCGCACGGCATCGGCCATGCGATACGCTTTGGCGATCATGCGAGTCATGGCGCCAATGCCGACCAAGTCAATTTTCTCTTCGCGCACGTACCGGGCAATTCCGGCCTCGTCCATCGGCTGTGCGTTGCCATCGATCAGCACAACTTTATGCTCCGCGGGGGTTAGAGATTGGAGAAGGAACATCCAGAGATGAGGCATGAAATTACGCGTAACCCCGTTGTCGGGGTTGTAGAGTAGGATTTTCAATATGTCCCTGATTTCTTAGGCGCCCGAAGAGGTGAGAGCGCCTGAGTGCGGTAGCGTACCAAGTCACTATACTCCACTTCGGTCGCCGGAGAGCTAGTTCTCCGCGCCACGGAACACTGATGGTCCCAAATTGGTTACAGGACTAGCACTTTCGGATTTGGCTTTGGACAATGCCGCTGGCTTAGAATAAGAGATCGCAGTTGACGGGAAGCAGTTACAACGCATCTAACGTGCAAGGTGCCGATTATTTTCCGTTCAGTATCCGGGAATCCGGTTTTGAATTTCGTTCAGGAATCAGTTCAGCAAAATATTATGAGGACCGAGGTTGTTATGAAAACTGTAAAGGCTTGTCTGACTGCCGGAGTGCTGGCTGTGGCTTGCGCGGGCATCGCCAATGCCATGCCGCTGAATTCGTCGGCGCGCGCCGTAGTTCCTGCGGAAGTGCAGCAATTGATTTCGGTGGATTACCGCTCTCTGAAGGATTCGCCGACTGCGATGCAATTAAAGCAGCAGGTGCTGCCGGACAATCTGAAGCAGTTTGAGGAGGCGTTGAAGGGGGTGGGGATCGATCCCTATAAGGATGTCGATTCGCTCGCCTTTGCCGCGTTCCGCACTGAAAAGAGCGGGACAAAGACAATTGGCGTGGCCGCGGGACCCTTCGCCATGAAGACCGTCATTAAGAAGCTGACCGTGCAAAAGATTAAACCGACAAAGTATCACCTGGCGAGTATTTATCCCATGGACGGCGGCATGGTGATGACTTTTCTCGATGACAGCACGCTGCTGTTCGGCGAGATGTCGGCGGTAAAGCTGGCGCTGGATACGCGCGACGGGCAAATTCTGAACATCGATTCAAACTCCACGATGTCCGACATGATGTCAGACGTGGATTCGGGGCCGGTGTGGAGCATTCTGGATCAGCAAGGAACGCAGAATGTGATGCGGTCAGCGCTGGGCGACGCCGCGAAGGTTGCTGACTACGACACAATCAAAAAGCGGTTGCTCGGTTCGCGCTACACCCTCAGCTTTGCGAGCGGCGTGAACTTCGATCTCACCGTGGTTACATCTGATTCGATTAGTGCGGCTACGCTGTCATCCCTGGTGAAGGCGGGACTGCTTTACAAGAAGATGAGTGCCAGTGCCTCGGAAAAAATCGCTCTCGATAACAGCAGTGTCGAGTCTGACGGGTCGAATGTGCAGTATCACTTCAAAGCCAGCGATCAGCAGTTCCAGTCACTGATGCACTCGGAACTCTTCGCGGCAGTGGCGCACTAACAAATCAGTTCACCACGGAGGCACTGAGGCAGGCCTTGTGCTTTTGTTTTTGAGGAAGATTTTTTCCTTGCTTCAGTGATGAAAGCGCCTGTGAGTTCATTTTGGATTTCGCGCGGCGCGCTTTTTCTTCGCCCAGCCTTCTTTTACGATCTGCTGTGCGCGACCGATGGCAAGCGAGTCTTCGGGAACGTTACTCGTGATGCAGGATGCCGCGCCGACGTATGCGCCTTTGCCCACGCGTACCGGAGCGACCAGCGTGCTGTCGCTACCGATGAAAGCCCCATCTTCGATGACGGTGGTGTTTTTCTGAACTCCGTCGTAGTTGCACGTAATGGTTCCGGCGCCGATATTGACGCCTGCTCCAATTTCAGCGTCGCCTAGATAGGTGAGATGGTTGGCCTTCGATCCCTTGCCCAGCTTGATCTTCTTGGTCTCGACAAAATTGCCCACATGCGCGCCTTCCCCGATAACGCTGCCTGGCCGCAGATGGGAATAAGGACCGATAACCGCGTGTGAGCCGATGCAGGCTCCCTCAAGAATGCTGCCGTTGCGAATAAGGACTCCGTCGGCAATCGCGGAATCGCAAATTACAGAGTAGGAGCGAATGCGGCAGTCGGAGCCGATGCGCGTTTTGCCCAAGATCTGGACGAACGGTTCGATCACCGTATCAGGGGAGACGTCGACATCGTCATCGATCACGCAAGTTGCAGGAAAGAAAATGGTAACGCCCTCGGTCATCAGCGCATGGCACTTTCGCATGCGCATCTGATAGTCGATGAAAGAGAGTTCGATGCGGGTATTGGCGCCAAGGACCTCAGTGGAGTTTCGGGTTTTCCAGACAACGGCGCGCTGCCCCTCCCTGCGCAGGATCTCGGCCATATCCGTAACGTAGTACTCTCCGTGGGGATTCGCGGTGGAGAGTTTCTCGATGTTCGAGAATAATTGCGGCGCGGCGAAGACGTAGAAGCCGGCATTGATCTCACGAATCTTCTTCTGTGCCGCGCTAGCGGATTTTTCTTCGACGATGGCCCGAACTTCCGCACTGCCAGCGCTCTTTCTGAGGACGCGACCGTAGCCGGTTGGGTCACTAAGATCGGCGCTTAGCAAGGTCATCGCGGCTTGCTCGTCCAGGTGGAAGTTAAGCAGAGACGCGACAGTTTGCGGTGTGATCTGTGGCGCGTCTCCAGACAGAACGATGACGTGGTCATAGGAGGCGAGCGCCTGCCGAGCGACCATGAGAGCGTGGCCAGTCCCGCGCTGCTCCGATTGCACAATAAAATTGATTCCTGTGCTCTCGACTGCGCCCCGGACCCGATCGGCTTCATAGCCGACGATGGCGAAGACATCATTGGGAGAGACCACGCGCGTTGCGGCGGCGATAACATGCGCAAGCAGAGTTTTGCCGCCAACTTCATGCAAAACTTTTGGAAGTTTCGACTTCAGCCGAGTCCCTTTACCTGCGGCCATAATGGCGATGGCAACGCGGGGAGAAACAATTGAAGGGCCGCCTCCACCATGGGGAACGGCGGCGCGCGCCTTTGGAGAGGGAGTTGAGTTCCTGAATTTCCTCATTCGCCACACTATACCTTGAGCAGGAATGTGACAGAAAGAGAGATGCCGGGATCACCTGGATATTTCCGGGCTCTCGTAATAAAAACCATCGGCCTTAGGTTGGTTAGAGGCCGAGTCCCCCATCCACCGCGAGTATCTGACCCGTGATGAACTGCGGCGCGGTGGCGAAGAAGAGAACGGCCGCGGCAATTTCGTCTCCTCTGCCATTGCGCAGCATGGGCGTCCGCTTGGCCATACGCTTCAGGAACCCAGCCCCGTACTTCTCGTCGCCGAGATCGATCACCCCGGGAGCGACTGCATTGACTGCAATTTCCGGTGCCAGAGCCATTGCCATGACTTTGGTTAGCATATGGAGGGCGGCCTTTGAGGAACAGTAATGTGCGTGCGTGGGCCACGGACGCAGGCCGCCGAGCGAACCCATGTGTACGATTTTGCCCTCGATTTTGTCCGACGGCTTCGATCGGGGGCGCTTTCGTCGCATCCACTTTAGGGCTTCGCGTGAAACCAGAAACGGTCCACGCGTGTTGGACGCGAACATCGCATCCCACTGGCGCGTGGTCAGGCGCTCGAAGTCAACGTCGGCATAGATCGCGGCATTGTTGACCAGAACGTCGATGTAGCCCAGTTCGCGTCCGGCATCTTTCATCATGGATTTAACGCTGGCTTCGTCGGTGATGTCGCAATGCAGGGCGAAGGCGCGCACACCCAAGCTTGAGAGATCGACCACGGTGTGCTGCGCCTCGCGGGCGGAATTGCGAAAGGTGATGGCAACATCGGCGCCAGCCTGGGCGAGAGCTAACGCGGAAACGCGTCCAAGACGCTTGGCGCCGCCGGTGATGAGGCAGGCTTTGCCGCGCAGAGGCTTGTATTCGGGATCGAGCATTTCCGGATTTTACTCCAGCGACCACGCGGGACCTTCGTGCGGACTTTCGCGATTCTTTTTTCTTGCCAGAGGGAGTAGCGTTGGCGCTACAATCCCCCCGTGCCAGAATCCCCCAAAGTGGTGGTTTACTCGCGGAAAGGATGCCATCTTTGCGAGCTCGTGAAGGAGAGCCTCAGCAAGCTTTCCCGCCGCGGCGGATTCACGTGGTACGAAGTCGACGTCGATAGCGATAATGAACTGCGGCGGCAGTTTAATGATGAAGTCCCTGTTGTGTTCATCGACGGGCGAAAAGCCTTCAAGTACCACATGGACGAGCAGGAGTTTCTGCGCAAGTTGGCCAGCTAGCCTCGGCACAACCGATGATGAATCTTCACCATGAGGAGTCGCGCTTCGCGTGACCGGATAGCCGGGGGCGGCTGTCCCCATAGAAGTATCTCCGCTACAATCGTTCCCGCCATGTTGCGTACCGAGCTCTACGCGGATCCCACCAATGTGTTTGTGCATGATGCGATTCTCGCCTCGTGCCGGAGGCATGCGGGAAAAACTGCCCTGGTGGATACTTCGTGCGGGCGGCGGCTCACCTACGCCGAATATGGAGAGACGGTTGAAGCGCTGGCGCGTGGGTTGGTTGCGGCGCAGGTCAAGCCCGCAGAAGTGGTGGGTATTTTTCTGGCTAATTCGTGGGAGTTCTGTGCCGCCTATCATGCTGTAACTTTGGTGGGTGCGATTCCGACGCTGCTAAATCCGACTTACCGTGAGCGGGAGGTGCGGTACCAGTTGGGAAACTCGGGCGCGGTGTTGCTGATCACCGACCGGGCAAATATTGACGGAGTCAACCTTGCGGGGCTTCCAAACTTACGCCGAATCTATTGCACGCGAGAGCTGGGAAGCGGAAGCGAGCCGTTCTCCCACTTGCTGAAGCCGGCGGGCGTCGGGCTGCCGAGGCCTGAACGCGGATCGCAGGATAGTCTAGCGGCGCTACCTTATTCGAGTGGCACCACCGGGCTTCCTAAGGGCGTGATGCTCTCGCATTACAACCTGGTAGCGAATGTTTTCCAGTTTCTGGGGCCGCACGCGACTCCCCTTACCTCTAACGACAATGTTCTTTGTTTTTTGCCGCTGTATCACATTTACGGTTTGAATGTGATGTTGAACCCCGCGTTGATTTTGGGGGCGACATTGGTGTTGATGCCGCGCTTCAACGTGGAGCACGTGAGGTCGTTTCTGATGGAAGAGTCGATCTCCATGATGCCTTTGGTTCCTCCCGCGCTGAACGCCTTGTGCCAGTCGGCGGAGGCGGGAGAGTTTCCAAGAGATCACAAGCTGCGATGGGTGAAGTCCGGGGCAGCGCCTTTGGCGCCGGAGTTGCCGCGAAGATTCACGGCGCTGACTGCCATTCCGGTCTGTCAGGGTTACGGCATGACGGAGGCTTCGCCCGTGACGCACGTGGGCTATCTGGAGCCGGAGCTATATCGGCCGGAGTCGATTGGGCATCCTTTGGCGCAAACGGAGTGCCGCGTGATTGCAGCGCAGAATCAAGCTGCAGAAGCGGGGAGTGCGGAGGAAGTGGCCACCGGCGATGCGGGAGAGTTGGTGATGCGCGGTCCGCAGTTCATGCGAGGTTATTGGAATGACTCGGCGGCCACCGCGGCCGTGTTGCGCGATGGATGGTATTGGTCGGGCGATATCGTGACGCGCGACAACCAGGGCTTCTATCGAGTGGTGGACCGGCGCAAAGAGATGATCAAGTACAAAGGCTTCTCCGTTGCGCCGGCTGAGGTGGAGGCCGTGTTGCTCGAACATCCAGCAGTGCGAGAGTGCGGCGTGGTGGGACGACCTGACGCTGCTGCGGGTGAGATTCCGGTCGCTTTCATCGCGCTGCGCGAGGGATTTGTGAATTGCCGCAAAATGGAAGATGAGTTGTGCTGCTTCGTCGCAGATCGGCTGACGCACTACAAGCAGCCGCGGGAAATACATTTTGTTGACGTTGTCCCTAAGACGGCCTCGGGCAAGATCCTCCGGCGCGAGTTGCGACGGTTGATTCGCTGAGCTTCAAGCAAAGCTAAGACAAAGCAGTGCGCTGATCTGATCTCCCTCAGGCGACCTTACGCACGCGAAGTGACATGAAATTAACAACTCGCTGACAATTCTCTGACAATTTTTTTTTCGCCCCATTCCACACTACGTCTTCGCGAGAGTGTTCGTTCTCGCGGGTTCTGTTTTACCCCAAGAATTGAGTACCCCAGGAGGATCCACGTGAAATTACCGCTTACAGTGAAAACATGCGTCACAGTAGTGATGTTGCTGGTTGCTTGCAGCCTCTCAGCCTACTCTCAACAAAGCCATTCCAAGACGTCCGGAATCAGCGTAGTGGGGTCCACGATTCCGACGAACGGCGATGTTAATCCCTATGGCATTGTCCGCGTGCTTCAGAGTCAAGGGTCTCTGGTTGAGGGAAACATTCTCGTCAGCAATTTCAACAACAGCATGAACCTACAGGGCACGGGGACGACCATTGTGCAAATTACTCCGGATGGCACGCTAACTGTGTTTGCGCAAATCGATCCCAGCACTTTGCCTGGTCCATGCCCGGGAGGGGTCGGTTTGACTACGGCCTTGTCTGTATTGCGCAGTGGATGGGTAATCGTAGGCAGCTTGCCCACGACCGACGGGACGTTTAAGACGGTGGAGGCTGGATGCCTGATTGTGCTCAACAGCAGTGGACGCGTGGTTGAGACTTTCTATGGTTCGTTGATTAATGGCCCATGGGATATGACGTGGCTGGACGAAGGAGGTACTGCGAATTTGTTCGTCAGCAATGTTCTGAACGGAACCAAAGCTGGCGGGGGCAAGGTAGTGCATGGCGGAACCGTGGTGCGGTTGACGATCAATAATCTGTTCGGGAAGATTCCGAGTTTGCAATCGATGACGGTGATCGGCTCGAATTTTCCTGAACGTACTGACCCCAACGCGGTGGTGATCGGGCCGACTGGGCTGGGCCTGAGCCCTGATGCATCCCTGCTTTACGTGGCCGACAGCCTCGGCAATCGCATCGCGGCGATTCCCGACCCGGTGTTTCGCGAGACCTCTGCTGGTATCAGCGCCACAGTCTCGCAGGGTGGCTTCCTCAGCGATCCTCTTGGCCTGGCAGTTGCGCCGGATGGCACGATCTTAACGGTGAACGGAAACAATGGACTGCTGGTTAAAACGACAGCGGACGGCGATCAGATCTTCACGACGCTGCTGGATAACAGCGGAACGCCGCCTGGGGCGGGCGCTTTATTTGGATTGGTGCCCGTGCCGGGGCAAGGTCTTTACTACGTAGACGATGCTTCGAATACTCTGAATCTGTTCAAGTGACACTGCTGCATTAAGCAAGACTTGCTTGCGAGCCGCCCACCTTTCGCACGATCCTCGCGGAAGGTGGGCTTTTTATTCCCAGAGGAATCTTGTTTTGAAGCGATCTTGCTTCAGAGAGTCAAAAAAACGATTCAAGCCATCGGCTTTTTACAGACTAAGACTTGCATTCTCGTTGTTCTCTGCCGGAACTTGCGATAGTATCTCTGCCTCATGTTTCGAATCCTGCTGTTATTTTTGCGGCGGCTCTGGCTGCCGCTGGTCGTTTTTGCGGTGTTTAGCTTAATGTGCGTGCTGGTGTACCGGCGATTGGAGGGAGTGAGTTGGCAGGATGCACTGTTCTGGATGATCCATCCTCATGCGATCGAGGCGAAGCGGGTCCACAACTCGACCAAGCTTTTCGCGATTTTTGTGTATGCGGGGGTATTTGCGTTTCAGATCTGGGTCGCTGAGCGCGTAGCGGTCACGATCTTCAAGCGTCACGGGGTGGAGGCCTGGAGAACCATGGTCAATGACATGAGTATTGAAAAGATTCGCGATCACTTCATTATCTGCGGCTACGGCCAGGTAGGGCGCACCGTAGTGGATCAACTGAGCCGCCTGAATATTCCTTTTGTGCTGATCGAGACAAATGAAGGTTTGTGCCGCGAGCTGTTGAAAGAAAAAGTCCTGATCATTCAGGGTGACGCGAAACGGCACGATGTGTTGCAGACTGCCGGGATCGAGCGGGCGCGCGGGGTGTGTATTGTGATCGACAATGACGCCGATAATCTTTACATCACCGTGACCGCGAAGGCTCTCAATCCGAAGGCGCGCATTATCACGCGCGCGGGGCAATCGCGCTACGCGCAGGCTATGCGCAACTCCGGCGCGGACGAAGTGATTATTCCAGAGTACGAAGGTGGATTGATGACCGGACGGATGATCGCCAAGTTCTATCCTGGCTCGCACCCGAATCTGGCGTAAGACGAAGGGCTATTTTTGTACACCGCTTTCGCCGGTGATTTTCTTCGTCACCAGAAAGGCCCAAACGCTTTCGTTGGCGTTGAGGGCATAGCTGGTTTTCCCGACTTCTTTATCGGACATATACTGCTCGCCCCCGGGCCAGGTATTACCGCCGTTCTTTATGCTGTAGAGCACGACCTGAGCGTTGTCCTGGCACGCGCTATACGTGAACGTCTTGGTATCCTTCGCGCCTTTATCTTTGTCTTTATCCACTGGTGGGATTTTGTCCTGGGCTGGCTTCTCTCCACAGCGGTCGAACTTCGCCCAGGTCTTAGCGCTATCTTCGGCGGATAACACGTGGAAGCGGCCCGGTTTGTACGTGCCACCATTGTCGGGAACGATCGGATCATCCGTACCCTCAACGAACAAGGCGGATATGGGACGCGACGGCAGGCAGATCATGGTTTTTGGAAATGCTGCGCCTACAGCCGCGACCGCGGCGACGCGGTCGGCCATATTGCAGCCCACGCGCAACGCCATGAAGCCTCCATCGCCTAAGCCAGTAGCGTAAATGCGGCGAGTGTCGACCGAAAACTTGAGGGCGAGCTGATCCAACATTTGATTGAGAAAATTGACATCATCTGCAGGCTCGGTTTTATTTCTGGACTCGTCGGGATTCTCTCCTCCAGTTTGACGGCCCCCTCCGCCACCTCCTGGGTATCCACCCCCTCCTCCGGGATACCCGCCTCCTCCGCCGGGATATCCTCCGGGGCGCCCGTAGCCGCGGCGTGGACGCATGGCCATCGGGGCCTCCTCCGGCCGCACGCCGATATTCCAACGGCCGCGCAAAGCGTTGGGATAGACGGCAATGATCCCCTTGGTCTCGGCGAACTGGCTGAAGTGCGTGAGCCGCCCCATATCGTCGGCATCCTGATTCTGAGCGTGCAGAAGAATTACGACCGGATAGTGCTGTTGCTTGTCGTAGCCCTGAGGAAGATGGACCACGAACTCACGGCTGACATTGTCAACATCGATCTTTTCGTGGGTTTCCTGCGCGTGCAGATGAGCCACGAAAAGCCACGAGAGGCTTGCGACCAAAACGGCAGCCCCGCATAAACGAGAAGGCAGTTTGGGTATAGCTGACTTAACAGTCATTCTTTGGCAATCGTTATTTGGCAATCGTCGCTGGTGACTTTCCTGACCTTTTGCATATGAACCTCAAGTGTAGGCGCAAGGTTGCTAGGGGAGGCTGGGAGTTTTGCAAAGTTTTGTAAGTGGATGCTAAACCGCCCGTAGGGGACGCTGGAACTTTATTGTGCGAGCCTTCGTAACATTAACCAGAGGGCGGCGAGATTAAGCCAGATCGAGGAGGCATTATGGACGGAAGCGTTGTTGGACTCGCGGCGGTGGTGATGATTTTTGGCATCCCGATGGCAGGTATGTATACATTTTACCGTGTGCGCAAGCTGCGCAGCGAGGAGCGGTTGGCGGCGATTGCACGCGGCGTAGATGTACCGATGCAGCCGGAACTCTCCGAAGCTGCGCGTTCCCGGCGATCGGGAATCCTGCTGGTCTCCGGGGCGCTCGGCTACATCGCGACCTTCGTTCTGATCGGGCGCGCTGAGCCTGACGCGATGATCGCGGCCACGTTCGGCGTGATTCCTCTGGCGATTGGAGTCGGATTCTTTGTAGATCACGCCCTTATCCGGCGGGATGCAAAAGCGCACTAAATGGAACAGCGTTCGCGAAGTGCGAACTCCAGCGTGCGATATATTTTTCTTGCCTTCGCTTAGTTAACTGCGGGTAGAGTTGATTCTGTCGATCGCTTTCTTCTCTCAGGTCATGACGGTATAGCGATTTTTCCGTTCCATGTGAAATTTGCATCCCCTAGAGAGGCTTCAGGTTTTCTCCTTAGGGCAGCCGCAAGGGTCTTACTCCGCAGGAGATAGGGCGATCCCACCATTGGCCTCCTCATTGCACCTCTGACAGTGTGGCTCGATGGAAAGCCATAAACACTCGTTCGTCATTTCAAACTCTACAGACTGGTCATCTTCAGGAGGTACATAGTTATTATGAAACACGAAAATTATGTTGCCCACTACGGCTTCATCTTGCTGACGTGTGGCGCTCTTATCTTCGGGCTGACACCGACGCGCGCGCTGTCGCAGAATCAGGCGCAGAATATGGCGCCGCAAACACAAGACCGTGACGATGCGACTCGACGACAACTGGCCAGCTTCGACAATTTTCTGGACAGTCACCCAGAGGTTGCCGAACAGTTGCGGAAGGATCCGTCACTCATCAACAACCGGGAGTTCGTCGAAGGACGCGGCGACCTGAAGCAGTACTTGCAGGAGCATCCGGAGGTCCGCGAGGAACTCAGCCAGAATCCGAACGCGTTCATGCACCAGGAGGAGCGCTTTGACCGGCGCGAAGATCGGGGCCGCGATAACGATGTGACGCGGGGTGAACTGGCGGAAATGGACCGCTTCATGGACAGCCATCCCGAAATCGCGGAACAGTTGCGCAAAGACCCGTCACTGGTCGATAACCGGCAGTTTGTGGAGAACCATCCGGCGTTGCAGCGGTTCCTCGCCGACCATCCGGGAGTGCGCGAGGAGTACAAGGAAAATCCGAATGCGTTTATGCGTCGAGAAGAACGCTATGACCGCCGCGAAGACCAACGTGGTGATCGCGACGTGACGCGCCGTGAATTGGCGAACATGGACCGCTTCATGGATAGCCATCCGGAGATCGCCGAACGACTGAGCAAGGATCCGTCGCTGGTAAATGACAAGAAATTCGTGCAAAACCATCCGGCGCTGCAGCAGTTCCTGGCTGATCATCCGGGCGTGCGCGAGGAGTACAAGGAAAATCCGAACGCGTTTATGCACCAGGAGGAGCGCTTCGACCGCCGCGAAGACAACGACGCGACGCGCCAGGAACTGGCGAGAATGGACCGGTTTCTCGACAGCCATCCGGAGGTCGCGGAACAACTACGCAAGGATCCAGGGCTGGTCGACAACAAAGAGTTCGTCGCGAACCATCCAGCATTGCAGTCGTTCCTGGCCGAACATCAGACGATTGCGCAACTGTACAGGGAACATCCGGATGCGTTCATGCGCGATGAAGACCGTTTTGACCGCAATGAAAACTCCGGCATGCGCGGGGATCGGGATGTGACCAGGGGTGAACTGGCCAGCTTCAACGAGTTCCTGGGAAGCCACGACAGGATCGCGGATGAACTTTCCAAGAATCCTTCGCTCGCCAACAACCAGGATTATCTGGAGGACCATCCGGAGTTGAAGGACTATCTAAAGGCACATCCACAGGTGCATGAAGAACTGAGCGAGAACCCGCAGACATTTCTGCAGTCAACGCAACAGTTCAACACGCATAGCACGGCTAAGGTGGGCAGTGAATCTAAGCCCAAGTAGTCCTTTGGCAGATTCGTGAGAGAAAGGCTGTTTACCGCCTTTCTCTCACGGCTTCCATAGCCGATTCCAACTGAAAATGTCGACAGCTTTTATGACGGAGGTTGTATGGACCGCAATGTGCCGCTAATCATTACTCTCACTCTACTTGTTGCCCTCCCGGGATTTGCTGGCGACAGGAAGAAACATGCCAACCGTGCCATGATCGAGAAAATGGATGCTGTCCCCTGTGGTGCCCACGAGCATGGCCTAAGCGGCTTGGGCAGCCTCTGGGCATCAGTAGGCGTGACGCACGTGAATTCGGACGAAAAACTGTGCCCGCAGTATCTGCTTCGCACCGACGACATGGAGTATCAGGTGCGACCGGTTGGTCAAAAGCATCCCGTCCTGCTTCCGGTCGGTCAGGAGGGCGAATTCAAGGTCAAAAAGGACGAGATAGACATGCGTATCCCGGACGGCGACCGCAAAATGCGGCACTACCAGGTGGTGGCGATGAAACCGATTGATCACTCGGAAACGCCGTCATCTGCAAATTCAAGATACGATACGCCGCGCAAGGACTATACGGACAAGTCATTGGCTGAGAAGAACTACGCGGACAAGAGTGTTCCGAAACCGCCAGATACTCATCCTCAATAGGAATTGCCACAGAAAAGGCGGTCGGACGACAGATCGGACGATAGAAAAGACCCAGGAAAGAAACAGCAGAGCTGAACCCGCCGGCTAGCCCGGCGGGACTGCAATACCTGTTTAAGAAGGCGATTACTTTGCCAAGAACCTGTACTGCTCCACCGTTAGCGGCACAACGCTGAGACGTCCTTGCCGCACGAGGGGAGAGTCGGCAAATAGTTTCTGGGCTTTGATTTCGGCCAGCGTAACCGGATGGGGCAGCGGCTTGCCTACCTTGATTTTTACTTGCGGATTCTTGGGATCGGTGGCGTCTACCGAGACAACGGTCGCGCTTCCTACGGCGCTCTTCTCGTCTCCGGTGTGATAGATGATTAACCCGTCTCCGGCCTTCATGCCACGCAGGTTTTTCAGCGCTACGGGATTGGTGACTCCATCCCAGATCGTGGTGCTTTCGCGCTGAAGATCGGCGAATGAATAAACGGTGGGCTCGGTCTTTAGAAGATAGGGCATGGGCAAGATTCTAAATCAAGTGGTCAGTGGCGAGTGATCAGTGGCCGGTATTCTTACCGATCACTAGCCACTGATCACTATCACTACCTAGTCCATCTCATCGTCTCCGATGGGTTGTCCCGGAGGGATGGTAACATCGCTCGCCGGAGTAAATTTCTCCGGGTCTTTTTCAAATGCGTTGATACGTGCGATGGCTGCGGCCCGAAGCGCTTTTTCTTCAGAAGCTTGAGCTGTGGTCGCCGACATCCAGGACCGCAGGCTCAGGGCTCCGGCTCGGGCCAGAGCACGAGCTTCCGGGGAAGCTTTCTGGTTTGTGGCCAGCGCGAGCAGATGTTCCAGCGCGGAGGTTTCAGTGATACGCTGCATCTCTCCCTGCAGTCCTGTGGCTCTCGGTGCTTTCCATGTGGCTTGGAAGACTGCTTCGATCACTTGGGTAAGGCTAGGACCGGCATTATTCCGTGCGTGGTATTCCACCAGCCGCGATGCCCGTTCCGGGTCGAGGAGCAGTTTAAATGTGAGAGCCGCTGCGGCCTCCGCTGCGCCTGCGGGATCGAAGGTGAGGCCAGTGTGTCCGGCGAAGGATTCGATCGTCCTCGGATAGCCGGGGGGACGTGGAGGCAGCAGAGACAGCAGCGACTCGGGGAGGGCCAGGTTCTCCGGTGCAATTGTCTGAAGCACAGCACGAAGAGCTTTTTGCTGGTCCGCCGAATCGACGATCTTGGTTACAAGCTGTCCGTCGTCACGAAGAGCGTAACGGTAGTCCAGGCCCCCAATCTCTTTTGCTGCGGCTTCGGTCTGATAACGATGCAGCAAGTACAGAGGAACGAGTGTGTCTTCCAACTCTGCCATCGGCGCGTGAGAGGGAATTGCGTTCTCGCCGAAGCGCGCCAACGCTGCGGACCGAATCTTGAGAATGCGTTCAAGTTCCACAGCCGGGTCTGGGCCGTTGTCCCAGAGATGCGCATGCGGATGGGCGCCGCCCAGCGGTCTTGCGTCCTCGTCAGTGATAAAGTAAAAACCGGTTTCCTGAGCCTTGCTCAAAATATTGTCGAGGGCTGTGCGCTCCTCGGCGCCGGACTGGAATTGTGAATAGCCGTACTGGATCGACACTTTATCCCATGCGCCGATCCCGGTGGCGTAGGCACGCGAGAAATCAGGACGGCGGCTGGCGTCAAGCGTGATCCAGGGATGCGGATAATCCATCACCGAGCTGCCCGGAGCAATGGCGCTGGCGGCGAAGTTGTGGGCCAGACCCAAAGTGTGACCGACTTCATGCGCGGCGAGTTGCCGAAGCCGGGCGAGCGCCATCTGCTGCATCTCCGGTGACGCGGACTTGCCCTTTTCGTAAGGCGAGAGCAGCGCTTCGGCAATCATGTAATCCTGGCGGGCGCGCAGCGAGCCAAGAGTGACTCGGCCTTGAATAATCTCTCCAGTACGAGGATCGGAAACGGTAAGCCCGAACGACCAGCCGCGGCTCGAGCGATGTACCCACTGGATGACGTTGTAGCGAACATCCATTGGATCGGCGCCCTCAGGCAGCACTTCAACGCGAAAAGCATTCTTGAAGCCGGCGGCCTCGAAGGCCTGGTTCCACCAGTTCGCGCCCTCGACCAGCGCATCTCGAATTGGCTCGGGTGCTCCTGAGTCCACGTAATAGACGATAGGTTTTACGGGCTCGCTGAAGGCCGCGCTGGGATCTTTCTTAATCAAGCGATGCCTTTGAATAAGGCGAACATCCAGGGGCGTGCCCAGGGGCGCGGCATAGTCCCGGTAGTGTGCATCAAAGAACCCGGAGCGAGGATCGAAAGCGCGCGGTTGAAAACCCTCGTCAGGTAGTTGGACGAAAGAGTAATGTTCACGCAGCGTAACGAAATGAGCGTTGGGAGTTACGGTAGCAACCAGCGAGTTCTCCACGGGGTGGTCGGTCGAGAAAGTCAGAATCGACTCGAACTCGGTGTTGAGCGGGAAATTCTTTGTGTTTTCGAGAGCGAGCGCGCTACGGTCTTTGTCGAGCTTGTATGTGCCCTGCTTACTCGCTGCAAGTTGTTCAACCACGCCAAAGACATCGCCCTGAAGAAAATCAGTTACATCGATTAGCGCCGCTCCGTCCTCTTCGGCTTCGATTTTGAAGCCAGCCAGAACGGATTCCGCAAAAGATTGCCGGACAGCGAGGCTCTCCATGGGATTCGTCGAGGAAGATCGGTATTGCAGATTCGGCGCGACCAGCAAAACACGCGGACCGATGCGTGTGAAGTGTACGATTTGTTCGCTGCCCATCCGGCCGCGATCTAATCCGATGTCATTCGAGCCGAGACCGTAAGGCAACGAAACCACAAACAGAAAATCCTTATTGAAATTGCGGACCGTGAGGAAGAGGTGTCCGCTCTTTGCGTCCCAAGCCGTTGGGAAGAGACCGTCAGTGGCTTTCATTCCGCTGATGCGATCATGGATCGTTTTTGCAGATTCTGGAGTTTCTGCGGAGAGGAGAAAACTGAAAAGAAAAGTCGTGAGCAGCATTCCTGGCAAAACGAGGAACAGCTTGCGCCGGATTGGCATTCTTGTCATCTCCAGGCTGGGTCGTTTTAATTTCAGGTCACCCTGCGCTATTGCGGTTTGGCATTTGGATCAGGAGGCGGCGGTGCCTTATCGTTCTTCTTTTCGTCCGGATGATCCTGGTAAATCGAGTACTGGGTTTGCGGACGTTTCAACTTGACGGTGAACTCCATCTTGGCTTTGTCGATGTCATAGTCTTCACCGAACGTTTGGAAACCGGCAGCCAGCACTTGGATCCGGAGTTTGCCATACGGAACGCCGTCAAAGCTGGTCCTTCCGTCGACGTCAGTTTTGAGTTCGAGGTCGCCTCTGCCCTGTTTGCCGTGTGAGTTTACCGGGTGCATGATTACGGCGGCGTTGCGAACGGGCTTGCTGTTGTCGTCCTTGATGATCAGAAAATTCAGGGTCGCGGTAGGTTCTTCCTCTGGTTCGCGCTGCGCGGCCGCTTCGCCGAGAAATGCAAAAGCCATCACTGACGCAAGCATGCACGTGGCTATTATTTTCATTCCTGCCGGTTTCATATTCGGACATTCTAGCGATTCGCGAACTCGCGGGAAAGCGGGAAAGCGGGAAAGAGAGACGTGAAGAAAGAAAGAAGTGAAGGACGGAGGTCAAGGTCTCCCAGCGGAACGGCTCTTGTGCTCCGCTCCGGCGGCCGAAGCAAGTTGCACCAGGTCACTGGCGACTCGGGCGGTATTGTGGCGAGCAACGTCGCCCTCATCGAGATAATCGCCAAGAACAGGAATCACGCCGAGAGCTTCGATGGCGTCGAGATCGGCAACGATCTGGCATGCGCCCTCGAGCGCGTACTTAGCTTTGAGTCCGTCGGAAACCGGAGTGCGATTGATCAGCGCGTAGTCGAAGATCTGTTGTCGCGCGTGCCGGTTGAGGGCGCGGATGTGATCGGCGGCGGTCAGGCCAAGACTCTCGTTGGCTTGCGTCATCAGATTGCAGATGTAAACCTTGGTGGCCGGTGAGGTGACGATTGCATCTGAGATTCCATGTACCAGCAAGTTGGGGATGAGGCTGGTAAACAGAGAGCCGGGTCCGATGCTGATGATATCGGCTCGGGCGATGGCGTCGAGCGTCTGCGGCTGAGGCTCGACATTGGGCGGAACGAGAAAGAGCTCCTGAATGCGGACTTTGCTGGCGGTGATCTTAGTTTCTCCGCGAACGCGAGTGCCATCTTCCATCAGAGCTTCGAGTTCAATATTGGAAGTTGTGGCGGGATGTATATGGCCGCGCGTGACGAGAATTTCCGAAGAGAGCCGCACGGCCTCCGAGAAGTCATGGGTAATGTCAGTCAGAGCGGCCAGAAAGAGATTGCCGAAGCTGTGACCTTCCAGGCCAGAGCCTTTCGCGAAGCGGTGACGAAAAAGCTGGGAGAGCAGAGCTTCATCCTCACTGAGGGCGACGATGCAGTTGCGAATGTCGCCGGGAGGAAGCATATTGAGTTCTTTTCGGAGGCGGCCGCTGGAACCGCCGTCGTCGCTTACGGTGACCACTGCGCAGAGATCTCGAATAATGGGAGAACCAGGGGGTGCCGCAGCCAACTCCGCGGGGGTAAGAGCGAAGCCCTTGAGTCCTTTGAGCAGAGTGGAAAGGCCAGTGCCGCCGCCGATCGCGACGACTCGCAAGCCACGCTCGCGCGTGGTTTTCTCCAGGGACAACAGATCGGCGATTCTGGTTTCCATCCGAGTATCTCGCGGGCCGGTCTAATACGATTCGTCTTCCCGGAAGGAGCCCTCCGGCGAAGCAAGGTCGGCGGCGGGATCCGGGTACAACAATTCGGTAAAGCGAGGGTCTTCGGCCAAATTGTGAAAATCAGAGTCGTTGCGCGCCTGGTAACGCAAGCTGGCGTTCAGACGCAGCGCTTCGTCGAGGTGCTTGAGCGAGTCTTCCACGTGACCGGTAAGACAATCGAGCGCGGCCAGGCCGTAGATTACGAAGTCCGTCTTGGGCGCCTGCTTGAGCAGCTTTTCAATGTGCTCCCGCGCCGTGACGTAGTCACCGACGTTCATCAGAGAGACGGCGTAGTCGTAGTGCTCTTCAACGCTTTTGAACTGCGTGGTGGTGGAGCGCTCGAGGTGCTGGTTGCAGATGCTGAGATGGATCGCAGCCCTGTCCGTTAACTCTTTGCTGGGTCCGGCGAGCACCTTTTGAAACAATGGTTTCGCCTTCTCGAACTTATGTTCCTGTAAAGCGCGCAGACCAGCTTCGTAATTCTGCAGAGCCTGGGTAACGCGCGGGTCTTCGGGGACCGCTGCTTTCTTAGGGGTAGCCTTCTGAGCCATGTGAAGAATTTTTCCTGTGCTCGTCGTAATGGGAACTCCTTAGCTCTTAAAACCTGAAGAGCCAACACACAAGTATCACTCAAGTCGCGGGTTTTGGGCAATTCGTAGGCAGCACCGAGTACCTGGTTGCAAGTACCAATAAGAAGCCAGCGAGTCAGACCGACCCAGCGGTTTCTCTCTAGGTACTGAGTACTCGGTACTGGCAACTAGTTGATGGTAGCGGCTGATTGCAGATCAATCGTTTTCCAGTCGCCCTTGATGATGCCGGCGCGAATCTGGGCTGCGGTCTTGCCTTTCTGGTGCTGCTGATAAGAATAGTAAAGCTCTTTCAGGCACGTGGCGCAGCGTGCGCCGTGCGTATTTTCGAAGCAGCTATGCAGGCTGTTGTGGCCCATGCGATCGCAATAGCAATAGCAAGGTTGCTGGTGAAGTACGACGGGGATTTTCGCCGCCAGGTCATAGGCGTGAGTTTGATAAGGATATTGCGCATCCGCTCCCCAGAGCTGGTCCTTCGTGAGGATGTCAGGCAGCTTTGTGCCCTTCGCCGGCGGGCCGGCGTTGTAGGCCGGAATGCCTCCTTCGTCTTCCTGAGCGGTAAATTGGGCCGACAAGGTCATGAGGATGGTCACTAGAAAAGCAAGGGTAAGAGCGCGGTAGGCGAACTTGCTGCGAAGCAGACGTCGTGTCATAGGTTCCCCTGAACTTCTGTATTTTAACCTGCTTTCGCCTCGCCTGGTAGAGAGAGGACGGAGACAAAGGATAAAGGATCCGTACAAATCGCTGCCGAGGTGGATGCGATCTGTATACAATAGAAAAGCGCATGCCCGAAACGCCAATTACGGAGCCACCGAACAGTCAAACGCCGTTGACTCCGCGTATCGAATCCGATTCCGGCGTTCGATTGCGTCCGGCTTTAGGGGTATGGCTGCGCGATCTGATTGTCTCGCTCGCGATCTCGGCCTTTATCATCGTCTTCATCTACCAGCCGGTGAAGGTGGAAGGCACCAGCATGATGCCATCGCTCGAAGATCAGGAGCGGATCTTCGTCAACAAATTTGTGTACCGGCTGGAACCGATTTCTCGCGGAGACATTGTGGTGTTTCGTTATCCGCGCGATCCCTCGAAAAGCTACATCAAGCGCGTAATCGGAGTGGCCGGGGACCGAATCCGTATCGACGGCGGCCAAGTTTATGTGAATGGCGAGCCGCTCGATGAGGACTACGTTCCTCCCGCATACGCCGACGCACGGTCTTATCCTGAAACTGTGGTCCCACCCAACTGCTACCTGGTGCTGGGAGATCACAGGTCGATGTCAAACGACAGCCGCGATTTTGGACCGGTGAATCAGAGCTATATTTACGGCAAGGCTGTGTTCGGGTATTGGCCCATGGATAAACTGGGGCGAGTGCGATAGCCGAGTGCGGTAGATCCGTAGTTGGACACGCGCAATCTGGTGCCATAACTCCTCCGCGTAACTTCCCGCAGTGAGGAGCGTTATACTCGCAGGGCACCGCGGGACACGATTGCGCAGACATCGGTCTGCGGATGCAGAATTCTTCACATGAAGCCGCTGGCCTACACCTCGCCTTATTCCTGGTTGTTCTGGGCGGTGTTTCTCCTTACTTATGCCCCGGAGTACTCACTGATCGCGCGTTCGCGGCCGGCAAAGGGGCAGAACACTGACGGTGGATCGATGACGGTCATCGTGATGGCCGGCTGGATTGGGATGCTCGGAGCTTTCTCGGTCGCCGGAATTCGAGCCTTCGTCATCACGCATGGACAAAAAACCTGGTTTGCAACTGGCCTGGTGGTTCTAGTATGCGGTAGTTTGCTGCGACGCCATTGCTGGCGCATGCTCGGGAAACATTTCACTGGCGATGTAAGGGCATCGGCAGAGCAGCCGGTGATTCAGCAAGGCGCATATCGGTGGGTGCGGCATCCTTCTTATACCGGCGGCATGCTGATGTATCTGGGAACAGGTATCGCGCTCACCAATTGGCTGAGTGTGGCGATCATCGCGCTGACGGGCGCGGCAGCGTACCTGTACCGTGTGCGGGTGGAAGAGCAGGCGCTGCGGGCCAATCTAGGCGCCCGCTATGAGGAATATATGCGCCGGACGAAGCGGTTCGTACCCTTCGTGTTCTGACGGCCAGAGCGCTGCGAGCCAGTAAGGAACTTTCCCGACTTCGTTTTTCTCTGCGCATGGCTAACCTCCGAGTTTGCGAAGAGTCCTTTCCAACGGGGAGATGTTCCTTTTCGATGGAGGAAGAATCCCGATGAGCCGAATCATCGCTTTCTTATTTGTGCAAATTTGCGTCAGTGTGCAGCGTTTCGTTGTCCGCGCAGGTTGTGCAGTCTTCGGCACCGCAGTCCACTACGGACGGGTGGCCTATCGCGACCGCGGAGTCGGCAGGAGTTTCGTCCAAGCCGCTGCAGGATTTGGAAAACTCCGTGCGCGCCGGAGAATTCAAGAAAATTGGAAGCGTTTTGATTGCACGGCATGGGAAGCTGGTTTATGAGGCTTACTTTGACGGCGACGCGAACGCCTTGCGCGATACGCGCTCGGCCACGAAGAGCATTACGGACGCGCTGATTGGCATCGCCATCAGCGAGAAGAAGTTGAGTGGAGTGGATGCGCGAGTGCTGAATTTGCTGCCTGAGCACGCGCGCAAACTGCAGAATCCAGATCCGCGAAAGGAAAGGATCTCGATAGAAGACCTTCTTACCATGAGTTCAGCACTCGAATGCGACGACTGGAACGATGCCTCGCGCGGCAACGAAGAGCGCATGTACGTGCTGGAAGACTGGGCACAGTTCATCCTCGACCTGCCGATTCGCGGCCGGATGCACGTGGGAGAAAAAATCGATCCTCCGCCCTACGGAAGATATTTTAGCTACTGCACCGGCGGAGTCTTTATCCTGAGCGAGGTGCTTCAGAAAACAACAGGCCTGCGCACCGATCGCTACGCTCAGGAGAAGCTGTTCGGGCCTCTCGGAATCAGCGACGCGCAGTGGGTGTACTCTCCGATGAATATTCCGCAGACCGGCGGGGGCCTGCGCCTGACAAGCCGAGATCTTTTGAAGATGGCGCAGCTTTATTTGAACGGCGGAAGTTGGCAGGGAAAACGAATTGTCGACGAAGCGTGGGTGAGAACCTCGACGCAGCCCCACACCCGCATCGACGAGGATACCGAGTACGGCTATCTTTGGTGGCTGAAGGCCTTCAAGTCCGGCGGAAAGAGTTATCCGGCGTTTTTCATGAGCGGCAACGGCGGAAACAAAGTTGCGGTCTTTCCTGCCCTGGATTTGGCGGTTGTCATCACCAGCACAAACTACAGCACTCACGGCATGCACGAGCAAACTGAAAAACTGCTGACCGACTATATCCTGCCGGCAGTCGGACAGTGATTCTTCGCGGTGATGCCGTTGATTGCAATCGCAATTTTGAGTCAAGGCAATCGCGTTCTGTGCTTGGCCTGAAGTCCGATCCCTGCTAAAATCCTTAAAATCCACTCCCCCGGAGCGAGAATGCAGGCTATCCTTGCGCTGGAAGACGGGCGAGTCTTCCGAGGCAAAGGCTACGGCGCCAAAGGCGAATGCTACGGCGAAGTCGTTTTTAATACTTCCATCACCGGCTACCAGGAAATTTTCACCGACCCATCTTATTCGGGACAGATCGTTGTCCTGACCAATCCTCAAATCGGAAACTACGGCACTAACCAGGAAGACAACGAAGCCACGCGTCCGTGGATCGAAGGGCTGATCGTGCGCGAGTTTTCGAAAGTGAGCTCGAACTGGCGCTCGCAGCAGGTGGCTGAGGAATATCTGGAACAATTCCAGGTGCCAGTACTGTCGGATATCGACACGCGGGCGCTGGTGCGGCATCTGCGTGACCACGGAGTAATGCGCGGTGTGGTCTCGACCATCGAGAGCGACGCCGAGAAGTTGGTAGCGAAGGCAAACTCTATTCCGAAGATGGACGGCACCGACTTGGCCAAAGAGGTGAGCACGAAACGGCCTTATGTGTGGGAAGTGGGTGAGCGCTCGCACGAACCGGTGGCCGTAGTAGGGGTAAAGGACGAGCCAGAACGGTTTCATGTAGTAGCTTATGATTTCGGAATCAAGCAAAACATTTTACGTAAGTTACGCGGCGAAGGTTGCCGCGTGACGGTAGTACCCGCTCAAACGCTCGCAGAGGATGTGCTCGCCTTGAAGCCGGATGGAGTGTTTCTCTCGAATGGCCCGGGCGATCCTGAGCCGTGTACGTATGCGGTGGACAGCATTCGTCGGCTGATGGGAAGAATGCCGATCTTCGGAATTTGTCTGGGACATCAACTCACCGGCATTGCGCTCGGGGGAAAAACCTTCAAGCTGAAGTTCGGACACCATGGCGGGAATCATCCGGTGAAGCAGTTGCAGACAGGCAAGATTGAGATCACGGCGCACAATCACAACTTTGCCGTCGATCCGGATTCGCTGCCCGAGAGTGAAGTCGAACTCACACACATCGATCTGAACGACTCAACTCTGGAGGGCCTGCGGCATCGCAACTTGCCGCTATTCAGCGTGCAGTATCACCCCGAAGCCGCGCCGGGGCCGCATGATTCGCATTACCTGTTCAAGGAGTTCACGAAGATGATGGAGGAGTGGAAAGGGTGAGCGCTGCGCTTTTGGCTTTGGATGCTGTTAGGACATGCTTTGAAAGGGCGCGCCTTCAAGGCGCGCCGTACTCGGTAAGAAGAGAATTGCGGCTTTAGCCGCTGAGGTACCGTTGAGACCCACAAGAGAACATGCCACCAACACGGGCCACACGTACATGATTACGTCCTCCACCTGGGGCCGACGCTCCCTTTTTCAACGTGAATCCTGGGCGAGGCTTGTCATCGATACGCTCTATCACTACCGCGGATCAGCCTATCTGCTGCACGAATTCGTCGTGATGCCCGATCACATTCATGTCCTCCTCACTCCGAAGACGAGCCTTGAAAAAGCCGCGCAATACATCAAAGGCGGGTTCTCGTTTCGAGTCAAGAAGGAACTCAGCTTGAATCTGGAAGTCTGGCAGAAGGGATTTTCGGATCATCGGATACGCGATGCGGAAGACTATCTGCGTCACGCTGCATACATTCGGGAGAATCCTGTTCGCACGCATCTTTGCGAACGGGCGAAAGAATATCCGTACTCGTCAGCGCATCCTGGATTCGAGTTGGATGAGGTGCCTCGGGGGCTAAAGCCCCAGGACATTGACGAGATCTACGGCGCGCCTGAAGGCGCGCCCTTTCAAAACGAAAAGCTCTGCGGCGTAGAAGGTGCGCCGTTTCAGAGCAAGAAACCAATCGGCACGTCTGAAGCCTTACCTATCCAGAGCAAACCGCCGGGTGGAGTGGGGAAACTACCCTTCCAAGGCACATCCCGAAAGATCGCATCGTAAATGCCCAAACGCACTGATATCTCGAAAATCCTGATCCTCGGCTCCGGTCCCATCGTCATCGGGCAGTCGGCTGAGTTCGATTACTCTGGCACGCAGGCTTGCAAGGCGCTCAAGTCTGAGGGCTATCAAGTGGTGCTGGCCAACTCCAATCCAGCGACCATCATGACCGACCCGGAGATTGCCGACCGCACCTATATCGAGCCGCTCACCCTCGAGTATTTGGAAGCGATCATCCGCATCGAGCGGGAACTGACGCCGGGCGCGGGTTTCGCCGTGCTGCCTACCGTCGGCGGGCAGACTGCACTCAACCTTGCCATTGAACTTTCCGATGGCGGCGTTCTTGAAAAATACAATGTGAGCCTGATCGGCGCAAACGTCGAGGCCATTAAGAAAGCAGAGGACCGGCTCTTCTTCAAGGACGCGATGCAGAAGATCGGGCTCGACGTTCCCAAGTCGGCACTGGTGAACAGCACAAAAGATGGCCTGGAGTTCGCGGGCAAGATCGGTTTTCCGGTCATCATTCGGCCGTCGTTCACGCTGGGCGGAACGGGGGGCGGCATCGCCTTCAACCGCGAAGAGTTGGTTGAAGTGCTGACCCGCGGTTTGGATATGTCTCCAGTGCACGAGGCGCTGATTGAAGAGTCGGTGCTGGGATGGAAAGAATTCGAGCTCGAGGTGATGCGCGACACCAAAGACAACGTCATCATCATTTGCTCGATCGAGAACTTCGATCCCATGGGCGTGCACACTGGCGACTCCATTACAGTCGCCCCGGCGCAAACGCTCACTGACCGCGAGTACCAGGCGATGCGCGACGCCTCGATTGCGGTGATCCGCGAAATTGGTGTGGACACCGGCGGATCGAACATTCAGTTCGGCGTGAATCCTGAAACCGGACGCATGGTGGTCATCGAGATGAACCCACGCGTTTCGCGCTCGTCGGCGTTGGCGTCGAAAGCTACGGGATTTCCGATTGCGAAGATTGCCGCGAAACTTGCCGTGGGATACACGCTGGATGAAATTCCCAACGACATCACGCGCAAGACTCCGGCGTGCTTCGAGCCGACGCTCGACTACGTGGTGGTGAAGATTCCGAAGTGGCAGTTCGAAAAGTTCCCCGGAGCCGATGAGAACCTTGGGGTTCAGATGAAGTCGGTCGGCGAAGTGATGGCGATAGGACGTACCTTTAAAGAGGCGTTGATGAAGGGCGTTCGCTCCCTCGACACAGGAAAGCGCGTTGGCGGCGGAAAGATCGAGCCCAAGATTCTGACGCAGCGGCTGGTGACGCCGCATCCCGAGCGGTTGGCCTACGTGCAATACGCTTTGCGACAGGGGCACACGGTGAAGCAGATCGCGAAGATGACCTCGATGGATCCGTGGTTCCTGTATCAGCTCAAAGAAATTAACGACATGCAGCTTGAGTTGGAGAAGCACCCGATTGAGTCGATTCCAACCGAGGTGCTGCGCGAATCCAAGCGCATGGGGTTTTCCGACGGGCGCCTGGCGAATGTGTGGCGGCTGGAAGGCCAGGAGAAAGTGCGGCATCTGCGCAAGAAGCACGGTGTGCTGCCCGTCTACAAGCGCGTGGACACGTGTGCGGCGGAATTCGAAAGCTTTACGCCGTATCTTTACTCGACTTACGAGGATGAAGACGAAGCCGCCCCAACCGACAAGAAGAAAATTATCATTCTGGGCAGTGGGCCGAACCGCATCGGGCAGGGAATTGAATTCGATTATTGCTGTTGTCACGCATCGTTCGCACTACACGAAGACGGATACGAGACGATCATGATCAATTGCAATCCTGAAACTGTCTCGACCGATTACGACACCAGCGACCGTCTCTACTTTGAGCCGTTGACCTTTGAAGATGTTTGGGCGATTTATCAGCACGAGACGTCGAAGGGTGCGCCATGCGGTGTGATCGTGCAGTTTGGTGGGCAGACGCCTCTCAACCTGGCTCTGCCCCTTAAGGCCGCGGGCCTCAACATTATCGGCACATCGCCGGAATCGATTGACCTGGCTGAAGATCGCAAGCACTTCAACAAACTGCTGGAGGAACTGCAAATTCCGCAGGCGGCGGGAATGATGGCAACCTCGCTGGAGGAGGCGATCGACGGAGCAAAGCGCGTGGGATATCCGGTGGTGGTGCGGCCCTCCTACGTGCTCGGCGGTCGCGCCATGGTGATCGCCTACGATGAAGAGTCGGTGGTGCGGTACATGAAAGAAGCGGTCGAGTACTCGCACGATCGACCGGTGCTGATCGATCACTTCCTCGAAGACGCGATTGAAGTGGACGTCGATGCGCTCTCTGACGGCGAGGACGTAGTGATTGGCGGAATCATGCAGCACATCGAGGAAGCCGGCATTCACTCGGGCGACTCATCCTGCGTGCTGCCAGCCGTCGATATTCCACAGCACCTTATGGAGCGCATGCGCGACTACACCTTCAAGCTGGCGCGCGCGCTGAAGGTGGTTGGGCTGATGAATATTCAGTTCGCCATTCCGCGCGGCGATGGCAGCGGATCAGGCAACGGCGCCGAAGGCGGGAAAGTCTATGTGCTTGAGGTCAACCCGAGGGCTTCGCGCACGGTTCCCTATGTTTCGAAAGCCACAGGCGTGCCGCTGGCGAAGATTGCCGCACGGTTGATGACGGGGCGCAAGCTGCGGGAATTCCTTCCGGAGAATATCGACCGCCGCGCCGACCTCGATACGGGAAGCTGCTACTACGTGAAGTCGCCGGTGTTTCCGTGGAACAAGTTTCCCGGCGTCGATACGGTGTTGGGGCCGGAGATGAAATCAACCGGCGAAGTAATGGGCGTCGGCGACAGCTTCGGCGAAGCCTTCGCCAAGGCGCAGTTGGCTGCAGGCCAGAAGTTGCCGACCCAGGGCACGGTCTTCATCAGCGTGACCGACCACGACAAGCGGTACGTTGCCGAACTGGCGCGCAAGTTTGTACACATGGGCTTTAAGCTGGTCGCGACCTCCGGCACGGCTGACGTGATCGAATCCGCGGGCATGAAAGTCGAACGAGTCTACAAAGTGAAAGAGGGTCGTCCGAACGTGGTGGATTTCATCAAGGGCCAGCGCATTCATCTGATCGTCAACACGCCCACCGGTCTGGAGCCATGGTTCGACGAGAAGGCGATCCGCCGCGCAGCGGTCATGGCGCGCATTCCAACGATCACCACGCTTTCGGCGGCACGGGCAGCTGCGGAAGGGATCGCGGCGTTGCAGCGTGGCGAAGTGAATATCAGAGCCCTGCAACAGTTGCACGCGGAACGAAATGTGAGCAGGACGTGAATGCTCGGTGAACTGGAATTTGCTGATATCCCTTCGTAGCTCTACCTGTGTTACAATGCGTCCATATGAGTAATACACTTACAGTTCGCTTGCCGGAAGAACTCCTGGAGCGGGTACGGGAGAAAGCTCGCCGAACTGGGCTTCCGGTGGGCCGCGTCGTCCGTCAGGCCCTGGAAACCACGCTTGGCTCCGACGCGAATCAGACGTGGAGAAAATATGCGGGTATTTTAAAAGACGGCCCGCCTGACCTTTCTTCGCGCAAGGGGTATTCGCGCAAGTGAATGCCATTGCGGACACCGGATTTCTGGTGGCCCTGCTCGAACAGTATGACACCTACCATGCTTGGGCAGTCGAGGTTGCAGAAGCTATCCGTTGGCCTGCGCTGACCTGCGAATCGGTTTTATCAGAAACCGCATTCCATGTGCGGTCCAGCGAATTGCCGCTTGATATGTTGCAAAATGGAATGCTTCGCCTGGCATTCGATTTCACCGGCCATCTGGAACACCTCCACGTCCTCGCCACTCGCTATGCCGATCGAAAACCGGATCTTGCCGATCTCTGCCTGATTCGTATGAGCGAACTCTACCCGCGGCACACCCTCATCACCGTCGACCACGATTTTCGCGTTTACCGCCGAAACAAACGAGAAGCCATCCCGCTGCTAAGCCCGCCGAAGAAGTGATACGCTGGACTGGCTATGTTACTCCACGGTATCTTTCCTCCCATCACCACGCCGTTCTATCCCGACGGGAACGTCTATTTCAAGAAGCTCGAGAGCAACGTTGAGCGATACTCGCGTACGCCTTCTGCCGGCGTAGTCGTACTTGGATCGACGGGCGAAGCCATTCTACTTTCCGATCAGGAGCGGCGAGACGTCCTCAAATCTGCACGCGAGGCCACTGCGCCGAACAAAGTGCTGATCGCGGGTACGGGGATCGAATCGGCGATCGAGACTTTGCGGCTTACCGAGTACGCCGCCGAACTCGGCTACGATGTTGCCATGGTGCGCACTCCGCACTACTACAAGAAGCAGATGCAGCCGGCAAACATTTTGGCGTTTTATCGCACCGTGGCCGATCGTTCACCGCTGCCTGTGATTATTTACAACTTTCCTCAGGCGACCGGCTACGACATTCCGGCAGAACTGGTGATCGAACTGGCGGAGCATTCGAACCTGATCGGAATCAAGGAATCGAGTGGAGACGTAGACAAAGTGCGCAAGATGGTGGAGGGCACACGACACATAAAGCGCAGTGCAACCGTCACTGAGACGTTTGAGGCAGTGACGCCCCGCATGCTGGCTCGTGCGACGGCAGGGTCGAGTGGAGATGGTGGAGAGTTGGTTTCGGTTGCCGTGCTGGCAGGTTCCTCATCCGTGCCGAAGCCTTCTTCGGCGGCCGTCACGGTCCTCGCCAACATTAAAACCAGGCAGAAAGAAACTGGATTCCAGGTGCTGGTAGGCGCCGCCAACAAGTTGCATCCTTCACTTGAGGCTGGAGCAGTGGGTGCCATTCTTGCTTTTGCCTGTCTGGCCCCGACCTCGTGCTATGAAATCTATGCCGCGTGGAAAGAAGGCGACGATGAGTTAGCGCGACTGAAACAGCAGCGTATTGCTCGAGCGGCGGAACGCGTTGTGGGCGAGTTGGGCATTCCCGGTGTTAAGTATGGGATGGACTTCAACGGCTACTTTGGCGGGACGGCACGTCTGCCGCTACTGCCGCTTACCGGCGAACTGAAGAGTGAAGTAGAGCGAATGTTGGCGGATATAAGAAATTAGGCGGAGTCCAGAAAGTAGAGACCATCCGATCCCGATGGTCTAAGAGCCTGCTACGGGGCAACCCAGGTCTTGTGATCCAGATCACATTTCGGTATACTATATTCGAACGAACGTTCGAATTATCTTCAGTTCTCCGCAATGGTATGGCAGGTTTAACAACAGCGGCGCGTGTCTCTCTGCGAAGGCATCGTGGTGACTCGTCGCCTGCGACTCGCTTTGATCGTCGACTCGCGGAGATCCTTACTCACGCCACTGAGGTCTTCTGCAAAAGGGGATACGAAGGCGCCTCGATGCGCGATCTTTCGCGCGCCAGCGGCATGTCGCTGGCGGGGCTTTATTACTACTTCGAATCGAAAGAGCGACTTCTCTTTCTGATCCAGAAGCACACGTTCTCGACGATCGTGCAGCGGCTTAAGGCGCGTCTGGAGGGAGTCAGTGATCCGGAGAAGCAAATCCGAATCTTTATTCTGAATCACCTTGAATATTTTCTAGCCAATCCGGCTAGCATGAAGGTTTTGTCGCACGAGGCCGATGTGCTGAAAAATGGATTTGCGTCGGAAGTGGCCGCGATCAAGCGGGAATACTACCGGATCTGCGTCGGCCTGCTTGATGATTTGAAACGCGACCGGGGATTGGAATTCTCCACGCGCATCGCGGTTCTCAGCCTCTTCGGTATGATGAATTGGATCTACACTTGGCATAATCCGCGGGTCGATGCCGACGCGGAACAAATTGCACGCGAGATGGGCGACATTTTTCTGCGTGGCGTGTGACGGTGCTGACGGCCGCAAATGAAGGCGGCGACTTCAAAGAGCGATGCAGGGCTAGGACCGGGAAAGATTAGATCGGGAAAGACTAGAAGGATAAGGAGTGATAAACATGGCGACGACAATGCAACCGACTACCGGCGAAACGACCAAGCAGCTTGTTAACTATCGGCGCGACGGCGGCGTCGCGGTCATCGAGATGTGCGATCCGCCGGCGAATACTTACACCTACGAGATGAACCGGCAGCTCGACGATGCAATCCTGCGCGCACGCATGGAGAATGACGTCTACGTAATTTTGCTCACCGGCGCGGGCGACAAATTCTTTTCGGCGGGAGCGAATATCAAGATGCTGTCGAGTGTCGATCCGACCTTCAAGTATTACTTCTGCCTGCATGCCAACGAGATGCTGCTGCGGTTGGAGCACACGCCAAAGCTAGTGATTGCGGCGATCAACGGCCACTGTGTGGGCGGAGGTCTGGAGATCGCGATGGCCGCCGACATACGTATCGCGCGAAAAGACGCGGGCAAGATCGGTCTGCCTGAGGTGAACTTGGGTGTGCTGCCTGGAACCGGCGGCACCCAGCGGCTCTCGCGGCTGGTCGGAAAGAGTAAAGCGATCGAACTGATGGTGACGGGCAACACCTTCTCGTTTGAGGAGGCCCAGGAGCTTGGCATCATCAACGACATTTACGAGCGCGATGGCTTCATGGAAAACATGATGGAGTATGCCAAACAGTTCTGTCCTCCGAACAAGGCTGCCAAGGCTGTGGGACGGATCAAGCGCGCGGTTCAGACGGGATGGGAGATTCCCATGGAGTCGGCGCTGGCAGTGGAGCGCGAGAACCAACAATTGCTCTTCCAGAGCGACGATGCGAAGGAAGGCCTGGCCGCTTATGTGGAGAAGCGTCCGGCGGTTTTCAAAGCGAAGTGAAAAGAAGCATTCAGCATTCAGCACTCGGCATTCAGCCCTTGGAGTTTGCGGGAACTATCCATGAAGACGTGAAATTGAATGCTAATTGCTGAATGCTGAGTGCTCACGCCACAAGCAAAGCGAAAAAAGGAATCACATCATGCCGGGAAAAGTTGCAAAAATTGGAACCTTCAGTGATTGGGTCGGGATGTTCAACGACTGGCGCAAGGACATCGGCGTCAACACGCAGGACATCGAGGCCTTTCACTTCGACACTCTCTACGGAGCGATCGATACGGAGGAAATCGAATTCGGTTCCTACAAGGGCCGGCGCAAGTGGGAAAACCTGCGCCAGATTCCGACGCAGCAAATGCGCGATGCGCTGATGAACATGATCGTCTACCAGGGTGACACCGAGTTTGCGAGCGTCGAGCAGCAGCGCAATCTTCTGGAAAACGCACCCACCGATTGGGATCGCCGGGCCATCACACGCGTCATGATTGAGGAGATGCGTCACGGTTGGCAGATGTGCGCGTTGCTCGTCGATCACTTCGGATACTCGGGCAAGGTTGAGGCGCAGAAAATGTTGGAGCGCCGAGCCTTCGAGAACAAACGCCTGCTGGGTGCCTTCAACGTTGATGTCGACAACTGGATGGATTTTTTCACCTACACCGATTTCGTCGATCGCGACGGTAAGTTTCAGCTGCAGATGTTGAAATATTCCGCCTTTGCGCCGCTGGGCCGCTCCATGTCGTACATGCTGCGCGAAGAGGCATTCCACATGGGCACGGGGAATGACGGGCTGAGGCGCATTGTGGAAGCCGGCGTGATTCCGGGCTGGCTGATTCAGAAGTACCTCAACAAGTGGATTTCAAGTTCTTATGATCTATTTGGCACAGACCATTCTTCGTCGGCGCACTGGGCCTACGTTTGGGGCGTGAAGGGGCGTTACGACGAGCCTAAGAACGAGCATGCGCCCGATCTCGACGATTTGAACGACTACAACCGTAACATTTATCGCGACGAAGTTGCAGGATTGATTGAGCGCTTCAATAGTGCGTTGAAGCCGGGCCAGCCGAAGCTCTACGCCCCGCACATCAAGTTCAATCGCGAAATCGGGCGCTGGTCGGGACAGAAATTCCATGCTCAGACGGGCGAAACGCTCGACGACCGTGCCTACCAGGAACATCTCGGGGAATACATGCCCGGCCCGGCCGACAGGAAGCTGCTGCTCGACATCATCGAGACCGAAAAGAAATGGATTGCGGAGAAAGCCGGCGCCCGCGATCCGCTGGCTAGCATCGGCGAAGTGCGCAAGTCGGCGATCAATCTGTAATTCATCAATCTGTAAGTCAAGGATCTTTTCACACAGAGGCACCGAGACACAGAGCATGGCCACGTTGGTAGAATCCAAACTCGCCCGTCTCTCAGTCGATATTAGCGCTCCCGTGGCGCGAATTGTTTTGTGTCATGCTCCCCTCAACATTATCGACATTCCGATGATGGAACAGTTGGCGCATACGTTAGCGGAAGTGGAAGCACGGTCGGACATTTCCGTCGTTGTGCTCAGTGGCGCCGGCAAGGCTTTTTCGGCTGGTGTCGATGTTGCGGCGCATACTCCCGACAAAGTCGAAGAGATGTTGAACAGCTTCCACGCGGTGATTCGAGGCCTGATCTCGACGAAGAAAGTTACGATTGCCGCGGTTCACGGAAATTGCCTCGGCGGCGGCGCGGAGTTGGCGATGGTTTGTGACATCGTATATACCTCCGCGACAGCAAACTGGGGATTTCCAGAGATTAAGCTCGGGTGTTTTCCGCCGGTGGCGTGTACGGCGCTGGCTGCCTTGGTGGGGCAGAAACGAGCCTCAGAGTTGATTCTGAGCGGGCAGACGATTACTGGCATCGAAGCGGAAGAAATGGGGTTAGCCAATCACGCTGTACAGGATGAAAAGCTGGTTGAGAGCGTAGAAAATGCCGTGCAGGAATTGCGCACGCTAAGTCCCGCAGCGTTGGCCGTGACAAAGAAAGCTATCTACGCCTGGGACTCGATGCACCTCGACAAGGGTCTTGCGCACGCAGAGAAGATTTACTTGGAAGAGTTGATGAAGACAACGGACACGCAAGAAGGAATTCGTGCCTTCATGGAGAAGCGCGAACCAAAGTGGGCAGGGAAGTAGCCAGCGGCCAACCGACTTATGGACTACGAGATCACGCCCGAAGAAGTGAAAACGAAGCTTGATCAGGACGAGAAATTCACTCTGCTTGATGTTCGCGAGTTGTGGGAGTTTGAAACTGCGCACATGGCGGGGGCGAAGCTGATGCCGATGGGGGATGTGCCATCACGCGCCCATCAGGAACTGGACCCGGAAGATCATATTGTGGTGGTTTGCCATCACGGTGTGCGGTCAATGAATGTGACGGCGTGGCTGCGCCAGCAGGGATTCGAGAAAGCGCAATCCATGCGGGGCGGCATCGACGCGTGGTCGCACCAGGTGGATGCAAATGTACCGACGTACTGAATGCAAACGCTCGTGCCTGGCGTCCGGCGGCTAGCGATTGAGCCCTTGAATGATCACCGACTGCCACATTCATATCTCGCCGGTGGAGATGTTCAAGCCGCACGCGCTGGAGCTCATGAAAAAAAAGCGCGCGAACTTCGAGCAGATTGCCGAGTTCTGCCGTTCCCCGAAGGAGTTTCTGAAATATCTCGATGCGTGTGGCGTCGACCGCGCGGTGCTCATCAACTATGTAGCGCCGGAGGTAATCGGCTTTACCAGCGGCGTAAATCAATTCATTGCGGATTACGTTAAGGAAGATCCGAAGCGCTTGCTCTCATGCGGCAGCCTGCATCCACGGCATACGACGAACGTTCTGGCCGATATGGAGCAGATTCTGCGGCTTGGAATTCGCATGATTAAGATCCATCCTCCGCACCAGCTTTTATTTCCTAACGATTACTTGAATGGCGTCAAGGAACTGGAAATCATTTACCGCGCTGCCGAAGCCAACGGCGTTCCGGTAATGTTTCACACCGGGACGTCCATCTTTCCCGGAGCGCGCAACAAGTACGGCGATCCTATGTACGTGGACGACGTGGCGGTGGATTTTCCCAAGCTAAAAATTCTGCTGGCACATGGCGGTCGCCCGCTCTGGATGCAGACGGCGTTTTTTCTGATCCGCAACCACTCCAATGTGTATCTCGATATCAGCGGCATCCCGCCCAAGACTTTGCTGCAGTACTTTCCCCGACTGCGGGAGATTGCGCACAAGACGCTTTTCGGCACGGATTGGCCGGGCCCGGGGGTGCCGGACATCAAGCAGAACCTTGATGAGTTCCTCGCGCTGCCGCTCGAGCCGAAACTTCAGCAGCAGATTCTGAGTAAGACTGCCCTTAGCCTCTGGCCTGCTTGATTGCCTATTTAGGCTTCCACAATCCAATCGTGTTGCCGTCCGGGTCGGCAAACCACGCAAACGTGCCCGTCGGAATCTCCACCGGAGGTACGAGAGTTTTGCCGCCGAGCGTGCCTGCCTTGTCCAAATAGCCCTGCACGTCATCAACCTGAATGTAGAAGATCGTGTAGTGATGCGGTTCGTGGCCCAGGGTCGAAATATGGCCGTGAATGCCGGTGTCAGCGCCGGTGCTGATCATGGTGGCGGGGCCCATAGACTGCATGTTCCAGCCGAAAAGGTTGGAGAAGAAGCTTGCCGTCTTGGCGCTGTCACGGCAGCCGATTTCAAAGTGAACCACGGGGTGGTCCATAACGCCTGCCCTCCGGAAGTGGCGCAAATCATAGCACAGCGTCCGGCGTGCTCATAAATCCAGAAATCGAACACATCCAGCCCCTGATCCCATGGAACCTGCGCGTTTTTTGGGGTATAAAAGAAAGTTGCATTCCCCGCGGTTCTCCCTCCCGCGGCTTCCGCAACTGCAATGAATCCGATCCAGCGAGATGCTTATGTCTAGCGTTACTACAACCCTCGGGCCCAAAGGTCTGGAAGGCATCGTTGCCACCAATTCCAGCATTTGTTATATCGATGGCGACCGCGGCGTTCTTGCTTATCGCGGCATTGACATTCACGAACTTGCCGAGCATTCCACGTTTGAAGAAACCTGCTATCTGTTGTGGTTTGGGCACCTTCCAAATCGCAACGATTTGAAAGACCTGCAGCAGCGTTTGGCGCAAGAGCGTCACCTCGATCCGGCGATCCTCCAATTCTTGTGCGATGTCCCCAAGAGCGCGCTGCCGATGGATGTGCTGCGTACCGCTGTTTCTGCACTGGCCTTCTACGATGCGGACGAGAAGAGCAACGATCATGATGCGAATGTGCGCAAAGCCATCCGGCTCACTTCGCAGATCGCAATGATCGTTGCCGCCTATGACCGGACGCGCAAAGGCAAGCCGGTTGTCGAAGCCGACCGCTCCTTATCGCATGCCGCCAACTTTCTACTACAGTTGAATGGAAGCAAGCCTTCATCCACGGCGGAGCGAGCGCTCGATACTGCCTTGATTCTGCATGCGGACCACGAGTTGAATGCATCTACGTTTGCGGCTCGCGTGACGGCCGCGACCTTATCGGATATGCATTCCGCGATCACATCGGCGATCGGTGCGCTCAAGGGACCGCTGCATGGCGGAGCAAATGAGGCTGTCTTCCGAATCCTGGAAGCGATTGACCGGAAGAAATCCGATCCGGTCGAGCATGTCCGCGAGATGCTGGCACAAAAGAAAAAAGTTCCCGGCTTTGGCCATCGCGTCTATCACACTGAAGATCCTCGGGCTACCCACCTGCGCGTTATGTCGCGAGATCTTGGCCGTTCGAGCGGGCAGTCGCAGTGGTACGAGATGTCGGAGAAAATCGAGAAATTCGTGAAGGCAGAAAAGAAGCTGAACGCCAACGTCGATTTTTATTCTGCCTCGACTTATCACGTGCTGGGTATCGACGAGGATCTGTTCACGCCTGTGTTTGCGGTCTCACGCATCAGCGGTTGGGCGGCGCACGTTATCGAACAACTGGACGACAATCGCTTGATTCGCCCGAGGGCTGAATATCTCGGGCCGGACTATCCCAACCGTTATGTGTTGATGGAGAATCGTTGATCGTTCATACCCGCCATCTGTGAGCATGCGCTCGATCACATAAGAATCGCGATCATAGTCGCGATCTGCGGCGATACTCTTCCGACCATCCTGTGCCGTTCTTCCTGCAGAAAGCGGTTAGAATAGTGAAGGTATGCGTCGCATTTACCTCGACAATAACGCCACCACGCCGGTACTGCCGGAAGTGTTTCAGGCCATGCGCCCTTATTTCGGCGAGCACTTTGGCAACGCGTCCTCGATCCATCAGCAAGGGCAGGAAACGCGGGCTGCGGTCGAGCGAGCCAGAGATTCCGTGGCGATGTTGTTGAACTGCCGAGCGGCCGAGATTGTGTTCACCAGCGGAGGGACCGAAGCAGATAATCTGGCTCTATCGGGATTGACCGTCGCGGGCGACCATATCATTACCTCGACAGTTGAACACCATGCGGTGTTGCATGCCTGTAAGCACCTCGAGGAAACGGGCTGCGAAGTGACGCATGTTCCGGTGGATGGTCGCGGTCTGGTTGATCCCGGGGATGTGCGGCGGGCATTGCGTCCGGATACCAAGTTGATTTCGATCATGATGGCGAACAACGAGACCGGAGTACTGCAACCGGTCGCCGAAATCGGAAAGATTGCTGCGGAGGCTGACGTCTGTTTCCATACCGACGCAGTGCAGGCGGCGGGAAAGGTTCCGATCGATGTGAAGAGCATCGGCTGCCGTGCGCTTTCGCTCTCCGGCCACAAAATGCACGCGCCACAGGGTGTGGGCGCGCTCTATGTACGCAAGGGGACGCGCCTCCAGCCGTTGTTTTATGGCGGACGGCATGAACGTTCGCGCCGCGCCGGGACGGAAAACGTTCCCGGGATTGTGGCGCTCGGTAAGGCTGCAGAGGTGGCGATGCAGGGTTTCGACCGGGGTGACGACAGTAAAATGTCAGCGTTGCGTGACCGCCTGGAACAGGGAATTCTGACGCAAGTGGAGGACGCTGGCGTGAACGGCGAGGGCGCTCCGCGAGTGCCGAACACATCTAGCGTTTATTTCGGTGATATCGACGGTGAGGCGATGGTGATCTCGCTCGACCTGAAGGGACTTGCCGTTTCCACGGGCGCAGCGTGTTCATCCGGTGCAATCGAGCCGTCTCATGTGCTCATGGCGATGGGTCTGCGCGTTGACCGGGCGCGCGCCAGCGTCCGCTTCAGTATTGGAAAACAGAATACCGAGGACGAGATCGATATCGCGCTTGCGCTCGTGCCAGAGACGGTCGCGCGGCTGCGGGAGTTGTCGCCGGTGCATAGAAAGACAGCAGTTAGCTGATAGCACATCAATTCATCTCATGTCAGATCCTCGAACCATTGCCGTAGCCATGTCCGGTGGAGTTGACTCTTCCACTGTGGCGGCCATGCTGCGCGCCGAGGGAAACAACATCATCGGTCTCACGATGCAGCTCTGGAATCAGCGGCGGCTGGCTGGGTACGAGGGCATGCCCGAGAAGGTAACGGGGCGCTGTTGTTCGCTCGACGATGTTTACGACGCTCGCCGCGTGGCGCAGCACATCGGAATTCCGTACTACGTGGTGAATCATGAGGAGCGCTTTGAGCGCGATGTGGTACGTCCCTTTGTCGCGGAATATCTTTCGGGGCGCACGCCGATTCCGTGCAGCCTTTGCAACAATCACTTGAAGTTCGACCAGTTGCTGGTCGTGGCTCAGCAGATCGGAGCAGACTGCGTCGCCACCGGTCATTACGCTCGCGTCGGGTACGACGACGCTCGAGGGCGCTGGCTGCTGAAGCGTCCCGCCGACCGGAGCAAGGATCAGACCTATTTCCTCTTCGGCCTCACGCAGGAGCAACTCGCCCACACGCTGTTTCCGCTGGGGGAGATGACCAAACCTCAGGTTCGCGAACTCGCGCGCAGGCACGGCCTGGCTCTCGCGGAGAAGCCTGACTCGCAGGAGATCTGCTTTGTCCCCGGCGGGGACTACAAGCGCTTTATCGACGCGTACCTCGCCGAAAACGGCGAAGCCCTGCCCGATACCGCCGGAGAGCTGGTAACGGCCAACGGGGAAGTGATCGGTGAGCACAGCGGCATTCATAACTTTACCGTGGGCCAGCGCAAGGGTTTGGGCGTGGCGACCGGATCGCCGCTCTATGTGATCCAGATCAATGGAGCCGACAAGCAGGTGGTGGTCGGCGGCGACGAACATCTTTATTCCCGAACGCTGCGTGCACACCGCGTGAATCTTATCTCCGTCGACGATCTGCGCGAACCCATGCGTGTGTCGGTGAAGATCCGCCACCGCCACGAAGCTGCTCCGGCGATGCTGGAGAAGATTGGCCCCGATCAGGTTCTGGTTACGTTCGATCAGCCGCAACGCGCCATTACGCCGGGTCAGGCCGCGGTGTTCTACGACGACGACATTGTGGTTGGCGGCGGCTGGATCGCGTAGACTGCTTTGCGTCGCGGAACGCAGATTCTACCCGGAATATAATCTCCCGCATGGCATCTTCAAGCCCGTCCTTGCCAATTCCCGCAAGCCCCGCTTTCCCATCGGCTCCATCGTTATGGAGCCGCGAATCGGACTCCCTGAAGCAGGGAATCAAGACCGGCCTCGCCGGCACCATCACCTATGCCATCTACGTCGGCTGGAATCTTCCGCAAGGCTATTGGGCGGTCTTTGCTGCGCTGGTGGTGACGCAGGCCAATGTCGGCGCGTCCTGGAAAGCGGCACTCTATCGCACCATCGGCTCCACCTGCGGCGCGCTGGGGGCGGCGCTGGTCCTTCCTTTGTTAGGTCCTGGGGTCGTGCAAGCGGGGATCGCCATCTTCATCCTGTCGTCGTTCTTTGCTTACCTCACGGCGCTGCATCCGAGCTTCAGCGCGGCGGGATTCACCGCGGCTTTGGTTCTGGTGTTTGGCGGCGTCGCGGAGCCTTGGCACTTCGCGTGGTTGCGCGTGGCTTACACGCTGCTGGGAGCCGTGGTTGCGTTCGCTGTGAGCGTGCTGTTCTGGCCGGTGCATGCGCGCTTGGCCCTGCGCAACAAAATGGCCGATATTCTTCGTGGCACCGGCGTTCTTTACAGCTCTGTCGTCGCAGCCGCATTGCAGGGGGCGAATAACGAACAGCAGGTTCTTGAGTTCGACCGGCAACTGCACGATCTGCGGCGCGGCGTCACCCAGCAAATGGATGAGGCACGCAGTGAAATGTCGTTCGCGCGCTTCAATCAGGGAGCGTTTCAGGCCTTCGTTGATCGAAGCGACCAGCTTCGTCGCCGTCTGACCGCCATGGCCGAGGATCGCGGCCTCTACATGCATGCGCAGGTACAGCCCAAGTTCTTGCCTTCGCTCCCAGCTTTGGTGGAGTGTACGGCGCGCGCTTTCTCCGACTTGGCCGACGCAGTTGGTGCCCGAAGCAAGACGATAGCTTCAGCGCCGGAGTTGGAGCGAGCAGCGCGCGATCTCGATTCCGATCTGGCTCAACTGCGCGAGCAGCGCGTCACTGTGCCCTTCACCCTCGATCGCATGTTGCCCTTCTGGTCATTTGTTTTCAACCTCCGGGAAGTAGCGCAGGACTTGAAACAACTGGAATCAACCTTGGCCCAGCTTGAGTAAGAGGGAACGAAACGATCGATCGAGCGGCGAACCGCCTTACGTCGGATCGGCGTCCGGCCGCAGAGAATTAAGGAAAGATGCGCCGGATGCTTTGAGCTTTTGTTCCAGTCGCTTCGTACAATCGCAGTCACCACACGCCCACGGTTCGCTTCCATTCTCGTCCCGGCATTTCCGCCGGTCGTGCGCATCCTGCACGCGGGTGAGATCAAAATATGCTTCCCAATAGGGGCGCTCTTCTTGCAGCGGTGTAGGACAGTAACAGACTTCCACCCAGCGCACCGTGTTGTCCGCGCAGACGCGCGCTTCGGCCATATTTCGCAGGTATTCGCCTTCGGCGACGGAGCCCTGGCCCAAGGTTTCATTCTCGATGGCTTTCAGCAGATCGCATTTGCGACCAGGTTTCACGCGAGCTCGAACCAGATAGCGCATTTTTGTTTCGCTACTGCAGTTTCGCCTGAGCGAGCATTTCGAGGAACTGACTCCGAGTGCGCATGTCGATGGACTGCGCCACCAGCTTGCCAGCTCGGTCGAAAACGAAACTCTTCGGCAGACCGTCGATCTGGAACTGTTCACTCACCTTCCGGCCGGGATCAAGCAGGATGGGATATGTGAAGTTTCGCGCCGCCAGGAATTTATTCACTTTGGTAGCGCTCTCATCAGAAACGGCAAGCACGACAAACCCTTGATCTTTGAATTTGAGATAAAGCGATTCCAGGTCGGGCATTTCCTTTCGACATGGCGGACACCACGTTGCCCAGAAATTCACCAGCACCACCTTGCCTCGCAGCGTCTTGAGATTCCAGCTTTTACCCTGCAGATCGCTGAGCGTGAACTCGGCTTGCTGGCGTTTGGCGTCATCCGACTCAAGTTTGGCCATGGCTGCAGCAAACTGCGGAGTATCCAGCTTAACCTCCACATGCTCGTACCGCACCAGAGAGGCCAGTTCGAGGTACTGCGAGTCCGGCTCACCATTCTTGTCCGGTTGTGGCTGTTCGAGCAACGCCGTCGCTAGCGTAGTGGCGACCTCCTGCAGAGTGTTATGGCCGAAGTCACCTTCAGTCGATAGGATTGCCAATCCACCCGCCAGCTTCACTTTGTTAGGGGTCACGGGCAGTTGACGAATCTGCAGCGCCAGTTCTTTGGTAGTGTGGGCACGACCATCATCGGGGAGGCTGCGAAGATGGTGCAGTTGCTCGACGATCGATTTCTCCTTATCGCTGAAAGGGACCCGCTGCTCATCGGTCCCAGAGGAGCGGGCCAGAAGGGCAAATGTGCTCGCAATGAAAACCCCTAGCAGAGTCAAAAGGAATGCAGGGAAGTGAAGTCGGGAGGAACGAAACATGAAATCCAGATTACCATCACGCGCAAAAATCGTGTCAGAACAGAAGACGAGAGTTAGATAAACATCTCGTCCTGAGGAACGGGCCTGCGCGCTTCGCGGCTGCCGCCATTCTTGCCGCGGTTGCCGATCAGAAACTCCAGTCCCGCCGTGACGCCCTTGATCACACCGGAAACGTGACGGACGGGAGAGGTTACTGTCTTCTGCACGATTTCGGAGGTTTCTTCTACCCGGTCGAGCGTACGGGTAAGCATGTCGTCAGCGCGGATGACTTGCAGGCGCGCGCGATCCACCAAATCATTCACTGCAGCATCGACGCGTTGAGCTTCGTCGCGTACTAGCGTGCTAGTTGCCATCAAATTGTCGGCGATCACTTCAACTTTGGGGCGAATTTCAGCCAGCATCGACTGCGTGGTTTCAAGAGTAGGCAGAGCCTTGGTTTTGACTTCGTCCGCCAGCGTCTCGATGCGAGTGCTGGTCTTGCGCATCGCCAGATACATTGCAGCAAGCAGGCCAGCCTGCAGCACCACTGCCGCTCCCGTCAGGGCAACGAATAGCGGAATAAGGTTTTCCATAAGAGCGCTCTCTTTAATTCCTGCTTGCGAAAGGCCTGAGTGACGGTGTCACTCATCGGAGAACCAATACGCTACAGATTCTTGGGTGCTCCAGCTCCGGTCTCGCTCGTTGCCTCTTGATACGCCTGGCGTCCAGCTTCGTAGGCTGCCCGGAATTGATCTTTTTGCTGACTGACAGCCTCACGACCGCGATCCACCCATCCAGATGCTTGTTCGCGGGCATCCCGCGCTCGCGTCTTCACGTAGTCACGCCCTTCTTCGGCCCGAGCGCGCAGCGCCTCTCGGGTTTCGCTGCCGGAACGCGGCGCATACAAAACTCCAGCCAATGCACCTACCCCCAAACCCGCGAGGAACCACACAAAGCTGTTGCCATCTCGATCCGCCATATCAGGTACCTCCTGCTATAAATGCCAACAAAATCGATGTTAGCACTCGCATGACGGAAATACAATTACAGCAAAACCCGCAAAGGGAGTGAGGAGAAACTGCACGGGAAGACCTGTTCGCTCGTAAAAAGGAAGCCGCTCTCCGGCGTTACCTTCGATAGGAGGGCAAAAATGTATCGCGGGAGGCCAAATCCTCTTCGCAGTTCTACTTCTGCGTCGGAGGAGTTGCGGGTGCGTTCGCTGGCGCCGCCGGCTGTGTCTTAACCGGCGCGGATTTCACGCCCTGCAAAACTGAGCTTGGTCCGCCGTGCTTGATCGCGTAAATGGAAAGTGTCACGGACGTCAGCATAAAAAGAACGGCTGATGCGGTCGTAGCTTTGGAGAGCGCTGTCGCCGCACCACGCGGACCAAATGCCGCCTGACTGCCCTGGCCGCCAAAGGCAGCCGAAATGTCTCCCGCCTTACCGCTTTGCAGTAGAACAACGATGATCAGAAACAGACAGACGATGACGTGGATAATCGTTACCAGGATAATCATGGAATCAGAGGTCCTAAATTGTTGAAAATAAATGCAATGGCGCGGAAGGGGGATTCGAACAACTCCATCACGTTGATAACACGTAACTTATTGATTCTACGTCCGGCCTAAAGGCCCAAAATCCCACAATCCCGTTCCTATTGTACGTTTATTGTACGACGAACTGGCGTCGCATGACGAACTCGGAGGAAGAGAAAGACCGCATCAGCTCTTCCTCTGTCCATCAGCAGTGTGACACCCGTGCATTCTCTAGGTCAAGGCCTATCCTTGACGGTGCCGTGCACCTCCAGCCGAGGTGCCACCGCAGACCCAGCAGCTGTCGTTACGACTCGCAGGCATCATGCTCTCCCGGAGAGTCATTGGACGAGAGCCACATCGTTCAACCTCTACGCATTCTCGAATGAGAGGGCCTTTCTCACCAAGAGCGGTGACGTGGGAATGGTTCTCAGGATTCGTTGACAACAAGAAGAAGAGTGATCGCAATCGCAGACCTGCTCAGCAGTCTTTCTGCAATTCGCGCGCCGCATGAACTGCCTGCACCAACTCGCGAGCCGCTCGCGTGACCTTTGCGAGATTCCCATCGCGCAGAGCAGCCGCATTCACTAGATCCCCACCCACTCCGAGAGCAAAAGCACCGGCGGCAATGTAGTCGGCGGCGTTTGAGCCGTTCACTCCGCCCGTTGGAATCAGGGCAGCATTAGGGAAGGGAGCTTTCAAGGACTGCAAATACTTGGGACCGCCAACGTTGCCGCAAGGAAAAATCTTGATCAGCCTCGCACCATTATCCTGAGCATGCATCAGTTCTGTGGGTGTCAGCGCACCGGGGATTGCCAGCTTGGCGCAGGCCTGGGCCACCGCGAGCACGTGGAGCGAGAGCCCCGGACTCACTAGAAACTCGGCGCCGGCACGAATACATTGCTCGGCTTGTTCGCCCGTCGTAACCGTGCCAGCCCCGATGAGCGCTGTGCTCCCGTGTTCTCGCACAACATGGCCGATCACAGACGTTGCGTTGGGAATAGTCATGGTTATTTCGATGATCGGAATTCCGCCGGCGCAGATGGCTTCCACGGCCCGGGTTGCGTCTTCAGCTGTTGCAGCGCGCACCACGGGCACGATGCCAATGTCGCCGATCCTGCGAATCACGTCCTCGATGGTCATAATGTCTTGTCTCGTTGCGCGGTCATTGTGGTGCTCTCGCGTGGCTTATTCAGCTTGGACTGCCCGGTGTAGTCCGTTTAGCGTGCAATGCGTGCGGTTTGCGCTTTCATCGCCTGCAACACTTCTTCCAGCGTGGCCATCGTAGTATCGCCGGGTGTGGTCATCGCCAGAGCTCCATGGGCCGCGCCACAATCGACCGACCACTGCGGCTCTTGCCCCGATAGAAATCCATAAATCAGTCCCGAGGCAAAGGAGTCGCCTCCGCCAACGCGGTCGTAGATCTCCAGATTCTCGCGCACCCGCGCCTGGTAGAAGGTGCCATCGCAGTAGGACATCGCTCCCCAGTCATTCATGGTCGCAGTCTTCGCATGCCGCAGAGTCGTGGCGATGACGGAAAGCTGGGGAAAGGCCTTCACTACTTCTTCAATCATTCTCTTGAAATTCGTCGGATCAAGCTTGGAGTGGTGCTCGTCGAGATCCTTTACCTCGAAGCCCAACGCGGCTGTGAAGTCTTCTTCATTTCCGAGCATTACATCCACCAGCGGCGCGAGCCGGCGGTTCGTTTCCCGGGCCTTGGACTTCCCTCCGATCGACTTCCACAGCGACGCACGGTAGTTCAGATCGTACGAAACGGTGGCGCCCGCCCGCTTCGCCGCCTCCATAGCTGCCTCAGCGACCAGAGGTGCCGCCTCCGAAAGTGCACAGAATATTCCCCCCGTGTGAAACCAACGTGCTCCATCCTTGCGGAAGATCAGGTCCCAGTCGATTTCGCCGGGCTTCAATTGTGCGATGGCCGTGTGGCCGCGATCCGAACATCCGAGTGGTGCGCGCAGGCCGAAGCCTCTCTCGGTAAAATTCAATCCATTACGGACCGTCCGGCCTACCCCATCAAAAGGCAGCCAGCGCACATATTTCTGGCTAACGCCTCCCTGCAGCATCAGGTCTTCGACGAGGCGTCCGACGGGATTGTCCACGAGGGCCGTGACGACCGCCGTGTCCATCCTAAAGCAGCGCTTCAGGCCGCGAGCCACGTTGTACTCGCCTCCACCCTCCCATGCGCGAAAATGACGCGTCGTGGAGATGCGCTCATCACCAGGATCGAGGCGGAGCATGACCTCCCCGAGACTGACCAGGTCCCACATGCAGCCAGTTTTTGCTTTGATATTCAATTTCGCCATGATTTTAGAAAACCATGATTTTAGAAAACGATGAGCTTAGACAACGATTTCACGAATTCACGCGTGCCACAGGTGATCCGTTGACAGAAGGATCAGACATACATTTAGGACTTTCAATCTGCACCCTGCCGGCGGCAGCCGGAGAAATTCCGAGTTGTCGCGATGGATCTACCACCAGCCAACTCAGCGCGCCCACCAGGCACAGCCCAGCCGCCACTAGAAATGAGGTCGTCCAACCGAATCGGGCGGCGATCCAGGGAGTGAGGGAAGCCGTGAGCGCTGCTCCAATCTGGTTTCCCATATTCATGAAGCCCGACACCGAACCCGCAGACGCGCCAGCAATGTCGGCCGTCACCGACCAGAAAGAACTCTGGGACAAATACAGAGCACCTGCCCCGCCTGCAAGTACAACGCTGGCCAACCGCGCGCTTTGAACTTGGGATCCGAAAGCGATGAATATGCCCGCTACCAAAATCGCAATTGCCGCAAGGCCGCAGCGCCCGACGCGAGCTCCGAGCCGCTTCGTGAGCCGGTCGTTGATGGTTCCTCCCACAAGGCAGCAGACTAACATGGCGAGAAACGGCAGCATGGTGTAGAACGCGCTCGCCTTCAAATCCAACCCCCGCACTTTGGCGAGATAGCGATAGAACCAGCTGAAGAAGATCCATGCCACGTAGCCGTAGCAGAAATAGCTGAGCGTGACGGTCAAGACTTCTTTGCTTCGTATTACGCGGCTCCAGGGCACGAGTGTTTTCGGATCATTCTTTGACTCCAGTTGTGTCAGCCCGGAGCGAATCAACGCCAACTCCGAGGCAGATACGCCAGGATGCTCCCCAGGCGTGTCACGTGCGATAAGAAACCACACCGCGCCGGCGGCGAATCCGATGATGGAGCATACCCAAAATGACGATCGCCAGCCGTAATGAACCATAATGTAAGTGACGATCAGCGGCGTAAGGCCGGCTCCTGCACCCACACCGGCGAAGATCCAGCCATTCGCAATACCGCGCTCCGTGGTTGGGATCCAGCGTGCCACGAATTGATTAGCGGAAGGATAGATCACGGCTTCCCCAGCGCCGAGAAGAAAACGGACCGCCACGAAGATGAGCAACGCCCCCGCAATCTTCGCGGGGACCATGGCGGTAAGGGCTGTGAAGATTCCCCACCAGGCGACGCCCGCGGCCAGCACACGGCGCGGTCCGAAGCGATCAGCCAGTCTTCCGCCAACGGTCTGGAAGAGTGCATACCCGACCAGCATGGCGCTGAACACTTGGCCCAGCTGTACATCGCTAAGATGGTAGGCCTCGGCGATGGATCCCCCGGCAATCGAAATATTTACCCGGTCAAGGTAGGACACAGCGCTGAGGATGAACAGCCCGAACACCAGCAACCACCGGACATGGCTCGTTCTCGCACGGTTCATCGTAAGCTTTGTCCTTCGTTTATGCCGCGTGTTCGCGCAGAAGACGCGCAAGTTGCTCGGCGACGATTTTGTCTTCGCCGGGTTGCAACATGAACGAGTTCATGGCTAGCCCGGGCCGGCCTTCGCCAGGCTCGAGCACAATCGACGGATTCGAGCTGCGCAGCAGCGTTGATGCCTGCTGGGGCGTCAGTGAAATGCGGGCTGCCTCCCACGTGATGCTCATGTGCGGCACGTGATTGGCAATCTCCGGGACAAAGAACGACGTGCTGACGCCCGGAACTTTTGTGAGTTCGCGCGAGATCATCTCCAGCCGAGCCTGCCACTCTCTGGCCAGAGCCTCATGATCTTCCGCGAGAAAAAGCTCAAGCGCCTTCACCATGCCCACAATTTCTTCTTTGCCCACCTTCTGACTGCGGCCCAATGTATCCTCGTGCGGGCTGTTGTTGAGCAGCGCGTTTGCCACCATGTCCTTGCGCCCGATCAACAGGCCGGCGCATTGGGGTCCGCGGATCGCTTTCCCGCCGCTGAAGGTCACGAGGTCGTATCCCATGTTGGTGTAGTCCCACAGATGAGAAACCGGCGGCGTATCGGCTGCAGCGTCGTTCATGCAGGGGATGTTGTATTGCTTCGCCAGCTTGACCCACTCGTCTACTTTGATCTGTCCGGCGCCGTTGGCGAAATTGGAGAAGTGCATCATCGCCGTGCGGTCATTTACCGCCGCTCGCAGTTGATCCACGGTTTCGATCTCAATCAGCTTGATTCCCGTGGACCGCAACTGGTGATCAAACGGATTGCGATGCGATTTCTGGATGATTACTTCCGACTTCATGCCAGTTAGATCTGGCAGTTGCCGGATAAAGGCCTCGTTCCCGCCGGTAAGAATGCCCGCCAGCCCTGATTGAATCGCCGCCGCCGCGCCCGAGGTCACCAGCGACGTGTAACCCTCCGGCAACTTCAGCATTTGCGCGATGCGCGTGCCCGCCGCCACTTCCAACTCTGGCATGCTTACAAAGTGCCGCCCCGCCATGGTCATCACCGCTTCGAGCTCGGGGTGGGGAAGGGAACCACCCAGTACGGTCATTGTTCCATTCGCATTAATCACCGTTGCAACCCCAAGTTCTTCGTAGGGATTGCCGGTCTGGCCAAACCCGCTTACGGGTGCGCTTACCCGAGCGGCGGCACGATTCCAGCCGAAAAGCTTGCGCGGCTCTAGAATCGAACCAGATAAGATCGAGCTCACGATGACTCCCGCGCTTCCGAGAAAACTCCGTCGATTCCACTTTGAGTTAAATCGCATGAATGGCGCTCCCTTCCCGCTCACTTGCCGGCGACTGCAGCGATACAATTGATTTCCACCAGCGAGTCCCCCGGCAGCGCAGCTACCGAAACGGTCGTGCGGGCCGGGCCGCCATGAGGAAAGTACGTCGAGAACACTTTATGCATTCCGTCCCAATGTTCGATCTTCACCAGGAAGACATTCAGTTGCAGAATGCTGTCCATGGTTCCTCCGCCAATTTCCACATGCTTCTTGATCTTGTCCATGACCATGCTGGTGTGAGATTCGATCGTCCATTCCTTGGAGTCGCGTGTATCGTGGGCACCCTGCCCCGCGACATAAATCAATCCGCGGTGAACGATCACCGGCATGATGACGTCTTTCTCGCTGCCGGGTTTACCTTCGCTATTCAGCTTGCGGATCTCGCCCGTATCTTGGGCGGAGGCACTCTCAGCCATTGCGCGTTTAGGCAACACGGCAGCAGTAACCCCCAGCGCGGACAGCACAGAGGCGAACCGTGCCGCAAATGTTCTTCGACTTAAATTCATATTCACTCTCCTTCCAATTTGGTCCTTGAGATCAACGAAGCATCAATGCAATGCGAAGCTGAAAACGTCACTACCTGCGGCAATCGCCACGTACTGTTTGCCGGCGATTGCGTAGCTCATGGGCGACGCACTCACGTCCTGTCCTGTATTGAAATGCCAGGTTGCCTTGCCACTTCGTGCGTCGATAGCCTCAAACGAGCCCGCATCGTCCCCGAAAAACACCAGGCCGCCCGCCGTTGCCATGGTCCCGCCGGATGAGCGTCCCGCGCCGGTTTGCGGATATTTCCAGGCAATCGAACCCGTATCCAGGTTGAATGCGATCAGCACCTTCTGCGATGTTTCGCTCGGAATGCGCTTCACTCCGGTCGAGTAATATCCGTGACCTTCCTGAAAAGTTTGCGGCTTGAAAAAATAGGTTTCGCATTCCTCCAGTGCCATGAAATATACCGAATGGGTCAACTCGCTGTAGGAGGGAGCAAACCAGTTGGTGGCTCCCGAATAGCCGGGGCAAACCCGTGTTCCGTCTGCCGCCGGCTGGATGCCGGTCAGCTCCGGTCTGCCCTGCGCATCGATTCCCTTCGCCCAATTCAGCTTGTCCACGAATGGCGTTGCAGAAAGAAACTTTCCGTTCGTGCGATCGAGGACGTAGATGTAGCCGTTCCGGTTCGCCTGCACAAGCAATTGCCGCGCCGCGCCCTGGTAAACGGCATCAATCAGGATCGGAGTCTCAACCGCGTCGAAGTCGAACAGATCATGCGGGGTGAACTGGAAATACCACTTCAACTTCCCGGTATCGGGATCCAGTGCCAGCACACAGTCGGTGTATAGATCGTCTCCCGGGCGCACTCCGCCCTCGAAGTCCGGCGCGGGATTGCTCGTGCCCCAGTAAATCGTGTTGAGTTGGGGATCGTATGTCCCGGGCATCCACGTAGTTCCACCGCCGTGCAGGTAGAGTTTTCCGGGCCAGCTCTCAGATCCAAATTCGCCCGGACCCGGTATCGTCCAAAATCGCCACACCAACTTGCCGGTCAATGCATCGTAGGCGGAAACAAAGCCGCGCACGCCGTCGTCGCCGCCGGAGGTCCCCACTAGGACTTTGTCCTTGACCACGAGCGGTGCGCTGGTCGCGCCGTAATTCCGGTTCCAATCCGCATACGCCACGTCCCAGATGAGATTGCCAGAGCGCACATCCAGGCAAAGCAGATGCGCATTGTCCGTTTCCATGTAAACCCGGTTGTGCCAAACACCAACCCCGCGGTTGATGTGCCCGGACGCGTCGTCGATCAGCCCCTCCGAAATCGGCCACGCATGGTGCCACACCACTCGTCCCGTCCGCGCGTCGAGCGCGGAGGCATCATTCGCAGCCGTCACGAACATCATTCCATTCACGACAACTGGAGTGACCTCAAGCCGTCCCGAGTTGCGCGCATGAAAAACCCATTCAGCGCGGAGCCTTCCAAGATTGTCAGGAGTAATTTCAGCCAGACTGCTATAGCGCCGGCCGGAATAGTCCCCGTTATAGGAAATCCAGTTCGCCGCGGGCGGTTCAACCAGTAGATCCGAAGGCTGCACATCGATCGCCGTCGACACGCTGGCTGGCGGGTCATTTGCGGCCCGAGCTCCCAGGCAAATGAGGACCACGGCGATGAGCGCTGCCATCCTCATGCTGCGGATCCTTCCGCAGGTCTTCGCAATGGCGATCCGTAAGCGGCGGTCTGATATCCCAATTCGCGCGAGATTTGCAGTCCAGCCGTCTGAATAAGTGTCGCGAGTTGGCGTAAGCGGGTTACCGGCATCCGGACCACCGGCGCGGTAATGCTGAGGCTGGCATTGACGCTACCAGCGTGGTCCCAGATGGGAGCCGCGACGCATCGTATGTGGAGTTCGTGCTCCTCCAAATCACAGGCGTACCCGTTCTTCCGGATCCGGTACAGTTCAGCCCCCAGCTCCTGGAGATTTCCCACCGTGTTCGGCGTCAAACGCATCAGCCCCAACTGCGGAAGAACTTTTTCCCGCTCGTCGTCAGGCATGTGGGCCAGCATCACCTTGCCAACCGCAGTGCAGTACAACGGAACGGCGGCCCCGATGCGGGAGAAGATGCGCAGCTGTTCGGGCGAATCCAGTTTCTCGACGTAAACTGCGGATAGCCCATGCCGCACCGTCAAGTGAATGGTTTCGCGCGTCTGCCGGTTGAGTTCGCGAAGGTAGGGCAGGCTGACGCGGCGAATATCGAGTTGACCGACAGCGGCCTGGCCGATCGCGAAACACGCGATTCCCAGGTGGTACACGCCGTCTCCGCTGCAGTTCAAAAAGCCCGCACCTTCCAGGTTCGCCAGAAAACGGTGGACCGTACTCACCGGCAGCCGGGAACGTTCCGCCACATGCTTCGCCGTGAGCCCGTGCGGCGATTCGCTGAAAATGTGGAGAAGACGCAACCCGCGTTGCAACGCGGTGATGTTGTAGCTTCGCTTTGGAGTATTAGCCATGAAAGCTGATGAACATTGCTCAATCACAAAATGAAAGTGCAAATTATCTGATGAAAGTCGATTTTGCGCAAGCGGTCTTTTGTTCCGCTACAGCCTTCCAAACTTCTTCACCGCCTCCACAATCGACTTCATCTGTTCAATCACGGCATACATCGAATGCTCTTTGAAGTCCATTTGCTGGGAAAGGGCCAGAACTTCTTGGGCCCTCGCCCTGGGGACAACCACCACGCCATCACTGTCGGCCGCGACAATGTCGCCCGCATTCACCATCACACCGTCGCACTTCACGGGAATCTGGGATCCACCGAATCGATAATGATGTACCGACGTAGACGGCACAATGCCGGTCGCATACACCGGAAACCCAATCTTGCGCAGATAGGCCACATCGCGCACTCCTCCCTCGATCACTGCTCCGGCGTAGCCGCGTGCGGACATGGCAGTGCCCATTAGTCCGCCCATTCCCGCGATGTCCTCACCGTCCTCGACCACCATCACGTAAACAGAATCGGCGGAGCCCTCATCAATGGCCGCGAGCATTCCGTTCAACGCAGAGGGATCGCTGTTGCCTTCGTCCTTCTTAAGCAGGACGGTACGGGCAATGCCGGCAAACTTCGTGGTCAAGATCGGATGCATGCGGTGACTCATGTACATCCGCTTGCCGGTCAATTGCTCCAGAGCATCGGAGACCGAAGCAACTTCCACCCTGCGAAAGTCTGCAACCAAGGCGTTGTCGGTCTGGGGTGCAGTTGCTCCGGCGGATGATTGTGCCCGCAAGAATCCGGCTCCGAACGGGATAGCAGACAAAAGCCCGATGGATACTAGGGGTGCCGCGATTCTATGGGATTTCACCAATCCCCAAAACTTGTTCATTTCCTCCTCCTGGATGTATATATGTGCGCGGACTCTAACACTGTTTGTCGTTCGGTGGAAGAGCCAATCCATTTATCCGAGGGAATGAAAATGAGGATGCTGCCCAGAACTGCCTGCCTGCTGCTTTGGATCTTTGCGATCGCGCTAGCCGTAGGAATTTCAGTGGGACGGGGTTATAGCCAGGAACGTAAAGCCGTGAATCTTTCTCCAGCCAGGGGACTTCCTTTTAGTGACGGCATCGTGGCTGGCAATACTCTTTACATCGCCGGCCAGGAGGGTACTGACGAGTCTGACAAGTTGGTCGCTGGAGGAATTGGCCCCGAGACAACTGCGGCTCTCGACAATATCCAGAAAGTTATCAAGGCCGCCGGCTTCGAACTGAAGGATGTGGTCAGCGTGACAGTTTACCTCGCCGACATTCATGAGTTCCCCGACATGAACAAGATTTACAAGAGTGTTATGCCTGACCCCAAGCCTGCCCGCGCGACTATCCAGGCCGCGGCCTTGGTCAACAACGCCCGAATCGAGATCTCAGCGATCGCGGTGAAACAGAAGTAGTTCGCTGCTGGGCGAATCTGGGATTCTGGGCTTGCTGCCGGATCAAATGTGGCGCAGCTGCGCGGAGTAGTCTGTCCTGACCTTGAGAATATAAAAAAAGGTTTGACATGGCTACTGCGGTTGAGATACACCGTTTCATCTATCGTGCGTCGAATTTTCACAACGCTGTGATGGATTTCACCAAGTGAAAACGACAAAAAGACGACGTTGAAAATCGGGCGAGGGTCTCAACCCGCAGGAGATCATCTATGAGCAACCGTCGGTGTGCTGTTTTCGCAGTTCTTGCGTTTGTGCTTTTTGCGCTGGCGCTTGCCTCCGCGAGTATCACCGGCAGCATCTCCGGCGTTGTTACGGACAAATCTGGCGCTGTTATTGCCGGCGCTTCGGTGGCAGCGACCGACACGCTGACCGGGGTCCAGACGACGCAAAAGACCGATGCCAAAGGTTTCTACAATCTTCCGACCCTGGCCGTCGGCACCTATAACCTGGAAATCACGCAGGTCGGTTTCAAGACTTACCGGCAAACCGGGCTGGTGATCGATGCCAACTCGGCGCTTCGAGTCGATGCCAGTCTGGCGGTTGGTTCGATCAACGAGAAGATTGAGGTGAGCACGGAAGCAGTTCAAGTGGAAACCCAGAGCACGCAGATGGGAGAGGTAATCGAGGGCACCAAGATGACCTCTGTGCCCTTGAATGGCCGCAACTTTATTGATCTGCTGGCTCTGCAGCCGGGTGTTTCGCCTTATCAATGCACATCAAGCAATTGCAACGACACAACGAACGGAGTGGGCGTAGATCCAACAACGGTATCCGGCGATCAAACGAACGGAACTCAGTCGGTAAACGGTGGGCGACTCGGTTCGAACGGTTTTATGGTGAATGGAGCGGACGCGCAAGAAGGCGTCCACAACGGAGCGGCCATTCTTCCGAATCTTGATTCCATCTCCGAATTTCGCATCATTACCAACAATTTCAACGCCGAATATGGAAACTTCAGCGGCGGCCAAATCAATGTCGTCACCAAATCTGGAACCAATCGATTTCACGGAGCCCTGTTCGACTTCCTCCGCAATACCGACTTCGATGCGGCCAACTACTTCGCGGGAGGGGCACGGGGAGATTTCAAACAGAATCAGTTTGGAGGAACTATCGGCGGGCCGATAAAAAAAGACAAGGTTTTCTTTTTCGGCGACTATCAGGGAAACAGACAAATCCTGGGCCAGACTCAGTCATTTGCTGTACCTACCGCACAAGATCGCATGGGAAATCTGATCGATGAAGCGGGCGCGTTTGCCCAAGCCGTGGAGAGCGGCACGGGAATAGTGGCTGCAACCCCAGCTAGCCCTTCCCCCGGGTATCCCTTCGGCAGTTGGGACTATATCCTTTCCCACGAATTGGGGTATACCGTCACCCCGGGAGAGCCGTATTATTACACCGCCGCCAGCGATCCATACGCTCCAGCGGGTTCCGGGGTCGACTGCACTACGAGCACTGGAGCTGCGCCCTGTGTGTTCCCGAACGCGGTCATTCCCATGTCTGCGTGGTCTCCGGTCGCGAAAGCCACTCTGCATTACATCCCGGCGCCCAATGCGAATCTACCCTCAGGCGCGAATTATGAAGCTTCGTCCTTTAACCAGCATTTGAGGGACGACAAATTCGGAATCCGCCTGGACACCAATACGCACTACGGTACTTTTTTCGGGTACTACTTTTTCGATCAATTCAACGTCACTACTCCCTACGCTCAGGGAATCACCTTCCCGGGCTTTGATAGCAGCGTTCAGGGTCGTGCGGAGATGATCAATCTCGGCCTGACGACAACTATCAATAATTCCACGGTCAATGATGTCCGCCTGGTGTATCTGCGGAATCGTTACTTCGGAGGAATTCCTGTTGGTGGCACAGGGGTTCCGCTCAATTCGTTGGGCTTTAATACACCCTGGAATAGCACCGGTGGAATCGGCCCCATCAGTGCAGCTCTCGAAGGAGTTCCTTCGTTTGTCTTCAACAATTATAACTTTGGACTCCCTCAAGATGCGCTACGGCAATTCAACAACACCTACCAGATTATTGATAACTTTACGAAAATTATAGGAACCCATACCCTCCAGTTCGGCGGAGACTTTCATTACGATCAGATCAACGAGAGAAACTACGATGACGCGAACGGGGCGTATACCTTTGATGGTTCAGAAACAGGCTTGGATTTTGCCGACTTCCTGATCGGCGCCCCGGTTAATTTTACCCAAGCCAGCCAGCAGCTTCTCGACTCGCGCGACAAATACTTTGGAGTTTATGCCCAAGATAGCTGGCGCGCGCGGCCCACTCTGACCATCAATTATGGCCTTCGCTATGAGATCATGACGCCCTGGTATGACACGCAAAACAAACTGGAGACAGTTATCGCCGGCGAACAATCCCAGGTTTTCCCGACTGCACCCAAGGGGTTAGTAGTCCCCGGAGATCCGCGTGTGCCGCGAACCTTAGCCCCCATTCAGTACAGCAACTTTGCTCCTAGAATTGGATTCGCTTATTCGCCTGACAACACGGAAGGTTTCCTCGGCAAACTTTCCGGTGGGCCGGGTAAGAGTAGCATTCGCGCCGGTTATGGCATCTTCTACAGCGCCATTGAGGACGCCACTGGATTTGTCGAGGTAGGAGATGCGCCGTACGGTTTGTATTATTCTTCTCCCGAACCCACTCTCCTGGCATCCCCGTTTATCGATCGTGGTACAGGGTTCAGCGAGGTTAGTGCGGGACCAAAGTTTCCCTTCACATTTCCGCCGAAAAATATATCCCCGAAAAATCCGGACACCTCTTTCAATTGGACGCAGGCCACGCCCATTTCTGGGTCTGACTACTTGTACCCTCACGACAAAATACCGCGGGTGCAGGAATTTGAATTTTCTCTGGAGCGGCAGTTAGGCTCGTCGACGGTAGCGAGCGTCAGCTACGTGGGATCGGTTGGCCGGCACCTCTTAACCTTCGAAGATTCGAATCCGGGGAGCGCATCGCTCTGCCTTTCACTGAATGCGTTGCTGCCGACGGGAGCTACTCCCTGCGGTCCATTTGGGGAGGATAATACCTACATTCTGGCGCCGGGAAAGACCATTAACTCACCCAACGCAGTTACGGTTGGGAACACGACGACTGTTTACGGCACCCGTCAAACTTTTGGTATTAACTTCGGCAGCAACCCGTACATGATTACAGCCGTGAGCTCGAGTTTCAACTCGCTGCAGGCAAGCCTGAAACACAACCAGAAGTATGCCAATTTCCTGATTGCCTACACTTACGAAAAATCGATCGACAATGGTTCGAGCTCGTTCGACGCCACCAATCCCTTTAATCCCAGGGCGAGCCGCGCCTTGTCTGCTTTCGATGTCCCGCAAGACTTGACGGTGAGCTATACCGTCCAAATGCCCTTTGAAAGACTTACTGGTAGCTCTTTTAAGAGACTCACCACCGGGTGGGCGCTGTCTGGTATCGCGATATTTGCCAAGGGTGAGCCTGTCCAGATAACTGAACCATCCGATGATCTCTCACTCAGTGGAACATTCGCTGACACTATCGATGAACCCAGCTATGCCAACAATGGTAGCCATCTGTTTGTAAACCGTAATCCGCGGTCAGGGCAACCCTATTTCAACCCAAACTACTTTACGGCAGAACAGCCAGGGCAGGTCGGAAACGCCATGCGGCGTTTCTTTAGTGGTCCGGGTATCAACAACTTTGACATGGCCCTGCTGAAGGATACGCGAATAACCGAAAGCACTCAGGTGCAGTTTCGCGCGGAGGCGTTCAATATCTTCAATCACGCACAGTTCTTCAACCCCTCGGGGAATTTCAACAACGCCGTCTCGGGCGGCTTTGGGTATGTGACTTCCGCTCGAGATCCACGCGTTATGCAACTCGCGCTGAAGTTTTTGTTCTAAGCGGTTTTTCGCTAATGCTCGCAGGCCCGAGATCAAGTTCCGTGCTGGCGCCGGTGCTGGCGGCTTTATGGGCCGCCAATGGCCTCGCCGCGTGGTCGCAAGGCCCGCAGCAAAACCTTGCCCAAAAAAACGTCAAGTCCATCTCGGTGCGCGGCAAGCGAACTTTCGCATCGACATGCGCCGGATGCCACGGCCTGGACGGCAGAGGCGGCGAACGCGCGCCGAATATCGTGGAAAATCCGAATGTGCAGCGGCTCTCCGACTCGCAGATCTTCCGCATTATTGAGAATGGCGTGCCTGGAACTGGAATGCCTGCCTTCCGCTCCCTCACGCGTCCTGATGTCCAGGCAGTAGCCACGTACTTGCGTTCTCTTCAGGCTGCAGAGAAAACGGGGACAAAGAGAGCGCTCAATCTGCCAGGTGATCCGGATCGCGGAGGGACAGTTTTCTTCGGCAAGGCGGGATGCTCCGGCTGCCACATGGCTGCCGGCAAAGGCGGTTTTATCGCCTCTGATCTGTCCAGGTACGCTCGCAGTCATGCGGTGGAGCAGATTCGGAGCGCGATCACCAGTCCCACTCCGAGCAGCGACCGGCAGGCACGACTGGTGACGGCAATTACTCGCGACGGCGAAAAATACGTTGGACGAATTCGCAATGAAGATAATTTCTCTCTGCAGTTGCAGACCCTGGACGGGACGTTCTACTTCGTGGACAAGTCAGACCTCGAGGGGCTGGACAGCTCGCAAGCCCTGATGCCCTCTGACTACGCTTCCACTCTCAGCTCCGGTGAATTGAATGATGTCGTCAGCTATCTGATGAAGGTGGCCAACGTCAAACTCGGCCAGACCGTAGCTCAGACGGAGGGGTTTGAAGACCCATAGACGTGCCACTTTCCTTCTCGGAGTTGATGGTCAACGAACTAAGTTCAACCGTTCATTTGACGAAAGGGCATTCTCATGAATCGCAGCATGAAAATCCTGCGCACCTTAATCATCGCGGCCTCACCGCTGCTTGCGGTTGGAGCATCAGGTTCTGGCCCTACTCCACCCGCGCCCCCGGAATTTAAGCTGCAAGCCGAATTGCCGCAGTTCTGGGATCTGGTGGATCACAACGCCAAACTGAGCCTGGTGGGCACGGGCTTCGGGTTTACGGAGGGCCCCGTATGGGATCAGGCAGGATTCCTCTACGTGAGCGACGAAACTATTAATAAGATTTACCGGCTTCATCCCGATGGCAAAAAGGAAGAAGTCATTGCGCTCGGTGACCCCGACGGCAACACTTTCGACCGCCGGCATCGGCTGATCGACTGCGCCAGTGTATTACGCGCCATCATCGCAATCAGTCCCGAGGGAAAATATAAGATTCTGGCCGACCATTACGCCGGCAAGAAGCTGAACAGTCCCAACGATGTGGTCGTTGGCCCGGACGGGGCGCTGTACTTCACGGATCCAACCCTGGATCTGGTTGCAGGCGAAAAGCAGGAGATTCCGTTCCAGGGCGTCTACCGCCTCGACAGCAAAGGCAACGTGAAGTTACTCACCAAAGACCTGACACAGCCGAACGGCCTTGCCTTTTCACCGGATGGCAGGCATTTCTACGTCGACGACAGCGAACAGCGAAACATCCGCGTGTACGACGTTGCGCCCGGGGGAGCCATCACGAACGGCCGCATCTTTGGCGAAGAGCCCGGCGGGAAGAACGATGGCGTTCCTGATGGAATGAAAGTGGATCAGAACGGCGACCTCTTTATCACTGGCCCAAACGGCATCTGGATCTGGGACGCCAAAGGAAACCATCTCGGCACCATCGCGATGCCGGAGCAACCGGCAAATCTGAACTGGGGTGATAAGGACTATCGAACGCTCTACATCACGGCCACCACTTCGGTCTATCGCCTGGAGATGAAGGCGCAGGGCTTCGTGCCGTATCGATGAAGAGGGGATCGGGGAGCTATGCCCAGGACGGCGAAAACTATGTGGGAAGTTATTGATTTATCGTTATTGATTCACCCCGCTGGCGAGAAAGCCACCATCTACGGCAAGCAGAGTGCCAGTTACAAAGCTGGCAGCGTCTGAGGCGAGAAATATCGCTGCTCCAATCAGTTCCTCCAGTTCGCCGAAGCGCTTCATCGGAGTACGGGTCAGCACTTCCTGTCCTCGCGCCGTGCCTACCACCAGCTTCTCGGTCAATGGTGTGCGGAAGTAGCCCGGCGCAATTGCGTTAACACAGACTCCATGCCGCGCCCACTCGATGGCCAGCGATTTCGTCAAAGATGCCACGCCCGCCTTGCTCGCGCAGTACGCCGCCACTTCATAGAGTGCGAGAAACGATCCCATCGAACCGATGTTGATGATGCGGCCATAGCCGCTCTCAATCATGTGACGTCCGAAAACCTGGCACGCTCGCAACGTACCCGTGAGGTTCGTGTCGATGAGCCGATTCCAATCGGCCTCAGGAAAGTCGAGCGTGGGGGCGCGCTGGTTGAATCCGGCGGCGTTGACCAGGATATCCACCTTCCCGAGCGTCTGGACAGAAGCCTGCAGCACTTTTTCTAACGATCCGCGGTCGGCCACGTCGCAGCTTACACGCAGCGACCGGCGGCCCAGAGACTCGATTTCGTCGGCAACCACATTCACCAGTTCCATGCGCCGTGCACTGGGCACCACATCGGCTCCGGCCTCGGCCAGTCCGCGCCCCAGCGTGCGACCGATTCCAGATGTGCCACCGATCACAACTGCCACTTTGCCATCGAGTTCCAGGCGCTTATATCCCATAGTTCCTCCCAGATCAGATTCGTCGCACCAGCCCTTGATCTGTCGCCTGCGTGTTGCGCACCAACAATAAGACCAGAATCATGCCGGCAAAGGGCACCAGCCCCGCGATAATCACAATCGGATCGAATGAATGAGTGCCCGTTGCCTGGCGAGCATCGGAAAAATAGCCGATGAGTTTGAAGGCAACGATGGTTCCGATGCCGGCCCCGGTTCCGCTTAGCCCGCTCACTGACGCCACCGATTCGCTGCTATACAGGTCCGAGGGCAGCACATTGGCCATCGTGGTGAAACCCGCGTACGTAAACGTCGCGAACGCAAACAAAAGTGCAATCCAGTAGACGTTGGTCGTGAAAATCGTAGGAATGATCATCGTCATGCCCACTCCGCCGAAAACGATCAGTGTTTTGCGCGCCGCGCCTAGCGACCATCCCCGCTTGATCAAATAGCCGGAAACGCCACCACCGAAGAAGCTACCCAGATCGGCGGCGATGAACGGGATCCATACGGCGAACAATCCGGTCTTCAGCTCGATGCCCTTCGCAACCAGGTAAATTGGAAACCATTCTGTGATAAAGAAGTAGACCGGATCGGTAGTTGCTTTCGCAAGGATCACGCCCCAGGTCTGCGGAAGCTTCAGCAGGTCACTCCACCGTGGCCGCGCTTTGCCTTGCTGAGGAGCATCCGACTCCTGCTTGTCCGCGACGATCATTTCGAGTTCAGCTTGGCCAATCCGATTGTGCGACTCCGGCGGATGGTACAGCCAGCGCCAGACTATCAACCAGAGAAATCCAAGAATGCCCGGGATCATGAATGCCGGGCGCCATCCCCAACGAAAATAAATCCACAGCACGATAAATGGAGCGACGGCTCCCCCAATCGAAGAACCGCTATCAAACAGTGCGGTCGCAAGTGCGCGCTCGCGTTTGGGGAACCACTCCGAGACTGCCTTGGTTGCGGCCGGCCAGTTGGCGGACTCCCCCGCACCCAACAGAAACCGGAACGTCGCAAAGCTGTAAAAGCCGCTGGCGAGCGATGTCAATATCGAGACTACTGAATACCAGATCACCGTGAGGGTCAGTCCGCGGCGCGTGCCGATGCGGTCCATGACTCTTCCAAAGACTGTCTGTCCGATTGAATAAGCCACCCGGAAAGCGATGGCAATATTCGCGTAGTCCGAGTTGGTCCAGTGGTATTCGAGCTTGAGGTAAGGCGCCAGAAGCGAGAGAGTCTGTCGGTCGATATAGTTGATGACTGTGGACGCAAACAGAAGGCCGCCGATCCACCAGCGCAACCAAGGAATCGGCTTCCTGGCGGTTACCATGCTTGATAGTTCGCAAACCGCGCGTTAAGGGCCAACCGTGACCTGCGATTCGTCAGTTAGCGAACCATGGTTGAGCGAACTGTGGTTGAGCACATTCTGCAAGACGGGGCCCAGGAGCGAAGCCGAGTTCTTGTCGAGATAGACGGTGGCATTAGGATGAGTGCGCAGAATAGAAGCCGGGGCCATGGGGCTGACCGCGCCCTCAAAGCAAGCCTTCACCGCTTGGGCCTTGCGCGGACCGGGCACAACCGCCAGAATTTCCCTGGCTTTGAGAATCTGCCGGGCCGACATCGAGATGGCTCGCTTCGGCACTTGTGAAATATCGGCGAACCAAGCCTCGCCTACTTGCTGCTGCCGGCAGGCTTCGTCCAGGTTCACGATAATGTACGGTTCTTCAGTCTTAAAATCGGCGGGTGGGTCGTTGAATGCGATGTGCCCGTTCTCGCCAACACCCAGAAACGCAATATCCACAGGCCGGGATGCCAGTTGTTTGCCTACGCGCTGCACCGTATCCATCGGATCGGCGGCGTCACCGTCGAGCAGATGGTAGTTGACAATTCCGGTTTTCTGCACCAACTGCTCCAGCAGCATCTTGCGGAAACTTCCCGGATGGGAGACCGGCAAGCCGATGTATTCGTCGAGATGAAAAGCCTCCACCTTGGACCAGTCGATGCCCGGCGCCTTGGTCAAAGCATCCAGAAATTCGAGCTGCGACGCAGCCGTCGCAGCAATGATCCTCGCATAGCCACGCTCTGCAAGGGCACGCCGAACGGCCGCCGCCGCCTGTTCGGCTGCCGCCTGACCCAGCACGACGCGATCGTTGAATACTTTAAGCAGCACGAAGAAGGCTCCAGTTGCAGCGCAGGATTGCGGCTCTCAGAGTCGCCCAATTATACAAAGGAGTGTTGCCAAACAGACGCAACCCTGATCCCGAGTTTCATTCCGTGAAAGCCGCTGGTCGTGTAGCCAACCATCGTCCAACTGCCTCGCCATAATCAATGAGGAAGGGAGAAGCTGATAACATCGCCGCCCGCAGCGACAGCCACGTACTGAACCCCATCGACCGCGTAACTCATCGGTGAAGCATGAATGCTTTGGCCGGTGGTGAATTGCCAGAGCGAGCGGCCGGTCCGTGCTTCGACCGCTTCCAGTGCTCCGCTATCGTTTGCGAAGAACACCAAGTCACCCGCCGTTGTCAGAGTCCCGCCCCAGGAATTGCCGCGGCCGACCTGGGGATAGCGCCAGACGATTTTTCCCTCGGGCACGGAGTACGCCAGCAGAACCTTTTGAGCGTGATCGTCGGGCGCAAGCTTCGTGCCCGTAGCGTAGAGCGTCTGACCTAGCGCAAATGATTGCGGGTGAGCGAAAAAGATGCTGCAACTCTCCAGCGCCATGACGTAGAAAAATCCGGTGTCAGGATTGTAGGAGGGCGAAAACCAATTTGTGGCTCCATCAATGCTGGGGCAAATTTGCGTGCCCTCCGCGCTCGGTATTTTTCCAGACAGTATGGGACGACCCGAGGCGTCAATTCCTTTGGCCCAGTTCAGCTTCTCGACAAACGGCGTCGCCTTTAGGAACTTTCCGTCGGTCCGGTCGAGAAGATAAAGAAACCCGTTACGGTTGGCCTGCACCAGCAAGTCACGCACTCGTCCGTTTACTTCGGTACTCACCAGCACGGGTGTTTCATTGGCGTCGTAGTCGTAAAGGTCGTGCGGAGTGAACTGGAAGTACCATTTCAACGCGCCCGTAGTGGCGTTCAGCGCCAACACACAGGCGGTGTACAGGTCGTCCCCAGGGCGGGAATCTCCTACGAAATCGGGCGCCGCGTTACTGGTTGTCCAGTACAAAGTATCCAGCTTCGCGTCGTAAGTACCGGGCATCCACGTCGTGCCCCCGCCATGAAGGTAGGAATCGCCGGGCCAACTGGAAGAGCCGAATTCACCCGGCCCGGGAATCGTCCAGAAACGCCACTTCAGGTTGCCGGTAACGGCATCGTAAGCGGCCACGAAACCGCGCACGCCGGAGTCACCTCCGGACGTGCCTACGATGACTTCGTCTTTCACAATTAGCGGAGCGCTGGTTGCTCCGTATTGTTTTGCCTTGTCCGCGTAGGTCACATCCCATAGCAGGTGTCCGGAGCGAGCGTCGAGACAAAGCAGGTGGGCGTCATCGGTTTCCATGTAGACGAAGTTTCGCCAGACTCCAACTCCACGGTTCTTATGAGCCGCAGCGTCATCGAGCAACCCTGCGCTCAACGGCCTTTGGTGATGCCAGAGAACGCGGCCCGTTCGCGCGTCAAGGGCAAATGCATCGTTGGCCGAGGTGACATACATTACGCCGTTGACTACTACGGGAGTCACTTCCAGCCTCTCGGAATTGGAAGGATGGAATATCCAAGAGGCGCGGAGCTGCGTGACATTTGCCGCGGTTATTTCGTGCAAGGCGCTGTAGCGGCGTCCGGTATAGTCGCCGTTGTAGGAAGTCCAGTTGGCGCCGGGAGGCTGCGTCAGCAAGTCGTCCGCGCTCACGTTCACGTCGGCAACAACGGGAGCCTGCCCCTGTTGTCCTGCCGCTGAAAGCGAGAGCAAACCGGCCAGTGCGGCCACGCCGAATTTATTCCTGAATGATTTCATGTCAGTGGTTTTGCGGCGCTCCGACTTTAACCTCCTCGACTTTAACTTCTTGAAGAGAACCACGGTCGAGCCCATTTGCGTCTTCAAGATGAAGCGGAGATACGCGAGGTCTTAGCAGGAGGCGTTAACTCTGTCTCCAGCACGACGAGCTCCGCTGGATCGACCTGGGTCAGAGGTATCGTTCCCACGCTGGCGCCGTGTTCGTCGTAAAGGTGCGCAACCAAACGTCCCGCGAAAAATACTCCGAAGGAACCCGAGAGACGTATGTGGCCGTTTTCTAAACCAGTGGCCTGAAGAGCATGTACCACAATGCCTGCATCCTCCACCCCATGGAATTCACTGCCTGAGCGAGTCGGAAACCATTCGGTGTCGAGGTCGCGGGTCTCACCTGGCCGCAGCTGGACGAGCGGGCTATTGATCTCGGCCTCTAGATAATAGGGAGAACCATCGCCTCCGGAAGTGATGGAAGGCTCGCCTTCGGAATTCAATCTCAGTTCGGGACCATTCATCCAAAAAATAACCGATGCCTTGCCGGGATAGGTTTCATTCTTTTCGTAGCGGAAGCGCTCAACCATGGCGTACCGGTTGTCGCCATCCACCACAGCGAGCCAGCCTGGCGTCGAATCCAGCCACAGTTCGGCGGCGAGGTGCACGTAGTGCAGCGCGAAGAGGCCGTCGTCCCTGACGGCGACCGCCGGATTTTCTGCGGGACCGAAACGCACATGGTAGCGGTTGAGATAGCTGCTGGATGGATTCGCGGGAGTGAAGGTCCAGAAATTCTGGTTCCTTCGCGAGGGTACGGCATGGTCCGCGGTATCGTATTGCGAAACCGATTGCATGGACCACTCAATCACATGTCCGGTCTTGTTCTGCATGGTTGCGTGAAAACGGATTCGCGGTGAATCGCCGTCCAGGTGAATCGTGCGCCGGATCTGAATCCCGGTCTGCGGATCGGCGGGGCCTGTCAGCTCGATCTCGCATTCCTGCCCTTCCGAAACCTTTCGAAAGCCGTACGGGCCGTCGTCGAGCAAATCGGAATTGCCCACCCAATGTTGTTCATCGTCATTTCCCTCTGGCAAGAGCCAGAGCTTGTCGCCTCCATAGTTAAACCATCGGGATGGATCGGGCGGAAGGTATTTTCCTTCGTACTTGGGATTGACGAAGAGATAAGGATGCCCGGCAAAAATGACCTGCATCAGGCGTCCGCCATTTTGTGGCACGACGACCAGCTTGAGCCAGCGGTTGGAAAGCTGTTCTGCGCTCCAACCCTTGTAGTTCGTGGCCTCGATGCTACACGACGAACTCGGCTGGCTCGGCTCAGCTTTAGCCTGGGCAAGTGAAACATTCGAGGTTCAACCAACAAATAAGCAGAGCCGCTGCGTAGCGCCGCATCGTTTCCTCTTCCTTGATCGGCGCTGCCATAGTGTCTCTGCCAGGAACGACCGAATTTGTAATCCGCGCATCGGCATTTTCCAGGCAAGCGCCTTATGTAGCGCACACTTTCACTGGACGAAACAAAACCCAATGAAACGAAACAATTCGATTTGCGTCAAGCAGATTCTGTGGTATATCAGGTTCACCGTCTGATGTCACCGATTCCTAAGAAACTGTTTTCACGGAGTGGAATACATTGCGACTTTCTGGCGAGTCTCGCTCGCGCAAGTCTCCCTCGGAAGTGCGGAATCCGAGAAGCGCGACGTGACCTGGCGAGTCGTTCTCAAGTTTGGGTTGGTGCTGATTTCTCTTGCCGCGGCAGGCAATGTCCTTTGCCAAAACCCGAACAGCGAAGAGTCCGCTTCCGGTCTGAAGCTTGACCTCAGGGGAAAGAGCGTTTTCGAGGTGAAGTGCGCGACTTGCCACGGACTCGACGGGCTCGGTGGTGAGCATGCGCCCGATCTCATTCGCCGGCCCGGAGTGAGGGCGCTCTCGGACGAAGCATTGCTCAACGTGATTCACGCTGGAATTCCGGAAGAAGGAATGCCAGGGTTCCCCGATATTGGCGACGAAGATTCTCATGCGGTGGTTGCTTATTTGCGTTTCTTGCAAGGCAGGTCCGCCGGGAACTCCGTGCCGGGCGACCCAGCGCGGGGCCACGATCTTTTCTTCGGAAAGGCCGGATGTTCAGCCTGCCACCGAATCGCAGGCCGAGGACAGTTCGTCGTGGGAGATCTCGCAGGGTTTGCGCGCGATCATTCGGCGGACGAAATTCGCGATGCGATTCTCAGGCCGGCCGGAGGACCGCAAGAAGCAGTTACCGCAGTTGCGCGGGATGGCCGAAAGTTCTCCGGCATGATTCGGAACGAAGACAATGCTTCTCTGCAATTGCAGGATGACGATGGCCGGTTTTACCTGCTCATGAAGTCCAGTCTGGTCTCTGTCCAGCGGAAAATCGGAGATCCCATGCCTGTCGACTACGGGCAGCGACTCAGCAGCACTGAGCTTGATGATCTGGTCGGTTACATTGTGCGAGAGGCCCGCCCCTTCCGGACCCTTCCTCATCGCCCTCCGCGGAGGGTCATGCCCAGGATTGAAGGCCGACAACGCGGTGTGAAAACAGTTCAGCAGTGCGCCGAAACAAAATCGAATCGCAGAATCGGGAGCACCGAAGTTGAAAAACCTCCTGCTGTTCGCGCTGTTGCTGGCACACGGTCTTCGAGCGCAAGACCGGCCAGTCGATCCCACGTGGTTGCATCGCTACGTTCCTAGAGCTAACGGAGTCGAAGGCCGACCTCACCTCGCAAACTTGCCACTACCGGCCGATGTTCGGAGAAGGCGACAAAGACAATCGATCTCTCCAAACCTTAACTCGCTTCGGGGAAGTCACTCTGGATGCGCAGGGTAGTTGCAGGACCGTGTCCTACGACCGCCAGGAAGAAATCTACTTTGTCATCGAGGGCGGAGGCGTGCTGCACTATGAAGATCAGACTCAAGCGCTACGCAAGCATGACTTCACGTACTTGCCTCCGGGCGCCAAACATTCGATTTCCAGCGACGCGGATCAGCCGCTGCGCGTGCTGGTTATGGGATTCAAAATCGAGCCGTCGATTTTCATCGGCGCCCCGTCGTTGCAACCGAAGGTCGCAAACCTGGAGGATGCCAAAGAGGAGACTGTTAGCGGTCACCCTAACTCGGTTCTGTACAAACTTCTCGCCGGCCTGCACAGCGGCAAGCGCGACTTAATTGATGAGGCCTATGTAATGGACAGTTTTTTCTGGATGGACTTTTCTCCCGGAGGAACGAACTGGCCGCACCACCACGAAGCGGCGGAAGAAATCTATCTCGTGATCGATGGCCAGGGCGAAATGGTTGCCGGCAGTGGAATGGACGGCGTCGAAGGCCGCTATCCGGCCAAAGCGGGAGACGCCTATTATTTTCGTCCTAACTGCACGGTGGGCTTTTACAACCAAAATAAACCAGGAGCGAAGGCTTATATCCTGGCAGTTCGGGCGCGCGTCCCACTACACGAAGATGAAGAGTAGGCGGTTAATCCAGGGTAGTTAAACCAGGAGGTGTCGCAATGCATGTTCTGAATTCCGGCAGGCGGTCATTCATGAAATGGGCAGCGGCCGCTCCGCTGCTAAGCCAAATTGCGGTCGCTGATCTTTACGCGAAGGCTGCCACCGCAGTAGGCAAAGACCCTCGACAAAATTGTTACAGCCGTCTGGGGGTCAAGACCGTCATCAATTGCCGAGGCACGTGGACTTACCTCAGTGGCTCTCTGGAGTTTCCTGAAGTGCGCGAAGCGCAGATCGAAGCGTCGCAGTACTTCGTGAATATGCTGGATTTGCAGCATGCCATTGGACGGCGTCTGGCGGAACTCACCGGCGCCGAGTCTGGAATGATCACCTCAGGCGCCGCTGGTGCCTTGGCGGTCGCAACCGCAGGTTGCATGGCGGGCACCGACGATAAGCTCATCTGGCAACTCCCCGATACCACTGGCCTCAAGAATGAAGTGATCATGTCAGGCGGACGGAGCGCTTTTGATAGTGCGATCCGACTGACGGGCGCGAAACTGGTGCTCGCCTATTCACCGGAAGAACTTGCCAATGCCATTAACCAAAACACCGTGATGATCTACACCACGCACCTCGGTGACGAATTGCAGAAGGAACTCGCGATTGCGAAAGATCACAAGGTGCCGCTGCTTCTCGACGATGCGGCGGGCATTCCTCCGGCTAACAATGCCAAGCTCTACGCCCGAATGGGAATTGACCTCTACACCTTTTCCGGTGGGAAGGGCCTGCGCGGGCCGCAGTGCAGCGGAGTGCTCTTGGGCCGAAAAGATCTGATCGACGCAGCCGTTATGAACTCCAGCCCGCGGGAGGGAGCCGTGTGCCGTCCCATGAAGGTGGGAAAAGAAGAAATGATCGGCTGCCTCACCGCTCTCGAGACCTGGCTGAAGCTGGACGACAAGAAACTGTACCGCGAGTGGAACGATCGGGTGGATAACATCAGGAAGCTGGTGGAGACAGTGCCGGGTGTACAGACGAAGATATACATTCCAGATGACGGGAACCGCTATCCCACGCTGAACGTCTCATGGGATCAGCGGGCGTGGGGATTTACCATCGCCGATTGCGTGCAGGCTCTGCGTGCGGGCGACCCGGTCATCGAGGTGCTGGGTGCGGATAATCCCAGCCTGGTAAAAGCCGTTCGCGAAGGCCGGCCCAATCCGACCAGCAAAGAGCGGCCGGAAGCCAACCACATCGAACTGGTTTCGATGACCATTCAACCCGGCGAGGAAGTCATCGTGGGACAAAGATTGCGCAGCGTCCTGGGAGCGGCACAAAAGGGAAGCCGGGCCGCTTAGCATGTGGGGACAGCCGCCCCCGGCTGTCCAGGCGAGCGAAGCTCGACTTCTTCGTCCGCGGTCAATGGCAAACTGCACGACTACAAAATACGGACGGAAGGCTTGAATGAAATCATTCCTCGTTGGATTGCTGCTGTGGTCCGCTGTCGGTGCACAAGCACAGGCAGGCGCAACCCCGCCGCCCCGGGACTCTCCCAAGGCTCACCGCGCAGCCCCGTCTAGCGTGGATGCGGGAGACTACATCTATATTTCCGGCCAGGGGCCGCGCGGCGCGGATGGTGCGTTACCGGCAACTTTCACGGCGCAGGCGCGGCAGGCCCTCAATAACTTGAAGTCGGTTGTCGAGAGCGCGGGCTTGACGATGGATCACGTGGTTTACACCACCGTTTATCTTACCGACATCAGCCAAGATGCGGAAATGAACCGTGCTTTCGGCGAGTTCTTTGGGAAGATTCCGCCGGCGCGCGCTGTGCTCGGCGTTGCCGCGCTTCCCGATCCACCAATCGAAATCAATGCAGTCGCAGTACGCAATCTTTCGGACAGGCGAGCCGTCTATCCGTCCAACTACAAATCGGACGAGCCTTTTTCACCAGGCATTCTCACGCATGATCGATTGTTTATTTCCGCGCTGCCTGCTACCGCCCCGAGTGCTGGTAAAGCTTCAGACGATCCTGCCGCTCAGGTAGACTTCGCGCTTGACCGAATGAAAGCTGTAGTGGAAGCCGCTGGGCTGAACCTAAGCAACATGGTTTTCGTCAACCCGTATTTGACCACGCAGTTCCCGATGCGAGTGATGAACGAGCACTATGCGCGCCGGTTCGAGTTCGGCAATACCCCTGCCCGGGCCACAATCGAAGTATCGAGCCTGCCGAACGGTGCACAAATCGAATACACAGGTGTTGCGGTCCGGGACCTGAAACAACGGCGGGCTGTGCGTCCCAAGAACATGCCACCCAGCCCCACGGCGAGCCCCTGCGTGTTTGCCGGCGATACGTTGTATTGTTCCGCAAAGAGTGGCTTTATCCCCGGACCGAACGGCGGAGTCTATAGTTCTACGACAGCCCTCCAGCTCCGTCAGACAATGCGCAACCTTATGGACAATCTTGAAGAAGCCGATATGGATTTCTCTCAGGTTGTGTCCACGAATGTCTACCTAGATAATCTGGCGGACATGTCTACGTTTGACGAAGTGTATGCGCGATACTTCGGGGGCATACCGCCTGCTCAAACCACTATCCAGCAGATCGCACCAACAGACCGCAGCCCCGACAAAGATGAACACTACCCGGACTTGGAGCAGGTTTCGCTCATTGCCGTCCGAAACCGTCCCAGGCACTAGTGGAAATGGCGTCCCGTTTTTGCCAAGATGGGTTACGCGACAGTCGTTCCCCCTGTTTCTTGGCGATGAATGCGTCGAGTGCGGCTTCCACGGTGACTCGCGCCGGCGATGGATCGGCGGCGTTTGCGTCCATTTGTCGGGCCTTTTTCTCCGCACGCTCCTAGGCTCGCGTCCGCGCGCTGACGCGCACGAAGGCGCCAGTGCTTTCGATGGTGCCCATGATCCACATCGGGCAGTGGAAACGTGTAGTTTTGGTCGGTCTGCGATAGTGGCGGGTTTAAACAGTCAGCAAGAAAGTGCCTCCGAAAGTCTCGATTCCTGGGGAGGCTATTGTACGATCACTGTACGGGTTCACTAGTGGCTGGTAACCCGTTAAATCTACATAGTTTAAATTGGTGCGGAAGGGGGGATTATCGCACCGAAATCTCCAGTGCCACGTAGCACGTTTTCCAGTGTCATTTCTTCAGTGTCCGCCGCAGCTTTCGGTCGATGATGCAAGCAGACAACGCTGCGCGCGCCCATGTACTGCAATCCGAAAACGTCTTTCGCGAGTCCGGCAGCATGCTGACTTGCTGAGTTCTCATCCTCCGCACCGTTCCAGCGCGACGTTGTATCGAGGAAGACGACGGGCTTCAGTTCAGCAACTGCGTTCTGTAGCACCTCGTCGTCGAGCGCTAGCGGCATGCCGTCAGAGATAGTCATGCACCAGAAGCGCTCACCGATGCCGAACTTCTTGCATCGCTTCTTGAAGGACTTCGCTTGCATCTCGGGACAGAGATAGATGACGTTGACTGGCTGCTTCACAGAATGAACGCCAAGAAAGCTCTTGCCTGTCGTCAGCGCTTTCGCCATGCTTAGACAGAACCACGACTTGCCTGCGCCTGATAGCGCACCCACGAACGTCGTTCCCTCTGGCATCACGTTGTCGATGAGGAACTGGATGTCGCCATCCGGAAGTTCATCGACTGTATGCAAGACCGTACGCCAGTCTCGTGGCGCCGCGAACATTTTCTCGCCGGAGACACGTCCGGCTTTCTTAGCGACCTTGAACAGCTTCTCCGCTTTCTCTTGCCTGTCCTCTATCGTCATGTGGAAAGGGTCTTCTTTTTTGCAGGCGCAAGAGTGCTGTCAAACCAAGCTAGAATTTCCGAACGACGAAAGCGCAGATACTTCCCGATGCGATGCGCTGGAAGGGATTGCGTCATCGCGCGCTCTTACCAGTTCGGATCCAATTGGCAATGCTCGAAGGATCAAAACGGACGCAATCGCCGATGCGAAAACAGGGAATCGAGCCTCGACGTGCGTACTTGTAAATGCTCAGGCGGGAAACGGACAGCAGCGGCGCAAGTTCGTCAGCAGTCAAGGCATGATCGAATGCCTCGATGCGATCAGCAAGAGATTTAGACACAGAAGTACCCCAAGTGGGCTTGTTTGGGATCTTCGGGGTTCACAACCCGACCGCAAGAGCGGGAGAAACTGAGTCAAGAATATGAGAACGCTAGCGCGTCCAAACGTCGTGGAACGACTCAGCAAAGACAGAATACTACAGAGACACTGGGAAAATCAATCGTTTTCTGCGGCGAAGATTTCATTCACCTTCGAACGAGATTGCTTGCTGCGCGATGGCTTCAGATAGCGCATAGTGCTCTCGATGTCAGAGTGACCGAGCCAATTCTGGACTGTCCGTAGATCAACTCCCGCATGGAGGCATCGTGTCGCGAAGGTCGCTCTGAACTTGTGAAGCCAGAAGTTTTCCGGGTCTAGCTTGGCACGCTTGGCGACGGCTTTCAGGCAGTCAAGAAAGTCTCTCTTCGGCTTACAGCCAGAGGTAGGGAATATCAGCTTGCATGAGCGGTCTGACGTTTTTTGCAGAGCCTTCAGTTTCTCTACGAGCTTTTCCGGGATGGGAATTTCACGTTCTTTGTAGGCTTTTGGAGACCAGCCGAGATCGGGTTTGTATGAGACACTCGCGGTGCACCCTGCAAACTTGATGTCGCGCCAATATGTAAACACCACCTCTTGTTCGCGCATCCCCGTCATGAGAAAGAACTCGAACCACAAGCGCTCATCTGCATCGCACGCCGCAAATAACGTCTTGAGTTCTTCGTCATCGTAGACCTCTGGCTCTGCCTCAGTGAACTTCGGCCAGTCTCGTTTTTCAACAAGTCCGCGAATGCCGTAAGCCTTCAAGAACGATACGACGATTCCAAGCTTGTGGTTGACACTGCGCGAGCTTTGCTCTTTTTCCGCGCTGAGAAACGTCGCGAACTTCAGTAAATCTTTGCGGTCAATCTCTTCGAGCGTGAGCTTGTGGCAGGACTCTAGAAAGTAGCGGAGCGCGACGCTATAGACACCGTGCGTGCTGTGCCGATTGCGAGAAAGCGGCTTGTTGATTTGCGACCGCAGCTGCACTTCTTCCAGATATTCAGCAACCGATCCCTTCAATGATCGTCCAGCAGCTTTGTCCGGAACGATGACAGCGCCATGAGCGACAGCATTCAGTTCGGCTTCTTTGCGGAGTCTCTGGTCGTTGGCTACAGCGGCGACTTTCCCCACCGATAATCGTATGCGCTTCGAGCCTTCGTACCATTCAATGTAGTACGCGCCTTCGGGATGTCGCTCCTGTTTGCCGTTGACGAGCACAACGTCAGGCTTGATGCGGCCGTTGTCGCTCAGCAGGACTGGAGCAAAGCGAGTGGAGTTGTCTTGCAGTCTGATGCGCTTCGTGAGGTTACACTGGCGGTTTGCCAAGGGTGCTCCTTTTTAGTAGCACCCATAGTATCACCCAATGCTAAGTATTTGAAAGTAAAAGAGCTGGTGCGGAAGGGGGGATTTGAACCCCCACGCCTTTCGGCGCCACCCCCTCAAGATGGTGTGTCTGCCAGTTCCACCACTTCCGCACAGATGTGAAACGAAACCATCAGGGGCGCCTCGATTATAGCAGAGACATTGAAGGCGAGGATGCGACCGCGTCTGCGCGGCTGTGTCCTAATCTCCCTTGCCTCGGTTCTTCCTTGGGGTTCTTGCTTGCGGCATTTCTTCGCGTGCTTGGCGGTTACAAGCGGTTGATCTTTGCTGAAATTGATCAGACGATTTAAAACCTTACACCAAGAAGGTCGCCGCGAAACGCCGCGAAGGATGCAAAAGACATCGGATTAGGACGCTACCCGTCTCTGGGGGGGATGCGTACGACTAGATACCAATGTGGTAGTCTGGCGCGCAACGGATTTGGGCTGCCCGTAGCCAAATCCAATACCATTGGCGAGGACAAAACGATGCCAGTCTCCTTCGCGAAGGACATCAGACCGTTGTTTAGACAAATTGATATCGATCACATGAAGAAGTTCGGAGTTACCCTGGACGACTATTCGTATATGTCGAATCCTGCCAACGACCACGCCAATGCCCAGAGCGTGGAAAATACGTTGGCAAACCAATCCATGCCGCCGGGCGGACCTTACTGGAGTGATCAGCAGTTGACCCTTTACCGGCAGTGGAGAAGCGACGGCTATCAGCCTTGATCTCCGGCGGTCCGGTGAGCGAGCCAATCACTCCGTTCGCAGCGCGCGAATTGGCTCCACGGTAGCGGCCTTGCGGGCGGGCAGAACCGTCGCGGCCAAAGCTGCCAGGCTCAGCACGATAGTTGTCACCAGCAAGATATCCGGCGCGTAGGGCTTCACGCCAAACAATTTAGCCGCCATCGCATATCCCGCGAGAATGGTTGCGGGAATGCCGATCGCCATTCCGATTCCGATCTGCACGAACGCTCCGCGCAGGACCAGCTTTAGAATATTCAACCGGCCTGCACCCACAGCCATACGAATGCCGATTTCGCTGGTCCGCCTTTCCACAGAGTATGCGGTCACTCCATAAATTCCAACTGAGGCTAGCACCAGGGCCAGCAGTCCAAACAATGACGTCAGCTTCGCCAGCATAGCGTTCTGCGTGAAGTTCCCGTCCACTTGAGCGGCGAAGCTCATAAAATCGATCACCGCAAGGTCAGGACTCACCTGGGCGAGAGCCCGCCTGACCTGCGGTTCCAATCCCGGCACATTTCCCTGCGTTAGCAATACCGCCGCGTTCAAGTAGTGAGAGCTGTTTTCAAAAGCCTTAGAACGCACGTCGTCGTACGCGACCCGCTGGGCTCCCGCTAGGAAGAAGGTTGGCGGAATCTTTGTGGTCGGCCCTCTGTATTGCGTGTCCTCTGTTACCCCGACGATCTCGAAGTTTCCCGCGTACTTCTGGTCGAGATCTCCAAAATGTTTCCCGATCGGGTCTTCGTTCTTAAAGAACTTGTTGGCGAACGTCTGGTTGACCACGGCGACGTTCCGCGTCGTGGCCGTATCTTGTTCGGTAATCCCGCGACCCTTCACAATCTTGGTGCCGATGCTGTCAAAATATCCGTCGCTAACTCTTACCCACGATGCCTCGTTTTGATTGCTTCCTGCAGGAGCCGGGGCCTGCCCCTCGATGTAAACCTCTTCACTCCAGTTGTCCCCCTCCATCGGGGCGTAAAGGGAAAAACTGACTCGATCAACACCCGGAATCGCCGCCAGGTTCTCATGCAGCTGCCGATAAAACGCAGGCAGTTGCTCGGCCTTGTATCCGGCCATCTGCGGATCAAAATGCAGAATGTAGCGATTTGCCACCTCGAACCCGAAACTCTGATGCTGCATGTTCAGCAAGCTTTCAGTCAGCAATCCCGCGGCACACAGCAAAATCAACGACAGAGCCGCCTGGGCCACGACTAGCGCTTTTTGCGTCCATCCGGCTGCATGTGGTGTCGAACGATGCGCTCCGCGCAAAGCGTCGGCGGGATCGGCGTGCGCTGTCATCCACGCGGGTGCAACCCCAAACAGGATTCCCGTCAACAGGCAAACTCCGAAGGTGAAGCACAACACGGGCAGAGAGGGCATGGCGCTGAGGGCAACCGGCTTGTCTTGAAATGCGAGGTACAGGATGAGACGTGTGCACTCAAACGCAAACCCAACCCCCACCACGCCGCCGAGCAGCGCGAGAACCGTACTTTCTGTCAACACTTGCGCTATCTGTCGTGACCTCGATGCGCCCAGAGCGGCTTGCACGGAAGTGTGCTGGCGGCGGCTCGCGGCTCGTACTAGCATCAGGTTTGCTACGTTGGAACAGGCGATCAACAACACGAAACCGGAAATCCACATGAGCAAGTGCAGCCCTGACTGATATTCGTCGCGCATCGTCTGCACACCCGCCCCGCCCGGAGACAAATGCAAAGTCTGCTTCGGCACCAGATCCCGCTCACCAGGTTGTAATTTGGCGTCCGGCCTCAGCAGCAATTGTTTGAGTTCCAGCTGCATCTGCGCCTCAATCCTCTTCGGATCGGCCCCCGGTGCGAGCCGGCCGATCAGGTCAAGCCAATTCGACTCCGGAAACTGCAGGAGATTGCCCGGGCCATTGATCATCGGCTCGGCATTCAGCGGCACCCAAAAAACCGGCGCATTATCCATTCGGTCCCCGTAGAATCCCGGCGGTGCAACGCCGATCACGGTAAAAGGCAGCCCGTTGAACGTGAAGGTGGCTCCGATCACTGACGGATCATGGCCGTATTTCTGCTGCCAGGCCGCATAACTCATCATCACGACCGGCTCCGCCCCCTTGCGATCATCGTCCTTGGTGAAGACCCGCCCCGCATAGGCGCTGATTCCAAACATCGAAAAGTAATTTCCCGAAACGTACTGCGTCCGAAGCGACTCGGCGGGCTGGTTGCTCCCCCCGCGCCGAACGCCCATCAGACTGCGGCCCGCCTGGAAGGCGGCCAATTCGGTGAAACCGCGCGTCTCGTCGCGGAACGTCTTGTACCTTTCATACGAGAAGAGCGACCAATCATCTTCCAGCCCCGACATAACACAGCAATCCACAACGTCGCCGATCCGATACAGTTCACTGGGCTTGGTTACCGGCAACGACTTCAACAACACGGCGTGCACCAGGGTGAAGATCGCTGTAGTCGCGCCAATCCCTAACGCTATCGTCAACACCGCCGTAGCTGTGAAACCGGGGGCATGAGCAAATTGCCTCACGGCATAACGGACATCGTCGATGAATTGCATAGCCTCTCCGATCGTCTATGCGGACACGACAGATATTCTTAATTTTCAGATTGAGAACGAGTGGGCTGCACCTTCTTCAAGCTAGCCCAAGAGTTGGACGCTTGTCATCAACTGTTGGTGAGCAACTTCGAGGGATCACTCATGCCATGGTCACTTAACGCGAGTGGGCGAACCGGAAGTGGAGTCTTCCGAATTCGCCCACTGCAATGACTGCGCGATGAGTCGAGACGCGGTCCTACCTGCTACTAGTCTCCGGACGGGAGCAGCATCTCCTCCGGACCAGGTTCAATTTGCACGGGCACATGCGGGCAATCGCCGAGGATCGGCTGGCATGCGGCGTCAGGACCATGTTTAGGATGGAGCAGCGGTTTCAGTCCACCGAATTGCTCCGTCTCGGTTGAACCGGCCATTGCGGTGGTCGAGGCTAATCCGCCACTGATTACCTGCTGCACCTGATCGAAGTAGCCCGTTCCCACAAAATGCTGATGCTTCACCGCTCCATAGCCGTACTGCGTTTCCCGGCTGAACTCTTTTTCCTGCAGACGAGAATAGGCAGTCATGCCCGCGAGCTTGTAACCGCGCGCCAGTTCAAACATGCTGAGGTTGAGAGCGTGGAAGCCGGCAAGAGTGACAAACTGGAACTTGTATCCCATGCGGGCCAGCTCCGGCTGGAACCGGGCGATGGTTTCCTCATCCAGCTTTTTCCGCCAGTTGAAACTGGGCGAGCAGTTGTAGGCCAACATTTTCTCCGGATACTTTGCATGAATGGCGTCGGCGAACTGGCGGGCCTCTTCGAGATCAGGATGCGAGGTCTCGCACCAGATCAAATCTGCGTGAGGCGCATAGGCCAGGCCGCGAGCGATCGCCGACTGGATGCCGCCTTGAATGCGGAAGAAACCTTCAGTGGTCCGTTCGCCAGTGCAAAATTCGCGGTCGCGGACATCGATGTCGCTGGTCAGCAGATGCGCACTGTCCGCATCGGTTCGGGCCATCACGAGCGTTGGTACGCCCATCACATCGGCCGCGAGTCGTGCGGCTACGAGTTTCTGCACGGCTTCGCTGGTCGGAACCAGCACCTTGCCGCCCAGGTGTCCGCACTTCTTCGCGGAGGAAAGCTGATCCTCGAAGTGAACGCAGGCCGCGCCCGCCTCGATCATCCCCTTCATGAGTTCAAAGGCATTCAGCGTTCCACCAAAGCCGGCTTCCGCATCGGCTACCAGAGGGGCAAACCAAGTCTGAGAGGGAGCAACTTTTCCTTCCGCATGATGCACCTGGTCGGCGCGCTGCAAAGCGCTATTGATGCGGCGGCAAAGGTTGGGAACGCTGTCCGCAGGATATAGGCTTTGGTCGGGATACATTTGTCCCGCATTGTTGGCGTCCGCAGCAACCTGCCATCCACTCACATAAATTGCCTTCAGTCCTGCCTGCACCTGCTGTACGGCCTGGTTGCCCGTGACTGCGCCGAGGGCGTTCACGTAAGGCTCGGTCTGCAACAGTTCCCACAATCTCTCCGCGCCAAGACGCGCCAGGGTGTGCTCAATGTGAATTGATCCGCGCAGCCGCAGCACATCCTCCGCGGTATAAGGACGCTCAACTCCCCTCCATCGCGGATTGTTTTTCCACTCGTGAGCCAGGCAATCCTGCGCCAGCGCGTACTGTGCGGTCTTTTCTTCTGCGCTCATAAATGGGGTGTGTTGTTGGTTCGCGTTTTTGGATCCATTTTCTTTGGCTGGCATTGGCTCTTTTGTTCTCCTTGGCGGCTCACCTTATTTGTTCAATATAGTGAACATGTATTCACTATACTGGCGAAGCGTAGCGATTTATCTGTTGCTGGTCAAGCTCGTTGTTCAGTATAGTGAACATACATTCATTTTATTGTCCGACTACAGGTTTGTGACTACTATGACAAAAGCGTCCTCCGAATCGCCTTCTGCTGCCGTGGAACGCGCTCTGACCATGCTGGAAATTGTGGCCCACGCATCCGACGGCCTCAGCAATGCCGAGATCAGCCGTAAACTGAACATTCCAAAGAGCTCAGCCAGCTACATTCTTCGTACCTTGGAAAATCAGGGCTATCTGGCGCGCGACGCAGAGTCGGGAAAGTACCGCGTGGGCCTGAAAATTTTAAGCCTAAGCCGGGGCGCTTTAGGCGGACTGGATGTTCGCGGAGTAGCTCTTCCGATCATGCGACGCCTTACGCAACAAACCGGTCTCACGTGCCACTTGGCTGTTCTGGATGGCCCTGACGCCGTGTATATCGAAAAGGTTGAGCCGGAGGGCTTTATCCGCATGGACACCTGGGTGGGACGCCGCATGCGCGTTCACGCCACCAGTGTCGGCAAGGCGATTGTCGCTCACATTCCTCAAGAGCAGCTGGAGGAAATTGTGCACAAGAACGGGATGGAAAAGCGGACCCCCAAAACCATCACCACTATGCCGCGCCTTCTCAAGGACCTGGAGAAGGTGCGGGCCCAGGGCTACGCCGTTGACGATGAAGAAAACAATCTTGGCGCGCGCTGCGTTGGCGCCCCGATTTTCGATGAGCACGACTCGGTCCTGGCTAGCCTGGGCCTGAGTGGCACGACGCAACAAGTCAGTGCGCAAACCATGCCACGCATCCTTGAAGCCCTCAAGGACGCGGCTCGGCACATCTCCATGGGGATGGGATATCGCGCCCCGCAACGCAGAGTCAGCAGTGCTTAATGAAGGCTTCAGCCTTAAAATTTATCGGAGCATAAAGTCAGGATGATCGACAACTCTTGCGACGAAATCACCCGCTATTACACCGAGGCCGACGAAGCCTCGCGCCTTAGCACGGGATGGTTTCAGCTGGAGCAGGCGCGCACCCGGGAACTGATCCTGCGCCACATTCACCCATCCCCCGCCACGGTGCTCGATATCGGCGGCGGAGCGGGCGCCTATTCTCTGTGGCTGGCCTCGCGAGGGTATCAGGTGCACCTGGTCGATGGTGTGCCACGTCACATTGAACAAGCTCTTGCTGCGTCTGCGCAGCAGGGGCAGCATCCGTTAGCGTCGGCCGCAGTTGGAGATGCGCGGCGCGTTGAGCATGCCGATCAGACGGCTGATGCGGTCTTGTTGCTCGGTCCGCTTTATCATCTAACGCAAAGCCGGGACCGCACCCGCGCCTTGCAAGAAGCCTATCGAGTACTTCGATCCGGGGGATTGGTGTGGGCAGCAGGCATCAGCCGCTTTGCTTCGCTGCTCGATTCGCTCTCCCACGGGTTTTTCGACCAGCCAGAATTTGCGGCCATCCTTGACCGGGATCTTTCCGAGGGACAGCATCGCAATCCGACGAGCAACCTCGCCTACTTTACCGACGCGTTTTTTTACCTCCCCGACGAACTCGCTGCCGAAGTGACCGAAGCAGGCTTCGAATCGGTCGAACTTGTCGCCATTGAAGGTCCAGGCTGGCTGGCGCGTGACTTCGAGGGTCTCTGGAAGCGTCCCGAGCAGCGGGAGCGGCTGCTCGCCACGCTGCGCAAGGTCGAACACGAGCCTACTCTGATCGGTGCCAGTTCCCACATTATGGCTATAGGGCGGAAGGGATAAATCCCACCGCCGTTAAGCCACACCGTCCTCTCGCGAGATCGCGTGCAGGCCGGCACTAGCGACCAGCCCCCTCTCCGGGAGTGGTAGAGCGCCAGGCATTTCGGCAGAAGCCTCCACGGCTACGCTCGTGCTCCCCGGGGCGTTTGGCCGCGGCACAAGCGCTATTCCCTGGTGACGGTCGTAAACCAACGTCGAACTGTCCGCACACCGGGGGCACAGCCAATACCGCTCTACGCGCCGAGGTGGGCGCCTTGCATAAGGAGGGAATGGAACCGTCGGCTCTCCCGGCCTGGCTGTACCCTCTACTTCCACAAGGAACAACTTGCCCTCACCTAACCGAAGAAATGGTTTCGAGCATCGCGAATTCGCACAGTGGCTGAGCATCGTGCCCTCCATTGACTGCCCTTCCAGTTCGAGCTTGCAACAGTGAGATGTGTTGGAGCTTCGAGAGAGCGGTCAGAAACTAAATCATGTGCACGTGAGATACCAGACGAGGTTTAAGGCCTCCAATCTCTGAATCCGACCCCGGTGTAAGCGAGTTCGGTGCCGAAGGGTCGGCAGTGCGACGAAGTTCCGTCGTGTGCGCCTTGCCCGAAGTCTCGGCCCCCGTTACCATTTCACTGATGGCGAAACACGTTTTATTGTGTCCCCCGGAGTTTTTTGACGTTACCGACCGCAAGAATCCCTACATGTTGGAACACGTCTCGATTGATCACGCAAAGGCCGAGCGACAATGGCAGGCTCTACGCTCGGCTCTCGAGCAGGCCGGATGCCTAGTGGAAACGATCCCTCCCGTTTCGGGACTCGAAGACATGGTCTTCGCCGCCAACCAAGCCTTTGTCGGTTTTCACGAACAAATGGGCAAGTTCATCGTGCCCAGCCGCATGGTGCACGCTTTACGGCAGCGCGAGGTTCCTTTTTATGTTGACTGGTATCGTCAGCACGGCTTTAAGGTGATTGAAGCGGACCTCGGTACGGACCACCTTGAAGGTCATGGAGACCTGCTTTGGCAGCCGGACTGGTCCCGCATTTATGCTGGCTATGGCTTCCGCTCGACGTACGGCGGCATCGAGAAATTTCGCGAGGCAATGTCCAAGTTGGGAATCCCGGTTGTGCCGCTTCGCCTGGTTGATCCATTCTGCTACCACCTCGATACTTGCTTCTGTCCGCTGAACAATGAGGCGGCGCTCATTTATCCGGGCGCCTATGCTCCGGAATCGCTAACCACGCTGCGCGGATTCTGGCAGCGCGTACACGAACTTACTGTCGAAGAAGCACACAAATTCATGGGCAACGGCATCGTCGTGAATGGACGCTACCTCACACCTTATCTCACACCGCATTTGGAGGCGATACTGCGCGAGGAAGAACTTACGCCCGTTGTTTTGGATACTTCGGAGTTCGAAAAATCCGGCGGGAGTTTATTTTGTATGAAAGCTTTTCTGCCTCAGGCGGCAGAGGGTTGCCGGAACTCAATGCACCATTGCTCCGATAGCCGCCACGACCAATCCCACCACGCCGAACATAATCCCGAGATGCCAGAAGATTCTTCGGCCTGAAAGCAGGGTGATCGAGGTAATGACCAACCCAATTTCCAGAAACACTTCTGCCAAATCGTAGCGATCGGCGCGCTTTCTTTCGGTGGCGACCTCGTGCTCCAGCCCACGCGCCTCTTCTTGAATCTTTTCCTTGTCCTGTTTGTAACGCTCCGCTTCCTGAGTATATTTTTCTCGAGCCTTCGAGGTTGCTCCGGGATCATTGCTCGGTACTAAAGCGGCCATGTCGCTGAATAGCGTGTCCTCATGCTCGCGGATGTTCTTAGCCTGATAGTACGACCACTGATCGGAAGACTTCGCCTGCAGCACGACTTCCTCGGTGTGCGCCCGGTGTCCCAGCAGCGACACGACCGCGACCAGCACGGCCAGCACGGCCATCGTCAATGACACTGGAGCCAGCGATTGGTCTTCTCGAGCTTTTTCCGCCTGCTCCCGCAACTCCTGAGCTTCGTTTTCCATTATTGTTTTTCGAATCCTCTTCCGATCGATATCGCAGAAACATTCCGCGACGAATTGACGTCAGGCACATCAGGATACTACAAGCATTCTCAAGGCGCTCTCCCAAATTCTTAAAAAAGACCCAACAAAGTACGGAAGCGAGTGAAACGAAATCCCTCGCCGCTGCACTATTCCGACAAGAGGTTCGAATCACCAAAGGCTCGATCTCCGGCTGAGCCAGTGTTTCGAATCATTGCCAACCTTACGGTGCGGGCAAGAAAACATTCGCAGCAGAATGAAAGTAGCGGGCATTCCAGGCTAAAAGAAGGAGAGCCATATGGCGGCGAACCCAAACACGGTTCCTCAAGTGAAACTCCATGTCGAGAAGCGGACCCTAGAGATCGTCGAGTCGAAACCCGAGTCGAAACCAGTGAGCGCGAGACAACGCATTCGAAATCTCCTGCTCAAGATATTCGAGGGTCATCAGGACTTTCTGGGCCGCACGCCCGATTAGCTTGGAACCTCGAAGTCAGTGGCGGAACGCCGCCCCAAAAGAGTTGCGAGTGGCGAATCCGGTATGCCTGCTGGCGGTTTCCGACTGGCGGTGACAGACTCGGCAACCAACTTTTACGGGAGGGTAAAGGATGTAGCAAGTAACCGCTTCTACTCTCCCATTACTTTTACAATCACCCGCTTGTCGCGCTGCCCATCGAATTCTGCGTAGAAGATTCGTTGCCAGGTTCCCAAATCAAGTTTGCCCGCTGTGATCGGCACTACGACCTCGTGGTGAATCAACAGCGCCTTCAGGTGGGAGTCGCCGTTGTCTTCCCCGGTTTCGTGATGCTTGTAATTCTTGCGAAAAGGAGCCAGATGCTCCAGCCACTGATCGATATCCTCGATTAATCCACTTTCGTTATCGTTTATGTAGACGCCCGCCGTAATGTGCATGGCGGAAACCAGAGCCATCCCTTCTTTGACTCCGCTCTTGCGAACGGCTTCTTCGATCTGAGGCGTAATGTGCACATACGCCCGATGCGTTTTGGTATGAAATTTCAAATATTCGGTAAGAACTTTCATCGCGGAACTCCTGGCAAAAAACTAGTTACGAGAAAAGCTGTTTAAGAGAAAAAACGTACGCAAGATTCTAGCTGAAGGTCGCATGCACGGTGGGACGATTACCTCCGTTACCCCTATTGCTACCAACGATCACAGAAAGCTCCGCCCTCTTGATGCATACTCACATTGTCTCGGAGGCTTCGGTGCTGTTCAGGCTTGATTACATATCCTGCATTCTTACAGTTTTATCGACCATCTTGTTGGGGAAGCGTTGTTGGGAGGGCTGGATTCTGGCGGCAATCAATAGTGCGCTGGTGTGCGTGATCGGATTCCGCACGGCGCAATTCGGCTTCATCCCCGCAAATGTGTTCTGCATTGGGCTCTACGCCGTGAATCTTCGCTCGTGGCGTAAACCCAAGGCGCGATAAGCCCTCCGTGTCTCTGCAGAAATTACGTGCACCGGTGTCCGTTTTCGCGGATAATTCCATGCTCTGATCTTCCATGCTCTGATCATGGATACTTCTCAAAACGATCTCGCAGCGATCCGGCGGATTCTCGAAGAACTCACCAACCGTGTTTCGCGAATGGAACGCAAGCTCGGTATGGAGCCGGAGCACGGTGTAGAAGCATCCGTCGCTATACCCAATCAGCCTGCGTCCCCGAGAGTTTCCGTGCCCTATGCTATTGCGGAAAGCCCGGCGCAGCCACTCCCTTCACCTCCCTGCATTCCGCCACGCATCAAGCCACCCATTAACGCTAAGGCCGAGGCCGATCTCGAATCGCGGATTGGCTCACACTGGCTCAACCGTATCGGCATTGCGGCGGTATTGATAGGGATCTCCTATTTCCTCAAGTTCGCCTTCGACAACAACTGGATTGGACCTGCTGGACGTGTGACCATCGGCCTGCTCGCCGGCATCGCGGTGGTTGTTTGGAGCGAGCGCTTTCGCGCCAAGGGTTATCAAGCATTTTCTTATTCGCTGAAAGCGGTTGGCATTGGCGCTCTCTATCTTTCTTTGTGGGCTGCATTTCAAATCTACAACTTGATCCCAAGCGGTGTCGCTTTCGTCATGATGCTGGTAGTGACGTCGGCCACAGCGGCAATGGCATGGGCGCAGGACGCGCAACTGCTCGCGGCTCTCGCGCTTACCGGAGGTTTCGCCACTCCGGTTTTACTCTCGACTGGACAGAACCGGGAAATGGCAATGTTTTCCTACGTCGCGCTGCTCGATCTGGGTACGTTATTCCTGGTTGTCTTCAAGCCTTGGCGCCGGCTCCTCATCATGAGCTATGCGGGTACGCTGCTGCTTTACGTCGGCTGGTATTCCAGCTTCTACACTCGCAATCAGCTCGATCTTACCCTGACGTTTGCCACCTTATTTTTCGCTATTTTTGCGATCGCACCGCTGGTCACGCTTCAGCCGGACGGCGAAGCTGCTCTGCTTGCCTTCGTTCCAGCATTCTTAGCTTTTGTGAATGCCGTGGTTTATTTTCTGCAGGCCTACGCGATGATTGAAGAAGTCGATCAATCCTATATGGCCTGGTTCGCACTCGCCCTGGCTGCCGTTTACATCTTTCTCAGTCGTCAGATCCACACCAGGAAGAGTTCGCCCGGTGCGACGCAGCTCCTGCACTATCTTCATCTCGCGGTTGCCCTTGGTTTTATTACAGTGGCGATTCCGATTCGTCTCAATGCGCACTGGATCACGATTGGGTGGTTCGTGGAGGCCGGCGTCCTTCTCTGGGTGGGCAGTCGCGTTGAGTCTGAACTGCTGAACGTGTTTGCCCTCGCCGCGCTGGCGCTCGGAGTGGCGCGTTTGTTGATCGACAATTTTCGAACGACGCAGCTCATTTTCAACATGCGCATGGCCACCTACACAGTTGCGGTCGCTGTGCTGGGCGCGGTTGCCTGGTACGCCTCGCGCCGAACTGACGAAGCGGGGCGTACGGTTGCCGCCGCCGCGATCATTGCCCTGAATTTCCTTGCCTTGATTGCATTGAGCTATGAAGTTGCGGACTACTATGCCAGGCAGCTTGCCGAAGTTCCACGAGCGTACAGGCAGTGGAATCGCGCCAACGTTGTCGAGTGGCGGCGAGTACAGATCGAACGTGACTTCACGTATTCGGCGCTATGGATGGCGTATGGGGCGATGCTCATGGTAGTCGGTTTCTTCCGCCGCTCGGCTTTTGTCCGCTGGCAGGCCCTGGTGCTGATCGCGGTGACCATCGTCAAAGTATTTGTCTACGACGTTTCTCAGCTTGATCGGGGATACCGCATCGTCAGCTTTATCGTGCTCGGCGTGTTGCTGTTGGCAATTTCATTTGTTTACCAGCGCGATTGGCTGCAGCTTTCACCGGGTACTAGAGAAAAGGAAAGGGCAGCCGAGGGTGCATGAGGTACGCAGCCTATCTGATGTTGACGGTACTGGCCTTGGTGGACGCGGGGCCGCCCGAAGCGGCGATCCCTTACTTCGCTATGGTTCGAGACGTTCATATTGCACAAGCCGACCGGCAAAACTTCTTTACGATTGATACCGCGCTCTGGAATCACTCACGACCGGATCTCGGAGATCTTCGACTCTACGACGGAAATTCTCCGGTGCAGTACTTCATGGCCGAGCAGAGCGCTGGTGTCTCTTCGGAAGAGGCAGAAGCGAAGATGGTCAATCTTGGCAGCGTCGCGGGCCATGCCGAGTTTGATCTCGACGCGAACGGCATTGCCGAGTACGACCGCATTCGCTTGCACTTGATGCCAAGGATTTCGTTGCGACCGCTTCCGTTGCCGGAGGAAGCGAGCTGGGGCAAGCCTCCACCGAGTTGCCGCCCGTAACTCTCTATGACTTCAGTAGCGAACATCTCGGCTCGAACTTCACATTGAAGTTGCCACCATCCAGCTTTCGCTATCTTCACATCAAACTTTCTCACGGAGTTCGCCCGCAGCAAGTGAAAGGAGCGACGATTTCCAACCTGCGCGAGTGGCAGGCTTCCTGGACCAATGCCGGTCAGTGCTCCAGCCCGCGCCAGCAGCCACGGGCGACAGTATTCATGTGCGCTGTGCCCAGCCACGTGCCGCTCAACCGCATCCAGTTTCAGATCGATCCCGGGGAGGTGAACTTTCACCGTTCTGTGAGCGTGGAGGATGCGAAAACCAACATGCAGCTGGCCAGCGGCGATCTCAGCCGTGTTCGCATGAACCGTGGCGGCACCCTGGTAACCGCCGAAGAGCTATCAATCAATACTGCCGCCGGTTCGGGACATCTGACTGTGACGGTGCAGAACGGAGATAATCCTCCACTCACGATTCTGGCCGTGCAACCGGTGGCACTCGAACGCCGCGTATATTTTGACGCTTCGGGAAAATCATTACTGAAACTTTATTACGGAGACGAAAAACTCCCCGTGCCCGTTTATGACTACGCCCGATTTTTTCGTAAGGATGCTGCCGCCGCCGAGGCGACGCTCGGCGCGGAAGCGGTGAACGCGGCATACACGGGACGCTCCGACGAGCGCCCATGGTCAGAGCGGCATAAGGGGATTCTCTGGGCGGCCATGCTGCTTGCGGTAGCTGCCCTCGGCGTGCTGGCGATCCGGGGGATTGGGTCGCCAGCGCCTCAGTAGCAGTGGGATGGTGCAGAGGGGGTTTGGCTACCGCATTGTTTCTTCAATCTCGGAAATCCAGTCGGGACGCTTCAACACTTCCCGCGGCTTCGGTCCATCCGCGGCGCCCACAATTCCGTCCTGCTCCATCAGATCGATGAGATGGGCCGCGCGACCGTAGCCAATGCGCAGGCGGCGCTGCAGCAGCGAAGTGGAAGCTTTTCCAAACTCCACCACCAGCTTTACCGCATCTTGATAAAGAGGATCATCTTCGCCGTCGCTGTCTTCTGAACTCTCGCCGCCGCTTACACCGCTCGCGGCCTCGCGCTCATCTTTCGGTGCTTCGAGGAACTGCTGCTGATATTCCGCCGAGCCCTGCGCCTTCCAGAATTCGACGACTGCCGCAATTTCTTTTTCCGTGACCAGAGGCGCATGCAGGCGGTGCACCCGCGCCGATCCCGAAGGCAGGTAGAGCATATCGCCCTTGCCCAAGAGTGCTTCCGCTCCATTGGCATCGAGAATAGTTCGCGAATCCACTTTGGTCGCGACGCGGAACGAAATTCGCGCGGGAAAGTTTGCCTTGATCAATCCCGTAATCACGTCGACCGACGGACGCTGCGTTGCCAGGACCAGGTGAATGCCCACTGCGCGCGCCATCTGCGCCAGCCTTGTGATCGACTCTTCGACGTTGCTGGAATCGAGCATCATCAGATCGGCCAATTCGTCGATGATGATCACGATGTAGGGAATCGGCTTGTCGTCGGAATCTTCCTCAAAAAGGCTCGGTGTGCCGCTATCGAAGAGGCGATTGTACTGATCGATATTGCGGACGCCCTTCGCAGCCAGCAGCTTGAGCCGCCGTTCCATCTCGCGCACAGCGTTGCGCAGCGCGTTCGCCGCCAGCTTCGGCTCCGTAATAATCGGAGTGTAGAGATGCGGCACACCTTCGTAATTACCCAACTCCAGACGCTTCGGATCCACAAGGATCAGCCGTACCTGCTCCGGCGTAGCCTTGTACAGGATCGACATGATGAAAGCGTTGATAGCCACGCTCTTGCCCGCACCGGTCGAACCAGCAATCAGCAAATGCGGCATGCCCGCCAGGTCGGCGACTACGATGCGTCCGTTGATGTCTTTGCCGAGGGCCATCGTCAGCTTCGACTTCTGGCCCATGAATTCCTGCGACTCGATGTTCTCCCGCAACCAGATAATTTCGCGCTCGCGATTCGGCACCTGAATTCCAACAGTGGATTTTCCGGCCATGCGCTCGATCAGAATGCTCTCGGCCTTCAACGCGAGACACAGATCATCGGTCAGGTTGGTGATGCGGCTGTATTTGATTCCGGCGTCAGGCTTGAACTCGAAAGTAGTGACCACGGGTCCGGGATTAATTTGCGTGATCTGCCCGTGCACTTCGAACTCTGCATACTTTTCCGTGAGCACCTGCGCGAGTACTTTCAGTTCGTCGGCATCTACAACCTGCCGTTCGTCAGGACGCTGCAGCAGGCTGCTCGACGGCAACTTGTAACCGCCCGCGATCTTGGGCATCGTTGTCTTTGCTTTGTGATCGCTGTCGGCTCGCTGCGTCACTTCTGGATCAGCCGCTGCTTGAGACAAAGACTCCCCCAGAATTCCGCCCGTCGCTGTCGGAACCTCCTCCGCGACCTCGGGCCCAAGCGTCCGTTCAATACCGGTTCTGCGGGGTTCCGGCACCATGCGCGCTTGCACTGCGGGTTCGGGCACTGCGCTCTGCCGCGAGGGAATTAACTGCGTCTTCACGGTTGGCTTCGAAATGCGCCGCTTCTCCAGTTCCTTCTGCTGGTGTCGCTTGATCCGTTCTTCCCGCCAATCCTGATACCGGTTCCACAGAGCGGTTATAAAAGCAAAGCGTGTCGGTGCCCACAGCTGGATCGACGAAAACGAAAAAGCCGTCGAGAGATACAGCGCTACCGCCAGCACACTAGCGCAAACAATGTATGCACCCGCAAGATTCAGGTAATGGATCAGAACATCGCCGACAATCCTCCCCACCAGACCTTCAATAGGGATTACGTTGAGCCATCGCAAATTGCCCGGCAGCAGTGCCAGCAGGGCAGGAACGAAAACTATCAGCCAGAGTCCTCCCAGACTTTTCGCCACCGGGGACTGAACCTTCCGCGAAGCAAACCAGCGAATCCCCATCACAGCGAAAAATACCGGCAGCAGAAATGCCCCGATTCCGAAGAACTGCAGCGTCACGTCGGAGATGAGCGCTCCCACCATGCCGATCCAGTTGCGTGCCACGTGAGTCCCCGTCAGGACGGAGGCACTGTTCAGCGAAGGATCGAGCGGCGAGTACGAAGCTAGGGCGAGGAAGAGGAGGAGCGCGAAGGTGCAACACAGAAAACCGATCAGCTCATTGAGCCGCCGGTTACTGGTCGGGATGAAAATCTTATGAAGAAGATTCATGATGGCGCACTACCCCGTCGTCAGGACCGCTGCTGGCTAGACGGAGGCCGTCGAGAGCCGATCCCTACTGCAGGTGCCAGATGTACGCCAGAGCGATAACGATTATCCCAAAAACTACGCGGTACACAACGAAAATCTTCAGACTGTGAGATTGAAGGTATCGGATCAGCCACGCAATCGCTCCATAGCCCACAATCGCTGAAACTAAAATGCCAACAATAAACGGGGCGTGCATTCCCGGCGGCAGACCCTCTTTGCGGAGTTCGTGCGCCTTCAACAATGCGGCGCCCGCAATGATTGGCGTCGAAAGCAAAAAGCTGAAACGCACGGCCGCCTCCCGGGTCATGTTGCGAAACAGGCCGGCAGTAATAGTGGACCCCGACCGCGAAACACCGGGCATCAACGCCGCCGCCTGGGCGCAGCCCACCAGCAGAGCATCGACCAGCGAGATGCGGGTCAGAGGCTTGTCCTCACGGCTTACTTTTTCGCCCAGCCACATCAATAGTCCGACCAGAATCAGCGCCCCGGCTATCAAAAAGATGTGTTCGCGAAAATAATCCTCGGCGGAGCTTTCGAGCAGCTTGCCGGCGATCGCTCCTGGAATGGTAGCGATTGCCAGGAACCAAAGGAGTAAACGCTCTTCCCGTTGCTCGTCCGCGGATAGGTTCACATCCGAGCCACCAGCTTCAGAAAAGCGCACTACCTTTCCGCCAAATGCCGCCCGAACAATCTGGAACCAGGTTCTGCGGAAGTAAATGAGGACGGAGAGCAGGGTTCCGAAATGCAACGCCACGTCAAAGGTAAGTTCATGCGCGGGCGACAATTCGTTCCAGCCGAGCAGCCGCCGCACGATGATGAGATGTCCCGAACTCGAGACCGGGATGAACTCCGCCAGTCCCTGAATGATGGCAAGAACAACAGCTTGATAGATGGGCAAGTTTAGTCCGCCGTATTTCCGTAGGTTGGGATGCCCTGCTGAATGTAGAAGATCAGCCGCTGCGCACGCAAGGCCCAATCGCTCTGCAAGTATTGGCTGATAATTTTCTGCGCCAACGCTATGGCACGGTCCTTCGATTCGGCAGACTTTTTCTGATTGGGCTCGGTCTTATAAATCTCGATCAGCGCCGCGCGCCTCCAGGCGGCGTCATACAAAGCTTCAGCGGCCGCAGGAGACTGCGGGTGTTCCTTGGCATAATTCTCGTACAAATCGGCCTCTTTGTCCGGACACTTCGCCAAGCCTTCCCACTCGCCGCAAAGCTTGTTTTCAATCAAACGAAAACTCGCCAGGTCCGACCACTTCGTGCCGGGATATTTTTTGATCACCAGCCTCATCCACTCTTCTCTCATTTGGGCGCGCATGTAGTTTTCGCGTGCGTGCGCGGAAGCCCTCGACATAACGTCGGCGCGATCGACTTGCCAGCGGATATCGGCCGCGCGATAAAGCGCTTCGGGAGCGAGGGGCGAAGTGGGCATCAAGTCATAGACGCGATAATAGAGTTGCAAGGCATCCTGCGCAGCATCGCGCCGGCCCCGGCGACGGCTGGCCTGATCTTCCGAATCCGCGGCTTCGCCAAAGATAATTCGGTCACCGTCCTGAGTAGTTGCCATCACTACTGCTCTAGCGGGAACCCAGCCGGTAACTGTTTTGCCTTCCTCTTCTTCCTCGGTGGCGCCTTCTTCGTGACTGGGCTGAGTCAGAATCGCCTGCACGTGAATCCAATCGCGGCCGTTCTCAATGATGATCAATTCGCGCCCGCGTCCTACCTCCACCAGTTTGGCGGCCTCTGTGCTGGGCGAGATGCGGATGGCTTCTTCGCTCACCAAAGTTCCTCGCAGGGCATCGGCTGAAGCGAACGGGACGAGCGCTAGGGCGGTTGCAACGATCGTAATTTCGGCAATATTCCGTAGGGCAGCACGGGTAAATCCTAGTTTCATGACTATAGATTAATCCACAATCATGTTAGCGAAGCAGTTTTGCGTGCTCAACTGGTAGGATTGCTGATCGCTTGCGCCATGCGATGACGCCCTTATCGATCTTCGGCATGTTTGCGGTTACGGCGATGCTCGTGTGCTACGCCCTGGAAGCGCGCAGCCGGTGGTTCATCCTGGCCTTTGCCGGAGCGTGCGCGCTCGGCTCGGCGTATGGTTTTCTGCAGGGCGCTTGGCCCTTCGGATTGGTCGAGGCGGTCTGGTCTGTCGTAGCGATCGTGCGTTGGGCCAAGGCGGGTGGTTCAAACAAGTGCGGCTAGTCCTGGTGCGGCTACTGCTGGCGTAGTTCTTCCAACACTTTGGGATCAATGTTGCCTCCGCTGATGATGGCGACGTTTACCTTCGTCTGCGGAAGCTGGTCGCGATGGAACAGAAATCCTGCCACGGCGACCGCTCCGCTGGGCTCGGCGACTGTGTTGGAATTTGCCGATAACAACTTCACAGCTTCACGAATCTCATCTTCAGTCACGGTAACGATGTCGTCGACGTAACGGCGAATATGCTCGAAGTTGATGGCGCCGATGCTTTGCGTGCGCAGTCCGTCGGCAATTGTTCTCGAAACTTCGCTGGCAGGGAACTGAACGATCTTTCCTGCGCGGAGACTGGCTTGCGCATCGGCTGCCAGCCCCGGCTCTACGCCGATGATCTTGATCGAAGACTTGCTCAACTTCATTGCAGTCGCTACGCCGCTGATGAGCCCTCCTCCGCCGACCGGCGCAAGCACGGTTTCTACCTCGGGCAGGTCTTCCAGAATTTCCAATCCAATCGTGCCCTGGCCGGCGATGATCTGCTCGTCGTTGTAGGGAGGCACGACTACATATCCATACTGTGCTGCCAGCTCTTCAGCCTTGGCTTGACGTTCCGTGCTGCCCGGACCCACGAAGACAATCTGCGCTCCGAGCGCCGCCGTAGCCTCGCGCTTGATGGCCGGAGCGTTCTCCGGCATGACGATCACGGCCTTCACGCCCAGTGCTCGCGCCGCATAGGCTACTCCTTGCGCGTGATTACCGCTGGAGTAGGTGATTACTCCGCGCTTGCGGACTTGTTCCGACAGCGAAGCAATCTTGTTGTAAGCTCCGCGTAGCTTGAAGGCGCCGATGGGCTGCTGGTTTTCGGGCTTGAGGAACAGGCGGTGTGTGTCCGATTCTGGATGAGTGAACTCGATCAGGCGGGTGCGGGTGGTTATGCCTCGGATCCGAGATTCGGCCATGCGAATGTCATTGAGAGTTACCATCAGCGGATCGCGTTAGATCTCAAGAATCACCGGCATAATCAGCGGCCGCTTCTGCGTCTGCTTGGAAATATAACGCTTCAAATCCGCGCGGATTTTTTCTTTGATCACACCGTAGTCAGCTTTTTCTTCTTCGCTGGAGTGCGCCAGGGTATCTTCGACGATGCGCCGCGCTCCGTCCATCAAACCATCTTCGCCAGGATTAAAGCCGCGCGTCACGATCTCGGGCGTTGTTTCCACGCGACCGGAAAGCTTGTTGATGGCGATGATCGGCAACACGATGCCATCTTCGCTCAAGTGCCGCCGGTCTTTAATAATCAAATCCTCAACTACGTCCGTGCGCGAGCCGGAATCGATGCAGACGCGGCCAACATTCACGCGCCCGGTTTTGCGCGCGCTGAGTTCATCGAGTTCGAGAATGTCGCCACTCTCGATCAGAATTACTTTGCCAACCGAACTGTGCATTGCGCCGGCCATTTCGGCGTGCAGCTTCAGTTGGCGGTACTCGCCGTGGATCGGAATGAAATACTTCGGTTTCACCAGGTTGATGATGAGTTTCAATTCTTCCTGGCTGCCGTGACCGCTGACGTGGATGGGAGGCGACGTTCCGTCCTCGTAGATCACATATGCCTCGCGTCGAAACAAGTGATCGATCATGCGGTAAATCGTCTTCTCATTGCCGGGGATGATGCGCGACGAGAGCACGACCGTGTCACCCTTCTCGATTTTGGCGTGCTTGTGGTTGTCCACCGCCGCACGAGACAGCGCCGACATCGGCTCGCCCTGAGTTCCGCTGATCATCACGCAGATTTTCTCCGGCGGAAAATTCTTCATCTCGCCGGGATTGATCACGAGCCCATCGGGAATCTCGAGATAGCCAAGATCTTCGGCGATTTCTGCGGAGTTGTTCATCGAGCGGCCGATGAACGCCACTTTGCGTCCGTGCTGGTGGGCGAGCTCCACCGCCAGCCGGATGCGATGAATGGAAGAAGAGAAACACGAAATGAATAATCGCCGCTGCGTGTGCGCGAAGACTTCGTCGAACTTCCGGCGCACCGCGCGCTCACTCGGCGTGTAACCCTTGCGCTCGACGTTGGTCGAATCCTGAAACAGCGCGAGAACGCCCTGTTTGCCATATTCGGCGAAGGCGTGCAAATCGAAAAGATGGTTGTCGGTCGGCGTGGGATCGACCTTGAAATCGCCAGTATGAACAATCACACCGAGCGGAGTGTGAATCGCCAGCGCGACGCAATCCACGAGACTGTGGGTCACGCGAATGGGATGAATCGTGAACGCGCCGACCTTAAAGCGCTCACCGGCGCGAATCTCGCGCAGGTCAGCGTCGTCGAGCAAGCCGTGCTCGTCGAGCTTGTCATCCACGTACGCCAGCGTGAATTCCGTTCCCCACACCGGCACATTCAGCTCTGAGAGAATCCAAGGCAGCGCGCCGATGTGATCCTCGTGGCCGTGAGTGAGAATGATGCCGCGAACCCGCTCGCGATTTTCGACGAGGTAAGAAATATCGGGTACAACAATATCAACACCCAGCAATTCAGCCTCGGGAAACATGAGGCCCGCGTCGATCACAATAATGTCGTCTCCCCAGCGAACGGCCATGCAGTTCATACCGAACTCGCCGAGGCCCCCGAGAGGGATGACTTGCAGCTTTCCAGTTGGCATTGGGTAAACCTTGATGCTAGCACAGACTTTGTTTCGCGCTGCACCGAGCGCGGGGTACGAAGCGTCCCCGATAGCTTTCTGTGAGCCGCGGGATTAATGTAAATAAATGGCTGCCGCTCAAACCAAATCGTGGCTTCGCGCGCGCGTAGAAAAATCTCTGACGAGGGGACTGACCAGCGCTTACTCGACGGTGCGAGTTGACCCGGAGAAATTTCTGCTGCAACTGCGGACCGCATACCGGTTGCCAATCAGCGGCTACCACGGTACCTATTCGCTGGAGATGGGCGAACTCGACGTGGTTGCGGATGACATCGTTCGCAGCGGTATGAAACTTGCGGCGGTCGAGGGAGCGGGCTTCGGCATGGGCGGATTGATCACGATCTTGCCCGATCTCGGCATTCTCTCCGCGATTACGATGCGCACCATCCAAAAGCTCAGCCTGGTTTATGGTTTTCAATTCAATACCGACACAGAAATCGCTGAACTCTGGATTGCAGCCGCGAGCGCGGCCGGAGTCGACATCAGTCGCGAGCTGATGGAAAAAGAAATAGTTAATAAGTTTGTCCCGCGAGTAATCCAGCGCATCGCTGCGAGAGCCAGCGCGGAAGTGGTTGAAAAGTGGGCGGGACGCATGATTCCCCTGGTCAGTTCTGCCATTGGCGCTGGTTTGAATTATTGGTTCGTGCGCGCTTGGGGCGAGCGCGCTAAGAACCACTTCCGTCAGAAGCATTTGCAAATACGCCAGCAATCCGAGCAATCAATGTTGATGGCGACACCAACGCTGATTCTTCCACCTTCGAACCCCTAGCGCTATTCAACGGCTTTCTTAATTTCTCCCCACGCGTGCTGCACATTTCGAGGCGCTCAAGGTCGCGATGACTCTGCCTATGATAAAAAAAAGTATGACCATTTTCCGGTGTTCGGCAATTCTCTTCGATCTAGACGGAGTGTTGATTGACTCCACTCGCTCCGTGGACCGCCAGTGGCGCGCCTGGGCGCGCGAGCAGGGAATTGACGAGGAGAAGGTAATCGCCATCGCCCACGGCGTCCGCGCCATCGAAGTGATTCGTGCCGTAGCCCCCCACCTCGATGCGGAAGCGGAATTGCGTAAACTGGAAAGTCGCGAGGCAGACGACCGGGTGGATGTTGCTGTGATGCCCGGCGCCATCGACCTGGTGAATACGATCCCCGACGGCCGCTGGGGTGTGGTCACGTCGGGAACGCGCGACCTGGCCACCGCACGGCTGCGCCTCGGCGGACTGCAAGTCCCCAAGGTTCTGGTTACAGCAGAAGATGTCGCCAACGGAAAGCCCCATCCCGAGCCGTATTTGAGAGCCGCGAAGTTGCTGGGCATGAAGGCACAGGAGTGTTTGGTGATTGAAGACGCACCCGCTGGGATTCGCTCGGCACACGCCGGCGGGATGAAAGTCGTAGGATTCGCTAGCACATTCGAGAAGGAAAAACTGGGAGAAGCGGATGCCGCGGTCCAAAGCTTTGAAGAATTGTCGGTGGCTGTTGAAAATGGTTACCTTTGCGTGAGTGCCGGCTAGTGGGTCTCGTCATGACGGGAAGGATTTCTTGTGGACGAAGCGTGTACAGGCTGCGGAAGATGATTGCCGCAGGCAAGGATGCACGGCCATGGACCTTACTGTTCTGAGCCTGTGTGGGGAATGCAATGATACTATCGCAACCAATCTTCCAGTTCGATTCCCCGGTCCGTTTTTTCGTCGCGGTACTTCACGATTACCGGAGTGTATAACGAGACGCTTAACTTAGCCGCCGCGCCCTTCTTCACGGCGCGCGATCCGGGCACAACCACAGCGCCTTCTGGAACTTCGAGTGGTGTCTCTTTCGTAGCGCGGTAAACTTCGTCCCGCACCAGATCGTAAAGCGGCGTCGATCGTGTCAAAATTGTTCCTGCGCCCAATACGGCGCGCGCTCGCACCAGCGTGCCCTCATAGATTCCGCAGTTGCCGCCAACCAGTACGTCGTCCTCAACGATCACGGGAGCGGCGTTTACCGGTTCGAGCACGCCGCCGATCTGCGCCGCCGCGCTGATATGGACGCGCTTGCCAACCTGCGCACACGAGCCTACCAGAGCGTGAGAGTCGACCATCGTCCCTTCGTCGACATATGCTCCCACGTTGATGAACATGGGTGGCATGCAAATGACTGACGGCGCAACATACGCTCCCAGTCGCACTGACGAGCCACCGGGAACGACGCGCACGCGGTCGGCTAAGGAAAACCGGCGCGCAGGAAAAGTGTCTTTATCCACGAAAGTCAGCGCTGCGCAGCCCGTCTCTGCCAATTCGCCGAGCCGAAATCCAAGGAGAATGCCATGCTTGACCCATGTGTTCACCACCCAGCGGCCGTCGATTTTCTCCGCGGCGCGAATCTTACCCTGAGTTAGTGCGTCACGGAATTCTAGAAACGCCGCACGAGCCTCGGGATTGTGTTCGACTTCGCCCAGCGCGGCCAGGCGTTCGATGGAAGATTTTAGGGATTGCATGTATGACTTCGGACCTCAGACGCCGGACCTTGGCACTCAGAGCTTCAGGGCTTCATTCCAGGCGGCCACGAATTTGGCCGAGGTCTGACGTCCGAGGTCCGATTTGCTACACGCACTTACACTCACCCCGAATCAGAATGCCCGTCATACCCTGCGCGATCTCGCGGCCTTCGGTCAACGTCGAATATGGTCCGTGCCAGCGCGCGTGGTTGGCGTCGTGGCCCGCAGGCCGGCCTTTGCCTTGGTTACATTGTCCGCATGATCCGCGGTGCAACACAATCTTGTGTGGACCGGCGAGCCAGTTTTCATAAATGTAGAATTCCGCAGGTTGCGGAGCGGACGGTGCCGGACCCGCGATGAGCCCAGCTTCCATAGCAACTTTCTGCAGCTTCGATCGAGTGTCGCGGCGCATCGGAAGCAATGGCAAGCGGTAATTCTCCTCGATCTTGCCCATCATCGTCAGTACCGCCTTCACCGGGAGCGGGCTGGATTCGATGAAGTTCGCCTGCATCAAGGCGAGATACTTGCGATGAATGCTGCGTGCTGTGTTCCAGTCATTGTCGAGCGCGGCCCGCGTCATGGTCGCCATCTCGCGGGGAATCTCGTTCGACGCCACTGAAACGACGCCCATTCCGCCCAAGGCGATCACTGGCAAGGTGACCGCGTCGTCTCCGGAGAAGACCAGAAACGTTTCAGGCACCGCGTTAATGATCTCGGCGACCTGCGTCATATTGCCACTGGCTTCCTTGACGCCCACAATGTTCGAAATCTCGGCTAACCTCGCAAGTGTTCCCGGTTCGATATTCGCTGCGGTGCGGCCGGGCACGTTGTAGAGAATTACCGGTTTGTCGCCGACGGCCTCCGCGATCGCTTTGAAATGCCGATATTGGCCTTCCTGCGTTGGCTTGTTGTAGTAAGGTGACGCCGTGAGAATCGCGTCAACCCCGGGGCGCGCGGCGACTTCCTTGCCTTTTTCTACGGCATCATGCGTGGAGTTCGAAGTCGCGCCAGCTACGATAGGGACCCGCCCCGCCGCCACTTCGATGGTCGTGTCGATAACGTGCAGCCATTCGTCGTGGCTAAGAGTGGGCGTCTCGCCGGTGGTGCCGCAGGGGACGAGAAAATCTATACCGGATTCAAGTTGCCACGCGACCAGATTGCGCAGGGCTGCGTCATCGATCGAACCATCCTGATGAAAAGGAGTGACCAGCGCGGTGCCGCATCCACGAAGTTGCATGGTAATAAGATAACGCGAATATAGTTGTAGTGGAACCGGTGCCCGCTAAAGTTCCCGCCAAACTTCCTGGAAATCGTAGAATCCCTTTTTGCCGGCGAGCCATTCCGCAGCGCGCATGGCACCCTCGGCGAAGCCCTGCCGAGACTTTGCATCGTGACAGAGGTAAATTCTGTCGGCGGGGGATTCGAGCACGAACTCGTGCATGCCCACAACATCGCCTTCGCGGAAAGAGGTGATTTCGATATCGTTATCTTTGCTTTTGCCGCTGGCTTCGCGGATTGCACGCTGCAGGGCAATGGCTGTTCCCGAGGGTGCATCCTTTTTTTGAACGTGATGACGCTCGAAGATTTGGCCGGAGTACTCGTAACGCAGAGCCGCGGCCGCGGCACGTGCGGCGTCGAGAAACAGATTCACTCCCACGGAGAAGTTTGCCGCGTAAAGAAATCCTGAGCCGTGGCCTTCGACTAACTTTCGAATGCGGTCCAGTTCTGCGTACCAGCCGGTAGTGCCGACTACCATATTCTTGCCTGCGCCCACGCAGGCCTCGATATGACCGACGATACAGGAGGGAGCGGTGAAATCGATCACGACATCGATGTCGCCCAGCTTGTCGGCTGTGAGGGCAGCGCAGGCAGCGTTCTCGATAGCGCTCACGACACGAATATTGTGTTTGCGCTGGCGCGCCACTTGCGCCACCAACGATCCTGTCTTGCCGCGGCCGAGAAGCAGTATATTCATTCGAACCTCCACGCCAGGGTCACGGAGAAAGACCGCGGAGAAAGATCGCGGAGAAATGCCGCGGAGGAACAGAGAATCCCTGCAAGTTCTTCGCGCTCCGCGCGGTCTTGCTCAGCGTCCTCTGCGATGAAAGCCCTTACGCGAATACTTCCGGATCCAGCTCCGCAAAAAACGTACTATGCAGCCGCTGGATCACTGCGGGTACTTCATCTTCTTCGATCACAAAGGTCAAGTTAATTTCCGACGCGCCTTGCGAGATCATGCGAATTTTTTTGTCTGCCAACTTGCCAAACACCAGTGCGGCCACTCCTGGCTTATCCCGCAGACTTTCGCCTACGAGGCAGACGATAGCCTTGCGGCCTTCATATTTTACGTCGGCCAGTTTCGCAAGGTCGGCGGCGAGCGCTGGAATCGCGTAGTTGGAATCAACGGTCAATGATACGCTTACCTCGGAGGTTGACACGACATCGACCGCAACCTTGTGCCGGTCGAAGGCCTCGAAAATCGCGCGCAGGAAGCCGTGCGCGAGCAGCATTCGCGGAGCAGCCACGTCCACGATGGTGATGCGTTTTTTCACTGCAATGGCTTTGAAAACGTTCTTGCCCTGCGGCGCCCCCGTTGTAATCTTCGTTCCCTCGCACGACGGGTTCCGGGAATTCAGAACGTATACCGGAATATTTTTCTGGATCGCGGGCAGCACCGTTGCCGGATGAAGCACCTTCGCGCCAAAATAGGCCAACTCGGCCGCTTCGTCGAAGCTAATTACCTTGATCCTGCGGGCCTCCGGACAGATGCGCGGGTCAGTGGTCAGAATTCCATCGACGTCGGTCCAGATTTCAATTCGTTCCGCGCCCAAACCAGCGCCTACGATCGCCGCGGAATAGTCGGAGCCGCCTCGTCCGATTGTCGTGGTTACCCCGGCGCGATTTGCTCCGATAAACCCGCCCATCACGGGAACCTGCCCGGCATCGAGCAGCGGCTTTACTTTGGTTTGCAGCCGCTGGTTGGTTTCTTCCGGCTGTGGCGCTGCTTCTGTGTAATTGCTATCCGTGACTAGGATGTCTCGGGCATCCACGTGCGTGCCCTTCAAGCCTTGGGCGGAAAACGCGGCTGCCACAATTTTGCTGGAAAGCACCTCGCCGAAGGCGGCGACGTGATCGGTGGTCCGCGGCGTCAGCTCGCCCACGGCAGAGATGCCGCGCAGCAATTCATCGAGACCCTCGAAGTCGCTCCCAAGTTCCGAGTGGAAGTCGGTAAACAGCGCTGTGCCCAGTAATTCGCTGGCTGTATTGTAGTGGCGTTCCTGAAGGGAGCGGCAAAGTTTGAGGGCGGCTTTCCGTTCTCCCGCACCGGCCGCTCGTGCCATCGTGAGAAGCGTGTCGGTCACTTTGGCCATGGCGCTGACCACCACCAGCGGTTGTTGCGACAGGCGGCCTTTTACAATTGCAGCCACGCGCTCGATGGCCCGAGCATCTTCCACCGAGGTGCCGCCGAATTTCATCACGATCATCGGCGTAGCGTCCTGGCGGGATTACGGGAGTGGGGCCCGGATTTCATTGCAGGTCGAGATAACCCTTGGCCTTGAGCAATTCGGCATTGAGCACGGCCGCGCCGGCGGCGCCTCGGATGGTGTTGTGCGACAGCACAGTGAACTTCCAATCCAGCACGCCACAGGAACGCAGGCGTCCTACGGCTGTGGTCATGCCTGCTCCCATGTCGACATCGAAGCGCGGCTGCGGACGGTCATTGGCCTCCAGATAAACCACCGGCCGCTCAGGTGCGCTTGGCAGCTTCAATTCCTGAGGCTCGCTACGGTAACCGTTCCATGCTGCAATGATTTCCTCCGGCTTGGCTTTCGTTTTCAGCCGAACTGAAACCGCTTCGGTGTGGCCGTCCTCGACGGCAACTCGATTGCACTGCGCGCTCATCGCGAATGCGGCTGGAATAATTTTTGTTCCGTTGAGTTGTCCCAGCAGCTTCAGCGTTTCTTCCTCCATCTTTTCTTCTTCGTTGCGAATGTAGGGAATCACATTGCCCAGAATGTCGAGCGACGCCACTCCCGGATAACCCGCGCCACTGACCGCCTGCATGGTCACGGCCATCACAGCTTCCAGGCCGAAGCGCTGCTGCAATGGCGCCAGTGCCAGGACCAACCCGATGGCGGAGCAGTTGGGATTAGTCACGACAAATCCCCCAGACTTCTTCCGCCAGGCCTGCCCATCGATCAACTTAATATGTCCGCTATTGACCTCAGGGATCACTAGCGGTACGTCGGCCTGCATGCGCAAAGCGCTGGAATTGGAAACTACAGCGCAGCCGGCCTCGGCAAAACGCGGCTCCATTTCGGCAGCAATCGACGCATCGAGCGCTGCGAAAATAATCCTGGGAGCGCCCTCAGGAGTGGCCGGGGAAACCTTCATGCCGGCAACATTTGGCGGGATGGGTGTCTTCAGCCGCCAACGCACAGCTTCCGCGTAGGTTTTGCCTTCAGAGCGGTCAGAAGCGGCGAGCCATGCCACTTCAAACCACGGATGACGCTCCAGCATTTGGATAAACCTCTGTCCAACTACACCGGTAGCGCCAAGAATGCCGATGGGAAGTCTCTTGTTCATAAATGGATACTTTGGATTCTACAACAGCGGGTATGCCCGGAAAACGACCCTAAGGTCACTATGCACAAGCAAACCGGGGAGGAGGAATCCCTGCTACGTCGGCCCTGGAGTCGATAGTGGCGAGTCTTCCGTCACATGCGATCAACGCTGTTTCTGCCGATGAAGGAATTGGAGGATCACCATGCCCGAGCTTCGACAGAATTTCTTCACCAAGGAATGGGTCATCATCGCTACCGAGCGTGCCCGCCGTCCTGAGGAGTTAGCCACGCATCGGACGGCGCAGGCAGTGCCGTCGTTTGTTGAGAGCTGTCCTTTTTGCCCTGGAAATGAAAACAAGACCCCGCCAGAAGTTCTGCGATTTCCGGAAAATATGAGCGAGCCCTGGGCCGTAAGAGTGATTCCCAACAAGTTCGCCGCACTGTCCTGCGAGGCTCAACCGACTCGAAACCTTCAGCACCTGCGGAGGCGCATCGAGGGCTTCGGGTTTCATGAAGTGATTATCGACAGTCCGGACCATGCCTGCTGCATGGCTCTGTTGCCGGATGCGCAGGTGGCGCGAATATTATGCGTATTTAAGGAGCGATACAATTCGCTGAGCGCCGACCAACGCATCAATCACGTCACAATTTTCAAGAACCACGGCGCCGATGCGGGAGCCAGTTTACAGCATCCGCATTCACAGCTCATTGCGACTCCGGTGATTCCCAGCCAGGTTCGGCATAGGCTCCACGAGGCTTTGCGCCATTACGACGATGCTGGGGAATGCATGTTTTGCCACATGGTGGAACGGGAGATTGAGGATCACACGCGGATCGTGATCAAAAGCGAAATGTTCGTTGCTTTGGAGGTATTCGCTTCTCCTACACCGTTCGCCACTCACATCTTTCCGCTGCGCCACATGGCGAGCTTTGGCGACATCAGCGCCGTGGAGATCACTGACCTGGCTCGTGTGCTGCGGACCTTGCTCGCCAAGATTTATGTAGGCCTGGAAAATCCGGATCTCAATTTCACCATCCGCAGCGGCCCCTCTGACTATGTAGGGGCGCGCCACTTTCACTGGTATGTGAGCGTGATTCCGCGCTTGACGCGTGTTGCTGGCTTCGAACTGGGATCGGGCATGTTCATCAATACCGTGCTTCCGGAGTCGGCGGCCGAATTCCTTCGCAACGTGAATGTCCAGAAAGCTGCCGGAGCGGGAGCCTAGGCGACGGAGCACTTCACTTTTTTAACCCGCTAAAAGGTTAGAGAAAAAATGGAGCACTACTTGGGCCGCACACGCTGCGGGTCCAGTACGTATTCATTGAGCGGACCGAATTTTCTTTTTTCCGCGTAGAGCCGCCAACGCCGGAATAAGATGCGCAGAGTAGCCATGACGGGAATGGAAAGGAATATCCCCAGAATTCCGGCAATCTCACCACCTGCCATCACACCGAAAATTGCCGCGAGCGGATGCAACTCCATGCTCTGTCCCATGATCCGCGGCTGGGTTACATAATCCTGAATCAGCCGCCAGATTCCGAGAAATACGATGATTGCCAGCCAATGCGGGTAGCCCAACAATAGCGCGACACTGACAATCGTGAGCCCTGCCACCAGCGGTCCTACCACTGGAATAAATTCCAGCAATCCGCCCAACGTCCCCAAAACCAGAGCATACGGCATTCGCATAATGCCCAAAACGGAGGAATACATGACGAACGACAACGCCGCCAGGGTCAACTGCGCCCGAATGAAGTGGGCCAGCATCTGATTCAGATCGCTGAGGACGCCTTGCAGAAGTTCGCGCTGCGGCCGCGATTGCACCAAGTCGAGGAGGATTTCGCTGAGGGCTCGGCCATCTTTCAAGAAGAAGATCGACAATAACGGCACTATCACCAGCAGCCATGCCTGCTTCGCCACGTCCGCAACGCGCAGGCCAACATTCTTTGCCAGTTTTGCAATCTCGTCGCCATGGCTGGCGAGGTAGTCGCGCAACAAATTGACAATTCGGTAGTCCCAGCCAGGGTGTTGTTGTTCCAGTTGTTTCGCGATCTGCCCGGAACTCAGCTGGGCCAGCGATGGAAGCGACTGCACTAAGCGCGCCCCTTCGCGGCCGATGCGCGGTCCCATGGCGACGAAAAGGAGAACCAGCAGGCCCAGCAGTAACAGGTAAATTACGGCAATTGCGCGGCCCCGCCCACGAAGAAGTTTTTCCAGGTACGAGACCAGCGGGCTCATCAGGTAGGCAAAGAAGATGGCAAACAGGAAGGCGATCAGTGTTTCCCTGGCGACGTAAAGAAAGCCCAACCCCAGCGCAAACAGCAGCACCGTGATCAGAACCCGCGCCGTTCGTCCATCCGTCACCGGCATTGTTAGTACCCAGTCCGAATCAAGTGTCGCGCAAGTGCCGTGTCGCCGCTAGTCCCGCACTACTTCGGTATTCGCGTCGGGAATGAGGACGCGGATTAGTTTGAACTGATCCTTATCATCAACCCACAGGGCCCATGAGAAAGCTTCGCCTTTCAGGTCGAGGCGCAACAGTTCCCGCTCCGCGCCGTGGATGGTGACCTTCTCTCTTCCCACAAGTTCCATGCGGACTCGCAGCGACGTCCGATCCTGTGGCACCAGCACGCCGAATTCCACCGAGCCCCGCTGGCACTTCAAGGAGCCACTCTCCGTGCGACAGTTGGTTGCTAGATAACGCCAGGCCAGCACTTGGCGGTGGATAAAAAAATTGTTGTCCAGAATCGCTGAGGTGTTCGGCATCAGGAACGGCTGCTCGGCCGCCTTGGCCGAAGGCGAGGAGGTTATTTTTTCAAGAAGGAATTCGTTGTTCGGCGTTACTACTAGCGAGCCAGTGCCATCGCTCCAATCGTAACGAATCAGCTCCCCGGCTCCTGTCATCTGCAGTTCGGACGTCTGACTTGCCGAGGCTGAGGGATTTGTTTCCTGCAAGCGTGACTTGACCACGCTGGTGCCGTTTTCCTGCTGGATGGTGAAAGTCTCAGTGACCGCGCGCTGGCCCTTCACGAAAACTCCGAAGGCACCGGAATCGACCATTTGGCTGGTTGATGGTTTTGGAGTGTCTTTCTTTTCGCCAGCAGATAATAAAGCGGCGCAGGCTAGAACAACCGCTATTTCCCACCGCATCCGCGGTATCAAAGTCACAGCTTCTCTCCTAATACTTGATCTCTCGCTCTCGACCGCTCTGAACCAAGCCGTTTCAACCCGCCCGGCTTGGACGCAGGTCCAGAGCCGCAACCACTTCCGCCGCGATCTTATCGACGGTCTTGCCGCCGGTCTCTATCCTAAGAAATGCTTTCGAGTAGTGCGGACGGCGGGCGTCATAAAGCTTGCGAAAGCTTGTGAGAGTCGTCAGCAACGGACGCTCCATGCCTTCGTCATCGGCCTGCTGCCGGCAACGCCGCCACAACTCTTCGACGCTGGCGTCCAGAAACACCGTGGGAACCTTCGCAGCTTTGATTATTCTGGCATTCTGTTTTTGCACAAAGGCGCCACCCCCGAGGGCTACGATTCTCCCGGCCCCCGCGGGTAACTCGCTCAGCAAATCCTTGAGCGCTGCGTGTTCGGCGCGGCGAAATTCCGATTCTCCGGAATCGCGGAATATTTCATGTACCCTTCGCCGCTTACGCTGCTCAATGCGCTGGTCAAGGTCTTCGAATGCCCAGCCCAGGCGTTCGCTTAAAACCCGGCCCACACTGCTCTTGCCACCGCCCATGAAGCCGATCAAGATCACGGCTTGCGTTTCGTAATCTCGGTCTGCCACGGGCTCTGGGCTAAGCACACGAACGCCAGAAGTCTTGGCTGGCCCAGGCCACTTGCGCCGATCCGTTTTGCGCTTCGTTTTAGTTATTTTTTTCGGAGCGTTTTCTGAGGTGGATTTTACCACTGAACGTCCGCAGCACCACCGTGGAGGACACGGCTACGCGCCCCACGGTACCTGCGAAGGCACGTCCCTTGTCGATGGGAAACCAAGTGTGCGTTTTGGGTTGCAATGGAATATCGTCGTGGACTTCTCCCTTTACCGAGCGCGCACTAACGTCGGCCGAGGTCCATTCGGGGATCGTCGCTTCGATATCGCCGCTGTGGCTGGTGAGCCGATATTCGCCGCTGTTTCCGAAGTCGCCGATGTAATTGATTCGACCACTGGTCGACACGACCTGAACCAAAGGTCCGGTTACGCCTGTAAGCGTAACGTCTCCGCTCAACGAATCCACCTCAACGTGCCCGTTTTGGATGTTGGCCAAACTTACTGCTCCGTTCATAGTCTTCACGTGAACGTGAGCATCGGAAATGTCGCGAACATCCACTGCCGACCCCGGGCCTTCCAGTGTGACGTCGCCGTGCAGCTTCTCGGCACGCAGAGATCCACTGCTGGAGTGCAGGGTGATGCTGGCGTCGGCTGGAATAAGCACTTCGTAATCCACACGACCGGAATCTGCGTCGGCGCCGGCCAGCAGGTGCGATTGAATATCGACGCGGTTCCCGGTTTGATTGTTATCGATTTCAACTTTATCGGAGTGCAAAACCGCATTGACCACGACGGTATTGTTCAGCGACGGTTTCACCGAGATGGAGCCGTAGGGGTTCATAACCGAGATGCCCGCCCTTGGTCCCACGGTGAAGTGAAACTCTTTCCGGCTCTCGGCCACCAGCGTGCCCGCGACGATCACGCCAATTGCAACGAGCTTTGCCGCGCGTGTACTCACCATAACCGACTCCCCCCAAGCTTGCCTCGTCATCAATTGTTCAGTCATCGCATTGAGTGCCGCTGAAAAATTTCCAATATTATGGCAGAGAACGGTCCATCGCCATCTCAAAAAGCATGGATTTTTGCTGGTAGGCGTCCATCAGCGAGCGGCGCGCATCCTGATCGTTTGGGCTCTCATCCACCAGACCCTGAGCATCGCGGATTGATTCGTTCACCCGCTGCAGGTTTTCCTGGTATTGCGTTTTCATCGCCGGAGCGTTGGCCGAAACTTCCTGCATCAAGTCTTCGTCGTCCAAATCCGACTGGGTAAGATCAGATTGACTCGCCGGAATAGTCGCGGATGCGGTCTTCGTCAACTCCTCGGGCTGGGACTGCTGTCTAACGAATATTCCCACAGCCAGCAGCACCACAGCGGCCGCCGGCACCAGCCACCGAGCCGCGCCCCAGCGCGCGCTGAACGAGGGTATGAGAGGTTTGGCGGCGCGCTGCGGCCGGATTAAACCCTCCTGCCGTAGGGCGATTTCGATAGAATTCCAAACCCTGGGACTGGGTTCGTCCGCCCCTTGCAGGCGGCCAGCGGCCGCGATGATCAACCTTAATTCTGTCACCAGCGCCGAGCACGCTGGGCACGTCCTCAGATGAGCGTTCTGTTCCGAGGTGCTGCCATCTTCTACTTCCGCCAAGCTCTGCTGCAGCTCAACGCAATTCATACTCAACTTCTCCCCAAGTCCGCCACGGCTATTGTATGGCCGCGGCTCTTGCTGCCCCTGCCGGTCACAATCGTGCAATTTTAATCGTCTTTTAACCTGCCCGAGATTTCCCGGCCTTTTCGGCTCTATCCATCTTGAGCAGGTCCCGCAATTTCATGCGGGCCTTGTGCAACTGCGACTTGCTATTGCCCACCGAGCACCCAGCAATCCTGGCGATCTCATTGTGCTCGTAACCTTCGATATCGTGAAGAACAAAAATCGTTCGGTAGCCGGGAGGGAGACTGTCCACTGCCTTCTGCAATTGCAGCCGGTCAATGGATCCGGCTAACGCCACATCGTCCGCCCCAAAATCCTTCCTCGGCGAATCGTCGTCTGTGCCCTGTGTCGTCTCTTCCAACGAAACCACAGGCAGACTCTTCTTCCTTAAATGCATTAGCACTACATTTACGGACAGCCGATGCAACCAGGTCGAAAACGCCGACTCACCGCGAAACGTAGCGATCTTGCGGTAGAGCTGCAAAAACGCTTCCTGCGCCAGATCTTCCGCCTCGGCGGTATTCGCCGTCATCCGCAGGCATAGCGAATATACACGCCTCTTGTGCTTGTCATAGAGCATCTGGAACGCTTCCGCGTCCCCTTGCTTAGCCCGTTCGATTAAATCGGCTTCGCTAGCTTCGGTGCTCTGGGGTTGTCGTGGCTCGGTCAAGTCGCCTTTTCCGGCCGCACTGATTGGGATGCGGCATAAGTAGTTTATGTTGTATCGTTTGCCCAGTTTGGCAGCACCGATGTTCACCTACCAAGGTTCCAGAATATCAGAGTATTTCTACCGATCTTCGGATGCGATACCGCCTCCCGCTCGCCTCAGCTGCTACCAAGAAAGCCTTTGCAGTCGGTGGTTTGGATGCGGAATCGCACCTAAAAAGTCAAACCCTGCCCTAAGCCAGGAGTCGCGTTCTTCGCAATTTGGAAGACTAAGCTGCACCCTTCGCCGTAGTAATCGTCTCCAGGCCATGCCCGTGCGGTCCCAATTCCCGCTGCCTTAACAGGAACGCAAATATCACGCCGAGAATCCCGAGAACGGAGAAAATCCACATACCCAGGTGATAACCGGCTGGATTGGAAGCATCCGCGTGACCAAAGTTATTGGCCCACCCAACTAGCAGGTTCAGACCGAACAGCCCGATATTCTGGATCATCGTCATTAGTCCGTAGGCGGTTCCCAATTTCGATTGGTCGACGATGTAGGCGACCGAGGGCCACATCACTGCCGGGATCAGCGAAAATGCCACCCCCATCATCGCCATGGGTATGTATAAGTTGACCTGGGTGTACGCCATCATTAGGTACACAGGGATCAAAAGCAGCGATCCGAACATCATCAGCAGAGCACGTTTGCCTATGCGGTCCACCCACAAGCCAAACAGGGGAGTCGCAATCATGGCAAAAAGCGTCAGCATACTCGACAAGAAGCCGCCGAATTCACGGGACGTGCCGTGCGCCTCCATGAAGAATTTCACCGCAAAGGTCTGGAAAGGGAAGATGGCGGAGTAGAAAACGATGCAAAGTGCGACGATGAGCCAATAACTGACGCCGAACTTCCAGAGGTCGGTGAAAACCACCTTGTCCGTGGAAACCGCTCCCAGACTGTAGTTCTTCTCGGCCCATTCCTCCATGAGCCAGTAAACCATCGCTCCCACCACGCACAAGGCGGAGAAGGCCAGCGCGATCAGAAACGGAGTCCGCCAACTGGCATAAGCCCAGCGTGCCCAGGTCGGCGAGTTGAGTGCGGCAAAGGTACCTAGCCGCGAAGCCGTCAGGTTCAACCCGAACGCGAGACTCAGTTCCTTCCCCTTGAACCAGCGCGCTAGCGCAGTGACCACGGCCACGTTCAGTGATTCCGCCCCCATTCCGAAAATGAGGCGTCCGGTGGCCATGAGCCAGAGGTGCCCTGACGCGACAGTAATCGCGGGTCCAATAAAACAAAGCACGGCGAAAATCATCAACGACTTCCGCAGTCCGATGCGGTCGATGATGAAACCGCCGATGACGACGGTAAAAATGTTGGGAAAACTGTAAATCGCCTGCAGGAATCCGATGTCTAAATCTGTGAACCGGAGTTGCTGCTTGAGCACATCGGCGAGCGGGCTGAGAGCGTCGTAGACGTAGTAGCTGCCAAACATCGCCAGGCTGACAAAGATCAACACCAGCCACCGGTACAGTGGACTGGGCTCAGGACGCACAGTTTCGGTCATCTCTTAGTTATCCGGCGCTCTCGGTGTTCGATCAGAATTGAACCTCGGGAAATCAAGGGAACAGGAAGATTAGCAGATCGTAACAGTGCTCGCGACAAACAAGTTGGTTGCAGCTTGCCGGGTGGCCTCAGTACTTGACCTCAGTACTTGGCCTCAGTACTTCACGATCGCGGCAAACGACTTCGGATCGAGCGAGGCACCGCCGACCAGTGCACCGTCAATCTCCTCCTGCGCCATCAGAGTAGAAGCGTTGTCCGGCTTCACCGACCCTCCATAGAGAATGCGGAGCTTCGAAGCGAAATCTTCGCCAAACACTTCGGACGCTTCCCGGCGAATGACGGCATGCGCTTCGGCGGCCTGCTCCGGCGTAGCCGTCTTGCCCGTACCAATCGCCCAAACCGGCTCGTAAGCAACTACCAGCTTCGCAGCTTTCTTGGAGGATATCGCATGAAACGCTCTCACACACTGGCGCCGCAGCACGTCGTCAGTTAGACCCGCTTCGCGCTCTTGCAACACTTCGCCGACGCAGCAAATCGGAGTAAGACCAGCCTCCAGTGCGGTTTTCAGCCGCAGGTTTACCGTGTCATCCGTCTCACCAAAATACTGTCGCCGCTCAGAGTGCCCGACGATCACGTGTGTCACCCCCAGGCAAAGCAGCATCCCGACCGAAATTTCGCCGGTATACGCGCCTTCCGCCTTCCAGTGCACGTTTTGCACTCCGATCGCCACATTTGAACCATGCGCAGAAGCCATGGCGGCATCCACGTCGGTATAAGGCGGGCAAACTACAATCTCGTCGCGGCTATGTCCCGAGACCAGGGGCAGGAATTCTCGGAAATAGTCTCGTGTTTCATCCGGCGTCTTATTCATCTTCCAGTTGGCGGCCATGAGCTTTTTTCTCATGAGAATCCTTTCTCAATTCTGTAGGACGTAGAGTTTGAATTCTTCAGATTCTCGGCGGCTTGTGTATAGGCTCTCAACGTAGCGCCGTCAAAAAGAACGAATCGGACTTTGTTGACATGGTTCGCCAATGCCAGAGCTTCAAGCGTGGAGAAAATCGCAATGGGCGCCGCTTGCGAAATTGGATATCCGAAAGCGCCCGTGGAGATGGCAGGAAAAGATAGGGATTCGAGAGCATGCTCATCGGCAAGCCGAATCGATTCACGATGGCAACTCGCCAACTGTTCAGCTTCTTCGCGTTCTCCCCCGTGGTAGATCGGGCCTACGGTGTGGATCACGTATTTAGTGCGCAGGCGGCCGCCGGTCGTGATGACTGCCTTTCCCGCGGGTAGGCTGCGAATCTTGCTCACGATTTGTTTGCACTCGGCGAGTATCGCGGGTCCGCCGGCGCGGTGAATTGCGCCATCGACACCGCCTCCGCCGAGCAGAGATGAATTCGCGGCGTTTACGATTGCATCGGTCGTCTCCTCGGTGATGTCAGCCGGACCACAAAACTCGATGGTCTTGCCAATATCGAGTACGAGTCGAAGTGTAGAATCGCGCACGCCAGTGTCCAGAACGATCACTTTTTGTCCGTGAGTGCTTCGACCCCGGGCAGCTTCTTGCCTTCCAGAAACTCCAGCGACGCTCCGCCGCCGGTGGAGATATGCGTCATCTTGTCGGCAACTTCGGCGCCGCGAACCGCGGCCACTGTGTCGCCGCCGCCCACGATCGAAATCGCACCCACGTTTTCCGCTACGGCATGAGCGATTTTAAATGTCCCCCGCGAAAATCCGGGGACCTCAAATACTCCCATCGGCCCATTCCACACGATTGTGCGCGCTCGCGAAATCTCCTCCGAAAACAATTCGATCGTCTTCGGACCAATATCCAGTGCCATGCGATCGGCGGGGATGGGCTGGCCCTCGCTGATCTGCTGCACCACAGCGTTGGTTTCAGGCTTCATCGCGACCACGTGATCGATTGGCAACAGGAACTTCACATTTCGTTGCTTCGCTTCCTCCAGCAGTTGCCGGGCCAGTTCTACTTTGTCGGCTTCGAGAAGTGACTTGCCGATTTCTTTTCCCTGAGCCTTCAGGAACGTATAGGCCATGCCGCCGCCGATGATGAGCGAGTCGATCTTGGTCATCAGATTTCGAATCACGCCAATCTTGTCGCTAACTTTTGCGCCACCGAGGATCGCAACAAACGGCGGTTCGGGATGCTCAATGGCCTTGCCCAGATATTGAAGTTCCTTTTCCATGAGCAGGCCGGCCGCCGATTTCGACACGAACTTCGTAATGCCCACCGTCGATGCGTGCGCTCGGTGCGCCGTGCCGAAAGCATCATTGACGTAGAATTCCGCCAGGTTGCCCAGTTGTTTGGCGAATTTTTCGTCATTGGCTTCTTCCTCCGCATGAAAGCGAAGATTCTCGAGCAGCAGTGTCTGGCCCTTTTCTAATTGGGTGGCAACTTCCTCAGCTTCGGGACCCACGCACTCGGGGCAGAAGCCCACATTTTCACCGCGCGCGAGCTCTTTATCGAGGACCATGCGCAGCCGCTCCGCCACCGGCTTCAGACTCATTTTGGGATTGGGCTTGCCCTTCGGTCTGCCCAGATGGGACGCTAGAATAAGTCTCGCCCCATGCCGCAGAGCGTACTCGATAGAAGGCAGCGTCTCGCGGATGCGCGTGTCGTCCATAACGCGCCCGTCGTCCAGGGGAACGTTAAAGTCGACCCGCATGAAGATGCGCGTGCCGTTGAGAGGAAGATCACGGATAGAAAGCTTGGACATTGGCTGGTTCGTCCTTTGGCTGGTTCGTCCGAATGCTGGTTCGTTCTTAATTCAAGGTGATGTGCAAATGCGCCGCCAGGTGCAAGCCGCCGTTCCTTCGACTTCGCTCAGAACAGAGGACAAGCTCCCGGCGGCTCTCGTGCGGGCGTCCCCGCCCGCACCCGGTAGCCGGCAAATTGCCGGCACTGTGAATCTACAGACCCTTGCCTGCGATGTAATGGATCAGGTCCCGCACGCGGCAGGAGTATCCCCATTCGTTGTCATACCACGAAATCACTTTGACACAATTCCCGCCTACCACCAAGGTCATGGGTGCGTCGACGATGGAAGAGCGTGGGTCACCTTTAAAATCCGACGAAACAAGTTCGCCTTCTTCAAAGCCCAGATAACCCTTCAGCGGCCCGCTTTCGGACGCTTTCTTCAATGCCGCATTCACTTCTTCCTTCGTTGTCTTTTTTTCTACCCACACCACCAGATCGACCACCGAAACATTCGGAGTTGGCACGCGCATGGCGAATCCATCCAATTTTCCGGCCAGCTCTGGAATGACAAGCTTCAGCGCCTTCGCTGCGCCGGTAGAAGTCGGAATCATAGACAACGCTGCCGCCCGCGCCCGCCGCAGGTCTTTGTGCGGGAAGTCGAGAATCACCTGATCGTTCGTGTAGGAGTGAATCGTGGTCATCGTGCCGCTGACAATCTTGAATTCGTCATTGATCACCTTGGCGACGGGAGCAAGGCAGTTCGTGGTGCAGGAGGCGTTGGAAATGATGTTATGTTTTGCCGGATCGTATTTCTCATGATTCACGCCCAGCACGATAGTGATGTCCTCGTTCTTTGCCGGGGCTGAGATGATCACTTTCTTCACGGAACCACGCAGGTGTTTCTTGGCGTCGTTTGCGTCGGTAAAATGTCCGGTTGACTCAATCACGACTTGGGCGCCGACCGATTCCCACGGAAGAGCCCCGGGGTCTCGCTCTTTGAAAACCTTGATGGTCTTTCCGTCGACCGAGATGCCGTCTGCACTGGCGCTAATCTTCTGTTTCAGGTTGCCGAGAATGGAATCGTATTTCAGGAGGTGAGCCAATGTCTTCGGATCGGTGAGATCGTTGACGGCCACAAATTCCAGCTCGGGATCGTTGAGGGAGGTTCGCAAAACATTGCGACCAATGCGTCCGAAACCGTTAATGCCAACTTTGATTGCCATTGTTTCTCCGTTCTTACTTCCTATGACTGCGCTGCAGACATCTTTTCGAGCCATCCTGCAGACAGATGATGTTAGCAGGAGCGCGAACCAGCGTAAATGTGTTGGGCGGGATTACGGAAGGCTCTCCATTCCTATCGCGGGACTCTGCTCCTGTCCCCGAAGAGGAAAACTAAGAAAAGGTTATTTCGATGTACGTATCCGTTCTACGCCAGATAAGCGGCAGACGGGCCATCCAATATTTTCGATTGATGGTCTGCTGTGCGAGCCCATGTTCAGCAAGCGGCAGAATCCGCGCCGTCGCGGCAAATTCAGGCCCCGTCGTTTTGCCGCGGATTGTGCAAGGAGCAACCCTTACCTGCGTATTGTTGCGGACGCGCTTGGTCTTTCCCATATCGCTTCGCGTCATTACGTAAAGCTTGTCGCTGTCTTCTCCAAACCAGACTGGAGTAGCGACGCCTGAACCGTTCTTTCGGAACGTGGTGAGCGAGATGTATTTCTGGTCGCGGATTGCAGAGGGAATTTGCGCTGGCATAATTTATGGTATTAGTTGCTTCTGATTGTCGGCGACAGCCGCAGAACTCTGAGCGGCTGTCGCGCGTGGTTCGTTTGCAGCTTGAGCCGATTGATCCGACACTCTCTTCTGTGTTAAAAGCCTTGCATGCGCAAATGGATGCGCGAGCGCTTACAGCGTCGCAAAAAAAAGCCCGCAGAGCCGTCCGACCAGCCCGCTCCTCCACCTTTGCAGCCGGCTTATTTTGATGCGGAGCAGCAGCCCGAAGTAGTTTCCGATGCTGGAAACATCGAATCGGAGGCCTCGCATCCGCCTCACGAGCAAGAGCACGAGAAAGAAAAAGATTCGGAAGTTCGAAAAGGACGCAGCGCTCGCCCTAGCCTCGACGAACGGACTGCGGAAGCACAACCTGCTGGCCTGTCACCCGCTGCACCATCCTCTGCCGTACCATCCTCTGCTGCGCCTCCCTCGGCTCCGATTAGTTCTGGACAGGCAGGTCGTAGCCGCCGACGCCGCGGTGGACGAGGACGGGGTGGACGTGGGCGGGAACAAGCGGTCGCTCAAGCTTTCACCCCCGCTGCGGTCAAGGGATCGATACCGGCAGTGCCGGCGGAGTCCGCGGAAGCAGGAGAGTCAGGCGATAATTTCGCGGATGCCGCAGAAGCGGACGGCCAAGTGGCGGTTCCAGTGGCGGCTACCGCTCCGCCAAAGCTTTCGGCAGCCCCTGCGGCGGCGGTGCGCGCCCCCAAGGGTATCGTCGTGCTCGCGATCGGACTACCTGGCTCAGGGAAGAGCACGTGGTTCAAGCGCCACAATGTGGTCCCGCTCTCCAGCGACATGGTGCGCTCGCTTCTGTTTGACGATGTGCGCGAGCAGCGTTTTCAAGATCTCGTCTTTTCCAATTTGCGCTCGATGCTCAAGGCGCGCCTCATCGCCAAGCGTCCCATGAATTATGTGGATGCAACTAACCTCACGCCCCAGGAACGCCAGCACTGGATAAAGCTGGCTAAGGATTACCAGTACGAAGTGCATGCCGTCTTCTTCGATGTGCCGCTGGAGGTTTGCATCGAACGCCACCAGCGCCGCGACCGCGTCGTTCCCGAAGATGTAATGCGCCGCATGGCTGCGAAACTCAAGCCGCCGACGTTTGAAGAGGGCATCGCCAAGATTACGGTTGTCCGCGTTAAGAAGAAGGAGCCCGCAGTCTAGGCCGAGCTTCGATAATACGTGAACATTAATGTCCTCCCGAGCAAAGCGAGGGACCTTGGTGTCTTGCCGGCGAGGCGCCTTTAGGGCATGCTTCGAACAAACGCCAAGGTTCTCCGCTTCGCTCGCGGCGACGATAGCGAGTGGAACATGGATCCTATCCCTTAAGATGCGGCAGCATCTCCTTGAATGCCGGCGACGACGATGAGCGCATTAACTCATAGATCATCATCTCTGTGGAAGAAATCACCGCGCCCGCGCCGCGCATTCGTTCCAGTCCGATCTTCCAATTCCACTCGGTTCTCGAACTCACCGCATCCGAAGCAACGTGCACGAGATAACCTTCGCGCAGCGCCGCCAGCGCCGTTTGCATCACGCAGATGTGGCTTTCCATGCCGCATAACAGCAGGGTATTGCGGTTACCAGGCAGGCGTTTGAGCAGCGTACAAAAAACCTCGCTGCCGAAGCAGGAGAACTGATCTTTGTCGATCGCCTCGGTCTCAAGCAGCAGGGAAGCAACCTCCGGCACGGTCTTACCGAGGCCTCTCGCGTATTGCGTGCTCACGATCGCTGGAATCTTGAGCGCATCCGCTGCGTGAATCAGCAGCTTCGAGTTGCGCACCAGTTGTTCCTTATGAAAAATTGGCGGCAAAAGTTTTTCCTGAATGTCAACCACGAGCAGGGCGCAGCGCTCCGCCTCCAGCGACTGGCGGACGATCTCGGCATAGTCGGGGACGGGAGTGGAGATATTCTCGAATACCGATGACATTGGATTCCTCCTGAGGGCAGGTCTAAAACGATTCTATCCGGTGGAGGATGGAGTTGGTCATCAAAGCGAAAGCAAAGTAAGGACTGCAACAAAGAAAGACTGCTACCGTTGCAGAGTACCCGAGGTTCACGACGTTTTTCACGACGCTATGACGGCAGTGTTGACCGCCCTTTGCTCTCAATCATAGAATCATGAGGAGCCGGCGACACGCTGCTCTCAATAACCACTGCCCCCTCGTTCAACGGCAGGACAGCTGACTCTGGATCAGCATATCGGGGTTCGAATCCCTGGGGGGCAGCCAAACAATATCCAGTATTTACGCTGTTTTCCTCGCATCTCCCTCTTGGTCGCCATGTCGCCAAGCGGTTCCGTGTCGCCACTGTGTCACCAACTGATTCAGCTTGATGCACAATCCCAGGGCGAGGAACACGAGCGCACCGCGCTGGTGAATACGGCGCGCGGACTGGGCCAAGAGCTATGGGGAGCGGCTGCGCGGATGCAATGTGCGCAACATGAACCCCGAGAAAGCAGAAGGCTTGAGCCCGGAACTGCAACGCGCACTGGAGCCGTTGCTGGCAGGGATCGAATCATTCATTGACCGGACCTTTGTGTGCGTCAGTGTTTCCTGCGGCATAATCGTCGGTTAACTTGATCTGCAGAGAAGGATTCAGGGACAAAATCGCCAAACCACTCACAGGCCTCATCGTGACTCGGGTGATTGGCGTGCTGGAGTGCTTGGAGAAGTTCTGCAAATCCTTGCGGTCCTCCACAGTCTTCGGGCGGACAACATCGTTTACCCGCCACGCATGTCTGCTGAAAGGTTTCGTCTCCAAGCAAGACTTCTTCAAGAAGAAGCTCGTGCTGCCAGCCGTCCCCGAAATCGTACTCGTACAATAACCTCGCCCCCGCGGTCCCGATCAATTCCCCGAGGTTAGTTCGGTTCTCATCTGCGATCTTGCCAACTCTAGATCCCGGGCCAGATAACCTTGGTCTCTGGCAAACAAATTGATGAAGGTGGGAATTCGTCCACCCCATCACTGTCTGCAAGGTCCGATGCAGATTGCGAAGCGTAATCTCACGAGGAACTAAAATACGCCTCCAGACCGGCGGGCTTGTGCCGAGGAGGGTCACTTTGATGGCATACACTTCCACGCGGGTTTCGGGCTCTCTCAAGCGGCCGTGTCCTCCGCCAGGAATTTAGCGAAAGAACGGATCAACTTCAGCTTGTCCTCCCGCAACCCGCCCAACTCTTCCTCCCCGAGTCGCTTTTCGTACAAGAGTCTCCCAAATACCTGCGTCAGTTGCGAATACCGATAGTCGTACTTGCGGTCGATCTCTTTACGGTGTTCGGTCAGGTAATGTTCCAACTCCCAGACGTCCGCGGGTTCCTTGATCTGGTTCGCCATCTGCTTTGTTTTCCGCATGACGTCCTGAAGTTCCCGCTTCAGAGCAGCGTCGAAAGCTGTGCGGGCGATGGCTTTTTCCGATTTCGACCATGTCGGCTCGTTCTGGAAGGGATACGTGTTTTGGGTCGCAGATGGGCTGCTCATGTTTCGATCCTCCGTGGCCGCATTCTATGCCTTGCCCGAATGCCTTTTCTACCGCTTCGCTGGCCCCGTCTGCCGGAACAGATTCCACATGTTTCGCCTGCTGCTGCCCGTCCGTTCTGAGGTCGAAAAGGTCGTTCACTGAAGGCCCCAGATTCTGTTTGCAGCCGAGATAGCGTTCCGTGGTCTGCACGGATGCATGCCCGAGCAAGAACTGAATCTGTTCCGGCAGGCGAAGCACTCGGCGACGGTAATTCGGTTTGACTCTCTGCTTGCCCATAACGACGGCCTCCCGTGCCGCAGGATTGGAACTACGGCACAGACCGTCTGCGCGATGCACGCATCGCCCTAAGTATGGGTGGAGGAATTTTGAGCGCTATCGCCTGATAGCGCCAGTTGAGAAATGCAGCTCATGAGCGAGCCAGCAGTCCAAAGTAACGTAGACGGGTTTGGAACGGCGCACTAGCTTGAATGGGGAGCAATCGCAGTTGAGCTCCGCACGTCATGGGCATTCTCTTTTATTTCGGAATATTCTATTCGGCTGGTCTAGCCCACTGGATGGTTTTGAAACGAATGGCCAGAGAGGTTAATCAACACCTCCCAGACGGCGAACAGTTTACCACCGCGGTGTGGGCATTCTCACGGAAGTCAGCTCGCGCGCCGATTAACGAGATCAAAATTTGGCGACTGCATCGGCAGTTCTTCCGCGAGAGCTACCTTCCATGGTTATACTTAGCTACTTGGGTCTTGATAATCGTATTCTTCGTACTCTGCATGCAGTTTGACCGCTCCCATTCCATCGCCCACCCGGGGATAGTCGTTGTAACATCTCGATCATGCGCATAACCGAATGGTTCTGAGTGTAATCCTGTTAACGACAGTTACGTCCTAGGGGAGACTGTATCCGAGACGCGTCAATGCTGCTGAGCTGAACGGAGATCAGGAGCGGTCTCGGCCAGATCGTGTCAGCCATGGGATCAGGATCAAAATCAGACCGTAGAACAAAAGCGAGGCTACAAGCGACGTAGCATTGCCGAAACGAAGATCCTCGAACAGGAGTTTGAGTGTCCCAAATGCTATGAACAGGTATGCAACCCATAGTAGTTCCGCGCGTTTCAAACGTGAGCCGCCGAACCCGAGAATGAGCGCGATTGAGCATGTCACCAATGTCCTGACAACCGAAAGCCGCGAAGCGTTTAACCCCCAACTCGCCGAACCGAGCCTCACACCCACCATCACTGCCAGCGCCGCTGCTACACCAGCCACCAGGACGCACGGGATGACCCAAAGCATCCGCGGTTTCCATTGACCGGTCTTTTGGTCCGGCGAGGCACGCAATCCGATTGCGTAGCAGAGTCCGGCCGAGATTGCGACCACCCATGGGCCTGCTTCCAAAGCCGACGGCACGGTTCCAGCCAGTGCGTTGCCCGCGACATTCAGAAGGCCAGAGAGGATCGCCGCCGCCAGCAGGTAGAAGGACACGTGCATGCCAAGGCTGAGCTTGCTTGTTCGCACGTACAAGAAAGCCGCCGTCACTGCAGCCAGAGACAGGAACGGAACCTGAAAGCTCACGGGGAAAAGCAGCAAGTTCCCGGCCAGCAGAAGTGCGACCGCGTAGGTGGCGCACACGCGACGATTACGATTGTGTGCGTCTCCCACGAACCGCGACAGCGCGCCCCAGTAAAATACCGCGGCAGCCAGCAGGAAGAAGCCGCCGAGCGCTGCGGCAGACCCCGGACTTGCACGCAGCGTCCCAAAAGTCGCGAGCACAAATGCCACGACCCCCTGCCCGATTTCGAACATCGTCAGCTGATGGCGCAACCCAAAGCTACGCAGGCCAATGCTTCCGCCGTAGATCGCAAGCAGCGCCAGACACAGCGCCGTGATCACCGGAGCGCCTATGGGGCGATATTCCGATGGAACCCCTTCGGGAGAAGTCATCAGATAAACGAGCAACCATACAGCAAAATCAGCTGCGATCGCCGGTACCGCTCTCACCGTGAGTCGGCGTCCCAGGCAAACCGTTGCCTCAGTAGCCGTGGCTATAGCCAGCAATCCAACCGTAAACGGCACCAGGTCGCGTGTCGCAATCATGATTGCCAGAGCGGTGGCCACCGCCGCTACAGTCGCCACCCACGGAATGACCTGCAGGTTCTGCCGCCATGCCAGTGCCAGGGCAAGCACAACCAACGCAACCAGTACTGCCGCCGTGAAAACAGGCGACAACGCCTGAAAACGTACGGTGGATTCCCACAGCAGCGGCGAGAGGATCACCGCCGCTGTGATTGCATAAGTGACACTGGCAAACTCATTGTTGGCATGAGTCCGAACCGCCCACACCAGCCACAGGCCCGCGTAGACGATGGCAACCACCAGCAGGGCCAACTTCGGGAGTGTTCCCGACTCAGCGACTGCGCGCAGAAGATAAGCTCCCGCAATTCCCAGAACCGCCTTGCCGAACACGGGCAGCACCCCGGCGGACGCGTTGGGCGCCGGGAAGCCCCGCCAAGTCTCGGGAGGCCGCGGTCTCCGCAGCGCAAAGCTGTCCGGCGTAGCAGGGGCGGGCGTTGGAGGGGCAGGGCTCGCACTCGCGGGCTCGCCCTCCAATGCGGAAACGCGGCGTTCCAGTTCCCGCACTCGTTCGCTAAGTAGTTCGACATCCGATGGGATTCTGCCGATAGCTTGTGCCATTCGCTTCTCCGCATCTGCCCCAACGAAAGAAACGGGGGCCTAGCTGATTGCGTGTGCCGGAGCGGCCCTAGAGGCCGGAAATGAGGCTGACTCCGGCCAGGGTGGCAGGAGTTTCACCAGGAACAACAGAATGAAGAAAGGAAGAATCATGAGCGCGATCGCAGTTAACAACCCTTCCCGGGTGGCGAAGGCCATCTTGTAGGTGGTGTACCCGAGGAAACTCTTGGAGAAAAGTTGGCCGCCGATCACCACATTCCAGCGCATGGCAAAAATGCCGATTACGGTCAAACATCCGGCCAGGGCGTAGATCCGTTTGCGCGCTGTGTCTGTGAGGTTGAGAACCTGGATCGAGCCCAACAGCGCAATCGGCGTAACTGTACCGAGCAAGATCTGAATGATCACCTGGGATGTCCACAGGCGTGTATGCACCATGAAGTCCAGGCTGCGGAATGATTCATCAGCTTCGTAGATTCGCTGCAGCAGGTCCAGCATCTCAAGGCTGAAGTCGATGATGAACGTGTACATCAGATATTGCCCGATCTTATCCAGGCAACGCATATCGATCGGCTGCCCGCGCAGCCGCGTCGTAAGCATGTAAAGCAGCATCACCACGGCAATCCCCGAAACCATCGCCGAGAAAATAAATACGATAGGCATCAGCGGCGACGACCACCAGGGATTTGCCTTTATCGATCCGAAAATGAAGCCAACATACCCGTGCAGAAGAAAGGCAGAGGGAATCCCAATCAGCGTAATGAAATACCCGAGTCTCTCATCGATTCGCAGCGAGCGTTCGCTGATGTTATTCGAGCCGAGAGTCAGCACGCGATAGGCCAGACGCCTCCAACCGCTCGTCGTCTGAGATAGCACAACAATTTCGCGTCGATAGTCGAGCCAGATTTCCAACAGCAGCACGCCCATCAGGTACCACAAATAGACAAAGCCGAACATCGCCATGGCGGAGGAACGATGCGGCGTCAGATACATCTCCAGCGAGCGCTCGGGATGCCCCAAGTGCAGTTGCAGCGGAAGAGGCGCAACCAACAAGAAGGCAAGTGCGGTGAGCAGGGCCAGGCGGTACGTCGGTTTCACGGCTTCTACGCGGAATACGCGTTCGAGCGAGGCCAGAATAAACGCGCCCGCCACCAGCCCCGTGATGAAGGGATAAAGAACGATCAGGATGCTCCACTGGAGCTCCACTTCGTTCGGATACATGAAGCCTTCCACGGGTATTTGCACGAATCTCCTTATCGCATCGAACTTATCGCACCGAACCATCCATGCCGTTGTAGAGAACCTTCGCCCCGGTCGCCATGTGCGGTTTCAGAACCTGAACCGTGTGCGTCCTCAAGAATTCATGAATGGGATCTTTGGGATTCTTCAAGTCGGCCAACTGCCGCGCGCCGGTGGGACAAACCTCGCAACAAGCGGTCGTCAGTCCCTTGGTGATCCGGTGATAGCACAACGTGCACTTCTCCGCCGTGTTCGTCTTGGGATTGAGGAACCGGCACCCATATGGGCACGCCTGCACGCAATAGCGGCAGCCCAGGCAGTAGCTCTTGTCCACCAGCACCACTCCGTCCGGCGAAATAAAGGTCGCGCCTACCGGACAGACCTGCGTGCAGGGAGAGTCCACACAATGGTTGCAGAGCTTGGGCACGAAGAAGTTCTTGCCGCCGTCATCCGCATGTGGCGGAAAGCCCTGCTTTCCCCCATCGGGCGATTCCACTTCTGGCTTCTCGATCTTCCAGTCAGCCACGTGGTAGCGCTCAATCCACGTGCGGTAATAGCCTTCGGGAACGTCGTTTTCCTCGGCGCAAGCCCGCACACAACTGCCACAACCGATGCACTTGGGTATGTCGATCAACATCCCCCACCAGTGCTCGGTCAGCTTGTAATTGGGCGCCGCCTCCGGTGTTCCTGCGAGCACGAACTTCCACGCCAGCGCAGCCGCGGGCAACAGCACCAGCAATCGGCGGCGGGTGATTTCCATTATTTCCTCCCCTCCGTCTTTGCTGAGTCAGCTTTCCCTGCATCAATCTTTGCCGTTTCAATCCGGGGACGATGGGGCTGATGACAGGTGTCGCAGGCTATCCCTCCTGAGTGATCGGCCGTCGCAACTTGCGGGAAGTTCTTCGGCTTGGCAGCGTTGGCCTCGTGACAACGGACGCATACGACGGCTGTATCCAGCTTCGCGGGTTGCACAGAACCAGGATCATCCGCATGCTTAGCCTGGGCCCCGTGGCAAGCCTCGCAAGCAACCACCACATGCTTGCCAAGTTTTTTCTGATCGACGACGTCAGTGTGGCAGCCTTCGCAGGTCTCGTGTCCGGCAAACGCAATCGGCCGCGACGCGACCTCGCCGATCGCCGCCCCTCGGTAGTGGCCATACTCCCCAAAACTGCGCGGCACAACCACCGCCCGCAGGATCACGAAGGCAACTAGCGCAATTGCGATGACCACTGCCAGCCGAATGAGGTGTTCGATGTCCTTAAGCAAAGTCGCGTTCCCTGCGCCATCTTGCGCGGCGCGATCTGCGCCCAAATTCCGCAATGCTCTTTGATACCCGAGATTCTTCCCGGGAGCGATGATGGAAGTCACAGGAAGCTGTGATAGTGGTCACCCCTTTCTGAATGACATCCGTGGTCCTACTCAGAGGCGAGCACGCGAGAAGCGATACCAAGTCGTTGTGCGGCAGATCTATAGCAGACGCAATGGCCGGAGCATTGTAGGCAAAACTGGAGTTATCCGAGACGCACCCTGCTCGGCAATCAGCTCAAGTGGCGTAACATCGCGTTCGCACTCGTTGAGGGTCGATGAACGTAACTGATTCCGTGACAATGTCGGCTTCGACGCCCGAGTAAGCTTTGGTGGTGACAACCAACCAAGGCCCGGGAGAAAGGAGCCGAACATGCTGATTAGAGGTTGTCACTATCACCCAGCTTTCGGGGAGTCAGCGAGATTTCATTTATCCGATTACAGACTTGTGGCCTGGCATAACTTCCTGTTTGCCCGTCAACCGCCCGCAATTGACGGATGCGTCCAGCGTAGGAGCGGTCTTAAAAGCTATCGGTACGGATTCGGTGGAGCCCGCAAACGTGATATTCGCTGTGTGCATCCCCGTCATGAACAATGTTGCTCGTGCTTGGTCAACGACGTACACGCCCACCCTGTGCGACTGCTCTGGTGAACTGCATTCGTCGAACTCGCGACTAAATCGCCTGGCGCGATTCAGCCTGTTACTGGACTGGTTTACCGGAGAGCATTGCTATTAGCTGCTTTTCGGGCAATCAATTCAAAGCCTTTCGCGTGGGCGATTTTCTCCAGGGCCTGAAGCCGGGCGCGACCTGCGGTGGGATTTGGCTTTGCCATCTCAATCTGGCCCAGGGCGAGAGAAGCCTCCAGTTGCAGTCGAAAAAGACCCAGGTTGCGAGCCCGTCTCAACGCTTCTTGAGCGGTGGACTCCGCTCTATCCAAGTCTTTTCCGGCTGCTATGACGTAGGCATGATCAAGAATCACAGGGATTCGAACGGTTACATCCTGGCTCTTTTTCGCCAGTCGGACCGCTTCGGCAATCGACGAGCCAGCCTCTTCTGCCTTTCCTTGCTGAAGAAGGGCTCTGGATAAAATCGATTGCGCGAAGATCTCCTCATCGGCGAAAGCATCCGCGCGAAACGCTTCGACCGCGGCACGGCTGAGTTGTTCGGCCTCGGCTCCTTTGCCGGAATCGCAATCCAATTCGGCCAGCGCCAGGCGAGTTTCGGCGGCGTCGCTTTTGTTTCCAAGTTCCTCTTCCAGTGAGAGGGACTCACGATAAGCCTGTTGTGCCTCATCCGCCTTCGCCTCGTGTCGAAGCACTCGCCCCATTTGAGTGAGGGTTGACGCGTACAAGTTCTTTCCGCCAATCTCGTGCTGAATAGCCGAGGCTTGCTGGTACATTTTGTAAGCTCCGGGCAAATCTCCCTGTTCAAACAATACGTCGCCAATTACCGCCAGGGCCTGCGCCGCGGAACCCCGATGTCCCACTTCGTTAGACAACTCGAACGTCTGCTGAAAATGGTTTAGCGCGTCTTGCAGCTTCCCTTGTGTGCGCAAGAGGATGCCGGTGTCGCCCATAACGCTCGCCATTCCATACTTGTCACCTGCCGCATAATAACTCCGGAACGAGTCGTCATACATTCGTCGCGCAGTCGTGAAGTCACCTTTCTTGGCAGAAATCAGGCCGAGGTCCAACAGCTCTCTCGCTTGACCCTTCTGATTGCCGATGGCTCGATCTATCGTAAGTGCTTGGCTGTACAACTTCTCAGCCGCAGCGAAATCCCCTTGATTGATGGGGACTTCGGCCATTTCGTGCAGAGCCCGCGCCAAACCGTTGCGGTCACCCGCTGCTTCATAGATCTGTCTCGCCTCTTCGCAGGTACTCTTGGCCTTTTCGTTTTCGCCAAGATTCGCTAACGCCCGGCACTCAGAATTTCGTGCGCGAGCCACCATGAGCTTGGCCCCCTGTTCACCCGCTTCTTGTGCCGCGAGCTCTGCCGTGTCTCGCCTGAGTTTGTCGTCGCCGAACGACGCAGCGGCGTCCGATCTGGCTAAATCGATTCGCGGATCGTGCTTTGCCTGCACCCCCAAAGCTTCGAGAGCGGCCAAGCTCTTCAATGCATCCTTACCTCGGCCGCCGGCAGTCTCCGCATTTGCCAGTTGCAAGCCGTAGTCGAGATCGTCGGGGAAAAAACTGAAGAGAGTCTGATAGGCTTCAATGGCCTTTCCCCAATCCTTGCTCGTCTCATAGAATCGGGCCTCGACCAGCAGATGCTTCTCACGCGAAAGATTGCCCGCTCCATCCAACGCTTTCTTTGCTTCCTGCTGCGCGTTAGTGTCATACCCGAGAAATGACCATGTTCTTGCCAGCTCGGAATGAGCAAGAGGAAAGGAGGGATCGGCGGCGACAGCCTGGCCGAGGAGCTCCCTTGCCGACAGTGCGTCAAAGGCCCTGATCTTAACGAGTCCCTGTGAATACGGGCGCATTGCCTCCGGATTCGACGGTAGCTCGGCTCTAACTCCATCGGATTCGATTTGGGAAAGTTTCTCCAGCCCGAACTGCTCACGCAAGCGTGCACCAACCTGCGAAGCGAGGTCGATCATGGTTTTCTCAGAGCCCGTTTCCGAGACGGCAGCTACAGTGTCTCCTTTGACAGTGTCTTCGAGTCGAAGGTCGAGACGAATTTGGCCTCCCTTTTCTTTTCCCAGGTCGAGATACGAGCCCAGAATGATGAAGTCGCTTGCCAGGTTCTTGCGCACTTGCTTCAATGTGTCGGGAGGCAGACTCTCTACATCAGAAAGACCAAGGTCGATTTTCGTTCGCGCGATTGTTTCATATGGCACGGTGCGCAACTGCTCGCCGGCCGCGAGCTGCGCAGCCAACATTTCCGACAGCGCGGTCGAAATCCAAACGGTATCTGGGCGGCTGGAGAGATTCTTAAAACCTAATATGGCGATCGAAGGACGTATTCGAACATGAACCGCGCTGGGCGGCGCCTCGGCATCTTTCTGTTTCCACAACCTGCGCGCCGCCCACACCCCCAATCCTGCGGTTACAGCGAGTATCAGCATGGCGGTAGCTAACGACTCAGTGTGCCGGCGGACAAATTTCCCGCCGCGGTAGAGAAGAGTAGGTTTACGGGCTTTAATGGGCAAGCCGGAAAGGTGCCGCTCGATATCCTGCGAAAATTCCTCCGCGGACGCATAACGATGTTCCGGCTCGGTGCGGATTGCCTTCATCACAATGGTATCGAGATCGCCCCGCAAGCAGGCCGGCAGTTCTTCGGGTCGAATGGCACGCTCTTCAGCGATTAATTGAGGGGTGATTACGGTTCGCGTGCTGCCGTCGTGAGATATTTTTTCGTCGATTCTGCCGACTGCCACACTCGGCTTCTCCGGTTCCTCGTTGTAACGGTGCCACTCGCTCTCCAAAGCGGAGTCGTGACGAACCCGATACGGCCGATGCCCGGTCAACAGCTCGTAAAGCAATACTCCGAGCGAATAGATATCCGTAGTCTTTGTGACCGGTGCTCCGCGCACCTGTTCGGGACTCGCGTATTCGGGCGTCATCGGACGCCAATCGGTTCGGGTAAGCGTGCTGTCTGGGAACCATTGTGGGTCGAGCACTTTGGCAATGCCAAAATCCAGAAGCCGCACCACGCCTTCCTTATTAATGAGAATATTGCTGGGCTTCAGATCGCGATGAATGACGAGCGTCTTGTGGGCATATTGCACTGCCTGGCAGACGGCACGGAACAATTGCAAGCGTTCGGCGATCGCCAGTCTGTGAGCATCGCAATATTCGTCGATACGAACGCCCTCGACGTACTCCATGATCAGATAAGGCAAGCCTTCTTCGGTGCTCCCACCGTCGAGGAGCCGTACGATGCAGGGGTGGTCCAGAGCCGCCAGGGCTTGTCGCTCGTTGCGAAAACGCCGGAGGATTTCATCCTTCTTGGTCCCCGGCTTCAGCATTTTGATGGCTACGCGTTTGCGATATTGGTCATCCGCACGCTCAGCCAGATAGACCACCGCCATGCCGCCCTGCCCAATCTCGCGGATGATGCGGTACGCCCCAATCCTTTTCCCGGTCATCAGATGTGACTGTGCGGACAAAAGATCAGCGGCGGGACAATCCTCAAGAAAGGTGGCGGCGCCATCGAAGCTCGACAGCAGCGATTCGATTTCGGTGCGCAGGGAGTCATCGCCAGCGCAGGCTTGGCGCAAAAAACCACTTCGCTCTTCGGGGTCTCGCTCCAGAGCGAGCGCGAACAATTCTTTTACTTGATCCCACTTCTCATGCATCTTTCTCATCGCCTTTGCGTAGCTCGCGCGCAAGCCACGCCTTGGCCAGGTTCCAGTCACGTTTGAGAGTCGTCCGGGAAACTCCCAAAACTCCGGCCGATTCCTCAATGCTCAAACCGCCGAAAAAACGCAACTCCACCAGCCGGGCTTGCTGGGGATCGAATTCGGCCAATCGGGTGAGTGCTTCATCCAATGCGATGACGTCGGCCGCCTTGTCCTTGGAAACGACTTCAGCTTCTTCCAGGAAAACCTTCTCAAATCCTTTGCCGCGTTTCTGGGCGCCATGGCCACGGCTGTAATCGACCAGGATACGGCGCATCAGTTGTGCAGCCACGCCCAGGAACTGCTCCCGGTTCTTCCAATGAACTTCTCTCTGATCGGCCAGACGAAGGTAGGCTTCATGCACCAGGGCTGTGGTTTGTAAAGTGTGATCACTGCGCTCCCGGCGCAAGTATCCCGAGGCCAGGCTCCGCAGTTCCGAGTAGAGCAACACGACCAACTCGGCCACGGCTTTGTCATTGCCGATATCGAGTCCCCCAAGGAGGGCGGCTACCTCTGTGGGCTCATCCATAGGAACCTTGATCGAATCCGATGACCTGAAACCACCGGAGCGGTGAACAGACACCGCTTGTCGCAATCACACGAAGACAGAAAGCTATGAAAAAGATGAAAGCGAGGAAGGGCCGACTTTGAGGTCGCGAATACCTTAATTCACCGCAAAAGCTCCGCGATCTCTATGGCCCGGAAGTATATACCCAGTCGAGATGCTAAGCCAACGGAGTTTCCGCCTTTGTTTTTGCGTACTTGGAGCTTACCCGCGCCGAAAATCAGAACCGTCGCCGCCCTACCAAAAATTTGTGGACCTTTTTCCGTGGTTTCTTCGCGTTACTAGATAGAGGCCGAGTTTGGATCAGATGGCGGCCAAACCAAATTTCGCAAATTTTCGAGAAGGAGATACTTCCATGAAGCTTCGCATCGGTTGTGTGGTAGTTGGATTGTTCGCACTGGTTCTTTCACTGACTTCAACTGAGCTCTCGCACAGACGAACGGCCCTCACCTAACTCTCTCACCAGCGGCGTTCATTTGCACTGCGCAAGGGGGTTGCCCCAACGCGGTATTCGACACTGCTCTAGGCGCCATGAACAATGCCCAGGGAACATGGGCGGCCAACGTCGTCCTTCCCCAAGCAGCGGTAGTGTCGGCCGTCAAACTGTGCGGCAACTTCAACGAGGTGGGCTCCTCAATTACAGCGACACTGGACAGAATTCCTCTCGTGGCGGCGAGCGGCTTTCCCTCGGCAACCCCCATGGCGAAGGTTGAAAGCACCGGCGCCTCCAACAAGACGCAGTGTTTTAAGACCACGACAATCGCGAATGCAACCATCAATAACACGGTGGACCAGTACTACGTCGTGGTCGTAGTGCCGGACAACGACGGGGTCATTTTCACTAGCGTCCAGGTCGAGTACTAAACGTCTAGGCAGGCTGCGGGGAAAAAGACTTCGAGATCTTACGGAAGGTGAAAGCGCAAGTAGTCGCTGCACGCACTGGGGCCGCGAAGTAAACGCAGTGAATCAGCCAGCTCAGAATTGCCGCTCGGTCTCGGGCGGCTTTTTTGTGGCCGTTCCCGAAAGCAGCAGAAGGGCGACACATAAGACAACGGCATTGAAAATTCTCAACCTGCCCGGCGGAGGCCGGGCAATTTTTTCTGGTCGACAAAAACTTTCGAGGGGCGCTGGCCGCGCCCCTCGTACTCCCCTGGCCTAGATCTGGAAACTTCCGACTAGCCCGGTTCTGGATAGTTGCGCATGCCCATGATCGGGATCCCGCGCGACAGTGAGACGGATAACAGCTTCTACTCGGCAACAAAATTCTCGATACCGATCCACAACTGCGCCAGGAGTCGCAGATTCTTCTTGTAAGTACGAGTGGCTGTGAACTCCCTTCCTCCCCGCACACGGAGCACATAATCGCCCGCCGACAATGGATGAATCTCTTCAACCAATGCCGCGTTCACCAGCACAGATCGATGAATTCGCACAAACCCGTGCAGATTGAGCTTTTCCTCCATGGTAGAGATAGACTCTCGCAGCATATGCGAACTTGAAGTATGCAATAACAAGACATAGTTTCCTTTGGCTTCCACCGCGATAACGTCCGCCGCATCGATGAAGAGAATTCTCCCCTTGGCTCTGATCGCCATCCGCGCAGACTTCGCCATCGCAACCGTCCGTGTCTGGGGTACGACTTCACGAATATGCGGACCGCCGTTATCCAAAAGACCTCCATTGCCGGTTTCGTTACTGCTTCTGTGCCCGAAGTCCATCGTGACCTGCACGGCCGTCAATTGGCGTCTACTTCCAGTTCATCTTGCTCCCTCGACATCCTCAGGCTCTCGCTCCTGTTGGGCGCCGTGTCTCCACTGGCTGACTTCAGCTTCGACTATCACGGCATTGCTACTCCGGCTTGACTGGGTCCGGCGTTCCATCCGACCACCAGCCCGCGGGAATCATGAATACGTCGATTGGTTCCGGATCGCCATGGAACTGTGGATTCAGCATGACGGGCGACTTAGACAGATCTGCACCCCAAACGGCACTGTCCATGAGCGGAGTGTAAAACATCAGGTGAGCCATCCAATTAGGGTGACTGCCATCGTTAAGGTGCTGTTCTTTCGACATCATGTAGGACATGGCTCCAGGCTCCAGGGGTGGCAGTTCTTGTTTTATGAATGTCTTGATGCCGTCCATGATCTGAGCTTTGGATTGACCAGCCAATACCATTTCCGTTCTTTTGTAGGTCATCGGCAGGATGGAGCGGGCGGCCGGCGGATTGAAGCAGAGCGGACCTCGAAGTTTAGGGTTCCAAAAATTAACAGAAAATTCACCATCGAATGGGGACATCCACCCTCGCTCCACGACGCACACGAAACCATTCTTTCCTTTGACCGCGGTTTCGTAGCCATGCCTTCCAAGGACGAGGACATCGGCATCGCGCGAGATTGCCTCCGGCGCCGCGCTCCGCGCCATGGCAATCTCGGCATCGCGATCCATTAAGTATTGATCAAGCGGAGCCATGCTGGGATAGGGATCCTTCTTGTCTTGCCCCTGCACGTGCCCAGGCGTCACAATGGCAAAAATCAGGGCGAATATCAGAAGAGCACCTGCGGTAAATCGCTTTCGGTTCATCGTTTCTCCTAAACAGACTTGACCGTATCTTCGTCGGCATTGACAAGGAATACCGGTGAGCCGGTAACACGGCTCCCCGAGTGGGATTGGCTTGCGCGATTGCGAGCATTTACCTTGACGGCTGATACGGCGTCACATCCCGCTACTTACTGCAGACGGAAAGGTATCTTTCCCGCCGAAATAGCACTCTATTGCCTCCACCTTCCCGTCTTTGAGCCGGAAATACTCCACATTCCGGAATGATTTACCGTTTTTCGTGTAGCAGAGATACTTCGCAAACGCCTCGTTGCCACTTGCGACCACCCGCTCCAGGTCAAACTGTCCGATAAAATTAATCTGTGTATCCCAGCAATTCGTTTTGAAAGCGCTCTTACTGATGTGGTCGTCGCCGGCCGCGCTCGAGAAGGTAAAGTTGTCGGCCAGCAGGACGTCAAATGGGCCCCATTCCTTCTTCTCCACCTCCCAGGTCTTGTACCACTTCCGAACGATTTCTTCGGCTGTCGTGGTCTGCCCCGCTCCTGCGCGCGCGCTTGCCGTCACCGAGAACGCCGCCGCTCCAACCAGTGCGCAAGCTCCCGCTTCGAGCGCCTTCCGCCGTGATACTCCGATCCTTGCCATGTCCATTCTCCTTTGTAGTTTTTTGGTTTGCGGCCCAAACCTACAAACCGGTTGGTATGTAACCGTGTCCATAACAACCGATGCGATTAGACCCGCTTGCGGTTGCCCGGCGGGCGAAGGGACCGCAGCCAGTCCACGATGTTTCTGATCCCCGCTTTCATCACTTTCGGATCCTGAGCATTTTTTGCCAGCGAGCCATAGCCTTCGACCATCGCGATCAGTAAACCTGCGGCCTCAGCGGGTTCCACGTCGCGGCGAACCCTTCCGTGGTTTTGGCCCTCTCGCAAGACGGAGGCAACGGCCTCGCGCCAGTCGCCGAAGATTGTCGCCAGCCGTTTCCGGAATCCCGCGTCAAGAGGAGACATCTCCTGCGCCAGGTTGTTCATCTGGCAGCCACCTCGTACATCCTCGGGCCGAACGGGTATACGTTGAACAGCGCTGATCAAAGCGTCGATAGGGTCCTTGACGCTCTGGAAAGGCCGCACCCATTTGCGGTGGACGTCAGGGGCGATGATCTCTTCGACGACGGCGTATCCCAAGGCTTGCTTGCTTTTGAAGTAGTAGTACAGCGCTCCCTTGGTGACGCCAGTTGAGGCCAGAATTGTGTCCAGGCTGGCACTTTGGAAACCCGATCTGTAGATCTCGCGGGATGCCGCCTGCAGCAAGCGCTCCCGCGTGCGCTCAGGATCGCGCAGCCTAGTGGCTCTACGTTTGGGATTCTTGCGTGCTGCCAACATACCAATCAGTATGTATCTTTGAATCACCAGAATCAAGTTCGTGCAAGAATCTCCGTAAATCTGGACTTTTGGAAATTCCTTTCCTGTTTGATGTAGTCCTACACGACGCAGTGACAGTCGTAACAGACGCGCAACTTCAAGCGCACGATATACGCTGTGACGACTGTTTAGTTGGCATCCCGCATTTCATAACCGCAGATCTGCTCATTGATGTAATCAATTGAAAAGTCGACGACTCCGGTGTGGGTCGTTAATTGCAAAACGGCCAACCTAGTGGAAGTGGTTAGCGACTCGTCTGGTTTTCTCGGTCAGTCGCGACACTCAATCTCTTGGTCGGAGGAAACGATGTACATCCGAAGCGTGAAGTTGTCTTTGGTTCTGCTTTTGGTGGTTTGTGTGGGCAGTTCTCTGCCTGCGTGGGCGCAGTCCACCTCGACGGGCACGGTTGCCGGGTCGGTGACCGATCCATCGGGTGCGGTTGTGGCGGGTGCATCCGTTACGTTGACCGACTCCGCGACGCACATTGCACGAGCCACTACCACGAACGCAACCGGACGCTACATCTACGTGGACGTAAACCCGGGCATCTATAACATTGCGGTGAGCAAGGCGGGATTTGAGACCACGAAGACTGAGACCCAGGAGGTAAAAGTCGGAGCCAGCCTCACGGTGAACTTAGCTCTGCAAGTAGGCGGAGCAAATGTGGTGGTGGAGGTTTCGGCTGTCGGCAATGAGTTGCAGACCATGAATGCCACGGTCGGGAACACCATCACGAACCTCACCATAGACAACCTGCCGAGCCTGGGCCGCGACGTCAGCACCTTCATCGCGTTGCAGCCGGGTGTGAGCCCCGATGGTTCCGTTGCGGGGACGGTTGTGGATCAAAGCGGTTTCACGCTCGATGGCGGCAACAACACCAACGACATGGACGGCAGCATGAGCGTTTACACCAAGAGCTTCGCCGGCGACCCGACCGGCGGTGTGGCCAATCAAAATAGCATAGGGCCATCCGAGGGCGGCAAGGGCGTGGGCGGCGCCACGGGGGTCTTGCCCACTCCCCAGGATAGCGTCGAGGAGTTCAAAGTAAATACCGCCGGCCAGACCGCCGATTTCAATAGTTCTTCCGGCTCCGAGGTGAAGGTGGTCACCAAGCGCGGAACCGATGCCTGGCATGGCACGGCCTACGAATATTACAAAGACAACAACTGGTCGTCGAATAGCTGGCAGAACAACCACAACGATCCGATCACTCCGATTCCCAGCTTTCATTACAGCCGTTACGGCGGAGCGATTGGCGGCCCGCTTATCCCCAAGGAAGTTCTGGGCGGTAAGACCTACTTCTTTTTCAATTACGAAGGTTTCAATTTCCCCAACTCCGAAACCATTGTTAGAAACGTTCCTTCGCCGACCTTGAAACTGGGGCTATTGACCGACGACTTGACTGGCGCCATTTACAACCTGAACCCGACTGCCGTGACCTACAACGGCATCACTTACCCCGGAACTGCCAACGACCCGCGTAGAATTGGAATCAATCCCCTGGTTCAGCAGATATGGAACAAGTACGAACCAGCTTCGAATGCTAACTGCACTCAGACGCTCTGCGACCATCCTGCAGCCGGAACCACTGCGAACATTCAAGGATTCTCGGCCAATCTTGCCCAACCAACCACCAGCAAGTTTGCAGTCGGGCGCGTAGACCACGATTTTTCGTCCAAGTGGCACTTCATGTCCAGCTATCGTTGGTTCGAGCTGAAAGCTGCCGCGGACTCTCAGGTAGATATCGGAGGCTTCTTCTCCGGAGACACGCTTGGCACGCCGGCTTCTCAGTCCAGTCTTCCGCAACAGGCTTTTTTGTGGACGGCAGGCTTGACCACGAATATCAGCACCAATACCACCAACGATCTGCACTACAGTTTCCTGCGCAACTTTTGGCAATGGAAGCGGACTGGAGATCCGGCGCAGACCCCCACGCTGGGCGGAGCGCTTGAAATCGATAGCGGCCAGTCAGCCGGGTTCGGTCAAGTTAATGATCTCGGACCCTACAATGTCGACACGCAGAACACGCGCAACCGTTTCTGGGATGGGCACGATCAGATGCTGCGCGACGATATCTCCATGTTGAAAGGCAACCACCTCTTCACGTTTGGCGGCACCTACGAACACAATTGGGATTACCACCAGCGCACCGACAACGGCGGAGGCATCAACAACCAGGTCGTCTACGAGCTGGGCAACGGGACCTCCGGATCGGGTCTGGCGCAAGACATACCGCTTTGCACGCAGGCCGGCGTCACCATCACAGGGTGCAGCTCTCTTAGCGCGGCGGTTCTGGGCATGGTTTCCATCGCGCAGGTTGCGTATACTCGCTCCGGCGCGAATCTGACGTTGAATCCTATCGGGTCCCCGGCATTCGACAAAAGCACCATCCCTTACTACAACGTCTACTTCACCGACACCTGGCACATGAAGCCGACCTTCACCCTGACTTACGGACTGGGCTGGACGCTGGAGATGCCGCCGGTCGAAGCGAATGGCAAGCAGGTGGAACTGGTGGACTCGTCAGACGAGCCAATTTCGGGTGCGGCTTACCTGGCAACTCGGAAGCGCGAGGCGCTGCTGGGACAGAACTACAATCCCGAAATCGGTTTTGCCCTGCTGGGCAACACCGCCAATGGGCCGAAGTATCCCTATAATCCGTTCTACGGTTCGTTCAGCCCGCGCATAGCTGCGGCCTGGAGCCCGCACTTCGACAGTAACTCGGCATTGGGTCATCTTTTCGGCCATGAAGATACGGTGGTTCGTGTCGGTTATGGCCGCATCTTTGGCCGCTTGAACGGCGTCAATTTGGTGTTGGTGCCCCTGCTGGGTCCCGGCCTCCTCCAGCCCACGCAGTGCCTCACTGGCCTCAGTAACGGCACCTGCGGCGGCGCAGGCTCCAATACTGCTGCGACTGCGTTTCGCATTGGCGTGGATGGCTTGACCGCGCCGCTCCAGCCGGCATCAGCGACGCTACCCCAACCGTATTTTCCCGGCGTCAATGGCATTTCAGCCGCTACCGCCTCCGCTTTGGATCCGAATTTCCGGCCCAACGAGGTTGATTCAGTCAACCTGACCATTCAGCGTCAGTTGTCTCGCAAAGTCATATTGGAGGTTGGCTACATCGGGCGCAGGATCACCCACGAGTACCAGCCCGTCAACCTCAACGCAGTGCCTTACATGATGACGCGGGGCGGCCAGCAGTTTGCTCAAGCCTATAAGAATGTCGTATTGCAATTGTGCGGCGGCGTTCAGGGTCTCGCGGGCGGCGGTTGCAATGGCAATGGCGCGGGCAAGCCCCTCGCAGCCAGCAGCATCACGCCGCAACCGTTCTTCGAGAAGGCGATGAACCCGGCCTACTGCAAGGGGTTTTCCAGTTGCACCGCCGCCGTGGTAAACAACGAACTCGCGGACCTCACAACGGCGCAGGTCTGGAGCATGTGGAGTGGCCTGGATGGTGGCGTCGGTTGCGCCGCTTGCAACGGACAGGGTTTCGTTTTCGGCACCACCATGATGAACAACATCAACCCAGCCATCGGGGGTACGTCGCCCCAGATGTCGTCGGGGCCTGCGGATATCGGCAGCACTGGCTACGGAAACTACAATGGTGGTTTCGCATCCCTCAAGATGGCCGACTGGAAGGGATTGACCTTGCAGTCGAACTTCACATATTCCAAGGCGCTGGGAACTGGAGCACTAGTCCAGGCAACCGGCGGATACACTCCAGACGATCCCTTCAATTTGGGGACGATGTACGGCAATCAGACCTTTAACCGAAAATTCGTGTACAACTTCTTCTTTGTCTACCAGCCGCCCTTCTTTAAGGGGCAGTCGGGACTGCTGGGACGCGCGCTGGGCGGCTGGACATTCTCGACTGTATTCTCCGCCGGCAGCGGCGCGCCGGTCGAACTCTTTACCTCGACCGGAGATGGTCAGGAATACGGCGCTGGTGATAACGTCAACTACTTCGGCAACGAAAATATCGTTCCCGTGGCGCCCGCCAAGAGCGGCCACGCCTACTCGCAACCCGGCGGCCAGTTTCCCAATCTATTCCAGGCCGGGCCAGCGGCGATTAACGACTTCCGCAACCCGATTCTTGGACTAGATAATAAAGACTGCGGCTTTGGCTGTATCCCTGGCCTGCCTTACTGGAATATGGATCTCAGCGTCCGGAAGAATTTCAGAGTGGCGGAGGGCATCAGCCTTGAAGTTCAAGGCGTCTTTGCCAACGTTTTCAACCATAATCAGTTCTTGGATCCAGACGGCTTTTTCGAAACTGGCCTCTTCAGCGGTTCAGGGCCCGGCGGTTTCGGAACTCTGTCCGGAGGGTCAGCGCAAGAAGAACCAGGAGGCAACCGGCAGATCGAGGTGGGCGCTCGCGTTCGCTTCTAGCTTAGAGAAATTCGAGGCGCCACACGGCGTGTCGCCTCGAACTAACCCAATCCGCAACGCTTTCCCTCCGGCGCACTACACAGGTGCGGCCGTGATTATGCAGACGTAAGTCGGGAACTTTCCACGGAACGGTGCGCACTCGACAGGTGCTCCGACTCGGTTCCCGTTTGTGTCTACCGATATTTTCGTTTCCCTCAGACCACGGGCGATCTGGAACTCGCTCCGGTCCAGAAGTCCTAGTGCTGTATCTGAAGCGCCACGCTGAAGAGTTCCTGGGGGGCAGCCAGAAAGTCCTCGCTGAAGCCCCCCATCTGACTAATCGCCCGTCCCTGAAAGCGACACTGTCTGTGTGCCCGCTAGCGCGTTGTCCGTGACCGTCAGTCCCGCCGACCGTGCGCCCGTGGCCTGCGGATCGAAGGTTACGGAAATCGTGCACTTGTCGCCGGCACCGAGCGAACTCGGGCAGCCACTGGTTTTCGAGAAGTCACCCCGATCGGCTCCGGTGATCGCAATGCTGAAGATGTCCAACGCCGTGGTGCCGTCGTTGGTGAGGATGACGTTCTTGGTCGTACTGCTGCCGACCGTGTGCGTTCCGAAGCTCAACGAGTGCGGGTCCAACTCGGCCCGAGGATTGATCACCGTCGCCGAGAGCGGAACGTGTTGTGGGCTGCTTGCCGCGTTGTCGGCGATGTTCAACGTCGCCGAGTTACTGCCTATCTTCTTCGCCATAAAGCCGATGGTAATCGTGCAACTCTTGGTCGGCGCCAGGGTCGAGCCGCACGAGTTGAGGAAGGTGAAGCTGTCGGGATTTCCCGCCGCCTCCGTCAGCGATACTTTGGTGAATTTGAGCGTAGCCCCACCCGTATTGGTGACGGTGATGTTCTCGGTGTGACTGCTGCCCAGGTGAACGGTTCCAAAGTTGACGCTGATTGGTTTCAGATTGACCATCGGCCTGAGCGCGGCAAAGTTCCCCGTCACCGTCGCCGGTGCACTGGGCATCGTGAAATTGGTGCTGGCCGAAGTGGTCGAGACAAACGATCCGCCGGTCGAGGTCCAGTTGCTGAACTGGAAGCCGGCATTGGCCGTCGCGGTCACGGGTATGATCGCGCCCCCGGCATAGTAGCTGCCTGAGGCCGGCGTGACCGAACCATCGGCAGACGGCGAGGCCACCGTGGTCAATTGATATTTCGTGTTGAACGTGGCGGTATAGGTTGTAGCGGATGAAGGCACCGTGATGCTGTGCGAGATCGCGCCAGCGTCGGACCAATTGCTCCAGACATACTGCACGCCTGAGCCGCCGGATTGCGGCGAGGTGGTCGCGATGGTATGCGAGGAGCCGGCCGTCCAACTCTCGACCAGTGGGGCTGCGGTGAACGTGCCGCCATCCACCGAAACCAGAAGATTGGCGGGGCTGGTGGTGATCGTAATCTGCGTCGTGGCGGGCGTTATGTTCACGCACCATCCGCCGCCGATGCTCGCGGCGCCGTTGCCGGAATTGTCCATGGCGTACAAAGCCCACGTCCCGTTCGCGGCGGTGCCTCCGAATTGCGACGTCAGCGTCGCCGAGCCGTCGGTGGCTGCGTAATTTGCCGTGGTAATCGTTGGCGCCGGGGCGGGGAAGGCCAGGCTGGTGCTACCCGTGATTGAAGTGGGCTTAAAGCTGCCGCTAACGAGTGGAGAACCTCCCGGTATCAGACTGGCGGCGGCATCATCGAGTGTGACATTCACGCCGCTGATGGTCGAGCCGTCTCCTACACTGGCAAACGGTACGATCGCTGCGCCCGTCGGACCCACCAGCAGCAAATCAGTCTCCTGAATGTTGCTGGAGCTGATGTTGTTCAGCGCGACCGTCACCGCGCCGATGTTGCCCAGACCCGTGACGAAGATGTTCGACGGATAGGGCGCAGCTGCCCCGCTCGCGCTCGGAATCGTGATTGCGCCCTGATTGCAGAATTGATTTCCCGTCACGACCGTGTGGTTATTGGCTACCTGCGAGACGAATCCGCTGCTGGCCTGGAAGTTGACCGTGCCGTTGTAGGCTGCGGTGACGTTTCGGCTACCCTCGGTGCTAAACGAGGTGGTGCAGGCGGCTTGTCCGTTGCTTACAGTCACGGTGTTGCCGCCGCTGCACGTGAAGTCGTTGGCTGGATCACTAAACGTGACCGTGCCTTCGTTCACTGTGGTGTTGGAAGTCACCGTGGCCGTAAACGTGGCCGAGTTGTTGGGAGCGGCGGTGAATGATGGGTTGTTATTCGAAGACACAGAAGTTGAGGTCGCAGCGGCCACAATGACGGCCGTGTTGGTCAAATTGAAGGTAGCCGTCGCGCTTCCAGCGGCTACTCCAACCGTATAGGAGCCGGGGAATGCATTTGCAGTGAACGTGCCCGGATCGGCAATACCCGATCCGTTGGTGTTCACGCTTATCGTGCCCGTGCTGTTGCTGAATGTGCCGCTCTGCCCGCTGCCACCGGTGGTTGCGGTGAACGTCACGCTCGAGTAGTTCGGGATGGCCACGCCGCCGGCGTCAAGAACGGTAACCGCGAGGCTGCCAAATGCAGTAAGCACGTTGGCCGACTGTGTGGCCATCCCGTTGATCGTAATCGATGCCGGCACCTGTACCACGGGGACGTTGCTATCACTCCCAGTCGCGGCCGTGGCCAGGCTGGTATGGGTCAAATCGCCGCCGCCCCAGGCCAGGGCGGTATTCGATACAGAGGTGGGCGAGTTGGATGGAACGTTCACTATGATCTGGATGGTTGAGAACGCATTCCCGCCGGCGACGGCCTGTGTGGACGTACACGTGACTGTACTGGTTCCCGAGCACGACCATCCTGAAGTGCTTCCGAAACTCGATACCGTGTAACCAGTGGGTAGCGTGTCCTGCACGTTCGTGGTTCCGCTGGTCGTGCTCCCGGTCGCCGTGTTGCTGACCGTTACGTCCCACTGCGCCGTCGATCCTTGCGTGAAGGTGCCGACGTGAGTCTTGGAGACAGAGAGCACCGGCGCGACGATAGTAATAGACGTGCTCACCGTCTGGTTATCGACCGTGGCCGTGCCGCTGCCCGCGCCGGGTGTAGATCCCGCGGTAAAGACGGAAGTTGCCTGCCCGCTGGTGAGCGTAGTGTTGGTGGGATTATCCGTGCCGAGGGTGCCGCCGAACGCGACGGGGGTCCCGTTGGGAACGCTGAATCCGGAGCCGCCGCTCGAATTGTGCGTGAGGTCGGCGGTCAGCGTTGAAGTACCGCTGGGATCGATTTGAGTCGGATTAGCGCTGAGGCTCAGCACCAGCCAGGGATTGGAGGTCACGGTGGTGCCATCAGCCTTAGCGACGGCGGTGTCGCAACCGGAACTTCCCGGCCCGGCATTGCAACCCCACCAATTGTTGGTGGCGGTGACGGGGCGCCGCCTTCCATGAAAAGGCCCGAGCCCGACACCCCTGGGCCGAATCGTTGACCAGAAGCGAGTTAGGTAATCGTTGTGGATGCGCTGCCTTCCTCATCGCCGAAAATCGCCCCACCCTCGCGGCAGCGCGGTTCCACTGGCTGTGTTTCCGCTAAAGTTTGATCCGCTGATGGTTACGGTTTGGGGCGCTGTGGTCCATCGTATAGTACACGCCTCCGCCTCACCCGCGACGTTGCCGGTGAAGGTGGAATTCGTGATGGAGATGCTGTCATAAACATCGCAGGATGCGCCGCAGCCCGTACCGGTGGAGGCTCCGAGGAAATAGACTCCGCCACCATCCCGCCGCTTCGGCGGTATTGTCGAGAAACCAGGAACTGGTGATCGTGATGCTCGGGGGTTTCATTGCAACCGCACCGCCGCTATTGTTCACCGGAGTCCCCGACTGCCGTGCCGCCGGTGCTATTGCTGCTCATCACCACGTTGGTGAGGGTTAAGGTGTCGCCGGTCTTGCCGCCGGCGATGATCGCGCCGCCACCGTCTTGGCAGTCGCCTGGGTTGGTGTTGGTGCAATGGCCTCCGGTCATGGTTACGTTCGAGATCGCGAGCGGATTGTTGCCTGCGAGTGCGAAGTCCTCTTCGAAGATGCGGTCTTTGCCGTCGGTCTGCTGAATGATGGTGTTCGCGGGCGTCCCGGTTCCGACGATCGAAAGGCTATAGGCGGTTCCGCTGGTTTCTATCTGGATTTCGCCGGTTTCCAAGCTGGTGAGGTCATACGTGCCGGGGCCGATGTTGATGGTGCTGGTGTTCGGGGCATTGTTGTTGGCTTCGCAAACCGCCTCGCGCAAGCTGAGCAAGCCGTCCGAGCCGGCGCCGGTAGTGACCGAGGTGCTGGTGCAGGCGCCTGCGTCATCCTCATCGGCTGTCGTTGGTCACGGTAAACGTGGGATCGCCGTCGGCGGGCACGAGCGTAGGGGCGGACTGAGATGAAGTCAGAACGACGATGTCGCGCCCGGCGTTGATCTTTTGCGGCATAGCCAGAGCCGCGACCGGCGTGCCTGTGAAAGAAACGTTCCGCGCTGGGGCTGGCGGCCTTTCCGGAGGTATCGAGAATATGAAGCTGGCCGGCTGCCGCATCGAGCACCATCAAGTCGTGCGTGGAAGAACTGGCCAGGCGCGGCGAATTAAACGCCGAGGCTGAAACCGGTCCCGAAGGAGCCGATCCGGTGTAAGGCAGTTGCTTCGCGATGCTCCACGCGCCCAGAGCAGTTGGATTCGGCGCAGTCGCCGGTTGCGTGTGATGTCCTCTGATCGCAGCTTGGCGGGCGGGAAGCTCCGCAGCCGTCAGTGGCGTTGTATTCAGCGTTCCATGTTGCAGAATGTGGATGGAGCCATCGTCGGCAAGGACGGCGATCTCGGTGCGGCCGTCGCGGTCCCAAATGAAATCGCCTAATGCCAGGCCCTGCACTTTGAATGGAACGCTCACCGTCTCCGTCTGCGCGTTGGCAGTGAGCGCGCTGTAAATCATCACTATGTTCGAGCCCGCGCCTACGGCCACGTCGGCGCCCCCACCCAGGCTTCCCCATGCAACAGAATCGCCGCGTGCCGGCAGCGGGTAGGTTGCGACGGTGGTGAGTCCTTCCTTACCGGGGGCGAGAATCGCTAACTGCGAACCATTCGGGGCGTCCAGGCTTAGCGCTACGTGTCCGTCAGGCGTGACGTCGAGTGCCCTGACCTGCCCGAGAACCGGGACCGCGTTTGCGGCGAGAAGATTTCCGTGTCCATCGCCGGCTAGTAAGTAAAGACTGCCGCCGCGCGAGGCGACTAATACATCCTTATAACCGTCGCGGTTGAAATCGCCGGTAGCGAGTAAGTCTGGAGATTCGGGAACGGTAAAGACTGCCGCTTTCGACAGGAAGGTAGCTGGAACGTTGCCCTTTGCCGCCTTGCCGTAAAGAGTAAGGTCGGTCGGCGCAAAAGCGTCAGGGTTGCCGCGCATGAGGACGAGGAAACCGCCGCCATTGCCGGAGTAGCCGGCCACCACATCCATGGCGCCGTCAGCGTTAAAATCCGCCGAGGCCAACGCCGTGGGAGCAGCTGTACCGCCTTTCAGCGCAGCCACGGCCTCCGCCGACCCGGTATAAGTAAGGGCCGGGGTCAGCGCAGCCTTCAGGTTGACCAAGGGTTTCCCGGCGCTGGGAAGAATCGTTGCCCCTGAATTCGCCGCTCGAATTCTAGCCACGGGAAAATAAGACAGGACAAGAAGGCCAGCAATAGCAAGCATGCTGACACAGAAAGGACGACTCAGACGAGGGCGCTTCATCATGGCAGTCTCCGCACCGGACCTTCCTTTGAATCTGTGCGGTCCGTAGGCAGGCCGCGCAGATACAGAAAGATTCGCCGGCGTCTAATGGCTAGGTTTCCCTGGGTTCGACCGAACGTAAAGTGGGACACAGGCTCTTGCCTGCTCGGCCAGCGTTTGGCATGGTCTGCCGATCGAGCGGATTAGTCAAGAGTGAAATAACTTGCAACTCTGTGTCTTTCCAAGGGGCCAACCTGTTTCAGGTATCTCGCCACCAATCGTCCAACACAGTGTCTTGCCTTGACCTCCTCCATTTTGAGGGAGAGATGTTATTGTGGCTGTGCTTAGACAATGATCCGATGCCCCCAGGACTTCCTCGACTGATGTTCCATTCAGAATCCCACTCATAGCTCATGAACATTCTCGATCTTGTTGTCGGCAAACCGATCCGAACCAGCGACGAACGGGCGGAGCAAATCGGCCCGGCACGAGGCGTTCCCATCTTTGGCCTTGACGGGCTTAGTTCTGCTGCGTATGGACCAGAAGCTGCGCTCAGCCTCCTGATTCCCTTAGGACTGGTGGGCGTTCGCTACATCGTTCCGGTGAGTGCGGCAATTATCACGCTGCTGGTGATCGTTTACTTCTCCTATCGCCAAACCATTGCCGCATATCCCGCGGGAGGCGGTTCCTATACTGTGGCGCGATTTAATTTGGGTGCGCGCGCCGGACTGCTGGCCGCCGCGGCTCTGCTTGCCGATTACATTCTTACGGCAGCGGTGGGGATCTCGGCGGGCGTAGGAGCTTTGGTTTCTGCCGTTCCGGGCTTGCTGCCGCACACGGTTTCTCTGTGTGTGGGCATCCTCATCATTATTACGATTCTCAACCTTCGCGGCGTTCGCGAGGCTGGCAGCGCTTTCGCGGTGCCTACTTACCTTTTTGTCGGAACCATTCTCATCACCATTGTCGTGGGAATTTTCCGCGTACTCCTCAGCAAAGGCCACCCCTTACCCGTCGTTCCCTTGCCCGCGGCGCCACCCATGACGGAAGCCGTCAGCTACTGGCTTCTGCTCAAGGTTTTCGCCAGCGGCTGCACTGCTTTAACCGGAGTTGAAGCCGTCAGCAACGGCGTAAAGGCCTTCCGCGAGCCCACCGTGAAGAACGCCCAGCGCACTCTAACCATCATCATTTTTCTTCTGGCAGTGATGCTGGCGGGGATTTCCTACCTCGTGAAGAGTTACGGAATCGCCGCGACTGATCCAGGACAACCTGGATATCAAAGCGTTCTCTCGATGTTGACTGCTTCGGTGTTTGGCAAGGGATTTTTTTATTATCTGACGATCGGCGCAATTCTTGTCGTTCTCTCTCTATCCGCCAACACAGCCTTCGCCGATTTTCCCCGCCTCTGCCGAGCTATCGCGCAAAACAATTACCTCCCTCATACTTTCGCCTACCGCGGCCGTCGGCTGGTCTATACCTATGGCATTGTCATCCTGGCAGTGCTTTGCGGATGTGTTCTCATCCTCTTTGGAGGTGTCACTGATCGACTGATCCCGCTCTACGCGGTCGGTGCTTTTATGGCCTTCACCCTCTCGCAATGGGGGATGGTCAGTCACTGGCGAAAAAAGCGAGGTCCTCACTGGCTGAAGAGTGCACTGGTGAACGGACTGGGTGGAATGGTAACCGGCGCAACGACCCTTATCGTGCTGGTAGCAAAATTCGCGGAAGGCGCATGGATTACCCTGCTCTTCATCCCCTCAACCATTGTCTTATTTATCCTGGTACGCCGCCACTATCACTCGATTAAGATGCTGACCAACTGTAAGGTTCCGGTCGACGCGGAAGGTCTGAGCCAGCATCCGATTGCGATCATCGTTATCGACCGGTGGAGCAGCATTGCGCGGCAGGGAATTGAATTTGCCGCCCGCCTTTCACCGGAAGTAGTCGCCCTGCACGTCGAACTTGGGGAGCATTCCGTCCTGTTGCAAGACGTATGGGAACACTATGTTGAGAAACCCTTCGTCGCAGCGGGCAAGCAGTCGCCCGAGTTTCACATTCTGCCTTCACCGTACCGCTTTATCATTATTCCTATCGTTCAGTTCGTGCTTGAACTTTCGAAGAAAAATCCCAATCGCAACATCATCGTCGTGATACCCGAACTGGTGGAGGACAAATGGTATGAATACTTCCTTCACAATCAGCGCGCCCGGCTTTTGGAGTGGGTTCTTCTCGCCCGCGGCAACGAACGCATCTTCACTGTGAGCGCGCCGTGGTACATTCGCGACCGATCCTGATTGGCTTCTGTCTGATTTCGGCGCACTGCCTTCGGATGGAATTCATGGCAGCTGGTTTTCACTTGTAAACCCTGCGGGGACAGTCGCCGCGCGCATTGTATACTCCCTAGAGAAAGAAACGAACATCGGAAATGAAACGAATCCTATTGAGTGCTCTTTTGTTAAGCGGGATGATGCTGGCCGTCTCCCAAGTGAAAAAGGAAGACCTGGCCACTAAGAACACCAAGAGTCCGGGCGCCGAAACCAGCGTCACCATCGACGGCAAGAACCTCTGGATCTACTACCACGCCCCCTCCGTCAGGGGTCGCCAGATTTTCGGCGGCGCCGGCGCGCTCGAGGCGTATGGCAAGATATGGCGTCTGGGCGCCGATTACGCCACTGTTCTGCACACCGACGCCGACCTCGACCTGAATGGCCTCGCCATTCCCAAGGGCGACTACACCCTGTACGCCGATCTCGACAACGGCCAGTGGAAGCTGATCGTCAACAAAACCCTGATGGCCGGTGGCCGCCACATCTGGGGCGTCGGGGTCTCACCGGACGGCATTCGCGAGGGCGCCACCACCGATGATCCTGCGACCGAACTGGGCCGCGCTTCGCTCACCATGGGCAAGCCGTCATCTCCGGTCGAAACCCTCAAGATCACGCTGTCGGGCGCCGGCGACGCCAAGGGGAAACTGCTCATCGAATGGGAAAATGTGACGGCGTCGGCGCCGTTCACCGTGAAGTAGGGGTTTCCTGCGGGTACCGCCGAAGTCCACGCGAGTGCATCCCCGGGGGATACGATCGAGCGCTATCCAAAAAGCGCAATGAGATCGAGCGGCTATTCCGGCGACTGAAAGGCTTCCGGCGGATCTTCTCACGATTCGAGAAACCCGATGTCATCTTCCTGGCATTCTTATGCTTCGCCTTCATCATCGAGGCTCCGCGCTTAGTGTGAACACGCTCTAGTCGAAAGTGAGAATTGCCCTGACCAGGGTTCCATTTCCGTCAGAGTTAATCTCCAGGGTGCCGCCCAGTTGCCTCACCCGCTCTCGCATGCCACCAAAGCCAACGCCTGATCGCCCTGATGCCGTGAGTTCCATCTGTTTCTCTTTAGGAATACCCCTGCCGCGGTCCTGAACCTCAACCATGAGGCGGCTGCCTTCCTGCTGGATACGGATTGCCGCATGATCGCTGCCCGAGTGCCGGTGAATGTTGGTGAGGCACTCCTGAACGATTCGAAAGATGGCGAGTTCCGTGTCGTTTGGGAAACGGGCAAAGTTCGAGGGGATTTCCAGATCGATTTTTATTTTGCTGCGCTCCGAAAAACCGTCGACGTACCAGCGCAGCGTCGAGGCCAGGCCGGCAATCTCAAGAAGCGGGGGATGAAGAAGATGTGAGAGCGTACGAATCTCCGCAGCGGCCTGCTGTACCAGGTGACCATTTTCAGAGACGGCGCGGGCCCCGAGCGCATCAAGTTTATGGGCCTGCGCCTGCACGACGCTAATGTTCATGCTGAGAGCGGCAAGGATTTGGCCCACGCTGTCGTGCAGCTCGCGAGCCAGTCGCCTGCGTTCCTCGTCCTGAACTTTCAGGAGACGAGCAGACAGCTCGCGCAAATCCTGGTTCACGGTCTTGAGTTCCGTAGTCCGTTCCTGAACCCGCTTCTCAAGATGGTCGCGCGCTTCGATCAGGAATTGATTGGACTCGCGCAGCGCAGTCTCGGCCCGACGCTGGTCTGTAACATCACGAAATACCATGACTACACCGGAAATCTTGCCGCTCGCGTCAAGAATCGGCGCCGCGCTGTCGGCAATTGCCGTCTCCCTTCCATCGCGCCGAATCAGGGCCGAATGATTGGCCAGTCCCACGACTGTCCCCTCGCGCAAGACTCTGGCTACCGGATTTTTCGCCGGCTTCCGGTTTTCTTCATTGACGATTTTGAATACGTTCTCGAGCAACTGGCCGATCGCATCAGCCGAATTCCATCCCGTCATCGTTTCCGCCACGGGATTCAGGAAGGTGATTATGCCCTCGGTGTCAGTAGTAATAACCGCGTCGCCGATGCTGGCAAGAATGACGCGAAAAAACTCACGCTGCTGGGCGAGTTCGGCGGACTTGCGTTCCAGAGCTTCCTTGGCGGCAATGACTTCGCGCTCCGCCCGCTCTCGAGCGAGAAAAACCGCCTGCGCGTTTTGCAGCGCGACGGAACGCAGCAATTTATCTTCTTTATCGTCCATGTCCATTGTCCGTGGTTTTCGTAGGTGCTTCAGTGGTCCCCGAGAATTTTTTCGGCGAGCTGCGTGCCTTCCACACGGGCGCGAATTTTCGAAAATGCCGTTTCGCGGGTCGTGGAAGTGTCATCACTGAAGGGTGAAAAGCCGCAATCATCGGTGGTGCCAAGCTGTTCAAGGGGAATGAATTGAGCGGCTTCGAGCACCCGGTCGCGGACTTCCTCCGGCGTATCCACGCGCGGATCGATCGGCGAAACTACCCCCACAAACGCTCGCTGGTCGGGCTTGAGATACTGGCGAATAATCTTCAACACGCGCTCGCGATCGTTCTCGCCGGAAAGCGCAATGTAGAAATTCCCAGCGCGCAATTCGAACAAGCTGGGCAATAGGTCCGCGTAGTCGACATCTGCGCTATGGGTGGAGTCAAGGTCGCCGCCCGGGCAGGTATGCACCCCGATGCGTTGCCGCTCTTCCGCCGAGAAGCGCGAAAGTGCCAGGTTATTCAGTCCAATAAAGCTATTCAGCAGAATACCCGAGGGATCGATTTTGACCGCCAATCGTCCCTCCGTGAAATCAATTTGGACTTTGTACGCTCCCTTCTCAAGGCAGCGGCGAATCTCTTTCTCATGCTCGTTCAGCAGGTCGTCGATGAATTGCTGGCGCGGGTAGCCGCGAATATCTTCGGCCGGATACATCAGGCTGAGCGCCGAGGGCGAGATCACTGCCTGTTTGAGCGGCAGGTGTGCGTAACGCTTCGCCGTATCGAGATAGCGATCGGCATACACGCGATAGCGGAATGGCCCGGCCGTCAGCCGCGGCATCCGCCGAACGTGACCGGCGGAGAAGGGAATCTTGAAACCGTCGGGGGCCGTGTTGCTCAATCCATGTACGGAATACGTCCAGAAATTGTGATACTTGCGCTGCTCGCCATCAGTAATGACCGGCGAACCTGTCGCTTCAAACTCTTGAATCGTATCCCGAATGGCTTCTTCGTAAAGCGGGTCGAGCTTTGGATCGGCGTAGTCTCCGGCCTCGGCGATGGCTTCGATCAATTCCAGAGGTCGCGGAATGCTTCCAATCGGCTCCGTAGGAATCTTCATTAAAGTATTGTTCCCGCGCCAGCTTCGGGCATTACTTTAGCAATTAGGAATAATACTCGCTGGACCAGTTTTTCGTCTGTCGTCCAAATCTTTGTGGGCTGGTGGAGGTGGGGTTAAGCCTGGAATTCGGAAGCTTCCGGAAAGCGCAGATTGCACTTGGCGAGGGCCAGGCTAAGAAGCTCCTCGATCTTAGTCTCCTCGCAGTTACGGGACATGGCGAGTTCGCTGACCAGCAGGTAGCGGGCACGTTCGAGCATCTTTTTCTCGCGGAAAGAAAGCGGCTTGGCCTGGTGAAGGGCGATCAGGCTCTTGAGGACTCCAGCGACCTCGAACAGAGAACCAGTGCGCATGCGGTCTGAATTTTCCTTAAAGCGGTCCTTCCAGTCGGCCGTGCTGAGATCATCGGAAACGGAGAGAAAGTCGAGAATCTTCTGTACTTCGCCATTGCGAACCACGCGGCGAATGCCAACGCTGCCGACATTATTACAGGGCACCATCACCTTGAGGCTGCTTGACTTAATGTTGAGGAGATAGAACTTTTCCACCGAAGCACCGATCGATCGGCTGCTGATTTGTTCGATGACACCTACTCCGTGGTTGGGATAGACGACCTTATCGCCGATGTGGAAATTCAGGTCCGCAGTACTCATAAAAAGGCACCCGGGAAGGTGAAGGGTCAAGTGGGGAGTGCGCTTTACTACTATAAATAGACTATTCCGAAATGGGACGAAAAGCAAGGATGGGAACCTCGCTTGGGCAGTCGGCAACATCTTCAACAGGTCCCACGGCGACATCAGACTGGAGCTATCCGATTGTAAGTTACTGGTTTTTATGTAGGTTACAACCTAAGTAAGTCGGTCGATTCCTGATGGACCGGAAACCTAATGCGACGCTTATAATCGCGGCGTGAACATTGAGGAACGAAAACCAGACAAGCCATCGGGACGGATTTTGGGGCTGGATGTGGGATCAAGAAGGATCGGGGTCGCAGTGTCGGACCCCCTAGGAATTACGGCTCAGGGGCTTGACACCCTACAGCGGCGAAACAAGCGGCACGACCTCGCGGCCCTGGAGGAAGTGATTCGACACTATGAGGTGCGGGAAATCGTGGTCGGTTTGCCCCTGCGCATGAGCGGGGCCGGAGGGACGCAATCGGAGAAGATGCAGGGTTTCGCTGAGGATCTGCGCAAAAGATTCCGGCTACCGGTTCATTTGTGGGATGAACGGCTGACCTCGGCAGAAGCGAACCGGCTGCTGCGCGAGACTGAGTTGTCGATCGAAAAGCGAGCAAAAGCTGTGGACCGGATGGCAGCGGTTTTGATTCTGCAGGGATGGATGGAAGGGAACCGGCTAAGGAACGTTGACATCGGACCTCGGACATCGGACCTCGGATCTTAGACTTCGACCTTCGTTTCGATTGGCACTTTCAGGACTTCGAATTGACTGGATGAGGGAGTTGAGCATACGGCCTAGCTCAGTTGAAAGCTTGGTTAGGGCTTCGGCACGTTGCGGAGTCAGATACTTCAATCGCTGGGCGATCAGTATCTGAGTTTCCAATTCGAGAACTGAGCCACGAGCGTGACAGAAGAACAGGGATCGATCTCGATCTGTTGATCGCCCTTTGCCTTCCGCGATGTTACTTGGAATCGAGACAGCCGCCCTTCGCATCTGGCTGGTTAGCCCGTAGAGCTCCTCTCTCGGAAAACCGCGGGTTTCGCCGTAAACGCACTCGACCACGTCCATCGCGTTCTGCCAAACCCTCAGATCTTGGTAGGAACCGGTCATGAAGTTCGCCTCCTCGAGATAGCTTGCCGGAAGTTTGCGCGAATCAAGAAGATGACGCAAGTGCGAACATCACATTTTGAACATTGATGTGTGGATCGCGAATCAAAAGGCGTCACGACCAGTCGGAAGTCCGAGGTCTGAGGTCAGCTCTATTTTCCACGCATAGCCCGGCGATACGCGGCTACATTGTTATTGTGTTCCTCGATCGTGCGGGCGAAGCGGTGGTGGCCTGCGGCATCGGCGACGAAGTAGTAGTAGTCGCTTTGCGCCGGATGCATCGCGGCCTCTAGAGCGCTCCTGCCCGGATTCGCGATCGGGCCCGGTGGAAGTCCTGCGTATCGATACGTGTTATAGCGCGAGTCAAAGCGCATGTCGTCGTGATGCAGTGCCCCCGAATAACTCCCAGCCAGTAGTTCGGCATAGATAATACTGGGGTCGGCGTCGAGTGCGATTTTCTTTGCCAGCCGGTTGTAATAGACACTGGCCACCAGCGGACGCTCCTCGGGTACCGCAGTTTCTTTCTCGATGATCGAAGCCATTGTTACGACCGCCTGTAGTTGCCGATCAGCATCGGGAATCATGCTGAACGGTTTCGGAATCAGACCGATCTCTAATCCGTCCTGGCGGAATTGTTTGACCATAGCTCCGGCTATCTCCTGCATGGTCATCATTCGACTGAATTGATAAGTATCGGGGAAAAGATAGCCCTCAAGAGACGGCGCGCCGGGAGCGATATCGGCGATGAGTACAGTATCGGACTGCGCAACCTTCAGAAAATCCTCCGCCGACCCAAGTCCGGCGGCTTCCACCGTGCGGGCAATGTCGAACATCGTAAAGCCTTCCGGCACAACCACAGTGTGGAAATAAACGTCGCCCCGCCTAAGGCGCTTCTGCACGTCGATGATGCTCGCTGGCTTGTCGAAAAGATATTCTCCGGCCTTGAGAGAGCTACGGTGGCGGATGTAGCGCCATAAAATAAATGCCTCCTCGCTGCGAATGATGCCGGCAGACTTTAGTTCGGAGGCGATATGGCGCGTGGAGTACCCCGGATGCAGCATCACGAAGGTTTTCGCCGGAGGTTCCAGCGGAGTCAGCAAGGCCCAGGCGAACCAGCCTCCGCAGGCGAACGCGGCTACAACGATGAGCCAGAAGATCTTGTGCACAATCGTCAGTTTAGATGATGATCGGTTGCCCCGAAATTGACTTTAGTAAGCTTCTGAACACGTCGCCCGGAGTTCCGGGCTACAGAGAGAGCGTTCGACAGCGAACCATGGGGTGACCACGCATGTTCCACACCAGCAAGTGCTTATTAGTTTGCACCCTTTCCCGCGCGGTATACTCAAATATTGCGGGAGTCATCTGATACTTCATGAGACGTAGGTCGCCCCTTTGGTACATTGGTTCTGTTGCTCGCGGTTCTGCCCACCACGGGCTGTCTGTTCCGCACGCGTCCGGTGGAGGAAACCTACTCCAAGGCACCGCTGAAGGAATCGTCCCAAGCGGCGTTGATTGATATCATCAATCAGCAAGCGCGGAAGATCCAGTCGCTGCAGGCCACCGTCGATATCGACACCTCCGCGGGCGGCGCGAAGAAGGGCCACGTCACCGACTACAAAGAGATCCGCGGCTACGTGCTTGCGCGGAAACCGGCGATGCTGCACATGATCGGCTTGTTGCCAATCGTGCGCACCACGGCCTTCGACATGGTGAGCGACGGCCAGGAATTCAAGCTGTGGATTCCGCCCAAGAACCGCTTTGTGATTGGAAGTAACGCGGCGCAAACATATAACCTCGATCAGCCGATGGAAAACATTCGCCCTCAGGATATCTACGACGCAATCCTGATCCGCCCCATCGACCCCGAACATGAGATTGCCGTGCTGGAGAATGGCGAAGAGATTCTGCATGATTCCAAGGGGCATCGCGTCCTGCAGGAAGACTACGAACTGATCGTCATCCGCAAGGTGGATGGGAACGAGGGCGTCTTGTCGCGTAAGATCGTATTCAGCCGCATCGATCTGCAGCCCCATCGGCAATACATTTACGACGACCAGCACAATCTGGTGACCGACGCCAAGTACGCGGACTATAAAGAGAATGACGGCATCTACTTTCCCTCGCGTATCGAGATTTTCCGGCCACAGGAAGAGTACGACATTACCCTCAACATGTTGAAGCTGGAGATCAACAAGCCGCTGCGGGACGATCAATTTGGACTACAGCAGCCGCCGGGTGCGGAGGTAGTGCGTCTCGATGCGCCGCAGCCGCAGTCGAGTAAGGTGACGCAGCCCGTGGAAAACAGCAAGTAGCAAATGGCCACCGAGCGATAATCTCTGGCAATAGCTAACTTCTAGGTCCAGTTCCCGAATCCCAGTTCTCAAATCTATGATGAACAAAATGATTGTCGCGAACCTCGTGCACCGGCCGATCCGGTCGCTGATCAGTATCGTGGCCATTGCGCTGGAAGTTGCGCTGATCCTGCTGATCGCGGGGCTGTGCTACGGCATCATGAACGATTCCAAGAATCGCACTGCAGGTATTGGCGCCGATGTGATCGTGCAGCCGCCAGGGTCGTCGTTTTTGGCCGGGATTAGTGGTGCGCCGGTATCGGTAAAGGTAGCAGACGTCTTAAGGCGGTTGCCACACGTGTCGACGGTCACTCCCGTAATCTGGCAGATTGCCACCAGCGGCGGCATGGAGGTGATTGATGGAATCGATATCTCCAGCTTTCAGGCCCTGGGCGGCCCGTTTCAATATGTTGCGGGCGGACCATTCCAGGGTCCGAATGACGCTCTGGTGGACGATTACATCGCTCGTCAAAAACATGTGAAGGTCGGGGATACGATGGAGATTCTGAACCACGACTTCCGCATCTCTGGAATTGTGGAGAATGGCCGGGGCGCCCGCAAATTTCTTCCTCTCGCCACGCTGCAGGATTTGGTTGGAGCCAAGGATAAGGCTTCGGTCTTTTATGTAAAGCTCGACGATCCCGCCAATGCCGATCAAGTGGTAAATGAGGTAAAGAATCAGCCTGGTATGGAAAAGTATTCGGTGCTCTCGACACCCGACTATTTGAGCATGATGACGCCCAGCCATTTGCCGGGATTCCGAGCGTTCATCGGTGTAGTCATCGGAGTCAGCCTGATCATCGGCTTTCTTGTGATTTTCCAGTCGATGTATGCAGCGGTAATGGAGCGGACACGCGAGATCGGAATCTTGAAGGCGATGGGTGCTTCGAAGTTTTATATTGTGAGCGCGATTCTGCGTGAGACTGGCTTGCTGGCCGTATGTGGCATTGTCCTGGGTATCGTGTTCAGTTTGGGAGCGGCGTGGGCAATTCGCCACCGTTTTCCGCTGGTGCAGGTGGTGGTCACCCGAGATTGGATCGGATGGGCGATGCTGGTCGCCGTGTTGGGAGCGATCATTGGAGCGCTTTACCCTGCATTCAAAGCGGCGGGGAAAGATCCCATTGAGGCACTGGCCTACGAGTAGCAGTTTAGCAATCGTACCGTCGATTGCTAACTGCCAATCGCGATTGACTTATGTAATTCCGATTTTACGGCGTAGTCACGCTGTATTGGACCAGAAAACACAACACCAGATTCAACAGAAGCAGTTTTTTCATTGGAAGAGCCTCCGGGTCGAATCGTGTGCGGCTGTCGTTGGATACGGGCGCGAGAGCAGGATTGTCCTCGACCCTGGTTCGCCGGAAATGCGATCGGGTCCTGTTGAACTTTCCGGCTGCGGAAGCTGATTACGACAGTATGTCGTTCTGGGCTAGTCTTTTCGTTGACAACTGTTTGCCAGCTACGGTATCTTTAAAGCTTTGGGAAGTCTCGCGGTTGCCCGCCTGATGGTCTGGCGTCCTCGCCGGGGAATCAACGAGCGGTCTTCTTTTTTGTTATTTCAATCGCGTTTCGCAATTTTTTTCATTCTGGGAGAGTTCAGATGTCAACCTATTTCCCCAAAGCGGGGGAAATTGTGCGCAAGTGGTACGTCGTGGATGCAGATGGGCAGACGCTCGGGCGGTTGGCCTCGCAGGTGGCGCGCATCCTCATGGGTAAAGAGAATCCGCAGTACACGCCCTTCCTCGACACCGGTGATCATGTGATTGTCGTGAATGCCGAGAAGATCAGAACGACCGGCATGAAGTCGGAACAGAAACAATATCACCACTACACGGGTTATCCCGGCGGTCTGCGCACTGAGGATTATCGCAAGCGACTGGCGCGCAAGCCGGAAAAGATTATCGAAGACGCAGTGCGGCGCATGCTGCCGAAGAACAAACTCGCGGCTCACATGCTGTCGAAGTTGAATGTGTACAAAGGCGACAAGCATCCGCACGAGGCGCAGAAGCCGCAGGCGTTTCAGTTGGAAGTAAGGGCGTAACGGGCCGGGCTCGCTTGTGATGAGCGGGGGCCGATAAGATTGACATCCTTCGCTCCCGCCTGAAATGCGGCTGCGCTCAGGATGACAGCGAGATTAGGAGCTAGAAGCTAAATGGCGGAATTGGTTCAGTATTACGGAACGGGACGGCGGAAACGTGCAATTGCGCGAGTGTATTTGCGTCCGGGCAGCGGGGAATTCAAGGTGAACGGACGCGCTTTCGAGGAGTACTTTGTGACTCCAGCGCAACGCTCGGCGGCGAAGGCACCGTTAGCGTCGACGGATACGGGAGCCTCGTTCAACATCGTCGCCAGTGTGCTGGGCGGTGGGGTGCGCGGTCAGGCCGACGCAGTAAAACTCGGAATTGCGCGCGCCTTGATGCAGTTCAACGCGGAACTGCGTGGCAAGCTGAAGTCCGAAGGCCTGGTTACGCGCGACTCGCGCGGCAAAGAACGCAAGAAGTACGGACAGAAGGGCGCGCGGAAGCGCTTCCAGTTCAGCAAGCGCTAGAGATTCCTCCGTCCCTCGCGTTCGCTCGCGGGTCGGAATGACAAGGTTTGGTTTTAGGATTCACTGGCCAGTGAGAACTGGCCACTGATCCCTGTTTTTGGTGTTCAATTCTTCCCGAGCCTCGCGGCGCGGGGACGGGAATGGCAATCGGGAAGTAAAAAGTTTCAAGGTTTCCAAGGTCTCAAGGTTTCAAAGAAAATCCGGCCGCGCTGGAACTTTGAAACATTGCAACTATGAAACTCTGAAACCTTGAGTTCCCGATGCAGACTAAATAAGGAGGTTCATTGGCTACTATCACCATGAAAGAGTTGCTCGAAGCGGGAGTTCACTTCGGGCATCAGACGAAGCGCTGGAATCCCAAGATGAAAGAATACATCTTCGGAGAGCGCAATGGGATCTACATCATCGATCTGCAGAAGACATTGAAGATGTTTAAAGAGGCGTCGAAGTTCGTCCAGGAACTGGCGGCTGACGGCAAGATTGTGCTGTTCGTGGGAACCAAGCGCCAGGCGCAGGATGCCATCGCCGAAGAGGCCACGAAGTGCGGAGGCTTCTACATCAACCAGCGCTGGCTGGGCGGACTGCTTACCAACTGGGTTACGGTGCAGAAGTCGGTGAAGCGGCTGAAAGAGCTCGACGAGATGGCCACCGACGGCCGCTACGAGTTGCTGCCGAAGAAAGAAGTGATCAAGCTCGAGCGCGAACGCAAGCACCTGCAGGCGAACCTGGCGGGCATCAAGAATATGAGCCGGTTGCCCGACGCCGTCTTCGTGATCGACTCGAACAAAGAGCAGATCGCCGTGCGCGAGGCGCGCAAGCTTGGTATTCCGGTGGTCGCGGTGGTCGATACGAATTGCGATCCCAGTGAAGTGGATTATGTGATTCCGGGTAACGACGACGCGTTGCGTGCAATCCGGCTGTTTACCTCGAAGATTTCGGAGTCGATTGCCGAGGGCGCGCAATTGATGACCGATAAGCAGGTCGCCGACATGACTGCGGCTACGGAACAGGCCCAGGCCCGTGAAACGCAGCAAGCCGAGGATGCCGCAGCTGCGCTCGAACTGCGCTCCCAGGAAGCGGCGGCTGCGTCTGATTTGGCGGACATCGGCGAAGACATCAGCATGGAAGAAGTGCTGGGCCCGGGGACGCACAAGAAGCCGGTCGCCAACGAAGACGCGGAGATCCATAAGGTGGAGAGTCAGACCGTTTAGGGCAGTACCGAGTTGCGAGTACCGAGTACCTAGTAAAAACCGGGCACGTAAAGTCATGACCCGCGCGGGTCGTCCGGCGCGGGTCAAAGTTTGTAAGGAGCATCAGTTCTTCGCCATGGGTCGCACGGTCAAAGACAGCAGCAGGTTGCGAACGATGCCGCAAATCTATGAGATCGTCCGGCGGCCCGACGGATTCTTCGACGTGTTCCACAATGGCCGGCTTTCGGATCAACAAATCCCCAATAGATGGCTCGCGCACCAGTTGGTCAAATACGGCATTTGTGGGAAGGAGTATCGGTACGTGCGGCGCGAAGTGGAGAAGTCAGGCAAAGCAAGGCTGGCCTTTCGGTCTCGCGCAAACGAAAGCTTAGCTCCGGAGCTTGTCGAAGGGGCGCCCGAATCGGAAGGAATTTAATGAGCACTACTATGGCGAATATTTCTGCAGCGCAAGTGAAAGATCTCCGGGAGAAGACCGGGGCACCGATGATGGATTGCAAACAGGCCCTGACCGAAGCCAAGGGCGATATGGAGCAGGCGGTTGTGATTCTGCGCAAGAAAGGCGTTTCGGTTGCCGCCAAGAAAGCCGCGCGCGTGACCAGTGAGGGCTCGGTGGCGAGCTACATCCACGCTGGCGGCAAGATTGGCGTGCTGGTCGAGGTGAACTGCGAGAGCGATTTCGTGGCACGCACCGACGACTTCAAGGAACTGGTGCACGATATCGCCATGCACATTGCGGCCAGCGATCCGAAGTTTGTCCGCAAAGAAGATGTGACCAAGGGGGATTTCGACCGCGAGAAGGAAATCTATATCGCGCAGGCCGTAGCCTCCGGCAAGCCGCAGAACATCGCGGAAAAGATGGTCGCCGGTAAGATGGAGAAGTTCTACGAAGAGGTCTGCCTGCTGGAACAGCCCTTCATCAAGGACCAGACGATGTCGATTTCACAACTGATCGCCGCGAAGATCGGCAAGCTTGGCGAAAACATCAGCGTGCGGCGCTTCGCGCGCTTCAAAGTGGGCGATGCGGGCGAGACTGTCGCCACCACCAAGCCCACAGAACAGAAAGCAGAGTAATTTCAGGCGCCCGAAGGGGCGCCTTTTTTTGTTCGGAGCCGGCATGAGTAGCCGTGGACAGCGAGCATTTAATTTTTCGCAGTCGATCAGAGAGGCCATGAAGCTCCTTCTGATTGCAGCGGTCAGTTTGACCCTTGTTGTTGTCGTTTCCTTTTACGCCCTGGGCGGAAAGGGCCTACTTGGATTTGCGTTGAGCCAAACGAGCTGGAAATTGCTGCTGAGGATTCTCGGCGGGGCTCTCACGTTATTCGTGCTTATATGGACAAGGCACGTGATCTGGTACCGCGATTTGCCGCCTCCGGTCTGGTGGCGACAAGCGGCCTGGCTAAATATCGTGGAGGCTCTGATCCTTGCTGGGTTGGTATTTCTTGGATTCTGGGCTATACCGAGATTTCACTGAGGTCCGCTGTCGAAGTCTACTTAGATCGTCATTCAACAAAACGCCTTACCCAAAACATGCAAACCCCTGCCTTCAAACGCGTTTTGCTCAAGCTCTCCGGAGAAGCCCTGGCTGCCGAGCAGGGCTTCGGTGTCGATAACAAACGCATTCATGAGGTCGCGGCGGAATTAGCCGACGTGCACAAACTGGGAGTGCAGATCGCGATCGTTGTGGGTGGCGGCAATTTCTTCCGCGGCGTTGCTGACCAGGCCAGAGATATGGACCGCGTCTCCGCCGATCACATGGGAATGCTGGCTACAGTGATCAACGCGCTGGCGCTCCAGGATGCGCTGGAGAAGCAAAAAGTTTACACGCGGGTGCAGACGGCGATCGAGATGAACCAGGTCGCGGAGCCGTTCATCCGGCGGCGCGCTATCCGTCATCTGGAAAAAGGCCGAGTGGTAATCTTCGCCGGCGGCACGGGCAACCCCTACTTCTCCACTGACACGGCAGCATCTTTGCGCGCCATGGAAATCAAAGCCGACGCGATTCTCAAAGCCACCAAGGTTGACGGTATTTATGATGCCGACCCCATGAAAGTGAAGGACGCCAAGAAGTTTACAGATATCACATATATGGACGTCCTGAAGCTGGGGCTTAAAGTGATGGATTCCACAGCCATCAGCTTGTGCAAGGATAACGACTTGCCGATCATTGTCTTCAATCTCAATCATCACGGCAACATCCGTCGCGTGGTCCTTGGAGAGAAAATTGGATCGAGGGTGGGTGCGTAAAGACTTTTGCCACGGATTTACACGGATTCACGCTGATCTCATGAATGCGTGGATCCGTGACGATCCGTATAAATCCGTGACAAGTTTTCCGTTCGGTTTATAATGCAGCGTTTTGATTCTTAACGTCCTACGGAGCTTACTGATATGGCGCAAGCCACCATGGCCGCGATTCCTGGCCTCAAAGAAACTTACGTACAACTGAAGACACGCATGGACAAGGCGGTGGAAGACTTCCGCAAGGCGATGGCGGCCACGCGCACGGGGCGTGCCTCGGTGCACATGCTGGATAGCGTGAACGTCGATTATTACGGCTCGCAGATGCCGCTAAATCAGATCGCCCAGGTGCATGCGCCCGAACCGCAGATGATTACGGTGCAGCCGTTTGATCCGTCTCAGGTGGGGGTGATCGAGAAAGCGATTCGTTCCGCCGAGCTCGGACTGAATCCGATGAATGACGGAAAGCTGATCCGCGTACCGGTGCCCGCGCTCACGCAGGAGCGCCGCCAGGAGATGGTGAAGCATCTGCACAAAGTGCTCGAAGAGCATCGCACCGCCGTGCGCAACATTCGCCGCGATGGCAACGATGCGATCAAGAAAGCGATGAAAGACAAGAAGATCACCGAAGACGACGAGAAGCGGTCGCTGGATGAAATCCAAAAGCTCACCGACGATGAAATCAAGAAGATGGAAGAGATGAGCAAGGCCAAAGAAAAAGAAGTGCTGGAGTTGAAATAAGAGCGGAACTCCACCCCGCCCGTAAAGCCTAAAGTACATGTCCCGAAGCCGACCCGCTCGACGCGAAGCTGTAAATTCCTGGAATTCCATTTAGATAGCTGATTTCCCGCTCTGGCAGTACGTCTGGTAACCGGAACCACGGTTACGCGACATCCTCGGAATCAGCGTGTTCTCATCTTCGTGAAGCAAATTGCGGCTCCCCCTGGCCTCACACCAAACCTCTGAATAGGAGTTTGCTATGAAACGAATTCTTGGGATTACCCTGTCCTTTGTTCTCCTGATGCTGGGAGTGGGCTGCAGTTCATCATCGACCTCGTCGACCTCACCCACATCTCCGTCCTCACAACCAGCGTCCGTATTCGTGACCGGCGAGGATGCTCCGTTGGCCTCGGTCGTCGGTTTTGATGTCACCATCAACTCGATCACTTTGAATGGCACTAACGGCACGCCGCAGGTGTTGTCCACACCTACGACGGTCGATTTTGCGCGCCTACTCGGCCTTCGTTCTCCGCTAGGATTCAACTCGGTGCCTGCCGATACCTACAATAGCGCCACGTTTTCGTTGTCGAGCCCAGTGATTTCTTATGTGCAGTTAAACCCGACTCCGACCGTGGTCCCAATGAACGCGACCTTTAGTCCGACCACAGGCACTCCCACGCAGACCACGGTGACCGTGAATTTTCCTTCGCCGATGGTTGTCAGCAGCAATGGCCTGGCTGGGTTGAGGATGGATTTTGATATTCGCCAATCGGTTGCTCTCGACGGCACGGGCGCGATTACAGGCGTCGTGAACCCAACTATCTATGTTAAAGCGGTGAAGGCCAGTGATCCTGATGGTCAGGTTACCGACCTCACTGGTGGATTGGTCTCGGTGAATGCGGCCGGCAATTCGTTCCTCATCCAGGGACCGTATGGACACCAGTTAACAATCGATGTCAACAGCAGCACACAGTTCAATAGCGGATGGAGCATCAACAATCTTGCCGCTCCGGCGATTGTGGGCGTCCAAGGCGCGTTTCAGGCCGATGGCAGCTTGATGGCCAGCGGAGTGGAAGTCATCACAACCGCGAAGTCGTTTGTTTCGGGGCGAGTGCTCCAGCTGGTCAACAACGGGTCAGGCCAGGCGCAGCAAGTGACCATGTGGGTGGGTGAGACTGGAGCGGACATGGTCAGCGACGTGGACACGATCCAGACGTTCGACATCAGCAATGTGGACACGTATGAAATCTGCTTCTTGGATGGAGCGATCACCAATGCGCTGTTCAACAACACCTCCATTGAAGTAGGCCAGCGCATCTTCATCGGCGGCAGCTTCGTCAACCCAACTTTTACGCCAACGATGATTTCGCTGCGGCGCCAAGGCGTTTACGGCCTCTTCGACACTGGAACCGTTACCGTCAACAATGGCAACAACGGTAGCTTCCTGCTGGTAAACGACGGACTGGTAGGATACTCGGCGGGTGGACCGGTGACGGTCAACACCTTCAACTTCACGTATTTCTATAACCTCACGGGGCTTAACCAGCTGCAAACCACCAGCACGCAGATTCCGCTGATCACGCATGGTCTGCTGCTGAAAGATCCGATCAGCGGGAACATCGAGTTTTACGCGGGGCTGGTTGCCGATCCGCCGCAGCCCCAATAACGCAAACTACAACTGCAAACTACAACTAAAGCGAAATGGGCGGCCCGCGAAGGCCGCCCTTTTTCGTCCGCCGGTTTACCCGCAAGGGGACGGTATAATGAGCCGCAGCTTCGAGGCGGGGAGGCAATTCAGAATGCTCGCTGGCATCGTTTCGTTGATTTCCGTTTCGCTTACAGCTGTTTTGTTTGTTGGAGAAGCCGCCGTGCCAAAACTTGTCCATCAGAGCGCATTTTCCGTTATCGGCATCTCCGTGCGCACCAGCAACGCCAAGGAATCAACGAGCGATGGCGTCATTGGCAAACAATGGCAGAGATTTTTTCAGGAAGGCGTGCTGCAACAAATTCCCAACAAGGTCGACAGCAACATTTATGCGGTTTACAGCGATTACGCCAGCGACAAGAATGGGGAGTATTCTCTTACCATCGGCGCCAGGGTTCCCGACGGTTCGGTCGTCCCTGCCGGTCTTGTTCTGAAAACGGTGAACGCTGGGAGCTACGCCGTTGTGACGAGCGACCAAGGGCTGGTTGCCAAGGTTGTGGTTGCCGCGTGGCAGCGCGTGTGGGAAATGGAGGACAAGCACGCCCTCGGCGGCGCGCGGGCCTACCAGACTGACTACGAATTTTACGATCAGCGCGCCGCTAATCCGCAAGACTCCCAGGTCGATCTCTACATTGGATTGAAGTAGTTACTGAACGTTTTCTTCGTACGGTTCGCCTTGTCTGTTCCACTTATAATGAAAGGTCAATTAATTAAAGATCAATGAAACGGATTGTCCATGCCGCGTGTCCTCACGACTGTCCCGACGCTTGCGGGGTATTGATTACCGTCGAAGATGGGCGCGCGACGAAGATTCAGGGCGATCCCGGACATCCGGTCACGCGCGGATTTTTGTGCGCGAAAGTCGCGAAATATCTGGACCGGGTTTACTCACCGGATCGCGTGCTGTACCCGATGCGGCGGATTGCGGTGAAGGGGCTTGCGGCAGAGCAGCGGAGGGCGGCTTTCCCCACACAAACGGGGCAGGTTTGGGACCGCATCACTTGGGATGAGGCGCTCGATGAGATTGCTTCGCGCTTCCGCAGCATTATCGTGGAGTTCGGCAGCGAGGCGATTCTTCCTTATTCGTATGGCGGAACGCTGGGCGCGATAAACGGCGCTTCCATGGACCGCAGATTTTTCAGCCGCCTGGGCGCCTCCGAGCTTGAGCGCACGATTTGTTCTTCGGCGGGTGAAGCGGGACTCGAATCTGTAATGGGAGTGAAGCTCGGCACCGAGCCTGAGCAATTCGTCCACTCTCGTTACATCATCGCGTGGGCCTCGAACATTCATGGAAACAATGTTCACCTGTGGCCGTTTATCGAGGAAGCGCGGCGCAACGGCGCCAGGTTGGTCGTGATCGATCCTTATCGCACGCGGACCGCGGCATGCGCTGACTGGTACCTTCCTATCAATCCAGGAACCGATGGCGCACTCGCGCTCGCGATGATGCACGTGATCATCGGCGAAGGGCTGCACGATGCCGATTACGTCGCAAAATATACGCTGGGCTTCGATCAACTTTGCGAAAAAGTGAAAGCCTATTCGCCAGAGCGAGCGTCGCGGTGGACGGGGATCGCCGCAGAAGATATTCAGAAGCTGGCGCGGGAGTATGCCACGGTTCGGCCCTCGGTAATCCGGGTGAATTATGGTGTGCAGCGGTCCGAGGGTGGCGGCATGGCAACCCGTGCGATTGCGATGCTCCCGTGCATCATTGGATCGTTGAAAGAAGTTGGCGGAGGGATTCACTTATCGACGAGCGGTGCGTTTGACCTGAACAAGGAGGCATTGAGGCGACCGGATCTGCAGCCCGATCGGAAGCCAGATGAACTCCAGAGGCCACCGCGAGTGGTGAGCATGGTTCGGCTGGGTGAGGCACTGAACAAGTTGAGCGATCCGCCGCTGAAGGCGCTGTTCGTCTACAACTCCAATCCAGCGGCAGTTTGCCCGAATCATAACGAGGTGGTTCGTGGGCTCAAGCGCCCGGATTTGTTTACCGTGGTTCACGAGCAATTCTTCACTGACACCACCGATTATGCCGACATCGTGCTGCCCGCGACTACATTTTTCGAGCACAAGGATCTGCAAACGGCTTACGGACACTATTACCTGCAGGTGTCAGATCAGGCCATCGAGCCGTTGGGCGAGTGCAGGCCGAATGTTGAGTTATTCCGCGCGCTGGCTGGCCGCATGGGATTTAACGACTCGTGCTTCGGCGAGACCGTTGACGAGATGATCGACGGGGCACTGGCGTCGAAGAATCCGTGGTTGGATGGAATTACGCGCGACCGACTGGAACGGGAAGGGCAGATGCGGCTAAACTTCAGCGGCCAGGGGTCAGTGGCCAGTGGCCAGTCAGAGCCCTTTCTTCCTTTCGCTCAAGGGAACTTTCGGACGCCTTCGGGGAAGGCTGAACTCTACAGCGAGGCGATGAAAGAGCTGGGTCTTGATCCGGTTGCCGAGTTCACGCCTCCGGCAGAATCGCGGCATGGAGGGCAGGGTCCCGCTTTCCCGCTGGAGCTTCTGGCACGCAAGGCGGACAACTTCCTGAACTCAACTTTCTCAAATGTCGCCTCGATGCAAGCCATGGAGGACGCAAACCTTCTCGAAATCAATTCAGCCGATGCTTGCGCTCGAGGAATTGCCGACGGCGACACGGTGAAGGTATACAACCGCCGGGGAGAAATCTTTTTGCGGGCTCGAGTGGACGGTGCAGTGCAACCGGGAGTGGTCTCGGCCAAGCTGAATTGGGCGAAGCTCGGTCCCGGATTTAGAAATATTAATGTGTTGACCTCAGAAAAACTTTCCGATCTGGGCAACTCCGCGACGTTTTATTCCGTCTTGGTTGAGGTGGAGTCAGCGGTCAGTGTCTAGTGGTCAGTGGTCAGAAAGTCTTACAGAATATGAATCGCCGTTTCCAAAACACTAAAGAGCTATATGCCGACCACTGGCCACTGATCACCGACCACTGAACTTGGACGCTTTCTCTTTCTCTACGTATAATGATGGTTTTCCCACATCCCAGAGGCTGAGGTCGTAGCGATTCATTTTTGCTCTCATGCAGACATTGCTGTGCCCCAGCGCGGCCAGCGTGCTTCCGACGTTACCCATCGTCCATCCCCTTCATTGGCACGGATTTGCCGAAGATTGGCCTGGGTGCTGGGAATCGCCTTCGTGCTTTTTCCGGGCACAACCAGCTGGGCGCAGACCGACGTAATTTCGAATATCTATATCACCGGCAATCGAAGGATCCCTAAAGAGACGGTGCTGGCTCGCATTTTCACTCATCCCGGCGATGTCTATGATCCCGCCGCGTTAGAGCGCGACTTCAACTCCCTCTGGAATACCGGCTACTTCGAGGACATCCAGTTCACTCGCGAACAGACCGCTAAAGGATGGGATCTAACGATCCATGTTAAAGAAAAGCCGACTATCCGCGAAATCAACTATGTCGGCCTCAGTTCAGTTTCCACCAGCGACGTGCTCGACCGCTTCAAGGAAGCGAAAGTCGGACTGGCAGTCGAGAATCAGTATGACCCGACGAAAGTCAAGAAAGCGGAAGTGACCATTAAAGGCCTGTTGGCCGAGCATGGCCGACAGTTTTCCACCGTCCGCACCGAGATTCGGCAGATACCGCCAGCCGCGGTTGGGATCACATTCGTGATCAAAGAAGGTCCCAAGGTCAAGGTGGGAAAGATCAAGTTCGAAGGCAACAAAAATGTTCCCACGCGGGTTCTGCGCTATTCCATGAAGAACCTGCGGCCTATCGGCGTCCCGCACTCGATCTTCCTGGAAAATATTTTCGCCCGAACCTACGATGCCACCAAGCTGGACGAAGACACCGAACGCGTCCGCAATGAATATCAGAATCGCGGCTACTTCAAGGTCAGCGTGAACCAGCCGAAAACTCAGATTCACGATACCGGGCATGCGGGTCCCCACATCCCGCTGCTGCAGAGTGGGCCGGGCAAGGCGGTTGACATTACCATGCCGATCGAGGAAGGCGACCGTTACACCCTGGGCGGGATCACCTTCAAAAACAATAAAGCCGTACAGAATATCAAGGCCCTACGAAATCTCTTCCCCATCAAAGATGGGGATATCTTCAGCAAGGAGAAAGTGGCCAAGGGCTTGGAGAATCTGCGTAAAGCCTACGGCGAGTTGGGCTATATCAACTTCACTTCGATTCCCGACACCCACTTTGATGATGAGAAGAAACAGATTTTTCTCGACATCGACGTTGACGAAGGCAAGCAGTTCTATGTGCGCCGCATCGAGTTCCAGGGCAACACGACCACTCGGGATAAAGTGATTCGCCGCGAAATCGCTCTTGAAGAAGGAAACGTTTACAACTCGCGTCTCTGGGAGTTGAGCTTGCTGCGTTTGAATCAACTGGGATACTTCGACCAGTTGAAGCCCGACGACCCGAACACCACGACCCGACAATTAGATGAGAAAGACGGGTTGGTGGACTTGACCTTGAAGGTCCACGAGAAGGGCAAGAACAGCATTGGCCTGAACGGCGGCGTGAGCGGACTGGAAGGCGCATTCGTGGGAATCAACTACTCGACCAACAACTTCCTTGGCCTGGGTGAGACGCTTTCGATCCAGGCGAGCATCGGGAACCTGGCCCGTAGCATTCGATTTGGTTTCACCCAGCCGTATATGTTTGACCGGCCACTGCAGCTCGGCTTCAACGTGTACTACAACAAGGTCAGCTACGACCAGGCCCGGCAACTCTCCATCTTCAGCGGACAGACTCTGAACTTGCCCAATGCCGTCCTGCAAAACCTGCAAAATTACACGCAATCAAGCGCTGGGTTTACCACATCGTTAAGCTATCCGCTGCACCGATCGTTCAAGCGAGTCGGGATTACCTATTCTTTCGATCGGTCCTCTCTACTGGCCCTGAGTTCGGCCTCAAAAAACTTATTTGAGTTCCTGGCCTTCCGTGGTATTTCCGGGCCAAATGCTTTGGAAGGAATTATCACCAGCAAGATCTTTCCAAATTTCTCCTTCAACACGGTCGACAGTCCCATCTCGCCCCATAGCGGAAAGGCTTTCAGCTTGGGCGCTGAGCTTGCCGGAATAGGAGGGACCGTCCGCTCGGTTCGGCCGATCGTCCAGTTCACGCACTGGACTCCAGTGCAGAAACGCCGCAATACGGTCGGCTTCCGGGTCCAGGGATCTTTTATCAGCGGCTTCGGTGGTTTGGTTGCGCCACCGTTCCAGCGCTCCTACATGGGTGGCGAGAACGATCTGCGCGGCTTCGACATCCGTTCGGTCTCCCCGGTTGCCTTCCTGCCGAGCGCTGGATCTATCACCCTCACCAATCGCGACGGAACACCGGTACTCAAAGATCCTCAGAATCCCCGCGCCGGTGCGGTCAGCATTCCGATACCTATCGATCAAATCGTATTCCCCGGCGGCGATTTGAGCGTCGTGACCAACTTTGAATACCGTTACACCATCTATGGGCCGGTGGCGCTGGCTCCATTTATGGACATCGGCATCGACCCCATCGTTCGAAAGTCGCAGTTGCAGATTGCGCAGGAGCAGTACGACGACGTCGTGGGTACACTATTCGGCTGTCCGATACTCAACCAGAACCTGGGCACGGCCAATACTTGCGCTCCAGGCCACGTTTTGAGCCCTCCGCCGTCGCAGGATCTGCAAGTATTGGGGACGACCAACTGGCGTCCCAGAATGTCGACGGGACTTGAGTTGCAAATGTTTCTGCCGGTGATCAACGCGCCGTTCCGAATTTACTGGGCCTACAACCCTCTGCGGCTGGATAGCCCGGCGAACCCGCCGATTCCAATTACGCCTTCGATGTTTCCACAAACTTGCAACCCCAAAACTGGTTGCCAGTTGACTGCTGCGGGGGCATACACTTACAACCTGGCAAGGAACGCCTTCGCGCCGAGCTTCTTACTGCGGGAGCCACGCAAGACGTTCCGCTTCACCGTGGCAACGACGTTCTAGTGGCGAGTTTGGTAGCCGACTGTTTGACGGGACTAAGGAGAGGTCTCTATAATCAAAACGATCCACGCCATAGCACGAAGCTGATCCAGGGTGGACGGCACGTCCGCAACCCCGACGTGTGACGCCGGCAATCCGGTGCGCCGATCCCGATAACGACTGACGGCGGCCATTCGCAAGAAACGCAAGATCAGGAGACGCGAGACAAAGACCTCGTGAGTACGGCCCAGCGTCGCCGGAAGAGGATAATCCGAGTTTGTTCCCAGAGCCAATTTTCAGGAACTACAATGTTCCAAGGAGTTTAATCGATCCAATGACAAGCAAGTTTATGCGTTCAGTCCTGGCCATTGCCGTTAACTCACTGATCTCCCTATCAATGATTTCCGCATGGGCCCAAACCGCTGGCGCTGCTCCCGCGGGCCCAGCCAGTTCGCCCGCAACCACTGCGCCTTCCGCACCCATCGCGACCGGTACCGGCACGAAGATTGGCACCATCAACATTGAGCAAGCTGTGTTTGCCAGCAACGAGGGCCAACGTGACTTTGATGCCCTGAAAAAGAAGCTGGATCCGAAACAAAACGAACTAAAATCTCAGAACGACGAGCTTGAGGCTTTGCAGAAGCAACTGCAGACCCAGGATGGCAAGTTGAATGATGACGCTCGCGCCACCTTGGTCAAGCAGATTGAGACCAAGAAGAAATCCTTCGATCGCGCCGTGCAGGACGCACAGGAAGACGCCCAGAATCAGCAGAAGGAGATTTTCCAGCGCATTCTGCAAAAGATGGCGCCGGTGATCGTGAAGCACGCGCAAGAGGGCGGCTACGCAATGATCGTCGACACTTCCAACCCCTGGCCGCAAAGCCCGATCTTGTGGTACGGAGAAGGGGGCGACATTACCAAGGCTGTGGTCGAACTCTATAACACGCAGTCTGGTGTTGCGGCTCCCGCGTCTTCGGGTGCGGCACCCAAGCCTGCGGCTCCGAAACCGACGACGCCGAAGCCGGCTGCTCCGAAGCCGGCCGCGCCACCACAGTAGTTTTCTGGGTAGTTGAACGACGACAGTTGAATGACGACACCGAGTGTGTCGGGAAAGTTCCCCAAAAGGCCGCGCTCCGCGCGGCTTTTTTCTTTGCTCGCGTCAGTCCGGACGAAGTGGTCACGGTGTCTTTATCAGCAACGCATCAACAAGGAGACACTATGTTTGAACGAGCATTGCTTGACCACATGACCAATTCGTCGTGGGATGAGCGTTCGCGCCGCGGGCTGACAGCCCTAACATCATTTTGCCTGCAGGCTCTCGCTATCGGGGTGCTGCTGATCCTGCCACTGCTCCGTCCGCAGGGTTTACCCTTGTTCCGCCAGCTCTCGACTCCCGTCAGTCTGGCACCACCGCTGAGAGAGCCTCCCACGTCTAGAACTCACGCCGGAGGGAACTCGGCTGCACCCAGCAATCCCGCGGATATTTTCTTGAGACAGCCACAGCGAATTCCGGGTCGCATAGAGACTGGCAACGACGATGCTCCACCTCAGGTTGGAAATGGTGGTCCCGACATTCCAGGAGCGTTGGCTGGATCAGGTGGTCAAGATGGAGTGCCCGGCTCCATCGGAACCGGTTCGAGTCCGATTATTCCCGCGGCGCCAGCGCCAGTCGTCCATTCGGTCCACGTGTCGCACATGAGTGAAGGTGACCTGCTGCGGAAGGTTCTACCAACGTATCCCCCGCTTGCCCGAAGTGCGCGCATTCAGGGGACGGTCCTGTTGCAGGCGACGATAAGTAAAGTAGGCACCATCGAAAATCTTCAACTTCTCTCCGGCCATCCCATGCTCGCTCCGGCGGCGATCGAGGCTGTGCGCCAATGGCGCTACCGGCCCTATATCTTGAACAACGAACCCGTCGAAGTAGAGACGCAGATCACGGTGAACTTCTCGCTGGGCGGAAACTGATCCAGGACGCTGGATGGAACGATTTTGGAAAGGGCACGAGTTCAACTCAACCGGGAGTAGTCCAAGCGTAACCTGAGGGGGCGCGTTAGTCCCGCTATAATCAAGCCCAGTGGCGACAACCGTAGAAATCTTGAGCCGCGTAGCGACCCGTCCCACATGGGCGGAAGTTTCGCTGAACACGTTGCGGCAAAACTTTTGCGCGGTCATGAAGCATGCGGGCGCGGGTGTGACCGTGTGCGCAGTGGTAAAAGCCGATGCTTACGGGCATGGCGCGGTGGAATGCTCACGTGCTCTGCAGGCCGAAGGCGCGCGCTGGCTCGGCGTCACGTCGCTCGACGAGGCCATTCCGCTGCGCGAGGCTGGCATCGAATCGAGAATTCTGTTGATGACCGGTTTCTGGCGCGGCGAAGAAAGCGAAATTGTGCGCCAGCAGCTCACTCCCACCGTATGGGAACCCTGGCACATCGAGGCTCTAGAGAGTGCCGCCGCGAACGGGGCCTTTCGCCAAGCTGTGCACCTGAAGGTGGACACGGGAATGGGTCGGCTGGGCGTGGCGCTGGATGAACTTCCTGCTGTGCTAAAGGCTCTCAGCGCGGCTCCGCATCTCAGTCTTGAAGGTCTCTCCACTCATCTTGCGTCGTCGGAAATCATGGACGCGCCTTCGGTGGCCGAGCAGGAGCGCCGTTTCGAAGACGCGCAACGCATGGTGCGGGCCGCCGGCTTCGATCCGACGTTGATACACGTAGCAAACACCAGCGCCCTGATCTCCCGGCGCGAGACCTGGAACAACATGGTGCGGCCCGGCATCGCGCTCTACGGATATTATTTGCCATTCCAGCGCGCGGGCAGGGAAGTAAGCGGCGGCACGCTCCGCCTTCCCGTGAAGCCGGTGCTTACCTGGAAGACGCGAATTCTCTCCATGCGAAACTTCGCCGCCAATCAGGCTCTCGGCTACGGCGGAACTTACGTGACCAAAGCCGCGGCGCACGTCGCCGTGCTCCCGGTGGGATACGCCGACGGATACAACCGGCAGCTCTCGAATCGCGGCCGCGTGATCGTTCGCGACCACTACGCGCCCATCATCGGTAGCATCTCGATGGACCTCACGCTGGTGGATGTGACTGGAATTCCCGGGATTGCCGTCGGCGATGAAGTAATTCTGCTCGGAGCCAGCGACGGTCTGAGCATCGATGCCCTCGAACACGCGCGTTTGGCCAACAGTTCGCCTTACGAAATTCTCTGCAACATCTCTAAGCGAGTGCCGCGAAAGTATGGAAACTAAACCGCTCCGGGGTCATCCTGAGCGCAGCCGCTTTTCAGGCGGAGCGAAGGATCTCGCGCTGACCGGCCAAGGGAGCCCTCACGCGGCTGAAGTGCGCCGGGCTCGGGATGACGCCCCTGAAGTGGATAGGGACGGGGGACGAAAGGCCTACCGGGATCACACTGTCTGGCCTTTTCTCGCTTCCATGTACTTGCGCAGGACCGCGTTCATGGTGGTCTGGTAACCGCGGCCATGCTTGCGAAAAAACGTCAGCACGTCGGGATCAACGCGCAAGGTGATCTGCTTCTTCGGTCCCGGCCAGAGGATAGCGTTCTTGAAGAAGTCCGGGCCAAGCTTAGGAATGTCAGAATAATCGATGTCTTCGTCGCGCATCGCATCAATACGCTTCCAGTCCGTCCTCGATTGCCTTTTCGTATTCTTGCCGCTCTTCATAATCTGCCCTTCTCAGCGAAATAATGCGAATGGTTTCGAGGGTGGGTTCTGTGAAAATGACCGCAACCGTGCGCCCACGAACCGTGCCGATTCCTCTCCAGCGCCTTTCTCCGTAGTCTTCCCGCGTGTCGGGTTCTACGATTAGCGCGCCGCGAAACACTTCCTCCGCCTCGGCGAAGTCTAACCCGTGCTTCCGGATATTGGAGCGATTCTTGGCTTCGTCCCACTCGAAGATCATTGTAACTCCAATCGTAGTTACAGTCAAGCAGTCGGTGCCCTTTGATATCGCGTTCGGCATGCGGTTCTCGGTGATAGATGTCACACATTGTCTAAACATTTCTGCACGCCCGTCCCATTTAAAGATCAAATGCCGACTGCCGACTGCGTATTGCACCCATTGAATGATCCCCCCTGAGTTGATCTGTCTTCGCTTGTTAAACTAGAGGGTTGACCATGCCCTCGCGCTACGCACAATGGATGTATGACTGGGAGCACCGGCTCACTTCGGTAGACAACAACCGCGTGGTGCGTCCGCTCGAATGGGGGGTCGAGTGGGCACGCGACTGGCCTTGCCGGAATGGCTGGCGTCCGGGGCACGCGCCTGAGAATCCGGAGAAGTTTTTCCACGATTTCAACCAGCGCATCGTCGCTGGAAGCGATGAGTTTTACTCCTACGCGCAGCCCTCGGATTTTAGGCTGGAAAAGCGCGAGGTAAAGGTTTTTTCCACGCGCGAGGTTCCCGATCCAAAGCTTGAAGCGAAAGTGATGGGAACCTCGGCCGAGTTTCTGCGTTTCACTTCGCCCGTGCGCACGCCGTATCCCGAAAACAATCTGGTAAATGCACGCTGGTTTCCGGCGCGGGGAAAGCGAGCCATTGTTCTGTTGCCGCACTGGAACGCGGACGCGATCGCTTACAACAGTCTCTGCCGCGTGCTGAACATGCTGGGCATTGCCGTGCTTCGAATGAGCATGCCCTATCACGACATTCGCATGCCCGCCGAAACCAGCCGCGCTGACTACGCGGTTTCCGCCAACATTGGGCGCACGCTCGATGCCCTGCGTCAAGGAGTTGCCGACATTCGAAGTTGTTTTGATTGGCTGGAGCAGCAGGGTTACAGCAAGCTAGGCATTTTGGGCACGAGTCTGGGCTCGTGTTATGCATTCATCGCGGCGGCCCACGATCAGCGGGTTCGTACCGCAGTGTTCAACCATGCGTCTACCTACGTTGCCGATGTGGTATGGCATGGCCAGTCGACGCGGCACATCCGCCAGGGGATCGAACCGTCGATTGGTCTGGAGGAATTGCGACAAGCATGGCTGGGCGTCAGCCCCATGTCATACTTCGATAAGTTTGCCCGCTGGCCGAAAAAATCTTTGATTATCTATGCGAAGTACGATTTAACTTTCTTGCCCGAACTTTCGCGCGGAGCGGTGGATGAATTTGTGCGGCATGGACTCGATCATAGAGTAGTGGTTCTGCCTTGCGGCCACTACACTACCGGGGAGACGCCGTTCAAATACATGGATGGTTGGCAAATGGCTTCGTTCTTGCGAACGGCGTTTTGAGCAAAGGCGGCGGCCGTAGCCGATGAAGCGGTAGAATGTGGAAATGGTGTCGAGTCGCGCGATTGATTTTGAAGAGGTGATGGAATACCGCCGTGACGATTTCATAATCAGTACCAACCGTGAACGCTTGAGTCTGAATGTGATTCACAGTTTTCTAACCAACTGTTATTGGGCCAAGGGCATTTCGCGTGAAGTCGTGAAGCGGGCGATCGAGCATTCGTTGTGTTTCGGCATTTACGAAGCTAACGGCGCGCAGGTTGGTTTTGCCCGCGTGGTCAGTGATTTTGCCACCGTTGCATATCTGGGAGATGTGTTCGTGCTCGAGTCACATCGGGGCCGTGGATTAAGCAAGTGGTTGATGGAGTGCGTGATGAAACATCCTGGGCTCCAGAACCTGAGGCGCTGGATTCTCTTGACCCGCGATGCACACGGACTTTATTCGCGGTCGGGCTTTACTCCGGTCAAGTCTCCCGAGCGATATATGGAACTGCACCGGCCCGACGTGTACGAGGTTCGCTAGGAAGAAATGATATGAAGAGTTCGACGAAGATGTACCGTCCGCTGTACGAAGCCGATCCTCAAATCGCCGCCGCGATCGATAGCGAAACCCGCCGTCAGCACGAGGGCCTGGAACTCATTGCCTCGGAAAATTTTGTCAGCGAGGCAGTGCTCGAGGCGGCAGGTTCGGTGTTTACCAACAAGTATGCCGAGGGATATCCCGGCAAACGTTACTACGGCGGCTGCGAGTTCTCGGACGTGGTCGAGAACCTGGCGCGGGACCGCGCAAAGCAGTTATTCGGCGCGGAGCACGCCAACGTACAACCCCACGCTGGATCGCAGGCGAACATGGAAGCCTATGCCGCTGTGCTGCAGCCCGGCGACACGATTCTTGGGTTGAACCTGGCCCACGGTGGTCACCTTACACACGGGCATCCCCTGAACTTTTCCGGAAAGACCTACAAGATCGTCCCTTATGGCGTGACGAAGGAAACGGAGACGATCGACTATGACGCGTTGGAAAAGCTGGCAGAGGAGCATCGGCCAAAGCTGATCATCGGCGGCGGCAGCGCCTATCCGCGTATCATCGACTTCGCGCGCATGCGGCAGATCGCCGACAAAGTAGGTGCGCTCTACCTGGTCGACATGGCGCATTTTGCGGGACTGGTGGCTGGCGGGGTGCATCCCTCTCCTGTGCCCCACGCGCAGATCGTGACTTCTACTACGCATAAGACTCTGCGTGGGCCGCGAGCGGGCATGATTCTTTCCAAGGCCGAATTTGCGGTGGCAATCGACAAAGTAGTTTTTCCCGGAATGCAGGGAGGCCCTTTGATGCACATTATCGCCGCCAAGGCGATTTGTTTTCACGAGGCGATGCAGCCGGAGTTCCGCGACTACGCAAAGCAGGTCGTAGCGAATGCGAAGGTGCTGGCGGAGACTCTGGCCGCAGAAGGCTTCCGCATCATTTCCGGGGGAACCGATACGCATGTGATGCTGGTCGATGTTTTCTCCAAAGGCATGCTGGGCAGCGAGGCCGAAAAGGCGCTGGGAGAAGCTGGAATCACCGTCAACAAGAATGCAATCCCATTCGACACGAACCCACCGCTGAAGCCGAGCGGCATTCGCATCGGTTCGCCGGCTCTGACCACGCGCGGCATGAAAGAAGGGGAGATGCGGCAGGTCGGCCGCTGGGTCGCGGATGCGCTGCTTCACCGCACTGATGCGGCTGTGCTGGCGAGAATCAAAAAGGATGTGTTTGATTTATGCGAAGCGTTCCCGCTGTACGCCGAGCGCCGCGCCAAAGCGCAAGCGGAAGTGCGGGCCTAGAATGGTCGTAAGCAATTCTACTGTGAGTACTGCCGCTCTCTGTGGTTAAATGCCATCGGTGAAGATCGCCATCGACATCCGGCGGATGACCGAGTTCGGCGTAGGCACTTACATCCGCAACGTCGTCCGCACTCTAGGGCGACTCGACCTCGAGACCATGTATTTCCTCATCGGCTCTCCCGCTAAGGTCAAGGAAATCGGTCCCCTGCCGCCTAACTTCCATACTGTGCCGCTCGCCGAGCCGGAGCGTTCCCTGAAAAGCTTTCGCGATTTTCGCGCGGTTGTGAAGCGGCTCGAATGCGATCTGGTGCACATCCCAAATCTGTTCTCGATTCCCCGTGCGCTCCCTTGCCCTTACGTAATGACTGTGCACGACATGCTGGAGCATTTGTCGCGGGCTCGCCAGCAGACTGGATTTTGGGGTTCGCTGCATTTCCAGTTGACGAAACAAGTTTTGCGAGGCGCATCGCGCATCTTCGCAGTATCAAACTTTACCAAGATTGAGATGGAGAAACTTTTTAATATTCCTTCGGCTCGCATCGAGGTGGTTTACAACGCGATCGATGAACGCTTCCTTCGCGGACATGCCAGCGCGGTCGATCGTCAGCTGATTGCCGAGCGTTATCAGGTGAACTATCCCTTTTTGCTCTATGCCGGACGAATCAGTCCACACAAAAATGTTGTGCGTATGATCGAGGCATTTTCCGCACTGAAAACGGAGTTGGAAAAAGAGCAGGCGTTTCCCGATCTCAAGCTGATCATTATTGGAGACGATGTTTCCGGCAATCCCGATCTGCGGCGGACCGTGATTCGAAGCGGCGTGCAAAACGATGTTCGTTTTCTGGGATTCGTGCCGGTCGAGGTGTTGCGCACGTTTTACGACCAAGCCAAGATTTTCATCTTCCCCTCGCTATACGAGGGTTTCGGTCTGCCTCCCCTCGAAGCGATGGCACACGGCACGCCGGTGGTGACTTCGAACGTTTCGTCGTTGCCCGAGGTGGTCGGGAACGCCGCAGTGCTGGTGCACCCCGAAAACGTTTTCGAGATCATGCGGGCCCTGCACCGCGTTCTGCTGGATCAGCCACTGCGCGAAAAGATGAAAGAGCGCAGCTACCGCCAGGCGGCCAAATTTTCCTGGGAAAAGTCCGTACGCCGGATCATGGAGATTTATCAGGAAGTGCTCGCCGCGAAGGGCAATCCTGGTTCACCTAGATCTGGCTTACCCAGACCGTCGGCGGCCGACAAGAGTAAGACCGCAGGCGTTGCCTAACGCCGCGCGTTCGCACTCCTGCAACCGGTGCTTAAGTACGATCTACTTCAGCAAAGGCTGGCCAGGCGATGCGATGGCGAGTTTGTGCAACTTGGCGGTAACCCGGTTGCGGTCGGCATCGGTTTGTGCGGAGGCAAGGCGCTTGCGGAGGGTGCTGATCTTGTGCTGACGAGCGCGGCGCCGGCGAATCTCCGGCCGGCGGCTGGGTGCTGACATGGGTTCTGCTCCTGAAAATGAATTGAGAAAAATTGCGGCAGCCGGACCTGTAAGCCGAATTCTGTCCGCCGGATTGCTCCGGCGCGACGGTCATTCCTCTGGGCCACGCATCGCTGCGAGGCTCTAGCGACCTACCCGAAGGTTGGACGCACCGAGCCGGCACGTGCCGAGTCTTGATTCGAAAACCAAGCCCCGGCTCCCTCCCTATTTGGTCTTGCTCCGTGTGTGGTTTGCCGTGCCCGCCGCATTGCTGCGGCGGCGGTGCGCTCTTACCGCACCTTTTCACCCTTACCCGCACCCGTGAGGATGTGGGCGGTATGTTTTCTGTGGCACTTTCCGTCGGACGGGCTTGAACCCGGCCTCCCGGACGTTATCCGGCACACTGCTCTGCGGAGTTCGGACTTTCCTCTCCCCGCGTCCGCAGACGCAGGAAGCGACCGTCCGGTCCGGCTGCCAACAGGATCATTATATGCGATGACCGAAGGCGGATGCCGGACTTCAGACCTCAGTCTCGAATTCCTGGGCTCCAACCGAATCGCAAATCCGGCGGGTGCGCTACTTTCGCTGTTAGACTGATACCGGACCGACCTCAGAAATCCGAAGCTTGCGGTCCGACGCCAGAGGTCTGAGGTCCGAAGTCCGGCGTCCGCACGATGCACATCCTCGAAGCCATCCGAATCGCGTTCCAGTCGCTGTGGGTAAACAAGCTGCGCTCGGTCCTGACGCTGCTCGGCGTGGTGATTGGGGTTGCGGCTGTGATCGCTGTGGTCACCTTTGTCTCCGGCATCAACGATTATGTGGCGCAGAAAATCTTTAATCTTGGTGCGGACGTTTTCCTCATCTTCAAGGTGTCGCCCGCAGTCACCAACGTCGACCACTTCCTCGAAGGCGAGAAGCGCAAGGACTTGACCATCGATGACTACCAGGCAGTGGCGGACGCCTGCCGGCATTGCGAACTAGTGGCAGCCTCGACCAAAGACGAAGGTGGCCATGTGAAGTATGCGGAACAATCCATCAGCGATACGCTGGTCCGCGGAATCACTCCGGCGATGGCAACGATTCTCGATACCGACCTGGCTGTTGGCAGAATGCTCAATGAGACGGACGTAAGCAATCGGTCTCCGGTAGTGGTGATCGGGAATGACATCGTCGAACACCTCATGCCAGGTGTCGATCCGCTCGGAAAAGAAATTCGCATCGACGGATGGACTTACCAGGTGATTGGTGTAGCCAAAAAGAAAGGGACAACGCTCGGGCAGAGCGCCGACAATTTTGTGATGATTCCCATCACCGCGTGCCTGAAACAATATGGTTGGCACAACAGCACCCTGCGGATCTCAGGAAAGGCCGCCAGCGGAGGTGTCGCACTCGACGAGGCAATCGGCGAAGCGCGCGCCGCTCTGCGCGCCAAGCGCCATGACCAGCCCGGGGCCGACGACAGTTTTGACATTGAAACCAATGCCAGCTTGCTCGGCATCTGGACCGGCTTCAGTCAGACCTTTTTCATTGCAACCATCGGAATAGCCTGCATTTCGCTGGTGGTCGGCGGCATTGTCATTATGAATATTATGCTGGTGTCGGTGACCGAACGCACGCGTGAGATCGGAATTCGCAAAGCTCTCGGGGCTCGGCGCGACGACGTGTTGCTGCAATTCCTGATCGAGTCCGTTACTCTGGCTGTCACCGGCGGCATCCTGGGAGTGTTGTTTGGCGTGGCCATTGCTCTCACGGTTACTTTGCTGATCGGAATGCCTTCGGCGATCAAAATCTGGGCGGTCGCGGCAGGATTGATTGTGTCGGCCAGCGTGGGAGTTTTTTTTGGCGTCTATCCCGCGCGCAAAGCGGCGAAGCTCGATCCGATTGTGGCGTTAAGGTTCGAGACGTAAAGAATCTGGCGATTTTGTGATCGGGTGATCTGGCGATCGAAAACCTTAACGTTGGTTCTGACTTCGGGTTTTCAATCGCAAAATCGCCAGATCGCCAGATCGCTCAATTCCTCATGGTTCACAAAGACGAATTCGGTGAAATCGTGCAGATGGCGACGGACACGATTCGCGGCAACAAGATGCGCTCGGCGCTCACCGTCCTGGGAATCGTGATCGGCGTCGCGATGGTGATCGGCGTTTCCTCCATCGGCCGCGGACTCGATGACAACGTGCGCGATGTAGTCGCCAGCATCGGTTCCAACGTAATCTTCGCCTATCACATGGAGCCCTTTACCTTTGGGCGCCCCACCGAGGCGATGCGCACGCGCAAGAAGCTGACGTTCGAGGACGAGGAAGCGATCAGTCAGCTGCCACACGTGAAGGCGGTCTCCGCGGGGATTCGTTTCTTTCGCCCGGAACTCGGTGTGGGAACCTTCGCCGTGAAATATGAGGATCGCAAGGTGAAAAACACGATACTCGAAGGCGATACGGCTTCAGTAAAGGACGTATTCGATTTGGTGATGGGCTCCGGCAGATGGTTCACAGAGGCCGATGACGAGCGTCACGCAACAGTCATCGTTCTCGGCCATGATACGGCGGAAGAACTGTTTCCGGTGGAAAATCCGCTGGGAAAGGAAATCAATATCGAGGGGCGATTGTTCGAGGTAATCGGCGTTTTGGCGAAACTCAAATCAGTGTTCGGAGGCGGAAAAGATCCCAATGACAACCGCGTGTTTTTTCCGCTGACCACATTCAAAACGCTTCACCCCGAATTGAAAGATCACTGGATCAGCGTCAAGGCCACGTCGCATGACGACATGCCGAAAGCCATTGACGAGATTCGTGAATTACTGCGGCGGCGGCGAAAAGTCACGCCCGACAAGCCCGATGATTTTGCCGTCTTCACGTCCGATTCGATCTCGGACGTTTGGAATCAGCTCACCGGTATGTTGTTTATCGGGGTATTCGCGGTGTCGAGCGTAGGGCTGATTGTCGGCGGCGTGGGGGTGATGAACATTATGCTGGTGAGCGTCACGGAGCGCACGCGCGAAATCGGCGTGCGCAAGGCGATCGGCGCGCGTAAGCGCGACATCCTGTTGCAATTCACGTTGGAGGCGATGATTCTCACAGCCGTCGGCGGCGTGATTGGGATTCTGCTCGGCGCGACAATCGTGTGGGTGATTCCCGAGTTGTGGCCTTCGTTGCCCGCACACATGTCGATGTTCTGGGTGGTCTTCGGCTTCACGTCCGCCGCTGCCGTTGGCCTTATCTTCGGCATCTACCCCGCATGGAAGGCGGCCAACCTCGATCCGATTGAGGCACTGCGTTACGAATAGTGGCCCCCGCACGCGCATGATGCATTTCATCCTCAGAATAGTTCAAATCGTCGCAGGCATCGGAATCGTCTCTAGCTCGCTCTATTACCTTCTCTGTCTCTGGAGTGCAGCCAAGTTTCTTCGCGAGCGGAAAATTGAACGCCAATCCAACCCTCCTCATTCGGACATCCAAACCGTATCAAAGTTGCTTCCCGTTTCGATTCTGAAACCGCTCAAAGGTACTGATCCGGAAATGTATGAAAGCTTTCGCAGCCACTGTCTGCAGGATTACCCGGAATACGAAATCATCTTTGGCGTGAGTGATCCCGACGAACCTGCAATCGAGTGCGTGAATAAATTGCAGCGAGAGTTCCCAGACCGTAGGATTCATTTGATGGTCTGTCCGAGAATCCTGGGCGCAAATGTGAAGGTCAGCAATCTGACGCAAATGTTGACGGAGGCGCGATATGACCGGCTGATTGTTAACGACAGCGACATTCGCGTGGAGCCCGATTATCTACGCCGGGTGACTATGCCACTTGCCGACCCGCGAGTAGGAATGGCAACTTGCCTTTACCGCGGAGCGGCCAGCCTAACAATGGGATCGCGTCTTGAGGCGCTTGGCATCAGTACGGATTTTTGCCCGAGCGTATTAGCTGCACGCCAACTGGAAGGCGGCATTCGATTTGGATTGGGTTCCACTCTAGCGTTTCGTCGTGCCGAGTTGGAGAAGATTGGCGGCTTCGCTTCCTTCATCGATTATCTTGCCGATGACTACGAACTGGGGAAGCGCATCGCCAGCTTGGGGCTGACTGTATATCTCTCCGATGTTGTAGTGGAGACTTTTCTTCCGCCTTACCGGCTGCGCGAATTCCTGGCGCATCAACTCCGTTGGGCGCGTGGTGTCCGGGACGCGCGTCCCCTCGGCTACTTCGGCCTGGTGTTTACATTTGGGCTGTTGTGGGCCTTGCTGGAAGTGGCCGCGAGTCGCGGCGCGCTCTGGTCCTGGGCAACGTTGGCTGTCACGCTGGTTCTTCGCCTTGCAGTCAGCTTAATGGTGGGCTGGGTTATTTTGCAGGACGATCAAGTGTTGAGATATGCGTGGCTCATTCCTCTCCGGGATTTAATTGCGGTGGGCGTGTGGATTGCCAGTCTTGGCGGACACGCGGTGATTTGGCGCGGAGAGCGCTTCGAGGTTAAGGACGGGAGATTAACCCGGATGCCGCCATAGCGGGTTGGGGATGCTCAAGGGTCTGAGCGGCGAGGTGCGAGGCCTTGACGTCGTCGTAATCGAGGACCGCACGTACTTTTCTTGCGAGTTGTTTCAGTGTGAAGGGCTTCTGCAGAAAGTTCCTTTCGACGTCGATTACCTTGTGATCCACCACTGTTTGGCCCGGGTAACCGGAAACGAATAACATCTTGGTTTCCGGACGTAGCCTTGTCAATTCCGTGCCCAATTCTCCACCGCTCATCTGGGGCATGACGACATCGGTAACCGCCAGGTGAATTGTGGTTGCATGATTCCTGGCAACGGATAAGGCATCAACACCGTTTCTGGCTTCCAGAACCATGTATCCACGCAAGCTGAGCGATTCAGCCGCTGCCCGGCGCAGAGCGTCCTCATCCTCAACCAACAAGACAGTCTCTGAACCGCTGAACAAATTCTCCGCCTCAATTTCCGGGGCGTCGATTGCACCGGGGCGGTCCGGCACGCATGGCAGATAGATCTTAAAGGTCGTACCGATCCCGGGTTCGCTGTAGACCCAGACAAATCCATGATTCTGTTTGACGATTCCATAGACCGTAGCAAGGCCGAGTCCAGTGCCCTTTCCAGAGGCTTTGGTGGTGTAAAAAGGCTCGAAAACATGCGACAAATGTTCCGCAGGAATACCCTTGCCGGTATCGGTCACAGTTAGCAGAGCATAGCGGCCGATGGGAATGATGGCGCGCTTGTGGTCAACGTATTCTTGATCGAGCTGCACGTTGGACGTTTCAATCGTGCACCGCCCGCCTTGCGGCATGGCATCCCGGGAATTGGCCGCGAGATTCATCAAAATCTGCTCAATCTGTACTGGATCTAAACGAATTCTCCCAAGACCCTCGCCCGCGATAAAGCTGAGCTCGATATCCTCTCCTATCAGGCGGCGAAGGCCTTTCACGATTCCACTAATCACAGGATTTAGCTCAGCGACGCGCAGGGCTTGCGGTTGCTTGCGACTGAAGGCGAGCAACTGCCGCGTGAGATCGGCAGCGCGGTGGGCGGCCGAAAGAATCTCCAGAAGCCGCCCCTGCGTGGAGCTTCCGGGCACCACCGAATCGAGTGCGAGTTCGGAGTAGCTGGTAATGATGGTGAGCAGATTGTTGAAGTCATGAGCGATGCCCCCAGCCAGTTGGCCAATCGCGTCCATTTTTTGCGACTGCAGCAACTCTGCTTCGATACGCAGTCGCTCCGTGAGATCGCGGCCGTTGGAAACAAAATGGGTGATCTTTCCTTCCGCATTGCGGATGGGACTTACGCTCTCGTCCGTGTAGTAGAGTTCACCGTTCTTCTTGCGGTTTACCGCGATACTTCGACAGTCGTCGACGTTGCGAATGGTTTCCCACAACTCGCGGTAAAGAAGCGGCGCCTGCAGCTCCGACTTCAAAATGCTTTGGCTCTGACCTGCGACTTCCTGCAGAGAATATCCGGTCACCAATTCGAGAGCTGGGTTCACATATTCAATGACGCCTTCGCTATTTGTCACCAGGATCGTGTCGGCAGAGTGTTCCACCGCGCAAGAAAGCTTTCGCAGGGATTGCTCCGCCACTTGCCGCTGCTGCTGCGTCGAGTGCAAGTTGAGCGCGCACCGGATGGTTCGCACCAGATTGGCTCCGGTGAGCTGTGACTTCTCCACGCAGTCGTAGGCGCCGGCCTGGATGATCTCGGCGACCGCCTTCTCATCGGCGTGCTCCGTTAGCATGATGAAGGGCGTGGCTCCTCGCGTGTGCAGAAATTCAGAGAGGAGCTTGGTTGCTGCCGCATCCTGGGTTTCATGTTCAAATAAAACCAGCCCATAATCACCACGCTGCAGCATCGCCTTTGCGTCCCCCAGGGACCGCGCATGATCCAGCGCGACCGGTAAAGAATCGTGATTCCGGTTAAGAATGTCCCGGAGAAGAAAAAAATCTTCCTCCCGGCTCCCGACCAGCAGAACCCGCAAAAGTGATGGCTCGATATGGATCGCAGCTGACATGAGGGACTTGTTTGATACTCTCTTCTCTCATCGGAGGGTTGCCGTCGCGGGTTCGCGCTATCGGCAGAGATACAACCCTTGATGTCCGCAAGGAATCCCACTCTGGGAGTAGTTCCGTTTGGGATGGGATGGCTTCGCGGGTTCTCCATGGCCTGGGGACATGGAAAGAAATTTCTCCCCGCTGTTCCTAGTTGTTGACCATCTGTAACCTCGAACGTCCAACTTGCAAAGGCAAGTTTCGCCGGATGCAGATTGGATGAATCGGGGAACAATTGCTTCGGTTCCAGCGTAAAGGGATAAAGAGCAGCATTCGGTAAGTACGGGGGGCGTAATCGGAGGATTTATGCATCAGGTGGGAGACGCGGTGAGAACCATCCCCAATAGCGGAACTGGACATGTGGAAGAAGTCGTGCGGCAGGCCCACGATGAGTTACGCCAGCTCCTGCAACAACGGGCCGAAGTGATGCGCCGCATTGGCACTATCAAACAGACGATCGCAGGCCTGGCCAATTTGTTTGGCGACGGCGTTCTGAGCGATGAATTGCTGGAACTGGTCGACCGCAAAAGCAGCGGCCGCCAGCCAGGTTTCACCAAAGCCTGCCGTATGGTTCTGATGGATGCCAACCGCCCCTTGAGTGCGCGTGACGTGTGTGACCGGATTCAGCAAAAGGCTTCCACTATGCTGGAGCGGCACAAAGATCCCCTGGCTTCTGTGACGACGGTGCTGAATCGTTTGGTGGCGTACGGAGAGGCCCAAGCCGTGGTTCTGGACAATGGCCGCCGCGCCTGGCAATGGGTTGCCGATTCAGAGTCGGAGTTGACCCCGGAATTAGAGGTGTCAACTCAGCAATAGTACATCAACTGTTGTTTGCTTCGGGTTATACGCGTTGGATGAGGTGCGCCGATTCCGTAATTCACTCTTTTCCCCAAATGTTTATTCAGACTTTTCAACCCCTCGACACTGGCACGTCCCGCACTTTCTCAGTACTTTGGTAACTCGATCACACACCTTAGCAGCGTTATTCTAGCCTTAATCTGCCCCGAGTATTAACCCACGCAGCTTCCAATGGGAGATTGCGCGGATTTATCTGTGGGATGAGGCACGGAACTATGTCTACGAAAATCGGCCACTTCGAAATCCTGAGTGAACTGTCAAAGTCAGCCACTGGTACGGTTTACAAAGCCAACGATCCGCAGACCAGCCAGACCGTTGCTTTGAAAGCGATTCAGCTTTCCGCGTTTGGCGAACGCGCTGGCGAGTTGGAGAAGTGCCTTCTGGCAGAGGCAGAGACTACCAAGGCTCTCAGCCATTCCAACCTCACGCCCGTTTACGGCGCGGGAGAAATCGACGGCCAGTTTTGCGCCGCGATGGAATACATCCAGGGCAACAGCATCGCCACCATGCTCGCGCGCAAAGAAGGATTTTCCATCTGGGATTTGCTCGATATCGGGAGACAGGTATGCAGCGGCCTCGATCATGCGCAGTCCCACAATGTTTTTCACTATAGTCTGGAACCCTCGAAAATCATGTGCGGCTGGGACGGCACAGTCAGGATTCTGGGGTATGGCGTTTCCAGCGTTGGAAGGTTTACTGATCAGATGCCCGCCGTCACGTCGATCCTGCACTACATGTCTCCGGAGCAGGTTCGTGGCGACAATATCGATTTGCGCTCGAACCTCTTTACCCTCGGCGCGATATTTTACGAGATGGTGACCGACCAACTTGCCTTCGAAGGAGAAGATCCGGAGTCAGTGCGCCGAACTATCATCGAAGGTACGCCCGCAGCTCCCAACGTCGTCAATCCAAAAATTCATCCTGTGTTAAGCGATCTCATCATGAAAGCGCTCTCCAAGGATCCGGGAGAACGCTATCAGAGCGCAAGGGAACTGCTCGACGATCTGGAGACGTGCAAGGAATCCAAAGCCCCGGCGGCCAAGCAACCAGCAGCGCCAACCACGAGCGTAGTTGTTCCGGATGCAGTCAAGGCGGCAACACAAGCAAAATTCATTGCCTCATCGGCGCCATCCGCGGCCGCGAAACCGGCCACCGCCGCACCGAACCCGGCCAGCGCCGCCCCACCAGCCCAGGGAAAGCAGGCTGCTCCCAGCAAAGCGGTAGCGGCTTCCGCAGGTGGCCAAGCAACGTCATCGACACAAAGCTCGCAGAAAGTTCAACCCGCCGCTCCGTCGATGGGCGTGGGCCGCAAGCCGAACCTCGGCGCCCAATCTGCCTCTATGTCGGCGGCTGGCGTCGAAGAACCCGCGGTAAATGCTCCTCAAGTAGCGGCGCCCAAAATTAATGTCGATCCCATGATGGCGGAAGATGGTCCCGCGCGAGCTGGCGCGATTAGCTTCTCGGAGATGACCGAACTGCCTCCGCTCAAGGAGTCCTATACTGAGCCAACTCCGCCCCCGCCGGTGTTCGAGGAGCAAGTTCCTCACTCGACCGGAGCGACGATGTATGACGGGGTTCAGGAAAAGCCGAAAGTTCAGCCTCGGGAAGTCGCCGAAAAGGCGATGAAGGAAATTAAAAACGTTCCGCCCCGGTTGATGGTTTACGCGGTTGCCGGCGCGGCTGTGCTGATTCTCGTTATTGCGATAGCTTTGGTAATGCACGTCAACAGCTTGAACAATGACGGCGATTCATCCCGCTCCGCTGCCACAGAAACAAGGCAGCCAGCGCCGAGTCAACCTGCCGTTCAGAGCCAGCCTGTCCAATCGCAAGCGCAGCAGCCCACTGCTTCAGCCGAGCCTCAACCTCCAGCCGAAAGTGAAGTGCAGTCTGCTGCTCCTGAGGCTGAAGCTACGCCCACTCGTGGATCGGCAGTGGCCGCCAGGGGTAAGGGATCGAGGAAAAAATCCGCCCTCGCGCCCGTTGCCACCGTGGTTGTGCCGGGACAGATGGCGGTCGATTCCACCCCTCAGGGTGCGCAGGTGCAGATCGACGGAAGAACCGATCCCTCGTGGGTTACTCCGTTCAGCCTGTCGGGCTTGACTCCGGGTCAGCATTCGATCACCGTCAGCAAGGCGGGCTACAACACGGATACCCGCGCCGTCGAGGTGGTTTCCGGCAGCAAATCTTTCATCGTGACCCATCTCGCTCAACTCATGGCAACGCTCGCAGTCTCCAGTACTCCCGCTGGGGCCAATGTTTACGTGGATGGCAAAGATACCGGCAAGCTCACTCCCGCGCAGGTGTCCCTGGACAAAGGCCAGCACGTGGTGCTGGTGCGGAAGTCAGGCTTCATTGACGAGACCACGAACGCCCAGTTCGTTCTGGGACAGACCGTCAGCTTCTCGCCAACATTGCGGTCGCTCGGCAATGTCGACGACATCAGGACGGTCGGAAAAATGAAGAAGCTGTTTGGCGGCAAAGAAACCCAGGGCATGGGTACCGTCAGCATCAAGACTCAACCCAAGGGCGCCCAGGTCGCAGTGAACCAGCATATGTTGGATAAAGAGTCTCCCGTCGACTTCGTCCTCGATCCCGGAAACTATATCGTCGATATCACCATGACCGGCTACGCCCCTATCCACAAAGTCATCACGGTGGATAAAGGAGGCAAAGCCGTGATCGACGAGGTCCTGCAAAGGGAGTAGTTAACCCGCGCCTTGTCTTTGAGTGAGTGCACTCCAGGTGCCGATTCACTTTCTTTTAACATTTCAGCAACCGCTCTGAAACATCCTCCTACTATATTTTTCTGCGCCACTGGGGAAAGAAATAAAGACAATCGGCCACCTCGCGCGCTGCAGAGAGGGTGGACCTTGCTCACCAGGGCGGAGGAAAAAAATGTTTGACAAGCTGAAAACATCCGATGGCCCCAGGAGAATGATGGCTTTTCTGCTGGCAACGACCATTGCTCTGGGACCGACCGCCATACCCGCCTTCGCTGGCTCAAAGCCGGCCCCAAACCAAAGTACGAAAGCTGAGCCACCCACCGCAACCCCCATCAAGCACCTGGTTATCATTTTTGGAGAAAATCGGTCCTTTGACCACTATTTCGGCACCTATCCAACTGCGCGGAACCCTAAAGGCGAACCGCAGTTCCACGCGCTTCCCGGTACTCCCACCGTGAACGGCTTGGGCAACGCCCTCTTGAACAACAATCCCAATCTCAACCCGGCTAACGGCAGCGGCGCCGCCAATCCCTTCCGCTTCGACCGCTCTCAGGGAAACACGCAAGATATGGATCACGACTACCTCGCCGAACAGCTAGCCTTCGACGGTGGCGTGATGGATCTGTTCCCCGCGAACACTGGAAGCGCAGGCCCGCCACCTAGCGCTCCGCCGCCAGTAGTGCTCACGAACGGCCAAGTGATGGGTTACTTTGACGGCAACTCGGTTACGGCCCTGTGGAACTATGCCCAGCACTACTCAATGAGCGATAACTCCTACAGCACCAATTTCGGTCCTTCCACGGTTGGCGCCATCAATCTCATCTCAGGCCAGACCAACGGTGTCGTGGCAAGCGCTGGAGGTACCGGTGCATACGTGGCTGACGGAAACGGCGGGCTGACGGTGATCGGCGACCCCGATCCGCTCGGGGATGTGTGCTCCGGCAGCGAGCAGGCGCAGATGGGCGGAAAGAATATCGGCGATTTGCTGAACGCTGCCAATATCACGTGGGGTTGGTTCGCGGGAGGGTTCAACCTGAACATCGTAAATCCGGACGGCAGCACGGGCTGCGGCCGTCAATCGACCTCGACGTTTTTTCCCGCTATCGGAGCGCAGGGCGACTACGTTCCCCATCACACTCCATTCCAGTACTACGCATCGACCGCGAATCCGACCCATGCACGCCCCAAGTCGGTCGCAACAATCGGTCACTCCGGCGATCCCGCCAATCACGACTACGATATCGACGATTTCTTCGCCGCGGTTCAGGCAGGTAATTTCCCGACGATCAGTTTCCTCAAAGCCATCTCAATTCAAGACGCCCATCCGGGGAATTCTGATCCGCTCGATGAGCAGCATTTCGTGGTTCGAGTAGCCAACTTCCTACAAGGCCAGCCCGAGTGGCCGAATACAGCGCTCATCGTGCTGTACGACGATTCCGATGGCTGGTACGATCATCAACTTGGCCAGATCGTGAATTCGTCGAAGACGCCCGCTGATGCGTTGACCGGTCCGGGAAGCTGCGGCAGCGGTACCACCGCGCTGCCTGGAATCAATCCAGCCACCACACATGCTCAGGGTCGTTGCGGATACGGTCCGCGGCAGCCGTTGCTGGTTATCTCTCCTTGGGCAAAACACAACTTCGTTGATCATTCGGTCACCGACCAAACCTCGGTCATTCGCTTCATTGAGGACAATTGGCTCGGTGGTCAGAGGATCGGCGGCGGATCGTTTGATGCGATCGCTAATTCGATCAGCTCTATGTTTGACTTCCACCAGGTTGTGAGCAACGATCTGTATATCCTGGATGAGACGACGGGCGAACCCGTAAGCACCCACTAGGGCTGTTCCTGCGGGTGGTCTAATCAAAACACGACCATTAACACGGCAAGGCATGTGCCGCGCGGCAGCGCTCACCGCCTTGCCGTTGTTGTATCCTTGGCCGAAAGGCATATGTGATTACGCGTCGAAAATTTCTGCAACGGTCGAGCCTGCTGGCGACAACGCTGGCAGCGGGCAGGAGCAGCCCTCTGAATGCGCTCGCGCAGGCGCACACGCCTATCATGGCCCCCGCTCTTGATGTCAGCACCCTGGCGCAATTCGTCGATCAGCTTCCCATCCCGGAAATCGCGCGGCCCCACGGACGCCGGTCCAATCCTGCCGACCCAAAACAGAGCGTCCCGTTTTATCGAATCCAAGCCCGATCCATCGTTAGCAAGGTTCATCGCGATCTGCAGCCCACAAAATTCTGGAGCTTTGGGCACTCCACGCCCGGTCCAACATTCGAGACGCGCGCTGGTGAACCTTTGCTTGTGGAATGGGCGAATGGTCTCCCCAAAGAACATTTCTTGCCCGTGGACCATACAATTCACGGGGCGGAGGCTGATAAACCGGCAGTCCGCACCGTGGTGCACCTTCATGGGGCGAAAACAAGGCCGGAGAGCGACGGGTATCCTGAGGATTGGATTGCCCCAGGGAAGTCCTCGCTTTACTTCTACCCGAACCAGCAAGACGCAACCATGCTGTGGTACCACGATCACGCTTTGGGAATTAACCGGCTGAACGTCTACGCGGGATTGTTTGGGACATTCTTCATTCGAGACAGCGTAGAGGATGCGCTGAATCTGCCCAAGGGCAAATGCGAAGTGCCGCTCGCTCTTTATGACCGGCTGTTGACGCGAGATGCCCAGCTTCTTTATCCCGTTTCGCCGGACCGACTGTCTCCCTGGATTCCCGAGTTGATGGGAAACGCCATTCTGGTGAACGGGAAGCTTTTTCCTTATCTCGAAGTCGAGCCAAGAAGATATCGCTTCCGCGTGCTGAATGCTTCGAATGCCCGCTTCTATCACTTGTCGTTTGTCGACAGTGCCTCTGGCAGCAACGTGCCATTTCACCAGATTGGCACGGACCAGGGTTTGTTGCCAGCGCCGGTTCCGCTCACTCGCCTTCAAATCTCGCCGGGCGAACGGGCCGATCTCGCCGTCGATTTCACTGAACATAGAGGAGCGCAGTTGGTTCTCTGGAACGACGCCGTCATCGTCATGCAATTTCGCGTCTCGCCGGAAAAGGTGACGGATACCAGTTCTCTACCGCCCGCCTTGCGGCCGGTTCCGAAGATCCCGGAAACGCAGGCCGTGCAGGCCCGCTTGTTGACGCTCGACGAGTACGTCAATAAGTCGGGCAATCCGGCGATGTTGCTTCTGAATGCTTCGCATTGGAGCATGCCGGTCACGGAAAAGCCCGTGCTGGATACGACCGAAATCTGGTCGCTGATTAATCCCACCAATGACTCCCACCCTATTCATCTGCACCTGGTGCGCTTCCAAATCCTCGATCGGCAGCCTTACGAACCCTGGCTTTTTCAGACCAAGCGTCAGCTGCACTTCCTGGGGCCGCCGGAGCCGCCCGACCCGAATGAAGCCGGGTGGAAGGATACTGTCCAAGCCCATTCTCGTATGGTTACGCGGATCATTGTGCCCTTCACAGGCTTCACCGGCCGCTACGTGTGGCATTGCCACATTCTTGAACACGAGGACAATGAAATGATGAGGCCATACGACGTAATCGCGGCGACCAAGCCTTAACGGGATCCAAGGATCAATCAAGAATCAGCAATTGCTGAACGTCGCAGGCGGTTTCACCGCGTTGTGAGACGTCTGCTTTTGAGACTTAGTGCGGAAGCTTGAAGTTCACCGTAATCTGCGTCTGGATATCCACCGGCTCACCGTTGAGCAGATACGGCTTATATTTCCACTGCTTCACCGCGTCGACTGCGGCGTGCGAGAGCTGCGAATCTCCGCTGAGAACTTTAACCTCCGAGATGTCGCCATTTTTCGAGATGGTGGCCATCAACTGCACCGCGCCTTCGATGTGCAACTGCAGTGCGCTTCGTGGATAGGCTGGCTGCACCTGCTTTACCAGAAGTCCCCGGGACACTCCCTGCGAGACTGTCACCCTCTGTAAGACTGGGGTCGGAGCATCGCTCGGCCCCAAGAGATCCGGGAGTGTTCCAGCCTTGTCTTGGGCAATCTCGGTCACGCTCAGGGCCGGCACATCGGCGGTTGCTATAGGTTTCTCGACCGGTTGAGAATGCGCACTTTTGATGATGATTGGCTCAGGAGCCGGATTCGCTGCCACAGGTTTGTTTGCGGCGGGAGCCAGCGCCGATGGTTTGGATGACTCTGCGGTGACTACTTTACTGGATCGAGCCGGCGGGTTCGCAGGGCTTACAGATGTTTGAGGAACTGGAGTTGGAGTTTCGGGAACAGATGGCGTAGCGACCGGAGCCGAAGCCGCGTTTGGAGCCACCTGCGGAACCACGGCGGTAACCGCAGTCGTTGCCGGTTGCACCGCAACATTTACCGGAGCGCTTGGCGTCGCGATGAAAGATCCTCTTTGCGTCCAGGCCGCGTAGCCAGCGGCAGCAACTACAACTGCTGCAACCACAGCCCACAGAGCTTTCTTGCTTCCGCCACTTGCAGGCTTGGTCTCTTCAGCAACTGTGCCACCGAATGTAAGCGTGGGCGCTGACGCCGAAGCAACGTCGCTTGAAAGGCTTTTTTCGCCGGCGTCCGTTTTGATGGCTTCCGTTGCCGGGTGGCTGATTACTGCAGCTGGTTTCTCGCCAGCAGCGGCAATAGCTTGCGGCTCGCGCGCGGGAGCAGGCGCGCTCGCAGCGAAGCCTCCGGACAGCTTGCGCTCCGCGATCACAGGCGAAGGAGCGGCGGAAACGACTTTGGGCGCAGATGACTGCGCGAGAGGCGCCGTTTGGCGTGAAACAGCAGATTCCGAGGCGAGAGGCTGTGACGCGACAGGTTGTGACACGATAGGATCGCAGGCTTCCTCGATAGAATCCAAAATCTCTTCGTCGATCTCAATAGGAGAGAAGGCCATCACAGTCGGCAGCGATGCCGGTTTCTGAGTGAAGATGCCGGGTGGGGGCGCGATTGGCGCGATCGGCGCCGCTGGCCGCGGGCTAGAGGAACTGGGAGTCGCGGCTACCGGCGAGGGCTTCGCAGGCGCGGGCGCGGACACTGCAGGCTTCACTACCGGCGTTGCGGCGGGACTCCCCGGTTTTGCTCCTTCATTCTTTCGCAACAGCCCGCGGGCAACCCGTAGCGTTCCTTTCGCCTGCTCGACATTGATAGGCTTGGTGAGAACAAGATTGGCGCCGATTCGGAAGGCCTTCGCAACTCCGGCTTGTCCTTCCACCACCGCAACCGCCAGGGATGACTGATTATCGCGCGCATTGCGGGCGCTCTTGAACAGCAGCGTGGCGTTCTGCTCGTTGTCGCAATCAACCACCACCGCATCGAAACGTTCATTCATTAGTTTCTTGACTGCAGCGAAGGGTTCGGTACACGGAATGACGCTGAAGTCGAGTTCGCTTAGAACCTGGGTTACGGTGCGAGCGGTCTTCTCATCGGGACAGAATAGGAGTGCTTGGTAGCCCATATCAATGTCATCGTAGGTACACCTGTAAGCCTCATCAAGTTACCCTAGTAATTCCGAAACGGCGCCTTCACCCTTGCCAGAATGGGCTTTTGGCAGTTCGTGTTTCCTGGCTGCGTCCGGCGGATACAATGCGAGCCATGCGGATCCCACTCTGGCTCAAAGTGCTTTGGACCGCGGGTGTCATTGTGTGGACACCGCTTTACTGGCGGCAATACGGCCTGCAGAATTTTCTTTTTTTCTGCGATCTTGGAAATATCTTTATCGCAATCGGTCTCTGGCTCGAGAGCCCGCTAATATTTTCAGGGCAGGCCATCAGCCTGCTGTTTTTTCAGACTTTATTCATTATTGACTTAGCGACCGTTCTGCTGAGTGGACGACATCCGATCGGCGGAACGGAATATATGTTCGATCCGCATATTCCGCTGTCGATACGACTGCTTAGCTTGTTTCACGTGGTAACGCCACCGTTGCTGCTGTGGGCGATTTCACGCCTGGGGTACGACGGTCGAGGTTGGAAGCTACAAACGCTTACCGCATGGATTGTAGTGCCGATTAATTATTTCTGGCGTCCGCAGTACGATGTGAACTGGGCCCGCGGGCCGTTCTTCCACGAACAGCACACCGTACCCGGGTTCGTGTATCTGTTCGGATATTTGATGATTGTGCCCGCGATCGTGTACTTCCCGACGCATTGTCTTCTTGTACGGTTGACGCGTTCTTGGCAGGTAAAATCTTAATCATCCTTTCCCGTATTCGTTACTTGTTTCGCAACTGCGTGAATATCCTCTTTCTTCGATGGCATTGATCCCGGATCGCCACTCAAATAAAGGGTCTGCGATGGCTTTGCCAGCCTGGCTTCTGAGTCCTCCACGAACTTCATGATGCGCAGCAGCAAGCTTTCCCGCACGGCAGCGAACTCATTGAAATCCTGCGTCAGAATGTAACACACAAGCTCCACATTGATCGCGGCAGAAGCCAACTCTGTAAGCCGCACGCGAACCGTGTTGCTCTCGATCTTGGGATGGCTCTCTAAGACATCGGTGATTTCGGAGAGCACCGCGCGAAGTTGATCGGACGATGTGTCCAGATGAAATCCCAGCACTGTCTTGAACAGAATCTTGTCGCGGCGGCTCAGGTTTTCGACATTGATGGTCGCGACCGTGCCGTTCGGGATGGCTAACAAGGTTCTTTCTTCTGTACGCACTCGCGTGGAGCGCAGTCCGATATCTTCTACCGTTCCGGTGCGATCGCCAAAGCGGCAAACGTCGCCCACGCGAATCACTTCATCACCCAGAACCGAAACGCCGCCGAACAAATTCGCGATGGTCTGCTGCGCGCCGAAGCCGATGGCCAATCCTCCAATGCCCAAGCCAGCCAGCGCAGTGGTCATGTTGAAGCCGAGGACGCCGAGAATGGAAAACACCGCCATCACGAAGACCAGCGCCTTCACGAAGCGCTCTCCCAGCAGCACGAGCGAACCTGTGCCCCCGAGGCCGCGAGCCAGAGCCCGATTACGCACGCGGTGCAGGGACCAGCGGATGACTCGCCAGAGAATCCAGTTGGCCCCGATGATTACGGCGACAGTCGTGACTTGCACGTAGTAGTGGCGTTGCAGCAGAGGCATCCGCAGGTAGCCAGCCAGTATGCGGTGAATAAGCGTTCCAAGGAGTAGCCACGCCGGCCCGGAGACGGACTGCCATTGCGCCATTTCAGGCTGTCCCTGCTTTCGCATCCACCGGCGCAGAGGAAATCCTAGAAGCACCAATACCAGCCAGCCTGCGGCGGTCGCCACCGCAATTAGTAAAATTAGCGCGAACCATTGCCAGAGCGGCATCCCCGCGAGCTGATGTTTCACTACCCATGCCGGCAGTCGCGTTTCTACCTGCCGAGCTTCGACCTGGTCGTACAGTTCGGGGACTTTAGTCAGAGTGTTGGAATCGATCAGCCAGATTTTGCCTGCGCTGGGATCGGAAAAACGCACCAACTCCAGTTGCGCGTCCACGTCGCCGGCCGACATGGTTCCCAACATTTGCCGGTCGGGAGGAACTCCTTCCTGCGGCGTGCCTTCGGGCTGGGTGCTCACATTTTTCAAGCTGCCGGCAAAAGCGCTGTCCATCACCGCTTTCAGCTGTCGCGCCAGAGTTGCGCCTTCATATTGGCGTCGAGCTGGGCTCAACTGCAAATATTGGTCGGCGATTCCGTAGTTGCCCGACTGCGCGGCCTCAAGGAATCCGAAGACGGTTCCATAGGGCGTGTCACGCCCCAGCGAATCGACGGGAGTCTTTGATGAAGCGCTCGCAGGCGCCTGTGGCTGCAGGAGTTGACCCAACGCGCTCTGCGCCGAGGAAGGCATCCAAATCGCGAAGCTCACGGCGAGAAAGCAAATTGCTCTGAAGAAATTGGATGACAGATAGGACATGGTCTTATTCCGCGAACAAGCGCTGCGCGGACAGAGGGTGCACCTCCAATGAAGTTTATTGTAACGGACTCGGTTCGCCCAAATTTGAACCGAGATTAGAGAAGTTACGCGCGTTTAGGGCGGAATATGTCTGTGCTCGTTCCATAGAAAACTTCCGCCGACTCCATCACGGTTTCAGAAAGAGTGGGATGCGGGTGAATGGTCATCGCGACATCGTGAGCCAGCGCCGCCATTTCGATGGCTAACACGCCTTCGGCAATCAACTCTCCCGCACCAACGCCGACGATGCCAACGCCCAGAACGCGCTCGGTTTTCGGGTCGATGACTAGTTTGGTCATGCCTTCGGGACGGTCAAGAGTTACGGCGCGGCCGGATGCGCCCCACGGAAATTTTGCAATCTTGATCTCGCGATTCTCGTTTTCAGCCTGAGTTTCAGTGAGACCACACCAAGCAACTTCAGGGTCCGTAAACACAACGGCGGGAATCGCATTGGGTTCGAAAGCGACCTTTTTTCCAGCGATAGCTTCGACTGCAGTGCGCCCTTCGTGCATAGCCTTATGTGCCAGCATGGGTTCGCCAACCACATCGCCGATTGCGTAGATGGACGGATCGGCGGTCTTCAGTTGCTTATTTACTTCGATGAAACCGCGTGGGCCAACATGCACTTGAGTGTTTTCGAGCCCGGAGATCTCGGAGTTCGGCTTGCGGCCAATGGAAACTAGGACTCGATCGAAAAGTTTTTCTCGATTATTATCGTTAACCCCCGCGCCCTGCTTTGTCGAAGCTACGAAAGTGGCACGAATTCCCGCGCCGTCTTCTTTAAGAGAAGCGACAGTCGTGTTCAGCAGAATTGCCTCGAACATTTTTTCCAGGCGCTTGTGCAGGGGCAGAACCAGATCGCGGTCCGCGCCCGGAAGCAGTCCCGGCAGCATTTCCACCACCGTGACCCGGGTGCCCAGCGCGGCATACACGGACCCCAATTCCAGTCCAATGTATCCACCGCCGACCACGAGCAAACTGCCGGGTATATCTTCAAGGTTAAGAGCGCCGGTGGAATCCATCAAACGCGGCGAATCGAGCTTGAGTGCGGGAACAATGGCGGGGCGCGATCCAGTTGCAACGAGGATCCGGTCGAAGCTGAGGACGGCTTCGGTTCCATCTGGTTTGCTAATCCGCAGAGTGGTGGAATTTTCAAATGCAGCTCGGCCCTGAATGTATTCCACGTGGCGCTGCCTGGAAAGCATTCCCAACCCTCCCGTAAGCCTTTTCACCACACCTTCTTTCCAGGTCCGCAAGCGAACGAGATCGATCTTCGCCGGAGGAAAGTCAATTCCCCAATTCTTCGCCTGCTGAGACTCTTCAATCAGCTTGGCGACGTGAAGCAATGCTTTGGAAGGAATGCAGCCTCGGTAGAGGCAGACGCCACCTGGGTTCACCTCAGGATCGATCATCGTAACTTGCATGCCGAGATCGGCAGCGAGGAATGCTGCGGCGTAGCCGCCCGGTCCACCGCCGACTACGGCGAGGCGCAACATCGTCTTTCCCTCGGTAGTTTGATTTTGCGACTGATTGGGAGTGTCGTTCATGAATTGAGTTTGGCAGATCTTTCAAAATCCGGCTTATTGAGGATCTCGCCTAGCCAGCTATCCTTGAACCGAAAGCAGGAAGGGCTGCTCGAAAGCCTCTGCGACCCACCTGAGAAAACGCGCGGCATCGGCTCCGTCAATGAGGCGATGATCGTAGGAGAGCGAAAGCGGCAGAATCAGCCTCGGCTCGAACTTTCCGCCGATCCACTCTGGCTCCATGCGCGAACGCGAAAGCCCGAGAATGGCAACCTCAGGATGATTCACAATCGGCGTAAATGCCGTGCCTCCGATGCCGCCGAGGTTAGTGATTGTAAAGGTCCCGCCTTCCATATCGGCAAGCGTTATTTTCTTTTCTCGTGCTTTCTGCGACAGTTGCGATAATTCGACGGCGAGCTCGACGATATTTTTCTTGTCCACGTCGCGAATTACCGGCACCAGCAAGCCACGATCCGTGTCGGCAGCGACCCCGATATTTATGTATTGCTTATAGATAATCTCTTCCTTCTCCATATCGATGGTGGCGTTAAATTGCGGAAAAACCTTTAGCGCCGCTGCACAGACCTTCAGTGCGATCGCCGTTACCGTCATCTTGCCGCCAGCTTGTTCGGCCTTGGGCGCAAAGCGGGCGCGCAAGTGCTCGAGTTCAGTGATATCGGCGCGATCCTGCTGCGTGACATGAGGAATCGTATTCCAGGATTCCGCTAGATGTTCCGCCGTCTTGCGGCGGACGCCGCGCATGGAAACGCGCTCGATTTTTCCCCACTTGGCGAAATCCGGAAGCTGCGGCGCGACGAAATGTCCGGCGCGCGCCGGAGCCTGCGCGGCCGTCGCAGCGGCTGCCAGCACGGCTTTGGCGTGGGCTTTGACATCGTCTTCACTGATGCGTCCGCCCGGGCCGGTGCCCTTGACTTCATAAATGTCGACACCAATTTCGCGGGCCAGGCGGCGCGTGGACGGCGCCGCGGGGATGGCTTCACGATGTTCGGTTCCGGCAACCTTGCCCAACTGCACGGGCATCGAGAACGCCGCGGGGCGGGGCTGCGGCTGATCCGGTGGCAGCGCCTGTTCTTCGGTCTTACCCTCAGCGCGAATTGCCGCCTGGAAGGCGAGGCGCGCGCCATGCTGACCGGAAACATGCTCCACGGGACGGCTCGCAGGGCGGGTGGTTTCTGCCTGTAACGGCGCCGCACCCTGCAAAGTGAAAATCACCTGCCCAACTTTAATCTTCTCGCCCTCTTTTACCTTCACTTCGTTCACAATGCCGCTCACAGTAGAGGGAACTTCCACGACGGCCTTGTCTGTCTCCAGTTCCATCACCGGCTGACCTTCTGAAACTTTGGCGCCCGGCACAATCATCAAGCGCACCAGATCACCCTCCGAAATGTTTTCGCCGAGTTCTTGCAAGCGAAATTCGCTGGGGGAGGCATCGGTCGATCGCGTTCTCTGCGGGGCACTCGCAGATTCTGATCGCGGCTGAGCTTTTGCCGCGGCGGCGGCGGCCGAGGTTTGCGTCGTTTGAGCAATGGAGCTTTTCGGGGGCGCTGCCGTCTTTCGAGCAGTTTCGGTGGCGGCGGACGTGCCATTACTCTCCGCGGTAAAAACCACCTGTCCGACCTTGATCTTGTCGCCTTCTTTGACCAGAATTTCTTTGATTGTCCCGCTCACCGAAGAAGGAACTTCCACGACGGCCTTATCAGTCTCGAGTTCCATCACCGCCTGGCCCTCAGATACGGTTGCGCCCGGCGCGACCATGAGCCGCACCAAGTCGCCCTGTTCAATATTCTCACCAAGTGCGGGGAGTTTGAATTCGATCACCGATTCCATTCCTTTGTTATGCTTGAAAGTATTCGCGACCCAGCGGCTAACTCGTGGCCGGATTTAGTTTTTCCGGATTGATTTCCAGGTCATGAACCGCCTGCTTCACGAGATCAGCGGCAACTTTCTTTTCTCTGGCTAAAGCGCCCAGCGTTGCCAGCACTATATGCTTGGCGTCCACTTCGAAGAAGTCACGCAACGCGGCCCGGCTCTCACTGCGGCCAAAGCCGTCGGTCCCGAGCGATACAAGTTGTCCTGGAACCCATTTCCCCAGAGCTTCCGGCAGCACCTTCATGTAGTCGGATGCTGCGATGAACGGTCCGGGCGCATCTTTCAACGTCTGCGTGACGAATGGAGTCCTCGAAGAATCGCCAGGATGCAGCATGTTCCAGCGTTCGCAATCGTTGGCATCGCGATAAAGTTCTTTATAGCTGGTCACGCTCCACACATCCGCAGCAACGCCGTATTTCTCCTGGAGAATTGACTGCGCTTTCAACACTTCGTACATGATGGTTCCACTACCGAGCAGTTGAGCACGCAGTTTCGCATCTGGGGCATTCGCTGCCTTGAAACGGTAGAGGCCGCGCAGAATACCTTCGCGCACGTTGCGGTCCTTCGGCATTTCCGGCATGGGAAGCGGTTCGTTGGTTACGGTAAGGTAATAGAAAATCGACTCTTGATCCACATACATGCGCTTGATGCCATCTTGAATGATGATGGCAATTTCATACGCGAACGCAGGATCGTAGGCCATTAAGTTGGGAACCGGAAGCGCAAGAACGTGGCTGTGACCATCCTGATGCTGCAGGCCTTCGCCGGCCAGCGTGGTTCGTCCCGCGGTGCCACCGACGAGAAATCCGCGGCAGCGCATGTCCGCGGCTGCCCAAATCAGATCGCCGATACGTTGGAAGCCAAACATCGAATAATAAATAAAGAAGGGGATGGTGTTGATGCCGTGGTTGGCGTACGCCGTGCCAGCTGCAATGAAGGAGCACATCGAGCCGGCTTCGGTGATGCCTTCTTCAAGAATCTGTCCGTTCTGTGCCTCCTTGTAATAAAGAAGCGTGTCCATATCGACCGGCTCATAAAGTTGTCCGACGCTTGAGTAGATGCCGACCTGCCGGAACAAAGCCTCCATGCCGAAGGTGCGCGCCTCGTCGGGAATGATTGGAACAATCAGCTTGCCCAACTCCGGATCGCGCAGCAACTTTGCCAGGAGCCGCACAAAAACCATCGTAGTGGATGCTTCGCGCCCTTCCGTCCCTTTGTAGAATTCCTCGAAGTGCGACTCGGGCACGGGCTTCAGTGGCGAAGCGAGCACCTTACGTTGGGGCATGTAACCGCCCAGCTGTTGGCGACGCGCCTGCATGTACTTGATTTCGGCACTGTCGTCAGAGGGCCGGTAGAAGGGTGCGTTGTGCAGTTCGTCGTCTGGAATCGGAATACCAAAACGTGAACGAAACAGCTCCAGCTCATCTTCGTTCAACTTCTTTTGCTGGTGAGTAATGTTTTTACCTTCGCCTGCTTCTCCAAGGCCGTAGCCCTTGATCGTCTTGGCCAGGATGATTGTCGGAGAGCCGACATGGTCCACGGCGGCGCGATAGGCAGCGTGTACCTTGATGGGATCGTGTCCGCCCAGACGCATGCGCGCCAGTTGCTCGTCGGAAAGATGCTCAACCATTTTCAGAAGGCGGGGGTCGGTGCCGAAAAGATTCTGGCGGAAGTAGGCCCCGCTCTCGACAAAATATTTCTGGTATTGCCCGTCGCTGATTTCTCCCAGACGCTTGACCAGCAGCCCGTCGCGGTCGGCACGAATCAGGCTGTCCCAATCTGCTCCCCAGATAACTTTGATGACGTTCCAGCCTGCGCCACGGAAAATGGCCTCGAGTTCCTGAATGATTTTTCCGTTCCCGCGCACGGGGCCGTCGAGACGTTGCAAGTTGCAGTTCACCACGAAAATTAAGTTGTCGAGATTCTCGCGCGACGCCAGTGTGATCGACCCCAGCGCTTCGGGTTCGTCCATTTCGCCATCGCCCAGAAACGCCCAAACTTTGCCTCCCGTCGATTCCTTCAACCCGCGATTTTCCAGGTAGCGGATAAAGCGCGCGTGATAGATCGCCTGAATCGGCCCCAATCCCATCGAAACCGTGGGGAACTCCCAGAAATTCGGCATGAGCCAGGGATGGGGATACGAACTGAGTCCACCACCCGGCTTCAGTTCGCGGCGGAAATTTTCCAGCTTCTCCTTGGGAATCCGGCCCTCGAGGTAGGCGCGAGCATAAATCCCGGGCGCGGCGTGCCCCTGAAAATAGACGAAGTCGCGGTCACCGCTTTCCGTTTTCGCCTGGAAAAAATGATTGAAGGCAACTTCATACAAGGTGGCAGCCGAAGCAAAAGTGGAGATGTGTCCGCCAATGCCTTCCTGAATTTTGTTGGCCCGCACTACCATGGCGAGCGCGTTCCAGCGCACCAGGCTCTTGATGCGACGCTCCATCTCCTGGCTCCCGGGGAACGGCGCTTGTTGTGGAGACGGAATCGTGTTCTGGTAGGGAGTGGTTGCCGAGAAGGGAAGATTCACGCCCGCGGCTCGCTTTGCGTGCAGTGCGAGTTGCTGAATCAGCCGCCCGGCGCGAACCGGCCCCCCCTTCGAGAGAACGTAATCCAGCGAGTCAACCCACTCCCGTGTTTCCAATACTTCTAGACCGTCAGTTTCCGTCTGAGCCACGTTTGATATCTCCGTTGGGTGAAGGCGAATAGTCCATGATATTCAATTGCGCGGAATTTTGCTGGCCGAAGGTCTAAGTCGAGGCGTTCTACAATGAAAGGTCCGGTTCGAGGCCAGCGTCGACTTAAAGCCTGCCTCGACCAGTTTGGATCTCACGCTCGCCGTTTCGGGAGGTTCTCAATGTTACGAATCACACTTCTTGTATTAATTGTAGTGATTATCATCTTCCTCCTTCCACGGCTGATTTCGGGCTCACGCGCGGCTGCTCCGGTTGCAGGAAGCTCCGCCCCTGATTTCACGCTATCCTCGCAGGAAGGCACTCCCGTCAGCTTGAGGGATTACCGCGGCAGTTGGGTCGTCCTGTATTTTTATCCTAAGGATCAGACTCCCGGTTGCACGCGCGAGGCCCACAACTTCCAGGTCGATCAGCAAAAATATGCCGACCGACACGCGATGATTTTGGGCGTGAGTGTGGACAGCGCCGACTCTCACAAGAAGTTCTGCGCAAAAGAAGGACTGAATTTCAAGTTACTAGCCGACAGCGACGGCAAGGTCAGCAACGCCTACGGTTCGCTGACGAATTTTGGAGTCGTAAAATTCGCGGCCCGGCACACTTTTCTGATCGATCCGACCGGTAAGGTTGCCAAAGCATATACCAGAGTCAATCCCGCGCGGCACAGCGAAGAAGTTCTCGCCGCCCTTGACCAGATGCAGAAGCAATCGTCGACCAGCGTAAACTGAATCAATGAGCACAGCGGTACGCCAATCCGGCGCGCGCGAACGTTCTCAGAAAAGGACCGCTTACCGCTTCCCGCCCGGCTTCCAGCGTAATGTCCTATGGTACGCGCTCCGCAAGCTGCGTCCCGCAAATCCAATCTTTCTTTTCCAGCATCTCAACCAGACTTACGGGGACATCGCGCATTACGAGCTCGCTCATAATCACATCGTTTTCCTGAACCATCCCGATTACATTCGCGAAGTGCTGGTGGTGCAGAACGACAACTTCATTAAAGAACGCACGGTGCGGCGCACCAAGATGTTGCTCGGCGAAGGGATGATTACCAGTGAAGGCTCGGTGCACCGCGCCCAGCGGCTTGCGGCGCAACCTGCTTTTCACCGGCAACGTATTAGTGAATATGCCGCCATCATGGTGGAAGAGGCCGCGCGCACGCGTGACTCGTGGCGCGGCGGTGAGCAACGCGATATCGCTGCGGACATGATGCACCTCACGCTGAACGTGGTGGCGCGGACTCTGTTTGCAACCGATTTGCAACAGGAAGTCTATGAGCTTGCCGCTGCCATCAACCGCATCATGGGTCGCTACAATTTTCTAATCATGTTGCCGGCGGCAGAATGGCTGGTGCATCTGCGTCCGCCTGGCCTCGCCGCGTTTGTCCGGGAACGGAATCGAATCGACGCCGCCGTCTACCGCATGATCGACGCGCACTGCCGCAGTGGTCGAGATCGCGGAAGCCTGCTCGATCTGATGATTGCCGCTTCTTCCGCTGACGATATACGCTCCCGCAAATCCTTGCGGGATCAGGTCATCACAATTTTTCTGGCGGGTTATGAGACTGTTGCCAACGCGTTGTCGTGGACGTGGTATTTGCTGTCGGAAAATCCGGATTGCGAACTCAAGTTTCATTCCGAAGTGGACCGCGTGCTGCAAGGCGACCTGCCTTCCTTTGAGACTGTTCCTCGCCTGCGCTACACCGAAAACGTGATGGCAGAATCGCTCCGGCTCTATCCTCCGGCTTGGGCCATGGGCCGTTATGCCCGCAACGATTTTGCTCTTGGTGAATTTTTTCTTCCGGCGCGAACCACCGTGCTGATCAGCCAATTCATTACGCACCGCGATCCGCGCTATTTTCTTGATCCGCTGCGCTTCGATCCCAATCGATTTTCGCCGGAAGCCAAAGCCCAGCGCACAAAATTTACCTACTTCCCCTTCGGAGCAGGCGTACGGCAGTGCATCGGCGAATCATTCGCATGGATGGAAGGCGTTCTGATTCTTGCGACGCTCGCGCAGAAATGGAAATTAAAATTAGTCCCCGGGCACCAGATTGAGCCGCAACCACTCATCACCTTGCGTCCAAAATACGGAATGCGGATGCAGGTTGAGCCGCGTTGACGGGCTTATCGATTCCCATTCGCATTTTTCGAATCAGATAAATACATGTCTGCGACGTGCTCGGCGATCTCATCTGGCTTTGCCTCCGCCAGATTTGCCAGCACTACTACCGTCAGTTGATCGTTCACATAGCGCGCGATTGTCGTCTTAAATCCCTGCCACGCGCCATCGTGGCTGATCACGCGGTGGCCGTGCCGTTCGCCGATGAACCAGCCGAAGCCATAACCTTCCTTGTTTGGATGTCCGTCTTTCAATTTCGCAGGCGTCCACATCTGGTCGAGGCTCGATCGCTTCAACAATTTCTCGGTGTACAACGCCGCATCCCACTTCGCCAGATCGAGAACGGAAAAATAAAGGCTTCCATCGGCCGTGGTGTTTACCATGGGCGCGACCCACTCCTGGTTCTTGAGTTCGCCTTTCACCAGCCGGTAACCGGCGGCTCGATTCGGAATAATATCGGCCTCACTGATAATGCGTGTCGTTTGCATGCCCAGCGGCTGAAAAATCCTCTGTTGCAAAAAGTCTCCGTAAAATTCTCCGGTGACACGATGAATCAGAATCCCCAGCGTCAAGAATCCGAGATTGCTGTAATCCCACTTCGTTCCTGGAGGGTAGGCCAGCGGAATTCCCTCCACCATTTTCAACAGCTCGTCTTCCGTCCAATCCTTGCGAAAATCGAATTTGTCGGGATAATCGCCGAAACCAGCAGTGTGGCTCAGTAGTTCACGCACCGTCACTTCATTCCAACGAGCCGGAGCGTCCGGAAAATACTTGGTGAGCGGATCGTCGAGCCCCACTTTCCTCTCCTCGACCAGCATCATTACTGCCGTCGCGGTGAATTGCTTTCCGACCGAGCCCGATTGGAAAATGGTCTCCGGCTTCACCGGGACCTGCAGTTCCACGTTGGCCAGACCGAATCCCTCAGCTTGTACGATCTTCCCGGCTCGCGACACCAGAAGCGCCACACCCGGAATATGTTGTTGTTCCATTTCGTCACGCACATACCTGGAGACATCGGCTGAAAAGGCGGAGGAGGCTTGAGCCCAGGCGACCGGGAAACCGGAGTGGCCAACGCCAAAAACCCAAATGAGAATCGCAAATAACGGTCGCCAGCAGAGTGGTCTGCAAGAGTCGGTTGTCATGAAGTGAGGTCGAAGTGACGCACCAGTCTATGGTTTGGTTTCGGGCTTCGGCAAGGGTGTGTTAGCGTCGAGTATCGAAGTTGTCAGCGGGATCTCGACCTGAAACATGGACCCTTTTCCCGGCTCGCTCCGCACAGTAATGGATCCGTGGTGGAGTTGAACGATCCATTGCGCAATGGCGAGCCCCAGGCCGGCGCCTCCGAGTTCGCGGCTGCGTGCCTTGTCCACCCGGTAGAAGCGTTCGAAAATTCTGGCTTGATCAGCCAGCGCAATGCCAATGCCTGTGTCTTCGACGCTCACTACGGCCCGGCCGTGTTTCTCTTCGCCCAACAAAGTAACCTTTCCCGGCGAGGACGTGTACTTTAGGGCGTTGTCGAGCAAAATGTCGATCACTCGGCGCAAAGCGTTCGCATCTCCCATAACCGGCATATGCTGAACATTCAACTGCTCCTCGAATTGCAAACTACGCAACGCCGCAACTTGATTCCACTTCGCAGCGGATTCCCGCCAGGTCGCCAGCAAATCGATGGGCCGAAGTTCGAGCGCTTCGCGGCCTGAGTCGGCGCGAGCCAGAGCCAGGAGTTCTTCCAGAAGGGTCGCGGTGCGCTCGGCTTCGTAAAGAATGTGCCGCAGCGTTTCTCTGTACTCGGCCTCATTCCGCGTCCGCCGCAGAGCCAACTCCGCCTCGGTGTGGATGAGCGCGATCGGGGTTCGCAGTTCGTGCGATGCATCGGCCGTAAATTCTGTAATGCGCAAAAACGCAGATTCGATCCGCTCCAGCATTTCGTTTAGCGTATCGGAGAGACGCTGCAGTTCGTCCCCAGTGTTTAACTGTACCAAGCGGCTGCTGAGATTGTTTCCGGAGATCGTACGGGCAGTGCGCGCCAGTGCGTCGACCGGAGCCAGGGCTCGACGGCTCAGCCAATAGCCGCCCCCCGAGGCACCCAACAGCAGGAGGGGCGCGAACATGAGCAAGTAGCCGCGGAAGGCCTCAAGAGTCTCAATTTCTTCATCCAGGGAACCTGCAATTTGCAGCACGAGCACGCGCCCGCCGACTTCGACTCTCTCACTCAGGATGCGAAAGGGGTTCTTTCCCAGCTTCCGATTCTGATAATGCGGCTTGTCCAGGTGATTTACGGAGATTTGCGGAAGCGGGTTTTCGAAGAGAAATCGAGAGCGGTAGATGAAATTTCCATCGGGCGTGCTGATCTGCAGATAATCTTCCGAGTGCTCGATCTGATAGTCTTCGCTGATTTCCTTTTGCAGCTGATCCAGAGACTCGTTCGGGCGGGCCACGAAAAATGTCTGCAAATCTGCTGCCTGGTCTTCTAGCGGGGCGTCGGCGATATCGTACAAATTCTTCCGCAGGATGAACCACATTCCTGTGGCGAAGATCAGTTCGCCGACAAAGAAAATCGCCAGATACCACAGCGTCAGCCGTAAGCCGATGGAGAGCCGTTTCACGGAAGCGGCTCCTCGCGGATCATGTATCCGACGCCGCGCACCGTGAGAATCAGCTTCGGCATCCCTTCACGATCCACCTTCTGGCGCAACAGCCTGACAAAAGCGTCAAGAGTGTTGTCCTCAATTTGCCGGTCGAAGCCCCAGACCGATTCGATCAAAATGTGCCGCGGCACCACTTTTCCGGCGCGATACATCAACCGCTCCAGCAGATTGTATTCGGTGCGGGTCAGAGTGATTGGGGCGCCCGCGCGCGAGACCTCGCGCGATTCGGGATCGAGAATGAGGTCGCCGACCTGCACTCGATTTTGTGCCCGCGGAGTGGCACGGCGCTGCACCGCGCGCAGCCGGGCGAGTAGTTCGTTGAAGCTGAATGGCTTCGTGAGATAGTCGTCGGCACCCGCGTCCAGGCCGCGCACCACGTCTGGGACCGAATCTTTCGCGGTAAGCATCACTACCGGCGTGGCGATTCGCTCCCGACGCAGTTTCTTTGCCAGCTCAAAGCCGTTCATCTTCGGTAACATGACGTCCAGCACGATTGCATCAAACTCATAGGCATGCGCCAGTTCCCACCCTTCGCCGCCGTCGGATGCGCACACCACCGTGTGACCTTCTTCGGTCAGGCCGCGATGCAACAGCTCCAACATGCGAGGTTCGTCTTCAACGATAAGCAGCTTCACAGGGTCTGGTTTACCACAATCGCGCCTCCGAGAAATCGGCAAAATTCCACGCCTTCATTTATTCATCGCAACCTGAAGATTGAATGAAGGAATGCAGGAATGGGGGGTGCGCGAGGACGCAACCAACAATCGGCCGTCTGCAAGTAACAACTGCCTGAGTACCGGGCGGACTCCTAGCACTTGCCCCCGAGGTCGGAGCCGAACAGCCTTTGCAATTTGAACTGCCCTTCCACCGTAATCCGCACTGCACGACTGTGGCGAACTGGAGCAACCCACTTCAACTCGCGAAACCTACCGAACAATGCTGAGCCGAGAGGCCCGGCCAGATGGTGCCGCCGCTCCGTCCAGTCGAGGCACCGCCGAGCGAACTTGGGATCACTGGCTTGTCTTTGGCTCACATCGATACCGAGCTGCGCAAACCAAAGCCGGCCGTTTCTCGTCACTCGATAGCCACGTGGTTCCTGAGCGACAAGGACACGAAGACCCTCAAGCCTGCGGACAATTCTAACTGCGATCACTCCGGCCAAATGGGAATAGCAGCTCCGCGCATACGAGAGCCCGTTCATCTGCTCGTCCCTCGTAACGCCATCTACGACACGTTTTGGATGAGGCGTAATCGCCAGAAGCGCTTCGATCGCGTGCGCCACTTGGGCATTCGCGATTCGATAGTATCGATGGCGTCCCTGCTGTTCAACCGTGAACAGGCGTCCGTCCACGAGTCTCGCCAAGTGACTGCTAGCCGTCTGTGGCGTTACATTGGCGATCATCGCTAATTGCCCCGCCGGAAGGGCAACGCCGCCGACAAGGGCTAGGGCAATTGCCGCACGCCCCGGATCGCTTAACAAAGCGGCAGTGTCGGCGAAGCTTCGGTTCATGCCAGCAAATATACCTCATCAGAGTGGAAGATACTTCGATGCAGCTCGAAACATCATGCGTCGATTGCGGGATAGGATTTTTGCGGAGCCAATATGATTACCCTAAGCATTCGATACACGATCAATCCGAACAAGCTGGCGGATTTTAGAGCATATGTCGAGGCAGAACAGGAGCCCATCCGCCGCAGTGGCGGCAAGATCGTTGGATATTTCCTGCCAACCGATTTCTCGGGAGCGACCAATGAGGCGCTGGGACTAATTGACTTCGCCACGCTTGCCGTCTATGAACAGTACCGCGAAGCGCTGGCAAATGATCCGGAGCACAAGAGAAACGTCGCGAAACTTGAAAAGACCGGCGCAATCGTGGCTATGAACCGATCTATATTCCAGCCGCTTCCTTAAGGGCCGGAACCTATTGCAACCCGGACTGGGTCAGCTTCACGGCACAATGTGGGTTTGCCGCTCCGCCCGACACACTGCAGTTCTGTCCGTTCACCGATCCCGGCGCAAGGGTCGAGAAGTAGATGTTAGTCCCTCCGTTCGACACTTGATTGTCGATCACGATCCCACTGGCTCCTCCGAGAGCGCTCGGGGTCGTCACGCAACTCGATGTCGGTGTGCCCGTGCAGTTCGGTGTGGTCAACGAACCTGTAATCGTCGAGCTTTGCAGGTATCCGTCGGTGCTGCCCACTCCGAAAAATAATCGATCGGTCGTACCGTCATAAAACTCGGTCAGTGGAGAACACTCATCACCGAGCGTGTTGTCTATCACAAATGTCGACGAACCTGTCGGGGTGATCACGTGACTCGAGAATGGGAACATATACATCGCTGGCTTGGCCGGTGCGCCTCCCGATTGCAAGAATCCGCACGCAATCAGGTGGCCCGAGGCTGTTCCGTTCAACCAGAAGGCATTATCAAATGTTCCCGAGTGCACGTTTTTTCCAGTGCAATCTCCGCTCCCGCTTGCAGATCCTAAGTCCACCGTGTTGCTGGTGGACGGCACTCCGGTGGCGAAATTTGCCGGAAGCTGAGTAACCGCACCGCCAATGCCCGGCACATAGCTACATCCCGTAAACGCAAACACTTGGTCGGTTCCGGGATTGGCCGGATCGCTGAGTGCATATGGCGAATCTACAATGCCCGTTCCCGGTCCTCCGCTGCCTGTTTGTCCATTGACGAACGCCCACCCAATCGTCTGCTGCGCCGCGTAGGTTTTGCCCGGGCTGGTCAGACTGACTGCATACAGAAATCCCTCGCCGTCACCGATAAAAATCCTGCCCGCAGTGTCATCGACAACCGGACCGGTCAACACATTATTGCGTTTATTGGTCGATACCGTTACTGGCCAGTTGCTCGCATCGTTGACCAGCGCCGGTGCGCCACCACCGAATACCGGCGTGACCTTATAGAGCAATCCATTGTCCGCGCCCACATATGCCGTATCCGAAGCGTAATCCACCCATGGCGAAGAATTCGAATTCGTCGCACTGGTTTCGATGGTAAGCGTCGTCATGCAACCCGCTGTTGTCGGTGTCGCGCATGAGGCCGGAGTTTGCGGACTCAGGACCGTCCCCGCCGCCGCAGGCGGCACCGGAATCGGACTCGGCAGCACCAACACGTGGAAGTAGGATGCTCCACCCGTGCTCTCCACGAAGGCCACTTTGGTTCCGTCCATCGATAGCGTCGGTGACGTCTTGATCTGACCCCCGGTTTGGGTCACAGTGTTGTAGGCGAACGCAACCCAGGGCGATCCGTTATTGCAGGGAGCCGTCCCTCCCGTATACATGTTATTGATCCCGACCAGGTTAGCCTGCGTCCCGGAGGTCACGGTCAGTCCGTATAGGATGTAATCGGAATTGCAACTGTTCGTAGTCACGTCAAACTGGTATTCGGAGGGAAATTGGTTCAGCGGCACGTACCCGTTTTCGAGCGAAATAGCCCAATCGATCTTGGGCCGAGGCCTGGGCCGCACAACTGGATGCCGCCAGGGTTCCACCGGATCACGCCAGCGTTCCCGCCAGCGTTCCGCGGCCACTCGTCGCATCACCATGTTGTAAACATACCGCGGGTCGCGCTCTCCCGCCGCCAACACACCGTCGGCGCGCATGCCCGGCATTAACAGATGCCGTGAGCTCCAGTCCGACGGATACCCCAGATGCGTCGGTTCCTGCCTCTTCTCCGCTGCGGTCTTCTCCGTCGCTGTCTGGCCACGGAGCGGAGCGCCCAGTAGGAGTAGCCAAGCCGCCAGACAAAACCAACGCAACGCAGACCTTCGCATTATTTCCTCCTGATACTTGTCCCCATCGTGTGCCACTATGATGTTCACTCAAATATTGAGGAATCTGAACCTTACTTTCGTAACTTAATGTCGTTCCTTAGGTGGTTTGCTGGTGGGTAACGTGCACGGGGGATTACCCTCGATTAACCCCCGAGGGTTCGCCTCAGAAAAGGGCGGCGCGACAACAACTTACGCAAGTTATTGAATCTGGATCTGGATCAGAGGCGTGGTAGGACCGGCTAGCGCCCGTCTCAACATATTCGCACTCGGGATGCCCGTCCTCTGAAACGACTTTTCACAATCGGCCGTGGACGGCCCTCGCATGCTGCCCTCCATGTAAGCCAGGCCGGGGCAGCGCGTGCACGTTCCGACGTGGTCGCACCCGGAGCACACGGTAAGATCTTTGGCGCGGATGGATCGCACTTCGTTTAACTGCGAGGAGTGGCGCCAGATATCGAGAAATTTTTGACGCCGTACATTGCCGCTGGGCAGAGGGAATTGCACACAGGGAAACACATCGCCATACGGAGAAATGTAACAGGCGGTGTGACCAGCGCTGCAGGGATAGCCTTCCATCACGTCCTCGCCCGCGGGTGGCGGAGGAGCACAAAATTCTTCCACATTCCCTACCAGTTCATCGCGATGGAATACTTCCTTGAGCTCAGACCCCGGAATTCGCAAGGCGAGGATCGATGTATCGCCGTCCATTTTCGGCGTGATCGTAGGGTCGAGCGTGTAGGCAGTTCCCAATTCTTTCGCCAGTGCCATAACTCCGGCGCCGTCGGAGAAATTTCCGTTCATAAGAACGTTAGCAATCGTTACCTTCAGTCCCTGAGATTTCAAGAATCGAATCGCCCGAATGGTTCGCTTCAGTGACCCCGGCAGTTTCGTGATGGCATCGTGAACTTCCGACCGATGCGAGTAAACACTAATTTGTATCTGTTCGACGCCCAGCTGGCGAAGTCTCGCCGCCTCTTTTTCGCGGATCATCACTCCATTCGTCTTCACTTTGACATTAAATAAGAGCAGCCGCGCTCGCTCCACGATTTCAAAAAAATCGCGACGCATAAGGACCTCGCCGCCGCTGAGGACGAGGAAAAAAACGCCGGCGTCGGCGAGTTGGTCGAGCACGTTGAAGATTTCCGCGGTCTTCATCTCCCCATGATCGTCGTGGTCCAGGTAGCAATGCACGCAGCGTTCATTGCAGCGGTAAGTGATATCGATGTGAACACTGAGCGGTATGCCTAGGGTCAGCGCTCTTTGATTCATCTCCGCCAAAAGGCTCATTGATTCTCCTGGGGTGGGGAAGAATTCAGCAGTGGCTGATCCGAGACCAACAGTATGCCGTGTTGCGAGAGTTCGTCGACGAAGCGGTCGGCGCCACGCTGCGCGCGTTCGCGATCAACATCGAATTCCCCGCAGATTTTGTTGGCGACGATTTCCGACAGTGGCGTGCGTCCGTCCGCTGCCTGCCAAATCACAGTGGCGATTTCATTGAGAGTGAAAAAAGTCGAATCTACAGCCGACATCACCATCATTTCTCCGCCCAGCAGCCGCGCAGCAATGGCCGTGCTTCGCGCAATGTATCTTTCGGGCATCATAATTCTCCCATGGCTAACGTATTATCTCCCAGACGGTAGGGTCGGGCACGAATACCAGGCGGCGGATCGGAACCAAACTAACAAACTCGCATGCCGACTGAAAAACGAGTTGCACCAGCTCAGGGTCCTCCGCGAAAAACAAAATGTTCCTCAACAGCCGCTGGATGGCTTCTGCCGCGCCCACCGGTTCGATCCTGTTCTGCAAACCTTTCTCGAGCAGGAAAACTCCGCAGAGTGGGGCAGAAACGTTCTCGCCGGCCCGCCCCAACTCTCCCGCAAAAGGCGTTCCACAGGCCAGATACTGATTACCTTCACGCCGCACGTACGAGATTTCGTCGGTGAGCAGGATTGCGTCGGGTGGCGCTAGGCGAGAAATCGTTGTTTTGCCCGCGCCTGAAACCCCGGCAAAGAGGAACGCTTTCCCTCCACGAATCGCGCTGGCAGCGTGAACCAGGAAGCCTCCCTGGCTCGCCAGGAGCAGGGTGTGAACGATGCGCAAGACGCAGTCCACAGCGTAGGAACTGTATGCCTGTTGGATCCATCCCCGCCGGGACTCCGGATTCCATCGTGCTCGAAAGTTGCCGCGCTGCAGCAACCATTCGCCCTTTTCCATTTGCAAATGCAGTTCATCGTCGGCTGGGACGGATTCCGAGGGCTCGCACAGGTCGATGTCGAACGCGAAGTGCGAGCCCGCCGAACTTCCGAGGAAACCCGCATAGCGATTTTCGATCACACGCTGAAAAGACGGATCAAGAGTGTGCAGCGCAATCGTCGTTCCTCCGATCTCGACTGATACCGTATGCTTCGCGGTCAGGATGTGGGCAGCGCTCATGGATGGGAAGTACCGGACGAAGTGCGGGACAGAGAACTCGTAATCCGAGGATGTACCTGATTTTGGCTGGCGCAACGCAGCGCTGCAATATCGGTCTTTTCAAGGTCGCCTTGAGCCGCTGGGATCAGACTGACCGTCTGCGAATATGCCCCGTGAATACGCAACGCTAGACTGCGGAATCTACTCCACCGGCACAGCATCCATGCCAGCGCGGAATGAAGCATTGAGACCCGACGGCTTGGAACGAAACTGCGATTGCCACGGCGAATACTGGCCACTCGGCCCAGAACCTCGGATGCGGCCACGGGCGGATCGTCCTGCGGCATCGAGTCACCCCTCGTGACCGACAACAGGCCATCCCGACCGAGCTTCCACCCGACCAGCCGGTGAATACAGAAGCGATGGTCGCGCAGAACTAACAGAATGTCTCCGGCAGCGATCTCGTTACACACAGCGCGGTGAATGGTGAGCAGATCGCCTGGCCAAACCGCGGGAAGCATGCTCATTCCCCTCGCCTTCAGGAAAACCGAGCCATGGCGGTGCAGCACCTCGGCTGCAAGACCAAGCTTGGGGTCCTCGCGAATTTCCTGTGTGGACGGTATGGACGGCAGCAATCTACGAACTCTTTAGGCCGATAAACCTGCAATGAATGCTTCTGGGCGCGATTTTACCGCACATCAGCGCCATCGTCTCAAAGACCCGTTCATACCGGAATGCCGGATCTTGATATGGCTTTTTCGACGGCGGTCCGTTCTCTTCTGACTTCTTTTCGGTGACGTGAGAGTTTTCTTCAGCCATGAGATTTAAGAAATTGCAGCAGCGCAGACCGCAACCCTGCGGACAGCTCGCGTCGCATAAATACGATTTCCCCGCACTATAAACCATGACGCCATGGCGCGCTACAGAAAAGGGCTGCGGGGTTAGTGTCCTAATGGGTTACCAGGTGCATGCGGCACTCCAGAAGATTAGAATTCATCGCTGACAAGTCACGAATGTGCGAGGCCACTCAAACGAAAAGACCCCCGGCTCGCGCTAGATCAGGGAAAGAGGGAAGATGACAATCTCAAGAATTCTTGTCGATCAGGTGTTGCACGTTGGCGCGGTAACCCCGGCTGCAGGACAGCTCCTTGCCGGCTCTTGAGGACGACGACATATTCTCCGCTATTCACCGGAATCAATTCCTTGATCTTTCGGACGTTCACGATCATGGAGCGGTGTATACGGATAAATTGGCTCGGATTTAGCCGCTCTGAAGTTCCAGAAATGGTTTCGCGAAAGAGATACGATTCCTTCCCCACGTTCAGCCGAACGTAGTTGGCTGCGGCTTCAACCCATTACTCTTGCAACCCCTCGTGGATAACGCAGTCAAACACGCGATTTCAAAACGGACGGCCGGAGGCGAGATCCGAATCACGGTAACTGCGCGAAATGGCGAACTCCAACTCGAAGTAAGATACAACGGACCCGGACCAAAGCACGGTGTCATTCCGTCAAGCGATCTGGGTTTGAGAATCACTCGCGATCGGCTACAGTCGCTCTACGGCCAGCATCAAAGCGTGGAACTGCTCAGCGCACCGGAGGGCGGCGGGACGCTGATGTGGGTCTGCATTCCGTTTCGTGTGGAGCCGAGGGACGACGCGCGTGACTCGGCGGAGGCTTACCAGATTCCAGCCGCGGAGCGGCGATTTAAATTAGCCGAGCGCTTCAGCGCTGGGTAAGGTGGAAGAAAAGGAATGAGTCCCGGAGAGCCTGCCTTAGCTTGCCGAAGGGGACGACACCAGTCCTAACTCACACTGAAGAACCCGGCTGAACGAGCGCCAAAGGTTGGAATCGCAGTTAACTGCGAAGCCTGCAGGGAGTACAGGAGAAGGTTGGAGGCGCGGGTCGGAATCGAACTCTTTATGATATTGAAAACAAATGACTTCGTTTAGATTCAAGATGTTAACTTCTCTGCTCGCCGTTCAAATTCTTAACTTCCGCCGGGCGTTAGCACAAATTAGCACAAAATCTGGTGTCCCAAGGCGTCAACGCAAGAGTCGGGCTATTATTGTCCCCCAGCATTATCCTGGTGTTCGCCGAAATCCCCGCTGATATTGGCAGGCTGCGACTGGCACATTGCGGCGGCGAGGTCCGCAAGGTCTCGGTCTTGGTTGGACCCATTTACCTGCGAAAACAGATTGGCAGAGTGAGCTTCAAGTTCGCTGGGCGGAAGAGTCACGTCTTCGATTTCTATGATTGCCATACTACCTCCACGACGGATGACATCCCTGTGCTCAGTGTAATACGTCAGCGGGCACGAAACACGATTTTCGTGCCTTCCTCATCACTCCGCGTACGCTGGCGTAGCGCATTGTGCGAACGTAATGATGTTCGGTTGCATGTGATCTCCCGGCCACCTTGGAAAGGACTCACCCCCGACGAGGAAGAGATTGTCTTGCAGGACTATTTTGAAGACGGCAGTGGTAAAGCCCCTCGGTACTATCAGTCAAACGCCATTAACGCAGCAGTGGAGGCGATTGCAAAAGGCCAGGACCGTATCCTTCTCGTCATGGCAACCGGCACCGGCAAGACCTACACTGCGTTCCAGATTATCTGGAGATTGTGGAAGGCCGGGCGCAAGAAACGCATCCTCTTCCTAGCCGACCGCAACGTCCTGGTCGATCAGACGATGGTGAATGATTTCCGTCCCTTCGGCGCTGCGATGGCGAAACTGAGCGCGGGGGCGAAGACTATAGAACGCAACGACGGCTCCGAGGTCGAACTCACAACAGCACTGGATAGAAAGCGGCGCATCGACACCGCCTATGAGGTATATCTGGGACTCTATCAGGCGATCGCTGGGCCGGAGGACCGTCAGAAGCTTTTCCGTGAGTTCTCGCGCGGCTTTTTTAATTTGATCGTCATTGACGAGTGTCATCGTGGCAGTGCCGCCGACGATGCGGCGTGGCGTGAAATTCTCGAATATTTCTCTGCCGCCACCCAGATCGGCCTTAGGGCTACCCCGAAGGAAACCAAGTACGTTTCCAACATTCATTACTTCGGGAAGCCGGTTTACACCTACTCGCTTAGGCAGGGTATCGAAGACGGCTTCTTGGCCCCGTACAAAGTGATCAAGGTCCATATTGATCTCGATGTCCAAAGCTACCGTCCCGAGAGGGGCGACACGGACCGGGATGGTAACGAAATAGAGGTCGCATCTACAACACCAAAGATTTCGACCGCAACATCGTCATTGACGACCGCACTAAGCTTGTTGCCAAGAAAGTATCCGATTTTCTCAAGGAGAGCAGAGACGCCTTCCAAAAAACCATCGTCCTTTGCGTGGATGAGGAGCATGCTGCGCGGATGCGGCAGGCTTTGATTAACGAGAATAAGGACTTGTGCAACGAGAACCACCGCGACGTCATGCGAATCACTGGGAGCGACGCCGAGGGACAGGCGCAGCTTGGGAACTTCATCGACCCGGAAGCAAAATATCCCGTTCTCGTCACCACCTCGCGGCTTCTTTCGACGGGCGTAGACGGCCAGACATGCCATCTCATCGTGCTTGACCGCGCCGTGGGCTCCATGACTGAGTTCAAGCAGATTGTCGGGCGCGGCACAAGTAATGAGCTTACCGTTCTCATCGAGATACTCCACACGCTCGGCGACGATCGTGGCCCTTACCCCATCGACGTAGATCTTCCTGGGCGCGTCTTCGTCCGTACTGATGTTGATGTCCGGCGGTTGATCCACGATCACCTCATCCGCTTCCGGCTGAGGAGGAACGGGATTTCCGTTTTCATCCATCGGGGGCACGTTATCGGGCGGGACAATGGGATCATTCTGTCCGGGTTCATATATCTGAACCGGCTCGCCATCAAAATCCGGGTCTGCGAAATGACTGGTGGCGCCCCGGAAATCAATCAACGAGAAATAAAACTTCTCCGCATTCACGAAGACACCAACAGCGCATGCAAGGGTCCCTGCGCGCCGTCGAGAAGAAGCAGCTTCCACACATGCTCTGCGTCACCAATATGCTGCTGCATGGCATCGAGAATCCTAGTTTTGTGCGGCACGACAATACATTGGTTCGTCCCTATATCAGCTATACGACCGGTGACCGCGTTGATATCGTAGTCACAAACCCGCCCTTCGGCGGACGCGAGGAAGACGGCATCGGGAACAACTTCCCCAAGCATTTCCAGACGCGCGAGACTGCCGATCTCTTTCTCGCCCTTATCATTCGGATTCTGAAACCGGAAGGCCGCGCGGCCGTCATGCTCCCTGACGGCGGAGGCGACCAGCGTACCATCCGATTTGCCGGACGCGCGCGCGACGACAACAACTTTCAGATCGACGGCGTCGACGCCGGCGGTATTCAGGAGCAAGCGCAAAAATCGCAAACGCGTTTGCAGATTTCCCAGGACGCGATTGAGGAATACCGCGTAAACAGCGCCTTGTACGATGCGGAGTACGGCACGCAAGCGGGCGGCCAGATCGATGTGGAAACCAAGCACGGCACCAACGACTGGCATGGAGGTGTCTTCGGCTACTTGAGAAATTCAGCTTTTGATGCCCGGAATTTCAACGATTTCAACGTTTTGGGCCTCCCCGCCATTCCGCCGTTTCGATACGGGCAATACGGGATGTCGCTGGGCGGTCCGGTTAAGAAGGACAAGCTGTTCTTCTTCTTAAACTACGAGGGTCTTCGGCAATACGGAGCGACGACGAATCAACTCCTTGTACCTAACCCGATCACGGCGCGAGCTACTCTTGCCAAGTCGCCGCAGATGTGTTCTATCCTTCAGGCCTACGCATGGCGTGCGTCGACTGGCGCCATCGGAAACTGCAGCCCATTACATGTCTATCCTGACACCGCCTTCGCGGATCAAACCAACGCTGCCAACCCCCTCCCAGATTCCGACCTGCTTACTGCCCCGGCGCCCACCACAGTCCACGAAGACACGTGGCTTGTCCGGATGGACTACAAGATCAATGACAGGACGATGCTATATGGCAGCGCGCATCGGGATATCAGTCTGGTGAGCGGTACGAATGGCAGCGGCTCTCTTCCCTATGACCTCATTCAGACGATCAATCATCCTGCAGGATACTATCTTGCCGTGCAGAACACTTTTTCGCCGCGGCTGCTGAATGAGGTCAAGGTGTTCATAAACCGTGCCCCGTTCATCAATCCACAAATCCCACCTTTGCCTTACTCGGTGACCACGAATAACTGGGTCACCATCAACAATAATCAGGCGGATCATGAAATCGGCACCCGCGGCGCACGGGGTCAAGTGCCAGATCAGACCATTTGCATCGATCGCCCAGACATCGCTTTCACGGGCCGCAGTCGCGATACGTTTGAAAGGGGTTGTCGAGCCGGACGGGAGTGGGATTTGGACGAACTGTCCGGTGCAGTAGTTATATCTGTAGGCCAGCCCCCAATGACCAGGAACGGTCGTTGCGAGTCCCCAGACCTCATAGGGATGACAACTGTCCAAGTCGCCTTCACCGACCGCGATTTGGTAGAAGTACGTGGCAGCGCCGGGGAGTTGTGCTGAGTATAGGCATTGGTGCTCAAATTAAACGAAAAAAAAAGTGCCGTTAACCCCCCACACCTGATCCGGCTGCAAGAGTGAGCCGTTGCAGAGAATCGCACGAAATTACTGTGTTGGCTGTTAGCAGAAGTTACGCGCAACCAACCTCCGCGTGCATACAAGAAAAAACGCTCGAATGTCATCAGCACTGCGAGATTACGCACAAGTCGACATTGGTTGAGAACACATACAGGAGTGCTAGTGGAAACCATATTGGGAAAATTATGGATGCTGCAATGAGAAGGAAGATAAGGATAGCTACGCCGGGAGGTGCCATCAGTTGCTCGTCACGCGGGACTTTTTTGCGGGTTCGTTTCGGCCAGCGTTTTTGACTTCTTTTGTACCGAGAAATTGGAGAAGGTCGCGCACCAATTCTTTTCGCTTTTCGTTTGGCATTCCGTTCGGGAGCGTATCGGCGAGCGAAACTGCAAGATGAATGTGCATCATGAGGTACAGGGCGTCATCCGTTAAGTCATCGCCGAATGTTTTAAGGAGGTGATACATATGACTGAAGTATTCGGTGCGGATCTTCTCTTGGGTAACTGCGATTTCGGACTTTTTAATTATCTTTGTTTGATAGAGTGTGCGGACGAATCTGTTTAATTCTCTGGTTAGGGCCGGGAATTCATGCTTTGTGAGCTTTGCGAGGTTGTCTGCCATATCAGTTCCAGGCGCCGCCCCCGTCCTGATAACCCAGTAGGACCAGCGTAGCGACGGGCATCTCGAACCGATAGTCGGATACGATTTTCTGAGGACGAATGAGGAATGAAGAAGAGTGAGAGATGCCCGTCGGTAGATGCGGGCGGGGCGGCATACCAGTTACATAATTATTCATATACGTTTCGCGCCATTCGGCGCGTTTTTTTCGGTAGCGGTATCGAACATATGGCGATACCAGAAAAGGCGACGACATAATACCACAGCTTCCGCCCGAAAGGGCGGGATTAGCTGGTGCATTGACTGTGCCATGAATGCACGAGGCCATCTTCGATTCATGAGTAGGGTGGACCGTGTGGTCTATTTAGGAAATCTTGGCGGATAAAAGACGACACGGAGGCACAAAATATGGTGCTCCGGTGAGCGCAACGACTACGAGATGATCCCTAAATCATTGAATAAATCAAATGGATGGGAAGCAAACTATTGCAAAATCTCGTTAACACTCATTGACCCCTTGGCCGGGGTTGCAGCCCGGTGTAGACCGATGATGTGCTTGAAGAGCGGACCACTGTGGTCAGTACTTTCCCATGGAACACCTGCAAAGTGCTCAACTCTTCGCGGCTGCTGATATAGGGAGCTGATCTCTGCTTCGCGACTACGCCCTCCAAGTCAAGCTTGCACACGTGCTCGAACAACGCGGTTCCTGAACCATCCACATGATCTGCATACTTGAGCGGCGAGGCTTCCGCTATGCGTGACACAAGCCGGCGCAGCTCCTGTTTGCGAATCGACCAGCCTCTCGTTCCGCTGATCCTTCCCATCGAGCATCAGCAAGTCGAATGCGTAGAAGCACGGCTGACCACAACGGAACAGCAGATCCTTGAACTGTGGTTGGCCACGACGGTCGAGACAGACGATTTCGCCATCGATCACGGATGGTTACAGCAGAATCGCGGGTTAAGAAGAGAAAACTCATTCAATCGTTGATTGCCGCGTAATACCTATAATCGACTTCGATTACAGTTACTTCGCGCAGAACCCTTAATTGGTGTCTAGTTTCTGGCGTCCGGCGTTGGGTCCCTGGTTGGTGGCGACCACGGTAACTGGCGCCTGCAAGGTGAAATACAGCACCGTTTCTGACGGCAGCTTGATCTGCTGGCCCTTGGTGGCTGCTTGAACACCGCCGCCGAGCCCGCCGCCCGCTGCTCCGATAGCGGCGCCTTTACCACCGCCGAGCGCTCCGATCAAAGCTCCGATTCCCGCACCCGCACCGACCTTCTCCGCCGTGTTCTTGCCACGGGAGCTGCCTTGATTCTTGTACTGATCGGTTTGGATATTGTAGGTCTGTCCACCGGAGTTGATGCTATCCAGCTGCAAAATGACTCGCGACTGACCGGCGAATCTGCCCGCACTCTCTACGTCCACGAGATACCCCTGAACGTCACTACCAGACGGAACCACGGTTTCGCCGTTTATCGTGATCGGATTGTTGAGCGTGGCATGAAATATATCGCTAACTTGGTTCTTCTCGCTATCGATAGGTTCTACCAATCGAACCACCAGAGCCGTACCCTGCGGGATCGTAACTTTTTGTGGTGGCGGAGGTGGAGGCGGAGCGACCGGCGCGGATGGTAGCGCAGGCGGCACAGTCGGGGTTATGGTCGGCGGCGGAGTTTGAGCCGCTTCCTGCGGCGACCCTGAAGCGGAATCATCCTCGTGTTTGCGCGATTTCTTCTGGTGGTGAGAGACCGGTTTAGGTTCTTCGGCAGGTGGCGGTGCCGTCTGTGCGCTCTCTGCTGGCGTCGAGGGCGCGACTTCCAAATTATTCACAACTTGCTTTACCCCCGGCTCGGAAGACGCATAGCGGGCCGCAATCTCGCGCTGCGCATGGTTGTCGACAACTCCTGAGAGTGTCACCGAACCATTGGCGGATTGCACCGCGAGTTGCTTGCCCTGTAAACCAGAATCGGCTTTAATCTTGGCCGGGATATGGTTGGCAATTTGCGCATCATTCGGAGCCCTCGAACAGCCCACCGCGATGCTGAAAGCGATCAAAAGCAGAACCGCACGTACGCAGAGAGACCCTCTCGACTTCATAACAAAATGCTCCTCGTGGTGTGAACCCAGTCATGGGCATGATCTCGTTCGGAAAAGCGGACGGCCGCTAATTGTTTACGCTGACATTCCAGTTTGATCTGTCGCTTCTCATGTCGGCGGTTATTGATACTGGTTGATGAGCGCAATATTGGGCGGGGGATTGTTTGCCTCCGCTCCCAATCAAGCCGGATTTTTTGAATTCCGGTGCTGCCGAGTTGTGCTCCATTAGCGCCCTAGAGCGACGCCGAATCAATCAATCTGCGCGGTTAACGTCCTTACCCCGACGCACAGTGGACAAAGCACGCGAATAACCACACTGCTAAGGTGTTCTGCCATTACGTTTGTAAGGCTCAATCCTTTTGACAGAACGTAAAGGCGGCTCAGCAAACATGAGCGTGCCGAGCCGCACTTGAGAGTCTGCACGCTCTGCACTAAGTAATCAGATAGATAACACGCCAAATGGATAGGGCGAAGGGCAGGTGCATGGAAGCGCGCTTCTCTGAGCCGGATCTTGGCCACCTGGTACGCCGGATCTTCGACATGAACGGCCGACTGCGGAGTGGTGCGAGCGTCGTAGCAAATGCCCGCCGCCGGAGGTCCCGTTTCGTGCTTGCTGCCTGAAGGCGTGCGTCAGAAGGTCAATAACGCTCTGGGAAGGCGGACGCTTGTCGATGAAGGCTTCCTTCACATCCAGAACACCTCGGACCTTCAGTTCGAGGGCAAGAGCTTCCAAAATTCCTTTCATCACTCCGGAGCGGACCCATTGCTGAAAGCGGCGATGGCAGGTTTGGTACGACGGATAACGGTCGTCGGCCCACGGAGCGCCTGTGGCGCAGCACTCAAAGGATACCGTTGAGGACGCAGCGTCGATCCCAATCCCAGAGGAAAGGATGGTGGGTCTGGTCTCCTATTAAATCAGCCCAGCCAACAACTTGGCCTCTGTTGTTGAGGTCATACATCTGCCCGTAGACGCCGCCGAGCGTGCCAAGAACAATCATCTTCGCGTTCTCCCAAAGGAATGGGTCCAGCGTAGGCAAGCCGGTCGTAGGGTTGATGGTGTTATTAGTGAAAGACTGTCCGGCCACCTGCCCGCGCTCGTTCACCACAAAGGCGATGCTGTCTGTACCCGTGCCCAAGGTGCCGAGATCATTCATCACTCCGTCCTTCCATAGAAACGCGTGCGCCTGCGTGGCTCCGCTGGGCATGCCAACAGAAGCCGCATAGAGATCGGGAATCGTGTTCAATGCCCCGCCGACCACTTCGCCGTAGTTGTTCGTCCCAAAAGCAACACTCTCGTTTCCACCCAGCGTTCCCAGGTCGAACACTTTCTTTCCGATCCAGCGCGGCATGAACTTCCGGCACGCCTAAGAGTGGATCGGTTTGTCCGTTTGTGGATCCGCCGCCGATCAGCCCCGTATCGCTGATCCATTGTTCACAACTGCTCGTGCCGCCCGGGAGTGTGCCTAAGTCGACGAGGATTCCGTCCTGCCACAAGAATGTGTGCTGAATGTATGGGTCTGAACCAAAATAGGGGTTTATGTTCGGGTAGTTGGTATCCAATACAGAGGTGTCGGCACAGCTGGAAGCCATTCCTCTACTGTTCAGGGGGCCGGTTAGTCCGAAAATGACGCCCGTCGGACCGCCCAACGACAAATCGATCACCTTGTAGTGGTGATGCTTGGGGTGCTCTTCTTGCGCAGCCAGTTGCAGCGAGATCGCCACTAGGGCGAACGTGGTTGCAGCGACACACATCAGTTTTCGGGATTTCATATCTAGTTCTCCTCGGCCACCGCTCTCGCGATGTGGGCGGGCGAGCGCAATTCTGGGGAGTAACTCTCGGGCAATTGGCCATCGCTGGTCAATGGATGGCCGATTACCTAGCGATAAATTATGGATAACGGGCTAGGTTGCTGATTTCATCGCAACAACGCGGCGAGTTGGACTGGGAAGGAAACTGGGTGAGCAGTTGTAGAATTATTTCTCCCATTCGCCAGGAGGTTCCTTGGCTCTCTGGACCCAACCTTCTCAACGATTTTTCCGGTTCGACGCGTTTGAGGTTGACCTGTGCACGGGAGAGCTGCGCAAACACGGCACCAGATTGAAAGTTCAGGAGCAACCCTTGAAGGTCTTGGCCATGCTCCTGGCCCAACCTGGCGAGTTAGTGACCCGCGAACAACTAAGGAAGGGACTGTGGTCGGACGACACCTTCGTGGACTTCGAACACGGGCTCAACACAGCGGTCAACCGGCTGCGTGCCGCTCTCAACGATTCGGGGGAGAAACCCCGTTTCGTTGAAACGGTCGGTAGACGCGGTTATCGCTTCATCGCCCCAGTCACCAGCAACGGTTCGGGCCAGACCGAAACCGATGCCCAGCGTTCAGCCTCTTCCAGCCACGTTTACGAGTGGCCATCGGATGGCCGTTTCATCGCGCCCATCAGCAGTGAAGAAGCGAAAGAGACTGGTTTGCCACAGTCATCTAAACCACTCACCGAAAGGCCTGGGGTCCGGAACAAGAAGCTGTGACAGGTTCCAATTCTGGTTTTCGCCGTTCTTTCTGCTGCAGTAATCACCGCTGGCCTCTATCACCGCTCGCATTCAGGAAAGCGAATCAATGAGAAAGACACAATCGTCCTCGCCGACTCTGCCAACTCCACCGGTGATCCCATATTTGACGACACACTCAAGCAGGTGCTCGCGATGGAACTCGAACAGTCACCGTTTCTCAAGACTCTGTCGGATCAGAAAGTTCGCGACACGCTTGGCCTAATGCGACGCTCCTCACGCGATCGACTCGACGAGCTGGCGGCCCGCGACCTCTGTCAGAGGGCTGAGAGCAAAGCCGTGCTGGCGGGTTCACTCGCTTCCCTGGGCAGTCAGTATGTGATTGGAATCAACGCGGTGGATTGTCAGACGGGCGACTCTCTGGCTACGCAGGAAGTCCAAGCGGCGAGCAAGGAACAGGTTTTGCAGGTGCTTGACTTGGCTACCACAAAGCTGCGGCAACAACTCGGCGAATCGCTTACTTCCATTCAAAGGTTCGACACGCCTATTCAGCAGGCTACCACACCGTCGCTCGAAGCCTTGAAAGCCAATTCGCTAGGGAGAAAGACGCAGTCCGGGAGGGGTGACACCGCGATTCCGTTCTATAAGCGCGCGATCGAACTCGATCCCAATTTCTCGGTGGCCTACGCCAACCTGGGAGTCTTGTACAACAATGTTGGAGAACCTGATCTCGCCAGCAAGAATATCCAGAAGGCCTATGACTTGCGTGAGGGGGTTAGCGAACTGGAAAGGTTCTACATCCTTAGCAATTACTACCAGTTCGTCACCGGAGAGCAAGAAAAAGCAATCCAAATGTACGGCCAGTGGGCGATGAGCTATCCCCGCGACCATAAGCCTCCAGGCAACTTGGGAAACACCTTTGGTTTTCTGGGGCAATGGGACAGGGCGGTAGCAGAGACCCAAGCTGCCATTCGTCTTGAGCCAGACTTTGTGCTTTGGTATAGCAACCTACTGCAACAGTACCTCGCGCTTAATCGATTTGCGGAGGCCCATAGCGTCTTCGATAGTGCACAAGCTCGCAACCTGGATGCATTGGAGCTACGCCTTTGCACGTACTACTTGGCCTTTCTCCAACACGATGTGCTAGTTATGGAAAGGCAGGTCAACTGGGGCACGGGAAAGCCCACCGAAGAAGACCCACTATTCTCTGCGCAATCAGATACCGAGGCTTACTACGGGCATCTCCTCGAAGCGCGGGAATTCTCCCGTCGAGCGGTGGATTCGGCCCGTCGCAATGGTGAGAATGAAACCGCTGCATTGTGGGAGGCAAACCTCGCTATGCGGGAGGCGGAGTGTGGCAACTCCGCTCATGCCCGCGCAGCTGCCCAGGCCGCGCTGGCGCTCGCGCCTGGGAGGGATGTGAAGGTGCTTGTTGCCCTTGCGCTTGCGCGTGCTGGGGATACAGCTCTGGCGCAGCGACTGTCAGACGAGTTGGCAGATGCTTACCCGGCTAACACGGTGATCAATTGGTATTGGCTGCCCACGATCCGAGCTGCAATCGAACTCGACCGGAGCAACCCTGGAAAGGCGATTCAGCTGCTTGAAGTGGCAGCCCCTTACGAATTGGGGACGCCGGCACCGTATCAAGTGGGCACTCTCTATCCGGTCTACATGCGTGGCGAGGCGAACCTCGCCGCACATAGGGACAAGGAAGCCATTGCTGAATTCCAGAAGATTCTCGATCACCGCGGCCTGGTCGCAAATTTTCCGCTCGCCGCCCTCGCGCATCTTCAACTAGGGCGTGCCTACGCGATGGCTCATGACACGGCAAAAGCACAAAACGCCTATCAGGACTTCTTTATCCTCTGGAAAGACGCCGACCCGGACATCCCCATTCTGAAGCAAGCCAAGGCGGAGTTCGAGAAGGTGCAATGAAGCTGTTGGGACGGATCTGCCCGGAAGTTCCCTCCTGTATTTGTGAGACGGGCTCTAGTCGGTTGCTGTTGTAACATCGCGATTGCACTCATCGGCGGTCAATGGGTTGACTGGACCTCCAAGAAAACTAGAATGAGGGCAAATGAGCTTTCATTGCTGAGCGCGACCCGCGTCGTTTTTGCTGCAGGTGGGAGGGCACCATGATTGAAAACCTATATGAACTGCTCGGCGGACATCAGAGTGTCAAGGCTGCTACTGAACGCTTCTACCAGAAGGTTCTGGAGGATGATAACCTCCGCCAATTCTTTAGCCAAACTGACATGGCGCACCTTCGCTCCCGGCAGGTTATGTTCATTTCCATGCTCCTCGGCGGAGGAGAGTACACCGGCGTAGACATTCATGTTGCGCATGCCCCGGCCAGAGATCACGGTCTGAATGATGCGCACTTCGACCTGTTCCTCAAGCACTTTCGCTCAGCCCTGGAAGAAGTGGGAGTCAAGGCGGAAAATGCCGAGAAAATCGCGAAATTTCTAGAAAGAAAGCGAAAGGCTGTCTTGGATACTTGAGGTTGCCTCTGATTAGGAGTCGGAAATCGTTCTTCGACGGCAATCTGGGGATCGCGGATCGGTCATTCGGAAGCAATCGTCAATTGACGTAACTCCCGGTTACACTCATCGACATTCTGAGCACTATTGATTCCATGACAATGTCGGCTCCCAGCGCCGAGTAAAGTTGGTGGTGCTAAGCCAACCAACAGGCTCGGGAGAAAGGAGCCGAACAACGATGATCATTATAGGAGTAGATTTCCACCTCGAGTTTGAACAAATTGCTTCGGTGGATACAGATACCGGAGAGTTCCAGGAGCAATGGCTAGCACATCGCGAGGACGCGGAAAAGTTCTACCGCGGTCTGGCGGCTGCGGGGAAGGTGCGGGTCGGAATGGAAGCCAGCGGGCACGCACGCTGGTTCGAGCGGCTGCTGGCCGAGTTGCAGTTTGAGTTGTGGATTGGAGACGCGGCCGAGATCCAGACCAAACGAGTACGCAAACAGAAGACCGATCGACAAGATGCACTGCTGATTCTGAAACCCATGCCCCCCTGCCGGTCCCTGCGGGCCGACGGCTCCATAGATTAGGTCGAAGACCCACAACAAACCTTCGCTGTTGGTAACAATCAACTGGTATGTCCCAGCCGCCGGAACTTCGCAAAACCGGATCCAATCGAGCGATTTGTAACTGTCAAAAAGAGGAGTAGAGTAGAATCTGACCTACTCCCCGCTTTCGTTCACGTAAGAATACGACAAGTTACAACTGCCCTATCTCCGGTTTGAGCGGGGATGGGGGTCTGGGGCAAGGGGCCGGCGTTTGAGGCCTCTTGCCCCAGTTCAGCTCTATAGAAGTTCGCCGCCTGAGCTGCGGCAAATTCCTTCGGTGTTTTGTATCCCAGACTACTGTGCGGTCGCTCCTCGTTGTACTCCGTCCGCCACGCCGCGATCTTGCGTCGCGCGTCGAACAGATTCTGAAACCAGCTTAGGTTCAAACACTCTTCCCGCAGCCGTCCGTGAAAACTTTCGACTCGCCCATTCTGCATCGGCTTTCCCGGCTGAATGTGCACTAACTCGATCTGCCGCTCCACGCACCATGCCAGAAAATGCCGACTGGTGAGTTCCGGCCCATTGTCGCAGCGGATCGCCAACGGCTGTCCGCGTTCGGCCACAATTGCTTCCAGCACTCGCGTCACTCTCCGGCTGGCGAAACTGGTGTCGACTTCCAACGCCAGACACTCTCGCGTGTAAGCATCCACCACGCTCAGCACGCGGATGGTTCGGCCGCACTCTACCGCGTCGTGCACAAAGTCCAGCGCCCACTCCTGATTGGCCGAAGTTCGCACCACGAGCGGCTTTCCCTCCCGCACGCAATGCTTTCGCTTCTTCCGCCGGATCGCCAATCCCGCCTCCCGATACACCCGATGCAACCGCTTGTGGTTCACGTGCTCTCCGCTTCGCTGCAACAGCACCTGCAGTCGCCGATACCCGAAGCGCGGCTTCTCCCGCGCCAGCTCCACCAGCTTCGTCCGCAACGGCTCATCCGTTCGCAGCGACCGGTAACGATACGTCGTCACCGCCATTGTCATCAGTCGGCAGGCTCGCCGCTCGCTGAAGGCATACTCTTGCTGCACCTGCTCGATAGCTGCCTTCAGCGCTACGAGCTCCAACCGTTTTTTCGGATCACCGACTGTAGTGCTTCCTTGTCCAGACTCAGATCCGCCACCAGCTTCCGCAGCTTCGTGTTCTCATCCCGTAGTTGCTTGGCTTCCTGCGCCTGGCTCACATCCATCCCACCGTATTTTGCTTTCCATGCGTAGATCGTGTGTTTCGATACCCCTGCCTCCCGTGCCACGTCTTCCGCTTTACGTCCCGCTTCCAGTTGTTTCAGCACCCCGATGATCTGCGCCTCTGTGTGCCTGCTCTTCGACATACCCGCTTCCCCTTTCCTTCGCTGAAATCATACTCAGCTTTGTGCGGAAAGCGGGGAGCAGGTCACCATCGCCATCGAATAACGGACCGGCAGGTCTGACCATTTACCTCAACTAGTTTTATCGGATCTGTATTATTCCTAGGTAATTGGTTTTCAAGACATCCGAGCCACTAACGGCGGAAGTGGAGGTCGGCTTGCGTAAGCTTTCTTTGTGCTTTCAATTTGTCGGGACAGTATTCAGAAGCTCGTCGCAGACGCAGTAAGTGAGGCGTTCGACAGGATCTGAGGGAATTGCAAGGCTTAGATAACGCTTCCCTTCACGGAAAACTAACCGTTCGCGTACAAGCCATTCGAGTCTTTCCTTGACATCATTAATATCAAGCTCATTACATGCTGCCTGAATAGCCTCGACATTACTTATCTCCTCGCACGCTAGATAGAGCCCGCGCGACGACTTATCAAGTTCCACAACGCGAGGGGGAGTAGTGCGGTAATCTGTGACGCGGAGAAAGTCTCCTCTGTCCACATACATTAGTAGCGAAGGTACGCCAAACTGCTCAGTCTGCGTCGCAAACAACTCTTTCCATCTCTGTAACACTCTGGCCACGTCGTTCCATAGTCCATTGATTTCTTCCGACAAATCAGCATCAAAGCTCTTATCCAGCCACGATTCCTTGTGCCAGTAGTCACTGGGAAAAAAGCGCGAGAGCGTTTCGTGGTTGCGGATACACCTCACCCCAAACGCCAAGGGATTCTTGTAGATTGGACTCTGGTAAGTAAGTGTGAACTTGGAGAGTTGCAGCGGATGGTAACAAGTAACGAACTCGATGTTTCTGATCGTCTCTAAAATTGCCTCTGCTCGGACACCTGGATGGCCGGTAATAAGGTTAGAGATACTCTCAATTCCAAAGCGGTCACAAAACTTCATAGCTTGGATGTTCTGGATGCAGGTGGTGCCCTTGTTGATTAACTTCAAGATTTCTGTACTGAGGGCTTCGATCCCAAACTGAATGGCGACAACGCCTGCCTTTCGCAACAGTGCCATCTCTGCCGGTTTGACGGAAACCCGCGCCTCGATCCCGATCCTGAAATTCTTTTTCAGCCTCACAATTTTTGCGCACAGTTCCGCAACCTTGTTGAAGCGCAAAATATTATCTACTAGCAGAAAATCGAGGACGTTATACTGGTTTGACAGAGCGTCGAGCTCTGCGACAAAGTTATCAATCTGCTTCTCGCGGTACCCTTTCCAGTGAAGATTGAGATTGCAAAAGCTGCACGAAAGCATAGGGTTACGATAGCTGCGGTCCCACCAACAACCGCGCGAGCTTTCGACCGGAATAACCATTTGCCGACGAACGATAGCGCTCGTGATGGAGGCATCAACCGCCTCGAAATACGACCGGTAATCCGGGATGGGAAGAGACTCAATATCTGCCAATTGATTGAGCAGCGGTAAGCGTTCGGGTGGCGATTTACAGCTGAGCACACCCGGGATCTCCTCTGGATGTCCTTTATCGGGATCCAGTAGGGAAGTGACGAGCCCCAGGAGTGGAAGCTCACCTTCTCCGTTCACCACAAAGTCCAGCTGAGGGAACTTCCGAAGAAGGCTCATGCCAAGCTCGCCAGTACAGCACGGCCCGCCGGCGATGACTACGGTAGCCGGGTAGCGCTCCTTTATAAGTTTTGCCATTAGGGCACTGCCGAGAGTTTGAGCAAACACCAAAGAAAACCCTACACACAGGTATTGATCCCATTCGATGTTTTCGGCACGTCGACGCGCTGCAACCGCAATCGGATCGATGATCCGATCTACGAAATCAATCTCCCCGAGGTCCTTATGTCTCTTTTTTTCATCTTCAATGAATGCAAAAATATCCGGCCGTTTTTCTGGAAACAGCTGCCACGCAAACACCGCTTCGCCCAGGAAAGAACCGAACTCGGAAACAGCTTTTGCGGTTTCCAAACCTATGATCTGTTCCAACTCGAAGTAGTAATGGAATGTATCGACAGTAAGGTCAACTAGCTGCCTTTCCAGGTACGCTTTAAGTGTGCCGAGTTGGATGGATGGTAGGTACGGGTTATGCCAAGGCATCGAGAGCAGAGCGATTCTGCGCGCCATCTGCACCTTTCTTGGAGACCTATCGTTTAGCATAAACGGATTTTCCACATCGGCGCACACGAACGATCGTGCGACTCACCGGCGAGCACGCAGAAAAAATGTTTAGTTCCATATTTGAGCACTATAAGTGAGAAGGTCAAATAAAACTCGCACCTGCCCTCACCGACCAAAGGACATATCATTTGGCACAATATTTGTCAATACGGCATATCCAGCTGTGTCGTTAGCAGTGATTTGTCCGCTTGGCGGGTGGCGAGGGTAGGAGACCATGCGGGCATGGAAAGCTACTCGAGGGCCGCGACGGACCAGGCCATGCAAGTGCAGGAAGTGATTTTGCGGGCAGTGGCGAAGAAGATCAACCGGTGGCGGGCGGCGGAGACCATCGGCATCAGCGACGTTCCATTCGTCGTTGGCGGGAGGTCTATAAGGAGTTTGGCTTTCGTGGATTAATTGACCGACGGCGTGCTGGGTTGAAAGGGTGCTGCAAGGGGCGGCCCTGATCGCCCGCGGGCGCAAGCGCGGGGTGCACCGCCGCCGGCCATCCGCGGCGACCCCTGCCTAGGGTGGGCTTCCTCCGACTCCGCCTCTTCCCTTTGAGATACGCAAACGTCACATCCAGCGACTCGTGACCGAGGCGGATTCGGATGGTGTTCACTGAGACGGCTTCTTCGTGCAGAGTATCGCCGTAGGTCTTATGGAAGCAGTGAAGCTCGGCGCCTTCGACGCCGGCTTTCTTCGCGATCGCCTTAGCTAGCGCAGGAAGTGTCCGTCGGGTTTTCCGTTTGGAAAGACTAGGTCGTGTGGCTGAGCGTTTCGCTCTCTCATCCTGTCCTTAATCTTCCAGGCCAGCTTCCCTGGGATCGGAATGAATCTGTCCTTAGCGGACCTTTTTTCCTTTCCTTTGAGACGACTTGGTAACCAGCCTTGTCCAGCTTCGTTGCACCATGAAGTGCAAAGACTATTTCTCAGGCCTTTGCTTCTTGCTAGGCGGGGGAATGGCCTGTTCCTCACTTGCTTTTGCCGATTCTGGGGCTTTTGGTTCTATGGTAGGACTTCTCCAGCCTGGAAACCCTCCGGCGGGGCTGGGATCGCCTGCGTTTGCTTTTCTGATGGCTTTTCGGACAGAACAGGCGTAGCCTCCCCAAGTGAGACCTGTCCGCCTTTCGCCGCTTGCAACGTTGATGGATGGACGGAGGCCCTTCCGCCACCTTCGATAGCGACCCGGGCAAGGTTTCGGGTCAGATTCTTGATTGTTCCCCCACTTTGAATGTTTGCGCCGGAACCTCGCCGGCGGTGACTTCCGCGTTTTTAGTTCGACCGTAAAACGCTGGGGAGACGCTGGAACGCCGGCTGCAGTCGCTTGGCTTTGGCATCTTGACGGGAAATCTCCTCATTGATCACGCGTTGCGCTATGGATTCGGCTTGTTTCAGATTACGAATCAACTGGATCTTGCCATCAGGAGCAACGATCATGCCCTTGGAGCAGTGAGGAGGCCAGTCGCGTATGGACGTCCAGTGTCGCTTCCGCTTGGGTTTCGACGGGCATCTGCGGGATGACATCGCCACTTCGGCAATGTCTTGTACTGTGATCTCGTGCCGGATCGCGACCGGCGCTCCCTCTTGCGGATTCTCTCCACGGGGCCGCTCGGAGGTGGCGCTGACGACGGGGGGCAATTTGTATCTGGTCAGATACGGGGCCTATCTGATGAGATAGCGTCGCGGACGAGTCGCTCACATTTTCCCAGCGGCCTCGGATCTCCCCCGAGCAAGGGCTAACCGTCCCATCAAGTAATCAATAAGGCTATTCAAGCAACCCGGTTAAATCGCATGTTGTGGTTTTGGCCTACGATCTGCATTGTGACACTGAGCCGCCTCCGGATGACGAATGAAAGCAGCCGGCAGTTGGCACGAAATTCGAAATTCCGTTCCAAACGTGGAACGTCAAAAGGGACCAGGGTTATGCACTATCTCCTTAGCGTGTCTCGAATCGTCCATAACCGCGTACGAACATTCGTTGTGCTTGGTGCGATGTTGTTGCTCTCAGGTTACCTCATCAAGCAAGGTCATGATCGGTCGAGGAACGTGATCGCTGCACTTGCGTCTACGGAAGAAATGATCTCCATGCAGAATTATATTCAGACGTCGCTCGATCGGGTGGCCATGCACGATAAGGCAGTTCTGTGCAATGCTGTCGGCGGTTCCCAGGCGTTCATGTGTGAGATTGCGGTTACTAGATTCAAATTGCAGAGTTGCAAATTGGAGCTGGAACAGGTGAACCAAATCGTTGCCGGAATGCCAGGGCAGATCAAATATCAAATCGACACCGGTCCTCTGCTCCTCCAGCTGCGAAACATCGATGAGGAGCTTGATGATGCTGTGGAATCCAGAATGGAACACGAAACCTCAGCCAAAGTCAACCCGGTGTACTTAGACGAGGCAACGCAGGTTGAGGCGAAGGCTGCAGGCATTCTTGCACAAGCCAGCCAGCTCCAGAATGGGTTTGTTGATGTTCTGAAGAATATAAAAAGCGCTGCTGAGGTCCAGGTCCAAGTTGCTAATTGGGCAATTTGCATTATTGCGTTTATCCTCTTGGCACTCGCGGTTGTCTCACGTTTCTGCGAGGTTGAAGTGGTAGAGTCGATTTCAGGGCCTCGAGGATATGCACATTTCGCCAGAGGCGATACGCGCTTTCCGGGAAGGCCCCCCACTCAGATCGATGCCAACTCCCCGTTGCCATCCTGGTTTCACCATTCGGATACGATCCCGTAGCTTTTCGGATAGAGTGAACTGCTCGACTCACGCAAGGGGAACTCGGCTGGACGATTCCCAAGCGGAATAAGGCCTTCCACGTTCTGAACAACGGGGCACCTCACACTCCTGCATTGCCCTGCCAACTGTGAAGTTCTACTGTGATTTTTGGTTAGAGTGATGGGTTTTCGCAACCCGTTCTGCGGATCAGCGATGAGGAGATTTGTTTAGCATACTGCCAGTCAGGGAGTTTGGCAGCCTAGAGGAAATATCTCGCAGCCCACTATTTTTTGGCACCAAACCTGCAACCTAGGAAAGCGCTGATGTTGTTCAAGCCGTTGAAAAAATGATCCGGCCTTGCGGCAAGTCCAGCTTGCGCTTACACCATCGGCAGAAGAGGATTTATGAAAAAGCTATTGTTTGCATTACGCAGCTTAGGCCTGCTGCTGGCCACAGCAGCTTACGCCCAAACTATCTGGATGTTCCTTTCAAGATGATCGTGACCTGATGAACGCTGCCCAGCGGCTAATACACGATTCGGTCAGTAGAAGGGATCCACCAGGCGGCCGCGATTAACGGTGGCGTACAGAAGCCGATCGCGAGATGAGGCTTGCCGTAATTTGTTTACGGACCTCTGCTTCTGGTTGTGGCAGAAGAGATGTGCCGTAAACGCGTGCCGTAAACCCGTCACTCGTGGTCATCGTCAATGTATCTGCCGATAGGCGACGATTCCGTTTATCCGAAATCGGAACTCCGTTAATGCTGGGTCCGTCGCGGGGCGAACTGTACGGCGTTAGTTCCACTCCAATGAAGTATTGCCGAGTTCTCTGTGCCAGTGCCAGTCAGTGTTCCAGCTACACCCATTGTCCCGCTGCCCGAAACGATTCAGAAATCTCGAAGTTATCGCGATGAAAGTACAGGATGTTCCATCGGAACTGCATTGTAGGTTGAACAGTTGCCGGTCAGTGCCATTTCACTTCAACAGTTTATCAGCTATTATGTGCTGCGGATGGCAACGTATCTGATTACTGGCATTGCTGGTTTCATTGGCTCGACTCTGGCTCGTGCCTTACTCGCCCATGGGGAGCATGTCCGGGGCATTGACAATCTTTCGACCGGAAAGCCCGGAAACCTGGTCGAAATTATGGATCGAATCGATTTTTCCCAGGCTGATCTGCTAGAACTCGAACACGTGCGCAAAGCCTGTCAGGATGTTGATTACGTGCTTCACCACGCGGCTATTCCTTCAGTGCCAGCGTCGGTCAAGGATCCTCTTGGCAGTAATCGAGCTAATCTCGATGCCACCGTTAATCTCTTGATTGCAGCGCGAGATGCCAAAGTGCGGCGTATTGTATACGCCGCCTCCTCGGCCGCTTATGGAGATTCGGCATTGCTGCCGAAGAAGGAGGATATGCTTCCCGATCCGGTCTCACCTTATGCCGTTGCCAAGTTGGCTGGTGAGCATTATATGACTTCCTTTTATCGTTGCTACGGCTTGGAAACTGTGTGCTTGCGGTATTTTAATATCTTTGGACCACGCCAAGATCCAGCCTCACCGTATTCTGGAGTTCTTGCCCGGTTTATTACCCAAATGCTTCGAGGACAGCAACCGACGATCTTTGGGGATGGAAAACAAAGCCGCGACTTCACGCACGTCGACAACGTTGTCGAGGCAAATCTGTTAGCCTGCACGGCTTCTGCAAGTGACGTGGCTGGCCGTGTGTTTAATATTGCCGCCGGTGTGCGTATCGACCTAAACCAAGTTTTCCAGTTGGTAAAGCAGCTAACCGGTTACCAGGGGAAAGTGAGTTACAGCCCCGAACGCGCCGGAGACGTGAAACACTCCGTCGCCGATCTCTCCCAAGCCGAACGTCATCTAAATTATCGTCCGATTGTCTACTTCGAGGAAGGCCTGCGTCGCACGATCGAATGGTATCAAACTTCTAAAGAAGCTGTGGTGAGCGAGCCCTAGAGAGTGGGACCCATGCTTTTTCGAAGACTCTGATCCCATTTCCAAGCTGTCGCCACGATGTCGTGCAACGATCGTCTGGCTTTCCAGCCGAGAACCTTTTGGGCAACTGAAGGATCGGCAACTAACTTCGGCGGATCACCTTCGCGTCGCGGAGCAACTCGCTGCGGCAGCCGTCGCGATGTGATCCGCTCAATCGTGGAGATGACCTCCCGCACTGAACTGCCCTGACCCGTCCCTAGATTCAGAGCCGTTGAGGAGCCGTTTTCGAGATACTCAACGCCCAAGACATGTGCTTCGGCGAGATCATTGACGTGAATGTAATCGCGGATGCAGGTGCCATCAGGTGTCGGGTAATCAGTGCCGAAAATTTCCAGCTCTGGACGTTCTCCGTGGATTGCCTCAAACGCTGATGGAATTAGATGTGTCTCAGGGAGGTGAACTTCGCCGATTTCTCCGCTCTCGTCCGCACCCGCAGCATTAAAGTAGCGGAACGAGACAAAACGCAATCCATAGGCATGACCATAGGCTTCAAGTGCGTTTTCGAATGCCAGCTTTGTAGCCCCGTATGGATTGATTGGCAAACGGGGAGTTTTCTCGGTGATGGGAACGAGTTCTGGTATTCCATAGGTTGCGCAGGTCGATGAAAAGATAAACTTCCGCACGCCTGAGTCTATGACCGCATTGAGTAGCAACAATGCGTCTACCACATTGTTCTGAAAATATTTTCGAGGATTAGATACCGATTCCCCGACATAAGCATGTGCTGCAAAATGCATGACCGCATCCACATGCTGTAGCACAGAGTTTAGTTTAGCGGCATCCGAGATATCGCCGACGATCAGTTCAAAGCCTTCCGCAAGATATCGATGTCCCGTGCACAAATTATCGTAGATGATCGCGTTGTAACCCCTTCGGCGCAGCTCTCGGGCTGCGTGTGACCCGATATAGCCAGCCCCTCCGACAACCAGAACGGTCAATCGTTTTTTATCCATCATCTGCCCACGATGCTCAGCCGGAATTTCCACTTTGAACTTCCTGAATTGGGCCACAAGTTTCTGCTCGCTTGCGCTCATTGTCAAGAGTGAAAGGGTTTAATGCGTGGATTTGACATGGTTTGGTAGAGTTGCCTGTCCCCGGGCGGTTCGGCGGGACAGCCTTGACCATCTGGAGCGGCTGCGGGTGGGTCGTTGCGAGTGGGTGAGGAGGTCTTTTTATTTTGCCTGAGTCCGGCCAAGCCTATCGCCAGTTGTGCTAACGCGGGCTTAGCGGAAGCCCCGAGGAACTGTAAGCTCCTCTCAGCAAGGGACTTGCATTCACAGGTTTATGGGATTAGCGTTTACCCAATTGCAAAGATCACGAGTACTTAGCAGCAATAGTAGTAAACTGCGTTCAGGTTGTCAAAAATAGGTCATGCCCCCCGGAGCGCTTGTTCGGGAGATCTCGCAACATCGGCCATCGGGTTCATTCTCGGCAATTCGGGTTCTATGTCGGCAGCATACAAAAAGATCGGTAAATACGACGTCCTCGAAGTGATTGGCCGAGGGGGGATGGGCGTCATCTACAAGGCCGTGGATCCGGGCATCGGCCGGATCGTGGCCATTAAAATGATAACCGGTGCTTTCGCGGATGATCCCGAACTGCTACATCGCTTTTACCGAGAGGCGCAATCGGTGGGCAACCTTCAGCACCCCAATATCGTGACCATATATGACCTGGGCGTGGAGGATGGTAGCCCTTATCTGGTAATGGAGTTTCTCGAAGGGGAGAGTCTAGATGCACTTATCCGTACCCGACGAGCCATGTCTCTCGAAGAAAAGCTCGACATTGTAGTCCAGGTTTGCGAAGGCGTCGGCTACGCCCACAAACACAACATTGTTCATCGCGATATCAAGCCTGCCAACGTGATGCTGTTGCAGGACGGAAGGGTAAAGATTTTCGATTTCGGAATCGCCCGCATCGGCGATCGAATGACCCTACCGGGACAGATCATGGGCAGCTTTCAGTACATGTCGCCAGAGCAAATCAATGGCGGCAACGTGGACGAGCGTAGCGATATTTTTTCCATCGGGGTCTTGCTCTATGAGCTCCTCACGGCGAAATTACCCTTTGAAGGTAAAGACACGGGTGAGACTCTGCTGAAAATCATCCATGACGCACCACCGCCGCTGAACCGCTTTCTCACCGGCTACCCGGCGGACCTCGATGAAATCATGCAACGAGTGCTGGCTAAAGATCGAGAGCAGCGCTTTCAGGCAGCCGAGGACCTGGCTTTTGAGCTCGCCCATGTTCACGAAAAACTCAAGTGGGAAAGACTCAACGAATACCTCGCAGCCGCAGAGGTGGCGCGCGCCGCCGGGCAGCTGAGCCGGGCTAAAGAACAGTTGCTGCAGCTGCTGAAGATCGACCGACAAAACGTTCGCGCAAATGACATGCTGCGAGAGCTACAACAGGAGATTCAAAGGCAACAGCGTAGCGAGCAGGCACGAGAGCTGCAGTCCGAAGCCGAAAAAGCCGTGACTCGCGGTGAACTAGCCGAGGCGCTGGTGTTTCTGGACCGGGCCGTCGAGCTGGATAAAACCAACTCGGAAATCGTTCGGCTCCGGGATTTAGTCCGCGAAAACAAAGCTCGTTCCGACAGAGTACGCGAATTGTTGCGGCGGGCAGAGATGGCCCGGGAGACCGGCGACTTGGACGAGGCCCGCCGGGCGGTCGAAGAGGCAGTCGTCATAGACGAAAAAAGCACTGAGGTGCGCGCGTTACAAGCGGCTATTTCGCGCGAGATCGCCGAGCGCCACAAACAGCTGAGACTTCAGAAATATATAGGCGATGCCCGGAAACAGATTTCTGCGCGCCGTTTCTCCGCTGCGCTGGAACTGTTGAAGGAGGCGGAGTTGATCGATTCCGCTTTTCCCGGCTTACAGGAGCTCACCAGCTTAGCTTTAAGCGGCCAACAACAGGAGAAGCGACGGCGGGATCTCGAGCGCCTGACCATCGAAATAGAAGACGCGCTCAATCGGAGCGACTACGACAAAGCCTGTGCCAACGCTGTCGAAGGGCTCAGCAGTTACCCCGATGATCGCGGGCTGAAGAAGCTGAAGGCAGTGGCTGAAAAGGAGCTTGCGGCCCGCGAGAAGCGCAGATATGTCGAGGAAACAATCTCCCAGGCACAAACGCTAGTGAAGGAAGGCAAAGCTGATGCGGCTTTGGTCACCTTACAGGAGGCGCTCGAAAAATACCCCGCCGAATTAGGCTTGCAATCCATGCTCGCTTTGGTTAGGGAAAACGTGGAGCGGGAGCGGATAGAGCAAAAAAAGTCCGAATGTATCCAGAAAGCTAGAGAAGCAATTCGGCGCAGAGACTTCGGGGAAGCCATATCGCTGCTACAAGCGACCCGCCAGGAGCTGCAGTCGAGCGACTTTGATGATCTGCTGCAGTCTGCGCAGGATGAGGCGGCAAGTCATGCGAAGCGTCAACGCGTCGATTCAGTTGCGGAACAGGCTCACCGGTTAAATTCAGAGGAGAAGTACGAGGAGGCAATCCAGCTACTTGAAGCTACCTTACAGGAGATCCCCGACCAAGAGCTGGAAATCATCCTCTCCGATAGCCGACGCCACGTCGAAGAATTCAACCGTAATGTTCAGGAAGCCATCAGCAATGCCAAGCGGCTAATGGATCAAAGCCACTATGTCGAGGCGGTAAAGTTCTTGGAAGCTCGGCCATACGGCAAGGCGGACCAATTTCGTTCTGCCTTGGCGGAGGCGCGAGAAAAGCAACAGTTCTGGCAAGCCCTTTGTCTCGCCAAGGAGGAAATCCGAGCAGCCATTTTCCGCTCGGATTTGGATGAAGCCCAAGCTCTCTGGCAGAAGAGTCGTGAGCAGTTTGGGGATGTTACGGATCTCCGTCTGCTGGCCGCGGAGATCAGATTTAGACGAAGAGGAGTGGCGAATGCCAGGTTGGATGCGGCGTTGCGCGATGCCCGGGTGCTGCTGCTGGTTCGCTCGTTCGACTCGGCCGTGCGTGTGCTTGAGACCACTGCTCCCGTGGCCGCGGAGGCCGAGCCTCAGCTAAACGAACAATTTCAGCTTTTGCTGGACGCCGCTCGATCCGGACTCGCGAGCAAGCGGCAAGACAGCCAGCGGCGAGAATCGAGCAACAAGGAGCAGGTTCGGGACAGCGAACCACAACCTACCCAGAGTCAGCTGGTCTGGCCTGCCTGTGAGTTACGCGAGGAATTGGATCTGGATGATGAAACACAAGCACCAGATACCGGTGATTTGCGAGCCATCTTGGGAGAGGTAACCCAGATTGCCGATCACTATCGGGGCGATACTAAACTGCAAACCTCAATTGACGCTCTGAAACAGAAGATTACGTCGCGTATAGGCGCGCTTCGGGAAGCGAAGCTGGCGCAAGCGCCGTCGTCGGCATTTCCAAATAGTCAGGAGCCAGTCGAACTCGGTACCACTAGCGCCGCCAAACATCTTGCGGACTCCTCGCAGAGGGATCTTGAACCGGCGGTTCAAATGGAATCCAGCGATGTGGTATCACCTATTAGCGAGACGACCACATCGGTTGTGACCCCTCCCTTCGGAATAGGCGGGTTTGCCCCCTCGCTCAGCGGGCCCCAAGTGGAGGAAGTTGGCGACGCACACTTAGAGCATGCAACACCAGGATACTTGCCTTCGTCGGTTCCAACAACCACTTCCGACATTGCAGAACTCGAGCCCCAAGCGCCGCCGCAAAGCTTTGCCGACGGAGGCGCGGCAGAGACGGAGCTGGTGAATCCTCCTGGGACGGACGACGAGGTTGCAATCGTTAGAGCCGCACCTGTGGCTGTACCGCAGCCAGCCGTGGCGGATCCCTTCAGCCTTGCTGAAGCTCCCGGAACTGGCGAACTTCCCGTCCCTCCCCACCCTGCTTCGCCTAGACCACGGCTCGTTAACGGTCGACTGTGGAGAGATCCTACCGTAGTTGCGGCCTGCCTCATCGCGGTTGGCGTGGTGATCGGTATCTCAGTATATCGATCGAAGTCCAACGGCCCACGCGTTCCCATACCTCAGCAAAGGCAGCCCGAGCAAACGCAGCCCGATCCGATCGCGATTCGGCAACAGGCGGCCATTAATGCAGCTGACAAACTGGTTGCCGCAGATGATTTGGCGGGCGCACAGCACCTGCTTCGGGCCGTTACCGGGCTGCAGGGTCCGCTGGACGCCACCGTTCAGGAGAGACTTGCGGGAATCTCCGCCGCAATGAAAGACGAGGGCGTTCGGCGGCTTCGGCGCAACGAAGAACAATGGTGGCAAGACGCTGTCGAGCAAGTTGACAACGGAAAATTTGATTTGGCCAAGAGTGACCTGCGCAAAATTCTCAACCTCGGGGACGGCGGTCAGAGGAAGGCAGAGGCGCAGCGCTATCTGAATCAGGTCGTTCCTGCACGTGAAAAGGAAGAGCATTTATTCGCCTTAGCCCAACGCGCTGCACAAGGAACCGGCAGCGACGATCTCCAACGCGCCGGCGATTTTCTGAACCAAGTTATTGCGCTCAATGGAAGACGAAAACCTGAGGCTGAGACTCTGCGAGACACTGTCAACGCCAAGCTACGGGAAACATTGAAACAGCAGCGTCAAAGGCAGATAGACATCCTAAATGCCGAAATCGATACTCGCCTTCGAAGTGGGGACCTTGCCGGGGCGCGCCAGCAGTTAGACAAAATCAAGCAACTGGGTGGGGACGTTAACTCTGCCTCTGGGAAAATCGACCAAGAGCAAAAAAAACGTCAGGCGCAAATTGACGCGGAAGCGGTTTTTCAGAAGGCTGTGCAGCGGTACCAACATGCGGCAGGGTCGAACAACCGGGGCGAATTGGAATCTGTTCGCGCAGACCTCGAAAATATTGCCAAGGCAGGCGGCCCACATGCAACTGAGGCAGCAAACGATGCAAACCAATTGACCCAACAGCTGGCCCAATTGGATACACGTCCTGTTTCTCCGCCAGTACAGCCCAAGGTTTCGTTACCACCAGCCATCGACTTCCAGGAGGTTCGTTCGGAGGTTCGTTCCGTGATCCAGCGCTACATTGATGCCTTCGAGCACAGGGATGCTGATGCATTGCGGCGGGTCTGGCCGACATTGGGCGACCGCTACAGCAAATATAAAAAAAGCTTCGCCAGTGCGAGCTCTATTCACATGAAACTCCAGACCGAACAGATTGATATTGCGGCTGGTGGCGACACTGCGGTGGCAACGACGGTGATTGCTCAGGACTATACCCCCAAAGGTCAGAGGACTCAGACCATTCAAAACCGCACGGTTTTTCAGCTCTCAAAATCGAACGGAACCTGGCGCATTGATGATGTTCAGTGATGGTCTTCCTCACTAGGTATCCACGCAAGCAAGCACTTAAGCAGTTCCAGGGTTGGGTGAATTTTCGGACGCCGACTCTCAGTTCATTTGGATCCTGCCCGAAGCCGATCAAGACCCAAAACTTTCCAGGAAAAGGGGGCTGGATTCCGAGAAATAAAAAAGATGGCTAGAAGCTATAAGAAATCGCGCCCAGGGGTATAACTTTTGCCCGCAATCCAGCATCATTGGCTTTAAAGGCGACGTTACCGGTCAGCAGCAGGTTTCTCATGAGGTTGACCTTCGCGCCGCCGGAAATGTCGACCATGTTCACAGGAGCCTGAAATAGTGTTGTCTGCTGAACCCCAGGCTGGGGCACCCCGTCTACGTTGGCAAACGATGACTGACGGAGACGATCTGAATTCGAAAGGCGGTTGCCGAGTAGATCCGCAGCTAGTGTCAACCGTCGCGCGACGGCGATGTCCACCCCTCCCGCATAGAAAAACTGGTTCGGCAACTTGCCCAGGGAGGCGGTGCCCAGATTTCCCGCTAGTACGGAGTCACCGTTATATTGGTAACCGAGATTCACGTGTGGGGAGATGCGCCCACCGTAGGAAGCGGCGATGAACGGTTTAACACCGATAGCTCCGGACCCGAGAAAGTTCTCCTCGTCGCCCGTTGGAGTCCGAATATCGAGACCAAGCCCAACCCTCGCCCGCTCATAGTTCAGCACGGTGCCTTTTACGCGAACGACGACGTCGCCGATACCGGTTGCGCGCTTGGAATTCGAGAACGTCTTGCTTAAGCTGTCAGCGGGATGTTGCAAATCGAAAAAGTGATAGAACCCAGTTTTATCTGTGGTGCCGAAAAAAAATACGTCAGTTGACGGGACCGGCTGCGGTGCCACGCGAGAAATCTGCGCAGCGGACGTGATTCCAAGCCCAACATCGAGAATGGGAACGTCCACGGAGATGTCGATGCGTTGAGTCAAACCAAAAGTACCGGTTAATGTGATTTGGTGAGCCTTCAGGTCAATGCGGTTTTGAGTCGCTATATACTCCTCTTCGAAGGCAGGGAACTTGGAATTGGACGGGTCGCACTGGGCTGTATCAGCAGGGCATGCGGAGACTGGGAACGGGAAATGTGTATACACTACCGGTAGGTGATGCAAGTCGATGCCATCGAGTGCGCTGAAATTGAAATACTGATATGTCGCGCCAACGAAAATGCGATGTTTGCCGATCGTTTCCGCTCGTTCGGTCAGGATTGGCCCATAACTTTCGGTGGTCGAGGGTACGAAAGTGTGGAGCGTTGCATCATAGGTGAACAGCACGCCAGAAGCGGGCGATGCGACCGAAACCAGTGACAGCTCCGTGCCCACGGAAACACTTAGCGGAATCTGAAAACCCGTTTGTTTCGAAACGAAATGTGCCTGGTGGGCTGGGTTGGGGAGAATCAATCCGGTCGTGCCGTAAACCTGAGGTACGACACAAAGCATTGACGATTGTAGCTTACTGGCGCAGACGGGTGTAGGAGGGGACATCATGGCCATGGGATCCGAACCCAACGATTTGCGGGCGCACTGCCCTTTACATCCGGGACACGTACAAAACAAGCAGCTGCAGATTTCTGCGAAAGCCAGAACAGAGAGGATGAATAACCCACCCACGATCAGCATTAGCCTACGATGCGCCATATCGAATCCTTTCAATGGCAATAGTACATCCGGAGACCAGAGCTGCTTTCAGGCGCGCAATTCTACACGCGGCCGCGTCCTTGTGCAAGTAGTTTTTGTTCGCTGGTGTCAAACCCTCTTAGAAATGTCACCTTTTTGTGTGTTGACACACTCCGTTCGCGCGCTAGCCCCACGGCGCTGATGAATTTTCTTGGTGGCCGCCCGACTGAGCACGGCAAATGGCGACTGAAGCAGTTCTAACGTTGTAACGGGTATCGCCTCCCATCAAAATGGCTGAAGCGGCGATAGAGGAAGGATAGAGGACGCACTGACCAACGCCCCTTGGAATACAGCGCAAAGATAGGCTGCCACTTAACTGCGATTTACCTGGTCACAGTGCCGCATCGTGACAATATTGCGTCACCTCGCGGCAAAGTCGGGATTGATCAGAGAAGGGATCATCGTCCAGCTCGGAATCAGCCAAGACCCGCCTGCCATTGTGAAAAACAGTGCGGCGGGGAAAGGCAACAACAGTGGACGCGTCAGGCATATTCCGGAACCCCACCGTGCCAGGTTCGGATACGGTGGTTTTTGTCCAGGGTGATGTTTCCCAAAACCGTTGGCAACTCGCCCAATGATGGCGTGGTCGCCGATTGTGGAGTGGTGTGCGCCCTACTCCTTGCCTGCGCCGGCCAGTGTCATCCCGTGATCTAAAGCTACATCGTCTTCCATGATCGCTGTTTCTTCGATGACCACGCCTGTGCCATGAATGAACAGCCCCCGCACAACCTGGGCGTCGGAACGAATCTCGGTGCCCATCATACAAGGCATCACCTTCGAGAGAAAACGGGCAAGGGTGCGGTTGCCGCGCTTCCATATTCAATGACTCACAAGACGGGCCGAGACATCGCGCCCGCCCGGGTAACACAAGGTTCTTAGCTGCCGGATCGCTCTCAGCGGCCGGCGGAATATCTTCACCGCTTGAATGGAATAGGCCGATCAGTTCGCCACATGCGGCAGTGAGGGGCAGAGTTGTGGTGGTTGCCATGATATTCATTTTCTTCCTTCCTTTGCTGAGCTGCTCCGCGTCGTGCGCTTCCATTTTTCCGACACATATGCATCCTGATTAAGCGGTTTGCCAGTTTGCAGGCGGGGCCATGGACGCCGGCGCCGCCGCATTGCGTTTTCTCCGAGGTCTGCCAAGGCTCAGCAACACGTCGCGGTAGATGCATCGCGTGCGTTCGTGCATGGATGAGCTCAAGAACTGACACGTAAAGCGCTGGCGCCCGGCCTGGCCCATTCGGAGGCGAAGCGCATAGTCGTTGGTCAGATCGGTCAACGCCTGCGCCAAAGCGGAGACAGAACCGCTAGGCACTAGAAATCCGTTTTCATTATGCGCAATGGCTTCTCCAACCCCGCCGACATCGGAGGCGATCACTGGCAGCCCTGCCCTCATCGCCTCCAAGATGCTGATTGGAAGCATCTCGGATCGCGATGCGAGGACAAACACGTCTGATGTGGCGAGGAGCGAGGCCACATCGTCGCGATTGCCCATGAAATCCACTTGCTCTTGAATGCCAAGCTCGCGCGCCAGGCTTTCCACGCTGGCTCGAGTAGGACCGTCGCCTACCAAACGAAGCCGCGGGCCTTTAGGAATGTGGGCAAAGGCACGGAGTAGAAGATCGTGGTCCTTGCCCTCGATAAACCGCGCCACCATTGTGATCACAGGAGTTTCGGTCGGTGAAAGTAGGGCCTGCTCGGAGCAATCCGGGAGACCATTGTGAATGGTGACAAGCTTGGAAGGAGATCCGATTCGGTGTCCGCGCACGATTCGCGCTCCAGCCCGGGAAACCGTAATAATGCGTTCGCACCAGCGCGCCGCCATGCGCTCACAGGGGCCGCTCAGAGCACTCGAGAAGCGCGATACCGCCGCTGTCCCATAAAGCCAGGCGTGGATGGTGTATACGGAAGGAATGCCGAGTATTCGACCGGCGAGCCGGGCAAGAAAACCAGCCTTGAAGGTGTGTAGATGGAGAAGATCCGGTCGCAGCTTCCGGATCAGTTGCCAAATCTCCCCGAAACCTCGAGCGTCCGTAATTGGCCTGACTTGCCGTTGCAAATGGGGCAATACGTAAACAGGGATGGCTCTTTCTCTACAAGCTTCCGTAAGGAAGCCTTCTTCTCCGGTGGCAACACTAACCTCGAAGTCAGGTTGCATGGAGCATGCTAGGTCGAGTACGTGTGTCTGGGCACCTCCGCGCTCGGCTCGAGTCACGAGGTACAGGATTCGAGGTTTGCCGCTATCGTTGGTTGCGGAGGAGCCGTTATCAATTTCGTTTTCTATGGTCTTAAACGAGTTCATATAGGTCCTTTTACGACGTGTACATGGGCTGAGTGCTGTGTATCTCCGCCATGCCGACGGAAACCATTCCGTGCTGGGCGCGATAGCTATCAAAGGTCCTCAACACGGAGCGCAGAAAACAGAGATTCTCATCGCAGTGATAGGAGAAGTCCTCGGGATGCCACCACAGATGGAAGACTTCGCCCCGCTCGGCGGCGTACTTCATAGCTTGTTCGATTCGCGAGTGCCGCCAAGCTTCGAATGGCTGAAGAATAGGCGAGCAAGGCCGCAGGTATCGGCTGGCTGCGACCGATATAAGTCTCCCGTCTCGGGGCCATGGGCACGTCTGATTGCCGCACAGGTCCAGATACGTGTCCAAGAGCCGACCAAGCCGCCTATGCGGGCGCCGCTGCTCGTCAAACGAACGCGCCTGCTTGATCTTGGCCGGCTCCGTTCCGCGATAGGCCAGGATCCCAAAACGTTTCAGAATCGAAAGGTACTCAGGATTGACTTCATTCCGGGGAAAGACATAGGAACGTAAGCTATGACCCGACTGGGCTGCTATGGCCACCGCACTCCTCAGGTCGGCTTCGAACTCCTCGCCGGCTTGGCCCGGCTCCATGGCGTAGTAGTGAGAAAACGAGTGACACGCAATCTCCTGACCGGGTCTGCTCGCTATCTCTGCAATCAGGCTTGGAGCAAAATGAAAGGGATCGTCAGCCTCCCCCGCTCCAAGCGTTTCCTGATAAGGATCCAACCGGCTGTCCCGGTACTTTGGCCGCCGGGTGGGCTTCAACGCTTCAACCTCTGTTCGGGAGTGCGCAAACAGAAGGCCGACGGTGGCCCACGTAGCGTGAATTGAGAACTCCTCGAATAGGTCGAGCATACGGGGGATGATCCGTCTCGCTGACAGCAGTCGGGCCCGTTCGTTGCCATCGAGGGGCGCGGAATCGCGAACTCCCCAATGAAGTTCGAAATCGAGTGAAATGACCAGCGCACCGGGACGCTTCCGCCCACGGCTCGCCTGGAATTCCTGCGCTGATGCTTGAAGTGCGTTGTTACTCCGGCGTGGGTCCGGGAAGTTAGCACGAGCAGTGCTCATCGCGTCACCTCCGACTGACTCGACAAGCAGGATTGCGGTTCAGTGTGAATCGATTGCTCCGGGCCTCTCTCTTGGGAATCGCGACTTTGACTTGCTGTTTTGATCTGAACGACTTCAGCATGCCGCGGGAACGTGGCATAAAGGTCAAGCCACTTATCCATCACGGCTGCAATCCGAAACTGTTCGTGACAGAGGTGGCGTGCAGCATCGCCCATCGTCTGTAAGCGCTCTGGCGAGAGAGCCATCAGCCGATGCATAGCCGTGGCCAGTTGTTTCGGCGCCGCCGGGGGCACCATATAACCTGTGATTTCATCCATAACGACGTCGGCATTACCACCCACATCGGTGACCACTGCCGGCAGGCCTGTCGACGCCGCTTCCAGCAAGGCCGCCGACAGACCTTCAAACTCGGACGACATCACAAAAGCGTCGGCAGCGTTGTAGAGGTCAACGATGTCTTCGCGGGCGCCACAAAAACGAACCTGTCTCTCCAGTCCACGCGTACTGCATTCTTCCCGTAACTTTTCTTCCAGGGGCCCGTTGCCGGCAAGCAAAAGGACAAATTGCTCGTGCTTAAGCAGCTCAAGGGCGCGGAAAAGTGTCGGATAGTCCTTTTGTTTGACCAATCGGCCGACCGCGAGCCATACGAACTCGGAGCTAATGCCGAGCGCTTCGCGCGCGTTCTTTCTCCGGTTTTTCGAGCGCATGAAGTGATCGGTGTCGACACCATTCGGAATCATCTGAAACTTCCTACGCGGCACCGCACCCACGCGAACGTATCGTTCGAATGCCGCGTTACAGATGATCGTGGTTTTGTCTGCCAAATGATCGGTGATGCGGTAGAGGAGTTCCTTGTGCCAGGTGGGTCCGTCTTGTTCCGACGTCTCTCTAAAGTTATGGGCAGTGCACACCAAGGCCGGTATCCGGCAGAAAAGCCTAGTGACACGGCCCAAAAGGTTCGCGTGGAACATATGGCAATGCATAATGTCCGGTCGAAAGTCGCGGATGAGGGACGCGAGACGGAATACAGCCCTCACGTCTGGTACACCTCGTTTCATGTCCAGCGAGTGAACCGGAATGTGCTGCGCTTCCAACTGACTCATGTACGCGGTTGGTTTAACCATGCACACTACGCGGACCGTCCAGCCTTTCGTCTTCAGCTCGGTAGCGAGGCGAACGACCTGCGTTTCGGCGCCCCCGAAAGTCAGGGTCGTGATAAGGATGACAATCCGCCCGGGCTGTTTCGTGTGGGATTGTTCCAGACCGTTCCTTGCCATCTCTGCTGATAGGCTCTGGGGCGCCTGATGCAGTTGCGAAACGTTATCTTTCAGCGTTGTAGTCATGGTCGTGATTGCTGTTATCCTTTCGAACTTGTCTCGCTCATGAGAGAAGCAAGAGGGCTGCCAGCCGGCGCCTTTTCTCATCAGTTCTGCTTGCGGTGTGTAAGTCCAAGCGGTGCCTGCGCTTGAGGCTGGATTTATTGCAGGAGAGTAGGAGGTGCACCCTTTGAATCGGTTTGTGAGTTATCCAAAAGCCTACGGGGACAAACCATTCCGATAGTGCGGCCGGAGCGTATTAGCGTAGCGATGGCGAGAATCCTGATCATGAAAAATCCTAAAACGAGGTTTGCCTCAAACCGGCACGACATGTACGTGAGAACCTGAAGAAGATCTCTCGCGGTCTCAGGCTGGAGCCTCAGTGGATTCCGGTTGCCGCTGCGTCGCGCCAACCCGGCCTCGGCGTGGACGAGCTGCCCACGAACTCATTGCGCTGCGTCAGAGTGTGTTTTCAGCAGGGTCTTGGGGAGGAGCACAAGTGGGTCATTTTGGGTTATTGCCGAGGGTCGTCCGGGGTCGGGTCCCCAAAGCCTGGTTTGACATTTGGGGACTCCGGCCTGGACGCTAGTTAAACCAACGCTTGAGAATTACGATGTCGCCCTTTCCGGGTACGGAATCGAGGTGATCGGGGTGGCGCTTGGTGCTGCAAAGTGTGAGCCGAGTACACTTGGAGGGTTTCGCGGGCGATTTTCGGCCAGCCGCACTCTCGCAATATCCAAGCCCTGCCTTCCCGCCCGAACTGGTCCAGTCGCTGCTCGCCCAGAATAACGGCCTGGCGCAACGCGGTGGCAATCGCGTCCGCAGAAGCTTCCTCAATGACCAGACCACCGTTAGAAGCCTGGAGCAAGGCGCCGAGCCCTCCCGCTCTGGTTCCAATGACCGGCCGCCCATTGGCCAGCGCTATAGATGCGACACCGCTATCCGAAAAGAATTGGGTGTACGGGAGCAGAAAGCAATGGCAACTGGCAACCAGCTCAGGAAGCTGTTCGTCGGGAATGAAGCCCTCGACTAAGCGGATCGGCTGAGGGCATCTCCGAATCAACTCCTGGCAGCGCTCCCAGTAGTCCCGCTCGTTTCGGTTAAGAACGGCGCCGGCAATCGTGAGGCGTATCGGGACGTTCTCTTTGTAAAGCTGCTGAATGGCCTCAATGGCGAGGTGAGCGCCCTTATTCTCACGCAGCGCGCCGAACAGAAGCACTTCCAGATACTCCGATTCGGGCATCGGTAGCGTGTCGGCGCCAAGCTCGTAGGGGCCCTGGGGGATCACCTTAAGGTTTGCGCTATTCTCGCCGAACTGTTCCAGGATCGTGCGCCTTCCCACTTCATTATGAACAATGATGATGTTGCTCACGCGATACATCCACGCCAGCGCACCTGTCTCCACCCAGCGCAGCTTCTTCGGCATCTTCCACTTGTGGGGAAGCGGATCGTGAGCGGTATACACAATCTTGCAGCCACGAACCCGAGCGCACAAAAAGAAGAGTGCGCCGAAAGGCAAGTGCAAGCTATATTGAAAATGCACTAGATCGCCACGTCGGACAGCGCAAAATAAAACGGCCAACGAGGAAAGCAGAAATCGAACGTTGACAACCACTTTCCCTAAAAAACCCTGCTCGCCATCGGTGGAACGTGCAATCGTGGGGTGAACCGTGATTAAGGGGTTACGGTTGAATTCTTCCAGGAACTGATGATTGCTAGGACACACAATGTGGATCGGAGTTCCTTCTGCTGTAACCGCGCGAGACAGTGCTTCAACGTACAACGCCGCCGATGAGAACGGCTCGGGAGTGTGCAGGAAAATGCGTTCTTCTCTATGAAATGATCCGGAGCCACTCGAGCGCGGCTCGGGGCTGGCTACAGCCGACGACCCGCTCTGCAGAACACTAGTAGTACCACAGTGAACGTCAGACATGGCCGATCATTTTCTCCCTTCACCTTGATCACGGTTCGTGTTTCCACTCATACAAGAGCAGATGCGGTGCCAACTCGTGGGACCATTGCCGTCCGGCTACTCGCCTCGCGTATCTCCAACCGGTGCAGAAACTTGGCTGCAATGACGTTAGTGGGCGAGCAAAGCGCGAAGGCGCACATCAAGATCCTTGCTATCCAATCGGGTAGACCTCAGCTATCCGGTACGCTACCTGCCAGGGAAACAACAAGTCACTTTTTGCCTCAACGCGCGTTATAGAAAGTGGTTCCTACGGCTGCCACACTCGTACCCAGTCGACGTTCAGAGTCATCGTGGGTGCGGTCACGCCAGACAGATTCCCAGCTTTCCAATCATCTCCCTCTTGCATGGTGAGAACAAGGAAGAAGTTCTGGCGATCAAATATGGAAGGTGTACTCTCCGAGTGCAGCGGTTGGTTGTCCAGGTACCAAGTCACTTTTCCGGGCGTCCAAAGCAGACCGTAGGTGTGGAATTGAGACAAATCCACATTACCGGGGAGGGCAAAAAAGTTGTTCCGGTTGGCATGATCACGGAGGTTCACCCAATCATGAATGGTGCCATAGAAAACATGCGGGTGGTCGCCTTGACCTTCGAAGATGTCGATTTCGCCCGACTCCTTCGTGCCATTATAAATATCCTGGCCGGTTGCATCTTCCACCGGAATCAGCCAGAAGGCAGGCCATGTGCCTTTGACTACATCCCACCGCAAGCGCGCTTCGAAATAACCGTAGCGCCAGGCCGAGTAGTTTCCTGCGTGAGGGGAAAAAGTCGTAATGCTGGTGTCTACCGCCCCTTGCCCTCGCTCCCATTTCAAAGAGAGCATCGAATTAGCCACGGAAATATTTTTTCGCGATGCGTGCTGGTGGTTAAACCAGATCCCTTCGTACCACTCGTGCATTCCCCGACCGTCCGGACTGAGGTCAAGTCTGTCGAAGTCATCCGCGAACACTAGCTTGTACCCTTGCGCTTGCGGCGGAGGTGCCGCCCTATCTGGGTGTGGCTGCTGACCCAATGCATCGTTGCCTGTAAAGAAAAGACTAGCGACTGCCGACAAGAATAGGGCATAAAGCATTTTGATCTCACAATATGTGGAGCCTTTTCTCATAAATTAACACCCCTGCAATCACACCTTGAGCGATCTCTGTCAAAAGCCGCATCGCGACGTCGCCGCTATTCTTAGGCCGAGACCGCCATGGCAAATTGCGGTTCGCTGGTAAGCCTGCTGAGGGTGAGCCGCCGCCTATCTTCATGCAGTGACATCCGGCTCACTACAACTGCCACAAAGCAATAGGCAAGATAGTCAGCTGGATCGTTAGCGTAGCCGAACAGTCCGGGTACTTCCACCGCGGCACGCAACAACATGAAGACACACGCCAGCAGGATGACGTTGCGGCTGATTGCGGGAATCGAGGTTCTCCATGCCAGCCAGCGGCAACACCGCAGCAGCATCCACACGATTGCCATCGCAGGCGCGAAGCCTACGAGGCCTTCCTCGGCCAGCAGAGTGATGTATTGGTTGTGGTACGCGCCATTCCCGATGATTGAAGTTGAAGTGTGAAAATATTCACCTCCGGCAATACGGGACGCCAAATCATCTTGCCAGGATTCGTACCCGTGGCCGCTGAGCGGTTTTTCCAGAAACTTGGACCACGCCACCGACCAAAGGACGGTTCGTCCCTCGGAGATGATTACCAATTTTCGTGAATCAATCGTGAACACAGATGCCACGATGGCACCGGTCAGAAGGAGCAAGGTTACGCACCCCGATACTCGCAACACAAACGATCGGGCCCCGAGCCAGTGCAAACCGATCGCGACCAGCCCGCTCATCAACAAGATGCCGATTGGGGCGCGGGAACCGGTCAGGAATGACGAGACGGCGAACACAAAAACTCCCAGGCACCACGTCAGCGCCCTTGGAGGCACGAGGCACAAACCAATCAAATACATGAAAAATGCCGTGAAAGAGATTGGATTCAGAGGAAACCCTTCACCCCTAGTAAGCACCTCCTTGAGAATGCGAAGCGCCTGATAAGTTGGAAGGGTTAGTCCCATGTGCCCGATATAAACGTTGAGGACCAATACTGCAGTCACGGTGCTGCCGATTAGCATGCCATATCCAAACGCTCTGGCGGTTCTACCGTGCCGCAGTGCTCGTGCCATCGCCAGACCCACGGCGAAAAGCAGGACGAGTTTCGTTAGGTCCTTAAACGCTCGCGCCGAGTCGGTCGCGGTCAGACACGGAACGGTGAGCAGCAGTGCAAGCAGACCAAAGAGGGCTGCAAACCTCGTTTCCGCTCGCGTGAGCGGCGCACGCAGCCAGACTACGAGCAATAGGGTTGATAAACCGGCTATTACGCATCGTAGAACGGTAGCTTTAAGTTCAAACCCGATGCCAACAGGAGCCCAGTAGACGCCCAAGAGAAAAGGTATGAAAAAGGCAGCCACTTCGGAAACGAAAGAGATCTTAAGTTTACCTGGCGTATTCATTCATGTACGTCCTTCTGAGTAATTCACTGACGGATTAATTGTGATTTTAGTGAACTGAGCCGTTGTTAAAACCTGGGGGTTTCGCCGAAGGCTATGTTCAAAACCGCGATCATAACAATGGCGGCAGCGGCGGCTAGCACAGTGCCCGTCGAGCATTGTTTGCTATAGATAGTATTTCCGCGAGTCTCCTATTTCTAAATTCATTGCAACTGCCCATCTACTGATTTGTGACTTCCGTTCGCGATCACGGTCTGTTAAGCTTCCACCTTGCCAAAAATCCGAACGGCGGACGGTAGGCTCCGCACAAGCGGAATGCGCGTATTTACAACACATTACCCAAACGGGTGCTCTCGGGAGAGCCGCACTTGTTGTAGGTATATCGCTCAAGACCTATCGGAACGAAGAGGCGGACTATCGGATCGGATAGACCGATAGACCTGTGGCCCACCGTTGGCCGAGCCAAGGCGATGCAAACTGCAAAAACAAGCAGTGGATCCACTTCGGGAGACGAAGCCGCAGGCCTCGGCAAATCCGCTCTGCAAATTTCGTCGAACGCAGTGTGCGGAGAGGGGCGGGTGTTGTCTTCGTTGCGAAGGAGTGTAGCCTCGACTATAGTTCTCCGTCGAGGTGAGCCATTTCTCCCGGTTGGGAATCGGGGAAGTGAGGCCTAGTAACCTCATTGGAGAAGAAGTATGCATCTCGACTTTGCGCTGATGCATTGGGTGAATCAGTTCGTCGGGCGTTGGCCTTGGTTCGACTCGGCCGTCTACCATGTCAGTGGCTCGGAATTTCTTAAGGGTATCGTCATTGTGACGGTGTACTGGTATTTTTTGTTTGAACAGGGCAAGCAAGGGACCGAGCCAGAAGAGGTCGATGCGCGCGCCACTCTTCTGACGGTTTTGATACTGGTGGTCCCAGCGATGGTGGTGGCTCGCGGCCTAGCAGATCTACTCCCATACCGAGAGCGGCCATTTTTCGATCCAGCTCTGCACTTTCAGTGGCCATACCATGTAGACGCCGACCAATTCATTCGTTGGAGTTCCTTTCCGAGCGATCACGCCGCTCTCTTCAGCGCTCTGGCAATGGGTTTATTTTTTCGAAGCAGGAGAGTCGGCGCCGTCGCGTTTGGCTATGTCGTGTTGGTTACCTTCGTCCCCAGAATTTACATGGGTTATCACTGGCCAAGTGACATTCTGGCGGGCTCTGTGTTGGGTATCTTGGTCGCGTACGTTGCCCTGATTCCAACCGTTAAGCGTCGATCGATACAGCTGTACGAAGAATGCACTAAGCACTCCGGCGTGTTTGCTGCATCATTGTTTCTCTTGACCTACGAAATCGGAACACTATTTGACGGCCCACGTTTGCTGCTTAAGTCCTTGGCTTCTTTGGTCAGAAGATGAGTAGACGGCAGGTCATTCATCTCAATTATAGGGGATACAAGTTGCCCGGCGGGAAGTGGCAACGCCCTTAACCTCGTCTTCGTTCCTTCGCCCCTGGATGAGGTCCGTCAAAACATCATAGCCGCGCACGTGCCAGTCGTCCAATCAAGACGCCAAGGCTGCTGCTATAGCAGTCGAAACTGGCAGCCTCGGTTTAGATTCAGTCAAGCAGGTGCGCAAATTCAGCCCTAGAACGAAAGCTTCGATGATTACCGAGCACCAGATCAGGTTGGCGGCGCTGGCTGTGCCAACGAGAGCGAGACGAAGGAGATTCGCTGCAACGTAAGCGCAGAGCCGAATTCGCATGTAGTGAACGCCCATCGCGCGTATGAACAGGTAGCTCGCCGACAGTTCACTGAGGGACATCACCACACAATAGCCAATCCATGCGGGCAAGATGTGGGCCACTTCAGCCAATTCAGTCCCGCCAAATTTTCCATGCATGTACACTATGCGCAGGAAAGGAAATCGGAGCGCACAAACGGCGACCGCGAACAATAGCTGCAGCGTAGTATGTACCATTAGCCATCGGCGGAACACGGTTGGCCTTTCTTTATCCTCAGCTGAACAGAGACGCCCCTGTACCAGTGTAGTCAGCGGCATCGAAAGCAGGCTGTACCCCAGCATTCCGATTCGCATCGCGCAGTTGTTAGCGGAGATCACGCCCGTGCCAAGGCGGGCGAGGAAATACAACAAGAAGGACTGATTCGCGAGGAAGCCGACATTCTCCACAGCCGACGCTGCGAGCTGCCGGAGGAAATGTCGGCACTCCGGAACCTTCCAAATCGCGATCACGGCAGAGCTCCGTGGCAGCAAAGATTGCGATTTCCCAATGCGAACAAGCGAGTACAACCCGGCGAGTGCAAAACCTGCAGTCATGGACACAGGCAAGCTGAGGTTGCTGAGCCGCCCTATCGCGTAACTACCCAGCAACACGACCGTCATAATCAGATAGGGGAGTCCGGGCAGGCTTGTCGCCCATAAGTTGCGTCCACGAGCGGTACAGATCCCTTTCCATATGCCGATCCAAATGATCGGAAGGTAGCAAGCACCGAGAAGGACAACCGTGCTTCGAACCTCTCTCGAATCGGCGCTGTGAATCAGTCGTAAGAGGTAAGGAGCACAGACTAGCATCAGCACCGTCAAAAGCGCGCCCAATACGCAGCTATAGAACAGCAGGCCCGGCAGCCATTCGACACTGCCAGAATGCCGCCGGTGTTCGTTTTCGTAGGCGGGAGTAAAAGCCAGCGAAAAAGCTCCAAACATGAAGCTCGCGAGCGCTAGGGGAAACTGCTGGAGTCCAAAGTAGGCGTCTGTAACGGAAGAAAGCCCGAACCGTGCCGCAATGAACGCCTCTCGAGCAAAGGCCGACAACTTAAAGATGCCGCCGGTCGCCAGCGATATGAGCAGCAGAACCGCGGGGCCGGAACCGTAGCCAGAAAGTTTCTTTCGATAGGTCATGTGAGTCCTCAGGCGTTTAAACGAGGCACTATTAACGAGTCGGTCGATCCCAAGTGGTACGAAGCCTGAGCGTCCGCGACAGCATTAGACTTGACCTGGTTTAAGACCAGACCAACTACATTGGCGCGAGCGCGAGACAGAACCGAAATGGCATCCGATACCTGTTTTGCGACAGTTTCGGCCGCCTTGGTCAAAAGTAATACAGCGTCGGCCACTGCGGCCAATTCTTGCGCTTCCGCGGCAGCAAGAACCGGAGGCGCATCCACTATGATCAAATCGAAATTCTGGTAAAGTTTGGTGAATACCGCAGACGCTCTCGTACTAATGAGATCGGCGGCGGTTCGTGACATCCGCCCGGCTGGCAACAGAGATAACCCCGGCTGCTCCAGTTGGATGATTGCGTCGTTGCAAGATGCTTTGCCCTTGAGAACTTCGGTAAAACCAAGGGTGCTGGCGACCTTAAATTTCCTGGGAGTTGAACACACCAGCAAGCGAGGATCGAGGGTGGGGCGGCTGAAGTTGGCATCCACTAACAGCACGTTCTTTCCAGTCTTCGCATAGGCCAGCGCCAACTGAGCCGCGGTGGTCGACTTGCCTTCGCCTGCTACCGCGCTCGTGATCACTAGGCTTCGTATTGGCCGATAACTGCTCACGCCGTTCAGCGCGGCACGCAGGTTCCGAATCGCTTCCCGATAGGCTGCATTCAGCTTAGCCGCAAAAGCCGAATCCTCTGCAAGCTCTTTTTCGCGGGAGATACCTGGCAGACCTTTGGCGTGCGGTATTTCGGCAAGCACGTCAACGCGAAGTTGACTCGCCGCTTCTTCTGCATCGGCGAAGCTGTTGTCCAACACACTGGCAAAAACCGCAATGAGAATACCCAGAATTCCTGACAGAATCATCGCCACGGGTAGGTTGATCCACAGTTTAGGAAACACGGCGTCGCGCGGTGTCAGGGCCTGCCCAGCGAGCATAACTGTGGCGTTCTGGAACTGCTGGTTGATGCCGGCCAGCCTTGTTCGCGTCGCCAGATCCTCATAGATTTTCTTGTCGTTGTCGGCTTCGCTCTTCAGTTGTTCATACTGGTAAGTGCGGGCTTTCAGACTGTCCGATTCTGCCTTGGTCTGTTGGAGAACGCTGGACAGGCGCTTCTCTCGTCCCAGTGCCTGCTCGTAATCCGCCGCCGCTCGCTCTTTGGCTCGTGCTTTGAGTTCATTAACCTGGGCCTCCATTTCCTGTACTTGCTTCTGTGCCTTCACGTATTCTGGATGGCCCTCGGCATAGTAGGAACGCACCGAAGTGAACTGCTGACGCGCCACATTTAGCCGCTGAACGGCTTCGCTCAGCAGTGGATCTTGCGCCGCCGCCTGCGCCGCTTGTGCGGAGGCGAGGGTGTTGGAATTGTTAACTTGGGCTAGGATCGCTTCGCGCCGGATCCGCTCGTCCTGGGCCGCCGTAAGATCCGTATTCAACTGACCCAGGCGAGCGCTCAGGATCGTGACCCGCTGCTCAGGATCTACCATGTTCAGTTCTTTCTCATACTCGCCCAATTGCTGGGCAGAGGCTTGCATCTTCGAGCGCAACTCCGACATATCCTGGGCAACGAGTGTGGAAAGCTTTTCATAGGAACTTTTTCCTGTATCGTTGGCGTGTTCGGACAAGGATTGCGCCACGGCATTGGCCACATCGGCGGCCAATTTCGCGTCGTGGGCGCGATAAGAGATGCGTATTAGATAAGAACTGGGTGAACGGGTCACTTTAAGAGCATCCAACCGGATTGGCGCTGCGCCGTTCTGCTGCGAGGCGCTCCTAGAGTTCTTCGATTTCACCGGAAGCAACTTATAACGTTCTACCACTGGTCGGAGGACCGGATCCGATTGAGCCAACTCGATTTCGGTCGCAATCACCTGGTCCATATCGTCGACGGACGAAACCTGAGATGCCTCCTGGCCTACCACGCCGCCCGCGGTGTGGCGCTCGACTTTGACCAGTGCTGTGGCTTCGTAAACCTTTGGCACGATGAGCTGAACGCCAACGGCAGCCAGGATTGCAACCGCAACGAACGCCATCAATTTCCGCCGCTGCCGGCGTACGATCTTGATAAATTGCGCCAGAGAGGCGCTGCCGTCGATAGGGCTCATATCCGTCGGCGCAGGAGCCACCGGCACGGGAATCTGAACGGGAACTGCCTTCGGGGAAAGGTAGGGAGCAACCTTGTTCGCAATGTTTGGTTCCAGCACCAACTCCTTCGATCCTGGGTACCGCATGCCGTCGGTTAGTTTTGGAACGTTGTCTTCTACGGCGGTCGAGGTCGGCAGTTCGTCATTCTCTAGAAACACAAGCTCGGTGGCGCCAATACGAATCTTGTCTCCGTGTTGCAAAACCTTTTCGCGTATCCGGAGCCCATTCACGAAACTACCGTTTCGGCTACTGAAATCCGTAATCAGGAACGAGCCGTTGTCGGCCTTCACGGCGCATTGCTTGCGGGAGACCGCTTCGTCGTTTAAACAGATCTCACATCCCTCTTCGCGGCCGATCAAGATCTCGTCTTTGTCCAGCCAGACGACCCTGCCCCTGTTGATGCCGGCAAGAATCACCAACCTGGCTTCCATGCGCAGTTTGCGCCGCGCCTCGGCCGTGGACACTGACGTCAATCGCTTCACCGGAGGGATGATTTGAGTGAAACCTTCCAAATTATTCTCGGGAACCTCGGAGCCAGCTTTCTGTTCATTCATAGCTTGTTTACCGAGGACCAACTCATCTTTTGATTGCGTGTAGATCATGACTTCCTCCTAGCCGTTAAGACTCCTTGCAGTTATGGGTGCATTAGGGCCGCTTGGCCCAAGCCGGTCATACCCTTGAGAATGGAACCTAAGTGAGGCCCGCGGCTTGCGGGAACATACAGAATATCGTTTGCCTGTAGCGGAACGTCAGCAGCTTTCCTGTGCAGTATGTCTCGCAACGGGATAGGGATTTCCTGGCGCTGGTTGGTCCCTGCGGCCATGCGATACACATAGGCATCCTTTGTGCTATCAGGGAGAATACCTTGCGACAGAGCCAGTGCCTTAAGTACGGACGAGCCTTCCACGTCATTGATTCGGTAGACGCCAGGCAGTTTTACGTTGCCGCTAACAAACAGTTTGGCAGCCTCGGGAATGCGGACTTCTTCGCCACCGTGCAGAGGAATATTCAGTTTTTGGTCCTCACCGGAGAGCAAGTCCTTGATCGGGATCGAAGTCGACTTTCTGTTCCCTGTGGTTTTGTCGAGACTCGAGACTATGACCTCAGCTCCAGCGTCGGGAGCAACTCCGTGAGCTCGCGCGATGGCATCGAGCAACTTGAGATTGCCAGTTGCCTCGATGATGACCGGAGAGTTCACAGCTCCAGCCACTGTCACTTGGCGACTCGTGTATTGGAGCACCGCCGCCGACACGATCGGAGCCACCAGAATGCGGTCGCGGATCAACGCATCGGAAACCGCAGTCGCGATGGCGGCAGGCGCCAATCCGATAACGGATATGGGCTTAGAGACAAGCGGTATCGATATGTCGCCATCCTTCGAAACCCGATAGCTACGAGTGAATTCGGGAGAGCCGGTAACGGTGATGTAAACGAGGTCTCCTGCGCCGACCGGTTCATCGCCGAGGTTGGTCGTCCATGCCTGCGAACTTTGGGTAGAGTCGCTTGGCGGCGCAGGCTGGTTGGGCTCGGACTGTGCGGCCGCCCTAAGAGCCGCCAGGCTGAGAATCCAAAACGCTAAAAAGATACGAGCTTGCATGAATTCACCTCTTCTCGGAAAGCTTGTCATTTGCCTAATAAGCGCCATCGCCGGTGAACACAACAGTCGCTGTCCTGGCAAGCAAATAAATATCCATCCAAAAGGACCAGTTGCGGACATAGTAGGAGTCATAGGTGATCCGTTCGGCATAGGTCGTGTGATTGCGTCCGGACACCTGCCATAATCCAGTCAGGCCGGGAATTGTTTTGGTGTACAGGGTGTAGGCTTCTTTGTATTTGGCTATTTCGTCGTGCACGATGGGGCGCGGGCCAACCAGACTCATCTCGCCCCTGAGTATGTTCCAGAGCTGGGGTAACTCATCCAAGCTGGCCTTTCTGAGCGCCTTCCCAATTCGAGTGATGCGCGGATCGTTTCGAAGTTTCTGGTTTTCGGCCCACTCTTTTTGCAGTTCGGGGCTGCTTGCCAGCGAGCGTTTCAGAACTTCTGCGGCGTTCTGCACCATGGTTCGGAACTTCCAGATATGAAAAGTGCGGCCGTCCTGTCCTAACCTCTTCTGGGAATAAAACACGGGGAACCCTGATTCCACTGCGATCAAAACCGTGATCACCGCCATCAAGGGAAGCACTAGCGGCAACAACGCCAAACAAAAACCCAAGTCGATCGTTCGTTTTGCTATTCGAGAGCCGGCGTGGAACAAATTGTTTCGTACTTGAAGCCCGCGTACACCCATCCGATCTTGCGTATACGCCTCAACGCTTCCCAGAAAATCTGTATCTGGAATCACGACCAGATGAGGGAAAGCTTCGCCTGCGCGTTCGAGTACTTTGACGAGTTGCGACTGAGAAAAGTCGGTAGCGACTACGACGGCATGCTTTACGCCGGAGAACACCATCCTGTCCAACGCCCCGGAGTGGCAGACTGGAATCTCTTCCAGTTGCTCGTGGAAACTGCGATCAGTAACGACCGCGATTGGGCGTAAGCCAAGGCGTGGATCAGCCTTTAGCTTGCGCAGCACCGATACCGATTTGTCTCCCTCCCCAAACAGTACGATCGCATAGCCCCACCAGGCGCATCGCGCTCCGATTCGCCTGATTGTGCTTCGAATCGTAGGTATCACCACGCATGCGCCGACAAAAAAGGCCAGGCAAAGTAAATGTGAACTCAGGGGTGTTCGCCTCAGTCCGAGTGCCACCGAAAAAAAGCTGAAGGCGCCGGCATTTGCCAGCGATATGCGCCTGATCTCATCGACCGGGCTGATACTGATGCCTGGATATACATCGAAGAACCAATAAAGCATCAGAAACAGCGGCAGGAATGGCCAATACTGCAACCACCAATTGGGCGGAGCATATCGGGAGACATACGGATTGACCCATAATGTTCCCAACAACAGCGCGAATCCCAAAATGTCCCCCGCTACGATGAGAAGCGCTGAAAGCCCGGGGCTGCAGGGGTTGTGCACACTTGGGGCTGAATTGGGTTTTCTTACTAGAACGGTGGTGGACATTGTCTTAACTCCGCAAGCTGGTTTTGTTTTCCGCACCATTGGAAAAGCACGGGCGCTGCCAGTCGTTAGAGTTCGGCGCCGCTGGAGCGTGCATGTCGCTTATCCTCAATTTGCCGAGGCACATACAACGCGAGCGCCAGACTCAACGCAGGGGGGGATTTGGGGGATAAGGCCTGCTCGATCTATCCAAGAAGATATGGCCCGCATAGCCGATCGCCTAGTTCTGAGCACAACGGAGGTGGAGAGTTCTCGCAATCGCGAACGCGTGGCAAAGCCACCGGATCGCCCGCAAGGATGGGTAACCCAGCGCTTTCCGAGCCCCGAAGCACGCTGTTCCAGCGGTAAACAGGCAGGACAACTTTCGGTAGGCAAACTGCACTCGTGCGCTGTGGTTGGCGAGGCCCGATCCACGCGCCTCGCGCCTTCCAAGTCCTCGGCGGAGTACACTCGCTCGGCGCGGCTCAGCAACTCATTGAGCATTTCTATGCTGGCACGCTGCCGCAATCAGCTGATCGCGAGAGGCTTGCAGCGCTCTATTGCTGTTCTCTAGCCGGATTGCTTCCTCTAGGCCGCCCTGTTTCTTTGCGATGGCCTGCACCACCTGGCGCCTGAGTTCATTACCCGGACGTGCTCGCGGACACGATTGCTCTTAAGCTGTTCTTCAACTTGCAGCAAATCGTAAGGAGAACCCGCTTGCCGATGGATAACGCGCGTCTCGTTCCTTAGCCAGAGCACGCGCGAGGATGTTGTCGAGGGCGGGTGGATACCCTTGAATGAATTGGCTCAGAGGCGGAGCGGGACCGCCAAAGATCCGATTGAGCGTCTGCGCGATTCCGCCACCTCGAAACGAAGTTTGGACGTAAGCAACTGATAAAGGACCAAGCCGGCGGGTCCGGGGCGGATCAATACGTGCAGATACGCCGGCTTCGACTATCCATCCGGATACATCCCCTACCCCGAAAATTAGCAGATCGACTCGGCTGGCCTAACTCTCTGTCGGCGCCAAGCAATAGTTTCAATGCTTTCGTAGACAAGCGACACGCCTTTCCGTCTGGAACCAGACTTGCCTTAGTCAGATGCGATAGCAGATGCCGACCAGCAGCGCCGGCTCCTACGAGGTGATTTATGAACGCGATTTGCGGAATTTGCGAGTATCGTGGAGTCCGCCATCGAAACAATGGTGTTCCAACAAGCTGCTGTCGGTTCCGCGCTATGAGTCCCGCCTCTCATCCTGCCTAGTACCCTACCAACACGGCGGGAGCAGCGCCTATAGCTGCTCCCGCACCTGCCCCTTCAGTCGCTGTTATGACTTCCTTACGTCAGCTTGAACATGCGGTAACCATGAACCACGAGTCCTGCGCAAAGGCGTTAGCACCCTCGGAGATTTCCTCCAATGCTTCGCCGCTTCCGGGAAAATTGCCGATTTTGCGCGGCCGCTCAAAACGCTCCAGCACAGTGTAGACAGCGATCGGGATGGCGATCTCCCTGGCAGCCTGTCCACGCATACCCCCGCAGACCGGTAGAGGGTGTGCCGTAGATCATAGCCGGAATTGTCTTGGTTGTCTTTGTACGCAGCCGACATTCGTGCCTTCCGCAACTTCGATGCTTAAGCTTATGGAAAACGTGCAACTCAATTTGCGCCCGGCGGAGCGGCGAGAGCTGCGAAATAGCTAGGCCACTGCTTGCTTGTCGGCCAAGGCCGAACCCGGCTGCTGCGACTCGGCCATATGTACACCTTGACGTACCAGATCTGCGAAGAGGTCGAACAGGTCCGGATCGATGGCGCCGGCGGCCACCTCGGCACGCAGGATATCAAGGGCCTCTTGCGGACTGAAGGCTGTTTTGTACGGTCGGTCCGAAGCGGTTATTCCGTCGAAGATGTCGACGATGGTCAGCATGCGTGTCTGCACGGGAATATCGTTTCCCGAGAGTCGGTGCGGATAGCCGGAGCCGTTCAGCTTTTCGTGATGAGCGCCGGCAATAGGAATGACACCACAGACCTCCGGCGTCCACGGTATCTGGCTGAGAAAGCGCACGGTGTAAGTTACGTGGGCCTCCATTTGAGCGCGCTCGAGCGGGTCTAGCGAGCCTTGAGGAATCGAGAGCAGGCGGATTTCCTCGTCGGTAATCAGCGGTTGGGGAATGCCGTCCAGATCGGCATAAGTCCGCGCTGCGGCCTCTGCCAGCCGGGCACGCACGCTTTCCGGAGTTGCCGAGGGCACATTGCATTGCAGTACGTAGTCCCAGAGCGCATCGAGTTCGGTGCAGTATTTTTGAAAACGGACGTCGGCTTGCTGCGCCTCCTGATTGTAGTCGTGCTCTCTCTGGGCCAGCAAAAGCTCCAGTTTCGCTTGCAGCAACTCAGCCTCGGCAGTTCGCTTGGCAAAAAAGAACCGTTGGCGCAGCAGCTCCAGTTGCGCTGTATAGAGCTTCTCCTTCTTCAGCAGTACGTCTTCGCGAACGCCAACTTTGCCGAAATCGTGCAGCAGCGCAGCATAGAATAACTCTTTTTTCTGGGTGGGCGTGAAATGAATGTGGGCGAGCGGGCCCGTCGTGGCGCGGTTGACTGCCTCGGCCAGAGCCAGCGTCAGCCGGGCTACCCGGGCAGAGTGCCCGCAGGTTGTGGGGTCGCGCTCTTCAATGGCGACCACCGAAGCGCGCACAAAGCCTTCAAATAAATTCTTGATGGAGGCTAGCAGACGGCTGTTCTGAAGTGCCACAGCCGCTTGGCTTGCCAGCGATAGGAGCAATTTTCGATGATGCAGCGTGAATGGAACCACCTGCGCGGCCACGGCAGAGCGGGAAGTCAGTTTGGCGCCAGGATTGCGTTTCGAGTTGATCAGTTGCAGCACCCCGACTACTTCGCCCTTCTCGTTGCACATGGGCACCGCCAAAATCGACTTGGTCTGGTAGCCGAGCTTCGCGTCAAAATCACGATTGATGTTATAGGGGAGCCCAGGAGGAAGGTCGTAGGCGTCATCCAGCTGAACACTCTCGCCGGTAGATGCGACGTGACCAGCGACGGAGGCATTGCTGATCTCCACCGTTGTCTGCTCGAAGGGAACGGAAACGGTGTCGTTTTGTGCCCACATAAACCGTAATGCCGCCGGGCGTGAAGTGACAACAGGCTTCCGCCAGTCAATTTCCAGTTCCTGAATCGAACCGGTAATTGCCGGGTGTGACTCCGGCGAGCAAGACCAGAAATCATCTTGCGCAGCGTCCACAAAATAGATCGAACCGCCATCGGCAGCAGTCATTTGGCGCGCCCTGGTCAGAATCATCTCCAGCAGCTTGGGGATTTCGTGCTCTGCCGACAGCGCTACACCGATATGGTTCAACTCGTCAATTTCAGCGGACGCGATTCTCAATTGATCCGCAAATCGATGGTGAAGATGGTCGCGACGAATGTCACGCAGGGCATTCTCGATCATCCGTCCTACAAATGGGATCGGTGTGGACGGAGGTAAGTAGGCGAATACAGCGGCATCCAACCGGGGATCCTTGTAACACACTTCGCTGAGAGCGATGATCCGCACTGCGCCGTACCGCAAATTCCCCCAGTTTTCCGTCAGGGCCTGTTCGGAGGAGGCTAGCAATACTTGTCCGGCAATAGATCGAAGCGTTGGATCTCTCCAGAAAGCCGGCCTAAGCTTCAGTAAGCTATCTATTGCTGCGCGGGCGACCAAATCCCCTTCTAAGCACGATACCGCTGCATGTCCTTTGTACGTATCGGTCTTGGCGGAGTAGTCGGCCCGTGCGGACATAAGATCTCCACCGTCCTGTGCCGTACTGTAGGTTTGACTTGGCTTGTCCAAGCAGGGCGGCCCAAACTATTCTATCTCCTTGGCGTCATCCTGAGAAGGGGCTGTACTCGTCCAGTAGATTGTTGACAGTTTCATTCCTTTGAGATGAAGCCCGCTGCAGGAACTGCAGCCCGGTGAGGTAGCCAAGAGCTTGATGGGGACGGACGGTATTGTAGATCTTCTCCCACTGGCGCAGTTCGTGATTGAGCTTTTTCATCTCCAGGGAGCAGGCAGCGACTTGATAGAACTCCTCGCTGTGGGTGCAGTTGGCGCGTTCGACCGCGCCGTTGAGTTTGGGGGAGCGAGGGGGAAGCACGAACAGGTGCAGTCCGCGCTGCTGACAGGCCTGCTCGAACTGGGCGGCAAACTCCGAGCCCCCGTCGACCTGCAGAGCGCGGATGGGGAAGGGCATGCGGTGCTGCAAGGTGTCGAGGAACTGGGCGCCGGTTTGGGCGGTGGCGCGGGTGTGGGCCTGAATCACATCCCAGCGCGAGACCACGTCGCGGGCGGTGAACTGCTTGAAGACCACGCCGGGCAGAGGCCGCACGTCGAGGGTATCGACTTCGACCAGATCGCCAGGCCGCGACACGGCGTACTGCTAGGGTTTGCGGATGGCATAGGGACGGGAGCGGAGAGCGCGACGGCTGCCGGGGACGCCGCTGCGGGGCGGCTCGATCAGCCGGCCCTGCTGTTTCAGTTGGCGGAGAATGCGGCCCACCATGGAGACCGAAACCGGATGTGGTTGGCGGTGCAGCAGAACGGCCAGCTTGTCCTTGCCCCAGCGGGGGAACTGGCGACGCAGATCTAGAACGCGTTCGGCCAGTGCTTGAGACCAGGTGGGCTGACGGCGGCGATGAGGACGGTGCGAACGGCTCTCCAAGGTGGTGAGGTCTCGGGAATCGTAGCGCTTCTGCCAGCTATAAAAGATCTGACGGCTGATCCCGAAGTGGCGGCAGGTGAGGGCTGTCCCCGAACCCGCCCCTCAGTTGGCAGCAGCGGAGGGCGATAATAGCTTTGGCTCGGCGTACCGTCCAGAACATACCAGACCGGACTATTCGTGGGCTCTGCGTTATCGAGACTGGTTGCAAAACTGTCCTGGGCCGGCTGAAGCGAGCCGCACGGCCTGTGATGAGCGCCGCGAATGTCATCAGTGATAGCATCTACAGATGGTTGTTACGTTCTGAATCTTGCGAGTTGCATCAGTTTGGGGCCGCCAACAATCGGCATGCCTGGTGGGGTCCAGCCAAGTCGGTATGAGTGACGTAACAAATGTGAACTGACGTTACTGGGATCAGCCGAGAACGGCGCACGCTTTGCGCAACACGGAGGAACAACACGGGTTGTGTGTCATACTCTCTCGGTCGGCAAGAACGAAAGGTGTAGCTGTTGAAAAAACTCGGTTTCTGGTGAAAGCACGTGACTAGAAAAATGAATACGCGACCAAAGAAAATCGTTTGTAGGGGATCCTGGTGCGATGTAATCTTCGCTGATCTTTTGCAAAAGAGTTTTCGACCGTGTATTCACGATATCGATTCACAAATTAAAGAACCAATGAACAATTTTGTGTCCGCCGACTCATCGTGTTGTGCCTGCGGAGACGGGAACTAACCATGGATCCAAGGATTGTCGTTGTGCTCGGCGCCAAAAAGGGTACGATCACGCATCTGAAGGATGCGGAGACGACCATTGGCCGCGATCCCGCGAGTGCACTGTGCCTGAGTGAGGAGGCCGTTTCTCGCAAGCATTGTGCAATCCAGGCAGACGGTGGCGATACCTACCGAGTCATCGATTTCGACAGCAGCAACGGCACGTTCGTGAATGGCATTCCGGTACGCAATAAGGTTTTGCAGCACGGGGATAGGATTCGCCTAGGGTATACGGAACTTGTGTTCCTGCTGGAACCAGACGAGACCATGACGCCGCCGAGTGAGCCTGAATTCCCTTGCGACGGGCGTACCCTGATATTGCCCCGGGCGGAACGCCAGCTACCATTCGGCTCCGACCGACCGGGCGCCGCCACTATGCCCGATCTGGGCGTCGTCATGCCAGATCTGGACGCGCTGTTGAGGATTAGTCGCATCAACACCATTGGTAAAGTCGACCTGCTACAACGGGAACTGCTAGATCTCCTCTTCGAAGTCATACCGGCTGAGCGCGGTTCGGTCGTACTGGCCGCCTGCGACAGCCCTGGCCGGGCCACGAGTTGGCACCGCGACGGGCGGAAAGGTGAGTCCGGAGAGGTGAACTGGAAAATTGTGAATCGCGCTTTGTGGGAAGGCGCCGATGTGGTGAACGAGCCTGAAACCGCCGATAAGCAATCGGCGAACCAGCAGTTCGTACTCTGCGTCAAACTTTCGGGGACGAAAGATACGATCGGCGCGCTCTATCTTGTGGGCCGCCCGAATTTGCCCTTTGAGGAAAACCACGTACGCTTTGTTACGGCTGTAGCCAGCATCTTCGCCGTCGCGCTTGAGAATGCCATGCATCTAGAGTCTCTCGAACACGAGAATCTCTGTCTGCGAACCGACATCGAATTGGACCACCCGATGGTTGGAGAAAGTGCAGCCATGACATCGGTGATGGAATTCATCGCGCGCGTGGCGAAGAGCGATGCCACTGTGCTCATTCGCGGCGAGAGTGGCACGGGCAAGGAACTGGTGGCCCGTGCGATACATCGCAACAGTCCTCGCAGGGACCGGCCGTTCGTGGCCCTGAATTGCGCGGCCATCACCGAAACTCTTTTGGAGAGTGAGCTGTTTGGCCATGAACGGGGCGCGTTCACCGGCGCAACGGCTATGAAGATGGGCCGAATGGAAGTGGCCAACACTGGGACGTTGTTCCTTGATGAGGTGGGCGACATGCCGTTGGCCCTGCAGATAAAGGTGCTACGCGCACTACAGACGCGAGAGTTCGAGCGCGTCGGCAGCACCCGGTCTATCAAGGTCGATGTGCGTTTCGTGGCGGCTACCAACCGAAATCTGGAAGAGGCGATGAAAAACGGCTCCTTCCGGCCGGATCTGTTTTACCGGATCAATGTCGTCTCCATCAATATGCCCCCTTTGCGCAAGCATCCGGAAGACATCCCGCTCTTGGCGATGTATTTTGCCGCGGAGCATTCCAAGAAATGCAAGCGGTCGCTCAAGGGCATCTCTCCTTCGGCGCGGGCAGCTCTGATGCACTATTCCTGGCCAGGAAATATCCGGGAACTGGAAAATGCGATCGAACGGGCGGTAGTGCTGGGAGTAGAAGACAGAATTGTTCCGGAGGATTTGCCTGAGACGCTACTGGAGGGTCAGCCGGAAGCCGCTGGAGGATCGAAATATCACCAAGCGATCAATACGCTAAAGAAGCAGATGATCGTGGAAGCGGTCGAGCGCAGCCGCGGAATGATCACGGAAGCAGCCAAGCTCCTCGGCGTGCATCCGAATTATCTCCACCGCTTAATCCGCAACCTAGATCTTCGGGCGCTAGTGTCCCGCGAGTCGCAAAAGGTCAGCGGGCTGTAGGCACCTCCTGGTAGCAAACCGCACACTCGAGCCCGTGCCGAACTTAGGCCGCGATGGCAGATCCATCGTTCAACGGCTCGCGAGATTGAATCTCAAGAAATGGAAGGAGTGTGCGTCCAAGTCCACGTACAGTCCTGATCCCGTTAGCTCCACCCCGCGCCGTCGACCGTACTCTACATTCACTAAGGGATCGTTCACTTCCCAGTCCTGACTCGAGAGATCATTCCAAGGGAGCTTAACCCAAGCCTGGCTCCGGTATGCCGAGAAGTTCAAAACTTGCAGGTACTTTGTGCCTGCGAGTTTCCAGCACCACGCCAGCAGATTTTGGCAGCTCTGGTTATCGGGCCAGCCTTCTAGCTGGCACAGCTGCCATTCACCATTCTCGAGTTCTAAACTGCGAGCAATATCGAGAAGCCTTTGGTAGAAGGTTCTCAACTGATGGTCTGGAGGCTCTTGCGGGCACCGGCCCAAATGCGCACTTAACCTAATTTTGGAACCTGAGAGCTGCCCGTCCTGCAGAAGCTTGGAACCAGGTGACGTCATGAGCGCTACGGCGGCAACGCGGTTTTGCCGCACGGACAACACGGATGCAGCTCGCGCTTCATCGTGATTTTCAAGAAACCGAATCAGATGACGCTGGTAGTCCATCGGGGCACTCACATGTTCCCGTATCGCTTGCGGGGTTCCCCCGACTAACCGATCATAAAATCGCTTGTCATAGCAGTAATCAAAACCCTGCTGCATCAGTTCCCATTCGAGATCCCAATAGGCTTCCGCAACGAATAGAAACCCAGGATGAAGGTGACGGGTTTCTGGAATCACGTGGTGCCAGTACTCGGCTAGTGGCAGGGGGCCTACCCGTCCTGACCATGTGTGCGCAAAAATGCGATTAATAACGAGCATCGCCATATCGCAACGGACACCATCACATTGCAGGGCAATCCTTCTTAGCGCATCGAGCACTGCTGAGCGCAAGCCAGAATCGAAAGCATTAAGCTGTGCTGTGTCGGGCCATGGGGGAAAATAGGGATCGCGACCATGAGCGACTACGTTCTTTCCAGTTGAGAAAAAACCCTTTGGATTTCGCAGGTGCTCGTTCATTTCGCCCTGCACGAAATACTCCGGGTGCTGGCTGACCCATGGGTGATCGGGAGCGACATGGTTAGGAACGAAATCAAGCATCATGCGCAAGCCGCGCGCAGCTAGTTGCCGACGCGCCTCGGCAAGCCCGTCAGCACCTCCCAATTCACTATCCACGCGATACTCGGCGATGGAATAGGGAGATCCTGAAACATCCTGAGGTGAAAAGTCCGAAAATAATCGCCGACCTTCGACAAGCACGTTGGGATCGCCTAAAGATATTTGCCTGCCTGCTGCGCTTCGCTGCCAGACTCCCATTAGCCATACGCCGTCGGCGTGGGTGCTTGCCAACTCTTCCCATACGAGGCCGGGAATACAATCGAGTCTCATCTTGCGGCCGTATCGCAAAGACAAGCCACGTAGCCACGTCCATGTGTTGATTTCAACTATCCACGGTTGATTAGGCCAGGCGGACATTCGGGCAATAGCATAGATCTAGTGGAGTATGTGAATCCAGCGCACAATGCTGATCCATCTCGCTATGCAAAAATGAGTAGAATGAGGCAGATTCGCCAATGTGGAGGACGAGTATCTAGCTGGCATTGATGTCGGTGATCTTACAAACAGCATTCTTTGGCTACAATGGCACCGAAGTTGGCAATCTCAGATGAGATTTTCTGCACAAGCTGCGGGCGAAACCGATGTTGGTTGCGTGCGTGCAAACAACGAGGACAACTTTGGTTATGACCTTGAGCGGCAGATTTTTGTGCTCTGTGATGGAATGGGCGGTGAGGCAGCGGGTGAGGTTGCCAGCAGGTTGGCAGTCAATCAAATTCTGGCCTATTTCATGAGTGATCCTTCGATCGTCGAGGTTCAAAGCCAAAACCAAGCCATTCCTGAGTCGGCATGCTTGCTACGCTCCGCCATTCAAGTGGCCAACCGGGCAATTTATGAGGAGGCAGTGGCAAACCCTAAGCGCAGGGGGATGGGTACAACGGTTGTAGCCGTGCTACTCGGCGAGGACTCGTTTTCGGTGGCACATTTGGGCGACAGTCGACTTTACCGAATTCGGGAG
>CAVQVP010000008.1:0-316329 GCA_963717205.1 uncultured Acidobacteriota bacterium | reverse complement strand
TTTCTTTTTCACCTCGCCTTCCCTGCCCCGATCAGCGTCAAGGAATCGGTTGAGTTGAAGGGGAATTGGCGAACCGAGGTTTGGCCAGTAGTGCTCAGAGTGACATCCACACGGCGATTGCTCGCCATCCTGATCGTCACTATGTTCTTGAGAGCTCTCTTACGCTCTTCTGGGCTGAGTTCTGGATTACTCTCAATCTCGCCCTGTACTTGCTCAGTGGTGAGGTTATCTTCCTTGCCAAACGCCTTGGTATCGATGTCCTCCACGGGAACTCCCTGTTCGACGAGGAAGGCCTTCACGCGGGCGACGCGACGTTCAGTGAGCGCCTGGTTGTATTCCACGGTGCCACGATGATCGGCATGGCCGCCAAGAATCAAGTGCGCCTCGGGCTTCAATTCCAAATAGGCTTTGAAGTCAGTGGCGAGCCCGATCAACGTTTTCTGTTGGCTCGGCAGCGAGCCACTTTGGGGATTCGTGGGGTGGGGAGCGTTGGTTACAAAGTAAATGCTGTGCAGGTTGAGACGCGATTCCAACACCTGGATCTGCGGATTCGGGGGTGGTGGACTCTCGATCATCACCTGGGTTGAGGCTTGGGCGGTGAGCCCGCGCGAGTCGGTGCAGGTCGCGCCGATTGCGATCGTCGAACCTGGGGATACGCCGGTGGTGTTCAGGGAGGCCGAGGTTCCGCTGCCGGAAATGCTGCCGCTGCTCGACGTCCAGGTTGCGACAGTCACAGAAACGTTGTCGGGGCTGGTGCAATTCGCCGACAAGCTCACCGTCCCTCCAGCCTGGAGGCTGGTCGGGGTGGCAGAGATTGACATCGTCGGCGGATTCTTCGGCGGAAGCGGCCTTATGGTGAAGTTCGCCGAGCAACTCGCTTCATTGTTTTTCTTCCCTTTGGGGTCTGTGACGTGCGCAGTGACAGCATAACTGCCAGGAGTGGCGTTCGCCGTATCGATTTGCGCTGTTGTGTCTTTGCCTGTGATCTGGCCTCCATTGGCGCTCCAGGCATACGTAACGCTGTGCTTGGGATTAAAGTTGCTGGCAGTAGCGGTTGCTGTGATCGGTTCGCCTACCAACACTTCGCTGGGCTGCACGGAACAAGCAGCAGCCGGGGCTACTGGCGGAGCACCGCCGAAATTGAATACAAGGCCGGTACGGAGGCGTATGCCTTCGAAGGAAGCCCGCCGAAGACTGGGAAACTCGGGCGACGCAAAATCGGCATAGTTGTGACGTCCCCAGACGTTGTCGACTTCAAACAAACGAAACGACAGCCACTTGCGGATGGGCAGATCCATTCCGCCGCCAAAGATGCCGCCGATTCCGTTGCTTCCGTTCAGGCCATCGACGTTCAGGCGATTCAATCCCAACATCGCGTGCAGAAAGAAATTCGCATTGTCGGTACGCCACATCACGCGCGGGCCGACGGAGGCTGTAGTTTCGTAATTGCTATCGCCCCAATTATGACCAAGATCAAACTCCAATCCAAAATGCGGATCGAGATTGTAAGTAAAAGCGGCGCCAAATCCTTTGGACATATCTGGCACTTTAAAGGCAACCGGATTGTTTGCGTCTCCGAAGGGCGTCGGGGTCCGTCCACCCGGATGCAACCACTCATATCCCACGAATAAGTCCCACTTGGGATTCGTGTCACTCTGCGCATACGCCGGACTTGCTACGAGAGATACCGATAGAACTATAAGAAGGCCCGCAATGATACGGACCTTTTCCAAACAACCGGATTCTGACATTCCTTCCTCCTAAGTGATTACGCGCCGGGACGCGATATGCTGACGCGCACAAAAAAATGCGGGATTAACAGCTGGGCCCTACCCGGGAACCCGCAATTGTAACGCAGAGAAGAGTTGAAGCCAAAGAATCATTTCACAGAGTGCCGCGTGAAATAACCACTAGAAGCTTGTCTCAAAGTGATATGTCAGGCACTATCGTTGCTGGCACATACTCGGCCACGCCGGGGACAGGACGGCCCCCAGCGCTTGCTCCATGGGAAGTTGGCCGCGTATGGTTGTACTCTCTGCGTTTGACACGCGTGTTGATGGCTCCGGGAGTTGAAGAAAACCGTTCTTTATAGGTAGGCAAGAACCTAAGGAATGAGTCACGAAAAAGTATTGATCGTCGAGGACGAAGAAAACGAACGGACGGGCCTGGCTGAATTGGTTTCGTCCTGGGGGTATCGCGCCGAAACTGCGTGCGATGGGGTTGAAGGTCTGGAAAAAGCGGAGCAGTGGACTCCGTCCATCGTGGTTACCGATCTCAAGATGCCCCGCATGGGGGGCATCGACCTGCTGCAACGGCTTGGGGAGCAGTCGCAAGCCATGGCGGTGATCCTGGTGACAGCACAGGGAACGATCGATAGCGCGGTGCAAGCCATGCGCATGGGAGCCTACGACTACCTGACCAAGCCCATCGATACGAACCGGTTGCGCACGATGCTGCAAAACGCTTCCGAGCTGCTGGGCACGCGTGCCGAACTCGAGAGCGCTCGCCGTAAACTACGAGATTCGGGTAACCTGGGACAACTTCGGGGTGGGTCGCGAAAAATGCAGGAGATTTTCCGGCTGATCGAGCTGGTCGCCCCCAGCACCGCTTCGGTGCTGATTACCGGAGCCAGCGGTACAGGTAAGGAGCTAGTGGCTCGCACTATTCATCAGCTCAGCCCTCGACGCGACCGGCCATTTGTGGCGATCAACTGTGCGGCCATCCCCGAAACTCTGATTGAAAGCGAGATTTTCGGCCACGAAAAGGGAGCATTCACAGGCGCGCTGGAGCGCCGCACGGGCTGCTTCGAACTGGCGGAGGGAGGCACTATCCTGCTGGATGAGATCGGCGAAATGCCGGTGGCAACCCAGGCGAAGCTGTTGCGCGTACTTGAGGATCACAAGCTCCGCCGCCTAGGCAGCAAAGTGGAGACGTCGGTGGACGTGCGCGTGCTTGCCGCCACCAATAAAATTCCGGATGAGGCTGTGGCCAGCGGCGAATTGCGAAGCGATCTTTATTACCGGCTCAACGTCTTCAATATTCACATGCCACCTTTGCGGGAGCACAAGGAAGACATTGCCGATCTGGTGGATCTGCTTTTATCGGAAATGAGCACCAAGCATGGCCGAAAAGTCGCCGCCGTCAGCGAGGCGGTAATGAATTCGTTCACTACCTATTCGTGGCCGGGGAACGTTCGCGAACTTCGCAACACGATTGAACGCGCCGTGATCGTGTGCGACAGCGGCATGATCGAGACCAAGCATCTGCCTCCCGGATTCGGTCACGCCCCCCTTCGTGCCGCCGCCAACGATCCCGATGCAGTACGCCTTGGAGTAGGAACGACCGTGGGAGAGGCAGAAAAAATGCTCATTCTGAAGACTCTGGAATCCACCAGCAATAACAAGACGCGGGCTGCAGAAATTCTCGGTATTAGCTTGAAAACCTTGCATAATAAGCTCAAGGAGTACGGCAGCAGCTCTTCGGATGCGGAGGCTGGCAAGGAGGAACAAGCGCAGTGAGCAGTGGTCAGTGGCCAGTAGAAAACCTTCGATGCCCGCTTCAACTAGCCACTGATCACTGACCACTGGCTATTGCTTTCCCATGCGACGCAAAGCCATTATCGTGCTCACCATCACCTTCATGGTGACTGTGATGGTGACTGCCTTCTCGTATCTATACATCTCGAGTTTGCTTCGGCAGCGCATCACGAACGCCTACGAAAACGCCACCCTTCTGACCAAGCAGCTTGCTTCCTTCGCCAGCAACGACCTCCCAGACTTTACTAGTACGCGTGTGGATACCAATGATCCCGTAGCGATGCGGCGCGCTATCACCGAATACTTGCCGATGGATACAAATCTCCTGAACAATCTCGAAACCGACCGGGATTATTGGCCTTACATCTACGACGTTTCGGTGATCGATGCGAGGGGCAAAGCACTTCTGCACACGAACACGCAACTGGTAGGCAAGCCGGTTGCAGCGCGGCCCAATTTTAACGCGGTCAAAACGGCTCGTTTCTGGGATCAGCTTCGCGCGGTCTACAGCCCGCCGGCCGTCTACGACGTAAGTTGGCCGCTGGAATTGAACGGAGCGCCTTTCGGCACAATTCGCATCGGAGTTTCCACGGTCTTTCTGAAGAATGAAATCAATCCGTCGCTGATACGCTCTGTCTTTTTTTCGATTGCTTCGATATTCGTTTCTGTGTTGCTGGCGGCCGGCATATCGAATCTCGCTCTCGGACCGCTCAAAAAAATCAGCCTCAACCTGGACCACGTTACATCAGGTTCGGCTGAAGAGCTCTCCGGAGACGAGTCTGAACACGACGAGTTCGGACTGGTTACGCTGAAGATTGCCAATCTGGGCCGGCAGATGCGAGACAGCCGGGAAATCTTTTCTGCGCTAAAAGACAACGTCGACCAACTAATGTCGACTTTACAGGACGGCTTGGTGCTCTTCACGCGTGACTCTCGCGTCGTGCTGGTGAGCGCGCCGGTCGAACAATTCCTTGGCCGCCCTCGCAGAGAATTGCTGGGGAGAGCCGCCGCAGAAATCTTCTTCCAGGACTCGAATCTGGGGACGCTGGTGCTTGATGCCTTCGAGCGAAAACGTCCTCTGGTGCAACGTGAGTTGATCACCGCAGCTGGCAGGAGGGTTCAGATCTCACTCGATTTCGTACAGGAAAAAAATACTCAGATCGGGGCTCTGCTGATCATGCGCGATGCCGACTCGGTTCGGCGCATCGGAGACGAAATCGAGACCTCCCGCCGACTTTCGGCCAGCGGCCGCGTTACCGGCGGGGTTGCGCACGAAGTTAAGAATCCCATCAATGCCATCGTCCTCCACCTGCAACTCTTGCAGAATAAGCTGTCGCAGCTAGACCCAGATACACGGCGCCACATGGATATTATTGGAAACGAGATTCACCGGCTGGACCGCGTAGTGCAAACTCTGGTGGACTTCATGCGGGCGCGCGAGTTGCACCTTGTGGAAGTGGATTACCGCCGCCTGCTCGATGAAGTTGCCCAGCTGGCCGCCCCGGACGCGGAACAACATGGCGTCATTATCGAGCGCGCACGATGGCATGAGCCGCTCCCGGTAAAGGTTGACCTCGATTTTATGAAGCAAGCTCTTCTGAACGTGGTGGTTAATGGAATCCAAGCCATGCCTCAGGGAGGCCAGCTAACGATCTCTGCGCGCCGCAACGACGACATCGTCGTGACCGAAATTCGCGATCAAGGCATGGGTATTCCCCGCGAGGTTCAAAACAAGATCTTCGAGCTTTATTTCACGACCAAGAAAGACGGCAACGGGATCGGGCTGGCGCAGACTTACCAAATCCTCGAGTGGCATTACGGTTCGGTGGAATTTGAATCAACCGAAGGCGAGGGAACAACGTTCCGCTTTCGCCTTCCTCTGGCTGTATCGAGTGCGGACTCGGAGCACGAGGCTGCGACACATTCGAATTCGTGATCTTGTGAGCAGGCCACTCCGCATTTTTGGGGTTGAACTTATGTGGGGACAGCCGCCCCTTCGAAAAGCTCAGGACTGTCCAGTGGCGCGAAGCTCGACGGGCTTTCTCAACGGCAACTTGAACCGCCTGTGAGCAGAACGATCCGGGTGCGAAGCGTAGAATTTAACCTGCCCCAGGACAGGATTGAATATGAATCTGGCCACAATCCTCGCATTTTATTCTCTAAGCTTGGGATGGTGGCCGCCCCTGGTCCGTGCGACGCAAGTCGCGCAGCAGCAACCGGCCGCTGTGACAGACGCGAACTCCGCCCCGACGCAGGGCGCTGACGCACCCTCCCAGACGCAAACGCCAACCAGCGCGGACTCCACAAAGCCTGCGCCTTCGTCTAATGGACAGGCGCCAAAGTCCGCCGGCCAGGTCCAGCCGCCTGCCAAACGTCGCGGCCATCATAAGACAACGATTTATCCCGACTGCACCATCTCTCCAACGCCACTTCACCCCATGCCGGCCAACTCCACCGATTCAGCAAAGTCCTCGGAAGCCTCTTCAAGCGGTACCACTTCAAATAAGAATGGCTCAACAAACAACGGAACCGCGAATGGAAGTTCGGCCAAAGCCTCCACCAAGGCTGGCGCTGCACCTTTGAAACCGTGTCCACCTCCCAAGAAAGTTGTTCGCAACGGAGGGTCGGAAGAGCCCACGATTCAACTGATGGGTGGCACGCCCGCCGAGCAGGCTTCACGGCAAAGATCTACGGACGAACTCACCGCCGCCGCCGAAGAAAACATGAAGAAGATCGAGGGCCGTGAGCTCAGCCCAACCCAGCAGGAGATGCTAACTCAGATCAAGCAGTTCATGGAACAATCAAAGACCGCTGTCGCTTCAGGAGACCCAGAGCGCGGCCACGATCTCGCCATGAAGGCGCGCTTGTTGTCGGATGAGTTGGTCAAACCCTGAATTGCATTTACTTCCCTTTGGCGCGCGCCGCGTTGACTTTGGTAAGCAGATCCTGCGACATGGCTTGCACTGGACCCGGAATCTTGACCGCCTCCGTCAAGACGTCGCGAGCTTCGCTTACCTTGCTGAGTTTGGCATAGGCAAAGCCCAGCCGATAAAGCGCAATGGAGTATTGCTGGTCGTCTTGCCCTTTCAGCAGTGCCGTCGCTGACTTCAATTCTGGAATCGCCGCTGCCGTCTTGTCTTGCTTGATGTAGGCGTATCCCAAAATCGAATGTGCCGCTCCCGCCGATAATTTGCGTGACTTGTTCGCATCCGGCTGATCGGCCTTGGAAACCACAATCGCTTTCTGGGAGTAGGTGACGGCCTGAGCGAGGCTGCCCGGCTTGGGATCGTCCACGTAAGCGCCCGCCAATAATAACAAGGCAGGCAGCGAATTCGGATTCGCCGCCAGCGTTTTCTCTCCGTACGCAAACAATCTCGCTTGATCGTTCAACTGGCCCGGTCCGAGGGTGTACATCGCATAACTTGAAACCTGATCCTGAAACTTCGAATCCGGGAACGCCGCTGAGAAGCTTTCGATGTCGGCCATACGGCTCTTTGCATCGTTCTCGCTGGTGATCACATTGAAACTTGCCGACTCGAGAAAGTCGCACGAATTCTTCGCCGCGTTCTTTTCTTCGTCCACCTGCCGGGCGAAATCATCTGCGCTGACGCCCTCCGGCTTCGGTTGCTTCGCGATTGAGGCGCAGACCGCTCCTCCTTTTGCGGCGTAGGAGATGAGCTTTGCATTGTCTTTCGCTTGTTGCGCGATGCTGGCCTGCGAAACCAGGATATCCAAATTTCGTGGAACGCTGGCCAGCGCCTTGTCTCCGTACTCCAGCGCTTTATTCAAATCGCCGGAAGCCTGATAGGTTTGCGAAATCTGCCAGTCGCCGTAAGCCAGCGCGGCGGGGTTGGAAGAATATTTCTGCACGAAGTCCTGATACATCGCAAGCTTTTTCGCGGCGTCGGACTCGGCCGAAATGGCTTGCAGATCGTGGTCTTCGGGCGTACCGGCTGGAATCACGATTTTGTCTATTTGTGCGTTGACTCGCGCGGTTAGGGAGAGAAAGCAAAAGCAAACAAGTGTCGCCAGCGACCCTGTGTGGTGTTTCATAGGTCACCTCCGCGGACGGAAAGGATAGGTTCATTTGCAACAGCAGGCGAATCGTAGCGCCGAATACGGCTGCGCGCAAGGGCGGACCTCGGACCTCACCAGCGATTGGCCGAGGTCTGAGGTCTGAAGTCTGACGGCTTCGGTTAAAGTAGAACGATGCGCGCGATTCTCGGCCGGCGTCCTCTGCGTTTTGTCTTTGCCGCCAACGTGATTTCCATGTTGGGCAGCGGGATGAATGCGGCTGCCGTGGCCTGGTACATCCTCGAAGCCACGCATTCAGAAATGGCGCTTGGCACCTTCGCCGTTCTCCAGACTCTGCCGGCCATGCTCATGCTTCCCTTTACCGGCGTGATTATCGATCGTGAAGATCGGCGTCGCCTGGTTATGTGGCTCGACGCGGTGCGGGCCGCGATTATTGTGACCGTGGCCATCCTGGCGTTTCGTCATCGCGTGCAGATCTGGCAACTCTATTTGATGAACACGCTCGTCGCCGCGGGCTTCTGGATGTTTTGGCCGACCATCACCGCGTTGATTCAGGAACTGACGCCCGAAGGCCAATTCGTGCAGTCGAACACCTTTCTTTTGGCTGGGGTACAGGGAGGATGGCTTATCGCTGGGTCGATCGTTGGCTTTATGTACAACCACATTGGCCTCGGCGGCGTGCTTTTGATCGACGTCTCTACCTACGTGGTTTCGTTCCTGTGCTACTTCGCGGTGCGCAAGGGACGTCACGTGGTGCTGCGCCCAGCGGAGTTGCGTGCCGACATCATCGCCGCAGAAACGCAACTCCAGCGCTTCTGGCGCGAGTTGCGCGAGGGGTTGCACTTTCTACGCGACCGTCGCGCGGTCGTGCTCCTAGGCATCAGTTGGGCATTGTTTCTGGGCGCCATGGTTACCGGAGTGGTGGTCACTCCGTCACTTAGCGAGCGTGTCTTCCACGCCGGCGCAGTGGGCTACGGGTGGCTCAACGCCGGGTGGGGCACCGGTGCGTTTCTCAGCGCGTTGTATGCTCCCGTAGTAATCGCGAGCCTGGGCGGACGCCGTTCCGTCGCGTTCTCCATGGCAATCATAGCGGCGACCGTGGTTTGCGCGCCGGTATCGCACTGGCTCGTTGCCGCAATAGTTCTCTATGCAGTAATGGGATCGGCGCGGGGCGTGGGCGGAATCGCCATGAACACCAGCCTGATGGAGATGGTCCCGCCGCACCTGATGGGAAGAGTGCAAAATACCTTCTATTTCTTTGGAACTTTTCTTCAACTCGTGCTCGCGCTTACCGTTGGAGCCGTGGCACACAAGGTCAGCCTGGTGGCGGCTTTTGCGATTCTGGCCTGCGTGTACGGGTTGTCGTTTGTGGCCGCCAGTTGGCCGGTAGACGTGGCAAGCTGCGACGTCGTTCCGGCGGGATAACCATAAGGCAAAGCTGCGAGAAGGCCCGGCGTATGGTCAAGGAAATCGTTTATGAGGCGACTGGCTAAGTTCGCCGCGGGAGTACTGTGCTTGCTGGTTGCCATCGCTATCACCCGGCCAGTGATCATGCATTTTCTGTCCAAGCAATTCCTGAACACGGGTCCGAACGGGCCGGAGACGCCCGCCACGGTAGGGCTTGCCTTTGAACGGCTAAAGATTCCCAGCGGGCGGCGCATCCTTGATTCCTACCTTGTGCGCGCCCCAGCCACCTGTCAGCCCCGCGTTGCGGTATTGATTTTTCACGGCGTGATGGAAACCATTTCCGAATGGGTTCCCGGGCAAAAGTTTCTCTATGACCACTGTATCTCCTCGGTCATATTCGACTACTCCGGCCACGGAGAGAGTTCGCGTCCCGGAACGATAGAACGTGTTAACGAGGACGGGATTCCCGCCTACGCCACCTTCGCCGCTCAATTTCCCGGCGAGCGCCTCTGCGTGCTCGGTCATTCCCTGGGCAACGGACCAATGCTCGAATCGCTTCCCCGTTTTATCCCCCCTCCTTCTTGCGTGGTGGTGGCCAACGCTTTTTCATCCCTGAGGGATGCGGGCCGAAAGCGCGGCACTTCGATCTTTTTGCTCTACGCCATCCCAGACGTATGGGACAACGTTGAGAATGTCAAGCGCCTTAAGGTCCCGTTACAGATCGCATACAGCGATGCCGACACGGTAAACCCTCCGGCGATGGGACAGCGCATCTTCGAGGCAGCGTCGGAACCCAAGCGCCTTGCGGTCCTCCACGGGTTCGCACACAACGCGCTCTACCAGAAGCCGACCGAGGAATGGTGGACGCCAGTGCTTCAGTTTCTGCAGGCTCGATGAACGAACTCTCTTTACTTTGGCTTCTGCGTTCTGACTTCCGCATTTTGGCTTCTGCCTTCTGACTTTTCTTCTCACCTGTTATCCTTTCCCATTCCAAGGAGCACTCATGTTTGCTGACCTGCAGGGTCGTAACGCCGTCGTCTTTGGAGTCGCCAATAAGCGCTCGATTGCCTGGTCCATCGCCCAGGGACTGCACGCCGCGGGTATGAAGTTGGCCGTCACTTATCAGAACGAGCGGCTAGAACAGGAAGCTAAAGACCTCATCCTTTCACTGCCGGGCGCCGAAGCGTACATGTGCGATGTAAGCAAAGACGACGAAATCGAGCGGTTATTCGTCACGCTCAAAGAGCGCTATGGCAAACTGCACACGCTGGTGCATTCGGTCGCCTACGCTCCCGCCGACGAGCTGAAAGGAGAATTCCTCAACACCACGCGCGAAGGCTTCCGCATCGCGATGGATGTGAGCGTGTACTCGCTGGTTGCAGTCGCGCGGGCCGCCGCACCCCTGATGGAAGATGGTGGATCGATTATCACGATGACCTATTACGCGTCGGAGAAAGTGGTACCGCGCTACAACGTGATGGCCGTCGCAAAGGCTGGACTCGAATGCAGCGTGCGCTATTTGGCATACGAGTTAGGGAAGAAGAAAATCCGCGTGAACGCGATCTCTGCGGGACCGATCAAAACTCTCGCTGCCCGCGGCATCGCCGGCTTCGGTGACATGCTTAAAGGCCATGAGGAGCGCGCTCCGCTGGGCCGTCGCGTAGAAGTCGAGGAAGTTGGATCAACCGGAGTTTTTCTCGCCTCCGATGCCAGCAGTGGCACCACCGGCGAAGTGATTTACGTGGATTGCGGGTACAACATCATGGGGTTTTGAGGGAGCCGCTCATGAACTCATGGTTCAGTAAAAAGAAGGCGCCCGACGGGTCATTGATCATTCGTCACGATGCAGTCGAAACCAAGGCCGGCATTACAGAGGGGGCCAGCGAGTTCCGGCAGACTCGCGAAAGCGTGTACCAGCGTTTGTTTGGGAAGGCTCTCAGCGTCTCCCATGAAGTGCGACCCCTGATTCCCCATATCGATGTCTATACCTTTCAACGATGTCAAGGAGACGAGATCGTTTACGCGCTGGTCACCGGCGGGATGAGCGATGTCGAAATGACCATGCCGCGCGGCGCCAAAGACGCGCCCCGTCGTGTGGAGCTCATCTTCTACTGTTCTGAACCGCGCGACGAATATATTGACACTCTTCGGTGGGTGGCACACTTTCCTCACGACAGCAAATCGTGGCTGGGCCTTGGCCATACCATGCCGAACGGAAATCCTCCAGCGCCATTTTGGGGAAGCAAAGAGTTGGACACCTTGCTATTCATGCCCCCGATTGTCAAGAAAGATCAAACCTTACCATCGGAGCTGAAATTGGGCGGTGACCCGGTTCACTTTCTCTGGGTCGTCCCATTGACGACGGCTGAGTGCAATTTGAAGTTGGAAAAGGGATTCGACGCGATCCTCGATCTGTTCCAAGTTCATCGACACCCACACGTGTTTGACCCGCTTCGCAAGAGTTACGTGTAGCTATTGCGTGAACGCTCCAAAGCTCGAGGTGCATAACTAAGGTAATGACCAGGAGGCCATTCGCAGCGCTTGGAGGGACCTGCGCTCCTTCGCCGCTGGGATATTCATCCTCGAAACGCACGGCCTTAACGTGATCGGCCATGGGATAATCGAATCGTGCCAACGAACCGCCTCATGTTCGCCCTTTTCGCCCCCGCCATCCTACTCTCGATGGTGCGCGAATGGAGCGCACCCGCTGTCTGCGCGCGCGAGATTCCCATTCCCTCGATCGGTCAAGCCATGGGAGGGACTATGTCTTTCCAAATTTCGACCTCCGCCTTTTCCAGCGGCGAAATGATTCCGAAGAAGTTCACCTGCGACGGGCCTGAGGTGTCCCCGCAACTGAGTTGGAAGGGTGCGCCAAGAGGGACTCAGAGCTTTGCACTCATCATGGACGATCCCGATGCGCCAGTGGGGACTTGGGTGCATTGGGTGTTATACAACCTTCCTGCCAACACGAAAGAGCTGCCGGAGGGCGTGGAAAAGCAAGAACAGCTTGCCAGCGGAGCGCTGCAGGGACATAACGATTTTCGCAAGATCGGCTATGGAGGTCCATGTCCTCCGGTGGGCAAGCCGCACCGTTATTATTTCAAGCTCTATGCGCTCGACACAAAGATCAATCTAAGCGCTGGAGCTACGAAACCGGACCTCGAACGTGCGATGAAAGGCCATATCCTCGGCGAAGCGGAACTCATGGGGCGATACGGGCGTTGAGGGTGAGGCTGTCTCGACCTTCCTGACCAGACAAGATTCGTTTTGCAAACGGGCCAACTACGCGGAAAGAGCGGTCAATGTCGAGAACGGTGAGAGCAATTGGCGAAAGATCGCCATTTCAAGAGAGAAAGCATGCTACGTCTGCCGTATCGAGCATGTTTCCGCTTGTCTTCCTCACGATCCATGCAACGTCGATAGGGCAACGGCCACAGATAAATGGCATTCTAAATCGCATTTCTAGGCTAAAATCGCTACGTCTGCTATGCCTTTAAAAAAGAAGAGGTAGCATTATGCAGTCGAGTAAAGCCCTGGTTGTCCCCTCCCCGGATTCTCTGAGAAAAACACGCTACATCGCAGCTGTCGTGTGTTGCCTATTCAGCATTTTGGCCGGAACGTCGCAGGCGCAGACATTTACCTCGCTCGCAAACTTTTTTTTTACCGATGGCCAGGGTCCCCAGGTCACCTTCGTGCAAGGCGTCGATGGGAACTTTTATACAACGACTCCAGGCGGCGGGACCGGTGAGGGCGGTACGGTTGTGAAACTTACCCCCTCAGGCACGCTGACCGTGATCCATGACTTTTGTCTGGAAGCGAACTGCCCCGACGGCGAAGAATCTATAGCTGCGCTCGTGCTAGATGCCGACGGCATTTTATATGGAACGACCAATGGGGGAGGCAGTTTCTTTAATGGTACTGCGTTCAGCATATCGGACTTGGGCGTCTTCAAAACGCTAAATAGCTTTAACTACTCGGATGGCGGAGATCCCTCGGCCATGGTGCAGGGGAGGGGCGGCAACTTCTACGGCGTGACAACCTTTGGTGGAGCGAATTCAGTTGGTCTGGTTTTCAAGTTAACTCCAGGCGGCGGGGTCACGACTGTCTATAGTTTCTGCGCGCAAACCAACTGCACCGATGGATTCTATCCGCAATGGATCATGCTGGGGCAGGATGGCAATCTCTACGGCACGACCGAGGGCGGGGGGAGCCATGGGGTCGGCGGCACGGTGTTCAAACTCACTCCCACAGGTACACTAAAGACCCTTTACAGCTTCTGCGCAAAGACGAATTGTGCCGACGGCAGTGAGCCCGTAAGCGTTGTGCAGGGAGCGGACGGCAACTTTTATGGACTTACGCCCAGTGGTGGAAATCAGAACGATGGAGGTGGCAACGGAAATGGCACGGTCTTTAAGGTCACTCCCGCCGGAACGCTGACGACCCTTTACAACTTCTGCCGGAAGACGAACTGCACCGACGGAGCCTTCCCGATGGGCGCGTTGATTCAAGCGACCGATGGAAATCTCTACGGAACTACTTACAACGGTGGCACCCACAGCCACGGGACAATTTTCAAGATCACCACGCGGGGAGTATTTACCGTTTTGCACAACTTTTGTCAGGTGGGGACGAACTGCACTGATGGATCGTCTCCCGCGGGCGGTCTCTTTCAGGCCACGGACGGGAACTTCTACGGAACGGCCGTGGGCGGCGGGATCTGCTGTGGCACCGCGTTCAAGTTATCGATGGGCCTTCATTCCTTTGCGCAGGCCATTCCGGGTTCAGGAGCGGTCGGGACGAAGGTCACCCTGCTGGGAACGGACCTGAGCGGCGCGACAGCCGTCAGTTTCAACGGTGTTGAGGCTACATTCAGCGTCGTTTCGAGGACCGAGATCAGGGCCACAGTGCCGTCCAAGGCGACTTCGGGAGAGATCAAAGTAACCACCCCGTTGGGCACGCTAGTGAGCAATCTGTCGTTCCAGATCACGAAGTAGATCATTGAAGGCACGAGACTCTACGCCTGCTGTTGGGACGCTCGATCCAAAGGGTAGCTTCATCTAACTGGCGTAATCATAACTGTCCTTAACAGGCGTTAGCACTAACCATCCCGAGGCTGCAAACGAAGAAGTGAGCCGCTAGGCAGCAATCCTGATCCGTCGCCCGTTCTCCCCTTCGCGCTCCAGAGAAATCTCCACATCCCGCTCGCGAACGAAGCGCGGAAATTTCTCTCCCCACTCAATCAGCAGAACGCTGTTGTCGGAGCGCAGATCATCCAGTCCTAGCGTTTGCAGTTCGTGAGGAGTGTCGATGCGGTAGAGATCGATGTGATAAAGATTGGCGCGCGGTCCGCGATACTCGTGCACCAGCGTAAAGGTGGGGCTGGTGACGTCTTCTTCTTCGGCTGCTCCGAATCCCGCGGCGATTCCTTTGACCAGCGTGGTTTTCCCGGCTCCGAGGTCGCCTCGCAGGAGAACGATCTTTGGAGGAGCCAGCAACTCCGTAAGTGTCCGGCCGAAGGCGATTGTCTCTTCAGCAGAGTGTGTGGTGATCTCTCGCGTCATCGTTCGACTGGTCGCATCCATGGAGGGAAAAACATGACCAGTATAGCGAGAGAGGGCCGCAGCCCGCAGAGGCTAAAGCCAGTGATGAAAAAGAGGCTGGCGATCGCAGCGCTGAAGTGTGTGCGCCACCCGAAATAAAGTACGAGAATTGAGCTTTCCCGCAACGGTTTAGATCGTCCGCGGCACGTTCAACACCGACGATTTGCCTAGCCAACTTCGGTCCACCACATGGTCCAGTGAAGTCCGCAGGCGGCGGTTATCATCATCGTCGAGCGCCACGAAGCGGAAAGGTTGAAGCACGCCATTCGTGTTCTTGCGCATCGGAGTCAGCATCTCGGCCATGCCGCGCACGGGGCCCGATTGGGTCTGAAACGCGAGTTCGACGAAGGCGCCCTGCCCGAGTGAACGCGGCACTTGCAGCAGTCCGCCGGTTGCTGAAATGGAGTGAAGTTTGGCTTTTGTGCGCCGGCCATCCTCTAAACGGATCGCCGCCAGGACAGATGCGCCTAGCTGGACCCGGGCCGCGCGCCGCGATGGGTGCGGTTGGGGGAAGTGGGTCATAACTTGCGCAATATCGCATGGCCTCCTGGGCGGTAATAGATTACGGAAGCAGATGTCCGAATTCCAGCGCCAGACAAGGGTTTTGGGACGGCTAACTTCTGCTGCGCCATGGACATAAGCAAGCATTGACTGACAAGATAATGTCCCACAGGACGGTTAAACAGGACTCATTGGCTGACTTACCGCAGCTCCAGTAGTTCGTTCCCCAAAACGCCAGGCGCTCTGCTAACCTTTGGATTTCTCAGAACAGGGTTACGGGAACAACACTTCTGTCACAGGACGGGAGCGAAGATTCGGGAGGCGAGATTAAAATGGCCGATGGCCTCAAGAAATTGCTGAAGCGTTGGCGCGATAATTACTATTTAAGCTCATTGCTCGCCCATTCGTTGAAGCCACTTCAAGTCGTTTCCTCCCAAGCGGCCCGGGGCCTACAGAAGAAGGTGCGAAAAAATGGAGTAACCATTCGTCTGCCTAACGGCAAGAACCTATCTATCGACCGGGACTCTGGGATCGGAATCGCCTCCCTGCTTTTTTGGCATGGACTGGATGGGCACGAGCCCGAGACTTCGCGAACCCTGAGATTCCTGTTTGAGCGCGCTTCTACCTTCGTTGATGTGGGGGCAAACTGCGGACTTTACTCGATTCTCGGCGCACTGTGGAATCCAAATCTTCAGGTCGTTGCCTTCGAGCCAGTCCCGGCGATATTCTCAGGTCTCGAGAGAAATGTGCGTCTCAATCACGTGGGGAACCGTGTCCGTTGCGAGAATTTGGCTCTCTCCAATAAGAATGGGAAAGCCACGCTCTTCTTGCCGGAGTCTGATACCCTCGACCCCGAAGCCACCGGCACGCTCGTCAGCGACAGTTGGCAACACAGAAGCGGCTCAGCACCGCTGCAAGTTGAAGCCGTGAGCTTCGACGAATATGAAAGCCGCAACCCGACGCGCGTGGATCTGATCAAGATCGATGTGGAGGACTTTGAGGCAGATGTGCTTGATGGGATGCAGCAAACTATCAGGCGAGACCGGCCCTTTATAGTCTGCGAAGTTCTTCCCCGGCTTCACCGCAACCAGCGAACCTGCAAAATTGTAGAGGCTCTTAACTATCAACCGTACTGGATTACTCCCGTTAGCTACGTCCGAGTCTCCAGCTTCGATTGCAGCCGTAGCCATTTCACCGATTTTCTACTGTCCCCGGTTTCTACCCAAGACGTTGTCGTCGACAATCTTGATGTTCTGTGGGAGTTAAAGAAAAACCAGTCGGCCGTCAGACCGAGTTGAGTATTCATCAAGATACGGATCACTCACCAGCAGGCTAACTTATTCAGCGCAGCCTGCTGCGTGCGCCGGAATGCTTCGGGCAATCCCGCGAGAAGGTCGGTTGCGACCAGCGAGTGTTCGCCGACGCTTTCGCGCATTACGTCGCCGGCAAGTCCATGCAGGTGCACTGCAGCGAGCACGGCCATGAAGGCATCCTTCGGATGCTGCGCGATCATACCCGCAACCAGACCCGTAAGAATATCCCCCGTACCGCCCGTAGCCATGCCAGGATTGCCCGTAGTATTAACCCAGGCTTCGCCGTCCGGCTTCACAACCAGCGTGCGATGTCCTTTGAGCACGACAATCAATTCATGCTCGCGGGCGAACTTGCGCGCCACAGCCAATCGATCGTTCTGCACACCGGCGATCGTGCCTCCCACCAGCCGCGCCATTTCTCCAGGATGAGGGGTAATCACCAGCGTGCGACCCTTGCCGTTTAAATCATCGGCGCGGCCTTCAAACGCATTCAGGCCGTCGGCATCGAGAACGGTCGAAACTTTGAGTTTGGCAATCAAGTTTCGCACTAACTCCGCAGTTTGCGGATCACGCGAAATCCCCGGCCCGATCGCGAGCACGCTCTTGCTTTTCGCAAGCCCCTCGATTTGATCGAATGCGCTGGTCGAGATCGTGCCCGCGTCCGTCTCCGGCAAAGGCTCGGTCATTAACTCCGGATGGAATCCCGCGACGGTTCCGAGCACAGACTTGGGCGTCGCTACCGTCGAGAGCCCTGCGCCCGCTCGCAGTGCAGCCATCCCAGCCATCGCGGCGGCTCCTGATTTCCCCAGCGATCCTCCGACCACCAAAACGTGGCCGAAGCTGCCTTTGTTGGAGTCGGGGGGACGGGGTCCGATCAGCGGAGCAATATCGCGCGCGGTAATCACATTTTGTTGCAGACCGGAAACGATTGCTTCGTCCGGGGAACCGATATTGGCAACTACGGTCGGCCCATTCGTCAGCGCCCCGAACACGTGTGCCGGACGCGGCAACGTGAAAGTAACGATAGCGTCTGCGCGAGCAACCGTCCCGGCTTGCGGTCCCATCGCATCCGCATCCGCGCCGGAAGGAATGTCCACAGCAATCACGGGAACCTGGCTGTCACTCATCATTGCAATGGCTTCCGCATAGAGTCCACTGACCGGCGGCTTGAAGCCGGTGCCAAGAATCGCATCCAGATACATATCCGCCTGCAGGGCGAGCCGCACGCGCTCATTGTCGAACTCCTCGGCGGATTGAATTGCAATGGGGGTTTGCGGCAACTTACTAAACATGATCGATGCATCGCCTCGCAGGTCTGCGGGATCGGCCAGCAGAATCGTCTGAACTTTTTTCCCCTGCTCATACAATCGCCTCGCGGCGACAAATCCGTCGCCACCATTATTCCCCTTGCCGCAGAAAACCACGATGCGTTCGGCGGCAGCGTGATGTGAGAGCACATAGTCCGCCACTGCCGTGCCCGCGTTTTCCATGAGACTGAGCGAAGGAACGCCGAAGCGCTCGCTGGTGGCGCGGTCAATGGCCCGCATTTCTGCTGCTGTGACGATCTTCATAGAAACAGTGGCCAGTGTTCGGTGACCAGTGGCCGGTACAACAGTTGCGTGATTCGGTCGCTCTTGCTGGCCACTGGCCACTTTCTTCCGACTATAAAACAAAAAGGCCCACCGCGCCGCGGAGAGCCCTTCGAAGTTAACTGTGCCACTAGCCACTAATCATTTACCAACGATCACTGGCCACTGCCTTTCTGCAAAGCCTGCACCCGGCTGTGCTTCACGCTGTAAGTGAAATACACCACGAGTCCAATCCCAAGCCACGCCACCAGTCGAATCCAGTTCCACATTCCGAGCTTGAGCATCATGTATCCGTTGGCCACCACGCCCAGAATTGGAATCAGCGGCACCCACGGCGTCCGGAAGGGCCGCGGCTGGCTGGGATTGGTATAGCGCAACACCATCACCGAGATCGACACAATCACAAAGGCCAGCAGCGTGCCGATGTTCACCATCCTTCCAATATCGTCGATCGGAGTCAGGCTGCCCACAATCGCCGCCAGCAGGCCCACGAGAATTGTGTTCTTCCACGGCGTCCGGAACTTGGGATGAACATCCGCGAAGAACTTCTTGGGCAGCAGGCCGTCACTCGCCATCGAGTAGAGCACTCGCGTTTGGCCGAGTAACATCACCAGCATCACGCTGGTCAGTCCGGCCAGCGCTCCCAGAGTAATGATGTTCGCCGCTGTGGTGAGCCCCCGGTCCAAGAATGCAACCGCGACCGGCGCCTCGATGTTGATTTGTTGCCAGTGCACCATCCCGGTCAGCACTCCGGCCACGGCAATATACAAGACCGTGCATATCGCCAGCGAGGCAATCATTCCAATGGGCAAATCCCGCTGCGGATTCTTGGCCTCCTGCGCCGTGGTCGACACCGCATCGAAGCCGATGTAGGCAAAGAATATGTAGGCCGCGCCCGCTCCAATTCCGGCAAGGCCGTTGGGTGCGTACGAATGCCAGTCCGTGCCCCAGTTGCTGGTATTGATGTAGCGAGAGCCCAAAGCAATTACGAACAGGACAACCGAAACCTTAATGACCACGATCCCAGTATTAAAACGCGCGCTCTCTTTGATCCCGACCACGAGAATTGCGGTGATGATGAGCGCGATAATGAAGGCCGGAAGATTTAGGCCGATCTCCATGCCAAACAGGTGCGGCGCTCCCAGCAGGTCATGCGAGCGCTGCAGCAATTCCGGGGACTGCGCGCTCACAATCGCACTGACTCGATCGAGAAAAGTTTGCGTGCCCGGCGCCAGGGAGGAATCCGCCGCCTGCGCCATCTGCCGCGCCACCATGTTCTCGGCAGTCTTCAAGGCCGTCCAGTGGTCGTAGGCCAGCCATAGCGGCATCTTGATGTGAAAGATTTTCAGCAGTTCGATGAAGTGATTCGACCAGCCCGAAGATACAGCACTGGCTCCCATGGCATATTCGAGCGTGAGGTCCCATCCGATGATCCAGGCCAGCAACTCCCCCAGTGTGGCGTAAGCATAGGTGTATGCACTGCCGGCCAGCGGAATCATGGCCGCAAACTCGGCATAGCACAATCCAGCGAACGCACACCCCAAGCCCGAGAGAACGAACGACAGCGTGAGTCCCGGACCGGCATACTGCGCGCCCAGTCCCACCATTACAAAAATGCCTGCTCCGATAATCGCGCCGACACCCAGCGCTGTGAGCTGAAACACTCCCAACGTGCGCTTGAGGCTGTGTTCGCCCGTCTCGCGGGCCTCTTCCATGAGCAGGTTCAGCGGCTTGGTTGCGAACAGATTCGCCATTCGTTTGGTTTCTCCCTTAACAATTACGCTAGGCATCAGGCGGTCCTCCCCTCGCGTTCGGGCTTGCGCTCCGCGACCACGCGTAATATACCGGGATGCCAAGCAGCACCACAATCAGTCCCGGCCACGTGTATTGCGGCTTGTAGCGCAATAGTACGATATCAATGAACAAGGCCATCACAATATAAATCGCTGGCAGCACCGGATAGCCGATGGCACGGTAGGGCCGCGGGGCGTCCGGGTGCGTCCGCCTCAGCACAAACAATCCCACAATCGTCAAAATGTAAAACACCAGCACCGCGAAAATGATGTAATCCAGAAGTTGTCCATAACTGCCGGAGATGCAGAGCAAGCATGCCCAGACCATCTGCACCATCAGCGAAACCGCCGGCGTTTTATAGGTAGGATGCAGTTTGGCAACGCTGCGGAAGAACAGACCATCCTTGGCCATGGCGTAATAGACGCGCGCACCGGAGAGAATCAGGCCGTTGTTGCAGCCAAAGCTGGAAATCAAAATGGCCGCTGCCATAAGCAGCCCGCCAACCGCGCCGAACATCTGGGTCATTACGGCAGTACCCACACGCTCTTCGGCGGCATACTTGATTCCACGCCCCAGAATCGTTGCTGCTCCCGCCGTTCCGTCAAGAGGCAGAGCCATCAGATAAATGAAGTTGCAGGCAATGTAGAGGGCGATCACTACACCTGTGCCCAGAGCCAGCGACAGAGGCAGATTGCGGCTGGGATTCTTTACTTCGCCGGCGGTGAAGGTTACATTGTTCCACGCGTCGGCGGAAAACAGCGAGCCCACTTGCGCCACGGCCAGAATCGTAAACGTGCCAACCATCACAACCGGACCACCAACTCCGACTTGCACAGCATGGTGCGCACTGAGTCCAGCATTGTGCCAAAAATTCCCCATGAAGTTCGCCGCCAGCGCCTGGGCATTTCGTCCCAGGGCTAATCCGAACAATGCCAACCCCAAGAGTGCCGAGACTTTGGCCGTGGTGAATACATTCTGAATGAGCGCCCCAGTTTTCAAACCGAAGATATTAACCACAGAGAGGAAGATCACCAGCAGCATGGCGACCAGGTTCTGCGTGTTGATGCCTACGTCCATGTTGCCCAGAACCATGGGACCGAGAGGAATCGGGGGAACTTTCCAGAGATGCAGAATCCAGTGAGAGGATGAAACCGCCGGAAAGAAAACTCCGAGGAACTTGCCGAAAGCCACGCCAACAGCCGCAATCGTTCCGGTTTGAATTACCAGGAAGAGCGTCCAGCCGTAAAGGAAGCCACATAAAGGCCCGAGCGCTTCGCGGAGGTAAACGTACTGGCCGCCGGCACGCGGCATCATGGCCGCGAGCTCGCCGTAACTGAGCGCGGCGACGATGGTCATGAATCCAGCTACCGCCCACGCACCAATCAGGAGCGCGGGTGAATCGACTTCCCGAGCAATCTCTGCCGAAACAATAAAGATGCCCGATCCGATCATCGAGCCCATGACCAGCATGGTTGCGCTGGTCAGGCCCAGGCCTTTGATCAGTTCCTGATCTTGATGGCTATGAATTTCCCAGTCGCTGCCCGCAACCGGTTGCGTCGTCGGTGTGCTCAGTAGGCCTCCTGCACCACCACACATTTCGCCTTGGAGTGGAACGGGAAGGGCATGGCTTCAGCCGTGCCGTAAACGCTCGCCAATTATCGGGGGCTTTAGCCCCTGAGGTCATCTTGGCGAGCCGAACCCAAGGTCAAACTGACTTTACCTCAAGATACGGAAAAATTCCTCTGCTGATTTGCGGGGATCCAGTAACAGATCGGATATCACTGCTACGGAATCGGCCCCTGCCTCGATCACTACGGCGGCGTTGGCACGCGTGATTCCGCCTATGGCAACGAGGGGCTTTCGGGTCAATTGCCGCGCCCGGCGCACGCCTTCGAGTCCCACAACTGGATCAGGCCGGTCTTTGCTGGTAGTTGAAAATACGGGACCTATGGCCACGTAGTCGGCTGAGGTTCGATCAGCTTCCTGCAGTTGTTCGGGATTGTGCGTCGAAACACCGAGCCAGAGCTCGGCTCCGATGATGGCTCGAACGGACTCCGGCGATAGGTCATCTTGCCCGACATGAACACCATCGAACTTTGCGAGCAGCGCCAGGTCTGCGCGATCGTTCATAACGAGCTTGACCGCCCCGCCGACGCGCCGTCTCAGTTCCCGCGCCTGTTCCAGCATCAGTCGCGGTCTTCCACCCTTATTGCGATACTGCAGCAGCGTGCTGCCGCCGGCAACGAGCTGCTCTGCGAAAACAGCTACCTCTTCCGTTGTTGCGGTTGTCGCGTCCACAATGGCGTAGAGGCGTGGAATCGAGGTCACGCCGCGGAATCCTTTTTACCCGCCGCCAGAAATCGCTCGATAAATCCTGTATCGAACTCGCCCGCGCGGAACTCCGGATCGGCGAGAATCTTTCGATGGAGTGGAATCGTTGTGTACACTCCTTCGACGATAAACATCTCCAGCGCCCGGCTCATCCGCGAGATAGCCTCGGCACGGTCCTTGCCGCGCACAATCAACTTGGCGATCAGGGAGTCGTAATACGGCGGAATCACGCCTTCCGCGTATGCCGCGGTATCCACGCGGACCCCTGTCCCTCCGGGCGGATTGAACGCTGTAATCTTACCCGCCGATGGGGTGAACTTTTCAGGATGCTCCGCGTTAATGCGGCACTCGATGGCATGCCCGCGATACACGATCGGGCCTTGCAGCACTTCGCTCATATGCGCGCCGGCAGCGATCATGATCTGGCTCTTCACCAGATCAACGTCCGTGACCATCTCCGTGACCGGATGCTCCACCTGGATGCGCGTGTTCATTTCGATGAAATGCAACCGGCGATCCTGGTCCATCAGGAACTCGATTGTCCCTGCGTTCGTGTAACCGATTTCCGCCAGCGACGTGCACAAAACGGCGCCAATCTGATCGCGCAACTCCGGCGAAACCTGGGTGGAAGGAGACTCCTCGAGCAGCTTCTGATGACGCCGCTGAATTGAACACTCACGTTCTCCCAGGCTCACCACATTGCCGTGCTCGTCAGCCAGCACCTGAAACTCAATATGGCGCGGGTGCTCAACGTACTTTTCCATGTAGAGATCGCCATTGCCGAAGGCTCCCGCAGCCTCGGATTGCGCAGCCTTGAACAATGCCGGCAGTTCCTCTTCGCTGCGCACAATGCGCATGCCGCGTCCGCCGCCGCCAGCGGATGCTTTCACGATCACTGGAAAGCCCACCTGTCGCGCCCATTCCACGGCTTCATTTTCCGAGGCGATGATTCCATCCGATCCTGGCAGAATCGGCACGCCCGCCCGCTTCATTGCAGCACGGGCTTTTTCTTTTTCTCCCATCAGCCGCGTCACTTCAGGGCGCGGCCCGATGAATTTGATCCCGCTGATCTCGCACACTTCGGCAAAGTTGGCATTCTCTGCGAGCAATCCGTAGCCGGGATGTACGGCATCCACATTCGCGATTTCGGCCGCGCTGATCACGGCCGGGATGTTCAGATAACTGAGGGCTAGTTGCGGCGGCCCAATGCAGATGGCCTCGTCGGCAAAGCGGACCGGCAAGGAATGGCGGTCGGCCTCGCTGTAAATGGCAACCGTGCGGATGCCCAGTTCTTTGCACGCGCAGATGACGCGCAGGGCGATTTCTCCGCGATTCGCAATCAGGATTTTCTTAAACATGAATCAGCTTTCAGCTCTCAGCCGTCGGCTCTCAGCTTGCCGTTCTTTGCGGACATCGTGGGTTGGAAACTGTTCCTGTCAGCTTGAAATGGCCATACATACAGCGCGGCTTGGACCGGCTCCAAAGGAACTGCGGGGCTCATTTCGCCCGGATGGCGAACAACTCCTGCCCATATTCAATTGGCTGGCCGTTGCTTCCCATCTTCTTTACGATCTCGCCGGCTACATCCGATTCAATCTCGTTCAACAGTTTCATGGCTTCGACGATGCACAATACCTGGCCAACCTCCACCACGTCCCCGACCTTCACGAATGGCGGCGCGCCGGGCGACGGCGCCTCGTACAAAGTGCCTACGATGGGAGACTTCACGATGTGGAGGTTCTCTTCCGGCGCCGGTTGAAGCGCGGCAGCCGAAGGCGGCGCTGGAGCGGGAGGCACGGTAGAAGCCTGCCTCGATTCCTGGACGGATGCGGCCACGTAAGGCATTTCCGTGTGCGTATGCACGACGGTGTGCTCACCAGCCCGCTTGATCTTTACCTTGACGTCGCCGCGCTCCAACTCAAATTCGGCAATGTCTTTTTCGATTAAGAACTCGATGAGTTCTTTCAGCTCTTTTTGATTCATTCGAATATGGTGGGACCGCTTGCCGCCCGCCGGCAGAACCGAGGCGGAGACTTCATGGTTTGAGGGGCGTCCCTCAGCGGCTAAACAGTTTGCTGAAAAACTCGATTTCAGTAGCAAACCTGGTTCAGCAACGACCTGTAAGTTGCTGATTCTTCGTTTGCGAGAATTGCTGAAGTTATCAGCTTGGTTCCTTTTCAGCAAACTGTAAAGCCGCAATATTCGGGCTCCGAGGTGGCACCTTTCGGCTCCGCTCAGGGCAGACTCACCAAAACGTGTCCTGCCCGAAACCCGCTTTTAAAACACCTTTAAGAAGACTAAACTGCCAAGAAATCCTTACGGGTCGGAGTCAACACTTCACAGCCGTTTTCGTTGACGGCTACCATGTCCTCGATTCTCACGCCCCATTTTCCGGGGAAGTAAATTCCCGGCTCGATGGTGATTACCATTCCGGGTTCCAGCGTTTCCTTCTGTCCGGCAGCGATTCTGGGCAGTTCGTGAATCTCAAGACCTACGCCGTGCCCGGTCGAATGTGTAAAATACCGCCCCACCCCAGCTTTCCGCAATACCTTGCGGGCTGCCGCATCGACCTCCGCGAAGCTTACACCCGGACGAACAGCCGCAATCGCGGCCTCTTGCGCTTCCCTTACGGATTCGTACGCGCGACGCGTTTCCTTTTCATTCGCGTTTGAAGCCGCGCCCACCCATACAGTGCGGGTCTGGTCCGAGCAATAACCAGCGAGTATAACACCGAAATCGCAGACCACGAATCCTCCCGGAGCGACGGGTTGAGGCGTGGCCCTGCCGTGGGGAAACGCCGACCTCGCGCCTGAGGCAATGATCGTCGGAAACGACATTGCTTCCGCACCAGCCCGGCGCGCGGCGTATTCCATCTCGGCCGCCACTTCCGTTTCTTTTATGCCCGCCCGCAATACTTCGAGCGCGCGATCGAACAGACTGGCTCCCAACTGCACAGCCGCCCGAATGAGATCTAGCTCATTCTCATCCTTCACCATGCGCGCACGCTCAACGAGTGCAGGCGCATTCCGCAGCCGAAGGCCGGAAGGCAGCAAATCTGCCAGCCGCTTCCTTTCGGCCACGGTTAAATGTTCGGCTTCGATTCCGAGCGTCCATCCGTTCGATCTCTTCTTTTGCCGGCGGGTTCCAATCCATTCGCCAACCGAAGTCAACGCTGCCTTGCGCGAGATCACTACTTTCGCACCCTTTACCTCCTCGTGCGCCTGCCTGGTGTAGCGGGCGTCGCTAAAAAATACGCTGCCGGCTTCCCCGACGAGGAGGAAACCGGTGCTACCGGTGAACCCGCAAAGATATCGGATGTTGGGAAGATGGCTGACTAGCAATGCATCGAGGCGGGAAGGAGCAAGTTGCTGCTGTAGTTTCTTCTGGCGCGCGAGAAAATCCATTCCTGCTGAGTTTAACAGGCGGAGGAGGAGGGAGTACCGAGTACCTAGTACCGAGAGGCTGCGGGGTCAGAATCGCCACCACGCAAAGGTTGGCCATCCCCAGCCCCCTTCGCCGATCCCAAGACCGAGCACAAGTTTGGGGGGATAGGACCAAAGTCACTTGCGTCAGCGTCCGATAACTCCCAGAATTCATTTAATGACAAGTTACCGAGGTACGTGGGCGACGGCTTAAATCCAAAGTGGTCGTCGGTAACACCGGCGTACATGTCCGGTGAGTATCTGTTTGCATAGCGCCAGCGTTGCCACACTAAGAATTGGGTAACAGAGAAGTTAGTCCCAGGTGAAACATGAAACGCTTCTTAGAGGTTTTGACGAACGTTCGGATCGCAACGGGCGAGATTGGAGGCACGGTTTGTCTCATCTTCCTGGTCGCATTCGGCATGTACGAGGCATGGCACTCCTTCATTCTCCCGTTACTCAAATGAAGGTGGGCCTCCGTCATCGAGACAATCCTAAGCAGCGGAGCACCCCACGCACAATCGGTACTAGGTACTAGGTACTGTTCCGAAACCGCCGGCCTGACAGGTTCGTCAGTCCGGCGGCTCTTAAATCTTCAACTGCGCTGCTAGATCTGACGCTGTTTACGTCTGATGCTCTAGGTCTGAATGATTCGCGGCGTGATGAAGAAGATCAGCTCCTGGTTGGAAGTCTGAACTTGAACGTGCTTGAACAGGTTGCCCAGGATCGGGATATTTCCGAGCAACGGCACCTGATCGATATTGATCGAGTTCTGGGTTTGGATCACGCCGCCGATTACGACTGTGCCTCCGTCGGTTACCAGCACCTGCGTCGTCGCCTGCTGCGTGATTAATTCGGGGTTGCCCTGCACTTCCTGACCGAAGTTCGGCGTGGTATTTTCCACGTCCACGTTCAGGAAGATTGTGTTCTCCGAAGTGATTTGCGGAGTAACGGTCAACCGCAGAAAGGCGTCGACGTAAGTGACGGTCGGAGGACCACCCAACTGTGCCTGCGTAACGATAGGCACGCGCACGCCCTGCTTTACCAGTGCCTGAATATTGTTCTGCGTGACTACGCGCGGTCGAGACAGAACCTTCAGCAAACCGCGTGACTCAGCCAGGGAGAGGATCGCGTCGATGCGCACCGTGTTGCTGGCGTTCAAGAAGGTCAAGCCGCTGCTGGGCGAGGTCGAGCCCAGGTTGGAGAACAGCGGAATTGAGTTTCCAGTGGTTGATCCGGTACCCGGGATCGTGATATAGCCCGGGCTTCCGCCAGTGACGGTGGTTGGCGAGGCGCCGGCGCCGGCGTTTCCGCCGATCGCGCTATGGCCATCGCCCCAGCCAAAGCCAAACTGCGTGCCGATATCGCGCGCGAACTGCCGGGTGGCGGCCACCACCCGTGCCTCGATTTCCACTTCCTGAGTCTTGCGATCAAGCTGGGTAAGGAGGCGGTCCACCACAGGGATCACTTTGGGAATGTCGTTGACGATAATCGCGTTGGTACGTTCGTCTGCAACCACGTCACCGCGCACCGAGAGGAACTTCTTTACCGTAATCATCACATCTTTGGCGTGGGCATAGCTCAGGAAACGCGTAATCGAAATCTTCTCGACCGCGAGCGCTTCCGCTTCTACCTGGGCGCGCCGTCCATCGGCTTCCTTTTTCAGCGTGTCGACGGTGGCGATGCGGAGAACGTTGCCCTCCAACTCGCGTGCCAGATCGTTGTTCTTGAGTACGATGTCCAGCGCCTGGTCCCACGGAACGTCATCCAAAACGATGGTGAGTGTGCCGTGTACGTTAGGATCGAGCACCACGTTCAGGCCGCTGATTTCGTGGATCAAACGGAAGAAGTCCTTCAGATCCACATCCTTCAAATTCACAGAAATCGGTTCGCCGGTGTACCGGGGTCCGACGGCAGCCGGTTGCTGCGCTGCCTGCGCTTTCTGCTCCGCAGCCAGGTTGACCGCAGGCGTGATGCCAGTGCTGGAAGTGGTGTTTTGCGTCGCCTGCGCGGCGTTCATGCTCACGGGCAGCAATTCTGCGGCGGTCTTGTCGGAAAACTTCGCTGCCGCATCCTGTGCTCTTTCTGCGGGCTCGGCTGCGTCATCCGCCTTCTTGGCCGCATAGGTAGGTTCGACGAAAACAAAGTCGCTTGAGGAAGCTGGATTTGCATCGGCCTTCTGGGCGGGGGCGCTCAAGGCCAGGGGTGCCTGCTTCGTCAGGTCTGCTTTCGCAGTTGTCTCGGCCGCTGCGGTTGCATTCGCCGCTTGCATGGTCTGGTCAACATAAAGCGTCAGGACCAGCTTTCCATCCGGAGACGCATTCATCTTATACCGGCAGGCACGCTCCAGGTCGACCACCACACGAGTGGTCGGAGGCTGGTGGCCGTCCATGGCGATGCGTACGCCTTTCACGCCAGCGTTACCCACTGGAATGTGGCTCTGCCCGGTTGCCATAACGGTTGCCGGCAGGTCCACAATCAGACGCGACGGTGTCTCGGCCGCAGTCACCTTCGGTGTGACTGCGCCACGAGCGTTGATCTCGACGCGGATCTCATCTGTGCCTCGAACTACATTCACTCGCTGCAGTTCGTTGCGCTGGCCAGCCGCCGGTGCCGGCGTCTCGGCTGAAGCTACCAGCCCCAGCAGCGGCAACACTAGGAATACACTCAGCAATTGCTTTCGCATTTCGCTTCCCCCGACCCGCGGGCCTAACCCGCGCGTCCTTCTTTGAAATCAATTTCTTCGCGCTCCGGCTTTCCCGGTACGCTGCCGCCAACCGCTAGACTGCCGGCGTAACAATCCGCTTCGTGACTTCGCGCGTAAACGGCTTGCCCAACTTGTCTTGCACCGTCTCCTGGAACACAACGGAGTCTCCCGTGATTCGCATCACGTAACCGTTGAATACGGGATCGTTCTCGTGTAGGAAATAAGCCTTGTTCATACTGTTGGTCACCACCGCGATGAAGCCGCCGTCCGACTTCACCACGCCCCGAACATTGATCTGTCCGATCTCCAGACATTTCTTGCCCGTCGAGCAACCGGAACCAGCAGCCTGTTGCACAACCGGACTGAAGAATGGATCGCGCTTGCCGCTCATCGCCCATTTCTTCTCCTCCGGCTTCGGCGCCGCCTTGGCGGCTTCCACACCAGCTGGAGTAAGTGCGGATGAATTTTCTTCGGCCGCAATCTTGGTCGCCGCGGCATGCTTAGGCTTGGCGTTTCCTTTGTTGGCCGCAACTGTGGCAGCGGCTGCCTTCGACGCTGGGGCTGCCACTACCGCAACCTTCGGTGCCGCTGGTGCCGTTGTTTGCTTTACTGCTTTCGTGGCTGCCACAGGAGACGCTACAACCGGCTTTGCGACCTTCGTAGTTGCCACAGGCGGCGCAGGTGGCGCCACAACCGGCTTTGCGATCTTTGCAGTTGCCGCAGGCGGCGTAGGTGGCGCCACAACCGGCTTGGCTGCGGCTGTCTTCATCTGAATCGGAGGAGCGGGAGTCGTAACCGGAGCTGCAGGCGGAGTGGTCTTCGCAACTGCCTGCGTGTGCAGCGTCAGAACAAACTTGTCGGAAGGGCCTGGCGTCAACTCATAACTGAGGGTGTGATCCAAATCTACGACGACGCTGGTAGTCGGAGGAATCTTGCCATTCATCGCGATACGCACGCCTTTTACCCCGGCGCTATCGACTGGAATCTTGCTCTGCGATGTCCCTACCACCGTTGCTGGCAGTTCCACCAGCAGGCGCTCGGGAGACTTGAGTTTGCTCACCCGTGCGATCACAGTGTCGCGGGAGTGAATCTCGATCTGAATATCGTCGGCGTGGCGAATGACGTTCACCCGCTCAAGCTTGTTGTTCGGGGTCGATCCCGTTGCCACTGCTGCTTTCGGCGTGGCAGCAGTAGCGGTCTTCGCACTCGCCGAGGCGCCTGACTGGGCTGCCGCAACTGGCTTCGCGCTTGGCATCGGCGCTGGTTTCACTGCGGACGCGGGAGCACCCGCCGCCGGCTTGGTTGCCTGAGTTGAGGTGGGCGCGCTCGATAATCCGAGAGCAGCGTTCGAGTCGTCAGTCTGCTTCTGCTGAACGGCTGTCATCTGACTCTGGACGTTATTGATGATGTTCGGATTCTGTGCCCAGACTGCGCCCGTCATCATCGCCGCTGCCAAAATGCTTGTGGTTAGCTTCATAAGCGATTCCTATTTCGCGCCTGCGGGCTTGACTGCAGGTCCCGGATTCAAGTCGTGACTGTAGAAAGTGGTTGCGGTAAAGGTCGCAGCCACGCTCTCGTTCGGCGCATACTGGTACTGGTGCTTCACCTTGGCATCGCTGGCATTCTTCGTCGTCGACACCATCAAGCCGCTGACGTTCACGATACGTTCCAGCTTCCCTACCCGGTCAAAGAAGTTCAGCATCGAGTAATACGGACCATCCAGCTCGATGTCGAACGGGACCTCGGTGTAGTATTCCTGCGCCCTGACCGGCTGGGCATAATAGCGCCGCAATTCCACTCCTGCCTTCTGCGCTTCGCCATTCATGTTTTCGATGAACGTGTCCACTTGTTTTTCGTCGGGTACGATGCGCCGTTCAATTTCCAGCTGCTGTTTCAAGTTGGCCAATTGGCGTTCCATGTCCTTCAACTTGGGCCGGTAAGACTCGAGTTCGTTGTTCTCGCGAACCTTGTCCTGCACAGCATGTTCCGCTGCGGCGTTCTTATCGCTCTGGCCCTTGAACACCGTGTAATAGAGCGCTGCCGTCACCATCACCGCTCCAGCGAGCACCACTCCCCACTGTTTCAGCCCCGACAATTCGTTAAAGTTCGTTGCCATAGGTCTGCCTCTACGACTTTCCCTTCTCGCAGGTCAGAGTGAACTGGAACGCCTGCATGTCCTTGATCTGATCGTCCTGGAAGGTCTCTTTCATCTCGACCGTCTTGAAGAATCCGGTTTTCTGCAGGTTCGCGATCAGGTTGGCTACCGCATCCGAACTGAGCGCGGTGCCTTCGAGACTTATGCTGGCGCCGGTGGCATCCATCTTGCGCAACCAGATTGCCTCGGTTCCATTCACCGTCTCACCCAGCATGGCCAGCAAGTTCACGGGCCCGGCCTGGCCGGCACGCAATTGATCGATCACGTCCACCCGCCGCTTGTAGTTGTTCGCCTGGGTCTGGCGCTCCAGATACCGCGCCTTCACGTCACTGAGCTCGCGGTTTTTTTGCTCTGCAGCCTGCATCTGCGCTGCGATTGACTTGGCCTGCCGGTCCAGCCGGTACCAGTAACCGAAATTCACCAGCCCGGCGACGAGCACCACGACCAGGACTTTCAGTTTGGGCGAACCCAAGTCGCCCATTTCCATCGCTGGCAAGGATGGTCCGGCACCGCCTCCGGCGCGTTTGTTTTTCCCCTTGGAGTTTTCGAGCAGATTGATTTTGATCATAGGGATTCAAAGCTCCTCAAAGCCAAGCCCACGGCGACGGCGAGCTGGCCCGGATTCTGCTCCACCAACTCCGCTCCTGGACCGTCGGTTGGCGGCACTACGCGCTGGAATGGATTGAGCAACTCCACCGGCATCGAAAACTCCTGCCGTAAAGCCTCCATCAACCCCGGCACCTTCGCCGATCCGCCGGCCAGATAAATTTTTTCAATGTGCTCGCCCGCCGCACTCGCCCGGAAAAAGTCGAACGTCTTCTGAATTTCGAGCACGATGATCTCTGTGACCTGTTGCAGGATCGGCGCTTTCGCGTCCTCGCTGACCGTGCCGACTTTCTCGCCCAACTTTAGCTTCTCCGCGTCCTCAAAGTTCAGGTCGAGTTCCTTCTGGAGGGAGTCTGTATACTGGTGCCCGCCCACGCTGACGTCGCGCGGGAACAGGGGCGTAGTCCCTTTCACGATGTTAATGTTCATTACGCTGGCGCCCAGGTTCAACAGCGCCACCACCTGGCCGGGCGCCGGCTGGTAGTTGTATTCGTAGCAGTTCTGCAGCGCCAGGGCATCGATGTCCACGATAGCCGGAGTGCGTCCTGCCATCGAGAGTACGTTGGTGTAGTTCAAAATCTTGTCCTTCTTGACGGCCACCAGCAACACGTCCATCTGCGGGCTGCCGGCTTCTTCCGACAGAATCTGGTAGTCGAGACTCACGTCCGAAAGATCGAAGGGAATATGCTGCGCCGCTTCCTTCTCGATGGTCTCGGCGAGTTCCTGATCGCTCATTGATGGCAATGAGATTTTCTTCACAATCACCGAGTGGCCGCTGACCGCCGTCGCCACTGACTTGGTTTTGATCAGGCAGTCGGCGAATAGCTTTGCGATCGCGCTCGATACTGTACCCGAGTCGACGATCATCGAATCCACAACGATGTCTGAGGACAGCGGTTCGAGGCCCAGGTGCGCCACTTCTATCTGCGCGCCTTTCTTCTTCAACTCCACTGCCTTGATACTGGAAGAGCCCACATCCAGACCTACAATCGTCTTCGACCCCATTCCAAACATGTGTGCCCGCCTTTTCCCGTGCTTTTGTAGCGCCGGCGTACCGCCGGCCTTTAACTACTACGACCCGGCAGCCTTAGATGCCGCCTTCGGTTTGTGCCGGCTCCCCGACTCCATCTGGCTCGATTTTTCTTCCATCCACTGGTCGAGCTTCGATTTTTTGAAGCGCCAGCGATTGCCCAGTTTGAAGGCGGGAATGATCTGTTCCCCGACGTACTTGTAGAGCGTGTCCGGACTCACTCCCAGATACTGGGAGGCCTGGCGAATGTTCATCACTTCCCGTGAGTCGGCCATGTTTCCTTGCCTGTCAAACAGAACCTATTCCACGCTTCAATTCGCCGCTACTTACGAAAGAGCCTTGCCACCCATGCCTGTCCGGTAGGCTTTCGGTGTTCCGAGCATATATCAGCCCCAAAAAGCCCCGCGTCCAAGCGAATCTCCGCGTTTTACGGTGTTTTAGGCGGGTTTTCTGGAATCGGTCAGAGGGTCGTTTTCGGGAGGAGTCTACATATTGTGGTTGTTTGCGAAGTTGTCACAATATGTGGTAGCGCATGAAGGGCGCTTAGGCAGCCACTCGAATGGCGGTAACTGAAGTACTAGAGACGGTACCGAAGTACTAAGTCGCTGGCTCAAGTTGCTGTGGTTGCTGATTTTAACTTGCCTCAGGCGAGGCAGCTGCAGGGGGGATGGTACGGCCCAAAGATGGACTGTTTCTGACGGTCCATCTATGGCGGCTACTACTGTACGTCGGAAACTTTGCCGTTCAGAAAAGTCACTTTCAGATCCTTGTAGACATAAATCTGTTTTGATCCGAGGTTCACGATTTTGTCGGGCTTGCCCATCGCAGCCTCTACTTGATCCGGCGTCTGTCCCTTTTCGATGGTTTGGGGCTCGGCCGCTGGCTGCTCCTGCGCTGCGGGTTGTTGCTGAGCGGCCGGCGGCTGGCCTCCCTGATCTCCACCCTGTTGTTGCTGCTGCGCACCCTGATCTCCGGCCTGCTGGGCGTCGTCACTGCTGATGGCGAGCAATTGTCCGATTACATCTTCCACTTGACCGGCGCTCGCCGTCGCCAGGGTACCCTTGGGAAACTGGAAGAGGACTTGCGCCTTGTTGTAGGTCGGAGGATCGGTTTTATTGCAGGTGTCGCAAGCGACAACACTCAGGGTTACGGCATCTTTGGCGACGTTCACATCAATCTTCATGGGATACACTTTGTCGCCCACCTGAAAAAGATGAGTTGTCTGTTCCTTGCCAAATTTTCCCATGATGGATTTTCGCCCCATCAACGATAGGCCGCTCGGTCCCTTAACCGTGCCGCCTTCGTACTTGGTGGCAGGAACATTGGCATCGCCGTATGGAACGCCGAGGATTCCACCTTTTTGAATAGCGAGCAGCGTGCCCTTATCCACGACGGAGTATCCGCTGGTATCCGATCCCATCTTTACGAGCTTGTACTGCGCGGCAAGTTGCTCTTGCAGTGTGGGAGCCTGTGCCCTGGCCGGCGGCAACACACATACTGTGGCCGTCAAGACTGCGATAACTGGAATGAGATGGTGGATTCTCTTCGACATCATCAGCCCCTCCCTGCGGCTTTCAAAGCTCAATTTTGCCAGGCTTCATGAAAGCGTGAAGAACAAAAAAGGAAAAACACGGAGCGCCGATAGACGACGCTCCGTGTGCTCAGTGACGCGTCTTACCCTATTGCGAGCCGCCGCCACCCGATGCCGCAGTCTCCTGCTTAACCTGGGCCTCGGTCTGGTCAGCCGCCTGCTGCTGGTCCTGCAGAGTCTTCGCCACGGTTGTATCCGGCGCAGGAGGCGGTAGGGCCGACGCCTGGGTTCCTGTGTCCGGTGCCTTCGGCATACCACCCGTGCCCTGCTTCTTGGCTAGTTCGCCCATGCCGTTGGTAAGCGTCTCCTGGAAGTGGTTGTACATTTCCTGAAGGTCATCCACTTTGACGGCCACGGTCGCTCCCGAAGCGCAGTCCCCTTTCTTTGTCGCTGAGACGCTGGCATTCACGGTGTTGTCGGTGGGATCCGGAGTATCCGTCAGGCGCGTAACGACGTCGCCTGACGTGAGGCCACATTCCTGACCATTGGCCACCACCGTAACACCAGTGTCCACAATAAATGTGCGCTGTGCTGGATCCAACGCAGGTGGAGGAGTTTGGTCGCTCGCGTTGGTTGGCGCGGGCGCTGCACCAGCCGCCGCACCACCCTGAGTCGCAGCACCGCCCTGGGTCGCCGCCTGGGCCTCCTGCGCCGCCAACTGCGCCTTCACTTCCTCCGCAATTGCCTGCTTGACTTCGGGCGTTAGTGCCACTCCCGCCGAAGCGGGCGCCGGAGCCGCATCTCCACCTCCACCTCCGCCTCCACCGCTGTCGCCAGCGCTGGCTTGCGCATCCGCCGCCATGGCATCCGCGTTAGCCTCGGCCCGCGCCGCGTACGCTGCCTGCAATTGTTCTGAGATCAGATAGTCCGTCAGCCAGAAGTACGGCGCGGCATAATAGGGATAAGGATTCCACCACCCGCCGTAGAAACCCCACCACGGCGCTCCACCCCAGCCCCAGGCCCCGACGCCCCAATAAAGCGGTGCGCCCCAGGGATGCCAGCCCCAACCATAAAATCCGGGGTTGTACCAGACACCCGGGTAAAAGCCAAAGTAAGTGTGTCCACCCCAGCCGTAGCCTCGATAGAGCCCAACGTGGTAGCGCCCACCGGCATAGAAGGTTCGCGAGTAGTAGGCGTGCCCGCCACGCGTCACGTAGGCACGTTGTACATAGCCGCCATGTCCCGTAGTGACGACGCGAGCTCCATTGTGTTCACTCACCACGGTCCGTCCGCCGTGAACTCCGTGCGAGATGCTCATTCCGTTGCGATTGATCGAACGAATGGATCCGTTGGCGCGGACGCTTGCCGTGCCTCCACCCTTCAGACTGACGTTCCTGGTACCCGCCGGCTGATGTGTGGTGCCACGACTAGCGTTCGTCGTGGTCCCGTGGCTTGTCGTCGCGCCGTGGCTCGTGGTAGCGGGGTGACTCGTTGTCGCGCCATGGCTCGTCGTCGCGCCGTGGCTCGTGGTAGCAGCGTGACTCGTCGTCGCGCCATGGCTCGTCGTCGCGCCGTGGCTTGTGGTACCGGCGTGACTCGTCGTCGCGCCATGGCTCGTCGTCGCGCCGTGGCTTGTGGTACCGGCGTGACTCGTCGTCGCACCGTGCGAGGCCGTGGAACCATGACTCTGGGTTGATCCATGCGAAGGCGTACTCGTCTTCGGCGCCGATGCATGCGGCGCACTGGTATGGGCAGGAGCGCTCGGTTTGCTGGGTTCGCTCGTCTTGTGCTGTCCCAGCACAAATATCGGAGTTGCCATCATCAGCAGAAGAAGCGTTCCCAACTTCCGCAACGTTTCAGTATTCGAAATTCGAATCATACGGCCTCCTGGCCATCGAAAACTTTGTCGTCAGTTCGTCTTCCCGAGAACAACGCCTCTTGAACGAAGTAAGGAGCTAGCTCCGGACCCTATCTGCGATAACACAAAGCCCGCCGATTCCACGCGCATGGTTGAATATTTAATTTCAAGGCCCCGAAGGAAGACCGCAAGACCTGCGAACCGGTGGCGATCGATGACAACCGGCTTCGATATCTTGGGCGAAAAAACGTTACCAGAAGTTTGTCCTGCGCGCAATCATTGAGTCTGCCGAAGTCCCAAGCGAATTACCCTCTCGTTACCCTCTTGGGAGGAATGCTTCCCACCGCCGGTCCGCTGCTGTAATCTATCTCTCTTTCCTTTCTACCGGAGGAGATACTTGCGCTACCTTGATCGTCTGCAGCCGCTTGCGCTCTTCGTCATGCGTCTGGCCCTTGGCGCTGTCATGGTTGGTCACGGATATCAAAAGGTTTTCGGAGGACTCCACCATCACGTTCAATTCGTCGCCAGTCTGGGACTTCCGGGCTGGACTGCCTACCTTTCTGCCTTTGCCGAATTCTTTGGGGGCCTGCTCGTTCTCTTCGGCCTGTTCACTCGTGCGGCGGCTTTTGCCATCTGTATCGATTTGTGCGTCGCCATCGCCAAAGTTCACTTGCACAACGGACTGATGGGTGAGCACGGATACGAATTTCCTCTGGCTCTTGCCGCTCTTGCTTTTGCTCTTATTTTTTTCGGCGGAGGAGCGATCGCCCTCGACCACATTCGCGCTCCTGGCGGCGGGGGGAAACCGAAGTAAATTGCAGGTTTCCGATTTTTCCTTCTGGACCGCGCAACTTTTGCTAATGTATGGGTTTACATCGTCTACGCGGTACATGTCTCCTTAAGTGCGAAATTGCGTGCGATTCTTGACATTTCTTTACATGCACAACGATCCAGTTGTATCAACAACTCACGGAAATTATGATGAGTTGTTAGCGAGTTAAGTGCATCTTACCGATTTCGTGAGCGCATCTCATTGCATACCACGAACTGATAGGAGGTTGTCTTGAGAAAGTTAACGATTTTTGCACCTGTCTTGGCATTCCTGTTCTTTGCTCAGTTTGCCTCTGGTCAGCAGGGGGACGCTATGTTCGGCGGCGGAACTCTACTATCGTCCTCCGCTTCTAACGGCTCTCTTCCATCGGAAAAGGGCGGCGCCTGGCTCAACGTCAGCGCTGACGTGGTCTTCAAGAAGCGAATCGGCTTCAATTGGGAGACCGCATGGAAGGCAAGTCAGGGCGCTTACGCCGCACAAGAGAATTTCCGTCCGATCTTGACCGACTTCAACGCGCTTTATGAACCCCGCCTGGGCAAGAAAATCGGCCTCGACCTAATGGGCGGAATCGGCATCTCCACGACGCGTTTCTATCTGCCGCAAATAACTCAGTGCAATTTTACTGGTTGCATCAACTACGACAGCAGCCATCACTTCATGGAACATCTCGGTGCCGGCATCCGCTATTACGTCTGGCACCACGTGTTTGTCCGCCCCGAAATTCACTACTATCATGTCCAGAACAATGACGTGAACGAGTTCAACACTGACAACTTGTTCCGAGTCGGTGCCTCGATCGGATACACCATCGGCGGTCCGGAATAGGCTCCCTTCCCGTCAATGTCAATACCGCAAGCTTTTTCGAGTCTGGAGCAAGCAGCTCCGGCTGCCTAGGGTATCCTGTTAGGCAGCCGTTCGCGGCTGCCTAACGGAATCCACCATCGAGTTCAGCATCCGAGCCGGAATGAATTCAGCAGGAGGGCTGTATTGAGAAAGTTGGCGCTCGTCGCATCTATATGTACCCTCTCGGCCATTCTCGCTCGTGCCCAACAATTTGATATTGCCCTTAGTGGTTCCACTTTACTGGCCTCTTCGCGGCCTAGCGACTTGATAACCTTCAACCCGCCCGTCCTGAAGGGCGGGACATTTGTCGGCATCAACGCTGACTTTGTTGGTTTCCAGAAACGCCGGCTCGGCCTCAACGTCGAAACTGCCTGGAGATACAGGAAGGCTCCCTACCCTTTCAATGGCGAGACCTACCGCCCCATCTTTACGGACATTAACGCGCTGTTTCAACCGCGTCTGGGCAAGCTAGCTGGAAGGGAGATCGGCCTCGACCTTATGGGTGGCGTCGGAGTTGCCACCACACCCTTCGACCTGCCCAGCGGCAGTTCGTGCACTGCCAGCGGATGCATCAACTACACCAGCAGCAATCACTTCATGGAACATCTGGGAGCCGGTGTTCGCTATCGCGTTTGGCGGCAATTCTTTGTGCGCCCGGAGTTTCACTACTACCACGTCCAAAACTACGCCGAGTTCAATTCCGACAATGTGTTCCGTGTCGGCGCCTCGATAGGCTACACGTTTAAGTAGATTTTCCGCCGGAATGCTAAAAGAAAAAAGGCAGCGTATCTTGACGCTGCCTTTGCTTTTTCATATTAAAAGCTCTATGGCTCGCGCTCACACTCTTCAGCTTCGTGGATGGCACGGTCCAAATGCTCGATCGCTCTGGCACGATGGCCGTGAAATTCCCCCTCAGCGTGCTCCAAGTGTTCTCTGGCGTGACGCATCGCTTCAATTGCTTCATGCACGCGGGGGTGCGGGGGTTGAGGCGCCGGAGCCGCAACTGCTGGACTCGCGGGAGGGGTTGCAACGACTGCAGCGCTCTTTGGACCAGACGCCGCCACCGGGAAGGCGAGGGTGAATAGGAGAGTTGCTGTAATCAACAAAGTCAAAAACCCAATTTTCTTCATGCGGTTCTCCTTGACCGAATTCCGGCGCAGACACCGGTAAAGATGGATGGCCACGGACCTCACTTTCAGGCAAGGCAGCCGCGACACCTGCACAGTATAGCCGTGCTTCTGTGAATTGCCCTGTGTATTAGGTTGACTCTTAAGGATACTTGGTTAGTGCGAACTCGCGGTGTTCTTCTGACGGCTTCGCCACCACAGAATGACCAGGATCAACGCGAACGCAGTTGCCAGAGCCAGATCGAAACGCTTCATGAAATGCATCAGCACTCGCCACCGGCTGCCAAAGCTGTATCCTACAAAGGCAATCACCGTTACCCAGAGCGCCGCGCCCAGCAGGTTGAAAAAGGCGAATCTCCTCCACGGCATACGCAAGACTCCAGCCAAAGGTCCAGCAATCACCCGCAGTCCGAAAACGAATCGTGCAGCCAGAATAGTGAGCGCACCGTACCGGCTAAACAACTCCTCGCCTTTCACCAGAGTTCCATCGCGAATGTGGAAGGTATACCGGTACCGCTCCAGCACCGGACGGCCTCCGTAATAGCCGATCACATAGCCGAGGCTACTGCCCACAATGGTGGCCGCGGCTCCGACGAGAATGATCCACCCGAGTTGGAGATCGCGCTCAGTGTATGCGAGCAAGCTCGCCAACAACAGGACCGTTTCACCAGGTAAAGGCAGGCCGAGATTCTCCAGCAATAACGCCGCTGCCACGGCCCAGTAGCCGTAATGCACGAGCGCGCCGCGCGCTAGATCGATGATGTGGTGATTGACGATGGAATGATTCCCGATCTGAATCTTGTGAGAATTGCCTCCCGCTCAGATCGGAGGCTTCTCCCGTGTCAGAAATTCAATCAAAACACGGTTAAACTCCTCCGGACATTCTTCGTAGGGCAGGTGGCCAACGCCAGGAAAAATGACCAACTGCGAAAGCGGGAAATATTTCGCCAGCGGCGCAGCCGACGAAGCATACACTGCAGGATCCTTACTGCCCCACATCAGCAGCGTAGGAATACTCCCCAGCTTCGGCAGTGTGTTTTGCAGTTCGCGCAGATCTTGCGTCCAGCTACGAACGATGCTCAGTGCGTGTTCGAACAGCCCCGGCTTCGCCAACGGGGCCGTATAGCCATCGAGAGCTTCCTCTGGAATCCGGCGGCGGTCGCCATACATGCGAGCGTGCCAATAGGAATACATGAAACTCAGTTGCGGCAGCAAGAACCGGAACCACGCAGAACCAAGATCACTGCCCACAAAGGGCGCCAGGCGCTGACCATGCTCCGAATACGGATTCACCGGTGCAACCAGAATCAGCCGCCGAATCCGCAGACCAGAATTGCGGCTCAGGCATTCCGCGGCCGCCATCATTGCCACCGCGCCACCATGCGAAGTCCCAAGTAGATCAAACGAAGATATTCCGAGATGCTCGATCACACGCAACAGGCGCCGCGCCGTTCCACGCATGGAGTGATCGATCCCCTTCGGGCGATCGGAGAAACCCGCACCCATCATGTCTGGCGCATACACTGTCGCGTATGGCGCGAGCGCCGGCATTGTGTATCGCCAGGAAAACGAATACCCCAGAAGCCCATGCAGCAGAATCAGCGGAGGTCCGGAACCCGCGCGAAGATAACGCAGGCGCGCACCATCGAAATCCATCCAGCATTCTTCAACGCCTGCGCTTGCGCCTGGGAAGGGTGCATTCGAAAGTTCCCCGACCGATTGCGTCACGAACAATTTCTTGACCTCGAATGCGCCCCCGAATGCGCCCACTCAGATGTTTCCAGTTTAATCTTATTGCTTCAGGACAACTCTTTTCCCGCCGCCGGATTCTATTTAACTGAACATCGCCTCTGTTCACTTCACTTGGGGAGCTTCGGCTCCCCGTTTTTCTTAAACCAGTGATCAGTGTCCAGTGGGCAGTGCTCTGCAAAACAACAATGACCTGACTGGCCACTGATCACTGACCACTGGACACTGCCTTCTTCTTACGCAGCAGTTTTTTCAGCACGCGTATTCCCTTATCCACGTGCTTCTCCTCCAGCAAGAACGGAGGCAGGAACCTCACCACCGTATCCTGCGTGCTGTTAAAGAGCACGCCTTCAGCCAAAGCTGCATCCACAATCGGCCGCGCAGGAATCTCCAAATTGATCCCTTGAATAAATCCTCTTCCGCGGACTTCCTTCGCAGCCGCGCTTTTTTCGGCAACTGCTTTCAACTCCTGTTGCAGGTAGGCTCCAACTTTATTCACATTGTCGAGCAGCTTTTCCTCCTCGACGATTGTCAGAAACTCCAGTGCGACGCGGCACGCTAGAGGTCCGCCTCCAAAAGTTGTTCCATGCTGCCCGGGTGAAATCGCATTGGCGAATTCTTCCCTGGCGATGAAGGCCCCCAGCGGAAGTCCTGCAGCAATTGGTTTCGCGATCGCCACGATGTCGGGCGTCACGCCAAAGCTCTGAAACGCAAAAATTGTTCCGGTGCGCCCGAGTCCGCACTGAATCTCATCGAAGATCAAAGCAGCCTTGTGCTTATCAGCTAAAGACCGGCACTCTTGCAGAAACTCCACCGAACATTCATAGATTCCGCCTTCACCAAAAATCGGCTCGAGCACAATCGCGCAGGTGTTGTCGTTGACCGCCGCACGCAAACCTTCCACGTCGTTCTGCCCCACAAAAGTCACTTCTTCCAGCAGCGGCTCGAATCCCTTGCGATGCTTCTCCTGCCCGGTCAGCGAGAGTGCGCCAAACGTGCGCCCGTGATACGACCCTTGCAGCGCCACCAGCTTGCACTTGGCCTCGCCTCCGGCGCGATGTCCCGCCAGCCGCGCCAGCTTGATCGATCCCTCAATCGCCTCAGTCCCGCTATTCGAGAAAAACGCGCGGCTGAGCCCAGACAGCGTGCACAGCTTCTCCGCCAGCTCCCCCTGATACTCGTGGTAATAAAGATTGGAGACGTGAATCAGCTTCGCCGCCTGCTCCCGAATCGTCTTCACAATCCGCGGATGCGCGTGCCCCAGCGCATTCACGCCCAACCCCGAAACAAAGTCGAGATAACGCCGGTCGTCAAGGTCGTAAAGAAACACCCCCTTCCCTCGCGTCAACACAATGGGATAGCGATTGTAAGTCCCCAGCAAGTACCGCTTTTCTAAGTCTGCGATTTGTTCGAAGGTTTTCATAAGAAGAGTTGATTCTATAGGAAGAGGCGAGCGACCAGATGAAATGCGGGACAAGAACTCGGACAGCCCGCTGTCAAACGGGAAGGGGACTGTGCAAGCGCCAGGAGAATTGTGCCTCCGAACAATCGCCAGACCGTAACTTTGCTCTCCTTCGAACCGCAAGTCCGGGGACAGACAGGACGTTCACCAATTTTCGGGACAAAGTGGACAGTCCCATCTGTCCCCGGCCCGCGAGAAGCGGGCTTCGCAGGGAAGTGTTAAGCGATCCTCGCGCCGCGCAACTGAAACACGCTATTGCACGGTAATGTTCTTTGCCGCCGAGGGAATGCCGTTGGCCACCACGTAAATCTTGCTGGCTCCCGTCTCAATGTCTGCGGGCACGTCGAACCTCGTGGATACGGTCGTGCTCCCCGTGGCCACACCCATGGTGCTGTGATTGTGCGTCTTGCAGTAGAAGACATGTCCGGTGCCATTGTTCACGATGCGCACCAGGGGATAATTGGTCGCATCCTGAAAGTCATCGCCGTATGCAGCTCCTTGCGTCAGGCCGTTGAACTGCGTTCCGGAAATCGCATAGTTCGTCACCCCCGGCTTTACGGACTTGGGAGCCGCGCTGATCGTTGGCCGCCAGGATGATTTATATGTCCCAGCCGTGGCCACGATCTCCACATCGGTGGTGAAATCGGTGAACATGATCTGGCCGCTTGGCAGTACCAGCAGGTGGCCGACATAGGAAGCATCATTGACGGCATTGGGCGGCGCCGGAAACGCATTCAGTTTGCTGCCATTCCACTCATAGAAGGTTGACGGCGCACTGAACGTGCCATTATAGGGACTGGCCATCACGATCACATTGCCATTGGTTTCGATTGCCGCTGGGGCGTCGTTCGCCGCGTCCTTATTTGGAAAATCCGGGCCTTTCGACCATACCCCGGTCGCAGAGTTGTAGATCGCCGTGTGGCCTGCCTCACAATCGCTCGCGCCGGTGTAATAAACCGTTCCGTCTGGCCGCAGGACCCCCGGCCCAACTTCAAAGCTTCCGCCGCCGGCCCCGCAATTGGAGTCCCACAACTGCACCAAGGTACTACCGGCGCTGCTCCAAGTCTGCGTTTTGGGGTTCCAGAGTTCTGAATTGCTTCCACTATCACCGGCAGCAGTGCAGGAAGGTTGATCGCTCGGACATGCCACGTACGCGTCCACCGTCAGCACTTCGCCGCTGGGAAGCAACGTCCACCCTTCTTCGTCGAACTCATCGAACTTGGTGGATTCGTTCAGCTCCGTCCAACTCAAGCTCGCTTCATCAAAGTAAGCCGCCAGAGGCGCGCTTTGCATCTGCAACGCCACGCCGCAGCAATCTGCCTGCATATAGGTTCCATTCGGCAGGACAACGGACGGGGCATCGCCGATATTCGCCCATGGCGTTGGCAGGCTGGGAGGCGCTACCGAGGTCCAGGTATTGGCCGCCGGATCGTAGATGGCGCCAAGATTGGTCCACGGCCCTTCCCCGCACTGTCCTCCGGGACACAGGTATTCGCCGCCTTCCACCACCACCTTGCCGTCCGGCAATACTACCGAGCCGAAGTAAAGAGGAGCATAGTCGGCGGGCATGTTCGCAGCCTCCGTCCAGGTTCCGTTGATGTAGCTGCCGGTGCTATCCGGAGTCAGGATGTACCATGCCGTGAAATCCATTCCTGCGCAATTGGTACCGCTGCAATTGGGCTCCTCATGGGCTAAAACCCGGCCGTCAGTGAGCAGCAGCATGGCCCCAAGGGACACCGGAGGAGCATTGTTGAGTTTTGTCCAGTACGGAGGCGTGGTGGGCTGGGGCGCATAGACTTGACTGCTGGGCGGGTCCGGCTGCACGGGCGCGGGCTTGACTCCCACGGCGTGCGGCGGCACAACGCCCTGCGAACCTTGGCCCACGGCGAGCATCGCGAATCCGGTTGCAAGAAAAAGACAGATTACGACCGCAAGCTTGCTAAATAAACGGCGCATGGCGGACTTCTCCTTGTAGGTTTTCTTGTGATGTACAGAGAAGCGGCGTTGGAAGCCTTATCACGTTGCAATGGTTCACTAAATTCCAAAGCAATAATCCGGATGCAGTCTATGTTTGGTCCATAGGTGATGTACTGTAGATTCCCGGAGGAAAAACCTCTGCCGGACAATTTAAAAGAAAAAGGCAGAAAGACCGCCTGCTCGGCACTTTCCACGCAAGTTATTCCGGGGACAGGCGGGACGTTCCCCGTCTCCGAGGCAATGTCAATGTAGTTGGTCTGCCGCCCCCTTCACGGGCACAGACGCGAAATCTGGGAATCTGGGGAGATTCAGCGAGCCCGTCTCAACGGGCATGCTAGGCTACTAAAGTGAGCAGTCGGCAAGCCCCTTCACTTAACTACATCGCAGTGGTTACTCTGCTCCTGTCCCTCGTTGTAAGCAATGCCCGTCCCGCGGCTGCCGCGAATTGGAGCGTTCATGCGCAACCCGCACGGCTGGTCAACGGCGCTCCGGTGTTGTTTCAAGTGAAGTCGCCCGCGCGGATGCAATCGCTCAGCGGCTCATGGTTGGGACATGAAGTTGCCTTCAGCTTCGATGCAAAAAGCAAAACATGGTACGCGCTGGCAGGACTCAGCCTGGAGACTCCGCCGGGATCGTACTCACTAGAACTCACTGGAGAACAATTTGCCGGAAAGGACGCCGGAGAGAAGTTAACATTCACTCACAAGTTCACCGTCGCCCGCGGCAAGTATCCGAAGATCGCAGTCAAGCTCAGCGTCGAAGGCAAGTTCACCGAGCCCAGCCCCGAGCAGCAGAAAGAAATTGCAGAAGGCGTGCAAGTCAAGAAAGACTATCTCAGCCGGGTCACGCCAGAGCGCGAGTGGTCAGGGCCATTCAGCGCGCCGGCCGACGCTGCGATTTCTGATGTCTTCGGCTCTGAGCGTGTCTTTAATGGCAAGACTTCGAGCCCGCACCTGGGCCTGGATTTCCGCGTCCCGAGCGGCACACCGGTCGCCGCCATGAACGATGGCACGGTGCTCCTGGCAAGACCGCTGTATTTTGAGGGCAACTTCGTTGTGCTGGATCACGGCCAGGGATTGCTAACCCTTTATCTCCATCTTTCCGAGTTCAAAGTAAAAGAAGGAGATCAGGTAAAACGCGGCCAGGAAATTGGATTGAGCGGTGGCACGGGCCGGGCAACTGGTCCGCATCTTCACGTCGCGGTGCGATGGCAGGGAACGTATTTGGATCCGGCGCAGTTGATGCGGCTGCGCTTGCCGTAGATTAAGTTTGTCTTCGAAGCTATGCGTTCCCGCCCGAGATCCCACTGAGACCTCGCGCCGGAATATCGCGCAACGCGTCCTTCAGACTTTCTTTCAACTCGAGGTTACGGATCAGGCGGTGCAGATAGTTGGGATGCACGCCTAGAATGCGCGCCGCATCGGCATAGCTGCCCTGGGTTTGCTCCACAGCATCGAGAATCAGTTGTTTCTTCAACTCCTTGACTGCCTGATGATATTTAGCTTCGGTCATCTCTGGCGAAGGGGTACGATCCAGGAGCGATTCTGGAAGATCCTCGGGCAGAATCGTGTCGGAAGCACCGAGCACGAGCGCATGTTCGATTGCGTTTTCGAGCTCGCGCACGTTGCCCGGCCAATCGTAATTCACCAGGCAGGCCAGGGCCTCGCGCGAAACTGGCCGAGGCTTCACTTTGCAGTGCTTCGCGTGTTTCTGTACGAAGTGGCGTACCAGCATCGGAATGTCTTCCCGGCGGTCGCGCAACGTTGGCATCGTAATTTTCAACACCGCTAAACGGTAATACAGATCCTGACGAAATTTTCCGCTGCGCACCGCCTGCTCAAGATTGCAGTTGGTTGCGGCGATCAGGCGGATATCCACCTTGATTGGATGCGTTCCTCCCACGCGTTCGAACTCGCGCTCCTGCAGCACGCGCAGCAGTTTGACTTGCAGCGCGGTAGCCAGTTCGCCGATTTCGTCGAGAAAAACCACGCCTCCATCGGCAACTTCGAAGCGGCCTTTTTTCTGCGAAGCTGCTCCCGTGAACGCTCCGCGCTCGTGGCCGAACAGATCGCTTTCCAGAAGCGTTTCCGGAATCGCGGCGCAATTGATTGCGATAAAGGGCTTGCTCGCCCGAGGACTATTACGATGGATGGCTCGTGCAGCGAGTTCCTTCCCGGTTCCGCTCTCACCCTCGATCAGCACCGTCGACTCCGCAGGAGCTACTCGCTTCAGGAACTGGTAGACCTCTTTCATGCGGGCGCCTTCGCCTACCAGGCTGCGCTCCAGGCTGATCTCGACGGTCAGGCGTTCGTTCTCCTCCTCCAGCCATTGCAAGCGGCGAGCATTCTCCAGCGCCACTGCGGAGATGCCTGCGATCGCCGTCACCAGTTGCAGATGCTCTTCGTTAAGACGGCTGCTGAGGCTCTCGCTGTCGAGATAAATGCATCCAATCACGCGCTGAAACACGGTCAAGGGCACGCACAAAAGTGAGCGGACTTGCGATGCCGCGAGGCTCTCGACCTCGCGCAATTCGTCGTGGCTGGGCACGTCACTGCCCAGAATTGCGACGCCTTGCTCGAGAACCTGGCGTGCGACCGTGCGGCTCACTTTGACCAACTGACCTTCCCCGGCCTGCCGCATGCGGGCGAACATGGAATTAAATTGATGACCTTCCCTATCCGCCAGCAGAATGGCGCCCCTGCCCGCGGGAGCAACTTCAAAAATCAGATCCAGCAACTGTTCCTGGAGTTGGTTGAGGTCGCGAATCGCATGCACGATGCGGCTGATTTTGAGCAGCGCATTCAGATTGCGGGCCAGGCGGGAAGTTGCGGGCAGCTCGCGCAACAATCGGTCCGGCTGCAGATAGACCACGTCTCTGGGATGGAGAATGGTGGTTTCCGCGGTGCATAGAGCATCCTCAAATTCCACGCGGTCCTCCGCCGGCGAGAGTTCTTCCTCCTCCAGCAGAAAAAGAAAAGAAGAGTCGCCGGCGGCAATTTCGTCGCCATGTTGCAGCCACTGTCCGTCCACGGCAGCGCGATTCACCAGGGTGCCATTGCGGCTGTCGAGGTCGCGCACCTGGAATCGTCCATCCCGCCCTGTAAGCAGGCAATGTTTTCGCGAGACCGAGGGGTCGGCGATAGCGATGCCATTCGAGGCTTCTCGCCCGATTGTAATTTCGCCCTCGGATAAGGGAATGGACGAGTCTTTCAGGGGCCCGGAAAGCACCAGGAGTCTGGGACGCAAGCTGGCTACCTCGGGGCTTTCATATCACAGTTTTTGACAAAATCCACAGCCGGCGCCAGATTGTTCCAATATCCGAAAAGATAGGCCACTATCCGATCGGATAGCGCCGGGGTTCGGCACCAAGGAGAAGCCCGACCGGGGCTGCACTCGCGTTCTGCGACAAAGGCTTTCCCTGGAGCCAGTTGGCGCGATCCTCAATGTTGTGGAAAAGCTCACGCCGACTGGCATTCCGCCTGCAAAGTAGAGGGTGCGGTCAGCCTTGGCAAAAAGCGATGGGGGAAGCGCTTTTTTGTGATCTGTTCTTGCCGGGCTTTCGCAGTCAGGGACTCGAGGGGCCCCCTCATCGAGTCCCTGATTTTTTGTCCTATTTTCTGCTTCTCGGTTTGCGCATGATAATAATCGCGCGTATTCACGATCCGGAGATTTTGCTGGGAGACTTCCTCGCGTCGCTCGCACTGACCTCTTTCGGGCGATGAGAAGAAATGCCCCGGGTCCTTAGCTCACGGGAAGATTGGGCTGAATTTTACTACACTGCCAACTCAACAATTCAGACAATACCCGCACGATGGCTGGTGTACCTGGGGGAATCGGATTGTGGAGGAGACATCGAAATCCAAGAATTGGATTACTCGAACGCTGACAGCGATGGTCGCATTCGCGTTCGTGCTGGCGCCAGCGGTCATTGCATCTCAATCGGCGCAGGCGCAAGGCATTCAAGTATCCCCCACCTCCCTGAACTTCGGAAACCAATCGGTGAACACCACCTCCGGGGCACAAGTGGTTCAGGTAACGAACACTCAGACTACCCCCGTAACAATTACGAGCGTACTGGGCAGCAATGGCTTCACGCAGTGGAATAATTGCATGGGCACACTCGCTCCGTCAGCCAGCTGTTCTGTCTGGGTGTTGTATAGCCCTATCGCCGTGGGCAAATCGAGCGGGGGCCTGGCAATCGTCGACAGCGCCACAAACAGCCCTCAAAAGATACACACGACGGGCGTTGGAGTTTTGCCTGCCCTGACGTTGTCGCCAATTGAAATCGTTTTCGAGACGGAAACGGTAGGAAGTACGAGTGGCAGCCAGGCAGTAACTGTGACGAACAACAATACCACGCCAGTTACAATCACATCCCTGTCTCTCGGGGCTATGGCTGCAGGAGACTTCTCGGTCCCGTCTGCCTGCCTGGGATCGTTGGGGGCGGGAGCGAGTTGTGCGTTTAATGTGACCTTCACTCCCACCGCCGGAGGCGTTCGGGCAGCCACGTTGAGCGTGAATAACTCTGCGGGCGCCGCGCCAACGGTAGGCTTGAGCGGCCCTGCGACGGTAGGCGCTGTTTCTCTTTCGCCGAGCACGCTCACGTTTCCTTCGCAGAATGTGTCGACGACCAGCGCGGCGGTGCCGGTCACAGTCACAAACTCCGGGGCCGCCAGCATGGACATTGTCAGTATCATTGCCAGCGGCGATTTTGCGCAAACCAACGACTGCGCCGCGACGCTTGCCGCAGGCGCGAGCTGCACCGTGGAGGTCACCTTCTCACCGTCGGCCGCAGGTAGGCGTACCGGATACTTGACCATCAGCGACACCGGAACGGGCAATCTGCAGACCGTCACTCTAGGGGGTTCAGCGGTGGCACCAACCAGCACGGTCGCGGTTACCCCGATTGTCGCTTCGCTGACGCCTTCCCAGACCCAGCAATTTCAGGCAACTGTGAGTGGAGTGGCAAGCACCGCTGTGAATTGGCTCGTCGACGGAGTTGTGGGAGGAAGTACTACGACCGGTTTGATATCAGCTTCCGGGCTGTATAGTGCACCGACTGGCGTGGGCGCACACATCATAACTGCCCAAAGCCAGGCCAACACTTCGCAAACTGCCTACGTGCCGCTTACGGTCACTAATTACGCGGGTACGCTTACATTTCACAACGATACTTTTCGGACAGGGCAAAACGTCAACGAAACCGTGCTCACCACCGGAAACGTAAACCCAACCCAGTTCGGAAAGCTCTTTTCTTTTCCGATCGATGGCTACGCATATGCAGAGCCGCTCTATGTCGCCGGTGTCAGCATTCCAAACCAGGGAACTCACAACGTCGTGTATGTCGCAACCGAACACGACAGCGTCTTCGCGTTTGACGCGGATGGGCTGGTGACCAGTCCCTTGTGGCAGACTAGCTTTATCGAACCGGGGGCGGGAGTGACCACCATTCCCGGGGGTGATGTGTTGACTTGCGGAAGCATAGATCCCGAGGTAGGCATTACCTCAACCCCCGTTATCGATAGGGCTAACGGTGCGTTGTATGTAGTGGCTAGAACAAAAGAAGTGGTGAGCGGGAATACGAACTACGTGCAGCGCTTGCATGCTTTGAGCATCACGACCGGCGCAGAAATGCCCAACAGCCCAGTCGTAATTACCGCCAGCGCTCCAGGCATAGGATTGGGGAACAGCGGCAATGTCGTTGCCTTCGACACGCGGTATCAAAACCAGCGCGCCGCGCTGCTCCTTTCCAAAGGCGTTGTCTACATCGGTTGGGCATCATTATGTGACTATGGGCCGTACCATGGATGGCTTCTTGGATACAACGCGAAAACGCTCGATCAGGTGAGCAGTTACATAACCACTCCCAACGGACAGCGCGGAGGACTTTGGGCCAGTGGAGGGGGACCTGCCGCAGATGGGGATGGAAACGTCTATGTCATCACTGCGAACGGCACTTTCGACGCGAACAGCGGGGGCGTGAACTATGGCGATAGTTATGTAAAGCTTAGCTACGCCAGTGGTTCCCCGAGGGTGGTGGATTATTTTACACCCTACACGCAGGCTATTTTGGGAGGGGCTCTCGATCTCGACCTTGGTTCCGGAGGTCCGCTTCTTGTACCCAATGCAGCCACAACGCCTCAACAATTGATGCTGGGCACGGGCAAAGACGGGATTCTTTACCTGGTTAACCGGAATAACATGGGACAGTTCAACCCGTCAGACAATAATCAAATCGTGCAATCCATCCCCGGAGCCGCCCTCAACGGACTGTGGGGGAACCCGGCGTACTGGAACATGGAGGTCTATATCTGGGGATTAAAGGACGTTCTGAAGTCATTCAGCCTGGGTCGCGGCCTTCTTTCACTTGCTCCCATTGCTGAAGCGACGCAGGTCTCGACATACCCCAATCCGACTCCGGCGGTCTCGTCGAATGGCAATGCCAACGGCATCGTATGGGCCGTGAGAACCAATCTCGGGCAGAGCGGCGGTCCGGCAGATCTGGAAGCCTTTGATGCCGCCAATGTCACTCGGCGCTTATACACCAGTACAACCAATCCCGCCCGGGACCAAGCCGGGCCCGCCACACGTTTCGCGGTACCCACAGTGGCAAACGGGAAAGTGTACGTGGCCACCCAAACGGAGCTGGACGTGTACGGCTTGCTACCTTAGCAGGCCGCGGAAGAACCCGGCCTTACCGCCGCGCGCTCCCTCAGCGTACGGCGCGGCTGGAAGCCGCACCCTTTGAAAGCGAAGCACAAGGCGAGTTTTTCAGCAGCCTGTTCGAGCTTTCTATTACCCGATACCTAGCTAGCAAGAGCCTCACTACCTGGAGAAACCGCGACCGTGGGCACGGCGATTGCAACCCCCTCACGATAGGTAACACTGTTCCCGGAAATTGCGGGCACGCGCTCACCCGGGACCAGAATCCCCACCAGGTTTAGGGGATCGGCAGCCGACAACGTCACCGTGCCTTGCGCGGAGTCGAGTTTGCGCAGCGCTCGTACTGACTCAACAGCGACCGGCAGGGCAAATTGCTCGCCCAGAAACCCATCCACAAAACGGCCGCCACGAATCTCGCCCCGATCTTCCAGCCGGCGAAATGCCATCAACAGTTCGCGCCACGGCGGAAGGTTGGCCTCGCGGGCCAATACATCGCGGACCACAATTCCGTAACGCCGCAGCAGCATCCAGCAGGCTGCCTCGACAGCACGAGGCCTCTCGACGACTTCCTCGGCGTGCAGCAAAGCCCAGCGTCCGGCACTGTGCCGCGGACGCGTGGTGCGTCCGCTCCCCTGCCCAGCGCGGCGCTTGGGATCGATTAGCGAGCGCAGATTATCGAAGCCGTCCGCCGTCACCAGGCCCGCAGCGACCAACTCCCACAGCGCGGTCTCGATCTCCGCTTTCAGCTTTGCAGTGCCGCGTACAATGTCAGCAAAGAAAGACGCGCCGCGCTGCCGCAGAAAATCCATCACGATTTGCGCTCCGTGGCTCAGGCCGTTATTTTCAGACATCTCGGCGCCGGGGTGCCGAGGCGTCATCCAATCGGCATCTTCTCGAATAAAGAAGGTGATAGGCGCAACGCTGGTAGGAATCACCCGCCTTTGTCGCGGAGGCGCACCGGACTCAGACGCCGTTCCATTCTCCGGAGGCATAGAGTCGAGCGTTGCCGGATGTGGCGATAGCCTGCCCCAGCCCACAGCGCCGGTGAGGCAAAGCTGATCGAGCCATTTGGGATCGTAATCCACTACGCGGCGGGCCAGCACCTGCCGCTCCCACGCGTTCGCCGGAATCTCAAACCCCTGCAACTGGCGCAGCACTTCGAGCGTGCCCCGCTCGCCCACAACCTGCGTTCCGGGAGCTACGTGCTGCCATTGCAGCAACCATTGCATGAATTGTGCCGCGGTGACGGGCTCGATCTGCTTGCGCAAGCTGGCAACGGTGAGCCGGTGAATCCGCGCCAGCAGCCTACGCTCGCACCATTCGATTTCCGCACTTTGTGTGGGCAGAGCCGCCCCCGCCTGCGTGCCCTGAGCGGAGCCGAAGGGTCCAGCAGAGCGCAGTTCGCTAGGGCTGCCACAGAAGTTTCCCCGAAGAATAGTCCCGCTCGCCTCCATGCGAAGAAGAGCGGCGAAAATGTCAGACGCAGGAATTCCTAATGTCTCGCCCAGGTCCGTCGCTGTAGTCGGCCCCAGATGCGACATCCATCCCGTCACAAGTGTTAGCAAAGCGTCGTCGCGGCTTGGAGCAGTGGGTTCGACGTCAGACAACGGCGGCTCGAATCGCGCATCCTGAAATAATGAGGAAAAAGTTCTGGCCCGTTCTGCCGCTACCCAGTAAGTCTTGCCGCTCGAAACCGCAGAGGCGACGCGCCCTTCGCCGATCAGTCTCTCGAAATGCCCGGCCCAGAGGTTGCCAGCATTGATCGTGTGGGGACGGCCGCCCTCGGCTGTCCGTTCGAGCGCAGCTCGACTTGTCCATGCAGCAGCGGCGGCACCCTCAGCTTTTCGCAAGAGCGGCTCGGCCTCGCCGAGCCGGACAGCCGGGGGCGGCTGTCCCCACATAAACTGTGAAATGTCCTGAGGTAGCGCGACCAGCGTGTGCAGCACATCATGCAACTCATCTGCATCGCGCACATCGGGCCAGGCTTCTTCGCGCACCTTGGCAATCGCAGCGGGGTCAAGGCCACCGACTTCCTCGAGCACCGATTCCGGCAGCATGCGTCGCATCTGCACCGCGCGCGCACGCCGTTCCTCGAGCGGCGCATCGTCCAAATAGGCATACGGATTCGCGTTCAGAATCTCGTGTGAGAACTGCGATGGCACGGGCGTATCAACCGCAATACAGCGAATTCTTCCGTCGGCCATGCCGCTGAGCACGGACTTAAGGCCATCGATGTCCATTGCTTCGGTGAGCACATCTTTCATCACCTCGCCGACGAGTGGATGATCCGGAATCTGGCGTTCGCCCTGGATGTTCTCAAAGCACGCGGCCGCGTCGGGAAAAACGGAAGCCAGCAGATCGTCCGAGCGCATGCGCTGAATCTGCGGAGGAACTTTCTTGCCATTTTGAAAACGCAGAAGGGCCAGCGCGCGGTTCGCGTCCCAGCGCCAGCGTGTCGCAAAGATTGGAGAATCCAGAGCCGCCTGTTCGAGAATCGGCTGCACGGTCGCTGCCTGCAGAAAGTTGAAGACATCTCCGAGCGGAAAGCTGTGCTGCTCGGCCAAAGCGATATTCAGCCCGTTGTCGGTGGCCGCGGCCTGCAACTCAAAATTGAATCCGACGCAGAAGCGCTTGCGCAGGGCCAGTCCCCAAGCCTTGTTGATGCGGCCGCCGAAGGGCGCATGAATCACAAGCTGCATGCCGCCGCCCTCGTCGAAGAAGCGCTCGGCAATCACAGTTGTCTGAGTCGGCACCGCACCCAGCACCGCGCGGCCTTGCAGGATATACTCGATCGTCTGCTCCGCGGCAGAATCATCCAGCCCGCATTCTTCCTTCAAACGAGCGACCGCTGCCGCCACATCCGGCTGTGTCGCTGAAAAACCCACCGGCGAAGTGTGCGGCAACATCTTGCTGATTTTTTCCCTCAAGCTCCCAATGTGCTCTGAAAGCTCTTCCGTTCTTGCCGGAGCCTCGCCTCGCCAGAATGGAACGTTGGGGGGCGCGCCATGCGCATCCTGCACCAGCACACGGCCCGAGTTGGTCTCCACGCGTCGAATCATCCACGACGTATTTCCCAGCAGCATAATATCGCCGCGATTGCTCTCCACGGCAAAATCTTCGTCAACCGTGCCCACCACGAGGCCATCGGGTTCAGCGACCACCGCGTACAGCGAATTGTCTGGGATCGCTCCGCCGCTGGTAATTGCTGCCAGCCGCGCGCCGCGCCGCGCGCGCAGTTTGCCATTTACTCGATCCCGATGCAGATACGCCCCATATCGCCCGCGCCGCGCAGCAATACCTTCGGCCAGCATCTCCAGAATCGCCTCGAAGGTCGCACGGGTCAAATTGCGATACGGATACGCGCGACGCACCAGCGCAAACATTTCATCTTCGCCCCACTCTCCGGCGGAACAGGCTGCAACAATCTGCTGCGCGAGCACGTCCAGCGGCGATTCTGGAATCATCAGCCGATCCAGATCGCCCTGCCGGATGGCGCGCACTAAGGCTGCGCACTCCAACAAATCATCGCGCGTCGTAGCAAAAAGGCGTCCCTTGGGAACCGCGCCCCGCCAGTGTCCGGAGCGTCCCACGCGTTGCAGCGTCACAGCAATGGCTCGTGGGGAATTAATCTGCACAACCAGGTCCACCGTGCCCACATCGATACCCAGTTCGAGCGAAGCGGTCGCCACCAGCACCCGCACCTGGCCGTCTTTCAATTTTTTCTCCGCCGCCAGCCGCAGCTTGCGCGAGAGACTGCCATGGTGGGCCGCGACATTGTCTTCTCCGATGCGCTCGCCGAGTTGATGCGCCACGCGCTCCGCCATGCGCCGCGTATTCACAAACACCAGCGTCGATCGATGTTGCCCGACCAGCGTCACCAACCGGTTGTAGACCTCGTCCCACATCTCGTTCGAAGCGACCGGCCCAAGGGGCATCGCAGGAACTTCGACCGCAATATCCAGCTTGCGCTTATGACCGATGTTGACGATTACCGGATCAGGACGGCCGCTGCCTGTGAGAAAGTGTGCGACTTCTTCAATCGGCTTCTGCGTAGCGGAGAGCCCAATGCGTACCGGCCGTTGGTAGGTCAATGCTTCGAGACGCTCTAGAGACAACGTCAGATGCGCTCCGCGCTTGTCGTCAGCAACGGCGTGAATTTCGTCGACAATCACCGTCTCCACGTCGCGCAGAATCGCCCGGCTTTTATCCGCTGTCAGCAGGATGTAGAGTGACTCCGGCGTCGTCACCAGGATGTGCGGAGGCCGCTTCAACATGGCGCGGCGCTCGGCCATCAATGTGTCGCCGGTGCGGACCGCGGTGCGAATCTCAGGCATGAGTAGCCCGCGTTCACCCGCCATCGCCAAGATTTCGCTCAGAGGAATCTCGAGATTCTTTTGGATGTCGTTGCCCAGGGCCTTCAGCGGCGAGACATAGAGGACTTCGGTTCGATCCACCAGATCTCCGGCCAGAGCCTTGCGCACAAGTCGGTCAATACAGGCAAGGAACGCGGCTAACGTCTTACCCGAACCGGTGGGCGCAGAGATCAGAGTCGTGCGCCCGGCGAGAATGTGCGGCCAGCCCTGCTCCTGTGGCTCGGTGGGCGTGCCGAAACGCTGCACAAACCACTCCGCGACGAGGGGATGAGCCCAGGAAAGGGTGTAAGGAAGGAACGACATCCGGATATTGTAGCCGCAATCTCAATGTTCGTAAAATCTTCGTCTTTGCTCTTAGCGACAAACTGGCGGATATAACAAATACACTTCGATACCGTGTGACAGGTATAGAATGTGTGCCGTTTTTGAATCGGAAAGGAAAACTCTCAATGAGGAATAACAGGCTTATTTCCGTTGTGACGGTGGTTCTGTTCAACCTGGCCTTCTGCTCTGTCGCCGCTGCACAGGACCATTCAACCCCTCAAGACGTTGTCGCCAAGGTAAGGGAAGCGGCCAGCACCCTATCGAAGACGGGCGACCTGGCACAGTTCAACAAGAAGCAGGGGAAGTGGGTGTGGAAAGACACGTATATTTTCGTTCTGGACTGCGACAAATTGACCAATGCGGCTCATCCCCTCAGGCCAGATATCAGAAACTCAGAAATGTCGTCGATCAAGGATCCGAAAGGAAATAGCATCTTCCCGAACCCGAAGGATATTTGCGAAGCAGCAAGAAAACCATCGGGTACTTGGGTGGAGTATTCGTGGGCGAAGCCCGGTGAGAAGGAGGGCTCCCGTAAAGTCAGCTTTCTGCTTGCTGCCAAAGGAACCCCGTATGTGGCGGCGGCCGGAGTCTACGATGACAAGGCGACAGTCAAGGAACTGGCAAAACTGAGCAGCACGAAGTAAACGTCGGCTCTCGCGTCAATCGGTTTCGCGAAGGATGCCCTTCTGCCCGAAGTGGAGAGCGGCACTTCGAACGAGTTAAAGGCAAAAGCCCATCGGATGCTTGCTTGGGGCGTGCTCGGGTCAGCATCCGATGGGCTACCGTTTCTCCTTACTCACCCTGTTGTTTTCAGGAGTATTTGTATTGATTAAACCTCAGAACTTCAGGAAGTTCCGTCTAATTTTGTAAAGCTTTGTAATTCTTGTCACGAGTTGTGCAACACTCGGTCGTCCAGGCGATCGACGAGCGAATAGCGCTGGAATTAGTCTGCGACTACTGCGGTCTTCGACGCCATGAGTTCGGTGAAGCGCGGATTTTTTCGCAGCTCTGTAAACTCCGCGTCCTTGTAGACGTTCTTCAGATCTTTGTACCCCGCTTCCATCGCCTTTCGCAAATACTCGAGCGATTGATTCGAGAATCCCATCTTGGCGTACAGTTTCGCGACGGTGTAGTCGTAGCGGGCGCGATCCTCCGGACTGGGCAGTTGTGCCTGCACGCCCGAGCGCGAACTGCGCTCAAAGACCTCAGGGTCCAATTCCAGTGCATGCTGGTAAGCCGCCACCGCGTGGTCAAAGTCCCGCTTGGAGAAGTAAGCGGCGCCCAGATTGCTGAAGAACGACGCCGAACCGTTGTCCTTGGCAATCGCCTTTTCGTACTCCTTCGCGGCCGCTCCGAATTTCTTGCTCTCGTAATAAACCACGCCCAGGTTGTTGTAGGCGTCGGCAAACTCGTGATCGCATCGAATGGATCGCTCGAAGGCTTTCCGCGCTTCCTTGTAGCGCTGCATCATGAGCTCCGTAATGCCGATTTTATTCAGCAGCCGCGAATCATTTGGTTTCTTGCTCAGCGCGGCGTGGTAGTAGTCGAGAGCGTCCAAGTAAAGTTTCTCCGAGCGCAATTGATCTGCTTGTTGCTCCAGATCGGCAGGCTTTGCGTCCGGCGCCGGAGGCTCGATAGCGCGCACCAGAGGCGGGGAGATCTGCACTTGCTCGGAATGAGAAACTTGCGCCAGTGCGGCTGTGGAAAAGATTACAGCGAGAAGAATCAGGCAGGCTTTCCGGTAGGACATACACACCCCCAGACGACCACGATCCGATGACGCCATTCTGCCACAGTTTTGGCCGGGCGGCTGGGAAAATTTAAAGTGATGCTCTACAGCTGAGAAGCTCGGTCCCGCGCCCACGGCTATCTCCGCAGGTGCTTGCGATGCATTTAGGCCGGCTGCAACACTTGCAAGATATTTAGAATCATTGCTTTGAAGGCTTGAACTCTTCTATTTTGCAAAAGCCTACCTCAGCGCCTCTATGGGATGTACTTTCGTCGCGCGTCTGGCGGGTACGTAGCTGGCAAGCAGGGCGATGCAGAGAAACACCACGGGAGTAGAGACAAAGGTGATTGCATCGCGCGCGCCGACTTTATACAGCATGCTCGACATCATCCTGGTCACGAGTAGCGCGACCATCAGACCGAGTGCAATGCCGGCAGTGGCCAGTAAGAGTCCCTGGCGCACCACGAGGCGCAGGATATCCCCGCGCTCCGCTCCCAGCGCCAAACGGATGCCAAACTCCTGCCGGCGCTGCGCCACCGAGTACGACAGCACACCGTAGATTCCGATCACTGCGAGCGCCAGCGCAGTGAAAGAAAAAGTGCCGACCAGCAGCATGGTGAAGTGTGGCTGCGCACGTGATTTGTCCATAAGGTCGTCGACAGTTTGGATCTTGGTTACAGGCTGCTCAGAGTCGACTGCTGCGATTTGCGCCCGGACCGCTGAGGTTATGGATTGTGGGGGAACGACAGTCCGAACCAGCAGGTTCATGTTTCCCCAGGGCAACTGCGGGAAAGAAAGATAGAGCTGCGGTTGCGTCTCCTGATCGATGCCTTTGTTCTTGATGTCGGCGGCAACGCCGATCACCTCAGCCGGGGCCGGCCAGCGGCCTACGATGATGTGCTTGCCAACGGGATTCTGGTCCGGCCAGAAGCGGCGAGCGAAGGTTTCATTCACAACTACGACCTTGGGCGCCTGGGCATTGTCGGCGGCGGTGAAGTCGCGGCCTCCGCGCAACGGAACACGCATCGTCTGAAACCACAGCGGGCTGATGGCCTCAATATCGACAAACGGGCGCTTGGGCAAAGGTACGTCCGGCTGGCCCTCTGCCAATACTGGGGTGAGGCGAATAAAGCCCAGCGGCAATGCGGCCGAGGTCGCGGCGCTTCGTACAGCGGGCAAGGCAGACACGCGACGCAATACTTCGTCGAAGAATGCAATCTGCTGCTCCGGCTTCGCGTATTTCACGGTGGGCAATGAGACGTCCATGGTCAGGACGTTCTGAGCATCAAAGCCGGGATCGACGCGGAGCAATCGAATAAAGCTGCGCAACAGCAATCCCGCGCCAATCAATAGCAGCAACGAGAGAGCCACTTGGCTTATCACCAGCAGATTCTTCATCTGTGCGCGCGTGTGGCCGGTTGAAATGCCACGGCCTTCATCGCGCAGCGACGCGCTCGGGTCAAGCCGCGCAAGCTGGAGCGTCGGGACGGTGCCGAAGATGATTCCAGCGCAAACCGAAATGATTAGCGTGAATAGCAGCACGCGCAGATCGACGCCGATTGGAACCCCCTGAGGAAGCTGGCTGGCTCCCCACGTAACCAGCGCATGGGTAGCAGCCCAGCTCAATCCCACGCCCAGCACGCCGGCAACGAGCGCCAGCAGCATGCTCTCAGTGAGGAGTTGCCGAATGATCGTGCTACGGCTGGCACCGAGCGCCGTGCGTACCGCAATTTCTCTTCTGCGGGCGAGTGCGCGCGAAAGCAACAGACTGGCAACATTGGCACACGCGATCAGCAGCACTACGGCGACTGCAGCTGAGAGCATCAGAACTTTGCCACGCACGTCGCCGACGACGAGTTCGCGAAGCGTTTCGGCTGTCATCACCAAAGAAGGATCGGCGTCAGGGGCCGTAGGATTCTGTTCGTGATAGTGCCGGGTCAGCACGGCAAGCTCGGCATTGGCGCGCACCAAAGTTGTTCCCGGCTGCAGCCGCGCTATCACGCTGAGATATCCCACGCCTATGCGCAGCCTCTGCGGAGTCATGAGCGAGAACTCGAAGTATCGCGGCGTCCAGATATCGGCCGGGCCCATGAAGGGGAAGGTAACGTTGGCGGGCAGAACACCGACGATGGTGTACGGCGTGGAATCGAGCGTAACGGTCTGGTCGATGACGTTGCGGTCACCGCGAAATCGGCTGCGCCACATGGCATCGCTGAGCATGACCACCGGCTTGCCTTCGGGACGACCTTCATCCTCGGTGAAAGTGCGCCCGAGTTGAGGCTGGACTCCGAGCGTAGAAAGGAAACTGGGCGAGACGCGCGCAATCGGCACCTGCAGAGGTTCGCCGGCGCCCGTTAGGTTTAAGTTGTCGTTCGTCCATACGGCCACTGTCTGGAATGAGTGGTTGAGGTCGCGCACCAACTCGTAAGCCAGCAACGTTGTTGGACGGTCTCCATCCTTGTCCCGGGGGCTCACACTCACGAGTTGCTGCGGCTCACGATAGGGAAACGGCCGCAGCAGGAGCGCGCTGGTCACGGTGAAGATGGCTGTATTGGCCCCGATGCCCAAGGCGAGTGTGAAAATCGTCGCAACGGCGAATCCCGGACTCTTGCCCAGCATGCGCGCACCGAAACGGAGGTTGCGGAGAAGATCTTGCATGATGCAGGAAATTATAAATGTGAGCAGGTTAAGATCGCGGGCGGTTAATGTCGGCTGACGCTTCTGCTTCCGCCACTGTGGTGGTCCCGCACGTGAGGAACAGCAGTCCCTCCGCGTCCCCTTCCCTTCGGGAACAGAACGCTCAGATCGGGATGAGATTCGTTGAGTGGATTCAGTGGGGCGTGCTCTGGCTGTTTTCTGGTGGCTTTGGCGGCGGAGCCGACGACTTGTCATCCTTAAAAATTCCGGCAATCTTGCCAAAAAAACCCTTCTTTTTGTTTGGGTCTTTACTAGGATCCTGGGCGTCATTGGCAGCCAGCGTCGGAGGCAGCGGCTTGCTTCCTCCGCCGAAGATTCGATTGAAGAATCCCGCTACCGCGCCCGGTTGGTCGCAGGTTTCGCGTGGCTCGGTGCCCGCCACAAACGCCGCTACGTAATCGTCGGGACAGGCTGGCGTGGCCAGGCGATTCGTCGCTTTATCAAGTTGCACATCGACCACGCCCGTCGGCTGGACGAAGGGCTTCATGTCGGAATACTGCGACAGCAAGGCAGCTTTCTTCATGAACTCGGTCCAAATGGGAGCGGCGGTCTGCGCACCGCTGAGTCGAAGATCGCTGTAATCGTCGTATCCCACCCAGACGATGCACAGCAGGTTCGAGGTATATCCGGCGAACCAGCCATCGTGCGAACTGCCGGTCTTCCCTGCTGCTGGCTGGGTAAATCCGCGCAGGCGGACTGCGGTGTAGCCCAGGCCGTTATTGATCACACTCTCCATCATGTTGGTCATGATGTAAGCGATGCGGGGATCGAGCACTTGCCGCTGATCCGTTTTGAAGTTCGCGACTACGTCGCCCTTGGCGTTGCGCACCGAGTTCACCAGGATCGGCGAAAGTCGCGTTCCATTATTGGCGAATGATGTGTAGGCTCCCGCCATATCAAGCGGAGGCGCATCGTAGGATCCGAGAGCCATGGCGGGCGTCGCCTTCACCGAAGTAATTCCTGCCAGCTTGGCTAGATCTGCGACTTTGTCGTAGCCCACTTCCTCCGCCACTTTCACGGTGGCGTTGTTCAGAGACATGGCCAACGCGTAGCGCAGTGTCACATCGCCGTGGTATTCCTCTTTGTAATTGCGCGGCTCGTAGATCTGATCTCCATAGGCAAAGCTGGATGGCGCATCCGTCACGGTAGACGCCGGAGTGATCACGGTGGCGGAACCGTCGATACCAGTGTTCATCGCGGCGGCATAGACAAACGGCTTGAAAATCGATCCTGTGGGCCGCTTCGATAAAACGTGATTGAGCTGGCTAAAGCCGTAATCGCGTCCACCCACTAAAGCAAGCACTGCGCCGGTGTGCGGATCGAGTGCAACGAGCGCCACCTGCGCCTGCGGGCCGGGCGCAACGTGCGTTTCGACTTTTTTGCCGACTTTTATTTTCTTGGTGCGCAGCTTCGTGACTTGCTCATCCACCAGCTTGATTCCACTCTCGACCGCCTGCGCCGCCGCCTTCTGCAGGTCTGGATCGAGCGTGGTGTAAATGCGGTAGGACTGATCATTCAAATCATGTTCGTTGAACTTGTTGATCAGCGTATCGCGCACCATGTCGACGAAGTAGGGCGCGTCGCTGGCCTCCACATTCGGCGGAGCCAGCTTTAAGGGCGCGGCCTTGGCCTTCTCGGCTTCGTCGCGAGTAATGGCGTGAGTGTCCACCATTGAGTCGAGCACAAGGTTGCGGCGCTCAAGAGCGCGTTCGGGATGCCGGTACGGCGACAAGCGGCTCGGCCCCTGAATAATGCCCGCAAGCAACGCCGCTTCCGGCAGCGTGATGTCCTTCAAATCCTTGTTGAAATACGCGCGACACGCTTCGGCAAAGCCGCTGATGGCGAACGATCCGCGCTGGCCTAAATTCACCCAGTTGCCGTAAAACTCAAAAATCTGCCGCTTGCTGAACTTCTGTTCGAGCTCCTCGGCAATCAACATCTCCGTCAGCTTGCGCCGCACGGTTTTTTCCGGCGTAAGAAAGAAGCCGCGCGAAAGCTGCATGGTGATCGTCGAACCGCCCTGTTCGTGTCGCTGTCGCATGAGATCGACCCATCCCGCTTCGAACATGCGGATAAAGTTTACCCCGCTGTGCTCGAAGAAGCGCCGGTCTTCAATCGCCAGTACGGCATCCACCATCACTTTCGGAATTTCGTCGTACTTTACTACCTGCCGCTTGGAGCGCTGTTCGGAGTCGAACAATGCAGTTATCAGTTGAGGCTCCAACTCGTAGGCAGAGAGTTCAGTGCTCTTGCTGGTGATCTGCTGAACCTGGCCATCCTGGATCGAGATGTGCGCCTCTTCCGGACTGTGGTAGCTCTCAGGCCCGGGCGTAATCTCGATGCCACCTCTTACCAGATGAAAGGTACCAAGTTGGGATTGGCCGTCTTCGTCGGAATATCCAGCACGCCGCAGGAGAGCAGCGATTTCTTTGGCGTTTAACTTGTCGCCATCGTGGACGGTCCGTGGGAGGGCATAAATTTTGGCCGAGTTGCTGAAAACCGGGGTGCGGAAACGTTGCTCAATGATGCGGTCGTACCGGATGTAAAAGTAGCAAAAGGATCCGCCCAGACCGACTGCTGCCACCAGAAAGACAATGAGGGCGGCTCGAATCACCGGATCGCGCGGCAGCCCACGCCATGCTTTACCGCCCTTGCCGTCGTTTTTCGGGATCTTGATTTTAATGGCCAAAGTTTGAACTCGACGCCCGCCGAAAAAACTCCCTGCTGGTCAGACGATGGAACATGCCAAAAGGTTTGACGACCCTGCGATTCCCGCAGTTTCGCGCATTATTAGAGTACGGTGACTTCTATTGTACCGCTGCCGTCACAAACAAAAAGAGACCCGCTGTGCATGCGGGTCTCTAAGCTGTCAACACGAGCCACGTTACGGCGTGTCCGTTACCGCCCAGAAGCCTGGAGTGGCTAAGGTCAAAGTAGTAATCGGTTGGGTCAAAGCCCCACCCGTCCCAACGTCAAAAGGCGACAACTGCGTAACCACGGTATTCGTGTTTATATCGAGAAAGCTGCCATAGTCAAATAGGAACGCACCGCTTTGATCGAACTGGCCCCAGGAGCCATTAGTCAGTCCGCTGAAAGGAGAGCCTGTATCCGCTGTAAGGGCTCCCGCGCTCGAAATTGTGTAGCCTTCGGCTGCGTTGAATCCGGTAGCGGTGTCGTTAATGCTAAAGGAATACAGCAGATTCCCACTTGTGTTCGACTGTACTGCGATGCTGAATGGCGAGAACGCAGTCTTAAATGGCGAACCTGAAACGGCGGTAATGGCTCCCGCAGTCGATCCCGTTTGCGCGATGGCGAAAACGTATAGATGATCGTCGTCGGTCCCGCTGAAAGACGCTGTTTTTCCGGTGGTGCCAATCAGAAACTTTCCAGTGGGTTCTCCCTTGACCAGCCACATCGGGAAAGGGAACGGACTACCCGGAACCGCCGTGAGTGCGGCGCTACCGGTTGTGGTGTTGATTACAAAGGCGGCAACTTCCGAAGCAGTGTGCGTGCTGGAGATGCCGTTGCTGGCGTACAGGTATTTCCCCAGCCCGTCGGTAGCCAGGTTCATGGGCTGGAATCCGAGTGGAAGAGTAAATGGAGATCCAGTGGCCGCCGTTAAGACACCACCAGTGCCAATCTGATACGCATAAACCTGACTCTGAAGCTGGTCGGAGACGAATAACATTGTACCGGCAGGGTCAGTAATCATGGCGGCCTCGCCGACTGAGCCTAGGAAGTCGCCCAAGAAAGGCGCTGAGAACGGGCTGCCGGTAATGGCTGTCAAATTTCCTGTCGAGCTGATCTTCCATCCAAAGATCTGTCCCACTGTTCCGAAACCTGCATAGAGGAATTGCTTTTGAGCGACCACCATGCCTACGCCGCCATTGTTATCAGGAATCGCAGGAGCCGTGTAGCTGGGAGTCGCTTGGAATGTGTTCGCACTGGTGTCGAGCGTAAAGCCATCGATTGTGCCCCCGGTTCCAGTGCCTTGGTCAACGGCAAAAACAAATGCCGCGGTTGCGCTGCCTCCAGTGCCGTTGCCGCCGGGATTGCTTATCGACGAGTTCGAGCACGTAGACGCGCCAAAGGTGAGGCCATTGGAGCAAGTGTAATGATCGCAACCGGCCAGTCCCAGCGTCGCCATGGCGACGATTAACAATAGGTCTGCACGAACTCTCTTCGTCATGAACAGCCTCCACTTAAGCTTTACTCAGCGTTTGTGTTCCGGAACACCGCGGGCTTGATCTTGGTAAGCACTGAAATTGGCCGCGTTGCCAGGTTCGCGTGTGCGAGACCTGTGAGAAAATCCTCACCTATCGGCGATATTAGGAGGAAGGTAACTCGCTGGCAACGTTACGAATGTCACTGGGGCAATCGGGCGGTAAGAACAGTGGTCAGTGGTCAGTGGTCAGGGGTCAGTGGCCAGAGATAGCGGTCAGGGAACAGAGGTCGGAGGTCGGAATCAGAGATCAGTCACCCATGATCTTGCTGACCACTAACCGCCGATCACTAAACACAAAACTCAGAAGCCTTTAGTTCCGCTGTTCGGAGTGAAATGCATGTCGAAGGAATATCCGGGCAGGCTCACTGTGACGGAGTAGTCCGCGGCGACATAAACGGCAGGGGCACCCGGGGTGTTGACACGCTGCACGATTATCTGCTTGGCTTCGATCGGAAGGTCGCGCTCTTTAGCCTTTCTTAGCACGTCATTGCGGATGTCGTCGTCTGTCTTTTGAAAGGCTGCAAGATCCATCATCGCGACAGTCTTGAGGTCGTCTTGAAAGCTGTAGTTGTTCAACATAGGCGGAACGATCTGAAATAGCCCCACTACGACGGCGGCCACGACAAGAAATCCAAACGCTGCTTTAACGATTCCCATAGTCTGAAAATGCGCCGCAAAGCCGGCGCATTTTCAGGCGTTGGCTCGCAGCACTCCTTGAAAATATTCCACTATCGCGGTGATCGTAACATCGCGTACTTCGCGAGTCGAGCGCGGAACCACTTCCACAGTACCTTCGGTAACTTTCTTTCCCACGGTGATTCTAAAGGGGATACCGACCAAATCGGCATCCTTAAACTTGACCCCCGGGCGTTCATCGCGGTCGTCAAGGATTACATCAAAGCCGGAGGACTCAAGACCCGCGCCGATATCCTTCGCGGCGCGCAGTAGATTCTCGTCCTTCACGTTCGTAGGTGTGACCACAATCTCAAACGGCGCAATCGACGGTGCCAGCCAAAATCCACTTTCGTCGTTACTCTGCTCCACCGCAGCCGTCAGGATTCGTTCGATGCCGATGCCGTAACTGCCCATGATCGGCGTGACTTCCTTGCCGTTCTTGTCAAGCACTCGTGAACCCATCGATTCTGAGTAACGATATCCCAGCTTGAAAATGTGCCCAATCTCAACTGCCGTATCGATGCGCAACGCGTGGCCGCAATTCGGACAGCCTTCGCCCGCAGTAACCGCGCGTAGATCGGCATACGCCGTGGGATGAAATTCCTTCCCAGGCGTCAGATTCTTCAGGTGGTAGTTCTCTTTGTTGGCACCTGCGATCAGATTCGTACGGCCCTCCAGCGCCTTGTCGACGAGCAGAGCAGGACGATCCAAATCTTTCTTCAGATCCTTCGCCCATTCGATTCCGATCGGCCCCAAATATCCCGCAGGAGATTTGAAGAGCGCCTTGATCTCACCTTCCTCCATCGGCCGCGTCGCAACTGCGACAGTTGCGTTGAGCTTCGCCTCGTTTAACTGATGATCGCCCCGCATCAGCACCACAACCGCACGCGACTTTACTTTGCCAGTCTTTTCATCTTTTTCGTCGGACATCAACGCCAGCGTCTTGATCTTGTTCTTCGGCGAGACGCCCAGAAATCGCGCCACATCCTCAATCGTCTTCTGCCCCGGAGTGTGTACTTCCAGCGGCTTGCCATCGCCCGCAAGACTCAGGTCCTCGACGATCTCCAGCTTCGAGGTTGCCTTCTCCATGTTGGCCGCGTAATCGCAGCCGTCGCAGCTCACAATCTGATCTTCTCCCGCCGGCGTGCGTACCATGAACTCGTGCGACTCTTTCCCACCCATCGCCCCCGAATCCGCCTCCACCACCATGTACTTCAAACCGCAGCGGTCAAAGATGCGGCAGTAAGTGTCGTAATGCTTCTTGTAGGAAACATCCAGCCCCGCCGCATCGATGTCGAACGAGTATGCGTCCTTCATCATGAATTGCCGCACCCGCAGCAGTCCCGACTTCGGCCGCGGCTCGTCGCGGAACTTAGACGCAATCTGGTACCAGATTTGCGGCAACTGCTTATAGCTGCGTAGCTCTTTGCGCGCGATGTCGGTCATCACTTCTTCTTCGGTCATACCTAGCGCGAGGTCGGCGCCCTTGCGGTCTTTCAGGCGGAACAAATTGTCGCCCATCAAATCCCAACGCCCGCTGGCCTCCCAAATCTCGCGCGGATGCAGCACCGGCAGAAGAAACTCCTGCCCGATTTTGTCCATCTCCTCGCGGACGATGCCCATGATTTTGTTGAACGAGCGATTGCCGAGAAAAAGATACGAGTAAATTCCGGCCGCGAGCTGACGGATGTAGCCTGCCCTCACCAGAAACTTGTGGCTAGCGACCTCGGCGTCCGCGGGAGCTTCGCGGAGGGTGGGGATAAAGAGTTCTGACCAACGATGCATAGCGTTTGAGTACCGAGTACCAAGTTGCGAGTACCGGGTAAGGGCACTCGGTGATCCTTTAATGGAATTGGTTATTTAATGGAATTGGTTATTGTAAATGACTGCCTGAACGAATGCCGTTGAAAGCTGCCGTGCTCATCTGGGGAAAGCCGCCCTCGGCTGTACGCCGAGCGCGGTTCAGTAAGGGGCCGTTTAGATGACCCGCGCAATATCGTCAGCCTTCGCCAGCCGGACAGCCGAGGGCGGCGGTCCCCACATAGGCCTCGCCCACTACCTCGCTAACTGCTTCAGAATCTCTTTCCCCAGCTTCTGCGCCTCACCGAAAAATTTCTGATATTCGACAAAGAGCCGGTTCAGCTCCAGCGATTTATCCGCTGAGAGTTTCTTGCGCAGCATCATATCGCGCACGTGCACGGGGTTCGGGAGAGTTGCGTCTTCAGTCAATTCTTCCAGAGCTGTATTGGGATCATAGTGATACATGAAACACCTTTTCGATTCCTAGACTAACTCGGTACCCCAAAGATCATGCAGATGAACGATTCCTAGCAGGTGGCGATTTCCATCGACCACCATCAAAGAAGTAATCTTCTTCTCTTCCATCACTGCCAGCGCAGTGGCCGCAAACTCCACGGCTCCAATCATCCTCGGATTCTTCGTCATACACTCGCCAGCCGTCAGATCGAGCACGTCCTTCCCGCGCTTCTCCAGCAACCTCCGCAAATCTCCATCGCTGATGATACCCACCAGCTTCTCATCTTCCACTACGGCCGTCACGCCCAGCTTCTTGCGCGACATTTCGTAAATCACATCGGGCATTTTCGTATTCGGAGACACGCACGGCAGCGCTTCGCCTGAATGCATCAGGGACTCGACACGCGCGAGCCGTTTTCCAAGCTTCCCTCCGGGATGCAAATTGGCGAAGTCTTCTTCTTTGAAGCCACGCTTTTCGCTAAGAGTAACTGCGAGCGCGTCGCCCAGGGCCAACATCGTCGTGGTTGAAGCGGTAGGCGCCAGCCCAAGCGAGCAAGCTTCCTTGTCCACGGAGCAGTCCAGGGCTATATCGGCAGAGGCAGCAAGGGTCGAGGTGCGCGCCGCGGAAATGCCGTCGCTGACCCTCAACGGCTTAAGCCGAGATTGATCGTGCGCCTTCTGTGGCACGACTAAAGTCGTGCCCTTCCCGGGATCATTGCCCGGATCACCGGAGAAAATCTCATCCCCCGTCATGGCGATCAGCGGCACGCTTAGCCGCTTGATGGTCGCCAGCAGTGCCAAAATCTCCTCTGTCTCGCCGCTCGCTGAAAGTGCAAGCACCACATCTCCGCGGACCACCATTCCTAAATCCCCGTGCAACGCATCGACTGGATGCAGGTACAGCGCCGGTGTCCCGGTCGAACTCAGGGTCGCCGCAATCTTGCGAGCAATGAGCCCGCTCTTCCCCATCCCCGTAACCACTACGCGCCCGGCACAGCAAAACATCAAATCCACAGCTTGCTCGAAGGCTGCAGCCATTGGCCCGGCAATGCGGTCCGCCAACGCGCGAAGCGCTTCCGCTTCAATGCGCACTACGTTCTCGCCAACATGCTTCATGAAGCGCGATCTTACCAGATGCAGAATGCCTCTAGTCTGCCGCGACGCTCGGACCGTCCGAATTAGCGAAGAGCTGGTCAGATAGAAAGTTTGTTGTCAAGAAATGCTGGCGCCGCGCCTGAGTTGCCGACTTCCACGGATCCTGAATGCGCGCAACCGATTCGTCCGCCATGGCCTGCAGGGCGTCTCGAATCGCCATGCCATCCTGCCATACCGCCTGAAAAATGCACCGTGTTGAACGGTCGCCGAATTGATTCGCCAGGTCCAGCGTGAAACCCACGGCACGCTCAGTATTCAACTGCGGCGCATACTGCTCGATCAGCTTCAGCGAGTTGCCGAAGTCCACCAGCGCCGTCTGCGCCTGTACCTGCTGGAAAGGCTTGAACAGAGCGGCCTGCCGAAAGCGGCTGACCCAGGGTTCCCTGACCAGGTCGTACGCCGCATCGGTGGTGTTTCCCGTGGAGGGATCGGTTCCACCATTCGGCTGCGCGGTGTGATCAACCAGACCGTCGGACACGCCGGCGTCGTCCCCGCCCAGGATATTGGCGAAGTCCGCGGCGCTCGCCGCCCGAAATGCCCTCAGGATTTCCGTGAGCCGACCCGGTTTTTGCGCCCACTGGATCAGGCCAAAGGATAATCCCGCCTTATCCGTGTTCAAGTTCATCGCGCTAAATTTCCCGGCCCCTTCCATCTGTGCCACCACGCTGAGAATCTTAGCCAGCCCGCTATAGGGAAAGTCGAGTACCAGCGTCATGTACCCACGCGACGCTACTGGCGAGGACGGAGGTACCTTCACCAGCGTCTGGAACGTCAGCGAATCGACTTGGTTCCCCGCCGGAAGGCCCTGCTGGGCGCGAAAGCTTTGTACAGCGGCGATAGTAAGCGGGCCAAAAATTCCATAATCGGGACTTAGCAGATTCGGCAATCCCTTCTGCCCCTGCCCGGTAAGCATCTGCTGAACCAGTCCAACGGATTCGGTGTCCGCGTCGCCTGGCCCGATGGCTGTCGCCCGCGCGGCTCCGGAGTTCAAATCATCAATACGCGGAATCCCACATAGTGCCATGACACCCTCCGCCGGGCCGAACGGGTCTTCCCAGTTGGAGCGCTAGAAATGATCCTCGCGGCCCCACGGGTGCAAGGGTTTCTGACCGAGCACAGCGAGCCCCTTCGCCTGGATCAACCGGTCCCACGGCCCTGCCTCCCAGTTGTCCCGGCCCTTCACCGGATGCTGCCACGGAGGCAGGGTCAGCATCAGATTTTGCGCCATCGAATGTACATAAGGTTCATACATCGAACGCAGCTTGGTCAGCTTCTGGCGGGCTAAATCAGTATCTCGCAATCTCAATCCTGCCGCGGCCAGCTTCTCTCGCAGCCTGGTGAAATCTTCATCCGTGAGCCGCTCCGGTGTCGATGGATCGTAGCGCGCGTTCACCACCTGGGTTAAATCAACGGCCGCGTGCCGCGACATGGCGAAGGTCAGCTTCGCCTGCCCGGGATGAATGCCTTCGATGCCGGTGATTATCAGCGAAGTCACATCCAGCATGGTCAGCAGCGCTCCCAGCCACGATTGGTTGCTGTGCTGCGAACGAAAGAAACTCAATGCCGGATAAGAAATGTGGCTCTCCAACAATTCTCCCGACCAGCGCTCCCAGTCGCGCAAAACTTCATCGAGAACAATCTGGTCAATCGCTCGATTTTCCGAACTCCCCGCCAGCCTCACCAGCAACTCGGCGGCGGTTGGTGGCGATCCGGCACGCGCATCGAGCATGGAGATCTGAATCTCGCGCCGCGAAAACGAAGCGTAGACCACCGGCAGGTACCCGATCACCACGCCGAGAAAGGCAAAGCCCATACCCGCTTCGAGCACCGAAAGCACCCGCGCCGCGCTCGATGTCGGCACTATGTCGCCGTAACCCAGCGTAAAGAATGTTTCGCCGCTGTGGTAGAGGATCCTGCCAAATGTGATCGGCTCGTTACCCAGTTGCTCGTGACCACCGATACCGTACTGCAGCAGGGCAAAGCTGAGAATCAGGTTCGCAGCCCAGAATCCCAGCAGAAGAATCAATGACAGCGGGCCGAAGTATCCCAGAAAATTTTGCTGCCGCGAAAATGTCCGGATGCGGCCGGCAATATTCCTCCAGGGAATCCAGGTGCGCCGGTAAAACCATGCCGTCAGCTTAAACTGCCGCGTGACGCGCCGCGGCAGCACCACGGTCTCAAACGCGTCCAGCAGGACCGCGACGATAATGACGCAACCGAGAACAATCGCAGGAATGTTGGCGTGAGGGCTCATGCCGGTTTATCAGCTTGCATGGATGCGGAAGGAAGGGTATCAGATTCGGAAGCCGGACATCAGACCCAGGACTTCGAACCATGGCCGGACATATTGGACCTCATGGCAGACAGTGTCGAAGCGCTTTGAAGCTGAGGCCCTAGGTCTGAAGTCCGAGGTCCGCAGCCCCTACTGAGGCTTAGGCTGAACCGGCGGAGTTTGGGTCGCTGGCGGTGTCGTTCCCGGCGCCGTAGTGCTTGCCGGCTTCTTCGGCGCAGGCTTTTTCTTCACGGGAGGCTTTTTGGGCGGCGGCTCGGTGTCGTCCACTACGGTTTTCTTCGGCGGAGTGACGGGGATCGCCGCCTGCGCCGTTTTCAAGTCTGCACGCAAGCGCAAAATTTCCTGCTCCTTCGATCCAGCCAGGTTTTCCAGGCGCTCCGCCAATTGCTTCCGCGCGTTTTCGAAGCTGCTCAGATCATTCGAGACGCTTTGAAAGTTGTCTTTTGGCCCGAAGGCTCCCGCCGATTCGACCACGCCTCCCAGAACGGAGTAGAGGGCATCCAAATTCCTGTAGAGCTTGAAGGTAGCAGTCAGGTCTTCTGGAGAATTGCGCAACTGCCCGATCATCTCCGGCAATGCATTCTGGAGATTACGCTGGACGGAATCAACATCTGCCAGGGCCTGTTTCTTGGAAGAGCCGTCCGTCTTCCAGCGTTCTATGCGCAACTTCGTCAGGTCGGCCTGCGTCGTCTTCGACGTGTCCTCCAGTTGCCCCAGCAACCCATTTATTTGTGTCACCGACGCGTAAGAAACCACGGCCTGTGGCGGCGCAGCCGCAGATGCAACGCTTCCCCGCGTCGAATATTGAGGCCCCCCGCCATTTTCTGGCGTTATCGCCGGGTTGCTCTGGGCGAGCATGTTCGCAAACGCCGGCAGGATGGTTAGCACAACAGAATAGAAATTCAGTTTGGATTTCATCGTTTATAGAGTGGGCGGCGCGCTGCGTGCAACAGAATATCGACAAGCGCAGAATACTACAAGAGACAGCCCGAACGGGTAGTGGTCACTGTGATAAGAAAGCGATCCAAACGCGCGACTGGCAGCCAAGCAGAACCAGCAGCCTACATAAGCTCGCAAAGAATAGCCCACGTACAACTTTGCGGGTCATGGCGGACCTCCAATCACAAGGGCAATTAAACGGGAATGTCCGTGTGAAAGATGCCATGTGGAGGCGCCTTTCCTGGAATAGTGACGCAAAGGCTCGAAACGTTTCACCACTTGGAAAGTCCGAGTAGCACGGACACCCCTTCGGGAACGATAATGGAATTCGACGTATGATTCGGTTAAACGCATTCTCGCGATGTACGCTGTTGTCGATTGCGCTCTGCGCGCTTTGCATCGCCGTATCCCCGCGCGCCCCGGCCCAAGAGCTTTCCAAACGTCTTATCCTCAAGGACGGCTCTTATCAATTAGTTACCAAATATCAGGTGAAGGGTGATCGGGTGCGCTACATGAGCGCGGAGCGCAACGAGTGGGAGGAGATTCCCTCGGCGCTGATCGATTGGCCGGCCACGGAGAAATACGAGAAGGATCGCGCTACCTCATCCATCCCTGAGGCCGCCGCCATCGACAAGGAAACCGACGCCGAGCGCGAAGCTGAACTGTCTCACCTTCCGCAAGTCGCCCCCGGACTGCGACTGCCGGAGGACTCCGGCATTTTCTTGCTCGATAATTTTCATGGGCAGCCGCAACTGGACGAGATGCAGCAAGCCGAGGGCGACGTTAAGCAAGGCCGAGCCAACATTCTCCGCGGAGCCCTCAGCCCCATTGCTGGCGCAAAGCAAACTGTGGAACTCGATGGCGAACACGCCGCATTGCACTCGCACGTCTCCGTCCCTTCCATCTACATCAACGTCGAAGACGAAGTGTCAGCCCCGGAACCGCCGCCCGGCGAAACAACTTCCGCCAAACCATCCAAGCCCAGCCTCGACGCTCCTCGCGACCAGCCCCAGGGCGCTCAGCAACCGCAGCAGCCCGTGCAAGCCGTCGTCCCTTTTAACCGTTTTCGCATTGTGCAGGTCAAAGTCAAAGGCGGCAAACGCATCGTGGGCGGGCTCAAGCGCGCCGCCAACGGCACGATCAGCCCGGACGAGAATTTCATAAAGACCACGATCGACCGGGTCAGCGGCGGATGGCTTAAGCTAACTCCCGTCGAAGATCTGGCACCGGGCGAATATGCCGTCGTTGAGATGAAGGGCAACGAAGGCATGAACCTTTATGTTTGGGACTTTGGAGTAAATCCCAGCGCGCCGGAGAATAAGAATCCGCGGACGCCTGAGACGAAGCAGGTCGAGACGCAGAAGCCCAAGGAAAATTTGTAAATTTGTAATCGTGTGATTTGGTAGGGGAAACGTAGTCCGTTAGGCCCTTGCTCGCTTTTAATTTACAAAATTATTTATCACAAAATTGCTCAATCTCTACTTCATCACGCCCCGTTGCGCAATTCCAATATTGTCGCGAGTAGTGTTCTTTACTAAATACATCATCTCGTCGGCTTGGCGGATGATGTCGTGCGCGTCGCGCGCATCATGCGGATAGGTGGCTAATCCAATCGAGGCCCGGACATTCAGATTCAGGCCTTCGTCGTGGCAGAAGTTGCTGGCGCGCAGCCCATCGCGCAGCCGCTTAGCCACCACCAGCGCCTGATCCTTCCCCGTCTGGGGCAACAACACAACAAATTCATCGCCGCCATAGCGGAAGGCAAAATCGATCAGACGGAGTTGGGCTTTGACCAGGTACCCGATTTCGGCCAGCAGTTTGCTTCCCACCAGGTGCCCGTGCGTATCGTTTACTGATTTGAAGTGGTCGAGGTCGATAAAAAGAACACTGAATTCGTAACCGAATCGCGCTGAGCGGTAGACTTCGGTTTCCAGCGTTTTGTACAAGTGCCGGGCGTTGTAGAGCCCGGTGCAGTCGTCGGTGATCGTCAGTTCCTGGATCTTTTCTACCCAGCGCGCGTTTTCGATGGCGATGGCGGCATAGTCGCAAAGCGCCTGCAGGAAGAAAAGTTCCGGCTCGTTGAACTGCGACAGGTCGACGTTCACCAGTTGGATCACGCCCAGCACTCGCAGCCTCGACCGCAGCGGTACGCAGATCACTGAGCGCGTCTCCCACTGCGTGCTTTCGTCCACCCGCTTGGCAAAGCGCGGATCATGTTCCACATCCGGCGATATCACCTGCTCGCCGTGTTTTGCCACCCAGCCGGCAATGCCCTCGCCCACTTTCAGCCGAACATTCTTCAGCGCTTCGGCGGCCTCGCCCACTGCGATCGCGAAATAGAGTTCCTCGTGCTGCTCATCCACCATCAGCAAGGACCACGTGTCCGGACGGAAGTATTCCGCCATCTTTTCCATGATGGTCTGCAGAATGGAGTCAAGGTCCAGCGACGACGTAAGCGCTTTCGCTACATCGTGGAAAATAATAAGTTCCTGGCTCTGGCGGGTTAGTTGAGTGCCGGTGGCCTCGGACATGCCTGATTCTCTGATCTCGTTCGTTGATCTGATCGTGCTTTTTGATCTTTGCCGGACGGAGTGACAGTTGCAAAAAATTATATGGTTGCACCGCCGCTTGAGCAATAAACGTTGGTAACCAGAACCCCTAAAGCCAACGAGAACTTATAAATGCGGCCTGGACGAAGGAGCGGGCCGCAGTCCAGGAACATACGATAAACCGCGTTCTTGAGCCATTTTCGTGAGCCATTAATGTGTGTATTCTTATGGCGTATGCGAACGCTTGCGCCTGAAAGAATTGCGCCATCCCGAACGCTGCTGGTATTGCTGGTATTACTTTCGGTACCTGCCGTACGTGCTCAAAGCACTTCGCCGCCCGACTCAAATTCAGTTCCGATTATCGATGGTGAGATCGGTCCATGTTCCGCCGATTTCACGGTTATTGATAACGCCGGCGCGCCCATCTATGCTGCCACCATCCAGGTAGATATCGCCTACGGATTTCTGAACGCCTACAAGTTGGATCTCCAACTCGGAACCAACGCCAGCGGCAAGGCCCGCTTCACTGGATTACCCGCCAAGAGCAAGCATGGTTTATTCTTTTGGGCTGCGAAAGACAAGCGCGTGGAAGTCATCATCCAGTTCAAGGATGCGTCAATTCCCGTCCGGACGTATTATTTCGAGCTGCATCCCCGCGACCTCGACCACACCCAGTTCGAATGGACTTTCCCGCGCCAGCTCTACGACGCCCTGCACGATTACTTTGTCGAGATGTTCCTCCGCACGCCCCAGGACCGGGCCGACCGCCGCGCAAAGGAATTGTGAATCCGCTGCGCCAGAAGATCGAACAAGAAGTTCGCGAGCGCGGCCCCGTTCCCTTTTCGCGCTACATGGAACTTTGTCTGTATGACTCCGAATTTGGATACTACTCGCGAAACGCTGAGCGGTTCGGTAAAGCCGGCGATTTCTACACTTCGAGCGATGTCCACGCTGTCTTCGGCCGGCTTCTGACTCGCCAGTTCGACGAGATGTGGCGCGTCCTCGGCTTACCCGAGCACATCGACCTGGTTGAACTTGGCCCGGGCCGCGGCCTGTTCGCGCAGGACGTACTCGGATGGTCGAAAAAGAAATTTCCAGATTTTTTTCACGCGCTGCATTACGTGCTAATAGAAAGGTCGCGTGCGCTACGAGGACGAATCGAAAGCACACTAAACAACTATCTTGAGGCGGAAAAAGCGGAGCTGGTTGCCGAGGGCAATTATGTGCGGACAGCCGCCCCCGGCTGTCCAGCCGGGCGAAGCCCGGCAGCCTCTGCGCGACTCGCAAGTCAACCCGGGACTCAATCGGCAAACATTTGGGCTTTGGCCCCGGAGACCCCCGCTATCGTATTCGCCAACGAATTCTTCGATGCCTTTCCGGTCGAAATTCTTAGCTCCAAGGGTTCCCTGCGCATCGACACACGCGAGGGCCGCTTCATTGAAATCTGGGCACCACCTTCGCCCGAGGAACTTGAATTCCTCGATCGGTACTCGGTCCATCCTGAGCCCGAAGAACGCGTCGAGGTGCCTCTTGTCGCGCAACAGTACGCGGAACGAATTGCCGCCAACGTCCAACGCGGATTTATTCTTGCCATCGACTACGGCTACACGCGTGAAGAGCAACTCGCGGGACGCCATCGTGGAACGCTGAAGGCAATCCGCCAGCATTCAATCGGCGCGAATCCTTACGAAGCTCCCGGCGAACAGGACATTACTGCCGACGTAAACTTTACTGCACTCTTGGCGACCCTCGAAAATCGTGGCATGCAGACACACAAGCTGGTTACTCAATCGCAATTCCTGATGGGCATTGGAGAAGCTACTCAGTTTTCCGATGCCTTTGAAGAATGCAGTCTTCCGCAGGAACGAGCCAAGGTCGCGCTCCAACTTAAGCATCTGGTCACTCCGGCAGGCATGGGCGAAAGCTTTCAGGTTCTGATCGCAACCAAGGGAGTGGCTCTTGAGAGAATCGAATCTTTATCCGGTTTGAGCTTTGGACGCAGGACGCCCGCACCCTCAGGCATGAACAATCTTATTTAACTGACGCGGGTGGTGACGAATCCCGGCGATTCCTTAATCACCACTACTTCTTTGCCCATGCGCTTCCCAACTTCAACCGCTGTCGATAGCGTGTCATCGTCCGTTTCGAGAGCGCGCACCACTTCAAGCAGCTTCATCTTATGTACGGGATTGAAGAAGTGCATGCCCACGCATTTCTTTGCGCGATAGGTCACGCTGGCAATTTCCGTGACGCTCAGCGAAGAAGTGTTCGAAGCCAGAATTGTGGTGGGGCGGCAGATCTTGTCGAGGAGCGTAAAGATTTCAATCTTCGACTCCATCTCCTCAGGCACCGCTTCAATTACGAGATCGGCCTCGCGTGCAGCCTCATTCACCGAACCCGCGTATTCCAATCGCCAGAAGGCTGCTTCGGCATCGGAAGCGTCTACTTTGCCCAGTTCAATTGCCTTATCGAGATTGACACGAATTTCGTTCTCCGCTCGCCGCAGCGCCGTCGGCAGCAGATCTTCAAGAATCGTGCGATAGCCACCCAACGCGGCGGCGTGAGCAATTCCTCGGCCCATCGTGCCGGCGCCGATCACCGCGATGGTTCTTACCTCCGCCACTACTGGCCCGCCTTTTCCAGGTCTCCGATCGCCGCATTGATTGCTGCGCCAGCAGTGCGCAAGGACTCCGCCAGCCGTTTGCGCTCTTCGGTACTCATCGGAGGAATCGAAATACAAATGCGTCGCAGAGTATTCGTAATATCTTCCACATAATTCATCGAGCGAATTAGTTCACCAGATGCTGGCATGAAGGCTCCTGTATGTTTTGTAAAGGTTGCCGCTGACTCTCAAGACGGCTGGTCCAGCTCACGCCGATTCCAACGTCTTAAGCCAAACTTCTATTTTGGACGTGTCGGGGAATTTAGTAAAGGCACGCTTGGTGCGAGATCGTAGCAGGTTTATTTCTCTCAATTCCGCACATGCTCAGGTGTTAACAACGATGCAACGGGAACCGCATATAATCCTAATCAATTCTTTTAATGGGCCTTCTGAGTTCACGGCGAATCTAAGGATCATATGGCAGATAAGCCCTTAAAGCGCTACATTTTCGCGAGCGACTTCGATCAGACGCTCACCTTCAACGATTCCGGCTACGTGCTTGCGGAACTCGTTGGCATTCCCACCGCGGAGTTCGAACACAAAGCTAAAGGCATGGCGAAGATCAACCTTGTGCAGCAGGGAGCGGAACTCGCCTACCTGCTGCTGCACGACCCAGAGTTCAAGGCCAAGGTGCGGAAGGAACATCTTCACGAAGTGGGCAAACGCATTCGGCTCAAAAGTGACATCCAACTGCTCTACCAGATCCTCGCCACTGGCGTGGATGGACACTTCTTCGATTTCTATGTCCTCTCCGCCGCGCCGGTGGAAGTAATCTACTCGGCGCTTGAGGGGATTGTCCCAAAGGATCATATCTACGGCACGGAATTCCGCTACAAAGCCTCCGGAGAAATCGATACCATCGTTCGCGCCACGGCGGGCTACGGCAAGGTTGCGGTCCTTAATCAACTGCTGGCACAGCACGTCACTGGTCCCGATCACGTAATTTACTCGGGCGATGGCAGCTCCGATATTCACGTGATGCTGCAACTCAATGCGCGGGACGGTCTCACCATTGCAGTCTCAGAATCGCCGAACGTTTCGCAGATCGCCAAACGCACCGTTCTAAGTACGAGTGCGCTGGCCGTGTTGGCGCCCATCCTCGAAGAAATTGCAGGATGGGAGCGCGCCCGCATTCGCAGCTTCTTTGAGGCCAACGGCATGCTGATCCAAGAGTGGGAGCGGGTTCGTACTGACTGGCTGACGGTGCGTCCCGCGATTGTCGAGCCTTCGGAACCCGTGAGCGTGGAGTGATCCTTTCAAAAGTAAACGCCGCAGTGGGGTGGCACCATGCTGCGCGATAAGAGCCTGATCCCACTATCTCGCCAGCATCAGCACGCATTAGCTCTCTGTGTGCGCATCGATCGCGCCCAGCCTGTACCCATATCTGACCTTTCGGCCTGGCAGGAGGAGATCGAACAGCAGTTCGAACAAGAGATCAAAATTCATTTTGCGGCTGAAGAACAAGTGCTGTTCCCTGCTGCCCGCGTATTCCCCGAATTGATTCCTATCGTCGAAGAATTAATCGCGGATCACACAGTCCTGCGGGAGCTTTTCTTCCAGGCTGAAGAACGATGCATGTCATCGGAGAGTTTGCTCGCTTTCGGACAGCATCTTTCTAATCACATCCGCAAAGAAGAGCGCCAGCTCTTCGAGCGCCTGCAGCAGTTAACAAATCAAGAAGAACTTGCGGCTCTGGGAGTGGAGTTGGAAGCCGCGCTCAAAGATGCTGCGCAGTCCTGCATCGTGAGCAACGAAACCCAGCGAAAGACCAGGGATAGCCGGTCTTCGTAAACCGTTCGCGATTACAGCCCATGAAGCTGCCGGAATTGTATCGCGGCTTCGCGTCCCATATAACGTTCGAGCACGGCCGCCTCGGTCTTCCGCAGATCTACCACCACCAGGCCGTCGAGCACATTGGAAAACTTGCTGTCGACGTTAAAGCCTAGAAGTTTGCCGCCGATCTTCGCATACTGCCGCAGCAGGATAGGCAGACCTTTGCCATCGGTTTCCACATCGGTAATAGGCTGCGAAAGTTCTTCCAGATCGCGCAAAGCATGGCACATGGCGCGGCAATCCCAGGGCCGCAACCTTGCTGGACGAAACGGCCGCCTTGGTTCGATCAATCCTGCCAGCTCGTCTTCCCCCATGCGTGCTTCGAAGAAGCGGTAAATCATCTCGCGTGAGGCTTTGCTGTAGTGGTTGCTGATGCTCACCGCACCGAACAACACGGGAGTCTTCGCGTGCGTCGCCAGCAGACGCGCAATTCCCTTCCACAACAAAAGCAGCGGAACATACTGGCGCTGGTATTCCGGCCTTATGAAAGAACGTCCCAGTTCCAGCGCCGGCCCAAGCTTTTCGAAAATTCGAGCATCGTAACGAAACAGCGTGCTCGTATAGAGACCACTCACGCCGTGCCCTACGAGAATCTCAGCCGTGTTGCCCGCGCGATATGCACCCACCAGTTCCCGCTTGCCCTTGTGCCACAGCAAGATGTGCCAATAGTAGCGATCGAAACAATCAAGATCGCGGCTTTTACCTGTGCCTTCGCCCGCCAGGCGAAACGTGGCTTCACGCAACCGTCCCAACTCCCGCAGTATCCCTGGAATTTCATCTGCTTCCGCGAGGTAGACCGCCAGATCGCCGCTCTCGGCTAAGCAGCGAGTGACCGCAAGTTGGGTCAATTCCTGTGCGAGCAATTCTGCGGGCTCGGCAGAAGCGACAGGTTTCTGTACGGTCGCCGAGATTTTGGAGTGCACCAATGACGGCCACCACGTCCCATGGCGGCGCCGCCGCGCCAACAGATAGGTACGCCAGCGCAGATAATCAATCGCCTCCCTGTCATCCGGAATACTTGTCACGGAATCACCGGAAACCTCGCTGCCCACGCGCACTTCCACAGTTCGTCCTTTTTGGTGGAGGAATTCCTGCAAGAGGAACGCCGTTCTCAATCGTGGATGAATCATTCCGAAGAGCTGAAAACCCACGCTGTTGCATCCGCAAAAATAAACCGGCAGCGCGGCGGCATCCGTCCGGCGCATCAACCGTACGGCCGTGTCGTTCCACTGCGGGTCAACTATTTCTGCCTGAGGAAATTGCCAATGCGAGACTTCTCCCGCTGGAAAGATGGCCAACACTCCGCCGCTCTGTAGCCAGGCAAGCGCTTCCCGGGCCGCGCGCCGATTTACGTCAATGCCCCCGGCGGGAACCGCTCGGCTGCTGGCAAACGGATCGACAAAAATGCAATGCCGCGCCAGTTCCGGCACGTCCCGCAACAGAAAATTGGTCATCACCTTCACGTCCGGGCGAACGCGAGTGAGCAGCACGGCGAGAACAACTCCATCCAGCATTCCAAAGGGATGGTTGGCCACAACCACCACCGGACCACTGGTGGGAATCCGAGCCGTATCCGCCGGATCGACGCGCAGTTTCACTTGCATCTCCGCCAACAGATTCTGTAATCCAAAGCCGTCGGGAGACTGGCCTACGCGCCGGTAAAGATCCCGCACCTTGTCTAACGGGATAAATTTCTCCGCCACAGCAGGAACGCCAAGAAATCCCTCAACTTGCGCCAACACTTCTGGATGCGTTTCCTCTGGACGGAAATGATTTGACGGCATTTTAAAGAAATAGCGCAGGCGCGTTGCGGTGGCGTGAAGAACAAGTTAAATGCTGATGAAATTACCAGGGAGGAAGCACGATAGTAACCGGAAGTAACGTTTCGAAACTCACTGCACCGATACACAAGCTCGCTGAAGTTTTCTATGTCTCCAGCCGGAAGCGCGTTTCCGCCAGCGCATAAAGTTTGCGCCAGACTAACCGGTTAATCGTCACAACTGTCGCCGCCATCATCATCGTCGCGGCCAACAACAAGTGGAAGTCGCCGCTGTCGGTCGCTTGGCTGATGGTCGCGCCTAGTCCAGTCGTGGTGTAAATTTGTCCTTTGAAATGAAAATATTCCGCGACGATGCTGGCATTCCATGCTCCACCAGAAGCAGTAACTAATCCGGTTACGAGATAGGGGAAGATGCCCGGAAGGATAAGTTTCTTCCAGCGTTCGATCCCACCAATGTGGAACACCGAGCAGCATTCTTTTAGATCGGTGGGTATTGCCATCGCGCCGGCGATAACGTTGAACAATACATACCACTGCGTGCCCAGCAGTAATACGACAATCGATGCCAGCCCCAGTCCTCCGCCGATGCGAATCAGCAGTAGAAGAATTACAGGCAGCAACGCCGTTGCTGGAACGGAAGCTGCAATCTGCGCCAGGGGTTGGGCAATCCGCGCCAGTCGAGGATTGAAACCGATCGCGACGCCGGCAGGAATCGTCCACAGCGCACCGATCAGGAGTGCAAGATTCACGCGCAAGAAAGTCGCGCCCAAGCCAAGGGCCGCCAGGTGGAGTTCAGTTTTTTGCAATCCGGTGAGAATGATGGCGACGCGAACCACCGCATAACCAATGCCACCGAGGAATAGGAGCAGAAGTCCGCGTAGCAGCCACTCTCGCCACGGGGCCGCGGGTTCCTCCACACTCTCTTCGTTACGATGCCGCGCAAAATACAGAAGCAGTCGCTCCTCCAGCGGGCGCAGCGTCTTCTGCCGAACGCTGGCAAGCCCGCTTGAATGCTGCACTATGTTCAATACCCATGATCGCGGAGCGTCGCTGCTTTCCACCTGCTCAACTTTGAACTTCTCCCCCCAGGCGATCACCGGCCGCCACACAAACTGATCCAGTAGCACAATCACCAGGATCATCGTGGCGATGCCCCACAAGATCGAAGCCGTGTCGCCCGCGCTGGCCGCGGTCTGCAGATAGGAGCCCAGGCCCGGCAGGCGAAAATCGCGCGGCCCCAAAACGAACATCTCACACACCATCAGCGCGAACCATCCTCCGGCCACCGACATCATCGAATTCCACACTAATCCGATCGCCGAGTATGGCAACTCCATTTGCGTGAAACGCTGCCACCAGCTAAAGCGATAAATCGAAGCAGCCTCCCGCATCTCGTTTGGAATGCTCTTCAGCGAGGCGTAAAAGCTAAACGCCATATTCCAGACTTGTCCGGTAAAAATCAGAAGGATCGCTCCCATCTCTACTCCGAGTTGTCGTCCGGGAAAAAGCGCCACCATCGCCAGCATCACTCCCGGAAGAAAACTGAGCACAGGAATCGACTGCAGCACGTCGAGCAGAGGAATCATGAAACGCTCGGCTCGCGGGTTGTACGCCGCAACATAACCGTACACCAGCGTGAATGCCAAACTTAGTATGTAGGCGATGGTAATACGTAGCAGGGAGTAACCCGCATAAGCCGGCAGCGCCCACACGCTTCGCGAAATCTCAACCGTAGGAGTGAACGGACCAAGCCATGAGCGCCCGACCGTAACCACTGCATAGAAAAGCGCAATCCCCGCACCGAACATAATCACATCGGGCAAGTGCGAGGCCTCAACACTTGGCAGTTGCGACCAAAAGCGGTAGGCCGAGAATCCCCGGAAGCTAATTCTTTGTTTCATCGACGGCTGATTCCCTCAACTGGAGCTGGAGATCAAGACTTAGGCGTGGGGGTGGAATCGTGTTTCTCAGCGGCCTGTGCTGCTGGAACTGCACTGCTGTGCGGAGGTTCTATCGGGGATGCTTCAACTTTTGCAACTTCGGTTTGCACCAGTTTGCCGCTTCCGCGATCGTAGTCGAAAATCTCCGCGTAACGTCCCCAGTTCATCGCTGTGTCGAACTGGCGCTGTACTTCCTCCTGGGAAAAGTGTTCGTCAAGAATGTCATGAAAAAATTCGTCGTTTATGGAGTGGTCGGACTTCCGCTTCAGAATGCTGTCGATCTGCTTGAGGATCATGACATGTTCCAGCACAGCCTCGCGAAACAGGACTTTGCGCCTCTGGATATCCGCGTCAGCGAACTGCACTCCCTGCCTTGCCAGTTGCACATCGCCCTCCTTCAACGCGGCGAAACCCAGCAACTGGCACGCCTCTAGAATAGGCAGCAGATCCTCCACGTCCATCACCAACTCTTCGCTCAGGCGAAAAAGATCTTCACGCCCGCCGCGATCATGCAGCAGTTCGAGCAAGCCGGCGATTCCTCCCACGCGAGCGTGTGGCAAAATCTGGTACTTGTTTGTCCGCACCGGCGCTTGGCGCGCTCTGAAGCCTCCGGGGGGCACAACGATCTCCCCCGTGCTTTCCGGGTCGGGCAAAGCATGTTCCACATCCGGCTCGGTCATGACTTTGTAAATGTAATCTACGAGTTCCACAAATCGCGTGGACTTCCGGTCGCGCGGATGCACGAGGCGTACGTTCAAATCGGATCGGATACGCGCCGGATTTCTCCCAAGCACGACAATGCGGTCTGCCAGCATCACCGCCTCCTCGATGTTGTGCGTCACAATAAAGATAGCGCTGGTAGTCATCTTCTTGTTGAGCCACAACTCCAGCAGTTCGCCGCGTAGATTCTCCGCCGTGAGCACATCGAGCGCCGAAAATGGTTCGTCCATGAAGAGGACTTCCGGTTCCACAACCAGCGCCCGCGCGAAACCAACGCGCTGCTTCATGCCACCCGAAAGCTCCTTGGGATATGCGGTTTCGAAGCCATCAAGCCCGACTGTGTCCAGCGTTCGCAACGCACGCTTGCGCCGCTCCACGGCCGCCACGGCGCGCGCCTCCAAAGGAGCTTCAACATTCTCCAGCACGGTGAGCCAGGGGAACAATGCGAAACTCTGGAAGACGATCGCCACATTCGGAGTTTGCCCGGCCATCGGCTTGCCGTGCCAGAACAGCGCTCCTGACGAGGGTTGCCCGAGGCCGCTTAAAATGCGCAGCAGTGTTGATTTGCCGCATCCCGAGGCGCCGAGCAGAGCGATGATTTTCCCCGACTCGATGGAAAAATCCGTCAGCCCAACCACCTGAATAAGAGTCCCATCCGGCTGTGGATAGGACTTCTCGATCGCCCGGGCTTCGATAATGGCTTCGCTGGCCAAGAGAACTCTCCGTAACTTCTATACACGATTCGCGGCAAGGAGCAAAGCAGGCTCCCTGTTTGACGCGCTGTTTACAACGAAAAGTATTTCAGGCGGCGAAGTCTTCATCCGCCAGAGGCGGAACAGACTGCGGGAGCCTGTCCGTCACTTCCACGAGGTGTGCCAACTTTGCGCTCAACTCAGGAGTAAGCTGGCCAGGGTCAACACGCCACTTCCAATTTCCGCCCGGCAGGCTGGGAGTATTCATGCGCGCCTCACTATCCAGGCCCAGCACGTCCTGTAGTGGAATAAGCGCAAGGTCTGCGACCGAGCGCAGAGCCGCGCGGATGAACGCCCAGTGAATGCCATCTTCGCAGCAACCGAGATAACTTTCTGCATTGCGCCGCTCGTGATCAGCCGCTCCAGATCGGAACCACCCAACTGTCGTGTCATTGTCGTGGGTTCCCGTGTAAATTACTTTGCCAGTAGCACGGTGGGGTAAATAGATGTGCGCACCCTCGTCGCCAAAACCGAATTGCAGCACCGCCATGCCGGGGATTTGCAGCCTCTCGCGCAACGCGTGCACTTCCGGAGTGATGTAGCCCAGATCTTCCGCGAAAAAGGGCAAGCCCCCCAGAGTCTCCCGCAGCTTGTGAAACAGTTCGTCGCGCGGACCATCCACCCAACGGCCATTGATCGCGGTTGGATCGTCCGCCGGAATCTCCCAGAACTGGTCGAAGCCGCGAAAATGATCGAGGCGAATGTAGTCGCAGTTCCGGGTCGCCCACTGCAATCGCTGAACCCACCAGTCGTATCCCTTCTCCTTCATCACGTCCCAGCGGTAAAGCGGATTCCCCCAGCGCTGCCCGGTCTTGCTGAAAAAATCCGGAGGAACACCGGAGACTACATCGGGCTCCAGATTTTCATTCAGCCGAAACAGTTCCGGATGCATCCAGACATCGGCGCTATCGTAATTAACGAAGATCGCCACGTCGCCCACGATTCGAACATACCGCTCCGAGCAATACTTTCGCAGCGCCTTCCACTGCTCATAAAAGGCAAACTGCAACGCACTGCGGATGCGCAGATCCACAGCCAGATCCTTGCGTGCCTGCTCCAGCGCACCGGGTTCACGACGCGCCAACTTCGCAGGCCAGTCATTCCAGCACGCCAACTTTTGTTGCGCGCGCAAAGAATCGAATAAAACAAAATCGTCGAGCCACCAGGCATTGTCGTCACAGAAATGCTCAAAGCGGTGCCGCGGCTTTTCCGTGGCGGAAGAGAGAAAGTTGCGTCCCGCTTCAAACAGTAGCGGCATTTTCGTGGCAAAAACCTGGCCGTATTCAACCGCGCCGGAGCCTGAAGAGAGTTGGGAGAGTTTTGAAGGATCGAGCCATCCGTGGCTTACCAGACGCTCAAGACTGATCAGCAAGGGATTGCCGGCGAACGCCGAAATGGAAGAATAAGGCGAGTTGCCGTAGCCTAGCGGCCCGAGCGGTAGGACTTGCCAAAGTCCCTGACGTGCCGATGCGAGAAGATCGACAAACGAGTAAGCCGCCGGCCCGAAATCACCAATGCCGCCGCGCGAAGGCAGCGACGTGGGGTGCAACAAGATACCTGCGGCGCGCGGAAACGGCATGCAACTCGATCACTATCTCTGATACGGGGTTCGGTCAAATCCTGTTCGCCAGTTTGCAGTTGGACTAACTCCGGCGTGCCAAACGGGTGCTATGCTCCGGGTTCTCCGCCGGCACGGGTCAGCGTATTCAATTCTTCCTTATTGATTTTGATCTTGCCACCCTTTTCCATCTGGTCGCGCAGGTTCGTCACAAACAATCCGAACAGTTCTTGCTCCTTACCTTGGAGCAGGGTGTCGCGAATCTGATCACGCTTCGCGGCGAAATCGGTGTCCGTAGGAGCTTGCACCTCGAGCAAGGAAATCACCACGCCGTTCGCTCCGTTCTCGACCGGCCCGCTGATATCCCCCGGCTTCATATTGAATACTACCGAGGCTTGTCCCGTCATGGATCCGATATCCGGCACTTGGCCGTCGGGCCCTACAAATTCGCTGGTCTTCACCTCCGCGCCCAGCTCTTTGGCGGCCTTCTTCAAATCATGTCCGGTCTTCGCGCGATCGGAAAGCTCTTGTGTCTTCTGGGTCAGAAGAACGTTCGCGCGTTCGTTCTTGAATTCTTCTTCCACTCGACTGCGAATTTCTTCGAAGCTGGGGGTCGATTGCGGTTTCACGCCGAGCAACTGAAACACAGCAAAGCCTTGCGAGGTTGCCGCCATCTCGGCGGGAGACTTCTCCGCGGAGGTGAACACTGCATCCATGAACTGCGGGGCCGGTCCTAAGCCTGGAACCAGATCCTTTCGACTAAAGAAATCCGAGGTGACAACCGGCACGCCTTTGGCGGCTGCCGCGGCATCCAGTCCCTTCGCCTTGGCATCCTGAAGCAAGTCTTCCGCCTGTTTCTGCGCGATCTGTTGCGCTTTCTGCTGCTTCAGGATTGGTTCAATCTCACCTTTCACTTCGTCGAGCGTCTTCATGTGCGCGTCTTGTCGGTCGTCGACGCGAATGATATGGAAACCATAGCTGCTCTTCACCAAATCGCTGATCTGCCCCTTGGGTAAAGAAAAAGCGGCTTTCTCAAATTCCGGAACCGTCCGGCCCTTCCCAATCCACCCCAGCGATCCCCCTTCCTTCGCGCTGCCGGGGTCTTCAGAATATTTCTTCGCTAGATCTTCGAAGCTTGCTCCCCCCTTCAACTGCTTGAGCAAATCTTCCGCGCGCTTCTGAGCTTCTGCCACGCCCTTCTCGTCGACTTTGCCGTCCGGACCGGGGAGCGGGGTCTTGATCAGAATGTGGCTGACCTTCGCTTGTTCAGCGATGCGATATTGATCACGATGCTGATTGTAATAAGCCTGCAACTCGTCATGCGTGACCTGCACTCCGCTCGCAATCTTCGCCGTGTCCAGCACCGCGTATTTGATCTTCCGTTTCTCCGGAATCGAGTTCGCGTAGTTCTTCTGATGGCTGTCGTAAAAAGCCTTCAGCTCCTCAGGCGTAGGATGCAGCCCCTTCTTGATATCGTCTTCCTTAAACACGGCATATTCAAACTTCACTTTCGTATTCTGCTTATCGAATTCCTGCCGGATCGCGGCATCGCTCACCGACGCACTACCTGCGATCAGCGCCTGCAGCTTGCTGATCATGATTTCCTTGGCCACATTGTCTTCGAACATCGTCGGAGTAAGGTTGGCCCGCTGCAGCATCCCTTCATATTCGGCCTGCCCCACGAAGTTGCCATTAGGGAAAAAATATTGCGCATAACGGCCATGTTGCAGTTCGTCTCTGACTTCCTGCGGCGTTGCCTTCATCCCAAGGTGTTGCGCTTCGACAAGCAAAGCCTGCCGGTCAATCAACTGATCGGCCGCCCGCTGCGCGAAAAATGGCAGTAACATCGAGGCGTTCGCGCCCAACTGCGCCCCCTGCTGTTGCAACATCTGGCGCGCGGTATCGCGAACCTGTTCTACGGTCACGTCCTCGCCTGCGACTTTGGCGACAATCCCTTTACCCGGCGTTCCCGTAATCTCATTTCCCAACCCGCCTGGTACGAATGCGATCACCATGGCTGCGCAAATCAGCAACAGCAAACCGCTGAGTATGATTTTTTTGACTGGTCCTTCAGTTTGCAGAAATCGGATCATCTTCTTATCACTCCGGAATTACGCTGCGGAATCAATAATTATAAACTACCGCGCTTGCGGCCCTCCCGACCTCGTAAGGTATTCCAGTCCCCTTCTGTGGTTTTATCCACATCTGCGCACTCTCCGAAATCAGCCATTGAAACGTATCAATAGACGTGTTATCCCTTTATTCGCGGAGTGCTGCAACGCAATGTCGCACGATTCCACAGCAAGGTATACGAAATGAAATTCGCAAGACAGCTAGCCGTATTCGTACTCGCGCTTCTTGGTCCGCACTTTGCCTTGGCTGCAGACCCTAACTCCAAGGCCGCTCCTCAAGACGTTCTCCCAGAAAAACTCGCGCTCCGTGACCATTGGGCTCTGCAATCTTCCGCCAAGTTCGAAGCCAAAGGCGAAATGATCTCCACCGCTGCCTTCGTTCCCCAGGGATGGCACGATGCCACCGTTCCCACCACCGTGGTCGCGGCCTTGGTGCACGACAAATCCCTTCCCGATCCATTTTTTGCCATGAACCTCCGCCAGTTCTCCGGCGTGACTTACCCCATCGGTGGAAATTTTTCTAATATCGCGATGCAGCCCGACAGCCCCTACGCGGTCTCCTGGTGGTATCGCAAGGAGTTTGCCGTCCCCGCGTCGTTTTCGGGAAGAACCGTCTGGCTGAATTTCAAGGGAATCAACTACCGCGCCAACGTCTGGCTCAACGGAAAACAAATTGCCAACTCCGATGACATCGCCGGAGCCTGGCGCACCTACGAATTCAACGTCACCGACGCCGTGAAGCCCGGCGGCGAAAACGTTCTCGCAGTCCAAGTCTTCGCTCCCACCGAGAACGATTTAGCCATTACCTTCGTCGACTGGAATCCCGCGCCTCCCGATAAAAACATGGGCCTGTGGCGCGAAGTCTGCCTCACCACTAGCGGCCCGGTTGCTCTCCGCTATCCCACCGTCGTCTCGAAACTGAATCTGCCTGCCGATGATTCCGCGCAGCTCACCGTCACCGCGCAACTCAAGAACGGTACCAGCAGGCCCGTGAAAGGCAAGCTGATAGGCCAAATCGGAGACGTAACCTTCGAACAGGATGTCGAACTCGCCGCCAACGAAAGCAAAGACGTCACCTTCACTCCCGAACAGTTCCCACAACTGGTTTTCACCAATCCCCGCCTGTGGTGGCCGGCGCAGATGGGCAAGCCGAATCTGTACTCTCTTGGAATCCACGTCGAAGTCGGGAGCGTCACCAGCGAGCGCTCGACCACACAATTCGGCATTCGCCAGGTGACTTCTGAAGTAAACGCCTCTGGCGGACGCGCCTTCCACATCAACGGCAAGAACATCCTCATCCGTGGCGGTGGCTGGACTCCCGACATGATGCTGCGCGAAAACTCCCAGCGTCTGCACGACGAATTCCGCTACGTTCGCGACATGGGACTCAACACCGTCCGCCTCGAAGGCAAGCTCGAAACGCAAGAGTTCTTCGATCTCGCCGATCAAGAGGGAATTCTGGTGATGGCCGGCTGGTGCTGCTGCGATTTCTGGGAGCGCTGGCCGCGTTGGAAGCCGCAGGATTTTGAAATCGCGCAGCAATCCCTGCGCGATCAGATGTACCGCCTGCGCAGCCATCCTAGTCTTGTGATGTGGCTCAACGGCAGCGACAACCCGCCCCCGCCTGATGTTGAACAGATGTATCTCGACATCGAAAAGCAGCTCTTGTGGCCGAATCCCGTCGTCTCTTCAGCCACCGGCAAGCCCACAACTGTCACGGGAAACAGTGGCGTTAAAATGACTGGTCCCTACGAGTATGTAGCTCCGGGCTATTGGGAGCAGGACACGCTGCAAGGCCAAACTAACCGTAAACAGTGCAACCCCGGCGGCTGCGGCGGCGCTTACGGCTTCAACACCGAAACCAGCATGGGACCGGCCGTCCCACCCCTCGAAAGCATTCTCGCCATGGTCGGCAAAGATCACCTGTGGCCCATCGACGACGTCTGGAACTACCACGCCGGCGGCGGTGAATTCAAAACCATCCAGGTCTTCAGCACCGCTCTAGCCAACCGTTACGGCAAGTCAGACAATGCGGAAGACTTCGCGGCCAAGTCGCAACTCCAAACGTATGAAGGCGTGCGCGCCATGTACGAAGCCTACAGCCGCAACAAATACCAGTCGACGGGCGTGATCCAGTGGATGCTGAATAACGCCTGGCCTTCGATGATCTGGCATCTCTACGATTACTACCTGCGACCCGGCGGCGGCTACTTCGGCGCCAAGCGCGCCATGGAAGCGCTTCACCCGATTTATGGCTACGACGATCATTCTATCTGGGTAGTCAGCAGTCAGTATGAAGATGCCAGGGGTTTGAAACTCACCACAAAGATTTACAACCTCGACATGACCGAGAAGTTTTCTCGCCAGGATTCGATCGACGCTGCCGCTGATAGTACCGCTAAAGTATTTACGCTTCCCGATCTCCAGAACGAAATGCCGAACCTGAGCCCGGCCTACTTCCTTGCTTTGCGCCTGACGGATTCGACGGGCAAGCTGGTCGGCTCAAATTTCTACTGGCTCTCCACCAAACCAGAAACCCTCGACTGGGCCAAATCCAATTGGTGGATGACCCCAACCGACTCCTTCGCCGACTACACCGCCCTGGCGCAACTACCGAAGATAAAGCTTAAAGTTGCATTTCGAACCGAACATAAAGGCGATGACTCAGTTGCCCACGTGACCGTAGAAAATCCGAACAATAGTCTTGCATTCTTTGTCAGATTGAAAATTAACAAAGGGGAAAACGCGGAGGAGATCCTTCCCGTGATCTGGGAGGACAATTACATTTCTCTATTGCCCGGCGAGAAGCGCGCGCTAACCGCGACCGTTCACGCCGACCTGGCAGCGGCCAAGCCTGTTGTGGAGGTCAGCGGCTGGAACGTGCAATAGACGCAAGACTCATCAAACGTGTTGTGAGACGGAAAGCACATTTCCAGCTGGATCCCTGAACCACGCGACTTTGTCCCCCGTGGGCGCAGTCCAGATTCCGAGTTCGTCCTGCTCGAAAAAACCAAATCTCTCGAAGTGCACTCCTTTCTCCTGAAGTCCCGCTACCATTTTCTCGATGTCGGACACTTGCCATCCCAGAATGGTGAACGGCGCCGGCGTAAACGGCAGCGGAACCTTCGACACCCGCACCACGATTCCATTCGCATCCAGCACCATGGCGAAACCATCGTCCTTCACGAAACGCAGTCCCAAGATGTTTTCGTAAAAAGACCTGGCCGCCGCGGAGTCCGTCGTTGGAATGAAAGCAACTATGTTGATGTGACCGAGCATTCGCCCCCTCCGGCATACACCGCCGATCTATCGCAAGACGACCTTACGGTTGATCGAAGTCCTCTCCTTCGCTATTGTGACGATAAATGTCGAAGATGTGACAAGCCGCACATTGCTGGCCCAAACGCAGATCAGGCCTCTTCAGGCGGCAATTCGAAGTCCACCAGATTGCCCCGGAATCCCTTAGTCTTCCACGCACCCACGGCGATGCCCACTGCCATCCAGATCGCGCCGAATACCAGAGCTTTGGGACTTAAGCTGATCCAAAGGAAAAAACAGATCACAAAGCCTAGGACCGGCGGCAACAGATTGCCGAGCTTCTTTTCCGGTTCATGCAGATAGTAGCGGACGAATGCGGCGGCATTCACGCCCATGAAGGCAATGAGCGCGCCAAAATTCAGCAGATTGGCGCCCAGATCGTAGCCGGTGGTGGCTCCGGCCAGCGCAGGAAGCAGAAAAGCTCCGGCCAACGCCAGACCGCCTACAAACAGAACGTTGTTTCGCGGAACCCGCCGTTTAGGGTCAACTGCGCCAAAGAACGATTTGGGTAAGGCATTGCTGCGGCCCATGCCATAGAGTAGGCGCGCCGCACCCAGCTGTGCGCCCATGCCAGAGCCGAAATTAGCCACAACCAGCGTGAAGCCCACAATTGCAAACAGGGGCGCCCAGGCGCGGCCAGCCACGAAAGTAAAAGCTGTGTCCATGTTGGGATATGGCTCAGAAACCGGCCAAATGAGTTGGGCGGCATAAACCTGGAACGCTGACAGAATGCCGATCACCACGCAGACCAGTACTGTGGCCAGCAAAATGTTTCGGCGGGGATTCTCGGCTTCCTCCGACAGTGTCGAGATTCCGTCGAAACCAATATAGGTGAGCACGGCAACCGAAGTCCCGCCCAATACCGCTTTGGTGTTCCAACTCTGCGGATCGTAAAAAGGCCGGGTAAAGAACGCAGAACCGTCATGCGGATGTCCAAAAATATAGCGTGCGGCAGCCACAAAAAAGATCGCGATCACTACCCCCATTCCCGCCGCCAACGCCGTATTTACTCGCGCGGAAGTCTTCACGCCTTGAACGTTCAAGGCGGTAAACACCAGGGCAAAGAAAAACGCCCACATTCCATACGAAATGCCGGGAGCAAATACATGCGCCTGCTGACTGATCCAGATAATGCAGATCATGGGATTGAGAAGATAATCCATGACCATGCTCCAACCCGTAACGTAGCCCAGTGCAGGGTTGATCTCCTGACCCACATAGGTGAATGCGGAGCCGGCGCTGGGATAGGCGCGCGCCATCCGTCCATAGCTGATCGCGGTAAAAAGCATCGCGACCATAGCAATCAGAATCGTCGTCACAACGTGACCATGGCCGCGATTACTTAGCACTCCGAACACGGACATCGGGGCGACCGGCTGAATCACGATCACCCCGTAGAGGATCAGATCCCAAAGCGTGAGCGTACGGCGCAATCGAGGGGCGGATGGAGCGACAACCGAGACAGTTTCCATGGGCCCGCCTATTGGATTATGGAGGGGTCCAAATGTCAATATTAAAACGTTTCCATAGCCTATTGAGGAAACCCGATGCGCTTCAGCAAATCCGTAAACCGTGGATCGGAATGCAAGCTGTCGAACATCGGATCAATCTTCACGAACGCTAGCCCGGCATGCTCCGTGTAGCATCTCTCCAGCCAGAAAAAGGATTTCTCCTTGTCGCCCAAAAGCGCGTTGTCCGACGCAGCGCGGGAAGGGTCGTAGAACTCGAGATTTGAGGGGTCGGTCTCACGCGCGATGCGTTGAAGAAGCAAGCCTTTGCATCCCGACTTGGCGTGGGTCTGTTTTCCCTGCGCCGCCACCTCCGGATATCCCGTCAGCTCCATGTAGGTGAGGGCTTCCTTGACACCCTGCTCGCACCTCCCCTTGACGAAGTACGTGTCGGACAAGTCTAAATGGGCATACGAATAGTTCGGGTCAGTTTCCAGGACTTTCTTAAGCTGTGGGATGGCTTTGTCGAAGTCATGCTCATAATAGGACAACTCTCCCAGCCAAGTGCTGACCTCCAGAGAAAGGGGATCGAGTTCCTGTGCTTTTCGCCCTTGTTCAGACGCCTCAGCGAAGCGACCGACCGAGGTCAAGTACCGGGAGTAAAACTCACGGGCCTCGACGAGGTTGGGGTTGAGTTCGATGGCACGTCGGTGTTCGCGCTCTGCCCCCGCAAAATCCCAGTTCGTCCAGTGGTGCCTTGCCAGGGCTTCGTGCCCCTCCGCCAGAGTGTCATCCAGCGCAATGGAGCGTTCTGCCGCCACTCGTGACTTTTCGTACGCCTCTTTCGGAGGCAGGTCCACGTTATATCCCAGCACTCCATAGGCGTCCGATAATCCGGCGTACGCGGCGGCGTAGTTTGGATCTTGATCCACCGCCTGCTGGAAATATTCCGCCGCCTTCTTCCAACCCTGATCGGCGCTCTTGTTCATTTCCTGCCGGCCCAGCAGATAAAACTTGTAGGCTTCCGCGTTCTCCGTGGGACGTCGCGTCAGGCGCTGCTTCTCCTCCCCGCTCAACCGCAGACGCAACTTGGCGGAGATATCGCTGACAATCTCCTGCTGTAGCGCGGAGATGTCCACCATTTTCTCGCTATAACGCTCTCCCCAAATCTGGCTGCCGTCCGCGACGTTCACCAGTTCCGCACGCACGGCGAGCGTGTCTCCACTCTGCACCATGCGCCCGGTCAAAACCGCGTCCACCTTCAGGTCTTTCCCCGCATGCTGCGGATCGCCATCTTTCCCCTTGTAACGGAACACACTGCTGCTCGCCATCACCTTCAGATTGGGCATTTGCGAAAGCGCGTCAGTGATCCCTTCGCTGATGCCCTCCTGCAGAAACGCGGTCTCCGGATCCGAACCCGATCCGGTGAACGGCAGGACCGCCACCGAGCCGATGGCTTGGTTTCGATTCATCCCCCAATAACGCGCTCCCACAAATCCCACAGCCAGCAGCAGAGCGACTGCAACTGCGATCCCCACTGATTTCCTGCGCCACCACGCCACTGGCGCCGACTTCACCGCGGTTGTTCCGGAACTCGTGTCGCGCTTCAGCCGCTTGAGGTCGGCTCGGACGTCGCCCGCGTGCTGATACCGCACGTCGCGGTCTTTCTCCAGCGCTTTGCCGATAATCTCTTCCAGCTTCGCGGGCAATTCCGGATTCACCCTCGACACCGCCGCCGGATTCTTCTCCAGAATCGAATTGAAGATGATGCCGGTAGTGCTACCGGAAAACGCCTGCCGTCCCGTGGCCATCTCGTAGAGCACCGCGCCGAAAGAAAACAAATCAGTGCGCGCATCCAGCTCTTTTCCTGCAATCTGTTCGGGAGACATGTAGGCCACCGTCCCCAGCGCCTGCCCCGGCGTGGTCAGGTTGCGCTCGGCGGTCATGGTAGGTTCGTTGGAAGCTTCGGCCGCAGCGGGGCCGACCTTGGCTAAGCCGAAATCCAGCACCTTGGCCTGCCCCAGGGTAGTCACGAAAATGTTGGCCGGCTTGATGTCGCGGTGCACGATACCCTTGCCGTGCGCTGCTTCCAGCGCCGATGCAATTTGCATCGCGAGCTCGAACAGAGTCTCGCCGTCCAGCGGCCTGCCGGCGATCCGCAGCTGCAGGGTTTGTCCTTCGAGCAATTCCATGGCAATGAAGTGTTGCCCGTTGGCCTGATCGATTTCGTAGAGGGTGCAGATGTTGGGGTGGTTCAGTGCCGAAGCAGCCCGCGCCTCCCGCTGAAAGCGCTCCAGCGCTTGCGCGTCCTGGGACAGTTCTTCGGGAAGGAACTTCAGCGCGACATGGCGCCCGAGCTTCGTGTCCTCGGCTTCGTACACCACTCCCATGCCGCCGCTGCCCAGTTTGCGGAGAATGCGGTAATGCGAGATGGTTTGCCCGAGCATGCAGGCGCCAACCAAAAACTACAGAGGGCCTTGGCCGAGGATGTTAGGCTAGCGCGCGCCGTCAGGTCAATGCATTCGAGGGCTCGTGGAACTCGGAGCCGCAGGCCCAGCCGCACCGTAGTCGAACCAATACCCGCGCTGCTCGTTCACTGACACGTGCCGCGTATTGTACTCCAGAAGATAATTCAAGTGTTCATCGTCGAGCGGAAACGACTTGCCCGCCGAATACGGATAGTCGCCCATCCGGAGAAATGGTAGCGGCGCTACGAAGTTGCCTTCGGCCGCGTAAAAGTCCATGTCTTTCTCATAGCCGTTGGCGGCGAAAAAATAATCGCGCACCCAGTCCTTAGGCAGCGCGGGCAATTTCGAAGGATCGAAGTCGAGGCGAACCTCATCGCCCGAACCGAACACGACTAACTGATCGTCCAGAGCCGTCAGCAGAGGTAACACGTCGCCGTAGCGCGTGTAGGTTCCCGCCGGACGTGTGTACGGGCCGGTAGCGCTGACCTTCTCATACACATATTGCACGTTGCCCGGTGGAGCGCCTTCAATCTTCAACGGAAATCCGTGGAAGTCGAGATCGGCTCGGACCAGAGGAGCCGCTGTTAGGCGGGCGCCTTGCTCCTTATCTTCATAATTCTGCTCCGTGCGGTCGACCAGAATGCTGTCCCAATAAATCTGCAGATTGGTCGTGATGCGAATCTTCTGAGTGCCCGGCGGTAACTTCCCGCTGAGATCCGCCGTCATGGTGCGTGGTCCGCCAGCGGGAAAGCCCATATCGTCGACCACGCGCAGCCATTTGCCATTTGCGTCCAGAGCTTCGACATATGGAGAAATCGCCTGCACTCCCGCTTGCGACGCGGCATACATACTGTTCGCCGAAAAGTATTCAACCTCGCCATGCATCAGCAGCCACAACGGGCCACCGCGATAGGCCTCGCCCAGATCGAGGGTCAGACTATGCGGCTTGGCGAAGCCCTGGAATCGCGTCAATTCAAAATCGCCGAAGTAGCGAAGTGACACAAGATCGGGCAGCACGTCATGGCCGTGCTCGTCCCACGCGCCTGCGGGCGGGCGCGCGTCTTCGCTTTTGCTTACCACAACCTTGAATTCTGGATACGGCGGGTTCGAAGCAAAATACTCGTTTGGATAAACGTCTAGATCGGAAGGATGATCGACGGCTAGCAGTCTCACTTGGTCGAGGTATACCGCTTCCTCCAGTGGTTCCATGAAGCGGAAACTCAGCTTCCCGTCCTTCTCGTGGATGGCATTGCGATCAATCTTGATGTATTCGACCGGCCGCGGAACATCGCGCTGCCCGGGCCCAACCCAGTGTCCGACGACGCCCGCGCCGAGCATGTCGCCGACAAGTTCAAAGCGCTCTCCGTTCCACACAAACAAAGTAGGACAGGAGCTGCCGCGCCGGTCGATCTCGGTGAAATTCTGCTGCCGGTCGCCGGCGACATTGATTTCGTCCTGCAATACGCCCGTGGGCCATAGCATGCGAACAATGTCAGCCTCCTTCGCGTCGCCGAGGCCGACGGTGAGAAACGGCGAATTCTGTCCGAGATATCCGTTAGAGCCATAGATCTCAAACTTCTGCCGGTTCCCTCCCGCAAACACTTCCACCTTGGTGCCGATGGCGCTCTTGTTGTCGGCTAGTCCCTTGAGCGAAAGCCGCAGCCAGTGATTCTGATTGCCGCCTTCATTGCGCAGCAGCACCGCTGGACCATGATTCTGCGTGATCAGCAAATCAGTCGCGCCATCGCCATCGTAATCGCCAGTGATGATTGCTCGCGGCTCTTTGAGCTGAATCTTGTCGAGACCAACGTCGGTGGTAACGTCTTTGAAGCCGTCGGCTCCGAGATTACGGAACAGACGCACTTCGCCTTTGCCCTCTTTGGTTTCGCCGACCGCGACCAGATCGACCCAGCCGTCGTTGTCGTAGTCGAGGGCGGCGACGCCATAAGCGCGGACCCAGTTGGTCTCGGGAAGTTGTACCCGGTCAAAACTCTTGCCATGGTTGTTGCGCCAGAGCGTTAGGCCGGGCGGGGTGTCATGCGTAAAGCCTAAGTCCATCCAGCCGTCGTGATCGAAATCGAGGACGGCAATCCCGTTCGGAGTATTGGGCATCGCCGAGCGCCACGGCTCAAGCAGCTGAAAGCTTCCTTCGCGCGGGTTCCTGAAAACAGCGGGAGCGCTTTGGCCGGCAACGACCACATCCACCGCCCGATCGTTGTCGTAGTCGCTCCCCACCGCAGCAACGCCACCGGTTCCGGAAAGTCCGGTTTCCCTTGTCACGTCCGAGAACGTACCGTTTCCGTTGTTGCGCCACACGGTGTTCCTCTGCTTAGACATGGTTAGAGAGTAGCCCTCGCCGCAAACCATGCCCGGGCCGCACGAAAGGGTAATCTTTCTGTTCGCTATGTGAGTGACATAGAGATCGAGATCGCCATCGTGGTCGTAATCAATGAAGGTCACACCGAGGATATTTCCAACGTCTGAGATACCCGCCGCTCCTGCGGCATCCCGGAAAGTCCCGTTTTTTTCGTTGTGGAGGAGGAGCAATCTCCCGGTCGAGGTCACGGCCAAGTCCACTGCCCCATCGTTATCGTAGTCTCCCGCAGTGCAGCCGAAACCGTGCAGCGCTGGATCAATTCCGGCTCGTCGTGTCACCTCCTCGAACTTGCCATTGCCTAAGTTGTGATAGAGGCCCATGCCTCCGCTAGAACCGTTGCTCGCAACAAAGATGTCCAGGCGTCCGTCGCCGTCGTAGTCCAGAAAGCAAGCACCGGGACTCAACAACTCGGGGGTCGTAGGGAGGACGTCGCCCGTCGGCCAATCAACCTTGCCTACAAGGCCGGCCTCCCGTGTCACATCCACAAACTGCACCTTAATCTGCGCGGGTGCTTTCAACACCGCCGATGGCGCCTCGACTGCGCGCGAGTATTGCCCTTGTTCACCGTAGGCAAGGCTTATGGGCGCGCCGATTTTATTTTGTGTGATGTACTGAAATTTTTTCAGGTGGTCGCGGGCATGGTCGATCTCTCCCGATTGCTGATAGGCGCGCGACAAGCCGAACTCAGCGGACGCGTGCACGGGGTTCAGTTGCAGGGCGTGCTGGAAGGCCTCAATCGCTTGCGGAAACTGCTTGGCCTGCACATACGATGCACCCAGAAAATACCAGGTGTCAGCGTCGTTGGCGTCAATCTCGACTACATGACGAAAGGCATCGATCGCCGCGTGAGCATCGCCCGTGTTCTTGGCAAGCAGTCCGATGTTATACCATGCGTTCGGACTCTTTGGATCCCGCTTGAGCGCCTCACCCAGCGAAACTTTGGCTTCGTCAATCTTTTGCAGATTGAGCAGAGCGATGCCCTCGTTCAAGTGCGCCATCGTCAGTGCGGGATCCAGTTCGGCCGCCTGCTGAAACAATTTGAGCGCTTTCTCAAAAAGCTGCTGGTTCATGTAAGCTGCGCCCAGATTGTTGAGACGCGCGGCTTCTGCGGGATTCGCCTTTGTTTGAGTTTGCGGGTGCGCTGCGAACAAGCCGAAGGCAGCCAGCATCACGCCCGCGAGAGCAACTGAAATTCGGCGTGTCATCTGAATAAGGATTTAACCACAGAGGCCACTGAGAACACAGAGGCACAGAGGATTCACTGCTTCAGACTGCTGGGTCACTTGACTGCTTTTGATGGCTGTCCGTACGTGCGCGCGCTCACGACACCTTTCCCTTCCTGAACCGTGATGGTCTGTCCAACGCCGACATCAGAGATCTGATCGACTTGACCGCTAGGCCACTGAATCTCGATCGTGTCGGCCTTGGTCTGCGGACCCAACCCAAAGGTCAGCACAAGTTCGCTCTGCGAAAGATAGCTCGATCCGGAGCGCAGCATCTTCATTTGCGTGTCTTTATTACCGTTCGAGGTAACCCGCACCACCGCACCAATACCGTCGCGATTCGATTTCGTCCCAACCAGTTTCAGCCGGAGGCTGTGATTCGTCCCGCCTTCGTTGTGGAATAAGACAGCCGGGCCGGCGTTGGTGGTGACGAGAATATCAAGGAAGCCGTCATTGTCGATATCCGCGTAAGCGGCGCCCCGCGCCACTCGCGGAGCGGCAAAGGACTCACCCATCTGTGCCGTAACCTCCTGGAACTTGCCGCCGCCCAGATTGCGGAACAAATGCGATGGCTCAGCGTAGCTGACGCGTTTCTGTACGCGCTCGATCTGGTCTTCGATGTGGCCATCAGCCACGAAAATGTCCGGCCAGCCGTCGTTGTCGTAATCGAAAAAAAAGCAGCCGAATCCCAGCGTGACCAGCGTGGCGCGCCCCACTTCCGATTGCGGAGCTTCATCCACGAACAGGCCGTTGCCTTCGTTGTGATAGAGCGAAACCATCTGATTAGCAAAGTTGCTGATGATGACGCTGGGATGCCCGCTGCGGTCGTAGTCGGCGGCGTCGACGCCCATACCGGCACGTGCAATGCCGTCTTCGCTGAAAGCTATACCGGAAGTAACGCCGCGCTCTTCGAACGTTCCATCCTTCTTATTGAGATAAAGCTTGTTGGGCTGTGTGTCGTTGGCGACGAGGATGTCAGGCCAACCATCGCCGTTGTAATCGAGGACGGTTACGCCCAAACTTTTCGACGTGGGATCGGCGAGCCCAGCCTTTAGAGTGGCGTCCTCAAACTTGCCACCTCCCAGGTTGTGCCACAGTCGCAGCGATGTTCCTTTGTAGGATTCCGGCGTGCAATAAGACTTGTGCGCGCCGTCCAGCGTGCAATAGAGATCCGTTGACTCGCTCCAGTGCACGTAATTCGCGACCACGAGATCAAGTTTGCCGTCGCGGTCGTAGTCTACCCAAGCGGCGCTGGTCGAGAACTCGTTTGGCCCCCACATTCCGGCGAGCTTAGTCACCTCGCTGAACGTTCCGTTGCCATTGTTATGAAAAAGATGGCTTTGCCCTAGAGCCGTAATGAACAGATCGTCGAAGCCGTCGTTGTCATAATCGCCGACCGCTACTCCAAGCCCGAACATGGGCACGGCCAATCCGGCCTGCCGGGTCACATCAGTGAAGGTCCCGTTGCGATTATTGTGGTATAGCTTTGGGGTGGTGAGGCCGGCATGCGAGTGTCCGGGCCAGTCTTCGCCATTCACAAGAAGAATGTCGGGATATCCATCGTTGTCGTAATCGATGAAAGCGCAGCCTGGCCCCATGGTTTCCGGCAACCACTTTTTCCCGAACGCGCCATTGTTGTGAGTGAAATGAATGCCAGCCTGAGTTGTAACATCGCGGAAATGGATTTGCTGCGCCTGGGCGGCGCGGCCTTGCAGAAAAATCATTAACCACAGAGACACAGAGACACAGAGAAATCTTGAGTAAGAACATTTTAGATTTCCTCTGTAACTCTGTGACGGAGCCCGCCCTGAGCGAAGCCGAAGGGTGGTGAATTGATTTGTTTCTGCCTTCATTTGGCTGAGCCTTGCGCGGAGGTGATCGAGGCCACCGTTTTTGCGGGCTTTGGATTCAACGCCGGCAGCGGCACTGAGACGTGTTCGTGAATCGCCTGACGTTCGTTGTTGTCTTCCGGATGCCGCTGGCGGTACGGTCCCGTAATCGCCTGGGACGATTCATCGGCCTTGAAGCGCAGGTAGCGCGCCTCGTGCTGTTTCGCGAGCTTTTCATCGCCCAGGCCGTTGTAGCAAAGCATCAGATTGTAGTGCGCCTGCAGATCTTCGGGATCGATCGACAGAACCGATTGGAGAGTCTGCACTGCTTCAGAATATTTGCGCTGCAGGAAGAGAACGCGCCCCAGATCGTTGAGTGCCACGCGGTCGCGTGGATATTGTCCGAGAACGATGCGCAAGCGCGCTGCAGCGCCCTCGTAATTTCCATTCGCGCGCAACACGCGGGCATAGAAGTAGTTGGCCCGCGCAAGATTTGGAGAAAGATCTAGAGCTTTCTGCAGAACGGTACGGGCGCGCTCCATGTCGCCTTCCTGCACGGCGCAGCGGCCAATATTCACCCAGCCATCGGGATTATTTGGATCAGCTTCCGTCACTTTTTGAAACGCAGCAGCCGCTGCTTTCAGATCGCCCTGCAGAAACAAGCCAATTCCGTAATCGTTCCAGCGCTGCCATTCCGCTTGAAGCGTGATTGTTTTGGGTGGAGAAGGCGGCACATTCTGCGCCGCATTATGTGCAATGACGGGCAGGGTCACTTCATCCTCCGCGACAGTTACGATGGGGACATCCGGAATCCTCTCTTGCTTTGCTGAAATTCCGCTCAGAGACGCGGTGAATACCGTCGGACGATCGTCGTAGTCGGGGGTAACCGAGTTCGGCGATGCCGGGTCGGGCTGCCCAGCGAACGCTTCTTGCGTGCCGTACCAGGAGAATTTGCGATAGCACAGGCGCGCGTGCAGCGTGATTCTGTTGCCGGCATTTTCAGGAATCGACATCCGGTAATGGACAGTGTCGGCCGCGCCGGGCGGAATGAGCCTCACGTAGACTACCGCTCTAGTGGCCCACGCATTGCGCTTGTTGATGGGGTTTCCATGCTCGTCGATCTGCAACGAGCGATAGAAGTGCGCGCCTTTTTCCACTGGACCCTTCCCATCACCCTCAACCATGCCACTCCAGAAGATGGTTTGGCCGTTATCGTCGGTGCCCTTCAATTCGAGCCAGGTATCGTAGGCATCAACGGTTCCGCCAGGAAAAAAATGACCCAATTTTTTTGTGCGCACTACAATATCCACCCGTACGGTATCGCCACGGCGCAGAGCAGGCTGAACACGGTTCAAGGGGGCGATGACCGGTACGACTTCTCCGACTGCACCTGGAGTAATCTTCGTTTCTGCTTCTTCTCCGACTGCGAATGTCGTGGCTAATTCCGATTGGCTCGAAGCGCCCGAGCTTAGCGGACTTTGCGCCGGGGACAGAGCGAAAATATCCACCGTGAGCGCCCCAGCCTTCAGAAATCCCTCGGTGAGCTTGAGTTGAGCTGCATCTTCGTTCGCCGTGGGCACGGCGGTGTTGGCACCGGGGAAACGATGCGAGTGAACGAAGCCGTTGACATTGCCAGCGTCTTGCGATGCTTCCGCAGGCATATGGCAATCGGCACATTGCTGCGGCTTCGGCGGATAGTAAAACGATCGTGCACCTTGCCCTGAAACTCCGCTGGCCTGCCAGTTGTCGTATTCGTTAAAGCCGCGGAACCAGCGGTAATGGTTTACCGGCACGTCGAGATGGACCTTATGGCAACTGGAGCAGAACTCCGCCGTTTGCGTGCGCATGAAGGGCTTGAGAAACACGCGACGGTGTGGCTCAGGATTCAGCCGGATCAGGAAATCGTGCAGCGCACGCGCCACAGGATTCTGCTTGGCCGCTAGTTCGTGCAGCTTGGGATACTCCAGATAGAAATCTGCCTGCCCCATCGTGCTCTTCACGTTGGCAATCGAGTGGCACATCATGCAGCCCAATCCCGCTTGCGATTCCGGACGATGCACAATCTGCTTAATCGGCGTATCCATCAATCCGGCGTAGAGCACGGCGGGATCGTGGCATCCACCGCACCACTTCGAAGGCTTGGTGCCGACCGTATCCTGCATGTATTCGATCGATTTGCGGTACCACTGATTGTTGAACGAAGAGAAATGGTGTGCCGAACTGTACCACTGATTGTAGATATCCTCGTGACAGCGCTTACAGGAATCGGATTCCATGAAGAACTTACTGGGAATTTTCCGCTTGCCGTAAACTTGCGCGGAACTGGGAAAGAACGCACCCTCGGGTCCGTCGCCTTCGCCATTCATATTGTCAGGGGGCATTGCGGGATTCTGGATCCGAGCGCGTGTCTGCCAACTCTGGCGAACGTATCGCGCGCCGTAGCCCAAGCCGGCGATCACGATCAAGCAAATTGCCGTACGCAGAACAGCCGCAGTGGCACTCGAGGTGAGCCATGCTTGCCGCCCTAACTTGTCGGCGATTAATAAACTGACGCCGAGAAGTGAAATCGCAATGTGCAGGTATAGCCATTTCCATTCCGCGCGCGAAGTGCCGACCTTGATGAGTATGATTCCGAGAATGGCCCCCGCAGAGACCAACAACCACCTGGCACGCGCCAGCAGGCTTCCGTCGCGCACCAGACGCAGAAGCGTGGGAACCAGCAGGATTGCCGCAATCACGCCTCCCAGCGCATGCAACAACACCACTCCTGCATAAAAGATGTTCGGTTGCGGGAACGTGTAAAGGTACGCGGCTGAAACGACCAGGAACGGCAGAAGCCACGACAAGGCCCGGCCGGCAAAGCCCCCGGATGATGAATTCTCTCGCATGAAAGAAACGGCGCGCTCGGGCGCGGATCTCAGTCTCCCACTGACTGAAATAGCGTGCGAACCAAGTTACTTACATCGCCGCACACCGGGGAATAATCTAAAAATACTATTGGAAGGCTCAGGACATTTTCACGCGATCGGTGGAATCTTCCACGCTCCGCGCTGCTCTTCCAGCGCGCCAGCAACGGACAACACTTGCTCTTCTTCCCACGGCCTTCCCACAATCTGCACGCCGATGGGCAAGCCTTCCGGCGAGTGGCTCACGGGGACAACCACGGCAGGATTACCCAGCAAATTGAAAACTTCCGTATAACTCCAGGCATCAAGATAATTCACGGTCTTTCCCTCAATCAGCCAATTGCGCTCCCCGTGTCGGAAGGCGGGGATCGCTGCTGCAGGACACAAGAGGATCGGATAGCGTTGCATCTGCAAGAAGAATTGTGCGCGGAGAGTATCGCGCCGCAGCCAGGCTTCCAGCAGAGTTTCGGCAGTGAGCGCTGGTTCGGCGGCGGAGTATTCCAGAAATTGTTTCAGGAGCGGACTGAGATCACACTGGCGGCCTTTGAACATTGGCTGCAGAAGCATCCCGCCAGCGACGACGAAATACTTGTGCCACAGCTCGCGCGCTTCTTCGAGGCCGTGCGGCAGGAAACGTTCCACCTGAAATCCGGCGTCGCGCAGAGCTTTCGCAGCAGTGCGCACTGCCGCGCGCGTTTCAGGAGTAACCGGAGTGCGGCCATCATCTTCGAAATAACCGATTTTCAAGTTTCTGACTGCATCTATAGGCGGCCAGCGTAGAGGTACGGGTGCCGCACATGTGTCTCCATAATCGGGTCCTTGCATCACCTCGAACAAAACTTTCACATCGGCAATGGTGCGCGCCATCGGGCCGACGACGCCGATTAAAGCGAAGGGCCCCGCTGATACAGGAAAGTGTCCGGTCGCCGGGATTCGTCCGGGAGTTGGCTTCAAACCACAGATGCCGGTGAAGTGAGCGGGGACGCGAATCGAGCCACCGCCGTCGCTGCCCACCCCGCCCGCGGACTTGCCAGCGGCAATCGCCGCAGACTCCCCGCCGCTGGAACCACCGGGAGTGCGCTCCAAATCCCAGGGGCTATTGGTGCGGCCATAGAGCAGGTTGTCGGTTTCCCAAGCCATGAGAAGTTCGGGCGTATTCGTTACGCCGAGAATAATTGCCCCAGCATTCTTCAAGCGTGTGACCAACGGCGCGTCTTGGTCGCCTACGCAACCTGCGCGCAGATGGCTTCCCGACTCCCAACGCATTCCTGCTACGCTGATTGAACTCTTAATGCTGACGGGAACGCCGTGCAGCGGGCCGATTTGTTTTCCCCGCATGACTGAGTCTTCGGCGTCGCGCGCAGAGCATCGCGCGCGATCTGCGTCGACTTGTATAAAGGCATTTAACTTGGGATTTAGTTTGTCGATTTGAGCCAGGTGCGCGTCAACCAGTTCGACCGGGGAGATTTCCTTGCTCCGTATTTGCTCGATCATCACGACAGCGGGAAGGAAAATTAAGCTGCTCATGCGCCCTTCTCTCGCATAGCGCGGTCGAGCATTCGCTTCTCATCGGTGGTAAGCGTTCGGAATTGCGCTTTCGCGAGATCGCCCAATTGCAACGGGCCGATGGCCACGCGCAGCAAGCGCAACACCTCGACGCCCAAGGCCTCCGTCATCCGACGAACGTGGCGATTCTTGCCCTCATCCAGGACAATCTCGAGCCAGCAGTTTTTCTGCCCGGCCCGGAGTAGACGGGCCCGCTTCGCTCGCAGCATTTCCCCGTCTCTTGCGTTCACTCCGTGAACTAGAGATTGGATAAACTTTTCATCGGCAACGCTGTTGATCTGCACATGGTAAGTCTTGTCCAGATGCGTCATAGGATCCGTGATGCGCGCTCCCCACTCGGAATCATTGGTCAGCAGCAGCAAGCCTTCGCTGGCCTTGTCCAGGCGGCCGACTGGGGCCACCCATCCTGGGATCATTCTAGAATTCGCATGATTGCCAAGGATTCCGTAGACAGTGGGCCGGTCCTTCTCATCTGACGCTGTTGTCACCACGCCGCGAGGCTTGTTCAGCATGAGATAGATTTTTTCTTGCGGCTGTACGAGCTTACCGTCGACTGCGATCTGACTCTGAGTGCCGGGAACTGGTGTCTCGGAATCACGGCGGATTTCCCCGTTCAGGCTCACGCGTCCAGCTCGAATCAACTCCGCCGCGCGCGATCGCGAACAGTAGCCGAGCTTTGACAAAGCACGCGCCAAGCCGATCCGCCGCGAAGTATCGTTCCCTCTCACCGGTTCATGCTAAACGAGAAACTCGGCTTGCGGCTTCGGCTTTTGGCTTACAGCTTTGAATGCCATTCGCGAGGGTGACGGTCAAATCACAAGACTGATGTTACCGACTCTCAATCAGCTGCCGAAGCCCGAGAGCCGAAGCCCTCTTCCCATGCACATTCCCCCCGCAGTTGGTAGGATGTTATCGCTGACACAACGGAAAGGAGTTGTCATGGCGATGCAACATCCCCCCCGCTTTCTGAAAATCGTTAGCGACGCGAAAACGCGAGTGCGAGAGACTACCGTCGACAAGGTGAAAAGCAAAATCGATGGCGGCGAGAAGTTTGTTCTTGTGGACGTGCGCGAGGAAAGCGAATATGCCAAGGACCATTTGCCGGGCGCGATTCACCTGGGCAAAGGCATCATCGAGCGCGACATCGAGGTGCGAGTGCCCGATACCAACGCCGAAATTGTCTTGTACTGTGGCGGCGGATTTCGCTCGGCACTGGCCGCCGACAACCTGCAGAAGATGGGCTACAAGAACGTAATTTCGATGGATGGCGGCATCCGCGACTGGCGCGAGAAGGGATATCCGCTGACGAAGGACTAAAGGTGTCTCTCTGTGAACGACCTCCCCATCTCGAATCGTGAGTGCGCCGCGGCTATTCTGTGGTAATCTCCGTCTCCTCCTAACATGAATGCTCGAATCTTCTTCTGGTCGCTTACGTCGGCACTCGCGGGATTTTTATTCGGCTTCGACACCGTCGTTATTTCGGGCGCCGAAAAAACCATACAGACACTATGGGGACTGAGTCCGGGCCTGCACGGCATCGCGATGGCCTCGGCGCTTTACGGCACCGTGGTTGGTTCACTGATCGGCGGCTGGCCGGCTGACCGATTCGGACGCAAGGCTACGCTACTTTGGATCGGCATTCTTTACTTTGTCGGGGCCGTGGGCTCTGGGCTGGCACCAAACGTTGCCACTTTCATCGCCGCGCGCGTGGTAGGCGGCTTGGGCATCGGCATCTCTACCGTTGTTGCCCCCATGTACATCTCGGAGATCGCTCCGCCGAAATATCGCGGACGGCTTGCCGGCATGTTCCAGTTCAACATTGTTTTTGGCATCCTGATCGCTTTCGTCTCGAACGCGCTGCTCGCGGGCATCGGCGAAAACGCCTGGCGCTGGATGCTGGGCGTGGCGGCCTTTCCGTCCTTGCTCTACGCCGCTTTCTGCTTCGGCCTTCCCGAAAGCCCGCGTTGGCTGCTGAGCAGGAAGGGCAATCGTGAGGCCGCGTTGCAAGTTCTGCAACGAGCGCAACCTGAGCTATCGAAAGCGGAAATCGCAGCCGAGGCCGACGTCATCACGACGGCATCCTTGGAAGAGGGATCGTCGGGGCATTTCTGGACCCGACGTCTTCGCAAACCGATCCTGCTCGCGATCTTGATTGCTTTCTTCAATCAGATGTCCGGAATCAATGCGATTCTGTACTTCGCTCCCCGCATCTTTGAACTTACTGGCCTCGCTGCCAAAGCCGCGCTCTTGCAATCGATCGGCATTGGCGTCACCAATCTAGTTTTCACCTTTGTCGGGCTCTGGCTGATTGACCGACTGGGACGGCGCACGCTGCTTTATGTTGGCTCGTTTGGCTACATCGCCTCGCTCGGCCTCGTCGCCTGGGCCTTCTTCACCAATCATTTCTCCATCGTGCCGGTTTGCATCTTCGCTTTCATCGCTGCCCACGCGATTGGCCAGGGAGCAGTCATCTGGGTGTTTATCTCGGAGATTTTCCCCAATCGTCATCGCGCGGAAGGGCAAACGCTCGGCAGCTTCACTCACTGGATATTTGCCGCCCTGCTCACAACTTTCTTCCCCAAGATGGTGGCCGCCTTTCCGCCCGGTTACGTTTTTTCGTTTTTCACCGGCATGATGGTTCTGCAACTTTTGTGGGTGAAGACAATGGTTCCGGAGACGAAGGGCGTGCCTCTGGAGCAAATTCAGAAACAGTTGGGGATCGAATAAAGGCACACATTGAATGCTTAAGTCGGCCTGTTCTCAGCGAGTGTGATGGCCTGTGGGTGCTGAAAAAGTCACTTCGACGCGGTGTGTAAATCTGGAGTGATCGAAGAAACGGCGCGACTTGACGAGTCGTACACTCCGATTTCGCTAAAGCATTTAGCTTTTTGTCAAATTGAGGGCTCAAGATGAACGATCAACAAAAGAAAGAGCAGTATTCTGGAGCACGAGATCAAGAGATCCGGGCGGCACTGGATCAGCATTGGGCGGCGTCCGATGCCAACGATTTTGAAACGGAGCACCTCATCTATCACGAGGACGCGGTGCTGGATTACCCGCAGTCAGGCGAGCGAACCCGCGGTCGAAGCAACATACAGGGCCAACGCGCTAGTCAGCCGAGCAAAAAGCGGTTTACTGTCCGACGAATCATTGGCGGCGGTGATCTTTGGGTCACCGAATTCATCCTGACATATAACGGCAAGCCGTCCTACACCGTGAGCATCATGGAGTTCAAGGGCGACAAGGTTGCGCGGGAAACACAGTACTTTGCGGATCCATTCGTGGCTCCCGCGTCGCGCGCTCAATGGGTCGAACGGATGGATACATAATCTCGCGGCGCGAGAATTCGCTGACGACACCGCCATTTGCGGTTTGCAGCGTAATTGTCGAGAACTGAGCTTAACGCCGGAGACCCGCTGAGTCCTGACTAACGCGGTTAGCAGAGAAGTCGAACTGTATGATTTGGGGGATCGTTGCAGTACATCCTCCGATGGAGGGACAAGAGATGGATTGGAAACGGTTGGTCCAGTTTGCGCTGCAGGGTAGCAGTGATTTGGAACAATATGCCATCCTGCTGGTCCGCGTTTCGATCGGGCTGTTCTTCGCCATCTCGGGGGCAAAAAAAATGTTTGTCGCCAGCAGCACGCAAACTATGTACGAAACGCTCGTTGAGGCCAAAGTTCCGTTTCCCCACCTGACGACCTATTTCGTGTCGGCCATCGAGTTTGTGGGCGGATGCTTGCTGATCGTGGGGTTCCTTTCGAGCCTGGCCTGCGTCGTTTTATTGGTTGATATGCTTGTCGCCATCCTGACGACCAAGCTTTCCGCCATGCCTAAAGGACTTTCGCCTCTCAACTGGCTCGACGATTTCCTCTACCTTCCGGAAGTCCTATACGTGCTCTTCTTTATCTGGCTGATCTGCTCTGGCCCCGGAAAGTTCAGTGTCGATTACTGGCTCGCCGGCAAGTTGTAGAGATGACCGCCTGACTGGCGAACATCCGGATAACACGCATTGACCCAGCTTCCCGGCGACGACCGCGGACACACCAACACGGCTGGAGAGGCCTCCACAGTCGCGTTGGAGCCAAGGCACGCTAACGAAACCGAAGGGATATTAGGATCGTGGCAAAGCTGGAAGCGCCACTTTCTGCTGAATCCCACTTCCCTCGACCACGGTGTAAATAAAATCCGCCGGCACGTCCCGCAGAATTTCCGTTTCTCCGTTTGGCCAGCGAATACTTACTTCGCTCATCTTGTCGTATGTGGCCAATCCAAAATGCAAATGCAGATCGTTCTGAGACAGGTAGCTTGCGCCGCCGCGTACTTCGCTGAATTGCACGAGCGTACCCGCTTTCACGGTGACGCGCGCGCCAATCGCGGCTTTGTTGCTTTTCGTTCCCACGAGCTTAAACAGCACCCGGTGATTGGGGCTGTCGTTATGATTGATCAGTAACGACGGCGGCTCACCCACATTCAGCACGACGATGTCGACATTGCCATCGTTGTTGATGTCGCCAAAAGCCGCGCCCCGCCGCGATTGCGGAGGCATACTCGCCAGCGCCTGCGAAACATCTTCAAAGGTTCCGTCGCGATGATTTCGGAACAATAGCATCGGCTGGCGGTACGGGGTGCCACCGGGAATCGTATCCACCTGGGGATAGACGTGGCCATTGGCGATGAACAGATCGAGCCAGCCGTCGTTGTCCATGTCGAAAAATGCGGTGCCCCAACTCACGAAGGGATAGGTCGGCTTCATCAATTTCGCGCGCACGCTGACATCGGCGAAATTTTCTTTATCCAGGTTGTGATATAGAGTCGAGCCCTGCTCGACAAAGTTCGTCACAATCATCGACAAACGGCCTTCGTGAAGATAGTCGCCCCAATCCACGCCCATCGAGCCCTGCTCCATGCCATCACCACTCAGGGCGACTCCGGCGAGCAGGCCAACGTCCTCGAACGTTCCGTCATGCTTGTTGTGATACAGAAAATTCGGCCCTGCATCGTTCGCCACATAAAGATCGGGCCAGCCATCGTTGTCGCAATCTCCCCACGTCGCTCCCAGGCCATAGTAATGATGAGGATCGTCCACGCCAGCCTTCTTCGAGACCTCCTCGAAAGTCCCGTCGCCCTTGTTATGAAACAGCAAATCCGATTCGCCGGGCATTCCCCACGGACCGCACTGCACCAGCACTCCCTTGAAACGGCAGAATCGCGGGTCGTTGCCGAATTGCGGCAGGTTGTCGATATCCACGTGCACATAGCGGGAGACAAAAAGATCGACGTTGCCGTCGCGGTCATAATCAGCCCAGGCCGCTCCCGTGCTGAATCCACCGGCACCGACGCCGGCTTTGTCGGTCACGTCCTCGAACTTGCAGTTGCCGAGATTGTGATAGAGCGCATTGCCGCCATAGCCGGTGACATAGATATCCTGCAGGCCGTCGTTGTCGTAATCGGCCACAGCCACGCCCATGCCCCAGCCTTTGCGCGTGAGGCCCGCAGACTTGGTGATGTCGGTAAACTTAGGTCCATTGTTGGTTGAGTCCGTGTCCTGATGATAGAGAGTAATCATCGGGTCGCCGCCTTCGCGGTATCGCTGAACTGTGGAGCCGTTCACGGTGACGATGTCGAGCTTACCGTCGTTGTCGCAGTCGATCAGGCCCACGCCGCCGCTCATCGATTCGACAATGTACTTCTTATCAGGAGAAGAAATATGCGCGACCGTGAGCCCGGCCTTTTGCGCGATGTCTTCGAATTGGGGGACAGGGACCTGCGGGTCGATTTTCTGCCCTTTCTGCAGCGATGAATTGGCTGGGCGTTTCGCAGGAGTCGTTTGTGCAAGCAGTACCGCGTTCGGCTGCAGTCCCAGCGACAGGGAGAGGATCCACGCGGAAAACTGGGCTCGCATAGGCAGGAAAGCAGATTATACAAGGTTGTTCTCGCCGGCAGCGCGGTTGGAAAATAATGAACGGTTAAGGCTGACGAACGGCGAGAACTGCCGTCCACGGCATCACTAGAGAGAACCGTCGAAGTTTGCTGCAAAACAAAACGTCCCAGACTCAGTTTGAGTCACGGGACGTATGTTGATCAGCCCTCCCCCAAGTGCTGCTCGATTACGAGACTATCGCGAGTCCACGAATGCGTAAATGGCTCTGTCGTGCCATACCACGAAAAAAACGTGAAAGTTACGCGCAAAACAAAACGCCCCAGACTCTGTTTGAGTCACGGGACGTATGTTGATCAGCCCTCCCCCAAGTGCTGCTCGATTACAAGACTACCCCGAGTCCACAAAGGCGTATATGGCCCAGCCGTGCTATAGCATGGCACGAATGTGTAGGAGCCTTTAGTCTTCCTGTTTTCAACGACTTATGCGATTACTGGGACGTTACTGACCCCGACGGTGCCGAAAACGCGGCGGTAGCGTTCGATTTCCGCAGGCGGACCCATCGCCTTCGCGAAATTGTCGGAAAGCTTCACCGCCGGGAGGCCTTCGACGCTGGAAACTTTGCTGATCAAGCTGATGGGATCAAAACCGGTGTCGCCGCTGGGATCGCAACCGCGGAAATCATTGGTGAGCAGTGTGCCCCAACCTGCGCTGAAGCGAATGCGGGGGCCGGGAGTCCACTTTCGCCGATCGTGAAAGTCGGCGGCGTCGCGAAAATCATGAGCGGTGATTCCTCGGGCCAGCATCCCGCCGAAGTAAGCGTGCAGGCCAAGGATGTCATCGACGTCGAGAGCGTCGGAGGCGATGATAAGTTTTTCGTGCGGATCTCGCCCGCGGGCCTTCACCCATTCGATATATTCATCTCCGGCTATATACGGATCCTTGCTATCAATGCGCTGGCCCGTCCAATCGGCAGCCCAATCGGGTGCACCTTCCAGGAATTGCGTGGTTCCGAAAGTGTCGGGCAGCATGATGCGGAGTGCGCCCTCGTAGGTGCTCTGCCACATATCGAGGACGCGGTACTGCGAAGCCTTCAACGCCTCGTCATGAGGCGCGAGGGCGGCGAGGACCATCGGGATCTCATGCGCGTTGGTTCCGATCGCTTCAAGGTCGTGTTTGTGGGCCAGGAAGGCATTCGATGTTCCTACGAAGCCACTGCCAAGATTCGAAGCCATGGCTTCGACAACATATTCCTGCCAGAGGAAGCTGTGGCGCCGCCGTGTTCCGAAGTCCGCAACACTCAGATGGGGAACGCCGCGCAGGCGTTCGATCTTGCTCCATAGCTTGGTCTTTGCTTTGGCGTACAGGATGTCAAGGCCGAACTCGCTCAACCTTTTTAAGTTGGCTCTGGTTCGCAGTTCGTTGATAATCGACAGCGAATAAAGTTCCCACATCGTAGTGTCAGTCCAGAGTCCGTCGAATGACAAATGAAAGCGGCCGTTGCGCATCGACAACTCATAGTCCGACAACCGAAAATCTCGTTCCAGCCATTCCAGAAATCCAGGCTCAAAAATTCCACGACGGCCATAGAATGTGTTTCCGGCCAGCCAAACCAGTTCAGACTTTCGAAAACGCACGTTGCGGGCGTTATCCAGTTGTGCGATGAGTTCTTCCGTTTCGAACGTATCCACTGGGCCGCCGGAGCGGTTGAAGAGGGAAAACGAAACCCGCGTCCCGGGAAAATGTTTCCAGATAAACTGCAACATCAGTAGCTTGTAAAAATCGGTGTCGAGCAGGGATCGCGTAACCGGATCGAGTTCCCAGTTGTGGTTATGCGCGCGCTCTGCGAAGTTCACGATCATCCAGTACTATCCTCGTCTGCCTTCGAGGCAAAAGCAACCCGCGAGCTCTTGAACTGCGAGTGTCACCAGCAGTTTGCTCAGGTGAACTGAAACTCCAGCTCGCCGCCGAAATAGGTCGCCAGATGTTCAGCTTCCCGCTCAATCTCCACACGCACACTCCGCGACAGCTTGCCGAAAGGTTCGACTGCTACCAGCAGCTTCTTGTTTTGGCGTTTATATGACCAGACGCCAGCGACGACGCCGGCGATCAGTACCACGGGCGAGATCCAGCCCTGGTTGCGGTAGACGCGCTTGTAGTGCTTTTCGTTGAGCAGGTGATCCTTTTCGCGATGAGCCAGGAGATAGGAATCGAAGTATGGCAGGAGACGAACGCAGGTTTCACTTCCAGTGTTGGCATTGAGGTCGGCCACATCCTCACACCGCAAAAAACAAACCTTCCTCTCGCCGGGGACTTCCACCAAACCGGGTTCGACGAGCGCGCGAAGCGGTTTTACTTCCTGCATGGAAATGCCCGCCCAGTGGGAGAAGTCAGTCAGTGTTGCCGGACCGTATGCTCCCAGATACTTTCGGAAAAGTTCGCACTGCGCCTCAGTAGCCGAGATTGGTTTCGACTTCAGCTTGGGCAGCCAGTGGTCTACCCGGATGAAACTGAGTTCGTTGTCCTCGCCAGCGCCGTAGCAAACCAGTCCGGAGGCGACCGGCACGCGAACGATGCTCCAAACCTTTTCCATCCAGCTGCGGACGCGCCTGCTGACTTTAGGGCGAATTGCCGCGTTGATGGCAGCTCTGCCGAGCGGCCCTGCGGACAATGCGTCCATGATTAACGGGGTAAGAGCCTCGCCTTCCTCGCGCTCAATTCCGCATCTGGCCATCACTCGCAGTGCCTGAGCCACGCGGCTTGGCATGAGGGCGGCTATATAGAGCGAGAATTCATCGACTGGAATGAGATGCAGCGTCTGGCGCATCAGAGAAGTTTTCACCAGAGTGCGGCTCTTGCACAGAGCCGTTTCAATCTGCGATCGAGTGATGGCATGATTGCGCGTCCAGAGCTGAAGATAAGCTGCAGACATGACCTGCGCCTGCACGCCGCACATGTCGCGGCAGATCGTAACCGCGGAGGACGGCGCGTCATCCAACAGATGGTGGCGCCGCAGCCGGAAACTTGTGATTGCTTCCCTTCGAATTGGTGACTGTATTTCTGGCATTCAACTCAAGTCCTGCACTCGGATTCCGCAAGAGCAGTTCAAATAGTTGTAAACCATGGGAATCATTTGGAGCAAAGCGCTGAGCCTGGAAGTGACCCAACCACGGGCTTGCCCTTGCACTCGACAAAAAATGCGCGCTGCACTATTTGTGCAGCGCGCAATCGCAACCGGGGCAAATTGTCCCAGCGATGCTTACCCCTGTGACGGATGCAATACGCGGAACGTGTTGCCTCCGTTGGACCAAACCAGAATTAGCGCGTCCTGTCCTTTTGCGATCTTGCCCAGCTCTTGTGCGGCATCTGACGCGGATTGCACAGGATGCCGGTTGACTTCGACAATCACGTCGCCTCGCTGGAGCCCTGCGTTGTCCGCCGGACTGCCGGGCTGAACGTTTCCAACGATCGCTCCGTGAATGTCTTTCGGAGCCTGAAGTTGCTCGCGTACATCCGGAGTCAGGTCGGCAAGACCAAGCCCCCAGCGCGGTTTGCCATGCTCATCGCTGGCACCTTGTTCTTCGCCACTCTTTTTTCCCATGGCTTCAAGAGTGACAGGAACAGTAATGCCCTTTCCGTCCCGAATCACTTCAAGCTTCACCGTGGCGCCGGGCTGCTTCTGACCCACCGCGACCTGAAGTTCGCCAGCATCACCGACCGTGTGACCATCGAGCGCAGTGATTACGTCTCCGGTTTTCAAACCCGCCTTGGCTCCCGGCGAGTTCGGCTCAACCTGTGTTACAACCGCACCTTCGGCCTTCTTCAGGTCGAAGAACTTAGAGTTTTCCGGAGTCACGTCACTGATACCGATTCCCATGTATCCGTGGCTGACCTTACCGTACTTGATCAGTGTTTCTACGGTGGGCCGCACGATCTGGGTCGGGATGGCGAAGCCCATACCCGAGAATTGCCCGTTCGAAGAGATCAGAAAGGTGTTGATTCCAACCACTTCGCCGCGCGCGTCTACGAGAGGACCGCCGGAGTTGCCGGGGTTGATGGCCGCATCCGTCTGAATAAATTCGCCGGGCTTGCGGCGATCACTGGCAGAGGGGTTTGGCCGATTCAGAGCGCTCACGATTCCACGCGTTACCGTGAACCGGAAACCAAACGGATTGCCGAAAGCCAGCACAGTCTGTCCCGGGCGCAACTGAGTTGAGTCGCCCCAAGGCACGCTGGGAAGGTCCGATGCATTCACTTTGATAACGGCTAGATCGGTCAGGGGATCGGCTCCCACCAATTTTGCTGACAGCACTCGCCGGTCGGTTAAAGTGACGTTGATGTCAACGGCACCATCCACAACGTGATTGTTGGTCACGATGTATCCGTCGGGAGAAATGATAACGCCGCTGCCGAGACCGTGTTCTATTTGTGATCGTGGGTGCATCGGCATATTGAACGGTCCGAACTGGCCAAAGGGTCCCTGTTGGCCAAACTGCTGACCGAACTGTTGAGCGTCTGGTGTATCTTCTCCATCTCCATCGCTCATTTTGGCATCGGTTTTCGAAGTGACCGTGACATTTACGATCGCAGGTGTAACGCGCGCCGCCAGCGCTTCCATTGCATGATCGAGCGATAGCAGCGCACTCACACTGTTGTCATCCAGCGCAGCCGCCGCCGGAGCTGGCGCCCCCACCGCCGCGTGGGCTGGTTTGGCGAATTCGTAGGCTCCAATGGACACGGCCATTACAGCCGCTACCACAGGAACAATGAATCGCTTGGTTAGTTTCATTTTCTGACTTTTCATCCATGTACTCATGTTGGTTGATTCTCCTTTTGCACTAACTAATGATTTAGTTGATAGCTACAAAAATTTTTAGATCGCCTTGGCGACAACTCCCGGCTGCACTGCTTTTCCCTGGGGCTGCACAATGATCACTCGCCACACGCTGACACTGAACAGCGCCGAACCCTGCTCATCAAACTCCGTGGTCTGCATCACAAGTAGAAACCCCGGCACGGGAATAGCTTGCTTTGCTGCCGCGGACACCGCAAGAACTGGGGGTCGATGTCGAGACTGCTTCGCTCCCGACGATTGAGAAAAGTTCCGATCGAAGTCGTCCTGCGCGGACTTTGAGGGACGATACACCGCCGGAGTGGCGACGACTTTCCCAATTTCGGTTTTGCCTTTCGAGCTAATACCGGTCCGCATAGTTACCGGAATCGCGGCAACTTCTGTCCCTCGCGGAAGGTCCTTGCTCGCTGTAGCGAAGCTTTGCGGCTGTTTTTCGAATGCGATCAGCCTGGGGGCATCCGGCAATATGACCAGGCACACAGCCAATATAACTGTCATCAAGCCCAGCGCCGGCTTGAAAACACGTGCACCCTGCGGCCGTTCCACATCCAGAATTTGCGCCAGACGGATCGACGTATCGCATGCGCGGCTGACCGCTGCCTGCGCCAACGCCAGGCTGCGCTGCACAAAGCTCTTCTCCGCCAGAGAAACCAAGCACTCGGCATACACGCGCGGATTCCCGGTCTCCGCCAGCACGGCGTCGTCGCAAGCCATCTCACGTTCAAGCGACAGTCGTTTCTCGATCCACCACACTGCCGGATGAAAGAAGAACACGGCACGAACGATCTTTTGCGCCAAGTTCGTCCAATCGTCCCATCGCCGGAGGTGCGTGAATTCGTGCAGCAGGATAATTCTCAGTTCCTCAACCGGAAGCTCCCGTAGCGCCCACTCCGGAATAAGGATCATGGGCTTGAAGAATCCGACGGCAGTTGGCACACTCACCATCGATGAAGTGCACACGGTCACCGGCCTGATCGCCTGGCATTGGTCTAGCATTTCGCCCACCGCAGGATGCAACGTGCAGGTCTCGATCGCCACCCCGCTCGTGCGCAAACGGCGCACATTGCAGAGTCCGGTGAACATGCGCGCGGCCGCCAATGCCGCAAAGAAAATCCAAACGGCAAAGATCGCAACCGCCCAAAACCTCGGCAGCATTATTTCCGCACGCATCGCGTGCACCATCCCTCCCGCATGACCGGGCGCGGGCACGAACGGCAATACCGCAATCGCGATGAGTGCTGAAAACCATACAGCGAATCGCGTCCCAGAATTCTGTCTTCCAACAAGCCGCAGCACCAGCCACGCGAATGCCGCAATCAGCGATCCTCCCGCGATAGAGTTCAGAGCGCGTTCGGCGACGAATTGAGCCAGCGGCTGGATCCCTGCGGGAGTCATTTCTTACCACCTCGCATCGTCTTGCTTACCTCCAGCATCTCTCTCAAGCGATCTAATTCTGTGGAATCGATGCCCCGCTCCTCAAGGATGTTGAACACGAGTTGTTCGTGAGAGTTCTTAAAGAATCTGCTGACAAGGTTGCTGATCTCGTTCCGTGTCGCATCCATCCGCTGAATGATAGGAACATACACGTGCGCCCGACCATCCTTCTTGTGCTCGACATAACCTTTTTTCTCCAGAATTCGGACAGTGGTCAGCACCGAGTTGTAAGCGAGGTCGAGCTTTGGAGGAAGATCGTCGAGAACCTGCTGGACAGTTCCCGACCCGCGCTGCCAGAGCACGTTCATGATGCGAAGCTCAGCTTCCGTCAGCGTTACCGATTGGCGTGGAGGCACTCAAATCTCCTTCTTCGTGATTAGACGTACACACCCAAGAAAAGTAACTAATAATTTGGTTTTACCACCAATAAAATGGCTTAGCGCACCGGAAATGCCCTCGCTAACTCCTGGAACATCAGAAATATCAAGGGTTTAACAAGCCCGTCCTCAAACCTAAGCTATGAAATCTGAATTCCACTGAACTGCGCGCCGCAAAGATCCAGCAGTCCACCTGTGAATAACTTATTCTAAAGTTGGAAAGATTCTTTGGAGATGGTCAAAGGGTGATGCGCGATGAGCCATAAGGCGTGCGTAATTGGTGCCGGTCCCAATGGATTGGCAGCGGCCATCGTGCTAGCCCAGGCAGGATTCCACGTGGAGGTGCTGGAAGCACAGTCGACACCGGGCGGGGCCGCTCGCACGCTGGAGTTGACCTTGCCGGGCTTTCGGCACGACTTCGGATCTGCCGTATATCCGCTCGCGGTTGGGTCGCCATTCTTCTCGTCGCTGCCTCTGATCGATCACGGCTTGGAGTGGATTCATTCGCCCGCTCCTTTGGCTCACCCTTTGGACGATGGAACGGCAGTAATGTTGGAGCGCAACCTCGGTGAAACAAGAACTTCGCTCGGACTCGACGGTGCAGCGTGGGAAGGTCTCATGCGTCCCTTCGTCGAACACTGGAGCGAACTGGCTTCGGAAGTCCTGCGCCCGGTTCCCCTTCTTCCGAGACATCCATTTCTGATGGCCCGCTTCGGAATGCTTGCGATCCAGTCAGCCGAAGCCGTGGCCGGCCGGTTTCGTGACCAACGAACCCGTGCACTATTCGCAGGCTTGGCGGCTCATTCTTTCCTTGGCCTGGACGAGCGACTGAGTGCGGCTTTTGGCATCCTGATGGCGGTGTCGGCACACTCCGTTGGTTGGCCAATTCCTCACGGCGGTGCGCAGTCGCTCACAAATTCGCTACGCAGCTATCTCTCGACCTTCGGATGCGAGGTAACTACTTCCTCGCCCGTCGATAGGTTGGATGAACTAAAGAATTATGAGTTGCTCCTTTGTGATCTGACCCCGGGGCAACTACTCAAAATTGGCAGAGAAAGATTTTCGCACAGCTATCAGCGGCAACTGGCGAGATACCGCTACGGAGCCGGAGTTTTCAAAGTGGATTATGCGCTGAGCGCACCTATTCCCTGGAAGGCAGCCTCTTGCGCGCGATCTGCCACCGTGCATCTCGGCGGTAGCTTTGAGGAGATCGCTGCTTCGGAAGCGGCCGTCCGAAATGGGAAGCATACCGACCACCCTTTTGTTCTCCTGGCCCAGCCTAGTCTCTTCGATCACTCGCGTGCTCCCGCCGGCAAACACACGGCGTGGGCGTACTGCCATGTGCCGCATGGATCTACGGTAAACATGCTTGAAAAGCTGGAGGATCAAATCGAGCGTTTCGCCCCCGCCTTCCGCGAGTGCATTTTGGCGCGGCGTACTTTTTCTCCCGCAGATCTCGAGAGCATGGACGCGAACCTCGTGGGCGGCGATATCGCGGGAGGAGCCATGGACATCCGCCAGATTCTATTTCGACCAACGTGGAGACATTACGCCACATCGGCCCGCGATATTTACATTTGCTCCGCGTCCACTCCACCGGGTGGGGGAGTGCACGGTATGTGCGGCTATCACGCGGCTAGGATGGCGTTGTCGAGGTGGAACCGCGGCTAAAGTAACGCGAACGTCCCCACTAGTCATTCCCCCAATCACTCGCGCGCACCACGGGCAGGCCACTCTATGCCACGGATCGTACCATCTGACTGGCGCTCGATCGTCGGCGCATAAAGCCCAAGAAATTCACGGCGCCACCAAAGTCCGCTTGTCCGCTTTTCTGACATGGTTGTAAACCAATACTGCCAAATCACGGCGCGCACCTGGTGTGGCGGCGCCTGTGAAAATGGATTTGCCTCAAAAAGGCTGAGCACGTCTGGGTCATTAGAAAGCAACTTCACTTCTGTTCTGGGCACGATTGAGTAGTCTTGCCATGAGCCCAACGAAGCAAACCAGAGATTCCAATCGAATCGCGGTTGATACGGCGCATAGATCCCAGGCGGCTTGCCGAGATCCTGTGGTTTATAGCGGAATGGATACGCCACCCAGGTTTTTCCATCCTCGGAACCCTGGAACTCGATCTCGTATCGCCCTCGAGTCATAACTCCGAACAGGCCATACCGATTGGCGATCCGAAAAGGTTCGAGCGCAGCCACCGGCGCCGTTGGCAGCGGGAGTGCGGCGAACATCCAGATCAATTGAACCGCGGTGGCATAGAAAATCCAGCCCAGCACAAAACCGGCAAGAGATGTCTTCACTAGATTGAAGCGCCGACGGAAAGTGCTTCTCCAATTTTCCATTTCGCTTTGCTCGCGTCGACCGGGATCTGTCGAACCGGGTGGCGGCTCATGATTCGTCCCGAGAATTCCCGCGACATCGTCGCTCTCCGATTTCTGGCCCAGTACGAACGATTTCCTCCATCGCTCCGGAAAAAAGCGTAGCAGAAAGCGATCATCCAATAGGAGCGCTCCCAACGCCAGAACCAGATAGTTCAGAAATGTGTAATTGGCCGTGAGAATGACTCCCAACTCCCACGGGGTCACAATAAAGAAACACACGACGCGCCAGCGGCGCGGCAGCAATGACATCCAAACTAAAACCAACTCCAGTGCGAGCGTGGCGAAGGCACTCGAAGCATGGAACCAATGCGGCAAATGTTGCACGTACCAGCCGATCCACGTGGGCAGCGGACCGTTCTGATAGTACTCGTCCATGGCCGTGAAGTGACGCCACTCGGGGTCTCCTCCAATAATCTTTGCTACGCCGGATTCAAAGTAGATGCGAAACCACTCCCATTGGAGAAGAAACAAACTGGCGCGCGACGGGGGCGACGCACCCCCGAGGCCAGGGCGGAATCCGGAAGGAGCGAAGAAGAACGATATAAATCCAGCCTCGAGCAGCATACCGTCTGACTGGTAGCCGGAAAAATCCTGCGCCGCACTCACAAATGAGAGAAAGCAAACAAAGCAGATGAAAAGCATTCCGCGCGGCCATACATTCAACACCAACAACACCGACGCGATCATGCCGGCCCAGCACAAGGCCGTTAGCGCATGGGACCCGCTCGAAAACCAAAGCAAAGTCGGCGCGAACCACACTCCGCGTCCATAGCCAAAGGAACGCGCCACCGCCCGCAGATATTCGTCCACAGGCAGAATCCCATCCGGGCCAATAAGCCCGCGGATCTGAAAAACCAGCGAAAAGAAGGCGGAAAAATAAATGCAGCCGAGCGCCCGCAAGAAAAGCCAGCGTGGAGTCAGGCGGTCAACCGCGCCACGCTCCGAATCAAACAACCAGCGGATGGCGGACAGCACCCGGTCCATGAGCGATGAACAATTATACCGACGAGAGCAGACAACACCGGTTGCTCGCGCCCTCTAAAAAAAGCTCTGTGCGCGATCACGCACGGAAGTCGAACCTTCTCGCGCCTCAGTCTCGCATCTGAATTTTTTTCTTCTCGTGAGGCGTTTCGCCTCTTCTTTCCGCTTTCTGATGTGAAAGCCGGGATTCAACCAATGAGTCCCGCTGAAGGATTATTCAACTACGAGGAGACTCAAAATGAAAACGACGAATCACATCACGCGATCCACCTGCAGTTTGAAATCACATGCACACGCTTCAACCGTGAGCCGCATCGCGCTTGCTCTGACCCTCGCTGCCGCTTTTCTGTGCAGTCTTGCGCTGCCCGCGTCGGCCAAAACCCTGGTCTCAGGGCCTCCGCTCGTGCAGATCTCTGCTGGCACGACCGAAGTCTGGGGGCTCGACGCAGCCGGGAATGCTTATCGATATTCCGGCGGGATCTTCAATTTCATCGGAGACGCGTACAAGCAAGTTGCGGTTGGGCAGGGTTCCGACGTCTGGGCGCTCGGGCTCAAAGGTCATGCTTTTCAGTGGAAAGGCACCACCTTTTCTGAAGTCAGCCCAGCTCTTGAGTTCACCCAAATCGCAACCGGAGGTGGGGGAACCTGGGCCATCACTTCCGGCGGAGAAATCTACTACTTCAACTCCGCGCTGATTCAGTTCGAGCGGTTCACCAAAGGCCCGCCGCCGCTGGCTCAATCTATTTCTGTCGGTGCCGCTCCGCAGGCCGTCTGGATTCTGGACTTCGCGGCGCAACCCCATCTCTACAACACGCGAACGGGCTTCTTTGATCTTGTCCCGGGCGTAGACCTCCTGCAGGTCGCGGTGGGAGATAGTGAAACGTGGGGGCTCGATTTCTCAGGCCAGCCACGGTTGTACCACTCTAGCCCGCCCTTCGCATTCAACGTGGTCCCGTCCGTGCCGCTGGCCAAGATTACCCTCACCACCGATGCAGAGCTCTGGGCAGTCTCCGAGGCGGACCACGCCGTGTACCACTACAATCCGATCCCGAAAACGTTCGACCTGGTGGACGACACTCAGATCTACGAAGAGATCTCCGCTGGCAATTCGACCATCGGTGTCTGGGCCCTCACTAGCGCTCATGAGATCTACAAGTTTTAGTTGGGGGGAGCGTGTGAGCGGGTGGATTCAAAACTGGAATCCGCCCGCTCCTCGCGATATTGGTTAACGGCCGGCCTCTCGGGAACTCACGAGTTGGCCGGTTTCCTGCTTTGTCGCGAGCGGTTCCGTCTCCCGGAGCGTTACCCCTAGTCCCGAACAGCCTTTCACATCCTCTTGGTTCTAATCCCTCGACCTATTGCAGCTTCGCGTATTCCGTCTTGGCCTGTTTAAAAATGGGAATGTCGGGATCGGCATCTTTCCAAAGCGTCAGGAAATCTTTATAGGCGGCGAGGGCTCGCGCACGGGCGGTATCGGCTTCCGCTCCTTGCAATGTTTTCAACTCCAAAGCATGGGCACGAGCTACCCCTAGATGCGCCAACGCTCCCGTCCAGCAGTTCCAGACAATGCCACTGTGGTCGAGAATCTTCTGAAACTCAACCGCGGCAGCGCTTCCTTGTCCGGCTGCCATGTACGATTCTCCGCGTAGATACACCGGATAGAGGCAGGAAATATTGTTGACGAACTGAATTTCCCCAAACTCGACGGCTGAAGCGGCTTGCAGACTATTAAGCGCGGCAGTTGGGTCTCTTCTATTGAGTGCCAGTTGCGCTTGAATCGCGGGCAGCCAAAGCGACTGGATCTGTGTATTCAGCGGAAAGCGCTTCCCTAACTCTTGAGCCAGGGACTCAGCTTGGGCGGTATCGCCCGCCATGGCAAACGCAAGGGCGGCTTCGGCCTCGGTACCCTGGCTTGCAGGAGCAAGCTTCAAAGCCTCTGCCGCTGGCTGGCGCGCTTTCGGGGCATTGCCGAAAGCGGCTTCTCTCTGAGCAGCGATTGCCTGCCATATTGCCCCATTCTCCTTGCTGTCAGTGCGGATGGCTGAGTCTATCGCACGCGTCGCTAGTTCCCGAGCTCTGCCAAGATGACCGGCATAAGCCTCGGTGTCAGAGGTAAGCGCCAGTCCGAAGGTATCGTAACCGGGCTTGCCCTCAAACCATTGTTCCTGTTCAGCCATGCCTCCGGAGTCTGCCCCGAGAAAGGCAAGAGCATAGAGAACGATGTGCATTCCGAAATCGTCCATTTTCCGTGCCTTGACCTGCAGAACGATCTGTCGCGCGTCGTCGGGGCGTTGCAAGGCGAGCGAGAGGGTGGCGAGATTTTCATACGTAGGTACCGAATCCGGGTCAAGGCGCGCGGCTTGCCTCATCATCTCGATGGCTTTCTCGTACTGCCCCTGCGCTGCGTACACATTGGCTAAATTGGCGTACGCCGAAGGTTCCCGCGGATAGCTCTCAATCTGCTCTTGAAATGTTTGGGCTGCTTTATCCAGCTCTCCAGTGATCTGTTGATAGTAGTCGGCTGTGATGGCCAGCGTTTCCCGCTCACTGGCATGTTGCCGCAACTGAAACGCCTTGCTGAAGTAATCGCTGGCTCGCCCAACCTCGCCGAGATTGTAGTAGTGCACACCCAGGGCCCTGTAGGCCATGGCAAAATTCGGATCGAGCTCGATGGCGTGCTCAAAGTTAGGCAGGGATGCGGCGCTACCTCTCTCGCCCCCCTTCTTGCCCAGGCTATAGGCCTTCAGTGCGTCAAGGGAAGCCGTAGTGGCCTGTTCGAGGGGAACATCAAACTTCTGCACCGTCGCCAGCGATTCGCCCAGTTCGCCGCGCAGCTTGGATGCCATGCCGCCCAGCGCGTCCAGCACTTTCTCTTTTTTCGCCGCCGTAAACTGCTCCTGCGCCAACGTGTCTCCGTTCTGGCAATTTACCGCCTTCAATCCCAGCACGTATTCGCTGCCAAGTTTGCCGATTGATCCGGCAACGTAAGCCTTGCTACCTGCCCGCTGGCAAAGCTCTAAAGCGACCTCGGGCGTGAGCTTCGTGCCGGCAGGGCGCGCCATATTTTTAAACGTACTCGCCATTTTGCTGTCGGAGAGCACATTCAGGAACGGCGACTGCCGCAGAGAAACATTGAGCGCTGTCTTCAGAGTATCGTCGAAAACAGCGTCGCCGGTGCCATTTGCAAAATCGGTGAGAACGATGGTGTCCTTCTCAGTCAGCCTGTTTGAATGCCGCTGTCTGATGTTGAAACCGGCCACGATTGCCGCGGTGATCGCCAGCAGCGCCACCAGCGCCTGCAGCCAACGCTTCTGCTTTGATGCAGCGTCACGGGCACTCACGTGAACGAGCTTTCCGGCTACGATCGCTCTCAAGTCGCTTAGCATCTCCGCCGCCGACTGATAGCGTTCCTTGTGATCCTTCCGCAAAGCCTTCATGATCACAGCGTCCAATCCAGCCGGCAGTTCGGGATTCAGGTGAGCAGGCGAGTCCGGATCGCGATTGAGTACGGCGTCAAAAACGACGGCGACTGACTTCCCATCAAAGGCGCGCTGCCCACTGGCCATCTCGTAGAGCACGGCACCAAGACTAAACAAGTCCGTGCGGACATCAACCTCCTCACCGCGCGCCTGTTCCGGCGACATGTAAGCAACCGTGCCAATCGCCATGCCTGGGGTGGTTAGCTCTGCCTCTGCTGAAATTCCGTCTAACAGACCAGTATCGATCGCTCCGGTCGATGTCTGGTTGCGGGCGGGGACAAGCTTCGCCAGCCCGAAGTCCAGGACTTTGACCTGGCCGCGTTGTGTAACGAAAATGTTTGCTGGCTTCACATCGCGATGAACGATGCCCTGCGCGTGAGCGGCATCCAGCGCTTCGGTGATTTGCACGGCCAGTTGTAGCAGCTGGGCGTTCTCGATCGGCCTGGATTGGATGACATATTTCAGCGTCTGTCCTTCCAGACATTCCATGGCGATAAAAGTTCGTCCTGCTTCCTCGCCAATGTCGTAAATCGTGCAAATGTTGGGATGGTTGAGGGAGCTGGCGGCACGGGCTTCACGCCGAAATCTGACAATCGCGGCTGGGTCCGCAGCGAAATGTGCAGGTAGGAACTTCAACGCTATGAGACGGCCCAGCCTGGTATCGCGCGCCTTATAGACAACGCCCATTCCTCCCCCGCCCAGTTTTTCGACAATCAGGTAGTGCGAAACACTCTGGCCTGCGACGACAACACCACTCTGGTCGTTCGAATGATTCTGTTGTTGTGCCGCCATTCCTGCGATCTCTTTCAGAGCCTGCGGCGATTCCAGAAAGTTGGAACGCACAGCCTCGTTGGCCAACAGAAGTGACTCCACCTCGGCACGCAACGCGTTGTCGGAAGAGCAGGCCTCCTCAAGGAAGCGCTCACGTTCGTCGGGGGCAAGCTGCATGGCCTGGTGCAGCAGTTCTTTGACGCGCTCCCAACGTTCGCCGGTCATGGCTATGGTGTCCTGCTCATTTGGCGATGCAACCAGACGCGCGCAGTGGCCCAGTCGCGGTCGATGGTGGCGCGCGAGATCCCAAGCACGTGGGATATCTCGGGAGCCGACAACCCTCCGAAGAATTTCATTTCTACGATCTTTGCCTGTCGCTCATCGATGTGAGACAACTCTTCCAGGGCGGCGTCCAGGGCCAGAACCTCTGCATCCCCGTTCACGGGCAGGGCAGCCAGATCTTCGAAGGCGATCCGAACTCCCCCGTCTCGTTTGTCCGCTCGCCGGCTTCTGGCATAGTCCACGAGGATTTGACGCATAAGGCGTGAAGCGACTGCGACGAAGTGTGCCCGATTCTGCAGTTCGATGGGTTGCCCTCCAAGCATTCGGAGGTACGCTTCGTGAACCAAGGCCGTGCTCTGCAGCGTGTGATCCGGCCGCTCGGATTGGAGGTGATAGTGAGCGAGGCGCCTCAGTTCCTTGTAGACCAGAGGCACTAGAGCCTCGAGGGCTTTTTCGTCGCCCTGCTTCCAGTGAACTAAAAGCTCGGTGACTTGGCCGGACAGGTCTTCGGGCATAGACACCTCGGTGGACTCCTTTTACCGAAGAGGTCAACAGCATATTCGTCCGCCCGGCGGTCGTCAATCAACTTAGACATCTTCGAGATGAAGTGTTACTCGCGTTGGCATGGATAATTTTCTTGCCGCCCATGAGGCATTTGGCTCGCGCATTCCGCCTTTCTGTACAGAGCGCGGGATTCAGCGAGTTACGGGTTCCGCGACAGATTTTCCAAAATCTATCGAGGAGACTCAACATGAAAACGACGAATAACAACACGCAATCCAGTTACTGTTTGACACCAGCCCAAAACCTTTCCAGCAAACACGAACACAACCAGCGGAAGAACTGTATCGAATATCGGATGCTCGCGTTAGCGCTCGTAGTGCTGACTGGCCTGTTCTCTGCAGGCTCGGCAAGAGCTCAGAGTTGCAGCACATTCGCGTCGAATATTGTCTCTAAGTTCGGGACCATTCCAGTTAACTCGACCGGCACGATGCAGGCGCGCGTGGCCACGAACCGCTCCGACGGCAACTACGTCAGCTACGGCGAGTTGTCCGACCTGAGTGGTGCTCAGGGCGTTCTGGGTCCTCTCGTTTACCACCCGGCTTCCGGCATCGTCGGCATCGACTATATTCCTCCGTATCTAGAGGGAGAGGTCGCACAATTTTTTAGTGATCGCCGCTATACCGTAGGTAAGGGCCTTCAATTATTTTCAGACCCGTTCAACCCTTCTAAGACCGATAACCTCGGAATAACCGTCTGGCTCGGAACCGAAACCTTTGGGTTTCCGCCCGTTACATTACATCACCCAGGAGACGTAACGTTTACCTTGAACAGCTGGGGGAAAGGGACAGTGCCCTTCCCGGGACTCTGCCAGGACGGAATGATTTATGGATTCAATGGACCCACCGCGATGATCTTGAGTCTGTTCGATCTGCAGGTCATCAGTAATCCTCCTCCTCCTAAATAACCGTTTCGAGCGGAGGAGGACGTGAAAAGCCCAGCTTTTGGCTGGGCTTTTTGTTCGGTGGAGGCGCGATACCGCGCCCCTTCCGTCAGCGAATGAACGGCATCATTGTGCAGATTCTTTACGACGGCAGAACAGGCCCGTTCGCAGACTGCGTCAGGCTGGCGCGGATCACATCCAGCAATTCCGCATTGTCCACGGGCTTCTGGAAGAACGCCGCCGCTCCCGCCTGCAGAGCGCGGCGCTCGCTGCTTTGCGGGTCGCGGGCTGTCAGAACAATCACCGGGATGTCCGAGAGATGATCGCTTTTTTGCAGCCGATCAAGCACGACAAAGCCGTCACCAGCAGGCAAACCGAGATCAAGAATGATCAGGTCGGGATGCTCCTTGTAGGCCAGCGCAATCGCAGAGTAACCATCGACCGCACTGACCGTATGGTAGTGGTTGGCTCGCAAACGCAGTCTCAGCACCTGCCTGAGATCGGGATCGTCGTCCACGATCATGATTTTGGAATTTGTCATTTTTTCTCCATTCTGAAGTTCACGCAGAGTTGTCTGTGCTCGCTCATTGATCCTTACGGTTCGGCAGATTCTTGTTTTCCTCCCAGAACCGTTCGCACCATTTCGCCCACGGCACGGGCGACTTCCTGCACCTAATCTTGCAGGAAGTTTGCTCCAACCTCGCAAAGCGGCAGTTACCTCGACAGGGGTAGGACTGCGACCGCGGTCATTCGCCAGCTTGATCATCGGCCGCTGCTTACCGACCTTGAGTGAAGAACGGGTATTTAGTCCCCCAAACGACATTCGTCGCCCTCCCTTTCGTCCCTCAAGCAACGCCATGGCATTGCCGATGACTCCTCTGATCAGCCAGCGTCTTCCAAATCTCCGAAATACTCGTACCCAGGACTAAATGAAACGTACTGGGAGTTTAGCTTTTGGCAAGGGCGCACTACAGTGCGCCCTTGCTGGAGCCCTTGTGTTATTTGATGGTGACCGTTACGGCGCTGGAATGGCTCACTGAGCCGGATGTGCCTGTCACCATGACAGTAGCCTGTTGAGATGCGGGCGTTGTTGGTTTGTTTGAATTGCTGCTGCCACTGCATCCAAGGGCGAACAGTGAGATAACAAGCGTCAAGCCCATTAAGCTCACCCATTGCACGCTCTTACCCGCAAGCAGTTTTCGCTTGCGACTTGTCAGCAGTGTTCCGAACAGGCCGAGACCAGGCATGAGGACAAACATACCGGCCGCGTTGTAACCCGTGGGAGGCGGCGTCGAAACAGCAGAGATGGTCAAAGTGGAGGACGCCGCGCTCGATCCGGGAGAGATGGTTGAAGGGCTGAAAGCACAGTTCAACCCGGCGGGCGCAGAGCAAGTAAGCGTAATCTGACTGTTGAATCCTCCGACTGCAGCAGCGCTGACCATGAGGCTAGCCGAGCCTCCTGGAGCCACAGTCGTGCTCATCGCCGAGAGGTTCAAGGAGAATCCTGCGCCGACAGCAGCCGCCGGAGCCAGGCTGGCGAACACAGCAGTTGCGCTGCCGCCGGTTGGAAAATTCGGTTGCCCGGCGCTGCCTCCAGCGGTGATGTAAAGAGTGCCAGCAACGCCTGGATCATTATTGGCACCGCCGCCTCCGCCGAATACCAAGTCCCACAAGCCCGGGTTGACCAGCACCTTTCCCGAGGAGTTAGTGAGCTGGCCGACAAATTTTCCAGTCGTGTCGAATGCACTAATCGTGCCGTCGCCGAAATTGCCTACCAGGATATCGTCCGCGAAGGTTCCGAAGCTGGCCGGAGCCTGCACCACGCCCCAGGGCGCGTTGAGGTTATTGTTGGCGGCGGCAGCGACGAAGGTGCTCACGAATTTGCCGTTGGCATCGAAGATATCCACCTGCCCGGCGCCAGCTCCCGGCACGGCATCGTGCTTGGGAGTATCCTGCATCGCGTAGGCGACATAGACTTGATTCCCGATGACGTGAATGCCGTGGGGGGCCAAACCGGCAGGAAGGTTTGGATCGGTGAACGCGCCGCCCAACGAAGTGAGATTGTAGTTCGAATCGTAGACGTCTACCTTGCCGCTGTTGAAATTGGCCGCCAACAGGTTGGTGCCTAGCAGAGCGAGACCTTTGTAAACCGCGCCGCTGGCGGAATTGTCTTTCCCGACAATCGCGGTATTGCTGGAACCATTCCAGTAGACAACGAGGCCGTCTTCGGTATCAAAGATGAAAGACCCTCCGGAGAAGTAAGAACCGCTAGCATTGGCCACAGTTCCCGTCGGGCAACCAGGACTGCAGTTGCCGTTTGGATTGCTGCTGGCCCCCGGTATAGTTACGATCAGCCCAGTGTCTTTCTTGCCATTTTGGTCATAGAGCGTGGAGACGCCGCTGTTGTTGTCGGCGATCCAGAAATCTTGGCCGGGGAGAACGGAAATCCCCCAAGGATTCAAAAGTTGAGAATCGGTGGTAGTGGCTACGCTGGCGATATTGGAGACCAGGTTAGTCTGGGAATAGCCGGCCTGCTGAGCCCACAACCCCGACGGAATCATCAACGTCATGAGCATCCCGAATAATAAAAGTGCCTTTTTCAAGTTGTCCTCCGAACAATCCTTTATGATTTGTACGACGTTGCTGAATTCCGTTGTTTCCTTGTTCTACCGTGAAGCTGTTACTGCGGAATGAAGGGGGAATTCGGGTCGACTGATGTACTTCTTATCCCGGAACTCCCCCGACAATCGTATGAATGCTGATGTGGTCTTCGACTCAGTTAGTGCCACCGGAAGACGCCGTACCTTGATCCTTCACCTGTGTCAGCGCGACCATCGCTCGCGGTAACGCGAAGGTATAGATACCGCCCGGTGTGTCAGCTTCGCTCAGGAAGTACTTGCCGCCCAGGTGCTCAAAGCTAAGCTTTAGTTGCTCGGAAGAAGTTCCGTCGACCGCGATGGGGAGAACAAACGTGCCGTTGCCGCGGCCGCTAATTTCTATGCCTGAATATGCGTCAACAGAGAGGCGGCCAACGGTGTACGTGCCCGCAGGCAGGGTTGCGCCTCCAGCGACGAACTCAAACGGAACTTTCACACGAACTCCCTCGGTGTCCTGAGCGCGGGCACTCACGCCCAGCCCAAGGCAAGTCAGAGTAAGTACAGCTGTCAAATATGATTTCTTCATGATTCCTCCTTATTGAAATGGTGTTGCTTATCTACTGGTGATAACTGCGCTCGTGAGGCTTTATTCCACCAAGTCTTTCCTTCGCCTCATTTATCAACTGGTTTCACTACGTATATGAGTTAGACGCGGCGAAGAAGGGCGAGATGCGGATGGGATGTCATTTGATTGTCAACTGTTTGTCGAGATCTCGTAAACACGTAGCCGGGAACATCATTGGGAGCGCGGAGTAGAGAGTACTGCGTGGTGGAAACTGACGGACGAAATCACCGTAAATCACGCATGGTTGAGGCAATGGTTGACACTGTCGGTTGCTGCCGTACGAGTCGAGAGAACCTGCCATCGAAGCCGTTCGGGCAGTTAGCTATGCCTCACTTCGAGCGGCACGTTGAGATTACTTCACGTTTGTCCGCAATCTGGGAGTTGTCTAAGGGATGGCCGACTTGTAACTACACTTCCGACCTACGACTTTCGGGTACTCATAGTGCGACGAAAGTCGCGATTTGCAGTTCACTTCATGCGGCGGAGATCTGGGCTCCTCTTGTCTCGGCAACGTTGTGCGCTGACGCCGTGGATGAGAACAGACCTATGAGACCTTCGACCAGTGTTGGGTGAGTCAGGACCGCATCGCGCAGCGCGGTGTAGGGCAGCCTGGCGATCATCGCAATCTGCACGGCGGCCATGATCTCCCCCGCACCGACACCGAAACCCGTGAACCCGAGGATGCGATCGCTATCAGCCTCCACGAGGGCCTTCACGAACCCGCGGGTCTCCGCAAGCGTGCGTGCACGCAGGTTGGTTTCCATTGGGACCTTAAACAGGCGATACGCGATCCCGTGAGCCTCCGCTTCTGTTTCACTCAGGCCGATACGAGCAAGTTCGGGATCGGTAAACAGACAATATGGGACTTGCCTGCCCGTGGTCACACGGTTGCCGCCGGTTAAATTGGCATGGACTACGCGGAAATCGTCAATGCTGATGTGTGTGAACTGCGGGCTGCCTGCGACCTCGCCGATCGCCCAGACGCCGGGCGCGGTGGTCTGCAGCCGCTCGTTGACCTTGATGTACCCTCGGTCGGTGAGCTCAACGCCGGTCAGTTCCAGGCCAAGTCCTTCGGTGTTGGGATTGCGGCCTGTGGCCACCAATACATGACTACCCTTCAGGATTTTCTCAATTCCATTCTGCTCGACTACGATATTCACCGACTCGCCTGATTTGCCCGACACTTGCTTGATCCGTGCATTCAGGAGAATGTCGATGCCTTCATCGGCGAGCAGGCTGCGAAGAGCCTCGCATACGTCCGGGTCTTCTTTGGACATCAATCGTGCGCTGCGATCGATGATCGTCACCTTGCTGCCGAAGCGGCGCATCGCCTGGGAGAACTCCAATCCGACGTAGCCCCCACCCACAATAAGCAAGTGTTCGGGAACTTCATCGAGTTCAAGAGCCTCGATATGCGTGAGCGGCTGCGCTTCAGCGAGGCCAGGAATCGGTTCCAGCGCGGTGCGCGTGCCCGTGCTAACGATCACATTCGCGCCCCGCAGTTGACGTGTGGTCCCATCGGCCAGGGTGACTTCCAGTGTTTTCTGAGCCAGGAACCGGCCCGTTCCGCATATGAACTCGGCGCCCGTGTTCCTATAATTTTCCATATACATGTCGTTCAGGCCACGCACCATCCTGCGCTTGCGCTCGCGCACGCCCGACATGTCGATAGCAAAGCCGTCGCATGTGACGCCGAATTCCTTGCTTCGGCGAAAGTAGTCCACAACTTTCGCACTATGGATGATGTTCTTGCTCGGCAAGCACGCGATGTTCGGGCATGACCCGCCGATGTATTTGCGATCGACGACTGCGACGCGCTTGCCTTCGCCAGCAAAAGTCCACGCGGCAACAGTCGATCCCGTGCCACCCCCGAGAATCACCAGATCAAATTCCTCCGGCTGCGTCTTCTTGAGTATCTGAGCGGATGGAGTGCTTTCGGTGTGCTTCATGCGACTTTTCCTTTCTGGGGCGGAAACCCTTTTCATGTGCAGTTCGAACTCTCTAAGTTATTTGGGGCTGGTGGCCCAGGCTTCTGATCTCGGTGGCGTCACCACACAGCGGGGTGCCCTGTCCTTCGCGCACTTTGCGAAGGGCGGGAGTCGGGAAATGCCGCGCCCAGTGCGTTTGATCACGCCGCCACAACAAGTCAAAATAGGCGCGGGCAGCATCGCCACCCACCCCTTCGACAAGCTCAGGGCAGGCTCTTGCAAAAAACGCAAGGACGGGGCACCCTCTGTGGGAATGCTTCACACAAACATCGTTAAAGGTGGCCCACAGGCCTTTCGCTGCGCTTCATGCGACTTTTCCTTTCCGAGCGACAGGCTCACTCTTGGCTCGCATTGATTTGACGAGGTCGGCCGACGACGCTCCTTCGAGCGACAATCCGTAGCCAACTTCTCGCACAATGCGCTCCTTCAACGGTTGAATGAAGTGGATGCGCGTATTGCGGCGGGTTACTTCGGGAGCCTTCAAGTACAACTTGGCCAATTCCCGTGCTCGGAGCAGCGCCTTACCGTTCGGCACAACCTCTGCAACCACTCCCCATTCGTGGGCGGTTTGCGCCGTGATCGGCTGCGGGTTGAGCAGGAACGCCTCCGCTCGCCCCGCTCCAGCGCGATAACTCCAGGTGGTGAAGATTCCGTCGCCGGGCGCAACGCCCTGGGAGAAGTGGGCCACATCCTGGAAAGTCGCGCCATCTGCCGCCACAATTACACTGGCAAGCAGCGCGTAGTCGGAATGCACGTGGGCACGTCCCTCGATTGCCGCGATGACTGGGACGCGTATGTTGGCTATATTTTCCAACACCTGAACACCTTCATCGTGAACCTGGCTCCAGACGCCGGGATCGGCGGCGTTGCCGAAGGAGGACCAATCGACATCCGTAATGAACTCTCCACCGGCGCCCGTAAGGATTACGATCTTGTTCGCGCGATCCTGCGAAATCCGGTAGAACCCATCGACAAATTCCGTGTGAGATTGCGCAGTCATAATGCAGGGCCCGCCGTTGGTGTGGACTTCAGCAACCAGCACGCCTTTGTCATCTCGTGTCAGCTTTAGGTTGTGATAAGCGTTGAAGTAGTCACTCTGAAATTGCATCGTATTCTCCTTTCTGTGTTGCAGCGTTGTTATTGCGAGATCAGCACGTGCCATCAGGCGGCGAAAACGAGACCGCCTGCGGCACGAATGACCTCGCCGGTGATCCAGGCTGATTCGTTTGAGGCCAGGAACACTGCCAACGGGGCAATATCCGTGACGCGACCGAGTCGGCCGAGCGGCGTCTTCGCAGCCAGAGCTGCACCGGCACCACCTTCAAAGGTTCCTGCGGTTACATTGCCTTCGGTTTCTGTATGACCGGGAGCGATGGCGTTGACCCGGATCTTGCGCCGCGCAAGCTCGAGCGCCAATCCCTTTGTCAGCGTTTCGATGGCGCCTTTCGTGGAAGCGTAGAGCAGGGCTCCCGCCACCGGATGCGAGCCGACGATAGAGCTGAGATTGATGATGCTACCGCCCTCGGGGCCGAACCGCTTGATCGCCTCCTGCACTGTGAGAATCACCCCGAGAAGGTTGATGTTGTAGTGGAGGTGAAAGCTCTCTTCGGTGATGTCCGCCAGAGCGCCGAAGCGGAATACTCCGGCGTTGTTGACCAAGATGTCCAGTCGTCCGAACGCAGAATCCACTTCTTCGAACAACCGCTCGACATCTGCGGCCTTGGAGACATCGGCGCCGACCGCGATCGCCTTGCCCCCGTTGTCGATGATCGACTTAGCGACGCGTTCGGCGCCTTCCCGGTCGGAGGAATAGTTCACAGCTACGCGCGCCCCCTCAGCTCCAAAGGCCGTTGCAATCCCACCGCCTATGCCCTTGGACGCGCCCGTCACGATTGCCACTTTATTAGACAATCTGTTCATATTGACCACTGTCCTTGGTCCGACTCCCCGCCACCCCGAACGTCCATTACCGTGAATTGCGCCTCGCGCGTACCGAATCGTCGGCAAATCCTTCCCCTATCGGATTATGAAGGGTTGACCGTTGATCCGCCCGAAACCGGCGGTGACTGCTCGGACCGCCGATTTACATTGTGAGAACGGCGCGGAACCGAGCTTTGCCCTCCGCAACGCGTTCATAGGCCTTGGCGGCCTCTGCCAATGGGTAAGTCTCGACGATCGTTTTGACTTTCCCTTGGGCCACGAAATCAAGCGCTTCGTAGAGATATTCGGGGCCGTTCTGCTGACTGCCGATAATGCGGATGCGCTTCATGATGAGATCCATCAGCGAGACGGAAAGTGGCTCCGCGTCCGCGCCCATCGCGATCAGCCGGCCGTCTGGCCGTAATCCCTGAATGCTGTCCACCATAGACTTCGTCGAATTGGAAGTGCTGAGAATGATGTCGGCACCGCCCGCTGCGGCAAGGTTCTTTCCGTCACGGACAATTTCATCTGCGCCGAGCTCGTGGATCAACTTGTCTTTGTCAGGGGAGTGGGAAATGGCGATGGTCTCAAAGCCCGCTGCCTTCGCATACTGCACTGCGAGGTGTCCAAGGCCGCCGATTCCAAGTACAGCCACGCGCTCGTGCGGCTGGGGATCGGCCCAGCGCAGCCCGCTGTAGACCGTGTAGCCCGCGCAGAAAATAGGGGCTGCTTGGTCGTAGGAAACCTTGTCGGGAATCAGATAGGTTGCGTCGGCATTCATCAGCATGTACTCGGCGTGCCCGCCTTGTACCTCAATTCCTGTGCCCTTCATGTAAGGACAGAACATTCTGCGGCCACGCTGGCACCATTCGCAGCGCCCGCAGGTGGATTGAATCCAGGCGGTACCCACGCGGTCGCCCACCTTCCGCGTCGTGACATCGGGAGCCACGGCAACGATCTCGCCCACTGGCTCGTGGCCTAAAATTCGGGGAAATGGTCCGGGAAAGTGTCCGAGCGTCAGATGTACGTCGGTGTAGCAGATGCCGCTCGCATGCATTTTCACCAGCACCTGATTCGGTCCGGGTTGAGGTTGCGGAACGTCCTTGATCTGCCACGAACTATTCACAGCAGGAACGACTGCGGCTTGCATAATACTTCCTCCTAACGCAGTTCGATGCGAGAGGATTTGCCGTCGGTGCATGATTTTGGGCGCCCGAATTGCCAATCGCACAGCTGGAGCTGAGATTGACGGCGTCTTCAGCCGTCCGTTGCTGGTTCAGGTTTGCGAGTAGCGTGGGTCAGTTGGTTAGAATGCCTGTTGCAAACCCGGACACTACTTTCCATAACCGATCACTCGTTCGGCAGTATTGCCGCGGATTTCGAGTAGTTCATACCACGCCGTTGGCCCTTCGCTGCCCGCGGCATAGTTATGTTGGCAAGTCTTTGAAAGGAGTGGTGAGCGCGGAAGGAATCGAACCTTCAACCTACTGATTAAGAGTCAGTTGCTCTGCCAATTGAGCTACGCGCCCAGTGTGGGAAATTTACCGGCGGGACAAATTTTGATTGTAGCATTTCCCGTGAGCATGGTAATCGCTCGCTCTGCGACATACAGGGTGCGGGAAAGAATTAAATTCTGAAAGAATCAATTCTGCCTAGCAAAGGGCTCAACGCAGGCTCAACTCTGTAGCTGCAATTCGCGTTTTCGGAATCGAGCGAGCCGTCGTCGTGGGCTGCGCGGTTCTGCAGCTTACGATCAATGTGATCAAGACACGTACTCCGTCGCCTAGCGCTCAACCATCAACCACCAAACTGTCCTAGGACCGCTGTCGAACTTCCGCAGCCAGCCCACTCCCGCCTTCGCTGGTTGCCGGGCGACGCGGTGGCAACGAATCCGGGCCGATCTTCAGGCGCCTCTCGACTGTGCCGATCACAGGAGCATCTTCCATTCCATCAGCGTAGGCCATGGAAACGAACCTCTGTTCGGAACACAAACGATCAATCATTCGTTGCTGCCCGTGGCTGAGAACGGCATGAGGAAGAATTGGAAAATGGCGAAACATCCAAAGAAAGTACAAGCGCTGCAGAAAAGACGGCATCAGGTACCGCGGTCCGATCGGCGTCTGCACCTGGACCACACCGTCAGCAAGTTTCTCAATCCACATAATCAGGCCACCTAAACCACTGAGTTTGGCCAGAGCACTTCTAGGGCCGTAATTATTGCACTAACGTCTGTATAAGGGAAAGCATTTTCTAAGAAATCTCATATCGGGCACTGCAATTCATGCGCCTTGGTTGACGAACGCAAAAAGACTTCCAAGCCTCAGGATTCCTGCGGGGCGCACCATCTAAGCGTGCGCACAAACTCCGGCCTGCACCAAAAACGGTGCAATTCAACGAATTAGATAGGGATTTCCGGGAGGATGTCCATCCTCCGTATCTCGGCCGCCACTCCGAAGTCTGTGCCGTGACCCTGTTCCACGCGCAAGACGCGGGCATGACAGCAAACCCAGCACTTTTCCCCGGCAGTCAGTTCCGGAGGAAGTATTAGAACTAACTCAACATCGGACCCTACCGTCATGCAGGACTCGCTATAAAGGAAGACGCCATTCGTGCTGACATCACGGGTGTGAGCCGTCAGTTCCGTGGCGCCGGCGGGGTTGCGCACTCCGACAGGCAAACAGGTTACAAACCGCGGGCGCGACCGGCGTTCGGCTTTCGGCATCTCAGCTTTCGACATCCCAGATTTCGACCGCCACAGAAACGCAACGCCGCAACGGGTTCTTCCGGGGACGGTGGACGCCAGTATAGATCACGATTCAACGCAAGGGGATACGCAAAATCCCGACACCCTCAGAAGCGAAACACAAGCCCGGTCGACGCACGAACGCTATTCTGTCTCGTCGTAAAAGAGCCTGTCTCAACCCAGCCGGCATCGAGGCGCCAACTGAGTAGGCGAGTTAGACGGTAATCGATCCCAAAAGCCAGGGTTTCTTCCAGCACCGTCTTGGAATTCGATAAACCAGGTCCGCTCTCGGCAGTATGAACCGCGCCGATAAGAAATTCCATAAATGGCCTAACTCTGGCGGTTGCGTACGAGCCGCGAACTCCTGCCTGAAAGTAGTGCTCACTGACGCTACTTGGCGCAAGACATTGTGCCTGTGCGCTGCCGATACAACTGCTCGCCGAAAGGTCCTTTAAGCCATAGTGGCCGCTGAAATCGGCGACCACGCCGAAGAACGGAAGGTATTTCTTTTCCGCCGATACGTTCCATCCGTTCAGGTTGGCGTGCTCACCTGTATAAAGGTTGGCGCCAACAAATGAATATCCGGCGAAAACATTACTGGACGAAAGGCTGTTCGAGGAAAGGTTCTGTGCGACCGCTGCGCCTGCCAGGCAGAACAATACGGCAGCTCCCGCTATTCTGCTCAGGCTTCGCATGTATCGATGATTTCTGACATAACCGCTGATTGAAATTCTCCAACTTTCGTGGATCATCAGTTGAACTGTAGCATTTTGTAAACTTCTGAAAAAACTCAGTCGCTTGATTTTGAGAAATAGAGGGTGGGAAATTCTGGACATAAATCCGGACTTGCTTCCATCATCCCCAGAGCCCCGCCCGTTTTGTCATCACGAACGCGAGGGATTTTGACCGGTGCACCTGTTATGATCGGTTTTCAGGCCCATGCGTTGCTTCTTTATCGTAGCCACGGTCTTGCTGGTCTTGCCTATTTGTGTCCCTGCTCAGTCATCACTTTTTCTGTGCGATTCCGGTAACACCCTGAAAGATTGTTCCGAGGCCGATAGTGATGGGAGTTCGAGCGCTGCCTCCGAAAGCCCTGCTCAGGCTCCGGTTGAAGCAGTTGACCTCAGCAGTTTGCATACCCAAAGTTTCAGCGCGCCAGCATCCGGGACGGCAACGGCGACAACTTTCTCCAAGCACGAGACAGAGGGCTTTCATTGGGGCCGCGCTTTGGCTGAGTCATTCACTTTTCTTGCAATCGAACAAGCGTATGTTGTGCACACTGATTACCGCTGGGTCATCTGCGAAAACGGCATACCCTTCAACCACTATTGGCGCGATTACATGCAGTCGCTTTCTGCCTGGAGGCACTCCGGATGGAGCGACGGCGACCCCAACCTGTTTGGCTACGTCGGCCATCCCATTCAAGGGGCGCTCACCAGCTACATCGAGATACAGAATGATCCGAAGAGCGTGAGGCTGGAGTTTTCCAATACTAAGGCTTACTGGCGCAGCCGCCTGAAGGCGACAATATGGAACGCGGTCTACAGCACGCAATGGAATAACGGACCGATCAGCGAAATGACCGTCGAAAAATACGGAGCGAAAGTTCGGCCGCCATGGAACCAGAATGGCTCGTGGCCTTGCACCACAAAGCATTGTTATAGCGGCGTGGGACAAATCGACCTTGTAATGACGCCAATTGGCGGCTTCGGCTGGCTGGTGGGAGAAGACTGGATGGATAAGAACATTGCGCGCCGCGTCGAGAGTGCTACCCGCAACCGCTTCGTGATCGATACGGTTCGGTGCACGTTCAATCCAATTCGCGCCGGCGCCAACATTCTCCATGGCAATCGGCCATGGTTCCGTGCTCGCGACGTCAGCGACTGGAATTCTCCACTTCAGCGCTAGCTCATGGACGAACCCCGTTTTAAAATTGCACATCCATAACGTTCGAATGCGATCACTAACTATCCGCCAGATCCTGGGGTTGATAATCCTTTGCACTGCCTGTCCGGTGTACGCTCAAAATTCGCCACCGTCGCCCCATCATGAAAACTGGGACTTCAGTGTTTGGGTGGCGGTGGAAACTGGTGAAGAGCTCACCAACTCATTTTCAGAATCACAAATCTGGTCCGCCGGGATATTTGTCGGGAGGATGATCACGGGTGAGCGTCTGAACAGTTGGCGGCGCGGCCGATTAGAATATGCAGCTAATTTTATGCCGGTCTTCGAGACCTACGGAAATCAACACGTTCACGGCTACGGTTTTGAACCCGTTATTTTCCGCTGGAACTCCGCGATGCACACGGCTCGCCTGTCGCCCTACATCGAACTGGCGGGAGGCGGGGTTAGCACCAACGCAAATCTACCTCCGGGAAACACTTCAAGCTTCAACTTCACCGCGAAGGGTGGCGGAGGAATCTATCTGCGAACCCGGCCACGGCAATCTTTCGACGTTGGCTTGCACTGGTCGCATGTCTCGAACGCAAACCTGGGCGTCGATAATTTTGAATTTAATGGAGTGCAACTCAGCCTCGCCTATCACTGGTTCAAATAGGCAGGTTCAAATAGGCGACACGTCAGCGCCGACGAGACATATGCGCAGCTTAGACTCTCAGATCTCTGGTGGCCGCAGTCGCGCGGCAGGCACCACGAGAGCCTGCTCCATTGTAGGAACATTGGTTCCGCGCAGTGTCGCCTCGGCCTGATGCAATTTGTCGGACTGGTCGGTCTGGTAGTAGGCCTGCACCAGAAGCTCAAGGCTGAATGGATTCTCCTGATCCTCTTCCAGATAAGAGATGGCTTCCTCGTACTTTTTCTGATCTATGAGCAGGGTGCCAGCTGCGCCATTGTAAGAACTCTGGACGACGCGGTTGCGGCTGCCCGCGGCCATAGCTTCGAGTTGCTTCAGAGACTTGTCGGCTAAGACATGGTTGCCCGCATGTGCCGCACGCACGGTACGGTTTCGTAGAATGCGGGATAGTTCTTCATTCTTGTCGCCTTGCGAAATCACGCTGCTATGACTGAGCGATTCCTCCGCCTGCTGCAGATAGTTGAGTGCAATACTGTCTTGCGTCTGATACTCGGCGAGGTGACGGTAGGCCTGCGCTTCCTGCAAGTCTTGTTCTTTGGCGTGAGCGTTCTGGGCAGTCTCCTGGAATAACTTATCTGCCTCGGCGAACTTGCCGTCACGCACCCAGGTCATCGCCTTCTGCATCCCGTAAGTGAGCCGATCGGCCTCGTTGTGGGCAAAGCGGATCGCCTTGTCGTACTCGACCCGCGCCTGCTCCTGGTTGCCCATCAGCGCATAGGTGTCTCCCAATCCAACTTGGGATGTGACGAAATCAGGATCGATCTTCAGCGCTGCACTGTAGTGCTGCAACGATCCCTCAAAGTTTCCTGCCATGCGCAGCAGCTCACCGTAGGAATCCTGCGGGTTCGGTTCCGTGGGCAGCAAAGCGACGTAGCGATCCATGGCAACAAATGCCTTGGTAAATTGCCGGTTGCGGGCGTAAAGGTAGGCCAGATCGTTCAGAGCGGCGGGAAAATTCTTGTCGATGGCTAGCGCCTTCTCCATAATTCTGAGCGCCTGCTCGTCGCCGTTTTCTCCCATCAGCCAATTGCCGGCAAGGTAGAGCAGATGCTTGTCCTTGGGGTACATCTCGAGCATGTCGTTCATAGCGGAGATGCCGCCGATGAAGTCGCCTTCCTGAACCTTGGCGATCCACTCGATCATTAGCTGCTCGCCGGGAGTCGCCTTGGGCGCAATCGCCTTGGCCTTCTCGCGAGCGGCGCTCACCTCCTTGGGATCGCTGCTGTTGAAGGCAATCCAGGCCCAAGCGACGCCCAGGTTGGGATCGGCCTTCACCGCCGCGCGCCAGTCGTCGTTACAGCGATCCAGATAAAGATTTTCGTAGTCCTGCATACCCTTCTCGTAGAGCGCTCGAGCCTGAGCGGACGAGGTTGTCACCGGCAGCGAACTGGTGGCACCTTGCTTGAGGTGATGGGCATACGCCGGCGCGGCAAAACAAGCGCCAAGCATGGAAACAGTAAAGATGGCAAACATGGAGCGACGCATCAAGGTCTCCGCAACAGACGCTTTGAGGGAGGAATACTGCCGCAGCGTAACATCACGGTAACCACGTGAACTAGTGACGGAAGGCGTACGACGGGTGGGGGTCAAATGGCTTGAAAACAAAAAGCTCCCGCCGCTGAAACGACAGGAGCCATCAACTTGAAACGGGCATACCTAGAATGAAATCTTGGCTGCGAACTGCACGCCTCTTGGTCCGCCGCCGCCGAGGAACGGGTTGCCGATGCCCACGTCACCGGTCGCTGTCAAAGCTAGATTACCGACCCCCCGACCACTTGCGTTGAGCCCGTTGGTGGCGGGATCGGCAATGAAGTTCGGCAGTTCCGGATTCGAGAAGTTCGGATGGTTGAGAAAATTGAAGAACTCCGCGCGGAGTTGCAGGACTACATGCTCGGTGATAACCGTGTTCTTGAATACCGAGAAGTTCCACTCTTTAAAGCTCGGTCCGACGAGGATGTTTCTACCAAGGTTCCCGAAGTGACGGGTCCCAGCTTGGCAGTTGCTGTCGCCGGACGACGAGCTAGCGGTTGTGTTGCCGAATGTGCATGGAACCTGGAAAGAAGCGAGATTTATGAAATTGAAGGGAGCGCTTCCGTATTGGATCGGTCCGACCACGTCAGGACGGTCGAAGCCTTCGCCGCTGCCGGAGTAGTCCCCCTCAAAGTTGTAATTGAAAGTGAAGGGCTGTCCGTCTTGCAATGTTACGACGCTGTCGAAACCCCAACCGTCCTTCAACTTCGCGAGGCTTCCGCCGTGCTTGGGAAATTCGTAGCCAAGGTTCCAGCTAAAGCGGCGGCGAATGTCGAAATTCGACTGACCCCGTTCAGCGGCGGTATTAAAGCTGTTATTCGGCTGAGCTGCGTTAGGGATAAAATCTTCCAGATCGCTGGCGTTGTCAATTGAGTGTGACCAGACAAAGTTCGCTTGCGAGGTGAGGCCGTGCCAACTGCTTACGCGCAGACTCGTCTGCAGGGAGTGGTAGATGGAGTTCGCCGTTGACTCTTCGCGATTGAAGTAGAAGAAGTTTGGGTAGGCGGTTCGAGGCACATTGAAATTTACACCATCTGGACCGTCGAAGCCTCCGATGAAACAATTCGGGGCAGTCTGTCCGTTGGTTGCGCATTGCCCCAAGTCAAACGCCGTGATCTGCGCCTGGGTAGGTTGGTTCAGATCGCGGAAGCGGAAGAGCTTGGTGCCTTTTGAACCGACGTAGCCTATCTGCACCACCATTTTATTACCCAACTGCTGTTGCACATTCAAATTAAAGTTCTGTACGTACGGGGTCCGGATATTTGGATCAGTACCAAAGAAGTCTCCCAGTGGAGAGGGGCTCGCAAAAACACCGCCGGCGCCCAGGTTGTTGCCCGACAATCCGGCGAACGAGATTGCGGCAGGCCCGGTTCCCGCATAGGCCGGTCCGGGACAGAATGCGCAGTTGTAGGGAACATGCCCAAGGAAAATGTCCTGAGAGAAGGCATCGTAGAACAAGCCCCAGCCAGCTCGGATGACTGTCTTGCCCTTGCCCGTGACGTCATAGGCGAGGCCAATGCGCGGCGCGAAATTGTTGTAATCCGGGTTGTAGAGGCTGCCGGGACCACCGGGGCTGCCGACCTGGGTCTCGGTGCCACCGTTGGCTGCAGACATCTGGTAAAAGAGATTGTTCTTCTCGTGCACAACTCCGAAATAGTCCCACCGCATTCCGTAGTTGACCGTGAGCCGCGGCGTCCAGCGAAATTCGTCCTGAATATAAAGGCCGTGACTGTTCTCCGCTGTGTGGCGACGCGTGTCGCCCAGCGCAATCTTTCCGCTGCTGGGTATGCCCTGCAGGAACGTACTGAGGTCTGAAAAGCTGATCTTCCCGCGGAAGGTATTGTCCTGAATGAGTTCAATGGTTGAGCGCCGGAACTCGTAACCAAACTTGATACCGTGGCGTCCCGTCTTCCATGAATAGTTGTCGATGAAATGCCAGTTCGAATCAACACGTGAGCGCGGCACGGAAGTCGTCGCTCCAATCGGCGAAAATCCTGACACAGTAATCTTTGGCAGACCGAAGTCAAACGCACTGGTGACGCCAGTATCCAGGCCAATCGAATTGGGATTGAAATTGTTGTCCTGTGGGAAGAATCCTTCGGCAAAGCGGTTCCATCCCAAACGGGCCTCATTGACTTGGGCTGAGTTTATGTTCTTAACATAGGAGATAGAAACCAGCTGGACGCGCGTAGGCGTCACCGTGTTGAAGCCGGGGAGCAATCCACCGGCAAGCTGCGCAAAGGGGAAGCTTTGAGTGCTGTCTCCGAAGTAGTAACGGCCGGTCAGCAAGCCTGAGGCAAAATTCTGATCAATCTTGGCGATCATACTGTCGACACGATTGCTGAAAGTCGTGGCAGTCGAAAGATTGGGACCGTTGGGACAGCCTGCGTCCTCGGTTCCGACCAGCGAAGCGCCAAAGGTTCCAGGAATGTTTGGTACCGGCCACGGATTGCGGGCCAGTAACGCGGCCGAGACTGCATTGGGAGCACCATTCGCGGCGATGTCGGCCGCTATCTGTGCCGGATCTGGCACGCAGCTAAGGCCGCCCTGCGCACCAGTTTCACGCTGTCCTTCGTAATTGAGATAAAAGAACGTATGATCCTTCACGATCGGCCCGCCGAGCGAGCCTCCGAATTGATTATTGTGGAACGGATTCTCTCCCCCAACGCTGTTAAAGAAGTTTCGTGCGCCTAACTTGTCCGTACGCAGATACTCCAGCGCCGAACCGTGGAACTGATTGGCGCCGCTCTTAGTAACTATATTCACCACTGCGCCGCTGTTACGTCCATACTCCGCCTCGTAGTTTGACCTCACTTCCAACTCGGCTACAGCATCGATTGGCAAAATGGTGGCCGGATCACCGAAGACGCCCGCCTCGTTGATGGCAGGGTCATTGCGGAATCCGTCGTTCATATCCGTTCCGTCGAGCAAATAGTTATTGGAGCGGCCGCGTGAGCCGTTCATCGAAAATTCGCCGAAAGAACCGGGAGAGTCCGTTATTTGATCTGGCGACCCAGCTACACCTGGGTTCAGATAAATCAGCTTCGTGTAGTCCCGGCCGTTTACAGGCAAATTCTCGATCGTTTCAGTAGTCAGAGTTCCGCCCAGTTCACTCGAGGTAGTTTCCACCAGAGGAAGCACGTCGGCCGAGACTTCTACCTTGGTTGATACCTGCCCCGGCTTCAGTGCCGCATCGACACGTCGCTCTCCCGCCACATCTACTGTCAATCCGGTAGTCACCGAAGTCTGGAAACCAGCCAGCGATATCGTCACCGTGTAGGTGCCAATGGGCAGTTCTGGCAGGGCGTAGCTGCCGTCGGCGCTGGTGTCCGTGGTGCGCTCCAATCCTGTCCCTACGTTCTTCACCGCGACCTTGGCGCCCGTCAGCACCGCTCCTTGGGCGTCGGTTACCGTGCCCAGAATCGTGCCGCGGAAGGTTTGTGCGGACAGGCTCACTGCGGCCAGAAACACAAACACCAGGACTATGCGCGCTCTCATACAATCTCCTTGAAGCTGGTTAGGTTGAGGGAGTGACAATACGATGTGGTGGACCTAGTTCCTCAGGTCTTATTCGAGAGAGGCGCAATTCATTGTCCATTAACAAGATGCAGCGCCCCGGCCGCACACCAAACATTATCGAAACCCTATCGTAGAGTCAACCATTGAGTTTCTGATCAATGCAATAGATTTTACAAATGGTGTTACTCTCCAGTAACCTCGCGAGCGCCAAAGCGGGGTTAACTGATCTGGTTCTCCGCCGGGCTTTGGCACGACATGATTAGCCCGACAGGTCTCCCGCCACACGGCTGGAAAGTCTCGGGGAAAGAAGGATTGGCTAAAAGGTGATGGTCACGCCACCACGCACTGAGCGAGCGGCCTGAACCAGATAGACCGTCTGACCGTCTTGCCCCATGACTGGCACGTAGCCTTGAGCAAGCAGGTTACGCAGGTCAACCAGCGCCTCCATGTGGGCGGGCAGGAAGCCGAGGGTCGGAATGGGCTGGCGGAGAAAGAGATTCAGGAAAGGATCGCTCTGTCCCGCCGATGAGTTGAACATGTCCACGGGAGTCAAGGCCGGACCATTCAGCCAGCGATAGGAGGCGATCCAGCGAGTGCGGGTGTGAGGCACTTTGCCGCTGAGCTTGGCTGCCACTGCATGGCGACGCTCGGTGCTGATCCATTGTCGGGCAGCTCCGATCTCAACGTCCGGCTTAGTGAGATCGAGAACGCCACCATAGGCATAGTCCAGCGTAGCAGTCAGGTCGGAACAAACCTTACGCTCCAGTACGACGCGCAGACCACGCGTTTCGAGAGTGTCACCGGCGTACGAGAATGTACCCGAGTAAACATCCGGCAGCAGGAAGCCCCCGGCGGCCGTGACCTCGCCGGCGCCGATCAGAGCCGTGTTATTCACGCGGTCGCTGAATACGGCGACCTGCATACTGTTCTTGCCGATGCGGCGGGAGACATTCAACTCCTGGTGGTGGGCGCTTTCCAATTTTGTGGCAAAGTTGTTCAGGCTGATGCGAGGGTCGGTTTCACTCAAATCGGCCGGTGCCGTATCGAACCCCTTCTCGTCCCTCGTGTTGGGTAATGAAGTAGCGTAGTCATATCCCAGCACCGTATTCGGCGAGAGATGGAAATCCAGGGAGCCATAAGGACGGAAGGCGGTCACGCGCCCGAGAAACTGGATGGTCTGTAGTGCGCTGCCAAATCTTAACTCCAGTACATCGCCGATCGAAACATCATCACCCGCGCTGAGGGTCAACGCCTGCAATGCGGCATTATGCAGGTTGGGATCGGAGGGGGCAAAACGATGGAGTGTCAGGCCCATGGAAGGTCCCGAACCATCGAGCAGGCGATGTGAGTAGGTCGCCCGCAGAACCGCTGCTGGAAGGCCGTCTCCGTAGCCGACATTTCCCCTAACCCCGATACGGTCAGTCGAGAAGATCGAGCGTTCGACCGAGAAGCCCGTGCTCATGTCCGATCCGCTGCCATAACCGCCGGCCGCCGAACCGGCCAGGAACGAGAGGCTCGCTTTCAGATCGTGGTTCTGCTGCTCTGCACTCGTTGCAGGATCGTCGAGCACGCGGAGAACCGGGCGATTCGCCACCGAACGGAGCGTCCATTTCCAACCGTCATCGTCGGCGGTTGTACGCAGCGGTCCCATGCGAATCGCATTGAGCAGCGTGTTCAGGGTCACATTAACGTGAATGCTGGTCCCGGGATGGAGACCAATTTCTTCCACAAAGGCAGGAAGGAACGAGGGTGCTGAAACCCTGACCGAATAGGCTCCCGGCAGCAGATCCGTCGCGGAGTAGAAACCAGCGCCGTCAGTGAACACCGTCAGGGTTCGCGCGGCAGTCCCGGCGATCTGCACCACCGCTCCCATCTGGGGCGTGCCGGAGGCATCGCGGACGTATCCCGAGATTGCGCCTGGCCTTTCTGCGGCCCACGCAGGAAGCGACAACCCAACGATCACCGCCCAATATCCGAGCCGCCGAAGCTTCACTCCAACCCCCGGGGAAATCAAACAGCCTGTTACTCCACAGCGAAGGTCGCCGTAGGATCAACAGTCTGCTTGGAGATGTTGTCGTTCACTTTGATTTCGATCCTATAAACGCCCGGCTGCAGGTTAGCCGAGGCAATCGATTTCTGCAACGTGACTTGCTCGCCCACATTTCCCATCGTATCGGTAGACTCCGTTTTCTGGACTACCGCTTTGTTGGTGGCAATATCCACGATGTCAAACTCGAACGTGGCGGAAGGCTTGTGCGTCTTCTCGTCCACTCCGAGATTATAAACCTGCATCCAAAAATTCACTTTCTGATCTTTATTCCTCTTGAAAAGCGCAGGTTTGCCATTGGCTGGGGCCACACGAGGGCGGACTTTGTTCAAGCCAATCACGAATTGGCCTGTGCTCACATCCTTGGTCGGCACCGCCTCCATCACGTCGGCCACAATGAGCGATGAAGTTGACAGCTTGTCGTCAGAGTATTCGGGCACCACGATACCCCGGCTCCACAGGCCTTTACGGTCGCCGTTCACATCTTTCACAGCGATGTCGACTTTGTATCGTCCCGGCCGCAGCGGCAGCGCTTTCCAGTACACGGCCGAATTCTCTGCCGTCCGCGGCAGCAGTTCTGCCGGAACATCCACCTGAACCGGCTCTTCCTGAGTCTGCACTATCTTTCCGGTCAATGTGCTCACACGCATGAAAATATTGACTGTGCCGCGCTGGACCCCATCTTTGTTGGCGAACGTTATATCACGATATTTCAACTGAACCGTAATCGGCACCAGCACCGTGTCCCCTGTAACCTTCACGAAATCTGTGCGCACGTCGAAAGGCATTAGGTTGGTGATGATCTTCGTGTTAACGATTTCTTCCAGATCCTTGTATTTGACCGGAGGCGGCGCTTGCAACTTGGCGAACTGTTCGAGGCGATCGAATTCCTTAGTCTGCAGGTCCGAACCCATCGGGCCGGTCCCAAGCTTTTCCAATCCGCCTCCTGAGAAGCGTTGCGCCTTGCTGGCCATGCCCATTTGCTCATACAGGGTCAAACCGGCGTTAGGCGTATAAAGGAGCGCATCCTTCTCGGAACGGTCTAGTGTCATGTGGTAGTCGCCGCACATGCAAGTGTCGACGAATTCGATGATGACTTCCTGCCCAATGCCTTCCAGGTAGCGGTAGCGCCAATCTTCAAAGGGGAAGGTGGAAGTCTCGCCACCACCCTCTTCCATAGGCCGCTCGTAAGTCCCGCCGGAAGGATGCGAGTCGATTTCGTCGGCGGGACCGTACATTATGTAGATGCGGCCGCGATCGCTTTTCCATCCCGGAATTCCGGCGGCAAAATGCTCATTGGCATAGGCGATTCGCCGGTAGTGTTCCTCTTTGTATTCGTTCTCTTCCGTATCGGGAGTGGGGTCGCGGCGCTGCCAGAAGGCTTCAATAAAGTTGTCGCGCTCTTCGTCGTTCGAGAGTTGCTTAAACGCGGCTCGTTCCTCGTCAGTGATAATCCAAACGACGTCTTCATTCAGCCACTTCTTGTACGTCTTGCTTAACTCGACGTTCAGGTTTTTTTTCTGCTGCTTCTTCTGCTCTTTCGTGGGCGGGCGTTTGAGGGGATCGACTGCATCGGGGGGTTGCTGCGCCGGAGCGGCAGTAGTGGTCACGGTCGCGGTGGATTTTGTCGCGTTCGAATTTGGATCACTCGCCGCCACAGCGTTGCCGTCGCCCTGGGCTCGGGCCGTGCCCGTCAAACCCATTGCGATGACTAAGATACCCAGAGATAGGAGGTATCGTGAACCGACCCGGAACATGAGAGGAACTCCTGCCACGATAGCCATGTTTAGACTATTCTAGGCCCTGAATTAGGCGAAAGCAAGGTTCTGTCATACAAATGGGTGAACTGAACGGCGAACCGCCCCATCGATTGGACGCGGCGAGATTCTTCCCGAGTTGCCTGCAAGGTCGGAATAATGCAGGGATTGGAATATTGTAAGGCCAAGTGCCGGACAAGCTATAATCTGCAGTTGCTGCACTGTACTCGGCGGGAATGCGCCTCGTATTCACAGGTTTTGGCACTACATCCCAGATTCGCCTTCCTGCCCGAGGGAACTTTCCCATCTGCAGGATCGTATCGGAAGATGTGCTCTCATACCCCACAGAATGTTCGATCGATCTGGCGAGGATTATCCAGCAGGAAAACGCCGGTGATCCGGGGCAAAGCGCCGGAACAGCAAGACCTCAGATAGTGACGGAAAATGAAACTCTGGAAGAAAATTTCGATTGGCGCCGGAGTGGTGGTTCTATTGGCCCTCATCGTCGGCGTCACGGTCCACCAGAGCGGCAAGAATGTAGTCACGGTGCAGACCGGGAAGGTGCAGCGACAGGACTTGGCCGCGGTGGTGAGTGCATCGGGAGAAATTAAACCTAAGACTTACGTGAATATCGGCGCCAACGCCTTCGGCAAGATCACTCATCTGTTTGTCAAAGAAGGGGATCACGTCAGAAAGGGTCAATTGCTGGCTCAATTGGAAAACGTGCAGTCGTCGGCGGACGTGAGCGCCAATCAGGCCTCGCTGCAGGCGGCCGAAACGGATGCACTAGCGGCCGATGCTGCTCTGAAGACCTCGCAGGCCGATCTCCTGCGCGCCCAGGCCGACTACGACCGTAACAAACTCGATTGGGAACGGGCGCAGAGTCTTTTCAAAGATGGCCTGATCTCCAAGTCCGACTTCGACAGCCGCAAAAACGCCTGGTCTACTGCGGATGCTGGGCTGGTGCAAGCGCAGGCGCGCGTGACTCAGGCGAAGGCGCAAAAGGATTCCGCCGACAAACACATCACTCAAGGCCAGGCCACCCTCACCCGCTTCGCCGATGTGTTGCAGAAGGCCAGCTACGCCGCTCCTTTTGATGGCGTCATCACCAACCTGCCGGTGCGCGAAGGCGAGACCGTGGTGATCGGCATTCAGAATTCGCCGGGGAGCACTCTGATGACGCTCGCCGCCATGTCCGTGATTACCGCTGAAGTGAAGGTGGATGAGACGGACATCGTGAACGTGCATCTCGGCCAGCCCGCCGAAGTGACGATCGACGCCATTCCTAAGAAAGTTTTCCACGGCATCGTTTCCGAAATCGGGGACAACGCCATCGTCCGTTCCACGGGTGTGGCAACTTCCCAGCAAACCAGTGCCAGCGAAGAAGCCAAGGACTTTAAAGTGGTCGTCACAGTGAACGATCCTCCTCCCGATCTGCGGCCGGGGCTCTCCACTACCGCGAAGATAACGACGGCATCCCGCAGCAACGTGCTTTCGATCCCGATTCAAGCGCTTTCGCTGCGCAGCAAAGCGCAGTTGGAGCAGGAAAAAGCCACGCCTGGCTCGGTGCACGCCGCTGGTCCGGCACCGAAGGACACTGCATCGAAGGATAAAGATAGAGATCAAAAGCAGGATGTGCAGGGTGTCTTCGTCATTCGAAATAAGAAAGCCGAGTTCGTGCCCGTAACCACAGGCGTTGCCGGCACCAGCGACATCGAGGTAGTCACTGGCCTGAACGATGGGGATGAAGTCGTCACCGGCAGTTACAAGATTTTGCGCACGCTTCGTTCGGGAAGTGGGGTCAAGATCGACAACTCTGTTCCCAAAAAGGAAGACGAAACATAACCTTCGCTGGTTTTATCCGTCCAACAGAGGAACTGGGCTGGGTTCGAGGGTAAGGTTCAGAAGGTTAAGATTCAGGAATAGCAACAGTTTCGAAAGACAAGCGGAGCCCTCGGAGTTGAATTCAATCTCGGAGAACCCAGTGGCACCGGAGCAGGAGAAAAAAATGGCAACCGCAGAAGTCATCAGCATGCCGCACAACGTCGCCGCAGTGCCGCCGCCGCAATCCTGCATGATCGCGGCTGAGGATCTTTGGAAGACTTACGACATGGGCTCGGAGCAGCAGGTGCACGCCCTGCGCGGCGTGAATCTCCGCATTGAGCGGGGAGAATACGTGGCGATCATGGGTCCCTCGGGTTCCGGCAAATCCACGCTGATGAATCTGATCGGCTGCCTGGACACGCCCACCAAGGGCGAGTACTGGCTGAATAGCCAGTTAGTGAGCGAACTCGACGACGATGAACTCGCCCGCATCCGCAACAAGGAGATCGGCTTTGTTTTTCAAACTTTCAACCTGCTGGCTCGCGCCACCGCTCTCCACAATGTGGAGCTACCGCTGATCTATGCCGGCGTTCCGACTGGGGAACGCATCGAACGTGCCAAAGCTGCGCTGACGGCCGTAGGCATGGAATCGCGGATGACGCACAAACCGAATGAACTCTCCGGCGGCCAGCGTCAACGCGTCGCCGTCGCCCGCGCGCTGGTGAATCGACCTTCTATCATTCTGGCTGACGAACCCACGGGGAACCTCGACTCGGCGACCGGAAATGAAATCATGGCCCTCTTCGACCGGCTGCACCGCGAAGGAAACACCATCGTGCTCGTCACCCACGAGCATGACATTGCCGAATACGCTCACCGCGTGGTCTTCATCAAGGACGGAGTGGTGGAGCGCGACGAGCGCAAGAAATAGTCTTTCGTTCCGAAGCCGCCCTGTAGGTACAAATTTGCCAACCGCTTCGCTGACGAAGTCAAATACCTGCGGCTTGAATCGTGGCCTCTTCAAACGCAGGAGACAAGGCTGTTACCACCCGGTCCCGTCCGCCTCGCTTGGCCTCATAAAGGGCCCCGTCGGCCGCAGCCATTAATTCTTTGGGCGATTGGCCATGTTGTGGCAAAGCCGCCACACCTACGGAAATCGTCACCATCCCCATCGACCTCCCCTGGTACAGGACGGTCAGTTCTTTCATTTTCAATCGCAGGTTCTCGGCTCGCATCTGGGCAACTTCAAGGTTGGCCGTAGGAAGAACAACAACAAATTCCTCTCCTCCGAACCGACAGACGAAATCCTCCGTCCGAACGCCCTTGATAAGGGCCGCCCCAGTCTCGCGCAATACCGCATCGCCCGCATCGTGCCCATAAGTATCGTTGAACGTCTTGAAATGATCCAAATCGATCATCAGGATTCCCAGAGACTGCCGGGCTCGGGATGCCCGGCGAACCTCACGATCCAGCGTCTCCTCCAGGCAGCGCCGGTTATAGAGACCCGTCAAAGCATCCCGGACTGATTGGGTTCGCAGAGCTTCCCGCAGCCTTATGTTGGCGATCGACAATCCCACTTGTCCCGCAAAAGTTATCTTGAACGAAAGCTCAGCTGAATCCAGTCGTGTCCCCTCTGACGCAGCCTGAAGATGCAGGATGCCCAACGTCTCACCCTGTGCCAGAATCGGAATGCACAAATACGTACTCGTCACCCCCGCCGCGTGCGCACAGGGCGAGGTCAAGTCGCCCGCCACTACGAGATGCGGATGTCCCGTCCGCAGGGCCCAGCACTCATTGCTTTCAAACTCCTTCGCGGGAAGCTGGCAGTCAGTCCACGAACCAACGACCTCAGCCAGGGATCGAGAAGCGTTGAGCAGGGCCACCGCTCCCCGGGCTGCAGGGAAAATCTTGGGTGCAAAACCCAGAGCAGCTGCGATTACTTCCTCTCGAGTAATGCAGCTCTGCAGGAGTTCGCCCATCTTCGCCAGCATCGTCGCCCGCTCCGAGCGTTTCTCGAGTTCGCCCATCATTTTGTCTTTGTGCTGATCGAGTTGGCTGCGGGCGAAGTCTTTTTCCGACATTTCCCGCTGCAACTGTGTGTTGGCATCGGCCAGTTGCATGGTCCGCTCCAGAATCTGCTGCTCCAGAATTTGTAGGCTTTGTTTTTGACTCTCGATGTCCGTACACGTTCCGAACCACTTGAGAATCTCTCCCTTGCCATTGCGCATCGGGTTGGCTCTCACCAGAAACCAGCGATAGACGCCGTCCGCCCGCCGCAAGCGATATTCAATTTGATGGTTCTTGCCTGCCCGCACAGATTGCTCCCACGCGGTGAGGGTCGCTGCCACATCATCGGGGTGAAGAAATTTTGGCCAGTTATCCAGGCTTCCTATCTTTTCCCCGGCGTAATCCAATAGCTGGTGGCTCGCGAAATCGACAGAACCATCGGGACGTGCCGTCCAGATCATTGCTGGAACCGCGTTCGTCATGGTTTGGAAATAGGACTCACGTTCCCAGCCGATCTCGGTCTCGTCTTTCTGAAGGACCAGAAATCTACTGAGGAACGACGAGGCGACCACACGCCGCGCCGAGCTGTAGCGACCCACCAGATTCAATGCGGCATACGAGGCGAATATCGCCAGCAACAACAAGAAGAACGCCACGAGTCCGAATTCGTAGGTGCCGTGCAATACCGTCATCGAATCTATTCCGGGCTTCCCAACTGCGAAATCAAAGTGTTACCGGGGTGAGCTGGGGCGCAGTCCCGGCCCACACTCCCGCGAGTTGCTACGCTATATATCGGCGGCATTCGTCCGCTCTTATTAAGAAACGTTTAGATCTGCAGCACTAAAGACATTTGTTCCGTGGGAGCGCTGAAGTACTGAAGGACGAGATTCAGTGGAAAGATGAAAAGCCTCTCTGCCGAGAGGCTTTTTCCGGAATTGCTTTCTTCGACTGTGCGTCGCTTAAGGTCTCGACGCGGCGGTGTCGGCCGGCCGGGAAGTACCAGCAATGAAAAAGTTGTGATCGTAAAGATTGCGGTACATGAGGCCGGCAATCTCGGCTGCCTTTGGGCCAAAAGTAGGCCGTCCACCCTCCAGAAACACAACTACAACGATCCGTCCGCTGGTGGTGTTCGCGTAGGAGGCAAACCAACCGAAGCGTGTACCGGCATGGGAGCAAGTCCCAGTCTTTCCCAGAATCTCTTCCTCGCTAAAGTTCAGCCCTAGCCGGCGTGCTGTGCCGTATTGAACGGCGCCAGCCATGCCCCCCGAAATTTCCGGAATCAATGGAGCGATATCAAGCTGCCGCTTGATGCGCGGCTGAAAAGTTGTGATCTCTTCCGGCGTCGTCGGATGCTGTAGATAATAGAGGGTGCCCCCGTTGGCGATGGCGGAAACCATCGCGCCCAATTGCAATGGAGTCATCGAAATGCCTTCGCCAAAAGAACACATTTTGCCGACACCGCCAAGCTTCTGCGGAATCACTTCCTCGGGATAGGTGCCCAACTGCTCGCCGGGAATATCGTAGCCAGCCAATTCACCCAGCCCAAACTGATGAGCGTAGTAAGCAACCTTTTCGAAGCCCAACTGTCTTCCCAGTGCCTCGAAATAAGCGTTGTTGGAGTGCGCCAGGGCTTCAGTCAGATTCATCCGGCTGCGACCTCCCAGCGATACTTCTGTCTCCTTCGAGACCAATCCTTCGCTCAAAGCCGCCAAAGCTACAGAAAGTTTGATGGTCGAGCAAGGCTGCGCACCGCTCGCCAGGGCCAACTTCTGATTCACCATGGCTAATAACCGTCCGCTGGTCGGCTCAATCGCGACGACTGTTCCATTCATGTTCCCGAGAGCATCGACAGCCGCCTGGCGAACAACGGGGTCTTCGCCTTCTGTGATGTCGCCCGCGGCGATTCCCTCGGCGAACGAACTCATGAAAAAGCGCTCGTGATAGGTGTGTCGGCGATTGCTGGCGGAAACTCGGGTCAGGCTGGTGCGGGTCGTAGTGCCGGCAACGTGGTGAACCGTTGCGGGAGCGTTGGTGCTGCGGGCGCGCGCCAAGTGGCGCATGCGACGCCGCGTCCGCTGGGTCTCGCTCACCTTCGTGGATTTTGATTTGCTGTTGTTGAGAGCGTGCGGGTTAACGTGCGCCGCAAACAGTGCAGACGCGGTAAAGAGAATTCCCACTAACCCTGTTAGACGAAGATAGCGCGTTCCTGAATTGGACATCTTAAGTCCGTTCCCTCTGATCTCCGGCTCCCCTGTTTATCTATCAGGTGCACGAAGGCTGCCAGTCTGCCGGTCTTGACCACAGCTTCGCTCGACTCCGCTGATACTACGGGAGTTAGATCGTTTCAAGCAACAACAAATTTCAACTCGCAGAAAATCATAATTTCGATCTAACCCGTTACGGAACCAATAGTTAAATGGGGATTACTTTGGTCCCAGAGCCCACAGTAATGATTACTGCCATGACTGAAAAGATGCGCATTATATTGCAAAGCTTTTCCTTTTTTTGATCCGCGCGAAGGGTGTTCGAATCTCCAGGCTCGATTTCCTGGTTTTCTCCGTGCTTCACTGCCTCCCTCGTGGGTTCTCTTTCGTCTTTCACATCACTTCGCCGCGCTTGCGCAGAAACGCCGGAACATCCAGGTCTTCCTGCTCAAAGTTGGCAACCATGGCGCTGCGCATGGTCTCAAGCGAGATCACGTCGGAAAGGTTCATCGGGGCCGGCGCTGGCTCCGTCATTCTAGGCTCCTCCAGCGTTGCATCGGGTACTCGTTCTGAAAACGCAGGGGCAAAAGTTTGAACCGGCCCCACCGGTTCGGGAAAATCAGTATTGAACCCCAAGGCATCCTCGTGCGACGCGGCAAACGAACTGCGCACCTCCGCGTGGCGATGCCGGGTCCGGCTGAGATCGCCAAACCCGGTGGCGATCACGGTAATCTTCACTGCGTCCTTCATCTTCTCATCCATCACCGCGCCGAAGATAATGTTGGCGTCCTCATGCGCCGCGCTCTGGATGATGGTACAGGCCTGCTGGACTTCGGCCAGCTTCAGCGATGCCGATCCCGTGATGTTGATCAGGATGCCGCGCGCGCCGTCGATCGCTCCCGCCTCCAGCAGCGGAGAGGCAATCGCCCGCTGCGCCGCATCCGCCGTGCGCATCTGGCCGCTCGCCGTCGCCGTGCCCATTACCGCGTAGCCCATGCGGGCCATGATTGTCTTCACGTCGGCGAAGTCGCGGTTGATGATGCCTGGAATCGTGATGATGTCGGAAATTCCTTGCACGCCCTGCCGCAGAATATCGTCGGCGATGCGGAACGACTCGAAGAATCCAGCGTTCTCAGCCACCGCGAGCAACTTCTCGTTGGGAATCACGATGGTGGTGTCGACCGATTCCATCAGCTCGGCGATTCCCTTCTCGGCTTGCGTCATGCGCCGCTTGCCCTCAAAAGAAAATGGTTTGGTGACGACGGCGACGGTAAGCGCGCCCATCTCGCTCGCGAGCGACGCGATGATCGGAGCGGCACCTGTGCCCGTTCCGCCGCCGAGGCCGGTGGTCACGAACACCATGTCGGCGCCCTCGAGTGCCTCGATGATTTTGTCGGAGTCCTCGAGCGCGGCCTTGCGCCCCACTTCAGGATTAGCGCCCGCGCCCAGCCCATTGGTAAGCTTCACTCCGAGTTGCAGCTTCACGGGCGCACGCGACAATCGCAGCGCCTGCAAGTCAGTGTTGGCGACGATGAACTCGATGCCCTCGACCCCGGCATCGATCATGCGGTTGACTGCGTTGCCCCCACCGCCGCCGACGCCGATCACTTTGATCTTGGCATCGTTGAGAGGCTCTTCGTTAAAGCTGATGCGAATCTTCGAATCGTTTGTCATTTTGTCCATCCTCATTTGAAATTCGTCTTACGCGAGTGGTCAGTGCTCCGTGATCAGTGGCCGCCGGACTTTGACCTGGTTCGTAATCCGGGGTTACTGGCCACTGCACACTGATCACTGACCACTGTTTTCACCCCACCAACATCGCTTTCAATCTCGATCCCCAGCGATCGCTCTGAAACCCGCGCGCTACCCGCGCCCGTTGCCCATAAGCCACCATTCCCAGCACCGTGGCGTACTCGGGTTCGGCCAGAGTTGCCGGCATCTTCGCCAGCGGAGTCGGCCAGGAAAGCCGTACCGGACGCCGCAGTACCGACTCCGCAACATCGAAAATCCCCGGCAGCCGCGAGCCGCCGCCGCTGAGCACGATGCCCGCCAGACACGCCTCGAACATCCCATTCTGCCGAAGAGTATCCCGCATCATTTCGAACAACTCGCGAGCCCGTGGCTCGAGGATTTCCGCTGCCAGACGTTGCGGAAGCAACCGTGAAGGCCGGTCGCCAACCGACGGCACCTCGACTTCGTTTCCTTCCGGAATCAGGGTGACGATCGCATTGCCGTATATCTTCTTAATCTTTTCCGCCTCGGCCAGCGGCGTGCACATGCCCAATGACAAGTCGCTGGTGAAGTGATCTCCGCCCACCGGGATCACTCCCGTAAACGCGACAGCCCCTTGCAGAAAAGCGACCAGTTCTGTCGATCCCGCTCCGACATCCGCTAAACAGACTCCCAACTCGCGCTCGTCGGCTCGCAACACGGAATCGGCCGCCGCCAGGGGTTCAAACACAGTGTCGTCGACGTGCACGCCAGCACGATTCACCGCCGTGATAACGTTCTGGGCCGCGCTCGCTGCCGCCGTTACCAGATGCACTCGTACCTCCAGGCGGGCCGCCATCATTCCAAGCGGATCATGCACGCCGGCTTGATCGTCCAGAATGAATTCCTGCGGGAGAAGGTGCAGGACCTCGCGATCCGCGGGAAGTGGAATCGCCCGCGCCCGCTCGACCGCCTGCTTGATCTCATCGCGCCCAATCTCCCGCGGACGTGCGCCCAGGCTGATGCCGCCATGGCTGTTCACTCCGCGCACGTGCGCTCCGCCGATCCCGACGATGGCATGCTCGACCGCTGCCCCGGCTGCGTCCTCCGCTGATTCCACCGCTTTCTGAATCGCCGCGACCGCTTTGTCCAAATCGACGATCACACCTTTGCGCGATCCTCGCGACTCCGCCACTCCGTGGCCGCGATAGCGCAGGCCGTTCTCTGCAACCTCTACCATGAGCGCGCAGGTTTTCGCGCTGCCCACGTCAATTGCCGTCAGAAAGCTTCCCTGCTGGTTCGCCATTCTTAATCAGTTCCCCAAAACATTTCCGAACAAATTCCGGATTTCGAATTCTTCACTGCGGAGCCTCGCTCGTCTGACTCCGGGCAATCGCCGGACTCGGTTTCTGACCGCCGCTGGCCACTTTCTTCGGAAACGAGGATGCCTTATTCTTCCCGGCAGAAGCCGCCTTCTTCGCGCCCGCAGTTGCCTTCCCCGCCTTGGCAGTGACTTTCTTTCGTTTGATCTCTTCAGCCGCTTTCTTAGCACCTGCCGCTTGCGTCTTAGCGTCCAGTTTTTTCTGAGTCAACTCGAACGCCGGCTTCGGTACCGCCCGCTCGTTCGGCCCCACTCGCGTCAGCAACGCCGCCGGCTTCACTCCCGCCGCAGCCGCCATTTTCGCCGCCGCCGGATTCAACGCCATCGTCTTCGCCGTTCGCTCTATGTCCGGATTCACGATGATCTGGTTGTCATAGCGCAGATCCACCGACTCCAGTTTCTGGAATTGCTGCCGCCATCCCTGGGCATGGGTGACGTAAATCTTGTAACGCCGCAGATAATCGGACGATCCCAAATGCACGAGCACGTCCCCCGCCGGATCGTTCACCCTCACCTTCACATCCTCGAGATCGGAAAGATCCACTTCGCTCAGATCCTGCGAGTAACGCGCCCCGCCTGAATCCAGTTCTCGAACCATTTCGCTGTAAGCCTTCATGCGCGGCGCCCTGGTCGAAAGCGGCTCGCCCGGATTCATTCCGAGAATCACCGGGAAGGAGTATTTGTGTTTCGCTGTCAACTCCATCAGCGTGCCGCCAGCGTCAATCAATGACATTCGCGGCCCGACTCGCGCGAATGCGATCGGCGTGCGCTCATGAATTTGGACGGTCAGGCGGTTAGGAACAAAACGCATCACGCTGGCCGATTCCACCCATGGAATCTGTTCCAGTTGCGCCTTTTGCTGAGCCAGTGGGATGAAAAAGATGTTGCGCCCAATGTCGGCGCCCAGCACTTCCATGATTTGTGCCTTCGTCACGTTCTGCATGCCGGTGATTTCAATGTTGTCGCTCGATTCCACGCGGAATCGCCACGAGTGTTCGCCGTAGTGATAAAGCGCGGCCGCGCCCAATCCCGCGACAGATAGGGCAACCGTGGCTGCAATGGCCCACAACAACCGATTTGCAGTTTTTTTTGGAAGAGAACTTCGGCGGGCCGGGACCCGCTTTTGCCCGCGGAGGAATGGAGACTCCTCGTTCACGTCCAGGTCGACCAGGCGCGCGTCCATATCCGAATCATGGTCCGAATCATGCTCGTTCAGACCATGGATCTGCTCGCGCGCGCTGCCGGCGCCAGATGGGTACAACTCCTCCTGCAAGATGGTGGAACCCGGCTTCCGTGCCATCAGTTCAGGGTTAGTTGTCGCTGTGGAATCGCTGAGCCTCCAAACTATAACTTCATTTTGAAATTAGAGATAGACAAAATATTGAAGTTTTTCACAACCAGGAATCGGATTGGACATCATCCGGAAAATCTGGGATTTGAAGACGGCTATGACACATGTGGAGACAGCCGCCTGGGCTGTCCGGTCTATCCTGCTCTGATCGAGCGGAGCAAGCCGAAGTGACGAAGACGGCCGCGCGCCAGCACAACGTTCTTCGGACAAAGCAAAAAGCGGACGCGGTTGGTTCCCCGCGTCCGCCTTCTTTTTCACTAAGGAAAAATGCTAAATCGGTCCCGCACCCAGTGCTTCGAGATTCATCTCAGGAACTGAGACCTGCACCCGCGGAACATTCACCCGCACCCGTGGACACACGACAGGGTTGAACGCAGCCGGAGCAAAGCGCACGCGCACAGCCTGTGCCTCGATCCGCGCCCGGTCAGCCTCCACCCGAGCTAGTGCGGCTTCTTCTCGTGCCGCCATTTCCTCAAACCTGGCCATGTTCGCCTGCGTCCGCGACACTTTATTCTGCAATAGCGACGCCTTCAATCGCGCCACGGAACTCGCCACGCGGCACGATGTAGTCCTGTCCTGCGCCTCCACGACCTCGGTCTTTGCCATCAACCAGTCAGCGCGTCCTGCAGCCAGAGCCAGTACGGGGACGGAACGCTCTTTAATGCGACTGATAAATCGGCCAACAGTGCGATGCGCCCAGGCGGCGCCGCAGTCGTGATAAACCCCGTTCAATCCCAGGGCCAGCACCCCAGCCGTCAACCATCCCCATGCCTGTATATTTTTCATCGCCTTAAACCCCTTATGCCAGATTGGACGAACCGCGTCCCGATCCGTTAGCAGCAATCCGTTAGCAAAGATACGGGGAGGCTGAAGCAAGGGTTCCCGGACACGGTGTAAATCCGACCCTACGGGGGGAAGTATGCCTTTTCCAGTCGTTCTACTGCTCGCTTCATTCCAAGCGCCTTCGCGACAGTAGCGCGGCAGTCTCCCACTGTGCCTCGAGGCGGGTAATCCGGCGATCGTGCTCGCGCAACTCCACTGCCACATCCTTAAGTTCCTGCGATGTTCGGCGCAACTCGTCTGAGAGTTTCAAGGTCGCCTGCACGGCAGCAACCGCCTCGTGGAACACGCTCATGCCCGATCCTTCGCCGTATGTGTTTTGCGGCGTGCTCGCAGGTCGCCGAGAATCGCCCGTGTTTCGTCCAGGTTACGCCGCACCGCGGCTCGTGTCGCGGTCACTTCTTTGCGGAGAAGCGCGGTCAGCTCCGCCAATGCGGCCTCTTCATCGCCCACCCGTTGTTCACAGCGAGTGCGGACTAGCTCCCCCACGCTGATGCCGGCCTTGCTGGCCTCTTTGCCCAGCCAATCCCGGAAGGCGGGTGTTGTCAGAACCTGCAATCTGGCTGTTTTCATTTACCCGCACCCTGCTGTATACATATGAGCATAAACATGCTCATATGCTCTATTCTACCGCATTGCCGATTCCGCGTCTGCAATCCGAAAATTAGCTCCCTGCTCCGGCGGCTTGCGACCTCAGCTTCTCCACAATCATGGGTCCCAACTGCCAAACGCTGCCCGCACCCAAAGTCAAGATCATGTCTCCGTCGTCGGCGGCCGCAGCCGCCGAACTCACCGCATCCGCAAACGAGCTCACATACTTGGCGCTCCGACCACCCTGCTCACGGATAATCTGCGCCAGCGCTTCCCCGCTGATTCCTTCAATCGGCTTCTCGCTCGCCGCGTAGATGTCGAGCACGAACAGGGAGTCCGCGTCTCCGAATGCCGTGGTGAATTCTTCGATCAGATCGCGCGTGCGCGTGTAGCGATGCGGCTGGAAGACCACATGAATCTTGCGAAAGCCGCACGACCGCGCCGCCGCCAGCGTCGCCTTGATCTCCGTGGGATGGTGGCCGTAATCGTCAATGACGGTCACTCCGGCAACTCGGCCGCGCAACTGGAATCGCCGGTCAACTCCGCGGAACTGGTCGAGCCCCGCGCGGATTGCATCGACGTCAACATCCAGGCCGACGCCAACCGCAATCGCTGCGGTCGCATTCAGAATGTTGTGAACACCCGGCACGTGCAACGTGAACTCACCCAAGTCTTTCTTTCGATAACTTACCCGAAAGCGGCTCAACGGCTGGCCTTCGGCCTTCTCACCTGGCGCACCGCTCGCTCCCAACCTGATCAGAAAATCCGACCCGCGCTTCGTGCCGTACGTTACCGTGCGCCGCTGCACCTGTGGCAGCAACCGCCGCAGCATCGGGTCGTCATTGCACACCACCACCATTCCGTAGAACGGCACGCGGTCCATAAATTCCAGAAAGGTTTTCTTCACGTCCCGCATGTTGCGGTAGCAATCCATATGCTCGCGGTCGATATTGGTCACCACGGAAAGAATGGGCGAGAGCTTGAGAAACGAGCGGTCGCTCTCATCTGCCTCGGCCACAAGATACTGCGACTTCCCCAGCCGCGCGTTTGACCCCATCGCATCCACGCGCCCGCCCACCACTACAGTTGGATCAAGCCCCCCGCCGGCCAACACGGCCGCCACCATCGAGGTAGTCGTCGTTTTGCCGTGCATCCCGGCGATGGCGATTCCATACTTCAGGCGCATCAACTCGGCCAGCATCTCCGCCCGCCGAATCACCGGCACATGCAGATTGTGGGCTTCGACGACCTCGGGATTTTCGCCTGCAATTGCGGAACTCGTCACTACCACTTCTGCCCCGGCAATATTGTCGGCGCGATGTCCTTCAAAGACCGTCGCGCCCAGGCCTGCCAGTCGCTGCGTTACCGCGGAGCTCTTCAGATCCGATCCTGAAACCCTGTAGCCGAGATTCAGCAGCACCTCGGCAATGCCGCTCATGCCGATCCCGCCAATGCCTACGAAATGAATTTGCTGAATTTTGGCAAACATGAGTCAACCGCGCGATCTGTGATCCTGAGCGGAGTCGAAGGATCTTCATTATTTACTTTTAGCCGGACAATCCGAATACTACTCACTGCCATTGTGACCTATGCCGCTGCAGCCACCAGCACGCAGGATTCCCCTTCTGCGGAAAGAGCGACCGACTGCAGGTCTGGTGCACTGTTCCCACAAAATCATATTCGGTTTTATTCCCCTTTAGTGATGAAGCTAAGAATTGATCCACGTCCACTGAGCCGTAAGCCGTACCGTGGGCAATCCGAATCCGCAATGTTACCCAGTCGCCCGCATAGAGAATTCCCAGCAGGACAATTGTCAGCACCAGGACTTGGCTCACGCGTTCGGCCCAGTTCCTCTTCACTTCGCGCTCTCCGGCCGGACATCAGTTTGCTATATGTCGGTCTGAATAGAACTCCAAACGATTTATCCCTGAGACGATTTATCCGTGGGATCCGTGCAAATCCGTGGCCAGTGGTTCAATCCCCGCCACGCGTGCGGCCATCGCCGCAATATCCCGCGCAGCATTGGGATGCGCCAAGCTTCGCGCCGCCTCGCTCATCGATTGCAAGCGGCGCTGATCGCCCAGCAAAGCTGCAATCGTCTCCGCCAGCCAGACTCCTTCCAGCTTCGATTCCTCCACCAACACCGCCGCACCCACGCGCGCCAGCGCCTCGGCATTCACTCGTTGATGATCGTCGGCCGCACGCGGAAAGGGCACGAAAATCGCAGGCTTCGCGGCCGCGGTAATTTCAGCCACCGTGCTGGCGCCCGAACGGCATACCACCAGGTCCGCCCGCGCAAAGGCTTCCGGCATGTCCTCGATGAACTTGAAAACCTCCGCCGACTCCCCTAATCCCGTTTCACCTAAGCGACGATATGCTGCCAGCGCGTCATTATAGTCACGCTCACCGGTCTGATGGATGATGTGAATCCCCGGCGCCTGTCGCTGCAACTCCGGGAGGCACCGGAACATCGCCTCATTAATCGCGTGCGCGCCCTGGCTTCCACCAAACACCAGCAGAGTCGGCGTCCCGCCACGCTTCTTATTACTCAAACCCGCAATCTCAAAGAACGCCTGCCGCACTGGAACGCCCGTCACTTCCGCGTGACGAAAATATTTCGCAGTCTCTTCGAAGTGCACCGCCGCACCGGAGACGAACTTCGCAACCACGCGGTTCGCGAAACCCGGAACCACATTCGGTTCGAAGGCCAGCGTCGGAATATGCTTGACCACCGCCGCCAGCATCGCCGGCCCAGAGGCATATCCGCCCACACCGATCACCACGTCGGGAGCAAACTCATTCAACATCCGGCCCGCATCCCACACCGCGCGTGGCAAATCGAACGCTGTCTTAGCCCGAATCATCAAGCTCACATTCTTCAGCGCTCCCACCCGCACCAGTTGCAGCGGATATCCCGCCGCCGGCACCAGCCGGTTTTCGATGCCGCGCGCCGTTCCAATGAACAGCACCTCGGCCCCATAACTTTTCTTAAGTTCGTTGGCGATGGCCAGCGCCGGAATGACGTGCCCGCCCGTCCCGCCGCCCGCCAGAATGGCCCGCATGCTGTGACTATAAACTACGGCCACGGATCAACACGGATTCTCACGGATAGAACGGTTACAAGAAAAATCCCTGAAGATCCGTGCAACTCCGTGGCGATCTATTTCTTCGCGAACTTCGCTGGCAGAGGATTGTCCGCGCGCTCGGAGTCCCACGCGATCGAGATCACCCACCAACGTGTGCCGTCGTTCAGCAACTGAATGCTGTTGATGCCGCGTTCGAATGGCTTCTCTCCCGGAGCGTGCCGCGATTCGTAGCTGCTGAATATCTGCGCCATGTTCCCGTAGCTTTCCGGCTGGTTCACGATCGCACTTTCGTAGAAAGGTTGTTTGGAGAAAACTTCACCCGCGTCGCGAACGAACTCCTCCACATTCCACGAAATCACGAAGGTCGCTCCATCCCGCCCTTTGCCCACTTGCGTGAAGCGCGCCTGGGGAAGAAATAGAGACCGGAACCGCTTCCAGTCGCGATTGCCAGCCGGTCCAGAGATCACGTCATAGATCGCAAGCAAGATCGCATCCATGGATTTCACGTCTTCAACATTCGGCGCGGGAACTTTCGCGGCCAAATCGGCGGCCGAAAAAATGGGCGCTTGCGGCGGCATTTGAATTGCTTGATTCGGCTCCGACTTCTGCGCGGCACACAAAGCTGCCAGCGCAAAGCAAAAGGCCATGACAAAGATTAAGCGACCCACGCATCCTCCCGTTCTTAAATCCGCGAAGATCGGTGCACATCCGTGGCAATAATTCTAGGACTACTCCGCCTGCTTCGTGATATTAAGCAGCACGCCGACACACGCTAATGTCACAAACAAAGATGATCCTCCGTACGAGACCAGCGGCAGCGGAATCCCCTTGGTCGGCATCATCCCCAGCACCACGCTGATATTGATGAACGCCTGTAAAACCACCATGCTGGTGATTCCCACCGCCAGATAGCGGCCGAAAACGTCGCTGGTGCGCCAGGAAGCCCGCATTCCGCGCCACAAGAAAATTGCAAACAGCGTCACCACAAATATCGCTCCCACCAGCCCCAGCTCTTCCGCCGTAACGGCAAAGATAAAGTCAGTGTGCGGCTCCGGCAGATAGAACAATTTCTGCTTGCCCTCCATCAAGCCTGTGCCTGTGATGCCGCCCGTACCCACCGCGATCAGCGACTGAACGATGTGGAAGCCTGCCTTCTGCCGGTCGGCATAAGGATTCAGGAATGCCAGAATCCGGTCGCGCCGCCAGCTCACATGAAAAATCAGAAAATACAGCGGCAGCAGCGACGCCCCAAACGCGTACCCGAAATACCGAAGCCGCATCCCGGCTACATACAAGATGCAAGCCGCAATCCCGGCGCAAGCGATGGCCGTTCCCAAGTCAGGCTGCAGCACGATCAATCCCAGCAACAGCAACACCGGCGCCGCCGCCGGCAGCAATGTATTGCGCCAGTCATCCATGAAACTCGGCGCGGGACCCGACATCGAACTTGCCGTCGAGCTTGCCATCGAACTCGGAAGCGTTTTCGTGCGGTTATGGAGAAAATATGCGAGAAAAAGAATCAGCACCGGCTTAGCCAGTTCCGAAGGTTGAAAGGAAAACCCTCCCGCATGAATCCAGCGATGAGTATTGTGCGAACGGTCTAGAAAGAACACCGAGATCAGCAGCAGCGTAGTAAACGCCAGAAGCGAGAAGACCAGCCCCGGATGCTTGTAGCGCCCGTAGTCCACGCGCATCGTCACCACCATCGCCACCAGGCCCGCCGCCGCCCAGATCACCTGCTTCAATAAGAACGCGTACGGCGAACCAAACCGCTCGCGTGCCATCACCGCCGACGCCGAAAACACCATCACGAGCCCTACAAACACCAGCAGCATCGTCACGGTAAACAACCAGCGATCGACACTCACACGCTTTGCCATGGGAAGTTCATTTCACCACGGAGGTGCGGAGACGCGGAGGGGGAATTGTCGATTGTTGAACTTTGATTGTTGATTGTTTTGGTTCGGACGACTTTCTCAATTTCGGAGGCAGGGGGAGGAAAATGTTCGTCCCTCCCTGCCTCCGTGGCTGGAGTTGATTTACACTTTCTTCCCCGCCAGTCCCCGCACGATGTCCTTGAATACCCGCCCCCGATGTTCGTAGCTCTTGAACTGATCGAAGCTGGCACAAGCCGGAGCGAGTAAGACCACGTCACCCGGCTGCGCCGCGGCATTTGCTTTGCGCAGAGCGTTCTCCAACGTCTCGGCGTGCACCACTTCAACGTTCCCGCTTTTCGAAGAAACGATCTGCGATTCGATCTTCCCCGCCGCCGCGCCGATCGTGTATACGCGTTTCACGCGCTGCCGCAGCAAGTTGTTCAGCACGGTGTAGTCGCTGCCTTTATCCTTACCTCCAAGAATCAGGTGGATGTTGGCCGGAAATGACTCCAGCGCCTTGATAGTCGCATCCACATTAGTGGCCTTCGAATCGTTGTAATAATCCACGCCGCGTATCGAGGCCACAAATTCTAGCCGGTGTTCAACGGCCTTAAAGTCGCGCACGGCTTTGCGAATTTTCTCGGGAGCGCATCCCATCAGCGCGCCCGCGCACACTGCCGCGAGCACATTCTCCAGATTATGCGCGCCCTTCAGCGGAATCTCCGAAACCAGCATGACTTCACGCTGAGCTTCTTTCTGAAACCCAGCCCCGTTACGGAATACAATGTTTCCGTCGCGCACCCATGCTCCCTGCTTAACTTCCTTTTGTCGGCTGAACCAGAACACCTGCGCCCGCGTCCGCGCGGCCATTGCCACGCAAATCGGATCGTCCTCGTTCAGCACCGCAAAATCTTCGCTTTGCTGATTTTCGAAAATCCTCGCCTTCGCGTCGACGTAGGTTTCAATCGTCTGATGCCGGTCTAGGTGATCGGGCGTGACGTTCAACACCACGGCAATCTTCGGACGGAAGGTCTGAATGGTCTCGAGTTGAAAACTCGAAACTTCCAAAACCATCACTGTTTCTGGCTTGGCGCGCTCGGCGAGCGATATTGCGGGAGTACCAATGTTACCCCCGACAAGCGCCGGAAAGCCGCTCGCAGCCATGATCTCGCCGGTCAGCGTGGTCGTCGTGGTCTTTCCATTCGATCCAGTGATGGCCACAATCGGCCCCGGTAAAAACTGGGCCGCCAATTCGATTTCGCCAATCACCACCTCGCCTAACGACCTCGCCTGCACCAACAAGGGCGCATCCACAGCAACGCCGGGACTTACGACAATCAGATCCTGCCCGCGAAATGTTCGTTCGCCATGCCCCCCGGTCTCGACGGTGATCCCGTGGTCGAGAAGAATCGGGATCTCGTTGCGCAGCTCGTCGCCACTCTTCGTATCGGAGACAGTAACCCGCGCGCCGTGCGCCTTCAAGAACAACGCCGATGCGACCCCGGACTTGCCGAGTCCCACCACTAGCACGCGTTTGTCTTTGAGTTCCATCGGTCAAGAAGTGGTCAGTGGCCAGTGGTCAGTAAAACCAAAAGGCCTTTACTGGCCACTGACCACTGATCACTGACCACTGCACTTCTACCTCAGTTTCAGCGTCGTCAGCGCGAACAACGCAAACACCAGCGACGCGATCCAGAAGCGTACGATAATCTTCGACTCCGACCATCCCATCAACTCAAAATGATGATGGATCGGCGCCATCTTGAAAATCCGCTTCTTGCGCAGCTTGTACGACCCCACCTGCAGAATCACCGACACCGCCTCGATCACAAACACTCCGCCGATAAACGGCAGCAACAATTCCTGCTTGATAATCACCGCGACGGTCCCAATCGCGCCGCCCAACGCCAGCGACCCTACGTCGCCCATGAACACTTCCGCGGGATGCGCGTTGTACCACAAAAATCCGATCGACGATCCCACCATCGCACCGCAAAAAATCGTCAACTCGCCAACTTGCGGCATTTTAGGGATTTCCAGATAAGTGGCGAACGTCGCGTGCCCACTCACATAGGTCAGAACGGTTAGCGCCCCCGCCGCAATCACAGTGCAACCAATGGCCAGGCCATCCAAGCCGTCCGTAAGATTCACAGCATTGCTCGAGCCCACAATCACCAGCGCCACAAACGCCATGAACGGCAAAAATGCTAGCGGCCAAAGATGCGGAAAGCGTTCGAGATTCTGCACGACTAGGTCGGGATGAAACTGCTTGAGGAAGGGCACGATCAGCTTGGTCGAATACATTCCATAGGTCTGCATCGCGATGAGCATCACGGCGATCACAATGCTGGTTGCAATCTGCAGCCCCAACTTCGCTCGTCCGGTCAGACCAAGATTGCGCCGATGCACCACTTTGGTGTAATCGTCGGTGAATCCAATCGCCGCGAAGGCGCACGTGGCAAACACCGCGATCCACACGAAGCGGTTGCTCAGGTCCGCCCACAGCAGTGTTGGAACCACGACGGCGATCGCGATCAGCAGCCCGCCCATAGTCGGCGTCCCAGCTTTTTTCTGATGCGCCTTCGGGCCTTCTTCCCGAATATATTGCCCGATCTGAAACTCGCGCAAACGCCCGATCACCAGTGGCCCGACAATGAGTCCGGTGAACAGTGCTGTAAGACTGGCAAACGCAGTGCGGAACGTGAGGTAGCGGAAGATGCGGAAGGGCGGAAAATAATGCTGCAGTTTCACGAACAACAGCCAGTAGAGCAATTAGCCTCCGTTCCGCAAATCGTCTCAGTTGTTGCCGTCGCGCCGTGCTCTCCAGATTTCCAGCGCCTTTTCTAGCTTCACTCCGCGAGAAGCCTTTAATAGCACCACGTCGCCGTCGCGAGCCTCATGAGCCAGCCATTCGCCGGCTTCTTCGGACGACGACACAAACTCCGCTCGTACTCCCGCCCGCTTTGCTGCGTCGACTGTCGCCTGAGCCAACCCGCGAACGCCGAGCAGCACATCAATTTTTTTCTGCGCAATGTGCTTCCCCGCCTCACGGTGCATCTCAGGTCCCAAGGGACCCAGCTCCAGCATCTCGCCCGCCACCACAATGCGACGCTGGGCGGCCATGCTTGCCAAAGCGTCCACCATCGCATCCAGCGCCTTCGGATTCGAATTGTAACAATCGTTGATCACCGTGATGTTACCCACTTGGAGAACCTGCCCGCGCTTATCCGCCGGAGCCATCGTGGCCAGTGCGCTCACAGCCTCAGAGGGCGTCAAGCCGCGCTCTAACCCCACAGCGACGGCCGCCAGCGCATTCAGGACGTTATGTTCTCCCACCAGCAGTGACGTGGCGTGTTCACTCGCGCCCCCGATTATCACGTCGAACTCCGCTCCTTGCCGCCCTCTCGATTGAATGTTCTCCCCGCGGACGTCTGCGGTTGCGCGGGTTCCGTACAGCACTACTTTCCCCTTGAAGTCGCGACCGAATTGCGACACGTATTCGTCATCCGCATTGAGGACAGCGGTTCCGTTCGCCGGAAGCGATTCCACCAGTTCGTACTTAGCTCGTGCAATTCCCGCTAACGAGTCAAAGAACTCCAGGTGAACGGGTGCGACATTCGTGACCACGCCAATCTCCGGTTGCGCAATCTTTGCCAGCGCGCGAATCTCTCCCGCATGCGACATTCCCATCTCGATGACGGCAAGGTCATACTCCGGCTCCAGTTTGAGCAGCATCAGCGGCAAGCCAAAATGATTATTGAAGTTCCCTTCGGATTTCAGCACTCGAAACCGCGTGCTCAACACATGGGCGATGGCATCTTTGGTGGTTGTCTTCCCCGCCGACCCCGTTACCGCAACCAGGACCTTGCCCCAACGTTTTCGCACCGCCGTGGCTAGAGTCTGCAGCGCCACCAGCGTATCTTTTACCGCCAGCAGTCCCGCTTTCTTCGGATAGCGGTGCAGTTGATCTTTACGCACGACTGCCGCAACGGCTTCTTTTTGCAGCGCCTCTTCGACGAAGTCGTGCCCATCCAGACGCTCACCCTTGACGGCGAAAAAAAGCTCGCCCGGCCCCACGCTCCGCGAGTCGATCGAGAATCCCCGCGCCACTTCTTCGGGCCTGAACTCTCCCGCCGCGGAAATAAACTCGGCGATCCTGGCCAGGCTCAGCTTCATCGCGTCGCCCCAGCCTTAGCCGCCTCACATTCAAAACCAACCGCCCGCAGCGCTGCGCGAGCCACTTCTAAGTCATCAAATGGATTGGCGCCCTCTCGCGTTACTTGTACCTTCTCGTGTCCTTTCCCCGCCACGAGCACAATGTCTCCGGGCCGTGCTTCGCTGATTGCCAGGGCAATTGCTTTTCGCCGGTCGGCCTCGATGCTGTATTTCACGCCAGTCTTCTGCAGACCCACCACGGCATCATTGATAATCGCCAGCGGATCCTCACTCCGAGGATTGTCCGACGTGAGCACCACAAAATCACTGCCTCGTCCCGCGGCCTCGCCCATCAGTGGACGCTTGTTCCGGTCGCGATCTCCACCGCATCCGAACACGGTGAGAACTCTTCCCTTCGCGCCGGAAACTAACTCCCGCGCCAGCGCCGTCAAGTTGTGCAAAGCGTCATCGGTATGCGCATAGTCCACCACCACCGTGAACGGCTGTCCGCAATCGACTCGCTCAAATCTTCCCGGGACGCACGCTAGCTTGTCGATGCCCGCCGCAATCGCCTCTGCTTTGCAGCCACGAGCGTAGGCCGACCCCGCCGCGGCTAGAATGTTGTACACATTTACGCGCCCAATCAGCGCTGAAAATATCGGGATATTCTCCTGCGGCATCACGAGATCGAATCGCGACCCCCGGGTTGTGATCTCCACTCTCTGCGCGTGTACATCGCCGTGCTGCCAGCCGTATTTCAGAACGACGGAGCTTCGCTTCCGGCTGAACTCAGCCAGCTTCGCTCCCGACTCATCATCGACATTCGTCACCACGGCGCGGGGCGGCTCGGTGCCGCATCCCTCAAACAACACTCGCTTGGCTGCGAAGTATTCTTCCATTGTCTCGTGGTAATCGAGGTGGTCGCGCGTAAGGTTGGTAAAGACCGCTACGTCAAAGGGCACGCCATAGACGCGCTCCTGTGCCAGCGCGTGCGAGGAGACTTCCATCACTGCCTCGGTCGCCCCATGCCCCAATGCCTCGTTGAGAATGCGGTTCAGATCCAGGGACTCTGGTGTAGTATGCGGTGCGGGCAGAACTTTTCCCGCCACGTGATACTCAATCGTTCCGATCAGTGCGCTCTTCCGTCCCGCCGCGTTCAGAATTGATTCCAGTAGAAAGGTGGTGGTGCTCTTTCCATTCGTTCCCGTGATTCCGGTAATGGCAATCCGCTCTGCAGGCCTCTTATAAAAGTTCGCGCTCACTCGCGCCAGCGCCCTGCGTCCGTGCAGCACAAGCGCCCATCCCACATTCGGACGCGGTTTCTCGGCGGCAGAGTCCGTAACCACGGCGACCGACCCTGCCTGAATCGCCTGATCGATAAATCGATTTCCGTCGCTGGATTCGCCGCGCATGGCAATAAACACACACCCCGGCTTCACCCGCCGCGAGTCGTATTCCACACTGCTCACGCTCGGGTCCCCGCTTTGCGCGAGGACCTCCGCTCCATCCAGAACCTGTTGGAAGGTCATTACGGGGAATTATATGGTACGGGGAAACGGCCACGGCCAGTTCCAGCATGGCTAAACGCTTTGCTGGTTACCAACGGAACGTTTCCCACACCACCACTGCGGAGCTACATTTACAGCTATGTCCACCGGAACCGGCCAGGCCAAGTACCGCTGCGGCCAATGTGAAATGCCCGAGGCTGAATGCGAGTGCGATAAGTTCTGCTGCCTATGCCAGTCGCAGCTCGATATCCGCATTTGCCAGGACGGCTTGATGTACTGCGAACCCTGCCGCAACGCCTGCGACTACAAACCCTCAGAATAACGCTCTTCTCAACGACTCAAACAAAAACAGCTTCTTTATACTCCCCAAACACCCGACGCATCGCATCGGAAATCTCTCCTACAGTCGCGTAAGCTTCGACTGCAGCGAGAATCCTTGGCATCAGATTCTCGCTTGATCGTGCGGCTTCCTCTACCTTCTTTAAAGCGTCCTTCCATATTCCCGCGTCGCGCCTCGCGCGCAGCGCGCGTACTCGCTCGATCTGCTTTGGCTCGAGCGCAGGATCGATCTTCTGAATCGGGATCGGCTTCTCCTCTTCCACTTCAAACCGATTTACTCCAACCACAATCGCGTCCTGCCGATCCACTGCCTGCTGATATTCGTATGCCGCGTTCTGAATTTCCTGCTGCACGAATCCGCGCTCGACTGCCTTCAGCATCCCACCCATCACTTCAATCTTTCCCAAATATTCCGCCGCACCCTTCTCAATCTGATTGGTCAGCGCTTCGACGTAATACGATCCCGCCAGTGGATCGACCGTCTGCGGGGCCCCGGACTCATACGCAATCACCTGCTGCGTACGCAAGGCGATGCGCGCCGCCTGCTCGGTCGGCAGTGCCAGCGCTTCGTCATACGAATTGGTATGCAGCGACTGCGTCCCGCCCAGCACCGCCGCCAGCGCCTGAATCGCGGTGCGCACAATGTTATTTTCCGGCTGTTGCGCGGTCAGCGTCGAGCCGGCCGTCTGAGTATGAAAACGCAGCATCCACGACCGCGGATTCTTCGCCTTGAAATGTTCGCGCATAATCCGCGCCCACATTCTTCTCGCGGCCCGGAATTTTGCCACCTCTTCCAGAAAATTGCTATGCGCATTAAAGAAGAAGGAGAGCCGCGGAGCGAACTGATCCACATCCAGCCCGGCCTTGACCGCTGCCTCGACATAGGCCATGCCATTGCCCAGCGTAAACGCCACTTCCTGCACTGCAGTCGACCCCGCCTCGCGCATGTGATAGCCGGAAATCGAAATCGTATTCCACTCCGGCACATTCTCCTTGGCCCAGGCAAACATGTCGGTAACCACGCGCATCGCCTGCCGCACCGGATATATATATGTTCCGCGGGCGATGTACTCCTTAAGCACATCGTTCTGCACCGTGCCCGAAAGTTTCCGAATGTCCGCTCCTTGCCGACGGGCCACCGCCACGTATAACGCCAACAGAATCGAGGCTGTTGCATTGATGGTCATCGATGTTGAAATCTTCGTCAATTCAATACCGGCAAACAGCCGCTCCATGTCTTCGATGGAGTCGATCGCCACTCCCACCTTGCCAACTTCGCCCGCAGCCAGGGCGTGGTCGGAGTCCATCCCGATCTGCGTAGGCAAATCGAACGCCACCGAGAGCCCCGTGGTTCCGTTTGCCAGCAAGTATTTGTAACGCTTATTCGATTCGTCGGCGTCGCCCATGCCCGCATACTGCCGCATGGTCCATAACCGGCCGCGGTACATCGTTGCCTGGACGCCGCGAGTGAACGGATATTCTCCGGGATATCCGACTTCGCTCTCGTAATCCGAGCCTTTCACATCTGCGGGGGTGTACAGCGGCTTTACTGAAATATGGGAGGAGGTTTCCGGACCAGTCAGAGTCGCGCCGCCCTTGGTTCCGGCGCGGGCGTTAAACTTCGCATCTAAGCCGGTCATCGTTTCACCCCAATCTTAGTCGGAAGGCGTCACCCTTTTTTTTTCACCCTCAGAAATGAGCTTACCCCGAACCACGCGAACGTGACTGTGAAACAAATTGCAACTGCGACGCGTCCAACACCGGCGTGTCCGGCATGATATTTCGCATATTCGTGCGCCGCAGCAATCCCGCCGGTCGCTGCCATCAGCAGGAAAACCAGGCCCGTAACCTCTAGCCACAACTGGTGCAACACGCTTCCGAAGGCCCGAGCCGTAGTTGAGATGGCCCCTTTTACAGCACGAACGGTGCGGCTGCGTTGGGCCTGCTGCGATGCTACCCGCGCCACCACCCCCAACTTTTGTGCTGTAGAAACTTTAATCACTGCTCGATTTTAGCAGCCTCTGGAGATACAATGGCGCAAACGTGCGACCGCGTCAAAACCGTTCGGCGGCCGCAAGCATCTAAAGAAACGGCGGCATGTTTTGAGCTAGAGCAGACGACAGCGATCGGGGGACTACGTGGACCAGCAACTCAAGCAACTCATGAAGGAACTCGGGGAAGCCATCAACGAATCTCTATCCGATTCCGAACAGATCGCCGAAGTCGTCTCCCGCATCAAAGAAGGCGGTTACGACATTTTTCTGGTCCTCGAAGCCACCATTGGCGTCAGCAAGCAGGGCGAAAAAACCTCTGATAAAACCTCCCTGGTCACTACTCTCTCGACGAACCCTGAGTTCAAAGTAAACGATCAGGATGTCAAATTCCTGAAATCTCTTCGCATCAAGATCGAAGAAGAAAAGTAGGGGCTCCAGGGCAGGCCTTCACGAAACTTCCGCGGATTTTATGGGTTTTCTCGATGTGCATGTCTTCAGGAGAGCATCCGTGCAGAAGTTCGCCTCCCCGTTGATTGTCCTGACCCTATTGTCCCGACGACGCCCTGCGCTTCGGAGAGGATGACCTTTGCTCCACATTCAATGCGTTCATGAAGTATGCGCGCCAGCTCGATCCAACCTTTCTGATCATTCATCAGTTCAATGAGTTTGTACCGCCCGACGAAGGATGGAATGCCAATACTGACGATGACATCGAGCCGGCAAATCTCTGGGGTGCAGGAGCGCTCGATGTAGTAAGTGAGCAGATTCGGCCCTACCATCAGCAAGCAGAGACGCCATCAGCACCGCTGGTGCAGCGATAGCCATAGGGAATAGCAACATGGTAAGGAATAATGTTCGCCGAGCAGTTCGCTGCCAACCCCAAGCGCCTGTGCTACCATCTACTCTTTTCCTGGGGTGGTTCGATGAAAGACACTCTCGGAGTCCTTCTCGCCGGCGGCGCCGGCGAGCGCCTCTATCCCCTCACTCGCGATCGCGCCAAACCCGCTGTCACCTTTGGCGGAATGTATCGCATCATCGACATCACTCTATCGAACTGCCTCAACTCTGATCTGCGCCGCGTTTATATCCTCACTCAGTACAAAGCACTTTCTCTAAACCGGCACATTCGCGAAGGCTGGAACATCCTGGGCCGCGAAGTGGGAGAGTTCGTCGAAGTCTTGCCGCCAATGAAGCGTGTAAGCGATCAGTGGTATCAGGGTACGGCCGACGCGGTATACCAGAATATTTATTCCATCGGCTCCGAGCAGCCTAAATATGTTCTTATCCTCTCCGGCGATCACATCTACAAAATGAATTACGGCAAGATGATGAAACAGCACAAAGAATCCTCCGCCGACATCACTCTCGCCACCATCCAGATTGATCTCGCGGAGACCACGCGCTTCGGCGTGGTTGACGTCGACAAAGACGGCCGTATCAATGGCTTCGAGGAGAAGCCGGTCAAGACCGAACTGCGTTCTCCCTGGAATCCCGACAAAGTTGCGGGATCGATGGGTGTCTACCTTTTCAACGCAGATGTTCTCATTCCCGTCCTGCTCAAGGACGCGGAAGATCACAGCTCCAGCCACGATTTCGGCAAAGACATCCTGCCCAAGATGGTCGACGATTATCGCGTCTTCGCCTACGACTTCATCGACGAGAACAAGAAGGAAGCTCTGTATTGGCGCGATGTCGGCACACTCGAAGCCTACTACGAAGCCAACATGGACGTGGTGTCGGTCTCGCCGATCTTCAATCTCTATGATCGCGACTGGCCCATCCGCACTCACCAGCGCCAGTATCCGCCGGCGAAATTTGTCTTCGCGGAGAAGGAGCGCATGGGCACCGCTCTCGATTCCATCGTGTCGAACGGTTGCATTGTCTCCGGTGGCGTGGTCAAGAACTCGGTACTCTCGCCCGACGTGCGCGTGAACTCCTATTGCGAAATCGACTCGTCGATCCTTTTCTCCCACGTCGCGGTGGGACGCCATTGCCGCATCCGCCGCTGCATCATCGACCGCAACGTACATCTCCCCGAAGGCACCACCATCGGCTATGACACTGAAGCTGACCGCTCCCGCTACTTCGTCACCGATAGCGGAATCACCGTCGTTACCCGCGACTACTCGCTCTTCGAAAATCCGGTGACGGTCGACTACTTCACCAGCGAATAACCCAATACCTTGCTCCCATCGGATGCCAGTTGCGCGCCAGTAGCCTACCGACAGACAACGTTAAAGTCCGCCGCATCAGCGAATGAACGGAAGTCACCATCTCGTGTGATCAGCCCTATGTTTGCATCAATACAGCATTGCGCAATGAGCGCATCTCCGAGGCGCGCCTTGCGGCGCCGTGACAACACCTTTGCCCGCAGCACTCCGGCCCGCCGCCAGTAGCTTTGCGCGACGTCAATCATAGGGATCTGTAACAGCGTCTCGGCAACGTCGAAGGGAAGCTGAGGGTCGCTTAATAGCTCGGTGAGGACGACTGGCACCATCACGACCTGGCGGTCTTGCAGCGCTTTATCGAGCAGTTGCGTGTCCTGGCCTCGCTCCGCTTCCAGAAAAGCAATCCACGTACTCGTGTCGGCGGCAATCATTGATGCGGCAATCACTGGTGATTGTTAGAGGATAGAGAAGATCGAATGGCGGAATCAGCAACAGAAATCAGCGGTCGGCTTCGAGTTCTGCCAAGGTGCGCGAAAAACGGACCTTGCCTCGCAATTCTCGCAGGCGGTCGTAGGTCTTTGAAGCAGCCAGCAGTTGCAGCCCAGTGCGAACCGTTTGGGTGATGCCGGCACCGCTTGCCTTTTGCGCTCGCTCCAGCAAGTCGCCGGGGATTTCTACCGTGATTTTGCGCGCTGTTTCCACAACGGGAGCATTATACCATAGTCAATACCAGCCTTAAGTATGGTAATGGCCGAGCCGAGGCTATACTGCGGGACAGGCCACCCGCCTATTTCCCCACGGCGAGAAATTGTCCAATTTTCTCATTCAGAAATTTTTCGTCGGCGGGACTCCCTCCGGCGCCGGCCGTGTGTCCCCATAACGACGGGATCGGCACCAGCGACGCCCCGGGGATGAATGCGGCCTCGTAGCGCGCGTCGCCTATCGGAAAGTAGAGATCGGTTTCCGATGGCATGTATAGAAAGGGAACTTTGATGGAGCGCAGCGCCCGCTCCGTGTCTCCGCCGAATCCCGGAGTCGTTCCCACGTCGTGATGTTCCCAGGTGCGGCATTGCAGGATCAAATCATTAGCATCCGCTCCGGGAATGAAGTTGGTGCGGAAGTCATTCAGCACACTTTCAAATGTAGTTCCGGGTTTCGCGCCCTCCCTCCACAACTCTTTGCGCCACCACTCCTGCGAGAACAGCCATGCTGTCCAGACGACACCGAAGGCTTCCAATCCCTTGGTGGGCTGAGTGGTATAGTCGCCATCTTTAAAGGCGGCGTCCGCGGTGAGGGCGGCGATTTGGCCTTCGAGGCGCACCACGCCGTGTCCATAAGTCTTCGCGGTTCCTGCGGTGGCGACGATGCGGTCGGCAAACGTTGGATAACTGACTGCCCACTGAAACGCCTGTTGCGCTCCCATGGAGAATCCAATGATGGCGCGAACGTGCGTAATCTTCAACTCTTCGGTGAGCAGACGATGAACCGCCTCCACGTTGTCTCGAATCGTCATCACTGGGAAGCGCGGGCCGTGAAAAGGCTCAGGCGTATTACTGGGAGAGGAAGAATGGCCGTTGCCGAATAATTCCGTGGTTATTAGAAAGAGCTGCGAGGTATCGAGCACGTGGCCGGGACCGCTCAGCCACTCGTAGCCGTGAGAATCAGCCATGTAGTGCGAAGGCAGAAGCACGGCGTTGTCTTTAGCCGCGTTCAAGTGTCCGTAGGTTCCGTACTCGATTCGCGCCACCGAAAGTATTGCGCCGCTCTCAGTGTGAAAGTTTGCCATCACGAACTCGTGGAGTTCGCCGGTATCGAGTTTCTTGGGAGCCTCCTGTGCATAGGCGATTTGGCAGAGAACCAGCAGAAAAAATAGCTTCTTCATAGGTGGTGGGTTCCTTCTCTGAGGTGGCAGCCAGTATATGCCGGATCGCAACGTCAGTTTCTGTCGCTGCTACAATGCCCTGTTTCACTTAACGTTGCAGATGCAGCTTGCCGCCGCGAACTTGCCGGACAACATCCGCGTACTGTCTTGTAGGGGCGCGCCGCCGATCTGAGCACTGCCGCCCAAGAACAGCAGGTTCCTCACCGCGCCTTCGGCCCGGTTCGGAATGACAGAGATTCGCTGAGAGCTGAAGGCCGATAGCTGACAGCTGCTTTTCCGGGAGCTTTTATTGGAAGACGTGCAGGTAGTTGCGATGCTGGTCCGCCGCTGTGTAGCTGGCGACGCTGCTGCCTGGGAAGAAATCGTTCAGACTTACAACCGGCGTATCTATAACATCTGCTACCGTTTCGCCGGCTCCGCCAACGACGCCGAGGATCTCACTCAGGAAGTTTTCATCAAGATGTACCGCACGCTTTCGAGCTACGACAGCTCCAAGGGAGCTTTCGTCACTTGGGTCACCACAATCGCCCGCAACCTGTTAGTCGATCACTTCCGCAAAACCAAGCAAGACCGCATCACGGACTCGCTCGACGCTGCCTCATCGCCGCACGAGGATGCCCAGCCGCTCAGTGAGCAAATTCAGGACCAATCTGCGCCTCCCGACGCCCGCGTACGCAGCCGGGAGCTGGGAGAAACCGTTCACGCCGCCCTCGCCAAGCTCTCACCGGAGCTTCGCGAGGCAGTGATTCTAAGGGACTTACAGGATTTCGATTACCGCGAAATCGCAACCGTTTTGAAAGTGCCGGAGGGGACTGTGAAAAGTCGAATAAATCGTGGCCGCGCGGAACTTGCACGGCTTTTACAACGTACCTATAGGCAGGTGATGTGATGCCAGACCGAACCAGTAACGGAATGCAGTGTCACGAGTTCGATGGCCTGCTCAGCGACGCGCTCGACGGCGTCCTGACCGGCACTCAACTCGACCGCTTCCAGGCTCACGCCCGGACTTGTTCCGCGTGCGGGCCGCTGTTCGCCGAAGTTGAGGCGGGCCGCAACTGGCTGAAGGATCTCACGGAGGTGGAACCTCCAGCCGGCCTGGTCAATAACATTCTGGCATCCACAACGGGCGTTGACACGCAACGCCTGCGGGTGAACGTGTCCGCGACCGAGCCGCATGTTTCGTGGCCGGCAGCTTCGTGGCTGGACCGCGCACAAGCGTGGGTTTCGGCGGCAATGCAGCCGATCTGGGGCACTGTCCGGCAGCCAAGGTTTGCCATGTCATTTGGCATGGCCTTCTTCTCGCTGTCGGTGGCCTTGAGCGTACTCGGCGTAAAACCCGGCGACCTGCGCCAGGTCAGCTTGCGGCCTGCTGCTATCCGGCACACGTACTACAACACGCAAGCCCGCGTAGTCCGGTACTACGAGAACATCCGGGTGGTTTACGAACTGGAATCGCGCGTGCGCGAATTGAAGCGAAGCATGACGCCAGCCGAACCTCGCCCGAATGAATCGGCGCCAAGTAACGACAAGAAAGAGCATAAGAACGACACAACACAACAGCCCGAGCAGAAGCAGGAGCGCAACTACAGCCAGACGGAAAATAATCTCATTCTGGCCAGCGCCCCTCTGGGTCCATCTGTAAACGAGCAGTCTGTAGACGATCCGTCCATAAACGATCCGTCTGTGGTGTCGGTGACCACCTACAGGAGGTTCGTATGAACTGCGCCACGCATCCCGATATTGCCGCAGTCGCGTTCTGCCGCACTTGCGGAAAGCCACTGTGCGCCAACTGCACTCGCGACGTCCGCGGAGTCGTCTACTGCGAGCCGTGTCTCGCCGCCCGCCTAGAGGGTACAACCCCGGCAGCCGGATTCGTGCCTCCGGCTCAAATTGGATATGCGCCCGTCGGTCAGCCTCCAGGCACGCTACCAACAGTGCCCTTCAGGCCCGCAGGCGGTTCCGGCCCTAACCCCGCGGTCGCCGGCATCCTGGCTGGATTTTTTCCGTTCGGCGTCGGCGCGGTGTATTGCTCGCAATACGCTAAGGGACTGGCGCACCTGATCATCTTCGCGATGCTCATCTTCGCCTCAGATCATGCCGGACGTTGGGACTGGGTCTTCGGCATCGGTATCGCGTTTTTCTACGTCTACCAGATCATCGATGCCGTACGCACAGCCAGGGCGCTTCAAATGGGCGAACCCCCTCCCGATCCCTACGGCCTGGCACAAACCTTTAGTATGGGGGAACGTAGCGAATACAAAAATATTCCTGCGGTCGCGATCATCCTGATTGGATTGGGTGTGCTCTTCCTGCTGCACACCATGAACATCTTCGAATTTGGCCTCGACCGCTTCTGGCCGCTCCTCCTGATTCTCTTCGGGGGATGGATGTTCGCGAGGCAGTGGGGGCTGATCGCCGGTCGGCGCATCGGATGCACCTGTGATCGATGCCGCATGCGTAAGATCATCGGTCCGGCCATATTGATTACGATCGGGATACTCTTCCTGCTCCAAAGCCTCAACGTGGTCGAGTTCGACCGAACCTGGCCCGCGATCCTGCTGGTGATAGGCGTTGTGAAGCTGCTGCAGAGCAACGCTTCTTCCGCCGGACACGTCGGCTCATTCCAGCCACCACCGCCTGTCGTTGCGCCGCCCACAGCTCCGCCGTCTTCCAATCCGGGAGCTTCGAATTCTGGAGTTTCAAATCCCGGAGCAACACCTCCTTCCGGCGAGGTGCACAATGTCTAGTCCCATTCAACCGCCCGTTCCAGCACCGTTGCCGCCGCGCCGTTATCGCCGCTCCTTTGCCGGGCCGTTCGTGTTGATTGTTCTCGGCATCGTATTCCTGCTGGGAAATCTGCACATGCTGTCGTGGGCGCGGCTGGGAACTTTATTCGCTCACTACTGGCCCGCGCTGTTGATCCTCTGGGGAATCATCAAGCTGATCGAGCACCAGCAAGCCCAGCGCGACGGTTTCCCGCCGCGCGGCATTGGCGCAGGTGGAGTTTTTCTGGTCATCTGCATCGTCTTCTGCGGGTTGATTGCCACTCACGTCGAGCGCTTCCACTGGGGTGAAATCCGCGACAACTTGAACATCGACGACAGCGACTTCGACAACATCTTCGGCGAGACTTTTAACTTCGATGATCATCTCGAACAGGACATTCCTCCCGCGGTTACGAGCTTGCGCGTCAACAACGAGCACGGAGCCGTTCGGGTAAGCGCGGCCGATGACAACAAGATCACAGTCGTTTTACGTAAGAAAATAGGTGCGGAAGGCCAGAGTGATGCCGACAAATACAATCAGCAAACCAAGCCCACCATCACTTTCGCCGGCAATGTGATGATTCTCGACGCCAAGACTCAGGGCGCCGGCGACCACTCCGTGCAGAGCGATCTCGATGTCTCAATTCCGCGCAAGATGGAACTGCGTGTCACTTCCCGCCGAGGCGATGTCTCCGTGACCGACCGCGAGGGAGAAATCGAGATCAACAACCAGCATGGCGATGTTTCCGTCGAGGTCGTCACCGGAAACGCTAAACTCAATCTCGAAAAAAGTTCCGCAAAGGTCGAACACGTCACGGGCGACGTCCACATCGACGGCCACCTGAACGAAGTCTCCGTTAGCGACATCAAAGGCGCAGTTCAGCTCGACGGCGAATTCGGCGAGAGCGTGAAACTAGCCCGGATCAGCAATAACGTGACCTTCAAGTCCTCGCGAACTGACCTGGAGTTCTCCCGTCTTGACGGCGAACTTGATCTGGATTCTGACGATCTTCATGCCGAGCAGATGACCGGGCCCGTGCACCTGAGCACCCGCTCGAAACAAATTCATCTGGAAGATGTTTCCGGCGATCTTCGTGTGCAGGATGAAAACGGCGGAATCGACGTCTCCATGCGCTCGCTTGGCAACGTGCAGATTGACGATCGCAACGGCGATATCAATTTGAGCGTGCCCGACAAGGCCGGCTTCCACCTCGACGCCCGCACCCGCGACGGCGAAATTCAGTCCGACTTTCCGGAGTTGAAGATCGACAGCAACGACCGCGAGGCGAAAGCCAGCGGCACCGTCGGCAACGGTGCATCCCACGTCGTGCTCAATAATGAACACGACGGCATCGAAATTCGCAAAACTTCGGCCAAGGCTGCTTTATCACCGCCGACTCCTCCTGCAATACCTCCCAAGCCCGGCCGAAATCTGCCGCCCCCAAAAACGAAAGTCGAACCCACGGAGAACTAGTTACGCGACTCCAAATTGGGAAACGCTTTTTCGCCAACTCTTCTCTTTTCGTGCCATTCATCATTGCACTGCGGTACTGTCTCTCAAGAGGGTGGAGCAGGCCTTCAGGCCTGCATTAAACACTGGCTCATTTGAATCGGGCTTCAGCCCCCGAGGTAGCCATGACAATCCCCTTTCGTGGAACTACTCGCGAGAGCACCTACTTCATCACTGCGTCTAATTTTGAAAGACGATCCCTATTGCAATCCGATCGAATGGCTGGACTCTTCATCGAGGTGCTTTTGCATTACCAAAAGCAGTCCAAGTACCAATTGCATGAGTTTGTAGTGATGCCGGACCATTTTCATCTGTTAGTCACACCGATTTCTCCCGTGACTTTGGAAAAGGCTGTCCAATTCGTTAAGGGAGGGTTTTCTTATCGGGCGAAGAAGGACTTGGGATTCATGGGAGAAATCTGGCAAACCAGTTTCCATGACCGCCGCGTCCGAGATGCTGAGGAGTATGCTCGCTTCCGCAACTATATTCATATGAACCCTGTTCGCAGAGGTTTGGTAGAAATCCCCGAGGAGTTTCCTTTCAGCTCCGTACAATTGACGTTGGACGTTATACCTCAGTGGCTGAAGCCAGCTGCTTAAATGCTGCGTGGGTAATTGCAGGGCTGGAAGCCCTGCTCCACCCATCGCGCATTTTTGCGGAATCTAATGCTGGGTTAAGACCCTTAAGTGCACCGACACCCTTTGCCTTCGCGCGTTCCATCTGCGAAACTGGCTCTGTCCCCGACAGCACTGAGAACTGAGAACCGCCTTTGGGCCGCATCCACGTACTTTCCGAGCAGGTTGCCAATAAAATCGCCGCGGGCGAAGTGGTGGAGCGCCCCGCCTCGGTCGTGAAGGAGCTGCTGGAGAACGCCCTGGACGCGGGCGCGACCCGCATCAAGATCAGCGTCGAGGCGGGCGGAAAAAAGCTTATCCAAATCACCGACAACGGATGCGGCATGGTCCGCGATGACGCCATGCTGGCCTTCGAGCGCCACGCCACATCAAAACTCAAAGACGCGGAAGATTTGCTGAAAGTTGCCACGCTGGGATTTCGCGGCGAAGCGCTGCCCTCGATCGCATCAGTCTCGCGCCTGCGGCTGGAGACACGTGCTGCAGAAACTCCCGACGGAACCATCCTCGAGATCAACGGCGGCCGCATGGCGAGCGTCGAAGAAGCTGGCTTGCCCGAGGGAACCTCCATCACAGTCCGGGATCTGTTCTTCAATACTCCCGCGCGAAAAAAGTTTCTGAAAGCGGAGTCCACGGAACTCTCGCACATCGCTTCGCTGGTAACGCACTATGCATTGGCCCACCCCGAAAAGCATTTCGAACTTCATTCGGCGACCAATGCCCTGCTCGTAGCGCCGCCGGTTGCAGGATACGCCGAACGCGTCTATCAGGTATTCGGCAAAGAAACGCTCGACCAGCTGATCGCCCTCGCCGCCGAGCAACCCCTGGCACGTGTGGGCTTGCCGCAGCCTCCGCCATGGCGCCGCAAGGAGAGTGAAAACAAAGATAAAGATGAAGACGAAATCGAATCCGCCGACCCCGGCGTTATGCGGCTCCACGGTTTCGTTTCTAAACCCGAAATCCAGAAGCTGAACCGCAATTCGATTTATGTATTCGTCAACGGACGCCTGATTCGCGACCGCCTGATCCAGCACGGGTTGACGGAAGCCTATCGCAACATCATTCCACCTAGCGTCTACCCTGTGGTCCTGCTGTTTCTGGAAATGCCGCCCGGGGAAGTCGATGTCAACGTCCATCCCTCGAAGACGGAAGTCCGATTTCGCCAATCCAGTGTGATGCACGACTTCGTTCGCGATAGCGTACGCGCAGCGCTAATGAAGGCGCGCCCAGCGCCACAGTTCACCAGGGAAATTCACACTCATGCCACCGCCAGTTCCGGTTTGACGCCTGGTGCCAGGGAATGGGAACCGCCTTCCGACCTGGCCTCTGCCTCAGGAGCGCCAATTCACCCGGTCTACGAATCGGGCGGCGGATTCGCCCTGCAAGCTCCTGTGCCTCCTCCAATTTCGGCGCGTTTCCAGTTCGATGGCGGAATCGCCGTTGAGGCGAACGCCGCAATTCCGGTGGCACGGGGCCTGGAAGAAAAGCCGCTGGAAGGAACATGGCCGGATTCAATTCCTGACAACGGCTGTGCTCCGGCATTGGATGTGCTTGAAGAAGAACCTACGCTGGCCGCACTCTCAACTCTCAGGCCGCTAGGGCAGATTCGCAATTCTTTTATTCTGGCGGTGAATGAAGATGGCCTATGGATCGTCGACCAGCATGTGGCGCACGAGCGCGTGCTCTTCGAACGCATACTGAAACAACGTGCCTTGCAGAAAGTAGAAAGCCAGCGCCTGCTGATGCCAATCGTTCTGGAACTGTCTCCGGCGCAGCAGGCAGTATTCGCAGAGATTGCCGACGAACTGCAACATAACGGCTTCGAAGCCGAGCCCTTCGGAGCCCGCAGCGTCGCCGTGAAGGTTGCACCCGCCGGAGTTGACGCAGCCGCAGTCGAGCACATGCTTCACGAGCTGCTCGACCAAATTTCTCGCGAAGAGCAGTCGTTAAACCTGGAAAAGATTCGCAGCCGCATCGCCGCGTCCATTGCCTGCCATGCCGCCATCAAGGTGAACATGCCGCTCGAGCCAAACAAAATGGACTGGCTCCTCGCCGAGCTCGCGAAAACCGACCACCCCATGTCATGTCCTCACGGCAGGCCGGTGGTCCTGCGGTATTCTGTAAAGGATATTCAGAAGGCGTTTAAGAGAATCTGAAACAAAGCACTCAGCCTTCAGCACTCAGCATTAAGCCTCCGTCGGCCAATGCTGAGCAAAACGGCCCGCTACTGGCTGAGTGCTGAGCGCTAAATGCTGAATGCTGACTTCATGACCGAATCCGATCTCCAGCAACTCCGTCGCGTAAAGTGGCGCCTTGATGGCAAGCCCATCCGCACCATCGAGCAGGCGCGGGCCTTCGTCGAGGCCGTAGGCCTTTGTCTGATGTATCCTGTGCGCCCCACCATGCCGGTGCCCACATTCATCGGAGCATTCGTCGGCTCCGACGACCGCCTGCCCACCTGGCAGCATGCTTACTCCGATCCGCGGGCGTTAGCGGCGACAGAACTCATGGTCCGCTTGCTGCGCGAGCGCTCCGCCTATGAGGCAAATGTCTTCGACGAGAATAATGCGTTTCTCGTCGCAGCTTCGGTGTTCCCTTATTTCTATGCGCTGGTGGGCGAGCGCAACCCCAAGCTCGCGCCCCGGCAGGGACCGCGCTCTGCTTACTCGCCCCTGGCCTGCGACGCCTTTGCGGTCATCGAGCGCGATGGTCCTATCTCGAAGCAGAAGCTGCAGGAAACTCTAGGCGGCGCGGTGTCGCTGCCAGCGCTCGACAAGGCTCTCGGCGAATTGCTCGCGAAGCTGCGCATTACCCGCGTCGACTACAAACCCAGCGAAGGCTCGTTTTGGGATGTTCTCTACCGCTGGTCGCCCGATGCCGTCCGCGAGGGCGTAGGGGTCTCGGTGCAACAGGCTGTGTCGGCCCTGCTTTCGAAATATCTGGACTGCGTGATCGCCGCTGAGCAAACCGAGCTCGAAACCTTCTTCGGAAATTTCGTCGCCCGCTCGCGCGTGAAGGAGGCCGTAAACGCACTGCTGGCGGCCCGCGAACTGAGCTTCATCCATGTCAGCGGCCGCTCGATGCTGCACATCACGCCGGCAAAAGAGCCGACGGTCGCCCCGCCTAAGCACCATCGCGCCGCAAAATGAACTATCGTAGCGCGGGGTCCCTCCCACCAGCCCCAGGTAGCTCGCGCTGGCTGTTACTTGCTCAACCATCCTTCCTGACCTCGTAGCGATCGCAGATTCGATTCGCCGTTTCCCAAACCCGGTCGAACCTGCCCAAACGGTAGACAACGAACCGTCGGACCAACCCGCGAATGACCAACTCATAAGTGAACTTCTCGGAAGCTTGGTCGACGTCCTCTACTACATACACGACTGCACCTCGAAACCTGCCGCCCTCACAGCATTCAGCCGTTGCGGCTTCCGGCGCAGCAGCACCTCATATTCATTTGAAGGCCGGCCAGAAGCCTCGATAGTCTGGTAGTAGATGATCCACATCGGAGCCCTCGTCGATTCATCGGCCCCCACCTCCGCAACCCACAAGGATCTCTGCGCCGGTGGCCGCGGGTTGCGCCAAACGATTTTTAGCATAACTGCTGGCATAACTGCCTCATCTCTGTCCGGGCTTGCAACCGGACCGCCGCATTACAGGGAGCAGGTTCGCTCCTCTGTGCTCTGCGTCACCGCGCCTCTGTTTGCAGACGGTGCAAAGCGGGTCAACCCTGCGAATCATCTTCCAACGTATGTCCTATTTGACGCGGCTTGCCGGAAAAAGAGCAGCCGCAAACTGTCACAAGTTTGTTAAAGGATTGTTTGCTGTGGTTGACAATGGAAACGAGAATACGGAACCGAACCGACCGGTCGTTTCCATGTACAATCGTCTACTTGCGCAATCGTTCTCCTGTTCAATCGCATCATTTTTCATTCGTATTTTGGATAATGACCGACCACTCTGACCACGATCACACTGAACGGAAACTGATCATCGCCATCGATGGCCCGGCGGGTGCGGGCAAGAGCACCATCGCCTCCCGGCTGGCGCGAAAGCTCGGCTACGTGAATCTGGAAAGCGGAGCAATGTACCGCGCCCTTGCGCTGAAAGCGATCGACAAGGATGCGTCATTTGACGACGAAGCTGCTCTGGTAAAGCTCGCACGTGAATCGCGAATCCGCCTCGAACCCACGGTCGGCGGAAACCGCACGCTGCTCGATGGCCACGACGTTTCCTCGCGCATCCGCGAGCGCGACGTCACCGAAGCGGCCTCGCGCGTCTCGGTGCATCCTGAAGTGCGGGCGTGGATGGTGGCGCGTCAACAGGAATTGGGCGCGGGCGGCGGCATCGTGATGGAAGGCCGCGACATCGGCACAAAAGTTTTCCCAGATGCTGATTTGAAAATCTTTCTCGACGCCGACCCCGTGGTTCGCGAGCAGCGCCGCATGGAGCAACAGAAAATCAAAGGCGACGTAAGCGCGAACCTGGCCGCCGACCTGCGCGAACGCGATCACCGCGACCGTACCCGCGCCGCCTCGCCGCTGCAGGCGGCGACGGACGCCGTGGTGATTGACTCGACTCAAGCTGAGTGAGGATGAAGTGCTCGCGCGAGTGGAAGAATTGGCTAGAGGCAAGCTCGAGGATTAGTTTGAGAAGGGCAGAATCGGGAAGGGCACCGCTTCAGCCGTGCCGTTACAAGTCAAAATGATTCCGGGCTTTAGCCCCTGAGGTACTCAGCTCTTAACCTTTATCTGAATCCCCAACTCCCTTAACTGTCCCTCGCCCACCGGCGTTGGAGCATCCACCATCAAATCCACGGCGCGTGCCGTCTTGGGGAACGGAATCACCTCGCGCAGACTCTCCGCACCCGCCAGAATCATCACAATACGATCCAGCCCCAGCGCAATCCCTCCATGTGGAGGGGTGCCATACTCGAGCGCTTCCAGAAAGAATCCAAACCGCGCTCGCGCTTCCTCTTCGGTCATCCCCAGCGCGCGGAAAATTCGGCTTTGCACATCCTGCCGGTGAATACGAATCGAGCCTGATCCCAGCTCCGTACCGTTCAGCACAACGTCATAAGCCAGGGCCCGCACCGCGCTCAGCGGCGACAGCGGATCGTTCAACGATTCGACTCCCGACTCCAGCTTCGACATATCTTCTTCATGCGGCGAGGTAAAAGGATGATGCGCCGCGTTCCATCGCCTCTCATCCTCATCCCACTCGAACATGGGGAAAGTTCGTCACCCACAAAAACCGGAAATCTTTCGCCGCATCGCCGCTCTTCTTGAAAATCCCGTGCCGCTCCGCGTACTTCTGCGCCAGCGCCAGCCGCAACAATCCTGCCGACGCATAAATCGCCAACTCCTGCGGCGTCACCTTGCGATGCTCGGAAACTGGCGTCTGTGGGCCAGTTTGCGAGGAGCCGGCCACGATCACGATCAGATCGCCGTCTTCCATCTCAGTCTTTTTCGCAATCGCCGCCGCCGCCTCGGGAAACCTGCTGCCGATGCGCTTGAAATCTTCAAATACTCGCGCTCCACCCTTGGAATGAAACATCGGCTTGACGTCATCGCGCTCTTTGCGCGACAGCTCGCCGACCTTCGGCGTGCGAATCGCAATCACCGGCAGATTCGGATTGATAGCCAGGTCCTGCAAATTCTCTGCCGCAAAACACTCCCGCACATCGGTAAATGCCGGCAGCCGCAAATCCGGCTTGTCGATGCCATACAGCCGGATCGCCTCGTCGTAATCCATGCGCGGAAACGGCGTCTTGATCGCAAATCCCGCAGCCGCAAACGCCGCCGTCAGAAATCCTTCGACCACTTCCCACACCCGCTCCGGCTGCGGATAGGACATCTCCAAATCAATTTGCGTAAACTCCGGCTGCCGGTCGGCGCGCAAGTCTTCGTCGCGGAAGCAACGCACGATCTGAAAATATTTATCGAAGCCGGAAATCATCAGGATCTGCTTGAACAACTGCGGCGACTGCGGCAGCGCATAAAACGTCCCCGGCTGCACGCGGCTCGGCACCAGATAATCGCGGGCGCCTTCGGGCGTCGAACGTGTCATGAACGGCGTTTCGATTTCAAAAAATCCCTGCCCCGATAAATAATCGCGAATCGCCTTCGCCACCTTGTGCCGCAGCTCGATATTGAACTGCATCACGTCGCGCCGCAAATCGATGTAGCGATACTTCAGCCGCGTCTCTTCGTTGGTGAGCGCCGTGTCCGACGGCAGGAACGGAGGCAGCTTCGACTCGTTCAGAATGCGCAACTCTTCGGCAATGAGCTCCACTTCGCCGGTAGGCATATTTGGATTGACAGTGTTGGCGTTCGCGCAGTTTCACCGTGCCGGTGACGGCAATCACGTACTCATTGCGCAAAGCTCCGGCCTTTTCGTGGAGGGTGGCATCGCGCTCGGCATTGATGACAACCTGAGTGACGCCGCTGCGGTCGCGCAGATCGATGAAAAGCAGGTTGCCATGGTCGCGGCGGCGATTGACCCAGCCCATCAGCACAGCCTTTTTGCCCGCGTCGGAAGTGCGGAGAGCACCGCACATGTGGGTTCGTTGTAGATCGCCTAGAAAATCGAGCAAGCTGTGTCCTTACAGTGAGGAATGCGGCAGAAAGCCGAATCAAGGATTATAACTGGTCGCAACCGGATGGAGGCTGACGAAGCGCAGAGGAGCAGAGAACTACCTTGGACGATAGGCCCACGAAAGAAGAAAAAACGCGCCAACGAACGACAGGAAAACTGCCAATCCGGTAAGACTAAGCGAAATGATTGAGATGAGCGGCACCTTCTGCGTGCTCTCCTGGTAGTAGAAGATCATTTTGAGTATTGCCATCGCACTGAGGAGGGACGTAACAAATACGCCAATCCCGCTCGCGATCTCAACTAAACGCCTCACTTTGCGCCGTCTTTCCGCCCTTCATCGCTGAGCGTTATTAAATCTCTTGCAGTTCCTCGACGGCGCCATGAATCGGCAGTCGAGCAGCTTTTGTCCATAGATGCACGCGAACGTGCGGCCAAGGCAAGTCTACTTCTTACTCGCCTTTCCATCCATGACGGTCGACCACTTGGTTCCGTCTTGCGACATATCAAAAGTAAAAGTGTACGATGTGGCCGAGGTCATCTTCATCGTAAAGCGACCTTTCATGGTCATGCCGTTCATCTTCTCGTCGTTGGTCCAGGTCCATGTGTCGCCATCAACCGTGCCTCTGGAGTCGTCGAATTCACCGAAGCTGTTGAACTCCCGGTACGTGTAGGCTTTGTCGTCGGCGGAGTATCCCATGACCGACAACCCCACGCCGTTTCCCATCGAACTCTTGTAATCCGAATGGCACACCAGGTAAAAATCGCCTTGCATCCACTCGCATTTTTCGTTCTCAGTCATCGATCCGCCCGGTCCCATCGCCCCAGGTTTCATATTTCCGTCCAGCGTCCATGAGCCGACGAATACATCTAGTTTCTTAAGTTCGGGCCCGGGCTTCGGAGGCTCCGTCTGCGCTGTCGCTGCTGCTGCTAACGCCAGTGTTGCCGCTAAAATCGTTGCTACCCTTTTCATGCGATATCTCCTCGACCGTAAATCGGCGCTGCCTAAAGATTAGACGTTTCCGACAACAAAGTAGAAGCGGAAGCAGACTAGCACACCGAAGCCCGAAAGCCGAAGCCCGACCTACCAGTCTCCCCAATGCGCCGCCGTAGCCTGATGAAACTTAAGCTTCCATCCGTCTCCGTCCTTCACCCAGACCGAACTGAAGTGCTGATAGCGCGGAGGAGGCCCCTGATCCTCCTCCGGCGCCTTGCGCACGATCGCATCGTAGGTAACGACGGCGGCGTCCTCTCCCACCGTCACTACCTTGATGTCATAAGGCGTCAACTCCACCAGACCAGAATCGCCCAACTCATCGATGGCTTCCTGTCGCTCCAACAGCTGTCCGTCTACGCCCACGACCGCGAAATCCGTACTGACCGTTCGCTTGAAAAATGCCGCATCGTCCTTTTTCTTCGCTTCGATCAGGCTCTTTTCATTGCCAATCACAGTCTGCTCCAGCGGTCTAAGAACCTTGGCAGGAGCAGGCATTTGCGCACTTCCTGGAATGCCGCCTGCCAATAAGAGGACTGCGCAAATCACCAATTCTGATTTCATCTTTTTCATCCCTGAATCCTCCGCGCCAACTCTCCGCGCGGCACTGAAACCTGCTCGCCCGTCGCTAGATTCTTTAGCGAAAACACATCCGCCTTCACTTCATCCTCCCCGACAATCAAAATGTACTTGGCTCCCGCCTTGGTAGCCGCCTCGAACGATTTTTTCAGCCGGAAAGTTTCGTCTCCCAAGTCCACCACCAAGTCATGACGCCGCAACTCTCGCGCCAATCGCGCCGCTTCACCGTTCATCCCCGCGCCCAGCGCAGCCACATAGACATTCGGCTTCCTCACCACACCCTCAGCCGACGCCGATTCCTGCAGCGACATCACCAGCCGGTCTTCCCCAATCGCAAACCCAATTCCCGGAGCCGCAGGCCCGCCCAGAGCCTCAGAAAGTCCGTCATACCTCCCGCCGCCCAGAATCGCATTCTGCGCCCCCAGGGCCCCATGCGTAAACTCAAATGCCGTGCGCGTGTAGTAATCGAGCCCGCGAACCAACCGATCGTTCAAAACAAAAGGCACGCCCACGGCCTTAAGAATCCCTTGAACCTCCTCAAAGTGTTTCCTGCATCCCTCATCCAGAAACTGGCTGATGCGCGGCAGCGTTTCGATGATCGACTGATCCTCCGGCACCTTGCAATCAAATACGCGCAGCGGATTGGTCACCGCCCGCCGCTGGCAATCGACGCACATCTTCCCCACGACCGGCTCCAAAGCCTTGCGCAGCGCGTTGTTAAAGGCTGCGCGATCGTTGGGACAGCCGACCGAATTGAGCTCCAGATTCCATTCGCTGATTCCCAGACGGTCGAGCAACGTCGCCAGCATCTCCAGCAGCTCAGCATCGCGCGCGGGAGAATCGCTCCCCGCCGACGCCGGGCCGATGACTTCGGCGTCGATTTGATAAAACTGACGATAACGACCTTTCTGCGGTCGCTCGCGCCGGAACATCGGCCCAATGCAGTAGAGCTTGTTCAGACCGCGATCCCAGAGTTTGTGCTCAATGTAGGCGCGGACAATTCCGGCAGTGGCCTCGGGGCGAAGTGTGAGAGATTGAGAGCCTGCTAGATCCGATAATGGGGCATATCCGCCCGGAGGCAGTCTACCCTCAATGATGGCCTCCGTGACATCCCGATAAAACTTCTTATATTGTTCGAAAACTCTTGGCGGATCCTCCCACGTGTACATTTCTTTCGCGACAATATCTGTCTCTTCCCCCACGCCCCGCGCAAACAACTCCGTCGATTCGAAGATCGGCGTACGAATTTCCTGGAAGTTGTAGGCGCGGAACATATCCCGCACCGCCGACTCCACGAAATTCCACAACGCCGTCTCCGGCGGCAGCAAATCCCGGGTCCCTCGCACCGCTTTAATCATTCAGGTCTCAATCCTCAAACCCATCATCACAACTTGTCATCCTGAGCGAAGACTTATCTTTCGCGCTTCGCGAAAGATAAGTCGCAGTCGAAGGATCTCTATCAGTTCAGCCATTCCTCGCCTAGCCAGGGAGTTCTCCCTACACTCTTCTCATTCCTTCGAAAGCAGAAGAAGGAACGCCTCGCCCGGTCCGAAACAGCATCAGCGTGATAGGGGTCCTTCGACTTCGCAAACCAGTGCGCTTCGCGCACCGGTTTACTCCGCTCAGGATGACAACTTGGCACTAGATACCTGGTACTGACTTCACCGTTCCCGCAAATACTCCTCCGTGTATTCCAAATAATTCCTCGCATAGCGCATGATCGATTCCTGATCTTTCTCCTCCAACTTCCGACGAAACTTGCCCGGAGAGCCCATCCACAACGATCCCGGCTCTACCACTGTCCCCTCCGGAATCAGCGTCCCCGCCGCAATGATCGAACCCGTACCAATCCTTGCGCCATTCAAAATAACCGACCCCATCCCGATCAGGCACCGATCCTCGACGACGCATCCATGCAGCGTCACCGAATGCCCCACCGTGACGTACTCGCCGAGCACCACGTTGTACTGCTCCTTCATTCCGTGCAGCACGCTGCAATCTTGCACGTTGGAGTGCGCCCCAATCCGAATCGAGTGCACATCCCCGCGCAGCACTGCATTCATCCACACCGACGCATGCTCGCCCAGCACCACGTCGCCAATAATCTGCGCCGACTCATCCACGTAACAAGAAGCCGGAATCACCGGACGTACTCCCTTAAACGATCGAATCATAATTTTTCGAACTGAATATTCTGTCATCCCGGCGGGGACCTGCTTGCCAGTGCTCCGACTACGTCCCAAATTGAAGCGGATCGGCCTTGCCCCTTCAGGGAACTCTGAACATAGCATGCGCCGAAGCAGAATTCCCACTACGGCACAGGTCCCCAAAAAGAAACCAGTCGTCACCGTCGAATCGCCCTGGCACATGCTACAAAGGAATCGGGTTTCCCAACCCCCGCTCGTCTCCGATAAACGCGCGGGATTTCGACTCTCCGAGCCTCTCCTTATTTAAAGGTGGGACTCTATGCCGCGTACCTCGTTGATCGTTGCCCTAATATTTGTTTTTCTGCTCTTCTTCTTAGTACTGGCACGGCTCACCTTCGCCCAGGATGCTACCACCGGCGCCATTCACGGTACAGTTCTCGACCCCGCCGGTGCCCGCATAGCCCAGGCTTCCGTCGTTGCCGTCAACGCCGGCACCGGCTCCCGCTACTCCGCCACCTCTGATGCCGAAGGTCGATTCGCACTGGAACTGCTCCCTCCCGGCGATTATTCTGCCCGCGCCATCGCGCAGGAGATGTCGCCGCAAGTCACGCCGCAATTGCACGTCGACGTCGGCGCAGCCGCCGAACTCGAATTCCATCTCACTGTCGCCGGCGCACAGGAAAACGTCACCGTCACCGGCGCACCCGCCCTCGTCGATACTCAACCGAGCCCCGTCTCTACTCTGCTCGACGAACGCGCCATTGCCGACCTCCCGCTAAACGGTCGCCGATTCTCCGATCTCATGCTGCTCTCGCCCGGAGTCACACAAGATCCTCGCGGCCTCACCTCCGCCACCAACGGCGATCTTTCTTTCGGCGGCCTTCGCGGATTTCAGAACAGCTTTCTGGTCGATGGCGGTGATTTCAACAACGCTTTCTTCGCCCAGGCGCGAGGCCTCTATCGCGCCCCGTACCAGTTTTCCAATGAAGTGGTGCAGGAGTTTCGGGTCTCCACAAATTCTTACGGCGCCGAACTCGGACGGGCCGGTGGCGCCGTCGTCAACGTCGTCACCAAATCCGGCTCCAATCACTGGCATGGCACCGGCCTCTATTACATCCGCGACAGCGGATTCGGAGCCGCGGATGCCTTTATGACCTTCAAACCTCACAGTCGCCAGCAGCAAGGGGGAGCCACCATCGGCGGGCCCATCAAGAAAAACAAAATTTTCCTCTTCGCGGGATTCGATCAACACTATTTCCACGTCCCCGACGTCGTCGAATTTCTCGACAACACGATGCAGGTTGTCCCGCAAGCTGGAACAGGACCTTTTACTCCAGGCGACTACGAAGCCACCGACCAGGCCCTGGTATTCGCCGCTGCCGCCCGGCTCTCTTCGCTTGCCGGTTCCTATCCCGCGGCGCAAATCGGCAACGCCACCTACGCCAAGCTCGACATCAATCTCACGCCCCGCAATCAGCTTGCGCTGCGCTACAACGCTTCCCGTTACTGGGGATCGAACAACGTATTCCTCGATCCCGCCAGCCCCGTTACCTACGATTCGATCTCCGACAACGGCGAAGAAACAGTCTCCACTGACACCGGATCGGCCTCGCTCACCTCCGGTATCACAACGCGCCTCATCAGCCATCTTCGCGCCCAATTCTCCCGCGATCTGCGGCAGTCCTACACCAACTCTCCTCCCATCGTTGATGGAGCTTCCATCAGAACCCTTATCAAAATTACCGACATCCTCGACGGCATGGGGCGCTCCGATCAACTTCCCCGCGCCACCCGCGAACACCGTGCCCAGCTTGCCGAAACTCTCAGTCTCGATACCAGCCGGCACTCCTTCAAGTTCGGCGGCGACGCCCTGATCACCTGGATCTACGACTTTTTTCCAAGCCAGCAAAGCGGCGAATATCTCTTCGATGTCATCAAAGTGGATCCCTTCACCTTCGAGCCACAAGAGGCCGGCCTTCCGCTCACTCCTCTCCGCGCTTATGCGCACGGAGTTCCGCACTACTACCTGCAAAATTTCGGCCCAGCCACATCCAACCCCAACAGCAACGACTACGCCGCCTTCGCCCAGGACACCATTCGCGTCAACGATCACCTCGCCATCAACCTAGGTGTACGCTGGGATCTTCAAACCTTTACGAAAGCAGGGCTAATTTCCAACCCACTGTTCCCATCCTCCGGCAAGGTTCCCTACAATCCCCGCAACTTCGGGCCGCGCGCCGGACTCGCCTATTCCATCGGCAAGACTCACCCATTCGTCATTCGCGCCGGCTACGGAATCTTTTACGTCCGGATTCCGCAGATCTACAACTCGGCCATCGCCATGGAAAATGGCGTCACTGACGCCCAAGTCTTTCTCAACAACACCAAGTTCGCTGACCACATGGCCTTTCCCGTCTATCCGAACCCGCTGTTCACCTGCTCGCTCTCGGCCTCGTCCTGTAATCTTCCAGCTGGATTTACGCAGGGCGTCACTAACGATGTCTCTGCCTTCGCGCCCAACTTCGTCACGCCGCGTGTGCAGCAAGCCAGCCTGACGCTCGAGCGCGAAGTTGCCAACCACACCACGGTCGCCATCTCCTACCTCTATGTTCACGGCGAGCATCTTATCCGCGCCCTTGACGTCAATCTTCCCCAACCGGTTGCGCTCACTTATCCCCTCTTTGATTCCACCGGTTCCATCTTCGAAAACGGATACTATACCGTCGATTCCTTTGCCACCTGGCAGTTCACGCGATCGTTGACCTGCCCGTTCCCACCCTGCATCAATCCTCTAGGACGGCCCATCGCGCAACTCGGCTCCATCGACGAATTTCAAAGTGCCGCCTCCAGCATGTATAACGGAGCAACTGTCTCCATCAACCGCCGCATGGCCCGAGGCACTTATCTGCGCCTTTCCTACACTTACGCGCGCGCAATCGACGACGGCCAGGACGCGCTCGTCGCAGGCGAACCCGCCGCGGTACAGAATTCCTACCAGCCCAACGCCGAACGCGGGCCCAGCGTCACCGACCAGCGCAGCCGGTTCGTCGGAGCTCTCTCGCTCGAGCCTCGCCCCTTTCATCGCGGACAAGCGCTCCTCGGCCACATCTTCAACGAGTGGAAAGTGTCGAGCATCGTCACTGCCGGCAGTGGACGCCCGATCAACGCCACCGTCTCCCGCGATCCCAACCAGGACGGCAACTACGACAACGACCGTCTTCCCGGCTACAGCCGCAACGCCTTCACCGGGCCCGACTACACTTCCACAGACCTCCGCCTCGTTCGCAAAATCCATGTCAGCCAGGGCTACCGGCTCGACTTCACTGCCGATTCCTTCAACCTCTTCAACCACCTCAACCCGCGCGTCACTATTACCACCGACGGCCTAACCGCCGAAGCCACTACGTTCACCAATTACAGCACAACCGTTAACGGAGTTCCTTACCCCGCCTACTACCAGCAGCCCACGCAAAATTTCCTGAAGCCCAACGCCGCCTTCGCCCCCCGCCAAATCCAACTGGGCCTGAAACTGGTCTTCTGAAAACGACGCGACTTGTTGGGCTGCGCGCACTAACACGACAAAGGGTGCCCCATGTTTCGCGGTCTTTGCGAAACGTGGGATTCCACGGACCTTCGCGAACGGGTGGGGTACACGCCCATCCCTCCTGCCTGGTCTCCGTTTTGGTTGTTCTGCAACGTTCTTCACCCTCCGCACTTGACTTCCGGTCAAATCCTTGTAATAACTATTCGGTCCCACAGGACGGGTTTGGGGGTGTGTCTGGTTGGCGGAAATTCGGCTGCAAGAGGGTGAATCTCTCGAGAATGCCCTGCGCCGCTTCAAGCGCAAAGTGCAACAGGAAGACATAATCAAAGAGGTCAAACGCCACTCTTTTTACCTGAAGCCCGGTGAGAAAAAGCGTGTGAAGGCCGCGCTCGCTCGTAAGCGGGCTCGTAAAAAGGTTCGCAAAGAACAAGATTGATGCAGCTAGGCCAAAGTGATTGCATTCAACGATATGCACTTAGGAGTAGGACTGAAGCAGTAAAGGGTCGCCTCTTTCCCGGGGCGACCCTGCTCCATCTGGCCCCCACTAGGTAGAGTTGCAGCAGGGATCATTCATTACTCATCGTTCAATCGGCATTTAACAGCAAAAATCTGTATCCACGCCCCGTCCAGGGTGCGTGGCGGGCCGAGTCCAGGGGCAGTTTGAGGGGGGACGTAACACAAAACCTGTGTTTGCTCTGTGCCACCGCCTTCCCCGCGTGTGGCGGGTGCAAACGCGGGCACAAGGGAGCCATCCTCAATGGAATTTCAGGACAAGGTATTAACGTGCATCGACTGCGGTGCCGAATTTACTTTCACCGCCGGGGAACAACTATTTTTCCACGACAAGCAATTCCGGAACGAACCCAAGCGCTGTAAATCCTGCAAATCCAGGCGAGTGGCGGTCCTCACAGCCGCTCCCTCTTCTCGCGAGGGTCATCACTACTCTCGTATTGAAACGCGGGCGACCTGCTGCCAGTGCGGCAAGGAGACTACTGTCCCGTTCCGTCCAACGCAAGGGCGTCCGATTTTCTGTCGGGAGTGCTTCGCGCAGAAGAAATCCGCCGCCACCGCGTAATCGACCAGAGTCTCAGTTCGCGGAGAAATGTCTCTGTGCGGGCAGCCGCCCTCGGCTGCCCATTCGAGCTAACGGCTCCGAGGTCCAACGTTCACGGGAAATGCGCTACGATGGTTGTGTGTCGACCTACCACGTCGAAAACTTCGGATGTCGCGCCACCCAGGCCGACGGTGCGGCCATTGAACGCCAGTTCGAAAACCGCGGCCTCATCCGATCCAGCGCCGCCGAAGCCGACCTTGTTATTTTGAATACTTGCACGGTCACGAATTCCGCGGATCAAGATGCTCGCGCCGCTGTCCGCCGCGTGCGGCGCCAAAATCCGCTGGCAAAAATCATTGTCACGGGATGCTATGCCCAGCGCGCTCCCGAAGAAGTTGCGGCGCTGCCCGGCGTCCGTGCCGTCATCGGCAACTCGCACAAACATCAACTCGCCGAAATTGTTCTGCCAAATCTGACTACAAATCGGGAAGGGCACGACATCAGGAGTGCTGCAAACCCGCCCCCATCGATGCCGGCTTTGGCCGCTGAGGTCGACAGGGCCGGCACTTCCAAAGCTTTTCTACCGCTCTCCGCCTTAACTGAGAACCGCAAGCTGAGAACGGAGAACTGGCTTTTCGTCTCCGACATCTTCGCTCACACCGAACTTCTCGCGGCTCCTGTCTTTGAGGCCGGGGGCGACTCTATCGAACACGCCCGTACCCGCCCCAATCTCAAAGTTCAAGACGGGTGCGACAACCGCTGCTCCTTCTGCGTGATCCCGAGCGTCCGCGGCTATAGTCGCTCGTTGCCATTGCCTCAAATCATTCGCGAAGTGAATACCCTGGTAGCCGCAGGCTATCGTGAACTCGTAATCAGCGGCATCAACCTCGGTCGCTGGGGACGTGATCTGAACCTCGGGTCACAAACCTCGGACCTCGGCAATTCGGCGACGCAGGCCCAAGGCGCGAGGTTCGCAGTCCCAACCCTGAATTTCGAATCCCTCATCCGTATTGTCCTCGCCGAGACGCAAGTCGAAAAACTCCGTATCTCTTCCGTCGAGCCCATGGATTGGACCGACGACCTCATCGCCCTCGTCGCCTCCTCAGCGCGAATCGCAAAACATGCGCACGTGCCGCTGCAATCCGGCAGTGACGCGGTGTTGCGCCGCATGCATCGCAAATATCGCCCGTGGCACTATCGCGAGAAAATCGAAAAAATTCGCGCCGCGATGCCCAACGCCGCCATCGGCGCCGACGTGATGGCCGGATTCCCAGGCGAGACCGAAGCCGAATTCGAAACCACGCGCCGCCTCATCGAAGAGTTGCCTTTCACCTACCTGCACGTCTTCACCTACTCCGCGCGCCCCGGAACACCGGCCGCGGCCATGCCAGATCAGGTTCCGATCCACGTCGCTCGCGGGCGCAACAAAATCCTGCGTGACCTCGCCGCCAAAAAGAGACTTGCCTTCATGCGGTCGTTCGTAGGCAAATCGCTCGAAGCGATTACGCTCAATGTTCCGCACGACAGCCCCGCGGGAGAGTTCACCGAAGCCCTCACCGACAATTATCAGAAGCTGTACATACGCGGACGACACGCACCCAACCACTGGATTCGTGCTCGCGTACAGAGCGTATACGAAGGCAGCTTGATCGGATCACGAAGTTAACGCGCACCTGGTCTCCTTTGGTGTGCACCGCGTCATAGGTAGACAAGCCCCTCACATCTACAGCCTTCACCCTAGAAAATCAGAGCGGCGTCGCTGATACGATATTTCGCGGCTGTAAGAAGTCAATTCATCTGCTCAAGAAGTTTCACCGATCCGTCCGCGCAGCCCGCAGCAGTCCCTGCAGCACCGGGTAAGCGAAGGATGGTCGGGCACGAGGAAAGACCATGCCTATGACTCGCATCGTTCGTATACTCTTGTTCGCGCTGGCCGTGCTAACCATCTCGGCGGCAGCGTCTGCCCAAGTTCGCATTACGGTCGGTTTCGGTCCGCCCGCTATTCCGGTCTATGAGCAGCCGATTTGTCCCGGCGACGGTTATCTCTGGACGCCTGGTTATTGGGCCTGGGATCCCGATTTCGACGATTACTACTGGGTGCCTGGCACGTGGGTCTTAGCTCCGGAAGTCGGTTTTCTCTGGACCCCACCCTGGTGGGGCTGGGATGGCGGTGTCTTTCTCTTTCACGAAGGTTTTTGGGGCCCGCACATCGGCTTTTATGGCGGAATCAATTACGGCTTCGGCTACTTCGGTGTCGGTTTCGTTGGCGGACGCTGGGATGGCGGCCACTTCTTTTATAACCGCGATGTGATGAACATCAACGTCGTCAACATTCACAACGTCTACAACGAACACATAAATATCACGAACGTAAGCCACGTTAGTTACAACGGCGGAGAAGGCGGTATCAATGCCCGTCCCCGGCCCGAAGATGAGATTGCCGATCATGATCGCCACGTCGGGGCCATTGCCGCTCAAACTGAGCATATCCAAGCTGCCCGTGGAAATCCCGAACTGCGCGCCTCGGCCAATCAAGGTCGGCCGCCCATCGCTGCCACTGGCCGCCCCGGAGATTTTCACGGCTCTGTCGTAGCTGCCCGCGAAGCTGGAGCGCCTTACCACCCTCCCGCCAATCGTGGTGGTGCTCAACCCCGTGCTGAAAACGGCGCGCCACGCACTGCCATGCATCCCAACGAATTACCACCCATGGAACATCCTGCTTCTCCCAATACCGGCGACGCAAAACTGGACAAGAAATACCAGCAGCAGCAGCAGAAGCTGATCGATAAACAAAATCAGGAACGCCAGAAGCTCCAGCAGAAACAAGACCAGGAGCACGCGAAACTAGCCAGCCAAAAGGCCAGCGAAGCCCAAAAACAGCAAGTCGAGCAGCGCCACCAACAACAGACTCAGCAACTGCAGCAACGCCACGCATCTCAAATGCAAAGCCTGCAGTCCCACCAGTCCGCGCCACGCGGACGAAAATAGCCGGAGAACGCTCGGTGCCCTACCCTTGTCTCTGCTTCTTTTGCAGAGACAAGGTGATGGGAACTGATCCCACCTGCGCCACGGATCCGAAGGAAATCAGATCTGCTCAGGCTCTTCCGGATCAGGCTCGCGCACCGGCGCATCCGGATTCTCCATTGGGCTGGGCGGTTCTTTGATCGGAGGCGGCATTGGCTCCACAGGAGTGCGGACCTGGCAGCGAGTGGGCAAACAGGTTTCAAATCGCAGCGAGGCTGACATGGCAATGTGATGCCAAAATTCTAGAAAGGGTAGTCAGGCCTGTGGCAGTTTCAGCGCTGCTTTTCTTAGGCCCTTTTTTCTCCCCACTCGGGCTCAGTCGAGAGCCCACAAGGGTTGTGGTTCATCAAGACCTCGCCGGGCGCGCAAACCATCAAAAAGCGAAACGACCACCGACAGTCGGAGCACAGTTGTTGTTGTAGTTGTAGGGGACGCCGGGGCCATGAGGAATGGCGATGGCCAGACCGCCGCTGACGTAGGAATACGCAATTCCGGCAAACCCGTCGAAGCGCTTGGTGAAGTGATAATCCACATAGAAGGACCCCTCGTTGAGGGTGCCCGCGCAGGAACTGCGGAAACCGGCTGAGAGCGAGCAGGTCGGTGGAAGACGGAAGTCGTTCTGCCGCTGTTGATACCAGGAAAAAGTGAAGTCGGTTTTGCTGCGGTAGGTGTACTTCGCGCCCGTCCACCAGATGTTCACCAACTTTTCCGAATCAAGGTTGTTGTCTTCGACCCCGCTCATGTTATAACCGCCCTGGTCCGAGGCGCCCACACCCAACGGGTTCGACGGGTTATTCTGCCAGATGTATTCGTAGCCGGCAAAAAACTTGACCGGGTCCCACGTATATTTGGCAGCGACCATAACGGCGCGGTTGTCGGTCACGATGCCATATACGGTGTTGTTCGTGTCGATCAGATTGACCCCGGTGACGGGGTTTGTATTGATGCTGTCGGTGGTTGACTGATATGACGCCGTCGGACTCTGAGGTCCCAGCAAGGGGTTCAACACGCTGATCGCCTGGTTGTACTGTTGGAAGACGAGGTCGGCGGAGAACTTGCCGTAGGCTCCGCCGAGGTCGAATCCATAGGCGTTGTTGTGCGCCTGTTCCGGGGTACAGTTGGCGGCAGTCCAGGTTGCGGAGGCCGAGTAGCAGCCGGCAGAACCATCGGCGAATTTATACATCGCGCCGAAATGGACCGGGCCATAGGTGAGGCGATACTTCAGAGCGTCGTCCCAACGGCTGTTCTCGGTGTCGCCGCCGCCGGCCATCGTGCCGTTGTACCCGATGTAGGAAAAGGCATAGGCGCCGCCAGCGGGATCATAAAGAAGCATCGCATCGGTGCCGAGAGAGCGCTGACGACCGAAGGTCAGCGTGCCGAAATGCGTGGATGATATGCCGGCATAGATTTCGTCATTGAAGGGTTGGCCGGCGCGCGCGCCGTCGATGGCGTACGAATAGCTTCTCCTGGGAAGGCCGTTGTTGATGGTGTCGGTGGCTGACGCGTTGGCGAGCAGGCCGGACTGCGGATTGATGCCAGTGGAAGCGTTGAACACAACGGACCAGCCGTGGCGAAACTCTTCCTTGCCCCGGATGCCCAGACCCGTCTGCTGCAGGCTGTTCGGCGCGACGAGGAATCGATGTTGAAAGCCGTTTCGGTTCACCAGAGATGCGCCTTCATAGTTATAGCCGTTTTCCGGTAAGCCGTGGCTGACCCAGCCGACGCCGATGTCATACGCACCGTACACCGTGATGCCGTGCCAGGTCAGCGTGCAATCGGTGGTGGCGAATTCGTGGCCGCTCGTGCATGGGTCGGAGGTGGCCTGAGCAAGAATCAAGGATGACGAAAACCAAAAACTAATCGCTGCGATAAACAGGTAGGCCTTGCGCATTTCGACCTCGAAAAATCAATCGTTTGGGGGACAGAACGCGAAAGTGTATATGACATACGATTATATTGTCTAAAACTGTACGCTTTAGTCCGTTTGCAATGAGGCTCGTGGGTTATACTGATGCGGATGTGACTGAGTTGACCGAGAACTTCGTTGTCGCTACGATTGCGTCCGGATGCAGAAGGACCGCAAATCCGAACGGAATATTGAGGGACTGCTGAAGCTTCGAGATGCAGCTTTGCAACTGGGGATCAGCTTTCCAACGATTAAGCAGTGGATTTACAAGAAGAAGATTCGAAGCAATCAGACTGTGGGAGGACATCATCGTATCCCGCAGAGCGAAGTGGACAGATTGCTTTTCAGAACCCGTGGCAAGACAGGGCAGCAACGCAAAGAAGAAGTCCGGCGCGTGAGCGGTCGTAATCAGCTAGTGGGACGAATTGAGTCCGTGCAGATTAGCGGTTTGATGGCTGAGGTCAGGGTTTCAATTGGCGGCCAACAAATCACGTCGATTATCACCGCGCGTTCCGCACGAGAGATGCAACTGAAACCGGGGCAAACCGCCGCTGCCCTGATCAAAGCCACGGAAGTGATGATTCTGCGCGTTTGACATGAAACCACGTCTCCACTTGATCCTACTTTAGCCGTGACGACAGCAGTAAATTTCCTCGATCTGCCGAAGCAGTCTGGTTAGAGCTGAGATTGCCATGTCCGCCGTTATAGATGCATAGGAAATTGCATGAGCATCCGAAAATTGCCTCTGATCGCATTTCTCACGATGGTTTGCATTTCACGGTGTGCCGCGCAAGAGATCACGATCGCCGCTGCCGCCGATCTCCAGTTTGCGATGCAAGATCTTGCTGGCCGATTCCAAAAGGAAACGGGAAGAACTGTGAAGCTCATCAACGGTTCGTCGGGCAACTTCTTTCAGCAGATTCAGAATGGTGCGCCCTTCGACATATTCTTCTCGGCGAATCTCGATTACGCGAAAAAATTGGAGGCCGCCGGGCTCACCGAGCCGGGAAGCTACTACCAGTATGCCAAGGGCAAGATTGTGATCTGGGTGCCGAAGGACTCGAAGCTCGATGTGAGTTCCGGCTTGCAAGTCCTCACGAACCCTTCTATCAAAAAAATCGCCATTGCAAATCCGCAGCATGCTCCCTATGGGCAGGCTGCCGTCTCCGCGATGCAGAAGGAACACATCTACGACAGAATCCAGGACAAGCTGGTGCTGGGTGAAAACATTTCCCAAACCGCATCATTCGTAGTCTCAGGCTCGGCCGATGTGGGCATCGTCGCGCTTTCGCTTGCCATGTCTCCAAACATGAAAGACAGAGGACGCTACGCCGAAATTCCTTCGGACGAATACCCGCCCATCGAACAGGCGTGCGTCATTCTTCGCTCGTCGAAGAACACGGAAGCGGCAAAACAATTCTTGTCGTTCTTCAAAAGGCCAGCGATTGGCGATGCCTTGAGGGGCTATGGTTTCGAGGTGCCGAGTCCTTCGCAGTCGAAGTAGGAGATGAGGAGTGATAAGAGCCTCGCCGAGCGGCGAATGGCCCTTGAAGACCTGATGTTCCGCGGCCTTTAACCTATCTCGATGGCAGCCTGCCTTTCTTTCAAAATCGTATCCACCGGAAGAATACCAAGCTGGAAGATCCGCGCGGCGCGTCGGTGGAGGCAGGTTTTGTACACGTGTACGCCTCGTAAGTGGCGGAAATGTGACAGAGAACGGGATTGGAAGTCACCATTTGGGACGAAGCGATGGCGATTTTCCCATGCTATAATCTTGTATTCCCAGTCGCTTAGAGCGCGGAGGACTGTATCGACAAACGTTTTATCCGAACCAATGATCGTATTCGAGCGCGTGAAATTCGCGTAATCGGTGATGAGGGCGAACAGATTGGCGTGATGCCTCCCTTCGAGGCGCTCAAATTGGCCCGCAGCAAAAATCTGGACCTGGTCGAGATTTCGCCTACCGCCCAGCCTCCCGTCTGCCGCATCATGGATTACGGGAAATATCTCTACCAGCAGGAAAAGAAAGATCGCGAAGCCAAGAAGCATCAGAAGACGATCACCGTAAAAGAGGTCAAGTTCCGCATTAATGTGGACGACCACGATTACGAGACCAAGAAAAATCACGTGTTGCGCTTCCTCGACGGAGGAGACAAAGTTAAAGCGACCATCTTCTTTCGGGGACGCGAAATGACGCGCACGGGATTGGGTCGACAGATTCTTGACCGCCTGATCAAAGACGTGGAACCGCAAAGCATCGTGGAATTCCGCCCCCGGCAAGAGGGAAATACTCTTCACGCGATTTTGGCGCCGAAGAAGACGGCGGCCGAGCGGGAGAAGGAACGAGAACGAGAAGCCAAGCAGAAGGCGAAACAGGAAAGAAAGCTGGCGCAGGAAAAAGAAAAGGCAGCGGAACCGGAAAAAGATAAGCAGTCGGCTGCGGCTGCCGAGGCCTCCGCGTCTCCAAATCCTGTTTCGCAGGCTTAGCAGTTCGCCGCGGACGGGCGCATATCGCGCTAACGATTCCAGAGCAATTAAAGCTGAATAATGCTGACGGCCAAAACCTGACAGCCTATTCCGAGGACTTATGCCGAAATTGAAATCACACAAAGGCGCATCGAAGCGCTTCAAGAAAACGGCCAACGGCAAGGTGAAGCGGGGCCATTCCGGTCTGCGTCACATGCTTTCGTCCAAGGCCAAGAAACGCAAACGCCATCTGGGCACAGCCACGCTGGTAAGCGACGGCGATCTCCGCAAAGTGAAGAGGATGATTCCGTATCAGTAAGCTAGGGGTCAGTAGTCAGTGATCAGTGGTCAGAAAGTCGAATGGCTTTTCTGACCACTAGCCACTGACCGCTGCTTCAGGCGCGTGAAGAGGTCAGAGATTCCGGCAACGCGAATCATCCCTACCTCCAGCCGCCAGTAACTGGAAAGCAAAAAGGAGAAACACATGCCACGTGTAAAACGCGGAACCAAACGCCGCGCCAAGCGAAAAAAAATATTAGACCGCGCTAGCGGATACTTCCTTACCAAGTCAAAACTCTACCGCTCTGCGAAAGAAGCCGTCGAACGCGGCCTCAAATTCGCCTATTCCGGACGCAAGCAGCGCAAGCGGCAGTATCGCTCGCTGTGGATCGTGCGCATCGGCGCGGCCGCCAAACTCAACGGATTGAGCTACAACCAGTTCATCCATGGATTGAAGAAGGCCGGTGTCGAACTCGACCGCAAAATTCTGGCGGACCTGGCCGTGAAGGATACGGCTGCGTTTAAGAACCTGGTCGAGCAGGCCAAGGGTGCGCTGGCGTAGTTTCCGGCGGGTGGTTTCGGCAGCTGGGAAGGGCACGGCTTCAGCCGTGCCAATCCGATTTCTTAATTCATAACCTGTCATTCCGAGCGGAGCGAGGAATCTGCTTTTAAGCAGTGGTGGAAATTCCTTGCCGGACGAGAGATTTATTTAGGGAGTAGGGATCCTTCGACTCCGTAAACCGATTCGCGAAGCGAATCGGTTTTACTCCGCTCAGGATGACAATCCTTTAGAGAGTTTCGTGCGCGAAAATGGCATACACCGTTTCCAAATTGACGGATTATTCGGCGGCCGCCCTGGAGAAGGCTGCTGCCGAATGCATTCGTGCGTGCGTTGACGAAGCGGCTGCGGTTCGCAACGAGGCCGAACTGAAAGCGCTTCGCGACCGGTGGATGGCGCGCAAGAACGGGATCCTTACGCAGATCAACGAGATTTGGCTCAAAGGCGCGCCGAAGGAAGCGAAGCGTGAGGTAGGAAGGTGGGTGAACGAACTGAAAGGGCGGATTCAGGAACGTGTCAGGGAGGCTCACATCGCCTTAAAGTTCGCGGGCGTTGCGGCGGCGGACGACGGAAGTGCTTCCCAATTTCCTCGACCGTCTGGAGTGTACAGCGGAGTTCAAAGCGGAGTTACAGTCGAAGGCCCGATAACTATCAACCCTATTAACGACGAACTCCTCCGACGCATTCACGACGAGCGGCTTGTCGGGGAGCGGGTTGACATTTCTCTTCCGGGCGAACGTCGACCGATTGGGGCAGAGCACCCCGTCCTCAAGACATCGCGCGAGATGGTTGCGATCTTTCAACGACTCGGCTACTCGGTTGCTGAAGGTCCTGTCGTTGAAACCGATTACTACAATTTTGAGTCGCTGAATTTTCCGCCTAACCACCCGGCGCGCGATACGCAGGATACTTTGTTCATCGCCGGTCAGCAGGCGAAAGCACAACGCGAGCGCCTGCTACTGCGGACGCATACTTCTCCGGTGCAGATTCGGACGATGGAGAAGATGCGGCCGCCAATTCGCATCGTGATCCCTGGAATCGTGCATCGTAACGATCCTCCGGATGCGAGCCACTCGCCCATGTTTCATCAGATCGAGGGGCTGGCGGTCGACACGAACATCACCTTTGGCGATTTGAAGGGGACGCTCGATCACGCCATGAAAGAATTCTTCGGGTCGAGCGTGAAGACGAGCTTTCGTCCATCATTTTTTCCATTTACCGAGCCGAGTGCGGAGCTGTTTATTTCGTGCATCATCTGCGGCGGCAGAGGGAAGCGCGGGCCAGACGACGCACCTTGCCGTCCTTGCAAGCAAACGGGATGGATTGAGATCCTCGGCTGCGGCATGGTCGATCCCAACGTGTTCGAATTCGTGAAGGATAACGGGTATGACCCGAAGAAAGTTTCCGGCTTTGCCTTTGGAATGGGCGCGGACCGCATCGCGCTGCTGAAGTATGGCGTGGACGACTTGCAATTGTTTTTCCAGGGAGACGTGAGATTTTTGCGGCAGTGGGCTTAGCCGGCGGCTATCATTCAACGCCTGCGCGGGCATCGTGAGAATGACAGAGCTTTTGGAACGTCATGAAACTTTCTCCACAATGGATTCACGACTTTGTTGAGCTGGCGGTGGATGACCGGCGACTGGCGGAGGATTTAACTGCGGCGGGGATCGCCGTCGAAAGCATCGCCGGTTCTGGTGCGGACACCGTGTTTGAGATGGAGATCGGGACGAATCGCCCCGACGCGATGAATCATTATGGTGTGGCGCGGGAGGCGGCGGCTATCTATGATCTGCCACTAAAGGCTCTTGATCCGAGGCTTCCCTCAGGGGCTAAAGCCCCACTATCTTCGGCATCGCACGGCGCGGCTGAAAGTCGCGCCCTTTCAAAGCGAGACAGGGCCGCCCCGACTGAAGTCGTGCCCTTCCTGATCCAAGTCGAGGAGCCGGAGCTTTGTCCTCGTTTTTCGGCGCGGGTGATTCGTGGAACGCACATCAAACCATCCCCAAAACAAATCACGCACCGTTTGCAGTTGCTTGATCAGCGGCCTATCTCGAACGCGGTCGATGCTACCAACTACGTTTTGTGGGAGATGGGCAAGCCGACGCACGTCTTCGACATGGATTTGCTCGAAGGCGCCCGTCTGCTTATCCGTCGCGCAAAAAACGGCGAGAGGCTGAAAACGCTCGACGGCGTGGAGCGCACACTCACTTCCGAAGATCTGGTCGTCGCCGACGCAAGAAAGCCCGTCGGGCTTGCCGGGGTAATGGGCGGCTTCGACACCATGATCACAGACAAGACGAAGAATATTTTGATCGAATCCGCATGGTGGGATCCGGTGACGGTGCGAAAAACCTCCCGGCGGCACGGGCTTCACACCGACGCCTCGCACCGCTTCGAGCGCGGCGCGGATTTTGAGTCGACAGTAATGTCATGCGATCTGGTCGCCGGGTTGATTCTCGCGTCGGGAGGCGGAGAACTGATCGGCGATGCAATCGATGTGGTGTCGAAGAAGATGGACCAGGCGCCAGTGGTGCTTCGTCTTTCAGAAGTGCACCGCATCCTGGGTGGAAACCTAAGCACGGGAGAGATTTTCCGCATCCTGAAAAAGCTGGGGTTTGGGCTGATTCCGGAAGGTCAGGCCGATGCGCAGTTCCATGTACAAATTCCGAGCTGGCGGCTCGATGTGGAGCGCGAGATCGATGCAATCGAGGAGATCGCGCGCCTGCACGGCTATGACAAATTCAAGAATACTTTGCCGGCCTACAGCGGAGCAGTGGTGGAGCTGCCGCACGCCGTCATGGACGCGACTTTACGCCGGCGTGTGCTGGCGCTGGGCTACAACGAGACTGTTTCATTGACGTTCATTTCGCATGCGGACGCGGAAAGGTTCTCCTCTGCCTCGGTGCTGGAGTTAGAGAATCCGCTGAGCGAAGAGGCTTCGGTGATGCGGACTTCGATGGCGCCCGGCATGCTGGATATGCTGGCTTGGAATCTGAACCGTGACTCCGAGGATGTGCGGCTCTTCGAAATAAGCCACGTATACGAAATGCGCGGCGGAGAGCGGTTTGAGCCCGCCCGCGTCTGTCTTGGGGCAACGCTCGCGGCGGTGAAAAGGGCTCTGCCCGTAGATGGTTTGCTGGATGTGAGCAAGGGCGACCACGCAGCGAGCGCCGAGGCGTTTCGCTCGTTCAAGGGAGATGTGGAGAATCTGCTCGCTGCATTTGCCAGCAGCGAGTTGAGTTTCGACCGGGAGACGGCGGAGTATTTTCATCCCGGACGATCGGCGCGGGCGGTGATGGATGGGATGGTGGTAGCGCAATTCGGTCAGGTTGCCGAAGAAATCAAAGCGACTCGCAAGCTACGGCAGGATGTTTTTCTGGCAGAGCTTGATCTGGAGCAACTACACACCCGCGGTCTGCGGCCGGTGAGGTTTGTGCCGCTGGCGAGGTATCCCGCGGTCGAGCGCGATTTCTCGTTTGTGTTTCGCGACGAAGTGGAGTTTGAGGCGATGCGGCGGGCCGTGAGCGGGCTTCGACTGCCAGAGCTTCGAGAATTCAAACCAGTAGAGATTTTTCGCGGCGGGTCAATCGAGGCGGGAAAGTATTCGATTCTTTTGCGGACGAGGTTGCAATCCGATGAAGGCACGCTGCGCGACGATCAGATTGCACAGTGGTCGGGAGAGATCGTAAAGGCACTGCGGGGTTTGGGAGGAGTTCAGCGGGTGTAGGCAAACACGTTCCTGTTCGACATAGACGTAGGGTTCCAGCGGGACGGCAATGCGTGGCGATGCGCGCGAGATCCTTCTCTCCGCCTGAAGAACGGCTCCGCTCGGGATGACGCCAAAGTTATAAACATTTTCCCCTGATTTCTGTCTCTCGTGGTTAGATAGATTTGCGATGAAATATTGCCGATTTCGACTGAACGGGCAGGCTCACTATGGCTTAGTCGAGCCGGTGGCAGGACGCGATTCAATCCTGCGAATTCTTTTAACTTCTCCAGAAGAATCTGATGGTGATGTGGAAGGGTTGCGTACCCGCCGGATTGACCCGATCGCATTGGAAGAAGCAGAGTTGTTGTCTCCGGCGCGTCCGACAAAAATTGTTTGCGTGGGGAGAAATTATCGGGAGCATGCCGCGGAGTTGGGCAGTGAGGTACCGACGGAGCCCCTGCTCTTCTTCAAGCCGAACTCCGCGCTGCTGGCGCCCGGCGGGGCGGTGAAAAGGCCGAAAATTTCGCAGCGCGTGGATTTTGAAGGCGAGCTTTGCGTGGTGATCGGGAAAAGTTGCCATTTACTAGCGGATGATGAAGATGTGCGGCCGTACATCCTCGGCTATACGTGCCTGAATGACATGTCGTTGCGTGACATACAGAGGAAAGACCACCAGTGGGCACGTGCCAAGGGTTTCGATACGTCATGTCCAGTGGGACCGGTGGTAGCGGATGGGCTTGATCCTTGGGCCGGAGTGGGATTGGAGACAAGAGTGAATGGGGAAGTGCGGCAATCGGGCAATACGCGGGAGTTTATTTTCCCGCTGGATGTGGTGATTCGTTATATCTCGCAGGCGATGTCGCTGCTGCCGGGCGATCTGATTGCGACAGGGACGCCTGCGGGAGTGGGGCCAGTGGTGGCGGGAGATGTCATGGAGATCAGCGTGGAGGGCGTGGGAACCCTGCGGAATTCTGTGGTGGATGAGTGATAATGATTAAGGAAGCGAGCCGAACGCGCGAGTGTTGCGTCGCAAATAACGCGACGCTGCGCGCTCAAGTCCTTCGCTGCGCAAGAGCGTTATGCTCGGGATGACAACGTGAACATTTTGTTTTACTGCAGGCGAAAGCGTTCTCGCATCAGGCGTTGCAGACGTGGCTTGTAAAGTAGGTCGTAGGCGAGTTCTTTGTCGGGGAACATGGCCAACGCGGCGCGCTTGGCTCCAGCCGCAAGTTCCGAGGCTTCTTCGACGGTAAGGCTGGGGTCCTGGCTGATCACGGAACTCACCATGCTCATCATCAACTGCAGGCGCCTAATCAGGCGAGCCTCGTCCTCGGAGTCGGTCGCATTCTGTCCTGCCAGATGTAAGTTCTTCTCATGGTCTGCCGGTTCCCCAATATTCATGCTGACCCCTTTGGTACCATAATAACCCAGCGAATCCACAATTTGGATGTTGCGAGCGAGCGCGGCGTTGCGCCCGTTTTCGAGCATTCTGCGCCGGTCTGAAGAAAAAGCAAACGGCCCGAAAGTGCTGGGCCTCGAGCCCACGCGTCATTTGCAACCTTGAAGGCCGGAAAGCTCATCTGCTGAATGTCACTGGTGAACAAGAAGCGTTAGAATCGCAGGGTGACAAGTCTGAGTGGCGGGTTTCGAGAAGAGGAGATTCTATGGCAGAGCAGCTCAATGCGACAGAAGAAAAACACCGGCCCGATCCCAACGAAAAACTGGTGAAGGTCTTCGATAGCGAACAGGAGCCGGAGGCGATGGTGGTGAAGGGGTTGCTCGATTCGGCTGGAATTGAAAACGATCTTGCGTCCGCAAGTCTGCTGCAGGACGCGTTTCCGGGTATGGGTGGAATGATTATTCTGGTCCGAGAAGAAGATGCCGAAAGGGCCCGGCAATTAATCGCAGAGTCGCGGCAGGCTTCCGTGCCTGGCGATTCCGCGGACGATGACGATGCTACTGAAGAGTTGCCAGCCAAGGTGTGACGGTGTGTCCATCGAGATAGAAAGTTACCGCGCCATTCACGTCGGTGCGGTAGACGTGAATGCCGGCGGCTTGCAGCCGCTTTAGAACACTGAGTTTGGGCAGCCCAAACGATGTTCGAAAGCCGACTGAGATCACGGCAAAACTCGGCTTCACCGCCTCCAAAATTTCTTGCGTGGTGGAGGTGGCGCTGCCATGATGCCCCACCTTCAGCAGGTCAGCACGCGGATGGTGCAGGCTCGCGATGCGGCGCTCGACCGCTTTCTCAGCGTCGCCCTCGAGTAATACGGAAGTCGCACCATAGCTGACTTGCAGGACCATGGAATCGTTGTTCTTGGGCTCAAGGCCGACCGGCCAATCCTGCGGTGGAAAAAGCACATCGACGTGGGCACCGCCTAGATCAAATTTGTCTCCCTCCCAGTGCCGTACAACTTTGATTCCGAGAGCATGCGCCTCGGAGATTAAGCTTTCGAGAGCTCGACTCGGTGGAATCAACCCGATCCATAATTCTTTCGGACGGAAATCTTTCAGCACTGAGGCCATGCCGCCGATGTGGTCAGTGTGCCCGTGCGAAATCGCCACGGCATCAAGGCGGGAGACCCCGCGCGTCCACAGATAAGGCGCGACAACATCTTCGCCAAAATCAAACTGCGAACCGCCGCCCCAGATGGGCCCGCCGGCGTCAATCAGCAGAGTGCTGCCTTCCGGCATCACCAGGAAGATGGCATCGCCTTCGCCGACGTCAATCGATGTTACCTCCAAAACTCCTTGTCGCGTTTTAGGTTTTGGAGGGATGAACGCCAACGCCAGGGATGCCAGAAGAAGTGCGGTAAGCCCGGCGGCACTGAGCAGCGCGCGCCTGCGCGCGAATACCATCGCAAGAATCAAGGCCGTTGAAGATGCAAAAATGATCAGCAGAGACGGCGTAGCGACGCGAAAATCGGCCAGCCGCAGGCCTCCCAAGCCGTGAACCGTGCCCGTGATGCCTTGCAGCGCAAGGCTGGTGAGCATCGCCGGAACTTTTGCGAGCAGGGGGGAAATGTAGCTCAGGCTGACCGTTAGCACGGCAGTGGGCATGAGAATCTGCGTGAGAGGAACGACAGCAATGTTGGCGGGAAGGCCAATTGTCGTGGCGCGGTGAAAGTAATACGCCATGGGCAACGCCAAGCCCATTTGCATGATTGCCGATACCAGCAATAGTTCAAACGCAGCCAGGGAAACAATCGTAATACTCCGCACCAGCCGCAACGACCACGGCATGCCGAAAAATCGTCCAAAGCGACCCGCGATCAAACGCAGATCAACGCGGAACTGCTCGACGCCCGGGGGCAATGACGTTCCGGGATCGTCCGCGTCCCAGCGTGTCAGCGCCCGGCGGTAAATTCTCGATGTCCGCTCGACGGTCGGCATTCCGATCGCGGCTACGATGAGAACACAAACAAATGTCATCTGAAAGCTGGCGGTGAAGAGTTGCCGTGGATCAAATACAAGCACGCCGAGAGCGGCCGTCCCGAGCGCGTTCACCATGCATCGATCGCGGTATAGCAGGCGGGTGCCGAGGTAGATCGAGCACATCAGCGTCGCGCGCCACACGGGTGCGCCCACTTCCGTGAGAAACGCATAGGCAACGCAGAACAGAATCGTCAGAAGAGTTGCGGGAATATCGGAGAGGCGCATGCGGCGCAGCGTCCAGAAGACCACAAACGCCAGGATGGTCACATTCATTCCGGAAACCACGAGGATGTGATAAGTACCCGAGCGCTGGAAATCAACTCGCGTGTCGCGGTCGATAAAGGCCTCTTCACCAATGACCATGGCATCGATCAGCGCGGCTTGCTGCGGCGGCCACAGCGCATGAATCTTTTCAATGATGCTCGAGTGAATACGGGTTCGCCATAGTTCTACCCGATTGCCGGTGAAGCCGGGCAGCACTTGCACATCCTCAGCTTGGGCGGATCCTAGAGCCGCAATGCCCTTTGATGCAAGGTAGCCCTGATAGTCGAAGGCGCCCGGGTTGCGGAAATTTCGCGGCAACTTCAACTTAACTGGAAGGCGGATGCATTCGCCATAGCGGAGCACGCGAAGCGTGGGCAGGGTCCGCGGTCCGGTTCGTGCGAGGGCTGAGCCATTCGCATGCAGGCTGTAGATCCCGAGGCGTACGCCGGCAAGGACCGGAATACGCTTGCCATATTCGTCAATGATCTCTTCAGCTTCTACATCGAGGCTCTGACTGAGGTCGTTTAGATTTCCCTCGCGCAACCTTCCTTCTCGCGTGACGTGCGCCGTCATCACGACTTGCTGGCCATCGCAGAACGGTTGAAGGCTGGTGTCGAGAAGACTGGTCGGGCCTCGCATCTGTATATGCAGGGCTCCCGCGAGAAAGAACACAGCCAGAGCCAACGCTGCGCCAAGCCATTTGCGTTTGCTGACGAAGTACAGCCCCGCCGCGAGAAATGCGATCCCGGCCGCTACCAACCAAGAAGCTGGACGCCAAAGGTGAGCGCCCGAAACTATGCCGGTGGCATAGGCGACGGCTGCCCAGAACATCGGCTGTCGCGCCGGCTTCAGTTGGAATGCAGAAGGGAGCGGCGAGGGTCGGAGCTGGTCAATCAGAGGTAAAGGCGGCATGCGTCGGTCGTTATGAGTCGATCGTTATGAGCAGAATGAGCTCACCTCAGCGGCGAAAGCCGCCGTGAAAAGCACCCTGTTGTCGCAGTGCTGAATGGTTTCGCCGCCCAAAACTGTTATGAATCACCGCACTAGTTGCGTGACGCTCTCGACATGGAAGGTTTGAGGAAACAAGTCAATCAGATGCGCATCCTCGACTCGATACCCGGACTCCGCCAGCGCTGCCAGATCGCGGGCAAGGGTCGACGGATCGCACGAGACATAGGTCACGCGTGGCGCGTTTGCACTTGCGAGCAAACGCGTCACACGCTCTCCTAAACCGCTACGAGGTGGGTCTACCACAATCAGGTCGGGATGAAGCAACTGGGGGAGTGTATCGCTAGGCCGTCCCTGATCCCCGAACTCACTCAGGTATTGCTCGGCTGTGGCGCGAACCGCCTTTCCATTGACTGGTAGATTGTATTGAAGATCGTTGGCGGCTGTCTGTGACGACTCGACGGAAATGATGTGACGGAAGCTACAGGCCAAGGCTGTGGAAAACAGTCCCACGCCCGCGTAGAGATCGAGAGCCAACTCCCCGGAGCGACCTGCCGTGACGATTTTGATTAATTCGTCGGTGAGAAAGCGGTTGGTCTGGAAGAAGGCTCCGGCACCTACGCGGTAAACTGCATTCCTGGTTTTATAGGTCAACTGCGAGGCCCCGACGGCGACCAGCGGCTCGTGCACGCCTTTTTGCACCTCGCGCAAGGCCACCACACCCGCAATCTCTGGCATCGTCGCGCACAAATCTTCAGCCCAGGCTCGCACTGAGGCGCGTCGTGCCTCAGGGGCGCATAGGAAATCGAGCAGGATTTGCGTGTCGTCGGAGTTGGCGAAGAACTCAGCCTCGCGCACACCTTCGACTGCCTTGCCGGACCGTCCCGCTTGCCATAGTGCGGCAATGCCGCGGTTGATTAGTGGTGAGCTGATCGGGCACTCCTCGACCGGAAGCAGATCATGCGATGCAAATTTGAAATATCCGGCCGCAAATTCTGGACGTATCCGCACCTGCAAGCGCGAGCGATTGCGATAGTTCCAGGTCGCTGAGGGATGCATGTGAATTTCGCACTGCAGTTCGAGCTTGGCGATGCGCCGGAGATTTTCACGCAGGATTTCTTTTTTGATCTCGAGTTGGTGCTCGTAGCTGGCGTGCTGGTAGTGGCATCCGCCGCAGCGTGCATAGTAAGGACAAGCGGGCTGGACTCGGTGTGGCGAGGATTCCACGATTGCGCTGGCGTGTGCGCGGGCGAATCCGGGCTTTTCTTCGGCAAGCGCGGCTTCGACTTTTTCTCCGGCAAGCACGAAGGGGACGAAAACCGCCTTGCCGCGTCCACGGTCCTTGTTACTCGGCGACTCGGCAGGAAGGCGTGCGAGTCCATCGCCGCCGTAGATCAGCTTTTCAATGTTTAGGAGCAAGAGTTGATTCTACGGCATGGGGGAGGAGCAAACCGGATTGCGCATTTCTCAAATTGCCGGGCTTATCTAACAGGTCTACTCTGAGCTGTGGTTGGTATAGTGGGAACGTTACGACAGCTAGAAGGCAAAACTGTTCATCCTAATCCTGGGGTGATGCGCTACCAGGAGAACGAAAAGAAATCTTGATGCTGCGTTTTAGCTCATCTAGCCCGGATTGGCTGCCGTTCATGAACAGCCACGTCAGCCAGTACCCATCATCCTGAGTGAATACGACGGAAGTGAACACATCGCGAGGCTGCGCACTGCCCGGTACATTCGCCTTAAACGCGCTCGACCAGTCGACGAGCAGCCGATTCTGCCGCGTATACGCTCTGACCGTATTCTGTCCGCTCCCGATAAATGGCGTTCCAGGCAGCGACTTTGTAATCTCTGCCCCCAACTGGCGGATTGCGTCGCTGTCGTTGGCAGAGATTGGCATGTGCACGCCCGGCAAGCATCCAGAGTCGTGAGCCATGATCGCGACCATCGGATTCACATCTTCGGTCTTGGTGCCCTCAGGATATTGCGTCGCCAGAAGCAATGTTCGGCTGCACTCTCCCGCAACCGCGTGTTCGCGAGCCGCACCTGGATCATTCCCATACGCGAACTGATGCCCTGCTTCTCTAACCTTTTCCTCTGTCGCCTTGTCAGCGACGACCCAACCGGCTGGGAACTGAAAAGAGAGACCTAGGGTATCGTTCGTGTAAGTACTGCCTGATACGACCCCAATCCCTAATTGTTCAATATGGGCGGGGCACGGAGTACCCCCACCAGCGGAGAGGTAGGGCTTGCTGTCTGGCCCAGCAAATGCCTTGGGCTTTTGCTGGATCGAAGAATTCGATTCGCGAGATGCTCTCCCTCAGCTTCGCGGTCACCTTCTTATCAAACGATTCGACGTTGAACTGAAGAATGTAACCCTTTGTTTCCGTCGAGAAAGCCAGATGGTGTTCTGTACCCTCAGGTACCCTCTCCTCCATCTCACTGATCCAAAACTCCCGTCCGCCAATTTCAATTTTTGTCGGCCTAGCCTTCTTTGGGCCACCGGCTGCCCTATGCAAGTCCTCGGGGTCCGTTGATTTCTTGGCGGTGACAAACAACACGGTTAATTTGGGCCTGGGGGGTCCTATAAGGGCTGTCTTGATGGTTTCTAGACCAAACAAAAAGTAATGACATGTCTCCTGCTTAAACGACATTCGATAATCATCAAATGCCAGGTCGCGAGGAAGTGGCAGGTAGAACCCGAAGAAAGCGTTCGTGTACTTCGATTTGGAGACAAAGCCGCTTTCTGGATTCGTCCCGATTGGGGTAGAAGATGGAGAGCTTTGCTGGGCAGCCACATCTAGAAGGAGCACAAGCAGCAACGAGACCCAGACGGCTGAGCGCATGAGATTATCAGAAGACACCGATTGTAGCTCTCCACACCTCACAACCAAAGTCAATTGTTGTAACCAGCGATTACAACACCTAGTTGGACACCCTCACAGTGCTCGACCCGCTGCTGCGCCTGAGGCCCACGCCCACTGAAAATTGAAACCGCCGAGGTGGCCGGTCACGTCAACAACTTCGCCGATGAAGAAGAGGCCTGTGACTTTTCGGCTCTCCATTGTCTTGGCTGAGAGTTCGTTGGTGTCAATGCCACCCGCCGTCACCTCGGCTTTCTCATATCCTTCAGTTCCCGACGGTGAGATCGACCACGCATGCGCCTGCTTTTCAAAATCATCGAGAGGGTGATTCGTCCAGGATGTTGGCGCATGAAAATCGAGCCATCGATCCGCGAGACGGTGGGGAAGATGTTTTCGCAATTCTGCTCGAAGTGTGGCCAGATTTCTCGGCGTTTTGGAATCCCTAAACGCAGCGGTAACTTCGCTGCTGGGCGCGAGATCGATCAGGATGGGCTGCGGCTTTTTCCAATACGAAGAAATCTGCAGGATGGCGGGGCCACTCAACCCACGATGCGTAATCAGCATCTTCTCGCGGAATTGCTGCCCGCCACATGACGCGATTACATCGGCTGAAACCCCGGCGAGATCGCAGTAGCGCGAGCCATCACGGGCGGTCAGCACGAGCGGCACAAGTCCCGGCCAGGGATCGCAGATCGCAAGTCCAAACTGTCGCGCCAGGTCATATCCGAATGAGGTGGCGCCGATCTTCGGGATAGAAAGGCCTCCCGTGGCAACGACCAAGGCTGCGGCACGGAATTCCGCATTCTCCGCGCGCACGACAAACTCGTTCGTGCGCTCAACTTGATGAATCTTCGTGTCAAGAAAGACGCTGACGCTCGCATCTTTGCATTCGGCCTCGAGCATTCCCAGAATGTCGCGCGCCGAACGGTCACAGAAAAGTTGGCCTAGCTTTTTCTCGTGGTAGGGAATGCCATGCTTTTTCACGAGCGCAATGAAATCGTGGGGCGTATAGCGCGCCAGTGCTGACTTGGCAAAGTGCGGATTCGCAGAAATAAAATGTTCCGGCTGACAATAGAGGTTGGTGAAGTTGCAGCGTCCGCCTCCCGAGATCAAGATTTTCTTGCCCATCTTGTCCGAGCGCTCGAGCACGGCGACTCGGCGGCCGCGCTTGCCGGCTTCAATGGCGCAGATCAATCCTGCCGCGCCGCCGCCGAGAATCAGTGCATCGAAAGAATGAATCATGGGGCTGAATCCCATTTCTTTTGTTTGTGTTTTTGCGCAGGCCTGAAGGCCCGCTCCACCCGTTTCCTTCACATATAAAACAAGCTCAGGCGCGGCAGGCCATATTTTTCCAGAAGACGCTTGTGGACGTATTGTTTTTGCAGTTGTTCGATCTGCGCCGCTGCCATCTTGCGGCGGTAAGGCGCCAGTTCCCGATCGGCCTGGGCGCGCACCGTAACAATTTCTTCGTCGGGCGTCGCTGCGAGCAGCAGGGCAAAAAGCTTTTCCTCGAGCACTGTGAGATAACGCTCCAAGTCTTCAAGTCGTGAGGATGTTTTCTTGCCTTCGGTTTCCTGCGCCAGCTTGCGCAGTGACGCAGCGGAATCATCGGCAACTGCACGAACAGAGATTCCCGCAACGCTCGGAAGCCTTGCGGCTTCCAGCAGATCCGCATTGTGGCGAAGAAAGGCTGCGATTGCTTCCGGCTCAAACCCTTGCTGCGCGGCGGATTTCTTCGTCGCCAGTTCCCGAGGCGCGGCGCCCACCGCAGCTTCCTTCATCTCCTCGGCCGCCGCAAGAACTTCTTGCGAACAATAAGCCAGGCTGTTTACCTTCTTACTCTTTGAGGGACGCTGATCGTAGCGATCAAAGGCAGCATCGATGCCGCGCAGCGCAGCCTCGAGGGGAATGCCCGCATCTTTCCAAGTCTCGATCAAGGCCCAATCCAGCGTAGTCAGCAGCAAGCCACCGCCGCGCCGGCGCAAAAACTGCTCCTCAATTTCGGTGAAATAGCTGAAGTAATTGAATTGATCTTCCACAGCGGATTCAGCGGGTAGACCGGGGATTGGAAGAGGCGCGCCCGCTGCCGACGCCCTTCTCTCTGGCGGGAACTTGTGCGGCCTTGGGCGTGAGTCCGGGACGCGCCGCCACATTTCGCTCCCAGATAATTCGCAGGCCTTCCAGCGTGAGAAAATCATCCACATTCTTAATGTATTTCGATCCCGTACCGATCATCGGCCCGAGGCCGCCCGTGGCGATCACGGTTGTCTCCTTGCCCAACTCATCGAGCAGCAATTCGAGAATGCCGTCGACCAGCCCGAGATAACCATAGTAAAGTCCGGATTGCAGGCTGCCCACCGTGTTCGTTCCGATCACGCGTGCGGGCTTGCGGATCTCAACCCGCGGCAGGCGCGCGGTGCGCTGAAAGAGCGCGTCGGCGGAGATGCCGATGCCGGGACAGATCACTCCGCCCAGATACTCGCCCTTCGCGGAAACGCAATCGAACGTTGTGGCGGTGCCGAAGTCGACAATCACACATGGGCCACCGTATTTTTCAAAAGCGGCAACGGCATTCACGATGCGATCCGCGCCAACTTCGGCAGGATTGTCGTAGTGCACGGGCATTCCGGTTTTCACGCCCGGTTCGATCAACAGTGGTTTGGAATTGAAGTAGCGCTCACAAACCTGCCGCAGCACGGGATCGAGCGGGGGGACGACCGAGGAAATCACGATGCCATGAATCTCCGTTGCCTCCAGGCTGGCCATTGAAAACAAATTGCGAAACAAGACGCCGTACTCGTCCACCGTGCTGCCCCCACGCGTCGCAACGCGCCAGTTGGCCACCAGTCGCTCATAGCGCGGAGGGCCTTCGGCGTCTCCGTCGGGATGCACCTTCGCAACTGGGGCAAAGACTCCCAGCACCGTGTTCGTGTTGCCGACATCAAGAACGAAAAGCATGATTGTGCGTCTCGAGAACTCAGCTATTGGCACTCAACATTTAGCACTTAGCAGCGGTTTCTCGTTGTTTAAGTGCCGACTGCCAAATGCTGGTGTTTTATCTTTCTCTTACTGTGCCACTCAAAACCCTCTGCAAGCCGTGCGCCATGCGAACTTGCAGAAAGCCGCGCTCATCCAGGCCCTCGGTGGTTCCTTCGACTATCGGTCCGCTGTCTTCGATGCGAATCTGCTTGCCTCGCACCCACGACGATTGCTGGGCGAAGCGTTGCAGAATCGAGTGGCGCGCGTCCGGCTCTTCGATCAGCAGACGATATTCCTGGTCGAGCGATTTTAACAAAGCGGCTGCCACTTCCACTCGCGACCATTCGCTGCCCGTCGCCAGCCGCAGCGAGATCGCCTCGCCCTCCAGTTCTTTGGGAAAGTTTGGCTGGTTCACGTTGATGCCGATGCCCACCACGACATAACGCACCTGGGTGGCTTCGGAGTTCATCTCGGTGAGAATGCCGCAAACTTTTTTCCCCTCGATCAGCACATCATTGGGCCATTTCAAGTCAGTATTCACGCGCGAGTCAACTTGCGCGATGGCCGCGCGCACCGCCAATCCCGCCGCCAGCGCCAGCACCAGTACCTCGGAAGGCGGCAGCGGAGGCCTCAGCACCACCGAACAGTAAATGCCAGCCGAGCGCGCCGACTCCCAGGAATTCGATCCGCGCCCGCGCCCCGCCGTCTGCTCCTCGGCAAGAAACACGCTACCCTCGGCGATGCCCGCCGCAGCCGCCGCCATCGCCGCTGTGTTGGTCGAGCCGATCTTGTAGAAATGATGAAGGTGAGCGTCGAAGATAGTGCCGCGCAGCAATGGAGCCAAAATTTCAGGCAGCAGAAGATCAGGGACAGACTTCAGCTGATATCCGGTCGCGGGATGCCCGGCCACATCTACCCCTAGCCCGCGCAATTGCTGAATCAGCCGCCAGACTTCGGAGCGGTTCGAAGAAATTTCCCGTGCGATCTTCGTTCCGCTCACCACCACGGTGGCGTGCTCCATCAATAGGCGCACGATGCGGCCCAGGCGAACGTCGACCGCTCGTTCCTGCGCCACCGGCGCATGGCTTCGCGAAGGTTTGCTCCTGCGAATTGTCGCGTCCTTCTTCATGCAGGAATTATGCGGGAATTAGCGGGAAACAACAATGACGACTACCCCACCCTTTGCAGGACTGATAGACTTGCCGGCATGATTACCGGAGCACACATCCTCTTCTACAGCAAAAACGCAGAGGCAGACCGCGCTTTCTTCCGCGACGTTCTGGGATTCAAATCGGTCGACGCGGGCGAAGGCTGGCTGATCTTTGCCCTGCCTCCCGCCGAGGCTGGAATTCATCCCGCCGAAAGTGAGAGCCGGCACCAAAGTGGTGGCGCGCATTCGCTGATGGGCGCCGAGTTTTACCTAATGTGCGACGATCTCAAAGCAGAAATCAATAAACTGCAAGCAAAAAAGATAAGCTGTTCGCCGGTCGAGAACGCGGGATGGGGAAGCAAGACCACATTGCGTCTGCCCAGTGGCGGTGAGCTGGGCCTATACCAGCCGAGGCATGCAACGGCCATCGATCTGAAGAGCAAATAGCCGATAAGGAAGCGAGCCGAACGCGCGATTATTGCGTCGCAAAGAACCCTTCGACGCGCTGCGCTTGCTCAGGGCAGGCTGCGACGCTTCACGCGGCTCGCCCAGATCCGTCGCTGCGCAAAGAACGCTTGCTCGGGACGGCATTCAAGAGCGCCGATAATCACTGGGCCGCCTCGCTGAAGACCGCCGCCGGATGCCCCAAGCCAAACGGGCCCTGGGCCGTGAGGTGTACCGGTCCGTGCGATGACGGCAGGGTAAGCGTGACTGCAGCATTGCCGTTCGTATCGGTCGTCACGATCGAACTGGAGAGCGTGCCGCCGTCGCTGGTGAAGTAGATATCAGCCGCCTGGTTCGAACCGGCTGACGTACCAGCATTCAGAGCTACGGACAACGCCAGCTGAGTTCCACTCGCGCCGGTCTGACCATCTCCCGTCTTGGCCAAGGTCGCTGGAGGATTGCCGACAAGAATCCAGCCGTCCTGGGTCTGCGTCACTGTGCTGGTATCGCTGCTCGTGTCCGGATTCCCATAGCGGAATGCTATCCGAGCAGGCCGATGTATCAGAGACTCGAAGGTGTCGCTAACGGGCCTGTCCGGTTCGCGGGAAAGCATGCGCAAACGGACAAGGGGAACGCAGGTTCAGGCGGGCACGACCCGCAGGCTCATATCCGCAGCCTGCGGCGAGTGGGTGAGCAGGCCAACTGAAATGAAATCGACACCGGTCTCAGCATAGGCGCGAACATTTTCCAGACGGATTCCGCCCGAGCACTCCAGCGGGATGGGATGTTCAAGTTTCGCACAACGCTCCACCGCGCGGCGGACGTCTTCTATCGGCATGTTGTCCAGCAGAATCGCTTCCGCTCCATTGCTCAGGGCCTCTTCCAGTTCGCCGAGGCTGCGCACTTCTACCTCGATGGGCTGCGAACCCCGCCGGTTGCGGATGGCGCGCTCCAAAGCTTGCGCGACTCCGCCGGCAAGAGCGATGTGATTGTTCTTGATCAGCACTCCGTCGGAGAGATCGAGACGGTGATTCTGTCCGCCGCCGCAGCGCACAGCATACTTGTCGATCACCCGCAGCCCCGGCGCGGTCTTGCGCGTATCGAGAATCCGCGCTTTGGTGCCCGAGACCGCATCGACAAACTTGCGCGTCAACGTCGCGATTCCGCTCATGCGCTGCACAAAGTTCAGGATCACGCGCTCGCACGAAAGAATCACCCGCGCATTGTGCCGGATCACAGCAACTGACTGCCCTTTGCGCAGCCGCACACCGTCAAAAATTTCAGGATGCGTGGTCACTTCGTAGTGCGAAGTCACCGCGCCATCGAGCGCGGCGTAAACATCGAGGATGCGCCCCACGCAGCCGATACCGGCGAGAATGCAATCTTGCTTCGCCAGGATGGTCGCCGATGCCCGCTGGTTGGGATCGATACAAGCGTAGCTGGTAGCATCGCGCGTGGCTCGATCTTCGAGCAGCGCGTTCTCCAGGATTGCCGTGATGCGTCGGCTGTTAAAGTCCATAAAAGCAGTGGCCAGGGGGCCAGTGATCAGTGGCCGGTGTCGGCTGGTCCGGTGCCGTTCAGTCCTTCGAGTTGCTTTTTGATCTTGGCCATAAGGGCGACCAGTTCCTGCTCACGCCTGCGAAGGCCCTCGATGACTTTCTCCGGCGCCTTCGCAAGGAATTGCTCGTTGTTTAATTGCCGCTGATTGTTGGCGAACTCTTTATCGAGCTTCTCCAACTCTTTCTTCAGGCGGTCGCGCTCGGCGGCGACATCGATCTTTCTTTCGTAGACTATGTGAACTTCAAACCGCGCGGTGCTGCGTGTACCAGGCAGCTTGGCCAGTGAGCCCTCTAAAAATGTTATCTTCTCGACATTTGCCAGTCGCTCGACCGCCCCGCGATTCTGCTCGATCATCGCTCTTATCTCCGGCTCATGCGCAAATACCTCAATCGGAATCTTGATCTTAGGCTCGATCTTAAATTCCGCCCGCACGTTGCGCACGTTTACGATCAAATCCTGAAGGATCGACATCTTGGTCTCGGCGGCGAGATCGATCTGCCTTTCGTCGGATTGAGGATAATTTGCGAAAGCAATCGATTTGAGGGGCGCAGCACCTTCATAAATTGTCTGCCAGATTTCCTCCGTGATAAACGGCATTACGGGATGCAGCAGGCGTAGCGACGCGTCAAATAACGCAACTAGATTCGCGCAGGCAATCAACGCGGCCCTCTTGTCCGCGCCTTCCTCAAAATTAAGCCGCGGCTTAATCAGTTCCAGATACCAGTCGCAGAACTCGCCCCAGAAAAAATCATAGATGCGATTTGCCGCTTCGTGGAAGCGGTAGGTCTCGAGGGCATCGTTTACTTCTTCAGTCACCCGATTGAAGCGCGAGAGAATCCAGCGATCTCCGAGAGTGGCTGTGTGAAAGCCGACAATGCCTGCGGCTGGGCGAGAACTGCCGGGACTTTGTCCCGGCTGGACAGCCGAGGGCGGCTGTCCCCACACGAAGCCTAGCCGGTCTACATTCATAAACATGAAGCGCGCGGCATTCCAGATTTTATTGGCGAAGGCGCGATAACCTTCCGTCCGGCTCTCGTTGAAGGCGATGTCGGTTCCTGGCGCGGCCATGGCTGCCAGGGTAAAACGAGTCGCATCCGTTCCAAAACGTTCGATGACTTCCAGCGGATCGACTACGTTGCCCTTGGTTTTCGACATTTTCTGCCGCTCGGCGTCCCGCACCAGCGCGTGAATATAAACCTGCCGGAAGGGCACGCTATCATTCTTCTTGTCCGCCCAGCCGCTCTCCCGCTTAATTGCCGGATCCTGCTCGTGCTCTTTCATGAAGTGGCAGCCGAACATGATCATGCGCGCTACCCAGAAGAACAGAATTTCGTATGCTGTGATCAGCAACGTCGTGGGATAGAAAACCGCCTGATCTCGCGTCTTTTCCGGCCAGCCCAAAGTTGTGAACGGCAGCAGTCCCGACGAGAACCAGGTGTCGAGCACATCGGAAACCTGCTCCAGCTTCGCGCTACCGCATTTGGTGCACGTCAGTGGAGCTTCGCGCGCCACGATCACATGCTTGCAGTTGTCACACGTCCAAGCTGGAATGCGATGTCCCCACCACAACTGACGCGAGATGCACCAGTCGTAGATGTTGTTCATCCAGTTCAGATAAATCTGTTTGTAGTTCTCCGGGACAATCGTGATCTCGCCGCTCTCGACCGCTTCGATCGCCTTCCGCGCGAGCGGCTTGATCTTGATAAACCACTGCTCAGACAGGCGCGGCTCAACCACCGTCCCACAGCGATCGCATTTTCCCAGCGCGAGAGTGTAATCTTTTTCTCCCGCGAGAAATCCCTGCTCCTGCAAATCGGCGAGCACACGTTTGCGCGCTTCGTATCTATCTAAACCCGAGTACGCTCCGGCGTTTTGGTTCATGTGCGCGTGCTCATCCATTACGTCGATCTGCGGCAGGTTGTGGCGCTTTCCCGCCTGAAAATCGTTGGGATCGTGGGCCGGTGTGACCTTTACCGCGCCGGTGCCGAACTCCGGCTGAGCAAGTTCATCCGTAATGATAGGGATCTCGCGATGCATCAGGGGCAGAAGAGCTTTCTTGCCGTGCAGATGCGTATAGCGTTCGTCCTTCGCATTCACCGCAATCGCTGTGTCGCCGAGCATCGTTTCCGGCCGCGTCGTGGCGACGGTGATAAATTCATCCGTTCCTACAACTGGGTAGCGAATCTCCCACAACTTTCCCGCGACGTCTTCGTGTTTTACTTCCAGATCGGAGATCGCCGTCTCGCAGCGCGGACACCAGTTCACGATGTATTTGCCGCGATAGATCAGGCCTTCTTCATAGAGCCGGACGAATACTTCGCGCACCGCGTGCGAAAGATTCTCGTCCATGGTGAAGTATTCGCGGTCCCAGTCGACGGACGCGCCGAGCCGTTTCATCTGGTCGAAAATCGCGCCGCCATAGAGCTTTTTCCACTCCCATACGCGCTCGATAAATTTCTCGCGACCCAGATCGCGGCGCTTCTTGCCTTCTTTGGCGAGTTGCCGCTCGACCATCATCTGCGTAGCGATGCCGGCGTGATCGGTCCCCGGCAGCCACAGCGTGATAAAGCCGCGCATGCGATGCCAGCGCACGATGATATCCATCTGGGTCTGGTTGAGCATGTGGCCCATGTGCAGACGGCCAGTTACATTTGGCGGCGGCAATAACAAGGTAAATACCGGATGCGACTGCCCCGGGGGCGGCGTGGAGACAGAAAAAAGTCTCTCTTTAACCCAGTATTCGGCCCAGCGCGTTTCAATCGCGCCCGGCTCGTAGGATTTTGGCAGTTCATGCGGCATGAGCGTGTGCTGTAACTGGTGTGGGGACGGCCGCCCCCGGCTGTCCAGCCGGGCACCGCCCGGCAGTTTTCGCAGCAGAAGGATGAACTTTTGATCTTACAGGTCAGAGAAAAGAAGGGTCAAACTTGCGTGGGAACAAAACCCGAAGCCCGCCCGGGATGAGGGCCGATTCCCCGCCCAAGCAGAGCTCGGACGGGGGCCCTCCATGTCAATGACGACTAGTCCCGGCCATCAAGTCCTAAGTCTAGCTGGCCTTTCTCTCGCGTTCGTGAGCGGGCATCGACGAGCCAACCTGGATATGCGCGGTGGTAGTGACGTTGATTCCCGTCGGGGCGTAGGTGAAGTAAGATCCCGGTGGACTCGTATCCACTGCCTCTGGTGAGGTACTGGTCGAGCCGGCGGTTATGGTAGCGGGATCTGGGCTGAACCATGAAGACGAGCCACCCTGTGCGTTCCTTCCATAGATCTTGACGTCGTCCGAGACAGCGGACGAGAGTGTAAAGGTGAAAGTGTGCCCAGTGGTGAAAGTTCCCGAGGCAGTTCCCTCGGTCACGTTGACTGATCCCATACAAACCTCCTTGAGATAGACTTTTGAAATGCTTACTTCTCCTGCATCAAAGCCTGGTAACGAGAGTTGTCATGCAGATTATCCAGTTCCGGGGTTTTGCTGACCACCGACCTGGAGTAACCGGCAGCCAGAGCTTTGCTTAACCACTCTAAAGCGGTCCCGGTTTCGCGCAACTGGTTGTACACCACCGCGGCCTGGAAAAGCAACTCTTTATCGTTTTTGCCCACCAGTGCGCGATTCAGGTAATCGAGCGCGCGGACCCGGTCGCCCAGCATAGCCCAATATGCGGCCAAGTCGCTTAAAACCGACGTATCGCGCGGATTGGTTTTAAGCTTCTGCTCGGCCATAAAGATTGCCTTCTTGGTAGCCTCTGTCGCATCCGATTTCTTGCCTCCATAGTAAAGATAGTCGCCGAGGTTTCCCCAGGTCTGGTAATCGCTGTCGTCGAGTTTGAGGGCCTCCTGAGTGGTCCTCGCCGCCTGATCAAATCTGCGGAGTCGAAAATAGGCAAATCCTAAGTTGTCGTAGGCTGAGCGCGAGGGGCGGATGGCAATGGATTTCTCGAAGGCCCGTGTGGCCTCTTCGTCTTTTCCTTCGTAGAGCAAAGCCGCGCCTAGGTTGCTGTTGTCTTTATAGTTGTTCGGCCTGAGCGAGACGGCCTTTTCGAACATGGCCTGGGCTTTTTCGTATTCGGCTTGATTGATATAGAAGACTCCGAGAGCGCTGTAGCTTCGCCAGTATTCCGGACGAATGCTGATCCTTCGCTTATAAGTCTCTTCTGCCTTGTCGAGTTGGTTCAAGCTTTGATAGGCCTCTGCAAGGTGCCAATAGGCTGCATCATTGGTGGGATCTAACTGCACAGCCTGTTGAAATTGTTCGGCGGCTTTTTCAAATTGCCCGGTCCCGTTTTCAATCGTTCCCAGGCATACGTGGCCCTCGGCTCCGGCATTGCCTAATTCGATCGCTTTGGCGCAGGACTGTTGCGCCGAATCGATCCAACGCCTCTGCTTGGTCATGTCATAGAGATACCAATAGGTTTCACCCAGACCGGCTTCTGCCGGCCCGTAATTGGGATCGAGCTTGAGCGCCTGTTTGAAAACGATCTCGGCGCTGGTCAGCGACTCTCGTTCGGCGCTGTGGCCAAGGTAGCCCAGCCCTTGCACAAAATATTGATAAGCCTCGGGCATCGTGGTGGCATGGGCGCCGAGGGCTTGCCGTTCTTCGGTGCGCAGGTTGATGTGCAGGGCGTCAGCTACGCCGCTGGTGAGTTTGTCTTCGATCGTGAACAGGTCGGAAACCGGCGCGGTAATTGCGTCGCCGGCCAGGTTCTTGTCGGTGCCGGTGTCGATTAGGTTATACGCGGCGCGAACCAGGTCTCCATCTTGCTTGAGAGAAACGGCGAGGCCCATATTGGCGCCGAACTCTTTTTTCGCGTCCGCGAGCGTGGCGATTTTCTTATCCTCCAGGGCGCGCGGAGAAATGATTTCCAGATCGTGATTCGCGCTCAACTGGGAGAGCTTGGCCGAAACATCCTCAAGCAGTCCTTTGCCGAAAGCCGTTAGTTTCGGATCGTCGGCAATGCTGGCTAAGGGCATGATTGCGATGCTCTTTTTTTCAGGTGCCAAAGAAGCCGGCTGCAGCAACGCCGATCTTCTGGCGGTAGCCGCGAAGCGGCGGATTAGCCGCGGTGCAAACGCACCAACCAGAACGATCGCCAGCAAGATCGCCGCCGTTGCCCCTAACCGCAACTTTCTTTTCGGAGGCCACGCTGCAGCCACCCCCGCCGATTTAAGATTCTTTCCCGCATCCACATCGCGTTTCAACCGCAGCAGGTCGGCGTGAATCTCCGCCGCGGTCTGGTAGCGCAGGTCCCGATTCTTGACCAGCGCTTTGTCGATGATCTCCTGCAATCGGTGCGGGAGTCCGGGCATGGACTCGTTCAGCGAAAGCGGCGCCTGGCCCAAAATTGCGTGCACAGTCACGGCCCACGTGGGTCCCGAGAAGGCCTGCTTGCCCGTGGCCATTTCGTAGAGCAACACGCCGAACGAGAAAATATCGGTGCGCACATCCAGCGGCTCGCCTCGCGCCTGCTCCGGCGACATATAAGCCACCGTGCCGATGGCTGCGCCAGTGTGCGTGAGTTGCGCACTCATCGACATGGTGGGGCTGCTGCTGGAACTGGCTAAGTCCGGCAGCGTGAGTTTGGCCAGACCGAAGTCGAGAATCTTCGCCTGATCCCGAGTGGTGATAAAAATGTTTGCGGGCTTGATGTCGCGGTGCATGATGCCTTTGGCATGCGCGGCTTGCAGGGCGTCCGTGATCTGCAATCCCCAGTCGAGCAAGGTAGGCAGCGGAACCGGCTGGTCCCCGATGCGCTCCCGCAAGGTTTGCCCTTCGAGCAGTTGCATGGCGATGAAGGGGCGCCCCTTATCTTCATCGATTTCATAGATCGTGCAAATATTGGGATGATCGAGCGCTGAGGCGGTGCGGGCCTCGCGTTTGAAGCGCTCGAGCGCGTGCGCGTCAACTGCAGAGTTTTCTGGAAGGAACTTCAGAGCGACCATGCGGCCCAGACGAATGTCCTCGGCCTTGTACACGACTCCCATACCGCCCGCGCCCAATTTTTCCAGGACGCGATAGTGCGAGACAGTCAGGTCGCTCATGAACGCACAGCACTCCAAGCTAATGCGGATAGCAGGAATGGTACTCAGAATGTAAGGAAGGTTGCAATACCACAGGTGAGCTATTTCGCGCGCGTACGTGTAAAAGCGTAGCCCTACTTTTTCTGGGCCATTTTACGGGAAATCTCTTCCATGAGCTTGGGGCGAAGATCGGCGAGGACGCTGTCCACGATGCTGGCGACATCGGAGGAGTTGCGGCTCGGTTCGCCGGCTGTGGAGGCTTGTAAGGAGTGTTCTGCTCCAGCGGCCACCCCGGCCGCGGTTTCTTCTGAAGCTGACTGGGACGCTCCGAAGTCTGTGGACGGAGTTTCCTTGGGATCGGCCTGGGGTAGATCCGGGCCTTTGCTGGTATCGCGAATTTGACGCCAAGTCGCCCACGCGGCTGCAGTGCTCTTCAGGGTTTCGGTGTCCAGTTTTGGATCGTTATCTTGTTCTGCCTCTGATTCGACAGTCTCTGATTCGACAGCCTTTGGTTCGACAGCGCGTGCGAAGGGGGCGTAAGCCCTCGAAGGTGATGCTTCTACACCCTCAGTTACGGGGGCTGACGGCAATTCCTGTGGAGCCTCCGAGAACACTCCGGCAGGTTGCGGTTGTGCCGCCAGGTTATCAAACGATGTGTTGGCCGAAATTGTTTCCGCAGATACTGCGTTGGCAGGGTCTGAGCTCTGGATCGCTTCGACTGGCACCGGATTCGTCTCGCCGAATTCAGCGGTCGGGATTTTCTCTGGGGGCGCTGACTCTGATGTGGCAGTGGCGGTCTCAGACTGCGGCATTGTGGCGATCGGAGACTCTTCGATACTGGGTCTCTCAGTACTTCTCTCGGTACTGGACAAAGAAGAGGCGGGAGCCGGCGCCTCTGACTGCGCGAAAGGCGACGATTCAGATTCCGCCGACGCAGCAACGGTGACAGGCTCAGGGGCGGGAGTGGGTTCAGGTACCGGATTCGAAATTTCCGCAACTTGCTCTTGCGCTGCGGATTCTGCTGGAGCAGATGAATGTTCGACGGATGTGGATCGCTCCTCCGCCAGGGTTGCTGCGGCTGCCAGGTAGGGTTCCGCGGCCGCATATGCCCTCTGCATTTCTTGTTCCAGCGATAACCCTGCTTCTTGGTTATCCAGGGCAACCGCCACCGCTGTCCAGCGGGATGGACCTACGCTCGCGGCCGCAACAGATTCAGCCGTGGCCGCCATGGTCACGGGCTGGTCGTTCGCGTCATCTCTTTCCGATCTTAGTTCGTCAGATCTGTGTTGGTCAGATCTTTGTTGCTCAGATCTTTGTTGGTCAGATTTTTCGTGTTCTGTTCTTTCCTGGTCTAGTCTCTCGTTACCATTTCGCGGAATGTCGATCCCAGGCGATGGCAATTCAGAGAGCCTGCTCTCCTCTTTGCTCTCTTCTGAGCTTTCTTCAGAAACCGCCTTCTCCCCTTGTGTAGCGGCCGAAGCACCGTCATCGTAAATCTGCACCGCCGGAGTCTCGGCTTCAACTTTATTTTCGGGAACGAGTTCCGCCTGACTCGCCGCTTCAGCACGCTGATCGTGCTCGAGTGCCGCGGCCGCAGCCATCTGCATCTTCGCGACCGCTGCTGCAATGGCCGCAACCTCTTCCGGAGTAACATCGCTTGGCAAGCTCGAAGGCGCGAGCGCTGCCACGTCTACGCTTGTTTCCTCGGCGTCCGCGGACAGATGCTGCTTCATCTCCGCGGTCTTCTCCGCCGTGGTTTCCACTACTGTACGGAGGTCCCGATTCAGTGCGTTATAAATAACAGAATCATCCGCAACCTTCTCGTCCGCGACTTTCTCTTCCGCTGTCGTTTTCTTATGAGGAAAACCGATCCGGCTCTTCCATCCATTTTCTTTGATCGCGGCTTCGCCTCGGCTACTTTCTTCAACCGCAGCCATCGCCCGCGCAAATCTTCCTGGCTTGGAGGGTTCGGCCCGGGGCACCACCTTATCTTCCAATTTTGACAGCGCGCTCAACAACTCGCTGGCTTCGAAGGGTTTGACGATATAGCCTTCCGCCCGCACTCGCTGCGCTTCTTCCGGTTTGAAAGGCTCCAGCTTGCCTACCGTCAGCAAAACCGGAATCCGGGCCGTATCCGGCGAGTCCTTGAGGCGCTGGCACACCTCCAGGCCGCTGTAGCCGGGCATATATACATCCAGGATGGCAAGATCGGGTTTCAGTTCTGCGATTTTCTTGAGCGCCGCAGAGCCGTTATTGACGGCGATCACCTCGTAACCCGCGTCCGCGAGGATCTTGCGCCCCATGTTTTGGGCGGTCACGCTGTCGTCGGCAAGCAGTATCTTCCGGGCCAAGAAATTCCTCTGATTAGGGGAGATATCGCGAAGGTAACCTGCCCGTAGGAGTAAGTCAACGATCCAAGGTCAGTAACACGTTACCAGTGGTCAGCACCCACCGGGGGTGGGCAGAAGCTCGGCTCGTTGATGGGAAATCCGGATCGGCTCGGAAGGTTTGAAACGCCGCAACGTCCCGATGCTAATCCTTCTAGAACGAAATGATCTTCTTCAATCCTGTCTTTTTCTTTTTCTTGCTGCTGGAAATGTCCTGATCGCTGGCTAAGTTGGAGGCGGAAGTCGAACTCGCCGCAGGATCATTGGCGTTCGCCACCTGGCCGGAGGACGCCGGGGCCTGCTGAATCTCATTGACTTGCACCGGCGGGGGCACCGGCGCATCTCCCGTCTGCGCGCTTTGCGCGACCGCATTCGGCTTTAACTCGTTCGGATCCGGCGGCGCCGTTGCTTTCAACTCATTCGGATTGGGCGTCGCATTCGGCTTCAGCTCGTTTGGATCAGCCGTCGTCGCAGCGGGCCGGGCAAAAGGATCTCCTTTAGCGGTCGTTGGCGCGGGCGCATCCGACCTGGGGGCCGGATCGCTCGCACCGGGAGTTTCACCAGGCTTCAGCGTTTCCACGCTCAAACCGTGTTCCCCAGCAGGAAGCCCCATTGCCTGCCGCATACTTTCGCCTGCTAGTTGATTGGCTGAGACTGGCGTGGGATCGACCAGAGTCGGCTCACCGACCTTCGCCGCCTCCGACACGTCGGGCCCCTTCTTAACCACGCTCATGAGCCGGTCCATCGTGCCGGCTTCTCGCCGGCTTTCCTCTTCCGCCCGGTTCTGGGCAACCGCGGCCTTGGTCGGGCGCGGCACGGGCTGATGCAAAGCCGCCAGCCGCTTCTTTGCGTCCGTTTCCCGGTCCATCAGCGGATACCGCGTAATGATTTGCGAATAGGCCGACGCCGCGTCCTTGGTCAGCACCGTGATGATGCTTGCCTTCGCCGTTTCTCCCGCGCAGCCCGGTGGTAGAGCCATCCCCTGCGGACTCACACTCGTGCAATTGGGTCTCGCCCGAACCTGCGCAATCTGGCCCTCGTAGTCCTGGCCGAGATAAAACAACGCTTCATCCGCCCGGCTGTAGAGCGGATACTTCTCCACCAGGGAGCGCAACCGCGCAATCGAGGCGGGATAGGAACCGCGCAGAAAATAGAACTTGCCAATTTCGAACTCGCGGTCCGCCAACACCTCCTGCACTTCGAGCAGACGCAGCTTCCCTTCCTTCACCAGCTTGGGATTGTCAGGATACTGCATGATCAGATTTCGGTACTCATCCTCTGCCCGCTTGGCGTGCGTGTAGTCGCGGTCTGCTTTCTCCATCTGCTGGTATTGGATGTTGGCAATCTTCAACTGCGCCTCGGCCGCTTCCGGCATATTTGGGAAGAAAGTCTCGAAGTCGCGGTATTCCTGCTCCGCTTGCGCCAGAGACGCTGTGCCACCTTCCGCGTACCAGGAGTCGCCCACCGCCAGCTTCGCGCGCGCGATATACTCCGAATCCGGATAAGTGTTGATCAAGGTCTGCAGCGTCATGCGCGCCACGTCGAAGCGGTTGTGCTTCATCGCATCCATGGCCTTGTCGAACAAGACCTTATCGGGCTGCTTCGAGCCCACGTTGGCCAGTGGATTCACCGACTTCTTATTCGTGCATGCCGCCGTAACCATCAGCAGCACGCCCAGAGTCGCAATGATTGAACTTCGACGTAACATAAAACCTCGATAACTTTTTATGTGGGGACAGCCGCCCTCGGCTGTCCGCCCGAGCGAAGCTCGGCTTTCTTGCTGCTTGCCGCTAAACCTTCATCAGCGCCGCGTCCGTCGCCGCCTTCAGCAGGGTCTCAGCATTCTTTCTTGGATCGCCAGCACCGAACACGGCGTTGCCCGCCACTAATATTTCTGCGCCCGCCCGCACCACATCACCCACGGTGTCGAGCGCCACGCCGCCATCTACTTCGATGCGGTAGATGAGCCGGCGTTGGCTGCGAATCTCCGATAACCGTCGTATTTTGTGCAGCACTCCCGGAATAAACTTCTGCCCGCCGAAGCCCGGATTCACCGACATCACCAGAACATAATCGACGATGTCGAGCACTTCCTCAAGCACACTCACCGGCGTAGCCGGATTAATCACCACACCCGCCAAACAATCATGGCTCTTGATCAGATGCAAGGTTCGGTTCAAGTGCCGGACAGCTTCCTGGTGCACCGAAATCCAGTTTGCCCCCGCCTCGGCAAACGCCGGAATGAATTCGTCCGGATTCTCAATCATCAGGTGGCAATCAAGCGGCAAATCCGTTACTCGACGCAGCGACGTCACCACTGGAGGCCCAATTGTCAGGTTGGGAACGAAATGTCCATCCATAATATCCACATGGATGACACTTGCGCCGCCTTCGCACGCGGCGCGCACTTGCTCACCGAGACGGGCGAAGTCCGCCGAAAGAATCGAAGGTGCCAGTTCAATCAAAGCTGATCTCTCAGAAACCCGGGCTCTCAGAATGGTCTTGCGATCTGGATACTTTGACCGATTTTACCACGCAACCGTCTGCTCATATTGCCTGAGTCAAACAAAGAGTCCGGTTTCCTGCGTCAACGCGGCTGGATCAGAGGTCGAGTCAATTGTGCTCGGCAATGCGGAAAAAGGTGGGCAGGATGGTTACCGTGTACTTTGCACTCGGGCCGTCCACTTCGATCGCGTCTCCCGAATACCGGATGCTATAGCCGAGGCCGCTCGGGAATTCAACGCGGTCTGGACGACTCTCAGAATCGTATTGGATTCGGAGTGCGCGGCCGTCTTTGCCGGAATCCCGAATTCCTTTCCCAGCCAGTTGGCGAGGTCATCGACGTCGGCAGTGGATGACGCCCCAAGTGGCACGAAATAAAGCGTGCCCGCTGCTCGCAGGTCCTCAGGCTTTGCGGGAGTCTCGGGTTTGGAAAGGTTGATGAGATGCCCCTCACTTTCGTTGTAAACCTCTAACGACGTGACAACCCATTGGTTGTCGATCGAACGCAGAACAACCGAGGCATGCCCATGAGCCTGTTTCCCCGAAACACGCGCATACAGCTGTGCTTCGCTTCCCAAACCCCAACCCACGGCGAAAGGCAAGTGAATGTCGTCCCCGAACTCGGTGCGGACCCTGGCGTCCCTCCGAATTCTTTGCGCCGCGTCCTTTCCGGCGGCGGAATTCACCAACCTCAGTTCCAGCGCGGAAACCAAACCCAGCAACGCGATCAAGGCCAAGCCCAGATAAAGGATGGGCGACCTTGAGCTTTGACCGGGGCTAATGGGCGGCGGTGGCTGAAGCGTTACGGCCTGAGACATCACAACACCTCTTGGCTTGTAATATCCGACTTGGCAGGAACAATGCTAGTGTTTTCGATCTCAGTTGCAAGTCTTCGGTAATCACGACTGCAACATTCTTCGACGGCAGAAAATCCCGATACGCCAGCGACGCTCGTTGATTGAAGCCCCTTGATTTTCGCTCGCCTTGAGGCTACCCCAGCCCATGATACCCTCGTCGAGCATGTCCGCTGCGCCCCAATTCACGACCGCCGCCTACGGAATGGCCGCAATGGCAGCTTGGGGCACCAGCGATTTTCTCGGTGGATACTTTACCCGCCGCGCCAATGCATTTGTCTTCACAGCTGTCGTAAACCTCGGCGGGCTGCTTTTGGTAGGTGCATTGGCCTTGGCCAGCCACACAACACTCCCTTCGGAACGGACTGCGGCATGGGCTCTGGCAGGCGGCGTCTCTGGAGGCGCTTCTCTCGCGATCTTCTATCGCGCTCTTTCTTCCGGAAGAATGGGGTTGACCGCACCGGTAGCCGCAGTTTTGAGCGCGGCGATCCCGACGATTTTCTCCATGCTGACCGAAGGCTTTCCTGGCAGGATTCCAATTGTCGGCTTCGTCTTCGCCGCCATCGGACTCTGGCTGATCACGCGCGCGGAGGACGGAAGCACTCCCCAAGGCATCGGACAAGCTGTGCTCGCAGGCATCGGCTTTGCCGGTTTCTATCTCTGCATCCGCCAGGCGGGCAGCGGCTCGCCCTTATGGCTCGCGTCGCTCACCCGGGCCGGAGGACTGATCGTTACCGGCTTGATTGTCCTGATGCAGGGAAATTTTCGGGAGATCCCAGCGTCGGGTGTGTGCTGGGGAGTGCTCACCGGTGGCATCGACTCCCTGGGAACCATTCTTTTTGTTCTCGCCAGCCAAACCGGACGCCTCGACGAAGCGGTCGTGATCTCGTCGCTCTATCCCGCAGTCACGGTACTGCTCGCCCGGATCGTTCTGAAAGAACACTTCACGCGCTGGAGGTTTGTCGGACTGCTGGCCGCGCTCGCCGCCGTGCCTATGATTGCAGCACAATGATCGAGACGGGATGATTGCGTGGATATAGCGACTTGCTCCGGCCTCGCAGGATCATGATCAGTACGAATTAGACGTTATCCGTGAAATCCGTGAAAATCCGTGGCAGACAGTTTCAATCCTCTGCTAACATCCGCATCGTGCCGCTCGTCGAAATCCGCAACCTTACCAAGATTTATCGGCACGCAGAATCTGCCTTGGGCAGGAAGTCCGGAACTACGAATGAAGTCCGCGCCGTCGACGAGGTCTCGCTCGAGATTCACGCTGGTGAAACCCTCGGTCTGGTCGGCGAATCGGGTTCGGGTAAGAGCACGCTGGGAAGACTGATCCTGCGCCTTATCGAGCCTACGTCGGGCAGCATTCGCTTCGAAGGCCGCGATCTTCTCGCCGCTGGCCGCGGCGAAATGCGCCGTCTGCGCCGCGATATGCAGATCATTTTTCAGGATCCCTTCGCCTCACTCGATCCTCGCTTCCGCGTCGAAGACATCATCGCCGAACCGTTAATTATTCACGGAAGCGCAAGCACGGAGAGTGCCGCATCTATCACGGTTTCTGCCGCGGTTTCTGCGAAGGGTGGGATGACGAAAGCCGCCCGCCGCGCCCGAGTTGTCGAACTTCTTCGCGCGGTTGGACTCGACGAATCCATCCTGCCGCGCTTTCCCCACGAATTCAGTGGAGGACAACGCCAGCGCATTGGCATCGCCCGCGCTTTGGCGCTGCGTCCCAAATTCATCGTGGCCGACGAACCGGTCTCCGCCCTTGATGTCAGCGTAGGCGCGCAAATCGTCAACCTGCTGGCGCAACTCCAGCGCGATTTCGGCCTGACCTATCTTTTCATTTCGCACTCGATGCCCGTCGTGCGTTATCTCTCAACTCGCATCGCCGTGATGTATCGCGGAAAAATTGTGGAAGTGGGATCGAGCGAACAAATCACCTCACAGCCCCAGCATCCCTACACGCGCAGCTTGCTCGAAGCCACGCCGGAGGTCGTAGTTTAAGTTGATGTGGCGCTGTGAAGGGTTTTTGTGGGGACAGCCGCCCCCGGCTGTCCGCCGAGCGCAGCTCGGCTGCCTTCAACTCAGCCTCCACAACTCGCTGTGCCATACTTTTCAGATGTCTCGCGTCGAACCCAGCCGCGCCCGCGATCTAGTCGAACTGATCCTCGGCTACGGAACGATCGTCGCCGTCATCTGGACGCCCGAGCACCTGCAGCGCATTCTCTCTCCCCTCGCGCTCGTGTTGACTCTGGCTGTGGTGCTTGCGCGCCGCCAAAGCAGGGATGAACTTGGCCTTGGTTGGCATGGCCTGCTCCCGTCATTGTGGATTTTGCCCGCTGCAATCGCACTCGCCCTCGTAAGCATTTTCGTCGCCGCGAAAATCGGCACACTGCATCCTCTATACAAAGGAGACTTCGCGCATATCTCCGGGTACGTTCTCTGGACGATCTATCAGCAATTTCTTCTGCAGGACTATTTCATGGACCGCCTGCTGCGCCTGGTTTCGAATGAAGCCTTGGCTGTAGCTCTTGCGGGCGTGCTCTTCGCCGCGGCACATCTGCCCAACCTCGTGCTCACCATGGCAACGTTGGTGTGGGGAATAATTTCATGCGCACTCTTCCGTCGCTATCGCACTCTCTGGGCACTCGGCCTGGCACAAGGATTGCTCGGCCTCTGCTTCGCCATCTGCGTTCCGGACGCGATGCATCATCACCTGCGCGTGGGCTTGGGATATTTGCTCTACCACGGGACGCGGCCGGGTCCGTGAGAATGCGTGGCAGCCTAAAAAAGGTTACGGCGTGATTTCGTAAATGACGCCGCAGCTTCCGTGGCAAGACCCCAGGCCTCCGTATGCAGTCGCGCCGAACACGTCGCCGGAGCCGTCCAGCGTCACGCCGGATTGGGGGAGTTCGCCATTTGCACCAGAGAAAGAATCGAGCACTTTCTCGGTCCAGCTTCCAGCGGAAGGAGAAAGCTCGAATACAACTCCCACCCCATCTTTGCCGCCGTTGTGGGTGGCGCCATAAAGATTGCCGAGTGTGTCCAGCGTCACTGCGGCATAGGGGTTAGCTCCTCCATAGGCGCCAAAACCGCTGCTGCCGGGCTGAAAGGTCTTAAGCACGGTTTCGGTCCAAGCGCCGGACGAGTTCGAGAGTTCGAACACGACGCCGCAGCCTTCGCCACCGCAGCCGCCGGAAACCCCTCCAGTTCCCGTCACACCATAAAGGTTGTCGTGGGAGTCACGGATCAAGCCTGCCTGGGAGTAGGCACCGTCGGTGCCGCCGAGGAAAGTGTAGAGCACTGTCTCAGTCCACACACCAGATGATTCCGAGAGCTCGAACACGATGCCGCAGCCCTGGGTTTCGCAGATTCCGACCGTGTACCCGCCCTTCCAAGTCGTGCCGTAGAGATTGCCGGAGTTGTCGAAAATAACCCCAGCATATGGATTCGCCCCGTCGGTACCGCCGGTGAAGCTATACAGCACAGTTTCTACCCACGCCCCAGACGAGTGCGAGAGTTCGAACACTCCTCCGAAGCCATGACTGCCGCCGTCCAGAGTTGTGCCGTAAAGATTGTTGGAGGAATCCAAGACCAACTGGCTCAGAGGCTCGGCACCGTCCGCGCCGCCGGTAAAGGAGTATATGACCGAGTATGTCCAGCCCCCCGTTAAGGTCGGCGACAGTTCATAGACGGTTCCGCAACCGTTGCCGCAACCCGTGCCTCCGCCACCGGAGGTCGTGCCATAGATATTCCCCGCGCCGTCGATGACCACACCCGCCTGAGGACTTCCGCCATCGGTCTTCCCTCCCCGGAAGGAATGCAGGACAGTCTCAGCCCATCCACCGGTCGGCGCTTTACTCAGTTCGAACACTACGCCACAGTCGGTGGTGCACTTGACCTGCCCGCCGGTCTGGGCAGTTCCGTAAATATTGCCGGACGAGTCGAGAACCAACTGGGCAACAGGGTTTCCCCCTTTGGTGCCGTTGAACTCATGAATCACTTTGTTCGTGGCGTGGAGTGGCGTGCCTGCTGTGATCATTGCAAACGCAAGGACCGCACCAATACTGTGCGATAGTCCGCGGGCGGCGAGCTTCATGTCTTTCATGGGCGTAGCTCCTTTTAGACGGTGAGAGTGGGGCGGAGGTCAGCGGCGGTCGAGGGCGATAGCCTCGGCGGCACCAAAAGTCTCTCTCAGGGCGGACAAAATATCAAGATGAAGTAATTTGCACATGGCAGGTCTGTTGCATCAGGTGGCACAACTTAAAACCAGATCCCCCAAATCCAATCCACGCTGGCATGGGTAATCGTCGACGCAGGCACACGCCGCTGCTCGCGCCACGCGCGCCCGTAGAAAATCCCCGCAATGGTCGCCAGCAGCACATAGGGCCAGTTGAAATGTGCGGACCGTTTGTTGAAATGCGAGAGCCCAAACAGCACCGATGCGATTACTAGAGCTGCCCGGCATCCCACGCGCCGCTCCAGCAAGTTCTGCACCCAGGCGCGAAAGAAAAGTTCCTCGGGCACGGCGGTAAAGAAAAATATCCCGACCCAGCGCAAGAGGGCGCCGCCAACTCCTTGCAGGTTGCGATGTGGATGGATGAAGCCGAGCGCCAGCCCCAGCACGATGACGATCGGCGCATAAAAAATGAGTTCCCGCAAGCCAGTTTTCCAGTCGCTCCATTGCAAATGGAAATCGTAACCAGTTCCGCTCAACCGCCGGATCGCCAGAAATCCGTATAGGCCTGCATCCACCAGAAACAGTTCATTCAGAGCTCGTAACCCGTTTGGCCATGCGCTGTCGAACCAGCGCAAGTCGACAGCCAGCCCCAGCACCAACAGAATGAACCAGTCGCGCCAATCTCCTCGCTGCTCGGGATCGGTCTCTGCCGCTCTCATTAGCAGCCACGCAATCGCAACGGGCAACGCTGCATAGAGTGCAAACCACGTCCAGCGAAACAGGTGCTGCGAAATCGAAATCAATAAATAAGGTGCGACGAGTAAAGCAGGGACACACACGCGCACCGTCGCAGGCCAACGCCCCACAACTCGGGCAACCCGCTCCGCGATACAGCCGAACAGCACCGCCGGAGCCAGTTCCAACCCAAACGCCACAAGCGCGAGAGGCGTCACGTTCTGCATAGGTCGATCTTAACGTGCAGGCCCTTGTCTCGCCGCCGCCTCCCAGCTAGAATTCTTCGCATCTTGTTCTCAGTTTCCGGCTCTTCATTGCAGCATGGGCCAAATAGTTACGTTCGAGGCCCAAGAGCGTCCTAAGTATGAGTAAACTTTGAATGGCTTATTATCGGACCGTCAGTTAAGGCCTGGCGGCTTAGGAGGGTATTTGTGAAACACACACTTGCACTTTTTGTTTCGTTGGCCTGCACGGCTTCCTGCTTGGCACAGGCGCAAACGGCAGGCTCATCGCCAGCCACCCACGCGACCCCCACCAAAGATCCGGTCGCCAGCTCCCTACGCACATTGTTGCAGCGTTCTAGAAACAATACTTTGGGCGCCCTCAGCGCCATGTCTGCGGATAAGTTCGACTACAAGCCCACCTCCGACCAGATGACCTTTGCGCACCTGGCAGTTCATATCATCGGCTTCAACAACTCCTTTTGCGCCAAAGCGGCTGATGTGGCCGAGCCGAAGGTCGAAGAGGCGAAGGAAACCGATGGCAAGGATAAGCTGGTAGGCGAAGCTACGGCTTCTTATGATTTTTGCGCAGAAGCTCTGGGCAAAATGGACGACTCCAAGCTTGGAGACAATATCGAGCTTTTCGGCGGGCGACAAGCGCCACGGGCCATGGCCGCACTGATCTTGGCCAGCGGATGGGCCGACCACTACGCTGCCGCCGCCCAATATCTGCGACTGAATGGAATTTTGCCGCCCTCGGCGCAGCCGAAAAAGTAGCCGTGGGCTAAAGCCCTCGTTAAAAGGGGACCGGGGGTGGCGCGGCTTAAGCCGCGCCCTTTCAAATCTTATTTAATTTGTACGAGACCGGTAGCGGATGAAAGCGAGGCCGCAGGATGCTGCGGTGCGCGCCATCCATCGAAGATCGAAACCTGGTGGACGCATGAAACCGTGCAATTCGGTGCGCAACCTTTCTCCGTGAGGTATTCACGGCGCATATCGTCGCGCGTGTAGGTCGCCAGCGGCACTCCGGGGTAGCCGCGCTGCTGCGAACAGTAATGCACCAAACCGTCTTCGCAAATGTAAAGATAGCGCGCACCGGCGCGGCATCGCCAATCGTTGGGCAGGCCTTGCGCAATGTTGTCCTGGAAGGCGTTGATGCGCGTGAAACTGCGCTTCTCCATCGACTTCATCTCATGATAGATGCGGCGCTCTTCCCCCCCCAGCGGCTGCAATTGGCCGCTGCCATCGTGAATGATTCCGACGGTGGAACTGAATCCGAGTTCGATGGCCCGCGTGCCGATGGTCAACGCATCCTGCGGATTTGAAATGCCGCCGCCCACCACGGAATTAATATTCACATGAAACTCGGCATACTCGGCGAGGAATTGCAACTTCTTGTCGAGAACCTTTAGGCTCTTCTTCGACACTTCATCGGGATTCACGTTGTCAATGGAGATCTGCAGCCACTCGAGGCCGGCGTGGTTCAGGCGTTGAATCCGGTCGGGAACCAGGAAATATCCGTTGGTGATCAATCCGGCGATCATGCCGTTCGAGCGGATGCGGCGGATTACATCATCCAGTTCGGGATGCAGCAGCGGCTCACCGCCGGAAATCGTGACCACTGCCGTCCCCAGCTCGCCGAGCTTGTCAATGCGCCGAAACATTTCTTCGGTCGGCACCGGCTTCGAAAAATCGTCAAACTCATTGCAGTATGTGCAACTCAGATTGCAACGCCGCACGGGAATAATGTGCGCCAGCAGGGGATGATCGCTCGAAGCCAGCGCGCGAGCAGACATGGCCGCTCCTCGAAGGTTGCGGTGCAGGGCTTTGGCGCGGCGGCGCAAGGTTGTAAGAACTAAAGGCATGAAATTAGCTAACTACTATTACAGCATGGATGCCATATTAAGTGCAGCCATGCGACAGCGTTTGGCGAATTTTGCGGGGCGAACTGCCATTGTAATCGTCGGGGATAGCGACTGCTCCGTCTCTTGCTGCCGCTAACCTTCTACCGCCTTGCGCACCGCTGCTCTCGCCAGCAACCACGTGGAATCCAATGTGGGCAGCGGTGAAGACTCTGGCGTTACCAGGAGCGGAATTTCAGTGCAGCCAAGTACAACGGCATCGCAACCCTCATCCTTCAACGAGCGGATTACCTCCACGTAGTACGCAAGCGAGCGCGGCAGGAATTGAGCGTTGACCAGTTCGTCCATGATGATCTGGTCGATGCGTTCGCGCTGCTCGGCTCTGGGAACGCGATGCTCGATGCCAGCAGCTTTCAGCGCTTCGCGGTAGACCGGGCCCTCCATCAGGTAGCGCGTGCCGAGCACTGCGAGATGCCTGAATTGGCGGCGCTGCGCCTCTTTCGCGACTTCTCTTGCGATATGCAGCCAGGGACGTGGCGATCGGTGCTCGACTAAATCAAAAGCCTGGTGGATCGTGTTGTCGGGACAAATGAGGAAATCGGCGCCAGCACGAGCCAGCTTTTCCGCCGAAGAGAGCATGAGCGCAGCCACGCCCGCCCAATCACTCGCATAAACGCACTGCATGTATTTCGCCAGCGAGTACGAGTGAAGTGAAACTTCGGGATGATCATGCTTGCCAAGGATCTGCGCGCCTTCGAGCGAGATGCTACGGTAGCAGAGCGCAGCTCCCTCGGTGCTGCAGGCGACGATGCCGATGTGGAGGGCCATTCAGTTCTCAGTTCTCAGTTCTCAGTTCTCAGAAAAGGCTACGCTGAGCCTTGATTTGAGGGCAAGAGTGTTTCAGTCCACAATCCACGATCGGAAACTAGAAATCGGAAGCTGGCAGTTATCGCGCGGCTGCGGCGTCGAAGAGATTCAAGAACTCCAACTTCTTTTCCGCTGGCAGGAATGATGCTTCGAATGAATTGCGGGCGAGTTCGCGGAGGTGCTCATCGGTGAATCCGAATGCCTGCTGTGCAAGCTGGTATTCGCGCGCGAGCGTGGTGCCGAACATGGCAGGGTCATCGCTGTTGAGCGTGATCATCACGCCATGATCGAAGTAACTCTTCGCGGGATGCTCGTTCAGATTCGGACAGAGTCCGGTGCGCAAGTTACTGGTGAGGCAGATTTCCACCGGGACCTGCCGCTGTGCAAGTTCTTCCACTAGATCAGGATCGTGAAACGCGGTCAGCCCATGTCCGATGCGCTCGGCATGCAGGTTCAGCGCGCCCCAAACCGATTCCGGTGGCCCGGTCTCGCCTGCGTGTGCCGTAAGCCGCATGCCATGATCCGCCGCCCAGGCGTAGCAGTCGCGAAAAAGTTCGGGCGGAGCTTTCTGCTCGTCGCCGCCAATGCCGACGCCAACCACACTGCGATCGTGGTAGCGGACGGCAAGCTCAAAAACCTTTTGCGCAGCTTCGGCGCCAAGTTGCCGGACTGCGTCGAAAATCCAAAGCAGCGAAATCCCGAAGTCGCGCTCACCACGCGCGCGACCGCGATCCAGTCCTTCAAAGATGGCAGCAAAATCCTGCTTGCGCCATTGGCAAACCCCCACCGCGATATAAACCTCGGCATGCAGAACATTTTCTTCTCTCAGATGTTGCATCAGCCGATGGGTGATGATCTCGTAATCTTCCGGCGTCCGCAGATGCTCCGTGATGTTCTTGAACGCCAGCAGAAAACCGGAAAAATCGGCATAGCGGTAGATTTGGTCAACCTCGGCGAGCGAAACGCGTTCGCCACGGCGCGCGCGAAGTTCAAGCAGTGTGGCCGGCTCAATCGCGCCCTCGAGATGCAGATGGAGTTCAGCCTTTGGCAAAAGTCGAAGAAAACTACTCGGCGGCCGATTGGATACGGAAGACACGACCTCTCGATTGTAGATTCTTCCAGCTTTTTTTGCATAGGCGCGCAAGCAAAAGTCGCAAGTCGGGAATGGGCTGGCGTGATTACTTTAGTTGCAACTGCTCTGCCAACTATTTGCACTGCCCCTATTGCTAATTCGGGGGAACTTCTCCTAGCATGCAGAGTGAAAGCCGGCCTGCGGGGTTGGTGATGGCGGTAACCGATTTTTGAACCAATGCTGAATGAACGGGGGCTCGACTCGAACTAGGATCCGGTGTGCGATGCTCCGCCATGCGGAGATGCCTAAAGGGTCTCGGCGGGTTCCCAACGTCTACCTGACGGTTCATTCTCGGCCCGTCACACGGCACAGTGGGTCGGCTTGATGTTTTTTGTGTGGCGCGGACGCCCTCGTCCGCGAAAGCCTGCGATAGTATCCGCGGCCATCAACAGTTCTGAATTCCCTGCTAAACTGGTCGAGATAGCAAATCCCCTGTTTCCTGCATCTAAATAAATTGTGTATCCACAATTAGTGCATTTCGGGAAATTCTTTTTGCCGACCTACGGCTTCTTGGTTTCCATGGGAGTTCTGCTCGGCCTGTGGATCAGTGTGCGCAACTCCGAGCGCCTCGGGATCGACGGCGATAAGGCATGGAACTTTGGAATTCTAGTCGTGCTCTCCGGAATTATCGGCGCCAAGTTGCTCTACATCATTAATGAGTGGAGCTACTACTCGGCGCATCCTTCAGAAATTTTCACGGTAACAACGCTGCAGGCCGGAGGAGTTTTTTCCGGCGGGTTGCTTGCGGCGTTTCTGGCTGCATGGTGGTACGTGCGCAAGTATCATATGCCGGCTCTCGGAACCTGCGACGCTTTCGCGCCCGGACTGGCTGTGGGCCACGCGATCGGGCGCATCGGGTGTTTCGCCGCGGGCTGCTGCTATGGCAAAGAGACGCACCATTTCTGGGGGGTGACGTTTACAAATCCGCTGGCGAATCAGATTACCGGCACTCCTTTGAACGTGCCGTTGGAACCGACGCAATTGTTCGAGGCAGCGGTCGAGTTCGCCAATTTCTTTTTCCTGATGTGGCTGTTGAAGCGCAGAAAATTCGATGGCCAAGTATTCGGGGCATTCCTCTTTATCTACGGCGTAGCGCGCTTCTTCCTGGAATTCCTGCGCGATGATCCGGGTCGAGGATCGGTATTCGGTGGCGCGATGTCAGGGACTCAGTTGATTGCGATTGGGTTGGTCATCGGCGGCGGCCTGATCTGGTGGCTGCGGCCGGGAGCGAAGAACGTGCCAGCTCAGCCGATCGGGGCCACGCGATAATCCTTTCAGAGCCGCGACTAAGCTGAATTAACCTTCAGTGATCCATTTCCCAGATAGTCTCGTCTTGACTCCGTGCTAGTGATAACCTTATTGCCGCATGAGAAAAATCACACGCCGTCGATTCGGCAAAACCTTGGTTGGCGCCGCAGCAGCAGCCTTTGCCGGCGCTTCGTTCCCCAAGATCGCGTTGGCGCAAATGCCTACACCGGGCGCCCTTCGATTCCCACCCAATTTCATGTGGGGTTGCGCCACCGCTTCCTATCAGATTGAGGGTGCTGTACTCGAAGACGGACGCAAACCCTCGGTCTGGGATACCTTTTCACACACGCCGGGCAAAACCTTTCAGGGCGAAACCGGCGATGTCGCGGATGATTCCTACCACCTCTATAAAGAGGACGCGAAGTTACTGAAGAGCCTGGGCGCGAAATGCTATCGCTTCTCCATTTCGTGGTCACGCGTCTTTCCCGATGGCACCGGCAAGCCAAACGAAAAAGGCCTCGATTACTACCAGCGCGTAGTCGACGAACTGCTCAAGAACAACATCGCTCCCTACATCACGCTCTTCCACTGGGACCTGCCGCAGGCTTTGCCCGGAGGCTGGCAGTCACGCGACACTTCGAAAGCGTTTGGCGACTACGCGGGTTTTATTTCCCGCCATCTTTCCGATCGCGTCGGCCACTTTTTCACCACCAATGAGTTCATCTGCTTCACTGACAAAGGCTACAAGGACGGAAAGTTTGCGCCGGGATTGAAACTGCCTGACGACCAGGTAAATCAGATTCGCCATCACGGGATCCTGGCGCACGGCATGGCAGTGCAAGCGATTCGGGCAAATTCGAAACCGGGCACGCAGATCGGCCTTGCGGAAAATGCGCTGGTCTACGTGCCAGTGATCGAGGATTCCGAACAGGTCGAGGCTGCGCGCAAAGCCACCCGCGAGGAAAACGCACAATTCCTGACAGCGGTGCTGGAAGGCAAATACACCGACGGCTATCTGCAACGCGAAGGCGCGAATGCTCCCAAGGTCGAGGCCGGGGACATGAAAATCATCGGCAGCCCACTCGATTTCGTTGGCCTCAACGTATACACCCCCGAGTATGTGCGCGCCGACTCCTCACCGTCCGGCTACACGGTAGAGAAGCGCCAGACCTCCTATCCGCGTATGGCTTCGGACTGGCTTTATATCGGGCCTGAGGTGATTTACTGGGCGGTTCGCAACGTCAGCGAAATTTGGAAGCCACGCGCGCTCTACATCACTGAGAATGGCTGCTCCGCCGACGATGTCGTGACGGCTGACGGCCGGATTGAGGACACCGACCGGATTATGTATCTGCGCAATCATCTGACGCATCTGCATCGCGCAGCTTCCGAGGGCTATCCGATCAAGGGTTATTTTTTATGGAGTCTGATGGATAACTTCGAATGGGCAGACGGTTACAGCAAGCGCTTCGGCCTTCACTATGTAGACTTCAAAACCCAGACGCGCACGCCGAAGCTGAGTGCAGAGTGGTATCGGGAAGTGATTGCGCGGAATGCGGTCGAGTGAGGATTATTCGCTAAGACTCACTTCGTCCAGTGCCCGGCCCGCGCCTTAGTTCTGTAACGGCAACAGGTAAGTGGGATTGCTGCCAATCGCTCCGCCAAAAGCTTGCCGGTCCGCTTCCCGCATATCCCAGGAGATGATCGATGCGGGCGTGATCTGAATTGTTACATCATCCCATGCGGCAAATACCGGTCCAACTTTCGGGTCTGCCAGTGCAGCTTCGCTGAGATATTTGCGGTGAATCTCAAGATTCTTTTTTCGCGATAATTCGCCTGTCAGAATCTGCGCCGTCCCCGCCAGGCTCACCCCGCACGATGCCACCACGTCGCGGGAATCGATCATCAGCGAAGCTCTAGGGTTGGCTTGTAGGTTTCGCGCTTTCCGGCTGCGCGAGGAGGTGGCGACAAAAACTCGCTCCCCATCGAACCAGTACCACACCGCAACTATGTGGATGGAACCGTCCGCACTTTCAGTAGCCAGGGAAGCGATATGCCGCCCCTTCAACAATTGCGTTACCAAAGCATCGGAAATCGAAGCCATCGGATGTGCCTCGGAGAAACCGCTGTGTCGTGGTTCTGATTGTACGAACAGCATAGGATACGCATTAGGCTGCACTTAGCAAGCGCTAAATTCCCCGCGTTCTCTTTCCGCGCTCTTTCCAGATACTCTGCTATCCTCCATCGGTGCTCGAAGGTTTTCCCATTGTTATTTCCGTCGCACCGGACGATGTGGGCAAGCGTCTCGACCAGTTCCTCGCCGCGCGCCTGGGCCACGTCAGCCGTGCACGCGTGCAGCAGCTTATTTCCGAAACAAAAGTCTTAGTGAACGACACGGCGGCCAAGGCTTCTCTGAAGCTGCGCGGCGGCGAGATCGTTAAAGTTTTGGGGGATGTGCAGAGGCCGCCGCTCAAGGCCGTCGCCGAAGATATTCCCCTCGAAATCGTTTACGAAGACGACGATCTCGCGGTCGTCAACAAACCTGCGGGAATGATGGTCCACGCCGGAGCAGGAGCCACCGACGATGCGCGCAATCGCGGGACGCTTGTGAATGCGCTGCTCCATCATCTAGAAAGCTTGTCGAGCGCGGGCGGCGACTTGCGGCCGGGGATTGTGCATCGTTTGGATAAAGAGACCAGTGGCTTAATTGTGGTCGCAAGAAATGACGAGGCGCATCGCAAGCTGAGCGCGCAGTTTGCCGCGCGCGAAGTGAAAAAGAAATACGTGGCTCTGGTCCATGGCTGGGTGAAAAAAGATTCTGGAACGATCTCGCAGGGCATCAGCCGCGACCGCGTCCGGCGCACGCGGATGACGACGCGGCTTGATGGCGGGCGCGTGGCGGTAACGCACTATCGCGTCGTCCGGCGTCTCGATACGGAGTTTGGAAAATTTACGCTGCTCGATGTAACGATCGATACCGGCCGCACGCACCAGATCCGGGTGCACGTGGCGGCGATGGGAAATCCCGTCGTGGGCGATACGATGTATGGCGCCCCAAGACAGGCACGCGGCAAATCGGCTGCGATCAGTTTGCCGCGAAATTTTCTGCACTCCGCCGCACTGGAATTTCGCCATCCGCGAACCGGCGAGATGATCGCTCTGAAGAGCGAATTGCCGGGGGAGTTGAGAGAGTTCCTGAGAAATGTGGAGGAGGATTAGGTGACAGCCATCGAACTGCGCTCGACTGGACAGCCGGGGGCGCCTAGCCCCACATTCAAGGTCTGACAGAACTCAGGGCCGCCAGGCTGTGCCATTGCGGATATAATAAACACCAAATGAGGGGCTTTCGCGGTAGAAACATCTTTTCCGGAATTTCAGTCGTGTGCGGGGCGATTGTGCTGGTTGTGGCATCATTGCCCAAGACCGCCGTCGCACAGGCAGAAACTGCCCCGGCGGCGCAGTCCTCGCCCCAATCGTCGCCGCAATCGTCGCCGCAATCCCCGGCGCAGTCATCGTCTAGTCCATCCGTGACGGCACCGGCAGAAACGCAGCAGACCGCGCCGCAGAGTTCCTTAAAGAAGAATTCCGACGATCCAGCCTCCGAATCCGGTGATGTCCCACGAATTAAAGTTGGCATCAACGAAGTGAATGTGGTCTTCACGGTCACCGACAAGCACGGCAAACGCGTGACTGATTTGAAGCAAAACGATTTCCACATCGTCGATGATCGCAAGCCCGCGGTTGAGATCCGGAGCTTTCGCGCAGAGGCGAATTTGCCGCTGCAGGTGGGCTTGCTGATCGATGCCAGCAATTCAGTGCGCGACCGCTTCAAGTTTGAGCAGGAGTCGGCGATTGAATTCCTGAATCAAACGGTGCGGCGAAGCTACGATCAGGCGATGGTCGTTGGCTTCGATGCCACTCCGGAAGTTACCCAGGATTTTACCGACGATACCCAGAAGCTGGGGCACGGCGTGCGCGAGTTGCGGCCGGGTGGTGGTACTGCATTGTATGACGCGCTTTACTACGCGTGCCGCGACAAGCTGCTCAAGAAAGCGCAATCAGGGCCAACACGGCGGGCCATCATCTTGCTGAGCGACGGCGAGGACAATCTAAGCCACGTCACTCGCGAAGAAGCGATTGAGATGGCACAGCGGGCCGACGTGATCGTTTACACGATCAGCACGAATGTGACAGGCAGCCACGGACCCGGCGATAAGGTGCTGGAAAGGATCGCGGATGCGACCGGAGGGCGGGCGTTTTTTCCCTTTCAAATTCGCGATGTAGCCAATGCGTTTGCCGAAATTCAAGACGAACTGCGTAGCCAGTATGCCGTTTCATACAAGCCGGCGGACTTCAAGGCAGACGGTCACTTTCGCACGATCGAGATTGTAGCCAATGACAGGAAGACCTTCCGGGTGAGAGCCAGGCGCGGATATTTCGCACCGACTTCGCAGTAGGCAAACCGGCTTCCGACTTGCGGCTTACGGGTTTCGCCTTTTGATCAGTTAAGATCGCTCCTCTTCACGAGCAAGTTCATGCCAGGATATTCGGGGACGCCACTTCCGAAGAAATTGGGAATCAAGGAGGGGTTTCGCGTGCAGCTGGCGAATGCTCCGCCGGACGTGCGTGCGGAGTTGCGCGAGTCGTTGGCGGGATGCGACCTCGCAGAGCCGCAGCGGCGAAGCACCCTCGATTTCGCGATGATCTTTACCAAGTCTCGATCGCAATTGACCAGTGAGTTCTCGCGGATCTCAAAATTGCTCGCCCCCGCAGGAATGCTTTGGGTCAGTTGGCCAAAGAAGAGTTCAGGAGTAGCAACGGACGTGGACGAAAACGTGGTGCGCGGAATCGGTCTCGACGCCGGCCTAGTGGACGTGAAAGTATGTGCCGTGACAGAAGTATGGTCAGGGCTGAAGTTCGTGCGCCGAGTGAAGGACCGAAAAGCAATCAGCACCCAGCGCAGAAAACCCTCGGCAACAGCCCATTAGACTGTCCCGAGGGTTCTGGTCCCGCAACAGTTTCTTGAACCCCTGTCGAGCCCGCGCGCCGGCGATGGGGCCGGTTAGTCCCCCGGCGAACGCGGCTCGACACTCTATGCCGTTCTGGCGCCCATCAAGAGATGCGCCACAAAGGAAATGACTGCGAACAAAAGCAACAGGTGAATCAGTCCGCTGGCCACATGGAACATCAAGAAGCCACCAGCCCACATAATCAGCAGCATCAGAGCAATCACAAGGAAGGGTCCGAATCTCATTACCACCTCCAGGAATTATTCAAACTCAAATCTTCCGCCAAGCTACTCAACGTTTATATGGCGGGCGGCAAAAAGGCGATATCGGCAGAAAACTGTAAATCCCGAAAACGTTACTAGTAGGTACAGACTACAGACTAAGGAGCCCGCATGGTGCGAGTGGGGTTGATTGGATTTGGATTGGCGGGGCAGGCGTTTCACGCGCCTGTGATCCGCGGCGTCTCGGGGATGGAATTGGCTTCCATCCTGGAGCGCAGGGGAACGCGGGCGCGGGAGAAATATCCTGATGTGCGGGTCGTGCGAACGCTCGAAGAATTGCTGACGGATAAGACCGTCCAACTCTGCGTGATCGCGACCCCCAACGATTCGCACTTTGATCTGGCGCAGGCATGCCTGTTGGCGGGCCGCGACGTTGTGGTAGACAAGCCGTTTGCGCCGACGCTCGCTGAATCCGAGAAATTGGTACAGCTTGCGTCCGAGCGGGGGCGCTTGATCACCGTTTACCAGGATCGTCGATGGGACGGCGATTTTCAAACTGTGAAGAAGATTATCGAGTCGGACAGACTTGGGACGGTTGTGGAGTATGAGTGCCGATTCGATCGGTTTCGGCTTGAGCCGAAAGCGAATGCGTGGCGGGAGCGTGCAGACCATCCCGGGGCAGGCGTTCTGTTTGACCTGGGCCCGCATGTGCTCGATCAGGCCTTGGTCTTGTTTGGCGAGCCGGAGGCCGTTACTGCGTCCGCGTTCTGCGAGCGGGAAACGTCGCAGGTGGATGATTCGTTCGATGTTTGCCTGGAGTATCCCGGGTTGCGGGCCATGGGGCGGGCACGCATCATCGCCTTTGCGCCTGGACCGCACTTTCTGATTCATGGAACCAAGGGATCGTTCGTGAAATATGGAATGGACCCGCAGGAGGCGCGGTTGCGTGGAGAGAATTCTCCGCACGGTACCGATTGGGGCGCGGACTGGGGAGTAGAAGCGGAAGAATTGTGGGGGACATTGAGCCTGGTGGGCGAGCCCAGCGTGAAAGTGAAAACGGAACGCGGCGATTATCGCGACTTCTACGCCAATGTGCGGGATGCGATTGAAAAGAAAGCGGCGCCGACGGTGACGCCGCAACAGGCACTGCGCACCATGCGGGCGGTGATGCTGGCCCACAAGAGCAGCCGGGAGCGGCGAACGGTGGAGTGGGAAGAGGCAGTGGAGTAAGTATCTGCCGAATCCGCGGCGTCTACACGAAATCGCGCCGCGGCGGATGGTCCACGATAATGGCCCGGCCATCTGTAAGGGCCTTGATCGAATGACGAGCATTAGCCGGCACGATCGCGACCACGCCCTGTCGCGCGATCTCCACTACGCCTTCGATGGTCACCTCGAGTTCGCCGTCGATCACTTCATACACTTCTTCTTCAGGATGGAAGTGCTCGTGGATCGACGCTCCGCGAGTGAAGTCATAGTGCGCGAATGTCATGTTCGCTGAATGGAAGTAGCGTCCATGCCAGCCGGGCAGACGCTCAATGACGTTGAGATTGCGAGTATCCACAAAAGGCATACGGCCTCTCGGAGCATCGTAGCATGCTGGTCAGCGGCCTGGACGAAATCGCCGGCCCGGAGTGATCTTTCAGAAATGCTTCATGTGGCTGTGCTATTGATCGTATTTGTCCCGCGCGGGCGTTAAATCCGCAAAAGCCGCGCTGGTAGCATCTTGTCCAAGGCCCTTGAGTGAGATACGACGTCTTATGGATATCGCTGTCGTGCATGGTCGCCGCCACGGTGGCTCATTCGTCCTTGGCACTCCATGCCCAAACTCTCGACCACTCTGCTCACGCATCATCCAGAAGTCTTACCGAGGATCAATATTCCACCCCGTCTTCTCGGGCCATATCCGGAACCGTATTCGATCCCTCGGGAGCCGCGATCGCCAATGCGCAGTTGTCGCTGCTCAGCTCGGGCGACAAATTAGTGGCGCAGACGGCGACAGACAGCTCCGGCTCCTTTCGCATCGATCACGTCGCACCTGGTAATTACACGCTGGACTTTCAGGCGGAGGGTTTCCGCGAGACCCGCATCAGCGTAAACCTGGGCGCAAAACGTCAGTCTCCCATTCGCGTTGTGATGCAGATCGCAGTCCTCAACCAAAGCGTCACTGTTGCCACCGGAGATTCCGTTCCGCTCGTCAGCACTGAGAATTCTGCCAATCAAAATGCAAATACCATCGACCGCAACGCGCTGGACCGCGTCCCGGTCTTCGATCAGGATTACATCACCACAATGTCGCGCTTTCTCGACGACAATGCCACAGGAACTAACGGCGTCACGCTGGTGGTCAACGGCATCGAGGCTAATGGACCCGGGGTCACTCCCTCCGCCGTGCAGGAAGTAAAAATAAACAACAATCCTTACTCCTCGCGCTTCTCGCGTCCCGGCCGCGCTCGTCTGGAAATCGTTACCAAGAGTGGTACGGCGAATTATCATGGCTCGTTAAATTTCCTGTTTCGCGATTCAGTCTTCGATGCGACCAACGCATTCGCTCTGGTTAAGCCTCCCGAGCGCCGCCAATATTACGAAGGGTCTGTCACCGGACCGATAGGTCACAGCAAGCACAGCAGCTTCCTATTGGCGCTCGATGAAGACTTGTTGGACCAGCAGGCGGTCGTCGATCCTACGGCTCTGGCTTCGGCGGAAGCACTCGGCTTCGGTACGATCCCTCAGACGGTCGCCAATCCTACGCATCATTTCTTTGGTTCTGGACGCATCTTTCACGACTTCTCCAATGGCGATCAGTTCTGGATCGGATACTCGTACGAACATCGATCGGTGGAAAATCAGAACGTTGGCGGGACAACACTTTCGAGCGCCGGGATTGACACGCATTTTCTTGAACACGAGATCAACGTGAGTGATCTTCACCAGTTTTCACCGCACTGGCTGAACCAGATAAGATTCCTCGTCGGCCACTTCGACAATTCTGTTTCGAGTATCGATGCCGCTCCTCAACTCGCCATATCCGGACTCTTCACCGCCGGCGGCGCGCAAGCCGATTCGCGCCGCACCGAATATCACTTTGACGGCACCGACTTCGCGACCTACGCGAACGGCAGGAATCAACTCAGCTTCGGGATCGACATCCCAGATATCAGCCGCCGAGGCCTCGACGATTTCACCAATCGTGCCGGCACTTATACATTCGCCAGCAGCGCCGATTTCACTGCCGCCATTCCAACGACCTATCTGCTCCAAACAGGGCAGGGGCATGTTGTCTTTTTGGAGAAAGTTATTTCAGGATTTTTTGAAGACAACATCCGTGTGAAGCCGAATTTTTCTGTTTACGTCGGCGTTCGCTACTACTGGCAGAATTATTTTCACGACGAGCCCCATAACTTCGCTCCGCGCCTCAGCTTCGCCTACGCTCCCACCGCCGACAGCAGGACAGTCATTCGTGGAGGCGCCGGCGTTTTCTACGATCGCACCGGCCCGAGCCCCATCGGCGATCTCCTTCACTTCAACGGTGTGAACCTGCTGCGCTTCATCGTCGATCTACCTTTGGCTTCCTATCCCATTAGTCCTGCAGTCCTAGCCGAGGTACCCACCAGCGTGGTCACGCTCGATTCACACGCCCGTATCCCTTACGCCCTCCAATTCAGCATCGGAGTCGATCGCCAAGTCACTGCGAAAAGTACGTTCAGCGCGGTCTACATCGGCAATCGCGGCATTAATGTTTTCCGCTCCATCGACGCCAACGCCCCGGTGCTTGTAAGGGGAAATTACGTGGCGCCGGACCCAAATCTCGGCCAGACTCGCCAGATTCAGTCTGAGGGATATCTCAAAGGCAACGCGCTCGAACTCACTTTCCGCGGCAAGCCTAGCAAATATTTTGCCGGACAAATTCAATACACGCTCAGCCGCACCTACAACAACACCAGCGGCATCACGTTCTTTCCTGCCAATAGCTACAATCCCGGCGCCGACTGGGGACGCTCCGACAATGACCGTCTCCATAAGTTCGATTTGCTCGCTTCCAGCCAGCCGACTCGTTTCTTCACCGTTGGCGCCTCCCTCTCGCTCTATTCCGGCAAGCCCGTCGACATTACTACCGGCGCCGACAACAACCACGACGGCATCATCAACGATCGTCCCCCCAGCGTCAGCCGCAATACCATGAATGGTCCCGGTACCATTAATCTCGATCTGAATCTTTCTCACGACTTCCCGCTCTCGAAGCGCAAGAAAGAAAACAGAGTCTTGTCCGTGGCGCTAAATTCTTTCAATGTCCTCAACCATCCCAATTACCTCACCTACATCGGAACAATCTCGTCGCCGCTATTCGGTCAGCCAGTCGCCGCTCAACCACCCCGCCGCATGCAGTTAGATGTGCAATTCAAGTTTTGATGAGATTGTGTGAAAGGGAGCGCTCCCTCAGCAAACTCAGGGCAGGCTCTGCCCGCCAATGCGTGCGGCAGACATCTCACGACAGCAAACGGGAGTGCCATCGCAGATTCCTGGCGGGAGTTTCTGGCTGCATCGAAAAAGCAACGGTGCCGCGCATCACTTTCTGCAGCGCCGCTTGGAATTTCTCCATTTCTTCATGGGTACCAACTGTTATGCGGGTGCAGTTGGGCAGGACGGGCCAGACGCGGCCGATGAAAACATTTTGCTGGGCCATGGCGTCGATCACCTGTTTGGCCGGGCGTTTGGTGTCGAGCAAAAAGCAGTTCGACTCCGAGGGGATGTAAGAGTAGCCGTTGCGGTCGAGCCACTGAAAAGCTTCCTGCCGGATGGTTGCGTTTATGCGTTTGCGCTCGGGAACGAGGTGTATGTCTTTGAGGCTTGCCGTGGCGGAAACAACGGCGGTGATGGGCATGAAGTTCCAGCCCGCGGCATTCGTGACTTTTTCGAGCAAATCCGGGCGGGCGATCGCGAATCCGCAGCGCAGCCCGGCCATGCCGTAAGTTTTGGAGAACGTGCGAAGCACAACGACATCCTTGCCGGCCTTAACGAAATCGAGAGTCGAAGGAGCATCGCAGAAATGGATGTAAGCTTCATCAACCATCACGACCGAACCCTTGGGTTTGTTTTCAACCAGGTACTCGACATCGATGTGCGGCGTGAGGGTTCCGGTGGGATTGTTGGGCGAGCAAATGTAGAACAATCCGGCGTCCGGCGCGGCGGCGATCATGGCCTTGACGTCATGAGCGTAGGTTCTGGTAAGAGGAACTTTGACTACGCGAGCCTGCGCTGCCGCTGCAGCATGCATTCCAGCTTCATACCCGGGATCGGCAGTGACGTAGCTCTTCTGCGGCGACGTGAAGGCGACAACCCCGAAGTGCAGTGGCGGGGTTGAACCGGGAAAAGCGTGCACCCAATCCGGTTTGAGGCCTTCGAGTTGCGAGAAGGTGTGAACCAGGTCGTCGGTGAGATTATCGCAGTAGCGTCCGCCTTGGGGAATGATGGCGGACATGGCATCCCGCGCCGATTGGCCTGGGCCAAGCGGATTCTCGTTCGAGTCGATGAACACGCCATCCGTGGTGAATGGTCTGTGCGCCGCAGCAGCGGCGAGCATTGGCTCGGTGACCATGTAAAAGGCGGTCGCTGCGGCTGAGAGTTGCAGAAACGAGCGGCGAGAGAAAGGAGAAAGATTTTGGGATGGCACAGCGCACCTCCGGTTAATCCAACCAGATAAAGACAGCGTCATACAGGCTAAATCTTTTTCGCGCCAAGCGATAGGGGATCCGGCGAATTTCAGAGACAAGCCAAACAAAGGCGGGTTTGCGCCAGAGGCAACGCTATTGTGGCAGCGGTACACAGCGGGCATTTCAGATGCAAGTTCTTTCACACTATCGCGACCGGCGGAAACGGGTGTAGAGTGGACGCCGCGTTTGGAAGGTCGGGGAGCTGAAAAGAAGGCCCGGAAAGGAAGGTAATCTGACTTGTTTTCGGGACCTCATTCCAAGGCTCTCCCCGAACGCAGCGCGCTAGATCCAGTTCGTATTGCATTATGCGAAAGGAGAAAACACAATGAACAAGAGTGTGCTAAAAGGCGCAGGACTCGTTGTCCTGCTCGTTGGTATCTCTGTCCTGTGTTGGGCGTGGGTGTTTCCGGGCAGGATGACTGGTGGTGGCAGCGTGTTCGTCACGCCGGATAACATGGAAGTGAACGCAAATGGTGGGACCGATACATTCCGAGTGACGCACGGTTTCGAGATCCACTGCGGGTCCGATAGCAATCCCGCCGGACCAGGGCCCAACAACCTCGAGATAAACTGGCCGGGCCACCAGTTCCACATGAAAAATCTCACGCTGGGCCATTGTGAATGCAACCACAACCTTCTGTCTCCTCATCCGCCCTCGGCAGGGTTCAACGAGTTTATCGGTGCGGGGACGGGAAGCCTAGACGGTGTAGATGGCGCCTCCATCTCGTTCGACTTTACTGATCAAGGCGAGCCCGGCACAGACGACACGGAGTCCATGATCATATTGGACCCCGACCACTTGCCTGTGCTCAGCTTTGGCACCACGAAGCTAACGTTCGGCAACCAGCAAGCTCACAGCGGTTCTGGGGTACCTGCTTGTAATAAATAGCCATGCGCGGAGAAATTAGTTCAGATCCCAACCACCCGGCCGCACGTGGTCGAGACAAGAAATAGATTCAACCTTAGCTCGGGAGAATTCAGGAGATTTGCCACAATCTTCGTAAACACGCGGCCAGCTCGAAAAGGGCTGGCCTTTTTGTCACCGGGCAGCAGTGGCGTTCCAGACGCGCCATCAGCAGCTACTGCGGCGGCGGCTCCCTCGGCGTGGCGTAGTACCCGGCGCGGGTCTGGATTTTGTAGTTCTGTTTGTTCTTGAGTTCCAGCTTACGATAACTACCGTCGAGTACTGCGTTAGTGGGAGTGTAGCCCAAGTTGTACTGGCTGCGCAGTTCGGCGGCGATCTGGTCAAATGCCTCCCGCAGCTTGTCGAACTTGTTGCCTACATTGATGACGCGGCCTCCAGTTGCCTCGGTGAGCTTGCGCATTTCGCCCTCGCCGGAGTAACCCACCTGAAACGATCCGTAAAAGCCACGATCGGCGCACAGCAACACATACACGATGGCATCAGCCTTCTGAGCCGCTTCAATGGCGTCTCTTATTTTGAGCCGGCTGCCTTCATCTTCTCCGTCAGTCAAAAGGATCATAGCCTTGCGGCCAACTTCCTTGGCCAGCATGTCATGCGCTGATAGATAGACTGCATCGTAGAGTACAGTCCCAGCCTGATTGCCGGTCGGCACGGGATTGCCCGCGCCCGGCACCGGGTTCACGTAGCCGGTATTAATCTTGACTTTGTTGAGGGCAGCCTGCAGCCGGTGGACGTCACGGGTGTAGTCCTGCACCAGCTCCGCATCCACGTTGAAGTCGATTACGTACGCTTCGTCCTTATCGGTAAGAATCTGACGGAGAAATGCTCCGCCGACTTGTTTCTCCATGTCGAGGACGTTGCGCTGGCTGCCCGACGAATCAATGAGGATGCCGAGGGTGAGCGGCAGGTTCGTTTCTGCGGCGAAATACTTTATCGTCTGTGGCTTTCCGTCTTCCAAGACCTGGAAGTCGTCCTTGGTGAGATTGGGGATGAGGGCGCCGTGCTTGTCTTTCACATTGAAGAAAAGACCGACGACGTTGACGTTTACTTTCAGAGTCTCGGCGGGCCCCTGCTGGTCCTCGGGTTTTTGGGCATCGGCAGGTTTCTGGCCTGCCGGGCTTTGCGCATCAGACTTGGAGCCTGGCGGAATCGAAGAACCCGGATCTTGGGCCGCGGCGCGCAGCGCACCAACCGACAAGGCTATGCAGGAGAGGATCAAGAAAAATAGGACGGGCGCAGCCAATGCCGTGACAAATCTTTCATAAGCTGACAACTTTGTCATGCGATGATTCCCTCTAAGGGTTTTTGTTAGTCTAATCCCAGGAGTTAGATGCACCAAATCGTAAGGTTCGGGCATCCCAAGCAGAAGAGGGTAATCTTTTCTGGTAGCGCTCGAGACATATGGGACGGACGGCTCTTAGAATCATTGTAAGATTGGGAACGGACGGTATTCGTGACCGCTGAAAAGGTATCCAGGGAAAAGAAGCGCGGGAGTAGGCTGCACCGGCTCGCATGGGCGCTCGTCTTCGTTTTGGCCCTACTTGGTGGACGTCTTGGGGTTTTGGAAACCGGGGCGCAGACCTCTGGCAACCAGACGCAGTCGTCCCAAACTCAGTCCGCCCAAACTCAGTCACCCCAGGACGTTCCAGACGCCCCCTCAGCAGTGCAACCGCCGTCGGAAACCCCGGAGCCACCGCCTCCGGCGCGTCCGCCGGAAAAAAAGCCCGAGCCCGTCGAGAGAAATCCGTGGAGCAACCAGCCGGTTAACAAGACCGAAACCGAAACCGGCAGCGAACCCGCCGAGGGCGCGTCCGCGCCGCCTCCAATGCCACCGGTAAAAACCGTACCGCCCGGTACCTCAAACAAGCCCGGCTCGAACCCGCAGGATCAGCTTTACACGTTAGTGGTTCACAGCAACTTTGTGCAGGTTCCGGTGACCGTGAAATACAAAGACGGGCGCTCGGTTGATGGACTCCTCTCTACGGACTTCGCAGTATACGAGAACGGGGTCAAACAGAAACTCACTTTCTTTAGCGCGGACCCCTTCGCGCTGTCGGTCGCCGTCGTTCTCGATCTGGGCATGCCCGACGCGGCCGTGCAGGAAGTGAACCAGACGTTTTCGGCGCTGGTGGGCGCTTTTGCTCCGTACGATGACGTCGCGCTTTACACCTATAGCAGCACCGTGAGCCAAGTCAGCGATTTCACGGGAGCCACACAGAAACTCGTAGCTCTTCTGAACCAGATGAAAACCGAACGCGGGCGTAACAACGGTGTCCCGGTTACGAGCGGTCCCATGCAATCGGGACCCATTATTAACGGCATTCCGGTGGGGCAGCCGACGCAGCCCGTAAATACACCTCCGAGGGAAGCACACGTGCTGAACGATGCCGTTCTTCAGGCCGCGCTCGATCTGCGCAAGCGCGCCCGGACTCGCAGAAAGATTATCTTCGTAATCAGCGACGGCCGCGAGTATGGCAGCAAGGCCAGCTATAGCGACGTCCTCCGGGTGCTGCTGTCGAATGAAATTCAGGTAAGGGCGGTCGCAGTATCAAGCGCGGCCCTGCCACTCTACGACAGGCTGGAGCGGCTACACCTGCCAAAACAGGGATATGACAACATCCTGCCGAAATATACCTACGCTACCGGAGCAGGCCAGCCATACGCCAAGCTTACGCGCAACACGATCGAGGACGCGTATGCCCAAGCCATGAGTGAGGCGCGCAACCAGTACACCTTGGGTTACACTCCAGCACCGCCAAAAACGCCAACCAAATCAGCCAAACGCGAGATCGAAGTGCGTGTGGATCATCCTGGACTGGTTATTGAAGCTAAGGATGCATACTATCCAGTACCGGCGGCGCGGTGAGTGCCAACTGTTGATTGCAGATCGAAAAGCCCATAGGAACCATTAATCGGAGACTCTTCAATCAACAATCAGAAATCAACAATCAACACTTCCCATCCCGGTCCGCAGTCCCCTGTATCCCGCCCTGCCCCGGCGGGGGTCACCTGAGTAACCTGCCTGAATTCGCCGCGTGTGATATAAAAGCCCGAAGCCCCCATAGGGATATCTTTGGCGCTGGAGGCGCGCGCGATGGTGCGCAGCCTGCGCTTTTTGAGGAAAGCCTTGAGTTTCATCAACTTCGCAGCCCGCGAGATTAATTGCAAGATCGTATACTACGGCGCAGGGCTGGGCGGCAAAACTACGAATCTGCAGGTGATCTACCAGAAGACTGCGGAGCAGCAGAAGGGCAAGATGATTTCGCTTGCTACTGAAACCGAACGCACACTTTTCTTCGATTTCCTGCCTCTCGACTTGGGATCGGTGCGGGGTTTCAAGACGCGAATCCATCTTTATACCGTGCCCGGCCAGGTGTTCTATGATGCCAGCCGCAAGCTGATTCTGCGCGGTGTCGATGGCATCGTCTTCGTCGCCGACTCGCAGGAGCAACGCATGGACGCCAACGTGGAAGCTCTCGACAACCTGATGTCGAACCTGAAAGAGCACGGCTACGACTTCAATAAGATTCCCTACGTCCTTCAGCTCAACAAGCGTGATCTGCCAAACATTCTGACCGTGGAATCGCTCAGCAAAGAACTGCGCAAGAAGAATGAGGCGGTCGTCGAAGCGGTAGCCTTCCAGGGGAGCGGGGTTTTTGAGACACTAAAGGAAATCGCCAAGCAGGTGCTGACGGAGTTGAAGGCCGGCGGGTAGGAGAGCAGTTCGCAGTTTCCGGTTTCTAGTTCCGTTTTTCATTTCCTGCCTTCAGTTCTCCAACTCTGGTGTCTTGCATAAATCGCTTTGGGAAACACTGGGCCTCACAGACTGGCGAAGCAACACACCAATCCAGCACAACGCAATTCAAGCACAACCCTGAAAGAGCGGCACCTCAGCACCGCGTAAGCCGTTTGAGAATCGGTCGGGCTTCAGCCCCGGCGAGGACGGTTGCGTTGACTCTAAGTCGACAAACCGCCTAAGATGCACGCGCTGCCGCGACTCGGTGACGGTCGCGATCTAAACACGTCCTAAATGTGCTGGAGGATCCATGAAATTTCCTTTCCGGTCCCTCGTCTTCCTCGTCTTCATCGCCTTCCTCATTCCGGCCACTACTGCGGCCTTCGCGCAAAGCGATCAGATCACTCCCAACGAAAACCTGGTCGCAGAGGGAATTCCGAAGATCCCTGTCGCATTGGCCGAAAGCGCCAGCCGCTACGGCGACTATCGCACCGCCGCGTTTAACAGTTGGCACCCAAGTCGCCGCGAGATGCTGATCGAAACCCGTTTCGGCGACACCAACCAGGTGCATCAAGTGAAGTTCCCAGGGGGTGCGCGCACTCAGCTCACGTTTTTCCCTGACCGAATCGCCTTCGCGTCGTACCAGCCGGTGAATGGCGACTCCTTCCTCTTTCTCAAAGACGTCGGCGGAGGTGAATTCTTCCAGGTGTATCGCTACGATCTCGCGACCGGCGATATTACTCTGCTCACCGATGGCAAGTCGCGGAACACGAGCCCACGCTGGTCCTATCAGGGAGACCGCATCGCTTATGGCTCGACGAAGCGCACGGGAAACGACGTCGACATTTGGGTGGTGAACGCCAATGGCCCCGGCAGTGCACGCATGGTGGCGCAGATGGAAGGCGGAGGCTGGGACATTTCTGACTGGTCGCCAGACGGTCAGCAGTTGTTGGCGACTAATCGAATCTCCGCCGCGGAGGTTTATGTCTGGCTGGTTGATGTATCCTCCGGCAAGAAAGAATTACTCACGCCGAAAACCGGCGGAGACACCGTGGCCTACAGCAATGCCCACTTCGCCAAGGATGGGAAGGGCGTCTACTTTACCAGCGATCAGGACTCCGAGTTTCAGCGGCTCGTTTATCTCGACCTCGCCAGCCGCAAGACCGCCGTGTTGAGTCCTTCGCTGAATTGGGATGTGGATGAGTTCGACCTTTCCAGCGATGGGAACTGGATTGCGTTCGTGTCCAACGAAGACGGCATCAGCGTCCTGCACGTCCTCGATACGAAAACCAAAAAAGAAGTGCCGGTGCCCAAGCTCCCAGTAGGCGTGTTATTTGGCATCCAATGGCGCAAGAATAGCCGCGAGGTTGGTTTCTCGCTCAGCTCCGCCAGCCGCACCTATGACGCTTATTCGCTTGACGTTGCGTCGGGAAAGATCGAGCGTTGGACCACGAGCGAGACCGGTGGCCTCAACACTTCAGGATTCGCGGAGCCGCAACTGATTCACTGGAAGTCATGGGACGACCGCTCCATCTCGGGATTTCTGTACAAGCCGCCGGCAAAATTCAACGGCAAACATCCCGTCATCATCGACATTCACGGGGGGCCGGAAGGTCAGGTGCGTCCCGACTTTCTGGGACGCGATAACTACTTCATCAATGAGTTGGGCACCGTCATGATCTTTCCCAACGTGCGCGGATCGACCGGATACGGAAAGACCTTTCAAAAACTCGACAACGGATTTCTACGCGAGGGCTCGTACAAGGACATCAATTCTCTTATCGATTGGATTCAGACGCAGCCGGATTTGGATTCAGGCAAAGTCATGATTACGGGCGGAAGTTACGGCGGTTTCATGACGCTGGCCGTCGCCACCAACTATAACGACCGCATCTGCTGCTCGGTGGATGTGGTAGGCCCCTCGAATCTGGTGACTTTTCTTGAGCACACGTCGGGCTACCGCAAGGACCTGAGGCGGGTGGAATACGGCGATGAACGCGACCCGAAAATGCGCGAGTTCCTGGAATCGATTGCTCCCGCCAACAAGGCCAAGAACATTACCACGCCGTTGTTCGTGATCGCGGGGCAGAATGATCCGCGCGTGCCCGCCAGCGAGTCGGCGCAGATGGTGGCGGTGGTGCGGAAAAACGGCGCGCCAGTGTGGTGGCTTCTCGGCAAGGACGAAGGCCACGGCTTCGCCAAGAAGAAAAACCGTGACTTCCAGTTCTACGCCACGATTGAATTCGTGAAGGAGTTCTTAGTGAAATAGGCTGAGGCGAACCCCTCCGACAAACCACGACGGTTCGGCGGATAAGGGACAGATGCTACCGTACCCTGAACCGCACATCCAATCCATCGTGGCAAGATCTGTGAGGAAATCATAAAGTATTGCGCAGTAATTCGTATCGATCCCACAAAATTTTTACTGCCTGGGGCTTGCGGTCCAGATCGGCTGACAGGGCCTGACGTCGAGTCAGCAGTTCGTCTAAAATGGCAGGCGCACAACAGTCGCAGATTATCCGATCCTTCGTTGAAAAAGGCCATCATGCACAGACTATGTTCGTTATTGGCGTTGCTGTCTTTTTTGCCTCTGTTGATGCAACCCTCCTCTGCTCAGAATTCTTCCCTGCACGGCATCGACGTCAGCGATCTCGACCGCAAAGCTGATCCCTGCAATGACTTTTTTGAATTCTCCAACGGCACCTGGCGAGCGAACAATCCAATTCCCGCTTCGATGACGCACTGGAGCAAGCGCTGGGCCGCCGGTGAGACATCGAAAGAAAAACTCAAAGATATTCTCGAAGTGGCTGCCGCGGACAAGAATGCGCCTACAGGCAGCAACGAGCAAATCATCGGCGACTATTACGGCGCCTGTATGGATGAGTCCCGCGTAAACGCCCGCGGCATGGAACCGCTAAAGCCGTGGTTTGCCCGAATCGACGCCGCCAGGAACATTCAAGAACTGCAGCACATCATGGCCGACATGCACGACATCATGGTGGACCATCCTTTTGCATTCGGCAGCCAGCAGGATCCGCACAAACCCGCATGGGTTCTGGCCGATATTAGCGCTAGCGGCCTCGGCTTGCCGGATCGCGATTATTATTTGAAACCGGAGCCTCGCTTCAAGGAGGCGCGGGAGAAATATGCTGTCCACATCGCAGCCATGTTCAGGCTCGCAGGATCGGACGACAAAACTGCAGGCGACGCGGCCCAAACCATCGTGACGATGGAGAGCAAGCTCGCCCAGGCTTGGCTCGAGAAGGCAGCCCTGCGCGATCCCGCGGCCACCGACCATAACACCACGTTCGCGCAGTTGCAGGCGATGGCCCCGCACGTTGACTGGGTGGAATATTTCAAGCACCAGCAGATTCCCCAGGATGTCGACATGAATGTCGACCAGCCCAAGTTTATGCAGGAGCTCGACCGGCGCATGAGCGAGGAGCCAATCGCAAACTGGAAGATGTATCTGAAGTGGCATTTGCTGGATACGACCGCGCCGTATCTCTCCGCGCCTTTCGTCGAGGAGGACTTTTCTTTCAATGGAAAATACCTGAGCGGCGCCACCGAGAATAAGCCACGTTGGAAGCGCTGCGCCGAATCCACCGATCAATTTCTGGGCGATGCATTAGGTCAGAAGTATGTAGAGAAATATTTTCCGCCGGAGGCCAAGGAGCGCGTACAGGAAATGGTGCGGAATTTGCTGGCCGCGATGCGCGACGACATCCTTAGCCGGCCCTGGATGAGTGACGACACCAAAGAAAAAGCGATGGCCAAGATCGCAACATTTAATCCGAAGATCGGCTACCCCGATAAATGGAAGGATTACAGCCACCTCGAGATTCGTCGCGATGCATTCTTCGAAGACGTGGTGGCAGGCCGCCACTTTGTCGAAGAGGACGATCGCCAGTTGATCGGCAAGCCCGTGGATCGCGGCCGCTGGGGTATGACGCCGCCCACCTCAAATGCCTATTACAACCCTCTGCTGAATGAAATTGTTTTTCCCGCCGGAATTCTGCAGCCTCCAGCCTTCGATTCCAAGGCGGTCGACGCGGTGAATTATGGCGCGATCGGAGTTGTCATTGGCCACGAAATTTCTCACGGCTTCGACGACGAGGGCGCACAGTACGATTATCTTGGCCGCCTGCGCAACTGGTGGACCGACTCCGACTTGAAGCAATTCCAGGCTCGCGCGGCGTGCGTGGCCGATCAATTCGATAACTACTTTATCGAACCGGGCGTTCATCATAACGGAAAGTTGGTGCTGGGCGAAAGCATTGGTGACCTGGGCGGTGCCAAAGTCGCTTTTCTTGCCTATAAGAAATCGCTCGAGGGGAAACCGCGTCCGCCGGATATCGACGGCTTTACTCCGGAGCAACAGTTCTTTATTGCCTGGGGCCAGTTCCGCGGCGATGCGATCCGGATCGAGTCACAGCGCCTGATGATGCAGACCGACCCCCATCCCGTCGCAAAGTATCGCGTGATCGGCCCGCTCTCGAACCTGCCGGAATTCCAAAGAGCATGGAGCTGCAAAGCTGACGCCACGATGGTGCGGCCGGAGTCAAAAAGATGTGACGTATGGTGAGGCGGCCCGGGCCGCTCAAAACGCCGCTGCCCGATTTCGCTAAGTGTTCCGGTCAAGCACCAAAAAAACTGATGTAACTTCGCCTGTATGACGACTATCCTAAAGTTTCGACTCTTGGCGACGGAGGTCAGAAGGTCGGACGATGAACGATCACTCCACCGAAAAACCCGACTGGAAACTCCACGGCCTGCGTATTATTCGCAGCGGCGAACTCGACGGCAACACGCCGCAAACGCCGGGCATGACTCGCGCCGAAGCCATCTCGCACGCCCGAGTCGGCGCGCAAAAGCTCTGGGCTGGAACGGTGGTGGTTCACCCCAATGCCAGGACCGGCCCGCATCATCACGGCGAGCTGGAAACTGTGATCTACATCGTGCGTGGCCGCGCCCGCTTTCGCTGGGGAGACCATTTGGAGTTCGTTGACGAAGCGGGCCCGGGAGACTTTGTGTACGTTCCTCCCTACGTTCCTCATCAGGAGCTGAACGCGCGCAAAGATCAACCGGTTGAGGCAGTAATCGTGCGCAGTGGCCAGGAACCCATTGTCGTCAACCTGGACATTCCCAGTCCCGAGGACGTTCCTGACACACCGCAGCCCGATCCGTTTCACTCGGTGCCGGGAAAAAAAATTCGGTAATTTTCAGACTTGGGTGACTCCCTGATTCCTTCGAGCATCCAAATTTGGAGAGCAGGATACCAACCACGAAGGGCCAAACTTCGATCTAAAGATGCATGTGGCAATACAGCCCAATTCGGCTTCGGGGAGGCGCGGAAGTCGATCTCCTTTGGTGATTTGGATCGGGATACAGTAGGGGTTAAAGTTAGCTAATTCATGCACCTCCAATTTTTGAAGTCGGGACTGCTAGTGCTCGGTTTTGCCGCTCTGGGTTGGGCGTCGTGCTGCTTTGGACAGTCTCGCCAGCAGACTCCGATCCCTGGTCCGGAACACCCTCCGACAGTCTCACCTGACGGTCAACCATCGGCTTCATTGTCCGGAACTGTTACTGGAACAGTTGTGGATCAGAGCGGAGCCATTATCCCTGGAGCCCGCGTAACCCTAACGCGCGAAGATCCTGCAAATGTAAATCGCTCAAATATAGATCGCTCAAATGCAGATCCACCGAGACAGGCTCGAACAAAACAGGATCCACCTGGAAAAGACCAACCCTCTAGCACGGAAGTGCTATCCGGCCTGGATGGGCAGTTTTCCTTCACCAACGTCACTCCCGGACCTTTCCATTTGACCATCAAATCGGTCGGCCTCGCGACGCAAACCTATTCCGGGATCCTGCACCCGGGCGAGACCGACACCATCCCGCAGCTTGCATTACCCGTTGCCTCTAATTTTACAGAGGTCGAGGTTGGATTGACGCGCAGCGAAGTTGCCGAAGAAGCGGAGGAGCAGCTCAAGGTTGAAGAGAAGCAGCGTGTCCTGGGCGTTGTCCCAAATTTTTATGTCACCTATCTTTCCCATGCAGCTCCGCTCACCTCGAAACAAAAGTTCAAGCTGGCCGCGAGATCGGTGATAGATCCTTTTACGTTTGTAGTAGTGGCAGGCTCGGCGGGAGTGGAGCAGTGGCAAAATCACTTCATCGGATATGGCCAAGGCGCGGAGGGCTATGCGAAGCGCTTTGGCGCCGGCTATGCCGACACGGTTTCGGGAACGTTCATCGGAGGCGCCATCCTGCCTTCGCTTCTCAAGCAGGATCCTCGTTACTTTTACAAAGGAACGGGCAGCGTGCCATCACGATCTCTGTATGCCATTGCCGCGTCCCTGATCTGCAAGGGCGACAATGGACGTTGGCAGCTAAACTACTCGAATATCCTCGGAAACTTGGCTGCGGGCGGAATCTCGAACCTGTACTATCCGTCCCAGGACCGCGACGGCGTCGAACTGACTTTTGAGAATGCAGCGATCGGAATCGGCTCCAATGCTGTCACCAATCTGCTTCAAGAATTTGTTATCAGAAAGCTGACCCCGAAGCTTCCCAGCCGGGAGACTTCCAAACGGCAGAGCGCCGCCAGCAGCAACCCGCTCTAAGCTCCCGCTTGCCATCAAAGAAAATTGAGACGACTCGTGTGCTACTGCCGTCTTGCGTCACGCCAGTGATCAAATCCCGAGAGACGGTACGATTATTGCCCGACCTTTGCTTCCTCTACGGTCTGCCCACGGAAGTGGCGCTCGTAATCGAGAAACCAAATAAGGAACGCAAAAAAGAGCATCGGGAGAATAAGCCAGACCTTAATTGTGGCGAAGTCAGCCAAAATCGTTGCGCCCCCGACGACTGCCAACACATTGCGCAGGGAATCAAGAGCGGCCTCCCGATGGAGATTCTTTCCCCAAGTTGCCAGGGCCTTCCAGATGCCGATTATTTTCTTCATGTTACCCCTCGATCTTGCAAATGACTTTTAATGAGTCGAGCTAAACGGCCTGAGGGTAAGCCGCATAGGGTGTCTCAAGTCAGACGAGATCCCCTCCCCATTCTTGAGTCATCCCCTAGGCCAATAGAAACCCGGCGTGTGGAGAATAGTTGTGCGCCACGGATGGGCGATAAGTTCCGACGCCTGTCGCGCCGATAACTCAAGGATCACGCCCAAAGTCTAGTATCTTGACGCAATCTGGCGATGTCCTTGATCGGAGCATTCCCGAAGAAGCGGCTGTATTCCCGGCTGAACTGCGAAGCACTTAGATAGCCCACGCTCTGACTCGCCGTGCCCGCGTCCATCATCGTGGATAACATAAGACGCCTCGCCTCCTGCAGGCGCAGCACCTTTTGATAGTGCAGCGGGCTCATCGAAGTAACGGACTTAAAGTGTTCGTGAAAAGAGGAAACGCTCATGTGCACCAGACCGGCCAAGTCTTCAACCTTCATGGGTTGAGAGAAGTTGGTGCGTAGCCAGTAAATGGCTTTCGCAACCCGGTCAACGCTGGACTCTGCAAAGCCCATTTGAGCTATGCGAACCCCAATCGGGCTGCGAAGCAGCCGGATCAAAATCTCATCCACGACGAGGGGGGCGAGTAGTTCAGCGTCGCCGGGTTTCCCCAGGCATTCCATCAACCTGATTGCGGCGTTCACGATGCACACGTCGGCCGGAGTTATGTAGACGGCGCGTCTCTCTTTCTCTTGCACCGGCGGCAAACCGTGTGGATACACCTTCAACACGAGATCGGCGATCTTGCGCGGGTCAACGTCCAGCTTAAGAGCAAGGTACGGTTCGGAGTAGCTGGCTTGCGTGATCTGGGAAGCAACTGGCAGAGCCACTGAAAACACGATCATGCGCGAAGCGTCGTACTCGTAGACATCTTGTCCCACGATGACGGTCTTCGCTCCTTGCGCGACCATGCACAACGAGGGCAATCGGACGGAATGAAAACATTCGGTGTTGATTCGTGAATAGCGACTCGCGTGCAAACCGGGGACGCGTAGCTCGAAACTGGCGTCGTAAGGAGCATAGGCGGCAATCAGGCGGGCTAGCTTGGGCGTATCTGGTTCGTTCGGTTCCAGTTCATTGGCCACCTGCCGTAGGGACACGACTTTGCCGTTGGTCTTCACGTCTTCCAGAATACCTCTTCTGCGAATCGTTATCGCGCCTGTTGCGTTGGCACGAGGACGGCGACGTCAAGCTTTGAATAGTACTTCTTCACGTCCCTGGCCCCGTACTTCTCGCGGAATCTGTCAACCACGGACGTCACTCGCGCGGCGTCGGTGACAGGAACGGCGTGAGATTCAGCTTCTGCGCCCCGAGCGTCAATCCGAATCACCCGGTTCTTGAGTACGTTCTTGTACCACTGTGTGTCGGACCCCTGTAACGGCAGTAGGTACAGTTTCTCGTCGTCCAATACGAACCAGACTGGGATCGAGATGGTGCGTCCTGACTTTCTACCGGTGACACTGATGTTGATTTCGCGATACCGGGAAAGGCGGTCTCTTAGAGAGTCGTTCCGCGCTGGCATGTGCACCTCCTGCTCCTGACTACTAGCCTAAGACTACTCGCTTTCAGGTCTTAGAAAACAGCTCCTTCGCGATCATGATGGCGCTCATTGCGTTGGGCCAGCCTGAATAAAACGCGAGATGAGTGATTGCCTCGATCAGTTCCTGCTCTTTCACACCGTTTTCTACCGCTTTGCCGAGATGAAATCGCAACTGGTCCGTGCGATTCAACGCAATCAGTGCGGCCGTGGTTATGAGGCTTCGATCGCGCTTTGATAGCTCCTTGCGTTCCCAGACGTCGTCGAAAAGCACCCGGTCAGTCAGTTCGACCAACTTGGGGGCGAAGTTGCCGATCATGTTCTCTGCTGCGTTTGATTGTTTACTCATAATATTTTCCTGTCACCTTGGCTCGGCGGCTCAGCGGCCGACCAGTTTTTGCAGCTCTTCGGGGTACCGAGCACCTTGGACCGTGATCTTTGATGCAGCATTGTCGATTTGGCGAAGATCTTCAGCCGTAAGCTCGAGGGCCGCGGCTCCAATGTTTTCTTCCAGACGATGCAGCTTGGTTGTGCCGGGGATGGGAACGATCCAAGGCTTCTGCGCCAGCAGCCAGGCCAGAGCGATCTGCGCAGGAGTCACCTTCTTCTGCCTGGCGATGTCCCCGACCAGATCGACAACCGCCTGATTCGCCTTTCGGTTCTCCGGCGAGAAGCGAGGGACGATGTTGCGGAAATCGCTTTTATCAAACTGCGTGTCTTGGCTGATCTTGCCCGTGAGGAAGCCTTTACCAAGAGGGCTGAACGGAACGAACCCGATCCCGAGTTCCTCGAGCGTCGGCAACACTTCCGCTTCAGGTTCTCTCCACCAAAGCGAATATTCGCTCTGGAGTGCGGTGACGGGCTGAACGGCATGTGCGCGACGGATCGTCTGCAGGCCCGCTTCCGATAGGCCAAAGTGCTTCACCTTGCCTTGCTGAATCAGGTCCTTCACCGCTCCCGCGGTGTCTTCGATCGGCACATTCGTATCAACCCGGTGCTGATAGAGCAGATCGATAGCGTCAACTTTTAGCCGCTTGAGCGAAGCGTCGGCGACGTCTTTGATATGCTCGGGCCGGCTATCCAGCCCGATCTGTTTGCCAGTGTTCGGATCAAGTTTGAACCCGAACTTGGTGGCGATGACTACTTTCCCACGGAACGGTGCGAGGGCTTCCCCCACGAGTTCTTCGTTTGTAAACGGGCCATAGACCTCGGCCGTGTCAAAGAATGTGACGCCGCGTTCCACGGCTCCACGAATGACCGAAATCATCTCCTGCTTGTCACCGGCCGGGCCGTAGCCAAAGCTCATTCCCATGCAGCCCAACCCGATGGCCGAGACTTCCAAGTTGCTTTTTCCCAGTTTGCGCTTCTGCATTTTTTCTCCTGATTGTTTGTCCGGAACTCCGAATTTCGTCTGATTTCAGCAAGGCTAAGAATACCTTCCCGGAGCTTAGGCCTCTTGCCTATTTCGATGAAGTTCTTGCCAAATTCTCCGAACTCTCCTCAGGGGTCGAGCATCCTGACCAGAGAGAGACAGCGGAAGCAGTTTCTTGAGGAATCAGTATCGAGGATGGCAACAGATTCGACTTAAAGCGCCTGCGATCGTCGAAAAATCGAGATTACACAAAACGATGGGGCTAAGAGCGGAATCGCCAGTCGCCGACAGGTGCCAGACACTCCAACGTTGAGAAGCTTCCCGTAAACGCTACTCAGGAAGTCGCATGAGAGCCATGAGTCATTCGGGGCGCGATCGGGATTACCAGCAAATGCTCTGTCCGTTTCATCATTTTCCAGTCGTACTCGTAGGCGGTTCCACAATCAGCGCAAATCTGATAGTGACAGCCCTTGGTCATCGACACGCGGCCATGAGAATCGATGCGAACAGCCGATAAGCATCTTCCAAAAATTCATTTTCCAACCCCTTAATAACACTGTCTCCACGCTGAGGATATCGCTCTTGCAGATGACATTTCGGCGCACTTTTCGATCTGGCCAGGTTGACGTCAGCGGGCTTCGCTCTTTAGCGGAAGCTTTACAATTTGCTGGACTGTTACGTGGCGGCAGATTCATTCTGAGAGCGATGCTGTCTGCTTTCAACTTACGAATGTGCACCCACGCAACAGCTACCTCGCCAATTGTTCGAATGCGTTTCCATCTGGACGAATCAAGTGAAGATCGCAGGTTCGAAGCGCTTTCAGTCAGAAGTGAGGCATGATTGTACATCTCCTGGTTCTGCATCGAATAGCCGGTTTACCTCGACAGTCAGATTGCTTTAATCTGACCGGTCATGTTTCGACGCTTCTCTCTTCTCGTGTTGCTTCTCTGCTGGGTCACGGCATCTACTGTCGCAAAAGCGCCTTCCGCGCAAGCCGATGCTTACGAGATCGTTCACATATACCCGCACGATTCCCGGGCGTTCACCCAAGGATTGATTTACGTGGACGGTCACCTGTATGAAAGCACGGGCCTCAACGGCAGGTCATCGTTGCGCATGGTGGATTTATCCACTGGAGGGGTTCTCCAGAATTACGACGTGCCCGCGGAATATTTTGGCGAAGGGCTGACTGATTGGGGCAGCACCTTGATTCAGTTGACCTGGAAAGCGCATAAAGGCTTTGTCTACGACCGCTTCAGCTTCTCGCTGCTGCGAACTTTCCCCTACGAAGGCGAAGGCTGGGGACTGACTCATGACAAAACCCAACTGATTATGAGTGACGGTACATCGTACCTGCGCCTTCTCGACCCCAAGTCATTTAGAGAGACTGGGCGCATTCAGGTCACTGACTCTGATCATCCCGTGGAGAACCTCAACGAACTCGAATACGTTCACGGGGAAATCTACGCCAACATTTGGCAGACCGATAAAATCGTCCGAATCTCGCCGCGTACCGGCAAGGTTCTCGGATGGATCGACTTAGGTGGAATCATCGATAAGCGCGAACTTGAAGGCTCTGGTGCCGTACTGAACGGGATCGCTTATGACTCAAATGGAGACCGGCTTTTCGTCACCGGTAAGCTGTGGCCGAAATTGTTTGAAATCAGAGTCGCGGCACATCGGTAATTTAAAGGCTGCTGCCCGTTGCAATGCCGTGGAAAACTCGCGGCACATGGGGTGCGCTCGAAGCGGTCGGCAACGCCTCGCCTTCTTTTTCTTAGACGTTCCGGTACGAGTTAGCCGATGACCGCGAGCAGCCGGGCGAGAAGCAGAATTGACAATCCAATCGCAGCAAGGCTATTGGCACGAACCGCACGATAGCTTGCCGCCCAAGGGAAGAGCAATACCTCAAACACTGGCATGAACTTTTCGGGCCAGAATAGGCCGGCCACTCCGAAGGCCAGACACAACTGCACTAAAAGGCATATCCCCAAATTAGTCATCACTGTTTCCAACGGAGGATTCTTTCCTATTTGAACGCGTCAGAGCTGTTTAGGGGGAGATTACGAAGGTACCGCGGAGATGCAGGGTCAGCAAGAAAAAAATTGAGAAATTATTTTCGTTTGCTCAATCCCCGAAACCGATGCCGATGGCGCGGGCGGCGCGCACCAGTTCGCCCCTGGGGTCGACGGATTTGAGATGGCCGATGGCATGGGCGACGTCGACCGAAACAATGGAATCGCCGTGCAAAGCTACCATCATGCCGAAACCTCCCGCCGCGATCAGGTCGACCGCAGCCACGCCGAAGCGCGTGGCCAGGATGCGGTCAAAGGGCGAGGGTGAGCCACCACGCTGAATGTGTCCCAGGACGCTGACGCGCACCTCCTTATTCGAGCTGTTGGCGATGGCATTGCCAATCAGGTTACCGATAGAGCTGGCTCGCCGGTTCTCTTTGAACTCCACCGGATTCCTCACCCCTTCGGCCACCACTACTATGGTGAAGTCCTTCCCGATTTTTTCACGCTCGGCAATGAGCCGGCACACATGCTCGATGGTGAACGGAATCTCCGGGATGAGAATGACATGAGCACCGCCAGCGATGCCGGCCTCGAGTGCGATCCAACCGCAGTCGCGGCCCATCACCTCAACCACCATCACGCGATGATGCGAAGCGGCGGTGGAGTGAATCTTGTCGATGGCGTCGGTGGCAGTGTGTAGCGCGGTATCGAAGCCGAAGGTCACTTCGGTCGCCGAAAGGTCGTTATCGATGGTTTTCGGCACGCCGACAATCTTCATCCCTTTCTGAAAAAGCTCGTAACCGATCTTCTGCGATCCATCGCCGCCGATCGTGATAATGGCGTCGATGCCCAGCTTGGCGGCGTTGGCGATGATCTGTTCGGAGATATCGCGAGAAACTTCGTTGCCATTTTCGACGGTCTTGTAGTGGAAGGGATCGCCGCGGTTGGTAGTGCCAAGGATAGTCCCGCCACGGGGCAGAATACCGCTGACGTGCTGGAGCGTAAGCTCAAAAGACTTCTCAGGCCAAATGATGCCGTCAAAGCCGTCGGGAATGCCGATGACTTTCCATCCGTATTTGATAATGGCGGCCTTGGTGGCGGCGCGAATCACCGCGTTGAGCCCGGGGGCATCGCCGCCTCCGGTGCCGATGCCGATACAGCGAATGTCTGACATAAGGTCGGTCGTTCGTTCTTCGTCGTTAGCCGTTCGCGGAAATTCTGTCGGGGGAACGCTTCTACGATCATACTTGGATCTCTGACGATCGCAACTTACGAGTGGACGTGGAACTTTTTGTCTAGTGATAAACTTCGCGGCGGTGTCCGATTTGCAAAACCAGAACTCTCGTGGAGTTGTCCTGAATCTCGCAGATCACACGGTAATCTCCAACCCGGTAGCGCCACAGAGCGCCGAGCGGACCGGTCAAAGCTTTGCCGAGAGTGCGCGGGTCATCTTGCGTCCCGATTCGGTCGTCCAGAAAATCCAGGATGCGCCGCGCCAACGGCTTATCCAACTTCTTCAGTTGCTTCCTGGCGGTTTGGGTGTATTCAATCGTCCAGGCCAAGATCGGCTCTCACCTGGGCGCTGGAATAGGTTTTCTCCTCGCCTTTGCGGACGCGCTCCAGAACGTCGCCCGCAAGATAGTAGTCCTCGAGATCGTCGAGGCCGTTCTCGATCAACTGGCGCAGGTAGAAAGCTTTGGTGCGGCCGGTTTGGGCGGCGAGAAAATCAAGGCGTTGTTCGGCCTTCGCGGATAGTCGGATGGAAGTTGCCATGCGCGATAACTCGAATACGTGTATTCAGTGTATCAGAAGTTGGGGTGCGTTCCAAAAGGGGCTTGACTCTCAAGAATGATCTAGACTTAAGCTAGACTGAATGAAAATACAGAATAACTCATCTGCTGGGCAAGTGGGGGCCTTCGAAGCCAAGAACACGCTTGGGACTCTACTTGACCGCGTGGAGCGTGGCGAGGAGATCGTCATTACTCGGCACGGCAAGCCAGTCGCGCGGCTTGTGCCCAACGCGGGAGGAATCGACAGAAGCCAGGCTCGTGCCGCTTTTGAAAGGATTCGCGAGCGCGCACGACTCCTGCACGAACAGAACAAAGATAAAGACAAGGAACCTCTGGACTGGCCGACATTGAAGAAGTGGCGTGATAAAGGCCGGCCGTGAGTTTGGTGCTTGACCGTTCGATCACGGAGGCGTGGCTCTATCGCGAAGCAGCGACCAAATCTATTGACGAGATTTTTGAGAACCTGATCGAAGCCGGCGCCTGGGTTCCGGCACTCTGGCATCTAGAGGTCGCAAATGTTCTGCAGATCGGGATGCGGCGCCAGCGACACGGGGCAGATTTTCGCGACCGAGTCCTTTCCGATTTGTCCGAGTTTCCTATTCACGTGGATCCGGAAACGCACCGGCAGGCTTGGGGCACTACTGTGCGACTGGCCGAGCGCCACGGGTTGACTGTATATGACGCGGCCTATCTCGAGCTGGCATTGAGGCGAAGGCTGCCGCTAGCCACGTTGGATAAGGATCTCCGCTCCGCAGCAATTATCGAGAAAGTCGAGTTGCTGGGAGCCTGAAGAGCAGCCCTCGTTGTGTCTCCTGCCGCATCAAAAGTCCCATTTCTCGCAAAGGAAGCGAGAAGCGGGGCACCCGGCTGCTCTTTGACCTACGGCGAAACCGTTATGGTCGCGGTATCGCTAACAATGGCGCCGATTGAGGCGGTAACGGCAACCGTCCCACCTGTCGTAAGACCAGGCACTATAGCAATATTGCCGGCGGATACAGTCGCGAGGTTCGTGTTGCTGGAATTCCAGGTGGCAACCTGCGTAACGTCAAACGGACCGTTGCAGGTCTCGGCCTGCGCCGTAATGCTAAGGGAAGGCTCGTTAGTCGACACAGTTCCGCTCGTCTGAGATAGCTTAATCGAAGTAACGCAGCCAACCGTAACCGTCACAGTCGCCGTACCGGTTATGCTCGAATTCTGATTGGAAGTCGCGGTGACGGTCGCCGTTCCGACGCTCACCGACGTCACCAGGCCAGAAGAAGAAATCGTCGCCACCGAGTTCGGGCTGCTTGTCCAAGCGACTGACGGATTGTTGGTTGTGCTGCCATCGTTATTAGTTCCGGTCACAGTCATTTGTATGGTGTTATCGGTGGTGCCGCTCTCGATCGTTGGCGATGCTGGTCCCACCGCAATCGAGGTCAGTGTGGGATTTTGGAAGAAGCCCGTACATGCAACGCCCACGGCGAGGACAAGGAGCACGGCGATGGCGCTCATCCATCGGAGTTGATGTTTCGCGGATGACATAATAATTGATACTCCTTTGCGGGCGTGCCCTTCCGTCGAACTCTGTTCAGAAGCCGCTTGCTCTGCAACCCTGATTTCGTATCGGATGCGATCTGCCGTTATGCGCGATGTGTTATCGCGCGATGTGTTGTCACGCGAAAGATGCGCCCAGCTGTCTCGTCTAGGATACGATTTTAGCGCGACAGTGGTTGTAAAAAATTGTAGCAGAGAAGGTTTCGAACCGCGCCAGTCCCTGCACTTTCGTGCACTGATGCGAACCAGCGCGGCTAATCCCACGCTTGCGGTAAGAACGCAGAAGAGTTGACGACCTTGCAGGCAAAATTGGCCAGTGCGGGAAGCCAGCACTGGCCATGGGATCGACATACGAATCAACTCACCTTTACTTACGCTCTTCTTTCGGAGGCGGTTCCTTCTTCGGAGGAGCGCTGGGTTTTGCCGGCTTCGGCGCGGGCGCTGGCTTGGCAGCGGGCGCCGGCCTAGCAGCCGGCTTGGGTGCGCTTTCGTGCTTTGGCGCTGCTGCCGGCTTGGGCGCGGGCTTAGCACTGGCCTTTGCCGCGGGATGTGGCGCGCTCTCCTTCGGCGCACTCTCAGTGCGCGGTTTGCTTTCGGGATGAGCGGTCTCAGCTTTCGGCGCCCTCTCCTTAGGAGGAGCACTCGCGTGCGAACTCGGCGCGGGAGCTTTCGCCGGATGGCTTTCGTTCGGATGAGACTCCTTCGCCGCTGGTGCAGGATGAGCTGAGCCCGGTCGCTCATTCTCCGGACGATTGGCCTCCGGACGACTGGCGCCCTCCGGCTTGTTATTGCTCTTTGGCGCCGGACGGTTGGCCGCCTTCGCTGCACCGGCGGGCGGCGCGTGATTCTCAGCGGGACGATTTGCCGCAGCACCTTTTTCCGCAGGACGAGTTTCGGCGGGACGCGCCGCAGCACCTTTATTCCCACCCGGCCCCGAAGCTCGCGCTTCTTTGGGCGAGATCTTCGGAGGGTGATACGGAGCGCCGGCAGCCTTGGCCGTCACCACTCCAGGTCCGCTGAACACGCCGGGCTTGGCGGTGGCTGCTACTGCGGGACGGCCGTGATTGTTTGAGGCGAATAGCGCTTTGTTCTGGCTGGCGGCGTGTGCCTGCTGAACCTGCGCCGCCACTGGAGGAGTATGAGTCTCGTGCGCGTACTGTTCTTCTTGCGGGGTTGGACGGGCCTGCACTCCGCCCTGGCCGCCGTTAAAGGCTACGTGGGATTCGTTGTTCACGATGACTGTCTTGTTCACGTAAACGTTGGTGATGCTGACGGTGTTCACGTGCACGACGGCGGTGTTATAGAAGAAAGATCCGCCACGCCATTCGCCGCCGCCAAAGCCGACTCCGCCGTATCCAAAGCCGTAGTTAACCCCGCCGTAGAAGCCGACATGCGGTCCCCAGTAGCCGCCATTCCATGCGTAGACGCCGTCATTCCAACCCCAGTAGCCGGGGGTCCACAGCAGGCCCGGCTCTGGCACTTCAACCCACGTGCCGGGAACCCAGTAATAGCCGTCATCGTCGTCCCATGCCCAATATCCGGGAGTCCACATAAGACCCTCTCGAGGGCAGATGGGCTGTTCGTAAACCGGCAGCGCAGGCGGTTCGATCCGGACGGAAATGTCGACGCCGATAGCGAATTGCGCCGCTGATTGGGACGAAAGGAGTATCGGAATCACTGACAGCAGAAGTGCAAACGCCAGCAAGCGAACTGCACGGGGGAGTTTCATTTGTGTTTTCCTCATGCCCGCTGGGCTTGCCTGAAGAAGGCAGCGCCAGCGAGGCGAATTTATGCCGCCCAATAATACCGCAACTAATACTTTTGACCCGATTTTCGTTCTTCCCCAAAACACCGCAGATTGGAGTAGTTCACGGGCCAATAAGTTGTTCGGATTGTAAAGTTTTATTACCGTCCCGCCAAGTCCCCCGCCCGCACGTTCCCAGGAGCAGGCAAAGAAAAAATGGCCGGCGTCTCAAAAACCACCGGTCAGGTGACCGTTTCGTCTAGGTTGTTTACCGTCCCTTGTCGTGCTTGTCTTCTTGGGGCGAGTGCTTTGGCGCCTTAGCCGGTTTCGCCTTGGACTCGTTCTGTGGATGCGACTCATTCTGTGGACGCGCGTTCCCTGCCCGCGGCGCGCTCTCCGCGCGTGTCGGCGGCGTGAAAGGCCGATTGGCCGCGTTGGCACGATTCGCCTCCGAGGCTGGCGCACGCGCTTCCCGCGGAGAGATCGCGGGCGCGTGATACGGCGCTCCGGCGGCCCTGGCCGCTACCACACCATGTCCGCTGAATTCGCCCGGACGGCCCGTGGCAGCGACTGCGGGCGCACCGTGGTTCTCCGAGGCAAACATCGCGCGATTCTGGCTGGCTGCATGTTCATGCTCGGTCTGCGCTGCAAGAGGAGCCTGGTGGGGCTCGCGCGCGGCAGCTTCTTCTGCCGGAGTGGGACGAGCCGCGACTCCGCCTTCTCCGCCGTTGAATGCGACGTGAGACTCGTTGTTCACGATGACCGTGCGGTTGACGTACACGTTGGTGATGTGGACGGTGTCCACATGCATCACCGCGGTGTTGTAGAAGAAAGCCCCGCCGCGCCATTCGCCGCCGACAAAGCCGACGCCGCCGTATCCGAAGCCGTAATTAATGCCGCCATAGAAGCCGATATGAGGTCCCCAATAACCCGCATGCCACGCATAGACCCCGCCGCCCCAGCCCCAATATCCGGGAGTCCAAAGCATGCCGACGGGCGCAACCACCCAGGTGCCGGGCACCCAGTAGTAACCATCATCGTCGCCCCACGCCCAGTAACCGGGTGTCCACAGATAACCTGGACCGGGACAGATGGGCTGCTCATAAACCGGCAGCGCGGGTGGACCAACGCGAACCGAAATCCCCAATGCGATCTGTGCCGAAGATGGAGAAGAAAGCGCTGCCGGAATAATCAGCAGTAAAAATCCGAAGGCTAAGAAATGAACCGCACGGTGAAGTTTCATCGTGTTTTCCTCGCTGCCCGGTGCTTGCGTCGAAACCGCGCAACGCTAGTCGGGCGAAGTGGTTTGGCTGTCGTTTCGCTTAATGAAACGCGCCACTTCTGTAAACACGATTGGGAGGAAGATGTTGCTGGCGCAGAAGTTTCCTGGAATGTGAAGGATAACCGGCTAGTTCGTTCGCTTTGCGCGGGTGATGCGTTCGTCGATGGGCTTGCGGCCTGCAAATCCTTCTTCTGTTCCGTGCCAGTGCGTGATTGTTGGTTCGCCCATCTTCCAGCAGAGCAGAACGACGCGGCCTTCGACTTCGCAGGGGAAATCAAGCAGGCCGATGTCGATATCTTTGACTTGAACACCGATGGAGTCGATCTCCGCGAGGGCGTCTTTGGCGCGCTGCTCGGCCTTGGCCCGCTCAGCCTTGCGGCGGGCGGTAGCAACGACATCGACATGCGTGCCGCCGTTGAGGAAGATGCGGTGCGTGAGGGCTTGCATCTCCCCTTCGACTTCTTCCATCACCTTCTTGCCGTTAATGGCGGTGCGCAGCAGAGACTCCAGCACAGGAAGCAGCGACAACGCCTCTTCGAGATTGAAGGTTCGGCCTGACATGGGATGCTTCTATTCTACCGCATACGCAAGGCGGTAGTGTGAATCAAATTAGACCTGAGCTGAGAGCCTGCGCCCAAGGCGTCCGGCTATCGCATCTGCGTCAATCGTTTCTGCGTCAGTCGTTTCCGCGTCAGTCGCGTCTGCTCAATCGTTCAAATCAATTCGAACGGTCATGAGCTGCGTTCCGAAGAGGCGCACCGCCCGCGCATTCGAGGCGCTGCCTGGCAAGCGAGTGGCCAGCCAGCGCTGGCGCTCACGCGGATCGTCGTCGGAGAGTAGATGTGCACTGCCGGTATGCCAGCGCGCTCGCAGTCCGTCACGCAATTTCAGCCGTACAAGTCGGGTTATGCGCAATATTGAGGACGTATCCAGCTTTCATGCCATGCTCCGCCACCAGCCAGAACTGCTCATCCACTCGTCCGTCGCCCACCGGCGTGCTACGTCGCCTTCCGGTCTTGCGGCCGATGGTTTCAAGAATGGCGTATCCTGGCAGCGCCAGACCAATAGCAAACGCAAGCTTGATTGGCGGATTGAATAAGTATTTCTGAAGTGTGTGAACAATCCGTTGTTTCATTTCGTGTCCGCAGCCCGCCGCGATAAAGTTCCAGTTCGTCCCCGATTTCATTCCGTATCGTTAAACTGCCAACGCCTCTGCTATTTCGGCAACGGCTTAATCATCTCGACATCCAGCGTAAGGGTGATTTCGTCGCCGACGATGCCTGGCCGGCCGCTGACTCCGAAATCCTGGCGATTGATCTTGGTAGTCGCGGAAGCGCCCATACGAAGCCGGTCTTTGCCCATTGGGTCTTTTATGGCTGGGGTAGGTCCGTCCACGTCGAGAATGACCTCTTTGGTGACGCCGTGGATCGTGAGATCGCCCGTAACCTTCAGCTTCCCTTCTCCGGCGCCCTCGACCCTCTTCGACACAAAGGTGATGGTCGGAAAATTTCTGCACGTCGAGGAAGTTGGGGCTGCGCAGATCGTTGTCCCGCATGTCGACGCGGGTGTCCACAGAAGCCGCGTCGATAGTGGCTTCGATCGAAGACTTGCCGGGATTCGCAGGATCGTATTTCACCATGCCGCTCACCTTGGTGAATGCGCCGCGAACCGTGGAAACTCCCAGATGGCGCACGGAAAACTGCGCCGACGAGTGCGGAGGATCAAGCTGCCAGGTGTCTTGCGCAGCAGCGGTTAGAGTGAGAAGAAATGCGATGGCAAGGGCTGACAGAGTACGGGCTGACAGAGTACGCGACATGAAATTGGGGTTCTCCTGACTGGTTGATATGAGGGGACAGTCTAACAAATTAGGAGGTCGCCGTACGCTGCAGACAGACTGATTTTCACTGGGGGGACGACTAAGGCTTCCGCGCATTATTGCGATCTGCCGTTTGAGGGGTCGGGGGACTTGGCGGTGTTCAGATCAACTTGTAATTCTTGCGCGAAGGGAATGCCGGGCGGATAGCAGTTGCCGTCGTGGTTGTAGTTGGAACAGCGCGCGGCCACATCTTTTCGTTGTGGCGACTGCGCGAACTGCCAGACCTCGGCGAAGCTAACACCGCTCTGGGCGGGGCTTGGCGGGTGAGCGGGCGGATTTGACAGGAAATGCACAGCCGGGCGCGGGAGGGCAGGCATCATTGATCGCCCAATAGACGATCTGGCGGCTTCCCGCATTCTCGCGGATATCTTCCGCGGTGACGACATTGCCGTCATCTTTCGCTGCGATCCCGGAGCAATAGATTCCGGCGCGGAATCCGGCGGCGATGACACCGTCGACCCAGGAGTAGATGTAGGCCTTCTGCTCGGGCAGCATGCGTCCGCCTTGTTCCTGGTCGAGGAAGATGATGGTCTGCGCGGGAAAGCCTTCGCGGCGCGCGGCAGCGGCGGCGGCATGCGCGTCGGAGTTGCCGAGCTTCGTTGCGTTGGCGACCGATTTCAGTTCGGCATAGAGACGTCCGTTGAAGAGCACGAGGAAGCCGAAACCGGCGGATTCGACGGAGGCGCGGTGGCCGATCCAGGTGTTCGTCTGCTCGCCCGGAGGATTGTTGAGCCAGTAGCCGGTGTAGGAGAAAGTCTGGTGCAGGGCTTTCAGATTGGCGTCGCCGGGGTAGGTGTTGCGGTCGAAGCCGAGGTAGGCGGGCTGTGCAGTTGACGTTGCGGAAAAAAGAGCGAGGGCGAAGATGAGAACCGAGAATCTCACGGTGTTATCTTAAACGAGCAAACCTCAGCGCCTGAAGCCGGTTCCACTCACGCGGTTTAACCGGCACGAGTGGAACTCATGCCCTTCCCGGTTTTGAATCATCTGCCGATTCCCGCGTCGGGACAAATCCAAAATATAACAATTGGGAAGGGCACGAGTTTTACTCGTGCCGCATTAGTCTGGATGGGGATGCGGCTTTAGCCGCTGAGGTTTGCTCGTGAATCCTACTCCTCGCATAACGTCTACCCTCCAATGTGCACCATCGTCCTCGAAGCCGGCACGAAGTCCGGCTCGCCGATGTGATGACGCTCTTCCTTTTTCTGTACCACGCCGCGGATGAAGTCCGCTAACTCTTCGTCGTCGCGCCGCGGCGCATTTGCGCGTGCAGATCATGGTCCCACACCGAAAATAAGCAGGTGCGGATTTTGCCATCACTGGTGATGCGGATGCGGCTGCAGTGTCCGCAGAAGGGATGCGAGACCGGCGCGATGATGCCGATTTCACCGATGCCATCGTCGAAGCGGTAGCGGCGCGCAGTCTCCGAGCGCGCATGAGGGATTTCTACCAGCGGGCGATATTCCGCCATGCGGGCCAGGATTTCGTCGAGCGTGACCACCGTGTTGGGCGACCAAGTGCGGCCTTCTTCGAGCGGCATGAATTCGATGAAGCGCACCGTGACTCCTTCTTCGCGGGCAAACATGCCGAAGGGGATGATCTGATCTTCGTTGAAGCCGCGCATCAGCACACAATTCACTTTCAGCGGCCAGAGTCCGGCGCGGCGCGCGGCGCGGATGCCGGCGAGCACGTGATCGTATCCGTTGGGCACGCGGGTGATGCGGGCGAAGCGGTCGGGATCGACGGCGTCCATGGAAACGGTGACGCGAGTGAGTCCCGCCGCCTTAAGAGGCTGCGCGAGATCGGCGAGGAGGTGGCCGTTGGTGGTGAGTGCGATATCGAGCGGGTCAGCGTTGTTGCCATTTGGTCTGCGAAGATCGCCGACCGCGCGGACGAAATTGACAACGCCATTGCGCAGAAGCGGCTCGCCCCCAGTAAGACGAATTTTGGAGACGCCCATTCCGACGAGCACGCGCGCCATGCGCAGGTAGTCGGCAAACGGCAGGTCGCCGTAAAGGGCGCCCTCGTTGCCGGTGCGGCAGTAGACACACTTGTAGTTACAGCGGTCGGTGATAGAGATCCGCAGATCGGTGATGGGGCGTCCGAATTTGTCGGCGAGGGGCACGGGAGGACCAAGCTTCGATTATATGGCTAGTTCGGCAGGCGCAGGTTCATCCGATTTTGATGAGCTTTTGATTCAGGAAGGCCCTCAGCCGGTCCATGGTTTCTGGGGGAATCGACCTCTTTGGAATCGTGTAAAGAAAGCGCGGGGGCGCAAGGAGCACAAAAACCCTCTCAGTCTCCACAAACTTGCTAAACCGACTCCAAATCATTGTCCCGGTTCCGTGGGATGTCGTCGCGGCGATGCCGGTTTGATCGAATTGCAATGTGCGAGTGCTGCCGTGGTCGGGATACTGATCGAACTCCCGCCGCATCTTCCGGGGCCAGATCATAAGTCGTTGCGCGACAAAATAGGCGCCAAGGGCAAGAACCGAGACGCCAAGAATGGTGTTGGATCCCCAAGATAAGACGATTATCGCCTCAACGATCAGGAGTACGCCGATCGGAATCATTCCCTTGTAATTGAAACGCGCCCATCGCGACGCCAACGAGGAGCAGAATGTTCGCTGTCCTTCCAGGAATTCCTCTTTGGACAAAACGTATTCGAGGTGAATCGCACGAACTTGGTCTTGGAGATCTGACTGTGTCATTTGTCTCCCAGCGCCTTCTCGATTGCGGCCTCTACCAGCGGTGCCATGATCTTATATCCCGCCGCGTTCGGATGCAGGCCATCGTTGGCCAGGTCCTTCTTCATGAGCCCTTTGTCGTCGACCAGGGCGCGGAAGTAGTCAAGATAGAGGAAGCCCGCCGCGGCGCAGTAATTCTTTAACCAGCCGTTCAATTCCAGAATTTTCTCCGGCGAGCGTTGCGCAAAGAAATCCTGCGCACGAGTGGTGTAGTTGTGCACCGGCAGGATCGAAGAGTAGATCACCTTGATGCCGTGCGTGCGGGCAAGCTCGGCGAGAGACGCGTAATTCGCTTCAATATCTTCGAGCCGCATCGGTCCGGTATTTCCAGCGATGTCATTGGTACCCGCCAAAATGACAACCACTTTGGGATGAAGCTCGATCACATCCTTCCGGAAACGGACCAGCATCTGCGGTGTGGTCTGTCCTCCGATGCCGCGATTGATGTAGGGCTTGCCGGGAAAATATTCGTCGAGCTGCCAAATGTCGGTGATGGAGTCTCCAAAAAACACTACGCGGTTCTCGCCGGGCGCAACAGGCTTGAGAGCGGCATTGGCATCGCGGTAGCGCGCAAGCTGCCCGAAATCATCGGTGAACACCGCAATGCGCGACGCCCGGTATTGATCCAGGCCCGCGAACCCGGTGGAAGGAATGCTGGGCGCCGCTTGCTGGGCGAACCCAAAAACGACGGCTGTTAGGACGGACAGGAATGCGGCGATTCGTAGTAGTGATTTCAATGCTGCGCTTACCCCCGAAACAGAATACTCTACGGGGGAACCTGGCCGGCGCTGCGGAAGAGAGTCGCCACCTCTACGGGAAGAGTTTCCTCAAGTTTGCGAGCCAGCCACTCCTGTAGCTCTGACTTTTGTAGCGGTGGCAGGAATTGAAACGCGAGACCAACCACTTTTCCTTCGCCGCGCCAGCACACCTTAGTGTCCGCGAACACTCGATTGGAACGCTCGGGCAGACTGAAGCGCACACGGAGGGACACATCGGCGTCCAGAGACGTGGGACATCGGATCGCAATTCCGCCCTCGCTAATGTTCACAGTTTGACATAAAAGTTCCTTAGGCCCCTGCGCGTCAACGTAAACAGGAATTGCTACGGGGCAACGGAAATAGCGCCGCCTTTCCCTTACAACCAGTCCGTATGCCGCCCGCAGTATGGGGCTGATCGTAGCAACGCTCAGGGGGCGCTGCAGCACAAACGTCGAATCTGGCCTGGTGCCGGCTCCCTGCGCTGGATCCCCTGATGTAATGGTGAAGGTGACAGCGGTGCGATTTGCGCGCGAGAAGCGGAGATGTCCCATCACCAGCCGGGCCTCCTCTCCGAGCCGCAGGTCCACAATTACGGCCTCGAATTTTCGACGGTCCAGGAGGCTGTTTGCGGCAACCGCTTCTTCGCAAATCTCCGGACGGATGGCGAGAGGCCGCAGCGATTCTACAATGGATTCCCTGACTTGCTCGTCTCTGCACATAACGAGCGCGGTTCCGGCGGCCTCTATCGTTGCGGGGTCTTTCATTCATCGCCCCTCTTTCCTTCGCTGGCCGGCGGGACAACCGGTCGCTCAGCGCAAAATTTGTGAAACAGCGTTACCAATAGCGCTCCGCAGCCGGAACTAAATATAGTAAGTCCTATTAGCAGTAAGTAGTTCAAGTCCTTACTCCTTTTGCCCGACCCCAAAAACGACGCTTCAAGCCACCTAACAGGCATATAAATCTTCTATTTCGGCGGGTTTACTGTCAATCACAATTAACACAGTGAATACCATATGTTACTAAATATAATACTGTAGTTACTAAGTGATAACTTAGTAAATTAATAAGTCAATCGAGACAGCCATGTGCCGGATTAGATGTCACAGAGGGCAGACGGTCTGCCGAAATGTCGGCACTCTGCCGAAATATCGGCACGTCCAATACGGCCTCCGGAAACATTCAACGGCTGTTAACTATCGGGCTATCAGCATTTTAGGGGGCTATCGCCGGTGTAGAAAATAGGTTATTCTCAACTCACTGCAGTGAATCCCTCAAAGGGAGCGTGCATGGCTGATCTAGATGCGGTTCTAGAGCAGTTGAAGCGAGAGCGGAAACGGGCACAGGGCGAGCTGAAGGAGCTGGAAAAAGTGATCACATCGCTGAGCCGAATAAGCACGAAGAGTTCGCAAGCAGGCTCAGGGTCGGTCGCGAAACGCCAACTGTCGGCGGCAGCCCGAGAGCGCATCGCGGCAGCGCAAAGAGCGCGCTGGGCGCAGGTGCGTGCGCAGTCTAAAAAACCGTCATAAGCAGCACGACGACAACCAAGGGGGGCATTCAGCGCTCCGGCGCAGTCGCGGGTGGGGAGAGGCAGGTTCCCCGCCAACTGCACCGGCTTTGCGGCAAATCAAGCCGAGACGTTAATGCCCCGGCTTGCAGGCGTAGTGCTTGAAGAAGTGCCGTTTGAAGTAGTGGACGAGCCAGTTGACGTCGAAGAGGTCGCACCCAGCAAGTTGAGAACAACCTCTTCGTTGCTGTTGGCATTCAGGTTAAACGAAATCTGCTGCGGCTTTGAGCCTTGGGCGCCGGCACTGATCGAGACCTGTTCTTCTCCAGTGCTGGTTGGATTGCCGATGGTGATGGTGATCTGCTCTGGCGTGGAGTTGTTGCCTCCGCTGCCGAGGTTGAGAATAATTTCGGGGCCGCCGCCGGATGTGGGGTTGCTGCGTGTCGGAGCGACCGGAGTCCCCGTGTTGCCGCCGCTGAGATTAAGGATAATCGCCGGGCCGTTGCTCGGATCGGTACTGGGCGGGTTCGACGGTCCCGGTAACGCGTTTTTGAATGTGCTTTGTAGCGCGCTGAAGGCCTGCTGGGCGCCAGCCAGGTCTCCTGACTGCAAAGCCTGTCCAACGGCTGTGAAATCCTGTTCGCGCTGGCTGAGGAAAAACGGATCGCCACCTTTGAAGGGGCCGCTCTGTCCGAGCGAAACAATGTTGTTGTAGGCGGTCTGCGCGCTGGCCAGATTGCCGGATGCGAGCGCTTGCCCCAGTTGTTGCTGATCGCTTCCCCGGGTTTGATAGTATTGGTTCAGTTGCTGGTACAGCGAGCTATTGGAAACGGCTGGTGTAGACATGAGTGTCTCCTCAGAAATTGGTGATCTGACAAGCAACGCTGCTTAGCGCTTGCCATCCAAGGGCCAGATCGGCCTCCATAAAAATAAACTTTAGAAAAGGCTCCGCAATGAACCGCTTTTCTGGAATTGGTCCGGCAAAAATGTCATTATTAATGGGTAGGGAGGAGTGGCGCAGATTATTTTTGATGCCGGGGAAGTCGGGGATTGAGCGCTGAGGACTGACCGTCACATTAATCTGGCTTCATTTCGATCTGTAGCGGAGGCAGGGCCGGCACATCCGGATGCTGCGGGTCTCGCCATATTACGTTAAAGCACTCGCCCTCACTTTGAGCGTGCCAGGTAGTTCCATCTTCATACTTCACTGAATCCGGGAGGAAGACCCAGCCCATAACAGCCTGCGCGCTAGCCGAGTGAGCGCCTGGCTTTTCGAGGGTTTGCTCTTGTCCCGGCAAGATCGGCCTGTTCGATGACCACTGAGCGTTATAGGGCCGTCGCAGATCCTGCGGCGCAAGAAACATCTCGGAGGTGAGATTTAGGTTGGTGATGGCCTTGCCGCTGGTGTTCTTGACCGTCAGGGTAGAGCTCTCGGGGTTCTTCCAGAAATCCCCTGCCACAAAAGCTACCGGACAGAGGCGCGTCTGTGGAACGTAGATCGTGTAAACAGCCATCATCCCAGCTTCCATGTGGTCTTCCACGTGACAATGAAACATCCATGTGCCCGGATTATCGGCAACCATGTCTGCCGTACGCATGCTTCCCGGGAGAAGCTCGATCACATCGGTGTTTCGTCCTTCCTCAGCAACGGTTTCGCCATGCCAATGAGGCGTGTGCACGTCGATCTCATTGCCCATCCCCAGCAAATACCATCGCACCTTCTCTCCTTGCTTCATGTATAGGCCGGGAAGATTGCCAAAGATGAAACCGTTAATGGCATAAAACTGTCCCGCGGGTTTTCCTCCCATTTCGTCGAAGATCATGAAGGATGCAACGAATTCGCGGTCAACATCTTTGGGAGATCCATCGGGCTTCGCTTTGCCCTTGGCTGTAACAACAATGGGCCCGAGCAGACCTTCGTTAATCTCGACGGCGGCATTCACGTGACCGTGATACCACCACACGATCGAACTTGGCTGTCCCGGACCCGGACCGCTGGCGGCGTTGGCGAACCAATGATAGATGTACCGCATCCCCGGAGCGACGAAGGCTCCCTTCACTACCGGTAAATACAACGAGCCCTCGTTGCCCTTGTCGTAGCGCAAGCCGTGAGGATGGATATCATGATCACGATGGCTGCGGTTGAGAAAATTGACAACGACTTCGTCTCCCACCTCGGCGCGAATTACCGGACCGAGAATTCCCAGCCAATCCGGCTGTGGCTTGGGAGTGGTGAAAGTATCGTCAGTGTATTCGACGAAACGGCTCTTCGCCCATTGCAGCTTCTGCATCCACGGCTGCGAAATGGGAGTTCCAGTCAACAGATTGGAGCCACTGGGAGCGTAATTCCAAGTTACGTCTTCAGCAGCGATGTAATAGTGCCGCGTGGCTGCCAGGCCCGACGAAATAGAGGACGCTACAAACCATAAGCCGATACCAATCGCTCGCTGGACTCTCACGCAGCCATTATCCCATTGCCGGCAATATGGGACGATGCCGAGTTCGGTAAGAGAGCTCAGGCTCCAGTATCTTTCCAGTGTCGTTCCACTATCTTTAGCTGGTATCTAAGGAGTCGGAGCGGCCAAAGAACACGTCCCATTTGTCTGTTGCTGAGGCACTAATGACTGCGCCGGAGGCGTCCTCCAGGGCACGTTCACAAAATCGAAGAAGTCCGTACTCATATCGGCCTGAGACTTGTCGCGATTAGTCAGCGGGGCCAAACCAAAGCGCTTCTCAATCAACGCCAGGACTGCGGTGGTGTCGTACACGTTGTGCGATACGTAGTTTTTCCTGGCAAATGGGGAAACCACAAACATCGGCACACGGTAGCCGGTATTCGCAAAGGTACAGATAGGGGGCTCCGGGCTCACGCCGTCGCAGACGTCGGTCGACAACAAATCGATGGGGGACGTCAAGGAGTCGGGAGCGACCGCAGTCTGCGGCGGAACGTGATCGTAAAAACCTCCGTCCTCATCGTAGGTAAAGATCATGGCGGAATCACTCCAGCTTTGGCTGTACATCAGAGCGCTGATGAGGCTCTCGACGTACTGTGCTCCCGCCTGAATATCGACTCCCCCTTCGCTGTCGATATCAGTGGGATGCTCGTCCAGTGAGGCTGACGAAGCGGGTTCGATCAGCGCGACCTGGGGCAGAGTTCCGTTCTGCACATCGGTCATAAATTGCGAGAGCGGAACTAGATTCTGCGGCAGATTGTCTACCACATACTGTCCGTAGGTAAACATATTGATGTAAGAGTAGTTGTAAAGACAGGACGCCGTGGGATTGGTGCTGCAGGTCGTACCGTCCGCATCAACGTAAATCTTCCAGGTAATGCCTGCATTCTGCAGCGCCTCGAAAATCGTCGTGTTCGGGAGCGCGCCGGGGGGATAATTCTTCGTGTTTCCCTGACCCAGGGGATAGGCATGCCCGGCTGACGTTGCAGCCATGATGTACATGCGGTTCAGTTGCGTGCGGCTCATGACCGGGGCGAACCAGCGGTCGGAAGTGGCGAAGTTGCTGGCCATGTAGTAATAGAAAGGCAAATCGCTATCTTGAAAATAACCCAGCGTCCGGTAACCATTGATGTCATGCACCGGCCCGAGCGATTTCGGATACTGCCGGGCATCGTTTGCGCCCGCAATCACAAATCCGTCGAGGGTCGCAGTGGATGACGTGGGATCAGATAAATTCCAATCCGTGTGAGCCTCATTCCAGAACGGGCTCAGCGATTCTGTACACACAGATTGAATATGAAACGACGGAACCGTGACACTGGGATCCGGTGTGCACACGTCGGCGCCCTGTGGATTGGTTGGATCGCAGCCTACGAGAGAGGGGACTGGACCCGGCGGCGGATTTATCCCGTCCGCCTGGTTGAATTGCGGTAGGCCGTCAAACTGCTGATCTGGGATTTTGTTATTTGCCCAGTATTGGCGCATGTATCCGAAGTAGGAATCCAGGGAACGATTCTCCTGCGCGAGAATAATGATGTGATTCAGACTCTGCAGTGTGCCACCGACAGCGAAAGTCGCGGTCACCGCATTTGTCGGTGCGCTCAAAGTAAGGCTGCAGACTGTCGTTCCCGTGCACGCTCCCGCCCAGCTACTAAAAACATTTGGAGCCGTGGCAGTCTCGCTAAGCGTAACGGAAGTGTTCGGTGGAAATGTCGCGGAACATGTCCCTGGGCACGCGATTCCCGCAGGAGCGCTCGTAACGGTGCCGGAGCCAGATCCAGCCATGGTCACGGTCAAAGCGTCGCCAGCTGAGAACGTAGCAGTAACGCTCTCCGCGCCCGAAACCGTCAGGCTGCATGTGCCGGTGCCCGAACAATTTCCGCCCCACCCAACAAAATAATCGGTTCCCGCAGTTTCCGTAAGTGTGACTTGGGTATTCTTCGGGAATGTGGCTGAGCAGGTAGTCGGACAATTGATTCCCGCCGGGCTGCTGGTGACGGTCGTTCCTGTGCCGCCACCGGTCATAGCGACGGTCACTCCTTCACCAGCCATGAATGAGGCGGTAACGCTAGTGGCTGCGGTAATGGTCACGACGCACGTGGTACCTGAACATGCGCCTCCCCAGCCTGCAAAGAAGTAGTTGGTGCCGGGCGTTGCGGTGAGAGTGACTTTCGTATTCTGGGGAAAACTCGCGCTGCACGTAGACGGACAATTAATGCCCGCCGGACTGCTGGTAATCGTTCCTGCGCCCGCAGGAGGCGCCGTCACGGTCAACTGGTACGTCTGCGCTGATGGATTGGATGGCGAACTCGAGCCCATGCCTGCTCCGCAACCGGACAGCGTCAGAGTCGACAGCGCAAATAAAGAAATCAACCAGAACGACAGGAACGACTTCATGCCGCGCTTCTCCAAAATGATCGCGTTAGAAACGATCGTCGATCTTGGATGAAGGTGCCTGGAAGCTGGTTGGTTGCCTTTTCGGCCTTGCAGGGTAGCCTTAGAGTCGGATTACTCTGATTTTTGCTCCACAATCCATTTATCTGTACGGGCTTCCAGAAGGTCGAGGGGGAGCGTTCCACCGTCGAGCATCTCGTCGTGGAACTTGCGGATGTCGAATTTAGGGCCCAGCTCTTTCTGGGCGCGAGCGCGCAGTTCGCTGATCTTCAGTTGTCCGAGCTTGTAGCTGAGGGCTTGTGCGGGCCACGCGATATAACGGTCCGTCTCGGACTGAATCGTGGGCTCGTCCACAGCGCCGGACTTTCGCATGAAGTCCACGACCTGATCGCGCGTCCATCCCTTCGCATGGATACCAGTGTCGACAACCAAACGCACGGCGCGAAAGAGCTCGGAGGAGAGGCGACCGTAGTCAGAAACAGGATCCTGATAGAAGCCGACTTCTTTGCCGAGTTGCTCGGCGTACAGCGCCCAGCCCTCGATGTATGCGTTAAAGCCCAGCCCATGCAGCCGAAATTTCGGCAATCCAGTCAGTTGCTGCTGGACGGATAGCTGCATGTGATGGCCGGGAACTCCTTCGTGGTAGGCAATGGCTTCGTCATCAATGAGCGAGCGCTCGGCAAAGTTGGATGTGGCCACAACCACACGGCCCGGCCGCTTCCCGTCGGGAGTTCCGGTGACGTAGTGGGTTGCCGCCGCGGCCTGGAAGGCGGGTATCGCTTCAACCGTGACCGGTGACTTGGGAAGAAGGGTGAAGAGCTGCGGAAGTTTTGGCTCCATCTGCGAAATGTAGTGGCGGAAATCGTCGAGGATCTGATCGGCTGAAGTCGGAATGTATTTGGGATTCGTCTTTAAGGAGGCACGGAACGAGGCGAGATCGCCGAAACCTTCCTTCTTGGCGATCGCAGTCATCTCAGCCTGGATGCGGTCCATCTCACGGAGGCCCAGTTGATGAATCTCCTCTGGCGACAGGTGAGTGGTGGTTCGGCCGTAGATATCGTTTTCGTAGCGCTTCTCGCCATCGGCAAGAGAAGTAATCGAAAGAACGCTGCGGCCTTGCGGAGCGTATTCCGTGCGCAGGAATGCAGCGAAAGCCTTGTAGGCGGGGATAACGTCAGTATTGATGGCATCGGTGATCTGCTGAGTCAAACGTTTCTGGTCTTCAGCGGAAAGGCTGGCTGAATATTTTTTGGTCGGCAGCAGAAAAGGGTCGGAGTCGATGATTCCTTGACACTGCACGGGAAGCTTTTCGATAAGAAAACGCACAGGCATCAACTTATCTTTCATGCCGGCGCGAAGCACTTCGGTGGTCTGGCTCAGGACGCGGGGAATCTGGTGGAGACGAGAAATGTAATCCTCGTAGTGCTTGACGGAATCGAACGGAACGGAAAGCGGGAGATCGGCCAGGCTGGTATGGACGCCATTCTGCTGATTAATCGGCATCTCGTATTCTTTGAGATCAAAATCGGCGATGCGTTGCTGCAGCACGCGGATGAGCAGGTCGTGAGAGAGCTGATCCTGATCGGAAAAGCCCAAAGTGGGGATGGCGTCGAGCCGTGCAAGGAATTCGTGATTGGTCTTATTGCGCTGAAAGATAGCATCGAGCGAGTACTCGGCGAGCTTGTCGTTATAGCGATAGTCGCCGTAGGAAGTGGCTCGCTCCGGAAAGTTGCGCAGGTCGGATTCATATTGTTCGTCGAACAGGGTGTTCTGAGCGGACACCCGATCGGCAACCGGTTTGAGTTCCTGGGCATTCAGGTTCTGGGCGAAGACAAACATGGAGGCGGCGGCAAGAAAAAACAGGCTCCGGAGTAGGCGCATATCGTAGGCAGAGTACCAGAGAAATAAGTCGGACGCGCGAAGAAATAGGCGCGACCCTGCAATGTCGGTATTGCGCCCGTCTTCCTCACGAACACGTCCAGTAAAGTCGTTCGTCGAGGTGTGAGCTTGTTTGAACTGGTAGAAAGTCGTATAGACTAACTGCGAAAAACTGATCGGAGACTCATGGATGTGCACTTAGTGGACGGGACCTATGAATTGTTTCGGCATTTTTTTGCCGTGCCGTCTGCGACAGATAAGAACGGCCAAGAAATCGGAGCAGTGCGTGGTGTTCTGACTTCCGTTTTGTCCATGATCGAAAGCGGTGCGACGCATATCGGGGTTGCCACTGATCACGTGGTCGAATCATTCCGAAACGAACTGTATCCCGGATATAAAACCAGCGAAGGTGTTCCGCCAGAGTTGCTCTCGCAGTTCCCGATTCTCGAGGATGCGCTCACAGCCATGGGAGTGGTGGTGTGGCCCATGGTCTACTACGAGGCAGACGACGCGCTGGCTTCCGCCGCCGCAAAAGCAGCACAAGATGATCGCGTGACGCAGGTGTTCATCTGTACGCCCGATAAAGATCTGAGTCAGTGCGTGGTGGGTTCGCGAGTGGTTCAATTGGACCGCAGGCGCAACATCTTGCGCGACGAAGCCGGTGTCGTGGCCAAGTTCGGAGTAAAGCCTCAATCGATTCCGGACTACCTGGCTGTGGTCGGCGACGGCGCCGATGGCTTCCCAGGTTTGTCTGGATGGGGAGCAAAGGCAGCGTCGCTTACCTTATCTCAGTATCCCCACCTTGAAAACATCCCTAAAAATTGGCAAGAATGGCATCCGTCAATCCGGAGGGCTCGCGCACTCTCCGAATCGTTATTCAACTCATGGAACGACGCCCTGTTGTTCCGCACCCTGGCAACCCTCCGATTGGATGTGCCCGTCTTTGATACAGTCGAGGACCTTCGCTGGAAGGGAGCGGGGACGAATTTTGAGGAATACTGCCAGCGAATGCAGGCCACAGATCTGCTTCGGCGCGTTACGTCGGCAGGGTCGACGAGGCGCCAGGATTTGCAGTCCGCTCCAAGATCAGTCTGATTGTTTTCGGCTGGCTGGCGGAACGATTCCATTCATTCGCAAATACTCCACCATCTGCCCGTAATGATCAAAGGCGTGCGCGACGGCAAAGGTAGCCAAGTGCAGGCGGGCCGACTTACTGCCCTCCGCCGTCTGCAACATATTCTCAGCAGTCAACGTAGACGCGGCCTTGTGACCGAGGGCAAAAGAATCCTTCAGGAACTTAATGATGTCGGCTTTCGTCTTCACGTGGTCAGGCCCCTTCCCGTCGTTGAAATCTGCCGGGAGCGGTGTTTCGCCGGTAATCGCCGAATATAGGAAACCGTTGGAAGCAGCGACATGCTTGACCTGCATCGCAAAGGTGCGCACGCCTTTGTAGTCGCTTCCCGGAATGTTCAAACTTTCCGGAGAGAAGCTGAATTTATCTTCCGGCATGGCTTCGGCAACTTCCACAATTTGCTTTTCGATGGTGCTGATTTCCCGGTCCACGGCTGAAGCTATGGTTGGCGGCTGCGGCGACGGTTGCGCCTGAGGCGCGCTCGCGGCTGCGGTGTCCTTTGTGCCTTCTCCCAAGGCAGCTACGCTAAAGACGAGCGCCGCCAACAGTAAGAAGATGAGCGTTGGTTTCATTCCAGTGACTCCTTTCATTTGCTTGGACCGAAGAAACTGTGGAAAGTCAACGTGGGATCCAAAATCTCAGCGGATCATCCTTCACGTAAAGCCACAATGGGATTTATCCTTGCTGCCCGGCGCGCCGGAAAATAGCTGGCCAGAAGTGCGACTGCGAGCAAAAGCAAAGGCACGGCCAGAAACACAGACGGATCGTGCGGACGCACTTCATAAAGCACACTAGCCATCATCGACGCGGTGGATGCAGACAGGACCACACCCGCCACAATTCCGACAGTTGCAAGCACAGCACCCTTTTGTAGGAACAGCTTCAGGACGTCGTCCCGTCTGGCTCCCAAAGCCATGCGAAGTCCGATCTCGCGCGATCTTTGGCCGACCATATAAGCCAGCAAGCCATAAATTCCGATGGAAGCCAGTAGCAGCGCCAGTCCGGCGAATCCACTGACCAGATCAGCAGAAAAACGGCGGGGAGCGACCGAGGCATCAAGCACATCGTTCATAGAAGAAACATCGAAGACCGGCAAGCCGGAATCAATGCTCTGGATTTCATGACGAATCTGTGATTCGAGAACGGTCGCCGGCAAGGACGTCCGTAAAACTACGCTGAGCCGTCTATCTGTGCTTTGATAGATTGAAACGTAGATATGAGGAATACCGTCGATGTCGAGACCGTCACTCTTGATGTCCTTAATAATGCCGACGACGGTCATCCACGGCTGCTTTGGATCTTGTCCGAATCGAAGCCGGTGGCCAAGCGGATCACGATCTGCCCAGTAACGGCGAGCGGTGGTTTCATCGATGATGGCCACCGGTTGTTTGCCATCTTCATCGCCTTCAGTAAAAGAACGGCCGCGCAACAGTGGAGCCTGCATCACCTTAAAATAATCAGGGCTTATCCGAATTCTCTCGGCGCGCAGATCCTGAGAGGACTCGACCGGATGGTCTTCAATGGCCAGGGCATCAATCGATTGTGCATCATTAACACTCAGATTGGTGGTGGGTAAATCTGAAGTGAGGGCGGCAAGGTCGACTCCCGGAATGGCCCTCATGCGCCGCAGTAACTCGCGGTTAAAAATAATTTTCGGGGGATTCCCAAGATAAGGATCTGCTTTCGGATCATTTGGAATCGGAAGCCAGACGTTGGCAGTGACTACGTGAGAGGGATTGAACCCCGGATTTTCCTGCAGCAGATCGTGCAGAGTTCGCAGCAGCAAGCCGGCTCCAACCATCAGCATCACCGCAAATGCCAATTCAGAGACGATTAGAACATCCCGCAGGCGGCCGCTTTTCGTGCTATAGCCGGAGCCTCGACTGCCCTCGCGAATTGCCGAAGAGAGCGCGACCTTCGCTGAGTGAAGCGCCGGGGCAAGTCCAAAAACCAGGCCGGTAACAATCGAAATCAGCAGAGCAAACGCCAGCACCACCCAATCGATTCTCACCTCGCTGAGCCGGGGAATGTTCGATGGCACAAAGCGCAGAATGAAACCCAGGGTGCCAACCGCAGTCATAACCCCTGCGAACCCACCGATAACCGAGAGCAGCATGGACTCGGTCAACATCTGGCGAATCATCCGGCCCCGGGTCGCACCCAGCGCCAGCCGCACCGCCATTTCTTGTTCTCGTCCCGAAGCGCGCGCCAGCAGAAGATTGGCAATGTTCAACGACACGATGAAAACGATCAGGATCACTGCACCCTGTAATACCAGCAGCATGGGACGAACATTGCCTACCAAAGTTTCCTGCAACGGTTTAATTTCGATTGTCCATTTGGATTGCGCCGGATAATCCGTTGGAAAGTCGTTGCGCAATTGATTCGCCATGGCAGTGAGCCGCGCCTGGGCCTGCCCCAACGTTATTCCGGGCTTGAGACGCCCAATTGCCGCGGGCATAAACCGTGTGCCCCGCGCTGGCGTGGGCACGGGATCGGCACTGAATCCGGCGGTTAGAAAGACTTCCACGTTGCCGGAGATGGTTGGTCCAGGATGGCGAAATTCGGGCGGAAGAACACCGACGATGGTGTAGGGATCGTTGTCGAGGTGAAGGGTGCGACCGAGAACATTAGCATCAGCGCCGTAGGACCGTCGCCATAGGCCATCACTGATTACGGCTGCAGTGGCGAAACCGAGCGCGAAGTCCTGGGGACCGAACAACCGTCCAATTTGCGGCGTCGCGCCCAGCATCGAAAAGTAGTTGGGATGGGAAACGACAAACTCGAGGCGCTCCGGATGGCCTGCGCCCGTCAGATTCACGCTCCCACCGCCGATGGTGCTCACGTCCTCAAATACGCCGGATCGATTTCTGAGGTCCTCGAGTTCGGGCACCGAGAACAGAACGTCCCGCATTCCTATCCCTGGGTTATTGAAGAATATTCTTACCAATCGGTCAGGATCACGGTACGGAAGAGAGCGTAGCAACACGGCATTCACGATGCTGAAAATCGCGGTATTCGCTCCGACTCCCAGAGCCAGAGTCAGGACCGCCACCGCCGTAAATGTGGGCTTCTTCCGCAGCGTGCGCCAACCGAAACGAACATCCTGCAAGACGCTCTCGACAACTGCCCCAAATCTTGGCAAGCCACGGGCCTCACGGTGATGCTGTTTGGCCTGCTCCAAACCGCCGAAGCGGATCATTGCGGAGCGCCGAGCTTCTTCTGCCGGCATGCCTCGTTTCAGGTTTTCTTCGATCGCAAGCTCGATATGAGCTGCCATTTCGGTTTCAAGCTCTCGATCCTCATGCGCGTTGGCGAAAGAAGAACGCAGCCGATGGACAAATTGTCGTAGCCAGGCAATCATTTCCTGCCGCCTTCCTCCAGGGCGAGCACCCGGCTCATCACACTGGAGAGGCGCTCCCAGTAAACTGCGTCCGCGGCGAGCTGTTTGCGCCCCTTTTTTGTAATCGAATAAAACTTAGCCTTGCGATTATTGTCGGAGGTGCCCCACTGGGCAGAGATCCATCCTCGCTCTTGCAGCCTCACCAGGGAGGCATAAATCGTGCCCTGATTGAGAAGGATTTCTTCGCCGCTCACCTGCTCAATCCGCCGGGCGATGCCATAGCCATGCAACGCTCCCATAGCCGCCAGAGTCTGCAGCACCATCAGGTCCAAAGTTCCCTGCAATAAATCAAGTTTAGGTTCGGGCATCCGCTCTCCTGTGTTAATCCCACATCAGCATGCCACACCTTCTGTGGAAAGGCAACAGGAGAATTTTTGGCCTGTTCTTACGATGGCAAGAGAATATCGCGGAGAGCGAGTCTCTAGCGGCATCCGTGTATTGAGGAGCGGTTCCGTCCAAAGATCAAAGAGGAGAATCGTTTCGAGCTGCCAGGGCGTCAGTCGGCACAGTGGCAAGGCGGATCGCTGCAGCGTTTTTCGGTCTGGACGCTGGCACGAACGTGGAAGAGCGGCCCTTTGAGGGCCGCGTGGGTCGCGTGCCGTCGAGTCGGCTTTAGCCACGGTGGTCGTCTTCTTATGCGGTCCCAACGAACCCGTCCACGGGGGCTGAAGCGTGGTCTCTTTTGGGGTACTTTACGCGGCGCTTAAGCGCCGCTCTTCCACGGTGCTGCGAGCGTCCTTCTCCCGCGACGGTGCGCGACCTTGTGCTAAGAGCGGCCCTTCGAGGGCCGCGTATGTCGCGTTTCTGCGCGTGGAGATCGCTGACAGCGTTTTTCATTCTGGACGCTGGTACGGCGGCTACGCTGGTGACCGATTCGAAAGAGGAATTACTGCCGAAAGACCGTCTGCCGACGAACAGCGACGGAATTTCGCTGTCTTCGCTTCCAGCTACTGGGCTTCGAGCTGCTGAAGTTCGAGACGCTGAATCGTCGCCCGGAGCCAGGCGCCCAGCGCGTCCTCAATCTCCTGTTGCGTCCCGGTGCGGTACAAAGACTCAAGAGTTTCTCCGCCCGGTTTCAACGGGATATGGATACAAGGGGTTTGTTCCGTCCGCGCGTTCTCGGGGACGAATTGCATCAAGAGGCATTCGCTGCATGGTTCGCGGTCTTTTGAGTTAAAGTTCATGCAGGTGGGGGAATCCTCGAAAATGAACCGCGCCCGCCAGGATTCGCGCGGCAATCTTCCATAACCGCCTTGCTCGAGGAACTCCAGTTCGAACTTCAGTACATCCAGCAGGTTGCGATTATCGGTCGGCATAGACTCATCCTCACCATGAAGTGTGATCCCACGCGGAACTTGACGCCGTGACCGGCATCACAGTCTGCCGTGAGGGCCATCACCCGTCGGCACGAATCGATTCTGGCGGATACTGTTTTGAAAAGAATCGCGTACCGACAGCTGTGACCTGGGTCACAGAACCTCATCTCTCAAAAAGTTCAATATTGCAACATCTTTGGATGTATTCTCGTTGCGATGTTGCAACCAAATTTCGACTGGAGCTTGAACGTTATGAAAATTGACTTCAAAGTGTTTACTCCTGCAACAGTATTGGCTGTTCTTCTAAGCCTTTCGTTACCGGCAGGCGCACAAGACGCATCAGCTCTCTTCAAATCAAAATGTGCCGGCTGCCATGCTGCTGACGGTACCGGGTCGGCAATGGGCAAGAAGATGGGCGCTCACGACTTTACAACCGACGAAGTGCAGAAAATGTCGGACGCGGACCTCACAGATATCATCACCAACGGCAAGAACAAGATGCCGAAGTACGGGTCTCTAAAGCCGGAAGAAATTAAGGGACTGGTGGCTTACATCCGCACGCTGAAAAAGTAGTCCCCCGTTTACTGTCAGCGAGGTTCTTTAGGAGATTGTTACAGGCGGCAGATCGCCGCGGCACGGGTGGAGTGTGCTCACGCCGTGGACCATGAGAACGTAAGAGTCTAAGACACTAAAAGGGAGCAGTGGTTTCAAATGAATCTGCGAGAGCGCATCCGAGACTGGTCGCAGCCAATCTACTTCCTGGGACAAAATCCCATCACGCTTACCGGCGCCGTGATCACGACGAGCACGGCGCTTACCACCATCGCTTTCTGGTTCTATGACATCTTCCTCCCAGGGCCACCGCATCCTTATATCGGCCTTCTCGTCTTTCTGATCCTCCCTGGCATTTTTGTACTTGGCCTGCTCTTGATTCCCCTTGGCATCTGGCTCAGGCGACAAAGTCTGCGCGGGAGCGGGACACTGCCTGGAGTCTACCCGGCGATCGACCTGGGTCTGCCCATAGTTCGCCGCGGCTTGGAGTGGGTGGCGTTGGCGACCATGGTTAACCTTCTCATCATTGGGACCGCATCGTACCGGGGAGTAGCGTATATGGATTCGACAGGTTTCTGCGGGACGACTTGTCACACGGTGATGTCCCCTGAGTATTCGGCCTATCAAAATTCTCCGCATTCGCGTGTGGCTTGCGTTGAGTGCCACATAGGGCCCGGTGCGGGGTGGTTTGTGCGGTCGAAGCTTTCCGGTTTGCGACAGGTCGCTGCGGTAACCTTCCACACCTATTCGCGGCCTATTCCTTCGCCGGTAAAGTACCTTCGCCCCGCACGTGAAACCTGTGAGCAGTGTCACTGGCCACAGCGCTTTACGGGCGACAAGTTCCTGGTGAATACCAGCTACAAGGACGACGAAAAAAACACGCCCCAGACCGATGTGCTGCTCCTGAAAGTAGGGGGGCGCACTTGGCAGGGTTCGGTCGGCATCCACGGGCACCACCTCGCTGACACAACGCGCATCCGCTACATCTCAACCGATGCCGAGCGGCAGACCATCCCGGTCGTGTATTACACCGACGATCAGGGAAAGACCACCGAATTCATTTCCACTGACGCAAAGCCCACCCAACAGCAGTTGGACAAGGGAGAGCATCGCACGATGGATTGCGTGGATTGCCACAACCGGCCCACGCACGAATTCGACTTGCCCGAAAACGCAGTCGACAAGCAAATGTCTCTCGGGCACATCAGCCCAGACCTGCCCTATATCCGGAAGAAGGCGGTTGAGGTTCTCAAAGTTAATTATCCAACCCGCGACGTAGCGCGGCAGACCATCGCCGCTGAACTGAACAACTTTTATCGCACGAATTACCCGCAGATCTATCAGACACGGCGAACGCTGGTGCAGCAAGCCGGCGATGAGGTAGCGGCGATCTATCTGCGCAACATCTTCCCTGACATGCGTGTAACTTGGGGAGTTCATCCGAACAATCTCGGGCACAACGACTCTCCGGGTTGCTTCCGCTGTCATGACGGCGGCCACACCAGTGCCGACGGCCAGACCATCACCAACGACTGTTCCGCGTGTCACCAAGTCTTGGCTGCGGGAGAAGAAAATCCCAAGGTGCTGACCGATCTGGGAATGAAGTGAGCCTCGGGAGAAGATGGAATCCGGGAGCCCCCGAGATTTGTAACTGCAACCTCGTCAATAAGTAGAGCTGACTTAGAAGTTCGCCGGAACCTGCACTCCGCCTTCTAATCTTCAGAGTGCGTAGCTAACAAGCACACGTGACCCGAGTCACAGAAGTTTCGCCTCAAAGCTTTCAAGATTGCTAAGGATGGACAGGGTTTCGAACTGGAAGTCTGGGCTTGCGTAAAAGAATGCGACACACGGTGGATGCGGGAGGAAGGGTCGGTCTTGTCTTTTTGATCTTGCTTTTCCTGGCCGCTCTTCTGTCAATCTCGGCGTCCGCGCACGCCCGCGCCAGGGCACAAGCGAAGTCTCCCCAACCCCTCAAGCAGGATGAAAGCTGCCTCGCCTGCCACGGCCAGCCGGGAATGACCTCTGGCACTGGCAAAAGCATCTCGATTGACCCCGCGAAGCACGCGGCCAGCGTCCACGGCATTTTGGGCTGCGTTGACTGTCACATGAGCATCAAGGACTATCCGCACCCCGCCAAAGTGGCAAAGGTAAAATGCGCGACTTGCCACGCCGACGAGGCCTCCTATGTACTGAATAGCGTTCACAGCGCCCTCGGCGATGCAGCGTGCGAATCTTGCCACGGCAATCACCACGAGGTAGCTGCAGCGGCCCAGATTGCGCTCCCGAAGTGTGCACAGTGCCATAACGATGAGGTGAAGGAGTTCCGGCAAAGTATTCACGGACAGGCGGCTGCGGCAGCTGATCCGGACGCACCAAGCTGCATGTCCTGCCATGGTCCGGCGCATCAGATTCAGACCTCGAGCGATGCGGCCTCAACCGTGGCCAAGAAGAACCTTCCTGACACGTGTGCGGCTTGTCACAGCAACCAGCAGTTCCTTGCGCGCCACAAGATTCCATTCGCGCATCCCGTGGAACTCTATCGGCAAAGCGTGCATGGGCGTGCCGTGGCGGATGGCGACGGGGCTGCCGCGACTTGCTCGGATTGTCACGGGAGCCACGGAATCCAGCCCTCGCAAGATGCGCGCTCCAAGGTCAACCACTTCAACATCCCGGCGACGTGTGGACAGTGCCACGCCGATATTGCCAGGACGTATCTCGCAAGCGTGCACGGACAAGCCATGAAAGCCGGCGAACAGGGGGCACCAGTGTGCAGTGATTGCCACGGGGAGCACTTGATTCTCGGGCCCAAGGAGCAGGCATCACTGGTGAATGCCTCCCGGGTGTCGATGGCCACCTGCGGGCGATGCCATAGCGATGAGCGGCTGGCGCTGCGCTACAATCTGCCCCCTGATCGTGTGCCGTCCTTCGCCGACAGCTACCACGGCCTTGCCATGCGCGGCGGATCCCAGAGTGTTGCCAACTGCGCTTCGTGCCACGGGGTGCACAACATCTTTCGCTCGACCGATCCACGCTCCACGGTGAATGCTGCGAGCCTTTCGAAAACGTGCGGAAATTGCCATGCCGGCGCGGGTGACCATTTCGTCATCGGACCAGTGCACGTGCGAACTACCACCGGCCCCGCGCATCCAGTGGTCAAATGGATCCGTTGGACTTATTTGGCCCTGATTCCGCTGACGCTTGGTTTCATGATCGTGCATAACCTGCTGGACTTTCTGGCGAAGCTCATCCGACGGCATCCACGGCACGAAACGGGCGCACAAGTTTCCCGCATGAATCGAAACTTCCGCATCGCCCACTGGGGCGTGATCCTTAGCTTTCCGACGCTGGTTTTTACGGGATTCGCGCTGAAGTATCCCGAGGCATGGTGGGCGCGGCCGTTGCTGCTCTGGGAGGGTCACCTCGCGTTTCGCGGCATCGTACATCGCACGGCGGCGGTGGTGCTCGTCGCAGCCACCGTCTACCACGTGATTCACCTCGCGGTAGTCCGGCGGGACCGGATGTTCCTGAAAGCGATGCTGCCGGAATTCAAAGACGCCACGGATTTGGTGCAGGTGCTGCTCTACAACCTGGGAATCACGAAAATCGAACCGCGTTTCGCGAAATTCAACTACGCGGAGAAAGTGGAATACTGGGCGTTCATGTGGGGCACGGTCGTGATGACGGTCTCCGGATGTCTGCTGTGGTTCAATAACTTCACGCTGCACTATTTCCCTAAGTGGGTGTCGGACGCGGCCACAGCGGTGCATTATTACGAGGCGCTGCTCGCAACCTTCTCCATCCTGCTGTGGCACTTCTACATGGTGATGTTCGACCCACTGGTTTACCCGATGGATACGGCCTGGCTCAACGGCAAGGTTCCGGCCGATCATTACCGACATTCCCGCCCGGCATATTACCGGGCCCTGGAACGAACTCACTTAGTCGAGTTGGCCACGGAGCCTGCCGATAGCGGCGAAGAGCAGAGTGCTGCCGGGACTCCAAGCGACGACCCATCAACGATGGCCGAGAAGTCGGTAGGGAAGTACCAAATCCTAAGCTTCTGATCACAGGTGTATAGAGACGTGCCTCCACAAGCCGTAGCCAGTTCGGCAACACGGAGAGACGACGGCGAGTTGCGCGATGCCCGCTTCGCCATGCGTCTCTCCCTGGCTCTTGGTTTGGCAATGTTGATCGGCAAGACCACAGTCTATTTCATGACGCATTCGGCCGCGATTTTTTCCGATGCCGCCGAGTCGGTCGTCCACGTGATCGCCGTGGGCTTTGCTAGTTTTAGTCTTCGGCTCAGCGCAAGATCGGCATCCCCTCAATTCCTCTACGGTTACGAACGGATCACGTTCTTCTCCGCTGGATTTGAAGGAGCCATGATTGTCGTGGCCGCGATCGCCATTCTCTACGAGTCGATCCGGAAGTGGATCGCCGGACTACAACTGGAACACCTAGGAGCGGGCGCATTGCTGATCCTGATCGCTGGAGTAGTGAATGCGGGTCTCGGCTACTATCTCGTGCGGACGGGCCGGCACACGAATTCACTCATTCTCGAAGCCGACGGCAAACACGTTTTGACCGATAGCTGGACCAGCTTTGGCGTGGTCGGAGGGTTGGGGTTGGTACTGCTGACGCACTGGAAACCGTTCGACCCTCTGGTGGCCATCTCTGTCGCCCTCAATATCCTGTGGTCGGGAGGCCGCTTAGTCTGGCATTCAGCAGTCGGACTGATGGATTATTCTGATCCGAAAGCCGGCCGGAAAATTCGGGATAAACTGGATGCCCTTTGCTCGGAACTCAACCTTCAATATCATGGCGTACGCTTCCGAACCACCGGATACCGCCAGATCATCGAAGTACACTTATTGTTTCCGCGCATGACATCGGTTAGCGAAGCCCACCGCCTGGCAACAATTCTGGAAGAACGCCTGCCAACCGAACTGGCAATGCCCGCCGAGGTCATCACTCACCTGGAGTGTCTGGAAGACCATGCCGACGTTCACCACGATCAACACTACACTGGAAAACCAGAATAGTCTCCACGCGATGCCAGAAAACGGTAAATCGCTGTCGCTCAGAGCAGCCTTCTTCTACGCCGTAATAAGTGACTCCAACGCAATGCGATTGGGGATCACCAGGGTAGAGCCGCTCTGCTGGATAAGACGCTGCTTCTTGAAACCTGCGAAGAGCCGGCTGACGGTCTCTCGCGAAGTACCGATCATCTGCCCGATCTCTTCGTGAGTCAAGGCCAGCTTCATCTGGCTGGGGTTCTTCGCTGCAATGTTCTGATCGAGCCATCCCACCATCAGGCGGGCCAGTTTTTCGGTGGCCGAGTCAGAAAGAATAAGGTCACGGATCTCGCGGCAGGTGCAGGCATAGTCCGCGCTGATATGCTGGGTCACCCACAGGGCAAGTTCGCCGTGGAGGCGCATGAGGCGCAGCAAATCGCACTGCCGCAGGAAGCTGATCTCACTTGGCTCCTGGGTCTCGGCTGTGGCTTCATACTGACGTCCGGAAACTACCGCGGCCACTCCCAATGGGCACCCGGGTTCGACCATTCGCAGAATCAGCGTTCTGCCGTCGCTGCCACAAATGGAGAGCTTTACCTGGCCCCGGCGCACGATAAATACTCCCCGGGGAGCCTGCCCTTCCGCGAACAGTACCGCGCCCGTGGGGTAGGTGGTGGTGATGGCTTCCTGTTCCAAGGTGTGGGCTACGGCTGGGGGAAGATCGCAAAAGGTCTTGTCGGCTGGTGCCGCTTTCTGAATGCTATTTATGATATGTGTGGCCATATTGCCTCCCGTCTCACAGCCTTACATTGGCAAGTCCCTCACCATTCTCGACGTGTTCGGGGTCGGATTTGCAAACATACCTTAAGTACAACAAAACAAGTGTTTTAACATTCTTCGCTCGAAATCAGCGATGGCTGTGGCCCTATTCTCAGAGGGGTCGAACTGCGTCCTTTCCCACAGCGTTGTGTGATCTCCATCACCGGTCCGCTGGTTGTAGAGCACGAATCCTCGGTAGGATGAACCATTTGCCCTCTCTTATCCTAAGGTCGTGTGGATCGTATTCAGCAGGGCCGTCCTGCTGAAAGGCTTTTCGAGGAGTGCCACGCCCGGCTTCAACACCTCGCGATTCGCCATCAGTTCACCGGTGTAACCCGACATGTATACGACTTTCAACCCCGGATGGGAGGCGCTCAGGCGTTCCGCCAGCTCCGGGCCGCTCATATGCCGCATCACCACGTCCGTAAGCAACAAGTCAATCGAGCCGGGATGAGACGCCAGCCATTCGAGTGCAGACTTGCCGTCATCCGCTTCGACCACCGTGTAGCCGTGTTCCTGCAGGAGTTGCCGGGTCAAGCCGCGCATGATTTCGTCATCCTCCACGAGCAAGACCGTAGTTCCCTGCCGTTTCGGGCTGATCGCTTCGACTTCTTGTTTGGATGGGAGGCCTATCTTGTGCTCCGCGCTGGGGAGATAGATCTTGAACGTCGTCCCCTGTCCCGGTTCGCTGTAGACCAGGATCTGCCCCGCGCTCTGTTTGACGATGCCATACACCGTGGCCAGGCCCAACCCGGTTCCCTTACCCGCTTCCTTAGTAGTGAAAAAAGGCTCGAAGATGCGCGATACCGTAGCCTCGTCCATGCCGATGCCGGTGTCACTCACGGCAAGCAGGACGTATTTCCCAGCTGCCATGGCTTGATGCTGCTCGGCAAAATCCTCGTCAAAGTTCACGGTGCTGGTCTCGAGAATGAGCTTGCCGCCACGGGGCATGGCATCGCGCGCGTTCACCGCGAGGTTGACCACGATCTGGTCGAGTTGTCCGGGGTCCGCCTCCACCACGGCCGCGGGCGATCGCTTGACAATTAGAATCTCAACATCGTCCCCCAGCAGTGGGCGCAGCAGTTTGCTGATCTCCCGCAAGCGTTCGTTCAGATCGAGGATGCGAGGCTGGACAGCGGACGTCCGGCTGAAAGCCAGCATTTGCTTGGTCAATGCCGTGCCTCGCTCAATCGCTTTCCGGATGTTTTCGACGTAGACCGAAGTCTCGGCGGCGGCATCGATGCGGTCGCGCAGGAATTCCGTGCAAGCGTTGATAATCCCTAAGATATTGTTAAAGTCGTGTGCCACTCCGCCTGCCAGCCGGCCGATCGCTTCCATCTTCTGGGCTTGACGAAGCTGGCCCTCAGCCCTTTTCTGGCCCGTGATGTCGCGTGCAATTGCCGATGCTCCAACGATCTCACCAATGGCATTGCGCAGGGGAGACACGGAAATGGACATATCCAGGCGGCGTCCATCTTTGGTCATCCGCACAGATTCGTAATGCTCGATGCTTCCTCCGCCAGCGATCTTCCCGAGAATCTCCGAGATTTCGTCCGGACGGTCATCAGGCGTGAGCATGGATATGCTCTTTCCGATGACCTCTTCGGGCGCGTATCCATAGATACGCTCCGCACCCCGGTTCCAACTCGTAATGGCTCCGCTCAGATCTTTGCTGAGAATGGCGTCTTCGGACGAGTCGATGATAGAGGCCAGCTTCGACCTGTAGTCCCCGAGTTGCTCGGCCGTTCTCCGATACAGTTCTTCATTGGCCCTGCGCAGTTCCTCCGCGATTCTCTTGCGGTCCGTAATGTCGCGGATGGCGCTCAGCACGAACTGTCCCTTCTCCGTGGAAACAGGACTCAGACTGATTTCCACGGGAAATTCCGAACCATTGCGCCGCCTTCCGAACAGTTCCAGCTCTGCCCCCATCCGGCGCGTCTTCGGAGTTCGCGCGAAGGTCTCGCGATGATGGTGGTGCTGCTGGCGATAGCTTTCCGGAACCAGCATCTCGACCTTCTGTCCAATCAATTCGTCGCGCTCGTAGCCAAATAGCTCTTGTGCCTGGGAATTGACTTGCACGATGGTTCCGCTATGGTCAACGGCGATGACGGCATCCGGCAGGGTCTCCAACAGGTCCGTGGAAAAAAGAGCGTCAGCCATGATGATGACCGATAGGGAGGTACCCGGCTTGCCGAAATCGGAGCGAGGCGGCAACATGCACAATTCCACAGTTTCAAACTATCGGTACCTAAATTTAGTCCGAAGATGCGTGCCTGTAAAGACGCCGACGAAATGGGATACACTCGGGGTGCAAAAGAGGAGATCATGGATGAAAGGCAATCCAAAAGTAATCAAAGAATTGAATGATGCGCTGCGGGAAGAATTGACCGCAATCAACCAGTATTTTCTGCACGCGGAGATGTGTGAAAACTGGGGCTATAAGAAACTCGCCGACTACATCAAGAAGCAATCCATCGATGAGATGAAGCACGCCGAAGTGCTGATCGAGAGGGTGTTGTTTCTCGACGGAACCCCTTCCATGGATCCCCTAAAGCTGACCGTTGGCGGAACCGTGCTCCACATGATTGAGAGCGACCTGGCGCTCGAGCTTGGGGCGGTGAAGCAGTACAACGCTGCGGTGCAGATTGCCACACAGGAAAAGGACAACGGTAGCCGCGACCTGCTGGTTCAGCTGCTCAAAGATGAAGAGGAGCATGTGGACTGGCTTGAGGCTCAACTTCACCAAATTAAAGAGGTGGGCTACGAGCGCTACCTTTCTTTGCAGACGGGCAGCTTCGAGGAGAAGTCGTAGTCGCCGGTTCCAGCGCTCTTGATCCGATCCAACAATTCCCGCCTCATGGGAATCGCTCGCCCGGACAATGACGACAGAAATATGTGACTTACTGCACCGCACTGCGAGTCATTTGTCACTGAATCAAGAAGCCATTCGTGCTAAGGTTTGCTCGGCTTGAGCTCCCGGCATTCGGGAAACAGCCTCATCACACCGAGGGCCCCCGCTAGCACCAGTTGTTATCCCCAATAACGAAAAGGAGCAATCCCATGTTTGCGCGTATTCTCGATTTCGAAGTGAAAGCCGAAAAGAAAGAAGAGTTCGTAAAGGTCATCAAGAACGAGGTCGTGCCCATCCTCAAGAAGCAGACCGGATTCCTGGAGGTTCTCCCGTTTTTCCCGGAGAAGATGAAAGAGGGAAAGGTGATTACCATCAGCCTCTGGACGACCAAGGCGGATGCCGAGCGCTATGAGAGAGAGTTCTATCCCAAGGCCTTTGACATCCTGAAGCCATTTCTGACCACGCCGGTCAACGTGAACTACTACAAACTCGAGACCGCAGTCTGCGAGCACTTCGTCGAGGCGCTGGCCGCCTGAGACAAAGAACAACAACGTTAAGCTGAAACCCCAGGGCAAGGGCTCTGGGGTTTGGCGTTCTTGTAAGCCTGCGCAGCCTCGCCACTTTCACCTTCTCCGCAGTGCACCTCAGTTCATGTTTCGCCATTTCTAAGTTAGTCCATCTAAGCAGACCGCTCGCTAGGTGCTCAGCTGAGTAATCTGTAGGCAGGAGGATTGTTGTTTGTCTCCTCCGAACTTCCGTAACCACCATTCAAATACGAAGGGGCTCAACTTTTCGCGCAATCTGTCGATGACAACCGTAGCCCCATTCTCTACTTATGTTCAACTTTCTGGGAACCATGCTCCGGCACCAGTGGCTCAGGCGTTTGCTCTTGCCCCTGCTTCTAGTCACAACGATTTGCGCCAACCGCCTTCTTTTCGCCCTATCCACCGCAAGCGATTCCCAGGAATCCTCGGATTTCATCTACCACAGCTCTGTTTCTGAAGTCCGTCTCGTGTTTTTCGCCACCGACAAACACAATCATCCCGTTGAAGTGCTTCAGCAGGACGACGTTGCGGTGATCGACAATGAGACTGTGATTCGAGACTTCCGCGCCTTCAGCCAGGCTGCCTTGGTCAAACTCGACGTCACGGTGCTGATGGATTTCAGTGAATCCGTCCTGCCGCAGCTTCAACAGGAGATCACGAATGTTCTACAACTGATTGTGCAGTGGCCGTGGAATCCCGCGGACAATGTATCGGTTCTGTCATTCAGCGGTACGGAAGTACACCTCCTCTGCACGAGAGATTGTCGCAGTTGGTTTACAGCCGATCGGGTTGCGTCCTCAGCCAGAGGGGGTCCGACACCGCTCTTTGATGCTCTTGAAACTGCGGGTAACCTCCTCAACCAGAGCGCTGGGCAGCCAGAGGTTTGGCCGGTCATCATTCTCTTTTCCGATGGTGACGATACGATCAGCAAAGCATCATTGCGCGAGGCGTTGGAGAAAATACTGGCAAACGGCGTGCAAGTTTATGCCATCGACGTTAACAATCCGGAGCAACCGTCAAACGGAACTGCAACGCTCCAAACGATTGCCGACGTCTCCGGCGGCCGCCGCATCCGTCTCGGCGAAGGCGCGGTCAGGATCTTCAACGACGTCATCGCTGATTTGCATTCCGCCCGCGTAGTGACGTACGTGCTGCCGGAGTCTAACTCAGATTTCCATTCGATTCGCATTCTCCCCACCCGCGATCTCAGCTTACAATTCCGCAGCCGCCGCGGCTACTACCATTACACGGCCAACACCCACTAGGAGGACGGTCCCATGAAACGGTCACTTTCGCTGGTTTTCTTGCTCTGCAGTCTGCCGGGTTTGCCGGCCGCGCAAATTTCAATCTATCAGCACGGTACGGTGGTGAGGATGCACATGGGCGACTGCGTTCTGGCTCCGCGCGGATTCATGATGGCATTTGGCAGCCCGGCCGGCCCAGCCATCCCGGACTCCTGCCCCGAGTACACTCTCGTATCCAACACCGTCGTTTTTATCATCGTTGGAAAGTCATCCACTCAGCTCATTCCGCTCACTGAAACCATCGACTTCCGTTTGCAAAAAAACGAGCTTGCGGTCCGGGTTGATGACGCCAGACGCGAAACGAAGTTCACGATCAAGGATATGATCACGCGCTCTGAGTGGGACCGCATACAGCGGAATATCGACGAACGAATGAGAACTTCAGAAGTTCACGAGGCCGAGCGGTAAGCCTCGGAAGGAGGCACTGTTTTCTCCGGCTCCCATGAACAACCGGTCCTCATTTCCCGCGCTGATAGCAGAAAACAACATCTCTTACCAGGGGCTCGACAGAGCTGACAACCGGCGTATCGAGAACGTCGTTGAGCCCGGAGGAAACGGTATCGGGAAGCTTATCGTTGGAGAGCAAATATCCCCCTGGTCTTAACATGGTGGCGATGTTGGCGCGAGCCAGCGCCTGCTCAAACTCTCCGTAATAGACAAAAATGTTGGTTCCAATCACCAGATCGAAGGTCTGTTCAGGTGTCAAAGCAAGACGCTGATAGACAATATTTATATCGAGGGGAGTGACCTCGCTTACGATCTTCGGTGGCATCGTCACGGCCCGGCTGCGCAGAGCATTGACGCTCTTCGGCACAGGGATGGGCGCGACTGGACTCCCGATCTTGTCTCCGAGTTGCTCCCAGTAGGCAATAAAGTTCTTGCGAAAGTAGTCGCTCATCGGGCGCGCTGTGTTCCACGCCAGTTGCACGACGTAGGGACGTCCCCGGGCTGCATTCTTGCGCGCGTGCTCGATGTGCAGGTTCACATCCTGGCTGATGTCCAGCGTGTATATCGCGATTTTGCCAGGATCGGCGATGCCTAAGCGAACCAACGAATCCAGCACAGCGAAAGGCTGGGTGGTTTGCGGCGGATAAAAGTCTGAACCGGCTTCTTTGTTAGTGAAGTCCAGTCCTGGACCCACGATGGCGACGCGATGCACACTGCCGAGACCGAGCAATCCCTTCTCGAGCATGCTGCGGAAGTGCACGTCCAATGAATAATCGGGCCAAAGGTTCGTGTCGAGCGAAATGCCGCGGTCTTGGAAAAGCTGGAAGCGGCGGTCATCATCTTTTGGCTGCGCGTGATATTTCAGATAGTCATCCCGCATACGGGCCAGGTTGTCGAGCAGGTACTTCTTGACGATGGCGCGCTGTGGCGGCGTCTGTAAGGAAAGGCCACGCTTCTCCAGGAAGGTGCGCATCTCGATCATGCGCTCGGCTGGATGGGGCGCTGCCATAGCAGCGATCAGGTCTCGGGCACGATTCTCGGCAAAGGCGTTTACGAGCGGGCTCTGCCCGTAGCGGACCAGGTAATCATCGTCAATACGATTTTCTTTCGTGAACGTCACGCCAAAACGCATCAGGTTTGTGAGCGTATCTTCCGTCCCGCGGTCAAGCCGTTGTCGGATGGCGAGATCTTGGGCCCGTACCCAGTTGGACCATCGAGCGGCATCGAGCGGACCTGCAGACTTGAGCTCGGGTGGCAGCGCGTCGCTCATGGCTTTGAGAACCGGCTGCGCGGCCTGAAACGAAATAAATTCTGTCGTGGCCGCTGATTGCGAGAGCAATCTCAGACCACACCCAAGGACCATCGCGAGCACAATGGTCTTGCTTTTTGCAAACCTGCATCTTTTAGGATTCACCATAACGCTGTTACTCATTCTGCGAAATGAACGTTAGCATAGGTCGAAACAAAGAAGTTGTAAGCACCGAGCAGCCTCGGTGTGATCTACGTCACATTAGCCTGTGATGCGGTATGCTGTCCTCCGCGTGCTGCGACCATTAACGTAGGAAAGTAAATGTTGGCTTTGGGAAAACCGTGAATCACTGGCGTTGCCTGTCAGTGAGGAAGGCCCAGATCGAGAGCAAACGACAAATGCCAAATGAAGCAGTCAAACCAGCAACTGAAGGGTCCGCCTGGCGAGCGCAGCAGGTCTACGCCATGGCGGTTGTTTGTCTGCTCATAGGCCTGGCAATCGGTTACTTGTTCCGAGGTTCGCAATCGCCCGCATTGCCAGCACCGGCACCAGGGACAGCCAGTGCGAATGCACCCTCACCTGCACCCTTGCCTGCAAACGCCATGGCCGGACATATGCCCAGCCTTGAAGAGATGAAACGGATGGCCGACAAGAAGGCAGAGCCGCTACTCGAAAAGCTGAAGAGCGATCCGAACAATAGCGATCTGCTGGTGGAGGTTGGAAAAATCTACAATTCTACTCACCAGTTCAAGGAAGCGGCCGGCTACTATAACAGGGCGTTGCAGGTCGATCCCAAAAACGTTGCCATCCGCACCGAGATGGCTTCGTGCCTGTACTACAGCGGCGATGTAGACGGGGCGATCAGCCAACTTCAGCAGTCGCTCAGCAACGACCCCAAGGACGCCAACTCTCTTTTCAATCTCGGGATGATCATGTGGCAGGGAAAGAAGGATAGCAAGGGAGCTGTGGCGGCGTGGCAGCAATTGCTGAAGTCGAATCCGCAATTGAGTGCAGATCGCAAAGCCACAGTACAGAAACTGATGGCTGATGTGCAGATGCATGGCAAGAGCTAACACCCAAACCAAACGACGCCGTGCTCGCCGCGGTTTGCGAGGGCAAAAGAGATTGGATATCAAAGATTGGATATATCAAGGAGCATTGGACAAATGACGGACAAAAATAGAGCAGACTTGAGTCAGCAGTGGACGAGCGTGCAGGCATATGTATTGGCAGTGATCTGCCTGCTGGTGGGAGTCGCCAGCGGCTGGTTCCTCCGCGGATCCCAGAGTCCGGTCGCCGCGACTCAAACGGTCGTGGCCTCCACGCCACCGGCTGGGAGCGCAGAATCCAGCGCCCAAACTCCGACTCCGGCTGAGATGCAGAAAATGGCAGACACGCAAGCTGGACCGCTGATCGAGAAGCTCAAGGCAGACCCAAGCAACGCCGGACTTCTTGCGGATATTGGGAACCTATATTACGACGCTCATGTCTTTCCCACTGCCATCGATTATTATCAGCGAGCTTTGAAATCAGAACCAGCCAACACAGGCGTTCGTACCGACCTGGGGACGGCCTATTGGTTTAGTGGCGACGCCGATTCCGCTATCGCGGAATTCCAGAAATCGCTTTCTTACGAACCGAATAAGGCCAACACGTTGTTCAATCTCGGTATCGTCGAGTGGCAGGGCAAGATGGATATCGATAAAGCAGTAGCCACCTGGCAGAAATTGTTAGACACCAATCCGAACTATGGAAACAAAGACAAGGTTTTAGAGCTAATGGCACAGGCTAAGAAACACTCTGGCCTCAAGCCAGGCGCCCCCGCGCAATCGCAGTAGCAAGGCGGGCACTGCGGTTTTTGACATTGGTCCATCGCTCCGAACCTTCTGATCTGGTTTTTCTGCGTCTTCCCGATGGCTTCGCTCGGGCTATCTCTCTTCGTCGGTTCGTCACGCATTTCGAGGGGGATGAACCAGCGGCTTGTAAAACTGTGCCATGGCGTTCGTCACGCATTTCTAACCTCGAACAGGGCCCATCCACGACCAGATCCTGGACGGATCGCTCGTTATACCTGAAGAAACGCTTACTGAGTGGTCAAATCGAGGGAATAGATTTCCTCGGTTCCAACATCTTGGAGAATCAAAGGTGAATCATCCGGCGTTAAGCCCATCCAAAATCCACCACGAAAACCGGTTTGTCGTACTCCCTTGAGATCTGCAATCTGCTCGATCTCGCCATCCGGGGCTCGCATCCGCAAAATTGCGGGATCGTTTCCGCGACGTAAGAAATAAAGATAGCGTGCGTCGGAGGACCAGTTCATAGCGCCTACATATGTGTTATTCGCAATTCTTGACCACGCTTGGGATTTGAAATCGTAAAGCATCAGACCGAGTGGCTGCGTCGACCTGGCCACCATGTAACGCCCATCTGGCGACCAGCGCGCCGCCCACAAGTTGTCAGAGCCCGGCAACTTAACAACGCTGCGACTGTTCAGATTGACTGTGAAGATACCTAGCTGCTCCGCCGTCGTCCTTTCAAAAATCGGAAAATAGCTAAAGGCAATAGAGTTCCCGTCCGGAGACCAGCTGGCGTCCATTTCATTTCTCGACTCATTCAGCAGCGGTTCCGTTGTACCACCGTCTGAGGACATCAAGAGAATTTTCCAAGGCTTTCCAGGCGCGACGTCAAAAAAGGTGATGCGCCTGCCATCGGGGGACCACTGAGGAAACGCTGCGCGCACAGGGCTTGAAGTAAGTTGCAGCCGTTCGCTCCCGTCGGTTCTGCTGCGCCACAAGGTCTGCTCCGGAAACGTAACATACGCGACCCATTGACGGTCTTTCGAAAAATCCACGAACTCGGCCGAGATTCCCGAGAGATATGGTAGGAACTGACCGGCTTTGGGGTCGTAGTGAGATAACTCGCCCCTCAACTGCTCGCCAATGAGGTAAAGTTTCTCGCCAGTGGGACTCACGACGGGCGCCAACGAATGCATCTGTCCACCGGTTAGCTGCACCGGTTGTTCTTTTCCGGGAGCAAGAGCCCAAATTTCCGTCTTTCCTTCGTGCGTTGCCTGGAAGACGAAATACTTACCACTCGGTGTCCAGTTGCCGCAGCACTCGGAGCCTCGCTGGTTCCAAGTCGCTAGCAAGCGTTGTGCTCCTTTCGCCAGCAGCAAAACCTCCCACAACGATGATTGTCCGGTTGTCTTATCGAAAACTGTCAGCCGGAGACGGGAACCGTCAGGCGACCATCGCAACCATGAACCCGTCCCAGGCAAACTTGCAAGTTGTTTTGCGTCACTGCCATCGCTTCGAGCGCGATACAATACCGTGCCATCAACGAATGCCATCTCACGTCCATCTGGGGACCAGGTTGCCGCATCCGCCGCGGTCTGACCGGCACGCCTGATGGCTCCTCCCGGCAGCGAGAAAATCCAGAGGGGAGGCGTGGAACCGGTGTAGCCAGGGCTATCTGAGGCTGAGGTCTCAGGACCGGACGATCCAACAAATAACTCACTCCGATTCGGAGCTATATCCAGGATGTGTGGGGCTTGCATGGGAATCGGTAGGGCAGTCACCTCGCCCCCAGTCACCGAAGCTTGAGCCAGCGTGAGGTGATTCATGGCGCCCTCGCCAAAGTAGAGCCTGATTCCATCGCTCACGATCGGTCCCTGTTTTGCCCGGCCATCATTTGTGATCTGCACAAAATTCGAAGCGTGAAGGCTTCGAGGACGCCGGTTCGCCACAATCAGGGCAGCGATAACGAGAGCCCCAGCGATCAGGTACATGATGCGTCTTATTGGTAAACGGCCCGTACCTTTAGGCTGTTCGCCCAGGGCTGCTGGTCTTGCAGACTGTGTCCTTTCTCTCACCGTCACTGGAGTCACAAGCCGATAACCCCGCTTCGGTACAGTCTCGATTACCGGTTCCTCCCCATCCCCAAGGACCTTCCGCAACTGCGAGATATTTTGAGTCAGCGCCAAGTCCTCGACGAAGCTGTCGGCCCACACGCGCCTCATAAACTCTTCTTTTGTGACCAGACGGCCCGCGTTCTCAACAAGCACGAGGAGGGTATCGAAAAGTTTGGGGCCTAGGGGAACCGCAGAGCCGTTGCGTAGCAGCAAATGCTCGGCGGGATCGAGACGCCATTCGCCAAATTCGTAAACTCTGTCAGCAGAAACCGCCATATATACAGCCCGTGGGAAGTTTCCAGGATTTTATCAGCTAGATTTCACGATTTTGTCAGGACTTGCGGGCTCGAACCACGGTATTCACAATTCAGAACCGCGTTCAGAATCCGCAGCCATTTCGCGAGCCCCACACAATCGGAGGAAATCGTGGCCACAACCTCAGCGCAGCAGCAAATTGCAGTTCCCGTGACGAGGAATGTTCCCGGCAGGCGGTTTGATCACTTGTTTTTCCCGAGCGTCGCCTGGCTCATGTTGATCATCGTATTCGTCGGCTTCGCGCCTAGCTATTACCTCGGCGCGCCGTTGCCCAGCATCGCGATTCGTGTGCATGCGGTGGTGTTTTCCGGCTGGGTTCTGCTGCTGATTGCGCAGACGTCCTTGACGATCGTAGGGCGGGTCGACATTCATCGCCGACTTGGCATCGCGGGCTTTATTTTGGCGAGCTCGATGCTGATTGTTGGAATTTGGGCCGCAACCGACCAGCTAGTGAGGGGATCGTTCGTGCGCGACCCACTGGGATTCTATATTTTCCCGCTCGCCAATATTGTCGCGTTCGCAGTATTGATTGTGTCCGCTTATCGCGCGCGATTTGATTCTCCGGCGCACAAACGCCTGATAATCGTGGCTTCCACAGCGCTGATGAGCGCTCCCATTGCTCGTTGGCACTTGCACGGGTTCCTTCACACAAGGGCGTTTGGCATGAGCGCGACAATGGCAGAGCGACTCTCGTACATCTTCATTCTGCTGCTCATTGCCTACGATCTCTGGGCAACGCGGCGGATCCACCGCGCTACGGTTTGGGCGGGTGCTTTCCTTATTATCTTTCAGCAGTTAGCGCTTCACTTCGGAAGGACATGGGTTTGGCATGCTTTCGCCGGATGGGTCCGATCGTTGGGATCGTCGCGTTCCTGGTGATGCACCTGATGGTTCGCAACTAGCCTACCGGCAAACCGGCAATAATCGGCCTTGGACGAAGGAACAAGATTGGGCCGAGAATTTGCTGATCAAGTGGCGAAGTCACGCTGGCTGCGGATTCAATGGGACTTAGCGTCGAGGCATCACTCATCGCACCACTCAACACGCTCGCGGGTGTCATCTGAAAGGCGCGGCAGCCATTTTCAAGTTTCTCACGGCCCGTAACTTGCAGAATCACGTCGCACTCACTGCGCGCGGCCTTTAGGGGCCCCGGGCTTGGCTGGGGCAGTCCCCGCCAGTTTATGTGCCACTCCATGACAAACCAAGCTACAAGAGTTCGAGGCCCGGCTGTAACGGATAGGCGTTGCCCCGTTCGGGGCTACCACGCTGAGGTCGAAGTTCATCAAGCGTTCCCCTGAATCGGTTCCTGACTGCGACCCCATTCCGTGCGCTGTGTGGCAGACCGAGCAAGAGAAGCCGTCTTTAATGTGACGCGCATGTTGGCTGAAGCTGGTATTGGCGAGCACGCGGGTAAGATCATGACACTTCGCACACAAGGCGTAGGGTCCACCGTTGACACCTCCGGCTGCGCTGGTATTCGGACTTTGAAACAGATTCGTGATCAGTTGGCCCGGTGCCGGCGCTTGACTGAATTCATATCGGCGCTCCAGGATGTGGGCAAACGTTGAGCCGTGCGGACCGTTGGGCCCGCGCCCGCCAAATTCCCGGTTGTCGTCGCTGTTGTGGCAGTCCGTGCACAGGACGCGGACTCCCATGCTTCGTCCCGGGGTGCTGCCATCAAGGTTCAGCATGTTAGACCGCAAGCTGGGCTGCGGAAACGGGCTGCTGCGATCGTGCATCACAGGATGGCTCGAGGTCGCGATAGCACTGAACTGCGGAATAACGTTCAGAGGATCACCCGTGGAAACCGCCCGCATGGGAGTGTACCCGAACGTTGCACTTACCACCTTCCCGGTGCTGGAACCATGGCACCGCAGACAATTCTCATACTGATTGACTGCTGGATTAAGAATAGAAACGCCATCGACCGCGCTGATCCCTACCACCCGGCCCTGCGAAGGCCGCATCCCAGGTGCTCCGCCGAAGACCGGGACACGGCCGGAGGAATGCGCGTTATGGCAGTCCACACAGGTGGCGTGCCGATTCTGATTCAATAACGCGCTTTCATTGGCCTGGTGTGGATGTGTCTCCTGGGGTAACGAATGGCCGATCTTTGGCAAAGACATTTCAGCCAGGATATCGGGCGCGGCGGGAGATACATTGGAATTGCCGGCGTGACAAACGATACAGGCTTGGTCTGAAGATGCGCGCAGCAGGGAAGCCGGACTCTTGGCGTTATGCGACGTGTGGCACGACAAACACCCGTTCAGCGCAACCGTGGAATAAGGGCCAAGGGTCACCCGTTTCTCAACGGTCTGCACCGCTCCCGGGAAGGCGCCTTCTGAAACTTGAGCCGCGACCCGGTTGCTCGCCGTGGCGTGAATGCCTGTTTTCCAGCCCTCCAGCGGATTAGCGTGATCGGTCAGCTTTCCGCCGACCTGGGTGCCGGAGGTTGTCCGAACGGACTGGGCGGCGGCAACAGACATGCCCATCCCCGTACCAGTGGGTATGGTGCTATGGCACGCCAGGCACAGCGCGCTGCTGGAATTGTTGATCACAAGAAAGCTTGAGTTGGGGTCGATATTCTGCACATGAGGATTGTGACAACTGGTGCATTCGACGTTGCCGTTAATCAGCGTTACAGCCCCC
>CAVQVP010000007.1:0-1133125 GCA_963717205.1 uncultured Acidobacteriota bacterium | reverse complement strand
GAATCCTCTCCGACCGGAAAGATTGGAGGATCGGGCGGGCGCAAATCTCGATTTCTGACCTGGAGAAGGATGTCTCCGGGCCGCAACCCTGCGGTGTGCGCCGGTCCTCCCTCGTGAACATCCTGGAACATCCAGCGTTGTTCACCATCCAGATTGAAGCGCATGAACGTGGCGCTGATTGCGTGCCGGCCCGGAACGTTCGCGCTTTTTGCGTGGCGGAACCCGGTGTGGCTCGTCTTCAGTTCGTTTAGCAGTTCCTGCATTTTTCTTTCAAACTCGTCATCTGTGCCACTTTGCAAAACTGTGTCCCTCCTGGCTGACGCGAGTGCGTTCCAATCGGCTCCGTTCATCCCAGGATCAAAATGTTTCCGTTTGACGAGTTCAGTTACTCGCGCATAAATCTTTTCGCGTGCTTGACGTTCAAGGCTCATTGGACATCCAATCGGATCGGCGAGTCGCCGTCGCCGGTCAAGACGAAAGCCGCCCAATAGTAGGGTGGGACTTCCTTCCCATATTTTGCAAGCAGGTCGAGCTTGGCGTCTCGAAGTGCCGATGCTTGATCCTTGCCTTCCACAATGTGAGTGTAAAATCGATCCATCAGCGCATGGGTGAACGTATCGTCCGCGCTCCAAAGACTTGCTACGACGGATCGTGCTCCGCTCACAAGAAATGCCTCGGCAAGATCGGTCACCCCCTCTTCTCCCTGAAGCTTTCCCACACCCGTATCGCATGCCGAGAGTGTTACGAGATCGGCGTTGAACCGGAGATGAATAATCTCGCGGACCTGCAGAATCCCATCATCGGAAGTTGCCGAATCAACGCCTAGCACAACGCCCGAACGCTCAGGAAACCGAGAGTCCGAAAATCCGTGTACGGCCAGGTGAATGATTTGGAATTCGCTCAACGGTTCGGCCTTGAAAGCTGTTTCAGTAGCCTCTGGCCCAAGCAGAAGGGTCGAGTCATTCCCGAGTATTCTCTTGATATCGAGAACCTCGTCTCGCGTTTCCGGCAGGTCATATAGCGTGGTGCGGAAAGAATCAGACATCCCGCGCAGTAACCTTTTCTCGATGCCCTTTGGTTTTACGAGTTCTGCTGAGACATTACCTTGGTTCTGATACGGGACATTGCCGACCGCCAGCAGCATTTTGCGGTGATTATGAGAATTCTTGGCATTGCGCAGAACATACAGAACGGTCGAGGCGGGCGCGTAACTGATGATTTTGTTATCAAGCAAGAGCGAACTGGAGGCATCACGCAGCGTCTCAAATGGCAAGAGATGCAAAATGCCGTCCGGCACGATCACGAGCTTTTCCGTTGTGGACAGTTGGCTGAACGGCGGCAAAAGAATCGCGTAGAGCTGGCTTGCTAGGATTGAATCACTGCGCTTCTCGCGAATGGAAGAAAGATACCTGCGCGTTAGTTCTTCAATCCGTGCTCTGCCCCCGCTCAACTTCTCCACGCCAGTCGCCTTCCTAGAGATCCAGAGGCAATAGGACTGTGGCTCGCTGAGAACATATTCCAAAATCATTTCGTCGGCGCGAAGGCGAGATTGAATTGTCTTGAGAGCTGCGGGCCGTTCGAACCACTCTCGTTTCGTCGTCTCCAAGCCACTGCGGGTCCAGCCCAATCTGCTCTCGTACTCGACAAGTTGGTCAAGAAGAATTGCGCGGTCAGTCGCATCTTCGGACCGCATCAGGCGTAATTGCAATGAGGCAACTTCGGTCTCAAGGGCCGTTACCTCTTTCGTTTCGTTTCGAGCAGGCGAGCCACGGTTTTCAAGCAAAGACGCGGGCGTTCGGCCTCTTACGCGCTCCAGCACACGGAAAGCCTGTTCCACATTGCCTAAACGAGCCTCCAACTCGAAATGCCGAAGGTATGTATCGCTCATTGCATCCGCCATCGAGCTGCTCCAGTAAGCTTCGTCCGAGTTGACGAGCATCCCGTCAATCACATCCTCAGCCTGGGCATAAAAACTCTCAGCATCAGTCGTTTGTCCTTGCCGGGTCTTGAGCTCTGCGAGCACTGTCAAATCGCGTGGCAAGTAGTATCGGTCGCCGACCTTTCTGCTGACATCAACTCCTATGGCGGCGCGGTCCTCGGCGGACCGAAGATCGCCCGCGTCTCGATAGATTCTCGCGAGGTCAAACATTGCCTGAGCCGCCATCCGAAAAAACGCATGTTCCCGCGCAAGATCGCCCCCCTGTTCCAGGTACTCGATTGCTTCTTGACGATTGCCGGTGCGGAGTGCGAGTTCACCCTTTTCGACAAGAATCTGAGACTGATGGCCGTACTTTTCGTTTTGTCGAGCATTCGTCAAGGCATAATCCAGTGCGCGCCTCGCCTCATCGAATTGTCCTTCTCCCGCGAGTGTCCATCCCTTGCCTTCATACGCCATGTAGGGGAATCCACAGTCGGGATTTTGGCCGCTGATCTTAATGGCCCGGTCGAAGAAGGCAAGGGCTTCGCCGTAACGCCGCACTTCGTTGAAACCGTTTCCAAGCATTTCAAGTGCGCGGACCTGTTCACCCACGTCACCGCTTGCAATCGCCGAGAGAACCGCATCACCCACCATCGTCGCAGCTCGTTTGCTGTCGCCTTCCAAGAAAGCGATGATCCCTAGCTCCCCTTCCGCGCGTGATTCCCATTGCGTTTCGCCGAGCGAATGCGCGAGTGTCCTCGCTTCTGACCATGCTCGCTTGGCAGATGCAGCGTTGATTTCGAGGTCCGTATACCCCTTCTGGACGAGACACCAAAGCTTTAGCGTTGGATCAGACTTCGTGACTGGCCGCGCGATTTCCTTGTCGATCATCTGAGAGACATCGACGTAGGACATCGTCTCTGACTGTGCGCGAATTCGTCCGATGCGAGCGTAGATTTCATTTCTGGTGTCGCCCTTCGCCTTGAAGAGTTGCTCTGCCCGGACGTAGAGTGGCTCTGCCTTGGGCCAATTGAAGAGCCAAGCAAGTCGGTTTGCTTCCCCCAACAATACGCTCGGATCAAGTGAGTTTATTGAGTCCGGCCCGAATTGGCTGGCGGAAGCGCCGGAGCGGTTCAGTTCACGTGAAATGTAGAGCTTAACGTATTTGTGGCAGATCGCAGCGAACGCAAGGACAGCGAGAGATATGAGAAGGAGCGTTACTGCGAGACGCTTCGACACACTCATTCCTGACGATGGGCGGGTTGGTTGATTTCATTTGCCTGTCAAACCGCTAGATGCCGGGGGCTGGCTTTAGGTTTGCTCCCACGGTACGCAACGGCCAAGCCTCGTAAATCGAGGCCATGCCCTTAGCAACCCCATTCTATCTCTTTAGTTGCGCTCGAAGCGGCGTTACGCCTTTGGTCGGAGTCCCGACCGAACGGGGCGGCTTTCGCTTCTGAGGATTAGCCGATAGATGTATCATTTTCTCTCCGATGAGCCAGCCTGAAATATTCATAATCGAATCGCTTGACTTCAAGGATGAGCGCGCCGAACGTTTTGAAGGCCGGATCATTTCTCAGATACTCGCACTGAGCGGGAAGAAGTGCGAATACTGTTACATACGAACAAAACGCGAACTGAAGGCTCTGTTAGAACAGTTTAAGTCTTCACACTACCGTTACCTCCATTTGTCGTGCCACGGAAGTAGCGATTCAATGTTCACGACCCTTGACCCGATCCCGTTCACTGAGTTTGGTTCGCTGATTCGGCCTTTCCTACGCAAACGGAGGCTGTTCGTCTCGGCTTGCTCCGCAACCAACCGCACCCTGGCGGACGCAGTCATGCCCCATTCTGGCTGCTATTCGATCCTGGGACCCGATGAGGACATTCTTTTTAGCGATGCCGCTGTGCTCTGGGCCTCGTTTTACCACGTGATGTTTAACGCTGATTCGGAGGCCATGAAGTACAAAACCATCAAGGCAAAAGCTCAAGAAGTCTCCGACATGTATCGCGTCCGCCTCAAGCTGATTGGCCACGACGAGAAGGACTCGAAGGGGTTCAAGATAAGAACCATCGCGCCCCGGAAAGAGCCATAGGTGAGGGACGCCCACCGACGCGGGCGTCCCATCCTGCCAATCAGTCAGTCGATGTGATCGCCGTCAGAATTTCGGCGCTCGTGTGCTGAATCCGTTCGAGCGATGCCGCCAGCGTTTCCTTGTTGCCGTCATACAGATGAATGTAATCGACTGAGCTGGTCGCTGCCAGTCCGATGCCTTCGCACACAACAAATGCAACCGCTTCCGCTTCCGTCTCGCGGACGCTCTTGCTTGTTTGTGTGCGCTGCTCTCCTTGATGCAGAAGCGCGTGGGCCACTTCATGTACGAGGGTCGCAAACTCCTCCGGGGCGGCCTGTCCGGGTAGGATCGCAATCTTTCCTGGTGAACATTGCCCTTGCGCGGGATAGATCGCGTCCGAATACTCAAGTTGAATTCCACGGCTCGAAAGGTATTCCTTCAGCCGCTGTGTGCGGTCGGACGGATCGCCTTCTGTACTCCCGAATTGCGGAATGGGCTTGCCGTCTGTGTCGGCCATGTCGAACACGTAAGCCGCTCGAAAACGGATCGCCGCTCTTTCGTGCTTTTCATCTTCCTGTTTTGTTTCCGCCTCTTTACGAAGCACGACAGGAGCGAGAACCAGGATTCCCTTTGCGCCCTTCTTCACAAAGCGGCCAAGCCGCTTCCATGTGTGAAATCCGGCGACATGGGTGGCATCTGGCCTTTGTGATGCGATTAGCATGATGTTGTGTAACGAATAGCGATGGAATCGCGCCATTGCCCCTAGATATTCCCTCAACTTCTCACTGTGGCCCGCTTCCAGGGCATGACTGAGTTCTTCGATTGCCTTGCCTGCGATCTGCTTTGCTTGCTCGATTTTCATAAAGCTTCTCCTTGTTTCGGGGAGCTTTGCTCCCTTCACCGAGCAGCCAGGGAGCAAACGACGCGAAACAGGAAACGGAAGCGTAGAGAGTGCTGCGTCCAGGTCGAAACGAGCCGCACGCTTGAGTGACACAGCGTTCTTTTGTGGCGCGAAAGCTGCTAGTGGAGACCGCAGCTTAGATTCTTGGGCGGGGACGCGGAACTCTCGAAGCGGCGGAAAAACGAGCAGCGACAAAGCTGCGTACGGACAACACGTCGATCAATCGGTATGAGAACATCCGCCAGGGGGATTCTTCTTGAGAAGCTTCTGATCCCGATCAAAGTCGAGGGAAACCCAACGCTTTCCAAAAATCACTGGGACCTCATAGCTCAGTCGGAGCCAACAGTCCCCGATGCAATCGAGCTGGTTCCCCTTATCAGTGTGAGGTGAAACGAAGGACGGACTCTCGTGCTCGAAGGGCTTCAAAACCTCAGACATCGGTTCACCTATGCAAGCCTTGTCGAACGAGTTCAAGAGTTCGTCTTTGAAAATGTGATCCGGCGGATCGACAATCGCCGTAAATATTATCGAGATCACGAGCAGGCCAGTCCGAACCTCTCGTTTCGGGTGCGCCCACTTCCAGTTGTCCAACACCCATGTCGATAGAACCACCAGGACAATGGCAAATGCCAATCCGATCCAGGTATCGCCTGATTTCACGTCCTCCCATATTTGGTGTTCGACATCGAAGTAGATACTGCTGCTGAAATAGCGAACCACAAGCCTCAGCAAGTCGCACGCCAACTCAATCACTACGCCAAAGACAATCGGCAACGCGATCCCCAACACCGCAAGTGGGATTAGTCTAGGTTTATCGGTGGTCATGATTCTCTTGCTCCGTCACCAGTGGTCCGTGCAGTTGTTCTAGCTGGACCACCAAGCCACTGCTTTTTGCCAGAGCCACGGTTCACCGTTCAGCTTCGCGCTAAGACGCCTCGCGTTCTTTTTGATGTCGTCATATAAGGGATAGAGAGTTTTTTCTGCCTGACTCAACTTCTCCGCCACCTCTCTCGGCAATGAGTTCCCCAAGAACCTGTTCCAAATCTCTACGAATTCAACGAACGCCGGGTAGTGCGCGATTGTGGATTCCTCTGCATATCCCATATTCGACATGAAATGCTCAAGCATTTTCCGATACGTCGGAATGATTTCACTTTTCAATTGGTCATCGCTGTATTGCTGGAGCTTCTCGTATCCAGCCCATGCCCGTTCGTCAATCTGCTTCTTCGCTTCAGGGTGGGAAATGCCAGCGAACTTCTGCTGCCACTCGCCCGCTGCTATTGCAGCAACCTTAACCCTTAAATCGCTCTTGGCTTTTATGTCAGCCCGCATAGCTCGTAAGGGAGCGTAAAACTCCAGCAACTGTTCTTTGAATCGCGCGTTTCGTCGTTCTATCCTTTGGTGACGCCCTGTTAACCAACTTCCGGCCACCACACCGATTAGACCCCACCCTGCGGAGATACTGCCCTTGATAATCTCAGGCCAATCGAGCATAGAAAATCTCCATACCGCTTTGCCCGCAAGGATAGGAATCGCTGCGGCGTTCTGAGGAGAGTATCACGCAGAATTTTTGAGCCTGTCTACCAGACCAGTTCGCCGCCACGTCCAGGCTTCTTCCTTCTCGATTTGAGGGGACAGGGCATGGTGGGCGAATGGAAAGCGAATATGATATCATGCGATCCCATGATCGGCTTCAAAGAGCGGACATGGAGAATCACGCTGTATAAGCGCGAAATGCAGGCGGACGGTCGCGTGGCAGATGTTGAAATAGAGTCCTTCGATGGAGCGCGTCCCAAACATCCATCCGGCGACATTCACGACTCGCATGGTCGGTTGTCGTTTGTAACAGCCAACGGGAAGGAAGTTCTCACTGGCGGCGTGGCGTTCGTAGCAAGAGAACTCTGAAGCCAGCGTACGATATTCCGCCCAAACCGGGCAACTCCTTTACTGGCCACAGCTCTCATCGATGGGATATTCTCGCTAACGGCATAGTGCGACACTCGTAGCGATACGGGACAACGAAAACGCTTGACATAGGAGAACCTATCTGCTAATGGTCATTAGCGACTCGGACTTGAAGTCAACGCGGGAGGCGGCTGAGCAACTTGGAATACATCACATCACTCTCCAACGATATGTTGCGGCGAAGAAGGTGCCAGCGCCCACCCTGCGTAGGGTCGGCGGTGTTAGTGTTCGACTTTGGAGTAGCGACGATATCGAGAGAGTTCGGAAGATCTTGCCGACGATAGCAAACGGGAGACGGCACAAGAAGAAAGCGAAGAAGGCGAAAAGAAAAGACTAATCGAGCGGGACGCGCAGGTGTTCGAAGCACCCGCGCGTCCCTGACCAGCGTGCCTGTAAGGAGGCGACGGTGGCTGCAATTGAAATTATCGATTTCCGATTTCGAGCGCAAGTGCGCTCACGTGTTGCATCTTCTCTGGCGGTGTCCTGCCGGCCAGAGGGAAGATTTCCTACCTCCGCTGGAACAAACTCAATAAATCACTCCTGTCATAATCGCGGTCGGTGTTCATGGTGTCGCTGGTCTGAAGCGTTTGTGTCTATAGGCACCGGCAACAGCAGATCGCACAGACCGTAGGAGAAGAAGATGGCTAAACGCAAAGCTGACAAATTACCGGAGCGCCCGGTTCCTCCGCCTGCCGACCATTATCCGGGACTACACGGAAAAGTTGTTGACTGGGCAGCCCATCGTTTCGAAGAGGGCGGATTGCTCTTTCTCCGCGTCCACTTCACGGATCACACGGAACTGTGCTGGACCATCCGAACAGCGACGGTCATCGCGGAAGCAGACCTCTGTGATTGGAAAAGCGGGGACGAAAAGCAGCTCAAAGTGTTCACGAAGGGTGAAAGTGACTGGGAATAGAGGGTCAAAATGCAAAAGGCTCACCTGTACGAGGCGATACATCTAGTGAATCGTGGAATCGACGATGCGATCCGAGGGCTGGAGCGCCTAAAGCGCGCCAAGGTGCCGTCGCTGAAGGCGGCATACTTCGACGAAAAACTGACTCTGTTTGAGACGCATCGTGCGCTTCTCAATGGCTACTTCTGCAACAACATGGATAGCTCGGAGCAGTGGGACGAGGCACGATTTGCCAAATTGCACCGGGAATACGAGAAGAAAGCCCTCGATGAAGTGCAGGTCTATCAGGATGTCCACGCCGTCGAGGAGGGCCGGCGGCTTGAGGGAAAGCCGCCAAAGATCAGGTTCCTGACAGAGCAAGAGCAAAGGGAATGGCAGCAGCAATACCCAGGCGCTCCTTCTGGAACTGGATTGGCAAGATCCGAGAAGGCCACTGGAGGAAATCCGGGATGACGAGACGAAGTGACCGCAAAAAGAAACTTGATGCTCTCGACAAACGGATAGAGCAGAAATACGACCGTTTTCGCAAAATGTATCCCGAAATTCGAGGAAAAAAGGTGGACTTTGTGAAGCATTGGATGGAAGAGGGCATCCTGTTCTTTTCTATCCGCTTCATGGATGGAACAAACTTCGGCGTTCAATACGAGCCCACTGCCCAACTCGTGGGCGTCGAATATTCAGACATGAAGAGTGGGGATATGGCGATTCTGAAAGAGTATTTTAGAAGGCGTGATTAGTGATGCCCGAAATACCAGACGATCCCGAAGTCCTGCGCGAAGAAATCAGAAAGATGGTCGCGGAAGTGCAGGATCGAGACTTGCTCCTGTTTCTGCTCTGGACGATGAGACGTGTATCCAAGAATCAGCCGCTGCCTCCGCTTGATGAGATCAAGCCTCTTCGAGACGCGTTTATTCGGGTAGCGAATGCAATCCGCGAGCGAAAGAAGGCGAAAACTGCCGACATAGACTTGGTCATGAAATGGATAGGGTCAGATGTCGTTGACCTAACCAGGCCGCTCGCGAAAACGGTGAAGTTCTATCGGGAACAGATGGGACTTTCCCGCCTCCAGTTGAGCAAACGTTGCAAATTGCCCCTCAGAGCCATACTCGCAATCGAGCGAGGGCAGGTTAAAGACCTGACTCTGCCCCGACTTCAGCGATTGGCCGATGGTGTTCATGTGCACCTCGGCGAGTTTATGGACAAAATTGTGGAGTTCGAGCGTGAAGAGAATGCAAAAGAAGAATAGAGGAGCACAAATCCAGCAACGCCGCCGTGCAAAGTACGCTGCACTGCGCGGAAAGGTTGTTGATTGGGTCGAGGACGCGCAGGAGGACGGCTTCGTCTCATTCACCATTGGGTTTACAGACGGTACTCACTTCGATGTCACGTGCGGAACAAAAATCGTACATGCGTACTACGCTGACATGTCCTCGGGTGACGAAGTCAGGCTCAAGGAGTTCAGGAAGTTTAAGCCATGAATCTCAATACTGTCCGTCGTGTACTCGAAGAGGCATACGAAGACCGTGGTGTTTTTGAGCCGGAAGAGAAGTTCTGGCAAGCGGTAAAGCGAGTCATCGATATGCTCGGGGGAAAAGATCGACAGAGCGTATCGAAAAAAAGCCGCGCACAATCGATCTCAAAGAGGGATAATGTGAAAAAACCTAGCCGTGGCGACTCCGCAAGGAGGTAAAAGATGGACTTGCGATGCCCAAATTGCAATAGCGCAGATTTGAAGAGCCTCTCTGTAGCGGTTCAGCAAGGCCGTTTCTCGGTCAACACGAGGTCGCGTTTGCGCGGCGTGGTCGTTGGAGCGGGCGGGCCTGACGTTGTGGTTGGCAGAGCAACAACGCGCGGAGTGCAACAAAGCGACCTTTCCAAGCAGCTTAGTCCTCCGACAAAATGGTCATACGGCAAGCTGGTCTTGTGGTCCATGGGAATCTCGTTCGTGGCGCTCGTTGTGTACGTTCGTTCGGTCATGTCACATCCTGGGCCTGCTTCGTCTTTGCCGGTCACCATTTACACCGTTGTTTTCTCCGTAGTCTTAGCAGTCCTCTTGGCGGCAACTTGGCGACACAATCATTCAACATACTCTCGCGAATACGCGGAGTGGAACCGCTCGTTCGTTTGCGAACGATGCGGAGCCGTGAGCAAGCACGATCTCGGCAGCGCTGCGGCTGCCTAACGACCTGTAAATCCCCGTCGCACAACAAGGACCTAGCGGAGCCGTTGCTCCGCTAGGTCAAAATACTGCTTGGACAGTTCGATGCCGAGGAAGCGTCGATTCAGATTTCGCGGGCCAACAGCGTTGAACCTGAACCACAGAAGAGGCACAGGACCACATCTCCGGAATTTCGAGAACCATTCAAGCGATTTCAGTTGACTTCGTCTAAGCACGTAGGCGAACATAGGGCGAAACATGGTTACTAGCAGGGAGCATGGCGAATTTTAGCCAATTCTTGCTGATGTTCGCTGTTATATTCCAGAAATGGTCCAGTGGATGACCCTCCATGAAGTTGCGGCCTATCTCAGCATTTCACCCTCGACGGTGTACAAGCTAAAGGCTCGCGGAAAGATTCGCGGATACAGAGTGGGCCGAAATCTCCGTTTCGACAGGGCGGAAGTAGACGCAGACGTAAAGCGCTCCAATTGGAAGTCATCTACAAAAAGAGAGGCTCGCGCAAGAAGATGAAGCGTCTGAGTGATGCAATCCAGAGTAAGGAGTGCGTGAGCGGTTACACGCACGACTACTACCGGTATCCCGCAAGGTTCTCTCCTGGGTTCGCGCGAACGACAATTGAGACTTTCACTGAACCTGGTGATCTCGTGTTGGACCCATTCATGGGAAGCGGCACCACGCTCGTTGAGGCGCGCGCAAGTGGTCGCCACTCCATCGGAACTGACATTAGCAGTCTCGCTGTATTCGTTGCGCGGACAAAAACGACTGTGCTCCACCGAAAGGAAATTGAGAGCATCCGCGCATGGAGCCTGTCAGTATTAGACCGCTTGAATCTTCGGGGCTCGTGTGAACCGTCTTCAGGGGAAGTTAGATCCCACTATCAACGGAACATCAACAGTCCAGCTACATGGCCGGTACGTAAAACTATTCAACTCGCTCTCGATGAGGTGAAAGAATTGGACACAGTGCGACAGCGGCGCTTTGCGCGCTGTGCACTGCTCAGGACTGCTCAGTGGGCCCTTGACTGTCGAAAAGAAATTCCAAGTGCTCAAGATTTCCGCACTCAGTTTCTCAACCATCTTGAGCAAATGCTGGCCGGCGCGGTTACATTTCGCAGCGCCGTACGAGCATCAGAGAAGAAATTTGGTTTGTGCCCTATCTCTGTGATGTGTCGTGAGCGATCGGCCATCGGTGTCGAGACCGATTCAGTATTCCATGAGTCGGGACCACCTAAACTCATTCTCACATCGCCGCCGTATCCTGGTGTGCACGTCCTCTATCATCGGTGGCAGGTCATGGGGCGCAGGGAAACCCCGGCTCCATTTTGGATCGCTGGAAGTCGGGATGGACACGGCGCGTCGTTCTACACATTCGGCGACCGAAAGCAGCAGGAACTCGTGGGCTACTTTCAAAAAGCCTACGAAGCATTCAGTTCCGTGGCCTCTGTTGCTGGTTCAAAGACGATGATTGTCCAAATGCTGGCGTTTTCGGAACCAAGCTGGCAGTTACAGGAATATCTCAGCGTTATGAAAAAAGCAGGGCTAACGGAAATCAAATTTCGTGATTTGGCAAACGATGCAGATGGACGGGTCTGGCGTCAGGTCCCAAACCGCAAATGGTACGCAACTCAGAAAGGAACGCTCGGAGCGAGTAGCGAGGTTGTGTTGTTTCATAGGCGTTCCTAATCTCATTCCTCAGTAAGCCCTGCCTTCTGCTGCCCAATCGCTGCTTTCATCAGTTCAGCGAGCTTTAGTGCCTCTTTCACTTGGACCCTTGCAACCCGAGTCCGGTCGTCCTCCAGAATACGTTCCAAGAGATTCTCGTCGAGTTGCGCCGATGGTCCCGTACGAGTGCTTTCTTGCAAGATTGCGTGATAGCCGATCCAAACTTCGTAGTTCGTCCTAAAAAAGTCCATCAGCGTTGAACTCTGCATCTTCAACTTCTCCATCTGTTCCTTGAATGGAGAAAAAATAGTCGAGTAATATACCGTGATTCCCCCACCCATCCGCACCGGCCGGTATGCAACTGAACCTTGCTCGTCTAGAGTCGCGGTATCACTCAGATCGGGCCATACCATCGCCCATTCTTGCGGGTGGTCATCCGGGTTGATGGCGATAATTTCGAAGGGTGGCACTTGCCCCTTGGCAGCCTTTGCCTTCTCCTCGTGTGCCGGGAAGACCTCAAATTCGATGTTGTCTGTAAGTTGGGCCCCATCGGGTTTGGTTAGCGTCGCCACTATTTTCCCGGAATCCCCGACTTTCGCTGTCCCTCGCGGCTTCAGACGCCACCTCAATCGTCCTCCTCGGAGTGGCGCTTTCGCAGCAAGTTCCAGGCAGTCTGGTTCCGTCCGAATTGCCACAAGACCGCGACGATCAAATTCCGAATCCGCATCCGTCTCTGCGAGTACCGTTTCAATGTCGTTTAGATGAATCTCCATCTTGGGCCTTGGCGCAACGATGGAAAACTTTGTTACCTGAGGGAACGGCAACGTCGGAAGCGGGCTGAACACAACATGTTTGCCCTTACGGGAAGGTTGAATTGCCTGCTCTTGCCCAGTCCCAGCCGTCGGCGCGACACCTTCGGTCGTTACTCGAAAACCAGCCTCAAGCAGCAGCCGGGTAACTTGTTGCTTCACCTGTTCGCTGGTGGCCTGCGCTTCACGCTTCGCTAGTTTCTCCGTCAATTCTCGTTCGATATTGCCGAGTTCCTTATCCTCTTCGAGCATCTTCCTGAGGACTTGACTCAGCTCGGTTAGAACATTTCCGTCTTTAAATCCTTCTCTGTTGGTCGAGAATAATTCGCGGCGGACTCTGCTGTTCGCTGTTGTGGCATCGATATGAATTACGATATGTCGCGCCACCATCCCGAGTCCTAGTTCTCGAAGTATTTGAGCCGTCAGCTCGCCCTGATTCTGTCCGTTCATTGTTCCAAGAACAGGGTGTCCGGTCTGAATGTAGAGTTCATTTGATTGGGCGCGCAGGACAATTTCTCCCTTTTTAGCGCTTTTCCTGTAGTTGAGTACGACCCAATATTCAATCCCTACACAAGGATCAATCGCCCCCTGGGGGACAAAATATTCCATCGGGCGATAGTGTCGGATTTCCGAACCAGCTTCTGAACCAACATCTTCCTCTCCGTCTTTTGGGGTTTTGGAGGCGAGCTTCATGAGTCGGTTGCGACTGCCAGTGACCAGTTCATCCCGGACACGATCAGGATTTCTTAGGTCAATTAGGCGAAACGGAAACAGTGGATCGAACAGAGTGCAATGTAAGTAGTGGTATAGGTTTCCCGGACTCGGAGCCAGGCTACCCGCCAGGTCCGGCAGCTTATAAGAAAAATGCCGAACGAGAGTGCCCTTAGAGAGAGTGTGCTGCTTGAGCCCCGGTCGAGACATAAAGAGTTCGAGCGGTTCCTGACCAACTTGACACGATGGCACGCTGATGTTTCCCGCCGAATCGCGTAGGCAAAGATAAGCGTATGTATCCTCTTTGTACGTCTCGTTGAGATTCAATACACGGATGAGTGTGAAGCCAACGACATTCGGATCATCGCGGTGCCTAGAAACGATCACCGCGTAATCGCAGAAGGCCAGGGTGGATGCCCCACCCTGACCGAATGCTCCTATTAAATACCACTTCTTGATTTTGTTGCCGGATTGCAAGCTCAGGATTGTTTTCGGAAATTCACTCGGCCTGATGCCGATACCGTCGTCCAGAACATCAATTGTAGGCGAGGTCTCTGTTTCACTGGGATGGAGAATAACTGCGATCCTTCGATCATAGTTATGGTCGCTGAAATCCCAATTGAACAAGCCGTCCTCGGGTCCAGACATCGGTCTCCCGAACCACTGTTGGGCAGCAGCTCTTGCACTCTGCGGTGACGGTACGTTCGGCGAAGCACGTTCCTCCAAAATGGCATCAGTGGCGTTGGTGAGTCTCTCGGTCAGACTGCGTCCAGCTTTTGTACCGAGGCCAATCGATGAAATATTTGAGGGATTGTCACCAAACGCATGCCAGCAGAATTTAAACGGTCCGAACGGCTGATCGAGTTCTGCGTTACCGGGGTCTCCAATTTCGCGTCGGATTTGGACAATGGCATCGTTTGTGGTTGCGCTCAAGAGCAAATTCAAAATATCTAAAGAATTCAGAAGGCTCATCGAATTATCTCCGAGGGCGACGACATTTTAGCTGCGCCCGCCGTGTGACGCTCAGGCGCTTCTGGGATCACACCTGAAGTGCGGTGCACCTTAACCGAACTCGCTTCTCGCAAGCGCGCCATGCTTGCCGCAACGCTGTGGCAACAGAACGGCTCGTATCGGGAGTTCGGTCTGGTCGAAGTAACCAGAGTCGAAGTAACCATAAAAGAGGCAACCACGCCGCTCCTAAGCTATTGCAGATCGGGAACCGATACAACGTAGTTCTAAACGCCAGATTGCTGGCGGATATTTGTGGGCGCTAGAGTTGAAAGATCTACCGACCTTCGTAGAGCACGCAAAGGGCAGCTAAATTCGGCAAAACGCCGTAGGGAACCGAGCAGCTCTCTGTCCCAATTCAAAAATTGTATACGGACAGGGTCCTACCGGGGCGGGCAAAGAAGTCTTCCTTCTTCGCAAAATCCTCCTAAGTGGCTGATTACAAATTACAAAGTCCACTAAATGCTGGTTGGCACGATCACTGGCTAAACCGCTTCGTTTGGACAGGTCTCATGTCTAAATAAGAGGAGCTGTAAAAATAATATAAGAGAGGGCTTGACAAAAGTAAAGACCTGTCTAATATATACGGAACAGCTCCTGTGATTTGACAGAGGAGCTGTAAGGGAGAACTAAGATGAAGGTAAGCTTTCCAGCGATGCGCGGCATTATCGGCAAGAAGGAATATTACGCAACAATGATGGCCCTGTCGGAGATACCCCACCTCTTCAAATTCAACGATTGGCAGCAGTTCACTCCAGAACTAAGAGCGCAGCGAGTGTTGGTCAAATCTCGGATACCCGAGATCGTGAAGTACATCGTGGACAACGAAGACAGCTATCTGTTCTCGTCCATCACCGCTGCCTATGACACCGCGGTCAAGTTCAACCCTGTCGAGGACAATGCTGATATTGGCTACCTGCAGATGGATCTGGAGGACGCTAAGTTCCTGATCAATGACGGTCAGCATAGATGCGCGGCCATTACCGCTGCGCTCAATGAGAATCCCGGAATTGGCAAAGAAAAAATCAGCGTCCTGCTATTCCCATTGGAAAGCCTGGAGCGTTCTCAGCAGATGTTCACTGATCTGAACCGTTTTGTTCAGAAGACCTCGAAGTCGCTCAACATCCTTTATGACCATCGTGATGCACTGTCGGGTTTCACGATGGAAGTAACCGAACGCGTCCCGGTCTTTCGAGGAATGGTTGATAAGGAAAAGCTCACTATCCCGATTCGGTCGGAAAAGCTGTTCACGCTTTCCACGCTCTACGACGCCAATGAAGAACTGATCGGAACCAAACTGGAAAAGCCGGACACTCTCGAATACAAAGAAAAGCTTGAGCGTGCGGTGTCCTACTGGAACGCCGTTACCCGCGTCATTCCCGATTGGCAGAAAGTGAAAGACGGCACGATCAAAGCAACCATGTTGCGCCAGGAGAAGATCAACACGCACGGCGTGATGCTGCGGGCGTTAGGCGGTCTCGGGAAAGCTGTGCTGGAAGCCTATCCCGATTCATGGGAAAAGAAGCTCGAAGTTCTAACCGAACTCGACTGGAGGAAATCGGTCGGCAACAAGGTGAACCCAGAATGGGAGAACGTGTGCATCACGGCTGGATCGGTGCTCTCCAATCGTCAGGCACGTGTCGCCACGCTGTCGGTCCTGAAGCACAAGGTGGGGTTGGATTTGAGTAACCAGGAAACACAATTCAAAATCAAGCGCGACGCGGTTGGCGTGTCGTAAGGAGACTAAAAACAAAAATGAACAATTACGAGCTTTGCGAGCAATTGCTCAAGGCCGAAGGCGAAGCCGACGTTGACCAGGTTCTCAAAGAAGCTGGTTTTCTTAATGACGATTCTGCCAACTGGATGCCATTTGGCGGTTTCGGAATGAACTTGAACCAGATAAACAACCAACAGTCCGACGCAACCGGAGCTTTGGTTGAGAAGCTGATCAACTCTATTGATGCTGTGCTCATGGGAGAGTGCTATCGGGTTGGCATCGATCCAAAAGGGAAAGATGCCCCACGCACAATGGCCGAGGCAGCCGAACGATTGTTCTCGGTCAAGGATGGACGACTCGAAAACCTTTCTCCATCGCAAAGAACCGCGCTTGCAGAGAGAATTCACTTCGTCGCCATCGGGACTAAGAAGGAGCCTTGTTATCTGGTCGTGGACAAGGGCGAGGGCCAGACCCCGAATTCATTTAAAGACACGTTCTTATCGCTGACAAAGCAGAACAAGGACGACATCCCATTCGTCCAAGGTCGGTTCAATTGCGGTGGCACTGGCGTGCTTCCGTTTTGCGGCGACCACAAGTATCAACTCATTATTTCTCGCCGTGATCCGAGCGCACCTGCTGGAGCCAATGACGGGACAAAAGATTTGTGGGGTTTCACTCTGGTCCGCCGTCAGAAACCGGCAGCAGGTCGGAAGTCCTCGATGTATGTGTATCTCGCGCCGGGAGGATCGATCCTGACTTTCTCTCGGCCTAGCGTGAATGCTCTTCCTGGATCTTCGAGCAAGAACAAGCCCGCCACTGCATACGCGGGAGCACTCACCAGTGGCACCTGCATCAAGCTTTACAACTATCGCTGGAAAAAGAAAACGATGGTCACAACCGACGGTCGTTATGAGCTGGAACGCTTCCTGCACTCCGTGCCGCTGCCGCTCCGCATCTCTGAAACTCGCGAATACAAAGCCAACTATTACAGCACGACGCTTTCCGGCATCCTCGCCCATGTGAGCCAGGAAGGCGACGAAGACGAAGCAGCCTCAAAGTTCGAGACCGGGTTGAATCCTGCCTACGGCGAGCTGAACTTGACCGGCATTGGACGGCTTCCTTATCGACTGTTCTTGTTGAAGGAGGATTACGAATCTAGCAATTTTCCTCACGGCGTGTACTTCACGCTGAACGGACAAGTACATGGAGATCTGCCGGCGAACTTCATCACCACCACATTAAAATTTGATTTTCTCGGTCGGCACCTGCTGGTCTCGGTGGACTGCACCGAAATGGATCAGGGCGTGCGCGAAGATTTCCTTATGGCATCGCGCGACAGAGTCCGACGCAACGAGGCTTACGACGAGATTTACGGGACGTTACGTGAAGAACTCAGAGAGCATCCTGCGCTTCGACAGCACAATGCTCAGCGTAAGAAAAAACGTCTGGACGAAACACTATCGAAAGAAGAAAACGCCAGCGATTATTTGCAGGAGCTACTGAAGAGCGATCCAACGCTGGCCAGCATTCTCGGAATTGGCGGGAATGTCATTTCCACGACCGGACCGTCGAGCGAGCCAACGCCGTTCACAGGCAAGCAATTTCCTACATTTTTCCGAATCGCCAAGGAACCGAAGAACGGCCTCATCAAGAACTGTCCACTGAATCGCACGATCCGAGTGGATTTTGATACAGATGCAGCCAATGGTTATTTCGAGCGACCCAACTGTCCAGGCTCGATTGTCTTCGATCCGCCGAACCTGGGCGTTAGTAATCATCTGTGGGACGGAAAGTACACGGTGAAGTTTCAGATGCCCTATGACGCCGGAGTTGGTGACAAGGTCAAAATGCGCGTGACCGTGACCGATATCGAGCGCGACACCAAAGGCGAGCCGTTTATCTCTGAATTCACGATGATTGGAAGCAACGAAGCGGACAACGTTCCGCCACCACCGCCAGGAGTTCGTCCGCCAGGACATAAACCCAACGGAAACGGGAAGCATTCCAGTCCCGTGTATGCCGCACCCGACATCCGGGAAGTCAGACGGTCTCAGTGGGAAGATCCACAGTTCAAGTTCGACGAATACAGTTCTCTGAAGATTGTGAGTGCAGACGAAGGGAATGGTTACATTTTCTTCGTCAACATGGATAACCAGTTCCTGATCCACGAGCTGCACAAAACAAAGGACGAAGGTGGCTTGGTGAAGCACTGGTTCAAGTATGGCGTGGTGCTTTCGGCTCTGGGGATTCTCAAGGAACTCCAACGGCTCCAGCAGGAGGGAGCGAAAGAAAAGGAGCGCGACGAGGAAGATGTTGATCTGGAGACGGTCAGCAAGTTTTGTGCTGGGCTCGCCCGCGTGGTCGTGCCGATGATCCGTGCACTGCACAAGGGGCCAGCGATGCTGGTCTCTACTGTTGTAGGCGTTTGAAGGAGGTCTGTGATGCAGGAAGAGAAATTTCTTTTCAAAGTGTATGCCGTCAAATCGGGCGATTTTGTGAAGGCTATCGACGGCGATGACCTTTGTCGCGTAGTGCCAAGTTTGGGGTCATCATGAAACATTTCGGGTCGTCACTGAGCAGGAAGCCGGATCTCGTCGGTACCCTTCCATGTCGTTAAAAGTAGGAAAGATCGACCAGGAGATTTGCAATGAATTCGGTACCAACATCCTCGATGTCTTCAGATCTGTGTCGAGTTCTTTCTCTGGACGGCGGCGGCGCGAAGGGTTTCTATACTCTTGGCGTGCTCAATCAGGTTGAAGCAATGCTAGGCGGCAAACCGCTCTGCGAACATTTCAATTTGATTTTTGGAACTAGTACGGGAGCCATCATCGCCGCTCTGCTGTCGCTGGGACATCCAGTCTCATCAATCCTAGAGCTTTACAGGAAGCACGTGCCCACCATTACAGGCAAACTTACTACCCGTGGGAGAACCAAGGCGCTTGCTGCACTTGTGGAGCAAGTGTTCGGCACGGCTGACTTCACTCAAGTCAAGACCGGCGTTGGTATAGTCGCAACACACTGGCTTCAAGAAAAGCCCATGATTTTCAAAAGCGATGTTGCGCAGGCTCACGGGAGCAAAGCGACATTTACTCCGGGTTTCGGTCGCACGATTGCAGAGGCGGTTCGAGCTTCTTGTTCTGCATTTCCATATTTCAAGCGAGTGAAGCTCAAGACATCCCAAGGCGCAGATGTCGAACTGTTCGATGGCGGGTATTGCGCCAACAATCCGGCTCTATACGCAATTGCGGATGCCGTGACGGCATTTCAAAAGAGTCATGCGGACGTTCGCCTGTTGAGCATCGGGGTTGGCGAATACCCCGAGCCTAAGAGATGGATCAATCCAAAGCACTTTGTCACTTTGCTGGAGAAAATATTTCTGGGCTTCACATCGCTAGAGCTTCTGCAAAAGACTCTGGATGTGAATACAACATCAATGGAGCAGTTACGCTCGGTCCTTTTCAAGGACATCCAAACAGTTCGTATTAACGAAGCTTTTACGCAGCCGGAGATGGCCACTCACTTGTTGGAGTCCAACCTTGAAAAGCTGAACCTTCTCTACCAACGGGGCAGTGAATCGTTCGGTACGCACGAAACTGCGCTGAAAGCGCTCTTCGCCTAACACGGAACGTAATGTTTTATGGCCATTCCCGAAGCACAACTCGAAACGTGGTCGCACCAGGGATCGGTTCAGCAATCGTCCGACACATATGCGACCGTCAAACGCTCTCTTGAAGCCAACGACACGAAGTATGCAGACAAATCGTTCGATGTGTTCCTGCAAGGGTCGTACGGCAACGATACGAACATCTACGCCGAAAGCGATGTAGATGTTGTGATCCGGACGGATTCGATTTATTACTACGATACCTCAGCGCTGAATCCGCAAGAATTGCAGATCTTTCAAGCTTCCTTTACGGCTGCTACATATACGTATGGGGACTACAAAAGCCAGGTCGTGCAAGGACTCCAGAAAAGCTTTGGACAAACTTTCGTAAAAACGGGCGAGAAGGCCGTAAAAATCCAGGCGAACGGCAACCGACGCAGTTCCGATGTCGTAGTCGCAACCGAATTTCGCAGGTATTATTCGGGGCCACTAGGGCCACTGTACGTGCCGGGAATTTGTTTTCTTACTCCGGCAGGAAAACGGATTTCCAACTACCCGAAGCAGCACTCGGCTAATCTCACCGCGAAACATCAAGCTACCTATCAGTGGTTCAAACCAATGGTCCGAGTTCTAAAGAATATGCGAACCAGGTTAATCGACAGTGGCGTCCTCGCCGCCGGAAGCGCCCCATCGTATTTCATCGAAGGACTTCTCTACAACGTTCCAAACGACAAGTTCGGCATCTCGTACGAAGATACTTTTGTGGCAGCTGTGAACTGGATTCTTACAGCCGATCGGACCCAATTCGTTACCCCGAGCGGACAACATTATCTTTCCCGAGACGGCGCGCCAGAGTGCTGGCCGTGCACTAATTGCAATGGCTTTCTTGACGCGGTCGTCAAGCTCTGGAACGACTGGTCTTGACGGTTTTCGCGCAGGCCGAGAGCCATCTTCGTAGCAAGTATTTTTTGTAAAAGCGAACGACATCGTTTTTAGGAGAGCTTCTGGCTACCAACCGACTAGCAAAGTTGCGAGCACGACGAACTGATCCGCTAATCAAGGCAGCTGCATTGCGCGAAGCCTACGATAGCATGGCTGAAGAGGAGCCCGTCAAATATGCGGTTGGAGCGATGCAACCAATTGACAAGGAGTATACGAACAAGACGTTTGAGGAAGGGGATCGAGTTAAAGCGCAGTTAGCAAAAGCTCTGAACCAGCCTGCAGAAACTGCGGAATTCGAATACCAGGGTTCGGTCACAAACGATACCCACATCAAAGTTCACAGCGATATAGACTTGTTGGTATTACATACATATTTCTGGAGCGTCCAGCCTCCAGGTACACCGAAGAACCCTTATCAAGGCGACGCTCTAGCTGACCTTCGCAATCTGCGTGCCGCATCTGCCAAGGCACTCAAGTCAGCGTATCCCGAAGTGACTGTCGATGACGCTCCTGGTAAATGTATTGCGCTGGAGGGCGGCTCTCTTCGCAGGAGAATCGATGTTGTCATTTCGAACTGGTGGAACACGGTTGAGTATCAAACGTCGGGTGTAGCCTTTCAACGCGGAGTGCAGGTGTTCGACTCAAAAGCTAATATCCGCATCGAAAATCGCCCGTTCTTGCATAATGCGAAAATCGATCAACGGGACAGGGTCCTAAACGGGAACGTACGGAAAGTAGCGAGACTGCTGAAATCCTTGAAATATGACGCCGACACAAAGGTGAATATGTCCAGCTACGATATCACTTCTATCGCATACCGCATGCCAGATGATCTGATGCGCCCAGGGCACGGTGCCGAGTTGCTCCTCGTTGAGAACACGCGAGGTTTTTTGCGGTTGTTGCTGGATGACAGCGCCCGCCGGGAGTCCTTAAGAGTCCCAAACGAAATGCGACCCATCTTCGGTTCTGAGGGCGCTTCGGTTGAAGGATTGAATCAACTGTGCAAAGAGACTCAGGATCTCGCAGACGATATCAGCAAGGGGCTTAGTCGATCTTTTCGTAAGTTAGCAGAGGCGCGGGTCTCATATTGAACCGGATGCTCAATTGTTCTTCTTTGAGCGAGGGGTTGCACATTCTGGCGACCCGTGTTCCTTCGTATCGACGCGCCCCGTGGCATGAGGGAGTGCTGGGCACTCAGGGGTTCGGTGGTCGCGAAAAAGACCGACATCAATGGGACGCTATGCCTCCAATTTCGCCAAAATAAGCCTCCCTGTTTTCAAACTCTGCTGCGCCCGTTGGATACTTATCTTTTCCCCATGCACAGCGCGGTTGAGGGTGTCAGAGAGAATCATGATGTTGTGCAACAGCTCGGTAGTGATCAGGTCGTCGCCATGTAAATTCGATGCCAGCAGTCCTATGCCCTCTCGCTCCCATTCAAGGCCATTTGCTTTTGCCATTTCAGCCAGCTTTTTTTCGAGCTGGATACGCAAGGTTAGAAGATCCAGCAAAGGGAGCTCTCCTACCAGGTCTTCGGCGGTGGGAAGTTCCGACTGCAAGCGTTCCGGCAACGCTTGAGTCAGGCGGTACGCTGCGACCCCCATAGGCTTGCTCATATCGCGCAAGGCATACTCTACAACTAGCCTGTTACGTTCTTTGCAGAGAATCAAGCCTAGACTGGGTTGGTCTTCCGGTTGCCGCAGCAAGTCATCCATTGCGGACAAGTAGAAGTTCATTTTACCGGCGAACTCTGGTTTAAATTCTTCGATCTTCAGATCAATGGCGATGTAGCAGCGTAACCTCAGGTGGTAAAAGAGCAAGTCGAGAAAGTAGTCCTGGCCGCCGATTTCCAGGTGATACTGATTGCCCACGAACGCGAAGCCCTTCCCAAGCTCTAAGATGAAGTCACGAACATGTTGGATTAAACTTCGCTCCAGATCCCGCTCTAGCACCTCAGGACCGAAGGTGAGGAAATCAAAATTGTACGGGTCCTTTATTAATTGCTGAGCAAGTTCAGAGTGAGGCGAGGGCAGGGTCCTGTCAAAATTAGTCAGCGCATGCCCCTGGCGATCATACAGCTTGCCTTCAATCTGATGGACCAGGACATTCCGACTCCAACCGCTCTGGACTGCTTGCCGAATGTACCACTCTCGCTGCGTTGCGTCCTTTACAGTGTCTAGAATTCTGACCTGATGACCCCATGGCAATTGTGCAACAACCTGTTGCACAAACTCCTTGTCAGGGTATGCCTCAGCGAACGCTCGCATGTATTTCAAGTTTCTGGCCCGAAAGCCTCGCATGTCTGGAAATGCCTTCGTCAAATCGTCCGAGAGGCGGTCAATGATTTTTGTGCCCCATCCTTCGTCTTTTTGGCGATCAAGGATGTCACGGCCAATGCTCCAATAAAGGGCAACAAGTTCTCGGTTTACAGAAAGAGCCGCCCGAACCTGGGCTGAGCGGATGCGGTCCTTCAACTCTTGCAAGAAGCTGTGGTAAACGGCAGGAAGCGGGCTGGATTGGCTCTTGGGCATTATTCGCGTTGGGGTTCCCCGCTTTGATAGCATATCTCACCGATTTTCGGGAAGGTGGGTTCGACGCTCCGGGCTGCCGTCCACGCCCTCCATTGCCCACTGCTTGCAAATAGAGGACTTAGGCGGCCTCATGAATCAATTCGCTGCGGAACGGTATGCTCAAAAATTGTCTATTCGGTACGTATCGGGCCCCCGCAACCAAAGCTCCTTCATTTGCTTAACCCTACAAATATCCCCGTTCCGGCAGTCCCATGTCCTATCCTTACTTATTGGGGTCTATCGGGGGTCTGGAGTCTACTCCTGCCAGCTACGAACAGCCTGTCTTCAGGGGATTTAGTCTTGTGGCATCATTGCCGAGACCTTTGGAAATTGCGCACAACGATGTTGGACACGTGCCGATCTCTGTCGCTGCTGACATAAACGTGACTTAGACTTCGCCTAAGCCCGTTTGTGGATAACTTCCGGTTGGCCGACCACTCACCCAGAACCTCATCTTTACACTTCCCAGAACCTCATTTGCGCTGGTATCGTAGACCGGGTCGCGCTAGTTTCCGAAAGAGGGTGAGATGCGTTTTCACAGACGCCAACTGCTACGAGTCCTCTCATTTGCTTTTGGGTCGAGCTTCATCTTAAGCCGGGACCGACTAGGCATAGCGGCGCAGACGGGCACACAGCCAATGACCTCTACTCCCGCTACAGGGGCAGTTGTTAGGAATGGGGTCGCTACAGGATACAGGAGCGGAAATGGAAAAAGTGACGGGGATCGGAGGGCTATTCTTCCGAGCGCACGATCCGAAAGCGTTGGCGAGTTGGTACCAGCAGCACCTGGGAGTCTCGCTCACACCATCGAGTGAGGGCGAACACGCTTGGGAGCAAGAGGCAGGCCCCACGGCTTTCACTCCTTTTCCTGAGACGACCAAATATTTCGGGGATGCCAACAAGGTCTGGATGGTGAACTTTCGAGTCCGGGATCTCGACAAAATGGCAGCCCAGCTACGAACCGCCGGGATAGAAATTAAGGTTGACCCGCAATCTTATCCCAACATCGGACGGTTTGCCCGCCTGCACGACCCCGAGGGAAATCCGATCGAATTGTGGCAACCTGCATGACCAGACGCTCCGCGCCAGGTTACAAAGACGTAGCCGAAGCCTAGGTTTGACTGGCTTCCGATGCGTCGTCTTTCATAACCGGGGCGGTGCTTTCCGTCGACTGTGGACTGGTTCCGGGCACCTAAGTGACGCGGACTGGATTGCCCTGGGGCTAGAGATCACTCGCACAACTGCGGACTACGGCAGGGAGGTAACTTCCGTTTTCTCGTACAAGTCATCGATCTGCTTGCGATAGCGTTCCTCAATGGCTTTGCGGCGAAGTTTCAACGTCGGGGTGAGGACGTCATCATTGGCTGTGAACTCGTCCGGCACCAGCAAGATTTTTTTCAATGTTTCGAAGCGAGCCAGGCCGCGGTTTACCTGAGCAACGATGCCTTCGTAGAGATCCATGACCTTCGGATTGGCAACCAGTTCTTGCCTGGAGGAAAAAAGTATGTCGTTGGCGCGAGCCCAATCTTCGAGTAAAGGAAAGCACGGAGAAATAAGGACGAAGACGAATTTCCTGCGGTCTCCCAGCACCACCGCAGTTCCTATCAAGGCATTCAGTTTGATGGAATTCTCGATCGGCTGCGGCGCAATGAATTTTCCACCCGATGTCTTGAGCAGATCTTTCTTTCTGTCTGTGACCGTCAGAAATCCATTGTCATCCAGCATGCCGATATCTCCGGTTTTGAACCAGCCGTCCACAAATGCGTTGCAGGTCTCCTCGGGTCGGTTCCAGTAACCACGGAAAACCGAAGGACCGCGTACCAGGATTTCCCAGTCGTCCGCAATCTGCACCTCGATATTGGACAGCGGACGACCCACCGTGCCCATTCTGTGAGCGCGCGGTGTGTTGATTGCAATCACCGGCGAGGTCTCAGTCAGGCCATAGCCTTCGTGGATGCGAACTCCCATGCTCGCGTACCACGCCGCCAATTCCTTTCCTAAGGGCGCTCCGCCCGAGACGAATATTTCAACTTTGCCACCCATTCGTGCCCGCACCTGTGAATAAACCAGCTTGTCGGCCAGCCTCCAACGAAGCGCCGTAGGCACCTCACCCGCCAAAATTCTGGAGCTATGGGCACGGCCCACGGAAAGAGCCCATTGATAGATCGCCCTCTTCGCAAAGCCCTTAGCCTTTTGTTCCACCTGGCTGTAGATCTTCTCGTACACGCGTGGCACGGCGACAAAGACTGTGGGTGACACCTCCAACATCGCCTGCGGCAACTGTTCGATAAAAGGGCAATAAGCCAGCGTCACACCGCGGTACAGCAAAGCCCAATCGGCATGACGGGCGGTCACATGCGACAGCGGAAGAAAGGAAATGCTGACCTGCCCCGGATGAATATCAAATCCCTCCAGCGAGTTCAATACATTCGCAGTCAAATTACCGTGAGTCAGCTGCACGCCCTTTGAGCTGCCGGTGGTTCCCGAGGTGTAAATGATCGATGCCAGATCGTCAGGGCCAATGGCTCGCGCACCCGCCTCCAGTTTCAGATCAACGCCCGGGCCTTCGCGCATCCATTGCCGCATGGGCGCTGCCGCGGCAGTTTCCACGGGATCCATCACCACCACCCGCTCCACGGCAGTTTGATCCTTGATCGAAAGCACTTTTTCAAGTTGCTTCACCGTGGAGACAACCACCACTCTCGCACCGGAGTCGCGCAGGATGTGCGCCGACTGTTGCGCTGTGAGTGTCGAATAGATCGGCACAACTACTACGCCCAACAAGAGAGATGCGAAGTCCGCGACGGCCCACTCCAGCCGATTCTCGCTGAGGATGGCTAGTCGATCTCCCTTGGTCAGGCCCCATTGGCGCAGCGCTCGCGCCATGCCAGCCACATCCCGGTAAAGCTCTTGCGCACTGATCGGAACCCAGCGGTTTGCATCGCGCACCAGCATCACCGGCTCCTGGGTGCGTTTCACTATAGTAAAAAAGATGTCATTCAGCGTTTGAAGCTTCATGCTCGGGCCTCCGTGCTAGGAGACGATTCGCCTTCTTCTTGAGATTCTCAACGCGATTCGGGACGGTGGCATGCCCGCCTTAAGGCGTGACTACGTGATGAGAACAACTAATTTCGCCATAGAACCAAACAGTTTGCAGTGATGCCAGTCACTGCACGGTGTCCGCCTTAATGCGGTTCAGAGCTGCTCTCCGGATTTATGCGTAGCGGGTGGAAAAGAGTGGAACCGGGATCAGAGCGAACCTCTTCCTGGAGAGCACAGTCCTCGGAAGAAGTCATTGCTGATGGAAAAAAGTCGCGGCTCTCGGGGCCGGAGATTCTTCGCCACCATCTGCGTTCCGAAAGGTGCTGAGCGGTCAACGCTTTTCATGAACCCGTGACGGAAATCACAGCAAAGGCGCTTGGGCTGGCCTATCGTATAAAAGGGCGGGTAGCTCTATGCGGAGTTCGTCTGTCATCGATCCATCTGTTGTTGGTTCGTCCGGCATCGGCTCGTCTTTCGTCGAAGATGGATTGCGCCGGCTGGCTCCGGAACAGTTGCGCGCTGCCCTGGCTGACTTCCTTCCCAAAGGGGCCACGGCTGCCGAGCAGACTCGTGCCATCGAGGCCGGGCTGCGGAGCCCGGCTGGCGAAGCCCTGCGGAACTCGATGGCGAGATGGATCGTCGACGCAATCGTACCGGTGGAGAGGTTAGTTCCTCAGGCTTACCAGAACTGGCGTCCGCCGGTGCGGGATGCCATGATGTTCGTGGTGACGCGGCTTTCGCCCGCGCGCCTCGCCCCCAAAATCCTGGAACAACTTGAGCTACCGCTGAACACTTCTGCGGAACAGCGCTTGCTGCGGCTGATCGCAAAGGTACCCGGCCTGCAGAAACTGGGACAAGTGATCGCGCGCAATCAGCACCTGCGTCCAGCTCTGCGGAATGCGCTCGCCCGGCTGGAGAATGGAATTCGCGATGTTCGGCCGGAACACGTCGTTGCGCTCATTCGACAAGAGCTGGGGCCGCGTATCGAGAAATACTCCGTGAAGATTGCACCGGTCATACTGGCGGAGGCCAGTGTGAGTGCGGTAGTGCGCTTCACTTGGCTTGACCCGGCCAGCGGGCAGCGGCAACAGGGTATTTTCAAAGTCCTGAAGCCTCACATCCCTGAGTATTTTGCGGAGGACATGGACTATCTGCAGGGACTGGCACAATATTTCAGCGACCAGCACCGCCGTTATGGATTTCCTCGGAACCTGCTCCCAGATACTTTTAGGAAAGTCCGGCGCTTGCTGCGGCACGAGGTCAATTTCCCGCGTGAGCAGAAGACGTTACTGGAAGCATGGAGTCTCTATCGGACGATGAAAGGGGTTCGCGTGCCGCGGCTGATTCAGCCATTGTGTACACGCAGGATAACGGCACTTACCGAGGAGCGTGGAATCAAGGTGACAAACGCAGCGGCGCGTCTGCCGGCGGCCCGGCGCAGGAAGGTTGCCGAGCAACTTATCGAAGCGCTGGTCGCGGTCCCTCTTTTGTCAGCGCAGGAAGATGCGATCTTTCACGGCGATCCCCATGCCGGCAATCTGCTGTATAACAACCGCACCGGCGAACTGACGATCATCGACTGGGCGCTGAGGGAACGATTAAGCCGCGATCAGCGCCGGCATCTCGCGCTCTTGTTTCTGATGGTGACCTTGCGCGACCCAGTGGGCGTCTGCAATGAAGTGTTGGCACTCAGTCAGCAGAACGTCCAAAGCGCTTCACCACGGGGGCGGATGGTCGCGGAGTTCATCACGCGTTTTCTCGACGAACTGCCGGTGGCGCCCAGCGGTGTGGATGCGATGGTACTGCTCGAACGCCTTGCGATGAAGGGTGTCAAGTTCCCCGGACCGCTGATCATGTTGTCCAAGGTGATGTTTACGCTCGATGGAATCCTCGGCGACGTCGGAGGATCGAGCAGCGGCATGGGCTTCGGCCTCACCATTGCGCGTCACGTTGCCCAGCATTGGATCAGCAATCGCAAAGAGTTCCGTTCGCCGCTGAAGACCAGAGACTGGATCACACTGCAGTGCAGTGCTTTGCTTTATACCAGCCGTCTGTGGCTGCACGGCGAGCAGGCGATATTGAACCGCTTGCTGCCCGCCGGTTCGTCGGCCTCTCTCGCGTCAGGGTGAAATACGAGTAGCCGCCGAAGCGGCATTGTTTCCGGCGTCGTCGTTCCAAGCGTCGTCGTTCCAATCGGTCTCGGCCGCCGGAGGGATAAAGCTCATCGCCCGTTCGGCCAGGGCGGTAATAGTCAGACTGGGATTGACCCCCAGGTTGGCAGCCACCACTGATCCGTCACAGATGTACATGTTTTTGTAATTGAAGACGCGGTGGTGTGAATCGATCACGCCGTGCGTGGAGTTATCGGCGATCACGCAGCCTCCGATGCAGTGGGCCGTGCCCGGAACGTTGAACAGGATCTCTGGCAGCATGCTCATGGGGAAACCGCCGGTGAGTTGCGCCAGGGTCTTGGCAAACTCGTTAGCCTTCGGAATGTAGGTGGGAACCTTCTCGCCCTGGCTGACTAAGAACTTTCGGAACGGCCAGAACCAGGGGCGTTGCCAGCGCATCTCTATTTCTCCGTCGAGCGCTTGCATGCAAAGCAGAATCACAAACTCGCGGGCCCAGCCTACCGGTTGCAAAACGCGAAACGTCCTGAATGGGTGGCGGAGCATTGACTTTATGACGTTCTTCACCCAGAGTGCAATTCGACTCGGGCCGGGGCGGCCATCGGTGAGGATGGTAGTCAGAAAGCCCATGGCGTCGGAACCGCGAGGGTAGCGGACTGCTTCAATGTGGGTGTGCTCGTCGATATAGACGCCGGAGCCGATTGCGATGCCCTGCGACACATCCTGGGAATAGCCGGGTGTGCGTGCCCCGATGAGTGATTCGGAATTGGTGCGCACGTGCTGGCCCAACTGGCTGCTTACGGCCGGCAACGAGCCATTTTCTTTAAGATGAAAAAGAAGTTCCATGGTGCCCAGCGCGGACCCGGAGAAAACTACGCCGCGGCAGGTGAAGCGCCGGGGCTGGAGGCGGATCCAGGCAGTGGACTTAACCGTACCCACTTCATATCCCGCGCTGCCATCGGCGCGGCCCTCGAGCGGTTTTACGTTCACTACCCTGGTTTCGGGAAACACCTGCGCACCGTGCTTCTCAGCTAGATATAGATAGCCCACGTCGAGCGTATTTTTCGCACCGTAGCGGCAGCCCATCATGCAGCCACCGCAGGCGATGCAGGTAGTTCGTGCCGGACCTTCTCCTCCGAAGTATGGGTCTGGGACGGTTTTGCCGCCCAGTTCTCCCTCCGCAGGCTGGAAGATGCTCACCTTCGTGCAGTAGAAAGTATGCCCCGAGCCTGAGGCTTCCGCAGCTTTTTTCAAGAGAAGGTCGGCGGGTCCGAGGATTCTGTTCTCCGTCACTCCTAGCATGCGCTCGGCGGTTTCGTAGTGCTGGCGCATTTCCGTTTTCCAGTCGGCCAGTCCCGTCCACGATCCCGCTCCCCATACTTTTTCGGGGGGCTGAAGCAGCGTGCAGGCATACGTGATTGATCCGCCACCGACTGCGCAGCCGTGGAAGATGGTCGCGTGTTTGAAGAATTGGATGTTGAAGAAGCCACGCAAGCCGAGATTCGGACGCCAGAGCCATCGATGGAGGGACCAACTGGTGCGTGGCAGATTGTCGGGCGTCCAGCGCCTTCCCATCTCGATGACCCCGACTCTATATCCTTTCTCCGCCAAACGATGCGCGGAAACACTGCCGCCAAAGCCGGAGCCGATAACAATAAAATCGAAATCGAAATCGAGTTTGCCATTGCGGGTAGTCACGGATTCCTCGTCGCTCGGTTCCAGATTTCTCGCGCTAGTTTGTGTGATCGTTCTATTCATAGTTTGACCGTCTCTATTCTCTTCTGGCTTCGGACGTTTACATCAATCACTTGTTCAATCTTCCGCAGCGCCTCCGCACTCTGTGGCGAATCGGGTCCAAACATCTGAAAGACATGGGTCATATCCTCCCAGGTTTCGAGGACGACATCCGCTCCCTGCTTCTGAGCGCGATCCGCGAAGGCTTGAATACTCGGGTACAAAATCTCGGCCCGGCCAGCCTGTATATAAATAGGAGGAAGCCCGCGCAGGTCAGCCCAAATCGGCGATACCAGCGGATTCCGGCGTTCGGCGGAGTCGCAAAACCACGCTGCCCACTGTTCCAGCATCCGCTTCTCAATCCAGTCAAACTCGCCCGTGCCGGTGAGGTCGGTTTCAAAGTCAGTGGGCGGAGAGAGCGCAATCGCCAGTGCCGGCAGGGGAAGCTTCGACTCCCGTACCGCCAGCAGCAAAGCCAATGTCAGATTGCCGCCAGCCGAGTCGCCGGCAAAAATTATTCGGTCAGGATCGGTGCCGTACCCGAGCAGCCAGCGGTAGGCGTAGAGCGCGTCTTCAATCTGTGCCGGGAAGCGATGTTCCGGTGTGAGACGGTAATCGAGCGCAAAGGTTCTGGATTTCGCAGCCTGCGTGATCAGCGCGATAAAGTTGGCGTAAGCCTGCGGATAATATGAGTATCCGCCACCGTGAAAATACAGGACGCTCACGCTTGGCTCTGTATTCTTGCCGGCGAACCAACTCCCGCTGAACTTTTCCTGCACGACCGGTGTGATGCTTACTTCCAACAATGCGGGTGATCCAATTACGATCGAGTCCAAATAGCAGCGCGAATCCATCACTTCGCCCATCTGGAAGGCAGTCCGCGTGTGCCGCTTCAACACCTCTGTGGCCAGCTCAAAAAACCAGCTCCAGCCGGGGAGGCGTGGGCCCTTGAGCGCTCGGCGAGCGGACGCTTCGAGAATGCATTGGCTGAGTTCGGAGGCACTGCGAACGCGATCGCTGGGTGGTCCTCTGAAATGTATCTGGGCATTCATGTGAATTGCCATTCTCTTACGCGCGTGAGGCCGCGTATCGAATATAGTCCGGAATACGCAAGCGAACCGGTGAATGCGGCGGCGGAGCACCGACCACGGTGCGCACGATGCCGTCCACATGTTGCCACCAGCCGTGGAAGACGTGATCGCCGGAAGAACGATCTCCATAATAACCATCTCCGGCGTCGCGACCACGTCTATAACGAACCCGGAGTTCGCTCCAGCCATTGAGATCGAGTGAAGTGACGCACGGGATAACGATGACCCATCGCGTATCGAGTCGAAGGCCTTCGCGCAACGCCTTAAGCGCGCTCTCTTTTCCGCTCCAAAGCAGGGCCGTGAGCCGATCCCGTTCCGCCGCGGACGCGCGTGCGACCAGTTCCTGTTCTTCGAGGGTGAAATAGTCGGCGACAAACGCATCGCTGCGCGGCTCAATCATTTCCAGATCGCAACCCATCTCGACGTGGGAGATCGCCACGGCGCAAGCCGCGATACCGGCACGGTGGCTGAGTGAAATCGTGACCGCCGCTGGCCGGTTGTCGAAAAAGACCTCCGGCGCACCGGACGCGGCCGCGCGTATTTCTATTTTCCTCAAGAGGGGATAAGCAGGCATATCCAGGATAACGGACAGGGCGCGTTTCGCCGTCCACCGTCCCAGCCGCCAGTCGGCGCGGCGCTTGGCAACGTGCATGGCGTTCAGGCAGACGGCTTCGGGTGCGCTCAGCCAATCATTGTCTGCCGGTACGTCGGCGTCGGTTTGTTCCAACCAATACACGTTCATCAAATTCACCCGGCCTCAGCGCCTGAGTTTGTGTGGTGACGAGGCTCGGCTCGAGGCTCTGCTCCACCTCGAAAGGGCGTAGCAGCCACCACATAACTCTCTGCCATTAGGCCGCTAGAGCTACCTTGCTCTCCGATCTTTCCGATTCCGACTCCTTATCTCTCGCAATACCGCGTTCGACCGCATCAATAAGGTAAGGACGCAAGTTCGCGGGCGGAATAATGTAATTAAGAGCACCGACATCGAGAGCCCGCTGCACGCTGTGCACGCGGTCAAACTCGGAGGCCATCTCGCCCAGTTTCTCGGAGTGCACAACCTTGAAGAGTTCGTCCCGCTGTGCGCGCAGCCGGCCTTTCTCGGCGCGATCAGCCTGGGCGATCGCCTGGTCCAGCGCCAGCAGGCGCGCATCTTTCTTGGCCCTCGCCTCTACCTCGCCGGCAAAAACCACGGCTGCCGCCGGAGCGCCGCCGATGACGGAGGCATACGTTCCTTCCAGGGCGGCCACTTCGACGTTTTCATTCAGCGCTCGCGAGAAAACCACGTAAGCGCCTCCGTGATAGCGCGAGATCACGCAAAAGACAATGGGACCCTTGAAGTTGATCACGGCCCTCCCAATTTCCGCGCCATATTCAAGCTGCAGCCTGCGCATCGACTCGGGGGAGCCGTCGAAGCCCGACAGGTTGGCTAGGACCACGACCGGTCGATTGTTGGTGGCCGCATTGATCGCGCGCGCGATTTTCTTCGAGGATTGCGGGAACAACGTGCCGGAAGTCCATTGCTCCGGCCCGTCGGCGGGAACAAATCCCAACCGCGGCATGGGATGCGACTCGATACCGATAAGACAAACGGGATAGCCACCGAGATGCGCATCCCACACGACCCCCGTTTCCGCAGCGCGCATACCAGCCCAGCGCTCCAGCGGCGCATGATCCTGATCGGTGACCGCCCTCATCACCTTGCGAATGTCAAAGGACTTCTTGCGCCCAGGGTTGGTTTCATCCGACATAATGTCGCCGACCAGTGCGAAGCCGTCCTCACCGTTGCCATTCCCCCCGTGAGGATAGATTCGTACATCTCGATCCAGGGGATCGACCGTCGCGGCCCGCCGGGGGAAGCGCTCGCCCGGAGCCACATAAGTGTGGTCATAGTGGCGCAGCAGGATGTGGCACGCTTCATCGATGTCGCGAGCCCAATACTGCGCTTGGCCGTTGATGCCCATGATGCGATCGTAACCACCGATCCCTTGATTATCCTCGGCCGAGATACTGCCGGAGAACTCCAACGCCCGCTTGCCGGTTAGAACCATTGCCGCTTTTGGCGTCATGATCAGAATGCCGCGCGTGTGCATGAGCATGGTGGCCTCGGCGTTCCAGTAAGGTTGCGCGCCGACGTTGATCCCGTTGACCACCAGATTGACCTCGCCGCCCGCCTGCGTGAATTCCACCAAGCCCCGCAGCACGCGAGCAATCCAATCCATGTTTTCCACTCCGCTGTCCATCGAGATCTTGGCGCCGGCTGAGAGGGTAAACCATTCCACTGGAATGCCCTTCGCTTGAGCCAGATCTAAGGCTGCGAGAATGAGCCGGCATTCCGGTTCGGCGAGAGCGCCCAGGTCCTTGCTCGGGTCGCCCAGCAACACCACGCGCGCCATGCCCTCCGGATAGTTGGCTGTAAAGTTGCGGATGATTCCTACGATGATGTTGGCTTTGTTTTGACCATAGGGACGATCGACGGCGACCAGGCGGCCTTCGGAATCAAGATCGTGCTCGACAAAATCGCCAGCGGGAAATTCCGCCTGCGTGTGTTCGAGAGCGGGCGTGAGCATCTTGATGATTTCGTATGGATAAATGAGCCCGCGCTGGCGCATGCGGACGACCTTCTGGTCGTACTCCGTGAGTGGTCGGATGGGTTGCAGTTTGTCAGCGAGCCGGAAGGTGGTGAGCATGCCGCTGCCGCCCGGACTCGAGATGCGTACCACCATATCGCGCAACTCGCCGGTTGCTGGATTGGGAATACGGACGCGCACGATCACTTGCTCCAGCCCCAGACCTTCGGTAGTGGGCGCAAGCCTACGCACAAGATCGCGCAATTCCTCCCGCCCCAGATTGAGCGGCGGCCATACATTCAGCAGTATGCGATTCCACTGGAGACGTTGATAGGTCGTCCGCCGCGACTGAAATAGCCGGATGCTGGCCATCGCTTCCATTAACATGCGCTCCAGATGCGGCAATTGCACGACACGGCCCGATTCATCTCGCACCGGAGTTACATCGCGCACTTCCGCGCACGCGAACAACCGCTCATCCTTCGGGTTCTCGCGGGCCACGGCATGAAGCAGGTACACATCTTCGACCGACGGCAGCCGTTCAATCTTGAAATTGCTAAGCCGCCAGAGATGCAGCCGCTTCGCCATCATCGGGTGGATTCCGCGGTAGAGCTTCTCCTCTTCATACGCGTTCCCGTTGGGACGATAGGTGAAATGCATGGCGGTTATACCCTGGCCATGACCGAAGCCCGCAGCGGTCGCTACTATGCGCCGGATCGAGCGCCGGAAGCCAACCTGGTTGAGCACCGACCGCACTTCCTGCTCGGTAGCTTCGGCGTCGCCCAACCTCCCGGAATGGAAGACATAAAAATCAATGACGACGTCATGATCTGCGGGCACTTCCGCGATCATCGGAAACAGCGCCCGCCCCGCTTCCGCGATCCGGGAGTACTCGGCGTGGGTCGTGAACACGTGAATGCGCTTCCCCTCATGATCGTACTCAGCCAATGCGCAGCACTGTCCGCCCGCAGCCTGGCCGTCGACAGCCTTGTTATCCACAGTCTTGTTATTCAAAGTGCTGTTATTCAGAGTAATGGAGCGAAAGTTCATTAGATTTCGAATCCGGTAATACCGCCAGGTGAGCGCCTCCAACATCAATTTGCGCATGGCTTCGTCGGCAGCCGCGAACCGGCTGGAGATTAGGCTGAACAGCGGTTGCGGACATTCGACCAACGCACGAACTCTTTCGTCGCGGTCCGCGGCATCGGGATTGGCAGCCAGATAGGCGAGGTGTTCCTCCGTTTGTTCGTACACCTGCCGTCGTGCCCGATCAAACAGCGGTTGGTCGAAGTACCGATAACGCACTTCCCGGGCCAGGTCAGTGACCGCGGGAAACACTCCGTTGGTCATCGCGACCATGCGGTCGAGGAGCGTGCGGAATGACTCCTCGGCTGGGCGCGATAACGTCGGGATGCGCTGCAGACGCCGTTCGAGGACGCCTAGAACCGGGGCGATTTGCTGCTCCGCGCGTTGATGAGATTTGTAAATCCAGAGCAGGCTCTCTTCCAGTTGGGGGGAACGATCCAGTGTTTGCACGCCATAGTGAGCCAAGGCCCGCCGAAGTGACCTGACGAACGTTGGTGGCAGTCCTTCCCCGCGCGTCTCCAGCATGCGCAAGTAGGAAAATAGATAGGCCTCGGCACTGGGTTCTTCACTGCTGGCCCGATGATTTACTTCGGGGTCGCGTTGGAACAGCGAACAGATGTCCACAAAAATGTTAAGGATCTCATCTTCCTTCTGTCTAATTTCCTCCCTGTCCTCCGGGCAATTCTCGCTCCATCCGGCGAGCAAACACGCGGTCTGTTTGGGATCGACGTCGAAGCCCAACATCAGCTGGCGGAGTTCATCGAGGCTTTGACGGGAACTCGATGGCACGGCTGCCCAGTTTCCGTCTGGAGCGGCCGACGCGCCAAATATGACTTGCTCCGTGTTGGCGGAGGTATCGTCGTCGGCGATGGGATCGATTTGCAGGAGCGGGGCTCCAGCATCGACTTGGACGTTGGGTATGGTCATCACCTGCCGCACTTTTCCAGCGAATGGGGCGACAACCTGCATCTCCATTTTCATGGCCTCGAGAACGGCGAGCCGTTCCCCGGCCGCAACCATGTCACCCGGCTTCACCACGATGGAAACCACAACCGCGGGCGACGGAGCGTGCACCACGCCCCCGTCATCGCGATCGATCCGATGGGATACTCCGTCCACCTCGATCCGGTAGCTTAATCCCTGGACCACGGAGACGATGCGAAAGCGCTGCCCGAAGACCGTGAGCCGGCTTTCGAATGGACCGAGATGGTCGCTCCGGGCATCGATGCGTACCCCATTGCATTCCACGCGGTATTGCTCAGGACCCAAACGATAAGTTTTGGGCGCGTAAGCCTGTCCTCGGTAGCGCAGTTCCGCAGTGCGGCCTACTTCGCCACCGACCTGCGGCCGGCCGCGGACCGCCGACGCATAGAATTGTGCCTGCTCCACAGCCAGCTGTGCATCGTAAGCTTCGATCGCGGCTTGAACCAGCGCGACATCGGCGTATCGTGAGGAGAGGTGCTGCCCGTTTGCCGCCAGGTGATCGAGCCATCCGTTGTGGGCTTCTCCGCGCTGCACCTCGGGGCGGCTTAGTAATTCCAGCAGAAACGCTTTGTTGCTGGTTCCGCTTTTGATCACCACAACACTCTCGCGCAGCGCCCCTTGCAGGCGGGAGAGCGCTTCTTTCCGGCTCTGGCCGTAGGCGATAATCTTGGCAATCATGGAGTCAAAATCGGACGAGATGGCGTCGCCTTCCGCCACTCCAGTGTCGACACGCACACCTGGCCCGCTCTGAATCCTGAATCGCTCAATCGCGCCCGGGGCTGGAGCAAAGCCATTTTCCGGATCTTCCGCATTGAGCCGTACCTCGATGGCGTGGCCGGTGGTGCGCGGCGGTTCGCCAATCAGATGTCCCCCGCGCGCGACGTGAATCTGAAGTTTCACCAGATCGAGTCCAGTCGTGCATTCCGTCACTGGATGTTCGACTTGCAGCCGGGTGTTCATCTCCATGAAAGAGAAGCGATTGATTTCCGGCTGGTACAGGAACTCGACGGTGCCGGCGTTGCAATAGCCGGCTGCTTGACTCATGCGCACAGCGGCGGCGCGCAGCGCTTCGTCCTGCTCAGGAGAAAGCCCCGGGGAAGGCGCTTCTTCCAGCACCTTCTGGTGGCGTCGCTGAATGCTGCAGTCGCGCACGCCCGCAGCCCATGTGGTCCCATAGTGGTCGGCGATAATCTGAACTTCGACGTGGCGCGGGCAGTGTAACAGCTTCTCCAGGAAAACCGTCGGATCTCCGAAGGCTTTGAAGGCCTCGGCCCGTGCGCTGGCATAGGCTTGCGGGAGTTGGGAAGGGGAACGCAGAAGACGAATTCCGTGCCCGCCCCCTCCGGCTGTGGCCTTGATCAAAAGCGGATAGCCCAGGCGCTCCGCCTGGCTGCGCGCGTCAGCGAGTGTTTCAACGGGTCCGTTACTCCATGGCACCACAGGAATTTGCGCCTGTTCGGCCAGTCTTTTCGAGGCGATCTTATCGCCCACACGCCGCATCACGTCACCAGCGGGGCCGATGAAGACGATGCCCAGTTTGCGGCAGCGGTCGGCGAACGCTGCGTGTTCGGCCACAAAGCCCCATCCCACCCAGACCGCATCCGCGCGCGCTTGCGCCAGCGCACGCTCGAGGCAGCCATAGTCGACATAGCTGCTCTTGAGTTGTTGGGTTGCCGGATCAAGTACTTGGGCGGGACCGAGACACACCGCCTCGTCGGCTTCGCGCACAAACATGCTGTGGCGGTCAGGCTCGGTGAAAAGCGCGATCGTGCGCAGCGATGTGCCATTTTCCTGATTGAAATCGCGGGCAGCGTGGATGAATCGCATGGCAGCCTCGCCGCGATTCACGATGGCTACGCGTTGGAATTCGTGTTCCATAAGTCCTCGGATCAGCAGATCGTTCAGGACGGTTCATGTTCCTCATGCGGCGACAGGTTCGAGTGCCATCGCAGCCTGGAGGGCCTTGAGCCGCTCAGCCTCCAGAGCGCCTGCAAAGGCGACGGTGCGATAGCCGCTTAATTGCAAATATCGGTTTCCCTTCGTATCCAGAATCTCCGCGTCGAAGCTGCCGTCGCCTTCGGAAGTGACCACGGCATACAAGCGGGCGTCTGTTTCCGGGGCCGGCAATAATAGTGAGGAGACGCAGTCAATGTGCAGCGGCAGACCCATACGGCCATGCGCGCCCATCTCCCAGAGCCCTGCCGTCTGGAAACAAAGCTCAATCAGGCGAGGCGACATCAGTGTCGGCAACTCGGACGGCAGATGATTTGCCGGCAAGGCTTTCGCCATCAGCCCAACCATCCGGTGCCCGTCCCACCACGCCCGCTCCACTACCTGGTATGCGGGTCCGTGGAAGTAGAGGTGATAGATATCGGCGGCTTCGATGATGTGTCCCTCAGGGATGCCCAGAGGAAGCACGGTCATCGCTGCGGGCATCTCTTTTGAGAGCCGTACCCGGGCAGTGAAGTGTGTTGTCACCTGTGGCTCGGTTTGGTTAGGAAGCGATCGGCGGCCGATCAGCCGGCAGTCTGCCAGCAAAGTGTCGCCGGACGGACGGATGTTTGTCTCCACTGTCAGTGCGCGCGCTTCGTTTCGATAAAACTTGAACGGCGCCAGGAAGTTCACGTCTTCGATGGCCGCGACATGCCAGCCGGGAAGCATGCAGAGCGCAGCTTCGGCAAACGCTTCGATCCCCATGACCCCCGGCAGTACCGGCGTGCCCTCAATTTGATGATCGTGGAGAAACGGCTGAATCACCGGGTCCAGCGTCGTCTCGATGGCGAAGCCGTTACGCAGATTCATGCCTGCCAACTTGCCGATCATGGGTCCGTGTTGTGGGAATCGCTTGAGAGTTTCCGTTGCGGATGTATCGAGCCCTCCGGTGGCATCCCACTCGTTCTGCATGACGCCGAGACGCTGCGCAATGACAATTTCACCCTTGGTGCCGCCAACGGTGAGTTCGCGGCGGATTAAAGGAATCCCCGCTTCTTGCGGCAGCATGTCGATGCCTGCCAGTTCCATCATCTTCGGAATGGAACCGCGCGTCGCCATGCCAATGCCGCTCCATGCCGTCCAGTCGATGACGATGCCGCGGATCCCTGGCCGGGTGGTGCGGAAACTCGAAGTGATCTTGCACAACAGATCGTTGGCTGAGCTGTAATCCGTTTGCCCGGCGTTGCCGAAGCGTCCGGCAATCGAACTGAAGGCCACCGTCGCGCCGAGGTGCATGTCGCCGATAGCATGCAGAAGATTGAACCAGCCGTCGCTCTTTACGTCGAAGACAAGGTCGAATTCACGCGCATCTTTGTCCGGCAGGAAGTGGCTGCGCTCGATGCCGGCGGCGTGCAGGAGCACGTCGATCCGCCCGCTGCGTTCGCGCACCTGTTGGATGACTTTGGCAACGGCGTCCGCATCGGTAAGGTTGACGCTGTAGTAATGTGCGGTTCCGCCGGCGGCTCGCACCGCAGCGATTGCGCTGTAAGCTGCCTGCGCCCGCTCTAGGGCTGCCAGCTCTTTTTCCACCAGGGCGGGAGTAGCACGCTCGCCGCGCGCCTGGATGCGCGCAAACAGTTCACGCTTCAGGCCGTCCTTGTCGGTCACAAAGCGTTTGAGATCTGGATTCTCCGGATCAGGCTCGGGCACCAGATCGAGCAGGTAGAACGTGCCCCCGGAGGCCGTGGCCAAATCGGCGGTGATGGCCGATACGATGCTTCCGGCTGCGCCGGTGACGAGAAAGACGGTGTTGCTATCCAGGGTGAGACCGGGATTGCCATCGACGGCGGGCTGCTCTTCCAGACCAACCGTCCAGCGCAGTCCTTCCTTGTAGCCGATTTCGACAGCGCCAGGATCGCGCAGAGTTTCTTCAATCAAGATGTCGGCGATTTCGGACGGCTTTCTGCCCGTTTCAAAGTCGACGGCCTTGACCAGAGCGTCCAAGCGCTCTCGCTTGTAGGTCTTCGTGAAGCCGGTGACCGCGCCACCTAACGGGGCCGTCGCGCCGGCCTCATCGTAGCAGTGCTGTCCACCCAGTCGCGTGGCCGACACAAGAAACGTGTTCGGCGCAGCGACCTGCTCGTACAGAACGCGCATGGTGACATATAGCGACTTCACGCGCACTCTCAGGGCTTCATGCCAACTGGCGAGGTTCATAGCAGTGAGGTCACCCTCGTTGTCCAGTGCGGGCAGCCAATAGATGCCGTGTACCGGACCCGCAGCCAGCCAGTTCTTGAGGCGGCTGGCTAATACCTCTGCATCGATCGTCTGCTCAATGGGTAGAACTTCCACATCCAAAGTCCGCAGCCGTTGCGTTAGCGCGTCCGCTACACCAGATTTGTCCGGCATAATAACGACTCGCCGACCGGACTCGAGCGCCACACCGGTTGGCTTGCAAAGGGCAAGCGGCGGACGCAAGTTGGGAACAGGCACGCGGCGTGGAATGCGATTGGCGGCCTCGAAGCTGACGGGGATCGGACGCACGGCCGGTATCGGTTTCGAAGCGGAAGATGCTGACACCGCCGGTTTCTTCTGCAGCTCTGTAGCCGGTGCGCTTGCCGCGGGCGTTTTTGCCAATCCGGGCTGCCTGTCCTGGGCAAACTTGATCACAAGCGCCAAGGTGGAGAAATCGCGCAGCTTGAGATTCTCATCGCGCGGAATGTTGTACGCCGCTCGCACGGCCGCAAACATTTCCGCCTGTTTCACGGTGTCGACACCGAGGTCGGCTTCGAGATCGAGATCCAGGTCCAGCATGTCTTTCGGATAGCCGGTCTTCTCGGCGACGATCTCGAGCACCTTCTCCTTAATAGAGTCATCCGTCGCCTCTTGAGCCGCGACTGGAGGCGGGGTGGGTACAGTTGGCTCGCTGATACTTGGCGAGCACGGAGTCGCAGGCGCCCCCGCCAGGTCGGGACGCTTCTCATACACAAATCGGATCACGTGCGCTAATGTCGGATAGTCGCGCAGCTTGCGGTTCTCGTCGCGTGGAATGTTGTAGATCTCACGGACCGCGGCAAACAATTCGGCTTGTTTGACGGTATCGACGCCGAGGTCGGCTTCGAGATCGAGTTCTAAATCCAACATATCTTTTGGATAGCCTGTCTTCTCTACGACCAGCGCGAGAATCCGTTCCTTCACGGAATCGCCGGTGACGACTTGCGCGGATGTCGCGGTGGGCACCGGTTTCTCAACCACTGCAGCGATCGTCGGGGTCGCAATTTTGACCTCTTCCTTCGCTACCTCCGGGGTTGCTGCCATGTCTGGCCGCTTCTCATACACGAAACGGATGACGTGCGCCAACGTTGGGTAGTCGCGCAGCTTGCGGTTCTCGTCGCGTGGAATGTTGTAGATCTCACGGACGGCCGCAAACAATTCGGCCTGTTTGACGGTATCGACGCCGAGATCGGCTTCGAGATCGAGATCCAGGTCGAGCATGTCTTTTGGATAGCCGGTCTTCTCTACTACCAGGGCGAGAATGCGTTCTTTGACGCCGTCGCCAGTGGCAACTTGTGCAGGCGTCGTAGTGGGTGCGGGCTTCTCAGCTACCACAGCGGTTTTCGGAGTCGCGGGCTTAACCTCTTCCTGGGTCGCCGTTGGGGTCGCAGCCAGATCTGGACGCTTCTCGTACACGAAACGGATCACGTGCGACAAGGTCGGATAGTCGCGTAGCTTGCGATTCTCGTCGCGTGGAATGTTGTAGGCTTCGCGAATGGAGGCAAAGACCTCCGCTTGCTTAACTGTGTCGACACCCAGATCTGCTTCGAGATCGAGATCCAGATCGAGCATGTCGACCGGATAGCCCGTCTTCTCGGCTACCAGAGCCAACACTTTTTCCTTTACCTGCTCGCTCTGCACCGCTGGTTTTGGCGGTGCCGCGGGTGCGACAACCGCAACTGGAGCCTTCGCCTTCGGTTCGCCCACCTTGGCCGGGACGGGCTTTGGCTCTGGCTTCACAGCCACGATCGGTGGGGCTGCGGCAAATGGCTGAACGGCGGGTGTAAAAGCTGGAGGCGACACTTGAACCGGGGGCTTGGACGGCGGAGATGGGCGGGACGCCTGAGCGATTTCGGTGAGCCTGGCCGCCGCCACTTGATCGCGCACGCGCAGGGTGCGGTTGACTACTTCCAGATCAGCGGTAGAAAGATCCGCGATCCCGGTTAGCCAAGCACTCCAAGCCGTCTCATCAGTGATGCGGTAGGCATAGCCGAGAGCGTTCGGGCTACGATGGATTCCATCTTTCGTCTTCACCCAATGCAGCAACATCATGCTGATTTGCGAACCGAAACCCGCGCCCAGGTGTATGGCGTAGTCGACGGGATAGGAACCGCCTTTCGACAGATTCAATTGTCCGAGCTCGGGATCAACTTCTTTGAAGTTGGCGACCGGGGGTACGCAGCCGGTTTCGAGCGCTTTGACGGCGACGACATCTTCGATGCCGGTACCCATGGCGTGACCGGTGAAGCCCTTGGTGTTGGCGATCACGATGCGATCCGCGACATCGCCGAAGACGCGACGAAGCGCGTGAATCTCGGCGGAGGCGCTGCCGCCGCGCGCCGGTGTGTAGGTTTCATGGGAAACGAAGACGGTCTGGGATGCGATCTCACGACGTGAAATGCCGCTCTGCGCTTCAGCTTTGGCCACCAGGGTCTCCATGACTTGGCCGATGTGCTGGATGTCGAGACGGGTGCCGTGGAAGGCGCTGTTGTTTGTCGTGGTGGACAACACTTCGCAGATAGGTTGTATTCCGCGTGCACGCGCGGCGGCGGCGCTTTCTATTACCAGTGCGGCAGCGCCCATGCCGATGAGCATGCCGTGGCGACGGCGGTCGAACGGGATGGCGGCATCTGCGACCACTTCGTCGGTGGCGGCGGCTCCGGTGGCCAGGAAGCCGGCTCCCATCCACTCGATCAGATGGTCGGAAGTGACGTCGTCAGCTGAGACGACAATAACCCGGTTGCATCGCCCGGCGTGGATCCAGTCCTGCGCCAGTGACACCGCTTGTGTCGTACTCGCGCAAGCAGCGTTAACTTGAGTGTTGGGGCCGCGAGCGCCGATGAATTCGGCGAATTGCGAATGTCCCATGGACAAGACTCGGAGCAGGAAGCGCCGATTGAAGACATACGGTTCTTTCTCGATAGTGGCGCGAATCTCGTCGATGCGCCGCTTGAGTTCCTGCACCAGAGTGGAATGACCGTTTCCTTCTACGGCGCGAGCCAGCAGGCTTTCAAGTGTGGCTAACTGCGCGCGGCGTTCGTGGTCGGCGTAGTAACGCGCCATCTCATCGGCGAACGAATCCAAGCCGGGGAAGGCGGAAGCAAAAATCACGCCGGTATCGTCACGCAGTGCGTCTGGCAATCCCCAACGCTCTGGTAATTTCGTGCCTTTGGTCGTGGTCTTATAGCGCATCACCAGCGGGATGCCGGCGTCGCGCAATGCGTCGAGTCCCGCAGCGATGGCCAGTTGGGCGACAATGTCGAGGGCGCCTACCCGGTCGGAGGAAACTCCGAATTCCTTTTCCAGATTAAAAGCGCCTCCACGGCCCGCCAGCTTGATGACGTCCGCGACATCCGTGAGAGTTTCAAACCTTGGATCTCCGTTTTCGCTTTTCACCAAGCGGGTTATATGTTTTTCGAGCATGGCTTGCCGGAAGGGCGCGGGGATCAAATTGATGAACTGCTCCCCTTGCAGGATGCGGGCGATGTTGGCATCGTCGAAGACATGCTCGGTTCCAGGCAGACCTAACGCGGCGCCCGTGATGACAACGGGGTCAGAGGTTGAATGCCCGTTCTTGCCGCGATAGATCTCGTAGCCGCGATCGAGAACATCGGCGAACAACCGGCCGAGTTCGTTGTAGCGGTCACCATTCGACGGCGCGGCTTGCGCGGATCGTAAGGCGGATCGTGGCGCGGTAGAGGCGACTGTCGCGGCCGCCCCCGCGGGGCTTGGTTTGAAAGTTTCTGCTGGTGAAGAAATCGCCGTCTCCGAGGGTGCGCGCAAGGCGTCGGTAGTTCCGCGGCCCAGCCCCGCCGCGTAAAGGCCACACAGCGCCTGGTTGAATGCGACGATATCGCCAACCTTCGGATGATTGGTAAAGAGCGAGACCACATCGCTGTGGCTGCCCAGCACATCCTCGGCAAATCCCTGCAACGCCTTCTTCGGTCCAACTTCAACAAACATGCGAGCGCCGGCGTCGTACAGTGTGCGCAGGCCCTTAACGAATTGGACGGGAGAAGCTACCTGCTGCGTAAGAATGTCGAGCATCTTCGGCACGGCGCCGGGGCCGGTGGGATAAAACTCGCCGTTGGTGTTGGCTACGATTGGCAAACGCGGAGATTCGAGATGCAGGCGTTCCAGCACTCGCCGCAGCGGCTCGCTGGCTCCGGCAACTATCGATGTGTGGAAGGCGTGGCTAACAGTTAGCGGGGCTACGTCGTAGCCAGCTTTCTGGAAGGCTTGCATGGCCTGCTCGACTGCATTGCTCGCGCCGCCGATGACTCCCTGACGGTTGCTGTTGACGTTGGCGATCACGACGTAGCCGGTAATCGTCTTCAGAATTCGTTCGATTTCCTCCAGCGGAGCAAACACTGCGGCCATGCGGCCGTTGTCATCCATTGCCACCTGGGTCATCCCGCGGCCGCGAGCGCTGACGGCTTCGAGCGAATCAATAAAGGGAAGACCGCCAGCCGCAACCAGCGCTCCGTATTCGCCCAAGCTGTGACCCATGGTGAAGTTGGGTTCGATGCCGTAGGCGGCCAGGAGCCGGGTCAGCGCGAGGTCGGTCGCGAGCACGGCGGGCTGAGTAATCGCGGTTTGCCGCAGATCGTCTTCGGCCTTGGCCAGGGCCACGGGGTCAGCCTGGTCAATGAAGATGAATCTGCTGAGCGGCTTGCCGAGCAAGGGCGTCATAACGCGATCCGCTTCGGCAAAAGTTTCGGCCACAATTGGCTCCGTCGCGCGAAGCAGTTCCAGCATGTTCACGTACTGCGAGCCTTGACCGGTATATAGGAACGCCACCTTGGGTGCCGGACCGTGACCACGGAAGATGCCTTGCGCGCGCAGAGCCTTCCATATCGCGGGTTGATTGGCTGCCAACGCTTTGAGTGCGCTGCCCGCTTTGTTTGCTAGTTCGGTGGCGTTGGCGTAGTCGATGGCCAGGCGTTCAGGAGCGCGCAGGTCGGATTCAGCCGGGGCAGTTGGCGCCGGTGCGCGGCCGGCTTTGGCATCGTCCAGGACTGAACGCAAACGCTCGGCCAGCGCGGCTTCGGAATCGGCGCCGATGACCAACGCTCCTCGCAGCGGAGCTTTATAAGAAGATGGAGTAGAAGTGCGGGAAACATCCTGCGCATTCATAATTACTTCCTTCCCGTTTGACGGTATCTCGCTGACCACCACCGACCGCTTACCGTTTCCGTTCAGCCTGCCCGGAATGTATTCTTCAAGTACAGCGTGAAAATTGGTGCCGCCGAAACCAAAAGCGCTCAGTCCCGCACGGCGCACGCCATCTGCCGGCATCGTCCATGGTTTCAGTTCGGTATTGACGTAGAGCGGAGAGTGGGCAAAATCAATATTGGGATTGCGATGTTCGCAATGCACGCTGGGCGGCAGCACCTTGTCCCGAAGCGCCAAGGCGGCTTTCAGCAGCCCGGCAGCGCCAGCCGCTCCTTTAAGGTGCCCTATATTCGATTTAACCGAACCCAGCGCCACGGAATCGGGAGGGAGATTGGAACTGCTGAGCACATCGATCATGCTTTGCACTTCCACGACATCGCCTACGCTCGTGGACGTGCCGTGGCCTTCGATCAAAGTTGCGGTAGCCGGCGATAATCCGGCATTCTGCCATGCGCGCTCGATAGCCAATTTTTGGCCGGCTGGGTTGGGCGCGGTGATTCCCTTCCCCTTGCCATCGCTCGATCCGGCTATGCCGCGCAGAACGGCGTAGATCTTGTCTCCGTCCCGCTCGGCGTCGGCCAGGCGCTTGAGCAGAAAGATAGCAGTGCCTTCGCCCATCACGAAGCCGTCGGCCCCTTCGGCGTAGGGACGAGTGCCGGTTGCGGAGAGGGCACCGATTTTGCAGAACTTGATGTAACTCGAGACGCCCATATTGCGGTCAATGCCGCCAGTGACCGCGATGTCAAAATCGTTCGCCACTAATCCCTCGGCGGCCGCGCTGATGGCCGCCATCGCGGATGCACAGGCCGCGTCCACAACGTAGTTGGGTCCGTGGAAGTTGAAAATGTTCGCGATGCGCCCTGCAATGCAATTCGCCAATTCGCCAGGCATGGTGTCTTCCGTAACATCCTGAATGCGGTTGGCCATCCGGTCGTGCAGTTCTCTAGTAATGTCGCGGCGCAGCGTCTCCGGCAGAGTGGCGAAGCTGGCACTTTCGGCCAACTCATGAGCGTATTCCGGAAAGTACAAGCGCAAGGCGGTGAAGTAATGTTTTTCCCCCGCCATGGCATTGCCGAGAATCACTGCGGTGCGATCCAGCTTCAGAGGCCGCTTGGGGAATCCATAGTCTTCTAGCGCTTCCCGAGTGCACGCGATCGCCCATTTTTGCGCCTCATCCATGGCGGTGATGACGCACGGTGGGACACCTAGGCGCCACTTCATCGGATCCCACACGTAGTCACGCACCCAGCCGCCGATGGTTGAATAAGTCTTGTCCGGTGCATTATGGTCGGGATCGAAGTAGAGGGCGGGATCCCAGCGGTCACGGTCAACCTCCGTGATGCTATAGCGACCGTTTTTCACATTTTCCCAGAAGGCTGGAACATTCGCGGCGTCGGGCATAATGGCTCCCGCCCCCACTATTGCTATGGCACGAGAAGAAGTGTTTTCCATGACGGTGCTCCTATATACGGTCGATCGTTAGAACCTATGCAGCCGCGTCCAAACGCTTGGCTGCGCGGCCATACAAAACGTCTGCTATGTAATCCAAATCTGAAATAAGACCGGACTGCGCGCGGTGAATGGCGGGCAATCCTAAACTGGTTTCAAACGCGGCGATCTCGGAATCGCCGACGCCACCGGCTCCGATGACCCAGCGCAAACCCTCTTCGGCTACCTTGAGCGCGGCGTCGCGGGCAAAAACGCGGCTGATCGCGGCCAGCGCGGTCACGTCGAAACGCCGATTCGCTTTTTCGTTGAGCTTGCCTTCGGCCAGCAGCGCGGCGCGCCGGGATAAACTACCCGCGCACTCCGCATATGCGATCAACTCGCCCAGGCGCAAGAGAATATGTTGGAAGTGTGTGAGACGCGCCACTCGCGCTTTTTCCATAACCTCGGCCAGCGCGTGCAGAGCCAACGCCGCAATGTCAGCGCCCACGTTGGGATGGCGGGCGTGCAGGGCCTCGAATTCTCGCGCTCGCTCGTGATAGTGCTGCCCGCGGGTCTTGAGATGAGACTGCCAGCGGTCGCGGCTGATGGTCATCTCCATGATCTCGGAGGTGCCTTCGTAAATCGTGGTGATGCGAACATCGCGGCTGATTTTCTCCACCATGTATTCGTGGGTGTAGCCGTAACCACCCAGCGCCTGGATGCTGGCCTCGGCCGCGGCATTGCCCGCCTCCGTCGCCATGTATTTGGCGATGGCGCCCTCGGTGTTCAGACTGCCTTCCATGCCGGCGTCAATGCGCTCCGCGGTTTCTTCGATGTATGAGCGGGCTGCTTCAAGTCGCACCACGTTGGGCACGATGAGCTTGTGGGTGTAGCCCTGCTTTTCTGATAGCGGGGCTCCGGCCTGGATACGCTTGGTGGAATAAGGAATGGCACGGTCGAGTGCTGACCATCCGGCTCCGAGGCCAAACGCCGCCACCATCAGGCGCGTATAGCCGAACACGGCCTGCGCTTGATTCAATCCCTGGCCTTCGACGCCGCCAACGAGCCGGTCGGCGGGAACGTAGACGTCATTGAAGGCGAGCGCTGCGGTGTTGCTGAGGCGGATGCCGTGCTTATCTTCCGGCTCGTCGTGAGTGAAACCCTTCTTATCTTTCTCCACGATGAACCAACTTGGACCGCTGGGCGTGTTGGCCAGAACCGTGTAGGCGTCCGCGATTCCGCCATTGCTGATCCATTGCTTGTTGCCATTGATTTTGTAGCCGGTGACTTCACCATTTTCGGTGACGCGATCCGCTGTGGTGCGAAGCGCTCCCAGATCACTGCCCGCTTCGGGCTCCGTGGCGCCGTAGGCGAACAACAATCCCTCTTCCGCGATGCGCGTCAGCCAGATTTTCTTTTGCTCGGGAGTGGCGCCGACACTGATCGGATCGCTGCCCAGGAAAGTGGCCAGCACGGCCGTCGCGACACCCAGGTCGATGCGCGCCATTTCTTCGCAGACGCAATACACATCGAACGTTCCGCCTCCCATGCCGCCGAACTCTTCGGGAATGAACAGGAGCTGGATGCCCAGCTTGTCGGGACTGCACATGTGGCGGACGATATCGAGCGGGCACTCGTCCTTTTCATCGAGTTCCAGGAGCACTTCGTCGGGCAGACGTTTCTTGGCGAAATCCTTCAGCGACTTCACACTCAGTTTCAATGTTTTGCTGGTAATCATGGTCGGTGCCTCACTTTGCTGCGACGCTGCGCAGTTCGCGAACTTTGTTGGTCATTTCGGGGATGAATTCCAGGATGTCATCGACAATTCCGACATCCGCCACCTGGAAGATGGGAGCTTTCGGGTTCTTGTTAATCGCGATCAGGAACGGACTTCCTTTAATTCCGGCCAGATGCTGGAAAGCGCCACTGATGCCGCATGCCAGATAGACTTTGGGTTTGACGGTTTTTCCCGACGAGCCCACCTGACGCGACTTCTCCATCCATTTGGCGTCGACCACGGGTCTGGAGCAGCTCACCGCCGCGCCCAGGGCGTCGGCGAGTTCTTGCGCAATGGCGACGTTGTCCTTTTCCTGGATGCCGCGGCCGATGGAAACCAGAACGCTGTGCTTGGTGATATCGACATCGCCCGCCTCGGCAACGACCGTCTCCAGGTAGCGGCGGCCCGCGGTCGGAGCGCCTACTTCCACCGATTGACCGGCGATAACGCGGCTTCCTGAAGTGGCCTCTGCCGCCTTGAATGCGCCCGGCCGAATTGTGAACACCGCGCCGGATGAAATATCACACCGAACATGCGAGCTCACTTGTCCGCCAAATTCCTGGCGGATGACTTTGAGGTTCGCGTCTTCAACGCCGGCGATGTCCAGCACGTCGGAGACAAAAGCTGAGTTCAGCTTGATGGAAAGTCCCGGCGCTAGATCGATTCCGAAATGATCATGCGAAACCAGCACGATGCTGCCGCTGGGCAGCACTTTGAGCAAAGCTTTGCGGACGAGTTCGGAATTGGGGTAAGCCAAAGCTTCATTTGCGAGTTTCCAGATCTCAGGGTAGGAAGCGCCGAGGGACTCGCATGCGGCGTCAAGCTCCGAGCCGTAACCGGTGACGATTGCGGTAGACGATGCAGCGGGGTCGATCTTTTTTGCCGCTGCCGCCAGCTCGAACGCGGAATCGTCGACCGCGCCATTTTTGTGCACGATGTAAGCGAAGATGCGAGCCATTATTTCAACCCTCCTTTGGCTGCCACTAACTCTAGAACTCGGTCGATGTTTTCTTCCCGGCTGCCGTGCAAAATTTCCGCTCCCTTGCCCAGGGAAGGCAGGAAATAGTCCACGCGTTTCACTTTGGCGGCGGTCCCTCCGACAGCGCTCGCGTCAAGGCCCAAGTCCGATGCTCCGAAAGTCGGGACGGGGACTGAGGCCACTTGCCGGATGCCTCGCATGCCGACATAGCGCGGTTCGTTGATTCCGGTCTGAATCGAAAGCACACACGGCAGATCGATCTCGTTGATCTCTCTGTTGCCGCCTTCGATCTCACGGCTGATCTTCAGCTTCTTGCCATCGACAACTTCAATGGCATTCACCAAAGAAGCGAACGGGTAGTCGAGCAGGGCCGCCAGCATTCCTCCAACTTGCGCGCCTCCGTCCTCGGCCTGCACGCCGGTCAGAATGAGGTCGTAGTTTTCTTTCTTAACGAAGGCTTCGAGGATGGTGGCGATGCCCTTGCCATCCGACCCGGTGAAAGCTTCATCTGTGATCAGCACGCCGCGAGTCGCGCCCATAGCCATTTCCCGCCGCAGGACTTCTTCGTCATCCTCGCTCCCAACGGTCGCGACCGTGACGCTTCCTCCGAGCCGGGCGACGATCTGCAAGGCTTCTTCCACGGCATAGTTGTCCGCTTCATTGATGGAATAGACCAACTCGTCGCGCTCGATGTCATTACCGGCCCGGTTGAGTTGAATCTCGTTTTCCGACGTGTCAGGCACTCGTCGCACGCAAACTAGAATTTCCATAATTCATCCTCCCGAACTTTCACGCCACTTGTTGACTTTCGTGTGCGATTTGTTGATCGACCAGTTCCGCCAAATCGATGGCGGTCATACTTCCTTCCAGCCCCGCGACTTTGATCGCGTCTTCCATATTGACCATGCAGAACGGACAGGCGGTCACGATCACGTTGGCTCCGGCTTCGGCGGCCATCTGGACTCGCTTCACGCCCATTCGTTGATCTTCCTTCGGTTCGTAGAACAGCATCAGCCCGCCACCGCCGCAGCAGAACGAGCGGTCGCGAGACCGCGTCATTTCAACTCTCTTCAACCCGGGAATCGCATCCAGCACATCTCGAGGATCGTCGTAAACCTGGTTATGCCGCCCCAGATAACAGGGGTCGTGGTAGGTGTAGACAGCGTCTTTGTTCTCTACCGGATTGAACTTAATCTTGCCGGCTTTCACCTCGCGGGCGATCACCTGGCTGATGTGCTCCACCGGCGGCACATCCTTGTAGTCATGTTTCAGCGCGTTGTAGGCGTGCGGGTCAGACGTAACGATCCGCTTTACTCCCGAGGCCTTGATTGCATCCACGTTATGGTCGCGTAAAGCCATGAAAAGCGTCTCTTCACCGAAGCGCCGGACCTCATGTCCACTATCTTTTTCCGCCGCGCCCAGGATTCCGAAATTCTCTCCAACGTGGTTGAGGATCTTCGCCGCGGCCCGCCCGATCAACTGCATGCGGTCATCGTAGGAGGTGATGCTGTCGACAAAATACAGAGTATCCGCGCCATTCGGATGGTCAAGCGTTTTGACGCAGCAGGTTTGCTGGAACTCTTTCGCTTTCGTCCAGTCGGCCTTCTTCTTCTCCATCTTGCCGTATGGATTGCCACGGCTCTCCAGCGCCTTCAGCGGCTTTTGCAGGGACTGAGGCACATTCCCGTCATCGATCAAGCCCCGCCGCAAGTCGACGATCTTGTCGATGTATTCGACCAGCAGCGGACATTCTTCCTCACATGCGCCGCAAGTCGTGCAGGACCAGATTTCATCCTCGGAATAAATGCTGCCGGAATCTTTGCTGCCGACCAGCGGCGTGCCGTTGTTCACACGTCCAAACACCGGGTAGTGCTGGAAGGCGTAGTCTCTTGCCTTGATGGTGATGAACCGCGGCGATAACGGCCTGCCCACGGCGTTGGCCGGGCAATTGTCGGAGCAGCGCCCGCAATCGGCGCAAGAATAAAAATCGAGCATGTGCTTCCAGGTAAAGTCCTCGAAGGTCTTTACTCCGAAGGATTTCACCTGATCGAGATGCTCGTCGCTGACGCCCCAGCGCACCGGCTTCAGAATCTCGCGGTCCAACTTGGCGAAGTAAATATTGAAGAGCGAAGTCTCAACGTGGAACTGGATTCCAAAGGGCCGATAGCAGAGCAGGAAATAAAAAGTCACTTCGTGAAGAAGATAGGATCCGAAATAAACACTTCCGAGAACGGGCAGCGAAGTTGCGATAAGAGCCTTCTGCAATATCCATGGCAGCGAAAATGCTGCCAACGCTTCGACGGCTTGGCCCGACTGCGCCTGGCCAGCGGCCCTGGCGGCGGCGAAGAGGCTATCGGCCACCATCAAGATCGCGATCAGCGATAGAAGAAAGATGGCATCGGCCGTGTGAGCCTTGCCGAATCGCGGCGGAACCTCATATCGTACCGGCTTGAAAACCAGGCGGCGAACTATTGCAATCCCCATGCAGAAGAAAACAATGGTGGCGGCGTAATCGGTGATGATGTCGTAGACCGGGCCGGCTCGTCCGCCAAGGCCGGGCATGACGAAATTCGGAGAGACGCCGACAATGAGCGTGGTGAAGGCGCGCATTGCCAAGACGAGGAAGCCGGCAAAAATAACAATGTGAAGAACTCCTGCCGTTCGGTAGCGGGGATGCTTCCACTGCCCCAGCCAATATTTCAGAACCCTTTCGAGTCGAGCCCATGGGTGGTCAAAACGAAAATCACGTTCCGCTCGCACAAGAGGCACCAGGCGTCTTGCCACGATGTAGCAGAAGCCCACAACCCCTAGAAGATGAATTGTTAGAAAGAGGGTTTGGCTGGGGATCAACCAAGATGTTAACTGCGCAGCTGACTGAGTACCTACCACGTCAATACTCTCCTGCTGACGATCGCTAGGCGATCCATTGTGTCAAGATTTTCTCCTCCCTAACCGGTGGCCCTGCTACCGCTGATTCCACTGGCGCAGGAGGGGGAACAGTGCTGGTTGCGCGTACTGACCTCGGAGTTCGGGCCGGTGTCGGTGCAACCTTCACCTTCGCACGCACTCTCTTCTCCTGTTTCTTTTCTACTTTTTGCTGTGACGACGATCTGACCTCGGTTGCTGCGCGCAATTCCGTGAAACTCAACTTCAGGAACGCTTCTAAACGCCGCAGATCAGGGACCGCTTGCGCACATCCGCTGAAGCCGAAATACGCCGTGCCGTTATAAGTCAGGATGGCGCAGTTAAGCGTCATCTCGCCGCCAATCGGCACATAGGGATAGCAGCCCAGCATCTTGTGGCCGAGCAGATACAGAGGGTATTGCGGTCCGGGCACGTTGGTGCACACCATGTTGAAGGGCGTGAACGGAACCTGGCTTATGACCTGGCCGGCCAGGGCTAGCGCCGTACTCGGGAACATGCCGATCAAGCCACCGGCCAAACTTACTAATTCGGCGGTGTGGGCGCCCTTGAGGAATTCCGTTCTGCGATGGACAGCCGCCAACAGTTTCCGCGGGTTGCGAATGTCCAGCGGAACGGTGACCGGGACCAGAGAGATACGGTTCCCCAACTCGCCTGGACTATCACTACCTCGCAGATTGACCGGAACCATCATGCGCAGCAGCGTTCCCTTGACATGATCACCATGCAACTCGACATAGCGCCGGATGGTCGCGGTGACCAGCGCGAGAATGACATCATTCACGCTGGTTCCGCAGGCTTGTTTTATGGCTTTCACTTCTGCCAGCGGGATTTCGGCCCAGGCGAATTTCTGCGGTCCGCGATAGAGAACGTTGAACCGCAACCGCTCGGTGGATGCGCTGAGTTCTGGAAGTAGATTGGTGAACTCGTCGGGGGCCAGTTTTCCGCCGTTCGCGGCGAAGCGCTCCGCCATGCTCGATAGGTTGGCCAGCCCATCAAGAATTCGTTTGCTGAATTCAGAATAGGAATCCACGCAGCCATCGGTGATCGAACTCCACACGTTACGAGGCGCCGGAACTCGGAGCCGGAGCTTTCGTCGAGGCAGACGGGGTGCTATCGGACTCGTATCCATGATCACATTCATGATTCCGACCCCGGCGATGCCATCGGCCAGACAGTGGTGCAGGCGGAAAATGAGCCCGCTGCGATTGCCTTGCAGTCCATGCACCAGCGTCAGGTCCCAAAGCGGATGCTGCCGGTCCATCACCTTGCTCAGAGTTTTCCCTGCCAGCGTCTTCAACTCGGCATCGGTGCCGTGCTTGAGCGTCGCCTCGCGTACATGGCGGTGGATGTCAAAGGTTGGATCGTATTCCCAACTGGGAAGCCCAAGATTAAGGAGCGGAGGCACTACGCGCTTAAGGTACCGGGGAATCAGCGGCAGCTTCGATTCGACAAACTGAACGCAATCTTCGAAGGGAATCTTGCCCTCAAACACGCAGACACAGGCCACGTTCAAGGGCATACCTTCGCGTTCGAGATGGAGGAAAACCGTGTCTCCCCAGGAAAGACGGTCACCCTGCTGCGGGTTCTGCATGAACGATCTCCTTCAGTTACTAAACTTCAGTTGCCGAACTTTACCGACTTTCGTTTACGAAAACCATCGCCCATCTCAGTTCGCGAAAGAAAATCGCGACGTTAGCTTCGCCAGCTTGAGCACCTTGTAGACGCCGACGTTGACACCGCGCAACACCACCTTGATGCCCTTGTCACCCGCCAAGGTCTCGAACGCTTCCATCCCGCGTAGCGCGCTGGCATCGATCCGCTGCACGGAAGAAAAATCCAAAGCCATTTCGCCCTCAACGCTGTCCAGTTTTTCCGCAGCTTCGTGCAACGCCTGAACCACGCGCTCTTCATCGATCTTCAGCCACACGGCGATCATTGCCATACGCACCACCATCCCTACGCGTTTTGATTCCTGGTTGCAGCGGTCACCCTTGCCGGGCCGCGTCCCTCATAGGCCTTCCAAAACAAATCGGCCAATTCGCTCATCAGGGGCATGCGCGGGTTCGACCGCCAGGAAGGATCGTCAAATGCCAGCTTGGTCAGATCAGGGATCGCCCGCTCGAACTCTTCCCTCGAAATTCCCAGTTCAGCGATCGAACGCGGGAACCCCAGTTGGTCGAGTAACTGTTCTGTCGCCACCACCAGGTTCTTCACCTTTTCGTCAATCGTGTGGCCGCCCAGACCCAGCAGATCCGCGATCGTCGCGTACTTCTTGTGTGCGATATACCCCTTCTGGTAAGGCGACGGCAGAAACTTCGTGGGCACGGACGCGTTATACGCAATGACGTGCGGCAACATGAGCGCATTGGCTCGCCCGTGCGCCACGCCGAAGCGCGCCCCGAAAGCATGCGCCAACGCATGATTCACGCCCACCGACGCATTCGCAAATGCCATCGCCGCAATGCAGGCGGCATTGTGCATCATCAAGCGTGCCTCTTCATCGCGGGGATTCTCATAGGCGATGGGCAGATACTTGAACGCCATCCGCATCGCCTGCATGGCATTGCAATCGGTGTAAGCAGACGCGTAGCTGGATACCGCGGCTTCCAGCGCATGGGTCAGGCAGTCGATGCCGGTATCGGCGGTAAGGCCCTTCGGCATCGACATAACGAATTGCGGATCGACGATGGCCACATCCGGGGTCAGCGAGTAGTCGGCGAGGGTCACCTTGCGTGCCCGCGCTTTGTCGGTGAGCACGGCAAAGGGAGTGACTTCGCTCCCCGTACCGCTGGTGGTGGAAATGGCAATCAATCGCACCCGGTTGCTTTTGTCGGTCGGGTACTGGACGACGCGCTTACGCAGATCAAGAAACGGTGCGGCCAACTCTTCCAGGTCCGCGTCGGGCGACTCGTACTTCAGTTTCATGATCTTCGCCGCATCAATCACCGACCCGCCGCCCAGCGCGATGATCTGGTCCGCTTTGTAGAAGTTGAGCGCCTCCACCCCCTGCATCACCACCTTGATCTCTGGCTCAGCATCGGGAATCACCGAGACGTGGACGTGAGTTCCCTCCGGAATGTAGCGCCGGACAACATCGACGTGGCCAAATTTCTCCAGCGCCGGGTTCGTAATAATGATGGTCGATAGCGACGGGAACTGACGCACATTTTCCACCGCGTTCAGGTTGAAATAAATCTGATTGGGAACTCGGAACCACATATGGGCTTGCGTCCTCCGAGCCACGCGCTTGATATTGAGGTAGTGATAGATATTGACGTTATCGGTGGTGCTGTTGCCGCCACCGGTGCCACATCCGAAGGAAAAAGTCGGTGCGAGATCGTTGTAAACGCCGCCCACGGCTCCGACTGAGCCGGGCGAGTTCACCAAGATCCGCCCTGCGTTCATCAGCTCGCTGAACCTGCGGATGACCTCATCGTCGCGCGAGAAAATGACCGCTGTATGTCCAAGCCCACCGGCATGATTCACATCGACGCACACCTTCAGCGCCTCATCGACAGATTTCGCGCGATAGACCGCGAGCACTGGGAATAGCTTCTCCACCGACAAGGGGTGTTCGCGGCCTACGCCATCAATTGGCGCAATCAAAAGTTTGGTGCCTGCCGTCACGGAAATACCTGCAAGACGGGCGATATCGGCAGCCAGTTGCCCGACTGCCATGGGCTGCATAAACCCAGTCTCAGGATCGATGACCGTGCGCGCCAGGAGTCTGGTCTCTTTCTCGTTGCAGATGTGTGCGCCCAGTTCCGCAAATTTCTTTAGCACGAAGTCATAAATCTGATCGTCGATCACGGCCGTTTGCTCTGACGCACAAATGGTGCCGTTATCGAACGTCTTCGAGAGGATAATGTCAGTCACGGCGGTATTCACGTCCGCCGTTTTTTCCAGATAGACCGGGGTGTTGCCCGGTCCTACTCCCAGGGCTGGCTTGCCCGAACTATAGGCGGCTTTGACTGCGCCCGGCCCGCCGGTGGCATCAATCAGGCCCACGTCCTTGTGCCGCATGAGGTAGGCGTTGTCTAGCAGAGTGTGCGATTCCAGGCAGGCAAAAACGCCTTCCGGTGCACCATGCTTTAGCGCAGTCTCATACATGACCTTCACGGCCTCAGAGCAACAACGCCACGCGTTAGGATGGGGACTGAAAATAACCGCGTTCCGCGTCTTGATGGCCATGATGCATTTGAAGAGCACCGTTGAAGTAGGGTTCGTAATCGGCGTAATCGAGAAGATGACTCCGATCGGTTCCGCCACTTCCACCAGATTTCGCTCGGGGAACTCGCGAATGACGCCGACGGTCCGTTTATCCTTTATGTAGTTGTAGACGAACTCGGTGGCCACCATGTTCTTGATGACCTTGTCTTCCATGACTCCGAGTTTGGTTTCCTCAACCGCCAGGCGGGCGAGATGTTGAGCTTGATCCAGGCCAGCCAGGGCCATTGCTTTGACGATGCGATCAACGTCTTCTTGGGTGAATTGAGTGAAGACGGCGGCGGCGGTTCTGGCCTGACTGACCAATCGCTCCAGGTAGGCAATTCGCTCTTGACTGAGGCTTTCTGCGGTAAGCGGAATCTGAACCCGCTCCTGCACTACTTCGTGCGTGACCATTACTGCCTCCCATACCTCTCTGCTGGAGTCTTTTGTCTATGCACGCTTCGTTCTTATGTTCCCGGCTCTTGCGATCATGAAAAAGGGCGGACTGATCAGCTGAGCGGACGTCCCTGATTTCTATGCGTAGTCGATGGGATGCGTTGTCAGCCAGTGCTCATCCCGCACCCTGCCAATGTTCATCCAAGCGCCACCAGCGGCGCTCGCAGTCAGGCGGCGGCTTTCCCAAACCAAGCCCGCCCCCAGGCCGATGGCACCGCCCAGCAAACCGTATACCAACGCTCGACTTATGGATTTCCGGCGGTACCCCGGATGACTCCCCAACACACCCAGACACGCTCCCAGAGCGGCGGGTTTCAAGGCTCTGCGCACCGACTCGCCAAGAAACGGGGTGAGAGATTCTCCGTTCAGAAACGTCTCTTGACCTGAACGCGCTCCCTCTATTCCCGAAGTAATAAGGTTTCGGCTATAATCGGCACTCGCTTTGGCCCACTCGCGGAACTCCATCGGATGTCCTCGCTTTTCCCGATTCCGGACAAGCCCACTACAACACAGCGCTGGGGCTGAGTCCGTACCGGCTATCACACGGCGTTGTGATGTGGCCACATTTGAGAACAGTTCGCGGTGATTAGTGTCACGTAGTTGGGTAACTAAGGGGGGATTACATCAGACGGGTACGGGCTGACTTAGTTCAGGGGCCTGATAGAGTTGGAAGACGTACTCGCTCACCAATTAATCTAGGCCTCTGCTCCGCGCCTGTCAAAAGAAGGCTCCGCTGCTGGTCGCCCATAATGCAGCCGCGATACTGGCACAAAGCGCCCACGTGCCCTTGCAGGCGCAAGAGCACGTGGGTGCAGTACTTTTACGTTCCACCGTAGGCGCGCGGCACGAGGCGACAGAAACCCGTGCCACGTTTATCGCATCCTTTCAGCGGGTGTTAGGCCGCCGCAGCCGCCGCAGCTGCTTTCTTATGTGACCGCTTCGCGTGACGTGCGACCTTGTGCTCGCGTTTGTGCTCAACACCCGGCTTTATGACCTCCATCAACTCCTTTTGGGCATCGACGTAGCTCTTCACTCCTTCCCGTGTTAGCTCTGCCAATGGCAGGAAGGGAAATGGCCGCAGCAGTTCCAGGGTCTTGCCTGCGGTCTTCACGTTCGCATTCATCTGTCGCCCGGCTACATCCACCAATTTCTTCTGGGCGTCGATGAACGACTCGGTGGCTTCGCGCGCCATCTGCGACAACTCAGTCTTCTTGTGTTTCTTGGCTCCGTTGGTGGGCTTGGCGCCGGTGGCCTTGGCCGTCTCCTCGGCGATCACGTCCATGAAGTGCTTCTGGGCTTTCACAAAGTTCTCCATCGACTCGCGCGCCAGTTCGACCAAAGCCTCGGGCTGGTAGGGTTTTCCCGCCTTGGCTGCCTCCACCCAGGTGTGAGTTTGCTTGCCGGCAATCTTCAGATACTCCTGCTGCATGTGGATGAAAGTCTCCACGCTGCGCCGCAGCAGGTCGGTAATGGCCTGCGCCGCGGGCCAATCCGCGACACGTTCTTTGACGCCGGTCATCAGGATTTCGTTCTGTTTTTGTCCTAGTTCAAGAAGGATCTTTTGGCCTTCAATGAAGTTGGAGATTCTCTCAGCGGTCATCTCGCTTAGAATAGCGGTGGGAGAATGCTCGGAATCGGACAGTTGTTGCCGCAGAGAGTGCATCAGGCTTGCATTTTGCCGCATCGCGAGGTCCAACAGGATTCGTTGCGTAGCAAAGAAGCCCTGCACCCCCTGTTGCGCCCAGCCCGACAGCAGAGAAACAAACGACGACTCCCTGGAATGAGTTCGGGAGGATTCAGATTTTGCTGTGGTTGTCATTTTTGTACCTCCAAGAATTGCTGCAGTGCAGCATCAAATAAACTATACGATCTGAAGACTTTTATGTCAATATATATTTATCTTGTGTGCATAGCAGCATAGACAAGATCAGAATGAAGCCGGCTCCTGTCCTCATCAAGAAATATGGCAATCGCAGGTTGTACGATTCCTCCAGCAGTCGATACGTGAATCTCGACGATATTGCCGCGCTCATTCGGGAAGGCAAAGACCTCCAGATAGTCGACGCCAAGACGGGCCAGGATCTGACTCGCGTCACTTTGACCCAAATCATCACCGAGGACGCTAAGGAAAAGCCGACCGGCCTGCCGCTCGAACTGCTGCGCCAACTGATTGTCGCGTCCGACGAGGTGCGGCAGGAGTTCGTCATGTGGTATTTGAAATCCGCCTTTGACACTTATGAGAAGGTGCAGGACGCGGTACAGAGCCGGCTGGGCGAGGTCCAGTCTGCGATTCTTTCGCCGGTGGACATGATGAAGAAGTTCCTGGGCGCGGCGGCGCCAACCCCACCGCAAGCCGCAGCCGAGCCGGAACTCGACGCACTGCGCGCGCGAATAGCGGAACTGGAGGCCCGGCTGGAAAAACCCCCGCGAGGAAAACGAGCCTTGCGTCGGAAGCAAGAGGCAAAGGTATAATTCGCAGGGCGAGGCTTCGGTCCGCTTATGCGATGTGCCCAAAATGCCGGACAAAGGTGGGATGAGATTGCAGAGCAAAAGGAAAAAGGCTACAGGTTCATCGCGGGCCAGGAGTCGGAAGAAAATTCACCGGGTTGATTTGGAAGCCGACATCTCTCCGTGGACAGAAATGCTGTTTACCGCTGAGATTCTTTTGTTGCACGCAACTCCCGTCTATTACGGCTTCGGCATACCCCGCGGTGATGGCTCCGCGGTGGTCATCATTCCTGGTTTCCTTGGCACCGATCTCTATTTGATGGAACTCCACGCCTGGCTGGGGCGCATCGGGTACCAGCCTTATTTTTCGGGAATCCCGATCAACGCAGAATGCCCGAATCTGCTGGTCCAGCGCCATCTGGATCAGACCATTGAACGAGCTCTGGCGGAGACGGGGCGGAGAATCCACTTGATAGGTCACAGCCTCGGAGGCGTCATCGCGCGTTCAGTGGCGGGTCAAAGGCCGCGGGACATCGCTTCGGTCATCACGCTGGCAGCGCCCATTCGCGGCACCGCTACCAGTCGCACGATTCTCCGCGTTGCCGAAGCCATTCGCCTTCGCATCCTGCAGGAGCATGGCCGAGGAGTGTTGCCCGACTGTTACACCGGGCGCTGCACCTGCAATTTTGTCGACTCACTGAAGCGCGACGTTCCCGACACGATGCTGGAAACCGCGATTTACACCCGCGATGACGGCATCGTGGACTGGCGCTATTGCATGACAAGGAACCCTGACGTCGATTTTGAAGTGCCGGGCACGCACATTGGAATGGCGTTCAATCCTTCAGCCTATTCCATCGTCGCCGATCGTCTGGCAAAAGCGCAATCTTCCAAATGATCTCGGCTGTGTGAGGCCTGCGTAGGGAGGGTTGCCGCGGCCGTACAAGCCGAGCGTAGCTCTGCGACTGCCGTAGTCAGGCCAACTCTGAGCCCGCTTTAGCGCCCGACCATCTCCAACACGGCCCCGATACTCGTCTCTAACGTCTCAATCACTCGGCCCGGCCGCTGCAGACGGAGTACCGCTCTCGCCAAGCTATTGTTCGCGACTTCAAAACTGCCGGTGCAATCGGTCTTCACGTAGGGTAAACGGTGAATGCTCGGCCCGGCGCCATCGATCACTGCTTCCAATCGGAATACATCCTTCGTGTTCCCACGAAAACTCCACCCCAGCTCATCGGGATCTCTTCTGATCTCCTGCAAACTCTGGAATTCGTATTGCTTCTCCTCGTGCCAGAGTACTGCTTTGCGAAAGACCAGACCGAATGGCATTTCGTATACCAATGCTTCCAATGTCGACGCTGTCGATTCGCCGGAAACTTTGTCGGGGCCAGGAAAATAGGCATGCGTCCACGTCCAGAAGTTGCGGTGCCGGTATCCACAGTTGTGTCCTTGAACGCCGAACCCCAAAGGGTTTCCCGCAAAACTTCGCCCATCCAGCGTAATCTGGCCGGAAAACAGCGCGTCGGAATGCGGCGTGCGCGAGAATCCGACCCAGCCCTTGTTGCTCAGCGTGACGCGAAACGCGGAAGCGTAATGCAAGTCCCAGGCAATCGCGCTTCCTCCAACTTCCAGTGCCCCTCGGCAGGAGTTTTCGTCGATTCCGTTGTGGCTGATTTGGAGGTGAAACGGATTTTGCCTTCTGGGGCTAAGATCCAGACCCTGCAGCGGAAATCCTTGAATAAAGCTTTGCGCTTTTCCATCCCGCGGAAACCATGTAGCCCACACCTGAACGGGCATCCCCTGCGGCTCGCCTGCGCAACCGCCCCGGCCAGGATTCATCAGCAAATATCGGAACCACCAGGCTCCGCTACCGTCCGCCAGTCCGAGACGAACAAACCATACTTCGTAACGGCGCCGAACCGAAAGTGAAGAATAGACTTCGTTGAAAGTTTTCACCGATCCATGTCTCAGGTTTAGAGTCGTAGCATAGCAGCAATGGCGACCGCATAAAACTTCAGGAACAACACCTGACTCAAGTAGACTGGCTACCAAACGAGGGTTTCCCGCTTGGATAATGTCAGTTCGTGTTTCCGTCGCACAGTTTTCACGCTCTCAGTTCTCGTGGCTGCGCAGTCCGCGATCGCGCAGTCGGTTCCTGCTGAAATGGTCAACGGTCTTAGATGGCGCTTGATCGGCCCATTTCGGGGTGGTCGAGTGGTCGCCGTCGCCGGTGTGCCGGGCGACTCTACCACTTTTTATTTTGGTGCGGTCAACGGAGGTGTCTGGAAAACCGCCGATGCCGGAACCGTGTGGACACCAATCTTTGACCGCCTGTCTGTCAGCTCAATCGGTGCGATCGCCGTAGCACCGTCCGATTCCCGGACGATTTACGTCGGCACCGGCGAGTCCGACATTCGCTCTGATCTTTCTTCTGGCGACGGGGTATACAAATCGATGGATGGTGGCTCAACGTGGTTACATATTGGATTGGAAGACACCAGGCAGATAAGCCGGATCGTAGTCGATCCGCAAGATTCGAACGTTGTGTATGTCGGCGCGCTGGGCCACGCTTATGGTCCAAACGAGCAGCGTGGTGTCTACAAATCCGTCGATGGCGGAATGCATTGGACCAAAGTTCTCGATGTGGGACTCGACGTCGGCATTTCAGATCTGGCGATCTGTTCCACCAACTCACACCTCTTGTTTGCCGGCACGTGGCATAGCCATCGTCCTCCCTGGAGCACCTATGCGCCGATCGATGGACCCGGTGGCGGCCTGTATCGATCTCAGGACGGGGGCAAAACCTGGTCTCGCCTCAATCGAAGCGCGCTGGGAAACGGGCTGCCTGAAGGCGATTGGGGACGTGTGGGTGTTGACATTGCACCGGACGGCAAACGCGTCTATGCGCTCATTCAAGCGAAAAAAACCGGCCTGTATCGTTCTGACGACGGTGGCGATAACTGGACTCTGGAAAACGCCGATCCACGTCTCACCAGTCGTGCCTGGTATTTCAGCCGCATTACGATCGACGCACACAATCCCGATGTGATCTATATCCCAAATGTCGCCCTTTACCGGTCCGAAGACGGTGGGAAGACAATTTCTATCGTCCGCGGTGCGCCGGGTGGTGATGACTACCATCATATTTGGATCGATCCCAAGAATTCTGCCAGCATGGTTCTCGGAACAGATCAGGGCACCACCGTCAGTCTCGACCGTGGCCGGACTTGGAGTACGTGGTACAACCAGGCCACGGCACAGCTTTACCACGTGATTACCGACAATCAATTTCCCTACATTGTGTACGGGGCCCAGCAGGACAGCGGCAGCGCCGCGGTCCCAAGCCGCACTGACCACGGTCAAATCACTCCGCGGGACTGGTTTCCTTCGGGCGGAAGTGAAAGCGGATACATGGTGCCCGATCCCACCGATCCAAACATCGTTTATCTGAGCGGGGCTTACGGTAACGTTAGCCGCTTTAACAAGCGGACTGGACTGAGTCAGGACATTAGTCCGTGGCCAGTTGTGACATTCGGCTCGGAGATCGATCAGCGTAAATATAGAGCGCCGTGGACGCCGGTTCTGGTTCTTTCCCCGCTCGACCCGAAAACGCTTTATCTCGGGACACAATATCTGATGAAAACCTTGGATGGCGGTCTGCAGTGGCAGGCCATCAGCCCGGACCTCACCGGATCAACGCAACCGGCGGGAGATAGCAAAACGCAAGGGCCACCGACGACCGAAAATGCGAAACAGCGTGGGTTCGGCGTAGTGTTCACCATCGCCCCCTCGCCTTTTAACCGTGATCTGATCTGGGCAGGAAGCGACACGGGACTGATTCACCTCACCCGCAACGGCGGAAAAACCTGGAAAGAAGTCACGCCCAAGGGACTGACAGCCTGGAGCAAAATCTCGCTTCTCGAAGCCTCCCACTTTGATCCTGCTGTTGCTTATGCGGCCGTCGACCGCAGCCGACTAGACGATCGGACGCCCTACCTTTATCGAACACGCGACTATGGGGCCACCTGGCAATTAATCACCGATGGCATTGCAGCTCCTGCCTTCTTGCGCGCGGTTCGGGAGGATCCGCAGAGTAAGGGGCTGCTTTTCGCCGGAACCGAGTTCGGAGTTTACCTGTCATTCGACGACGGCGACCACTGGCAGTCCTTGCAGCTCAATTTGCCGGTCACTTCCGTCCGCGACCTCACAGTTCATGGCGACGACCTCGTAATTGCAACGCACGGCCGCTCCTTCTGGATTCTCGATAACATCACGCCGCTGCGCCAGACTTCCGGCGCCCAAAAGGCGAATACGTTCTGGCTCTACCATCCCGCGGCAGCTTTTCGCATTGATAATGATTCCTTCGTGGGCACGCCACTTCCGCTCGAAGAGCCGACAGCCGAAAACCCTCCGGCTGGCGCAACGATTGATTATTACCTCAAGTCTCAAGCCAAGAGTGTCAAGCTGGAGATTCTCGATGCACAACAGCATGTCGTCCGCACCTTTTCTTCGGAAGATCACCTCGAGGAAAAGCACTCGCACCTTCCCATTGCCGAGCGCTGGTTCCCGAAACCTGAAGTCCTCGAGACAACTGCCGGAATGCACCGCTTTCTGTGGGATCTTGCTTGGGGCAGTTCAGGGGGGCCTAGCGTGGATGAGGAATCGGAATACCGGAACCCGAGGGGTCCAAAGGTTGTGCCGGGAAACTACCAACTTCGGTTGATGGTCGACGAAGCAATGCAGACTCAAACTTTGAGAGTCATCATGGATCCACGGTCGGCAGCTGCTGCAGAGACACTTCAGCAGCAGCTTGAACTCGGTCGACAGATCTTCGCGGAAACTCTCGAAGCCCGGCGCGCCCTTACTGAGATCGCTTCGGTTCAGAAACGACTCGCGGATATTGAGCAGAAGCTCGGCGGGCAGAACCCGTCCCTTAAGTCGGTTCTGGCGGACGCACAATCAGAAATCTCGAAGGTTCTCGGAGGGGTCGAATCCCAAGAATCCCAAGAGCAGCACGGCGGGTTACGCGACGCTTTTAGCGATTTGGCTTCAGCACTGCGTGTCGTCGAAAGCGGGGACCGCGCCGTGCCTTCACAAGCAATTGCCGTTTACAAATGGTCCAGCCAACGAATCAAAATCGGGATAGCCGCGTGGACCACTTTCAAACAGTCAAGACTAGGCCAGCTCAATCAGAAATTGAAGGAAGGTAATGCAACGCCGATCGCCATGTCAGAGATTGAGCAAGAAGTCCAATCTCTCACGTCACAATGAAAGCGCGAGTCTAGCGGAACTCCGACCGATCGCGACGCTGAATCCTCATCGACCAGCCTACTGTATCAAACCTGATGCGGCGTGAACCGCGCGGCGAACCGTGAGGTTAATATGCTAATAGAACTCTGCTCATTGGGAAGCTTGGGGAATTCGGCGCAGAGTTTCACACGCGGTCGATCATTTATGGAGGAAGTTGGTGCAACTAACGCAAGATGGGCTTTGGTACAAGGACGCTATCATCTACCAGATTCATGTCCGGACATTCTATGACAGCAACGGAGACGGAATCGGAGACTTCCAGGGGCTGGAGCAGAAACTGGAGTACCTGCAAGAGCTGGGTGTTAATGCGATCTGGCTGATGCCATTCTTCCCTTCCCCTCTTCGGGACGCCGGCTATGATATCGCCGACTACCGATCAGTCCATCCTAGCTATGGGACCCTGGAAGACTTTCGAAAGTTCCTGAACTCGGCGCATGAGCGGGGAATCAGGGTAATCATCGAGATGGTGCTGAACCACACCTCCGATCAGCATCCCTGGTTCCAGCAATCCCGCAGCTCCCGGGACAATGCTTTTCGCGATTGGTACGTTTGGAGTGAAACCGACACGCGGTATAAGGGAACACGGATCATCTTTCTCGATACTGAGATGTCCAATTGGGCTTGGGACCCGATTTCCAAGGAATACTACTGGCACCGTTTTTTCAGCCACCAGCCTGATCTCAACTTTGACAATCCCGCGGTTGTAGAGGAGATGTGGAGTGTAATGAAGTTCTGGCTGGAAGCCGGAGTCGATGGCTTCCGATTGGACGCGGTGCCGTATCTGACGGAGAGAGAAGGTACGAATTGCGAGAATTTGCCCGAGACGCATGCCATTCTTAAGGATTTTCGCCGGAGACTTGATGAACAATTTCCAGGCCGAATGCTGCTCGCCGAAGCCAACCAGTGGCCGGCAGATCTGCGGCCGTACTTCGCCGACGGCGACGAATTTCACATGGCATTTCATTTCCCATTGATGCCCAGAATGTTCATGGGAGTGAAACTCGAGGATCGCAAGCCGATCACGGAAATCCTGCAGCAGACCCCAGAAATTCCAGCCACGTGCCAGTGGTGCCTGTTCCTACGCAATCACGACGAATTGACGCTGGAAATGGTGACCAATATTGAGCGGGACTACATGTACGACGTCTACGCGAAAAACAAGACGATGCGTCTGAATCTCGGAATCCGGCGCCGGCTCGCTCCGCTTCTGGATAATGATCGCCGGTGCATCGAGTTGATGAATGGCATGTTGATGTCGCTGCCTGGCACACCTATCATCTACTACGGGGACGAAATAGGAATGGGAGACAACGTCAACCTTGGCGATCGCGACGGAGTAAGAACTCCGATGCAATGGAGCGGAGGCTGGAACGCGGGCTTTTCCACCGCGGATCCGGAGAGCCTGTGCGCGCCGTTGATTCTCAATCCAATCTATGGATATCCAGCTATCAATGCTCTGTCACAGCGACGAACGCCCCATTCGCTTTTCTCCTGGATGCGGCGAATGATCGAGGTTCGCCGATCGGCGAGAGTGTTCGGCCGTGGATCCATCGAGTTTCTTTATCCGGCGAATCACAGAATTCTCGCCTTCGTACGCCGCTTCGAAAACGAGACGGTGCTGGTGGTAAACAATCTTTCGAGCGCCGCACAGGCAGTGGAGCTCGACTTGCAGCGCTTCATGGGAAGCATCTTGATCGAGATGTTCGGCAAGAACATCTTTCCTCGGGTGGGAAAACTGCCCTATCTGCTTACGTTGGGTCCTTACCAGTTCTATTGGTTTCAGCTGAGACGAGTCTGAAAATCGGGAGTGATAGGCGCAGGAAACAGCGATAGGCGCAAGAAACAGAAACAATGATAGATGAGTTGTCTACACGTGAAAGCCTTGGGGCGCTTCGCACCGACGTCAAAATGACGGAGGAAGGCTTTCTCACGGATGATTTCGTTCGTCAGCTGATTAACGTGGGTGAAATCGACATCCTGGTCGGACTCCCCACATGCAACAATGCCAAGACAATCGGCTCGGTTATAGCCGCGATTCAAACCGCCATCTTGCAATGGTTTTCCCGGGATAGAGCGGCAATCATTGACGCCGACGCAGGATCACGGGATGGTACTCCGGAGCTTGTAGCGAGCGCCTCAATTGACGACGTGCAGCAGCGTGCCTTCAATCGGGTTGCTCTGCGCACCCTCCATTCAATCAGCACGCAATACGGGAGCAGCGTTGCTCGGGGAACGGCATTGCGAACCATTCTAGCCGCCGGCGAATTGCTGCGTGCCAAAGCTACTGCGATGATTTCGCCCGACTCATCGAACATCAGTCCCGATTGGCTTCGACTTCTTCTAAAGCCCATATCCACGGAAAATTTCGATCTCGTGCTGCCGACATATGCCCGGCACAAGTTTGACGGGCTTCTCATCACCAACCTTCTCTACCCGGTAACGCGCGCGGTTTACGGATTAAGAATCCGTGAGCCTTATGCCTCCGAGTTCGCATTCTCGGGCCGCATGGGAAGCCAATTTCTTGCACAGAACTCGTGGAACGATGAGAGTGCCCGTGCGGGGTGCGAGGTCCGCGTGACCTTGGCTGCCATCGCTGGTGGCTTCCGCATCGGCCAGTCCTTCCTTGGCACCAAGAATCATGTGGAGCGGCACGCTGCCGATCTGGTGCCCGCTCTGCGCCAAACCATCGGCGTGTTGTTTTGGTCAATGGAATCCAATTTTTCGTTATGGAGCAATAAGACTGGTTCCCAGCCGATTCCTACAAGCGGGGCAGAGCAGGAATTTAGTATCCACGCAAAACGAGAAAATCGGAAGCGCCTGCTTGAAATGTTCCGTTCGGGAGTGGCGGAACTGGAATCTGTCTTTCGCTCCATCCTCTTGCCCCCGACACTTGCGGAACTTCAGAGAATCGCAGGCTTGGAAGAGGATGATTTTTACTATCCCGCGGAGTTGTGGGTAAAGACTGTCTACGAGTTCGCTGCGGCGCACCACAAGGCAGTCATCAGCCGGGATCACATTATCCAGGCGCTTGCACCGCTATTCAGGGGGCGCACGCTCACATTCTTGCTGGAGAACCGGAACTCTTCCGCGGCTGAAGTAGAAGCCAATATCGAGAGTCTATGTCTGGAGTTCGAGCGCCTGAAACCGTATTTACTGGAGATGTGGACAGGCAGAGAGTGAGGTCATCATGCGGGAAATGATCGTCAGCGAGCTAACACAAGCGGTGCAGGACTTCGCGAGGGGCTTTGCACGTTTTCTTCCCCGGCTGATCGTGTTGGTGATCATTGTATTCGTAGGATGGGTGATTGCTTATCTTCTGAAAGTATTGGCGCGCAGCATCCTGCGGCTGATCAAGTTCGACCGGCTATCCGAAAATGCCGGCGCGTCCCAGTTGCTGGCCAAGGCAGCTCTTCCTCCATCGTCGGAACTGCTGAGTCGATTTATATTCTGGGTAGCATGGCTGGGTTTCATTCTACTGGGCATCAACGTACTCGGAATTTTTGGACTTCAAGTGCAAATCGCCCATTTCTTTTTGTTTTTGCCGCGTTTATTTGTGGCTTTGTTCATCATGTTTTTCGGATTGCTCGCCGCCGGCTTCTTCTCTCGTGCCGCTCTGCTGGCCGCCGTCAATGGCAATTGGCCATCGCCGCGCCTGCTCAGTATTTCAGTTCGGGCGATCATTATTGTTTTCGTATTATCCATGTCGTTCGAAGAACTGGGTATCGCCGAACAAACGGTGCTCGTCGCCTTCGGAATTGCTTTTGGAGCCGTCATGCTTGGCCTCGCAATTGCATTTGGAACCGGCGGCAAGGACCTTGCGCGGCGCTTCCTCGAAAACAGGCTCGTCCGCGGCAATAAAGAGGATAAGAATGAAGACGAACTGTCGCCGCTCTGAAGTCGCCAGTCGCCTGACGTTTGCCGGAGGCGACCGCTATTTAATGTCGGGCTTGTTCTTGAGCAAGGTTCCCAAATTCAACCGGGCCGACCAGACAATCTCTTTTGGCAACGGTCTCTCGATAGTCTGCTCTGGAAGTTCCAGAACGATGACTTGCTCGTGATCGGGATGCCGGGCAGTGATGAGCTCGGCCGCTAATATACTGCAATGCGTAAACGTGGGCTCCGCATCGCGGTCGTAGTAAAGGAAGTACGCTGCGTCACACTCATCGCACGTCATGACTCGGCTGTCATCGTGAATTAAGTCCGGCTTCGATGGTACGCCGCCTTGCCGGACGGCTTCAGCGTGCATGCCGGTATTATCCCACGTGCGTTGAAATTACAATCACTTACGATCGTAACGCAGCGTCAGGTCTTTCAGCCTGGTCTTAATCTCCGAAGTCAAAGCGTTTGCCCGGTAGCGCCATTTCCAATTGCCGCTCACCGTACCAGGCAAGTTCATTCGCGCTTCACTGCCCAGCCCCAGCACATCCTGTAGCGGAATGATGGCCAGGCCTGCGACCGACGCGAGAACGGTGCGAATGAAAACCCAATTGATTGGCTCGTTTTCGAATCCCAGGTAAGCTCTCGCAAACGCCCGCTCTTTGCGGATATCTTCGGCAGTGCGAGTGCTTTCGCCAACGCCCGAGCTGGTCCACCAACCGACTGTCGTATCGTTGTCGTGTCCTCCGGTATAAGCCACCAACTCGCGAGTGTAGTTATGCGGCCGGAACGAGGGTCCTTGCGGATCGTTCCCGAAGGCGAATTGCAGCAGACTCATTCCCGGAAATCCAAATTCATGCCGGAGGCGTTCTACCTCTGGAGTGATGACACCCAGGTTCTCAGCCACGATCGGTAATTCCTTCAGCTCACTCCGCAAGACCTCGAAAAGCTCTTGGCCCGGGCCTTTGATCCATTTTCCGTCAATCGCCGTAGCCGCTCCGGCACGAATTTCCCAATACGCTTCGAACCCCCGAAAGTGATCGAGCCGAACCATATCGAAGAGCTTAAGAGACGCGCGAAAACGATCGACCCACCATCGATAGCCGGAGCGCGCCAGGACATCCCATCGATAGATGGGATTTCCCCAGAGCTGGCCGGTCGCGCTGAAGTAATCGGGAGGAACGCCCGCCATGACAGTTGGCCTTCCGTTCTCGTCCAGCCGAAACAGCTCCTGATGCGCCCAGACGTCTGCGCTGTCATGGGCAACGTAGATGGGGATATCCCCCATGATGCGAATGTTGTTCCGGTGGCAGCGATTTTTCAGACTGTCCCACTGTCTGAAAAATTCAAACTGGGCAAACTTGTGGATCTCCACTTCCTGCGATAATCGTTCCCGCCAATGCGAAAGTGCGATGGGATCTCGTCGCCGCAGTCCTGGCTCCCACTCTGTCCACACGGCGCCATTGTGAACATCCTTTCCCGCCATGAAGAGCGCATAGTCATCCAGCCATCCCGCGTTATCCGCGCAAAACATCTTGAAAGCAGTGGAGTCAGTCTCGCTTGCGTTGATAAAGAAGTGTTGAGCCGCTTTGCGAAGAAGAGCTTGCTTAAAGGCGATCACCCTTCCGTAATCAACAAACTCGGTGGCGAGTTGTGGAACCACTTCGAAATCTTCCGATTTCAGCCGACCTTGCTTTTGCAACTTCAGCAGGTCAATCAAGAGCGGGTTGCCGGCAAACGCCGAAAAGCATTGATAGGGAGAGTCGCCATAGCCGGTCGGGCACAGTGGCAGCACTTGCCAGATGGTCTGTCCCGACTCAGCCAGAAAATCGACAAAGTCGTGAGCAGTTGGCCCCAGATCGCCAATACCGTGAGCCGCCGGTAAAGAAGTGACGTGAAGTAAGATTCCACTGCAGCGTGGAAAAATCATATGTACAAAGTTAGTGCGTGGATTCGGCCATGGCAAGTTCGCATCAACAATCGATTTCGACTCAGCCTTTGGGAGGGCACAGTAGCCCTACTTGCTTCAGCACCGAGAGCATGCTCCAGGCGTTCCATTCTTCCGACATCTTTCCGCCCTGAAGCGGAACAGCGTCATTCCTGAAACTTTGACCGGTTTGCCGGTGGCAGGAAGCCCCATTCCCGGCTGAGTGTTCGTGCCCGACACCGTCCAATGCACCACGACCAGATCTCCCTCGGCCACCATGTGGTTGACCGTGAACGGCATGTCGGGCAGCGCAGTGCGTTCTTCCCGCGCCATAGCCAAATCTTCCGCCAGAGTAAAGTCGCGCTCGGTTCCATGGGCCACAAAGTCGGCAGTACACCATACGTACGAGAACGCTCCAGCCAAGACACTGAATAAGAGTTTGCGACCGATGTGGCGACGGGCGAACGCGCGCCGTTCATCGCCTACGTCGATAGGATGGGCTCATCTGACGAGCCAACCCGTTACGGCTGCACCAGCAACTACCCAAGCTGAGTTGACCCGGAACCGCAAAAGCAGGACTGCACTCGCAATCAGAATAGTGAATGTGAGCCAATCCACGATGGAGGCCCGTCCTAGCTGCCAAGCGACTACCGCCATCAGAGCCAAAGACCCGACCACTACTCCATCCAATATTTCTGCTGCCAACGCAGAACGCCGGAGCTTTGGAAGGAGCGGCCCGCTCAAGGCTACCAATACAAAACCAGGTACAAAGATGCCCACCGTCGCGACCAGTGCGCCTGGGATTCCCGCGACCAAGTAGCCGATGAAGGTGCCAGTCGTGAAAACGGGGCCGGGAGTGAACTGCCCAACGGCCACTGCATCAATGAGTTGCTTTTCCGACAACCAATGCAGACGATTGACAAATTCCTCTCGGAGAAACGCGAGGAGCACGTATCCGCTTCCGAAGACGATCGATCCGATTTTCAGAAACGAAAGGAAGAGCCGAAGCAACGTGACGTGCACAGATGCCACCGCCGCTGTTCCGACGAGCAAAGCAAAACGTCCGGGTGGCGGAATGGCGGCCAGAGCAATAGCTCTTTGTTTTTTGATCCACAACCACCCACCGGAAGCAGTCCCGGCAATCGCAAGAACAGCAAGCGGAGCCATTCCGGCGGCGTTGAGAACAACCGCAATCACTCCGATGACTGCGAGAAACTTTGTTTTTGTAGCGCTGCGAGCAAGGCTCCACAATGCTTGCAAGACAATCGCGATGACAGCAGGCTTTATTCCGTACAAAATGCCTGCGACTTGCGGCAACGATCCGAAGCGGGCGTAGACAGCTGCAATCAGAGTAACCAGAACAGCAGCGGGAATGATGAAACAGCAACCTGCAACGATCAGTCCTGACCAGCCGCGCTTCTTGTGACCGATGAAGATCGCGACTTCGGTCGAACTGGGGCCGGGGATGAGGGTTGCTGCGGCAAGACGGTCAAGGAATTCTGCTTCGGAAATCCAGTGTCGCTTCCGAACGAACTCATCTTCCATCATAGCGATGTGGGCGGCTGGACCACCAAATGCCACCGTGCCAAGCTTCAAAAAGACGAGTGCAAGTTCAGCCAGCGACACCTGCCTCTGCGGGAGGCGACTATCTGAGGAGACGGTTTCGCTAGCGTGAAAGGCGTCCATCGAAAGACAGGGTACCGGAACCGACGATGACGAGGAATATCAGACCCAGCAACATGCAAAAATCTGTGCGAGCTTCGTGCATCATGCTCCAGAATCCCGCTTTCGACAGCATTGGAATCTTCGTCGTCACAATTGCAACCGAAATGTCGATGAGCAGTGGAATCGAGGCAAGACGCGTGAGCAGCCCCACAATCAGCATTGCGCCACAGATAATTTCGACCACGCCGACGAATGGAGCAAAGAACTGTGGATTCGGGATGCCAATTTTAGTAAATCGTCCCACGCCCAGGGTGCCCGGAAACAGGAATTTCTGAATGCCCTCCGACATAAACACCCATCCCACCAGCAAACGAATCAGAATTGTCGCCGGTGGCCCGCTGCTGCCGAAGATTTGTCGAACTTGCATTGGCCTTCTCTCTGCGTTCAAGGCTGAAGATTCTAACCCACTCGATTGTGCCACAGCATCGAGCACTATCTGGGATACTTTCGGTTTCCCTGGACATAGTTGCCCTGTCCCGTTCAACACTCGTATTACCAGGGAACCTGAAGTGCACAAAAACGGGAGCGTCTGCGAAGCTGTTGCCGATGCACCCAAGCCTGAAACACTCCTTGCAGGAGTGGAGGTTTCAAAGCCTCTACAACAAGCCGGGGACCTCGTGCTCCCTTCAGAAAGACTGCAAGGCAACAAGCCATGGTGTTTGTGAATTGGGTGCTCACCGCGAGGAAGATAAGGACGCCGGATCGGCCCCCCGACCGAACGGCGTCCCCCTCGAGACCACTTAGAACGACTTGTAATCAACAGCAACCGTTTTTGTGGTCCCCGCTGCAACCTCCATGTCATACTCGACGAAAATCGATCCATCGATGCCTTGCACGGGCCCACCGCTCACGTTCGCGAAAATCTGGCATGGATTGGGTCCGCCAGGAATGACTTGCGCGAATCCGCCGTTCAGCGTGGCGCCGGAATAATGCTTTATGAGAAGTCCGTACCCCATGTTGTTGTAGCCGAATGCGGTGCGGTAGGTGTAATCGAAGCTGTTCGCGGTAAATCCCTGCGCGTCTACATCCGCATAGCGCAACAATCCAACGTGCCGCGTGGTAGTCGAGTTGTTTTTCAACGCCATCGTGACCCGAACAAACGAGTTGGCAATGTTCTGTGTGATGGTCTGGGTCAGGGTGAAGAGACCGTCGCTTGTTTCTCGTGAGATCACAACGGTTTGGGCCGTCGAACTCACGGTGGTGGGCGCCTTCCAGTTGCCGCTATCCCCGAAGCCTGCGTAGTCGTAATACTCCTTATTCGTGCTGCCGTAATTGCAGAACCCATAACCCTCGCCGATCGGCGCGTTGGTTGCGATAAACTCTTCGCCCAGCGGACTCGCGAACTGCACGATGTTCCCGTTCTTGGTCACGCAATACTTCATGTATGTGTTGCCCGTCCCGGATGTGAACGGATAGGTACAGGTCGTGGTGGCATCTGTGCTGAGAGCGCCGACGTATTGCTGTTTGGCCTCACGGGCGGCTTCTAGAGATGCGGAATCCTGCGGAGCTACTCTCTGGCCCTGCGCGGCGGCGAGCAGAAGGGCGAACGTAGCGACTACGTACAATGATCTTTTCATGGCGTATCTCCTTTGAGTCACAAAAGTGACGGTTGTTGTTTCCGTGAAGGTGAAGTCTCGGAGCGGAACAGGCCGAGGCTCGTCAATGAGATATTTCTCTCGCGAGTTCGTTTAAGATCAGGGACCTGTAGGCTTCTTCGAAGCCGGTTGTGAAAACCGCACGATCGGTCTTTGTGGACCAGCGTCCAACCGGAGCCCGGCGTCGGGCATTGCGCTGGGCGCTCTGCCTCCCTTGGAACAAGCCATCGCGAAAGGTGGCACTGGTGTCCAAAGACGGAGCGCTGATCACTGTGGCTGGCGAATCCGAGCGAATGCCTATGCATAAGGCTGAACCTGCCACCAGGAGCATCAGAGACAGAGTGAGCAGAAGTTGCTTTTTCATAAATTCCTCGAGAACTGGGTCGAACTCAGAGAGGACCGATCCGTTCGAATCTTTTGTCCTCTGTCTCTAACAGCGCGAAGGCGGCGCAAATCTAATCATTCGTCGATGAAGATATTTCATGAATGGAGATAAATTTCGTAAGTGATGATGCCTCAGGCAGTTGCAGTTGACTTTCGAATCAGGCGTGGCTAAGCTAGCTAACCTTACAATTCCTTGGGTGCTTCTTTGGGGCAGGAGCCTACTAGCGGGATTACACAACTTTTGCAAGACTGGCGGGGGGGAGACCGCAAGGCGCTGGACGCGTTGCTGCCGGTTGTTTACAAAGAACTGCAGCGTCTGGCTCATTTTCAGTTGCGTCAGGAGCGTCCCGGTCACACTTTGCAGAGCGCAGCTCTGGTCAATGAAGCGTATCTTCGACTGATTGGGCTGAACCCTCCGCAGTGGGAAAGCCGTACCCACTTCTTTGCCATCGCCGCGCAGCTGATGCGGCAAATCCTCGTTGATTATGCGCGACGCCACCGCGCAGGAAAGCGTGGGGGTGGCGAGGCCACAGTGCCGCTAGAGGACGCAACCATGTTGTCGCGCGGCAAAGCGATTGACGTGGTGGCCCTCGACGAAGCGCTGAAATCTCTAGCTCAAATCGACCCCCGCAAAGCACAAGTGGTTGAGCTGCGTTTTTTCGGAGGGCTGAGCTTCGATGAGACGGCTGAAGTACTTCAGCTGTCGACGGTGACTGTGTCCCGCGACTGGAGCACGGCTCGTGCCTGGCTACACCGCGAAATGAATCGGAAATCCTGATGGATGGGGAACGTTGGAAACGGGTCGATGATCTGTTGCAGTCGGCGCTCCGCGTGCCGGCCGATCAGCAGAGGGAGTTCTTGCGCCAGGCCTGCGGGGGAGATGCCGTGCTCGAGCAAGAAGTCCAGTCCCTTTTGAGTTCCCATGGGAAACTCGGCGAATTTCTGGAAAAGCCCGCCCTGGCGACGGCAACTGTCACTCTGACTGAGGCCTCTGACACCGATGACACCTTGGTGGGCAAGACCGTTGCGCACTACCGCGTGCTACACCACCTGGGCCGAGGGGGCATGGGAATTGTCTATGAAGCCGAGGACCTTCGCTTGGGCCGACACGTTGCGTTGAAGCTGGTGCTGGAGGGGCAGGCCGGCCGTGGTAAGGCTCTGTTGCGCTTTCAGCAGGAGGCGCGGGCCATCGCTACCCTCAACCATCCCCATATCTGCACCCTCTACGAAGTAGAGGAGTATGAGGGAAAACCCGTTATCGTGATGGAGTTGCTGGAAGGTGAGACTCTGGAGGCTCGTCTGAAGGCGGGTCGCGTTCCCTTGCAGCAAGCTCTGCAGTGGTGCATCGAGGTCGCCGACGCGCTGGAGGCGGCCCACGCGGCAGGCCTTATTCATCGGGATATCAAGCCGGCCAATGTATTCCTCACCCGCCGGGGATCGGTAAAGGTGCTGGATTTTGGCTTGGCCAAATTGAGTCTGGGGGGAGTGGACACTGCATCGCCGACATGGGACGAGGACCCCCTCACTAGCTTGGGGGTGATTCCCGGAACCACTCAATACATGTCGCCGGAGCAGGTTCGTGGCGACGAGTTGGACGGTCGCACCGACGTGTTTTCTCTCGGAGTGATGTTGTACGAGATGACGACTGGACTGCGTCCCTTCGCGGAGAAGAACATCGCTTTAATTATCGATGCGGTGCTCCACAGGCAGCCGGTTTCGCCCCGAGCGATTAACGCCGAGGTTCCGCCGGAACTGGAGCAAATCATCGATAAAGCCCTGGAGAAAAACCGGGACCAGCGCTACCTCTCGGCGACAGAGTTGCGCTTCGCTCTACAGCGCCTGCGGCGCGATTCCGACAGCGGCGCTGTGAAGGCCTTCCCATCGGGAGTGGCCCCGAAGCGGGAAGGTCACCGAACCGCCCGCCGGGTTGGAAATCGGCAGACGTGGTTTCTTGCCGGCGCTTTGCTTCTGGCTCTCGCCGCCGGTATCGGGATATTCGTCGGACGCGCTCTGCGCCACCGTCAGCAAGTCTCTTCCGAACATGCGAAGGCGCGCCGGTCCATCGCAGTGTTAGGTTTTCGAAATCTTTCGGGAAGTCCGGATCAGGAGTGGGTCTCAACTGCAATTTCCGAAATGTTGAGCACCGAACTCGCTTCGGGAAATAAAGTGCGCCTAATTCCTGGAGAGAACGTAGCGCACATGAAACTCGATCTGTCTTTGCCTGCCACCGACAGCTACGCTCTTGAAACGCTCTCCAAAATTCGGAGCAACCTTGGTTCAGACGACGTTGTCGTTGGCTCTTACCTGGGATTGGGCAAGGGCACAGAGGGACCGCTTCGCATCGACTTACGCGTACAGGACGCAACTGCCGGTGAAACGATTGCCGCCGTTTCGGAAAGCGGCACCGAGGCCGAACTCGCCGATCTGGTTTCGCGCGTCAGTTCCAAACTTCGCGAAAAACTCGGGATGGAGGGTGTGCCAGGCGAGGAAGTTCAACGCGCTGGCGCTTCCTTGCCCGACAATCCGGAAGCGGTTCGTTTCTACTCTGAAGGACTGGCCAGGTCGCGCGCCTTTGATGCGAAGGCGGCGCGCGATCTGTTTGAAAGAGCGGTTGCCGCGGATCCCAACCATGCTCTATCGCATTCCTTTCTGGCTCAGAGCCTCGCATCATTGGGCTATGACGCGAAAGCGAAAGCCGAAGCGAGTAAAGCGTTCGAACTCTCGCAGAATTTGCCGCGGCGTGATCAATTGCTCGTCGAAGGTCACTATCGCGAATTGCAAAACGATTACCCGGCGGCCATCGAAATCTACCAAACCTTGCTGAAGTTTTTTCCTGACGATATCGAGAATGGATTGCGCCTCGCTGCAACGCAGACAAAAGCAGGTCAGGGCAAGAATTCTCTCGTAACCGTGGCGTCATTGCATAGGCTTTCCGGTCCCGCGAGCCAGGATGCCCGTATCGACCTGGCCGAAGCGGAGGCCAGCCAATCGCTGGGGGATTTCAAACACGCACAACAGGCGGCTTCTGAAGCCGCCGACCTGGCCGCGGGTCAAGGGAACCGCCTGGTCATGGTCGAGGCGAAGCAACAGGAAGCCTGGGATTGGGACCGTCTTGGAAAGTTCGATAAAGCTACGGCGGAGTTTGCCGACGTCCGGGATTTGTCCCTGAAAAGCGGCAATCCTCGCGCGGCTGTCCGCGCATTGAACGGCGCCGCCACCGTCCTTTATGACAAGGGAGATTTTGACGGCGCTCGGAGGGCATACGAAGAGGCCCTCACCATTGCCCGTCAAACCGGTGCTCAACAGTTTGTCGCAACGGTCTCCAGCAATATCGGAAATATCTTTTACGAGAGAGGGAAATTGGAGCAGGCGCGAAATTACTACCAGCAAGCCCTCGATATCGATCGCACGCTGGACAGCCCCGCTGTAGCAAGCGATCTCGGCAGCCTTGCGAACGTCATGGATGGCATGGGCGATCTTTCGGGCGCGGTTCGAATGCAACAACAGTCGCTGGAAGCCTTCCGAAGTTCGGGAAATCGGCGAGGCGAGGCTTCAACGCTCAGCAACCTGGGTAATATCCTCATCGAACAAGGTCAACTTGCTGAAGCCGCCGCACGATTCGAAGAGGATCTGGCCATTCTCCAAGAAACCGGCTATCGAAAAGGGCGCGGCTTCGCGTTGGGGGGGCTTTCCGACATTCTCAGGGCTCAGGATCGCCTGGCGGAGGCGCGCGCAAAGACGGAAGAAGCTATCGCGCTTCGAGAGGAACTTGGCGATGCGACGAATCTTGCTTACAGCCAAATGCAATTAGCCCAGATTTTGCTCGAGCAAGGGAGCAGCTCTGAGGCCGCGCACGTCGTCCAAGATGCGGTGGCCGCATTCGAGAAGCAGAAAATGTCAGAGGCAGGTTGCCAGGCACAAGCCGTTCTCAGTTCGGCGCTGCTCGCACAGGCTAAGGTTCGGGAAGCACAGGCAGCGGCGGCTCGAGCGACTGAACTGTGCCTCCAGGATGCCGGCCGTACTGCTCGATTTGAAGAGCAATTCGCAGTTGCGGCCATTCGGAGCCAAACTGGAAACTTCAGTGATGCCTCCAAGATACTCGAAACCATTCGCGCCGGAGCTAGCCGATACGGCTACGTTGGTTATGAATTGGAATCGCGGCTGCGGGTCGGGGAACTAGAACTTAAATCGGGCAGACAAAGTGCAGGCCGTGTACGCCTCACTCAGCTGGAATCTGATGCGAACTCGCGCGGCTTCGCGCTGATTGCCCGCAAATCAAAGCAAGCTCTAGGATCAGAGTAAACCCGGTTTGGGATACGGTCATACGTGGAGTAATTTCCCGCTTCGCCCGATCAGTCACATTCTTGGTGCGGAGGATTTCGAAGGAAGATGGCGGCACCTGTATCTTCCAAGAAGCGGACTGTTCCCTCTAAACTTTGCCGCGATCCTGGGAATTATTCCGCCAATCCAATGCGGCGAGCCACGGCCTGGAAGCGGGGAGCGTCGCGCAGCGGGTTAAAAGTTGGGTCCACCTTGAGAGAGGTGAGACCACTGGAATGCTCCAGATAGGCTTTTTCCAAATAGAACAGGGCCTTCTCTTTGTTGTTCACGCCGATGTAGGCGACGGTAAAGGACAAGGGATCCAGCGACCGGAGCTGACCTAACGTTTCCAGTTTCTGTAAGGCAAGCTCGGCCTTCGCACGGTCCCCCGACCGGCCGGAGGCGTAGGCGAGCATTACCCAATTCCAAGGCGAGTCGTTGCGGCGACTGAATTCTTCTGCGTTGGCCAAGGCCTCTGTGAATTGTCCTTTTTGCACGTAGGCGGGAATCAACAACTGGGCGCGAGGAAAGTTTGGCTCCATTTCGAGCACGGCACGGAATTGCTCGATAGCTCGGTCATATTGCCGCGAGAAGAACAGGATGGCACCGCTGTCGGCGGCAATGATCAGCGATAGCGGGTCCAGTTGGCGGGCGCGCTCGATTTCGGGGAAAGCCTCGCCGAACCGACCCTGCAGAGCGAGACATTCGGCGTACCAATGGTGGCCCGTAGCATAGTTTGGGTTTAATTGGATGGCCCGGCGATATTCCTTCTCTGCGGTTTGCCAGTCCCAGTCGTAGTTCTCGGCAATGAACGCCAGGGCGCTGTGCGCTTCCGGCAACTGCTCGTCAAGCTCCAATGCACTCCGGGCAGCCTCGCGCGCCTTGGGCATGAACTCTTTTGGAGGCAAATTAGTATAGCCGCCCATAAGAGCGTACGTCTCACTCAGACCGGCATATGCGCGGGCGTAGCTGGGATCCTTGTCCACCGCCTGCTGAAAATACTTCACGGCTTGTTGCAGACCGGGCGTGGTTCTCTTACTAAAGAAGTAGCGCCCCTTGAGGTAAGCTTCATAAGCGTCGGGCTGGACGATGTGCTCGTTGGCCGAATGCGAATCGGCCGACGATCCCGCCACTTGGCCTTGGATTTCCGCGGCAATGTCGTGTGCTGCCGTGCTCTGGAGTACTAAGACATCCTTGAGTTCATGGTCATAGCTCCGTGCCCACAGATGGCGATCGCTTGTCGTATCGATTAGTTCCACTCGAATCCTCACCCTGTCTGCAACGCGCTCTACCGTTCCCTCGATTAGAGCGTCCACCCCAAGCTCCCGGCCAATCTGTGGAACTGTCTGGAGACCACCCTTGTAATGCATGACGGAGGTCCGCGATATGACGCGCAAAGTGCCCAACTGAGCCAGATCGTTAATAAGTTCATCAGTCATCCCGTCCGTGAAGTACTCCTGGCCCGGATCGTTGGAAAGATTCTCCAGAGGCAATACAGCAATGGAGTTGATTCGCGAGGCGCGCAGCGACGCAATCGCAGCCACATTCGACGATCCGAAGAGCGACTGCACCCTGCCCGATGTTTTTAGGAACCAAGCCACACCAAGAAGCACAACCACGGCAAAACTGGACCCCAAGATCCTCCACCGTAAGATTCGAGACTGATCCAGTGGAGGCCCGACTGCTTTTGGAGACGCGTAGTCTCCTTCCGCTTCTAGGTCCTCAGCTGTAGCATTTTCGGGGCTTGCCTTAGTCCTTTCCGTGATCACTTCAACCGGAGCGATGAAGCGGTAGCCGAGACGCGGTACGGTCTCAATGTATCGTGGCGTCTCGGCGGAATCACACAGCATCTGTCGAAGCTTCTTGACCGAAGTATTGAGTCCATGTTCGAAATCGACGAAGGTGTCGGCCTGCCAGAGATTACCTCGGAGTTCTTCCCGAGTGACGACCTCCCCTGCGCGGCGCAGCAACACTTCCAGGATCAGGTAAGGCTGCCCACGAAGTTTTACCCTCCTTCCGTTCTTCGAAACCTCGCGCGCATCGGTGTGCACCTCAAACTGACCGAAGCGGTATCTGCAGCGAATTTCCATGCCCCAAAACGCCCCTTACACAGGCTGCTGCGAATCCTACCATTGTCCGGGCCGGAACGGTAATGCTTTAAGGTTTTATGGGTCATATGGTTAACAGCTCACCTTCGACTCATTAACATTTCACCTTTCGTGCATTGCTCGTCTCGCGGTTTTTGCGAGAAAGTCGCCCACATTTCGACGCAGCTAGGGGGAGCTGCGTTGGGGCTCAGGGGTTTCGCCGACGAATCGATCTTCCGGTCGCTATTTGTTTGCACCCACCGCGCCCGCTCACCGTCGTCCTTAAGAACCCGGGATTTCCCGGAAGCGGGGTATTAACCCTGTTGTCCACATTGAGGTCCCGGGTGCAGTAGGAATGGACTTAGGAATCCGGCGTCTGTGAGGGTCGCGGCTTCACACTGAATGCAGCCCGCGAAAATCTGCGGTGTTCCCTGAAGCAAGAATTCACTCCTTTTGTCTGGAGGAAATATGGCGAAGGCAGCATCGTCCCTTTCCCGCTTTTTCTCATCGAGATCTCGAACTGGCATCGTGGGGTTTTTGGCTCTGCTGGCTGCGTTGATGGTCTGGTCGCCCTGGCGCGGCAGCGCACAATCCCCGCTAAAGGCTCCGCCGCATCGCGGAGCAGCCGGGTATCTCGCCATGAAGCCTTACAAAGTGCCTTTCCAGCATGGCCCGATAGGACCAGACGGAAAGGTCCATCAGCTTCCGCCAGGAAAACCGCAGTCCATGCCCGAAGCTGAAACTGAGCAGGCCGAGGCAGCGAAGGCGCGGGCCGCCGCCGGTATTTTTGATCTCACGACCAAGCCAACCGTGAAGGTTCTCAGCCCGGAAGAACTGAAAGCGCTCAACTGGAATCCCACTCAGTTGCATATGCCTGGACGCAACCCGGGACAAATGGTGGCTGCGAGCAATAAGAAAGACGATGCCACCAGACGCAACAGCCGCCCGGTGCCTTCGCCCCAATCCGCAAACGGGTTTCCGGGCAGCTTCTTTACAGGCCAAATTCCTCCCGACGGCGGAGTTGCCGCGGGCCACTTCGATATCGTCGCCGTTGTCAACAACACGGTGAATGTATGGGACAAAAACGGAGATATTATCTCTTCAACGCTGTTGTCCGATCTCTTTGCTCCGGTCGGTGCTCCAGCGCAAGATTTCATCACCGATCCGGTCGTCATATTTGATCCGGACTTTCAACGCTTCTTCCTGGTAACGATGTCGGAGAACGATACCGCTAAACGCTCGACCATATTGCTCGCAGTATCTGCAGCAGACGACGTCCACGAAGGGTGGAATGTCTTCGGCTTCGATGCCACCCTGAACGGCAACACAAGTACGAACAATTGGTGCGATCATCCCCAGATTGGCTTGGATTCTGTCGCGATTTATATCAGCTGCAACATGTTCAATTTCCCCTTCAAGGAACTCGAGCGCGGGCCCTTCCAATACTCCAAGATTCGCATCCTGAGCAAGGACGAGCTGGTGAACGGGCCATGCTGCAGTTGGTGGGATTTCTGGAATCTGCCGGATGGATCTGATAGCAGTGTCACAGCGTTATCCGTGCGCGCTGCCGTTATGCATTTCTCCCGAGACACGGATGGCGAGTTCCTGGTCGGTGCGGGTGGACGGGGAGGGACCGGCGACGCTATTCATGTATGGCAGGTAACGAATGCAGCTAATTGCTGTAACGGATCAACCACGGGCCCGTCCCTCTCGGGAGTGGCCGACGACCCTGTGTTTAGTTATGGAGTTGCGCCCGTTGCCGCTCAGCCCAACGGCGTCCAAGGCATCGATACGGGGGACACTCGCCTACTATTTGCAACCTGGGAGTTCGGCCATCTATCGGTAGGCCAGACTACAGCCTGCAGCCAGAATGGTACCGTCGATGCCTGCGCCGTTTTCACCGAGATTGATGTGAGTCGCTATCCCACGATGTCAAACGTTAACGATTGGATACTAGGGGAGCCCTCGGGAACCGACGTCTATTATCCTTACGTTGAGCAAAACTCCAATGGCGACAAGATGATGGTTTACACGCGTTCGGATGGATCTGTAACTCATCCCGGCGCATATGCTGCCCCCATCCCACGGTCCACCATCTGCAACACTTGCATTGGTAACGAAACGACCTTACAGATAGGGCATTTCACCTATTTGAATGTTGACGCAGCCAACCTCAATCGCTGGGGTGACTATCACGGTGCTGCCGCCGATCCTGACTTCCTGGGAATTTGGGTGGAGGGCGAATTCGTTTCAAACGGGTCTCCAAACGAGTGGGCCACTTGGATCTTGCCTGCATACAACACTTACTCGCCCATCGATTCGTTTTCGCCTTCGTCGCTGGCCTTCGGGAATCAGGCCGTATTTTCCAGCAGTTCCTCGCAAGAGGTCGTCTTCACCAACACCGGCAACGCTACTCTGCTCATTTTCAAGGCGAGCATAACTGGTGACACCGACTTTGCTATCACAGACGATGGCTGCAGCAATCAAACCCTCCTTACAGGTAGCTCCTGCCACGTTTACGTTTCGTTCAATCCTACCGCTGTCGGTAACGCGAGCGGAACTCTCAGGGTTCCTGACAACGCTCCCGATGGGGCGGCTACTGTTCCACTGTCTGGCACCGGCGTGCAGGCAGGAACTTCGACCAGCGTTACCTCTTCGCTGAATCCTTCGACGTTTACCCAGTCGGTTACTTTCACCGCACAAGTTCTATCGTCGACCACCGGTACACCCACCGGCACCGTGACCTTCCACGACAGCAAGATCGCGCTAGGCACGAAGAGCCTCAGCGGCGGTGCGGCCAAATTCACCACCTCAGGCTTGAGCGGAGGTACTCACTCCATCTTCGCAACCTACAACGGAAGTATCGATTTCGTGGGCAGCAGCTCGACAGTGTTAAGTCAGGTCGTCCACCCAGCTTCGACCACCGCCACGTTAACTTCATCACGGAACACTTCAACTTTCGGGCAGGGGATTACGTTTACCTCCAAAGTCACGTCTGGGGCCGGCACGCCCAACGGGTCCGTAACCTTCAAAAATGGAACGGCGACTCTGGGCACTGTACCGCTGGCCAGCGGAACAGCCACGTTCACGACATCAACTTTGAGCGCAGGAAGTCACTCCATCACGGCGGTCTACGACGGGGCTACGGACTTCGCCACCAGCACCTCAAAGGCCGTGAAGGAAACGGTCAATAAGGCGACCACCAAAACGGCTCTTGCTTCCTCGTTGAATCCGTCGTCGTTCGGTCAGTCGGTTACATTCAACGCCACAGTAAGTCCGCAATTTGGAGGGACGGTTACCGGTACGGTGGTATTCAAAGACGGCACCACCACCCTAGGCTCACGCACAGTCAGCGGCGGCAAGGCAAGTTTCACCCTCTCGAGCCTGCACACCGGCAATCACTCGATCACCGCAAGTTACGACGGGAACACCGATTTGTTAAGCAGTACTTCGGCTGTCGTGACGCAGGTTGTGCACAAGGCCAACACGAAGACAGCGCTGACTTCTTCCCCTAATCCTTCCGCGAGCGGGCAAGCGGTCACCTTCACGGCAACCATTACGCCGACCTTCACCGGTACACCGACGGGCACCGTGACCTTCCGCGACAACACGAAGGCGACGGTGCTGGGTACGGGGGCGGTCAACAGCAGCCGAAAAGCCAGCCTCACCACCTCGAAGCTGGCAGTGGGGACGCATTCGGTCTCCGCATCATACGGAGGAGATACGAACTTCAACACCAGCACCTCAAGTGCGGTCAGCCAGGTCGTGAAATAACTCACCCTGCGGGCGTTGCGCTTTACGCGCGGCGCCCGTTTACGTCAGCCGCCAACCGACGTTTCGCTCACAACGTGGATTCGCATGGCGCATTGCGGTGAGAAGATGCACTGCTCGTTTGCTCGATCACATATAGAGGAGGATATAATGTTCCGACCCAACCCAACCAACATAAGACTCACACTTTGTCTTCTGCTTATCTGCTACTGCATTCCTGTGAATGCCCAGCAAGCAGCCGCTCCGGTCTCTGGATCAGAACACAGGCCGGCAGCAGCACCGGCGGAGCAGGCAGACGAGATCGTTTGCTCCTCAAGCACAGCTTGCAAGACCGGCTTCGTTCCGCTTTTTGCGAGCAATGGTGGTAGTGCGAAGGTCCAAGGCTCGGCGTTGTTCCAATCCGGCAAGAAAATTGGCATCAACAACACCGCCCCCGTCTTCGCGCTCGACGTCGTCGGAGACATTCGTACGGTCAACACTGTCGTGGCACAAGCCGGAGAGTTCACCTCAGTCGTCACAGGCGGCATTAGTGCGAACAATACCGGACCCACTGTCGCTGCCGCAATGAGCGGACCGGGGAACGGGATCGCGGCAATTCAGGGTTCGGCGACTGCGATCGGCGCTGCTGGATTCACCTTCGGGGTGATCGGGCAATCGGCCTCCGATCAGGGACGGGGAGTATTCGGCTCGGCTACGGGCGCTAACGGGGTTGGAGTGATTGGCGAAAGCTCAGGAGCGTCTGGCTTCGGAGTGATTGGGAAGGATTTGTCTGGTGGCGGGTTTGCTTTTTCGGCCACAGGCAACGCTCAGCAAAATCGTTCCGGCGGCGGCTGGGCAAAAGCCCTGGTTTTTGTCAGCGCGGGCGCTCCACCGTATCACATCGCACGCTGTTACAACTCCACGCTTGCGGGCAGCGCCGCAACCACTCCGCCCTGCGGGTTCAGCCTGAATGAGGTTGTGTTTGGAGTTTACACCATTGATTTTGGCTTTGAGGTCGATGATCGTTTCTGGAGCGTTACCGCGCCGCGTTCTTTAAACGACAACGCGATCATCGCGAACGCCGATGCAGATGCTGCTCTTCTTGGAAGCAATAGTCTGCTACGTGTACTTCTGACCGCCAATGGAGGGGACAATCAGACTTCCGACTTTACTATCGTGATCTATTGATCGTGACAGGCACGGTGTTAGTGAGAACCCATAGCGGGTCGTCTGTGCCAAGTTGTAAGCCATTCAAAAGAATGGCGGGGACGACGGGACTCGAACCCGCGGCCTCTGCCGTGACAGGGCAGCGTTCTAACCAACTGAACTACGTCCCCACTCGCCAAATCAACGATATGCAGAATCGCCAGTGTTTATAAGGCTCTGCAGGCTTTGCATAAAATGCACGAATTGCCCGCGGCCATGCTTCGCACGATCCAGGCTGTCACCACCTTGGACCTAACCGCCAACAAAATTTGAGCAGCCCTTTAGCACACAAATATCCTAACAGCTTCTCTCAGAACACGAAAGAGTCGGAGGCAATCGCTTCCTGGATTGCCCGGTTAATGTCGGTGCGAACGGCTTGCGGAAGACCGGCCGTCAATCGATGACGGGATCTGATTCCCGTATTGGGACTGCTGGTGCGCAACGGATTTGGGGTCTTGAAACGCCAACTGGCAGCCATGTCTAGTAGTTCCATGGACTATTTGGTATATTGTTCGCCGGCGTTAGTGAATGACACTTTCGTGACGGTGCCATCGTCAGCGTGTGCGTCTTGCGGCCTGGTGAGGACAAAAAATGATTCCTTTGGTAGAGAAGACCTGGTTCGACTGGTGGATAGTTGCGATCGTCTTTACTACACGCTGGTTCCACGTTCTAGCGAGGTATAACAAGGTGGGGGATTTCGACGCGTTCACATCCGAAGAGAAAGCACAAAAGTGCCGGTGCGCACGTCCGGAAAATGCAAGCTGTCTCTTTGACGGAGACAAAGCGCACTTTCGGAAAGCTCAGGCCGATTTACGGAATCGTACACGACTTGCGCTACGGGAAGTTGATCGCGGCCGGAAAAGTAGATCAGGAAGCGATTGACCGGAGGCAGTATGCCGCGGGGCGAAGCCGCTGGGGGATTGCTGATTGGTTTCTTGATTGGCCTGACCAGAGGCGGCGGCGGCCTTGTCACAAGCCGTGGCTACTCTTTTTTACGTGAACGGAGTTAAACTGATCTGGTTCTGCAGCGGGGATGCGTTCGCTTCGCAATACCCAGAGCCCTCACCACGGAGGAGAATCTCATGCTGTTGAAGTCTGATCCCACTTTTTATCCCTCGCCCAAGCTTGCCGGTCAAGCCCCCATCGAGAAACTCGCGTACGTAGCGGCGCTGAATGCAAACGGAGGCAAGCAAGCGGACGCTCTGGTCGTCGTAGACGTCGACAGCGCGTCGAAGAAATACGGAAAGATCGTGGGGCGAGTCGACATGCCAAATGCCGGAGACGAGTTGCACCATTTCGGCTGGAATGCATGCAGTTCCGCTCTCTGTCCTTATGCTCCGCACCCTCACATCGAGCGGCGCTACCTGATTGTGCCTGGTTTACGCTCTTCGCGGATTCACGTGATTGACACCAAACCCGACCCCAAGAAGCCGAAGATCGTGAAGGTCATCGAACCGGAGGTCGTGGCAGAGCGAACCGGATACAGCCGTCCGCACACGCTTCATTGTGGCCCCGACGGCATCTACGTCAGCGCTCTCGGTTCGCCGAGCGGCAATGGGCCGGGTGGAATCTTTGCTCTAGATCACTACACTTTCGAGCCTTTGGGCCGGTGGGAGGTCGAGCGAGGCCCTCAGCAATTCGCATACGATTTCGCCTGGCATCTGGGATACGACATCGCAGTCACCAGCGAGTGGGGCACGCCGAACATGGTTGAGGGCGGAGTCAATCCCGAGTTGCTGCTTGCGGGCAAGTACGGGCACAGTCTGCATATTTGGGATCTTCGCAAGCGCCGTCATCTTCAGGCTCTAGATGTAGGCGCGGAGCAGCAGATGGTTCTGGAATTGCGTCCTGCGCACGATCCTACCAAGGACTACGGGTTTGTGGGTGTGGTCACTTCGCTCAAAGATCTTTCGAGTTCCATCTGGTTGTGGCACCGAACCCAGTCCAACGGCAACTCGAACGCAAAATTCGAAGTGAAAAAAGTCATTGAAATTCCCGCCGAGCCAGCCGACCCGAGCCAACTGCCTCCTCTTCTGCAGGGCTTTAAGGCTGTTCCGCCATTGCTCACGGACATCAATCTTTCGGTCGATGATCGCTTTCTGTACGCTTCGTGCTGGGGGACGGGAGAGATGCGCCAATACGACGTCTCAGACCCATTTAGTCCCAAGCTGATTGGATCGGTTCACATTGGCGGGATCGTGCGGCGTGCGTCTCATCCTGCGAGGCCAGGCGAAGCCCTGAACGGTGGCCCGCAGATGGTGGAAATCAGCCGCGATGGCCGCCGCGTGTATTTCACCAACTCGTTGTATGCGGCGTGGGACAAACAGTTCTACCCTGACGGCATCCGCGGCTGGATGGTCAAGCTTGACGTTGCGTCCGACGGCGGCATTCAACTCGACCCGAAGCTTTTCGTGGATTTCGGTGAGCTGCGTAGCCACCAGGTGAGATTGCAGGGTGGGGACGCTTCGTCGGACTTCTACTGCTATCCATGATCCACTACGAATCATGAATCACAATTGGCCCTGGGTGGTGCTTGCGCTTCTTGGGGCTTATCACGGCCTGAATCCAGGCATGGGCTGGCTGTTTGCCCTCTCGCTCGGTCTTCAGGAGAAACGCCGGTCGGCAGTGCTCGCTGCTCTGGTGCCGATTGCGCTGGGACACGCGGCTGCAATCGCTGTGGCGATTCTCCTATTCCGTTTCGTTCAACATCTCTTTCCGTGGCACTCTCTCAAGTTTGGGGTCGCAGCTATCCTCTTTGCTTTTGGCGTCTACCGAATCTTCCGAGCCAGTCATCCGCGAGGAGCGGGCATGCGAGTGGGTGGAAGGGAGTTGCTTGTCTGGTCTTTTCTGATGGCATCGGCGCACGGAGCCGGCTTGATGCTTGTGCCAGTCGTGTTGGCCCAGCCGGTGCCTGGGATGGCGCACACCATGGTTGGATCAATACCGCCTGGGTCAATGCCGCCTGGATCAATGCCGCCTGGATCAATGCCGGCGGCTCCTGTAGCAGTAAGCATGTCCGTGATTCTACTTGCGGTACTGGTGCATACTCTGGCGTTGTTGATTGTAGCCGGAGTCCTCGCAATCTTCTTTTTTGAGAGCTATGAGAAGGTGGGGCTGAAGTTACTTCGGCATACCTGGCTCAACTTTGACCTGCTCTGGGCGATCGCCTTGCTGGTGGCTGGGTTCGGCGCCCTGTTGTCGTGAGGCCTGCGAGATTCTAAAAACTCCTGACTCCCGGTTTTGGAATGTCTCAGGTCCGCGAGTGTGGCACCAGGATTTCTTCCGCGTGTAACTGCAGGTTCGGGACAAGCCATCGAAATAAGAAAGTCGCGGACAAAGCGCTCGCGATTTGCGCCACGATAAACAGTGGAACGTCTGACGGTTGAATCCCGGCAAAGGTATCAGATAAGCAGCGGGCAATTGTTACCGCCGGATTTGCAAACGAAGTCGAAGCCGTGAACCAGTAGGCGGCGGTGATGTAGCTCGCAACCGCGAACGGTACGGCTCCAGTGCGTAATCGCGAACATCCCCAGATCACCGACAATAGTCCGAACGTCGCTACGAACTCACTTAGAACCTGGGCCCCTCCATGCCGGGAATGTGAGGAGAAGGAATACCAGCGCACCCCAAACATCAGATGCGCGATGATAGCTCCGGCCGCTCCTCCCACAATTTGCACAAAGATGTAAGCCCCTGCCTCGGGCCACGGAATGCCGTGTTCAATTGCGTCGGCAAGAGTGACAGCTGGATTCAAGTGTGCGCCAGAAATCGGTCCAAACGTGAGAATGAGAGCAGCCAATGCCGCGCCGGTCGCAATCGTGTTCGCAAGCAGAGCAATGGCGACATTCCCACCTGCCAGCCGCTCGCCCATTATGCCCGACCCAACCACCGCAGCAACGAGGAAGGCGGTACCAAGAAATTCAGCGGCGAGCCTGGCGCGCAGTTTGAATTTCATTGGTGGCCGATATTGTCGATCTCTCGCTTGATTGCCAGCGTGTCGATGGTCGCGAGGGGCAAGCTGAGAAACAGGTCGATTCGACGTTCAAGGCTTATAAAAGCAGCGCGGTATGCGCGTTTGATTTCCTCTGCCGTGCCGCGCACCGCAGCTGGATCGGGAACTCCCCAGTTGGCCGTTAGAGGATGTCCCGGCCAAATGGGGCAGACTTCCTTGGCAGCGTTGTCACAGACCGTAAAGACGAAATCGAGGGTTGGGGCGCCGGTTTTCGCGAACTCGTCCCAACTCTTGCTTCTAAGACCATCCGTTGGCAAATGAGCACTCTCCAGCTCCGCAATGGCCTCCGGTCGAACTGCACCCGAGGGATGGCTCCCGGCGCTGTAGGCAGTAAAGTTCGGTCGGCCTTTGTAGTTCATGATGGCCTCGGCCATGATAGACCGGGCCGAATTTCCCGTGCATAGGAACAACACGTTGTAGTGTCTTTGCATTTCGTTCCATCACTGGCAGCACGTCGGCTCGCAGCAAGTTCCCTTGGGTTGCGGCTTCACGGCTCGCACAAATGCACTCATGAACTTACCGTCTACTTGCGGCGCAATGGCGTCCACGTCGATGTTTTGGCCGCATAGGAACTCGCGAGCGTCCTCTACGCGGTAAATTCTCGTCGGCTCGATCTCAATGTTCTCGAAGCCAGCAGACGCGAGTTTGGTGCGATATTCGTTTTCTTCGAGAGCACCGGCAACGCAGCCCACCCAGAGAAGCACACTTTGGCGAATCTCTGGAAGAACCTCGCCGCGAGTTACAACATCGGAGACGGCAAATCGTCCGCCCGGCTTCAAAGCTCGAAAAGCTTCCTTCAGTACGCGGTCCTTGTCTGCTGAAAGATTGATCACGCAGTTGGAAATAATGACGTCCACAGAGTTATCGGGCAGAGGGATATGCTCAATCTCTCCCTTCAGGAACTCGACATTCTCGGCGCCCGCTTTACGTTTGTTCTCGTTAGCCAGCGCGAGCATTTCATCGGTCATGTCCAGACCGTATGCTTTGCCGGCGGGCCCGACCCGCTTCGCGGAAAGCAGGACATCAACGCCACCGCCAGAGCCGAGATCGAGAACCACTTCTCCAGGACTCAACTTTGCGAGTGCGGTTGGATTTCCGCACCCTAAAGACGCGAGCATAGCCTCCTCAGGAATTTGTCCTTCCTGCGAGGAGTCGTACAGATTCGACGTGATCGGGTGGCAGCCCAAACCGCTCGCTGCCGTCGCTCCGCAGCAAACACTTCCGCCAGACCTTGCGCGCAAGGCTGCCTGGCCATACTTTTCTTTGACTACTTCTTTGATATCGATATCGGTGGTGCTCATAATGATCCTCTCCTATTACAGATCTGGATGATACTTTGTGGTTTGACGGCCTTGTTCCGAGTGCAGCATTCAGCGTAGAGAAATTGCAGTAGTTCCTGGAGCGCTTCGGTATTAGCCGTGTACCGCAAGAAAGTGCTCTCGCGGCGGACGTTCACCAGTCCTTCATTCTTCAATTTCTCCAGGTGGTGCGACAGCGTGGAATTTGGAATATCAAGCTCTAACTGGATATCGCCGACCACCAAGCCTTCGGGATGCGCAGACAGCAGCAGCTGCATAACTCGAAGGCGGGGCTCCGTGCCCATGGCAGAAAGCATGTCGGCGTACTTCGCCACTTGCTCCGTGTTTTTCTTGTTTGACGCAACTGACATATTTCGATCTTTGCAGAAATACCGTTCCTTGTCAAGACGCGTGCGCAGGACCTATCCGCTATCGGAAAATATCCCAATGTGGCGTGCGGATCGCTTCGCCCACGCCCTTGCTACTCATCACCTATGCAGAACTCAAATCTTTATGTGCTGACCGGCGGCCCGGGAGCCGGCAAAACCACCGTCCTCGCCGAGCGTCAGCGGCGAGGGTTCCCCTGCGTTCCAGAAGTGGCCAGACAAATCATCCAGGAACAAGTTGAAACCGGTGGCATTGCCGTTCCCGGAGCGATACTGCCCGCTACGCCAAGCTGATGCTCGAAGGCTCGATTTTGTCTTTTCACAAGCAGACTCCAGCATCCCAAATCACCTTCTGCGATCGTGGCACCCCCGACACGCTTTGCTATCTCCGGTTAATCGGCCACGATGACTCTGAAGCAGTGACCGCCAGCATGACATACCGATACGCCCAGAAGGTTTTTCTGGCACAGCCATGGCAAGCAATCTACGAGACCGATAGCGAGCGGAAGCAGTCCTTTGAGGAAGCAGTCAGGACCTACAAACTGATGACCAAGGTTTATCAAGAATGCTGCTACGAGATCGTGGAGCTGCCGCTGGTCTCCCCGACCGAGCGAGCCGACTTCATCCTGGGGCACGTGCAAAAGGTCGTGCCCTCTCGATTACCTATCTATTCCTCGATTCCCCGCTAGAATAAGCCGTTACCCAGGACTTATCACTCACGGACGTGATTAACCTTTATTAAACTCGCATGGATAAACTTGTAATCCGCGGCGGTGAGCCGCTGCTCGGCACCGTCCGCGTCAGCGGAGCAAAGAACGCGGCACTCCCATGCATGGCCGCCGCTCTGCTTACCGACGAACCGGTGATCCTCGAAAACATTCCGCAAGTACGCGACATTCAAACCACGCGCAATCTTCTCGCGGCCATGGGGGCTGAAGTCGAACTCGGCTATGGACGGGCCCACCATCGCACCACTATCCACTGCAAAAATCTCGCCAGCCCGGAAGCCTCCTATGAACTAGTGAAAACGATGCGCGCCTCGACCCTCGTCCTCGGACCGCTGGTCGCGCGTTGTGGCCGCGCTCGCGTCTCGCTCCCCGGGGGCTGCGCCATCGGACAGCGCCCCATCGATCTCCACATCAAAGGCCTTGAACTGCTCGGCGCAAAGATCACCCAGGACCACGGCTACGTCGAAGCCACAGCCGAGCGCCTGCGTGGCGCTGAAATCCTCTTCGACAAAATCACCGTCACTGGAACCGAAGACCTGCTCATGGCGGCCACTCTGGCCGATGGCGAGACCATTCTTCAGAACGCCGCCCGCGAACCCGAGGTCGCCGACCTCGCAGCCTTACTCAATAAAATGGGAGCGAAAATTCAGGGCGCAGGCACGCCTACTATCCGTATAAAAGGCGTGAATAAGCTGAAAGGTGCCAAGCACCGCATTATTCCTGACCGCATCGAGGCTGGCACCTTCCTGATCGCGGGCGCGCTCACTGGCGGCGATCTCAACATCGCCGGATGTGATCCCACTCACCTTGTCGCCATCCTCGCAAAGCTAAAAGATGCCGGCGTAAAAACTAAGTCGACCAAAGATTGTGTCCGCGTCATGGGCGATAATCCTTTCACCGCGAGCGATCTCACTACGGAGGAATATCCCGGTTTCCCCACCGATATGCAGGCGCAATTCATGGCGCTCGCCACGCAAGCGGAAGGCACTTCCACGATCACGGAAAATATTTTTGAGAATCGTTTCATGCACGCGCAGGAATTAGTCCGCATGGGCGCGAACATAAAAATCGAAGGCCGTCGCGCCGTTGTGGTTGGCAAAACCCAGCTCAGCGCCGCCGCCGTCCTCGCCTCTGACCTCCGCGCCAGCGCATCGTTAGTCCTGGCCGCCCTGGTCGCCGACGGTGAAACCATTATCGACCGCGTCTATCACATCGACCGCGGCTACGAAAAAATAGAGGAAAAACTTAAAGCCGTCGGCGCCCAAATCAAACGCATCGGCAACATGCTGCCGTAAGTCCATTTCACCTCTGAAATTTAAGGTAACCCGCAACCCCAGATATGCGTCTAAGCAACACATGGACTCCGTAGGCCCCCCACCCAGTCTTACCCCCCGCGATTTTGCGCGTGCCTGGTGGCGGATTTTAAGCGGCAGCGCTCCCCTGCTCTCCATCGAGATCACTCGTGAGTGTCCGCTAAGTTGTCCCGGCTGCTACGCCTACGGAGAAAGTCACCTTGGCAGCGAGGTTACTCTGCGCCAGCTCCACGACCTTCGCGGAGATGCCTTAGTCGACGGCGTGCTTGATCTAGTGCGCCGTCATCACCCCCTGCACGTATCGTTAGTCGGGGGCGAACCTATGATCCGCCATCGCGAACTGGATCGCATTCTTCCCATTCTCAACCAAATGGGCATCTTCACCATGGTCGTTACCAGCGGCGTAATTCCCATCCCCGCGCACTGGATGGACCTTTCCCGCATGCGCGTCGCCGTTTCCGTCGACGGCCTCCCCGAACACCATGACATACGCCGCAAACCGGCAACCTACCAGCGCATCCTGCAGAATATCGATGGAAGAAAAATTAACGTCCACTGGGTCATCACGCGGCCCATGTTGCAGCGCGCCGATTATTTTGAAGAGTATGTAGCGTTCTGGAATGCCCGATCGGAGGTCGACCACATCTGGGTCAGCCTTTACACTCCACAGGTCGGTGAAGAAAGTCCAGAGCGACTCTCTCGTGAAGATCGAGAGCGCATCGCAACCGAATTGCCTGCATTAACCACGCGCTATCCCAAGCTCCTGATTCCGCAAGGCATGGCGCGGGCATTCGTGAACCCTCCCCAAAATCCGCAGGCTTGCGTCTTCGCGAAAATGTCGGCAAACTACTCTGCAGATCTCAAAACCCACGTCGACCCCTGTGTTTTCGGAGGAAATCCCGATTGTTCGCAGTGCGGATGCAGCATCAGCAGCGCCCTCCACTGGATTCAGAACACTAAAATCGCGGGACCGCTCCGCATCTCCCACCTAGTGAACACTTCGCTAAGCGTCGGCTCAGCGGTAACCAGCATGCGCCGTAACCACCACCGTCCCACCCGCTGGCGGCCTGGAGCGCCCCTCCCGAACCAATCGCTGGTGCGGATTCAACCCGCCGAATAAACAAGTCGGACTAAGATGTTCCACCCCCGAACGGGGCGGCATATGATAGCCCCGGACGTAAGTCCGGGGTAGGCATCAGATTAGGCTAACGGGAGCGCTACGCCGCCAACCTCCGCCGCATCCCCTTCGCTGCTTGTCATCCTGAGACAGCGGAGTCCTTGGCTTCGCCGAGGACTCCCAACGAAGGACCTATGCATCTCGGCGGCACCAGCACCGCTGCCGACAAATCCATAGGTCCTTCGGCCCGCAAAAAGCGCGGTCCTCAGGATGACAGCACCGTGTTTCACGCCTTCGCAAAAGCGGGCCAGCGCTTGACCGAAATCCACGTCCACTACGAACAACAGCCCGAATACAAGCTCACAAAAGTAGAAAAGAAGGGCGAGAAACTCGACTACCGCGTCACCAGAATGAAGTTGAGCAAAGACAAGTCGACGCTCATCTACAACCAATTCCTAACCCTGAGCGGCATCCCAAAGGAAACATACGAATACCGGCTCGGCAACCGCTCCGCCTTCGAATGGGTCATCAACCAATAGCAAGTCTCAACTGACAAGCGCACCGGTATCACCAATGATCCGAATCGCGAGAACGATGAGAAATACATCCTTCGATTAATCGGGCAAGTCGTTGCCGTGAGCCTTGAAACGGTAAGAATCGTCCAGTCCCTCCCGACTCTTGGACTGCCTGAATAACCCGATGCATGGGGGATCACAGGAATGCAAATCTACTCAAAACAGAAAACGGGCCGCCTGAAGGCGACCCGATGTTTTACTGAAAGCTGAGAGCTAGTCTCCCGCCACCGGCTCGGCAACCTCCGGCTTTGGCGCATGCCCACCATTTTCGTTTGCCTTGCCCAGCGCGCCCAGCGGAATGAATCCGTTCTCTGCCACCGCCGGTTTCTCTTTCAATACCACTTCGCGGTACAACGAAGCCATGCGCGCGTTGTAAGCCGCGTCATTCTTTTGCGGCCCGCGATGTCCCGCAACCGGAGTTTCAGAATGATCCACCGCCAGGGCCGCCTTCGCATCCCGCGCCCGCTTCTTCTCTTCGCGCGCGTTCTTGGCAATGCCCAGCTTGTCGAGATCGTGCTGCAATTCGTTGGTGACGATCTCCTCGCGCAGCCTCAGATAGTCGACATGCTCCTCGTCCATCTTCACCTTCTTGCCGCCAGCGAAGATCTCATGCCGCCCATGCTCTTCGTACCACTTGGTAAGCGTGGCCGTCATGTGCATCTTCTCGATGATGTTCCGCCAGCCCACGCCCGTGTTGTACGCGCAGAACGAAATCTCGCCTTCCTGCGTCGCATAGGGAATAATGCACTGCTCCGTACGCCGGAAGTCGTAGTTGAACAGATCCTGGAACCACATGCCCGCGATGAACAGGAAGTTCCAGCGATCGTTGGTGCGCCGTTTCATCACGTCATCAATCGTGCGGTCCGGTCCAACCTTGCCGTAATTCCGCCCAGTAACGTTGTAGTTCTTATCAAACTTCTTAAGCAGATCCATCATCTTAAAATGCGTCGGCGCCTGATACGGATCGTAGTTCTTCATCAAGCACAGCCCCATTCCAAACGCCGTAAGAAATTTTCCTCGCGACGCATCGTTCACCTTGGCAATATCTTTAGCCAGTTGATCGCCATGCAAAAACGCCGTGACCGGCACAGCCTCTTTCGTTTCCTTGTCAATCATCACCGCCATGCCAGTTCCACAATTAGGGTGGCAGCCACATGATAGTTGGCCCCAGTCGTTTTTGGGGTCGTTGGCGTGCATCAGGTCGGCCCAGTCGGAGAAGGTGCCCATGAAGGAGATCGGGAACCAGTCGCGGGAGGGCTCGCCTAATCCGGTTTGATTTTTTACGTCGTGGGCCAGGTGGCTCAGCGTATAGCGCTGGGCCTGGCGGCGGTCGTCGGTGACGGCTTCGTCGCGGCCGGTGAAGCTTACTGGCTGGAAGCTGAGGAAGCTGATTGTTTTTGGATTGTCTAACGCAAACTTGATGATGCGTCCGACTTGTTCGTTGTTGATGCCGTTCACTATGGTTACGACGGGGACGATTTCTACTCCGGCTTTGTGGAGATTTTCGATGGCTTTCAACTTTACGTCGAACAGGTTGCCAACCATGCGGTGTGCATTGGCGGCGTTGCCGATGCCGTCGAATTGCAGATACGCGTAGCGCATGCCAGCTTCGACTGCCTGCTGGCAGAATTCGAAACTTTTTGCGAACTCGATTCCATTGGTCGCGGCTTGCACGGAGTTGTATCCGACTTTTCTCGCGTAGCGCACGGCGTCGAGAAAATACGGACTCAACGTGGGCTCTCCGCCGGAAAACTGCACGCTCATCTGACGACGCGGCTTGATGGTGATCGCGTTGTCGAGCATCTGCTTGATTTCTTCCCACTGCAGTTCGTGGACGAAGCCGACCTGGTTCGCGTCCATGAAGCAGGGATCGCACATCATGTTGCAGCGGTTGGTGAGATCGATGGTGAGGACGGAGCCGCGTCCGTACTTGACGGTCGAAGAACCGTGGTGGTGAAGCTTCTCATCGTTGTGAGCCTTGATGTCGCGGCCTGGGAAAACGTCTTCGAGGTGCTTCGAAAATTCGGTGTCGATCGACATCACATCTTCGAAGTGGCCGTGCTTCGGACAATCTTTCACCATCAAAATCTTTCCATCTCTTTCAACGATAGTGGCTTTGATCTCGCCGACTTTTTCGTTCATCAGAACTTCGTGGGGCAGTTTGCCGTCGAGAATCTGCTGGCGAATTTCCGGGACACATTTCGGGCACAGCGAATCGGTGGAGCGAGGCCAGCCGAGCGGTGGCTTCGACTTTTCGTAGGACTTGAGCAGAGGCTTGTCGGACCATTTCGGGGTGGGCGAGGGGTTGGGCTTGATCCGGTTGAGACGGTCGAAGACCACCCACGCGCCTTTGGCGGCGACGGTGACTGCTTTTTCTACGTACTTGATCGGCTTGCGCATGTTCGCTTCTGGCTCCTGGCTTTTAGCTTCTAGCTTTTTGTGCTGGGTGCGGGATGTTCGATCTTAGGAAACAGCTTAGCGGAAACTTGCCTTTGGCTTCGCTGAGATCCTATCCACAAACCCAGTCACAATGACCAACAACTGCGGTTCTCCCAGAGAGTTGAACCTGGTCTTACAATCTTGTCCTTACACTTTTCCCTGGGCAATGTCTGATAGTGATGCTATTGGAGGGCAAGGAGTTACGCATCTTTATCCCAACGAACGGGAGAAAAATGGGGTTTAGCGGTTGAATGGGGGATTAGGCGGCGGGGTAAGTTGTTGAAAGGAAACGGGGCTGGGAGATGGTACGGCACGTTTATTGCTGGACACTATATTCCTTGTATGGAATACTGGGGAATAGGCTGGGCTGTTGAGTACACCGATGAGTTCGAGACTTGGTGGAACACGTTATCCGTGGAGGAACAGGTCGAAATCAATGCGAGAGTCGAATTGCTCGAGGAGCATGGCCCGACGCTGCCTCGTCCGTATGCCGACGTAATCACGAGTTCCCGCCACTCGAACATGAAGGAACTGCGCGGGAAAGTAGAGGGAACGGCATTTGCGGGTTCTGTTCGCATTCGATCCTCGGCGCACGGCTCTGCTTCTAATCGGTGGCGATAAGACAGGCGACCCGAAGTGGTACGAAAGATTCGTGCCGATTGCAGACGATTTGTTTGATCGGCACCTTAGGCAACTAGGGATGAAATCATAGGAGCAAAATTACGGTCCTACGGGACCGAAACAGGAGATGTAAGATGCTCAAGAATTTCAACACTCTTCGCGAGAAGATGTCCCCTGCGGCGCGTGAGCGTTCGCGCGTTTTAGCCGAGAAGTACCGCGCCGAGATGCCGCTGGATGAACTGCGCGAAGCGCGGGAGATGACGCAGGTGCATCTGGCGAAAATTCTGGGAGTGAATCAAGCTGCGGTCTCGAAGCTGGAGCGGCGCGCGGATATGTACGTAAGCACGCTGCAGAGTTTTGTGAAGGCCATGGGCGGAGAGTTAAAGATTACGGCGCGCTTCCCAGATGGAACCGTGGAGATCAATCAGTTTGAAGATGTGAAGAAGGTGGCGGGAGAGTAGGTTGCTGCAGTGGTAGCTTGCTGCAGTGGTAGCTTGCCCACGCTTCGACTCCGCTCAGGGCAGGCTTTCTCGCAAAGGACGCGAGAGATGGGGCACCCAAGATGCGGGCCGCCCGCCCGAGCGGTTTATCTTGAAGTATGGAACAAAAGACGGATTTCTATGGCATGTACCGGGAAGCGCATAACAATGCTGTGCGATTCTTGGACGAGGCTGAGGTCCTTTTTGAGAGAAAGAATTTCGCACGCGCTTATTTTCTAGCCTTTACAGGACTGGAGGAGATCGCAAAATCCCAACTCGCCGCCGATGTAGTGACTGGCTACATCGAAGAAAAGGTGTTTTGGGAATATTTCAAGAATCACAAGAAGAAGATTGGGCGGATGGTGTGGGCATCCTTGGACGCTGAACAATACCTAGATCTCGAACAGGAAACATATTTGAAAATCGACCATCTTACAACAGCAGAACGAATGAACGCGCTATATTCTCATTTCGATCAGGGGAAAGTTGTTACGCCGAAGGATCTCTTCAATGAGGACAAATCCAGAGCAATAATCCACACCCTTAGGGTCGCCATCGACCGCATCATCGAGATGACTGAATACTGGGGACACCAGATCGGCACCAAAGGCTTTATGAAGTGAAGGGCGGGAGTTCGAAGCGCATGCGGAGGAATCACTCCGATGCAGGCCGCTTGGCATGAAGAGAAAATGGTGCAGGTAGCATCTGTAGCCGCCTTGCAACGAACGCAAGAACGGGGCAACTCCAGTTGTGGTGCTGCAGGCAGGCGCATCCGAAGTGTGCGCCGCCCGCCGCAATGGCACTCTGCTAGACTTTTGACTGTCCACTCCGCGCCCGTGCCCAAAAGAAATCTTTCCGAACTCGAGTATATGGATTGGGGCGTGGCTCTTGCTCACCGCCTCAAGAAGCAGATCCAGAGGATTGTTCGCAAGCATTCGATAGCGAAGCAAGAGCTGGCGGTTTCCTACTTCCTTTTTGTAAAGGCGCTAAAGTCCCTGCGCGCAACGAGAACGCTTTGGGCGGCCGGCCTCACTCAGGATGCAGTTGTGATTGTGCGATGTATTTTCGAACTGTACGTGCAGATGCTTTATTTGGGAACAAGTCCTGGTCCTCTTACCGCGCGCTACATGGCTTACTATCTCGCATTTGAGCGCGACATAAGTGTTGGGATGATCAAAACGTCGGCGAGAGACGACCCTTGGCTGAATCGCTGGAAGGACAGTGCGCAGATCTACGGATCAGCTGCAAAGGTGGCCGCTAGGAGGGTCGGGCATGATTTCGACGACGGCCGAGGCTGGTCGGGAAAATCGCTTCGCGACATCGTGCGCCTGCTGGAGAAGAAGGGGCATCGCCGATTGTGGGCTGACTATGAGTTCTTTTACCCAATCTCGTCAGCCCTTGTACACTCAACCGTTTCGAGTATGCGGGCATATCTTGCAAATCCTCAGGCGAACTGCTACCGCGAACTCTCTCACCGTAGAAGCTACTTTTCAGATGTTCCGCTGCTTGCATGCTCATGGTCTTTGGTGGTCGGAATGGTCTGCGCTTTGGAGCACAGCAAGATGGGTCGAGATTACGACCTTGCGCGCGCTATCTCCGACGTCAAACAGTACCTCGAAACGGTCCACTATGAGCTCGAGCGGTAGGTCGATTGATTTGGTTGGTGGCCCACTCAATCGGTGAATCGGTGGTCCATCCAAGCGTCTCTTGGCTTGAGTGGGACGGTCGCATCGCCGGATGCGTCCCGCTGCGGTTCGCGCCGGAAGAACGGCAGCACGGCGCCGGTGGGTGGAAGCAGGAGAAGTCAACAGCAGGTTCCCTTCGGCTCCGCTCAGGGCAGGCTCTCTCCGAGCCTTCTGCCCTGTTCGGAATGACAAGGGTTGTTGGCGGGGAGCGGGTGTTTTCGCAGCGCTGAAGCGTTGCGCCACCCAAAGGCGGGCGGCGCGGCTGAAGCCGCGCCCTTTCAAAGCATCAACTTTACGCGGCGCTGAAACGCCGCTCTTTCACGGTTGCGCTTGCGGCGGTAGAGACTCCCACTTCAAAGACAGAGTCAAGAGCGACGGACAGAGCCCGCCCTGAGCTTGCCGAAGGGAGTGTCCATCAAACATGGGCTGCTTGAGCCGCTGCGCAAAAACGGCAGGCAGCGTCCGGCGGCATTGGCGACGTTCCCCCCGGTTCGTCCGCCAACAGCAGCCGGACGCCTAGCCGCGCACTGCGCCGCCAACAGGGTGAAAGAATATGGCGCAGTGCAAAACTGGTGGATCCAGCACGTAGAACGAGGGTCGCAAAAATCACGGACTCTCGGGCGTTGGGCCTTGCATCTCGAACGCATCCAAAATGGTGACAATCACAGCCTGCATCTCGTTTGGGTTCACAAAGCCACACAATTGAACAGCGCTGGAGACGATTTGAAAGAGTTCGGGTTTCGGCAGTGCTCCCAATCCTCCAACCGATTCCTGAAGCTGTTGCAGCAGCACCAGCAACTGAGCCACTCGTTTATCCTTCATATATAAGGATGAGCCGGAATAAGTTCTAGCGACCGTGTGGTTTGGGCATGTGTGTTCGCCGGAGGAATGAAAAAACAGCTCATTGACTTTGTCCATTGTTGCCTCTCTGATTGCGTTTTCCAGAACGCGCCGCGACCGGGTTACTTTGTCGTTTTCGCCTAGCGCTGTGTTTAAGACAATTCATTAACTTGCTTTTTGGTTTCGGCTCCTCCAAGCATCCAACCATTGGTTAAGAAATGGCTTGGAGGGCCGGTTAGCAGGCTCCTGCCGAGGCTGATTGTGTTCCGATAACGAACTCGCCTCCCGAGGTCCGGCCGTCAATCTTGTTGCCGATGCGCGAGTGTCCACCACAGATGATTCTTCGGACTCACCTGGAAGCACTTCGCGGAGCACCCAATCGATACGGTGGACACATTCCTCAACCACCTTCATCTGCGCATTCCCCTCAGATCCGTATGTCACGAACATAAGAGGTTGAAGGGCATTCCGAATATGGTGATTCATGAGGTCGATCAGGTTCAGGTGTTCGCGAATACGCCGCAGTCTCTGGCGTTCATACGAATGAAAGATTGAGCCCGCAACCAGTCCTCCTAGCAGATCGTCGGCTATTCGCAGCGATCCTTGAAGGCCGCAGTGAACCGACAATTGATCTACGGCGATCAAGACTCCTGACACCAGAGTGAACAAAATAATTGCGTTCCAGAGGGCAGAACGCTGGGATTTGTAAGGCTTAGGAAAATTCAAGGGATATAGCTCCTTTTGGATCGATGAAGATCCTGTAGGCGGGTTCGGGCCGAAAAAGCACCAAGCCCGACAATTACGCCAATCTGCACCTCAAAATGCCATGGGCATACACGGCGGAATAACCGGCCGCGCGAACATTCAGCAGGGATGTGTGGGGCGCTTCAGATCAGCAATGTACAGAGAAGACTTTGGAGAGAATGTCGAGAGCTTTGACGAGATGCGTGCGTCGGTTCGAGCGCCAAAGTGCTAACAGTGCAAGCAGGACGGTGGGTCGGCAGCGTCGGCAAAACAGTGATTGGATCGACCGTAAGAGGAGTTACACGGATGCCAAGTCGTGAGGGAGGAGCTAGATTTACTGGCGCATCCGCTTCGTTGAAAGCAGTTTCGGGCGCGTCAACCCGGGGAACAACGGATACACAGACCGCCGCTCCTAACAGGAAGAGAATGCCGACCCAACGAAGTCGTTTCACGCTACACCCCAAGTGGGTTCAAATTACTCCCGCGAGTATCGTTTGTCAATGATGCTTTCACGCTGGGTCGACGCGGGATTTACTCCAGGAATCGAGAGTCAAAGCCCAGTTCCCTTGCCCCTGATGCGCCGCTGTTTCACGGTGGCGCTTGCGGCCGTGGAGGCTCGCTCAGGCGACAATTTCCAATGAAGGGGCGGCTGTTTTTCCGAAAAGAATTCGTTACTGAATCGGGACTTTGGGAGCTTGTAAGGTAAACCCCGGAAGCATCAAGGGCTCGGACTTTAGCATCAAATAGGCTAGGATTGTACTATGTCGGTTTTCGATGAGAAATATCGAGTGGTGGGCGTGGAAGCTGATCGGCTGCTGGTGCGAGGGGTGCACACCGGGGACGTGCTGACTATTCTGAATTCCGAGCCGGAGATTCCCATTAGCGCGGAAGAGTATCCGGTGGGCAAACTGATTGCTCTCACTGATCCCGCGAATGCACTGGGAAACTGACCGGGCGCAGAGAAATCCTCAACAAGATCATCCTAAGTAAGATCATCCTAAAATAAGATCAAAGGCTAGCGGGCGGGAGTGGGCGCCGCTCGACGCGAGCTGTTACACGGAAGTTCCTCCATAGCGCTACTTATTCCATGCAAACCGGGCAGCTGCATCCCGCAGCGGTACACCTCGCAGTCGAGTTAATTTAGAATACTGGAGAACGCGAGGAGGGGCACGTGCGCTGCGGACGATGTGGCAATGACAATTCCGGGACCAACCGTTTCTGCGGAATGTGCGGCGCGCCTTTGGTGCCACAGAGTCAGGCGGGCGGACCACCCGGGGCGCGGACGCCAAGTGTGCCGCCGGAAAACGCTGGCGCGCCACGATCAGCCTTTCCGGCGCAAACGCAGCCGGTTGCGAGGCCGGCGGCTCCGGCTTCTGCGAGTGGGGCGGTGGAACGCGGCCCGGTGCTCTCTTCGTTTGATGTGGCCCGCGAGGATGAGCCGGAGAGGGAGCCGATCATCAGCGGTCCGTCATTTCTGGGCTTGAACAAGCCTGCAGCGAGACGCACCGCATCTCATGCGGATAGCGGTCGCGAGCAACTGCGTTCCTCCGGAAATGTAGACTACCTTCTCCATGATGAGGACGAGCCGAAGCGGGGCTGGGGAAAAGTGATTTTAGTCTTGCTGGCACTGATGTTGGCGGGCGGATTTGGATATCTGCGCTGGAGGCAGGGCGGCTTTGACTGGCTGAAGGCCGGCGATAGAAAACCAGCAGCGACGCAGGCTGCTCCGGAGGCGGGGCAGAGCGGCGCGGATAATGGCGGCTCGGCCGGCGCACCTGCACCTGCATCTCCATCTCCAGCTCCGGCGGGAGCGGGAACGAGTTCTGCGGCAAGCGGTGTGGTAGCGAGCCCGGCGGGCAACACAACGGCTCCTCCGGAGACGCCAGCAGCGCCGGCAGCTGCTTCGCAAAACCCTCCGGCTGCGACGCCTCCGGCAGACAATGCAGTGCCAAACAACTCTCCTGCTCCCGTGCAGGCGGCGGAGTCGCCGAACAAATCGCCGAACAATGCGAACACTAGTGGCGCAACGGCGGATCTTGCGTCACGAGCCGCGGATTCTGATTCCCAGGCGCAATCGAATGATTCTGATGAAGAGCCGACGGCCTCCCCGAAAGCCGGCGCGCGCAAAGCGGCTGCCGCGAAGCCGCTTGCGGCAAAGCCATCGCCGACAAGGCCCGTCGATACAGTGGCCGACGCCGAACGCTACGTTTATGGGAGTGGAGTGCGGCAGGATTGCGATCACGGATTGCGGATGCTGAAGACGGCGGCGGGACAGTCCGATGCGAAGGCCATGATTTCGCTGGGCGCGCTGTATTCGACTGGGACGTGCGCTCCGCGCGATCTGCCTACGGCGTATCGCTGGTTTGCGCTGGCACTGCACAAGCAGCCTGACAATCAGGCTTTGCAGGATGATCTGCAAAAGTTGTGGAGCCAGATGACGCAGCCGGAGAGGCAATTGGCTATTAAGTTAAGCCAGTAAGCGTGGCGGACGCACGTCCCGATAGGAGTCTGTGTCGTAGCTCGGTTACCGACCACAGATCCCAACTTGCTCGTGCGGTGCTTCTGTTGACTTAACTGCGGGCCATGCGGGTGAGATTGTAGGCGATGGCGGCCAGCATCCATTCCGTGGTCACTGCCTCCAGTCCACGCCGGCGAAACTTCCGCATCCCACGTTGCTCTTTCAGGATTCCGAACACCGGTTCCACCACCGCCTGCCGCCTGCGATACCAGGCTCGTCCCGTCAGGCTGCGCAGCTTCTCGCGCATGCGCAGATATTCCGGATCCCGAATCTTCCGGCGCCCGATGCCTTCGGCCCGTTCTCCGCTCCTCATCTCGTGCCGCAGATTGTTGTCCGGCACATACAGATCGATCCCGCGCTGCTGCATCTGGTGCAATGCTTCTCCGCTGAAAAATCCCGAGTCTCCCGTCACCTTCTCCGGTCGCGCCTGGCAATGTCGTTCCACTTCTTCCACCATCGGCACCAGCGAGCCGTTGTCGGTCGCGTTTTGCGTCACCCGCGCTGCCACGATCAGGTGATCGTCACTCACCGCGAGATCCGCCGTGTAGCCCAGTTCCCAGCCTTGCGCCGTGCGCAGAAAACGGCTGTCGGGATCGGTGAGGGAAACCTGCTGCCGGCCCTTCTTGGGCAAGGCCGGCACCGCTTGCTGTTCGAGCGCTTGTTGCTGCTCGGTGCTCAACCTCACTCCGCCGTCTTCCTCCGGATCCTGCCTGCTCGCCTTCTGCTGAAACTTCCGCACCAGTCGCCGATCCTGCGCCCACTGCTGCCGCCGCGCCTGATTCCACTCCACCACGCTGCTCCGCGCCGCATTCGCCCCCACCCGCGTCGAGTCGATGGCCACGTGTCCCAGCTTCCCCATCCCCGCCCCCCGCGCCATCTGCACCACCTGCGTGAACACGTCGTTGATCGCTCGCCGATGCCGCCGCAAAAACTCGCTCAGCGTCTTATGGTCCGGCGTCAGTCCGCCCCCCAGATAACGGAACGCCAGATCCTCCCGGATTCTCCGCTCCAGCCGCCGCGTTGAACTCACTCCCACACAGAATGCGTATAGCCACACCTTCAGCATCATCGCCGGCGGATACGCCCTCCGCCCCTCCGCCGCGTAGGCTTGCTCGAACTGGCTTACATCCATCTGTTCCACCATGGCGTGCACCCGAAAACAGAGATGCCCGGCCCCCAGCACATCCTTCACGTTCGGCGGCAGCAGATACGCTTGCTCCGGATCGTAGGCGAAAAATCTCGACATGCTTCTTTGTCGCCTACTTCTTCCATGAAAACAAGCCCCTGCTACGACACAGACTCCGATAGGGAAGCGAGCCGAACGCGCGACTGATGCGTCGCAAAGGATGCGACGCTTCGCGCGGCTCGCCCAGGTCCCTCGCCGCGCAGAGAACGTTTGCTCGGGATGACAAGCCGAATTTACTTCTTAAACAAATTCTCGAATGCCTGGCGGGCGTCGTTGGGACGCAGCGTGGCAGGAGTGGAAGTTTCCTTTTCTCGCGTGACGCGGATTTCGTAGAAGGTGCAATTGTTGCGGGCATCTTTCTTGGGTATACGCTCGGTCACCGGCTGCATGCACTCGAAGCGGCTTCCGGGATCGAAATACATACACTGTTTGCAGGAATGAAGTTCGAAACCGCACTTGGGACAGGTTCCAGTTGGCGGAATTGATTGCAGCACGGTGCCGCATTGGGCGCAGCGGGAGACGGCGCGGGTTCCGGGCATATTCACCGGTTTTGGCCCCATGCTGTAGTCTCTCTTAGCAGGAGCCGAGCCTGGCTGCTGTCCGGATTTCTCTCCGGTTTCCCGTCGCGGCTTGTCTTTGTCTTGGCGATCGCGGTCCTGATATCCATGCTGACGATATTTGGCTGCCACAGAACCTCCGCACGATGGCGTATTGTCTCGCCAGTTTGGATTTAGGACAAGTGTAAATAACCACGAAGAACACTAAATCCTCGTTGCATAAACCGAGTCCCGTTCATCAAAAGAGAATCCCTCAGCGGCTAAAGCCGGCGATCAGCAAAATCTGTGATCGCAGCGCTGGAAGCGCTGCGCCACCCAAAATCCAATAAAGCATGGAGTTTCCCGCAGCGAATGAAGCTGCCATGTCGATTTCACGGCGGCTAAACCCCACGGATTCTTAACTCCTTACGCGGCCCCTTCGGCAAGCTCAGCGCAGGCCCTGAAGAGCCCGTCTTCCACGGTCGAGGCTGAACCCGTCGAGCTTTCCGCACCTTGTGACGCGCCGCCCTTTCAAACAACCGTGCGCTTTGATTCCCCACCAGATTATCGCCGTGTACGCGCGACTCGCTACAATGGAGGCATGATCCACGAAATTTTCCCGGTGGGGCCGCTGCAGTGTAATTGCTCGATCATAGGCGACGAGACGACGCGTGAAGCGATCGTGATTGATCCGGGCGATGATATCGAGGACGTGCTAGAACTCATCCGCAAGCATAACCTGCAGGTCAAGCAAATCATCATCACGCACGCTCACATCGATCATGTGGGAGGTGCGATGAAGCTGCGCGCGGCCACGGGAGCGCCGATCCTGCTCAACCAGAACGACTACGCCCTGCTGAAGATGCTCGATGTGCAGGCGGCATGGATTGGCATGGAAACACCGGGGGCGGTCGAGATCGACCAAAGCTTGACCACGGGCGACACGGTCAAAGCCGGCTCGCACACCGCCAGCATTTTGCACACTCCGGGACACACGGAAGGAAGCATCTGCCTTTACTTCCCTGCTGAAAAAACCCTGATTGCGGGCGACACGCTGTTCGCCGGTTCCATTGGGCGCACCGACCTGCCGGGCGGCTCAATGCAGAAGATCATGCGATCGCTCCACGGCACGGTGCTGGCTTTGCCGGATGAAACGGTGGTTGTGCCGGGACACGGGCCCGTGACTACTATCGGAGAGGAACGGCAGAGTAATCCATTCCTGGCGAAGAAATAGGTAGTGGCTCAGTTTGGTAAGGAAGCGAGCCCAACGCGCGATTATTGCGTCGCAAAAACCGCGACGCAACGCGCGGCTCGCCCGGATCCTTCGCGGCGCAAAGAACGCTTGCTCAGGATGACAATCAAACTGAGCCACTACCAAGAAATAGAATCCGTCGCATTCCACAATATTTTCTGAAACGTTTTTGCTCAACGGGACACTATTGATCAGATGGCTCGAGACGGACCTGCGGTAGCTCGGCCTTCTTAGTCCCTAAGGAAAATTCATGAGCGATCGACCACAAGTTTCGTACTCGAGTTCGTGGGAGGAGATTTATGAAGCCCACGAGTTTCCGCACGGCGAACCGCCTGAGGTTGGATTTGCCCGCACACTCGTTCTGTCGGGCATTGCTATTAAGCAAGTTGCCGCCAACCTGCCCAACGGCGAGAATCTGGTGAGCGCGGCCAGTCAAGCGATGACTGAGTGGGAGGACGATTACTGCGGAATTCCAGCGCGGCCGGTCCCAACCCTGACGCTGGCCGCGTCGCTGGCGGCCTTCGCCAGTATTCTGCAGAAAGGTGAGTTGCAACTTGCAATCCAGCAGGAGGCCAGCCGAATCGCGCAGAAGGCCTTTCCGGCATCGACGGTCGCGCAACCGCCAGGAATCAAAGCGGCCTGGTGCTGAGGGGGCACCGCGGATTGTGCTGGTGTGAAACTCTCGGGATGATCAAACGATTTCCAGCAGACGCTGAATCCCCTCTCGGAAATCATCTGGGGGCGTGATCAGGCTCAGAACCAGATAGCCGTCATTGGGAAAGTCGTAGAAGTGGCCAGGATGGATCAACACGAATTTTCGGCGCAGCAGATCGACCGCTAATTCTTCATCGGTTTGAGTCACCGGCACCCGCAGGGCTGCATACCATCCGCCTTCCACAATTAAACGCTGGCACGTCTTCTGTGCAGCAAGCTGCCGATCGAGTTCCGCGAGATTGGCGAGGACACGATCCAGCAATTGCGGCTGGATGTTCTTGCGTTGGTCGAGCAAAGCCGGCGTCGCCGACTGGACCGGCGCATTCATCGAGAGATAAGTGTCGGCGATTATTTCCAGGCGCGCCTGTGCGGCTTCGAGGGCTGCCTCAGGACCACCGGTGACGATCCATGCCAATTTCATTTGCGGTAGCGCGGAGATTTTCGAGACTCCGCTGAGCGTGAACGTGAGTACGTCCTGATTGGTTGTGAAGCTTTTCCGCGCAACGCGGTTGTGAGCGTAGTCGAGAAAGACTTCGTCGGCGATCAGAGCAAGTGAATGTTCGCGGCTAAACTTATTCAGCAAATCCAGTTCATCCGGATGTACGAACGAACCGGTTGGGTTATTCGGATGAACTACGACCACGGCGCGGGTGCGGCTGGATACCGCTTTCTGCAGAGAGGGAAAATCCATTTGCCATCCGTGGTCATAGAGCAACGGGTAGGGCACAAGTTTTACATCCTGCAGGTCGGCGAGAAACTCGAACAAGGGATAGCTTGGCTTCGGCACCAGCAACTCATCGCCGGGATTGCAGAGCAGGCGGAAGACGAAGGAGTAGCCTTCGCTGGTGCTGGTAGTAAGAATGAGGTGTTCGGGATCGAGAAATGTTTCATGCTCAATGTGGTAGTACGAGGCCACGGCGGCGCGCGCACTGAGCAAGCCTTTGGGCTGGGGATCGTAATCCATGGCCTGGGGCGAGGATAGTGATTGAAGAATTCGCGGTGCGTCGTAGCGCAGACCGCCGTGAGTGGGATTCGAAAGCGTAAGATCGAGCAGGCGTGCACCGCCTGAACGAAGGTCTTCGAGCGCCTCAGTGAGGCGATTGCGCGTAAGCTTCCAGTTGGTGCGGTCGGAGAACATTCGAATCAGGATATTCGTTGGCTTGAGGCAACTGCGAAGAAGGACCAATCTTGACGCGCGAAGTGCGCGGAGAAGCGATTGCGGAATGCAGCGCGGCTGATGTCGTCTTGCACACCGCGCCACTCCATGCTGGGCCAGTCCATGCCTCGCCACTCCATACTGGGCCAGTCGCGGATTGAAACCGCGGGGCAGATGAGAGTGCGGCCTTCGGGGCGAAGCAATTGCCGCAGAGTCTGCACGCCATAGAAGAGTCCCTGTCCGGTATTGGCGGCGACGATCAGGTGAGATTTGTCGGAGAACAGGAGATAGCCCTGCTCGCCGATGGAATCGGCCTTCAATCCTTTCTTGGCGAGGAAGGCGCGCACCCTGCGATCCTGGAGGCGCGCCAGGACGATGTTGCTGATTTCTTCTTTGGATTCTTGCCTGGAATCTGCCTTGGCGCCGGTGATGCTGAGCTTCAACCCCGACTGATCGCGGATTTCTTCCGCGAGGGTTTCGGCGGCGATGCGGTCTTCGGCTTGGTGGCCGAACTCGACGAGAATCCGCGTGGTGGGCTTTACGTGGAAGCTTCCCTGCTGAACCCGCACTTCTTTGGGCGCGGGAATCAGCTTCAGTTGATCCTCAGGACCGGGAGTCTCGGCGGAGCCCGCGCGAATCAGAAGGACAAAGCAGTAAAGAAAGAGAGGGTAGCGCTTTTTCATTCGCATCCTTGGGAAAAACCGAACGACATCCTATTCTAGCGGGAACGCGCGGCAAGAAAACTTCGAGATTGAAAAATCTGTCGCCAAGGCGTAAGAGAGAAGGGCTTCGAGTGTTTTGTCGCTGGAGGGTGAGATATGTGTTTTTCGGCGGCGGTGAATTTTACCGGCAGTGGGGTTCTGGCAGGCGTGGGTGTGATGACGTTGACCAGAGTGAAGCACAGGCGCGAACTTCTTTTTGCGTCTCTGCCGATCCTGTTTGCCATTCACCAGTTCATCGAAGGCTTTGTCTGGCTGGGGCTGGATGGAATTCTGTCACCCCAGATTACACACAATATGGGCGCGGCCTTCATGCTGTATGCGCAAGGGCTACTACCATTCTTATTGCCACTGAGCGTACTTCTGTTTGAACCCAACGCGAAAAGTCGTAAACGGATGCAGCCGTTTCTGGTGATTGGAGCCTTGACGACTCTCTTTATACTTTGGGCATTGGTTGCATATCCAACGCAGATCTTCGTCAGAGGTAATAGCATCGTCTACATCAATCCGGCGACGAACAATATTACCGTTGCAGTGGTCTATATCATCGCAACCTGCGGTTCGCTTTTGTTCTCCAAAGTGAAAGATATGGTGATTTTCGGCTTTGCGAATATGGCAATACTGCTGACGGTAATGGCGGTGAAGCGCTATGCATTCACGTCGTTGTGGTGCGCGTATGCAGCGGTGGCAAGTGTGATCATCCTGGCTTACTTCTGGAAGAGCAGCGGGATTCGACCTTTTAAATACGCTGTCTAATTACCCGTACTCATCTCATGGCTTCGCGAAGGCTTCTTTGTTTACGAGGTAGGGCATCTTGGCGAAATCGCCGTCGTAGTTGGCTTCGAGGACGTCGATCAATCCCTGGACACAGCGGCCTGCCATGCCTTTCTCGGGATCGGTGGAGAGGCGGGTGATGCGGGCGGCGCTGGCAAAGTGCGGCATGAGGCGGCAACGGTCGGCGATGGCCGGATCGCGCAGCGGCGAATCGGCGGGCAACGGCTCCTTTTCGTAGACATCGAGCGCGGCGCCGGCAATCCAGTGCTCGCGCAGAGCCTTCACGAGCGCGGATTCATCGATCACGGGACCGCGCGAATCATTTATTAGAAAGGAGGTCGGCTTCATCAGTTTCAAAGTCTGCTCGTTGAACAAATGATATGTAGGCATGGCGCTCTCGCCGGGACGGATGAGCGGCACGTGCACGCTGACGAAATCAGCCTGGCGAACAGCTTCTTCGAAAGAAACGTACTTGATCCAGTTCTTTTCTTTGGAGATGCTGCGGGCGTGGCTTAGGTCCATCACTTCCTGGATGGCCTTGATGTAATCGTGATTCTGATAGGCCGGGTCGAAGCACAGCATGTTCATGTCGAAGCCGGAGCATTTCTTGATCATGGAGAGGCCGATGCGCCCGGTACCGATGATTGCGATGGTCTTGCCAGTAACTTCGTCGCCGAGAAATGGCAGATAGGGATGCCAGTATCCCCAGTGGTTATCGCGAGTGAGGTGCTCGGCGGGCCACATCTTGCGCGCGAGCATGCCGAGCATGAAGAAGGCGAACTCGGCGGTGGCCTCCGTGAGAACGTCCGCCGTGTTGGTGAAAGGAATTTTGTAGCGGTCGGCGTCAGCGCGGTTGATGTTGTCGAAGCCGACGGCGTACTGTGCCACAACTCTCAGCGTGTTCTTTCCGGCCTCGAAAACTTCGCCGTCGATGGGATCGCGCAGCGTCGTGATCAGGCCGTCGATGCCAGATTTCACCCTGTCGATGATGAGGCTCTTGGGCGGGGCTTCGGGTTGGGGGTAGACTTCGACTTCGTAACCGCGGTTGCGCAGCAGATCGATGGCTTCTCCGATATCGCAGGTGGCAAAAACGCGAAATTTCTTACCCATGAGTTGTTCTCAGAATGAAGCTGCCTCAACCGAACGATTACTCCCGCACCCGACAGCGAGATCATCGAAAATATCATAAAGGGACCTCCGGAGGCTCCCGATCAGGGCGTGAAAATGAGACTTATTTCCTTCGGGCTCACCGCTTCGGCCGCGTAATCAAAAGTGCCTCGTTCCCGCATCTCCCGTGCAGCATGAAGAAACGCGCCAAGCGCGGCGCGACAGAGAGAACTGCCCACGCTAACGCGTTTGACCCCAATCTCTGAAAGTTCAGCCAGACTCAATTGAACACCTTGTAGACCCATGACTACATTCACAGGGCGATCCACGGAACGGACGACGGCGGCAATGTCGTCCTTAGTCGCGAGACCCGGAGCATACAAGACGTCGGCTCCCGCCTCTTGATAGGCTTGCAGCCGTTTGATCGTGTCTTTAAGGTCTTTGCGGCCGTGCAGGTAATTCTCTGCGCGGGCAGTCAAGGTGAAGGAAAAAGGAAGGTCGCGCGCCGCTGCGACGGCAGCGCGAACCCTGTCGATGGAGTGCTCCATTTCATAAATAGGATGGTCGGCGCGGCCGGTTGCGTCTTCGATGGAACCGCCGACAACGCCGGCAGCTGCGGCAAGCCTGATGGTTTCGGCGACGACTTCCGGAGCGTCTCCAAATCCGTTTTCAAGGTCGGCGCTCACGGGCAGGTCGGTGGACGCGGCGATTGCAGATGCATAGGCCACTGTCTCGCGACGGTCAAGGGTGTTGTCTCTGCGGCCGAGGGAGAAAGCGTAGCCCATACTGGTAGTGGCCAGCGCTTCGAAGCCCAGATGGGCTAGCAGGCGGGCAGTTCCCACGTCCCAGGGATTGGGAATGATGAATGCGCCGTCCCGCCTATGAAGGTCGCGAAAAGCATGGCCCTTGGCGAGTTGTGTCACCGTCATGGCATCGGTCGTCATGGCTGCCTCCTCAGTTTTAGCTTAGCCCCGAAATTGACGGTGAAACAAGCTTGCGGTCACGGCCTCGGGAGATTTCCATATTGGAGATTGTCGGCGCCGCCAGATAAAAGCCTTAAGGGCGAAGTTCGCAAAGAACATCCGCGGAGGACGCGAAGAAGAGCGTACCTGTACCTCGACTTAATCGAACTTCCAGCGGGTTGTCTTGGTCATGAAGTATTTCTCCCAGAGGCCGAAGACGACGCGCGGGCGCACGGCGAAGATGGGTTCTTTCATGGAGAGGATGTCGTCTTTCATTGATCCCATGTCAAACTTGTACTTGCGCTCATAGGTGGGCAAGAACTTGCGGCGGGCGGCGACATCGGCGATTTCTGCCTCGCCTTCGACGATGACGGCTTCGTTGGCGTGCTCAGTGCACACGATGCAGTTTTGATTTTGCGCGAGATTGCGTGACTTACGCGACTTGCTGCCGGTGCTGAACAGGAAGCGGCCGTCCTGCCAGAGGCCCCAGACGACCATGGTGTGAGGCGAAGTGTCGGGCTTGGCAGTGGTGATCCAGTAATTGTGCGATTTCTTGAGGCGTTGCTCGGCCCAGCTCCAGGGGAGCAGACCCTTACTGCCTTCCGGCAAACCGTAGCCCGGCATGTGCGGGCGGCTGGGCTGCGGAGTTTTCGATTTTTTCTTTGCTTTTGTCTTTGTGCGTGTCAATCACGGCGATAGTACCGCAAAATCCGTAGTTGCGTGAACGAATCGGCGATAAAGGAGCGACAGGGTTGATAACAGCGACAACGGAGGCGTATTGGGCGGAATTTTAACGTTGAAGGGCAGCGCTACTTGCCGCCCTTCCTGTTTTATTCAGAGTCTCTATTCTGAGTTTCTATTCAGAGTCCCAGGTCACAGTGAAGCTGGATCCGTCCGTCGTAAGTGAAGATGGGACAGCTTCATCCGCGCCGGTGCTGCCGTTGACCATGATCGCTTCGTTGACGGCGTTGCCGAAGCTGCCGATCGGTCCCGTGATCGAGGAGTCAGTGGCGTCGTTGGTGCTGCTGATACCGGTGTAATCGTCACCGAAATCGACTACGCCGAAATCGGCGAGGGGCAGGATACCGCCGGCGTTGGTGCAGCAGGGTGCTTCGGCGATCCACTCGGCCGAGGAACGTTTCGCCCCGCGGACCCTGGAACTCTTGCTGAAGGACTTTCCCGTAGTTTCGTTTGTGATGATGATGGTGAACTCCGTGCCGTTGTAAGTCACCGCGGCCGACACCTTATTGCCCGGTGACATTGGGACGCTGGAGATGAGGAAGGAGGGATTGGGATAAAACTCGTACCAGGCGTAGTACGAGGGACTGGAGCCGTTGCAATCGGAATCGGTTCCAGTTTGTTCCACGGTGCTGGAAGTCCATCCGTCGATGCCCACCCAAAATGAGGAGTACGTATTTGGGGTCTTCGAGCAGTTAACGGTGGGGACGATCCACGAGCCTGCGGCGTGGGTAAACGAGGAGCCAGTGACGGCGTAGCCGCTCCAGTTGGTGCTGTCGGAAACCGTGACGTTATCGATCACGCGATCGGGTCGAAGGCCGGCAACTCGTCTGGGGGCATGCTGACGGGGCGAAATGACGGATGCAGTTTGCGGAGATGCTGGGCTGTTTGGTACCTGCGCAAGGGTTGGCACAATGGCTAGCGCGAACAGACTTCCTAATTTTTTCGATAGCATTGAACTCCCATCCTTTCGGACCGGGTTGGATATTGAGACCCCGGAATCGCGCAATTCTATACACGGAAAGACGGAGTCAAGATGTTCGGCTGTGGATTGTTCGCGATTCGTAAACAGTTCCATTTCCGGAAAAACAAGAGGAGTGAAACAGGAACTTGAGAATTCTGTTGCGGCGAATATGCGGATTGAGGTGGACTGACGCGCGACGTTATTTCGATAACTGCTAAGGGGACAGAGATCATTCTGAGCGCTTCCAATCGCCCTCGGGCGACGACACCCAGCGCTGGCCAATCATATCAAGCCATTCTCCCGTAGGTTCATTCTTCTTTGAGTCCGAGCCGAGGCGTAGCACATTGCCGTCGAGATCTTCTACTTGCATTTCATAAGCCCAGGGATAATTCGTTGGATTGTGCCGGACTCTTGCGCCCATGCGCTGATATTCTTCAAACAGAGCATCGGCATTTTCGACGCCGATCCAAACCCAGGCACCGGGCTGTCCCTGGTCGCCATAGCTCAAGAAGATGTGGCATTTCCCGCGCGATACTGAGGCAAAATACGGCCCTTGCCAATCGATTGCGAAGCCGAGTACTCGCGTGTAGTAGTCGAGGCTTTCCGAAAGATCTTGTACGCGCAGGATGGGATTCACTCCCTCGAAGGAACCAGCCGCGGGATTTGCCAACTCCGCGGACGACATGTTCGTTCACCCCGTGCAGAATATTTAGAAGCCATCTAGCCATCTCATAAATAGTCCGGAGCAGCAAGTCGAGGTCCCTCTGGGGCTAAAGCCCTCGTCTTTATTGGCTCCGGACGGCACGACTGGAACGTCGTGCCCTTCCCGAACCCATTTATGAGCTGGTTTTTAGAGATTCTGCTTCGTCCACTGGTCGATACGCTCGAGAGCTTGCTCCAGGTTCTCTAAAGAGTTGGCGACGCTGAAGCGCAGGTAGCCTTCGCCGAAGGCGCCGAATGCTGTGCCGGAGAGCGCGGCCACTCCAGCCTGCTCAAGCAGAGCGTCGGCCAGCGGCTTCGACTTCCATCCTGTCTTCGTAATGTTCGGAAAAACGTAGAACGCACCCTTGGGCATGCGGCAGGAAAAGCCTTTGATCTTATTCAAGCCAGCGACGAAGACATCGCGCCGCCGCTTGAACTCAGAACACATGTGATCAACCGAACTCTGGTCGCCACGCAGGGCTTCGATACCTGCGATTTGGGTAAAGCTGGCGGTGCAGGAATTGGAGTTCGTCATCAGGCGCGTGATGTGTGTTGCCAGGTCCGCGCGCATTACGCCATAACCCATGCGCCATCCGGTCATGGCGTAGGTTTTCGAGAAACCGTCGAGCAGGATGGTGCGCTCCTGCATGCCGGGAACGGACATGATAGAGAAATGTTCGCCTTCGAAAAGAAGACGGCTGTAGATCTCATCCGAAAGCACGAGGATGTTCCGGTCCCCAATGATTTTTGCAACCTGCTCAGTGTCCTTGCGCTGCATGACGCCGCCGGTGGGGTTATGCGGCGAATTCAGAATGATGAGCTTGGTGCGGTCGGTGATCAGAGCGGCTAGTTCGCTTACATCGAGGGAAAAATCGCGGTCCTCTCGCAGGTGGATGGGAACGGCTTTGCCTCCGACATATTGGATCATCGACTCGTAAATCGGGAAGCCAGGATTCGGATAGATGACCTCATCTTCTTCATCGATTAAGGTAAGGATTGTGAAGAAAATGATTGGCTTACCTCCTGGCACGACCACCACTTCTTCAGGCGTGACTTTCACTCCCCTGGTACGACTCACATAGTCCGCGATGGTTTGACGAAGATCAGGGAGACCGGCGGAGGGGCCGTAATGGGTCCAGCCTTTGTGGAGGGCATCGACGGCGGCTTCGACCACGTTGGCGGGAGTGTCGAAATCGGGCTCGCCGATTTCGAGATGAATGATGCTTCTGCCCTGGCGTTCAAGGGCGCGCGCTTTGTTCAGAACCTCAAAGGCGGTTTCGGTGCCGAGCCGCGACATGCGGCGCGCGAGTTGCAATTCGTGTTGTGTGGTTTGGGGCATGATGACGCTCCTGAGAAGCCAAACGGCACATTATACGCCGTGAGGGCGCGCGGCTGAATGCGCAACCTGCGGTAGACTCGCGGAAAGAATCAAAGGGAGGAACCGATGATCTCATACCTTGATGAACTTTACGCGCATCAGGAGTGGGCCGATGCCGAGCACTGGCGCGCGTTCGAGGCGCATCCCGCAGCGCTTGCGGATAAGGCGATCCGCGAGCGGCTGCTGCATATTCATCTGGTGCAGCATGGCTTCTTGTGGATCACCAGCCCGCAGCGGTCCGAGTTTGCATTCAAAAAGCTGGAGGATTTTCCCACCATGGCGGACTTGAAAAACTACGGAAGGCAGGGTCTCGAAGAGATGGCCTCGCTATTGAAGAAGACCGACGCGGATCGCATGGAACAGCTGATTGAAGTTCCGTGGTTTAAGCCTGCGTTGAAAATCAACGTGCATCAGGCCCTCACACAGGCGGCCATGCACAGTCACTACCATCGGGGACAGAACGCCACGCGTTTGCGCGAACTGAACGGAGTTCCTCCGATGACGGATTTTATTGTGTGGCTGCGCGACGGACAACCGGCGGCAAAGTGGGGCTGAAGGCAAGAAGAGAAAACCGTTCGAGCTGCGCTCGAAGGACAGCCGAGGGCGGCTGTCCCCACATGGGGCCATATGACCGAACTATTCCGAGATGCAGTGTTCGCGAAATATTAATCGGGGGTATGCCCAAGGAATTCTTCATGGCCCTCGAATATCGAGGCCAGTTTTGTCAGCCGGAATAGTTGCTGCAGGCGCTGGTTGAGGTTGATGAGTTTCAGCCGACAGTTCTGGCGTTTCGCGGTGACGTAGAGGCCGACGATAGCGCCCAGGCCGGAACTATCGAGGTAGCTGACGTCGGTTAAATCGATGACCACACATTTTGTTTCCGGGATAAGACTGCGGACCAATGTCTGCAGCTGGCCGGAGGTGCTGGAGATGATTTTGCCGGAGCAGTGAACGATAACTTCCTCGGGACTCTTAACCGTTTCCAGACTTAAATCTGAGATGGAGACAGGATTCGCGGCCATGAGAGGCCTCCTTGGTTAGGGATGGTTTGCGGGTAAAGCGCGGCGCCCCCGTGATTCAAGCCGCCGCCTCGGTTCGACCTCAATCCGGCGTGGATGAGGTTGGACGCAATAACGATACTCCGGAAGGCGGGAAAGTCAAGCGAGTGTGGGAGGGGGTCCGATTTCCTGGAGGGGCCACGGGTCTAACGTCCGAGCCTGGCCTGCGGGGGAGATTCCCACGGTGAAAGCACCGTAGCCTTCTTGCCACGCAAAATTGCCGTCACCTGTGTCATTCATCCACTTGGAAGAACCGCCCTTCAGCAATTGCATCGCTTTGACCAGCGGCATGGTTGCCGGGAGCGATAAGAGAAGGTGCACATGGTTCTCCGTTCCTCCAATGGCAATGACCTTGAATCCGTTGTTTCGGGCGATGCCTCCAAGATACGACCAGAGTTTTGTGAGTTTCTCGGGTGCGATTGCATTGCGGCGCTCCTTTGTCGAGAAAACACAATGCACAAGACCGGACATATAGGAGTGAGACATGGGTGGTCCCCAGGCTGCGCAGTCGTCTTTCTGGGACTAGTTACATCGAATCGTTACGCAGCCCACCCCTGAAGCGACCGCACATCCGTACCTACGCGAGCAAGAGTAGGCAACAAGCGGTTGTGAAGGAAAGGTCGAATGTCACAACGCAGGAGAATTGTTCTGTGGAAAGCGAAGACGCGTTTCTCAAAGCGATTCTCAGAGAATTTACTCGGAGACGCTGTGCTCTTCGTTTTGCGCGCGGAGGACACGATCGACCGAGTAGGGGGCACGGTGGCGAGGTTCGTGGTAATGACGGACTTGCATCTCGCCGAGGAGGCCGATGGCTAGCAGGTTTAATCCACCGAGAAGCAGGCCGAGGGCGAGCATCATCATTGGTCCGTGCAAAGCCATTACAGGAACATTACGCAGGAACTTTTCCGCGCCAAGCCAGGCTACGATGGCGCTGCCGCTGAACATGCTGAGCAGACCGAATGTTCCGAAGAAGTGCAAAGGGCGGGAAAGATAGCGAAGCAGGAACCGAATGGTGATGAGATCGAAGAAAACGCGGAAGGTGCGCGAGATGCCGTAGTGCGAGACGCCGCGTTCGCGGTTTACGTTGCGGATGGCCACTTCGCAGATGGAGGCGCCATACCAGGAGGCGAGCGCCGGGATAAAGCGGTGCAGTTCGCCATAGAGTGGAACCTGTTCGAGAATTTCGCGGCGATAGGCTTTGAAGGTGGTGCCGAAATCGTGAATGTCCACGCCGCTCAACTTGGCCATCAGCCAATTCGCCGTGCGGGAGGGGATGCGGCGCATCCAGAAATTATCCACGCGAACTTTGCGCCAGCCGCTGACGATGTCGTAACCAGCCGCAATTTTCTCCAGAAACATTGGGATGTCAGCGGGATCGTGTTGCAAATCGCCGTCCATGGCGATGATGTATTCGCCGCGGGCATGGTCGAAACCGGCGGCTAGGCCTGCGGTCTGGCCGAAGTTGCGGCGCAGCTTGACCACGGTGACGCGGCTATCAACGGCCGCAATCTCGCGCAGCATGGCGAACGTGTGGTCGCTCGAGCCATCGTCCACCAGCACGATCTCGAACGTCTCGCCGGCCGCTTCCATCACCACTTTCAAACGGTCGTAGAGGTCGGTGACGTTCTCCTGCTCGTTGTGTAGCGGGACGACGATGGAGTATTTGGGCACAGTCTTTTTATTATATCGCGTGACGTGCACGCCGCACCCTGAATTTATTGAGGGAGCATGAATTGTAGTTACCTGCTTCGATGCTGGCAGACCGAAGAGGTTGCAAGCGACGTTTCTACGACAGGGTTACCGGGATGACGGGCTTGTCAGCCTTGCTCCTTCAGTTTGAGCTTGGATTTGTTTTCTTCCAGGAACTTCTTCAGATCCTCGGTCGCGCCGAGCAGTCGGTTCCATTGCTCGTAATACAGCGTGACGGGGAAGCGGCCGAGGCCGTAGACACTGACGCCGCCTTTCTCACCGACCTTAAAAATCAGGTCACCGCTGCGCTTTTTGGTCTCGACTTCTTTTTCCAACTGGGATAAGCGGGCTTTGAGTTCTTCGTAAGTCGGTTCCGACATGTGTTCCTCGCCGTTTTGAAGTTTTGCTGGTTGATTCTACAGTACCTTGCCCACTGGTTGTCCGTGCGGAAAACTTTCCCAGGGCGAATAGGAATCCCAGTGCCGCGACATCGTCTCTAGTCGTTACGCGTGTCCTGACGTGCTTTTTCCTCGGGAGATAAGCTTGACGATGAAGTTTGCGATCCGGGCGCCGGCTGGAATGCTAAAACGGAATTAGTATTTTCCGTGAAATACTGCCTGGTTGATGTCGGGCCAGAACTCTTTTAGCACATTGAACAAGCCGTCCAAGCCCACCTGGGTTCCCCAACGTTGGTACGTTTTCACCCACTGGTTGTCCTGTGCCGGGTAATACGCATTGCCGATGCCCGCAGCCGCTCCGGCTCCCACGACCTCCGACAGATTGAAGGTGCTCTTTCCCGAGTTGGTCCTGGTGATGAACAGCCGACTTACCGCATAACCGGTCCGCTTAACGAATCCGCCTTTGCCCATGGTGTAATACCTCGGGTCTTCTTTCGTCGCCACTGGGATGATCGCTTCCGTCATGTAGTTCTCAATGGCGCCGTCGACAAAGACGTGCCAGTAGTATTTGCCATAGCCCTCAGCGCCTTGCCCAAAGGTCGGCTGCGACTTGCCGGCCATGTTAATTCCCGCGAGCGCTCCCACGAAAATGAAATCGGAGTAGTCGAACGTATCCTGGGTCGCCAGCCACAGTTCACCCTTGAAATCCAATGGGGGCAGATGGGTGTTGGCACTGACGGCGCGGTAGTTGGGAACGATCCACAGAATTCTCTTGTTCTGTTTTCCATACTCTTCAGTGGGGGTATTTGGAGTTGAAGGTGGGACCGTCTGGGACGGTGCGTCGGGCAAAGATGACTTTCCACCCGTGGTTGTGGTTTGCTGTGGGTCCTGGCGTTGCGAAACATCGCTTTGCGAAACATCGTTTCGCGAAACATCGGTCAGCGCAATCTTAGTGGTCAGCGAAACATCAACCAGCTCCGACGATACCATTCCTTCTCTGGATGGTTCTTGTGTGCTCGCTGGCTCTTGAGCTTGAACAGGCGCCGGTGCCAACATCCCGGCCAGCACTACCGCCATGCAAAATAATCGAATCGCTATCAAATCTCCCCCACGTCCATATTTTCCCGTTTGGGTTCTATCTGCTGTGTTTCCAGACGATTCCTGACAGTTATCCACACTTGGATTGCTTGAGCCCGCGTTTGGATGCACCTGCGGCAGAAAAGCAGGTTTGGAATCCCGATTCGAACGCTAGTCGGATGCTTTCTGCTGCTGTTTCTCCAGGTGGTGTTCGTGTCTTTTCTGCAAATAGTGATGAATATCGGGCCAAAACTCCTTGAGTTCATTCCCGAAGGCGTCGATACTCATTTGCGTACCCCAGCCTAAGAAAGTCGACGAAAAACTGCGATCCGATGCAGGATAATAGACGTTGGAAATAGCAATCGCCGTGGCATTGCCCGCGAACTCGGGAATGTTGAACATGCGGCCCCCCGAGTCTCTTCGAGCGATGAAAATACGGTCGAAGGCATAACCAAAGCGGCTCAAGAACGAGCCCCTGCCCAATCGAAAATAGCGTGGATCGATTTTTAGGAACGTGGGGAAAACGCCGCCCACCATGACATTGCCATCCACCTGATCGGCGAAAGCCGCTCCATACCGCTTCGCGTATCCCTCCGCTCCCTGTCCGAACGCAGGATAGGAATTCTCCGCTTGCCGGATGCCAGCGACAACTCCGACAATTGTGAATTCATAAGGGTCGAAGGAACCCTTGGCTGAGATGGCGAACTTCTCTTTCCAGGAGATTGGCTTGACTTGTGATTGAGTATCTACCGTCAAATAGTTCGGCATCACGTAAAACATCCTGTCGTCTTTGCTCTTCTTTGTGTCTTGTTTTGTATCTTGGACCGGGCTGCTTGGATCCTGAGAATTACTCTGGGCAGACGGTTGCTCTTCGGGTTTACTCTGCCCCGAAGAACTGGTCGTGGGCGCTTGCGCGGATTGGGCACGGTCCGACGGTTGAGTCTGCGGGGCGCTTTGAGCTGCGCAAAAAGCCGCAGAAAATAACATCGACTCGATCAGTACGCCCACACACGCTGAATAGCTCAGTTTCAAATCGATGATGGCTCCAAGTCCAGTTGATTGAGATGCCGCCGGGGCGACGTTTGGCCGTCCACCGCTGGCCGTTCATTCTCCGCAAACAGACTCCGCAATCCCGCCAATATGCCGGCCTTGGAAAAGGCCGGGATTCAACGAGTCGTCCGCGATTCTGCGGCCAGTTTCCCCCCTTGTTACAGGATGAATTCCATCGCGTCACAAGCGCAAAGAGCTTCTTTCCCCACTTTACCAGCTAGATGCAGTTCGGGGCGAGGGGGTGGTCCAGGCCGAGCGTTTCCGAAGCACTGCACCTGGCGGCAGCCAATCTAGTGAAAAACTCAGACTGCTTCGGGTCGTTCCACTTCAGGCTTGAAGATGACGCCCTGGCTAGTGCGACTGTTCATAATCACTCGCAAGGGCATATCGAAATGCAAGTGGCGGACGCATCCGTCTTCATCCACTGGAGGTTGATCATTCAGCCACTCCCAATCGATCGAACCTTCTCCTGCGTCCGGATTGACCGTAAAGTAGCCGATTTGAAATGCGGTGAGATTCTGGAAGAAGTGGCTGCCCTGCGACGGCATGACGCGAAAGTCGCGGAAGCCGGCCTCGACGATCGCACGCGCACCGGAGATTTCGTCCCACTCCACGGGGATGCCGAGCCAGGGATCGTTTGATCCCCAGCGACCCACGCCGATTAACAAATAGGGCCGGTTCTCGGCGCTAAGCAGGCCATTGAAACGTGCGACGGCCCTGGCTACTTCCTGGCTGCGGTTGCGCTCGAAGCGCTGCGAATCGACGACCACGACGTCGTGCAGATTTTCGATGCGTCCGTTGCCCAGAACCTTGTTGCTCTGGCAAAGCAATTGACGCGGATCGACGCTGGCAACAGATAAGTCCTGATGGTCGCGCGAGAGAGTGAGCGGACGGACTTGCAGGAATCCAAATTCCGCCGCCTCGCCGGATAGCCGAGGCAGGCGAACTGCAAACTCGATTTCAACGGGAAGGCCGAGAGCGTCTTCGCCGGCCTTCACCAGGGTCTCGAGAATCATGGGCAGCGGAAACATTCCGTGCTTGAGCATAGGCGCGAAGCTTACGATGCGGACTCCGGGCCGGCTCACGCCGTCATAAACTGCCTGGTTATCAACTGAATAGGTGGAACCGACGGCGGGCAGCGTTCCGTCGGCTTCGGCGGCATCGAGACCGAAGCGCATCTCGTGCAGGTGGCCGGGACGGCCTTGGGGCACGCCGTTTAGTGCGAGGGCCCAGAACTCGGTTTGCGTGTTCGCGAGGATGTCGTCGACCGAAGAGAACTGCAGCAGATTCTGCGGATAGCGCGGGCAGAAGGTGAGGCACTTTCCGCCATCAACCACGGCCCGGCCGAGTCCCAGCGCAACGGCAGCGATTCCATCGGCAAACGTCATCGGCGGCACGGGATAGAAATTGTGCGAGCGCACTACGCCGGAGAAATCCGGATAGAAGCGCTGGCCGTACGCGGTGCCGACGAGTTGCTGAACGATTACCGCCATCTTTTCTTCTTCAAGGCGGTAGGGAGTTGCGCGGACATAGGCCTTGGCGTGGCGGCTGAAGGTGGAGGCGTAGACACGCTTGATGGCGTCTGTTAATTCCGCAAGCCGCACGTCAGGATCTGCTGATTGATTGCCCAGCATGAAAGTTTCATAGACTCCGGTGAAGGGCTGGTATTGAGAATCTTCGAGCAGACTCGAGGAACGCACGGCGAGCGGGTAGTCGACCTCGGCGAGAAACACTTTCAATTCTTCATGCAATTTTTCAGAGAGCGAGGCGGCCAGGAATTTTTGCAGAATCTCGGCGTCGTCCTCGCACTGCAGAGCGAAATCGAGCAGGTTGTTCTCCGTAACGAATTGGTCGAAGGCATCGGTTGCGATGACCAATGCGGGCGGGACCGCGATGCGGATGCGGGGAAAGCGGCGCGTGATGCGGTGTGTGCGCAAGAGATGGCGGACGAAGGCCAGGCCGCGGGCTTTGCCTCCCAGCGATCCGGAGCCAATGCGCAGGAAATGCGACTCTGAGGGTTTGAAGGTATCGGCATTGAAATCGCCGATAACCAGTTCACTTTGCTCGCGACGGTAGTCGTTGATGGATTCGATCAAATCCTGCCGCAAGTGTTCGGGGCTGGCAAAGTCTGAGACCTTCCGCGGGCGCAACTTGGCGGCCAAAGCGAATTCGGTTCGAGCCATAAGCCAGTGGGAGAAATGATTGCTCTGGGCATGGAAAGTGATGCTGTCCGAGGGAACCGTCTGCAGTTGCTCTTCGAGTTCATTCAAGTCCTTGGCTCGGCCGACCTCTCTCTGGTCGGGCAGACGAAAAACAAAATCGCCAAAACCAAATTGCTCGGTGAGGATGCGCCGCAGATCCTTCAGCAAGGTGGGCGAACGCTTGCGCAAGAATGAATATCCAGCGGCAAGCGCGCGGGGACGAAACTCGGTGCGGCTGGTCTGCAGGACGACCGGGACATCCGGCACGAGCGCCCGCATCAGGCGGGCGAGTTCAAAACCCGCCTCGGGACTGAGTTTTCCTTCCCATGGAAACTCCACGTCTGAGACCAACGCGAACAGGTAGTCGCGATACTCCTGGACTAACTGGGCGGCTTCTTCAAAGTTCGAACTCAGCAGAATTTTCGGCCGGGCCTGCATGCGCACAAGCTTGTGGGCGACGTTGATACCTTCCTGGATCACACGCCGTGACTGCTTGATCAGCTCGGTGTAGATCACCGGCAAGAACGAAGAGTAATAACGGATGTTGTCCTCGACGACGAGCAGGACCGGCACTCCCATGGCGCGCGTGTCGTGCAGGACGTTGCGTTTGTCTTCAATGTACTTGACGATGGCGATGAGGATGCGCGCGTTACCTTGCCAAAGGAAAATTCGTTCGATATCGGTGACGGGGTTGCGGCTGATGAAATTTTTAACTGAACGATAATCGTAAGCCAGCACGACTACGGGGACGTCGAGCCCGGCACTCTTGACTTCGCGGGCAAGCTCCGCAGCGGTCATGTCGCCGACCGCCAGGTTGGTGACGATCAAATTGAAGCGCGGCTGCGAACGGGCAAGTGCGAGCGCTTCCGCGCAGCTTGATACATGGGTAATGCCTGGAATATGTTGCAGATTCAGGTCGAGCGATTCGTCGATAAGAAGCTCATTGAGGCGGCCATCTTCGCGGAGAATGAAGGAGTCGTAGAGGCTGGAGACCAGAAGGATGTTCTGGACCTTGAAAGGCATCAGGTTGTCGAAGCCCTCGAGGCGTGCCTCGGCGTCGAGAAGGGGCTCGGCGATGGGGCGGGTGGACATCAATGGATAATCCTACTTCAAGAGATCAGGGGCCTCAGCCTCCTCGAGGTCTTTGCGACAGGGGGATTTTGACTTAATTCTTATTCGTCACACCGAAAGTCAAAATCCCCATCCTTGCCGCAAAGAACGCGGCAAGGATGGGGCACCCAGTTCATTTCAATTCTACAAATCCAACTAACTAGACAAGTCCTTGATCCAGCATCGCATCGGCGACTTTTAAGAAGCCGGCGATGTTGGCCCCGTTTACCAGATTGCCGGGAGTGCCGTACTTATCAGCTGTCTCGAAGCAGTTGCGGTGGATGGAGGTCATGATTTTGTGCAGCTTGTCATCCACTTCTTCGCGGGTCCAGGAAATGCGCGCGCTGTTCTGTGACATTTCGAGGCCTGACGTGGCCACGCCGCCTGCATTCGCCGCCTTCGCCGGACCGTAGAGAATCTTGGCATCCAGAAACAGCTTGGTTGCCTCCAGCGTGCTAGGCATGTTGGCTCCTTCGGCCACCAGCTTGATGCCATTCTTGATCAGGTTCGCCGCATCTTTCGCGGTGATTTCGTTTTGCGTGGCGCTGGGGAAGGCGCAATCCGCTTTGATGTTCCACAGCGGATGGTGCTCGAGCTTCATGTCGGTAGGCATGAAGATTGCCTTCTTGTAGCGGTCGGAATAATCGCGGATGCGCCCGCGCTTCACGTTCTTCAGCTCCAGCACATAAGCCAGCTTCTCGCGATCAATGCCGTCGGGATCGTAGATCACGCCGTTTGAATCGGAGACAGTGAGCGGCTTGGCGCCGAAGTCGAGCAGTTTCTCGATGGTGTATTGCGAAACATTGCCGCTGCCGGAAACCAGGCAGAGCTTGCCATCGAGCGAGTCTTTGCGGCTCTTCAACATTTCCTCGGCGAAATAGACGCAGCCGTAGCCGGTCGCCTCTGGACGAATTAGAGATCCGCCCCAATTGAGGCCTTTACCGGTAAGCACGCCGGTGAATTCGTTGCGCAGGCGCTTGTATTGGCCGAAGAGATATCCGATTTCGCGTCCGCCCACGCCGATGTCGCCGGCAGGAACGTCCGTATCCGGGCCGATGTGGCGCTGCAGTTCGGTCATAAAGCTCTGGCAGAAGCGCATCACTTCGTTGTCGCTCTTCCCTTTCGGATCGAAATCCGAACCACCCTTGCCGCCGCCCATAGGAAGCGTGGTGAGCGAATTCTTGAAGACCTGTTCGAAAGCCAGGAATTTCAGAATGCCGAGATTTACCGAGGGATGGAAGCGCAGCCCGCCTTTATAAGGACCGATGGCGCTGTTCATCTCGATGCGGAAGCCGCGGTTCACTTGAACATTTCCCTGATCGTCGGTCCAGGGCACCCGGAACATCAGCACGCGCTCCGGCTCCACGATCCGGTCAAGGATCCGATTAGATTGATACTCGGGATGCTTGGCCAAAACTAACCGCAGTGAATCAAACACCTCCCGTACCGCCTGATGGAACTCAGGTTCGGCGGGGTTTTTCGCTTTCACACTGGTCATCACATCTTCAATGTAATCGCCCGGAGCCTTGATTCCAGGCGAGGTCAGAGTGCCAAAAGTCATAATCCTACCTCCGTAGGTACATCAGTGAATCACCACATTCATTGTGCTCGCCTTGCGGCCACCTGCAAGGACGTGGAGCACCCGGCGGGGTGATAATTATCACGCAGCAACCTTTTTGGGGCATTGAGCTGGCTTGTAAAGTACACATACGCGGCCCCATAAAGGATACGCCTATGCCGTTTCGAAGCAACTGGTTTTGCACTGCGGAGGGTAGTTATGAACCGATCCCATAACCCTCGACGGGTACGATGGCTGAAGCCCTGCTTATTCTGGCTCGAAAGAATTCAATGGACCTACCATGAATAGGAGTCGCTGCTTAGGTTTGGTGGGCGGGCTGGGAGTTGGAGCCACTGTTCACTATTACCAGACACTCGCCGAGGCGCACGAGGCATGCGGCCGCACGCTCGACATGGTAATTGCCCATGCGGAGACACCGCGGGTTTTTGAGTATGTACAGGCAAATGATCGCAACGGATTGGCCGAATACTTGAATGGTTACATTCGCCGGTTGAAGGCTGCTGGGGCCGAGGTCGCGGCCATTCCGGCGGTCACCGCGCACTTTTGCGTGCGGGAGCTTATCGCGACCTCTCCGTTGCCTGTGTTCAATATCTTCGAGCCGCTGGCCCAGGAGCTGGCGGCGCGAGCGGCTCGGCGAGTGGCAGTTTTTGGCACTCGCTTCGTAATGGAGTCGGGGCTTTTCGGTGAGTTGAGGGAGGTTGAAATTGTCCAGTGGCGACCGCAAGAGCTGGACAACATTCACATGACGTATGTAGAGCTGGCCCGAACGGGCAAAGCATCGGAAGAAAAACATCGGGCGCTTACAGCTCTGGCGCACACGATTGTGAAGCGCGATGGAGTCGACGCTGTCATTCTGGCGGGAACCGATCTTGCCCTGCTCTTCAATGAAACGAATACCGATTTCCCCTATATTGATTGCGCGGCCTTGCATCTTCGGGCGATCTTAAAGGGTTTGCTCGGGGAGGGTCTGCCAAATTCAAGTTAAGAGATGCCGAGCGTTCGTGGCGTGACGCGTGAGCGATGGCCCCGACGTTTTTGTCGGAGTCAGCAACGCAATCCCCGAAAGGTTGTCCTTAACTTCAGGAGCGAACATGGCTACGAATCTGTCCATCGAACAAATGAAGCAACTTGTGCGAGACCACTTCGAGGATTTCGCCAACAAGCGCAAGGCCGCCGTAATCCGCAAGAACATGACGCCAGACTTCTATGACCATGATGGCCCAGGTGGAAAGCCCACAGATGTCGACGGCGACGAGCAGATGATGATCGGCATGTACAAGACCATGCCGGATCTGCACTTGACGATTGAAGACATCATCGCCGAGGGCGACAAGGTGATGTGCCGCAATGTTTGGCGGTGGACTGATGCGTCCGGCAAAAAAATGCAGTTTCAAGGATTCGTGCTGTGGCGTTTTGAGGGAAACAAAATTGCCGAGCGTTGGGCCACGGTGACCCCGCCGGCCGAACGGACGTCGTGGGCTGTGACAAACGCTTAGGCGGTTCCCCTTACAATACCGGGAGAACTACTCGGAAGATAACTCATCTCGGTGCGCATCGAGACAATTAGTGATCGAACAAACAATGATCGAACAATTAAGTAAGACCTATGGAGGCTGTTGTGATTCTGATTACGGGTGCAAGCGGTAACGTCGGCAAAGAGGTGCTCAAGCAAATCGTCCAAACCAAGGCTCGGGTACGGGCCGCTTTCCAGTCGGCAGGTAAGGCGGCCGCGCCTGCGGGAGTCGAAATCGTCACCCTTGACTACAACCAACCGGAAACTCTGCGGGCAGCCCTTAAGGGAGTGGATCGAGTATTTCTCGTGGGACCTCCGACCGCGGAACTTCCCGCGCTCGAGCGCAAGGCGACGGACGTGATTAAGCAGTCGGACGTGCGGCAATTGGTAAAGCTTTCGGCGATGGGCGGCCGAGAAGCGATATTTACGCGGCAGCATGCAGAATCGGAGGATTACATCCAATCGTCTGGCGTGCCCTATACCTTTCTGCGACCGAACGGGTTTATGCAGAATATTGTGAACTACAATGCGCAGACGATTAACGGGCAGAACGCATTTTATGGAAGCGAAGGCGACGGCCGGATCAGCCAGATCGATGTTCGGGATGTGGCCGCGGTCGCGGTGAAAACTCTGACTGAGGATGGCCACGTTGGCAAGGCCTACACCTTGACTGGTCCGAAAGCGATTACGAACGCAGAGGTCGCTCAGATGCTCTCCCGCGAAATCGGCCGCGAGATTCGTTTTATCAATCTTCCGCCGGCGAAGTTGAAAGAAGCTCTGCTGGCGGCAGGCGTGCCGGAGTGGAATGCTGACGCCCTCATTGATCTGCAGTGGCTTTATCGCGAGGGGAAGGCGGCAACTGTCACGGGAGATGTGGAAGAGATTCTTGGCCGCAAACCGATCAGCTTTGAGCAGTTTTGCCGGGATTACAAGAATGCTCTTGAGGTGCGCGAGCAAGCCGCGAGCTGAGGTGATCGCGGATCAACAGATGGTTTGAAGGGAGTTCGCATTAAGCCAGGTACCTCAGGGGCTGAAGCCGGTCGCCAGGAGTGCCTAATTCGCAGCGCTGAAACGCTGCGCCACCCAAAAACAAGTGTCGCGACCACCCGAAGCCAGCCCTGCGCCACTTAAAAGCCGGCGTCGTGCCATCCCAAAAAGGCCATCCCTGCGCTTGCTGCTGTCATTTTTTCAGATGCCTTTTACAGGATTCTCTCGTGAGTGTAGCCGTTGGCGCCGAGGGCTGAGATCAGTTCCGCGATGTGATCCGGGCCCCGAGTTTCCATGGTGATGTCGATGGCGGTATCGCCAAGATTTACGTTGTGGTAGGCGCGGTCGTAGGAGGTCTCAACAATGTTGGCCCGGTGCTGGGCGAGAATTCCGGTAAGGCGGTGCAGGGCTCCGGGATAATCGGGGAGATGGACGCGCAGACGAACCAGCCGCCCATCTTTCACCAAGCCGCGTTCGATGATGCGAGCCAGCAAGGTGACATCGATATTTCCGCCACTCACGATGACGACAATTTTCTTTCCGGTCTTGTTACGGTTGGTCGAGTCACGATGGGTCGAGCGGCTCGTCGAATCGACAATCGCTGGGATGCGGCGATTGACCAGGGCGGCCAGCGCCGCCGCGCCCGCGCCTTCGGCCAGTATCTTCTCCCTTTCCAGCAGTAACAGTACGGCGTTCGCAATCTCTTCCTCCTCAACCGTAACGATGTCGTCGACATATTTCTGAACCAACGGAAGCGTGCGGTCGCCGGCGCGCCGCACCGCGATGCCATCGGCGATGGTCACGGCTGCGGGCAGAGTTACGGGTTTGCCCTCGGACACTGCAAGCTTCACCGAAGGCAGGCGGGCGGGTTGAACTCCGATGACCTGAATGCGGGCGTTCGTTTCTTTCAGCGCACAACCGATGCCAGCGATCAACCCGCCTCCGCCGATGGGCACGATGACGGCGTCAAGATCGGGATGCTGCTCCAGCAATTCCAGGCCGAGAGTTCCCTGCCCTGCGATCACTGTATCGTCGTTGAACGCATGGACGAACGTGAGCTGATCCTGCGCACTGAGACGCATGGCCTCGTCGTAGGCCTCATCGTAATTTGCTCCGTGCAACACGACTTCGCCGCCATAACCGCGGGTTGCCGATACTTTGATTAGCGGAGTCGTTAGGGGCATAACGATTCTCGCCCGAATGCCCAGGTTGGTGGCGTGGTAGGCCACGGCCTGCGCGTGGTTGCCGGCAGAGGCTGCAATGACTCCCTGAGAACGCTCTTCCGGAGTGAGGCTAAGCAGTTTGTTTAGTGCGCCCCGTTCTTTGTAGGCGCCGGTTCTCTGTCGATTCTCCAGTTTGAGATAGACGGAGTTGCCGGTGAGGTCGGAAAAAGTTTCCGAGCGGGTGCAGGGGGAGACGTGGATCGATTTCCGAATGCGGCCGAGCGCGGACTCGATGGAGGCGAGGTTAAACATTTAATCGGGCAGATTCAGAGAGCATAAGCTTGATAGGGAAGCGAGCCAAACGCGCGATTATTGCGTCGCGCGGCTCGCCCAGATTCCTCACGGCGCAAAGGGCGCTTGTTCGGAATGACAATCAATCGGAATGACAATCAAACTGACACACTATCCAGAATCGCCATTCTATCTCAAGGAAATCTCGACGCTTCACGTTACGGCAACGTTACAAATGTTTGTGCAAAAATTACTAGCGCGACGTGCAGAAAAATCCATGCGGCGCATTGAAAATGACGATTGTACTTCGGCGACATTTCCCATTAGACAATTACTATGGGGGAAAGTCGCCTCACATTCGCGGCCGATCATGATGCATGTGGCGTCGGCTTCATTGCTCAACTGGGGGGCCCAGCGTCTCATGCCGTGATCGAGCGCGGCCTGAACGCTTTGGTGCGCCTGGAGCATCGTGGCGGCGTAGACGCCGACGGACGTAGCGGCGATGGCGCGGGACTGCTGGTTCAACTTCCGAAAACCTTCTTCCGAAGGGCCGCTCGCGCTGAAGGAATGAAATTGCCCGAAGAGTTTGGCGTCGGCATGGTGTTTCTTCAGCGTAGCGAGGAATCTTCGGCGCGGGAGGCGATTCAGAGCGCGGTCGCGAAGTTCAATCTCGCATTTCTGGGCTGGCGTGAGGTTCCGACTAATAGTTCAATCCTGGGACCGCGATCGAGCGGATCTCTGCCGATTATCCGGCAATGTTTAGTTGCGCCGGTCGAAGGATGCTCGAAGCTGGAATCAGTTGACTTCGAGTTGCAACTGTTCCGGCTGCGCCGGGAACTTGAGACGATTCCGGGCTCTGGTTACTACTGTTCGCTATCGTCGAGAACGATTGTTTATAAGGGGCTGCTTACCCCTGAGCAGCTGGCGCCTTTCTACTGCGACCTGAATGATCCGGAGTTCACCAGCGCGTTTGTGATCTTCCATCAGAGGTATTCGACGAACACGCAGCCCAGCTGGCGGCTGGCGCAACCATTTCGCTTTGTGGCACACAACGGCGAGATCAATACCATCAGCAGCAATCGTCGCTGGTTTCAGGCGCGTGGGGCCGAACTGCGCCGCAAACTCGGACTCTCGCGCGACTCCAGCCTTTTGCAGGCTGGGATGAGCGATTCCGCGAGTTTCGATAACGCTCTGGAAGCCTTGGTGCGCAGCGGTTCCGGAGTCGGCGAATCTGCCTTGCGCCTGATGCCTCCGGCGTGGGAGCACGATGAGCATCTCGACGCCGGATTGCGGCAGTTCCTTGCCGCTAGCGCTCCTGAGCAGGAGCCCTGGGATGGGCCGGCGGCGATGATTTTCAGCGACGGGCATCTCATCGGCGCCAAGCTGGACCGCAACGGCTTGCGTCCGCTGCGCTATACCCTGACCTCGGATGGATTGCTGATTGTAGGTTCGGAAGTCGGCATTACGGATCTTTCCGATAAGCAGGTCGTGGAGCGGCAGCGCCTGGGTCCGGGCGAGATGCTGATTGCCGATCCGGCGAGCGGAACGTTTTTCCGGCCGAACGAAGTTGGGGGGCTGGTGCGCGCAGACCAGCGCCAGCCCACGACTTCGGGGATTCGGGCAGAACACAAAACCGTCCCAACCAGAGTCGACGCCAACCGTTTGATGGCGGCGTTCGGCTGGACGGAAGATCAGTTCCGCATGCTCTTCCAGCCTCTGGTCGAGCAGGGTCAGGAACCGTTGTGGAGTATGGGGGACGACGCTCCTCCGGCGTTTTTGTCGAGCCTGCCGCGTCCCCTTTGGGATTATTGCAAGCAACGGTTTGCCCAGGTTACGAATCCTCCCATCGATCCCTTGCGCGAAAGCCATGTGATGTCGCTCGATGTATATCTCAGCAAGCGGACGAAGCTGAGTTCTCCGTTGATCGATGCAGGGCAAATCGCTGCGATTGCCGAAAAGCTATCCCCGATTCATCGCATCGACATGACTTTCGAAGCGGCGGGCGGAGTTGATGCGGCTCGTGATGTTTTGCGTAGGATTCGTGAGAAAGCTACGGATGCGACGAATGCCGGGGCAATTCTTCTGAGCGATCGCAGGGTAAAGGATCGGAGGGCCGCAGTGCCTGCTCTGCTTGCGGTTGCCGCCGCGTGGCGCGCCATGACCGAGGCCGGCGCGTGGAACATACCGCTGCTGGTTGAGACCGGCCAGGTCATCGATACGCATCACGTGGCTCTGCTGGTCGCGGCCGGAGCGAGCGCGGTGCATCCTTATTTAGCCATGAGCCTGGCGGCGCGCGCTGATAGCAACGAAAGCGTTGACGGAGTGTCGCGCTATCGAGCAGCCATTGAGAAGGGTTTGCGCAAAGTGCTGGCTCGCATGGGCATCTCGACCATGAGCAGCTACCGCAACAGCCAGATTTTCGAAACCATCGGCATCGATGCGGAGGTATGCGATGAGTTTTTTGAAGATGCCGGCCGAGCGCTCGGCGGCATTTCGCTCGACGATCTGCTGCGGGACTGCATCACCTGCCACGCTGCGGGCTTCGGAGCCTCTGAAGCGGAATTCCGCGATGCCGGCTTGTATCGCTTCCGCCGTAATGGAGAGCAACACGCGAGTTCGCCTGAATTTGTGAGGCGAATGCATCGCTACATCAAGTCTCCTACTCCCGCGAATCAGGCGGCTTTAGCCGTGCTTACGGAGGAAAGGAAAAATGTTGCGGTGCGAGATCTGCTGGAGTTCCGGCCCGCGCAGCCTTTGTTGTTAGACGAAGTTGAGAGCGAGATTTCGCTGCTCAGCCGATTCAGCACCCAAGCTATGTCGTTAGGCGCGATTTCTCCCGAGGCACACCAGACTCTGGCCATCGCGATGAATCGCCTGGGAGGGCGGAGCAATACCGGGGAGGGCGGTGAAGACCCAAGTATTTACTATGAGCGACCTGAGGCGAACAACCGTGTCAAACAGGTTGCGTCCGCGCGATTTGGAGTTACGGCGGAATATCTGGTGCACGCCGACGAAATCGAGATCAAGATGGCGCAAGGTTCGAAGCCGGGCGAGGGCGGCCAACTACCGTCTATCAAGGTGACGCCCTACATCGCGCGGCTGCGGCACGCCATACCCGGAACCTCGCTAATCTCGCCGCCGCCGCACCACGATATCTACAGCATCGAAGACCTGGCACAGTTGATTTATGATCTGCGCGCGGTGAATCCGAATGCGCGAATCGGAGTAAAGCTGGTTTCAAGTTCCGGAGTCGGCGTGATCGCGACCGGCGTGGCGAAAGCCGGCGCCGACGTTATCACGATCAGTGGCCACGACGGCGGCACAGGCGCGTCTCCGCTTACTTCGATTAAGAACACAGGCTTGCCATGGGAGATCGGTTTGCGCGATGCGCATGCCGCGCTGGTGCGGGCTGGCTTGCGTGCGCGCGTGCGATTGCGTGTGGATGGCGGCTTGAAATTTGCCCGTGATGTAGTGGTCGCGGCTTTGCTGGGGGCTGAGGAATTTGGCTTTGGAACTGCCGCTCTGTTAGCCATCGGCTGCGTCATGGCCCGGCAGTGTCACCTCAATACCTGCCCCGTGGGCATTGCGACCCAGGATGAAGCGCTGCGAGCGCGGTTTGCGGGGAATCCAGAGATGGTGGAAACCTTTTTCCGCGCCCTCGCGGCCGACGTCCGCCAATTGCTTGCGCAGATCGGAGCAGGATCCATCGATGAAGTTTTAGGTGCTGTTGACAGGTTGCGCGCGCGTTCGGCGGAAGCTGAGCAAAGTGTGCAATCCTTATTGCAGCCGGTTGCAGACGCGCCTGCGCAATTCCCCTGTCCTCATGAGGACAGCAGCGCGCTTCATGTTGAACTGAATCGGGTGGTGGACGATCTGGAATCACTCTCGCCGAACCCTTATCGTTTCAGGATCACGAACGAGGATCGAGCCGTGGGTGCGCACTTTAGCGGCGAAGTCCTGCGCCGCTTCGGGTCTTCATTTGCGTTTGGATCGTCTTCTGAATCTTCCAATCTGGACATGAGCGGGGTTGATTGTGAATTCACCGGCACGGCCGGACAGAGCTTTGGAGCTTTCCTGATTTCAGGCGCGAACTTCCGACTGACTGGAGAAGCGAACGATTATGTGGGCAAGGGGCTGTGCGGTGGAAGCATTGCCATTGCCGGAGAAGGGAGAGCGTCTGAGCGCGGAGATGTTCTGGTGGGAAACACTGTACTTTACGGCGCAACCTCTGGTGAGCTATTCGTCGCGGGCCGGGCGGGAGAGCGGTTTGCGGTGCGCAACAGCGGGGCGCTGGCTGTAATCGAGGGCGTGGGCCGGCACGGTTGCGAGTATATGACGGCGGGGGTGGTGGTGATTCTTGGCCCTGCAGGCGGTAACCTGGGAGCGGGGATGACCGGCGGGCTGGCATATTTGTTGCCGGCAGACGCCAGCGACTGTTTTAACGACGATCAGATGAATCGCGACTCGGTGCGGCTCTGCGCGCCTGAGGCTCAAGAGGAACAATGGCTGCGCCGCATTCTTCACCGGCACGTACAACTGACAGGCAGTCCGCGGGGCGCTGACCTTCTCTCGTGCTCTGCTCTGCCTCTGGTTCGAGTGGAGCCGGTTGCGCCTCCCTGCTCGATCGAAGAAAGCTGGTCATCTATTCTTGGGCGCCTGGCAGCCCAGGAAGCGCGAAGTTACGGGCGCGATAAACTCGTTTCTTCCGAGAGACCGGTAGTGCAGTAGGTGGTGCAGTAAGCCGAGTTCTGCGACGGGCCATGCCCGGCTGGCCGCGCCAGTCCGCGTGCTGCAGTGGCGCAGTCTGAATCTTGACTGCGCCAATTCCGTTCCTCTAATTCAGCCTTAGCCTGAAGGAGTTCCTGACTCTGAGGAAATATTTGCAAGCCTCGAGCGACGAAGTCTTGGGCAGCCTTCCACTGCTTCATCTGGGAGCGAATGCTGGCGGCCCGCAGGAAGATTACAGGATTCGGATACTCGACAGCCAGGCGCTCAGCAGCCTCCGCGGCCTGCGGCATCAGGTTCATAAGAAGGTAGGCCTTGATCAGGCGATCGTGCATCTCGAGAAAAGGAGCTGCGTTCAGCGCCCGGATGAGCCGGGCCAGGCCATTCTTTTTCAGCCCCATTCGAACCTCGGTCAAGCCTAGTTTGCTGACGATGCGAGAGTCCTCCGGGAGAATACGGAGGGCGCGAAGGTAGGCGGAGCGCGCCTCCTTCAAACGCCCGAGGTTATAGCACGCGTCGCCACAAATTTGTTCCTTCGCGCCCGCCGCTCGCCCGGACATAACTCGGCCAGAGAGCAGTTCAAGAGCGCGAGCATCGGCCTGGATTTCGATGTATAGATTGGCCAGCGAAAGTAAAGGGACGCTAGAGAAGGAAGGATTCAAGGCCAAGGCTTTCTCGAAACACTCAATTCCAGCCGAGTAGTTCTTAAACTGTTCATATTCCTGAAGTCCCAACTCGACCCAGGCTTCCGGATCATTGGGAACATCTTTGACTTTGAGCCGGCCCAGTTTGCGGTAAAACTCATTCTTCGACTGCAATTCGGCCGCTGAACATAGATGGCCGAAATGATGGATCACGAAGTCGCCGGATGCCAGCTCCAGATTCAGCGCATGAATGCGCGGCTCCACATGCTCATGCACTCTGCCAACGTAATAGATTTGGGGATGCCGGCGGAACAAGCGGCAGATCGCGAAGTCCGCATAAGCCTGGGCTCCTTTCGCTCTGGCAATGGTGCCATCGTTTGACTGAATGGACGCCGCGTGTCCGCCCGAACCAAACCTGACCGGAATATGGTTTCTCAAGATTGCGAGATAGCCGCCGATCCTCGCACTGTTCACCTGGGCATTGTTCACGCCAGCATTCGCGTCAGCATGGTTCAGAAGGGCGGGAATTCTTTCGCGGGCGCGCGGATCGAGTTCCTCATCATCGTCTATGATGAGCACCCAATCCGTGGCCAGCGCGTGAATGGCTGCATTGCGGGCCTGGGCGAAGTCATCTTGCCAGCAGAAATCGAAGACCTCAGCTCCAAGCTCGCGGGCCAATTGAGGGGTTCCATCGCTTGACCCTGTGTCGGCGATCACGATCTGATTGGCCACTCCGGCGACGCTGCGAATACACCGCTGCAGCGTCTCAGCACCGTTTTTTACGATCATTGCCAGGCCAAGGGATGGCACGAGGGATCTCCAAGTTTCAGGATTGCGGCGATAGCCGATAAAAGGGGTCCAACCCTTAGATCGGCTGATTGAGCCGGATGCTTGAGGGAGTCCTCCATTTTTCTGTGCACCCCTTGCTAACCGAGAGGTGCAGGTCTAGTCTAACTCGGTAACCGAGAGGAGATTGTGTGACCAAGCCTTCCGATCTCGTCCAGGGAACCCTGGATCTGCTCATCCTGAAAATACTGGCGTTGGAGCCGCTTAATGGCTGGGCGATCAGCCAGCGTCTGAAACAAATCTCCAGCGAAGTGCTGGGCGTGAGCGACGGCTCACTCTACCCCGCTCTGCACAAGCTGGAACAACGGGGTTGGCTTACGGCTCAGTGGAGGTCGAGCGAAAACAACCGTCGCGCCAAGTTTTACTCGGTGACGCGGCTCGGGCGCAAGCAACTCGAAAAAGAGACGGCCGACTGGAACCGCGTCTCCGCTGCGATCTCCGCGGTAGTAAAACTCAAAGAGGCCTGAGCATGAACTTCGAACAATGGTTGTATACCCTGCCATTGCGTTTACGCTTACGTTTCCATCCCAAACAGGCGGATCAGGAAATCAAAAATGAGCTTCGCGATCATCTCGAGCAGCAAATCAAGGAAAACGTTGCGCGAGGCATGTCACCTGAAGAGGCACGCTACTCCGCCCTACTCGCACTGGGCGGGATGACGCAGATCGAACAGCAGTGTCGAGACGCCCGCGGCGGCAACGTGATTGAAGACTTTGTTCAGGATTTGCGCTATGGATTCCGGCAACTGTGCCGCAACCCGGGCTTCTCTGTATTGTCAATTCTGTGCCTTGTGTTGGGAATCGGCGCCAACGCCGCTGTGTTCAGTTGGGTCGAAGGGATCTTATTCCGTCCCTACCCGGCAGTCGCCCACCAAGAGAGGCTGGTCGCCCTGGCGGGAACATCACGGGGTGAAAGCGGAGCGACGGGACTTTCGTGGCCGGATTTTCTTGATTTGCGGCGGAGTTGCACGCTCTGTGATGAATCCTTTGTAAGCAAGATTACCGGCAGCACGCTGAGCGTTGGAGACCACGCCGAAGTGGCGCGGGGGAGCATCGTCTCAGCGAACTATTTCGACGCTATCGGAGTTCACCCCATTCTTGGGCGTGGCTTCGAACCGGACGAAGATGTAGGAAATGACGCGCATCCTGTCGTAGTCATCAGCTTTCAGCTCTGGCGCGATCGCTTCAAAGGCGATCCGCAAATCGTCGGAAAGATGCAGCGGTTGAATAACGTGCCGCACACCATCATCGGCGTCACGCCCGAAGGGTTTTATGGAACTTTCGTAGGCTGGGCGATGCAGTTCTGGGTCCCTGCCTCCATGGAGGAAAACTTCGAGAGCGGAGGATACAAACTCGAGGACCGCAGCGCGCGATGGATTGAAGCTTATGTGCGACTCAAGCCGGGCGTCAGCCGGAGGCAAGCACAGGAAGAAGTCTCGGCAATTGGAAAGCGATTGGAGACTAACTACCCGGCGGCGAACCGCGGCCGGAGCATTGAACTGTGGCCCTTGTGGCAAACTCCATTCAACAATGCAGGCACTCTTTTGCCGACCCTTGAGATTATGGTCGCGGTGGTGGCGTTTGTGCTGCTCATCGCCTGCGCGAATGTCGGCAATCTTCTGCTGGTGCGGTCGTTTGCCCGCCGGCATGAAATGACCGTTCGACTCGCCATTGGAGCGAGCCGCGCCCGTTTGTCGAAGCAACTTCTCACCGAAGGCCTGATCCTTTCAGCGCTCGGGGCGGCCGGCGGACTCGTGGTGGCGTACTGGTGCCGGCACGCGCTCGTGCTCATGTTACCGGCTCGCTCGGGAGTGGCAATGTACCTGCTAGGGGAAATCGACTGGCGTGTGATGGCAATGAGCGCTGGGATTTGCCTGATTGCTACGCTTATCGTCGGTCTGTTTCCCGCGTTTCAAACCCGCCACCTCGACCTTGCAGGCGCCCTGAAAGCCGAATCCTGGTCGGTCACCGGGGCCCGGGGCAGAGCGCGGATGCGCTCGGGTCTGGTCGTTCTTCAGGTTTGTTTAAGCTACATTTTGCTGGCAGGGGGGGCACTATTGCTCGAAAGCTTGCAGAAAATTCGCACCGCGAGCCCTGGCTTTTCAACCACCAGCGTGGTGCAGACCGGCGTGTCATTGGTCGCAGCAGGATACGACGTGCCACGTGCCAAAGCCTTTCAGGACGAACTGATTGACCGCCTCAGGGCGCTGCCTGGCGTGGAGTCTGCTGCTTTCGCCCGAGTGACGCCCCTAGGCTACGGCACGTATTCTTCCACCCCGATTGCTGTGGACGGCTACCAGTCCACACCTGAAGAACAACCCACGGTCGATTACAACCAGGTCGGTCCCGCTTACTTTGCCACCTTGGGTATCCCACTGTTCTCCGGTCGCGAATTCACGCGCGACGACGACGAAAATGCGCCCTTGGTCGCCATTGTGAATCGGACCATGGTCGCGCGGTACTGGGGTGGCCAGGACCCCATTGGCCGGCGCCTTCAAGTGAAAGGCGGCTGGGCGAGAGTCGTCGGTGTGGCTGCCGATTCCAAGTACGAAAGCATGCGCGAGGGTCCAAAACCATTTTTCTATGTGCCGCTGCGGCAGGATTTTACAAGAGGCCCGGCTTTGAACATCCGCACAACTCAATCACTGCAGAGCATTTCGGCCGCGCTGGTCCGCGAAGTACATGCCCTGGACAGCAACCTTGCACTTTACGAGATGATCACTCTTCAGGAACAGGTTAACCGCTCAACTTCCCCGCAGTTGGTGGCCGTAGCCTTGGTTTCGATTCTGGGAGGGTTGGCACTTCTGCTCGCCGGCGTTGGCCTGTACGGAGTGATGTCCTATGCAGTGGCGCAGAGCCGGCGCGATCTGGGGTTGCGCATGGCGCTTGGCGCCGACGCTGCAAGCCTGCTTCGTCTGGTAATTTCGCGTGGCCTGAGGTTAACGGCAGGAGGCGTCCTCTTCGGCACCGTTGCAGGACTTGTGCTGACGAGATTACTCGGAAAGCTTTTATACAATGTGAGTCCGCACGATCCGCTGGCGTTCGGATCGGCGCTGGCGATGATGACGATCACGGCAATCGCAGCCTGTCTCTTGCCCGCCTGGCGCGCGACCCGTACCAATCCCGCCAGGGTATTGCGGGATTGATCGCCTCTGTGATGGATCGTCCCTGCGATTGATCGTCCCCTGCGCAAGAAGGGCGCAGGCAATTTGTTCTTGTGGAATTAAAAGTAGCGGCGTTGCTTGGGCCGATTAGGCGATTGCAACAACCGTGTGGAAGTTGTATCGGAACAAGCGTATAAGTTCTGAAATGCGACGGCCACGCACACTGACAGGATGGCGGCTTTGGACAAGCGTGGGATTGGTTACCATCGCATTTTTCTTTGTAGTCTTCTGTCTTGCGAAGATTTCCTCCCCCACTGGCTCACGTTGGGATATTTCTTGGTCTGCTATCGCGTGGGCTGCGGCAGCAGCAACCGCATTCGTCTTGCTCTGGACCTTTCTCAGTTCCGGTACAAAGGGTTGATTTTGCGACTGCACGCCAATGAGCGTAATCGCCGATTACACTCGCCACCGGTTCGACGATTAGCCTCGCCGTTTATCTTCTATCTTCAGTCTGCCGCTCGAAGTAAAAGGCAACTCCTAAAGCCAAAATCAGCGCCGCTAGTCCGAACAAGGTCAAGCCCGGCACTGCGTTCGGCTCCAGGATGATAGCTTTGCGCGCCATGGCGATGAGGGCAACTTCGAGCACAACACGAACGTGAATGACGTCCTTCTTTAAATACGATCGCATCGTCTCGAGCAACTCCACTCCGATCAGCACCAGTAGGAAGTATCCAAAAACATCGAGCAAGCTCTGAACTGAAATAAGAAACCGGGGCGGCTTCCAGATTTCCTCGCCGGTCAGGACGCCCAAATGTGCCGTGGAGAGTAGCACGATCACGACGAGCATTCCAGCCAGCACCCAAACCGTAAGCCTCTGGATTTTCGCAAGCAGCGTTTCCAACACGATCTCCCCCGCGACAGTCTAAACATCTTTGCCAGAACATCCAAGTCTGGCGGGATTGCTGGTTGATTGGACAATGGCGTTTACGACAAAAAGCTTACTCAGGATTATGGTCCCCGTCAGAGGCGGAAGCGGACCCCCGATTCGCAACTGTACAGGCGCACTGAGTTCGCTATAATCTCCCATGGATTTCGATCAGCTCGTCACCTTCCTGGAGGTTGCCCGGCAGGGCAGCTTCTCGCGTGCCGGAGAAAAAGTATTCCGCTCGCAGTCGGCGGTCAGCGCGCAAATCCGCCAACTGGAGCAGGAGTACGGCGACCGTCTGCTTGACCGATCGGGCAAGAGCGTCAAGCTGACTCCCGCCGGGCAGATTTTCCACGACTACGCGCTGCGCATGAAAAAGTTGCGCGACGAATCGCTGGTTGCGGTCGCCGACCACGGCCATACGCCGCGGGGCACGTTGATGGTGGGCGCCAACGAAGCTACCTGCCTTTATGTTTTGCCAGAAGTTTTCGGGGAATATTGCCGCCGCTATCCCGATGTGCAGATCAGCATCTATCGCAACTTCACTTACAAAATTGTTGAGAAGCTGGAGAACGGATCTCTCGATGTGGGCATACTCAGCCTGCCGGTGCAGTCTCCGAGCCTGAAGGTGCAGGCTATTTTCCGCGACCGGTTGATGCTGATGGTGAGCCCTCAGAATCCTCTGGCCAAGCTTAAGGCGGCAAACATCAGCGATGTGGTGAAGCATCCTCTTCTACTTCCTAAGACCGGGCACACGCGCAGATTGCTGGATAAGCTCTTCCGCGAGTACAACACCGAACTTAAAGTCAGAATGGAATTGCCCAGCATCGGAATGATCAAGAGCTTCGTGGCCGCCGATCTGGGGATTTCGTTGATCAGCGCCTCCTTTGCGCGCGATGAAGTGGCGGCCGGCAGGGTGAAGCTGGTGGATCTCGAAGGAGCGGAGCTGTGGCGCGAACTTGGCTTGGCCTATCGTCGCGACCGTACGTTGTCGGTGGCCACAAAGACCTTTGTCACAGTGGTACGACAGCTTTCTTCTTATCTTAAGAAGGCGGATGGCACGGCGCACGCATAGGCGGGCGGCGGTAACAGTCTTTGACTAGCAGACGACCACTGGGGCTAAAGCCCAAGAAAACCTAGACGGCTTACGCGGCGCTGAAGCGCCGCTCTTCCACGATCGTGGATGGATTGCCGAGTTGTCGCTCGCGGCGCGGACTTTCGTCTATGCGCCCGCTTCCGGCGGGTTCGCTAGAGGTTGAATGATGTGCAGCCCGCATTCGGTTTTCGAGGATCCGGACCAGCGGCCGGCTCGCGGATCTTCTCCCGGTCGCACTGCGCGTGTGCAGTGCGTGCAACCGATGCTGGGATAATTTCGTTCATGCAGCGCGTTGTAAGGCACGTCATGCGCGCGAATGTATTGCCACACCTGCTTTGAGCTCCAGTCAGCGATGGGATTGATTTTCACTAAGCCAAACTTAGAATCCCATTCGACTTTGCCGGCACGTGCCCGGGCTGCAGTCTGATCCCGGCGGATGCTGGTGATCCAGGCTTGCAGTTCGCTTAACTTGCGCTGAAGCGGTTCTACTTTCCGAAGATGGCAGCATTGATCGGGATTCCGTTGCCAGAGCGCTGGCCCGTGAACGCGTTCCTGCTCCTCAGGCGAGTTGAGCGCATATACTCTTTCGATCGCAACGCCATATCGCTGCTCGACCTGATCCATGAGGTTGTAGGTTTCGGGAAACAGAAACTCAGTATCGAGGGTGAAGAGGCGAAAATTCTGCCGCACTCTGGAAGCCATATCAATAAGAGCCATGCCTTCGACGCCGAACGCGGAAGAGATCGCCACCGCTTCCCCGAAGGTCTCGAATGCCCATGCGAGGATACGCTCCGGTTTCCATGCTTCGGCGACGGTCTGCAATGCCCCTACCTCTTCTTTTATGTCTTTCATTTCTTTCACGACAACGGCTCCTCATCTGATTGCAAAACTTCGGTTGGTAAAAAGACGCCTGGGAAGAGAGCGGCTGTCAATTTCTCGAATTCAGCAAGGCTTGCTGCTTTGTGGTCTAAATTTTGATCGGCGAATCGCACCACCTCGCCGACGACGAGCAGAGTTGGAGAAACGAGCGTCGGCGCGCGATGCAGATCGGAAACCGTGGTTCGGTGGATTCGCTGCTCGGGCGTTGTCGCGCGCGAAATAATTGCGCACGGAGTCTGTGCGGCGAATCCGGCGGCCCTAAGCCGACCTGAAGTCTCGGCGTAATTTGTGCCCGCCATATAGATGACAAGGGTCGATGAGGACGCGGCGCATTTGTTCCACTCCGCATCGTCGTTCCCAGAAGCTCGATGGCCGGCCGTCAGTACCAGGGTGGAAGAAACTCGCCGGTGCGTGAGCGGGATTCCGGCTGCGGCTGCGGCTCCAAGCGCTGAAGTAATCCCGGGTACGATTTCGTATTCGATGTCTGACGCCCGCAATGCTTCGATCTCTTCTCCGGCGCGGCCAAAGATCAGCGGGTCACCGCTCTTTAGGCGAACCACTTGCCGGCCAGAAGCGGCCAGTGTGACCATCAGGAAATTGATTTCTTCCTGGCGGATTCCTTTGCTGCCGCAACGCTTTCCCACGTTCCTCACATCGGCGGAGGGCGAAATGAGTCGCAGGATTTCGGGCGGGACGAGATCGTCGTGCAGCACAACGTCAGCTGCGGCGAGCAATCGCAGGGCTTTCACTGTGAGCAACTCGGGATCGCCCGGGCCCGCGCCCACTAGATATACTTTGCCGCTCATGCTGTTTCCCTCCGTTCGTTTTCCGTCGGTTGATTCGTTGGGGAGGGCGCAGTGAGTGGCTGTTCCGCTAAAGCCGCGTCCAAAGCTTCGCGGCTGGCGAGCGAGTGCAGCAGGTCGCGCTTGCGCCGCGGATCAAGATTGCTGGCCAGCACATGTTTTCTGGTCTCGCCAAGCTCCGCGACCCACTGCGCGTATGCAGGGCCGAACTGTCGTTCCAGTTGCTGACGAAGCTTTTGCGACAGAGACGGGCTTTGCCCGTTGGTTGAAATTGCGATTTGAAGATCACCGCGGCGCACCACGGCGGGGTAGTAGAAGTCGCAATATTCCGGGTCGTCGACCACATTGCAGAGAACTCCGCGACGCTGCGCTTCGCGATAAATTGACCCGTTCAGGGAGCGCGAAGCGGTAGCCACGATGGCTAAGAAAGTTTCGTGCAGATCTTCGGCGGAAAAGGCGCGGAGTTCGAGGGAGATCTTGCTGGTTCTCGCCCACTCGTGCACTGCTTCGGAGGCGGCGAGAGCGATCACGTGGACCGACGCACCTGTATCGAGCAGGCTTGAGATTTTGGGCTCACCGATCTTCCCTGCCCCGACCACGAGGCAGCGTTTGCCGGCGAGTTTCATGAACATTGGAAATAAGGCGCTCATTTGTTTTGTCACGGGGCTAAAGCCCCAGCTTTATCCTCCACCTCTTGTTGCAGCGCTGAAGCGCTGCTCCACCCAAAATCAATCCGCATTTTGTAAATCAAATGCAGCATCAATCTCGCCTTCTCTAAAGTTCTCTAACCCTCAACTGCACTTGGCACGCGTCCCTCGGGGAGATCTCGGGGGACGGCTTCTACGAATTCTCCGGCCAGGAAGTTGCGCAGCTCGCCATCACTGTGGCGGGCAAAAAAGCGCCGCAAATTCTCACCCGGCCTGCCATCGGCCAGGTATCTCCGCAAGAGCCGCTCGATGGCTTCGGGAACCTCGGTCGCGAGGCAGCGAAATCCGACTGGCCTGGCAATTGCTTGATTCAGGCCGAGAGCCCCGCCCAGGCAGAAGTAATACGCATCCTCCATCTGTCCGTTGACCTTTAACTTCTTGCCTTCGATTCCGATGTCGGCGATCCAATGCTGTCCGCAGCTGTTGGGGCAGCCAGTTACGTGGAGTTTCAAGTGCTGCTCGAAGCCCGGCAGGCGTTCTTCCAATTCCTCAACCAGCCAGCGGGAGAAAGCTTTGGTCTCCGTGATAGCGAGTTTGCAAAACTCTGTACCGCTGCAGGCGACCGCACCACGCCAAAACGGAGAGCCAGTGACCGGGAGCCCGATCGCGCCTAACTCTTTGGCAAGATCATCCGCCTGAAGGCGAGGTACATTCACGATCAGCAGATTCTGCATGTTGGTGGTGCGCAATTCGCCGTTCGCGAAGCGATCGGCCAGATCGGCGGCGGTGAACATTTGTTCAGGAGTAATTCTGCCGCGCAGCACTGTGGCCCCGACGTAGCAAAGGCCAGGCTGCTTCTGCGGGTGGATTCCGATGTGATCGCGGTAGACGTCATCCGGTGGCTGTTCGGTTTCCGCGGGATCGAGTTGAAAGCCAATGCGACGTTCGAGTTCTTTCTGGAAGTCGCGAGGCGTCCAACCATGGCGTAGGAAAAGAAACTTCAAGCGCGCACGCTCGCGGTGTTCGCGCAGTGCGTCGGAATCGCGGAACAGTTCGGCGACTCCTTTGATCACGGGCAGAACCTGGTTCCAGCGCACGAAGGCGTTCAGCCGAGCACCGAAATAGGGGTCGGTTGAGAGTCCGCCGCCCACGCGCAGGCTGAAACCAATCTCACGCTTCCCCTGAACCGCGCGCTCGATCGCAGTCAAGCCGATGTCGTTGATCTCGGGATAAGGGCACCAGACGCGGCATCCGGTGATGGAGATTTTGAATTTGCGCGGGAGATTGTAGAAGTCGGCATTGCCGGCCAGCATGCGATCGGTTTCCAGCGCAAGGGACGAAGCGTCGCAGATCTCGTCCGCATCGACCCCAGCCACGGGGCAGCCCGTGATATTGCGAGTCACATCACCGCAGGAGCCAGTCGTATTGAGGCCGACGCGCCATAATTCATCTAATACTTCGGGGAGGGCTTCGATCGAGACCCAGTGCAACTGGATATTTTGGCGAACCGTGAGATCGGCGATGCCGCGGGCGTAGCGACTGGTGAGACTCGCAATGGTGCGCAGTTGGTCGGAGCGCAACAGGCCGTTGGGGATTCGAATGCGCAGCATGAAGAAAGGCAACGCGCGTCCCTGGCCATCCTTGCCGCCGACCACACCGGCGCCGTCACCTTGCGTGTAGACGCCCCACCAGCGGAAGTAGGTTCCAATCCACTCCGGCGGAATAGAGTCGAAGCCTTCTCGGGCGAAGCGGCGAATCTCAGCCAGGCCGTCCCAAGGATTCATTGCGCGCTTCAGGCGCTCGGATTTTTGCGCCTTGGTTTCTTTGACTGGATTTTCCATAACTGACTTGTCCCCATCCTGCTTTGCCCCAACCCGATTTGCCGCAAAGAAAAACCCACCGCCAGATGCCTTCTGGCGGTGGGTTATAAGTGCTGATGATGCTATGAAACTTCTAGGTCAGCAGCCTCCCTGCGCCAGAGCACACGCATGCACAACAACAACATGCACACATGCCAGACTGGCGAAGATTGCTGAAACTCGTCATACTCGTTCGGATACTATGCTGATCAGATGTATCGGTCAACTCTTCGATCCTTTCCTATAGATGAATAATTTCGATTGCAAGCATCATAATTTTAGCTAAGGGCGCCGCAGGCCGACTCTTACAACTTCCGCGCGGTCAGCGACACTAAGAATGCAAAATACTGCACACTTCGCACGGAACCACCAAATTCCATCCCTGAAAGGGGGGCCATGCGATAGCCCGTGTTGACTAACTTTTCTCGACCTTTTCTGACCTCCGGAGTTCCGTCGGCAATTTCTCAGACGTCTCCACCTCGTCTCGTTTCGCTGATACTCATGAGCTAACTTTGGCATCCGCTGATGGCCAGTCGCCAAATGTAAACAATTGTCATCTGCTTGTAAAAAGATTGACACTCGCAGGAGGTCGCAGTGTTCGGTGGCACAAGCCTGTCTTGCCCGATGTTCTCGGGCTTGTGGGCGATTGCGAACCAGGCGGCGGGAACTCCGCTGGGCCAGGCTGCGCCATACCTTTACAAGCTGCACGGAGGCGCCATTTCGGATGTGACGGATCTCACTTTCGCATCTCTGTTTAATGTATTTGGGATCATTTTCGATCCACCAAGCGCTCCTACTTTCGAGAGTCCGAACTCGTTAGTCCAGCCGCTGCAACTTACGGCAAACTATGTGAGCGCGTTGTTCCAGAGTTCCACTTCAACGCGTTCGCGGATGTTTTTACCTTCGGGACCGACTCGTCGTTAACTGTCGGTTTTGGATGGGACAATGGGACGGGGGTTGGCACTCCGAATGGCGTACCGTTTGTTGCACAAGTCGTGGCACAGGCTAAGTAAAGTCTGGGTTGCGGATTGTCGTTTTATTGGAGTGGGCCGCGCGGTGCGGCCCACTCTTAAGTTCCGGGAACGCGTTTCCGGCGTCACAATCCTGCCAGCTTTTGTCTTGCCCCAGATAACTCCAAACCGTCTGGAGAGCGTCTAACGGTGTAGAAGAACTTTGTGGCGTTGGTCTGTTCGGACCGGGCGTATAATGTGGGCAAGAGTATGTTGGTGGCAAAGGGGTATTTATGAAATTGCGATGGTTGGCAATCGCTTTGGCATTAGCGGCGTTCAGCGCAGGGCCCTGGATGCTGGCGCAAACACAGGATCCGAATCAGAATCCCGGACAGAGTAGTCCTGGGCAGAACAATCCAAGTCAAACCCAGCCTGGGCAAACACAGACCCAGACTCAAACCCAAACGCCCGCTCATGACCCGGACAATGGTCAGCCAAAAGCCGCCGACATTCAGAACGCGCCGGCGCAGCCACCCGCAGCGCTGCCTACAAAGGATGACGACCAGATCAAACACGACGGTACCAAGGCTGACATCGACGCGGTGGGAAATCGCAACATCGGCTGTGGTCGTGGCGTTGGCAACTGGTACACGGTAGAAGGCCAGGTGGCGCGGGGTCGAGTGTATGCGCAGCAGATTGAATCGCAGATCAAGCTGGTGAACGATCCCGTGGTCACGGAATACGTCAACCGGGTTGGACAGAACCTGGTACGGAATTCTGACGCGCAAGTTCCCTTCACGATCAAAGTGATTGACTCCGACGTTGTGAACGCCATGGCGTTGCCCGGCGGATTCTTTTACGTGAATTCGGGATTGATTCTCGCGGCCGACGAAGAAGCGGAAATGGCTGGCGTGATGGCGCACGAGATTGCTCACGTGGCGGCGTGCCACTACGGGCGCGAAATGACGCGCGCGAACCTGCTGCAGATGGCTTCGATCCCTTTCATCTTTATGGGCGGGGTTATCGGCTATGCCGGGTACGAGGCAGCGGGGCTGGCGATCCCCATGACGTTCTTGAGATTCTCGCGCGGCTTCGAGGCGGAAGCGGATTATCTCGGTGTTGAGTACATGTACCGTGCCGGCTACGATCCTTCGGCATTCGTTTCTTTCTTCGAAAAGATTCAAGCAATGGAGAAGAAGAAGCCGGGGACGCTGTCCAAGGCTTTTGACACGCATCCCCAGACTCCGGATCGAATCGAAAAGACGCAGGATGAAATCCGCAAGATACTTCCTTCGAAACCGCAATATATTGTAACCACCTCGGAATTTGACGAAGTGAAGGCGCGGCTGGCGTCGATTGAGAATCGGCATAAGGTGCTCGATCAGAAGGATGCCAACAAGCCCAGCTTGCGACGGACTTCCACGAGCAGCAGCGATGGCAACGCAAACGGCCAGAGCGATGATGACCGTCCAACTTTGAAGCGGCGGGACGATTCATCGAACTAAACATGATAGCGAGAAAAGAAACATGGAACCGGCGGCTTCGGCCGCCGGTTTTGCGTTTCCGGCTTGCGCATCCGGCAATTCAGACGAGCAATTCAGAAATGACCGGGAGAGCGCTTGCGCTGCAGTCCTACCCCCAGCCGCCAAAGCGGATCACGAGAGGAACCCGGTAATCGCTGCGCTGGAAGCGGTGCTCAACCCCGACTCAAATACAACGGGTGGGGCGTCGAGTCACGGAAGTATGTGACCAGCGTCACAGCACCCGGTTGCCGGAGCCCGCTAGGGTAAGCTACGCTAGTCTCATACCGTAGGCAGCGAGGAGCACCGGTTTCCATGCCAGACAACACACTCACGATTACCGACAATCGCACGGGACAGATTTATACCGTTCCCATCGAGAATGGAACCATTCGGGCAATGAATCTGCGTCAGATCAAAACGGACAAGGAAGATTTTGGGCTGATGACGTACGATCCGGCGTTCATGAACACGGCGTCGTGCCGCAGCACGATCACTTATATCGATGGAGATCGCGGGATCTTACGCTATCGCGGCTACCCCATCGAAGTGCTGGCGGAGCGTTGTACCTTTCTGGAAGTCGCATACCTGCTGCTCTTTGGAGAATTGCCCACTTCGTCTGAGCTTAAGAGTTGGGTGCACGACATTACGCATCACACCATGCTGCACGAAGCCACCAAAAAATTCATGGAGGGTTTTCGTTATGACTCTCATCCGATGGTGATGTTTGTGAGCACCGTGGCGGCGCTATCGAGCGTTTATCCGGAGGCCCACCAGATTCACGACGCCGAAAACCGGATACTGCAGATTAAGCGGCTGATCGGCAAGGTGCCGTCCATCGCGGGCATGTCGTACCGGTACAACGTGGGGTTCCCATACGTGTATCCGGATAACGATTTGAGCTACACCGAGAATTTCATGAACATGTTGTGGAAGATGGTAGAGCCGAAATATGTGGCGAATCCTGCGCTGTCACGTGCGCTCGACATCCTTTTCATTCTGCATGCGGATCACGAGCAGAACTGCGGGACAAGTGCAATGCGCACTGTGGGCAGCGCGCAGACCGATCCTTACCTGGCCACAGCATCGGCGGCGGCGGCTCTGGCGGGACCGTTGCACGGCGGAGCCAATGAAGAAGTCCTGAAAATGATCGACGAGATCGGCACCAAAGACAATGTTTATGCCTATATCAAGCGAGTGAAAGAAGGCCACGGCAAGCTGATGGGATTTGGACATCGCGTGTACAAAAACTACGACCCTCGGGCGAAGATCATCAAGTGGACCGCGGAACAGGTGTTCCAGGTTACGGGACGCAACCCGAAGCTGGATATTGCCCTGGAACTCGAGCGCATTGCCCTGGAAGACGACTATTTCGTAAAGCGCAAGCTCTACCCGAATGTCGACTTCTATTCCGGAATCATGTATCAGGCGATGGGATTTCCACCGGAGATGTTCACGGTGCTATTCGCAATTCCGCGCACGGCGGGATGGTTGGCTCAGTGGCAAGAGTTGGTGAACGATCCGGAGCAGAAGATTACGCGCCCCCGGCAGATCTATACCGGTCCCGAAGAGCGGGAGTTTGTGCCCATGGAAAAGAGAACCGCGGCAACCGTTCCGGCGCGCTAGTTTTGCAAGGGAGAAGGCGTGATCGGAAGAACGAGTAGCGCTAAGGGCATCGAGGTCTGCTGGTTCGATTTCTGGATGTTCGGTCTTACACGGCTTGCTTAGTGGCCAGCGAGGCTACGTACTCGCGACTCTCTGCCGGTGACGTGATCACCCTCATCTCCTGCCAATCGTAGGGAAATTCTTTCCCGCAATCGAGGCAAGCTACATAGGTTCCGGTCAAAGCACCGGCCTGTGGACGGCGTGCGGCCCCCCGGATGGTGACCGGAAAGCTGTAGCGGGAGTGTCTGCAACCAAAAACCAAATCAATCAGTTTTGCAACCATAAAACACCTTCCACACCCTTGGGTTTCTTCAGCCTAGGGTTGTCCTAAATGCGCCCCCCCTGTTATCCACCACAGACTACACTCAATCCCTTAGATTCACGCAAGAGAAGAATGGTTTCTGGTTCTTCTCGTAACGGAGATGGCTCCCAAAATGGGGCTATTCCTCACGCGTCTATTTGCTTGCTGTTACTTCGGGGGGAGATTATGCAAGAAGTTGCACAGCCGCTAGCCGACCAATTGAATGTCTACTGCATATAATGCTAAATCGGAGGTAAATTCAAGGCTTTTCTGATGGTTCCACGTTCTTTCTGTATCTTCTCCTGTAGAAGAGTGATGCTATAGATGAGCTGCTCCGGCCGGGGAGGGCAACCGGGCACATAAACATCCACGGGAATTACCTGATTTACGCTTTGCACCAGCGCATAGTTATTAAAGACTCCGCCGGAGGTGGCGCAGGCGCCCATCGAAATCACCCATTTGGGTTCGGGCATCTGCTCCCACAATAGTCGGATCACGGGCGCCATCTTGTTCGAGACGCGGCCGGCAATGATCATGAGATCGCTTTGTCGCGGGGATGGGCGAAACACTTCCGCTCCGAAGCGCGCAATATCAAAACGCGAGGCTCCCATCGACATCATCTCAATGGCGCAGCAAGCCAAACCGAACGTCATCGGCCAGATGGAACCCTTGCGCATCCAGTTCACGGCTGAATCGAGTGTGGTCAGCACCACGCCCTCGGGCGTTGGGTTGCCGAAGGTGAGATCTTTGACCACCTTCTTGCCGTTCTCGACGTCGACGTAGGGACCGAAATTCAGAGCGCGGGACATTGCACTCATATTCTAAACCGCCGCGACCGCGATTCACCAGCGACGAAACGTTACATGACAATTCCACCGTGCAAAATGCTTGACAACGCAAATCTTTGGTGTAAGCTTCGTGCGTCTTCCCCTCACAGCGTTTCGGCCCCGGTCTACATCTAAATTAGCATCTCCTGCGCAGCGATCGGAACCACGCCGATTACGGCAGAGAATTGCGCTGAGGGCCGATCGTTCAAGGAGAAGATGATTATGAGTCCGCTGCATTTTTTCACCACAGGCAAGGGTACTGGCCAACGGCAGAGCCACAAACCGCCGATTACTAGTACGACGGCCGCAGCGCCAGGTACCACGCGAACAGCCGCGCAGAAGGCACGCCGAGCGGATTTTCCGGTTCAGGCCGCCAGCACCCAACTGCCGCATTACCCCTTTCAACCGCTCCCTCCTTCGAATGGTCCCGCACCGTACCGCTTTGATTTGTCCCAGTTGCTCTCGGCCGGTGATGTAGCAAAAATTAAGAATGGCGTTCTGGTCTTTCATACGGTTGGGGATACCGGCGACTACAGAGATAGCGGCCCGCAGGACTTAGTGGCACAGATGATGACCCAGGATGCCCAAAATCTGGCGGACAATCAGAAACCAGCGTTTTACTATCACCTCGGCGATGTCGTTTATTTCGCGGGCGATATCGACAAGTACGGCGCCAACTTTTACGAGACCTATAAAGACTACCCGATTTTCATCGTTGCTATTCCGGGCAACCACGACTGCCAGCCCGACGATCCGCAGGATGGGCCGGTTGATCCGAACAAATATCCGCTCGATGGTTTCGTGCAAAACTTCATGTCGAAAAATCCCGGTCAGCTCGGCTCGCTAATGACAGGCGCGAATCGAACCCAAATGGATTTGCCGAATGTGTTTTGGACTTTTACCACCCCATTGGCCACAATCATCGGTCTGTTTTCCAACGTCGGCGAAGACCAGGGAGAATTCCATCAGGATCAAATTGACTGGTTCCACGGCGAACTAGCTGCCGCCGATCCGGGCCTACCCCTGATCGTTGCCGTGCACCATCCGCCATTCTCCGGGGATAGCGAGCACTCCGGCAGCACAGTGGTTGAGAATGTGCTTTCGGCGGGCTTCAAGGCTGCGAACCGCTATCCGAATCTGATCTTATCTGGCCACGTCCACAACTATCAGCGGTTCACGAATGTGGTCCAGGGGCCGAAGGGCCAGCTCCAGATTCCTTGCGTAGTGGCCGGAGCTGGCGGCTACACCAAACTCGGACAGCTTAACCAAATAAATGGCGCGTATCCGTCGGTGCCGTTGACGGTCGGAGGCGGCCTCACTTTGGAGCAGTACGATCAGAATAACTTCGGGTTTCTGCGTCTTGAAGTGAGCAAGAGTCAAATTGTTGGTACCTATCTTTCAGCACCTTACACGGCGCCTTACACTGGCGCAACCGTAACCCCGAGCGTCATAGACAGCTTTGTGGTTGATTTGGCCGCGAATACAGTCGTCACAGGAAACGCCTCGGGCGGTGGTGGCAAGCCGGGACCCAAGCCAAAGCCAGGACCTAATCCTCCGAAGGCTCCCAAGCCAAAACCGACGCCGTCTAAACCACCGAAACCAACCAAGCCACCAAAAAAGAGACATTAGGTGGAATCAGCGCCAAAAAAATGCCCTCGCTGTCACGTTCGTGGCGAGGGCGTTTTGGCGTTGGAAAACGCTCCTTCCTTGTCACGGATTGATTACAATCTTGCCGAACATTTGGCTATTCTCCAGATATCCATGAGCCGCGCGAAGTTCGCTGAGGGGAAATGTTCGGTCGACCACTGGCCTCAGCCGCCCGGCAAAGACGTGCCGCAAAACCTCGTGAAGCTCCCCCATGGTTCCCATGTAAGAGCCCAGCAACGCTAATTGCCGGGCAAAGAGATGCCGGAGGTCGATCCCCACACTCGACCCGGTGGTCGCACCGCAGGTGACGAGCGTGCCGCCGCTCTTGAGAGATTTGACACTCTCGTCCCAGGTGGCTGCGCCTACGTGCTCGACCACGATGTCAACACCTTCTTTATTCGTGATCTTGCGCACTTCCTCGGAAATCTTCTGCTGATAGTGGTTGATGCCGAAGTCTGCGCCGAGGTCGCGTCCCTTGGCCAGCTTCGTTTCGTCGCCGGCAGTGGTGATCACGCGGCAATGAAAAAGTTTCGCAATTTGAATCGCCGCGATCCCGACGCCCGAGCTCGCTCCCAGCACCAACACCGTTTGTCCGGGGCGAATAGCAGCTCGTCCAACCAGCATGTGCCACGCGGTCACGAAAACCAGCGGGACGCTCGCCGCCTGATTGAAATCAAGTGAGTCTGGAATCGCGATGACGCTGGCGGCGGGTGCTGCAATCAACTCGCAGTTGCCGCCATCGACACCGTTGCCTAGAACGGTGAACTGCCGGCACTGATTCTGGACGCCGCAAACGCACTTCTCGCAATATCCACAAAAGTGCATCGGAGCCAGCAGCACTCGCTGCCCGGCCTTGAATCCGCCGACGTATTCGCCCACTTCGACGATCTCGCCGGCGATATCGCTGCCGAGAATGTGCGGCAGCTTTACCCCCGGCAGTCCCTTGCGCACCCATATGTCGAGATGATTCAGCGAGCAGGCCCGCACGCGCACCAGCACCTGATCTTTGCGCGGCTGCGCGTCGGGAATATCTTCATAGGTTAAAACTTCAGGCCCACCAAATTGATGAATGCGTACGGCCTTCATAAAGCGTTCTCCCGTTTTCTGACAGTTCACAAGCATACCGCCCCGGATTAGGAATTCTCAATTCGGCGTCAGTTGGAATTTATTGACCTAATCCAATCAACGCCGCGGAGTTTAAGGGTAGGCGTGCGGCGGTTCATAAGGCTTACAAACGCCTTCTCGAAGAAATTTGAGAATCACCGCCACATGGTTGCGATCTACCACGCCTATTACAATTTCTGCCGAGTTCATCAACCGCTCCGAGTCACCCCCGCTATAGAAGCCGGGTTAACAGATCACGTTTGGACTTTAGAGGAATTGGTGGGATGATTGGACAAGTGGGTGGCTACGGCGGCAGCATGATTGAAAAGAAAAACCTCGGTCGATTTTACGGCATATGTTTGGCAACGATCTATGCAACCCTAATCACGGTCACGGTCTGTGACGTTTGGCATGGGTTGCACGTCGCGCTGACCCTTGTGCTGTTCGTCAGCCTTTGGACTGGCTTTTATTTTGCTGGGGTCTGGGCATCAACAGAGCGCCGAGCCGAACTCAACAAGAAATTCCCGATTAGCAGCAAGGAACTCCGTAGAAGAAAAAGGCAATTTTACGATTGGCTCGCGTCGCAAGGCCGACGTTGAAATTCAAAAACAGCCCACTACTACGCGTAAGCTTGACTCAGGGCTCGGCGCCAGTTCACGATCAGCTTTTGCCTGGCAAGCCGTAGTGTAGTGAGCTATTCTCAGCGCGGAAGCCCTGGAGTGATGACTCGGGTTTTTGCTTTTGAGTTCACGTTTGACTCCTTCTGTTAACCGACTGATAATCAACCTTGGTTTCACGCTTAATGGATATCTACGAACAAATTGTCCAACTTCGCCGCGAAGGCCGAAGAGGCGCGGTTGCGACCATTGTTAATGTGCGCGGCTCGATTCCTTCGTTCCGGACGGCAAAGATGCTGGTGCGCGATGACGGTTCCATTGTGGGCACGATTGGCGGCGGTTGTGTCGAGGCAGATGTGTGGCAAGCGGCGCGTGAGGTGATGGAATCTGAGAAGTCCCGGACGCTGACCTTTGATCTTAATCAAGATCCAAAGTACGACACTGGCTTGGTTTGCGGCGGCACGCTAGAAGTTTTTGTTGAGCCCGTTCTACCTCCAGCTTTACTTTATATTTTCGGCGCAGGTCACGTAGCAGTAAACCTTTGCATGGTTGCGGCAAACGCAGGCTTCGATCCCATTGTTACGGATGATCGCAGCTCCTACGCCACCCAGGAACGTTTTCCAGCCGCGCGCGAGGTTCGTGTCCTCGACTTCGATGATGCCACGCGGACCCTCGAACCGAACGAAACTTCCTATATCGTAATCGTTACCCGAGGTCATCGAGACGACATGCGCATCTTGCGATGGGCGGTGCAATCTCGCGCACGCTATATTGGCATGATCGGTTCCAAGCGCAAAGTGATCGAGATTTCCAAGACGCTGCGGACCGAAGGCGTACCCGCACATCTGTTCGACCGGGTTCACGCCCCGATTGGAATCGACATCGGTGCCATTACACCTGAGGAGATTGCAGTTGCGATCACCGCGGAGTTGATCGCGATCCGCAGGCACGCCGATGCTGGCCTTCCTCACATGAGCTGGTTCCGGTCTCGGGAGTCGCAGCCCGACGTGGATGCGTCGGACGCGGCGCTTGAGGAACACGAATGAATTGTTAATTATTGGCTGATTGCGTTTCGAGTTTTCAGCACTGCACCTTCGATTCACAAATCAAAATCAGCAATCAAAAATCAACAATTTCCCGAGATTCCCTGCTATCTTCGCTGCATGACGCGCGCTGCCAGCTTTGCCGGCGTGATCCTGGCCGCCGGAGAATCCTCGCGCATGGGTAGGGATAAGGCCCTGCTGCCGTGGCCTCCGCGGATAAGCGGGAAAGCGATTTCCTATTCCAACGATACGTTCCTCTCGGCGGCAATTCTCTCGCTCTTGCCGGTCACGGAATATGTCGTGGTCGTGGTTGGAAAAAATGAACCGGCTCTTGCGCCGATTATTTATGCCAGCGGTGCGTCTCTCGTCGTGAACCCCGAGCCTGGTCGTGGGCAGTTCAGTTCGCTGCAGGTCGGTCTGCAGGATGTGCTCAATCATGGCCGGGACGCCGCCATAGTGACTCTGGTCGATCACCCTCCGGTGGGCAATGCGACCATCCAGATTCTGCGTGATGCTTTCGAGGCTGCCAGTCCGAATAAATGGGCGGCAGTGCCTGAGTTTTCGGGCAAGCACGGACATCCCTATCTTGTGGGGCGCGAAATGATGGAAGCGTTTCTGCGCGTTCCCGCCACATCCATCGCGCGTGACATTGAGCACCACCTCCAGGAGCACATCCAATATGTCAAGGTTGATGATCCCCTCGTCGCTCTGAATGTCAACACTCCGGAAGATTACAAGGCACTGTCGGCGCCCGACAATTGCTGATTGTTGATTTCTGATGGTTGATTGAAAGGCCTACTCGCGCCCGGTCTCAATCAAGAATCAGCAATTCTTCGCTCGCCCGCCATTGCGCGCTTCCCCAGAGGCACGTTATCGTCGATGCATGGATCTGGCAAAGGCAGAAACATTTCATCCCGTCACCAACGAATTCCTTGACTCGGTGCTTCGCCTCGATCCGCGGGTTGCGGCGTTTGACTGCGACGGCACGCTATGGGCGGGCGATGCCGGGGAGCGCTTCTTCGATTGGGAACTGAGAGAAGGCAATCTTGTTTCTGACTCGCTCGTCCGTCCATTACGCGAGCGCTACGCTGCGTACCGCCGCGGCGAAGTCGAGGAAAGTACCATGTGCGGCGAAATGGTGACCATGCACCGGGGAATTTCAGAATCGAGGATGATGGAAGCTGCGGTTCACTTCTTTGATCAGTTCTTCGTCAAGCAAATTTTCCCGGAGATGCGCGAGTTGGTTCGTCGTCTGCAACAAAATAGCTGTGATGTCTGGGCCGTTTCATCTTCGAACGAATGGGTGATCCGAGCTGCGATGAAGCATTTCGGAATACCTGAGAACCGCATCCTCGCGGCTAAAGTATCAATTGATGGCGGGATCGTCACCGATCGCCTGATCCGCGTACCCTCTGGCGCGGGCAAGCCGCAGGCTCTGCGCGAAGTTGTCCGGAAAGAGATTGACGCCGCGTTTGGAAACTCTCGTTGGGATTCGGAAATGCTGGCGATGGCAAGACGTGCGTTTGCGGTGAATCCGAATCCGGATTTGGAGGCGGTTGCTCGGGAGCGTGGCTGGCGGGTTTATTTTCCCGAAGGGACGGAGCAGCGTGAGTGAAGTGTCGGATCTCAGCGTCTCAGTTTGCAGCCGGCAAAGAGCCTTCGAGCTGCGCTCGAATGGACAGCCGGGGGCGGCTGTCCCCACACGATTTTCTCAGCAATCTGAGATACGCTGCCATTTAGAATTAGGTTGCTAATGTATTCCGCGCAGTTACTCGATCATTTTCAGAATCCGCGCAATGCCGGGGACATTGCGGACGCGGACGCCACGGCAGAGATTGAGAACCCCGCGTGTGGCGACGTGTTGCGAGTCACATTCAAGATCAGCGCGGAGCGGATCATCCGGATGCAGTTCAAGGCCAAAGGATGCGTCGCGGCCATTGCCTGTGCGTCGGCATTAACCGAATTGGCGGTTGGAAAAACGCTGCAAGAAGCTCAAAAGCTGCGGCGTGAAGACGTGAGCGCCGCCGTAGGCGGCCTGCCGCAAGCCTCGACTCATGCGGCACAGTTGGCACTGGACGCTCTTTTTGCAGGGTTGAGGTCGATCAATCCTTAACCTGAATTCATGCCTGTCGCCCGCACGCCAAGTCGTATCGTCTGCCTGCAGCCGAGCGCCACGGTTATCCTCGCCGCAGTCGGAGAGATCGGCCGGGTCGTCGCATGCACCAAGTATTGCGCGGATGTCGTCCCGGAAATCGCATCGCAATCGCACACCATCCTTGCCGACTCGTGGACAGCCAATGCCGAACAGATTGTTGCGGCGCATCCCGACCTCGTTATTGCCTCCGTGCCTTACCAGGAAAAGGCGGTTGCAGAAATACTGAAGTCGGGAGCACGTTTTCTCGGTCTCGCCCCAAAGACGCTGGCCGACATTTATGGGGACATCGCAACCATAGCCGGAATCGTAGGCGCTAGGGAGCGCGGCGAATATGTGATCGCCGGCATGGAGCGGCGCATAGAAGAGGTTCGGGCTCGAACAATACGAGACCCTCGCCCAAGAGTATTCTGCGAAGAGTGGGGCAAGCCGCTGATCGCGTCGCAACCATGGGTCGCGGAACTGGTGGAAGCGGCTGGAGGCGAGTTCGTGGGCGCGGCGGGCCGGCAAATTTTGGCAGAAGAAGTGGCACGAATGAATCCTGAGATATTCATTGCAGCCTGGTGTGGAGCAGGCGACCGCGTACCGCTGAAGAAAATCGTCGCAGAGCGCAACTGGCAGAGAACGAGCGCGGCGCTGGCATCCCGCATTTATTGCATTCGCGACGAATACCTGAACACTCCCGCTCCCACCCTTCTTCGCGGGCTCGCTGCGATCGCATTTGCCATTCATCCCGAACTTTTTCCTTGCACGGAAGGAATCCGCCGGATTACCGGTTTGCAATCTTCCATAGCCGCGAATCTCCGACTCTGAGTTAAGATTTTGCTTATGCCGGTCGCCACCAGAATCGAAGAGGTCCGCAACGAAATCACGGAACTCGCCCAGGCAACGCCTACAGCCAGAGCTCTAATGCAACGCGTCTGCAACCTTTTGCATGAGCGCATGCTGAAGTACAACTGGGTGGGGTTTTACATGCTCGAGCCGGGAGCCAAACCGCCCATGCTCGTGCTTGAGGTTTTCGTGGGAGCCATGACCCCACACACGCGAATCCCGCTCAACCAGGGCATTTGCGGGGCGGCCGCATCCAGTGGAAAGACAATCGTGGTAGACGACGTGAGTAAAGATCCGCGATACCTCGCTTGTTCTTTAGAGACTAAGTCGGAAATTGTGGTGCCGATTTTCGTCAAAAACGAGGTCGTGGGAGAGCTCGACATTGACAGCCATTTTTCCGCCGCCTTCGGCATCGAGGATCAGAAACTGGTCCAGTACTGCGCGGAAGTGGTGGGGAGTAAGCTGGAGAGAGGTAGCGAGTAGAACGGTCAACGATCGAGCATGTCAAACTGTGGCCGCACGCCTAATCCTTCTCGCTTTCGTATCTGACTTTACTCAGCACCTGATATTGGTTTCGAAATATGAAACGCGTCGTCGCAGCCGTGATCGAGAAGAATGGCAAGCTTCTCGTGTGCCAACGTACGCGACATCAAACGATGCCGCTAAAATGGGAATTCCCCGGCGGTAAGATTGAGGAAGGCGAACAGCCGCGTGACGCGCTGCGGCGGGAACTGGAAGAAGAATTAGGAATTCAAGCCAAGATCGGGGATGAGATCGCCCGCCTGCAGCATACGTACCCGAATGGAGCCACAGTTGAGCTGCGTTTCTTTATTGTTCGGGCTTATGGAGGCGAGATCGAAAATCGCATCTTTCGCGATTTGCAGTGGTCGGCCCCCGGGGATCTGGCTTCGTATGATTTTCTTGAAGCAGATGCGTCCCTCGTCAGGGACTTAGTGGCGGGACGGCTTATTTGATACGGAGATCCCGAGCGTAAACAAAAAGCTTGCAACGCAGAGTTCGCAAGAGAAAAACCACAGAGGACTCGAAGCAAAAACAACGGCTGTCCGGAATCTGCCGATCTTAGCTGCGGATCTTAGCTGCCACCTCTTAGCGTCCAGAACCATGCTATCGTCAATCCAATCATTACCACCGTTGTCAGCCACGCCACCACATTGAACAGCCGCGTATTCACATACTCGCCCATCAGATCTTTCTTGTTGATGAGCAGCAGCATGAAAATCAGCACGAAGGGCAGGACTATGCCGTTTACTACCTGCGACAGTACGGCGATCTTTATCAGCGGGAGGCCAGGAATTAAGAGCACGGCCGCACCAGCGACGATCAGGAGTGTGTAGAGCCAGTAGAAAAAAGGAGCCTCACTGAACTTCTTATCCACTCCGGATTCAAAGCCCATCCCCTCGCAGACGGTGTAGGCCGTGGAAAGCGGCAGAATCGACGCGGCAAACAATGACGCATTGAATAGCCCTACGGCAAACAGAATGTAGGCGTATTGCCCGGCGAGCGGTTTGAGCGCCTGGGCTGCATCCGCGGCATACTTGATGTCGCGGTACCCGTGCACATAAAGCGTCGCGGCGCAGGCGACAATAATGAACCAGGCTACCACATCCGTAAAGATGCACCCCGTGATCACGTCCCAGCGTGAAGCTTGAAGACCACGGCGGCTTACGCCTTTTTCCACAATCGATGCCTGAAGATAGAACTGCATCCAGGGCGCAATGGTCGTGCCCACAACGCCAATTACCATGAACAGATACGCTTGTTGACGAAACGCATGCGCTAAAGGCGGCTTGATGGTCGCTGCCAGTGCATCCTTCCATAAGGGACGCGCGAGCGCTCCCGCAAAGATATAGGTGATGTAAAAGAACGAAGCCGCCAGAAACACTTTCTCCACACTCTTGTATTGACCTTTCACCACAATCAGCCAGACGATCACCGCGCAAACTGGCACAGTGACGTATCGGGAAAGGCCGAATAATTCCAAGCTGGTGGCGATGCCAATGAACTCCGTGACGACGTTGCCGAAGTTGGTGATTAGAATCCCCAGCATCATCAAAAATGTAATCCGCAGCCCGAACTCTTCGCGGATAAGGTCGCTCAGTCCCTTGCCGGTGACCGCACCCATCCGGGCGCTCATCTCCTGCACCACGATCAGCGCCAGCGTAACCGGAATCATCGTCCACAACAGAAGAAAGCCGTATTGCGCGCCAGCCTGGGAATAGGTCAGGATGCCGCCAGCGTCGTTGTCGACGTTCGCGGTGATAATGCCCGGCCCCACTACCGCAAGAAACAGCAGTGTCCGGCTCTTCCAACGCTTCAGCTTCATGAGAGCAATTCACAGACATAGGAATTACAACCAGGGACGGCCTACGCGGGCGGTCCCAGTGCGCAGTCCGGCCTCAAGGCCGCATCAGAATACATGGGCGGCCCGTCTCCGGGATAGATGAAAATGAAAAATTATGGAGAAAATAATCAAGGCGAATTTCAACAGCCTGCCAAATGGCGGTTTCTCGGCGACTGTCAGGTGTATCGACAAGCGTTTTGCAGCCCCGCCAGTTTAAGATGTTTCCAGAAACATATTTTTGATGACCAAAAACTCCGCGCGCGCCATCTACTTGTTAATCGCCCTCCTTGTCGTGTTGCTCGACCGCTGGACGAAACACATCGTCGCGCAGCGTATCGCCCTTTATTCTCACATCCAAATCATTCCTGGTTTTTTTCGCCTTACGCATACCGAGAACACGGGCGCGGCATTCAGTCTTTTCGCCGATTCACCCTCGCCCTGGAAGACTGCCTTGCTGATCGCGTTTTCAGGGATTGCCCTGGTGGTGGTGTCAGTATTGCTTTGGAAAAATAATCACGCCCACGTTGCCACCGGGGTTGGCTTGTCACTGATCATGGGAGGAGCGTTGGGAAATCTCTGGGATCGCGCGACAAATGGGCGCGTGGTCGACTTTCTTCTGTTCTACGTGAGGCGGTATCAGTGGCCGGTCTTCAACCTAGCGGATAGTGCCATCGTGGTGGGAGCGGGACTGCTGGTGCTGGAGATTCTGTTTACTAGGGCGCACGTCGAAGAGAGGCGTTCCTGACGCTCGGTTATAGCTCGAGTACAGTTCGGACGGACTAAAGTCGTGCAGGCTTCGCGCCGATGAGATCACTAGAGGGAACAACAATGAGCAACACGATACAGAGCGCCGCGCCAGCCACAACTGTCGTCCAAGCTGCGACCAAGCCTACTGCGACGGCCCCGCAACCGGCTGCCGCTTCGAAACCTCAAGCTGCCGGCAGCGACACGGTGCAGATAAGCGCCGCCGCGAAAGCCTTGCAGGAAACCATTGAGACTCCTGCTCAGACTGCCAAGGAAGCCGCTGGCGGTGATATTCAGGCCAAGCGGTTGCTTGCGAAAGAGGCGGCAGAGCACGCGTCGGAAAAGTAATCTCTGGCAAGAACGAACCCACTTGGATTTGGCTGATCCTCGCGCGAGTCGTAGACATCGCCAAAATCGCGCAGACGGCGAAACAGAAAATGCGAGCTCTACGGGGTCCCGTACAGTTGTTTGTACACGCTGGCATTGCGCAGGATGGCCTGCACGTACTCGCGGGTTTCGGTGAACGGAATCGATTCGACGAACTCCTGGGGGTCGCGATACTTGCCCTGGCCGAGCCATTCTTCGACACGGTCCGATCCGGCGTTGTAGGCGGCGAGGGCGTATTCGAACCTTCCTCCGAACTTGTCGACCATGCCGCGGAAATAGCGCGTGCCCAATTGCAGATTCACGGCCGGCGTGTACAACTGGCTGGCGCTATAGCGCTTCAACTTTACTTCTTTCGCCACAAGCTTGCCGGTCTTGGGCAACAACTGCATAAGGCCAACTGCATTGGCACGCGAAACCGCGTTGGGATTGAATTCCGACTCCTGCCGGATGAGTGAAGCTACGAGATAGGGGTCGAGTCCATTGGCCGCTGCCGAGCGTTTCAGATCGTTCCAATAAGCCTTGGGGAAAAGCGCCTCCCAATATTTTCGCGGCAGGTCGGGAATGTCGAGAGCAAAATAGTTGGGTGCGCTATGTTTCATGACTTCGATGGCGCGGTCGTAGTGGCCGGTTTCGACATACAGTTGCGCGGTTTCAGCCGGGCCCCAACTCCCGCCGTCGGCCGCAGTGGCGGCTTGCAGTTCGCGCACCGCAAAATCGACGAGCCCGCCGTTGCCAAGCAGCTCCGCTTTTTGCACATGTAATTCATCGGACGGCGGCTCCGATTCTGTAACTTTTCCGTTAATGTCGATGGGCGGCACGCGATCGAGCAAGGCAAATTGGGTAGTCGTGTCCGTGGCGGGAGGAAGCTGCTTCATCCTCTCCCTCGCCAACTCGGCATAATAGAAATTGCGGTAGCGATCCGAAATCTTTTGGTAGAAGGCTCGGGCCATCACGGGCTGGTTGTCTTCCTCAGCGAGGCGTGCGCGCCAATATAAAGCAGCGGGAGTTTCTGCGCCGGAGGGATAGAGCGTGATCTGCTCTTCGAATGCTTTCTTGGCATCCTCGTTGCGTCCCTGCCGCAGCGTGAGCCAGGCAGCCTTCCAGTGCACGTAGGACGCCCGTGCGCCATTGGGAAATCTTTGTTGCGCTTCGCGGAATGCGTCGAGCGCCTGATCATATTCGTGATGTACCAGATGCAGATTTGCGGCGGAAAGCAGGGCCTGCTCCAGCCACGGACTGGTAGGGGCTGACTGCCGTAGTTCATCGACGGTGCGGAAGAAGGTGTCGTTGTCATTGGCGGCCCATGCAACTTGACCCTGCAGGTACAGGCGCTGCGCGTTGGCTTCGCCCGTTACGGTGCCGAGCGCAGCAAGTTCTTGTTTGGCATCACGGTTCCGGCCGCTGCGGTGAAGCGCGTCTGCCAGGGCAAGCTGAAATGCAGCACGGTCATTCGATCCCGCCTCATTCGCCAGAGCGCGATATTCCTCTGCTGCGTCCGCATAGCGATGGCGACCCATCAATGCATCGGCGCGGTTCTTGCGCTGGGCAATGGTTGGAGGCGGTACAGACGGAAGTTTTTTCAGTTCGGCATAGGCCGCATCCGCTTCGGCGCTCGCCGGCATGGTGTAGTAAATGTTGGCAAGCGTGTCGGCAGCCTTGGCGTTCTGACCTGCGGCGGCGTAAGCGCGGCCCAAGGCAAATTCCACATCCGAGCGGACAGGCGTGCGAATCGGCTCCAGCAGAGTGACTGCTTCCCCAGGTTGGCCTTCGAGCAGCAAAGCGTCGGCATAGCTAACCGCGGCGTCGCGCACTAACAGCGAATCCGGGTGCGACTTGCCAAAGTCTGCCAGGTTTGCCACCGCTTCGGCGATCCGACCGGTTTGCAGGTACGAAGTGCCAAGATAGTAAGCGACGTAGTCGCCCAGGTCGCCGGCGTGGACCTTGGCGCGGTTCAGCGGATCGATGGCCTTCGCATAGTCTCGATCCAGCACGTGAGCGTAGCCCAATACGAGCCAAGCCAGAGCACCCGCATCCTCTTTGGCGTGAGCGCGAGCATACGCGACAACCCCTGCATAAGCCGGCAGCGTACGATCCTGCAGAAGTTGTTGCGCCATGGGACGCAAGCTGGCCGAAGCTACAAAGGCCTGCCGCATGCGGCGAACGCGCGGCGAGACCGTCCGCGGCTTCCGCGTGTTCGTGTAGTGACGCTTGGCGGTGCTGGGGGCCGGCTTTTTGACAGGCGCTTTGCTAGTGGAGGTCTTAACAGTATTGCGTGTGCTGGTCGCGGGGCTTTGAACGGACGACGACTGCGGAGACGTGTTCGCCTGAGTTTGTGCGGAATCGAATGCAACGTGCAGCCCGGACTCTGCCGAAACCGGAGAGCAAAGGAAAAACCAGAGAGCCGCAGCTGCGAGCCCCCACCAGCACCCCTGCGAATCTGACCTCACTACTTTTGCTTTTACTTTTTGCAAAGACACGCTACTACCAGAACCTGCCGCAAATCTAGCGGTGGAAATTCGATCCCATGATGGAAGCGTCATCTTCCGCGAGACTGCGCAATAACTCGTGCTGAAAATAGTCTCCGCTCGCGGCAGCTGTGCTGCCGTAACGCTTCTGAAATGTGCCACGGCTCTTGTCAATATCTTCCTTGAGGCGATCGTAGAGATCCTTCTTCCGACGTCCGTCCGCCACCTTCGCCTGATTGTAGAGCTTGATTTCATCCACCAGCAGACGCGCAAATCGTTGTGCCTTGCGATGAAGGTCGGCATCTTCGGGCGAAAGTCCAGCCAGAGGATCGGTAGCTGCGGCAGGAGCTGCGGCGGCGCTGGCTCCATGCGCCGATGCTACCTCCACCACTTCAGAAGCGGGTTCAGGTTCGACCGGCAAATGCCTGGGCGCGTGCGCCGCAAAAGGATCGGAAAACGAAGAAACGGCTTGCACGGAGGGCGGAGCCACACTCTGAACCCTGCTCGGCAACCCCGCGTCCTCTTTAGCCGCCAATTGTTTGCGGAGTGAAGTCACCTCGAGCCAGGCGCTGGTTGCCATCACCAGCAAATCCAGGCCAGAGGCCTCCAACTTTCCACTTTCGCCGCCATCCGCGTAAACCAGCGCTGCTACTTTGTCCTTGAGCGCGAGCGGCAACACCAAGACCTGCTCGTTGGAAGGCGCGCCGAACTGCTCCACGAACCGCCTTCCCATTTCCGCAACATTGCCTGGAGTAGCAATTCTGTTCTGATAGGAATGCGCCGCTGGTCCGGCCGTGAGATCGAGCGAAAAATCCTTGACTGCCTCCTCTTCGCCGAAACCGCGAGATTGCCATCCCGAAGCGGCGCCCGCTTTCACCACAAAAAGCGCGATGCGTGAGCAGTATTGACTGGCCGCATCCAGCAAGGCGCGAAGAATTTCTTTTTGCGTCGATCCCGCATGGATATTGGAGACGGCGTGAGCCAGCGTGGCGGAATCTTCGTACGCGTGAGCCCCGTCGGAGTGGGCACCGATGGCCTGGGCCGGCAACGATTCCAACACCTGCTGCGCAATTTGTGACTGGAGCTGTGCCTGAAGCTGCGGCATCTGCGCCTGAAGGGATTGCGCAACCGCGTGCTCGACGACTTGCCGAATCTCGCTCTGCCGCGCCACGCTCTGTTTCTCGTTTTCTTCCGCCATGCCTAGAGAACCGTACCCCTCAAAATCCTATGTCCGTAACCGTCCAGGTAGCCGTGCGGTCTAAATGCTGATTATACGGCACTTGTGGGAGTGCCCCAGAGTACGTCAGGACGTGTTCCACCGCGTACCCGCCCGCTCTCTGACTCTATCGCAAATCTCATCGTGGTCGAAAGACGAAAGCGGTTGGGCAAACACTCGGGTTACCAAGTAGAATAACAGTTTGATTTGAAAAGCAATTCCGTTACCAGCAAAATACTGCATCGCCGAGAGAATGGGAGCCATCCAAAACAAACTAGAGGGGCCTGTTACTGATGAGCTGAGCCTGGTACAGGCGGCCAAGCGGGGCGACGACTCTGCGTTTGAAGAGTTGGTGCGACGCTATGATCGCAACGTCTTTCGGATCGCGCAACACATCACGCAAAACCGCGAGGATGCGGAAGATGTGGTGCAGGAAGCGTTCCTGAAGGCGTACGGAAACCTGGCGAAGTTTCAGGAGCAGTCAAAGTTTTACACCTGGCTGGTGCGCATCGCCGTCAACGAAGCGTTGATGAAGTTGCGCCGCAGGAAGCCCGAGCGAACGGTTTCACTCGACGAAGATATCAAGACGGAAGACGATTCTCTTCCTCGTGAGATCGCCGATTGGAGCCCCAATCCCGAGCAGCAGTACAGCCAGGCGGAGTTGCGGGAGATTTTGAGTAAGACGATCCAGGGCCTTCCCCCAGGCTTTAGGACCGTGTTTGTACTAAGGGACGTGGAAGGACTATCGACCGAGGAGACTGCCGCAGCGCTGGAGTTGAGTGTGCCCGCGGTGAAATCACGATTGTTGCGGGCTCGCCTGCAACTTCGAGAACGGTTGGGAAGATTCTTCCAGAAACGTGAGAGTGGAGATGGCGACCAGTGAAATGCTCTGAGTTTTTGACCGAGCTGACGAATTACTTAGACGGTGTCCTAGATGAACCCACGAAAGTTGAGTTGGAGAATCATCTATCCTGGTGCCACAACTGCTACGTGGTGTGCGACACCACGAAGAAGACCATCGAGATCTATCGCGACTCGCAGCTTTACGAATTGCCCGAAGACCTGCGGACGCGTCTTCGCTCCGCGATCATGACCAAGTGCCAGCAGCACAAGAAGCGCGGCCCACAAAGCGTATGAAACTTTGGCGGCCCTAGTCCCTCTGCTTTTTTCCCAAAGATAACCTCGAACAATCAAGGATCAAGGCAGCTTGAAGAGAATCGTAACCCTGCCATGCGCCGAAGTCGGTTTGCCATTGAGAAGGGTGGGGCTGTAGCGCCATTGGCGGACGGCTGCAACCGCGGACGCGGCCAGTATCGGCTCGCCCTGAAGAAGTTTGACGTCGCCCACGGTTCCATCCTCCGCGATCAAGACGTCCAGAGTCACCGAGCCCTCCAGCCGTAGAGAACGTGCCTCCGGCGGGTAGGTTGGCATGACCTTGCGCATGACGTTGGCTTCGGTCACTCCTTCCGAAACCCTGGGCGCAAGCGCCGGTATGCCGGCTGTCGACGAAATTACATTGGCTAACCTCTCGCCATTATCAGGTATACCCACGATGATTGTCGGCGGCGGTTCATCGCCGGAAATCTCTATCGACGATTTCAGCATCGATCCCTCCGACGATGGCGCTCGGTGAGTATTCTTTAGCGTCGTAGGACGCAACCGCTCGGCGTTTGGATTGTCCACTTTTTCGACGCTGGCAGCGTTGCGCACAACATCTCTCGGCCGGGACTTCTCGTGTTGTTCGTTTGTGACGCTAGTTGCTAAGGGGAGCATCGTCGGTGTGGTCCGTCCGGTCGTTTCGTGTGCAGCCATCTGTGCCAATGTAGTCGGCTGACCCGATGCGGACTGCCCTACCGGCTCACGCCAAGTCCGCAAGACAACCAAGGCAGCTAGTAACAACAGAACTGCAGCTCCGCTCAGAATCCAGTAGCGGCTTTTAGTCTTTAGAACAGGTTCCTTCAATGTCGGCGGCCAGAGCCATTCGTCGCGGACCTGAGGAGCAGCGTTTCCAGAGCGGCCAAGCGACGCGCTCGCCTCCACAATCTGTGAACTCGTAGCACCGAGTTCCCGCCGGTAGGCTGCTTCGGCGATCTCGCCCAGACTTTTCAAAAGGCCGACTTGCTCGTTCGAGAAGGCGTAGGCGCGGCTGGAGAAGACCTCCAGAATTCCGACGGTTGCCACGGCATCGCGTAAAGGCACCACGGCGATTGAGCGTATCCCCAAAAGGCGGCAAACCTCAGGCTCCACGCGTCTGTCGTTCTGTGTATCTTCACAGCGCAAGACGCTGGATGTGCGGAAGCATTCACCGGAGATTCCCGATTCCACATTGAGGGCCGCTCCCAATTCAGGAGCAATGTCGCCGCTTCGAGCTCGACAAACGACCACGCCGTCGGTTCGCAAGGCGATCGCGGTTCCGTTGGCGCCCGTCAAAGTTCGCGCCGTGTCGGCAATGGCGAGCAGGATTTCATCCGGAGTATGGGCCCCAGCCGTTAGAGCGTCGCGCAATACGGTTAATAGGGCCGTCGCGCTGGATGGCGGGCTCGGTTCGACACCTGCGGAGGTTGGCGATACCGGCGGCTTGCGCCCAGGTGGCTCGAATTCGGAGGAGGTCGGAAGCGGCGAAGAACTCATCTGGAGAGACCTCAAGTAACCAGGGTCGCGGATAATCCGCCAGAGACGAACTTGGTTTGAAAGGCGAGTGGATCAAAGTCTGCCGGAAAGAGAGGCTGATGTCAATTCCAAAATACCGCTGAAACCCGCGCAAGAACCATCGTTTATCACATTTCCGACGGAATAAAACTTCAGGTTCACAATGCCGGACCGGAGCTATAATGTAACGAAACTGGGGTAGGGTTGGTCATGAATCGCATTCGCGTTGAGGTGCTCCTCTTAGTTTCCCTCGTGCTGGCCGCAAGTGTTTTTTCTGCACTCAGCAGTGACGCGCAGACTGCGGCTCCCTCTTCCCAGGCTCCCTCTTCCCAGCCTGTTCCCTCTTCGCAGAACGATACATCCGATGCCGTGCCGTCCGCTCAGAATCCTCCACATCAACCCCCTGCCCCGCCGATTGCAGCGAACGCGCCGCCCATCTCCAGACAAAGTCGTTTTGAACTCATTCGTGACTTTGAGACCCAACTCGTGTATGCGCGGACAGCTTTTCCCATGGGCACGAAGGGACTTCAGTTAAAGGATGGTGTGATCACGCCGAGTGGCGAAGAGATGCGGCAGGTACTTGCGATTTGGGGACCGGCGATAAAGCCGGGCGATCCCGCGCATATTTCGTTTGTTCAAATCAAGAATGAGCACATTCATTTCGAGATCAACGGTGGTCCGATCCATCGCAAGAAGTGGTATCAGCATATTGAGGTTGCAGGTGCGAATGGAACTGGAATAGCCGCGCCAGACAATCCTCAAGCTAATCCGCACGGGTCGTTCGTCGACGTTTATTTCGACAAGCATGTTCCCGAGATGACGGCGCAACAGTTGCGGGAATTGCTTTATCCCGTGCTCGACTTCAATGCGCGGAACAAGGAACAAGCCTATCTGGACACCGTGCCTCCGAAGGTGAAGGAGGCGATCCAGGCGCACCACGTGCTGGTTGGGATGAATCAGGAGATGGTGATTCACGCCAAGGGCAAGCCCCCAAAAAAAGTACGGGAGCGGGATGGTGAGACCGAATACGAAGAATGGATTTACGGTGAGCCTCCTGCGGACGTGGATTTCGTGCGCATCGTCGGAGAGGAGGTGGTGCGGGTGGAAACCATGAAAGTGGGCGGCGAAAAGATTGTGCGCACCGAAAAGGAAGTGATGCTGCCGCAGCCGGATCGGGAGGCGAAGAAAGAGCCGGAGGTGCGTCCACCGAATGCTCCAAGTCTGCGGCGTCCCGGCGAAGATTCAGAAGACGTCCCGAGGCCAGCAAATGGACCATCGCCCACGCTGCCTGTGCCGCCGCCGGATTCGCCTCAGCCACCGAGTGGCCCGAGTGACATCGTAGCCACGAAATAAAACCGCACTCACCGAGTTTTCGGGCTGCCCCTACCCGCTTCGCGACGGCCCCGACTTCTGTGAACGTGAGGGTGAATGCCACGCCGCAAACATCATTAAGTTAGAATGCCTGCATGGCTATCGCGATCCAATGCCGCGATCTGCGCAAAACCTACGACGGTAAAGTTGAGGCCGTGCGCGGGTTGAATCTCGAGATTCAAACCGGCGAATGCTTTGGTCTGCTTGGGCCCAATGGAGCCGGCAAGACGACGACCATCGAAATTCTTGAGGGCTTGCTCGAACCGACTTCGGGCGACGTTTCGATTCTCGGACACTCATGGCGCGAGAATGCGCGTGAGATGCGGGAGTGGCTTGGGATTTCGCTGCAGGAGACGCGACTCTCGGAAAAGCTTACCGTCCGCGAAACTATCGAGCTGTTTGCCAGCTTCTATCGCGAGCCCCGTTCGTCCGCAGAAGTGCTCGAGGAGTTGCAGCTTACGGAGAAAGCCGACGCGTGGGTGGGAAAACTTTCAGGCGGGCAGAGACAGCGGCTGGCCGTTGCGACCGCGCTGGTGTGCAATCCCAAAATCCTTTTTCTGGATGAGCCGACTACGGGACTCGATCCCCAGAGCCGGCGGCAGTTGTGGGACATCGTCCGCGAATTTCAGCGTGCGGGCGGCACCGTCCTGCTTACCACACATTACATGGATGAGGCCGAGCGCTTGTGCGACCGTCTCGCGATTGTGGATCACGGGCAGATTATCGCCGAAGGTTCGCCGCCCGACTTGATTGAGCGCCTGGGCGGGCATCACGTAGTGGAGTTTGCTGTTGGCGGCAACTCGGATGGGACCGCGCTGGATGCCTGGCGCGGGCTGCCCAGTGTGGAGTCCGTGCGCGAGGATGATGGAATGGTGGCGCTTAGCGTGAAAGAGCCGCATTTGACCATCCCGGCGCTGCTGGATGCGATCGGGAAACAGGATCGCCAGTTACAACACTTGACCACACGACAGGCCAGTCTGGAAGATGTATTTGTGCGGCTGACCGGGCGGCATCTGCGGGAAGAATGAATAGGTTAAGTGTCTGATGAGCGTCGCAGAACAACTATCTGTCGGAGAAGAGAAGGTTCGACGCAAGCGCCCAACCAGGCGAAACGGCCGGTGGGCTGGGTACCGTCATCTCTTGTGGGCGCGCATGCTGGAATTGAAGCGCGAGCCAGAGGTTGTTTTCTGGGTATTCGTCTTTCCGCTCCTGTTGGCAACGGGACTCGGAATCGCCTTTCGCAACAAGCCGGCCGATGCTTCCACGCTAGCGATCGTGGCGAGCACGGGCGCGCAGCAAACCCAGGCGCTACTGCAGCGTTTCGCCCAGCATGCACCATTTAAGATCGACGTGCTGGATAGCGAAAGTGCAGGCAAGGGCTTCCGGCTTGGAAAATACGACCTCGTGATTGAAGCTGATAGCGCTGGCGGGCTGCAGTATCGCTACGATCCAGCGCGACCAGAGAGTGTTCTGGCGCGGGCAAAAGTGAACGATGCTCTGCAAGTCGCAGCCGGGCGGAAAGACGTTGTTGCGACCAGCGTGGTAACGTCTTCCGAGCCGGGTTCCCGCTACATCGATTTCCTGATCCCTGGCCTGCTTGGGATGAACTTGATGAACTCGGGAATGTGGGGCATTGGATTCGCGCTGGTCGATATGCGGCAACGCAAACTGCTCAAACGCTTCGTCGGCACGCCCATGCGGCGGGGAGATTTTCTGCTGGCGCTGCTGTCGAGCCGCCTGGTGCTGATGATCATTGAGATCGGGTTGTTGCTCACACTCGGCGTCCTCGTCTTCCGCATGCGAGTGTTGGGATCGATACTCTCCATCCTGTTCCTGGGTGCCGCCGGTGCGATGTGCTTTGGCGGAGTAGGACTGCTGACCGCGAGCCGGGCCCAGAAAATCGAAAGTGTGAGCGGACTTATGAATTTGGTCATGATGCCGATGTGGATTTTTTCCGGCGTCTTCTTTTCTTACGAGCGCTTCCCTACCGTAATTCAGCCACTCATTAGGGCGCTGCCGCTAACTGCTCTGAATGACGCCTTAAGAGCAAGCATTCTGGAAGGTACGCCGCTGATCCGTCAGTGGCCGCAGTTACTCGTGATGTCTTTGTGGGGTGGTATCTCGTTTGTGCTGGCACTCAAGTGGTTTCGGTGGACTTAATCTGGGCTTGGAGTTCGAACCAGGTTGTGTTATGCGGGCTAGATTTCCGAAGCTTGGGCCTCGTCCGCGGTCTTGCAGGAAATTACGAACGAGGCCAGCTGCGGTGCTTGCGAGTACTACTTTGATTAAGACTTCACTAGCTTGGCGGCTGCCTTTCGGACCTTCGCCCAGCGTAGCTTTTGCGCCTCGGCGATACGTCGGCGGGCATCCTTGCTCAAGGTACGGCCCGTCTTCTTGAGCTTCCTCCCACCAACGTGACCGAGAGCATCCAGTGCTTTCCCTACTTGTCCCATCTCTCGTTCAAGACGGGAGTATTCTTTCCGCAGGGAAACGACGACTTTGTTCATCATCATTAACACCCCCTTTCAGGTAAGGTAACACGGAAAAGCTTGATTGAGATTCCTATAAGTGACTTTAATTAGATCGGGTGTAACTAATCCGGGACAGATTGCGGATTGGAAAACGGCTACTGCAGGGGGTTAGTGCTACCCTGTGCCGATAGTAGATAGGAACCGGGGTGCCTGACGCGCTTTAGTAGCTTGTTCAAAGGCGAATGCCAGGCGGATGAGCGCTGGTTCACTCCAGGCCCGCCCGAAGAAAGAGATTCCGACTGGTAGTCCGGAGATAAAACCCGCGGTCACATTGATATTTGGATAGCCTGCAACCGCGGCGGTATTCGAGCTGCCGCCTCCCACGTGGTCGCCGTTAATGAGGTCGGTAAGCCACGCCGGACCGCCGGTAGGGGCGACGATGGCATCGAGGTGATACTTATCCATGGTGGCATCAATGCCTTCGCTGCGGGCGAGTTGGTGGTTTTTATCGAGCGCGTCGAGATATGTCTTTTCGGTGAGTGAACCCTTGGCCTCAGCTTTAAGAAATAAGTCCTGACCGAAGTAGGACATTTCTTTCCGTTGATTACGCTCGTTGAACTCGATTATGTCTTTCAAGGTGTGGACTGGAGCGTTGGGACCAAGGCGCGCGAGATAGGTGTTGAGATCCGCCTTAAGTTCGTACATCAGAACCAATAGCTCGGTTTCATCGAACTTACCAAAGGTTTCAATGTCGGCAGGATCAATCACCGTCGCTCCCTGCTTTTTCATAACGTCGAGGGATTGCTCCATGAGAGCATCGACGGCATCGTTGAAGCCGAAATATTTTCTTGCTACGCCAATGCGCGCCCCTTTGAGAGCGTTGGGGTCGCAGAATTGAGTGTAATCGGCATAGGACTTGCCCGCACTGGCGGCGGTCGCTGAATCGGCCGCGTCGATCCCGGTTAGCGCGCCCAAAAGGGTGGCGGCGTCGCGCACCGTGCGGCACATCGGCCCGGCGCCATCCTGCGAGTGGGAGATTGGAATGATTCCGCTGCGGCTCACCAGCCCGACCGTGGGCTTGATGCCAGCAAGTCCGTTCGACGACGAGGGGCAAACGATGGACCCATCCGTTTCCGTGCCGATCCCCACCGCGCACAAGTTCGCAGAAATGCTTGCGCCGGTGCCAGAACTGGAGCCGCAGGGATTGCGATCAAGCACGTATGGATTTTTTGTGAGCCCGCCGCGGCCGCTCCACCCGCTGGTGGAGTGGCTGGAGCGAATATTCGCCCATTCGCTGAGGTTCGTCTTGCCAAGGATCACGGCGCCTGCGCTGCGTAATTTTTGGGCGACGTAGGAATCTTGCGAAGGCCTGGAGCCGATCAGCGCGAGCGAACCTGCGGTAGTCATCATCTTATCTGCGGTGTCGATATTGTCTTTGATGAGCACCGGGATTCCGTGCATTGGTCCGCGCGGGCCCTTCGCTTTGCGTTCCAGATCGAGAGCATCGGCGATCGAGAGCGCGTCGGGATTCAGTTCAATGACGCCATTGATAGACGGGCCATGTTTGTCAATTTCGTCGATCCGCGCCGAATATTTTTCGACGAGCGAGCGGGCTGTGAATTTGCCGGACTTCATTCCGTCTTGCAGGTCGGAGATGGTCAACTCATCGAGTTCGAAAGGTTTGACATCGCCCGCAGGAACATCGGCGGCTGGAGGAGCCGGGGTCGTCTCACGCGCGCCAGCCAGCGCCGGATACAGTGGGGTCAGCGTCACCGCGGCACTGCCGACTATTGTGGCTTTGAGGAAGCTACGACGGCTGGACACAAGTTTGGCAGGGCTCGGCTTTCGGGGCATGGTTGATCGGTTTCGCATGTCGGGCAAATAGTCCCTAAACAACGACATACTAACTCATGTTGGATGTGCAGTGCTTTCGGGAGCTACTCGGCCGGCTTATGTCCGCCGACGCTTACACATCGGCGCTCTTATAGAGAACACCGTTCTTCATCACCACCCGGCAGCGGCGAATATCACTTGATGTGTTCGGCCGGATTTCCATCTACAAGTACGAGGTCGGCTCGCTTTCCCGGCGCGCATAACTTTTGAACATGGCACCGCATTGTGCCACCGATCGGCCGGAACAAGAAATGCATTTTCGGGCTGCTGGGGGCTCTATAATCCGCCCGGCTCGATCGATGGGCCACCGTGCCGAATGGCATTCTGCAATATTTTCTGTGCATTCTTCGCACATCGTGTATAATGAAACCCAGCTAAGTTTGACTCACAAGCAATTGAAGGTCGGTATCGCCAACCAGCGTCACCCCCTCACTAGCAGCGAATCTTCTCAGCACAATCCAAAGAAACAAGAATAGGACTACCAACAATGGCAGAACAAGGAACAGTGAAGTGGTTTAACGACGCCAAGGGCTATGGCTTTATCAGCCGTCAAAATGGCGAGGACGTCTTTGTGCATTTCTCCGCGATTCAGGCTGGCGGCTTCCGCAGCCTGCAGGAAGGCCAAACCGTGCAGTTCGACGTGACCAAGGGCCCCAAGGGCTGGCAAGCGGAGAACGTCCAGGCTGTCTAAGCGACCGCTCTCTGAGTAATCAAAAATGCCCGGGATTCGAAAGAATCCCGGGCATTTTTTTCGCCACCAAGATCAAAGATTTCGTCGAAACTCGCCCTCTGGTAGGAGCGCAGGTCTGAGTTACGGACTCAGAGCTCGTCAATGGCTTTCGCCGCGGCGTGAATCGCGTCGGCTATCTTGCGGATTTGTTCCGACGTTAAGCTCTCCCGAGACACGCGTGCCACCACAGCGCCTCGTAGATTCATGAAAGCTTTCATGATCTCGGGCGACCGGCCGCGCCGGAAACCCCTTCCTGCCTCTTCGAGACGCTCAAACAACTGCTCGACCAACCGCTTATTCGTGCGAAGGTATTCTTTCCCTTCCGGGGTCACGGAATAGACCTTCTTGTCGTTTTCTGACGACGCGGTGGCTAAGCCCTCTTCCTCCAGCATCGTAAGGGTTGGATAGATGGCGCCGGCGCTCGGTGTATAGCCGCCCGCCAGGCGCTGCTCCATAGTTTTGATGAGCTGGTATCCATAGCTTGGCTGCTCAGATAGCAGTTTCAGAATTACAAGTTTCAGATCGCCGGCATCGAACAAACGCTCCCGCCTTGCCCCGAAGCCACGCTCGAACCGTTCGTGAGCTCCGCCGCCGCAACCTCCGTGTCTTTCGCCACGCGCATCGAACGACCGTTCCCGCCCTCGGGCGAAACCACGCTCAAACCGCCGGTCGCGCTCTCCGCAACCTTCGTGTCTTTCTCTCTCTCTTTCTCTTGGGCCGTGGGCCTCGAACGAGCGTTCTTTCCGACCCTCGAAACCATACTCGAATCGTTCGTAACGACCGCCGCCGCAACCTTCGTGTCTTCCAAAGCCGGAAGAGCCGCGGGGTCGATCCTGAACGTTTTCAACACCTGAATGCTCAAACATTATCGTAAGCTCCTTTCACAAAAAATATATCTTACGATATATCTTTTGTCAAACTCCATCGAGGTGACGTGTGAAGAGTATTTAAGAAAAGCAAGGGCAAAACGGCAAGGTCGACGACCGAAGCTCGACTTTAGTCTTAATGCTCCGTGCGTGCTTTTTGCACCATCTCCACGAGAACCTTTCTGGCTTCACCGGGATTGATCACTTCCCGCAGAAAAGCAATGCGCGCACCTTTCATGCCATCGCTGGTTTTCAAGCGCACCTGAAAGCCGAGGCGGTCGACTGAAGTCATCGCCGCCTCTTGCGATTCGATTCCGGCAAATGTGCGGCTAAGCAGGACGAGTGCATCTTTATGGTCGGCGTTCATGTGTTCGATGATCCCGGCCGTATGATCTGCCAGGGGATCGGGCTGCGCCTGGTCATAGTCCGATGCCTGCACCCAGCCCATCACGCCGAAGCCTCCCACGTAATAAACGTCGACGACATCCATGCGGTAGAAAGAAAAATCTTCGAAGTCGACCCAGTATCTGCTGTTGGCATAGCAGTCGAGATAAAGCTTGCGCGCGTCTGCAATCTCAGGCTCAGGAATGGTTGAAACATTTCCCACCAACGTGACTCGCGAGGCGCCCAGTGCATCGCCGCTGGCGTCAGGCTGGGTCACCAGCAAGCTGGCGCGCGGGTCCGCTTCCAGATTTTGCGTGTGCATCGCCATCGTGCTGATGAGGAAGATGGGACGGCCGCGAGTATCCAGCCCGTATGGCATCACTGAGCCAAAGGGAAACCCCGCCTGCTTTCGGGAAACCGTGGACAGGCTGCCGATGCGGCCGACATACACCAAGGTGCGAGCGCGTTCGGAAAATGAAGGCTCGGGGATTTCGGGTTGTTTGGCGGCGGAGGTGCTCGCGTGTTTTCTGGTGGATGAGAAAGACATGATCACTCTCATCGGAAAGTCTAACAGGCCGCGGATTTGCAGACAGCTACTCGCGAGGTCGGCAGCTGTTTCGCCAGATGGTTTCCAGGGGGCGTCGAGTGCTAGACTTTGGTTGGCTTCGACGTAGGTACGTTTTCCCTGGCGAGCGGGAGTAGTTCAACGGTAGATGGCCAGCTTCCCAATGTTTGACTTCTGCCCGGAACAACTTCAGAAACAGGAATTTATGTTGCATCGGAAAGGCGATACCGGTCTTCTTCGTCGCCAAACCGCATAGCTTGTCGCCATGTGACGCTGAGTACTACACTTCCCACTGCGCTCAAAACCCAACTCGATTGCCCCAGAACTCACACAGCGGAAGCTTCCCCATGACGCGCCATTCGCTCGTACTGGCTGCGCAAAGCAAAGATCCGGCCACACGATCGCGGGCGATCGAAGCTATCGCCGCTGCGTACTGGAGGCCTGTCTACAAGTACGTGCGCGTGAAGTGGAACATCGCTCCGGAAGACGCTGCCGACTTCACGCAGGAGTTTTTCCGCCGTCTTCTGGAAAAGGAATTCCTCGATTCTTACGAAAGCAGTAAAGGACGCCTGCGCACTTTTCTACGCACGTGCGCTGACCGGCTTTTCATGAATCAGGTACGGAACTCCAAGCGGCTGAAACGCGGCGTTGGCCGTGCGCATCTGTCACTCGACTTCATGGAGGCTGAGCAGGAACTAGCGACAGAGCTGCGGTCCGGATCCCCGGAAGACAGCTTCGACAGGGAGTGGGTCCGCAGTATTTTTGTCCTCGGTTTGGCGAGGCTTCAGGCTAGGTGCGAGTCTGGGGGCAAATTGATCCACTTCGAGTTGTTCGAGCGCTACGATCTTGAGGACGCTGATCCCAAACCTTCCTACGCGCAACTCGCCACCGAGTTCGGACTGGCTACCACCGATGTGACCAACTACCTCGCCTTTGCCCGGCGGGAGTTCCGGCGCTGCGTCCTCGACCAACTGCGGGAGATGACCACTAGCGAGGAGGAATTCCGCCGCGAAGCCCAAGCGCTGTTCGGAGTGAAGGTCACATGAAGAGTCTGTCGGACAGGGTGGTAGCCAGGCTTCAGGCCGATATGCAGCTGCCCGACCTCAGTGGGACTCGCTACAACCTCCTGCGATATGTGGCCTGTGGCGGAATGGGCAGTGTGTGGCTGGCCGAGGACACGGTGCTGAAGCGCCGAGTGGCGTTGAAAGTGCTTGATCTTGCAGGGCCCGCAGGCGATCTCGACGAGCGCCTTCTCAGGGAGGCGCGCATCCTGGCCAGCCTGGAGCATCCCGGCATCGTTCCCGTGCATGACGTGGGCACTCTGGCGGATGGTCGCGCCTTTTGTTGCATGAAGTATGTCGAGGGACAGACCCTCGCGCAGCACATCCCCACCCTGAACCTCTCGGACAGGCTTCGGCTGCTGGAACGCATTGCCGAGCCCCTCGATTTTGCCCACGCCCGCGGCTTCATTCATCGCGACCTGAAACCCGACAACGTTATGATTGGTGCCTTTGGCGAGGTGCTCGTGATGGACTGGGGGCTCGCGAAAGTTGGCGTTACCAGTCTGGAAGCCGGGGAAACCGAAATCGCTGCAGCGGTGCAGCCGACGCAGAACTCGTTGCGCGTGACCGCTCAAGGCAGCGTCCTCGGTACCCGGGGTTACATGTCGCCCGAACAGGCGCGCGGCGATATTGAGGTAGACCACCGCACCGACATCTTCTCGCTCGGTGCGATCTTGACGTTCATGCTTACAGGATCGGCACCGGGAGAGTTGCCTGTGGCCTCCGGCAGCGTCCCTCGTCCATTGCGAGCAATCTGCGAGAAAGCAATGGCTGCCGATCCTAACGCGCGCTACCAGTCTGCACGGGAGATGACCGCCGACATCACGCACTATCTGAATGGCGAACCGGTGAGCGCCTACCCGGAAGGCTTGCTCGAACGTTCGGGTCGCGTTTTCGCCCGGCATCGCACCGCGGTAGTCTTGCTTGCGGTTTATCTCATCATGCGCGTTCTGTTTATTTTGTTTGAGCGCCGTTAAAGAAACTTAGAAAAACGGGTAATACCACAACAGAGAGAGGAGGATGATCTATGAACAAGATTCTTTTGGGCCTCCTGTTGGGAGCGATCCTAGGTGCCATCGACGGGATGACCGCCTGGTTCACGCCGGAGGCGCGGGCGGAGATCGCTGGCATCGTTATCGGGTCCACAATCAAGGGCATCATCGCCGGTATCCTCATCGGCGTGTTCGCTCGCAAGGTGCATTCTCTGGCGCTGGGCATTGTGTTCGGTCTCGGCGTCGGACTGCTCCTGGCATTCATCGTCGCCCAGATGCAGCATGGTTATTATTTCCAGATCATGCTGCCTGGAGGCATGGTGGGCCTCATCGTGGGCTACGCGACACAGCGGTACGGGCGTGGGCCAAAACTCCAACAGACACAGACATAGAGACGCGGTGGAGGGGGCGCGGCGCAAGAAGAGATTTTTCGGGTTCATGGTTCGCACAGAATCATCGTCACGGGGGGGCAAGACATGAAAGCGTCTGCATTCTATCGAATCGCTGCCGTTCTTCTGCTGCTTTTTGACGCCGGACACACATCCGGTTTTCCCTGGTCAGATCCCAAGTGGGCAGTGGATCTTGGTTCCATGCGGTCAACTCACTTTTACATTATGGGGTTTAGCCGGACCTATTGGGATTTTTATGTTGGGTTCGGACTCTTTGTCAGCGTGCTTCTTCTACTCGCGGTGGTTTTGGCGTGGCAGCTAGGCGGCCTTCCGCCGGAGTCTTTGGCCCTCATGCGCGGCACTGCGTGGGCGTTTGCCCTTTGCTTTGCCGCCATCACGATTTTGAGCTGGAAATACTTTTTTGTTATTCCCATTGTTTTCTCAATCGTGATTACAGTCTGTCTCATTGCCGCGGCATGGCGTTCAGCGAACCCAATCCAAAGCCGTTAGTTGCGTGCTGGGCAAGTGCCGGTGTGGGCAATACGGAAGTTACCAGTTCGCCCTTCGGATCAATACCTAGAAACGGGCCTGGAGTGGAGGCTCACACCCGCAAAAGGCCATTACGCCCGCGCCCTGGCCGCTGCCCCAGTCGCACGGTTACAAGTTAAATCGGGATATTTCGATAGTTACTGGTAGTGGGTTACTGACCCACTACCTAGTTACTCCATCGCTTGGTAAAGAACGGGGGCGGGTGTAGACTGCTCGCTGTTTTTGGGGCCGAAGATCCAGTAGTACTGCAGAGCGGTCTTGATTCCACATGAAAACTTCCGTTTTTCTTCATTCAAGAGATTGGGCATCCCCTTCCGAGCCCATTTCAAGATCAATAATTGAACGTCGAGGCGATCCCGATGAAAAACGAAAAGCTCTCTCTCTCCATTACTTCGCCACTGGCAATTGTTATTGCCATGCTGATATTGGCGGGTACTGTAGTCGCGTCTGATCCGAAGGAGACGGTGCTCCACCACTTTGGCACCGGCACCGACGGCGCAGCAGCGTACGGTCGCGTGATCTCAGACGCGGCGGGCAATCTGTATGGCACGACCGCTTTCGGCGGCACGTCTGGCGCGGGCATTGTCTTTGAGTTGACGAATCCCGAAGCACCCACAGGTTGGACCGAAAGCATCCTCCACAATTTTTCCGGCGGCAGCGATGGTTCCCAACCCTTCGGTGGCCTGATTTTCGACTCGGCCGGTAACCTGTATGGCACCACCTACCAAGGCGGTGCCTCCAATGCTGGTACGGTGTACGAGTTGACGCCCGGAAAGGGCGGCGCCTGGACCGAAACCGTACTCTATAGTTTCGCCGGCGGCGTTGACGGCATGGAACCACAAAGTGACCTGAATTTTGATCAGGCCGGCAATCTCTTTGGGACAACGACCAGCGGCGGCTCGCCAGGAAACGGTATCGTTTTCGAACTGATTGCCGGGCAAAATGGTGTCTGGACCGAAACCGTGCTTCACCGCTTTGTGACCAACGAGGGAACCAGTCCACGAGCGGCCGTGATCTTTGACAAGAACGGCTGGCTCTACGGCACGCTCGCGAATGGCGGCACGTTCGGCGCGGGTGCAGTTTTCCGGCTGAAATCCACATACGGTGGTGGGTGGACAGAGGAAACGCTTTACACGTTTACTGGCGGCAATGACGGTTTTGGTCCATTGTGCCGCCTGATACTCCTCCGGGGCAAGCTATATGGCACTACGGTGATCGGCGGCGCGGCCGGTGTTGGCACCGTCTTCGAACTGAGTCCGCCAGCTAATCCCGATGGTGTCTGGACGGAAATCACCCTTCACACCTTCGCATGCGGAAGTGACGGATGCTATCCCTGGGCAGGCCTGACGCTGGACTCGAAGGGCACATTCTATGGCACAACACAGTTTGGTGGCCTTCCATCGAACGGTGGCACAGTTTTCGCGTTGAAACAAGAGTGCGGAGTCTGGTTCGAGGGCGTGGTTTTCAGCTTCAAGTTCAGCACCAACCAACTCGCCGCCGGAGCCGTGCTCCTTGGCGAGGAAGGCACGCTTTACGGCACGACCATCGGCAGCGGCATGAATGCCGGCGCAGTTTTCGAAATCCGACAATGACGATGCTCGATATCGAAGATTGAGCATCCAGCTCTCGCCATTGTGATCGAACGGAGTCCCACACTCGCGCAGAGTAAGTGGTGTTCCTTGCGTGCCGGCATGTTACACGACCTGAGCACCGGGACGCTGAGCTAACTGTTGAGAGGCGGGCTCATTAAGGGATGCTCCCGTCTGGCACCCCAATGAGTGAAATGACTTTCCGGATTGACGAACTCGCAGACGATTTCTGCGGCCTACTTCCGGTCCCTACGATTCGGTGTATATTTGGTCCGCTGCCATGCAACGCCCCCCGGATCCCCAATTGCTCGGATTCCTCGAAGCCTACGACCGGCATATCTCGGATCTCGCTCTCGCGCTGAGAGAGGTGATCCTTGAGGAAGCGCCCGACGCCTCAGAGTCGATCTACCAGGTATACACGGTGGCCATTTGGTTCGGGTTCAGCGGAAAGATGAAGGATATGTTCTGTTACATCGCGACCAACGCGGGGCACGTCAACTTGGGATTCCCGCGCGGAAGTTCGCTGCCCGATCCGAATCGGGTGCTGGAAGGCGAGGGTAAGACCATGCGCCACATTAAGCTCAGGAGCCAGCGCGATGTCGAACGTCCCTTTGTGCGGCGCTACATTCAGACGGCGATGGAGCAAGCAGGGCGATTAGTTGCGAGCGGAACGGGCAAGAGCGTCATCAAGAGTGAACGCGGCTTCCAATCGAAGCGCCACGCAAAGAAATCCCGCAGGAAATAACCCTGCACTTATCGTTGAAAATCGGGTGCCAAATGGACAACCCGTTAAGAATCATATCTAGCAAGAGGCACGCTGCCCCGAAGAGCGGCGAGGGCTTCGTGCAAGCTATCAAAGATGCGGCTGGGCCCAATCACTTCGGTTAGGTGATGACGGTCAAGATCAGGCTTTAGGTCCGACTGCACATGAGCAAAGACTAGGCCCGTGCCCTGAACCGAGAGGTCCTTCTGGAGTTCGCGCACCATACGAGCGGCGGTAAAATCCACGTTGGCGATAGCCCCAGCATCGATGATCAACCAGTGCAATGGTGAAGGCGCCGAAGTGGCCAGCATTCGCGTTTCCTCGGAAAAACGATTGGCGTTGGCGTAATAGAGTGGCGCACCAAACCTATAGAGCACCAGGCCGGGCTCGGTGATAGCGCCGGGAACGACCGGATTTAAGTGCCAGATTCCGTCACGAGTCTGTTCAAGCACAGCGGTGTGCGGGCGGTAGCTGTGGTGGACAATGCGGAGTAGCGACAAGGACATCGCAAGGAGAATCCCCTGCTCCACGCCGACGAAAACGACAACCGCCGTAGTCGTGACCGCCAGCGTGAATTCACCGGGGCTCTCGCGGCGGATGGCGCCAAGAGCACGCAGATCGATGAGACGCACCGCGATAGTGAACACGACGGCGCCAAGAACACAATTAGGAAGAAACTGGAGCGGACCTGTAAGGAAGACAAGGACCAGAACAACGACGCCAGCGGTGGCGAGGTGCGCCAGTTGATTTGTGCCGCCAGAACTTTCGACCATAGCGGTTTGTGTTGGGCTTCCATTCACCACAAACGTGCCGCTGAAAGCCGCGGCGGTATTGGCCGCGGCGAGGCCGACAAGGTCGGCGTTTTCGTCGAGTTGCTGATGATGGCGAGTGGCATATGCGCGCGACGTCGCGGCACTCTGCGCAACGATCATTACCAAACAAGAACCAGCAACGGGGAGAAGGACCTCCACGTCTTTCCAACTCAGATCAGGCAACCGCAAATGGGGCAAGCCTCCGGGCACGGGACCGAGAACGGCGACACCTCGCTGTGCCCAGTGAAAGACGGCGCTCGCCGCGACCGTCCCGGCAACCGCAAAGAGAGTACCGGGCAACTTAGGGGCAACGCGATGGCAGAGCACGATAGCGGCTACAACCGCGAATGAAATCCCCATCGTTAGGAAATGAACCTGTGGCAGCGATCGAAGCACTTCGAGGATCTGACCGGGAGTACGGCGGCTGTGGACGTTGATGCCGAGCATTTCACCCAGCACAGCGATGCCGACTTGAAAGCCGACGCCCACGAGGAAGCCCAGGAGAACCGTTTGCGACAGGAAATCTGCAAAGAAGCCAAGCTTGAGCAGGCGAGCGAGGAGGAGGAAGATACCGGTCAACAAGGCCACTAAGCCCGCGAGCGCGACGTACCTGGGGCTGGCGATTGGAGCCAGGCCGGTGAGGCTGCTCGCAAGTATGGCCGCAGTAGCGGAATCAGCAGCCACCACGAGATAGCGCGAAGAACCAAAGACGGAGAACGCAACGAGAGGAAACAAAAGCGTGTAGAGGCCAGTGATAACGGGAGTGCCAGCAATTTTGGTGTAGCCAAGGGACTGCGGGATATTCATGGCCGCAAGCGTAATTCCGGACAGGAGATTCTTTGATACCTCCGACCATTGAAAAGGCCGAAACCCTTGGAGAATAGAAAGGCGATCCGTGAGACGAGATGCGGGAACAGGGCGGGTAGAGTCAGGTTGCTGTTCCGACATGATCACCACATAATAGCTCCGAGTGTGTACAAAATCTCCCGGACTAGCCAGGGAAAAGCTACTTGGTCAACGTTCTGCTGATCCGGCCCGCCCTGCCTCACTTTCCCAACTCCTTCTCCAGTTCTGTCACGTAACAATTTGCGGTGCGCAATTTTTGCGATCCGGTTTTTCTTTGCGAGACGTCCAATCGCATCAGCCGCCCGCTCAATCTCCGGCGTCCGGCTGTTCCGGTACGCCTGCTGCAATCGATGGCTTGATCGCCAACATCGCAGCGGGTCCCGTCTCGCGAAGAAAAAGTGTGACCAGAAATAACAGCCCGCTGCCACCCGCCGCCAGCCACATGGTCACGGCGAGACCATGTTTTTGTGCCAATGCCCCCGCCAAAATTGGCGCTGCAGTCGCTCCCATGACCTCTCCGGCCAGCGTTGAAAGGCCTATGGAAGTGGCGCGGAATTGAGCCGGCACACTTTCGGTGGGCACCAGAACCAGGACAACGCTGGCAATGGCCTGCCCGGAATTGGCGGCGAGAACGATTAACGCCAGCACCACCGGATACACATACAGCACGGGCACGAGGAAAGCGAGCGGCACCACCGCAGACAGGGCCGCCATCAGCAGCAAAATCGGTTTGCGACCCCATCGGTCGGAGAGTGACGGAAGCAGAAAGCCCAGAAAGAAGCTGCCCAGTCCGCTTGCGCCGAGGAGGAAACCGGCTGTCGTTGCGGACTCGTGAACCACCTCCGTAATGTACAGCGGGGCGAACACATTCACCGCGAACAACCACGACATGAATCCCGCCCCTCCCAAACAACACAACCAGATGTTGCGATAGCGGAGAATTGAGAGGTACTCAGACAACGATGGCTTCTCATGGATGCCGTTCCTCGCGGCCGGCTCTTTTACGAACTTCCAAACCAGAACACTCATCAACAGTCCCGGTGCGCCGGCTACGAAAAATGCCGGCCGCCAACCCCAACGCGCCGCCACCTGGGTGGTGAGCACTGGGGCGGCAGCCAGGCCGACAAGGGCCGCCGCGCTGACTACCAGACCTATGTTTCGTCCACGGCGATCGTGCGGCGAAGACTCTTCGATGAGCGCCGTCATCGTGGACCAAGCTGGTCCGCCTGCCGCTCCCATCAGCGCGCGCAGCAACAGCAGTTGAGGAAAGCTATGGACCAGTCCGGATGCCGAGGACAGGATGGAGAAGGCAAATACGGCGGGAACTAGCACGGGCTTGCGGCCAACCCGATCCGACAAGGCGCCGAAAACAAAAGTCGCTACAGCCCAGGTGATGGCCAGAACCGATGCGACAGTGCCCACTTGTCCGTGACTGAGATGAAATTCCGGCGCGAAGTAGGGCGCAAGATACAACGCCGACATCCGGCCCAGGAACACCGTGCCCCAGGTGAAAAACAAAATCGCGACTAGGCTGGTTTCGTATCGGCGGGAGCGGTCCATGCCGCCGCATCATAGCAAAGGTGTCGGCGTGCAGCGTAACCGGTACCTGACGGCAGTGACCGGATTGATCTTCCGGCGGGCGTCATCCAGAGCGGAGCCGTTTTTCAGGCGGAGCGAAGGATCTCGCGTGGACAACTTCGCAGATGGAACGCACGAGATTCCTCGCCCCGCTGGCAAAAGCGCGGGGCTTCGGAATGACGCCTCCTGAAAGAGCGAGGCCCGTTCGCAAGCTCATACAAATAGTTTTTTGTTGATCGGGATGCCGTTTTCGCGGCAATAGCTGAGATAGTGATCCATAAACCAGAAGACATCGAGGGTCTCGAGTAAGCCATCGTTTTCGTCAAAGAATTCCAGCGATCCATTGAGCCAGAAAACCGTCTTCATGCCCTCGTCGGAAACCAGGGTGTGAATGGCGCCGGGACTTTCCTGCACGTAACTGCCCGCGCGAGCGACCCAGTCGTATTCGAGATATCGCCAACTGCCTACCAGGGTATAACCAAAAACTCGCCCACGATGGCGATGCCGGCCCAACATACCTCCCGACTTCACCCATAGAACATTCGCGTACATGTTCGTTCTCACGTCGAATGCGAGATGACGAATAAAAACATTCGGCCGGAAAGGAACCCAGGGAGACTCATCCTCTCCAGCGCCGACATGGACATCAGGGAAAGCATATTCCCGCACGACTGCATCAATACTGCTCTTTGTCTTTGCATCGAGAATGGGCATAGAGTCTCCTCACTGCGACCGCCATAATTTAGTCCGAATCGGTTTGTCTGGCAATGCCAGCTCATCTTTGGCGGAGGTCGACTTACCTCGCCTTGCGCCCGCGAGCTTCCAAAGTTGACATACTTCGAGGAGCCGGGGCACACGTATAATGCCGCACTGACCAGAAAGAGCCTGAAGACGCAGGATTGCAGCCGGCGTTACAGCTACCCCACGAGGCAAAGAAATGAACGTTCGCGAACTGATCGCCATTGACGTGCACGTTCACCTTGAAAGTGAAGACGACCAGAATGCGGCCAACAAAGCGGCAAAGAAATACTTCGGCAATTCCGGCGTGGACCGCGACCGCTATGCTCTGGCTGAGTATTATCGCTCGCGCAAAATCGGCTGCGTGATTTTCAGCGTGGACGAAAGGCTTACCGGACGCACACCCATTCCAAACGATGAGGTCGCGGCCTTCGCCGCCGAAAATTCCGATATTATGTTTGCCTTTGCCAGCGTAGATCCTATGCGCGGCAAAGCGGCGGTCGAAGAAGCGAAACGGCTGATTGCCGCGGGCAAGATTCGCGGTTTCAAACTTCATCCGCCGGTGCAGCAGTTCCATGCCAATGACAAATTGGCCTACCCTTTTTACGAAGTCCTCAACCAGGCCAAATTGCCGGTGATCTTTCATACTGGCCACAGCGGCATCGGCGCAGGGTTGCCCGGGGGCGGCGGGGTTCACCTGAAATACGGCAATCCGATGGATATTGACGACGTGGCCGTCGACTTCCCCGACATGCCGATCATCATGGCGCACCCCTCATTTCCCTGGCAAGACGAGGCTTTATCAGTGTGTCTGCACAAGCCGCAGGTATATATTGATCTCTCGGGCTGGTCGCCGAAGTACTTCCCGCCGATACTCGTGCAATATGCGAACACGCTGCTCAAGCACAAGGTGTTGTTCGGCTCCGACTATCCATTGATTTCGCCCGACCGATGGTTGGCCGATTTCCAGAAGCTACCTATTCGCGATGAAGTGCGCCCGCTGATCCTGAAGGAAAATGCAATTCGCCTATTTGGTTTGGGCTGAACGTGTGAGGACGCTGTTCCTCGAAATCCTGTCAGTTCTTCGCCGAGGTGTTTTTATCTTCAGTGGGATTCGCGGAGTTGGCACAACATTGTATGCATTGATGGAAGGTTACCTGCAACTCGCGTAGTAGAATGTGTGAACGGATTTCGGCGGATTGCATGCGTATCCGATTTGCATACAAATGTCGGGCAAGAATTCAAGGGTAATCGTCAGAATACGCGAAATGATTCTGCACGGGGAACTGCCTCCGGGCAAGCGCGTGCGAGAGGTCGAACTTGCGGCCAAGCTCGGAGTTTCCCGGACCCCGGTTCGTGAGGCTCTACCCATCCTCGCGCAGGAAGGGGTACTGACTCAACTCGATACCCGAGGTTTTGTCGTAAGGGCGTTTACGCCGCAGGAGATCATGGATGCTATCGACGTGCGCGGCGCGCTCGAAGGCCTGGCGGCTCGCATGTTGGCGGAACAAGGGCCGTCCCGGCGCCTCATCCGCTCACTGCACGAATGTCTTCGTGAGGGAGACGAAATCTTTGCCAAAGGACAGCTGGTTCTAGCAGACGAAGCGCGGTACGGCGACATGAATCGACAATTCCATTCGCTGATTGTCGAGGGATCCGGGAGCAAAGTCGTCGCCGGAGCGCTCGAGCGCAACGGGCGAATTCCATTTGCGGCCGCGCATGCCATTGCCTTTGACAAAATTGATCTTCCACGCATGTACGACCACCTGCTCTACTCGCACCGCCAGCATCACGCAATCGTTCAGGCGCTGGAAAACGGTGAGAGCTCTCGCGTGGCCGCCCTGATGGCCGAGCACGCGCAAGGAGCAAAGATAAGCATCAATCTGTCGCGCAGTGGTTTGCGATCGGTGGGGGCAGCTTCAGAAATTTCAACTCTCGACCGTTAGTTACGAAACATCCGGGTGTGAGCCGCAATCAGGCGGACACCAACGCTGACTCCTCATTCGTAGTTGCAAGGTTCCCTTGCTTCACCGAGACCGGCGTCGTGACCGCACTAGGGCATCACTCAGAGATCGCCAGGAGAATTGCTCGGCGGAATCAAACGCAAAGTTCCGTCTGGCCATCACGCTGGCTAGTTGCTGCTGGCGTCGAGCCGTTGCCAGCGCCATCACAGGTTCCATGCCAACCTGCTGTAGTGTCTGCGCTGCCTCGCGCATTTCCACGACTCGCCGATGGCCATGTTCAGCGACGCGACTGATCAAATAATCAGGCAGAGGACCCTCCCACCCCATTCCCGGAAAACTCGCGGCCAAAGACTCCAGCACCTTGTCTTCTGCACCATACATCCGCGCTGCGAAAAGAGACTCGATGACCAGCGCTTCCAGGCCCTTAATGATCACGCTCCGGCACATCTTGACGGCCGACGCGGCGCCGAGTTCAGCACTGAACGGCATCGCGTTCATTCCAATCTTCTGCAGCTGCTCGGCGGTCTCGAAGGCATGTGGCCCGCCAAGCAGCATGGGAACCTGCAATCGGTGTTTGGGAACCGCAGACATCACTGCCGCTTCGATGAATCGCGCTTTTCTGCGTTCGACGTAGCCGGCAGCCTTACGCTTGGTTTTAGGCGAGACGGAATTGATGTCAAGAAACAGCTGACCCCCATGCAGAATCCGCTCCGCCTCTTTCGCCACGTCCAACGCAGACGAGGCGGTAACGGCTGAAATCACCAGTTCGGCTTCGTGAAGGCAATCCTTCAAGTCGCGCGCGGCTGTAACTCCGCAGACTCGCGCTTTCTTCAGCATTGGCTGTCGCCGTCGCTTGGAGTTGAACAGAATGTCAAAGACCAAAACGTTTACTCCCTGCACTGCGAGATCTTTGGCGAAAATACCTCCAGCTTCGCCAAAGCCAATGATCGCCACCTGCTGAATGGAGCTCCCGCTATGCATGTTCCATAGTCCGCGAAACATCGGCGGACGCGAGGCGATTCTTCCCCTCCCAAACGTTGGCCGGAACCAGCAGTTCGCCGCGAAAAAGAGCGCGAGCTGTTCGAAGCAGGCTCGAGCGGACCACTTTCACTTCGCCGCCGTTGTGCTCCACCTGAAACTCCACCGAAAATTCGCCGCTGGGATGCTCAATCGAGAACCGTTGCACTGGCCCGTCATGCAGGTGCACGATACCGCCAGCGACGGAGCCGGGGAGAATGCATGCCGTACCGACCGTCACCGCCATCAAAACTCCGATGGCCGAGTGACATTTGTGCGGAATAAAAGTGCGGGTCATTACGTGCCCGCCAGATTGCGGCGGCGCAATCAGAGTCATCTTCGGAACCACCTTCGAACGCACGTCGCCCAAACCCATGCGCTCCCCGGCCGAGATACGAATCGCCTCCAGACGTGTTTTGAGTTCCTGGTCGGAGTTAAGGTCGACCGGGGTTTCGTACCCGGATTTCCCCAGATCGGAAGCGCGCAGCACAACCATAGGCATGCCGTTGTCGATTAGGGTCGCTTCGATTCCGCCGATCTGGTCGATCATGTTGCCGGTCGGCAATAGAGCGCCGCAAACTGAACCACCAATATCGCGGAAATCGATGCGAATGGCGGCCGCCGTGCCCGGAACCCCGGCGATCGATGTTTCCCCTGCGTATGTTACTTCGCCACTCGGCGTGGGAATATGGGCGACGGCCACCGTTTCCGTGTTGACCATATAAATCGTGACCGCAGTGATTGGGTCGCTGGGCGCGACCAAGCCACGTTCGATCGCAAAGGGCCCAACACCCGCAAGCATGTTTCCGCAGGTCGGAGTTACGTCGACCAGTGGCCGATCCACAGAAACCTGAGCAAAGAGATAGTCGACATCAATGCCGGGGCGCGAAGAACGGGAAACGATGGCCACTTTGCTGGTCAAAGGATCTCCGCCGCCGACGCCATCGATCTGTCTGCTATCGGGCGAACCCATGGCTGCCAGCAACACTCGGTCGCGTGTCGGCACGTCACCGGGCAAATCGCTGGCCAGGAAGAAAGGCCCTTTCGATGTGCCACCGCGCATCAGCGTGCAAGGGATGGCGGTTTGGGAGGTTCGCGACATTGCAAAAAAAGTTTCAGATGTATTTAAGACCCAGGTCCGCGACCTTTTTTCGCAAGCCGTAGATGTCCAGCCCGAGTTCACCACGGGCCAGCCGCTCACGAGTCGCGTCTTCCTTGCGAGCCCGTTGCTCCGCTGCGGCAGCCACATCACGCGCCGCGGTCCGCCTCACAACGACGACTCCGTCGTCGTCTGCGACGATCACGTCGCCGGCTTCCACGGTTGCGCCCGCGCATACCACTGGAACGTTCACCGATCCGAGTGTGCTCTTGACGGTTCCCTGCGAATGGATGGCACGGCTCCAGACGGGAAATTTCATTTCTGTCAGAGGGCGAATATCACGACAGCCCGCGTCAATCACAAGTCCGCGCACCCCATGCGCACGCAGTGAAGTCGCCAGCAATTCACCGAAATAGCCGTCTGTGCACACTGAAGTCGGAGCCACAACGAGTATATTTCCTGCGCGGCACACTTCGACGGCCACGTGGATCATCAAGTTGTCCCCGGGAGGAAGCGAAACAGTCACAGCGGAGCCGGCTATGGTAGCGCCGGGGAAAATCGGGCGCATGTAAGAGGCAAGCAAGCCGCAACGGCCTTGCGCTTCGTGCACCGTGGTCACCCCGAATTTCTCCAGAGCGGCAACGAGCTCGGCAGGTGGCTGCTCCACGTCGCGAACCACGACAGGTTCGTTCATGCCAGCTCCTCCGTGACCTGAGGAAACACGCGCTGATAGGCTTCTCCATATTTTATGGTGCGATTGGAATTGCGCGTGGCCTGCACACCGCGCTGTAATGCGACCCGCTCGTAGTAATGCCAGAGATGCTCCTGGGCGTTCATGGCTTTGAAGGCTTCATATTTCTTGGGCCAAGCCGGGGTGATATCAAGCAGCACCTGCGGCTTGAATTCGCACTGTTCCGGCTGGTGAGGTTCGAACAGAAACACCGGTGGCGCGCCGATTACCGGCGTTCCCGGTTCGTATCCATGCGCCTGCGCTACGATGCGCGCCTCCTGTGCGGCGTGAGAAACCAGAGGATGATCGAAATTGTAAGGATCTTTGAGTGAGTGCGTGAGGACAAACTCCGGCCGTATCTTTCGGTAAATCGCAGCTAGTTCGTAAAGGATACTGTCCGGAATTCTCATGGGATAGTCGCCAACATCGAAGAAAATGACCTTGGCCCCGAGAATCTCCGCCGCGCGCGTCGCCTCGTCTTTCCTGTTGCTTTTGACTTTCTCCATCGTCATGCCCGGCTCACGCCACAGTTTCGCGGATTCGCCGCGTTCCCCGAATGACAGACAAACAACAGTGACTTCCCAGCCGCGCTCGGAGTACAAGGCGATTGCCCCGCCCGCCCGCCACACAAAATCCGCCGAATGGGCGCTCACGACGAGGGCTGTGTGGTCGCTATTCATTGTTCTTCACATTTGACCTTGCGCCAACGTCTTTGTCTGCGCACTCCACCGGCGGCGTTCCGTAGGTATGGAACGATTCGATCGTCTTGAGTCCCCACGCTTGTCCTTTCTTGCGTTCGGCTTCACTCCATCGAATTGGCTTCCAGTCCGGGGCCAAAATCAAACGCGCGCCGGCGTTCGCGATCTCAACGCGGTTGCCTCCAGGTTCGTAAACATATAGAAAGAACGTTTGCTGGATTGCATGTTTATGGGGACCGGTTTCAATGTAAACACAGTTTTCCAGGCAAATATCCGCCGCAAGCAAAACCTCTTCACGACTATTGACGGCATAAGTGATGTGGTGAAAGCGTCCTTTGGCGCCGGTGTGGTCGCGCGTGTACGCGAAATCGTAGCTCTTGTTCGTACACGTCATCCACATGCCCGCTTCCGAACCATCGTCCATGACAATTTGCTCGGTCAAGCGAAAGCCGAGATATTTTTCGAAGAACTCGCGGTTGGCTTTGACATCAGCGGCCAGCCCGTTCCAGTGGTCGAGGCGGCGCACGTTGATGCCACGCGCGGGAAATTTCTGCGCCTGGTTCTTCAGCGCGGGCTGCAACTCCGGTGGCGCCTGATACCACTGGGTTTCGTAGTAAAGCTCGATCCTATGTCCGTCCGGGTCCTGGCAGAGGAATGCTGGGCCATGGGCCAGGTCGCCATCCGTCCAGCCGAGGTCGAAGCCCGATCCTTTGAGGGCTGCCACTCGCCGTTCGAGAGCTTGCGGACTTCGTGCGCGATAAGCCACATGGCCCAGGCCCGGGAGTTTGGACTTCGTGAGCTTCAGCGAATGCCGCTCATAATCGTCGTAGGCATGCAAATACACTGAATCGCCCTGCCGGCCGCTCTCGGTCATTCCCATGACCTGGACGAAAAACCGCAGGCTCTCCTCCGGCCTGGGAGAGAGTAATTCCAGGTGGCCAAGATGAGCGACATCCATGATCGGCTCTTGTTCCACAATTCACCTTTGTGAGCGCGGCTTTTCAACGTTGACTTGGCCGTTGCTCGCACGCCGAGGCATCCGCCACAGCCCATCGCAGACGGCCCAAGCAACTCACTATAGCTCGCATCGCGAACAAGCTGTCAACCGAAAGCGTCAAATCTTCGTTTTGCAGATCCGAAGCACCAGAGGCGCAGATACATGTATACATCGCGCTTGACAATTCTCCGATCGCCGTGAGGAAATGTATTGTCATTCAGTATGCTGAATACTGCCATGCCCGCCTTGGATTCTGCAACCGCTTCCCGCGGCATCGTTGCGCTTATGCGCGGCTTCTCAATTGAGCTGAATCCGGGCGACTCAAAAACCCTGCAGGCAGCGGCCGAACGCTTGGATACCGGCACCGAAGTTTCCCTGGCCTGGATTCCCGGCTCAAATCCCATGGATATGATTGCGCCGTCCGCAAGTTTGAAGCGCGCAGGTCACATCCCCATGCCGCACGTGGGCGCCCGTCATCTCGAGAGCGCGGCGCAGCTCCAGCAGCTGGCGGAACAGTTAAAAGATGCGGGCGTGGATCGCATTCTGATCATAGGGGGCGACCGGGCTGCAGCCGCCGGCCCGTACGACAGCAGCCTGGCAGTCATGCAAACCGGCGCGTTTCAGAGAGTCGGTATCACTCGCATCGCTGTCGGCGGTTTTCCCGAAGGCAACCCTCATATCTCTGAGAGAATCTTGAACGAAGCACTCCAGGCAAAAGTCAGCTTTGCACGCGAGGAGGGGCTGCAACTTTCGATCATTACGCAATTCTGTTTCAAAGCTGAACCCGTGACCGCATGGGTGCGCTCAGTTCGCGCACGGGGCATCGATATTCCGATCCGAGTTGGGTTAGCCGGCCCAGCTAGCTTGTTAACCCTCATGCGATATGCCGTGCGCTGCGGAGTAGGCAACTCGCTGCACGTTCTGAAGGAAAAACCATCCTTCGCCAGAATTCTGACGGAACGAGGGCCCGAGCCGATTATCCGGGAACTTGCCGCCTCCATGGCGGATGGCGATGGCAGACAACTCGGCATCGCTGGCCTGCACTTCTACGTTTTTGGCGGCTTCAAGAAAACGATGGATTGGATTGATGTCGAGCGATCGTTGACGCACTCGCGTCAAACTTGAACGCTACGCCATCCCCTTGCATAAGTCTCGCGTGCGACTTTGGAATAAGGCACCGGGCTGACGACGGCGCGAATCTCTATCTGTTTGTGCCTCTCGACCGTGGTCTTGTTGGTACCGCCTCCCGCTTCGCCCCATAGAAGTCTGACTTCTGTGCCAGTTTCAATGTCCGGATCGATGACCCCCAGCGAGAGCATCGAGCGCTCGTTATAGCTGTACCCCGCGAACATGGAAAACCCGACAGTCTTGCCCCCCAACAGCACCTTGTCGTACGAGGCAGACGTGTAATTTGACAGCGGCAGGTCGATATACTTGTAAATTTCTCCCTCTTCAAACATCGAAGCGAAAACTTTCAATATATCTTCGGCATTCCAGGCGAAGGTTACCTTCCTCCGTTGAGGCTGGACGGACATTTTTTCGAGCGCTTCTCGCCCGACGAAATCGTGGTCGAATTTGACGAACGGTCCGTAGCCCAGAGCATACGGCGACATATAATAGTCTTCGATGTCATCGGATTCGAAACTGCCGCCGATTGAACCCGTTCCTTCATAGCTAGTGGCCGGTAGCCACTGCCTGTAGGCCTTCATCTTCTCGCCCGTGTACACCGCAGGAAGAGGAGACGGAATCCATCCCGATTCAAGTGTATTACTCGCGTAAGCCCTGGCCCCGACTTCGCGAAGACCAAAATCCCTGCCCGCATCAACGATCGCCGCGCGAATTTCCTCGCGCTCCTCGTATGGCCCCCAGACTTCAAGCCCCGGTGCGCCGGCCATGCCATGGCGCAGTGCGCGAACCTTGCGTCCGGCAATGGTGATCGCGCCCATATGGAAGAACTTGATCTCCGGAACCGGTCCGGCGTTCAACTTTTCTAGAATCTGCGGAGCGTTGGGGCCTTGTATCTGGTAGCGGTAACAGGTGCGCAGAACCGCCTTGCCTTTCGGATTGGAAGGGGATCTGTCGTCCTTCTCGACTTTCAGGTCATAGCCGCCGGTTTCGGCATGAAACTCAATCCAGTTCGCGGTTGGTGCGCGCCCCACGAAAACGAGCCGGTTTTCTTCCAGATGAAAGAGAATGCCGTCGCCGATGACAAAGCCATCGTAGCTGCAAGGTGCGAATTGTTTGGCGCGATTGACGGGGAAATTTGCAAAACTATTCGTTGCGAGATAAGAGAGCATCCTCAGCGCATCGCGGCCTTCGATGTAGATGTTCGCCATGTGATGCGACTGGTCGAAAAGAACCGCAGTCTCCCGCCACGCGCGTTGCTCGTCGCGCCAGTTGGAATACTCGTAGGGGACAACCGGATAGACGTAAGCGCCAATCTGTGAATTGCGCAACATCTTGACCGGGTTCTCCACGCTCTGAAGCAACTCTTCCAAACTTTTCGCTTTCATCTCAGCACCCATCCCTCGTCACCGCATGCGAGAATCGAGGCAAAACGACGTTCAGTATACGGAACATGAAACCATTTTGTCATATGCTAGAGATAGAGATAAAGAAATGAACGGACACACAACCGCGTCAAGAATCGTGAGACTCGATGTGCTCGGGCCTGTCGGGCTGATTGGGATCGACAATCCGCCAGTGAACGCGATCAGTCACTCTGTGAGGCTGGGGCTCGTGGATGCCATTGCACGCGCCGAACAGAACCCCGGCGTCAAGGTGTTGTTAATCATGTCCAGCGGCAAGATGTTCAGCGCGGGCGCCGATATCACTGAGTTCGATCGTCCGCAAGGTGAGCCCTCTTTTCAGCAAGTTCAGAGCAAAATTGAATCCTTTCTTATCCCTGTGGTCGCCGCGATGCACGGACTCGCCGTAGGCGGTGGACTGGAACTGGCCATGGCCTGCCATTATCGCCTCGCGCACAAAAACGCAAAACTCGGAATGCCGGAGATTACGCTGGGAATCATTCCGGGCGCTGGCGGGACACAACGCCTCTCAAGGTTAATCGGCGCCGACCCGGCGTTGGATATGATTCTTTCTGGCGCACCAATTTCCGGACTTGACGCCAAAACCAAGGGACTGGTGGATGAGGTTGCGGAAGGCGATCTTCGCGAGGCCGCGCTCAGTTTCTGCAAACGCGTTGTGGACGCGCAACTCGGCCCGCGCCCGACCTGTAATCGCGCCGTCGTCGACGCCCTCGATGATGAAGTGATTGCCGCTGTACTGCTTCGTCATGCCCGCGCGCTGAAGGGACGCACAACGCAGGATCTGGTAATCGAAGCAATCAAAGCTTCCAGGCTGCCGTTCTCGCAAGGTATTGCCATAGAGGCCGCTCTTGCGCAAATCTCACTGGCTTCGCGCGAGAGTCTGGCGCTGCGTCACGTATTCTTCGCAGAGCGCGAGTCCGGAAAATTACCCGGAGCGCCTTCCGTCAATGTCAGACAGGCTCAGCTGCCAACAATCCGACGCGTGGCGATCGTTGGCGCCGGGACGATGGGGAGCGGCATCGCTATGGCTTTTGCAGACGCTGGGCTCGAAGTGCTGCTCAATGATAACGATCCTGCTGCCCTTAATCGCAGCCGTGAGTCTGTTCAATCAAGCTACGCTTCCAGCGTTAAGCGTGGCCGCATTACCCAGAGCGTCGCAGATGAGCGCACTCAGCGCATCAGAAACAGCCCGGCTTTGGCCGAGGTGGCCGATGCCGATCTTGTAATCGAAGCTGTATTCGAAGACATGAAGTTGAAAAAGGATGTCTTGTCGAAGCTCGATTCTCTTGTGCCTTCTCAGCGCATCATCGCCACCAATACTTCTACTCTTTCCGTGACCGAACTGGCCCGCGCCACGGCACATCCAGCACGCGTATTGGGCCTGCATTTTTTTGTTCCGGCACACGCATCGGAGCTTTTGGAGATTGTGCGCACTTCCGAGACCTCGCCCGAGAGCCTGTCAGCAGCATTTCGCGTCGCGAAGTTGCTCAAAAAGATTGCAGTTATTTCGCGTGACGCTTTCGGTTTCATCGGGAACCGGATGATGCTCGACGGATACTGGCGCGAAGCCGAGCTATTGCTGCTGGAGGGGGCCACACCATCACAGGTTGATACTGCGCTCGAGAACTTCGGCTTTGCCATGGGGCCGCAGCGGGTGAGCGACTTGGGCGGCAATGATGTCGGTACCAAGGCGCGCATCCAGCTGTTCAAGCGGGAAAGCCGCCCTGACCCGTATTTCGTGATCGCTGACCGCCTTACTGAAATGGGCAGGCTTGGCCAGAAGACCGGTCGCGGTTTCTATCGTTATGAAAGCGGCAGCCGGGAAGCTGTACCCGATCCGGAAGTGATCAGCCTCATTGAGCAGCTTGCCTCCGAGAGAGGAATAGAGCGGCGCGAGATCAGCGATCAAGAGATAGTTGAGCGATGCTTGTTGTCGCTGATCAACGTCGGGGCCATGGTGCTCGAAGAAGGGATCGCGGCCCGTGCCGCCGATATTGATGCGGTCTGGACCAGCGGTTATGGTTTTCCACGCCACCTGGGAGGGCCGATGTTCTACTCCGATACGCTGGGCCTTCCCCACGTGTTAGAACGTATTCGCCACTATCATGAAACGCTCGGTCATTATTGGCGCCCGGCCGCATTGATTGAGCGCCTTGCGACCGAGGGAGCGAGCTTCGAACAGTGGGACAAAACAGCATCGCAGTAGGCAATCGTGAGCTTCACGTTCCAAACGATGCTGATTGAGATCTACGCGGGTTCCACACGCAGCACTCGTTCATCTCGATCCCCGAACAGAGCGTCGAGAAGCTCAGGCCGGTTGCGCTGCAAGGCGCGGCTGTTGACCGTGCCTTTCTCAGTCAGCTCGCCGGCCGCACTGGATGGCGCGTTTTCGACCAGCAACCCAGCCACGATGCGGTTGGAGCTGCCGGTTCCGGCGGAGTAGAGTTTGGCGAGGCGTTCGTGGAACATCGCCCGGACGGTTGGGTTCGCGGCGATTTGTGCGGGCTTGGCGGCGCCATCTAAGCCGGCAGCGGCAGCACATGCGTCCCAGTCGGGAAAGATCAGAATGCGCACATCCTTGCGGTCAGCCCCGGCGACGACAACTTCATGGGCCAGGGGACGCAGCACATCCAGCGCGTCCAGGCGCAACTTGCCGGCACTGACCTTGGTGCCCGAGTCCAGCTTGAAAACTTCATTCATCCTTCCATCGAAACGCAATCCGGCGTGCGGGCGTTCCGGATCAATAAAACTCAGCAGATCGCCGGAGCGAAGGAATCCTTCCTCATCAAAAGCAGCTTCGGTGGCCGCCGGATCGCGCCAATAACCCGGGGTGACATTCGGACCCCGATAACGCACTTCGAAGCTGTTGTCGTCCGGGATGAGCTTGAGCTCTACGCCCGCGACCGGTATGCCAACCACGCCGGGGCCGCTTGCCTGTGCGTTGCCGAAGAGCGCAATGGGTGCCGTCTCGGTCATACCGAGGCCGCTTACGGTCAAAATCCTGTGCCCAACCGTTTCCACGGCAAGCCGTTCGAGATCGAACCAGGTCGCCGGTTGCATCGAAGCCGCTGCATACCAGAGAAACTTCAGACGCCGAAAAAAATGCTCGCGAAATTTGCGGTCGGCCTCCAAGTGCGGAAGCAACAGTTCGTAGCCACGCGGCACATTAAAGTAAATGGTCGGCGAAACCCGCCGCAGCAGTTCCAGGCTTGCGGCAAACTTTGCGGGAGTCGGTTTTCCGGGATCGATATACAGAGTTCCGCCATTGTGAAGAATGATGCTGAAATTGCTGTTGCTGCCCGCGGTGTGATTCCAGGGAGCCCAATCGACCATCACGGGCGGTTCTTCATCCAGGCACGGCGCAACCTGGCGCTTCATCTGGGAATTGCAACAGATCATGCCATGCGTGTTGACGACAACTTTCGGCATGCCGGTCGAGCCCGAGGTAAACAGAAACTTCGCGATCGTTTGCCGATCGACCCGCGCCGCTGCCGCGAGCACTTCACCCTGATGACTGCCATCGCCCTGCAGCGATGCAAGATCGCGCCATTTGGCTGACGGGTTGCGAAGGGCGATTACTGGAATATCGGTTTGGAGAGCATGTTCAATCGGTTGCCGATAAAGCAGGCCATCGTCGACCACGACCATTCCCGGGGTCAGCAACTTAAAAGCATAGGACAGCTTTACGTAATCGATCGATTGCAGCGCGTAAGCGGGAGCAATGGGAGCAACCGGAATGCCCACGTAAACCGCCGCCAACATAACGAGTGCGTGATCGATCCCATTCTCGGCGAGAATTGCGAGCGGCCGCTCCGGACCCAGCCCGCTGTTGAGCAATCCTTCAGACAGCAGCAGCACCGACTTTCGAGCCTCTCCGTAAGAGGTACATCGCTCTCCCGTTGGAGTCTGCTCGACAATGAAAGTACGGTCTGGCGCTTCCCGAGCCCACCGGTCCAGCCACTCCCCCACGCGAGAGTTGTAGTCCCCTAACGGCTCCACGGAGCGCATCAGCAAACTGCCGTCCGCTCGGCGGGTCAGTTCGACATCCGGGGAGAAGAAGCGCACTGGCCGTAGCGGTAAATGGTCAGAATCCGGACTATGGTTCAGTATACTCAACGGGACGAGCTTACCGGATGTAGTTCGCGCGCCGCAAGCGGTGGAAAGCGCCTACAATAGGGCCAGCATGAGCCTTACTCCTAGACGATCCACGGTCAAGGTTCGCCGGAGCAACGGGTCTATCGGCGAAGTGTACGACGAACCGGGGCACTTAATTCGGCGCGCCCAACAGATAGCGGTTTCGTTGTTTCACTCGACCATGGGCAACGGTGTAACCCCTATCCAATATTGCGTGCTGCGTGTTCTTCAGGAGCATCCCGGGATCGATCAAGTCACGCTGGCGAAATTTTGTGCCCTCGATACTTCCACCGCCGCAGATCTTGCCGCGCGACTGGAAGAGCGGGGACTTGTCCGCCGGATGATGCCGATGAAGAGCAAACGCTTTCGCCTGCTTCATCTGACTCCGGAAGGGGCTGCCCTCCTGAAAAAACTTATTCCCCGCAGCGCCGTTCTCGCCAGCCGCCTGCTTCAGGAGCTGAACCGGGAAGAGCAAAAGATTTTTATGCAGCTCCTGAAGAAATTCGTTCACCTGAACAACGACGAAAGCCGCGCACCGCTTGATCGGGGGTTCGCCGGGTCGCGAAACGGAAGTCGATAATCTGGGATAGGCCCGTGCATCTTGATGAACATTCATCGTTGCGAAAGCCTCTGCAAAGGGCCTTGCGAGTAGGGGTATAATCTCCGCCATCACTGGGGGGGATTCCAACTGCTGGTCTGTTTCGGATCTCAACCACTGTGCGGCGCGTCCTCGACAGCGTCTTCTCCGGCCGCGAACCATGCGCTCCAAAGCAGGGAGAAGGAATCGACGTCTCCGCTCCATCTCAGTAGGATGCGGTGCGAAGCGAAGCCGTCGATAGGAAGGTACGCATGAGCACAACCGTTAATACGAGATGCTTTCCGCTTCCGAGTTCCTTGAAGGTCATCCCGGGCACAGAAACGGCGCAAGCCGCCTATCCCTACTACATGCAGTTCGCCAAAGAAGATGACGACCGCTTCTGGTTTTACAACTCCATGCATTTCCCGGAGCCAATGAGTGTGTTCGACGTCACCACAGCAGAAGCCGCTTATTGCGCTCTGGGCGCGGCCAACACGCGGGTACACAGCCTGCCGACGACGCTCGGAATTGATTACCGCATCATCAACGGGCGAATCTACATCGGCGGCAACGCAGTGAGCGATCCTGTCGAGATTGCCCGGCGCACAAAGGAATTCCAGCAACGAGCCTTCTATTACTACGAGCACTGGGAAGAATTATTCGCGCACTGGAAAAACAAGATGCTGGCATTAATCCGGGCCGCCGAGGCGCTACCGAAGCTTTCGCTGCCCGAGTTCGAACCCCTGGAGCACGTCCGCGCCGGACGCGGCATTGCGTCCAACCACTACCTCCTCGACATCTACCAGAAGACGCTCGAAGGCTACTTCCGCATGTGGCACCATCACTTCGAGTTTCTGCTGCTCGGGTATGGCGCCTATCTTACTTTCTTTGATTTTTGTAAGAAGGCATTCCCGGAAATCAGCGACCAGACGGTGGCCCGCATGGTGGCCGGTATGGAAGCGGAAATCTTTCGACCCGACGACGAACTCAGACGACTGGCCAAATGCGCCATTCGAGCTAGGAGTGCGATGATCTCTTCCACGATGGCGCTGGTCCTGGAGATATCATCCAATCGCTGGAGCATTCCAGTTCCGGCAGGAAGTGGCTCGAAGAGCTGGCCGCCTCGCGCGACCCGTGGTTCAACATCAATGTTGGCGACGGCTTCTATCACTACCATCGATCTTGGAACGACGATCTCTCGATGCCCTTTGCCTCGCTGCCCGGCTACATCGCCAATGTGAAAGCCGGCAAACGCATCGAGCGGCCAATCGACAAGTTGATGGCCGAGCGCCACCAGCTCATCAATGATTACCGCGAGCTGCTCAATAGCGAGCAAGAGCGCGCCGCGTATGACCAGATGATTCAGCTTGCGCATCGCGTCTTCCCTTACGTTGAAGGACACAAATTCTATTGTGAGCATTGGTACACCAATCTGTTCTTTAACAAGATTCGGGAATTTGGGGCGCTATTGGCCGAGCGTGGTTTCTTCCCAAACGCCGAGGACATATTTCACCTGACTCACTACGAAGTTGAGGCGGCAATTATCGATCTCATGACCTCGTGGTCGAACGGCTCCCTGCCGCGTGGCCCCGCGCGCTGGACGCCGATTGTGCAGGAGCGCAAAGCGGCGATTGCCCAATGGGCCAAGCACGAAACTCCGCCGGCCCTGGGACCCGTGCCCGACATCATTGATGATCCTGCCATTGTCATGCTGTGGGGCATTACGCGTGAAAACCTGGATTCATGGCTGGTCGCTGGCGAGAAGCCGGATTCCAATGAGATCAAGGGATTCGCCGCTTCCAGCGGCGTAGTCGACGGCATCGCCCGGGTGGTGATGTCGGTGGACGAAATTGACCGCCTGCGCCGCGGCGACATTCTGGTCTGCCACGTTACCAACCCGAGTTGGGCGCCGGTTTTTCAGAAGATTGCGGCAGCGGTCTCCGATATCGGCGGTTCGATGAGCCACGCCGCGATCGTTGCGCGTGAATATGGCTTACCCGCAGTAGTGGGCACAGGCACTGCGACACAGAAGATCAAAGACGGCCAGCGCATTCGCGTGGATGGCGGCCGGGGCGTGGTGACGATCCTTCAATAGTATTTCTTTTTTTGTTTGTCGGCATTCGATTCGAGAGCGTGAACCACCGCAGATGCGGAATGAACGGGCGGCGAAGCCGCGCGAGGAGGCGCATGATGACAACATCGAGCATCCCAAAAATGACGGCTCCGCCGTCTACGGCTTACAAAATCGTGGACGTGCCTGAAGCTTATACGGACGTGATCAAGCGGCACGGCATCCCGGGCACGTTTGTCGGCTCTTCGGAGCAAGAGAGTCCGTGGGTGCCATTCGGCCCCAACGCCGCAATTCGCCATCTTCTCTTCGATACTCGCCATAACATTTTCAGTAACATTCTGTGGATAAAGTCTGCTGGCGTGATTGGCACACACAAGCATCGCGGAACTGTTGTAATGATCTGCCTCGAGGGCAGCGCCCGCTATCTCGAATACGATTGGGTTGCCGGTCCCGGCAACTTCATCTACGAGACGCCGGGTCTGGTCCATACGCTCGTGAGTGACCATCCCAATGGCGTCAAGTTGTTTGGTTGGCTCCAGGGACCACTCGAGTTTTACGATGACAACGGCAATTTCGTCGAAACAGTCGATGTCTGGTGGTTCATCAATCACTACGAGAGCTATTGCCGCGAGCGCGGCATTCCGATCAACAAACAGCTTTATATCTGAACAGCCGGATTGAACAGTCAGGATTGAACAGCCCGAATTTAAAAGTTGCGATGCGGTCTACCCCAAACATCCGTTGGTTCGCCGATATTACACTCGCCGATCGCGCTATGGTTGGAGGCAAGGGCGGCTCCTTGGGTGAGTTGACGCGCGCCAATATCGCGGTGCCACCTGGTTTTGTCGTAACTACGCGGGGCTTTGAACGCGTCTTGCTCGAACTGGAAAAGGAAAACCGTATCCGCGCACGGGTGGAGGCGCTGTCGCTACAGGACCTGAGAGGCATCCGCCTGCTGTCCGAAGAACTTCGCACCCGCGTCAAAAGCGCGCCGTTGCCGGAAGACGTTTGCGCGGACATCGTGGCCGCGCATGAGGAGCTGTGCGGAGCGGATCTCAGTTGGCCGTTGGCGGTGCGCTCTTCGGCTACTTCGGAGGATTCAGAGGAAGCCAGTTTCGCCGGACTGCAGGATACTTATCTTTGGGTGAAGGGCGCCGAGCCTGTTTTGGGGTACGTGCGCTCTTGTTGGGCCAGCCTTTACTCCGTTCCATCGATCTCGTACCGCCTCAAAGACGGCACTCCGGAAAACGGAGTGGCGATTGCGGTCGTCGTCCAAAAGATGGCAGACGCGCGCTCGGCGGGAGTGATGTTCACGCGCAGCCCACTGACCGGCGATCGCTCCGTGATCACCATCGAATCGGCCTGGGGACTGGGCTCCGCCGTGGTGAGCGGCGAAGTCACACCGGATCGCTTCGTCATCGGCAAAATTACAGGCCAAATTTCGGTGCGTGACATTTCCGACAAGCGCATACAAGACGTGCCCGCAGAGGGCGGCGGGATCGAGCATATAGAAACTCCGGAAGAGTTTCGGCGTGCGCCTTCGATTCGCGACGAGGAACTGAAAGCGCTGGCGGAGATTGGCCGCAAAGTCGAACACCATTACGGTCGGCCTCAGGATATCGAGTGGGCGATTGATTATCATGGCGAGATCATTTTGTTGCAGAGCCGTCCCGAGACGGTCTGGTCTGGCAAAGACAAAGCCCCGGTTGCGCAGCCGGCGGAGAATCCTCTTTTGCACGTGATGAACATCTTTGGAGGCCGCCGTTGACGCTTACGGCCAAAGATGTGGCCGAGATCATGCGCATCCTCGAGGAATCGAGTTTCGACGAATTGTCGCTCGAAATGGATGGCATCAAATTAAGCCTGCAGCGCGGGTCTGCGCTGCCGGGGGTTCCCGCTCCCGCGCCGGCAGGCTCGCCGCCAAATTCGCCGCTGCAGCCTGCACCAAAGCCGCCATCCGAACCCGGCCTGCTGGAAATCACCGCTCCGCTGCTGGGAATCTTCTACCTCGCACCCAAGCCGGGTGCGCCTCCGTTCGTGGCGTTGGGGTCGAAGGTCGTGGAGGAAACAATCGTCGGAATCGTCGAAGTCATGAAACTCATGCACACGGTTCGTGCGGGCGTAAAAGGCGAGATAGTTGAGATATTGGTGAAGAACGGCGAAGCGGTCGAGTATGGGGAAGTTCTGATGCGCGGGCGTCCAGAGGCATGAACCGTGAAAATCCAGATCGTTGAGACTTCACTCCGCGACGGCAACCAGAGTCTCTGGGCGGCGCTTGGCATCGACACGGCAAGAACTTTGACTATTGCGCCCGTCATGGACCGCGTCGGTTTCAAGGCCATCGACTTTACTACCTCAACGCACATGGGCGTTGCGGTCCGCTACAAAAAGGAAGACCCATGGGAGCGAATTCGACTGATGGCGAAAGCCGCTCCGAATACGCCCCTCCAATTTCTCTCGACCGGTTTCCGTTTTATTTCCTGGGAAACGGCCAGCCCTGAATTCATGAGGCTGGCGTTCGCGACTCTGGTGAAAAACGGGATTCGCCGGTTTGCGCTGGCTGATCCGATGAACAATGCCGACTCCAATATCGCCTGCGCCCGCACGGTCAAGCAGGTTGGCGGCGAGTACGTCATCGCCGCTTTAGTGTTCACGGTAAGCCCAATTGACGACGACGAGCACTACGTAGAACGCGCCCGGAAACTTGCCACCAGTCCGGATATTGATGCCCTTTATATCAAGGACCCCGGCGGCCTTCTGACGCCGCTGCGCGCCCGCACCATGATTCCGGCGGTCAAGGCCGTGATTGGTGAGAAACCGTTGGAACTCCACTCGCATTGCACCATCGGGCTTGGCGAGTTGGTCTACATGGACGCACCTAACTGGGGGGTAGGCGCGGTTCAGTGCGCATCGGGCGCCGCAAGCGACGGGATTTCCAATCCGCCCGCCGAGCGTGTTGTTGCTAATCTGCGCGAGCTCGGGTACGAGATTGATGTGGACGACCAGGCCTTGGGGGAAGTTGGCCGCTATTTCACGCGCCTGGCAGAGGCGGAAGGACTTCCCGCCGGTTGCCCACAACCTTTTGACGCCGCCTACTTCCATCACCAGTTGCCAGGGGGCATGACGGGCACGATGCGGCGGCACTTAGCGGAGAGCGGGTTGGCACACCTGGAAGATGCAGTCATCGAAGAATTAGGGCAGGTGCGTCAGGAATTAGGCTGGCCGATTGTGATGACCCCCTTCTCACAAATGCTGCTGACGCAAGCGGTCATGAACGTGACTCGCAAGGAGCGATACGCTGTTGTGCCGGACGAAGTGATCCGATATACGCTGGGCCGGTTCGGAAAACCCAACCTGCCGATTGCGCCCGAAGTGATGGACCGTATCGATTCCCTACCCCGCACGCGCGAGCTTCGCCAGGAACCTGGAATGCCACCTCTTACCGAGTTGCGCAGACGGATTGGACCAGAACTCAGTGATGAAGAATTCCTGCTGCGCGCCACCATGCCCGCTGAACAGGTCGATGCCATGAAAGCGGCCGGGCCCGCCCCGCGAACCTACAACCCAGACGTTGCCCCAGTGCTGAAGTTGCTTCGTGGGCTTGCGCCGCACCGGGACATCGCACGCCTGTCGGTTGAGAAGTCTGGCTTCAGGCTGGAGTTGAAAGGCACGCCAGCGCGCTGCAAGACCACAACATGAAACGCAGATCAAGCCCTGGCAAGGATGGACGGCTCCGACCCGTAAAAGGCTTTCTGTTCGATCTCGACGGAACTTTGGTCCTAAGCGATCCTTCCTTGAGCGGCTATCAAGTCCTTCCCGGCGCTGTTGAGGTGCTTGGTGAGTTGAAGGCACTCGGCATTCCTTATGTTGTCTTCACCAATGGCACGAACTACCCTGCGTCGGAACAGGCGCCCAAGCTGCGCGCTGTCGGCTTGCCGATTGCCGATGATGCTCTGCTTACCCCCTCCAGCGTGGCGGCCGACCTTATGCCGAGGCGCGGTGTCAGGCGAGCTTTAGTGTTGGGGACGCCCGGTGTCGGACAGCCGCTGGCGCAGGCGGGAATCCAGGCGGTTTTCCCGAACGACGAAGGCACTGACCAAGTCGATGCCGTCTACATCGGATGGCATCCCGATTGTCGCATGAAAGACATCGAAGCTGCCGCGAAGGCCATCTGGAATGGCGCGGAGCTGTATGTGGCTTCGGACGTTCCGTTTTTCGCCACCGCCAGCGGCAAAACCATGGGGTACTCCTACGCCATCTCCGCAGCAGTGCGCAGGATCACGCGCTCCCCCATGATTCTTACCGGAAAGCCCTCCCTCCATGCACTGAGGCTCGTGGCGAAAAGGCTGGCCATCCCAATGAGCCAGGTGGGGGTTGTCGGCGACGATCCTCTGGTTGAAATGATCATGGCCCGACGAGGCCGTGCGGTGGGGTTCGGGGTCACAACCGGCATTTCGAAAACACACGACTGGGTCAGGCAGCCTCCGAGCCGAAGGCCACATCGCGTCTTACGCAGTCTTAGAGACCTACTGGCCGCGCCGGGAATCCGTTAAATCGCTGATTGCATACAGTAAGCTTGATCCATTCGCTTAAGTTCAACCAAAACCAACAAGGATTGAGACCTGTATCGATTCCTGTATACATTTTTATGTTGACAGTAGGCATTGGAACATAGTAATCATTGGCGGGCTTTTTTGGAGAATCGTGGGGTACTTTTTCAGCTTCAGATCTCATCATTGACGGACTGTTAGCCAGGCTCTCGGATCGGCTGTTTGGGCCGTGTCTCTGATCGGGCATTGGATAAGGATTCGCTCAAGAAGGGGATTTTATGAGAACACGCTTGTCGAGTGTTGTTCTTTGCCTGCTCGTTGTACTAGCAGCTTCTGCGCCATTCGCGGTGGCTCAGGGTGCCCTTAGCTTCGCTCAGCTGAATGGCACGGTCTTGGACGCTGGAGGGCGAGTGGTGGTCAGCGCGCAAGTGGTTGTGCGTGATCCCGACACCAACCAAAGTCTTAAGGCCACCACCAATACCACAGGCTTTTTCGTAGTACCCGACCTTCCTCCCGGGAAATACGAGTTAATAATCACCGCACCCGGCTTCGCCAAGTATCAGCAGACTGGCATTGTCCTGACCGTCGGGCAAGTCTTCACCGTCAGTCCCGTTTTGAAAGTTGCGAGTGCTTCCGAAGTTGTTACCGTAACCACGGAAGTTCCACTCATCGAGCCTACGAAAACCGAGATTAGCCAGGTCGTCGGGACCGAGCAGATTGAGTCGTTGCCCATTAGCAGTCGCGTGTTTACAGACTTTGCCCTTCTCACTCCCGGCGTGGCCTCGAGCCGCACCAGCCTGGGCACAACCTTCACCGAGTTTGAGGTGACGCAAATCTCGTTTGCTGGCATGCGCTCGTTCAGCAACGAGATCACAGTGGACGGAGCCGACTTTGTCAACGCCGCCAGCGGCATCCAGCGCTCCACGCCACCCCAGGAGTCAGTGCAGGAGTTCCGTGTCGTGAACAACAGCTTTGGCGCGGAATACGGCCGCGCGCTCGGCGGAATCGTCAACATTGTGACCAAGTCGGGCACCAACAATTTGCACGGTTCGCTTTACGAGTTTTTTCAAAATAGCGACGCCGATGCGCGCTCGCCGCTTCAGCCTGCGCCTCTGCCGCACGCCCTTCGGCAGAACCAGTTCGGAGGCGCGCTCGGCGGTCCCATTGTCAAAGACAAGACTTTCTTCTTTCTGAACTACGAAGGCAAGCGCAGCGCCCAGTCTCCGGTCTATCCGCCCGATCTGGTCAACAACATTTTGCTCATAGACCAGGCCAAGGCGCTGATGGGGCTGGCTCCCGAGGGGTGTCTCGGCGCGGTCAGGACATGTCTGCCTAACTTTTCTGGCAATCCGTCCAATATCACACAAGGCCAAGCCTTCGGATTCCTGCAAGGATTTCTGAAAACCGGTAACGACGACTTTGGTTTCGCCCGGATCGATCATCAACTCACCACCAATAACCGCCTGGCTTTACGTTATAACGCAGAGGACATCCGCTCGCTTAACGAACTGGTGGGGAACACGCTCGATGGTGGCGGGATTGGTGTGCCCAGCGGCGGCCGCGATCTTTTCGTTCGCGACCAGGCCGTAGTCGCCACCGTGAACTCGTCGTTGACGCCCAATCTCGTCAACACGGTGCTCGCCCAATACGCGCGGCGGCACTACAACTTTGCCGGGGCTACAGGTCAGCCGGACTTCAGCATTCTGAATGATCTCGAACTGGGCCATAATTTCGGAACGAACGATCGGCTCTACGAGACCCGAGTACAGCTGTCCGAGTCCATATCCTGGGTCAAGAGCAATCACCTCGCAAAATTCGGAGTTGATGGCAACTGGCTGACGAGCCTGGAGAATTTCCCCGGGTTCATGCCCGTTCGCATGCTCATACCGGGAATTTCCTGTTTCACTGATTTTGCCCAGTATTTCAACACGAACTACGGTGCTGCCTATCCGACTGCGGGAACAGGCTTGGGCGCTTCCGCTGCCACCTGCCCCGTTCCCCAAGATAATGGCGTCGTCTTCATGTACGCGGGCACACCCCTGCCAACCAATCCCTCTGCCTGCGGCGGCGACGCCTCCGGCCCCACTCCGTGTGTTCCGATCGTTACCACGGCCAATCCGCTCAACGGCGGCGGATTCCCCAATTCGACGTGGGCCAATGCCTACCCTCCCTCACTCTTCAACGGCTTCAGCCGGAATATTAACCACGGATACTGGGGTGTGTTTGCTCAGGATCAATGGAAACTAACTCCCAAACTGACGGTGAATTACGGCCTGCGATGGGATTATGAAACCGGGTTGTCGGCGTTCGTGAACAACGACTATAACGAGTTTCAGCCTCGGATTGGGCTAGCCTATGCTCCCAATAGCAGCACGGTGGTTCGTGCGGGATTTGGAATTTTCTTTGACCGGCAGAATCTGACCTTCTTCTTCGTGCCCAACACCCAGAAGATCGTGGCCGGGTACCAGTGTGGCAATCACGCGCCGTCCGGCATCGCAGCCATTTGCACCGCCGCCGGAATCAAGCCCCAAGAATTTCCCAACATCATGTCTAATCTTGGGCAGTCCGGGCAGGGTTACCAGCTCCTGGCAGACCCGCCATCGCCCGGCCCGCCCGGCTCACCCTGCGCGGGTGTTCCGGAGGCGCCCTGTCTTGCAGCCAAGATCATACAAACGGGAGCCTATAATACTGCCTTCCCCTCTGTGGAGATGGCCGGCACCTGCTTTACTACCGGAGCTTGCGGAATTGGCGAGGGTGGCATGGACCACAACAGCCGGACGCCTTACGCGGAGCAAGGTAGTCTTGAAATTGACCATCAGATCGGCCGGGGGTTCTCGGTCCAACTGAGCTATCTGTTCGTGGAGGCCCACAAGCTCGTTCGCGGGAACAACATCAACATTCCCTGCCCGTTCGGCACAACCAAGTCGGCAATCACCGACCCGCTGCCGGAATGGATGCCCGGACTAGTGAACGCAGACGGATCACTGTCGCCCTGTGCAGGAACGCCAACCCTTGGGACCGGAGCGATTGCCGGCCTGGGTCCTTTTTTTGGAGGTGCCCTCGGCTCGGGCCTGCAGACCATTAGCGCGGGGCTCGAAGATTACAACAACGACGTCGCCAACGCCATTTACCATGGCGGAACGCTAACGGTGCTGAGGCGTGGGACGTACTTCAATTTGACGGCTAACTACACCTATTCCCACATCATCGACAATGGCAACTTCACGACCTTCATCAACCTGCCGGTCAACCAGTTCGACTATGCCGCGGAACGTGCCAACTCCAACCAGGATGACCGGCATCGGTTCGTGGCCAACTTTACTGCTATTGCGCCCAACACCGGGCCGTGGCGGAATTTTGAGTTGAGCAATATTGTTACCCTGCAATCGGGCCGGCCGTTCACGATTTTTTACGGCAACAACACCCTGAACGATGTCGCGGGCGGCGCCACCGACCGCGTCGGCGGGGCCCCCATCCAGGGCTTTTGCCCCGCGGTCCAAAACTGCAAGACCATGATCGACAGGAATACGTATATCGGCGATCCGGAATACGATTGGGACCTGCGCGTGACGCGGAATGTGCACATCAACGAGCGCTTGACCGCGAATCTCGCGTTCGATGCCTTCAACCTGCTCAACCGGGCAAACTACGACGAGGTCACCAGCGTCTACGGCTCACCGGTGTTTTGCGGAGCCATTCCACTGCATTACAACGATGCCACAACCCGAGCCATTCAGCAGCAGGCAGGATCGGTGAGCTGCCCGAACGGGGGAATCACGGTTCCCGGGGGGTCGGTGGCCCCGACCCCAATCGGGACGGCTCTGTTCATCCCAACAACGCCAAATTCGAACTTCGGAGTGCCGCGCACGGCGTTCAATCCGCGACAGCTTCAGTTCTCCGTGAGATTTACGTTTTGAGGCAAAAGTATAACTCCGCAGGCGCATATATCCTTCGCGCCTAGACGGCTTGATCGAGGGTTTCTGATAGGGAGGATTCATGAGATTTCGATATCTCTTATTCCTGGCCGCACTGGCGCTCGCAGCTGCGTTTACTTCCGCGGGGCAGGAAGCAACGCCCACCGTCAAGCACACAACTGCGCCCGCAACCTCGCCCGCTTCGGGCAAGGAAATGTTCATGAGTTACTGCGCCTCCTGCCACGGCAAAGACGCCAAGGGAGACGGCCCGGCAGCCAGCGCCCTGAAGCAGGCTCCGGCCAATCTGACCACACTGGCGACGCAAAATGGCGGGAAGTACCCTGCAGATAAGGTCACCAGCATTCTTCGCGGGCAGACCAAACTGGTGGCGCATGGAGATCAGGACATGCCCATCTGGGGACCAGTATTCTGGAAGATGAGCCAGGGCCACGAAGAGCAGGTTCAGATGCGCGTTGCGAATCTGAATCGATACCTTCAATCAATACAAGAAAAGTAAACTGGGCGAAACGTGGTAGGCGGTTGGGGTGGCGGCGCAATTCGAGTTTTCCGAGAGACTGAGTCGACGATTAATCGAAGGCGTGCTGCAATTCACTCCTGGCCTGTCCATTGAGCAACATTACGGACGGCTTTCACTTGGTAGATTCGGGGAGATCAGGATATGAGCACCCCGAGACCATCCCCCGACCCAAGGCTGAGAGTTATGATGGCTGGTGCGCGCAAGACGCAATCGGAAGCGGTAAGCCGCAGCTCCCATAAGCGTCGCACCCGGGCAAGAGTAGATTTAGTGCCGCACGAGGAGGAAACGTGGCAACCACGGTAATGCCGCAGATACAAAACAGTGTTAGCGAGTTCGTTGCCAAGCCCCGGAAAATGTTAATTGGGGGCAAATGGGTTGACGCGGTTTCCGGCAAAACTTTTGAGACCTATAATCCCGCCACGGGCGAGGTGCTGGCCCGCGTGGCGGAAGGGGATAAAGCCGACATCGATATGGCGGTCAAAGCTGCTCGCGAGGCTTTCGAATCCGGCCCATGGCCGGAGATGTCGCCATCTGACAGAGGCAGGCTGTTGTGGAAGCTGGCGGAGTTAGTTGATAAGCACCACGAAGAACTGGCCGAACTGGAAACGCTCGACAATGGCAAACCAGTATTCTTCTCCCGCATTGTGGACGTACCGACCGTGTCCGACGCGTTTCGGTACTATGCGGGCTGGGCGACAAAGGTGGAAGGCACCACCATCCCCATTTCTGCACCGGGAGCACAATACCTGGCTTATACACTGCGCGAGCCAGTGGGTGTCGTGGGTCAGATTATTCCGTGGAATTTTCCTCTAATTATGGCGTCGATGAAACTGGGCCCGGCCCTGGCGGTGGGCTGCACGGTTGTTTTGAAGCCCGCTGAACAAACTCCTTTGAGCGCGCTGCGCTTGGGGGAGTTGGTCTTGGAAGCTGGCTTCCCGGATGGCGTGGTCAACATTGTGCCAGGTTTTGGGGAAACGGCGGGAGCCGCACTCGCGGCCCATCCGGATGTGGATAAGATTGCTTTCACCGGCTCGACCGAGGTTGGCAAGCTCATCCTGAGCGCCGCCAGCGGAAATCTGAAAAAGGTTTCGTTGGAGTTGGGTGGCAAGTCACCCAACGTTGTTCTTCAGGATGCCGATCTGGAACAGGCTATCCCGGGCAGCGCGATGGCTATTTTCTTTAACCAGGGCGAAATCTGCGCCGCCGGTTCGCGGCTCTTTGCACATAAGAGTGTTTTCGACAAAGTGGTGGAAGGCGTTGCTGACTTCACTAAGAGCTTTCACATCGGCCCGGGAATTGATCCCGCTAACAACATGGGGCCGCTGGTTTCAAAAGAACAGCAAGATCGAGTCTGCGGCTATCTCGACTCCGGTAGTAAGGACGGCGCTAAGGCAGTGGTTGGAGGCAAGAAGATCGATGGCCCCGGATACTTTGTTGAACCGACGGTGCTGGTCGACGTGAAGCCGGGGATGAGAGTAGTCCGCGAAGAGATTTTCGGTCCGGTAGTAACGGCGATTCCGTTCGGCGACCTGGATGAAGTGGCGGGCTTTGCCAACGACAGCATTTACGGTCTGGCTTCAGCCGTATGGACGCGTGACATCAGCAAGGCACATCGCTTGGCAAAGAAGTTGAAAGCGGGGACGGTTTGGATCAACTGCTACAACGTCTTCGATTCCGCGCTGCCTTTTGGAGGGTACAAACAGTCGGGTTGGGGACGCGAGTGGGGCAAGCCGGCGTTAGATTTGTATACCGAAGCCAAGTCGGTGTGCGCGCGGATTTGAACCGAGCTTTTCCACGGCGGATGGAGTTGCACAGCGATGACGCTATGGGCAAACCGCGCGTGTCGGAAACAGGAGTGGCATGGATTCTGACGTGAGCACACGAGTTTCTGTCAAAGCCTATGCCCGTCTACCCAAAGGCAGCCAGCCGCCGTCGTTGTATGAGCCTTACCGTGCCACCGTCAAGCGCGCACCCTTAAAACCCCTTATCCTGCTGCCACACACGCTTTCGGAAATTACCGGACCGGTTTTTGGGCATGAAAGGATCGGGGAAAAAGATAACGATCTGACTTGCCAGCACCAGGGCGAACCGATCGGTGAGCGCATCGTCGTGAGCGGTCGCGTGCTCGACAGCAACGGGCGGCCCCTCCCCAACACGCTCCTCGAGATTTGGCAGGCGAACTCCGCCGGAAGGTATAGGCACATTAACGACCAGCATCCCGCTCCGCTCGATCCGAACTTCAGTGGCGCGGGTCGAACCATGACCGATGAACACGGAGCGTACCGTTTCATCACCATCAAGCCCGGGGCATACCCATGGTTCAATCACTACAACGCGTGGCGGCCGGCGCATATTCACTTTTCAGTCTTTGGGGCCGCTTTTATCTCCCGTCTGGTGACACAGATGTATTTTCCAGGCGATCCATTGTTTGAATACGATCCCATCTTTCAGTCCATTTCGTATGAGCGAGCGAGACAGAGCCTGATTTCGAAGTTCGATCTGGAGACGACGCAGCCGCAATGGGCGAAGGGTTTCAAATTCGACATTGTGCTGCGCGGGCCGGAGGCCACACCCTTTGAACCCTGACACGAATCTGGTCCCGACCCCCTCACAGACTGTCGGCCCGTTTTTTCGGATTGAGCTGACCACCGACGAGCACTGTGTGAAGTGTGTCGCAGGTCCGCAGGTCAAGGGGGAACGGGTATGGATCAGGTTTCGCGTGCTGGATGGCGACGGCGCCCCGGTTAGTGATGCGATGCTGGAAATTTGGCAGGCCGACTCCAATGGCAAATACAACCATCCGGACGATCCGCAACCCAAACTGCTCGATCCGGGATGGATCGGTTTTGGTCGTCTCGCCACTGGAGAAGACGGCAGTTGCGTGCTTGAGACCATAAAGCCCGGACGCGTTCCCAACGGCACGTTGCAGGCGCCGCATCTCACCCTTGCGGTGTTCGCCCGCGGAATGCTGAAGCAGCTCTACACGCGAGTTTATTTCGCTGGAGATGCCGCCAATGACAAGGATCCTGTGCTCCAACTGATTCCGCCCGAGCGGTGGGACACGCTCATGGCGCGCCCGGATCCAGCCCGTTCCGGATATTGGCTGTTCGATGTGATACTTCAAGGAGATCGCGAGACGGTCTTCTTTGACGTGTGATTTGCACGTCTGTCTGCCTCATGCGACCCGGACATCTGAAACCCAACCTGCGCCGGACAACCAGACTTCTCGGGATTGCGGTTTTTCTTGCAGCGGGTTCGCTGGCCTGCCGCCAGGCAAGGGTTCCTTCTGATAACGGGGTGAAGCCTGCGGATGTGGACGAATCCCGGATCATCAACGCAGATCGCGAGCCGGGGAACTGGATGACCTATGGCCGCACCTACGGCGAACAGCGTTTCAGCCCGTTGAATGAGATTAATGATCAGAATGTCTCGCGGCTCGGATTAGCCTGGTACTACAACCTGGACACGAACCGAGGTCAGGAAGCGACTCCCCTCGTCGTCGACGGCGTGATGTACTTTACCAGCGCATGGAGCAAAGTCTTCGCGCTGAATGCCGCCACCGGGCAACTGGTGTGGTCATACGATCCCAAAGTCCCCGGCAACTGGGCGGTCAACGCATGTTGTGACGTCGTAAACCGTGGCGTGGCTGCGTGGAATGGCAAAATTTTTGTCGGCACCCTCGATGGACGCTTGATCGCCCTGGATGCGAAAACCGGCCGTCTGGTTTGGGAAACGCTTACCATCGACCCCGAGTTTCGGTACACAATCACAGGCGCTCCGCGCGTCGCCAAAGGCAAAGTAATTATCGGTAACGGCGGCGGAGAATTCGGCGTGCGCGGCTATGTTTCGGCCTATGACAACGAAACCGGAAAACTAGTCTGGCGCTTTTATACCGTACCCGGCGATCCCGCGAAGCCGTTCGAAAGTCCGATTCTCGCGAAGGCTGCCCAGACGTGGAGTGGGGAGTGGTGGAAGCTCGGAGGCGGCGGCACGGTGTGGAACGCGATCGCCTTTGATCCTGAGCTCGATCAGCTCTACATCGGTACCGGTAACGGCACACCGTGGAGCGAAAAATTTCGCAGCCCGAAGGGCGGCGACAATTTGTTCACCTGCTCCATTGTTGCGCTCAAAATAGAAACCGGGGAATACATCTGGCATTATCAGGAAGACCCCGGCGATGCTTGGGATTTCGACTCCGCCGAAGATATCATTCTCGCCAACCTCGTCATTGAAGGGCATGTTCGTAAAGTCTTGATGCAGGCGCCAAAAAATGGGTTCTTCTATGTCCTCGACCGCACGAATGGCGCCCTCATTTCCGCCCAGCCTTACACCTTCGTGAACTGGGCTAGCGGAGTTGATGCGAGAACTGGGCGCCCTGTCGAGACTGCCGTGGCAAGGTACGCCGGGGCCGATCCTGCACCCATCGTGCCCGGGCCGGTTGGGGCGCACAGTTGGCAACCGATGGCGTACAGCCCAATCACCGGTCTTGTCTACATTCCGGTCAACGATGCCGGTTTCAAATACAAGCTGCCTGACAGTTTCCTGGCGAAGAAACTGGCTCCAAATTATGGAATCGATGTAGTGGCGGCCGGCATGCCGCAGGATCCCAAGGTGAAGAAGATGATTCTCGGTACCGTGAAAGGAAAATTAGTGGCTTGGGATCCAGTGCAGCAAAATCCTGCCTGGACGATTGAACGGCCCGGCCCGTGGAATGGCGGTACGCTCGCGACCGTGGGGAACCTGGTGCTTGAAGGAACGGCCAGCGGAAATTTCGAAGCTTACCGTGCCGATACCGGTGCGAAGCTGTGGTCATTCGCAGCTCAGACCGGAGTGATGGCGGGTCCGATCACCTATGAGGTTGGCGGCCAACAGTACATTTCCGTACTCGCAGGTTGGGGTGGCGTGTTTCCGCTGGCTGCAGGCGAGGTTTCTTTTGCCTCAGGGCGTGTACCCAACGTCAGCCGCATGCTGGTTTTCAAACTCGGAGGGAACGCCAGCCTGCCGCCCCTGCAAACTAGCGAGCCGCCACAATTGACAGCGCTGCCAAATCCTGCGAGTTCTGCAACGGTTCGCAAGGGCGAGCAGCTTTTTCAACGCTATTGTGCCGGATGCCACGGTGACGTCGCCGTGAGTGGAGGTGTGCTGCCGGATTTGCGCCGCAGCCGCGCACTCACCGATGACGCTTGGTTCGAGATCGTGTTGCGGGGTGACTTGCAGTCGGAGGGAATGGTCTCCTTCTCGAAGGAACTTTCTCGCGATGATGCTGCCGCAATCCGCTCGTACGTAATCTTTCGCCGCAATCAGGATGCTCATGTCCAAGGGTATTGAAAAGGAGGCTTTGTGTATCGAAGCGACGTTGTTGGAAGTCTGTTGCGCCCTTCGTATTTGAAGGAGGCGCGCGAACATCATGAGAAAGGACAGATCAGCCATTCGGAGTTCAAGTCTCTCGAGGACCGGGCGGTGGACGAAGCCGTCGAACTGCAGAAGCGCGCCGGGCTGGAAATGCTCACCGACGGCGAGATGCGCCGGTATGCATTCTTTGGCCATCTGGTGGATGCTGTCGAGGGCTTTGATAAATTTGGGGGATGGGCTATTCCATTTCGCAACGAAAAAGGCGAGGAGGTAGTGCAGCCCCGGCCGGTCGTGGTTTCCAAACTGCGCCGGAAACGCCCCTTGTGCGCCGAGGAGTTTACCTACTTACGGGCACGTACAAATCATCCTGCCAAAACAACCATGATCAGCGCACAGCAGGCGGCGGCTTATTACGATAACAAGAAGTCATCTGCCGCTTATCCCAAGATTGACGGTTATTTGGCCGATCTGGTGGACATATTGCGAGATGAAGTCGAAGAGTTAATCCGGCTCGGATGCACGTATATTCAGATTGACTCGCCGCAATACGCGGCGTTGCTCGACCCGCAGCTGCGCGAGGGATACCGCCAGCGCGGCAATGATCCCGACCGTCTGCTCGATCTTTCCACCGAAATGGACAATGCGGTGATTGGCAATCACCCGGGCGTTATTTTCGGCCTGCACCTTTGCCGCGGCAACAATCAAAGCCGGTTCTATGCTTCCGGCGATTACGGCCCGATCACCAAGGTATTTCAGAAAACGCGTTTTCACCGCTTTCTGCTTGAATATGATGATGAGCGTTCGGGCGGCTTCGAGCCACTGCGCCAGGTTCCCCAAGATCGCACGGTCGTCCTGGGACTCGTCAGCTCCAAAAAGCCAACCCTGGAGAGCAAGGACGAACTGAAACAGCGCATCGAGCAAGCCTCGCAGTTCATCCCTCTGGAGCGGCTGGCACTCAGTCCGCAGTGCGGTTTTGCATCTACGATCGAGGGCAACCTGGTAAGCGTGGCCGATGAGGAGGCCAAGCTACGCCTAGTCGCCGAAACCGCCGAGGACGTTTGGGGTTCGCCTGTCGCGACGCGGAAGCGCACCTGAGGGGCTTCGCACTCTGTCTGCGGGCTAGCCGATTGATAGCGCCTGCTGCGAAGCCCCGGACTGTCTTGTAGAATTGGGGAACATCAACGGCCGGTTCTGGCTCTTTGGAATCCCGTAGCACTTGCGGTGCTTCGCGCCCCACGCCGACATCAGCTTGAGGATGGGCTTGAGGCTTTCTCCATGCTTCGTCAGCGAATATTCCACCTTGGGCGGGACCACGGCATACACTTTCCGGCGAATAACTTCATCGCGCTCCAGGTCACGCAGATGTTGGGTCAGCATTTTCTTGGTCATGCCGGGAATCAATTTGCGAAGCTCTCCGAAGCGCTTGGTGCCGCCTTCGAGATAAAACAGAATCAGCGGTTTCCACTTGCCGCCAATCACGTCCGTGGTTAGCTTCACCGGGCAGTAAAATTCTTCCACCTCAGTCTCCTCCAGGATCAAAGGTTACAAAAAAGTGCCTACTAGCAAAAAGGATACTTTAGCCTACAATCGCCGTCTGGACCAGAGAAGTCCTCTGGCCTGGCAGCCGATTCAGGCTAGCCAAGAGGCGGGTGCGGCCATTCGCCGGGGCAGGCAGCGTTGCGCTGCATAGTGTGTGTCGAGGGGGCGCCCCGCCAGAATGGTGCCTAAGGCAACAACAGACTACCTTCCCAGGAGCTGGTGCACATGAGCAAAAGGCCGGTGGTGGTCTATGGAGCCAATGGGTTCTCGGGAAGATTGATCGTCGAATTCCTCCGCGAATACAACACACCTTTCATCTCCGCCGGCAGAAGCGCTGCAAGAATCAAGCCGGTGATGGATCACGTCCCGGGCATTGAAACTGCCGATTTTGAGATCGTGGAAACTCCCGGCACCCTCGAAGACCTAACGCGTATCTTCGAGGGCGCCAAAGTTGTTTGCAACACTGCCGGTCCATTCATCTATAACGGACCGAGAGTCATTGAAGCCGCTTTGAAAGCGGGTTGCCATTACATCGACATTGGCGGCGAACAGACCTGGATTCGCGAAGTCGCCGAGAACTGGGGTGAGAAATTCCGCGAACGCGGCCTCCTCGCCGCGCCCGCGACTGCGTTCATGTGCGCGGTTAGTGATGCGTCGGCCAGGCTCTGCCTGGAATCCGCGGCAATCGACACGCTCGAAACCGTCACCATGTTCAAGGGCATTCCAACTTTTGGTTCCACGCAGACAATTTTTGCCGTCATTCAAACCGATGCCTATTATCTTGAGCAGAACCAATACAAAGCGTGGCCGCGCGCGACTCGGTATGACGTAAGCATTCCCGGCTATTTACAAACGCAGCTTGCTCTCGCGTGGGGAGGCTTCCCGCAACCCGTCTGGTTCAAGAACCACCCGGAGATCGCGAATGTGCGGTCGATGGGCGGTTTGCTCGATCGTCAAATCATGGAAGGCGTCGCGGCCACGGAGAAAATGTTTGAAGAACAGATTCGGCCGCTGCCTAAAGAGGAACGGGAGAAGAAGCTCGCCGAGATGGCCAACGCAGTGCAAGCGGGAACGCCGCCTCGCGAAAACCCGCGCGAGCAGCGCACCATCGACGTCGTAGTGGGCCGAGGTTCCACCGATTACGCGCAGTGCGTGGTCTTCGGCACCTGCTGCTATCGACAGACGGGCTTGCTACAGGCGTTTGCGGCACACCACCTGGCGCATGCGGCGCCGCGGAAGGTTGGCTTTGCTTCGCCCGCGGAAGCCTTTGGACATCATGAAATACTGCGGGTTCTGGAAGAGCACGGGCTGGCTAAGGTTCGTCTGACTCACTGACTAGCGGAAATCCGGTCATGCGTGCGATCGACTATTTCGATAAAGGCGCCGAGGCCAACCTCGATCGCACGGCTGTCATCACTGCCGACGGTGAAGCTTCCTGGTCTTATCGCGAGATGCAAACCGCAACCGAAAACATTGCTCGCGCTCTCTGCGCATGCGGATTGCGCGATCAGGAGCCTGCCGGAGTCTACTCGCACAATGACGCCAGAGTTCTCTTCTGCATGCTGGGCATCATGCGGGCAGGAGCTGTGTGGGTGCCCATCAACTACCGCAATGCCATGGACGCCAACGTGGAATACATGAACTACGTGGAAATGGCGTGGTTGTTCTATCACAGCCAGTTTCGCGACAGCGTCGCTGAAATCAAACGGAGCGTACCCTCCTTGCGAGGTATCATCTGCCTCGACCGCGAAGATGGTGAATATCCATCCTTGCAGACCTTCATGCAACAAGGAACAGGCGCGCAAGTCCCGGATTGGGGCGATGCCTACGGCAACCCTGACCGGCTCGCCGGGCTGGTGCCGACAGGTGGGACTACCGGTCCTGCGAAAGGCGTTCGTGTGACCAATCTCGCCTTGGGCACGATGACGGAAATGGCCACGCACTACTGGCAGGGTGATGTGCAACATCCTGTGTGCCTGAACACGGCCCCACTGTCACATGCTGCGGGCGTTCTGGCGTTTGTGATGTGCTCGGTGGGAGCGACGCATATCATCTTGCCCAAGTTTGATGCGCTTGAAGTCCTTCGCAATATTGAGCGCTATCGGGTCACGCATCTTTATCTTCCCCCAACCGCGCTTTACAACCTGCTGGCGCATCCGCAGGTGCGCGACTTTGACTACTCCAGCCTGCGCGGTTTTCTTTTGGCAGGATCACCGGTAGCTCCCTACAAATTGAAGAGCGCGGTGGAAATCTTCGGCCCATGCATGTGTCAGTCCTACGGTCAAACCGAAGCGCCGATGATCCTGACCTTCCTTGACCCCGAAACCATCGCGGCAGCGGCTGCGGGCGATCATCCAGAGCGCCTGGCCAGTTGTGGCAAGCCCACACTGGCAGTACGCCTCGCCGTCATGGACGACACCGGCAAGATTTTGCCGCCGGGCGAACATGGAGAAATTGTGGCTCGCGGCTCGCTCATCTGCGGCGGCTATTACAAGATGCCGGAGGCCACCGCGGAAATCCGCACCCACGGCTGGCACCACACCGGCGATGTCGGGTACCTGGACGAAGAAGGCTACGTCTACATCGTCGACCGGAAGAAAGACATGATCATCTCCGGCGGCTTTAATATTTATTGCGCCGAAGTGGAAGCGGCCGTGATGGCGCTGCCTGAAGTCCACGAGTGTGCCGTGATTGGCGTTCCACATGATACATGGGGAGAGACGGTCAAGGCATTCGTCGTGCTGCGTCCGGGCGTATCCTTAACCGAGGCAGCTGTTATTTCGCACTGCAAGGAAAAGTTGGGCGGAGTAAAGACGCCAAAGTCGGTCGAATTTTCTGACGAGATCCCCAAGACCGCAGCGGGCAAAATCGATCGAAAGAAGATGCGCGCCCCGTTCTGGGAACATGCCGAACGGCAGGTGCATTAGCGTGGTTTGGTCCTGAAGTCAAAAGCAGGTTTCTCGACTGCGCAAGATCGTCCGTCTGGACGATCTTGCTTCACTCGAAACGACAAGGGGAGACTATACGCCCTGCAACATTGAAGGATGCCCTTGACAACCGTGATCGTACCCAAATCTGGCGGCGTCACTAGTACCAAAGCCGTTGTGGTGCGCTGGCTGAAGCACCAAGGGGATCGCGTGAAGGCCGGCGATCCGCTGGTCGAGTTGGAAACTGAAAAGGTCAGCTACGAGCTGGAATCGCCTTTTACTGGAACACTTTCGAGGCTTCTGGCGCACGAAACCGAGGAGGTCCCGGTCGGGGACCCGCTCTGCGAGATCGCGGAATCGGCTGCAAAGACTGCAAAAACGAAGAAGTAGGAGGCACGCAATGCCCCAAAAGCCCGCAAAAAAATCAGCACCGCGAAAAGGGAAAGCCGGCAGCGACCAACTGCGATGGATGTACACCCAGATGGTTCGCATTCGCGAATTCGAAGAATCCGTCAAGCGCACTTTTATCGAACATCCCGGTGTAATCCGGGGACATTCTCACCTGGGCGACGGCGCTGAAGCCAGCATCGTCGGGGCGCTCTCTACGCGCCACGATACGGATTTCGTGATGCCCAGTTACCGCTGTCACGGATACCCGATCGTTCTCGGAACCCCTCTGCGTAACATGATGGCGGAAGTCTTTGGCCGCAAGGACGGTTTGTGCCACGGTTTCGGCGGCTCCATGCACCTGGCTGACCCGGCTCGGTATTTTCCCGGCACTTCCGGAATTATTGGCCAGAGCATCGCCCACGCCACGGGCGCTGCTCTGACGGCGCAGGTAAAGAAGAACGGCCAGATCGTCTACTGCTTCTTTGGTGACGGCGCTTCGAAACAGGGCGCGTTTTTCGAATCACTCAACATGGCTGCGGTGTGGAAACTACCAATCGTCTACGTCCTCGAAAACAATCAATATCAGGCGTACACGCACTTCAGCCTGGAGGATGCCAATGCCGCAGCTGGCGATCCGTTGTCGAAAAAAGCGGAAGCTTTCAGCATGCCCGGCACGACCGTTGATGGCACGGATCCGGTAGCCGTGCGCAAAGTTGTTGCCAAAGCTGCGGATCGTGCGCGTGCCGGCCAGGGGCCGAGTCTGGTCGAAACGAAGTTCTATCGGCTCAGCGCCCACGGCAATGTAATCACGGTTCCTCCGCTACCCACGCAATTTCCCGAGCACGAGGCAGTCGCGGTCTATGGCAACCGGAAAGAATTCGAGCAGTGGAAAGCCAAAGATCCGATCAAACGCTTTCGCGCACACCTGCTGAAAGACGGCACGCTTACCGAAGCCGCAGCGAAGCGCATTGAAGCCGCCGCCCGCGCCCAGGTGGAGGATGCCGTGCAGTTCGCCCTGGCGAGCCCGCTGCCCGCGCCCGAAGAGGCGCTGCAATACGTTTACGCGTAGGAGGAGAACATGGCGAGAGAAATGATGTACGGCGATGCGATCGCCGCAGCCATCCTTGAAGAAATGCAGCGCGATTCCAATGTTGTCTTCTACGGCCAGAATATGGCCATGACCGAGCGCGATCCCATGCTCAAGAAATTCGGCAAAGAGCGCGTGCGCCTCGCGCCGATTTCGGAAACGGCCGAGATCGGCATTGGTATTGGCGCCGCCATGACCGGATTGCGCCCCATCGTTGAGTTATGGATGAGCGAATTCATGCTGGTTGCTTTCGACCAGGTCATCAACGAAGCTCCTCGGCTGCGCTACATGTCAGGCGGTCAAGTAAGCGTGCCGCTTGTGCTGAAGGCCGGCTACGGTTTTTGCGCGGGATGGGCCGGCCAGCATTCCAACTGCATTTACCACACGATGATGGGTATCCCCGGTTTGAAAGTTGTGGTGCCTTCGACTCCGGCCGATGCTAAGGGCCTGATGTCCGCAGCCATTCGCGACGATAACCCGGTTGTGTATCTGCATTCCTACATGCTCACCTTGGATAAAGGCGAAGTGCCCGAGGGCGAATATGTTGTGCCGATCGGGGTTGCTGACATCAAACGCGCCGGAACTGACGTAACGATTGTGGCCGTCGGCTGGATGGTAAAGAAAGCGCTGGCTGCGGCTGAACGGCTGGCCGAAGAAGGTATCAGCGCCGAGGTCGTCGACCCACGGACGCTCGCGCCGCTCGATGTCACGACCATCGTCAATTCTGCGAAAAAGACAGGCCGAGTCGTGCTGGTGGATCAGGCGCCTCGGCATTCGTCCGCCGCTGCGGTGATCGCCGGCGAGATTGCGGAACATGCCGTCGGGGATTTTCGCGCACTCAGAATGGTGACTGCTCTCGACGCCCCCATTCCCTACAGCGAACCACTGGAAAACTACGTCGTCCCCAATGAAGACAAGATTGTTGAGGCTGTGAAATCTGTTATGGCGCACGAAGCCGTAGCCGCCTGAGAATGTGCCATGAAGAGCAACGTTGATCTGCTCGCTTCCTACTGGACCATTTCCTGTGGGCTTCCTCACACCGACAAAGAATATAGTCCTTTTGATTTCCGCGACCGCGTGGAATCGGCTGCCAGAGCGGGTTTCACCGGGTTTGGAATCTGGCACGCCGACCTTGAGCATGTGCTCAGGACGCGCACGCTTAAGGAGATGAAGCAGATTCTCGACGACAACGGTATCAAGCACATTGAGCTTGAATTCCTCACCGACTGGTTTCTTGATGGCGAACGAAGGAGGAAATCGAATATTTGCAAGAAGCTGCTGCTCGATGCTGCCGAAGCTTTGCAGGCACATCACGTGAAGGTCGGTGATTTCTATCAGGAAGCTGCGCCTATGCCGCGACTGATCGAGTCTTTCGCTGAAATGTGCGGCGAGGCCGCAGAGCGCGGAACGAAAGTGGGGTTCGAGTTGATGCCGTTCGCCATGATCCGGACTTTGGAGGATTCACTCAAGCTCGTGGAAGGCGCCGGCGCGAGCAATGGCGGCATTTGTTTCGATACCTGGCATATCGTAAAGCTCAAAATTCCTTACACTGAACTGCGCCGCATTCCCGCACAGTACATCATCAGCGTCGAACTGAACGACGGCACGTTTGAGTGTCCCTGGAGCCTGCACGAAGACACCGTAAACCACCGCCGACTATGTGGTGAAGGAGAATTCGACGTAAAAGGCTTTATCGCGGCGATGCAAGAAGCCGGATACCGCGGGGCATGGGGAATCGAAGTGATCTCAGAAGAGTTGCGAAAATGGCCGCTCGAACGCCTAACCACTCGGGCTTTTGAAACGACGTTGGCACAATTTTGCAACACTGCCCTGCCTCATCTAAGTGTTGAGTTGTCCTGAGGTTCAGGCTCGACAACTAAATTGCCGCAGTCCGCGAGGCGTCCAGCAAATGGTGTGGTCAACGTAACCGGCGGATCAATCCTTGGGCGCCTCGCGTTAAATGTGAGATTACACCAACCTGCGCTGTCTTCGCCGATCGGCATCCCAGGCACGGTCGATTAGCGCCGACTGGTATCGAGGCTCCGATTACCGATCTCAGGGCGGTTTTGGCGCCCGTTCACCGGTTTCACCTGACGGCAAGGAATCGAGAGAGAATCGCAACGAGCCTGCTTTAGCGGGAATCTTTCACTACGGTTTGCGCTCTACCAGAAAGTTTCCTGGTCAACAGGTGGCCCTCAAGGACAGTGTCGGGGTATTATCTTCTGGCCAGCGGTTCGCGGCGGGAGTAGCTCAATGGTAGAGCATCGGCTTCCCAAGCCGGTGGTTGCGGGTTCGATCCCCGTCTCCCGCTCCAGATCTTCGGCAAGAATTTCCGCCCGGAACCTTACTGTCCATACTGTCCAGAAAGCTGTGGAAAAACGACTAAGGCGGGGTAACACTTGCGCAGTATGCGGAAGAGCGTAAGACCCGCAAAGCCGTGCCAGTCAAGGGACAGAACGGAACTTGCTTCGCATCAGTTACATAACACGTGCGAGCCATGTAGAATGCCAGCTTCCCATCCCAAGCTGGATGTCGCCGGTTCGATCCCGGTCTTCCGCTCCAGTTTTTTCGCCTTTGAAGTACGGCCCGAATTGCCCGTCATTAGTTACAAGTTGCGGGTTGCGGGTTACGGCGATTACTCAGTATTTGGCACTAGCACTCCGCCTTCGATCTTCGGAATACCGAAATGCCCGCCTAGATGAGAGAGGTCAAGCGGACTGATGGACCCGCAAATCACGACGAAGCTGACCTCATTCGACTTGGCAAGAAGAATGGCGACGTTACTAACCGCATTGTTCTCCAGGCGAACCCAGAGATCGGTCATCCCTGGGCCTTCACCCTTCGCGTTTTTGTTCATCAATCGTTTCCAGCCAGCGGTGCGGTATTCCTCGTTCACGGAGCTAAGAGCCGCCGGATCATATTGCCAAGCGTGCTGAAAATGGTAGTTGTGGACCGATAGGCCGCTCACGCCTGCGATCACACGGCGGAGATCCTCATTCTCTGAGTCCAGCTTGGACATTAATACCAACATGGAGTGGTCGAAAGTAAACCCGGTTTTCGAGACCGCAGTTTGCTGCAAGGTCTCAATCCCCTGAGGAATCCATTCCTTCTGCTGCTGCGCCTGAGTAGTTTTAGCTGTGGGAATACAGATCAAGAGTGCGAAAACAAGCGGGGTCAGTCGCATACAGAGCGCCTCACTGGTTGGAACGAAATTTCGGTTTGAACACAATTCCGCTGTTGGCTAATAAGAACCCTGCGCGTGAGAATTAGTTGTGTCCTGGAGGGCGGTAGCGAAGAGCACTGGGACCCCACGCATTACTCGAGTAATCCGGGCATTACCTGCCAGTTCTCTTCTCTGCGGCAGCGAGTTTTTGGCCATTATTCAGAATTAATTAACCGGCGGCTCCACGGATATGAGGTATCATCAGACATGCCCTATATCTTGGAACACCTCACCAGCCTTCGCCAGGAAATTACGGATTTGCGGAACATGAACGCTCGCTCTGCAGCCAGGAGCGCGGATAGTCAGATCGACCAGTCGGCGGTCGAGATGCGCGCCAACCGGTTAGCCGAGATCAAGAAAGAATTGTCGCAGATGCTGAACCGTCCGGAAGACCCCGCAGTTTGGTGGGAAAAAGGTGGGCGGCGAAATCGCGTCGCATAGCGACGATTGGCGACGGGTCAAACACAACCTCCACGGACTACAGTCCGGTGGAGGTTTTATTTTGAGGCGAGAATGGCGGATATCGGAGGCCGCGGCAGGATTTCTCCGCAGCGCGTTAATGCGCGAGCGTTTCAGCGGCCGCCCCGAGAGCGGCGACTAGTCCTTCGGATTTCGCGACTCCTCCTTGGGCAAGGTCTTTACTGCCGCCGCCGTGTCCGCCGACTTTTGCGACAGTTTCTTTCAATAGCGTGGCCATGTCGTAGGGCAGGCCCGCAGACTGGGCAAAAACAAGCGCAGGCTGCGGTGAAGTGTTGGCAAGCAGCGCGATCGCGGAAGCCTGCCGCGTCAGTTTCTGGGCCAGCAGTTTGAGGAAGTTGAGGTCGCGGTCGGGAAAGGTTCGGACGACCAACCTCCGTCCATTGTTTTCGGGAGTCTCCGCTAATAGCGCACTGGCCTGCGCTGCAGCTAATTCATCCTGCGATTGCTCACGCTGCTTGCGCAGAGACTTTATTTCGTCCAGCGCCTTCTGGGCTTGCTGTGGAACGTCATAGATGTGGGCGGAAAACAGCGTTGCAGCATCGGTGAGCGTCGAGAAATCGCGGCGTGCGGCGGCGACCGCGCGTTGGCCGGCCACGAATTCCACACGGTACCCCTGGCGAACTTTCTCGCTTTTGCGCAGCAGAATTCCACCAATCTGTCCTGTCGCGCTCACATGCGTGCCGCCGCAAGCGGTGAGGTCGAAGTCGCGGACGTCGATGATGCGCAGTAAGTCCCGCTCGGCTGGCGGAAGCTTGCGCAGTCCGAGCTGCTCGGCTTCATCGCGAGTCACATATTTCACGTCGACCGGACGATTCTCAATCATAATTTCGTTAGCCAGACGCTCGGCCGATTCGATTTGCTCTTTGCTGAGTGAAGGTGCGTCGAGATCGACCGAGCAATAGTCATCAGCCATGTGGAAGGAGACCGTCGGCATGTCGAACAGGCGCATGAAAGCGGCAGATAAAACGTGCTGGGCGGAGTGCTGCTGCATGTGATCGCGACGGCGGGCACCGTCGATTTCGCCTCGAACGCGGACGCCGGGCTGCACATTCTTTAGCGGCGCGTCTTTTAGCGGAGCATCCAGGTAATGGACGATGTGGCCGTCGTCAGTGTCGACGACTTCAGTGACGCGAAATTTAGCGTCGTCTGTACCGGTGGGCGATCCCTTGGAAACGATCCAGCCGGTATCGTGGATCTGGCCGCCGCTGGTGGGGTAGAAGGCCGTGCGGTCGAGAACAAGCGCCGGACGTGGCGTTTCGAGGACAGAGCGGACTTCGGCGTCAAAGTTGTAGAGAAACGAATCGTGATAGTAAAGGCGGTCGGTCATACCTGTCTCAGAACGCTTGTCTCAGAATAGGCAGTAGAACGGGGGTTTTCAAGTCGTTCGATGCTAACGTCGTCGATCTGGAATCGAGGATCTAGAATCGAGCAGCGATGTTATCTTAGGGGGTCACGCCGGTACGCCGAGAAACATATTCCATTATGGATGTTCTCAAAAAGCTTTATGAACAGCACTTTCAAGTCCCGCCCACGAGGATAGATCCCCTGCAGGGCGAACTCGGAGGCTCGGGCCGGAAGATTATCCGGCTGGCGAGCGACCGGACCAGTGCGATTGGAATTCTTTATGGCGTGCGTGAGGAAAACGCGGCGTTCCTGGAATTTTCACGGCACTTTCGTCGGCACGGACTTCCCGTACCAGAAATTTATGCCGAGGATCTGAGCCAGGGAGCGTATCTCGAAGAAGACCTCGGGGACACCACGCTGTTCGAATTTCTCTCCAGGAATCGGCAGGGCGAAAACATTGATTCACAGGCCATAGAAGCGTATCGCAAAGTCGTGGCAGTGCTCCCTCAATTTCAGGTTGAAGCCGGCCGCGATTTGAATTACGAGGTGTGTTATCCGCGCGGCAGCTTCGACCGGCAATCCATCAACTGGGATCTGAATTATTTCAAATACTACTTTCTGCGGCTCGCCGGCATTCCCTTCAACGAGCAGGCGCTCGAAGACGATTTCGATCGGCTTACAGGCTTCCTGTTGAGTGCCGATTGTAACTACTTCATGTACCGCGATTTTCAGTCCCGCAACATCATGCTGCGCAATAGCGACGCTCAGCCGTTTTTCCTGGATTATCAAGGTGGCCGCAAAGGCGCCCTGCAGTATGACATCGCTTCCCTGCTGTACGACGCCAAGGCCGATTTGCCGCCGGAAGTGCGGCAGCAGTTGCTTGACCTCTATCTCGGGAAGCTTGGGGCTTTTATCGAGATCGATGGTGAAGCGTTTTTGCAGCATTACTACGCGTACGTTTATGTACGAATTCTGCAGGCATTGGGCGCGTATGGTTTTCGCGGCTTCTACGAGCGCAAAGCACATTTTCTGCAAAGTGTCCCCTACGCGCTGAAGAACTTGCGCTGGCTGCTGCACAACGTGAATTTGCCGATCGCTCTGCCCACGCTGATGGAGGCCTTCAACAGCATGCTGGCCTCGGAGAAACTGCAGGGCTTGGCCTCCGAGGCGGACAATTTGACGGTACGCATTGTGAGCTTTTCATTTCATCGGGGCATGCCGAAGGATGAGAGCGGGCACGGTGGTGGATTTGTATTCGACGGCCGCAGCTTGCCGAATCCCGGACGTGAAGAGCAGTTCAAAGCGCTGACCGGAAAAGACGCGCCGGTAATCGAATATCTTAATCAGCAACAAAGCGTGCACCAGTTTATGGCGAGCGTGATGTCGCTCGTCGATGCTAGCGTGAGCGAGTATCAGCGGCGCGGCTTTAAGAGTTTGATGGTGTCTTTCGGATGCACTGGCGGGCAGCACCGATCAGTCTATCTAGCGGAGCAGGCTGCAAAACGGTTGCGCGGAAGAAACGGAGTAGAGGTCGTCGTGCAGCATCGCGAGCTGGAGAGTCGCGTGCAATGAAAGCCATGATTCTGGCCGCCGGACTGGGTACGCGTTTGCGCCCACTGACGAATCATCGTCCCAAGGCGCTTGTGGAAGTTGACGGGCGAACGATGCTGGAGATCACGCTTTCACGATTGCGGCAATTTGGAGTACGCGAGGTCATCGTCAATGTGCATCATCTCGCCGAGATGGTGATCGATTATCTGAAAGCCAACCAGAACTTCGGCATGTACATCGAGGTCTCGCATGAGGAGGCGGTGCTCGACACTGGGGGCGGTTTGAAGAAGGCTGCCCACTTTTTCGAGGAACCTATCTCGCATTCGAAATCCAAATCTTTCATCCTGCATAATGTCGATGTCCTCAGCACCATTGACCTGGGGCGCATGGTGGAATTTCACTCCAAAACTGGCGCCCTGGCTACATTGGCGGTGCGAGACCGTGAAACTTCGCGTTATCTGGCGTTCGACGAGAAGCATCAGCTTTGCGGCCGGCGCGCAGGGCACGAGCAGACACCTGAACTCGTCCGCCCGGCCGCGCAAGTGCACACTTGGGCGTTTTCCGGCATCCACGTTATTTCTCCACGTATTTTTGAGCTAATGACAGAAGAAGGCGCATTCTCCATCATCAACTCGTATTTACGCCTTGCGGCACAAGGAGAAAACATCCTCGCATTTCGCGACGATAAATATTACTGGCGCGATCTGGGCCGACTTGAGAATGTGAAGCAGGCGGAGCGGGATTTTCAGGATAAGATTCTCTCTTAAAGAAGTTGGTTAAAGAAGATTGGTTAGAGAAGGTTGATCATTTCGCCGCTCTCAACGCAGCCGGTGACAGCCGATGCCGCATACAGAACTTTAACGCAGCGGTGAGGCGCTGCTCCACTCAAAATCACTCCACTTCACTTCAATCCTTCCACTTCGTACAAATCAGAGAGCGTGCGGATAAAACCATAAACGTATGCCTTGGCATCTGGAGTAATTGTGATTGCCCGGATGGTATCGATTCCAGCTGCGTCGGCTGGCACCAGTTCCTTCCAGAGCTTTCTCTTGCCGGTCGACAACTCCAACTCATTCACTCGGGATGGAATCTCTCCAAAGCGAAACACATAGAGAGAACGGCCGTCCGCAGACCATCCGGTCGGCGCATCATCTGGCTCTGCACCCGAGACGGGCACGGGTTCGCCACCTGCAATGGGGTAAAGATAAATCTTGTGGTCGGGACCGACGCTGGCAGCAAAGTCCCCCTTTGGAGAGATCACAAGAAACGGGCTCACTCCTTCCGGGCTGATGGGACGCGCCTTGCCTTCCTCGAGAGATTCCACGTAGAGCCGAAAACCGTGTCCGGCCTCACTTCCCGAAAACACCAGGTGCTTGCCATCGGGCAGCCAGCGTGCCCAGAGGTGATTGATGGAATCGTGAGTAAGAGGTGTGGCTTCGCCGACTCCGGTAGGCAGCTGAACCAGTTGTGAGGGAGTAATATTGTGCCGGGTGAGAGCCCATTTTCCATTAGGAGATAAAGCTAATCCGATGCCCTCACTCAGACGAATGGCTGGAGACGCATCCGTTTTCCGCAGGTAGACTGCATACTTCGGACCTCCGCCCTCGCCGCTCTCAAAGAAAAGAACAGTTCGACCATCGGGTGACAAATCGCCAGGCACTGACCAGTCGAGCCACGACAAGTCACGTTCTTTGGTCTCGCTAGGAGCGAGACCCATCATTCCGGCGCGGTCGTTACCTCGGGTCAGAAGCACATGCCCCTCACGATCAACATCGAGCAACGTTAATTCGCCTGGAACCCGCGCGAGCAGTCTGACTGTGCCTGAGGAATTGACCGCATAAAGAGAGCGGTCTCCGCCCGTGCGGGTTGCGGTAAACCAAATCTCATCGCCTGCGGGAGACCATGCAATTCCCTGAATGCTGTCCCATCCGGTTGAAAGTGTTGTCTTTTTCCCGGCGAGATCCACCGTGGCAACCTCGCCGCCATCGTCGCCGAGTTGGGGATGATTGATGAAGGCAATGGCATCCGCTTTTGGCGAAGTGCGGATATGACCGATCCAACCATCAGCCTCATAGAGCAGCTTGCCTGGAGGAAACTCCAGGCGGTGCCGGCCTTGATCCTGGCGCACAATCGCCAGCGTGCTTCCATCGGGAGCCCAATCCGCAAATTCGACATTCTCCATGACCTCGCGCGGCGCGCCGCCGACCAAAGGCACGCGGGCGAGTGTGCCGGAGTAAAGGAATTGTGCCACTGGATGACTTCTCAGCGACAGCGCCATTTCGCCCGACGAGGAAACGGCCAAAATGTCGGCTCCAGCGGGCTCCAATTCGTGCGACTCAGGGCTTTCGGGTCGCGTGGTGAAGAGCTGCAATGACTTCCCTTCCCAGGCCGCGCTGTAGATGATCGTCTTTCCATCCGGAGCAAAGCGTGCCGCATGAACCATGCCTCGGCGAAATGTGAGCGGATGGTAAACCGGGAGTGCGGCTTGTACCAGCGGTCGCTGCAACAAAAACTTTCCTGCACCGAGGCCCGCAATCAGCGCAATGGCAGCCGCTGCCAACGCGATGATCAGCACGCGCTTCTGCGAGGACACAGGCTGAGCGACTCCAGTCCCTGCCGCCCCGGAAGCCGGAACAAGGCCGACCGGACTTCCAGCGTGTACGCGTGACGTATCCAGGGCGCGCTTGATGCGTTTCAAGTCGCCGCGTAGCTCAGCAGCCGTTTGATAACGAAATTCGCGTTCCTTCTCAAGCGCCTTGAAAATCAACTCTTCCAGCTTCGGCGGTATCGCAGGATTCGTGATCGAAGGCAGCGGCGGAGTGCGGTTCAGAATGGCCTCGGAGATTACCCCGCTGCTGCTTCCGGAAAATGCCAAACTTCCCGTCGCCATCTCGTAGAGCACCGAGCCAAACGCAAACAAATCGGTGCGCGGATCAAGCTCTTCCGCGCGTACCTGCTCCGGGGACATGTAGGCTACTGTTCCTATCGTAGAGCCGGGCGTGGTCATCAGCGCGCCTTCGGTAGCCGTGAGCAGAGCGGATTCGGAACTGCCGTGCTGGTTTCCCGGAGACAGCTTCGCCAGACCGAAATCCAGCAACTTGGCCTGCCCGCGCTTGGTCACGAAGATATTCGCGGGCTTGATGTCGCGATGAATGATGCCTTTGGAGTGCGCGGCATCGAGCGCATCGGCAATTTCGATGGCGAGATTCAGCAGCGTTTCGGTGTCGATCGGACGGCCAGCGATACGGTGTTTCAGGGTCTGCCCATCGAGGAATTCCATGACGATGAAGGCCTGTCCGTCTTCCTCGTCAACCTCATGGATAGTGCAGATGTTGGGATGGTTCAGAGCCGAAGCTGCGCGCGCTTCGCGCTGAAAGCGGTCGAGAGCCTGGCGATCTTTGGCGAGTTCTTCGGGGAGAAACTTGAGCGCGACGAATCGGCCCAGTTTGATGTCCTCAGCCCGGTAAACGACACCCATCCCGCCGCCGCCCAACCTCTCCAGAATGCGGTAATGCGAGATGGTCTTGCCGATCATTCGTGCGCGTTCATATTAGGGGTGATGGGGCGGCAAGTCAATGTATGGCGGGTTAGTGTACGGTAAAATGCTCCGTCCGTGCTTTGGTGGCTCGCGCCAAACTTCCCACGGGCGCGGCCCCGATCCCCGTTCAACGCAAAAAGCAAGCGAAGAGATACAGCATTCGCTCTAGCGCAAATTTTCCCAGTCTCTCGCCGGAAACTCTCAGTCGGTCGCCAGATCAGTGCCTACGAGGCACAAAATGCAGGTCGCGTCAGATGGCATGAGACGTGCTCTTGCAGCGTCAAGGCTGGAGAAAATATGCTGACTATCTATATTGAAAACATTGGCGACATGGCGGTCATTGAGTGCGAGGGCCGAATTGTCCAGAGTGAAGACGCTCTCAAATTACGCAAAGCTGTGAACTTGCAAGCGGATGCCCGAACCATTGTGCTCGATCTCTCGGAAGTCTCCTCCATCGCGGGCGGAGGTCTGGGCATGCTCGTATTTCTGCAGCGATGGGCTCTAGACCGCGACATTCGACTCAAGCTGTTCAATCCGCGTACATCTGTGCAAAACATGCTGGAGCATGCCAGCTCGATGAGAGATTTCGACATCGCTACGCTCGACGAAATGATGGCTCTACTGACTGTCGCCGATGGCCGATACGCCCGAGCTGCCTGATTTTTTCGCGTCACAAATACTCAGCTCAATCCGTGACGGAGCTTGGCCTCAGCCTCCAGGCCTCAAGCAGATGGCAACGAATTGCGTCTGGTCGCCCATGTGTTTCAGATTAGTTTTCTCAGGAGTATTAGCCCCAAAAGTTACCCTATGTACGGTATCGCACCAATCCGGGAAACAGCGTCTAATGAGTTCACACCATTCGTCGAAGGAGTTCAAATGGGAGAAATCTATAATATCGACGAGCTGCGCTCTCAACTCAATGAACACCTCAAGAAGCAATCCGAGACCCTGAAAGCACGGGTTTTCGGGGGGCTGAGTGACACGGAACTCATTGAATACGATCTCAGAGAAGAGATCATCAGTGAAATACAGAGGCGGCTTGCCCGCTCGGCAGCCGCCTAGCGGTCCAGAACTTTGAGTGCGTCGAATTTTCCAGACCGCGAGAAGTTTTGGACGGTCGCATTCTCCGCTACTGCGATTGAACTTCTCGCCGTAAGTCTTAGTCAGATTCGGATTTAGATACTCAAGGATCGTTTGGTTGTTAAGTTGCATTAACGAAAGCTCGTCGGGTTTCATGCATCGCAAGGGGGAACATTTGTACTCCTACTGCCAGTTCGCTTTGGAGGAACCACCCGCTCGATGCCACATCTGTGATCGAGCAGTCCCACTCGAAACCAGCAAAGCCGACGAGTACGGAAGGGCCGTTCATGAGGATTGCTATGTCGATCTCCTGGTTCTAAACAGTCAAGCTGCACAGCCGACCCTATTAAGAAAACCGGTGTTTCACGATGAACCCGAAGACGACGAACCCAGAGACACAGACAAAGAATGGGGTAATTCTGCGCTCAGGCAGAGGATGGTCCGGAGGCGCAATTCTCTGCGGATGCCTGCATGGAGCGCAGATGTGGCAGCAGTGGTCGCACTCGCAATCATTGCATGGTTCGCCTGCACAGATCACCGCCAAGCTTCACCGCCAGAGGCATCGCAGACAGTCTACGAGCAGCAAGCGACCCGTGGAACGGCTCCTGAGGCTGCGAGCTCCGCGTTCAGGCGCATTCGCATCGGTCAGAATGAAGTCGATTACATTGCAGAAGATGTGACAATTCGCGTTTTTAAGCATAACCCTGATGCGTCGCCGATGCGGACTGCGTACAAACAAGTCAATTTTGGAAAAGATGTGACGGTGCGCTACATCTCACCCAAGCCCACGGTTAGGCCTGTAGCAAACACAGCGCAACCGGAGGACAGCTCGTCGCCAGTCTCTGACAATCCGGTTTCCCGGCCACCTACTCGGTAGTTTTTAGAAAATGCCCGGGAAACAATCAGTGTTCTGATAGAGCCCTAACGACATTGCCCGTGGTGTCTGGAGGCTCTGCTGCATCGATCACCGACGTCCGAGCACAAATGATGCGAGTCTCAAGATATCGCGTCAAAGCGATCTGAGAAAATCAAGCACGGCTTGTTTTCGTTCTGGTGACAGGTCGTCGAACCTTCGTACCACCTTGTTGGCTTCCGATCCTGGGGAACTGTGTTGCTGAATTGCACTCATCAGGTCCCGCGATCTTCCATCGTGCAGAAAGAACAGCCTTTGCCCAACGCCCCATAGAGGTGCGGTCCTAAACTCGTCAGGACCCGCCACTCCCTGGGAAATTCCATCTGACAGGTTGGTCCCCATATGGTGGAGGGCAAAATCGGAGAAAGGATGATACTGCACATTGCCCATTCCTGTGAACACAGACTGAGCGGTTGTGAGCGTATCTGAATGACACAACACACATCCAACCTTGTTGAATATGTCTTGCCCCTCTTTCATTTGAGCGGTTGGAGTAACGGGTAAAGCCGGAGCTGAAAGGCGTATAGCGTCGACAAACGCATCTACGTCAGAGATGCCGTTCGTTGCTTCAGAGTGCGTATCTTCCGGAGTAGGGTTGAATACACAACCTGCGATCGCATTTCTTTCATCAGGCATGACATCATTGGTCACGCCCATCTCTACGTTGTATGCCTCTCCGGCAAAAAGGTTCAGCGACTTGTTTTGGGCCTTCCATCCAAACTTGCTGATGGTTGCATCGTTTGGACTCAGATTAAATTTGCCTGCGATTCCGAGGTCTTGTTTTTTGTCTCGGTGAGCTTCGAAGTTGGCGCGCAATACCGAGTCTGGGGTATTGTCGACCAGGCCCAAACCAAACAGTGGGGTTGGAATTCTAAAAATAACGTTGTTGACTAAGAGGTGGGCTATAAAGTCCGGTTGAGCGAGCTTACATCCAACCGCATCCGATCGGGTCGCAATGGAAAACAAATTGTGGACACTTCCATCCGGAGTTCCATCTGCGTGCCGAATGAATCTAGCCTCTCGGACCGGCCCATCTGGGGTGATGAAGGGTGGGATTACATTTGTAGCGCCCATTTCAGCAGCGGCCGCAATCTGTGGATTCGCTTGAGGAACCTGCGGACTGCTGGGACTCGGACTTGATCCTAATGTTGCAGGTTGAGAATGGCATGACCCACAACTGGTTGAATTGAATCCGGGCCCCAGCCCGCCATTGCCGGTCCCCGGCGGAAGATCAGGAACACCCTCATCTTCTATAAATTGGGCTATCCCATTCGCATATGCAGCTTGCTCTGTGGCGTTCAGTGTCGGATAAAAGCCTGTTAGCCCACCTGCTGCAGCTGGTCCAGGTCGCGGTCCAGAATCTTGAGGTGCTTTTTCGGATGCTACGAATGCAACCGCGGACAAGACTGTCGCGATGGTTGCTACCTTTTTCCAATATGTCATTTCACGCCTCCATGCACGGGTAACTTACGCATCCGGCGCAAGCCGGACTCATGGCGAAATCGCGCGATGTCTCAGTTATTTCCCGTGGCGCGGAAACCTGACACAGAAACGTCCGCGGATAGTCTTAGGGCATTGCCTGGCACAAACGCCCACAGCCTGCAGTCCGCAGGAAGGAAGATTTAGGGATTTGTTAGGGAGAACTTATAGTTGAATTGGGAGACTGTCAAACACCAGGAGTACATTTGACGCCGCCAGGAGTGCATGCAACACCTGTCCGAACGGCCAACTGCTCGTTAAGAAACTCGCTAACTGAGAGTGCCGAGTTAAGGTTAGGTGAGACGGTCAGAACTAATCGGAATCGTTCGCAACCGTCTTAGTAAGGTCCGATGATTCCCGCTATGGCACGGGACGCTGGCGGAGTCACAGCTTTCGCGTCTTTTGTATCCAGCACGTCCAGATACTTCAGCCCTGACCCAGTGTTGAAGAGCACCACCGTGTCGTCGGCGGTGAAGAATTCGTTAGCCAGCAGTTTCTGGTAGGCGACGAGCGAGGCTGCGCCTTCTGGCGCTGCGAAGATGCCTTCGACCTTCGCCCAGTGACGAGTCGCTTCGAGAATTTCTGCATCGGTGGCGGAGAGCGCGAGGCCTCCGCTTTTTTTCAGGATTTCGAGGATGAGGTAGTCGCCGTAGGGTTTCGGAACCCGTAGGCCCGACGCTAGCGTAGACGCACGAGGCCACATTTCTGCAGTGGCGCGGCCTTCATCCCACGCTTTTACAATGGGCGCGCATCCCGCAGCTTGCACGCTGATCATATTCGGACGCTCAGATCCGATGAACCCTAGGTGCTCCATTTCGTCGAATGCCTTCCACATGCCGAGCAGGCCTACGCCACCGCCCGTGGGATAGATGATTCCATCCGGAAGTCTCCAACCGAGTTGTTCCGCAACTTCGTAGCCCATAGTCTTCTTGCCTTCAACGCGGTAGGGCTCCTTGGTTGTGGAGACATCGAACCATCCTTCTTTTTTCCAAACTTCTTTCTCTTTGAGTTCAGCAATCTTGCGCGCGCAGTCGGAGATGAGACCGTCAACCAGCGTGACCTTCGCTCCGTAATAGTGGCACTCGATGCGGTTGGCCATCGGAACATCTTTGGGCATAAAGATGTGGGCTTCGATGCCGGCTGCGGCAGCATAGGCGGCGAGCGCTCCGGCAGCGTTTCCAGCGGAGGGGATGGCAAGCTTCTTCAGACCGAAATGGCGAGCCATTGTCACTGCGGTGGAAAGTCCGCGCGCTTTGAAGGAGCCGGTGGGATTCAGTCCTTCGTCTTTGATGAAGACGTTGGCATACTCGCGGCTGCGCAGCATGGGGGTGAAACCTTCACCGAGCGTTACCAGCGTGGCCTCCGGAAGAACAGCATCGTATCGCCACATCGTAGGAGCCAGCGGTAGTAGCGACGCGGGCGAAAAACTTTTCCTGATGTTGGCGAGATCATAGCGCGCGTAGAGGATACCGCCATCCTTCGGACAAACGGTTTGGGGGCGGTCAGCGGGAAAGGATTCTCCGCAGCGCGTGCATTCAAGGTGAGTGAGTCGCGACACGCAGAGAGTTTATCAGGGGCGGCGGTTGGGCTGCGATTGGAAAGGTAGATCTGAATTCGCCCAGACGATAGAAGGATCCCCGAACGGTTCAAAGGGATGCTTCGACTCCGGCTGTGCACGCATTCGCGAAGCACAAACTACGCTCAGGATGACAAAATGACTCTTTATTTCGCACTGCGCCTGGTCGCACGCTTCGAAGGCGGGACTACGCCCTTCTCAGGCCGCTCCTTCTCAATCGGGTCGGAAAGGTTGTGCAGCGGTTTATCGCCTGCCGAAGAAAACTGCGGACCGGCTTCCGGCACCGTCAAACCTTGCGCTGTGTACATGGCCTCATCAAACGTTGAACCACTTTTCGCAGCTGCTACGGCGAACACGCCATGCGGCACTCCGTTTGTGAAGGCCGTGGCAATGTAGTCGCCCACCATCAGACCGTTCTGCGAATTCGGCAGCCAACTCAGCTGCATCGGCCCCAACAGCTTTCTCGATGTGTTCCAGGTAGTTCCCCCGTTGTGGGAAGAAATATAGCCAACGGAAAGCCGGCAAGTCGCAGTCGTACAGTTGCTCTGCGCAAAGTAGTAGTAGTGAATCGCAACATGCGCGGTTGCGCCCGAAGTCGCCGGATCGACGCCGATGCCAGGGATGAAATGATCCACCGAAGTCGTAGTGCTGTCGATAGGAACGCGCTTCACCGCCGACCAGTGCACTCCGTCGCGGGATGTACTGTAAACAAGGTCATTGGTGGCGCAATTGGCGCGGAAGCGGCAATCTTCCCACACAACCCAAACCGTGCCGGCACCGTCTACCGCGGCTGAGGGCAGCGGTCCGCTGCGAATTCCTCCCGCGTCGACGTGGCTCTGAATATTTGAGATGAGCACTGGCGCCGTCCAGGATCTGCCGCCGTTGGTCGAGATGAATGCCGACATTCCTGTGATTTCAATGGGCACCACTACTGTGCCATTGGGCTGCACCAGGGGCTGTCCGCCAATGCCGAATGATTGATTCGCCGTCGCGGTAGCTGCTCCCCAGGTCAAGCCGCCATCGGTTGAGGTGCTCATCAGGATTTCATCCCCGGCCGCGGGATTGTCCCACTCCACATAACAACTCCCGTAGAAAGGGCTGGTGGATGTGCTGTCGCACACGATCCAGTTTTTGTCGGAGCTTTGCACGAGGGGACCAACGCTGACCGGTTTATCCCAGGTGAATCCTCCGTCCGTCGACCGGCTCACTACAACTGCCGTCGTCAGAGAAGTATTCGAGATAGGCAGAGTAGCAATCATCCATACGCCGTGCTTGGCGTCATAAGCGACGGCGGGATCGCTGGCTGCTTCGTAAGGACCGCCACCATTTCCCGTCGTCAGGCCGGGAAGAAATCCGTGCGCCCAAGTGTTGCCTCCATCCGTGGAAGTTGCCCAGCCGATGGCTGTTGCTCCGCCGGGAGCAATGCGCCCTGTCTGAAACGCAGCCACCAGCGTATTGCCGTTGGCCAGCACATGCGGCTCGACTTCTGTTGCGTGCTGGCCTGGGCCTATCGTAAAAGGATCGGAACTGATCTGTGTGAACGTTACGGACTTGGCATCCTGCCCAAACGCGCCAACTGCGGTCGCCAGACAGAGGCTGAGCGCGGCCCCGATAAATAGAAGATGTCCAATGCCACGGGGAGAGAGAATTCGATTCATCGGGATTTGTCCTCAGATGCGGAAAATTGCTTGCTTGGAATTATTTCGTGAATATAGGGCATTCGCGTGCAAACCGTACGAGCAGGAGCCGCCGCGCCGCTGAAGATATCGCGGTTTCTCCAGCGCTGTCAATGTGAACGGTTTTGCTACCTTGGGGGCAACGGTGCTGGGGCTCGAACGAACACAATAGCCACATCATCGCTGTGAATCGCCTTCCAGGTTATGGTTTCGAGCAGTAGGTTAGCCAAGGCAGAGCCCTTGGGTACAATCACACAGGAAGGCGCATGCTGCTGAAGGAATTCTTCCCAGCCCGGCTCCGCGTGGATCATCTTCAAGTAAGACTTTAAGAACTCCTCCCCGTAGAAATCGTGGCGGTCATCAATCACCACTTTCACGCGCGGGTAAAACTCATAGATCAGGTAGCCGCCCCAGGAATCGGGGCTGAGCAGCGGCCCCTGCAAATCTTGTTTCTTGAGATAATCCACCGCCGCCACGGGGAAACGCTTGCCGTCAAAGTGTGCGTTCATCAGCGGCGCCCCGCCCAGCTTGCCTCCGTGCGCAACGATCCAGCATGTCAGGGCAATCGCTGCGATGGGCCAAAGGTGTCCCCGCAAACTCAGCTCGATTCCCTCCATGCGGCGGAGAAACCGTGTATATGCCAGACCTCGCCATCGCGCCGGAGTTCGCAGTGACGCAGCCAGCCGCGCCATCGCATCCGACAACCACGGCCCAATTACAAGGATCAACAGGAGTGACGACACGGGAATGTTCCGCGACGCGTACAACCCCGAATACACGGCAAACAGCAGCACCAATCCGTGGCTGACGCTGATCCCGCCTCTTTTCGCCGCCAACGCTAACAGAGTCAACAGCAGCAATGCGGCAAAACATTTTTGCGCGACATAATGGAAATTGGGGGATTGAAACTCGTCAATGTGATCCATCAGAAAGCGGTTCGTAAGATAGCGGTAAATGTGAATGTGCAACTTGAAGCCGTAGGGATTTAGCAGGGTCGCTGCCGCGCTCAGGATGCCGACGACGGTCAGAGTTCTGAGGCGACGGCCGGCCCGCAGCTTCCACAAGAAATCGTCGAATCGGCCTTCCGTCAGCCTGAGCGTCAGCCTCAACCACTGCCCCGCAGCACTCACCCAGTAGATCGCCAAAAGGGCGAAACCGAGCAAAAATCCCCCATGTACATTTACCCACAGCAGCATGATCAAAGGCAGAAGCCATAGCCGAGCGCGCCTGATCGCTGAGGTCGGAGAGAAATTCGCATTCGAATCAGTGTGATCATTTTCAGACGACTCGACTATCCAGAACCACGCGACGGTAAACAACCAGCTCACCACGTGCGGCCGAGCTAGAAAGTGAATCATCGATGCCGATGCCGCAAGCAGCACAAGGACTAACGCTACCGCAATATTTGTGCCACGATGCAGCAGCAGTCGGAACGTCCACGAGAAAACCGTAGCGATAATCAAGGCCGTCAACAGCACAACGCCATTCAGCCCAGTCGCGCTCTCCAGCCGGCCGACCAAAACGTCGTAAAGCCACTCCCAGGCAAACCAGGGGTGGCCGCCCATGCTCGAGGAAAATGGATCGACGTGCGGAATCGCGTGCGTTGCCAGTATGATTTGCCCGGTTCGAATGTGCCAGCCGATCCCGGCATCACCCAGTAATCGCACGGAAAGGTTTGTGAATACGAGCACTCCCACTAGCGCAACGAAAAAAAGGTCGGCTATAGAGGGCAGAAACCACCGAACCCACGCAGGATTCGAGTCCTCAGCAGAACTTCTGGAGTCCATCGCCATCGGGCTGAATCTTATAGAGGAGAGCCATGAACAGCAAGGATGCGCATCCCGGAATGCATCACGTAGTGATCGTGGGCGCGGGCTTCGGGGGCTTGAATGCAGCCCAAAAGCTGGCCAGTGCACCGGTAAGAATCACCGTCATCGACCGAAGAAATCATCACACCTTTCAGCCATTGCTCTATCAGGTAGCAACGGCCGGGCTTTCACCCGGTGAGATCGCGACGCCGATACGGTCGATTCTGAGCTGCTACAAAAACGTCGAAGTGCTGATGGCCGAAGTTACGGGTTTCGACGTGGAACGCCGCGTGGTGCAAACCGCAGAGGAGAAAATTCCCTACGATTCACTCATCGTCGCCGCCGGCGCCAGCCACGCTTATTTCGGTCACGAGGAGTGGGAGGTTCTCGCTCCCGGCCTCAAGACGATTGAAGATGCGATCGAAATCCGCCGCCGCGTTCTGCTGGCCTTCGAACTCGCCGAACGCGAGGCTTCGGCAGGCGGACCACGTGATCCCTTGAACTTCGTGGTCGTCGGCGGGGGACCCACAGGAGTTGAACTCGCCGGAACGCTCGCGGAAATCTGCCGCCACGCTCTGGCTCACGATTTTCGGTCCGTTGATCCAAGTCGCGCCCGCATTCATCTTATCGAAGGCGGTCCTCGGGTTCTCCCTGCGTATCCCGAAGATCTTTCGCGCAGCGCTCTCGAACAACTGAAGCGCCTGGGCGTAGAAGTGACCACGTCCGCGATGGTCACGGGGATTGAGCCGGGCGCACTTTGTATGGGCAAAACCCGGTTGGAAGCAGCGGTCATTCTCTGGGCTGCCGGCGTGGCCGCTTCGCCGCTGGGCAAGAAACTCGGCGTGCCTTTCGATCGCGCGGGGCGTGTATTGGTCGAACCCGATCTCAGCCTTCCTAATCATCCCGAAGTCTTTGTCATCGGAGACCTCGCCGCATTGAAAGACGCTTCCGGCAAGATGCTGCCCGGAGTGGCTCCTGTCGCAATTCTCGAAGGCCGGTTCGTTGCCAAGCTGATTCGTCGCGAAATAAGCCAGGAAGCAGAACGCGCGCGCGGCTCAGCCAGGCCACCGCTATCTCGCCCGCCTTTTCACTACTTTGATAAAGGAAGCCTCGCCACCATCGGCCGGGCCGCCGCAGTCGCGCAGTTCGGCAAGATTCATATTTCCGGATTCATGGCGTGGCTGGCATGGCTGTTCGTCCACATTTTTTTTCTGATCGGTTTTCAGAATCGTTTGCTGGTTTTCATCCAGTGGGCATGGTCGTACTTCACCTACGAGCGCGGCGCTCGTCTGATCACAGGCAGCACTGACCTTCCAGGCTGGAAAGCCCTGGAGTCCGAGCGTTCCGCCGACGCGACAGCCAAGCAAGAAATGTCAACCACCGTCGACAAATAAGAGTAAGAATATTGTTGAGGGCAGGTGGCGGCGGATGAAGCACATTCTGATTTCGCGAATTATTCCAGGCTGGTCGGCAGCCCTGGTTATTGCAGTTTGGGTTCTCAGCTCTGTTTCCTCTGCCGAGGTTCTCAAAGTCGCCGTCAACGACACCATTCAGCCCATCACCAAGGAATACATTGCGCGCGCCATCGACGAAGCTCATCGGCGCAACGATCAGGCTGTATTGATCGAGATCAATACACCGGGCGGCCTCGTAGAATCGACTCGAGAGATTATCGAGAAGATCACGAATTCTGCCGTTCCCGTCATCATTTACGTGGCGCCTACCGGCAGCCGCGCCGGTTCGGCCGGAATCTTTATCCTCGAAGCCGCCGACATCGCAGCCATGGCCCCCGGAACCAACGCCGGAGCCGCGCATCCGGTCCTTGAGATTGGCCCGTTCATGCCCAAGATTGACGACGAGATGAAGCGCAAAATTGAGAATGATACAACCGCTCTCATGCGCTCGGTCGTTTCCAGGCGAGGTCGCAATATCGAGGTCGCTGTAAGCGCCGTGCTCGAGTCCAAGTCCTTCACGGACCAGGAAGCTCTTTCACAGCATCTCATCGACTACGTGGCCTCGAGCCAAGACGATCTTTTTCGCCAGATGGAGGGCAAAAGCTTTAAGCGCTTCAACGGCCAGGAGGTCACTCTGCGACTCTCGGGCCAGACCATCGCGCCCTTCGGCATGACTCTCAAGGAACGGATCCTTGGCTATTTGATGGACCCGAACATTGCCTTCATTCTGCTTGCCGTTGGCGCGCTCGCGCTCTATGCGGAGTTCAATCATCCTGGCGCAGTGATTCCTGGAACCGTCGGCATCGTCTTTATCCTGATCGCGGCCTTTGCGCTCAACTTGCTGCCCACGCGCTTTGCCGCACTGGTACTCATTCTGGGGGCATTCGCGCTCTTTGCTGCCGAAGCCAAATTCGCGAGCCACGGCGTGCTCACTATTGGGGGTATCACGCTACTCACGCTCGGAGGCTTGCTACTGGTCGATTCACCGATCCCAGAGATGCGCGTCCACCTGCTGACCGCGCTCGCAGTTAGCATTCCCCTCGGCCTGATTACAGCGTTCCTGATGAGCATCGCTCTAAGAGCGCGCCGCAATAAGAGGGTTTCCGGGGCTGAGGGATTAATCGGTGAAACCGGCATTGCCCAAACTTCACTGTCTCCGCGCGGAAAGATATTCGTCCACGGGGAACTGTGGGACGCGGTCTCCTCCTCCGATGTATCTGCCGGCCAGACTGTAGTGGTGCGCCGGGTCGATGGGCTTCTGCTTCGGGTCGACCCCGCCGCCGTAACCAGACCCACTGCGGAGCCGGCGGTTCTCTAAAGGGACCGCGCACCAACGCAAGCAACTGCCAGCGTCCGAATTCCGCGCCCATATTCCCGCATTGCGTTACAATCCGCCTCAGAAGGGCTCTTGCGTTCAAGTAGTGAGGTATTCATATGGGAGAACTGAGTTTCGGCTTTGGCACAATTGTCATCATCATCATCGTCCTATACCTACTGAGCTCAATCAAGATCCTGGCCGAATACGAGCGGGGCGTCATCTTTCGTCTGGGCCGCCTGCTCAGCGCCGCCAAGGGACCTGGTGTGATTCTGGTGTTTGTGCCAATCGACCGCATGGTGCGAGTCTCCCTACGGCAGGAAGCTCTCGAAGTTCCGCCGCAGGATATCATCACTCGCGACAACGTCACGCTGAAAGTAAATGCCGTCATTTTCTTGCGTGTGATCGACCCCAGCAAAGCAGTGGTTGAGGTTTCGAATTATGTCTACCAGACATCGCAATTTGCGCAGACTACGCTGCGCTCGGTGCTGGGCGAACAGGAACTCGACGAACTTCTTGCACACCGGGAAAAGATCAACCTGCGACTGCAGAGCATTCTTGATCAACACACTTCGCCCTGGGGCGTGAAAGTGACGAACGTCGAGGTCAAGCAGGTGGATATGCCGGAATCTATGCTGCGGGCCATGGCCAAACAGGCCGAGGCCGAGCGCGAAAAACGCTCCAAAATTATTCACGCGGAGGGCGAGTTTTCAGCAGCGCAGCGGTTGGTCGACGCCGCGCATCTGCTCGCGACCGAACCAGTCAGCGTACAACTCCGCTACCTGCAGACGCTGACCGAAATCGGCGTCGAGAAGAATACCACGGTCATCTTCCCCGTCCCGGTGGATTTTTTCTCGGGTTTGCAGAAGATGCTGGGAACGATTGGCGACAATGCGGCACCTGCGGCTAAGTCAGTGTAGAGGGTCTTGAAGTTCGTGCCCTTCCGGCGCTGATAGAGGCTTCGCGGTGAATGTGGGCATTAGCCCCTGAGGGAAGTAGTTGCTATGGATTCACAGGACACCGAAATCACATTAGGCACCACGAAACTGCTGGGCCTGTTCTTCGGCCTGGTGATAGTGTGCGCGGTTTTCTTCGCACTCGGTTACACCCTGGGCCGCAGATCTGACATGGGACTCACATCGGCGAGCGCGGCCGCTCTGTTGCAGGGCACTTACACCGGCCCCAAGCCCGGGGGCTCCGCCTCCCAACCCGCTGCACCCATGACTTTTTATAAGGCGGTCGAGCAAAAAGATGCCAGCACTCAACTGACACCCGCCGTCGCGGATGCGGGATCGCCGAGCGCCGCCGCGGATCAATCAACGTCAGGGCCCGCTTCGTCCTCGGCAACACCAACTCAGTCTTCGCAATCATCGAACCCGCCCGATCCCTTGGCCGCGATTCCCGCTGGCGGTTACTTCGTGCAGGTCGCCGCTGTCAGCAAACGGGATGATGCCGAAGCCCTGGTCGACGCCTTGAAGAAAAAACAATATCCTGCATTCGTCGCCGACGGTTCCTCCGCAGATAAGCTGTTCCGCGTTCAGTTAGGCCCTTTCGCGGACATCAAAGACGCGGAGGGGACGCGCACCCGCCTCATCAATGACGGATATAACCCAATCCTGAAAAAGTAAAAGCCAAAGAAGCGAAAGACCGTATGAAGTTGGACCCCTTGTTGAACCGCCGTGTCATCTTCAAGCTGCACGGCAAGGAGCCGCTCGACTCAACTATTATTAAGAAGGACGAGACGGGGTACTGGATCCGCGGCGGCACACTTCCACAACACCTCGACCATGCCAACTGTTCCCTGCCAGAAAACGACGTGCGATATCTCGAATTCACGCGCATCGAGTGGATGCGCGCCACGCGGAATCGCGCCTAGGCAACACCCATGTGGGGACGGCCGCCCTCGGCTGTCCGGTCGAGCAAAGCTCGACTGTGCTGCCACCGCCTCGGCCCCCGGCTCAGAAACACATTGACAACCATCGATGTAGCAGCTAATGCTAATCTCCATGACCACGCCCACGTCCCTCGATCACGCGCTACAAGCCATCGCCGATCCTACGCGCCGTCGCATTCTCCTCGCGCTCAAACAGAGCGGAACCGGTTTGCCAGGTACTCCTATTGCGGGGAAAAAGGGACTCTGCGCTGGTGACATTGAAGAACGCGTTAATCTAACGCAGCCGACGATCTCGCATCACATGGCCGTGCTGACAAAAGCCGGCCTGGTCGAAGCAGTCAGGCAAGGGCAGTGGCGGTGGTACTGGCGCAACGAAAAAGCGCTTCGCCGCCTGGTGAAGAGCCTGCGCGCACAACTGTGACAGGGGGGCGACAGAGTGCAGTGGATTTGAAGCGAGTTCTAGCTCGCGGAAGCGGCCGCCGCATGCGCCTTTTGCAGCAAGCGCCTGGCTTGCGAAATCAGTTCGGCGACCTCGAAGGGTTTTACTAAGTAGGGCACGTTGTTTTCCTGCAGAAACGTCCGCTCATCGCCTTGCTCCACGCCGTGGGAGAAGGTAAACAGCACATGCCGTTCCATCTCGACGCAATTCTGTTTGATCCAGGTATACGCCTCTTTCGCGTTCCAGTCCGCTGGCATTTTTCCATTCATAATCAGCGCATCGAACGGCTCGGAAAGCAAACGCGTCTTAACGTCTTCGCTGCGCGTGGCGGTAATGACGTTTGCCCCTGCGCCGGTTAGGACGTCGCGTTCGAATTCCAGAACAGCCTCTTCTTCCTCCACCAGGAGCACCCGGCCCTGGATCGCACCTTCGCGTCGGGGCGCCGCGACTGGGGCCGCATCCACTACCGCGCCCGCCGCAACCGCCAGCGGCAGACGAACCTCAATCACCGCCCCTCCCTCGGCCGCATTGTGAGCGATGATGTCGCCACCGTGCTCCTTCACGATTCCGTAACAGATGCTCAAACCCAAGCCCGTTCCTTTTCCAACATTTTTTGTCGTATAGAAAGGATCGAAAATTCTCTTGGGATCTTTGATCCCCGGCCCGTCATCGGCGAACTGGGTGCACACGTCGCCGTTTTGACAATAAACGCGAATCTTGAGCTTCCCCGCCCGTCCAGTCTCCAACACCGCGTCCACGGCGTTGTTGATGATGTTTAGGAATACTTGCTCGATCTGGTGAGGATCGGCGACCACCATGGCGGGCTCCGGCGCCAGATCTTTTTCTACCGCAATGTTGTTGACCTTGAGATCGTAGTCGCGCAGGGCCAGGGTTTCCTCCAGCACCTTACGAATATCGACTTCGGCCCGCTCCGGCTTCCTCTGCCGCGCGAACGAAAGCAGATTCTGCACCACGCGGTGCGTACGCTGCGCTTGTTTGAACATCTTGCCTACATAGTCGTGTGCGCGCTCGTTTAATCCTTCACTTTCCAGCAACTGTGCGTATCCTAAAATCGCGGTCAGCGGATTATTCAATTCGTGCGCCACACCCGCAATCAACTGCCCCACCGCCGACATTTTCTCGCTCTGCAAGAGTTGTTCCTGCGTGCGCCGGAGGTCCTCATATGCTTTACAGGTTTCTTCATACAGGCGAACTTTTTCAATGGTAGTAGCCAGTTGCCGGCTGATCGCCACCATCAGGTTTTCTTCTCCGCTGGAGTATTGGTATTCCGCATGGCTGCGCAAACCCATGATGCCAATCGGACTGTCTTTGCCCCAAAACAGCACCCAGATCCACGAACTGTCGCTGTCTGAACGGATAAACTCCGCGACCGATCCAGTGAGATGTGGGAGATATTCCGCCGTGATTACTTCGGCTCGCGAGCGCACCACCAAATCGCCGAAGCCCTCGGCAAAGCTGATCTCCGCAGGGCGCGATTTGTCGCGGCTGCGCGGTCCCCACGCCGCCCGGCGCCGGTAGGTTGGAGCATCCGAATCCGAGAGATAAACCGCTCCACTCTCCGCTCCGAATAAAGAAACCACCTGCCGTAACGTCAGGTTCAGTATTTCATCCAGGTCGAAAGACTGCGTGGCCACTACGGCCATCGCGTTGAGGGCGTTCAGTTCGCGGTTGCGCCGCCGCATCTCATCTTCGGTGCGCCGCTTCTCCGTGACATCCAGAACAAAACCCTGATAGCGTTCAACTTTGCCCGCCGCGTCGCGCGTGGCGAAACTACTCTCCGCTGCCAACAGCAGCGTTCCATTTTTGCGCCGCATCGTCACATCAAAGTTACGCACATAACTCTGCTGATCGATAGCACGGCGGAAAGCATCCCGTTGCGCCGCGTCCACGCGAATGTCCTCGTCAAGATTTAGCGTCAGCACCTCTTCGCGTTTTTCGTAGCCGAGCAAGCGCACCAGGGCATCGTTGCAATCGAGCAACCGGCCACCGGGCGTAGCAACATACACACCTTCCTGAACCTGCTCGAATAGCAGCCGATATTTCTCTTCTGCCGAGCGCCGCTCCGTAATATCACGGACGATGTGAATTGTGCCTTTCTGCTTGCTTGCCTGCTCGGTGTAGGAAGAAGTGGAAACGGTCGAAAATCCGCCGAAGCAGGGGTCGGCGCCTTCGCTGATTTCTTCACCTCCGCGAGCGCAGTAGGGACAGCCCGTCCATTCGCCCAGGCGGTGCGGCAACACCGATTCGCAAGTACTGCCGATCACGTCCGCCGCCGCGAGTTCCAACTGCTCCAGCAATACCTGATTGGCTTTGATAATCCGGTATTCCGAATCGTGGGCCACGATAATGTCATGCACCGAATCAAAAGTATTTCGCCACTGCCGTTGGGAGCGCAGGGTCTGCTCCTGCAGACGAAAGTTTTCGATCGCGATTCCTAACTGGCGTCCGCAAGTTTCCAGAAATTCAAGTTCTTCGGCGGTTAGCTTCCTGGCGTGCGCGCTCCCGAGAGCGAGCAATCCGATCGGCGCTTTTTTTCCCAGTACCGGGACCATCAGCACATAAAGAATCTTTTCCGCCTTCAGCCGTTCCGAATCTTCCGGAACCGCTCCGGCTCGGTGCGCAAACACGATCTTGTCTCGCTCCAGCAACTGCGACGCACTCTCAGTCAATTCCGCAAAGCCGGCCTCGCGCAAAAAGTCAGCCGAGACGCCGACCGCGTGGGTCGCTACTAGATGGCCGCCCTCAATCAAGCGGAACCATGCTGCCTTGCTCCTGGTTAGTTGCTGTAATTGCTGTAGGGCAACTTCTATCATGCCGCCCTGCTGCTGAGCTTGCACCGCACTCTCGGTTACGATGCGCAGCACGCTCAAGCGCCGGCCCTGAGCGCGCGCTTCTCCGAGCGCAACCAGCAGCATGCTCAGTCCCAGCAACACTTCTGAGGACACCACAAATCCATTCGGAATTTGATTGGTAAAAGGCAGCCAACTGAGATGCTGCACCAGCAGGCATGTGCCCAGAAGCCATGCCCAGGGTTCCCAACGTCCGCGGCGAGAACTAAATAGGGCAATCGCCGCGATCAATAGAAGTAGTCGATAGGAAACCTCCAGGGCCACGCGCAGGGACAGCGAAGCAGGCCACAACAGCACTCGAGCAACCGCAAAACCCGTCACGGTCGCTGTGATTGCCGCAAGGGGTGCCAGTAGATTCCGCGCACGGATATAAACAAAAACCGCGCCTGCGAATAGTCCCATTGCAAGCACGAAGGAAGCTTGCTCAACTGCGGGAACGTAACTCACGGGAAGGCGCAGTGCTGGACCATGTACGCTGACCATGCGCGAGCTCACGATCATTGCCCAGCCCGCTGTCCAAATCAGAAGATAGCGCTCCCGCAGCGCCGAGAGCACCAGCAGTGAAACGGCCAGCACGATTAACAGCGCCCATTCTCCAGCCCTCAACCCGGCGAGCGCCAGTTGTGCGGTGTTCCAAATCGACCAGAGTGAACCGTTCATCTTGTTTCAGGCTTGTATTTCAGACGTAGTAGCGCCCTCTTCTGAATACCACGCTTCCGCCCTGAAACCATTGCTTTTCCGGACCATGCTGGTTACTTTCGGCATCTGTCGCAAAGGCTAGAATTGCCGAGAGTATACTTGCACAGCCATGCCCGACCGCATCCTGGTAGTCGACGACGAAGAAGCAATTCGCGAGATTGTTTGCGCCATTCTCGCTGCCGCCGGTTATTCCTGGAAGCAGGCCAGTTCCGGCATGGAAGCCCTCGCAGTGCTTAACTCCGGCGAAACTTTTGAACTGATGCTTTCCGACCTGATGATGGCGGACCTGGACGGCATCGGCCTGCTCGAACGCACCAAGGAGCGCTTCCCGGACATGCCGGTGGTAATGGTCACAGCGGTTCACGACATTTCGGTCGCTCTCGCCGCCATTCGAAACGGCGCATACGACTATCTACTTAAGCCATTCGAGCGTGAACAACTACTGAACGCCGTAGGCCGCGCTCTGGAAAATCGTCGCCTCAAAGTTGAAAACCGCACCTATCAAACCAACCTGGAGGCTCTGGTAAGGGCTCGCACCGACGAACTTCGCGCTGCCATGGCTGATCTTGAGCGCTCCTACGACACAACGCTGGAAACTTTGGGCGACGCGCTTGACCTGAAAGACGCCGAGACTGGGGCCCACACCCGGCGCGTAACGGCTTTTACCATCGCCATTGCCCGGGCCATGGGCGTGCCCCGGGAACAGATTCTTGTCATCGCACGCGGCGCTTTCCTCCATGACATCGGTAAAATGGCCATCCCCGATAACATCTTGCGCAAACCCGGCAAGCTCGACGAAAGAGAAAAAGAGATTATGCGCGAGCACTGTTATCACGGCTACCAGATGCTCAAGAAGATCCCGTTCCTCGCAGAAGCCTGCGACATTGTTTACTCTCACCAGGAACACTTCGACGGCTCCGGCTATCCCCGCGGTCTCAAGGGGGCGGAAATTCCTCTCGGCGCTCGCATCTTTTCAGTCGCCGACACGCTCGACGCCATAATCTCCGACCGCCCTTATCGCCCCGCGAGAACTCTCAATGAGGCTCGCAAAGAGATCCGGGCGTGGACCGGTCGCCAGTTCGATCCCGACGTCGTCGAGGCTTTTATGAAGATGCCCGACGACATCTTCGAAGATCTCCGACGCGAAATCAACGACCAGGCCTACCCCTTGAGCTACTCCGCCAGCGCTAAGGGCAACTGAGCACTGATAAGTTTCACCGGTCTGCTCTTCCCGCAAGACCCGTCCACTTCCGCGTTCTAATAAATGTCGAAGTGGCGATGAATTGTGGTTGGCGCGGCGCTCAGAACTGCGATTGACCCCGCCTCTTGGTGATGGCTTCAGCTCCTGAGGACCTTACAATTGATGACTCGGAGGGCATTCATGAAATTCGCACTCTGTCTTCTCACACTCTGCATCCTAGCGGTCGGGTCGTTGGCGCAGGAGCATCCTGCCGTCACCGCAACTCCCAATTCTGTCTACGTCGGTGCGGACGGCAAGTTTGAAACCGCACCGGACACCGCCGTCCTCCAGTTCAACGTCTCCGTGCAGGACGATAGCGCACAAACCGCATACGAGCATGCGTCGAAAGACGTAGAGCAGGTTCGCCAGGTTCTCCGCGCTAACGGCATCGAGCCCAAAGCCGCCACGATTGGATTCTTCTCAGTTCAACCGGCATACGAATATAAGAATGGCAAGCAAAAACCCATCGGCTACCGCGTCACCACCAACGTCACGCTGAAGCTCAAGGATTTTTCCAAGATCGGCCCCATTACCGGGCAATTGGCGGACGCCAACGTGAGCGAATCCCAAACACTGAACTACACTCTGGAAAATATCGACGAGGCAAAGAATAAAGCCGTGGAAGACGCCTACCGCCGCGCCCGAAACTCCGCCGACGCCCTCGCCCGCGCCAGCGGCCGCACAGTGGGGGAACTTTCCTACGCTTCGGTCGATACTTTTGACAACCAGCGTATCCCGGTTCCGCGAATGGCCCGGGCCATGGCCGCCGCGCCCAACGCCACGCCCGCGCCCGCCGAGGAATTCACGCCGCAAAACGTAACGGTGACAGCGCATGTGAACGCACTTTTCAATCTCAAATGAGTTACAGAAATAATCAGTGGTAAGAATGAGGGCCCGAAGGACTTGAGAAAAAAGTTGGAAGATAAAATAGTAGAGAAAACGACGCCGGTGATAACGTGGAAGAGCGGCGCTTCAGCGCCGCGTTAGATGTGAATTTTAATGAGGGCTTCAGCCCCCGACGGCCTGGCGCCGAGAATCCTTACGGCATCGCCTTCGCTACAGCAATCCGGCTAGCATCCACCGTGATCGGACGTTGAATTTCCATCTCAATCGACGTACCCACATCCAGTCTCACATCGTTTCCACGCTTCAACAGCGCCCAGCCAATACCGGCCGCCGCACCAATGCCGGCTCCCACCCGGGCCCCATTCAACCCGCCCGTCGCTACGCCGCCAGCAGTCGCACCCGCCACGGTCGCGTACGCACCGTTCTTCGCCGCATCCTCAACCTTCTTCCCGGTATCTTTGTCTTGCTGAATCGTTCCTTCCTGATCCTTCACCGAATTGTGCTCGGCCCCGGGCGTATTCTCGACTGAGGCCGGCAGCATCACGGTATACCCGCTCGGATAAATCATCGACGTAAAGTGGATCAGAATTTCGGCCCGCCCGTGCCCATGTCCGGCGCGCTCGGTGTGAACAATCTTCCCCTGGATGTAAGAGCCCGCCGGCACAACCACGCGGTTATCCACGACAAACGGGAACGCCGTCTCCGCATAAACTGAATCGCCTTCGCGCGCATTCTTGGTGGATATGGCCTGCTTGAGAGAAAGCGGAATCTTCGCTCCCGCGGGAATCGTGACGACATTCGGATCGGCAACCGAAGGCCCGGACGCTTGTTTCGCAGCCGCGGGAGTAGAGTTCGCAGAGGCGTCATCCCTTTTCGGCGTGTCCGCCGCCTGCCCCAACGCTATCCCAGAAATCAAAAGAATTAGCAAGAACCCGCGCATCGTGTACCTCCTCGCCAAATCCTCGTCGGCACTAGATCAAGCCGAGAATACCACGCACTAAGGCCTAGGATGCGAATTCTGTTGTTGGTGCCGCCTCGGACCTACATAGTTTTTGCAGCCCCTAAATCTTGCACGTGCTTGTGCAATATAATCGGGACTTGAACGGCAGGGTCCTGCACGACGAGGTTCATCTTGACCTGCGCAACCCGCTTTCGCTACCTTCTAGCGTTTTCTGTGCTGCCTTTCATTTCCTTAACGTTCTCGTTAGCCTGCGCCCAAGCGCAGGTTGTTACTAACAACGATCCGTACAAGAAGTGGCTCCGCGAAGATGTCCGGTGGATTATCAGCGATCAGGAACGGGCAGACTTCAAAAAACTTTCGAACGACAAGCAGCGAGATCAATTCATCGAGGCCTTCTGGGCGCGTCGTAATCCGATTCCGGGCGAAGCAACTAACCCATTCAAGAAAGAGCACTATAGACGGATTACCTACGTGAATGAACATTTTGCCACCGGGATTATTCCAGGCTGGAAAACTGACCGTGGCCGTTTCTATATCATGTATGGCCCGCCAGATAAGATCGTTCGCCAACCCATCTCAGAGAATCAGCAGCCGGACTTCGTCCGGAAGCGTGATCTCAATACTGAAGAGTGGCATTGGATCTACATCGAGGGCCTTGGATGCGATGTGGTTCTCGAGTTTGTCGATACCTGCGGCTGCGGCGAATATCACCTGAGCGAAAGGCAAGGGGACTTTCGATCGCTGCGCGAACTCAGCTCGACCTGCTTAATAAATCAAATACTTCTTCCTGACTAACTCGAACTTTTCCAGATCCTCCTGCCAATCCTGCGCAATCCGCCGCGGATCTTTTCCTGCCACTAGCCCATCGTAAGCCGCATGATTCACCAGCAACTCCGAGATGCGCTCCAGCTTGAAGTCCGCTGGATACAATTTTCTCAACGCCGACGCCAGCTCAATGCCCAACTCTGGCCCGTCCAACGCGTTCCGTTCCGTCAGAACCACATTTACTCCTTCACACTTCTGTCCGCTGTAAATCGCGGACGTGGGAGTAAATGTTACCGGGACAAATCTAACTCCGGCAATCCCGCGCGCGTTCAAGTACGCCGCCAGTTCCCTGCTTTTCATCCACGGAGCCCCCACCAGCTCAAACGGGGTATCCGAGCCACGGCCCACAGAAACATTTGTTCCCTCAATCAGCGCCACGCCTGTATACAGGGCCGCCTCTGTCACGCTCCGCAGATTCGGCGAGGGATTCACCCACTCGAGGCCTGTCGAATCAAACCAGTCTCCGCGCTGCCATCCCTCCATCGGTACGACGGTCAACTTGGCGTTGATATTCCGCTCCGCGTTAAACATCTTCGCGAGTTCGCCCATCGTCATGCCGTGCCGCACCGGCACTGCCCAGTAATTGGTAAAGTTCTCGCGACCCGCATCCGACACGGGACCCTGCACAAACGCCCCCGTCACCGGATCAGGCCGGTCCAGCACAATCACTTCAACACCCGCCTGCGCCGCCGCCTCCAGGAAATATCCCAGCGTGGTCTCGTAGGTGTAATAACGCACTCCCGCATCCTGAATGTCGATCACGATCGCATCCAGTTGTTTCAAGACATCCCCCGGCGGCCGCCGCGCCGCATCCGACCCACCATACACGCTGTACACCGTAACGCCAGTCACCTCATCCTTGGTGTCGCTGACATGAGTCGTATCGAGAACGCCAGCAACCCCATGCTCGGGACTAAAGATCGCCTCCAGCGTGACCCCCGGTGCCTGCGTTAGCACATCAATCGTCCGCCGACCTTCAGCGTCGACGCCAGTCTGATTGGTCAACACGCCAATCTTCTTTTTGTTTTTGCCGGGTGCCCCGCTTCTCGCTTCTTTTGCGAGAAGTGGATCTGTCCCCTTAATGTGCTGCAGCACATCAAACCCATGCTCTTCCAAAACATCAATCCCATTCTTCACGCTGGCGTTGCGCGTACTCATGCGGCGCGCCGCGCTCTGCGCCTCGTTATAGCCCGTGATACTGCTCCAGCGCAGCGCCTCTTTTTCGCTCGTCGTCAGTGGCAACGCAGCGGCCACAGCCGTCGCCACCTTCGAGCGCAAGGCAACCGCATTTCCCCCGCGCGGATGCACCGCATTGGTCAGCAGAATGATGTAGCTCTCGGTAGTCGGATCGATCCAGATCGATGTTCCCGTAAACCCCGTATGCCCATAGCCGCCCACCGGCAGCAGATCGCCGCGATTCGACGACAGCGGAGAATCGATATCCCACCCAAACCCGCGCAGGACCGGAGCCGAGGGAGGCTGCTCCGGTCGCGTCATCTTCTCCACCGTCAACGCCGACAAAATCCCTCCGCCCCCATTCAGCATCGCCTGCGCAAATCTCGCCAGATCGTCGGCTGTCGAAAACAATCCAGCATGCCCCGCCACGCCGCCCATCCGCCGCGCCGTCGGATCGTGCACCACCCCGCGCAGCATGTGCTCATTCTCGTCGTACTGCGTCGGTGCGATCTTTTCAATCCAACCAGCCCGCAACGCTGTCGGAGGCACAAATCGCGTATGCATCATCTTCAGCGGCACAAAAATATGCCTCGTCGCATATGCATCCAGCATCTCGCCCGAAATTCGCTCCACCAGTGCGCCCAGCACAATGAAGTTGATATCGCTGTACGTGAACTTCGACCCCGGCGCATCCTCCGGCGTCTCCGCAAACGCCATTCGGTAGGCCGTCTCCTTTCCTTCCCATGGGGTTTTCCGATCCAGATCCGGCTCCAGCCCTGAGTAATGGGTGAGCAACTGCCTCACTGTGATGTCTTCTTTTCCGTTCCGCGCAAATTCCGGTAAATACTTTGCCACCGGATCGTTCAGCCGCACCTTGCCTTGCTCGACCAACTGCATCACAGCAGTCGTAGTCACAATCACCTTGGTCATCGACGCCACATCAAAAACCGTATCGAGCGTCATCGCCTCGCGCCGCGGTTCCAGCGCCCGCGAACCATACGCCTTCCGGTAGATCACATGCCCGTCATGTCCCACCACCAACACTGCACCCGGAATATTCCCATCGTGAATCGCCTGCTCAATCACCGCATCCACCGCCGGCAGACGGACTGCACCAACAGGACGCGCGGTCTTAATTTCTGTCGCCGCCGCAGCTAACCCGGCGAACAGGAAAAGCGATCCCACAAACACGGCCGCCGCCCCAGTTCTGTGCCCAGGTCGCAGAAAAGGCATAGTTTGCAGAAAACCCGCAGTTTGCACCAAAAAAGACAAGCTCGACCGCTTTAGAGCGCTCAACCTGCGCCCCATCGATTTGGAATTGAAAGGAAGGATGCTCTGACTCTACACAACTCCGGCAGGATCACTCAAGAACGGTTTATGAAGACGGCAGTCCGTTTGCATGCCCTTAGTAACTCAATTTCACGCCCTGAAAACTGGTAGCATGAAGATTCCTCCATCTAACCCCGTGCGTTTATGGTTCCACCTCGGGATTTTCTTCCTCGCTCTTCCGCTGCTGGCGCAGAGCAATGCCGGAGAGCTTCGCCTCAAGGTCACCGGCCCCGATGGCCTGCCCCTCAAAGCCTCTGCGGAACTCTCCAGCGACGCCATTCAGTTCCACCGCTCTTTCTCCTCCGACGATAGCGGTCAACTCATCGTTCGCAATCTCCCCTTCGGCCTTTACGGGCTCAAGGTGCAGGACCAGGGCTTCGCTTCTTACGACGGCTCCGTCGAAATTCGTTCCGCATTTCCAACCGAGTATGTCGTCAAACTCAGCATCGCCTCCGTGAGTACCGCCGTCCAAGTCAATGCGCAAAACACGCTGCTCGACCCCGAACGTGCCGGCTCTGCCAACCATATCGATCAACAGGAAATCGCCGATCGTCCCGCCTCGATTCCCGGCCGCACTATGGCCGATCTCGTCAGTTCCCAGCCTGGCTGGCTCTATGAAGGCAACGCAGTCCTCCATCCCCGCGGATCGGAGTATCAAACTCAATTCGTCGTCGACGGCATCCCGCTCACCGACAACCGTTCGCCCAGCTTCGGCCCCGAAATCGAGGCCGACGACGTCGACTCCCTCACCATCTACACTGCCGGCATTCCCGCCGAATACGGACGCAAAATGGGTGGCGTCGTCGAAGTCAACACTCTTCGCGACACGCAGCAGGCCAATGGCGCCGTTCACGGCGATGTCATTCTCTCCGGCGGCAGTTTCGATACAGCTGGTGCTTTTGCCCGCCTGCAGGATAGCTTTGGAAAAAACACGATCGGCGTCAGCGCTTCCGGCGACATGACCGCCCACTACCTCAACCCAGTTGTCCCTCAAAACTTCACCAATCGCGGCACCATCGGCGACTTCTCCGTGGCCTATCAGCGTGACTTTACTCCCAAAGACCATCTCACACTCAGCGTTCGCCATGAACTCGCCCGTTACGAAATTCCTAATGAGCAGGTGCAACAAGATCCGCAGCTCCTGGCGCAGCTTGGGCAGTCTGCACCTCCGCCGGGAACTCCGCCCCAGCTCCAGACCGCCGACAATTTCGAGACGATCGGTATTGCTTCTTTCCAGCACACTTTCTCGCCCAACCTTCTAGTCGACGTCCGCGGCATGGTTCGCGACAACTCTAACGATTTCTACTCCAACGCTTTCTCCTGGCCGATCATCGTCTTCCAGCACAATGACTTCAAAGAAGGATATTTCAACAGCGCCATCTCCCTTCACCACGGCCACCACGAGTGGAAGGCCGGGATCGAATCCGACAATATCTTTCTCCACGAAAACTACAGCGACATCATTACTGCCAACCCAAATTTCGCCGGTTATCCCTTCGACCACGGCACCGCGACCACCTTCAGTTTCCTGGGCAGCCGTCCCGATCTCGAGCAGGCCGCCTTCATTCAAGATCTCATTCACTTCGGCAACTGGACGATCAACGTCGGACTGCGCTGGGACCACTACCAGTTACTCCTCAATCAAAACGCCGTCAGCCCGCGGCTCGCCATAGCCCATTATTTTCCAGCGGCGAAACTGATCATCCACGCCTCCTACGACCGCATCTTTCAGACCCCGTCTTTCGAAAATATCTTGCTTTCCAGTTCCACCCAGGTGCAATCCTTCGAACCGACAGTTCTTCGATTGCCGGTGCAACCTTCCCACGGCAACTACTTTGAATTCGGCGCGACCCGGAGCTTGCTCGATCAGTTCCGCTTTGATGTGAATTATTTCCGCCGCTACGTCAACAACTACGCCGACGACGACCAGATTCTTAACACCAGCATCAGCTTCCCCATCGCGTTCCGCAAAGCCATCCTCTACGGAGCCGAAGGGAAACTCGAACTTCCGCACTGGAGGCGTTTCTCCGGGTTTCTCAGTTATTCCTACATCGTCGGCAACTCTTGGTTTCCGGCAACCGGAGGCCTCTTTGCCGGGCAGGACGCCATCAGCGCCACTACACAACTCACCGGACATTTTCCTGATTCGCAGGATCAACGCAACACGGCCCGCGTGCGCATTCGCTATCAGGCAACCTCGCGTTTGTGGATTGCCGGTGGCTCAGAATATGGCAGTGGCCTGCCTTTCGACTTCGATGGAACCGAGCAGCAGGCCCTCGCCGAGTATGGCCAGGCGGTTGTCGACCGCATCAACATCAACAGCGGACGCATCAAGCCCACTCTCGCACTCGATGCCTCCCTCGGCGCTCAGCTCTACAAGACTGAAAAACTCGCCCTCAACTTTCAAGCCGACGGCGAAAACCTCAACAACCGGCTCAACATCATCGACTTCGGGGGCCTCTTCTCGGGCAATGCCATCGGACCCCCCAGGAGTTATTCCGTCCGCCTAGCGGCGACGTTCTAAAGCGGAACTCTTTCTTCAGATTGTCTGTCTTCAGATTGTCACCCCCAGCACAGCGCGAGTGTCGGAAGGACAATCATGCGAAGTTGAGCGATCCCTATCCGGCAGGCGTTCTCCTTAAGCTCGTTTGAAATACTGAATCGCACGCTCATGCTTCTGCGCAGCCGCGCGCGAAGAGAATGTCCCAAGATTCTTCCGCTTCCCAGTCTTGGCATCTTTCTTGCGGGAATACAAGCGATACTCGCCGGATTGTAGTTTTCGAATCATGCAGAAAAAGATGCTGTTCTGCGTTCGTCGGTTGGCAAGGGGAAGGAGACGCGGGCGGACCCTCTGGACTAAATTCGCCGCGAAACGCCGGTCTCCGGGAGCGGCAGGGGATTCTGTGGAAATTCGTTTCTATATTAACTTCCCGCGACCATCTCCTTGGGAGCTCCGCCATCCACGTCGGCCTGATTGAATACGACGTTTGCTCCCATGTGCGCCGGCCGGGGGGCCAGCATTTGCTCCTTACGGTAAACCAGATTGCTGGCGTTGAAGGTCGCCAGCTCGAATCCGTGTCCATGGGTGATGGCGTCGGTTGGGCAAGCCTCGACGCAATATCCGCAAAATATACATCGATTGTAGTCGATGTTATAGACCTTGGCGTACCGCTCGGCGCCGCTCACGCGGTTTTCCGCAGTGTTATCGGCGGCCTCGATATAGATGCAATTCGAAGGACAGTTGGCAGCGCAGAGAAAGCAAGCCACACATTTTTCCAGTCCGTTCTCATCGCGCTGCAGCACGTGCGCGCCGCGGAAACGGGCCTCGATGCGCGCGCCGCGCAGTGGGCCTTTGCCGTCGGGATAGTTCTCGACGGTGGTGGGCTGAAACATCTCCATGAAGGTGATGCTCATGCCCTTGGCGATGGCGGCGATATTTTTCAGTACCGGCATGCTTCTCCAGTATATCGGATGCGGGCTTAGGACGCCGCCGAACTCCTACTCCCACTCAATCGTTCCCGGAGGCTTGGAGGTCACGTCATACACCACGCGATTTACTCCCTTCACTTCATTCACAATCCGCGTGGAAATATGTTTCAAGACTTCATGCGGGAGCGGAACCCAGTCTGCGGTCATGCCGTCCTCGGAACTGACGGCGCGAATCGCACAGGTGTAAGCGTAAGTGCGCATGTCGCCCATCACGCCAACGGACATAACCGGAAGAAGTACGGCAAACGACTGCCAGACCTTGGTATAAAGGCCGGCGTTCTTAATTTCGCCGACCACAATGTCATCGCATTCGCGCAGCAGCGCCAGGCGCTCGGCCGTGACTTCGCCGAGCACTCGCACTGCCAGGCCAGGACCAGGGAAGGGCTGCCGCTGCAAAATTTCTTCTGGTATTCCGAGGTCACGGCCGATTTGGCGGACTTCGTCCTTGAACAAATCCTTCAGCGGCTCAATCAGCTTCAACTTCATTTTCTCTGGCAAGCCGCCTACGTTGTGATGCGACTTGATTACCTGCGACGGTCCGCGCACAGATCGCGATTCGATCACATCAGGATAAAGCGTTCCCTGCACCAGCCACTTGACCTTGCCTTCTTTCTCAATGCGGCGCGCTTCGCGCTCGAAGACTTTGATGAATTCGTTGCCGATGATCTTGCGTTTTCTCTCGGGGTCCGTGACTCCTTTGAGCTTGCCGAGAAAGCGCCCCGTCGCGTCGACTGCATCCAGCCGCAGCCCAAGCTTGTCGCGCAGCGTCTTCTGTACTTTCTCGAACTCGTTCTTGCGCAGCACGCCGTTGTTTACAAAGATGCAGGTCAGCCGCGACCTACCTTTTACCTCACGTAATGCGCGATCCACCAGCACTGCCGCGACCGATGAATCCACACCGCCGGAGAGCGCGCAGATCGCGCGGCCGCTTCCGACTTGCCGTTTAACCTGCTCGATAGTCGAATCAATAAAGCGTTGCTGTGTCCAGGTTGGCTTGGCACCGCAAATTTTGAACACGAAGTTGCGAAGGATTTCGGTACCGTTCCTGGTGTGGTGTACCTCAGGATGAAACTGCACTGCGAACCACTTCTTCTCGACATTCTGGATTCCCGCTACGGCATGAGAAGTCTTCGCGGTTAATTCAAAGCCCGAAGGCAACTCCAGGGCTTCATCGCCGTGCGACATCCAAACGGGTTGCCGCTTCGCCAGTCCCTGGAAGAGCACGGAGTCCGCCACGATGTCGATCTCCGCGTGGCCGTACTCACGTTTCTCCGCCGGACGCACCTTGCCGCCGAGAGTGTGCACCATGAATTGCAGTCCGTAGCAAATACCCAGGACGGGCAGTCCCAGCTCAAAGAGGCGCGGATCAGCCGGCGGCGCATCTTTGTCGTAGACCGACCACGGCGCACCGGAAAGCACAATGCCCACGGGCGCGCAATTCTTAATCTCAGCGAGCGAAGCGTTGCAGGGCAATACTACGGAGAAAACATTTTGTTCGCGGATGCGGCGCGCGATCAGTTGCGTAAACTGCGAGCCGAAGTCGAGGATGACGATGGATTGAATGGGTAAAGATGGGCTGAGTCGGGATTGGGGTTCCACCAATGAGTTTCTCAAATCGGAGAGAACGTGTAAAGCGAGCCGACAATGCAGATTGGCCTTTACGACAGAGCCAGGGTACTCCCCGGCACATCCCCAAGAATCAATTCGTCTCGGTCGATTGTGGTCTGAATTGGAGTGCTTGGCACAAAGCCTTGGCCCGCGGGCGGAGGAACCGGCAGCGGCTCGGCCGACGCTACCGCGTCCGGCATCTCGACGATACATATGTATCCAGCGAGGCGCGCGATGTACAACCAATCAACAACCGCGAAATAAGTGAGCGTGACGAGAACCACCGCTGCAACGATGAGCCGCGTGGGAGCGATATGGACGAAAGCAGCGGGCAGTGAGGCCATGGTAGATGCTATGAATAAGGCCGTCAGGTGCGCGAGTCCGGTCCAAGTGCTCACTGCGAAGACAGGCGCCGTGCGTTCCCGCAAAAAGCTGACGGCTGCCGAGAGTGCACCTGGCGTGTCCTCGCCATCGCGCACAGCGAATACGCAGCCGAGTGACAGTATCCAGTTCAGTGCCGCCCACCCCATGCAGATGACTGCAGCCAGTGGCATAAAAATGACAAACGACAGGCTGGGTCGCGGGTTTGCTTCGGGCGACGCGAAGCTCGAAACAATCACTGCTCCAAAAAGTGCGAGGGTCCCAGCCAGCGTTGCGGCAGCGCGCAGGAAATTAAGACCGATCAGCGAACGGAATGATGTCAGTGAACCAGGAATATCGGATGGAGCATTGTGAGAGAGTTTCCTTCCCAATTGGTCGAGCAGAGCGCGAATCGTGGCAGCGCGACCAATCGAAGCGGCGACGATCCATAGCAGCGATAATGCCAGCGCCGCGAATAAAGCCGCAAACGTGGCGCGATTGAGACTGCCACGCAGGATGTGCCTAATCGCTCTTAGTACGAGTAACGGTCGTCTCGTCCCAAGAAGAGTGGCGTCGACATTATCCACTGTCAATGTGTCGAGAAATTCAATGCACCCAAAAACAAGTAAAGCTCCTGCGATCGCGCCGACCGTCCAGCGCCAGGCAATCTCGGCCAGCGTCAGCGACGGTCGGCGAAACGCGGCGCGAAAACCCTCGATCGTCGGAGAAATATGAGGCACGAACGCTCAGCATAACTCAATAGACGTGGAATATGGGAAGAACACCTCGAAGCGGCAGAGGAGGTCTAGCTAATACGGAGCCTTCGACTTCGTGACTGCTTCGCGTCGCGAAACAGTCACTCCGCTCAGGATGACAATGGAGGGCACACCTCGGACTTCATCGCACAACGATGTTGACCAGTTTGCCGGGGACGTAAATTTTGTTCACGATCTGCTTGCCGGCGATTGCAGCTTTCACTTTTTCGTCGGCGAGGGCGTGCTCCAAAACAAACTCTTCGGAGGCATCGGCAGGCACAACAATGCGGCTGCGCAGCTTGCCGTTGATCTGCACCGGAATTTCGAGTTCTTCTTCTTTCCCCAGCGCGGCGTCGTACTTTGGCCACGGAGCTTTGAGCAGGTTCCCCTTCTCGTCGAGCATTTCCCAGAGTTCGTGAGCGAGATAGGGAGCGAAGGGTGCGAGAAGAAGAACAAGAGTACGCTGCACTTCGGCTAACAGAGCGAGCGGAATTTTATCACCCTCGACGTGTTCTCCCGTATTGGGGTTGTGGGTGTCCTCACTCCCCAACATCCTGCGGTTGGCCTCGTTAACCAATTCCATGATGGCCGAGACGCAGGTGTTAAAGTGCCATCGTCCCTGGAAGTCGTCCGTTACGCGTTTTATGGTCTGGTGAAGCTTGCGCTGGAGGCGGCGCGCTGATCCGCTTATTTGCGCGGTCGGCGGGACGTGCCAATCAGCGTTATGCGGCTTCGCATACTCCTTGAAGAAGCGCCACACGCGCCCCAAGAATCTCTGAATGCCTTCGATACCGGAATCCTGCCAGTCGAGATCGCGATCGGGCGGAGCGGCGAATAAGCTGTAGAGCCGCGCGGCGTCGGCGCCGTAGCGCGCGACCATTTCGTCGGGGCTGACGATATTGCCGAGACTCTTCGACATTTTTGCGCCATCTTTGATCACCATGCCTTGGGTGAAGAGGCGTTCCACTGGTTCGTCATTCGTGATCAGGCCGAGATCGCGCATGAACTTGGTCCAAAAGCGCGAGTAAATCAAGTGCAAGATGGCATGTTCGACGCCGCCAATGTATTGATCGATCGGAAACCAATATTGCGCGATTTTCGAATCAAAGGGGGCGCGGTCGTTGTGCGCGTCGGTGTAGCGATAGAAATACCAGGACGAATCGACGAAGGTGTCCATAGTATCGGTTTCGCGGCGCGCTGGACCGCCGCATTTGGGGCATGTCGCATTGACGAACTCGGGTATCTTTCCAAGCGGCGATCCACCAGCGAGGGTTATGTCGACATTCTCCGGCAAGATGACGGGCAAATCTTTCTCGGGCACAGGGACGATGCCGTCTTTTTCGCAATAGAGCATGGGGATCGGCGTGCCCCAGTAACGCTGCCGCGAAATACCCCAATCTTTCAAACGATAAGTGACCGTTGCCTTGCCGAAGCCATTCTGCTCAGCGAAGGCCGACATCGTCTTGATCGCCTCGGCGCATTCGAGGCCGCTATATGGGCCGGAATTAATCAGCATGCCTTCGTGCGCGACGAATGGGAGCCGTGGCTCGGTAACGGTTTCTTCCGGATCGTCCGAGATTGGAAGAACTACGAGTCGGATCTCTATTTTATATTTCTTGGCGAATTCATGGTCGCGGTCGTCATGCGCGGGCACGCTCATGATGGCGCCGGTGCCGTAATCCATCAGGATGTAATTCGCTACCCAGATGGGAATCTTCTCGCCGTTAAAGGGATTGATGGCGTAGCGGCCGGTAAAGACGCCGTGTTTTTCGATTTCGCCGATATCGCCTACCTCCTTCGCTTTTCGCTGTTCGGCGATGAGTTGCTCGACTTTTGCGCGAAGATCGGCGCTGGCAGCGGTGAGATCGGCAACCATCGGATGCTGAGGCGCAAGCTGCACCGAAGTTGCACCGTAGATTGTGTCGACGCGAGTTGTGAAAACACTGATGGTGGCACCGGCCGGCCCAAACCCGGTGTGAGGTTGTGAATAGTCGAGCTTGAAATCGATCAGGGCGCCTTCACTGCGGCCGATCCAGTTGCGCTGCATGGTCCGGACTTTTTCGGGCCAGCCCCCAAGCTTGTCGAGATCGCGCAACAATTCGTCTGCGTACTTCGTGATGCGCAAGAACCACTGCTCAAGCTCGCGCTGCTCAACTGGCGTATCTTCGTGACGCCAGCAACATCCATTTGTGAGCACCTGCTCATTCGCGAGCACAGTGGCGCACTGCGGACACCAGTTGACTTTACTTTTCTTGCGATATGCCAAACCCTTCTCGTAAAACTTGAGGAAAAACCACTGATTCCAGCGGTAGTAGTCGGGAAGGCAGGTGGTGACTTCGCGGGACCAATCGTAGGCAAAGCCAAGGCGCTTCATCTGCGCCTTCATCTTGGCGATGTTGCCGAGAGTCCACTGGCGCGGCGGAGTATTGTTCTGAATGGCGGCATTTTCCGCGGGCAAGCCAAAGGAATCCCATCCCATCGGGTGGAGAACGTTATATCCGTTCATCCACATGTAGCGCGCAAGAGCATCGCCGATCGAGTAGTTGCGCACGTGTCCCATATGCAGCACGCCCGAGGGATAGGGCAACATTTCGAGCACGTAATATTTCCTCTTGGTTGAGTCGTGCTCGGCAGCATAGAGTTCGGAATCGCTCTGCCAGCGCTCAAACCATTTGCTCTCAACGCGCTTTGGATCGTAGCGCTCGTCGTCGGGCCGATCGGCGGCGCGGTGCGAGCTGGTAGGGTTGGCGCTCGCTGTTGTGGTCTCTTCGATTTTGTCTTGCTGCGGCATAAGCGGATTTGAGGAGCTACTGGTAAACCTTAGATTTTACAATGACGCGGAGATTGTGTCTTGAAATCAGCGGCAGCTTCAATGATACGCGTGCTTGCGATGACCTATATTCAGGCGAGAAAGCGGCGGATGGTGCTGGCTGGGCGGCAATCGGCGTACAGCGGAGGCCAGCCCTGAGCTTGTTGAATCGGACTGACACCCACTCATTTGCTGGAATGACTTGCGCTCCGTTTTGGCAGCTTGTTGTAGTCGCGGGCATAGACGCGGAGCCCAGACTCCGGGGTAATTTTCGTGTAACCGGCCACCAGCTGTTCTTTGTAGTGATCGAGATAAAAGTCGAAGGGATCGGCAGGGTCCATGTCGATAAGAATTAAATCCGAATCCTCCATCGTGAGTTTGCCAAAACGCAGAGTGCTGTCGTGATATGCCATGTAATTGCCAGACTGTTTGGCCGCGAAGTTGGAAGCTTGCGGCGAGCCATATACCTGCACTAATTCGTTGCCTTGAATACGAACGGCAGACACCGTTCCTTTGATACGAGGTGGAGGAAGGATTTCTTCGGGATTGAGAATCAAGTCATCTTTGTCGGCGGACACACCTTGAACTTTCTTGGTATTGATCATGCGGGAAATATCGATTCCCAGCAAATCCAAGAGGCCTTTGACAGGCAGGTGTGCTGCCTTCAGATGCTCCGTATGCAGCCGAATTCGTCCGTCCCCTTCCACCGATAGCGTTCCAGTGGTCTCGAAGGGGACATCACCCTTCTGGTGGAGCTTGCCTTTTATGAGCAGCTGATTGTTTTTGCTTTCGATGGTTACGTCCTTGATAGGAGAAGTGGCGGATGAAAAAACATCGTCGTTCAAGACCCGGACCAGCGAGTTGCAGGTCATGGCAATTTCAGCCGACGCCAAATTGAGGGTGAAAGAACTCTTGTCGTCAAAAACAATAAGCCCGCCGTACGTGATGGGAGTCAGAGTCCCCTGAAGCTGAACGATGTGCACGGACACCTGGTCGGTGAAGTGATACATCACGTTTTTCATGGCGACCTCGACAACGTGATTCTGCGCTTTTTCGGTGGGCTGAGTTGTCTGGCCGACCGATAGATGAGACAACATAGCGAAGAGCAGCGATGGAAAGAGCGCACGTCGAGCCAGAATTGTCATGTGCATTAGGATGCCACGAAGCCGAAATATGTTAAGGGCTAATCCACCAGCTTCTTAAGCGTTTCAACATTCCGACGGTCGTCACCGGGCTTGTCGATGGGAGTTTCGGCGATGAAGGCAGCGTGGGCAAGGCGAAGATCGTTCAACAGGATGCGGAACGGCTCTTTGCCGATGGTTCCCTTCCCGATTTGCTGGTGGCGATCGAGTTTCGAGCCGCGGCCGGCCTTGGCGTCGTTGCAGTGAACCACCTTCACATGGTTCAGGCCGATGGTTGCATCGATGTGTCGTAACGTTTGATAGAGGCCCGCTTCGCTAACGATGTCGTAACCGGCGACGTGAGTGTGGCAAGTATCGATGCAGGCGGCGATGGGGACGATGCCGCGCAAGCGCCCGATCACTTCGGCAACCTGCTCGAAGCTGCCTCCGAGAGAAAACTCAGACCCCGCGGTGTTTTCAATAAGGATCGTCAGTCCACCCTGCGCGAGTTCGAGTCCCTGCGTGGCTGCGGCAATCGCCGCCGAAGTCTGGAGCAGGCCGGCCTCTCGATCAGCTCCTCGGAAGGAGCCCGGATGCAGCACAAGATAATCGGCACAGAGCGCAAGAGCGCGCTCGACTTCGCCGCGAAAGGCTTCGATGGATTTCTTGAGGAATAACTGACTGGTACTGGCGAGATTGACCAGGTAATTGGTATGAATGACCACCGGCTTAAGATTGTATTCAGCGCGCAGGCGAAGCATCTCCTCACACTGCGGATAACTAAGTTCATAAGGCGCCCACTGGCGTGGGCTCGATGAAAAAATCTGAAGCGTGTTGCATCCCATACGGTAGGCGCGCTCGGCGGCATTGTGAATTCCTCCGGCAGTGGAAGTGTGAATGCCAATGCGGCGGGAAGTGAGGCGGGGCGGGCGTCTCGGCGCGGGGCGATTGAGGATGTCTTGTTCGCGGGCCATGGAGTGGGGCATGAGAAAAGTATAAAGCTGAATGGCTGCTGCGTTTGCGGTGCAGGAGCGAGCGAAGGTAGACTTGATGGGCTCGCTGCCGCGGAGTGAGAAGAGAGGCGTGTCGAGCTTCGCTCGACTGGACAGCCGGGGGCGGCTGTCCCCACATAAGGAATGTGAAGGTCCGCAACAAGGGGAATCTATGTTAGTCGTCATGAAGGCGCATGCCACGGATGAGCAAGTTCGTGGCGTCTGCGAAAAAATTGAGAAGCTGGGATACCGCGCACACGCCATGCCGGGGGCGCAGCGCACCGCGATTGGCATTACCGGTAACAAGGGCGAAGTGGAGCAGGGCACCCTGGAAGAGATGCCGGGGGTGCAGGAAGTTATCAAAGTCTCAAAGCCCTACAAGTTGGTGAGCCGCGATATTAAAGAAGACAACACGGTGATACGGTTTGCGGGAACGGAGGCTACCATCGGGGGGCGCGGCCTGGCAATTGTTGCAGGGCCATGCGCAATCGAGAGCCGCGAGCAAGCGTTTGCCGTAGCTGAACGCGTGCACCGCGCCGGAGCGCAATTCTTTCGCGGCGGCGCGTACAAGCCGCGAACCTCTCCTTATTCGTTTCAAGGATTGGGTGAGGAAGGGTTGCGGATCATGTCAGACATCCGGCAACAGTATGGAATGAAAATCATCACGGAAGCGATCGATAACGAATCGCTGGACCTGGTGGAGGAGTATGCGGATGTGATTCAGATCGGGGCCCGCAACATGCAGAATTTTTCCTTGCTGAAGCGCGCCGGGCGGGCGAAGAAGCCGGTCCTGCTGAAGCGCGGCATGTCAGCAACTCTGGAAGAATTTTTGATGGCCGCGGAATACATTCTGAGTGAAGGTAATTACAGCGTGGCGCTCTGCGAGCGCGGCGTGCGCACATTTGCCGACCACACGCGCAATACGCTCGACCTCAGCCTGGTTCCCGCGGTGCAGCGCTTGAGCCACCTGCCGATTTTTGTCGATCCCAGCCACGGGACAGGAAAGCGAAATAAAGTGACACCGCTGTCGCGTGCGGCAGTCGCCGTGGGAGCGGATGGACTGATGGTGGAGGTGCATACCAAGCCCGACGAGGCGATGTCGGATGGGCCGCAATCGCTGTTTCCCGATCAGTTCGATGAGTTGATGATGCAGGTGCGTCAAATTGCGGCGGTTGTCGGGAGGACTGTTCCGGGGATTGAAGTGAAGGAGACAGCAGAAGTTAGCCAGTAGGGGCTGGGTCTCGCACTGGAGCTGACTTCTACGTTCTGCAAAGAACTGTAAAGTTTGTGGCCTTTTTTTCGGAGCTGCGGCAAGCTAGGGTTCTCCCGCGGCGTCCGGCGGGAAGGGATTCTGTAGGAGATTTAGCCATGTTTCGCATGGGGAGTTTTATTTCCCATCTAAAAACGGTGTTCGTGATCGCGACGTTGGCGCATTCGTGCACAATGGTCGCCCAGCGCGGAGCCGCAAGCGTTGGGGGTGGCACTGCGGGCGCGGGCGCGATGGGTAGAAGCGGCCCCTCGACCGGCCTTGACATAAAAGATGACCTAAAGACCTTTCATGAAACTTTAGCTCTGCAGGCAAACAGCCAACAGATCATCGAATACAAACTAATGATCAAGGAAACCGAAAGCGCGAGTGCTGAATTGCGAGCTATGCTGGAACAGGCAGCTAAGGAAAATAATGCTTCGGCGGTTGCCGGTCGCGATAAGGCTTTTGAACAGGCCCTCGAGAAAGCGCGGACTGAGAACACCGCGTTTTTGCAAAAACTCTCGGATCGCCAGAAATCAGGGCTGAAAGATACGATCAAGAAATTAGTAAAAACAGATTCTGACTTGGCACAGGAGTCCAAGGCACTCGATGTGGCAATCGACACAAAAACTGGCGGAAATCTCATCGCGAACTCCGCGCAGAATTTGCAGCGCACGCTCACGAGTTTCCAGAACCAGCAAGTCGATCTCGGAGAGGAAATGAGCATTGGGGCTGGCGACAGCGGCCAGGACGTTAGTTTCAAAATTCCGCCGGTGAAGAGCGCAATAAACTTTGCAGGACTGAATCCGGCCTCGGTTAGTCCATCTGATCTGTCCGTGGCGATTACTACTTCCGGGTTGATTTCCAAGGGCGCATTGCAAGCCGGGGAGAACATATTCCGCTTTGAGCTGACCGCAGACTTGTCCGACCTACAGCAACATATCTCTGAAGTTCTGGGCTCGCAACTCGACAAAGGCGAGCGCTGCGGGGAGCAGATTGTCATTCAAAACGCGAATCTCACGCCATCGACGCCCGCGAGTGTGGTCCTCGTACAAATGCACTATGAGCGCTGGGCGTGCTTTGGCAGTGCTCCCAACGAAATGGCGGAGGGCAATGGTGCCATTGAAGTGAAGCTGCTATTGGGCATTGGAGAAGATGGTTCACTGCACCTGGTGCCGACTATCGGTCGCGTCGACGCAAAGGGATTGCTAGGCGATTTATTGCGGTCAGGCACTCTCGGGGAAGTTGTGCGTGACAGGATAACGGAATCGCTGCTTACTTCTGTGCGGCCGGCTTCCAACTACAATGCGCTGCTTCCTTCCGCAGCGCAGGGCAACATCAGACTGCGCCGTGCGCAGTTTTTGGAAACTGGAGCAGGCAGGGTCAGCGTCGTCTTGAATGGCGATATCCAGGTTTCCAGCGACAAGGCGGCCATACTAACCAGTGAGTTGAAAGCTAGTGAAGCGAAGGGACCGTCGTCGACCGAAGAAACCGCGCCGCACTAGGTTATCTTGACAAAAACTGCTCTCTGGTAGTCTTAACTTTCTCCAGGGAAGCGACTGCCTCTTGAGAAAACTCCTCTTCATCATTTTATTGATTCCGCTGCTCGGCGCCTTCGGTTGGTGGTACTTCCGCGAACGCGCCTTGCTGGATTACGGCCCGTCCTATCGCGAGTACGCGTATGTCACCAACGGCAAAAGCAACACCGTGAGCGTGATTGACCTGCGCACGTTCGAACCGGCAAAAACGATCGCCGTGGGCGCGTCGCCGACGGGCGTCGCGGTCAACAAGAGAAAGAATGAGATCTACGTGGTCAACTCGGGTTCGAGCAATGTGAGCGTGATTGATGCCGAGAAAAATGTCGTGGTCGCAACGATCGGGGTACACGGCAAACCTTATTTCATCGACGTTTCGGAAGATGGTAAACGCGCTTACGTGGCAAATTCTGCGTCCGCCAATGTTTCTGTCATTGATCTCGAGAAGCGCGAGGTTGTGGGGAACGTGCGAGTTGGTTCCGGGCCTGGAGTAGCGCGCGTTTCGCCTGACGGTGCAACCGTGGTGGTGTCAAATCGAAGCGACAATACGGTTTCGCTCATTGACGCGAAGCTCTTGCGGGTTCGAGCAACTTTGCCGGTCTGCGAGCATCCGGAGGATGTTGCCATTCTACCCGACTCCGGCAAAGCGTTTGTAGCGTGCTCGGGCTCGTCGCAGGTGGCATCGATCGCTTTGAAGAATGCAGAGGAGTCGGCTGACCGGGTGCTGGCGTTGCTGGATGTGGGCCGTACGCCGGTGAATCTTGCGCTGAAGCCGGATGGTGGCGAGTTGATGGTTTGCGATTTTGATTCGAATAGTATTTCGATTGTAGAAACCGGAAACGACGAGGTCGGCAGCAGCGTGGTCGTGGGACAGCATCCCGCTCGGGGGATGGTTACACGCGATAACTCCAGGCTATACATCAGCAACTTTGGTTCGGATAGTGTTGCGGTCTACGACATCGACCTTGGCCGAAGGATCGCAACTCTCGCCGTTGGCAGCCGACCGGAGGGTCTCGCACTCTCCCAGGATGAAAACTATATCTTGGTGCTCGATACACAAGCGGGCGATGTCACGGTGATTCAGCGGCGCACTCCGCGCAAGCTTGAGCCAACGGAATACTCGCTTCTGACGATGATTCCTGTGGGCATGCAGCCGAATGCAATCGTGGTCAAGGCATTCCGGGTAGATGGCCGGTGAGATCTCGGGCGTCTTAAGACGATGCCGAAGCCGGCACTGGCTTGGCGCCGAACTTGTCCAGAGCTGCTTTCAGGTCGGCGGCAATGGCTGGGGCCTCGCGGGATTCGATGTCGCGGCGTGCCATCATGTATACCAGTTTGCCATCCTGCAGAATCGCGATCGAAGGCGAGGACGGAGGTTGTCCGGTAAAATAATTGCGAGCGCGTTCCGTAGCTTCCTTGTCTTGTCCGGCGAATACAGTGACAGATTTGTCAGGATGGGCAGCGCTCTGCAAAGCAAGGCGAACCGCGGGCCGCATGCGTCCGGCGGCACACCCGCAAATCGAATTCACGATCACGAGTGCCGTGCCAGAGCGCCCCTTCAACGCGCGGTCAACATCGTCGGCCGTGCGAAGTTCCTCAACTCCCAGGCGCGTCAACTCTTCACGCATCGGGATCACCATGATTTCCGGATACATCGTGTGGGCTCCTTCATTCCTAATTAATATCGGCGTCTCTGATTCTAACGCAGAACCGGACCATGCTGAATCGAGTGAAGGTTCCTGATCTGTCAGCAACCCGTTTAGCGAATCCCGGCAACCAACTTCATTCGACGGTTCAAGCTCTGAGTTAGGATTTGGAACGAACGAGCAGCCGATACCAAGAAAGGGGGGATCATTCACAGATGGGCAAGTCGCGCTTTCTCATTTCAGGTTTCCTGGCGGCAGCGCTGACGGCTTCCGTAGTGAGTACCGCTTGCGCGCATCATTATTACCGGGTCTACGACCCCTACTACTCCGACTATCACGTTTGGAACGACAACGAAGTCGTCTACTATCAACAGTGGTCGCGCGAAAACCATTACGACGAACATCGCGACTTCCGCCATCTGCCTCCCGAACAGCAAAAACAGTATTGGACGTGGCGCCACGGCCACGGCGATAGCGATCACCACTAGTCTGACCGCAAGGGATGGCCGCCGTTAAGGAAGCATAGCGCTGACAGTGTGCCGGCTGCCAGGGATACGGCGAAATCGCGCAACGTCAGGTCTCGATCTTTCTTAGCGAAACACTTTTGAAAAGAAGGTTTTGATTTTGCCGAAAACTCCCTTGCGCTCCTCTGGAGCTTTTTCCAGTGGTGGCAACGGCGGTAGGGCATTGAGTGTCGATGGCAACTGGCGCGAGGTCGCAGGCATATGTCTCGCGGCCATCTCCGAAGGATTGGGAGTGAAGGCCAACGACGCTTCTACCTGTGCGTGCGGTTGTTGACGCATCGATTCCGGTAATTCGGGAATCTCGAGTCCCGCATTGGGTGGAGCGAGGGAGCCGGCCGCAACCGGATTTTTGGTCAAAGTCGGACTTGGGTCCTGCCGACCTTCGGCAGAACCGGATGGCTCAGGAGCCGGATTCCCTACCGCAATTTCAGTCTGTGGCTTGTTGAGTGACGGCAGAGTCGGACGAGAAGGGGGTGGGCATCCGCACTCCACCGCAAGCACAGACTCCGTGTGAGATATGTTGGCAGGGTTCAACTTCCCATCGTGAAAAACAACATGGTCACTGGCCTGGGCTTCGTATTTTCCATCTCCCATCAGTTCATAAATGATGGCAGAGGCTGTGTTCCCGGGAAGAGTCTTAACACATGTGTTGCCGCGCGAGTCTGCCCGAATGGCGTAGTGAAATTCTCCGGGACCGCGCAGGAGAATACGAAAATCCGGGGTGACCACTTCGTCCGCTGAATTTTTCAGAGCGAGGTGGGTTTCCAGGCCTCCGTTGTTCATCGCCAATGTAACGTCGGGGCCATTCCGCGACTGCACAACAGAAACGGCGGTTTGCGGACAGACGTACACATCTCCGGTGCGTTTCAGACGCAGAACGAGGGTATTGTCGTCAGCAGTTACGGAAGCCCCTGGAGCTAACTGCTCCGCCGGCACCATGTGAGTAAAGTCGGCGACATCCGCTGGAGCGGAGACGGGCAGCGGAGTCATGCCGGCGGCCGTGGAGGAGACAGCGGAAGTTTCCTCTTTATGGATCTCGTGGAAATTAATCAGAAGGCGGTTCCCGGCGGAATCCCACCGGTAGTACAGCGGCATGTGGAAATCGACTTCCACGTGCACCATCGGCGGTGTGGTGTTGCGAAGAGTCATACGGAGGGTGCCCAGATCCTTATTTTTGATGGGCACAACCTTCTCGGGAACAGACATGTTGGTATTCGGCAAGTCGATATCCATTCGCATCGCATCATCCGACTTGCTGATCTGCGGGGTCACGGGCACAGTGGTAATGATCTCCACCGCAGGAGCGCCTTTATCCAAAAGAATTTGGACGTGCTGCACTGAGGCAGATGCCGCGTTGCTAGACCTTGAATTGGACGGCTCCGGCTTCGCCTGCGGATTGCCCAATGCGAGGAGCGGGAAAGCCGTCAGCGAGAAAGCGGCAAGTCTCGTCGCCCATAAATGGGAGCGTCGGTCCCGCGAGTTTTGGATTCGATAGCGCAGTAGCTTTAAATTCATGGCGAGGCGAATTGCACAGTGATGTGACTTTCAAATCTCACGAAACGGTGGTTGCGCGGAAGCGGCTCGAAACGCCACTTCGCCACGACTTTAGCAGCCGCCGCCAGCAATCGTGGATCTCCCTTCAACGGAGCGACGCTTTCGACCTGGCCATCTTTGCCCACAATCACATCTACCGCCACCGTAGCTTGCGGGTCCTTAGCTCTCGCGTCCTCCGGGTAATCTTGCGGGTAGTCTGGCTTCACTTGCTCAGCAATGCGCTCGAGAGCAGCATTTTCGGGAATCATGATTGGGGGTTCTTGCGCAGGGTCGGCACTCGATGCGCCGGCCTTCTGGCTTGTCTCGCTGGCTGGGCGCGCTGCTTCGGCGCGCGCTGGTTCGGGAGCTCGGGTCAGCTGCGCCGCTTCCCGCGCGATCGATCCCACTGAAGTGCCACCAGGCACAGAAGAAGCACTGGCATTCGCGGAATTAGCCTGCTTGCCGACGCTCCCCGGGGGCTGCGCCGAGATGGCCGATTTGGGCGCTCTCGATGTGTCCACGGAAGCAGACGGCAGTGACTCTGAGGATGCGTCGTCCAGCGTATTCTCAATCTCCAGATCAGGCACACGGGGCGTGGAACGAGCAGAGATTTTCTTCCCTGTCTTAGATGCGACCGGCGCGTCCTTCACCGGTTTCCCTCCCGCTGCGACGGCAGCGCCTTCTTTAGCAACAACTCGGACCGCTGGACTCTGGCCGGAATTTGCATCTGCACTGCCGGATGAGAGATGGTCAGATAAGGGCGGTGCTGACGAAACGGAAGGCGCCGGTGAAGTTACGGCAGCGGGGGCTTTCGCAGACATGTGTATCGTCCACTGACTCAAGGTGCCATTGCGGCTCAGAAACCAGAATCCTGGCAGCAGGACTGCCAAAATTCCAAGAACCCACGCGACTTGGCCTCTGATCGCCGGCAGCGGGCGTCGGGCGGCGCGAAGCAGCCGATCGTGAATCGAAGACTTGCCTGTATCAAACTGGCGCCGAGCGGATGCACTTCCGTTAGAAGCAGAAGTGCATCGATCAATCTGGGCCATTGCATCCCCGATATGGCACGACAATGTCTGCAAGGCTACGATGTTCGCGTTGGAAAAGGCATCTGCCTGGGGCGAGAAAACACCGAAAACCCCGAGTTTCTCTCCTTCGGTATCGACAATAGGAACGATGACCACGGAGCGCGCACCTAAATGGCGACAGGTGTTCGCATCGAGCTGCTCAAAAGTCTCGGAGTCACGGCAGCGCTGGGGGGCGTTGGTGTTGAGACAAGAGTCAAGCATTCGCCGGTCGCGGTTCAAATAAGTGACAAACTCAGCCGCGTTCGAACCGCTCGTTGCCTGACAAATAATGCTGTGTCCTCGGACAATGCCGATGAACGCCCCCGTGGCTGTTGTGGCCAGGCGAGCCTGCTGGACAATTTCCTGCAGTACCCAATCCAGAGCAACATCCGCGGCCACCACTTTCTTATGAGAACCGACGTTTCGGCCTCCGGTCGAGGCGTCGCGTGGCGAATGCTCGTCATGACGCCCGTCAAGCTCTTTCGCCTGCACAAGCGTCTCGTCGCGCGGCATCCGCGCTTCCCTGACGTTGCGCGATGTCAAGCGAAGAGCCATCGAAGTGTTTACTCCCCCCCAGGGATTGATTACTTTCTGGTGCCCACAGTTACAGATCCAATGGGCTCCCGCGAACTTATCGAGCAAGCACCCCAGCTTGTAAGTACCTCTTGCACAAGTCTGTTAGCTCGGAACCAATCGTTAAGGATAGCGTCCTGCAAAGAGGTTAGACCAAATGCTTTGGGGGGAACCGTTGTTTCCAAAAGTTTCCTACTATTGTGGCCATCTGTCAATGACCCGTAAGAGCCAAAAACCTGTTCCTCAGTGAACAAAAGGCTTTGCCAGTAACTCTCGTGCTTTCAGGACTTTGGCGATGGCAGCCTGAACCGCCAAATCGCAACCCCTGATCCAAAGGATCTTACGCAGCCGGCTAGTTCTCAATCCGCTCGCTCTCGATCCGTTAGTTCTCGATTCGATCGCTCTTGACTCGATCAAGGATCGATCGTGGGCAAGTTGCGATCCTTCCAACCCCAACAGGTTTATAATCCCAAGAGCGTACCGCACGCACACCTGGTTAGAAATGACGGATCAACTCAAAAGAAAATTGCAGGAAGAAGTCGACGCGCTCGAACACGAACTGGTTCACGAATTACCCAAAGAAATCAAGCGGGCCGCCGCTCTCGGCGACCTCAGCGAGAACGCCGAATATCACATGGCCAAGCAGCGTCAGGAGTTCGTCAAGGCGCGCTTCCGCCAGCTGGGCAAGCGTCTCGCGGACTTGTCGCTGACCAACATGAACAACATCCCCAAGGACAAAGTGGGGCTGGGTTCTACGGTGAAGGTCTTCGACAGTACAAAGAATGAAGAGATGGAATACAAGCTTGTGACCAGCGAAGAGTCCGACGTGAGCGCGGGCAAAATTTCTACGACGTCTCCCATCGGCCGCGCGCTGCTGAATAAGAAGGTAGGGGACGAAGCCACCGTGATCACGCCCAACGGCAAGCGCGAACTGGAAATCCTCGCGCTGACTACGATCCACGACGAGGCTGAGCCCGAAAAGGCGGGCGCTTAGTGGCCGCTTCGTCAACGCGATCCACCCCAAACCGCAGCTGGACGAGCGCCTTCGGACGCTCCTGCGGCGTGCTGCTCGATACCATTGTGCGCTGGCTGGCGCTGTCGCGCATCAATCCCAACGTGCTCACCTTCATGGGATTGGTAGTGAATACGTGGGCCGCAATTCTTTTCGGCTCTGCCAATGCCGTCACGCAGCAGCGCATGTTTTTCTACGCGGGTTTGGTGATCATCTTCTCCGGCTTCTTCGATCTCGTGGACGGCCAGGTCGCCCGCGCCACCAACCGCGTTACGCGCTTCGGAGCGTTCTTCGATTCGGTGGTCGATCGCTACAGCGATGCCTCACAGTTCCTTGGCCTCCTGGTCTTCTACGCGCGCGGCGACCGCTTCTTTTACGTCGTGCTCACCGCCTTCGTGATGATCAGCGCCATCATGGTGAGCTACACGCGCGCCCGCGCCGAATCGCTCATCGGATCCTGCCGCGTCGGTTTCATGGAGCGCCCCGAACGGCTCGTCCTCGTAATCATCGGCGCACTCTTCAATCGCATGGCGCCCGTGCTTTGGGTGATCGCGGTGCTATCGACGCTCACGGTGATCCATCGCATGCGCTATACCTGGACCCGAACCCAGGATGGGCCGCCCACCGCGGCCAAGGCGGGGCAAGCCGCATAGCTAAGTTAATTTATTGTGTGTTATCTTGGAGATAATATACATTAGGACCTTCTCCGCTACCACGAGCTTCACCATCTCTCGTACGAAACTCCCCGTGCTTTCCCGCTTCGGGATTCGATGGGCAATTTAGTTCGCCGCTGTGGCGCTGGACTGTCCGCGTGAGAATAGACTTATTTTCGATAGGCCGTGTTTGGAGGGTGTTGCCAGTGGGTACTGGACGCTGCCTGTCAAGCAGTCGAGTGGCCAGTCAGCCATTAGGGTTCGAGTCCCTCATCCTCCGCGGTCACTCGACATTGATGATTGGGCTTGACACCGCACGCAGCAGGTCTATCATAAAAGATGACAGGCAGTGTCCAGTACCAGTTTCAAGCCCCGGATGACTACCGGGGCTTTCGTGTTTCTGGGCTGGCGCGGGCTTCATGGGACGTTCGGAGCGGCTCGTCCTCGTAATCATCGGCGCACTCTTCAATCGTATGGCACCCGTGCTTTGGGTGATCGCAGTGCTATCGACGCTCACGATCCATCCATGCGCTATACCTAGACTCGAACCCAGGACGGGCCGCCCGCCGCCAAGGCGGGGCAGGCCGCATTGGACTTGCCGATTGTCGACATATCCAACGCTACCGTCCTGTAACGGTGTGCGGAGCTATCCTCATTGCTGACTTGCGATTTCGATGCGAGAATAGCTCGCTTACTACCAACCTTGAATCCGATCTTCGAAAGGAAGCAAACGATGGCCGCAGACCAACATCAGGTGAAGGACCAGCAAGTAAGAACTAGCATTAAGAAAACCCTGGAACTGGCGGCACGCTGCAGTGGGAGTGAGAGTAGCGACAACTACGAGCTTCTGGAAGAACAAATAGACGATCTCGAAGCACAGGCTCGAGAAGCCGTCCAAGCCAAGACGGATATGAAGTCGTTACTTGCCAAGCTTGTTTCACAAGCTCCATTGACACCGGCCGATCTGAAAGCGTTAGAGCTGCTGATTGTCGGAGACGCAGAATATTATTTGAAATATGAATCCGAACTCGAGGAGTGGAAGCTGCAACTTAAGCGCGTGCTCGAGCAGATCGCAAGCGTCCAAAACTCGCCATTGGATGTGGAGGGTCTGATGCATACGCGCGCTCTTTGCCGCGAGGCGCACGAGGTTCTCGCCGACCTGGTATTTTACTTTGATGCCAAAGAGCGAGCGGCCAAATTCCAGGTCGCAACGCAAGGGAAGATCGACGCCGAGGGGTACCGCTTCCTGGCAGAAGTTGTTCAAGGGATGCTTATTTCCGACGAGATGTGACGACCCGCCTCACCCGTCCTCCTATCCTTGAGTGCTAGACTATTCGGTCATTTCACTTCTTCTGAGGAATTTTCTTGCCGACCAACCCTGTGCTCGTGGTTCACGGCGGCGCCTGGGCGATCCCCGACGACATGGTGGAAGGGCATCTACATGGGGTGCGAAATGCGCTTGGTGCAGGCTGGCGCGTATTGGAACGCGGCGGCGCGGCGCTGGATGCGGTCGAGGAAGCCGTCGTCATCATGGAAGACGATGAAACCTTCGACGCGGGACGGGGCAGTTTTCTCAATCGCGATGGCAAGGTGCAACTCGACGCCCTGATCATGGATGGCGCTACCCTGCGGGCTGGAGGAGTGGGATGCGTTGAAAGAGTACGCAATCCGGTGCGGGCGGCGCGCAAGATCTTGAGCGAGAGCCCGCACGTGTATTTCGTGGCGGAAGGCGCGGAACGCTTCGCCGCGCAGCATGGCATTCCGCTATGCAATAACGATGATCTGATCATCCCGCGCGAGGTTGAACGTCTGCGTGAATATCAACGGGAAGCGGCGCAGCACGGCAACGACCTGTTCGCGCCGAGCTCTGACGATGTAACCATTTCGCACGACACGGTGGGAGCGGTCGCGCTCGACCATGAAGGCAATATAGCTGCGGCGACATCCACGGGCGGTACGCTGAACAAGGCTCCGGGACGGCTGGGCGATTCGTCGCTGATCGGATGCGGTTGTTATGCGGATAATTCGAGCGCAGCCGTATCGACGACGGGCTGGGGCGAGCCGATTATGAAGCTGGTGCTGGCGAAGTGGACTGCCGACCGCGTATCGGCAGGCAATCTGCCGGAGTGGGCTGCGCAGGAAGCCATGAATTATTTGAAGCAACGCTTGCATGGCCACGGTGGGATTATCGTGCTGAACAGCCGAGGTCAGTTCGGCATCGCGCATAATACTCCGCGCATGGCGTGGGCCCACAGGACGCTCGAAAAAGAAGACGCGGGCCTGGAACAGTCAAAATTCAGGATGGAGCCGTAGGGGTCGAAGAGGACGTTTTTGCAATTTTTAGCCGGCCTTGTTACGAAATCCGAACAAACTGAGTGAGCTGGTAGAATAGTCACCCGCCGACGTGGCCTTAGCCCGTTATCTTTGAATTAGCGTTTCGTCAAGCCAGTCGCGGGGCTGAGCATGTTCGGAATTCGTAACAAATATGGCCGGATAAAAAAATTTCGCAAATCGTGACAAGAAGCATCACTGCCCTGCTATGATGTCGGACACTTCCTTGGAGGGGCTACATGCTTCCAGCCGGTAAGAGTCTTCGGACCCTGCGCGAGAAATTAGGGTTGACCCTGCGCGACATCGAAACATCCAGCGCGCGTATGGCAGAAAGATATCGCAACGAAGAGTTCTCGATTCCTCCCAGCCGTTTGTCGGATATTGAAACCAAAGGCGTTTTGCCCAGTATTTTCCGCCTTTACACACTAGCCGTGATTTACCGCCGGGACTTGCGGGAGCTGCTGGCTTGGTACGGCGTTGACATCAATAATATGCCCGCCGATTTAGGACTCATTTCCCCGCCGCGATCACATGTGTCCGAGGCACTCGCCGGAATCTCCTCCGTGCAAATGCCAGTTCGCCTCGATCCTGCCTTCGATCAGCAACGGACCACGAATCTGGGCAGGATTGTAGAACAGTGGGGGCTTGTGCCATTGTCCTATCTGGCGCAATTTGCGCACAGCGATTTTACCTACGGCTACATCGGCAACCAGGATTTCACGATGTACCCGATTCTCCCGCCCGGCAGCTTCATCCAAGTGGACGAAGCGAAGAATAAAGTAGTGGAAGGATTGTGGCGCTGCGAGTACGAGCGTCCTATCTATTTTGTAGAAACCCGCGAAGGCCATACCTGCTGCTGGTGCAGCATGCGTCGCGACGACATTGTTTTACAGCCGCATCCTTTGTCGCCGGTTCCAATTCGAGTGCTGCGCTGTCCTCAGGAAGCGGAGATCATCGGCCAGGTGGTGGGCGTGGCTATGAAGCTGACGGAGTGGCACGCTTTTGCTTCTTCTCCCGCTCCAGGCTCGAAAGGGCAGTCAGCACTGAATTAAGGTGCCGGACGGAAGCTACATCCTGCGGGGTAGGAATAAGTTGATCGATCTGCTGGCGCATGCTTTCCACGTAGGCGCCCGCGGTTCGCTTTCCATCGTGGCTGGATCGGCGCAAATCCTCTTCTAACTCTGATATTGGGGTCCGCAGCACCGTGGACAATACCTCTGCGTGAGCTGCCTTCAGCGCGCGGTCTGAGGCTTCCGCTCCATGCAGTAGCGCAAAACCCCAATGCAAGTATCCGCCCTCGCGATTGCGCAGCGACGCGAGATAAGCCAGCTTCGCCAGCAGCCCGGAAATGGCGGCCAGCGTGGTTTCTCGCAGATCCTGCAAGGCGGATTTCAGTGTCATAGCAGTGTTACGAATTCCGAACAGGGAACGGGCCTAGCGTGCTCTTCCTAGCAGCTCAGGGACATGAAATTATCACGGTTCGCTTTTTCAAACAAGGAGAAAAACAACCGTGAAACGTGCCCTGCTCGTGCTTGCTGCAGCCGTACTCTTCCTTAATACCCTAGTGATCCCAACAGTCGTCCGCGCTGAAGGTGGCGGCACCTGCAGCGGTGCCTGCAAGCCGTAGATCGGATTGCGTTACGAAACCCGAACACGATTAGCGCCGATCTTGCCGGCTGCACTAGGTCGCGGTATAGTGCCTAGCTACGCCTATGCTGCAGTTACATTCATTCCTGTGGCACTACTTGTGGATCGGACCGCACGTTCTGCAAGTAGCGCTCGCTATACTCCTATGGCGGCGAGGGTTTCATAAGCAGTTCCCGGTTTTCTTTGCGTATCTCGTATTCGAAGCCATTGAGGAATTCGCGCTGTACGGGATGGATGTGCTCCCTTCGGTCAGCGCAAAGACATGGTGGCTCGCTTTCTGGGTTGGCCTCGTTCTTGAAGGATTCATTAAGCTCGCAGTAATTGGGGAATTGTTCTTTCATCTGCTCCGCTCCCGGCCGGCGATCGCCAAAGTTGGTGGTCGACTGATTACTTGCACGGGTGCAGTGCTTTTGCTGCTCGCAACTTTGGCTGCAGCCTATGCCCCTGTCGACCACCAACAGTTTGCGATAGGATACCGGGCGCATATTCTGCAACAGACGCTGTACATGATCGAGTGCGGCCTTATCCTGTTCCTGTTTCTGTTTACCGCTGGCTTCAGGTTGACTTGGGACAGGGCGACTCTCGGCATTGCGCTGGGCCGTGGCATTTCATCTTCAGTGCACTTGGCCACGTGGGCTGTCGTGGCGAATGGCGGCCTGCCGCAGAGTCGTTACCTTCTCGATTTCCTCAACTTTGGTACTTACCACGTTTGTGTCCTGATTTGGTTTTACTACCTCCTCGTCCCCCAGAAAGTTGCCACTACGTCTGCGGTTCCGTTGCCCGAGAATAATCTCGACATCTGGAACCGGGAATTGGAGCGTCTACTGCAACAATGAATCTGGCCATTATTATCGTCATTGCCGCTGTACTTGCGCTCGCCACTATTTTGAGCGTGGCCGTAACTCAAAGCCTGCATGCCAGGCGAAGCACCAACTTGGCGGTCGCGATTCGTCCCATCGATATCCTAGCGTTCCGCAATTTGATTGATCCCGCCGAGGATGATTACCTGCGGCGCCGTTTACAGCCGAGTCAGTTCCGCATGGTCCGTCGCGAACGCTTGCGCGCCATGGCTGCCTATGTCGAGATCGCGGGAAGAAACGCGTCTGTGCTGGTACGCATTGGCGAAGCGGCTCTTGCCGGCGGCGATGTGCGCGTTGCTAACGCTGCGCAGCAACTGGTGAATGACGCGCTGCTACTCCGCCGCAACGCGACGGTGGCGCTGGCGCGGATTTACCTGGCATTGGCTTGGCCCAACTCTGGGTTCGCGGCGGTGCGAGTGGTCGACCGTTACGAGCAACTGAGCGGCGCCGCAATGCTGCTGGGCCGCCTGCAGAATCCCGCTGTTCCGGTTCGTCTGTCCGCAACGCGGTAGAACTGTGACGCTCATCACAGACGGCGCGGCGGGCTCTATGCCACAATTTGTCCCGGCATCGCCGTGCCTTAGCGAACTGCCGGGGTAACTTGCGCACCACCCCTCGTCATTCCAGCCTTGTTTTCGTCACCTGTTCTGGTGTAAAAACCAGCGGGAATCTGCTGTTCCCACAATTTTGCTCGTGCTTCGGCCTAATCGCCGTTGGAGTTTGTTCTGCCGCCACTTTCAAGTGAGCAGAATCAAGGGAGCCTCTATGATTCACATGATCAGGATACGCATGATCATCTTCTGCAGGACCATCTGCAGCCTCAGAACTTTCTCCGTCGCACTGGTGGTTGTGTCATTGTCCGCCATTGCCTTCGGTCAGGGTGGAGTGGCTGCCGGCGACCTGCATGTAACCGTAAAGGATGCCAAGGATAATCTTGTGGCCAACGCCACGGTCACTGTGAAGGACGCGGCCAGAGGAGTGGTTCGCAGCGCCACCGGCGACGGCCAGGGCGGCTACAGTGTCCGGCAGTTGCCCCCGGCAACGTACATCGTCACCGTAGGAGCGCCCGGCTTTGGCGGAGTGGAAGCCACCAACGTCAACATCACGGTCGGAGGGCTGGTGGAGCTTCCAGTCTCGCTGGCGGTCGCTACCGGAAAAGAAGTAGTGGAGGTCACTTCCCAAGCGGATTTGATAGAGACCTCGCGTACCTCTACGACAGACACGATTGGACAGCGGCGCATCGACAATCTTCCAATCAATGGCCGTAACTACATCAATTTCACCCTGACCGACTCGCAAGTGGTTCGCGACAACGCGCCCGACACCGGCGCCGCGCCTACCTCCGGGCTCAACATGAGCGGCCAGCGCGCACGTTCGAACCTGGTCAACGTCGACGGCGCCGACGCCACTGACAATTCGACCAACGGCGTGCGCTCCACAGTTTCGCAGGAAGCGGTACAGGAATTTCAGATCATCACCAACAACTATGCACCCGAATATGGCCGCGCCGCGGGCGGCGTGGTGAACATCATCACTCGTTCCGGGTCGAATGCTTTTCACGGCGACGTTTTCGGTTATCTGCGCAACCGGAATTTCCAGGCGGTGAACCCCTTCAGCACGGTTCCGAATCCGGCTTACACGCGCGTGCAGGCCGGCGCCGCTTTTGGCGGACCGATCAAAAAGGACAAGACCTATTTCTATTTTTCTTACGAAATCACCCGCCGGCACGAAACGGGCTTCGCCAGCATTGGTCAGGATAATTTCGGCCTGCTGAACAACGTCGATCTTTCTAACGCATTCGGATTACCGGCCGGAACGATTCAGCAAGGAGTGAGCGCCACGGCTCTGCAGCGGCAGTTTTTTCAACAACTGCCCGCCGCCGAAGCGGCGTTGGCGACGGTGAGTCCGGCGCTGGCAGCCGGGTACGGCAAAGAAGCAGCACTCTACGCGACATTTGTGGGAGGTTCCTCGGGAATTGCCCTGAACGGAAGCTACCCGTTGATTTTCGGCGCACTGGCGGGCACGGCAATTCCCATACCGCCGAACGGCTCAAGTCCGCTCACACAATTCCCGACTTCGTGCAATGCCGCGGGAAACGTTTTGTGTAACTCGTTGCCAGCCAACTTTCTCAGCCTGAATTCGCAAGTCGGCAACTTCCCCGTATTCGAAGGCACCAGCCTGTACTCTCTCCGCCTCGATCACAATGTGAGCAACAACAATCGACTGACCTTGCGCGCTAACGTAAGTCCCAGCACGATCACTGGCATCGAAGTTAACGGAGAAAACCAGGTCTTTGGGCAGAATGCATATTCCCGCACCTCGCAGCAAACCTATCGCGACGTGAGCGGAGTTTTTCAGGACACTTGGACCATTGGTAACAACAAGGTGAATGAGTTCCGCTTTCAGTATGCGCGGCGCGGCTTGGCGTACTTCTACAACACTGCGATCCCCGGCGGCGGCGATGTAGCCGAAAACATCCCCGGCTTCGCCTATTTCGGGCGCGAGCCTTATTCCTACGTTCAACGTGTCGAGCAACGCTACCAGTTCACCGACAATTTCTCCTGGACCATTGGACGCCACAACACAAAGTTCGGCGGAGATTTCAACTACCTTCCGATCAATGCCACTTTCACCGTCAACTACGGCGGACTGTACGACTTCGGCACGACCGACGCGTCCACTCTGGGTTTCAGCAATATTTGTTCCGCTAACGGACTTCCCGCCGCTCTTTGCCCGACCTTCCCCGGGTTCACTGCGGTGCAGAGTTACGGCCTAGGCTTGCCCAATGAACTTGTGCAAGGCTATGGAAGTCCCACGGATAGTTTTTCGAATAAGCCGTTAGGAGTTTTCTGGCAGGATTCCTGGCGGGTTACGCCGAAGTTGACCCTAAACTACGGTGTGCGTTATGACGTGGAGTTTCCGCCCCAGCTAAGCCCGCTGAACGCACTCGCCAAGGCTGCCTATAACGAATTGGGTTTGCAAAAAGGAATCCAGACGGACACCAACAATATTCAACCCCGCGTGGGTGTGGCATGGGATCCCAGGGGCGACGGGAAAACAGTGGTGCGCGCCTCCTATGGCATTTTCTACGACCATCCGCTGCTTGCTCTCTACTTCCTTGGCGACGCCTCCGACGCTTCGCAGAGCGGCCAGCTGGTATTTGGTCCCGGATCGCCATGCAGTACATCCTCAGCCGCGGGTCCTGGCAGCTTAAACGCCGTTAACACCTTTCAGGGAATTTTGAATTCTCCATCCTGCCTGCCTACGGTGCCCGGCTACATCGCAGCACAGCAGCGCTTCAATCCCGCGCCGTTTACTCCAGCTCAGGCCTCCAGTCCGCAGTTTCCCGGTTTGTTCGTTAATCAGAACTATCTGAATCCAACAACTTTTTTTCCGCTAGCGTTTCAGCCGTTCGGCTATCCGCAGGCTCAGAATTTTGTTTACGCTTACTCCCAACAGGCGAACTTTAGCATTGAGCGCGACCTCGGGGATAGCTTTACTCTAAGCCTCGCCTATAACTTCAATGGCGGACGTCATTTGAATCGCCCAATCAATGCCAATACCACCAGGGGCGACCTGGCGATGAAAAATTATCTGGCGGCCAGCACCGATCCCACTTCTTATGCCTCGGTCGGCGGGCCGCTTGGCGTAGGCGCAGGCCCTACTTCTCAGGGCTTCGCTCCTTGCGGTGTCAACCCCAGCGGGCAGCCTTGGGTTTCAGCGGCGCTGACGAACTTTTTCCGGCCCTCGGCGGTCAATCCCGCGATCGCTCTAGCATTGTTATCGAATCCGGCGTCAGCTCCCTGCGTGACGAGCTTATTGCCCGCGGTATTGCAAAGGGATGGACTTACCGATCCTTGCAATCTCAGCACCCTAGCCGGTTGCATTCCGTTCAGCGACATGGACGCAAACTACTCAAACGGCAGCTCGGTCTACCACGGCTTGAGCGCCAATCTGCGCAAGCGCTTCGGCAACCATTACGAATTTCTCGCGTCTTACACCTGGTCGCACGCGATCGACGATTCCACGGACCTGCAAGCGCCGCTTGCTCCTCAGGATAGCTACCATCCCGGATTGGAGCGCTCGAATTCCCTGTTCGACCAGCGCCACCGCTTTGTCTTCAGCGGCCTTTATCAAACGGGGAAGGTGGGCGAAGGATTTTCCGGCAAGCTTCTCAGCGACTGGACCTTCGCACCCATCATCGAGCTCTCCTCAGGACGGCCCTTTAACATCATTACCGGGAACTCCGATAACTTCCAGTTTTCTCCCGATACCGGTCGGCCTGACACTTTTGTCAATCCCGGTTGCACCGCCCTGGGAAATCCAGTCGTCAACTCCAAGTTTTCGCCCACCGGCGTTTTTCAGGAGCCCTGCCCCGCTGACTTTAACGGCACGCTGCTGTCGCTGGACGGCAACTTTCAGCGCAACGGCGGGGTTCAGCCCTGGACCGTTTTCAACGATCTCCGTGTCTCCAAGCGCATTTATTTCGGCGAGCGCATCAATACGGATTTGATCGTCGACATGTTCAACCTGGCGAATCGTTTCAACGCAGCCGCTGTCAACCAGCTCTTCACCAACGCCGGGCAAGTCACTGCCGCCTATGATCCTCGTCAATTTCAGTTTGCGCTGAAGGTGAACTGGTAACCAGGAGGCCTGAAAAATAAAGGGGGATGTTACACTTTTCCTTCACCCATCCTTGGCGCTTGCCGGAGTTCTTTTTCCCATGTCTCAGCCTTACACGCCGACGCCGCGGACCCGTCTGGTTCGCGAAGCCGAGCGCGCTGTTTATGATCGTGAAGCCGCGTACCGCATTCTCGATGAAGGCTTCCTCTGCCACGTTGGTTTTGTCGTCGAGGGACAGCCGTTTGTCATTCCTACTTCCTATGGCCGCAAAGGCGACATGCTATTGATTCACGGCTCCGCCGCCAGCCGAATGCTGCGGCATTTGAAGGATAGCGTCCCAGTCTGCATCACGGTTACGTTGCTCGACGGGCTCGTGCTCGCCCGCTCCATCTTCAATCATTCGATGAACTACCGGTCGGTGGTTGTGCTGGGAAAAGCCACGCTGGTAGATGATCCTGCAGAAAAGCTCGAGGCCTTGCGCCTGCTTTCCCAGCACATCATTCCGGGCCGCTGGGCCGACTCGCGGCAGCCCAATGAGCGCGAACTCAAGGCAACATCTGTGTTGCGTGTGCCCATCGACGAGTTCTCGGCTAAGGTGCGGAGCGGGCCGCCGATTGACGATGAAGAGGATTATTCATTTCCGACATGGGCCGGAGTCGTGCCGCTGGAGACAAAGGCGGGCCAGCCAATCGACGACCCGAGGCTGGATCCTATGCGCGCGGTACCGCCATACGCGCAAAGCTACTCTCGCCGTCCTAAGCCGATTGCCGAGTGACAATCGACAACCGACGTTACCGGGAAAATACGACCCCATGCGGGAGGCCCGATCCCTTCCATCCCTGTGGCCAGTCCTGGTTCTCAAAGTTGAAGCCGGGCTTGCCTTCAGCGTCATGGAAGGCATCATCCATTGCAAGAGCGCCGGTGGCCTGGTTCAGCTTCACCAAGTAAAGGCGGGACTCCGATCCCGTCACCACCAGCCGCTGCGTTTTCGTGTCCCAGCCTGTCCAGTGTGGACGAAAGCCGTCGCCGAGCTCCAGGCGGGAAACCTCCACTGGCTTCGCCGCATTGCTGACGTCGAGCACAATCAGGCCGTGCGTGTCGGGCACGCTCTGAATCAGAAAATGCCCAACGATGGTCGGAACTCCGCACCAGTCCCCGGGAAAGCTAAAGACCAGCTGCGACTTCGGTTCGTCTGTGTTCACACCGGTAATGCGCTCAATTCCGCACCCGAGAGTTTGCACAAACACCGATCCGTCCGGACCTAGACGCGGCTCTTCCGGGCTGATCTGGCCATAGCGGTTTTCACCCACATCGAAGTAGGCTGTCTTGAGCAGTTTGAGATCGCTGAGACGCCACACCTGATAAGTCACGCCGCGAAAAATATCCTCCAGATGCATAGAAGAATTTGTGGACACAATGCGATCCAGTTCCGGCAGCACGACCAGGCTGTAGGGCGTGAGCAGGGCATCGGGAAACGCAGCGTCGGCGTTGCTGCTGGAGCGAATCACTTTGCCCTGGTCGTCAATTTCCACCAAGCCGCCGGTCACCGCCATCTGTCCGCTCATGTGGTGGTGTTCGTGCTGGAATGTGGCCAGAACATGGCCGTTCGGCAGCCGCAAATAGGAATGCGGATGCATATAACCCGCCATATCCATAAAGGACGCTGAAACTCTGGGGTGTAGCGGATCCCGCAGGTCGAAGATGAATGTCCTCCCGGCGTCGTGATCGTTGGCAAATAGCATCCCACTGGCTGGCATCGTGTATTCGGTGTGGTGCACTCTCATCGTCTGCTGGTCGGTGGCCAGCGTGGTCATCAGGTGCCCATAGGAGGGAGATGCCGGGTCCGCGTCAATGACCGCGAGGAAGTCATAGCCTTTATGCGCCACGTCGCCAGTCCAGGCAAACAAGTAATGCCCCGAGGGCGCGGATTTTTGCTCCTGAGACTGCGAAAGAAGATGGACAGCACAAAGGACAAGAGCAATCGCGAAAGAAAAACGCGGCATGGACACCTCGATCGTTGAAGACGATAGCAGCAATATCGAAAGAATACTAACTCAGCTTTTCTTTTGCAGCTGTGACTTCGCGAAGAATGTAACGCGATGCGGATAGTCTCCGCCTTTACGGAATCAGCAGGAATTTTCCGGTCATTTTCCGCCCTTCCAAATCCCGATGCGCCTGCGCCGCTTCGGCCAGGGGATAGGTCTTCGCAATCCGCAGCTTGAGTTTGCCCTCGGCAATCATCGCGAACAGCGCGCTGGTGCGCGCCAGCAGTTCGTTCCGGGTAGCGGTAAAATGCGCGAGCGTGGTACGTGCCATGTAGAGCGAGCCTTTCTCCGCAAGCTTTGCTGGGTCCACCGGGAGCACCGGGCCGCTCGACATGCCGTAGATCACGAGCATCCCGCGCGTACGCATCGAGTTCAGATTTTTCTCGAAGGTCGCCTTGCCCACGCCGTCGTACACCACTTCCACACCCTTGCCATCGGTCAGCCGCTTCACTTCAGCCTCAAAATCCTGGCGCGTGAAGACGATCACTTCGTCCGCGCCCGCTTCGCGCGCGAGCCGGCCCTTCTCCTCGCTTGAGACCGTGCCAATCACCCGTGCGCCGCTCGCGCGCGCCATCTGCACCAGCAGCAATCCCACACCGCCCGCCGCGGCGTGTACCAGAACCGTTTCACCCGCTTTCAGCTTGCGCGCGTCATTCACCAGATAGTGCGCCGTCAACCCATGCACCATCGCCGCCGCCGCTTGTTCATCGCTGATTGACTGCGGCACCGGCACCAGATGCTCCTCCGGAGACGCCACGAACTCTGCGTACGACCCGAACGCTCCACTCCAGGCCACACGGTCGCCGACTTTCACAGTCTTCGCCTGTGCACCCGTCGCGGTCACCACTCCCGCGCCTTCTTGTCCGGGGATGAACGGCAGCGAAGTCCGCAGTTTTCCGTCGCGGAACTGGGCGTCGATGGAGTTCACGCCCGCAACCGTGACCTTCACCAACGCTGCGGACGGTTTCAGTTGCGGGAGGGGAACCTCCGCTAGTTCCATCACTTCCGGCCCGCCCGTGCGTTGTACGAAAATTGCTTTCATGATCGTTTCCTGGATGTCCGTTTCCTGGATGTCGGGCTCCTCGACGCAGCGATTGTACGCAACACCGACGGCTCCGACAGAATGTCTGGCTGAGTTTCAGCCTCGGATGACAATCAGTTTTGGTTGGAGACCTCACACCTTGACTTCAAGGGATTAGCAGCAGTTTCCCAGTCGTCTTCCGGCCTTCGAGATCGCGATGGGCCCGCTGCGCTTCGGCGAGAGGATAGGTGTGCTGGATGCGAAGCTTGAGCTTGCCTGCCGTGACCATGCTGAACACTGCGCCTGATCTCGCCACCAACTCCTCACGCGTGGCGATGTAGTTTCCCAGCGACGGCCTGGTCAAGAAAAGCGAACCTTTCTGTGTCAAAACAATCGGATCAAACGGCGGCACGGCGCCGCTCGAGCCTCCGAAGAGCACCATCATTCCGCGCGGCCGCAGGACGTTCAGCCCCTTCTCGAATGTTGTTTTGCCCACCGAGTCGTAGACGACATCCACACCCTTGCCGGCCATCAGCCGTTTTGTCTCGGCCTCAAAATCGGCTTGCGTGTAGAGGATGATTTCGTCCGCACCCGCGTCGCGCGCCAGCTTCGCCTTTTCCTCGGTGGAAACCGTGGCAATCACACGCGCGCCGATGTTGTGCGCCATCTGCACCAGCAGGAGGCCCACACCCCCGGCCGCGGCATGAATCAGAGCCGTCTGGCCCTGCTTCAGCGGATAAGCGTCGTACAACAGGTACTGCGCGGTCATTCCCTGCAGCATGGCGGCCGCAGCTTGTTGATCGCTCACTCCCTGCGGAATCGACACCAGCCGGTCGGCGGCAACTGTTGCATATTCCGCGTAAGCCCCCTGCAGGCCGCTCCAGGCCACACGATCTCCCACTTTCACCGACTTCACTTCCGCGCCTGCAACAGTTACAACACCTGCGCCCTCTTGGCCGAGGATGAGCGGCAGGGGCGATTTATAACGGCCTTCGCGGAAGTAAACGTCGATGAAGTTCACGCCCGAGGCAGCCAGCTTCACCACTGCCTCGTTTGCCTTCGGTTGCGGAACCGGCAACTCCACCAACTCCATCGCTTCTGGTCCGCCGACTTGCTTGACTTGGATAGCTTTCATGTTTGCGTTGGATTCGCGGAACCGCGGACAGGATTCCGGTCTCTCCGAAATCAGGACTCGTCGGGCCCCTTCGGGGGTGCTTTAGGATCATCAGGGTCTACGCCTGCCGCTGCCATGATTGCGTGTCCTAATTCTTCGGCCGAAACCGTAAACCCTTCGGCGGTTCCAGAATTCCCGGCGGTCGACTCTTCCTTCACGTTGGTCGCCGCGACGAAGCGATAGCCTCTTCCGACTACCGTCTGCAAGTACTGTGGCTGCGTAGAATTATCTTCCAGCGCCATGCGTATTTTGCGGATCGCGGTATTGATACCTTGTTCGACGTCAACGAAAACGTCCTTACTCCACAGCGCCTCCGCAATCTGTTCTCGTGTTACCAGTAGCCCTCTGTTTTCGACCAGGAACATCAGTAATTGCAGGGGAAGGCCTTCCAACCGCACTGGAGTTCCGCGACGGTAGAGCTGAAAACGGCCGAAATCCAACTCGAATTCGGCAAAACATATCTTCTTCTCCGGCATACCACACGCGCCTTTCAGAGATGCCGATAATTTTGGTCTGGGTCTCGTGCCCTGTCAAGCCACCTTCCGTTCTTCAGATCAATTAATACCGCTTCAGACTGCCTCCATGGACCTTTTTTCAATCTGAGCGCAAGATCTCAATCAGTTTCAAGGTCGAACAAAACAGCTTTCGGAGGTGATTTATGAAACGCGCAAAATGGATGCCCTCGATGATGTTAATTCTGCTCTCGGGCGTGGCAGTTGCTCAATTAACCAGCGAGCAGAGGCTCGTAACGCACGTGCCATTTGAGTTCACGGTGGCCAACAAAATCGTGCCTGCCGGCGACTGTGTCGTTCAGTTGGCCTCCCAGAACACAAGGACACTCATGATTCGTAACGTCGGAGCCCACGTAGGCCTGTTTGCCTCAGCCTCGCCGAGCGAAACTAAAAACCCTGCTCGCAGCTACGCGCTGGTCTTCAATCACTACGGAAACCAATTCTTCCTGTCGGGGATCAAACTCGAGGGGACCAAAGCTATCTATAGCCTGCCGGAGAGCAAAGCCGAGGCCGAGTTGCGCGCCCAGAACGTGCCTCACGCCGAAGAGGTACTGGTAGCCTCTCTGAAATAGCTCGGGCAAGCGACGCAAGGGGTTCGGGACTCGGGGGAATTCCCGAACCCTTGTTATCCCCGCGGTAGCATCACTCTCATCAGAATCCATCCGAGCCTCCGCCTTCTCTGCTACACTGGCACGTCTCTCGCCTAACGGGGGGTCACCCATGGCAGAAAAGAAGCCCCAGACATTGGCGAACCACTCGCGTCTCGATCCACCGTTTCACTTTTTCGTCCTCCCAGTCTTCGGTCTTTCTGCAATTGCTGCGGCGGTCCATTTCTTCTGGCATCCCAGTTGGCATTCAGCCGCATTCTTCGTGGTGGCGGTAGCTGCAGCTACCGCAGTTGTTAGATTTCGGCAGTACTCACTCAAGGTCCAGGACCGCGTAATTCGCCTCGAGGAGCGGCTGAGGCTGGCTGCACTTTTGCCTGAGCCATTGCGCTCGCGTATTCCGGAGTTAACCGAACGGCAGTTAATCGCGTTGCGTTTCGCCTCTGATGCGGAAATACCAACGTTGGCAGAGCGAACTTTGTCTGAGAAGTTATCAGCGGCGGATATTAAGAAAGCAATTCAAGTTTGGCGTCCTGACTACTGGCGCGTCTGAAATCGCCCGCCTGACGCTGGAAAGATACGGCTGGCCGATGATCCCGACAAACCTTTACCACTCTCTCCGGCGTCTCAGTTTATGGGGTAACCCTCCGCATCGGTGCCGAAAGTAACTGCTGGAGGTACCTTTTCGGCGTTGACCCGATGCCGCGCGCAGCGTACGATTTTTTGATAGAATTCACGGAACTTTGACACTAGGGAGCAATTCGTATCTCCAAGAAAATTATGCGAGTTGCAAAACTCCAGGTGCGGATTCTGGTGTTGGCGGTAACCGCTATCGCTGGCTCGTCCTGCCAGTCAGCGAAAAAGCCAGTTGAGTTGCCGTCCGCCGCAACTGCTCCATCACTCAGGGCTGCGGCTTCCGACCCGGCGCCAGGGTCGACTGCAACCCAGACTGAATCCGCCGCGCCCTCGCCAAACCCTGCAGAGCAAGCGCAGGCTGAGCCTCAGGCGGCACACCAGACCCAGGCGCCATCAGCGCCAGCGGCTCATGATGCGGTGGACGATCTTGTCGCCCGGGTTGAAAAACAATATCAGTCTGGATTAGACGCCTATCACTCCGGCCAAACTGACGCCGCCAAAAAAGATTTCGACAACGCCTTCAACGCATTGCTGGAAAGCAACTTCGATGTGCGCTCCGACGACCGCCTGCAAAAGGAATTTGACCACATCACGGACGGCGTCAATCATCTGGATCTGGGTGCTTTAGCATCCGACTCGGAGGCCCAAAAGAGCGAACCTGCACCGATCGACGAGACGAACGGCATCACTCCTTCGGCAGACGCCAAAGTAAAGGCCAAGGCTCAAGCTGAAATCAAATCTACCCGCTCCGACCTGCCCCTGATGATGACGGACCAGGTCGCTGGCTACATCAGCTACTTCTCCAATCGTGGACGCGGCACCTTCGAGCGCGCTTTCGCCCGCTCTGGCCGCTACCACGACATGATGGTTTCAATTCTGAAGGAAGAGGGCGTTCCGCAGGATCTGATTTATCTGGCTCAGGCCGAGTCGGGATTTCATCCGCTCGCTGTTTCGCGCGTCGGGGCACGCGGCATCTGGCAGTTCATGGGCAGCCGGGCCCGTGGTTATGGCCTGCAACACAACATGTGGGTGGATGAGCGCCAGGATCCGGAAAAATCCACTCGAGCTGCCGCGCGACATTTAAGAGATCTCTACGGCCAGTTCGGCGACTGGTATCTCGCCATGGCCGCCTACAACTCCGGACCGGGCACGGTGCAGGCTGCCGTCAAGCGGACCGGGTACGCCGATTTCTGGGAGCTTTACCGGCGCAACGTTCTTCCTAAGGAAACCCGCAATTACGTTCCCATTATTTTGGCCGTCACCATCATGACCAAGAACCTGCCTCAGTACGGTTTTGATGACGTCTCGATGGACGAGCGGGTGGCTTATGACAGGGTGACGATCACTTATCCTGTGGATTTGCGCCTGGTGGCCGAATGCGTGGACGCGACTCCGGCGCAACTGCAGGAGCTGAATCCCAGCTTGTTGCGGTTGACTACGCCGAAAGAAGGCAAATTCGAACTCCATCTTCCAGCCGGGACGAAAGAACAATATCAAACGGCAATTGCTGCAATCCCGAGCGAAATGCGGTTATGGTGGCGCTATCGCCAAGTTCAGCCGGGGGATACGCTGGCTTCCCTTGCCCGAACGTATCGGGTCACCGCCAAATCGATCGCCACTGCGAATCACATTGATGGCTCGGAGCTTCCAGCGGATGCCAAAATGATCATTCCGGTGGCACCCACAAAACACGCGCCGAGCGATCGAGCCACCTACGCGCGGCGTATTACCCGCTACAAAGTCCGGAAGGGCGATACAGTCGAGACCGTTGCGGAGAATTTCGGTGTTTCACCGCTGATGGTGCGGCAGTGGAACGGCCTGCCCCGGGGCGACAGCCTCCACGGACGCAAGGTTCTCGCCCTGCACCTCCCGGTTACGCCGAGCAGCGAAACCGCATCGAGCGCATCTACAAAGTCGAGCGCGCACAAGTCGAAGGCAACACCAACGGCCACTGCGAAGCTCACCAATCACAAGCCGGCAAAATCTGATGACAATGACGAAGAGAGTTCAGAGCAGGCTAGCGTCCTCCGTCACAAGGTGAAATCCGGCGAGACCCTTTATTCCATCGCGACCGCCTACAAAACCACTGTCGCCGCTCTCAAGCGCAACAACGGCAACCTCGCTACCCTCCGCCCCGGCATGATCCTGGTCGTTCAGCCCAGCCAGTAAAACGCCTTAGCCTTCCATTTTCATACTGGATTAATCCTACTGTCACTTTGCATTGATCCTCCTTTGTTATTTCTGGAGAGCTTTCTCAATCCCCTGGAGGAAACCCATGAATTTGTCTCGTAGCCTTCGCATCTGCACGCCATTGCTGGCGTTGTTACTCGCAGCCTCGGTGGCATTCGCTCAAGCTCCCGGTAAGAGCAAGGGTACAACGATCCAGCATGTGCTGCTCATCAGCGTCGATGGAATGCACGCAGTCGATTTCTTGAACTGCGCCGATGGCATCAGCACCGCCAACAACGGCCAGCCGTTTTGCCCGGCAATTGCTGCCCTGGGAAATACTGGGACCAACTACGTCTCCGCCAGCACGTCCAAACCCTCAGACTCCTTCCCCGGCCTGACCGCCATTGTCACGGGTGGAAGCCCAGCCCTGACCGGCGTCTATTACGACGTGGCCTATTCGAGGAATTACGACGCTCCCGCACAAACCACCGGCAACGGCCTTGGGGCTGGACCCTGCGAGCCGTTTGGGGCGCCAACGGGCACAACAACCGAGTATGAAGAAGGCATTGACTTCGACAAGACCAAGGTGAATGGTGGCGCACCCGGCGCGGCTCTAACGGACGGCGGCTTGGCCTCCATCGACCCCAAGAAACTGGTTCGCGACCCCAGTAAAGGCTGCGCGCCTGTTTTCCCGTGGCAATTCGTACGCACCAATAGCATCTTCAGCGTGATTCATGCGGCTGGCGGATATGCCGCGTGGTCCGACAAACACCCTGCGTACGCTTCCGTTGCCTCGGGCATCGGACCGAGTGCGCTCGACGACTTCTACGCACCTGAAATCAACTCCACCGTCATCGGTCTTCCCGGAGTCACAACACCAACAGGTATCTCGTGCGCCACAATCCGTGATAAAGGCTCGGATCTGACGGCCTGGACCAACAGCTTCGAGAACATCCAGTGCTACGACACTTTGAAGGTAGATGCGATTCTGAACGAGATCAACGGGAAGAATCACCTCGGCACCAAACCTACGAAGGTCCCCACCATCTTCGGCATGAACTTTCAGGCGCTTAGCGTGGGCCAGAAGCTCATTGAAGCGAGCAACCATGTGACGGGTGGATATCTTGATGCCGCTGGCACGCCGAGCGCGGCGTTGATCAACGAATTCCAGTTCGTCGACGCCTCGATTGGGGCATTCGTCAGCGAGTTGAAGAAACAAGGGCTTTTTGATTCGACCCTGATCGTGATTACTGCCAAGCACGGACAGTCGCCAATCGATCCCAGCCGCTACGTCGGTCAGACCATCAACGGCACTTCGCCTGTCACGCTTCTCTCCAACGCGGGCTTCATTCCATTTTCGGAATCCACCAACAATCCCACCGGAATTGGACCGACCGAAGATGACGTTTCGCTGGTTTGGCTGAAGAGCTCCTTCGATACGAACGACGCCGTGTCAATCCTCGAGGCGAACCCCTCCACTACTACCGGAATCGGGCTGGGGCAGATCTACTATGGTCCTTCGCTCTTCCTCAACTTCAACGACCCAACCGTAGACCCCCGCACGCCGGATATCATCGTGACCCCAAACGTCGGTGTCACTTACTCCGGCAGCCACGCGAAACAGGCCGAACACGGCGGGTTTGCCCATGACGACACGAATGTCGTCCTTCTGCTGTCCAACCCCGGCTTCCAACCCAGGACAGTGAGCACCGTAGTGGGTACCGCCCAAGTGGCGCCTACCATTCTTCACGCTTTGGGTATCAATCCTAACGCTCTGGATGCGGTGCTGGCAGAGGGAACTCCCGTCCTGCCGGCGGTTCAATTCTAATCAGTCAGCAGGGCTCGGTTAACTTAAGCGGACGCTCCTTCGGGGGCGTCCGTAGGCTTGGCAAATCCGACACACCACAAACTAACATCTGGTCCCCACTTTTCGGAGTGGGGATTTTCATTTCCACCTGATTACGTTTTCCCTTCCCTTTTCCCATGCCGCTGTGATAACAGATGAATGGATCAACAGTATCTGCAGTCCTTGCAGGCTATACGGAACGTCGTGCTATAATCGCCCGCCGTTCGAGCACAGTTGTGATCGGTCTTTTAATTTCTAGTTCCCGGCAACCTTGCGCGGCCGTTCTTGCGCCGGGACGCCAATCAAGATCAGGAGGAGCAATGACGGTCTACGATCCAACCCTTTACGCACGTGATGAAGAAGAAGACTTCGGCGACAGCGGTGCCTATAGCGAGTCGCTCGAAGAGGATTTCGAAGAGGAAGAAGAAGAGGAGGAAGAGGCCGGTGGTACGGAACCGGAGATGAGTGAACCTGTAATGTCGGCTCCGCCACCTCCCAAGCCCAAGCCCTCCGCTCCCTCCGGTGGCGGCCCTAAGAAGCCAGCCGCGAAGAAGAAAGCGCCGGCTAAGAAGAAGCCAGCTGCCAAGAAGAAGGCCCCCAAGAAGAAGGCTCCCAAGAAGGCGGCGAAAAAGGCCGCGAAGAAGCCTGCCAAGAAGAAAGCAGCGAAGAAAAAGGCCAAGAAGGGCCGCCGCTAACGCGGAGATCCTGATGCGGAAATGAACGACCTCAAGAACCGCGGCTCGAAAGCCGCGGTTTTTTCGTGCGGACTCGTTTTGAAGATCTCGCGCTACATTCTCAGATGACGCCCGGAGTATAATTCCCCCGCTCCAAGGAAGGGAACATCCATGTGTCTCTCACGCCCACTTCAAACTTGGTTCTATGTTTGCCTGTTGACACTTGCTGCATACACGCAGAGCCCCTCTATTCCCGGGCCGCCTGATACACCCAAGCGCCCTGTCACAGACGAATATCAGAGCACAAAAGTCACCGATGACTATCGCTGGCTGGAGAACTGGGACGACCCCGCCGTTAGACAGTGGAATGCGGCCGAAAATACCCGCACCCGGGAATACCTCGATCATTTGCCCGAACGGGCCGCGATCAAACAGCACCTGAAGGAATTAGTCGCTGCCTCCTCGGCCTCGTACCACGACTTGCAATTTCGCGGCGGAATTCTGTTCGCCATGAAATTCCAACCGCCCCAACAGCAGCCCATGCTGGTGGCAATGCATTCTGCGGACAATCCTGGCAGTGCGAAGGTAATTTTTGACCCCAATGCGGCAGGTGCCAAGGGATCGCTGTCGGTGGAGTTTTATACTCCCTCACTCGATGGCAAATACGTTGCGGTCGCGCTCTCTGATGCTGGTTCGGAGGATTGCTCGGCTCACATCTTCGAAGTCGTCACCGGCAAGGAACTCTCCGATGTCGTGCCGCGGGTCAACTTCGCAACTGCGGGAGGCAGCCTCGACTGGAAAGCCGACGGCTCCGGCTTTTATTACACGCGCTATCCGCAAGGCAATGAGCGTCCTCCGGAGGACGCCAACTTCTACCAGCAGGTTTATTTTCACAAACTCGGCACCGATCCCAAGCAGGACGAATACATTATCGGCAAAGGCTTCCCGCGCATCGCTGAAGTTCAACTCCACAGCAGCGATGACGGCCGCTGGTTGATAGCCGCCGTGGCCAACGGGGATGGCGGTCAGTTCGCGCATTACGTAATGGATTCCGCCGGCCGCTGGACCCAGGTCACGCATTTCGATGACGGAATCGTTTCCGCGAAGATTGGCGAGGACGACGCCCTGTACCTCCTCTCACGCAAAGAGGCTCCGCGCGGCCAGATCCTCCGGTTGCCGCTCTCGCATCTCGATCTTGCCCAGGCCAAAGTAATCGTTCCGCAAAGTCCCGGCTCTACTTCGAATGAAAGCCTGCGCGCTGCCATTGAAGATTTCGTCCCCACTCCCGGACACTTGTATGTGGTCGACATCATTGGTGGTCCTTCCCGCGTGAGAGTATTCGACGATCACGGCCATGCGCTCGCCGCCCCGCCGCTTCCACCCATCTCAGCGGTCGGCCAAGTTGTCTCAGTCGGCAAAGGCGACGTGCTCTTCTTCACTTCCACCTATCTCAGTCCGCCCGGCTGGTATCGTTTCGACGCTGCCACAGGGAAGTCTGTGCGCACAGCGCTCTATCAGACATCTCCCATTAATTTCGATGACGCCGAAGTGGTTCGCGAATTTGCCGTCTCCAAAGACGGCACTCGCGTTCCCGTCAACATCGTCCGCCGCAAAGATACGAAGCTCGACGGCGCTAACCCGGCGTTGCTTTACGGTTACGGCGGATATGGTGTCAATGAGAAACCCTATTTTGCCGGCTCTCAGGCGCGAGTGTGGCTCGACCAGGGTGGAGTCTACGTGTATGCCAGCATTCGCGGCGGCGGCGAATATGGAGAAGAGTGGCATCACCAGGGCAATCTGACCCGTAAGCAGAATGTTTTCGACGATTTCATCGCCTGCGCCCAGCACCTGATCGACCGGAAATATACATCGCCCGAGCACCTTGCGATCCTGGGTGGAAGCAATGGCGGCTTGCTCATGGGCGCCGCGCTTACTCAGCGCCCCGACTTATTCCGCGCCGTCGTTTCTTATGTGGGGATTTACGATATGCTCCGCGTCGAACTCGATCCCAACGGCGCTTTTAATATCACCGAATTCGGCACGGTGAAGGATCCCGCTCAGTTCAAGGCCCTATACGCCTACTCGCCCTACCATCACGTCAAAGATGGCACGGCCTATCCCGCGATTCTGTTCCTTACCGGGGAGAACGATCACCGTGTCAACCCGATGCAGTCGCGCAAGATGACCGCGCGTTTGCAGGCGGCCAACAGTTCGGAACATCCCATCCTGTTGCGCACTACAGCCAGCGCTGGCCACGGGATTGGCACCGCACTCGATGAGAGAATCGAACAGCAAGCCGATGTCTTCAGCTTCCTGTTTGATCAGTTGGGAATCAACTACACTGCGACCGGAAAATAACGGAGGACCTTGCGCACCCGGTGATCGGACGCGAAAACCTATCGCTACTGGGTGCTTGCTACTTCTTTCCCTCTACCGCTGCCCGGCACTTGCTATACAACTCGAGCAATTGCGCAGCGTATTCGTCGGGCTTCGACGCTGAACCCGTGCCTTGGAAGCCTACCCCGGACGAGGTAGTTCGGCCATACCCTGTGGTCATGGCAACAAATTTCATCAAATCGAGAGCGATATCTTCGTTACGGCGCGACCCCGCGTGCAAAGCTGGCGCTTCTTCCATGAGTCCTTCTCCTGAACCGGATATATAAGGAAGTTGTTCTTCGTCTTCCATACTGCTGTGGTGCTCCGCAGAAGATGATAACAGGGCCGGCGTTGTCACGTGGGAGCGGTTATGCGAAGAATTGTCCTGGGTCACAACCCGGCTGGCAACTGGAAATCTAGGCGCGCGGTACGTCGCAACCGGAACATCAGCCACAACGACGTCGCGAACAAGAACGGCGCAGAATAAAATCCTGGCGCCGTTCGCGGAAACGTCACAATATCTGACGTGCGGCCTAGAATCGAGAGAACGGTGTGACCCAGACCGGTGAGAAACATGAGGATGGCGTAAAACCACGCGAGCGGGCGCAAGCCGTGCATCCCGCGCGCTGCTATGGGAGTCAGACAGAACAACACTGCGCAAACCACCGTCACACTCGTCAGCCAGTCGCGAAACTCATGCGCGGGTAGAGGAAACCAACCCCAGCACTCGCGCAGGATGGTCACCGTCGGGTTATAGACAGCCAGAAAGCCGGTGCAGGCCTCGTCGACAATATGCAGCGCGAACGCCAGGCACAGCGCAAACCACGCGCTGCCGAAGCCCGACGCTGAGAGTGCGGGCGGCGCTCGTCGAATGTCAATGATCACTTGCTAAATTCTGAATCACCAATCGGAGCGTTGGCAATCGAAATCAGCTCTTTGCGGGCGCACGAAGTGTCACGGCTACGGTCGATCGGCTTAACGCGCCACTTCGCTCATCAACGCCAGTAAGTTGCTCTCGGAGTCGCGGAAGAATGTCATCCATAAGTCGTGCGACGGCATCTTGGCAATCACATGGGGCTCGTCCTCGAAGCGCACTCCGCTCTCTTTCAGTTTGTGGTATGCCGATTGAATATCGGGCACGGAAAAATACAGAACCGAGCTGAGATGATCGAACTCCGGCTTCTCCGCGTGATCCAGCATCAGCCGCACGCCCCCGCAGTCGAAGAACGCTAGACTCGGCGGCGCCTTGAAAAGCAGCTTTAATCCCAACACATCCTGATAAAAAGCGGTTGCGCGGTCCACATCTTTGGCATTGATCGCGATCTGGCCGAGGCGGGTGATCCCGACTCCAGTTTCAGTTGCATTCATGTGTTGACCTCCTCATTCAAATTAGTTAGCATAGCTAACTATATTCAATGAACAAAGTCAAGAACAAAAATATCGCGCCCCGGCAGGAGACGCTGGCCGCCGCCGATGGCCTTCATTCCGCAGCCATTCACCTGCTGCGCCGCGTACGCAAGCAGGACCACGCCACCGGCGTAGGTCCCGCACAGCTATCGGCGCTCTCGGTGCTGGTTTTTGCCGGCCCTAAGACCCTCGGCGAACTCGCAGCCGCTGAACAAGTCAGGCCGCCCACTATGAGCCGCATCGTTGCCGGACTCGAGCGCAGCCTCCTGATTGAAATCAGTCGCGATCCGGAAGACGCTCGCCGCATGCACATCCGCTCCTCCAGCAAGGGCGCAAGCCTTCTGCAGCAGGCGCGTCGCCGCCGAATTGAATCCCTTGCCGACCATCTCAGCATCCTTGCACCGGTGGAGCTAGCCACGTTGAATCGGGCTGTGGACATCCTGAAACGCGTGCTCGACGCCTGGCATTAATTTCCTCGTATTGATTTCCTCAAGAATAATCGGGGGAACTTTCCCGTGCATTCGTGGTTGTGACAGGCAGCACCTTAGGCCTAGTCCTAAGTGCGCGGTTCCTCATTCCGGTTTAGAATGTCTGCCCGTGGTCAAAGTGAAAACGAGGACAATCATGCGCAGAGTCTGGATTCCCCTCGCCGTCTGTCTATTCCTCAAGATTTTTTCAACCGCTCAGGACGAGGACTTAAGCAAAGTGCAGATGAAGGTCTCGAAGGTGGCTGGCAAGGTTTACATGCTGCAAGGTGCGGGCGGTAACATCGGAGCTTCAGTGGGCGACGACGGTATCGTCATTGTCGACGATCAATACGCCCCATTGGCTGAGAAGATTCAAGCTGCATTGAAAGGAATCACGGACAAGCCGGTGCGTTTTATTATCAACACGCACTATCACGGCGACCATACGGGCGGCAACGCCTACTTCCAAAAGCAGGCGCCTATCATCGCGCAAGACAACGTTCGCAAACGCCTGGAGAGCGGCGGAGGCGGCGGTACTGGCGGCTCCGTGCATTTTGATATCAAGCCGGCGCCTCACGAGGCGCTGCCTATTCTCACCTTCGATCATGACGTCACCGTGCATCTGAATGGCGAGGACATTCGCGCCTTGTACTTCCCCGCTGGACACACCGATGGCGACTCGATCATCTTCTTTCCCCACTCGAATGTCGTTCACATGGGCGACGACTTCGTCACCTACGGGTTTCCTTTCATTGACGTGGAGAGCGGCGGCAGTATCAATGGCATGATTGATGCTGCGGCGCAGGTCATCGCGCAGCTGCCGTCGGATGTGAAAGTGATTCCGGGGCACGGCCCGGTCTCCAGCCTGGATAATGTGCGAGACTATGAGACGATGCTGAAGGAAGCCCGGGACGTGGTACAACAGGCATTGAAAGAAGGCAAGACGCTTGAACAGATGAAGCAGGCAAAGCTGCTCGCTCCCTGGAAGAAATATGACGGGGACTTCATCACCGAAGACGCGTTCCTGGAGACGCTCTACAACTCACTGACCGGGCAGAAGACCGGCAAGTTTATAAAGCATAATTGAAGTCGCACCTCGTATTATTCTTGAGGAGCCTCATTCCACCTTGCGCCTGACGCGCCGAAGATTTGCGCAGTCCGCCCTCGCCGCTGGAGTTGCAGCAGGGTTGCCCGCCAGCTTGTTCACGGGCTGCACAGTGTCGTCGAATGCCGCCCGCGCAGAGCATTTTGCCAATTCCAGGACCACACAGTTCGAGGGTACTTCCGAGATCCTTTTTCCGCGAAATTTCTTTTGGGGCACAGCCACCGCCGCATACCAGATCGAGGGCGCGTGGAACGAAGACGGCAAGTCTGAGTCCATCTGGGATCGCTTCGCGCATATGCCCGGCAAGATCAAGAGTGGCGACACCGGCGATGTTGCTTGTGACTCCTATCATCGCTGGCGGGAGGACGTTGCACTCATGCGGGCCATGAATCTGAACAGCTACCGCTTCTCGATTGCCTGGCCCCGCATTCAGACGAACGGCGCCGGCGCAGCGAACCCCAAGGGAATCGATTACTACAGCCGCCTTGTCGATGCCTTACTGGACGCCAGAATTCGCCCTTTGGTCACGCTCTTTCACTGGGACCTGCCGCAAGCTTTAGAGGATGCCGGAGGCTGGCCCAATCGCGATACGGCCTCGCGCTTTGCCGATTATGTCGAGCTTGTCGCGCGTACTTTGGGCGACCGGGTTGACGATTGGATGCTGTTCAACGAGCCCTTAGCTTTTACGTACCGGGGATATCTCGAAGGAACACACGCTCCGGGACGCAAACGCCTCATCGATTTCCTGCGCGCGTCACATTCGGTAAACCTGGCACAAGGCGCCGGCTTTCGCACCCTGAAAGCCACCCGTCCCTCGGCGCGCGTGGGTACTGCGTTCAGCATGTCGCCTTGCGAACCAGCGACCGACTCCGAAGAAGACAAACTGGCCGCCGAGCGCGCCCACGCTGTTACTAATCTCTGGTTTCTGGAGCCCGCACTGAATGGCCGCTACCCCGCGGCCCTGGCGTTTCTCCCGGAAACTGTCATGGGAATCAAGCCGGGTGATCTGGAAAAGATGCGGGCGCCGTTGGATTTCATCGGGATCAATCTCTACTACCGCACCATCGCTTCGGCGCCCTCAGTGATGGAGCGAATCGCCCACGCGCAGGAATGGCTATTTCCGGTTAAGACAGTGGGGGGCGAACAAGGCCCGAAAACCGATATTGGATGGGAGGTTTGGCCGCAGTCGCTCTATGACATCGTCACGCGCATCACGCGAGACTTCAACCGGCCACAGATTGAAATTACCGAGAATGGATGCGCCTACAACGACGGCCCCGACAAGAATGGCGTCATTCGTGATAGTCGCCGCATTCAGTACCATCGGCAATATTTGCAGGCGTTGGCGCGGGCGATCGCCGATGGTGCGGACGTCCGCGGTTACCACGCGTGGAGCCTGCTGGATAACTTAGAGTGGGCGGAAGGTTTCAGCCAACGCTTCGGCTTGGCCTACGTGGATTTCAAAACGCAACAGCGCACCATCAAGGAATCAGGACGCTGGTACGCGCGGGTGGCTGGAGAGAATCGTGTAGCACCGCTGTAACGTGTAGGCTGGGTCTCTGACCGGGTTGCGGCCCAAGGCCGCCGCCTTTTTATTTCTGCTGCATCACCAGTTCGCCATTCTGCACTTTCACATCGCCCACAAATTCCGGAAGCTTCAGGCGATCGTGCTGCTCGGCAAGCTTTTTCTGCAGCGCAGGATTCACCAGCGAAACCGGTACGTTAAGATCACCGATTTTAAACTCAGTGGGCTCGAAAGTCGCATATCCGTCTTTTGAGGCAAGGTGCCCGGAAACAGTCACCCACACGTCTTTCCCAGCGACCTCGGTAAGAAATTGTCCGTGGACAACGTCGCCTTCGAAACTAACCTGCTGATCTTTGATAGTCGGCGCGCCACTCCCTATATTCGAATCGGGCGAGAGTTGTCCGCTTCCGGCCGCTCCCAGAGCCTGAGCCAGCGCGGCGCCGATTTCGTCGGACTTGATGTGAACCTCCGCTTTCGCTTGAGAGTTTGATGGAGAGCCGGAAGCAACCGCCTGCTGATTCCCGACAGGCGTCGTTTGATAATTTCCGCTGGATGCTGGAACGGAGGCTGGCGCTGACGGAGCCTGCTGGGAGGCCTGTTCGAGCTGATCCAACTTCTGTCCAAACGACTGCGCGTTGGCTGCAATGGCCGCCGGGGTCTGCGGCTGCGCGACAGGCGTTGGCTTTTTCAAGACCAGGATAATAGCCACCAACGAGGCCCCAAGCGTCGCGATACTAATGACGCGATCAAGCTTAAGTTTCATGAAGCCATCGTAACGGGAACAGAGAGGGGAATCAGATTACTTCCGTCACGTGTACGAATGACCGAGCCGGAGTCCCGGTCCAACACTACACATTCATTCCAGCTTTTTCGTAACCAGTTCATTCACCAACTGCGGATTGGCCTGGCCCTTGGAGGCTTTCATCACCTGGCCTACGAAGAAACCGATCATGGTCTTCTTGCCGGCGCGATATTGTTCGAGCTGCCTGGGATTCGCCGCAAGCACTTCGTCGATGATCTTTTCCAGCGCCGATGAGTCAGAGGACTGCTGCGGGCGGCCTTCCTCCTCGTAGACTTGGGGGAAATCTTTGTTTCGCGCGAAGCTGAGGTCGTATAAGGTCTTGAGCATCTTGCCGGAGATTGCTCCGTTCTCGACCAAATCGGCGGATATAGCAACGCCTTTCATCGAAATCGGTGACTGCTCGATCTCCGCGCCTATGGCCTTGAGGCGGCCCATCAGTTCGCCCTGCACCAGGTTCGCAACGCGCTTGGGATTCTTCGCGGCCTTCGCGGCGGCTTCGAACTGATCGGCGAGGGATTTCGAAACCGTCAGAACCTGCGCATCGTATTCGGTGATGCCATATTCCTTCACCAGGCGTGCACGACGCGGCTCCGGCAACTCGGGCAGAGTCTTTGCGATCTCCGTCTTCCACTTTTCATCGACCACCAGTGGTAGAAGATCAGGCTCCGGAAAGTAGCGATAGTCATGGGCTTGCTCTTTCGAGCGCATGCCGTAGGTCTTGGCCTCCTGTGCGTTGTAGAGGCGCGTTTCCTGCGTGATCTTCCCGCCTGATTCGATCACATCGACTTGCCGCGCGATCTCGTAAATGAGCGCTTCGCGGATGAAACGGAACGAGTTCACATTCTTGATTTCGGTTTTGGTGCCCAGCTTTTTCTGGCCGCGCGTACGCACGCTAATGTTGGCGTCGCAGCGCAATGAACCTTCCTCCATGTTGCAGTCGCTCACGCCGGTGTAGAGGATGATTTCCTTCAACTGCGTCAGGTATTCGTAGGCTTCGTCGGGCGTGGCGATGTCGGGCTCGCTGACGATTTCGATCAGTGGAACACCGGCACGGTTGAGGTCGATGGCGGTCTTCTCGGCAGCATCGAGAAAGCCCTCATGCAAGCTCTTACCCGCGTCTTCTTCGAGATGCACACGAGTGATCCCGATTTTTTTTCTAGCAGTTCTCAGTTCTCGGTTCTCAGTTCCCGGCTCTTTGCCTCTGCCGGCGGAGATCTCGACGAATCCCTCTTCGGCCAGTGGCTTGTCGTATTGCGAAATCTGATAGCCCTTGGGAAGATCGGGATAGAAATAATTTTTGCGGGCGAAAATCGAAGTTTCATTGATGCGGCAATTCAACGCCATCGCAGCAAGCGTGGCGAATTCGACCGCTTTGCGGTTGAGCACCGGCAAAGCTCCGGGCATGCCCAGGCAGACTGGACAGACATTCGTATTGGGCGGAGCGCCGAAGCGCGTGGAGCAGGAGCAGAATATCTTCGTCGCCGTCAGAAGCTGAACGTGCACTTCGAGTCCGATGACTGGCTCGTAAGCTGTATAAGCGACGACTGAGCTGTCTGCTGACGTTGACATTGGGTGATTATAAAGCCCTGGCTTTCCTCTTTCGGAACGCACGAAGTGTGCCTGCCGCTCACACGAGCGCCGCCTGGCACTCCGCACACGGGCAGACTTCGCGCAGGTATTTCCAGGAATAGAGGCCGAGGTCGTGGTCGTCGTTCCAGGTGAACTTGATGGCGTACTTGCCGATGCCTTCGGCGGAGACGGGCTTCGGGGCGGGTTTGAACATGGGCAGCGCTCCAGGAGCGGGTTTCGGGGGTGCACCGGGTTTGCGTCCGGCTTTTTCACGCTCTTCGTTGCACATCGCGCAGGGGCAGGCGTTGCGGAGGTAGACGAAGGGATAGTGAGAAGTGTGTCCATCGGCCCACTCGATGTCTACACCCGTGCCGGCAGTAAGATTCACTTTTACTGACTTAGGGTCTGTGGCCGCAGTGGGCGACTGAAGCGGGGACTGCATGGTTTCAGTATCGCATACCGGCGCGCAACGGTGGCAGGCGCGCGCTAGTGAGCGGTCGATCCCGACTTAGGAGCGGTGACCACTCCGACGGCCAAGCCTCCAATGGCTCCAGCCAAAATTCCCATCAAGGCAAGGACCAGAGCGCTTTCTACCAGGGTTGCTCTCCCACGACCTGACATAAGGTTCCTCCGCTCCGCTAACAGACGATGCTAGTTTACCTCGCCGGCCTGGCGTTGACGAATTGTCGGGAAGTCCCCCAATCCGGTAGAATAGGAGTTTCCGTTAAGGATTTGAAAGGATCGACAGCAGTCATGGCACAACAGTGTGATATCTGCGGCAAGAAGCCGCAATCAGGAAACCGCATCAGCCACGCCCATAATGTGACCAAGCGGCGCTGGAACGTAAACTTGCGTCCCGTACACGCCCGTGTGGGCGCAACCACCAAGCGCATGCGCGTTTGCACCTCCTGCATTCGCAGCGGCAAAGTCACGAAAGCATAAAACGACTTACCGCGGAGATCGCCAAGAAACGATTCCAATTCTTGAGTCCGGCTCGCTATTTCTCGGTCGTGGCTCAGTTTGAATTCATTCTCCTACGAGGTCATCCCGAAACGCGGCGTACTTCAGCCGTGTGAGGGATCTCCAATAGATACGGCCACTGGGAGATCCTTCGTTCCGCCTGAAAAACGGCTGCGCTCAGGATGACCCAAAACTATAGGCCGAAAATTCAAATTGAGCCGCCACCGATTTCTCAGCGATCTGTGCTTGCTGGGCGGTTAAATCCTCCTACTGCACGCCCAGCAACTGGACATCAAAAATCAAAGTAGCATTGGGCGGGATTGGGCCACCCGGCGTGCCCTCAGCGCCATATCCCAGAGCGGGCGGAATGCGCAGCTGGCGTTTGCCGCCAACTTTCATGCCGGCGACTCCTTCTTCCCATCCCTTGATGACTTCGCCATTGCCGATCGTGAAATCGAAAGGCTTCCCGGCATCGACTGAACTATCGAATTTCTTGCCATTGGTAAGCCAGCCCGTATAGTGCACGCGCACGTGGCTTCCCTCTTTGGCGACCTCGCCCGTTCCAACCCGAATGTCCCAATAAGCTAAGCCGGAGGGAGTTTTCGCCCCGTCACCGGTCACTTTGGTGGGAGCGTTGGTGTTGGGAGCTGTGGTCTTCTTAGCTGCGCTCTGCGCCACGACAAATACCGCGGTCAGCGCCAGGATGATTGCAATCGCTACGGCGTACTTCGTCATTCTTGCCTCCTCAATCAGTCTCAAACAACAATCTTAAACACGTAGGGCACAGTGGTGCACACAGGATTCAAATCCTGCGATTCCTGAGCGAGGGCGGAATCGAGGCCGCGCTGAACTTTTTACTCCAAAGCGATCACATCAATTTCGACAAGCACTTCTCTCGGCAGGCGTGCTACCTCTACCGTCGATCGAGCTGGCGGCGCGGAAGAGAAATACTTTCCGTAAATCTGGTTCATGGCGGCGAAGTCCTTCATGTCTTTGAGAAAGACGGTTGAGCGAACCACCTTGCCGAGTCCGCTCCCCGCAGCTTCGAGAATCTCCGACAGATTGCGCAACACGCGCTCGGTCTGTGCCGCCACATCGCCCGTGACGACTTGCTGCGTCGAGGGATCGATGGCGATCTGGCCCGAGGTGAATATTAATCCGTTAGCCTTGATGGCTTGCGAGTAGGGGCCGATGGCTTGAGGGGCGTCTTTGGTAGAAATGATTTCGCGCATGGGCAGTGTCCAGTGGTCAGTGGCTAGTGGTCAGTGAAACACCAGCAGCCTCAGCAATTAACTCAGATTGAGAGGCAAAGGTCAATTGAAGAGGCATCTTACCGGACACTGACCACTGATCACTAGCCACTGACCACTGCTTCTAGATTTTTTGCAGTCTTTGCACCTCATGAACGCCGGGAATTTTCCTCAGGCCGGCCATGATTTGCTCCAAATGTTTGAGGTCGGTGATGTCGAGCACAACTTCGACGCTGGCCTGGCTGTTGGCGGTGTGCGCTCCGATATTGCGTATATTGCTTTGCGCGTCACCGATAACGCTGGTGATATTTTTCAGCATCCCGAAACGATCGTCGCAGTAGACGGTAAGCTTGACCGGGTAAGCCGTGGGCGTGCTCTCGTCCCGGGCCCACTCCACGTCGATGCGGCGTTCCGGTTCGTACATCAGGTTGGTCACGTTCGGACAGGTCGCCGCGTGCACCGCCACTCCCTTGCCGCGCGTGATGTAGCCGACAATGCCTTCTCCGCGGATGGGATTACAACAGCGCGCGCGGTAGACCAGCATATCGCCCTGGCCTTTGACCATGATGGCGTTGTGGTCGCCGAAAACGCGGCGCACGACGCTGGCGATGGCCCCCGGCTTGTTCGAAAGCCCTTCGGCTTCAATATCGCCAGCCATCGAGGGAGTGGCGCCGGCCGGCAACAACCGCGCCAAAACCTGCCGCGCAGAGTATTTTCCATAGCCGATGCCGGACATGAGGTCATCGACCTTGCCCAGCCCATAGCCTCCGGCGACTTTCAGCAGCTCTTCTTCTTTGATTTCCTTGAGCGCGATGCGGTATTTGCGGGCTTCTTTCTCGATTACCTTCCGGCCAACTTCGATCGAACGCTCGCGCTGGTGCACGTTGAGCCAGTGCTTGATCTTATTGCGGGAGCGCGACGACTTGACCAGCCCCAGCCAGTCGCGGCTGGGCTTGTGACCGGCCTGCGTGAGGATTTCAACGATGTCGCCGGAATGCAGCTTGTGGCGCAATGGAACCATGCGTCCGTTGACTTTTGCTCCAATACACGTGTGGCCAACTTCGGTGTGAATCGTATAGGCAAAGTCCACCGGCGTGGCATCGCGCGGAAGCACCACCACCTTGCCCTTGGGAGTGAAAGTGTAAACCTCTTCGGGATAGAGATCGACTTTCAGCGCCGACAAAAATTCATTCGGATCGCTGACATCGCGCTGCCACTCGACCACCTGCCGCAGCCATGCAAGCCGCTGCTCGTCCTGTGCCGAAACTGGGCCGTCTTTATATTTCCAGTGCGCAGCGATTCCCTCCTCAGCCATCTTGTGCATCTCTTCGGTGCGAATCTGGATTTCAAATGGCGTCCCGTCTTCTGTAATCACCGAAGTGTGCAGCGATTGGTAAAAGTTGGGCCGCGGCATGGCGATGAAATCCTTGATGCGTCCCGGTACCGGACGCCAGATGTTGTGAATGATCCCCAACACCGCGTAGCAATCCTGCAGCGAGCGCGTGATCACGCGCATGGCAAAAAGATCGTAGACCTGCTCGACCGAGATGCGCTGCCGCTGCAACTTTTTGTGAATGCTGAAAACACGCTTGATCCGGCTATCAACTTTGGCCTGGATGCCCGCCTCTTTCAACTTGTCGTTAATGATTGACTGCATCTTCGCAAGGAACACTTCTCCCTGCTTGCGGCGCGCGTTTACGGCTTTTTCTACTTGCTCGTAGCCGGCGGGATCCAGAAAACGGAAGCCGAGATCTTCGAGTTCGCCGCGAATCTTTCCCATGCCCAGCCGGTGCGCGATGGGAGCGTAGATTTCAAGCGTCTCTTCGGCGATTTTGCGTTGACGGTCAGGCTGCAGATGTTCGAGCGTGCGCATGTTATGCAACCGATCGGCCAGTTTGATGAGCACCACACGAATGTCGTCGACCATGGCCAGCATCATCTTGCGCAGGTTCTCGGCTTGCGCCTCTTCGCGTGTGGCAAAGTCGATCTTGCTGATCTTGGTGACCCCCTCGACGATGTGCGCGACCTGCTCGCCAAATTCCTTGCGGATGTCGACGATGGTCACCGAGGTATCTTCGACCGAATCGTGCAGCAGACCGGCAGCGATGGCGACCGGGTCCATCTTCATCTCGGCCAGCACCAGCGCCACTTCCAGTGGATGCACCAGGTACGGCTCGCCCGAAGCGCGGCTCTGGCCTTCATGATGTTTCAGGGAATAATCGTAGGCTTTCTTGACAAGGGACAGATCGTCCTGGGGACGGTTTTCCTGAATCCGCTTCATCAGCTCGCGGAACTTTGTGAGCGTGAGAGCGGTGGTCGCGATCTGTTGGCGCAAGCTCGCCATGTACGATTATAGCGTGCGAAGCTGGAACATAAGCCCACCGCGGCCCAAGCGCATGTGAATCCAAGTTTACGTGGGGATGGCCGCCCCTGGCTCCGCGGCGCGCGCTTCCCGTTTGGACCTTTCCTTTGTCAATCCTGCAGAACCAGCCAGGCGAGCGGCGATATCCGAACATTAGAAGTTGGCCGGAACTTGTGGAAATCTCGTAAAACCATAGAAAACCCCCTTTCCGCCATCCGAATCCAAGAGCCAAGTCTTTTTGCGATTGCCATTTTCGGGTGGTGGGAGGCAAGTGCGCCATTTTCGGCCCTTCTAATCTGTATGAATGCCAATGACAGCCTTGATCGCGAGTCTTTCCAGCGTCTCTTGGCAAGCGCATTTGCCGTACAGGAGAGCCAGATCGATCCTCCACTGCTGTCCGGCATAATGGAAGTCCAGCGCTTGATCGCGAAAAGAGAGCTCGCTTTAGACGCCGTAATGCCCTTGGTCGTTGACTCCGCGAAAGACTTGGCTAATGCAGCCGGAACGGCAATCGGATTGTTTGAGGGAAATCAATTGGTCTACCAGGCTGGAAGCGGATCTTCCGCCGCCAATGTAGGAAGTCGCGTTAAGGCTTCCCTGACCCTCCCCCCGAATACCAAGTCGAGCCGCGAGATTCTCCGTGTCGAGGATGCCGAGACTGATACGCGCATTGAAGCCGCAATCTGCCGGCAGTTTGGTGCCAAATCCCTCCTCATCTTGCCGATTTATCATCACCGGACTTTGGCAGGAGTCCTGGAAGTCTTATTTAGCGAGGCACACATCTTTGGGGATCGCGAGGTACGCACCTATCGATTGATGGCTGGGCTGATCGAGTCAGCCATGGAGGAGGCCGCTCAGGTTGAACAGGAACATCTCACAGCGGATCTTGTCTTTCCCCATGCCGTCGAGGAGATCACTTCCCACGGCGGAGAGTTTCTTAAAGCCTATCGCTCCATGTTCTCCTCATGCACTCAGGCGATCTACCATCGTTGCCAAGGTGCCCTCGCCGTGCTTAAGGAGTCGTCGGCATTGAGGCAGCCGGTCGCGAGGGCAAAGGCGTGGTTGCACCGAGCGCAAGAAGTTAACTGGAACAAGCGCCGTCGCGCTATCGCTTTTGCCGCAGGGACCGCCGCGTTGGGGTTAATCTTCTGGGCCGCCCACGGTCGCGGCCCGGCCTCGCCCCCCGGAGCTTCAGCTCTACCCGGATCTTTGGCTCTCCCCGGATCTAGCGGCGATATCGAGCACTCTCAGGGCCTCGAACCTGCTAAGGCCAAGCCGCCTGGGGGAGCGCTCAGAGATCTATCAGCTCCACGGCAGAGGCCGACGCTTCCCAGAACAAGAGTTCGGCAGGTGCGAGTCGGACAAAACGAAGTCGAATACATCGGAGACGATGTTACGGTGCGTCATTTCATCTACAAACCCCCAACTCCTCACGGAGCGGCTAAGGCGAGCCAGGTCGCACACTTTGGAAACGACGTTACGGTGCGCTATTTCACGCCAAACCAGCAACAGAGACCCCAATCGATGAAACCTAAAGTTAACGTTTCGAACTAATCGATAAACGCCTGACCTCGCGGGCACTGCCCTTCCCTAGCATTTCACTCTTTTAAAAGCCTTCAAATCCACCTGCAATTTGTTGCTCCGCTTCCCGAACTGGTAGAGTGACAATCGGCAGCCATGAATTCTAAAATTCTTGTCAGCGGAGTCTCCGGGCCGATCGGTGCCGCTCTTCTTCCCTCTCTTCGGGCCAGTGGATGGTTCGTGGTACGCCTCGTTCGCGGTCAGCTCACCAGCAGAGACCAGATCGCATGGGATCCAGCGAAGCCGATCTCGCCGCAAGCAGTCTCCGGATTCGACGCCGTTATTTACCTCGCGGGAGAAAGCATTTTTGGAAGATGGACTGTTGCCAAGAAGGCGAGGATTCTCAACAGTCGCCTGGACGGGACAATGAATCTAGCGCACGCTCTGGCGAACGCCGAAGAGAAGCCCAAGGTTTTCGTGTGCGGGTCGGCGATTGGCTATTATGGCAACCGCGGAGATGAATTGCTGCGTGAAGAAAGCGCGCCGGGCGCGGGATTTCTCGCTGACGTTTGCCAGAGATGGGAAGAAGCGACCACGCCTGCCGTACAAGCCGACATCCGTACGGCGCATCTTCGGACCGGAATTGTTCTGAGCCCCAAAGGTGGCGCGCTCCGAGCCATGTTGTTGCCGTTCAAGCTGGGCGTGGGCGGCCGGACCGGAGATGGGCGGCAATGGATGAGTTGGATTGATGTGCAAGACATGGTGGGCGCGATCCATCACATTCTGAAGAATGATTTGCTGCAGGGGCCGGTGAACATGGTCGCGCCGAAACCGGTAACGAATGGGGAGTTCGCCAGGACGCTGGCCAGCGTGCTCTCGCGCCCAGCGATTTTCCCGCTGCCCGCTTTCATGGTGAAGACGATCTTCGGCGAAATGGGCGAGGAGTTGCTATTGGGCAGCCAGAAGGTCGAACCCGGCAAGCTGATCTCGAGCGGCTATCCGTTTCGTTTTCGCGAACTGAGGACATCGCTGCAGGCAATACTGGGCCGCTGATCTTCCCGTCGCGAAAATCAGCTCCCTTCCACCCGAGACGGAAGGGCACAGAATGTACCTTCGCTGAAGTTCTCCGCTTCAATTCCGAAGGCATGATCGAAGCGGGCGCGGTAGTTCTCCCAAGCGATGGAGGCCGTGAGCTCGACCAACTGGGCCTCGTTGAACTTCTCACGCAGGCGCGCAAATAACGCATCGGACACGTTCACTGGAGTTGACGTCGTCCCGTCCGCATACTCCAAGGCCAACCTCTCGATGTCAGAGAAGTTGTGATTCGCGCGGTAGTTGTGCAGATTCGCGATTTGGTCGGATGAAATGCCTGTCCCCCTGCCCACGGCAGAGCCGATATCAATTCAAAACGGACACCCCACCAAGGTCGCGACGCGGAGCTGCACCAGAACTTTCAGTTTGGCATCAACCAGCGTGCTGCTCTGGAGCGATTGTTCCATCTGGCCGTATCCCCAGAGGATTTTTGCGTGGTGGGCCGTGACTTGCACGGGCATCACCACCCGGCCGACCTTCCGCCGGGTGAGTGAATAGACGATCCGCACGAACAGTCTGCGGAAAAATCCACCTTGATGGAGAGGAGCGCCAGAGATTCGCGCCATGAAAGCCTCCTCATAATTTGGATTCAATTGGGATTTGAGCGACGCATTTCCTCCTGGAGTTTGTCGAGGAGCTGAGCGCGTTGGTCGGTGCTTAACTCTCGCTGCAATTCTTCGAGCGCAAGCGCCACGATGTGGTAGTGATGGGCGCTGGCGAACTTGGGATCCGTGGTGATGTTAAGCCAGAGCTTGTGCATAAGCTCGACGTCCTGTGGGCGAAGGCTCGGAGTGTGCGGGCCAATCGCGTACTCGCGCACTGTTCCGTCGGGAGCGCACACCTCCAGGCAGAGGCGCGGGCGGGGCTCAGGCATGCGCTCCCAGGCATCGCCCGTTAATTTGGCTTGCTCGTCGGAGGAGAGCTTGTTCGACAATCCACAGATCACACGCGTGGAATCGAGGCGCTGCGCCGTCACCATGATGGCATCAAAAACGTCGGTCGCGGGGACCACCAGCAGCGAAATCGGCTTACCCTCTTTTTCCGCAACAGCCACAGCGGCGGTGAACAGCTCCTGCTCGTAGTGGTCGAAAACCTGGCTGGCTTCCATCACTGAGCTGCCGCCGAAGCTCGGCTCGCGATGGTAAAGGCGGGCGCTCATCACCACCACATCCTGTTTGGTTGTGTCGGTGTGTCCCAGAATATGGCGCAGGTAATACAAATTGCGGGGATCGCGCACCGCAACCAGGATATTTCCCTGCCGAACTCCCATGGCACCGCTGCCCAGTTCCTGATTGCCGTAGACGCGGAACTGGTCGAGCTGTTCGGGCTTGCCGTGACGCTCCTTGGCAACGTGGCGCTCAGAGAGCGTGAAGATCGTGAAGAAGACGCCGCTGAAAATCACTCCCGCGATGGTGGCTTCGTACTTGGTAAACAGATTCACCACGGCGGTGATCAAGAGCACCGCGGAGATGAGGATCAAGCCCAGTGGGAACTCTGTCCTGCCGATGTGCAAGTTGCCCGGCACCTTCCAGGCGCGGTTCCCGGGCTCGGTAAAGCGCAGCACGAGCACGGCGATCGACTTCATGGCGAAGCTCCAGATCACGCCGAAAGCGTAGAGCGCGGCCAGCACATACACGTTGCCCAAGCTGAGGAAGATGACGAGCAACTGCATTCCCACGATCAAGTTGATGATGCGAAAACTGGTGCCGTAGCGGTTGTGCGGCTTCTGAAACCAACTGGTGAGCACGCCGTCTTCGGCCACGCGATTCAAAACCCCATTCGCCCCAACGATGGACGTATTCTGCGCCCCTGCCAGGATGAGCACGCCCACGAGCACCACAAAACCATGAAAAAGCAGCTTGAGGCTCTCCGGGCCGGCCAAGTACATGGCGATGCCGCCGATGAGGTTGGCGAAATAGTCGGGCCGGACTTTATCGGGGATGATCATTACCGCGAAAAACGAAACCAGTGAGGTGAACAACAGGCTGTAGATGAAAATTACTAGCCCGGTTTTCTCCAGATTCTTCAGCTTAGGATGTTCGATCTCGCGGTTGACCTGCGCTAAAGTCTCTTCGCCGCTCATGGCCAGCACGGAGTGGCCAAAACCGACGAAAAGAATGATCCAGGTAATGTGCGAGAACCAGGTTCCGTTGAGCCACCCCAGCGATTCCTTGTTCAGCGGAATTATGCCGGAATGCAGGGGGTTGGGCGGCAACTGAATCGGAGCGCGCAAAACCGTGATCGTGCACCAGACCAACAGAATCACCACCATCACCGTGGTGATGATCATGATCTGCAGCGCCTTCTGGCTGGATTCGTGAATGCCCTGGGTATTTTTCCACCAGAAATAGGCCACCACAATAACGGCCAGGCCCGCGGCGAAGTGATCGTCGGAAAAATTCAGCGGGCGGTGCAGGTACACTCCAATGTCTTTGATAAAACCGGCGAGGTATTGGCCAGCGGAAACGGCGCTGATCGGCCCGGTCAGCACGTAGTCAAAAAGCAGGGCCGAGACGGAAAACTTGGCCAGCGTTCCGCCCATCGCTTCTTTCACGACGCGGTACACGCCGCCACGTACGAACATGCTGCTGGACTCGATGTAGAGTGCCCGGACCGCGTAGCTGAACAGCATGACCGCCAAGATGAACCAGGGGGCGCTTTTGCCGATGACTTTTTCGGCGTCGCCTCCAGCGTAGTAAGCGGAAGATGCCAGGTCGGAGAGGACGATCGCGGAAGCCCGCCAGAACGAGATGAAGGTCAACATCACCGTGGTGGCGACGAAGACCTTTATGGCCGGTTTGGAACCTTCCACCGATGTAGGCATTATTTAAAATGAATGCGCGAACCCAATCTGAAAACAATCTCTGAAGATAGCACAGGGAAGGCTGGACGGGGCATATGCGCAGTTTGGGGTGCTGACCTAACATTTAGATCAGTGCCCAGTTTGGAAGCGTCCCGGCTGCGCGCGCGGTCCTGCCCTCCCCCTGAAAGACGGCTACCTCAGGATGACCGGGAAGGACAAAGGCTTTTCACTTCTTCGGCGCGAGATACGTGTGGGTGATGCGGTCGTGCCAGCAGAGGGCATCTTCGTCGAGAAAAACCCAGGCGTATCCCATGCCGAGAGAAACGGCGGAAAGAAAGGATGCCAGCACACGCCAGCGGCGCAGCCGGCGTCCCGTGCGACTCCCATCGAAGCGGGCCAGTTCCAGGCGGGCTAGACGAAGCCCGGGCGTGGTGCCGGAATAAACCAGCAAGAGGTATTGATAAGCTGCCCAGAATAGGCCAGCTACGCCGACGGCAATCCCCACAATCTGGACTTGCGGTGGACGGAGTGCAGTCATCTTCCAGAAGATGAACCCGAACAGAAGACAGGCCGCCGCAATGATGACATTGTCGATCACGGCAGAGAGAATGCGCCGCCCCAGAGGCGCGCTCTGCAGCGGGATATCGATGCCCGGACGTTTCTCCAACTCAGATTGTTGGACTGGCTCAATTGTGATTCCGCCCAAGGCCGGCGGCGGGGGAACAACTTCCGGGGCTTCGAGGATGCGAGGACGGGTTATGACTGGCTCCGCCAGTTCGTCGATAGGCGGTGGAGCGGGAGTCCAAGAACGCGGGAACTCAATAATCTTTGCCGTTGTCGGGGCTGAGGTTACAGGCGTGGTGAGAGCCGCTTGCTGCGGTCCTGGCGGGGGGGGGAATGGCGCAGTCGCGTGCAGAGCATCGACCTCTGGCACAGCCGTCACCGTGATTGGATCGGGAGAATCATCGGCTCTAATGGCGAATTCGTTTAAGGCCAATGCGCTCGTACTCTGCGGAAAAACCACGGACTCTGCCGAGTTGTCACCCGCCGCACGAACTCGGTCGGCATCCTCGAAGCGCAAACGGAGAGAGGGATAGCGCGGCGGACGCGGCTTGCGCCGGGAATTATAACGGCTTAGCCGCGCTGCAACTTCCTGGCGCCAAGCCGTAGAATCCTCTGTCGCACACTCTTGGCTCGTCCCGGCCTCGCAGGTTTCCGTTGCCGAAGACAGTGCCGGCGATTTCGTGGCCGGCTCTTCGATCCTGGGATGCGCTATCGCAACATCCGAATCGATGTCGGGCAGCCAGCGCGGCAAGGCTGCGGATTCTACGTTCGTTGAGCAGCGGCAGATGGCACCACAAATCGGACAGGACATGAATCACAATCTTCGCCGGACTTTCAACATCGGGACGAATCGATCACCATCCCGGATATTCCCGGCGGATAACCATTAAGACTCCTGTGGAATCCAAGGGCTTTAACGGCTTTGCCTCGCAAGCCACAGCCGTGCTAAGTTCACGACGACTGCTCACGTAGACAAACTCCGAGCGCTTCCTTTTGCGTCCGGACGAACCGGTTCCGATGATCTTGTTCCGATGAGTCGCAAAAGAATCCTTATCACGGCGGCGGTGCTTTGTCACCTGCTTCTCGTCCCGTCATTAGTTACCAGCCAGTTGCCGCCCTCCGGCACTGCTGCGCAGGTGCAGCACGCGGAAGCGACGTCGAAAAAACCGGAAGTTAAGGAAACCCCTTGCGCCCGTGCGGCCGCGGCCCAGAAAGAAAAAGGAGACGTTGAAACGATTTGCGCCATTCAGCAGGAAGAGCAGGGCGCGATCTACAAATTGCATGGAGCCGTCGAAATCTATTACGGAAGTTACATTCTGCGGGCGGACGAAGCCGCCTACAACTCCGACACGAAAGAAGCCACCGCGCAGGGACACTTCGCGCTCGACGGCGGCCCCAATGACGACCACATTCGCGCCTCGCACGGAACTTACAATCTGGAGCTCGAAACTGGAAAGTTCTACGATGTGACGGGGACGACTGGCTTGCGCTTTCACGCCAACCGCGTGATCTTGACATCGACTGCTCCCTTCGCCTTTACCGGAAAACTCGTCGAGAAAACAAGTTCAGATCACTACCTCGTCTATGACGGCACCATTACAACCTGCGAGTTGCCGCATCCTAACTGGCAATTCGACGCGCGCAAGGTGATGGTGGATGTGGGCGGCAACGCCAAAATTTACCGCAGCACGTTCGAGTTGCATGGGCTACCGATCCTCTATTTTCCGTTCGCGACGCATCCCGTGGAGAAAGAATCCAGGCAATCGGGGTTTCTCATGCCCTCGGTAGGCCACTCTTCCACATACGGCTACACGGTAGCCGATGCTTACTATTGGGCCATCAATCGCATGATGGATGCCACCCTTGGCGCCGAGTACATGTCCCTGCGCGGTTGGTCGCAGCGGGGGGAGTTGCGAGTGCGCCCCAGCGAGACTTCGTATGTGGACCTGAACTATTTTGGAGTAATCGACCGCGGCATCGGCTCACCGCCGCTCAAAGAAGGCGGAGAAAATGTGCGCCTCAACTCTGCCGGAAACCTCGACGGTTTTCGCGCTGTGACCAACATCGATTACTTGAGTTCATTTGTTTTCCGTTTGGCCTTCAACGAAGTTTTCAGTCAGGCCGTGTATTCGGAGGTGAAGTCGCAAGGTTTTCTCTCAAAGTCCGCGGATGGTTTCAGCCTCAATGGGTTTGCAGAGCGCTATCAGAATTTCCTCAGCACGACTCCGGGTCAAGTGATCACCATTCTGCACGCACCAAGCGTCGACACATCAAGCGTCGACCGGCCTCTGTGGCACACGCCGTTCGATTGGTCGTTCGACGCATCGGCGGCGGGTCTTTCCCGCAGCGAGCCTCAGCAGTGTTCGACGGTAGGCTCGACGCAGTCTTGCATACCGCCGTTCCGTACTGCAAACCTGGTCGGACGATTCGACCTGAATCCGCAGATTTCTTTGCCGTTATTGTTCCGGGGATGGTCTGTGCGTCCGGAGTTGACGTTGCATGAAACTTATTACACGCAAAGGCTGGTGGGCGAGAGCGGACAGAATCCCGGGACGGCGGTCAGCGATCCCACGAACCGGCAGGCGCTGGAGACAACCGTCGAGCTGCGGCCGCCCACGCTGGAGCGCATCTTCGACAAAGAATTCGTGGGACGAAAGTGGAAGCATGTGATTGAACCGCGGGTGATCTACCGCTATGTCACCGGCGTGAACAATTACCCGAGTATTTTGAAATTCGACGAGCGCGACATTCTCACCGATACGAACGAAGTCGAATATGGCTTTGTGACGCGGCTTTATGCCAAGCGCACTTCGGGCAAGCCCGAGGATTGCGACACCATCATGAGGGCTCTCACCGTGGGTGGCCCCGTGCCGGAATCAGCCATCCCGTGGCAGCATGTGAACCCCTTGGCAAATGCTCCTTGCCAGCCTGGAACCTCCGCACGCGAAATCGTGACCTGGGAACTGGCGCAGAAATACTTCCTCGATCCCACGTTTGGGGGAGCGTTAATTGCGGGCCAACGCAATGTGTTCACTAACACTGTCGACCTCACGGGCATCGCGTTTCTAACTGAGGCGCGGCATCTTTCGCCTCTGGTCTCGCGATTACGCGTGGAAACCAGTTCGCGCACTGACGCCGAGTGGGATCTCGATTACGACTTCCAAAGCAACACCACCAATGCCAGTACTCTGCTGGCCAATTACCACATCGGCCAGGTGACGATCGGCGGTGGCGACGCATTTTTGCAAATTCCAGTTCAGACTGGAACCTCGCCATCCACTACGGCGCAGCCCGAGACGTTCAACCAGTTTCGCGTGGCCCTGGGATACGGCAGCCTGAATAAACGCGGCTTCAGTGGCGCTACCAGCTTCGGTTTTGATGCGGAGAGCAAGCAGTTGCAGTTCATCAACGCGCAAACCACTTACAACTGGAACTGCTGCGGAATGACGGTGGAATATCAAAGTTACACCGTGGCGAATGTGCGGAACGAGAATCTACTGCGCTTCACCTTCACTCTGGCAAATATTGGCGGTTTCGGCAGCCTGCGCCCGCAGCAGCGGCTTTACTGAGGTCTGCCTAAATTGCTACGGGGTCATGCAACCTCACGAGGCCTGCTAACATACCAACAGGTAGCGGAAAAATGGACCTCGAAGCCAAGGCCTCATCGCTGCAATCCCGCCTGCGAGAACTGGGAAGAACCCTTGTCGCCTATTCCGGCGGTGTGGATTCCGCATACCTCGCGTGGGCTGCGCATCAGGCATTGGGAAACGACATGGTCGCGATAATTGCCGATTCCGCCAGCCTGGCGCGCACCCAGCTTGCCGACGCGATTGCCTTTGCGAGGGAGCAAACCATCCCTCTGGAAGTGATTGCCACATCCGAACTCGATCGCCCAGAGTACGTGCGCAACGATGCGCAGCGCTGCTTCTTTTGCAAAGATGAACTATTCACACTGATGGAAGAATTGCGCGCTTCGAAGGGTTTCGATGCCATCGCCTATGGAGTCAACTTCGATGACAAGGGCGATTGGCGGCCCGGACAGAGGGCGGCGAGCGCGCACCAGGTTGTGGCTCCGTTGCTCGACGCCGGGCTTGGCAAAGAAGAAATTCGGACGCTCGCGCGGAATGCAAGCCTGCGCATATGGAATAAGCCGGCCTCGGCCTGCTTATCATCGCGGATCGAGTACGGCCGACCGGTTACGCGAGAGGCGCTCGATATGGTGGAGAAAGGCGAAGACGCATTGCGGCTGCTGGGCTTCCGCCAATTCCGGGTGCGGCACCATGGAGAGATCGTCCGCATTGAAATTGCTGGAGAGGAATTGGAACGGGCGCTCGACCTTGGCATGGCGTCCGAGTTCACCAGAATATTCAAGACGCTTGGCTTCAAGTTCGTGACCCTCGATCTGGAAGGTTTTCGGTCCGGATCGATGAATGTATTGCTTCCTGCGGAGCAATTATCTCGGCGGATGGGTTAAGTAGCCAATCGTCTAGTGAGTTCGTTTCTAAGCTGTTTCCCGCGCGCGACTTTTTCGAGCCGTCCTTCGTTTATGAGATAATCAACACTCAAATCGTAATGTTCAGGCGGTTCTCGGTGATTCTAATTCGGCGTTCTCTTGTCCTACTTCTCGTGATTTGCCTGGGCTGTGTGGCCCAATCAACCTCCTCTGAATTGGCGAAGAAGGTCGAACGGCACGTACGCTCCTACTATAAAATCCCTCCCGAGGTGAAAGTGCTGGTGGGAACGCCTTCCCCAAGTGTGGACTTTCCGAACTACGAGTCGGTAACCGTAACCGTCGAAAACGACGGGAAAAAACAGGATCTTACCTTTCTGGTTTCCAAAGATCGCTCGGCGATGATGCGCCTGACCAAATTCGACCTGAACAAGGATCCCTTCGCCGAGACAATGAGTAAGATCGACGTGAACGGACGGCCTACCCGCGGGGCGAAGGCATCCAAGGTTGTGGTGGTGAATTTTGACGATTTAGAATGCCCGTTCTGCGCGCGCATGCATCAGACTCTATTTCCGGGGCTGCTCAAGGAGTATGGCGACCGCGTCACTTTTATTTACAAGGATTACCCGCTGTCGGAAATTCATCCGTGGGCAATCCATGCAGCGGTCGACGCCAACTGCCTTGCGGCGCAGAACGGCGATGCTTACTGGGATTTTGCAGACTATATTCACGCCAACCCGCACGATGTGAGCAACGAAAAAACACCGCCCGCGCGGCTGGAAGCACTCGACCGGCTCACTATGCTGCAGGGTCAGAAGCACAATCTCGACGTCGTAAAGCTGCAGTCCTGCGTTAAAGCGCAAGATGAGAGTGCGGTGAAGGCGTCGATGAAAGAGGCTGATGGACTGGGCGTGGAAGCGACTCCGACATTATTCATCAATGGAGAAAAGGTCGACGGCGCTGTGCCCATCAGCGAATTACGTGCTGCACTGGATCGCGCGCTGAAGGATGCCAATTTGCCCGTGCCCGAGCATACGGCCACCGCCGCGGCCCCGGCCTCAAAGTGATATCGGCAAAGTAAGGGTAGGTTTAGACCCGCAGCAGGTTCCGAATTCTGCTCAGACCGTGAGTGTGGGGGAAATTCTTTGAAAAGAAATATAAACGCCGGCCGGCTCGCAGTCCTATTGGCCGCAGCCAGCCTGCTGGCGACTCTGCTGGGATGTAAGTCCCAAGTGAGCGGCGACGTGATGGCGACCGTAGATGGCCGCAAGATTTTCCGCTCCGATGTCGACAAATACTACGACAATCAGGTGGCCAGCGCTCAGCAAGCCCCCGTCGGGGAACAAGCTACGATTCTCCGCCTGAACATTCTGCGCCAGATGATCGACGACGAGATGGTAATGCGGCGGGCGGAGAAACTCGGTTTGTTGGCCACAGAGGAAGAAGTTGACCGCAAGCTCAACGAGATCAAATCTCCCTACACGCAGGAGGAGTTCGATAAACGGTTGCAGGAGAAAAAGATTACTCTGGACGACTTCAAACGCGACATCCGCCGCTCCATCACTGTGGACAAGGTGATGAACAAGGAAGTCTCCTCAAAGATCAATGTGACCGACCAGGACATCACTGACTATTTCGCCGCGCACAAGTCCGAATTCAATCTCATCGAGCCGCAATATCACCTGGCGCAGATCTTCGTGACTCCTACGCCGAATCCGCAGGTGCATAACCAGAACAACAAGGCACAGAACGAAGCCGACGCCCGTAAGAAAATTCAGATGATTACCAATCGGCTGGACAGCGGCGACGACTTCGCAACCCTGGCGATGAATTACTCGGAGGATCCGGAAACTTCCGGCAACGGCGGAGACCTGGGAACGATTCCAGAATCCTCGTTGCGGAACACCGATCCCGGCACGCGAGACTTGGTGCTCAAGCTGAAGCCAGGGCAGTATAGCCCGATCATCTCGGTGGTGAACCCATCAACGAAGCAGGTAGCGGGTTTTCGCGTGGTGAAGCTGATCGCGAAGGAACCCTCCGGCCAGCGCGATTTGTCTGATCCGCGCGTCCAGCAAGCCATTCGCTCGCAACTTCACGACCGCCGTGAGCAACTGCTGAAGGCCGCTTACTACGAAGTATTGCGCGACTCCGCCAGGGTGGAGAATTACTATGCGAAGAAGGTACTGGATAGCAACGGGCAGGCGAAGTAAAGTTTGGATCATTCGACGATTGCCAGCACGTCGCCCGCGTTCACAGTAGCGCCCTCGCCGACTAGAATCTTCTGAACCCTCCCCTTTTTCGGCGACTTAATCTCGTTCTGCATCTTCATTGCCTCGACTACCGCAACCTCGGTGCCCGGTTCCACTTCGTCTCCTTCGCGGACCAGCAAGCGCACAACCTTGCCGGGCATGGGTGCAGTTATCTTCTTGGGACCCTGATCGTCGCCGCCGCGAATGCGGCCCCGCAAAGAGCGCGGATCGCGGATCTCCACGGCGAAGCGCTTACTGCCCACCCACAAATGCAAATCATTCGCGACATGCTCCGACTTGATCTCATAGGCCTGGTTCCCGATGCGAAGGGAAAGCACATCGGGGCGAGCAAGAATCGCGTCAACCTCCAACTCCCGTCCATCGAGGCGACAAAGCCAACGGCCGTCGACGCGGTTGAGGTCAAGCCGGTAACTCTTGCCGTCGATGGTTATCTCGTAGAGCATGATCACAGAACATGAGAAGCAGTTGTCAGCGGCCAGTTTCCAGTTGGTTCGAATCCGAATTCGTCTTCGTCAACGCAACGCTTCACGCCGGCTGGTCGTCTTCCAATTCGAATTTGCATTTTCAACACGCGCAGCAGCGCCAGCCGTGCCGTTCGATGCTTCGGACGGAGTTGCACCGAGAACAGCGAACATGCCGGCGGCGATAGCTGCTACCTCCGCCGATTTTGAATCGACTGACCGATCTTCAGGCCGCTTCAGCATTCGGTCGAGGAATCCAGTATCAAGCTTGGCGGCGCGGAAATCCGGATCGCGCAAAATACGGCGAAATAACGAGATGTTTGTCTTGATCCCGCCAACAAAGTATTCGCCGAGAGCGCGGGTCAGCCGCGCGATCGCTTGGTCACGGTCCGTGCCGTAACCGATCAGCTTGGCCAGCAGCGGATCGTAATCCATGGGAACGTTCCAGCCTTCGTACATACCGCTGTCGCGTCGGATACCGGGTCCGGAAGGTGCCAGCAGCAAAGTAATTCTGCCGGGGCTGGGAAAATAATTGTTATCGGGATCTTCCGCGTAAATGCGGCACTCGATGGCATGTCCCCGAATTCGGACATCGTCCTGCTTGAAAGGCAATTTCTCGCCTGCCGCGATGCGAATCTGCAGATGCACGAGATCAAGACCGGTGATCAACTCGGTTACCGGATGCTCCACCTGCAAGCGCGTGTTCATCTCGAGGAAATAAAAATTGCTTTCTTGATCGACCAGGAACTCAACTGTACCTGCATTGGTATAGGCCGCCGCCTGCGCGACGCGAACCGCGACTTCCCCCATGCGGCGTCGCATGTCGGCATCGACGATCGGCGAAGGCGCTTCTTCCAGCACCTTCTGATGGCGGCGCTGCAGCGAGCACTCGCGTTCGCCGAGGTAGACAGTATCACCGTGTTCGTCGGCGAGAACTTGCATCTCGATGTGCCTCGGATTGATGATCGCCTTCTCGATGTAGACTTCGCTGTCGCCGAACGAGCGTTCAGCCTCGCTGCGAGCCGCCTCCAACGCGGACTTGAGTTGATCGGGAGTATGCACGTGCCGCATGCCTTTGCCTCCGCCGCCCGCAGCAGCTTTCAGCATCACCGGATAGCCGATTCTTGCGGCCACCTGCTCGGCCTGCTCGGGCGACTCCACGCCTCGCGACGTGCCTGGCACGAAGGGTACGCCGACCTTCTCCATGGCCTGGCGGGCGCGCGTCTTCGATCCCATGGCTTCCATGGCCGCCGCAGTCGGTCCGATGAATTTCACTCCAGCGTCGGCGCAGGCCTGGGCAAATTTCGCGTTCTCGGATAGGAAGCCGTAGCCGGGATGGATGGCGTCGGCGCCGGATCGCCGGGCGACGTCGAGAATTTTGTCGATATTGAGATAAGACTCAGACGCCGCCGCTGCACCGATAGGATAAGCCTCATCGGCCTTGCGTACATGCAGCGCAGCACGATCCACGTCGGAGTAGACTACCACCGCCGGGATTCCCATCTCGTGGCAAGCGCGCAGCACGCGCACGGCGATCTCACCGCGGTTGGCTATCAGAATTTTCTTGAACATGACTTTCTTCGACGTACTTAACACGGAGCAACCATCGATCGTGATCGAACCGCGATCGGCGATTTACGAACGCGCTGTTCAGAGTACACGATTACGTAGGGAAACGCTGTGTTCGCCATCGTAAGCCAGGGGAAGTTTGCGCTTTCTCAGTTCGGCGGCAGTCGGGAGAAACTCACGGCGAAAGGCGCGCGCGGTTGTGCTGCCCCAGAGCCAGGATTCCCCGGGCGGCGACTGAAGCGGTAACGGAAGAGAGTCCAAATAGCCAACCAACCGTCTGCGTAGCGAATTTTCTTGCCCTCGCCCGAGGAGCGCGGCGTGTAGGAAATCGGTACTTCCGAAATTCTCTCCCCCATGCGGCAAAGCTTCGCAGTCACTTCCGGGCAGAACTCGAAGCGCTGGCATCGCAAATCAATTTGCGCGATCAGCGATCGCCGGAAGACCTTGTAACACGTCGCCTCATCGTGAATGCCCGCGCCGTAAAGCAAATTTGTGAGATGTGTTAAAAGCTTCGCGCCCAGGAAAAACCGAAGGCCACGCTCAGGCCGATCCGGACGCACGCCGTAGACCACGTTCGCCTCGCGCCCCTCGAGTGGTCGCAAAAGAGCGGGATAATCCTGAGGGTCGTATTCCAGATCCGAATCTTGAATCAGGACATATTCGCCCTGAGCATATTGGAGCGCGGTACGAATAGCCGCCCCTTTGCCACAATTCTTTTGATGGAAGACGACGGTAACATCGTTTGCAGGCGGCATAGCTTCGAGCTTCTCTCGCGTGCCGTCGGTAGAACCATCGTCGACAATGATGATCTCTTTTCTGACGGGCGACGCCTGGATAGCGTGCAAAAGCTCATCCAGGTGCGCCACCTCGTTGTAGACGGGCACAATTATAGACACGCATCCGGCCCACCGCTCACCCGCTGGAAATGCGGCGTTACCCTGCGATGTCCCCGCTGATGCTGCACTAATCACGCGAAACCCCGCTGAAATTGTGAGCCGTTCTTCGCATGATATCATTTCGATTCTGCACCTTCGCTCCGAGAGCAAAGATGCGGCCTTCATTGGGATTGCTACAGCAAACGGGGGCACTTCATTCCCGCGCCCGGTTAACTTCGAATACCGTGTGTCACGGGGCAAGCCGCCAGCCGAGTTACGGCGATTGCTGCGGCGCGGTACTCCCGGTTTGGATGGCGCTGACGAGCGACGGAGCCTGCGCCTGACTAGCACGGCTTACATTTTGTCTAGAGGGAGAAATGCCTCTACGCAGGCGATGTGGAGAGGCATTTGAACGACTGGGCTTCCGGATTGTTTAATTCGACTGATCGATTTAATTCTGCTGATCGACCTATTTCGGCTGGTCCATGGTGATACCCTGCTGTCCGGGCTGCTTTTCGGCTTTGGCCTTCTTGGTGAGCAAGGTCTGGTCAACCCAGTGATCGGCAGTTTTCAAATCTTCCTGGCGGGCGGCGAGGTCGTCGCATTCTACGTCCGCCTTCTCGCGGTACATCAGGTTTAGATACGCCATGGCATCATCGTAGTCAGGGCGAAGTTGGATCGCCTTGTTCAGGCTGTCGATGCCTTCCGTGATGAGCGGCTCGTTTTTCGCCTTCAACTCGGAACAAACTTTTTTCTGATCTTTGTTCTTCGAATTCAGGTTCTCGTCCGGCTTCATGCCGAGTTTGGCGCGCTCTTCCATGCGGGGCTGGTAGCAGGCCGTCCAATCGATAACGCCCACCGAGTAGTACGGTTCGGGATCGTTGGGATCGAGATCACCCGCCATCCGGTAATATTTCTTGGCCTGGTCGAACTTCTTCATGTTCAAGTACAGATACGCGATTCCCTTGGCGGAGTTTACTTTCTGATCGCGCGCGGCATTCATCTCGAGAACGCGCTGGTATTGTTCGATAGCCTGTTCCGCCATTTTGTTGTTATCCGGAGTATCGGCTCCAGGAATGTATTGCTGGGCGAAGGCCGTGGCCAGATACATCTTGGCATTGATTAAACTGGGATCCAGGGCGACGGCCTGTTGGAAGTGGTCGATGGCCTCTTCGTATTTGGCGTTCTTGTACGCCGTCACGCCTTTGTTGAGTTGGTCGCGGGCGCGCAGCTTGCTACAGCCCACCGAAGATAACAGGGCAAACAAAGCGGCCGCCAATGTGAGCAGACGGATGGATTTATTCATTGCGGTATAAGTCTCCCTTGCCACAGCATCCTAGGCCCAAAGACTGTAAGTTGACAAGCGTCCAGCGGGCAGAAACTGGCCGTCTGCCGCAGGCATTCTTGCCCACGAGACTCTTTGGCACCGCATGCACGCGGGCAGGAGTGCCCGCGCCACAGCAACATCCCAGCTTAAGCGTAGGTTTTAGCCGCCTGCCTCGATCTTCGCGGTAATCAGACCAACCTTGTCTACTCCAGCAGCATGCGCGATGTCAATCACGTTGGCAACGTCAGCGAAGGGAATCGCATCGTCGCCCTTCACGAACATGACTTTCTCGGCGCGGGTCTTGTAGATATCGGCGAGACGACCTTGCAGGTTATCCCACGTGGCGTCTTCCTGGTTGATCTTGAGGCCGGGATCCTGGCCGGCGCCGCGATCGATCAACTGCACGACGATGGTGCGGTCGGGCGTGTTGTTTTTGGGCGCGTTCGGCGGAGGTGGCTGGGGGACCAGCGCATCCAGACCTTTGGGCGTCAGGGGCGTGATCACCATGAAAATGATGAGCAACACCAGCAGCACGTCAATGAGCGGAGTAACGTTAATATTTGCGCTTTGGCCCCCGCCCGAGCCCATTGCCATACTCATGGTCGATCTCCTCTGAAGTTCTTTTAGTTCTTTTACCGAATGCTACTGCCCACCCGTTCCAGGAGCGGCAGGCGGCGCGCTCGGAGTGCTCTTTCTCTGCTCGGTGAGCAAGCCCAGATCGTCAACGCCCGCTGCGCGCACTCCGTCCACTACTTGAACCACATTGCCAAAGTGGGCGCGAGCATCAGCTTTCACGTAAACTCGCTTGTCGGTGCGATTGGTCAGGCGGTCCTTCACCTTGCCCGTTAGACTATCCGGCGCGATCTTGTCGGCGCCGAAATAGACGGTTCCGTCGCGCATCACCGAGACCAGCAGCGCGTCTTCTTTGTCCGCGTCCTGCATCGGGGTCGGATTGTTTACTTTGGCCATGTCCACGCTGATACCCTTCTGCAACATGGGCGTGATCACCATGAAGATGATCAGCAGCACCAGCATTACGTCCACCATGGGCGTAACGTTGATGTCAGAGTTTACTTTGGCCCCTTCGTTTCGCTTGGCTAATGCCATAACTTGATCTCTCCCATAAAACAGTCGCCAGTTCCCAGTAACACTCTTGCGATTGGGAAGGCCGGCGCTGGAAAGCTCCCAGCGCCGGACCGCAACTCATAACGGACTTCCAGCCCGAATTACTAGGAGCGGCGAACGTCCCGGCGCTTCAGGAAGTAGTCGATCAGCTCGCTTGACGAGTTGTCCATCTCCACATCGAAGGCTTCCACGCGGCCGGTGAGGTAGTTGAACATCATGACGGCAGGAATGGCGACCAGCAGCCCGAAGGCCGTGGTTACCAGCGCCTCAGAAATACCGCCCGCGACCGCGCCCAGACCGGTAGCCTTCTGCTCGGAAATACCTTTGAAGGCGTTCAGAATGCCCATCACCGTGCCGAACAAGCCCACGAATGGGGCCGTCGAACCGATGGTAGCCAGGCCGCCCAAGCCGCGCTTCAGTTCGGCGTGGACGATGGCTTCGGTGCGCTCCAGAGCGCGCTTGGAAGCTTCAATGGTCTCGCCGGGGATGGCGCCGGGGCTATCCTGGTGAGCTTTGAATTCCATGAGGCCGGCGGTGACAACCTTGGCCAGATGGCTCTTCTTGTTGCGCTCGGCAACCTTGATGGCCTCGTCGATGCGGCCGTCGCGCAGGGCTCCGGCAACCGCCGGAGCAAAGGCGCGAGACTGCTTGCGAGCCGCGTTGTATGCCATGGCGCGATCGATCATGACCCCGATCGACCAGCCCGACATAATGAACAGGATGACGACCACGATCTTCGCGATGATACCCATCTGCTTCCATAGCGAAATCGGATCCCATCCCACCGCACCGCCCTCCTGCACAATCCAGGCGGCGACCCGAGGTACTTGACTGAGAATTGCTCCTGCGAAGTTAGCTACGAACATGAGTTGCTTCCCTCCTTAAGCCTTCTTAGACTTTGATGCGAGATCTGTAGGCGTTGCAAAGCGTGATGGACACAAAGTTGTTCGTGCTGCTCTGCAACCGTTTTCCTGAAACGAAAGTACGGCGACCGCAACCCTGTAAGAGTTTAAAGGGTTCTCTCCCGGCCACCATTTTTAGGTGGGAAGGGGGATGCCATACAGGCAACACTTCCACTTCCTGACGCTACTTTCTTTTGCTTCAATTCCCGCCGGACTAGCCTCCGGACAGGGTAAAGTTGACCAACACTTCCGTATCCACCTCGACCGGTTCGCCATTGAGGAGATAAGGTTTGTACTTCCACTGCTTCACGGCGTCTATAGCCGCTGGAGCCAGCATTGGATGCCCACTCACCAGCGTAAGGTTTTCAATCGAACCGTCTTTGCTGATCACGGCCCTCAGCACAACCTGACCCTGAATGCGGGCCTGCCGGGCGAGCGGTGGATAGTTGGGGTTAACCCGCCGGACCAAAAGGCCCGCCGAGACGCCCTGTGATACGCGGACACGCTGCGGGGTCGCGACCTTAGGCACGGCCACTGGCGTGGAACTAATAATGCCGCCAATTACGCCGCCCATCTGGCCACCCGGAATTCCTCCCGGAACGCCTCCCACGACGCCAGCCGTTGCCATCGACGGCGGTGGGGCCTCATCTTCCTTGATCATCTGAATCTTTTGAGGAATCTTGGTCGGGGTGCGCAAAGCCCCATTCACGATATCGGTCTGAATCTGCTTGACGATCTTTACCGGAGCGGCGGCGGGGGGTGGTGGCGGGGGTGGCGGTGGAGGGGCCACCAAAAAGGTCATAAGTTGTTGCTTCGGCAGGGCTTCGGTGAAGATGAGGGGCATCAGGACCATAAGGCCGATCAACCCAATCTCAAGAATAATCGCGAAGGTGGTCGTTCGTCCCCGCTTCGTCTTGAGCCTGCCGCCAGACTCCAGAAGGCTGTCTTCAAACATGACATTTCTCCTACGTCAGAGCTTACGTAAACTTAGACACCGACTGCGTCCCCTTTGCTCCCAAATTCAGCGGCCTGACTCGGCGGCGCCACAGAATGCCGTCAAGAGCTTGCCAGGCACCGTCAACTCTCTACAAACACACGCTTAACACAAAATCGTCCGCACTGCTATCGGGCCATTACCTGTCCTGGACGGGCGTTGCGGCCACTTGGCTTACTCTTGTTGTTGATACGCCAATCCTGGTAAGCGACCAGAATCGGGGCCGCGATGGCAATCGACGAATAGGTCCCAATCAAGATGCCGATGACAAGCGCGAGGCTGAAGCCACGAAGCACTTCGCCGCCGAACATATAGAGTGCGAGTACGGTAATGAAGGTTAATCCTGCTGTCAAGATGGTTCGACTTAAGGTCTGATTAATGCTCCGGTTGACGATCTCGGACAGCTTCTCGCGCCGCATGAGTTTAATGTTTTCGCGGATGCGGTCAAACACCACGATCGTGTCGTTATTAGAGTAACCAATCAAGGTGAGGATGGCGGCGATCACGGTCAGGGAAATATCTTTATTGAGCAGCGAAAATGCACCCACCGTGATGAGTGTGTCGTGAAAGACAGTGACCACGGCCGCGATGCCGTAGATCCATTCAAACCGGAAGCCCAGGTAGATCAGCATCCCCGCCAGCGAATACGCTGTCGCCAATAGAGCCTGCTTGCGCAACTGGGCGCCCACCTGGGGCCCGACGATCTCGACGTTGCGCACTCCGAAATCCGAAAGAAAATAGCCGTCCGACAAAGACGCCACCACTGCGGGATCGACCGGACCTTTGAGCTGATCAAATGAACTCAGCACACCGCCCAGCACTTTATCACGCGTATCCACAATCGCTTGTGCCTGCTGCGTATATCTCTGGTCAGCATCTGATCCCAAGTGCAGCGGATCTTTGTCCATCAAATAATTCTTGATCCCCAAAAAGCTGGAATTGTTCAGATCTTGCTTCCCCGGGGGAGTATTGGTCTCAAGCGTATTGATAATTTGACTCTTGCCCTTATCCAGTGCCTGCTCACTGGTCTCCTGTACATCGAGGTCGATCAGAACCTCGTTGTTGGAAGGCACGTCGTAGCGCTGGATCTTGGCGTTGTGTAATCCGGCGCGATCCATGGCAGCTCGCAGAGCATTGTCATCTGGCGTGTGCGAGAACTTCACATACACCAACGTTCCACCGCGGAAGTCCACGCCGTATGGGATGCCGTGCCAGAACAACATGGAAAGCACGCCCGCCACACTGAACACCAGTGAAAAAGCGAGGAAGTACCATTTCTTGCCTAAGAAATCGATATTTGTATTGCGAAAAAACTCCACCAGGATGACCCCTTATTTTAGTAACCTCTACTAATCGCTTGTCATTCCGAGCAAAGCGAGGAACCCGCTGTTGGCCTGCCGCCGAGAAGCAGATTCCTCGCGCGATACAGCCGCGCTTCGGAATGACAACGCCGTTTTCTAATTCCCCTAAATGCTCAACGCTTCCCCGCGCTCCTTGCGGCTTAATATCCAGTCGAAAATGGTGCGCGAAACAAATACTGCCGTAAACACGTTCGCGATCAAACCAAACACGAGCGTGACCGCAAATCCCTGCACCGGGCCAGTTCCGAAGATGAACAGAATTGCCGCTGAGACGATGGTCGTGACGTGTGTGTCAACGATCGTCACCCAGGCGTGGCCAAAACCCTGATCCACCGCCGACGGCGGAGTCTTGCCATTTCGCAGCTCTTCCCGGATGCGCTCGAAGATCAGCACATTGGAGTCGACGCCCATACCAACGGTGAGAATCACTCCGGCAATTCCCGGCAGGGTCAACACCGCGCCGACGTAGCCCATGAAGCCGAGCAGGATGACAAGATTCAGAAGGAGAGCAATATCGGCGTTGATACCGGCGGCACGGTAATAGATGAGCATGAAAATCAGCACAACGAGCATGCCGATGATTGCCGCATTTATGCCGTGTCGTATCGAATCGGTGCCGAGCGACGGCCCGACCGTGCGCTCTTCGAGATATTTAATTCCGGCAGGCAGCGCGCCGGAGCGCAAGATCATGGACAAATCCTTGGACTGCTGCTGATTCATGCTGCCGCCGCTGATTTCGCCGTTGTCGCGAATGGCTTCCTTGATGTTTGCGACTTCCTGCACTTTGCCGTCGAGCACCACGCCCAGACTCTCGCCCACGTGCGCGGAAGTGAAGTTGTAGAAGCGCTGCCCGCCCTCACCCGTAAGCTGGAAGCGTACGTTCGGCTGTCCATTCTGGTCGGTGCTGGGCTGTGCGTCCCGCAAGTCTTTCCCTCTCACGGCGGAGACTCGCGACACCAGATACCAGGCCTGTTGATCTGAGGGAGCTCCAGGAGCCGCGTGCCCCGGCAGAAGAATTGCATCCGCCGGTAAAACTCCTCCCTTATCCTGTAACGCAGCCTGTTCGCTCGGATACGGTCCGCCTAAAACCTGCTTGATCTCAAGCATGGCCGTGGACTGCATGATGTCCTTCACCCGGCCGGGATCGTCGACGCCGGGCAATTGCACAAGAATCTGGTACTGTCCCAGGCCGTGCTCCTGGATGGTAGGTTCGCTCACCCCCAGCGCGTCGATGCGGTTGCGGATGGTTTCGATCGCCTGCGTCACCGCTTTGTTCTTCAAGTCGGAGAGCATCTGCGGCTTCATGGTCAGGGCGAAGCTGTTCTCCGCTCCCGAACTCAGGTTGTACTCTGGCAACCGCTCGGAGACGATATCCAGCAGATCTTTTCGTCCCTCCGGCGGGACACCCTTCAGCACGACTCTGTCGGGACTGTTCTGCGGATCAGGCTTGGAAATATCCGCGAACGCGATCTTGCGCTTGTTTAGCTGCTCTTTGAGGATTTCGACGGCGTTATCGGAATCGATGTTGACCGCGTCATTGACCTGCACCTGCAGGATCAAGTGAGTGCCGCCCCGCAAATCCAGTCCGAGGTGAATGCGGTTGGTCATAGCCGCGAGCAGGCCCTGGCCCGAAAAGCTTTGCGGGATGCCGAAGATCCCAAACAGAAAAATGAGCAGGCATACGACGATAACTGTCAATCTCCAGGTAAGATTCTTATTCATAAGAAAATAAAACTCAAAACTCAGGATGTACGGCCATTATTTAGCTTTCGCTTCGTCTTCCGCGGTCGTGACCTGTGTGACGGACGCCTTGGTTACCTCCACGCGCAAATTGTCCGGAGGCACCCGCAGATGCAGTGAGTCATCCTTCAAGGCGATGATGGTTCCCCTCAGCCCGCCGCTGGTGGTCACTTTGTCGCCAGTCTTCAGCGAATCCAGCATCGCCGTCCACTTCTTTTGGCGGCGCTGCTGAGGAAGAATCAGCAAAAAATAAAAAATTGCAAAAATGAAGATGAGTGGGGCGACGCTTAACCAGCCCATTCCGCCGCCACCAGTTTGCATTGCCAACCAGAGTTGCATATTCATCAGACTATCTTCAAACAGCTACGCTTACGATGCTCGCCGCCGACCCACGAACAACTCCCCACACTTGCACGCGCGGCAGCCCTGTCATTTCACGACGGGAGTAATCGGTTCCGGCCGGATCATCAGCGACTCAGGCGGATCCGGAAAGAGTCTTTATAGGCAAGGTCACGGCTTCGGTCGAGACCAGACGCTAGAAAGAAAACGGGACTCTTCCCCAAGTCGAATAGAATGACGCACCCGCCGCATAGTGTCAAGGTAGAAACTCAGGTTGTGCAGGGTATTCAAAACCTGAGCCAGCACTTCATTAGAAGCATACAGGTGACGCAAATACGCGCGCGAATAGCGACGGCAAACCCGGCAGCCGCAATTCGGATCGAGCGGCCCCTCATCCTGAGTATACCGCGCCTGCTTGATTGACACCTTTCCTTCGGAAGTAAAAAGAAGCCCGTGGCGGGCCGCGCGAGTAGGCAGAACGCAATCCATCATATCGACGCCGAGGCTGGCGTATTCGACAATCTCCTCCGGTGTCCCCACTCCCATCAGATAACGCGGTTTGTCAGCCGGAAGATGTTCAAGCGTAGCTTCGACGACCTCGCGAGTCCGCTCCCGCGGCTCGCCAACGCTCAGCCCCCCGATGGCATAGCCAGGAAAGCCGATCTCGATTGTGCGCTCGGCGGATTCTTTTCTCAATTCCAAATCCATGCCGCCCTGGATGATGCCGAAGAGGGATTGCGTCTTCCGAGTACATGTGGGGACAGCCGCCCCCGGCTGTCCTTCGGGCCGAAAGCCCGATTTCTCACCACCTAGTCGAGCGCCGCCTTCGACGCTAGGCGAGCTTCGCTCGCTCGGACAGCCGGGGGCGGCTGTCCCCACATGGTCATGGCCTTTCCACGGCACTTCATGCTTATGCTCTTCAAAATACCTCTTGCTGCGCTCGGCCCAGCGCAGCGTCAATTCCATTGAAGCCTTTGTGCGAGCGCGGTCGGCGGGATACTCCGTGCACTCATCAAACGCCATGATGATGTCGGCGCCGAGTCCGATCTGCGCCTCCATGGCGCTCTCCGGGGTGAAGAAGTGCGACGAGCCGTCGAGATGCGAGCGGAAAGTCACCCCTTCTTCAGTGACTTTGCGGAGCTCGTTCAGGCTGAAAACCTGGAAACCGCCGGAATCGGTGAGAATCGCTCGAGGCCACGCCATGAAGCCATGCAATCCGCCGAGTTTGCGGACGGTTTCGACTCCGGGACGCAAGTACAAGTGATAGGTGTTGCCGAGCAGGATCTGGACTCCGAGTTCCTCGAGAACATCCTGCGGAACGCTTTTGACTGTGGCTGCCGTGCCCACAGGCATGAATACAGGGGTTTCGACCTCGCCGTGCGGGGTGAGCAGTCGGCCGGCGCGCGCCGCGCCTGCCAGGGCCTCGACTTGGAACTCGATGGGCATTCGTTGAATCTTTAAGTCTTGCGATTGTAGCAACGGGATGGAATCAGCGATTAGGATCTCCCCACGGGCAACTTCAGAATCTCTCCCCGAACGCCGCTTTCACTCATGATTAGCCTTCCGACGCTGACAGGGAGTTTGAATCGCCGAGGCCCGGCGCTGCCGGGGTTGAAATAGAGCACCCCGTCGCGGGTCTCCTGTTTTGGAAGGTGGCTGTGGCCACTGACTACCACTGAAAATCCAGCGGCTCTGGGTTTGAGGTCCAACTGCGCTAGATCGTGCACCACGTAAATGGAAACGCCGCCCAACTCAAGCACTTCGGTTTCCGGCAACTTCCTAGCCCAGGCCCCTTTATCGACATTGCCTCGTATCGCTGTTAGGGGAGCGATCGCCGATAGCGCGTCAAGGATTTCCAATCCACCGACATCGCCGGCATGGATGATATGTTCCGATCCGCGCAGGGCCTCCATCGCCTCAGGCCGCAGTAGGCCGTGCGTGTCGGAGACGACGCCGATCAGGATGGGAGGCATCAGATCTTAGATCGTGGCCTAGGTCTTTCAACTTTCAACTTCTGCATTCTGACTTCTGAATTTGTTTACTTCGTCTTCATCTTCTCGAGAAACTTCCCGATACTCACGATCGCACGCCCCACTCGTCCCCGGCCGATTTCCTGGACATCGTCCCACGCAGATACGCGCAGGGTATAGAAACGGCCATCAAAAGATTCCAGTTCCGCCCAGGCTTTGATATTCGCGCCGACGCCGCTAGCCGCGCGGTGCTCGATGTTGATCGAAGTTCCCACAGAAATCTCGTCGCCCTCACAGTAAGGCTGCAGCGCGCGAAAGCCCGCGGTCTCCATCAGACGAATCATGTCAGGCGTGGAATACACAGGAGGCAATTCGGGATGATGTGAAGCCAGCGTGTGCTTAAACTCGACAACTTCCTGCGCCTCACTTCGTACACCGATGGGAACATCTCTCGCCATTTCTAGGTTCTCGTCCTGCTCTTTTTTGAAATTCTCCGAAACGAAGAGCCAATGATCCCGCGCGATGCTGCGGAAAACATTGGCTCATTGTCACGTACGGCGCTATGCATCAGGCAAAAGCCATTCGCGCCGCTTCAATTCCATCGAGAGCTTGCCACAACATCCTGGCTGTGACCTCAGCCGCTTCCAGCGCGGCTTGCGCGCCTTGCGGATTCGCCGAGAGGCGATGCTCCAACTGTTTTCGCCACACATTGGAATGGTGCAAATCGGCGGTGGTATGCAGGGAAAAATAGCCGCAGGTCTTGTCATCCGCGCCATAGAACTCGCGCAGCCCGCGCTCTTTTTCTTTGGCGATACGCGGCACCTGCGATTCGTAAACGTAAAACGCGGCCAGCGCCTCTTCCGGCGTGCCTTCGCTTGCCACGCGCTGGAAGTGCCGTATCAGTTCGCGAACCTCCGTCACGGGCGGGTGCCAACTCACGTCCCGTCGCGCTCCCATACCTTCGACAAAATCGAGCCACAGTTCGGAGTGAGGCACCGAATCCTTCCCTGATTTTCCCGTCATGCCCTTCTCGTCGCACATGTTGGCCAAAACCGCGCGCCGCAATTCTCCTTCTTCCAAGCGCAGCGCAAACGCCGCCAGATAGCAGGGAAAGGCTTCGACGTGGTGGTAATAGTGGCGGGCATACTCGCGCAGATCGCCGCGCGTTAACTCGCCGGCCGCCCACGCTTGGTAGAATGGATGACAAAGCAGATCGTATTTGGTGATCACTGCCTCCACTCGCTCGAAGAACTCAGCGCTATTCATGATTCCTCCAGTGCCTAAAGTATGACCGATTACTATAGCGCAAGGCTCGGCGACAAAAAGTGATGGGAATCACGATTCCTTGGCAACTTGTTAGAATGAAAGTAGATGGGTTGCTCCCAAGATTTCAAAGATGTCATTCACTGAACAGTTCGACATAGTGGTCGTCGGCGCTGGCCATGCCGGATGCGAAGCCTCGATGGCCGCGGCGCGCATGGGCCTGAAGACGGCGCTCTACACCCTCAACGTCGACTTGATTGCGCAGATGTCGTGCAACCCAGCGATCGGTGGGATCGCGAAAGGACATCTGGTTCGCGAAGTGGACGCGCTTGGCGGCATCATGGGCGAGATCACCGACGCGGTGGGCATCCAGTTTCGCCTATTGAACACGTCGCGTGGTCCCGCCGTGTGGTCGCCGCGGGCGCAGTGCGACAAACAAGCCTACCGGCTCAAGATGCGCGAGGTCTTGGAGTCGGAGCCGAGCCTGAAGATCAAGCAGGCTGAAGTAGCGGAGCTGATTCTTGAAGTGCCTAGTACCGAGTACCCGGTACCTAGCACACAAAGCTCGGTACCCGGTACTCGCAACTCGGTACTGGGCGTTCGCCTCCGCGACGGCCGCACCGTAGGCGCGCAAGCCGTCATCATCACCACCGGAACGTTTCTCAACGGCCTGATTCATTGCGGCGAGCAGCAATATCCTGCGGGACGCTCCGGGGAACCAAACGCAGTCCTGCTCGGCGAAGCGTTGAAGAAGCTTGGCCTGCGTGGTTGCCGCCTCAAGACCGGAACACCGCCGCGTCTGGACGGGCGCACCATCGATTGGTCCTGCTTCGCGGCGCAGCCGGGAGACGACGATCCCACGCCTTTCAGCTTTCGCACCAAGCGCGTGGCCCATCACGACTCGCAGGTTCCCTGCTACATTGCCTGGACTACTCCCGAAACACATCGCATCATTCGCGAAAACGTTCACCGCTCGCCGATGTACAGCGGGCAAATCCAATCGATCGGTCCGCGCTACTGCCCGTCGATTGAAGACAAGATCGTTAAATTTCCCGACAAGGAAATGCATCAGCTCTACCTCGAGCCGGAAGGCTTGAACACTCATGAAATTTACGTCAACGGCATGAGCACCTCCTTGCCGGTAGAGGTCCAGCTTGCGATCCTGAAATCGATTCCCGGTCTCGAAGGCGCCGAGATGTTGCGTCCTGGCTATGCCATTGAATACGACTCGATCGACCCCACCGAACTGCAACGCACTTTAGAAACGAAAAAGATCGCCGGGCTGTTCTTGGGCGGCCAGATTAACGGAACCTCCGGCTACGAAGAGGCCGCTTGCCAGGGACTGATGGCAGGCATCAACGCCGCATTGCAAGTGAAGGCTCAGCCGCCCCTGATCCTTGACCGCACAGAGGCTTACACCGCCATTCTGATCGATGATCTCATTTCCAAGGGCTCGAACGAGCCTTACCGGATGTTTACCTCGCGTGCCGAGTTCCGATTGCACTTGCGGATCGACAATGCGGATCGACGCCTCACGCCGCATGGCCGCCGCGTGGGATTGATCTCCGATCGAGCTTGGGAGGATTTTCAAACAAAGCAGCAAAGGCTGCAGCAGATGAGGACATTACTGGAGCGCACCAAACTAAGCGTGTCAATGTTGGAAAGTATGGATTCTTCTCATTCCGAGAAGCACGGCGACGAGGAATCTGCTGTTGCCCCCAGCACGCCGGGTGTCATTAACCAGTGGGAATCAGCAGTCGGCCAGACTTGCGCCCAATTGCTGAAGCGGCCGGAGATCACCATCGAGCAACTGGCTCCGATTTTACGTGCGCTGGATCCTGTTTTCTTTTCCAGAGAAAAAGAAACAATCCGCGAGAATCCGTGTAACTCCGTGGCAGAGCTTTCTTCCGAAATTCGCAACGAACTCAAATCGGTGGAAACTGAAATAAAGTACGAAGGCTACCTGCTGCAACAGCAGCGCGCCATCGAGCGCATGAAGAAGTCAGAGCAGCGGTTGATTCCGGAGTGGTTCGAGTATCGCTCCGTCAGCGGCCTCTCGCGTGAGGTGCAGGAAAAGCTCACTCACGTACAACCACGCACGCTTGCGCAGGCCTCTCGTATCCCCGGAGTAACCCCGGCAGCAGTGTCGTTGGTTAACGTGTACATCGAAATTCAAGCCCGGCGCCGGGAACAGGCTGCGGCGCTCTAGCAGGCTGGCATCGCGCGACCGAAATTAAATGCTACGTTAACAATCAAATTTTATGTAGGAGTTAATATCTCCGGCATGCCGCAAGAGTCCCTTCGCATTGAAGATCAGCCCGGAAGCCAGCCAGGACAACGCATTCTTCGCCTCGACGGGGCCCTGGTAATGCCCACAGTGTTTCAATTTCAAGCCACGGTGCGCGCCGATACTTCGCGCTCGCTGATCATCGATTTCACCAACGTGTCTTACGTGGATTCCGCGGGCATCGGGGCGCTGGTGGGAGCGTATGTGACGCGACAGCACGGCGGACGGAGTCTATCGCTGGTGGGAGTGAGCGAGCGCATCCACAATGCGCTGAAGGTCACCCACGTCGAACAATTCTTCCGCTTCTTTGATTCCGTGAGCGCGGCAGAACAAGCGCCTTCCGCCTAACGGCTGGTTTCCGCAGACACGCCTGAAGTCGACAGTTTGGTAAACTAAAAACAAACCAGAAGCCGACGTAGCTCAGTTGGTAGAGCAGCCGATTCGTAATCGGCAGGTCAGCGGTTCAAGTCCGCTCGTCGGCTCCATTTGTTTCAAGCACTTCAGTACAAAGGCGGCAGCCCTGGCGGTCGCGTCTTCCACCGACGGTGTACCCACAGCCACTGCTCGGGATACTTCCGCACGTATTCTTCAATGATGGTCGTGAATTTCTGGGTATTCGCCTGAATATCGGCTTCGATGTCGCCGGTGCGCATCAACTCCGCCGCGGGATCAAAGCGCAATCGATATTTTTTCAGTTGCGCGTCCCAGATCGTAAACGTCGGCACCACTGCCGCATCTGTGCGGAGCGCAATCCGGGCCAGTCCGCTGGCAGTACAAGCCGGAATGCCAAAAAAATCCACGAAGATGCCCTGCGGCGGGGTCATATTGGTGTCCATCAATATACCGACCACTTCACCCGCCTTCATCGCGGCTAGCAACCCACGGACAAAGTCGTCTTTTTCCACGATCTGATTGCCGTGCATCGTGCGGTACCGCCGGATCAATCGGTTTAGATACACATTGTCCATGGCTCGGACAACGACGTGCATCCAGTGCCCGTGGAGCGAATGAGTGAATGCTGAAAGCTCCCATCCGCCAAAGTGCGCGGTGAGAAATAGCACTCCTTTGCCCCGCGCGTGAGCCCGCTCGTAATTCTCGAGTCCATCATAGACCACGACCTCCTCAACGTTTTCCCGCGTGTACTTGGGAAAATGGCAGACTTCGGCCAGCTGTCTCCCCAGCGAAGCGAACTCGGCTCGCAGGATCCGTGCCCGGTCTGTCTCACTTTTTTCGGGAAACGCGATTGCGAGATTGCGCATTCCGACCTGCCGCAACCGCACATGAAGAAGATAAACCGCCCACGCTAAAGCCATGCCGGCGGCTCGTGCCAGAGGCGGCGGCAGGATACCGAGAATCTTGATGAACGGCCAGGCTGCCGCGTACTCAAGTCGCTGCCGCATCGGGGAAGCGTGACGGTATCACCGTCAAAAAGTTTTTGCAAACCATCATCTTGCAAACAATCATCTTGCAAAGGATCACGACGCAGCGCGTTCGAGCTTCGCTCGACGGACAGCCGGGGGCGGCTGTCCCCACACGAGCTTCTTATTTTGCCGCTTCAGTCGCCCAATTCGCCAGCGAAGTCAAAAACGCATTCGCCCCTGCTGGTGGATCGATCTCTCCAATCAGCGAGGTTCGGAACGGCACCATGCGTCCGTAGAATTCGCGCGTGCTGTCCTTGTCCTGCTTGATCACCGCTCCATTCAGAGTCACGCCAGCAAACAACCCACGAGCGCGCGAATACGTCAGGACTTCGGCCCGCATCTTCCAGTCAGTATTTCCCTCGGCGTGACGGCCTACCGGTCCTGCCGCCACAGACGCGTCCGCGCCGAGTGCGAATTCGCTTGAGAGGAGATGTTTCATACCCTCTTTGTTCATGATCAGCATGACCAGGTCCACTGCCTGCCCGCCGATCTGAAGACCAAAGCTGCCGCCGCTCACGATAAAAAACGCGGGAGCGCTCCATCCCTTCGGCGTGCGGCAACTCGCCAGCCCGCGGCCATATTTGGCGCCCACAATAAAACCGCCCTTCAGCATCGACGGTACTACGGCCACGCACTCGGCCGAGCCCAACACTTCCTGGGGGATCCCTTTATCCGGCGCTCCCTGGATTTCATTCAGCACATCCGCCGCCGCCTGCACACGGTCCGCAGCTTTCGATTCTTTGGGCTCATCCCCGGAGGCGAACGAGAAAGAACAGAGAGACGCAAATAGGGTCAAGAGTAAGAACTTTTTCATGGTTCCTCATTCATCTGAAGTTGTCTGGGAGCAATGAGTGGATTGTAAATGATGATGCCGGGATTGTGTCGGCACACAGAATAACCGGGACGGAATCACAAACGAAATTGCCAATTGGCAATCGGAAATTCCCTGCTGGCCGGAGATCCTGAGGACAAAAAAATCGGGGCTGAAAGTGGTGACCCTAATCGCCACTCCCAACCCCGTCTCCCAGGTTCTGTGGTAGGTGACGCGAGTATGCATCCGGCGGGCTTTGCGTACAAGATCACCGAGGTCACTGTCCTGAAGTAACTGAGGTCAGGACGCTTTGCTGTTCTTATTTTGCGGCCACTAGCGAATGAGTGATGGCATGCACCGATAGCGCGATTCGGTTTTGCACGCCGACCTTGCGCATCAGTTTTGCCACGTGGGCTTTCACGGTGCGCTCTTCAATTCCCAACTGAGCGCCAATCTCTTTGTTGGAGCGCCCTGCCACCAGCATCTCCAGTACTTCCTTTTCGCGATCGGTGAACGTGACGCGGCCCGCGGGAAAGATGCGCCCCGGCGCCGACGATACCCGCTCGATGAACATCGAAAGCACCTTCCGCGGCGCCCATACCGACCCCTGGCTGACGATACGAATTGCCTGCACAAATTCCGCCGGCGAAGCTGCCTCGTCCACATAGCCCTTGGCCCCAGAAGCGATCGCCTTTAGGATGGTCTCTTCGTCCACGCCGGACCCGGTCACAATAATGCGCAGATCTGGGCGCGTCGCCTTCAGGCTCGCCATTACATCGAACAAATTTTGTCCGGAGCGGTTTCCCAGCAGGATCAAGTCCACGTCCTGCAACGTGGAAATCTCGGGCAGGCTCGCGGAGATCAATTCGAACTCAGGTTCCGTGTCGAACAAGGCGCGGAAACCCACGAACCTCAGCGGGTCGCTTTCCACCACGGCGATTTTGATAGTTGGTTTTCTCGCTACTGCTGCTTTCATAGGTTTCCCTGTAGGGCGTAATTACTTAGCTAGAGCATAGCGGCATTTGCGTACTCTGCAAAGAGAAGGTGACCGAAGTTAAATTACGGGAGTAACATGAAAAGGAAGCGTAAATGGGGCGGGGCGTGTGCTCCTGTGAGTGCTTAACGGTCGCACCCCGGGTCGCAATGCGGGAATATGGAAGCACTTGTACGCCGAGCCATGCCGGAGGATGCGGAACCGATCGCGGCCCTGCATATCCGGACCTGGCAGATCGCCTATCAGGGGCAGCTTCCAGACGACTACCTTGACAATCTCAGCCAGCAGCTTAAGCGCCGCATCGAGTTTTGGCGGACCGAAATTTCGACTCCCCGTACGAGCCAAAATGAGATATGGGTGGTCGACACCGAGACGCGTGTCGATGGCTTTGCAGCAATTGGCCCGGCGCGAGAGGCCGATCCTAATCTCATCGGTGAACTTTATGCGATTTACGTTGACCCCAACCGCTGGGGTCAGGGCCTGGGCCGGGCTCTCTTTACCCACGCAACCAACCGCCTCGCATCTTTGGAATACTCGACGGCAATTCTTTGGGTGCTTGAATCAAATGTCCGCGCGCGCCGCTTTTATGAGATCGCCGGATGGTCTGTCGACGGTGGATCTAAATTGGAGAGCCGTCCGGGCCTTGACCTTCGAGAGGTAAGCTATCGCATACTGTTCCATCGAGAAAACGAGGAATAATGAAAAAACATCCCGCGCAAATTCTACTCATCTATTTCGCTCTGGCGATCGCCATACCCGTGCTCGACCAGCAATTGCTCGCCCAACAAACTTCCGCTACTTCCGCCTATACACCAAAATTTCCCGGCGACCCAGCCCGGTCCGACTCCGAAGCCGCCGCCCTCGCCTACATGCGTGTGGTTCTTCGCGCCCAGCACCGCTTCGAGAAACAGTACGGACACTTCGCCACCTCTCTCGCCGAACTTGTTCACTCCGGTTCTTTCACTAAACGCATGGTCAATCCCGATCGTGGTGACTACATCGCCAGCTTCGAAGGCAAAAAAGACAGCTATGTCCTTACCATGACACCCAAGCAGCTCGACGCCCAGCACCGGTCCTTCTACGCCGAGGACGATGGCAAAATCCACGCCGACGAGGAAAAACCCGCCGATGCCAAGTCGCCGGTTGTGAAGTAAAAACTTAGCAACCTACTTGAGTCCGTCATCCTGAGCGGAGCATCCCGTTCGCGAATGCGAAGGGGATGCGCAGTCGAAGGATCTCTACCCCCACACACAGGTCCGTCGAGATGGGCAAGTTTTTCCGTCGCGGCACGGCTCATTATGAGCAAGTCGGTTTATGATGGACAGGAAATTATTCAAAGAAATCAAAACGGAGGAACCCATGCCCGCAACCGTCGGCGCAACCGCGCCCGAATTCTCATTGAAAGATCAGGATCAGAAGGAAGTAAAGCTCAGCGACTACCGTGGCAAGAAGCCCGTGGTTTTAGTTTTCTACCCGCTCGACTGGAGCCCGGTGTGCACCAAAGAACACGTGTGTATGGTCAATGATAAAAAGCAATTCGAAGATCTCGATGCGCAAATTCTTGGCCTCAGCGTGGACAGCGTCTGGTCGCACAAGGCCTATGCCGATAAGATGGGAATCCACTACCCGCTGCTTGCCGACTTCCACCCGCGCGGCGCAGTCGCTGCCAAGTACGGCGTCTATCTCGAAGATAAAGGCATCACTGGCCGCGCCATCTTCATCGTCGACCGCGAAGGCAAAATCGCCTGGCAGAAGAACTACGACATTCCTGTGGTGCCCGACATAAAAGAAGTCTCGCAAGCGCTAGCGGCAGTGAGGTAGAACCACAAGGAGGTGGAGACGCTGTTGCGCGGTTTACCTTGTGTTCCCCCGTGCCCTACGTGTTGGAAGGTTTTCGAGATACCAGCCGGACCTTAAGAAGCTGGCGTTCCCGGCCTAATCTCCGACGCTTTCCCACCGCGATAAATCACGACCAGCGGCTTCCCTCCATTCGGATAGTGCACCGTCTTTTCGTCCGACGATGCGCCCGCATCCGGAACTCCCATGCCCACGGCGAAATCCGCCTGCAACTCGTTCATTCCCGGCTTAACTTCATGCTGCGCCACTGACTGCCATACATCCGCAGGCCAGTGCTTGTACAAATCGTGCGGATCTTCCACATAAAACATCTCATCGGAATAAATTTTGTACTGCCCGTCGCTCTCGAAGCCGATCGGAACCGCGTAGCTCTTCCCTTCTTTCTCAAACACCGCCATCAACTGCTTTCGGTTCCCTCCCCCAGGTCCCGTCTCTGCCACCACATCCTTGATCTCCAGCCGTTCAATCGGTAACAGCAGCCCGGCCTCATGTGCAAAGTCCGTCCTCTTGTGCGCCGCATCGTAAGGATAATAGGTATATCGATATCCTTCCTTCACCCACACCGGCTGCTGCGTCAAAGTCTTTGCGGACTTCAAATCGAAGGGATAAAGTTTCTTCGGCGTGACGTAGTAATCGGCATTCGAATACCCAGCTTTCCTCGCCTCCTCCTGCTTCTGCGCCGCAAGATAGTCCTCATGCCGCTGGTAAAGGATGTAGCCCGCGCGCACTCCCGCCACCACGAGGGCCAGCGCCAGAGCAAATTGAATCCTCCTCTTCGCCTCTTCGCTCATCATGGGCAAGAACTCTATCAGATCGCGGGCAAGACACCGGGGGCGTTGCACCATCAGCGGCTGGTTTACACTAAATGGAGAACCGACAACCGGATCGCGGCACACGAAGCCGGGAGCCAAATGCAGCAAAGGAAACCCTGATGCCAACTGTCACGGAACAAGATGTCTTGAGCGCACTGAAGAGTTGCTACGATCCCGAGATTCCAGTGAACATCGTCGATCTCGGTCTTATCTACACCGTAAAGTTCGTTCCCGTCGAGTTACCGGAGCAAGACAAGCAAGACGTCACGGTGGATATGACTCTCACCTCGCAGGGCTGCCCCGAGCATGTCAACATTAGCGCCCAGGTGAAGTCGCGGCTCGAACAGCTGCCAGGGATCCGCAATGCCACAGTTCGCGTTGTCTGGACTCCTGCCTGGACCCCGGAGCGCCTCAGCCCCGACGCCCGCAAGCAGCTTGGGATCGAGTGAGCGGCTTTGGGCTTTCGGGCTTTGGCTTTCAGCCACAGCGTAAAGAATACTATCCCTGCCTGTTTCAACTTGAACTACTAACCGAGGAATGAAATTCTGAATGCCCGTGAGCCGACCTCCGAAAGCCGACGCCCCCAAGCGTTTCTACACACCGATGTCGCCCCAATCCAGCGAGCCTTGGTCAGAGATACGCCGGCCGGCGCGCTCGGCCATCTCGATCACTCGCATGCCGCGATCGAAATAGTCCGGCAGCGACCTGCGCACCCTCTCAAACTTCTCCGGATACTCCGCCGCCAGCACCGCCAGCCCAATACCCGTAGCCAGTACTCCGGCCGGATAATTTTTCTTCAAGAACAAAATCGTCGCGACCCCGATCGATCCCGCCACTAGCGCCTTTTTCCACGCGTCCATGTTTCTCCTGCGAAATACGCTTTTCATGGGATTGTACTCCCGCTTGTTTAATTATCACGCACCCCATTCCGATGCCGGTTCCCACTCCTGCGTTGTCACTTCTTTGCTTCGTCTTTTTGCAATCGCGCATGATGCCACCTCCCAGAGGCGCGATCCTTATATACTTCTTCGTTCACGTGGAGGCCGATATTGAATCGCAACCTATCCAGATGCACGCCGTTTCCCCTCTCCGCAACGCGCGCAGCTTTAGCCATATTTATCCTCTGCTGCGCGCTCGCCGCATCAGCGCAAACCAAACCCCGCGCCCGCGATCTGGGCGTCCCCTTCGACGGCACTCCCGGCCCCAACAACGCCATCACAGACGTCCGCGGCGTCGAAGTCGGCCACACCACACTCATTTCCGGCAACGGCAAACTCGAAGTCGGCAAAGGCCCCGTGCGCACCGGCGTCACGGCTATCCATCCCCGCGGCAAGGCCAGTAACGACGCCGTCTTCGCCGCCTGGTTCACACTCAACGGTAACGGCGAAATGACCGGCACAACCTGGGTCGACGACTCCGGATTTCTCAACGGCCCGGTGATGATTACGAACACGCACAGCGTTGGCGTAGTCCGCGACGCCGTCATCGCCTGGAAGGTGAAGCATGGCGGCCCTGACATGGAAGGCTATTGGTGGTCGCTGCCCGTGGTCGCCGAAACCTGGGACGGCTGGCTCAACGACATCAACGGATTCCACGTCCATCCTGAAGATGCCTGGCACGCACTGGACACCGCCCACTCTGGCCCCGTCGAGGAGGGCAATGTCGGCGGCGGTACGGGCATGGTCTGCAACGAATTCAAAGGGGGTATCGGGACCTCCTCGCGCGTGCTCGACGCTAAAGCTGGAGGCTATACCGTCGGTGTCCTGGTGCAATGCAACTACGGACGCCGCGACCAGCTCCGCATCGCCGGCGTCCCCGTCGGCAAAGAAATTCCCGAAAAGCCCGCCTATGGCAACAGCGACGACACCGGCTCCATCATCGTCATCGTCGCCACCGATGCCCCGCTCATCCCCACGCAACTCAAGCGCGTCGCCAAAAAAGTTTCCCTCGGCCTCGGCCGTGACGGTAGCTACTCAGGCGACGGTTCCGGTGACATCTTCCTTGCCTTCTCCACCGCCAACCCCGGCGCGGTTGGCGCCAAAGGCCTGCATCAACTCACCATGCTTCCCAACGACTCTCTCGACCCAATTTTCCTGGCCACCGTGCAAGCTACCGAGGAAGCCGTCGTCAACGCCATGGTCGCCGCCGAAACTATGAAAGGCATCGACGATCACGAAGTGATCGCTCTCCCCCACGACCGGCTCCGCGAAATACTAAAAAGATACAACCGGCTGGGGAAATGAGTTCAGGCGCCGGATCTCGACGTCGGTTATCTTTGGGCCAGTCATCGTCAAAGCGTTGTCATCCTGAGGGGGGCGCTTTTTGCCCGACGAAGGATCTGAGGGAGCGACCGCGCCGCGATGCCGTCCTTTGGCATCGCAATAAGCGCGACGCGACCTTCCTTACTTCCTTATCCTGCCGCCGCTGTTGTCATTTTGACTTCGACTTCGATCCCTCGAGGTCTGAGGTTCGAAAGTCCGACGCCATCATCGTCACATTCTCCCATTAAAAGTATCCCATCATTACCTTCGCTGCCTCACCCCCGTACCTTTCCCTTCCCCGCCAAAAGACTAGACTCGAAATTATGAAGCGCCTCTATACCATCGCTCGCGTCAAGGGAGGCATGAAGTTCACCTGCACTCACTGCGCCCACCACGTCAGCACCCTCGACTTCGACGCCCGCGACGGCAATCTCCGCACTCAGGCCGCTACCGCAATCAACCAGCATGCCACCAAAATCCACCACGAGCCCGTAATGTTCTCCTCCCTTGATAACCAACAGCAGCGCCTCTGGCGCGGCTAAGCCCGGACTCGGCGCTAGTCGACCACCGCTTTATCAGTGATCTCCAGCCCACGATCGATGATGGCAAACGCCTCGCGCAGCTGCTGCTCGTTGATGCAGAGCGGAGGATTGGTGAAGAAAGTGTTCCAGCGGACGAAGGTGTAGAGCCCTTGCTCGCGGAAGAAGCGTCCCAGGGCAGCCATCTCCTCGGACGTGCCGTTGAAGGGAGCCATCGGCTGGCGCGTTTTGCGATTGCGAATCAATTCGACGATGCCGAACAATCCGATCGAGCGCACCGCGCCTACCGAGGGATGCTTCGCCTGCAAGTCGGATAACAACGCTTTCATGATCGCCCCGATTTTTTTCGCATTGTCGATGAGCCCATCTTCTTCGTACACGCGAATCGTGGCCAGAGCTGCCGCACATCCCATCGGATGGCTGTTATAAGTCAGCCCTCCGTAGAAAACTTTGTCCTGAAAATGCTGCGCGATGTGGTGCCGCATACCAACCGCGCCGAGAGGGAGATAGCTGGAAGTCAATCCTTTCGCCATGCAAAGCAGATCGGGAACAACCTTCCAGTGATCGACGGCAAACCACGCGCCGGTTCGTCCGAAGCCGGACATCACTTCATCGGCGATCATCAATATGCCGTACTTGTCGCAGATCTTGCGCACGCTTTCGAGATATCCGTCGGGAGGAACGAGAACGCCGTTGGTTCCGGTGACCGGCTCGAGAATGAATGCCGCGATCGTGTTCGGGCCTTCGAGCTGAATGGTCTCTTCAATCATGGCCAGCGACGATTCGGCGGATTCCCATCCGCGCTCGATGCCATGATAAGGATCGAGTACGTGAATCACACCCGGAATGCCAGGCTCCGCAGCCCATCTGCGGGGATCGCCGGTAAGGCTGATCGCGCCCGCAGTCGCGCCGTGATAGGAGCGATAGCGGGCGATGATCTTGTGGCGTCCGGTGAAGAAGCGCGCGATCTTGATGGCGTTCTCGTTGGCGTCGGCGCCGCCGTTGGTGAAGAAGAAAGTATCGATGTCGCCGGGAGTAATTTCGGCGAGCTTGGCACCAAGCCGCGCGCGAACTTCCGTAGCCATGAACGGATTCGCGTAGGCGAGCGTTGCGGCCTGCTCGCTGATGGCCTGAATGACGCGCGGGTCGCCGTGTCCGATGTTGACGGACATGAGCTGGCTATTGAAATCGATGAAGCGCTTGCCTTCCGGCGTGTAGAAGTAAATCCCCTTGGCGCGGGCGACGGGGATAGGATCGACTTTCGACTGTGCGGACCACTCGTACAGCGTGTGCTTGCGGGAAAGGTCGACAATTTCCTTGCCGGACATGGTGGGAGTGGTGAGAGTTGTGGTCATGGAATCCTCAAGTCTATTGCCACGGATCCTCCACGGATTTTACAGATCAATGACTTGATGTATCCGTGTGAATCCGTGAAGATCCGTGGCTAGAATTTTCTGCTGTGCTCTTTGGCCCAACGTTCGACTACTACTTTCTTGTCGGTGTAGAACTCGATGGCGTCGCGGCCCTGGCCGTGGAGATCGCCGAAGAAACTGTTCTTCCATCCGCTGAAGGGGAAGTAGGCCATGGGCGCGGCCACGCCGATGTTGATGCCAATATTTCCCGCGGGCGCGTCGTAGCGGAAACGGCGCGCAGCCGACCCGCTCGAAGTGAACAGTGATGCCTGATTGCCGTAGGCGCTGCGCTCGAGGAAGGCGAGGGCGTCGTCCATGCTATCGGCATGAACGAGGCTTAGCACGGGGCCAAAGATTTCCGTGTCGGCGAGATCGCTGGTCGCCGGAACGTCATCGAGGATCGTCGGCTTCACGAAGTTTCCCGATTCGTATTTCGGAATCTTCGAGTTGCGGCCATCGAGCAACACCTTTGCACCCTGCTTTTCTCCGAGTCCGATGAGCGATTCGACGCGTTCCTTACTCTGGGGCGTAATCACGGGACCCATCTGAACGCCGTCGTCGAGACCATTTCCTACTTTCAGTCTTGAGGCAGCGTCGGCAATAGAATCGCGAAATGTTGTTTGCGCTTCACCGATCGTGATGGCGACTGAGACGGCGAGACAACGCTGGCCGGCGCATCCAAAGGCGCTGTCGCTGATGATCTGCGTGGCCATGGGCATGTCCGCATCTGGGAGAACGATAACGTGATTCTTCGCTCCGCCCTGGCACTGCGCCCGTTTGCCGTTCGCGGCAGCGCGAGAGTAAACGTATTTCGCGACCGGCGTGGACCCAACAAAACTGATCGCGCGAACCTTCGGATGGTCGAGCAGCGCATCGACAGCAGCTTTACCTCCGTTGACCAGATTCACTACTCCTTTGGGCAATCCCGTTTTTCCGAGCAACTCGTAAACGTAACGCATGGTGAGCGGAACGCGCTCGGATGGCTTGAGGATAAACGTGTTGCCCGTCGCAATTGCGTAGGGCAGATACCAGAACGCGATCATGCCGGGAAAGTTGAAAGGCACGATGGCTGCGGTGACGCCGAGGGGCTGGCGGATCATCATCTCGTCGATGCCGCGGGCGACGTCTTCCAGGTTGTAGCCTTGCATCAACATAGGAATGCCGCAAGCGACCTCGACGTTCTCGATGGCGCGGCGCATTTCTGCTTTGGCTTCGGCGAAAGTCTTGCCGTTTTCCTGCGTGATGATGCGGGCGATGTCGTCGAGGTGGTCTTCAAGAAGCATCTTCCACTTAAACAGCGGCTGGATGCGGTCTTCGGGGGGCGTGCGGCGCCATTCGGGGAAGGCGGCGGCGGCCGCTTCGATGGCTTGATTGACCTCGTCGGCATCGGCGAGCGGGACTTGCGCCAGCACTTCGCCGGTCGCGGGATTGATCACGTCGCGCCATTCGCGAGCGCGGGAGTCAGTCCAGTGGCCGTTTATGAAGTGGGTTAGTTTGAGGGCTGGTGGTGCGGCGATGGTGGTCATGCGTTCACCTCTACTATCCGAGCAAGAGTGCGATGCATTGTGAGAATTCCCTACGACAACATCTAATGATACAGCGTTATAGGGGTCCTTCGACTGCGGTTGCCCTTCGCGCTTGGTGCGCGAAGGGCAATCCTCGCTCAGGATGACAAGACTTTGTCGGACGAGTCGCTCCGTAATCATTGAAAGCGCTATACCAACTGCGCCATCGCGCCTTTTTTGTCGCAGACCGCCGTCAGTGCGGCCTCCAGCACGTCCAACCCCTCGTCCATTTGGTCGTTGGTCGCCACCAGCGGAACCAGAACGCGGATTACATTCGAGTACGAACCGGCCGTGATCGTGATCAGGCCGTGCTCGTAGCAGTACTGCGTGATTTTTTTCGTTTCGTCGGTCGCGGGAGTTTTGTCCTCCTTCGACTTCACCAGTTCAATGGCTTGCATGCCACCGAGGCCGCGCACGTCGCCGACGATAGGCCAGCGTCGTTGCCATTCGCGGGCGCGGCGCTGGAAGCGGTCGCCGAGCTCATTGGCGCGGGTTAACAAGTTTTCGTTCTCAAACAAATCGAGTACGGCTAGTGCCGCGGCGCAGGAAAGCGGATTGCCGGCAAAAGTACCACCAAGTCCGCCTACGGCAGGTGCATCCATAATTTCGGCGCGGCCCGTGACCGCGGCTAACGGCAAACCGCCGCCGAGGGATTTCGCAGTTACCAGAATGTCTGGCTCGATCCCGTAGCGCTCGCTGGCAAAGAGCGCGCCGGTGCGGCCGAAGCCGGATTGCACTTCGTCAGCGATGAAGAGGATGCCGTGCTTGTGGCAGAGATCGATCAAGACTTTGAAATAGTCGGGCGGCGGCGCGATGAAGCCTCCTTCGCCCATCACTGGCTCGGCGACGACCGCCGCAACCTCTTCATTTGCGACGATGCGCTTGAACGTGTCCTCGAGATGGCGTGCGCAGTAGAGATCGCACGAGGGATATTTCAAGTTATAGGCGCATCGATAGCAGTAGGCGAACGGGATGCGGTAAACCTCGGCCGGAAATGGTGCGAAGCCGGCTTTATAAGGATGAGTCTTGCTGGTGAGGGCGAGCGTCATCATGGTGCGGCCGTGGAACGCATCTTCAAAGGCAATGATCGCGGGGCGCTTCGTGTAGGCGCGCGCGATCTTGACCGCATTCTCGACGGCCTCAGCGCCACTATTGACGAACAGAGTCTTCTTCGGAAACTTGCCGGGCGTGACTTCGTTCATGCGCTCGGCGAGGCGGATGTAGCCCTCGTAGGGCGTAACCTGTACGCAGGTATGCAGGAATTTGTCCAGTTGGCCTCGAATGGCGTCGACCACGGCTTCCTGGCGGTGACCAACGTTAGCGCAGCCGATGCCTCCGGCGAAATCGATGTAACGGTTGCCGTCAACGTCTTCGAGCCATGCATCTTCAGCTTTGGCGACATAGATAGGCGTGCCGTGAGAAAGGCCGCGAGGCACGGCTTGAGCTCGGCGCTCGGAGAGCGCTCTCGACTTCGGGCCGGGGATTTGTGTACGCAGTTGGATAGTTGACATCGTCAGTTCTCAAGTGGCCAGTGGTCAGTGATGAGTGGCCAGTAAATTTGTTTTCTTGTTGAACTGGCCACTGGTCACCGACCACTGGCCACTGTTTTTCAGTACCAGGCTATCGGCTGTTCGTTCAGATTGATATACACCTGCTTGGTTTCGAGATATTCTTCGATGCCCCAGGGGCCGAGTTCGCGGCCGAAGCCGGATTGTTTGTAGCCGCCCCAGGGGGCTTCCACGTACGTTGGTTGCATGTGGTTCACCCAGACGATGCCGGCGCGCAGGGCCTTCACTGCACGCATAGCTTTGAAAATGTCCCGCGTCCAGACGGCGGCGGCGAGGCCGTAGGGGGAATCGTTGGCGATTTTAAGCGCATCTTTTTCATCTTCAAAGGGAATCACGGCGGCGACGGGGCCGAAGATTTCTTCGCGGGCGATGCGAGCTGAGTTCGTCACATCAGAAAAAATCGTAGGCTGGACGTAGTATCCTTTCCCGATTTTCTCAGGACGCCCTCCGCCCGAAGCGAGTCTCGCCTCTTTCTTCCCGATCTCGATGTAGGAGTTGACGCGATCGTATTGCTCTTTGCTGACCAGCGGGCCCATCTTGGTTTCGCGATCGAGCGGTGGGCCGAGCTTAATCCTCTTCGCTTTTTCCGTCATGGCTTCGACGAAGTTTTTGTAGATTGACTTCTGCACAAGGATGCGGCTTCCGGCGGAACAGACTTCGCCCTGGTTGATGAATACGCCGAATAATGCACCGTCGATAGCGGCTTCAAAATCGGCATCAGCGAAGAAGATGTTGGGCGATTTGCCGCCGAGTTCGAGGGTGACTCGCTTCACCGTGTCGGCGGCCTGTTTCACGATGATCTTCCCGACGGCGGCGCTGCCGGTGAACGCGATCTTGTTGACGTCCGGGTGCTGAACCAGTGGCGCTCCGCAGGTTTCTCCGAAGCCAGTAACGATGTTGACGACTCCCGGCGGCAAGCCGCAGTCGCCGAAATATTTTGCGAGTTCGAGAGCGGTGAGCGGAGTCTGCTCGGCTGGTTTGAGGACGCAAGTACAACCTGCGGCGATGGCTGGAGCGAGTTTCCAAGCGGCCATGAGCAGCGGATAGTTCCACGGAATAATTTGTCCGGCGACGCCGACCGGCTCTTTGAGCGAGAGAGACATCGCATTGTCCGGAACGGGATTTACGTAGCCAACAACTTTGGTGGCGAGGCCGCCGTAGTATTCAAAGCAGGTTGAGGCATCGTTGATGTCGAATTCGGCTTCGACGATGGGCTTGCCGGTATTGCGGCATTCGAGTTCGGCGAGCGCGGGAAGATTGCTGCGGATTCTTTCGGCGAGGCGGAAGAGCACGCGGCCACGTTCCTGTGCGGTTGAGGTCGCCCATGGGCCGTCTTCAAAGGCAGTCTTCGCAGCTGCGACGGCGCGGTTGACGTCGTCGGCGCCAGCGTCTGGGACTTGAGCCATGACTTCTTCCGTCGAGGGATCGTAGACGGGAAAGGTCTTCGCGGATTTGCTCGCGACCCACTCCCCGTTGATGAACATGTGATAGGTGCGAACGTCTTTGGGAACTTCGGTTGTGATTCCGCCGGGCATTTTGTTCACTCCTGTTACCTCAGGGCCTGAAGGCCCAATGCTTCTTTGCGTTCCAATGGCACGACTAAAGTTGTGCCCTTCCCGATCTTACTAGTCACCTAACGGCACAACTGAAGTCGTGCCCTTCCCGATCTCCAAGCGCCGCGTCTTTAGGCGGCCGTAAACGAAGAAGAAGAAGGCGGCCAGGCCGATGAAAAACAGCGCGCCGCCGAACATCCATCGTTCGTACTTCCACAGCGACGTGATCTGCTGGGTCGGGAAAAATACGAGCGCGATGCCAAGGATCGTGGTGAGAAATCCACTGGTCCCAGCCACGAATAAAGTGGCACGGGCATAGTGGCCGCGGGGAACGGACTCTGTCGCCGCGAATTTTACAAGCGCTCCAAACATGTAGGCGAAGGGAACGAGATTCAGCACGACAGCCAGCGACAGAAGGTAGGAAAAAGTTTCCTGAACACCGGCTCCGCCGGCGAAGTTCAGAATCACGAGCATTGCTGAAACCACGGCCTGAACTATCAACGCAGCGTAAGGGGTGCAATAGCGCGGATGAACATTGCCAAGCCATGATGGCATGTACGAATCAAGGCCGGCGACAAACGGAATGCGTGCGCAGCCCCCGATCCAAGCCGATCCAATACCTGCAATGGAAAGGCTCAGCACGATTGCGAACGGAATGGTGATGACGGAAAGCCCGACGCGTCCGGCCATGTGAGTGACAGCCTGAACAATGCCCTGCAGCACACTGACGTTTTTCCCCACCGCAATGAGAAGAGTGAGAGTTGCTCCAACGTAGAGGAGGCCGCTGAGAACGCCTCCCCAGGCGACCGCGCCGGGAAGAGTGCGGCGAGGATTTTTTATTTCGTCTCCCATGACGGAGGCCAGTTCAAGACCGATGAGGCCAAAGCAAATGACGCCGAAAGAATTCAGAACGAAACGGGGATTGTCTGGGATTTTAAAGTCGGCAGCGGAGAGCGAAGCGCCGAAGCGAAAATAGATGACGACACCCAGAACGATGAGTACGCCCGCGGCAAGAAAGGTTCCAATCGCGCCGAAGTTATTGATCCATTTGCCGATTCCGAGGCCGAGGATGTTGAAGAAAGTGAGAAGAGCGAGAAGGGCCAGCGAAACAATTAAAGCAAAGAGTTTATTGTCCGCGAGAAAGTGGCGGCTGGGTCCCAATATGTAAACGGAGACGCCGACGAAATACAGCATGATGGTCGGCACGTAAAGCATGTTGTTCGTCCAATAGCACCAGCCGGAAAGAAATCCGTGGAAGTCGCCGAAAACTTCTTTGGCCCAGAGATAAACTCCGCCTTCACCAGGGTAGCGGTGTGAGAGTTCGATGACGGCGATGCCTTGCGGAAAGAAGAAAAGAAGGAGGGAGATGATCCAGAGCCAGATCGTGACACCGCCGTTGGCGGCGATGGAAGGAACCACGTTCAGGTTGAAGACGGCGACGACGAAGAGCAGGACTAGATCGCGGCGCCCGAGAGCACGGACCAGGTGCGGCTGGGCAGCGGATTGAGTCGTCGTGGACAAGGTTTGGTAGATGGCTCGGAACAGCAGATTCCACACCGGCTTTCGCCCGGCGTGGAATGACAAGGTCTTTCTAGCCTTTGGCAGGGACAGCCGAGGGCGGCTGTCCCCACGTGAACCTTTCTCACATACTAATGCGCAGCGAGCACAGGCTGGCCGGCACGCTCCTGTTGCGCTTTCGCCAACGACGCTGCCATGTCGTCGAAAGCGGATAGATGCTTATCGATGTCGGCGTCGGTGTGCTGGACGGAAATCGTCCACTGCTCATCCCACCAGTAGGGCTGAGGCATAACACCGCGATTGACCATGGCGAACCAGTAGTGCCGCCAGAGATCGATGTCAACGGTGGTCCAGTCGCGGTAGTTGCGAATCTCCTTCGGATAAAGCATCAGCGCCCCATTGGCCCCTGCTTGCGCGATGTAAGCTTGCAAGCCCACTTTCGCGATGGTTTTGCGATATCCGTCTGCAAGTTTTTTGCCGAGTTTATCGACGTGAGCGTAATTATCGCGCGTGAGGACTTCTCTAAATGTTGCCAGGCCCGCAGCCATCGAAACCGGGTTGGTGTTGTAGGTGCCGCCGTGGAAGACCTTGTGTTGAGAAATGAGATCCATCACTGACCTACTAGCACCGAACGCGGCGAGCGGGAAGCCTCCCCCAATCGACTTAGCCAGGCAAATCATGTCGGGCTGAACGTTGAAGTACTCGGACGCGCCTCCCCAGCCGAGTTTAGCGCCAGTTTTTACTTCGTCGAAGATCAGGAGTGCGCCGTTCTTCGTAGCGAGTCCGCGTAGACTCTGCAGAAAGCCAGGTTCCGGAAGACAGAGGCCAACGTTCATCAGAATCGGTTCGAGAATGATCGCAGCCACCTCGCCGGGATTCTCGTTGAAGCGGCGCTCGACTGTGCCAAGGTCGTTGAAGGTGGCGACGACGACGTTAGCGATTGCGGATTTCGGCACTCCGAGACCGCCCGGCACAGAGATTGGGTTGTCGATATCGCCAAAGTCGGGGGCGTGCGGCTTCACGCTCACTAGGGCGGAGTCATGCAGTCCATGATAGGCGCCCTCGAATTTGATGATCTTGTCGCGCCCGGTGGCGGCGCGAGCCAGACGGATCGCGTGCATCGTGGCTTCGGTTCCGCTGTTGCCGAAGCGGCACATCTCAACCGGAAAGCGTTTGCAGATTTCTTCGGCGAGTTCCCACTCCATGTCGTGAGGCATGCCGAACATAGTGCCGGTGGAAAGACGTTTCTCGACGGCCTTCATCACCGCAGGATGGCAGTGTCCGGCCATGAGCGCGCCGAAGGTGAGATTGTGGTCGATGTACTCGTTTCCATCGAGGTCGCGAAACTTGCTGCCGCTGGCATCTTTCACGAAGATGGGCCAGGGCTCGTAATGGCGATAGTTGCTGGCGACGCCGAGCGGAATGCGTTTAAGGTTTTTCTTGTGCGCCTCGGCGGACTTAGGCGTGCGGCGCTCGTATGTCGCGAGCTCTTTCTGCAGATCGGGGTACATCGGATTCTCCGGAGTGACTCAGGCCGCCGGCTCTTGGCGAAGGCGGCCATTAGATTGCCGGGCAGCGAGGCCACCCGGGGATGGAGCTTTTATTTTACTCCTGTTGCGGCGCGGCTTAAAGCCGCGCCCTTTCAAAGCAAATGCGCTAAAAGAAGAACTTCAATGCAAACTGCAGTAGCCGCGGATCTCCGGCCGACGTGATCTTGCCGAAGAGCGTTGGGCCGTCCGAGAAGTGCCCGTCTGGATTCGAGAAGTTCGTGCGGTTGAAGATATTGAAGATTTCCGCGCGGAACTGAAAATATTTGGTTTCACTCAGAGAAATCTTCTTATGCACAGAGAAGTCCCAATCGACCAGGCCTGGGCCACAGCACAATGAACGCTGAGTGCCGTTGTTAAAGCTACCGAGCGGAGGGTCGGAGAACTGATTGTAGTTGAGATAGAAACCTCCGGTTTTCTTCGGATTTTCGATCTGCAGTGGGCCGTTCAAATTGGGGGCCTCTGTCCCCAGGAAGAAGAAGCTGTTGATCAACTCGGTGTCATCCGCAGTGTCGAGGCGGATGGGGAATCCGCTCTGGAGTTGCGTAATGCCAGAGACTTCCCAATCGTTGAGGATCTTACCGGCGAAACCCTGGCGCTTGGCGATCGGTAATTCCCAGTCATAACTGACTACGAAGCGTTGCTTCGAGTTGAACAACGACAGACCCCGGCTAGCACCGAAGTTAAAGGGATTGAGCGTTTCCTCGAACGTGGAACCGTCGTCGATCGACTTGCTGAACGTGTAGGCGGCCTGAAATTGCAAACCGCGAGAGAAGCGTTTTTGCAGCATCATCTCCAGCGCGTTGTAGTTAGAGTTGGCGATGGTGTCTTCGGCGAAGATGTCGGTGAAGACAGGGATGCCGTCGACGGGGCAGCCAGTGCCGGGAGTAAACGCCGGCAACAACGGATTGCAATTCGGCGAGGAATACGGGCGCAGTCCCACGAGGTTGATGGTTTGGCCGGTCCCGTTGAGGATGCTGCCATTGGGCATGTGGAACTTGAAGCCAGACGGAATAGTTACGCTCCATTGAGAGTCTTCGAATGTGGGTGCGCAAGGCACCTGCGCGCCGTAGGACGTCACATTTGCCGGATTTGCCGCGGCAATGCTTATGATGTCCAGACAGCTCTGAGGGGTCGATGGATTGATGTCATGAGTGGCGAGCAAGCGGTGACCTTGGGAGCCGACATAGCCAATCTGGAACATCAGGCTGTTAGTCAATTCGCGCTGGATCGTAAGGTTGTATTGCGTGGTGTCCTGCGAGCGCAGGTGGGGACCGAATTCTCCATAGAGAAGAATTGGGCGAAACAGAGAAAGATCGGTTGGCCGGCCCTTCGTGGGCGTGATGATTCCGTTGAAAGGATTTGGGCTGGTGAAGTCGCCTTGACTTACATATGGGGTGTTGAAGAAGTCATCAGCGAGCGCGGTGCTGCCTCCGAAAGGAGGTTCGGCGCCGAACTGTGCCAAAACCAGTTCTTCAATTGGGTTGTAGAAAATACCCCAGCCGGCGCGAATGCTGGTTTTCCCATTGCTGCCGAACAGCTTGGCAAATGGTCCGCTGGTGAAATTAGGACTATAAGCTATGCCAATGCGAGGGGCAAAAGCCTTGTAGTAGTTCGAAGTCATTCCCGCGGGGACGCCCTTGTCGCCTGGGACCACCAAGCCGGTGGGTTCAGCGCCGGTGTTAGCACACGTGGGATTGGGAACGGGGGTCGGAGTAAGAGTTTGCCAGTAGGAGGCGCTCGTCGTAATTCCGCAGGGGTAAACGCTGGAGTTCTGCCCTGGGCGGAAGGTTTCGACGTGGCCGCTGATGTCGGTCAGCGGGGGGGAGTATTCCCAGCGTAAGCCGTAATTCAGGGTCAGGTTGGGCTTGATCTTCCAACTGTCCTGGGCGAATGGATAGGCAGCAAAGGCGCGAATATCTTCACGCTGTCCGGAGCCCTGAACATAGAGATCGGTCAGGCCCAGCAGGAACTCGGCATAATTGTCGCCATCGGTGGGAACAATCGCATTGGGACCGGTATTGTTAAACGTGTACTCGCCATTGACGTCGAAGTAGTAATACTGGTCGAAGCGGGCGCGGCGTATATCTACGCCAAACTTGAGGGTGTGGTTGCCTTTGACCCACGTCAGGCCATCAGACCATTGAAAACTGTTGCCCACCTGGGGCAGGAAGCCCTCGAAGTTGTTGCCGAATGACGCCCCTCCAGAGATGCTGACGAAAGGAACTCCGGTAAGACTCGCGGGCAATCCTGTAGTAATGCCGAGCTTGGGATTGGTTCCAAACTGACCCTGGATAGAGTTCGGTCCAACGCTGGAGTCAGATACCCCCGTGAAACAAAAGGCGGTAGCGGCCCCAGTGCACGATGAGGTGACAGCATTTGTAGTCTGCGCTTTCAGGAAGCCGAGCTCGCCCTCGCGCATATAGGTGAAGTGGGCCTCGTTCACCAGGGCGTTGCTTATAGTCCAAGTGTGGGAGAAGTTCCACTGCTGAAAGCGGAGGTTGTTGTTGTTTCCGAAACCTGGAACGTTGGCACCCGCCTGCTCGAAAGTGTCATAGGGTTGGAGCTGACGTTGATCATTGAAGTAGTAGTACGCTGTGAAGCTCTGATGGTCATTAATCTTGTGATCGAATCGGGCAGTAAACTGGTCAGCGTTGTCGGTTCCTACGGGGATGGCTTGATATAGGCCGTTTTGACCCGCAGGAATAAACCGTTGCATCAGGTTCGCCGCCACAGGATCCTGGCATTGCGACGGGATCGTGCCATTGGGGAAAACAGTATTCCAGTCAATGTCACCCGATATGGGATCGGTTGGAAGGCCGGCAATCCCATTCGCGCCTAAGCCGAGCGAGGCATCGCAGCCGGGTCGACCGTCGAGAGCCTGAGCTACAAACGGACTTGTGATGCCATAAGGGGCGGGTGTCGTGAGATTTGGATTGATGACGTTAAAGGCCCCGGGCCCGCCAAAGTTTCCACTTACAGCATTCCTTTCCGCAGCCGTGGGCACGTTCAGTAAATCTCCCACGGTACCGGCGCGGATCCTGCGTCCCTCGTAAGAGAGGAAGAAGAAAGTACGATCCTTCTTGATCGGACCGCCGAATGTGCCGCCGAATTGGTTCTGGTTGAGCTGGGGTGTGGAGGGGGCGGGGTAGTTGCGCGCATCCAGATCGGTGTTGCGGAAGTATTCATAGATATTTCCGTGAAACCTATTGGAGCCCGATTTAGTAATCACATTCACGACCGAGCCGGAGTTGCGGCCGTACTCGGCATCGAAGGTGTTGGTGATGACGCGAAACTCTTCGACAGCGTCGGGAGTGGGTTGGATAGTTGGTGTATTTACGAACTGATCGTTGGCGTCACCGCCGTTGACGTTGAAGTTGTTGGCGCGCGTGCGACCGCCGTTGACGGAGACTGAACCAGCGTCATCGGAGCCGAAGAACAAAGCGCCATTGCTAGATCCGAGCTGGGCCTGAACGCCGGGTTGAAGCTGCAGGAACTGATAGGTGTCACGGGTATTAAGCGGCAGTTCGTTCACCGATCGGTCGTTGATTACGGCGCCAAGCTGAGTGCTGGTAGTGTCAATTTGAGGAGCCTCGGAGGTCACCTCGACAGTCTCCTGGGCTCCGCCAATCTGAAGCGTAGAGTTCAGGGTTACCACCTGATTGACGTCGACAATCACATCTTTCTGGACGTTCTTCTTGAAGCCGGCGAGTTCAAACTGAACGATATAGGTACCGGGAGCCACCTCGACGAACGAGTAATCGCCACTGTCATTGGTGAGCGCATCGCGGCTGATGCCGGTCGCTTCGTTGGTCAAAGTGATTTTTACTTGTGCGAGCACGGCTGCGCTGGGATCGGCTACGCGTCCCACGATGCGGCCGCTGGCGCCCTGGGCCGGAAGTAAAGTGGGAACAAGCAGTGAGACGGCAGCGGCAAAACATACGGCGGTCCAGCGGGCTCGCAGTGACGGCATGGAACCTCCAGCATCGTGGAAGCGGTTTTTCTTTTGAAACCTAAAGCTTGTGTGAAGCAGCAACCTTGCTATAATCCCGCAAGGTTAGAGAAGAGGTACGCGCACTGTCAAGAAGAAAAAAAGCGTTCTCTCTCTTAGAAAATTTTTGTCTTCGTCCCTTGAACGATGTCGGGTGAACGGTGAATCCTGCAAGCGTGAGAGCGTATTTAAAGATCGGAGACGTGGCGCGGCAGGTAGGAGTTTCACCGTCGGTGATCCGGTCGTGGGAAAACCTGGGGCTTGCGCGTCCGCGGCGGACGGAAAGCAAGTACCGGCTATACAGTGCCGAAGATGTGAAGTTGCTGAAGCGCGCGCGGTTCCTGCGAAAGGTGCGCGGGTTGAACGCGCCTGCGATTGTTGAACTGCTGCGCCGCGAAGGTCGAACGCGTCCGGCAGCGGACGGAAACGCTGGAGCGATTGGCACACACTTGCGTCAGTTGCGCGCGAAACGGCGGTTGTCGCTGTCGCAAGTCGCGCGGGCGGTGGGCATCTCGGTGGGATTCTTGAGTGCGCTGGAACGATCCCAGATGAGCGGCTCGGTGGGAACTCTACGAAAGCTGGCGCGATTTTATAAGACCAACATCCTCGATTTCTTTGATGCCACCGGAGTGAGCAGCCGGCAGGTCCAGCCGCAACAGCGAAAAGTCCTGGAGGCGGGCCCCGGCGTCCGCATGGAGCTGCTGGCGTGGGGAAACACGGCGATGGAACCGCATTTGTTTCGGGTCGCGCCGGAAGCCAGCAGCGGCGATTCTTACGCGCACGCGGGAGAAGAGTTCCTCTACGTTCTGCGCGGAGCGCTGACGATTACGCTGGAGGATGAAGAATACCGCCTCAGAGCTGGGGACAGTTTTTATTTTGAGAGCGCGACGCCGCATTATTGGAAAAACCCGGGGCGGGCGGAAACCCTGGTGCTGTGGGTAAACACGCCACCGACGTTTTGAGCTGAGATGCGCACTGGAGGCACGATGAAGGCGCGAAGATCGGTTTCGCTAACTCTGCTGACCTTGATTGTGTTCGCAACTTCGTGCGCCAAGAAGACACCTACACTGAATTTACTCGTGTGGGAGGGGTACGCAGACCCCACGTTCGTCAAGGTTTTTGAGGAGCAGCATCACTGCAGGGTTTCCGCTTCCTATATGGGGTCGAGCGATGAACTGGTGGCCAAGTTGCGCGGCGGCAGTGCGGGAAACTATGACGTGATCTCACCCTCGAGCGACGTAGCAACCTCGATCGCATCGGCGAACCTGGCGGCGCCGCTGGATTTGTCGAAGATTCCGAGCTACGGACAACTCTCTCCCCAGCTCACTTCCCTGCCGCTCGTGCGGATGAAAGGGCAGGTGTATGGCGTTCCGTTCATGTGGGGCCCAGATCCGCTACTCTACGACACCACAGTTTTTACGCAGCCTCCTGAAAGCTGGAATGTGCTTTGGGATCCAAGGTACAAGGGGAAGATTTCGGTATGGGACGATCTGTCGACGGTTTACATGGCAGCGCAGGTTCTCGGCTATGACAAGCCCGAGCCCTCACGGCTTTACAACCTAACCGATGAACAGCTTGAAGCTGTGAAGAAGAAACTGCTGGAATTGAAACCGAATATCCGGAAGATGTGGTCGACTGGCGGAGAGCTGACAAATCTCTTTCAGAACCACGAAGTGGTAGCGGCCATGGGATGGCCGCTGATGACGAACCAACTCCGCAAGATCAACCTCCCCGTGGGAGAAACGATCCCAAAAGAGAATACGACCGGCTGGATCGATCACCTGATGATTACGGCAGGCAGCGAGAACAAGGACCTGGCCTACGAATTTCTGGAGTACATGATTCAGGCGCAGACGCAGAAAAACGTAACGGACGTGACCGGATATACTCCGGCGAACCCGCAGGCGGCGCAGTTCATGACGTCACAAGAAGTGAAGAGCCTGCATCTGGATGACGTTGACAACTACCAGAAGCGGCTTTATTTCTGGCAAAATGTCCCGCGCCGCGCCAAGTACAACGAGATCTGGAATGAAGTGAAAGCGGCGCAATAGCTTTTTGTGAAAACTCGATCAGAACGCTCGATCCAATATGTCTTCCAGTTCAACCGCTTCGATGATCCCAGCGAAGGACGACAGTTCGATTTCTTCAGATGTACTTCTCAGCATTCGCAATGTCGCCAAGAGCTTTGGCAAGAACGCAGTGTTGCGGGATATTTCTCTGGATGTGGCGGAAGGAGAATTTCTCACGATCCTTGGTGAGAGCGGGTCGGGCAAAACGACACTGCTGCGAATCATCGCCGGCTTTGAGACTGCGAGCGCGGGCGAGGTGTGGATGGGTGAGGAGCGTTTGGACCGGCAGCCACCCTACCGTCGCCGCGTAAACACAGTGTTTCAGCACTATGCGCTGTTCCCCCATCTCACGGTCGAACAGAACGTGGGCTACGGATTGAGGGTTGCGAAAAGACCTGCGGCAGAAATTGCGTCCCGCGTGGCCGAAGCTCTGGAGAAAGTGAGGATGTCCGCGCACGCGAAATCCAAACCGTCGAAAATCAGCGGCGGACAGCAGCAGCGCGTCGCTCTGGCAAGAGCGTTAGTGAATCGTCCCCGACTACTGCTGCTGGATGAGCCGCTTTCCGCCCTGGATGCGAACTTGCGCCGACAGATGCAGGTAGAGCTGAAATCTCTGCAGCGCGAGGTTGGAATTTCATTCATTTTTGTGACTCACGATCAGGAAGAGGCGATGGTGATGTCGGACCGGATCGCGCTGCTGCGCTCTGGTGAACTGGAACAAGTTGCCACACCTCGCGAGATTTATGGCCGGCCGGTAACTGCATACGTGGCGCAGTTTATCGGGCACACGAATTTGCTGAAGGGCGAAGTGCGAGCAGGTATGCTGCGCTCCGGTCCGCTGACATGGTTGGCGGCCCTTCCCGACGGGCCGGTTCTCCTCTCACTGAGACCCGAGAATATCCGATTGGCGTCCGGAAGCGCGGCTATGCCTGGCAGTGTGCGGGTTCGAGGAACGGTGCTCTCGCAGGCTTTTCATGGTGCTACGGAGTTGATTCGCGTGGAATGCGCCGATGGCTTGGTGCTAGTGGTGCGAACTCCGGGAAGTAGCGGAGCGCTCGGCAATGTCGAACTGGAGTTTTCTTCTACGGATGCGGTTTTGGTGCGCGAGTCGCCGGAAAGAATCTGATGTTTTCACGAGCTTACAAGGCGACGGTGACACTGCCTCCGCTGGTGTGGGTGACGGTATTTCTGCTGCTGCCGTATTTGCTGATGTTCTGTTACAGCTTTTGGTCGGTATCGGCGACGCAAACCATCGTTCACTCGTGGAGCTTCGACAATTACCTGCAACTGCTAAGGGTTGAGGTTTACTGGCAGACTCTTTTGCGCTCAATGTGGATCGCTGCGCGTGTAACGATTTTCTCGCTGCTGCTGGGATATCCGCTGGCATATTTTCTTTCTTTTTATGCGAGCAAGAAAAAAGACTTGCTTTATCAACTCGTAATCATCCCCCTGTGGGTCAGTTACCTGGTTCGGGCTTATGCTTGGAAGACAATCCTGGGCTCGGATGGCGTACTCAATACTCTGCTGCAGTATGCGCACCTGACGAAACATCCGCTGGAATTCCTGCTATACAGCCCGTTTGCCGTGGTATTGACACTGACGCACATCTACACGCCGTTTGCCTTTCTGCCGATTTACGCAGCTCTGGAGCATATTCCGCGCAATCTTGTGGAAGCGTCGCACGATTTGGGAGCCACTCCTGCCCAAACGTTTTGGAAGGTAATTTTCCCGCTCTCGATTCCGGGAGTAGTGGCGGGGGCAACGTTTGCCTTTGTGTTGAGTCTGGGTGATTTTCTTGCGCCGCTACTGCTCGGTGGTCCGAGTGGCATCATGATCTCGAATATCGTGGTCAGCCTGTTCGGTGCAGCATATAACTGGCCGCTGGGCGCGGCGATCTCCTTCTGCATGCTGCTGCTGGTGGTAAGCCTGCTGGTTTTCTCGGAACGGCTGGAAAAGAGATGGAGCTTCTCGTGAACCACACAAAATTGGTTTCGGGCTCGCGCTGGTTAGTCTTCCACGCCGCGGCAGTGTTTGCGTTCCTATATCTGCCGATTGTCGTTCTCATTCTTTATTCCTTCAACGGAGAAGGTGTGGGTGGATTTCCGCCGCATCATCTAACACTCGACTGGTATCGAACGCTCTTTGCGGATGGTCCCATCTGGGATTCGGTGCTCAATAGCTTGCAGGTGGCAGTGGCGGCGATGGCGATCTCGCTGGCGCTCGGCGTTCCCGCGGCGTTAGCCTTGGAGCGGGCGCGGTTTCCGGGGAAGGCGCTATTTCGGCGGTTGGTGCTTTTGCCGTTGATTTTGCCGGGGATCATTACGGGACTCTCTCTGCTCATGCTGTTCAACGTGATGGGAACCAGGCTTAGCTTGATGACGATTATCCTGGGACACGGAACCGCCCTGATTTCCGTGGCCACCACCGAGGTGTTCGCCGGCCTGCAGAAGCTCGACCGCGCTCAGGAAGAGGCCTCCCTCGACCTGGGAGCAAATTACTGGCAGACATTCTGGCGCATCACGGTTCCGAATCTAAAGTTGCCGATTATCGGCGCGGCGCTGCTCATCTTTACCCTTTCGATGGACGAGATTGCGGTGAGCTTTTTCCTGATCGGGCGCGACAACACACTGCCGCTGGAAATCTGGGGACGGCTGCGCCGCGGCATCACGCCGGAGATTAACGCCGTATCGACGATTATTTTCGTGTTTTCGCTGGTGACGATTGTCTTCTGGTATCGCTTGCGGGTGCGCGGTGAAGGACGAACTGACGCGGGCTCAGAGATCGTCGCTGCGGTCGAGGGGAATGCACTATGAGCGCGAATCGCAGAGATTTCATCAAGTTTGTGGTTGCAGGAGCAGTGACAGCGGGGTGTCCGATCGATCTTTCTCTGGTTGCCGCGCAGGCGGCTGATGCACAGAAAGATCATCCTGCGGACGTCAATGGAGAAGACAATCGGATCTGCCATCAAGTGCGAGATGGCAAGGTGTTCACCCGGCCCCCGGCTTCGGCGCGGCACGATGTCGTGATTGTCGGTGGCGGCGTTAGCGGTCTGGCAGCGGCTTATCGATTGCAGCATCGTGATTTTCTTTTGCTTGAAAAAGAACCGCACTGGGGCGGCAATGCGTACGCCATGGAGTATGAGGGCAGTATGTATGCCACTGGATCAGCATTCTTGACCAAGGACGAACATGCTTATCCCTTCTCGAAAGAGATTGGGCTGGAGCCGTTGCCAGTCAATAGTCCGGACGGCAGCATTATTCGGGGTGAGTTTGTCGCGGATACATGGGGCAATGGTTTGAACAAACTACCCTACCCAGCCTCGGTTCGCGAAGCCTTCGAGAAGTTCAAAAAAGAGATGCTTGCGATTGATGTCGAGAAGCGCACTAAAGAGCTATTCGGCAAACCGTTTTCCGATTTCATGAAGGCGTATCCGCCAGAACTCACGCAGTGGTGGGATAACTACGGGCCCTCCAACTGGGGTGCGGGCAGCGAGGATACAGCCGCGGGGTTGGCCATTCTCTCGCTGCAGGAAATGGCCGAAGAGAGTGGAGTTGACAATCGCTACACCTGGCCTGGAGGTTTGGGAGCAGTCACGAAGAGGCTGGCGGAACTTCTTGAAACAAAATACAAAGACCGCATGCAGATGGGGGCTACCACCGTGGCAGTCGTTTCCGAAAAGGAAAATGTGCAGGTCACCTACATGCTAGATGGGGAATTGAAGACAGTTGCGGCGAAAGCCGTGATCATGGCCACACCCAAGTTCATCACTCGGTGCATCGTCGACGGACTGCCTGAGAAGCAAAGCGATGCCATGCATCAGATTCGCTACATTCCCTACCCCGTCGTAAATCTGATTTTCGACAAGCCGGTTTTTGATCACGGCTACGACACCTGGTGCCCGGGCAACACCTTCACTGATTTCATCGTCGCTGACTGGGTCGTCCAGAAGCAGCCGGCCTACAAACAGATATTCAACATTATTAGCTGTTACACGCCGATGAGAGAAGAGGATCGCGGCTACCTGCTCAACGAAATTGGAGCGCGCAGGATCGCGGCCAACGTGCTGCGCGATTTTCAGAAGCTGATGCCGGGAATGAATGTTGACCCGGTCGAGGTTCACATCTACCGGCGGGGGCACCCAATGTATATGTCCAAACCTGGGCTATTTACGGACGTTCAGCCGCTCGTGCGGCGTCCCATGGATCGGGTTTTCTTCGCCAACACGGACTCCGAGGGTCCTGAATCGACGACCGACAGTGGAATCCAGGCAGCACAGCGCGCCGTGAAAGAAGTGGAGGCGCGATTGGCGGGCAGGCCTGCGCCGAAACAGAAGGCGGTGGCCGGTTGATGTTGCTTGCCCACCGGTGCCGCGAAATTTCTGAACCGCACGTGTATTAATCGACAGTATTAATCCTCGATCATTAATTGGCCTTCGTTACGTAAGTGCGAGATCAACTGCAGCGAACCCTCCACACATAGTAAAGTTATAGATGGGGCATGACCGCTTATGAACTGCTGTCTGTCCCTTCAACCTGAATCATCTTTTTAAAGGACAAACCATACTTTGAGTTTGAGCATTCGTAATATCGCTATCATCGCGCACGTAGACCACGGCAAGACTACGTTGGTCGACGCCATGCTCCAACAGAGCGGCACTTTTCGCTCCAACGAGCATCACGTCGAGCGTGTAATGGATTCGAACGAACTGGAGCGCGAGCGCGGCATCACCATCCTAGCCAAGAACACAGCAATCTTTTATCACGACGTGAAAATCAACATCGTGGATACGCCCGGCCACAGCGATTTTGGCGGCGAGGTGGAGCGCGCGCTGAAGATGGTGGACGGAGTGATGCTGCTGGTGGACGCCAGCGAAGGCCCGCTGCCGCAGACGCGCTACGTGCTGAGCAAAGCTCTTGAGGCGAAACTGCCGCCGATCGTGGTTATTAATAAGATTGACCGGCCGGATGCACGTCCGCAAGAAGTCCTAAACGAAATCTACGATCTGTTTATCGATCTCGATGCTAAAGAGGATCAACTGGATTTCCCTGTTCTGTACACAAATGCGAAGGCGGGCACTGCGTCGACGGATATCAAGGCCGCTGGCGAGGATCTGCGGCCGCTTTTTGACGCAATTTTGAAAACGACTCCGCTGCCGCAGGGCGACCCGGCTGGTCCCTTGCAGATTTTGGTGGCGAACCTCGACTACAGCGATTATCTCGGGCGGCTCGCCATTGCGCGCGTCTTTAATGGAACGATGTACACGGGCGAAGACGTGGTTATCGCCAAGCGCGATGGATTGATGCAGAAAACGAAGATCACAAAACTGTTTTCTTTTTCCGGGTTGAAGCGCACCGACATTACGGAAACAGTGTTGGGGGACATTATCGCGGTGGCGGGCGTCGAAGGAATCACCATCGGCGAAACCATTACGGACGCGGAGAATCCCGTGCCATTGCCGCCCATCGTCATCGACGAGCCAACCATCGCGATGACCTTCACGGTGAACACTTCGCCATTCGCGGGACGCGAAGGGACTTACGTGACGTCGCGAAATCTCCGCGAGCGTCTTGAGAAAGAGTTGCTTACCAACGTTTCTTTGCGCGTGGAGGAGATGGGAACAACCGACTCGTTCAAAGTCCTGGGACGTGGTGAACTGCAGCTTTCGATCACGATCGAGATGATGCGGCGTGAGGGCTACGAGCTGATGGTGGGGAAGCCCGAGATCGTCACCAAGCGCATTGACGGCAAGCTGATGGAACCGGTAGAACACCTGACCGTGGATGTGCCCGAAGACTTTGTTGGCGTGGTGATGGAGCAACTCGGCTCGCGCAAGGCTGAAGTGACAAACATGCACAACCACGGCTACGGCCGAGTGCGCATCGAATTTCGCGTGCCCAGTCGCGGGCTTATCGGGCTGCGCAGTCAATTGCTCACCGACACGCGCGGGACGATTGTGATGAATTCGCTGTTCGATGGATACACCGAATGGCAAGGAGAAATCCCGCATCGGCTTACAGGAGCATTGATTGCGGACCGGGCCGGCGTTTCAACAGCCTATGCGCTGTGGGGATTACAGGAACGCGGAGAGCTTTTTGTCGGCCCTGGCGTTGAACTCTACGAAGGAATGATTATTGGCGAGAATGCGAAGGACGACGATCTGGACGTCAACGCGGTGCGGGAAAAGAAGCTCACCAATATGCGTGCTTCGACGGCGGATGAGGCGATTCGTCTGGTGCCCTTCCGGCAATTGAATCTTGAGCAAGCGATCGAATTCATCGCGGATGACGAGTACGTGGAAATCACTCCCAAATCGCTGCGGCTGCGAAAGAAGGTTCTGCAATCGAACAAGCGCAGGAAGAAGGCGATGGAAACGGTGGAGGAAGGTGAAGTCCGGCAGTAAGTCCGAAAAGGTTTCAGTTGGGGCGCCGCTGCGTATGCTGCTGGTGCCGTGCAGTTGCGGGGCGACGTTTGCGGTTGAAGCAAGCTACGACCGGCAAGGGACCGCATGGAGCCGGTATTTGATCTGTCCCAACTGCGGCAAGCGGCACGATCCCAAGAATCGGCTGCTGCAAGTTGGATATCACCGCGAAGGCTATTGGAAGGTGGACGAGTGCTAGCGGCTTACTTCCGACCTTGGTTTGGCGGAATTGTTCGGCCTTCCCGTTTTACTGCCAGTTCACTGTCAGGTACGAGTCAAACGGCCAAAGCGACTGAATCCCTCCATCTTCAGCTCCTAAACCCAGCCCGCTAAACTATTGATACCAAAAACATCCACACTCCGCCCCGATTTGACAAACCTGCTATACTTCTGCCCGCATTTGAGTGTTCGCCAGCAACGGTCTCGATTTTCAGGAAGGTATCCCCGACCTGCCAGTCCCGCCGCATCCAGCTTGCACTTCGACAGCTCAATGCAGAGGAAGACGCTTGAAGAATATTTTTGTAGGCAACTTGAGCTTTAACACCTCGGAAGACGAACTGCGGCAGATGTTTGAACCGTTCGGGCAAGTGGACAGAGTCAGCATCATGACGGACCGCGATACCGGACGCTCACGCGGCTTTGGCTTTGTGGAAATGGCCAGCAATGAAGATGGAGACAAGGCCATCACCGCGTTGAACGGTTCGCAGGTGGGCGGACGCACGCTGAACGTGAACGAGGCGCGTCCCAAGACCGAGCACGCAGGAGGCGGCGGACGCGACCGCGGCGGCCGAGGCGGAGATCGTGGCGGCGACCGTGGTGGCCGCGGCGGCGGCGGCGGCGGACGCGGCCGCTGGTAGAGTTATAAAGTTCAAGCGCGCGAAGGTTAAGGCTCTTAAGACTGCGGGTGGTGCATTGTCGCTCCGCGATTGAACGGTTGCGTCGTTCCTACATTTGAGGATTGTGCAGCCGCATGCGGCGCTCCGCGGGGCTTCCTCCGCACCTGCGCCCTTATTGATGCGCCCAAGCCTCCAATGTAAACTGAAGATACCGCATGCGCCCGTAGCTCAGATGGATAGAGCGATTGCCTCCGGAGCAATAGGTCGGGAGTTCGAATCTCTCCGGGCGCACCAGATCCCTATAGATTCGTCCCTGTCCCCCGAAGTACCAGGCCTATGATTCCGGCTCCAGACTTCCGCTGGTGAGCGGCACAGAATCCTTTCTTCATCCTTCGCAAATTGCGATCTAAAGCGCCGCCAGCCGGCGCTGCACCAGCAAAAAGTAAAGGGCCAATAAAACGAGCAGTAACCCGTTCACGCCGAGCACCACCGGCGCGGTGAACATTGGAACCAGCCAGCCTGACAAAAGGTTCCCCATGGGCATGCCGCCGCGGAAAGCGAAGTTGTAAACACTCATCACGCGTCCGCGCATTTCGTTCGTGGTAATCAACTGCACCAGGGAATTAACCGTCGCGAAGACGGCCATCATGGCAGCGCCCACCAGCACCAAGATGACGCCGCTGAAGGGCACTGATTTTGAGAGGGCGAAGGCGGAAATTCCCGCACCCAGACAAAGAAGTGCTCCGAGCGCGACAATTCCCTTTTTTCGCATATTGCCCGCACTCGCGATTATTAGCGAACCGAAAATCGAACCCAGTCCCATCAGTGAGAGAAGGTTGCCATAAGTTTCCGGACCACGGTGAAAGATGTCCTTCACAAAAACCGGGATGTAGGTGCGCATGGGCATGCCCAGCGCAGTCATGCAGAAAGCCAGCACAATCAGGGCTTCCATCGAATTTTGCTTGCGGGCAAATCGAATACCCTGCTTCAGGCTGCTGAACATCGACTCGGTGGTCTTCAGCGGAAGAAAGCGCGCGCTAATGATCGATAGCGAAATGATAGGCGCAAGGAACGAAAGCGCGTTCAAGCCGAAACACCATTTTTCTCCCAGCTTCGCCAATGCCTGCCCAGCCAGCGCCGGTCCCACCATAACTGCGACATTGAACTGGATCGAATTCAAGGCGATGGCGTTCGGCATGTCTTCTTTTTCGACCAGCGTGGGAATCAGCGCCTGGTAGGCAGGGCCGCCGAAGGCCTGGGCGAAGCCGGAAATAAAAGAGAGACACAGAATGTGCCAGACGTGCACCAGCCCGGTCGCGACGAGAACCGTAAGTATCCCGGCCGTGGCCATCTGTACGTATTGGGAGCCGAGGAGAATTTTCCGGCGTTCCACACGATCGGCCACGACTCCGCCAATCAGGGAGAAAAGGAAGATGGGGATGCCGGCGAGAAATTGATCGAGCGCCAGCAAGAACGCCGAGTGGCTGAGGCGGTAGATCAGCCAGCCCTGCGCCACAATCTGCATCCATGTACCGATGCTAGACGTACAGGCGCCAAACCACATCAGGCGGAAGTCGCGATACTGAAATGCTTTAAAGACCCGCCGTAGCACTTTCCCTTCCATAGTCTCCGCTGAAGCGTAACATGCGAGTCCGCCCGTCCAATATGATTGACGTCTTTGGTCGGTTTTAGTCTGAGAAAATCACTAGACGCGCTGAAGAAAGCTTCCCGGCAGAAATCCGCAGTCCGAACACCCGTAACTACAACATCTTAAAGATACCACCGAGCGGATGGTCCACCGACTCTCACATGGGTAAGGACGATCCTCAAAACAAAGACGATTCACGGAAATTTTATGTGCGGTTAACACTTCCTCCACACAAGCTTCCTATTATGTGCAGTCGGGTCGTGGTCCGAGCTTCTTCCATTAAGGGGCAGGCGTTTCGCTTGCCCCTTCCTAGCTTTAATACTTGTACGACCGCCGATAGTAGTTGTTGAGCTAGCTTGAATTTCGTATTCAGTTGGTGTCAGATTCTAAGGGCGTAGCAGGGCTTGATCATGAACCTCCCCCGATGAAAATCAAAATGAAAATGGAGGCCTTAGTTCAAATTAGGGCGAGAACCCTCCTGCTTGCCGGTCGTCTGCTCCTAAGCAGCGCGCTGGTCGCGGTGGCGGGCTGCGCATTGGTGACCGCTCAGAATGTCGTTTTGACAGGGTCGCTTAGCGGCCGAATCACAGATCAAAGTGGAGCGGTGGTCCGAGGAGCGTCGGTGGTTGTGCAGAATCTGGGAACCGGGGTCAAGATTGCTGCAGAGACGAACCACGCGGGACTCTACCGTTTTCCGGCGGTCATGCCGGGCACCTATTCCATCGCGGCAAGTCTGAAAGGGTTTCGAGATGTTCAAGTCCTTGTGCGGGTGCTCGTTGGGAACTCAACATTGCAGGACATTAAGCTGCAGGTGGGTGTTGGCACAGACACAGTTAAAGTAAACGGGACGACGCCCCTGTTGCACCCCGCCGAATCCTCCGCCAGCACGACGATGGAGCGTTCGCTTCTCGCGGATTTGCCGCTGAACGGACGTCGCTACACTGACTTTACGGTGCTTACTCCGAATATTAGCTACGACGGGGACACCGGACTAGTAAGCATTGCCGGTCAGCAGGGCGGTGAGGATTCGGGTTATGCTAACGGAAACGGTTCTAATGCTTTCACTGTCGACGGAACCAACGCCACCAACAATTACTTCGCCGACATCTTAGGCCGTTATCGCATCCCTTACCTGTATGGCGAGGATGCCATCGAGGAGTTTGAGATCTCAGTGAGCCCGTACTCAGCCGTGTATGGCGGCGGAGCGGGTTTCGTGAATGCCGTTACGCGGTCAGGAAGCAACACCTTTCACGGCAGTGCGTTCTATTACAACCGGAACTCCGCTACGGGAGCCAACGACGCCCTCGACAAAGCCAGCGGCTTTCCTAAACCTCTTGACGCTTTACAACAATTCGGCGCCGGCCTGGGCGGGCCGATTGTTCGCGACCGCTTATGGTTCTTCGTGGATTATGAGCAACAGCTGCGGAACAATCCGATTCCCGTCATTAACTCTGCCTTAGCGACGACGCCGGCAAACTTGCCTGCTTTCTTGAGCGCCAACTTTGGGATCCCGGGGGGAACAACGCTCCCTGCACCGAACGGCCCCTTGCCTGTTCCCGGCAGCGACACAGCCCCTGATCCGGCTAATCCGGTGTATCTGCAGCAAGTGTCGAATGTGGTGAATGCACTGAACTCCAATCTCGGCACCAAAGCGAGAAAGCGCAACGATCTGGTGTTTACGCCCCGGCTGGACTACCAAGCGACTTCCCGCGACGGCCTGTTCCTTAGCTTGAACCTGAACCGGTTTAACTCGCCTGGGGGCGTCATCACCGACCCTACGGTGGGCAACTATGGCTTACAAACCCTGGCCAACGCCTACGTGCACGAGTTCCAAGCCAGCCTAGGATGGACGCACACGTTCTCGTCGAAGCTGTTGAACGAATTCCATGCGGGCACTTCTCAAGACAACGAAGCTTCGACGCCGACCGGTCTGGCGCCGAACACCCCCACGGTGATACTGGATAGTCCAGCCTCTTTCATTCTTGGCAACGCTCCATTTTCTCTTGGGAAAGTTTTTGAGAGGCAGTGGTCTCTCGCCGACCGCATCGACTACGTGATTGGGAAGCACACGTTGCAATTCGGTTTCGATTTCAGCCGCGCCCGGGATGCGGATACCGACGATGGCGGCGCAGACCCGAACGCCGCTGTCCAGTTCGGGTCGCCCCTCGGCAGCTATGAGTTCTCGAATCTGGAAGCATTTGCACTCGGCCAATACAACGTGTTTAGTCAGGCCTCCGGCAGCCCGACTTTTTCTTTTGCGGTACCTTACTACGGATTCTATGTGCAGGATTCCTTCCGGGCTTTGCCGCAGCTGACGTTGGAAATGGGCTTGCGTGAGGACTTTCAAGTTTACCCCCAGCCTGCGGAAAACCCAGCCTTCCCGCTCACCGGGCAGTATCCCAACCAATTCCGACGGTTGGCACCGCGCCTGGGATTTGCATGGCAACCTGCAGCAAAGACGGTGGTCCGCGGCGGATTCGGGCAGTTCCATACCAACATGAACGGCCTGAATTACAGGAACTCGGTCATCTCGAACGGCCTCGCGTCACAGCAGTCTTCAGCGAGCGTCAGTTACAACGGCGGGTCGCCGAATCAACAGCTGCCAACATTTCCGAATGTTCTCCCGGCCAATTCTCCGCTCTTTGCGACTTCTCCGGATATTTCCCTGGTCTCGCCGCAATTCAGGGCACCCTATATTTTGCAGGCGAGTTTGCAGATTGAGCGTGAAATTTTCGAGAACACAACGGTAAGCATCGGCACCATGTGGAATCACGGAGTGCATTTGCTGTCCGGCAGCGCTTACGATTTGAACCTGAATCCGCCGCAGGGTACGACCACGTACATTGTGTGCCCGCCCAACACGATTGCGCTGCCCTGCAGTGGGCGGTCGATAACCCTGCCCAACATGGACAATGGTCTGCTCACGGAAGGCCGCATCAACCCCAACCTCGGCGAGATCAACGAACTCATCAGCCCCGGGCAAAACCATTACAACTCCTTCTTCCTGCAGGTGCAGCGTCGTATGTCGCAGGGGCTTTCGCTGCACTTTTCCTACACATTCGCCAAGAGCATCATGCTGGATGGAATGGACTTCAACAACCAATTCGACTTCAGCGATACGCACGCTCCGTCGCTGCTCGACCAACGGCATCGTATTAGCGCGGCTGCGGTCTACCGGCCTCGGCTGGAAGCGTTGACTAGTTCGAGTACCGGTCGCGCTCTGCTATCGCACTGGAGGTTGAGCGGTGTTATGGAGTTCTCTTCTGGCCGGCCTTATGCGGGATCATTGAGCCCCGCGTGCACCAGTTCGACCCTGTCATTCAACAATTGTAACGGTGCCAACGGAAACCTCAACGACACCGCCTTCAATGAGGACACCGCGAACACCGCAGGTGGAATCAATGGCAGCGGGCCCACACCTGGAATCGGGCTGAATTCTTTCTATGGCCCGTGGCTGGAGAGGATCGACGTTGGACTGGCCCGCAGCTTCGAGATCAGGGAAGGCAGGGAGTTGGAACTTCAAGCACAGGCCTTCAACCTATTCAACCACGCGAACTACTACGTGCAGAACGGCAATGGCGTCAACCAACTGCAATACAATCCCATTGGGACCCATTGCGGGGACGGCGCAACGCTGAGCCAAAGCTGCTATCTAGTGCCCAATTCCGGACCCGGCAATTTCGGAACCCTGCAGGAAATCAGCCCGAATGGGCTTCCTCGTGTGTTGCAGTTTTCGGCACGGTTCACATTCTAGGTTTTCGAGCGAAGCTCTCGCCGCAGTACACTCTAGTCGCTGGCTCTAGTCCCTGGATTTGAGTCACAATCATTATCTCGACATGAACTACGACGCCGTTCTGTTGGTTTCTTTTGGGGGGCCGGAATCCAAGGAAGAAGTAATCCCTTTCCTCGAAAACGTGCTGCGGGGGCGAAAAATTCCGCGCGAGCGCATGTTGACCGTTGCCGAGCACTACTATCACTTCGAGGGCAAGAGTCCCATTAATCAGCAGACGCGGGAACTAATCGCCGCGCTGGAAACGGAGTTGCAGCATAACGGCCCCAAGCTGCCAGTTTATTGGGGAAATCGCAACTGGCACCCGCTGCTGCCCGAGACTCTGCGAAAAATGAAGCAGGATGGAATCCGGCGCGCAGTCGCTTTTGTGACTTCGGCTTACAGTTCCTACTCAGGATGCCGGCAGTATCGCGAAGACATTGCGCGAGCGCAGAGTCAAGTGGGGCAAGATGCTCCTGAGGTGGACAAACTGCGCGCATTCTTCAACCATCCCGCCTTCATCGAAGTCACGGTGGAACGAGTGCGCGAGGCACTGCAGGCTGTTCCACCTGACGCGAGGGATAACATCCAAATAATTTATACCGCGCACAGTATTCCGCTTTCGATGGCTAACACCAGCGACTACGTGAAGCAACTTGAAGAGGTACGGCGCCTGGTTTCGGGAGCGCTCGGGCAGCAAAACGATGTGCTCGTTTATCAGAGCCGCAGCGGCGTTCCGGGACAGCCCTGGTTAGAGCCGGACATTCTCGATTATCTGCGCGAAGTGAGGTCAAGAAATTTGGCATCCGCTGTGGTGCTGGCTCCGATCAGCTTCATCTCCGACCACATGGAAGTGTTGTACGATCTGGATGTGGAAGCGCGGCACCTTTGCGATTTGCTGAGCTTGCCGATGACGCGCGCAAAAACCGTAGGCGTGCATCCGAAGTTCATCGGGATGATTCGCGAGTTGATTCTGGAGCGGATCGATCCAGCGCAGGAACGCCGGGCGCTGGGATCGCTCGGGCCGCTGGCGGATTTATGTGCGGAAAATTGTTGTCCGGCTCCACAGCGGCCGGCACGGGCGCACACGACTTAGATGGTTGTGGAAACTCTGGGAGGTTCGTAGTCCGTGGCTTTGGGATGGCCCGCAATCCGATGCATCGTGTGCAGGATTGTGTCGATGACCGCTTCGTTGCCTATGGCAGTGTTGATCATAAGGTGGTAAAGCGAGCGGGTGGGCCAATCGGCGTTGAAGTAATGTTTGACGAAGGCGATACGTTCGCGGTCCACCGATTCAACCAGCTCTTCCGCTTCCGCCGTCGTCGATCCGTCTTGCAGAAGGCGGCGAACTTTTTCGGCGCGTGGCGCATAGAGAAACGTGTGGAAGGCATCGGGATGCTCACGAAGGAAATAGGGCGCACCCCGGCCTACAACCACCGCATTTCCCTCCTGGGCAATTCTGGCGGTGATCTGTGCCATCCATTCCATCATGCAATCGGTATCAAAGGCCTGATTGCCTAGATGAGAGCTGGATTCGTGGCTGCCCCGCCAGAAAGTTTTCGCTAAACGGTAGAAGCGGCTGTCCATGCGCTCATCGCAGCGCTTCACCGTGGAAGCGTCGACATTCGCCAAGCGGGCAATCTCCTCCGTGAGACGCTTGTCCCACAGATTCCACCCGAGATGTTGGGCGAGTTGGGCAGCAATGGCGCCGCCTCCAGAGCCGTACTCGCGCTCGATGGTGATTACGCGAAACATAGCCAGTCACCGTTTGTCGCCAGCCAGTTTACCGCGAACCAGCTCACTCCGAACGAATTTACCGCGAATTAGTGTACCGCCATAGCGCCGGGCTTGCCTTTTTTCATGAGGAAGACAAGCGGGACCATCGCCAGAATGGCAAACCCAAGAAGTCGGAAGTCATCGATATAAGCCAGCATGGTCGCTTGCCGCTGCACTGTGCCCTGAATCACGGCATAAGCCTGCTGCGTGGCGAATACCGAATTGGCGCCGTGCGCTCGCATGCCTTGCGCCGCCCCTTGCATCATCGACTGAAACGCCGGATTCGAAGCGCTTAGATGACGGGACAGATAGTTCAGGTGAACCTGGCCGCGCCGGTCCAGCAAGGTCGTTACAAGCGAAATGCCCACGCTGCCGCCAATGTTGCGCGCGAGGTTCATCAAGCCGGAGGCAGCATTGTTCTTCTCCCGCGGCAGGTAAGCATAAGCAGCCGTGTTGATCGGAACGAAAAGGAACGCCATTCCCGCAGCCTGCAACACTCGAGCGAAAACCGCGGTGTGGAAATCGATTTGCAAATCAAAACTTGTCATGTGGAACAACGAAGCGGAGAGCATGGTTAAGCCAAAAACCAGCAGCCAGCGCGGACTATAACGCGAGAGCAAAAATCCCACCAAGGGCAACAGAAGCATAATCGTGAACCCGCCGGGCATTAGAGCCAGTCCCGCTTGCTCAGCGGTGTATCCCAGCAGAGTCTGCATGAATAGAGGGAGCAATAGTGTGCTGCCGAGCAAAGCGAAGCCCAGCATAAACATCAGAAGATTGGAGAGCCCAAATGTGCGGTCACGGAACAGGTGTAAATCAATGATGGGATCCTTGTGGTGCCATTCCCAGAAGATGACGAAGAGAAGCGAAGCTGCGGCTATCACCGAAAGTATGACGATGAAATGGGATTCGAACCAATCGTCACGCTGTCCCTTATCAAGGACAACCTGCAACGTGCCCAGGCCCAGCGCCACAAAACCGAGACCGATGTAGTCGATGGTAGTTTCGCTGAGTTTGCGGCGCTTGAAGTATGGAGGGTCCTGAATCAGCCGCGAGCTCAGCAGTATGGAAATGATTCCGACAGGAATGTTTATGAAGAAAATCCAACGCCAGGTGAAGTTATCGGTAATCCACCCTCCAAGAGTTGGACCAATTGCCGGCGCCGTGACCACGGCGACGCCGTAGACGGCAAAGGCCATGCCACGCTTGGCGGGAGGAAAAGTATCGGCCAGTATGGCCTGCTCGCTAGGCTGCAGGCCGCCTCCGCCAGCGCCTTGCAGCACGCGGCATACGATAAGGGTAGCCAGGTTCGGCGCCAAACCGCACAGAAAAGAACTGATGGTGAACAGGGCCACGCAACTCATGTAGAAGTTCTTGCGGCCTATGATGGAAGAGAGCCAGCCGCTGAGCGGAAGCACGATGGCGTTCGAGACCAGGTAGGAAGTGAGAACCCATGTGCTCTCGTCCTGTCCAGCGGAGAGGCTGCCCGCGATGTGTGGCAGAGCTACGTTCGCGATGGAGGTGTCGAGAACTTCCATGAAAGTCGCCAGCGTAACGGTAATGGCGATGATCCATGGATTAACTGCCGGACGCCAGGCAACTGTGTTGTCGAACGCGGTGGTACCGGCACTCATTGCCGGATCCAAACCTTGGGTTCAACGGACATTCCTGGGCGCAGCGATTGATCCTTGTTTTCTCCCGGATCGAGCACGATCTTTACCGGAATACGTTGCACGACCTTCACATAATTTCCCGTGGCATTCTCCGGAGGCAGCAAGCTAAAACGGGCGCCGCTTGCGCCTGCGATGCTATCGACCTTGCCTTTGTAGCTTCTTCCGCTGGCATCCACTTCAACCGTGACCGGCTGGCCAACTTTCATCTCGCGAAGTTGCGTCTCTTTGTAGTTGGCGGTGATCCAGACATCGTTGAGCGGAATCACCTTCATCAGTTCCTGGCCGGGAGCGACGTTCTGTCCGACTTCGACGGTGCGATCGCTGACCACTCCGGTAACCGGAGCAATGATTTTTGTATACAGAAGATTGAGTTGCGCCTGATCAAGGTCGGCCTTTTTTTGCAGTGCTTGAGCCTCCGCCGACGCGGCTCTGGAGCGAATCACCTGCATTTGCCTGGGGGCGGTCTGAGCGTTGCGGTAGTTGGCTTCCGCTTGCACAAGTTTTCCCTGGGCTTCAGTCACCTGGGATTGCGCGGCATCAGCCGTGTAGCGAGCACTCTCGACGGCAGCAGCGTCGGCCGCGGCGGCGGCTACGGCCTGATCGTATTGCTGCTGGGAAATCTCCTGCTTGTCGACCAGTTGCTTGTAGCGGACAAGATCATTTTGTGCTTTCACATTATTGGCTTGGGCCTGGACAAGCTGCGCTTTGGCTGCATCAAACTGTTGCCTCGCAGCCGCAATTCCGGCGCGGGCGCTAGCCACGTCGGCTTCAGTTGATGACACTTGGCTGCTCGTGCTGACGTCGGTGATTGGCACATTGACGCCGGCTGCAGCGGCGGTGGCTTGCGCATCTTCGAATTCGGCTTTAGCCTTTTCGTAAGCAACCTGGTAGTCAGTGGGATCGATCTCTACCAAAACTGTACCCGCCTGCACGTATTGGTTATCGTTCACATTGAGCTTGATGACGTGGCCCGAAATGCGAGGACTGATGGAATTGATGTGGCCGTCCACTTCGGCGTCGTCGGTGGATTCGTAACTGGAAACATAGCGGTAGACGAAGAACCCGATAACCAGCAACACCACCACGGCAATGATGACGCCAATTCGAAAGCCAGGGCTGGCGGTTCGCGAAGGACGAGTGCGGAAGTCCCGTTCCGTCGCCGGTAGCGGCTTGGGACGGCTTTCAGACTGCTCCGGCGGTGCGGCGGACGGGCTTTGCGCGGGAGAGCTTTGCGTCGTCGGTTCCATAATTAATTTTGGTGTTCGCCTTTCAGGTATCGCTTAACTCCCTGTTCTGCATCCCCGATAGCTCGGGCCAGTTCTATCTTTGCAAGGTTATGCGTGTACAGGCTCTGGATGTAGCTCTCGTGGGCACTGGCAACTGCCTCCTGCGCCTGCACCACCTCAAGGTTGTCGGTAACTCCGGCAGTGAAACGATCCCTGGATTGGGTAAGCGCCTGTTCTGACAGGTCGACCGAACTGCGTGCGACCTCTACTTGCTCAGCGGCGGCGTTCAAGTCTAGCAACGCGGTGCGCACTTCGTAGTCAATGCGGCCGCGCAGGTCGCCCAGCTGCGAGCGCGCTTGTCTCAATTGGGCCTCAGCCTCGAGAACATCACTATGCGTTTTTCCTCCCGCAAAGATGGGAATGTTGAGGCTTCCAGCCACTTGCCAGGTTCCATTCGACTGGGCCGGAGTAACGCCAATGTCGCCGAAGTTTGCACTCAAATCCATGCTGGGATAATGGCCGGCAGTAGCGCCCCTGCGCAACAACTCGGCAGAGCGGACTTGCGCTTGCGCCGCCTGATAGTCCGACCGTGAAGTGTAGGCCCGCTGCAGATAGACTTCAACGGGCTGCGGGGTAAGCGCCTGGTAGGGAGCTTTTTCCGTCAAAGCGAACTCCTGACCTGGAGGCAAGCCGATGATGCGAGCTAACGAGAGCTTCTGCTTGGCGTAATCGTTACGCGCCACGATAAGCTGCTGTTGCCGGGTTTGCAACTCGACTTGAGAGCGCAGAGTATCGATCGCGGGGCTCAGACCTGCCTTCTGTTGGTCGACTGCCTTGTCATAGAGGGCTTGCGCATTCACGACCTGTGCGTCCGCGGTTTCAATCCGCGCGGCGTCAGCGATCGACAGCAGGTAGGCATTGCCCACCGCCAGCACGACCAACTCCCGAGCATCTTTATAGCTGTATTGTGCGGACTTCAAGTTCTCAGAGGCGGCGCGTTCCTGTTCGATCTGCTTAAAATCGAAAATAGACTGCGTCAGCGAAGCGCGCGCGTCAAAGTAATTGAAGGGGCCAATCACGCGCGGAACGGGAAATGGAAAAACGTTGCTCTTCAAGCCAAGGGCAGTGAGACTCAGGGTTTGAACATCCTCCTGCACTTTGGCCGAAAGATTGGGCAGAAGATTGCTAAGTTCTTTCCACTGCTCGCCGCGCGCCATGAGCGTTTGATCAGCTGAGAGCAGCAAGCCAAGGTTATTGCGCAGCCCGCGATCAATGGCCTCTTGAAATCCAATTTGCAACACCTCCGGTGCGGCTTTGCCTTCCGGTTGACTGCCAGTGAAAGGACTCTGCGAGCCGGGAAGCGTGATAGTAGGAGTAGGAGTGGAGTCCTGAGCGCTGAGGCCACTTGCCAGTAGAAGCACCAGCGTAAGAGTAGGACGTCTGCGGTTTGGATGAAACAAGGAGCGGGGCATTCCCAGTTTTGAAAAAGTCCCTTAGTACGGAAACTCCTCGGGACGACCTTTCTCCTTCATAGCATATCGTTAAACTACTGATTCTAACGAAGTATCGCGCGAAGCAAAAGCCGGGCAGTCTCGAACCGACATTGGATGCCTTCGAGGTAACAGGGGATTAGGTATTTCTCCAAAATAGGGCGAACAATGAAATCTGGTTCCGAACGGTTACTTTAGACACTTTTCCGGTCTCAGCGCTGCTAATAAAGTAAACGGGAAGGGCCCTTCCATCCGATGCATCGTTGTGTAATTGGATCGTAGCCGCTGCTCTGTTTGTAGGTCCGTTCCCAGGGACCAGCGCGCCTCAAGGGCCGGAGCACGTGGAACGCAAGGCGATTGGAAAGGTCGCTCCGGTTTATCCGGATCTCGCAAGGCGGATGCACATCGCTGGCGTGGTCAAGCTGGAAGTTGTGATTCAGCCTAACGGGAACGCTAAGTCAACAAGTGTGGTGGGAGGGAGTCCAGTGCTAGTCCAATCAGCCACGGATGCGGTCCGCAAGTGGAAGTTTGACGCTGCTCCGGATGAAACCGTCGGGCTTGTAGAAATCACATTCGAGCCTCGCTAATCGCAATCGAAAGCTCCAGAAAACACTCCCAAGAAGGTTCGCTCACGGAATGCCCGCTCCAAGACGACAGGTCGCAGCAAGTCAGATCGACCGCCGCCGTAGACGGCACACGAGATATCGTGCCGACTTCCGAGTCGCAGTCTGTCATCTGGGAAATCAGTACCAGACGATCGATGGACATTGCAGGGATCTTTCCGAGGCCGGGATTGGCATACTTTTGGCGGCAGAGATGAATTGTGGCGAGGTTGTCGGCTTAACCTTCTCGCTGCCTGCATCAATCGAACTATGGGAAGTGCGGGCGGTGGTGCGTTACCGGCGTGGATATCAGTACGGGTTTGAATTTCTGTCTCTCACAAGTGTGCAGCAGGAAACGCTGAAGACTTATCTGGAAAGCTTGCCGCAACTCACACCATCACCCTAGGCGTGAAACCCAATAGGCTGCGCGTGCATCGTCGGGAACATGCCGGATGACTTCGGTCATCTTGTGAACCGGTTACTTGTAGCTCAAGCTCAAGCTGCAGAGTCATTCTAAAAAGCGAACGGGATATTCTTTATCATGAGTAATTCGAGGCCTACGCCGTCCGCAGGAACGGACTGGACCCGGCTGCTCACCGACCCGGATCTGGCTCGCAACCTGGGAAAGCTGCTGCAGGCTTATCGCGATGCCCCGCCCGAGCGCAGAGAACAAGCTCTGATTGAGGCGATGCGGGAGATCAAACAGGAATCTTCTGGCAGCACAATCGTCGCGACCTCAACACAGACAGCTACCCCAACGGACACGGCTAACGAGCCGCTGCCATCCCTGCCTTCCCCGGCATTGGCTATCCCACCGTTTGAGCCCGATCTCTTCAGCCCCAACTGGGGACAAGATCGAAGGCGGCATCCCAGGATCAAATGCTTCGTGGCGGTGGAGTTGCGTGTCAACGAGGAAGATGCTCCCATCTGGGGTAATCTCTCCAACACAAGCATGGGAGGATGCCAGATCGAGACTGCAACCCCGGTCAGCGGCGGCGCCAAAGTTGAGATCGGACTCTGGGTTGCCAGCGGCAAGATTTGGGTAAAGGGACTGGCGCTGAATGGAGTGGTAACTCGCAGCGCTCCCGCCGCGGGCGGCGTTCGCGTTCGCTTCGCCGGAATGGATCCTGCAGAGAAAGAGAATCTCCGTCAGTTCCTCAAATATGTTCAGGAAACCACCAAGGCTTCAAACAGCGAAAAAAGCTATCTGCAAATGTTGAAATAGCACACCTCCGTTTTTCTTCTGTTTCTGCACCTCTCTTCGATTTTGCACAGACTCCGCCGACATGAGTCGGGGAGAAATTGATACACTCGATACATAGCGAAAGCCTTTTTCGCTGAAACCCTTTTTCGTCTCGGGACTCTAATTGGCTTAGGTCGGCACGACACCTCAATTGACAACAGTTTTGTCCGGGAGGAGCACGTCACATGGCAACCAGTGAACAGGCGTTGGTGACCGCCACGCAACTTGACACGCTGTGCATCAACACGATTCGCACCTTGGCGATCGACGCAGTACAAAAAGCCAATAGCGGACATCCGGGGGCGCCCATGGGTTTGGCGCCGGTGACTTACTGCCTGTGGCAGCAATTCCTGCGCTACGATCCGGAGGATCCGAAGTGGCTGAACCGCGACCGTTTCGTTTTATCGAATGGGCACGCCTCGATGCTGCTTTACGCGACACTTCATCTCGCTGGAGTTCGCGAAGTCAACGAAAACGGAGAAGTCCTCAAAGAGCTGGCGATCCCGATGGAGGAAATTAAGCGCTTCCGGCAACTCGGAAGCCGGACTCCCGGGCATCCTGAGTCACACATCGCTACTGGCGTGGAAACCACCACGGGCCCCCTAGGGCAGGGCGTGGGAAACAGTTTGGGAATGGCCATCGGCAGCAGATGGCTATCGGCGAATTTCAATCGTCCTGGTTTTGAAGTTTTCGATTACAACGTTTATGCCATGTGTTCGGATGGCGACCTTATGGAAGGTATTGGTGGTGAGGCCGCATCGCTGGCCGGACATTTAAAGCTTTCGAATCTTTGCTGGATGTATGACCACAACGGGATCACACTGGATGGTCCAGCGGACTGGTCGTTTAGCGAAGACGTGGCAACACGCTTCGTCGGCTACGGGTGGAACGTAACGCGTGTCGCCGATGCCAACGATCTCGAAATGCTGGCGCGGGCTTTTGAGACGTTTCATAAAACCACCGACCGTCCCACTCTGATTATTGTAGACAGCCACATTGGCTACGGATCGCCGCACAAACAAGATACCAACGCGGCTCACGGAGAGCCGCTGGGCGAAGAGGAAGTTCGCCTGACCAAGAAGTTCTATGGCTGGCCTGAGGATGCTAAGTTTCTCGTCCCAGAAGGTGTACGTGAGCACTTCCAAGATGGGGTTGGAAAACGCGGGCACTCCGCTCGTACACGGTGGGAGAAGATGTTCGCCGAGTACTCGCAGAAATATCCTGAACTGGCTGACCGGCTGCATAGAATGCAGCGACGCGAACTTCCTGATGGCTGGGATAATAACCTTCCCACATTCCCCGCCGACCCGAAGGGAGTGGCGACACGCGACAGTTCAGGAAAAGTACTGAACTCGCTAGCCGAGAATATTCCGTGGCTGATTGGCGGTTCGGCCGACCTGGCTACCTCAAACAAAACGACATTAAAATTTGAAGGCGCGGGCGACTTCCAGGCTGGTCAGTATGCTGGACGCAATCTGCACTTCGGCATCCGTGAGCACGTAATGGGCGCGAGCGTGAACGGACTGACGGTTTCTGGAATTCGAGCGTTCGGGGCGACCTTCTTTAACTTCAGCGACTACATGCGGGCCAGTATCCGGCTTTCCGCTCTGATGGAAGCTCCTTCCATTTTCATTTTTACCCACGACTCGATCGGCTTGGGAGAAGATGGACCGACACATCAGCCAATCGAGCAACTGGCTTCCTTGCGTGCGATGCCCAATCTGATGGTGTTTCGTCCTGGCGATGCGAATGAAGTGGTTGAAGCGTGGAAGGTCATTGCGCAGTTGCAACACCAGCCAGCGGCGCTAGTGCTGACCCGGCAAGCGATTCCCACGTTTGATCGGACCAAATACGGCGCGGCCTCGGGCACAGCGCGAGGCGCGTACATTCTCGCCGACGCACCCGGCGGCAAGCCTGACGTGATCCTGATGGGAACGGGAAGCGAGGTTTCGCTGTGCGTTGAGGCCTACGAAAAGCTCAAGGCGGAAGGTATCAAAGCGCGGGTGGTGAGTATGCCCTGCTGGGAGATTTTTGATCGCCAAGATGCGGCATACAAAGAAAGCGTGCTTCCCTCTTCGGTTCCGGCGCGAGTTTCGGTGGAAATGGCGGCTACCTTAGGCTGGGAGCGATATGTTGGTCTCAAGGGACGTATGATCGGCATGCACCGCTTCGGCGCCTCGGCTCCCTTGAAAGATTTGCTGAAATTTTTTGGTTTCACTGCAGATGCAGTCGTTGCAGAAGCGCGTAAAGCGATTGCAGAAAATTAGCCGCGACCCTACCTTGGGTCTAAACACAAACGAGAAGCGTCGCACACCGTGTAATTCAGATAACGACGTCCGCCGTCGATTTATCGGGGAGAAATCATCATGCAGCCAACTGGAGTACTCGAAACCTCAAAAGCTACAAATCCTCTGAAAGCATTGCTGGGCTACGGACAATCGATGTGGCTCGATTACATTCGACGCGATCTGTTCACGGGCGGAAGCCTTAAGAAACTGATCGAGGAGGACGGTCTTCGCGGGATGACTTCGAATCCCTCTATCTTCGAAAAGGCGATCGCTGAGAGCTCGCTATATGACGACATTTTGCAATCGCTGGCTTCGAAACCTGACTTGGACACCACCAGCCGCTACGAGCAGATTGCGATCCGGGATATTCAAGACGCCGCAGATCTGCTGCATCCGGTGTATGAAGAATCCAAGTTTCGCGATGGGTACGTAAGCCTGGAGGTTTCTCCGCTACTCGCGCTTAAGACAAAGGAGACGATTGACGAAGCGCGCCGGCTGTGGAAGACCGTGAATCGCGAGAATGTGATGATCAAAGTTCCAGGTACGGCGGAGGGGCTTCCCGCGATTCGCCAGTTGATTGGGGAAGGCATCAACATCAACGTGACTTTGTTGTTCGCGCAGGAAGTCTACGAGAAGGTTGCAGAGGCATACATCTCCGGACTCGAAGATCTCGCCAAGCGCGGCGGCAATCTCAAGAAAATGGCGGGGGTAGCCAGCTTCTTCATCAGCCGCATCGACACCCTGGTGGATTCGATGATTGACGATAAGCTGAAAACCACTACTGATGCCCAACAGCAGGCACTGCTCAAGAGCCTGAAGGGAAAAGTTGCGATTGCGAATGGCAAGCTGACCTACCAGCGCTACCAGAAAATTTTCAGCGGACCTCGATGGGAAACGCTGGCAGCTAAAGGAGCGCAGACGCAGCGCGTGTTGTGGGCAAGCACCAGCACGAAGAATCCGGCCTACCGTGACGTGATGTATGTGGAGGAACTGATCGGCCCTGACACGGTAGACACTATGCCTCCGGCGACGGTGGATGCGTTTCGCGATCATGGAAAGTTGCGGAACAGCCTCACCGAGAATGTTCCGGGCGCGCAAAAAGTGATGGATGACCTTGCGAAAGCCGGCATCTCGATCAAAGAAGTAACCACCAAGCTGACTACCGATGGAGTAAACCTGTTCGCCGATGCTTTCCGCAAATTGCTGGCGGCGGTAGAGAAGAGCACGAAGCAAAAAGGAAAACCCGCGTGAGTCGACTGAAATCTTCGCTGCCGGAAAGCCTGGCCACGGCAGTGAAGACTGCCATGAACGACTGGCAGTCTGGCGGCAAAATGCAGCGCCTTTGGCAGCGCGATGCAACCCTATGGACCGGGGACGATGAGGCTAATTGGCTGGGCTGGCTGGACATCACCGAGTACCAGATTGCTCATCCTATCGAGCTACGAAATCTTGCGAAAGAAGTTTGGAGCGCGGGCTTCAAAGACGTCCTTCTGCTGGGAATGGGCGGATCGAGTTTGTGTCCGGAAGTTCTAAGGAAGACATTTGGCCGCATCGCCGGTTACCCCGATCTGCACGTGCTCGATTCCACCGACCCGGCGCAGGTGAAAGTGTTCGAAAACAAGATCGACATTGCCCGGACGCTTTTTATTGTTTCCAGCAAATCGGGGAGCACGCTCGAGCCCAACATCTTCCGGCAATATTTTTTCGAACGCACCAAGCAGGCTGTGGGCGCGGATAAGGCCGGCAGCCATTTTATTGCCATTACCGATCCCGGATCGAAGATGCAGCAGGTAGCCGAAGGGGATCGTTTCCGGCACGTTTTTTTGGGCCGGCCCTCGATCGGCGGCCGCTATTCGGCGCTGTCGAATTTCGGCATGGTCCCCGCGGCAGTGATTGGAGTCGATACCAAAAAGTTTCTCGACCGCGCACAGGAGATGGTGCAGGCGTGCGGAACCTCCGCTTCGATCGAGGGCAATCCCGGAGCGGTGCTTGGAATTATTTTGGGGACGGCGGCGCGGGCTGGTCGCGATAAAGTCACGATCATTACTTCCCCTGACATTTCTGATCTGGGCGCATGGCTCGAGCAATTGCTGGCGGAGTCCACTGGAAAAGTTGGAAAGGGCATCATCCCTGTCGACCGGGAAGAATTGGCGGCGCCGGGGGTTTACGGGGACGACCGTGTCTTTGCCTACGTTCATACGAAACATGCCACCGACTTAGCTGTGGAGGCTAAAATAGACGCGCTCGAAAAGGCTGGGCACCCGGTTGTGCGAATCTCCATGGCCGATGTCTACGATCTGGGTGCGGAATTTTTTCGCTGGGAGATTGCCACGGCAGTTGCTGGCTCGATTATTGGGATCAACGCTTTCAACCAGCCCGATGTCGAAGCGAGCAAAATTGCCACTCGAAACTTGACTTCGGAATATGAGAAGAATGGTTGCCTGCCCGCGGAAAAGCCTGTGCTGGAAGATGACGGCATCAAGCTTTTTACAGATGAAAAAAATGCGGCGGATTTGGCGCGAGAAGCCGGCAAAGACAAATCACTTGCGGGATACCTGAAGGCGCATTTGAATCGCATCCACCCGCACGATTATTTCGCTGTACTGGGATATATTCAGATGAATGCCGAGCACGAGAAGGCTCTTCAGGCCATACGCCATGCGGCGCGTGAGAAGAAACGCGTAGCAACCTGTCTGGGCTTTGGACCTCGTTTTCTGCACTCTACGGGACAGGCATACAAAGGGGGGCCGAATTCCGGAGTATTTCTGCAAGTGACTTGCGACGACGCTTTGGAGCTTCCGGTGCCGCAGCAGAAATACACATTTGGAGTGGTCAAAGCGGCCCAGGCGCGCGGAGATTTCCAGGTGCTGGCCGAGCGCGGACGGCGTGCGCTCCGTGTGCATCTAGGGGATGTTGATGCGGGATTGCATAAGCTCACCGCCGCGATTCAAGCCGCGCTAAGATAGTTTGACCAAGGTCAAAACCGCGGCGCCCGGCGCGGCGAAAAAGGAAGACTTTATAAGCAGGCATCGGTCAGCAAAAAGCAAGGAACCCGAGCAAAGGACCCAGGATGGCTCAATTGGCGGAAAAGCCCACGGCAGCAGTTCCACGCGTTGGTAAACAAGGGGATCCATGCATCATGGTGATCTTCGGCGCTGCCGGCGACCTGACGGCGCGCCTCCTGATTCCCGCGCTTTACAACTTGGCTCGGGCAGACTTGCTCTCGAAGGAGTTTGCGGTACTGGGCGTGGCCCGGGCGCAGATGACGGACGAAGATTTTCGCAAGCGGCTCAAGGAAGACGTAAAAGAGTACTGCGGCGACTGCATCCAGGACGATCTTTGGGAGGGCTTTTCGCGGCGCTTCTATTATTACGCCGGCGATTTCAAAGACGATAAGCTCTATCCGGCAATCAAGGATCGTCTGGCCAAGATTGACCGCGATCACGCAACTCATCAAAACTTCTTCTACTACATGGCAACCGCACCCAGTTTCTTTGGGCCGATCGTTGAAAAGCTCGCCGGAACCGGGCTGATGGAGCAAAGTAACGATCACTGGCGACGTGTGGTGATCGAGAAACCCTTTGGTCACGATCTGGAATCGGCCAAAGCCCTGAACCAGCAACTGCTAAAGCTTGCCGACGAAAAGCAGATCTACCGTATCGACCATTACCTGGGCAAGGAAACCGTGCAGAACATCATGGCCTTCCGTTTTGCCAACGGGATCTTCGAACCCATCTGGAACCGGCGCTACATCGATCACATCCAGATCTCTGTGGCCGAAACTGTAGGGGTGGAGGGCCGGGGCAGCTACTTCGATCACGCGGGATCGCTGCGGGACATGGTACCGAATCACATCATGCAGCTCATCAGCCTCACCGCGATGGAGCCTCCCATTTCGTTTGACGCCAACGCAGTGCGCGACGAACAGGCGAAGATCTTGCATGCCATCCAACCCATCAGCGACGAAGAGGTTCTCAGCCGCTCCGTGCGCGGGCAGTATGGCGAGGGCACAGAAGATGGCAAGCAGGTGCCGGCCTACCGTTCCGAACCTGACGTTCCCGCCGATTCCAGGACTGAAACTTTCGTCGCCATGAAATTGCTGATTGATAACTGGCGGTGGGCTGATGTTCCCTTTTATCTCCGCACCGGTAAGCGCATGCCGGCGCGTAACACGCACATCGTGATTCAATTCCGGCGAGCTCCGTTTGTGCTGTTCCGTGATACCTCTGTGGAACACTTGATGCCGAATCAGTTGGTATTGCATATTCAGCCGGAGGAAGGCATTTCGCTGCAGTTCGCGGCCAAAGTACCCGGACCGATCATGCGCCTGGGCACGGTGGACATGAACTTCGAATATCAGCAATACTTCGGAAAGCAGCCCAGCACCGGCTATGAGCGGCTGCTGCACGATTGCATGATCGGCGACCAAACACTGTTTCAGCGGGCGGACATGGTGGAAGCGGGCTGGAGCGTGGTTAATCCAGTTCTCGATCTGTGGAAGGCGCTGCCTCCGCGGAACTTCCCGAACTATCCCTCAGGCACCTGGGGACCGAGAGAGGCTGAAGAGTTGTTGGAGCGAGATGGCCGGCGTTGGAGGAACTTCGAGCAATGATCCTGGCCGGCGATATCGGGGGAACCAACGCTCGACTCGCATATTTTCAGCAACAAAATGGCCATCTCCGATTGATTTCGGAGCGCATTTTTCCCAGCCGCGAGTACAGCGAACTGGGCGAGATTGTCTCCAAGTTTTTGCAGGACGCGAAGACGCGGCCTGAGATTGCCTGCTTCGGAATTGCGGGGCCAGTGCATAATGGCCGCGTCGAAACCTCCAATCTTCCCTGGGTTATCGAACAATCCCGCCTTTCGAAACAAATTCAATTGCCCGCCACGTTGCTGATCAATGATCTGGAAGCGAACGCGTGGGGCATTGAGGCGCTCGGCCCCGGAGACCTGGTTGCTCTCAACCGCGTCGTGCCGTCGAATGGGAATCAGGCGGTGATCGCACCCGGAACAGGCTTAGGGGAAGCCGGATTGTTCTGGAATGGCCGCCAGCATCAGGTTTTCGCCTGCGAAGGCGGACACACCGATTTCGCCCCCCAAGGCGATCTGCAGATCGAACTATTGCGCTTTCTGGCCAATCGCTACGGACATGTGAGTTACGAGCGTATTCTCTCCGGACCCGGTCTAGTCAACGTCTATGAGTTTCTGCTGGAAAAGGGGTATGCGGCTGAACCGGCCGGATTTTCCGCACAACTTGCCCAGAAAGACGCGGCTGCGGAGATCTCCAGCGGCGCGCTGAATGGAACGAATCCATTGGCAGAACAGGCGCTCGATCTCTGGATCAGCGTCTACGGCGCGGAAGCCGGCAACCTGGCTCTTAAAACAATGGCGACGGGCGGAATCTTTCTCAGTGGTGGAATTTCGCCAAAGATTCTTCCTAAACTTAGGGGGCCACTTTTTATGAAGGCTTTTCTTGAGAAGGGCAGGTTGCGCCCGCTTCTGGAAGGTATCCCCGTGCAAGTCGTCACCAACGACAAGGCTGGTCTGCTCGGCGCAGCGCGGTGTGCGGCTACAAAGTCCGCGAATGGCGGGGTGGGATCGTTGTGAGTGCGACTGCCGAACTGCGCAGGCTGACCACACCGCAGGATCTGTTTCAGGCTGCGGCAGAGGAAGTCATTCGTGCAGCCACCGACGCGGTCGCGCAGCGCGGACACTTCAGCATTGCGCTCTCCGGCGGATCGACTCCCAAGAACCTTTACACCCTGATCGCAGCAAATGCCAGTGCGAGTCTGCCTTGGGATCAAATGTTTTTTTTCTGGGGAGATGAGCGTCACGTTTCGCCGGACGATCCGGAGAGCAACTACCGCATGACGAAGGAATCGCTGCTGTCGAAGGCTCCGATTCCGGCGGCAAATATTTTTCGTGTCCCAGCCGAGAATTCCGACGTTTCGGCTGCAGCCGAAGCCTACGAGCAGACGATTCGGAAGTTCTTTGCGCTTAAGCCGGGAGAATTTCCTCGCTTCGATTTAATCCTTTTGGGGATGGGGCCAGACGGACATACGGCATCTTTGTTTCCTGAAACTGAGGGGCTACGGGAGAAGTCGAGACTCGTCGTGGCCAACTGGGTAGAGAAACTGAAAACCAGCCGGATTACCTTCACGCTTCCAGTCATCAACGCAGCCCGTTGTGTCGCGTTTCTAGTGAGTGGAATCGATAAGGCACCGGCGCTCCACGAAGTTTTTGAGGGCAACGCCCCCGGCGAAAAATATCCCTCGAAGCTGGTGCGGCCCAGCGACGGTAAGCTTATCTGGTTCGTGGATCGTGCTGCGGCCAGCGAACTCTCGACCCCTGCGTGAGCCCTGCCGAAGCGGAGGAAGGCTATCCTCGCCAACCTCCAATTTCCTTGAGTCCGTTACCGCGCGAGTGTTCGAAGAGCCGAACCCGATGGCGGGCATGTTCAAATTCGTGGATGTCCGCCCACACTTCAGCCCTCCATCCCCGGTCGTGAGCGGCGGATTCACCGCAGGTGGCACAACGAGTATGCAGACGAATGGAATTGCCTTCAGCCTCCAATGTGCCGGGCAACCCCATGCCAGGAAAATCCGTGCTGGGCAATTCAATGAAGATGCACCGGACTTCCTGGATGTCTTCGTTGTCATCGAGCATGTGTTCGTAACGCAGCAGGTAAATGAATCCCAGCTTGCGAGCTTCGGCCTCGGCCTCCGCGCGCGTGTGAAACGGGCCGTACTCCGCCCGTAGTTGCTCGGTGGAATCGCAAGCCATCCAGAAAGTCTCTTTGTAAAGCATGCCACCCCACCCTGGGACCGGTTGCGGCTTGCTCTAAGCTGGCCAAGCCACCGTCAGATCGAGTCTCACAATGCAATTGAAAGACCTACTACAACAGAACCCAAGCGTTTAATTTTTCAATCACTTACAAACGCGTTTGCTACCCCTAGGATCGCCGAGTGCAAACCTTTTGCAGCAAGGATTGACTCCTTCATCCAGCAAATTCAGAGTTCCGCCTAACCAAATCTCGCGGCCTCGCGATCCAAGGGGGGGAAAGAGCGTTCCGGCTCTTCCAGCCAGTTCTTGCCACCGTGGCTGGCGATGTACATCGCCAACTCGAGCCTGCTCCAAACTCCGAGTTTGTCAAAGGTATTGCGCAGGTGATTCTTGACGACCTGCTCAGTCGTACCCATCAGGTTTCCGATCTCCCGATTGGTAAGACCCTCCCAAACCCGAGTGGCCACTTGAATCTCTTTTGGGGTCAAACATTCACGTGGAATCATGACTTCAACTCTGCCTTCTCGAAAGCGGCAGTAGCCAGCCTTACGCGCTTGCGCCCGTCCCGTATTCCGGCGCGCAGAAAAAGCGTTCGCAAATGCTGCTTCACGGTGCGCGGGCTGATGCTCAGTTGGCCAGCGATTTCCTTGTTGCTGCAGCCTTGAACCAGCAAATCCAGCACCTGCTGATCGCGAGGCGTAACCTTCACTCTGTCGAGATCCATCACTGCGTTCTCCTTCCACTACTGAATTTTTTCTTCGATTCCGGTCGCGGTCCGCACTTTAGGTTAAGCACATCTTTCGCCAAACTTTCTCCTTCCCTTCACCTCTCCGCTAAGACCCCTAGGTGCGAGCACTTAGGGTCGAGAACCATGGCTTTCAGAGGAAGTTCAGAAAAGCCGTGCTAGGCTATGTCTTCCCGAATCGGGCCAAGGAGAGGAGGCAGATGCCGGTACCAGAACCAGCAGATGGCATTGCCAGGCTTCGCTGCGGGCGACTTCTGGTACAGCCGGATTTCCGGGATGGTCCGCCAAGCGTATCAACCTAAGCCTTCTCGCTTCAGACCTATGTGCAGATCCTGACCTGACAGCTGGGAACTCGCGGAAGCCATACCGGCGGTGTGGAACCAGTTGTCAGCGCAGAGAAATCCACCAGTCCCAAAACGGACATCTAACCAGGGCAACAGCGCTTATTTTGGTTCTGGTGGAGGGTTAAGGCTTCTATTTGCACAGGTCAATATTTGAACAGATCAAAAAGATTTCAGAATATCGCTTGATGTACGAGAATCTTTTTTCACGATGCAGCTCATCCGGTTTGATAGGTGTTATCTTTCACCAGCGTTTTGGCAGCGCAGATTACGCAGGCTGATTCTCGTTCTGGTGCTCTTGGCAAGTGCGCTCGCATTCGCCCAGGGTGGCCCACCGTACTACACCAATGATCCGGGGACTCCCGGAAATCTCAACTGGGAAATCAACATCGGGTACATGCCGTTTTTCTACAGCAATCAATCCGTTTCCCACACGCCGGATCTCGACATCAATTTCGGGGTGGGTGATCGAATTCAACTCACCTACGAAAATGCGTGGCTGAGAGTTCAAAATCCCTCCTCCTCGACCAAGTACGGCTTGGGGCAATCAAATCCGGGCGTCAAGTGGCGCTTCTATGATGGTGGCGAAGAGGGCCTTTCGATTTCGACTTTCCCGCAGTTCTTCCTCAACAATCCCAACGATGCGGTCCGCCGCGGGATTACTCCGGCCAGCCAAACCTTTCTCCTGCCCTTCGAATTCACCAAGAAACTTGGCCCCGTCGACGTGGACTATGAAATCGGGTACGAGTCTGTCCACAAGGGGCCGAACGGCTGGCTCACAGGCCTGGTCGTCGGCCATGATTTCACGCCAAAGCTCGAAGGCGAGGTGGAATTCTATAATCAGGGCACGTTTCATCCTTCCGGGAACCAGCCCACGATTGACTTTGGCGGTCGCTACAAAATCCATCGTCCCGTGATTCTTCTGTTCATGGCGGGACGCAGCCTCGAAGCCACCCGCAGTAACCAGTCTTATTTTGTCGGCTACTTTGGCATTCAACTTCTGCTTCCTCCCAAGTCGTACAAGGCCGATCTACCGGAGAACAAGTAGTCGCGGGTTGTGGCGACCATTGCGGCGATCTGGGCATCGCAGGCTTAAGGATGCGCCGGTGACAAAAGATTCATCACGATCTTTGCAGAGAGACGTGTTTCGCATTCGGTGTGCACACCTTTGCAGCTTACGAGAGTAACCTTCGGTATGCGAAAGTCTTGAAACTCTGGCTGAAACTTCTGTTCTTCGGACGCGTGATAATCGCTTGAATTCGGCAGAGTTATCTTTCATCATGGCAATTGCCACGGAACTACGTCCTACACCAGAGTTCTTTGGCGCAAGAATTGCTCTAGAATAGACTTTGGTCTCCGGCCAGCCTACCTTCCCCCTGCCGGGCTGGCCACAGACGGGCGAGAAGATCGTGAGTGACCAAAAGAACAAACCAGTTCTCGACGAGCAGACTTTCGGAAAGCTGCTGGAAGCTGCTTTTGTGCTCCAGGAGCACAACCGCAAGATGCAGGCACTGGAAGAAAGCCTGGAATCTCATAGCGAGCAACTCCGCGAACAAGAATTGGCCAAACAAGCTCTATTCGCCGAGAGCGAATCGGAGTCGGAGTCCAACGAAAAGACGCGCGAAGATGTCGACTATACGTTGACGCTGGCGGAGATTGTCGAAGCGCAACATCAGATACAGATTCGGCATCTCGAATTGGATAAGGCGCTGGCCGTGGTGGCAGAAAGAGTTGCGCGAATCACCAGCGCGAGCGGTGCTGCCATCGGAATTCTCGACGAAGCGACCGTGCGCTATCGCGCCGGAGCAGGCTCCCCGGCTTTGCCCGCTGGGACCGAGGTTCCCCTGCAAACCGCGGTCTGCCAGGCTAGCATCCGCACTGGCCAGGTAATCCGAACCGAGGATTTGGATACTGAGTTTCTCTTCGATCCCGAACCCTGCCGCAAACGAGGAATCCGCTCGCTGCTCGCTGTGCCGATCTACTACGATGGCCAAATCGCCGGAGCACTGGAGCTGTATTTCGCGAGAATTCGTGGCTTCGTTGAGGAAGACATCCATACTTGCCAGTTGATGGCCGGACTAGTCACCGAAGCGCTTGGTCGCGACGCTGCGCCGGCACTAAGAAAGAAGTCAGCGGCCGGGGAACGATCCGCAATGCTGGCGGCAATTGAAAAGCTCCAACCGAATGTCGCAGTCTTGCCAGAAGATGGTTCCGCGACCGTCGCCAATGCGAGTTTGGGCGCTGTCCCTGCGGGAATCTCTTCCTGCTGGAAGTGCGGCGGCAGGCTGCTGGCAGTGGAGCAGTTTTGCGGGAAATGCGGCGCTCCGCGTGCGCGCGATGGTGAAGAGTCCACCATGCAGAGCAAGCTAGCATCGGCATGGCACGCGCAGCAGGCGAACGAGAAAACCGTCGCGGCCAGGCCTGCCAATGGGAACTCGCCGCATGGGGATTACCCCAAGCACTCAGTCCCGCCGCATCTGCGAGAGAACCAACCGAGGCCCGCGGAGACGACTGCAGATGACTTCCTTGAATCGCTCTCTCTGCCAGAACTGAGGCAGGAAGATCGACCGCAATTGTCTCGGCTGTTTACCGCGAGCGAACGTCAAATTGCGTTGCCGGAGCCCTTGTTATCCGAGCCTGAACACTATCTCGACGAGCAAGGTGTCGAAGCACCCTCTCAGGCTCTGATAAAGTCGCGGGAAGACCTCGCCTGGACTTCTGGCGCCAAGGCGCAGGATTTACTGGAATCGCTGGAGGCCATACGTACGCCAAGCGCATTCTTACGCTTCTGGAACTCGCGTCGCGGCGATTTTTATCTTGTGGTCGCGGTCATTTTGGTTGTAATTGTTTTGGGCTGGGGAATCTTGTCGAACCACTCAGGGAGCGCCGGCGACGGCGGAGTTGTTACTACCAGGAGCGCGGCTCGGGCAAAGCGTCCCGCTCCTAACGCCGACCTTTCTGCCTTCGACAAATTCCTCATCGCTGTCGGTCTGGCTGATCCGCCTGAAGCCCCGGAATACAAGGGTAATCCCGATACTCAGGTGTGGGTTGACCTGAACACGGCGCTGTATTATTGCCCCGGTTCCGATCTTTATGAAAAGACCGCGAAAGGCAAGCTCGCCAGCCAGCGCGACGCGCAATTAGATCAGTTCGAACCCGCCTCGCGTAAGGCCTGTGAGTGATTGCGGGGCGTTGAGAGCGGTAGACAGGCGGCCTCCGCTCGGCCAGATTTGACAACCTTCTTTCCTGGGAGTGCAATCATACCTATCCCGGAGATGCGAGTGCCCAACCCTACGGAAGAGTCTGACCAGAACGCGTTACCGGATCCTGAGTTGAATCCGCTTTTGAATCCGCTGCTGGCAGCTCACATGGGACGATGGGCGGAAGTTTATTTCACCACTCCACCCGAGAGACGCGGACAAGCGATCGCTGATCTGCTCAAAGAGCTGGAGAGTACTTCTCCGCCGCAGCCTAATTCTCAGGTTCTCGTCGACGAAACATCGATGCAGACGGAAACAGAGAAGCTGCCGGCTAAAGAGACGATGAGCGAGCCAGAAAGAGAGGCAACGCAAGCGCCAGATTCGCCGCCAAGAATTTTGGAGGCGGTGTGCATTTGCAGTTTGTGCGGGCATAGCAATAGAGAAGAACAAAGATTTTGCGGCATGTGCGGCTCTCGACTGGAGGCGACGTCAGAAGAGCACAACTGCGAAATCGATGAATTCCAGCCGAGTATACGAGCGATTGCGGATCATCCTCTGCCGTCTTTCGAGGCTGACTCGCTCGATCCCGCAATCGAGGCCGATTATCGGTTTGCCGCTCCCGCCGAAAAAAACGAAAGTGAGGAACCAGCTTGGCCGCGGGCGAGCAATCATTCAACAAACGAGCTTCAGCATTTTCGTAACGAAGTTCCGCATTTCGCTCAACATGTTCCGCGCTTCGCTGATGACGCTCCAAGTAGCGCAGCGGAACGCAGCGGGGCTCCCTATCGCTACCGGCTTTACGTGGGACTGGGGCTGGTCATCCTTCTCGCTGCACTGATTTATATGGCACGTCGTGGGACGGGAGCACTCTCAGATGCCGCGCAGTCGCCGCCTTCCCGGGTAATTCCCGCTGCGCAACCTGGATCGGCAACACCGGGACCGGCAACCCCCGAACCGGCGGCTGCAACGGCCAGCGCAGGAGCTGAAGAAAAAACAGTAGACAGGACTCAGGAACCGCCCAACCCGATGATTCCTGCCGCGAAACCGGCTAACTCGCACAAGCGAGCTATCTCTGCACCGCCCTCGTTGCAGATGGCCCCGATAAATGAAAGCGCCTCCTCCGCGTCTGCTGAGTCTAGCGGCGCCGACGACCTGGCTATGGCAGAAAAATATCTGAACGGCAATCAGGGGAGAGCTCGCGATAGCAAGGAGGCGGCACAGTTGCTTTGGAAGGCCGTAGGCAAAGGGAATCCTGCGGCCACGATTGTCTTATCTGATTTGTACCTTCGAGGGGATGGCGTTCCGAAGAGCTGCGACCAGGCGCGCCTATTGCTCGATGCGGCCGCCCGAAAAGGTGTGAAGTCTGCTGCGGATCGTCTGCGTAACTTGCAAGCTTTCGGTTGTCAGTGAAGCAGGCTGCAGGAAATCCTCCTGCAGCCCATCTGCTGCTCAAAGTTATACGTTTCAGGCTTGAAGTTCCGGCCCCTGCCGTCGCGATTCATACCATAGGGCAAGCTCTACGCGGTTCCAAAGTCCGAGCTTGTCGTAAATCACACGAAGATAATTCTTCACGACGTGTTCCGTGGTGCCGATGGCATCGGCCACGTCGCGGTTCTTCAAGCCCTGTGCGACGAGCTCGATGACGCGGTGTTCACGCTGGTTGGGGGTACGGGACCCATAGCGTTCGTTTGCAAACATAATTGCCTCCTGTATAAAAGGGTGGCGAGCTTCACTCGCTTGATTCCGCCGGTGATTCCAAAACGGAGAAACAGCCGGTTAAAATGAGCCTTCACAGTTCTTCGTGCCATCTTTAGTTGGGAGGCAATCTCAGCGTTGTCGCAGCCTTGCAGGAGCAACTCGACTATTTGCTGTTCGCGCGGTCCTAGTCGAACGGACTGCTCATTCATCACTAGCCCCCTGGATGGATTCGCCTAAAACTACAGAACTTTTACAACTGGGATGTTGTCGATTACTTAGCATCCAGAATGCCACTTTGAGACAAAAATGGATGTGACTTAAGAACACCCATTTCCACAGGCACTTACGGGGATTTCTAGGCTCTTCAAAAAGCTCCGTGGGCGTTTTGATAGCGACCGGGGAGGGTGCGTTTTCGCCCTTCTAGTCGACTCCGCAGTGCGAAAACTGCGTAAATTCAGCCACTTTCGCCCCGGAAGCCGATTACACCGTAGCGGCTCCTAAATTCATTTGGCAAAGTTTTCATCGACTGGAGGCTGCGCGGTGGCTGGACTCAGTTTTCCTTGGACGAGGGAGCGATGCACAACCAACTTCGCGAACTCAGGTGAATACCCTATGTGAAATTTGCTAGGCTCGTGGAGTGGTTTTTGAACAATTTACATGATCTATTTGACAGGCCTGAACTCAGCCAAATAGTGAGCACGCAGGACGCCACTCTCGTAAGCCACAGGTTATGAGCCCGCGAGATGTGGATCAGGTGCGCACAAAGTGCTCTACACTATTGCCCAAACAATGAAACTCCTCCGATCACACCCTCAAGATCCCGCTGGCAGGAATCTCCAGCTCCCGGCGATTCTCCAGCTCTCAGTGATCGCGAAAAAAGTTTCCGATGCCTTCCCCTTCGCCAAAGGGCTTCCGCAATGATCCGGCTTCTGAGCGTGGTTGGGGCGCGTCCCAATTTCATGAAAATCGCACCCATTCTCAGTGAGCTGAATAAGTTTGCCGATGTTGAGCACTGCCTGGTGCACACGGGTCAGCACTACGATGAACTCCTCTCGGGAAATTTCTTCGCGGATCTGGGTTTGCCCGAGCCGGACGTAAATCTCCACACCGGCTCCGGCAGCCACGCGGTGCAGACCGCAGAAATCATGACGCGCATCGAACCAGTTTTGCTCGACTACAAACCACAGATGGTTCTGGTCGTGGGCGACGTGAATTCCACGATCGCTGCAGCGCTCACTGCCGTCAAGTTAGGAATTGAGGTGGCTCACATCGAAGCCGGGCTGCGTAGCTTCGACATGACCATGCCGGAAGAAATAAACCGCAAGCTCACGGACGCCATCTCCACTTTGCTTTTTGCCACCGAACAAAGTGGGATCGACAATCTAAGAAATGAAGGTGTGCCGAATGAGAAAATTTTTCTGGTTGGCAACGTCATGATCGATTGCCTGCTTCGTCATCGCGAACTTGCTGCCAAGTCGCCGATTCTCGACCGGCTGGGCGTGAGTCAGAATGGTTCTGCTTCTCTTCCTTATGCCGTGCTCACGCTGCACCGGCCATCGAACGTCGACGACCCTAAAATCCTGCAAGGCATTCTGAACGCGGTCAATGCCCTGGCCGACGATTTTCCGGTCTTCTTTCCCATTCACCCCCGCACGCGGAAAAACATCGAGGCTTTTGGGTTGTCGAGATACCTGGTCGATACGGAAGCGGCAACTCGCAGTGGGATCAGGGCCATTGATCCGCTCGGATATTTTGATTTCCTTTCGCTGAACGACCATGCGACGCTTGTGCTCACTGACTCTGGAGGTGTCCAAGAGGAAACCACGGTCCTCGGCATTCCCTGCCTCACGCTGCGTGAGAACACGGAACGCCCAGCTACCATGAACCACGGGTCGAATCACCTCGTCGGAGTGGATTCGGGTCGCATTCTCGCGGCCGCTCGATCCATCTTGCAGAAGCCTGTGCGGCCGTTCCGGTGTCCGCCCCTATGGGATGGTAAAGCGGCTTCAAGGATCGTGGCGATCCTCCTCGATCATCTTCAGCACGATGCCTCTGAATAGAGAAGCCCGATATAATTCCCGCTCGGCCGGCTTCCACGCAAGGAACGGCTGATCTGGGGGACCAAGAAAGGAGTCGGTTTGGCTTGGATTTTCACCGCACTTTTCCACTACACTGATTGGCACAGTGATAGTTTCCGTCGTCATGCCGGTGTACAACGAACGTGCTACGCTGCGGCAAGTGGTGGCGAGAGTGCTTGCCGTCCCGCTGGAAGTCGAATTAATTTGCGTGGACGATGGATCGACCGACGGATCGCGGGAGATCCTTGCACAACTGCAGGAGGAGCATCCCCAGCTCCGAACCTTCCTTCAGCCAAGAAACATGGGAAAAGGCGCGGCCCTCCACCGCGGCATCCGCGAAGCCACGGGAGACTTTGTGATCATCCAGGACGCCGATCTCGAGTATGATCCGGCGGAATATACCACGCTGCTGGAACCGCTGACAGAGGGGCAAGCCGATGTGGTTTATGGCTCACGATTTCTTTCTGCGCGTCCGCATCGCGTGCTCTACTTTTGGCATTCCGTCGGCAACTGGATTCTTACCATGCTCTCCAACGCGCTTACAAACATTAACCTCAGCGATATGGAGACTTGCTACAAGGCTTTTCGGCGCGAGGTTATTCAGTCCATTCCTCTGGAAGAAAAACGCTTCGGATTTGAGCCCGAAATTACTGTAAAAATCGCCAAGCGAAAGTTGCGTATCTTCGAGGTGGGTATCAGCTACTGGGGCCGTACCTATGAGGAAGGCAAGAAAATTCAGTGGACGGATGGAGTGCGCGCACTCTGGTGCCTCGTGAAGTATTGCGTTACTGAACCTGCGGTTGCGCACCATACAGCGACGACGCCGGCTGACAATGCAGCACTGACCCCTGGACCTTCTGGGCATTTGCCCCCAGCGGAATAGGGTCCGATTAGTTTGCGTGGTTGCCCTTCGCAGTGGGGTACTCGAATTTTTGACCGGTGCGCGTACGGCGTTGAAACTTAAAGATCACCCTGCGCTTCCAGTTCTGTTTGATTCCCAAACCACTGTGAGACGTGATGTAACAATGAGGGCCCGCCCACAACCCAATCCTGAGCGAAGCGGATGAGCCACCGCATGAACATCACCGAGGCGGATTTTGAGATCGACAGGCCTCTCGCGCTACCCGACGATGAAGTGCAACTGTGGCGAGTCGATCTGGAGGCAGTGGGTATCAACGAATCTCGCTGGTTGAAGCTTCTTTCCACCGACGAATCAGCGCGCGCCTTCCGCTTTCACTTTGCTCGCGATCGGTACTCTTTCGCTGCCTCGCGAGCTATCTTAAGAATGATCCTGGCAGGCTATCTGGCGACGGATCCCAGCGCCTTGAGCTTCTCGTACTCCAACAAAGGAAAACCTTCCCTGGGGCCGGCGTGCGCGGGCAGTGACCTTCAATTCAATATTTCTCACTCCGGTGGAATCGCACTGTTTGCATTTACAAGGCAGCGAAAAATCGGCGTCGACGTGGAAAAAGTACGCCGCGATTTTGAAGTAGAAGCTCTTGCCCACCGATATTTCTCCGCTTGCGAGCAAACGCAACTTGCCGCACTATCGGCCGACGAAAGGGTTGACGCCTTCTTCCGTTGCTGGACCCGCAAGGAAGCCTACATCAAAGCAACCGGGGACGGATTGTCGCTTCCGCTGAGCCAGTTCGACGTATCTCTAGAAATAGGGGAGGCCAACGCGCTGCTCGCGACTCGGCCCGATGGATCGGAAGCCAGCCGCTGGCTTCTTCAAGAAGTACCATCAACTCAGGGATACATCGCCGCCGTCTGCGTTCGCGGTCAAAATTGGAAACTGAAAACATGGATAGACTAAGGCGCGCCCTTTTTCGCGGAGGGAATTGATCTCGCCATTGTCGCAATTGTTTTCACTTCTAACACCAGATCGCAGAAACCCTCCGTTAACATTTCGGAAAGCATTGCATTTCATTTACTTAGAAGGGCAATGTTGTTCCACTGAAGGCCTGACAATTGCTGGACACTTCTGTGACTGATGAAATGAAATCCGGCATTCTGTTGACCTGAAAAAGTGTTACTCTGTTAGGTAACTCTTCGGGGCGTTCCTCTCCCTTTAGGAAATCCGCAATTGGCCGGCTTCCCCGTGGCCCAATATAACTTGGAGGCAATCTAGGCAAAGATGATAAGTCTAGTAGAGAATCAAAGCGCAGTGATTAAGGAGGTTTCACACTTGACAGCGTCGACCAGCCATCTTATCCCCCCGCACGGTGGAGAACTTGTACAACTGATCGCTCAGCCCGAAAGAACCGCGGAATTAAAATCCCATTCTAAAGAGTGGCTCTCGTGGGACCTGACCGGTCGCCAGCTTTGCGATCTCGAGCTCCTGCTCACCGGCGGCTTTTCTCCGCTGCGCGGATTCATGACGCGTGCCGATTACGAAGGCGTTTGTCACAACATGCGTCTTACCGATGGAACGTTATGGCCAATGCCCATTACGTTGGACGTAACTGAGGAATTCGCTAAGAAGCTGACGCCCGGGACGAGCAAAATAGCGCTGCGCGATCCGGAAGGCGTGATGGTAGCGGTGTTGCACGTGGAAGAAGTTTGGCAGCCTGACCGCAAGGCCGAAGCTAAGGCGGTTTTCGGCAGCACCAGCGCCGCGCATCCAGGCGCAGATTACGCTATCAATAAGGCGAATCCCTGGTACGTCGGGGGAAAGCTTGAGGGAACGCAGATTCCCTCCCATTATGATTTTCGTAATCTGCGTTTAACACCGGCCGAGTTGCGTGCCGAATTTGCGCGTGTGGGTTGGCGCCGCATCGTCGCCTTTCAGACTCGCAATCCAATGCACCGCGCCCACGTTGAACTGGCCTTCCGCGCCGCCAAGCAAGTCGAGGCCAGTCTGCTGATTCATCCCGTGGTGGGCATGACGAAGCCCGGCGATGTGGATTACTACACCCGAGTTCGCTGTTATCAGTTGCTGCTTCCGAAATTCCCGCAGTCTACGGCGAAACTTTCTCTGTTGCCGCTTGCCATGCGGATGGGCGGACCACGCGAGGCTATTTGGCACGCGCTCATCCGCAAGAATCATGGCTGCAGTCATTTCATTGTCGGCCGCGATCACGCGGGCCCCGGCAAAGACACTGACGGCAAGCCCTTCTACGGACCTTATGAAGCGCAAGAAGTTTTCAGCGAGCATGAAGCTGATATCGGCGTCACCATGGTGCCTTTCAACATGATGGTCTACCTCGAGGATCAGGACAAGTACGTTCCTGATGACGAGGTGAAGAAGGGCGATCGCGTGCTGAACATCTCCGGCACAGAACTGCGCGAGCGTCTGAACGAAGGCCGCGAGATTCCAGCATGGTTTACCTATCCCGAAGTGGTAGCGGAGTTGCGCCGCAGTTTCCCGCCTCGCAACAAGCAAGGGGTGACCATCTTCTTCACTGGCCTCTCCGGCTCCGGAAAATCAACGATTGCCAATGTATTGATGACGAAGTTTTTGGAGACTGGTGGACGTCCGGTCACGCTGCTCGATGGCGATCTGGTGCGCAAGCATCTTTCTTCTGAACTGGGATTCTCCAAGGAGCATCGCGACATCAACATCCGGCGCATCGGCTACGTTGCTTCGGAAATTACCAAGAATGGCGGCATCGCTATTTGCGCGCCCATCGCGCCTTACGACGCAACCCGCAAACATGTACGCCAGATGATTGAGCCTTACGGTGGATTCATTCTGGTGCACATTGCCACCTCGGTGGATGTCTGCGAGCAACGCGATCGCAAGGGCTTGTATGCCAAGGCGCGCGCGGGAATTCTCAAGGAATTCACAGGAATCTCGGATCCTTACGAAGTTCCACCCGATGCTGACGTCACCATCAACACGGGCGAACTATCCGCCGAGGAAGCGGCGCAGGAGATTATTCTCCACCTTGAACGGGAAGGCTTCATCGGAACCGATGCGGAGTCGGTTTAAACCGCGTCGGTTGTCCCCGTAGTTGATACGAGGCTGACACCGTTATTGTCATGGATCTGCTGATCAAGAGCCTGGTGGGGTTCGGAGTCGGGACCCTCATTGGAATGACGGGAGTCGGGGGCGGCGTTCTGCTGCTCCCGATCCTGATTTTCGGTTTGGGCGTGGCGCCCATGCGCGCCGTTGGCTCGGACGCGCTCTTCAATTTTCTTACCAAGATCGGCGCCAGCATCGTTCACCTGCGCAAAGGAACGGTTCGGCGCAAAGTAGTTCTGGCACTTGCGGTCGGCAGCGCTCCGGGCTCGTATCTGGGCGTGAGTTTTCTGGTACACCTGCGAAACGTGTACGGTAACGGCGTAAATCATTTCATCACGGTCGCGGTTGGAATCTTGCTGATATGCATTCCCACTTTTTTGTTCTTCCAGAAGAAGATTGAGGACCGGGCGGCGGTACGGCCCCCGACCATGAAATCGTTCGCGTGGATGGCTCTGATCGGACTAGTCGCTGGATTTTTGGTGGGCATCACTTCGGTCGGATCGGGCAGCATTGTCATGATGATGCTCCTGCTGTTCTACAGTTTTCAGCCGAAGGTCATGGTCGGCACCGATATCGTTCACGCCCTGCTTCTCACGGGCGTGACCAGCCTTCTCCATTTCCGGCTGCACAATGTCGATACTCATCTTGTAGGTGCACTCTTGTTGGGTTCCGTGCCCGGAGGACTTCTGGGTTCTTACTTGAGCACGCGGGTACCGGTTCCATGGCTCCGCCGCATTCTTTGCGCCGTTCTGTTGGCGACTGGCGCGCGAATGCTCTTAGCCTAACTGAGCTTGCGGCTTAATCAGGTTCTGGCCTAATTAGAGAGATTGGGAAATTATGCATTCAAAGGCTTACGGTGAAATTTTGGAGCGCATTGCTGCCGCTCTGGAAGCTTCGCGCCAGGTTTTTGCCCGCTTTACCCCGGGGGCGATCGAAACTGAATACAAAATCGGCCACGATCCCGTAACTGAAGCGGACCGTGCCCTCGATGCGGTACTGCGTAAAGAACTCTTGCGCGACGGCGAAGGCTGGTTGTCAGAAGAGAGTGTGGACGATCCGATTCGCTTGCAGCGTTCCCGAGTTTGGGTGGTTGATCCTCTCGATGGCACTCGCGAATTTGTAAAGGGCATCCCCGAGTTTTGCGTTTCGATCGGCTTTGTCGAAAGCGGCCGTCCGGTAGCCGGCGGAATTTACAATCCAGCGACCGACGAAACTTTTCTGGGATCGCTTGACTCCGGCGTTACTTATAACGGAAAACCTTCCCAGCCCAGTCAGCGTAGGAGCTTGAACGGAGCACTGGTTCTCGCGAGCCGTAGTGAGGTCAAGCGCGGCGAATGGAAGGCATTTGAGAATGCAGAATTCACCATTCGCCCCATGGGCTCGGTCGCTTACAAGCTTGCTCTGGTATCGGCTGGACTAGCCGATATAACTTTCACTCTGACTCCCAAGAATGAATGGGACGTAGTGGCGGGCGCGGCTCTAGTACAGAGTGCAGGGGCTTTTGTCAGTACTCTGGAAAAAACCAGCCTGACCGCCAACCGCCGCGATCCGCTCCTGTCAGGTCTTCTGGCGAGCGGACCATTCCTGAAAGAGCCACTGCTCGCTTTAGTCGAGCCTCACATCCGCATGGCCGAACCGGCACGCTAATTCCTCGCCTGTTCTAGGGCTTTCGCTTGACCCACACCTCAACCCGCTTGTTGGTATTGGGCGTGGCGAGCGTGTCTGCCAAACGATACTCTGGCTCAAGGTTCCGCAGCACCGCCCATAAGGCTCTTTCACCGCTCGGCTTGCCGCCGCGGAAATAGATTTCACCCTCCCGGAGTTCCTCTTCGGATCGTTCGACAGTGACCACTACGGCTGGGGGAGTCTTCTCAATCATCTCTTCATCAGCGCGGTAGATGCTATCGGGAGTTACGTCAATATAGTGGACATCTGCAAAGGTCGCCGGCAGACGGTGCGCTAGAAGATAAAGAATCGGCATGCAGCAAAACTCAGCCACAGGTTGATCGGGCAAAGAATTTTCCTGGATGTCCGCAACCGCGCGTTCGAGAAAGCTCTCCGTTTCGGGAGTAACCTCGATCCCGCGAAGCTCCGGGAAATTCGGCGCCACCGTTGCCTTCCTCACATTGCCTTCTCGCCAGTCCGCCCAGGCATACGGCGATTGCAGTTTCAGCCCCGTCATCGTAATCAGGCAAAACAACACCATAACCAACGTGGCCGCTTGTACTAATCGGCCCGCCCAGTCATTGCGCAAATTTGAAAGCGCGAACGCAAACACAAAAGGAAAGGCGGGAAGAAGAATCCCTGCCGCATTCGCCCATGAGAAGGAGCAGAGAAATGAGTAGGCAAACGAAACTGCACTTGCGATTAGATATTGTTCCTGCAGCCAGCTCAACCGGCGACTAAGGAACAGCCATCCATACCCCAACAGCAGGATCAGGCTTCCCATCTCACCAAAGAAGAGTGGCACGTTCTGCCATACGATCCCGGCCCGCTGCAGTCCGTAAGGAAAGGCGCCAAAGTAATCCACGGCAACCACTGCGCCTGTCGATATTACTCCGACCGTCAGGATCGCCAACATGGTAGATCGTAGCGGCCATGATCGGTTCGCTTCTCCGCCACGCCGATAAAGGAACGCCATTAACAATATGGCTCCTATTGCCAGCACGGCACAGATTCTCAAGTAGTAATCGCCTACAATTCCAACTAACTGCCGACCCAGCAGCGAGGTGAGTGAGCCCTTGCTTGACGGGCCTCGCAAAAACGCGTCCGACAGAAAACTGCGTAAAGCGCCATGCGAAGCCAGCCACGCGCAGATCGAAACCACAGGTATCAACCAACCAATTGCAAATAAGATCGTGGCACGTACGGCATGCCACCTCTGTCCTCGCGCTAGGATGATAGCTGGCAGCATCACCCCCAATGAGACGGTCGTGGCAACTCCGGCTGTTTGCTTTGTTAGCAGGGACACGCCAGCCAGCAGCCCAGCCAGGAAGAGATACACCACTGCACGGCCGTTGCAATCAAGGGCCAGACTAGCCGCCAGAAACGCCAAAACAGGATACAAAATAGAGACCAGATGCACGCCGGCAAGTGACTCGGCCGACGTATCCAGATAAATAGCCATCCCCGTAATCACGGCAACTACCGACCAGAATGCGGGCAAGATGCGCTGCAGCCACAGATATAAAGCCAGAGAAAGGCAAAGGCCTGCGACCAGGCCAAACATTTCCCCAACTACAATTCGATTGCCAAACATTGCGATCAGAGCGGCCATGCTCAGGGCTTGGCCGGGGGGAACGTGTAGATAAAAATCGCGGTAAGGAACTCGGCCGTGCAATATCTGCAAACCGAACCAATGAAACCAGCCTTCATTCGTCAGGCCCAGGTAGCGGTTCCACCATGGCAACATGAAGGCAAGGCAGAATGACAATACTACGAGAGCGCCGGCCCAGGTCACCCACGGACTGGCGTGCGGACAAACCCTGCCTCCCCGATCGCTATCTGATTCGGCTAAGACAGCGCTCTGATTCGAAGGAGGAAGGCCGGACATTGTTTGATCAAATATTGTATGAGTCTGGCGTGCGACGCTGACACTGCAATAGTTAGCAGACCCGCCCCAATTCGTAGTTGATTCTAATCCAGTATGGTGCCAATGCAGTGCGTGGGGTTGATCGTCTTTTTCCTGAACCGCGGATATGGCCTGCTGAGGGTTGCGCTGATTACGGTTTGGGTTGCCGAAGCTGGCTTCGATGGTTCGCGGCGCGGTGGCTCTGCAGGCGCTCCCTCTGAATTTTTCCTGGAAATACGTTGACCGCGATACGCCCTGCCCGGTGTCGTACGCAACCTAGACAAGCCGCAGTTTTTGTGGAAATCTGTAAGTGACTATACAAATGCGCAGAAACGCTGAATCTCGTTTATACCCATGGCTCGAATGATAAGAAAAATCCTATATGTCGCAAATTACCTCCTCGAAAAGGACATCGCCGGCCGCGCTGTTCGGGTGTATCCGGATGACATTTTTCTAGTTTCGTATCCCAAGTCTGGCAATACATGGACACGCTTTCTCCTCGGCAATCTGATGAACCCAGACGAGCACATCACATTTGCCAACGTCGAGCGGAAGGTTCCCGACATCTATGCAGAATCGAAAATGACGCTTAAGAAGACGCCGCGTCCTCGTATTATCAAGAGCCACGAATGCTTCGACCCTCGCTATCGCCGCGTAATCTACATCGTGCGCGATCCAAGAGATGTTGCTCTCTCCGCCTATCATTATGACCGGAAGGGTAGAAACGTCCCCGACGGGTTTCCTATTGATACGTACATAACCACTCGATTCATGAAGACGGATGAATACTTCGGTACTTGGGGCGAGCATGCCGGCAGCTGGCTGGTTAATTCCAAGAACATTTTCCAGATCAGCCGCCTGAATGACGAATTCCTGGGCACCATGGGTTCCTGGGGTGAGAACGTCATGAGTTGGCTGGGAGCCCGCGGTCACGACCGCGAATTTCTGTTGGTACGGTATGAAGACCTGCTCGAAGATGCCCAGCGTGAGATGACCAGGATCGCTGAATTCCTGAGTCTGGCGCAAATCTCTGCGGAACAGATTGCCAAAGCTGTCGAACTTAGTTCGGCCGAGAACATGAAAAAACTTGAGGTTGCGCAAAGCGATCAGTGGGTTACTACGAAACCGAGCCGCAAAGATATTCCTTTTGTCCGGTCGGCGAAGGCGGGCCAATGGCAACAAGCACTGCCGCCGGCCTCGGTCGCAGAGATCGAGTCGGCGTGGGGAACCGTTATGAAACTCTTGGGCTATCCGCTGAGCAGCGAATTACAGCAAAGCGTCCCTCAGCTGCAGCACCCTTAAAAACTCAGGAGTTTTCCTCTATTCAACACCCATGAACACGAAGAGAATCGTCATCATCGGAGGCGGTCCCACAGGTCTGGGTGCGGCCTACCGTCTTCACGAACTCGGCTATGAGAATTGGGCGCTCTACGAGAAATCGAATTACGTAGGCGGCCATGCCTGCTCCCATGTAGATGAACACGGCTTCGTTTGGGACGAAGGTGGCCATGTCATTTTTTCCCACTATCCCTACTACGACAAGCTAGTGGACGACATGTTGGGCACGGAAGAAAATCAGCTGGTTCGCGAAAGTTGGATCGTGAAAGAGAACTCGTGGATTCCCTATCCCTTTCAGAACAATCTGCGCTACCTGCCAAAATCGACGCAGCTTAGTTGCCTGCTGGGGGCGGCAAAGGCTGCGGCCAATAAGGACTCCCATGAATCGCAAAATTTTCGCGATTGGATATTGGCTACGTTCGGGGAGGGCATCGCCGAGGCCTTCATGTTTCCCTACAACTCCAAAGTCTGGACTACTCCTCTGGAGGAGATGTCGAAATCCTGGATGGCGGAACGCGTCTCGATCGTCGACTTCAAGCGCTTGCTGGAGAACGTGATTTACGAACGCGATGACGTCGGATGGGGGCCAAACAACAAGTTCAGATTCCCACTTCACGGGGGCACAGGAGAAATCTACCGCCGCATGGCTCAGCGATTTCCCGGCAAGGTGAAGACTGGCAAGCAATTGGCAGCGGTCGATACGGCACACCGGCGAGTGTCGTTTTCCGATGGAAGCGGCGACACCTATGAGGTATTGATTTCCACAGGACCCTTGGATCTGTTAGTCGGGATGCTCACACCCGCGGAAAGCAAACTCCAGGACGCGGCTGCTACTCTCCAGCACAACAACCTGTTGGTGCTCGGCATTGGCTTGGAGAAAAAAATCGAGACCGGCAAATGCTGGATCTATTTCACTGATCCCGATATGCCTTGCTACCGGGCAACCTACTTCTCCCACTATTCGCCCTTCAACGTTCCCAACGGCGATACCGAACGTTACAGCTCGCTGATGTGCGAAATGTCGTTCCGGGCCGAAGAAACACCCGATCCATCGCAGGTGCTCGATCAAGTCATCTCGTATCTCATTCGAGCCCAAATGCTCGAAGAGTCGGATCGAGGGAGAATTGTCTCACGCTATCATAACAAGGTCGCTTATTCGTACCCGATTCCGACTCTCGGTCGTGACCGCGCGCTCGCTGCCCTGCAACCCTCATTAATGGAAAAAGCAATCTATTCTCGCGGCCGATTTGGCGCCTGGCGTTACGAGATCGGCAACATGGACCACTCTGTCATGATGGGCGTAGAGGCGATAAACCACATTCTGGCGGGAGAGAAGGAAACAGTTTTCAAGTCGTGAATTTGAGCGCCATGGAAAACACTGCCGTCGCCGCCAATCCCCAGGTCAGCGTGATTATGCCATCCTACAAAACCGCGCATTTAATCGCGGCTTCGTTGGACTCGGTGCTGCAACAAACCTTCTCCCACTTCGAGATTATTGTGGTGAATGACGGCTCCCCCGACACCATCGAGTTGGAAAAAGTGCTGAAGCCATATGGCAGCAGGATTATTTACATCAAGCAGGAGAACAAGCGCGCCGGTGGAGCGCGGAATACCGCGATCGGGAAGGCTCGCGGTGAGTTTGTCGCGTTTCTCGACAGCGACGACATCTGGTTGCCCGGGCACCTCGCTTTCCAGATGCAAATGTTCAAAGAGGATCCGACGCTGGACTTGGTCTATTGCAACTGTCTCTCGGTGGGCGACCCTGATCACCCTCACGAATTTATGAGCCGGTGTCCCTCTGAAGGTCCAGCAACGTTCCTGGCTTTGGCCGTGGAACGATGTCAAATTCCGGTCTCGACCGTCGTGGCACGCAAGAGCGTGCTCGTACGAGCCGGGCTATTCGACGAAACCCTTACACGATGCGATGACTACGACATGTGGCTTCGAGCGGCTTTTCATGGCGCCAAGATCGGCTACACCAAGAGAGTGCAGGCGCGCCTTGCCGACGGGCGCCCGGGTTCCCTGGGAGCATCGAGTGCAGGGATGGCTCAGGCTTACTGGAGGATCCTGCAGAAAGCCGACCAGACCCTTCCCTTGGATCATAACGACCGTGAGGTTGTGCAAAAACGGGCGAATGAGATTCATGGGCAATATCTTCTCGAGGAAGGCAAGCTGTGCCTGCACCAGGGACGGTTCGAGGAGGCGAAGAAGCTGCTTTCAGAAGCAAATTCACATCTTCGACGGCGGAAAATCAGCCTCCTACTCTTTGGATTGTCGATCGCACCGGGCGCTACCAACAAGCTTGCATCGCTGGTTGGGCGGATTCGATGAGTACATTTTCCTGTCGGCAATAGTTCCCCGGCGCCCGCCACGTTCCGGAAGCTCGATCCGTCAAATGGCGCGTCGCGAGCCCATGGCGTTGCGTCGTTTCTCTCCGGTTTGCGGAATAAAAAACCTCGAGTTTCAAACCCGAAAGCACACGGTCATTCGTTACGCACTGGAAAGCACCTGAAAGGCCCTGTCCCTGCGTTATCTGCCTTCCGGAACTTCTCTTCTTTACAGTCCTGATTGAGGACTCGAACGACGGTCCCCCCACTCATTTCTGAGGTTAGCGTAAATGCGTGACGTCGGGCACTTGAAGAGGGCACAACGCTATTGCGGTGTCCGAAATCCCATATCACATTTTCTCGTTCTGCTGCTACTGCTCAGCCTGGCTGGGCTTACAACCTCTTGCGGTAGTGCGGCGCAGGGTGCCAACTCGACCAACCCTTCCACCGCTTCCCTCGCGCTTACACCCGATAGCGCAACCGTCGTGTCACTGCAGCAACTCCAATTCACGGCGCGTGTCAGCGGAAGTGCAAACACGGCCGTGAGCTGGTCAGCCAGCGCGGGAAGTATCTCAAGCAGCGGAGTCTTCACTGCGCCCAAGGTCACCAGCAATACCCCAGTAGTCATAACGGCTACGAGCGGCACAGACTTTGCGCTTCCAAAGGATGCGACTGTAGCCATCGGCGGTTCACGGGCTTCGGCAATGGTTACCATCACTCCCGTCACTCCGTCCGATTCCTTGGCGATTGCGAGCTCTGCCCTGCCGGCGGCGGATGCTGGCGAGCCCTATGAGGCATCGCTCACCGCAACCGGCGGCGTTGCGCCCTACCAGTGGAGTGTCGCTAATGGTTCGCTACCATCTGGAATCCAGTTGCGAAGTTCCAGCGGCGTCATCACGGGATTGCCCGCGCTTCCCGGCTCGTATCCTCTTACCGCAAAGGTGACCGACTCTTCTGGGCACAGCGCGACGGCTACGTTCACCCTATCCGTTGCCTCGAAGTCTGCCAGTTCCCCGGCTCCGGTCAGTGGATTTGATGGACCGGCGGAATTGCCGCGTATCTACATAAAATCTGCGATGTCAAATACTCCAGCACCCGGGAGCACCATCACGGTCAGCTCCGGAGGAGACCTTCAGTCGGCGCTGAACAACGCCGACTGCGGCGACACCATTCAACTGCAGGCGGGAGTTACTTTTGCCGGATCATTTATGTTTCCCGCCAAGAGCTGCGACGACGACCACTGGATCATCGTCCGAACCAGTGCTGACGATTCCTCGTTGCCCGCGGAAGGCAGCCGCCTCACCCCCTGCTATGCGGGTGTCTCCTCGCTGCCCGGCCGTCCCGCTTTTAATTGCGCTTCGACCAACAACGTTCTCGCCAGGCTGGTGATGCCGACATCTGGCAACGGGCCGATCATCTTTGCATCCGGTGCAAGCCATTATCGCCTGACAGGTTTGGAGATAACGCGCACTGCCGGAACCGGACTCGTCTATGCCCTATCGTCCGTAGTGAACGGCGGCACCGCCAACAATCTCATTCTCGATCGAGTGTGGATGCATGGCACTGCTCAGGATGAAACCACCCGGGGAGTCTGGCTGGAAGGAACCACCTACGTATCGATCGTGGATTCGTTCCTCACCGATTTTCATTGCATCTCAGCTTCGGGGGCTTGCGGCGACGCTCAGGCAATAGCTGGCGGTATAGGGAGCGATCCCATGGGACCTTACAAGATCATGAACAACTTTCTTGAGGCCTCTGGGGAGAACATCCAGTTCGGCGGAGGCAACGCAACCGGAACACCTGCCGATATTCAGGTTGCCGAGAATCACATGTTCAAGCCTCTGACATGGATGAAAGGACAGCCCGGATTTGTGGGTGGAAGAAACGGAAATCCTTTTATTGTCAAGAATCTCTTCGAACTCAAAAACGCAAAACGCATCGTGCTCGATGGCAATATCATGGAGAACTCCTGGGGTGGTTTTTCCCAGGTGGGTTTTGCAATTTTGATCACGCCTAAGAATCAGGCGGGCAACAACGGAAGCAATCTCTGCCCGATTTGCCAGGTCACAGATGTGACCGTTCGCAATGGCTCCATCAGGCATGTGGGGGCTGGGCTGCAGATCGCCAACGCCTTCTCAGACAACGGTGCCGTTCCGCTCGACGGACAACGCTACAGCATCCACGACATCATGATCGACGACATCGACGGGGGAAAGTACAACGGGCCGGGGGAATTCGCACAACTCTCGGTGAGTCCGGGTGCACCGCTGCTCCAGAATGTGACAATCAACCACGTCACTGCCTTTCCGTCGCAAACGCTATTCATCATCGGCGATATGGTTTCGACAACCAGTAGGATGAAGAACGTCGTCTTCACGAACAGCATTGTGAATGCCGGCGGCTTCTCAGTCTGGTCCACCGGCGGTGGGCCGGAAAACTGCGCCTACCGAGACAATCCTCTCATCACGTTCAGTGCTTGTTTTGCCAACTCCGCTTTTGCCGCCAACGCAATCATCGCTCCTCCCGCAGAAGGAAGCTGGCCTGAGAAGAACTTCTTTCCGTCATCCGTAGCGACCGTCGAATTCGTTGATTACAACGGCGGGAATGGCGGCGACTATCGCCTTCAGCCCTCCAGTCCCTACAAGGGGAAAGCTACAGATGGTAAGGATCTCGGAGCCGACATCGATGTGATCAATTTTGCTACCGCTCGGGTAGAGTAAACCCAATTTCGTTTTTTGTGGGAGGCGTTGTATCTCAGCAGGACGGCGCCAATTCAGGGTTTCTCCTGGTACGTCTCAAGCATAGCGGCATCGACAGCGTCCATTTCGGCCGGCACGTACAATTGACGCAGTCGCCACACTCGCCCAGTCCAAATAGCCCAAGCCAATCCGAGGCCATAAGGAACGAGGCCCAGCAGGATTTGCAGCGCAAGCTGCAAATAATTCTGGGCGTAAAACCATCGCCGCAGCAGTATCAGGACCCCGACGGTAGGCAGGCTCAATAAGACCGGCAAAACGTAAGCCTCGCGCAGGAAGGTTCCCATGCGAACGTTGAGTACGCGGCAGAGATGGCGTGGGAGAAAAAATAGCCCGGTACAACACAGCGGAATGGCAGTTCCTAGCGCGTCGCCAAAGACTCCGAAAGGGCGGATCAAAATAATGCTGAGGGTGAGATTGGCAACGGCTTCCATCGCCGTAACCCAGGCCAACGATTTATGTTTGGCCATTCCGAAAAGGATGCGGGGGGATGCGCCTTGCGCCAGCGTGAAGGTGGACGGAATCAGCAGCGCCAGCATGACTGGGTAGCCGGCGGTGACATAGTTCGCGCCGACCCAGACCCTGATCACCGATTTACCCAGGATGACGAGCGTAGCAGTAATCGGGAGAACGATCAGCGCGCAGGCCCGATTACCGGCCACGAGAATTTTTCTGAGGCGGTCCATGTCCCCCTTCGCGTCGGATTGGCCCGACATAGGCACGAAGATCTGTGCCAGGCTGCCCACGACCTCGATAGTGTAGTCCACCAACCGGTCGCCAATCGAGAAGAAGGTCACTGCGGAAACTGACAGCATCGCCGAGAGCACCAGTTCGTCGGTCTTGAACCGTAGCTTGTAGGAGATCATGAGAATAAAGCTTACGGCGCTATATTGCGTGATCTCTCGCAGCGCACTCCGGTCGATATACTTCCATCCGAAACGCAGGGGGAGCAACCGGAGCACAACGACGGCACAAATCGCCGAGCTTAGAAATGGAACCGCCACTGTGATGATCGCCAGGGCGATCAGCCCGTGGCCGTGGGTTAACGCAAACACAATCATCGCAGCCCGAATCAAGGTTGCCGTGAGATTCGTGATGTTGACGACGTAGAAGCGCCCAAGCCCCTCGAGAATTCCGCCGAAGACTCCGGCCGGGAAGCCCAATGCGACTGACGTTCCCACGATAAGAAAAAGCAGTCGCGCCGTGGGGACAAAGCTGGTGGGCACGCGGAAAAAAGAATCGACGTGAAGGCTTATCAGACCTGTCACCAGAAAGGCGACCACGCCAATTGCGGTATATCCCGCGAGACTAGTATTGACCAGCCTCCGGACGCCCTCCATGTCGTTGGTTGCGGTGTAGGTGGAGATGTAGCGAATGATCGAAGAGCGGACGCCAAGGTCGAACAGCCCGTAGTAGCCAGTCACAGAGAAAACCAGAACCCAGGCTCCATAAACAGTATTGCCCAGCCGATGCAGAATGAAGGGCGAGAGGAAGATCCCTACCAGAATGCTGGCGCCCAGACTGAACCAACTGGAGCTGACATTCTTGATGATTTCGATTTTGCGCATCGTCCTGAGTTCTGAAACCGGAAGCCGTTTCTACGCGTACCGTGGAGAGTGTCTGTGAATTCGCCTTAACGTCGCCGAGTTGATCCGTGAACCCGCTGCCTCCAGCTACGTGCTGCTCAATTGCGCTCCGTTTCGTCCACTTCATCTCATAGTACCCTTGGGACCGAGATTACGCAGAGGCATATCCGGCCCTGTGTTGCGCGCAACGATTCCTTTGATAATTGCCAGTCTTTTGGATTCCTTGAACCAGCCGCCAGAATACCTCTGATAGACTTCTCTTAAGTCGCCTGTTGGACGCCATTTTCGAGCGAGCGTATTGATGCCTGCCCACAGGCACATCGAGATCACCGTGAGAAGAGGTCGATAAACCTGAAGACTTCCGTCCAGCGCCTGGCTGCGTCATGGGTTTTTCTTTTGCTGATTCTGGGATTTTCCCTTCAGGCTGCGACTTCGGATCAGTCTTCCTCCTCGGGCGCGAAATTTGATGGTCCCGCAGAGCTGCCAAGGGAGTATGTGAAGAGTTCTTTGAAGGATACGCCGGCAGCCGGAAAGATCTGGATGGTGCGCTCCGGGCAGAGTATCGATCAGGTCCTTGCCGGTGCCTCTTGTGGCGACATCGTTCAGTTGCAGGCTGGGGCCACGTTCAGCGGCAACTTTGTCATTCCGGCTAAGAGTTGCGATGACTCGCACTGGATCGTCATCCGCACCAGCGCCCCTGATTCCAGTTTGCCTCCTGAGGGCACTCGACTGAATCCTTGTTACGGCGGGGTGTCATCGCTGCCTGGCAGACCTCAGTTCAATTGCGCTTCCAGCACCAATGTTTTGGCCAAGATCGAATCCAATGGCAACGGCGGCTCGGGACCGCTCACGTTTTCTTCCGGAGCCAACCACTACCGGCTGATCGGTCTGGAATTGACGCGGGCAGTGTCTCCGGCTGCCGTTTATAACCTCATCCAATTCAAGGGCCCAGCTGACCATCTGGTGTTCGATCGACTTTGGATACACGGCACGCCCCAGGACGATACCGTGCGGGGCATCCTTTTGGGTCAGACCCGTTCTGTCGCTATTGTCGATTCCTTCCTTAATGATTTTCACTGTGTATCGAAGACCGGCGCGTGCGTGGACTCGCAAGCTGTCGCTGGTGGTCTCGGCGAAGGTCCTATGGGGCCATACAAAATCGTGAACAACTTCCTGGAGGCGTCGGGCGAGGACATCCTTTTGGGTGGCGGCCAAGCCAGCGCGACGCCGCATGACATTGAAGTGCGTCACAATCATATGTTCAAACCGATGACATGGATGAAAGGACAACCCGGATTTGTAGGTGGGGCAAACGGAAATCCTTTTATCGTCAAGAATATGTTCGAACTCAAGAACGGGGCGCGGATTTTGCTCGATGGCAACATCATGGAGAATAACTGGGGCGGTTTCACTCAGGTGGGTTTTGCCATCCTAATCACACCCAAAAATCAGGCAGGCGGTGGCGGCAGCAATGTCTGCCCGATTTGCCAGGTTACGGATGTGATCATCCGGAACAGCTGGATCAGCCATGTTGGAGCCGGACTGCAGATTGCCAACGCCTCCTCAGACAATGGGGGCGCCCCGCTCGATGGGCAGCGCTACAGCATCCACGACATCGTGATCGACGACATCGACGGGGGAAAGTACACCGGGCCGGGGGAATTCGCTCAACTCTCGGTGAGTCCGGGTGCACCTTTGCTCCAAAATGTCGCGATCAATCACGTCACTGCTTTTCCGTTGCACATGCTGTTCGTGATCGGCGATATGGTGGCGACTATGCCTCCGATGAAGAACTTCGCGTTCACCAACAGCATCGTGAATGCCGGCGGCGCCCCCGTCTGGTCCACAGGTGGTGGCCCTGGGAACTGTGCTTTTCACAACGATCCTCTCACGACTTTCAGCACTTGTTTCAGTAGCTACACGTTTTCCGCCAACGCAATCATCGCCACCCCGGCCACGGCGAACTGGCCGAAGAAAAACTTTTTCCCAGGCTCGGCCGCTGCGGTCCGATTCGCCAATTACAATGGCGGCATTGGCGGTGATTATCACCTGCAAGCCTCAAGCCCCTACAAGGGCAAAGGCACAGACGGCAAAGACCTCGGAGCCGACATCGATACAATCCATTCGGCTACCGCGGGCGTGGAGTAGGTAAACGAATCCCTAAGATGAAGATACTTTGGGTAAAGGCTGGCGGACTGGTTCCCCCTGATACGGGTGGAAAAATCCGCAGCTATAACATCCTTCGCGAACTAGGCTCGTCAGCATTCCGTCACTTTCTTTTCGTTCTATGGAGAGCACGACGGCGACCAGCATCCCGATTTAAAGAACATTTTTGACCGGGTGGTATGCGTGCCACTCGCTCTTCCAGCTTCTAAGAGCCCCGCCGAGATGCTTGACTACGGCCTCCGTCTTCTGTCTTCGGAGCCGTACGGCATTACGAAGTATTGCCGCCCCGAAGTAGGGCACAGATTGCGGGCCTTGCTCAAGGAGGAAACTCATGACGTCATCGTGTGCGATTTCGTGGCTGCGGCCGGAGTGATCCCGTGGGAATTGCCTACTCCCAAGGTCCTGTTTACGCACAACGTGGAAGCTGCGATATGGCGGCGTCACTACGAAGTCGCCAACAATCCGATCTGGAAAGCGATCTCGAGGCGAGAATGGCGAAAGATGGAAGCCGCCGAGCTACATTATCTGTCTCTTGCCAACCAAGTACTGACTGTCTCTGAGACGGATCGTGACACCTTCGCGGCTTTTCTCGATCCCGCTAAGCTGACGGCGATTCCCACCGGAGTCGATGTAGATTATTTCCATCCTCTGCCAGTCGAAGAAACTCCGAATTCTCTGATATTCACCGGTTCAATGGATTGGCTTCCCAACGAAGATGCGATTCTCTACTTTGCCGACGCCATTCTTCCACTGATCAAACAGCAGCGCCCCGAGGTGTCTCTCGAAGTAGTGGGCCGAAGCCCTTCTCGCAAGCTGCAAGCGCTAGCCGAAAGGGAAAAAAGCATTCGACTGACGGGTTGGGTGGAAGACATACGGCCGTTCGTCGCGCAGGGATCGATTTGCATCGTGCCGCTGCGCATCGGCGGGGGCACCCGGCTGAAGATTTTTGAAGCGATGGCGATGGGTAAAGCGGTGGTTTCTACGTCGGTAGGAGCTGAGGGCTTACCCGTGAAGTCAGGCGAGAATATTGTTCTCGCGGACGCACCCAAAGATTTTGCCGATTCCGTGATCGCCTTGCTAGGTGATCCTGAGGAGCGAGAAGCGATTGGGAACTGCAGCGAGAGCCCTAGTGCAGGAGAAATACAGCTGGCCAAAAGTGGCTGAAAGTTTCGCCCGCACTCTGCAAGACGTCGTGTCGCCTCCTGCTCCCGCCGCGCCTCGGGGCTGAGCAATGCGGTACCAAAATGTTGCAGGGTTCTGACGAGCACCGTCGGACGCGGCTTACCAGCAGATCCCTTCGTAGGAAGAAGCGCCACTGGAGCGAAGCGCCTTGTCGAGATTGACCAGGTCGATGACGATTTGTTCCTTGCGGAGGTGTCTGTTCAGTTCTTCCTTTTTCGCCGACTTGTTCCCGATGACCACGACCTCGCCCCACGTCAGCACCTCTTCCAAATCGGATGACAATAACGATCCGATATGTGGAATCACCTCTTCGATATACTGGCGATTCGAGCCGGCGAGGCGGCCGAGACTTACATCCTGATCCCACACTTTCACTTCGTAGCCTTCCCCCAGCAACCGTTTGACCAGTTGCACCTGAGGACTCTCCCGCAGATCGTCGGTACCCGCCTTAAAGCTCAACCCGAGCTGCGCAACTCTTCTCTTGTTCGTGCGGATCACCGCTTCCACGGCTCGTTCCACGTGTTCGACATTGCTGGGCAATAGCGACTCCAGCATGGGCAGCTTGAGATCGAGTTCCTTGGCCTTGTAGGTCAACGCCCGCACATCTTTCGGCAAGCACGATCCGCCGAAAGCGAACCCTGGAGATAAATACGCCGGAGAGATATTCAGCCGCAAATCTGAAGTAAAGATCTCAGTCACAGCCTGTGCATCCACGTCCATTTGCTTGCACAAAGTTCCGATCTCGTTTGCGAACGTAACCTTTACCGCATGAAACGCATTGGAAACATATTTCGCCATCTCCGCCACGGCGATGCTGGTTTCGAACATCCTGCCGGGAGTTTGCTTGTATAGTTCGCGCAAGGGAGAGAGATGAGAAGAATCTCTAGCTCCCAGAATCGTGTACGGAGGCTGCAGAAAATCGGCGACTGCGCTTCCCTCTCGCATAAACTCAGGATTGTAAACCACCGTGAAATCAACCCCTGCACGCCGTCCACTCGCTTGCTCGAGAATCGGCAGGACGATCGACTCAGTGGTTCCCGGCAACACTGTGCTGCGCAAAACAAATGTGTGCACGGATTTTTTCTGTTTCAGCGCGCTACCGATTTCCCGCGCGACTCTCTCGATGTGGCTTAAGTCCAATTTCCCGCTTCGCAAGCTGGGTGTGCCGACACATACAAAAGAAACATCGGACTCCAGCACCGCCGCGATCGAATCGATCGTGGCATGCAGGCGGCAGGCACGATTGCCCTGGGCGACGAGCTCGTTCATGCTCGCTTCGATGATTGGACTTCGCCCGCCTTCCATCATCTCAACCTTGGAAGGATTTACGTCCACTCCAATGACTCGGTGGCCCATCGAAGCAAAGCAGGCAGCCGACACCGACCCCACATAACCCAGACCGAACACACTGATCGACAGGCTCACTCTTCAAACTCCTCTATCCCACGAGTTGTCGCGGCCAGCCCGCGCTGCGGCGCTGCTTGCTTCCCGCAATCTCTCACTATAGCAATGGCGGCATCGCAACGCACGACCGCTGTGCACCGAAGTTACTGTACGACGTCTGCAAAGCAAGTGCTGTGCTTTCAGATATTTGTGCGGGGTCAAAATGATGGGCCGGCTTTGCCGCCGAGGCTCGGAGTGCCTTACTCTGCACGTCTGGCGCCCAAGCACGGTAACATGGGGTCGTGGCTTCCGCCTGGCCAAAAAAATGGTCGCGCCTGACCCGGATGAACTGGGATGAAGTTCGCACGCGTTTGCGCCAAGCGATTTCGAAGCGGCTCGATCTGGCGTTGTATCGCATGAGCGTCGAACCACGCGTGCACCAACTGCGGCCGCAGCCTACCGTCCTCCCTGAGTTTTTCTTCGGGATTGATCACGAGCCAGCCCGCCGCGCGGCACTATTGCGCAGGTATCTACCACGCGAGGCAAATGCAATCATTTGCGAAGCGGACGACATTTGCCGGCATCAGTTTAGTTTGTTGGGATACGAGAAGCTCGACCACGGCCCGGAAATCGACTGGCACTCCTCGCGCGGAAAACGTGTTCCGCTCGATCCCTGGTTCAAAATCGATTTTCTGGATTTTGCTGGCGTCGGCGATCACAAGGTCATCTGGGAACTGAATCGCCACCAACATCTGGTCACGCTCGCCAAGGCTTGGCTCTTGAGCGGAAACGCAGCCTATACGAGTGAGCTTGTGACTCAATGGAATTCGTGGCAAAAAGCAAATCCGTATCCACTTGGCATTAACTGGGCCAGCACACTGGAAGTGGCGTTCCGCAGCCTGTCCTGGCTCTGGGTTCGGAATCTGCTCTCCGGCTGCCCAGAGCTACCCTCCATCTTCCAAACCGATCTCCTTCACGCTTTGCAATCCCATGGACGATACATCGAACGCTATCTATCGACGTACTTCTCGCCGAACACCCACCTGCTCGGAGAGGCGGTTGGGCTTTTCTTTATTGGCACTTTATGCCCGGAGATTACTTCGGCGGAACGGTGGCGAAATCGCGGATGGGAAATCATCCTGCAAGAGTCTGAACGACAGATCCGTCCCGACGGCGTCTATTTCGAGCAAGCACTCTACTATCACGTGTATGCGCTCGACCTTTTTTTGCATGCGCGAATCCTTGCCGGCGAAAATGGTTTTGCGGTTCCTCAACAATTCGACGAGCTGTTGAAGAAAATGCTGGATGTCGTGCAAGCACTCTCTGAAGTTGGCCCTATCGAAGGATTTGGAGATGATGACGGAGGAAGGGTTTTCAATCCGCGACGGAATCAGGTCCAGCACATGACCGATCCACTGGCCGTCGGCGCAGTTCTTTACGGTTGCGACAAATATGCAATCGCAGGTCTCACAGAGGAATCGATCTGGCTTTTTGGAGACGAGGCTATCCGGGCCTTCGAAAGGCCGCATGAGCGACCGGAAGCCGCATCCAAGGCCTTCCGATCAGGCGGTATCTATCTCATCAATGACAATGAGCCTCGCCCACAACAGATGATGATCGATGCGGGGCCGCAAGGAACTGGTAACTCGGGCCACGGCCACGCCGACGCGCTAAGCATTCGCTTCTCTCTTGATGGACGGCGCCTCCTGGTCGATCCCGGCACTTTTTGCTATGTCTCCGGCCTGAAAGAGCGCGACTGGTTCCGCGGCACTGGCGCGCACAATACGCTCAGAGTCGATAACCTCGACCAAGCGGTTCCCCAGGAACCATTCGCGTGGAGTTCCGTTCCGCGCGTGAACGCCGAAACATGGTTGAATGGCCAGACGTTTGACTTCTTTATTGGCAGCCATGACGGATATGGCAGGCTGTCCGATCCTGTGTTGCATCGCCGATTCGTGTTCCACGTAAAGGGCGGTCTCTGGCTGGTAAGGGACGTCGCCGAAGGACAAGGCAAACATTTGCTTGAAAGCTTCTGGCATTTCGCTCCTGAACTTGAGGTCAGCGAGGAACACGGCATTGTTCTGGCTAGATATTCCGACACCGATAAAGATACGGAGAGCGCATGCTTGGCGTTGCATGTCGATCGCGATTCGGGGTGGAAAACGGAAATCACAGAGGGATTGATCTCCGGCGCATACGGGTCAAAACAAGTTGCGCCTGTACTGCGGGTGAGTGCCACCGTGGCGATCCCCGCAGACTGCGGAATTTTACTTCTTCCAGTGACCCAGGCGTCCGATGTCGGTACATTCGCCGCTCTTCGCGAAGGCTGCGTCGGCGAAGTTCGCGGTTATCGTTATCAAACGAGTGCGACCACGGATTTCGTTTTCCTGACTCAAGGAAATAGCGCCTGGAGCTGCGGCCCTTGGGCGAGCGATTCAAAGTTGCTCTATTGCAAACTGGAAGCCGGCCGGTTCACGCACGTTATTATGGTCTCTGGGAGTTTCGGGGAGTGGCGCGGTAAACGATTCGTCTCGCCTCCGTCAAGCACGGAAGTCTTCGAGTGGGTGAGCGGTCCGGAATCGAAGAAACCTTCTCACGAGATAAATCGTCTGCAAGATTCGGTTATCACCGACTTCGAAGTTTTCGATTCCGTGTCTTGAGTCTGGATTCGAACTGGAAAGTCGCACTGGGATTAGAAGAACGACTTATGTGTGGAATTGCGGGAATATTTGAATTCGGCCAAGATGCGCACGTCGATCCCGGCGTTTTGCGTCGTATGTGCGACGTGATTGCCCATCGCGGTCCGGATGACGACGGCTTCTTCACGCAAGGCAGGATCGGTCTGGGCATGCGCCGCCTGAGCATCGTTGACCTTTCTACGGGCCATCAACCTATCAGCAACGAGGATGGTTCGATCTGGATCGTCTTCAACGGCGAGATCTATAACCATCGAGCGCTGCGTGAACAGCTAGTTAGTCGGGGCCACTGCTATCGCACCCAAAGCGATACCGAAACCATTGTTCATCTTTACGAGGAGTACGGCAAGGACTGCGTACAGCACCTGCGGGGCATGTTTGCCTTTGCCATCTGGGATTCAAAGCGAAGATCTCTTTTCGTCGCACGCGACCGCCTCGGCATCAAGCCCCTCTACTATCGCCTTACGCCACGGAATTTTCTTTTCGGCTCGGAGATCAAAGTTTTGTTGACGTATCCGGGAGTGCGTCCCGAGTTTAATCGAGGTGCCCTTTCTGAGTTCCTAGCCTTCGGATACCTGGCGGGCGAGGAAACCTTCTACAACGACGTGCTCAAACTCATGCCAGGAAACATGCTCGAAATCGACGAGCGCGGCGATCTGCGGGTCGAACAGTACTGGGACTTGCCGCAGGATTCGAGAGACAAAGGTCACAACGAAGGCTACTACGTGGAGACTTATCGCGATCTGCTCGAAGGGGCGGTCAACAGTCACCTGATGAGCGATGTCCCACTCGGCGTTTTTCTGAGCGGCGGCTTGGACTCAAGTGCCGTGGCTGCGCTGATGACGAAAATCAGGCGTGAGCCGATCAAGACATTTTCGGTGGGATACTCCGAACAAACCTACAGCGAGCTGCCCTACGCCAGAACCGTGGCTGAGCATCTTAACTCTGTTCATCATGAGGTATTCGTAAGCCGTGAAGATTTTTTTGGTGCGCTTCCAAAACTGATCTGGCATGAAGACGAGCCGATCGTCTGGCCTTCGAGCGTATCGCTTTTCTTCGTTGCGGAATTGGCCCGCGAGCGCGTCAAAGTGGTTCTCACTGGCGAAGGCAGCGACGAAACCCTGGCCGGATATTCGCGGTACGCATTCACTTTGAAGAATCTGGCTTTTGACCGTGTTTATCGCGGCTTTGTTCCGAGCGGGATTCGGCGGCGGCTTCGCGACTCCATTGCCACCTCATCGTTGATCGACGCGAGCGCTCGCCGAAAGCTCTCGCACACTTTTCTCGGCCTGGATGGAGAATCGTGGGCGGCTTTTTACTTCGACAATTTCTTTTCTGCGTTCAATCAAAAAGATCAGAGCGACCTGCTGACGGATGACTTTCAAGCCGAGGTTGTGGCTGGCTCTGCCTATCGCCATGTCCTGGGATATTGGGAAAAATCCGAGGGAGATATTCTTCAACGCCTCCTCTACACCGACATCAAAACCTATCTGGTTGAGCTTCTGATGAAGCAAGACAATATGAGCATGGCGGCTTCGATCGAGAGCCGGGTACCGTTTCTCGATCACGTTCTCGTGGAATGGGCTATCCGTGTTCCCGCCAGCTTTCAGATCCACGGAACATCCGGCAAATGGATCCTGAAAAAAGCGATAAAGGATCTGCTTCCTCACTCGATCATCTACCGGCAGAAGTCAGGATTTCCAACACCCTGGAGTGGCTGGCTGGCGGGCTCTCAGCTGGACGCTATCGAGCGCCGCCTTACGGAACCTCGAAGCATGAGCCGTGGATTCTTCAAGCAATCCGCAATCGAGAAACTCTTCCGCGAGCACCGCTCCCTGTATCGTGACCACTATGAACGGATCTGGCGGCTGCTCAACCTGGAGTTGTGGCACCGCGTTTGCCTGGAAGGAGAATCCCACGAATGGGCGCGACAAACTCCGGAAGGAAACTCTGTTCCTATCGCATGAGCGACTGCACGGACACTCTACCGTTCGATCTCGATGCGCTCCAACCGAACAAAGCGGCCCAGCGGGGTGTAGGTTCTCGTCCAACGCTTCGCGTCGAATAGAGCCGAATAAGTGGCCCGCATGCGGGCGGCGCGAAGCGTCGGTCGATACCCAGTTCGCAAGAGCGGACCATAACCTAATTCCAGCAGCGAATCACCGACCAGTTCCTCGAAACCAGCGATCTGTTCGGCCGACATCTTGGTCTTCCATCGAGCCACAGGATTAAAATTTCCTTCTGCTTCTGCAGCAAACGAAGAATTAGGTTCGCTGACGGATCCAATCCCGGCACTCTGAATCCGGTCGTAATCGAGGTCGTGACCGACGAACAACCCAAGTCGAGACAATGTTTCCTGCGGCCGCGCAATCAGATCTTCGAAGCGCACTTCCTGGTAGTCTGCCCCTAAACACTTCGCCTGCTCTCGTCCTCTGCGCACAAGCCACTGCCAATACAATCCTGCGACTCCGAGACGATCATCACGATCCCACGGCAGAGGGTGCGACCACCCCTGCTTGACGTACGAGAGAGCGACATCACGGCCATCACGAATAATGTGGACGAACAGCGCATCTGGTATTTGCCGCTTGATCTCTTTCATGTACAGAAGATGCTCGGGGGTACAGTCAGCCCAGCGTGAAACCCCCTGTTTGTTGGCGATTTCCTGCATCACGATTCGCAGAAAATCTCCTCCGCTGCGGCACTCGGCCACGATCTTGGCGCTGATCTCACGAGGGTCCAATCCTGAGACTCGAAATAGTTTACTTCTCACCCAAACATCCAAAAGTTCCTGCCGGTCGGCCGCAGAACGCATTCCGTGAAATCGCGGGACCAGCAGATTGAAGACATTGGATTCTGTCCGATAAACCGCGAAGTCTCCGGCCGAGAGCAGCATATGGTAAAGGACGGTAGTGCCCGATCTAGGGCAGCCCACTACAAAAACCGGAGCTTTACCTTTCTTTGCTGCGATGGGCTGGGTTCCACCCCGAGTTGCTGTGTCAGCCGCAAATTTCACGATGGGCTCAGTATCCTCTTCCGGTCTTTCCTTCACTTCCCTTCACTTCCACTCGTGATTCCGACATCAGTGAGTGGTACGCATCCAACCAATCTTCTCGCACCGCCTGCCAACCGTAGCGACCGGACTCTTCCTTCGCATTGTTAGCAAGGCGGGAGGCAAGCTCTCCATCCCTCAACAGCCGTAAGATATTTTCTGCAAGTGGAGTTGCCGCGCCCGCCGGTGACAACAATCCGGTCCGCTCATGATCTACCATGTAATTCATTCCTTCCGGTGCAGTAGTGACTACCGGCGTGCCGGAGGCAAACGCTTCGAGAACTGAAACTGGCATGTTGTCCAGAGATGACGCATTCACAAAAATGTCGGCATCGTCATATACTCTGCCGATTTCCGCTCGCGATGCCACACCCAGGAATTTCACGCCGCTCAGGTTTAGTTTGCGAACCAAGTCACGAATCTCCGCTTCCAGCGGCCCACTCCCGGCTAAGTCCAGGCGCGCTTCCGGGAAGACTTTCTGAACCTCTGCGAAAGCCTGCACCACCAAGTCAACCCGGTAGTAAGGATGGAAGCCTCGCGTACAAACCAGGTGCGGACGAAGCCGCGTGCGCGCCCGGAATACAAACCGCGAAAGGTCCAAAATGTTCGGTATAGCTTTTGCCTTCAGGCCAAACTCGGCGAAGACATCGACCAGGTATCGGGAAGGAACGACCAGCATGTCCATTCTGCCGAGCATCGGACGGGCCGTGCGGAATCGCTGCAGGTGATCGCGAGCTTCGCCGCTGTGGTAGTGGAGGAGAACCTTCTTTCTCTTCATGCGTGCCACGAGCCATGCGGGCACGGGTGCCAACAAGAATGACCAATAGGACGCGGAAAAGATATGTGCGACGTCGGCATCTTTTAATGCTCGCCAAAGAGCCAAGACGTATAAGGGTTCCCGCACAACCGTTCGCAGAACGGGGATTCGTTCCACCCACTTGAAGCCGCGCGGAAATGGGGGATCGATGGGTACAAGATCGGCTTGAACGTCGGAATCGTTTTGCCAATTTCTTAGCAACAAATCCGCCTGAACCGACTGGCCTCCTACGTAGCGCAGCGAGGCCGCTACTATCGTCACCCGCAATGGGGGATGGAAACTTGTTCGCGCAACACGAGCAGCTGATGGCTTCGAATGCCAACCTTTTCTGTCTAGCAGTTCGGCATACAGCTCGTCATATTTCTTCTTCATCTGCTCGATCGTAAAGTTTTCCTGCGCGAATGTTTTTGCGTTTCGGCCGAGTGTTTCCCGCAGCGCCAGATCTGTGGCGATCCGCTGCAAAGCAGTAGCGAGTCCTTCCTCGTCGTCCGCTGGAACCAGGATTCCCCTATCGTTCGCGACGAGTTCAACGTTGCCACCAACGTGGTTTGCGATCACTGGAACTCCTGCGGCCATCGATTCAAGGATGGCGTTGGAGAGACTTTCCGAAGCTGAGGGTAATACCGTTACATCGAGAGAAGCCAAGATGGCAGAGATATCCCGCCGGTCACCGAGAAAATCCACTAGTCCGCTAATTCCCAATTCTTTCGCCTGGCGCTCCAGTTCGGGCCGCCGTGGACCGTCCCCTACTAAAAGGATTTCAAAGTTCTCCATACGGCTGCGAAGGCGAGCTGCTGCGTTCAACAGAACCGTATGATTCTTGGAGCGCGCATTCATGCGGGCGATCATCCCGATGCGAAAGCAATTGGGACGCCGCGGTACAACCGGCGCAGTCTCTGCGAAGGCTGCAGGAGGTAGCCCGTTGCCGATCACGCGCAGTTTGTCGGGCGGCAGTCCCTGCTGAATCAGTCGACCAGCAGCCGCCTGCGAATTGCAGACCACGCAGTCAGCCCAGCGAAACACTGCAAGTTGCGCGCGGCGCTGAGCGGAAGTGAGCAGGTCTCCCAACTGGCGCTGACTTCCTATCACAACAGGTACGCGAGCTAACTTCGCGGCAGGAATCAAGGTGAGATTGGTGTAGAAATCAAATGCGTGAGCGATGGCAATTTCAGCACGCCGCAGATAGGACGCTAAACGGTAGCGCGTTCGCAGTGAGGGCAGGCGATAGAGGCTGCCCCCAAGATCAAAATACTGCACCGGTCCTAGATCTTCCGGTAGTGAGCCTTTCCGCTGCAGGCTGCCCAAACGAACAGCGTACTGGGATGGATGCAGAGCGCGCGCCAACTCGACAAACTGCCGCTCGCTTCCCCCAGTCTGAAAGCTATCAATCATTAAGAAGACGCCAGGTTGAAAGGCCGAACTGGTGTCGGTTGCTCCAGACGAATCAGAATCTCCTTGAGCCTCAGAATCTCGAGCCTCAGAATCAATTTCAGACTTCAATGCGGTAACTGGCGGAGCATTCCGGTTCACGCGCTGCCTCCGCTTACGTGAACCTCGTTCTCCGTTCCGCCAACGGATTCCGCGGCGTGAATATTCTCCAGATAATTACGATGCCAGAGCTCAAGCATCAGCAACCGCCAGATTCGTCCGACATGGTTTCGCCGCCCACGAAAGTGTTCGCTGAGCAACTGACGCAGGGCTCGCGGATTGACATAGCCCCGCTGCAGCGTGCGCGGCTCGAGCAGCACGGTCAGGATCAGATCCTTCAATTCGTTTCGAGTCCAATGGACAATGGGCAAGGCAAAGCCCTGTTTGGGCCGATACAGCACCTCCCTCGGCACGCCAACGCGCTGCGCCAGTTTTCTCAAAATGTATTTTTGTTCAGGGCCGCGCATCTTCCATTCCGAAGTCAAGCCCGTAGCCCACTCCACAAAGACATGGTCCACCATCGGAGCTCTCGCTTCGAGGGAGGTAAGCATACTCATCCGGTCGACCTTGGTGAGAATGTCTGCTGGAAGATACGTTTTCGAATCAAGATAAAGCACTTGGCTTAGAGGGTCTCGTGCGGGCGCGCGTTCGATATAGCTGCGAAATAAATCGAACGGATGCGCTTCTCCCGCACCCAGCGCCATAAAATCATCGGAGAGAAGCGCCGTCTGCCTCTGGAGGGGTTGGAGCGAAATCTCCTCCAGATAGCGCTCCTGCCAAGGCAACGAAACGCTATAACTAAAGCTGCGTCCCGGCACGGCGCGCGGAACCAGTTTGTGAATGTGATCACGGTAGAAGTTGCGCGTCCAATCCGGAATCCATCCGAACGAACGATCTTGCAGGCAGACTCTGTAGCGATCATAGCCCGCGAATATTTCGTCTCCAGCATCGCCGGACAGGGCCACCGTCACGTGTTGCCGCGCCAGGCACGAGACATAGTAGGTCGGTAGCGCGGATGCATCTCCGAACGGCTCTTCCAGAGAATGAGTTAGCGTTTCGACTGAATCCACCACATCGGGCTCGAGGATCAACTCATGGTGTTCAGTGCCAAACTTCTGTGCGACCAGGCGGGCATGTGGCGTCTCATCAAAATCCTTCTGCTGGAATCCGATGGAGAAGGTCTTGACCGGTTTGGAAGTAAATCGGGCCATGAGCGCAACGATGGTTGATGAGTCAGCGCCCCCGCTCAGAAAAGCGCCCAGCGGCACATCGGCGATGAGTCGCATCTTGACAGCTTCCGCTAATCGTTGCTCCAACTCTTCCAGGCACTCCTCTTCGCTGGCAGGCGAATGTGTGCCGTATTCCGGAAAATCCCAGTACTGGCGTACGGAAAGTTGGCCCTGCTCCAGCTCCAGCAGATGTCCCGGCGGAAGCTTCTTGATTGCCAAAAAAGCGGTTGCCGGATCTGGTATATATCCGAATTGAACGTATTGCCGAAGGGCCTGCTGATCGAGCTCCGCGAGTTCCGGCGCTACGGCGAGGATGGCTTTGATCTCCGATGCAAACAGGAGACGCCGCCCATCGAAAGCATAATGCAGCGGCTTCTCTCCCAAGCGATCGCGTGCGATCAGCACCTTGCGCCGACGCTGGTCGTGCAGCGCAAAGGCAAACATTCCGCGCAATTGATGGACGCAATCGCGGCCCGTCTCCTCATACAAGTGGACGATTACTTCCGTGTCGGTATGCGTAGATAGGCGATGGCCTCGGCTCTCGAGCTCGGAGCGGAGTTGCGGGAAATTATAAATTTCTCCGTTGAAAACAACCCAGACTGACCCGTCCTCGTTAAACACCGGCTGGTGGCCTCCAGCCAGGTCGATGATGCTGAGGCGGCGCATGCCAAAACCGGTGCCGTCTTTAACGTAAATACCTTCATCATCCGGCCCGCGATGAACTATCGCCTGGCACATGCGATGAATCGTGGCCGCTTCGATTCGCCCGTCGGCGGCTGTGTTCACGATGCCACAGATTCCGCACATGCACTATCCTCTCACGCTTACCTGGGGATTTGTGCTTTTCCCCATCTTTGTCGCGGATTCCCCAGCCAGCCTTAAGCGATAGTCGCGGTGCTCCCCTGGATTCCCCTCGCGACCGTCGCAAGCGGCCCAGATTATGTTCACCATCTCTCGCGCCGTAACGAAATGAATAAACTCCCGCCTGTCTTCCGCCCCCGCAACAAGCTCAGTGAGGAATCGTTGCATGGGTGCTCCGATTACACCCTCACGTTGCGTGGGATCCATGCTGTGGCAATGGAGTTTGATGAAGAGCCAGTCTGGCCGATGCTGAACCGAAATCGCCGCCTTCTTCCATAGCCTCAGTCGGCGCAAACTCGGAGGATTTGCTGCGGTCAGCGCCGCATTCTCGAAGCGGCCCACGCCGTTGCGAGCGCTCCAGTCAAAATCGAACATCAACGGACCCTGCACATTCAGAGGAAAGATTCGCGGGGCACGTCCAACCCGCAGATCGCGCCCTTTGCGATGCGGGGCTTGGGCATTGAGCGGAAGACCGCATTCGTAAAGCGAGTTGACTTTCCCAATCTGCGCAGGATGGAAAGCCGCCGCTGGTAAGCTGAAATCGGCGTAGCATCCAGTATCGGCGAGAAGTTGCATTTCACTATCGACCCCGCACGCATAGCCTCCAGCGGAATTCGCCAGCGTAAAATTCCCGTGAACAAATGCATACCGGGGCTGGCTGGAACCCTCCATGAAACAAAGCGAGCCGTGGTTTATCACAAGGGCATCGCGAAATTCGGTCAGCTGCCGGCGTGTATTTTCAGCTGTGTCCGGTGCATCCAGGCCGTGATGCAGATGAATTTCAACTTCTCCCCACCGTTGGTGGCAGTGGCTGGCGAGGCGATCAACCAGTCCTCGATCATACTGCTCCGCAGGATAAAAATAGGTGTGGACAAAGGGCCGTCCTTCATGGTCTCGCCACGAATCGACGGATCGCGGATATTCAGAGCACCACCGCTCTACGCGTCGCTCCTGCTCGGATAATGGCACGCGGGCGCGGCCATTCTCGGGCACAATCGCCGGCTCAAAATGATCGGCGAGAGCAATGATCAGATGCACCGTGGTACGCGGGATGGATCGAGTAAGCCGTTGCCAGGCATAACTCGGGATCCATTTCCCGTACGAGACTTTTCCAACTAGACTCCTACTGGGCTGCTGCGCTGGTGCAACTGATCCTCTCATCCCGTTTTCTTGTTCGCTCATCGCAGTTTGGAAGACGCAATTAATGAAAGAACCCCGCAACACCCGTAACTACCCAGCGTGTCAGAGGAGCGGTCACGGCAAGGGTCTTCGCCCGTTTATCGAGATTGGTTCCTCCGCGACATGCAAATCCTCCAGCCCGCAGCTCTCAAACCACCGGAAAACTTCTTCATACGAGTGCTTGGACTGATACCAGGGCGAGTACCAATCGAATGTGTCGAGCACTCGCCACTCGGCATCTTGATTGAAAGACATGGGGATCAGCCACGCCACCGCGCTGCTCGCAGGCCTTCCAACCAACGGAATTTTCCTCAAAATCTGATGCACACCGTACAGCGGGCGTACACCATAGCACAATTTGTATAAGAGTTTTTGAGGGATGCGCCGGGTAACTTTCCGGTAAACGTCGCTCATGCGATACCAGCGGTTATAGGAACTGTACAACCAGACGGCAAGGCGACCGCCCGGTTTCAGCAGCTTCGGAAGAACTTTGACGGCCTGCTCGCAGCTTGGAGTGTGATGAAGCACGCCAATGCTGTAAATGTAATCGAAGCTGCGCTCGGCAAAGGGCAGTTGAAATACATCTGCCTGAAAAATAGCGGCATTTCTGTCGGCCAGGTTTTGCGCCGCAACCTCCGCAGCCAAGCTCAGATCGATGCCCACTACGTGTGCGCCCCAGCGGGTTGCCACGTCAGCGAACCGCCCCATGCCGCATCCGACGTCCAGCACCAGCTTTGCTGCCAGATCCTTGGGCCTGAATCCAGTGCGCCGGCGAAATGCATCCTCCGACCGCCGGCTGTTGGCGTCGTCGAGTTGCGTCCGGGCATGGATCTTCCATTGAAATCCAAAACTGCCGGCGTAATTTTGTGCATCGACAAAGCGGACTACACCGTTGATCGCGGGATACTGCCTCCCGCAGCCCATGCAAACCAGCCCATCGGGTTGCTGGTCCAGCCGGTTTTGACAGCTCAGGCAACGCAAGATGGCCAGGACTTCGCTAGCGAGTCCAGACCAGCTCGCGTTCGCCTCTCGCACGGTTGCCAAGTTTTCTTTTGTCTCCACTCTGGGATTCATCCTGCGGGGAATTGATATCCCCCTGCGTAACGCTCGCGATCTGATAAACGGCGCAAATGTATCCCACCATGAAATATGGGAACAGGTTATATTCCGTCGAATCGAACATTGCTCCCGCAGCGTACGCCCCCATGGCCGCCCAAAGCGCGCTGGTCCACAAACGTATGTCCGCGCTAGTTCGATATCCGGGCAGTTTTCGAGTGCGCGTTATTTTGCGGAAAGTGAGACCGAGCATTAACAGAAAGAGAAATAGCCCGGGCAGCCCAGTCTCTGCTCCCAGTTCCGTATAGGTATTGTGGGCTACCCGCCACGATTGCGTATAGCTGGCGAAGTTGCCCGGCCCAACCCCGAAAACAGGATGCCTGGCCATGATCGAAAGACTCTCTTTCAGCAGTTGCTCGCGCGCCTCAAGGGAACCCCGGTCGCCGGAGCCTTCTATGTTGCCGCGTACCATACTCTCGATGCGGATCAAATAGTTCGGCGTGGCGGCGACTACAATGAGTGCAACGATCCCAGCGAAGGCAGCACCGACCAACACCCCCGTCCGCTTGCCCCGGATTCCAAACTCCCATAGGCAAATTACAACCGTCACAACCATCGCGAGCAGGCCGCTGCGCGAATAGGTAGCAATCACCCCCCATGACATGAAAGCGAGACTAACGGCCCAAAACAACTTCGATTGAGGTTTTTTCGCCGCGAAGAAGAACGCGACGCATAATGGAAAATTGATCGCTATGTTAATTGCCAGGTCATTTGGGTTTTCCAGAACCCCTTTTTGTATTCCCATCAACCTGCCGTAGTCCGTGTGATGAACGAGCACAGACACGATCGCCACCAGCGCGGTCGCTCCCGCCTGGATAGCGAGCAGTTTGCGGACTTCGCTCACTGAGGTGGCGACCATGTAGATCAGGATCGCAACGATGACCCCTTTCGAGAATTTATTTATCACCACGTCGTAAGCGCCGCCTCGCCATGCCGCAAACGGAATGCAGAGGATCATGTGGGCCAAAAGTAAGAGCAGAACCTTGAGTACGACAGGCAACCGGCGGCGGCCGGCGGTCGGAAATGCAAAGATGAGCGCCAACAGAGCGATCCCGCCAGTGATCTTCGCAACGGGAATAATTGAAAGCCCGGGAATGAAGTCCTCCGGACGGACAAAGTTGATCAGCGAGAAGGCCACAAGGGCGCGGTACGCCAGCGTGCTCTTGCGGGGCCTATCAAGGCCGGGGCCGTTCGTGGAATGTGCCTGGAACCTGCTCATGGAGAAGTTTGTTGCGAAAATGTTCGCCTAAGTAAACCGCAGTACCAGCTCAGCGCTTGCTGCAAGGAGATATGTGGTTCTTACTCATTCTAAAGCACTTATCATACGACAAACCGTCCTACTTCCTCAACTATCAGAGTACAACAATCCGCCAGTAAAGGGGAACCGTTTTCCTTGGTCACAAGCGCAGAATCGGTTCCTTTTGCGGGCCAAATCCCTTTAGGTGACATTGTCTTTGCATAAGCCCTGATTGCCCTTGAAGCCTGTCGGTCTTATGATGAAGAATTGCGCCAACAATAGCAAACTCACTTGCCCACGCGCTGATTAGAGTTCAAGAGATGCCTCCAGAATCCTTCATGAATGTCATATCTGTAGACGTTGAGGATTATTTTCACGCCGAGGCGCTAGCGGTGCAGCGCTCTCAGTGGGATCAGTACGATTGTCGGGTGGAAGCTAACACGCGGCGAATTCTGCAGTTACTAGCAGAGCATCAAGTCCACGCCACTTTTTTCGTGGTCGGCTGGGTGGCAGAGCGGTTTCCCGGTTTAGTGCGTGAAATTGCGGCGGCCGGACACGAACTGGCTTGCCATTCCTACTGGCACCGCCTGATCTACCGGCTCGATCCTAAAGAATTTCTTGAGGATACGCGTCGTGCAAAAAACGTCATCGAACAGATTGCTGGCCTGGCTATCTTCGGATACAGAGCTCCGACGTACTCGATTATCGCCAGTTCTTTATGGGCGCTCGAAATTCTTGTGGAACTTGGATTCACTTACGATTCCAGCATCTTTCCGATACATCATGATCGCTACGGAATACCGGACGCGCCCCGCGTCCCGTTTCGCATTAAGACCCCCGCAGGCCCCTTGATGGAGTATCCACTAACGACCTTCCGAATCGGGAACCACAGTTTGCCGGTAGGAGGAGGCGGATATCTGCGCCTGCTGCCACAGTGGTACACCCGGTTTGGAATCAAACATGCCCGGAAGGAAGGACTGCCGATCATTGCCTATGTTCATCCCTGGGAAATCGACTCGAACCAGCCTCGATTACCAAGCAACCTGACCACCAAGATTCGCCACTATATGAATCTGTCCAAAACCCACCAGCGCCTAAATGATATGCTCCGGGAAGGGACGTTTACGAGTTTCCGTGAAAGCGGACTAGCCGAAATGGCGGAGGATGTTGACCTGTATGCCTGTAGCCAATCCAAAGACTGACGAATCCCGCCAGATAGCCGAATATTGGGATCGGATCGCGCCCGAGTTTGACTCAATCTACACCGGCAAGAGCAATCCGGTTGTTCGCCGCCTTAACCACTGGCTAAGAAAAGACATGTATCAGCGGTTCGACTGGGTGATGCGGCAGGCGGAAGAGCTTCGGCCCGCAACGGTATGCGATGTAGGCTGCGGTTCGGGGCGATTTGTGGTGTCCCTGGCCCAGAGTGGTGCCCAAGTAACAGGCGTGGACTTTGCCCCCGAAATGCTTAGCTTGGCAAGACAATTGGTGGATCGCGAAGGCGTGGCCGACCACTGCCGGTTCGTATTGAGCGACGTCCTTGACTGGAACACTTCTGAGACCTTTGAGTTTGTCATTGCGATAGGATTTTGGGACTACGTTGCGGATCCGCTTGGCCGCCTTCAGGTGATACGCAAACTTACCCGCCGCACCTTCCTTTCAGCCTGGCCTCGAGCTGGAACGATGCGCATGGCAATCCGCAAGGTACGCCTTAAAGTTGCTGGTTGCCCAGTTTATTTTTGGCGGATGAGTGAGGTGGAAAGTTACCTTAATCAGGCCGGCTTCCGAATAGAGTCCTGCGAAGTGCTCGGCCAGTTGTATTGCGTTCGGGCACGGCCTGCCTGACCGTCGCCATGATCAAGCTTCTGTTCTGGAGTTCGGCCGGGCTGCTTGCGTATGTCTATTTGATCTATCCCTTGCTGCTGTGGTTGTTGTCGGCCTTCTTTCGCACCTCGTTCCAGACGAGATCGATCGAGCCTTCCATCTCGCTGCTGGTTGCGGCCTACAACGAAGCCGCAGTAATTGGGGCGAAGATCGAGAATGCGCTTTCGCTCGATTATCCCGCCCGACAGCTGGAAATCGTAGTGGCCTCGGATGGTTCCACTGACGCCACGGCTCAGGTGGTGCGGTCTTTTGCGGAGGAAAAAGCGCCGGGCCGAGTCCGCCTGCTCGAATTTCCAAAAAATCGAGGCAAGGTCGCCACTTTGAACGATGCTCTTCCACTTCTGGCCGGTGAGATTGTAGCTTTTTCCGACGCTTCCAGCATGTTAGCTCCAGATTCGCTTCGGCATCTCGTGGAAGGTTTTGCTGATCCGCGTGTGGGAGCGGTAAGTGGCGTCTACCGCGTCCTCAAGAAAGAACAAGCCAATCTGGGCGTGCAAGAAGATTTCTATTGGAAGTATGAGACCTTCTTGAAAGTGCAGGAAGCCAAAGTGGGGGGCTTCACTGGCGCTCATGGCTCGCTCTATGCTATTCGCCGGGAGCTTTATCCCTTCCCCGCCGCCGATACCATCAACGATGACTTCGTTATTCCCATGCGCATTCGGCAGCGCGGCTATCGCATCGCTTACGAGCCTGCGGCTGTGGCTTATGAGGAAGCGCACGAAATGGAGGGCTTCTCCCGGAGGGTTCGCATAACCGCGGGCAATATCGGTCAACTGCGGGAAGTGAAGGGCCTGCTATGGCCACCGCGAATGATGAGCCTATTCTGCCTTCTCTCCCATAAAGCAGGCCGGCTGTTAGTGCCGCTGGCGATGGTTCTGCTCATCATCGCGAACGTTGTTTTGTGGCCCGACCCGGCTTACAGATGGTTCTTGGGAGCGCAGCTGCTATTCTACGGATTGGCCGCTCTGGGCGCGATGGTGACGCTCAAACCAGGGTTTCTGCGTCTGCCCTACTACTTCTGCATGATCAACTCAGCTTTCTTCGCTTGGCTCTACCATGCGTTGCGGATGGGCCGGATGATTCCTTCCCGTGTCGAACTGGATAAGCTGGGAACCCCACCTCCGTCGAGCTGATAACGTTCATTGCGCACCGCGTCCCAGCAACACAATCTTAATGGTCTGGAACATGATCAGCAGGTCGAGACCGAGCGAGGCATTCTTGATATAGAACAAATCGTATTGGAGTTTTTCTCGAGCGTCTTCCAGAGTGTTGCCGTATTTGTATTGCACCTGCGCCCAGCCGGTGATTCCCGGCCGCACCACATGGCGCACGCCGTAGTACGGAATCTCCCGGCTCAGCCATTCGACAAACTCCGGACGCTCTGGGCGCGGACCTACGAAATGCATATCCCCTTTCAATACGCACCACAACTGCGGAATCTCGTCGAGCCGCGACACGCGCAGAAATTTCCCCACGCGTGTGATACGCGGATCGTCGTCGGTGGCCCAGGTGGCCCCAGTATCAGCCTCAGCATCCACACGCATGGTACGGAACTTGTAACAATAAAAAATCTTTCCGCCCCGGCCTACGCGTTGCTGCCGGTACAGTACTGGCCCGAAAGAATCCAGCTTGACCGCCAGGACGACGAAAGGGAGCAAGGGGAGCGTGATTACGAGTCCGGCGAGCGCAAACAGAAAATTTACACCGCGGCGGACCAGCCGGAAGACGGTGCTGAAGCGAAATCCCTCGGCGAAGATAAGCCAACTGGGATATAACTGTTCGACCTCAATTCTCCCCGTGATCTTTTCCAGCCACGATGTGGCCTCCTCCACCTTCACGCCCGCGAGCCGGAGGTTCAGCAATTCTTCTACGGGCAAGGTGCCGCGGCGATCTGGCATCGCGACGATCACACGATGCAGCCCCTTTTTCCCCCGGGCCAAACCCATGAGGTGCAAGGCCACGATGTCGCGCGTCAATTCGCTGTCAACGTCCCCCGTCCATCCCACCACTTCCACGCCCAAAGCGGACCGTTCGCGCAGCCCAGTTACCAGCCGCTCCGCGCGCTCGCCTGTGCCGAGTATGTAAACCCGCTCACGGAGGAAGGGCTGTTTGACCATCCAGGAACAAGCCGAGCGCCAGCAGAACAAAGTGAAGGTGAGGATGACAAGTCCCCAAAATGCGGAACCATTTCCCAGCAGAAGGCCGGGATACCGGGAGCCTAAAACAGCCAACGCCAAGGCTACGAAACCCAGCACGAGCAGAAGGCGGAATGCGTGCTCGCCTTTCGCGCTTAGACTGGACGCGTCATAAAGATCAAACCAGTGCGAAAGAAGGAGCACCGCGGCTGTAACCACAAGAATCCTCGGGCCCAGCTCCGCTAACACCTGCACGTATCCGCCGTCTACGTTGAGCAGCAGCCAGCTATCCTGGTTTCGCCATAGCGTTGCTAGAAGGAACGAAAGCCAAACGATCAGGGCCTCTCCCACCAGAAGAATCAATGTGCGCAGCGGATAATAAACTTTGAACAGCCGGATCACGGTTCCCTATTCCCTAAGACTTGGACTCGGTCGAATCTTTCACGTACGCCTCATAGTAATAGCGCGAATAAGGAGAAGCCTCTTTATCTGTTCCGTTCAGCACGACCCCAACCAGCGCCTGGTCTGGAAATTCTTCGCGGGCCCTGCGCGCCATATCGATAGGCGTCGCATTGGAGCGAACTACCATCAGCACACCGTCACAGACTTTTGCCAGCACGCTGGCATCGGAAACCGGCACGGCTGGCGGTGAATCGATGACAATCCAATCGAACAGGGCCTCTACCCGTTGCAGCAGAAACTTCAGCCGTCCATTGGCCACGAATTCCGCGGGTTCGGTGATCTGATGACCGCTGGGAATAAAAAACAGATTTTCCATCGGCCCACGCTGCATGATCGAGAATTCGTCGCTCCCACCCTGCAGGTAGTCGGTAAGGCCGGGAGACGAAGTCGTGCCCAGCATCTGGTGAAGTCGTGGACCGCGCAAGTCGGCATCAATCAGCAAAACACGCCGTCCATGCTGCCGTACCATCACCTGCGCCAGATTCGCCGCGGTGAAGGATTTGCCTTCTTTGGGCAGTGCGCTGGTTATCAGGATCTTCTTGAGCGTCATCTTCTCGCGCGTGTGATACAGCCGCGAGCGCAAAGTGCGGAACTCCTCGGTGCCGCGCTTGCCATCGTCGCCGTTGAAAAAGAGCATGGTTTTCTGATCGGGCTGCCACTGCAATTGCGGACAGCGCGCCAACAGGGCATCGAGGGTGAAAGAATTAACGAATGACGGTATGGGAGGCAGGAAGGGAGCGGCAGGTGTCTGCGCCTCCGCCGCTACCGGCGGCTCTTCCGCTACCGTCACGAGCGGATCAGCCGTGGACGACGTAGCGAAGCTGGGCTGCGGCACGCCTCCCTGCGGCGAGCCTGTCTGCGCCGCCGCCCGCTCTTGTTCGGCCTTCTTCAGCGCCTCGTGAATTCTGCTCATAGCTTCCTCTCCCGGGGGAAGTCATCTTTATCTTCCTCGCGCAGCCGGTCCGCTAGATTAGCCAGCGACCGCAAGGTTTCCACTAAATCAGTTTTATCCCGGTTCATCCGATCGTGGTTCGACGGCGGCGGTGGCGCAATCATAGCTCCGGCCGCGGTGCCATCGCCCAGTTCAAAGTCGCGCGCCACTGCATCCACAACCACTGGCGCGATTACTTTCTGTTGGTCTACGAACGCGCTTACCAGACAATGCTCACACAACAAGTTGATGACCCGCGGAATCCCGCTCGCATAGCGGTGAATTGCGACCACGGAGTCGGTTTCGAAAATGTGCTGGCCGTTGGAACCGGCGATGCGCAACCGTTGCTGGATATACGCCTTGGTCTCTTCGAGCGTGAGTGGATGCGTCCGGGCGCGGAGTGTCAACCGCTGGCGCAGCTGCCGCATTTGGGGCTGCTTCAACTTTTGTTCAAGCTCCGGCTGGCCAACCAGTACGATCTGCAGAAGCTTCTCGGTGAATGTCTCGAGGTTGGTGAGCATTCGAATTTCCTCGAGTACCTCATCGGTCAGATTCTGCGCCTCGTCTACGATCAGTACCGCGGTCTCGCCCGCCCGGTAACGATCGAGTAACCAGTTATAGAGTCGCAGCAGGATCTGGCTTTTAGCCTTCGAATCGCAAGGAATACCAAAATCCGCCATCATGTAATCAAGGAACTGCGCCGTGTTCAGCCGCGAGTTAAAGATGAAAGCAGTCGCCACCTGCTGCAGCCGCAACCACTCGAGCAACTTATTAATCAGCGTCGTCTTCCCCGTTCCTACTTCCCCGGTCAGCAATACAAAACCTTTACGGCTCTGGATGCCATAGGTGAGGCACGCCAATGCCTCCTCGGTGTGCCGCGTCAGGAACAAATAACGCGGGTCCGGATTAACGTTGAACGGATTTGCCCGCAAGCCGAAGAACTCTTTGTACATGTCTTTTCTTAGTTTTTACCTACGCTTGCCTGACGCTTGCCTAAACTCCAGCCGTCTCTTCTTTCTCCTCCGGCTGTTTTTTGCGTTTCCAGAAATGACCTTTGCCATTGCCATCAACCGGCTCTGTATGAACCACCCAGGGAACTGCAACCAGCATGGGAAGTCCAACTGCTGCTTCCGCGTCCGCCTCGGTGCGAATGCACCTCTCACGGAACTCAAGCCATATCGCCAGGCTAAGGCCCAACACCAGGCCGGCGCCAAATCCTCCACCGGCAAAAAATAGCCGGTTCGGAAAACTTGGCGAATCCGGCAGGTCGGCTGGATTCAGAAGCGCCATATGTTCGCCCTGCTCCTCCTGCTCCGCCTGCGTAGCCATCTTGGAGGTGCTTTGTTTGGCCAAGTCGTCCTGGTAAACCTTCTGCGCGTTATCGTAGTCCCGAGCCAATTCCTTGTACTGCTCTTCGATGCCAGGACTCGACGCCACCCGGCTTTGGTATAAAGCAATCTCCTGCTGAAGCTTTTTCTGATCGCGAGTCCCCTGGGCGATCAAATCTTCGTACTGATGAATCTGAAGGCGCAGCTGACGAATCTCAGGCGGCTCTGTGGCGGAGCCGTTGTCGCTCGCAGCATCGTTTGTTTTCCCTGATGTCTTGTTGAGGTCCGCCAGTTGCCTCTTCACCTCCGCGATGTCTGCCTTGGCCTTGATGACATCGGGGTGGTCCTCGGTGTAGCGTCCCTGCAGGTCGATGAGTTGAGATTGCAGTTGAGAGAGCTGCTGCTGCAAGGACTGGGGGCTATTCGCCGACTGCGACGACTTCCAGGCTGCCAACTGCTGCGCCAGCATCGACTCGGTATAGGACTTATCCTGAGTTGCACGATTCAGGTTTTGCGTATTGGCGTCGAGTTGGGAATTCAACCCCATCAGAATCTTGAGATTGTTATCCTCGTCGCCCGGAAGTTGGCCCATGTGCTGATTCTTGAAAGCAGCCAGTTTCCGGTCCAGATCGTCGATATGCTGTTTGGCATCCTCTACCTGTTGGGTAAGAAATGTCGTCGTACCCAAGGTTGCTTCCTGCCTCGACTTGAGGTCTTCTTCCAGCAGCATCGAGGTCAGATTGGTACAGATCTGTTGCGCCTCGCGGGCTGTCGACGCAGTGTAGTTCACGTAAAAGCCGGGAACCGGAGTCGTGTTCGGTCCTGGTCTTTTTTTCGTAGTGCCAAACTGCGAGATATCGGGAACCGGATCAATTGACATGTTGAGCGGGATGCTGGCAGCCACATCGTCGGCGCTCTGGCCTCCCTTGGCCAACCCGAGCGTCTCCACCATCGGCCGCAGGCGGCTGGGACTCAAAACACGTTGCGCAATCGTCGTAATGTGCTGTGTCAGATCCTCAGTGAAGACTTGCTGCACCACTACGTCTGGGATTTTCGGCGGCGTCACTAGCACTTCGGATTTCGAGGTGTATTTTGCGGGGAAGGCATACGAGACCAGAAATCCGGCCAGCGGCGCCAGCAGTGCCGGAATCAGAATCACTTTCATCCGGCGGCGCAACATCGCCAGATAGTCGTCCATGTTGAGTTCGCGGTTTTCCATCATCTTCTTCAATCCCGTTCTGCCGGCCCCATCCACCGGCCTCGAACTAGTCAAGCCGGATCGGCCGGGGAGTCCAATCAAGTCCAATGGAACCAACGTGGTTCTGAGACGCACCGCTGCACGCTGTACCCAAGGGACATCCATTATTGAAACTGAGGTAGTTAAACTGATAACTCACGAATCCACGCAGGCTGCGCCCGAACTGATGGTGGAGCCCCGCTCCCGCAAACACAGAACTAAAAACGCTGGCACTAACGACTGCTCTAGGAAGCTGCAACTGGCTGTTTCTGGAATAGCCGGCGTTGGCAAATGCGTCCCAGACGCGGCTTAATGGCCTCCTGGCATCGGCCATTACGATGTCGCTCAGCGCACCTGCGAAAATCCCGGAGCCATTGGTGTCGTAACGCTGGTAGCTTAGCGAAACTGAGGTTCGTGGAAATCTGTACCGGAGTATCACTCGGCCGGCAGCGCCGACCCGCGATTCTCCCACAGTGCTCACCGTTAATCCGTGACCAGTGCAGGACACTGGAATCCCAGAGATGCTGCATTCCTGCTGGTTGATACGGGTAAACTGAGGTCCCGCCGAAATCGTGAAATCCATCCGCCCGGAAATGCGGTGCCCGTACATCGCCTGCACGACATTGGAGTGAAATGCGGTGCCCACCGCGGAGAAGTCAAAAGCCTGATAGCCATAACTCACCGCGACTTGGTCCCTCGGAGTCAGAATTCGGTTATATGCTACCTGGCCGGTATATTCGGAGCTGCCAATAAAGGAGACGTTTTCCTGCAGCGGACCAACCAGTGAATTTTGGTCCGTGAGATTGCCATAAAAATGCAGGAGTCCATAGCCCGCGGCAAATGTCACCGACGACTTCGGCGTCAGCTCCTCGACAACATCGGCCAGCGCAAAATTCGTGATACGGGGCACAACACCCAGCGCGATATTCAGACCATTTCCTCCGTTGAAAGCGCTCGACTGCCCGCCGAACGCGCCTCCTCCCAGCAAACCCGAGCCCAAGCTGCCTACTCCCGAGTTGTAGGCCCCACCACCACCAAAAGCTCCGAAGCCGAAAGTACCTTCGGGGAGATAACTGAATGAATCACGGATGGCCAATTGCCCGCGCTTCCAGTTTATCCGGTTGTCGATATCGAATTGCTGCAGTTGCTGCAGGCCAAGACCTGTCTGATCGTAATAGGCAACGCCGCCGATGTAATCCATGGCCACGTCGTAGTTCTTCCAAAGTTTTTGTAACGTCAGGCTTCCGAGAGCTCTAGTGACCGACGTCAGAGATGACCCGGCCGTAGTATCTCCGACATTGGAATCCACCGATTCGCTGAAATGCAGGCCGGGTACCAGAAAGCTTTCGGGTGCTGCGTGGGGTTCAAGTCCCGGCTGATCAATCGCGGAAATTGGCGGGTTCTCGCTCACCGTCGGGACAGCATTTTCGTCGTGCGCTGCGGCCGGAACTGGGGCAGGGGCCGGCTGTTGCTGGTCCTGCGCCCAAGCCGCGCTGCACACGATCAGGATCAGCGTCAGGGTCAAAATGATGTGGCCTTTGTTCATCCGTCTACCTCTTCAGCTCTCTTTCCCGGGTCGGCGCTCCTTCCTGGCGTCAAGGAACAACCAGCGTGTCTCCCGGTTTGAGCACCAAGTTTTGCTGCGTGCCCCGGCCCTTGATTGCATCCTTATAGTTAAACGGTATCTTGGTCTGTTGGCCGTCCTGAGTGCGCAGCAGGTAAATCGCTTTGAGATTGGCGAACTGAGTAAACCCCGCAGTGGAGAGCGCCTGCAGCACAGTCATACCTGGCAGCAGCGCCGTAGGTCCGGGGTGGTTTACTTCGCCCAGCATGTAAATCCGCTGGCTGTTCATCGCTGTCACCACCACCGTCACTCGCGGATCGGCAATATACTTCTTCAGCTTCTCCCTGATCGAGCCCGCCAGCTGCATGGGGGTCATTCCCGCAGCCTGCATGTCGTCAAGCAACGGCATGGAAATCTTGCCGTCTGGCCGCACTGGAAGATTGACGCTCATCTCAGGTTCCTTCCAGACTGAGATTTTCAGCGTATCGTCCGCCCCAATGGTGTAGTCGACTGGAACCGATGGAGCGGGCGGTTGCGCTTCCGGCACGGGCCCTTTCTCCGGCTTGGCGGCATTCGCGTCGCTGTCGTCCTGGGCCCATACGGCAACGGTTACGAACCCTAACAGGACTACGCACGCCAGCTTCAATCCCTTCTTCATGCGTTCTCCTCGTTTTCCTCCTGAACCTGCTATTCCGGATCTAAGACGCCTCGTACTCGGAGCATCCCATCTGTTTCAGTTTGTAGAGCAAAGCCTTGTAACTGATCTGCAACTCCTGGGCGGCCCGACGCCGGTTCCAACGCGTTCGTGTAAGTGCACGCAGGATGATTTCCTTCTCCGCCTCGCGGGAGGCGGCACGTGCCGCCTGCTTCAGGGAAATCCTGCTGCCATTGCCGCCATGGTCTGAGCGCAACAGCATCGCACGCAAACCACCCATCGCGACCGTTTCATCTCCCAGGGCCACAATCGCTTTGGCGGCGTTTTCCAGTTCCCTGAGATTTCCTGGCCAGGAGTACTCCTGGAACAGCCGATGCGTCTCCTCACTAAGCGCTGGCACTGTCCGTTGAAAATCGCGTCCGTACTTTCGAAGAAAATAATCAGTCAGAATCGGTATATCTTCACGACGCTGGCGCAAGGGAGGAAGCCGCAAGCACACACCGCTAACCCGATAGTACAAATCCTCGCGAAGATTCCCCGCTCTCACCTCCGCTTCCAGATCGCGCGCACTTCCGCAGATCAGACGAGCCTGACCGCAAGAGGAAGAGGGGCCACCGTTCGCGCTCCCTTGCGTCAGGACCCCCAGCAACCATGCCTGAGCTTCCAAGCTTAATTCTGCCAACTCCTCCAGGAAAACCGTTCCCCCGCCGAGCACCTCAATCTCCCTTTGCGAATCTGCTAACTCATTAGCTATCAACGAGGAACAAGAAACCACTCGAAACGGTTGCCCGGCTCGCCGGGAAAGCTCGTGAACCCGCCGGGCCGTGGCTTTCTTGCCCGCGCCTCGCTCGGCCAGAAGTAGGACGGGAACTTCGCTCTGCGCAACTTCCAGCATCACCGCTTCTACGCTCCGCATGCTGAGGCTCACACCCTCCACGAAGTCCAATCTCAGCGGGTCGGGAATCACGGCGATTTGTGCCTCTTTGACGCCTTGGCGAGCATTCGATCCCATCTGGTTTTCTCGCGAACAAACTCTAAACGGGCTGAACAACATTGGCGGACTTCTGTTTAGTCACGGCAAACTGCAAACCGCGTCGTGTCCCGTGAGTTGGCAAGCCGAGTTACCCGTTTCCGCCATATTTTCAAAAGTATACAAGCATCGTAGGATCTTGGGGAGCAAGAAAAACTACTTAGTACCCTAATCTGTTCCGCATAAAACGGAAAGCAATTGCACAATCGAGCGGTAACAAGAGCTCCCTTACGATCGTCCCAATTGAGGAACTATTGCCCAAATACCGTTCCTTTCAGAGGCAAACCGGTGCTCACGGTGGACCACCCTCTACGGTGCCTCTCACATATCATCGGGTTGCTCCTGTATCGGACCTTTTAATTGCAGATGGAGTGCGCTTAACTTATGCTGGAAGCTACTTTCCCTTTTAATGATAGAGCCTGTGCCGTTGAGCCAAGTGTTCCATCCCGAGTTATCGACCATGCGCGCTCGCGAGGCGAACCGGGGCCGGACCATCTTTTGGCAAACCTCGGTTTTCGCCGCTCTGTTGTTTTGGATATACGGCCCCACACTCGCTCACCTGGTTGCACAATGGTGGAAGGATCCCAATTTCTCGCACGGTTTCTTCGTTCCCATGTTTTCTGCCTTTGTAATATGGCAGGAGCGCTCACGACTCACCGCAGTGAGCGTCCACCCCTCGTGGTGGGGCCTCTTGTTTTTGGCGTTGGGATTATGCGTTCTCATCGTCGGCCAGATGGGCGCTGAACTTTTTCTCTCACGCTTATCGTTATTGATGGTACTGGCCGGCCTGATGGTCCTGTTTCTTGGATGGAGTTTTTTCCGCGCAGTTCTGTTCCCGTGGGCATTTCTACTCTTGATGATCCCCATTCCAGCGATCCTGTTCAATCAGATCACCTTCCCGTTGCAGTTGCTGGCATCTAAAGTAGCCAGCAGCACGCTGCCCTGGATGGGCGTACCCGTGCTGCGCGAAGGCAACGTCATCATTCTTCCAGCCATGGCGTTGGAAGTGGCCGAGGCGTGCAGCGGCATCCGTTCGCTGATGTCGCTGATGACGCTTGCCATCATCTACGGCTATCTGATGGAACGGCGGGTCAGCGTGCGCGTATTGTTGGCGCTCGCATCGATTCCCATCGCTGTCGCTGCAAACAGTTTTCGCATCGTTGGTACCGGCCTGCTGGTTCAATACTGGGATCCGGAAAAAGCACAAGGCTTCTTTCACGAGTTTTCCGGCTGGCTGATCTTCGTAATTTCGCTGATTATGCTTTATCTGCTGCATCAAATCATCCGTGTTTCCGTGCATGAAGAGGGTGAAAATTCATGAAGGCAACCAGCATCCTCCGGTTTGTTCTCGCGGTTGCCCTGATCGGTTTTACCGCCATTTTGCTGCAGGCGCGGGGGCGCACCGAAATCATTCCGAAGCATCGGCCGCTCTCATCTTTTCCACCGCAGCTTGGGAACTGGGAAGGCACCGAGGTCGCTCTGGACAAGGAAACCCTCGAAGTGCTGGGGGCAGGCGATTTTATGGAACGCGTGTATCAAGACCCCGACGGCAAGTTGCCGGAGGTTGACTTGTTCCTTGCCTACTTCGCCACCCAGCGCGCGGGCGACACGATCCACTCCCCGCAACACTGCCTGCCCGGCGCAGGTTGGAACCCGGAACAAAGAACTCGCATTACGCTCGCCCTGCCAGGTCACGACCCTTTTCCCGCCAATCGCTATGTCATCTCCAAAGCTGAGTCGCGACGTCTGGTGTTGTATTGGTACTGGGCTCACGACCGTGGTGTAGCCAGCGAATATTGGGCCAAATATTACCTGGTAAAGGACGCGATTCGCATGAACCGAAGCGATGGGGCTTTGGTCCGCATCACAATTTCGATGTTCCCCGGTGAAACACCGGAAGCCGCTCAGCAGCGCGCTTTATCTTTCACTTCCCTCGTCGTACCACTTCTCGACGACTACATCCCTCGCTGATTGAAGCTGATTGAAATAGCAAGACAAGTGAGAAATGCTCCAGGTGAGGATAACCACCCCTGCTGTCCGTCGAGCCGAGTTCGATGGGGTCTCCGCAAAGCGGACACCACAACAACTTTCATCTTGCCGCCTGGTGTTGATCGATGTTTAGATCGGTGTCGGCCGTTCCTTGCTGGATCGCAACCCGATCCCGGTGGCTCCAGATTGCCTGACCCGAACGCGGACCTCGACGCGCTGAACCGAGTCTCATTCCCTTCCTCCGGCGTGTCGATTGCCGAAGCCGTTGACCCAGACCGGCCGAAGCGTGTGCTCGGCTTCGGCGATCTGGTCTTGTTTTACGTGGTCACCGGCATCAGCCTGCGATGGATCGCCACCGCAGCTGCAGCTGGTCCCAGCTCCATCGTCATCTGGATCGGGGCCTGGCTCTGTTTCTACACGCCGCTTGCGCTTTCCGTACTGGAGCTTTCTTCCCGCTATCCCAGTGAGGGCGGCCTCTATGTCTGGAGCAAGCGGGCCTTCGGAGACTTCTCCGGTTTCATGTCCGCCTGGACTTATTGGACCAGCAACCTTCCCTACTTCCCGGCCGTCCTCTACTTCGCCGCCAGCAACATTCTCTTCATGCGTCAGGCCGCATGGGGTCATCTCACGAACAACGCCACGTTCTACATCGTCTTCTCACTGCTCACGCTGAGTGCCGCCACTCTGATGAACATCGTCGGCCTTGACGTCGGCAAGTGGCTGCACAATATAGGCGCGCTGGCGATGTGGATCCCCGTGGGCATAGTCATCGTGATGGGAGTGATCGCATTGCATCGTTACGGCTCGGCCACTTCGTTCACTTTGCATTCGATGACCCCCAGCACGCATTTCAACGACATTATTTTCTGGTCGGTGCTGACATTTGCCTTCGGTGGATGCGAGACCGCCTCGTTCATGGGAGAAGAGATCAAGAATCCCCGCCGCTCAATCCCATTCGCCTTGCTCTTCGGCGGAGTCACCGTGACGCTTTGCTACATTCTTGGAACGACCGCCGTCCTGCTCGCTCTGCCATCAAGTGAAGTTAGCAACCTGCAGGGATTGGTCCAGGCCATCTCGAAAACCGCATCCCGTGTAGGTTTTCCCGGAGTGCTTCCGGTCGCGGCATTTCTGATCGCGCTCAGTAACATCGGCGCTGCCGGAGCATACCTCGCCGCGGTTGCTCGCTTACCATTCGTCGCCGGCCTTGACCGCTTCCTGCCGCCGGCCTTTGGCGCACTCCACCCGCGTTGGAAAACTCCATGGGTCGCACTGCTAACTCAGTTCGTTCTCGGCGCGGTCTTTATTTTTCTCGGCCAGGCCGGGACCAGCGTCAAAGGTGCTTACGACGTGCTGGTCAGCATGGGCGTGATCGTTTACTTCATCCCTTACTTGTACTTGTTTGCCGCGATGATCAAGCTGCAGCGTGAGCCTGCGGGACCGGAAGTAATCCGTGTTCCTGGAGGGACTACCGTGGCAAAACTTGTGGCGACGCTCGGATTCGCCACAACGCTGCTCACCATCGCGATCTCCGTCGTACCGCAGCCAGACGAACCCAACAAGCCGCTGGCGTTGTTGAAGATCGTAGGGGGAACGGGAGCACTGCTGTTGGTAGGGGTCGGAATCTACTTGGCGGGCAAAAGAAGAACAATGTGGGGACAGCCGCCCCCGGCTGTCCGCCGGGCGAAGCCCGGCTAGCCGCGATTACTTCGCGGGCAACTGCGCCGGATCCAAAACAACCTGGTCCGGGGATTCAGACCTCAATGTCGCCTTGTGCCATTCGTTAATCTGCTCGATTGCCGCAGCAAGAGAAGGCACGATGCGGTCCGGCTGTACACTTCCGAAGCGCTCTTTAGCTTTTTCGATATCGCCAGCGAATCCCCAAACGCCAGCAAGGATTTTAGTCTCAGGCAAGTGCATGCGGACCCGCTGGCATAGGGCACGAGATTGCGCAAAAGCAAAAGGAGGAACCGCGGAGATGCAGATTATGTCTTGAGGTTCGGGCGGAAGATGGGTCAAAATTTCTTCGAACGGAGAACCGACAGGCAGCGAGAGCACGCCGTAGCCGGAGCGCTCCAGCAACTGGGCGAGCATCGAGGACGCGATCTCATCGGCCTGATCATTCGCCGGCAAACAGAAAACCCGCACGGCGGAAGTGGCCGGTTCCGCGCGACTCGAAGGCAAATCAGACGGCCCGCTAGATATCCAGCGCGATTTCGCCTTTCTCGATTTCGTCGAAGTTTCTTCTAACCCGTAGCCCGTTAATTCCGAGATGACCTCGCTCACACTGAGAAACAGAAATGACTCCCGCCTTTCGCCCAACGCGCCTTTGTGCCGGTCCTGCTCGGCTAAAGTGAGCGCAGGGATTAGCACCCCGTCGTATAAGCTCACCAGCGAATGGGTTTTCAGGAAGTTATGTGCGATCAGCCGGGCATCCTCCTGATCCAGTGCAAGCAGACGTTGATAAAACTGTGCCTCGACTGATAGTGCAGTTTCATCGCCCAGCAAAATATGAAGGAACGACATGCGCGGGACGTAGCGCCCTAACACAATCACACACACCGTAAGAGGGACTGCCAATACCAGTCCCGCCCATCCCCACAGCGTCGTCCAGAAAACCGTGGTCACCAGCAGCGCGAGAGAAGAGATCCCAGTGTGAGCACCGTATAACCACGGCTCCACCACATTTGCTGCTATCACTTCGAGCAAGGCGAACAACAGAAAAACTAGAACCGGAGGCCCCCAGCCATTGAATACCGCGAGAGCTAGCGCGAGTGGGAACGCCATAGCCGTCAGTGCCCCCACATACGGCACGATGCGGAGAAGACCGGCAATGACTCCCCAAAGGGTAGCATTCGGAATACCGATGAAGAACAGGCCGACCCCGAAGCAAATCCCATAGCAGGTATTCACCAAAAATTGCATCACCAGATAGCGGCTGATGCGGCGACCCGCGTCATCCAACGCCAGCGTCATGGCGTGTAACTGAGGCACACCGGCGAGGCGCAGGAATCGATCGCGCAGGTCCTCCTGCTTTATGAGGATGAACACCGTGAATATCAGGACCATGCCCGTGGTCGCCAGGGGTATCACAGCCGGAGCCAGCACCTCGCGAAGGTACGCCAGACCATTCGCCGGAACGGTGACGACCTGAACCGGAAAGGGACCTTGCGGACGCGACGCCGGCTTAGCTTTGGAACCAGCTTGAGCACCGGGCTGCGAAGCGCGTCCAGATAAATCGGACGAAGAAGCCTCAGGGCTGGTCGCCGAATCCGAAAACTCTTTGCCAATTTCTTCAACGCTCTCGGTTGCCCGCCCTAGGGCGCTCCCTGCCGGGTAATGAAGGGCTTCAATCTTATTGTGGATATTCAGACGGTACTTGGGCAGATCGTTCGCCACCTGCAAGAGTTGCCGCGCGACTACCCAACCAACACCCGCGAGGGCTACAAACGAAATCAGCAGCGCCAGCACAACCGCAGGTACCCGACGCATAGGGAGCTTTTGAAAGAAGTTCACCAGTGGCGTCAACAGAAAGTTGAGCGTTAAGGCGAGAGCCAGAGGAATGAGAATCGCGCGAGCGAAATACAGAATCAACACAATCCCGGCCAGGATAACCAGGGGGCTCAGTGTTGGCCAATCCTGTCGAGGACGACTCATAGCCTTGAAAGAATACCCCAAGTGCGGCTGGAGGGAATAGCAGATCCGACCGCTCTAGACGCGAGGCGTAGGCTGTAGCCCTACAACAGAGTTTTGCGAGGCAGTTTGCCAAGAGGGCGGAGCGGCTTCCGCTTAGCCTATGCTCGCCGCGGGCTTCCTAGATTTCATATCGGCACAGCGGTCTTGCGCGGAGGATTAAAGAATGGCATCGCGGTCACCTTCACATTCGTCCTTAGCCGGATCGCCTCGATCGTGATCTCCATCTGCAATTGCGTCCCCAGCTTTGAATGCTCGGTCTCCACGCTGGCCAGCGCAATCATCTTTTTTAGGATCGGCGACCAACTCGTCGTCGTCGCCTTGCCGACCTGCTTTTCTCCAGAGTACAACGGCACGGCCACGCGCGAAGCCTGGCTCGGCGCGGCTGGCGTGAGCCCGTAGCGCTCATAGAGCGCCTCGACGTCGGTCCAATCGACTTCGACGCCGACAAAATGCCGCGCCACGCCGTTCTTCAGGTCGTGCTCGAGCGCCCGCTTTCCGATAAAGTTCTCCTTTTCGAGATGCACCATCTTCGCGAAACCCAGCTCGTACGGTGAATATTTCTGCGACGGAATCAGCGCCTTCTTCGAACTCGTGTAGTCCACTTCGATGAGCAACAGTCCCGCTTCCACCCGCGCCACATCGAGCGCCAGCATGCCAGCCGCGTGCAAATCGAACTGTTTGCCTTTTTCCGTCAGCGCGTCCCACACCTTCACGGCGTCGTTTGCGTCTTTTAATGGCACCCAGATTTCATATCCCAGATCGCCCGTATAACCAGTGCGCGAAATGTCCACCGGCACGCCCGCGATCTTGCCGTGGGTCACGCGGAAATATTTCAGGTTCGCGATATCGGCATCGGCCACCATCTTCAGCAGCTTCGCCGAGGTCGGCCCTTGCAGAGCCAGCGCAGCAACTTTTTCTGAAATATCTTCGACCTGCACGTCCATGTTCAGGCCGTTTTGCCGGAACCAGCGCAGGCTGGGGTCGGCAGCCGTCCAGCGATAAACATTCTCCTCCAGCCGCGAAACCGTTCCGTCGTCGATGACCTTCCCCTCTTCATCGCACCAGCAGCAATAAATCACCTGCCCCACTTTCACTTTATTAGTGTCACGAGTGATCACACGGTTCACCAACCGCGTCGCGTCTTTGCCTGTAATCAAATATTTGTAAAGCGGCGAAATATCGATCAGCGCCGCCGCATTGCGGATGGCGTTGTACTCGTGCTCGTGATGCACCTCATAGACGCTGACGGTGTAATATCCCGACCACTCGCGGTAGTTCAAGCTGTGGCAAAGCGGAAAAGTTCTCTCGTGAAACGCGGTTCCAATGGGCAAAGGAGTGACCTCGAAAAATTGGTTCGACGCTGGATTATACGTCAGAACTCTCAACGAGGGCTTCATCCCGATGCCCCGCGTTCTCTCCAGCGGGGCGAGGGATCTCCCTCGGATCGGCTCTATGTTCATTCGTCACAGACAATGGCGCCCCGAGCGCGCTAAACAAGACCGATGCGACCGCCCAAACAATTCTTCGTCTACATCATGACCAATGGACCGAGGCCCGCCGTCCTATACACAGGCATCACAGGCAATCTCCCGCACCGCGTCTGGCAGCACAAACACAAACTGATATCCGGATTCACCAGCCGTTACAACCTGACTTGCCTCGTTTATTACGAAAGCTTCTTCTATCCCGATGCCGCCATTGACCGCGAAAAGGAGATCAAAGGCTGGCGACGAAGCAAGAAGATCAAGCTCATCGAATCGATAAATCCGCGCTGGGATGACTTGGCGAAGGACTGGCAGAATGTGTACAAGCCAGGACCTAAAGCACATCAGCGGGAGATCCCTCGCCCCGCTGGAGAAAACGCGGGACTTCGGGATGACGCCGAGGTAAGGGTATCGAGAATTGACTGTGAACAAACATGCTGCGTCATCCTGAGCGCAGCCGTTCTTCAGGCGGAGCGAAGGATCTCCCGCGCAACTGTTCCCCCGGATAGCATTTGGAGTTCGGACGAATTGGTGGGATTATTAAAGGCGCAAGTGGCTGAGACCCACATGAGAACGAAGGCCCTACTCGGTGTTTCTGCGTTCGTAGTGATCTGGACTCTCATTGTTCATTTGCCACGGCACTGGAATCCTACCTTAGCCTATCCACTCTACTTCGGACTTGCCGCACATTCGTTCGTCGTCGGCCAACATCAAACTCTGACCTGGGACAAGATCGGGTTTGTAGCCGAACTCGCGGCAAATCTTGCTCTCTATCTGGCGGCAGCTTTGGCAGTCTCCAGATTTAAATCCTCACGAATTGCAGACAAAACGGGGCCGTTCCCGATAGAATGACCCTTCGACTGATGCGCTCACTCATCCCAGTCCTATCGAACGTCCTCCGCAACTGGAGCGTCCTTCCCAGCGGCCTCTAATACGCGCACTCGCAAACTGCGCTAATATTCCTCGTCCCCATTCTCAACCAGCAAGCTAACAGCTAAAGGCTAAAAGCTTATGGCTAGTTCATACGACGTAATCGTGATCGGCGGAGGCCACAACGGCCTGGTCAACGCCGCCTATCTCGCCCGCGCCGGAAAGAAAGTTCTGGTGCTGGAACGCCGCCACATTCTTGGCGGCGCAGCCTGTACCGAAGAAGTTTTTCCCGGCTTCAAGTTTTCGGTCTGTTCCTACGTGGTCTCGCTGCTGCGCCCGGAAATCATTCGCGACCTGGATCTCCCCCGCCACGGCCTCGAAATCCTTCCGCTCGACGGCACGTTCACACCCATGCCCAGCGGCGATTACCTATGGCGCGTCAACGACCATGGAAAAACTCATCGCGAGATCGCCCGCCACTCGCGCGTCGACGCTGAAGCCTACGACGAATTCGGCAAAGCCATGCAGGCCATGTGCCGCTTCGTGAAACCGATTCTCAGCATGGTCCCGCCAGATCCCAACACGCTCAACCCGCGCGAACTGATGAAGCTGCTCTTCATCGGACGCCGTTTTCAGGGCATGTCGAGTTACGACAAGTACAACCAGGTTCAGCTCATGACCATGAGCGCCATCGATTTTCTCGATCAATGGTTCGAGACCGACGTGCTCAAAGCCACCATGTCCGCCTCCGGCATCATCGGCACGTTCCTCGGCGTGCGTTCTCCCGGCACCGCTTACGTTCTGCTCCATCACTACATGGGAGAAATCGACGGCGCATTCCGCGCCTGGGGATTCGCGCGCGGGGGCACCGGCGCAATTTCAAACGCCATTGGCGATGCGGCCCGCGAAGCCGGAGTCGAGATTCGTACGCAAGCCGCCATCGCGAAAATTATCGTCAAAAATGGCAAGGCCAAAGGCGTCGTACTCACCAACGGTGACGAAATTTATGCCGACACAATTTCCTCCAGTGTCGATCCCCGCCTCACCTTCAACAAATTCATCGAAGCCGAACATCTGCCCGCCGACTTTCTAGAAGATATCAACCGTTTCAAATATCGAGGCTCCTCCGGCAAAGTAAACATGGCGCTCGATGGCCTACCGAATTTCAAGTGCATGCCCGGACCCGGCCCGCACCTGCGTGGTGCAATGTCCATCTCACCATCTGTCGAGTACATGGAGCGCGCCTACGACGATGCGAAGTACGGCAACTTCTCGCGGCATCCCTACATCGACATGGTCATCCCTTCACTCACCGATCCATCGGTGGCGCCTCCGGGCAAGCACGTGCTCTCCTGCTTCGTGCAGTACGCGCCTTACAAGCTGCGCCCGGGCCTGCACTGGGACACCGAAAAAGAGGCCTTCGGCGATACCGTCGTCAACACCATCGCCGAATACGCGCCCAACATCAAGGACATCATTCTGCACCGGCAAGTCATCACTCCGCTCGATCTCGAGCGCGAGTGGGGACTGAGCGAAGGCAACATCTTTCAAGGCGAACTTTCCCTGGAGCAACTTTTCTTTCTGCGCCCAGCGCCGGGTTACGCGCGTTTTCGCACGCCCATTCAGAATCTCTACATGTGCGGTTCGGCCACGCATCCCGGCGGCGGAATCATGGGAGCACCGGGACGTCTCGCCGCTCTCGAAATTCTCAAAGACAAGGGAGCCGCCTAAATGGCCGAAACGAAGCGCGACATCGTCATCATCGGCGGCGGCCACAACGGGCTCGTCACCGCATTCTACCTGGCTAAAGCAGGGTTCAAGCCTCTCGTACTCGAGCGCCGGCCGCAGGTCGGAGGCGCAGCCATCACCGACGAATTCCATCCTGGCTTCCGCTGCTCCACACTCGCCCACACCGCTGGCCCGATTCGTGCCGATATCGTGCGCGACATGCAACTGGAAAAGCATGGCTTGCGATTCATCACGCCAGAAACCTGTGTCACCGCGCTCACGCCCGAGGGCCGTGCTCTTTCGCTTTATCAGGACGAGAATAAATCTGCGCAGGCGATTGCCGCTTTCTCACAGAAAGACGCGGGGAAATATCCCGAATTTCAACATTCGCTCGACAACATCAGCAAAGTAATCGCGGAAGCCCTCGCCACGACTCCGCCCGACATCGATCATCCCGAGCAGCGGCGATCTCTGGAGCATGCTCAAGACTGGCCGCGCTCTCCGCAATCTCGGCAAGCGTGATATGTACCGCGTGCTGCGCTGGGGGCCCATGGCGGTTGCCGATCTGGTGGCGGAATATTTCGAGACGGAAGTATTGCGCGCAGTCATTGCAGCTCGCGGAATCTTCGGAACTTTTCTCGGGCCATGGTCGGCGGGCAGCGCTCTGCAGTTGCTGATCCGCGCCGCCGGCGATTCTCATCCTGCCGGTTCGGCATTCTTCGCCGCTGGCGGAATGGGAGCGCTCACGCAGGCCATGGCCTCTGCCGCAAAAGCGGCCGGCGTCGAGATTCGCACCGCAGCCGAAGTCATCGAGATTCGCGTGAAAGACGGCGCGGCCACCGGCGTGCTGCTCGCGACCGGCGAAGAAATCACCGCCGATGCCATTATCTCCAACGCCGACCCCAAACGTACTCTGCTCAAATTGACCGACCCGATGCATCTTTCGCCGGACTTCGTGCAGAAGCTGCAGCACTATCGCGGCAACGGCACAGTCGCGAAAGTCAACCTGGCTCTCTCTGCTCTGCCCAATTTCACTGCGCTTGAAAAACCGCGATGGAGCTGCGCTCCAGGGACGCATTCACATCGGACCCGAGATCGATTATATTGAGCGCGCTTTCGACGAATCCAAGTACGGCAACTTCTCGCGCCAGCCCTATCTTGAAGCAACCATTCCGTCGCTAACCGACCCCACGCTCGCGCCCGAAGGCAAGCACGTGATGTCGATCTACATGCAGTACGCGCCGTACAAACTGAAACACGATTGGGAAAGCCAGCGCAAAGCGCTCGGCCAAACCGTAGTGCAGACGCTCGCACAATACGCCCCGAATCTGCCGGAACGGATCCTGACTCATCAGATCATCACGCCGCAGGATCTCGAAGACGTCTACGGATTAACCGGCGGCCAAATCTTCCACGGCGACCTCGCGCTCGATCAATTTTTCACCATGCGTCCGCTGCTCGACTGGGCGCGCTACAAAACGCCGATTCAGAATTTGTATTTGTGCGGCAGCGGCACGCATCCTGGTGCTGGCTTGACTGGAGGATCGGGAGCGAATGCCGCGCGGGAGATTGTAAAGTATTTGAGAAAGTAGCGCCGGGTGTGCGCTTCTGAGCAAACAATTCTTGGCTGTGAGGAGTTTTCGTATTCATGGAGATGTTGAAGGGGGTCGGCTACGCGCTGGGAGTAATGATTCTGTTAGCCCTTTGGTTGGTACCTGATCCTATTAGGAAGATCGTTGAGATATGGCGTTTTTTTCGAGGAGACCGGCTAGATTGAGACCAGCGCCTGTAGATTGAATAGGACGAGTGCCTAGAGCCGAAGACGGCAACACATGAAACCCTCCGCCATCCTCCTCATCTCCTGCCCCGACCAGAAAGGCGAAGTCGCCACCATTGCCGACTTCGTCTACCGCCATAACGGCAACATCCTGCACGCCGACGAACACGCCGATGAAGAGTCCGGGCTGTTCCTCATGCGCGTCGAGTTCGATCCCAAAGACTTCGACATCGATCTCACCGATAAAGACCTCGCCGACTTCAGCAAACATTTCTCTCCCATCGCCGAAAAGTTTCAGATGAACTGGCGTCTGGCGCAGTCGTCCCACCGGCAGCGCATGATCATATTCGTTTCAAAATACGATCACTGCCTTGTCGATCTCCTCTACCGCCATCAAAGCGGCGAACTCGCCTGCGACGTCCCGCGGATTGTTTCCAATCATCCCGACAACCAGCCTATCGCCGATTTCTACAAGATTCCCTACACCGTCATCACCATCACAAAGGACAACAAGCGTCAGGCTGAAAATCAAATCCAGTCGCTGATCGAAGAGCACAAAGCCGACTTCATGGTGCTGGCCCGTTACATGCAGATTCTCTCGAACGAATTCGTCAACCGCTATCCGCAACGCATCATCAATATTCATCATTCGTTTCTGCCCGCCTTCGTCGGCGCCCGCCCCTACCACCAGGCCTTCGAACGTGGCGTCAAGCTGATCGGGGCGACCAGCCATTACGTGACCGAGGTCCTGGACGACGGCCCCATCATCGAACAGGACGTGGTTCGCGTTTCTCACCGAGACACTGTCGAAGATCTGATTCGCAAGGGCCGCGACCTCGAGAAGGTCGTCCTCTCGCGCGCGGTTCGCTGGCATCTGGAAAACCGTGTTCTTCTTTATGGCAATAAGACCGTGGTTTTCTGAACGACCTTCTCTTTTTTGGAAGCTACCCTTCGCAGTTTTGAAAGGGCGCGCCTTCAGTCGCGCCGCAAACGCCCAAAGTCAATAACGGCTTTAGCCGCGCGGAAGGCCATGCACCTCCGGAAAGGAGGCCCCCGCTTACGTGACGGTTCCACCCCCGGTAGTAACTTGCGACCCTGGTGACTTTCGTCTTTACTGGAAAAGCAATAAGAATTCCCTCAACTGACGAGGAGAATCTCGCTTGCGGGAGCGTTTCTTGGCCGAGGACCTTAAGTTTGAGTTGTCGATCCTGGCGACAGTCCAGGGGTTTTATCAGAAGCTGATGCGCGACTCGCTGGGCGGCGATGTGCCCGTTCCGAGCGGGCTTGACGAGCTTTCGCTTCGCCACTCGGAAGGGGATCTTCCCGAAACTCTCTCCCGGATGTATCGCTGGCTACACGTGCTGGATATGGCCATCACGCCCGCAATGATGCGGCAGGCACTCACTCCAGATACAGATTCGGAAGTTGCCGAGGCTCTGCTTCGCTATTTTGTCCGGCGCCGCGAACCCAGCGAGGTGAACCGCGATAAGACCGATTTGATTTCCACTTTTCTTTACCGCCATCCCCGAGTCGCCGGGCAGTGGCAGCAGCACGGCTACGGGCTCGACGGATCGCTGCCGCTTTCGCCATTCGAAATTGCCCTGATCGAAATTCTTGCGGATACGGATGTGCCCTCGCTGCCGGAAGAGCACGTACAGCTGCTGCGAAACTTCGATCCGTTACGCGAAGAGATTGCCCGCTATCGGGATTTCAATGCGCTAATGGACTCCGGCATTGTTTCGCGAGTGCGCGAGTTGAAGCGCTGGCTGGACTCTTCTTTCTATCACCCCGGAGTGCTGGCTACCGTTGCTGCCCACAATGCCGCGTTCGGCGCGCGCTTCGACCTGCTCTTCACCAAAGCCCTGGCAGAAATCAAACAATTCGCCCAGGCATTGGACGAAATGGGCGGCAGCATTCTAAGCACAGTGGACGGCGTGGAAGTGACGGTCGAACACGTAGCGGCGATCGAGCAAAAGGAAATGCTCCTGGCCGACTACGGAAGTGCTCTGGAAAAGTTCCGGCGCGTGTCGAAGCTGAAAAAAGAACTCGACCGGCGGCCACCCATACGCAAGTCTCTGCTCGCGCCTAACGCAGGCAACGCGATCCAATCCTCCGGGAAGACGGCCGCTGCCGCTAAAACTGCGCGTGCAGCCCCTGCTGCAAAAGCTCCCGTCGCAGTTCAGGCTTTCCAGCCTCCCGCAATCACCGCGCAGCAAATTTCCGTCGAAGAAGGAAAACTGCGGCGTGTCGAGGAATCGATTCGGGTCTTTGTTCGCGTGGCCGATCCCAAGTATCGCCAGGTTGTGCCCATGCGCTTTTTCAATCTGACCCTGACTGCGTCAGAAGCTGAAGCTTACAACGCCGGCTTCCTGGAAGAGAAAAGCACGCGCGCCGACGTCGCCCGCACATTAATCCGCCTGGTTTCTTGCGTGGCGCGAATCAACACGGAACTCGAAGAACTCAAACGCAGCCAGAGCATGTCTTCGCTGTGGAAGCTCCACGCGGACGCGCTAGTGGTTCTGCTCGACATTGCCAGCACCACGACGGAGGAAGCTGGAAGCGTCGCCAAGATGGCCGAAAGTAGCGATGCTGCATCGGCCAAAGCCATCCACGAAACCGTGCAGAAACTACGTGATCGCTCCGATCTTGCCGTGAAGGCTCTGGCGCAGACAGGGAGCTAGCGGTTCTCAGTTTCCAGCCTTGCTGGGTCCGACCTTTACCTCCCAGTGGTCAACTCTTAGGTATCCAGCTCTTGGTCCCGGTTCTCGCGTGGGAAACCGGATTGATTTTTCCCTACCCGCTTTGGGAAATGGATGTTTATCATTTTGCAACTATAGACATACCCCCTCCATGAATTGTCTTCGACAGTCTGGTTTCAGCGGGCTTACCTCGAGTCCCGGGTCGCCTCCCCAAAAGTGTGGGCTTCTCTAAGACGTGAGGTGTCTAACAGGGGCATGCGGCAAATCATTCTCGGCTTCTGGGTTCTGCTGACCGTCTGCTTGTGGGCGCAACCGTCGTCAACCAATAGGACGGTAAAGGCTGCTATCCGTCGCGCGCAGAGCCTGATAGTGTCGTCATTTGACCGAAGCTTGCCGAATGTGACTCTGGAATTCTTCCTGAGGAACGAGGGTGGAGGCGCACCGATCAAGTGGGAAGTGAACAACTGCGGGGAACAGAACGGGAGTCCAGCCACGGATGACAGGCGCGACCCTCCCATGTGCGTCGAGGCCGACTTTGAAGCCAAGAACCGAACCGCCGTAACCATCCTCGTTTCAGTCGGAACGTTCAAGGAGGGACCGACGAGTGTTCCAGCGCTCCCGAGCGGGACAATTACGGACCTGGGCGGGATCAGCCGTCCCGTGCGTCGCCTGGGCGATTTGCCCATGGAACTGCATCGCCCGGCACCGAGACTTCCACGAGACATACCTGACCCTGCGGGCGCTCTGTCATCGGCCCGCAATCTCGGGACGATCGAGCCCTTCGCTGCGCAACTCTTGAAAACATCGCCCGTTACACTCACAACGCCACGCTTAGCCCTCGAACGTCCCTCAGGGGCTAAAGCCCGCGTGTTTATTGGATCTGGGCGGCGCGGCTAGAAGCCGCGCCCTTTCAAAGCATGTCCGATCTGCGGCACCGGTTTGTGCGAAAGCAACTGCCGGGCTTCGCCCGGCGGACAGCCGAGGGCGGCTGTCCCCACATGTGCGTTAGATTTCATGGCTAGGGTTTCATGACTCGGCTGGCAACTTCGGGGCCGAACATGCGGAAGTGCCGCTCGTTGTCGGTATAGATGGTCTCCGCCCTGGCTTTGATCGCGCACGCCGCTAGGAGCGCATCGTAGATCGTTGCACCCACGATCCCGTTCGCCGACGCCTGCCGAATGGTCGTCAAGTATTCGGCACTATCGAGCGAGACGATTGTGAGGTGATCTTCGATGTCGGAAAGGAAAAGGATTGCTTGCTCGGGGCTCGCCCGAAATACGCCCGGCAAGCGCGTCACTCCGGCATAGACCTCGGCGAGGGTATGAGCGGCACAGCATGCGATTCGTTTATTGGACGGAGCGTAAACAGCCAGACAGCGCTCGTGATCGTTGTGGTCTTCCACAAAAGCTGGAATAAGCACCGAGGTATCAAAGAACCATTTCAACTGGTTTTCTCACTACGGCGGCGAGAGGGGCGTAGGGAGCTGGCATCGACGCGCCCACGTTCGTTGCGAATTTTGCTGATGGTTTGGTTTACGACTTCTGCGGAAAGCGGTTTCCCGGTTCGCATTACCCAGACGCCCTGTTTTTTCCGCATAGTCGCGGCCCCTCGCACCGGACGCAGAACGATCTGATCCTCCGAACTCTCCAGTTCCAAGGAGTCTCCCGCGGACAATTGAAGCTCTTCCCGCACGGGCTTGGGCAGAACAAGCCGTCCGGCCCGATCAATGGTCAGGGTGGTTGTCATGGCATTCATCTTACCATAATAATTGCCACTTTCCATGGTATGGAAATTGGTTGCCGTACGGCTCTCTCCCTCTAAGAAAAAAGGGACAGGCAATTTAAGCCCGTCCCTTGTTCGAAGCTAGCGGCTGGACACCTAGTTAATATCGAACTGCTCCTGATGCAGCGCGGGATCGCTCTTCACGATGATGGTCCTCTTGGTCAGTTCTTCCATCTCGTTTAATAGGCGGCCGTTGTTGCCCTTTAGTTCCTTCGCCACATCCGGATTCACGCGCAGCATCACGTCTTCGTGCTCCAGATGCTTGGCGATCTTGCGCATCTCCACGTAGATCTCGTTGACCACCGTGGTTAGAGACTTCACGTAGCCGGTGGATTGGCAATAGGGACACGGCGCGCCAATGGTGCGTTCGAGCGATTGCTTCACGCGCTTGCGAGTAATTGCGACCAGGCCGAAATCGTTGAACTGCAGCACCTTCGAGGGCGCGCGATCGTGCTTAAGTTCCTCTTCGAGCGCTTGCATCACGCGCTGGCGGTTGCGCCGCTCATCCATATCGATGAAGTCGATAATGATGATGCCGCCCAGATCGCGCAGCCGAACCTGCCGGACGATCTCTTTGATCGCATCCACGTTGGTTTTCACGATCGTGTCTTCAAGGCGCGAGGTCTTGCCTACATATTTGCCGGTATTGATGTCGATAGCGACCAGCGCCTCGGTCTGGTTGATCACGATGTAGCCGCCGCTCTTCAGCCAGACTTTCGACTTGAGGGCCTTGTCCATCTCCTCTTTCAAGCCGAATTGCTCGAACAGCGGCGTCTCTTTGGTATAGAGCTTGACGCGCTTCACCAGGCCGGGCTGGAAGCGATTGAAGAAGCGCAGTATGCGCTCGTACTCGGGCTCGGTATCGACCCAGATTACTGAGAAGTCAGACGTGACCTGATCGCGCAGCACGCGCTCCACTACGTTCAGATCGTGATAAATCAGCGCCGGTGGCTTCGAGGCTTCGGCCCGAGTCTTGATGTCATTCCACAAGCCTTTCAGGAAGCGGATGTCGGCGCGGAGTTCGTCTTCGCTCGCGTTCTGCGCCGCCGTGCGTACGATGAAGCCGCCATGCCCGTTTTCGCGCTCGCTCATCACGATGCGCTTCAGCCGCTGGCGTTCCTCGTCCGACGCAATCTTGCGCGAGACACCGGTGTGGTTCACCGTCGGCATATAAACCAGGAAGCGGCCCGGTAGGGCGATATGGCTGGTGATGCGTGCGCCCTTTTTGCCGATGGGCTCCTTGGCAATCTGCACCAGAATTTCTTGACCTTCCTTGAGCAAATCGCTGATCTTGGGGATTTCATGCGACTCGCGGCGCGGAAAGCGCCGCCCGCCACCGCGGCGTCCACCGCCGCGCTGGCGGTCGTAACCGGGCCGCGGACGCGGGGCGCGCTGCGTATAGCCGACCGTCCCGGCCGGAGCACGCACTTCCGCCCGGGTATCGACGGGGCTACCGCCGCCAGCTTCCGCGTCGAGCATCGCCTCCGCTTCAGCCTGGGCTTCTTCCAGTTCTAATTCCTCGGAGTCTTCCTCGCTCTCCGCTGCATTACCTTCCGCCGACGCCGCACCCGACTCGGCTAAAGACGACATGTGAATCTCGTCGACGGTTTCGCGGACATCCAGAATGCGCTGTCCGCTCGCCGAATCCGCCTGACCTACCGCCCGGGTTTCTTCTTCAAACTCGTCGTATCCCTCATCAGAAGATTCTTCGTAACGGACGGTGTCCGCTTCTTCTTCATCGATAGTCTCTTCCTCGAGCGTTCCCGGAGCTGCGAAAACAGGGGCTTCGGCGCCGGCATGCGAAGGCGCCGACGAATGGACGGGCCGCGCCATTACTTCGCTCTCTTCCTCTTCGGTAACTTCTTCTTCAATCGTCGCAGGCTCCTCGGTGGCGGCCACTGCAGGAATCGCCAGCGGCCGTCGAAATTCGCGCTTCCATTCGACTGAAGTGGACGCTGCCGACGCTGAGGCCGCCGCGTAATTTTCTTCCATGCGGGCTTCGTCTTTGAGAGTTTCCAGCTACTGACGGGATGCTCGCAGCCGCGGGTGCAACGGCATTAGCGCCAGCAAAGATGGGTTCGTCATCTGGGAAGACCGAGGCCACCGGCGCCGCCGTTTCTGGAGCCGAGCTCACAGGCAATCCAGTCGGGGGTTCGGCCGAGCGTAGCTCTTGCGCTGCGGGTTGCGGAGTCAAGCTGCGGTATTTGGAAATCGATTCCCCCGGAAGAAGTATCGGCTGATATCCGGCTGGCGGTCCAAACGACGGCGTTCTGCCGGATTCATGAGGACGAGGAACTGCGGCGGGGACGACCGCAGCGGAGGCTTCGATCGGCGGCCGCGCAATGCGAGATTCCGATCCCCGATCGCGTCCTTCGCCACGTCCATCGCGCCGTCCACCTCTACGGCGGCGGCGTCCGCGATATCCTCCGCGATCGCGTTCCGCACCGTTGGACGAGTCTTGCGCCACATTCGGCGAACCATAGGACTGGGTGGCTGCATCGCGCTGTATTGCGTCGGAGGGCTGCTCAAACACCGCCTCGCTCTCGCCAGGGCTCGCTCCTTCGGCATGTTCGAAGTGAGGCATCTCTTGCGGCATCGCAGCCTGTTCTGGCTGCGCGCGCAAATCCTGTACTCCTCGATTCGCAGGGATGGAATCGGTCAGATCCTCGTCGTGCTCTTCCAATTCCATGAAGTCGGAAACGTAGAGGAAGGCATCGCGTTCCAGGCCGATGTCGACGAAAGCCGACTGCATCCCGGGTAGAACGCGGGTTACGCGGCCTTTGTAAATGGACCCTGCGAGGGTGTACTCGTTTTCGCGCTCGAGGTAGATTTCCGCGAGCAGATCATCTTCCACCAGCCCGACTTTGGTTTCGTGGGGCGTGGAAGACACAAACAATTCCTTATTCATTGACACTCCGGTTCCGCTCCGACTAAGAAAGTCGGGCAGGTTTCACCGGGATGGAGCCAGGAAGGAATCGGGGGGATGGAGCGTCGCGATGCTGGCCCCATATCGGGGACGGAGGGTGCTTGGGAGGTTTCTCCCGGACCCGCTCCGCTGCACAAGCTTGGGTATCTTTTGCACGTTTCGCTTTCATCTGCCGGGTTTGTGACCGCACTCTCAGACCGTTTCCGGTCGGGGGGCCGTTTCCCTGCCAGCAGCGTTATAGCTTCAATCCTGCCCGGTCCTCTACAGCTCGATTAACCGGTGAAATACCCTCTTAACGCGAGGGTGATCGATATTTTGGGCTGCGCCAACCGGCGCAGCAACTGCTCTCTGCTATGTTCCCAGTTCAAGAATCTTGAATCTGGTTGATATGAACCCCTTACCAGAATCTGCTTTATTTGTTCCTTCGCCGGGCGCTCTTAGCGGTCACCCCAGCTAATTTACAAAGCGGCGCATTCGAACGTTCATAACCATCCCCAGCGCCAGGAACATGAACAAAACGGAAGACCCGCCGTAACTCATTAGCGGCAAAGGTATTCCAGTGACCGGCATAAAACCGACCACCATGCCGACATTGACCAGGATATGGAAGCTAAGCACAGCCACCACACCCATCACCACGAACGTGCCAGCGCGGTCGGGCGCTGTTTGCGCGTTCTGGGTCAAACGCATCAGCACTATGAAGTATAGCAGCAGAACCCCCAGCGCGCCCACGAATCCATGCTCTTCGGCAAATGCCGCGAAAATGAAATCCGTTTGTGGGACTGGAAGGAATGCCCCATGTGTTTGCGAGCCTTTCCCGCCCCACAAGCCTCCAGAACCGACCGCTATCTTGGATTGCTCAACTTGATACCCCGAACCCTGGGGATCGTTTTCGGGGTCCATAAAGCTGGTTAGGCGTTGCTTCTGGTAAGACTTTAGAACGTGGACACGCGGCACGAAGAAGACGGCGCCAATTCCCACGGCCGCCAACAGCACAACGACCAACCCTTGTTTCCATTGCATTCCGCCGAGAAAAGCACCCATGACCGCAATGGGCACGTAGGTCAGGGCGGTACCAAGATCCGGCTGCTTCAATACCATTAGCATCGGTATGCCCACAATGGCCGCGGCTTTCGCGAAGTCTGACCACGAGAGTTCGCGATTCCGCAGGTCGGCAAAATATTTGGCCACGGCCAAAATGAGGATCAGCTTGACCCATTCAGAGGGCTGAAAGTGGTTTCCACCCGGCATCTTGATCCATCGCTTCGCTCCCAGATATTTCTGCCCAAACACCAAAACTGCCATCAGCGACGTGACCGCCCCAATATAGAACCAGTGAATTTTATCCAGCAGCGCCTGGTAGTTCACCGCGCTGATCAGAAACATCATGGCTACGCCGCCCAAAACCCAGTAAATTTGCTTGATGTGGGAGCCGACAAACTTAGTGTGCATGGTGGCGCTGCGAATCTCCATCACGCCCAGTCCGCAGATGATGAGCACGAAGATCAACAGCAGCCAGTCAAAGTCGTGAAATGAAACGTAACGGCTCATCAGTATCTAGTACCCGGTACCGAGTACCGAGCGACTGCCTCCCTGCGCATTTTGTCGAATATCTTCATAGCTCTCTTTCCCGTGGTGCTGGTGCTGGGTACCAGGTACTAGGTACTCGGTACTTACTGCATCCCCGGCGCGACCGTCGCCACAGCTAGCGGCCTCTTCGGCAAATTCACCTGGAAGCGGCCGCCCTCCAGCTTGTCGCCTTCCGGCGCGGTCCAAAGACCGCCGATGTCGATTTTGCCATCGCCTTTCGACTTCTCTACCATCTTGTTGGGCAGACGCCGCTGCTTGTCCACAAACGCTTTAAGCACCTGGGTCGCCAGGCGCGCCGCCAACTTCCCGTGCTCGCCACCTTCAAATAGAACGCAAACAATGATGTCGGGATTGCGCCGAGGCGTGAATCCGACGAACCAACCGTTTTGTGCGAGCGCTTCGCTGTTCTTAAACTTGGCGCGGGTGGCCAAAGAAACAATCTGCGCCGACCCGGTTTTGCCGGCTATATCAATCCCCTGAACATGCGCCGAGGGAGCAGTACCCTCCGGCAAAAGCACTCGCGACATCGCGTCGGTAATGAAGGTCCATCCGTTGGGATCGATGGGAATGTTCTTCGTTTCGGTCACGTGACTGGTCTCGACGTATCCGCTGGGAAGTTCCTGCGGGTCAACCACGTGGGGCACAACCAAACGACCGCCCATGGAGATCGCCGCGATGGCGCGCATCAATTGCACCGGTGTCAGCGCAACTGCACCCTGTCCAATCCCCACCGAAATCGTTTCTCCGGCGAACCATTTCTGTTTGAAGTTTTTGATCTTCCATTCTTCCGACGGCATTACTCCGCTGACTTCCTGCGGCAAGTCGATCCCAGTTTTTTGGCCCAAGCCGAAAGCGGTAGCGTATTTGGCAATACGGTCAATGCCTAGCTTTTCGGCCAACGTATAAAAGAAGACATCGCAAGACTGATAAATCGCTTTCTCCAGAGTGACCGGGCCGTGTCCGGTTTTTACCCAGCAGCCGAACCTGCGCCCGTAAAACTCAGCCCCTCCCGAGCAATTCACATGCAGATCCTGCGCAATGCCCTCCTGCCACCCCGCTGTAGCCATGATGATCTTGAACGTCGACCCGGGGGCCAATTGCGCCTGAATCGCCTTGTTCAGCAGCGGTTTGTCAGGGTCTGTCACCAGCTTGTTCCATTCGTCGCGTGAAACCCGCACCGCGAAATCATTGGGATCGAAAGTCGGTCGGCTTACCATGGCCAGAATTTCCCCGGTTCGCGGATCCATCGCCACAACAGCGCCGTTCTTTCCCTCAAGTGCTTCCTCGGCAGCGATCTGCAGATCGATGTCAACCGTAAGCTTTAACTGCTTTCCTGGGATCGCATCGGTTTCTCCCAGCAAACCCACCTCGCGCCCGTGGCTGTTTACCACCTCCCGCCGAGCCCCGTTCGTCCCCATCAATGCGTTGTTGTATTGCCGCTCAACGCCAGAGACTCCCACGACGTCGCCGGGGCTGTAAAGCTCGAATTGCGGCTGGTTCAGCATGTCCTCCGTCACTTCGCCGACGTAGCCAATCAAGTGCGCCATAAAGCCGTTGCGCGGGTAGAGCCGCCGGTGGGCCACAATCGTGTCCAATTCCGGCAGCTCGTTGCGATGGGAATCGATAAAGGCAAGTTCATCCGGAGTAATGTCTTCTTTCAGGAAAATCGGCTGGTATTGCGGCATCGAGGCGAAGTGCTTTACCCTGGCGCGCACCTCGTTCGGATCCAGATGCAAGCCTTGAGCAATCAGATCCGCGTCCGCGTTGAGATCACGGGAGGAGTCGCGCAGCAGCAGCGCCGAGAACGAAGGATAGTTGTCCACTATGACGCGCCCTTCGCGGTCGAGAATCTTGCCGCGGGGTGCAAGGATCGGCACATTGCGGATGCGGTTTTTTTCGGCCGCGGAAGCGTAGTAGCCGCTCTGCATCACCTGCAGCTTCCACAATCCGTAGGCCAGCAAAAGAAAGACAGCCAGAATTATGTATTGCGCCGCGGTAAGGCGGATTTCCGAAACTTTGTCGTCACGGCTGAACATAAATCAGGGGCCAGTGGCCAGTGACCAGTGGCCAGTCCAACACTCGTAGGAGATTTGTCCGGTTTGCAACAGGTCACAGCCTCACAAGATCGAATGTAAAGGAGCCTTGAAGCTTATTGTAATGCGTGACGAGGCCTCGGCATTATCAACGTGGGTAACGGAAGTCACAGCCTGCACAAAGTTCATTGACGACTGGCCACTGACGACTGGCCACTGACGACTGGCCACTGCTCACGTTCTCTGCTTGAATTTATCCAGTACAAAGTACAACACGACACCGAGGAAAGCGTTCACTACTCCGGCGAGGATTCCGCGGCTCCAACTCCAATTCAGCGTCAGATTGACCATGCCGCGCGCAACCGTAAAATAAACCGCCTGATGGACCAGGTAAAATCCCAGCGTAACCAGAAACCGCGCCCCGGCGTTTTCCACGTCCAGCTTCGCTCCCAATGACGAAGCTCCGTATCCCACAACTGTTTTTGCGATCCCGTAGATTCCTATCGGATAAGCTCCGAGCATATCCTGCACCAGCCCGATCGCCGCTCCCGTGAACAATCCTGAAATCGGATTGCGGCGCGCCATGGCAAAGAAAATCGTTACCAGCAGGGGTAAGTCAAAGATGGAGAAAAATGGCAACCGCCGGGGCACGAAAGCCTGTAGAAACAGCGCCAGCAGCGGTACTCCCACCGTTACCGGAATGTTAAACCGGTAAACCTCAATCTGCTCACCCGATGTGTAAGTGATGGGCACGCTAGTGGGGATTGTCATCGCTTGCCGGAGGTTGAGGAGACGATTGTGCGCTCGAAGGCTTGGGCGGAGGGGCTTTCGATGGCTTCACGGGGGAATCGTCAGGATTCGAAGCGGCCGTGCTGCCAGCCGTAACATCAGTGTCGGAATCTTGTGAGGCCGGCTTGTGCACAGCTTTTTTCAAAACCTGAGACGTCACTGGCTGCCCGCTTATCGGCACGTCGTGCGCAAGGCTTTGGTTTGCCGCATTGCCGGCCGGTCCCGCTGAAGCGCTGCCTTCCGGCTTTATCGCATTTCCGGTTAGAGGCTTCGAGACGGCGCTCGAAGTCTGCCCCGCCGCAGCGTTCTCGTCCGCCGTCGGAGGTGCGCCGGCAACCATTGCTGGCTTAGCCGGAACCGACGGCAGCCGCTGGGCTAGAATATCGGCCGCGCGCACCCTGACGCCGCCGCTTTCTGCAACCGGTTCCTGCTCCCGCTTTTCGGTGACGACCAGCACCTCCTCCAGTCGGCTCAGATCAGCCGCTGGCTTCACCTTGATGCTCAGAAACAATTCTTTTCCGGGGTTGACTTTGGTTACCGTTCCTACAGGCAGGCCCTTGGGAAAGATCTGGTCGCCTCCGCTGCTCAGCAAAATATCTCCCGCAGAAACTTGCTCGTCGCTCATCACCCGATCCAGAACCAACTCGCCATTCGGTGATCCCCGAAGCACGCCTTGTAACCGTGATTTCTCGAGAAGTGCGCCCACGCCGCTGCTCTGATCGTTGATCATCAGCACCAGTGACGTCGTAGGATATACGCGCAGCACCTTGCCCACAATACCGCCGACCGTTATCACTGCCATATCCTGCGCAATGCCATCGTTGGAACCCTTGTCGATATAGATGGACTGGGAAAGATCGCTTCCGCTCGATCCGATCACCTGTGCCGGAACGGTTTTCGCGATGGTTTGCTCTTTAAAGGCAAGCAGGGATTGCAGCCGCCGCGCCTGAGCAGCGTCTTCGCTCAGTCGTACCTGCTCCAGCCGCATCTGCTCAATCTGCTCTTTCAGTTGACGATTTTCGGCCCGCACGCCGCGCAGGAAGAAATAATTGTGCCAGACGTTGCCGCTCCGATTCTGGGCCCAGACCAACACTCGCTCGAAAGGAGTGATCGCATCCACTGCCCAGATGCGGATCAAGCGAGTATGCTCTGCGTCAGCGCTGCGCTTCACTTGTACCGCGAGACCGAGCACCTGCAGAAACAACACTCCTACCAGAATGGTCAAATTGCGGTAACGGCCAAGTACAGATTCCATAACATCAGTGGTCAGTGGCTAGTGGCTAGTGGGTCAGCAGGTCCGGAAACTGGCCACTGATCACTGCCCACTGACCACTGTTATTCAATCGATATCTTCCGGAGCAGTTTAAAGTCGCTGAGCATTTTGCCCGTGCCCAGCACAACGCTGCATAGCGGATCGTCGGCGATCGAAACCGGCAGCCCGGTTTCTTCGCGGATGCGCTTGTCCAGATTCTTCAGCAGGGCTCCGCCGCCGGTCAGCACGATGCCGCGGTCGCTGATGTCGGCCGAAAGCTCCGGAGGAGTACGTTCCAGCGCCACGCGAATCGCATTCATGATCGTCGAAACGCATTCGCTCAGGGACTCACGAACTTCGCCATCGTCCACTGTAATCGTTTTCGGTACACCCTCAATCAGGTTACGCCCTTTAATCTCCATCGTCATCGGTTTGTCGAGCTGGTGGGCGGAGCCGATTTCCATTTTGATCTGCTCGGCGGTGCGCTCGCCGATCAGCAAATTATATTTCCGCTTCAAATAATTCATGATGGCTTCGTCCATCTGATTGCCAGCCATCCGTACCGATCGCGAGTAAACGATTCCGCTCAGCGAAATCACGGCAATGTCGGTTGTACCTCCACCGATGTCAACCACCATATTGCCACTCGGTTCCGTAATCGGCAGCCCCGCGCCAATCGCCGCGACCATGGCTTGCTCCACCAGATGTACTTCACTCGCTTTGGCGCGGTACGCGGAGTCCATGACCGCGCGCTTTTCCACTTGGGTGATTTCAGACGGCACACCGATCACGATGCGCGGATGGACCAGCATCTTCCGGTTGTGCGCCTTCTGAATGAAGTAGTTGAGCATCTTCTCGGTGACCTTAAAGTCGGCGATCACGCCATCCTTCATGGGCTTGATGGCCACGATGTTGCCCGGCGTGCGCCCCAGCATCTCTTTGGCTTCTTTGCCCACGGCTTCCACTTCGCCCGTGTTCTTGTTGATTGCGACAATCGACGGCTCGTTTACGACGATGCCCTTGCCGCGCGCGTAGACCAGCGTGTTGGCCGTGCCGAGGTCGATGGCCAGGTCGCTCGAGAACAAGCTGAAAAGCGACCGCAGGTTGTGAGAACGAGATGAATGAAATCCGTTGCTTGACATGGTCGAACTCTTCTCGCGATCTACATTGATCGCTTTGTTTTGCGGGCGAACCCGATTTGCGAAATCCGGCGCGAGTGCTTCCTCTCTTTAGTCCTACTTCTCTAGTCCTATGTCTCTAGTCTAAGAGAGTATTCGCGACCTTGCCGGAACCGAAGGTACCTCGTACTTCTGCCCGGAACCCTACTGCATTGTCATCCCGAGCAAGTGTTTTATGCCCTGCGAGTGGATCCAGGCGAGCCGCGCGACAACCTCGCAGCCTGCCCTGAAAGAAGCGCAAGCGAGTGAAGGGCGCGTTTGGCTCGCTTCCTTAATTGACCTTTCCTACCTCGCCAATCCCAACCTCACTAAAGCAATCCTTCATTGAATGATGATCTTCTTCTGCTGCGTATTGACTCCGCCCTGTGCGGTCTGCGCCGTCACCGTAATCACGGCCTCACCCGTCGCGAGCGGAGGGGTAAAGTAATGAAAGGTACCATCCGTGGATACCATCGGCACCTCCCGCCCATTTACCATCACTCGTGCCCCGATTTGGGTTTTCCCCGTTACTTCAATAACGTGTCCGTGCTGGATAAAAGGATCCAGCTCCAAGTCGATGGCTTCTGTCTGCTTTCCCTTGGGAATGATGGTGAAACGGTTCTTCTCGCTCTCCACCGATTCTTTTCCAGACGCTTCGTACGACTGTACTACCCAGTAGTAAGCTCCTTCGCCCAGGCCCGAAACGGAAACATCGGCGGTATTTACTTTCTTGTCAACCAATGTAGAAGAGAAATATGGATTCCTCGAGATCCGCAACCGGTACGCCACAGCATTCGCCATCGGAGTCCAGGAAAATTCGACATCCTTGGTGGATTCCCCGGCGGTGAAGATCGGCGCCATATTCGCCGGCGAAATCGGGGTCGGCGGCCCTGTCCCTTTCTCTTTCTCCATGTGCGTCTGTGCGGCCTGGAAGCTCACCTTTTCCCAGTTGGCCAGTTGCACGGTTTCTCCGTTGCGCGTCACTTCTCCGGCGCCTTTCTTCATCAAAATCTCGTGCTGATCCAACTTGGGATCGTTGTGTACTTGCGCCGCCGACTCCGGAGCCAGGGACGCCGTCGCCCCCGCCACGATCACCTGCGATTTCGATCCCTGGGAATAAGTCGCCGTAGAAAGATCAACCGTTCCTGTACTCACCGCGACGGCCACATTCGTCTGCTGCTGATCGTTGGCCGAGTTCTCTTCAATCACAATGAGCGAATCCTGTTTCACGGTGTAGCTGGTGCCGTCATTGAAGACGACTTTGGCCATTCCTTCAGAGCCCGTCTGCACCACGTCGCCCTTATCCAGGGGGATGTTGTAGTCCGCCGCAACCCAGCTGTTGTCGTTTCCCTTCTTCACCCGCACCGTGCCATCGAGCGCCGTGAAGTGAGCCTGCTGCGCTGTGATTAAGCCACTGCCCGCCTTCGGAGCCATCCCCGCCACGCGCTCCAGCGCTTTGTCTGCAACCCCGCTGGCGGCCTTGATGCTGTTCTCCGTAAACTGCGGAAAGGTCAGCCGGATCGCGATAAAAAATATCGCGGCGCCGGCCAGAATCAGCAGAGCCACACTGCGATACGTGACCGTTTTCCACGCAATGTGGTAGCCCGGTTTTCGAGTCTGCGAGGACACTTGGACCAAAACTCTTATGCAAGCCTATTGAAGATGCGGTACTTTCAACGTTATCACAAGCCCTTAAACGCGAAAAACAGGTAATCAATAGGGAACGTTACCTTCGTTTGACGCTCAACGCTCGGCCCTGTACCTCATTCTCAGAGCCTTTTTCAGTCCTCCGCGGGGAAGAGTTTAGAACGCCACACATCCTCGCACCCATGACTTCTCTCGGGTCCTTTCGTTATTCTTCTTGCGCATGGCCAGTCCCTCGAAAACTGTTTCCGAACCCACCCGTGATCAAGAGCCGGTCCTCGCCTCCGGCCTAGCCATCATCTGGGCCATCGCGCTCGCCAAACTCCTCTTCCACATCTACTTCAACAACCGCTACGGCTACTTCCGCGATGAGTTCGATTACATGTCTTGCGGCGATCATCTTGCCTGGGGATACGTCGACCAACCGCCGCTGATTCCGTTTCTCATCCACATCAGCCGCGCTGTTGTGGGAGACTCCCTTCGCGCCATTCGCTTTATCCCCGCGCTGGCTTCTTCGCTGCTCGTAGTGCAAACCGCCGTCCTCGCCCGCGAATTCGGCGGACGCCGCTTCGCCCTGCTCCTCAGCGCCGTCACCGTCGTGATCGCGCCGCAATATCTCTCCGACGGAAGCCTGCTCGGCACCAACTGCCTCGAACCGAATCTGTGGATGGGCTGCGCTTACTTCGCCCTGCTCGCCAGTCAAGCGCGCCAACAAAAGCCCTCGATACTGGCTCTGGTTCGGCGTAGTCGCCGGTCTCGGGATGCAGGAGAAATATTCGATCGCCGTCTTCGGCTTCGGCATAGTCGTCGGCCTTCTCTTGACTCCGCAGCGCCGCGTCTTCCTCAATCCCTGGATCTGGCTGGGCGGACTCGCGGCCTTTTCGATTTTCCTGCCCAACCTGCTTTGGAATATTCACTATCATTGGCCCTTCGTCGAGTTGATGCGCAACATCCGCGCCGAAGGCCGCGATGTGGTTCTTCCCTTCCCGCAATATTTTCTTCAGCAGACCTTGCTGGTTGGTCCCATCACAGCTCCGATCTGGTTAACGGGATTGCTTGCGCTGCTCTTCTCCGCGCGGCTCAAGCCTTATCGCTTCCTCGGCTGGAGTTACCTGGTTTGCTTCACGACTTTCTTTGTGCTGCACGGAAAGAATTACTATCTCGCTCCGGTTTATCCCATGCTGCTGGCCGCGGGCGCGGTCGTGATTGAATCAGCCGTCGAAGGAAGAAAAGAGAGCATTCCGGAAGACGCTCGTCCACGTTGGGCGTGGCTGAAGCCCGTAATCATCATTCTCCTGCTCGCCGCCGGAGCTTACTTCGTTCCGATCACCGTGCCGGTTCTTTCTCCCGACAGTTTCCTCGCTTACACGAAACATCTCCCCTTTAAGTTGCCGGTGATGGAACATGCCCACGCTCGCGCTGCGCTCCCACAGTGGTACGCCGATCAATTCGGATGGGAGGAGATCGTCGCCGAAACCGCGCAAGCCTGGAACCGCATCCCCGCGGCCGACCGGGCCGACTGCGCCATTTTCGCGCAGGACTATGGCCAGGCCGGAGCCATTGATTTTCTCGGCCGCAAGTACGCTTTGCCGCGCTCGCTCAGTGGACACCAAACCTGGTGGCTCTGGGGACCGCGCGGCTATTCCGGCAACTGCATGATCGTGCTCGACGACAGTCGAGAAAGACTGGAAGAACTCTGGAATCACGTCGAATACGTCGGCACGTCCGCCGACAATCCCTACGCGTTAGAAAAGCAAATCGACGTCTTCATCTGCCGTGGCGCGAAATTCGGCACGCTCGACCAACTCTGGCCGCAAATCAAACGCTGGCGCTAGAAAATTACAAAACATCCCCGCTGAGTCTTGTTGAAGCCCGCTAATTTCCTATATATGGCGCTTGACATCGCAATACGCGGTCATCAACAATTTGGCAGCACTGTCAAGCGCAATAAATCGCTTCTTACGATTCATTACAATTTCCTCCACGAGGTCTTTCATGTTGCTTGCCTCACGCCTGGCTATCTTCTTCTGTCTTCCGATCATTTTTCTTCCGATCATTCTCGGCGCGATCCTATCGGCTCAGAATTCTGCCCAAAGCTTCACTGTCTCCCAGCCCACGATTTGGGCCACCAAGCCGGACGTCGCCGCCTTCGAAAAAATCGAGAGTGAACGCCTTGCCGCCGCGCGGAGTTCTGTGGATACGCTGCTCGCCGCAAAAGGTGCGCGCACCATTGAGAACACATTGGTCCCCCTCGACGAAGCTTTTCGCCAGATCAACTCCGCCGCCTACTTCGCCCAACTCATGGAGCAAGTGCATCCAGACGCGGTGTTTCGCGATCACGCGACCGCCATGGCCACGAAAGCCAGCGCCGCTCAGACCGCAATTGCTCTTAATCACGATGTCTACAGCGCGCTCGTCGCGCTTGATCTGTCGAAAGCCGACTCGGCTACGCGCTACTACGTTCAGCGCCAGCTTCTTGAATTTCGTCTCGCGGGAGTCGACAAAGATGACGCCACGCGCGCCCGGCTCAAGAAACTCAGTGACCAGGCGTCCGAGCAGCAGTCGATGTTCGATCGCAATATTTCCGACGGACAGAAAGTGGTCGAGGCCGATCCCTCCGAACTCGACGGCCTGCCCCAGGATTACATCGACCGCCACAAGATCGGTGCTGACGGCAAGGTCCGCATCACCACGGATTATCCCGACGCCCTTCCCGTGTTCAGCTTCGCAAAAAGCGACTCCCTGCGTCGTCGCGTCTCGGTAGCCTTCGGCACTCGTGCCTACCCCAAAAATCAGGAAGTTCTCACCAACCTGATGAAGACACGCTACGAGATCGCCACACTTCTCGGCTATCCCTCCTGGGCCGACTACAACGCTGCCGACAAAATGATCGCCAAGGGCCATAACATCGCTGACTTTATTCAGCAAGTGAACGACGCCTCCCGCCCGCTCGCCAAGAAAGAATTCGACATGCTGCTCGCCGAAAAACAGAAGCTTGATCCGGGCGCTAAAGAGATCTGGAGCTACGAGGTCGCATATCTATCGGAGCAAGTCAGCCGCACCCAGTACAATTTCGACTCTCAAACCGTACGCCCGTACTTCCCCTTCGACGAAGTGAAGCAAGGCATCCTCGACACTGCCGCCGACCTCTTTCACGTCAGCTTTCAACGCGAACCGGACGTTCCTGCCTGGGATCCCGCCGTCGAGACCTGGATCGTCATCGACAGCGGCAAGCCGATCGGTCGCTTCTATCTCGATATGCATCCCCGCCCCGGAAAGTACAGCCACGCCGAAATGGCCCCAATCCTCGACGGCATTCGCGGCAAGCAACTACCCGAGGCTATCCTCGTCTGCAATTTCCCTGCGCCCACTGCCACCGATCCCGGTCTCATGGATTACGGCGACGTCAAGACTTTCTTCCACGAATTCGGCCATCTCATGCATCACATTCTCGGCGGCCAGCAGCAGTGGGCCGGCATCACCGGAATCAGTATGGAATCCGATTTCGTCGAAGCTCCGTCGCAAATGCTCGAAGAATGGATTGCCAGCCCGCAAGTGCTTTCCAAATTTGCCCGCCACTACAAAACCGGCGAACCCATCCCCGCTGAACTCGTTGCCCGCATGAATCGCGCTTCCGCCTTCGGACGCGGCGCCTGGGTCTCCCGCCAGAACTCCTACAGCGCTATTTCTTACGACGTCTACAAAACCAAGCCCGAGGCCGTGAACCTTGACGCGGTTACCCTCGACGACACTCGAAATTACACTCCCTTCCTGCCGTTGCCTGACACCCACCAGTGGGCTTCGTTCGGGCACCTCGGCGGCTACTCCTCCGCTTACTACACTTATCTTTGGGACAAAGTGATCGCCGAAGACTTCTTCCTGCAATTTGACCGGCACGACCTTCTTGCGGGGGATGCTCCGATGCGCTACCGGCGTGTCGTCCTCGAGCCCGGCGGTTCCATGTCCGCGAATGACTTAGTTAAGAATTTCCTCGGTCGTCCGGCGAGCATGACCGCCTTGCAGCACTGGATGGCCGAGGAGTTCGACGAGTCCTCAGCAACTCCGAAGTCCGCGGGGCAATGATCCGCGGGACAATGATCCGCAGGGTAATGAGTTAAGCAAACGGGAAGTGTGAATTTTCCGTGAATCGGACGTTTGTCCAAGCAATTGATCGAGATCCGGGGGGATTCATAGGTTGGGAGACTAGTCTCCCCTTAGCATCGTGGTCGATTGCATTACACCCCTTAGATTTTTGTCATTCCGAACCGGGCGCCAAGCCCGGTGAGGAACCTGTTTTCGACCTTGCAACAGGCCAGCCCTCAGCCGTTTTTTACGATTGCCGCTAGGCCCATCTCTCTCACACCTCGAAGGTCATTAGCGCGTAAACGAATGCTTTCTGGACCGTGACAACGGACCACGCCGCGGCCGCCCCTGACGACCATGACGTAGAAAAGGCGGCTGACCCGGCACTCTACTGCGTTGTCATCCTGAGGAAGCGGAGTCTCTCGCTTCGCGAGAGACTCCCGACGAAGGACCTGTGCACTTGCTGACACCGTCGACGCCGCGAGCAAGTACATAGGTCCTTCGGCCCGCAAAAACCGCGGTCCTCAGGATGACAAGCGGTGGAGTGCAGTCGTCAGCACGAACCGTTGGACCGTGGAAGAAGTCCGAAAGCCGAAGCCCGCTCGCTTGCCGCACCTTCCATCCGCGCTGTAGCATCAATATTGAGGCATTCATTAAGGAGCAATTATGGCGACCAACACTCTCGCTTCCCCTACAACTCTGAGCCAGACGCAAACCAAAGTTTTCAAGAACTTCATCGACGGCGAGTGGGTCGAGGCCTCCACGGGAGAGACTTTCGAGAATCGCAATCCCGCCGACACGCGCGACCTGGTCGGCATCTTTCAGAAATCCGCAAAGGCTGATGTTGACGCTGCCGTCGAAGCGGCTAAGCGCGCGTTCGCCAAATGGCGTCTCGTGCCCGCTCCGCGTCGTGCCGAGATGGTCTTCCGCGCCGCTGAAATCCTCATCGAACGCAAAGAAGACTACGCCCGCGAAATGACTCGCGAAATGGGAAAGGTGCTCGCAGAAACACGTGGCGACGTGCAGGAAGCCATCGACGCCGCCTACTACAACGCCGGCGAAGGACGCCGACTGTTCGGCCCCACCGTTCCCTCCGAGATGCCCAACAAGTTTGCCATGGCCGTACGCCAGCCCATCGGCGTCTGCGGCATGATCACGCCCTGGAATTTCCCCATGGCGATCTCATCGTGGAAGCTGCTGCCCGCCGTGGTCTGCGGCAACACCTGCGTCATCAAGCCCGCGCAGGACACGCCGCTCTCCACCTTCAACCTAGTCCGCGCCCTGACCGACGCCGGCCTACCCAAGGGCGTAATCAACATCGTCTCAGGCTTTGGCCCCGACGTCGGCACCCCGACTCGCCGAGCACGAGGAAGTGCGCGCCATCTCGCTTACCGGATCGTCCGCCGTTGGCCGCATCATCGGCGGCATCGCAGCCAAGACTTTCAAACATTGCTCGCTCGAACTCGGCGGCAAAAATCCCATGATCGTCCTCGACGATGCCAACCTCGACCTCGCCATCGAAGGCGGCCTCTGGGGAGGATTCGGCACCACCGGCCAGCGTTGCACCGCGACCAGCCGTATCATCGTGCAGAAGGGCGTGTATCGCGAGTTCGTCGATCGATATGTTGCGCGCGCGAAGAAGTTGAAAGTTGGCAACGGCCTCGACGAAACGGTCGAGATGGGCCCGGCCGTCAACGAAAAACAACTTCAGACTGACCTCACCTATGTCGAGATCGGCAAGAATGAAAGCGCGACACTGATGTGCGGCGGCAAGCGCCTCGAACACGGTGACTACCAATACGGCTGGTTTATGGAGCCGACCGTGTTCTCCGATGTCGATCCAAAGATGCGAATCGCACAGGAAGAAATCTTCGGCCCCGTCGTCTCGATCATTCCCTGCGACGATCTTGAGGATGCCATCGAGATCGCCAACAACATCGAGTACGGACTTTCCTCCGCGCTCTACACCAAGGATGTGAACAAAGCTTTCGCCGCCATTCGCGACCTTGAAACCGGCATAACCTACATCAACGCCCCCACCATCGGCGCCGAAGTACACCTTCCCTTCGGCGGCACCAAAGCCACCGGCAACGGCCATCGTGAAGGCGGCATCGGCGCCATCGATTTTTATACCGAGTGGAAGTCGGTGTACGTGGATTATTCGGACACGCTGCAGAAGGCGCAGATCGATCGAGCGGATTGACCGTCCGCTGCTTTTGCTTCGTAGCAAAGCGGTCCAACCCGTGCCCTAGCCCGCCAGAAGCGCAGATCAGCCCTTCTTATGCCTTGTTCCCTGTTCGATGCCGTTATAGAGTACTGAGGTCGTTAGGAAACGACAGAATGAACATCTTGGCAATACCTACCTTTCAGCGGCTGGCCGCATCATCATGCGCATTCATCCTCCTTTTCGCAGCAGCCGCGGCTCCAAGCCGAGCAGCGCCCCACCATGACCACCCACGTTCCCGCAGCGGTTTCCAGCGGTGTCGCGCCCTTAGTCGGCCATCTTCCGGGCGAGCAGCGTCTGAGCCTGGCTATCTCCCTACCGCTGCGGAACGAAGCCGATCTCGACCAACTCTTAGAACAACTCTACGATCCGCAAAGTCCGAGTTTCCATCGCTATCTAAGCGTGCAGGACTTCACCAGCAGATTTGGTCCCACAGACTCCGATTACTCTGCTGTACTTCGTTTCGCGGAGAATAACGGCCTCGCAGTAATCGACACCACCGCCAACCGTATGGTTGTCGATGTCGAAGGCCCAGCGGCAAATATCGAGAGCGCATTCCACGTCTCGATGAGCATCTATCAACATCCCACCGAGGCCCGCACGTTTTACGCGCCCGACCGCGAGCCCACGCCAGATCTCGACGTGCCGCTGTTGCACATCTCCGGGCTGGATAACTTCACGTTGCCCCGCGCCAAGAACGTCCGGCCTTCTCCGGAAAATACGCAGCCCCAAGATGCTAGCAAAGCCACCGGCTCCGGTCCGGGCGGCCAGTTTATCGGGAGCGACATGCGGGCCGCCTATTACGGTGGAACTTTAAAAGGCGCTGGGCAGTCTGTAGGACTATTCGAATATGCCGGATACGAAATCAGCGACGTGAACCTCTACTTTAAGAACGTGAAGCAAACTCTAAAAGTACCAGTGAAAGGTGTGTCGCTGAACGGAGTGAGCCTCAACTGTCCTCCGTCGAGCTGTGACGACAGCGAGCAGGTTTTGGACATCGAAATGGCAATCTCCATGGCCCCCGCGCTGAAACAGGTCGTCGTATACGTTGGAAGCAGCGATGTCTCCATTTTCAACCGGATGGCGGTGGACAATACCTCGAAGCAGCTAAGCTGCTCCTGGGGATGGAGCGATGATGAAAGCAGCCTCGATCCGATCTTCAAGGAAATGGCGACGCAGGGCCAAACCGTATTCGTAGCAACCGGCGACAACGGTTCCAGCACTCCTGCCGACGTGGTATGGCCGGCGGATGATCCCTACATCACGGCGGTCGGCGGCACAGACCTGACCACGACTGGCCCCGGCGGCGCGTGGAAATCTGGAGACTGGCTGGAATGGCAGCGCCGGCATGCCTTCCAAGAATAAAGTTCCTATTCCTTCGTATCAGAAGCTCGCGGGCGTGATTACCCCGCTCAATCACGGATCGAAGACCTTACGCAACATTCCGGATGTCGCGGCCGAAGCCAACACCAACCAATATAGTTGCTACGACGGTGGTTGCAGCGGAGGCAATGGAGGGACCAGCTACGCCGCTCCGCAATGGGCCGGATTAACGGCAATCGCGAATCAGCGATTGATCGCGAGTGCCGGAAAGACTCTGGGTTTTCTCAATCCGGCCATCTATGACATTGGCGTGGGAGCGAGCTACCACAAAGATTTCCACGACGTCACCAGCGGCAGCAATGGCAGTTATTCAGCGGTGACCGGCTATGACCTGGTAACCGGCTGGGGCAGCCCCGACGGTCCCAACCTGATCGACGCTTTAGTGGCGGCTGCCAAAACCGAGTAGACCCATCCGACAGCGGCAAAAGCCTTTGGGCGCAGAGAACGCCGAGAACTCCCACGTGGGCTACGCGAAGAGAAGCTCCTCTTTGCGATCCTTTTTTGGGATTTTTGCGGTGGTTCTCAGCGAGCTTTGCGGTTAAGCTTTTGCTTTGTCTCCGCGGGAGTCATACATGCCTATTATCCAAGCGCGCGAAATCACAGCCGCCAAGCGTCTCGACAACGTCCGCTACGCCATTCGCGACCTGGCCTGCGTTGCGGATGAAGTTATTAAACAAGGACACACAGTTCTGCCGCTGAACGTCGGCGATCCGCTCAACTTCGATTTTCAGACTCCGCCGCACATCATCGAAGCCGCCTACAAAGCCATGCGCGACGGAAAGAATGGATACGCACCATCTCCCGGCATTCCTGATGCGCTCGAGGCGATTCGCGGAGAGGCCGCGCGAAAAGGCATCACGACTGTGCGCGATGTCTTCGTTACCGCCGGCGTGAGCGAGACGGTCGATCTGTGCATCAGCGCGCTGGTGAATCCCGGCGAAGACATTCTCACGCCAAAGCCCGACTACCCGCTCTACTCGGCGGTTCTGTGCAAGCTCGGCATCGCGCTCAACGCCTACGACCTCAACGAAGACGACGCCTGGCAGCCCGAACTCGCTGACATCGAAGGCAAGCTCACGCCGCGCACCCGCGCCATCGTACTCATTAATCCGAATAATCCGACGGGATCTCTATGCTCGCGGCAGATGCTCGAGCAAATCGCTGAACTAGCGCGCCGCCACAACCTGGTCGTCTTCTCCGACGAAATCTACGACAAGTTGATTTTGGATTTCGATTCTCAGGGAAACGCCACACCGCACATCGCCTTCGCCGCCGTCGCCTCCGACGTGCCCTGCATTACCTTCGGCGGCATGTCGAAAAACTATTTCGTCCCCGGATGGCGCATCGGCTGGGGCATCGTCTCCGGCGACGCCGCCGCAATCAAGCCCTACATCGAAGGCATTCATCGCCTATTGCGCGCGCGCCTCTGCGCCAACCATCCCGAACAGTACGCCATCAAGCCCGCGCTCGAAGGCCCGCAGGACCATCTCATCGAAGTGCGGCGCAAACTGCGCTCCCGCCGTGATCTCACGCAGAAGTGGTGCGAATCCACGCCTCGCATCAGTTGCGTTGCTCCCCGTGGAGCGTTCTATGCTTTTCCTCGCATAAACATTCTCGAGAGCGACGAAGTCTTCGTGAAAGAACTCATCCGTCAGAAGCACGTCATGGTCGTCCACGGCTCCGGCTTCGGCCAGAAGCCCGGCACCCAGCACTTCCGCATTGTTTTCTTGCCGGATGAAGAAACGCTCACCAGAGCCTACCGGGGAATTGAAGGTTTCATGCGCGAGCGATATGGAAACGGGTAGCCTTTCGTCGCGTGATCGAGAACGTCATGAAACGCATTGTCGAGATCGTCCTGCTTTCCTACCTAGTCGGACTCTGCATAGGTGCCGCCGCACAACAGGCGGCCCCAGACTCCAACGCTGACGCGTCCAAGGGCGACGCGCTTCTGGTTAACCTGTTTAAGCCGGTATATCCGCCGCTGGCGCGGCAAGCGGACATCTCGGGAGAAGTCACAGTCGCCGTTACGGTTAGTCAAGACGGAACCGTATCGGCGGCTGTGGAGAACGGCCAAGCGATGCTCAGGCAGGCCGCCCTCGACAGCGCTAGACAATCACATTTCGAGTGCCGGATGTGTAGTTCCCCTGTTTCCTACATGCTCGTGTATACGTTTAAGCAAATTGAGGGCCGCGACTGCTGCTCCGCGTTTTCCGCGCCTGCAACGGTCGAGCAAGAGCCGCGGTTGACCGACCCGCAGGGGCACCCGCAAACCCACATAACGATCACAGCTGAACATTTTTGTCTCTGCGACCCGGCGTCCACCTTGACGATGAGGGTCCGATCGATCAAGTGCCTTTACCTTTGGCGGTGTTCTGCAGTAAAGCACGCATCGCTTCAGTAGTGACCATGGTATAATGACCATGATCGAAAGGGATTCCCGATGAAAACAATGGCGGCGGGCGCTTTCAAAGTCCATTGTCTGAAGGTCATGGATGAAGTTCAGTCGAAACGCCAGGCTGTGCTGATCACCAAGCGCGGCAAGCCGGTGGCGAAGCTTGTCCCGGTTGAGAAAGAAACCGACGACATCTTCGGTTTTTTTGAGGGCAAGGGCACCATCACGGGCGACATAGTCTCCCCCGTGCTGACCCCGGAAGAATGGGGCGATCTCTACTGATTCTGCTCGACACCCATGTTGTTATCTGGCTTGGCCTCGAACCGGCGCGGGTTTCAAGGAACGCCAGGACGGCCATCGATAAGTCGAGGCAGGAAGGGACCGGGCTGGCTGTCTCCGCCATAACGCTCCTCGAAATTACGTTACTCTCCGGCAAGAAACGAATCAGCTTCATTCCTAGTCTTGAAGCTTTCCTGACGGATGTTGAAACCCGTTTTATAGTTCTGCCGATTAGCGGGCGTATCTGTGTGCGTTCGTCTTCGTTACCGTCGCGCTATCCGAAAGATCCGGCAGACCGAATCATTGGCGCCACCGCGCTCTCCGAGGGCCTTTCCCTGATCACTGCCGACCGTGCAATCCGCAATTCGCGAGCGCTTCCGACCATCTGGTGAGAGAGGTGGCGTGCGCACTACCTCAAGATTCGCAAAGGCTACAATTTACTTCTCTGACTTTCACCGCTACCGTCCAAAAAAGAGTAGGATGCTTGCGTTCCTTCCATCTACATCTTTCGCGCGGAATTGCCCATGCAATTCATGGCTACGAGCATGCGAGTTGCTCGGGCGCGAAGATGGGGAAATCTCACAATCTACCGACGAAAGCAGGACACAATGAAACGCAAGCATTGGTTGTCAGCTCTTGGGATCGTGTTGTTCGCAGCCTGCGCGTTATTCGCGCAGGATAAGGGAACTCTCGCTTCGATAGAGTTCCAAAAAATAAAAAGCGGAATGGCGCCGCAGTACGAGGCCGGACGCAAACAGAAACAGGCGTGGCACAAGCAGCAGAACGACCCGCTCCCGCTGTTGGTATGGGAGACGCTCAGCGGCGAGAACACGGGTAATTACATTGTGGGCCGCTTCGGGCAGCACTGGGCGGATTACGACAAGCCGCCGGTGACGGACGAAGCCGATCTGGCAGAATTCCAAAAAGTGATGGGCGGCTACGTGGAATCCGTGGTCACCCGGTACTACGATTACATGCCCAAGATCAGTAACCCCATCGACGCAAACAACAATATGCCGGAGAAATTCTCGGAGATTTACATCTTCAAGGTACGCTCAGGCAAAATCTCAGATTTCCGGTCAGCCATCACCCGGATCCACGACGGTGGCGAAAAGACCAAGTGGCCCGTCAACTACAGTTGGTATGAGCTAGTCAACGGGGGAGACGACGGAGAATTTGTTTTGTCCTTTCCCCATAAGAGCTGGGCCGATTTTGAGGACAAACCCGACGTGAAACCCTTTCGCGATATGATCAAAGACGCTTTCGGACAGGCGGAAGCGGATTCCATTGTCGATCGCCTCGATCACTCGGTGGAGAAATTGACCACCGAGATCATTAAGTTTCGTCCTGACCTCAGCTATTCGCCGGGCAAATAGCGCGCTCGTTGACCGCTGTTGATCACTCGTTGCTCGACCCTCTTTTCTCGGAGGCCACGGCTCCTCGCGGTGATCCGATGAATGACGATTGATCGGTCATGCATAGGAGAGTTTTGACAGCGAAGGGCGCGAAGAACATCCGCGGAGGTCGCTAACCGAAATCTACAGGTCATGTAGGTTTGCGACGTTCGCAACGGTTCTTTGCGCTCTTCGTTCTTTGCGGTTTAAGGTTTGTGCTTCCGCTTTCTCTTTCCCCGGGAATCTGCTTAAATCACACTCAGCGCAACACAACCGGAGCGGTAACGTTCTCACGATCGTGGTCGATATTCATTCGCACATTCTTCCGGAAGTAGACGACGGATCCAAGTCCTGGGAGACCTCGGTCGCCATGTGCCGCATGGCAGCAGCCGACGGCATCACCCACCAGGTCGCCACGCCTCATGCCAACGACCGCTACCACTACGATCGGGCCTATCTTCAGTCGCTCGTTGTTCATCTGCAGGGTCTCGTCGGTGATGCGATCAAGATCAGCCTGGGCTGCGATCTCCATTTCTCGTATGACAACTTACAGGATGTGCTCGCCAATCCTGCACGCTATGCCATCGAAGGCACGCACTACATGCTGGTCGAGTTGAGCAATTACAGTGTTCCGCAACAAACCACGGATTGTTTTCTCAGGCTCGGCGACCACGGCATCACCGCCGTGATTACACATCCCGAACGTAATCCGATTCTGCGCGAGAGCCCGCAGCGTGTGGCCGAGTGGGCCGAGCAAGGTTGCGTAATTCAAGTTACAGGTTCAGCGCTCACCGGTTTCTGGGGAGAGCGGGTTCGCCGCGCCGCGCACTGGCTGATCGAGCACGACGCCGTACACGTTCTGGCCACCGATGCACACGACACAGAGAAACGAATCCCCGTGCTATCGACGGCACGCGATGCCGCCGCGGAAATCTGCGGCGCAGAGGTGGCGGCAGCTCTGGTTGGAGCCAATCCGCGAGCCATCATTAACGCCCAGCCCTTGCCCTATTTTCCGCGCCCCGTCGTGCGAAGCTACCGCAAGCACAGCCATTAGGATTCTTTGTCGATCCACTCGGCCAGTCGGCAGCCGTCCTCTTCCAGCAGGAAGCTTCCTGCGCCGAAGCATTCGCCGAAGATGCGATGCGATTCAAGATCGCGCGCGGCTCGTGATATCCATTGCTTCCCCACCTGGTACTGCGCGGCAGTAAACCATTTCTGCGGCAGAACTTCTGCCAGCCCCGCCTGCAGATACAAAACGAAGAGGGCGAATGCCGGATCGTCATCAGACCACGCTTTGTAGCTGGTCGGCACGATCAACTCGTCCACGGTCGCTAGCTCCGGTGGTATATCGATCTGGTGCATCCCAGGAGCGATCGTAAGCGGTAGTTCGAAATCCGTAATCGGCGGGGTTGCGGAGTAAATTCGCTCGGAAGATTGTTTGAACCATCCTGCAATTTCAGCAAGGTCGAACGCCTTAAGCTGATCCGGATCAAAACAAGCCAAGCGAATGCTGCGTCCTTCCGGACACCAGATCCCGAGACGCTCTGGCGGTACGGTAAACGGCCGACAGTAGGTGTTCAGAGCCAGGCGGGGCTTGTCCGGCTCCTGTTCCAGCGCCAGAGAGACAACATATGCGACAGGCCCGTGCTCACCGTGATGCGTCCAAACAAAACGCTGATTGGCCCGCGAGCGGAATGTTGGAAAGGTCTGCCAATACCACGGTGTAGGACCAACAGTGCGCTCAAGCTGTTGCCGGATTGATGTTGCGTTGGGAGCCTGCACAATGAATCCTGCCTATTGTTGCTGGCCTGGCTGCAGCCGCAGCCTAAACTGCCGTTACTCCCGTCCCCTTCACATTCGCTCGGATGAACCGAACGATGTCATCCATGGCGGTGCCCGGCTGGAAAATTGCGGCTACACCCAGCTTCTTGAGAGCGTCGATATCCTGATCGGGAATGATGCCGCCCACCAGCACCAGAACATCATCCATCTTGTTCTGCTTGAGCAAATCCATCACGCGCGGGACAATCGCATTGTGCGCGCCCGAAAGAATGGAAAGCCCGATCACCTGCACGTCTTCTTGCAACGCGGCGCTGACGATCATCTCCGGCGTCTGCCGCAAGCCGGTGTAAACCACTTCCATGCCGGCATCGCGCAACGCGCGCGCAATTACCTTTGCGCCGCGGTCGTGTCCATCGAGGCCTGGCTTGGCCACCAGCACACGAATCTTAAGATCGGCCATCGCCCCTTATTAAACCACAGAGTCCGCAGCCGAGCACATAGCTTACGCTCACCGGGAAACATGACTTCACTAAAGCGTTTTCGTGTCCAGGCTCTTCCACAAGTACCAACATGCAGCGCTGCGATAAGGCTCCCAGCATTTTGCAATCTTCTCCATCTGCTCCGGCGTCGGTAGCTTGATCTTCTTCCTGCGGCTCTTCTTCGCCCCGGCAGAAGCTTTCGAGGCCTTCGCCCTCTGTCGATCGAGGTAGTGTTTGTACATCGCCATGCGCACGCCGAAGTCCCCCGTCGGCAGAACATTTTCGCGTTTGAGCGCGAACATCAGAAACATCTGCGCCGTCCACACTCCGATTCCTTTCACTTGCGTCAGATGCGCGATGACTTCTTCATCGGGTAATTTCGGCAGCCGCGTGAAATCCAGCAGACCGGCAGCCGTTTTTGCAGCCAAATCTGTGAGATAGGACGATTTTTGCTTCGACAGTCCCGCGCCGCGCATCTGTTCCGGGCTGAGTTTCAGAATGCCCTCAGGCGTCAGCGGTTCCCCCGCCAGCGCGGTAAAGCGTTCGAAGATCGTCTCTGCAGCCTTGCCGTTCAGTTGCTGATAGACAATTGCCTCACCCAGAGTGTGGAACTCAGGCGGGTTGAACTGCATGCGGTACGGCCCGATCCGTTCGATGATCGACCGGATGACGGGATCGGATTTCTTCAGATGGGTAACAGCTCTTCGCATGGACTTACTATCTTTACCACAACATTCGTGAAGGGACGAAGTGCAACGAATGCAACGGTGACAGCCATCCCTCCAGCACATCTGCAATGCGGCCGGGTTTCGCAGAGCGCACCCAGACGACTTGGGCTGAGACACTTAGAGAGCACTGTCTGGCGAAGGACGGGTCAGGCAGACATGGAAACACTCGGGACGTATTTGATTCTCTTAACCTTGTCGGAGCCCGGCATCACCGCTTAACCTTCCCCACCGGGAGCTGGAATCCGATGCGGACCCGTGACGGCTCCTGGGGCGTCATAAGCTCCTTGATGGCTTCGATCAGTTCTCCAATTACCGAATCGTGTGTGTCCAAACGATTCTCCAACTCGTCGATCTTCCCAGCAAGACGACGATTCGTCGCGAGCATCTCCCGCAGTCGCACAAACGCGCGCACGACAAAAACACTCATCTGAACTGCTCGGTCCGAATTGAGCACAGTCGCGGCCATGATTGCCCCATGCTCGGTGAACGCATACGGCCGATAACGGCGCCCACCGCGGCTTTTGATTGAGGTCGCAATTTGCGACCTCAAAGAGGCATGTTCTTTCTCGGTTAGCTGGAACATGAAATCGGAAGGAAAGCGTTCCTGATTGCGTTTCACTTGCTCGTTGAGGCGCTTTACTGGAACGCCATAGAGTTCGGCAATGTCAGCGTCCAGGATCACCCTATGATGACGCAGAAATAAGACGCGGGATTCTACAGCGTAAGCCGGTGTTAGGAGCCGCTTCGGCATCCTGAGGAGTGTGGCTCTTCGTTTCTTCATTTGAGGTCACAAGCGACGACCTCAATCATAGACCGGAAACATATCTCAATCTTGTCGTCCCCAAAAAAGAGTCCGCTCGCTTCCCATTTTGGCTAATCTAAGCAGGACTGTCGCACTTGCTAGGTGATACTCACTTCCGTATAGGTCCCATACACATCGCGCAGAGCCTCGCAAATCTCGCCGACCGTCGCGTATGCGCGCACGGCGTCTACTATGTAGGGCATCGTGTTGGCAGAAGAGACGCTGCCGTCAACACCTGCCTTCGATTCCTGCCCCGCTGCATTCCTTAACGCGTCGAGACTGCGCCGCACTTCCTCATTCGAACGCCGAGCCCGCAACGCCTTCAATTTGGCAGACTGTTGCCGTGCGACGCTCTCGTCGATATAAAGAATGTGCGGCGATTCTTCCTCGATTTCGAATTCGTTCACCCCCACGATTATTTTCTCCTTCGCTTCTGCGGCACGCTGGTACTGGTAGGAAGCCTCGGCGATTTCTTTCTGGGGATAACCGCGCTCGATGGCCTTCACCATGCCGCCCATGGCGTCGAGCTTTCCGAAGTAGTCGAAGGCGCCTTTTTCCATTTGCAACGTTAGGGTTTCCAGAAAATAAGAGCCGCCCAAGGGATCAACTGTGTGCGCCACGCCGGATTCATAGGCAATAATCTGCTGGGTACGCAGTGCAATCCGGGCCGCTTCTTCCGTCGGCAGCGCCAGAGCCTCATCGTAGGAGTCGCAGTGCAGCGACTGCGTCCCCCCGAGCACCGCGGCCAACGCCTGCAGCGCCACGCGCGCAATGTTGTTCATGGGTTGCTGCGCCGGCAGCGACACTCCAGCCGTCTGCGTGTGAAAGCGCATCAGCCACGTGCGCTGATTTTTCGCGCCGAAACGATCTCTCATTACCTGGCCCCAAATTTTACGGGCTGCGCGGTACTTGGCGATCTCTTCGAAGAAGTCGTTGTGCGCGTTGAAAAAGAAGCTGAGCCGCGGACCAAAATCGTCCACATCGAGTCCTCGTCGCAGCGCCCACTCCACGTACTCGATGCCGTCGTATAAAGTGAACGCCAGTTCCTGCAACGCTGTCGATCCTGCCTCGCGAATGTGGTATCCGCTAATTGAGATCGTGTTGAAGCGCGGTGTGAACTTTGATCCGAACTCAAAGGTATCAACCACCAGGCGCATCGACGGTGCCGGCGGATAGATGTATTCCTTCTGCGCGATATATTCCTTGAGGATGTCGTTCTGAACCGTTCCCGAAATTTTTTTCCAGTCCGCGCCTTGCTTCTCGGCCACCACCAGGTACATTGCCCAGAGCACGGACGCGGGAGAATTGATCGTCATTGAGACCGTAGTTTTTTCGAGGTCGATGCCTCCGAAAAGAATTTCCATGTCTTCCAGCGAATCAATGGCAACGCCGCACTTCCCTACTTCGCCTTCGCTCGCGGGATGATCGGAGTCGTAACCCATCAGCGTGGGCAAATCGAATGCAACGGAGAGGCCGCCGCCGCCATGCTCCAGCAAATACTTGTAGCGCTGATTGGTTTCCTCGGGTGAGGCAAATCCGGAGAATTGCCGCATGGTATAAAGCTTGCCGCGATATCCGGTCGCATGAATGCCGCGGGTGAATGGCGGCGTGCCCGGATATCCAAGATATTTCTCCGCACTCCAATCTTCGGGAAGATCAGCCTGCGTGTAGAGGCGTCGCACCGGGACGCCGGAAATCGTTGTGAAACGGGCGTTGCCATGGTCATCAAGATTTACGCCGCTGGCGGCGCCAATTGGCCGCTCGGGATTTTTTTCGAGCGTGGGCGCGAGCGTCTTCTCCGCCCACTTTTTTTCGGCGGCGGATGGATGACGGTTTTCGAAAACGTCGGCGAGAGGACTATCGGCAACTTGCGGCTTGGATGACTTCTTCTCCGGCATAAGCACCCCAGTGGTCTATTTCGATGATAGGCAACCACACTGCACCAGGCAAGGCACACGCAAACCCCTCGTAACGACCGGTCGGTCAGTATTCAGATGATTCACGATTGCGGCCTACGCGAAAGCTCCCACGCCTTGGCATATTTCCATGAGACATAGCCGGCGTGATACATGTGCAGCAGCAGACCTTCGCGGCCATCGAGAAATCCCAAACGAATAAAGTAGTTATAGATGAATGTCGCCAGCGGGCGCAGAACAATGGCATTGATGCTGAACCTTTGGGGCTTCGCGCCTTGCACTTCGTTCCATACCGTCGAGTATCGGTTCATGTGTTCGAGGTATTGATAGAGGGTCGGATAGGTATGGTGGATCATGGGATTCTGAAAGCGGCCGATGCAGTCCTTCGGAACATTTTTCAGCTCGATGCGATCATGCGGATCGCGTCCCGTGACGAATCCCATTCCTCGCCGGAAGAGTCTCAGCTTAGGATCGGGGTAGAAGCCCCCGTGCCGAATTCCGCGTCCCAGAAAAAGATTGAGCCGCGGCATCCGGTAGCCGTCCCGCGCATTCGGGTCCGAGATTGCAATTTGCATTTCCTGCGCGAGTCCAGAGCTGATTTCCTCATCCGCGTCCAGCGACAGAACCCAGGCTTTGGTACAGTGCTCGATCGCGAAATTCTTCTGTGCCGCATAACCTCGCCAAGGCTCGACCACGACCCTCGCGCCGTATTGGCGAGCGATATCGCATGTGCGGTCGGTCGATCCGGAGTCTACCACCACAATCTCATCCGCCCATTTCACACTTTCCAGAGTACGGCCGAGGTTTGCTTCTTCGTTTAAGCTAACGATGGCTACCGAAAGAGTCATGAGAATATATGAGTTGCTAGTTGTTGATTCCGAACGAATGATTGAAACCCGCGCTCAATCAGTTGTTCAACCAGCCAGTTGTTCAATCAGCAATCCGCGATCAACGATACCTCTGCAGCTCTACCGCTGCGAACTTCGCAAAGCAAGAACACCGCCAGGATAAATAACTCCGGTTCGATGGGATGGCGATAGCGCGCATGCGGAAACACGAAGTAATAAACCGTGGGATACGTCAAAACAAGTCCTGCGAAAAGCCATGCCCCGGGCCGCTTTTGCCGTAGTGCTCGAACCAATCCCCAGATCGCCAGCACAGACGAGGCCAGGAACAGCGAGCTGCGAAAATCCCACGGTGCCAGGCTGTCGGTGGGTCGCGGCACGCCATTCCAATAGTAGAAAAAGCGCTTCATGCTGATTATCGCGAATCGGCCCGGATGCTTGCGGATCCAATCGAACGCCAGCCGCCTGCAATTGGCTTCGTAAGCCAGCTCGCCCATACGCTGGAACTTTTCAAACTCTGGTTGGTTGAGATTCGGTTGCAGGGTAGCGATCAGCATACCGTCGGCGAACGTGTTGTTGCCGAGACGAAACTGTAACCCGAAATCATCGCGGATAAACACGAAGCGCCCGAAGATCTCATAATTCCGAATCAGCCAGGGCGATAGAAAGAGAAAGAAAACGATTGAGGAAAGCGCGACGACGCCCAGCGACGTTAAGCCACGACGGTATCTCCGCCACCAAATCCAGAGGCCGCACAATGGCAAAAACGCGAGCATCGATGGATTCGCCAGTCCCCCAACCGCCCAAAGCGCTCCGAAGAGCACCCACCCGAGCCAGTCTGCTCGCTGTTCCATCTCCAACGAGAGCAGAAAGATTAGCGAGAGCACGAGGGGAGTAAACGTTGTGTCCCATATCCAATGGATCGACCAGTACCATACATAAGGATTGAGTGCCCACACTCGCGCCGACCAGATGGCGACGCGAGAGCCAAAGGTTCGGTGCGCAATCAGGAAAACAGGAATCGTGGTGAGCGAGGCGAACAGGCTATTGATCGACAGCAAGACCCACGCTGAAGCGTAACTGTAAACGCCGAAAAGTTTGAATACTCCGCCAATCAGGTATGGATAAAGCGGCGGCTCCCAGGCGCTCGGGCCTGTCTTTCCTCCGTAAGGATTACTGAACCCTTGACCCAGGGCGATGGAGCGACCAACGCGGCCCATCTCAAAACCAAAGCCGAAGTTATCCTCTCCCGGGCGCATTCGATATTGGTGAAATGCTGCGATCGATGCCACTTGTAGAACAAACGACAGTAGCACCATCCACCAAACAGATCGAGGAATGGCAGGAAGGTTCATTCGTTGCATCACGGGCGAGTTTATCAGGCTCTTAGAAGCAATTGGTTAGCTCGACTAATTCGCGCGTCTCCACTACCGATCACAGGCTCTCCTTTCTCTCTTCCGCGGTCTAAACCTAGTGCAGGCCAATTGGCGGTGAGGATGGCGTTGGATGTTCTCCTGGAAGAACATCCTGCCGCGGGGCTACGTCCGGTACTTTCGGAAGGTGGGTGACCTGTCCGCGCGTGGCGTCGGTGACATTGATGCCCGAATGATCGAGCAGCAATCCGGTGGCGCGGTCGAGTTCCACGCGCGATTTCTCGTAGGCCGCTTTAGCCGAAACCAGATTCGATTCGGAAGTGGTGAGCGTTGAGGCATCCTGTAAGATCGCGGTAGTCGTCGTAAGGCCGACTCTTAACTTTTGTTGATCGGCATCGAGCGTCTGGCGGGCAAAATCGACCGCATACTGCGCCGCCTGCACTGCGACCAGGTTTTGCTTCACATCGAATTGCGCGTTGCGCACTTCGATGCGAACCTGGTTTTCGAGCTGGTGAAGCCGCACTTGCGCCTGGCGGTACTCCAGTTCCGCGCGTACCTGATTGGCCTGCGCTTCGCGATTGCGTAGCGGTATGTTCAGCGTCAAGCCGACGCCTTTATCGGGAGCGGTCGAGTTCACGAGCTGGTTCAGCGTACCGCCATAGCCGACCGATGTTGCTGTCTGGAACGGCGGGGGCGCTTTCGCAGGGTTAAAACAGAAAGTGCTGCTTGTGTTCGCGCAATTCGGAATCGCTGGGTTTACCACTCCGCCAACCCCTGATCCACCGTAATAAGCAAATGCATCGAGCGATGGCAGTAGAGCGTTGCGAACTGCCTTACTGCTGAGATCACGCGAATTGAGATCGATGCGCGACTCCACCAGTTCGGCACGGTGATCAAGAGCCTGATTGATCAGATCTTGCGTGGGGATGACAAGGTCTTCCCGCGGAATCAGCATCGTGGACGTTGGAATCACGTCGGCCTCCGCGAACGCCGGATCCTCGACGCTGCGGCTAACGGCGTTTTTCATCAGCAACGCCTGCAGTTGCAAATTGTTTTGCGCCAGAATCAAGTTTTGCTGATCGGTTGCCACCGTGCTCTGCGCGCTCACGACCTGAATAGGCGGGGCAGTGCCCACCTTGGCCTGCTGCTTCGAATCGTCCAGCGCCTTCTGCGCATAAGTCAGCGCCTCCTCTTGCACGCGCACGTTTTCGTAGGCGTACACCAGGTCCCAGTACATGTCTTCGATCTGATCGACTGTGGTGATGATTTGCAGGCGGAAGGCTACATCAGAGATCTCGCGATTGTTCCTGGCGATGCGAACGAATCGCAGGTTGGGAAGCGAACCGAAGCCCTGCAGAAGGTTTTGCGTAATCTTGAACTGGAAGTTCGAGCCTAAGTCTGGGGTCAGCAAACTGGTGGGGCTATTAGTACTAACGTGAGTGTTATTGAAACCGACGGCCAGGGTCGTCCCCCACTGAAAGCCCTGTGTGTAGGCGACATCAGCAGTATAGGTATTCTGTGCTAGGACGGGCACCGGGCTGAGAGCGCTGGTGGATTCAGTGTTGTTTTTATCGAGCTGTAATGTGCTTGTGACAACTGGATCAAAGCTGGTGATGGATGAGCCGATGCCGAGCGTAGAGCTGACCAACCCGTTGGTGCCTGTGCCGATGCCGCTGGCGGCAACCGTAGTACCGCCGGCGCCTGAACCGACAGTTCCTCCAAGGCCGCCGACTCCGCCGCCAGGAGTGTTCTGCACAATACCAGCGTTGACGCCGAGAATGTTGGCGCCAGACTTGGCACGCAGATAATCCGTGTCGGCAATGTTGAGATTGTACCGGGCGATATCAAGGTCAAGGTTGTTCTCAAGGGTAAGTGCGACCGCGTCGTCCATCGAAAGATAAATTTTCCCATCGTGCATGAGCGAGTCGATCCGCGGCGAGTTGCTCAGATTTGGCTGAGGCAACTCTTGCGGCCGGTAGGGTTGCAGGATATGGGGAAAGGCCGAGGGTGGCTTCGAGTAGTCCTGCAAGTGGACCAGCTGCGGCTGTGCCGGAACCGGAGCGGCCTGCGGCGCAGGTGCAGCAGGGACCTCCTGCGCCCGCAAAAATAGTTGCGGCTGCGGACCAACGACGAAGGCAAACGCCGTCAACAGCAATGCGGCCGGCTTGATGGCCGCCGCGATTCGTGGCGAAGGCAAAAACATGATTTGTCTCCTGGAGTTAGAGCGGTCGTGCACCAGTTTCAAGATACAAAATAGATTTTGAAAGCATGCGGAAAACATAGAAGCGTGATTCCATCTTAGCGGGACTAAGCGGCGGGCGCGGGCGCAGATTGTAAAGAATTGTTCGACAGCCGCCATCGGACCTCGGACTTTGGGCGTCAGACGTCAGTCTTTGTCGGCGTTAGAGAGTCTAACGCGAAAATCCGAAGTCGGAGGTCCAAGGCCCGAGCGGTCACTGCTGCTGCGAATTTGCCTGGGGTGCCGGCTGGGACACCGATGGCAGATCCTTGCGCGGGGTAATGTAGGGTACATTCGGCAGGCGGGTAACATGGCCGCGAGCAGCGTCGTCGACGCTGATGCCGTTGTGATCGAGCAGTGAGCCGGTAGCGCGGTCCAGCTCGATACGCGACTTCTCATAAGCGACAGTTGCATTCACCAGAGTGGATTCGGCGGTGGCCAACTGGCTCTCGTATTGCAGAACCAGAGTTGTGGTCGAAGTTCCGAACTGATATTTCTTTTGTTCAGCGTCGAGCGACTGCCGCGCCAGATCCAGGGCAGCTTTAGCGGAGTCTACGCTGGCGCGGTTTTGCTGCACGGCATATTGCGCGTTGCGAACCTCGATGCCGACCTGGTTTTCGATCTGCTGCAAACGCATCTGGGCCTGGCGATATTCCAGTTCCGATCGAATTTGCACAGCTTGGCCGGCACGGTTGCGCAGGGGGATGTTGAGGGAAAGACCGACCCCTTTGTCCGGCGCGGTAGAGTTGACAAGTTGGTTCCATGTGCCGCCGATGCTGGTGGATGCGACGATAGGAATCGTTTCGGCAGGGTTGCGAACATTCGGACCCGCGCAGAAACCCAGCAAGAGTTGCTCTGGCGTCTGGTTTGCGCAGAGGTTGGACGGATTCTGTGAGCCCCCAAGACCTGATCCGGCATAGTAAGCGAATGCATCCAACGTGGGCAACAGAGCGCTCCGCACCGCCTTGTTACTGTAATCGCGGCTGTTCAGATCGATTCGCGATTCAACCAGTTCGGCGCGATGACGGAGAGCATCGTTGACCAGATCCTGGGTGGGAATAACCTCTTCCTGCGCGGGAACGTCGATCGTGGAAGTTGGAATCACCTCGGCAGTTGCCAGGGTTTGATCCTTTAATGTGCGAGTCAGCGCGTTCTTCGTCAGCAACTGCTCTAACTGGAGATTGGTCTGCGCCTGGGTGACGAGCTGCTGATCCTGAGCCACTGTGCTTTGAGCGCGGACAACTTCGATCGGGGCGAGGCTTCCGATTTCGACCTGCTTCTTGGTATCCGACAGGGTCTTCTGGGCAAAGGCCAGCGATTCGTTCTGCACCCGGGCATTCTCGTAGGCGTAGACCAAGTCCCAGTAAATGTTTTCGATCTGATCCACCGAGTCTATGATTTGCAGTCGGAAGGCCACGTCAGAGAGTTCGCGGTTATTCTTTGCGATGTGAATGAAGCGAGAGTTCGCCGGGAACCCCAGCCCCTGAAGCAGATGCTGCGTAACCTGCAAGCGGAGCGAAGAATTAATAAGCGGGCTGTACGTGTTAAAAGGAACGTTGGAAGTAGCGCGGCTGTTGCTGAATCCAACTTGCAGATTGGTGCCCCAATCAAAACCCTGGGTATAGTTGAAATTCACGGTGCCTGTGTTCTGTGCGAGAATCGGCACCCCATTGAACAAGCTCGACGACACACTCTCCAGGTGATCCTCCTGGAGAGTGGCCGTAACCACCGGATCAAAGCTGGTGATGTTCGGCCCAAGCCCTAATGTGGAACTGACAAGGCCGTTGGTACCGGCGCCGATCCCGCCCGCACCCAAGCTGGTGCCGCCCGTGGAAGCGCCGGCGGTCGCACCAATGCCGCCCACGCCGCCGCCAGGAGTATTTTGAATCACTCCGGCGTTTATGCCCAGGATTGATGCGCCTGCTTTGGCCCGCAACACGTCTGTGTCGGCAATGTTCAAATTGTAGCGGGCGATCGCTACGTCCAAATTATTCTCGAGCGCCAGCGCAATGGCATCGTTGAGAGACAGGTAGAGCTTGCCATCGTGCATCAGCGAATCGATACGTGCAGTATTCGCGAGATTAGGAGGGGCCACATGCCGCGGCGTATAGGGGCCAACCGGGTTGGGAAAATGGGTCACCGGCTTGGTGTAGTCCAAGATCGGAACCGGCCGCGTCTCCGGAGTATTCTGCGGTGTGGGTGCGGCGGGCGGCTCCTGTCCCCAAGCAGCGAGGGTCAGCGTCGAGAGCAAAACGTTGGCAACGATCACACGCGTGACTGAGCGTAAACATGGCAATAGCATCTACTCATCTCCGTTCATTAGAACCTTGCAGCAAGGACTTTGGTTACAAACCCGAGAAAGCCAAAAATGAAAATTCTACTCAGACGTTGGTACGCAGAGAGCAGCCTCCGGGTTCCTTGAAAACCTGATTCCTTCAAATGAAGATCCAGACAAGCGTTACAAGAACTCCACCGGCAAATCGATTCACTTAATCCAGCTCTCTGGCGTGCGGAGAGCCGTCCGGATCAAAGATTTCATTTCCGAGGAGAGATTCAAACGCATTAGTATATCTGAGCTACATGCCTCTCTCCGCCGGGAAGCCTCCACAAATGAAAGGATTTGGATGAGTCGGCGCGACTGTTGGACTCGAAAGATCGCATGCGCAATCTCAAACTGATTCTCTCCTATGACGGATCGGATTTCGCCGGCTGGCAGGTGCAGCCCGATGCAGTAACCGTGCAAGGCGTACTAGCCTCAGCCATTGGACGAATCACCGGAGAAAAGGTATTGCCGCAGGGCTCGGGGCGGACGGATGCAGGCGTGCACGCGCTGGCCCAGGTTGTGACATTTGTCACGGAGTCTTCCGTACCCGTAGCAAATTTCGTGAAGGCTCTGAACGATGCGCTGCCCGCGTCAGTGCGGGCTCTCGCAGTCGAGGAGGCGTCCGCGGATTTTCACGCGCGACGATCGGCCCGGGCCAAGACTTACCGGTACCGGATTTATCGAGCGGCGATCTGCCCACCATTTCTGGCGAAGTACGTATGGCATTATCCGTATCCGCTGGATGAGGATGCAATGCGACATGCCGCGCCCCTGATGGAAGGTGAGCATGATTTCACTTCGTTTGCGGCCGTGGACCCCGAGCGCGGATGCGAAGAAACCGCGCGGTCGAATCTACGGCGCATTTTTTTGTCGCGCTGGGAGCGTGAGGGAGACGAATTGCTCTACACCGTGAAGGGATCAGGCTTTCTGCATCACATGATGAGAAATCTAGTCGGAACGTTTATCCTAGTGGGCAAAGGAACGTGGCAAGCCGATGACGTTACGCGGATTCTAAACGCGCGAGATCGGTCGGCCGCGGGAGCAACCGCGCCGGCTAGCGGGCTGTACCTCGTAAACGTGGAGTATGGGCACTGACCTACAAATCGCAGCACGCAAGGTCGTCTCGGTAAATCCCGCGACTGGCGAACTTCTGCGCGAATTGGAATGCGCGGATGATAGCGAAATTCGCATGGCGATCGCGAGGGCGCGCGCGGCGCAGATTGCATGGGGTGCAATCAGCGTCGGCAACCGAATCACGGTGTTGAGGGAGTTTCAGCGCAGGCTCGCAGAGAAAAAATCAGAGATCGCCACTGCCATCGCCCGAGAGGCAGGAAAGCCTGTGGCCGAAGCTCTGACCACCGAGGTGCTGATTGTCCTCGATGCGGCACGGTTCCTGATCGATAACGCGTATCGCTTGCTGCGCGACGAACCGATACCGCACGGCAATCTGGTTGCTAAGCTCAAGAGCGGGCGGTTGGTGCGTGAGCCCTACGGTGTGATTGGAATCATTTCGCCGTGGAACTATCCGTTTTCGATTCCCGCGACCGAAACGCTCGCTGCCCTGGTGGCTGGTAATGCCGTAGTGCTTAAGCCTTCGGAGTTTACCTCTCTCGTCGCACTGGAGCTCGAGTCGCTGTTGCACGCGTCGGGCGTGCCGCGAGACGTTTTTCAGGTCGTGGTGGGCGACGGAGTGACGGGATCCGCGCTGACGAATTCTCCAATCGACAAACTGATATTCACCGGCAGTGTGGCCACAGGCAAGCGGATTGCAGCAGCCGCGGCTGAACGACTACTCCCCCTGGTACTGGAGTTGGGTGGTAAAGACCCTATGCTGGTGCTCGACGATGCCGATGTTGACGTAGCCTCGAGTGCTGCGGTCTGGGGAGCCTTCGTCAATGCCGGGCAGACTTGCCTCTCGGTGGAGCGCTGCTATGTGCATCGAAGCTTGTACCAGGACTTCTTGAACGCGTGCGCGGAAAAGACGAAGAAACTAATTGTGAACCACGGCCTGCTCCACAACACCGATGTGGGGCCGATGATCCACCAGCGCCAATTGCACATTGTCGAATCTCATGTGGTAGACGCTGTCACGCGCGGAGCGCGGGTTCTGGCTGGCGGCTCTCGCCTTCCAGAACTAGGGCCGAATTTCTACCAACCTACAGTGTTGGCTGACGTCACGCATCAGATGCGTATCATGCGCGAGGAAACATTCGGTCCAGTGTTGCCGGTCATGGCATTCGACAGCGACGAAGAAGCAGTTCATCTGGCCAATGACTCGGACTATGGCCTGGCGGCGAGTGTCTGGACTCGCAACCCCGACCGCGGCGACCGGTTGGCACGACGCATTCAAGCGGGCACGGTCATGGTGAACGATCTGGTTTCGTGTTTCGGCATCAGTGAGGCCCCGCACGGCGGCAGGAAAGCGAGCGGCGTGGGCCGCGCCCATGGACGGTTCGGGCTGGAAGAGATGGTCCAGCTGAAATACTTGGATTCAGACCGCATGCACGGAATGAAGAAAGTGTGGTGGTATAACTACGGCGCAAGTTTCGCACTGCAGATGAAAGGGTTCATCGATTTCCAGTTTGCGCGAGGATTGGGAGAGCGGCTCGGCGGAGCACTGCGCGCGGCCGGTATTGTGAGAAGCAAGCGACTATGAGCCTGGCGTATCGAAATCAGGACTAAGAATTAATTTGCAATTGTCCAAATTGCGACTCACCAGGCTTTGACTAACCCGATTATGATTAACAGATTGTGACTAACCAGATTGCGACTAACCAGGATTCTTCAGTGCAACTTCCGCCCGGTAAATGGCTTGCCAGCGTCCAGCCTTGAAGACATAGATAGAACTGCCGTTTATATGGACGGGGGCCTTCTCTCCGTTGCAAGTGGCATACTCTTCGGCCTTGTAAGTGAGGAGATATGCGCCGGCAGCCAGCGGAAGCGCGCCGAAGTCCGAGAGGCCGTAGCCTTCCACGGTGCAGACTTTTGCGGATGCTTGCTGCTGCGCGAGCTGTTGATCCCGGGAGAGGGTGCCCGCGTCACTCCAGAAAATTCCGTTCTCCAGCATGTGTTCGCGGAAGTAGGCTTGGTCTTTGGTTTTCCACGCTTCGAAAAAGCCATTCTCAGTGCGCACCAACTCCTGTTGCACGCTGGCCTCAGCGCTACTTTTCGCATGCGGCGTCTGAGCGCTGGTCGCGCCGAGAAGAAACCCGAGCGTGACAAAAATTGCCGCGTTGCGCCGGAAAATTCTTATCCTTGAATCAGGCTTGGAATCGGGCTTGAAATCGGGCTTGCAGTACATTAAGACCTCAGTTTGAACTGGATTGTCGCTCTCGATATTAGGCCTAGCATACGACATGGCGGCTTTGGCTCGCCTTCCGCTTCGAGTACAATGGCGCTCGTGGAGCCGAATCCGGCGGCGTTGGCGCCGCAAGAACGAGGGTAAGTACTTTGGCGACCGGCGAAATTGCAAATGCAGGCACGCAAACTCCTGCGCAGCTTCCTCATCATAAAGTGAAGATCAAGAAGGCGGGACAGCGAGCTTGCAACGAGAAAAACGAGAAAGGCAAATTCTGTGGCGGACATTTGAAGCGCTGGTTCTACACAACCGACGTCGTCGAGCAGGCGTGCGGCGACGCGGAAAAGGCTTGGGGACCGGACGCCGAAGTCTACCGTTGCGAGCATTGTCAGACGCTATATCTACCGAATCCCGCGGAAGCGAAAATCAACGTTGCCGGACAGGGAATGATTTCGGTCTTCGGGCTTACTCTGCCGCCGAAAGACAAGTAGTACCTAGTACCTGGTACCCAGTACTTGGTAGCGAGCCACCGGAAGTGCGGGTTTGCTCGGTACTAGGTACTGGGTACTAGCAACTTCCATGAACACTTCCGAACTCATTTACGACTGGAACAAAAACCATCCGCCGGGTTTGAAGCCACCCGGACCGGTGCTCCTCAATGACGAGAGCCTGCGCGATGGCTTGCAGTCGCCATCGGTGCGCGATCCCTCGATTCCAGAAAAAATTGAGATTCTTCATCTGATGGAGGCGTTGGGAATCGACTCTCTCGATCTTGGATTGCCGGGTGCGGGAGCGCGGGCGGTCGAGCATGTAACGGCGCTGGCGCGGGAGATCGTCGCACACAAAATGAAGATTCGCGCCAACTGCGCGGCGCGGACTCATGAGAACGATATTCGCCCCATTGCTGAGATCGTGCAAAAAACGGGGCTGCGCATCGAGGCCGCAACTTTTATTGGCTCAAGTCCGATTCGCCGCTTTACGGAAGGCTGGACCGACGATTTCCTTTTGCAGACCACCGAGAAGGCTGTGAAGTATGCAGTTTCGCTCGGCCTCGACTCCATGTACGTCACCGAGGACACAAGCCGCTGCGATCCCGAGACGGTGAAGCGGCTCTATTCGGCGGCCGTTAGTTGCGGGGCGCGGGCAATCGTAATCTGCGACACTGCCGGCCACGCCACGCCCATGGGCGCTCTGGCGCTGGTACGTTTTGTGATCGAAGAGGTGGTGAAGCCCTCCGGAGAAAAGATTCGCGTGGACTGGCACGGGCACAGCGATCGCGGCTTGGCAATTGCCAATTCAATGGCTGCGGTAATTGCCGGAGCAAATTGCGTTCACGGCTGCGCCATCGGCTTGGGCGAGCGCGTGGGCAATACGCAAATCGATCAGATGCTGGTGAACTTGAAGCTGATGGGCATTGCGCCGTGGGACGACCAGGACCTCACCAAGCTGAAACACTATTGCCAGGCGGTTTCGCGGGCGACAGGAGTTCCGATTCCGGCGAATTATCCGGTGGTGGGCGACGACGCTTTTCGCACCGCCACGGGTGTACACGCGGCGGCCATTATTAAGGCCTATCACAAGAACGATGTCGTGCTCGCCAATACCGTTTATTCCGGCGTACCCTCGCATGTGTTCGGGCTGGAGCAGATCATCGATATCGGGCCCATGAGCGGCAAGTCGAATGTGCTCTTCTGGCTGGAGCGGCGAGGCATCCCGGCAAGCGACGAGTTGGTCGACCGGATCTACCAGCGCGCCAAAGCTAGCGATCACACACTGAGTGACGCTGAGATTGTGGAATGCTTACCTGCGACCGTGAAGCAAACCTGAAGCGGCGCGAATCAAAGCTTCATGTCTGAAACAAATTCGAGTCCAATGAAACATGCGATTCTCGGAGCCGGTGGTGTTGGTGGCCTGATCGGCGCTTGTCTGGCGCACTTGGGAGATTCCGTCACTCTTGTAGTTCGGCCTGAAACGCTCGCGCAGTATCCCCATACACTCCGACTGGAGAGTGCATTCGGCAACTTCGAAGTCAATGTTGCGGTGGTTGCGGAAGTTCCTCCGATCGATGTGCTCTGGCTTACCGTGAAGGCCACGCAGATGGAGGCAGCACTCGGCGCTCTCAAAAATCCTGAGACTGTCCGGGGGATCGTTCCACTGCTCAACGGCATCGATCATGTCTCTCTGCTCCGAGCGAGGTACGGCTCAGACCGCGTGATTCCCGCCACGATTGCGGTTGAGACCGAGCGTGTCAGTCCTGGACACATTGTTCATCGATCCCCTTTCGCCCGCCTCAATGTGTTATCCGCCGGAAAGCCGGTGCTTAGTAGCACCATCAATCAACTTCAGGAACTTGGCTTTGAATGCCGCTTCATCGACAACGAGCCAACCCTGATGTGGGGGAAGCTGGTGTTTCTGGCCCCGTTTGCTTTGTCCACAACGGCGGCGGATAAGACTACGGGCGAGATCCTTGCCGATCCCGAGTGGAGGGAACTGGGACTGGACTGCCTACGAGAGGTTTGTGCCGTGGCCCTTGCCGAGGGCGCGAAAGTTGATGCGGAGGCTGTGATCGCTGGAGTAATGAAGATGCCTGGCAACATGCGCAGCTCGATGCAGAAGGACGTTGAAAGACACAACCCACCGGAACTTGATGCGATTGCGGGGCCGATACTCCGCGGCGCTGCGCATCATGGGATTGATGTCCCTGTGACAAGGAAACTGGTGGCTGCCGTTGAATTGCGCGCAAAGTAACCCAACCCATTTTCCGTTCCATACGTTGTAAGATGAACGCAATTATTCGCATGAGCCCCTCTTCCCCACGTACGGACCTGCCGGAGATTGCTGCTGCGGTGCAGCAGGAAGTGGCTCGGCTGGCGGCATTGCCGGAGGTGCGCTCGGCATTCAACTGGCTGCGCACCCAAGAGGCGCAATTTGCCCAGTGGCAGATGGAAATGGCGAGGATCGCGGCGCCTCCGTTTGGCGAGTCGGCACGCGGGGCATGGCTGGCCGAGCGCTTTCGCGAGGTTGGCCTCGATGATGTCCGCATTGACGATGTGGGCAATGTGTTCGGCGTGCATCCCGGATTTGGACCGCGCTACGTTGCGTTGAGTGCGCACATTGATACCGTGTTTCCCGCGAACACTCCGCTGAATATTCGGCAACAGAGCAGCAGGCTATTTGGGCCGGGAGTTTCGGACAACGGTGCGGGCGTGACCGCGATTCTCGCACTCGCTGCACTGATGCGCGCCGTGCGACTGCGGCACGCGCTGCCGTTTGTGTTTATCGGCAATGTGGGAGAAGAAGGCGAGGGTGACTTGCGCGGGATGCGGCACATTTTCTCTACGCCACGGTGGAAAGACTCCATTGCCTATACCGTGGTGCTCGACGGCGCCGGCGCGGACACGATTGTTGCCGAAGCCCTTGGGAGCCGCCGCTTTGAGGTGATCGTACGCGGTCCCGGGGGACATTCGTGGAGTGATTTTGGCGCGCCCAATCCGATTGTGATACTGGCGCGAGCCATCGACACGTTTACTGCGATGCCCGTGCCTTCGACCCCGAAGACCACATTCAACATCGGAGTCATCCGCGGGGGCACTTCTGTAAATTCGATTCCAGAGTCGGCCAGCATGAAGGTGGATATCCGGTCCACGTCGATGGCCGAGATGGAGCGACTGGAGCAAAGCTTGCGCCTGGCGCTGAATCGCGCGGTAGAGGACGAAAGCCTGGCAGCCGAGATGCGCTCGCCGGTGCAGAAGCGGCCTTCCGGAGTGGATTGCGAAGTGGTCGCCATCGGAAACCGTCCTGCTGGAGAGTTGGCGACAAACTCCCGGGTCCTGCAGGTGATACGCGCGGTCGATGCGCAACTTAACAATGCGGCACAGGTCCAGCGAGCCTCGACGGACGCGAACATTCCTTTGTCGTTAGGGTTGGAGGCTATTGCCATCGGTGGCGGCGGTTCGGGCGGCGGCGCTCACACCTTGCAGGAGTGGTTCGACAGCAACGGACGCGAACTGGGGCTGAAACGGATTCTGCTGACGCTGCTCGCGCTGGCCGGAACGGGGGCGGATGGGGAGATTCGGAACCTCAGGGGCTAACGCCCCTCACCAAGACAAGCCCTTATTCGCAGCCCTAAAGCTTTGGACCACCCAACTGATGCGATTTCCTCCAAAAGATAGAATCCGTTCCGTCCCTTTGAGATGTGCGGTAGCCCTGTCTGCACTGGCAAGCTTAGCTTGCCTGTCAGCGTTTACTCAGAAGTCGGGGTCAGCAGCCGACGTGATTTACATCCACGCGAATGTTTATACCGGCGTGCGCGCGAATGGGCAGCCAATGTCGATCCTGCGCGCAGAGGCGATCGCAGTCCGCGGCGATCAAATTCAAGCTGTCGGTAAGAATGCGGAAATCGAGAAACTGAAAGACCCGCAAACCCAAGTCATCGATTTAGGTGGACACTTTGTCATGGCCGGTTTCAACGATGCGCACCTGCACCTGGCGGATGCGGGTCTGCAGAAGCTACGCGTAGATTTAACCGGAGTCAAGTCGCTAAAGGAATTCAGCGAGCGCGTGCTAGCAAAGGTCGAGAGGGCCGGTCCAGACGAATGGGTTTTGGGTGGAGGCTGGGACGAGACTCTGTGGGCAGGCAAGACTTTGCCCGGCCGCCGGGACCTGGATGGAATTTCGGCAGGGCATCCCGTGTTTCTGGACCGCGTGGACGGGCATCTTGCTGTGGCCAACACGCGCGCTCTGCAGTTGGCCGGCGTTACCAGCGCCAGTCGCGATCCCCAGGGTGGCCTCATTGACAAGGATGAGAACGGGCAGCCTACTGGAATTCTGCGCGACACGGCCCAGCAAGCGGTGAGATTGGTGATTCCGCAGCCGACACGCGAACAGCGGCGCCGCGGAATAGAAGTTGCGCTCGCCGACTTAATCGCCAACGGCATCACTTCGGCGCAGGATTATTCGCCAGATTGGGAGAACTTTCAGATCTACGAGGAACTCGAAAAAGAAGGCTTGCTTACAGTCCGCATCTCCGAATGGCTGCCGTTCAATGATTCGATCGACGAATTGGAGAAAAAGCGCGACTCGCATCCGCAGTCAGACTCAATTTTGCATACCGGAATGCTGAAGGCCTTCATGGATGGCTCGCTAGGCGGCCATACAGCGGGGTTGCTGGAGCCTTATACGGACGACCGGAGGAACTTCGGCTTGCTGCGCTACGATCCAGTCAACCTGAACAAAATGGCCAGGGAACGTATTCTGGCGGGCTTCCAGATTGGATTTCACGCCATTGGCGACAAGGGCGTGCAGATGGCGCTGGATGCCTTTGACGAAGCCGAAAAAGCCGCACACGAGCAGAAAGTGAAAGCCCCGAATGGCAGCGACAATTTTCGTCTGCGCGTCGAACACGCGCAGGTCACAACACCAGAACAAATCACACGCTTCAAGAATCTGAGAGTGATCGCCTCCATGCAGCCCAGTCATCTGCTTACCGACATGCGCTGGGCGCAGGACCGGCTGGGACCAAAGCGGGCCGCCACTTCCTACGCGTGGGCGGCCTTTGAGGATGAGGGCGTCACGCTAGCCTTCGGCACGGATTATCCGGTTGAGCCGGTAACGCCGTTTCGCGGGTTGTATTCCGCAGTTACACGCAAGAGCGAAGACGGCAAGCAGGAATATTTTCCTGAACAGAAGCTCTCCATGGATCAAGCTATTGCGGCTTACACGACAGGATCAGCTTTCGCTGAATACGAAGAAAAAGAGAAGGGTAAGCTGGCGCCCGGCATGCTGGCGGATTTTGTTGTGCTCGACCGCGACTTAACGGCGGTCGCCCCCGAAAAAGTGCTAACCACAAAGGTTCTGCGTACAGTGGTCGGGGGCAGAACAGTCCATGAATCACTAAACGGCAAGTAACGAGTACTCTGAGTACGACGGCGCGCTGCGGGGCCCGCAGCAATCCCCCGCCCCTGTAAAACGAAAAGCCTGATTTGCGCGTCTAACGCCTTGTGACTTAATCGTTTCAGGTCTTGATGTAATCCCGGCTGGTGATTTCCCGGTCGCGTATAATAGGGAGTTCTAAGTTTCTGGAGGGAAGTAGGCATATGGATTCGCGGGAAACGTGGGAGCGTCTGAAGACCCGTCGATGGGCATATTCGTTCAGCATCGTAACGACGCTGACGCTAGGCATTCTGATCGGCACCGTGGTTTCTTATGGCGTGAAGGGCAAAGAGGGTCAGAAGTCTTCCGATGCAACTCCGCTGACGGTGCCAGCGCCGCAGCAGCTTTCCAGCGCCTTTTCGCAGATTGCCAAGCAGTTAGGGCCAAGTGTGGTCAACATTAATACGGAATCGACCATAAAGAATCCGCACCGGCGCCGTGGTGGGCAGAGTCCCGACGACGATGACAACGGCGGCGGTGGGATGGACGACTTCTTCAACCGCTTTTTTGGCGGGCCTGGCGGGCAGGGTGGCCAGAATAACCCGTTTGGCGGTGGCGGGGATGGCTCCATACGCGAGCGCTCGCTAGGTTCCGGCGTGATCGTAGATGCCAAGGGCTACATCGTAACCAACCGGCACGTGGTTGAGAAGGCAGACCGGATTCGCGTGCGCCTGCAGGACGATCCACCGGGCGTTCAGCACGAGGCCAAAGTCGTCGGAGAAGATCAGGAAACCGATCTCGCTGTCATCAAGATTGACATGGATCGCGCCGTGCCCGTCGCTAAGCTCGGAAACTCGGACAGCATGGAGGTCGGCGATTGGGTGCTAGCCATCGGCAGCCCCTTCGGCCAAGTGGGGACAGTCACCGCGGGAATTGTGTCGGCAAAGGGAAGGGATATCGTGCCCGGGCGGCAGTTCCAGACGTTCATTCAAACCGACGCTGCGATTAACCCAGGCAACTCTGGCGGCCCACTGGTTAACATGAACGGCGAGGTCATCGGCATCAACACGGCAATTTTGAGCGAGACCAACGCCTACGCGGGCGTAGGTTTCTCGCTGCCTTCGAATACGGTCGCGCAAGTCTACAACCAGCTCATCGGGCCTGAACATCGCGTAGCGCGCGGTTCCATCGGCATAATGTTTGACTCGGTGGAAAATCCGGCGATCGCTCGCGTTTATGGCAACGGATCAGGCGTGACCATCTCAAGCGTCGTGGCTGGCAGTCCGGCTGACCAGGCTGGACTGAAAGTAGGCGACACCATCACGACAGTCGATGGCAAGAAAGTAAGCAAGGGCGCGGAGTTGGTGGCGGACATCGCTTCGCGTAAGCCGGGAGCGAAAGTGCAGCTCGGTTTCGTGCGTAACGGCAAGCAACAGGAGACCAGCGTAACCATTGCGGACCGCGCGAAACTCTTTGCCGCACGGTTAAACGAGGATGACAGTGGCAACGATGAGAGCACGCCCAGGCAAAGCAAGTTCGGCGTCACGGTGCGTAAGCTGACTCCGGAGATGGCTGAGCGGCTGGATATGCCCGCAGGCAAGGGTGTAATCGTACAGGACGTAAAGCCGGGGTCGTTCGCTGAGGACGTTAACCTCAACCGCGGAGACGTGATTCTCGAAATCAATAAACAGCCGGTAAACAGCGAAGAAGATTTCTCCAGGGTGGAGTCGAGCCTAAAGAGCGGCCAGGACGTAGTATTCCTTGTGCGTCCTCGCGGCTCGTCGCGCCAGGATGGAACGATCTTCTTGCCTGGTACACTTCCGTAACCTAAGGAATAGCCCAACGGGAACTGGCATTGCCTCCTTCGGCAGAGGATGATTACAATGCTGGTTTCGGTTGGGCCTTATTTTTCCTACGCGAAGCATTTGTGGCAAAGAAGTTTGGTACCGCGGTTTATAGGTCTGGGAGGTCAGAGGTTGGGACGAGCGTCTTCAGCAAGAATCTGGAGCGGATGGTTGGCTGCGGGATACGCTCTAGCTCTGATTTGTGCCGGCCCTACGCCACGTGCGTTGCTGGCGCAGTCCGCTGCCACTCCTTCGAAGACAGACAGCCAAACCCAGGCAAAGACTACGAATTCGAAAAATCACTCCACGCCCGCGTCAAAGAGCGCGGGAGCAGGCACATTATCGGCTAAAGCGCACGCTGCACCGCATTCCACGGCCAATGCGCGTTCGAAAACAACTACCGCCAACAGGAGCCGTAGTGGCAAGTCGAAGCAGGCAAGTGCGCGAAGGAACGGCAAACATAAAACGGTCGCACGAGGCCAGCAGAAGATCGACCCCGAGCGCGCGCAGGCGATCCAGGAAGCGTTGATCCGTGAGCACTACCTTAGCGGCGAAGCAGCAGAAACGTGGAATCAGGCCAGTGAAGACGCCATGCGGCGCTACCAGGCCGACCACGGCTGGCAATCGAAGACGGTGCCCGATTCGCGTGCCCTGATTAGCCTCGGGCTGGGTCCGAGTCACGACCACCTGCTGAATCCCCAAAGCGCAATGACGACGGGCGCGGACGCCTCGCGGGCGGCAGCGCTAACTCCCGCATCGCACAGCGCCGATCCCGGTGCGCGGCTCAATCCAACCCCAACATCGCCCACAGGTTCCACGCCAGTTTCTTCTTCCGGCCAAGACGCTTCGGGCCCGCAGTAGAGAACCGTTTGTCGGTTCTGTGGAATCCACATCAACCCAATTCTGAACCCAACGCATCTCAGTTGGATTGGCCGTCCAGCGTCCGTTGCGCGCCGCCGCGAGAGTGGTATACCGTAAACAGTCCGATCTCTTCATTGATACCCATGGCCGAGCGCAGCGAAACTCTCCAAGAACAACCGTCCAAGGCTTCCAACGTCCTAACGACGAAAATCGATCCCACGTCGGCCCGGTATGAGGCCAATATGCGGTTTCTCGCCGATCTTATGTCGCAGGTGCGGAACGAAGGCGAGAAAATATGCGAGGGCGGCGGCACGAAAGCCATCGAAAACCAGCATGCCAAGGGACGCCTCACCGCGCGCGAACGCATTGATCTGCTGGCAGACCCCAAAACGTTTTTCGAGCTGGGAGTTTACGCGGCTCACGGCATGTATGAAGAGTGGGGCGGAGCGCCAGCCGCGGGCGTGATTACTGGCCTGGCGCGAATCCATACGAGAATGGTGATGATCATTGCGAACGACGCCACGGTGAAAGCGGGTGCGTTCTTCCCGATGACCTCGAAGAAAGTAATTCGCGCCCAGAACATCGCCATCGAAAACCATATCCCCACGATTTATCTGGTGGATTCTGCGGGCGTTTTCTTGCCGCTGCAGGAAGATGTTTTTCCCGACACGGACGATTTCGGCCGCGTCTTCCGCAACAACGCCGTTATGTCGGCTCTGGGCATTCCCCAGACTGCGGCGATTATGGGGATGTGCGTGGCCGGAGGCGGCTACCTGCCCGTGATGTGTGATCATGTTCTGATGACCGACGGCAGCGGCTTGTTTCTGGCCGGACCAGCCCTGGTGCAAGCCGCGATCGGCCAGAAAGTTTCGGCGGAAGATCTGGGCGGCGCGGCCATGCACGCGGGCATTAGCGGCACCGTGGATTTCCGCGAAGCAGACGATCACGCATGCCTCGAACGCATTCGCTCCATCGTGGAAAAATGGGGATACCGCCGCCTGTCTCCCTGGGATCGAAAGAAACCCGTTGAACCGGCACTGGCCGCCGAAGAAATTTACGGAATTTACGACTCTTCGCCCGCACGCCCCTATGACATGAAAGAGATTTTGGCGCGCGTGCTCGATGGCAGCCGCTTCGACGAATACAAACCGGAATATGGCAAGACGCTGGTCTGCGGCTACGGGCGCATCGGCGGCTTCGCCGTGGGTGTTGTCGCCAATCAAAAGCTGCACGCCAATCAAGTCGATCACGAAGGCCACAAGCGAATCGAGTTCGGGGGCGTGATCTATACGGAATCCGCGGAGAAAGCCGCACGCTTCATCATGGACTGTAATCAGAATCTGATTCCGCTGGTTTTCTTCCATGACGTCAACGGTTTCATGGTAGGTCGTGACGCGGAGTGGAGCGGCATCATCAAGGCCGGCGCGAAGATGGTGAATGCCGTGTCGAATTCCGTCGTACCGAAGATCACGGTGATCGTGGGCGGTTCCTTCGGCGCGGGACATTATGCGATGTGCGGCAAGGCGTTCGATCCGCGCTTTGTCTTTGCCTGGCCAACCGCACGTTACGCCGTGATGAGCGGAGATTCGGCGGCGGGAACTCTGGTTGAGATAAAAGTGAAGCAACTGGAGCGCGGCGGCACGAAGTTGAGTGAAGAAGACAAGAAGGAGTTGTACGAATCGGTGAAGCGCAGTTACGACGAGCAGACCGACCCGCGTTACGGCGCGGCCCGGCTGTGGATCGACAAGATCATCGATCCCATCGAGACGCGTGACGCGATCATGCAAGCTCTCGAAGCCGCGGCCCTGAATCCCGACGTGCCGGAGTTCAAGGTGGGAGTGTTGCAGACATAGAACAGGTTAGCCACGGATTTACACGGATCAACACAGATGAAGAAAGCAAAGTGCTATGAGGTTGTTCTTCTTAGGGCTTTGATCCGTGAGAATCCGTGTGATCCGCGGCGAGTTTTGATATGTCCGAGTCGGTGAAACTTATCGAGTGTCCGCGCGATGCCTGGCAGGGCCTGAAGGGACAGATTCCGTCTGATATCAAGCGTGCTTACTTGCAGGCATTGATCAGCGCGGGATTCAAGCACATCGACGCGGTCTCATTCGTCTCACCGAAAGCTGTACCTCAGATGGCGGACTCGGAAGAAGTATTGAAAGAACTCGATCCGCCCGATGACGTGGAGATCATCGGAATCGTGGTCAACGAAAAAGGCGCCCAGCGCGCCATTGAGACGCATGCCGTCCATACTCTGGGATTTCCGTATTCGATCTCGGAGACGTTTTTGCGCAAGAATCAAAATCAATCCGCCGAAGACGCGCTCGATGAGCTGGAAAAGATTCAGAAGAAGGCCGATGACGCCGCCCTCGACGTCGTAGTCTATATCTCGATGGCATTCGGCAATCCATATGGCGACCTGTGGAACGTGGATGAAGTGATCGAGGCCATTTCGCTGATGGAAGTCGACAACCTGCGCATGCTTTCACTCGCCGACACGGTCGGCATGGCTACTGAACAACAGATCTCCGAACTCGTAAGCGCAGTGATGGCGAAGTACGATTATCTCGAGATTGGTGTGCACCTGCACAGCCGTCCCGAAGATGCCGCGGCGAAGGTTCTTGCGGCCTATGATGCCGGTTGCCGCCGCTTTGATTCGGCCATCGGCGGCTTAGGAGGCTGTCCATTCGCGCAAGATGCGCTGGTCGGCAATATCGCCACTGAGAAAGTGATTGAGACTCTTGGGCAGCGTGGCGCGGAGTTGCCTCCACTAAAGCCGGTGGACGCGCTGCTGCGCGCCACCACGGAGATGGGAGCGCGCTACACGAATTCCATCAGCGACGATTAGCGGCGTTGGGTTACAGAATGTGTAGATATGCAGTGCAAGATATGAACTACAACACGATCCAACTCGCATGTGATTCCGGCATCGCGACCCTCACGCTGAACCGTCCAGAAAAGCGCAACGCCATCAGCTTTGAATTAATCGATGATCTGCTGCGCGCGCTGAAGGAAGTGGAGAACTCCGACGCGATTGTGCTCATCGTGACCGGCGCGGGGAAAGCTTTCTCCTCGGGAATGGACTTGGAGAATTTGAAGGCGTTGCTCGACCGCACGCCCGAGCAGAACCTGAAAGATTCGGAGACGATGGTCCGGTTGTTCCGCTCGCTCTACGAATTTCCCAAGGTGACGATTGCGGCAGTGAATGGAGCGGCCATCGCCGGCGGCACCGGCCTGGCTTTGCTGTGCGACTTCACCCTCGCTGTGCCCGAAGCGAAGTTCGGCTACACCGAAGTACGCATCGGCTTTGTCCCCGCCATCGTTTCTACCTTCCTGCTGCGCCAGACCGGAGAAAAGTACGCGCGCGATCTCTTGCTCACCGGGAGGATTATCGGCGCGGAAGAGGCCTCGCGCATGGGATTGATCAACGAAATCGTCGCGCCGGAAAAATTAATAGCCCGGGCGCGAGAGTTGGCGGCTCAGTTGATGGAGAACAGTCCCGCTTCGTTATGGGCTACCAAGAAGTTACTCAACGATCATGCGCGCGCCGAACTAGATGTGCAGATCGAGGCCGCGGTGCGGGAGAATGCCGCGGTCCGCACCACCCCCGACTTCCGCGAAGGAATTGCTTCATTCCTCGAAAAACGCAAGCCGGTGTGGACGGGCAAATGACGAGCCGACAATGACTACCAGACAACAAGCAACGAACGAAACCCGGCTCCGCGTGCGCTATGCGGAGACCGATCAAATGGGAGTGGTTTATCACTCCAACCATTTCATCTGGTTTGAAGTAGGGCGCGTTGAACTACTAAGGCAATTGGGCTTTTCCTATCGCGACATGGAGGCGAAAGATAACTGTTTCATCGCCGTGGCTGAGGCTAAATGCCGCTATCGGGCCCCAGTACGTTACGACGAAGAGATTCTGGTGCGGACGCGACTGTTGAACGTCCGGGATGCAGTGATTCACTTTGGCTACGAACTGCGGCGAGCGGAAGATGGCACGCTGCTGGCCGATGGCGAGACCACCCATATTGTCACGAATGCCGATATGAAGATTACTGCGTTGCCTGAAAAATATCTGAATGTGTTCCGCGCGGCGATGGGAAAACGGAACGGAAAACGCTCTTGAACGCACTTCATATAAGCGGTAACGATCTCACTCTGGAAGCGGTACGCGAAGTCGCGCAGATCAAAGACCGTCGCCCGGTACTTTTGTCCGCCGACGCTCGCGAGGCCGTGGATCGGGCGCGCGCCGTCGTTGACGAGATCGTCGCCGGCAACCAGTTGGCTTACGCGATTACTACCGGCGTGGGCAAGCTGAGCGATGTCCGCATCATTGGCGACCAGATTCGCGAATTACAAGTCAACCTGGTACGGTCGCACGCAGTGGGGGTGGGCGAACCGCTCTCCGTGGCGGAAACACGCGCCATGATGCTGTTGCGCGCCAACTCACTGGCTAAAGGTTATTCGGGAGTACGCGCCGTTGTCATCGACACGCTCTGCGAACTATTGAATCGCGGTGTTACGCCTTTCGTTCCATCCCAGGGAAGCGTGGGGGCCAGCGGCGATTTAGCGCCTCTGGCGCACCTTGCTCTCGTCTTGATCGGCGAGGGTGAATGCATCGATGCCGCCGGGGCGCGCATTTCCAGCGGAGACGCGCTGCAGCGCGCGCAAATTAAACCGCTGACTCTGGAAGCGAAAGAATCCATCTCGCTCATCAACGGAACGCAAGGCATGCTGGCCTTGGGCACGCTCGCGCTGCTCGCCGCGGAGACACTGGTCGATTCCGCCGATGTGCTGGGTGGACTGTGCTGCGACGCGCTGAAGGGCACTGACACGGCCTTCGACGAGCGCATTCATAAAGCGCGTCCTCACAGCGGGCAGATGAAGACAGCGGCGAATCTGCGCAAGATGCTCGAAGGCAGCCAGATTCGCGAATCCCACCGCAACTGCGGCCGCGTGCAGGACGCTTACTCGCTACGCTGCATCCCGCAGGTGCACGGCGCAGTGCGGGACACGCTGGCACACTGCCGCATGGTGTTTGAGATCGAAGCGAACTCCGCCGTCGACAACCCGCTGGTTTTCGTAGCGAACGCGAAGAATTCCGAAAGCGATGTCATCTCAGGGAGGAAACTTTCACGGTCAGCCACTCGCCTTTGCTTTGGATTTCCTGGGGATCGCGCTGAGCGCTCTGGCCGGCATCAGCGAGCGAAGAACCGAGCGTCTGGTAAATCCCGCGCTCAGCGAGGGTTTGCCGCCGTTTCTGGCGCAGGATGCGGGCCTGAATTCAGGTTTCATGTTGCCACAGGTCACGGCGGCAGCGCTGGTCAGCGAAAACAAAGTGCTGGCGCATCCAGCATCGGTCGATTCGATTACGACCTCCGGCAACAAAGAAGATTACGTCTCCATGGGCATGACGGCGGCAAACAAGCTGAAGCGGATCGTCGAAAACACGCGCAACGTGCTGGCCATTGAAGCCATGGCCGTCGCCCAAGCCATCGATTTCCTGGCACCACTGAAGACCTCGAAGCGCGGGCAGGCGGCGCACGCCGCAATCCGGTCGGTTTGCCCCACCGTCGACAAAGATCGCGTCCTGTATAAAGACCTCGCGCGGATTGCGGAGTTGATCGCCTGCGGGAAACTAGCGGAAATGTTGAAGTAGGGTCGACCACTGAGAGCCGGCCTTCGTCCGGCGGACGGCGAGAACGCCCGTCCCCACACAGACTGTGTTTGATTAGGAAGCTTTCTTCTCCGCCACCAGCTTTCGCGCCTTCACTCGAACAAAAGCGTAGTTCAGCATGGGCACGGAATTAAAGTTGGCGGCCTTGGTGAGATACTCCTGGGCTTTGGCGGCATCGCCTTTGGCCTGATACGCCTGACTCAAGCGATAAAGATTATCAGGATTCTGCAGGTTGGCCTGCTTGAGCTCCGCAATGGCCGTGGCGTAGTCCTTTTCCCCTAACGCGATCCTGCCGCCCAACCCGTGTGATTGTCTTATTTGTGCCGAGTTCTTTGTGGCCTCCGCGCCCTTTCGAAAATCCTCGGCGTGCACTTTCGCGGCGGCAAAGTCCTTCTGCCCCACAGCGATCGTACCAAGATTCAGCTCGTGCTGGAGTTTCGCATTGTCCTTAATCTCCTGCGATAGGCTCGAAGCCTGGATCATCTGGAACGATCGGTCGAAGCGCCGTTGTGCTTCGTTGTAACGCGGAATCTCGGCCAAAATGTTGCCTTCGGCTTGCAAATCCGCTGCCATAGAGGCGACGTCGTTGGTCTTCTGTGCAACGGCATACTCCTTATCCATCACCTGGAGCGCCTTGTCGAACCTTCCCGCATCGGACTCCACGACGGCCATTCCGAAGTACGCAGTGCGCAGCTCGCCGTCATTGCGCGCATTGTCTGCCATCTTCTGCAGCTCGCCTTGCGCATCGTCTGCCTTGCCCCCATATAGCAGCGCCGCAGCTAGTCCAAAATGTGAAGGCTGAAAATGAGGATCAACCGTGAGGGCCTTGCGATATTGCACCTGTGAATCTTGGAAGCGGCCCATCTTCAACAGCAGTTCCGCGTAGGAGTCGTAAGGATTCGGATCATTGGGAATCAGTTCCACATACTTCTTGAAGGCCTGTTCGGCGGCGGCAAAGTCTTCCTGCTGCCGGTAGGCGTAGCCCAGCTGGTTGTAAGTGGGCGAATAATTGGGAGCGATTTCGGTCGCCTTCTTAAAACGCGCCACGGCATCATCGAGTTCCTGCTGGCCAAAATAATATGTGCCCAGGTTGAACTGAACCCTTTCGTCGTTGGGATAGGCTGCGGCCAACTTCTCAAGATAGTTTTTCTGTTTCTCCGTGTCGCCATTGGCTCCAGCTTCGTTGGCTAGAATCAGCAACTTCTCTCCTTCGGAGGCTTTGTCACCGAGGCTCACTGCTTTCTTCAGATGGTCAAAGAAATCCTTAGCGGTAGCGGAATTGTTGGCCCGAGCCAGTTCCGCAGAGGCAAACTCAGGATCGAGAGACAGAGCCTTGTCGAAGTGCTGCAATGACTCCTGCCCAAGAAGTCTGTCGGAAAGATCCTGGCCCTGCAGGAACTCCTGCCTGGCCTCATCGGAGCGGGTAGTGATGGGAAGTTTTCCACTATCTGCCGCGGCAGTGCTTACATTGCCGCTCGTTTGGTTGCACGCCGTCAAGCCCACAGAAATAAGCAACAGGCTGGCGGTCAACACAAGATGCAAAATTTTGCTTCGGGACATCGGAACTGCCTCCTTGGAATGAGTGCGCATGAATTGCAATCAGGAGTGATCGCGTCGCGACATACACTAGACCGTTACAAGCAACTTTCGGTAGCGTGGCGGGATGGATGCGCTGCGATGTGGGACGAATCCACGTAAGTATGGGGCAGCGAGTCGGCAGGCCTGACCGCATAAGCACCACCGGTCAGGTGGTCTTTACGGCGCTTCCGTCGAGTCCCAGTTCGGCCGCGATTGGCTTCAACGCTTCGATGCAGAATCCAATGTGCTCGTCCAGGTCGACGCCCAGGGCGGCGGCGCCGTTGATGATGTCGTCGCGGTTTACTTTGCGGGCGAATGCTTTGTCCTTCATCCTCTTTCGCACCGACTTCGTATCGACCTCGGCCAGCGATTTTCCCGGCTTGATCAGGGCGACGGCCGTGATGAATCCGGCAAGTTCGTCACAGGCAAACAGCGCTTTTTCCATGGGAGTATCGCGCGTGACGCCGCTGTATTCCGCATGCGACATGATGGCTCGGCGGATTTCGTCGGAGTATCCGCGATCCTTCAGAATCTCGTTGCCTTTGTAGGGATGCTCTTCGGGTGTGGGCCAGCGCTCGTAATCGAAGTCGTGAATGAGGCCAACCATTCCCCAGAGATTTTCATCTTCCGGGGAGCCGTTGCCGTACTTGCGTGCGCAGGCGCGCATGCATGCCTCAACCGCCAGCGCGTGCTTACGCAAACTTTCCGACTGGGTGAACTCAGTTAGTAAACACCACGCGCTCTCACGATCAATCATGCTCTTTGCCCTGTTTCTGCGGGTTTCGCCGTCCTGTTCCGGTTCTTGCCGGCGAGATTTACGGCTTTATACATTTTAACCTTGACATCCACAGGCCTTGTACCGCAGATTGTCTCTGCAGCGGGAACCTCCCCCGATAGCAGGTTCCGCTGTTTAGCTTCACGGAGTAGCCCGCTCTGGCACTCCCACAACCCGATGGCTACGACTCTTGCCCCGGTAGATTCTAGGGAAGTCGTTCGTTGCGATCACTGCCTGCTAGTTCAATTCCGTACGGTCAATAACAACTGTCGGCGCTGCCACTCGTCACTGGACGAGGAACCTGAACCCGAGCCGGTGGTAATGACGCCGCCGGTAATGATGCCAATCCCTGGCAGTGGCCGAGGGCATCTCAACCTGGCAACGTCAATCCGCTCCTTGCGCTTGCGCAGCGGACTGAGCCAGCGCCAACTCGCGGGACGGATGTCGGTGCCGCGAACCTACGTTTCCAAGATCGAAAACGAAAAGGCCACGCCCACGCTGTCTTCTCTGGAGCGGCTGGCGCGGGCGCTGGAGGTGACCGTGCCGGAACTGCTCAGCGGCGGAGAGAAGAACCGCCAGGACGAAATCAGCGAACTGATGAAAGATCAGTTCATCGCAGAGATCCTGCCGTTCGTTTCGCAACTGAACGGAATGCAGATGTCGAGCATCCTGACCCAGGTGCGGGACTTGACGATAAGGCCGAGAAGGACTGCGTAAGCGGGTTTATGTGGGGACAGCCGCCCTCGGCTGTCCAACCACCAGAGTTTTAATCCGGGCAACCAGCCAACTCAACACCGGGACCATTGTTTTGGTCCCGGCTCTTTTCCTCCTCGGTGGGCCCTGAATCCGAAATAGATTGACGAACATCTATCCAGCATGAACCGGGAAGAACTTGGAAGTGTCTCTGCCTCGTCACCCTACCCTGCATCGTTAAGTCACACTGAAGCGAATGGGTGGAAAGATGACTCCCCGTCTGAAGCGGGAGTGATCGCCAATTCTCCGTCCGCCAATGATTCCTTGGCCGACGATTCATTGCTTGATGCTTACTCCCGCGCGGTCACGGGCGCGGTGCGACGGGTCAGTCCGTCGGTTGTCAATATCGAGGTGCATCAGGCTGCGGGCAGGAGTCGCACAGGCGAGCCTCGCGAACGGCGTGGCGGCGGCTCGGGATTTGTATTCACTCCGGACGGCCTTATTCTTACCAACAGCCACGTCGTGCACGAAGCACGGCGCATCGAGGTAACGCTCGCGGACGGCCGTCGCCTGCCTGCGAGCGCGATCGGGGACGATCCGGCGAGCGACCTTGCCGTAATCCGCATCGACGACGCGCGCGTGGATGAACCCGGTTTCATCGCGGCTGCGCTCGGCGATTCGCAACAGCTTCGCGTTGGACAACTCGTGATTGCAATCGGCAATCCCTATGGATTTCAATCCACCGTGACGGCCGGCGTCGTGAGCGCGCTGGGCCGTTCCCTTCGCTCGTATTCCGGCCGCCTGATCGACGACGTGATTCAGACGGATGCCGCGCTGAACCCCGGCAACTCCGGCGGGCCGTTGGTGGATTCCGCAGGAAGAGTGGTAGGAGTAAACACGGCAACCATTTTGCCGGCACAAGGAATTTGTTTTGCCATTGGGATCAATACGGCGAAGTTCGTGGCCAGCCGCTTGTTGCGCCACGGAAGGATTCGCCGCAGCTACATCGGTGTCTCGGCACAGACCGTGCCAATCCATCGCCGTGTGGTGCGCTTCTATGATCTCGCCAAGGAATCGGGTGCGCTGGTTTTGTCGGTCGAAGAAAGGAGCCCGGCGAAGAGCGCGGGCCTCCGCGAGGGCGACGTAATCATCGCGTTGGAAGGCCATCCGGTGGCAGGAGTCGACGATCTGCACCGCGTCCTGACCGATGTTCGCGTAGGCGTAAGCTGCTCGCTGACCGTGTTACGGCGGACGGAGAAGCTAGAGCTGAAGATTGTGCCGGAAGAGGCGAAGTAGTTTGCGTGGTGAAGGCGGGCTCGCTGCGAGCGGCCTAGGTAATCTAAAGGTGCGTGACCTTAGGAACGTCGACTATCTTCGCTTCTGCGGGGTGCAGTAAACTATACTTAGCTTGTCATGGCAAAGTCCGCTTCCAAGTCGAAATCCGCAATGGACACACTGGTCGACTCCTTTAGCGATTTAGTCGACGAGGCGAAGGAGCGCATGTCTCCCGCAGAGTTCCGCCGGGCGGAGAAGGAATTCGACGAAATTATAGATAAAGTCAAATCCCGCGCTTCTCGCGGCGGGCGCCGTGAAACCGCATAATCCAGGCTTTCAGTTCTTCCTTTCCGACATCTGGCTTGAATTTCTTCACTGCGTCCACGAATTCTTCCTCAGTCCCGTATTCCACGGCAAAGTCTAGTTTTTCTGCGAGTTCCTTCTTGCGGTGCACTGTTTCTGCGTCGGTGCGATCTTCCTTGGGTGGTTTCCATCGGCCCGCCATCGTGCGCGTAGTCCCTCTAGCTGCCTTCTGTTCGCCTTGCCTTTAGTGTTCGAGCTGCAAGTGTTCAAGGGGCAGCGTAGCTTCGAACATCCTTTCCTTTTCATTCCAGTTAGCCGGCACGAGTTCTCGTTTGCGGCCTGTCCACCCAATGTATTTGAGGAATGATTTGGCCCTGAGGCTGCCCGAATGAGTTGAGGCAATCGAGAGTGCGTAAGAGTTCACGTCGCTTCTTTTCGTCACCTTGATTGCCAATTTGTGATTAGCTCGGTCCCAAAGCAGCACCACAGACTTGACGCGAGCCTCAGTTGCGATCCTGACTGCTGCTGCGTTTATGGTTATCCTGCCGTCGGGCAGAATTGAAAGGGTTGGCGTCTCGACCCTCGTCCCTGTTCTCTTAAATACCTGATAGGCCATAGCTATGCCGTAAGTGTATACCTATAGTATGCCATGTACGGAGGCTACGCAAGCATTTATCATGTCTTTGGTCTAGCCGTGTAAAGACTCGGAGTGGATCGCTTCGGGCTAAGGTTGCTTCCTTGGGGTGTCCCTGCACAGTGCGCAAGTCCCGTAGCGTCCTAACGCTATTGGGCACTACCGCAAATCCTAGACAATTGCCTCCACCCTCCCGCCCGTGTTAGCCTCAACTTTCGGAAGGGGATAGGCCTTGCAGGCAAGAGTTCCCGCCGGGCTGGATCGCAAGGAAACGGAAGTCTACCGGAAGCTTGATCCAGCGCGGCTCCCACGACACATCGCGATTATCATGGACGGCAACGGGCGCTGGGCGAAGCGGCGCCACATGCCGCGCGTGGCCGGTCATCGCGCGGGAGTGGCGGCGGTTCGCTCGACTGTCGAAACTGCGGCGCGCATCGGCATCCACGCCCTCACGCTTTACGCCTTCTCTGAAGAGAACTGGAAGAAGCGTCCCAAGAGCGAAGTCGACTTCCTGATGCGGCTGTTAAGCCACTATCTGAAGGCGGAGGTTCCCACCCTCAATCAGAACAACATCCGCCTGGAATATATTGGCCGGCAGCACGAACTGCCGGAGGACGTGCAGGAGCGCATGGCTTGGGCGCGCCAGAGTACGGCGCAAAACGCCGGCACGCTCCTCACGCTGGCGCTCAACTATAGCGCACGCAGCGAACTGGTGGACGCGTTCCGCTCGATGGTGAACGGAGCATCGCAGAACGGCGGCATCGAGCACTTGCAGATCAACGAAGACACCATCGCTGAGCACCTTTACACGCGGCATTTGCCTGATCCGGATTTGGTTGTGCGGACCTCCGGCGAGATGCGGTTGAGTAACTTTTTGCTGTGGCAGTTAGCCTATGCCGAAATATATGTGACATCGACACTGTGGCCCGACTTCCGCGGTGTGCATCTTTTGGAGGCCGTCGCCGAATATCAGAAGCGGGAGCGCCGCTACGGCGGGCTGAACCACGCTGCGCCGCACCATACTGCAGTAAACCACAACGATTCGCCTGGTCACGCCGAAGCAGCGAAGGTTCACAAGTAGACCGAACTCGTTCTCCCGCGCGGCACGAACAGTGTGATAGCAGATTCCTCCCGAACGAATCCCGCTCCAAATTAGAAATATTGTGCAAGGATTACCGTGGCTGGAGTGCTGTGATGTAGATTGTGGGGCGCGGCTCGGGCTGCGCCCTTTGAAGTGCAGCTGGGCAATTCATAAGGTGGACGAACTTCCTTGTTGAAGCGCATCGCGACCGCGGTTGTGCTGATTCCAATTGTGCTGCTGCTCATACTGCGCGCCCCTGTGCCGGTGGTCGCCGTCGTGGCCGCCGCCGTGGCCTTAATCACGGTGCAGGAATTTCTTAGGCTCACCGAATCCTACGGGGTTGAGCCGCTGCGCCTGTCGACCTACATTTTCGTGGGATTATTATTTCTTATGCTCGCCATAAGCGCTGAGGTGGAGGCGCCGCAGCTGTCGGCGCTGAAGTTCGTCTTCGGGCTGGCATTTGCTTCCGCGATCGCGCCATTTGTTTTCTTGACAATCGCGATGCGGCGAGTTCGGTTGAGCGCGGCATATCCGGCGGCGGCGGCCTCGGCTTTTGCGGTTCTTTACGTTGCTCTGCCCATGGCCATGCTGGTGCAACTTCGCCAGCAGTTCGCGGGAGCGTTCTGGCTGCTCTATCTTCTGTTGGTCGTTTGGGCGGGAGACATTTTCGCTTACTTCGTGGGCCGCTCACTGGGGCGGCACTTGATGGCCTCGCGCATCAGCCCGAAAAAAACCTGGGAAGGAGCGATGGCATCGCTGGCTGCAAGCCTGCTGGTTGGAAGCCTGCTTTTCAGCCATGCGTTGCAGATCAGTACATTCCTGCTGCGCGTGGGATTGATCGAACGCCGGGACGGGCTCTTCGGACTGGAGAAGCCTGAGCTGTGGCCCATCATCCTTCTGACGATTGCTGTGAATATCGCGGCGCAACTGGGCGATCTCGTGGAATCTCTGATCAAACGCGGAGCCGGAGTGAAGGACTCAGGCACAATTCTTCCCGGCCACGGCGGCATGCTTGACCGCATCGATGCTCTGCTTTTTGCCGCTCCAGTCCTTTGGTTCTACGCAGCAGTACTCTTCTCCCCCGCACGCCCCTGGTAACGCGTAAAATAAAAGGCGCCTGTCATGAAACGAATTGCAATTCTGGGATCTACCGGTTCAATCGGACGCAGCACACTGAGCGTCGCGGAATCCTATCCGGAACGCTTTCAGATCGTCGCGCTGGCTGCGGGCAGAAACCTGGAGGCAGCCTTTGAGCAGGCCCGCCGGTGGCGACCACATCTGCTTTCGATAGTGTCGGAGGCTGATGCGGAGGTACTGCGCGCGCGTTTTAAACAGGCAGGGTTGAATGGTGTCGAAGTAGTTTGCGGCGCAGCTGGTACGGTGCAGGTGGCAACGCACGCGGAAGCCGATTTCGTGGTGAGCGCGATCGTGGGCGTGGCCGGGCTTGAGGCCACCTACGAGGCGGTGAAAGCGGGAAAGATCGTCGGGGTGGCCAATAAAGAATGTCTCGTCGCGGCGGGCGAGTTAATTACAGCCGAGGCGCGCCGGCAGGGCAAGCCGCTTTTACCCATTGATAGCGAGCACAATGCGGTGCATCAATGCCTGCGCGGCGGGCGCATGGAGGAAGTGGAACGCATCTGGCTCACCGCCTCTGGCGGGCCCTTTCTCAATACGCCGCGTTCGGAATTCGCCTCCATTACGGTGGAGCAGGCCCTCAACCATCCAACCTGGAAGATGGGCAAACGCATCACCATCGACTCGGCGACGCTGATGAATAAAGGCTTCGAGGTAATCGAAGCATGCAGACTATTTCACATATCGCCCGCGAAAGTGGAAGTTCTGGTGCATACGCAGTCTACAGTTCATTCGATGGTAGAGTTTGTGGATGGCAGTATACTTGCTCAGTTTTCAGTGACGGATATGCGGCTGCCGATTCTCTACGCTCTAACATATCCCGAACGGATTCAGTCGGATATGCGCTTTCCGATGGGTAACTTGCGTCATCTGGACTTCAGCCCTCCAGACATGGATAAATTTCCTTGTTTGCGTTTAGCATATGAATCGGTAGAGGCGGGCGGGGCTAAGACTGTGGCTCTAAACGCCGCCGACGAAATAGCGGTAGCGGCGTTTCTGGAAGGCAGCATCGGATTCGATGACATTCCCCGTATCATCGAGGACGCTGTGTCAGCATCTAATTCTGGGAAGTTGCAGTCGATCGCGAAGGTGCTTGAAGCCGACGCTGAAGCACGCCGATATGCTCAAGAGCGGGTTCTGCGAATTACAAATAAGACTTTTCGGCCACGAGCAACATCTGTAGTCTAGTCGAATCTAACGAGGGAGCGGTTCCGTATTTCTTTTATGTCTGACTTCATAATCTCCGTGGTTGCCGTCGCTGTGGTGCTGGGCTTCATGATTCTGATCCATGAGTTCGGCCACTATGCCGTGGCCAAGTTGCTGGGGGTCAGGGTCGAAGTGTTCTCCATCGGGTTTGGTAAGCGCCTGATTGGCTTCCGCAAGGGGGACACGGACTACCGCATCGCTGCCATCCCGCTGGGCGGCTATGTCAAGATGAGCGGCGAGAATCCCATGGACGAGCGCACCGGTGACCCGGCCGAGTTCATGTCGCACTCCCGCTGGCATCGCTTCCTGATCGCGGTGGCCGGGCCCACGATGAACATTCTGCTGGCCGTCTTCCTGCTCACCGCGGTTTACATGGTTCATTACGAGTACCCGGTTTTTCTCGACAAGCCTGCGGTCATCGAAGGCATAAAGCATGACTCGGCGGCAGCCCAAGCCGGCTTGCAACCTGGCGACCGGATTGTAAAAGTCGACGGGATCGAGAACCCCACCTGGGAACAGCTGCAGCCTCGCGTATGGCTGAGCGCCAACCAGCCACTGAACGTCACAATCCAGCGCGGGAATCAGATCTTTCAGAAAACTATCGTGCCCCAGTCCGTGACTACCTCGGAAGTGGGCTCCGCCGGTTGGTATCCTGAGGAACCGGTCATCGTGGGACACATTGAGGCGGGTACACCCGCTGCCCAAGCCGGCTTGGCGGAGGACGACAGAATTGTTGCTATGAACGGTAAGCCGCTGGTTTCCATCGAATCGATGATCGAGCGCCTACAGCAGAGCAAGGACGACCCCGTCGATCTCACGGTGATGCGCGGCAATCAGACGTTAAATTTCCACTTGAAACCCGTACTTTCGAAAACTGAAGATCCGAAAGAGCAGCGTTATCGGCTGGGCTTCCTCAACAAGAGCGAAACCAAGGTGACCACGTTGCCGTTCGTCCAAGCCCTGAGTCTTTCGTTGGAGCAGAATCGGAAATATTCGCTGCTCATTCTGGAACTCGCCAAGAAGATTCTGCAAGGAAAGGTCTCGCCCAAAGCGGTTTCCGGCCCAATTGGTATCGCGCAGGACGCTGGTTACGCGGCACAGCAAAAGGGCTGGACTCCGCTGATGGAGTTGACGGCAGGCATCAGCCTGAACCTCGGCATCTTTAACCTGCTGCCAATCCCTATCCTGGACGGTGGCGTAATCCTGTTTCTGCTGATCGAAGGCCTCATGCGTCGCGACGTCAGCCTCCGCATCAAAGAGCGCGTCTACCAGGCGGCATTCGTTTTTCTCGTTCTCTTTGCGGTGATGGTGATCTACAACGATCTCATGAAGACGCTACCCGGGTTGATGGACCGGCTGCCGTAAAGTGACCGGCTGCCTTGCCGTGAAGTGACCGCGTCTGACTATTTCGTTCTCTCGGTCTAGCGCGCAGCGGAGTTTGGTGCATTGGCGCTCCCCGAGCCGCAATCGACGGCTGTCCGGCGTTCGATTGCCGTCCCTTCCTCGTAGTCATTCCACGTTTCGATCAAGAGAAACTGGAGCGGATTCGCGCCATCATAATACCGCTCGTAGAGATTCAAAGTCGTGTCGAGCGTTTTCCCGCAGGCGCTCTCCATGTGGCGATTGAGACCCCACTTCGCGGCTGAATCGTCAAAGCCGGGCCAGGCTCCTCCAATCGCGATCTTGTCGGGATGCTTGTTCCTCATCGTCTTATAAAAATTATCCAGGTATTGTTCGCCCCAGTTACTGCCATCGGCGGCCCATCCGCCGGAGCCGGGCTGCACCCAGGCATAGGAGCCGGCGAAATCGTTGGCAAATTGTTCCGGAGGCTGGTCCTTGTAAATCAAAAGAGGAGGCCTGTCCCACCCGCTGCAGTGCTCCCGCACGCGATTCCAGTCAATATGGCCGCTCTTGGGAAAAACAAATACCATGGGGCGACCATCATAAGTGAGATAGGCGTCACGGCCTTTCGCCGATGGACCGAAGTAATCTTTGTAGGCTTTATCGAGGGCTGCGATCGCGGAATCGGTGGCTTGCGTATCTTCGTCTTCCGACTCGTTGTAGAGAAGTGCGACTTGGAAATGGTTTTCGCTCGCAGCTTCTTGCAGAAGAGCAAAGTTGTGATCGGAGTACGGTTTGCTCTCGCCATACCAGTCGACGACAAAGGCGGAAATTCCCATGTGTTTCGCCTGCTGAATCTGTTTGCGGAGAATGGCTGGATCCTGACTGGAGTAGCCAACGTCCGTATGAGTATGATCGCCAAACCATGGCATATAAACGGCGAGCAGTTTCGGAGATAGCGCCGGCGCCTGCCCACTTTGTAACAGCGCGCGATGGGCACCGGGAGTTGTGCAACCGCCCGCCATCACGAAACACAGGATCGACAAACTAAGTAGTGCCTTCGACAGATGACGGCTCCATTCCTTAAGTCTTCTTGCGCAAAAATATAAGATGCCGTGAAGAATGGGCCGGTTGGCGCTGGCAAGGCCAGCAGACGGCCCGGGCACTGTTGGGAACAATGGGTTCAATCGCGCAGCCGGGATTGGGCGCCCGCTCAAAACTGCGGGACCGCCTGCATTTGGCGAATCACCCAACGATCGGCGCCCGGAGTCATCAGCACGATGAAGTGCAGGACGACACGCTCATCGTGGATGATCTTTCCATCATCAAGGATTTGCAAATTGTATTCCGCCGTGTCATGCAACTCCATGACATCGCCCTCCGGAGCATAGAAGACGGCTTCCAGCTTATGGTTCTGAGCGTTATATCGTTGACTGAGGCCGGAGCGCTGCTGCCTGATAACTGCTTCGCACAGCCACTGCTTGGCGTCTCCCGCGAACGGCCCCTCAAGGGGATCGAGCGTATTGAACTCGAGCGCTTGGGCCATGCTCGTCCACGCGAAACGGTAGTCGCGAAGAATTCCACGCTCGGTTAAATTCTCGACGGCCCGTGGGAAGGTTTTCTTCACATCCAATTCCACCTGAACCGCAGGATCGGCGGCATACGAAAACAGAGCAGAACCGATGAAGAGTACCAACATCGCGGCGCGTCCAGCGATGCAACGATCACGTACAATTCGATTCAGGAAGCAACTCATGGGCGTACTCCTACGCGGAGTTCATTTCCTATTACCACACCAGACGCTGCCGATATCACAGCCGGACCCGATCCGACGATCTTCGCCCGCGCTACGTCTTGTTTGATGGGAGCGTCAACGGTACTCTTCTCGTCGCCAACCGTGGCAGTGAAAGTAACGACTGTGCCATCGGGCACGGGATTTCCCGAGCAGTCGTGAACTGGCTCGGTTTGAACAAGAATTCCAGTCGCGGTTCGCTCCCCTTTAATCCGCAGATTGCAGGGATCGGAAGCCACTTGCTGCACGGCGCGGCGAGTGGATACATCGTCAAGAGATGCTACTACCTGCAGGGGTCCGGCGGACTTGCCGGATGCCGTGCGAAACCACGAGATTCCATTTTGCGTGCGAACTGAACGCGACAACAAAGAAGCGTTTCCGGCCGTCAGTTGGAAGTTGATCGGCTCCGGGGTGGTCACAAGATTGCGAAACTGATCGAACGGAAGCGCGACACCGCTTACCGCATCGTTTTGCGCGACTGGAACACGCGAGGGATGCACCAGGAAAGTCAGACTGTGCGGCTTGCCGGCGCTCACGTAGAAGCTGGCGTTGTGGCACTCGCCGGAACATACGATTGCGATATATTCGCCGGCCTTCTGCAAATCCTGAGCTTGCAGCTGAATTTCTTCTCCAAGGCTCACATCGCTTTTGCTGGATACGCCCGGTCCAATCAGATAAAAGGTAGCCTTGCCGCTTCCAGTAGTTGAGATCGAGGTTTTCTCTCCCGCGGTGGCAGAGGCAGGGACACGAATGTCCTGCGCCTGAGATGCTACGAACAGGCACATCATTGCCATTGCCGCGCAGATTGGGAAACTGCGACACATCTCAGGACCTACCCAAGCTGTATTGGTTAACCACAAGGTGAAAGTTGTGCACCTTCGCCGCCAAATTCTTGGGAATTTCGACGGCAAAAGGTTCCGACGATTGAGGCAGCAGAGCACGATCGACGTAGCCATCCGAGACCCATACGACTTTGCCGTTATTATCGTAAAAACTCGCGATCACATGCGGGATGTTGACCGTCTGCCCGCTCTGATTGAGCAAATCTCCATGCAGAACCGCTTTGCCTTGGACATCAGAATCCAGTTTCTGACCCATCACTCCGATGACGGGATCAGCGGACGCCGGCACCAAAGTCGCCTTCACATCCATGCGAACATTCTTAACCTTGTTCAAGGTCACGCTCGGGAAGTCGATACGGTACGGCGTGACCTGTTTCGGCAGAAGAACGTGGGCAATCTTGTCGAAGCTGGTCTCGTCATCGATCGGATTGCCCGAACCATCGACGAGCGTGGCGTTCACGTTCACGAAGGCCGGAATTGTGTCTTCGTTTACCACTTCTCCCATCACGACCGCGCCTTCGGCCGAGTCCACTGCGTTCATTGAAATAATGCGGACGTGCGGTGCGTCCACGTTCTTCGATCCCCATTGATCGTCAGCGCCGCCGGTAACCAGGTCCCAGCGTAGGTACGTGACCGGAATCACCTCCGAGGGCACACTTGATAGTTCGACTTTAGGCCAGACTGCCTTCCAAACGTCGCCTTCTCGTGTCAGATGGAAATCACGGACGTCTTCGATGGGACCAACCGGCGTCGAATAGTGGAGACGCACACGCATTTGGGCGTCGTCGTTGCTGATGTGAAGCGGCCGCGGATCAAACCCTTCGAGATTTGAAAATGCGCGCAAGCTGCCGTTGGAGCCGATCCAATCCTGGATGAACGATTGCTTGTCGGTAGCGCCGGTCTTAGAGAGCGCGTCGAATGCCCGGTCCCAGTTACGCCGCTGGACATCCGACAGAAGATTAGTAAGTGCCTGCTGCGGGCTGCTGGCCTTCGGAGTCAGACCGTATAACGCGGAACCAGTCGCGATCCCAATCCTTGCCGGACCGCTCCCGGAGCCATAAAGCGCGACTACCATTAATCCTGCAGTCACGACAACGAGAATGATGGGCAGAGCAATTTTCATTCTGAGCCTCAAGCCACGTAATGTTCTTCGCGATGTTCAGCGCGCAGCGGAGCCGCAACACCAGCAGGCATGCGACGCTCCTCGGGCAAAAGAAGCTCGAGGAAGATCGCGAGGAAACTGACTCCAATCGGCAATATCCCCCAAAGCAACCCCTGCCAGGGAGCGGGCACCGCGTCCGAATCGATCTTATGAGCGGGGGGAACGTCATCTTTCGACCACGCGGTTATCTCTCCGTTATTGAAAGTTTCAATTTTTCGCCATCCCGCAAAAGTTAAGAGCGGCTCGTAGTACGGGTCGTGCACAAAAATGTATTTCAAGCCATAGCGATTGGCGTGCTCGAGCATGGAGCGCAGGGAAGCCATGCCGGCCGAACCATAGAACTTGGCATTGGTGAGCTGAGCCGAGCCGTAATGGGTCATCTCGGGCAACAGGCGGGCGGAGTTGTAGTCTCCGTCGACGCTGGTGGCGCTTGTATATGTGGATACTCTTGCCAACTCACTTCCAAACCCCAGAGTTATATATCGGTAGGCGTCGTGGCCATCGCGATTCAGGAACGCGATCACGGGATCAACGTTCGTAGTGCCCGTTGGCCGATAGGGATTCGCGTTGAGCCACCACAGCGCAGCGCCAACGGTCCCGACGGCAGCGAGCGACAATGCAACTGCAGCTTTCGATTGGAAGCGATCCAGAAGTTCGATGGCGAGAACGCCGACCAGTGGCATCGCCATGAGCGTCGCCCAGAATGTGAATCTCTCGAAGGTCAGAATCTCGTACGCGCGTCCGAGCAGCCAGCGCGGCAGAGGCGTGGTGCCACCAAGTCCGAAGATGAAGGCTAGCCAGAAGCCAAATAGCAAGGGTACGAGCCGGCGTGACGAAGCGCCGCGAATCAAAATGAACGGCAGCGCCAGAATCAGTGCTCCGTACGGAATCACAAAGTAATTGATCGCGGTGGTTGAGTTCAGCAGGAAATCGGCGCGGCTGTCGTGGGGAATCGGAATCTGATGAATTGGGTGTTGAATGATTGCGAGCCAATAAGGCAACAACACGATACCGACGCCCGCGCCCACCCCAACTCCGAAGACTGCGGCGCGCGACAACACTCCGGCGATTGAGCCGGAGACACGCTCATCCTTGGCATCCAATAAAGCGGTCCAAAGCACGGGTCCAGCAAAGAGAACTATGCCGAAAATCAAAGTGACGTGGTGGGCGGCTGCGGCCGTGAGACTGATCGCCACTCCCTTCAGCAGAGACCGAGCCCGGGCCTCGGTCATCCATTCGTAGAAGTAGGGCAACGCGTTCAAGTAGAGAGCCGCAGAAGCAACCGTCGCGAGCTGTCCCGCCTGGTAAACCAGGAAGGTGAGTGCTCCGAGAAAAACACTGCCTAGCGCCGCGTAGCTGGCTGCACGATCGTCTACCCAAATTCTGGCGAAGCGGAATACTCCCACCGGCAGCAGAAGGACTGCAATCAACTGGACCAGCATGTAGCCCATCTTTAGACCGGCGACAGTCGAGAGCAGGGCGATCCATTGGTGGGTCAGAGGCGGATAGGTGGTCTGAGAAAAACCACCGAACCATTTTTCATTCCAAGGATTGAACCAATGGTGGGCGTAGTGCGACGCGAAAAACATATGGAAATTCGCGTCGAACGAACCTGACGGAAGCTGCATCAGCAGCAGCGGTCCGTGGACGGCCAGTGCCACGAGGACGATCGCGAGAATAGGAATTGGACGAGAGTAGCTTTGTGCAATGCTCACAGTTTGGCGCTCCGAGTGAGTCCCCAGACAGCAGTTCGATTCGGAAATGGGCGCAGAGGTTTACTTGAGTTTCTCTAAGCCAGGCTGGTTTTCAGGATGAGAAAGCAGCCTTACCCGCGCCTGTGGCATCTGATGAAAACCGCAGAAACCAATGGGATGCGGGAGGTAAACCAAAGACTTGTACAAAGCGTGGTGATTCCGTGAAAAGCCGATTTCCGCTCGCGAGCTTTTGTATATTTGCTCTTTTCAGCTGTGCTTTGGCGCAGACATATGATGTCAATGGACACGGTGATACTTCTCCGCCCGGCAACACGCAACAGAACACGCCTGCCAACGAGGGCTCCAAGGGCGGTTCTGATCTCGGGTGGGGCTCGAGTATCGATGTGGCTCGCCAAGCCCGCGCCGCTCAAGATGCGCTGAAAAGAAATGACTACGCAGCCGCGGTCTCCTTTGCGGAGCGCGCTGCTAAGTCCGCTCCTGAAAATCCTGAGCTGTGGTTCTTGCTTGGCTACTGCGCGAGATTGGAGGAACACTACCCCGCAGCCGTCGACGCTTACCGCCGTGGCCTGAAGATTCAGCCTAACTCGGCTCGCGGCATGGCCGGACTGGCACAAACCTATGCCAAGATGGGGCGTGACGCGGAGGCGGAAGAGCTGCTCAAGCGCGTCGTCGATGCAAACCCAAAGGATGGAAACAGCCTGCAACTTGCAGGTGAGCTACTGCTCAACACCAATCCAACGAAATCACTCGAATTCCTGCAGCGAGCCGATGCGGTGCAACCGAGTGCTCATACCGACCTGCTGATTGCCCACTCTTACGAACACCTTGGCCAGCTTGACGAATCAGTGAAATACCTGAATCGCGCGAAAAATCACGCACCAAGAGATCCGGAAGTCTTACGCGCGGTCGCGGGCGAGTACCGCGATCAAGGGCAGTACGATCTCGCGATCGCGGCCCTTCAGGCGATTCCATCAAAGAGTATCGATGTTCAGGCCGACCTGGCATATACATATCAGCTTGCTGGAAAACCACAGGAAGCTGCGGCGCTCTATACCCGGCTGGCGAAGAGTGCGAAAGCCAATCTAAGCTTAAATTTGAGCGCGGCTCAAGCGTTGGTGGCGCTAGGGGAGAGTGACGCCGCCCAACCCTTCCTTGACGAGGCTCGGCGTATCGACGGCAACAACTACCGTTTGCATGCCATTCAAGGCGCGATCGCCGAAGGTGACAATCGATTTCAGGATGCCAGCAACGAATACAATCTCGCGATCAGAAACCTTCCGCCGAATGTACCGGAGGGCCCGCTATATCCAATCGAGCTGCGTTTGAATTTATACGAACTCGATTTGCGCCAGGACGACCCGGCTGCAGCCAAGGAACTCGACGCCGCACAGGCAGAAATTAGCCGGGTAAATGTACAACCGTCATCCCGTCCTGAGATGTTAAGACTGCGGGCTGCGATCGAAGCGGGATTGGGGAATATGGATGGAGCCAATAAAGACTTGCAGGCAGCGCTCTCTCTAGCGCCTTCCAACGCGAATTCCCTGCTGAACTATGGCAGCTTGCAGTGGAAGCTTGGGCAAAAAGATGCTGCGAAGGCCACATTCGCGAAAGTCCTGGAACTCGATCCTCGAAATCGGACGGCGCTTTCCTCGCTTGGATATCTCGCGCGCGACAGCGGTGATACCAAGCTCGCCGAGACCTACTTCACTCGTGCCGTAAATGCACATCCCAAGGATTTCGCTCCTTATCTTGCGCTGGGCGATTTGTATACGGCGGAAAGAAACTTTCAGGCTGCGCAGAAAAATTACGAGAGTGCATACCAACGGATGCCAAGCAATCCGCTGATTGTAGCCGGAGGCGCCAACGCCGCTCTTGAGTCGCACAACCAGGATTTAGCCAAACAGTGGCTGGATCGCGCCAACGGCAGGATGAACGACAGTCCGCAGGTGAACCGCGAACGGGAGCGGTATCTCACGCTGAAGGGCAACTACGCTGAATCCGCAAAGCTCGGCTATGCAGTTCTTGGAAAGCTTCCCAAGGATCGCGAGGGTGCCGTTTATCTGGCCTACGATCTGTTTTATCTGGGTCGGTACGAAGAAGCACTGGCATTGGTAAAGAAATACGAGCCGATTCTTCCTTCCGATAGGGATCTGCCGCTGGTTGCGGGTAACGTTCATGCACATGGCGGGCAACTGCACGAAGCGCTTGCGGACTTCACTCGTGCTCTCGATCGCGATCCAAAAATGGCTCTTGGATATGTGAATCGCGGATTCGTTTTGAACGATCTTGGCGAGGCCAACAATTCGGTAAAAGATTTTCAAACTGCAATCAAGTTAGACCCCAACTACGGTGAGGCGCATCTCGGGTTAGCGTATGCCGATCTGCAGTTGCATCGGCCCAAACCCGCGCTCATCCAGTTAGAGGCTACGCAGAAATTGCTAGGCAAATCGCGTGCGTGGCGCTTGGCGCGGGCGGAAGCGTTTCGCCAGGAACAAGATTATGCGCACGCCGAACCTGAGTACCGCCTGGCGCTACAGGAAAATCCAAATGATCCATCAAGCCGGTTGGCCTACGGGGACACGCTGTACCGCCTGCGGCGTTACCAGCAATCCATCGCCGCGCTTGACGCCGCCGCAAAGCTGTCTCCTTCGGACCCGGCTATCTACGCCTTGAGAGCCCAGGTGCACGCTGCTGAGAGACAACGCGAAGAGACGCTGCGTGACGTCCAGTTGGCCGAGCAATATGGCGGCGATAAAGTTGACATCCTGATGGACACGGGCGAAGCGCTACTGACCCTGGGAGATCGAGATGCCGCGATGCAACGCTTCTCGCGCGCCCTGGACGTTCCCAAAGGAGACCGCATCCAGGTGCGGTTAGCAATCGCCCAGATCTTTGTGCGGCGGGGCCACTTCGACGATGCGCGCCGGCAGATCGCACTTGGTTTCGCTGAGGCGCGTCTCGATTCGGGGCGTGTCAACCCCGACGATATACAAGAGGCGGCCGGCACCTTTCTAGCGATGCACGATTATGATCTCGCCGAAACCTATTTCGACAAAGCTCGACTGGCAGGGGCCAACCCTCGCAATGTGGACATCGGTCTGGCTAATACCTACCTTGCGGAGGGACAAACTCGCAAGGCAGAAGCGGCGCTCGCGAGTCTCGGCCCGGTTGACGACTACCGCGACGACTACGATTACATGATGACCGCGGCGAATGTCTACCGCCAACGCCAGGACACGGTGCAAGCTCTTTCTTCTTTCGCGCAAGCGAATACTGTGGCCAGCCAGGAGGAGCAGCGCACTGCACAAACCGCGACGGATGAACTGGCAATGGAGGAGGGCAGGCAGATCACCCAGAATGTAAGTTTTCTACCCGATGCGTCGTTCGCTCCTGCACTCGAAGACATCAATGTTTACACGCTCGACGCCAGAATCCTCCATGTCACAAATCCGCTATTATTGCCGCCGCCGCGGCATTCATATCAGGATCTGGCCGAGTCGCACTACCGCATTCATCTTGGGGACCTGCCCGCAATCACGGGATTTGTCGGCGAGAGCCTGACGACTGGACGATTCCTGTTCCCCAGCGTCAATGTCATCCAAGATCGCAATACCTATGACACGTTTTTTAATGGTGCGATAACCCCTGTTCTTCATTTTGGCTCGAACAGCATCTCGTTCAACGGAGGACTACAGTACACGATCCGCCGAGACACGATTTCGCCGGTTTTCATGAGCCAAAATCTCTTTCGCCAGTTTCTCTATGTCTCGACCAGTTCGTTTCATAACTGGGTTTCGATCAACGCCAATGCCATTCGCGAGGCCGGACCCTTCACCGATCAAAATTTGAATTCGCGAGATGCGTCCGCAGACGTTGAATTCACGGTTGGTCGTCCTTGGGGACAGACTGCATTGCTTACCGGATACTCAGTTCGTGACTTGCTGTTTAACCCGACCGTACAGGAGTATTTCAATAGCTCCAGCTACGCGGGATTGCAGCACAAGTTCGGCGGCCGCTTTACCGCCGCGGTGTTGGCGGAGGATCTCCGTTCGTGGCGAGTGGAAGGCACACAGTACGCCATTGCGCAGGCTCTGCTTCCGGGAGCCAGATTTGAATTCCGCGCCAACCCGCGATGGAATGTTCAAGGCAATTTTTTGCTTTCGCGCGGAGAGGGTTATCACGAATACGACAACGCGCAGAGCGAGTTCGTCGTTTCTTATACGCGTCCGATTCGCGGAGCGTCGAAAGATGGCACAGTTGGAGGTGCCGTGGCGTATCCATTTCGACTTTCGTTCGGAGTCCAGCAACAAACTTTCTATGACTTTGCCGGATCTTCCAGGACAGTTGTCCTGCCGGTTATACATTTCACGCTCTTTTAACGTATGCGCCACAACTCTTCTGAGTCCCGCCTCATGGCCGAGATTACAAAAATCGAACTGGAAGCTGAACTTGCGAGCGGGAATTCCGCAACGGCCACGGCTCCTGTCAAAACGCTGAGATCCAAGCTTCTCGGCGGCAGCCTCACTCTGCTTGCCGGTTCTGGGCTGGTCGGTATTACCAACCTCGTTTTCAACGTGGTCACGGCCCGGCTCCTCGGGCCCGCCGGTTTTGCCCACGCAACTGCGGTCTACACCATTCTGATGCTGATGTCGGGCATAACTTTATCTTTTCAGGTGGTGTGCGCCAAGTATGTCGCGAGACGCAATTCGCCGCGGGCGCGGGTTGACGTCTTCAAGACACTGCACCAACGCTCATGGATGGCCGGCATCGCAATTGGCTTGCTGTTGTTTTTGTTAAGGCGCGCTCTGTCCTCATATTTGAATCTGCCCGATCCGGCGCTAATATCGCTGCTGGCGCTGGGCACGGCTTTCTACATCCCGCTGGGCGTGCGGCGCGGGTACATTCAGGGAATTCACGCCTTCCGTCCGCTCGCAATCAACTTCATACTGGAAGGATTAGTTCGGTTGGTCGGAGTTTTTGTACTGATCGAAGCAGGTATGGGCGTCAAAGGAGCCGTTCTCGCCAGTGTATTGGCCGTGATGGTGGCGTACTCTGCCGCGCTCCCCAGCCCCGGCTTAACGTCTATTAGTTTTCGTCGAATCGCCATTTCGCTTCAGGAGGGATTGCAGGCTGTTGTTTTCTTCTCCGGCCAAACGGTAATCAACAACTTCGACATTGTTCTGGTGAAACATTTTTTTCCTCCGGCCGAGGCGGGATTTTATGCTGCGGTCGCCCTGGTAGGACGATTGGTCAATATGTGCGCCTGGTCCGTGGTCAACACCATGTTCCCCGTCTCAGCCGGCGCTGGGAGTGAAGAAAACGAGGGCAGCCCGGTTTTATTTACTTCATTGCTGCTCGTCTTTGTGATTCTTTCCGGCCTGATCTTCGGCCTCTGGATGGTTCCGAGCTTTCTTTGGAAAACTCTCTTTGGCTCTCACTTTGAGCTCGGCGCCTACGGGGCGCTCGCCCCGTTGCTGATTCTCTATGCCATTATGACCGGCGTCTATTCGCTGAGCTCCGTGATCATCACCTACGAAATGTCGCGCAAGATTGCGAACACGAGCTGGCTGCAACTGGCCTTCAGCGGAGCTCTGGCACTCGGCGTTTACCTGCTTCACCACACGCTTCATCAGGTAATTGTGGTCCAGTTGGTATTGATGGTGGCCTTGCTCTTTGTTTTGATGGTGCCTTTACTGCGCGATCAATTCACCCCCAAAGCTCTTCTTACTTACAGTGCCGTCCGAGTGGGCCGCAGGTTGGCGGAAGAGGAGGTGATGGCGGAGTTTCTGAGGAGCGAGTTTCATCATCCTGAATTTGATGACTATCGCCACCAATTCGACCAACTTGTGCGGCATCCGGATCTGACCAGCTCTCGAGAAAATGCAGTGCGTCAAGCGTTATTGTTTTTACGCCGCGGGCCCATGTGGCGGGAACTCCCTCCGGATACGACGTGGTACGAAGTTGAATTAAGGACTGAGGATTTAGCTCGCATACGATTCTTTCCCAGGGCGCAATGGCGACGGGTAGCGCAAGGGAGCTTTTATTTAACTGATGTTGTGGAACGGATCCGCACTCAACTCGAATCCTCTTCCCATAACGCCTTCTTCGGCAAATTGCGCATTCTCAGCTCGTCGGTACAGGACAACCTGATCAATCCTGCTGTACTCCTCATCGGCGTCAATGAAACGGGACCTCTGACGATCCTGGATGGAAATCATCGCATGGCCGCGGCGATGCTCGGCCCCGTTGCTCCGGTGCTTAGTCAATTCCGCTTCATCTGCGGATTTTCACCTCAGATGACGCGATGCTGCTGGTACGCCACCAACGTTAATACGCTGCTGCGTTACTTCAAGAATCTCGTACGCTACGTCACGTACGATCCCGAATCTGACATTGACCGGTACAGGAGCGCAGCGTTCTGGATTCGTGAAAGTTAGATTCAACCAGCGCCCGAACCCAAACCATTTACGCGACAGCTTCTGGCTCTACTGTGGCGCAGGGCTCGGCGGCGGAGTGGAGGGCTCCTGCACCGGGGTGTTATCGCGGCGCAAAAGCAGAATCGGCTCGCTGTGTGCGCGACGTGCCTGTTGTTCTTGCGACACCTTGGTTTCTACTTTTGCGTCGTTATCCAAAGCAACCTGAGCCAACTTCGAACCTTCCGCAATTCGCCGTGTAGCTAACCCCACAGTCGCGTTAGCGCCGGGCATGGTCTGCGCTTTATCGTAGTAAAATTGGGCCGTCTCGCGGTCGCCTTCGATCTCCGAGAGATAGCCAATGTTATTAATGGCAAACGCATTGCTCGGATCCAGCGCAAAGGCCTCACGAAAATCTTGATCGGCGGCTCGAAGATCGTTGCGATTAATTGCCGATACGCCTCGGACGTTCAACTCCGCTAGCCTGACTTGGACGCTTCGCTGGTTCTCCACGCGCGTTTGCAGGTTCCTGGCGTTCTGCGAAGCCATCTCATTCGCGGGTTTACCCCTCCACGAGAGGTTCGGAGTGACGACCGCGGACGCGTTCGAATGAACGGCGGCAGCTTGCTCATAAAACCTTAGCGCCGCTTGCGACTCACCTTCCATCTCCTTGGCGACGCCAAGGTTATTCAGCGTGAATATATTGTTCGGATCTTTCTGCAGAACCTGTTGCAGGAAAAGGTCAGCTTCGGGTGCACGGCCCTCTGACAGCATACGCACAGCTGTCACATTGTCATGATTGATTTGAAGCGGCAAATCGGGGATTGCTAGCGCTTCTTTTATCGAGCGCCCTTGAACCCGCGATGAACTTGCACGGTCAATGACGGCCTCGGTTGACTGTTGTCTGGCCAGCTCGTAGAAGCGAAACGCACGCTCCACTTGCCCTTGCAGTTCCGAAATGTACCCGAGATTGTTCAGTGTGAAAGGATCATCGGGATCGAGGAGATAGGCTTTGTAAAACAACGACTCGGCCTTTTCATAGCTGTGTTTGCGAACGGCTTCCACTCCCTCCTGGTTCAACCGTTGCACAGGGGTTAAGTGACTGCGTTTTGGCAGAGTGATCTTAAGGTCGCCTGCGCGCGCGGCCGGAATCCATCCTACGGTCGCGGCAATCATGCAAGCGACGATGCAACGTTTCCAAGACATTCCTGAATGTCCTTTCTGCACTGTAAGAGTCCAGCGAAAATACATAGGCACCGCGGCAAATTTAAGATGCCGAAACGCCACAATTGTTTGTCGCCGAACCCGTTCTTTTTCATAAGGAGACGACCACCTTACGACGATAGTTGGCATCCAACTACCGCGTCGAAAAGTTCAGAGATGGGGATCGCAATGAATCGGTTTTGGTTGGCCCTAGTGTCGGGGATAGCTCTGGCAGGTTCTTCGCTGGCGGGGTCTGCGCAGCAGGCGGCAGCTTCGCAAAACGTTGTGTCGCCCTCGCCAACTTCTCCTGTTAGCCCCATATCGAAAGATGCGATCCGGCCTCTAGATGTAGACGTGGACTCGGAGACGAGACTCGATCCGGCCAGCCTGCTTCCCGATCTGCCTTCCCTACCCCCCGCAAAGGCAAGCTTAATCGGGGGGACCATCCAAACTCTCGACCGCGTGCGAGATCAAATCACAGTGAAAGTCTTTGGTGGCGGAAAGATGAAGATTTCCTTCGATACGCGCACACACATCTATCAGGGAAGCAGACAGGCTTCGACTTCCGATCTGCATCAGGGTGACCGAGTGTACGTCGATACGATTCTTGATGGAAGCACCGTATTTGCGAAAACGATTCGCCTGAAAAACACGGCTTCAGCCGGCGAAAGTCAGGGAATTGTCACGAGCTATCGCGGTGACAAGGGTGAGTTGATATTGCGCGATGTACTCTCTCCACGGCCGTTAAGGATTCGTATCACGCCCCAAACCAGCATCGTTCATGGGGATCACCCGGCTTCCGCAGGTGAACTCGTCTCCGGAACGCTAGTAGCGGTAAAATTCGGCCCGCAGCAGGATGGCCGCGATGTAGCTCGTGAAGTAACAGTGCTAGCGGTTGCAGGGGGCAATTTCACATTTGTCGGCCGAGTGACGGGGTTGGATCTTCGCCTTGGGCTTCTGGTTCTAACTTCTGCGACGGATAACAAGACTTACGAGATCTACTTTGACCCGTCTGCGATAGCAGACGACAATTTGCGCCAAGCCGCCGACGTTACCGTGCTGACTCGCTTCGATGGAAACCACTACGTGGCGCGCAGCGTGACGGTGAAATCGCAGGGTCAGCAATAAAAGCGCGCGCAGCCACCCCGCCGGCTCGAAGAACGGCTCCACGCCTGATTTTCCCCAAGAATCTTCGCAGCTGAGGGAATCTCCTCAGAAACGTCGCTTAACAGGGTAGCGGGCTCGCGCTCTACCTGCTCACATATTTTGCGGGGTACACGAACCCGGAGGCGCGTTCGGTGTTGGCGGTGTCGGCGGCGTTGCCCACGGCACGTTGTCGAAATCAAACAAATCCAGGAGATCTGGCTGAGCTGCGTCGCGGTCCGTCAGATGGGCGCTTAAATCGATGAACCGATTCTCTACAAACCTTATGATCGCGGTGTGATCCATCGGGATGTGAGAAACGTAGTGCCTTCGCGAGAAGGGCGAGATCACAAGGTTGGGCAAGCGGAAACCTAGTTGTGCGGCGAAGCCTTGCTGCGCCGGAGCGTCGCCCGCATTTGCACCTGGGTCGACGGACTCGAGATCGCAATGCAGAGTCGGTGTCCCGCTGGGTGGCAGACAGGGCTCATAGCCGTCCGCGTTCACGGCAATTGTGCTGATATCGGGAATCGTTCCTAATGAGCTATCTGTATTGTCGTTAGAATGTCCGGAAACGGGCGGGACGTGATCGAAAGGTCCGCCGGGCTCGTCATAGCTAAGAAAAAACACAGAGCTTGACCAGGATGCGCTTTGCATCAATGCATTAATGAGAGTCGAAACCTGCTGCTGGCCCTCGAGGATCGACTGGCCCGAGCCAGGATGTTCGTCGCTGCTCCCATACGCCGTCTCAATGAACGCATAACCAGGCAAAGTGTTGTTTTGTACATCGCTGAAATATTGCTTCAGCGGAGCGATGTGGTTGATATCGATGCAGAACGCATCGCTGGAATCACCGACCGCCTGTTGCGAACCAATAGTTGGCGAAGTGCACGCGTTGTGTTGCGGGTTCGCGTATAAGTATCGGCTCGAGTAAGAAAAATCCGAGAACGTCGTCACCGGATACGCGTTCGACTGTTTGCCTGCACCGCAATCGCCGTCCTCGTCGGTGCAGCCACCCTCTGTAATCGAGTAGTAAATCTTCCACGAGACATTGCTCTGATCGAGTTCCTGAAAGATGGTTTGAATGTTCAATGGATTCGTGAACTTGTCGTCTGCGAACGGGTCGTGCACCAGGCCTTGCGTCGTTCCTCCCGTCATCGTGGCAACGCGGTTCGGCGTGCTTTTGGTTGAAACCGGCGAGAACCAGCGATCTGAGATCGCGAACTGCGATGCCATGAAGTAGTAGTAGTTGAGCAAGTCTTGATCGTAGTAGCCCATCGCTCTCTTACCCGCCAAATCAGTAAACGACCCATCCCCGGCGCCGGCCTTGGCAAAGCCCTCTGCGGTATGCACGAAACCATCCATCAGGATAGGGCGGCTCACACTGAAATCAAAACGATTGACATCGCCATAGCTTTCCAGCCACGCCGAACTCATATCGTCGACGCAGGTGCTATTCAACTTGAACAGGGTGAACGGGACGCCTTCATCATCGTCGTTCACGAACTTGGCAAGCTTGTCATCAATCCCGTCCACGTTGTAAGTCTTGCCATCGTCACCGACGTTCCAGTGATTCGCCTGGCGATAAGGATTGAGCATTCCAAAGTAGGAGTCGAAGCTGCGATTTTCCTGCAACATGAAAATGACATGGTCGATCGACGAAGTGGATGTAGTGTTGACCAGTCCACGGCAACCGCACAGCATCAGCGACAAGACGGTAACGCCTATCGCCGCGAGGCGATCACGTAGCCCTCTTGAATCCATCGTCGGTTTTCCTCCAGTCGTGGAAGACGCTGAAAAGGCATTTTTAGGATGATTTTCCAACTCTCGGTGTTGGCTTGGAGGTTGCGCTTTCTCACCTGCTAGCATTACTCCTGGTTCCGGAACCGCAACATCAACCCTTGCCATTTCCAGCGTTGCCGTCACGGGGATGAATTTGCCGCAGCAACGAAGATCCATCCCGATCTACGCCAGTTGGATGCTGTCGTTCGGGATCGTCGGCCTCCCCTTCGTCCGCAAGGGTCATGGGTGGAGTAAGGTTCAGGCGATCGCTCTGATCGCCGTCATCGGTGTCGGCATGATCAGCGTCTCCTGCGGGAACGCCGGACCACAGACTGCCGCTACGAGTCCCGGCATCCGGGCTGCTTCGGAGGGCTATCCCGTCACCATTGATAGGAACTCCAGTTCCAGTACGTTTTCCACCATTACCGTTATCGTTCAATGAAGAGTTGGGGACAGGAAAATTCAGCGAAGGTCGACGAACCCCAGAGCGGTAGACCCATCCGGAGGAATTCCGCGTCATCAGCCTCAGCATCAGAGCCTTTGAGGGAAGCCAATTCGGTAGCCTCCTGAACCTTGTAATCTGCCGCAAAGTTTCGGCTCTTTGATCGAGTTCGAAATGGCGCAAATATTTCTGCACGATCGTTGGCATCGTCATGCGAAGAGCTGTGAAATAATTCTGCGCCGCCATCTCTTCCTGCCTCGCCGGGTTCGTCAGGAAACGAATCAGGGAGCCGGCTAAATCTTGCGCGTCTCCAGGCTTGTAGAACTCAATTGCGATCTCCTCGCTATCGGCCATCTGGCGAAAATCCGGGAGATCAGCGCACAGTACGGGCACGCCGTAGGCGCAGGCCAAGTGCGCAACTCCGCTGGATCCGGTCGAAGAAGAGTACGGCATGACGGCAACAGTCGCGCTCTGAAAGAGGTCAGGCAATCGATCCTCGGGAACGTAGCCAGTAAATTCGATTTTCGGATTCCCTCCCCATTTTTGCCTCACCGATTCCACATAACCTAGCGCCTGAGGATGATCGCCTCCACCAATAACCAGTTTGGCGTTGGACAGGCTTTGGGCTACGATTTCGAACGCCTCGATCATGAGTTCGAGACGCTTGTACGTTCCCCATTTTCCGAAAGCCAGAATGCGGTGTTCAGGATTGCCACGGCGAGAGAAATCCGGATACTCGGGTCGAGTCGTCAAAATTCCGTGCGTGCGCAGATGAACATTGTCACGGCCATACTTTTCGTGCAGGATGTTGCGGTATCCGGGCATCAGCACCGACACCGAATTCGACAGAAGAAGTATTCTGGTGGCGAGGGCGCCGGCCAGACGATATGCCCGCGCGTGCCGCACGCCCGCATCCTTTAAATCGACAGTGTCCATCAAGTGATGTAGCGTCACGTGGGTGTAACATCCACTCAGCCGAGCTAGTAAAGGAGTTAGCAATCCCAGAAAGGCATTCAGCGGATTACGACCAAACGTACTGAAGAGCAGATTAAACCACACCACGTCGGGCTTCAGTTTCCGGATCTCACGCAGGAGTCGAACAGCACACAGGGGATCGTCGAATGACCAGCAGCGCACAACGGAAAAGTCGTCCAATTCGGTCTTGGGAGAGGAGATTTGATCGGCAAGGATCGTCAGGCTGAGAAACGGGTTGCGGCGCAACTCTTCTGCAATGTGAAGTCCATACTCGCTAAGTCCGCCCTGGCTGGGAGGGAAAGTGGTTACCAGACAAATCTTCATTTTGTCTCCGCCCTACAATTTCGCCCCAGCCTATTCTGATGTAATTTCCCAAGAAGATGTTGGCGCTCTGAAATGGCTTTGGGACGGGCGTTTCACTGACAGCGTCGCAGATTCATTGCACCTCCTGCAGGCCTGAGATCTGCTGTTTCGGCCCTGACGACTTCTGCAAGAAAACCTCCCTCACCTTCGATTCAGTGGCTGCGACGGGAAGAGGTTCGATCACGGTTACACTGCCCGCGAGGCAGCTCATCGCCAGGTGCGCTTCACGGTTGCTACGAAGAAATTCCAGCGGATATTCCGGCTTGCGCGCCTGCGCTGCGACTGGATCGGCATCAATTACGTACGCAACGTCCGGAGCAGGAATCAGTCGCAGCAGAAGCCGAACGTAGGCTCGCGCCCACCACCGATTCAGTGGGAGGTTGGCAAGCTCATCGTAAATGTAACGATCAAAGATCACCACGTCGGCGTCGCCTTGCCTGGCCCGCCGAACCGTTCTCCAAACATTCAAAGCATCGAGGGAGTAGAGAAGAAAACGCGTCGCGGTCACTGGTCCAGAGGTGACGTTCTTGTCACGGCGGTTCAACGGCTTTTCCGGAGATCCAATTCCCTGATCGCCTTTGAATGCCTTGTGACTTAGGCTCTCGCGAAAGCGTGCACATACTACGACGTCGTCCCAGAACGCAAGAAGCTGAACTCGCAAGCCGGCTGCAAGCAACCAGTGGGTAAGGGCTTCAATCTGAGTGGTCTTCCCTGCCCCATCGATTCCGGAAAAGCTTACGATCCTTTTTTTTGCCGGGCTCGGACCTAGCCTGCTCATCATGCATTCTCTTCATCGGTTACATCGAGAGATTAATGTGCTCCCGGTGGTTTGCTTGATGTGCCTGCGGACAGTGCAACTACCACCCCAACCGCCACCGCGGCTCCGATAATAGCTCCGGTCCTGATTATGATCGTCCGAGTGCGGCGCTGCTTGGCTGGCGCGATCGCAACTCCGGCCGGTTCAGATGCTGCGACTCCGCTTGTGCTAGGAGCTTCCGCCGCGGCTGTGCCCACTGGCCTTTGAGGAGCCGGACTTTCTTGAACCGCGGATGACTGTGACTGAGGCTGCGCGGATTGCGGAGCCGGAGGCGCTTGCGCCTGGGCAAGGATAGCTCCAGGGCTATCGGGCAATTCGTTCGACGGCCCTGTACCGTCAGTTGCCATCGACCGCGTCTGCTCAACAGCAACCTGCTGAGCCGCAACTGGCAACGCCGATCCCAGAAACCCGGACGCCAGTAAGCTGCTCCAAGCCACATGCGCCAGGGTCTTACTCAACGCACTCGTTGTTTTCTTCATGGCCTCCATTGCCACCTCGATGCGAAGCAAACGCTAGCTCGCGGACTTCAAATCTCCGAGCCCAAACCCCGGAGAATACCAAGGGAGGCTCTGCGGAACATCGGGTAATGTAACAGCCTGGAAGCTGCGAGTTGCTTCCTCGGCGGTACCAAACACCTCGAACAACCGGTCGACTCGCATGAGTTCCAGGATGGCTGCCGAAACCGGCGATAGATTCGCCAGCTTGATATCCCCATCGCGTTTCATAGCCTCGCCCATGCAGTTCAGCAGCATCTCAATACCCGCGCTATCCATGTGTTGAACCTGAGAACAATCCAGAACGATACGCGGACGATCGGACTGCAGCAGTGGCTGCAACTCGGCCAGGAACGTCCGTCCCTCGGAATGGTCAAAGTTTTCCGGTATTTCCATCACGATTACTGGGCCCCTGCTAGACATTTCAATTACCCCTTATTCGTATAGGATTTGGTTCCAACCCGCAAGGCTCTGGCGCTGAACCTGCTGCTGGTTGTAGCTCGGTAACGGCTTGTTGCTTTACTTTGCGACGGCTGAATAGGATGCCGTTCTTTGCTCGTTTCCGATCTTTTGCTGGCGCTGATTTCGAAACCGCGCTGTTGGCCCGCAATATGCTTGGATCTGAAATCTCCACGACTACATTACGTCCCAGACTCAGAAGCATATTTCCGCTGGCCACGGCGTGACACACGTCCAGACAAATTCCAATATGAGTGTTCTGTAAGATCGAACTGTTCTCAACCACCGAGCCGTAATCTACGTAGCACTCTTTCTCGATATTGCTGACGCGGGTGATCAGTGTGTCTTGCATTACGTTGGATCCGCGACCGATATATGCGGGCGCCACGATCCGGGCCCGTCGATGGACCTCAGCCCCGTCATCGATCCAGATACCGCGCTTGATTTCCTGCCCGGGCGGGCGCACCGAACAGCAGCCCCGGAGCATGTCGGAAGCGAATTGACGCAGGTCGCGGGGATGCATCAGGCGCTTGACGTAGTCGCGGATAAAGTACGAAGCACCACTTGTCTCCGCCTGCGCAAACAGATTCTGACAATCGGTTGGCCGCACTTTTGAACAATCCGCCTTTGAACAATCTACGACCCAGAGATTGAGCGGACCCTCACAATCAATCGCCCGCGTGGCTGTCTGCCGCGACTCTCGATGGAAATAAAACAAGTCGAGCAGATCGGTTTCCGCATACGCGTTCGCAGAAGCTACGAATGCGTGCTCGACACCGTCGCGAGAATATTCTTTCAACCTTTGGCAAATCGCAGCGTACAGATCGCTCACAATCTGAACATCGACGTTTTTGAAACCGACGAAGGGAGGCTTGACGATAGAAGATCCATCTTGGACCAGCAGTGAAACTAGATTTACATCGGCACGTACGAAACGTTCGATAACCCGGTCCGCCACGGACCGGCCCAGCACATCGAAGCACGCAAGAGGTTGGGACAGCACAGCACTAGCTTCTTGCGGGGCCGTGGAACAGGAGGCTTCACCTTCCAGCCCAATCACCACAATCGCCCCTAACCCCACGGTTTTTATCCTCTCTCAACTCAGTAAATAACGTTAAAAGGTCAACGTTCCGAGTGGCAGTGCCACCTGATTGCCGGCACCTTGGCCTGTTTTAAGACAGAGATTCGGCAACGTGGCTCGCGACGGCCCGCCGCAGGACTCTCCGTTTCGGAAATAGCAGGTCGCGCATCTTCATTTTTGCTTTATGAAGTTGCGATTTCGAATTGCCGACCGAACAGTCCAACATTTGGGCGATCTCGTGATGCTGGTATCCCTCAACTTCATGGAGCGCAAAAATCTTGCGGCAGCCTTCGGGAAGCTCCTGCATCGCGCGCCGCAAGGCAATACGATCCACCGCTCCGGAAAGCCGAGGGTCCGGGTTTCCGATATCGCGCTTTAGGGATGGGGAGTCCGCCGATACGGGTTCGTCTAAAGAGACCAGGGGAGGGGCTTTTCGCCGCCGCAACTTCATTAGCACCGTATTCACTGCAACCCGATACAACCAGGTAGAAAACGCCGAGTCCCCGCGGAATGAGCCTACGCTCCGAAACACCTGCAAAAACGCTTCCTGGGTCAGGTCTTCGGCCTCTGCAATATCTTTGGTCATGAGCAGGCATACGGAGTACACGCGCTTCTTGTGGAGCTGGAACAGCGTGGCAAAAGCCTGTTCGTCGCCGCTTTGAGCGCGCTTTACCAGGCTACGTTCGGAATCGTCACGGTTGGTCGCTTCGCTGACCGGAATCACATTTGCTGTCGCGGAAATCACGCAAGTCGCCACTGTAGTCTCTCCTTATCGAACCTTGGGTGCTTGTCTGCTCTCCATGACTCCGGGAGCATCAACTTCCGAAATGAGACTAGCGGCAAGGCTGCTTGCGGCCCATCAGGAGGCTCCTGTAATTGATTACCAGACTTGCTGTACCGCTGGCGTGAAGGTAAATGCTGAGGACTTTCGAGTTTATTTCTGAGTAAATTTTGCGGGGCAGGGGCGAAACTTTTCTCGGAGAAAAGGGTTGCAGCGCCGCATCCTGCGCAATGCCATCTGTAAAGGCTTTGCGGTGCGATTCGGCGCTCCGGAGTTTAACAAGCACCGTAAGTAAATCAGTAGAGACGGAATCCTACTTCGACGCTGATCTGGACGTTGACGGGGTGACCGTCTTTCTCGGCCGGTTGAAAGCGCCATTGCTTAACCGCTTCAATCGCTTTGGCGTCGAGGCCGAATCCCAAACCGCGCACCACGCGAACGTCCCGTGGATTTCCATGTTCATCCACAATCAGCCACAGGATGCAGGTTCCCTGGGTCTTGGCGTTGCGCGCCTCCTCAGTGTATTCCGGATCGGGAGTCGAAATCGCTTGGGGGGCGGATATACCACCCCCGACCTTATACACACCTCCACCGATACCGCCACCGGTACCCGCGCCAACTCCGGGTCCATGGCCGACACCTACTCCGCCGCCAGCACCCGATCCGATCCCTCCTCCAGACCCAGTGCCATTCGAAGGCGGGGCAGAAGGAATTATTGCGCTCGATGGATTGCCCAAGGTCGGAATGTGGTTCTCTGCCACTCGCACTTGCGGAGGAACAACTACAGTTGGCTCGACGGCAAGCTTCGGATGTTGATTACGCAATACGATCTGCGGAGGAGTAATCTGCTGCAGAGCGGTCTTGGGTAACCTTCCCTTGGGCGCCTCGATGCGGTCATGATCGCCGCCGCCACCGCCGCCGCTGACGACTGTCTTCGCAACTGGCAGAGCGTAAGAGTCCGGGGAGGGGGCGATCAGAGTGACTGTCTCGTGTTGCTCGATTTTTTCTTGCACCACTTGATGACCAAGCATCGCGCCGCCAAGCATTAGGCCCAGCAACACGGCGTGGATCACGGCCGACCCAACCAGACCGTTGGAACGGTAATTGTTGTACTGACCCCAGATCGCATCCGGCGCAAGTGCCTTCGCGTCTCGCAAACGAACGTTGATCTGCGGGGGTCGCGCTATTCGCGCGCGGCCTGCATAAACAGAATCAAGCACGGCAGGTGACGAATATTGAAGTAGCGTAGCGCGGCGAGAATTTTCCTGGTTCAACATTAATGCTCCGGTGGTCTCGCAAAAAGTCCCGCAAACTGCTTCCTGCCGCATTGAGATGCACACAAGGAGGCAGCAGTTTGGATTCGGTCGCAATTTTCGATTGCGCCCGGCAAATAGCTCACAACCGCCCGGCCAGAAGCAGTACCAGCAACACCACGACTACGAGACCGAGACCGCCGCTCGGGTAGTAGCCCCACGAGCGGCTATACGGCCATGCTGGGAGCGCTCCCACTAACAACAGCACCACGACAATTAATAGAATCGTTGACATTGCATTCTCCAATACCCGAACGTGACTCTACTTTTTGAACTGGTTTTGTGCTATCCGGTCCACGCTGTAATGTCCATCCACCGCTGCCGCAGTCCCTACAGTCCTGACAGTATCGATAACAAATAAAAAACCCCAGGATTCATCCTGGGGGGGAAACTGCCGCAGCCTTGATAGGCCGAGTGTCAATGTTTCACGATAACAACCTATCGGCTCGCGGACTCTGTAGTGGGATCGGTCTCCAACTTACCGTGTTCCGCAGCCTGATTCGCGTATTTCCTTACGACCGCCTCGAAGGCTCCGCTACCTGCCGGTCGAGGAACCTTACCTGTCAAAATATCCTCGAACGGTATAAACTTTCCGTAAAGAAGATGGGTTTCATCTTTATCCTGCGTTATTGCAGAGCCCGACAAATCAACACCCGCGAAGAGTCCTCGCGCTCGGGAATAAGTCAAAACTTCTGCCCTCAACTTCCAGTCGGTATCGGAAGCCGTGTCACGTCCGACAGGGCCCGCAGCCGCAGAAGCATCAGCACCAATCTTGAACTTGCTTGAGAGAAGATGCTCCATACCCTGCTGATTCATCACAACCAACACCAGGTCGATAGCCTGACCGCCCAGCTGCAACCCCCAGCTTCCACCGGTAATCGTGATCGGTGCAGGACCGCTCCAGGCGCCATTTTCCAGCCGGCAGACAGCCACGCCCTTTCCATGGTTTCCTCCAAAACCAATCGCAAACTTGACCATAGATGGAATCACTGCAATGCACTTCGCGTCATGCATCACTTTGTCAGGAATAGCCTTGTCTGGCGTATCCATAATTTCTTTTAGTACGTTGGCCGACGCATCGATTCGTTTTTGAATGCTCGTCTGCTCCTTCTCGTCCTGGCACCACGCCGTTCCGACGAGAAGTGCAAAACTGGCCCCGAGCACCAGGAGACATCGCGCTAGTGTGGAACTGATTCTTTTCATAAGAGAACCTTTTCTGTGCTCGAAACGAGCAAGCGTTCAAGTTTTCGTTACTAAGGCGAAGCTAATCGCAAAGACCGCGTCCTGCCATCCGGTTCAACCTGTAATGTGGCGCGAGGTTCGCCGCACGCACCTACGGTGTTCACAGTAACGTTGGAGAAGTCAAAGCAAAAGCCCCGACATGGGGATTTCATGGATTATTCGCGACATCCAGATAGGCGCCGATGAGGAAATCTTTCGGTCGGCGGGCGGGTCACCGGCGGGATGCACTACGACTGGAAGACTACACCGCTTTCGCGCAGCACCCCACTGCACGGAAGAATGAGTTCAACGAGAGTTCCGGGTTTTGCATTCTTCAGCTTCAATTCTCCGCCGAATTCCTTTGCACGCTGTTTCATGCCTCCGATGCCCACTCCGACGCTATCGGCTCGCATTTCGGCTACACGCTCGCCGATACCCTTGCCATCGTCTCGCACCGCAACCACGATCAACCCTTCTTTTTTCGAGAGATTGATCCACACCTTTCGGGCTCCCGAATGACGGAAGACGTTGGTCAACGCCTCTTGAACGATCCGGAAAACAGCGGTTTCCACGTCGACCGATAGCCTGGGAAAATCTTTGGGTTGAACCTCAAGAGTGGTTTCAATGCCGCTGCGCTTGCCGAGTCCTTCCAGGAACCAGGCTAGCGCGGATAGCAATCCGACTTCATCGAGCAACGGCGGATGCAGAAGATGAGACATGGTGCGGACTTGCTGAATCGCACGTTCCACAATGCTGCTTGCCTGGGACCAACCGTCGCCTGATGACTGAGGTTTTTTTTGTAATGACATCCTGTCCAACACTATCTTAGCCACAGCAAGTTCTTGTCCCAACCCGTCGTGCAGATCGCGGGCGATCCGGCGGCGCTCTTGATCCTGCATGTTCATGAGGCGGACGGAAAGGCGGCGTAGTTCGTCGGTCCGGCTATCGACCATTCTTTCCAGTTCGGCGGCATTGTTCCTGATCGACTGCTCCAGGATCTTACTGTCGTGAATATCGGAACAGGTGCCATACCACTTCACGATCTTGCCCGCATCGTCGCGAATAGGAAGCGCGCGAGCCCGGAACCAACGATAGGCTCCATCTTCAGACCGCATGCGATACTCAGATTCGTAGTTTGCCCCCGATTCAACGCAGCGCATCCAGTGCGCCATGGCCTGTTCTTTATCGTCGTCATGCACGTAGTCCAGCCACCCGAAGCCGTTCGCTGAACCTGGAGCTGCCCCCGTGTAGTCATAGAATCTGTCGCTGATGTAATCCCTGTAGCCATCCCCCCGCCGGCTGAAAATTATGTCGGGTGCAGTGCGAACGATAGCGTCGAGTTCTTTGTTTCTGCCTTCCAGTTCAGTATTAAGTTGGAGAAGCAATTCGGCCTTGCGAGTCAACTCCTCGGTGCGCTCTGAGACCCGCTGCTCGAGCTCGCGATTCAACGATTCGAGCTGGCGCGTCTTGCGGTGCAGGTCGGCGAAGACCCTTACCTTCGCACGTAGTAGTTCCTGAACCACGGGAACGGAAATATAGTCCACCGCTCCGTGCTCATAGCCTTTGAGTTGATCGAGATCGGTAAGGTGCACCGCCGAAATGAAGATAATCGCCGTTCTTTGGAAACGCGGATGCTGGCGAATCATTGCAGCCAGTTGAAAGCCGTCGAGATCCGGCATGCTTACATCCATCAGCACCACCGCAACGTCAGTCTTCAACAAAGTTTCGAGGGCTTGTTTTGCAGAAGAGGCTTTGATCAGATTCTCGCCCAGCGGAGCGAGCATCACCTCATAGCTGAGCAGCTTGCCCGGCTGATCATCCACCATCAGAATGTTAACCGCTTCGTGTGTCTCCATTGATATCTCCGCCTTACTCTGCGTCGGCGTTCTGAAAAGCTTAATTACCGGTGCAGCCACATACGTAGCGACGACAGCAACTGCTCCGTGTTCACCGGTTTCGCCAGATATTCTGAAGCGCCGGCCTCAAGACACTTTTCTCTGTCCCCTTTCATCGCTTTGGCGGTCAGGGCGATGATCGGCAAGCGCCGGAACGAGGCGTTTTGCCGGATCACCTGCATGGTTTCGTAACCATCCATCTCGGGCATCATGATGTCCATCAGTACGATCGCGACGTCGGGGGTCGATTCCAGCTTTGCAATCGCTTCGCGGCCGGTTCCTGCGGTGAGCACGGCCATGCCGCGGCGCTCTATCACGCTGCTCAAAGCGAAGATGTTGCGCACGTCGTCATCTACGATCAACACCTTCTTCCCAACCAGAGCATCGTCGGAGCGGTGCAATCGGTCGAGCATTCTTTGTTTCTCCGCGGGAAGATCGGAGACCACGCGATGCAGGAATAGCGCAGTTTCGTCCAGCAGCCGTTCGGGAGATTCCACGCCCTTGACCACCACGCTTCGTGCCAGCGAATGCAACCGCGCATCTTCCTCCAGAGACAGCTCCTTACCGGTGAAGACAATCACCGGTAGATCGCCCAGCGCCGGAGTATCACGGAAGCGCTCGAGCACCTCGAATCCGGAGATATCGGGCAGGCGCAGATCAAGGACAACGCAATCGAACGATTCGTTGCTGACGGCCTTGATTGCCTCTTCTCCAGTGGCGACGACAGTGACATCGATGTCGTCGTAACCCAGCAGTTCTTTAATACCGAGCTGCTCGGCAGGATTGTCTTCTACCACAAGCAATCGCTTGCGCCGGGGAGCGGAGTATTGCTTGATCCGATCTAAGGCTGTTTCCAATCCTTCAGGGGTCGTGGGCTTAGTCACAAAAGCAAAAGCACCGCGGGCCAGCCCGTGGTGACGATCTTCATCGAGCGTCAACATCTGAACTGGAATGTGACGGGTTGCTGGATCCTGTTTCAAGTGATTGAGCACCGTCCAGCCCAGCATATCAGGCAGAAACACGTCGAGTGACACGGCGGTGGGATGGTACTCCTGAGCCAATTGCAGCGCTTCTGCACCTCGGTTCGCAACAAGAACCTTGAAGCCCTTGTCACGCGAGAGATCGCACAACACCCGGCCATAGTGGGGATCGTCTTCCACAATCAGCAAGATGGCATCATCCGGTTGCAGGTTTTCCCGGTCATCGGGAATTTTCTCAATCGGATGTTCCACCACCGACATCGGAATCGGCGAGACCGATGATGGAGATTTTCTCTCGGTTATGGCGGCGTTCGACGTGGACGGACCCACGTAAGTTTGCGGCAGGTACAGAGTGAACGTGCTGCCTCTGCCTGGAGCGCTGCGCAACTGTATTTCTCCACCGAGCAGGCTGGCCAGCTCGCGGCTGATTGCCAGCCCCAGGCCGGTTCCGCCGTACTTGCGGCTGGTGCCGGCGTCTGCCTGCTGGAAGGCCTCGAAGATAATTCGCTGTTTCTCAAGCGGAATTCCGATACCCGTATCGGAAACCTCAAACGCCACGACCGACGCCGCGTTTCCGAGGACCGGATGGTCCTCACTCCAGCCGCTCCTAGCTGGGGAAACCGTCAGCCGGACGCCCCCGACCTCCGTGAACTTGAAAGCGTTCGACAGCAGGTTCTTCAACACTTGCTGCAAGCGTTTGGAGTCGGTGACCACACTTCGAGCAAGATGCGGATCGCTTTGCACCTCGAACCCGAGATGCCGGTTCTCCGCTTCGTGCCGAAACGGACGTCCAACCGCGTCCAGCAGGCTGGCAAAGAAAATTTCCTCTGCCTCCACCGATACCGTGCCCGATTCGATTTTCGACAGATCGAGAATGTCGGTGATGAGGTTCAGCAAATCGGTCCCGGCACCGTGAATCGTGCGCGAGAACTCGACCTGCTTCGGCGTCAAGTTGCCGTCAGGGTTGTCACTGAGTTGCTGGCCAAGTACCAAAATGCTGTTGAGAGGCGTTCGCAACTCGTGAGACATGTTGGCCAGGAATTCGGATTTGTACTTCGAAGTAAGCGCCAGCTCCTTGGCTTTCTCTTCCAGAGCGCGGCGAGCCTGTTCGATCTCCTGGTTCTTGCGTTCGACCTCGACGTTCTGTTCGGCGAGCTGCTGCGCCTTTTGTGCGAGTTGCTCGTTCGTCTGCTGCAACTCTTTTTGCTGCACCTGGAGTTCGGTGGCCAACTGTTGCGACTGTTTCAATAATCCTTCGGTCTGCATCGTGGCTTCAATACTGTTCAGCACGATGCCGATGCTGGCCGTCAACTGCTCCAGAAATGCCAGTTGCGAGGTTGTGAAGCTGCTCAGGGAAGCGAGCTCGATCACGGCTTTGACCCTGTCTTCGAATAACACGGGGAGCACGATAACGTTTCGTGGAACCGCTTCGAATAAACCGGAACGGATCGCGATTGTGTTTGGCGGCAAATCGGAGATCAGCATGCGCCGCTTTTCCGCGGCGCATTGTCCCACCAATCCCTCACCCAGCTTCAACCGCCGCAGATGGCCGTCTTCGCCGTCGCCGGCGAAAGCTGAGAGGAGAACCATTTCTGACGATTCCTCGCCTCCCATCTGATAGATCACGCCCTGTTGCGCGCTAACCAGCGGCGCCAGCTCCGAGAGCAGCATGCGTCCCACGGTGGTCAGGTCGCGCTGCCCTTGCAACATGCCGGTGAAGCGCGCCAGGTTTGTCTTGAGCCAGTCCTGCTCCGTGTTGCGGTCGGTGGTCAGGCGGAGGTTATCGATCATCGTGTTGAGGTTGTCCTTCAAGTCCGCCACTTCGCCGCTGGCTTCCACTTGAATCGAGCGCGTCAGATCGCCCTTGGTGACGGCAGTGGCCACCTCAGCGATGGCGCGCACCTGGTTGGTCAAATTGTCGGCGAGCAAGTTCACGTTTCCGGTAAGATCCTTCCACGTCCCGGCAGCGCCAGGGACGTTGGCTTGGCCGCCGAGCCGGCCTTCCACGCCCACTTCGCGTGCCACGGTCGTAACCTGGTCGGCGAAAGTGGCGAGCGTGTTCGTCATGTTGTTGATTGTTTCCGCGAGGGCGGCGACTTCGCCCTTCGCGTTCACCGTTAACTTTTGCGTGAGTTCGCCGTTGGCAACAGCGGTCACGACTTTTACGATGCCGCGGACTTGTTCGGTCAAGTTGGCGGCCATCACGTTCACGTTGTCGGTAAGATCTTTCCAGGTTCCGGCAACGCCTGGCACCTGCGCCTGACCGCCCAGCTTGCCTTCCGTACCCACTTCGCGAGCCACGCGCGTGACTTCGGCGGCGAATGCGTTGAGCTGATCGACCATGGTGTTGATGGTGTTCTTGAGTTCGAGAATTTCTCCCTTCACGTCGACCGTGATTTTGCGGGATAAATCGCCTCGGGCCACCGCCGTGGTCACTTCAGCAATATTTCGGACTTGACCGGTAAGGTTGCCGGCCAAAGAGTTCACGGAATCGGTGAGATCTTTCCAGGTGCCGGCAACGCCAGAGACGTTCGCCTGTCCGCCCAACCGGCCCTCACTGCCCACTTCGCGGGCCACGCGCGTTACTTCGGCAGCGAAGGAGCGTAACTGCTCCACCATCGTGTTGAGGGTTTCCTTGAGCTGCAGGATTTCGCCGCGCACGTCGACCGTGATCTTCTTTGATAGATCACCGTTCGCAATTGCGGTCGCCACTTCGGCGATGTTACGGACCTGACCGGTCAGGTTGCTGGCCATGAAGTTCACGTTGTCGGTGAGATCTTTCCAGGTGCCGGCGACGCCGGGTACTTGCGCCTGCCCGCCCAACTTTCCGTCGGTGCCGACTTCACGCGCGACGCGGGTCACTTCGCCGGCAAAGGCGTTGAGTTGATCCACCATGGTATTGATGGTGTTCTTGAGTTCGAGAATTTCGCCCTTCACGTCCACCGTGATTTTGCGCGACAAATCGCCGCGAGCCACAGCCGTTGTGACTTCGGCGATGTTGCGCACCTGGCCGGTCAGGTTCCCAGCCATGGAGTTGACGGAGTCCGTGAGGTCTTTCCACGTGCCGGCGACGCCGGGCACGTTGGCCTGACCTCCCAAACGACCCTCAGTTCCTACTTCGCGGGCCACGCGCGTCACCTCGCCAGCGAAGGCGTTGAGCTGGTCCACGGTTGTGTTGATCGTCTCTTTGAGCAGCAAAATCTCGCCGCTCACATTCACCGTGATTTTTTTCGACAGATCGCCGCTGGCAATCGCCGTGGATACTTCTGCGATGTTGCGCACCTGGCCAGTCAGATTGCTGGCCATCGAGTTGACGGAGTCGGTGAGATCTTTCCATGTACCGCCGACACCCGGTACCTGCGCCTGTCCGCCCAGTTTTCCGTCCGTACCGACTTCGCGCGCAACGCGGGTCACTTCCGAAGCGAACGAACGCAACTGATCGACCATCGTGTTGAGCGTATCTTTGAGTTCAAGGATTTCGCCCTTCACATCGACCGTAATCTTGCGCGACAAATCGCCGCGGGCCACAGCAGTTGCCACTTCTGCGATGTTTCGCACCTGGCCAGTCAAGTTGCTGGCCATAAAATTGACGTTATCCGTGAGATCCTTCCACGTGCCGGCGACGCCCGGTACCTGCGCCTGGCCTCCCAGCTTGCCTTCGGTGCCGACTTCACGAGCCACGCGCGTCACTTCGCCAGCAAACCCGTTGAGCTGATCCACCATCGTGTTGATGGTATTTTTTAGTTCAAGAATTTCGCCCTTCACGTCGACCGTGATTTTGCGGGACAAATCGCCGCGAGCCACAGCCGTCGTCACTTCGGCGATGTTTCGCACCTGACCAGTCAAGTTTCCGCCCATCGAATTGACCGAGTCGGTAAGATCCTTCCACGTGCCTGCAACACCGGGCACGTTCGCTTGACCGCCAAGACGGCCTTCGGTACCCACTTCGCGAGCCACGCGTGTCACTTCGCCAGCGAAGCGGTTGAGCTGATCGACCATCGTGTTCAGCGTTTCTTTCAGCTGCAGAATTTCGCCGCGGACATCCACCGTGATTTTCCGGGAAAGATCGCCGTTGGCGATGGCGGTCGCGACCTCGGCAATATTTCGAACCTGGCCTGTTAGGTTGCTGGCCATGAAGTTCACGTTGTCCGTAAGATCTTTCCACGTGCCGCCGACGCCGGGCACCTGTGCCTGTCCACCGAGCTTGCCTTCGGTTCCGACTTCGCGGGCCACGCGTGTCACTTCGCCAGCGAAAGCGTTGAGCTGATCGACCATCGTGTTGATGGTGTCCTTGAGTTCGAGAATTTCTCCCTTCACGTCGACCGTGATTTTGCGCGACAAGTCGCCGCGGGCCACGGCAGTGGTCACTTCAGCGATATTGCGCACCTGGGCCGTCAGGTTGCCGGCCATTGCGTTGACGGAATCCGTAAGATCTTTCCACGTGCCAGCCACACCTACGACGACCGCTTGTCCACCGAGCTTGCCGTCCGTTCCCACTTCACGCGCCACACGCGTTACTTCGGAAGCAAACGAGCGCAACTGGTCAACCATGGTGTTGATGGCTTCTTTCAGCTGGAGAATTTCGCCGCGTACATCGACCGTAATTTTGCGGGAGAGATCGCCGCTCGCCACAGCAGTCGCCACTTCAGCGATGTTGCGCACCTGGCCGGTAAGGTTACTGGCCATCGAATTTACAGAGTCTGTGAGATCTTTCCACGTACCGGCAACGCCCGGCACTTGTGCCTGCCCACCCAGCTTGCCGTCTGTACCCACCTCTCGGGCCACGCGCGTCACTTCAGCGGTAAAGACGCCAAGCTGCTGAATCATAGTGTTAACGATGTTGGCCGAGCGGAGGAACTCGCCTTCCAGCGGTCGCCCGTCCACGTCGAGGCGCACCGTTTGGGTGAGGTTCCCTTGGGCAACGGCCGCAATGGCGCGAGTAACGCCGGCTGTCGGACGCAGCAAATCCTCAACCAGAGTGTTTACCGACACCTCCATGTCTCCCCACGCCCCTTGGGATTCGTGAAAGCGGACGCGCTCGCGAGTTCTTCCCTCCTTGCCGACCACCTGCCCCACACGTCTTAATTCTTGTGCCATCTGCTGGTTGGCGGCAACGATCGAATTAAACGTATCGGCGATTTTTCCCGCCAGTCCGGTCCAGGAACCGGGAAGTCGCACGGAAAAATCGCCATTCCTCATGGTTTGGAGACTGGCCAGAATCACGCTCAGGTCGGCCGAATCCATCGCGGCTGCGTGCACCGAAGTCCCGTTACTCTTACTCTTCTGTGCTGCTTCTTCGGACCTGCCGCTTACAACGGCCGTAGCGGAGTCTTGATTATTTCTCTTCATGATGATGATCGCTCCTGGAACGAGGGAGTGTCTTTGGATTGCCGCGTTGGGGCGGTGGCGGAACTACGGGCGGCGCGCTAGAAGCGCACTCGCTACCAATCATGGTTAGCCTAAACCTGGTTAGCTTAAACATCGGTGGACAGGTACTGGGAATCGGAACACTACCAGTAGATTGGTATCACGGACGCTTTAGAGGTGCCCTAGGGTATTTGCTGTAGGGACCCCAACACAGCGATTCGCTATTTGGAAGGGGCCTTCCACACGAAGAACTTTCCGTCGTCAGCCAGCGTCTCAAGGTTCAGGCCAGCGGAGGTGGCCGCGCGATGCACCGCCGACCGTAGATTCGCCAAACCGACGCCCCCCACGTCGGAAAGCGGAATCTCAAGAGCCGATCCCGGTTGCAAGGTGGCCAACTCCTCCACGATTCCCTGCACCAGTTCGTGGTGTTTTCCTCGCCGGCCTCTTTTTAGGTTGGCAACCTCAACCCGCCGGTACTTGGGCGCAGACTGCGGATTCTTGCCCTTCTGCTCATTCCGCACGCTCATTCCTCCTACACGCGATGAGAAAATAGCAAAATGTCAAATTTACGTCAAGTATATTTTTGAAGTAATCTGCATATACTTCTACGATATTTATTCCGTTTGTTTACGATACTCAATACGAATGAAAATCTCCGGCGGGCAATTACTCTGCGTCTGAGGTGACAAGCGTTCGCCAACGGCACGATAGACGAACCGAAATAATCCACCTTTTTTTAGTGCCGCGGCTATGCTGTATGCAGAATAAGGAAGGTTCCAGCTGTGCCAACGAACGGTTCGTGGAAGGATTTGTATGTCGCCGCAATGCTCGAACCCGATCCGTCCTGTCTTGCGAACAAGATCAAAGCCGCTGAGGAAACACTACGGCGGGCCATGGAGGAACTTCCAGATGAGGTCGATGTCGTCGAAGAGATGCGAATCATGACTGAAGTCATGCGGAATCTCCAGGCACTGCAGAGACTGGAGTTGCCGACAGCCGCGCCCGCGAGGCTACGCGTGCCTAATCGAGGAGAGTGATATCATGAGGCAAATATGCCGCCAAGGAGCAAAGTCGTGGCGCAGGCGTCAACTGGCCATGACGGAACTGCTCCGCCAGGCCAGAATCGTGACTGATCCAAACAGACTAGCGCACCTGAGCGCTGAAGCCGAAAAGCATAAAGGAAGAACTCAAAGCGAACTCGGAAGACGTCAGCCAAAGTAATAGTTCTCGCTTTTCGTTTCACTGTGTTTCGGAGACCCTGCCAGGTAGGGTCGAAAAATGCGGACCAATCATATTCCAGGTGGCATTGATACCTACAATGTACGGCGTTACGGGCTAGCCATCCTGTCAGCGATCTTGGCCTTGTTGCTTCGCGAGCTGCTCGCACCGTTTCTCGGCGAACACAATCCTTATCACACAGTGTGGGCAGCGGTAGTCTTCTGTGCCTGGTATTGCGGACTCTGGCCTTCAATTCTCGCGGCGCTGCTTTCTCTTGTAGGTGTGTGGTATTGGTTCTTGCTGCCTTCTCATTCCTTTGCCCTTGAGGATCGCAAGACCGCGATTTCTGGAATGATCGGGTTCCTGTTCTTTTCGGGTTTGATCATTGCTCTCGGTGAAGCGAACCGGCGCTCCCTTGCGAAAAGCCAGTGGGCAGAGGAGCAACTGCGGAAGGCCCACGACGAATTAGAGAAGAAGGTCGAGGAACGGACAGCGGATTTGAATGTGGCGAACGAAAGCCTGCGGGAGCTATCCAGCCGTCTGCAGCAAATGCGGGATGACGAGCGTCGGCAGATTGCGCGAGAATTGCACGACAGCGTGGGTCAATTGCTGGCCGCGCTCAGTATGAACCTTGGAGCGGTGGCCAGCCAATCCCATAGGCTCGACCCAGCCGGCGTCAAAGCCATTTCTGAGAACGTCGCTTTGGTCGAACAAATCAGTAGTGAGATTCGCACCATCTCGCATCTGCTGCACCCTCCACTGCTCGATGCGGCAGGTCTTGCCTCGGCGCTTCGCTGGTATGTGGACGCCTTCTCGGAACGCAGCAAAATCAAGGTCGATCTGGATATTCCGGATGAAATCGGGCGGCTCTCGGATGAAATGGAAATTGCCATCTTTCGGATGATCCAGGAATGCCTCACGAACATTCATCGTCACTCCGGCAGCAGCGCGGCGATGATACGGGTGCTTAAAGAAGACCATCGCATTCTCGTCGAGGTTCAGGACGAAGGCAAAGGCATATCTCCCGAAAAACAACTTGCACTGAGAACCTCGGGCCGCACCGGCGTAGGATTTCGCGGTATGCGGGAGCGCTTGAGACAGTTGGGCGGAAGTCTGGATATTCGATCGAACGGAGCCGGTACAGAGGTGATTGCCACATTGCCGATGCAACACTCGGCGACCGATGGGACCAAACCGGAACTCGTCTGATACCTTCCCCAGGTTTATCGATCCTCCGTATCAACTGCTTCTAAGAAACAGCAGTTTCTCGTCGCTGTGTCTCTCACAATCTTTTTTCGAATCCTACAGTGATCTCAGTATGTCTGTGCAATTTAGCGGGTCATTACAATTGGAAGGGCGAACGCCAAACGGAAACTGATGAATGATGACAACTCGCGAAACCCGACGAACGCTCGCGTGTAGTGAGCAATACATATCGCCCCACGAATTTTTTACGAAAAACGAGATTTCCAAAGGGTACCGGTGCGATAATTCATTCACCAGGATTAAGACCCTTGCAATTGAATCGACCTGCCTCATTGCATTCTTATGAGGTTGCGGGCTGCGCCCCTTGTCGCTCGTTTGTCTTAGCAGGAACCTTTGCCTCTGAGAAAGTCAAGTGGCACGGGCGTACCGATCCGCGGTGGGAGGTTCCATGCGGTTATTGAGTGTCCGGCTCATTGTCTCCCTAATCTTCGGCATCACGCTGGTTTCTTTAGGATTTTCCTACTACCAGGTCGTGCGAGAGAAACGCGCGCTGCGCAGTGATCTGGAACGGCGCGCTGAAGTGCTCGCCGAAAGTGTTGCGGGGAATGTGGAGAGGTCGTGGGAAGGCGGATCGGAGCGAGGACTGCAGCGATTGGTGCAGCGCTTCGGCAACCGCGAGCACCTGGTGGGAATCGCCGTCAGCGACCGGCAGGGTAAGGTAATCGCAATTACTCCAGAGCTGTCGAAAATCCTCACTGCTACTCCGCCGGTGGTGACCAAAGCAATCGCAGATGGTCACGGCGAGAGCTCTTTCGTGCGATTGAGCGACGAGCCCATTAATATTTTTGCTCTGCCCCTGCACCGCCAGGAAGAAACCATCGGCGGATTGGCGGTGGTGCACGACGCGGGCTATATCCGCGCGCAAAACCTGCGCACTTGGCGTACCGCGTTTCTCTTGGTTTTCGTACAGGTCTTCCTCATCGTTTGCATCACGGTGCTGATCGTGCGCTGGAGCATTACGGGCCCAATTGCGCGAGCTGCGCAATGGATGCGTGCGCTTCGCATGGGTCGAATCTCTTCGCGCCAGCAGATGCCGGATCTGGACCTTTTCCGGCCCCTGGCTTGGGAAGTCGTAACCCTGACAGAAAGCCTCAGTCAAGCACGCAGCGCAGCGGAAAATGAGGCTCGCCTGCGCGAAGCCGGAGAATCGATGTGGACGGCGGACCGGCTCGCAGTGCAGGTTCGAACCCGTCTGGGTGATGGACGGTTGTTCGTCGTTTCGAATCGCGAGCCTTATATCCATCAGCGCAAAGGCAAATCCGTGGAAGCAGTTGTGCCGCCAAGCGGCCTGGTGACGGCTCTGGAGCCGGTACTCGACGCATGCGATGGTACCTGGATCGCTCACGGCAGCGGCGATGCCGACACCGAAGTCGTGGACTCGAACGATCGGTTGCGCGTTCCTCCGCACGATCCGCGTTACACGCTGCGTCGGGTATGGCTCACCAAAGAGGAGGAAGAAGGATACTATTACGGCTTCGCCAACGAAGGTCTTTGGCCGCTTTGCCACATCGCGCACGCGCGACCCAATTTTCGCGCCCAGGACTGGCAGCATTATCAGGAGGTCAATCGAAAGTTCACCTCTGCGATTCTGGAAGAGATTGAGGACACGCCTAAACCCGTGGTACTGGTGCAGGACTACCACTTTGCGCTGCTGGCGCGGATGATCAAGGACAAAAGACCAGACGCCCGCGTGGCCATCTTCTGGCACATCCCATGGCCAAATGCGGAGGCGTTTGGCATTTGTCCCTGGCAACGGCAGTTGGTTGACGGGCTGCTAGGAGCAGATCTGATCGGATTCCATATTCAATCACACTGCAACAACTTCCTGCAGACCGTGGACCGAGTGGTGGAATCGCGGGTGGACTGGGAACATTTTTCGGTGTCCCGTCAAAATCATCGGACCATGGTCCGGCCCTTTCCCATCAGTGTCGATATTCCTGATGACGCGCCCATAGAAAGCGACACCTACAAAGATGACTACATCAAACGCTCATCGCTCATGCATAGTTTGGGAATCGATACGCCATTCGTAGGAGTTGGCGTGGACCGCGTGGATTACACGAAGGGGATTCCGGAACGCTTTCAGGCGATTGGAAGATTTCTGGAGAAATATCCGAAGTACCAGGGCAAATTCACGTTTGTGCAGATCGGAGCGCCGAGCCGCACGCACATTAAGCGGTATCACGACTTAATGGCGGAGGTGGAATCTGAGGCGGAACGAATTAACTGGCGATTTCAGTCCGGCAAGTGGAAGCCCATTGTGTTTCTGAAGCGGCACCACAGCCACCAAGAGATCGGAGACTACTATCGCGCCGCCGACCTTTGCCTGGTCACATCTCTGCACGACGGCATGAACCTGGTCGCGAAGGAATTTTTGGCGGCGCGGCGCGACGAGCGCGGCGTGCTGATTCTGAGCCAGTTCACCGGAGCAGCGCGCGAGTTGCGCGACGCATTGCTGGTAAACCCCTACGATATTGATCAGACCGCGGAGGCGATCCGGGCTGCGCTGGAGATGGAACCGGAGGAGAAGCAATTGCGCGTGCGCAACATGCGCAAGCTTATTCGAGAGCGCAATATTTATCGCTGGGCTGGCAGCCTGATTACCGAACTCTGCGAACTGCGACTCGATGGGGCGGATCGCACACAACAGAAATCCCGCGCCAGTGTCTCTGTTGCTGACTCGCGGTGAGGAACGGAATACTCGAGAAGCTATCTCAATTCTTTAATTCTTTGACAAAGTCTCTGCCGGAGGCTGCTGATGCGAAGAATGCGAGGATCGTGGAGGCGAATACATGACGAGCAGCGCGATGGCCCCAACTCCTCTTCATATGCCGGTGAAGGCTTTTTATTTCAATACCTCGGCACACCTAGTGCGAATTTCGCGCGAAAAAGCCGGCTCTCTATCTGAGTTCCTGCAAGCGCTTCGAGAGTGTCCGGAAGGTTCCATATTCCAGCATAGTTTTCGAACGCTGCAGGAACACCACTTCATCCGAGAAGGCTTTTCCAACGACTTCGCACACTGGGCGCTATCGGCGTGCAACGAGCCTAGCCTCGCGGAGGGGTTAGCCAGCGTGGATGTGCGCGAGTTCACTTCGGTGGTACAGCTGCGCGAGCGATTCGTGCAAATTGTCGAGGGGTTTTTGAAACGCACTCCGGCTGCGGTCAACCGCGCTGCAAAAGAAACTTTTTATTTCTGCGCCTCCGACATTATCGTGATCCCCACCAGCTTTGTAGCGCACACTCTGCAAGAGTTCGCCGAGGGGCTACGTGGCGTCAGCGTGCACAGTATCCATCATCACTTTATCGAGGCGCGCCTTCGGCTCAAACTCATGTCCAATGATTTCTCGCAATGGCTATATGAAGATCTAGGCCTGACCGACGCGGCTCGTCAGCTGAATCGCATCGATATTTATACAGTGACCATGGAAGACGTTCGAAAACAAATTATTCGAGCCGTGGAACGGGCGCTGAGCTAGGGGCGGGCACATAATTTATGGAACCAGTAGAGTCTCAAACTCGCAGTGAATCGGCGGTGGCGGAGAGTTCATCAAGACCCGCGGAAACTTCCTTGGCTTCGCCCGTACGCACCGAACGGCGAAGCAAGCCCCGCACTTGGGAGACTCCTCCTGCGCCCGTTCCTCCTCCGCACCTCGATGACTACAAACACATCGTGGGCACAGCGGAGATCGACGAATTGCATTTTCTCGCGCGTGAACTAAAGGGCAAGACGGTGAAGATGGTTAATTCCACGGCAGTGGGGGGAGGAGTCGCCGAAATGCTCAATCAGATGGTCCCTTTGCTGAATGAAGTGAAACTGAACACACATTGGGATGTCATTACCGGAGGAAACGATTTCTTCGAGGTGACCAAGGCCTTCCACAATGCGCTGCAGGGCGGTGAGTACAACCTTACGCAACATGCTCGCGATATTTTTCTGATGAACAACGAGCAGAACCGGCAGCGTATTCAGTTCAACGAAGATTTTATTGTGATTCACGATCCGCAGCCAGCGCCTCTTATTCGTGCTCGCCAGGAATCGCACCAGCGGTGGATCTGGCGCTGCCACATTGATCTTTCCAGTCCTAATTCTGGAGTGTGGGGATTTCTTCGGCCGTTCGTCGAGAAGTATGACGCTGCGATTTTTTCGTCGCAGTCCTTCGCCCGGCAATTACCCATCCCGCAATATTTGTTCTATCCGTGCATTGATCCACTCTCCGAAAAAAACAAGGATATCGACGATAGCTTTGTTCAACAGGTGTGCGATGAATTCGCCATCGACCGCTCACGGCCGATTGTCACGCAGGTCTCACGTTTTGACCGGGCAAAGGATCCGGTGGGGGTTATCCAAGCTTTCAAGCAAGCGCGCAAATATGTGGATTTCCAGTTGGTGATAGCCGGTGGAGGAGCGACTGACGATCCGGAGGGAGTTGCGGTTCTTAAGGAAGTCAGAGAGGCGGCCGGAGACGACCGAGACATTATCATCTTGGATCTGCCTCCCTGGTGCGCCTTGGAAATTAACGCTCTGCAGCGCGCTTCGACCATCATCGTGCAGAAATCGGTCAAGGAAGGATTTGGGCTTACAGTCACCGAGGCTCTGTGGAAGGGAAAACCGACGATTGCAGGGGCGGTGGGCGGCATTCCGAATCAGATCATCCACAAGCTAACCGGAGCGTTGGTGCATTCCGTGGACGGTTGCGCCTATCAGATGCGGTACCTGCTAACTCACCCAGACTTTGCCCGGCAACTCGGGCAGAACGGACGCGAGCACGTGAAAGAAAATTTTCTGATGACAACCAATGTCCGGCGGTGGCTGCTGCTGCTTCGCATCATGCAAAGCGGAGCAAACTGAGCAGCGATGAGCCACTCTGAAAGTTAGCGGTATAGACTTTTCGTTGCCCTGCGGCCTTATTCTTTGGTGATCGTTGCCTCAGGCGGCGCCTCAATTGTGACTTCGACCTCGGCACCTGGCTTTAGCCGCACCTTCTCGCCGTTTTCGTCCGTGAGCGTATTCTCGATGCGAAGCTCGCGGTACAAGTGATCGGCACCTTCGACCGTGATCTGGGCTTTCTCCGGTTCGTCAGGAGACGGCGGCTTTATAACCTTATCGACGACAGCCGGTAGGGTGGTACTGGGCTTTTCGCTCATGAGTTGTTTTCCTGCTCCAGAAGATTTGACGGGAAAAATATCTTTGCTCGGATGTTTCGGATCATAACGTTCCGGCTTGCAATTGGCAATATCGGCAGTTCACGCTTTCTTCGTGCTGATCGCCGTATGGTCAATTTGTTAACGCCTCGACAGCGTTTCAATTTTCTGCCCGGCATCTTCGTGATCTCCTTTGTGGCCGAAATCCAGGCCGAAGTGCGGTTCCGACTCTGTACCCGTAATTCGAATCGGAACTTCGGTCCCCGCCCCATCCTTTCGGAAGAACGGATCCACCGGCTTCAGGAAAAATGATTTCCAACCTGTGGTCATTTGCGAGAGCTTCGCATCCAGCTTCGCCTTTCCGTGAAAATCGAAGGTTTGTCCATCCAGACTGTAGATGCCTGTCATATCGACGTGAGTGCCTGGAATCAAAAAATGGAGAAGGGAAAAGGATAGTAATCCATCGTTTAGAGTAAATACGCCCCGCAGATCAGTGGGGACATTTTCCTCCTCATGCTCGCGCGCCTGCTTGGGCTTGCCCTGACTGACCAGGCTCAAATAATCGATTTTGCCTTGCATTTTCTCGTTGCTGAAGTGCGCGCGCAGCACATGAAAGCTGCCTGCCAATTTCAACCGATCCGCCACACTTGCATCGCCCGGAGAAAGACCCAGCCGCGTGCTCATCTCGACGGGCCCACTCATAATCGGAGGATCCGTGCGCACACCGAGCCGCAGCAAATCTTCAATCCGGGCGCCCTTCAGCACGACGTCAAGTTCGATATCGTGACCGTGCGGCGTATTCACGCGCACGACTGAGCCGTTTGCCGTAAGTGAAGAATGCAGGAAGGTCGCATTCACTGGGCGCAGAAAGGTATCCCCGTTCGTGCCATCGACAGTTGCGTGGAACTCTGTGTGCAATGGTACCGGATGTCCACTGCTTGCAATGCGGAAGTCTGGAGTGTCGGTGGTTCCGTGCACGACAATATTCCCCAGCGTTCCCGAGTATTGACCGCTAGAAGAGAGGATTCCGCCAATCCCTTTGATCGTGCTCAGATCAGCGTTGCTAAAAGAATAGTTTCCTTGCACAGGCGTATCGCGAGGCGCGTCTTGCTGCCATGGTCCAAAGAAGCCATCGGATTGAATATCGCCCACCGGCTTCGGATTGACCAAAATCGCGCTGAACTTCAAGGGTTCGCCGGGCCCAATATCCTGCATCTTCAAATTGCCTATCGCGAATTCCAGTGGCGCCTTGCTGGGGTTTAAGGTGTTAATCATCAGCTTCGTATCTTCGCAGACGAAGTTGTCAACAAAGATGGTAAGCTTGCCGCTTTTCGGACCTAGATTCGTCATCTCCTGGCGATTGCCTTTGGGCGGAATATTCAGTTCGAGCCCCTTCACGTACACCGTGTCAACATGCATCGGAGTGCGAAACAGGCTGCGTAAAGCGGTTTGAAAATGAAACTCCCCAATGCCGATCAGGGCTTGCATTCCTGGCTCGTGAGGATTCGGATCGGTTGCGCCGAAGATCTTCAGGCCGCTGCCGGAAACTTGAATTCCATTGCTCAAAGAAACGCTGAAGTTCGCCAGTTCTACCTTGCTATGGAAGCGGATCGACAGTGTTTGAATGACGCGAGCCCGGACAATCGGTTCGGCGCGATCGATCACGAATCTCATCGCGATGACTGCCACGATCAAAAAAACGAGTGCGACGATTCCCATCATCTTCCAGACGCGCCCGATTTTTTTCGCTGTTGGCATCGCCGAATCTCAAACCTAGTTCACAATTACGTTCGCAATTGCGCAGACAAGCCCTTGGCGGCACGTTCAACACAGTATCTGATGCACTTTTGACCTTCGGCGCTATCTTTTTTCCGTGAGCGACTCGACTGCGGACTCAGGAGTTGCGAGCCGATGAACTTCCGACAACGCCTCCGCGAGAGTTGTGATCACTAGATCCGGACATCCTGTTCCAAGCCTGCCCCGGGCTGCGGAGACTCCACCCTCCAGGCGCCACACACCGATGATGATTCGCACGCGAGGCGAACTTGCTTTTAACCGCCTGCAGAGCGAACGCGCTGATGCGCTCGCAAATGGCGGCAAACAAGACACACAGACAGTAGTGAATCCTTGTTGTGAAACCTCTGTCAGCATATCTTCGATGGCCGCGGAGCGCACGTGGAGAGCGCGGAAGCCCTGGCTCCTGAGCAACTGGGCAAGCATGATTGCGACCAGTTCATCCGCACCGCCTCTGACAGGGATGCAACCAATATTCGCATACGATTCTGTGAAGCCGGACCGCTCGGATTGTTGGTCGCCGTTTTCATCCGTATTCGGGGGGGACAAGTCCTCGGCAAGCCGATCGCAAACATCTTCGATCAATTCCCTGGTAGCTCGGAGAATGAATCGTCTCGCATCGTCATCAAGCGCGTCAATGTAGTAATCCTGTTCGGCCAAGCTGAGGGCGGGGATGACTATGGTTTCATAAAGGCTTTCGACCGGATGATCCTTCAGATAGATCTCCGCTATCGATCTAGCCTCTTCCTGATCCGCGGCGAGCAGTCGCTGATAAAAGAGTTGTTCCAGAGGCAGTGCGGGTTCGTCCCCCAGCACGACTTCCAGAAAATGCAACTGTGGAACGTAACGCCCCAAAACCACAAGACACACGGTAAGCGGAGTGGACAAAATGAGTCCGACTGGCCCCCATATGGTCGCCCAAAACACAGCGGCAACCAGGATGGCAAGCGACGAAATCCCGGTATTGGCACCATATAGCATGGGCTCAACGACGTTGGATACGGTCAACTCCAGCGCTAGAAACACACCGAAAACTATCCCGGCTTGCGGCCAACCCGGAAACACCGCGATTGCCATGGCGATGGGAAATGCAGCGGCGGCAAAGCTGCCGATGTAGGGAACAAAACGAAGGAAAGCTGCGACAAAGCCCCAAAGCAAGGCGTGAGGCACCCCGATGAAGTACAGCCCCAGTCCGAACAAAGAGCCGTACGCTGTGTTGACCAGGCATTGCAGCAAGAGAAACCGGCTCAACCGGGAACTGGCGTCGTCAAATGCCTGAGTCATCACGCTCAACTGGCCTCGGCCAGCCAGCCGAATCGCGCGATTTCGTAAATCCTCGCGCTTCACCAGCATAAACATGGTGAAAATTATTACGATGACGGCGGTTTCCAGCGGGCCCGAAAGCGGTCCTAGCAATTGGCCAAGATCCTGTGCCAGGCTGGAGGCTGGGGGCGCAACCTGCACTGGGATGGGGCGGATGGATCGGGGGGTTCCCTGATCCTTCGTTTGAGCTTGACCCGCGACTTGCACCGGCGCTGCGGCCAATTCCTTGTTCAGTTCCTGAACCGTGGCCGTAGCTTTGCTGAGGTTGCCCGCCTTTGAAACGTGCAGGGATTGTATTTTCGTATCCAGATTGGCCTTGTAATCTGGAAGCTGGGCCATGATCTGAACGATCTGACGGGCGACTCCCCAGGTCGCCACCCCGATCAGCACAAGCGCGAGAGTCACGACGGTGATAACGGACGAAACGCGGCCGAAGCGGATTTTCTCCAGAAGAACGACGAATGGGGTAAGCAGGAAACTCAGCACCAAGGCCAAAGCCAGTGGGATGAAGACTGTACGGCCGACGTATAACGCCGTGATCGCCAAAACCAAGGCAATTACCGTCAATGATTTTGAAGAGGCCGAAACCTCCTTAGCGCGGACCAAAACATGCTCCAGTTCGCCGGCGGCAATCCATCTGTTTCCCTTGTCAGTCCGACGCTCTACCAGAAATCAGAAACCCAGAGCCTGCAAAGGTCTCCTTGCTTTCGGGCGCTGATTAGTGTCCGGACGATGCTCCTAGGTTGCCACCCGACGAGAATCCTCCGCAGTACTCGCCTTTATTGGGAGCGCTCTCCTGAGGGAGTAGTACCTTCGAGTGCAAAAATCACGTTTTTCGCTTGGGGGCAATACAGTGTTTCTGGTAGGGTTCTATGAAATTTATAAACAGGTTTCAGGAGTTGTGCAGCGGGTTGCGCAAGACCAGCAGCTTTGAGGTTGGTCGGTGGCGCACCGCGCTGCAGATCAGGCCACTTTTGTCTGAGCCCACCACACGCCCGCTCGCGTGAGGGCGAGCAGTTCTGCTTGTTCGGAAGCCAATAAACAAATTGGAGAAATGTTGCATGCGGAAGTCTCTCTTTACGATTGTGTGCCTATCGGCACTCTCCGCGCCTGTATTTGCAGGCGTAACCGTAAGCACACCAGCAAATGGCGCAACCGTTTCAGGATCTGTGCATTACGTCGCGTCCGCCACCACGACCTCGTGTTCGAAGGGGGTCGCGTCGATGGGAATCTACACCGCGCCTGGGGTCCGAGTGTACGTGGTCAACGGAGCCAGCCTCAATACAAGCTTGAATCTAAGTCCAGGTAAATACGATACCGTGGTCGAGGAATGGGACGAGTGTGGCGGGGCGTCGACGACGCCCATTGCTATTACGGTCAGCGAATCCACCGGCGTTTCCGTGAGTTCGCCGGCCGACAACAGCACGGTTGGCTCACCCGTGAATTTTAAGGCCACCGCGACCACTTCTTGCTCCAAAGGCGTTTCCGCGATGGGCATCTACACTGCCCCCTACCAGCTTGCTTACGTGGTGAACGGAGACAGCATGAATTACAACCTGCCCTTGAATCCGGGAACCTATCACACCGTCGTGCAGGAGTGGGATGGCTGCGGCGGAGCGAGCACCACACCGGTGACCATTATTGTTAGCAGTGGTGGGGGAAAATCGTTCTCTCATCTGCAGAGCAGCGGTGGATGGGCGGATTACGGACAGCGAGCCCCGACGTTCGTAGATTGCTCGCCTTCGCCGTGCGATAACATCTCGTTTTCCATGTCCCAGCACATTAAATCCCCCTCGATGAGTGGCGCCGCAATCGAGATGTATCTGGGCGGAAGCGAGGGCTATGGTGATGGGCTGTGGAACAACCATCTGATTGGTGACGGGTCCTCGCAAGGCATGCCCGACTCGAACCATAGTATCGTTCCCACATTGCACGGCTTCACCTACGATGTGTACTTCTGGGGAGCGAATCTGGGAGCAGCGCAGGCCGTCGAATTCGATATCAATCAGTTTTTTGATGGTATGGGCTTCATCTGGGGTCACGAGTGTAAAGTGGCTGGCGGGAATGAATGGGATATTTGGGATAACGTCAGCCAGCACTGGGTTCCTACTGGCGTTTCCTGCTATCCGGCCAACAATTCCTGGAACCATCTGACGCTTCAGGTTGAGCGGACTTCAGACAACCAACTGCTTTACAAGTCCATCACCCTGAACGGGAAGACCGCCAATCTCAATCAATACTACGATCATGGTTCGGCACCCGGCTGGTACGGAGTGACCATCAACTACCAAGAGGATGGAAACTATAAACAGACGCCCTACTCCGTGTACCTGGATCAATTGACGTTCAGCTACGAATGAGATCTGCTTTGCTCTTAAAGTGGGCAACGGGCACGCCGTCAAGGGTGCCCGTTTGCCGTTTTATTCACCGTATTCCCGTTCGGGCCCTGTGCAGCATCGTACAAAAGTCAAGCACGTCAGTAACTTGGAACGATAACGCCGTCAGGGGACAATAGCGATAGGGCCTCGTGCAGCTCCTCGTCTGTCAGGCGCCTGCATTTGTCCTTTTACGAACGAAGTGTGTCTCACCATTTCCGGCACGTATGGATGATCGCAAGAGAGAACGTTTTGGGCGATACGAGATCCTTGCCGAGCTCGGGCGCGGCGCCATGGGCATCGTCTACAAAGCCCGAGATCCTAAAATCAATCGCGTGGTCGCGGTAAAAACCATCTCGCTGGCCGGCCAGCCACCGGAAGAGGAACAGGAGTATCGGGAACGTTTCTTCCGGGAAGCCGAAGCGGCGGGCCGTTTGTCGCATCCGGGGATAGTAACGGTCTTTGATGTTGGCGAGGAACCGGAGACACGCGCTCCATACATCGTGATGGAGCTAGTTCCCGGTCAATCTCTCGAAAAGCTACTGCTTTCGAAGGAAGACCGCAAGCTACCTCTGGAAGAAGCGCTGCCACTAGCGCTTGAAGTAGCGGAGGCTCTGGATTGCGCGCACGCTCAGGGAGTAGTCCATAGAGATGTTAAGCCTGCGAACATTCTGCTCACGGAAGATGGTCATGCCAAGATCGCCGATTTCGGTGTCGCAAAATTGAACCTTGCGAATGCCACTGCGGTAGGACGCACCCTGGGCACGCCTGCCTACATGTCGCCCGAACAATTAAGCGGTGACCCGGTCGATGGACGATCGGATTTGTTTTCTCTGGGGGTGATCCTCTACACGGTTGTGACCGGATACAAACCCTTTCAAGGCAACAGCGCTTTAACGGTCGCCTTCAAGATTGTCAACCGCGACCCTGTCCCGGCGACAATTCTCGACACCGAATTGCCGCCGGGGCTCGACTACATTATTTCGCGAGCAATCGCAAAAGATCGCTCAGCACGCTATCAACGCGGCATGGAAATGGCGCTGGATATTCAGGAGCTGCGAGCGGGACGAGAGCCTTGGAGCAAAGCAAAAGAGCCGGGTGCGGGAAGCATCAGCACAAGCGGTTCACGAAGGAGGCCGGTCGTCAAGCTCACGCCCACTCGCCACTTCAGCCTCTCGGAAATCCAGCGCGAGCGACAAACGGCGGGAACACGGTGCGGCCATGGCTCTTCTCGAGAAGTTGCGCAACAAATCTTTTGCTGGAGCCGTGCTGTTAGTCGGACTCGTTGTTCTTGCGCTTCGAGCTGGTCAGCTTGTTTTTCCTGGAGGAGTTTTTCCTGGAGGAGCGTCGCCGAGAAGTCTGGGGGAAACGCAGACAGCCCCAGCGCACCCGGTCCCAGCGGGCAACTCCACGGTCAAGACCGCGGCCGAAGCCGTCGAAACGGCACCCGAACTAAAGGCACGAAAGCCCGCAAAACCGGCTACTGTCGGTCTGGCCTCCGCGAAAGTGGTCCGCTCAACCCCGCAGGCCGCTCCAACCATTCCCGCGATGCTGGAGATCGAAGTTGAACATAAATTTGCTGAGGCTCATCTGGCGATCTGGGTGGATGATAGTTTGAGTTTTACTCACCAGCTCGCAGGAGCGGAGAAGAAACACCTGGTCGTCTTCCACCGCGTCCAAGGCCATGAATTCCACGCCATGCAAATCGCACCCGGGAAGCACAATGTTCGCGTGCAGGTGACCTCCGAGACAGGCAACTTCGATCAGTCGGCTACCGTAGCGGGAGACTTTGTTGCCGGAGCGGAAAAAATGCTGCGCGTCCAATTCACCAAGAGCGGCCAGATTAGCCTGACCCTGGAGTAACGACTTTCCGCCCGCTACTGGGTCGAGCTCGCTTTTTGATCCTTTATTTGTACCTCATTCACCACTTGGCGCACGTTCGGCACCGCGGAGGCAATTCTTTGGACGTCACCGCGTTTGGATTCAGAATTGACTTCTCCGCTCAGCGTTACCACCGCGTTCTTGACGTCGTATTTCACATTCTTCTTTAGCTTGCTCTGAATCAGGGCTGCATCCAGATTTTTTTCGATGGCTTTGTCCACATCTGAATTGACGGCCTTCGAATCGCTTTCCGCACCGGGAGGAAGCACCGCAATCTGGTCGGCAACAACCTGGCCAACTGCAATTGCCTTTGCAATGGACTCAGCCTGCCCCTTGTAACCATCAGTGGCGACGTTTCCGGCTAAGGTTACAACGCCCTTATCCCTATCCTGAGACACCGAAACGTCCTTAAGCCCGGCTTGGTCGAGCGATTTGCGGATGCTGTCAGAAACCTCGGGCGATTTTGAACGAGTGCGCGAGCAATCCAACAGTCCTGCAAATGCAAGAACCGTAAGGAGGGTAAAACCCAAGCGAGTCTTCTTCATCAGTTTCCTGACCCCAAGTGCGCACGGTGTAAGACGCCTGTGGACGCCGCCCGGGTTGTGGGCTTTTTCGCGCCTGCGGTGCTCAAGCAGCTCAACGCCGCGTCTGTCCTTGCTTAGCGTACGCAATGTTTCTCGCAGCGCTACGGTGAATCTCCGATTTGCAGGGCCGCTCCGCAGATTGAAACTACGTTTAGCTAGGAATTTTATGCATAGGACAAATTAAATGCCCGACCAGGAAACCCTCGAGCGCGCCCGAGAAGATGCACGTGAAGGTAAGTCTCCCTCCACCCAGGCAGGAGAGTTTGTTCGCGAAGAGATCCATCACATCCGGGAAGGTAAACATGGAGCGCGTTCGCCACAGCAAGCCATCGCCATCGGATTATCCAAAGCGCGGCGAGCTGGCGTGAAGCTAGGCGCGCCGAAGGGCTCGGCGTCATTGCGAAAAAAAGCTGCACAGGACGAGGCGTCGAGTAAGCACCCGCACAAAATCTCCAAAACGCGCTCTCGCGCCACAGAGGGTGTGCTGAAACGTGAGCCTCGCAGTTCGGCGAGCGAACAGTCTCTCTCGCGGCAGGCGAAGAGCGCTGCGAGCAGGCGCGGACCGCGGGCACGCAGTAAGGCTGCGATTAAAGCGGCCCGCAGCCGTAAGGCTCATTCCTCCTGATCTCCCCGGCTCCCTATAAACCTACCCTAGCTGTGATCGCCCGACGTGATACCGCAACCGCAGTATCTTCGCGTTGAGATTGCCCTAGCAAACAACCGCCACCTTGAAGCCATCATCCTTTCGTAGGCCGAGGTATCGCAATCCTTTCTTGGCGCTCAAGGAGCTGGAGATGCTACAAAAAGTTCGTCGGGAGCACTCTGACGCGTTCTCAACCTCACACACTCCTCCTTCCCACGCGCGTGGCCGGACGCGCCAGACTCAAGGCCCGGCTTCTTACACCCTTGCGCGACAGCCTTTACGACGATGCAAAAGGTATTCTGAATACCGCGCGGGAAAAAGAGATAAAGAAACTTGCAAATAAGCTGAGAAGCAATCGGAGCGATAACAGGTAGCATGCCTGCCCCGCGTCGTCGGGAACCGTTCCGGCGGAGAACGGCAAACTTAATCGTTGCACAGGCATCGAAGTGCTCGGTAACTTAGTGGTGTCGAAGTGTGTTGCTATTCAAAGAAAATAAAATAGATGCCGAATCCATCTCAGCCCATTGTGTGGACTGGCCGACCTTATCCCTTGGGTGCAACCTGGGACGGCGAAGGCGTAAACTTCGCGCTCTATTCGGAGCACGCAGAAAAAGTAGAACTTTGCCTCTTCGATATTTCGGGAAAGCGTGAAATTCTTCGCGTTCCGCTTCCCGACCAAACTGACATGGTATGGCACGGTTACTTGCCTGAGGTACGCCCTGGACAGTTGTATGGCTACCGCGTTTCTGGACCGTACGCCCCGGAGAAAGGCCATCGTTTTAATCCACACAAACTTCTTCTCGACCCCTATGGCAAGCAAATACGAGGAAGCCTGCGTTGGAATGACTCGCACTTTGGTTACAAAGTTGGAAACAGGCAGGAGGATTTGTCTTTCGACCGGCGCGACAACGCGGCAGCGATGCCCAAGAATCGCGTAATCGACTCAGCTTTCACCTGGGGCTCCGACAAGTCACCGCGCATCCCATGGCATGAGACTTTGATTTACGAGCTTCATGTCAGAGGTTTCACGATGTGTCACCCGGACGTTCCGGAGGGCCTGCGCGGGACTTATGCAGGTCTGGCAACCGCCCCGGTAATCGAGTATCTCACTCGTCTGGGCGTGACTTCAATCGAACTGATGCCGGTCCACAGCTTCATCGACGATCGCCAACTTGTCGAGCGCGGCCTGCGCAATTACTGGGGCTATAACTCGATCGGATTTTTTGCGCCGGAGCCCCGTTACCTGGCCGACAGCTCGATCCGCGAATTCAAAACCATGGTCAAGACCCTGCACTCCGCAGGACTCGAAGTAATTCTCGACGTCGTCTACAACCACACGGCGGAAGGAAATCATCTTGGCCCGACCCTCTCGCTCAAAGGAATCGACAACAGCGCCTACTACCGGCTCATGCCTGACAATCCGCGCTATTACAGGGATTACACCGGCACGGGAAACACGCTGAATATGCAGCATCCGCGCGTTCTTCAGTTGATCATGGATAGTCTGCGGTATTGGGTTTTGGACATGCACGTCGACGGTTTCCGCTTCGACCTCGCCGCTACTCTCGCGCGCGAACTCCATGAAGTAAATCGCCTGGGAGCGTTCCTCGACATCATCCATCAAGATCCAGTGCTCTCGCAGGTGAAATTAATTGCCGAGCCTTGGGACTTGGGCGAGGGCGGTTATCAGGTTGGAAATTTTCCCGTGGGTTGGGCGGAATGGAACGATCGTTACCGCGATACAGTGCGTTCCTATTGGAAGGGTGACGAAGGAGTCGTTGGAGACCTGGCTTATCGCCTAACCGGTTCCAGCGACTTATATGCGCACAGCGGCCGCCGGCCTTATGCCAGCATCAATTTTATAACCGCGCACGACGGCTTCACTCTGCAGGACTTGGTCAGCTACAACGAAAAACACAACGAAGCGAACGGTGAAAATAATCGCGACGGCAACAACAATAATCGGAGCTGGAATTGTGGCGTGGAAGGTCCCACGGACGACGCGAACATCAACGCTCTGCGGGCCAAGCAAAAACGGAATATGCTGGCGACGCTACTGCTGTCTCAGGGTGTGCCGATGTTGTATGCCGGCGACGCCATCGGCCATACCCAAATGGGCAACAACAATGCCTATTGCCAGGACAACGAGATCAGCTGGATTAAATGGAATGTGCAGCCTCAGGATCGCGACCTGCTGGCGTTTGTTCAGCGCGTGATCAACCTTCGTAAACGCCATCCCGTATTTCGGCGCCGCCGGTTCTTCCAGGGTCGGCCGATCAAAGGTGCGAACGTAAAAGACGTGCTGTGGCTGAATCCCAGTGGCAATGAAATGAGCGAGGAGCAATGGCGCGAGCCGGGGGTACGTTGCGTAGGGATGTTTCTTGCGGGTCAGGGATTGGATGAAACCGATGAACGCGGCCGGAAGATTGGCGACGAGAATTTTCTTGTCCTCTTGAACGCTCACCACGAAGATGTGGCCTTCACCTTGCCAGGCTTTCGTCCGGGAACTCGTTGGGTGGCGTGGATGGACACGTCGCGAGAGGATGGTTTGCGGCCAGCGGATGCGCATGATTCCGGCGCATCGTATCCCTTGCAGGCACGTTCCATGGCGGTTTTGATGGAACGCCGAAATGGAAAAAAGGAAGAGTCGAATGAAGTGCCGTCATAGCATGCCATTCGGCGCCGAGTGCCTCGAGAGCGGAAGCGTCCGTTTTCGCTTGTGGGCACCAGCCGCTCGCCAAATTGAACTCTGCCTTATCGATGCACGCATTATCGATGCAAAGACTTCAGCATGGCTCCCTCTCGAGGCGCGCGATCAAGGTTGGTTCGAGCTGGTAACCGATGCAGCAAAAACGGGTGCGCAGTACCGTTTCCGGGTCGATGGCGCGAAGGCAGTTCCCGACCCCGCTTCCCGGTTTCAGCCGCACGATGTACACGGACCGAGTGAGGTTGTCGACCCCAATGCTTTCGATTGGCAAGATGCCGCGTGGCGCGGCCGTCGCTGGGAAGATGCTGTCATCTACGAATTGCACGTTGGCGCCTTCACTCCAGCGGGAACTTTTTCAGCTGCCCTCGAGCAACTCGACTATCTGGCCGATCTCGGGATCACCGCGATTGAACTAATGCCGCTCGCCGACTTCCCGGGCCTGCGCAATTGGGGATATGACGGCGTCCTTCCCTTCGCGCCTGATAGCACATACGGGCGTCCCGACGATCTCAAGAAATTAGTTCAAGGCGCGCACCAGCGTGGAATGATGGTCTTGCTCGACGTGGTCTACAACCATTTTGGTCCGGAGGGAAATTATCTCAACGCATATGCGCCGCAATTCTTCAATGACCGGCACCGCACTCCCTGGGGCAACGCCATTAACTTCGATGCGGCCGGGAACCGAGTAGTCCGGGATTTTTTCATTCACAACGCCGTCTACTGGCTGAATGAATATCATTTCGATGGACTCCGGCTGGATGCGGTTGATGCCATCATCGACGACTCCAGCCCGCATATACTTACGGAGTTGGCTACTGTCGTAAGAAAATCCGTCGAGCCTGATCGCCACATCCATCTCATTCTCGAAGACGATTCAAACCAGGCGCGTTTCCTGCGGCGCACCGAAAAATGCCAAACACAAGGTTATACAGCTCAATGGAATGATGATATCCACCATGCCCTGCATGTGCTGCTCACTGGCGAAGGCGATGGATATTATTCGGATTATTCAGACCGCCCGCTCAGTCAATTAGGCCGCTGCCTGGTTGAGGGATTCGCGTACCAGGGTGAAGCGTCGCTCTTTAGAAATGGGAAAACGCGTGGGGAACCTACAACCGGCCTGCCACTCAACGCATTCGTCTCGTTCCTGCAGAATCATGATCAGATTGGAAACCGCGCGTTTGGAGAAAGAATCACGACAATCGCCGATGCACATGCCATTCGCGCAGCTGCAGCGATCCTTTTGCTCGCTCCATCTCCACCGCTGCTTTTTATGGGAGAAGAGTTCGGCGCTGAAACACCCTTTCTTTTTTTCTGCGATTTCGAACCAGGCCTGGCTGCAGCGGTTGCTGCAGGCCGCCGAAACGAGTTCGCACGTTTTGCGAAATTCAACGACCCAGCGGCACGGGCCGGCATACCCGACCCCAACGCCGCCAGTACTTTCGAGCACTCACGGCTTAGTTGGGACGACCTTACAGAACCGTCTCATTGCTACTGGTTTCGCTTCTACCGTCAAATGCTGAAACTGAGATGTCAACACATAGTCCCACGACTTTCGAACGTATGCGCCATCAAGGCACATTACGAATTGCATGGTGATCGCGGACTCAGCGCACACTGGGAGTTCCCAGATCGCTCCGAGCTAACCCTCCTTGCAAATCTCGGGACAACTTCGCTCTCGGGGTTAACTTCTTTCGGATCTCGTATCATTTACGCCAGCGAAGGGGTGAACGAGATCGACGTGCAGCAAGGAACGCTGCCGGCATGTTCTGTGGTGTGGTTCCTCGAAGCATGAAGCCAGAGTCCCGAATTCCGCGCGCAACGTATCGCTTGCAGCTCAATCGCGATTTTACCTTTGCCAAGGCGGAGGCAATTGTCCCCTACCTTTCCGCGCTCGGCATCAGCGACTGTTACATTTCGCCGTGCCTCAAGGCTCGCCCTGGTAGCATGCACGGATATGACATTGTCGATCACAACTCGTTCAATCCGGAAATTGGCAATCCGCAAGACTTCGGTCGCTTTGTAACTGCTCTCCATGGATATGGCATGGGTTTGATCTTCGATATCGTTCCCAATCACATGGGTGTGATGGGGGGTGATAATGTGTGGTGGCTCGACGTTCTGGAAAATGGCGAGGCATCGGTTTACGCTTCTTTTTTCGATATCGACTGGCACCCGCTGAAAGAAGAGCTCCATGGAAAAGTGCTCGTGCCGGTGCTGCACGATCATTACGGCGCCGTCCTGGAAAGCGGAGAGTTAAAGTTAGTCTTTCACCCTGAACGAGGTGAGTTTGATATTTCGTATCGGAATCATCGCTTCCCCGTGAATCCACGTGAGTACCCTCGCATTCTGCAGCGCGCGACTGACAAGCTAACGGCGAAATTAGGCGAACAGAATCCTGACTTGTTGGAATTTCAAAGCCTGATCACCGCTTTCGGCCATTTGCCGCGAAGACAAGAGGTGAGCAGCGAGCGCATCGTCGAGCGCAATCGCGATAAAGAAATAAACAAGCGGCGACTGGCGGCTCTTTGCGCGCGATCTCCGGTAGTAACTGCCGGCATCTTCGAGGGCGTTGAATCGATCAACGGCAATCCTTCCGATCCCGCGAGCTTTGATGAGCTGCATGAGCTGATCAAGGTACAGGCCTTCCGCCTGGCAAACTGGAGGGTCGCCTCCGATGACATTAACTACCGGCGCTTTTTCGACACCAACGATCTCGCCGGCCTGTGCATGGAGAACGAAGGTGTTTTTCTGGCGACCCACCGTCTGATTTTGACTTTAGTGGCCGAAGGTCAGATAGATGGTCTGCGTATTGATCACCCCGATGGTCTCTATAATCCGGCTGAGTATTTCGAACGTCTGCAGCGCGCCATCGCAGCCGCAAGAAAGAGCCCCCAGAATAACGGCGATGATCTACTGTACGTGGTGATCGAGAAAATACTTACCGGGCCGGAACGGCTGCGGGCGGAATGGCCCGTCTGCGGGACAACCGGGTACGACTTTGCCAATCTCGTGAACGGTCTATTTGTTGATCCGGCAAGCGCCACCCGCATGGATCGCGTTTACCGAAATTTTGTTGGCGAGGAGATTAATTTCGACGACCTCGCCTATCGCAGTCGAAAACTTATCATTCGCGTTGCATTGGTCAGTGAGCTGAACGTGCTCGCGAATCAACTCACCCGAATCGCGCTCTCCAAACGGCACACCTGCGACTTCACTTTGAACAGCTTGCGTGACGCGCTCACCGAGGTGGTGGCCAATTTTCCCGTGTACCGCACGTACGTTAGCGCCTCGGGCGTGTCCGCGGACGATGCGCGCTACATTAGCGCCGCGATCGACTCCGCAAAATGGAGAAGCCCCGCAGCCGATATCAGCGTCTTCGATTTCATCGGTGAAGTTCTTCTGACTCGCATCGCTGACGGGCACGATACCCGCTACCGAGATGCCGTCACCGCATTCGCCATGAGGTTTCAGCAGTTCACCAGCCCGGTGACGGCGAAAGGACTCGAAGACACCGCTTTTTACCGGTACAACCGGCTGGTCTCGCTGAATGAGGTTGGAAGTGATCTTCACCGCTTCGGAGTCACACCGGCTGAGTTTCACCGGGCAAACCAGGAACGCCTTCGCGATTGGCCCCACACAATGTTGGCCACCAGCACGCATGACTCAAAGCGCTCGGAGGATGTACGCTCCCGGATCAATGTGTTGTCGGAAATGTCGGCATTGTGGCGACTGCGGGTACGAGAGTGGAAACGACTCAACCACAGCCATAAGACCCTGGTTAACGACAAGCCTGCACCTTCACCGAATGACGAATATTTGCTCTATCAAACATTGGTGGGCGCGTGGCCATTGGAAAATCTCGCCGATGAGAACCATTGGAAGGCGTTTCGCGAGCGGATTGAAAACTATATGCTGAAAGCGATCCGCGAGGCCAAGCAAAATACCAGTTGGATCAATCGAAATGATGCCTACGAAAACGCGGTTTCTTTCTTCGTCAAAGCACTGTTAAATCCCGTCGCGAACGACCGCTTTCTTGCTGACTTCGTGCCCTTCCAAAGGCGCGTCGCTCGGATTGGCTTGTGGAATAGCCTATCGCAAACGCTTCTCAAGCTGACGTGCCCTGGGGTACCGGACGTTTATCAAGGAAACGACCTGTGGGACCTCAGTCTGGTCGATCCCGATAACCGGCGTCCAGTCGACTACAGTCGCCGCCGGCAAGTGTTCGAGAGTATCCAGAAACTCGGTGGTGCCCCTAACCCGCGATTCGTCGGCCAGCTGCTGGAGACTCCCGAAAACGATGCACTCAAGTTGTACGTGACGTGGAAGACTTTGTGCTTTCGTAAACAGTGGCCTGGCGTTTTTCAGGAGGGCGAGTATCTACCGTTGAAGATGCACGGCGAGAAAGCTGATCACGTTGTCGCGTTCATACGAAAACTGGAAAGCAAGAGCGTCCTTGTGGCTGCGCCGCGCCTGGCGGCTAGTTTGCTGGGAGACAGCGATGTCCCGCCAATCGGCCCGGAGATATGGGAAGACACTGAGATACTACTCCCGTCTAGTATCTCTCGGGTAGAGTATCGGAATGCGTTTACGGGAGAACGCGTGGAATTTGCGGAATTCCGAGCAAGAATCGCCGTCTCGGAACTGTTCAGGCATTTCCCTGTGGCTCTTTGCGTCCTAAGTCAATCGCCACCACAGCAAGGCTCGTAGCCTGTTAATCTAAGCCTGTTAATCGAACTATTAAGTCTCAGAATCTTCTTTCCGTTAAGCCACATTTCTGCACTAAGGAGACTGGCCAGAATGTGAACTTTGTTCAGCGCGAATTCAGTGCGAGCCAGGTTCAAGCGATTTCAAATAAGCGACAACTGCCTCTGCATCTGGCTCTGTCATCCGGAATTGTGGCATCGGAGGGCGCAGGGTTTTTCCGTCGCGCCAAATCCCGGTAGTCAGCAGGTTCACCATTTCGGCATCGGTTCCCGGAGGATTTCCTGCAATTCGAGGCGCCTGCAGTGGCCAGTTGCCGGCCGGTTGTGCAGGATTCAGCCACAGCGCGGCACCCTCAAGCCAATGCGAGCGATCCAGGGTACCGTTACTGTCGCGCGGCGTGTGGCACTGACTGCAGACTGCGATTCCCTCCACAATGTATCTTCCGCGCGCCACACTTGCAGCAGATTGATTTGCCATTTTACTGCCGGACCGCTGAGCTTCCTGCGCAAAACTGATACAAGAAATGCCGACCGCAAACAGCAATGCGGCAACGGTGCTATTTATGCTCGGACGATTGATACTAACAAGTTTCACAGTCATTCATCGATATTACTCCTTAGCTCGTTTGGCAAAAACACAGATTGCTAGCGTCGAATCATCCCGCATCCAGGCTATCTGCTATAATCGAGTTGTCTCTTCTAGCATCCTTCCGCCGTACCCTCCACAGGAGACGGTCCCTTGCAAAATCAGACAGAAGTTCTGACTGTGCAAGGAGGCCGTTTATGGTCACGTCCCGCGCCAGAACAAACCATAGATTCACCACCCCAAACATCGAAGGAAATCCAGTCAGGAATGAGCTTCTGTTGGGGCTTCCATCGCAAGAGTGCGATTCCATATTTTCCCAACTTACATTCGTGCAACTTCGCACGCACGATGTTCTGCAGGAATCGGAGGAGGCAATCCAGTACGCATATTTCGTCGATAGTGGGCTGGTGTCGATCCTCAGTGTCATGCAGGATGGAAAAAGCGTGGAAGTTGGATTAACCGGCAAAGAAGGGTGCACGGGGCTGCAACTCGTAGTGGGCTTTCGGTCGAGCGATACGCGAGCTCTGGTTCAGATTGAGGGCACTGCGTTCCGCATTAGCAGTCAGGGCCTCGTAAAAGCCCTACGGCAATGCACGGTTTTGAAGCGGCGAATGCTCCAGTATGCGCAGATGATCTCGATGCAAGGGGCGCAGGTTGCTGCCTGCAATCGCCTCCATGAAGTAGATGAACGGCTGGCTCGATGGCTGCTGATGAGCCAGGATCGCATTGGCGATGATGTCGTCCCGTTAACCCATGAATTTCTGGCGCACATGTTAGGGACCCGCCGGTCAAGCGTCACAGTAGCCGCTGGTCTTCTGTCGAAGGCTGGATTGATCACTTATAATCGCGGACACGTCAAGATTGAAAACCGCGCCCGGCTGGAGGACGCTGCTTGCGAGTGCTACGACCTTCTCTGCCGCCATACCGCTATATGGCAGGGAGAATCGAAATAAAGCACCAACGTCAGCCGGCGACACCAAGGTCGGTTGTCCACCGGGCAGACGAGCGACAGTGGCGCCCTTAAGATTCGAATCAACGCCACCGAACGAACCGAGTTACAAAACTGAATACTTCTTTTGATTCCTTACAGCATTTACCGTATTCCTACGCAGTAGCTTCGGCAGGAAAATTGAATAATTAATTTTGGCCTGCAGCGGCACCCGCCTCGTCGTCGCTGCATAACGAGTCTGAGGACGATTAACGTTTAGGCTATGTCTCTCAAGGGGTGGGGTTCGCTGGCTTGCATTGTTGCGATTGCTAGTTTGTCGACTTCTGGAAGCAGCCTGGGTCCAGTGTATCGAGAACGGCCGCTGCCTGACGCCGACGGCACGATGAGTGGAACGGTCCCGGCGACGACGATGATATCGACCGGAGCGGTGGTATTCAGGAGTGCACTGCGGGATACGTCGAACGACAGTACCGTGATTCTAATAAATTCAGAACCAACCGGCTCCGGTTCCGGGGACCTGTCTAGAGGAGAAGAGAGCCCCACGTCCTTGCCCGAGTCCGGTAGTGGAATGTTGCTCGGCCTCGGCTTCCTTGCCGCTATTCCTCTCGCTGGCAGATGCAGAACTTTTTCTCGAGAGTAGCCGTTGAGCTTTCCACTACTACGCTGCCTTGGATTCGTTACATAACTGCTGGTAGTAGTCGCGGCCGCGCTCGTAGCCGCGCTGGAAGGCTTCAGCGACTTCCGCGCCAGGATTTTGACGTTCGAGCTCTTCAATTTGTGCCGTCATCTCACCCAGCACTTGATCGTATTCCTTGCAACGGGAGCGGGCGTGCAGTGCAGACTCGAAACCGAGTCGATAGAACTTTTCGTCCTCAGTGAGATTCTTGCTGAACGACGAATAGTGTTCCTGCTCGGCGTCGCGCAAACCAATCCACCATTGTTCGCGGGCGGCATCGACCGTTTCCGCTCCTTCTACCAACAACAATTCGCGGACGCGAGATGCCTCGGCATCGTCGTCGGCCAGGGCGATCAACACGCTGCGACCCTTGCGGAGAGCATCTTCATAGACAAATAACTCATCTTCCGGCAGGCCTTCGGTCATGGCATTTTCAAGTTTTCCACCAGCAACCGCGCCTATAGTGGCTCCCACTGTCGCCAAAAGTGCGCCGCCCAACAACCCGATTGCGGTAATGGGACCAACGCCGGGTACAAGTGCAGCTATGATGAGCGGGCCTCCTGACATTCCCGCTGCCGTTCCTAACACTGCTCCCACCGCCTTCCCCATGCCGGGTTGTTCCGCAGCTACAACCGGTGGTGCTTGCTCGGTTGAGCCTTGCTCCCGCTTGCCATTCGCCGGAGTCAGCAATGTGATCCGGTCTTCCGACAGCCCGGTTGAAAGAATTTGCGTTAAGGCTCGCTCTGCATCTGATTGCGAACGAAATACTCCCGTCACAGCTTTCATCGGAAACCCTCGCTTTCAGAATCATCTGAACATTTTTGATGCAGCATGACCGGGGACGTTGCTAATAAAGATGTGCCCGACAACCTTTGCGTATGTTTTTCTGCACTAAGGATCAGGAGAGAAAACATGGCAGCTACGAAACGTTCGGGGAAGAAATCTGGTGGACGAAAGTACGGCAAGGCAGCAAGCAAGAGTGTTGCAAGCGCGATGCGTAGAGAAAAGCGCGGTACTCTTAAGTCGGGAAAAGGCGGCAAGGGAGGAACCGTCAAAAGCCGCAAACAAGCGATTGCCATTGGCCTTTCGGAAGCGCGAAAAAAAGGCGCGAAGGTACCACGCAAGAAGGTCGCGTAGCCGGTTTTTCATTTGGCTAGTCGCAAGTATTTGCGAAGAGGCGGCTACAATCCGGCTACCAACTGGCTCAAACCCGACTCACAATAGATCTACCGCCGAGCGGTTCTCAAGTTCCACTTGCCGGAGCGTGCAATCTTTGGGAGACTTCTCAGGTCTCCAGCGAAGAAATTTTGTGACGTGCCGAAAGCGGCCTGCCGTAAAGTGATCGAATTGCACTTCGGCGACCAGCTTTGGATCCAGCGGCTGCCATTCAGTTGAGCGTTTCGTACTCCAGCGGCTCGGACCTCCGGGAGCCTTCCCAGTAAAACCGGGCGGCTTAATCATTTTCTTAAGTTTCGCGGTGAGAGCGGGCCGATCTTTGGCCTGAATGGAAGAAGTGAATCCAACGTGATCGAGTTCTCCTTCGTCGTTGTACAGACCGAGAAGCAGAGAGCCAACCACTTTCTGCTTTTCCAAATAACGAAAGCCGCCGACTACACAATCGGCGGTTCGCTGGCGTTTGATCTTTTGCATGCCCATCCGCTGCCCACTCTGGTAAGACAGATCGCGTCGCTTAGCAATAACGCCGTCGAGAGCAACTCCCATGTTGAACCATTTGCGGGCGACAGCGAGATCTTGCGTTGCGGGCGAGAGGCGGATGGTTTGGTTTGACTTTAGATACTTTCGCGCAAATTCGTCGAGGCGTTGCCGCCTGGCTTCGAGAGGCTGTTTCACGAGAGATTCTTTCCCATTCACCAACAGATCGAAGACGATGAGTATGGATGGAGTCAGTTGACTCAATTTTTCAATGCGGCTCGCGGCGGGATGAATGCGCATCAGTAAATGATCGAACGAGAGACCACCGTCGACGGGAATGACGATCTCGCCGTCAACAACGAAGCGAGTGGCCTTCAGCGCGGCGAAGGCAGCGACAAGCTCGGGAAAATATCTCGTGAGCGGCTTGCCCGACTTTGACATGAGATCGACGCGATTATTGTCGCGGAAAGCCAAACAACGAAAGCCATCCCATTTGGGCTCGTATTGCCATTCGGGACCAGCTGGGAGCTCGGTCGCCGGCAAGGCTTCCATGGGAGGGTAGTTCTTGGTGAGAGGCAGTGTCATTGTGTTTCGCGAGCGGTCGATCTTCGCTTGAAATCAGGCCCGTGCACCCTTGTGAGGGGTAGGCCGATGTTTGGATGCGTGCGCTCATGTAACGGCGGCGCGGAAAAGCGGAAATCTCAGAATTCAAACCTTACATTCAAGCTTTATACGAGAGAACGATAAGGAACGCTACAGCCCAAACCCGATAGACCTTTGCCGCTTCGGCCTTTATCGTTTATTTGAAGTCGCGTGGGGCGTTTCGTATCTCCGACTGTATTCAACCATAGGGAGGTTCTGCACACCTGACAATTCATGAGAATCGCACAAATAGCGCCGCTTTATGAGAGCGTTCCACCGTGTTTGTATGGTGGGACTGAGAGGGTTGTTTCCTGGCTAACGGAAGAACTCGTCCGGTTGGGACATGATGTAACCCTGTTCGCCAGCGGAGATTCCGTCACAACCGCTCGTCTCGTACCAGCCTGTCCCCGCGCGTTGCGGCTCGATCCGAACTGTAAAGATCCTCTGGCGCATCACGTTCTGATGATGGAGCGCGTATTCAGCGAGGCGGCGAACTTCGATTTGATTCACTCTCATGTCGACTACATTCATTTCCCCCTGGTCAGGCGAACGGACGTCCCCTGCGTGACCACAGTGCACGGGCGTTTAGACATCCCCGATCTTGTGCCTATCTACCAGACTTTCCGGGAACAGCCACTGGTTTCGATCTCAAATTCGCAGCGGGCACCGCTACCCTGGGCAAACTGGCAGGGCACTGTACTTCATGGAATACCCCGACAGTCGCTGACGTTCTGCCAGGGAGAGGGTAAATACCTGGCTTTCCTCGGCCGAGTATCACCGGAAAAAGGATTGGACGAGGCGATCAAGATTTCATGCCGAGCCGGCATTCCGCTAAAGATTGCAGCCAAGGTCGATCGCGCAGATCGTGCGTATTATGAAAATCGGATCAAGCCCATGCTGAAGTGCCGGCTGGTCGAGCATATTGGCGAGATTGGAAACGATGAGAAGAATGCCTTCCTCGGCAATGCGGCCGCGCTCTTATTTCCCATAAGCTGGCCCGAGCCTTTTGGACTCGTCATGATCGAGGCGTTAGCCTGCGGAACCCCAGTTATCGCGTACCGAAGCGGCTCCGTGCCCGAAATCATCAAAGACGGAACGACAGGCTTCATCGTCGACAATGCCGACGGGGCCGTCGAAGCAATCAGCAAATTAAGTCTCATCGACCGGCGCGGTTGTCGCAAATATTTTGAATGTCATTTTTCCGACGAGCGGATGGCTGCCGATTACCTTACCATTTACCAACGATTGATTCGACGGGGGCCTTCGGCACTAACGGTCAACCACGGAGTTCTGAGTTGGACGGAATTGTTACCCAACACTACTACATAGCTACTTCTCAGTCGCCCACCGACGATCGGGCGCGCGTCCTCAAATACGGGAGGACTTTTTTTGTCTTCGACCGCCTCGGAGATGTCCAAACTACAGGCATGGGAGAGCAGGGTCTTTTCTTTGAGGACACACGCCACTTGTCGGAGTTTATGGTGCACCTCTGGGGGACGCGGCCCTTGCTGTTGAGCTCAACGGTGGAGACCGGAAATTTTCTTTTTACTGGGGATCTCGCAAACCTGGATGTGTCACGCGGCCAAGAGGTGGTGATTCCGCGCGGAACACTGCATGTCCTTCGTTCACGATTCTTATGGAAGAACAGTTGTTATGAGGAATTCGTTTTCGTAAACCATGGCCTCTCCGACTTATACATTCCCTTTCGCATTTCGTTCGGGGCCGACTTCGCGGATATTTTCGAGGTTCGAGGCATGCGTCGGCAGAAAAAGGGCGTGCCTCTGCCTGCTGAGGTCAGACAAGATTCGGTTCGGATAGCGTATCAGGGCCTGGACGCGGTTGTGCGACAAACTCTTATCCGCTGGAGTTCCGCACCGACTAAGGCCACAGACCGCGAGTTGATCTACGAACTAACGCTACCTCCAAAGAAAAGAGCCCTGTTTCATTTCTCTATCTCATGTGAGTCCACGGCTGCAGAACACAACATTGAATACCCGCGTGCGATGCGAGCGGCCCGCCACGAACTGGAAAGTTTGGCAAACGCTTTTCCACGCATGGCAAGTTCGAACTCGCGCTTCAACGACTGGATCAACCGCTCCATCGCCGATGTGCAGATGATGATGGTGGGAAATCCAGAGACGAACTACCCGTACGCCGGTGTGCCCTGGTTCAGCACCGTATTCGGCAGGGACGGAATCATTACGGCTTTGCAGTCATTGTGGTTGAATCCCGAGATGGCACGAGGCGTTCTGCAATGTCTAGCGTCATCGCAGGCGACGAAGATCGATTCGTCGATCGAGGCAGAACCAGGGAAAATCCTGCACGAGATGCGGCAAGGAGAAATGGCGGCTCTGGGCGAAGTTCCGTTCGGCAGATACTACGGGAGCGTGGATGCGACTCCCCTTTTCATCATTCTCGCCGGTGCCTATTACGAGCGCACAGCGGACGCCAAGCTCATCAAAGAATTGTGGCCAAACATTGAACGCGCTCTCCGTTGGATCGATGAGTTCGGAGACGCCGACGGCGATTGTTTCGTAGAATACCGCCGACAGGGCGCGAAAGGACTGGTCCAGCAGGGCTGGAAGGATTCCAACGATTCGATTTTTCACGCCGACGGCACCATCGCTGAAGCTCCGGTCGCTCTCTGCGAAGTGCAGGGATACGTATATGCGGCGAAATTGGCTGCCTCTCGTTTGTGCCGGTTTGCCGGAGGTTCTGATAGGTCGGCCACGCTGGAACTAGAGGCAGAGAATCTGCGGGCGCGTTTCGCAGAGCAATTTTGGTGCGAGAAACTTTCTACCTATGCATTGGCGCTCGATGGTCGCAAGCGGCCTTGCCAAGTCCGCGCATCGAACGCTGGGCACTGCCTGTATACCGGAATCGCCTCGCCGGAGCGCGCACAGCGAGTTGCGCAGACGCTTTTTCGGCCGGAATCATTCAATGGTTGGGGTGTGCGCACAGTGGCGTCAGGCGAAGCGCGTTACAATCCGCTTTCATACCACAACGGTTCGATATGGCCGCATGAAAATTCACTGATCGCGAGTGGCCTGGCGAAATATGGATGCAAGAAACTCGCGGGCCAGATATTCATGGCCTTACTCGATCTGAGCAGCCTGGTCGAGTTGCATCGATTGCCTGAGCTGTTTTGTGGAGTCGATCGCCGGCCGGGGGAAGGTCCCACGCTCTATCCGGTCGCATGCTCACCGCAGGCGTGGGCTGCAGCCGCGCCATTCTTAATCCTGCAGGCGTGCCTTGGCATTTCAATCAATGCCGAACGCAAGCGTATCGTCTTCGATGATCCATATTTACCCGAGGGGATTCCGAACCTGGCCATTAACGACCTTCGCTGCGACGGCACCAGCGTCGATTTGTTCCTGGAAAGACGAAATGATTCCGTGCTGGTGCACAAGACGGGCACGGCCGGCGCGATCGAGATTGTCACCATCGTTTCCTGATGCGGCCGCCTCGGTCTGCCATTGACCTCGGATAAGTCCATACAGAACTGCACCAACCGCAAGGCTATGGAGCACATCCAACCTCCGTGCAAGAAGTGTGCAAATCCGAAGCGTCGCTGCCCGTAACTTCGTCCATCCCCGCGGATATTCCCGAGGAGCAGGCTGCACTGTTTCGCGAAGTGCTGACGGCACTTGAGGAGAAGAAGATTCCGTACGCAGTCTCTGGAGCATTCGCGCTGCGGCAACATACCGGAATTTGCCGCTTCACCAAAGATCTCGATTTGTTCATGACTGCATGCACTGGGCGAAAGATGCTGCCCTATCTGCGACGACGCGGCTTCGAGTGTGAGGTTCGCGATCCGGTTTGGCTGTTGAAGGCGCACAAGGGGGAGTTCTTTGTCGATTTAATCACGGGAATGAGCAATGGCGTAATTGCGGTCGATAACTCGTGGATTGAGCGCGCTAGTAAGGCGGTAGTACATGGCGTTGAAACCCGTGTGCTCGCGCCTGAGGAATTGGTGGCTTCGAAAATATTTGTCACACGCCGAGAGCGATTCGACGGAGCTGACATTGCTCACGTTATCTACAGAACATATCTGTCTTTCGATTGGGACCGCGAGCTGCAACTTGTCGGAGAGCACTGGGAAATGCTTTTGTGGTCGCTCTTGCTGTTTCGGTATGTCTATCCGGCGCAAACTCACTACGTGCCTGCCGAAGTCTGGCGCCTCCTGCTGGATCGGTTTGAGCGTGAGATCGCGAAGCCCGACCCGCAGGCAAAATTTCGCGGCAGTCTTGTCGACGATAATATGTTTGCGATTGATTTAAAGGAGTGGGGATTGGCGAACCTCCTGGATGAAAAAAGAAGGAGCCGCCTGGAGCAGATCGGGAACTGCGACAAAACAAAGTCAAATCGCTCAAGGAATCGGAAAGCCGCTTCGATGTCTGTGAACGTATGAGAATCGCTGCCACAGCCGATTTGCATTTCAATCCACAAAGCTACGCCAAGCTTCAGGACCAGTTCGAGCGGGTTCGAAACGATGCGGATGTCCTCGTCCTCGCGGGCGATCTGACTAATTATGGGCAGGCCAACGAGATGGAGCCGCTATTGAATGTTCTCGTCCGCCTGCGCATTCCGACGATCGTTGTGCTGGGTAATCACGATTACGAAAGCGGGAAGGAAGAAGAGCTTTGTAGAATGATTGTTTCGTCAGGGATCAAACTGCTGGATGGCACCGCCTATGAGCGGGACGGCGTTGGCTTTGCCGGCACTAAAGGGTTTGTCGGCGGATTCGGGCGAGGAATGCTGACGGCGTTCGGAGAACGCGAAATAAAACAATTTGTTCAGGCCTCGATTGACGAAGCCATTAAGCTCGAGCGTGCCATGTCCCAACTGCGCAGCAAGAAACGCGTCGTGGTGCTGCACTACTCGCCGATCGCCGAGACCGTGCAGGGAGAAGCGGCAGAGATTTTCCCTTTCCTCGGCACTTCGCGTCTGGCTGAAGTCGTCGACCGGCACGGCGCCGATCTGGTTGTGCACGGCCATGCTCATCACGGAAAGATCGATGGACGAACTCCGGCCGGAGTTGCGGTTCACAATGTCGCGATTTCGCTGTTGCAGGCGCAGCAACCGTCGTCACTCTACCGAATCTTCGATTTGTGACATCTGTTTGAGTGCCGCGTTTATTGATTCACGCGCAGCAGCAATAACGTGCCGCCTTCCAACTTAACATTATTTTTTTCTGAGCTCACCACTGAACCCTGCGTCGAGTTAGCTGTCGTCGAGAGTGTTAAGTTTGGGATGCCAAGCACTCCCTGAGTATTTCCCGTAATTGGCTGGCGCGCGTTGTTGCCAGAGGTGGTGGTTGGCCCCTCATCCGCGGCTGTACTTGGATTCGGCGGCTGCGGCGCCCCCATGCTTCCAGAACGATTGTTGCCGGGCGACATTCCACCGGCGGACGGAGTCGTCGAGGGTTGAGCTGACCCTTCCGCGCTGGAGCCGTTGTTACTACCGGTCAGATAGGAAGGAGCAACGATTGCCTGAATCGACATCGGCAATGCCATGTCGCCTCCACTCTTCATGACCGCATGGTCAAAGGTGATGCCGACCTGCGATTCTTTTTGCTCCTTGTTGCGCGCCTGTGCTTCGGTCACCCGTCCGATGACCTTTGTATTCTTGGGCACAATGATCTCGCCATTCCCTGACTTCAAGTCTTCCGTTACCTGAGCGTCGACTTCGTCGCCAGTCTTCACCTTCTTGGCGTCGATGCTTTTCGTCAGCTGCACGGGAATAACACTGCCGGGAGCGATCCTAGTATTCGAGATCCCAGTATTCCCACTTGGCTGCGCGGATGTGGAGGACGCGGCCTGAGGCGGCCTAGGATTCTGGTTTTGTGCCGCGGCGCCACTGTTTTGTGTCGTCCCCTGTGCGCCCGAGATACCGCAGACCGCCACTGCCAATAAAATGCCACTCACAAACATTTTCATAAGATTTTCTCCTCATTGCGTGCTCGTTCAACTACGGAACGCCGCAGCTAGTTCGAGTTGTCTTTTTGATGCAATGGGCGGTAAAAAGGTGTCCGCGAAGTACAGTTTTTGAATTCTGCTCGGCCGAGATGAAAGACAGCGGATTAGTGCGTCGCGGACGCTTTCTCGGTGCCGTCCCGCTGGAAACCAATCTTATCCAGCATTGGTTGGATCTCTGGATTGGACATGAACAATTTCCAGACGAGGCCAGTGCGATAGTTCTCCACCATGACTACGATCGGTGCCTGATCAAGGCCCATGTAAACCGGGGAGAACCAGTTGTGCGTCAGATTGAAGGCGTCGTGCGGGCCATAGACTCCCCAGAGACGGTCGCCGAGATCCCGGTAAAAGAATTTGAGCGCAGCCATGGATGCCTCGGGGGTATAGGGAAAAGACGAGAGCGCGCCCGTTGGAGTGATGGTGCCATTGTCGGTCGCCAAGTCCGGCGCGTGAAAAGAGTAGCCGAGCTGATCGTCGCTTGCCGTCAAACCCCAATCGTCCGGACCATAGCCTCGAAAGTGCCCCGGGTTCGCCTCGCAATAGGCCAGATCGATCAGCGCAAGATTGCGGTTGTTCTCAAAATAATCGGTATACCGATCGCGAATGCCGCGAGGATCGAAGCCCATGAAAGAATATTGCGTGAAAAACAATGGACCACCCGTGCCCTCGCCCACGTCCAGCTTGATGCCGTAGTAGCTGTGGCCGTTCAAATAACGATCGCCCTCGCTTGAACCTGACCAGCCGGAGCGGTATGCAATCGCAGCCGGCGATTGTCCCGCCCAGCCTGAGTAATACAGATCCGCCGGAACCGAATGCGTCGGGGAGGCAATCGCCAGCAGATATGTGATCATGGTTTCGTTGAATCCAGTAAGCCGGTGATCGATGTACCACGACCACTGCGGGGACCAGTGCCACAGCAGGGCGTTATCTTGCGAAGAGTGCCGGTACCAATCCCACTCAACTGTCTCCCAGAGTGTGGTTATTCTCTTATCGATGCTTTGCTCAGCTTCGCTCGATCCCTTGAAATATTGGCGAGCGGCTAGCAGGCCTTCCATCAAGAACGACGTCTCCACCAGATCGCCGCCATTGTCAAACATCCCAAAGACCAGCATGTTCTGCGCGGTATAGCCATTGAGGAAGTGAGACCATGCGCCGTGATAGCGCGGAGCTTGCTCCAGGAAGTCGAGAATTTGCGTGAGGCGCTGAATCCCTTGCTCGCGTGTAACGAATCCGCGATCCACTCCCACGATGAGGGCCATGATGCCAAAACCGGAGGCGCCGGTCGCGACAATTCGCTCGTCGCCGGGGATATTCTCCAGCGTCGCGCCTGCGACGGGATGAGCCCCCTCCCAGTAGTAGCGAAAGCATGCCTCTTGCAACATGGTAAGTAACTCGTCGTCGGAGAGCTCTCTGGTTGATGCGCTGGCCGCTTCGGAAAACGCCGACTGACGATAGGAGCGATCGACAGCTTTGACGCGGTAGGAAGCCTTCACGTCGGAACGTCCAACAAAATCGGTGTAGCGATTGATATCCGCGCTTTGAATCCCGATGGGCAGGAATTTTTGCTTCCCGATGGAGCGGTAGATTGCATAACTTTGTAAATCACTATCCGCAACCGGCTCCCAGCTAATATCGATGTGCCGGTCGTAACCTTTGGCCAGCACATTTTGCGGGGGCCGCGGAGCGCTTCTCACCTCGGGCGCGACCGGTGATGCGGCATTCCGGTCATCGATTTTGATTTCGTCAATGATCAAGGTTCGCGGCGTGTCATCCGCAGCGCCTTGTCCGAAGTGGACACTATGCAGTTGGCGCGCCTGAAAAGGATGAATCGAGGCGGTGGCAAACTCGCTGAGCGGCAGACGCAGCTGGACCCAACGTTTCGCCGGCATATCACCGGTAATGCCGTCCAGGGTGACCGGGGCTGTAAAATTGTGTTCCTCGTCCTCAAGCTGAATAAATGGCAAATCGGCCGCAGGAATTCCTTCCGCCGAATAGCACCACATATAAAGAGTATCGCCGCGGAAATCCGTTAACCGGTTGCGCATGCTGACGACTCGCACTTCCGCTTGCCAGCTTCCTCCCGCCACGGAACGCCATTGCAACCGCAACGCGTTCGGAGCCGTGAAGGAGTTCTTCTTTTCGACCGGCAACGACCCCGACAGCAATTGGACGGTGCTGGGAAAGATCGACCGGCCGCTGCTGTAATAATAGTAATCAGGAGTGATGCTGTTATCGAAAATCACGTGGTTGTAGTAATCGGTGGAGGTTACCGCACCACAGCGGATCGCAATCAGAACAAAAAAACTGAAAAAACGGAAAAACGAACGCACCGCGCACTCCGGATTTGGCAGATGGAAAAGGGTAGATTGCACTTGAAGTCGCAGTTTACAACAAAGTGACCCCGCCCCTCGCGAGGCACCGGTAACCTCAGTAATGTCCTACTGAGTAATCCCCCTATTTTCGGCTGTCTTGACCACAAGCTGATTTCAGAGGCGATTTCCGTGACTCTACGTTATTATTAACTGCTGGGTTTACTGTGTCGCGATAAACCTTGACGGCGGTTTCCGCATCTTCTGTAGGGCCGTCACATAAAACAGGAAGCAGGGCGACACTGGCACACCCAGGCACTCATGGCAATTCGTCCGTCTGGAAATGGTAGCCCTCAAAGACGGCAGGGACCTAGCATGGCGGAACGGGAAAGTCACTGGGCGGGCTGGCACGAGCGAATCTCTGCTCTCCGTAATGTTCCGGCCGTGCTTAAAATTGTCTGGGATTCCGGACCCTGGGTCGTAGTGTTCGGCCTGGTTTCGCGACTTTTCTCTTCCATCCTGCCCGTTTTTCTCCTGTGGATTACAAAGCTGATTATTGATGGCATCGTACATGCCGTCTCTACCCATCAGCCGGTAAGGCCTGGCTTCTGGTGGCTGGTGGTGGCGGAATTTGCGCTCGCGGTTCTGAACAGCATTCTCATTCGCTCCACCGACTATTCCGATTCTCTGCTGGCCGACAAGTACACGCGATACGTCAGCATTCGGGTCATGAATCACGCGGCCAGCCTCGATCTGCAGGCCTACGAAGACCCGGTTTTCTACGACCGGCTGGAGCGCGCACGAGTGCAGGCGACAGATCGCCTCGCGATGATTCAGCAGATTGGACGCCTCGTGCAACAGACGATCACCACGATTACTTTTTCCGTCTCGATCATGCTGTTCTCCCCGTGGCTGATGCTCCTGTTGATTGCGGGTGTCGTACCTGCATTTCTTGGCGAGAGTCATTTCGCCTTTTTGGGATATGCCAAGAATTTCCGCCAGACCCCGATGCGGCGGCAAATGGACTATCTGCGCGTGCTGGGGGGAAGTAAAGAAGCCGCGAAGGAACTCAAGCTATTCGGCTTGAGGGATTTCCTCCGTGAACGATTCACCCGTTTGTCCGATGACATCTATGACGAGAACGTCGCTCTATCGAAGCGCAAGCTGATTGCAGGCTCGCTGCTGTCGATGGTTGGCACCATGGGCTACTACTCGGCGTACGTTTTCGTAATCTGGCGAACCGTTACTGGAGCGCTCAGCATCGGCACGTTGACGTTTCTAACCGGGGCGATTCAGCAGGCCAGCAGCAACATCGAACAGATTTTTTCGACCCTCGCAGGCATCGGCGACCAGGCCTTGTTCCTCACCGATTTGCTGGCCTTCTTTGAAATGCAGCCGACGATCCGGTCCAAGCCCAACGCGCTGCCGGCACCCAGACCGATCACTCGTGGAGTTGAGTTTCGGGAGGTGTCATTCAGCTATCCCGGCAATCCTCGCATGGTTCTTGATCGGATTAATTTCAAGCTTCATACTGGTGAGAGGCTGGCTCTGATCGGCGAGAACGGCCAGGGAAAAACGACCATCGTAAAGCTGATTACTCGGCTTTACGACCCTACCGAAGGAGAAATCCTGCTGGATGGCGTCGACCTTCGCGAGTACGACCTTGAAGATCTGCATCACGAGATCGGCGTAATTTTCCAGGATTTCATGCGTTATGAAATGACTGCCCGTGAAAACATTGCCGTCGGTCGAATCGAAGAAATCGGCAATCTGGAACTGGTAAAGGGTGCGGCACAGAAGAGCTTGGCCGATCAAACGATTGGAAGACTCTCCCTCGGCTACGATCAGATGCTGGGCCGCCGTTTCGAGCAAGGAGTCGATCTTTCCGGTGGCGAATGGCAAAAAGTCGCGCTCGCGCGAGCTTATCTGCGCGATGCACAGCTCCTGATTCTCGACGAACCCACCGCCGCACTTGACGCGCGCAGCGAGTTCGAAGTATTTCACCGCTTTACCGAACTCACTGCGGGGAAGATGGCGCTTTTTATTTCGCACCGCTTCTCAACCGTTCGCTCAGCGGACCGCATCCTAGTCCTCGAGAATGGCAAGATTACAGAGGAAGGCACTCACGCCCAGCTGGCAAGTTTGGGGGGACGTTACGCCGAAATGTTTGAGATGCAGGCATCGAGTTATCGCTAGGCGAACTGCATGGGCATGGGAAAGACACAAATGATACCGAGCGGTCATCTGGAGATTATCGGAGCAGAGCCGGAGGGTGTGCGCCCCGCGGCAACCGAAATGGTGACGGACACGATCAACCTGAGCACCAGCGCTGCCAACCTCGCACGCACTTTGGCATGGCTGCCGGGGCAGGCGGAGCAGCGTCCTTTTCACGAGCGTTGCCGGACCTTGTTTCACGCCTTCAGACCATTGCTCAAAGCATTGCAAGCTCAGCCAGAAAAAAAGGGTTCCGTGGACTTTCGTTTGCTCTACGAGAACATTCTGCTCATTCAGGCCGAACTTGACGAGAGTTGTCAAACTTTCAAACTTCCGCACAAGCTTCCTCTCGTCCGTACTCCCGGCCGCAATGTCGTTCCCAGAATCGCGACCATCGCAGAGGACTATCTAGCGGGCACTTCGTACCAATTTGCTGCCGGAAGCTTCACTGATTACATCCAGGCCTTTCAGGACATTACGGTCCTCGATATGGCAGAACTGTGGATGTTGGTCCCCACCCTGAAGCTGGTTTTGCTTGAGCAGATTGCAGAGCGCGGGCGCCGTTTGCTCCAAGATCCCGTCCGATCCTACGGGATTCAGGAGTTGGTCCACAGTCTTCGCGAAATAAAACAGACCAGCTGGAAAGTTGTGATCGAGCCGCTGATTCGTTTCGATCGCATTCTGCGTGAAGACCCTGCCGGCGCGTATCCAAAGATGGATTATGAGAGCCGCGAGCTTTACCGGCAGAAGATTGTAAAACTGGCGGATCACTCCGACTGCAGCGAAATGGAAGTCGCCAGTGCAGCCCTCGCGCTCGCTCGGGAGGCGCAGAAAAATCCAGACCCTGACCCTCGCGTAACCCTGCGCCGTTCGCACATTGGCACCTATCTGTTCGCGGAAGGAGCGCCCGTTCTGAAGCAGAGGATCGACTTCCGCGCTCCCGTCGCCGAACGTATCCGCACTTTTGTGCGCAGCCACCCAGATGAGTTTTATCTGCCTGGCATCGCAGTGCTCACTCTGCTGATTATTCTGGGCGTGGTCTTGATGTTGACGGATGCGTCCACTTCCCTGGGGCTGATACTTCTTTCCACGCTGGCTGTGTTGTTACCGAGTTCGCAAAGCGCGGTTCAAATTGTGAACTATTTTGTCACACTGCTGTTTTCGGCCCAGATTTTACCCAAGCTGGATTTTTCCGAGGGCCTGCCCAACGATTGCGTAACTCTGGTCGCAGTCCCAACCCTGCTGCTGGATGAGAAACAAGTTCGCAAGCTGGCGGATGATTTGGAGGTTCGCTTCTTAGGCAATCACGATCCCAATCTGCATTTTGTTTTGCTGAGCGATCTTCCCGATTCGCCGGAGAAACCTCCGGCAAACAACTCGCTCGTCGACTTGTGTTCGGAACTGATCCGAGGACTCAACGAGAAGTATGCGGGAGAGAAAACCGGATCTTTCTTCTTGCTGCATCGTCACCCCGTATACAACCCGCGCGAGAGACTTTGGATGGGATGGGAACGCAAGCGGGGCAAGTTGATGGATCTCAACAATCTTCTGCGCAGACAGTTTGACAGTTTCCCGGTGAAGGTTGGCGACGTTTCTATATTTTCGAAGGTTCGTTTTGTAATCACCCTCGACGCTGACACTGAGCTGCCGCGAGGCTCAGCCCGCAGGATGGTGGGAGCCTTAGCCCACCCGTTGAATCAGGCAATCATTGATCCAGAGAGAGGCGTTGTGGTTACGGGATACGGAATCCTGCAGCCTCGAGTCGGAGTAAGCGTCCAAAGTTCGGCGCGTTCCAGGCTGGCGAGTATTTATTCGGGACAAACTGGGCTTGATATCTACACTCGTGCCGCCTCCGACGTGTATCAAGACCTGTACGGCGAAGGCATCTTCGTGGGCAAGGGGATTTATGAGGTCGACACGCTGCACCGCGTCCTCGATCGCCGCTTCCCGCGCAATGCTTTACTCAGTCACGACTTGGTTGAAGGCGCATATGCTCGCGCGGGTTTGGCCAGCGATATCGAGATCATTGAGGACTACCCTTCTCACTACAGCGCCCACAACCGGCGGAAACATCGTTGGGTAAGAGGCGACTGGCAGATTGCTGAGTGGCTGCGCCCGCAAGTGCCCGACGAGTCGGGACAAAAGGTTGCGAACCCTTTGTCAGTGGTTTCGCGATGGAAAATTTTCGATAACCTGCGTCGGAGCCTGGTGGAGCCCGCGTTGTTCCTGTTGTTCTTGCTGGGTTGGCTCTGTCTGCCTGGACGTCCTGAGGCGTGGACTCTGGCAACGGTCGTCATCGTGTTTCTACCAGCGCTGGTTCAACTTTCATTCGACTTCGGGCGCGCCGCAGTTCTTCGAAGACGCGCACTTGTGCTCGATGGCCTGAACTCCTTCGCTGACGCAAGTGTCGCCGACTGGTTGACGATCACGTTCCTGGCGCACCAGGCGCTGCTATCCCTGGATGCCATGGTGCGAACCCTGGTTCGTCGCATGATCACGCGGCAGCGGTTATTGCAATGGGAGACAGCAGCGCAGGCAGAGCTCGCGGGTTACAAACGCACGATTCTCGACATTTACCTCGACAGCACCCCCGCGCTGGCGTTGGGATTATTTTTTCTCGTATGGCTCGTACACCGCACGGCTGCTCCTGCGGCGGTCCCGATTCTGTTTCTGTGGACCCTCAGCAAGCCAATCTCGATTTGGCTAAACCGTCCTCCGCGAACTCCGCGCAAGCAAGTGTCAGAGAGAAACGAATGGTTGCTGCGTTTGAGCGCGCTCCGCACGTGGCGATATTTCGCTGAGTTCAGTACCGAAGAGCACCACTGGTTGATTCCCGACAATGTTCTTGAGGAAAACACCAAAGCTGCGCCGCGCATTTCCCCTACGAACCTGGGATTTCTCCTCAATGCGCGTCAGGCCGCATGCGAATTCGGATATCTCACCGTGCCGGAGTTTGCCCAGCAGACTTTGCGAACGCTAGCGACTGTCTCGCAGCTGCACCGCCATCGCGGCCACCTCCTGAACTGGTATGACACACAAACACTGGCCCTACTTTCCCCGGCGTTCGTCTCCAGCGTCGATAGCGGCAACCTGGTAGCTTCACTTTGGACCCTGCAGCGCGGCTGCTTGGAGCTGCTTGACCAGCCGTTCCTGCAGCCTGAATTGCCAGATGGATTCCTCGATCATCTTTACGTTCTAACGAGCCTTCGAGCCCTGCCGCGCCGGAAGTTTTCCGCGATGAAGCGTTCGCTCAAGGGGCAAGACTGGCTACCGTACTTGCTCGATGTTCCCGACGAGGCTCTGAAGGACATTCATCAGTCAGCTTCCACCTTGAAGCATGGGGACGAGGCCCGTTGGTTCCAGGAGCAAACCAAAGAGCGAATCAGTCAGATCAGTCGAGCAGTGCAACTCTTTGCTCCATGGCTGCTGCCGGAGTTTGCCGCTCTAAAGAATGATCCGGTCATCCATCGCCAGGGCCGGCCCGACGATATCCCGGCACTGAAGCGGATGCCGTCTTTCATCGATGGTATTGCCGCGAGGCTGGAAGCAGCGGACACAGCCGCCGCCGGCGAAACCCACATTCTTTACCGGCAACTGCTCGCGCTGCTGCCAGACGCGCGCTCCCATGTGCTGCGTCTAATCGAGGATCTAAAGAAGATTGCCAACCAGGCGAGCACTTTGGCGGACGAAATGGACTTTGAATTTCTCCTGAACCGGAGCCGCGGCCTGCTCTCTATTGGCTTTGATGTCGAAGCGCAACGGCTGCACGATGCATGTTATGACTTGTTGGCCAGCGAGGCGCGCATCGCCTTCTTTGCTGCGATCGCGAAGGACGACATACCCCAGGAGGCCTGGTTTCAGCTCGGAAGAGTTCAGACTCTCGATCAAGGCATGGCCGGATTGCTGTCCTGGACCGGAACCATGTTCGAATACCTGATGCCAGCACTCTGGATGCGCATCTATCCCAACACCTTGTTAGAGCGCGCTGCGGTAGCGGCGGTGCGATCGCAAACGGCTTACGGGGACGACAAAGGCATTCCCTGGGGTATCTCGGAGTCTTCGTGTTTCAAATTGGATGCCGCGGGCAACTACGAATACCACGCGTTCGGAGTGCCTCAGTTAGCCATCCATAAGGTTGATGTTGACGGGCCGGTGGTCTCACCATATTCAACTTTCCTGGCGCTGCCCATTGATTCCGCGGCGACTCTGCGCAATTTGCGCAAACTACAACGCAAGCGGGCTCTTGGGATTTATGGATTCTACGAGGCTTTGGATTTCAACCCCGCACGCACCCGCTCGCGGCTCCGCCGCTTCGAACCGGTGCGTTTGTGGATGGCACATCATCAAGGCATGAGCCTGCTCTCCGTAGCAAACTTTCTGCACCAGGACGTGGTGCAACGCTGGTTTCACAGCCATCCGCGCGTGCAAGCCACGGAATTGCTCCTGCAGGAAAAACCTGCCGGCCATCCTCGTTCGCCCCGGTCCCGCAAGAAAGCGGCGTGAACAGCCTGCTTGGAGCAAAGGTGGCAAAGTGCATTTGTATACTGACGCTATGCGGCGACGGCAAATCTTCGCTCTCGCAGTCCTCCTAAGCTTTTTAAGCTTTGCGTCGAATCTGTGTCGATTGCACGCTCAGGCAGGTTCCGCGCCGGATGTAATCCTGATCGACGCAACGGCGAGCCCGGCATCCCTTCCCTCACTATTGGGAAAAAATGTTTGGTTCAGGGCGCGCGATACTGAGCCTGCGCGATAGCTATCGCAGCGACTTGCGCTCGGTTAAGCAAATCACCAACTTTACCTACATTCGCTTCCACGCGATTCTCGACGACGAGGTCGGTGTCTACGACGAAGATAATCAGGGGCAGCCCGTCTATAACTTTTCCTACGTCGATCAAATCTACGATGGCTTGCTAACCAACGGCGTGCGCCCCTTCGTCGAGCTCAGCTTTATGCCATACAAATTGGCGGCCAGCAACAGCCTGCAAGCATTTTGGTACAAGCCTAACGTCTCTCCGCCGAAGGACTGGGGACGCTGGGACGCTCTGATTACGGCCTTCGTCCATCACCTAGTCGATCGGTACGGTATCGAAGAAGTTTCGCAATGGTATTTCGAAGTTTGGAACGAGCCTAACCTGGACTTCTGGGCGGGACAGCCCAGACAGGACACTTACTGGGATCTTTACGATCACACCGCGCTCGCTATTAAACAGATTAGCCCGCGACTACGGGTCGGTGGTCCCGCGACGGCGCAAGCAGCGTGGGTTGACGCGATGATCCGTCACTGCGCTGAAAAGACATATCCCACTGGATTACGTTTCGACTCACGTTTACGCCAATGACCTGGCTCAAGATGTTTTCCACACGCAAGAGAATATTCCCCGCGACCAGATGGTCTGCCGTGCGGTGAAAAAGGTTCACGAAGAGATTACGGCATCGGCCATGCCCAGCCTTCCGCTGATCTGGAGTGAGTTCAATGCCAGCTACAAGAACGAGCCCGAAGTGACAGACGCGATCTACATGGGCCCTTGGCTGGCTGATACTATTCGTCAATGCGATGCTTTGGTGGATTCGATGTCGTACTGGACCTTCTCCGATGTCTTCGAAGAACAGGGCGTAGTGAAGACTCCGTTCTACGGAGGTTATGGGCTCATCGCGGAAGATGGGATTCCGAAGCCGGCTTTCAATGCTTTCAAGCTGCTGCACCAGTTGGGGGATGAACGCATCGATCTCGATTCAAATTCTGCGCTGCTGACGCGAAGGAAGGACGGCGCACTGGTGCTAGCTATTTGGAACTATGCTCCGCCAGACCAGGCAGGATCTTCAAGAACATTCGCATTGCGGCTGAAGGGTGCGAAGGCGAAGCACGCCTTAATCTCGCTCCTAGATCATGACCACGGAGATGTTCATCCCACATGGGAAAGGATGGGCAAACCACGGTATCCCAGCATGAAACAGATTGAGGAACTGCGGCGCGCTGCAAACCTTCCGTCGCCCGAAACCGGCCGCATCAAGGATGGGGAACTAAGAATAACTCTGCCCAGCCACGGCTTGGCGCTCATTGAACTGAAGTGACGGAATGTGCCTTGATGTCTATTCTTTCTTGAAGCCGGCGCGTTCCATGCCCCGCTGTGCTTCCGGGTTTTTCATGAAGGTATCCCACACGAAACTTGATCGTGCATTCTCCGCCGCAAGCATCGTTATACCAGTGTCAATCCCAACAACGTCGCTGTCATACCAATTCTTCAGGGGATTGAATGCATTTACGAATCCGTAACGGCTCCACGCCTTTTCATAATGATCCTTGATGTTCTTCAGCACACGGATTACGGCCTGCGGCAGAAAGGGTAACGAACCCGCCGGCGCGCTTGGGACGACGGTTCCATCAACCGGCCCGATCATGGGTGGACCTCCCCAAATCACATACCCTTTCTGCGAATCGGAAGCCGAGATTCCCCATAGATCATCGCTGTAATCGGGAAACTGCTTGGCTAATTCCAGACAAAAGCGGCGATGTGCATCAGTCGCCAGCGCCGAGTTCTTAAAATAATTCGCGTACGCATCGCGCTTGTCACGGAAGTCGAACCATGCCTGCGAGTATTGGTGCACAAACAAAGGAGCGAACGAGCCAATATATCCAACGCCATCGAATTCAAATTTGGTTCGCTTCCACGCGTTCCAAGCCTCGGTGGGGAGAGGGTGAGTGAGCGATCCCAGTCCCAACAGATAGATCATCATCATCTCGCTGTAATAATCCCATCGATAGGGGAGGAAACCGCCCTCAGGCGTCCACCCGTGCGGCAATAAAGACGTATCCTCGGAGAGCCAACTCCAATCGACCCGGTTAAAAATCTCGTAAGCCAGAAGGCTGATTTCAGAATGTTCCGGAAAGTGGCGTCGGCAAGTGAGAATTCCGCACAGCAGGATGGATGTGTCAACCGAGGAAACTTCGGAGTCCCACACACGCTCTCCCGTATTGATATCGGCGAAGTGATAAAAGAATCCTCGATGCGTCGGCATTTTCTTCCCCAGAAATCGCAGAGTGAGCAGCGCACGGTCTCGCGCTTCAGCGCGCGAAACAAATCCGTGTTTATCTGCGATGCAAAGCGCAGTCAAACCAAACCCCGTCGCGGCGATACTGGCGACTACGGAGTTGTCGTTTGCCTGCACGTTACATCGATCCCGTACTAACCCGGTCTGGGGGCCGGCCTGTTCCCAAAAAAATTGGAAGGTTCGCTTTTCAAGTTCATCCAAAAACTGCTCATCATCCGCCGAAAGAACGGCCGTGTCAGGCGACGGCTGCGATCGACCTTGTTTTTCCTGCGCTGCAGCAATGAGGGAAAGTATCTTCAAATGGTCGAGGACCCCGCAAAGTCCCAAGCCACCGATCTTCAACAAAAGATCCCGCCGCGAGAGGGAGCCAGCTCTGAAAAGTTTCTTGTCGTTCTCGTGCATCAGCTAAATTTTAGATGTTTCTTTGGTTGTGCGCCGTGCAAATGCTGGTACTGAGAAATGCCTGCGTCTCTGTAGCGTACTTGACAAGCAACCCGCTCGCAACTTTGCGATCCCGCCAATACATCCTTAAAATGTTAAGCGAAGAGAGTGATGACGAACGAAAAGAAAATCGCGATCTGGACAATTGTTGCTCTGGGGATTTTGGCGACGGTAATGACCGTTGTCTTCTTGACTCGACGAAAGCCCGTGGTGCTAAAGGGAGCCGTCCTGCGGCAGGACGCGGATCCGAACAAACAATTGCCGTTGTCGGATGTCCAGATCACCGCGATCAACGTCCTGGGAAGCGGCCACGCTCAATCTGATTCTTTAGGCTTTTTCAGCTTGACCTTGCCAACCGGCCTTCGGCGTCGTCAGGCCGTTCTGCTGCAATTCCGGCGCAAGGATTACAAACCCCTGGATTGGGACGATTTTATCTCGGACAAAAATTACGTCGCCCGCATGATTCCGCTTCATCAGGAAACGACTGCGGAGTCGCACACTGACCTCGCGGTGACAAATCCCCGGATCAGGTACACGGTAAAAGCCACGACGGAAGCGGATATTGGTAGCGCTGTAAGGACGTTCCAGGTGGTCAACACAGGCAATAGGCCATGCCAGAATCAGCCTCCGTGCGCGCCGGGCGGCAAGTGGAAAGCTACGATTGGATCTTTATCTCTGGACGCCGGAGAAGGCAATGAGTTTCGCAACCCAAGAGTTTCTTGCATTGCTGGGCCCTGCCCCTTTACCAAAATCGAAACGGAAAACTTTTCGCAAGAGCGCCGGCACTTTAGCGTGTCAGTTCGAAACTGGTCCGACACCACAACGTACCTGGTCGAGGCTGAGGTCGTTCACCCGATGACGAGCAACCTGGTGCGTGAAACCTATCCAGTGATCTTCGGACGCGCCTTGAACTTCAGCCTTCCGGCGACGGCGGAGGGCCCGAGCATTGAGGCGGAGATCGCGGGTGAGGCTATCGTGTTTCCCCTTGGCCCCGATCTCTTCCTACGGTGGGCGGATTGCCAGGTTGGGGTCGACAGAGACCAATCCAGAAACTATCGCTGCGAACTCAAACCCGGCTACCAGTTCCGCTAGCGGAGGCTATGCAGCCGACGCTACGAAAATCACAACGGAGCGTTTCACAAACTCGTGGCCGTGGGATGCTGAACCGGGTGCAGGTAAGCATTGGCTCCATTCAGAGAAACAGTAAAAATCTGAACTTCGTTGCCGCATACCCCCACCGATTCTCTGACACTGTTCGTCTTCGATCGTCCCCACATCGCGCTCTGAAACGCTCCAGTTCAGCTTTTGGATGCACTTTATCCATGAGGGGTGTACTGGCGGATCCTAACGAACCTCCACTTGACAGGGACGCGCCGACAGGCCAAAATGCCTGCCCAGGCTTGAACCTCGAGCGAAGAGCTCGATCTGGAGTCATCGCTCTTGTCGTGTTCGCTGGCTTCATTGTGGGAGGAATAGAAATGAACCAATCGAAGACCCTGGCGGTTTCATTCTTGGTTTGTCTCGCTTGCACTGGCCTCGCTCTGGCTCAGTCATGGCAGCCCCTCCACAATCAACCGAGTTTTGGCGCCAGTATTCCGCTTCTGCTCACTGACGGAACGGTCATGGTACAGGATGTGGGCGCGCAGGATTGGTGGAAACTGACCCCCGATAATTCCGGCAGTTACGTAAACGGCACCTGGACTCAGCTCGCTTCCCTACCGCACGGGTACAGCCCTTATGCTTTTTCCTCGGCGGTTCTGCCCGGCGGATCAGTCATTGTCGAAGGGGGAGAATACAATTTTTTCCAAATTGATTGGACCAATCAGGGCGCCTTCTACGACACAAAAAACAACACTTGGACTGCTGTCGCTCCGCCCGGAGGGTGGAATGGAATCGGCGACGCGGAAAGCGTGGTTCTTCCGGATGGGACGTTTATGGTGGCTAATTGCTGCTCATTTCCCTTTCTAGCCGCGCTGTTGGATCCCAAAACGTTGACCTGGACTCTGACCGGCGCCGACAAGCGAGACTCCTATGACGAAGAGGGTTGGACTTTACTGCCAGATGGCTCGGTGCTCACGGTCGACACCGAAAACGGTGCCAACCCAACTCAGGCGGAAAGGTATATTCCCCAACTTGGTCGGTGGATCAGCGCGGGCAGTACAATCGTACTGCTGTCAGACCCCAGTTCGGCGGAAATTGGACCGGCTGTGTTGCTGACCGACGGCACGGTCTTCGCCACAGGCGCCAACTCAAACGGTGCCGGACACACCTCCGTCTACCATCCTCCAGCCGATCCCATGCAAACGGGACATTGGGTGCCGGGGCCGGATATTCCCGACGGAAACGACATGGCGGATGCGCCTGCGGCTCTGCTACCGAGCGGCAATGTACTGTGCGACACAAATCCCGGGGTCGCGAACTCTCCCAGCACGTTTTACGAGTACGATGGCGTCAAGTTCTTCAAGGTTCCTGGGCCGCCCAATGCATCTCAGGAATCGACCGAGGGGGGAAGTATGCTTGTGCTTCCGACCGGGCAGATTCTGTTCACCGATGGTTCGTCCGACGTCGAGGTTTATACATCAAAGGGAAAGCCCCACCCTTCCTGGGATCCAGTGATTACCTCCGTCCCGCTAGAGCTGGAGGTTGGCCCAACCTACCTCATTCAGGGAAAGCAATTTAATGGCTTATCGCAGGGCGCCATGTACGGCGACGATGCGCAGATGGCTACGAACTACCCACTTGTGCGCATTACGAATCGCGCCAGCAGACATGTTTTCTACGCACGCACGCGCGAGCACAGCACGATGGCCGTAGCGACTGGGGAAAAAGAGGTGTTCACGCATTTTGAATTGGCGTCCGGGACGGAGACAGGCGAAGCGGAATTGGTGGTGGTCGCAAATGGCATTGCGTCTAAGCCCGTATCCGTTACAGTCCATTAAGTTGCTCGGAACCGGTTCGCGCCAAATGAGGGAGAAACTTATGGCAAGCACATGGCCACGCTTGGGATCGAATTCCAGAACTTACCTGTACCTGGCATTTGTTCTCATGGCATGCGCGGTTGTACCCGTGCCCGCCGTCGTCCAGGCCCAAACAAAGTCCAGTAGCACATTCAGTGTGCTTTATAACTTCAAAAATGCGACGGGCCAATATCCTTTAGCGGGTGTGATTGTAGACTCGAGCCGCACTCTCTACGGCACGACGTCTGAGGGCGGTGTTTACAGCTACGGGACCGTCTTCAAAGTGACTGAGTCAGGCGAAGAAACCGTCCTCCACAGCTTCAAGGGAGGGCCTTCGGATGGGAGGTTTCCAATCGCAAGCCTGGTCCGCGATGCAGATGGAAACCTCTACGGCACCACCACCATGGGCGGTGCCGCCAGCTTCGGAACGGTTTTCAAGCTGGGAGAAAACGGCGAAGAGACTCTGCTTCACAGCTTCGGTGCGAGCGAACACGATGGACGATATCCCAGCGCCGGCCTAACTTTCGGTCCGGACGGCTCGCTTTATGGCACCACGCAGGAGGGCGGCAACTTCGGCTTCGGAACGATCTTTAAGGTGGAAAAGAACGGCGAGGAAACCGTACTCCACAACTTCGCAGGGAACCCGAGCGATGGGCAATATCCAATTGCAGGTCTTGCCCAAGATGCCAAAGGAAACTTCTATGGCACTACTGAACTTGGCGGAGCCTTCAACGACGGAACGGTATTTAAGCTGGATGAGAAGGACAATGAGACAGTTCTCTTAAGCTTTCCCGGGGGTAAGGAAGGCGCTAATCCCTTCGGAGGAGTGGTGCTTGATTCGGCAGGTAATATGTACGGCACCACTACCTATGGGGGACACGGAGTCGGAATCGTGTTCAAAATTGATGATGCCGGTGCCGAGACTGTGCTTTACACATTCAACGGAAGTGATGGAGCGTTTCCTTCCGCAGGTCTGGTTCGTGACTCGAAAGGAAATCTCTACGGCACGGCAGAATTCGGAGGGGTTGACGGCGCTGGAGCAGTTTTCGAGGTGAGCAAGCCCGGCACCGAAATCGTGCTCCATAGCTTCAAGGGCTCGGATGGGGCAGACCTATTGAACGGCCTGGTCAGCGATGGTTCCGGCAACCTCTATGGAACGGCCACTGAAGGTGGCGCGAGCGGACAGGGAACGCTGTTCAAGCTGACGCCATGATGTAATCGCGTTGGGCCCAGCTCTTTTGCACAACGGTTTTTTTTACACAACTGTTTTTTTACACGACTGGTCGTCTCCCGGCGATTAGGATTACAATTCTCTCGTAGCAGGATTGCTCCGCCTCCCGAGGAGTCTCTACCAGGGCGCGACCCCTCGCTCGCTGCAGTCTGAACTCCCGTCTATCGGCGCAGGTGTGGCAATGTCTGAAGTTTTTGGTAGGGCCTCACCAGGTCCAGAAGGAGATCCGCATGACCAGCCAACGAAGTCTGGCACTCTTAGTGTGCGCCATTATCTTCTCAGCAATCGTGCTCTCAGAAGTCGCTCAGGGTCAGGCCAGCATCAACGAGGGACTGGAGACCGCCTTCGTCTATGTGGATGGAACCAAGGGCTCCGACACTAATCCTGGAACGCAAGCCAAGCCTTTCAAAACTATCAGCCACGCGGCGGTCGTGGCGGTGGCCAACAACCACAAGAAGATCGGAACGCGCGTCACGGTTAATCCTGGTACGTACCGCGAATCCATTCTGCTGGCCAGCAGTTCCAGTGATACATCTTTGCCGATCACCTTCGAGGCTGCGGAAGCAGGCACAGTGACTGTCTCCGGCAGCGACGTGTGGACGGGATGGCAGCCTTACGCCGGCAAGGCGGGGGTTTACACAAACTCCTGGCCATACACTTGGGGACTTTGCCCCCGGCCCTCGGACGGTCCATTCTTGCAGAACATCAATCTGCGCCGGGAAATGATTTTCATAAATGGAACCCCATTAACCGAAGTGCTCACGCTGAGCCAACTAGGCCTGGGCACCTTTTTCGTGGACGAAACCAACGCCATCGTTTACATCTATCCACCCACCAAGACAAACATCACGACCGCGACCGTCGAGGTCTCGACGCGAGACACACCGTTCACGGCCTACAGCAAAAGCAACATCGTATTACGCGGGCTGAGCTTCAATGAGGCCAACACTTGCCGCGATAACGACGCTGTGACCTTTAACGGCGGCAACAACATCCTCATCGATGCGGACACGTTCAACTGGAACAATTCCGGCGGCCTGCATATGAACATCACCACGAATTTTACCGTGCAAAACAGCCTGGCCAACCACAATGGGCAACAGGGATTTAACTCGTTCGAGGCCAAGAATGGCTTGTGGACTTCCAATGAGGCCGACTATAACAATTGGCGGGGGGCCCAGGGTGGCATTTATGGATGGGCTGCGGGCGGATTCCACTTCTTTGCCCAGCACGATAACACTGTGAACGGCGCCAAAATGTTTTTCAATATGACGCACGGCGTTCATTGGGACACAGACGATGAGAACGATACCGCAGAGTCGATAATTTCTGCTTACAATCTTCGAAACGGTGTTGTGGTAGAAGCTAGCGAAGGCCCCGTGAGTATCTCAAACAGCTATGTCTGCTTCAACGCTCCGCTCTTGCTTTACTACGATGGTGGCATGGCTTTGCGAGGATCAACGTTCGTCACTCTCACCGGCAACACCTTCGCAGATAACCTCATCAGCGAGATGCCGATTACCGGCATCCAGGGTGGAACTCCTATCTCGGTCACTAACTACGAAACGGGACAGCAATACAATTTGCTGACCACTAACCTGACCATGACCTCAAATACCATTGCGGGCGGCGCCAACGAGCAGCTCTTTCTCGACTTCGATCAAGCTGGGAGCGCTTGGACCGGATTTCTAAGCACGCTGGATTCCGACCACAACGACTGGTGGAACGGCTCGGTCGCGTTGCCCTTCACAGTTCCCGAACCGTCGTTCAACACCCCGATCAGCTGGACCAAGTGGCTTTCAACGACCGGCCAGGACACCCACTCAACCTTCAAGGCACCTTCGGGTAATCCTACGGCTCCCTGCCAGGTTTCGCCGGATGGCCCGGATTTGTGGTTTGTCAATCAGAACACCGGAGCGCTGACCGTGACGGCTGGAAATCCAGCGGTATACACGATGTTGTTGATCCCGATCGGTGGGTTCAGCTCTAAGACGACTTTCTCCTCGTACGGCGTTGGCTTTGTCCCAGGCGCGAGCGCGAGTTGGTCCACGGCTTCGGTGACCGGTGCTGGTACGCTGACGTTCAAGGTGACGACGAGCAGCTCAACGCCAGCGGGAACCTACCCTATCACGATGGCTGCGCATGCGGGCAGCGTAGAAAAAACCGTGACCGTATCCCTTACCGTGCAATGAGTCCACGTCGTAGAGACATCGGTGCCAGCGTCTCTACCACTTAATTGAGACCTGGCGCACCACGGCAAGTGTGGGACACGATCTCCAGGACATCATGAAGAACCGCGAGTGCTTCAGGACGCAATCGCAAAGCGCGGCGAGCTGACGCCATACGTCTCACCATCGAGAGTGCATCGCAGTATTTTAAGCAACAGCTGATGATCGAATGGTTTTGAAAGGAACTCGACTGCACTCTCTTTCATGGCTTGAGCCCGTATCTCGGCATCGTCAAACGCCGTAATAAAGATGATGGGAATGTTGCACTCCTCATCTTTCAGCTTGGTCTGCAACTGCAGACCCGACATTCTCGGCATAAGGATGTCAGTTATCAGGTACGCGACTTGACGGTGCAAACCAGATTCGAGGAAATCTTCCGCCGATCCAAAGCATTGCGCCACGAGCCCAGCCGACTCGATTAAGTCCCGTAGCGAATCTCGCATCGACTCATTGTCATCGATGATGGCAATCAACTTGGACCTCTGGCTTCCTGACATGCCGCGAATCCAATATCGTTGGATCAATCACGCCTATGCTCACTTGTTTAGGGCAAGGGCGAATGGGTGTAAATGGAACAGCGGTGACGTTGCGATGAAATCGGAGTGAAATCAGAAAATTATTGATTCTTAATATTTTCCGATGCCTTGAGCACTTTGTTTTCGACAATTCCGAGTGGCATTGGTACAGTCTCTTATTCTGTATTTTGCTTGCGGTTCCCATGAACACCCTTCCCTCCGCGCGCGTTCGATTCGGAGCCTTTGAGCTCGACCTCAGCACTGGCGAACTACGATCAATTGAGGCGCCCGATCCTAACAATAAGGTTCTCCTCAGAGAACAAGTTTTTCAGGTTTTGCGGATGCTTCTCGAACGGGAGGGCAAGATTGTCACCCGCGAGGAAATCAAGAGCAGGCTATGGGCGGACGATACTGTCGTGGATTTCGACCACAGCATCAATGCGACGATCAAGACCCTACGCCGCGCTCTGGGGGATTCCGCCGATAACCCTCGGTACGTCGAGACCTTGGCGCGGCGTGGCTATCGATTGATGCTCCCGATACAGTACCTGGAGTCAGCGCCGGAAACCGCTTTGAAGAAAGACGGAGAGCAGCCTGAGCAGTCTGCCGCCGAGATAAGCGAGAACACGGCGAGAGTTCAGCGGCAGATGAAGCCACACTGGTGGAAAACTGCGGTGGCGCTTGCATCTGTTGTCATCTTGGTCGGCGCGGGCTATATCTCCTGGAGGCACTTTCGGTCTACCCCGCTTCCCAGAAAAACCATGCTCGCCGTCCTGCCATTCGAGAATCTCACTGGCGATCCCAACAAGGAATATCTTGCGGACGGTCTGACCGAGGAAACGATTTCGCAGTTAGGGCGGCTCAACCCGGAACAGCTGGGTGTGATCGCACGAACATCCGTCATGGGATACAAGCACAAGGACGTACGCCTGGACCAGATTGGACGCGACCTTTCCGTGCAGTATGTGCTGGAAAACAGCCTTCGCGAAAGCGGAGATCACATGCGCCTCACCGCTCAGCTGGTTCAGGTGAAGGACCAAACTCACCTGTGGTCACAGGATTACGACTATCCGGCGAAAGACACTCTTAATGTCGAAGACAATGTAGCCAAGGCTGTTACGCAGGAGATCGGGCTGCGTTTGACGTCCCAGCAGCAGGCAAACTTAGTGCGGACGCATCCAGTCAATCCGGAAGCTTTCGAAGCATATTTTCAGGGACGTTATTTAGGGCGAGATCCGAACGTGGCTGCAGAGTATTTCGAACGGGCAACTCAACTTGATCCCAGCTATGCACTGGCGTGGGTCTGGTTGTCTCATGCACGCTACCGCCAAGCCGACAGTGGTCGTGTGCCAACTGAAGAGGGTCACCGACTTGCGCGTGAAGCAGTTGAACGAGCTTTGTCGCTGGACCCGAACCTGGCAGAGGCCCACGAGCAAATGGGAGACATGAAGCAATTGATCGACTTCGATTGGGCTGGAGCGAATGCTTCTTACCAGCGGGCGATCGCTCTCGAACCCGGAAATGCCCGGTTTCTAGGCAGTGCGGCTCAATGGGCAGTCATCCTTGGCCGCGTTGACGAAGGTCTCAGACTGGCTCGCCGAGCGATTGAACTAGATCCACTCAATGCGAGGCTGCGAGTGGACCTTGGGCAACTTGAATATTGGACGGGTGCGCTGGACGAAGCAGTAGCGGATCTCAAGAGGGGCCTTGAACTCGATCCGCAAGCCACAAGCCATATATTCTTGGCCGAGATATATGTAATACAGGGGCGAGCTCCGGAGGCCTTAGCTGAAATCGAACAAGAACAATCAGATCAGTTCCGCCTGGAACATTATGCTATTGCGTACCACTCGCTTGGCCGGGGAAAAGAGTCGGACACCGCTTTGCAGGAGCTAATTACGAAATACCATACGATTGACGCGTACCAAATCGCCGAGGCTTATGCTTTCCGAAACCAGCCCAACGAAGCGTTCGATTGGCTGGACCGAGCTTATGCCCAACGTGACGGCGGTCTGATCGAAACGAAAGTGGACCCCCTACTGAAGAGCTTGCACAAGGACCCGCGATTCGCCGCGTTCTTGAAAAAGCTCAACCTGCCGACCTGATTAAGGTTCATCTGCCCATGTACACCCTTCCTTTAGGCCGCGTTCGATTCGGAGCCTTTGAGTTCGACCTGTTGAACTAATCCCCTAAAAAATGCAATATATGGAATCCAGTAGAATGTCGGCGGCTTGCGGCTCGCACCAGGACAGACGAAAACACCTTAAGCAACTTGGGGTGTTGGCTCCGACACCTCGGTCGGCAAGGTGAAGTGAAAGGTTGCACCCCGTCCACCGTTGGCGCTTGCCCACAACTGCCCGCCGTGTGACTCCACAATGGAGCGGCTGATGGCCAGCCCCATCCCACTGCCCTGCGGCTTGGTGGTAAAGAACGCAGAAAAGATCTGGTCCACTTTCTCCGTGGGCAGTCCCACGCCTGTGTCGCTGACTGACAACAGCAGATGAGAATCCCGAAGCTGCGACCGGACCGTAAGCTCTCCGCCCGAGTCCTTCATGGCTTCGATGGCATTGAGCATGAGGTTCAAGAACACCTGCTGCAGCTGCACACGGTCAACAATAATTTTAGGGAGTTCGGCGGAAAGGTCCGTGCGCATGGCAACCGATAATCGACAAGCCTCACCATTCAGCAGCGTGAGCATTTCGTGGATAATTCCGTTCACGTCGACCAACTCACGTTGTGGAGGAGATTTCTTGTAGAACGAACGTATCCGGTCGATGATCTCAGCCGCACGATTCCCATACTTATCGATTCTGACTGCTGCCGCACGAGCCCGATCAAGATTGGGTGGTTCGTGGGCCAGCCATTCAATGCAGCTGTTGGCGCTGGTGATGGCGGCAGTGATTGGTTGCTTGATCTCGTGCGCCAGAGAAGCAGCCATTTCCCCCAACATGCTCACACGATTGATGTGTGCAAGCTCGTCCTCTAACTGGCGCAGCTTTTCACGCTCTTGCTCGGCGGATTTGCGCTCCGTGATGTCGGTCGAGCTGCCTACGAATTGCTCCAAGTCTCCGGCATCGGAAAAGACGGGATGGCCAACCGTGTGGATCCATTTCACCATTCCATTCGGTAAAAGGATGCGGAACTCCCGATCGTAATCGGCTCTTTCCACGATTGCCTGTTCGATAATGCCCTTCCACTTAAGGCGATCCTCCGGGTGGACGCGTTCGGAACATTCTTCCAAAGTCGGCACTCCCTCAGCTGGATCGAAGCCACAAATCCGGTAAAACTCCTCGGAGAGGTGCATTACCTTCCGATCCGATACGCGCCAAGCCCAGCTGCCCGTGTGGGCCAGCCTCTGCGCTTCGGCAAGATGACTTTCACTCCGTCGCAGGGAATCCTCGGCTCGTTTCCGTTCGGTTACGTCCATGGTCGTGCCGATGACTTCAATGATTTGGCCCGAGGCATCCATCACCGGGTGCGCGAGGGTGTGAAGGTGCTTGATCCTCCCGTCCGGAAGAACGATTCGAAGATCAGCCTCCGAGTCAGCCCATCCCGTTTGCGTGAACTCCATTTTCTTTCGATGCTCAAGACTTGCTCGGTCGTCGGGGTGAACTCTATCCAGAATGAGGGACCAAGAGGGCTTCAGTTTCGGGTCGATCTCATTAATGCGAAACATCTCTTCCGACCAGAAGTGCTCGTCGGTACGGACGTTAATCGCCCAACTGCCCGTGTGGGTGAGCCTCTGCGCTTCGGCCAGATAAGCTTCACTTCGCTGCAGCCGTTCGCGTGTCAGCTTACTTTCGATCGCAATGCCGGCGAGGTGGGTAGCCATTTCCAGGGCGCGGTTCTCGGACGGACTTGGACTACGCGGTTCGCGGTAATACATGGCAAAGGAACCCAGCACTTTGCCCGAATGCGCAAATATAGGAGTGGACCAGCAGGCACGAAGCCCATGGGGCTCAGCCACAGCCCGATACGATTCCCAGAGCGGATCTTGGAGAATGTCGGTGACGACAACAGGCTCTCGGCGGTACATGGCCGTGCCGCACGATCCCGCGTTCGGTCCGATCGAGGCGCCGTTGATGGCCTCGATGTAAGGCCTCGGAAGACTCGGGGCCGCGCCATGCCTTACATGTTGCCCGTCCTCATCAAGGAGCAGAACAGAGCAAAGCAAGCCGGCAAATTGGGCTTCCACAACGCGCACCAGGCTTTCCAGTATTTCTTGCAGGGGAGCGTCACGGGCTATCATCTCCAAAATACGGCTCTCACCTTCACGGAGCGCTTCTGCCCGCTTGCGTTCGGTGACGTCCATCATCGTGCCGACGAATTCAACGATATCGCCGGATGGGCTGAGAACGGGATGGCCTACCACGTGGATGTCCCTGATATCGCCGCCGGGATGAAGGATCCGGTAATCCAACTCAAATTCCGTCTTTTCAGCCTTCGCTTTTTGTAGCGTTTCCCAGAAACTAACCTGATCATCAGGATGGATGCGTAGAAAGAACGCTTTGAATCGTGGCTGTCCGCCGTGTGGGTCGAAACCCAACACACGGTAGCATTCCTCGGACAGGTACCGCATCTCGCCATTGGCAGTGCTCCACGCCCAACTGCCCGTATGGCTGAGCCTCTGCGCTTCCGCTAGGTATGCCTCGCTCTCCCGAACCGTCTGCTCCGCCTGCCTTGCGGCGGTGACGTCCGTGACGGCACCCATGTATTGGAGGCTGCCTGACGACGTGTCCGACACGCGGGCGCTAACGTGGAGGTGCTTGACGGAACCGTCTAGCATCAGCAAACGATGCTCAAAATCGAACTCCGCCCTTGCTTCGGACGCCCGATCGAGAGCCTGCTGCACTAGATCTCTGTCGCCGGGATGAATTCGCTGCAGTACCAATTCCAACGTGGGCTTGACCGCTCGACCGTACTCAAAGATCCTGTAAGTTTCCTCCGAACAGTAGATTTCTCCGCTCGCAACGTTCCAGCCGAAGCTGCCTGTGTGGCTGAGCCTCTGCGCTTCGGCAAGGTATGCTTGCCGCCGCTCCAACTCGTGGGTCAGCAGTTCTTGCTCGGTGATATCAATCGCGGTGCCGAGAAACCGCTTAAGGACCTCGCCTTCAACAACCGGAATTCCGGCGCAGCGAATGTAGCGTAGCTCGCCGTTGGGGCGAACAATTCTTTTTTTTACATCGCAGCCAGAGCGTTCCGCATTCATTCTTTTTATGGTCTCAGCCATAAAATCGCGGTCTTGTGGGTGAACTGTGGCCAGATACTGTTCAAGTGTGGGGGCTCCCTTCTGCGGATCTAGGCCGTAAATCTTGAACAACTCCTGAGACCAGTACTCAAAAAAACCAGAGGGGTTAAATGCCCAACTTCCCATTTGGGCCAAGCGCTGCCCTTCGCTGAGATACTGCTCACTCAGACGCAATTCTTCCGTTAATCGCTCTTGCTCAGTAACATCCATGCCTGTCCCAAGGAAACCCTGGAAAGTTCCCCCTTGCGTGACCGGAACACCCACACAACGTACGTGACGAATCTCACCGTCAGGCCGCACAATTCGTTTTGTGAAATCGAATGCAAGATGATCATCCAACATTTTCGCAATGCCTTGTTTCATGAAGGCGCGATCTTCCGGGTGTACAAGAGCCAAATATTCTTCTACTGTTGGCGGTTTGCCACTCGGATCAAGACCATGGATCCGAAACAACTCGGAGGACCAGTATTCGAATCCAGTTGCGTTGAAGGCCCAACTTCCCATGTGGGCTAGGCGCTGCCCTTCGTTGTGATAAAACTGGCTTCGCTGCAGGGCGCCCTCTGCGTGCTTGCGATCAGTAATATCCTGGACCGTCCCGAACATTCGATAGGGCCTGCCTGACTCGTCTATCTCCAGGTCGCCCTGACTATGCACCGTGCGCAGTTCGCCACTGGGACGGATGATTCGGTGTTCTACGTCCGTGCGCGATCCTCCGCGAACGGCCTCCTCGGCCATTCGGAACACAAATTCCAAATCTTCGGGGTGGATCATTTTTCGTACAACCGCTATGTCTATGGGATACTCCTGAGGCCGAAGTCCATAGATGCGATAGGTCTCGTCTGACCAGATCACGCGATTCGACGTCAGCTCCCATTCCCAGTAACCGACATGGGCAATCTGCTGGGCTTCTTCAAGCTTGGCTTTGCTTTCTGCCAGATAAGCCTCGCTGCACTTGACGTCGTCGTAGAACTTGTGGAGCTGCCGGGCGGCGTAATTGAAAGCTCTCGCCAGATCTGAAAGTTCATCATTCCCCCTCAACTCGACCTGGTAGCCAAATTCGCCGCGCGCTAATGCCTGCGCCGCTGCATCCAGCTGTGCAAGGGGTCTGCTGATTCTGCGTGTGGCGTACCAGCCCAGCATCGCGGCCATAAGCAGGATCAGCAGGGCTGTTATGGAAAGCACCAGGTAAAGCTGGCGCCGCGTCCGCTGAACGCTCTCCAGAGCCTGGGCACGCTCTTGCGCAACCTCCTGATCGACGTCCGCCGCCAACGATGAGCTTAATGCGATCAAAGACTGCGCTTGACCCGCCAATCGAAAGCGTACGGCTTGCCAGTCCCCCGTTTTCACCAGCTCCAACATGGTGTCAACTTGCGAGGGCAATGCCACCCTCACGGCCTCCAATCTAACCAGAATCGTGGGGTCTTGGCTGAAATCCGGCGCAGATCTGAGCGTCTGTTGGGCGTGTGTAACGTCTCTCAAGAAACTGTCGCGCAAGGCAATGGATCGGGATTCAAATTCGTGAGGATCTTGGGCGTGCGCCAAACCGGTCAATGTGTCGCGGAAGGTCACAACATCCAGGTAAACATGCATGATGGCGAGAGACTTTTGATCCGCTTGGTAAAAACGCCAGGCCCGTGTCTCGACTCGGTCGAGCTGCAACACAGCGATGACGTCACCAACTATCATCAAGAGCACGATGGCCACGAAACACGCTGTCAAAAGGGTCCCAATCTTCCACTTCCCGAAACGAACGTAATTTCGAGAACCAGTGCCTGTGACTGGTCCGGGATCCGCGAAGTGCCCAGCACTGCCTCGTGCCATCCTTCCGCCTCAAATTCCGCGTAGCATCGTATTCACTTCGTTTAAGACACCTTACGATTTGTGTAGCTTGGCGGGACACGCAAAATAGCGGACGTCCCATAGGGCCTTGCGCCTGGAGCCGCTGCGTTCAGGCCGGTGATTTGCATTAATTCGGCCTGTAAATCGGACAATGCGCTGGCAACATTTTTATTGCCTACTAGTATTTCGTGGACGGTCCCATAGTATGCGCGCGAGAGATCCGGATATCGCTTGCCCGTTTCCCTAGAGAGCCGCCAGACTTTGTCGTCGCGATAGGTCTTTAGAATAGTGGAAAAAAATGGATCTGCTTGAATTCTAGGGTCGTTGTACAGTTCAGGTATTGTCGGTGACTTGCCACCCATGCGGGTTCGATTGAGTTGAGTATCGCCTCTGCACAAAAAACGAACCAGAATAGATGCCTCGCGAGGGTGGAGCGAATGCCGGGAGACGGCGTAACCTCGGCCCCCCACCGTCGCGGCGATCCTGGCTCGCCCTCGAGGGAGCGACGCTATACCAAACTGGTCCCTGGTGAGTGCTCCTTGAACAAGCTCCCCGGAATTCGGTGGCGTCCAGTTGCGCATGAAAGCCGCCTGTCCTGCTCGCCAGATGTTGAACGCATCCCATGCTTTGTACGCGACTACGCCGGGCGGTGATATGGTGCCCACCCAGCGTAACGCTCTTGCCCACGCTCGGGCAGTTCCCGGGTTATTCACCGTGACCGCATTATTCTCGATGATGGGTCCACCCCCCTCCGAAACCTGCCATTCCAGAGCGTTACAGGTCAGGGACTCAACCGATGCTCCCTGCCATACGAAACCCCAGAAGTCCTTTTGGCCTTTTGCGCGCTCGCCGGCCTGAATCCGTGTGGCCATAGTTTCGAGTTCTTCCCAAGTTCGCGGCGGCGTGTGATATCCGTAATGTCTCAGCAGGTCAGTGCGATAAGACAGTAGGCCAACGTCAATCAGGCTTGGCAGGGCGACCAACTTGCCATTCACCGTATTGTTTGCGATCAGCTCGGGGAAGTGCGTCGCGATCTCTTGTGCAGGCACGAAGGCCTTCAGATCGAGTAGATTTTCGGCAAGAATTTCTGGCCAGATCACGTCTACTCCATAGACGTCTGGAATTTTCGCGCCAGTTTCCAGAAAGCTGCGGCACACGTCCAATGGCTCAGCGCCCTCCGGTGCAGGCAGAAGCTTGGCACGGATTCCGGTCTCCTGTGTGAACTGCTTGAGTTCCTGGTTGCGCCAGTTCTGGAAAACGCTATTCATCCAGTTTTGCTCAATTAACACGAGGGTGAACTCAGGATCTAGTTGGACTGCCCTCCGGCAAGCTTGTCCCGCAACCAGCAGGAAGGTAGCAAGACCGCTGAGGAATGACCTTCGCCCGACGTTCTGAAGAAACTCTGGAAATTCGGGACAGGAACTGTTCGCAGCCGATTCGTCGTCAGTATGGCGCATGGTTCAGTGTTTCCTGTGGTTTTTCTGACCGGCAGGCCATCAAGGCCATCGCGCTAAGGAAAACGATAGCGCTCAGGATTCGCAAGACAGGACACATTGCAGAACCTGTTTCAATGGGACTCGCCGCTGCGATTTCAGAGTGATTCACGTGCATAAGCGAAAAATGTCACTCTCGGTGCCCATGGTCTACTTTTTTCTCGGAAGACTAGAATCCCGGCGATGGTGATGTAATCTTCGGCCGCTGCTCGACTTTTCATGCCAGTCGAATTTCACGCCTAGACGTCTTCTCACGCGATGCCGATCACGTCAGTTCCGTCTTGGGGAATAGGCCGCGAGATCCCCAATCGTCTCATCTTGGCCAGCAACGTAGTTCGCTTAAGTCCCAGTTTTACCGCTGCCCCGCGTGGTCCGCCTACGATCCAGCCAACCTGCTCAAGCGTTTCCAGGATCAGAATGCGATCTGAGTCTTCCAAGGACATCGATGACTGAAAAGTCCGGGCGCGATACAGAGTCGGAGTCACAACCTCCGTTCGCATTTTCGGCAGCGGGTTCGAAAGCACGCCGTCCCGGGAAAGGATGACCGCGCGCTCCACCAAATTCTGCAACTCGCGAACGTTGCCCGGCCAGGAATAGCACTGGAAGGCAGCCATGGTTTCCGGAGAAATCGACTCGACCGGCTTTCTCATGCGGCGGCTGAAGATCTCCACAAAATGCATGACAAGAGATGGAATGTCTTCCCGGCGCTCGCGCAGCGCAGGCAGCAGGATGGGGAAGACATTAAGACGATAGTAGAGATCACTGCGGAACTGGCCGCGCGCGACCATCTTGACCAGATCCCGATTGGTTGCTGCGACGAGCCGGACGTTCACCTTGTGAGTGCGACCGCTTCCTAACCTCTCGAACTCCTGTTCTTGCAGCACGCGCAACAATTTTGGCTGCAGGGCGGGAGGAATGTCGCCTACTTCGTCCAAAAGCAGCGTGCCTTTGTCGGCCATCTCGAAGCGCCCGATCTTCTGCGCGATGGCTCCGGTGAAGGCGCCCTTCTCATGACCGAACAACTCGCTTTCCAGAAGATCCAGCGGAATCGCCGCGCAATTCAGCTTGATGAAGGCATGTCCGCAGCGTTGACTTGCGTTGTGAATGGCATGCGCGATAAGTTCTTTTCCTGTACCGGTCTCCCCCTCGATGAGGACAGTCGAATCTGTGGGAGCAACCTGCTCCACTTGCTCGAGAACAGATTCGAGGGCAGCGCTATTGCCGATGATCCGCTCGAACGTTCGCTCGAGCTGATCTTCCCCAGCGTTCGTGAATGTTGCGAGATCTCCCACAGAAACCTCTACAGTCCCTACAGTTAAGGCGCCCCACGCACCTGTAATACCCGAGGTTGCTCACATATCAAGTGCAGTTCGAATCCTACTGAGCAACAGTTGATGATCGAACGGCTTTGCAAGGAACTCGACTGCACCCTCCCTCATCGCTCGAATCCGCATCCTGGCATCTCCATGCGCAGTAATAAAGATGATCGGAACGTTGCATCCCTCTTCCTTCAGCCTGGCCTGCAATTGCAGACCTGACATCTTCGGCATGCGGATATCAAGGATCAAGCACGCCGCCTTACGATGCAAATCGGATTCGAGGAATTCTTCCGCGGATCCGAAGCAACGAGCAACAAGCCCAGCCGCCTCCATGAGGTCGCGCAGCGAATCTTGCATCGCCTCATCGTCATCAATGATCGCAATCAATTTGGAGGTTCGGTCCATTGGCATGCCCCGAGATTAGCGTGACTGCTCACCTAGAGCAATCAATCTTTGGGTGGACAAAACTAGACTTTAGTAGGTTAGGCCGCTACTTTCGATGAATTGGCGATTCGATGCCATCAGGCGAGCTCAACGGGCCATAAGGATCTCAGCTTGTCGGCCATCCTCACAAGCTCCGGCACGGATTTGGCCTGCATCTTTTTCATCACCTGGCTGCGATGCATTTTGACGGTCGCTTCGCTGGCACCGAGTTCCGCTGCGACTTTCTTGCTAAGCATCCTAGAGACGACTAGGCAACGAAATCCCGATCATTAATTTCGCGAAACGACTAACACATGCCGGGCCGGCCAGTGCCATCCGCGTGCCTCTTGCGTCAAGTGTCATCTGGCTTGTCACGCAATTGCAGGAATGAGCGTCGGCCCGATGTAGATGAAGCGTGGTTTGTGGCCGTGAATTTCCTGGACGAAACAGCGCTCTTTCTTTTGAACGGGCTGTTGGCAGCTGGATTGCAGTGGGAGCAGCGGAAGAGGTGGTTGCAACATAGTGCTGGGGTACCACTGATGTTCCTCGGCGCTGGAGAGGAGGAAACGGAATGGACGGCAACTACGTGTTTCTTTGTGGAGTGATGTGGTGCAGGTTCGGACAGCAAGACGCAGGCAAGGAACTGCTAAGGGCTACGAACTCTGTGGATCCGGACCTGAAAGCACTGGCCTGGGCTATGTTGGCAAAAGGCGCACGTCGCTTAAGGGATTTGGAAAGACCGACGCCAACCGGTTCTCGCGCGATCCTGGAGGGAAACTTATGTGGATGAGATCATGCGCCATTTGCAAAGCACTCTTGCACAAGCACCAATTGTGTGAGTCCGTGCGTTGTCAATGCGGATGGCTTTGGTAGGGCCATTTGAACCTAAAGGCTGAATTGCAATCCCAGCCCCGCCAGAGGGGCTCATAGAGCAAGAGGTAGTCATGGCAAAGTTAATTGAGTTTTATGTACCGAAGAACTTTCGGAAACCATTGAAGTGTGCCCCGGCGCTGCACTGCGGAAAAATCATAGAGTTCTGCTCGCCGACTAAGAGGTCGGCCTAGCTCCAAACAAGTCAGTTGTCCGGACTGGTTGATCTTGCGAGTGGACGAGGCAAGCTGCGCGACCCTCGATGCTTCCAGACCTAGGAGATTAGCGAATGTCTTACGAAGAAGCAGCCCTGTATCACAGCAACGGGTACAACGCCCAAGCAGTTTGTGAACACTGTGACGGTATTATCCACCACGAGCGCTGGTGTCAGACACTTAATCCAGTTGTCGGCTACGCCTACAAAATTGTGGTTTCTGCCAATGAATTGGCGACCGGAGACGCGATTATCCTCCACTCGCTCGGCGTTCTGTGGGACCATTGCCACGTCTGAATTCAGTGCTCCGGCTGGCACTAAATCGCTTGTCGTGAAGGGTTTCTCGGGCGATTCGAAAACCTACTCTCCCTCGAGTGCGTACTCTCCCAGTTCGCCAGAGAGTCTAGAACTTCCAGAAATGAAATATCCCACTCTCCTCGGGCCGATCCCGGAGATCTTCTTCGTCGACAACCTGGTATTTACCTTCGGCAGCCTTCGCGATTCCGGGGACGGCGACGAAATCAGGAACAATGGCAAGACGACACTGGGACGCTGACTGGCTCCCCCCGTTCGTGTTCAACACACTCAACCGGGTGACTGTCGTCTTCGCTCCGTAGTTGTTTTCTGCTTCTCACGCGCGCTGCAAGTGCTACGGTTGGGCACTATGTCCGGGGACATGACGCTCCACCGACATGTTCTCGAGCGAATACGTAAATTTGACGTTTCACAGCTACAACACACCAGTACGTTTTTCCCTTTCGGCAACAGTACTTCGATTGCATACAGTAAGTCTGATGAGGCAGGGCGGTGAAGGTCGGAGTGAAAGGTGATAACGGCCATGAAAGATATATTCTCGAGTGCGGAATTGACGGCTTTACGGTGACGTATCAGCGGCGACCTCCGGTTGGCCGCGCTATGTGATGGACTTGAGCTTGTCCGCCATCCTCACGAGCTCGGGCAAAGATTTAGCCTGCATCTTTTTCATGACCTGGCTGCGATACATTTTGACGGTCGCTTCGCTGGCACCGAGTTCCGCTGCGACTTGCTTGTTAAGCATCCCGGAGACAACGAGGTTCATTACCTCACGTTCGCGAACGCTGAGTCTTTCCCAGCGACCGCGCAGCTCCTGTAACTCTCGCTCTTTCTCGCGGAGGATGCGAGCTCGGGTGAGCGATCGCTGGACCGCATCAAGGAGATCCTGTTGCCTGAATGGCTTGGTAAGAAACTCAACCGCGCCAGACTTCATGGCCTTGACCGACATCGGAACGTCTGCATGGGCCGTGAGAAAGACTATGGGGATACTTATTCTTTCTCTCTTCAGTTCGCGCTGAAGATCCAGACCGCTGATACCGGGAAGTCTCACGTCTAGAATTAGGCAACTGGGACTGTCACTGCGCGAACTCGACAGGAACTCCTGTGCAGTTCCAAAAGACTCAGCGTGCAACCCGACAGACTCCAGCAGCTCCTGAAGAGACTCACGCACGTCAGCATCATCATCGACGATGTAAACGTTTGGCCCATCTTGCGTGTTCATTGCGCGGCCTTCTCCGAAATGCGGTGAAATAAAAGTTCAGACTCTTGGATCACCATGGTGTAAATATCGGAGCGATTTCTTTGTGAACACGTCATCGTCTATCGAGATCGGCAAGCCCCCACCCAAAGTTTAGATCGGCCCGCGAAACAATTAGCGGTAATGGCCTAGAGGCTCAGATGCTGGAACGCAACACTCTGGCTCCACAATTCTCACCAGAAATTGTATCGAATCAGGCAGTAGCCAGACGACGCAAAAATCCGCGCATTGGCGGAACAGAACCAAGGTCCAGCCCACTGACCGGCACTCGATTCGTACCCGGATGGCTTTGATGTCGTCGGTATGGGGAGACGGGAGAGTACGTTCAAGTGTCACGCTTCGGCTTCATTGACGCGAGTGTTCAGCATCTTTGTCGTGCACAAAGCACTTGGCTAGTCCGAGAGACGATACGTGACACTAAAGTGACACGTCACCATCATTCGACGCTGGCTGACAGCAAGGCTGACTGTTAGAACTGCCCATAACCATCTAACACACAAAGTTTCAATGACCTAGCAGCTCAGGGCCGATCCGTAGGTTTGGCAACATCTTTGCTCTTGACTCATTCAAGTTTCCAAAACATTTCGATGACTGGAGTTGCTATGGAACTTGGTCTAGTAGAGAGCGAAGCCCCGAACGACATATTAAGTTTCGAAGACGAAATCCGCAACGAACTGCACTTTGAAGAGATCGTCGGTAGAAGTGTGGCTTTGCAGCGTGCGCTCCGGGAAGTCGAGGTCGTGGCGCCGACCGATTCCGGCGTACTGATTCTGGGAGAGACGGGTACGGGAAAGGAGTTGATCGCCCGAGCGATCCACAACCTGAGCACCCGGCGAGATCGACCCTTTATCAAACTGAACTGCGCCGCCATTCCCTCCGGTTTACTGGAAAGCGAACTTTTTGGCCACGAAAGGGGCGCATTTACCGGCGCCATCATGCGCAAGGCGGGCCGCTTCGAGGTGGCAGATAAGGGTACTCTGTTCCTCGATGAAGTCGGTGACATTCCACTGGAGCTTCAGCCTAAATTGCTGCGGGTGCTGCAGGAACATGAATTTGAAAGATTAGGCAGTACCCGTACCCAGCAGGCGGATGTTCGCGTGGTTGCCGCTACCCATCGGGACCTGAAGCAGATGGTGGAAGACGGGGAATTCAGAAGCGACCTGTATTATCGCCTGCATGTTTTCCCCTTGCCCGTTCCGCCCTTGCGAGAGCGCCGCGAAGACATTCCCCTTCTCGTGCGCCACTTCGTTGACGAATATGCTCGACGCATGAACCGGCACATTGAAACGATTCCACCCCGTGCGATGGAAGCTCTCACAAGTTATTCATGGCCGGGCAACGTGCGTGAGCTGCAGAACTTTATCGAGCGGGCGGTAATCCTAACGCCGGGGAGTGTCCTGCGTCCACCTCTTGCGGAGCTGAAAGAGACTGCTGTCGAAACCCCCAGTTCGGAGCTGAGCACCTTGGAGGAAATGGAGCGTGGGCACGTGCTGCGGGCGATCCGAGCCTCCAACTGGAAGATTGGTGGTCCGAATGGCGCGGCAGCACGCCTCGGTATGAAGCGGACCACCCTGGCCTATCGGATACGTAAACTCAATATTCCGCTTCGTCCTCAATGAAGGAAAACTAGCGATCTGCTGCATGACAGCACATGCTCGAGGGGATCTCATGGCAACGGCTCCGAAGTTTCGCATTGATGTCGATATTCACAATCTGCTGATGGATTCATCGCGGCAGTCGGTCAAGCCTGCGGCCGCAAAGGGACTAACGCTGCCAGAACCTATATTTCCGCAGTATCCGGAAAAGCTGGCCGATCCTGGACCGGAAATGGCTCCCGAAAAACGTGACTGGAGCCTGTCACACGTCTACCGTGCCATGCGGGGATGGCTTTTTCCCTATATACGCTCGCGCGTGATGCCCGGCGAATTCCATCCCATCACCGCCTACCTGTTTGTCGAATACTAATGCAATCTCGACTGCTGGTACTGCTGGGCCTACAGCAACAAGGTAAAGGGCATGACCGAGGATGTGGCGCGGAGGTCCATTGACTGGCTTTACGACCACGGCTGCCGCGTGCTCGCGCTGATGGGGGGAGAGCCATTGTTGCGCCCTCAATTCGCTCACAAGGTGGTGTATTACGCAGCCAAGAAAGGATTCTGGATCTACATCGGTACCAATGGACGGCTCTTACGCCCCGATGTCGCCGACCGTTTGGGCGACGCTGGCGCTTCTGTCTTTAACTTTGCCTTCGATTCATGGGACGAGAAGCCAAGCCTGCCGAAAGCCGTCGTACCCGTGCGCAAGCACCTGGAGCACCTGCTGAAGAAGCAGCACGTCTATGGCTACATGGTTTTTTTCAACATGAACATCTGCCGGAACAATACGCTGGATATTCGACAACTCACCGAGTGGATTCAGGGTGTAAAGAGGAATTAGAATGCATAGCCTCATAAACATCCCGAGTTCGGCTGGGATTACGAACTGCGTTCTAGCACAGCTTGTTTTACCGGTTGACGCAAAAGGTATCGATCGACACCATCGTCCATTAGATTCATCTTCGTTCTTCTGGCTTATCGCAACCCGCGACAACGACACCGTTTCGATTCGTCGCATTTTTTGCCAGAAGTGAAAGGCCTATGGCTTTCGGGTATCGAGTGCGAGTAGAGGGTGATCAATGCATGACATCAATGAACTGAGCACGTATGCGGAAACAGAAAGAGCAACCGGGCGATCTTCTTTCGTGACAAACGAGGAAGAGAACCTGCTGGCTTGTGCCCGGGCCGGCGATGCGGCGGCATTCGGGAGTCTTGTGATGCCGCATAGGGATGCTATCCTTCGGCTCACCCATCGAATTCTCCGCAATCGCGAAGATGCCGAAGACGCGTTACAAACGGCCTTCCTTGACGCTTTGCGACATTTGGATGCCTTCCAAGGACGTTCACGCTTTTCCTCTTGGCTCACTCGTATCGCCTTGAATGCCGCGTTCATGCGCTTGCGCGCGAGTCGACGGAAAAGCGAAACTTCGCTTGATGAGATGGTTGAGCAAGGAAATGCTGCCAGACTTCAAGTGGTGGAGGCGCGACCGAGTCCGGAGCAGGAATGTTCGGCCAGAGAAATCCGCGTCCTGCTTGGTAAGGCGTTTGACCGATTGGGGCCCCTCCACGCCGAGGTTCTCCATATGCGTCATTTGCAGGAGTTGTCGGCCAAGGAGGCTGCACGCATCTTGGGCGTGCCGGTGGGAACAGTAAAGGCAAGGTTGCATCGAGCGCGCTCCCGGCTAAGCCGACCATGTGCGATCAATACTCCTATGCCGCAGGAGACCTACCATTGCCAAAAACGGATGCAGCGCGGCGTTTGGATCGAGCCGAGCCTTGAGTGCTTGAGCACGAGTCGCCACTGGGAATTGTCTATCTCTCGATTGAACAGTGCCGTTTAATATCGAGATTGACGATGCTAGACCGCAACCATGTCAATGAAGGGAATGGAAAGACGCCAATAGCTTATGACCTCTCTTCAGCAATTCCGATGCGAAATCTGTGGCCTTGTTACGACCAACCCCATTCATTGGTTTGTGATCCAGTGCGGCGATTCAGAACTTACCGTGCTCAAATGGAACTCGACTGCGGCCGGTGCACCAGCTGCTCGTCACTTCTGTGGGGAAGCCCACGCCGAGGTCTATATCAGCCGATGGTTTAATTCGGTGTGCTCGCCACCGAAACCGGACTTCACAAAGTAGGCGAGGGCTGCGGATCCCTTGCTCTCTAAATGTTCAAGCTACCTACCGTGGATTTTCCTCGGCAATGATCCAGCGAAGTTGTCCATTGATGCGAGGATTGGTGACCATCGTCCTCCGGATCCTACCCCTTCAAAAGGATCATCAGCACAAATAGTGATGGAAGGTACATGATCGAAGCTGCAAGAAGTTGTCGCGCCGAAGAGTTGGATTTTAGAAAGGCGAACCGTGCTCCATTGTATGAAAAGCCGGCCCATAGGAGCACGGCACCAATGCAGTAAGCGGCGCCCGATTTACTGGTTATGGCCAGCAACAAACTGACGGGCCCTAACACCAGGAGCGGCAGCAGGGTTTGCCAATTCACTACGAGGGCTCTTGCGCGCTCGTCGTGCGGCAGCACCAAATAACCAGCGCGAGCATAATCCTCGCGGTACATCCACGCGATCGACATAAAGTGCGGGAACTGCCAGAGGAACAGCACGGAGTAGAGTGTCCATGCCCCGAAACTGAGCTGGCCAGATGCTGCAGCCCACCCAATCAGGGGCGGCATGGCGCCCGAAAATGCTCCGACCAGAGTGCAGAGCGGCGACTTCCTTTTAAGCGGAGTGTAGAAGAACAAATAAGACAACAACGTGCTAACCGCCAGCAGGCTCGCGAGTAGATTGACGGCAACGGCAAGATAAACACCTCCGAGAAGCGATAATGCAATACCGAACCATAAAACCGCCAAAGGCTTTAGCCGGCCGGCCGCCAGCGGCCGCCGCGCTGTCCGGCGCATTTGCGCGTCGAAGCGGCGCTCGATGTACTGATTCAGGGCCCCGGTGCCGCTGGCCACCAGTAACGTTCCCAGCACTGCATTGATAGACCCAAGGAATGGAAAATCGTGCCACGCCGAAGGACAGCCCAAGTAGAAACCGGCGAAGGTAGTGACCACGATCAGAAAATTGACTTCCGGCTTGGTAAGTGCCCAATAGTCGGACCAGATCTTTGAGTCCGAAAAGCGACTGCGCTTCGCGACTGACAGGTCGAATGGCGTAAGAATGGGTTCACTCGCCATGCTTAGAGAGCCTCCAGGCTCTGTGAAACTCTGTGGCCAATTCCAGTTCCACGCAATTTCGAGTGCACGAATTCGACCTGAGAAAGACGTTGGGGCGACAGAAGACGCATGGTTAAGATTGCCCCGGCCACAAGGTAAACGACAGTGACGCATGTCCACATCAATGCAGCAGCGAACTGCTGATCTACGATAGGGGAAAACCCCAATAGATGTGACGACGAGAAGTAAATGGGATAAACCACGCGATCGGAAAAAACAAGGAATCCCGAGAGAATGTCGCACGGCAGCGTGGCAAAAAAGAGGTACAAGATCATCGAGAGATCCTGCCGAAATGCGCCGGGCGAGGGCTGAACGACGGGCCACCAGAACAAAAGGCCAGTTGCAAGAAACGATAAGTGCTCGAACAGATGCCATCCTGCCGATTGCATTCCTAGCGCAAAGAACGTCGGAATATGCCACCCAACCAAGGCGGCGCAGGCTGCCAGCCAGCAAACTCTAGGTCGTCGTAGGATTTTCCCAAATCTCTTCCCCGCGCGTGACTGCCCCAATGGAACAAGCAGACTGTCTACAAATCGCTGCGGTAGACCGTGCAACACCGGACGGACGGGCGCACCTAGCCAGATCAGTGGAGGAGCAAGCGTCATCAGGAGCAGATGTTGCAGCATGTGGATGGTGAGCAACTCGTGGTCAAGCGCAGCAATTGGGGACGCCAACGCGACCCAGATCAAGGACAATCCAACCAGAAAACTGAAAGCGCGCCACGCCGAAGCGACTTTCAAGGCACTGGAACGAAGAGACAGCCATCCCCGCAGGTAAACCAGCGCCGTGAAAAAAAGAATCAGGGTGAGAAACACTGGTCCGGACGATCCCAAAGCGGCGTGATGCAGATGTGGCATGGGATCATTCTCCTACGGTTTCGCACCAGATTCTTTCTCGTCGCTGAGTGCCACATCGCGTGAAGCATCGTGCGCAGGCTCTTGCCCCTTCGGATGCAGAGTCTCAAGGAACGCGACCAGCGCCGTCGTTTCCGCTGGACCTAAGTTCTTTCCATAGGCGGGCATGTTGCCGCCACCTTGAATTACCTGCCGAATGAGTTGGTCTTGCGTGAGCCGCACCGCAACGCTGTCAAGTGACGGACCTCTCTGTCCGCCTCTTTCTCCCAGGGAGTGGCAGTTACGGCATTGCTTCACCTGAAAGACAAGCGCGCCCTGCCGCTCAAGCGCGGTCGAGTCATGAATGTATTTATCCGGCACGGGATCACTGCTCCACGCATTCATGTGCGGACTCCAGGGTGTGCTTCCCGCAAGATGAGTAAAAGTCCCCAGCGTGATAGCGATCAATAACACGGTCAAAACCGCAATCGGGCGGCGCTTCCAACTCTTTTCACCTTCGCCGGAAAGAAACGGAAGAAGCAGCAACCCGATAATCACCAAGACCGGGCCGATCAGAAGAGCCGGTGTTTCGAACGACGGCGGGAGCAGAGAGAGCAAGGCATAGAGCCACAAGAAAAAGTAATCCGGCTTCGGAACAGTTTGGATGATCGTCGGATCTGGCCTGCCGGTTGGTCCAAATGGACCGAAGTATAGCGCGCACGCGGCGACCGCCAGGATAATGAATGCCGCAAAGAACATGTCTTTCCAGACGCCATAGGGAACGAACGGCGCACCATCTTTCTTCGTCAGCTCGTGGTAGTCATTTATATATGTCGCTCGTTTCACGACGCGCCCGGGCATCGGCCATTCATTAATCCCGAGCTTCAGCACCATCAACACATGAAGGCAGACGAAGCCAATCAGTATTCCCGGAATTACGAACACATGCAGTGCGAAGAATCGGGACAGAGTCGCACCCGCGATGATCGGCCCTCCTAGCATCAACTTCACGATCGCGGGACCGAGAATGGGGACGCGGCTCGCGATTGACGCCCCGATCCCGAGCCCCCAATAGGCATCCTGATCGAAGCGCAGCACCTGCCCACTGAAAGCCATGCCCAGCGTCATCAGCAACAGAAAAACGCCTAGGATCCAGGTCAGTTCGCGGGGAAACTTGTACGCTCCAAAAAGAAAGACCTGGACCATGTGAATTAGAACAATCGCCACCATGAAATTCGAGCCCCAGCCATGCATCGCGCGGATGAACCAGCCAAGAGTGACATCGTGGTTGAGGGCTTGCAGGCTGCTCCACGCTTCCGCGCCCGAAGGCACATAAACCAGCGCGAGAAGAATTCCCGTCACAATTTGCAGCACGAATACCGTCAGCGCCGCGCTGCCAAACACATACCACCAACTGGCGGTATTTCGAGGTATGCGATGTTCGGCCATTTCGCGAACCGGCGCAGCCAGCTGCAAGCGGCGGTCGAACCAGTCACCAATCTTTGCTAACGGGATTCTTCCCATCATGATGCGCATGGCGGTTTCTCCCCGGTGAGCTCGGCGATCGCTGCTCCCGGTGTGGGCAGTTGGCCAGCCTGGATGGTGATCAGGCCGTTCTCAATTTTGTATTGATATTCAAAAAGACCGCGCTCCGGCGGTCCGGAAGCGCGCGAGCCATCTTGGTAGTACGCTCCACCATGGCACGGACACATGAACAGACCGGACTGCGGAAACCAGCGGACCGGGCACCCCAGATGCGCGCAGTTGACTGCAAAGACCTGGAATTGTTCTCCCGCGATACGCCGTACCCAGCAGGCCGTGTCCGCTGTCTTGCCATCGGTCGGCATGACGTAAGGATTCTGAAACGTAGCCAGCCGCGTCTCGCCCTCAGGAAATTCACCGAGCTTACCAAGCGGCACCCAGGAGAGATAGCCGTTCGCGCGACCGCGAGTGATCGAGGAGAAAAGAAATCCCACAATCGGTACGGCCAAGACGCTCGCAGCAAGACCATTGAATAAAATTCCTAACTTCATGAAGAATCCGCGCCGAGAAATCGTTGCATCGGTCGTTGCATCGTTGGGCGGGGCAAGTGCAGGTTTCGTGGCCATTGTTCTAACTCCTAGTATTGCGCGTTATTCGCGGCGGAATAAGGTTGACCGGGGCTCTGGACCCGGCGCGACGCCAGCCATGCAACCACGTCGGCAACTTCCTGGTCCGACATTGGCTTCCCGGGCACGTTTCCGCGCCAGTCGGGCGCTCCCAACTCCGGTCGACCGGCAATGATTGTCGTGCGCAGCCCTTGATCGCTAACCAGCGCCAGAAATGAATCGCTCGTGATGGGGCTGCCTTTTGGTCCACCTTGACCCTGCGGGCCATGGCATGATGAACAGTAAGTTCTGTAAGAAGCTTCACCGCGCTGAACATCTCCCGCAGACTTCGCCGCGTAAGAGGGCGGATTAGCTCCGTCGAGAATTCCTGGCCGGCTCCAACGCGACCGAATTTCGCTGCTGATCACATCGATCTGTTTATCGGTCAGGATTCCACCAGCACTTTGCGCAAATGCCGGCATTGAAGTCCCACGGACGCCGTTAGCGATGATTTTTCGCATCGCGCTTTCATCCACGACCGCAAGATAAACGGGATCGGCCAGCGCCATCGCCGCTCCCCCTCGACCTTCCGTGCCGTGACAACCCGCACAGTTTTCTGCGTATAGGGTCCTGAAATCGCTGATCTCATTCGGAGCCGGGATTTCCGAACCCTTTTGCGGCCGCCCGGGCGGAGAGCCGCAAGCCGAGAGCAGCAGCATACCGAGTGCCGCAGACGTGCATAGATATTGAAATGAGGTCACGGCCGTTCTTCTCCATGTGGCGAAATCACTCCCGGAGCTTCAACTCCAGCGCGCATGGCGAAGGGCAGGTTTTCCCGCGTCAGCATGCGCGATTGACGCACAACCACCAGCCCTGCCACAACTCCGAAGCCGACCTGCGAGGCCACGAACCAATACCAATCGATGTGACTCCCCAGCGTTGGATTGAGCAGGCCGAGCATTGTGTAAATCAGTGCCGACCACAACACGGGAGCGATGAGTCCTCCAAGGACAATCGGCCTGCGCGGAAACATGGGAAGCATCGCGCCATAGAGCAATCCCACCAGTATTGACACGACAGCGTGAATACCCAGGGCGATCGCAAAACTGTCCGCATGAAACGAATACAGCTGTGCGGTCCCGAGTTTCAGCGATTCGGCATACACTGCCGCTGCAAGAAGATTAATCGGATACCAGATGCTCCCGGCTTTCAAAACGCCGTATGCACAGGCCAGAACAGCCATCGCTACGCTTCCTGCAAGTCCGCCCTTTACGCCCGCCGAAATCGGATAGGTATGAACAGGAAGCCAGGCTCGCTGGTAATCCGTAACGGAAACCCGCTCAACCACGCGCCGTTCAGTCGTTATGCGAATATCTTGGGGAACAATGGGCACAGTCTCTTCGTGCTCGTACGGCAAGACTTCGCGAAACCAGCCGATGCATCCTGCGAGAGAAAGCACAGCGCCAAGCAAGCTCACAGAGACGCTGGTAACGATGCCTGCGAATAGTAAGGTGCATCCAAAAGCCAGGACAAAGGGCCAGGCTGTCGGCGCGGGTACTTCGATCTCGCGCGGAGTCCGGCGGCTTTCGCTCAATTGCTCGGTTGTCAGCAACGTTGCCATCTTCCTTCCCTCAGCGCCCCAAAACGTAAACCACGGTGAAAACGACGACCCAAACCGCATCTACAAAATGCCAGTACAAGGAAAGCACTTCTATACGACGGGAGTGTTCGGTGCCGACCCGTCCGGCAAAGGCGAAGATCGCCACAATGAAGAGCATGATCATTCCTACAGTGACGTGAAACGCGTGCAAGCCGACGAGTGAGTAATAAGTCGTCCCGAACAGATTGGTCGAGATCGTCAGCCCGTGTTCATAGATCAGCCGGTGCCACTCCTGTCCGGTTCCAAAAAGAAACAGACCGCCTAGCAGAATCGTGAGGGACCACAAGCTTAAGAATGCGCCGCGTTCGCCTCTTTGGAAAAATCTTCCAGCATAGTGAATTGTCAGGCTGCTTGAGAGCAGGCAGATCGTGAAAAAAATGGGAGTTTCGAGCACTTCGCGCGGGGTCGGTCCTGTCAGGCTCTTGCCTATGTAGAAGAGGTATGCGACGACGAAAATCGTAAAGATCGCCGACTCCGCGATGATCAGGCACGCCATCGCGACCTTGCCGCGATATGGAAGATTCCAAGGCCGCTGTATTTCACTAACTGGTATTGCTGCTGCGCTCATTGATCTCTGCCCTCACTCATACTGGCTGTCCGGATCTTCCGGATGTTTCAGGTCCCACAACGGACGGCGGCTCGCAACCACCGGTACAGTTGCGAAGTTGTACGCGGGCGGTGGAGAGCTTGTAGACCACTCGAGCGTCCAGGCATCCCAGGGATCGTTCCCCGCTTTGGCTCCCTTGAAATAAGAAATGATGAGGTTCCATACGAAAACCAGGATGGCGATTGCCTGAATGAAAGCACCTATGGTGACGATCAGGTTCAGCGTGTCCCAACCGCGCCCGGGTTCGTAGGTGTAGATGCGACGCGGCATCCCGAGCAATCCGGGAATGTGCATCACATCAAATGTGAGATGAAAGCCGATCAGGAAGAGCCAGAAATGCCATTTGCCCAGACGCTCGCTCAGCATCCGGCCGGTCATCTTGGGGTACCAGTAATAAAAAGCGGCGAAGAGGGCAAACAAAATTCCGCCCACGATCACGTAATGAAAGTGCGCGACCACAAAATACGACAGGCTCAGCTGCCAATCGAAAGGCACAACCGCCTGCATGATGCCGGTGAGACCTGCGATTAAGAACTGAAACAGAAAGCCTATGCAGAACAGCATTGGCACCTTGAACTGAATCCTTCCGCCCCACATGGTGCCGATCCAGTTAAAGATCTTAATTCCGGTGGGAACGCCAATAGCCATGGTGGTGATCGCGAAGAAGCTGTTGGCGTAGGAATTCATTCCGATCGTAAACATGTGATGGGCCCAGACACTCGTGCTTACGAGACCGATGGCGACGGTCGCCGCAACCATGACGGGATATCCAAATATCGGCTTTCGTGAAAAGACCGGGATGATTTCCGACAAGAAAGCAAAAGCTGGAATGACCAATATGTAAACTTCTGGATGACCGAAGATCCAGAAGAAGTGCATCCAGAGCACAGCTGAGCCACCAGCCTGGGCGTCGAAGAAATGACCTCCAAGATATCGATCGATCAGCAGCATGATCTGCGCAGCGGATAACGGAGTGATCGCAATCAGAACCATGCCTGCCATTACAAGGTTGAGCCACACTAACAGGGGCATGCGGTTGAGCTTCATGCCCGGGCATCGCAGGCAGAGAATGGTGGCGATAATGTTAATCGCGGTTCCGATGCTTCCAAATCCGGAGACCAGGAGCGCAAGCGTCCAGTAGTCTGAGCTATGACCCGGTGAAAACGCGCGTGCTGTTAGCGGTGCATACGCCCACCATCCCACGTCAGGCGCATTGCCGGCGCCATAGAGCCCATTTGCGCCCACCAGGCTGAAGTAGAGAAGAAAACCGCCAAACGCCGACAGCCAGAAGCTGAAGGCATTCAGCCGTGGGAAAGCCATATCGCGCGCGCCGATCATCAATGGGACGAGGTAATTGGCAAATCCGAACAGGACCGGCATGACCACGAAAAAGATCATGGTTGTGCCATGCATGGTGAACATGCGGTTAAACACTTGCGGAGAGACAAAATCGTTGTGCGAATGCATCAACTGGATGCGAATGATGAGGGCCTCAACACCACTGACCACCAGAAACACCAGTGCGTAAGTGATGTAGAGAACTCCAAGTCGCTTGTGATCGACCGTAGTGACCCACTCGTGAAGAGCGTCCACCCAAGGCTTCTCTTCAACCTGCAAGGTAGGAATCGTGATGGCATTCGATGACATATTGGCCTTCGACTTCTCTAACGAAGCGTCTCCAGGTAACTCACGACTGCGTCGGCATCCGATTGGCTTAACTGCATTGCTGGCATCAGTGAACCGCGCTTGATCGCGTCTGGATTCTGGATCCAGAGGCGGAGATTGTCGTGCGTATTCTCAGCAGCACCAGCTGCGATTGTGTCGCGGCTCATAAGGTGCGTCAGGTCGGGACCGAAGTGTCCGTTTGCGACTGTGCCGCCGATTGAGTGACAATTAATGCAGGCGGTGGTTTCGAACACCCGCTTGCCGACGGCAACTCGTTCGTCTTCAATCGCAGGCCGTCGCTGCTCACGCACCCACTCCGCAAACTCTTCAGGACTGTCGACCGACACACGCAAAAGCATCTTGGCGTGCTGGGTTCCGCAGTATTGCGCACACTGACCGAGAAAAAGTCCTGTGCGTTGCGGGTCCATCCACATCCGGTTTGGATGATTCGGAATGAGGTCAGTCTTACCGGCCAACTGCGGTATCCAAAAACTGTGGTCGGTGTCAGCCGAAAGTAACTGCAAGAATGTGGGCGTCGGATGAGCGGGGTCGCTCACCGGAATGTGGAGCTCGTTGGCCGTGACGATCCCAAGTTTTGGATAACGGTATTCCCACCAGAACTGATGGCCGATAACTGTAACTTCTACTGCACTCGCGGGCATCGGAGCATCCTGCACTGCGTGGAGCACCCGTGCTGTCGCCATGAACAATACCACCACAATCAGGATTGGGATAATCGTCCAGGCCAATTCGATCTGCGTACTTCCGTACACCTGGGCTGGCTCGCTGTTCGCAGTCCCCGATTTCGCACGGAACTTTGAGATTGAATAGACCAGCAGGGCAGAAACAACTACGAATATGATTCCCGTGATAGCCAGCACAAACATTGAAACGTTAAAGATCGACTTGGCCGGCGTAGATTCAGGAGCAAAGACATTGGTTAGGGGCGAATGAGAGTTTTCGGCAAGTGCATGTGGCGGCAATAAAAGGCACGACAAAACGAACATCGCGAGTTCCCTAACAGCCGCTCGCATCTTTATCGAGTTTGTTGTGGGTCGCATTTGCCTTAACTCGTCCACGGTAATCACCGGGGCTTTCGTCCGCCGATAAACTGCGCTGCCAATTCGGCGACACGCTTACCCTGGAAGCGCGCTGATGCGAGCGCGGTCTCGTCCGGCTGAAGCGCGCCATTGTTGCTGGTGAATGACGCTCCGTAGGGATTGCCCGCTTTGAATTGAATGGGGTCAGCGTAACCTGGCCCAACAATAATTGCGCCCCAGTGATAAAAGGTGGTGTTGACATTGACGATGGTCGTCTCCTGACCACCATGCGCAGTACCTGAACTGGTGAAGGCAGAACAGATCTTGTTGACCAGGGCCCCTTTTACCCAAAGTGGACCTGTGGTGTCGAGAAATTGTTTCAGTTGTGCCGTGGGCAATCCGTATCGCGTCGGTGTTCCGAAAATTAGGGCGTCGGCCCAAGCCAGATCGTCAAGGCTAGCTTCCACGACATGCTGCGACTCAAGTCGATGAGCAGCCCATCCTTGATTCGACGCGATTGCCTCTTCAGGAGCGAGTTCCCGCACTTTGCGTAACCGTACATCCGCACCGGCTTCGATTGCCCCTTCTTCCACCGCCCGAGCCAATCGATATGTGGTGCCTGTGGCGCTGTAGTAAATGATCGCGACTTTTGTCCCCATTTCGATTCCTCCTATAAAACGTCTAACTCTGGCCTACATTGCCCGGCCCGAACTGTGTTCCGCGACGGTCACATCTATGGGTTCATCACCGGAGCTTGCGTCAATTGGAGATTGATCATGAGATCGAGCCGCCAGTCGATCTGGTAAAAGAGTGCTGTTTCCCGACCCGTTAGCACCTTGCGAAACTCCGGCAGATATTTGAGCCGAACTTGCATCATGTCTTGTTCCACGGCAGCGCGCCGGCGTAGGTAACTTTCAGCCTGATCCCCAGACATGGTTTGGTAGTTCTCAAGATATTCTTGAAGGAGGGCGATCTTCGTGTCGTAGACTTTCGCCACGTCCTCTGCGTAGCGGTTGTAGACCGGCCAGAACGTCTCCGCCTCTGCATCGGTCAGGTCCATGTTCGCAGCAACAATCTGCTTTTTTTGCGATCGTAGGTTGCTCTTCAAGAGTTGTATGTCTTCGTCAGAAGACCACTGGGTGTCCTGATACACCGTGATGTTGCCGTTGGACCGCAGTTGCTTTGGAGCCGGCGTAGCTGGTTGCTGGGCGGACGTCGGCCGACTGGTGGAGATTGCCAGGGCGATAACCGAGAAGAAAAAGAGCTTTGCTGCCTTACCTTGCATTCAACCCCCTGCCACGATTCTTACGACAGGCACTATGCACGGCCTGTGGATGGTAGTTGTGCATTCAAAGTTCCAGCGAACATGTACGGCACGGATTGCCGTAGATCACACAATTGCAAAGAGTTGGAAGCGGCGGTGCGCGCAATCCTCAAGCACTGCCCGCGAGTGTAGTGACAGTAGTCTGGCAGGTGACAAACCACTCAATACTTCGTACTTTTTTCACTTCCCGGCGAGCTACTTTCGTTTGGAGAAGAAAATGCATGTATATACTCCAAGCGTTCGCCAGACCGCCTACGAATGGACATGCAGACCTTTGCTCGCCAAGCCGGCATTGCGGTTTTTCTGGTTACGCTTACACTCTGGATCCAGTGCGCCGGGATCGCGGTGCTTATTCGCTGGGCGAGAGCCAGCATTGAGCGCGGGCTCGCCCGCCTGAGCTCATTGCACGCCGCCGTCCTGATGATTCGGTTTTCGACCTTGGTGGTTGTTCTGCATTTTCTGCAGATTTTCTTCTGGTCTGTGTTCTACCGGTGGGATTGTCTTCCGTCGTGGGAGTCCTCGTTCTACTTTTCAGCCAGTAGCTATTCGACGGTCGGCTATGGTGATGTCGTTCTGCCTCGAGTTTGGCGCCTGCTAGGACCCGTTGAGAGTGTCACCGGCGTGCTGATGTGCGGCATCTCCGTAAGTTGCCTCTTTGTAGTGGCCACCAGGCTGATCGAGCGTGAGTCAGGCGCCCCACCCATGCAACATGTAAATGGTTTGGACGAGCGTTTAGAAGCTGATCAGGAGAACCTGGTCTAAAAACACCCAAGGGAACCTAGAAAATCGCTTCCCTCTAGCGGGATCATCTGCGAGATCGAGTCAGCGTAAATGACATTGGGTGATTCGATTCGGATTCTTGCCCAGGTGAGGCCATGGTGGGCACATATCCCTGGAGAATGGATCTTCCATTCTTCGATGGTCTGAAACTTCCGATCTAAGGGCGAGAAACCGCAGCCGGCATCGATTCGTTTCCCAAACTTCCTTCCTGAGAGTCCGACGACGCACCCAAGCGCTTCGAAGTCTTCGTCAGGTTCCGCAGCCATTCGAACGTTGACTGCGACAACATGTCTGCGCGGCAGCGCCAGCGCCAGTTTCCAGCCGCCCGGCCTGGCACGTTCATCCTGCTCTCTGCGCCAAGGTTCAGAACGTCTTGCAAGGGAGCAATCGCCAGCGCCGCTTTCGACGACCATGCCAGATCCATCAGCGCAGGCGCCGCATCAGGATTTCCGCCTGGCACTCGCTTGAGGTAATTCCATAAGTTCTGGCGCTGATAGTCCGGCAACTCGTCATACCACTCCCGGGTTGGCGGGTTGTCGTGTGTGCCGGTGTAAACCACAGCGTTGCTGACGAAGTTGTAAGGCAAGTATGGATTGTCGGTATGACCATCGAAAGCAAACTGCAAAACACGTGTTCCCGGAAGTTGAAATTGGTCACGCAACGACCTGACATCCGGAGTAATGATTCCGAGATCTTCGACGATGAAGGGCAAGCCACCCAACTCCCTGGATACAGCTTCGAAAAAGTCCGCACCCGGACCTTGTATCCACTGGCCCGCCTGAGCCGTTGCCGCGCCCCCTGGCACATGCCAGGCGGCCGCAAATCCCCGAAAGTGGTCCAGCCGAATTACGTCCACGTGAGCGAGCAGGGCACGCACTCTATCAATCGACCACCGATAACCCGTCGCTCGTAGGGCGTCCCAGTTGTAGACGGGGTTGCCCCACAACTGTCCTTGCGCACTGAAGTAGTCGGGAGGAACGCCGGCGACGAAGCGTGGACGGTGGTGCTCGTCAAGCAGAAATAAATCGGGATTCGCCCAGACATCACTGGAATCCGGAGAAACAAAAAAAGGAAGATCTCCGATTAGTCGCACATCTTCGGAATGCGCATAAGCTTTAAGTTGATCTCCTTGTCGGAAAAGCAGGAATTGTGCGAAGCAGACCTGCTCGATTTCATCCGCTAATTCGCGCCGCGCGGTGGCCAAAGCCTCCGGTCGGCGCTGAACCACCTCTACGGGCCAGTCGAGGTAATAAGCGCCATCGTACTTCGCCTTCAACGCGCGGAACAGCGCGTAATCGGTCAGCCAATGTTCGTGGTTATTTCGGAATTCATCGTATTCCGGCCGCAGATCCGGGCGGCTTCCAGACTTGAAGTGTTTCCACGCAACTTGGAGAAGGCGAGCTTTGAAAGGAATCACGGCATCGTAGTCAACGATGTCGGACGGGAAGTGAGATTCGCAATCCTTCTCGGCCAGCAATCCGTCTGATATCAGCCTCTCGGGACTGATCAGCAGAGCGTTTCCAGCAAATGACGACATCGGCTGATAGGGTGAATTCCCATAGCCCGTTGGTCCGAGGGGAAGGGATTGCCACCAACGCTGGCCAGCGTCATGAAGACGATCGACCCAGGAAAAGGCCGACGGTCCGAGATCGCCGATGCCGTAGGGCGATGGGAGAGAGGTAGCGTGCAACAGCAGGCCCGAAGCACGGTACTCGGACGGAAATGGAGGAACCTTTGTTTCTCCGGTGGCTTGAGTCATTGACTAGATCCGGCGTCGAGGGCATTGCTCACTATTTCCTGCGCTTCGCTCAGAATCGCATGGAGATGTGCTTCGCTGTTGAAACTCTCCGCGTAAATCTTGTAGATGTTTTCAGTGCCGGACGGCCGTGCCGCGAACCAGCCGCTCTTTGCTATGACTTTCAACCCACCAATCGGAGCCTGATTGCCCGGCGCCTTAGTTAGCTTGGAAGCGATGGGTTCGCCAGCCAGATCTGATTCCTTCACAGCATCCGGCGTCAGTTTCTGCAATTTCGCTTTCTGTTCCGGAGTGGCCGGCGCATCAATGCGTGTGTAATATGGCGTGCCGAATTCTGCCGTCAGTTCGCGGTAGTGCTCGCCGGGATCCTTTCCTGTCGAGGCAGTAATCTCGGCCGCGAGCACCACCATAATAAGCCCATCTTTGTCCGTCACCCACGCAGTGCCATCTTGGCGAAGGAAGCTTGCTCCGGCACTCTCTTCGCCGCCGAAACAGAACGAGCCGTCAACGAGTCCCGGCACAAACCATTTGAAGCCGACGGGCACCTCGGACAAGCGGCGTCCAAGCTTACTGACGACTCGGTCAATCATGCTGCTGCTAACTAACGTCTTTCCAACAATGACATCCTGCCGCCACTGCGGTCGATGCATGAGCAAGTATTGGATCGCTACCGCTAAATAATGATTGGGATTCATCAATCCCGCAGTTGGACTGACAATCCCGTGCCGGTCCGCGTCAGTATCGTTGCCAAAGGCCAGCTGGAATTGATCTTTCAATCCAACCAACCGGGCCATCGCGTAAGGACTCGAACAATCCATACGGATTTTGCCGTCGTGATCGACCGTCATGAATGAGAAAGTCGGATCGATCTTTCTATTCGTCACTTCCACTTCCAGTCCGTAAATCGAATTGATCGGATCCCAATATGGCAGCGACGCCCCGCCCAGAGGATCCACTCCAAGTTTCAGGCGCGCGTTGCGGATCGCGTCCATATCGACCACGTTTCTGAGGTCGCGAACGAACGGCATAACGAAATCTTCCTGATGGGTGCTCCCCGCGCGGATGGCCTTTTCGAAGGGAACGCGCTTCACATCTTTGTTTCCGGACCGCAATAAATCGTTGGCGCGATTTTGCACCCAGCCGGTTACGTCCGTATCGGCGGGGCCGCCATTGGGCGGGTCGTACTTGAATCCTCCGTCCTCCGGCGGATTGTGTGACGGCGTGATTACGATGCCATCGGCGAAGTGCTCCTTCCGTCCGCGGTTGAAAACGAGAATTGCGTGGGAGATGACGGGCGTCGGGGTTACGCCGTCATTTTCTTGAATGATGGTCTCAACTCCATTTGCCGCCAGCACTTCGAGGGCAGTGCGCTGTGCGGGCTCTGAAACTGCATGAGTGTCCTTCCCCATATATAAAGGACCGTCAATTCCCTGCCCTTTGCGGTATTCGCAGATGGCCTGAGTAATTGCCAGAATGTGCGCCTCGTTAAACGTGCCGTGAAGCGCTGAGCCGCGATGTCCGCTGGTGCCAAAAGCGACCAATTGGTTGCGGTCGGTTACGTCTGGCTTGCGCTCGTAATAGTCTCGTTGCAAGCGCGCTGGGTCGATCAGCAACTCCTTGGGCGCGGGTTTCCCTGCGAGAGGGGAAATCGCCGGACCTTCTGCGACGGATTGTTTTTCTAAAGTATGGGACATGGTTCCGCCTTCCAGATTTCGGTTGCATATTCGTGAATGGTGCGGTCGCTCGAGAACTTTCCTGAGCTGCCGATGTTCAGGATGGCTTTTCGCGCCCACTCGGCGCGATTGGCATAAAGATCCCCCAGCCGATCCTGCGCCTGAATATAAGAGGTAAGGTCTGCCAAGTGCATGTAATGATCGCCGTTGGTGAGCAAAGTATCGCGAATTGGAGCGAAGGCCCCAGGCTCGTTACGGCTGAAGTAATCAGAAAAGATAAGGTCCAGCGCGGCTCGCGTCTCGGGTTCGTGTTCATAGTGCCAATGCGGGTTGTACCAGGCTTGGCTGTTTTGAACTTGTTCCACTGTGAGGCCGAACAGGAACAGGTTCTCTTTTCCGGCTTCCTCGGCCATTTCGATGGTAGCGCCGTCAAGAGTGCCCACAGTCAGAGCTCCATTCATCATGAATTTCATGTTGCTCGTTCCACTGGCTTCGTACCCCGCCGTCGAAATCTGGTTGGAGACATCGCTGGCAGGCATCAAACGCTCCGCCAAAGAGACATTGTATTCAGGTAGGAAGACCACCTTCATCCGCCCGCGCACAATTGGGTCTCCGTCGATCGTGCCTGCCAGATTGTTGATGAACTTGATGATAAGTTTGGCGAGCCTGTAAGCGGGCGCAGCTTTGCCGGCAAAGAAGAACGTGCGTGGCGCCATCTCCAGGTTAGGATTTTCCCGCAAGCGGTTGTAGCAAACGATGATCCGCAGCGCATTCAGCAGTTGCCGCTTGTATTCATGGATGCGCTTGATCTGGCAATCGAAAATCGTGTCGGGATCAACGACTTGTCCGGATGTCGTCTTGAGCCAATCGGCGAATCTAACTTTGGCCTCACGCTTTGAAGTGTGGAACGCCTCCTGAAAACCCGCATCATCGGCCAGAGTTTTTAACTGCCTGAGCTGACTCAGGTCGGTAATCCACTTGTTACCGATCGCTTCCGTGATGGCTCCCGAGAGGCCGGGATTCGCTTCCAGCAGCCAGCGCCGTGGCGTGACCCCGTTGGTCTTGTTGTTGAAACGTTCAGGAAACATGTCAGCCAGATCTTTAACGGTTGTCGTGCGCAACAATTTCGAGTGAACGGCGGCAACCCCGTTCGTGCTATGCGAACCTACGATAGCGAGGTTTGCCATCCGAATTTTTCGCGAAGGCTTTTCCTCCACCAGGCTGACGCGTTCAATCCGGTCCTCATCCCCAGGAAATCGAACGCGGACCTCATCGAGCAGCCGGCGATTGATCTCGTAGATAATCTCCAATTGGCGCGGAAGAAGGAGTTCAAACCACGCTGCCGGCCATTTCTCGAGGGCCTCGGGCAGTAATGTATGGTTCGTGTAGGCCAGGGTTCTCCTGGTTAGGTCCCACGCCTTGTCCCATCCGAGGTGCGCATCGTCCAGCAGGATGCGCATCAATTCGGCGACCGCCATGGAAGGATGCGTGTCATTCAGTTGGATGGCTGCCTTCTCCGGCAACTTCTCCCAATCAGTGTTGTGCCGCAGAAAACGACGTATCAAATCGGCCAGGGAACAGGCGACCAGAAAGTACTCCTGCATGAAACGCAACTCCTGTCCCCGCGTCGTAGAGTCATCCGGATAGAGCACCCGAGTCAGCGATTCCGCTTCGAGGGTTCCAGCCAGCGCACCGATGAAATCTCCTGTGCCGAATTCTTGAAAATCGAAGTAGTCGGGGGCAGCGGCGGCCCACAGGCGAAGAGTGTTGATGGTCTTTCCTCCGTACCCAACCACGGGACGATCAAATGGAATTCCGGAAAGGCTGGAAGGCCGATTCGGGATCACCTCAACCTTTCCATCCTGCAGCTTAAAGCTGCAGTTCAGCTTAATTTCCACTGCCTCGTGCTGGCGGCAGATCTCCCATGGGTCACCGTCGCGCAACCAATTGTCGGCAGTTTCTTGCTGCCACCCGTTCACAAATGATTGCCGAAACATTCCGTACTCGTATCGCAAACCATAACCGGTTGCAGGAAGTTCCATGGTAGCCATCGAGTCGAGGAAGCAGGCAGCAAGGCGTCCAAGGCCACCATTACCAAGGCCAGCATCCGGTTCCTGCTCGATCAGCTCGAGCCAGTCGATTGCTTTTTCTTTGACGGCATGCTGGACTATGGGGTCAAGCAATAGGTTGGTGACATTGTTAGCTAACGAACGCCCGAGAAGAAATTCCATCGACAGGTAGTAAATCCGTTTCGCATTTTGTCGCTCGTAGGTGGTCTTGGTTTGCACCCAGCGCTGCGCCAAAACGTCGCGCACAGAGTACGCGAATGCTTCGAAGCGTTCGCGTGCGCTCGCTACTTTGGGGTCGATCGCGCGATCGAAAACCAGGTGTCTGTCATAAAGGGCACCCTCAGTTCCGGCGAATCGAATCAAGTTGCCGCCGTATTGCTGGAGAAGGCCGGAAAGATTTTCTGGCTTCGTCGCCATGGGTACGATCTTCGCGGGTTTTGGTTGCGCTACGGTTTTTGTGCTCATTCGAGGACCTCGCAATCTTGTTTACCTGACATTGATTATTTACAGCATCGAAAGGTTTCGCCTTTGCTGCTCACGCTCCCACATGGCGATCGTCATCCCACAGCCGAACCGCAGCTCGGGACAGATTGTGTTCATAGCTAAGCGCACTGAGACTAGCAGGGCTTAGCAGAAAAAATCTGCCGCCAGCGGGCCCCACACCCAGCCAGCACCCAGCCAATACGCGGATAAAGTGTCCGCTCGAAAAGATCAAAACGTCACCAGGAACGTTGCGGATCCGCTGGACAACTCGGTAGGCCCGCTCCCCGATTTCTTGTGGCGATTCGCCTCCCGGACAACCGTCACGAAACAGATCCCAGTCTGGGCGTTGTTGCAGAATTTGCCTGGAGGTCAGCCCTTCATAGTTCCCATAGTTCCATTCCACCAGATCACGATCGCTTTCGGCGACGGCTCCGAATCCCGCCAGTTCGCAGGTTCGAGCAGCACGCTGTAGCGGACTGGTAAAAACCTTGGCAAAGGTCAACCCCTTCATCCGCTCTCCAAGGCGCACGGCATTACGCTCGCCATCGGGGGTCAAAGGAAGATCGGTGAGGCCGGTGTGCTGGCCGGAGTGGGTCCAAGCTGTATTGCCGTGTCTCGCTAAATAAACGATGGGAAGCTTGTCACTCATACTGCGTCTCTCGTTTGCGCTATCGGGCCGCGAATCAAGTTTGGCTTGGGTTAATTCAAGGTTTAAAGGCCGCATCAAAACTCGTGATATTTCTCCCACAGTCATTCCCTCGACAGCGCGACAATTATTTCGTTCATTGATCACTCAAATACTTAAGCAATCACTTCGGCTGGCTAATAGTTTTGGCCGGCTTCTGGGCGATGATCGGCAGTTCTTGCGATCGGCCCAAAATATCGTTGTAGGCGATGGTGTTCTTTCCGACCTTCACCAGGAGTTCTCGACCGGCCGCATACCTGACTGTGCCTGTCCCCAATGTGTCGGTGTACAGAACCAGATAAATCGTGCCGGCAACTTTAACGGCAACGTCGTAACTAGCGACTGCGGACGACGAACCATCGTCAGCAGATTGATGCGGCTTAACGTCGAGGATTGTAGCCACTTCATACTTCGCTGACGGCTGGCAAAAAGCCGGCAACGCAACTGCACAAATGGTGATCAAGAACAACGATTTAAGCATGAGGGCTTCCTCTCGAAGGCTATCGGGTCGAAGTCACACATTGCCATCGCATCCGCCATGCCAAAGTCGAAAGGTTTTCAGATTCGTGGAGCAGATTGGTATTACATGCACTTAAGGTTCACGGACGCACGGCGACAACGGAATTATTCTGAGGATGACCGGGGATGCTCCGTCACCTGCCAAATGCTTGCCAGCCGTAGCGACAGTAAAGTCGCAACTCGCCAGGGATAGATGTCTTTTATACCGTAGCTCTCGGTCTGGAGATTGGTCTTCGGTTTGCAGTTAGAATTATATGGCGCAGCCGGCGGCTGCTGTTTTCTGACTTCCCTCGGCAAAAGCAATATGAATGCAGTTTTGGACGTAACGGAACTAGATCGCCGGTTCGGAATTCCCCACATCGCGCGCGTGTGTGAAGGCGATGGCGAGCTTGCGCGGGTCGACATTACCAGTCCGCTTGCGCGCGGCGAGATGTACTTGCACGGAGCGCACGTGACTTCCTGGCGCCCCGCTGGCAGCGAAGAAGTGCTCTTTCTCAGCACGAAATCGCGATGGGAGGAAGGCCAGGCAATTCGAGGCGGAATTCCCATCTGCTTTCCCTGGTTTCGTGGCAAGGCAGACGATCCTCACGCTCCAGCGCATGGATTCGTGCGCACAAGATCATGGCAGCTCGGGTCCATCGTTGAGACCAAAGCCGGAGTCACTGTGAGCATGTCTATTGAGAGTGACGAACAAACGCGGCAGTGGTCGCCCGCAGAATTTCGCCTTGAGCACCGGGTCACCTTTGGTTCCGAGCTCGCCCTCGAGCTGGTCTGCACGAATACCGGCAGAACACCTCTACGCTTTGAAGAAGCCCTGCACACCTACAATCGAGTGGCGGACATCCATAATGCGCGCTTGCAGGGTCTCGACGGAACTTCGTTTCTTGACAACACCGACGCTAATAAGGAAAAGATGCAGCTCGGGGACGTGACCATCGCCTCGCAAACCGACAATGCCTTCATAAATACCCAGAACGCTGTCGATTTGCTCGATCCGAAAATGAGTCGTCGAATTCGACTGCAGAAGGCGAATTCGAGCACTACAGTAGTTTGGAATCCGTGGCAAGAAGGGGCTAGCCGGTTGCGAGATCTGCGTGAGGGCGAATGGACGCAGTTTCTGTGCGTCGAAGCGAGCAACATCATCGTCGGTGCGGTGACCCTGGGGCCAGGGCAGGTACACACAATGTCTGCGGTGCTGAGCGTGGCAAGGCTTTAACGAAATGAAGGCAGGATGCTGCTCTTTGTTCGAGACTCTTAACCGAATCAGAAGCTAAGCAGAGGCCACTCTCTGATCGAGAAGCTCGCTTGCAAGGAGCACCACATCGGGGTCATCGGAGTCTAACGCCCGAATGAGTTCCTCGCGAGCGCCCAGGGACCCGTGCCGCGCCCACATTACTCCGCATAAGAAAACATAGTCGGGGTTCATTTTGGCTTTCCTCGGGTACGTATCGAATCGCATTTGTAGTGGTCGGCGCGCCGAGCTTGCTTCACTTGTGAGTTCCGGAGCCATCTTCGAGCCCAATTACAGCATTTGTCGTGCCAGAGCGAGGCAACCTTAAGCTGACCTCTAGTCACAATCGGTTATGAAGAGTTCGCCGTAGCGGCACTAACGCGTTGTTAAGAACAATCGAGAATTGGGTTAGCGCTCTGGAGAGTAACCATCGCACCTCGCGCAATGTGCACGAAATTCCGGCCTCCGTCACGTGCCAAATGCTTGTCACAGTTCTCTCTAGCAAAAACTCCCCGGGTCTCAGGCGTGAGCACCTAAACAGCTCTCATGGAAACAGATGGGCACGTAAAGGTTGTCGGTCTCTATATGGAAGCTTGCATGCGATCAGCAAACCTGAGTGATTGCGTTGAAGAGAGGGTTAGTGACCGAAGGCGAAAGTCTTGACATCACCGTGGAGCACGGCGAAGAACGCGCATTGGTGCGCTTGCATGGCCGCCTGGGCATCGATTCTTCCCCAGATCTCCGCGATCGGCTTCTGGCCATCTTGCAAGGGCAACCACCGAAAACCATCATAGTGGATCTGACGGAGGTCTCCGTTATTGACGCCTCCGGCATCGCGACCCTGCTTGAAGCGCTCAAGGTCGCTCGCAATCGTCAAGCGACATTGTGTTTAAAAGGACTGCAAGGTCGCGTGGTGCATTTGTTCGAGGTTACAGGCTTGCAAGCGGTATTCGAGACTGGCTGTAAAGCCGGTCCGCCAGAGTCGAGGTGAATTGATGCCAAATGTTCTGGAAGACGTCGGTAGAAGCACCATCAATCATCTCGACTACGTCGGGAGTGTAAATATTCAGTGGTGGTCCACGTTGCGCAGCATGGCTAGTGCCTTGCCATTTGTGGGGAACCGTTATCGCTGGCAAGAATCGGTGCGGCAGATGTTGCAGATCGGAGTGGACGCACTGCCAATGATATCCGTGATGGCCATTTGCACTGGATTTATTCTCGCCATGCAAGGGGCCTCCGAACTGCGGCGTTTCGGGGCCGTACACTACGTCATTGATCTGGTTGCGACCGGCTTTACGCGTGAACTGGGCCCGCTGCTCGCAGCCATCGCTGTCAGTGGCCGCTCGGGGTCAGCGTTTGCGGCTGAGATCGGCACCATGAAGGTGACGGAGGAACTCGATTCACTACGGGTCATGGCGCTGGAACCGATAGAGTTCGTCCTGGCGCCGAAGTACGTTGCCGCTCTGATCACCGTTCCTTGTCTCAGTATCCTGTCGAACCTCTGTGGCATTTTAGCCGGCGGAATATTCATGTTCTTCAGCACGCACCTTTCTCTGGCCCTGTATCTGCGGGACGTGCTCGAATCCATCCAGTTGCGAGATGTAATAACGGGACTGATCAAGAGCGTGGCCTTCGCCACGATCATTGTCCAGGTGAGTTGTCTCGAAGGATTTCGCGTCCGCGGTGGGCCGGATGCAGTGGGCCGTTCTACGACGAGCGCCGTGGTCAAGTCGACTTTTCTCGTGATCGTTGCCGACGCCATCTTTACCGCGATCTTCTACTTCACGGTGAAACACTGATGGCGATCATTTCGATTCGCGACTTGGTGGTTGAATACGATGGGCATCGTGTGCTCGACAACCTCAGTCTCGACATCGAGCATGGAGAGACGATGGTCTTGTTGGGCGGCAGTGGTTCGGGCAAGAGTACGCTTTTGCGACAGATCCTCGGGTTGGAGCGCCCCAAGTCGGGCAGTGTGTTTGTAAAGGGGATCGACATTACCCACTGCTCGGCAGCCGAATTAAAAAAAGTGCGTCACTCCGTAGGAGTGGCTTTTCAAAGCGCCGCCTTGTTCAATTCGCTTTCGGTCGAGGACAACGTTGCTCTAACCCTTCGGGAACACACCCGGCTCGCGCCATCGATCATCGAACTGGTGGTCTGGATGAAGTTGGCGGTGGTTGGACTGGCGGACTTCGGAAAGTTACTTCCCCAGGAATTGTCAGGCGGGATGAAGAAGCGCGCCGCCGTCGCACGTGCGCTGGCGCTGGACCCGGAAATTGTCGTCCTTGATGAACCTTCTGCCGGGCTCGATCCTATCGTGGCAGCGGAACTGGACGAACTCATTGTGCTCCTTAAAGAGGTGTTCCAAGTGACAGTGATAGTCGTGACCCATGAGTTGCCGAGCGCCTTCCGCATCGCCGACCGGATTGCAATGCTCTTCAAGGGGAAATTCCGCGCGGTGGGAACGAAAGACGAAATCAGAGCCAGCCAGGACCCACGCGTCCGGCAGTTCCTGGATCGCGTTCCCGACAACATGGCCCAAACGCCCGCAGTGGCCGCTTACCTTGAAAAATACCTGCAGGCTCAGGAGACACGAGTGTGACAACCGAGGCAAAGGTCGGCGCTTTCGTACTAGGATGTTTTGCGATCCTGGCATTCACCGTCATCTACCTCCTCAACGCGCAGTTGAGCGGGGGAGCGGTTCCGTACAAGACATATCTTCGTTATGCCGGTGGACTTGAGCCGGGTGCTTCGGTCCTCTTTGGTGGAATCAACGTCGGCAAGGTAAAAGCCGTTCGCCCCGCGACCACTGATCCTACGAAAATCGAGATCCTGCTCGACGTGAAGGAGGGCACGCCTCTCAATGAGAAGTCTGTTGCCAAACTCGGTTTAGTCAGTGTCATGAGCGGTGCTGCGTTATCGATCACCACCGGCAGCAACGACGCAAAGCGCCTTCCGCCTGGATCATCGATTCCGTCGCAGGAAGCCGCCAGCTTCGATGAGATCGCCGGCAAGGTGGCCACCGTTGCGGATAACGCCGACGGCCTGATCACACAAGCACGCGGAGAACTGGAAGGCATTACGGGCGACGCGCACAGTCTTCTCGTCAATCTGAACACCGTGACCGGCAAACCGAATCAGCAGAAAATTCAAGCCGTACTCGACAACGTCGATGGAATGTTGGCGACTGAACGACCAAAGATTGATCGTCTCACCGATCAACTGAACACGCTAACCCAACATGCAGACGCAACCATCCAGAATGTAAACGGCACAGTTACGGATGCGCGAGAACCGCTTCGCAAAGACCTGACTGAGTTGCAGACCACATTGCAGCAAGCCAAGGCATTGCTGGGCGACATGCAGGTAATGGTCCGTGCGAATGACTACAAGATTGACGACACCGTGGAAAACCTGCGCGTGGCAACGGACAACCTGGATCAGCTGACCGATTCGCTTAAGCAGCGCCCGTGGAGTCTGATTCGGATCAAGCAGCCAAAGGACAGAGAAGTTCCGCATCAATGAGGACTATATGAAGACGCATTTAATCGCAGTTTGGTTCGGGTTGGCGGCGCTAATCGTTTTGAGCGGTTGCGGGGCGGCGAAGTATCCGAACTACTACACTCTCCACCTGCAGGCGCCGACCGATCCCCCGGCACCAGAAGGCGTCCGCACGTCATTGGCGGTGCGGGAATTCAAATCCCCCACTTACCTGCGGCAAGGCGCTATCGTGTACAAAACCTCTCCGGAAGAAATCGGTTTTTACAATTATCACCGTTGGGCGGTTGATCCACGCCAATTCGTGACAAACGCGGTGACTGAACGCCTACGCGCGAGTGGAAATTTCGCACAAGTGAAGTTGTACGATGGGCGCTCAGACATCGACTACGTTCTCAGCGGACGCCTCGATCAACTTGAGGAAGTTGACTACGGCGGTGCTGTCAAGGTTGAGGTTGCGATCTCTGCCCAGATGACAAGCCTTGCAACCGGTGCGACTGTCTGGACGAACGAGGTGTCCCAGGTCGGAACGGTCGGAAAGCGCGATGTGCCTGCCGTTGTAGCTGAGATGAATGCCACAATGGGCCGCGCGATTGAGAAGCTGCTCACGCCGCCACCGGCGATCGTTGCGATGAAGAAAAATTAGCTGAGCTGGTGGATGTGAGCACCACACAGATTGATTATTAAGTTCGCATCACAGGAGAAAACAATGACGTTGCTTGAGTCTTTAAAACAGTACACGACAGTCGTCGCCGACACTGGCGATATTGAAGCGATCCACAGGCACCGGCCGCAGGACGCAACCACCAACCCCTCTCTCCTTTATCATGCTGCCCAGATGCCGGCATACCGGCACCTGGTGGAAGAGGCCGCCGAGCGGGCCTCCGACCTGGGCGGTAGCCACGAGCAGATGGCGGGAGAGTTCATTGACCAGATGTTCGTTCTTTTCGGAAGCGAAATTCTCAAGGTAGTTCCCGGCCGCGTCTCGACTGAAGTCGCGGCAAGTCTCAGTTTCGATACTCCTGGAACACTTGCCAAGGCGCGCAAGCTCATCTCCCTTTATCAGAAGAAAGGTGTGCCCCGCGAGCGGATCTTGATCAAGATCGCCAGCACTTGGGAAGGGATTCAGGCAGCCCACGAACTGGAACAGGAAGGAATTCACTGCAACCTGACGCTTCTTTTCAGTTTCGCCCAGGCAGTCGCCTGCGCAGAAGCTGGAGTAACCCTGATCTCGCCCTTCGTCGGCCGCATATATGACTGGTATAAGAAGGAGGGAGGCGGCAAGGAGATCCCACCTGACCAGGACCCCGGGGTTGCCTCGGTCACGCGCATTTACAATTACTACAAGAAGTACGATTACAAGACCCAGGTCATGGGAGCGAGTTTCCGCAACGTGAATCAGATCGTCCGCCTCGCCGGATCCGATCTGCTGACCATCAGCCCCGACCTGCTCGACCAAATGGAGAAGACTGAGGGCGTGGTGCAGCGCAAACTTGATCCCGCCACCGCCAAGGTAAGCAAAGACGAGCGCCTGCATCTCAGCGAGAAAGCCTTCCGCTGGATGCACAACGAAGATGCTATGGCCACAGAGAAGCTGGCCGAAGGCATCCGCAAATTCAATAGCGACGCACAGAAACTGGAAGAGTACGCACTGTCCCAGGTGGCGAAAAAGGCAGTTGCGTAAAAAGTCGGGTGAGTAGTGGCCCCAGCAAAGAGGTGCGGCTCGCGTCATCTTGAGCCGCACCTGCATTGTGTAAAATGCCGGGTGCGCCAGACCCCACGAGCAATCGTGGCTGAACAGGGGCAAACCAATGGCTGGGCTCTTCTCGTGCCGCGCGGGCTCCATCCTTTGGGAGGCGCAGCAATATCTATCCCAGGTTAGTTCGCAAAATCAGCTCACGGAGCCTGGGCCGCCAGCCATGTGCGTCTCCTTTGAAAAATGGACTTCACAGAAATTCCTTGATCTCACGGGCTGAGGACAACCAATAAGACAATCCGTGGTCTAGTCGGGCCTGCCCGGCGATCACCAAACCTTCATTCCGCCATCGACGACGATATCGACTCCGGTCACGTACGAACTGTCATCGGAGGCCAGGAACAAAGCGACGTTCGCCACTTCTTCCGGCCGGCCGAGACGACCCAACAGTGTCTTACCGAGCATGTAGCCGGCCCATTCTGGGTCCTTCAGCTGTTCGCGCGTCTGGTTTGTTTCGATTACTCCAGGTGAAATCGAATTGGCGCGAATCCCATGCTCCCGGCCTTCCATCGCCAACTGTCGGGTCATGCCGATGATGCCGGCTTTCGCTGTGGTGTGCGAAAGTGAGCCCAGGTTTTTGAAGCTCATTAGGGCGGTTAGCGAGCCGGTGTTCACGACCACGCCGCGACTGGCCTTCAAATAAGGCCATGCGGCGCGCGTGAGATAGAACACCAGGTCCACCTCTTCCCGGCGATTCCGGTCCCACTCGTCATCTGTGATGTCTTCGAGCCAGTTGAAATAGGCCATGGCCGCGTTGTTGAAGAGCACGTCGATTCGGCCAAAAGTGCGCAGCGCAAATCGACCAGCGCCTGACAGTCAGCTGGCTCGCTCAGACGGCATGGCTGCAAGGAAACCATCGTTCCACCCGCGGCGCCAACCGCCTCAACGGTGGCTTGCGCAGCGTCGACCTGGAGATCGCACCCGACGACCAAAGCGCCCTCTCGGGCAAAGACGAGGGCGGATTCACGGCCTATACTCCCGCCCGTACCCGTGATGAGGCAGACTTTTCCTAAAAGCCTGTCCGACATGTGTCATCCCGTTAGGTGGCTAAAGTTGTTTTTCGAGATCCGTTGTTTTCTGTCATTCCCATGTATCCCTCATCGCCTACACTTAAGCAACTGCTGATTCGCTCTTCTTCTCAGCCGCGGGCTCGACAGCGCGTCTTTCCCCAGCAACAGCATCATTGAAGTTGAAGTCCGTAGGCGCCACGCCGGTAATGAGCCGCGCCCCCCGGCTGAAAGTTATGTCCTGAATTGCCCACTGAATGAAAACCACAACGCGGCTCTGAAACTCTACGATGTACGCGAGGTGGATAAACGCCCAAACCATCCACGCTGGTAAACCCCAGAGATGCACGCCGAAAACATTGGCCACTGCGGCCGCCCGTCCAATGACGGCAAGGTTTCCTTTATCGAAGTAGCTGAACGGTGCTGGCTTCGGCTTACCTTTTGCTTTTCTCACGATCGCCTTCGCCGCGTAGGCCCCTCCCTGCATTGCTACCTGCGCCACCCCTTGCAGCGGCTTGCCGTGTGAGTCGATAGAGAGAGCCATATCTCCGACTACAAAGATGTCGGGAAAGTTGGCAATGGTCAGGTCCGGGCCAACTTTGATCTTTCCGCTACGATCCGTTTCAGCACCGGTGCGCTTCGCCAGCGTTCTAGTGAGCGGAGATACTGTTACACCTCCAGCCCAAATGACCGTCTTTGTAGACAGCGTTTGGGTAGAACCATTGGCCTGATAGCTTATGCCGTCCCGAGTGACCTCATGTACCATCGCCCCCATCATGGTTTTCACCCCAAGTTTTGCCAGTGATAGCACGGCTTTATGAGCCAGGTCTTCGGGAAATGGCATCAGTACACGTGGCGATGCGTCCAACAAAATAATCTGCGCATCCTCGGGATCTATGGAGCGAAAGTCGTGTCTGAGTGTTTGCCGCGCAATCTCAGCAATGGCTCCAGCCAGTTCAACACCCGTGGGACCCGCTCCTACTATCGTGAACGTAAGCCATGCGCGCCGCTGAGCGGGATCGGGCATCCGTTCTGCGACCTCAAATGCGTAGAGAATCTTATGCCGAAGGATGGTCGCTTCTTCCACACTCTTCAGCCCCGGAGCCCATTTCTGCCATTCGTCATGTCCGTAGTAAGAGGTTTGCGAACCGGCGGCCACGATCAAAGAGTCATACTCGAAACTCGCACCGTCAGCAAGCAGCACGCGCTTGGCTACTGGGTCAATATCCTCTACCTCGCCCAGCAACACACGTGTATTTTTCTGGCGGCCCAAGACGCCGCGCAGCGGTGCCGCAATTTCACCAGGCGAGAGCGAACCGGTGGCAACTTGATACAAGAGCGGTTGAAACAGGTGATAGTTGCGGCGGTCAATGAGGGTTACATCGACTGGCGCCGATTTCAGAGCCTGCGCCGCCGATAGACCTCCAAAACCGCCGCCTATGATAATGACCTTCGAGCGTTCACTCATAATGCTTTTGCACTCCATTCCTTTTGAATTCCGACCGACTATTCCTCGTTCGAAGTAGAACCACAACCGATCTCGGCGTCACCGAATAATTGCCCTCAAGCTCGAACATGACAGTGTTAAGAACGTGCTGTGATGAGGCAGAAACATCCGTTCGCAGTCTTCTGCACTTTGCGTTCCAATTAGCATTTGGTCGCCATGATGCTAGGTCTGCAAAAATTATTCTCGGGAGCAGGGGTGGCTGCGCACTATGAGCCCTGCGAGATGACAGGCATTCGTCACATGCCAATCTTCGCCGGGGGGGATCCACTAATTACCACAAATCCTAGTCCTGCGAATTCAGAGAGTTGACTCTGCGCATAAACGGCCATGAAGGTGCTCAAATTCATGCGCGACGGCGCCGAGGAGCGCCTGAACCCAATGGCAACTTCTCCTGTACCGCCAACCATTCCGTCACCTGCAATCGCGCCCCAGGCGGTTGAGCACTTTCCTTCACGCTTCAAACCAGCCTGGCAGAAGTTTGGAACACCCTTGATCGTGGTCCTCTTAGCAGTGGCCGTGGTTGTGACGATTACTCGGAATTGGAATGCGTGGGAAGGCGGCCGCGTCGAGCAAGTGACCAACGACGCGTACGTACGCGGCGATCTCACCCCGCTCAGCACGAAGGTTCCGGGCCTGGTCCGCGAGGTGAAAGTCAACGATTACCAACAGGTTCACAAGGGCGACGTCCTGGTTCAACTTGACGATGACGATTACAAGGCCCAGGTGGCGCAGGCTGCGGCCGGAGTCGAAGCTGCGAAAGCGGCCCTCGAAAACAACCGGCGTCAGCGTGAACTTCAGGATGCAAAGATTGAACGGGCGCTCGCTGGAATCGACCAGGCCAAAGCTGGGATCACGGCCGCACAAGCTGGAAAAGAGGCCGTGCAGGCGGACGTAACCCGTACACGTGCCGAGCGTACTCGACAGGAAGCGCTCCTCAAGAGCAATTCCACCACCCAGCAGACAGTCGAAAAAGCAGTTGCCGATGAAGAACGCTTCTCGGCGCAGTATGCCAGCCGCGACGCCGATCTGGCTCAATCTCACACCCTGCTGCGCAGCAATGAGTCGGCGGCAGAAGCCGAGCGGCGGAGCAAAGCTGTACTCGAATCGCAAGACACGCAGCTTGTTGCCGACCTTCATGCCAAAGAAGCCGCGCTCGAAGTCGCGCAGGTAAATCTCGGGTACACGCGCATCGTTGCTCCCGCCGACGGTACCGTAGGCGAGCGGCAGGTCCGGACTGGACAACTGGTCGCTCCCGGAACTCAGGTAATGACGTTCGTGGAAAACATCAGGTGGGTCGCAGCAAATTTCCGCGAGACGCAGTTAACCAATATTAAAATCGGCGACCCGGCGGAGATTCGTGTCGACGTTTATCCCGGCGAGATCGTTAAGGGAAGAGTGCTTGAAATTGCTCCTGCCAGCGGCTCACAATTTGCGCTGCTTCCTCCAGATAATGCCACAGGAAACTTCACCAAGGTGGTGCAGCGCGTGCCAGTCAAGATCGCGCTCGATGACTCATCACTCACGTCGCAGTTGCGGCCCGGACTTTCCGCACTGGTAACTGTCCGCACACGGCACTGATGGAATAAATGATGGCCTCGTCCACCATTGCGGTACCAGCCAATACCCCGATCCGAGTCGCGCAATCCGCTGCTGGGGCGATGCCGGCTGAGCTCTCGAAGAGTCCGCTGCTCGGGATTTTGGGTGTGATCATCGGCGCCGGCGTAGTCACGCTTACCGGACGCATGATTTCGCTCGGTCTCGCCGATCTCAAGGGGGGTCTGGGATTTGGTTTCGATGACGGCTCGTGGATCAGCAGTGCCTACAACATTGCCCTAATGTTCATCGGGCCGTTTACCGTATATGTCGGGGCTTTATTGGGACCGCGGCGAATTCTGTTCTTTGCTGCGACTTCGTTCACGTTGATCTGTCTTCTAGCTCCGTTAATCCATAGTTACAGCCTGATGATCGTTGCCATGGTTTTGGCTGGACTTACCTCAGGCACGTTCTATCCGCTGACGCTGACCTTTGCGCTCCGCAACATTCCACTTCGATTTCTTCCCTACACCATCGCGCTGTATGCGACCTCTGTGGACGGAGCCGTCAACATTGCGCCGTCGCTATACGGCTGGTACCGGGAGCACCTTTCATGGCACTGGATGTTTTGGAACTCCGCGGTAATTACGGCGTTCATGATGCTTTGCATCTACTTCGGAATTCCCAAAGCGACGGCGTCAAAGAAATCAGGCCCGACTCCAAGCTTTGCCGGTTTTCTGTACTGGAGTGCGGGACTGGCAGCGCTTTACGCGGCCATCGATCAGGGCGAGCGGCTTGACTGGTGGCGTTCCGGCCTCTTCAATGCATTGTTCTTCGGAGGCGCGTTCCTGGTTGTCTGCGCCCTCGTGAGCCGTCTGCGGATGCCTAATCCTCTGGTCGCGGTGCCCTATATTCGGCAGTGGAACACGATCCTGCTGGGTGTCGCACTGTTTTTCTTTCGATTCTGTCTGGTGTCGACCATCATCTTGATTCCGCAGTCGTTGGCAATTCAGGGATTCGTTGCCGATGAGATCGGCCCTGCGATTATTTGGAGCGCTCTCCCGCTGCTGCTCATCGCGCTCATTGCCGGACTCTTACTGGCGAATAAACTGGATTCCCGTTTCCTCATGGCCTCAGGTTTTGTGTGCATGGCGTTTGCCTGTTATCTGAATGCGGATCTCACCAGCGCCTGGTCGGCCTCGAACTACTACCGCACCGAACTACTCATGGGAGTTGGGCAGGCATTCGCGTTTATTGGCCTGGTCGGATCCATCATTTTGCAGGGGATTTTCTCCGGAGGGTTGTCGAAGCCGCAGTGGATTTTGACGTTCTCCGCTTTCTTTCACACTGTACGGATATTTGGCGGAAACATGGGTGCCGTTTACATGGGGCACTTCATCGCGCAACGGGAGAAGTTGCACTCGAATCTCCTCGGCCTGCACGTACAGAGCGGAAACTGGATTACGGATACCAACATCCACCAGCTGGCCGCGGGACTGTTCTCGAAATCATCCGGAGTTGCGGCAGCCACAGGGCGGGCAATTGGCGTCATCAGCGGCCGGGTTCGTCTTCAGGCTTACACGCTGAGCATTAACGATGGGTTTTATCTCGTAGCTTGGGCGTGCGTGGTCATGCTGATGTTAATAGTCCTGCTGCGCAAGTCTCCCATGAATTATGGCGATCTCACTGCAATTCAGCAACAACTGCACCCGCCTCAGGAGGCGAAATTATGACGGCTCATCAAAATCCGCGAAATCGAATGTTTCGTCAGTGGGCGACGGGCCTCGTCTCTCTTTTCAGCCTGTTAACGTTTGCCTTGGCGCAGCGGCCAGAATCGAACGCCCCACATAGTCTAACTCTGCACGAAGCCGTCGAGGCGGCGCTGAGGCACAATCACGTTGTGCGGATCGCGGCCCTGCATGTCGAAGAACAGCGGCATGCCAAAGAAGTTGCGAGAAGCGCATACTTGCCAACGATCAGGAATGACAGTGAGTTTACGCACCTCACTGACACTGAGTTCATCGGCATTCCTGCGGGCAGCCTGGGCGTCGTGGCAGATAGCGCTATTCCGCCGCGACAGTTTACGATCAACCAGGGCGAAAGGAACCTCATCGCGAGTGGCACGGGGCTGACCCAACCGCTCACCGAACTGTTCAAAATCAAGGCAGGAAATGACGTAGCGCGCGCGGAGCTGAACGCGAGTCGGGAAAAGGCCCGCGGAGTTGAGAACGATGTGGCTCTGAAAGTCCGTGAGCTTTACTACAACATTCTAGTAGTGCAGTCCAAACACCAGGCCATCGAAGCGAGCATTCGCGCAGCCGAAGACCAGCAAAGTGAACGGGTCCAGCAGGTCAAGTACGGCAGCACACTCGAAGTAGATCTGATCGAGAGCAAAGCCCAGTTACTGCAGGCGAAACAGGATCTGCTGACAACGGAGCTGCAACTCTCGGATCTGCGGTTGAAGTTCAACGATATCGTGGGGTTCCCGCTCAAGGCTGATATCGTTCTCGATCCTAATGTTCCGGCGCCCTCCGAAAGCTGCGAGCGCGAGCAATGCATAAAACTTGCTTTGGATTCCCAGCCTGAAATCACTGAAGCGCGGGCTGAGATGGAGAAAGCTTCGGCCGGTGTACGCGTGGCCAAACGCGAGTACATACCCGATATCGAGGCGTTCGCCCGCTACAGCTACCAGGAAAACGTGCCTTTTCTCGCCCGTAACTTCGGGAGCTTTGGCGTTCACTTTGGGTATGACCTGTTCGACGGAGGGAAAAAACGGGCCACACTCCGGGAACGTGACGCACAGTTGGCACAAGCCAAAGAAAATTTGGCTCGAATCAGCGACGAAGTCGAAGTGCGAGTGCAGACCGCCTATAACAAGGTGGAGCGCACGCAGCAGATGGTCGCGGTTTCCCAGGAACTGCTTGCAACGCGCCAGGAGGCCCGGCGAATCTCCGCACAACAGCTACAACAGGGCACTTATCTGCGCTCGCAAGCCGACGCCGCTGCCGCGCAAGAGTTCGAGGCCCAGACGCTCCTGCTGCAATCCCAACTCGAATACGCTCAAGCACAGGACGAGCTGACCAACGCGATCGGAGAAACGGCACGGTGATTGCACTCCACCATGAGTGCCGCACGAGCGTATCGCGCGGCTTTAGGAGATCTAACAGTCAACGCATGCGCGGCGCTTTCAATTCGAAAGGGGTTGCGATAGTCGCGGTTGTCGTCCTTCTGCACACACGCGCATCCGCCCAACAAGGTGGTGAACTGCAGCAGCAACTCCAGGAACTGAAACAACAATACGAACAGACCACAAAAGACCTGCAGCAGCGCATCGCAGTTCTCGAGCAGCAAATCGAAAACGAGAAGCAAACGCAGAACAAGACAAGACAAAGCGCAATCTCCGCGGCGGAACTTGCAGCCCAGGGCGCCGCTCGGAACGCAGTCACCGGAAACTCCAATCAAGTTGGAGCGAAGTATCAGGGCCAGGTGGATTTGCAGCCAACCTACGACGAATTGCAGGAGGCGGAGAACAAGATTGAGGGTTTGGAGCGGCAGGTGGGTGCCTTCGAATTTCACGGATATCTCCGCTCAGGATACGGATTGAATAGCGAGGGTGGACAGCAGGTCGCGTTTCAGGCGCCTGGCGCAGAAGCGAAATACCGATTGGGAAACGAAGCGGAAACGTATGGGGAATTCATCTTCGTTAACAATTGGCTGAACGCGGAACAGCACCCGGACCAAGCCTGGGTCAAAACGGAGATTATGGTCGAAGCTAACACCACCGACTCGACGAACTATGCCGCCTTTCCTCAAACTGTGGTCAATGGTCAGGTTACGTCCGGTGGAAACGACCAGTTTCGATTGCGCGAGGCGTTTGTTCGCGGCGGCCACTTTTTAGGTGACAGCCAACCGGATGCGATCTTCTGGGCGGGCGAAAGGTATTACCGGCGCCAGCATGTTGAAATCAACGATTTCTACCCGCTCGATCTTAGTGGATACGGTGCAGGCCTCGAGGATGTCCAGCTGGGTATCTCGAAGTTGGCAGTAGCTTTTCTGGCCGGGGCGCGGCCTGATATTACGACTCAGAACGGCAATTACGCAAAGAGCAACATTGATATCCGCTTGTATGACGTCAAAGGTCCATTGGGTCTTTACGGCGCCTGGTTTGATTTCGCGACGAGCAAGGGCGGTACGACCCCAACCGGCACGGTAATTCCAACAAGCAGCGGCGACGCCTTTGGATTCAGGTTCCAACATCTCGAGTGGCACGGTGGTTACCACGCCTTCAGTATTCAGTACGGAACCGGCGTTGCCAGCAATTTCAGTTCGCCCGGAAGCGGTACGGTCGTAGAGAACCCTACTCCATTTATTAACAGCCAGGCTCAATTTTTGATCACCGAACAAGTTTTGCTACAGCCCAACGATAAGTTCGCGATCATGCCGATCTTCGTTTACCAGCGAACGAAAGATGGCAACCCTCTGCATCCCTGGCAACAATGGGTCTCATTCGGGGCTCGCCCGGAAATTTTCTTCACCAAGTGTCTCTCTCTTGCTTTTGAAGGCGGATTTGATCACACCCACAGCCAGGTTGCCCCGCTCTACGACGGCTGGCTGCGCAAGTTTACGATAGCGCCGCAAATCGGGGCTGGACGGAAGTTCTTTAGCCGGCCAGTGCTTCGGGCTTTTTTGACATACGGAAACTGGTCGGATGGATTGCGCGGATTTGTAGGCGGAATCCCATTCCAGAATCGAACCGATGGATTTACATACGGTGTACAGGCTGAGACGTGGTGGTAGGAGATTAGTGAAATGGCGACTCCAGAGATAGCAGCTTCGGCGGCAAGTACGACGGCGAGTGCGCCTTCGCAAAGCTACACACGCCCTCTCGCGATCGTGACCACGCTGTTTTTCATGTGGGGTTTTCTCACGTGTTTGAACGACATCCTAGTGCCGCATCTGAAATCAATCTTCGATCTCAGCTATGCGCGGGTCATGCTAATCCAGTTTGCATTCTTTTCTGGCTATTTCTTGTTTTCTATTCCGTGGTCGAAGATCGTGAATGCAATCGGTTATCAGAAGACCATGGTGTCGGGATTGCTCTGTATGGCTGTGGGCGCATTTCTGTTTCTGCCGGCGGCTTCTTCCGCTTCTTTCCCGCTGTTTTTGGGAGCGTTGATTGTACTTGCAGCAGGTATCACCGGCTTACAGGTAGCAGCCAACCCCTACGTGGTGGTGCTCGGAAAACCGGAAACCGCTTCGAGCCGCTTAGACCTGACGCAGGCATTCAACTCGCTCGGCACCACGATCGCCCCTAAACTCGGGGGACTACTGATCCTTGCTGCCGCGCCACTAGCCGTCGAAGAAATGAAGACCCTTTCGCCGACGGCGCTGCATTTATACCGTGTGCAAGAAGCCGCGTCAGTGAAGATGCCATATACGGTGATTGGCATTGCCTTGCTCCTTCTGGCAGTGCTTATCGCGACATCAAAGCTGCCCACGATCCCACATGCGGAATACAATCCTGAGGCGAAGGGCGGCGGCGATTCGGTCTGGAAACATCCCAACCTGGTTTTTGGCGCACTCGCGATTTTTGCGTATGTAGGCGCAGAAGTCTCCATTGGAAGTTTCTTGGTGAATTATTTCGGTCAGACAGAGATTGCAAGCTTGTCCGCAAAAGCTGCTGCGGGTTACGTTTCGTTCTACTGGGGCGGCGCGATGATCGGGCGCTTTCTCGGCGCGGGGCTGTTGCGGAAGTTTAGAGCCGGGCACCTGCTCGGCACGTTTGCGATTTGTACTTCATCGCTGGTTAGTTTATCGATGCTCACGCACGGGCACTTCGCAATGTGGAGCATCCTAACCGTTGGCTTTTTCAATTCCATCATGTTTCCAACAATTTTCAGTCTGGGCGTGGCTGAACTTGGCCCTTTGACCGGAAATGGATCCGGCATTCTGAACATGGCCATCGTGGGCGGCGCAATCGTTCCCTTGATTCAAGGTGCCATCGCTGACCACATCGGACTTCATCATGCCTTCTTCATTCCCGTGATCTGCTATCTGTACATCTTGTACTACGCCTTGAGTGGATCGAAACCAAACAGCGAACGATACGCAACAGCTTAGATAGGTGACTTGGGAGTGGACAATGTTGATTGCAGGTGACATCGGCGGCACGAAGACAGACTTGGCGATCTACTCGAGTGAGTCCGGACCGCACAAACCCTTGGCTCAGACCGAGGTTCATAGCGCCGACTATCCCAGCTTGCAGGCCATGGTCAGGGAATTTCTGTCTCAAGTGAAGATGTCGGTCGATGTTGCGTCATTTGATGTTGCCGGCCCGGTCATCAATGGTCACGTGAAGACCACAAACCTGCCGTGGGTCCTGGATGAAAGCACGCTGGCAAACGACTTGAATCTGAAGGCCGCTCACCTAATGAACGATCTGGAAGCGGTCGCTCGTGCGGTGCCGGCCTTACGCGCCGAGGACATGATCACGATCAACAAAGGAGAACCGGTCGCGAATGGCCCAATCGCCGTCATCGCTCCAGGAACAGGTTTAGGTGAATCCTTTCTGACCTGGGATGGATCACAGTATTTAGCTCACGGCTCCGAAGGCGGCCACTCAGATTTTGCTCCAACGGACGAGCTTCAAATCCGTCTGCTGCATTATCTTCTTCCTCGTTTCGGACACGTGGGAGTGGAGCGCGTTTGTTCTGGAATCGGCGTTCCCAACATTTACGAATTTCTACGCGACGAAGAGAAGATACCGGAACAGGCCGAAGTTGCTCAATTGATTGCATCTGCCAAAGATCACACCAAAGCCATCGTGGAGGCAGCTTTCGATCCGCAGCATCCAAGCGAATTGTGCCTGGCGACGGTTGATTTGCTCGTCTCAATACTGGCAAGTGAGGCCGGCAATCTTGCACTGAAAGTTCTGGCGACGGGCGGGGTGTACCTGGCTGGCGGCATTGCCCTTCACCTCGTGAAACTGCTGCAAGAACCGCAGTTCGTACATACTTTCATCAGAAAAGGCCGCTTCAAAGATTTAATGGAGCGGGTGCCGATTCACATCATCACCACACGCGCCGCTCTTGTCGGAGCTGCCGCATTCGGACTGCAGAGTCTGAACAAGCTCAAAAACCGCGAAGAAGCAAAAGCATCCCTCGCGCCTGTTTAGTTCGCGTGACGAGATGGTAATAGAAAGAATGAAAAGGAGATCAGAATGGCAGCAAGCCCTCAACCGCAAGTAAAGAAACGAGCGATCAAACAATCCGCGTGGAAAAGTCTAACGGCGCACTACAAGGCAGTTTCAAAGCTCCACTTGCGGCAGTTATTCGCAGACGACCCCAAGCGCGGGCAGCGCATGGCAGTGGAGGCCGTGGGTCTATACATCGACTACTCCAAGAATCGTGTTACTGATGAGACCCTCAAGCTCCTTCTCCAACTTGCCGAAGAGTCCGGTTTGCGAGCTCGGATCGACGCCATGTTCAGCGGGGAAAAGATCAACATCACCGAAAAGCGAGCGGTGCTGCACGTGGCTCTGCGTGCTCCGAAAGATGAATCGATCTTTGTGGATGGAAAGAATGTCGTGCCCGAAGTCCACGCTGTGCTCGACCGGATGGCTGACTTCTCCAATCGTCTGCGCAATGGCGAGTGGAAGGGGCACACGGGAAAACGCATTCGGAATGTCATAAACATCGGAATCGGCGGCTCCGACCTTGGTCCGGTCATGGCATACGAGGCGCTCAAACACTACTCGGAACGCTCGATGACCTTTCGCTTTGTCTCGAATGTGGATGGAACGGACTTCGCCGAGGCGGTCGAGAATCTCGATCCAGCGGAGACGCTATTCATCGTCTCGTCAAAGACTTTTACCACTCTCGAAACCATGACGAATGCTCATACCGCTCGCGCCTGGTCGCTGTCCGGACTGGGAGGCGATGAAGAGTCAGTGGCAAAGCATTTTGTCGCGGTTTCGACCAATGCTGCGGAAGTCTCGAAGTTCGGTATTGATACGGCCAACATGTTCGGATTCTGGGATTGGGTTGGCGGACGCTATTCCATGGACTCGGCGATTGGCCTTTCGACCATGATTGCGGTCGGTCCCGAAAACTTCCGCGCAATGCTGAGCGGCTTTCACGAAATGGATGAGCACTTCCGCACGGCTCCATTTGAGGCCAATCTGCCGGTTCTCATGGGCCTGCTAGCGGTGTGGAACAACGACTTTCTCGGCGCGGAGACGGTCGCTGTATTGCCCTACGAACAGTACCTGAAACGCTTTCCCGCCTATTTGCAGCAACTGACGATGGAGAGCAATGGGAAGCACGTCACGCTCGATGGGAAAGCAGTCAACAAAGACACAGGCCCTATCTACTGGGGTGAACCTGGGACCAACGGTCAACATTCTTTCTATCAGCTGATCCATCAAGGCACGCGCCTGATTCCCTGCGACTTCATTGGATTTGGAAAGGCCTTAAATCCGCTGGGCCGCCATCATGACATGCTGCTCGCCAATGTTTTCGCTCAAACGGAAGCGCTCGCATTTGGCAAGACGCCAGAGCAAGTGAAAGCGGAGGGCACTCCGGACTGGCTTGTGCCGCATCGCGTCTTTGAAGGCAACCGTCCATCGAACACGATATTGGTCGAGCGGCTGACGCCCGAGACACTGGGCGAGCTTGTTGCGCTTTACGAGCACTCCGTGTTCACACAAGGCGTGGTCTGGAACATTGATTCGTTCGATCAGTGGGGAGTTGAGCTAGGCAAGGTCCTTGCGCAGCGCATCATTCCAGAACTCGAGAACCCGGCTGAGCCCGTCCTGAATCACGACAGCTCGACCAATACATTGATTCGTCGCTATCGCAAACTCAAGGAGTCGCAATGACAACCATCGGCTTTAACGAGCCTTTATACATCTTGCCCTTCGACCACCGGGGATCGTTCCAGACCAAAATGTTTGGTTGGCCCGGCGCACTGACCTCCGCACAGACGGCAGAGATCGCCGCCGCCAAGCAAGTCATTTACGATGGCTTTAACGCCGCGCTCAAAGCCGGAGTGCCCGAGCGGAAGGCCGGAATCCTGGTTGACGAGCAATTCGGCGCTGCCATCCTTCGCGATGCCGCGGCGCAGGGTTACACAACTGCCTGCCCGGCCGAGAAGAGTGGTCAGGAAGAGTTCGACTTTCAATACGGCAAGGAATTCGCCAAACACATTGAGACTTTCCAACCAACTTTCTGCAAAGTCCTGGTTCGCTACAACCCCGAGGGTGATCGCGCTCTGAATCAGCGCCAGGCTAACCGACTCAGAAAGCTATCGGACTACCTACACGCTGGCGGTCGAAGCAAGTTTATGTTCGAGTTGCTGGTCCCCGCAGAAAAGTCGCAACTCGACCAGGTCAGCGGAGATAAGAAGGCCTACGACTTGCATCTTCGTCCCAGTCTCATGGCTAAGACCATAACGCAGCTGCAGGATGCAGGAGTCGAGCCAGATGTCTGGAAGATCGAGGGACTCGACCGTCGGGAAGACTGCGAAAAAATTGTCGCGGTTGCACGTCGTGGACACCGCGACAAAGTCGGCTGCATCATTCTCGGCCGGGGAGAGAACGACCAGAAGGTACGCGAGTGGCTCACCACTGCAGCCACGGTCGATGGCTTCATCGGATTCGCTGTGGGACGCACCAGCTTTTGGGGTCCGCTGGTTGACATGCGCGCGCAGAAGATCACCCGCGAGGCGGCTGTCGCGGAGATTGCCCGCCGCTATCGAGAATTCGTGAACATCTTTGAAAAGGCACGCACCGAAGCTGCCGCGACGGTGAGCTAGGGAGAACGCTCGCAACATGCAAAACGATGTCATCAAACTCGCTCCGTCGATTCTTGCCGCCGACTTTGCTCGTCTGGGTGAGCAAGTTGCGGAAGCCGAGCGGGCGGGGGCTGATCGGATTCATGTCGATGTGATGGACGGACATTTCGTTCCCAACATCGCCATCGGAGCGCCGATTGTGCAGTCGCTCCGTCGAGTCACGCGTCTGCCGCTGGAGACGCACTTGATGATTTCCGATCCGGATTCTTTCCTCGACGAGTTTGCCGCGGCCGGCTCGACGTCGTTTCTAGTTCATTGGGAAGGTAACAACAATTTGCACCGCACAGTGCAGCGTATTAAGGCTCTTGGAAAACGTGCCGGAGTGGCAATTAACCCCGCTACTCCGGCGTCGGTTCTGGAAGAAATATTGCCGGACCTCGATCAGGTGCTGGTCATGACGGTGAATCCGGGCTTCGGACATCAGCATTTTCTTGGGTCTACGTTGCCAAAAATCAGGCGGGTGGCGCAAATGATCGAGCAGATCAAGCCCGACTGTGAGTTAGAAGTCGACGGGGGAATTGATGAGGCGACTGCTCTAATGGCAGTCGCAGCAGGAGCCAATGTCCTGGTCGCAGGTACGTCAGTATTTGGTGCTGACAAAGACGTGGCGACCGCAATGGAATCGTTGCGGGACGCGGCAATGCAGGTAGCGCAGTGAATCAAACGCAATTTTCAGAAGAGGAGAACTTATGCAACTCGGAATGATAGGACTCGGCAGAATGGGCGCCAACATGGTGCGTCGGCTAATCAAGAAAGGACACAGATGCGTTGTGTTCGACAGGTCACAACAAGCGGTGGCCGGTCTAGTCAAAGACCAGGCGATCGGAGCAGATTCGCTGATCGATTTCGTGAAGAAACTGGAGAAACCACGCGCAGTGTGGTTGATGGTTCCTGCGGCGGTCGTTGATCAGACTATCGCCGATCTGTTACCGCACCTCGAAGCAGACGACATCCTCATCGACGGTGGCAACTCCTACTATATCGACGACATTAAGCGCGCAAAAGACCTGGCGCCAAGAAAGATTCACTACGTGGACGTGGGCACCAGCGGCGGCGTCTGGGGTCTGGAACGTGGCTACTGCATGATGATCGGCGGCGAGAAGGGCGTCGTCCAGCATCTCGATCCTATTTTCTCGTCACTCGCTCCTGGAATCGGCGACATATCACGCACGCCGGGACGCGACAAACTCGATGGCACCGCGGAACAAGGCTACCTGCACTGCGGCCCCAATGGCGGCGGCCACTTCGTCAAAATGGTGCACAACGGTATCGAATACGGAATCATGGCGGCCTACGCAGAAGGGTTGTCGGTACTGCGTTCAGCAAACGTTGGAAAGCGGCAAGAGAAAATTGATGCCGAGACCACTCCCTTGCGCGACCCCGAGCACTACCAGTATGACTTCAATCTGCGGGACATCGCCGAAGTGTGGCGCCGCGGCAGCGTGATCGCATCGTGGCTGCTAGACCTGACTGCAACCGCCTTGATTCAGGATCCCGGGCTTTCGAAGTTTGCGGGCCGCGTGTCCGACTCCGGTGAAGGACGCTGGACGATCAAAGCCGCAATCGACGAAGCGGTTCCGACTCCGGTGCTCACCGCTTCGCTGTACGAGCGTTTCAGCTCACGCGGCGAAGCCGACTATGCCGACAAACTCCTGTCCGCGATGCGTTTCGAATTCGGCGGACATTTGGAAAAACCGAAAGAAAAATCTGAGGCTGCATAAAGGAGAGATATTCATGACCAGTGTTCAATCAGACGCGCTCGTTTTCTTCGGCGCCACCGGCGATCTTGCGTACAAAAAGATTTTCCCGTCGCTGCAAGCGATGGTAAAGCGGGGGCACCTCAACGTTCCCGTGGTCGGGGTCGCCAAAGCTGGATGGAATCTCGATCAACTTCGCGCTCGCGCCAAAGACAGCCTGGAGAAACATGGTGGGCTTGATCCTGCCGCTTTCGAAAAGTTGATCGGCTTGTTGCGCTACGTGGACGGCGACTATCAGGATCCAGCAACCTTCACCGCGCTTCGGAAGGAACTCAAAGATTCCAAACGCCCGGCACATTATCTGGCAATCCCGCCGGTTCTGTTTGAAACCGTGGTCCGGCATCTGGCCGAATCGAACTGCGGCAAAGGCGCGCGGGTCATCGTAGAGAAACCATTCGGGCATGATCTGGCATCTGCACGGGAACTGAACAAGGTTCTGCTTGGGACCTTCGACGAAGCTGACATCTTCCGTATTGACCATTATCTTGGCAAGCGAGCAGTCAACAACGTGTTGGCGTTCCGCTTCGCCAACACTTTTGTGGAATCTTTTTGGAACCGCAACCACATCGAGAGCGTCGAGATCACGATGGCGGAGGACTTCGGGGTACAGGGCCGCGGAGGGTTTTACGATCAGACGGGGACCATCCGCGACGTGGTCCAGAACCATTTGTTTCAGGTGTTGTCAAATCTCGCTATGGAGCCGCCCGTCGGATTGGACAGCGAGTCGCTTCGCGATGAGAAAGTAAAAGTGCTGAAAGCGATCCCACCCATTGAGGAGAATAACCTGGTTCGCGCCCAGTTCCGCGGCTACCGCGATGAAAACGGCGTAGCGAAAAATTCGCAGACCGAAACCTTCGCTGCGGTGAAACTGGAAATCAATTCCTGGCGCTGGAAAGGTGTGCCGTTCTACATTCGCGCCGGCAAGTGTTTGCCGACGACTTGCACTGAGATCGTCGCTAAGTTTCGCAAGCCGCCGACCTTGATTCCCGACAGGCAGTTGGTCGAAAACCACCTTCGCCTCCGATTGAGTCCAGAAATCACCATCGCGATGGGGATGATGAACCTAGCTGCTAACGCTGAAGGGCTCGCGCTCGAGGCCAGCGAGATGATAGCCAACCATTCTCCACGCGCTGATGAGATGGACGCGTATGAACGCGTGCTCGGAGCAGCAACGGATGGGGATAGTACGTTGTTCGCCCGCGAAGACTACGTCGAAGAAGCATGGCGGATCGTGGAGCCGGTGCTGAAGAAGAACACTCCGGTTTACCAGTACGCTCCCAACACCTGGGGCCCGCAGGAAGTTGATGCAGTGGCGCCAACCGGGGGCTGGAGCAATCCCGGCGAAAAGAAAGCATTCGCAGTCGCAAGTGAGGCAGCCTGATGAGAGTCAAAGTCTATGCCGATGCCGACGCCGTCGCCCGCGAAGCTGCGAAGCTCATCGCTAAAGAAGCGCGAGATGCGGTTGCTGCTCGCGGCAAATTTGTCATGGCAGTGAGTGGGGGCAAAACCCCGTGGATCATGCTTCGCGATCTCGCGCGGGAAAATATGCCGTGGAAGGGCGTACATGTCGTTCAGGTGGACGAAAGAGTCGCACCCGAGGGCGATCCCGACAGGAACCTCACTCATTTACGTGAAAGTTTGCTAGCGAATGCACCTTTACGCCCCGAGCAAATCTACGCTATGCCGGTGGGATCGGGGGATATTGAAGCCGCTTGCGCGCGGTATGCGCTGATCTTGGAAACAATCGCAGGCTCACCGCCTGTGCTCGACCTCGTTCACTTGGGACTCGGGCCCGACGGCCACACCGCGTCATTGGTACCTAGAGACCCGGTCCTCGACGTGAAAAATGCAGACGTTGCACTCACGGGAATCTACCAGAACCGGCGACGTATGACGCTGACCTATCCGATTATTAATCGCTCCCGGCGCGTGCTTTGGTTAGCGACTGGAGCCGAAAAAGCTGAAATGCTCGCTCGCCTGCACGCTGGAGATGTTTCCATTCCAGCCGGCCGCGTTAGCAGGGATCATGCGGTGGTTTTAGCAGATCTTGCTGCCGCCGGCCAAGTTGTTAAGGAATCGAAGCCAGAAGTGGCTTGAGGGAACGCGGCTTATCTGGAGTGACGCCGGATTATTCTGCGACCTGATGATAAAGGAGAGAACATGCGCATTGGAATCGCCGCCGATCACGGCGGGTTTGGATTGAAACAGGACCTTCGCAACCGGCTGACCGCGGCAGGTCATGACATTGTTGACTTCGGCGCAAACCGGCTTGAGCCAGGCGACGACTACCCGGATTTCGTCACTCCGTTGGCGCGGGCAGTGGCGTCAGGCACGGTAGAGCGCGGGGTTGCTGTTTGCGGAAGCGGGGTGGGTGCTTCAGTCTGCGCCAACAAAGTTCCGGGAGTCCGCGCCGCTTTGATCAATGATCACTTCTCGGCTCGGCAAGGGGTCGAGGACGATCACATGAACATTATTTGTCTCGGTGGCCGCGTCATGGGGACCATGGTGGCCTGGGATCTTGTCGAAACTTTTCTGGCAGCTGGGTTCAGCCAGGCCGAACGCCACCTGAGACGTCTGAGCAAAGTTGCCGCACTTGAAAAGAAAGCCCCCAGCGAACTCGGAGCCGAGACTTCGGCAATTCTGGCATAGCTGTGAGAAACCGAATTTGAATCCTTACTACGGAGGCAGTCATGAGTACCGCAACAGCTCCAGTTGAGAATCTGAGCGCCGCACAACTCGATCAGTTGTGCATCAACACGATTCGCACGCTTTCCATCGATGCCGTGCAGCAGGCCAACTCCGGGCACCCCGGAACGCCAATGGCGCTCGCACCGCTCGTCTATACGATATGGAATCGTGTCCTCAAATTCGATCCGCAGGACCCGATCTGGCCCAATCGCGATCGCTTCGTGCTGTCGAACGGCCATGCCTCGATGTTGCTCTGGTCGGCGCTTCATCTCACCGGCGTTCAAGCCGTGAATGGCGACTACGAAACATTGGGGCAGCCTTCGGTCACGCTCGACGATATTCGCCACTTCCGCCAACTCAACAGCAAGGCTCCCGGGCATCCCGAATACCACTGGGTTTCGGGTGTTGAGACCACGACTGGCCCACTCGGGCAGGGTGCGGCCACGAGCGTTGGCATGGCAATCGCGGAGAAATGGCTCGCCCACCGCTACAATCGGCCGGGATTCGAGATGTTCAACTACAACGTTTATACGGTTTGTGGTGATGGGTGCCTGATGGAAGGTATTGCATCGGAGGCTGCATCCCTGGCCGGACATCTCGGACTCGACAATCTGTGCTGGATTTACGACAACAATCACATCAGCATCGAAGGCAATACGCGCATCGCGTTCACCGAAGACGTTCAGACGCGATTCATTGCATATGGATGGAATGTCCTGCGCGTCGGCGATGCTAACGACATTCAGCGCATCGAACAAGCGCTCGAGGTCTTTCGCAAGACGAAAGGCCGCCCCACATTCATTGTTCTCGACAGTCATATCGGATACGGTTCACCGCATAAGCAGGACACGGCCGCCGCCCATGGAGAGCCGCTCGGAGAAGAGGAAGTTCGGTTGTGCAAGAAAGCCTATGGATTTCCCGAAGATAAGAAGTTCTTTGTCCCCGACGGCGTATACGACTACTTTAAAGAAGGGATCGGCAAACGTGGCGGTGATGCCCGACAGAAGTGGGCAGAACTTTTTGAGTCGTACCGCACTCAATATCCAGACCTCGCAGTCGAAGTTGAGTTGATGCAGAAGCGTGAGCTTCCGACAGGATGGGACCGCAACCTTCCCATCTTTCCTGCCGACGCAAAGGGTGTCGCTGGCCGCGATGCCTCAGGAAAAGTGCTGAACCTGCTTGCGCAGAATGTTCCGTGGTTCCTTGGCGGATCTGCCGACCTCGGTCCGTCGAACAAAACGCTCTTTACATACCCAGGGGCGGGAGATTTCCAGGCTGACACCCCGGAGGGAAAAACCCTACACTTTGGCATTCGCGAGCACGCGATGGCTGCAATCGTCAACGGACTTAACCTTTCAAAGGTACGGGCTTTTGGCGCGTCATTCTTCATATTCAGTGACTATGCCCGGCCCGCGATTCGTTTGGCGTCGCTGATGGAGTTGCCATCTATCTTCGTTTTCACACATGACGCCATGGGCGATGGTGAGGATGGTCCCACGCACCAGCCGATCGAGCACCTCATATCATTGCGGGCGATTCCGGGACTGATCACACTGCGCCCGGGAGATGCCAACGAAGTAGTCGAGGCATACCGCTTCATCATGCAGCTGCGGCACCAGCCCGCGGTGCTTGCGTTGTCGCGTCAGCCTTTACCGACGCTCGATCGCAACAAGTATGCTCCGGCTTCCGGCGTCGCGAAGGGAGCCTATGTGCTCGCGGACGCTCCCGGTGAAAATCCAGACGTGATCATCATCGCTACCGGCAGCGAGCTTAGTCTCGCAGTTGCTGCCCACGAGACCCTAGTCGCGGAAGGCATTCGCTCGCGCGTAGTGTCCATGCCCTCTTGGGAAATTTTCGAGCACCAGACTCAGGCCTACCGCGACAGCGTTCTCCCGCCCAACGTGAAAGCGCGGGTAGCGGTGGAACAGGGCTCAATTCTGGGATGGGATCGATACGTTGGTGATTCCGGCCGCGTTATCGGCATGAATACTTTTGGCGCTTCGGCTCCGCTGAAGGAACTGCAAAAAAAGTTTGGATTCGAGCCAGATCACATTGTTGGCGCTGCAAAACAGCAACTGGTCGGCAGATGAGTCGCAATCTGTACCAGATTTCGACATCATCAGCCCTTGTGGAAGGAGTTTACTCCGGTTCAGTTTTTTCCTCGACTCTTCTGGAGCACGGTGACTTTGGCTTGGGGACGTTCGAAGCCCTCGGTGGCGAGATGGTCGTTCTCGACGGCCTGATCTACCAGATTGCGGGTGAAGTGCGGCTTCGCTCCGACGATTTCCTGGTTCCCTTCGCCGCCGTAACGCACTTCCATGAGGACTCCAGCTTTGAAATTGGACGATTCGCCAGCCTGCAGGAACTCGAGGCGGCATGTGATCGACACCGCCAATCTGACAATCTCTTTTATGCTTTGCGACTCGAGGGCGTCTTCCAGGCCGTTCACGCGCGTGCAGTACATCCCGTTCCAAACGGCACTCGGTTGCTGGATGCATCGAAGACCGAATTCGAGTTCCACTTTCAAGATCTCGAGGGGACGCTCGTCTGCATTTGGTCGCCGCGATATTCGCGTTCGTTCAGCGTACCGGGGTATCACTTCCACTTTATTTCTAGTGACCGTACGAAGGGCGGCCATGTACTGAATTGTTCTGCGCGACAACTTCGTGCAAGCATTCAGACCGTTTCTGAATACAGCGTGCGATTGCCGGAAACGGGATCTTTCTTGACGACGAATTTCGATAAAGACCCAACCTCCGATCTTGCAAAAGCGGAGTGACTTCCTCGAGAAAAGGACAAGTAAATGGCTACAGTTCAGCAATTGGCAGATCCTCATTTTGACGTGACCGTCGACGCAAAGACCGGCGCCGATGTGATCGTCGAGACGCTGGAAGCGCAGGGTGTAACGCACGTTTTCGGTGTGCCCGGCGCAAAGATTGATAAAGTCTTCGACCGCCTTCGCGATTCCAGCATAAAGACCGTGGTCTGCCGTCACGAGCAGAATGCTGCCTTCATTGCGGGTGGCATAGGCCGGCTGACCGGGAAAGCAGGTGTCGCAATTGTTACCTCTGGTCCCGGAGTTTCTAACCTCGCAACAGGACTTGTGACTGCGACTTCTGAAGGCGACCCGCTCGTGGCGTTGGGAGGGTCTGTTGCGGTTGCGGACCGGCTGAAGTCTCTTCACCAGACGCTCGATTCGGTAAGCCTCTGCCGTCCAGTAACGAAGTATGCCGCGGAGATTGATTCTCCTGCGTCTACCGCAGAGGTGCTGTCGGCCGCATTTCGCGCAGCCGAAACCGACCGTCCCGGTGCAGCATTCGTAAGCATTCCGACGGACGTCGCAACTGCCGAGGCCAAATGCAAGCCCATTCATCTCTCCTCATTTGTTGGCGCCGGGCCGGCTTCGAAACAATCGATTGCGGAGGCTGCTCGGCTGATCAATTCGGCGAAATCGCCCGTGATTCTGCTCGGGTTGATGGCCAGCAAACCACAATTCGCCGAAGCGATTCGCCACCTGGTAAGCACCACAATGTTGCCTGTAGTCGGAACGTTTCAAGCCGCCGGAGCCCTGTCTCAACACGAATTTCCATCCTTCGGCGGTCGCGTTGGGCAATTAGCGAATCAACCAGCAGATGCGTTGCTCGACTCGGGCGATGTTATTGTCACGATTGGTTATGACGCGGTTGAATATTGGCCCTCTATTTGGAACAACGGGAAGACACGCCCAATTATTCACGTCGATGTCGTACCAGCGAACATTGAAAATGACTACTCTCCTGCGGTCGAGTTGGTTGGGAATATTGAAGAAACCCTCGATGCGTTGTCGCAGCTTCTCCATCGTCCGCGCCTCGCTGATGAAGCCGCTGTATTGCTGCACACGATCGCGCAGGATCGAAAACGGTTGATGTCTGAGGCAGCGGCGAAATCGGGTATTCCCATCCATCCTCTTCGTCTTATTAGCGAATTGCAGAAGATTCTCACGCCTGACGTTACTGTGTGCTCGGATATGGGCAGCTTCAGCCTCTATCTATGCCGTTATCTGTTCAGCTTTCGCGCCCGCCAATTTCTGATTACGAACGGTCAGCAAACGCTGGGCGTAGCCCTGCCCTGGGCGATCGCAGCCAGTATCGTGCGCCCTGGTGAAAAGGTGCTGTCGATTTCCGGGGACGGAGGCTTCCTATTCTCCGCAACTGAATTGGAAACAGCGGTCCGATTGAACTCCCATCTTGTTCACATGATCTGGATCGACGGCCACTACGACATGGTTGGCACACAGGAACGGATCAAATACAAGCGCACTTCTGGAGTCGATTTCGGTCCCGTCGACTACTTGAAGTACGCGGAAGCATTTGGTGCGACCGCACTACAAATCCAGCGCCCTGAGGAAATTCTGCCGACTTTGAAGAGAGCCTTCGATACGCCGGGCCCAGTGCTCGTCGGAGTGCACGTCGACTATCGAGACAATAGCAAACTATTCGAACACGTTCACCATGAAAGCATTCTGTAGTTGTTGTACGGCAGACGACCGCTGCGCGTCGAAGTCCTGTTTCGATTTGTAAACCGAATGCGCGATCTTTGCGCATCAGTGGTTTAACGAATGTCACTCTAGCGTAGCCGGAACGTACGAATCGCGAATCCGGCATGCCGACGACATCGGCCAGGCAATTAAGGAGCAGATACATTCGGAGCCTTATGAATTCGCCGATGATCACTGCCCTAGCGGCTATCGCTGGTTCGCTGGTGGGCGCATTGGGCTCGGCCGTCGGGACGTGGATCACAGCGAGACATCAGGACCGGCGCGACTTGTTGGGAAAGCAGATTGCGCGACGGGAGGAGTTGTATTCCGACTTCATTGGTGAAAGCGCGCGCTTGCTGGTCGACGCCATGCAGCACAATGCCAGCGACCTTCAGAAACTTTTACCCGTTTACGCGCTGCTGAGCCGCATTCGGCTCAGTTCGTCGGAGCCCGTTCTGCAAGAAGCTGAACAGGTCATAAAGACTATTGTGAGCACGTATCCACAACCCAACCTGACAGCCGAGCAGATTGAATCTCAGGCCGCGAATGGAGAAGATCCGTTGATGCAGTTCAGCGACACGTGTCGCACCGAACTGGATTCGCTGCAACGACAAATGTAGATTTCAAAGATTGATGCGGCATGACTGTTTGCTCCCCAGGGAGTGCACGAAACCCGCGAAACTCGGGATACCACGCCAGACGCTGGAATCGAAGATCCGGCGATTGGGCATCGATAAGTACGGGCAGAAGCAACCCACCTTATAAATAGTCCCCCCTTTTGCCTCGCGCTCATGGTTCGTCATTTTGCTGAGCATGCGGCGCACTTCTGGTGCTCACTTTTTTTCTTTCATTGATTTCCAAATGGAGAGCCGCGTGCAAGGTTCTCTTGCGTCGGTGTTCAACAAAAAGGAGAACGACAATGACGCAAACGGCAGCATTAGAGATTGTTTGGCGCAATCCGAAACCACCTCAACGTCGGCAACGCTGGGAGCAGATCAACCAGAATTCAAGGACGGCTCGTTATCTGGTCCAGGAATTCGTTTCCACTCCCATCGGTTCGTTCTGGACCACTATGTCGAGCTTGGAATTAGTGCCAGGTGGTCGAGCCGCCTAGTGGTGCTCAGCAGGTGGCACGCAGACAAAACAGAGCTGAACGCGGCAACAATGCCATGCTTTCAAAATCGATGATTTGTAGGTTTTTGAAGATGTTGTTAATCCTCGGTGCCTCGGTAATAGCCGGCGCGCAAACCCAACCAGCGGAACGAGAATCACTTCCGCCGCGCGGCAGCGAGAAGTACTGGCTACTAGTGGACGAATTCGCAGACCATGCTGTTCATTTCGCTTATGCGAAACGCTTCGTCCAACTCCACGAAGGATCCCTTACAGACCGGCAGTGCCAGCAGTACTCGCGAATCGCAGTTGACTACGCGGACCAATTGGCGGCGGTGAAACAAGCTGGAGTGTCTACTCAAAGTGGATTCTGGAATGATGTGCACGTGTACTCGATCGGCATGATCGGAGCACCGGGAGTTCCGATTCCAGTTCACCGAACCAGCAAGTACTGGGTGACGACGGGCTCAGAAGCGGAAGACAGCGAGCTGCGCCGAATTGTCCCACTGGAAATCGACGAAGCCAGTTCTCAGTTGATTCAGAGAAACGGAAATTCGCCTTCTGTTTTAACGCCGGACTGCCGAACTGCGGCCCAGGAGCCGACCGCGAAGGCCCAGCCGTAAATCCGTCTGCAAGCTCGCCGTACATCATCTCCCCGAAACCCTCCACAGCACCCCACATTCCCGACCTACATCATCGCCCCATGTTCGTTGGTCAAGTCACTTGGCATTTGCCAGCCCGGCAGCAGTCATTTGCAGTTGTAAGGGGCGGAGCGTGGACTCTCGCTCATGGTTCGTCATTTTGCTGAGAGTGCTGCACGATTCTGATGCTCACTTCTCTTTTCTTTGAACGGTTTCCGGATGGAGAGCCGGTTGCACTGTTCCCTTGCGTCGATATTCGACAGAAATGACCGATGAACTTCGTAACCCAAAATTTATGTCTGTCACCATTTCAACACGTTCGACAGTCATTTGACACTCATTCGACACTCGTGAAGTACCTCGGGCCATCCCCTTTACATTTCAATCACTTACTCGAACACCACATTTGGCACGAGGCGTGCCTTGTCTCAGGGTGACAGGGACTGAAATTCCGATCGGAGTTCGGAGATGTGGCGTGCGCACAAGCTGTTTCACTCACGTCCTCATTCGTTCTATTCGTTTCGTTGAATTGCGACAGTTTCTCCCCAGTCGGATCTAGACCCGACAACTCCGGAGAAGTTGATGGACGACGTTTGTTTCGCGCAGGGCGCCACAGTTGTGTATATGCACAAGGCGCCCAACGGGGGACCAAGGGCAGCGAGCAAATCGGCATGATCCGAAGATTCGCAAAAATCGCATTCGCCATCGGGTTGCTTACTATTGGCGCCCTGGGTCAGGGCACAGGCCCGGCAACTGGAACGGTTCAGGGCGTGGTGTTCACGCCCGATGCAGACGGAGGACGCTCGGTCGTGCCTGCAGCGAAGATTTCGCTGGACGGTCCAGTACATCTTGAAGTTCAAACCGACAATGACGGTGAGTTCACATGCAACGCAGTCCCGCCCGGTTCGTACAGAATCAGCGCAGAAGCAACCGGATTGGCTGCCATACAGAATGTCGTAGTCACAGCCGCAACGGTCTCAGAAATAGCCCTCGAAATGAAGATTCAAGCCGCAACGGAATCGACCACCGTAACGGCCAGCGCAGAACCGGCTGACATAAAAGAGCCTTCTGGAACAAATACAGTGGGCGAATCTGCCGTCCGGAACATGCCAAACATTGACGAACAGTTCCAAAGTCTACTCCCGCTGATTCCTGGCGTGGTTCGTGGCCCGAATGGCTTGATCAACATGAAAGGCGCTCGAACCTCTCAGAACGGATCGCTTGTCAACAGCGCCGATGTGACCGATCCAGCGACAGGCACAGCCGCAATCAACATTCCCATTGACGTCGTGTCGTCCGTACACGTCCTCTCGACCCCGTACGATCCCGAGTACGGCAAATTCACTGGCGCAGTTTCGAATGTGGAGACACGCGCGGGAGACTTCAACAAGTTTCGCGTGTCCGTCCAGAACCTGCTTCCGCGTTTGCGGAGGATCGACGGTTCGATTATGGGCCTTGCGGCGTTCTCGCCCCGGATCACATTCTCCGGTCCGATCGTAAAAGACCGTGTTGCCTTCACTCAATCGTTTGAGTATCGCTATGAACGGGATCCCGTGTTTATGTCACTCCTATGAACGGCCGCCATCACTTCAACACTGCAACGGGGTTGCGCCTGGACCTACCTATCAATCGCGTCACGCTTGGCTCTTGCTCAAGGTTCGTCATTTTGCTGAGCATGCAGTGTGATTCTGGCGCTCAATGTTCTTTCCTTTTCAATGGTTTCCAGATGGCAAGCCATTTGCACTGTTCTCCGCAGACCAAAAACCTATGTCAAACCTATCCCGAATTTGTTTAGCGAGCACGATCGCATTGACCTTAGTAGCTCCCGTGTGCCTGTTTGGACAGAATGCAAAACCAGAGCTGAAGTCGGGAATCATCGTTGGCACGGCAATCGATGTCAATGGTGATCCTGTACCCAATGCGAGGGTTGAGCTGAAAAACCTTGATAGCGATGATCGCCGCACCGTCACTACAGCGGAAGGTGGATCCTTCGAGTTCCGCGACGTGCCACCTGGAGTGCCATACCAGATCACCATTGCTGCCCAGGATTTTGCCGATTGGAACTCGTCCGGCATCACGCTCGAACCAGGGCAGTTCAAAATTGTCACTGGTGTTCAAATGCGGGTTCGAACGGAGCTCAAGCAAGTCCAGGTCACGTACGATCCAGTGCAGGTCGCGACCGAGCAGTTCAAGGCGGAGGAACATCAGCGGGTCTTGGGCATCGTGCCGAACTTCTATGTCTCTTACGAAAAGAATCCTGCACCTCTTACCGCGAAGATGAAATTTCAGCTTGCACTCAAGGTGTCTGTAGATCCGGTTACTACTGTCGGGGTTCTTGGCATGGCCAGTATCCGGCAGGCGGCAAATAGTCCCAAGTACGGTCAAGGGTGGGGTGCCTATGGTGACCGCATCGGCGCAACTGCGGCCGATGGTTTCACTGACATTATGATCGGCGGCGCCATACTGCCGTCCTTGCTTCACCAAGATCCCCGTTACTTCTATCAAGGGACTGGCACAACCGGCTCTCGAATCCGGCATGCGATGTTCAGCCCATTTGTCGCCCGAAGTGACAGCGGAAAATCAATGCCAAACTACTCCAGCCTAGGCGGTGACCTGGCGGCAGCCAGCCTCTCAAATCTTTATTTTCCGCAGGCGAATCGCGGCGTTGGCCTTGTCTTTGGAAATTTCGCAATCGGAACCGCGGAACGGATCGGCGCCAGCCTGGCTCAGGAGTTTATTCTCGGCAAATTCACCAAGAGGGGCGGTCACATGCAGTGACGCTCCCAAACGGACAAAACCGCAAGTCCGGAGCGTGAGTCGACGGTATCTATCAGTTCTGCCTCAGTCCCACCTCAAAGTCCCGCCTCAATTTCCTGCCATTATTCCTTCCATTCCGGCCCGGGCCAAAAGGCCCGGGCTCCGGCCTTTTTGCGGGAATCCCTGAGGGTGCCGTTTGTATGGGCAAAAAATAGCTTCACATCCAACGGGCTCTTGCTCATCGAATGGCACACGCTACGCCGGTCGCTAGCGACATTGCTGATCTCAAACGGGGAAATTGTCAAGGTCGCAAAGTCATAGCTCGACACACTACCCAAAGATTACGCTGGAGCTTTACGCACAGGCGGTTTCAGCCGATCAGCAGGAAGCCCACAGGAAGGTCGTGCAGAGGCTGCTTCCATCGGAATTCCCGGAGAAATTGAAGGCGCGGAGTGTTACTCGCAACGGCGTAGAAACTAGAGTCTCGGTTGCTCTGGGTGTCGGGGGTGCCCGAAATCAGCCCTGCCGAAAATCGGCTAAGTACTTTGAGATTTTGGTGAGCGCGGCAGGACTCGAACCTGCGACCCATGCCTTAAAAGGGCATTGCTCTACCAACTGAGCTACGCGCCCACTTTCTTTCAATGTAACACAATCTAAATTACTTAATGCACGATGACCGTTCCGTCTGTCAGTGTGCATTTTAGCTTGGCCTCGGTCGGTTGGAGCCTCTGGAATGACCGTTTCTGATAGCAGGAAGGCGGTCTGCTTCCGAATTATCTCGAAAGCCAGACCGCCTGCGACCGTCTCAGTTGAAATCGCAACGACGTGTCGACGCTACCACGGCTTGTTTGTGGCAGCCTACCAGGCCGTATCGTTCACCAGGTTCGTTGCATTCACACTGCCGATTCCGGTTGCCATGTCCCAACCCGGTGTGGCGCCGAATGCTGGCTGGTAGGCGGTTGCGTCGACGGTAGTCGGCGAAATCACCGCCATACAGGTCGCACCCGTTCCCCCGCCACCGGAAATGGTACAGATAGGAACGCCGGTGTAGCCCTGACCCTTGGTCTTCAGAGTTACAGCAGTCACCACCTTGGTGCTTGTGTTGATGGTCGCGGTGCATGTGGCTGTGGTTCCGCCAGCGTAAAGAGTCGTGCCAGTGGGTGAATGATAGGCCGACTTGTTGGCGGGCTGCATGATGGTGCAGGTAGGCGTGCTCGTGTAACCGGACCCGCCCGTCTTCAGAGTGAGGCTGGTAATGGATTGCGTGCCCAGTGCGCCATAGGTCCCCGACGGCAAATAGCAATCCGCTTTGAAGACGCTTCCGTTATGGACGCAGGGGATATTGTTGTCGCCCTGGGTGACGTCGTAGAAGACACAAGTCGACGCTACGCCGGGTTTTTGGTTGATGGAGTAGCAAGAACTGTTGCCGGCTGCGCCGAATTCGCTCTTGGCAATGGAATAATACGTGGGATTCGGATTGCCTGCGCGAATCTTATGTTTCTGGTTAACCAGAGCCTGAATGCTGGCCATAACCGGCGCAGAGGCGGACGTACCACCAATACCGGTCCAGGTGCTGGGAGCCCCAGCGCACGATGTCCCACCGTTCGTGGTGTCGGAATCACAAATGATGATGTAGTGTCCCCACACGCCATTGCTGGCAAACAGCGATACATCCGGGACGTCGCGTACGCCGTCCGACGGATTGCCGAAGATGCCCTTTTGCCAGACCGGTTTAGCATAGCCTTTGCAGGTTGTGTTTTCGATGAAAAGATAGCTGGGGTTTGCGGCGCCCGTGGCGCAGTTGCTGGGACCACCGCCGCCGCCAACAGTACTCAGGAAATCCGCTTCCCCCGTTGCACTGTTGCAAAAGCCAGTCGAACCATAGGTCTGCGTGAAACCTTCTGCCTTGGCAATCAGATAGCTGGCGCAGGAATCGTTCCAGGGAATCTCCGGGATGTAGGACTTGGCTGAGCCGAAGGTGGACGAGTTAGTGGAGCTCCAATAAGTGCTTTGGGGCGCGCCGCCTTCGATGGCGTTATAAAGGTCTTCGAAGTCAGTTCCACCCACCGACACGTTATAGACGCTCTCACCCCAACCGGTAACGCCAATTCCAGGGTAGGCAAAATTATTCCCACCGCTGAAGAGGTCCGCGCAGAACGACGACGCATGGTCACCGGAAGAAGCGAACACCGAGACGCCCGCCGCCGCCGCCGATTGAAACGCGGAGTTAAAAGCGGCATTGGCCGTGGCGCCGGTGAACGCTTCGCAAAGACCGTAGCTCATGCTTATAACCGCCGGAGGACTCCCGGCAGCGATTATGTTCTCAACCGCCAAGAGAGGTCCGATGGTGGCGAGAGTGCTGCCGTCTTTGCACGATGCCAATATCACATGGGCGCCCGGCGCAATCGCCGTTACCATTTGCACGTCCAAGTCTGCTTCATCGTCGGCTGCGTTGGTTCCTGGATCGGTGCAGTTTCCAGCCTTGTCGGGATGTTCCGTTGTCATGGTGCCGCCGTACTTTGCGAGGCCGAACTTGGTTCGATAGGTGGCCCAGTCGTTGTCGAAGGCGTCCGAATCCTCGACCACAACCACGGTCTGGCCTTGACCGTCAATGCCGGCGGTATAGAGAGGAGTCAAGTTGTAGATGGTCTGGAAGTCTGCGGGAACGAGAGCGTAGCAGTCTGACCCGCAGCCGGAAAAAGTGTACTGCGTACGATGTAGGATCTGGGGTGGGGCTTTGAAGTTATGCATTGAAACCACGCCCACCACCGCAGGAGCGAGGGCTGCCGGAATTTTGGGATTGCTCATGTTGGCGAAGTGCTCCTCACCCTTCACCTGCAGCGTGTGAATGTCCGTATGGAAAGCTTCGCGAATCTGGCCGGCGGTACCGGAGAAGTCGATGACCTGGCGGTTGGGATAGACATAGCCTACCTTGAACCCGTGGGATTCGAGCCAGTGCGTGATTGTATCGAGATCCTGTTGCGCCAGGCCGTACTTTTCTCCCTGTTCATCGGACTCCATCCAGTGGCGGAAGTTCGGTGAAGACCTGTCGGTGAGAGAATCGATGTACTGCTCAAACTGCGCCTCGAGTTCGGGTGCGCGCTTTAACTGCAGCAGCATGTGGTCGACTGGGAAGCCGTCCGGTACCGCACCGCGATCGTTATGGGCATTCGCTTCTGGACGGGTATTACCCACCAGCGTGACCAACTGGGTTTCATCCACCGGCTGAGTGATGATCGCGCGCAGTTGACCGCTCCCAGATTGGAATGCGCGAGCCGCATGGCGCCAACTGAAAGCGAGAGTCAGCGCTAGAACAATCAAAACGACGCCTAGTTTTCTGGTCATGAATTTTTTTTCACCTTTTGGAAGACGGAAGGTTTGGGACGTGATTCGGAACCGGGGCCAGTTCCGCGCGGAATTATAACCCGAGTTCGCCCGGATCGAGCAACAGAATTTTTGTGAATCGAAAACGCTTGTGGGGTCCTAAGACTCTAACTCGCGAGTCTTCGTTGTCGTTTACGATCCGGTATAGAGTTGAAACGGCGCCCAGTAGAAGGGATTGCGGAATGGGCCGTTGTGAAGTAGGGATAGTTTGGCCGTCCGCAGAGCAGCACCCGGACTCTTCCCTTTCTTTAATTCGCCATAGAATTCGTCCACGAGCTGAGAAGTAGAAGCGTCGCTCACATCCCACAGAGCGCCGATTACGTTGTGAGCGCCTGCACGAAGAAAAGCCCAGGAAAGTCCTACCAAGCCCTCCCCGGAATATGTTCTGTTGCCCGTGCTGTAGCAAGCGGAAATCGTTACCAACTCTGCCCGCAAGGGATGACCGTTGATAATCTCGCGAGCATAGAGTTTGAAGGAGTCATCCTGGCTCCCCGCGGCGCCGGAAGCGGAGGCGGATTCACTGCTCAGAATGATGGCAGAATCGAGTGGGTTCAACCGGCTAGCGGTCCCATGCGCCACAAAGTGAATGTAGGAGAATTGCTCTGGGTGACTGTTGAGGTACGCTGCCGGGGACGCCTGCTGGCGCGCGAAAACCTCTTGCCGCTCAGTCGGGAAATACTTTTCGATGTTTTTCATCTGGGAGTCGGCGTTCGGCAATTCGGGATAAGCGTTGCCAGTCCCTGCGTCCGCCGCAACCGGATTGCCCATGAGCAGTAGCTTGCCGGCGAGGTTTGGGCGATTGCCACGCGAGGCCGGCAACAGACGTAACGAGGCGGCATTGGCGATGGTTACGTCTTCAATCCAGTAGCGCTTCGGCTGAGGCGACGAAATTCTTGGAAGCGAGGTTTCTGGAATCTGGGTTTCCGGAACGAGAGTTTCGAAGTTCAGACTGTTCAAGCCGCTATCCGGAATGACGAAGACGTTGCTGTTCTTCGCCAGTTCTTTCTTCAGCAAATCCTGCGCTGGCTCGACCAGCATCTGGTAGAGGACGATGCCGTCATTGGAGGCTTCCAGAATCTCGTACGGTCCCTCCAACTTTTTTCGATAGCGCTCCACCGCTGCATCGATTTCAGATTGATTGGCGGTCAGCGGAAATAGCCGGACTTGGTGCGCCGTGATCGCCCATAAATAAGAGTGCTCCTGGCCAAGCGCGTAAAAGAGAATTGTTCCCCCGGCGCGGCGGGCGATTTCTGGCGCATTCAGCGGATCGGGGGCAAACGTAGCTTTGCACGGGCGTCCCAAGCCTTCGGCCAGCGTTCGGGCGCGAGCGTAGTCGGCGACTTGCAAAGCTTCGTTGGTTTTGCCCCTCGACACGAGAGAGTGAATGTAATCCTCGTAAATGCGCGCGGCATTACTGAGAAAAGGCAATCGGCTGTCTACGCGCTCGTGGAGACCGCAGCGGGCCGCCTCAAATGTACTCAGCGCAGTTCGATATTCGCGGTCGGCGGAATCGGGCTGGTTCTCATCTTCATACAATCGCGCCAGAGAGCGCTCAACTTCCCACTTGAGAAAAACTGGCGTGTTCGCGGACTGCTCGACCTGATGAAATGCCGCCTCAGCGGCGGCCGTGTCGTTGCGGCGAGCGGCAATGCGGCCTTCAACCAACATCGGATAGACGATGTCCACTCCGTTGCCATATGATCGCGCCATTGCAAGCGCTTCGTCTGCGTTGCGCTTCGCATCTTCGATCTTGCCAGCCTTTTCGGAGAGAAACGCGAGGGCAGTACGAGCATCCATGATGTCTTCGCGGCTGTTGATTTGCTGTGCAAGTTTGAGCGATAGCTGGAAGGACCGCTCGGCATCCTGGAAGTCACCGTCGTCCATGTAAGCGTAGCCGGCATCGCCAAGCCAGCCAGCCTCGCTTGCTACCTGTCCGAGCTTCTCAGCCTGCTTTTCGGCCTCCATGAACATGCCCTCGGCTTTTTCGCTATCCCCGAGTTTGTAGTAGGCCCATCCCATATCGCCGAGGGCAGTTTGGGCGATCTGGGCAGCTCCTTTCGACAGAGCAATTTCGCGAGCGGCCCCAGCCCGGTCGAGAGCTTCATCAAAATGTGCCTGCGAATCTGCGGACCAGCTGAGGTCCAAAAGGGTATCGGCTTCCCAGAGCCGGTCCCCAGTCGCGCGCGCAAAAGCGAGAGTGCGCTCGAACAAGCTCTGTGCCTGCTCGTAATTGCCTCGCTCCATTTCAAATCTGCCGCGCGCACTTACCACATCCGCGCACGCGGAGTACTCCGAAGCAACACATTCCTGTTCCGCCGCATGAAAGGTTTGTTCTGCCTCCGGAAAACGATGCAGGAACGCATAAGCCATGCCTTGAAATCTGAGCTTCTGCACTTTTAGTTCGCCGGGCGGGGTGGCGGGCTCAGCGGACAGCAGCCTTAACACCTCCTCGTATCTGCCTTCTCCACGTAATATCCTCGCCCTCAGGATTGTGAATTTCCAGGCCCACTCAGGACTGAAATTGTGGAAATTGTTATAGCCCTTTTTTGCTTCTTCATCGGCACTCACGAGGTCACCGCGTAGAAAAACATTCCGGGCGTGATCGAACGCTGCCTGTGGATCACGATGGCGAGAGCAAGCCGTCGTAACGGCGGCAAGGAGCATTAGTGCGACGAGCTCCAAGGCGCGCGCCCACGCGCACCTCAGGTATTCCTGCTTTTGGTTGCGAACTCGGCACCGTCGGCGGCTGGACATTGCGACATCCGATGTGCTGGATTTTAACTTGAAAGCCAGGAAAAGTTTCCCGTACGTTACCGCGTCTGGCTACGACAGCGCCGACGACCCGCCCCCGCTGCAGGCGGACAGGGCGGCGGCGACCACTAGCTCGTTCCGGTTTGTTATTCCCCCGGTGCTGCATGGAGTGACAACCGCTTTCTTGATCGATGAATTGCCGCGACGTGATTGCGGACACGGCCAATCGTAATGGTCTGGGCAGCTTAGCTTGTCTGCAATCTAGCGTTAGAGGGCGATCAGAGGGCGATGGAATTGTTTCGAGGGGCGCGCGCGTAAACTACGAGGCTGGTGCGATTCACAAGAAGTGGTTCTCGCAAACGTCGGCAATGTGCACCTGCACTGCCAATACTACTTCACCGCGATCTCGTCCTATCGGCGAGTGCCGGGCGAGATCAAGGATCCTTATCGATCACGAAGTGGACCAGCAATATCAACCTAACTTATTCGAGGATCAGGCTGGCGGTGGACCAGGCCAATCCTCGCATAAGAATTGCCGCCGCGGTCGGTGGGTTAATGGGTGTCACCGCCGCCCTGACCGCCCGAGGTCATCGACCCGTTTCCTGACGTGGTACAGCCCAGTTCCATTCGAACCATCGTCAGATAAAACGAGTAGGCATCGTATTCGTCCTGACTGCTAGCCGATTTGCGTCTCACAGTCAGTTCGCCCAAAAAGAATTTTCCAAAGTGGGGTACGTCGATCACGTGGCCGAATGACTTCTGGCTGCTATTCACGCGATTGACCAGCGAGCACTTCGCGATATCGACGCTTGGATTGCCGTTCTTCGGTTTCCACCCTTCGCTGTCGCGCGGATAGCGTTCCCTCGCCCAGTCGGGAAAGTAGTCGGCTTTGCCGAGATTCTCGTACTGCTGCGCCATGCGGTCCATGACGGTTTGGTTGTCGAAATACGACGTATCCTCGACGAGTCTTGAACCAAGAATATCGAGGTTGGTATCCAGTTCGACCTTGTGTCCGCCAATTCTCAGGTTTTCGAAGCGCGTTCCGAGGAACGAGACTTCAGGCACCGCACCATCCAGAGGATATTCGGTAGAAATCTGCGCTACCACTCGGTCCGCCGTAAGAACGTCGAGAATGTTCACGCCCTCGAGGGCCGAGGTTACCAGCGTGGAGTAATGCCCTTGGTGTTTTAGGCTTAGCGCTCCTCCGACCTGCGTGTATCCGGACTGATACGATGCAATCCCTTCCAAGCGGAATGGCCCTGCTTGTTTGAAGTGGTAGTGGCTGCGTTCGCCGCTGCCGTGCAATTCCACCTTGGCCTGCGGCCTTACTTTCTCTTGAAACGGCTCCTTGATTTCCATTTCCAGGAGATCCGCCTCTCCCTGATAAGTGTAAGCGCGCTTTGTGCCTGCGAATATCTCTGCGACTGCCATAGTGTTTTTCCCTCCCCGCCTGAGATTCACTTCTGAACTTGTAATTGAAAAGAACCGCTCCCAATTTCTACATCCTGCCCAGATGCGGTCACGCCGTGGACCGTGAGCTTGTAGGCACCGCTCTGCAGGTTTGCACCGGGAAACCGAATCGGCCAGGTGTCGTCGGCTGACGCCGAAATTGGCACCGATTCTACACCTCCCGTCGGGGTATACAAGCTCACTTTGTAGGCCTCGTAGCGATGTCCCGGAGGGACAATCACGTTCAAGAGAAAGCCTTCCCCAGAATGGACCACCAGCGGCGTGGCATTCGCCCCATAGGTAAGCAGGCTAACCGTCGTCGCAGGTAAGACTTGCGGCTTGTTGACCACCTGCATCAACTGCGGAAAGGTTACTAGATTCTGGTATCCGATCACCGCCAGCAGAAGCGCGAACACGGGCGCGGCAATCGCCGGACGGAGCCAGGCAAACCATCCCCGGTTGAAAGGCGGCAGTGCAGGAATAGCGGCATGGACCAAGGCCGGTTCAGGGCTTTCCGCCAGGACAATCTTGCTGCTCGACACAAACTCGGAGCCTACGCGAACGTCCAATGCGCATTCCGGACAGTCGAAAAAGTGCTCCTCGAACTCGTCCTTCAGCTTGGGTTCGAGTTCTTCGAGCAGATACTTTTCCGTCATTTTTTCGCGAACCACCACATCGTGGTCCATGGCTTTGTACCCCCTCGTAAATAGTGAGCGCCTGACAGCATTGGCAACGTTCCTAAGCCGGAGCAAAATCTGGGGGATTCTCTCCTATATGCTTCAGATACGATGACTTAAATGCTTGCTTGGCGCGGTGTAACAGCACACGTAAATAATCGCGATCGACCCCGAAGTCGCGGCAAACCTCATCCTTGTCGCGCTCCTCAATGAAAACTTCTCGTAACAGCCGGCGGTCGCGTTCAGGGAGCTTTTCCAGAATCTCCCGGACTTTTTTCTCCCTTTCTTTTGCGACGAGCGCATCCAGCATGTCCATGTGGGAGGAAGGAACATTGTCCTCCTCCTCGTCGTCCATGGGCGTGTTGTGGATATCGGACCTGTAATGCTCGAGCAGGACGTTATTACAGATCGAGTTGACGAACGATCCCAGGCGCTCCGGTTGAAGAATTTTTCCGTCCCGCAAGGCCACAAAAAAGCGGGAGAAGGTTTCCTGGCGCACATCCTCGACGGTCTCCGGGGACTTCAGCCGAGAGCGTAGCTTGATTTTGATCAGGGCGCTGAAGTAGGCGGAAAAATGCTCCTGCGTGCGAAAGTCGCCGGCTCGCAAGCGGCTTAGATAGGGTTCGTCAAACGAGTGGAAGTGCAAGTGCCGGCCCCGGGCATTCTGCGGTGGCACAAAGTGTAGCACTGGAACAGGCCCACCGGTGCTGTTTTCGGTTGGCGCAGAAAAGGTTGGGCGCTTCAGGACAAAGTGGCTGCTACGACGGCAAACAGTAGGCGGGACGGGCCGAGCGTTATGCGCTGCCAAGAACTAACTCCTGTTAACTCGGATCGGGGGAAATCGGAAATCCGCGCCGTTTGGAAACCGAACTCAGAAAGTACCGGAGCCGCTTCCCCCGTCGGCCCCGGCGCTCCCGAGAACCCCGCCTCGTGGCGCCAAGCGGGATTCGTGAACTGTGGCTCATCGCGTTTACGATGTTCCTTCGCTCATAGGGATAGTGCAGAAAAGGCGCGAATCGTTTCAGGAAATTTTGGAGAAAAGAGGTTACCAGGGACCCAACGATCGGCTAAAGGTATAAGCGCCAGTTGACGATGAAATCCGAGGAGCCATTTTTGCGGTTAGCCGCGGAAACCAACGAGTTGTCGAGGTTCAAACTTCTTAGAGCGCAGACGGAAAGACGGATGACCCTGAAGGAACAAATGAGCGAGATTCCGGGCAGAAACCTGGGCGCCGCCCAGCTCGATGTCGGCAGTGGGGTCGTCCTGCAGAAGACTTTGCAGGAAACCGGTGGGGCAAGGAACCGGCCAAGGTCTGGCGCTAGCCCACACCAGCATCGTGAGAAGACACCATGGCCGCTTGTGGTTTGAAACCACTGTGGGCAAGGGTACGACATTCTTCATCCGCCTCCCGATTCTACCCGCGACCGCGGAATCTTAGTTCCAGCCCGGGCGAGCCTCACGGAGGTTACAGAAGTAATCCGGTCGGCACCAAAACGATCCTCCAGTTCGCGAGCAGTTCTGCCGAAGAATGGAAGAGACACGGATGTGTCTGCTCTGTGAATCCCGATTCGAACAAATCCGAGGCGACTCGCAGCCGGTTACTGTTCGTCGATGACGAGAGTTTCGTCCTGCAAGGGCTCAGCCGCAGTTTCCACTCGATGCGACAACAATGGGAGATGACCTTTGTGGAAAGCGGCGAACAGGCGCTGCAAGCTCTGGCTCGCGAATCATACGACGCCATTATCACCGATATGAAGATGCCGCGCATGGACGGAGCTCAGCTCTTGGAAGCGGTACGAGAGCTATATCCTGAGGTGGTGCGGATCATACTTTCCGGGGAGGCCAATCAAGAGGCCGTTCTTCGTTCGATCGGTCCAACCCACCAATATCTTTCCAAGCCGTGCGACCCCCAAGAGCTCAAACTAAGGCTGGCGCAAGCGTTTGTGATGCGCGACCTGCTGCGAAATACGGCCGTGAGGGCAATCGTAGCGGGAATGAAATCCGTTCCCAGCTTGCCGGGGCTGTACTACGAAATCATGGCTGAACTGAGGTCGGAAAATACCTCGCTGGAAAAAATTGCCCGCATCATCTCGAAAGACATTGGCATGACCGCCAAAATTCTGCAGATGGCAAATTCGGCGTTCATGGGCGCTCGCTGCAATATCTCCAATCCAACCCAGGCGGTAAATCTCATCGGAACCGAAATGGTGCGCGCCCTGGTCATGTCGGCCCACGTTTTCTCGCTATTCGAAGATCAACAGGGAGTTGCGTCCTATTGGACGATCTTGTGGGAACATAGCATTGCCGTTGCCTCCCTGGCACAGCACATTGCTGCGAGCGAAAAATGCGCCAAAGTATTAGTGGAGGAAAGCTTCACAGCCGGGCTCTTGCATGAGATCGGCAAACTGGTGTTGCTCGCACAAATGCCGAAGGAATATGACGCAATTCTTACGGCCTTCGTGGAGAAGCACACCACGGTGGCTGCAGCAGAGCGCGAGCGACTGGGCTGCACCCATGCCGATCTGGGAGGATATTTGATGAGCATTTGGGGCCTTCCCCATCCACTCATTCATGCCGTTGCCTACCACGATCACCCCTCGGATAGTCTGGACAAGCGTTTCTCCTCACTTACTGCAGTGCACTTCGCGGACGCAATCATTAGCTCTGCGAACCCATCCCTCATTCTTCAGGACGTAGAATTGGAGGGTAAATATCTGCAGGAGGTAGGCCTTAGCGGACGAGAAATTGGCTGGCGCCAACTCTACGAACAACAGGCCGAGCAGGCGAGAGTGGCGGCTTCGAGGGGCGGTTTGTGAACGGAAAAATACTTTTTGTCGACGATGAACCTCAAGTGCTGGAAGGCTACAGAAGGATTTTGTGCGGAGATTTTCAACTGAGTACAGCAGCCAACGGAGAAGATGCCATCGCCGAACTCAAGAAGAATCGCTTCGCAGTCGTGGTCTCCGACATGCGGATGCCCGGCATGAATGGGATCGAATTGCTCTCGCGAGTGCGGGAAATGGCGCCACACACCGTTCGAATGGTTCTGAGTGGACACGCAGATCTTGATACCGCGATAGATGCTGTCAATGAAGATGCTGTCTTTCGCTTTCTCACCAAACCCTGCCCGGCAGCCGTGCTGAAAAAGACACTGACCGCTTGTCTGCTGCAATCGCAGCTGATTTCCGCGGAAAGAGAGTTGCTTGAGAACACACTCATGGGCAGCATTAAGGTGCTAACCGACGTATTGAGCCTTGCCAATCCCGCCGCCTTCGGTCGTTCGCTTCGCATCAAACGCTATGTCCAGCACATGGTTCGGGAACTTCAATTGGAGTCGCCCTGGCGGTACGAGGCCGCCGCCATGCTCTCGCAATTGGGCTGCATCACCCTTGAGCCGGAACTACTCGAAGCGGCGTATTGCGGAGAGATATTGCCTCCGGAGGAGCAGGCCCATTTTGATATGCATCCGGCAGTTGCTCGCGAGATTCTGGGAAACATCCCCAGACTGGAAGGCATTGCCTGGATCGTTGGTGAGCAACTCGAAGCTGTCTGCGTGAACAACAACATATCCGACAGCATCAAGACAGGCGCAGTGATTCTGCAAATCGCCGTCGCGTTCGACAAGCTGAAAGAGCAGGGCCGCAGCGATCTCCAGGCGATTGCATACCTTCAGGCAAGCCACAAGTTTGATACGAGGATGTTCCACGCGTTGGAAACTCTCGAATCGACGGCCTCCGAAATGGAAGCGCGCACGGTCGCGATCGGAAGTTTGGAACCGGGCATGATCCTGTATGAGGACATACGATCGACTGCCGGCTTACTGCTGGCTGGCAAAGAACAAGAAGTGACGTATTCGCTGGTAGAGCGCTTGAAAAACTTCCATCGTCGGGGCACGATTAAGAATGAAGTTGCAGTAGTCGTGACCGACAATCCAATTCCACAGCGATTGCAGTCCACCTAAATAAGGTCTGCGCCCCCAGGAGCTCGCCGTCATCATTCTTGGAGAGGTTATTTCTTAAGCGGAGCCGGAGCCTGCGTGGAAACTATGAGATCCCCGATGATAGCGCCCTTCTCGTAGTAATTCTTTAGCTTCAGGATAACGGAGGGGGTGACTTCCTGGTTTCTGGCGATAATCAGGTAACCCGCTTCGGTACGCACGTCTTGGTCGATCACCATGCCGGGCGTAATGTCTTCAATGCGACAAGTACGGACCTTCTTCTCATGCGCCTCCGGTTCTACTTCCACCAAAGCCATCATAACGCGCGGATCCAAGTCGCTGTGTTGGCGCCCCACGGCAGAGGCGGCCTCGGTGCGGGTGCTACCTCTGCGTACCCGAGTGTCAAAAGCCAGCGCGACGTGGAGGAGTTCAGCCCCCAATCGTATCTCTGCGATTTCGTGACTGTTGATGTCACCCTCCACGTTCGCGGGGCGATTCTGGTGGGCGACCATCATGGCCACAGATTCGATCCGCGGAATACTCTTGAGTAGATCCCAGGCAATCTTAGGATGCGTGTCGTACAAAGCCTGTTCCTTTGCTGATAGTGGGTGCCCGGCGTACACAGCATCGATGGTCTCCGGCGCCATCGTCACGCAGCCTAACTGCGATAACATGGCGGCAAGCTCAAATCTCCAGCGGTTTGCCAGGGATAACTTCGTCGCGATGTGACTCATGTACCGTCGCAACCGAAGAGCACGGCTGAAAGCCGCAGGACTAGCCATGCTCAGCACTTCTGTAAGTACGTTGAGGCAGCCCGCCAAGGTTTTTTCGAGAATGTCTTTTTCTGAAGTTACCAGGCGGTACTGCGTCAGCCCAGCAGTGAGGGCGTTAGCCAATGTCTCCTTGCTGCAGGGCTTGGTCAGAAATCGGAAAATGTTACCTTCGTTCACCGCGACCAACGCGCTCTGGACATCCGCGTACCCAGTCAGCATGATTCGGATCGTATCCGGGGCTAAGCTCTTTATCTTTGTCAACAACTGGAGGCCATCCATCTGCGGCATCCGCATATCGGAGAGCACCACGGCGTAGGGCCCCTTGGTGTTTATGGCGGTAAGAGCCTCGATACCGCCGACAGCAGCGTCCGTCTCGAACCTGTTGTGCAATAGGCGTTCGCATGCCCGGAGGACGTTTGGTTCGTCGTCAACGAGAAGGATCTTTTCAGACATCGTTTCCATCCACTCCTTGCGCTGCCGCGGCATCGGGCAAACCCGGCGTGCTTCAAGCGCAAGAATCGCGCGAATGCCGCGGCGAACAACTGCCGTGGAGACATTGCCATTCTCTAGAAGATCGGCAAACACCAAGTTTCCTTTAAGAGCCCGACCGCGGACAACCTTCTGGGTGGAGTTCAGCCACTGCATGTCAGTACTTGCATCGCTTGTTATCCGCCACGGTTATAACTCCTCGCTCGCCGACTCGACAGCAAAAGCTTTTCCTGATAAGAAGATTGCTCCGACTACTTCCAACTGCAGGGTCCAGGGACGGGTAATGGCACGTGTGTTTATCACAGGCTCTTCTGACGGACTAGGGAGAATGGCCGCGCAGCTTCTCGTCGAGCAGGGGCATGAAGTGGTTCTGCATGCTCGCGGCGAACAGCGGGGCGAGGAAGCTCTAGCTGCCGTTCCGGGAGCGAAGACCGTCGTCATCGGCGATCTCTCGAGTATCGCTCAAACCCGCGGCGTCGCGGCGCAGGTCAACGCGCTCGGCGCCTTCGACGCGGTTATTCACAATGCGGGGGTCGGATATCAAGAGCCTCGGCGGATCGCGACGGAAGACGGCCTTTCCCATGTATTCGCCGTCAATACGCTGGCACCGTATGTACTCACGGTTTTGATCCATCGGCCGAAACGCCTTGTCTACCTGAGTTCCGGCCTGCACCGAAGCGGCGACCTAAGCCTGAAGGGTCTCGCATGGGAGCATCGCTCATGGCACGGACAGCAGGCTTACTCGGATACCAAGTTGCACGATGTGCTGCTGGCCTTCGCGATCGCCCGCCGCTGGCCGGATGTTTTTTCCAACGCACTTGAGCCCGGCTGGGTGGCAACCAAGATGGGAGGCAAGAATGCGCCAGATGACCTCGACGCCGGGCATCGCACGCAGGTCTGGCTCGCGGTCAGCAATGACCCGGCTGCGAAAGTTACGGGCGAGTATTTCTATCACATGCGGCTTCGTGCGCCGAAGCCGGGCACTCGTGACGCCGACCGGCAGGAGCAGTTCCTGGCAGCCTGCGAACGCTTCTCCGGAGTGGAGATGCCTACGAACTAAAAGAACCGCGCTTTTTTCCGGCGGCGCATCGCACAAAAACAGCGTCGCCCCTCACGTGGGGTTACTTTGCCACGCTGAAACTCGTCCATGGATGTGAGTCCATGTCCCGCTGCAGATCTTTCTGCCAATCGAACTCGGGATGCTGCCGCAGATGCTCCGCTGCCTTGAAGTCGAGGCCGCAGGCGTGACCAGCAGCGGCGGTGAAACTCATTTTCGCCGCCATAGTCGCGTCGGCAGCCTTGTTCTGCACAGCGCCGGCCATTCCGTATGGAGGCTGCCAATCCCCGGAGCCTCGCGGCGAAAGGTCGATGTGGCCGTCGAGTGTGCGTTCGTCGGCATTTTCCTTGTTCTCAAAAGTATCGTAGTGGTCGGCCAGGTAGCGCTGCGCCGCCGCCAAATCAATCTTGCCCTTGTCCCGCGCCATGAGTTGCTCCCAACGGACGTGGCGGGCATTGGCGCTGGCGCTCATATCATGCGGATCAAAGTCAGTCTCTTCGCGGATGAGTTTGTCGTTGATCGGAAAATTCGAACCGACAAAATACCCATCCGTCTTCCTCTCCAGCGTAACGTTTTTCAACCCCAGTTCGAGGCGGCCAATTTCATTCTTTCCAATGTCGGCAATCAGCCAGGTATTGGCATAACCGCCGTTATTGCCTTCCTTCATGAGGCGCGTGAAATCGTCAATGGAAGCGGAATACTGCGCAGCTTTGCGCGCGCGAACAAATTCCGGAATCGCAGCCGGATCGTATCCGAAGAAGTGGCCAATTGTCGTTTCTGTAATAATGATCCCCGCCGAGTTCATTACGAAATCGTCGGCACTATGGATGACCCCAGGCAGGCCGTCCATGAGCATGCGGTTGCCTTTGGCGGGAACAATGTCAAAAATGATCGTCCAGCGCTCGCCATCCAAATAATTCGTCCAATTATTGTGGGCGATCACCGCCTTGCCGTCTTTCGTGTAGCTGCCAGTCGCGACAAACGCACTGCAATGCTCGGGAACCGCGAGCGAAGCTGTGGCTTTGATCCCGCGTTCCTTGTCGTATTGCTTGACGTAGTATTCCCATTCTTCCCCTGCATTCAAAGCCACCACGTCCCAGAGATCGATCTTCATACCATGCGCGTTGGCGCCATCGCTGATTCCTTGCAACTCCTCGCGGTATTCCGGTTCAATATGCGGCCACATCATATTCTGGGCGGCATCGCGGAAGAACTGCCAGTCTTTCTTGCTATCGTGCGTCAACTCGAGAGCTGTGACTTTCAGGGTGTCTTGAATCTCATTTGCTAACAGATAACCGTTCTGGAATCCGATTTCGCCTGGCGTGCCTTGCAGATGGACGAATGTCCACCCATTCTTTTCGGGTTGCCGGAACGCACCTTTCAACTCGGCCTGGGGTGCGGCGACCTTGGAGGACGTCGCAGAAGATGGCGACGCGGATGAGGACGATGACGAGAACGATAAAGCTGAGAACCACAGCGCGATTCCCGTTAGAATTACCCCAGCCAAAACCAGCCACGATCGGCGCATGTTCCGCTCCAAGGACGATTCAATTCGTACGGATTGTAGCAGAGTTTGACGGAAGGATTTTCAAACTGCATCGCAATTTTTACATCGGAGAAATCGTCGTATTTTCTAACTGAAGTTTAACGACAAGTGCGGAGAACTGCCTACTGCGGCGCACAGTAAAATGACCTCAGGTGATCAGAAATGGATCCGAAGGAATTTCGCCATATGGGCCATCAAGTTGTTGACTTGCTGGCTGATTATCTCGATCAGATCGAAACCAAGCGCGTGTTTCCAGACGTAGAGCCGCGGACGGCGAACCAACTCTTTAATGAGCCGTTGCCCGTTGACCCAAGCGCGGCAAACAGTGTGCTGGACGAACTCAAAGAAAAACTGCTTCCCTACTGCACCAACGTCGGCCATCCCGGATACATGGGACTGATTACTCCGTCACCTAATCCCGTTGGCATCATTGCGGATTTCATTTGTTCAGCGCTCAACCAGAATATCGGAGCGTATTCGATTGGGCCATCGGCGGTGGCGATGGAACGCAGAGTGTCGCGCTGGCTGACGGACCTCTGCGGCTACGACGAGAACGCAGGAGGCAATCTCACCAGCGGCGGAATGATGGCCAACTTTATTGGGCTGAAACTTGCGCGGGATGCCGTGACGCACGATCACGCGCAGTTTGACGGCGTGCGGGATCGCTGGGCGGTGTACACATCGGAGGAGCGCCACGTTTCGGTCGATAAAGCTGTGGATTGCGTCGGTCTGGGCCGGAACGCTTTGCGTCCATTGCCGACAGATGCGAATTTTCAGGTGCGGCTCGAGGCGCTGGAAGAAGCAATTGCCCGGGACAAGAAGAATGGCATCCAACCGATGTGCATCGTGGGCATCTTCGGAACTACGAATACCGGCGCAGTCGATGATATCCGCGAACTGCGGCGCATCGCCGATCGCGAAGGCATGTGGCTGCACGCCGACGCCGCATACGGAGGCGGAATGCTGCTCTCGAACGACGCACCCATGCGCGATCGTGGTCTTGGTCTCGCTGATTCAATAACGATCGATCCACACAAGTGGTTCTACGCTCCTCTCGATGCGGGGGCAGTTTTGGTCAAGGATCACCGGCGGCTTACCGCGTCTTTCGGCATAAAGCCTTCCTATCTCACCGATGAGTTCGACCGGGCGAACGAACGTTATCAGTATTACGTGCACGGCTTCGAGCAATCTCGGCGCTTTCGCGGCCTCAAAGTGTGGATGAGCTTTAAACGTTATGGCACCCGCAAGATCGCAGAATGGATTGACAACAATGTGCGCCAGGCAAAACATCTTTACGCCTTGGCGGAGAGAGATCCGGAGTTCGAGCCGGCCTGCATTCCACCCATGTCGGCGATCTGCATCCGCTATAAAGGTGCGCAGTCGGAACACGAATCAAAGAAGTTACATGCCGAAGTGGCGCAGCGCATCGAGCAGAGCGGTCGTTTTTGGATCTCCACCACAGAACTTAAAGGCAGAACGTGGTTTCGAATCAATCCGGTGAATTTTCGCACCCGCCAGGAGCACATGGATCAACTCTTCGATTTACTGCAGTCGGAGTGCCACTCGATCGCAGAGTCAACGAGCGCCCGTATTTGAGCTCTATATCCTGTTTTGTTTGGGAGCAAGATGATGGCTGCTTTTTCTTTGCAGGTAAACGGCGATGTTCACACGGTGGATGTCGATCCGGAAACGCCGCTCCTCTATGTGCTCAGCGACGAACTGCACCTGCGCGGGCCTAAGTTCGGCTGTGGCCTGGCGCAATGCGGAGCCTGTACGGTGTTGGTTCGAGGTGAGGTGGTGCGCTCCTGCGTGATGCCCGTGGGTGCGGTGAAACAGCGCGAGGTAACAACGCTGGAGGGCTTGGGAACTGCGGAAAAGCCGCATGCAATTCAGCAGGCATTCATCGATGAGGGCGCGGCCCAATGCGGGTTCTGCCTTAGCGGCGTGATCCTTTCTACAAAGGTGCTGCTGGAGAAGACGCCGAAGGCCTCAGACGCGCAGATACGGGAGGCGCTGTCGAGCGTGCTGTGCCGCTGTTTTACGCACACACGAATGATGCGGGCAATCAAGCGCTACCAGGCGAGAAGCGCATGAAGAAAACTTTGTACCTGACGGACACACACCTGAAAGACCCGGGCGTGAAAAAGGAATTTTCCCGGCGCGACTTTCTCAAAGCTTCCGGCGCGCTGGTGGTGAGCTTCGGTGCGGCATCGGCGATGGCACCGTTGGCAGCGGCGCAGGGCCCATTCGAAACGCATCCGTCGCACATTGATCCGGCTAAGCTAGATTCGTGGCTCGCAGTCGCATCCGACGGCACCGTGACCGCGTACACCGGAAAGTGCGACTTCGGGCAGGGCATGCTTACCGTGCAGACGCAGTTGGTTGCCGAAGAGTTATGCGTACCTATTAATAAGGTGAGGATAATTCAGTGCGATACGTCGGTGACGCCCGATCAGGGGACGACGTCAGGCAGTCAGTCTACGCCGACCAATTTCAATAGGCAGAATCTCGCGCAGGCTGCGGCGACTGCCCGCGAGGCCTTGATCGGAATGGCGGCCCGGAAGTTGGGTTCGCCCGCAGATCAGCTCACCGTCGAGGATGGCGTTATCAGCTCGAGGAGCGGGAAGCGTATCAGTTATGAGGAACTGATTGTGGGGAAGCGTTTCGACATCACCTTGAACTTCGCGGCGAAGCGCAGATCGCCGGCCGAATGGAAGGTATTGGGAAAACCCGTTCCGTCGTTGGACTTGGTTGCGCTGATGACTGGAACGTTTGAATTTGTTCACAACGTGCACGTGCCGGGAATGGTTCACGGGCGAGTAGTGCGGCCGCCAGAGACCGGAGCGACTGTTGCGCATGTGGACGAGAAATCGATAGCGCAAATTCGTGGCCTCATCAAAGTTGTGGTACGAAATAATTTCGTCGGTGTTGTCGCGGAGAAGCAGTGGCAGGCGGCGAGAGGGGCCGAGGTTTTGAAGGTCACCTGGAAGCCGGGCCCAGGCCTGCCCGCCCAAAAAGATTTCTACGAATCCATGCGGAGGCAGCCGTCGCGCGACGTCATGCTGGTGAATTCCAAAGATGTGGATGAGAAGTTGAAAGCGGCTGCGCACATTTTGAAGGCCACCTATTCACATCCTTATCAAGCGCACGGCTCCATCGGTTCATCCTGCGCAGTTGCCGATGTTCAAGCGAACGGCGCAACTGTCTGGTCGGCGACGCAGTCCGTCTATCCGACGCAGCATGGTGTATCCACACTCTTGGGCCTGCCGCTCGATAGCGTGCGGGTGATTTTTGTCCGCGGCGCCGGCTGTTACGGAATCAACGCCGCGGATACCGTCTCCTATGATGCGGCGCTACTATCGCAGGCAGTGCATAGGCCAGTTCGAGTGCAGCTCACACGACACGATGAGTTCATTTCCGAGAATTACGGCTCCGCTTGCGTGATTGAGCAACAGGTTGGAATCGACGCAAGCGGCGCGATTGCGGCGTGGGACTGTGCCACTTGGTCAGCAACGTTCGGCGGGAGACCGGGGTACGACAAGCCTGGAAATGTAATTACGGGAATGCTGGCTGGCTTTAATCCCGAGGCGGTTACTCCGCGGGCGGCTGCCGAGCCGAGCGGAGAACTGCGAAACGGAAACAATGCGGTCCCGTCTTACGTGGCGGGATGTGTCGGCGGCAAATGCGGCGGAGGGGGTTCGATCCGAAGCGAACGGGTGCTGACTCATGCTGTGCAGTCCCCATTCTTCACGGGACCGCTGCGCTCGCCATTGCGCTTGCAAAACACCTTCGCGCAGGAGTGTTTCATGGACGAGATCAGCGCGCATGTGAAGGCCGATCCAGTGGCATACCGGTTGCAGCATCTGAGTGAGGCGCGGATCATTGACGTCGTAAAAGCCGCAGCCAAGGCGTCGAATTGGGACGCTCGTCCCTCGCCCAAGCGCCGTAACCCGCGTACCGGCACGGTGGACGGACGTGGCATCGCGTGTGTTGCGTACGAGGGAGACAATGGATATGCCGCGCTGGTCGCTGAAGTCGAAGTGAATCTAGCAAGCGGCAGCGTGCAACCCAAACGGTTTTTTATCGCACACGATTGCGGGCCAATCTCGAACCCTGACGGCTTGCGCAATCAGATCGAGGGCGGAATTTTGCAAGGCATGAGCCGTGCTCTCGGGGAAGAAATTACCTGGGATGAGCGCAAGGTTACTTCAATTGACTGGGAGAGCTATAAAACCCTCTCGCTTGGAATCGAGCTGCCAGCCATCGAAATCGTTTTCATCGACCGCCCGACAACGGAGGCAACTGGGGCGGGCGAGACCGCGATCACACTGGTCGCCGCAGCTATCGGCAACGCAATTTTCGACGCCACGGGCGGACGGCTTCGGCAAGTGCCGTTCACACCCGATCGAGTAAAAGCGGCACTACGAGAGATATAGTGGCACGTCATTTGGCACTATCATTTGGCAGGGCTTGGGACATAGAGATGAAAGACATCTCGATAGGGCTCGACTGGATAGCCCTTCGCTTTCCAGGCCGCCAATCCACCCTTCAGAAACTTTATGTTCGAAAAATGCAGGCTGAGAGCGTGACGCAAAACCTCCCGACTGGTTTTTTCACCAGGACAGGTACAGTAAACGACCGTTTCTTTGTCTTTGGGGATTACAGAAGTGCCGTCAAGCACTTCCTGCGGGGGAACCCTTCGCGCACCAGGGATCACTTCAGAATAGGCTAACAAGTCGAGCGGCTGGCGAACATCAAAAAGAAGTGTATCCCGGTTCGAAGCCAACAATGAGTGGAGTTCCTCGGCCGTGATGCTGTGGCGGGCCAACTCATTTTGATCTCTGGTTCGTTTGCTCCAAACAAAGATCACTACGCACAGGAACGCAACGCAAATAGCACTCAATGCGAGAAACATTCTTCGCTCCTTCCAAAGGTCTCCTGACACCAGATTCCCCGGGGAGCCCGGAAGATTCAACAGGTGTGGATTGGAGGTTGCGATGGTCGCGCAGTTTGACTCCGATCGCCCTCGAGCGTCTCACGGGACGGTCTACTAATTTTTTGCAACGCATAGCAACCGTCGGTCATCGACTAGAATCGGAACCGGTTGGCTGGAGATAAAAATGAACACTCCTTTAAAACGCAACGTCGTAATAGGCGGAGTGCTTTGCTTGATAGTCCTCGGCTTGATTGTCGGGGCGGTACACCCCTCCAAACATGCGCTGGGAGCGCCAATCCCCACGCCGGATGTCGAGGTAGTGAAGGTAGAGCAAAAGGATGTTCCGATTTATGGCGACTGGATCGGGACGCTCGACGGTCTGGTCAATGCCGACGTCAGGGCACAGGTTACTGGATATCTGCAAAAGCAAGGTTATCAAGAGGGCGCCTTCGTCAAACAGGGTCAACTTCTCTTCCAGATTGATCCGCGACCATTTCAGGCAGTGCTCGATCAGGCCCAAGGGCAGTTAGCGCAGGCCAAAGCCACCCTCGCCAATTACGAGGCGGTGCAAGGCCGCACTGAACTTGACGTGAAGCGCTACACGCCCCTAGCAAAAGAGCAGGCCGCCAGCCAGCAAGATCTCGACAACTCCGTCCAGAATAACCTGGCGGCCATAGCCAACGTCGAAACGGCGAAGGCCCTAATCAAGAGTTCGGAGGCCGCTGTCGAAACCGCGAAAATTAATCTTGAATTTACGCGCCTCGTTGCCCCCATCGACGGCATCGCCGGACAGGCTCAGCTTCAAGTGGGCGCCCTGGTAACTCCAGGCAGCGCACCCGTGACGTCGGTTTCCACGGTTGATCCCATCAAAGTTTATTTCACCGTCGGAGAGCCTCAATATCTAGCCTTTCGTAAGCGCTATCCGACCGATGCCAGCCGGGCTGAAGCCGACAAGAATTTACACCTCCAGTTGATTCTGGCAGACGGTTCAACGTATCCGCACGAGGGTACGTTTTCCTTCGCGGATCGCCAGGTCAATGAAAGCACCGGCGCGATTCGTATCGCGGCACTATTCCCCAATCCAGGGAACATTTTGCGCCCGGGTGGCTACGCAAAGGTTCGAGGGATTATCCGAGTCCAGCCCGGTGCACTGCTGGTTCCTCAGCGCGCGGTGTCAGAGCTCCAGGGCGGATACCAAGTCGCGGTTGTGGATGGCGAAAACAAGGTTAGCATTCGAACCGTTACGGTGGGCGACCGTGTCGATAACCAGTGGGTGATTGCACAAGGACTCAACCAGGGAGAACGAATCGTCGCCGAAGGCGTTCAGAAGGTGCGCTCCGGAGCGCGGGTGAACCCCAAGCCATTCGTTGCATCGACAAAGGGGGAGTAATCCCATGTCAAAGTTTTTCATCAACCGCCCTATCGTGGCCATGGTGATTTCCATCGTCATGGTGCTGGTTGGTACCTTGACGATCCTGAGTTTACCGATTGCTCAGTTTCCCAAGATCGCTCCGCCGGAAATTCAAATCCTGGCCACTTATGTGGGGGCGGATGCACAAACCCTGGAGCAAGCCGTTGCCACTCCCATCGAGCAGCAGATGAATGGCGTGGACAACATGAACTACATGTATTCGCTGAATGCTACCGCCAACTCCAGCACGAGCCTCATTGTCGACTTCGACGAAAAAACCGATCCCAACACCGATTTCATTCTCGCGCAGGCCCGTGAAACACAGGCCGCGTCTCAGCTTCCGGTGGACGTTACTAACTACGGAATCACGGTTCGAAAGTCCGTTACCGCCCCACTCCTGCTGATTGCGGTCTACTCACCGCACGCAACCTATGATGCCAACTTTCTGGCGAACTACGCGTACATCAATCTGGCCGATCCTCTCCTCCGTTCGCCGGGCATCGGCAACGTTCAGGTATTCGGTGCCGGGCAGTACGCGATGCGGCTTTGGGTCAAGCCCGACACGCTCTCCAAGCTTGGCATCACCGTCCCCGAAATCATCAGCGCCATCCAGTCGCAAAATACCGTTAACCCGGCAGGGAAAGCCGGCGGCGAACCTGCCCCCAAAGGCCAGGAATTTACCTACACAGTTCTGGCCCAGGGCCGCCTTATCTCGCCGGAAGAATTCGGACAGATCGTCGTGCGGGAGACTCCTGACGGCGGAATTGTCCGGGTCCGCGACGTGGCTCGAATCGAGCTGGGCTCCCAGGATTACAGCACCGTCGGCCGTTTTAATGGCAGGCCGAGCGCCGTCATTGCCTGCTACCAACTGCCGGGCTCGAACGCCGTCGATGCAGCCGCCGGTGTCCAGAAGCTAATGACGCAGATGAAGCAGCGCTTCCCGGAGGACTTGGATTTCGTCGTCGCGCTGGATACGACGCGTGCGGTCACGCAAGGCATCAAGGAAATTGTCATAACCCTTCTGATCGCGCTGGCCCTGGTGATTCTTGTGGTCTATCTTTTCCTTCAGGGCTGGCGCGCCACGCTGATTCCGCTCCTGGCCGTGCCGGTATCGCTCGTAGGAACATTCATACTCTTTCCGTTGTTCGGTTTTTCCATCAACACTCTTTCACTGTTTGGGCTGGTGCTGGCTATCGGTCTTGTGGTGGACGACGCTATCGTCGTAGTCGAGGGAGTAGAACGGCACATCGAGGAGGGGTTGACCCCCAAGGCCGCAGCATTGAAAGCCATGGAGGAACTGACTGGCCCGGTCGTCGGCATTGCATTGGTTCTCTCCGCGGTGTTCGTACCTACGGCCTTCATTCCCGGAATCACCGGCAGGCTTTACCAGCAATTCGCGGTCACCATCGCTATCTCTGTCCTTCTCTCCGCCTTCAACGCACTCACGCTTAGCCCTGCGCTGGCCGCGTTGCTGCTTAGGCCGAAGGAACCGAGCCGCGGGTTATTGAGGAGATTCTTCGACTGGTTTAATCGTCGTTTCGAGCAAGCCACGGATAGCTATGTACATTGGAGTGGGGTGCTTCTCCAAAAAACCGTCGTGGTGATTGTGCTGCTGGTGGTTTTTGGCGTTGCGGGGGGATTTTTTGCCAGTCGCGTGCCCTCTAGTTTTCTTCCGGACGAAGATCAGGGATACGCCTACGTCAACGTGCAACTGCCCAACGGGGCTTCATTGGAACGCACGACCGCCGTCGCCGCTGATGTTGAAAAAATCATATCGAGTACACCAGGCGTCCAATACACCACCGGCTTTGTCGGCTTCAGTTTGCTCAGTTTTGTTCGCACCAGCTACAACGCTACGTATTTTGTGACCTTCAAGCCCTGGGACGAGCGCAAGACCAGAGACCAGCAATTTCAGACGCTCAAGGCGCATTTGAACCAGGAGTTTAGCAAGTTGCCCGCTGCGGTGGTTTTTGGTTTTTCGCCGCCCGCCATACCGGGGGTTGGGACTGCGGGCGGGTTCACTTTCATGCTCGAAGACCGTTCGGGGGGAGATATTCAGTTTCTCTCCAAGAACTTGGGGACTTTCCTTGAAGCTGCGCGTAAGCGACCAGAGATCGCCAGTCTCAGCACCACTTTCCTGGCAAGCGTCCCGCAGGAATTCGTCGATGTCAACCGGGACAAGGTGCTGAAACAAGGTGTGAACCTGAACGATGTTTATCGCACGATCCAGGCTTTCATGGGCGGTTATTTCATCAATTACTTCAATCGCTTCGGCCGCCAGTGGCAGGTTTATATCGAAGCGGAGGGCGAAGACCGCTCCAGAGCGGAAGATGTCGGACAATTCTATGTCCGCAACAGCAAGGGAGAGAACGTCCCACTTTCGACGCTTACCAGCGTTAAACCGCGCCTCGGGCCGGAATTCACTCTACGTTTCAACGAGTACCGTTCCGCGCAAATCAACGGCAGCTCCGCGCCTGGCTATAGCGCGGATCAGGCTACGGCCGCGCTCGAGGATGTTTTCAAGCAGACGATGCCGCGGGAGATGGGCTTTGACTACTCCGGTATATCATTTCAAGAACAGAAAGCCCGAGAAGGTGTCCCGCCCGCGATCGTCTTCGGACTCTCGCTGCTGTTTGTCTTCTTGATTCTTGCCGCGCTTTACGAAAGCTGGTCGCTGCCGTTCAGTGTACTGCTTAGCACGCCGGTCGCGATCTTTGGCGCCTTTTTCGTTTTGTGGCTTCGTCGCGTCATTCTTAGCGCAATTCTACCTCTTTACCTGGTCCAGATCGAAAGTGACATCTATTCACAAATCGGGCTGGTCATGCTGATTGGCTTGACCGCCAAGAACGCGATTCTGATCGTAGAGTTCGCCAAGGATCAGTACGAGCATGGAAAACCTCTCGCGGATGCGGCGCTCGAAGGCGCGAAGCTGCGGCTGCGGCCCATCCTGATGACGTCGTTCGCGTTTATTCTGGGGTGCGTCCCGCTGTGGACCGCGAGCGGCGCCGGCGCGGTGTCGCGGCAGATCATGGGAACCACGGTGATCGGCGGAATGGTGGCTGCCAGTGCGCTCGGGATATTCTTCGTGCCCGCGATTTTCTATTTGGTCGAGAAATGGTCCGGCGCGGGCAAAGAGCCTGCTTCCGGTTCGTTGCCGGCCACGCCTGCCCCTGTGCCGGGAGATTGATGTGCGGGGATTTGAGATGTACGGTACCGCAACGAGTGGGACGAAACACAAGCAGAGTTTCTCATGGGATTACACATGGGGGTTGCGTATGGGATTACGCATTGTGAAATTCGCGAAATTCCTGACTGCGATGTTCGCCTGCGGAGTGCTGGCCGGTTGCATGGTCGGCCCAAAGTACCACCGGCCCGCGGTGCAGACTCCGACCGCGTATCGCGACCTGGCAGAGAATTCCCAGCTTCAGGCTCAGGCCGCGTCTTATGCGGATCTTCCCTGGTGGCAGGTTTTTCAGGACCCCAAGTTGCAAGAGTTGATCCGCACGGCGCTCAAACAGAATTACGATCTGCAGCTTGCGACTGAGCGCATTAACGCCGCGCGCGCCCAGCTCGCCGTCACCCGCTCGAGCCTTTTTCCCCAGGTGGGCGCGAACGGCAATTTCAGCGGTGGAAAAGAAAGTAATTTCCAGAGCAAATACAACTTCTTGACCTTGACGGCGGATGCGAGCTTTCAACTGGATTTTTTTGGTCGCCTGCGGCGCGCCAACGAAGCCGCACGAGCTCAACTTCTGGCTACCGAGGACGCGAGGCAAACCGTCATACTAACGCTGGTGAGCGATGTTGCCAGCGACTACTTCGCGCTCCTGCAACTTGACTTGCAACTCCAGATCACGCGAGACACGGTTACTACACAGACCGATTCGGTCAAACTCACCAACTTTCGTCTCGACAACGGCGTAGCCACGAAACTGGATGTGCTCCAAGCCCAGCAAGTCCTCGATACCGCGAATTCCCAGGTCCCTGACCTGGAACGCCAGATCGCTCAAGAGGAAAACGCCATTAGTATCCTGCTCGGAAATTATCCCCAGAATGTGACGCGCGGACTTCCTTTAGTCCAGCAAACACTTCCTCCCGAGGTGCCGCCCGGGCTTCCTTCCTCCATCCTCGAGCGCCGGCCAGACATTCGCGAGGCCGAACAGAACCTGATTGCCACGAATGCTGAAATCGGAGTCGCCAAGGCTCAGTTCTTCCCGCAAATTTCGCTGACTGGTTCGGGCGGCGGTGCATTCGGACGAAGCAGCGTGTTCTCCAGCCTCATGAGCACACAGCTCGGGATTTGGTCTTACGGCGGCCAGGTGAGCCAGCCGATTTTCACCGGCGGCGCACTTCGCGGGAATCTGCACCTGGCTGAGTCGCAGTACCAGCAGGCTCTCATCGCTTACCGGCAAAGCATTCAGCAGGCCTTCGGAGACGTCTCCGATGCCTTGATCGGATATCAGAAGTTTCATCAGGTTCGGGTTCGTCAGGAGGAGTCGGTGGCGGATTTGCAAGAGTCCGTCCGCCTCTCCAACCTTCGCTATAAGGGAGGCACCACAACCTATCTCGAAGTGTTGGATGGTCAGCGTTCCCTCTTCTCTGCAGAACTTACGCTCGCCGAGGCGCGGGGTAACGAGTACCAGAGCCTCGTCCAACTCTACCGGTCACTCGGAGGCGGCTGGCAGCAGTAGTCGCGCCAAGCGAATCGGGGTTCCTTTATGCGACGGAAACGGATTTGGCGAATCACTTCTTATATGGCATGTCTTATATGGCATTCATCGCCCTGACATGGATCGCCCTGACATGGGTCGCGGTACTGGACCCTCAAGTTCCGGAATGATCCGCTGGGCCAGAACCTTCCCTAGCTCAACGCCCCCACGATGAAGATCCTCGTACTCAACTCGGGTTCCAGCAGTCAGAAAAGTTCCTTATACCAGATCGGCGAGGCCGTTCCTGACGACCCACCCGTGCCTCTCTGGGAGGGTAAGATCGAGTGGACGGGCGAGGTCGCGCGAGTGGAGCTCAAGAACTCGCGCGGCGTTGTGCATAAAGATCAGGTGAAAGTCTCATCGCGAGAAAAAGCAGTTGAGCACTTACTGGGCACTCTGTGGGACGGCAAGACGCACGCGGTCGATTCGCCGGGAGAAATCGATGTTGTCGGACACCGCGTCGTGCACGGTGGCGCGAGATACGAAGAGCCGGTCCGGCTTACTGCTGAAGTGAAATCGGGAATCGCTAAGGCTTCCGCTTTCGCTCCCCTGCACAATCGCGCAGAACTCGAAGGCATGGAGGTCATAGAAAAGTTATTGGGCCCTGTGCCCCAGGTCGCGGTTTTCGACACTGGATTTCATCGCAAGATGCCACAGTCCGCAGCCGCATACCCGGGGCCGTATCAGTGGTTCGAAAACGGTATTCATCGCTACGGATTCCACGGTATCAATCATCAATATTGCGCCGAGCGCGCTGCGCATCTTCTACGCCGAGACCTGAACTCGCTCAAATTGGTTACTTGCCATCTGGGGAACGGCTGCTCGCTTGCAGCAATTCACGAGGGCCACAGCATTGATACAACCATGGGATTCACTCCACTGGAAGGTTTGATGATGGGCACCCGCTCTGGCTCGATTGACCCGGGAATTCTCACCTACCTGATGCGTCAGGGTCAACTCCAGCCTCTGGCAATCGATGATGTTCTGAACAAGCAATCAGGACTGTTGGGGATTTCGGGTATTTCTGGAGATATGCGCGAGATTCTGGCGGCCATGAACCAGGGCCATTCGCGGGCAAGGCTGGCGTTCGACATTTACGTGCATCGTCTAATTGCCGGAATTGGCGCCATGGTGGCTGTATTAGGAGGTATCGATGCTCTGGTATTTACGGCTGGGGTCGGAGAAAACTCACCCGAGGTACGCGACGCGGCTTGCAGGAATCTAGATTTTCTCGGCCTCAAACTCGATGGGGTGGCCAACAGACGATCTTGTTGTGATGCGGAGATCGCGGCGCCGGATTCAGCGGTTCGCGTTCTGATAATCCGCGCACAGGAAGACTGGGCGATCGCCAGGAACTGTTGGCTGCTTATGCGCGGGCGGTCTTAGTTGTTTTGTCTTGTCAGATGGATCGACGGGGCAGTACTCCTGTCGGCAGATACCTATTTCGAAGCTGACACTGTTTGGACTCTCCACAATGCGATGCATTTGTCACGACCACTCTGCTTGAGTTTCGATCAATGATTGCGCTGGGTTTGTGCGCTGCCGTACCGACTTCTGCTTGAAAATAATAAAAAATCCCATGATCCGAGACATCAGTTGATGCATCAAATTATGACCGCCGGAGAGGGTATCTGATGCGATTGCTGAAAGTTCGGCGAGTTCTAGAGGCAACGCATAGCATGCCAGCAAGCACTGGTAATTTGTAGGGATACGCACGGTTCGGCGGTGGCAGAAGAAATCTCTATGAGGTGACTTGCAATGGCTACCGCAGCAAAGTTTCGTATTGACGTGGCAATCCACGACCTCCTGATGAACTCCTCCGAGCGCCCAGCGCCGGCGGAGGCGAAGGGCCTCACCCTTCCCACCCCAGTCTTTCCGCAGTTCCCGGAGCGCCTATCCGACCCCGGTCCAGTCTCTCCACTGGAGAAACGAAAGTGGGGTGCGAAGGACTCCTACCGCATCGCGCGCGGCTGGTTGTTTCCCTACATCCGTTCACGCGTGATGCCCGGGGAGTTCCATCCCATCACTGCCTACTTATTTGTTGAGTACAAGTGCAATCTCGACTGCTGGTATTGCTGGTCTTACGACAACCAGGTTAAGGGCATGACCGAAGACGTAGCCCGCCGCTCGATCGACTGGCTCCATGACAACGGCTGCCGTGTGCTTGCGCTCATGGGTGGAGAGCCTTTGCTGCGGCCCGACTTCATTCATAAAGTCATTTACTACGCGGCCAAGAAGGGATTTTGGGTATATGTCGCCACCAATGGGCGTTTGTTGCGTCCCGACGTCGCAGACCGCCTGGGCGATGCGGGCGTGGCAATATTCAATTTCGCGCTCGATTCCTGGGATCTCCAGCCGAGTCTGCCCAAAGCCCTGATTCCGGCAGAAAAAAACCTGGAACACATAATCCGTAAGCAATATGTTTACGGCTACATGGTCTTCTTCAACATCAACATCTGCCGCAATAACCTGGAAGACGTAAGGAAGCTAACTGAATACGCTCACGACCATCATCTCGCCACGGACTACCACATCAATGAAACGCCGATGCTCGAACAGGACGATCATTTCAAGCATCTATACGACAACCCGACGTACATCCGTCCGGAGGATTGGCGTGGGATCGATGCCCTGGTCGATTGGTTGATCGAGAAAAACAAGGCGGGCTACCAGATGGTGAACTCAGTACAACGGCTGCAAGAGATCAAGGCCTTTGTGCGAATGTCTTCGGGACTCGATCTTAAGGAATATGGCTGGTATGGCGACGGCACCAGCGGGAACGGGCACCAGGCGGAGGTACTCGCCTCCACCCCTGGGATTGTCCAGAGGGCCGATGGCGAATTGCATTTCGCCGAATGGAACTGCCGTGCGGGTCAGAATAATGTCATCATCCGCACAGACGGCACCGTTGCCCCATGTTTCCCCATGTATGGATCGAATTTCGACTGGGGAAACATTGATCAGCCTAAGTTCGACCAGGGGCAGCTGACTGAAATGAAGTCAACATGCCAGCGCCATTGCTTCTCGACGCTGAACCATAATCTCGCGTATTGCTACAACGATGCACGAGTGATCAAGTGGCTGTGGCTGAATGCGGTCAAGAAGCGATGCCAGGGCGGAGTGCGCAGCTTCGAGGATTGAAGCGGGGAGCAGCCAGACTCCCCGCTTTGATCTCTTAGTTCCCGCCCGCTGCTGGTTCTCCCGAAGCCTTTGCCATCAGGCGCAGGTGAACGAGAATTGTCAGATGATTCCCAACGACGGCGTTGAAATTTGAGGCGCCTGGAATATCCTCTGCGTTAGCAGCGTGCGGGGCTTCGGGAAGCGAAGGAGCTTCCATGAAGGTACCCGTACATTGCGAGCCGTGATAACCCTCCCCAGCGGCAGGCGTCTCACAGTTTTTATCCTGAACTAGAGGTGGCCAGTAAGTGCTGACTACGGCCCTCACCAGTTGAGGAAAATCTTCGCGGAACATGCTCGTAGATCCTGACGTTTGAATCCCACCTTCTTTCTGCGCACGTCCATCGGCGGTGGGAGCGTCGAAAACGAATGTGGCTTCGTGCACAACGCGATGAATCATCGGAGGTCCGTACATGGGTCCGGCATAGCCTTCACCCGAGCCAACCTCTACATTGCGGTCCACGCGAGTAAGGACCAGATTACCTTTGGCTTGCAGCCGGCCGTCAGGCATGCGGACAATTGCCTTCGAGTGAAAACAAACCAAAGTGTGGTTGGACAGGTTCGAGAGCCAATAGCTCAAGAATTTTCCATCTTCGTCAATAACCGGTATCATCGACGTCGCTGGATACATGTTCAGGTCGACGCTTGATTTCGTCGGATCGGCGTCGTCGAGGCTCATCCTTCCTCTTACCCTGGCGAAGCCGAGTGTGAAGTCCAGTTTCGTTTTCCCATAATCCGTCGTTGCATCGGTGATAAGCCGGGCATCGGAATGGCGAGTGTCCACCTGCCAGGAGCCTGCGGTGGAAGAGGGTTTGCCGGGAGCGCCTAGCGCAAGAACTGCCGCCGCTGCGAATACAGCCGTGTGCTTAAACATTTTTCTGCCTCCTTGCGGATTCATCTGTCTTGAGTGGCACGGAAACCAAGTTGCCCACTCTCCGGTCGGTCATCTCTTCGAGCGACAGAATTATCAATCAAATCACGATTTTCGACCACTCCGATACGATAGGTTCTGTCCCTGATTTTTCTAGAGAGATACTAGACTGCCTGTGGACGCAGTTCGTACCTCGAAAGTGGTATCAAAAAAACCGGAACCTACAACGGCTTAGATGTTTCTGGTAGAAATTCGAGGCGAATTTCTCCACGGAATTCTTGATATGAAAATGGGGGAGTGAGGGCGCAGCGCAGCTGGCGTGGCTGAGCGATTGGGCAGCCATATACTCCAAGCTCTTTTTCACTACAACGCAGCCATATGCGCGACGCCCTGCTGCCTGATTCCATCAGCACCCAAAGGGGCAGTGTCGATGAAGCATACGCTTCTACGGGACGATCCCGAACACGGTGCCCTGGCTGCCGGCACCGCCTCCTGATGTGACGCCGAGGAGCACGTCGTTCCTGCCGAAGATAAGGCCGCCAGCGGGCCGGGAGCCGTCTTCTCCTCCGGCATTGGGGAAACTGTGCAAGACCGTCTCCGTCCAGCCAGCGCCTTGGGTCGCGGGCGGCGCCAGCCTGAAGACAGTGCCACACCCTTCGAGATAGCAGGTACCGACCCCGCCCCCTTCGTAAGTCGTGCTGTAAAGATTCCCGGCCTTATCGAAAATCACGTTTGCGGTCGGAAAGCCGCCATTGGCTCCGCCGAAGCTGAAAAGGATGTTCTCGGTCCACGCGCCGCCCGCTACCGCCGGAGGCACTACCTGAAAGACAGTGCCCCAGTTGTGTTCGCCGCCGGCAGTGGCCGTGCCGTAGAGGATGCCGTGGTGGAGGGTCAGACTCCCGTAGGGTTGGGCACTGTCGACCGTCTTCGGGCCTGCGAATGCGTGCAGCACTTTGTAGGTCCACGCGCCGCCTGATGAGGCCGGAGGTGCAAGCCTGAAAACCACTCCCGCGGCGTTCATTCCGCCCTGCGAAGCAGTGCCGTAAAGGTAGCCCATCCCATCGAAGATCGGATTATCTCTGGGATAGGCACCTTGCCCAGAGTTGAAGTAATGGATCACGTGTTCTGTCCATACCATTCCGGACATGGCAGGAGGTACGAGTTGAAATACAGTGCCGCAACCTCGGGGGCATGCCAGAGCATAAGTGATGCCGCCTTCGTTGGTAGTTCCATAGAGATTGCCGGAAGCATCGAACGCTAATCCCGCAACTGGACTTGCGCCATCGCTCGTTTGTCCCTGAAAACTGTAGAGCATGAATTCGGTCCATTGACCTCCCGGATCAGCAGGAGGTGTTAGCTCGAAAACAACGCCCAGGCCGGACGCCCCGCCTTCTGAGGTAGTGCCATACAGATTGCCTGCACGGTCGAAGATCACTCCGGACAGCGGCTGTGAACCGTCGCGAGCGCCGGTGAAGCTGTAAAGGACAGTTTCAGTCCATTTCGTGTTTGGCGGCACGGGCCGCGATAGCTCGAAGACAGTTCCTTTATAAAACGCTCCACCCACATTCGTTGTGCCGTAAAGATTACCCGCACTATCAGCAACGAGAGGCCCATTGGCTTCCGCTCCCGCAGAGTCAGTGGCGGGAAAGGCATAAATTACGTATTCGCTCGGAGCGCTCGCAAAGGCAACAGCAGCGAAAAACAGCGGGGCGACGAAAATTGCCAGTCCCCACCGGACAGGGAAGGGCCGTCGGAAAGACATCGGAGATTCTCCTGCTTATCGGAGTTTGCGTTTCTGGGGGAGGAGGCACGCATCAGCCTCCGCGCGGGAATTGCGGACGAGTATACTCGCGGCCACTGCAAATTTCAATGCCGCCGTGCCCGCCGGTGACGTCAAGCTGCTTGTGTAAATAGGTTGAGGGTGCGAGTTTTCCATTCCAGGTTGAATCTCTGGAAGATGGAGTAGATGATGCGGTCCACGCTTTCCACGTTCACGAAGCACACCATCGGCCTGGTCCGGCGCCGCACCTCGACGAAACAGCGTCGATCACGTTGGTGGTGCGGAGTTTGCGCCACAGGTGCCGGGGGAAGGCAAAGAACGACAGCAACTCGGGCAAGTCTCGGCCTAACCGCTTCACCACGCCGGGATAGATGCGTTGCCAGCGGGCGCGGAAGCTGCGGAAGGCGGCCACTGCCTGCGTCCTGCTCTCGGCCCGATAGATCGCCTGGGCTCCGCTTTTTACTTCATCGTAATCCCGCTTCCGTGCTTTCTCGAGAATGTTCCGCATTTTGTGCACCCAACAGCGCTGATGCCGCACTCGCGGATAAATGGTGCGAATCGCCGCTGCCAAACCGGCACAGCCGTCGGTGAGAATCAGGCCCAGCGATCGGCCTTCCAGCCCACGCCGGTACAGATCCTGCAGCAGGGCTTCCCAGTCCGCCTGACCTTCGCCCTGGCTGCGCAAAAAGGCCAGCAAGTGCCGGCTCCCGTCGCGGCGGATACCATAGGCCACCAGCATCTGCACTTGTTTGCGTCCGCTCAGTCGGCGGACTCGCAGACTCACGCCATCCAGAAACAGATAGACATAATCGTCGCTCAACCGCGCCTGATGAAACTGGCGCACCGCTTCGTCCAGATCCCGCGTCAGCTTCGATACCGTCTGCGCACTCACCGTTTCTCCCGTGATCGTGGCCACTACCCGTCCTACCTGCCGCGTCGAAATGCCCCGCAAAAACGCTTCCCGGATCATTAGCGAAACCTCTTCGGCCCGTCGCTGAAAGCGCTTCAGCCCCACCGGCAAAAAACTCCGGCCCCGGGTGCGGGCGATGCGCAAGCGAATCGTTCCGAAGCGGGTCACGAAATCCCGCTCATAGTAGCCGTTACGGTAGTCCCGCCGCTTCCCGCGGCGCCGTTCGTAGGGAGCCCAGCCCGAGAAGCGGTCGCGTTGCCGCTCCGATTCCAGTTCGAAAAACTGCTGCCATGTCTGTCGCGTCTGCCCATACAGATCGCCCCAGAAACTGTCTTTCATCTCCGCCAGAAAATGTTGGAAATGCTCCTCGATCGGGACTATCTTCGCCATGGGTGTAGGTCTCCTTTTCGGAACGGCTTCTGCTTGCTAGGCAAAGCCAACTTACACCCTCTTGCTTTTTACACAATCAAAGTTACGTCACCGTGCCCGCCGCGCCCGATTCTCGCGATTTATGGCATGAGAAATTGCTTGCGCATCCCGGCCCGATGAGTACCTTCGCCCACATCGAATGGTGAGTGGCTGGCCCAACCGAACCTGCCGCAGCAAAGATTGCTAAAAAACAGAATCCGCGTAGAATGGCGGCTGCTTTTCAAACCCACAAAGGAGATTCCCAATGAAACCAATGGGGCTGATGTTGGGAACGTGTTTGTTGGCGTTTGGTGCGGTCGCGGTTGCGCAGGAAAAGGCGGAGATGGGCCCGCCGAAGATTCTGACTGTAACTCGCGAGTGGACCAAGCCGGGCAGAAACGGCACGTCACACGAAAAAACAGAAAGCGCTTTCGTCCAAGCAATGGCTCACGCCAAGTGGCCCACGCACTACCTGGCGGTTGACTCGGTGAGCGGCAAACCGCGCTCCCTGTTCCTCACAGGCTTCGACTCGTTCGAAGCGTGGGAGAAGGATGCGCGGGCAACCGAAAAGAACGCGGCTCTGAGTACTGCATTGGATCGCGCCAACGTGGCCGACGGCGAAATGCTCGCCGGGACAGACCAGGCCGTCCTGATGCTGCGTCCAGAGCTGAGTTTCCGCACCGATGTTGACATTCCCCACATGCGTTACTTCGAGATTTCCCACTTTCACCTCCATCCTGGCCACGACAAGGACTGGGAGGCTCTTGCCAAGTTGTACCAGCAGGGCTGCGAAAAAATGCCGGAATGCCATTGGGCGATGTATCAGGTCGTGTACGGTCTGGAAAATGACTCGTACATTATTTTTAACCCGATGAAGTCGGCCGTAGAAATTGACCACGGCTTCGCCCAAGAAAAAACATTCGCTGACACACTCGGTGAAAAGGGCATGGAGAAAATAGCCGAACTTTCCGCTGCCACGATCGAATCGAGCGAGACCAATCTGTTCGTCTTCAACCCCCGCATGAGCTACACCTCGGAAGAATGGATCAAAGCCGATCCAGAATTCTGGAAGCCCAAAGCGGCGATGTCGGAGTCGAAAAAACCCTCGGCCAAGCCTGCCGAGAAACCAGCTGGACAGTAGCCGCCTGCCCGTTTCTCGCGCGTTTTCTGCGCGAAAACTGGGATAGTCCCACCCTCGGTCCTTGCGCTTTTCGCGAGGACTAGGGTGGGGATTTTGGGTCCCACCACTGCAACTGTCTCAGGAGGCTTCATGCTCGACCGCCGCCAATTCCTCTCGACCGCCGCCACCGGAGTCGCTGCTTCCCTTGTCCTCCAGAGCGACCTGTTCGCGCAGCTCGAAAAAGTTCCTCCAATGCCTGACCACTCGCTGCTCGATACGAACGAGGACGCCTACTGGGCGGAGATGCGCAAACAATTCCTTATCCCGGCTGATGAAATCTACTTGAACAATGGCACCGTTGGCTCCAGCCCAGCGCCCGTGCTGCGCGCCATCTTCGACGGCTACTCCACGACCGAGAGAATGGACCAGCAGGATCCTGAGGACTATCCCATCTGGGGATACGCATCGTGGAACGAATTCCGCGATCCGCTGGCTGAGTTTGTCGGATGCCATCGCGATGAGATTGCCCTGCTTCGCAACGCTACCGAAGCCAATAGCTACGTCGCAAACGGCATCGACCTGAAGCCGGGAGACGAAGTTCTCATGACCGACCAGGAGCATCCTGGGGGCGTGCACCCCTGGAATCTCAAGGCCAAGCGCTACGGCATCGTCGTAAAGATGGTGACGCTGCCGCGACCGGTGAAAGACACCGCGCAGGTTCTCAATCTCTTCAACGATGCCATCACTCCGCGAACGCGCGTCATTTTCTTTAGCCACATCACTACGTTCTCGGGCGTGGTTCTGCCCGCGAAAGAGCTCAGCGGGCTCGCGCGGTCGAAAGGAATCCTTTCTGCCGTCGATGGCGCGCACGTACCAGGCATGATGAGCCTCAACATTCACGACTTGGGCTGCGATATGTATTCATCGAGCCCACACAAATGGCTGCAGGCGCCCAAGGGTTCCGGCTTTCTGTATGTGCGCGATGAGGTGATCGACCGCTTGTGGAATACTATCGTCACTGAAGGCTGGGACGATCCCAAGCTTCGCGCCGAACGCTTTCAGCGCATTGGCAGTTCGAATGTGCCGGCGCTCTGGGGGCTCCGCGCTTCGATCAAACTGGCCAATGATATCGGTATGGATCGCATCGAGCGCCGCCATCGCAAGCTTGCCGACTATGTGCTCGGTGAAATGAAAAAGCGCGGGGCGGAATCCTGGACTTCGCCCGATCCCACTTTGCGTTGCGCCATCATTACCGTGAACGTTCCGCCCGTTTCGCGCATGGACCTGGAAAACTGGATGTGGAAGACGAATAAGATTCGAATCCGCGGAGGAGACCCGAACAAGCTGCGGCTCTCGACACCTTATTATTTGCAAAAGAAGGATATCGACCGTTTTTTGGAAAAGTTTGATGAGTACAAGCGGGAGAAAGGATTAGTGTAACTTTCAGCGCTGGGTGAACTCAGGAAGGATTACGAGTCTTACAAATTCAGATTTTTCAGTTGATCCGAATCTTGTCCTAGCCGATATTGGGGAACAGGAGCATCATAAGGCCTATGAGAACTATTTCCCTAAGCGAGTTCAAGAAAACGTGTCTCGCCGTAATCGATGAGGTGAGCTCCACGAGAACACCGATCCTTATCACCAAGCGTGGCAGGCCCTTTGCGCGACTTGTGGCAGCGGGGAGGCCAGAAATTCTCATCGGTCGACTGAAGGGCAAACTTAAGATCGTTGGAGACATCGAATCGCCCGCCGGTGTGTGGGAATCGACTTGGCCAACCATTGAGCCGAAAAAGGCCCGCTCTTACGGGCGCGACCCGAAGCTCATCAATCGAGCTGCGAGACAGCTAAACTCCGAGGCGGCCGATGTGCTCGACTATCAGGCGGCGAAGGAACAACGCGGGCACAGACGCCTGCGCCACACTCAATCGTAATACTCCAGCCCCAGATGCGTGATCAGTTCCTCGCCCTTCAAATGGCGCAGAGTGTTCTTCAGTTTCATCAACTGAATGAAAAGATCATGCTCGGGATACAGCCCGGGGGCGGTCATGGGAGACTTGAAGTAAAAGCTTAGCCACTCCTGGATGCCCAACCCGCGAAGCTCTGAGCAGCGCTGGGCAAGATCCATCAACAAGACGAGATCGAGGACGATTGGCGCCGCCAAAATCGAGTCGCGGCACAGAAAGTCGACCTTGATCTGCATGGGATAGCCCAGCCATCCGAAGATATCGATGTTGTCCCAGCCTTCTTTGTTGTCGCCGCGCGGCGGATAATAATTGATGCGAACCTTGTGGAAAATATTTCCGTATAGCTCAGGATAAAGTGCGGGCTGCAAGATGTGCTCCAAGACACCCAGCTTCGACTCTTCTTTAGTCTTAAACGATCCCGGATCGTCGAGCACTTCCCCATCGCGGTTGCCCAGAATGTTGGTGGAATACCATCCGCTCAAACCAAGTAGACGGGCCTTGAATGCCGGGGCCAGCACGGTCTTCATCAAGGTCTGCCCCGTCTTAAAATCCTTGCCGCTGATCGGCGCCTGGTTCTGTCGGGAGAGTTCGAGCATCACCGGCAAATCGACTGTCAGATTCGGAGCGCCGTTGGCGAACGGCACACCTTCCATCAGCGAGGCGTAGGCGTAAACCATCGAGGGTGCAATCATTTCGTCGTTGTCGCGGAGCGCCTTCTCAAACGCTTTCACCGATTGGTGCGCCGCAGTGGGCTCGATGTAGGACTCCGTCGATCCGCACCACATCGTGATCAGCCGACTCGCCCCGCTGCTTTTCTTGAATTCGCGGATGTCGTCGCGCAACTGCTCGGCGAGATCCATTTTCGTTTTGCCTTTCTTCACGTTCGGCCCATCGATCTTTTTCACGTAGTTGTGATCAAACACGGCGGAGCGCGGCGTCACCAACGATAGGAACGGCTTCAACTGGTCGAGCAGCCGCTGGTCGAGCACGCCCGCATTCGAGGCCGCCTCATACATGTTGTCTTCGAAAATGTCCCATCCGGTAAAGACGAGGTCGTCGAGGCCGGCCAGCGGAACAAACTCTTTAATCTTCGGCGATCGGCCGTCGGTGCGCTTGCCCAAACGCACCGTACCCATTTGCGTGAGAGATCCGATTGGCTTCGCCAGTCCTTTGCGAATCGCCTCGACGCCGGCCACGAACGTGGTCGCAACTGCGCCCATTCCCGGGATCATCACCCCGAGCTTCCCTTTCGCGGGTTCGATCGAGCCATGGTGTTTGGAAGTACCGTGCGCCTTGCCTTCCGACTTCACTTCTACGCGCGATGTTCTCCATGCCGTTTTCACAGACTTATTCCGTGTCGCCATATTTTGGCTGCTTCCTCAGTAAGAATCTGTAGGGATGTGCAAACCTAATATGTTCTCGTATCGGGCAGGCCTTTTGCAAACAAGAGCGGCCAAACGAGCAGAAAATCAATTCAACGGTGGCGACGCATCATTCAGTGGGAGTGTAGCTGCCAGTGGGATCGCGGCTGCAGCTCGACAGATATGCGTGATAGATTTTTTGCGTTGGACTCTAGCGCAGACTTCCCTCATAGTGAAATCACTTCGCAAACCAGCTCTGCAGCCGGTCCCGCGAAGCTGATGTTTGCATGCCGGCCTTGATGTCGGTACTGCAGTCTCCTGACCTCGTTGTTCTCCATTCAAATCTGAATCGCGTCACTCGGCGTGCCGTGCCGGGTGTGTGCTCAGACATGTCACAAAGAACAGGAGATGCTATGAAATCGATTCGCAAGTTCGTGTACGCCGCTCTACTATTGCTGAGCGCTCTGATTTTCGCACCCAGCCTAGCGTCCGCACAGGATGCGGCCGGAACCTTCACCTTGACCCACGAGGTCCACTGGCAGAGCACAATCGTGCCCGCGGGAAAATACCGCTTCAGCACCGAAACCAGAGGACCATCGGAAATGCTGAGATTACACAACATCAGTGGCAGCGGAGCAAGTTTCATGCTGCTGGTGCCGAACACTGAAATTTCGCAGCCGTCCGACCTCGGCCAGATTGTTTTGATTACTCGATCCAGTGGAAGCTACGTCAGCACGATGCAGCTACCAGAGTCGGGACTCACGTTACACTTCACGGTGCCAACCGGAACTCGCGAAATGGCGCAATCGATCGCAGCCCCGACCAAATCCGCCACCCGCTAACTCCGCTGCTAAAACCGAGAGCGGATAATCCCTATCTGCTCTCGGTCGTTCCCCGCCTATTCAACAGAGGCTCTGCGAGTTACGACGGACCGTGTGCCCGTGAATCTCCTTTTACTTCTTCGCTCAACACAATCGCTTCGGCGATCTCTTTCATCGCCTTGCGCTTCTGCCGGCTCTGGCGTTGCAATGTCAGATAGGCCTGTTCCTCGCTCAACCCCAGGTCGCGCTGCAGAATTCCCTTGGCGCGCTCCACTACCTTGCGGGTTTGCAACTGTTCCGACAGGTTTAAATTAACTTCCTCAAGGCGCGCCATTTCGATCTCAGCGCCGACTAGAAGTCCCACCGTGGAAATCAAGCGGATTTCGCGCCGGCGGTAAACGTGATGCTGGCAATGCTGCAGGTTAATCACTCCCACTACGCGACCCCGGCACATTAACGGCACAGATAAGAAAGCCTCGTAGCTATCCTCAGGAAGCTCATGGAAGAACTGAAAGCGGGGATCGAGTGCGGCTTTTTCCGCGATGGCTACCGGTTCCTGGTGCTCCGCTACCCATCCCGTAATGCCCTGCCCAACACGCAGTTTGAGACGATCAACTACTTCCGGATGCAAATTCTTGGAGGCCCGAAGGACCAGATCTTCGCCCTCGAGAACATAAATGAGGCAGGCGTCGCACTTCACCAGCGCAGATGAAAAGTCAACCACACGAGTCAGGACTTCGTGGAAACCGTCCGCCGTCGCCAGCCGAACGCCAATCTCGTGCAGCAAATCAACATGTGAGTCCTCAACAGATATTAAGTGATCCATGGTCAAGAGTATGGGTCACCACATCGCTATGTCTAATTCCAAATTTGAATGAGAGTGATAAAGGATTTACCGCGGAATTGTTAAGGTCTTTTTACATCTCTTGCCTAAATGCAGCATCGAAACTCGGCCGCACGCCACGCAGATGGATTTTCAATTTCTGTGGACTAAAAAGGCGCGGACAGAGTCGCCCGCGCCACACAACCGATTCAGAGATTTATGCCCCGGCCAGTACCGGCTCTACACCGTAGATCGAATACCAACTGGTCGCGGCCTTCAGCTTGTCGTTCACGTTGTTGATGTTCTTCACACCTTCCGTCTCCAGCCACTTACGGAACGCCGCCGCACCCTGCTTGGCATAAATTGGGATGCCGTCTTTCCAGGTGGCGCGTCCGCAGAGCACGCCGTTGAACTTCACGCCGGATTCTCCAGCCAACTCCAGCGTCTCGCTGAATTCCGCATTGCTCACTCCGGCCGAAAGATAAATAAACGGCTTGGTCGCCGTATTCGCTGCTTTGTGGAAAAAGTCGATCGCTTCTTTCTTCGTGTAAGCTTTTTGCCCGGCAAAGCACCGTACGCCTTCCACGAACTTCATGTTGACCGGCACTTCGACTTTCAGCACGTCCACTCCATATCGATCTTTGCTGAATTCCCGCATGCTCTCGGTAACAATCTGGGGCTTCTTCTTCGCGTATTCCAGTCCCTTTTCGTCCGCACCTTCTTCATAGCCGACAAACTCTAAAAAGTAAGGGATGTCGTTGGCGCGGCATTCGTCGCCGATGCGCTCCACCCAGGCATGCTTTTTATCATTCACTTCCTTGGGATCGAACGGTGTGTAGTAAAGCAGAATCTTCACGCAGTCCGCGCCCGCCTCTTTCAACCGCCGCGCGGACCAGTGATCGAGCAGATCGCCCAATCGTCCCGGCCCGGTCTTGTCGTAACCAGTTTTCTCGTAAGCCAACAGCAGTCCCGCATTCTTTGCGCGGCGCTTGGATGCTGGCAGTCCCCACTCCGGATCCAGCAGGATCGCGCTGGCATGCGGAGTCAATACCTCCGTCACCAGCGTCTTGAACTCTTCCATCATGGCGTCGCTAACTTCTCCGCCCTTTTCTTTGCCCAACGATTTCTGCAGCGAACCGCGTTGATCCATGGCTGCAGCCGCAATGACACCGTGCTCGTTCGATACTTTTCTAAGTCCTGCAAGTTTGCCCGGGGTAAGCTTCATAGATTCCTCCAGAACTGCGCAAAAAGATGAGTGCTCGGGAACAATCAATTGTAAACCAGTGGAAACGAACAAAACACAACTACACGATAAACGATCGTCTTTACTGCGCAACCGACTTTGTCAATTCGGGATACTCGATCCCCGGAACGAACGTCGGTCCAGGTCCGTGCTTGATCACTCTCCACACATAGACTTGGTAGCTTCTGCTATTGGCGTCCGGTGGAAACGGTCCGCTTCTCTCAAGACGTATGGAGCTGGACAGTTCAACGCCGCGAAACGGCTCAAGCGCCCGGGAATAGAGTGTTCGTCGAAACTCGGGCGAGGTCTTCGGCGATCTTCGAGTGAACATTCGTCGGCTTAGCCCTAGGCCGCCTAGCTTGACGGTCAGTGAATTCCCCCAGTTAGCGTTGACCGGTAAGAAGCAAGGCGTCCTCACGCCGCCCAATTCTGCACTTTCAGCCCACGCACCCGTCGAAACTCCTTTTCGTTGTTGGTAACCAGCGTTAGACCAGAAGCCAGGGCGTGAGCGGCAATCCAGAGATCGTTGTTGCAGATCATCTCACCTCTACTCTCAAGGTCGGCTCGGATGAAACCGTATGTCTCAGCCGCCTTCTCCGGCAGCGGCAGGGCAGGCAGCACCTGGCTCAGTTCGCGCAATCGCTCCAACCCGGCCGCGCGCTGCGAGCTTTTCATCGCCCCATATTGAAGTTCGCCGTAGGCAATCACAGACACGGCGGCCTCTCCGGGCTGAAGCCGGTCGAATCGCCGCACGACCGTCTCGGGACGCCTCTGGCGAAGGTAAATCACGATATTGGCGTCGAGCAGATAGCGAGTTTCCATTACAGGCCCTCTCGCTCCTGCGGGAGGTCTTTTTTCCGGTCGGGAAGCTCGATGTCGTCGGGGAGGGAAGCGATTATTTCGAGTGCCCGCCTCAAATTGCGTGGTTTTTCCCTCAAAACCACCTCGTCCCCCCGGCGAAAAATCTCGACTTCCTTCCCCTTGAAGCGGAACTCCTTCGGCAAGCGAAGCGCCTGACTGTTTCCCGAGCGGAAGACCTTGGCCGTAGTCATCGACCCTCCTCCTGTATATACGATGAGTATATACGGAACTGAACGTTTATAAACGAACAAAGCCTCGGTCGGGAGTGCTATCGTGGTATGACCACTTTTCTCGAAAGGCGCCGCCATCATGTCCATCGCAACCATCAATCCCGCTACCGGCGAAACCCTTAAAACATTTCAACCTCTCACCGACGCAGAGATCGAACAAAAGCTTCAGTTAGCGGTTCGAGCTTTCCACGCAGAGGGCAAAACTCCTTTCGCCGAGCGTGCGCGCCGCATGAATAATGCAGCCGATATCCTCGAACGCGACAAAGAGAATTTCGCGAAACTAATGACCCTCGAAATGGGAAAGCCTTACAAAGCCGCCCTTGCCGAGGCAGTGAAGTGCGCCGGAGGCTGCCGCTATTACGCCCAAAACGCTGAACGCTTTCTGGGCGACGAAGTACTCGACACGGGCACACAGAAAAGCTTCATCCGCTACCGGCCTATCGGTCCCATTCTCGCTGTTATGCCATGGAACTTTCCTTTCTGGCAGGTGATTCGCTTTGCTGCTCCTGCGCTCATGGCCGGCAACGTCGGATTGCTCAAGCATGCTTCGAACGTTCCACAGTGTGCCCTGGCGATTGAAGAGATTTTCCTCGAAGCGGGATTTCCCGCGGGCGCATTTCAAACTCTGCTCATCGGCTCGCAACAGGTCGATGCGATTCTCAACGACTCGCGCGTTGTCGCCGCCACACTCACCGGAAGCGAGCAAGCCGGCATCCAGGTTGGAATGGCCGCCGCCAAGCGCATCAAGAAAGTTGTGCTCGAACTGGGCGGCAGCGATCCGTTTATCGTTATGCCTAGCGCCGATCTCGACGCGGCCGTCGCCACGGCGGTCGAAGCCCGCGTCATCAACAACGGGCAGTCCTGCATCGCTGCCAAGCGTTTCATTGTGGCCGAGTCCATCGCGCCGGAGTTTGAGAAAAAGTTCGTTGCTCGCATGGAAAAGTTGCGGGTGGGTGATCCCTTCGACGAGAAAACTGAGCTCGGTCCGCTGGCTACGGCCGACGCCGTGAAATCTCTCGACGCCGACGTACAGAAAACTGTGCAAGCCGGCGCTAAGGTCTTAACCGGAGGCCATCCCTTGAACCTACCCGGCAATTACTATGCGCCGACAGTTCTCACAAACATCCCGAAAGAGTCTCCGGCCTACCGCGAAGAATTTTTCGGCCCAGTCGCGTCGCTGTTTCGCGTGAAGGATATCGACGAAGCAATCCGCCTCGCCAATGACAGCCGCTTCGGCCTCGGCGCCAGCGCGTGGACCTCGGACGAGTGCGAGCGCGAACGCTTCATCAACGAACTTGAATCGGGGATGGTCTTCATCAATAAGATGGTAGCCTCCGATCCCCGCATTCCATTCGGCGGCGTAAAGAGTTCGGGTCACGGCCGCGAACTCTCGGCCAACGGCATCCGCGAGTTCATGAATATCAAAACCGTTTCGATCGCCTAGGATCTGCCTTTCCATGTAGGCAATGGTTCGCGAGTGCAGGACTGCGGAAAGCCCACAGTGGGAGAGCGGCCCATTAGAGCCTTCCCTGGGCCTGGCGAAGGGGCCGCGTGAAACGCTGAAGATCGGTGGGGGCTTTAGCCCCGGCGGAACCTTCCCAGAAAGATTCTAAGCTACGAAACCTCAATAAAAATCCGCTAACCTTCGCCTCTGCCGCCAGTCGAACTAAGTACGCTGGGGTGTACTCTGCTCTCCGGCTCCGTTAGCCAATGCGCATGCTCTTGGACACTTTCGGCCAGACGTTGCGCACCCTCTGGGCGCACAAGCTGCGTTCGTTTCTCACCATGTTTGGCATCGCCTGGGGTGTGGGATCGCTACTGCTTCTGGCTGGTGTGGGTGAAGGCTTTCGTAACGGCAACCGGCGTCAACTCGAAACTTTCGGCAAGAACATCATTTTTTTCTGGGGAGGACGCGCCCCCGCCGTCGAAGGCAGCTTCAATTCCATGAAGTGGTTCAACCTCACTTATGACGACTACACGGCGATCCAGAGCCAGTCCAAGCTGGCCATACACATTGCGCCCGTAATCGCGCGCGAGGACATACGCGTGGTCAGCGACTACACCAGCAGCAACGGCCAGGTCTCCGGAGTCTTCCCTGTCTACAGCCAGGTCCGAAATATACCGATGCAGTCCGGCCGCTGGATCAACGACGAGGACAACCTCCAGCGCCGCCGCGTCTGCCTTTTAGGCCGCGAAATTACCCGCAACTTGTTCCCCGGACGTCCCGCCGTGGGCAACTCAATCCTGCTCAACGGCATTCATTTCGAAGTAATCGGCCAGCTCTCCATGATTGGCAACGAAGAACAAAACTCCACCAACATTCGCATCTTTGTCCCCTTTAACACCATGCGCGAACTCTTCCCGCTCAAAGGTGACAATTCGAAAGAAGGAAATGCGGTTTCCTTTATTAATTATCAGCCTCGGACCTTCGAGGAAAATGAAGATGCCAAGACGGAACTGCATCGCATCGTAGCTCGCAACCACGGCAACTTCGATCCCCGCGATCAAGATGCCTGGGAGGAGTGGGACACTGTAAAGAACCAGAAACTCATGGGGAAAATTTTCACTGCCATGGATTGGTTTCTGGGGGGAGTAGGGCTGATCACGCTGGCGCTGGGCGCGATCGGTATCATCAACATCATGCTGGTCGCGGTTACGGAGCGGACCCGCGAGATCGGCCTGCGCAAAGCATTGGGCGCGACCAACCGCAACATCTTATTTCAATTCTTTCTGGAAGGCGCCTTCCTTACTCTGTTTAGTGGCGCGCTCGGAGTAAGCGGAGCGATGCTCGTCATCCATCTACTTTCGGGCGTGAATCTTCCCCCAGGTTTCGATACGCCCCGTGTCGTTCCAGTATCGGCCGTCGGTGCAGTGCTTTCTTTAGCATTGGCCGGCGTTTCGGCCGGGCTCTACCCAGCCCGCAAGGCCGCCATGCTCGAACCGGTGGAGGCATTGCGGCAGGAGTAATCCGAAATAAATTATGACGCGCGATCTACTGAAGGAAGCTCTCGGTGCGATGCAGCACAACCGGCGGCGTACCGCTCTGACCATGCTTGGCATGGCGTGGGGAATTGCGACCGTTGTGATCCTGCTTGCCTTTGGCTCAGGCTTTGGCGACGCGATCAACATCATCTTCGCCTCTTGGGGTACCGACGTGATCGGAGTCTTTCCAGGCCGTACCTCGCTGCAAGCCGGAGGCGCCAAGGCAGGGAGCGAAATTAAACTCAAGCTCGCCGATGTCGATTACGTTCGCAATGAAGTTCCGCTGATCAAAGGCGTCACTCCCATCTTCGATAAGAATAACGGCGCAACCATCCAGCACGACACACGCGGCTTCACTAATTTATTTCTGACTGGAGTTTATCCCGTCTACGAGCGCATCCGCGGCTTTTCGGTGGCTACGGGACGGGGTCTAAGCGAGGAAGATCAACTGCAACGGGCGCGGGTTGCGGTGATCGGCGACGAAGCCCGCCGCCGTCTTTTCTCCGGCGAACAACCGCTCGGGCAAAAAATCCGCATCAACGGATTGACCTTCGAAGTTGTCGGTGTCTATCAGCGAAAGGTGCAGGGCGGCGACGACAACGACAACAAAATGGTCGTCATTCCCTTCAGCACCATGGGCGATCTCTATGACACTCGATACATCACAGGGATGTTTATCGATTACGAGGGCGAGAACCATCAGCAACTGGCTCGTATAGTTCGCTCCGTGCTAGCCGGACACCATAACTTCCTCCCTGACGACCGCCGGGCCGTTTTCGTCGCCGACTTCAAACAGGACTTCGACCAGTTCCAGATCGTAACCACGGCACTCAAACTTCTGCTGGCGTTCATTGGCGCGCTGACGTTAGGTATCGGAGGCATCGGCCTGATGAATATCATGCTGGTCTCGGTGCAGCAACGCACTCGGGAAATCGGGATCGAGAAAGCCCTAGGCGCACACAAGGGGCACATCCTCTTTCAGTTTTTGGCTGAAGCCCTGGCCATAACTTTTGCCGGAGGCCTGGGTGGCATCGCAATCGCTTATCTGATTTCCTGGACCGTCGGTGCCCTGCCGCTGATGAGCGCCTTTGGCGATAACCTCCAGGCCGGTGACATCCATCTCCGTATCAATCTAAGCAGTCTGGCGGTCGCGACGATCATTCTCAGTCTGGTCGGCGTGATCAGCGGCATGGTCCCTGCCATCCACGCTGCCCGGCTCGATCCCATCGAGAGCCTGCGCTATGAATGAGGACATGACGGCCAGTGTAGAATCGACCGGCTGCGTGGCCAGAACAATCCTGTCGAAATCGAACCTAAGGAGCTTTATGCGATCTGCGATCCTGTTTGCTTTGCTGACTTCCCTGCTCTGCGGCAATGTTTTCGCATCGCAGCAGTCTGATCTCGAAGGCCGAAGAAAGGCGCTGAACGATCTTCTCGCCGAACGCTGGGAGTATACCCTCCGCACCAACCCGATCTACGCCTCGATCCTTGGGGACAAGCGATGGAACGACAAACTGGACGACTTCTCGCAAAAGGCCATTGACGACGATCTGGAGCAGAGCAAGAACTACCTTACCCGCTTCCAAGCCATCGACACCACCGGCTTCCCTGAGCAAGAAAGCTTAAACAAAACCCTCATGGTTCGCGACCTCAAGTTCGCTCTGGAGGGCGCGCGTTTTAAGCCTTGGGAAATGCCGGTATCGCAGACCGGCGGGGTCCACATCGACCTTCCGCAACTCGTGTCCGTCCTCTCATTTCAAAGCGTCAAAGATTACGACGACTACATTTCCCGGCTGCGTCAGGTTCCCCGCTTAGTCGATGAGAACGTAATCCAGATGCGCAAAGGGATGGCCGAAGGTCTGATGCCCCCGCGCATCCTGCTGGAGAAGGTGGTTGACCAAGCCAACGGTCTCGCCACGAAAACTCCTGAGGATTCACCGTTTGCGCAGCCTTTCGCCAAGTTTCCCGATTCCATCTCCGCCGACGATCAGAAGCGGCTGCGCGAGCAGGGCCTGGCGGCGATCCGCGAATCCGTCCTTCTGGCGTATGTCAAGTTCACAACATTCGTGCGTGAAGAGTACGCGCCGAAAGGCCGCACCGACCCCGGCGTCTGGGCGCTGCCCGATGGCCCCGAACGTTACGCCTTTCGCGTGAAAGAAAGTACGACCACCGATCTATCTCCGGAGGAAATTCACACGATCGGCCTGGCGCAGGTCAAAGAAATCGAAGCCCGCATGATCGGTGTAGCCAATCAACTCGGCTACAAAGATCTTAAGAGCTTCAGCGCTTCCCTCCGGACCAATCCCAAGGTCCACGTGCATTCCCGCCAGGAAATTCTCGACCTCTATCAAAAGTACGTCGACCAGATGTACCTGAAGCTGCCCTCGATGTTCGGCCGCCTTCCGAAAGCCCGGCTGCAAATCATGCCGATCGAGGAGTTCCGCGAGAAAGAGGCTTCGACGGAATATGTTCAGGGCTCTCAAGATGGCTCGCGGCCCGGCCACATCATGGTCAACACTGGCAACTACGAGAAAGGCACCACGCTCGACTTCGAAACTACTGCGTATCACGAAGGCGTCCCCGGCCATCACCTGCAAATTGCCATCGCTCAGGAACTGCCGCAGCTTCCACCCTTTCGCCAAAATGAGTATTACACCGCCTATACGGAAGGCTGGGCTCTGTACTCTGAGAGACTGGGCAAAGAAGTTGGATTTTTTCAGGATCCCTACAGCTATTACGGCCACCTGCAGGACGATATGCTTCGCGCAATTCGCCTGGTGGTTGACACTGGCTTCCATTACAAACACTGGACCCGCCAGCAGGTAGTCGACTTTTTCCACGACCACTCCGCCATCGACGAGGCCGAGGTACAGAGCGAGACCGACCGCTATATGGCGTGGCCCGCGCAGGCGCTCGGCTACAAGATCGGTCAACTCGAAATACTTAAGCTGCGCCAGTATTCGAAGGATCAGTTGGGTGATAAGTTCAGCCTGAGTAATTTCCACGACGAGGTGCTGGGCGCCGGAGCTCTACCGATGGATGTGCTATCGGCGCGAATCCACGAATGGGTGGCCACGCAAAAGGCGAACGCATCCATATCAGTACCAGGGAACGAGATGGAGATGAAGGGCGCGCAGCTGAGCGCGGCTACCAAGTAGGACGAGAAGTGATAGGCAGCGGGACTGCCGATGGAAAATCTGCGCGCGGGATTAATGTGGCAGAGAAAATTTGTGCCAAGTGGAATGACAATCCACCTGGCACAAGATCAACACTTACGATTAGCGTTATGTGGCTTCTGGCGTTATCCGCCGTAGAGGCTAGGATTCGGCTCCTGCACCGGCGTAGTAGACAAGATCCACAGTCCCGTACCATTCAGCAGATATACGAATCCATCTTTGTCAATGATGGTTCGTCTCACACCAGTAAAGCGTTGCGCAACCCTTGGCTCGGTTGGATTCGACAAGTCATAGACCACGAAATCCTTGGCATCTACCGGGCTGGCCACTTCTGAAGCATCGCCCAATGCAACATCGCCGAGGAAATCAAGCTGGCCCAATTGCGCGTCTCCGGGCCATGTGATCGTTTTCAAAGACCTGGGATGTGCGGGTTCACTTACATCAATTACGCTGACACCCTGGCCTTTCGAATTCTCCACATACAGGTAACGCTTGCCGCCAGGCGTGGTGTCCAGAGCTATATCTAACGGTGTTTTGCCCTCGAACGTGAGGTGACCAACAATCTGGGATGGTGTGGCCTCGTGCGGTTTATTTTTTGCGACGGCGGGTATCGCACCGATGACGCAGACGAGAGTAAGTATTGAGACTAGCCGTACTTTGGTGAGATTCATTGCCGTATCCTCCTCCATTGCATCCGCGAAATTCACAACAATAGATGAAGTGGCCGAAAGCTGATCTGTTCTGAAGAACCGTCAGTTGGTCTGTTCTTCCGAAAAAGTTCAACGTGATTTGATCGCCCGAGCTTGCACATCCGTGGGCTGTTGGTAAAGATTCGCAGAGAATTAATGTGACCGGGACAATGGTTCGACATCAAAAAGTTGGGAGAGCGGGGGTCCTCGATCCACAGATGGAAGTCGCGTCCGCACAAAGGATTCGGGTTCGCCAGGGCGGAGAGTGTGTCCCGCTCGCACCCGGACCGCCCACGCTCTCCAGCGCGCATTCGCCTTGGAAGGGCGCTCTGTTGGAGCGCCACACTCACGGTCCATATAGCACCGAGACTCATCAGCATCTGAGCTACTTTCTGAGTCTCCATCTCAGTGAACCCACTCCTCTTGTTTGGCGATCGAGGGGCCAGGACGGGAGCAGAGTCTTTGAACCCGGCTCGATGGTTCTGCTGTCGCGCGGGACCGAGGACGCAGTATCGTTTCCCGGACCGGTGGAACGGATTCTTCTGAATTTGAACCCATCGATCTTGCGGCTGGCCTTCCCTGAAGATGACACCGACGCAGAGCTTGTCGACCATTGGGGTATGCGCGATCCGCAGATTGAATACATTCTTCGTGCGCTCGAAGCGGACCTCGAGGCCGGCATTCCCTCCGGCAGGCTCTTTGGCCAATCTCTGCTCAACGCGCTCGCCGTGCACCTTCGACTCCGTTATGGCGTGCATCCTCCTAAAGAAGTGAAGCCGCAAAATGGTCTTCCGAGAGCGCGCCTCAAGCGAGTGTTGGAATACGTCGAGGCAAACTTGGAACAAGAGATAGCGCTTGCCGCGTTGGCTGATACGGCTGGGATGAGCCCGCACTACTTCTCTGAATTGTTTAAGCAGTCTCTTGGGCTTCCTCCTCATCAATATGTGCTTCGAAGGAGAATCGAGCGCGCCCGCGAGCTTCTGCGGGATTCCAGGATCACAGTTTTTGAAGCCGCGGTTCGGACCGGCTTCTCCGATCAAAGCCACTTCACGAGGATATTTCGCCGCATCGTCGGTATAACTCCGACCCAATATCGCGCAACAATCTGAAGGAGGATGAATGGAACCGCGTTCGTAGCCGACGGCGACACTGAAACCAGGCCTAATATCCTTTGGCCAAAGACCTTCCGGCAATGTTAGCGCAGCTCTCGACAAACTTCTGCTCCACGTCAGTGAACGTGCTGCCAAAATAGCTCTCGATGTCGAGTTCGGCGACAAGTTTATTCTTCACCAAGATGGGAACGACAATTTCAGACTTCACTAAGGGTGATCCTGCGAGATAGCGCGAGTCTTTGGATACGTCATCCACGGCCACGGTCTGCCCGCTGGTAGCCGCGGCGCCACAGAGTCCTGTGCTCAGGGGGATGCGGGCGTTGGGCGTAAAGCTGCCAGCGAATGGTCCCACGAGAAGAACACCCTGGTCCGCGGGATCAACCAGATAAAAACCTACCCAGTTGTAGCGCGTCATCGATTCGTGCAAGCGGTGTGCGATGCGCTCCATGACAAACTGCGCTGTGGGAGCGGTTTTTGCGAGTTCCTGAAATTCTCCGAGAAGCTCTTCCTGCACAAGCGTGTTCGATTTCGGATCGTGCCTGGCGTCAGGATGGGCTGTTGACATCCGAAGCTTGCCTCCGTCCGGCCTTAGTTTACTTGGAGAGTGGAACCGTCTAAAGGGTATGTTCCCAGTTGATACACTCTGTTGTTTGTCCGGGCTAGAGAGATGTCCAGGCAGCAGGCGCAGCCGTTGATCTGCGATTTGCAGCAGCTTGATCAGAATCGATCCGGTTTGCGCGATCAGAGCTTCGGTAAAGCGTGATGGTTATTAAAACAGAGGCTTTAGACCGGCTTGACAGCGGCCCAACGAAGACGGACTATATTTACGAACTATAGATACGTTTTAATGAAAGCTTTCATGTCCGGGAATACGATGCGGTTGCCCAATACCATCTGCTCGCGCTTCAAACGCCGTTGCGGTTTTTACAATATCTTCGTCCCGGCTGTGGTATTGGTGGCAACGTTGGGGTGGACATCTGCTGTTGTCGCGCAATCCGCATACGTGCGCGTCAACCAGATCGGATACGAAACTGGCGCGGCTCCAATTCGCGCGTATCTAATGTCGACGGCATCTGAATCCGGCGCCTCTTTCCGCGTAGTCAACTCGGCGGGATCAACCGTTTATTCCTCCAAGATTGGCCCCCTGCTGGGGAGATGGAGTCACAGCAAGGATTTGATCTACGAGGTGTACGCACTCGATTTCGAGGCTTCGGGCGGAGACACTTACACCATCGATGTTTTGGGCCCCATACCAACTGTTTCGCCGCGTTTCGCCGTCGACCGGCCCGATGTGCTCTATCCCGGCCTGCTCCTGAATACCTTGTTTTTCTACGAAACGGTGCGGGACGGACCAGATTACATTCGCAACGCACTTCGTACCGCGCCAGGTCACGTCAAAGACAAAAACGCAGAAGTTTTTGACACTCCTCCCATGGACAGCAATGATTTCATCGATAATGTTCCGCCCGTGCCGCCTCTGGTTTCGCCCGCGAAGCAACACATTGATGCGGCCGGGGGGTGGTGGGACGCGGGCGACTACATGAAATATGTTGAAACGGTTAGTTACACCGTGGCACTGATGGAGATTGGAGTTCGCGATTTTCCCCGGCAGATGGGAGCGCAAGCGCCGTGGAATCCTCCGGCTCCGCCAGTTTCCATTTCCTATGCCGGACAGAGTGGCTTAGGGGCGCCGGCTTCGGCAGACTTCCAAAACGAGGCACGATTCGGGATCGACTGGCTGCTGCACATGTGGGACGATGACACCAAGACGCTTTACTATCAGGTCGACAACAGCCAGGACTGGGATTACTACGGCGAAGGAAATCCAAGTTCCGCGACCGGCAATTGTGGCGGAACCTATGTGACGCCTTACTGCTTGATCACGGAGTATGACATCTGGACCTTGCCCCAGGCAGCCGACCACTTTCAACAGTCGGGCGATCCGCAATCTTGCTATCAGTACACGACCTATTACATCTGCAATCGCCCCGTGTTTCCGGCGGGTCCAGCGGGATCTGCGATCAGCCCGAATCTTGCCGGGCGCCTAGTAGCTGACTTCGCGCTTTGCTATCAGTTGAACCGCACGACGGATTCGGATCGTGCGCAGCGATGCCTCAAGAATGCGGAGGACATTTTCGAGCTCGCCGATACGTCATATACAGATCCGGCGCCATCCGGAGATGGATCGGGCAACTGCAAAGGATGCCTGCTTACTATCGTCCCATTTGATGGATATCCGGAGACAGTATGGGACGACGATATGGAACTCGGGGCAACAGAGCTGTATCTCGCGCTGCGTTCGGCATGCCAATCAGGAAACTTACCCACGGGATTACCTCACACTGATCCCATGCATTACCTCGAAGAAGCCGCGCAGTTCGCCAGAAATTACGTCAACAAAGTTTACGATACGGGCAGCGCAGATACCCTTAACTTGTACGACGTGAGCGGACTCGCGCACTTCGAGCTGTATCGAGCGCTGCGCCTGGCGCGAAATCCACTGGGGCTGGCGGTGTCGCAATCGAGCATTCGCCAGCAGCTTTTGAAGCAAGTTGCTGACGCAGTCGCGCAAGCCGAGACAGATTCCTGGGGTTTTGGCGTGCTTTGGAGTAACGGCGACACTACTTCGCACGGCGCCGGACTCTCGGTTATAGCGAGCGAAGCTTACCACTTGACGAATTCCCAAAGCTACAACACCTATTCTCAGAGATGGTTGGCCAACATTCTGGGCGCGAATGCGTGGGGATCCTCGTTCATTGTAGGAGACGGAAGCACGTTCCCGAATTGTATTCAACACCAGGTGGCAAATCTCGCGGGGGCGCTCGATGGTACCTCCGGGGGCACTCCCGTATTGTGGGGTGCGGCTACAGAAGGCCCGTCGAGCGCAGCCACGTCAGGCCTACTTTCGGGCATGGTTCGATGTCCGTCGAATGGTGTGGACACTTTCAAAATATTCAATGGAAATGACGGAAGCTATAACCCATCCGCAGTGGCGGTCTACAAAGATAACGTGCAGTCCTTTACCACTACCGAGCCCGCGATCGACCTGACTGTGACCTCGTTCTTGATGTGGTCGTGGAGATTGGCCGGTGAGCCGCACGATTAAGCATTGCTTGGACTGAGCGAGCGCGTTCCCGATATGCAACTCTAAGTAGGTAAGGTGCCCTCTGGCGAAGTGCGCACGCATTTGCGAGATCGAGATTCAAGCGACCCTGTTGCACTGCCGATGGTTCCTCAAGCCGACTCCGTAAGCTGAGTAGTAAACCCTCGCGCGCACATCGGTTTCGCCACATATGTTCAGCATCAATAATTTCGATTGGACTCAAAGTGGGCGTACCCCTAAGGTTACTTTGGGGTGGAGGCAAGGGACCAACGGATGGGCTATGCTTTTCTCGCATGCTTGAGCTTTGCTGAACAGTTGTCTGAAAAGATATAGATAGCACATCCCGCGTAAAGGGAACGATTTTAGACACCCGACTGAATACGAAAATATGGAACCAGAGAGCCTGAGCTTGGAAGAAAATCACCGAGATGTGCAAGAGTTGGATTTAACGGTTCACTCGCGCGTGGGCAGGAACGTCCTCACGCTGGAGGAAATCGCCAACCTTGCGGCAGGAGAGGGCCAACCCGCTGACACCCTGATGAACGTGGTCGCCTTAATTGCCAGGCGATTTGAGACCGACGTTTGTTCGGCGTATCTACTCGAACCGGACCGTGCCAACTTGGTGCTAGCCGCAACGGTGGGTCTGCGGCGGGAGTGTATTGGCAATCTGCGAATGGCCATCCACGAAGGGCTGGCGGGCCTGGTCGCGGAACAAGTAGGGCCGGTCGCTGTGGAGCAACCGCAAAATCATCCACGTTTCAAGTATTTCGGAGAGGCTGGCGAAGATGCCTACCAGTCGTTCCTCGGCGTGCCACTGATCGACCGCGGAATTCTGCAGGGAGTCCTCGTCGTTCAAACTGTCGAGCCTCGGGCTTTTCGCGACGATGAGATTCAGATGCTGACCGAGGCGGCCGCACAGGTAGCGCCGGTCGTGAGCGAAGCGCGAACTCTCGATCGCTTCATCGCTCCCGGGCAGGAGCGCCTTTGGACTCTGGCTCGGAATCTTTGGTGGAGTTGGGACCCCGATACGGTGGGCTTGTTCCGTGATCTCGATCCGTTGCGTTGGAGACAACTGAATCAGAATCCGGTTTCATTGCTGTCGGAGTTTCCGCTGGCCAAACTGGAAAGTCGCGCCGCGGAACTGGTGCTTCATAGCCGAATCAATTATGCATACCGCCGTTTGCAGGAGTATTTGCAGGCCGACCGCACTTGGGGAACGAGGCACGCTGGAGTCTTGCGGCCCAGACCGGTCGCCTACTTCTCCGCGGAATTTGGGATTCACGAATCGCTTCCAGTTTATTCCGGAGGCCTCGGTGTGCTTGCCGGAGACCACATCAAGAGTGCCTCCGATCTGGGGATTCCCCTGGTCGGCATCGGATTGTTTTACGGGCAAGGATATTTTCGTCAGCGACTGGATCGCGACGGTTGGCAGCAGGAAGAATATCTGGAGACCGACATCAATCAGTTGCCTTTGGAGATTGCGATCGGCAAAAACGGCCGGCCGGTTGTCGTCCAAATCGAGACGCGGACTGGCTCGATTTATGCCAAGGTCTGGAGAGTTGCAGTAGGGCGCTGCGATCTGTTCCTGCTCGATTCGGATGTGGAAGCGAATACTCCGGACGACCGCGAGCTGACTTCCCGCCTCTACGGTGGAGACGCACGGACACGAATTCGGCAGGAGTTGCTGCTCGGCGTCGGCGGTTTCCGAGCCCTGAGAGCGATGGGCATTACCCCCGGTGTCCTTCACCTGAACGAAGGGCATAGCGGATTTGCGGTGCTGGAAGCCGTTCGCTCGCGCATGCAGGAAGAGGGGGTCGGCTTCGATAACGCGGTTCCCCGCGTGTCGCGGGAAGTGGTCTTCACTACACATACTCCCGTGCCCGCGGGCCATGATCGCTTCGATGCGGACTTAATTGATGAACATCTCGGGCCTCTGCGCGAGGAGCTGGGTCTCTCCCCCGAAAGCCTGATGGGGTTGGGGCGCGAGAAACCAAGCAACCACCAGGAAACATTTTGCATGACTGTGCTGGGCCTGCGACTCTCGCGTCGCGCGAATGCAGTCTCCGCCCTCCATGGCGAAGTGTCCCGGGCAATGTGGACCGGGCTTTGTCCGGGCAAGCCGGAAGACGAGGTTCCCATCGGACACATCACCAACGGAGTGCACGTTCCCTCGTGGCTGGCTCCGCAGATGTTTCGTCTTTACGATCGCCATCTGGGTACGAATTGGCACCAGCACAGCAGCGAAGCCCGCATCTGGGAAGGCATCGAAAACGTGGATGACGGCGAACTCTGGGAGACGCACCTGAGCCTGAAATCGCAACTCCTCGAGTTTGTGCGGCGCCGCGCCGTCGAACAATCCGAACGGCGCTTCGAGTCAAAAGAGACTGTGCTAAGACTTACGAAGGCTCTCAGCCCAGACGCACTGACCATCGGATTCGCTCGCCGCTTCGCGACCTATAAACGAGCCAATCTGATTCTGGCCGATATCGAGAGCCTGGCCTACATGGTCAACGATCCCAAACGTCCTGTGCAGTTTGTTTTCGCCGGCAAAGCTCATCCTCACGATGAAGAGGGTAAAAAGCTGCTGCAGCAGATTGCGCAATTGATGCGCAATGGACGTTTCGCCGACAAATTTGTTTTTGTCGAAGACTATGACATCAACGTCGGACGTTTTTTCGTGCAGGGCGTGGATGTTTGGCTGAATAACCCGCGGCGTCCGCTTGAGGCATCCGGCACGAGTGGACAAAAGGTAGTCTTGAACGGCGGATTGAACCTTTCTGTTCTCGATGGTTGGTGGGCGGAGGCTTACGACGGCATGAATGGATTCGCCATCGGCACCGGCAGAACCCACTCCAACATCGCCGTCCATGACGCGCGCGATGCGCAAGATTTGCTCCGGACGCTGCGCGAAGAAGTGATTCCGTTGTATTACCAGCGGGATCGTGACGGTCTGCCCCGCGGCTGGATCAAGCGCATGAAGCGAACCATCCGCACCCTCGGCTGGCGCTTTAATGCCGATCGCATGGTGATGGATTACACGCAGAAGTGCTACATTCCCGCGGCCGGGGGGACCTCAAGCGAAACAAGATCCGGTTGGTGACGCGAGTCAACAGCAGGAGCGGATGACCTTACCCGCCGCGAAACACGAGGGATCCGACATGAAGGTTTTCCATCGTGTACTTTTGTGTCCTTCGCGGTGAAATTAGCGCACACCGACAAATCGTTCTCCTCGAATTAAAATGCCTCATGGCTGACGGTCCGCTTTGGAGTGATGAAGATCAGAGTCAACGCCTCGCAGAACTGAGTGCGAAAACCAACGAGCCCATCAAAGACCAGCCTCTGCGACGCGATGTACGTTTCTTAGGCATGCTGCTGGGCCGCGTCCTGGTCGAGCAGGAAGGTGAAGCTTTTTTCCAGGTAGTTGAACGTCTGCGACGGCTCGCGATGCAGCACCGCGAACGCCCTGGCGGCCAATCTTCAATCCAATACGATGCCGATGCCATGGACGAGGGTCGCGACATTATTGCTGCGTTGCCCGTCAGCCAGGCCTACTGTTTAACGAAAGCGTTCGCCATCTATTTCGAGCTCACGAATCTCGCTGAGACCACTCATCGGAAACGACGCCGACGCGCTGCCCGCCTTCATGCCGCTCAGAGCGTAGTGGAAGGTTCGTTTCGTGGCACGCTGCGGCGCATGCGAGAGGCGGGCAAATCATCCGCGGAAGTCCGGGACGCCCTCGGGAAGATCAAGATCATTCCCGTGTTTACCGCTCATCCCACCGAAGTAACGCGGCACACGGTGTTGAATAAGCGTCGTCGAATCGCCAATTGCCTTGAGCGCCTTGACCAACTACCTCTCTCGTACCCGGACGCCCGAGATTACGAGGCCGAGGTATTAGCCGCAATTACCGAACTTTGGCAAACGGACGAAGTTCGTCTCAATAAGCCGACTGTCCTGGACGAGATTCACATGGGGCTCGATTATTTTCCGATGGTGATATTCGACGCGCTACCACGACTCTATGACGAGCTTGAGGAGTCGTTGCGCGATGTTTTCGGCGACAGCTCGACCGTAAGCGTGCCTGAGATCGTTAGCTTTGGATCTTGGATCGGCGGCGACCGCGATGGCAATCCTTTCGTGACGTATCGCAGCACTGAGGAGTCGCTGGTTATTGCCCGCCAGCAGATTATTGATCACTATGTCGCCGAGATTTCCCGCCTCACCGGGCACCTTAGCGTTTCACTGCGCCGCGTGGATGCTTCGCCGCAGGTATCGCAACGTGTGCAGTTGTACGACTCCAATCTGGACCGGGAGCGTTCGCATCAAAGCAGAATTTCTGAGACCGAGCTTTACCGTCGTCTGTTGGACCATGTGTTGGCGCGCCTAACGTGCGCTCGTGATGCCGATGGCCAGAATTACGCCTACGCCAGCGCGAAAGAGTTCGAAGAAGATCTACAGATCATTCGGCAGAGCCTGGTCGCTAATCGTGCCCGGCGCATTGCTGAGCTGCAGATTGATCCTTTACTGCGTAAGGTCCGTACCTTTGGCTTTCATCTCCACACCCTCGATATTCGACAACATGCTTCGGTGCAGGCGCAGGCACTTTCTGAACTGGGATCTGCAGTCGGGCTCGGCGATAATAATGAAACTCTGCCTCCGGGTCTCTCTTCAGAATCGGTCGAGCTGCTAAACACATTTCGGACGGTTGCCCGCTTAAAGAAACAATATCCTCCTGAAGCGATTCGGTATTTCATCATCAGCAATGCGCAATCGGAGTGCGACATTTTCAACGTGATCCGTTTAGCAGCGCTCAGCGGGATCGTGGTTGCGGGAAGTGAGAACGATCCCGGACTGATGCCGGTTCCTTTATTCGAATCGATCGATTCCCTGCGCGCTTCCGCAGCTGTTATGAAAAAAGTCTGGGGGGCGCCTGAGTATCAGTCACTACTCAACTCCTGGTGCCGTTCGCAGGAAGTAATGCTCGGGTACTCCGATTCCAACAAGGACGGCGGCATGCTCACCAGCACCTGGGCGCTATACAAAGCGCAACGCGATTTGCACCGTCTGGCACGCGAGTGCAACGTGAAGCTGCAAATCTTCCATGGCCGTGGTGGTACAGTCGGCCGCGGCGGAGGACCTACGCATGCTGCGATCCTGGCACAACCCCCGGGTGATTTCGAAGGCACGATCCGCATCACCGAGCAGGGAGAAGTGCTGAATTGGAAGTACTCCGATCCTGTGTTGGCAGAGTGGAACCTTGAATTGATGATTTCGGCATGCCTTGAAGCACTCGCGGGCCACGATGGGGGTTCACAGCTTCTAGTCTCCCAATGGGGCGATGCCATGGAAACGATGTCCCAGGATGCGTATGTCTTCTACCGTCGGCACATCGTAGAAAATCCTGATGTCCTGGAATATTTTGAGCAGGCAACTCCGGTGAACGAGCTTGAACACGCGCGCATTGGCTCTCGCCCGGTGCGCCGGATGCCGAATCGCAAACTCGAAGACCTGCGCGCTATTCCGTGGGTATTCGGATGGATGCAGAACCGGCACGCCGTGCCGGCCTGGTTTGGCGTGGGATACGCATTAGAACGCTTCGAGGGGCAGGGTGCGCAACAGGCGCACCTTCTGCGAGAAATGATGCGCGGCTTTCCGATGTTCTCAAACCTGATTCGGAATGTGGAACTGGCAATGGCGAAAGCCGATCTCACAATCGCAGCCGTCTACTCGCATTTGGTAGTGGATAACGACCTTCGTGAAAGGGTTTTCTCCATGCTGCAGGAAGAATTCCTACGCGCACAGCGCGTAATCCTCTCGATTACGCAGCAAGATGAAATGTTAGAGAACAACACAGTGCTCGCGCGCTCCATTCGCCTGCGGAATCCATATGTGGACCCCATGAGTCTGGTGCAAGTAGATCTCTTACGCCGTAAACGCTCTGGAGTCTCTGACGCCGCACTCGATTACGCAATCGCTGCTACCATTAATGGCATCGCTGCCGGATTGCATAATACCGGATGACATCCATCACATTAGCTGACATCCCATCCTTGGCGACTCGGGGTTGGCGACTCAGGCGGGTAGATCCCAGCCTTCGTTTTTCATTTTTTGGTTGGTCCAGTGTTGCAACTGTTCGAAGAGGATGGGATCGATCACAGCGAAGCGGATCCCGACGCGCCCCTCACCGCCGAACCATACGATGCGGGCCTTCGCTCGAAAAACCGTCTCGCTATCAGGCAGTGGGAAACTTACGTCGAGCAAACCGGTAAACCGCATCGGCTGTTTAAGGCCGTCCAGTCCCATACCACCGGTGCTGAGGTTCACGCCGGCGACAGTGACTTCTTCGCTCTGCTGATTTTTCAGGAGAACAGAAATCTGAATTGGGGCACGGAAGAATTTCTGTTGATCGAGACTGATGACTCCCAAAGAACTCGCGCCATCGCCGGGGTTGACGTTGATGTTGTATTCCTTCAGCTTGCGGCTGAGCGTGCGGCGGGAGATGCCCAGGTGTTCTGCAGCCTGACTGCGATGGCCTCCGCTGCGCTCTAGAGCGCGGATGATCATCTGCTCTTCCATGCTGTCGAGATCGCCGACCGGCATCGAAGCAGTCTGGCGCACAGCAGCCGGATTACCAGACATTGCGCCCGTAATCTGTTCTTTGCAGATCTCGGGATGGCGTGACTCCACGGCAACCCGAGCAATGAGATTGCGCAGCTCGCGAACATTGCCGGGCCAGAGATGAGAAAGCAACGCGGAAACCGCGTCGGACGCGAACGAACTGTTTCGAGACTTGAGCGCGAGAAAGTGCTCGGCCAGCGCGATGATGTCCTCCGGGCGCTCGCGCAGGGGAGGCACGCGCAATTGAAATTGTCCCAGCCGGTGAAAGAGGTCTTCCCTGAAGCGGCCAGCCGCGACGGCGGCATCGAGATCCTGATTGGTGGCGGCAACAATGCGCACATCGACTTTGATCTTCCGGTGCCCGCCGAGACGGTAGAAAGGATGTCCATCCAGCACACGCAAGAGCTTTACCTGAGTCTGGAGCTGCAGTTCGCCGATTTCGTCCAGAAACAGCGTGCCTTTGTCTGCCAGTTCGAACAGACCAGCTCTGGAGGAATCGGCACCGGTAAAAGCGCCTTTTTCGTATCCGAACAACTCGCTCTCAACCAAGTTTTCCGGAAGGGCCGCGCAGTTGATATCGACCCAGGGCCGGCTGCGGCGGTGCGACGATTGGTGAATGACGCGGGCAATGAGTTCCTTGCCGGTTCCGGTCTCCCCAGTGATCAGGACGCTTTCAGTGTGACCGGCAACACGATCCACCATGCGCATGAACCGATGCATCAAGGGAGTGGCGAGGATGATGGTTGCGCCCTCAATCTGGCGCGAAACGGTGCCCTTAGCGTCGTCGACTTCTGCGTCTGTATCTTGCGCGCCGACAGGCTTCGATTCTTGCTCCGTCACCGAAATCAGGGCAATCAATCCGGCCGGCGCAGAGGATGCATCACGAAGCAACGTGACAGACAATTCTGTTGTGATTTGTTTTCCGGAGCGGCCTTGACGCCGTAGTAGAGATCGGTACCGACCGTGCTCCAGGACAGCGGCCAGCAAAGTCTTCTGCACTTGACGTTGGTCAGGTCCATCGTCTTCAACGGCGAGAGTGGCAAGCTTTCGGCCAAGAATCTCAGGGGGAGTGCATCCGAATATCTTCAGCGTAGCCTCATCACAGGTCGTGATGTGGCCCTCGAGATTGGCCGACACCACGGCGACTCTAGCGCCCGCCGCAGCATCGAGAGCCAAGAAAGGCAGCTCTCCAGAAACAGTCGGGCCTTGGCCGGGGCCGGCGGCCGGCGTCAGCCGAGATTGCGGCTTGAGATTTGGTGATGGCATCCTGAGCGTTTGGAGTTGATCTTGACACAGACCGCACCCGTCGCAATAACTACGAAGCTCGGAACGATCACCAAAGTAACGATCACTAAAGTAATAGGTTACTTTCGAAAAAACACAAACCGGTCACCGCCCGCGTCAATAACAAAATGCCCCAAGAGGCATCTTGCGCGTTACGTCAGTAAGCTACTTCAAGCCTTGTAATGACAATAGGATTCCACTGATCGGGCTCGACTGACGTGTGGGCTGGTTCCCACGCCGGGGGCGTGCCTTGTCATTTTCCGCGCTTTAAAGAAAACACAACGTTAATGTCGACACGGACGAAACTATTTGTCGGGATCACGGTCTCGCTCGGGATGGTAGTGCTGTGCTTCGCGCTCTGGCACTGGCAGTCCGCTGACCTGACACGATTTGTTTGTTACCTCGCCGTAGCGGTTCTGGCCTCCAGCCTCAAGGTGCAATTGCCGGGTATCGACGGCACGATGTCAGTGAATTTTCTCTTCATCCTGCTCGGCGTGATGGAGCTAAGCCTGCCGGAAACGCTGATCATTGGCTGCACGGCCACCCTGGTGCAGAGCGTCTGGCACGCACGGAATCGGCTGGATCCGGTCAAGGTTCTGTTCAATGTTTTCGGAATGATGGCCAATGCCAGTGCGTTCTGTTACGCCAGCTATCACTGGCTGGACGCAAGAGTAGGCGGCAATAAGCCGATTCTGCTGATGGTGGCGGCCCTGGTTTTCTTTCTGGCGAATACGCTGCCAATTTCCCTTGTCATTGCACTAACGGAAAACAAGTCGAGTCGCAAGGTATGGTCGGAGTGCTATTTCTGGTCGTTTCCTTACTACCTGGTCGGAGCAGCCGCGGTGGGACTGGTGGGCGTCGTTAACCGGCACGCCGGCTGGCAGACATCATTGTTAGTGTTGCCGGTGATTTATTGGGTCTACCGCTCCTACCGCCTTTATCTGGGACGCCTCGAAGCCGAGAAGGAGCGGGTTGAAATCGAGAAGCGGCACGTGGAACAGATCGCATCGTTGAACATGCGAACCATCGAAGCTCTGGCCCTGGCTATCGAAGCCAAAGATCACACCACCCATACCCATCTGCAACGCGTGCGCACTTATGCGGTGGAAATCGCGAAAGAGATCGGCTTGTCCCCGGAAGAGATCGAAGCGTTGCGCGCGGCAGCTTTGTTGCACGACATTGGCAAACTCGCCGTGCCCGAACACATCATCAACAAGCCGGGCAAGCTCACTCCCGAAGAGTTCGAGAAAATGAAAGTGCACCCGCTGGTTGGTGCGGAAATTCTGGACCGCGTCGCATTCCCCTATCCCGTGGCGCCGATCGTGCGTTCGCATCATGAACGTTGGGATGGTTCGGGATATCCAGCGGGCCTGGCCGGCAATGAGATTCCGATCGGAGCGCGGATTCTTTCCGTAGTTGACTGCCTCGATGCGCTGGCATCCGATCGGCAATATCGTCCAGCTGTGCCGCTGGACCGGGCCATGAGCACTGTGAAAGAAAAAGCCGGCACTTGGTTCGACCCGCAAGTCGTGGCCGTGCTGGAGCGCCGTTATGTGGAACTGGAGGGTCTCGCGCAAATCCCGGAAGACGGCTTCGTTCCTTGCGAATTCTCCAAGAACCTGCGCGTGGAGCGCGGTCACGCCCCTGCTACGGGATTCGAACAATGGGCAGACAGTCCTGCGGCCGAGTCCGATTTCCTGACCTCGATCGCGTCGGCCCGTCAGGAAGCGCAAGCAATGTTCGAATTGAGCCAGGACCTCGGCAATTCACTGAGCTTGAGCGAAACTCTTTCGGTGCTGTCGATGCGCTTGCGCAAGCTGATTCCGTGCGACTCAATTGCTGTATTCGTGGTTCGGAACGGCTGGTTGCTTCCGGAACTCGTGAGCGGCGAAAACTTTCGCGTCCTGTCCGCCATGAAAATACGCGTGGGCGAAGGCTTATGCGGCTGGGTGGCGGAGAATTGCAAGCCCATCATCAACGGCAATCCAAAGGTTGAGGCCGGCTACACCGTCGATCCAGAAAAAAGCACAACCCTTTCATCGGCGCTTGCGGTCCCGCTGCAGGGATTGAATGGAGTGGTCGGCGTCCTCTGTATGTATCACTCGACGACGGACGCTTTTACGCCGGATCATTTGCGTATTCTGCTCGCCGTGGCCTCAAAGGTGGCGCTCTCGGTGGAAAACGCCCTCAAGTACCAGCAGGCAGAAAGTTCGGCGACCACTGACTACCTCACGGGCCTGCCCAACGCCCGCTCGCTGTTTATGCACCTAGCGCAGGAAGTGGCGCGCTGCCGCCGAATGGAAACTTCGCTTGCCGTGATGGTCTGCGACATCGACGGGCTAAAAAAGATCAACGACTCCTACGGCCACCTGGAGGGAGACAAATTGCTGCGAGAGTTTAGCACGAGGCTGAAAGTTGCGTGTCGCGGCTACGATTACGTTGCCCGCATGGGAGGCGACGAGTTTGTAGTGACTGCTCCGGGTCTTTCTGCTGAAGCCGCAGAGGAAAAAGCTAACCGTCTGAATCAGGCGGCCATCGAGGCGGGACGCCGCATTTGTGGACGAGACCTCATTACACTGAGCGTGGGAACCGCATTCTGTCCGGAAGACGGTTATGACGTGGAGGAGTTGCTGGCCCGCGCTGACCGGCGCATGTATTCCGTGAAACAGAAGCACCATGCCCAATGTGCCGCCCCCGAAAATACTCTAGCGCAAGGCGCTTCGGGAGAGTAGATGCGGAGCCTGCGATGCAAAATTGGCGGACACGCGTTGGCTCTTCTGGCGACGCTCCTTCTGGGCGGACTGCTCTCCGCCACGCTAGTACGGCTTGCGCCCGGCTTCGACGCGGATGAACAAGAACTGGATCCACACTTGAACGCACAGAGTCTTCAAGCCTTACGTGACGCCAGACACACTGACCATAACGTATTCCGATTCTATTTCTCTTATATGAGAAGAGCGGCGGGAGGCGATCTAGGAACATCGCTTGCACTGGGGCAACCTGTGCGCACGTTATTACGCGATCGCATTCCGCTCACGTTGCGATTGTTGCTTGTCGGCCTGGGCCTAGCCTGGATTCTGTCGCTAGCACTAGCTCTGAGTTCGGCGTGGTTGCGAATTTTTGCATACGATACCCTTACTACCGCAGTCAGCGGAACGTTCCTGTGTATTCCAGCCGCAGTGTTGGCGTTACTCTCAGTGCTGTGGAATGTCTCGGGCGCATTGGCAATTGCTCTGATCGTCTTCCCTCACACCTGTCGTTATTCACGAAATCTTTTGATGAAGACGTACTCCCGTCCTCACATCATCGCCGCAAGAGCGAGGGGGCTTGGCGAGGGTCGCATTCTCTTCTGGCACGTTGTGCCGGTCGTTGCGCCGCAGTTGCTGGCCCTCGCCGGAGTTTCGGTGAGCATGGCGGTCGGGGCGGCGATTCCGGTCGAAGCTTTGTGCGGATTACCCGGCATCGGCCAACTGGCATGGCAAGCAGCGCTGGCACGCGATCTTCCTCTGCTGGTGAATATCACGATCCTGGTGACTCTGGTAACCTTGCTGGCCAACTCCAGCGCGGATGTAATCGGACATATGGTCCAGAGGCATCGAGCGTGAGTCTCTGGCGAAAATTGCCGTACGTGTTGTTGGCGCTGGTGCTGGCCGCGTCACTGGCGGCAAATTGGCTGGCGCCTGCGGGCTACGCGAGGCAGTACCGTGAAGCAACGGACGCTCCTCCCTCGCACGCACACTGGCTCGGGACGGACGAATTGGGTCGCGACCGTTTTTCTCGCGTTCTTTATGGAACTCGTATTTCCCTCTTGCTGGCTCCGGCAGCCGCGCTGCTTTCGGCGCTGCTGGCGGCGTTGATTGGCGGGCTTGCCGGATATCTGGGAGGCATGTGGGCGCGGATGGCGATGGCGGTCACCGATCTGTTCTTGTCGCTGCCGTGGCTGTTCTTGTTGATAACGGCAAGGGCGCTGATGCCGCTGAATGTGTCTCCCCTGGTTTCGGTGATGGTGACATTTCTTTTGCTGGGCTTTCTGGGCTGGACCACTGCCGCGCGAGTGCTCTGCGCCAGCGCAGGAACTTTGCGCACAGCTGATTTTGTCCGGCAGGCGCGAGCAGCGGGCCTTCCCGGGCTTCGGGTGTTCTGGGTGCACGTAGTGCCGAACTTGAAGCCAGTGCTCTGCGCGCAGTTTTGGATTTCGATTCCGGTCTTCATTCTGAGTGAAGCCAACCTCGGAATCCTCGGCCTGGGCGTGGCTGAGCCCATGCCGTCCTGGGGAAGTTTGTTGAAAGAGTTGGAAGGGCTGGTTTCCGTGGGCGAAGAGCCGTGGAAGTTTGTGCCGTTGATCTTGCTGGTGGTCGTAGTGACCTCGTTTCAGTCGTTGCTTTCCAGGCGGGAAGAGGTAGCTGCATGAAGTGCCACATCAGAAACTCGGAGCGTAGTGCTTGCTGGCAAGCAATTTTAATTTCTGCAATCTGCCTAGCCCTGGCGGCCGACTCGACAGCGCAAGGTGGTGGGGCGCTGAGATTTTGCCTGCGTGCGGAGCCAAAGACGTTCCATCCTTTGAAAGTCGATGACGATGCTTCTGCCGCAATCCGTTATTTGACGGGCGGAGTATTAGTGCGCGTGAATCGTCAGACGCAGCAACTCGAGCCCGGATTGGCAGTGTCGTGGAAGGTCTCGAAAGACGGACGGGAGATCTCCTTTCGCTTGCGCAGCGGAGTTACATTTTCCGATGGCACGCCATTTTCCGCCGAGGATGTAGCTTACACCATCCAGCAATTGATGGACCCGGCATTGCATTCGCCCACCGGCGATGCCTTCCGTTCGGGCGCCGGAAACGTCGAAACCAAAGTGTTATCGCCGACGCAGATCTCCATCCGCTTCCCGGCTCAAGTCGCCGGACTCGATCGGCTCTTTGATCAGGTTGCGATTCTTTCCCAGCATTCGCCGAAGAAAGAAATGGCAGTGCTGGGTCCCTTTCTCGTCGCCGATTACACCCCGGGAGCAACCGTGCTCCTGCAGCGCAATCCCAACTATTGGAAGACCGACGATCGGGGCCGCAAACTTCCCTATCTGGATTCGATACGGCTCGATATCCAACCGAATCGCGATGTCGAGATGCTGCGATTCAAGCGCGGAGAACTGGATCTGATCAATTCTCTCGATAGTACGTACTTCGACAAGCTGGTAGAAACTTCGCCGCAACTGGTGCACGATGCGGGACCGACGCTCGATAGCGAGCAACTCTGGTTCAACGAAGTCGCAAAAGCCCCGATTCCGGGGTATAAGAAAAACTGGTTCCACTCGGCAAACTTTCGGCGCGCGATTTCGGGGGCGATCAATCGCCAGGACCTGGCCCGCGTTGTCTTTCATGGGCATGCACAGCCGGCGGCCGGGCCGTTTTCTCCGGCGAATCTATTCTGGTTCAACAACCGGCTCAAGCCGCAGGCGTACAGTCCCGATGCGGCTTTGAAGGCCTTGCAATCTGACGGCTTCCGCCTGGAAAACGGAACGCTTAAGGACAAAGATGGCAATGCCGTCGTATTTTCCATCGCGACAAACTCCGGCAACAAGGCTCGGGAAAGCATGGCCGTGCTGATTCAGGATGACTTGCAAAAAATCGGCATCCACGTGAACGTGGTGACGCTTGACTTCCCTTCCCTGATCGAGCGCATGATGCAGACCTTTGACTATGAAGCCATCTTGCTCGGCCTGACCAATGTCGATCTCGATCCCAACGGCGAGATGAACGTGTGGCTGAGCTCTTCGGAAAATCACCAGTGGAATCCGCAACAGAAAGCTCCGGAAACCGCATGGGAGGCTGAGATCGACCGGCTCATGCGAGTGCAAGCCTCCGCGAGCGATGCTAACAAGCGGAAAGAAGCGTTCGACCATGTTCAGGAAATCGCTGTCGAAGAGGAACCGTTCATCTTCCTTGTGAACAAGAATGCGCTTTCGGCGGTCGCGACGACGGTGCACGGCGCTGCTCCCGTGATCCTTTCACCGCAGACCTTCTGGAATGCCGAACGGCTGACGGTGTCTGCGAAGTAAAGAACGTTGTTACTGATTTCCACGGATTTACACGGATCTGGAGAACAGAATTACGAAGGCGTAAGAACGATGTCGTCCGAAACTGCGCAAAACCAAATCCTCTTGTCGGCGCACTTTTCCGTGCGCTACGGCGACAAGCCTCACGTTCTGCGCAACCTGCAGTTGGAGATCCGGCGCGGTGAGGTGCTGGGTCTGGTGGGACAAAGCGGTTCGGGAAAGAGCACGCTAGCCCTGGCGGTCCTCGGCCTCCTCGATAAGAAGCGGTCAAAAGCTGAGGGCACGATCAAGTTTCAGGATTCCGATCTCCTTCAGCTTTCGGAACGCGATCTGCGCGAGCTGCGGGGACGCGCGATTACACTCGTGTTGCAAAGTCCGCTCTCTTCTCTAAATCCGGCGCTTAAGATTAAAACCCAGTTGAAGGAAGCATGGCGGGCACATGCATTGGGGACGAGAGAGGAGTGCGCCAACGCGATCCAGACTGCATTACAGAGCGTTTCGCTGCCTGCAGACGATGATTTTTTGTGCAAACATCCCGCGCAGATGAGCGTGGGACAAGCACAGCGTGTGCTGATTGCGATGGCGATCATGCACCGTCCGGCGCTACTGATCGCGGATGAAGCAACCAGCGCTCTCGATGTAATTACGCAGTCCGAAATATTGGCTCTGTTTCGCAAACTGAACCGCTCCACCGGAATGGCCATTCTCTACATCTCTCATGATCTCGCATCGGTGGCCGGGATTTGCGACCGCATCGCCATTCTCCACCAGGGCGAGATCGTAGAGTGTGGGGCGACGGAGCGAATCTTTGCCAGTCCCCAACACGAATACACGCAGCGGTTGATGTCAGCGATTCCGCGAATGCTGCCAGCCAACACGCCATCCCTGAAAATCGAGGCAGCGGCTGCCCGGTAGTCCAAACTTAACCGAAGCCTGCACTACTCCACTCCGAATTGTTCTCGCCAGGTAACCGCTCTCCGAAACGAAAGTAAGCGTCAATTGGAATCGGGGACAAACTGTCCCATGCCCCGCCTGGGAGGACAGAGTGGCCCAAACCCAACCTCAGTCACCGCTCTGATTTCCACTGATTACAACAACTTACGAGGAGGCGATTGGCCTTGACCGTGCACAACAAGAAGCGAGTTCTAAGCACGATTTTGCGTCACGTTGTCTCTTGCAAAGAAAGGGTTGAGATTCATGTCGCAGACGCCGAAAGCAAAAAGCCCGAATCGAGGCCAGCGCCACAGCGCGGCATGGGGAAAGCGCCTAAAGATGTTGGTGCTGCTTCTGATCGCCGAGGCTGCCTTTGCTCAAGACTGGACCGCCGCGCGCCAGTCGGTCGGAAAGTTCGCCTCGGAGCTTGCGCCAACGGTCGAAAAAGCGCATCAGGGTACAGCTTCGCCGAATGAAACGGTAAAGGTCATCGTGCAGTACCGGCAAGCGCCACACGCTGAGCAGGAGGGCCGGGTGCAGCGTGTTGGCGCCCGCCTGAACCATCGGCTTGGCCTGGTCAAGGGCATCGCTCTGACAATTCCGGTAAACGCCCTGACGGCCTTGGAGGCGGACCCCGAGATTACATCGGTCAGCCTCGACCATCCGGTGAAAGCGATGGACGACTACACAAATTCGGCAATGAACGTTTCGGCGGCCTGGAACGCGGGCTATAACGGCGGGGGCACAGGTGGGAGCTCCTCTGTGGGTACAACTGTGAGTACCACTATGAGCACCAGTGTGAGCACCTACATGGGCTTCGGCGCGGCCATCGGCGTAGCCGTGATCGATAGCGGTATCAACGACAATCACCCCGATCTGTGGGACTCGACGGAGAGTTACTCACGCGTCGTTTATCACCAGGATTTCACCGGAACTACCGTCAAGAATGCGTACGGGAAGGTTGTATATGACCTGTACGGCCATGGCACGCACGTGGCGGGAGTCGTTGGCGGAAACGGCTACCTTTCAAACGGCCGCTACCCCGGTGTAGCTCCGGGCGTCAACATGATCGATCTCCGCGTGTTGAATGCGCAGGGAGCGGGCAGCGATAGCGAAGTCATTGCTGCCATCCAGGAGGCTATCAATCTGCAGAGCGAGTACAACATCCGGATCATTAATCTTTCACTGGGCCGTGGAATCTTCGTTGGATATGCGCAGGATCCTCTATGTCAGGCAGTGGAATCGGCTTGGAAAAGTGGAATCGTCGTGGTCGCGGCTGCCGGTAACTATGGCCGGATCAGCGTAGACGGCAGCGATGGATATGGAACGGTAGCGGCCCCAGGCAACGATCCCCTGGTGCTCACAGTGGGAGCGATGAAGTCCATGAACACGTTTTCCCGCACCGACGACTTAATTGCCAGCTACAGCTCGAAAGGGCCTACGACGTATGACCATGTAGTGAAGCCTGATGTCGTTGCTCCGGGCAACCTGGTGGTTTCTCTCGACGACCGCGGCAGCACGCTGGAAGGCTTGTTCCCGGGCAACGAGGTCGCCGGCAACAACACCAATCACGACTATTTCATTCTGAGCGGAACGAGCATGGCGACTCCAGCGGCAGCCGGCGCTGTCGCGCTTCAGCTGCAACAACATCCGTCACTGACTCCAGACCAGGTCAAAGCGCGCCTGATGAAGACGGCGTATAAGACCTTCCCCGTCTCGTCGACGGCTACCGACCCCACTACGGGACAAACTTACACGTCCTACTACGACCTCTTCACGGTAGGCGCGGGCTACCTCGACGTGCAGGCGGCGATGAACAATAACGATCTGGCGCCGGCCACGGTGGGCGCGGCCATGTCGCCGACAGCAATCTACAATGCTGCAAATAAAACCGTGACACTTTCGAATGGCAACTCGACCATCGCCGGCAGCTCCGTGGTCTGGGGATCCTCGGTGGTTTGGGGAACGTCGGTGGTCTGGGGCGCGAATGTCTCGGGCAGCTCGGTGGTTTGGGGAACGTCAGTGGTCTGGGGCAGCAGCACCACAACAGGTTTTAGCGTAGTGTGGGGTTCGACGACCGATCTTGCCGACAGTGTGGTCTGGGGCACTGCAATGCTTAGTGCGGACGCAGCGCTCGCTACAGTCGTTGGAGAGCAATAACTAGCCGCGTCTCGAAAAGGAAAGGAGTAGATTGTGAATCGCAACACACGGCTAACGAAAGCGTTCATCGGCGGAATGGTCCTGATGGCGATTGCAGGCACCTCGTACGCTGGACTTGAGAGCCACACGCTGCATCCATCCTATGCCCTCGCCCTGTTGGCACTGGCCGCGGTCACGTCGCGCATGAAGATCAAGCTGCCGGGGATTGACGGCAACATGTCAGTTAACCTGCCGTTCCTGTTGATGGCAGTGGTGAATTTAAGCGCAGTGGAAGCGGTCTCGATCGCCTGCGTTTCCACGGTGGTGCAGTGCTGGCCCAAATTTGGCAGCAAGTTCAAGCCTGAGCAAATGCTGTTCAACCTAAGTATGATGGCCTTCGCTACCAGCGTAGCCAACTTGATTTGTAATGTGGGCTGGCTTGGAAGGGCGTTGGCGACGGAGCCGCTGACGCTGGCTTCGGCAACCGCTGCTTTCTTTCTTGGGCAAACCGCGCCCGTGGCTGGAATCATCAAGCTGGCTGAAGGCGTGGCCATGCGCCGCGTCTGGTTGAGCATCGTGCAACTGTCATTCCCCTACTACGTACTCAGCGCGGGATTGACGTCAATGACAAACCTGGTAAGCCATCGATTCGGCTGGCAGGCAGCTTTGCTCGCCTTCCCAGTGATGTTTGGCATCCACCATTCGTACCGCCTTTACTTCGATCGCGCAGCCGAAGCGCAACCCATCGCTCCAAGTGCGAGAGCTGCAACGGCCGGGGCATAAAGTTAAGAGGCGGGGGGTTGACACTGCGTTATCCTGGAGTATCTTCCATTCGCGGCCACAGCACGCCGCCACAAGAGGAGGGTGACTATAGAGGATATGCTCCGAGTTAGCCTCTGCAAAGCCGATTGAAACAAACTGAAACAACCAGCCTTGACGGACACTTATCGCGCCGTCTAACCTAACATAAGTGTAGCTCTGCCGAGAAGTTTCCCCAAGATGTTTGCGCAACTAGACCCGAAGCCAGCGAGAAATCAGCGCAAGGTGCTGGTGGGGTCGCTCGCACTGCACGCGGCCGTGTTCGTGTGGCTGTTGCACACTCCGGAGCCTCGATTGTTGATGGCGACTTCGATTGCCCTCGGACGCAATGGCAGGGTGCTCACGCGAATTTACTGGCCCACTCCGTCGCCCGACGATAGCACAACCAGTTCGCCTCAGGGCGCACGCGAGGTCTATCGCCACCAGCGGCTGGGGCACGAAAAACTCATTTGGAAGCCAACTTCCACCCTGGCGAAGCTGCCATCCCCCCGTACCGCGCTGCCCCCATCCGCGGTTGATGACGACTCAAAAACAGCCACACTCTCAAATCTTGGACATGGCCCCACTGCCGGATCTCCCTACGGAACTCTGCCCGGGGGCCCGGTGTACGGGGATGAAATTCGTCCCGCCCTGCCCGTTGCAACCGCCGATCCTGTGATCTATCCGTGGGAGCGACCGGCCTCGGAAGGCAAAGTCATCATCGAAATCACGATCGACGAAAGGGGAGAAATTGTCCGAAAGCAAGTATTGCAGAGCCTTGGACCCTCGATCGACAGTAAATGTCTTGCTGCGCTCGACAACTGGCACTTTCGCCCCGCTACCCAAAACGGATCTCCCATTCCGTCGAAACAAGACGCCATTTTCCCCTTCAAAGCGCGCGGCTAGCCTGAACTTGCCGGCCCCGCTTTCTACTCTCTTCACCGCAATTTGCGACAGACATCGATCAATCAACCAACAGGTGAGGAGCGTTCCACGCAGCCGAATCTCAAACTACCGCATGGCCGGCTCCTATCGGCTTCGCGCGCCGAGAAGGGTCGCCAACTCTACTCGCGCCTGCTCCGAATCTGCGGTGTTTAACTCCGCTGACTGCCTGAGGTAATTTTGCGCTGCGACGGAATCCCCAGACTTCAGTGCAATCTCTCCTGCATGGCGAAAGAGTTTAGCATCGCGAATACCAACTTTCAGCGCAGTTTCAATCTGTTTACCCGCTTCTACATCCTGACCGTTGACGTGCAGCGCCCAGGCGTATGCGTCAAGCGTGTATACATCCTTCCGCCATGCGTATTCTTGCTCGGCGACCTTTAGCGCTTTAGCGGGCTGCTTCGCGTAGTCGGCGTAGTAGAAGCTCAGCTCGCGATTGGAGTTGTCCTTCTTGCTCGATTCCAGAAGCGCTTTGGTTTCAAATTCAGCTAAGGCTTGCTTCGCCTGATCCTCGTGTCCCGCGAGTCGCAATGCTTTGGCCAAGTCAAATAAATTCCCGGTACGCGATGTGGCCTGGTAGCGTTGTCGAAGCAGGACAACTGCCTCTTCATAACGTTTCTGAGCGATGCGAACCTCGGCTAGCGCACCCACGCTCAAGGGATAGTTCGGGAAGGCCGTCAGCGACCGTTGCAAAAGCTTTTCGGCCGCATCTGTATTGCCGGATGCGATACGAAGATGGCCCATCTGCGTCAGCAGCCAGGCGCGTTGCTCATTCTCGGTAGGTGGAGTCGAATCATATGCCATTTGAAGCAATTCGTAAGAACCATCGATGTCACCAAATAACTCGCGCAGACGCGCCGCGTTGATTAGCGCCGGCAGATTGCCGGGGCGAAGATTGAGCATCCACTGCGCTGCTGTCTCTGCATCTTTGTAATCGCCGAGTTCGGCATACGCAACTGTCAGCAGGCCGTAGACCATGACGTCATCAAGAGATTCATTGTTCAGTGCCTGCGCGGCATCCAGTGCGGCGGGGAACTCATGTTCCCCCAGCAGGATCGAAACCTGAATCTTTTTGGTGTCGAAGTTGTTCGGAGCCAGTTGCAGCGATTTCTTTATTGCGTCGTCAGCTTGAGCGTAGTAGCGGGCTTCAGAAGTCTCTCGTGCGCGGTGAATCAGCGCCGTCGCGAGCAGGTTGTAGCCGGTATACTGCTCGGGCTTCTCGGCGATCGTCCTTTGCGCCTCTGCGATGCTTCCCTCCGCGGGTGACGGCTCGGCCGCGCTCGTGGTTGCATTGGTGCTCATGGCCGGATTGCTTTGCGCGACACAGATCGTAGAAACGGAGATCGTAGAAACCAAGGTCGCGGCCATCATCGACATGAGCATTAGCGTAAGAAACTTCTTCATGACGTACCTCACTTTCGGGGGAAAAATCGTGGCCGCCGCTCGCACAGCGGCCACGAGGGCTAGCTATTCAGGGCAGATGCCGCCCGGCTGTCCGGTGCATCCCGCTTGTCCCGGTCCAATGTGCACGCTGTTGCGTCCGCTGTTGGCTGGCATGACGTACGGGAAGGCGTTGTTAAATCCTTCTGTCTTGGTGTTTACGCCATCTCCCAAAGGCAACCCGAATTTCGTCGAGTCCACCAGGATGCCCTCGATCGCGCGGAGAGAGATGTCAAACACATCGTCAATCGGCCTGCGTCCATTGGGATAACCAGCGTTGTCGCCGGCGATAAATCCGAGACGCAACTGGCTGCCCACAGGCGTTGGAGGAATGCCAGTGTTAAGGCGGAGCAGATCCGCAACTGGGCCAGCATCCCCGGGACCACAACCAGGACAGATTGGCGGTTGATATTGTGCCAGGATCAGCAAGTCAGTTCGTGGATTCGGTGGGACCGGAACTCCGAGCGAGTGAAGAACGGCTGCCGCCACCGGATTGAGAAAGAAGTTCGCGAACTGGGAGTCGTTCGCTGGGAAATCCTCGCTAAATCGGTCTTTGAAGCCGGTCCCGATGACAGCTTCATTGATCAGGGAATTGCCTTCGCGGTTCACTTGCTGGAAAGCCCCCGAGCTGCCATCTGGATTCGGAGAGTTCCGCACCGTGATGTGATGGCGGGCTGTGGCGCCATAAGTTCCGATGACAGCTTGCTTGTCGCCGGCGGGGTGGATCTTGCCGTCGACCGTTAGCATCGTGATGGGAACTTCCAGCACGATGGAGTTCACGTTGAATCCGGCCACTGCATCGGGCGCATAGTTATGTGTGTTATCCGCATCGATGGTCGAAGACAGGATCGGACCGACTGTAGACGGGAAGTTCACCGAGTCAAAGAAAGCACCCAGATCGATGAAGAAAGGATCATCGACGGTGCCTGCGAATACGCAAATGCCGTTCCCAAGGTCATAGATGCCTTGATTGAACAGCGATTGATAATCCGGCATGGTCTTTGGTCCAACGTTGGAGGGAACGGCGAACAGAGTTTTCCCGTTGTTCAACAAAGTCGACTTGCCGGTGTGGAGGTTAACCATAGTCACCGTGTAGGTCTGCCGCAAACTCAAACCTTCAGAACCTGTCCCGAAAAGTGAAGTGATCGGCGGAACTCCGGCCAGGTTGCCGACAAATCCAGTAAACAGATCGGGCTGGCGGATTTCGGTGTTAAAGCGGAAAAAGAAGGCAATATCGGGGATGCCATCCTGATTGTTGTCGACGAACATCTCGTATTGCACGCTGTTATCGAAGGGGAAGTAATTGGGCCCGTTACTGGGCTCAAGCAAAGGGTCTACGTTCAGAATGAAAGTTACATTGTTGGGATTTTGGTAGCTGACGAACGCGTACCAATCCGTAACGTCCGCGCTACGGTCTAGTGTCGTAATCGGCGCTTCGCGATGACTCGACGCGAACAGGCTGCAGGGTGCCAGCATGAACAGCGCCGTCGCGAGGGCCACCAATAGTTTCAACTTCTTCATAGGTTGCCTCATGGGAGTGAGATAGCGGGAAGGTGTGGCCGCATCCTCTCCAAAACGTTGCGCCTGGCTGGGGAAGATGAAACGACTGAACATTTCCGCTTCATTAACAACTACGAGAGTGAGCAGTGGAGCGGATTGGACAAGTCGCCTTTTATTCGCGAGCGAACAATTGAGCGAACAATAATGGCCGGAAATCTCTTCATTATTTTGGGGCAGAATTATTCCCGAGTGGAGCGTGAAGTTCTTGAGCGACGGGATTTCAGAAGAGACGCGGTGCGGCTCGGTCTTCTACTGTGGAATCCAGTGAACGTGGGGCTTGAATAATCCGTCGACAAAACCGATGTGATAGACGAGAAACATTCCAAACGCCACGCTCGCCAGTCCAGAGATTGCCGTCAAATGCCGATTTATTCTGAAGAACTTCCTTCCTGTAAAGACCAGCGGAACTGAAATGGCTGCCGTCATAAGCATCATACCCGCCATTGTGCCAATACCAAAGACCAGCAGGTAGGCGGTTGACCAGAACGGATTCTTGATCGTGGAGAGAACTAATAGGGCAACCGCCGCAGAGCCGGCCAATCCGTGAACCAGGCCGATTACCAGAGGACGCAAGGTTTGGTAGATCCCAAGCTTGCGAATCGCTCTACCGAGGCATGTTTGGCTGTCAAGAACGATTGCTTCTGACGTGCCATCACTTTCCGAAGGTGCATTGAAGAACGCCGATCGTCCTACCGACCCTGCGGCCGTCTTATCCGGAGTGAACCGCTCCGTAATCCATCGCAGCACTCCGGTCAGATTTAATATCCCGAGCAGGATCAGCATAAGAGCAACACAAAACTCCATCGACAGACCGAGCCGGGGCGGGATCACTACTCCGAAGATTATGATCGCGGAGCCGACCAGGAAGATCGTAAGCGTATGTCCCAATCCCCAGAGCAGCCCAATCGTTGCTGAGCTTTTGATCGATTGCTGGCGGCTCACAATTGTGGACACGGCGACTACGTGATCGGGATCGGTGGAATGCCGCATTCCCAGAAACAGACCCAGAAGTGTAACCGTCACAAACGGGAGCAGTTTGTCTTTCGAGAGAATGCCCTGCCCGATGGGAGCGGACGCGAATGCTGAGACCGCGATGCCAACCCCCAGCACCACCATGAACGCAGAAGATAAGAATGGAAGATAGCGGACAATCGATCCCTCAGCCCGCACACGTGCTGCCATGAATCGCTTGGTGTAGACCATCGTGAGGCCAACAATTACTAGCACCGTCGCCAAGCCGAGACTGAATGCGGTAATCAGGAACAAGCCGAAACCGATGCGGTGCAAAGAGAAAGCACTCAGCAGCACAACCAATGCAGCCGGGCACGGGACGATGCCCCCTGTAATCCCCAGTAAACACAGTTCTCGCAACGACACGCCGCGGGTTTCACTTTGACTGGTTTCGCAAGATAGAGGATTTCGCTTTGCCGCTTGTCGAAGTGCTCCTGGTTTAAACTTAGAAGGTTTAAACATGGAAAGAAACCAGTGCGGGTGCTGCTCTCCCGGGGCATGCGAATGCTCTCCACTCTCTCCCGATAAGTGCCTCAGAAATATGAAAACGCCAAGTCCAGTGACGCTCAGGCCAGAGATGGCTCCCAGCCAGGGATAGAGTTGCTCCGGAACGATGTAGCGCGAAGCATAAAGTGTCACAATTCCTAACAGGTATACACCCGCGGTGTGCGCGGCGGTCACTACGAACCCCAGCAGCACAGCATGTCTAGCCGTGCCACGCGAACCTACCAGGTAGGCAGCAACGATCGTCTTGCCGTGTCCTGGCTCGAGCGCGTGAAGTGCGCCAAGGCCTGCCGCGATGAGTGCAGCCGATAATAGAATCCAAAAACTCAACTTGCCACGAGTTGAGATCAACTCCGTAAAGCGGCTGCGCGGCGTATTTTGAGCGCGAGTTGCGAGCTGAGAAGATGCTGCCGAAGCTGAGGACACAGCACTCTCAGAAAATTGAACGAGATTCGATTGCGTCACCCTCGACGGAGCCAACCTTGTCGATGCCGCACGTTGGCTTTTGCGGGAAGTCGCCGGCTGCCGTATCGCAACAACAGGCGCCACTATCGACTCTGCCGGGGCACTTGCTGACAGAGGACTACTCACCTCCTGCTCTGGAACGGCGGTTCTAAAGGTTACGACTGCCGCTAACTGCTGTGGCGGACTGTTCAACAGATCCGAAGAGTAATTCGTTAGTTCCTGACTCCGGTCTACCTCAGGAGCGGTGCTTCCGAGAATCGTGAACCCCTCGCCGATGACCACGATCTCCTTCCACCCTGACCGCCCTGCGAAATTGTTGTCGGCGTAGGAAAGTTTGTGAGCGCCCGCAGCGGCATCAAGTTTTACTCGAAAGATGAACGAGAGTTTCATCGTAGACAAGCCGCCAGCACCGTCCGCAAAAGCCACTTGACGAGAAATCGTGTCCAGACGCACGGCCCGGCCATCGATCTTCAACGTGAGTCCTTGCTTCAGTCGCGTCTCCTGTCCATCGAGGTAGTGCAAATCTGCGCCGTCATCGGGGTGAGTGTTCATGCCGAATTGCCGCATCTCCTGATAAGTAGGAATCTCCGCCATATCCACTATGTAAAGGATCTCTACCGATGCCTGCCCCACCTTGATCTTTCCGTAGTGGTTCACGCTGAAATTTCCCATCGGATGCGCGAAGGCCCCGCCCGGGTAAAACAGAAGCAGGAAGAGGGTGCAAAACAATCCAGCGGCGTAGCCACGAAACCCGCGCTTAGTGGTGTGCATTGCTGGACCTCAAATCCTGATTTCTCGAATCCTGATTTCTAAAAACAGGGTTTCGAGAATTGGCGATATCGGCGACGGTCCGGCTTGCTAAATCGGCGTAAAAAATATGGAAGTGAGGATTCGTCTTCAACGCCCGGATCAGAAACTGCTCGGAATCGGAATCCTGGCCCAAGGAGTGATAGATCATTCCGGCGTGAAAGAGCAGGAGAGAGTCATTGGTATTCAGGCTCAGCGCATTTTTCATGGCCCTGGATGCTTCGTCGATCTGTCCGTTCTTGTAAAGCACCCACGCCAGCGCGTCCCACGTGTAGATGTCGTGGCGAACTTCCAGTTCTTTGCGCGCGAATGTCAAAGCCTCGGCCAGCTTTATCTCGTGCTCGGCGTAAAACAGCGCCAATTCTCGATTGGCCAGTACCTGGTTCAATTTGCTCAGGTGTGCGATGTACTCGACGAGGTCATATTGCTGTTGGGCCTCGTTAGACTTTCCAATCTTCGCGTAGACATCCCCCAACTCGGCTACGTACGGGGGAAACGGGATGATGGCGATCGAGCGTTGATAGAGTTGAATCGATTCTTCGAATCTTCCTTGTGCAACCCGCACCTTGGCCAAGCCAGCCAGCGAACGGTAATGGTTGGGATCGGTCGTAATGCCGGCGGCGTATGATCGCTCCGCATTCGCTAAATCGCCAGTCTGGAAATACCGTTCGCCCAATTCGAAATAAAGCCACGCGAGATTTTCTCGCGGCTCCTGGGTTTGAAGCGCGGCCGCGATGGCGCTGTTCATTAACCGGATCGCTTCCGAAGAATCACCATGTAAAAAGTTGACGTAGGCCTTTCGACTGTCGAGCATGTACGAAAGCTGCAGAGGCGAGGCAACTGCGCCACCAAGAGTCTCAACTGTCCTGTAAGCAGCAGATGCCTGGTCATAATCGCCCATGTCCGTGTAAGCATCGCCTTCGACGGCGAAGGCAGCTAGATTTCCCGAGCCGAAAGCCGTTGCTTTTTGCGCATACGTCAGGACATCTGAGAACCGATGTTCTCCCATATACACCAGGCACATGTGAACCGAGGGATCTGCGGCCCGAAAATCCTGTGGAACCAGGTCGATGGACTTTTTCAGGGTTTGCTCAGCCAGGTCGTAGTAAGTGATGTCTCCGGTTTCTCTGGCCTTTTGAAAGAAGGCTGCTCCTAACGCGTCATACCCCGCGTAGTCGCTAGGGGCTTGCTTGACGCGATCTTGCATGGCAACGATCTGCTTGTCCGTCGCGGAGCCTGCAACAACGCGTGCCTGCGCTGCGGGTGAGATTGCATCCTGGCACCAGGCTGCCGCCCTGCAAAGAATCAGAACAAGTAGGAAACGCCTGGCCAAGTCTCGCCTCACCGGGTTTGCAATTGGGAGCAGTCGAACAAATGGGAGGTCCAGCGGTTGCACGCTCGCAGACGCTGCTCCAGCTCGTCCACAGTTTGAATACGAGCCCAGTCGCAGATCGGATTTCCACGACTACCGTTTTTTGTCAATATTGCTGCTGAGGAATTTCTGGAGGACAGAACAGGATGCCTGAAACTGTTAGAATCGAACCCTAAGACGAAAGTTGCAAAACCATAAGGAGAGTTCACACTATGGGCGGACGGTCACGATTTCTAAGCTCAGGGTTACTGGCGGCTGTGCTGGCTTGTTCGGTAGTCGGTGCTGGTTGCGAACGTCGAGATGACCGAGTTTATGACCGGGATCACGGCGACTACCATGCTTGGAACCGTGATGAGGTTGCTCATTACAATCAATGGGCCACGGAAAGCCATCGGGATCCCAATCGCGACTTCCGCAGATTGCCCCCGGACGAGCAAAAGGAATATTGGACTTGGCGTCATAGCCACGGCGACCCGGACCATCGCTAGATAACAGGAATTGGGTTCTCGGAGGGCAGAGCCAACATTCCCCACCACAGTTCAAAATCTTTTTCGAAGAAATTCGAAAAGAATGTAGCCGATGATCGCGGCTACCGTCGCGATCTCAAAATTAGCCGCGGTAAAAACATCCCGGAGTGCCCAACCGATGCCCTTCTTCATCCCTATGCCCGATCTTTCGAATTCCCCCATCAAGAGATTGGAATAAAAGAGGAAGATGATAAAACCTACTTCGATCACGGCTCTGCCGACATTTTTATTCATAGGTAGGGCCGGGGGACACACTTAGGAATTCGGCAATTCGTTCCAATTTCAAAGAGTCCACCACGAAATTAAAACCCCATTGTGTCATCGGCTGATGGCCCATAGGTCGCGGGCAGCGGCTTGTCATTCAATCGTAGATAGACACCCAATTGGGCACGATGGTGCACGAGATGATTCAAGAACATTTGCCGGTATGCGAGAAATCGCGAGCCGCTGAAAATCTTCTTGCCTTGAAAACTCAGCTTCCAGTTCTCGGTCCAGGCATCCTCTGAAGTATTCATAAGAGCAGAGCGGGCCTTTGTCACGTTTTCATCAAAAACCTTCAGCAGTGCATCCGACTCGAAGGGAGGCCGCGTGCGCGGACCACCAGCGGAAAAATCGAGTTCGGGAGTGGTCAATATCGTAACCCCGAAACCAGCCAGTTCCGCCACATGCGGCGCCAACTTGTCGAGCGGCATCGATTTCGGATGCGGCGCAAAACCCTTCTTGTCAAAGGGAACCCGTTCCAGAGTCGTGCGCGTGGTCTTCATTTCTGCGTCGAATTCGGAAAGCAAGAGTTCGCTGGTATGCATAAGTCCTCCGGGCCTAAGTATAACGACCACCGCGAATAGAGCCGAGCAGAAAATTTGATAGTCACGACGGAACCTTCGGCGCTGCACTAGAACAACGGTCGGCGCCGGACTAAAATAAAAGTGCCATGATGATCAATGAGATGACCGAAAAGGATTGCGGCGCAATGCTTTCCCGCGCGTCGTTCGGAAGACTCGGCTGTGCGCTCGATAACCAGCCCTACGTAGTGCCTATCGGCTTCGCGAGCGAGGGTAACGATATTTTCGTGTTGTCGACTTTCGGCCAGAAGATCGAGTGGATGCGGGCGAACCCCAAGGTCTGCGTGCAGATCGACGAAATTCAGAGTGGAACCGAATGGGCGAGCGTAATCGCCACCGGCCATTATGAGGAGTTGCGGGAGCCCCAGTTCACGGATGAGCGCAACCATGCGCGAAAGTTGCTGGAGAAGCGCCACGGCTGGTGGCAAGCACCCCTGGCCGAGCGGCAGCTAAAATCGGATGACGACTTGGTAGTTCCTCTTTTCTTCCGGATTCGCGTCGATTCGATGACGGGGCTTCGCGCCGTGCCCAAAACCGGCTCGTAGGACTCCGCAGGTTCCAGTTCGCCCTCCAGTCTAGAGTCTTCCGTCTCTAGGAGTTCTACTCAATTGACCAAGGTTTCGCGGTCGCACTAAAATAGGGCACCACCCCCCTAAGGAATTCAATGCCAACGCTTCGTTCGTATACTCAGGCCACTGGCCTGCCTGGGGTTGTTCGACTGGCCCTTTTCTTTTTTCTTTCAAGTGCGTTTCTTGCAAGTGCGTTAACGGCGATCGCCCAGGTCGCCGTAACTACGTATCACTACGATAACTACCGCACCGGTTGGAATTCCAGTGAAGCCCTACTGACTCCGGCGAGCGTCGCGAGCACCTCGTTCGGCCTGCTGGGCACAGTGACTCTCGACGATCAGGTGGACGCGCAACCGCTGTTAGTGCCCAACGTGAATATCACTGCAGGAAGCCACCAGGGGAAACATGACGTCGTATACGTGGTTACCGGAAACGACACCGTGTATGCTATCGGCGCCGCTGCCGGGGATGTTCTTTTGAAGCAGAGCCTGGGGACGCCGGTGCGTTGGCCCCTGGGCTGCCGGCAAAATGGGCCGAACGTCGGCATTACCTCAACCCCGGTAATCGATCTCGCCAGCAACACGCTTTACGTCATGGCCTATACGCAGGATGCAAACGGCCCGGCCTACCGGCTTCACGCGCTCGATCTAGGCAGCCTGACGGACAAGATAACGCCACAGATCGTAACTGCGTCGCATACTCTGACCAATGGAACAAAGTTCGTGTTCAATGCCACATACGAGCGGCAACGCCCCGGCCTGCTGCTGGCCAACGGCAATATCTACGCGGGTTTCGGCAGCTTCTGCGATATGGGCGCCGACGTTTCGCGCGGCTGGTTGCTGGGCTGGAACGCGACAACACTGGCGCCTCTCTCGGCCAACCAAATTCTGGATACGCAGCCCACTTCTCCCAACGCCTTCTTCCTTTCATCGATCTGGATGTCGGGCTACGGACTTGCGGCCGATGACTCCGGAAACGTAGTCTTCGCCACGGGAAACTCCGACCCCTCGGGAACCACTTACGACGGCGTGAGCAATATTCAAGAAAGTGTGGTGAAGGTCTCCTCGGAACTGTCCACGGTAGTGGACTTGTTTACGCCCTCGGACGAATCCATCCTCGATCAGCAGGACTGGGACTTAGGCGCCGGCGGAGTATTGATTCTGCCCGACCAGTCCGGCTCGAAACCGCACCTGGCAGTCTCGGCGGGCAAGGATGGCAACATGTACCTCATAAATGAAGACCATCTGGGGGGATATTCGACCTGGAAGAACAACGTTCTTGGTACCTATAAAATCGGCGGTTGTTTGTGTGGGGAGTCATACTTCGTGGATCCGAAGGATGGCGCGGCGCGCGTGGTAACGAGTGGCGCAAGGAATGTGATTTTGTGGAAACTGAAAACGTCACCGAGTCTGGCTTTGACCAAAGTCAGCATTTCGCCGCTGATCGTGAACGGGCAAGGTGCGGGATTTTTCACCAGCGTCTCATCGAATGGCAAGACGAACCCGATCATCTGGGCGTTGTCGCGGCCCGCATCCTCTACGTCAAAGGACATCTCACTCTATGCTTTCAACCCGGACTCCGGCGGAAGCATACTGACCCGACTCTTTGAAGGCATCGCTGGAACCTGGCCTTACTTTGGCGCCCATTCGAACCTGGTGCCGATAGTTGCCAATGGTAGAGTCTATGTTGCCAGCTACAAACAATTGCAGATTTTCGGATTAAAACCGTAGCCGGGCCCGGAAAGGGCTTTCTGCTTTGGCGTGAACCCCTGGTGAACACCACTCCGACAATTCCCCGAAGCCTACCTGTACGCGGTACCGTTCCATGTGCGGCGGATATGAGGAATTGAAGTGCATCGGAGCCGCCAAAGCTCGGCGATTTCGTGATTCTCCATACTCGCGGCGACCACGCCAGTCGAATCGGGGTCGAAGCCGTATTCCTGGGACACAATCTGGTGATTCCGGAAGTGCATGACAAGATCGAAAGGAGCCGTCAATTGCCGCGCAGATTATTCACAATCGAGCGGGTTCTGGCCCTGCTTGCAGAAACGCCGCCGCGTATCGCCGAGATTACGGCCGGTTTTGCGCCAGCTCAGTTGTATAAACACCCTGGTCCCGATGAGTGGTCGGCCAATGATGTACTTGCTCATCTCCGCGCGTGCGCTGACGTGTGGGGCAACTGCATCGCCACGATAATCGCGCAAGACACGCCGACACTGCGAGCTATCAGTCCGCGGACCTGGATCAAAAAGACGAACTATCTGGAACAGAAATTTCAGCCATCATTACGCGCATTTACCAAGCAGCGTACTGATCTATTGGCAGTGTTGGAACCATTAGACCGCCAACGCTGGTCGCGTAAGGCGACCATCACCGGGGCGGGAAGAGTACTGGAATGGACGGTGCTATTCTATGCGACGCGGATCGCAGGACATGAACGGACGCACTTGAAACAGTTTAAGCGTATTGCGAACACGATGCGCATGAAGGAATGACGGGCCGATCTCGCGGTCCACAGCTGCGAGCATCGACCCCTTAAGACCGATATCCCGGCGCGGTTCGCAAGAGTGCAACACCGATATCCACGCGCGGTTCGCAAAAGTGCCTGAGGGCCAGGAATTGCTTTCCACACCTCTTAACCTAGGGCAACAGACCGTAGAAGTCCAATTCCGTTTCCGTAGGTACAAAGACCTTCCCATTGACCACCGTCGGCACAGTGAACTTAACTGCCCCGGCGGCACTATCACGCGTGGGATTCATTTTGCTGTTGTAGAGTTCGTCTCCTACGTTCGCGGCATCGTAGGCATGGAGAATTGCGGAGTTGCTCTTCGCATAGCCATCGGTCTCTAGTGTCCAAACCACACCGTTGGTCGAACCATTAGATGAGACTGTCGGCGTTGCGCCAGGATAAAAATTCTTGGTAGGACTTGTCGCCAGCGGCGAGGTTGAGAGCAGTCCGTTGGACAATTCGAAATCCTTCACCACGTCTCCGACTCCTGCGAAATAAAGCTGACCATTCCAATAGGCGGGCGCCCCACGAACACCTACCTCAGTGGCCGGGACATCCAACGCGTCTACCAGCTCCTGAACAACGTTATCCGATCCCGGTCCATAACCACCCATGCTGTTGCAGTTCATGAGGTAGATTGTGGCGGTCTTGCCGCCTCCAACCAAGAGATCGGGATTCGGGCCCGGCTGGCCAGGCGGCAGGACCAGCACGCCCCCCGATCCTAAATCCAGATTGTCTACGCCCATGATCCCTTGATTGTAGGGAGAGAAATAGTCGGCTACCGCTAGGTTTCCACTCGTGGTGCTAAGGCGCAGGAAACTATCGGCATAATCTGTGCCACCCAGATTTGCATCGAAGATGCCATTGCTGGTGGCTACGTAGATGTTGCCGCTGGCATCCGCCGCGGCGCCGGATCCGCCTTGCCAGATTCCGCCCTCTCTTGAATTTGGGGTCGTGTTGTACAATGCGACCCGCTGCATGCTGCTTTCGTTGTAGCCCATCACCCATCCGTGGAATGGATTTTGGTCGTTTTGCGAACCCCACGTGATATAGATCACGCCATCATCCAAAAGGAGCAGGCCTGGGCGCTGGTTCTCCAGCAAGGCGTTGAACGAAATTTGGCCGCCGCTGCTGCCTGACCCGGAGCCTGGAACCGACCCTTGAATCACGACCGGACTATTGGGGATCTCCGCGCCGGTTGCTAGATCGAGTCCGTGCAGGCGCTGGATCCACTGGTAGGTCGATCCGCTTTGGTGCTCCTTGGTCGCCGCAACTACAAAGATGGCATTGAGATTAGGATCAATCACCGGAGTCGAGGTTATACCGATCTGCGGGACGAGATTGCCGCCACCCGCTTCAGCTAAATCGCTGGCAGGAATTGTCGTAGCCGAACCCGGAGTAAGGAAATTGGTTTGCCACAGAAGAGTTTCCGTGTCTGCATCGATGGCAAAAACACTATCGCCCTCGGTAGCCACGTAAACCACATTGTGCGTTCCCTGGTTCGGAATTTCTACGTTCGCAACATATAGAGGTTGGGCGTACACGTATCCGTCAACGGCAAAGTGACCCAACTTTCCGAATTGGCTTTTGTTTACGTTGGCGGGGCTCAAAACCGTTTCGTTCAGATTCTGGCCCGTCCTCCCATTATCATTGTGTTGGGTGAAGACGCCGGAATTGTTGGTAACAAACACCGGAACACTCGCACTCTCCAACGGATTGGCGGTGCTGATTGCTGCCACTGTGTGCGTGCCAGGCGCGCTGGGTGGGGTGTATAAACCACTGGTTGTGATCGTCCCAACCGTACTGTTGCCGCCCGCAATCCCATCCACCCACCAGGTCACATTCGTGCTCGATACTCCGCCGATCGTCGCCTGAAATTGCTGTGTCTGCGTCGGCGTAAGCGAAAGTTGTCTTGGGCTGATTGCGACTGTGGTGTTTGGCGCCTGACCCATTCCTGTGAGTGCAATTACCTCTAGCATTGGCGGATCGGTAAAGTGCACAACCACCTCGCCGGAGCGCGTCCCGCTCCACGAAGGCGTGAACGTAACATTGATTGCGCAGTTTGCACTCAGGACCGCGCCACAGGTATTGGTTTGCGTGTAGTCCCCGCTTGCAGTGATGCTCTCGATCGTGGCGGGGGCGCTCCCTGTGTTCGTGAGCGTAACCGCTTGCGGCCCGCTGGAGCTACCAACCACTTGGCTGGCAAAGGTTAACTTTTGACTGGATGCACCTACACTCCCTCCGCTGAAGCCCATGCCCGACAAAAACAGCGGCGGGGCGATGGCATTGCTCGTCACCACAATCGTTCCCATGCGCGCCCAGGTAGCGGTCGGCGTGAACGTTACATTCACGCTGCAACTGCCGTTCGGCGCGAGAGGAGCGTTGCAATTATTTGTTTGTGAGTAGTCACCGACGGCTGCGATGCTGTTGATGGTCAAAGTGCCGTTGCCTGTGTTGGTGAGTGTTACCCCCTGCGCTGTGCTGGGCACGCCAACCGTTTCCGATCCGAAATTCAGGTTGGGTACGGACCAGGTCGCGACCGGCGCCGTGCCGGTTCCGCTCAACGTCACCACCTGTGGACTGCCCGGAGCATTATCGACCATCTGTATCGTTGCTGATCTGGCGCCGACTGCCTGCGGCGTAAACGTCGCCCAGATGTTGCAATTTTTTCCCGCTCCCAAAGTCTTGCCACATTTATTCGACAGTGGCGCAAAATCCAGGCGTTCGACACCAGCGACCGATGTGCTGCTGATGTTCAGCGTCGCTGTGCCTGTGTTGGTCACGGTCACGGCCTGAGCTGCACTGGGGGTGTTGACCGTCTGATTCCCAAAGTTCAGGCTGTTGGTCGAAAGGCTCACCGTTTGACTCGCCGCGAAAGTTGAAACGACGAGGGCTAGAAAGACCTGGCAGGCGACCACAGCAGACGTGTGACGTACAGGGTGAGGCATAATGATAACGATCTCGCTTCCGACGAAGGATTTAGTTGTAACGGGGTGACGAACGTTCAAATCGAGCTTCGAAACTTAGGGGGATATGCAATTCTCTTCATTTCCGCGCAGTGGGTCAAGAGTCCAAAGACTCCTAAAAATATTAAAAAGTCGCGCCGCGGGATGCAAGAATTTTCACTCTTGCATTCTCGCACTCGACCTGATTCTATCTCATCTAACCAGGCGCCGGTGGGCTTGGGATTCCCTGTCTTTGGGCTTCTGTCAAGCCTTTTGGATGACTTTAAAATTAGTCACTCTTCACCCCATGAATTGCAGCTACTATACTTTTTTCAACTTCTGCACGATCCCCCGATCAGGTCGATCTCCTAGGAGGCAGTAATGCGCATCGCTACTCTCACGATGGTTCTCTCGCTATTAGTTGCCAGCTCACAAGCACAATTCATCCCCGAGCCCACCTCTACCATCTCGGGACAGAATCTTTCTAATTTCCTGGCCAAGGGCGATTTCAATAACGACGGGAAACTCGACGTTCTGGTTTCGAGCGAGAATCTTTCCTCAGGCGCGTTAGAGTTGGTGGTTTTTCCGGGAAATGGAAAAGGCGGATTTGGCATGCCGATCATCACCACAATAAGCGGCCTCAATAGCCCAACCATAATTCTGGCGGGAGACATTAACGGCGACGGAATTCCCGACGCGGTTATCACGGGTACGGATCCAGTGACAGGAGTGTCGGAGTTTGGCGTGATGCTTGCCGACGGCACCGACGGAAAGTTCAAAGCGCCGACCTTTACACGTGCTTCAGTCGGAAACGAGTCCCAGATGGTGCTGGGCGATTTCAACGGCGACAAAAAGGTCGATCTCGTCCTGTTTGGCAATCCCATCACATTCTTTCCAGGCAACGGCGACGGAACCTTTGGTTCGCCGGTAAGCAGCACGGTTAACTATGGCGGCAGCGGTTGCAGCGCTACAGCCGACTTCAACAAAGATGGAAAACTGGACATCACCACGGGCAGCGAAGTATTGCTGGGTAACGGGAACGGAACGTTTCAGACTCCAATCGCGGTCGTTAACGGTAGGTGCGGCGTCGCGGTCGGCGATTTCAACAACGACGGCATTCCGGACCTGGTCACCGCAGATGCACAGAATGCGTCGAAGGGCACGCAAGTACGCGTGTTTCTGGGGGACGGAACGGGAGACTTCAAAACCAGCACGACCTACCAAACTGGTAATGACGCTGGGGTAATAACGGGCGCCCTCGCGGTCGATTTCTTTAGCGGCGGCACCGACGTCGATATCGCAGTCGAAAATCTACGGAGCGGCAACGTCACGCTGCTCCTGGGCAATGGGACTGGAAAGTTCACCATTGGCAAGAGTTATGCGGTTTCCTCCAGCGGAATTCTTTCGGGTGACTTTAACGGAGACAAAAAAATCGACCTGGCGGTACGGGATATTCAGGGGATTGGCGTGCTTTTGGGTAACGGGAATGGAACGTTCGTCGCCCAGACTGCACAGAATGTCCCACAGACCATTGGGACAATTCATCTCGCCAATTTCACCGGCAGTGGCAAACTTAGTTTGATCGCGTCCAGCGGCAATGGGGCTCCCACTGCTGTGCTTCCCGGAAATGGTAATGGGACTTTTGGGACTGCGATTCCGGCGCCCGCTAGTTGTCAGACTGAGAACGCGATTGTGGGTGATTTCAATGGAGACAAAATCCCAGACATCGCCTTCAGCGTTACTGGATCTGGATTTGGGGTCGCGGTTTGCCTGGGGAACGGCGACGGAACCTTCCAGGACGCTAAAATCTCCGATGCTGGCGTGCAACACGGATTGCTGGTGATTGGCGACTTCAACCACGATGGCAAGCTCGATTTAGCGGCTTCTGATACTGGGGGCATCAGCATTCTGCTGGGCAATGGTGACGGCACGTTTAAGGACGGCATTCCTACTGCTCTGAGCGGTTTTCCGCAGTTTACGGTGGGTGATTTCAACAACGACGGCAAACTCGACATCGCTGCTGTCAACGGCAGCACTGGCGAGATCAGCGTTCTTTTGGGGAACGGAAATGGCACCTTTGGCACCCCCATCACCACCGCGAACCAGGGCGCAATCGGGATTACGTCCGGCCTGATAAACAGCGACAAAAACCTTGACCTGGTGACTGTCAGTGCCAAAGCCGTGTACATTTTCCTGGGCAATGGCAGTGGGAGCTTTGGGACCCCCACTTCCATAACCGTTGGGTGCGCAGACATTCAGACCCGTGCGCCGCTGCTTCGGGATGTGAACGGCGACGGCAAGCTCGATTTGATCTGTTATAACTCGGCGGGCTTGCTGGTTGTACTTTTAGGCAACGGGGATGGAACCTTCCAGCCTAGAAAAACGTTTGCGGCTACGAACGATGTCAACGGCACTCTGGCGGCAGGCGACGTTAACGGAGATGGTTTGCTGGACGTAATTCTGTATAGTCCGGGAAATAATGGTTCCACAAATCCGTTGGGCGCACTGATCGTGTATCTGAACCAAGGAAAATGACAGTAACAGTTAGGCTGTGCTAGAAGCCGGACGCGGCCCGTCCGGCTTCTTTTATGACGTCGCTATTCTTATCGGCAACCGCTTCGGACTTAGTTGGGCTGGACGACGGAGTCGATGACGTGAATCACGCCGTTCGATTGAAAGACGTTCGGGATCGTTACTAGCGCAGTGCCGCCCTTTTCATCTTTCAACATAATGTTGCCCCCCTGCATTGAAGCCCACAGCTTGCCACCTTCTACGGTTGTGAGCTGCGCTGTGCCGTTGCCCGCTTTAATCTGCTTCTTCAGATCCGATGCGCTGAACCTGCCCGCCACTACGTGATAGGTGAGCACTTTGGTCAACGTGGTTTTGTTTTCCGGCTTCAAAAGCGTATCGACGGTGCCCGCAGGCAGCTTGGCGAAAGCTTCGTTGGTCGGTGCGAAAACCGTAAACGGTCCGGGGCCTTCCAGTGTTTCGACCAATCCAGCCGCCTTCACGGCCGCCACGAGAGTGGTGTGATCGGCGGAATTCACGGCGTTCTCGACGATGTTCTTTGTGGGATACATTTCCTGGCCGCCGACTACAGGATTTTTCATCCCAGCCAGCGCCGAAGTGACGCTAAGAGCAACCACTGCCAACACTACTGCTAGTTTCCTGTTCATTGTCGCTGAATCCTCTCAATTTTGAATTTCGATACTCACATACAACTACGAGCTTGTTCTGAAATCGGATTTAGCGATCTATTCGGCAGGACCTGAATCCATTCTCCGTTTGCAGCCGCAAATACGCTTTCAAGCCTGAGCGAACATTGTGATCCCCGGCGGGTTCGTGGTGTTCGCACGGACTTGAGCCGAAGTCCGCGGAAACAGCTCAGTTCGCCCAAATGGAATTCCACAGAGCATCCCTGGCCGAGGTGGAATAGAATAGCGATTCGCCAAGTCGCGGCCTATGGGCACAGCAAACGAACTGTGGAAAAGATGGGAAGGCAAACTGGTTGATGGAAAGTTCCCTCTACAAAAGTGGCTGGGCGGGTCGGATCACAGCGCCGTATTTCTCACGGAACGCACAGGCGGGAACCGGCAGAAGGCCGCTATCAAGCTCATCGCCGCGGATCACCTCGACACGAACGACCAACTGACTCGCTGGGCCGAGGGCGCAAGGCTTACCCATTCCCATCTGATTCGGCTCTTCGGAGACGGACGCTGCCTGATCGATGGCACTCCGCTTCTCTATATCGTCATGGAATATGCCGAGGAGAATTTGGCTGAGGTTCTTCCGCTGCGCGCACTCACTCCCGCTGAAGTTTCCGAGATGCTCCAGCCCGCAACGGAAGCTTTGGCGGCGCTGCATCGCGCTGGATTTGCGCACAGCCGGCTCAAGCCTTCGAATGTGATGGCGGTGGACAACCAGTTGAAGCTTTCCGCTGACGGACTTCGCAGGAGCGGGGATACCGGCGGCGGGCAAGTCGTCAGCGCGTACGATGCGCCTGAAGTGGCAACAGTCGGCTTCTCGCAGGCGTCCGATATATGGTCGCTCGGGATGACATTGGTTGCAGTCTTGACCCAGAACGAACCGAAGGATGCAAGGGCACAGGGTGCCGTGCCCGAAGCAACTCCGCAACCGCTCCGTAGAATTCTGCAGAAGTGCCTGCAGATCGATCCGGCGCGGCGTTGCACTGTGGACGATATCCTCAAAGAGTTTTCAACGCAGACTGTTCAAGTGCGGCCTAGAGTGGATGCAACGCCAGTCGAGCCTCACCCGCCGTACAAGACGCCAATGTGGCGGATCGTCGCACCCATCATCGCGGCTGCTCTGCTCGTCGTCGTATGGATTGGCGGCAAATTTATACACCATCAACCTGCCGCTCCGGCCTCGGAGACTCAGGCCGTCAGTCCGCAATCCAGCAATGCTCCCAATCCGCAGTCGCCGGCGCCTTTCTCCGCGAAAACTTCTTCGGCGAACGAAAATCCAACGCCGACAGGAACCGGGCGCGGAAGTGTGCTTCATCAAGTCTTGCCCGATGTCTCCCGAGGGGCGCAACACACGATCACGGGTCACATCAAGGTTAGCGTTAAAGTTGGGGTGGACCCATCCGGGAACGTGTCGGAGGCAGAGCTAGTATCTGCGGGTCCGAGCAAATACTTTGCGCAGCGAGCGCTGGCCGCAGCTCGCCAGTGGAAGTTCAATCCGCCGCACGCGGACGGAAAAGCAACCCCCAGCGAATGGGTTTTGCGTTTTCAGTTCGGACGCACATCCACGCAGGTCGATCCCGCGGAAGTAAAACCTTGACCCAATTCACCCCCCCGATTTGCCACTCTTACTGCTATTCTTTAATTTCCAAACAATCTGCCGCAACATCCCCAGCAAGAACTCCGCGTCCCCCGTCTGCAAACGGAGACGCCGCACTAACCGCCGGACTGCGCCCTCAAATGAATCCGATGAATTCAGTTTTGGATAACCGCTCGCTTCGAGCGCTGTGAACAAAGTCTCGTGAATTCTCTCAATCTCGGCTGACGAAGCGGGATTTGCGTTCTCGGCTTCCACCGTGGTTGCAGATTCACGTATTAACTCATATAGACAAATTGCAACCGCCTGTCCCAAGTTCATCGAGAGATGTTCCTCGCGAGTAGGGATGTGTATCAGCCAGTGGCAGTGACTCATGTCTCGGTTTGAAAGCCCAAATTTTTCCGATCCGAACAGGAGAGCGCACGTGCCTGATGTGGATTGGAGATGCGAACGAATGAGCGGCGCAGCGGCCTCTAGCCGCCGGAGCGAGTGCTGCAGGTCTCTGTGCCCGACTGCCGTGGTTCCGATTACGAGCGAGCAGTCGGCAACCGCGTCGGCGACAGTTTCATATTTTTCGGCATGAGCCAGCACATCCCCGGCGCCCACTGCGGAGCGCGCACCCTGAAACGCCACATCGTAGGGATTTACGACCCGCAGATGTTGAAATCCAAAGTTGCTCATCGCTCGAGCGGCCGCACCGATGTTGAGAGGATTGCGGGCGTCCACCAGGACCACACGCAAGTGATCGAGTTCCGTCGCAGAGGACAAGCTGTCTTTATTTTACGGTACCTTTTGCTGAGTATCGTCCAGCTCACATAATGTTGGCGACGGAGTCGAATACAGTGCAAGCCACTGGCCGCGAGAGCTATTCATGGCAGATGGCAAATGTAAAAGATTTGTCAAACCTTTCCCGCCCCGCTGAAAACAGGCCAAAAACGTTGTAAGCTTCATTGGTCGGCGGGCCGCAATGGGGTAATCGTGCAAGGGCAGTCGGGCAAAGGCAACAACGCAGGCTCGGCCCCAAGTCGAGAAAACGAGTCCGAATCAATAGAGGATGGCTTTATGGGTCAGATCGCAACTCCAATCAGCACGGCAAAATTGGCAGATCCGATGAGTTCCCCGCGGCCGATGGGACGTATTCTCGTCGTCGAGGACGACCCCGCGGTCCAGAAAGCCCTGAGGCGCCTGTTCGAGTCCGAGGGATATGCGGTTGAGGTGCAAGGCAATGGCAGGTCAGCTCTGGAGAGCTTCCAGGCAATGCCGCCGGCTGTAATCATTCTCGACCTTCGCTTGCCAAAGCTCTCAGGCAGCGATCTGTGCAAGGAAATCAAAGCGCAGTCACCATCATTGCCGATCGTCGTTCTCAGCGCAACCAGCGATGTGTCCGACAAGGTTCTGCTACTCGAACTTGGAGCGGACGACTACGTGACTAAACCCTTCAGCCCGCGGGAACTCCTGGCCCGCGTGCGCGCTGCTCTGCGACACACCTCGAGAACAACTGCCGTCAATCGCGTGAGCTTCGACGGAATCACGATCGACTTCAAGAAGATGGAAGTGCAGCGGGACGGTAAGGTAGTAGTTCTGACGGCGCAGGAATTTAAGACCTTGCAATTCCTGGTGCAAAACGCCGACCGGGTGATCAGCCGCGACGAACTGTTGAACGAAGTTTGGGGATACCAGAATTATCCTTCCACGCGCACCGTTGATAACCATATCTTGAAGCTTCGCCAAAAGCTGGAGCGCGATCCTGGCAGTCCGGTACATTTTCGCACTGTACACGGAATGGGTTACAAGTTCGTCCACTGAGATCCCTTGGCCTCTTCATCAGAACCCGTCTCGCAAATTCCACCAGTCTATTCCGGAAGCACGCTGGTGACCCGGACGCGGCTGCGCACGCGTTTCTTGCTGTCGATGGTGTTGATCACAGCCGGCCTCACTGCGATGAGTCTCCTGGTCGTGCGACACAGTGTGCAAAATCAAGTTCGGGCAGAAATTGTTCAGGACCTTCGGAATTCGGTGACTACCTTCCAGAATTTCCAGCATGATCGCGAAGTCATGTTGACGCATTCTGCGGAGTTAGTCGCCTACCTGCCCATCACGCGGTCCATCATGACCTCTCACGACCCGGCCACGATCCAGGATGCTTCCAAGGATGTCTGGACGCTGACCGGTAGCGATCTTCTGGTGTTAGTAGACCGTAATGGCAGGGTCGTTGGCCTGCATACAAAGTCGGTAGGTCTCACCCCTGAAGCAGCTCAGAAGGATTTCGAGCGATCGCTGACTGAAGAGGGCTCCAGTCACTGGTGGTTTGGCTCGCACCATCTCTACCAGACTTTCATGCAGCCGATTTACTTCGGCTCCAAGACGGAAGGCCCGCTGCTCGGTTTCTTGATCATCGGTTATGAAATTGATGACCGCTTAGCTCGCGAGGTAAGCAAGATTTCCGCCAGCCAGGTGGCTTTCTCCTACGGCGATGAAATCGTAGCTACCACTCTGACACCCCTGCAGGCGCAAGATCCAGACGTTCGTGCATTCGCTACGGAGTCTTCACAAACCGGACCACGCGATGTTGAACTGAGCAAGGAGAATTTTGTAGGAACTTCGCTCGACCTGTCAGGCCAGCAACCAACGCCTGTCCGGCTAACTGTGCTGGGATCCTACGATCAGGCCGCGAAGTTTCTCGGTAACTTGAATCGCCTGCTTCTTCTGCTAGGCCTCACCGCCGTCCTGGTAGGCAGCGGGTTGGTGTTCCTGATCTCGTACACCTTCACCCGTCCATTGGCCAGCTTGGTGGAGGGCGTGCGAGCGCTCGAGCACGGAGATTTTCATCATCCTCTTGATCCGCGCGGCAGCGATGAAGTCGCGGAATTGACGTCAGCCTTCGATCGGATGCGCGCCAGTCTGCTCAAGACGCAACAGGCTCTGCTGGAGTCTGAGCAGTTGGCGACGATCGGCCGCATGGCCAGTTCGATCTCACATGACCTCCGCCACGCGTTAGCCGCCGTGGTCGCGAACTCTGAGTTTCTTTGCGACGGCCGCCTGACTTCTGCACAGCGCGAAGAGTTATACCAGGAGGTGCGGAGCGGAGTGAACCAGATGACCGACCTGATCGACTCACTCCTCGAATTTGCCCGGACGCGGGAGTCTTTGAATCCAACCTACGCCAGTGTGGTTGAAAGTGTGCAGCGAGCCATGCAGTCGGTCCGTTTGCATCCGCGCCACCAGGGCACTCTGATCGAGGTCCACAGCAACGGACAGAGCACGGCATGGTTTGATCCCCGCAAACTGGAACGCGCTCTGTACAATCTATTGCTGAATGCCTGTGAAGCCGCGCCCAGCAGCGAAGGAAGGGTCGAAGTCACGATCCGAAGAACGCCCGCCTCCATCATCATCGATGTATCCGACAACGGTCCCGGGATCGCGGAGCCAATTCGTGACAAACTGTTTCATCCTTTCGTGAGCTTCGGCAAAGCGAATGGCACCGGGCTTGGATTGACGGTCGTGCAAAAAATTGTGCAAGATCACGGCGGCACGGTCATGATGGAGCGTACTCGGGATGGCCGGACGGTATTTCGTATCATGATTCCCGGTAGCGCTCCACAAAGCTCCACGGGCGCCGGCGGCGAAGGAAATGCCGAAGGTCCGTTTGTGCCCGCAAACAGCGATCGAGCGACTGAAAACTCAATTCGACATTCGGACACGTAGTCCCGCTTCCAATTTTTGTCGACTCCATGACACGATCCGCATGTCGCGCAGGAGGATGTGTGAATAACCCAGGTACCCTTGCGCTTCGTACAAGTGCCTCGTCTATTGCCGCTGTTCTGCTCTTGAGCATTACTGGCTTGGCGCAGCAAAGCCCACCCGCACCTCAGCCGGGGGATGCTTCGCTACGTGAGCTCGATTCCCAAGTGCGGGGTTTGCGCGCCGTGATCGAGCAATTGCGGACGGAGAATCTGCAGTCGCGCGCCGAGATGCGGGAATTGCGTCAGGAATTGCAGGACACTCGTAACCTTTTGGCCCCGCTCGTGGCTTCGATGAATGGACGTCCCGCCTCTCCCGCTGTTACAGGCTCGGCCTCGTACAGTGCAAATTCACCTTCGATTGCGAATACCTTGGAAGGCACTCAAAACGCCTCCGGCTCACCAGCGGCGTCGGATATTGGGAGCCGCGTTCAAAAACTGGAGGAATCCACTCAGTTGTTAGGCTCAAAAATTGACGAGCAGTACCAGACCAAGGTAGAGACTGCCGCCAAGTATCGAGCACGGCTCTCCGGAATTGTGCTGATGAATGCCTTTCATAATGTGGGATCTTCCGACAATCTGGACCTTCCGGACTACGCGCAGCAGCCAACCGTACCAGGCACTTCACAAACAAGTTTTGGGGCCACATTGCGACAAACGGAGATTGGTTTGGAGATTTTTGGCCCGACCCTGGCTGGCGCAAAGAGTTCCGCGAATGTACAGTTCGACTTTTTCGGAGGATTTCCTGCAACGAACAACGGAGTCAACTTCGGCATCGCCCGCATGCAGACCGCCAGCCTGCATCTTGACTGGAAAGACACGTCAGTAATTGCTGGGCAGGATTCCCTCTTCATCTCGCCGCTTTCGCCCACGTCCTTTGCTTCGCTCGCGACCCCAACTTTTGCGTATGCCGGGAATCTATGGGGCTGGACGCCTCAGCTTCGCGTCGAACATCGCTTCGATCTCGCTGACGGGCAGCTGCTGACCTTGCAGGGTGGGATCCTGGACAATCTGGATTGGGAACCTCCTGCCAATCAGTACACCCGCACTGCGCAAGCTGGCGAGAGCACAGGTCAGCCCGCTTACGCAGTTCGCACCGCCTGGTCGCGCCCGGTGTTTGACCATCCGTTGAGCTTCGGCGCCGCGGGCTACTACGGCCGCCAGAGATGGCCGTGGAGTCGCTATGTTGACGCCTGGGCTGGCATGATCGATTGGCAGATTCCTATTCTCCGACGTCTGACCCTCTCGGGTGAGTTTTATCGAGGGCGTGCCGTTGGCGGTCTGGGCGGTGCCATCGGCCAAACCATCCTGTACGGTGGTAGTCCGATGGATCCGCTGACGAGTATTCACGGTCTCGACTCTGCCGGAGGATGGAGCCAGCTCAAATTCCAACTTACGCCCAAGCTGGAGTTAAACGGCGTCTTCGCCGAGGACAACGCGTTCGCTAGCGATGTCCGCGGCTTCGCCACAGATGCCAATAATTTCGGAGAGATTCTGGGGCGTAATCGCGGCGCTCTTGGAAATCTGATCTACCGGCCACGCTCTGACTTGCTGCTGTCGGCGGAATTCAGACGTTTGCACACCTTTCCGGTCTATGACAGTGCCAGTGTGACCAATCAGGTTAATCTTGCCATGGGGATACTTTTCTGATGCTACGTTTCGCGCAGTGCCGGACTCTCTCGGTGTTGTTGCTTTCGTGTGTCTTTGCCCCAGCGCAAAATGTGGAACTGAAGGGCCTGGAGCTAAAGGGAAGGGTGCAGCTCACAAGAAACGCGCGGCCCCTGCATGACGCTTCGAAAGTTGTCGTTTGGCTAACGCCTCTCGGCACAACTCCCGTACCGGCGCCACCATTGCAGCAGAGATCGCAGATCCCGCAGTTAGTGCAAAAAGACAAGAGTTTCCAGCCTTCGCTGCTGGTGATTCCAGCGGGCGGGAAGGTCGAATTTCCCAACCGGGATCCTTTCTTTCACAATGTTTTCTCATTGTTCGACGGCAAACGCTTCGATCTCGGACTCTATGAAAGCGGCACGACGCAATTTGTCCAATTCGACAAGCCCGGGATCTCCTACATTTTTTGCAATATTCATCCGCAGATGAGCGCAGTCGTCATCGCGCTGAATACGCCGTACTACGCGGTCTCCAACTCGCGGGGCGAAATCAGCATCGGTGATGTCATTCCCGGCCGTTACCAGATGCATGTGTTCCATCCCTCGGTTTCGCCGGACGCCCTGCACACTGTGGAACGTGAAATCACAGTCGCCCCTGGCGATACATTTCTGGGAGCGTTCACCCTGGCTGAATCCGAACTAGAACTCGCCCACAAGAATAAGTACGGTCGCGATTATGATCGTCCGGATCCTGATAGCCCAGCCTATGCGCGACCCTAGCTGGCTTGTGTATTCAAGATTTCTGCAAGAAAAGGGCGTGCCGGTTAGCACGCCCCTCTCGCCTCTGTTTTTCACCTCGCTTACAACAACCTGCTCGTCAATCTAGCGATGGCCGCCGCCACCACCGGAGTGACCTCCACCGCCGCCAGACGAATGGCCGCCGCTCGGCGCGCTGTGCGAACCACCACCGCTGCCGCCATAGCTCGGAACGCTGCGAGAGCCGCCGCTGTATCCACCGTAGCCACGGTACCCTCCGTAGCCGCCTGACGATCGTGGTTGCACGATGGGCTGCCTCATGTTGAGTTGCGGACGCGAGTAAGCGCTACCACCGCGCCCGTAGTTGCCGGAAGCGGCGCCGCGCGACGAGCCGGAACTCGGAGCAGTACGGTTCCAGTAGCTGCCGCTCTCGCCGCGGCCTCCAGTCTCAGCGCTGCGACCCGCAGATTCATTAGTATGCGAGGGTGGAGTGAAGCTCTTCCACTCGCCACGATTCGGCTCGCCGCGGGTGGATGAAGCCGACTCCGGCCGGTTCGCAAAAGTTGTGGGACCGGCGGAGCCGCTTCGATTTCCACTTCCATTGGCGACGGCTTGATTTCCGCCGCCCCTGGTCGCACCACTATTCGTCCCCCTGCTAACCGCTGGCGTGCCTGCGGTCGGTTTGCCCGATCCCGCAGATGCCGGGGAACGCGATTCCGCTGTGCTGGCAGTGGACGCTCGCGTCCCAGCCGTCACCGATGAAACATGGCTCTGTTGCATCGACTGCTGCAGATGCGAAGTCTGCTGCTGGAACGACTCCGGCCGCGACGTGGCTCCCGCACCGGCAAAATGCTGCGCTGCAGTGTTGTGAATGGTAGAAGGAGCCGCAACGCGTCCACTGGCCGACAAGCTGGCACGAGTCGGCACCACGGGCAGGTTGCCAGTCATCATGCGAGCTGAACTCAGCTGCGCATGAGTGGCCGCAACAGCCGAGGTGCGGCCCGCTCCAAAGTGTCCTGCGCCAACCGTCGAGAGCGCGCCTCCGATGTGCGGATCGTTAATATGACCCAGGTTCGAGAATCGGGTACCACCATGGAGGGGCGCAAACCCGCCGAAACGGTTGAACCCGCCAAAGCGGTCGAAGCCCACGAATCCGAAGCGTCCACCGTATCCGCCCCACCAGGGATGGAACCAGTCACAAGGCCCAATCGGCAACCAGCCGAAGCCGCCCCAACCGCCCCATCCAAAACCGAATCCGAAACCTCCTCCGAATCCAAAAAACGACACATAGGCCGGCGCCCAGAACGGACGATAGAAGCCAGGCCCCCACACTGGTCCCGGCCACCAACCCCACGCTCCGCCATACCACAGCCATCGCCCATAGTGATACGGCGCCCAGCCCCAGGGCTCGAAGCCCACCCACGTCCAACCGTAGTAAGGTTCCCAAACCCAGTTGCCATCGCGGTACGGAGCCCAATCATCGGGCTCGTTCGGGACCCAGATCTGACCGTAGTCCGGCACATTCTGCCATCGTCCGTAGGCGTCGAGATCTTCCGAGCCCGTGTAATAGCGATTCGTGTGCTGCCATGCTCGCGCGCTGTGAATCATGCGGTCGCGATCGCTATTCCAGCGGTCCCAGTCGTCGCGGTCGGGGGCCGGAGAAATCTTATACTGCGCGTCTTCGCTCGGGCCGCGCACCGTGGCCATATCGCCTTCCTTGAGATCGGCAATACCCTTGGGCGTGGAAATCTGCGCCTCACCCTTGCGCACGATGACGATCGAATCGCCATCGGGCCGCACTTCAACGCGCAGAATTACATCCTGATGCGCCGGATGCACAGCTACATTCGGCGTGTCGATCTCAGGTTCAGCTTCGCTTTCATTGAAGACGCTGTAATTCGCCAGACCCTGCGCCAATTGAATCTGAATGTGATCGTGAGTAAAGTTTGCAATGTTAGCTTGCGAATTCGATCCCAAGCGAAGAATGTTAGCGAAGTCGAGTTGCACCTCGGCGCGACCGCCCGCTGCGGTGGAAACCTTGTCGCCGTTTACCACGGGTTGATTCAGTACAGCCGCAGACCACGTGCCGGAATCTCCGCGCTGCGTCGACACATCGCCGTGAGTCATACTGATGCGGCCCACGCCCTGGTTGGTCTGCGCCGGACCCTCGCCAGAAGGTCCGCCGGGCTGCGCTTCCGGCATGGGTTGTTGCCCATTTTCAGACGGCTGGTTGAGTTGCGGCGGTTGCTCGGGCGGCGCCGGCTGGCCCTGCCCCACTTCCATCGGAGCGCTGGGCTGCTCTGAAGGACCCGGACCCTCTTCGGTAGTTTGCGCCAGCACGGGCATCGACAATGCACCGGCTAACGCCAAAACTAAAACTGCGAACCCTAATATGAATCGGTTTTTCATAGCCTGCCTCTTACAGAGTCTCTTTCTCGTCTACTGTAGGAAAATCCGAAAGCTATGGGATTGATACACAATAGTGAAAAGCAACTGCCATGCCAAAGAAGACAGAACACGAAGCGTCGTAACTTGTTTGTTTTCAGATAGTAGGATCAGTTTTGCCAACAAAACTGGGGGCGGATTTTTCGGACGGTGGCTACCTTCAGCCAAGGTGGTGGTTTTCAGCCAACGCGCACGAGCACTAGAAAAAACATTTGTAAGAACACGAAAGCCCCGATAGTCAGTCGGGGCTTGAATCGAGAAGCTCGTAATCGACGCTGTTCCTCACTTTGGGAACGTGTTGAAGTCATGCTTCCTTCTCTCCCTCATCGGCAATCCCAATCTTCGACAGCCGATAGCGCAGCGCATTCCGCGACAAACCCAGCAATCGCGCTGCCTGACTTTTGTTTCCATTCGCGCGCCGGAGCGCTTCCTGAATCATTTCATCTTCCCATCGCTCCAGCGTCATTCCCTCAGGTAGAAATCCACTCGCACCGTTGGTCGTCCTTGCCGGACGAAAATCCAGATGAATGTCGGCTGCCTCGAGCGCCGTTCCCCTAGCCAGCGCGCAAGCTCGCTCGATGATGTTCTGCAGCTCGCGCACATTGCCCGGCCAGTGATAATTCACCAGAATCTGCATCGCCTCTGTCGAAATGGTTTTCACCGCTTTTCCGGAATCTGAGGAAAAACGCGAAATAAAAAGATTCACCAGATCCGGGATGTCTTCCTTGCGCTGCCGCAGGGGCGCGATATCGATGGGGACAACGTTCAATCGATAGTAAAGATCCTCGCGAAAGGTTCCCTGCTCGAGGGCCTCGCGCAGATCGCGATTCGTGGCTGCGATCAGCCGCACATCAACTTTTACCGTTTTCGTGCCGCCCAACCGCTCGAACTCACGCTCCTGCAGGACCCGGAGCAGCTTCACCTGGGTTACGGGCGGAACATCTCCGATCTCATCGAGGAAGAGCGTTCCCTTGTCCGCTAGTTCGAACTTACCTGGCTTGCTGGCGTTTGCGCCTGTGAAAGCGCCTTTCTCGAAGCCGAACAGTTCGCTCTCCAGCAGATTTTCGGGAATCGCGGTACTGTTAATCTTGACGAAAGGTCCGGAAGCGCGACGCGATTTTTCATGGATCGCGCGCGCGATCAAGTCTTTGCCCACGCCGCTCTCCCCTCCCAGCAGTACCGTAGAGTTCGTGGGCGCGACACGATCGACGGTCGCCAGCACTTCCTGCATTTTCGGGCTGCGCGCCACCACGTTTGGATGGGCATAGCGTTTGCCCAGCGCCTCACGCAGCGAACGGTTTTCCTCGCGCAAATTGCGGACGTCCAGCTCCTTGCGCACCACCATGCGCATTTCGCTCAACGAAAATGGTTTCAACACATAGTCACTGGCTCCGGCTTTCATCGCCTCGACAGCCGTCTCGACGGTTCCGAATGCCGTCATGACCACTACCGGCAACGCTGCGTTATGGCGCTTCACCGCCTGCAGAAATTCCAATCCGTTCATCCCCGGCAATTTCAAGTCCGTCAGTACCAGGTCAATGGCATTCTCGCGGAGGAGTTTCAATCCGGCCTCAGCATCTCCCGTGGAAAGCGTTGTGAAGTCGTCCTCTCCGAGATTCAATTCAAGAAGGCGCCTCATCTTCGCTTCATCTTCGACGATTAAAATTGTTGGCATATGGTTCGCGGTTGCTCGCTGTTGTGCGCCTAAGCGTATCCTCGAAACGATACTTCCTTAAGATGCGAGGTCGGCCTCTAAGCTAGCAGGAAAAAAGACTACGAAGCGAGCCCCGCGCGTATCGCTCCCATCTGTGCCCCCTTCAAAGCGAATAGTTCCGTGATGTCCGTCTATGATCCGAGAGACAATCGACAGTCCGAGTCCCACGCCGGTTTTCTTGGTGGTCACAAATGGATTGAAAATTTGCTCGCGCAGTTCGTCCGGAATGCCCGGGCCCGTATCCTCGATCCGCACTTCAACTCCATCGCGATTCGTGGCGTTTGCTCGCGCTGCCTTGATCCGCAACGTTCCGCCGGCAGCTCCCATCGCATCATAGGCATTCTGAATCAGATTCACGAAGGCCTGCTCACAAAGGCTTTCATCCAGCGGAATCAGCGGCAACTTCGGCTGGTACTGACGCTCAACCCGCACGAATCCGTCTTCTTCGTCCTTTCGCGCCAACAACACCGAGTGCAGGGCACGCTCCAGTAGCGGAGTAATTTCCCGCGGCTCTAATTCAGTATGCAGCGGCCGTGCAAAATCCAGGAAGCGTGTCACCAGAGCGCTCAAGCGATTGGTCTCGGTTGAGATATACCCCGCCAATTCGGTGGCGAGAGGATCTGATTCTCCGAGCTTCTGATGAAGCATTTCCGCGGATCCCTTGATCACCCCGAGAGGATTACGAATCTCGTGCGCCAGCCCGGCAGACATCTGTCCCAGCGCCGCCAATCGCTCCGAACGCCGCGCAGCCTCCTGCGCCTGCTCCAATCTGCGGTTGGTGTCGGCCAGCGTCTCGGCCAACTCCTGATAACGTTTGATCTGCCGCCGGTTCTGGACAACAAATCGATTCACCACCATCGCCGCCAGAAAAAAGAAAAGGATGCGAATGGCGAGCTCCCCGTAACCCTCCGCAGTGATTTCATATTCCTGCAGCGCTGGGTAAAGATAAGAACAGTAGGCAGCCGACGCCAGCGCCGTCCATGCCAGCGTGAGCCACGGTCCGAAATATTCTGCCGCAGTAACGATGGGAATATAGAAAATCGGATAGTAGCTGCTATTGATTCCAACCACACCGGTGTGATCAATGAGCAGAGTTGCGAGCGCAATCTTGAGCAGGACGACATACGCCGCTCCGCGCCGCGGAACTCGAGCCAGAAACCAGCCCTCCCCGAACTGAACAATTCCAATCGCCAGCAGAGTGAGCTGTTTGTGAATCTCTGTCACCGGTGGCAGTGCCGCCAGGATGGCCAGCAGCAGCAGCCATAGAACGTCCATCCAGTTAATCGCCGGCGACTTTTGTTCGTTCATAGCATGCTCGCCCCAGGAAACACCGCACAAAATAAAGACGCCGGGATCGGGTTTGTTTCCCGACTTCCCGGCGCTAATAGCGTCTCTCCGAACTTACCGCGGAACTCACTGCAGTCCGCTAGCAGATCGCATGGCATGCGAACCTATCAGACCGCACGCAGCCACCTCGCGTCAAACTCATTTCTTGGGCGTACTCTCGTGATTCTGAGCCGGCGGATGTGAATTCTGCTGCCGCTGCGGCGTGGACGAAGAAGAAGCAGGTTTCTGCTGGTGCCAGTTGCTGAATTTCTGCTCCTCGTCCTTCTGCTGTTCATCGCTTCTTCGCACCGGAGCAACCGGCTTGGCCAATGGATGCGACCACTGCTGCTGCGTTTGCTGGCTTTGACGCGGATTCACAGAAGATTGCGCATTGCGATTTTCGGCTTCAGACTGTGCGCTCTGCTCGGGCTCCGGAGTTCCCTGCTCCTCCCACACTCGCGGCTGCGGTTTCGATTGATTGTTCCCTGCATTGGCCTGTCCGAACGAACCGAAGCCTTCCTGCGATTGGGGCTGCCTTGGCGCTTGCTGGGTCGTCACCCGCTGGCCCGGCGCCTCCTGCCGCACCAAGGCTTGCTGATTCGACGACTGCTGGCTCAACTGTCCTGCTGCCTGCGCTTGCTGCTGATCGAATGAGCGTGGCATGGGAGCCGGGGTTCTCAGCGCCACTACCTGACGGTTCAGTGCCGCGGCCGGCGGCCTTTGCGCTAAGGGCTTGCCCGCGCCCAACATGCTGCTTCTTGAGGGCTCGGCGGCAACTGTGTGCGACACTGGCGTCTCTGCGAGTTCCCTCGGCGGAACGTGCACTACATTTCGCGCCACCGGTTGCGCATTCACGAAGGTGCCCCGCGAAACCACAGTTACTCCACCGCTCACCCCACGGTTCGCATACACGACGCTGTTCACAGTGGTGTTTCGATTCACGACCACGGTGTTGTAGACATTTGTAACTCTCGCAACGGTCACCGTCGTATTCGTGATGTTCACCCGATTCACGTAAGCGCGGCTCACGCGGTAACCGGGAATAAAAACCTCTCCCGGAGCCAGAGGGAACCATCCCACGCCTGCTCCAAACGAGAAGTTGAATCCCGGCCTGCCACCCATCCAAGCCACCAGCGCAGGCGCGTAGATCGGGCGCACCGCGACCGATCCCGGAACCCAGATCCAGCCAGAGCCTGCAAAAGCCCATCGCCCATAGTGGAAAGGAGCGAATCCCCATGGTTCGTCTGCAACCCATGTCCAGCCCCACGGCCCGACCCAAACCCAGCGTCCGAAGCGGTACGGCGCCCATCCTGCCACCAGCACCCGAGGACGCCAGCACATACCATAGTCGGCGACATAGCTCCAGTCGCCATATTGGTCGAGGTCTTCATATCCCGTCATTTCGCGCGAAACGTAGTTCGCCGCATCGGAATCATCCTCGTTCCGGTCTCGCCCGAAGGCCCAGTTATCGAATCCGTTTCCGGCCGGAACCTGGCCGAGATCGTAGCTCAGCTGATCGGTGCCGGTGAACGTAGCGTGCTGATCGGCCACCACCGTGTAAGAAGAACCGCCGCCGGTAACCTCGCCGCGTCCGCGCCACACTGTTACTTCAGTTCGATTGCCATCCGGATCAACATCAATTCGATAATCGCCCGGCTGCATAACGACGAACGCCACGTTCGGAGTGTCGACTTCGTAGGAATCCTCATCGTCCACGTGACGCACTTTCACAATCAAGGATCCCTGCGCCAGACGAATCTGCGCCGCTCGATCACTCACTTCGAGCAGCGTAATTCCAGTCTTCGGCCCCAAGCGGAGCGCGGTCGATCCAATATGAACTTCAGCCCGCGAGTCTTCATCGGCCCAAAGATTGTCGCCCGTCACCAAGGGACGGTTGAGCACAGCATCGACCCAGTCGCTTTCGCCGCCGGACTGAAACGACACCGATCCAGCCATGTAATTCAGCCTGGCGACGCGGCCCGGAGGATCCTGGCCGTTCGCAGCTTGAGCGTCTTGCGGACTCTGCGCACCCGCGACGATCTGCGCATCCTGCGCTGTTGCAGCAAGTGAAGCCCCCAGCATGAATGCCAAGCTCGCCACAATCACCGCCCAGCACCACTGTTTATGCGCATTCATAATGTCTTCCTTGATAGATAAAACACTGCCATTTGCGATCTTACCCACGTTGGAGTAAACCCGATAGACACTCTTTGGTTCTTTGGACGTTACCGTAGTTTTCAGCCAAGTTGGCCGAGATCGGGCAGACAAGAAGGTTATTTGTAAAGGGTTTTCAGCGGGTCGCGGGCTTCGGCGAAATCTCATCCAAGGTAAGGTTTAACTCGAGAACGTTCACTCTCGGCTCGCCAAGAAACCCGAACTGCCGGGACTCCGTATGTTGGCGTACGGCTTCGCGAACCACGTCCTCGCTCAGGCCGCGCTCTTTGGTGATGCGCGGCACCTGAAATTCGGCCGCCTCAGGCGAAATATGCGGATCAAGCCCCGAACCGGAGGAGGTCAGCAGATCGATGGGAATTGCGGCCCCAGGATTCTCCGCCTGCAGGCGGTCGGCGTCTCCCTGTACTCGTGCAATGAGAGATTGGTTCGTTGGCCCGAGATTCGATCCGCCGGAATTTGCCGCGTCGTAACCGGTTCCAGCAGAGGAGGGGCGCGAGTGAAAATATCCTGGCGATGAGAAGGACTGCCCGATCAATCGCGACCCTATCACGCGACCATTGCGCGTCACGAGTTCTCCATTGGCTTGCTTGGGAAACAAAACCTGCGCCAACCCGGTAATTATCAGGGGAAATAACAATCCAAATAAAACCGTAGTCACCAAAGTCATCAGCACCGCGATGATGAGATTCTTTTTCATAAGCCCCCTCTACGCGAGTCGCCCTAGGCCAACCCCGCCCGCACGATGAGAAGATCGATCAGCTTGATGCCGATGAAAGGCACAATCACTCCGCCGAAGCCGTAGACCACTAGATTTCGCCGCAACAAAATAGCAGCACCCTGCGGAATATATTTCACTCCGCGCAGCGCGAGCGGAATCAGAGCTACGATGATCAGCGCATTAAAGATGACAGCCGACAATATTGCCGACTGTGGCGTTGCCAGATGCATCACGTTGAGCGCCTGCAGCACCGGAAACGTCCCGGCAAACATCGCCGGAATGATAGCGAAGTATTTGGCCACGTCGTTCGCGATTGAAAAAGTAGTCAACGCTCCGCGCGTCATCAGCAACTGCTTGCCGATTTCAACGATCTCAATCAGTTTTGTGGGATTCGAATCAAGGTCCACCATGTTACCGGCTTCTTTCGCCGCCTGTGTGCCTGTGTTCATGGCAACGCCCACGTCGGCCTGCGCCAGCGCTGGCGCGTCATTGGTGCCGTCTCCGGTCATGGCAACCAGCTTCCCTTGCCCTTGCTCGCGCCGAATCAGATCCAGTTTGTCCTTTGGCGTAGCCTGCGCTAGAAAGTCGTCCACGCCAGCCTCGGTCGCGATGGCCGCTGCGGTCAACGGATTATCCCCCGTAATCATCACCGTCTTGATTCCCATCGCCCGCAACTGATCGAACCGCTGCCGCATGCCTCCCTTCACAATGTCTTTGAGCTGAATCACGCCCATCGCCCGGCCGTTCTCCGCCACCACCAGCGGAGTTCCACCCGAGCGCGAAATCGCTTCCACCGCGGCGCGAACTTCGGCGGGCAACGCACCGCCCAGTTCCTCAATATATTTCGCAATCGCATCGGTCGCGCCCTTGCGGATCGCGCGCCCATCCAGATTCACGCCGGACATGCGCGTCATCGCGCTGAACGGAATAAATTCCGCATCATGCGAGCTCATTTCGCGGCCCCGCAGTCCGTACTTTTCTTTGGCCAACACCACAATCGATCGGCCTTCCGGAGTTTCGTCAGCCAGAGAAGAGAGCTGGGCCGAATCCGCGAGCATGGCTTCCGTCACGCCCGGCGCGGTCACGAATTCCGTTGCCTGCCGGTTGCCTAGAGTGATGGTTCCGGTCTTGTCGAGAAGCAAAGTGTTCACGTCGCCCGCCGCTTCCACCGCTCGTCCTGACATTGCCAGCACGTTGTGCTGCACCAAGCGATCCATGCCCGCGATGCCAATCGCCGAAAGCAGTCCGCCAATCGTGGTTGGAATCAGGCACACCAATAAAGACACCAGCACGAACACGGTCTGCGGCGCCCCCGCATAAATCGCGAACGGCTGCAGCGTAACCACTGCGAGCAAAAATACAATCGTGAGACCGGCTAACAGAATGTTCAACGCAATTTCATTTGGAGTTTTCTGCCGCTCCGCTCCTTCCACCAGCGCAATCATGCGATCCAGAAATGTTTCGCCGGGATTGGAAGTGATCTTCACTTTCACCCAATCCGAAAGCACGCGCGTGCCGCCGGTCACAGCCGAGCGGTCACCGCCGGCCTCGCGAATCACGGGCGCAGATTCACCTGTAATCGCTGATTCGTCCACCGATGCCACGCCTTCGACGATCTCGCCATCGCCGGGAACAAATTCACCCGCCTCCACCAGACACATATCTCCGGAGCGCAGTTTGGAGCCGGGAACCGTCTCCGTTTTTCCGTCGGGTAGAAGGCGGTTCGCCATTGTCTCCGCTTTGGCACGGCGCAATGCGTCGGCCTGCGCCTTACCGCGCCCTTCCGCCATGGCCTCGGCAAAGTTGGCGAACAACACTGTGAACCACAGCCATAGTGTGATCTGCAGATTGAAGCCGAAGCCCGGCCGCCCGTGCATTCGTTCGAGAATGAGCAGCACGGTTGTCACGACGCTGCCCACTTCGACTACGAACATCACCGGATTGCGCATCATGGTCACGGGGTGCAGCTTCACGATCGAATCCCACGCCGCGCGGCGCACGATTTTCATGTCCCAGAGGCTGCGTTTTGATTTCTTGCTCACCATATTTGCCCTAAGAAAGCGTGCCAAACAGACGCCTAAAAAGTTTTCCCAGCCTGCATCAACAGGTGCTCAAGAATAGGCCCGAGGCTGAGAGCCGGAAAAAATGTCAGCGCACCCAGGATCACCACGACTCCGATCAGCAGAACTGTAAACAGCGGTCCCGTCACCGGGAAAGTACCGAGCGTTGCCGGAGTCTGTTTTTTCGTCGCCAGATTGCCAGCTATCGCCAGCATGGGCAAAATCATCATGAAGCGTCCCAGCAGCATTGCAATTCCAAGCGAGGTGTTGTACCACGGCGTATTTCCGCTCAATCCGTTGAAAGCCGAGCCGTTGTTCGCGACGGAGGATGTGAAGGCATAAAGCACTTCGCTGAATCCGTGCGGCCCTGCATTGGCCATGGCAGAAGTGCCGAAGCCATACAAAACCGAAATCGCCGTGAACACAAGAATTACTAACGGAAAAATCAGCACGACTAACATCGCCATCTTCACGTCGTAAGCTTCAATCTTTTTTCCCAGATACTCTGGCGTACGCCCCACCATCAATCCAGCTATAAAAACGGAGAGGATGACGAAGACCAGCATTCCATACATTCCCGCGCCCACGCCTCCGAAGATCACTTCGCTGAGCATCAGGTTAATCATCGGCACCATGCCGCCCAGCGGCGTAAACGAATCGTGCATGGAGTTAACCGCGCCACAACTGGTGTCGGTAGTCACGGTGGCAAACAGCGACGAGTTCGCCACGCCGAAGCGAACTTCTTTCCCTTCAAGATTCCCTGCCGATTGAAGTGGCGAAGAAGCGCTTCGCGAGCCATGCTGCGCCGCAGTTGTCAATAAAGGATTGCCGCGTGCCTCCGCCCAATACGCCGTTGTCACTCCTGCCAGGAACAGCAAAGCCATCGCTGCCCAAACTGCCCAGCCGTGGCGCGGCGAACCGGTCATCTTTCCTAACGTGTAGGTGAAAGCGGAAGGAATCGCCAGGATGCAGAACATCTCCAGAAAATTCGTAAACGGTGTGGGATTCTCGAAGGGATGCGCGCTGTTTGCGTTGAAGAAGCCTCCGCCGTTCGTCCCTAGCTCTTTAATGATTTCTTGCGAAGCCGTCGGTCCCTGCGCGATTACCTGCTGACTGACGGTTTGCATTACCGGTTTGCCGTCAGGCCCGTTCACCGGTTTGCCATCGGAACCAAGTTGCGGCGTTTGATAGGGATCGAGCAGTTGCACCGCGTCGTAGGGTTTCAAATTTTGCACTACGCCCTGCGACACTAGCAGCAGAGCGCCGATTAGACACAGCGGCGCCAGAATCCACAAGGTGCCGCGAACCATGTCGACCCAGAAATTGCCGATAGTCTTCCGTTCGCGCCGCGCAATGCCGCGGATGAACGCGATCGCCAGCGCCATGCCCGCAGCCGCCGAAACCCAGTTGTGATAGGCCAAGCCCACCATTTGGGTCAGATAGCTCATGGTGGTCTCGGGACTGTAATTCTGCCAATTCGTATTCGTCGTAAACGAAGCTGCGGTATTAAAGGCCAGCGCCGGAGGCACTCCCGGCAGCTTTTGCGGATTCCACGGCAGCAGCGCCCACTGCTGCACGCGTTGCAGCACATAAAGCAGTATCATCGAAACACCACTGAACAAGAGCAGTGCCAGCGCGTATTCCTTCCAATCCATTTCGTGGTTTTCGTCCACGCCGGTGAGCTTGTAGAGGATCCGTTCCACTGGCCTCATGACAGGGTCCAGCCAGGTCCGCTCGCGGTCGAAGACGCGCGCCATGAAGCCACCCAGCGGCTTCGTAGTCAGGAACACCACCAACAGCAGAACAAAAATCTGCAGCCACCCATTTGCCGTCATCAGAATTTCTCCGGCCGCAGCATGGCGTATACCAAGTACACGAGGAGACCCGCGCAAATAATCAGCATGATGATCGGTTCAGCATTCATAAGGCCTCAGCGCACTCGCTCGCAGAAATGCACATAGGCGAGCGAGATCACAAAAAATAAAATCGTCACACCAAGAAAGATCGCATCCTGCATCGCATCGGCTCCTATGCCATCCTAGAACTTCACCAGAATTGCCATAGTGGCCCGGTCTTCGGTGTGGCGAAGATCCGGCTGGAAGCCTGCAACCATGGATCCCGCAGGGCCGCTGTTCCCGCCCGCAGGTGTGATCCCGCCGGGACCGCTGAAGTACGGCACGTTGGCATGCCGGTGATTCCATTCCCAGCGGAAGGTAATATACTGGCTGGGCATGTAATCGTAAGTTGCAGAAACATCCCAGGCTTTGAACGGATCACCGGGATTTTCCGTGAAGTAGGGCGTGCCCGAGGTAGCCGTCGCCCCATTGATCGGCGGCAACAGCACTAGATAGCGGCCGGGATTGTTGATCTCTCCTCCACCGACCGTGAACCCGTAGCGGTCCTTGTTAAACCAAAAGCGGTTGTAGATCATGTACCCAAGAAAGCTTTGCTTGTAAGAAGTAATCTGTTTCGCAGAATTCTTCTGGTTGGTCGTGCAGTTAACTCCGCCGCCGCTCTCGCAGCCCGCATCTCCTGTTAGGCTAAAAGCTAACTTGTCCAAAAAGCGTTCCGGGTGGTCGTAGTACTTCACTTCAAGGCTGTTGTCGGTGTGATAGCGGGTACGGGTGGGAATCCCCAACGCGTCGGCTCCTGCTCCATAATTGTTTGAAAGCATCGAAACCCGACTGTTCGGGCGATAGAGGACTTGTCCACCCACCCCGAGCCTGCCGTTGTATCGTGCATAGGATTGCCATCCATTGATGAGCCAAGGCTCAATTTTCAACTTCGCCGTGGGAAAGGTTTGGATGCGCAATCCCGTGAAAAACCAAGGGGTGTTCGAGGACACATAAGAGGGCTGATAAGCCCAGTTGTCGAACTGATAGAAGCTGAACAAGCCGATATACGACAAAAAGATGCCGGCATCGACGTTGACCCCATGCATCGCGTCAAAGTGATAGCCGCCGTAGGCTTCGGAGAGATAGCGGTACGCATCGGCCAAGTCCCATTGTCCACGCGAATAGCTGGCATCGTTGCGCGGCGTGGCCGTCGAGTATAGGCCAATCTGACTAAGGACCCGTGCGCGCACGTGGTCATAGTGAAAGTCGCCTCCAACCGCCAAATCCGTAAGATTAACCTCGTTCGATCGGAATACTTCACTCGAGCCGCCAATGGTGTCGTCCTTGGGATGATTGAAATCGTAATGGTAGGCGACGTCCGCCCGAATCTCTGGAGTAAAGAACTTCGAATCAAAAGCAGCTTCCTTCGTACGCGGGTTGCCGTTTAGCCAGGTCCAGTCGGCAAAGGCGAAGGGCTCGGCCTTGGCAGTTTTCGTTGTCACAGATCCTTCCTGCGCCACAACTGCCGCGGCTGGCTGTCCGGACGACGTTTCAGCCGGCAGCCCGGTAAGGTTTGTCGCCGTCACAGAGGGGCCGGGGCCTGTCGGCGCTAGTCTCAGTTCGCCGCTATCGTGCGCGCGACTGCTTTCTTCGTTCTGTCGATTGTCGGTAGCCCCTGCTCCCCGATGCTGTTGCTCGACTTCAGCCCGCAAGCGCTCGACTTCCGCTCGCAGTGCTCTCAATTCCTCGCGCATTTCCTGCTGTTCTGTCGGTGCACCCGAATTAGAGGCGGTGTTGGAAGACGGCGCCGTGGATTGGATGGATTGACCGCCAGCCCACCCTGCCTGGAATAGGACGAACATCGATAGAGATAAGGCTTGAAGTGTGCTCTTTCGCATGATCTTCGTTCTCCAATACTTCAACGTAACTGTGGCAGTAATTAGGCCCGGAAGTGTGGTAATCGTCATCGACAAAGCTGCCGCGCGGAGCGTCCACGCACTCTCTCTCCCGCTCGTGGCGGATCGGAACGATCCAACAGCAGGTCGATGGCGGACTGTCGAGAAGCAACGCCAACAGGAACCAAACCATAAACGCCGTTCCGGTTAACACGATGGCCGCGAAAGTAACCGCCACGAACATTACTTGTGCTCCAGTACTTCACACTAGGGGGCAAACATCCCAGTTAACTGCTTCATGCGTAAGAGTTGTTTAAAGAATTTCTAAAGATTTCGTAAAGACACTTCTTAAACGTTAGCAGTCGAAACTTGCCACTCGTCGCGCGAAGCAACTAGCAGCCCCACTCCGCTTCGCCGGGCTGGGCAAAATACTGGCGAGAGCCTGCGTGGTCGTTGGTCAGCGATTCCAATTCCAGCAGCGCCAGGCGTGCCGCCGCTACCAGTCGACTCTTCTGCTGTTGTGGCACTTCCTTCCATTCGGCGCGCCCTTCGCTGCCCTTCCCCGAAATCTCCGGTGTCAGCGCCTGCTGATAGTGATGGAAAATCTCCGCCAACCGTTCCGGTGCAACTTCGTTAATCCACATTTGATCGATCTCCCTGTCCCGCTTGCGCGGTCTCTTTTTCAACTCCACGACTATTGGACACGAGGCTGCAAAAATTCCGAATAAAGGGTCCATAAAATGTTCGTAAGGATAAAGAGCCTGGTGGTAGAAGAATTCTTTGCATCAGGGCATGCTCTCAGACATGCCGAAAACGATCCATCATTGGTAGCGCCTTCAGGCGCTGGCTGTTAAGAGACGGAGGAGACTGCGGCGCTAGCAGCCGGGTTCGAAGCGGTAGCCCACCCAGGGCTCGGTAAGCAGATATTTTGGTGAGGACGGATCACTCTCAATTTTCTTGCGCAACTGCCCCACGAAAACGCGTAAGTATTCTGGCTGTTCCGTGCTATTCGGTCCCCAGATCGCGGCCAGCAGAGTTCGGTGGGTCACTACTTTTCCGGGACGCCGCACCAGGTAAACCAGCAGATCGAATTCTTTGGGCGTGAGATGAACTTCGTGCCCCGCAACCTTGACGGAACGCGCATCCAGATTAATGGAAAAATCTCCAGCCGTAATGGCGCTCGGCTGCTCCTCGGCCGATGGACACCTTCGTAACTGCGCCCGGATTCGCGCCAGGAGTTCGTTCATGCTGAACGGCTTGGTGACGTAATCGTCGGCGCCGGCATCCAGAGCCTCCACCTTCGAGCGATCTTGCCCGCGAACAGAGAGCACGATAATTGGCACCTGCGACGTCTGTCGCACCTGGCGGCACAAAGCCACTCCATCGAGATTCGGCATCGCCAGGTCGGTGATCACCACGTGTGGCGTCCAGTTCTTCATCAACTCCAGCGCCATTTCTCCGTCGTTGGCCACGCGGATGTCATATCCCTGGGCTGAGAGGGTTGTCCGCAGCACGCGCGTGATCTGCGCCTCATCATCCACTACCAGGATTCGCCGGTGATCGTTAGTCATGTTTGCCTGTCATTCCCGGTCATGATTGCAGCTCACCGCATTTCCTGGGTCACGATGTGCACATCCACGGCGGGCGCTTCGCGCAGGAATTTGTGAATCGCAGAAAGATAAAAATACCTTTTCCAGCCCTTGGTAGCAGACCTGCCAAAGACAACTTGCGTGATGTGATTCTCGCGCACGAACTCCGCAACTTTTTCTGCGACGATCTTGCCCTCAGTCTTCACTACCTTCGCGCCTACGCTTTCCGCGAAACGCACGTTGTCAGCCAGCGTCCGTTGATTCTCGTCGCTCTCATCCGCACCCGTATCCACATAGAGTACGAAAAGATCGCCATCCATCGCCTGCGCCATGCGTGCGCCCCGCGCAATCAGATATTGGGCCGCGGGATTCGAGCTGATGCACACCGCAATTCGCTCGCGCACCTGCAGCGGTTCTCCATCTTCGGTCTTCAATTCCGAAAGAGTGCGGTCTACGGCCTGTGTTACCTGGCGCAAAGCCAGTTCCCGCAGAGCCACCAGGTTTGTATTCCGGAAGAAGTTCGCCAGCGCCCGCTCGACCCGCTCCAGCGGATAAATATCTCCGCGTTTCATGCGCGTTTGCAGCGCCTGCGGCGTCAGGTCCGCCATCACGATTTCGCCCGCCCGGCGGATCACCCAGTCCGGCACCGTCTCCCGCACCTGCACGCCGGTCAGACCGCGAATCGTCGGGGCCAGGCTCTCGATATGCTGCACGTTCAGAGTGGAAAGAACGTCGATCCCCGCATCCAGCAACTCAAAGACATCCTCATAGCGCTTGGCGTGCTTGCTGCCTTCTATGTTGGTGTGGGCCAGTTCATCTACCAGCACCACATGCGGATGACGCGCCAGAATCGCATCCACGTCCATCTCTTCAAAGATGGTCGATTTGTATTCCAGCTTCCTGCGTGGAACCGCTTCCAACCGCGACGAAAGCTCCATGATGGGCTTGCGCCCGTGAGTCTCAACCACGCCGATCACAACTTCTTCGCCACGACTCGCCCGCCGTACGCCTTCACTAAGCATGGCGTAGGTCTTTCCTACACCGGGGGCGTAGCCCAGAAAGAGCTTGAACACCGCTGGACGCTTGGCGGTATCGCATTCCTTAAGCCATTCCTCGGGAGTCTTCTGCATCGCCAGTTATTCTCCACGCAACCGCGACAATTGTCGAATCGTTGCGCATTCCGGTTACAATCGTGCGCGTGAAAGTTCGCTCACAACACTTGCTTCGCTATGCCGCTTGCATTGTGGCCTCCGAACTCGTGGCGCAAACCTACCGGCGCATCGTCCACGTGAATCCAACCACTGTGGCATTGACGTTCTTACTGATGGTGCTGTGGGTAGCCGCGTACTGGGGATTTCGCTTTTCCGTCTTTCTCGCCTTACTCGCCACGCTTGCATTCAACTATTATTTTCTTCCTCCCATCGGAACACTCACCGTCGCCGATCCGCAAAATTGGGTCGCGTTGTTTGCTTTCCTTGTCACGGCGGGGATCGCCAGCCAACTCGCCGACCGCGCCCGCCGGCAAACCGCCGACGCCGTTCAGCGCCGCCGCGACGTGGAACGGCTTTACGCCTTCAGCCAGCGCCTTCTCGCCACCGACAACGTCGCCGAATTATTGAACGCGATCCCCGCCTACGTGCGCGATGGATTCGGGGCCAAAGCCGCCGCGATCTACCTGCTCAGCTCGCAGCAGGTCTATCGCACCGATCCCAAAGTGACATGGTTTCCACTTCAGGATCTTCAACTGGTGAGTTCGCGCGGCGAACCGGTCATCGACTCGCAACGCGGAATCTCTCTCACTCCTTTGCATCTGGGCACGCGTACCACGGGAGCCGTAGGTATCGCGGGACCGGCGCTCTCCCGCGCAACTCTTGAAGCGCTGGGCAGCATGATTGGCATCGCCATCGAGCGTGCCGGGGCCATGGAAAAACTTTCTCAGACCGAAGCCGCGCATCAAAGCGAAAACTTGCGCGCTGTTCTGCTCGATTCCGTCACCCACGAATTGCGTACTCCGTTGACCGGGATCAAGGCCGCCGTCACGGGCCTGCTTTCGGATTACAACCTCGATGACGCACAGCGCAAGGACCTGCTCACCGTGATCAATGAAGAGACTGATCGCCTCGACCGCCTGGTTGGAGAAGCCACAGAAATGGCCCAACTCGACGCTCACAAGGTCGAACTACACATGGCGCCGGTGGACATTGCGAATGTGATCGAATCTGCTGTGGAAGAGTCCAGAACAGTTCTCGCACAGCATCCAATCGAGGTAGTTGTGCCGCCGTCTCTACCCAACGTGCGCGTGGATTCGGATCGCATCGCGGAGGTGCTGAAGCAGTTGCTGGAAAATGCCGCGAAGTACTCTCCTCCGACGGCGCCCATTACGATCACTGCCGAACAGAAAGGAGATCGCATCATCACTAGCGTGACTGATCGTGGAAACGGCATCGACGACTTCGAGCAATCACTGGTCTTCGACAAGTTTTATCGCGGCCGCGACCAACGCTACCGGGTGCAAGGCACGGGCATGGGTTTAGCCATCGCCAAAGCTATCGTCGAAGCCCACAACGGAGCGATCAGCGTAACCAGCCAACTCGGCCGCGGCTCAGTATTTTCCTTCGAACTTCCCACCACCTGAAGCTCACTAACCCCTAAAAGCGTTGAAAGACTCCGACTTCGGGTGGCGCAGCCCCTCTGGTTTTGGGTGGCGCAGCGCTTCAGCGCTGCGATAAGAACCAAACGATGATCGAGGGCTTTAGCCTCTGAGGGCATCAATTCTTCATCTTAGGCCGTTCGCAAGTATCCACAATCTTCGTCGGATCGATGGCATCCTTATCCACTTGTTCTTCCAAAATCTTCCCATCTTTTCCTATCAAGAAATTCACCCGGCGCGCCGCCTTGTATTTATCCACGTAGATCCCGTACTTGCGGGTGACGTCCCCGCCCCAATCACTCAGCAGGGGAAACGTAACTCCAATCTGGTCAGCGAATGCTTTATCGGCGAAGGCACTATCCATGCTCACACCCAGCACCTGGGTGTCTGTGGCGTCCAGCCTTTTTAAGTCCTGCTGGAGCGCTTGCATTTGCTTGGTTCAACCCCCGGTGAAAGCAAAAATGAAAAACGCGACCACCACATTCTTCTTGCCGCGGTACTGACTCAAGGAAATGTCTTTCAAGTCATTGCCGTCAAAATATTTCAGCGTGAAATCCGGCGCCATGTCGCCAACTTTAGGCATGGTCACCTCGCTGTCCGCCTGTTTGCCCTGAGCCACAGCAGGAACAACCGTTGCAACGGCGAACACGCATGAAAGCAGTGACGCTGCCAAAATTATCGCTAGTCTGTTCTGCATCGCACCCCTCCTACGCGATAATACCCCACTCGGCAACGGGATTTTGTCATCCACCTACAAAACAAATCCCCGATCAGGACGCCCGTCAGTACCCTGTCTTCGCACGTTTCGCATTGCTCAACGGAGCCATAAACCAGTAAATTCAATCTCAGACTGGGGTCCGCACCACAGAACTAGCATGAGCCTAGCCACACTCAACGACATTTTCTTTGCTGCCGGCGAGCACAATCTCGACCGCGTAATGCTCTACCGCGACGCCGGGAAATGGCTGCCTATCTCTTCCTCGGATCTTCTGCGAAATGTTGCGGGAACCGCTCGCATGCTGCAGGAGTTCGGAATTCACAAGGGCGACCGTGTTGCCATCCTGAGCGAGAACCGTCCTGAATGGCCGACTGCCGACTTTGCAATCTTGCTGCTCGGTGCCGTTACCGTACCCGTCTACGCCACGTTAACCCCTGAACAAACTGCATTCTCGCTGCGTGATTCAGGCGCCACGGTCGTCTTTGTTTCTACCGAACATCAACTGCGCAAGGTCCAGACGATTCTCTCTCAAACGCAGATTCGGAAGATCGTCGTCATGGACCGTGTACAACTCTCCAGCGATCAAGCTACAACCTGCGTGCTGATGCATCAGTTCACTACCCAAGGGCCACGCGCTCTCGAGCCGCGGACCGAATCGTTCGCCCGGTCCATTCAACCGGACGATCTCGCCACTATCATCTACACCTCAGGCACCACGGGAGTCTCCAAGGGTGCGATGTTGACCCATGGCAATATGGCCTCGAACATTGTCTGCTCGTTGCTAGGTTTCGATGTGTTTCCTGGGCAAATCAGCATTTCGTTTCTTCCTCTTTCGCACGTTACAGCCCGTCACGTGGATCTCTCCATGCTGTACCACGGCGTAACCCTCGCGTACTGCCCCTTTCTGGAGGATCTTCCCCAAGCCTTGCTCGAGGTTCGCCCTACGGTTTGCGTTTCTGTGCCCAGAGTTTACGAAAAGATTTACGCCAAGACTGAAATGCAAGCCAGCGGATTCCCCAAGAGCTCGATCTACCGCTGGGCGCTCTCTATCGGCCGCGCTAACAAGCCCGCGGTTCTCGCAGGACAAACTCCAGGTTCGTTCAGTTGGAAGCTGGCGAATAGACTGGTTTTCTCGAAGATCCGCGAAGGCCTCGGAGGCCGCGTCGAAACCTTCATCTCTGGAGGCGCGCCCCTCGGCCGCGAACTCGCCGAATGGTTCGCCACGGTCGGCATCCGCATTCATGAAGGTTACGGCCTAACTGAAACTTCTCCGGTGATCGCCGTCAACACGCCGGTCAATCACCGCATCGGAACAGTCGGTAAAATTCTCTCCAACCTCGAGGTTCGCATTGCCGACGATGGCGAAATTCTAGTGCGTGGTCCGTCCGTCTTTAAGGGATATTGGAATCGTCCTGAAGAGACTCAGAGTGCCTTTCAAGACGGCTGGTTCAAGACCGGAGACATCGGCCACATCGACGCGGACGGGTATCTATCCGTCACCGACCGCAAGAAAGAACTCATCAAAACTTCGGGCGGCAAATTCATTGCGCCCCAGCCGATCGAAAATTCGCTCAAATTAAATCCGCTGGTCGGAGCGGCGGTCGTCGTCGGCGACAAGCGCAAGTTCGCCTGCGTGTTGATCTCTCCAAACTTTGCTCTGTTGGAAGATTGGGCTCGCAGCAACGACGTTTTCTTTTCTTCCCGCGCCGACCTGGTTGCGAATGCCGAGGTTCAGTCACTGTACGAGGAGCTTGTCGAGAGCACGAACGAAAAGCTGGCGCGCTTCGAAAAGTTGAAACGCGTTGTCCTCGTGCCCGATGAGTTCTCCCCCGACAATGGCGCTCTCACCCCGACGATGAAGCTCCGCCGGCGTGTGGTCGAAGACCGGTATCGCCGGCAAATTGACGACCTGTACGCGCAGGCGGAAATGACTTAGAGCAACCGGGCAGCATCCACCGGGCGTTAGTCCCAACCTGTGGTGACATTCTCTTCAACCGCACGTCTATGCCGTGTCCCCAAGGGGACTGTTCAGCATGATCTCGTCCGTGTGGAGGAGCCAATGAGCAAGCACCTGTTGTTCGTACTGTTAGCGTGCATTGGATTGACCGGATCATCTGCGGCGGAAGGCAAACAAACTGCGGCATTCGACAAGCTTCGTTCCCTTACCGGAGATTGGGAAGGAACCTATGCCTGGACGGGGCGAGACGCGTCAGGCAAGGCGAACGCCCAGTACTACCTCACCGGCAACGAATCTGCCGTGGTGGAAAACCTGTCTATGGATGGCAAACTCGGCATGACCAGCGTTTATCACCTTGACGGCTCCGATCTGAGAATGTCGCATTTCTGCGCCGCCCAGAACCAGCCCAGGCTCAAGGCCAGCGCGACTGATCTCGACAGCGGCACGATCAATTTTTCGTTTCTGGACATCACGAATCTTCGCTCACCGGAAACCGGGCATGTGGACGGTCTGGAGATGCGGTTTCTGGCGCCCGACCACATCACGCTGCGCTTTAAGTTTGTGGCGAACGCGAAGGAAAGCTACGAACTGATAGATCTGAAGCGGAAGAAGTGAGCCAGGTCCTCGGCGATGTGGGCAAGCGATTGCATTCGCTAAAATTGGGCGTGCGGTCGACTGGAGCCAGATTCTCTTTACGTTCGAGCAGTCCTACGCGGACATTCTCATATTGCAGCTGGCGCGAACCTTATTGCGAGTTATACGCCTGCGTGGATTGCTTTCCATTACAATTAAGGCCATGTCGGACTCATTGATCATTGCCGGCCGTTCCTTCCGCTCCCGCCTGATTGTCGGTACGGGAAAATACAAATCCTTCCAGGAGACTGCGCGTGCTCTTGAGGCCAGCGGAGCCGAGATGGTCACCGTCGCCGTGCGACGCGTCAATCTCGACCGCAGCAAGGAATCGCTCCTCGATTACATCGATCCCAAGAAATATTTCCTTCTGCCTAATACGGCCGGATGTTACACGGCCGACGAAGCTGTCCGCGCCGCGCGTCTGGGCCGCGAAGTTGGTCTCTCGGATTGGGTAAAGCTCGAAGTGATCGGCGACCAAGCCACGCTGTATCCGGACGTGCAAGCCACGCTCGAAGCCACCCGCATTTTGGTGAGCGAAGGGTTCACTGTTCTGCCCTACACTTCCGACGACATCGTCTTCGCGAAGCGTCTCATCGAGGCTGGCGCCGCAGCCGTGATGCCGCTCGGCGCGCCCATTGGCAGCGGCATGGGCATTCAGAATCAGGCCCACATTCGCATCCTGCGCGAAATGATCACCGGCGTTCCTCTCATCGTGGACGCGGGAGTAGGCACGGCTTCTGATGCGGCCATCGCCATGGAACTGGGGGCAGATGCAGTGCTCATGAATACCGGCATCGCCAATGCGCAAGATCCAGTGCTGATGGCTGAAGCCATGCGCCACGGTGTGCTCGCCGGACGCCAAGCCTATCTCTCCGGCCGCATGCCGAAAAAGCTCTACGCCACCGCGAGTTCCCCGCTAGAAGGCGTAGTCCGCTAGACAGTGTGCGACCTCGTCTCTGGCCCAGTCGCAGGGCGCGAGAGAAGAAAATAAAAAGGGCGGCCGCAGCCGCCCAAAATCACCACCAAGGCTATATCACATCATCGACGCGCTCTGCACGTGAATCGAATCGCCCATTACGTGCCCGGTGACCGCCACGTGATGCCCTACGTGGTCCTTAAGCGCATCCGGATTGTCCACCATCAGAATCTTCTGATCCTTGTCGGTCACGATGACCATCTTCGCGCCCGCGGCCAGGCATTTCTTGGTGCACGCCTCAGCCTTATCGTTCGCGCCCTTGGCGCCGCATTTATCGTCACTCACCCAACCGTTCACGGTTGTGCCCTTGCCCATATCGTCAAAAGCCAACGCCGTCAGGGCGAAGACGAAACACAACGCAAGACAAACTACTAGCATCTTTCTCATGGCCGGTTTTTCTCCTTTTTATGTCCAAATCGCGGCAAGCCGCAGGTATGGCAGGAATTCTAATCGCTCATCCGGCAGCAACTCAACGCCCCACCGGCCGTCGATTAACGTCCCGAACTATACCACAGCCAAACTCCCGGAATGTCACACGTCAGCCTGCTTTCCGTTTTCCGGAAAACGTGCCCCGCGCTCTTACTTTTTCGCCGAACGGGTGGCCGGGGGTGGATTTGCGGGGAGCGGCGGGACGTACACATACTCTCCGGGGCGCGCATAACGCAACTGCTCGCGCGCCTCTTTCTCGATGGCTTTTTCGTCCGTCTTCAATCCCTGAATCTGCTGCGTATAGACTTCATTTTCCTTCTGCTCTTGTGCAATCCGCTTTTGCAGTGACTCGAACTCTGCCCGCTTCTGCTTGTACACAACCATGCCGTTCGCGCCAAACATTACGTGAACAAACAGCAAGGCGGCGAGGGCCGCAACCGTAATTGTCGCGATGCGGCGCCTCAAGCCATACAATCGCGTCGCCAACGGCCGCGCACTCTCAATCCAGGAGACAGCAGCCGCCTGGGCCTGAGGCGCTCTTCGGGCTAGGGCACGCAGTCCGTCTTGCGCACGGGGAAATGGCCGAATTTTTGCGGGATCCCTTACTCGAAAATCCATTGCTTGTGGATCAATGCGGAACTTTTCAGTGGACTTCTCCTTCACCTCGAACGTCAAGCGAAAGTTCTGCCGTTCGCGATAACAGGAATCAACTTGGTTAAGTAGCACGAAGCGCGCCACTCCTCCTCCATCGCTGCCCGCCAACCCGTCGTGCCAAACTTGATCTGGGTTAGCATGGAGAATACCTCTTAGGCGCTAAACGTCCTTGGCTCCCGGCCGCTGGCCTGGTTGCCGAGGGTGCCTGAAAACTGAGGGCTAATCTTACTATGACCGACAAGAGAATCGTCCTCATCACGGCTGGCTCGGAAGAGGAAGCCCAGAAAATTGCACGCGCTCTCGTGGAGCGCCGGCTTGCCGCTTGCGTCAATATTATTCCGCAGGTTGTATCCATCTATCGCTGGCAAGGCAAAGTGGAGGATGATCGCGAATGGCTCTTACTGGTCAAGACGACTGCGGCAGCCTTCAAACAGGTGCGGCGCGCGATCGCGGAACTCCACTCCTACGATCTCCCGGAGTGCATATGCCTGACAATTGAAGACGGATCGGCAAATTATTTGCAGTGGATCGTCGAATCGGTGACTACCGACTAGCCTTTGCAGATGCTTGCGAATCTGTGGAAAGAAATTTAGATCGCGGCCAGTCCTGATTCCAGATCGTCGAGAATGTCCTCAACATTTTCGATTCCCACTGAAATGCGCACCATACCATCGGTGAGGCCAATCGCCTTCCGTCCCTTCTCACCCAACCCGGCATGGGTCATCGTCGCCGGATGCGAGATGAGCGTCTCCACTCCACCAAGCGATTCTCCCAGCGAACACACGCGCAGTTTCTTCAGCATCTTGTTGGCGTTCTTCAGCGATCCCGTTTCAAAGGTGATCATTGACCCGAAACCGCTCATCTGCCGCCTCGCCAGTTCATGCTGCGGATGATCGGGCAAGCCGGGATAAAGCACTTTGCTGATCTTTTTATGCTTTGCGAGAAAATCCGCCACTCCGCGGCCGTTGCGATCGTGAATCTCCATTCGCGCTGCCAGCGTCTTCACTCCGCGTAACAGCAACCAACATTCAAACGGAGAAAGGATCGCGCCTGCAGCCTTCTGCAGAAACGCCAGCTTCTCCGCCTGCTCCGGCTTGCTGCATACCACAACACCGCCCAGGCCATCGCTGTGCCCGTTCAAAAACTTTGTAGTCGAATGTACGACCATATCCGCGCCCAGCGCCAGCGGTTGCTGAAAGTAGGGGGACATGAAGGTGTTGTCCACTACCAACTCGGCTTTCTTGCGCCGGCAGATCTGGCTGATAGCCGCCAAATCGCTCAATCCCATCAGCGGATTGGTCGGCGTCTCCACGTAAACCATCCGCGTGTTCTTGCGGATCGCACGTTCCACGTTTTCCGCATCCGTCGTGTCGACATAAGAAAACTCGAGCCCGTACTGGGTTAGAACCTGGTTAAACAGGCGCGGCGTGCCTCCATACAAATCGTTCCCACAGACCACGTGGTCGCCCGACTTCAGCAAGGTCGCGACCGCATTGATCGCCGCCATTCCGCTGGCAAAAACCGGGGCCGCCACGCCACCCTCAAGCGATGCCAGATTTTGTTCCAGCCGCGTGCGCGTAGGATTCGACACCCGCGAATATTCGTATCCTTTATTCTCCCCGATCCCCTGCTGGACGTAGGTGGAACTCAGATAGATAGGAACGTTCACCGCGCCAGTCAAAGGATCGGGTTCCTGTCCATCGTGAATGGCGCGAGTCGCAAAACCAGCCTCTCTATTTTTTTTCATCCCCATCCTGTTGGAAAGAAGCGCGCCGCACTTAAGATTTTCCTCGCGTCCTCGGCGGTTTTTCTTAGCGAACTTTGCGGTAAAAGCTCTTACGCGGGTGAGACCAAAATGGTCTAAACACCACCCTCGAAAATCTTCTTGGACAAATACCTCTCCGCCGAATCCGGAATAATCGTCGCCACACGTTTTCCCGGACCCAGCCGCTTGGCAACGACCAGAGCCGCAAATGCCGCCGCTCCCCCACTCGATCCCGCGAGAACGCCTTCCCGCGCCGCAAGTCGCTTCACTGTTTCAAACGCATCCTCGTCCGTAACCGCAATCACTTCATCGGATACTGCAGGGTCATACGTCTCCGGGACGAAGTTGTTTCCGATCCCTTCTACTTTGTGCGGGCCCGGCGCGCCCCCACCCAGAACAGAACCCTGCGTGGTCACCGCAATCGCAAGCGCTCCCGGCACATGCTCCTTCATGTAGCGCGCCACTCCAGTAAAGGTCCCGCAGGTGCCGCAGCCCAAAACAACGGCATCGACCTTCCCACCCAATTGTTCAAACATCTCTACCGCGGTGGTCTCGTAGTGGTAATCGGGATTGGCCGGGTTCTCAAACTGTCCTGCCATGAATGCACAACGATCCCCTGCTACCAGCTCTTTCGCGCGCCGAATCGCTCCCTGCATACCTTCCGCATCCGGAGTTCGCTCAACATCGGCTCCGAGTGCGCGCATGATGATCACTTTTTCCTGCGAAAAATTCTCCGGCACAAACAGCTTCACCTTATACCCGCGATTCACTCCGATCAGTGCCAACCCAATACCAGTATTCCCGGCCGTAGCTTCCACAATCGTGCCGCCAGGCGCGAGCTTCCCGTCCTGCTCCGCCCTTCGGATAATCCCAATGGCAGCGCGGTCTTTCACGCTGCCGCCGGGATTCAAGTATTCCAGTTTGGCAAAGATGTCAGCCGAACCGGCGGGAACCAGCCGTGTGAATCGCAGCATGGGGGTGCCGCCGACCAGTTCAGTGATGTCGTCGGCGACCCTAAAGGAGGAGACTTCAGAGTTTCTTAAGTGCACGTTACAGGTTAAAGTGGCGGCTTTGCAATCGTCAATTGCATCTTCCTGAATCGCATCCCTCTGAGGTTACCGAAGGTTACTGCGTTTGCAGTCTCATCTCTAGTCTCTCGCGGTCAAGTTTTCCTGCGACTGATCCGATGGATGGTTGAGTATCTCTCGAAGGGCGCGTATGTATCGACGCATTGTCAAACTGGCGCTGATCTGCCTGTTTGCGGATCCCAATCTTCTCAACGCGCAGGATTTCAAGATTCTCGACCGCATGGTTCAGGTCCACGGTTTTGCCTCAGAAGGATTCACCTACACAAATGACAACAACTGGCTGACCATGAACACCAGTCAAGGCAGTGGAGCCTTCACAGATTTCGGGCTCAATATGTCCGCCCGCAGTTACCCTGACGGATTTTATCCGCAAGTCAATCCGCAGGGCTCCAAGCCCAACACAAACGCGTTAGTCATCAAAACGAGCTTTCACTGCTGACCATGAGCATGGGAAGACGAATTCGGTGGAAGTCTCTGTCGGCGCTCCTGGCCAATGGCCTGATCCTGCTCGCCTCCCTGCAGGCTGTGGCAGCCAGCGTTAAAGTGATTGCCAACTCCAGCGTCAAATCAGACACAATCTCCTTTGCCGAGATTAAGAGGATTTTCTTGCTGGAAGCAAATTCCCTCGACGATGGCACTCACGTAGAACCCGTGCTGCGCAAAGGTGGACATTTGCACGAAGCTTTCCTAAGAGAGTTCCTCGACAAGAATGACGACAGCCTGCAGGCTTATTACGGCACTCTGGTGTTCGCTGGAAAAGGCTCTATGCCGAAGGAACTCTCCTCCGACACTGAAGTGGTTAGCTACATAGCAAGAACAAGGGGTGCGATTGGATACGTGAGCACCGAAACCAGCACAGTGGGTGTAAAGACTCTGACTGTTCTCAACGCCGGCAATAGCGCCCAAAGAAGACTGATTAAGCGCGTCGACCCGGAATACCCACAGACCCTCAAGCGGCTCAGTATCGGCGGAACCGTGCGCCTGGAGGTAACTATTTCACCAAAAGGCGATGTCGAGAATATCCAGCTATTGGGCGGCAATCCTATTCTCGCCGAGTCCGCGATATTTGCGGTGAAGCAATGGGCCTATTCAGGGAGTCATTCGCGGACAACCACCGAGGTCGATATCCCCTTCGATGCTCGCCCTTAAAACAGCCGGCGACCCCTTCACCCTCCACTTCGACGAACTTCACTTCGACGAACCACCGGAAATTCTACTTCGCTCCAACCGCCGCAGTTTGTGTCCCCGCGTAATACCCGCTCTTGGTCCGCACGATCATCTTGCCGCGCCCTTTCACCTTGGCATCGACTCGGATCTGCCGGAACCCGCCGCTGGACCTCGGGTTCGTCGGCTTGTACCCTATGGTGTACTGGTTGCGAATGTCGTGCGCCACCTGCCGGCTGATCTCATCCACTTGGTCCAGAGTCGAGGGGAAAAAAGCCAGGCCGCCGGTCCTTTGCGCAATCGTCTCCAGAGCACGCCTCGCACGGCGGGGGTGCTCTTCATCTCCCAAAATTCCGATGGCGTACACCGATGGACCGTTTTCCTCCTGTAGCTGTTTCACCGCCTGCTCAAGAGATTCGCGGCTGGCATTATCTTCTCCGTCGGTCACCACGAATAACACTTTCCGCTCCAGCCTGGCATTTCTCTTCAGATGCTCCGCCGAAGCCACCACGGCTTCGTAGAGCGCGGTTCCACCTTTGGTGTCAATTTTCTCGAGAGCTTGCTTCAACAGCAGCAGGTCACTGGTGAAATCCTGGTCGAGATAGTATTCGTCGTTAAAATTCACCACGAACACTTCGTCCTGCGCATTGCTCGCCCGCACCAGATTCAGGGCAGCCTGGTTCACCTTGGCTCGCTTCTCTCGCATCGAGCCGGAGTTATCGATCACGACCCCCATCGCCACAGGAATGTCTTCGTGCCGGAACGAAATAATAGTTTGCGGCTTGCCATCCTCGAATACCACGAAGGCATTTTTGTCGAGATTGGTCACGATGTGCTGCTTATCGTCTATAACCGTGGCGTGGAGCAGCACTTCGTCCACATCTTTGCGGATGACGTAGGTTCCGCTGTCGTCGGGACTCGGCTGCTGATCGGAATGGGCGGGAGTCGCGGTGGACGCTCCCGATTGATTCGGTGGAGTTTGCGTAGATTGCGATGGAGCAGATTTCGCAGCGTCAGATTGAGAGTGAAAATAAACAAGTTCGGACAAGGTGCGCGCAGGTGTAGCCGCACAGAGCAGGCCGATCAGAAGAAATGTAAAAGCCGCGACCCGCTTATTCTTCGGGCGCGTAATACCCGGTCCTAGCATACACTCGGAGTGGCGGCAGTCCTTTCGGCGGAAGTAACTTCACTTTGATCTTACGCCATTTGCCGTCCCGCACAACTTTGCTCGGACGATATCCCAGCACATATTGGTTGCGCAGTTCGACTCCGATCTTGGTCGCGACATCGGCCAGGTCGTTGGGATTCTCCACCGTAAACGCCCGCCCACCGGTCAACTCCGTGATCTCACCCAGCAATGCCGGGCCTAAGCGCTCTTCCTCGGTCGGAAAATACCGGTCGTAAATGCCAATGGCGTATACCATCACGTCCGCTTCTTTCACCAAAGCTTTAATTTCCCCCTCAGTGTAGCGGCTATGATTGTCCCCTCCGTCGGAGATGATAAGCAGCGCTTTCTTGGGATACTTCGCCTCCCGCATCTTGCTCACGCCCATATAAATCGCATCCAGCAGCGCGGTCCGCCTTCGCGGCACCATGAATACCAGCTTGCCCTGGATCTCGTCCACCGAACTGGTGAAATCGCTAACTACTTCAGGCTCGTCCGAGAACGTGATCATAAAGAACTCGTCTTGCGGGTTCGCTGTTTTGAAAAACTCCAGCACCGCATCTTTGGCGCGGTCCATCTTGCTGCTCATGCTCCCACTGGAATCGAAGATCACTCCTAGTGAAACGGGAGCGTCCTCGCTCGAAAAAGTCTTAATATCCTCTTTTGAATTGCCTTCGAAAAGCTGGAAGTTTTCTTTGTCGAGCCCCGTCACCAGCCGGTTCATGGGATCGGTAATCGTCACTGGGACCAGCACCAAATCCACGGCCACTTTTAGCGGACGAACGTGGGTATTCAGTGTCGAAGCGTCGGGAGTCCGGTTGGCGGCTTCCTCCGTTTTCGCCTTGTCCACTACGCGTGGCACCACATGAACATCATCGACGCTGGTCTGTGCCCAGGCGGCGACCAAGAGGGTGCACGCTGCACACAGCGCGAAAAGCACCCTAAATAGGGCACTCGCAGGCGCACACAACCGGACGAACGTGGGGTTCAAGGGTCGAACCGGGGAAGAATTCCGAACTAGGGCCTCGGGGCTGAATAGCAGGAGCCCGTCCAGGAGGGCCATAAGCACCTCATTGGCCGCGATAGTATCACAGCTTCGCCCCAGTGGACGCTCTTTCTTTGTCAAATGTTGGTGGTACTCCTAAAACGGACGCTCGTTCCGTCGCCCCTCTTCAACTGCCCCAATTCCTCGAGCGCTTTAGTACATATTGCTACAATCAAAAGTCCCCATGGCTGACATTCATCCCTTCCGGGCATTCCGTTACGATCCCCATCGCGTTTCTCTGGCCGATGTCGTCACCCAGCCCTACGATAAGATCACTCCTGCCCTCCAGGATCGCTATTATGCGGCCAGTCCCCATAACCTGGTTCGCATTATCCTGGGACGCCGGGAAGAGGGTGATACCGCTGAAAAGAATACTTATTCCCGCGCGGCGGCTTACTTCGGCGACTGGCGCCAGCAAGGCATCCTCCGCCAGGATACCGTTCCTTCTCTATACGTTTATTCGCAAAGCTTTACCGTCCCCGTTTCGATTAAGAAAGGCTCGGCCTGCGAACTGGAACGCCGCGGTTTCATTGCCCTAGGCCGCATCGAGGATTATTCCGCCGGGGTTGTTTATCGCCACGAGCAGACCTTGGCCAAGCCCAAGGCCGACCGCCTCGATCTGCTGCGCGCCACCCGCGCCCATTTTGGCCAGATCTTCATGCTCTATGAGGACTCGGGCCAAGTCGAAGCCCTTCTTGCCACAGACGCGTCTCCAGACATTGAAGTTGCCGATGAATATAACGTCGTTCATCGGGTCTGGCGGATCACCGATGCGCGCCTGATCGATTCGGCCAGAGGCGCGATGAGCGACAAGAAACTGATCATCGCCGACGGCCATCACCGCTACGAAACCGCTCTCAATTACCGCAACGAGCTCCGCACCTCATATTCTCATTCGACGGCTTCTGCCTCAAGGCCGGAGCCCGGCACATCTCCTTATGAGTTCGTTATGATGACCTTCGTTAACATGAACAGCCCGGCGCTGCTTATCCTGCCGACCCACCGCGTCGTTCATAGTCTGGACTCCTTCTCGGAAGAAAGCTTCCGAAACTCCGCCCGCGCCTTCTTTGATGTCGAAGACGTTGACCCGGCCCTTGATACCCCCCGGGCCGCTGCGATTCTCCGTGAGTGCGGACGCGCCGGAACGTCCCTCCTAGCCGTGACCGCGAACCGCGCATTCCTGCTGCATCATCCCAATCCCAACATGGCTGCGCAAGTTTTCGGCGGACTGTCCATTCGCCAGCAAGCTCTCGACGTCGTGCAACTCCATAAATGTTTACTGGAACAAGTTTTGCACCTCTCGGAAGAATCCATTCGAAACCAGCAGAACATCTCCTACGTGCGCGACGCGGCGGAAGCTCTCTCGCAAGTTCGCCGCGCTCGCGCCAACATCGCCTTTTTGATGAATCCCTGCCGCATGTCGCAGGTCCGTGACATCGCCTTCGCTGGCGATCTCATGCCCCAAAAATCAACGGACTTCTATCCCAAGCTACTCAGCGGATTAACCATCTATGCGCTCGATTAGAGGACGTAGCGCCAGCGTCCCGCCGGTTATTGGCAGGGCGTCCCTTCGGAAAGCGCAGGGCAGGTTGTCGCCCCCACCTGCTCGAGCCATACCGCTGCTCAGCATTCTCCTGCTTACTCTCCTGCTCTCTGCGGCCGCTCCCGAGAAACACCTCGCCGTCTACTCCACTGTCGCGAACTATTCCTTGCCGATCGTGCAGCGGGAAGGCCGAGACTATGTGGGCTTGCTCGAATTGCTGGACCCTCTGGGCACGGTCAGCGCCAAATCCGACCCTCCCCGCTGGCGTATTCACTACAACAACGTCCTTGGAGATTTCACCGCCGGCAAGAGCCGCGCACTCATCCAGGGACGCGACGCCGATCTCAACGGCAAATTTCTTCTGGAAAGCGGACGGGGTCTGGTTCCGTTGGGCTCGCTCAACTCACTTCTACCACGCATCCTAGGAGGCCCGGCCACTTTGCATGAGGAATCTGGTCGTCTGTTCATCGGCAATGTTGCCACGCATTTCACTGCTTCGGTGTCGAGCGACGATCCTGCCCGGCTGGTCTTTCATTTCACCGCACCGGTCAATCCATCCGTAGCCAGCGAGCCCGGAAAACTTCGTCTCAGCTTCCGGCGCGAACCGCTAACGGCGCCTGCCTCGCCCGTGCTTACGTTTGGCAGCAGAATCATCCCCTCTGCCGATTACTCCGAGAGCAACGGCGCCGCCGAAATCTCGGTCACAACCACCATCCCGCTGCTGGCGACCTTCAGTCCCGACGGCCGCACCATTACTCTCGCCCCGCCCAAATCTCAACCCTCAGCATCTGCCCCAGTGCCTCCCGGGCAGGAGACAACTGCAGTCAGCGTCCCGGCAACGGCTGCGCCCAGGGCTACTCCGCAGCAAAGCAACAACCAGTCGCCGCCGTCAGCACCTCCGCCCACTTCCGCGGCGCGCCGTTATTTCGCCGTCGTGGACGCGAGCCACGGCGGCAACGACCGCGGCGAGGCCCTCAGCCCGGCGCTCGCCGAAAAAGACATCACGGTCGCCTTTGCCCGCCGTCTGCGGCAGGAACTTGAAAGCCGCGGCATTTCGACGCTCGTACTACGCGACTCTGACGCCAACCTCTCCCTCGACGACCGCGCTTTTTTTGCCAACAGCATGCACGCAGCCGTTTATATCGCGCTGCACGCAGCGTCCAACGGCCACGGCGTTCGCGTTTATACTGCGCTGCTTCCGTACGGTGGCGAAGACGACCGCGGTCCCTTTCGTTCCTGGACAAGTGCTCAATCGTCTGCCATCCCTCTGAGCCAAGCCGCTGCGGCAAGTGTCGCCGGGGAAATGAAAAAGGTTCAGGTTACCGTCCGCACTCTCACCGCACCTCTCCGCCCGTTGAATAACATCGTTACCGCCGCCATCGCTGTCGAAGTTGCTCCGCCCGCATCCGATCTCTCTCCCCTGACTGCGCCGGACTACCAGCAACTCATCGCCGGCGCTGTGGCCAACGGAATCGTCGCCATCCGCTCCCAACTCGGGGCCGCACCATGATCACTCCAACATGATCAGCCCAATATGATCGCTGAAATATGATCACTACAATATGATTCCTCGCCACTTTTATATCGCAGTATCGATTCTGCTCGCGGCCGTGCTTGGCATGACCATCTATGGATGGCATATGCGAGGACGTGCCGCCGCGACGCCAGCCGCTTCCGTGGACACCCGTCCCGTAGTCGCACCCGTAGCCGGGCCTACCGAACAAGTCACGCTATTTGTTGCCTATGACGATGTCGGAATACTGCACACGCAAGCGGCCCACATTCCGCTCCCCAGCGTGCGCCAACAACGCGCCGAAGAATTGCTCCGCGCCCTCATCGCCCTGTACCTGGATAAGTCCTCACCCCACCCTCTTCCCCCCGGCTCCGATATCCGCAGCGTTTACCTGGTCGATCCCGGACTCGCCGTCATCGACGTCAACGCCGCGTTCGCCGATGGTCACCGGTCCGGTGTGCTTTCCGAAGAGCTTACCGTAGCATCGCTGATCCAAACGCTCGCAGCGAATATCCCCGGCATTCTAAAGGTGAAAATCCTGGTGGAAGGTAAACAGCGAGAAACCTTGGCCGGGCACGCCGATCTATCCGCCCTCTTCGACGTCTCTGCGGTTAGTCAATTAAGCGCGCAATTGCAATCGGTTCAATAGCTCATGCGAGTTTTCATCCCGACCGGAGCTTTTCGTCACCATAGGAAACGGGAATAGAAGTAGAGGATCGCAGTTCTGTCCGCCGAGTACAGCCTCTTAAGTATTGGGAGTGAGCTTGCGTTTAAGGTCCTCAGCAATCTGTTTGCCGTGAAAGCGGCCGTTCTCGATGAAGATTTCGTTCGTTCGCGATCCGGCGACGATCACACCGGCGACATAGATTCCAGCAACGTTGCTCTCCAGGGATACCGGATCGCAGACGGGACGACACTGCTCCTCGGACAACTCGATGCCCATGCTGCGCAGAAAATCGTAGTCGGGATGGTAGCCAATGAGGGCGAGTACAAAATCATTTTTCAGGCGGATCGGGCCACGCGGCGTGTTCACCACAACGTGATCGACTCCGATCTCCTGCACCGAACTGTTGAAGTAGGCCTCTATGTCCCCGTTCTTGATGCGGTTCTCGAGATCGGGCTTGATCCAGTACTTGACGTGATGGTGCAGCTGCGCCCCACGATAGACCAGCGTAACGCGCGCTCCGTGACGCCACAGATCAAGGGCAGCGATGGCTGCGGAATTCTTGCCGCCGATCACCAGCACATCGCTGTCGAAGTAAGGATGGGGCTCACCATAGTAATGGGAAACCTTGGGCAAATCTTCGCCGGGAAGGCAAAGTTGATTGGCAAGGTCGTAGTATCCGGTGGAGACGATTACTTTACGAGTGCGGTAATCATGCGGCCGACCAGCACGGTCCGTGGCCGTGATGCTGAATTTCCCGTCCTCGCCCATCACCGTCTTTACCCACTCGTACTGGCGAACATCGAGATCGTAGTGCTCCGAGACCTTGCGGTAATACTCAAGCGCTTCTTCGCGGGTGGGTTTCTGGTTCGCGGTGGTAAACGGAATATCTCCGATTTCGAGCAATTCAGGAGTGGTAAAGAACAGCATGCCTGCGGGATAGTGAAAAAGGGAATTCACCAAACATCCCTTGTCGACAACGATCACCTTAAGCCCAAGCCTTTGTGCCTCGATGGCGCAGGCGAGGCCGGTGGGTCCGGCTCCGATGACCATCACGTCGGTGCGCATCTCGAGATGCGCAAGGGCCTTGGCCTTGGGTAGAACTTCAACATCTTCGGCAGTGAGAAATTCAGGCATGGGATTTCGTAGGGCGTGTATATATCGCCGGCGCGGTCGGAAACCGATGATTCTAGCATGCGGGAGTTAATGAAATTTCAAGGTATGCGGCAACAATCTAACAAGGGGCATTCGTCGCCGCGAATGACGTCGGACGAACCTCCCTTTCTATCGTGCGCGAGAGTTTGTCCTGCGCGACCTCGAGATCGTACGCCGTTTGCAAATTCAGCCAAAAACCCGCGCTGGTGTTGAAGTATCGAGCCAGCCGCAATGCGGTGTCGGGAGTTATACCGCGCCGCTCGTGAACAATTTCGGCAACGCGCGTCACCGGGACGTGAAGATCGAGTGCCAACCGGTTCATGCTGAGCTGGAGCGGTTCCATGAACTCGGCGCGAAGAATCTCGCCGGGGTGGATTGGAGATAAGAGTTTTTGTGACTTAGCCATGAATGCTCCTAGTGATAGTCGACAATCTCAACTTCGTACGCGTTCCCCTCGCGCCAGATGAAGCACAGCCGCCATTGGTTGTTGATACGTATGCTGTGTTGTCCTTTTCGGTCACCGCGCAAAGCCTCCAGTCGATTTCCCGGCGGCGCAGTTAGATCTCGCAATTCCGCCGCGCTTGCCAGTTGCCGAAGCTTGCGCCGCGCGATCTGCTCTACTGACTCAAAACGACGGCTCCGGTGGCGGTTGTGAAGCCGCTCTGTCTCCGCGCAGCGGAACGACTTGATCACATCCCATCTTATTCTGCCCAGCGTTTAACCTCAAGCAGTAAGGCCGATAATCGCAGGTTACGCTTGCTATAATTTGCGGTTACCTCATCCCTCGCGCTCATTCAGGAGCCATCATGTCTACTTTTACCGAACTCGCCACCCAATCCCAAGTAAAGACCCGCATTGAATCCGACAGCATGGGGAAGATCGAAGTCCCGGCCAACGTTTACTGGGGCGCGCAGACACAGCGATCGCTGTTGCACTTCAACATTGGGCGCGACATGATGCCGCCGGAGCTGATCCGCGCGTTTGGCACGCTTAAAAAAGCCTGCGCGCTGGTGAACCAGGATCTGGGCAAACTGCCCGCAGACAAAGCAAAGCTCATCGCGCAGGCCGCCGACGAGGTGATTGCCGGCAAACTGAATCACCAGTTTCCGTTGCGCATATGGCAGACGGGCAGCGGCACGCAGACCAATATGAACGTGAACGAGGTCATCTCGAACCGCGCCATTGAACTTGCCGGCGGCGAGATGGGATCGAAGAAGCCGATCCATCCCAATGATGACGTGAATATGTCGCAATCTTCGAACGACACGTTTCCGGCGGCGATGCACATCGCGGCTGCGGATCGGGTGAAGAATGCACTGATCCCGGCCATCCGGAACGTTCACGATGCGATTGCAGCCAAGGCAAAGGAATTCAACGGCGTGGTCAAGATTGGCAGAACGCACCTGCAGGACGCAGTGCCTCTGACCTTTGGACAGGAGTTCGGCGGCTGGGCCAGTCTGCTCGAGCGCGATATCAAACGACTGGAGCAAGCCCTGGAAGGCCTTTACGACCTTGCAATTGGTGGAACTGCCGTTGGCACTGGGCTGAACACCCATCCCGAATTCGCGGAGCGCGCCGCGAAAAAGATTGCCGAACTCACCGGACTTCCCTTCCGCTCTCATGGCAACAAGTTCGCGGCGCTTTCGGCGCATGACGAAATCGTCTTCGCACAAGGCGCAATGGAAACGCTGGCTGCTTCACTGATGAAAATTTCTAATGACATCCGCTGGCTGGCTTCCGGGCCGCGCTGTGGCCTCGGCGAGCTTTCGATTCCAGAGAATGAGCCCGGTTCGTCGATTATGCCGGGCAAGGTAAATCCCACGCAGTGCGAAGCCATGACCATGGTTTGCGTGCAGGTTCACGGCGCGACGGCCGCAGTGGGGTTTGCGGGCTCTCAGGGCAACTTCGAACTCAACGTTTACAAGCCGGTCATCATTTATAACTTCCTGCACTCGGTCACGCTGATCGCCGACGCCTGCCATGGATACGTCGAGTACATGATTAAGGGCATCGAGGTCGATCGCGCCAAGGTGGATTGGTACGTCAAGAATTCACTGATGCTGGTGACTGCGCTGGCGCCGAAGGTGGGATACGATAAGGCCGCGCAGATCGCCCACACGGCGCACGTGGAGCATAGCAGCCTGCGCGAGGCGGCGCTGAAGCTCGGCTATCTGACGGGCGAGGAATTCGATCAACTGGTGAAGCCGGAGAAGATGACGCACCCATAACTAAGTAGGACATTGCCGGCGGCATGGATACATTTGATGAGGGTCGAAATGCCAAGAACACAACTGGTGAAATGGGGAAACAGTCTTGCGGTGCGCATGCCGAAGGCCGTCGCCGAACAGGTCCGCTTCGAAGAAGGTGATCTGATTGTTATTGAAGCGTCGGAGGGGCACGTCGAATTGCGCCCGGTCGAGAAGGTTCCCACCCTGGAAGAATTGGTCGCGAAGATTACGCCGGAGAACCGTCACGAACAAATAAAATGGGGCCCCGCCGTAGGAAAGGAAATTGTTGGATGGTAACCCTCCACGTCCCTTTTTGTCGGCATTCGATAAAGGGCTTCGTTCGATTACGTTTCGGCGAACTCCGCTTCCTTGACTGCCTTAATTTCTCCCTTCTTCCTCGGCGTCGTCGTGATCACAACAACACTCACCAGGACCAGCAGCGTTCCAACGATTGTGCGTGCACCCAACCCCTCTCCTCCCAGAAAATATCCCACGAGAACAGCAACCACCGGATTCACATACGCGTAGGTCCCAACTTTGGTTGGTGACTCGTGATGGATGAGCCAGACGTACGCCGTGAAACCGACAATCGATCCGGCGACGATCAGATAGGTCAGCGCGAGCCATGCTTTGATAGAGACTGCCTCGACGTGAAAGCCGCGGAACTCTCCCAGCATCGCAGCCGTCAATGTGAGCAGGATTCCGCCCGCGAGCATCTGTGCTCCCGAACTCATAACTTTCGATTCGGGCAAGCGCAACTTGCGGGTAAGGACCGCGGCGAGCGACCAACTGATGCCGGCCACCAGCAGAGCGATTGCGCCGGACATTTCAATCGGCCTTTCGCCAAAACCTGCCTCGTGGCTGACCAGGACCGCAACGCCGCCAATTCCTATCAGGAGCGCGAATCCCAGCCGCAGAGTAAGCCTCTGCGTGCGCAACACGAGAATCTCGGCAAGGGTCATGAAAACCGGGATTGTTGCCATCATCACTGCGGCAATCCCAGAGGGTACACGCTGCTCAGCCCAAAAAAGCAACCCGTAATCCATCACGAAGATCAGCACCGCCAGCAATGAAGCTGATGCCCACTCGCGACCAGCGGGAGAGGGCGTACCTTTCCCGCGCATCCAGGCATAGAGCAGGATTCCAGCGGCGAAGAAGCGCATTCCGGCGAGCAGGAACGGAGGCACCTCGCGCACGCCGACCCGAATTGCCAAAAATGTCGAGCCCCAAACGAAGTAAATGATCGCGAAAGCCAACAGAATCTTCCACGCTTGGGGTCGCGGTGTCGCGTTCATCGGTCCAGTCCTGGCGGGTGTGATAGACGCAAAACCCCGCAAACATTTAGATCAGCAGCAGGAAGGCGCGGAATCAGGTTTTACCCATAAAAAGTTCTTATGGGAACCAGTGACGTTATCTCTCTCGTATTGTGGAAACGGTTGGCGGGGATTCGAAGTCACTTCTTCAGCAGGCTGGTATGGCTGGCGACACATTGCCAGCGGCCTTCGGTAAATACCCAGGTGTCGGTGAAGCGGCCAACGTGCTCATAGGGCCTGCCCTGGTAGGTGCCTTTGGTGTGATAGATGCCGACGACCACGGCGGAGTCGGCGTACATGCTGACTTTGAGATCCTGAATGGTCAAACTGTCGAGGTTAAACTGCGGATCTTTAATGTCGGCGAGGAACTTCGTTTTGTCGCTGACCTCTCCATCGTATTCCGTGTTGACGAAGTTTGCTCCGATCATGCCATCGAGCGCGCGGGAATCTCGATTCACCTGCGCTTCATTCCACAGATGTTCCATCACCAGCAGCTTGGTTTGTTGTGAATCGTCTTTGGCTCGCTGGGCCGCGGCTACCCCCGAGAGAGCGATAGCCAGCAGAAGAAAGCAGTATGTCGCACGAAGCATGGTCTTGCTCGTCCGCCATATCCCCACGTGGGGCGGACGTTGCGAAAAGATAACAGCCGGGCAAACCTCGGGCCACCGAAATACGCCGAAGAGAGTTACGAACGTCACGGAGTCGGCTTCGGCTGTCGGGCGTCGGCTCAATAGTTTCTGCTGCAAGCTGGTGTTCTCAACCCAAAATCTTTGGGAAGACCGAAAATAAGATCAGATGGGGGGTGTGCCCAAGGCCGATAGCCGAAGCCCGAGTGCCGCTTTCAGAACGCCCAGCGTAGCAGCGCCGCTCCGACGGTGAAGCCCGCGCCCACCGAGGCCATCAGCACCATGCTCCCCTTCTTCAACTTGCCCTCTTCGATGGCTGTGTTCATCGCCAACGGAATGGTACCTGCCGTGGTGTTACCGTAGCGGTCGATATTGACGATCACGCTTTCTGGACGAAGGCCAAGGCGCTCCGCTGTGGCATTGATGATGCGCAGATTCGCCTGATGCGGAATGAAAGCATCGATATCCGAACCCTTGAGGCCGTTGCGTTGGAGCAACTTCAGGCAAGCTTCAGTTTGCTTGCGCACCGCAAACTTGAAAACCTGCTGGCCGTCCTGATGAACATAGTGCATTTTCTTGTCGACGGTTTCGTGCGACGACGGGTTCAGGCTGCCACCGCCGGGCATGTATAGAGAGCATCCGCCCGAGCCGTCAATTTCGTGGATGAAGTCGATCAGGCCCACGGAATCATCTTCCGCAGCCTCGAGGATCACAGCGCCCGCCCCGTCTCCAAAGATCACACACGTGGCGCGGTCGGTGTAATCGATAATCGAGGACATCACGTCGGCGCCGATCACCAGAATTCGCTGATGCGTTCCAGAAGCGATGAATTGCGCTCCCGTCTGCACCGCATAAACGAAGGCAGAACATGCGCCGGAAAGATCGAATCCCCAAATGCCCTGTGCACCCAGCTTGTGCTGCACCACGCAGGCGGTCGAGGGGAAAAACATGTCGGGTGTGACAGTGCCAACGATGATGGCGTCAACGTCGCTGGGTGCTAGTCCACGCTGGGCAAGCGCTCTCTTGGCGGCCTCGACGGCGAGGTCGCTGGTGGCCACACCCTTCTCGGCAATATGACGTTCGCGGATCCCCACTCGCTCGAGAATCCAATCATTGGTGGTATCGACCATCTTTTCGAGGTCGGCGTTGGTTAGAAGACGTGGCGGCACGTAGGTGCCGAGGGCGCTGATTTTGACTCTAGCGCAGATCGGTTTGATCAATGAGGGCTCCGTTGGTATGAAACTCAGTATTTTGCAGGATTAGGAGCAGAATGTCTAACCCCACCAACCAACATATCGATGACAACTTCGGCCTTCCGAGCAGACAGAGTCGCAGATATGGTACAGCGGCAGTTCTTCCGGCAAGCTTACGCGGCGCGGCGCTGTTTTTCGTGCTGCATCCACTCGCGGATAAAATTCGGGCAAGCGACGATTCCGAAGTCGCGTCCTTCCCCACCCATGAGATATCCGAGCGCGACCCGGTCTAACTCCTCCAGATGAACCATATCGAGCAGAGGCCATAGACCGCAGTCGATGGCCGAGGCGACGAGCTGGTCGAGATACGTCAAATGACCCTCAGCCAAACGGCCTGAGACGCGAATGGTGATGGTTGGGGAGGCTTTCTGTGCTGGGAAATTCTCTGGAAAATTGCGCATATTCATACCTCGACGCCTTTCATTATGTATTTGCCAAACATCCGATTACTGGTGACGAGCGTGCGGAGCATTTCTTGCGCAAAGACTTGTAAAGGATTTGTGAAGGTTGGTCTAGGGCGGCGGGAATTTGATCGCAAATAAGCCAGGCACCGGGACCTCACTGCACACGCAAGAGCCCGTTACCGTTGCTTCCTTCCGGACCTGGCGGGGTTGGCGAGAGTACGTCGCGTGAGACCGATGCCTGACTTGAATCATTCTAGCAAACGCGGGCAGCAGCCCTCGCAGCGGCCGCCGTTCCTCAGCGACGGTCGCGCGGGAATTCACTTGCCGGCGGGACGCCAGCGCTACCGTCATGTGACCTTAGGTGCAAGAAACTGACACGAAGGCCTTCCCTTCCCGACGGGAGTTGTCGAACAATATAAGTCGAACAATACACGGAGCGATCGGATTTAGTCAGTAGACTCTAAACACACGCTAACCATCGGTCCGTTCACATTCGATGCCGCAAACCGCGCCACAACTCGATGTCATTCCCCTGACTCAGGCCATTAATAAATACTTTGAGGTTTCGATTTATCTGCTGGTGCTGATGGGCTTCGGCACATTAGCGAGCACCGGCGGCCTTGATTTACCGACGATCCTGCTGGTGGGAGCTGCTCTAGCTTTCAGGGGTTATTTACTGGCTCGAAGACGCCGCGTTGTGTTTTCGGAGCGCTGGACGACTCCCCTCAGCATCGCCTACTTCGTCTTTTTCGCTGGGGACTATTTCCTGCTCTCGCGGAGCTTTTTGACCGCGACGGTACACCTTGTGCTCTTTGCCGTCGTCGTGCGGATGTTCTCGTTGAGACGCGATCGTGACTACGCGACGCTGGCGATCGTGTCGTTTCTGATGGTGCTGGCCTCGGCGGTGCTTACTGTCGACAGCGTTTTTCTGTTGTTTTTCGCCGGATTCATGTTGATGGCGGTGGCAACCTTCATTCTGATGGAGATGCGGCGCTCCGGGCGAGCCGCTCAATTCCAGGCGCGACGCTCCCGCGACACGCACGAGCACCGTCGTCTCGCCTTCTCGCTTGCGCGGGTAACTCCGGGTTTGGCGCTGATGATTTTGCTAGGCGCAGCGGCTATGTTTTTCCTGCTCCCACGCATGTCCGCCGGTTATCTCGGCGCCTACTCATTCGGAACCGACCTTTCCACAGGCTTTAGCAATCGGGTCCACCTGGGCGGGATCGGGCAGATTCAGCAATCAGACGCTGTGGTAATGCACATTCAGATTGACGGCGATCAGCACGGCCAGTACGCCTTGCACTGGCGTGGCGTCTCGTTGGCGATTTTCAACGGCAAAGACTGGTCGAACCCTCCGGGAAGAGACGTGCTGTTTCGACAGCGCGATGGGGCATTCTCGATTCCTTGGGCGAGCCAGGGAGTAGCAGAGGACTCGACGGCTCTGAATCAGTTGTTTCCGGCGCGGATCAATCGCTCCATTCATTACCGTGTGCTGATGGAGCCGATCGGTATCAACGTATTCTTTCTTGCTCCGTGGGCACGCCGAGTGAGTGGAGCATATCGCGAATTGCAAATCGATTCGGGCGGAGCGATCTCCGATCTTGACAATCAGCGCGGCGTCAGCCTCTACGAGGCGGACTCGGATATTTCCACGCCGTCTCCCGAACTCCTTCGACAAGACCAGGATTCGCTTCCTCTGTTTGCCTTGGCGTACCTGCAGCTACCGCACACTCTTGATCCGCGCATTCCGCAGTTGGCAGCGCAAATCTCCCATTTCGCCTACAACAACTACGACAAGGCGGCTGCGATCGAGAAATATTTGAAGACCCACTACGGTTATACCTTGCGACTGCCGCGTTCCCCCGTTGCCGATCCCTTGGCCAACTTTCTCTTCGAGCGCAAGCAAGGACACTGCGAATACTTTGCTTCTTCGATGGCCGTGATGCTGCGAACGCTACGCATTCCGGCGCGCGTAGTCAACGGATTCCGCAGCGCGGAATTCAACGATCTCACCGGCAACTACGTGATCCGGGCCAAAGACGCGCACTCGTGGGTGGAAGCATACTTTCCCGGACACGGCTGGATCACTTTTGATCCCACGGCACCGGGTGGCACTGTTGAATTACCGCAAGGCTGGGGCCGGGCTATGCTCTACCTGGACGCCGCGGCGTCGTTTTGGCGGGAGTGGGTCGTCAGTTATGACTCCTCGCATCAGTACGTTCTGAGCCAATCGGTCCTGAGCGGCACGCGCAGCGCGTGGGAGCGAGGCCGCCTGAAGGCACGGCTGCGTTACGCGCAGATGCTGAACTGGGCGCGCAGGAGCCAGCGAGGCATGGACCTCGCGCCAGGACGGTGGCTTGCCAGTTGCGTGGCCCTTGCCCTGATGCTGCTGGCTCTAGGGAACGTCCGATCCATTGCGCGGATCATCCGTACGCGCCGGTTGCGGGCACATCCGGAGCGATCGCCCGATCAGGCTGCGGCGATGTGGTACGAGCGCATGGCAAAATATATGGCGCGGCGCGGAATCGCAAAATCCACAACGCAGACGCCGCAGGAATTTGTCCGTGCGATTGAGGATGTGCGTTTGCGGACGCGGGTCGCGACCTTCACGGACGCCTACGAATCGGCGCGCTTTGGGAATTCTTCCGACGATGTGAGGCGGTTACCAGAGTTGTTCGAAGAGGTGGAATCAGCAACGAGAAAGTAGATGGAAAGTAACGATCAGTTCGCCTGCCAGCTCACTCTTTGGGAAACAGCTCGTCGAAGAGTCTCTTCAATAAGTCCCGGTAGGCGCCTTCGCCATGTTCTTGCTGATATCGCATCGCAGCCAAACGAACCGGGTTCTGGTCCACACGAGCAACCAACCGGTGCGAATAAATCTTGCCCTGAGGGGCCGTAGCTTGCCCCTGGCGCTGTGCGGCTAAGTCTGAGGCTAGAACCCCTTCTTGGACGCGCTCTCGCGCACTGAGCAAGTTCTGAAACCACTCGTGCATGTTGTAAATAATCTTCAGGGCTTCGATGGCACGGCATCCGTTGGCGATCTCGCCATACGCGTCCAGGGCAACGACATTTGGCATTGTCCACAGCGACTGGTTCAGTTGGCGCTCCCACATCGTCTGGCCGGAGTAGTACAGTCCGTCTCGCAGGTTGTGCACTTCGGATACAGTAGTGAGCGCTTCCGCGGGCGCATTGATTTCGCGAATATATTCGTTCCACACGTCAACAATGCGTTGCTCTGGAATGAGACCTGATGCATCAGCAACTGCGGCGTACTCGGCCCGGGCCACGCGGTGGCGAATGCCAATGGCTGTCCAATACTGATAGCGATGCTTGGCCAGTTGCTCGGCCACCGCGTCGATGAAGGCGCGTGCGTCCGCCTCTGAGTGGATTTTTCCTGCCAGGTCGTTGATGCGAATAGCGGCTCGCCGGTAAGCCTGGTACTTTGACTTGGCCTGTTCCAGATTCTGTTGCGAGGTTGGATCGGCTGGAGTGATGATTTGCTGAGGAGCGCCAAATAAAAACAGCAGGGCAAGCTGGATGACGATCATCGATTCCTCCGGTCGGATCCTTTGCGGGATGGCCGTCGACCGAGCGAGACTGGTTAACGCAGAAAATCATACTCCGACTCGAAGGTGGATCGTCAAACATGCTCAAGAACTAAAAATGGTAGACCACGCCACCGCCGAGGAAGTAATTATGCTGCCTCGTCTTGCCGGTCGGGGCCAATGGTAGGTCAGGCGTCCCCGACCAGAAGTCGCGCACCTGTCCGCGGAAGCCGAAGTGACTGAACCGGCCATGAAAGGGCCTCAAGTCCAAGCCCAATCCTCCCTGAACTACGCCCGAGGTCGAGGAAGTACCCGGATTGGCGCCTCCATAAATCAGCGTATTGTTTTCGCTGAAGTGCCCGATGCCTCCGCCGAAGCTCACCCAGGGTGAGACTGAGGTTTCGGGAAACAGGTTAAAGCGAACCGACGGAGTAACAAATATCTGTTGGTAATCCTGCGGAACAACATCGGTACCCGAGTTAAGGTCTTCATCGAGATTGAGAACAGCAGGCACTTCCGCTGAGATGGAATAGACGAGGGTGCCGTACAGTTGGCGCGAATAGTTCAACTCGAAAGTGAAGCCTTTGCCGGAGCGAACGAACGGATTGAAGTACGTGGCACCGGTAATTCCCTGGTCACTGATGAAGGTACGCCCAAGAATTCCGGTCAACTCGTTTTTTTCGTCCTGCGCCCCCGCGGAATACGCCAGGAGAGAAATCGTTGTTGCCAGAACTACCATCACCTGCCTCCCGGACATTTCTCCTCCGCACAAGGATGCGTGACTCTCAGTTTCAATCAGCGTAGCACTCGAAGTGGTAAATCTTTCATTCGCTACTGCTGCCTTCCGTGGTGCCGGCAACCGGAACGATCGGAGGCATAGCAGCACATGGCGACCGCTGGCTTTCGACAGCAGAATGCTAAAATGGTGAGATTACATGCCTTCGAAGAACCCTACTATTACACTTCGGAACGAAGAGGCTGCTGTCACTTTGTCGGAAACCAGCACCCTGGAGATCGGTCCGCCGAAGGTTGGCTTCGTCAGCCTTGGATGCCCCAAAAACCTCGTCGATAGCGAAGTAATGATGGGCTTGCTGGCGCGGGGTGGGGCCGAACTCTCGCCGCGCGCCGAAGACGCCGATGTCATCGTGGTGAATACTTGTTCGTTCATCGAGAGCGCGCAACAGGAGTCAGTCAACGCAATCCTCGAGATGGCCGCCTACAAGACTTCAGGACGAGCGAAAAAGCTGGTGGTAGCTGGTTGCCTGGTTGAGCGCTTCCGCGACGAAATCCTCCAGCGGATTCCTGAAGTGGATGCTGTGGTCGGCACCGGAGAGTTGCAGAGCATCCTAACGGCAACTGGCATTGCTCCGGCTCCATCGATCGCGCATGACAGTTCTCCGTTCGTGGTCTTGAATTCGCGAGCCGAGGGCGACGCGCGAGCCGCGCAAGGACGATTCTCTCGTGGGCGATGGGACGGTGCGATTGCGGATCTGCCCAACTATTTGTATGACGACGAGACGCCCCGCATTCTAGCGACTCCAAAGCACGCGGCTTACATCAAGATCGCGGAAGGCTGCGACCATCCCTGTACCTTTTGCATCATTCCGCAGCTGCGAGGAAAGTTTCGCTCGCGCCGCTTTGAGTCGGTCGTGGCCGAAGCTGAGCGACTGGCGCACATTGGAGTTCGGGAAATTACGTTGATCGGGCAGGACACGACCTGCTACGGGGAAGATTTCGGACTGAAAGATGGGCTAGCGCTCCTTCTTGAAAAACTGGCTCAGATCGAGGACTTGCGCTGGATCCGTTTCCTCTATGCCTATCCCAACAAGATCACGGGCAAGTTGCTTGAGACGATTGGATCGCAGGAAAAGATCTGTTCCTACATGGATGTACCGCTACAACATGCGTCGTCCACCGTGCTGAAGCGCATGAAGCGCGGAGGCGGAGCTGACTTATTCCTGCGCTCGATTGCCAAAATGCGGCGCGCGATTCCGGGCGTTACTTTGCGCACCTCATTTATCGTTGGCTTTCCCGGAGAGACTGACAAGGAGTTCGAAGAGCTGTGCGAATTCGTGCGCGAAGCTCAGTTTGACTGGATGGGAACCTTCGCGTATTCGGACCAGGCGGGCGCGGACGCATATGGATTGGACAAAAAGATCCCGGTCCGCGAGATCGAGCGGCGCCGCAAACATCTTATGGGAATTCAGCGGCACATCAGTCGGGAGAAAAAGAACGCTCTGGTGGGACAAGAGTTCGATTTGCTGCTGGAGGGCGTGTCGGACGAGACTGACCTGCTGATGGAAGGCCGCACCGCGATGCACGCCCCCGAAATCGACGGCAAAGTTTTCGTGAATGAGTTTCCCGAGGAAAACGAGCCTTGCCCGGGGGAGTTTTATCGCTGCCAGATTGTGGATGCGCACGACTATGATCTGGTGGCAAGGATTCTTTAGCCCAGACGCTTTTCTGGATCCTGTAGTTAGAAATGTGTGCAAGAACCTGGCACGCCCGAAACCTGGATCGCCCTAAAACTTGGATCGCCCTGATCATGCCACGCAAGCGCGTTCTTAAGCTCCGCTGCCCGATCTGCAAGAAAGTCGTAAAGAGCGCCGACGCCGAATTCCCCTTTTGCAGCGACCGCTGCCGCACTATAGATTTGGGCAAATGGGCAAGCGGCGCCTATGTGATCCCATCGCCGGTTACTGACGCGGACGAGCAGGTCCGGGAGGGTACTCCCGAGGATCAGGACGAAGAATAGTGAAGCAGATCTCCGACATTCCGAGGACCGAACCGGAAGGTAGCACCGGCGTCCCGCCCGCTGTCGTGGGAGCGTCCCGTGCTACTCCGAGATGGGCGACTCTCGTGGGCACGTTCTTCGGCATCGGACGGATGCGGCCCGGGCCCGGCACGTGGGCATCGGCAGCGACCGTTTTGTTATGGGCTGCAATCGCCCACAGTGTCCCGCCTTCGGTGCGAACTGCAATTGCCATTGGCCTGGCTTTGCTGGTAACGCTAATCGGCATGCCCGTGGCTACGCAGATCGCGCGCGGCTGGGGAGAAAAGGATCCGCAGTTTGTGGTCATTGATGAGGTTGCGGGACAACTGGTCGCTCTGATTGCGGTTCCTCTCACATGGAAATCTTTTCTGGCGGGCTTTATACTTTTTCGTGTCTTCGATATCGTAAAGCCACCACCAGTGCGACAATTAGAGGCGCTTCCGGAAGGCGCCGGAATCGTACTCGACGATGTTGCCGCTGGTTTCTACGCGCTGGGAGTGATGCATCTGTTTCTGCACTTTGGTCTTCTAAGGTAATGTGTGTCTTCTAAAGTAGGCGAGTATTTTCCTCATGGGATTCTCCGATCGCATCCTGGGTAAGAAAAACGTGAATGGCGGGCCGCACATCGAGTCAGTGGCGCCAGTACTGGCGCTGGCGGGTGGCGAAGTCCGCATCGCCGGCTCGGGGTTGCGGCCGCAGCAGTGGCAGCGCCCTCGTGTGCAATTTGGCGAAGTAGAAGGCGGCATCGTGGTCAGTTCGGACTCGTTCGTCGTCGCGCGTGTTCCTAACGGCGCGACTTCGGGGCCGGTGGTGGTTGCAGCCGATGGCCACATCAGCAACGCTCACACCGTTAAGATAGCCGTCCCCATCGCAGAAAATCTGCATCCCGTGACGAATCCGGCGCTCGACGCTCAAGGCAACATCTACGCTACTTTCTCCGGCTCACGCGGGCAACAAGTTCCCATCGCAATTTTCAAAATTGACACCAATTACACGGTGAAGCCTTTCGTCGCGGAGATGATGAACGCAACTGCGATCGCCTTCGATCGCGAAGGACAGATGTACGTATCTTCGCGTCACGACGGCGCAGTTTATCGCGTAGCCCCGAACGGAACCATGACTACCTACGCCGGGGGCATGGGAATCGCCACCGGAATCGCCTTCGATCGAAATCAGAATCTATATGTGGGCGACCGCAGCGGCACGATCTTTAAGATTGGCCGCGATCAGCAAGTGTTCGTCTTCGCAACTCTGGAACCAAGCGTTTCGGCCTACCATCTTGCCTTTGGGCCGCAGGACGACTTGTTTGTGACCGGGCCAACCACGTCCAGTTTTGACTGTGTACACAGAATTGATCCGCACGGAACAGTGGAGACATTTTTCCGCGGCCTGGGACGCCCGCAGGGTTTGGCTTTCGACTCGTTGGGCAACCTCTATGTCGCTGCTTCACTTTCCGGCAAGCGTGGCATTGTGAAGATCACTCCCGAAGGCAAGGCGAGCCTCGAAGTTGCCGGCCATGGATTGGTTGGACTCGCCTTTGCCCCGGCTCGCAGCGTGATTCTGGCGACCACCGACGCTGTGCATCATCTCTCCTGGAATATTCAGGGATTGCCGCTGCTGCCGGAGTAATGCGCAGCTGTTGATCGACAGCGTGTGACCTTGTTATCGACTCTGCGTCTCCGCAGATTTCATTTACACTTCTACCCGTGCACGCCGAGATCATCGCGGTTGGTTCTGAACTGCTGACGCCCTTCCGCACGGATACGAATTCTCTCTACCTCACCGAGCAAATCAATCAACTGGGGGTTGAAGTAATTTTCAAGAGCGTCGTCGGAGATGATCGCAATCGCCTGGTTGAGGCCGCGCAGCACGCGCTGTTCCGCTCCGAGATCGTCATTTTCAGCGGCGGTCTCGGCCCTACGGAAGACGACCTCACTCGCGAGGCCGTCGCGGAAGCGTTGGGCGTTTCGCTGCGGCGCGACGAAAGCGTTCTGGCCGGAATCGAGCAGCGTTTTGCCGCGCGGGGTTGGAAGATGTCTTCAAACAATGTAAAACAGGCAGACATGCTGGAAGGTGCGACCCTCCTCCCCAATCCCAATGGGACCGCACCGGGACAATGGCTGAGTGGCAAGTTCGACGGGCGCGAACGCATTGTCATCTTGTTGCCCGGACCGCCGCACGAACTTAAAGCCTTGTTCGAAGCGGAGTGCCGTGAGCGATTGCGGGCAAAGCTGCCAGTGGCGTTCATCGCGAGTCGCGTCTTAAAGGTGGCAATGCTGGGCGAATCTCACGTCGATGCCCGCGTGGCGCCAATCTACAAGCGCTTTGCCGACGTGCAAACCACGATTCTCGCCGGGGCAGGAGAGATTCAACTTCATTTCAGGTCGCGTGCCGAAACCCTGGAAGCGGCGCAAGCGCGTGTGGATGAGGCAGCAGACGCGGTAGAGGAAGAACTGGACACTGCCGTATATTCGCGAGACGGTGAGTCACTCGAGCAAATCGTCGGCTACTGGCTGCAGATGCGCAACGCCACGCTTGCAGTTGCGGAATCGTGCACCGGCGGCTTGCTGGGCGAGCGAATCACATCCGTCGCGGGGAGTTCGCGCTATTTTGCAGGAGGCGCAATCGTGTACTCCAATGCGGTAAAGACCGAACTGGCGGGTGTCCCTGCTGACATGATCGAGCGCCATGGGGCCGTGAGCCGGGAAGTGGCCGCCGCGCTGGCCGAGGGTATTCGTTATCGCTGCGAGGCGACTCTTGGCGTCGGCATCACAGGCGTCGCCGGACCCGGTGGAGGAACGCCTGAGAAGCCCGTGGGATTGGTGTTCCACGCGTTGGCCAGCTCGAGCGGAACGGAAGTGATCGAGCGCAATTTCCCTGGCGACCGCAAGCGCATCCGTTGGTTCGCGACGACGCTGGCGCTCGATATGGTACGAAAGAAGTTGATGTGAGGAGAACCTGCTTCTAGCTGCTGGAAGCTTTTTATGCGCCTTTTCGTTGCGCTCGATATCGATGACGGCATCCGCGACCGCATTGCACGCTTCCTCGATGGCGTGCGTGGGTTCGCGGAGGAAGCGCGCTGGGTGCGGCCGGAGTCGCTGCACGTCACTCTGAAATTTATCGGAGAGAAGTCCGAAGACGAGACCGATAAAATTAGACGAGCGCTGCAAATGATTGTAGCCGACGGCTTTCAAATGAATATTCGCGGCTGTGGATTCTTTCCGGGCACGCGGGCGCCGCGAGTGTTCTGGATCGGGGTGGAGGCGGACGTGAAACTTGCTTTTCTGGCGACAACGGTTGATGAACGTCTGGCGACGCTTAACATTCCTAAGGAGGAGCACGCCTTCAACCCTCACCTCACGCTGGCGCGAGGCTCACTGCCGAGCAAGCACAAGGCGCGCCGCGAACAAAGCGGCAGCCTCTGCCAATTGCAGGAAAGGCTTGCCGCCCTGACCGCGCCGGACTTTGGTACGATGACCGCCCGCGAGTTTTTTCTGTACCAGAGCCAGCCTTTGCCCGGCGGCTCAAAATATACGAAACTTGCGGGATTCGCTCTGCATTAGCACACTCAATGTCTCGAGTACTGTTCATCGCCACGCTTAGTTACCTGCTAGGGTCGATTCCCTTTGGATATCTGCTCGTGCGCATCTTCCGCGGCGAAGATGTGCGCCAAAGCGGTAGCGGGAATATTGGAGCGACCAATGTCTCCCGCAAGTCCCCGGCTCTGGGGGCGCTCACGCTGCTGCTCGACGCTCTAAAAGGAACCGCGGCCGTCGCACTGGCATACCGACTCTCAGATGGACTGACTGGATCTACTCAACCCGATCAGGCAATGTCCATAGCGGCGTTGTTTGCCGTGCTCGGGCATATATTTCCGGTGTGGCTGAACTTTCGCGGCGGCAAGGGCGTTGCCACTGGGCTGGGCTCGTTTATCTTGATCGCTCCGAAGTCGGTGCTGGTGGCGGCCGCGATCTTCATTGCTGCGCTGACGATCTCTCGCTATGTTTCGCTCGCATCAATCCTCGCCGTCGCATCGTTTCCTCTGCTGGTTTACGCGTTCCGCACCTATCGAGGTGCTCCAGTTACCCTGGCATTCATGACCATCACTTCACTGTTCATCATCGCCCGGCATCACGAAAACATCCACCGTTTGCTTGCAGGCACGGAGAGCCGCATGGGAAGAAAGCGCACATGAGCAAGATCGCGATCATCGGTGCCGGTGCCTGGGGTACGGCGCTGTCGATCATCCTTGGGCGCAAGCAGACTCACGAGGTGCGGCTCTGGGCGCATGAAAAAGAAGTGTGCGAGAGCATCGCGCAACGGCGCGTAAATGAAAAGTTTCTTCCTGGCCAGGACATTCCGACGGGCGTACTGCCATGCAATGATCTCGCCGAAGCACTCGAAAATGCCGCCGTCGTGATCAGTGTAATGCCCTCGCAACATTGCCGCCGGCTGTTTGAGCGGATGCTACCGCACCTGCGCGACGAAACTCTGATCGTAAGTGCGACTAAGGGTTTGGAGGAAAACTCGCTGCTGCGCATGACCGAGGTGATCGCGCAAGTAATCAAGGGTAACAACAATCGAAGGCCCCGAATCGGCGCCCTGAGCGGACCATCGTTCGCGGTAGAAGCGGCGCGAGGAGATCCAACAGCCATCACCATCGCTTCAGAGGACGGGGAACTTGCAGGCTGGGTGCAGCGTGAGTTCAGCGATGCCACATTTCGCGTCTACACCAATGACGATCCGATCGGCGTGGAATTGGGCGGCGCGCTGAAAAATACGATTGCAATTGCGGCCGGTGTCAGCGCAGGCCTGGGACTTGGACACAATTCCACGGCGGCTCTCATCACGCGCGGCTTGGCAGAGATGACCCGACTGGTCGTGGCCTGCGGCGGCAAGGCGGATACCATGGCTGGCCTCGCCGGTCTGGGCGATTTGGTGCTAACCTGCACTGGCGGACTCTCGCGCAATCGCAGCGTAGGAGTGGAGCTTGGCCGCGGACGAGGGTTGCAGGAAATTCTCGCAGGCATGCGTGGCATGGTTGCAGAAGGAGTTTTCACTACGACGGCGGCGGTGGGGCTGGCGCAGGCTCGGGGTGTCGAGATGCCCATCACCGAGCAGATGCATGCCATCCTGCATGAGGGCAAAGCTCCGCGCGATGCAATTTATGAACTGATGACCCGCAGCGGCAAGAGCGAAACGCTAAGGATGTAAGTGGCGTGTCCACTTCACATTTTATTGCCAAACGTTTTATTGCCAAACCCGCGCCAGACGGTCACTTCGAGTGGTACTTTCGTAACGGCAAAGCGAACGGTTTTCGCCTTCCCGCGCTCCGTCCACATTAAAATCCTATAGATACCCGTGAAATCCGCCGCCACTTTAACCGCGGGCGCTCCCGATCTCAGCCCGGGGAGCGGTCTGGCCTCGACAGCACCACCGCCGCTGCGCATTCCGATTTTGTATGTGATTCTCGGCGTGCTGCTTGTGATCAGCATCGTTCCGATGTATTTTTACTCGGCCCAGGTGGAGGCGATAAACCGCGATCGCCTGAAGACGAACGAGATGCTGCTGCAAAATACCGTGACTCGTTCCCTGGCCGACGATCTTTCGCAACACCAGCGCTCGCTTCGGATGATGCTGGCGAATCTTTCGTCTGCGATTCAGGTGGCAAGCGGTGGCGATATCGGCCGAAAAAACATCGAAGCGCCGGAATTGCGCGCCCTGCTGGAAAACTTTGTTTCGTCCTCGGACGATCTTGCCTATGCCACATTGCTCAACTCCGACGCCAAGGGGATCTCTGCCGGTCGCATCTCACCGGACGCCTTCCTGCAGCGTGAGTTGCAGCATGCTTACGACGCAGCCCGCGATGGCCGTGCCTACAATGGCCAGGCGCTTGAAGTGGAAGACGGCAAGATTCCGCGGACGGTTGTGCTGGTAAGCAGTCCGGTCAGCTACGGGGGCCGCTTTCTCGGCATGGTGGGCGCGGTTGTGGATTTGCAATTCCTGATTCGCCGCTTGCACGAGGTCAGCGGCGGCGGCCTGATTCCATATGTCGTGGACTCTCAGGGCCGCCTGGTCGCAGCAGGAACTCCGCAGTATGTAACCGGCCAGGACATGAAGAGCCTGGAGATCGTCCGCAATTTTGTGGACGAAGGCAACAAGGCACAGTTAGCCGCGACCAAAGAATTCGCCGAACAGGACGGTAAAACCAGCGTTGAGATGCTCGGCACCTACAGTCCCGTCACCGCTCTTGATTGGGCGGTCGTGGTGCAAAAACCTCGACTCGAGGCGTACCGCGGGGTTTACGAAATGCAGCGTACGGCGCGCCTGCTGGCAGTGCTGGCCACATTGCTAAGCATCGGCGTCAGCATTTTCGCGGCTCGCAGAATTACCAATCCGCTGCAAATCCTCACTCAGTCCAGCCGTGCCTTGGCGCGCGGAGACTTTTCACAACGGGCTCATTTGCGAAGCCGGACCGAAATTGGCGAACTAGCCGAGACTTTTAACACGATGTCGGAAGAGCTCGAACAATTCGTTGAAGATTTGAAGCGCGCTGCAGAGGAGAATCGTGCTCTATTCCTGGGGTCAATTCAGATGCTGGCAGGCGCAGTCGACGAGAAAGATCCCTATACTCGTGGCCACTCCGACCGTGTTACGCGCTACTCACTGTTGATCGCAAAAGAACTCAAGCTGGATGCCGCCTTCATGGAAACGCTGCAGATCTCCGCCCAACTTCACGACGTGGGTAAGATCGGCATTGAAGACCGCATTCTCAAGAAGCCGGGCGCTCTCACCGCGGAAGAATTCGAGGTCATGAAGACTCACACCACCAAGGGTGCCAACATCCTGCGCCCGGTAACGCAGCTCGCCGAGATGCTTCCCGGAATTGAACTGCATCACGAAGCTCTCGATGGCCGCGGCTATCCCTATGGCCTCAAGGGTGATCAGATTCCACTGCTTGCGCGGGTTATCGCCGTGGCGGATACTTTCGATGCATTGACCACAAATCGTCCTTACCAACATGCGCACACTCCAGAAGAGGCCTTGAAAATTATCCAGAATCTTGCCGGCAAGAGGCTTGATCCGGAGGCAGTGGCAGCGCTGATGGCGGTTTACGGCCGCGGCGAGATTCGCATCCAACGCATCTCGATCAAGAGGGCCGTAGCTGTAGCGGCTGACGCGGCAGCCGATGTTGCTCCCACGGTCCCCGCTCCGGCGCTCTCCGCCGCAGAAGCGGCTAACCTAGAGAGATCGCGCGTCTAACCATTCTTCTCTCCTCTTCTTCCTTCCGGAGACGACGACCACGCTCCCGTGACCGTTATAATCAGGTCTAAGGCTTTCTGATGATTCAAACTTTGTTTGGTAGCACTGAAGAAAAGAAAACCGGCCTCTTCGAGCGCATGAAGCAGGCGGTGACGCGCACGCGGGAAAACCTCGCCGAACGCATTGAAGAGGTTGTAGCCTTTGGCAAGGAAATCGACCGCAATACGCTTGACGATCTGGAAGCCACGCTGATCGGCGCCGATCTGGGCTCGACGACCACTCAAGAAGTTTTGGGCAAGCTCCGCGACAAAGCCGACCGTAAACAGATCAAAGATGTGCAGGAACTGAAGCGTCTTCTTAAAGAGGAGCTGCTAGCGATTCTGAATGCGGCGAATACAACGCCAGTTCAAAAATTGGATGGAACGCCCGAAGTAATTTTAGTTGTTGGAGTAAATGGTACAGGCAAGACAACGACCATCGGCAAGTTGTCGCAGGTGTATCGATCGCAAGGCAAGAACGTGCTGCTGTGCGCAGCAGATACCTTTCGCGCCGCGGCCATCGATCAACTGGAAATCTGGGGCGGGCGCACGGGTACGGAAGTGATCAAGACGAAGCCGGGCGGTGATCCCGCAGCTGTGCTATTCGACGCGTTGCAGGCTGCCACGGCCCGGAAGACGGACTACGTGATCGTCGACACCGCCGGCCGCCTGCACACCAAGACGAGCCTGATGTCGGAGTTAGAAAAAATGCGGCGTACGGCTCAGCGCATCATTCCGGGAGCACCGCACGAGACACTGCTGGTGATGGATGCAACCACCGGCCAAAATGGTTTGCAGCAGGCGCGCATGTTCACGGAGTCTGCGGGAGTTACTGGCATCGTCCTCACCAAACTCGACGGCACTGCCAAGGGCGGCGTTGTGGTTGCCATCTCGCGCGAACTGAGGCTGCCAGTGCGGTTTGTCGGTGTCGGAGAAAAAGTGGGGGATCTGCTGCCCTTCGACCCAAAGGAATTTGTGGATTCGCTGTTCGAGTAGGAAGTGCTTCTCACCACGGAGGCACAGAGGCGCGGAGAAGATGCAGGTTTGACCGTTTTTCTTGAAGTCCTGACAGTCCTTCTTGCCCTTTGCCTTGCCGGGTGGTTATTGCACAGGCTTCTTCGCCCGAAAGCACGGGCAGACGCTGCTGAGGATCCGTTTTCGCTTGTTTCAGTACCCCGCGAAATGCGGCCAAAGGGAAGATCTGGCGCCGTGGCACTCGAAGAACCAGAGGAGGATAATCCAGCTGACGCCTTCCCACCGCGCGAGCTGTAGACTGTCTCCGTCCTTGCTCGTTTTCTTCCATGCTCTCTGTCTCGCTGATGAATGGTGGCCTCATGCCCGACCACTCCGCTGACGACCACTTTCTCCGCCGCGCGCTCGACCTCGCGCGTCAGGGTATCGGATTAGCCTCGCCGAATCCCTATGTAGGTGCGGTCATCGTCGATACGAAGGGCAATATCGTGGGCACGGGCGTTTATACCTATAGTGGCGTAAAGCACGCCGAAGTACGCGCTCTAGAGAACGCGGGCTCGAAGGCCCGCGGCGCAACGCTGTACATCAATCTCGAACCGCATTCCTATCAGGGCCGCACGCCTCCTTGCACCGATGCCTTGATCGCAGGCGGAATTCATCGAGTCGTCGCATCCATGCCAGATCCCAATCCAAAGGTGAGCGGGCAAGGTTTTGAGAAGCTCCGAGCGGCGGGTATGCACGTTGAAGTGGGGCGCTTAGAGGCAGAAGCCCGCCGTCTGAACGAGCCCTTCGCTCGCTACATACGGCACAGTGTTCCTCTGGTGACACTGAAGTCGGCAATGACTCTTGACGGCAAAATCGCTCCGCCAGGCAATAAAGGGTCGGAGCGCGCTGCAGGAACTCCTGCAGGCGGATGGATTACCGGCGAAGCCGCACGTGCTCACGTGCATCAGCAGCGTCACCAGAGCGATGCGATTCTCGTAGGAGTGGGAACGGTTCTCGCGGACGATCCGCTGCTCACCGATCGCAGCGGCAATCCGCGGCGTCGCCCCTTGTTGCGCGTGATTCTCGATTCGCATCTGCGACTACCGTTGCAATCGCGACTCGTACAGAGCGCCGCAAGCGGAAATGCCTTCAACGACGACGCGCTGGTTTTCTGTTCAGCGGGAGAGGAAAGTAAAAAGGCTGAACTGGAGGCGCGCGGCGTTCGAGTCGAGCAGCTTCTGCCTGCAGGCAGTGGACGCCCCGATATTCGCGCGATTCTGCGCCGTCTCGGCGAACTTGAAATTACGAGTGTGATGATTGAAGGCGGAGCGACCGTCAACAGCATCGCGCTGGCTTCCGGCATCGTGGACAAAGTTTTTCTGTATTACGCGCCCAAAATAATGGCGGATGCGGGATCGGTTCCGTTCGCCTCCGGCGCGGACGTCGGCCAAATGAATGCGATCCCACAGGTAAAACATCTTCATCTGCATCGATTCGGAGAAGACTTCGCGGTTGAGGGGTACTTGCGCGATCCTTACGGGGAATAAGCTCTTTTTCATTTGACGCCGCCCGTCAACTTAGGGCTGTCGAACACGACTGCGGATTTATGATTATCAGTCTATTACGGGAGGCTCCTCATGTTTACTGGCATCGTTGAAGAAGTAGGGAACGTCACGCGTATCGAACAACGCGGCGAGAATCGTCGCATCACAATCACCGCAGAGAAGACGCCGAAGGAACTTCAGCCCGGCAACAGCATTGCGGTGAGCGGCGTTTGCCTGACTGCGGTCGACATTAAGCCGGGATCGTTCTGCGCCGATCTCGCGCCCGAAACTTGGGTGCTCACGTCGTTCTCGCGCATGCACCAAAGCGCACTGGTTAACCTTGAACTGCCTATGAAGGCGGATGGCCGTTTCGGCGGGCACATCGTGCAAGGCCACGTGGATGGAGTTGGCAAGCTCCTCGCCCTGGAGCGCATCGCTGACTCGGAAAACTTCTGGCTGCGCATCGAACTGCCGCATGACATAGCGAAATACACGGTCTACAAAGGCTCGGTCTGCATCGAGGGAATCAGCCTTACCGTGGCAAAGCTTGAAGGGACGATTTGCACAATTGCGATCATTCCGCACACCGTCGAAATGACGAACCTTAACTCGCTCAAACCTGGCGATCCAGTCAATCTCGAAGCCGATCTGATCGCGAAGTACGTTGAGAAGATGATGAACGGAGACCCGGCGGAAAGTTTACTCACTGTGGAAGAACTGGTGCGTCAGGGTTTCTGACGAGTGGAGGAGTTCGACATATGCCCACTCCGCCTGGAAACAATTACAACAAGCTAACTGCGGGCCTCTGCACTGACTGCGTACACGCCCGGCGCATAGCCTCCGACAGGGGCTCGATCTTCCTGCAGTGCCAGCTTTCATTCACCGATATCAGCTTCGCGAAATATCCGCGGCTGCCGGTTCTCATATGTAGTGGATACTCACCGAACGTGTCAGGAGCGTGAGTTTGCATCTGCCTTTAGCATTCGAGCTTCAATTCGTCCAGTTCGAAGAACTCTTGCACAATGGGCTCCGTGGATTTTTCCATCTCCGCTGAAGTTCCAAAAAAGATCGCCTTGCCTTCGTGAAGGAAGACGACCCGGTCTGCAAGTTTCTTGGCCAGGCGCATATCGTGGGTGACAACGATGCTGGTCAGATTAAGTTGAATCTTGAGCCGCTTGATGAGATCGCCGAGCAGTTGAGCCATTAGAGGGTCGACCATGGTCGTGGGCTCGTCATACAGAATGCACTCCGGCCGCGCCGACAGCGCTCGGGCAATGGCGACCGAACGTTTCATTCCGGTCGAAAGATCCGACGGCAGCAGGTCGCGCATCTCTTGCACGCCCACCATCTTCAGCAAGCCGTCGACGATCTCGTAAATCTGCTCTTCGGATAATCCTCCGCCCTCGCGCAGAGGAAACGCCACATTCTCGCCTACGGTGAGGGAGTCGAATAACGCTCCGTTCTGAAAGACCATTGTGACTTTCTTACGAATGGCTTCCATCTGCTGTTCGGAAAAATTAGTGATGTCCTCGCCCGCAACGATCACTTTTCCCGAATCCGCCTTCAGAAAACCCATCAGCAATTGCAGCGAAACCGACTTGCCAACGCCGCTGCGTCCCAAAATACAAACCGTCTCGCCGGACATAACGTTGAAGCTGACACGGTCGAGCACGGCATTCTCTCCAAAGGACTTTGAGACTTCCCGAAATTCGATGTAGGGCCGCTGACTGTTTCCGGGCTGACCATTTCCGGGCTGAGCATCGTCAGGCTTTGTGTTCTCGGGTTTAACACTGTCGGGCATGGTCTATCTCTGAAAAGTCGGCTTTTTAACCACCGTCAGGCTCTCTGCTTTTCTGCTTCCAAATCCTCCGGCGTATTCAGATTACGGAAAATGTTGAGCGAAAATCCGCCGCCTTCCAACTCCTTTTCGTTGACCACTCGAAGGGGAACCGCATCGAACAAGCGATCGATTCTGTTTCGTCCGGCGCGCAACGCAACCTCAGCGGCGACCGCAAATTTCCGGCGGTAAACTGCGCACAGCGGTTGCCAGCGACCGCCTGCTTGCGGGACAACCACTTCGGCGTCGTGCGAATTCCGCGCCAGGTTTAGCAAGTAATCCAAGAAAGTCGCTGATACAAATGGCATGTCGACGGCGAGAATCAAGTTGAGTTCCGTCTGCGAGACGCGTAACGCTGCGTGAATTCCGCCCAGGGGTCCGCAGTCACGGAATTCATCTTCCACGACTGGGGCGAACTCTGCAAATTTCTCGCGACTCCCCACAATGCGTGTGGCTGGGATAACCGTCCGGGCCACATTGAGCGCCCTAGCTAACAGGGTACTTCCATCCCACTCTACAAATGCCTTGTCAGCGCCCATTCGCGTGCTTTTACCGCCGGCGAGGATGAAGGCTGTAACGTCGCCCGCATAGGCGTCTCCCATGCCGCGATAATACACTCTGGAGCCTCGGCGGCATGGTCCAGTTCGATCTCCATCCGTCGCTCCAGCCGCTTTCGACAGCGTAAGTATCTGCATCAACTCGTCTTAGTTTCGGCGCACGTCGTGACAGACACGAAGGTAACCTACCCAAGAACGTGTCTTTGGGAGATGATTTGGCTTCCGACCCCCAGGGTCCGGAAGTAACCACCATGCCGCAAAAGATCATGGATGTCCTTATGCTCGGGCGATGTTCCCATGAGTTCTCCTGGCCACGCCGCGATACTGACGGAGACTATTATCAAGTTTGCCTGTTGTGCGCGGCCGAATACAAATATGACTGGACCACCATGCGCCGCACCCAGCGCCTGGAGCACGCTAACCCCGAAGCCATGCCCCGTCGGAATCATGCGCGGGAAAAGAGACAATCCTGGACGCCGCGAGCCCGGCGCCTGAAACTGGACACCGCGCTTCGTTACCGCGTGAATAACACCAGCACGTGGTTCGAGGGCACCATTGAAAACATCAGCCAAACTGGGCTGCTGTTTCATGGGCCACGCCCCTTGCCGGTGAATGCTTTAATCGAGATGGTCTTCGAAATGCCAGAAGAAATTTCTGGCCAGAGGAACCGCAACGTACTCTGCCAGTGTCGTGTGATCCGCTCCAAAGATGCTAAGGGGCGAGAAAAGCAGGCCAAGGGTGAGGATCAGGAAAAAGCCATGGAAGGCGAAACCTGCCTGTTGGCTGCTTCCATCGTCGATTACAAGTTCGTCCACTAAAACCTCAGCGATTGGGCGTCAAAAGCTCGGCGATTCGCGCTAGCCTGAATTGCGTAGGCAATTTCCGCTTTCCGAACACTCTGGCTCTTTTCGGCGACCACGAATACTCGAAGGTGCCTCCCGCAAATCATCCGTATCCCCAAGAAAAATCGAGTGATCCCGCCCCGTGTTCCTACCCTCTGTTCTGACTCCGTAACATCCGACGATATTTTGTTGGGCCGTTACGAATCCGCGCTAGAAATTCCGGCACCGATTCGGATATCCCAGCTCCTGCTTTTGTCCGAATCAGCTTGCGCTTCCGCGCCATTGCGGTCCCTGGCCATACGGCAAGTACGAGAAATCCTCTAGGGAGGAGCCCATGCTCCGCCTAAAGAAGTGCGCTCTGCGAGCGGGGGAGGCAAGACCGCATTTTCTCCGCTTCTTCCCCGGGATTTCGTTTCCTGGAAATGTCAACCGCGGTACTGAAAACAAATCAGGTAGGGACAAGTTACAAGGAGAAACCGTGATCAAGACATCTAGGTTCGCATCCGTATTGACTTTGGCCGTGCTCTTCCTCGCCGGAATGGCATTGGCTCAGACTGACCCTGGAGTTCAGAGCGGCAACCGCGGCACCGGCGCGGCGCTCTCTTCGGTATTAGCCAACAATCCCTCTGGGATCCTTGCGTTTTTCACTGATGGTCAGACTCGCTTCCAGGACGTGGAAACGGTTTCCAACTCGGCAAACGTGGGTCTGGGACCGCGGTTTAACTCAAATCAGTGCAGTTCATGCCATGCGCAACCGGCGGTCGGCGGAACAGGCCCCGCTACCAATCCTCAATTCCTATTCACCAGCAACGGGGTAGCGCCCGGAAACACGATGCCGTCTTTCATTACGGCCAATGGACCGACGCGGGAAGCCCGATTCCCGTTCTTCTTTAACAGCAACGGCTCGGTCAATACCAACGCTCCTAACGGCGGGGTAGAGGATCTGTTCACCGTAACCGGCCGCTCCGATGCCGGCACCTGCAACAACAGCAACACGCTGCCGCAGCCCAGCTTCGCTACGGCCGTAGCGGAGAACAACATCATCTTCCGTATTCCCACGCCGGTTTTTGGCGCAGGCTTGATCGAGAACCTTGACGACTCAACCTTGTTGAACAATCAATTAGTCAATCTCAACAATAATCTTGGGATTTCCGGCACATTCAACCACAACGGTAACGACGGCACCATCAGCCGGTTCGGCTGGAAGGCGCAGAACAAATCTCTCCACATCTTTTCCGGTGAGGCCTACAACGTCGAGATGGGCATCAGCAACCTCCTGTTCCCCCAGGATCGTCCGCTGCCGGGTGAAGACCAGCTTCAAACTGGGCTGCCCGCGAATTGCCTAAACCTTGGCGGAGCCGGCTATCCGGAAGATACGTCCAACCCAGGATCGGCCGGCCCAGCGATTCTCGACGACGTCTCAGCATTTGCCAACTTCATGCGCTTCCTGGCTCCGCCGCCAACGGGTGGGGTTGTACTAAACGGATCGAGTGTTAGCGCATCCTCGATATCCGCCGGAAGCTCCTTGTTCAACGCGATCGGATGCGCGACCTGCCACAACCCGACCCCAGGCACAACGCAGGCGTCGGGCTTCACCTTGTCGTTGAGCAAGCAACCAGTAAATGCCTTCTCTGATCTTGAGATCCATAACATGGGAACAGGCCTGGCGGATAACGTCTCGCAAGGTTCCGCGGGTGGAGGACAGTTCCGCACCGCTCCCTTGTGGGGCCTCGGGCAGCGAATCTTCCTGCTGCACGACGGCCGCACTACCAACCTGATCACGGCAATTCAGGACCACGCGAGCCATGGCAGCGAAGCTAACACCGTCGTGCAGGAGTTCTTCGACGACCTTAGCCCAACCCAGCAGCAGGAAATTTTGGACTTTCTGCGCTCGCTGTAATCTTCGAGCCCTGATGGCGAGACACGAAAGTGTCTCGCCAACTCTCTTCGAGTTAGAGAAAAACGTCATCTCGAGCGAAGCCAGAGATCTTGGCGCTTGCCCGCAGCGGCAAGACCTGTCATTCAAAACCAAGATCTCTCGCTTCGCTCGAGATGACAAGCGCGGTTTGGTTTCACGCTGAATTGCATTTGGCTGAATTGCATTTGAAGGAGGGCTCATGTATTCGGGATTCTTACGTTCCTTAATTTTCCTCGCGTTTTCTGTATCTTTGCTGGCTTGGAGCCAAAGCAAGCCGCAGAGCGCCTCCAAGAACGGCGGCGACTTTTCCGACAGCGTGCAGCCGCTCACGAGGGTTCCCACCGGCGTGATCCTGGTAAAGGGCGCTTGGTCGAGCGCCAGTGATTCCACGACTCCCCTGCCGGAAGGCGGCAGCGTCACCAACAATGTTTTCACCAACAACTATTTTGGATTGACCTATGCCCTGCCCGCAGACTGGACCGAGAAATACGAGGGCCCGCCTCCATCGGACAGTGGTCGCTACGTGCTGGCGCAGCTCGGTCCCGCGGAAACATTCAAGGGGCCGGATCGAGGAACTATCCTGATCACTGCACAGGATATGTTCTTCTCGCGACTGCCCGGTGCCAATGCCCTCGAACTCGTCAACTTCTCAAAAAACAATTTGCAGGCTGACTACAAAGTAGAAATGCCTCCCACCCCGACTAAAATCGCCGACCGCCCGTTTACTTTTTTTGCCTACTGGTCTCCGGTTGCACAACTGCACTGGTATGTCTTCGCCACCGAGATTCGTTGCCATGCGGTTGAGATAGTGCTGACTAGCCGTGACACGAAATTACTGGAGAATTTAACCCTGAACTTGAACAAGATGAAAGTGCCTGCGGAGGCCAGTCCGACCGCTGGAAGGGGTGGTGGCGATGTCCCCGTCTGCGTCAAGGATTACGAGCGGAACGAAAACATGATCAGCCGAGTTGACCCCATCTTTACCGAGCACCGCTTCAACCCGGTTCCGGTACGTATCATCATCGATAAAGAAGGCAAGGTAAGACATATTCACTTTCTTAGCGCGTTCCCAGACCAGGCAAAGGTGATCACCGATGCCCTGGGCCAATGGAGGTTCAAGCCCTACCGCCGGGAGGGCCAGGTTGTAGACGTAGAAACCGGAATTCTGTTTGGAAGTGCGCCGTCTCCGGCAAGGCGTCGCGCAGCGAGCGGGGCAACCGAATAACTGGATGACTTGATGTAGAGCCTCGTTTTGCGGTAACGCCGACGCCTGGCTGGCCCTTGGTTAGGGGCCTGCGCTGCAGTCCACTGTCCCTCCGGACAGTGACTTCAGTACCTTAGTCATGCCCACTCCTTCGCCTTATAATCCACTCAAGAAGCAGCGATATCTGCGTTCTCAGGAAGGCGTTCGCGTGACAGCATGGCCGCCCCTGACGAATGCTGAGACACTCGATGGATCCAATTTACGCATCGGCGATTTTCTTCCTCGGGCTAGCCTTTGGCAGTTTTTTGAACGTATGTATCTATCGGCTGCCCTTGGATTTATCGGTGGTGACGCCTCGGTCGGCGTGTCCGCACTGCAAGCGACCCATCGCTTTCTATGACAATTTGCCTGTCGTCAGTTGGCTGTTGCTGCGCGGCCGTTGCCGCCACTGCAAGGCTTCAATTTCTCCGCGCTACCTGCTCGTCGAGTTGGTCACCGGTGCACTCTTTCTCAGCTGTTACGCTTATTTCGGCCTTAGCCTGGCCACGTTGAAGTATTGCGTCTTTGGATTTCTTCTATTTGGCCTCATCTTCACCGACGCCGAGACTAAATTGCTTCCCGACAAATTGACGCTTCCTGGCCTCGCCGTTGGTCTCGTATTCAGCTTGTCCGTTCCGGTACACGATATGGCTTCGCAGTTTCTGCCGGGAATCGTGAATCTGCCGTTTAGTGCCGACCTCACGGCTCGCATGTTCTCCCTGCTTGATTCCTTGCTCGGCGCCGCTTTAGGAGCTTCATTCATTTACGGCGCAGGCGCGGCTTACCTGCGCTGGCGTGGAGCCGAAGGCATGGGATTCGGAGATGTGAAACTGATGGCGATGGTGGGCGCATTCCTCGGCATCAAGCTTACGATCTTTACAATCTTCGCCGCGTCGCTGGCGGGATCGCTCTTTGGATTGGCTACCGTCCTCGTCGTTTGGATCAAGCGCACTCATCGCTTCACGCGCCGTCTAGCTAACTTGCAGGCAGCACGCCACCGCGGATGGCAGTCCGCGCAAATGGTCTACCGCCATTATCAAATGCCCTTCGGCGTTTTCCTGGGAAGTATGGCCCTGCTCGCCTTATTCCTGGGCGACCGTTTCTTGCGCTGGTACGGGAGGTTCTGGTGGTAAATCTGATGACCAATCCCCTCGTGCTTCGCGCCGCGGTATTGCTGTGCGCGGCGGCCGCCGCATTTGTGGTCGCGATCTGGCTGATCCGCGCCCTGCGCCGAAACATTGCCGCCGAAGCCGATTTCGATTCTTCGCCCGCACCCACATTGGAGAACCTGCCGCTCCATCTCTATAACACCGTCATACAACAGTTGAAGCAACAGAAGCACGAATTGCAGGTGCAGACTCTGACCGAGCAACGGCGGGCCCGCACCACAGAAAATTTCAGCCAGGCCGTTCTCTCCAACCTTTCCTCGGGCGTTCTGGTGTTCGGGCTTAACGGACTGGTGAAGCAGGCCAACCCCGCCGCGAAACAGATCTTAGGTTTCAACTCGCCCTCAGGCATGAGCGCGGAAGATATCTTCCGCGGCGCCGGGGTGTATTCGTCCGGCTCATCCACCTTCGACGAACTGGGAGAATTACGCGGACGGCTCGCCGAAGAGATCGATGCGGTTTTGCGTCAAGGTAGCAAATGCCGGCAGGTTGAGGCGGACTACACCACTCCCGCCGGGAAAACGATCCGGATCGCAGTTACGGTTTCGCCGGTTCCTTCGGTCGACGGCAGCTTGCTTGGAGCCGCGTGCCTGATCAGCGATCGGAGCGAATTTGAAAGGATCCGCCACCAGCAGCAGTTGCAGGGAGAAATTTCCGCCGAAATGGCTCTCGAGTTGCGCACTTCTCTGACCACAATCGCGGGGTACGCTCAGCAGTTGGCGCGCACCCGCGATCTTGAACTCGCTCCGCGATTGGCCGCCGATATTGCCAGTGAAGCCGCTCGGCTCGACCATCACATCGGCGGCTTTCTGGCAGCCAAACGCACTGCGGCTGGCACCTAAGATGAAATGCAAGCATGAGGATGAACCTATGAAACGCACCACCTATATCGCTTTCGTAATCGGGTTGTTTGCAGTCCTGCTGGGCTCTCTGGCTGCTCAAACTCCGCCGCAGGCACCGGATCAGTCCCTGGGTGACTATGCCCGTAAGGTCCACAAGGATACCGACACCGCCAAGGCCAAGCCCAAGGTTTTTGACAACGACAACCTTCCTAAGGACGACAAGCTGTCGGTCGTCGGCCAGCCGGCAGATGCAGCCAGCGTTCCTCCTTCTGATAGCGGCGATAAATCTGCCGCAGCGGCCGAGACTAAAGACGCAGCCAAGCCCGCTGCTGCAACTCCCGCTAATCCGACCGACGACGAACAGGCCAAGAAACAGGCAGCATGGAAAGGGTGGCAAGAAAAATTGGGAGGGCAAAAGGAGCAGAACGAGTTAGCGAGCCGCGAACTCGACGTACTGCAGCGTGAGTACCAGCTTCGCGCCGCCGAAATGTACGCCGACGTTGGCAACCGCCTGCGCAACTCTGCTCAATGGGACAAGCAGGAAGCGGAGTACAAGCAGAAGATCGCCGACAAACAAAAGGCCGTGGAAGAAGGCAAGCAGAAGCTTGAAGACATGCAGGAACAGGCCCGCAAAGCCGGCGTTCCTGCCGCTATGATCGACTAAGCGATGATCGACTAAGCTCCCGGCCTTCGCACAGGCGCAGAATTTGCTTCTGGTGATGCCGACCGTGCAGTAGATGAAACTTTCTCCACTGCGTGGCAGTCAACGGCCCCAGAATCGGATGGTCGAGCAGGCGGGTACCAGGTCCAAAGCGCGCTTCGCATTGCGCGATGATCGCGTCCATGGCAACAATCTTATCCCCAAATTCCTTTCGCACTTTATGCGAGGGTAACCCCTTTGGCTGTGTCACCGCGGGCGCTTTTCGGCCCGAGGGCAGGTAATTGAACCCGAAGACCACCAGAGTCCGCCAGCGTTGCTTGAACGAAGCTCGTGTGGCCAGTGGTTTGCCGCCATCCCGCACCCTCTCGAATCCCTTGATCGTTCCGGTGTAGGTCAGATACAAATGTTCCAACACCTCCGAAGCGCACCACTTATTTTCGGGATGCCAACTCAACTCCTCGCTGGACATGCCTTCCACGGCCGATTCTAGGGCTTGCTTCAATTCTTGCAGACGGGAATCCATGGCACTACTCTCGCGTTTCCGGGCGCTTCAGGTAGAATGTTGCGCGACATCAAATACCCCAGTTATATCAGGAAGGTCGCTATGAAAATGCGGACTTTTGTTCCGCCGACTTTTGTCCCTTCAGTGACCGCTGCGGTCACCGCAATCCGTGCAGCCAGTATCGAAACCAGTGCTGGGAAAATTGTATTCGCGCGACGAGCGCGAGGCCGAATGACAATCGCGGCCGTTCTGCTCACAATCATCGCTCTGCTTGCAGCGTGCGAGTCCAACCCTGCAAGGCCGCCGGAAGCCAAGCCGGAACCGAAACCTCCCGAACTGCTGACCGGGCGCGCGGCCTTTCAAAAGGTTTTTATCGCGGCGCGCAACTACGCTGCCGATGTGAAGCCCTTCCGCATCGAATCCACTCCGTCAGCCGACGGCAACGGACGTGACGGCAAGTCGGCGATCTGGCGCGCTAGTTTCGCCTCCCCAATGCAACACGGCGTAAAACCTTTTATCTGGTCCGGCAGCAACGCCCCGGATGCTCCTTCGCGCGGTGTCTCCCCCGGCAACGAAGATACCTATAATCCAAACAACGCGTCCACCCAGGTGTTTGACGTAGCTTTCCTCAAAGTGGACTCCGATCAGGCGTTCACCGAAGCGCAGAAACACGGTGGCGACAAAGTTATCGAGAAAGATCCCGCGACTCCCGTGATCTACGTCTGTGACTGGAATCACAACACCAATGAACTGACCTGGCACGTGATTTACGGCGACTCGCGCGACACCGCAAAGCTGACGGTCGCGATCAATGCCTCGACCGGCGTATTCATTCGTGTGGAGAAATAAGGCTTGCAGCGTTGGAGCGTTCTGGAACGAACAGATCTAGCATTTCGTAAGTGTTATTCTTGCTTCTCCGCCTGTTTCATTTGGTCCTCGAGGGATGCGAAGAACCGGAATACTGCCGCGGCGGAGGCAATAGCGCCTTTGAGCACCTGGGGTTCCCCGAAGGAAATAATATCCTGGACAGAATATTGCAGACGGAGACGGTCGGCGGCGCACTGGGCGCTGAGCAACTCTATTTTCGCGGTGCGGAGGTCGGAGCCTAGGCGGGCAATCTCCGATTGTCTTCTGGCCTCATCGTTTAACATCCAAACTCCCTCACTTCAAACTGTTCGCTGTGCGCGCCTGCCGGAGCCACTTTTATTGGGGAGGGCGGCGGGACAAATCACCCGTGACTCCGGCAGGCACAGCTCTGGAATAATGCTATTGCTAACGTGAATACATTATACGTTGTTAGTTATACATAGTCAAAGCAACCGGGCCAGGTAATTATCCCAGTCGATGCGGAGGCGGACTGTTGCCCAGACAACCAGATCCTCAACTCGAACAGCGCATCCTTGACGCTGCCTGCCGGCTGTGGTCCCGGGGAGGCGAAAAAGCCCTCACCATGCGCGGCGTCGCCAAGGCGGCCGGCACTACCACCCCCACGCTTTATGAGCGATACCAGGACCGCGACGATATTCTGCGTGCGGTGCGAACCGAAACCCGCGCAGAACTCTTTGCTGCGGTCAGCCCCACCCGGTCCCTCTCACAGGCTTGTCAAAAATATCTCACTTTCGCCGTGGAGCATCGGCACGCCTACGAGGTGCTTTTTGATGGATTCGCGCAGCCGCCATCCCTGCACGAGCCGTGGCCAACGTTCAACCTGATGCGCCTACGACTGGCGGAGCGCCTGGGAGGCTCGCCTCGCAAACATACGCGCCTCATGCTCTCGGTATGGTCGCTCATGCATGGCACCGCGATGCTAATGCTCCGAGGAGGCGTCACCGAGCCGCTGCGCACACAAATGATCCACGCCTGTCTTGACGCGGTCGAAGCCATTGTGGGAGAGGCCGTCCGCTTGAAGAGCAGGCCGTGTTCTGGCCCCAGGTGGCCCGCTCATTTGATTTTAGGGGAGGCTGCCGAAAGCAAGATCGGCAGACGTTGAACCCAACTAGCCGGAATTCGTGCCGGATTCCCGCACCGCCGATGTCACCCGCGACAGTTAGTTCGGAGCGGTCTCCGTTTTCAACCGCGCAATCGCCTTCTGCGCTTCCCCTGCCTGAGGGCCATGCGGCAGTATCTTCAAATAGCTCTCATATTCAGCTCGGGCATCGTCCAGAATTCCCAACTTTTCCAGACACACCGCGAGTCGGATCGTCGCTATCGCGTCATTGTCTTTGTAGCGCAACGCGTCCCGATAGCGTTCCTCGGCGGCGCGATAGTTCTTTCGCTTGAAGTAGAAATCCCCCACTTCGACGTTTTTTGCGGCCTTGTGCGGATCCCAGCTGCGCAACTCGGTGATCCCACCGCTGCTCAAGGTGTCCGCCTCAGCGTTAGCAACCGCTTCCGAACTTTGTGGGTGCGCCTTCGCGTCGTCATCGGGAGCACTCAAATCCACCTGCGCATCCTTGCTTGAGCTTTCGCCCACGCCCCGAGGTAAGTCTTGAACCTGCACTCGATCCGAACGCGGCGGGCTCAACGGGGATAACTTAGGCGCTGAGGACGGCGGAGTTGGCTGCGCCGGATCGTCTTCAGGAAACTTCAATTCATCTGGTGTAGCCGGTTTCAGAGGGTCCGACGGTGCAGGCTTCGCACCAGCATTCTGTGCGGATGAGTTCGATTGCGACCCGCTCGGCGGAGGTGTTCCCGCGGCGGAACCTGTACCGCCTCCCTGCTGCGCCCCCGCTAACACCACTACAGCCATCACAAAAACAAATACGAACACCCTTCCATTCATGCCTCTTATTTTACTTCGCCAACACGGCGCAGATGACGTATAGGAAACAAAAAAGCAGGCCGCTCAAGGGGGAAGATTGAGCGGCCTGGTTGGCGAAGTCCTCCGGAGAGGAAGGGGAGAAAACCACTTCGACTACATCGAGGACGGGTTGTTCTGTCCGCTCGCCGCCGGCGTCGACGGGGTCGTGTCGCCCACGGTGTTAGTCATGAGACGAACGTCCACCCGGCGGTTATCCGCACGGCCTTCTCGCGTCTTGTTGCTCTCTACTGGCTTATCCTTGCCCAGCCCGATCACATAAATCTTGTGAGCCGGGACGTTGTACTTCGATGCCAGATACTGAATCACCGAGTTCGCGCGGCGCTGGCTCAGATCATAGTTGTACTCCGCTGAACCGACGGAATCCGTGCTGCCTTCCAAGGCAATAATGTATCCCTTGGTGCTGGAAATCGTGCCCGCCAACTGGTCCAATGCTTCTTTGGCCTTGGGGGTCAAATTGTCTCTGTTAAAACCAAACTTTACCGAGGTCTCGGCTACCGGGCGATAGTTGTCCAGATTCGCCACGGTGTTAGTGAGGACACCGACGCGGTTGTTCGCTGTGTCAGCCATTTGCTGCGCTGACGCCGCGGACTGGCCAGCGGCCATGGCCTTCTGTTCCACATCAGCCGTCTTGGCATTTACGGCTTGAATTCCGGCTTGAGCGCGGGCATCGACATCTTTGATGTCCTTGCTGTTCTTCGCCGTCATGTCATCGAGTTCGTTGGTCTTGTTGATCAACGGAGTGGTCTGTTGCTTTACATAGTTTTTGCTGGTGCAGCCGACGGTGGCCGCCATACCGACTGCCAGGAAAATCGCTAACGAAGTGCGGGTCATTGGAAAGACTCCTTGATTTCTTGTCTCATCGCCTGCGGGTATTCCCGGGGCGTAAATTCTGGCAAGTTGCATGCCTGGGAAATCACTAATTCCTACAAATCCCAGTCTCTAGTTTTGCACGGGACGGGCCAGTTTGCTATACAGTGAACTCCCGAAATAAGTATATACGTTTTCAACCAGTTACGGCCAAAGGACCCGAAAATGAAGAAAATTGCGCCCCCGTGGCGAACGAAAACCCAACATAATTCATGGAAAATTTATACGGCTAAGCTGGGGTTCCGTGAACGCACCGTGGGTGTAGAAGAATGCAGCTCCTCCTCATCCAATAGAATAAAAAGAACGCGATGGATCTGCTTCAGAAAATCCGCACTATTCCCACCGAGCCTGGCGTTTATCTCTACAAGAACGCTGAGGGCGAAGTCATTTACGTAGGGAAAGCAAAGAACCTCCGCAGCCGCGTAGCCAGCTACTTCCACGAGGGCCGCTGGGAAGATTCGAAAACCGGAACGCTGGTGCGCGAAGCCGTTGATGTCGATTACATCGTGGTCGCAAACAACAAAGAGGCGCTCGCCCTCGAGAACAATTTAATCAAGCAGCGCAAGCCACGATTTAACATCCTGCTGCGCGACGATAAGACTTATCCCTATGTAAAGCTAACGCTCAGCGAGCGCTGGCCGCGGGTCTACGTCACGCGGCGCCTGCGCAAGGATGGTAGTGCGTACTACGGTCCCTACTTTCCTGCCAATCTGGCGTATCGTATCGTCGATTTGATCCACCGCAATTTCCTGATTCCATCCTGCAAGGTTGATCTGACACGTTTTCATCCGCGCCCCTGCCTCCAGTACTACATCAAGCGCTGCCTAGGCCCTTGTGTGCAGGCTCTAACCACGCCGGAGGCTTATCAGGAAGCGGTTCGCGATGTGAAACTTTTTCTGGAAGGTCGTCCCACAGATTTAAGTCGCTCGCTGCACAACCGCATGGAGCAGGCGGCCGCGGCCGAGGAGTATGAGCGCGCGGCCCGCTATCGCGATTTGATTTCCACTGTCGAGCAGTTACAGGAGCGCCAGCGCATCGCCGCCGCCGAAGGCGACGATGCTGACGTCTTCGGATATCACTACGAAAACGGCATGCTCGCAGTGAATCTATTTCACATGCGTGGCGGCCGTGTCGTCGATCGCCGCGAATTCTTCTGGGAAGACCTGCCGGAGTTCGCAGCGCCTCAGGAAGCTGAACCCTCCGTTGCACATGTGGGGACGGCCGCCCCTTCGGCAAGCTCAGGGCATCTCGGCTGTCCAGGCGAGCAAAGCTCGACGGCGCATTTGGCTGGCAGTGACGCGGAGCTCGAAACGGAATCAAGCCGAGCCGAGTTCGGCACGGACGACCGGGAGCCTGCCTTGAGCCTGCCGAAGGAAGGGCCGTCCCCACATGAGCCGGAAGAATCTGACGCATTCAATCCTGGCGAGTTTTTCTCCGCACTCTTGAAACAGCTCTACATCGCACAGCCCTACGTTCCCCGGAATCTCTACGTCCCCGTCGATTTCGAGGATCGTGAAACTTTGGCAGATCTACTCTCCGATCAGAACGCGGACAAAAGCTCCCGCACCTCGCGTGTTCACATCCTGGTTCCGCAACGCGGCGACAAGCGAGCGCTCCTCGACCTCGCCAGTACCAACGCCAAACAATCTTATGATCAGCGTTTCCGCGTGCTGAAGCCCAACGCCAGAGCCATCCAGGAAGAGTTGCAGGAAGTGGTCAGCCTGCCTGATCTGCCCAAACGCATCGAGTGCTTCGATATTTCGCACATTCAAGGCTCGGAGACGGTCGCCTCGATGGTGGTGTGGGAAGACGGCAAGATGAAGAAGTCCGACTATCGCAAGTTCATCATCCGCACCGTCGACGGCGTCGACGATTTCGCCTCCATGCGCGAAGTTGTCACGCGCCGCTACAAGCGCATTCAGCAGGAAGAAAAACCGATGCCTAGTCTCGTGCTAATTGATGGCGGCCTTGGCCAACTGCACGCCGCTGCCGAGGCTCTGGAATCGCTCGAGATCATTAACCAGCCGCTGGCAGCCATCGCGAAGCGTGAAGAGATTCTCTACGTTTACGGGCAGGAGAAAGATCCAATCGCGCTCGATCATCACTCGCCCGTACTGCACTTGATTCAGCTGATTCGTGACGAAGCTCATCGTTTCGCTGTAACCTTCCATCGCAAACGCCGCCAGATGCGCGACCGCTCGACCGAACTTCTTGAGATCCCCGGCGTGGGCGAGAGTACAACTCGGCGTCTGCTCCAGCATTTCGGTAGCCTGCAAGCGGTAAAGCAAGCGGACCCCGCCGCACTGTCAGCGGTTGTAACCCGGGTTCAGGCAGAAGCGATCAGCAATTACTTTCGAAAGTAGTCGGCAAGCTTGGCTTCCGGGCCGCTTCTTGTTCCGACTGATTAATTTTTCCTTTTTGGTCGCACAGCAAACCAGACGACGGTTCCGATCATTCCACACCAGCCCAACAAGCGAACCACCGCGGCAATCCTGGTGTCATAGTCTAGAACACCGAGGCTCGTGAAGATTCGGTAGAAATCGTGCCCGGCAAATTCAGGGTCGCCGGTCGTGACCAGAGGCAATACCTGCGCTCGTGCGTCGGCCATGTAGGTTGCCGTGTAGAGCCAGTTCTCGAAGAAAAAGAACAGGCAGAAAACGAATCCAGCGGTTTCACGGCGGCTAAAGAAATAGGCCGCCAGAAGAAACGGTACAAGCCACTGCAGCAGCGTTCCTCCCCAAAGGCAGGGAGTGGGGCCGAACCATCCGAAAAGATTGTGGCCGTCTTCGTGGACAACCAAATTGGCGCTGTCGATGAAGAGGAATCCGCCGTGAGCCGAGAATGCATAGGCAAGGAATCCGACATAAAAGACGAGCCACGCCACGAGCGCCGGACGGGAAACCGGCTGCCATGGCCGGGCGAACCCAAGTTCGTCGAGAAGTGAGTACAGGAATTCGCGCATGGCCTGATCGAAATCTTAGGCGAAGGGGATGGTTGCGGCTGGTTACGAAGGTCAGCACTGCTGAACGTAAGAAGCGTTTTGCTAGCGGGACGAATTTTCCTACTGCGGATTTGGTGCCGTAGAAGTCGTTTGTCCGGAGTCCTTGTTGGCTCTGGCCTTCTTGACGGCCAGCGTCTTGTCTACCCATTCGTCGGCTGTTTTCAAATCTTCGCTGCGGGCGGCGAGATCGTCACACTCCAGGTCGCCTTTTTCACGGTACATCAGATTGATATAGGCCATGGCGTCGTCATAGTCAGGACGGAGTTCAATGGCTTTGCCCAGAGAGTCGATTCCCTCTTCGATGTTGGACGTGTTCTTGGCCTTCAGTTCGTCGCAGACCTTTTTCTGATCTTTACTCTTTGGATCAAGGGACTCCGCCGGCTTCATGCCTAGTTTGGCTCGTTCTTCCATACGCGGTTGGTAGCACTCGGTCCAGTCGATGACGCCGATGGAGTAGTACGGCTCGGGATCATTAGGGTCAAGGCCCGAGGCCATCTCGTAGTACTTCTTGGAGTCTTCGAACTTCTTCATGTTCAAGTAGAGGTAGGCAATCCCTTTCGCGCTGTTGATCCTTGAGGAGCGCACCGTGTCTGAGTCGAGCACGTGCTGATACTGCTCGATCGCTTTTTCCGCCAGGCGGTTGTTTTCCGGCGTATCGACTCCTGGAATGTACTGCCCGGCATAAGCCGTGGCCAGGTAGAGGTGCGCCACAGAATTTTCCGGAGCCATTGCCACAGCTTTTTCAAAATGTTGAGCAGCCTCTTCGTATCTCGCTTGCCGGTAAAGCTGGACGCCTAGATTCAGTTCAGCGGCTGCGGGCGACTGCGAATACAGGCTTGTGGGAATGAAGACAACCACGAAGAGGACGACAGTACCAACCTTGAGACAGTGATTCATCTCGGACACCTATCGGTGCGGATCGGGAGGCACTCCTGAGCCCGCCTGACACATTAGACACCTCTTGCAGGAGGAATGCTCCCAAAATTCGCCTCGATCATGCGAAGAGCTACAATCGTTGCTACACGAATCTATGGCAATGAAGGAAGAACTGTGCACGCTCATTGTGACCGGCGGAAGTCGCGGGATCGGCTCGGCGATCGCGAAACTGGCCGGTGAGCGCGGATTCTCCGTGGCAGTGAATTTCTCAACCGGCGAGGCGGAAGCGCGGGCCGTTGCTGCTCAAATCGTTTCTGCCGGAGGCCGCGCCTGTGCGATTCACGCCGACATTGCTCACGAAGAAGAAGTGGTTCGGCTCTTTGAGAACGCCGAGCGCGAGTTAGGGCCAATCAAGGCCTTGGTCAATAACGCGGCCATTACTGGCGGCTTTTCGCGAGTGGAATCGGTTGGTGCAAAGACTCTCGCTCAGGTTATGGCTGTGAACGTTACAGGTGCTTTTCTGTGCGCACGCGAGGCCGTGCGCCGCATGTCAACCCGCCATGGCGGAACGGGCGGCGCGATCGTAAATATCTCCTCCCGCGCATCGCGAACGGGTTCCGCTGGCGAGTGGGTTCACTACGCCGCATCGAAAGGCGCGATTGACAGCTTTACGATTGGGCTGGCGCGTGAGGTCGCAACCGAAGGAATCCGCGTGAACGCGGTTGCTCCCGGGCTGATCGAAACCGGACTGCACGCCGCCAACGGTGCGCCCCGATCGGTTGGAGCGGTTCGCCGCAACCATCCCCATGCAAAGGCCCGGAACGCCGCTCGAAGTGGCTGAAGGAGTTCTTTGGCTGCTCTCCCCCGCCGCGTCGTACACAACCGGCGCGATTTTAGAAATTGGCGGCGGGCGTTGATTTTCCGTCCCTGACTTCGGACGTCCGCACGCGCTGCCTCAACTCTTGCCCGCTGCCTCGCGCGCCATTTGTAACGCGCCCACCACCGGCTCAACCACATGCGGGTTCAGGTCGATCGGCACTTCGAATTTACGAACCTCATTAGAAAAACATTCGCGCACTCGGGAGGAATGCCGAAAGACGCCGCCCACCATGGCCACCGGGACGCTGGACAGATCATCTGCGATTGATCGGCGAATGAATGCCCGGCGAACGAATGACCGGCGAATCACGATCCCGGCAAGCTTTGCAAGTTCGTCACCTGCTTGTGTGAGGACGCGCTGTGCCAGGGCATCGCCGGCCTCAGCAACAACTACAACCGCGGGCAACAGCGCCGCAAAATCCGGGCTCGAGTTTGCAGTGCGCACGAACTCGTCGAGCGAATGCAGCTTCCAAGCCGCTTTCAGTTCGTTGAAGAGCGGCAAGGCCTCTGCGGCGGATTGAGCATTCTCTTGACCCACTGCGTCTTGGTCGATCGCGCGCAAAAGCGCGCTGACCGCGGTTCGGCCGATCCAGTGAGCCGAACCTTCATCGGAAATTGCGTATCCCCAGCCGCCGGCACGAGCGGTCCTTCCCTGCGCATCCCGGCCGTAAGCGATCGAACCGGTGCCGGCAATGATGATCACGCCCGGCCCCTTGCCAAAGGTCGCTGCCAGCGCGATCTCCATATCGCCCACAACTTCTATTTCCCCCGGAATCAGCTCTGCGACCATTTCGCGAACTGCATCGGCAACTTCTTTGCGTGCTGCGCCCGCAGCGCCAATACACGCCCGCTTGACTTGACTCGGGTCAATTTTGGCGCCTTGACACGCTTGACGAATCGCCTGATGCAGCGCCTCACGCGCACGAACCTTTCCCACTCGCGTAATATTACTGGGCCCCACAGTCACGATTTCCAACTGGTGCGCTTCGTCTTCCACAGCACACGTCGTCTTGCTTCCGCCGCCATCAATGCCCAGATAGTAGGCCACGGGTTAGTTCTATCACAGGAAAGATCGAGTTCTTGCGGGTTCGCTGCAGAGACATAACTTTCCACCTCTCCGAAGCTGCGTCCATAAAGACGCACTCGCGCAGGCTGCAGATTGCCGCGATAATTGCATGCAGATAAACATGCAAATCCAAATAACCCAACTCAACGACAAGGGAGATGTACGCGGCGTCAGCTTTTCCCCGCCACCCGAAGCACTCGACTTCCTGGGCCGAATTGCAGACCTGCATCTAGCCTCCACCGCTCCCGGGGCGATTCGCGGCAATCACTATCACATGCATAAGCGCGAGGCCATTATTTTTCTGCCGGGGACAGCCTGGTCGTTGCACTGGGATGAAGGAGAGAACGCGCTCGTGCAGCACCGCAGCTTCGACGGCAGCACCGCAGTGATGGTGCTGGTTTCTCCCGGCAACTCCCATGCGGTGCGCAATGACGGAGAAGGAACGCTATGGCTCGTAGCATGTTCCTCCGAGCCCTACGATCCCGCGACAGTTGTGGCGCGAAGGGTTGTATAGGAGAAATTGATTCCGGCACAAAGCATGGGCCTCGACAAACTGGATCTCGCGATCATCGCGCTTTACCTGGTAGGGATCACGCTGTTCGGGCTGCGCTTCCGCAAGCGGCACCGCTCTCTGCGCGACTACTTTCTTGCGGGACGCGATATTCCCTGGTGGGCCATCGCGCTCTCCATTGTTGCGGCCGAAACCAGCACGCTTACCATCATCAGCATCCCCGGACTTGCCTACGACACCAACCTCACCTTCCTGCAAGTGGTCATGGGATACATGGTGGGACGCGTCGTGATCAGCTTCGTGCTGCTGCCGCATTATTTCCGCGGCGATCTTTATACTGCGTATGAACTAATCGAACGGCGCTTTGGGCGAGGACTGCGGTCGCTCACCGCTGGCCTCTTCCTTCTAACCCGCGCCGCCGCAGAGGGCGTGCGCATCTATGCCGTTTCGATTGTGGTCTCGATCGCGTTCGGAACCGGTGAAGTGGCTTCGATCGCCATCATCACTGCATTGACGCTCATCTACACATTCGAGGGCGGACTGGCGGCAGTGATTTGGACCGACGTTGTACAAACCGTGATCTACGTCGGTGGAACGTTGGTGGGAGTGGTGACTATTCAGCACCTTGTTCCCGGAGGATGGACCGCCATTCATGCCGCCGCTGCCAGCGCCGGCAAATTGCAGGTGTTTGATTTCAGCGGCAACTTCTGGCTGCCCTATACGTTCTGGGCCGGGGTCATCGGCGGCACAGCATTCACCACCGCGAGTCACGGTACGGATCAACTTTTTGTCCAGCGACTGCTGGCTGCACGCGGGCAAAAGCAGTCTGCCTTGGCGCTCGTTTCGAGTGGTGTGGCGATCTTTTTTCAGTTTGCGTTGTTCTTGATGGCAGGAGTAATGCTGTGGGCCTTCTACCGCATGCCCTCAGCGACTTTCGGAAAACCTGATCGAATCTACCCTACGTTCATCGTTACCCGGATGCCGCACGGAATTTCCGGGCTTCTGATTGCCGCCGTTCTGGCAGCGGCCATGTCGAACTTAAGCGCGGCACTCAATTCGCTGTCTTCGAGCTCGATCATGGATTTCTACGTGCGCTTGCGTCCGCACGCCGACGAGCGTACCAAGATGCGGCTATCCCGCTTGGCGACCTTTTGTTGGGCGATGGTGCTTTTTGGGTTGGCAGTCCTGGCATTGCACAAAGTGGGTCGCGTAGTCGAAGTGGGTCTGCAGATTGCGTCCGTGGCGTACGGAGCGCTGCTCGGCGTTTTCCTGCTGGGAGTTTTAACCAAGCGAGCCAACCAGCGAGGTGCGATGTTCGGGATGCTTTTCGGCTTTAGCATGGAATTGTATTTGTGGGGCACTCACGTCCCCTGGACGTGGTGGGTGATGATTGGGACCGCAGTGACGTTTGCAGTCGGATACGGGGCCAGCTTGGTAATTCTGGAGTAGTCCTCATCTTCGCGACTTCCGCTGATTTTCTCCCGAACTCTGCGGTCAAACGCTTCTTTGTCTTCTAGGTGAGCACAAGTGGGAGAGCACAAACCGCCTCTCACGTATACTGGCACACTCCAATCATGCCGGAGTTAATCCAACGCACCACGCAGCGACCAGAGCTTGCCCGCGATCTCGGCGTAAGCCATGCCTCCGCAGTAGTCGTCGGCACGATTATCGGCAGCGGAATTTTTCTCGTTCCTGCCGAGATGATGCAGGCGGTTGGTTCCGCGAAGCTCGTATATCTGGCGTGGCTGGTAGGCGGACTGCTTTCTTTCTTTGGCGCGCTTACCTATGCCGAACTGGGCGCCATGAAGCCGCAGGCGGGCGGCGAATATGTTTACGTCCGCGACGCTTACGGGCCACTGGCGGGTTTTCTCTACGCCTGGACGTGGTTCGTCATTGCCAAACCCGCGTCCGTAGCCACAATCGCTACGGGCCTGGTGCGCATCCTGGGCACGTTCCCGATCTTTTCGTTTTTCCCTGCCAACGCGATCTCCGTTCCTTTCGCCATCACCTGGGGCCAGATTGTTGCGATCGCCGCCGCGATTCTCATCTCCCTTCTGAACTATGCGGGAGTCAAGAAGGCCGGTGAGTTTCAACTCGTATTCACGGTTTTGAAGGTCGCGATCATTCTCGGCATCGTGGCCATTTGCTTCAGTGGCGCCGGCAGCACAAGTGGTCGCGGCTGGAGCAACTTTGCCGGGACCTTTACGGGAGCTAAAGGCGGGATCGCCGGATTCATGGCCGCGCTGGTTGCGGCGCTATGGGCCTATGACGGATGGAATGACCTGAACATGGTCGCCGGCGAGGTCAAACGGCCGGAACGGAATATCCCAATCGCGCTGATCGCGGGCGTGGCCACAGTCGGCTTGCTGTATGTGATGATGAATGCCGCTGTGCAGTACGTACTGCCTGCCGATGCCATTGCCATGTCGCCGCGGCCCGCCTCTGACGCAGTCGCCCTGGTCATGGGGCGCATGGGCGCGAGCATCGTCTCTGCAGGCATGGCGATCTCGATGCTGGTCACGTTGAACGGCACGATCATGAGCGGTGCTCGCGTGCCATTTGCCGTCGCCCGCGATGGTTATTTTTTCTCGGCGCTCGCCGAAGTGCACCCACGCTTTCACACGCCGTCGGTGGCGATTCTATTGCAAGCCGTGTTGTCGATCATTCTTCTGCTGCTGGGAGGAAATTTCCGCCAGCTTTTTTCTCTGGCCATCTTCGCCGAATGGCTCTTCTATATGATTTCTGGCAGCACAGTCTTCATCTTCCGCTGGCGCGATCCGCAAGCTCCTCGTCCCTATCGGATGTTTGGTTACCCTTTCGTCCCGGCTTTGTTTATTGCCGTGGCCGCCGTTCTTCTCTACTACACTTTTCGCGGAGACTGGCCCAACTCGCTATACGGATTGCTAGTGATTCTGGCCGGCGTGCCGGTTTTCTCCTGGTTTTCCCGGCGACGCGTAAAGCGCTAGGTTGGGATTACCTATGTCGGTGATCGAGAGGGTCTGCCGGATCTTTCCGGCTCACGCGCTCTTTTTTCGCTTGTCCAGTTATCACCCTGACAAGAATTCGCCCCTCCCCGTCAATTCCGAGATTTTGTTACGAAAACGAACAAACCCGTACGCTGATCACAGCCATCCATATCCCGCAGCCCATTTTGGGCCGGTCTCCGTAACCGTTGCTCAATGGTTACCTTAGGTCAAGAGCCGTGGACACATTTACCCGCTATTCTTTCTCCCGTAAGGTGAAAACTCCAGCCCAAGTCCGCTCCTTCGGCTTGGATCCCCTTGGAGTTCAATGGATGGCCATGTCGCAACAGGGTTTTCAGCTCGGAATTCTGCCCGAGCGCAAGATCGACAAGCGCGCAGTCGCTACCGGCTACACGTTCCTCGTGCTGGTAATTCTGCTGCTGACTAACCTGGGGCTTGTATTTCCGGACCGCATTCAGTTGAAGCAGTATCATGTCACCGCTTTGATTCCGCTTCCAGCCTTAAAACCGGAACCGGAGCCCGCGCCGGCTCCCGTCGAAGTGAAACCCGTGGTGGCAAAGGTGATTCCGCGAACGCCGGTTTTCGAGCGGCCGAAAATCATCGCGCCGCCGCTTCATCACGAACCCAAACCAGAACCGGTGGAAGCTCCTAAAGTCGTGATAAACCAGTTCGCCGCTCCGCAATTGAAGATCGCTGCCAATACGCCGACTCCAAAGCTCTTGCACACCGGAGACTTCGCCGGCAGCTCCGTAGCTCCAACGGTCAATGCGACCGTGGAAAAGGTGCAGACCGGAGGCTTCGGCGATCCGAACGGTTTGAAGGGTACCGGCAAGGAGGCTGCCAAGCTGTGGGCGGCCCAGACCGGTTCGTTCGATATGCCAGTAGGACCAGGGTTGGGCAATGGATCAGGCGGGGCAAAAGGCATCCAGGGTACGGTGGTCAGCGCCGACTTCGGCAGCGGCATTGCTACTACAAGAAATGTAAGCACCGGCGGTATCTCGACTGGCGGCTTCGGATCCGAGCAAGTGGTTCATACCGGGCCGAAGGTTGCACAGGCAGATTCTGGACCGGCAACCAACGCGGTCGAAATCACATTCAAACCGAAGCCGGTTTATACCGAGGAAGCCCGCAGCCTGAAGCTGGAAGGCGAGGTTCTACTGGAAGTAATGTTCAATTCTGACGGAACGCTGCATGTGAATCGGGTGGTGCGCGGCCTGGGTCACGGCCTGGACGACGCCGCAATCGCGGCCGCCAACAAGATGCGATTCAAACCGGCGCTTCGCATGGGTCAGCCCATCGATTCGACGGCTGTAGTGCACGTTCTGTTTCAGATGGCGTACTAACGAGTGGGTGTTCATTGCGCTTTCACGAGACAATTCGATTTGTGGCCCGGCGTTTGCTGAGGAATTGAGGAATCTGCAAAAGCGAACACGATTTGTCGAAAAGACAATCGTTTAAGTATTGGAGACAAGAGTTATGCGTATCTGGAAATGGACCTTCGCAGCCGCGTTAGCGGTTTCGCTAACCGCAGCTGCGCAGCAACCGACGCAATCGCAAGCCGCGCCACAATCCCATACTACTGCTCCCACTTCGACATCGCTCTCGACGGGCGATGCGGTCCCATCCGTCGAGGGAAAAGATTCTCAGACAGTCTCGGAAAGTCCTTCAGCGCAGCAGACGCCCCAGCAGACCACACCCCCTGCGCCAGCAGCGACTCTTTTGCCTGCGCCCGTTACCATGGACCAGGTTGTGGATCGCTTCATTGATCGGGAACACGATCTCATGAAGGCGCTGGCCAGCCGCACGCCGGTGGTTGAAACCTACATCCAGAATCTGCGTCCGGATGCGCAACTCGGCTCTGTACCCAGCGAAGATCACTACTTCCTTGGCCGCATGGATATGGGCGAAACCGTCGACCGCCAAGACTACCTGAAAGATGACGGCCGTGGTATGGAGTCGCGCCTGATGGGCGGCTTCCAAAAGCTTTTCAAGATGCAGTATCAACCCCTCGGCTTTTCCTGGATGGTTTACGCCGATCGCTCCGACTTCGATCGCGCACATTATGAATTCCATTATGTTCGCCGCGAATTTCTTGGCGATATTCGTTGCCTGGTATTCGACGTCAAGCCCAAGAAAGATTCCGGTAGAGGACGATTCCTTGGCCGGGTCTGGGTGGAAGACCAGGACTTCAATATTGTCCGTCTGAATGGCACCTACTCTCCAGCCCCACGGAATGCTTTCTTCTTTCACATGGATAGCTGGCGCCTGAATCTGATTCCAGGCTACTGGGTTCCTGCTTACATCTACAGCGAAGAGGGCGACTTCAACGCCGGGGCAAAAAATAAGATCGCCTTTAAGGCGCAGACCCGAATCTGGGGCTATGAACTCAAAAGAGAGGCCAAGGACGACGAGCTTACTCAGATACGCGTGGACAGCGTGAAAGATGAAAGTGCCACCGCGCAGGATGCGTCTCCGCTGCAGGCCGAGCGTCTGTGGCAGCAGCAGGCTGAGGACAACGTAGTTGACCGCCTGACCAACGCTGGACTTCTCGCGCCAGAAGGCGACGTGGACCGCATCCTCCAGACCGTGATCAACAACGTCGCGGTCACCAACAACATCGACCTGCTGCGGCCGATCCGCGTTCGCGTGCTGCTCACCTCGCCGCTCGAAACTTTCAGCGTGGGTAACACCATCGTCATCAGCCGGGGATTGGTTGACGTGCTGCCCGACGAAGCCAGTCTGGCGGCCATCCTGTCGCACGAGCTCGCACATATCGTGCTCGGGCACAATGCGGACGGAAGGTATGCATTTAACGATCGCATGCTGTTCTCCGACGAATCCACTTACGGCAATCTCGGTTTCAAGCACATTCCAGAAGAAGAAACAGAAGCCGACAAGAAAGCCGTCGAGTTACTGAACAACTCGCCTTACGCGCAGAAACTCGATAACGTCGGTCTGTTTCTTAAGGCTTTGCAAAGCCGCGCTGCCCAGCTCAACGCTCTCTTGACCACGCACTTGGGCAATCCGCTGGGACAGAATGGAACAATCACCCGGCTGCAGGCCTTGGCGACCAAGGGCCCAGCTCTCGATAACAACAAACTGGACCAGATTGCGGCTCTCCCGCTCGGAGGACGCGTCAAGGTGAACCCCTGGAACGACAAGGCGGAGATGGTGAAGGCGGCTCCTGTTGCCATCACTTCGGCGCGCGACAAGATGCCCTTTGAAGTGACGCCATTCTATCCGCGGTTGACCCGCTTCGGCTTGACTACACCGAGCGCCCCGCCGACCACTGCTGTTAACTCGAAACCGGGCAATTAAGAAGGCTCTCGAACAAGTTGCACTAAGACGTGGGCCGGGATCCGGAATCACCTTCCGGGATACCCGGCCTTCGTTTCTTCACTCTATGTTGGGGGATAGATTGTTGCCTCACGCGAGGACGGGTTGTTGGTTTGTGTGGGGACAGCCGCCCTCGGCTGTCCACCGGGCGTAGCCCGGTTGCGCTGCACACTGCTGATCAGGCCTAGCTCTGCTTGTTCTTCCCCGGCAGCCCTGCCGGATTCTCATGCGTCCGTTCGCGAAAACTTCCACGCATTCCCGCCGCGAGCTTCACGCTCGATTCCCCGAACTTATCGCGCAGCCGGTCGGCCGCTGCCAGCGCGTCTTTCCAGCGTTGCTGGCGTCCACCTTCGAGCAGATTAATCTGCTCCGCCCTCGCCTCGAATGACGACGCATGCACTCCCAGCAGCCGCACCTGTGTGCCTTGCTTCCAGTTCTTGCGAAACAACATACGAATCTGCTCGAATATTTCGCCATCGAGTTGCGTAGGCTCGGGCAGGGTGTGAGCGCGCGTGATCGTGGTGAAGTCTTTGTAACGCAGCTTGAGCTGGATGGTGCGCGCATGCAGCTTCGCTTCCCGCAGACGCCTTCCCACCATCTCTGAAAGCCGCATCAGGGTGGCTTCGAGCTGGCTGGCGTCCGCTGTGTCTTCGTTGTAAGTATGCTCGTGGCTGATGGATTTGGCTTCCGTATCGGCCCCGACTTCGGAATCGAACCATCCGCCTGCATCCTCTCCGCGCGCCTTACCGGTCAATGCCAGTCCCCATTTTCCGAACCGTTCTTCCAGTTCCGATTCCCCGAGCCGCGCCAGGTCTCCCACCTTCTTGATCCCCAGCTCATGCAGATGACTCTCCATCACTTTGCCAACACCAGGAATCTCCCGCACATCGAGCGGCGCGAGGAACTTCGATTCTTCTCCTGGAATAATCCACAGCACGCCATTGGGCTTGGCTTGCCCGGATGACACTTTGGCAATCAGACGCGATGATCCAATGCCGATCGAGCAATTCAACCGCGTCTCTTCTTTCATCCGCTGATGCAACTTGTGCGCGGCCTGTAGCGGCGGGCCGTGCAGCCGCGCGGTCCCCGTCATGTCGAGATACGCTTCGTCGATCGAAGCCATCTCCACCTGCGGAGAGAATGCCGTCAGCACCTGAAATACTTTCTCTGAGCATTCGCGATAACGCTCCGGGTGCCCGTCGACAAAGATGGCCTGCGGACATAGCTTGGCCGCTGTTCGCAGCGGCATGGCAGAATGCACTCCAAACTTACGCGCCGCATACGATGCCGCCGAGACCACTCCACGCTCGTTCCGCTGACCTCCCACCACGACGGCTTTGCCCTTTAGCGAGGGATCGTACAGTTCTTCCACCGAGACGAAGAAGGCATCCATATCGACGTGGAAGATGGTTCGAGGGAACGCGGGCTGATGGGAGGCAGCCATGCTAAGAGAATTTTAGCAGCCGCTCTTGCGCCGGGCTGGCCAGAGCAATCAGGTGTGCTCAAGCCCGGAAACCCCTGTTAGAATCCGCCTCATGTCCGGACGCGCTGTCAGGATTACAGGTCGCATCGCGTTTCTTCTTTGCGGACTGATTTCGCTTTTCACTGCCGTTCCTTACGTGATGCTGCGGGGCGCCGAGCTGCCAGTTCAGAGCGAATGGATCATATTTGTGGTTACCCTGGCACTGGTTGGCGTTTTCAGCGCGACGATTGCGGTGCTGCCCCGCTCGTGGATCGCGAAGGTATGCAAGAAAGATCCGGACGATGAACGGTTGTTTTCGGCGCCCCTCAGAATGCTGGGTGTCTTCGCGGCAATTTCATATGTTGTGGCGCTCGTCGCCTATCTCGCTCCGCACCGCTGGAATCTCGATCCCCAACTGATGCTTTCGCTGTGTCCGATGTATTTCGTGAAGATGACGATCGATCCCTCGAATGTGGCCACCTTTTTCCTGCTTGCCCCTATGAACGCTGGGGTGTACGGCGCTCTCGGAACCACATTGGGATACGCCCTATTGGCGTTTCGCAGACGGCATTGAGGGACACAGGCTGCGGGTGCCACGGCGAATCTTGAATCATCCCCCTAAGGCTGGCCGATCAGTTGTTATAACATCCCCATTACACTCATTCACCCCCGAGTTGAAATCCGGGCCGGATTCTCAACGAGTGCTATCGCCATTTCGTCACTAGATGTGAGGTTGAGCCGACTGGAAAAATCTGCGAAGTTCGGGAGTGTTCAGCCAATAGAGAAAGAAGAGCCCAAGGAGTGCTTCGCTCGCAATAAGGCTGCGGTACACCGCGTTCCCGTGACTTAGCAGATGCAGACAATATATCGTCCAGAGCGAAGTGAGAAGAACGGCTATCCTCGCCCAGTTGCGGCCTTGGTAGTAGTACCAGATGCAGACGAGACCGCAAATCTTCATCGTCACGATAATCGCGATGAAGAAGACGAACGTCGCCCGAGGGTTGTGCAGGTGAGGGTTGCGATACCTGTTCCAGTCAATCACACTCCAACCTAGCGTACTTAGAGCGACCATCAGCGATGCGGTCAAAGCCAAACCCTTAGGGCGGTTCATCCGAAAGCACTCTACCCCGATGGTTGGCGAAATATCTCCATTACACGCAATATAAAAAGGCGCCCACTTTTGCGTTAGGTTGAGATTGTTCGGATCGCCAACCTAGCGAAAAGGAGCGCCTTTATGAGTCAAGAAAAGTATATCGGCATGGACGTTCATCAAGCCACCATCTCGGTTGCCGTGATGGATACAAGTGGCAAGCTGCTTATGGAATGCCTGCTGGAGACCAAAGCGGCCACGATTGTGGAGTTCATCCAAGGACTGCATGGAATTCTGTCGCTGACTTTCGAGGAAGGGACCTTGGCTGCTTGGCTGCACGACCTTCTGAAGCCCCACGTGAACCGGCTAGTGGTCTGCGATCCGCGAAAGGCCGCCCTGTTGAAAGAGGGGAACAAGAGCGACCGGATCGATGCGCGAAAGTTGGCAGAGATGTTGCGGACCAACCAACTCAAGCCGGTGTACCACGAAGGGCATGGAATACGCACCCTTAAGGAGTTGGGGCGCAGCTATCTGACGATCACCAAAGATGTCACCCGCTCCATGAATCGGATCAAAGCGCTGTACCGTAGCTGGGCCATTCCTTGTGCGGGCACCGGCGTCTATGCTCTCCGTCATCGCACCGAGTGGCTGGCCAAGCTCGTGGAACCAGGAGTCCGGGTTCGAGGCGAGCATTTATACCAGCAACTCGATAGTCTGCAACCGCTGCGTCTGCAAGCGCGCGGTGCACTCCTGCGGGAGAGTTCCCAGCATCCTGCGGTGAAGTTACTGCGTCAGATTCCTTCCATCGGTCCGATTCGGGCTGCCTTGCTGGTGGCTCTGCTCCAGACCCCGCACCGTTTCCGTACCAAGCGCCAGCTCTGGGCGTACAGCGGTTTCGCGGTGGAGACTCACGATAGCGGCGAGTACCGCGTCGTCAGAGGCAAACTGCAACGCAACCGTGAGCGCATCACCGTGCGCGGTCTAAATGGCAACCACAATAAGGATGTGAAGAGTCTTTTCAAAAGTGCTGCCATCTCGGCCAGCACATGTCCTGGTCCTCTGCAGGATTTTTATGTCGCTCTGGTTGGCAAAGGCATGCGGCCGACCATGGCTCGTCTGACCCTGGCACGGAAGATTGCCGCCATCACCTTAACCATCTGGAAGAAGGGAGTGAGTTTCGACCCCGAACAGTTACATCGGCAAGCAGCTTGAGCATCTCCGCTGAAGAAGGCTTTCCATCTTCGGGGATTCTCTCTGGTGGTGGGCAGTCCGGTTCTGGAGATGCTCGGTTCGAGAGGAGTATCAGTCAATGAGATCGGCCCCGTGTGCTTGGCACCGAGTCACCCATTACACGTTATGCCCTCTCGGAGAACCAGAGATAGCCATAGGCCACGAGCCTCGCATAGAACCATGGTTGCCATGAAACACCATCTCGCTTGCTGCTCTCTAAACTCGACGGCCGCGTCACTATCAGCAGAGAAACTCACGACAATGGACCAGCCAAACTTCTCCAGGGAAATAAAACTACAGTGGGCTGGATCTCGAGAAAGAAATCTCGGATCCGGTCGAGAGAGAACTTTTTTCTTGACATCCCTTTTTATAGAACTCGTTGACCGGCTCTTTCGACCTTCACATAATACAAAGGGCTCTAAACCAGAACCTTTTCCGCCGTGGCCTGCGACACCCCGCGCATCTGCCGTACTTTTTCATAGACCTTCCCGTACTCGCGCGCCGAGGCATTCCAGGAGAAATCTTTATTCATCCCGTTGCGCATGAGCACCTGCCACGAGGTCTGGTCGCGAAATGCCTGCAGTGCCAGTTTGATCGTCAGCAGCAACGCCTCGCCGCTGTACTCCGTGAACTTAAAGCCTGTGCCCTTGCCGGAGCGCGCATCCCAAGGCTCGATCGTATCGTCGAGGCCACCCGTAGCGCGCACGATAGGCACCGTGCCATACTTCAGGCTATAGATCTGGTTCAGCCCGCAGGGCTCGTACCTCGAGGGCATCAAGAACATGTCAGATCCGGCCTCGATCTTGTGTGCGATGGCGTTGTCGTATGCCACCTTCACCGCAATCTTGTTGGGGAACTGCTTGTTGAGGCGGACAAACATTTCTTCATATGGCTTATCCCCGGCGCCCAGGGCGACTACGATCATCTCCTCGCGCGCCAGTCGATCCATGATCTGCGAGATCAGATCAAATCCTTTTTGCGCGGCAAAACGGGACACGATACCGATCACCGGCACCTTCGCATCGGCGTTCTTCACGCCGAATGCCGCCAGCAGATCTCCCTTGCACGCGGCTTTGCCAGACAGATCCTGCGGTGAATATTTTGCCGCCGTGAACTTGTCGGCCTGCGGGCTCCACTCGTCATAGTCCACGCCATTCAGAATGCCGGTAACGGTAGCGGCCCGGTCGCGCAGCACGCCTTCCAGTCCAAAGCCATATTCGGCAGTCTGAATTTCCTGGCTGTATTTCTTGCTCACCGTGGTGACAAAATCGGAGAAGGTAAGCGCCCCCTTCAGAAAATTCACCTGCCCAAAGAACTCCATCTTCGTCATCGTGAACAAGTCCCAGGGCAGCATGAGCAGCGGCAGAACCTCGGGGGGGAACAGTCCCTGGTAACCCATGTTGTGAATCGTGAATACGGTTGCGACATCGCGGAAGGCCGGATCTTCGGCGTAAACCGTGCGCAGCAGAACGGGCACAAGCGCCGACTGCCAATCATGACAATGGAAAACATGCGGCACGCCCAGAATCTTTGTCGCCTCTAAAACCGCTCGCGAGAACAGGGCAAAGCGCTCGGCATTGTCGGGATAGTCCCCTGCCGGGGTGCCGTAAAGCCCATCGCGATCAAAGAACTCCGGATACTCGATAAAATGAAACCGCACTCCCGAGTGGCTTCCACCCGTAACCACCGAAGCAAAGCGATACTTATCGTCAAAAGGAATGGTGATGCTGCGCACCACGGTCGTCGCGTCAGCCAGTTTGGTCTGCCGGTAACGCGGCAGATACACGCTTACCTGGTGCCCAAGCGTGGCGAGAGCGCGCGGCAAGGCGCCAACCACGTCCGCCAGGCCCCCGGTTTTTGAGAACGGGACGCCTTCTGAAGCCACAAATGCGATATGCATGAACCCTCCGAGGCAAGACCCGCTTTTTTCCCGGGCGCACGTTATGATGGAATATAGTTGCGGGATCCACTCTCCCGCGCATACGGGGTCGAATTATCAGTCTATAGCCCGAGGAAAAGAGGGTCAACGTGCCGAAGGTCGTCTCCGCTCGCCGTCCTCAACACAAGCCCAAACTGGGACAGCACTTCCTCGCCAGCAACAGTTTTGCCCTGCAACTCGCAGATGCCCTTGGCGACATTTCGCAAAGCACGGTGCTCGAAATCGGCCCCGGACGCGGCGTCCTCACTTCCTTCCTTGCCAAGCGGGCGCGCCGCTTGATCGCAGTTGAGCTCGATCGTGTGCTCGCCGCGCAGCTTCGACTCCGCTTCGGAATGTTTCCCAATGTCGAGGTCATCGAGGCCGATATCCTCTCGATCGATTTCGATTCTCTCTTTGGCCCGAAGCCTGGCCTGCGCCGTCCTGGAATCGAATTCAAGCCTTCGCCCGCCAAGGTCATTGGCAACCTGCCTTACTACATTACTTCTGACATTATTTTGCGCCTCTTCGACTACTCCAAGTATTTCGAGACTATCGTCATCCTGGTGCAGCGCGAAGTGGCCGACCGCATAGCCGCCAAGCCCGGCAACCGCGATTATGGCCTGCTCTCCGCCACGGCACAGCTCTATGCCGGCGTCGAGAAACTTTTCACGCTGCCACCCGGAGCATTTGCACCGCCGCCCAAAGTGCATTCAACGGCTTTGCGTCTCACTCTGGCGCCGCGACAGCGAGAACTGGGTCTTGATGGAGACGGCGCCGAGGATGGCTTCATCAATTTCCTGAAGCTGTCCTTTGGCCAGAAGCGCAAGACTTTGTGGAACAATCTGAAGTCCAACTATCCGGAAGCAAGTTTGCGTGCGGCACTAGCCGAAGCGAAGGTGAAACCCGCCGCCCGTGCCGAGGCCTTGAGTTTGGAGGAAAGTGCAGCTCTGTTTCTTGCCTTGCGAAACTCCCGCAACGGCTCGTAGCATGAGTGCAGGCGACGAATCGTCTTGCTGAATTTTTCGCGGAGAAGATTGACCATGACCGCGACTCCCGTCCGCCATCCCGCAGTCGCCGGACGATTCTATTCCGGCGATCCGGAAGTGTTGCGCGTGGAAGTTTGCGCCTATCTCACGCAGAAACATACACTGAAGCCGGTTCGCGCCCTGGGTTGCATCGTGCCCCACGCGGGGTACGTCTATTCCGGCCACGTGGCGGGCGCCGTGTTCGCCGGGTTGAACATCCCTAAGCTCTGCCTCGTGATTTGTCCCAACCACACGGGCATGGGGCGCCCCCTGGCGATCATGAGCAAAGGTGTCTGGCAGACACCACTCGGGGACGTCCCAATTGGCAGCCAATTCGCCACTGCCCTTATGCAGCGCTGCGCGCTTCTGCAGGAAGATTCCATGGCGCACCGCAACGAGCACGCCGCCGAAGTTGAGTTACCCTTCCTGCAAGTGCGCCAGCCTCACCTCAAATTCGTTCCCATCGCCCTCGGAACCGGCGAGTTCGAAGTGCTTGAGCAGCTCGGAGACGCAATTGCCGACGTGATCGCCGCGCAGCACGATCCGATATTGATCATAGCCTCTAGCGACATGAACCACTACGAATCTGACGCGATCACGCGCGTCAAAGACCAGAGCGCGATTGAACCAATACTCAAGCTCGACGCTCGCGCTCTCTTTGAAGTGGTCTCTGAGCAGAACATCAGCATGTGTGGTTTCGGCCCGGCAGTCGCGATGCTGACCGCCGCGAAGAAGCTCGGCGCAACTTCGGCCGAGCTGGTGAAGTACGCAACCTCTGGCGACACCTCCGGCGATAGGGATCTCGTCGTGGGCTATGCAGGTGTTATCGTTCCCGCGCCTTAAGTTCCCAAGTTGTGAATCCTCTTAAAAAATTCAGGGCGGCCGCGAAGCCGCCCTTTTGCCAGATTCAATCCCGAAAACACAACTCAGCGATGCCCGCCGCCCCCCGAGGCATGTCCCATCGACCCTCCACTCGCGTGGCCGACTCCACTGGCACCTGCGGAATTCGCCGCACCGAATCCATATCCGCCCGCTCGAGAACTTGCGGTGAATGCCGGTGCTGCGTGCACTTCCGCGAATCCCGTCTTTGCCACCTGGGTGTTCAAGTGGTGCAAGTTTTCATACGAGCCTCGAGGAATGCCGAGCCCCGCCGATCCGCTGCGTATCACCGTCTGCATCGACGGCCTCTCCGTCACCACCGGTCCGCCCTTGCCCACCACCACGGTGTTGACCGTTCCCGACGGCACCGCCGGAGGACGAAAGCCCGCGATCGCAGGTCCAACATAATGAATTCCGCCCTTCCAATTGCCCCAACCGCCCGGCTGCCATCCCCAGCCATACCCCGGCACGTTCATCCAATTTCCGTAGTAATAAGGCGTCCAACCCCACGGATACGCCGACGCCCACATGTAGCCCATTCCCGGATACCACGACCACGCGCCATCCATAAACGGATCCCACCCCGCCCCCACAAAGTAGGGCTGCCACAACGTGCCATAGCCGGGCAGATTCGAATACGCGCCGTAGTAGCTCAAATCGCTCGAGCCATAACCATAAGGTGTGGAGTTATTCTTCGTGTGCTGGTCGTGATACTCGATCGATTGCGCATCCCACTGATCGTAGGGATCCTCCTCAATATTCTTCGCCAGTGTAGAGCGATCGTTGTCCGTGGCGTCGAAAGAAACTATTTTGTTCTTATCTACCTTTACCGCGCCCGAAGGCCCGAGGACTTCCAAATCATTCTTGAAACTGGCAACCTCGCTGAGGCTCGAAGAACTGGCAACGCGGAAATGCGCGGCCTGGCCCAGCGAAACTCTTTCCTGCGAAAAGTTCAGGGTAAATTCGTCCCCGCTCTTTCCCAGCCAGTTGACGTATGCCCTGCCTTCTACCAACTTAACAGCCGAGATGCGCTTGCCCTCGTCGCTCAATCCCAGCCGGCTGAACTCGACGGTTGTATTCGGAACGATGCGTAGCGTGCTGCCATCTTCAAGCTCAATTTCCGCACGGCCGTTGTCGCGCGTGCGCAATTGCGTCCCCTGTGTGATTGGAAGATTCGCAAAAGCGCTCTCAAATCCTAGTCCCGAGTTCTTGTCGATTTGTACTGTGCCTTTCACGTCGCTCAAGCGAACAATGCGTGCCTGCGATTCAGCCAAGGCGGGCAGCGCAGAGAGCACGCCGGCCAAAGCCATACCAGCAACCGAGTAAACAACGATCGCGTAAACAAGCGCATAGACTCGTGGCTTGTACATAGGGAACTCCTAGACGTTCTTGCCTAATTAGAACACGTTGCGGGCGCCGAGTTGTCACTACTTTCTGGTCCACTCCGTCAACGCCTGGCGGCACCGCTGCTCGCCATCTGCATCAACTCCTGAGCCCGGGCCCGCACTCCATTAATCACCGAGGGATCCTCAACAATCTCCCGCAGAACCGGCGCCACACCCTGTATCTCGCTGAGTTCGCTGTTCCTGGCCTGGGCTTCCATGTGCTTTAGCTCCTCATCCAGCGCCAGCTTTTGATAGTGGTGATAATAAGACAGCCTACGCCCATATTCCAGCGTCTCTGCCATGCTTTGGAAAAACGCCGTCAACTGTTGCACCGGAGCCAGATTCGAATAGTTGTACCGTTCGGTATTCGAGTGCTGGCCATCTTGAAAGCTAAGGATTTTGGTCCCCGTGAACGCTAACTTGCGATTTTTCGAGTCAATATCCCCCGCGAAATAATGTGCCTGCTTTGTCCATTCGAATATCTTTTCGCGACCTCCGGCGGAAACCTCGAATTCGGTGCTGTAGCTTTGCTCCTCGGAATCCTCCACTAACTTTCCGGTGCATTCGTATCGCACATGCCCGGCCGCGTCGACAGAAATGGAATAGTGCTCGGGATTCGACTGAGGAAAATCCAGCGTGAACATGACGGTCGCAGGCGAGGCCGCACCGCCGCGTGCCGCCTGCTGAGTCATTAATACCGGCGAGAGCCCGGCCAGCGCGAGTAAACAAACCGCGATCCAGCGATGTGTTCCTCGGCCAAGGTAAGCACGAACGATCGAAGCCCGAATCATCCCCCCACCACAACCCTCTGCCGCTCGAGCGTGCCTGCTGTATGCAGGTGGCAGATAGCAATCGCCAGAGCGTCGGAGGCATCCATCGGCTCCGGTGGCTGAGCCAATCCAAGCAATCGTGTCACCATCTGCTGCACCTGGTGTTTCTCGGCTCGCCCATATCCCACCACGGACGACTTGATCGTCAACGGCGAATATTCCGCGACCTCGAGTCCGGCCGTGGCTGCAGCCAGCATCGCGACTCCACGCACCTGGCCTAGCTTCAACGCCGACTTCACATTCAAGGCGTAGAAGATTCCTTCAATCGCCACCTCATCCGGATGGTGCTCTCCGATGAGCACGCCGAGTTCGTCATAGATGCGAGATAGCCGCCGCGTCAACGCCTCATGTGTTGACAGCTTGATCGCGCCGCACGTCAGGCATACGAGCCGCCCAGTGGAATGCATCTCCACTACACCAAACCCGGTGTACGCCCCGCCGCAGTCAATGCCCAGAACTCGCATGTGAGTGCAGTGTAGCGCGGAAACGATGCGAATCCTAGGACTTGCGCTGCACTTGTAAACAGTCCCAGGGAAGGCGTTTAGCAGCACTTCGGCCGCCGCACCTTGGCCTCTTCGAATTCGCGCCGGAAAGCGGCATATGCCTCGCTCGACGACGCCACGCCGGCCTGTCGCAGAAACCGCGCATACGCGGCTTCATCAAAAATCTCTCGTAACGTCGCAAGCATTGTCGCCATAAAATGGCGCATCGCTGCGGTGGCGTGCTTCATCCCTGCTCCTCCACCAACCTCGTCCTCACGAACGGCGACTCCTTCATTCGCACTTCTTTTGCCCCACTTAGAATTCCTAACCACTGCCGCCCGGATTCCACCAAAACCAGCGTCACCATCACCACGAGTATTGCCGTAACTGCCGCATCCAGCCGGTTGTTGAAGATAAGCTTCGACGTCGCGCCGGTCGGAGGACCCGCGGCAAGTGCCTGCGCTTGGGACAGAAAGCCTACTCGCGGATTCGGATCGAACAGCTTGTGCCACGATGCTGTAAACGTGACGACAACCAGCCAGGTCAGCGGCACCAAAGTGACCGCCGCATACTTCGCCCGGTGCATTTTAATAATGATCGTTGTCGCCACGCACAATGCGACCGTCGCCAGCAGTTGATTAGAAATACCGAAGAGCGGCCACAACGAATTAATTCCGCCGAGCGGATCCTTCACGCCCTGCCACAGGAAATATCCCCAGGCCCCAACAATCAACGCGCTGGTCGCCAGAATCGACGGATACCAACTCGTCCGGCCGAGCGGCTTATATATATGCGCGAGTGCATCCTGCACCATGAAGCGCGCCACCCGCGTGCCCGCATCGAGAACAGTTAGAATAAACAACGCTTCGAACATGATGGCAAAGTGATACCACAGCGCCATCAGCGTTTCGCCACCGAGGCTGTGCGAGAAAATGTGCGCCATGCCCACGGCGAACGCGGGCGCTCCGCCGGTACGGTTGTAGAGTGTCTGCTCGCCGACTGCGTGCGCCAGGGCCTGCATGTCCGCTGCAGTCACGGGGAAACCCCAACTGGAAATTGTCGCAGCCGCCGCGGCAGGGGCCTGCCCCACAATGCCGGCCGGACTGTTAATGGCGAAATAAACTCCCGGCTGCATCACGCATGCCGCAATGATCGCCATCACCGCGACCGCCGACTCCGCCATCATCGCGCCATAGCCGACCATACGCGTCTGGGTTTCGCGGGCAATCAGCTTCGGAGTTGTACCGCTCGAAATCAAAGAATGAAATCCGCTGATCGCTCCGCAGGCAATCGTGATGAAGGCAAACGGAAACACCTTTCCCGCAAATACCGGCCCCGTGCCGTCGACAAACCGGGTCAGCGCCGGCATGTGCAATGTAGGATGCAGAACAACGATTCCCACTCCCAGCAGCGCGATCGTTCCCAACTTAACGAAGGTACTCAAATAATCCCGCGGCGCCAGCAGCAGCCATACCGGCAGCGCAGACGCGGCAAATCCGTAAGCCATAATCAGAATCGCCAGCGCGGGCGCGCTCAGCGTAAAGACTCGAGCCAGTGCCGCACTCTGTGAAACATACTGGCCACCCCAGATGGCGGCCAACACCAAAACGAAACCAAGAGCCGATACTTCGAGCACCTTCCCCGGACGAATGCGCCGCAAATAAGCGCCCATGAGCAGGGCAATTGGCATGGTCATTGCAATCGTGAATAAGCCCCACGGACTGGCTTTCAACGCATTCACCACGATCAGCGAAGCTACGCCCAGCAGAATAATCAGAATCGAGATGACGGCCACGTACGCGACGAATCCTCCAACGCGTCCAATCTCGTCTTTGGCCATTTCGGTCAGTGATTTTCCATCGCGCCTCACCGAGAAGAGCAGAATCACAAAATCTTGCACGCAGCCGGCAAACACGGCGCCCGCCAGTACCCACATGGTCCCCGGAAGATAACCAAACTGTGCCGCCAGCACCGGCCCCACTAGCGGGCCGGGACCTGCAATCGCCGCGAAGTGATGCCCGAAGACCACCCACTTATTGGTAACGAGAAAGTCACGGCCATTCTCCAGTCGCTCCGCCGGAGTCGCCCGCAAGCCATCGAGAGCGAGAATTCTTGCCGCAATAAATTTGCTGTAGAAGCGGAAGCCCAGCGCGTAGCAGCAGGTCGCCGCCACCACCAGCCACAGCGCGTTGATCGGCTCGCCGCGTCGCACTGCGATTGCACCAACGGCGACAGCGCCGAAAATCGCAACCGAACCCCAACCTAGAATTGCCAGAGTCTTGTTCATACGGTTCATCTTCGTTCGGTTCAATCCAGTGCAGCATTGTGACGAAACTTGCATTCTGACGCAATGCTATCGAGGCAGGTTATCGTCGCGCGGTCATGTTCCTTAGTGCGTTCGTCTTTCTTCTGAATTCTTTTTTTCTGCCGATCCCTGCTGCATAATAAGAAAATGGGGCGTATTTTCCTAGAGGAACGGTGGCTCCCAAAATCTGTCCTTTGTCTACGGGACTACAACACCAATAGATTTCTACACGATCTTGTCGCCGGCATCACAGTCGGCCTTGTCGCATTGCCTTTGGCCATGGCGTTTTCCATAGCCTCCGGGCTGACGCCGCAGGCCGGTATTTACTGCGCCATCGTCACCGGCTTTCTGATCTCCGCGCTGGGCGGTTCGAAAACCCAGATCGGCGGACCCACCGGCGCTTTCGTGGTAGTCGTCGCGGGCATCGTCGCAGTTCACGGCGTCGATGGCCTTTTCATGTGCACGATGATGGGCGGAGTTTTGCTGATGATCATGGGCATCGCCGGCCTGGGTACGGCGGTCAAGTTCATTCCCCGTCCCGTCGTCATCGGGTTTACCAACGGCATTGCCATCCTCATCGCCAGCACTCAGGTAAAGGATTTCTTCGGTTTACAGCTGACCAAAGTTCCCGGCGTCTTCTGGCTGCGCATGGAAGCCCTGGCTGCCAGCTTTCACACGCTTTCCTACACCGCGACTGCGCTGGCCGCCGGAACAGTGGTGGTAATTATCCTCTGCCGCGTGGTCTCGAACCGCATCCCCGGGGCGATCGTCGCTTTCCTGCTCGGCACCGCAGCCGTTGTTCTGTTCAAGCTGCCAGTGGAAACCATCGGCTCCCGCTTCGGCGGAATTCCCGCCGGACTACCCCACTTTGTGATGCCCCACTTCCGATCCGACCTTATCCACGGCTTGCTCGGCCCCGCCTTCACCATCGCTATGCTGGGCGCAATCGAGTCTCTCATGTCGGCGGTGGTCTCCGACCGTATGAGCAACGACCATCACAACCCCAATGTCGAGCTCATCGGCCAGGGCGTAGCCAACGTCGTTTCCCCCATGTTCGGAGGTCTTCCTGCCACTGGCGCCATCGCCCGCACCGCTACCAACATTCGCGCTGGCGCTCAGTCCCCGGTCGCGGGAATGATTCACGCGCTTACGCTGCTCTGCATCCTGCTGTTCGCCGCGCCATGGGTGAGCCACGCGCCGCTGGCCGTGCTGGCCGGAATTCTCATGGTCGTCTCCTACAACATGGGTGAGTGGCTTGAGATCCCGCAACTGCTGAAACTGACCAAAACCGACATCAGCGTGTGGCTTGTCACCTTCGCTCTCACAGTCTTCGCCGACCTCACCGTCGCGGTCGAAGCCGGCATGATCCTGGCCGCGCTGCTCTTCATCAGCCGTGTAGCGGCTACCACAACGGTTTCCGAGGTCACCGAGGAATATGTCGCGGACGGCCGCATGCACATTCTGCAGGATAAGGACATTCCTTACTACGTCACCATCTTCCGCATCCACGGTCCGTTCTTGTTCGGCGCCACCGACAAAATCTCCGTCGTCACCGAAAACCTGCACACGCTGCCGCCGGTGGTCGTACTCCGCCTCCGCAACATGACCGCACTCGACGCTACCGGACTATTCGCGATCGAAGAAGTTGCCCGAAAACTGCACGCCAGCAATCGAACGCTGATTCTGTGCGGCGCACGCCAGCAACCCGCCAGCCTCATCCATCAAGCGGAGTTTGAAGAAGTGGTAGGAGCAGAGAACATCTGCGACAACGTACAGGCCGCTCTCGGTCGCGCGGAACAAGTTCACGACCAAATGGAAGCTGCCGCCATCGGCCTCAAGAGCTAAGTTTGCGAAGGTTACGTTACATCACGTCCTGCAAGGCAGCAAACTCCCGATAGGCACGTTTGCCGGTATTTCAACCAACATCTACCTCGCCGAGCCGGCCTCTCTTGTCGTCAGAAGAAAAGCATGAGATTGGCCGTTAATCTCGCCGTTGCCAACAATTTGTCCGGACAAATTAATTCCTACGGCGCTCAGGAGAGTCCAGCCCGAATCCGCGGGTATCAGCGTGTTCAAATCTCGCATTCCCCTCCCCGGTATCCAGACGAAAGCGCGCGAACCTGTGTTTGAGATAGACGTGCCCACCACGTGGCTAAAAATGTTGATCGCCGCCGCAGAACTTTCCTGATCGCCGGGCAAAGTACCCAAATCCTGCATTCCGCCACTTTTCGTCCACAAGAATGCGTGCCCTGCTGCGTTTGTCCCAACCACATTACCGACAAGGTTGATGGCACTCGCCTGACCTTCGCCTAAGTTTTCAACACCCAAGTCCTGTCTCCACAAATAGGCAGTCAGAATAAGACCGGTCTCGTCTTCATAGTAACCAACCACACGCCCGAAATCGTCGATGCCATTGGCTACGCTTCCGAATCCGCCGAGAATCGTATTTAGATCGAGATCGCCACGGCTTGGTGTCCACAAAAATGCCTCAGGCTCGAGCGTTGCCGATCCCACTACATGGTCAAAATCGTTAATCGACAGCCCCCCGATGCCCTCCCCTACATTCACGATGGCCTTCATCCCGGCCGTCGGTGTCCATAAAAAGGCACCGGTAAACGCCTCGTTGAGGAAGGACCCTCCCGTCACGTGGCCTAGATCGTTAATGCTCGCAGCGAAACTTTGCCCGCCCGGCAGCGTTCCCAAATCTTGTATTCCGCCAGTTCGAGTCCAGAGAAAAGCATGCCCATGTTCGGAGTCGATATCCCCCGAGCCGGCGACTTGACCGAACGAATTAATTCCGGCCGCAAAACTGAACGTACCCTTGGGAAATGTGCCCAAATCCGTGACGGTATAAACCTGCGCAACCGATGGAGAGACAAACAGGGTCAACCACACCAGGGGAAGTGAAACAAATCTCAGCAGAAAAGACACTAACGTTTTCATTTTTTCCTCGACTTACCGGTAAATCGCGAAATGCGATCGGTTTGCCGTCCCACTCTGCCAGGCCGGGTTTTTGCGATGGAGCCAATCAAAGGAATTGAGAGAATTTGGGGGGAACTGACTACCGAAGAGTCTCGCTTGAAGACCCGAATCTTGTCAATAAAAAATGAAGGTGAGACACAAAAGAGGCAACCCCATTCGCGTCGCCATCGGCCCCCGAGGCCAGGATGCGGGTCACGATGGTCGTAATCCGCAATGCCCGCCCAAGCGGACCATGCGGAATATTGCTATATTTGCCGCATTATGCATTGCGCCGCTGCAGCACCCCGAGGGCGTTTCTTCTCCCTTCTGAATACTGTGCTGCTTCTTCTGGCGTGTTTGCTGGGACCCACTTGGCTCCGCGCAGAAACAATATCCGGAACCGTTCAAGACTCCTCGGGCGCTGTCATCGTAGGAGCGCGGGTCGAGATCACCGGAGCCTTGCTGGGTCAGCCAGTTGTGCTTTCGTCGGACGCGCTGGGAAAATTCGCATCGCCTGAGCTGAAACCGGGAACATATTCGGTGCAGGTCACGCGGGAGGGCTTCGAGCCTGTGGTAAAGACCGTGGATTTGCACGGACCCGTCCAACTGCAACTCATCCTAAGCGTTGCCAATGAGAAGGTAAGCATCTCGGTTACGGGTAAGAGTTTGGCTTTTGTTAACTCCGATCCCGCCTACCGGCAACTGCGATCAGTCGGCCTCGGGGACACGTTTCGCATTGAGAACTTTACTTTGCAATGGGACGCCGCCACATTCCAATTTCAAAAGGGGACGCTCACCATACTGAGCCCGGTAAATGGGATCATGACCGGGGCCATCTTCATCGGCGAAGGACATTTCAATCTCAAGCCTGTAACCCCTTTCGACGCCCGCGAGCTAAACAGACGTACCGGTGCGGTCGAGTTTAACGAAGACTTCACGGCAGCGGTTTTCCGATTTACCCGTGGAGCTTACCAGAAACTCGTTCCCGGACTTGGCGATAGAAGCGAACCCTCACCCGATGTGGGCGCCGTTTTCAACCACTGGCGTGAGACCATGCGACAGCGTCACGAGCAAACGCTCGGCTTCACGCAGTATCTGTTACAGGGCGAGACCATGGATAACGTGGATGCCGACCTTCTGGCGGCACTCTACAATCCCTCACACCCGGAATTCTTCAATGCCTATCTCCGCGGCAAGAAACACAAGGATCTCCGTTTCTTCGTAAGGACTCGAGTGGGCGCGGTGCCGCAACTGGACTCGCCGGAGGAGGTCGCCCTAATCAACTGCGATCCGGAAGGAATGGAGGATGGGGTCTGGTATCTTTCGCACCTGAAATCTGAATACTCCGACCACACGGCAAATTCCGCCGAAGATCGCCGGCTGTTTGCCACACACCGTTACACGATCGAAACCATCATCGCCAGAAATGGGCACCTGTTCAGCAGCGCAACCATCACCTTCGAGCCCCTGGTCCCAGGGGAGCGAGTGCTCAAGTTCGGTTTGCTGCCCAATCTTCGAGTTTCACGTGTTACCGACGACCAGGGTCAGAACCTCTACTTCATTCAGGAAAGCCGCAAGGAAGACGGCTCGTTTTATGCGATTCTCCCCCAAGCCTCGCCACTCGGCAAAGAACAGTCGATCCATATCGAGTACGCAGGCGACAAAGTACTCGAAGAGGCCGGGGAGGGGAGCTTCTACGTCGGCGCCCGCACTTCCTGGTATCCGAATCTCAACGGATTTGGCGAAAAGTCTCTTTACGATCTTACGTTCAAGGTTCCCAGGAAATACAAAGTCATAAGTGTTGGCAGACTACAGTCCGAATCGAATGAGGAAGACCTGGCCGTTAGCCACTGGATCACACCGATCCCAGTAGCCGTAGCTGGGTTTAACTACGGCGAATATCAGAAGCTCGACCTGCCGGATACAATCACGAACTATAAGATTTCCGGCTACTACTTAAGCGAGTTGCCCGACAACCTTCGTCGAAATCGTGCGCTGGAGTCCATGGCTCCGCGCAGCATGACGAAATTTGCCCTTGAACAAACCCGCGCACAGTTAGAGCTTTGCACTCTGTATTTCGGCAGAAGTCCTTACGACGAAATCTACATCACGGAGCAGCCGAATTTTAATTTTGGCCAATCCTGGCCGAACCTGGTTTATCTTCCGATTTCCGCTTACACCGATTCGACACAGCGATGGATGCTCTTTGGGCAAATCAACAGCAAGTTTACCGGTTTCGTACAGGAAGTGACGCCTCACGAAGTCGCTCATCAATGGTGGGGTCATGCAGTGGGTTGGGCATCCTACCACGACCAGTGGCTGTCAGAAGGCTTCGCGGAGTTTTCCGCTGGCCTGTTTCTACAGCAGGCGGTGGCAGGCGATTGGCGGAAAGACTACATCGAATTTTGGGAGCGCCTGCGTCAGCGCATTCTGGAGAAGAATAATTATGGTGTAGCTCCCAACGACGCCGGTCCTCTTTGGATGGGGACGCGCCTAATATCTCCTCGCACCGGAAGCGCGTACCAGAACGTCACCTATCCCAAGGGTGCGTATGTTCTGCAAATGCTGCGTTCGATGATGCGTAGCACCGCGGACACAGACCAGGACAAGGACTTTATTGCCATGATGCATGACTTTGTCGAGAGTCATCGCGAGAGGCCAGCAACTACGGAATCCTTCAAGGCCATTGCAGAAAAACATATGACCAAGTTAATGGACTTCCAGAAGAATGGCCGTTTGAACTGGTTTTTTGACGAATGGGTCTATGGTACACAGGTGCCGCGATACCGATTCGAATACCAAACCACTTCCGTTGAGGGTGGCAAAGTGAAGTTACACATGGCCGTCACACAAAGTGAAGTCGATGACCACTTCGCTATGCTGGTACCAGTATTTGCCGACTTCGGCAAGGGCATGATCCGCATCGGCCAAATGGGAGTCGTCGGCAATTCAACCCAGCACGCTGACGCGCTGCTGCCCACCCAGCCGAGGAAGGTCGCATTGAATGTCTACAAAGAAATCCTCGAGCGATGAATGATGAGCGATGAAAACATCGCGGTTCACACTAAATGCCGCCAGCACAGTCTCCGATTAATGATAATCTGTTCCTTCCCGGAGACTTGCGGATCCCGTGTTTCGGGCCGGGCGCAGGCACATCCCGCGCCGGCGTGCATCCTAGGGAATATTGTCTGATTCCACCATGGAGAGTAGACCATGAAGATTGGTGTGTTGACCGGCGGAGGGGACTGTCCTGGCCTGAATGCGGTGATTCGCGCCGTGGTGCGCAAAGGTATTTTCACCTACTCCGACGAATTTATTGGCTTCTTAGAAGGCTGGCGCGGCGTGATCGACGACACCAGTATGCCTCTCGATCTTGACGTCGTCGGCGGTATTCTTCCTCGCGGCGGGACTATCCTGCGGACCTCTCGCACTAACCCCTCGAAACGGCCTGATGGCATCGATCGCTGTATGGCTACCCTCGAGAAAAATCACATCGAAGCTCTAATCGCAATTGGTGGAGACGACACTCTTTCGGTTGCCCAAAAGCTCCACGAGAGCGGGGTCAAGGTCGTCGGCGTCCCCAAAACCATCGACAACGATCTGGGCGGCACCGACTACACATTTGGGTTTGATACCGCCTGCAACATCGTCTGTGAAGCCCTCGACCGCGTGCACACCACCGCCGAAGCTCACAATCGCGTGATGGTGGTGGAAGTGATGGGTCGCGATGCCGGCTGGATCGCCCTCTACAGCGGCATCGCCGGCGGCGCTGACGTGATTCTCATCCCCGAACGTCCCTTTGATGTCGACAAAGTTGCGGATTCCATCCGCCAGCGCCATGAGCGCGGACGATATTTCTCCATTGTGGTCGTAGCGGAGGGCGCAAAATTCTCGTCCGAGCCAGGCCACGGATCTCCCGTCCTGCAAGACATGGGCAAGGACGAATTCGGCCATGTCAAACTCGGTGGCATCGCCAACATCCTCGCTCGCGAAATTGAAAAGCGCACTAAGTATGAAACTCGCGCCGTGGTCCTCGGACATATTCAGCGCGGCGGCTCTCCCAGCGCCTTCGACCGCGTCCTCGCCACGCGCTACGGCCTCGGCGCCATCGACATGGTGCACCGCGGCGAATTCGGACATATGGCCGCCCTGCGCGCCAACAAAATCGTCTCAATTCGCCTCGCCGAGGCCATCTCGCGAAACCGCGTCGTGGACGACGAGATGATCCAGATCGTCGATGGATTATTTCAGAAAGCAGACGATCGCGAGGCCGCGGAGAGATAAAATGCTCGCGGAACGCGCATCGGAAGACTGAACCTGGCTTGGCCCAAGGCCCTCAGCTGGATAGCGATCCCGCTGTCATCCCTGCGGCTCCGGCTTTCAGGATGTCTGCACCAGTTTGTTCCAAGTGGGCGAAGCCAGCGGAAGATACTTTCCGAGGTGATCGAGGCAAATGAAGGTTCGGCTCGGGAGACCCTCGCTAGTGTTCGTCGCGTTGCTCTGTTCAGCCAATATGTGGTTTTACTGGAACCGCCTGCCTCACATTACTTATGCGCTTAGACCCAATGCGGACAAGCTCAGGGCAAAAGCTCTCTCCGACCTCTATTCGCGATGGTATGGTGCCCGCGAACTTCTCCTCCACCATCGTGATCCTTACGGAGTCGAAGTCTCGCACGAAATCCAAATCGCCTTTTACGGCAAACTCCTCGATCCCTCCCGCCCCGGAGAGCCGCGCGATCAACAGCGATTTGCCTATCCTCTTTACGTCGTCTTTCTGCTTGCCCCAACCGTTAAATTGGATTTCCCCACAGTGCGTATCGTTTTTTGGTGGTTCCTGGCCGCTGTCACCGTCGGCAGCGCACTTCTGTGGCTTCGCTTCTTCCGCCTTCACCTGTCCCTCACCGCCTTGGCTGTCCTATTCCTCATGCTTCTGAGCAGCATACCGGTATTGCAGGGCGTCAGTATTCTGCAGCTGGCCCTACTGGTTTCATGTTTCATATCCGCCGCAGCCTTGTCCGTCGTTTCGGGACAACTTTTCCTGGCAGGAGCTTTGCTCGCCCTTGCCACCATCAAGCCGCAACTCTCCGCGCTTCCCATAGCATGGTTCGCGCTTTGGGTCTGCGGCGACTGGCGCCACCGTCGCTCTCTTCTGGGAGGATTTGCGGCCACTCTCGGCGCTCTTACCCTCGGGTCGGAATATCTCCTGCCCGGATGGTTCCTGCGCTATCCCGCAGCGCTCCGGGCTTATGCCGACTACACCGGAGCTACATCTCTTCTCGGCGTTCTTCTCCCAACAACATTCGCATGGATCGTGAGTATCTCCGCGCTGCTGGTCGCAGCTCAGTTCTGCTGGCGGGCGCGGCGCCAGCCTGCGAACTCCCGTACTTTCGCCATCGCTTTGTGCTTCGCCCTAACCCTCACCGTTTTGATTGTTCCCAGCGTCCTTCCGCCCTTCAACCACGTTTTGGTTCTTCCCGTCGTCCTTCTAATGATTCTCCATTGGAAAGACCTTTGGCGAACCACCCCTCTGACCTGTTTCACCGCCGCCGTATTCTTGGGATTCGGATTTCTCCCGTGGCTCCTCGCTCTCGTCCTTCTCTTCATGCCTTCCGCGCTGCGGCAGTCACAGTCCCTGTGGTCGCTCCCGCTCGTTGCCAGCCTCGCACTCCCGTTCGCTGCTTTCGGTTCCCTGCTTCTGCTGTGCCGAGCGGCTCCGATCCAACCGACTTCTCTCTGAATGCTGCAGCGGACGGCTGCACCCGGACGGCCTTGCTGCAGCCCAAATCTAAGCAACAGCCTACGGGGCATGGCTTTGCTACACTTCTGGAGCGGCATTGCTCTGAATTCTTCGGAGTCGCAACCGGAAATGAAGATTCGACTCTGGCTTCTGTTGAGCTTGGCCGTGAGCGGCGTGACCTGGCTCTACGCCCTCCGCATTCTGGGGCAGTGGGAGCACTACGAAAACGTTGAGGTTGGCCCCCTGAAAGCCGAACTCGGCGATCTTTATTCCCCGTGGGTTGGCACGCGAGACCTTCTGCTCTACGGTCGGAATCCATATTCGCCGGAGGTTAGCCATGAAATTCAAATGGCATTCTACGGGCGCATCATTGTCCAGGAGCCTGAGAGTTCGGGCCAAACCCCGGTCGACGAACAGCGTTTTGCCTATCCCGTGTATGTGACATTCTTGCTGGCTCCCACGGTTCACTTGAGTTTCGTCGAAACGCAGACGTGTGCGCTGCTCGTGCTTGCGACATTAACTGCCATCAGCGTGCTCTTGTGGTTCGACACTTTGCGCTGGCGTCCACCTTGGCCAATCGTTGTCGCAGTTCTGCTATTCGTTCTCAGTGCCCCGCCGATCATACAAGGATTGCGCCTTCGCCAACTCGGCTTGCTAGTAGGCTGCCTGCTGGCCCTGGCTGCGTGGTGCGTATCCCGGAATCACTTGTGGACTGCTGGCGTAGTGCTCGCTTGTTCGACGATCAAACCCCAGATGCTGTTTCTACCGCTGGTCTGGTTCCTGTGTTGGGCGGTGGGTGACCGGCAAAAACGATGGCGACTTGTGGCAGGCTTTGCCGCAACGTTAGCCGCGCTAGTAGCAGCGGGAGAACTACTCTTGCCCGGATGGCTACGCTACTTTGTCGAAGGGACTCAAGCGTACCAAAAATACACCTTTCGCCCTCCGCTATTCGAACTGGCGCTGGGCCACAAACCGGGAGAGATACTTGCAGGAGCGGTAATCATTGGCCTTCTGGCGCTGGCTTGGAAAACTCGAAAAGCGGCCGGCGATTCACGCCAGTTCACCATGACGCTGGCAATATTTCTCATTGCCGCCATGCTGACCATGCCCTTGTTTCCGCCTTTCAATCAATTGCTGTTGATTTTGCCAGCGATGATTGTTGTTCGCGACTGGAGCAGTCTGCGAACTCCGGCTCGTTACGCTTTCATCGCCACAATAGGCTGGCCTTCAGTTACCTCAGCTGTTCTATTGTGCCTGTTTTCCCCTCGCTCCTACCCGTCGAGCCGCATCCTGTTGCTGCCTTCAGTGCTGTACCTTTTTCTGCCATTCCTTTTTCCTCTCCTTCTGGTAAGAAGGCAGAATCTTGGGATCTTCAGTCCTACTTCCGACAACAAGGTCGAGCCGATGCCGCTCCGGTGAAGTCGTCAGTCCGCTATCATGGGCGAGTTTCATGGCAAATCGAATCAATCCCGCTGACTGGCTCACGACCCGCCGCCTGCGCGCCCACGGCCTGATCCTCGCGCTCTGCCTTTGGTCAGTCTACGTCTGGAACATAACCACACCCGGCCTGCTCGATCGTGCCGGCAATCTCAAGGGCACGGACTTTCTCCATTTCTATACTCTCGGTTCGCTCGCAGTCGCTCACTGTGGCGCCGATCTTTACAATTCTCAATCCCAATCCGCAATCGCGGCGGCGCGTGTTCCCTCTGCCACTGGCATCTACTATCTACCGCTGTATCCGCCGCAAGTTTCGCTTTTCTTCGCATCCTTTGCCCAACTTTCTTATTCGTGGGCGCTGATTCTCTGGCTTGCTCTGAGTTCCCTCATTTACGGCCTGTGCTGCTACGCCGTCTGGCGCAACTGCCCCAACCTGCACAACCAAAAACTTACAGTTCTGATTCTCGCGCTCGCCTTGCCTGCTTTCTGGCACCTCATTGCTTGGGGACAAACTTCCGCTTTAGCCCTTGCCTGCTTCACTCTCGCCTTCTTGGCATTTCGCGCCCAGCGTGAATTCCTCGCCGGGCTTGCATTGGGATGTCTCATCTTCAAGCCTCAACTGGCTGTGGCTGCAGCGATCGCCTTCTTATTCACCCTTCGTTGGAGGGTTATTGTGGGCGCGCTTCTCTCGTCCCTCACCCAGTTGACGGCAGCATGGCTATACTACGGTCCCGGCCCGCTTCGCGAATGGATCCACATCCTGCTTAAGGTACCGAAGCAGCTATCGTTGCTCGAGCCAAGACTCTACCAAACCCATTCTCTGCGCACCTTCTGGAGCATGCTCGTCCCGTGGTCTTCCGTTTCTCTCGTGCTTTACCTCATCAGTGCTGTATTAGTTTCCGCCTTGGCCGTTCTTATATGGCGCAGCCGGTTGGATCTCTCTTTACGCTTTTCGGCGCTGCTTTTAGCCACTGTACTGCTCGCCCCGCATCTCACGGTTTACGACCTCGTCATTCTCGCCCCCGCGTTCCTGCTTCTCTGCGACTGGATCGTCACCCCGCCGAATAATTCCGCCACGCCTCATCTGAAACTCCTGCTCTATCTCGCCTTCGTACTTCCTCTGCTCGGCCCACTCGCGCGCTGGACACACTTCCAGCTTTCCGTCCCAGTGATGGCCGCTATCTTGTTCGGGATATGGAAATTCAGCAGGAAAGAATTTGCCCCTTGACTTCCGATTAACTTAGAAACCTCGATGACCACAGAGGCACGGAGTGCACAGAAGAAGAACGGCTCTCAAGAGAGATTTCCTACGTATCTCAGCGACTCCGTCGCGAAAAACGCTCAGGTCACGCGAGCCTAGCTCCCGAATAGGCATTGCAACGCCTCCGGGAATCGCTCTGCCCACGCCGCCTCGTTGTGTCCGGCTCCATCTCTTATTACCAGCCGCAGCCGGTGTTCACTCAGCACCGTTCGCCGCACGATGGCCCCCAGTTCTCGCACATCGTCGACCACCGTCCGGCTGCGCTCAGCGCTACCGGCCTCAGAGGTCCCTACTCCCAGGAATATTCGTTCCGGCCAAATCCTCACCGAGCGGCTCTCTTTGATTGCTTGCCGATTCGAAACCCACAGCGACGGACTCTCGATCAGCAATCGTCCAATCACTCCGGGCCGAACCATCGCCGTGTACAGAGCAATGAGCGCTCCCAGAGACGATCCTCCCAGCCCAGTGTTGTCCGGTCCGGTGGCTGCACGATAATTTCGCTCCACGAATGGCATCACTTCCTTCATCAAGAAATCCGGATAATGCCGTCCCCGCACACGCAGCCTCATGGGATGCATCGACCAGTGCGGCATATATTCGCGCAACCGGTCTTTGCCCGCGTTATCGATTCCGATAAAAATCATCGCTGGCACCACGCCTTCGAGGATCATCCGATCCGCCGTCTCGTCGACCTGCCACTCGACTCCGGCGAATGCTGATACGGTTTCAAATAGATTCTGACCGTCATTCAGATAGAAGACTGGGTAGCGTCGGCCTTGATTCGCCGGATCGTCGTATCCTGGCGGAAGCCAGACTCGCAGAAAACGGGTGTTCCGGAAGATACGGCTTCGAAATTCGTGCAGCCGCAGATCGCCCGTGGCAGTACCGGCGCGAATCGGCGGCGCAATTTCATTCTCGGTGGTTTGGAGTTTTCCCATCAGAGCATGCTTCGCCTAATGATCAAGGCTCTGCAGATCGGTTCTAATACTTTAAGATCTCGCCTTCACCACTGCAGCCAACACCGTGATCCCCGCAATCATTGTCAGCGAAGTCAAACACAAAATGCACCAGGTGGTCAGCACGTACCCTTCAACATAGGTCAGATACAACGCGAAACCCAACCCCGCAATCGCCGTCGCCAGCAATCGCGTTGGCGTCTCCGGCCGAGAGCGATAAACTGTCGCAAGAATTAAAAGCAGTCCGTACCCAGCGATCCCGATCGCTGCCACCGGAATTCCCATCACGCTCGAGTACTCGCTGCGGTTCACAATGTCACAATTAAATTTCTCTCCAAAGTCGCAGAACGCGGATGCCGATTTCGCATAGTGCCGCTGCAGCGACACCCCAGACACGATAATCCCGGCCACCGCCAAAGCTGCGATGACCGCAAACAAGATTCGGTTATTCGCGGAAGTTGTATTGACCGCAGCCGGTTGACCTTGGATCGCCGTCACGGCAAGCTGCACCCAGTTTTATCGCTGAGCTCTTGCATGGGGAAAACCCCCTCGACCGGCTTGTTTGTTCCAAACTGCCAGGCTGGAAATAACTTCACACCCGCTGCCGCGCAGGCAGGCGCAAGTTCCCGCGAACCTTTGATCGCACATTCTACGTAGGGCACATACCGAAACGCCTTTCCAAACATGGCTTTCTGATCGGCACAATGCGGACACCAGTACAGCCCGTACATCTTCGCCTGCTTCGATGCCAGACACTTCGCAAATCCATCGTAGCGGTGGTTGTTGTGATACCAGAACGCCGCATAAGCCACGATAAGCACGCCCACGATCCCAACCCAAATCAGCCTGTCGCGCGACATTAAATTCGCCGCCGGCTTTGCCACCCGCTCCTGTTGCCGCTTTCGCCGCTCCTCTGACATGATTCCCTTCCGAGACGATTTCACTTTTTATACCACGGGCTCAAGCCACAACGTTCAATGCCCCTGGGAGGACATCTAACTCCTCACAATGCAAGGTCAGCACTTCTCCATCGACCATCACATCCACCGGTGCGTCCAAATCGAATTCCACTCGCCGCACGGCTTTGCGCTCAGCGAGCGGATGCTCGATGTGCGTGCCGTCGTAGAGTCCGGTCAAGTTTCTTATTAATCCCAACCTTCCAATCGCGCCCCAGCGAACGTATTCAATGCGCCCACTATTCACCTCGGCCTGGGGCGCGATCATCATCGTGCCACCGGTAAATTTGCTGTTGTTAAAGGTGAGAAACAGGCAGCGTCGCCGGTCGAATTCAGTCTCGCCGTCAACTCGCACCGGAAACGGACGCCTCTTCAATCGGACCAGCCCAAGAAAAATTGAGATGATGTATCCCAACTCTCCGTGGCCGCTGAAGCGCCTCGACCGCAACGTCGCCACGTCCGCGGGAAATCCCACGCTCAACAAATTGATGTAGTGGCTGACTCCACCGCGGTGACGCAGACGCAGCACGTCGCAAGCCTGCGTTCTTCCCGCGATCAGCGATTCAATCGCGTGCTCCGCCCCGCGGTCGCTGAAATCTCGGAGAAAGGAATTGCCCGTCCCCAGCGGTAAGAACCCCAGGGTCGAACACTCGCCCGCGCTCGCTTCCGGAAACAGTCCATTCAAAACTTCGTAGGAAGTTCCGTCGCCGCCCACGGCGATAAATCTCCGCCGTCCGCTGCCGTAGGCTTCGCGAGCAATCCGTGTCGCGTCGCGGGGGCCCCGGGTCTCCGCCACATCAACTTCAATCCCGCCTGCCCTCAGCCGTTCTAATGCCGGGCCAAGCATCTTGCGCCGGCGCCCGCCGCCCGCCGCAGGATTCACGATGGCCAGATACGGGCCCTCACTCACAACTCCACCACCGCGCCCCGCTCCACGGTTTTTCCAATCTGCTCTGCCAACGCCTGCCTCTTGGTCTTCATCGACGCAGTCCGCGGAAAATCACTTTCACAGATCACATAACCACCCACGCGCTTGAAATCCGGCAATTGCCGGTTGCGGGCGGCGATCTCTTCCAGCAGTTTGCTGTCGAAGCTCTGGTTCTGCTCCAACCGCAGCGCGATGACGAGCATCTCGCCCCCTAACCCCTTCTGCGGCCACACATAGTTCGCCGCGAACACGCAATATTCCTTCACCGGCAATCCGTCGAACACTGTCTCAATATCTTCGGGATAAATATTCTTCCCGCCTTCGGTCACGATCATGTTCTTCTTCCGGCCGAAAAGCTGCAGATGCCCGCTCTTATCGAAGCGCCCCAAATCACCGGTCAACAGCCATCCCTCGACGATTGTTTCCAGCGTCAGCTCAGCGTCATCGAGATAATGCGACATCACAGTTTTGCTGCGCGCCGCAATTTCTCCAATCCCCTCATGATTCGGACTCAGCACCCGCAGTTCCACGCCCGGCAGGGGTTTGCCCACCGTATCCGCGCGAAATGGCTTCAGATCGTTCACCGTCAGCACGGTTCCCGCCTCGGTCAACCCATAACCGTTTGCTACCGGAATTCCCAGATCGTAGAAGAACTGCATCGTCGAAGGCTCAAGGAAAGCGCCTCCGGTGAACACGGCCAGCAACTGCCCGCCAAACGCGCGATGCACTCCCGGCAGCAGCATGCGGCTTAATTTCACTAGCGGTCTGCGTCGCGTTAGCGTCTTGTTGAGCGCGATCATTTGGTTCAGCATCGCTCTCTTCCAACCGGGCAGTTCATCGAACTTCGCCCGCAGCCCACGCTCCAGATTCTTCACGATCATGGGCACGAGCGCTACATAAGTAATCCGGTAGCGCACAAAGGCGTCCCGCACAAACTCCGGACGGAGTGTCCGCAAATGCACGACACACGCTCCGCAGACGAATGGCCCTATGAATCCCACCATGAAATCAATCGCGTGATTCGTCGGCAGGATGCTCAAATACCTCACCCCTGGCCAGAATGGATACCACGCCGTCAAGGCCCGGCACTGCTCCAGATAATTTTCATGCGTCAGAACGCATCCCTTCGTCCGTCCGCCCGTGCCCGACGAATAAACAATGCACGCCACATCCTCTCGCTGCCGCATAACAAAATCCGGCGCGCCTTTGCGCTTAAAATCTTCCCAGCGAAATCCTCCTGCCAGTTCCGCTGCCGGCGGCGCTTCTGTCACCAGTACCAGCTTGGTTTTGATGTTGTGAAACTCGGGCGATTGAGTGATCGCCCGCCAAAGGTAATACTCCACCACGAGCACCTTGGCTTTCGAGTGCTCCAGCAATTGCAACTGCTCCGCCGCCGTCAGCTTGTAATCCAGAGGAACCAGCACGCCGCCCGCGTAGAAAATCGCATACGCCGAAATCAGCCACTTCGACTGATTGGTCATGAGAATCGCCGCCCGATCCTCCGCGTCGAACTCCGCATCCTCCAGAGCGCGCGCAAGAGGCATGCTGATTTCTTTGAAATCGGAGTAGGTAAGCCTCGTCCTTTCCCGGTCGCGATCCGCTTCAATCAGGCAGGTCTCGCCCGCAAAGCGCTCCAGCGCATCGCGCAGCGCGGCTCCGAGACAGCTATATTTTTGGAGATCAAGCATTTCCAGAACTATTTCACCACAGAGGCACGGAGACACGGAGAAAACCCTGTTGGTGAGTTAGCTACCCGCACAGGTTGATGATAAGAGCGCAGGGAATACTACAGCATTTATGAATGTTTCTTTGAAAGGCCCGGCTTCAGCCGGGCCGCTACGAGTCTCCCACACAAGGGGCTTTAGCTCCCGAGGGAATGACCCGTTCCTTTTGAAATTGGGTTGATGAAAAACGTTCTACAATCGCGCCTGAATTTTTCCCGCCAGCGTACGAAAATCGGAGACTCCCTGCAACTCATAGTCCGGAAGTTCGACCCGAAAATGATTCTCCAGCTTGGTCAGCAGATCGAGTGTCTGCAAGCTGTTAATTCCCAGTGTTTTGAAGAAGTCGTCATCAGGACGCACCTTCTCCCGCGGCACATTGAAGTGCGCGGCGGCGAGTTTCAGAATTTCATCGAGCGTCTCTTCAGCAGTTTTCATAGTCAAACGTCATATCATTCTGAAAGGCTTCGAGCCGTGAGGAATCTGCTTGGCTCGGTACTAAATACCAGCTACGGCAGATAAGGCTGCGCATCCGTACTCTCAACAAACTTTCGCAAACCCGCTTCCACTGCCGGACGTGCGAACAGCTCGCAAAACATATCGATCTCCCTTCGCAATTCCTCCAACGGAATCGGTTTGATAAATTTCTTTGCCGCCGCAGCCGTGGCATGATCAAACTTTCCCAGTTGCGCCGCCGTGGCCCGAGCCGCTCGCAACGCTTCGCCTTCACCCACTACCTGGCTCGCCAATCCGATCTGCTGCGCCTTGGTTGCGTTAAAACTACGCCCCGTTAGCAAGAGATCCCGTACTATAGCGTTCCCGAAATCCCGCTTCAGACGCGGAATCCCACCAAACCCCGGAATTAACCCCAATCTCAACTCTGGAAAACAAAAGCGCGCCATCTTATCCGCAATGATCAGATCGCAGGCCAGCGCCAACTCGAAGCCACCACCGAACGTTACTCCATGCACGGCCGCGATCGTAGTCAGAGGCGCGGCATCAATCAGATTGAATACCCGGTGAATGCGCTCCAGAAAATCCCGCACTCCCTTCAAAGCCTCGGACTTATCCATCGTCCGCGACCGCTGATACAGTTCGCGCAGATCGGCACCGGCGCAAAATCCTGCTTTGATCTCGCTATAAACAATGAGCGCGTGCGCCTCGGCCTGCATAAGCTGCAAAGCCGTTGCAAATTTCTCAAACTCCTCGAGCGACGAGGATCCCAGCTCGTTACAAGGCTCCCGATGAAGCGCTAACTCGATGACGCCGTCGGCGATTGTCCAAGACAAAGCGTTTGCGCTGCCGCGCTCCAGTAGCGTTGTCTCAGATTTTCCTTCGTGCACCTTAGTGTCCTTCGCAGTTTACAACTTTTTCGCGGGACTCTACCGCCTGCCTCACGCCGTACAACTCCTCAATCTCATTCTTCATGCGCGCCGCGATCACGTCCCTCTTCAGCTTTCCGTTCGCCGTTAACATGCCGCTCTCAATAGAGAATGCTTCCTCCCGCACAAAAAACGCGCGTACCTGCTTGTAGTGCGGTAAGTCAGGATTCACCACATCAAGCGCCGCTTGTACGTCCTCAGGCTTCACATGCCCGGTTACGATCGCCGCTAAATATCCGCGACCATTTCCGACTACCACTACCTGCTGCGCCTCCGGCAATTGCTTGGCAATCGCACTCTCAATCGGCTCGGGAGAGATTTTGTGCCCGGATCCGAGTACGATCAAATTCTTGATCCGCCCCGCAATCCGCCAATTTCCCGTGGCATTCACTTCGCCCTGATCACCGGTATGAAACCATCCTCCGCGCAACGCCTCGGCTGTCTGCTCTGGACGCTTCCAGTAGCCGGAAAAAACGTTTGGACCACGTACCACGATCTCGTCATTCTCTCCGAGTCGCATTTCCATGCCCGGAATCGCCGGACCAACCCGCCCCACCTCGACGCGATTCGGATCATCCATCGTGCAAATGGCCGTTGTCTCCGTCAGCCCGTAAACCTGCAGCACACGGATCCCCAGCATCATAAAATAGAGTTGCGTTTCCACAGTCAGCGGCGCCGAGCCACAAATCAGCGCCTTCAAATTCTTCCCGATCATCTTCTTCCGTATCGCCGGAAAAACCAGTCTCTGGGCGAGGCCCAGCCACAACCCATCACCCGCTTTCGGATGCCCCTCCTGTTTTCGCGCCCATGCCCCCTTCGCTCGCGAATAGATCGCCTGCGCCACTCCAGCTGTCTGCCACAACTGTTCGTCGACCGCCCGCCGCATGCGCTCGAGCAATTGCGGAACATTCAGAAAATAATCCGGCTCAACCGCCCTCATGTCATTCGCAATCTTCGCCAAGTCCATGTTGATGGTAACCAGGCTCCTGCGCATCAGGAATGTGAGCAAGGCAATCCAGGATGCGGCAAACGTGAAGGGCAAATAGTGAAAGACGTGGTCTTGCTTCGCTGAACCTGACATGAGCTCGCCCAATCGTTCTGCAGTTCGGTCGAGCATGAAACCCACGTTCGCCGCAGTCAGCACTACGCCCTTGGCTTCGCCCGAGGTGCCCGAGGTGTAAATAATCGTTACCGGATCATCTTTCCCCACTTGCGGCCGCTCCAACTGCACTCCATTCACTCCCGCGAAAATCTCCTCAAACAGAAACTGCTGCGGCGCCTCAGCCCAGTTTCCGGAGATCGCATCCCGCAAGGCCGCATTGCCACAGCACACCAGCGATGGCGTGCAGTCCTTCATCATCGCGACCAATTCCGACGGCGCCTGACGAGAATACAGCGGCACAACAATCAGGCCTTCCGCGGTCAGCGCCAGATCCATCGCGACCCAGCGAATGCTGTTTCCTGCCAGCAAGCCGCACCGGTCGCCCTTCTTCAAGCTTTTCGAAGCAATGAAGGTCCTGGCCTTGCGCACGAGTTCCAGCAACTCATTCCCAGTCAGACCGGTGATTTGGCCTTCATGAATTTCGGCAAGAATGGGCGTATCCGCGGCCGCCCGCAGTTGCGAAAAAATCTCCCCGATGAATGGAATCGCTGTGCTCAATATGGATTACAAAATCGAACGATGAGGAACAGATTTCTCCTCCTCGAGATCCACGCGAACCTTCGCGTTACCTGCGCTAAGCAGTTCCTTACAGCGCCAGACAGATGCGTTCGAAAGGCTAACTGTAAGCCGTCACTAACGCATGCAGCCCCGCGCTCATCGGCGGCAGGTAATCCTCCCAGCTCCACTCTCCCCGGCGCGTCTCAAACTCCGGATATCTTCTTTGCACTTCCTCTTCAAAATACACGCCCATGCGCGCCATCACTTTCAAATTCCTTACCACCGTCCGTGCAATCCCATCCGCAATCGCTTCACCGTCAGAGCTGAGTTTCTCCAAAGCCGCGAGCAGCTTTTCCTCGAGTTCGGGGTCGTCCACAGTCATCAGCAAATCCGCATGGCCGCGCTCCCGCATCAGGTTCCTGATGCGCTCATCCATGGTGATTCCAGCCGACGGCACGAGCCCCGGCATCGAAGTGACAATACCGTGATACCGCGACGACGCCATCATGTGGCACGCCCGCAGCACGCTCACCATTTCATACATGTTGTACTCGTCCGAAGTCAGCACCGGCACACCGCCCAGCTTCTCGGCAATTCGCTTCGCCGGACGTGCATCCAGTCGCTCGGTCGCTGCCAGAATTACGAAAACATTTTTCTTTTTGCGGAATGCGTCCACCGCGCTCGCAATGGCGGTCCAATATTTCCGATAGGCCTCGTCCGCCGCCGGCCCGGAGTTGTGAAAATACACCGTGCGGTAATGGCTGTCTTTATAGGCTCCCGTCAAGCTGCGAACCGCATACTTCGCCACCGACGCCTTCACCGGCCACTCAAATGGATTGATCGGACACACCACCAACACCGGAGTGCGCCCGTCCCAACCGACTTTCCGCAGCACGCTTTGTCCATACTCTGCCGGCCGCGGCTCGAACGTCCACGCCGTATCGGTGCCTAACTCGGTAGGCACACCTAGCTCGCGCAACACGGTCCGCGACTCTTCGTTGCGCGTGATGACAAATGAATTCCGGCAATAGCGCCCGCACATTTTCGCCACGAGAGGATCCATGTGTCCTGCTTCGGCTCCATATCCTACGGACAATTTATTTTGTGCGGCCGCGATTCCCAGCGACCCGATCATCATGGTAGTCAGTGCATTCGCGAACTTGCTCTTGAACATCGAGCCCTCGCACGCCACCACTCCGTCGTGCTGTGGCACTTCATTTGCCAGGAATGGCGGAAAAATGTCCGGCAGATGCACTTGCTTCGAGCCTTCGAAATATCCGCGCGAGAAATCGAAGTTCTGGCTCATCACGCTGAACTCGACTTGCTCTGCGCCAAGGATGTGCCGGATCTGCCGCAGCATTTCCTCGACCCGCACGTCGGATCCCATATTCCGCGTACCGTTATAACCCGCAAACAGTAATCTCAACTTTTCACCGGGCCGCCAGCGCTTTCCGGCGCCTAGCATCCATCCCGCCTTGGCGCGTTCGATGGAACTGCTGACCCAAGCCTCCAGAATGAAGTCCATCATGCGGCGGTTCCTCCCGCTGCTCTTGGCCAGGGCTGGTATCGATACGCGAATTCGTTTTCGCTGCTGAATTTCAGCAGCGGATAACAGTACTCTGAAAACGGCACGGGCTTTTTCCCCAACTCCCTTATGACGCGGGTGTTATCGAAGACAGTGTTCCACACCAGATAAGGCATGAATACCTTCATCAGCGAAGCCCTTTTCCCGATCGGACCTTTACGGTTTGCCAGAAGATTCAGCGACCCCGAAAATGGCTTCTCCGCGACCGGCACAAACACCGGCGCCCGCTTGTTCTGTGCCGCGGCCAGCGCAGCGGTGATTTGGCGAAACGTTTGCGACCCGATCCCTGACGAAAGATGATAGGTGTCGTGCTCCGGCCGGTCCTTTTGGTGCAGTGTGGCAATCGCATCCGCCACAAAATCCACGTTCACGATATCGATCTTGTCGTTCGGACGAAACGGCAACACCGGCAGCCCAGCCAGGAACACAAACGCCTTCACCATGTCGAACTGCGTTGTCTCCGCATATCGACTGTCGCCCAGCACGATGCTCGGCCGGAAAATCGTCTTCGGCGTCTCCGGTAGAAGCACGCGCATCATGTGCTCGCAGAATTTTTTTGTCCGAGCGTACGGATCGTAATCCGAGCGCTCCCAATCGATCGACCGGTCTTCGCCCACCACCTCGTTCTGCCGCTTCCCTGCGACCGCAACTGTACTCACCTGGCTGAAGCGCCTCAAACCGTGATAGTGTTCGGCGTGCCGCGCCAGCGTCAGCACCTCCAGCGTGCCCCGAAGATTCACGTTTAGGCAGCTCTTTTCTGATTTCCGGTTCAGCGACGCCGCGCAATGAATCACCGAATCACTGGTGTGTACCAGCCGGTCATAATCGTCGCGCGTCAGTCCGAATCCCGGATCCGTCAAATCCCCGCGGAAGACGCGCATTCGGGTCTGCAGATACTCGTAAAACTGCGGAAACTCAAGATGTAATTGCAGCGCCTGCCACAAGCGGTTTTCCGCTTCGCTGACATCCCGCGCCCGCACCAGCACATTCAAAGCCGCGCCATGGTCGCGCAGCAGATTCGCCGCAACGTGCGCCCCTATGTATCCGGTAGATCCAGTCAAAAATATCGCCATTCACCACTTCTCATTCATGTTTCGCTGCATGTTTATGCGGAAGAGCGGTCCGCAAGGAACCTGCCCCGAGCCGGCCGAAGGCGCCGCGTAAGCCGCTGCGCATCCGTCGGACTTTAGCCCCTGAGGCAGAATCGTCACCACGCTCCCCCGTCGGTGCCGGTCTTCACCGTTTCTCCGTTCTGCAAACTCCGTGCTGGACGCGCCTCCAGCGGCCTTCCCTCGATCAAAGGATAAGTCCATCGCCGCAGCGCGGGAATGTGCACGTTGATCCAATAATCCCACCAGTCGAGCGTTCGCGCTTTGTATCCAAACTCTTCGCGCTCCTCTTCTATCAACGCGTGCGAAAGCTTCTCCACGTTGTCTGCCGCGAAATCGTGCTCATTAAACAGGATGAAGGGCTCAAACAACTCAATCAATTTCTCCACCCGCTCCAAATTTCTCTCCGCCTTGACCAACGGGGTCTTCTTCAGCGGCAGCGGCGACATGATTCGCTGAATCGACTTCACAATCGCCTTCTGCGCCGGCGCAGACATGCGCTGGTACCGCGTCTTCGATACCGGAATCGCATCGAAACGCAACCGCAGCCACGATTCGAGCCCCTCCTGCGCCCGGTAATGCTTGCGGTGTGCCAGCGAAGTCAACTCGATCGACCGGCCCATATCGCAAGGATTCGTCACCGAAGTCGCCAGTTGGTACAACTGATCGTGACGCCGCTCGACGATCGCCGCCGCAATCAAAGTCATACCGGCGCACACCGCATCGACTGGAATAATGTCCAGCCGCTTGCTCTCATTCGACGGCAACTGTCGAAAGTACGTCCCTAACAAGTAAGATAGCGACGCCGAAGTATTGATCCCTTCATTCCATCCCACGAACGGCTTGGCTACCGAGGTTTCGACAATTGCCGGACGTACCACGGCAATCGGCAGCCCCGCGCCATATTTCACGATGAGCGATTCCGCCAGGCTCTTGGTCAAGGTATAAGTATTCGGCCAGCCCAGCTCTTTGGCCCGACGCGTGCCCGCTTCGGTCAGGTAAGTCCTCAACCAACGTATCCGGTTTTTGCGGATCTGATTCTCCAGAGCCGCGCCCTGCAGCTCTTTCGCTGCGTGCTCCTTCGCCAACGATTGCGACCTCAGCCCAGCCGTTACCTCCGTGCCTTCGGCCTGCGCCTCCGCCTTCGCGATCAATTCATGCAGCGAGGCTAATTCCTGCTCTGCATCGAAGCCGGGCACGCGATGCGGAGTGTAATTCGGAATCAACTTTTCCGTCACCCTGCCATCCCTCTCGCCGGCTACGTAGCACGTCGACAAATGCAGTAAGCCCGAATGATCGGCGCCGCGTACGAATTCGAGGATATTCATCGCCGCATCGGTGTTGGTTGTCAGCGCATCCCGCAGGTCAGGATTGAAGTCCGTCAATCCTGAACTGTTCACGATTAGATCAAGATTTCGCTGAAGGCGTCGCGCCACGTCCGCGTTTAAACCCAAGCCGCGCTGCGCAACGTCTCCGTCCACGACCTCGACCTTCTCCCGCAGATACTCTGCAAAGCCGAGGCCGTATTTCTCAAACAGCGGATCGAACACGGGCGATTCTTCCACCATCTTTTCAAAGCGCCGCTGCGCCGGATTTGATTTCTGCCGCCGGATCAGCAAATAGATCCGTCCGATCTTCGGCAACTCCATCAGAGTATTGGCTAGCCAAACCTTGCCAATAAATCCAGTCACTCCGATCAGCATCACGTGTTTGCCTGCCAGGGCTCGCCGCACCGAGAATCCTACCGCTTGCCGCTGCCCCTCGAAATGCACGATTGGGCGTTCCTCCGCCGCCGGCTCCCGTCCCGAACTAATCACTGCCCCGCGCAACTGCTCCAGAGAAATATCTAACTGCCGGGCTAGCGTTTTCGGCGCGCGCCGACCATCCGGACTCTGCTCTTGAATGAGCGCGAATGCTCCCCGCGGCCGAATTACGGGCTCCAGCAACCTTCCCGTAGCCACACCGTCGCGAAAATCCAGCCGGTTCGCCACCAGTCGCCTCACCCCAAGATGCAGCGCCAGCGGCTTCATCACATGCTCCAACCCCTGGCTCACCAGCACGACATCGGCGCCGGCGCGCAACAATTCTTGCACCCGTTCCACTCCGTGCGCCTTCAACTGCGGCTTCAATTTGTATTGGAAGTATTCTTCCCCGAGCAGATCCAGCCGGTCCCGCGTCACGCCCCGCAACGCCGTGTGAACTACGCGCGTGGCGAATTTGCGATTTGTCGAATAGAGAAACGGACGCAACGCCGCCATCAGGAAGATCAGTCCCCGGCGCCGGATGCGTTCTGTGAACGTCTGCGCGTTCCATGTGAAGAACGCCACCGGCTGCACCACTGTTAAGTCAAGCAGGCTTCCCTCGACTCGCCAATACACCGTGGGGGACGCGACCGCCGACACTCCGGTGGTCACGCTGGGGGACGCGCTGGGTTTGTGGTTTGACTGTTCCAAAGTGTTCTTATGTCCAGACTGCAGGCTTGCCGCTCTCAGGACAGGCGAATCTTGTATTGTAAACAAAGCGTGTCAAGTTTCCGAGCCTTATCCAACAGGAATAGTCCTAATTTCGCCCTGAATCTCAGGAAGGAACACCTGCGAGTCGGAGCCTTCGGGTAACTTCGTGTCCTTTGCGGTTCGCAAATTTAGGACATTTGCCCCAACAGGAGGAGAGAGTACGCTGGCGATGCTAAACTCGCAACCCACTGCGGATTTCCGTCACGATTTCTTCCGGGGTTCCGGCGATATCGAGAACCACAGCGTTGTCGGGCTCTTCCAGATCGGCAAACTGCCCGGCAAGAATTTTCTTATCGGCAAAATGCCCATGCCTCGCCTCCAGACGATGAGCGATTAATTCCGCGCTTCCTTTCAAATACACAAATTTTACCGACGGGCTTATCGTGAGCATCTCTCGATATTCTTTTTTCAGTGCCGAGCAAGCCAGCACCAGGTTTCTCCCCTCAGCATTCTGTTTCACAATCCCTGCCCGCAGCCGCTCCAGCCATGGCCGACGGTCGTCATCGTTCAGCGGAATTCCATGTCGCATCTTTTCCACGTTCGACTGGGGATGAAAATCATCCGCATCCGCAAACCTCCATCGCAACTTCTCCGCCAACAGACTTCCCACGGTCGTCTTCCCCGAGCCCGTCACTCCCATCACGATGATGATCAAGTTGCGCCTCTATTTGTGGGGGAATGGCTGTCTGTTGCGACGCTCATCCCACGCTCGGTACCGAAACCAAAACATTCTTGCCGCCGGGTACTCTACCGCAATAGAACCGCAAACTGAAATCCTGGTTTTTCACACTCCCGTAACAAAGCTACCGTATAGTTGCCCCCTTTAGCGTACGCAGCCACTGCAATCACCCTAAGAACCGAGGAAAACCATGGCCACAGCATCCCAGACCCTGCTCGACCAAAAACTCTCCCGCTCTCCCGGCAAAGTTGGCATGCTGATTTTCGGCGTCGTGCTGGCAATCGGTGTCGCCTATGCCGGTTCCAGCCTGCTTCACGATCTTTCCCTCGTACATAACGAGTCCATCCTGCCCTTTGTACTTCTTGGGATCGCGCTTCTGGTGGCCCTGGGCTTCGAATTCGTCAACGGATTTCACGACACCGCCAACGCAGTCGCCACCGTTATCTACACCCACTCGCTCGAACCGCACGTGGCCGTGGTTTGGTCCGGCTTCTGGAATTTTCTCGGCGTGCTGGCCTCCAGCGGCCTGGTAGCCTTCGCCATCGTCTCGCTGCTACCGGTGGAATTGATTCTGCAGGTGGGTAGTAAAGCCGGGTTCGCCATGGTCTTCGCCCTGCTCGTCGCCGCCATCATCTGGAACCTCGGCACCTGGTGGTTCGGACTGCCAGCCTCAAGTTCGCATACGCTGATCGGGTCCGTAATCGGCGTCGGTATCGCCAACCAGCTTATGAATTCCAGAACGGCCACCAGCGGGGTTGACTGGGGTCAAGCCGCGAACATCGGCAAGTCGCTGCTGCTGTCGCCTATCGTCGGATTCGGCGTTGCTGGGTTGTTGCTGCTTCTCGCCAAAGCCCTCATCAAAGATCCCAAACTTTATCAGGCGCCTGAAGGCACCGAGCCGCCTCCGTTCTACATCCGCTGCCTGCTCATCCTTACCTGCACTGGCGTCAGCTTTTTCCATGGCTCCAACGACGGCCAAAAGGGTATGGGCCTGATCATGCTCATTCTCATCGGCACCGTGCCCACTGCGTACGCTCTCAACCACGCTGTCACCTGGAGGGATTCCCAGGATTTCATCGCCGTCTCTACCCAGGCCGCCGACACCTTGTCCAAGTATGTGAGCCCCAACGCCGCAATCGGCGACGCCCACGATGACGTTACCGATTACATCCGCACTAAGGATTTCACGCCCAACACCATGCTCGCGCTGCGCACCATGGTCAACGACATCGGCACCGAAACCTCCCTCTACCGAGAGTTGAAGAATATCCCGAACGATCGCGTGCGCAACTTCCGCAATGACATGTATCTCATCAGCGAATCGATACGCCTCATGCAGAAGAGTGGCAAGCCGCAGTTTACCGCCGCAGACAGTGCCGTCCTGGCCAACTACAAAAAGCACATCGATCATTCGACCCGCTTCATTCCTCTTTGGGTAAAGGTCGCGGTAGCTATGGCTCTTGGGCTGGGCACGATGGTCGGCTGGAAGCGCATAGTGATCACCGTGGGAGAAAAGATTGGCAAGAGTCACCTGACCTATGCCCAGGGCGCGGTTGCCGAAATCACCGCCATGGCGACCATCGGCGCTGCCGACGGATTCGGCCTCCCCGTCAGTACCACGCACGTACTCTCTTCCGGAATTGCCGGCACCATGGCCGCTAACCACTCCGGAATTCAGTGGTCCACCGTGCGTAATCTGGCTCTGGCCTGGGTGCTCACCCTGCCCGTCGCCATGATGCTTTCGGGATCGTTATTCTGGTTGTTCCGCAAGACGTTCTAAAACGTTTTGAAACTAAGTTAGCCAGTCTGGTTCCCGCAGCAGAGAGGGAAGCTAGGTACCTTTTGCAGGCGTGTATCATCACAAAAGGGAGGGAATTTCCTATGAATCCCTTTTGTAGGCTCTGTGCTGCCTTTTGTTTGCTCGTTCTTGTAATCTCTCCGATATTCACTTCACAACTTCACGCCGGTAACGAAGTGCTGGGCGAGGTTGAGCTCGTCGGCGCGTCCAAAGTCGAAAACACCTCCGGCGTTTGGGTCGATGGACAATACATCGGTTATCTGAGCGAACTGAAAGGGTCGAAAAAGCTCCTGCTTCTTCCCGGCGAGCACGAGATCACGGTGCGCCAGGGCGGCTATCTCGATTTCGTGCAGAAAGTTACGGTGCGGGCCGGAGAAAAACAGAGCATCGCGGTGAAGATGGAAAAAGACACCCGGGTTCAGATGCCTACGGTTACCGCCGAGATCAAGCTAGACGTTAAACCAAATCGCGCCGCAGTATTCGTGGACAGCGTCTTCGTTGGCCATGTTGCCGAATTCGAAGGTATGGGCAAGGCTTTGCTCGTGGCTCCCGGGAAGCACGCGATCAAAATGAGTTTGCCGGGGTATCGCGACTTTGAGACCGACATCGATTTGGTGGCCAATCAGAAATCGACGATCAAAACCGAAATGGTGAAAGGCGGCCCGGCAGAAGGAACTTCATTGCCTCAGTGAAGGCAAGCAGGGAGCCGCAATCAGGCAGAGGCGCTTGCGGTTAGCCCTCGCTGTTTTCGTAGCTCTGCCAGAAACGATTCCGCCGGAAGTGTAGCTTGATTTCGGAACAGCCCAAGCAACGCGTCTTCTGGTTCGGAGGCTGGCGAAGCGACGGGTGAATTTGCGACAGACTCGGTCTCAAGGCCTTCAGGCTCCACGAGCAGCTCAGGCAGCACATCGCGATTCTCTGTCAGCAGGCTCAGGAACTTCTCCAGCATGGAACGGTGTTCCACGGTGCTCTGAGTAAATTCCACACCCATTCCCTGATCTGAGTGCATAACGCGAACCACCCCTTCGATTTTCAAATCGACTCCCGCAGCACTCATCGACAGGGTTACGCGCGTGGAAACAGGAAATGGCGAAGTAATTTCGAGGTAGCACCCACCCAGACTCAAATCCGTAAGCCGGCAGCGCGCCGGCGGATCGTCTTTCTCTACGTCGGGAGCATTGCGACTCAGCCATTCCCGCAGTTGGCGCGCAAATTCCGGAGACTGATTCTCGAAGCGCAATCCCACCTGCGTCCCAGCCGCCTCCCAGGCGAACTCCGCATCCACTTCGAGAGGCTTTGTCGCTCCCGGCAGCGTGAATGAGAGCAACCATCGGCCATGGGCCTTGCTGCGACGGGGTAAGCCGACGGCCAGGCCGCCTTCGCCCAGATCCGTAGTATTTACCCTAAATTGGACATCCGATTCGCGACTCCGCATCGTAATCGGAATTCGAACCAACACGCGCGAATTGCGGCGCCGTTCTTTCTTCATTAACGCTCTCGCCGCCCGAAAACTTGACTTGGCTCGCTCCGCCGACACCGGCTTGTAAAGCACGAAATGAGCTCCGATTTCGAAAGCCGACCGCAACCCGGTTGCGGGGTCCAGGATGGCTACAGCTACTGCCCTCTTGTTACACGGAGCGCTTCGCGCGCTGCGCAGCACCGCAGCCGCGCCCGGACCAGCACAATCCACAATGATGGCCTCAAACCGATCCCGGGTCAGGTGCCGCAGAGCAACTTCAGAACTGCTACAGTGCTCGACCGCAATGTCAAGATCGCCTAGAGTCCGGCGCAGTACCCGCACGATTTTATCGTCCGAACTAAGCAGGAGTGTCTTGAGCTTCATGATCTTTTGGGCTATTCCAGTTCAACTGGAAACGTTCCGCCCCTGGTCGTCCGCAGGAATGGTTTTTACTGCGGACCGTTCAGTGACGGAGCGCGGCCATACTTACTCTATGCCGACCCAAAACAGGTATCAACGATAGGGTGCACAAGGGGGTTACCCCGGTAATGTTTGGCTCGGCACAGGGCTCCTCAGCCGCGCCTGACCTTAGGAATGGCTGGAACCTAGAACTTCTTCCTTTTTCGAGACTACCAACCTGGACGGCGGACAACTAACAACCTTAGATACAATTAGTTAGAAGTGCTTAATTCAAGTGATAAAGCTAAATTATTATTGACTTTCGCTCGATTTTACCCTAAGCTGCTGAGTCTCCGATTAGGTTGGCGGCTTCAATGGATGACTAGGAGGTCTAGTTGTCGGACGTGGTTATGTTTTCCGTGCATCGCCATACTTTCTGGAGAATCAAATAGATAGAGCAATTGTTGAGTTCATTCCCTCGTTTGTAGGAAAGGCAGTTTAAATGGCCAAGCGTCGCGGAAATCCAAACTGGGGCAAGCCCGAGCCGATCGGACCAATTGTCCCCACCATTACGGAATTTGAACAAGTCGTGCGCGAGTACAAGCTCACTCCGGACCAGTACCTGCGCTCTACACGCCTGCGCGAGTGGGCCCGGCGGAACAAGAACTCGAAATACATCCCCGAGCCTCTGTTGGAAGCCTGGGGTTTCGAAATCGAATCAACACTTTAGTCGATTTCATAGCGGGATTTGCTAAGGGTCGCTCGAAAGCGACCCTTTTGCTTTGATATCTCGGAGCGGCATCTCGGAGCGGGAATGAGAGGATTTTCCGTGTTTCCTCCGTGCTCCGGTGCGTCCTCGGTGGTCAAGCCCCTTGCGGATGACTGATCGGAGCTGATCCGATGCCCAACTGGCTACAAATTCCGCTCCCCGAACTCTTCGCCCTGCTGGCAGCCATCGCCTTCGCCGCCGGCCTCAACGTCTATGCCACCGTCGCCGCCCTTGGCCTCCTGGCTCGCTTTGGACATCTTCCACTCCCGCCAGCCCTGGAACTCCTCGAAAGCTGGCCCGTAATCGCCGCTAGTGCGGCCCTTTTCGCCATCGAATTCTTCGCCGACAAGATCCCCGCCTTCGATCTGATCTGGAGCGCCCTCCACACCTTCGTCCGCATCCCCGTCGCTGCCCTGATCGCGTACCGGGCCACCGCGCAACTCACTCCCGCCGAGCAGATGCTGGCAACGTTGCTCGGTGCAGCCATCGCCATGGCCGCCCACGGAGGCAAAACCGCGATCCGCGCCTCCGTCACCCCTTCCCCTGAACCTTTCTCAAACATCTCCCTAAGCCTCGCCGAGGACGCTCTCGCCATAGCGCTCACCTGGCTGGCCACGCGCCATCCCTACGCAGCAGGAACGATCGCCCTCATCCTCGTCGTCATTATCGTGCTGCTAGCCCGCTTTGTTATTCGAGCCCTGCGATCCCTGTTCCGCGGCGCCGAGGACGAACTGGCAGGACGACGAGCACCATAAATATCCTCTGTGATCTGTCATCCCAGTTGAAGCGGGGTCCTTCGACGGCGTTTAGGATGACATAGTTACTAAGTGATAAATGCTTTGTTACAATAACGCCATCATGACCAACCAAGCCTTTGCCGACGTTCCTACCGCGATCGAAGAAATCCGCGCCGGCCGCATGATCGTCGTAGTCGACGACGAAGACCGCGAGAACGAAGGCGACCTCACGCTGGCGGCCGAGAAGGTCACTCCCGAAGCCATCAACTTCATGGCCAAGTATGGGCGCGGCTTGGTTTGCCTCACGATGACCGAGGAGCGCCTCGATCACCTGCGTCTCGGCCCCATGAGTGCCGAGAACACGTCGCAGTATGGCACCGCATTCTGCGAAGCAATCGACGCGCGCGCCGGCGTGACGACCGGCATTTCCGCGTACGATCGCGCGCGCACGATTCAGGTGGCGATCGATCCCACAACGAAGGCATCTGATCTGGCGCGCCCCGGACACGTCTTCCCTCTTCGCGCCCGCAAAGGCGGAGTGCTGGTGCGCGCCGGTCAAACCGAAGCCTCGGTCGATCTCGCCCGCCTCGCTGGAATGATTCCCGCCGGCATTATCTGCGAAATCATGAAGGACGACGGGACCATGGCACGCGTCCCCGACCTCATCCAGTTCTGCACGCAACATAACGTCAAGATGCTCACCGTGGCAGAGCTAATCCGCTACCGCATGGCGCACGAACGCTACGTCCATCGCGTCGGCGAAGCCCTGGTGGACACACGCTTCGGCGAATTCCGCCTGATCGCCTACGAGAGCGAAATCGACGGCGGAGAGTCGCATGTCGCTCTGATTCGCGGCGATATCGAAACTATAAACGACAGTAGCAAGACGCCTGTGCTGGTGCGCATGCATGCCCACTGCCTGATGGGCGACGTCTTTGGCGCAACTGGATGTGAGTGCCACGCCACGCTGCAAGGCTCGCTCCGCCGAATCGCCGATGAGGGACGCGGCGCTCTGATTTACCTGCATCAGACTTCCCAAGGCTTCTCTGTGGATAAAGTGGGCGAGCGTAGCGCCCTCACCTTCCACCGCGGCCGCAAGCTGCCAGCCCTGCTCGACAATGAAAGGCAGACGCAGCGCGAGATCGGAATCGGTGCCCAGATTTTGTCAGACCTGAACCTGAGACGTATTCGTCTTCTCACGAACCGTCCCAAACGTGTCGCAGCGCTTGAAGGATTTGGAATCGAGATTATCGACCAGGTACCGGTGGAGCTAAGCGGAATGAAGGCAGGGAAAAACTAAGAATCCGCTGGCCAAGGGGTGGCCGCAGCACACGGTCTTAGAAAGGTTTGCGCACGACGACTTCAGCGTCGCGAATGAAAAACTGCGCGGAGCATTGTTCCGAGCCGCAGATCACCGGAATAAGGCCGTTGATTTGCCGGCGGGTGATCAATCCCAGCATGCCGCAAGAAGGACAGGCCAGCACGGCCCAGTACGGATCCTCCTTTTCGCCAACTTCGCCAGCGTTTTCTAAAACGAAGACGGTTCCGGGCTGCATCTGTTCGGGAATCCATTCATTCAGAATATCCAGTTCTCCGACCATGCATTCCTCCCTGTGGACTAACCCCTCCTGGAATTGGACCGGCGTGTTCTATCTACGAAACCTTTCTAGCACGGTGCCGCTCGGACAATCCCGTTACGGAAGTACTCGCCTTGCGGGCGATCACTTCAGCGCGCACCTGCCGCACCGCGTCGCTCAGACAGATGCCCAAAATGGGCTGACTCGAATTCTTCAGTATGTCCACAATCTGTCGCGCCGAAGTTTCCAGATAAAGATGCGTACCATCGGTGAGCAAGTGAACATCAGAATTTCGTGCAACAATTTCGGCCAGACCTTTTCCAAACTCTCGTTGCAAAAAACGAATTACCTTGCGCACCTTCTGCAGTGGGAAACCCTTTCGGCGCAACTCGCAAATCACCGCCATTTCCAGGACGTTCTGCATGGAATACAGCCGGCGATGGCCTACGCGCTCGGCTTTTACCAAGCCTCTTTCGTCCCACCACTGAAGCTGGCGGGAAGTGACCCCAGTTAGCGCCAACACCTCGCGGGATGAAAAGCGATCCGGCATTTCTCTTGGTTATGTTCGAAACAATCCACCAGCGAAATGTTTCAAACATTTTAGACATGAGTTGGTGCGTGTCAACAGGAGATTCGAATGAGGAGGTTAACTAGAAGAATGCGCGAAGCTTATTGGAAGGAGCCGCCGCCGACGAAGTGGACTATTTCGAGCCGGTCGCCGTCCTTAAGCAGCGTATTTGCCCAGCGATCGCGCGGGGTAATGGTGCGGTTGAGTTCGATTGCCACGCGGTCCGACTTCACGCCAAGGGCTTCGATCAGCGCCGTGAGCGTGAATTCCTCGGGCGGCGTGGGGTCGGGGAAGGTACGCTCTTCACCGTTGATATGAATTCGCATGTCTGAATATTCTCTCAGGGTAGGCGATAAGACCCGATCATTCCGCTTTGCGCAGAGCAAATTTACGGGTGACCGTCCGGCCCCCGTGATTGGCTTGCACCATCACAGAGGAGTCCGGTAAATCGGACTCCTCTACCTCGAAGGAAATCGAGGCACCTCCCGCAGAATCGGTAACGGCTTGCGTATAGAAAGGAGCTGCGTCAGGGCGGGCAAAGCGAAAGGTGAGACGCGCACTGCCGACTGCGGCTCCGCCCTCGGTCACACGTAATTGCATGGTCAGATTGCGATTGGCATGAACGGAGGTGGCGTTCTCCCATTGCACGTCCAGTTGCTTGATGCCGGCCAACGATTCGCCTTCCGCCTTATCGAGGACACCCTCTAACTTCCCTTCTCGAATCGATTCCAGTACTAGCCGATGCTGGTCGCGAAGTTGCTGCTCTTTTTGCGGATCGCCGTAACCGGAATCCTGCGCGGAGCCGTATGGGATCGCCCTCTTGCCCACGCACTGGCCGCGTACGAAGACCTGCGTCTGAAGCAGTTTTTCGCTCTCGCGGGCTTCGCTTTGCACGTGGTAGATGGTGTCGCCGTGCTTAACATCGGTATTGAAGCCGAAAATCATAGGAAACTTGGAAATCGAGTCATGGGGTGATTGAAAACCTATGCGGCTTGAAGCTTACAGCATCCGGCGCGCTTTCAAGAGTGATTTTCAATGGGCCGGAGATTTCCAATAACCGCGATGATCCGATCGCCGAATCGCCAAATTCTTCTTCCCCCGTTCCCTTGACACTCTCGCGCACCAGCCCCTAATCTAGAGTGTTTAAGCGACAGCATCGCGCGAATTATATATACCCTCTCCCATGCCAGACAATTATTTTGCTCGCTACCTGCCTTTTCTGATTCATGGTCTGCTGGCTGGCGGCTTTGCGGTTGCAGTTGTCTCCCTTTCATGGCTGATCGGGCAACGCAAGCCCACGCGAGCCAAAAACCTCGCTTATGAATCCGGCATGACTCCGGTGGGGGATGCGCGCGGGCGGTTCTCTGTGCAGTTCTACCTCGTAGCCATGCTGTTCATTCTCTTCGATGTGGAAGCTGTATTCCTCTATCCCTGGGCGGTAATTTTGCGCGATCTCAAGCACTTTGGCCTTTGGGAAATGTTTGTCTACATCGGGATTGTGCTGGTTGGATTTTTCTATGTATGGAAAAAGGGCGTTCTGGACTGGGGCCCGGTTGCAGTGCGCCGAGGAGAACGCTAGTGCCGCTCAACCCAGCCATCACTGATCTTGAAAAGCTGAAAGGTCATCCGGCCGTAGCATGTCTGCTGGCTTGGAATCCGGCGGCCGTCACAGGGATAAAGTTCGATCGCGATGAGATGACGATCTACGTTGATCGCTCAAACATTCGCGAGGCTTGCGCGCTGTTGCGCGACGATGCGGAGTGCGCCTTCAATTTCCTCTCGGACGTGACCTGCGTCGATTTGTATCCCGCCGAGCCGAGATTTGAAGTCGTCTACCACCTGCTGTCGATTCCGAAGAAGGAGCGGGTGCGCCTGAAAGTTCGTCTGGAAAGTTCCAGCCTGGCGGTTGAATCGCTGACCTCGGTTTGGCCCGGTGCAAACTATTTTGAGCGTGAAATATTCGACTTGTTCGGCATTCGATTTACTGGGCACCCATATTTGCGGCGGCTCCTAATGCCCGAGGAGTGGGAAGGCCATCCCCTGCGCAAAGACTATCCGGTGGAGGGCTACCGCTAAGTATGGCGCACCTTTCTCCAACGCCTGTGCTTGAACCCGGACAGGATCGGACGATGATCCTGAATATGGGGCCGCAGCACCCGTCCACCCACGGCGTGTTGCGCGTGCTGCTCGAGATCGATGGCGAGACCATCGTTCGAATCGCGCCCGACATCGGCTTCTTGCACACGGGAATTGAGAAGACGTGCGAAGCCAAGTTTTACCAACAGGTGGTGCCGCTTACCGACCGCATCGACTATCTGTGCCCCATGACCAACAATCTCTGCTATGCACTGGCGGTCGAGAAGCTTTTGGGGCTGGAGATTCCTCCGAAGGCGCAGTGGATGCGGGTGCTGATGAACGAACTGACCCGCATCAACTCGCATCTGGTGTGGCTGGGCACCCACGCGCTCGACATTGGCGCGATGACGGTATTTCTCTACTGCTTTCGCGAGCGCGAAGAAGTGCTGAAGATGTTCGAGATGATCAGCGGACAGCGCATGATGACCTCTTATTTTCGGATTGGAGGAATTGCCCTCGAACCGCCTCTCGGGTTCTTCGATCGGGTTCGCAAATTCGTCGATCGCTTTCATGAGAAAGTCGACGAATACGAAAACTTGCTCACGGGAAATCCGATCTGGATGATGCGGACCAAAGGTGTGGCGAGAATAACGGCAGAAGATGCGATTGCGCTGGGCGCCAGCGGACCCACCCTACGGGGAAGTGGCGTGGACTTCGATCTGCGACGCGATATGCCTTATTCCGGCTATGAGAATTTCAAGTTCAAGGTTCCGCTGTCGCAGGATGGCGATGTGTTCGCCCGTTACATCTGCCGGGTGCGGGAACTGCGAGAATCGAACGAGATCGTGAAGCAGGCTCTGGACGGCATGCCGGAAGGCGCGATCAAGGCGGACGCTCCCGGCATTGTGCTGCCCGACCGGGAAAAGATGAAGACGCAGATGGAAGCTCTCATCTATCACTTCAAAATCATTACCGAGGGCTTCGCGGTACCGGCGGGCGAAGTTTATCAGGCAGTCGAATCGCCTCGGGGCGAGATGGGCTACTACGTCGTCAGTGACGGGACGTCGAAACCATATCGCGTGCATATGCGCGCGGCCTGCCTTGCAAATCTGCAGACTTTGCCGAAGATGTGCGAAGGAGGTTTGATCGCGGATGTAGTTGCGGCGATTGGATCGATCGACATTGTGTTGGGAGAGATTGACCGGTGAAATTCTCCGAAGAATTCGAAGCGCGGTTTGAGGAGATGGTGCCGCACTATCCCACGAAGCGGTCGGCGCTCGTGCCTACTCTTCTTTATGCACAGGACGAAGTTGGATTTCTCAGCGATGAGGTTATTCAGGAAATCGCTGGCCGGCTCGATCTGACTGAACTCGAAGTGCGCAACGTTATCAGCTACTACTCCATGCTGACCACGAAGCCGCGCGGAAAATTTAATGTGCAGGTCTGCACCAATATCAGTTGCCTCGTCCGTGGCGGCGAAGAAATTTTGCAACATTGCGCGAGGAAATTGGGAGTTGGTAACAAAGGGACCACCGCTGACGGATTATTTTCCCTCGAAGAAGTGGAATGCATCGGAGCCTGCAGCTGGGCTCCAGCGGCGCAAGTGAACTACGATTTTCATGAGAACCTGACAGTGGAGAAGATCGATAGGGTTTTGGACGAGTACAAAGAAAAGGCAATGCGATGAGTCCGATGATTTTGCGATCGGATCATTGAGGGATCGAGACATCCTCGATGTTCCGATCACAAAAGCACCCGATCACCCGATTCCATGGCTGACTTGGTTTCCCATCCCGATGAGGTAAAAGTAGTCACCCGGCGCTTTGGCCAGGGTGCGACCAATATCGACCGCTATCTTGAACTGGACGGCTACAAGGCCGTGCAGAAGGCGCTGGGGATGGAGCCGGATGCCATTATTAATGAGGTGAAGAACTCGGGGCTGCGTGGGCGCGGCGGCGCAGGATTTTCGACTGGGATGAAATGGTCGTTCGTGCCCAAGCAATCAGCCAAGCCGAAGTATGTCCTTTGCAACGGCGACGAGAGCGAACCCGGCACTTGTAAAGACCGGCTGATTTTCGAACACGATCCGCACGCGGTAATCGAAGGCGTGATGATTGGTGGCCTGGCGGTGGGCGCGCTCAGCGGATACATCTACATTCGCGGCGAATATCGCTATCTTTCGGTCATCATGCAGAAGGCGATTCGCGATGCATATGCCAAGGGCTTTTTGGGCAAGAACATTTTCGGGAGTGGGCGCGATTTCGATATTTACTGGCACGGCGGCGCTGGCGCCTACGAGGTTGGCGAAGAATCAGCACTGATGGAATCGCTCGAGGGCAAACGTGGTATCCCGCGGATTCGGCCTCCCTTCCCCGCCGTAGTAGGACTCTGGGGCGGCCCCACAGTTATTAATAATGCGGAAACCTTGGCCAGCGTTCCTCACATTATGCTGAGCGGTGCGGAGTGGTTCGCGAAGCTTGGTCCGCCGAAAAATGGCGGAACGCGATTATTCTGCCTGAGCGGTAACGTGGCGAAGCCCGGAGTCTACGAACTTCCGATGGGCTACAACCTGAAGAAGATGATTTACGAGGTCGGCGGCGGCATTCCAAACGGACGTAAGTTGAAGGCCGTGGTGCCGGGAGGATCTTCGACACCTTGCTTAACCGCTGAAGAGATCGATGTGAACATGGATTTCGATTCGGTGGCGAAAGCTGGGTCGATGCTGGGATCGGGCGGCGTGGTCGTGATCGACGAAGCGCAATGCATCGTAAAGTTTGCGCTTCGGACGATGAAATTTTACAAGCACGAGAGCTGCGGCTGGTGCATTCCATGCCGCGAGGGCACCGACTGGTTGGAGAAGACGCTGACTCGCTTCCATCGGGGCGGTGGGGTTAAGAAAGACATCGACAACATGCAGTACTTGTCGGAAAACATGCTGGGCCGGACGTTTTGTCCGCTCGGTGATGCGGCGGCGATGCCGACCATCGCGTTCGTGAAAAAGTTCCGCAAGGAGTTTGAGGATCATTTGGAAGGCAGGCCCTGCCCGTTTGAGAAAGCGGGCGCCGCGGAAGAACTGGTACCAGCGTAGCGGCCGGCGCCCCGCCGCCCCCATACGCGGGCGACTGCCCGCAGGCTTCAGAAGATTGATGATCGCGAGGGCGAAACTCCTTTGCGAACCCGGCCAGATACCGGCGATGCAAATATATGGCTGACGTAACGCTCACAGTTGACGGCAAGAAGGTCACGGCTCCCGCAGGGACGCTGCTGATCGAGGCCTGCAAAACGGCAGGCATTGAAGTGCCTTCGTTTTGCTATTACCCCAACCTCTCGCTGCAGGGCGCCTGCCGCATGTGTCTGGTGAAGATCGAGAAGATGCCGAAGCTGCAAACCGCATGCACAACTGTGGTCAGCGAAGGAATGATCGTAACTTCGGACAGCGACGAGATTAAGCAGGCGCGCAAAGGGATGCTGGAGCTGCTGCTGGGGAACCATCCGTTGGATTGTCCGGTGTGCGATGCCGGCGGCGAGTGCGAACTGCAGGACATGACATTTTCTTACGGGGCGGCCGAGTCGAAGTTCATGGAGGCAAAAAACCACAAAGACGAACAACAATGGTCGCCCGTTGTGTTCTTCGACCGGCCGCGCTGCATTCTGTGCTATCGCTGCGTGCGCGTCTGCGGCGAAGGCATGGACGTTTGGGCGCTCGGTGTGCAGAACCGCGGAGTAAGTTCCATTATCGCGCCGAATAAAGCAGATCATCTGGAGTGCGAAGAGTGCGGCATGTGCATCGACATCTGTCCCGTGGGTGCACTCACCTCCGGCGCTTACCGCTACAAGACGCGCCCCTGGGAGATGAAGCATGTGGGCACGATCTGCACTCACTGCGGCGACGGCTGCAAGACCACGCTGGGTGTGCGGCGCGCCGATACCGGCATGCAGATTGTACGTGGCGACAACCGCGACAAGAGCGGGATCAACGGAGACTTTCTTTGCATCAAGGGACGCTACGCCTTCGACTTCGCGAATCACGAGGAACGTCTCACGCGGCCGCTGATTCGCCAAAATGGAAAACTTACTCCAGCTACATGGGAGGAAGCGTTCGCTCTGATCGGGAAGACATTTGCGGGCATTCGCGACACAGAGGGGGGCCAAGCGATTGGTGTTGTAGGTTCGACTCGTATTACCAACGAAGAAGCGTACGTGCTATCCAAGTTCGCCCGCGTGGTGTTGAAGACAAACAATCTGGATCACCATCGCACGGCGGACTTCCCGGCTTTTGCGAGCGCGCTTCGCGGCAAGCCTGATGCTACCGCAAGTATGGCCGATGTTTTTACGGCTCCAGCGATTCTGTTGATTGGCAATGATCCCACGGAGCAGCACCCCTTACTGGCCTGGCAGATTCGCAACAATGTCCGCCTGCATCGTGCGAGGCTATACGTAATCAATTCAAAGCCAATCAAGTTGCAGCGGCAGGCCACTAGTTTCATAGAGATTCCTGCCGGCGCAGAGGGGCGGGTTGCAGCCTTTCTTGCGGGCAACGATGCCGCAGGTGATGGGCTGATCAGTTCCTCAAGCAATAAAGACCGATGGAACACGTTTCGCGATAAACTGCGCGGCGAACAAAACCTTGTGATCGTCTTCGGATCTGAAATCCGTGGAAACGATCTGACCAGTCTCGCGAAGTTCGGCGCCGGAATTTCCGGAACCAAGTTTGTTTGCCTCGCGGATTATGCGAATTCTCGCGGTGCTGCCGACATGGGTTTGTATCCCGATTTGCTGCCCGGATACAACGCCATCAGCGGAAGCAGCGAGTTTCATAAAGAGTGGGGAGAGATACCAAGAGCCGCAGGGCTAGATCTGCCGGGAATGATCGAAGCCGGAAAAACGGGCAAGTTGAAAGCCTTTTATGTTGTGGGATCGAATCCGATCTCCCGATTAAACGTCGATCCATTCACTTTCTCCAAGAGTTTCGTAGTGGTGCAAGACATGTTCCTGACCGAGACGGCGATGGTTGCCGATGTCGTGCTCCCGGCCGCGAACGGCTACGAGAAAACTGGCACTTTCACGAATACCTGCGGTGACTTGCAGCTGGTGAAGAAGGCTGGCGAGGTCACGGACACCAAGTCCGATTTCGAGATGATTGTGCGTATCGCAGATGCCATGGGCTTTGACGTGCGCAAGTTGGTGCCGTTCGGCGGTGGCACGCATGCTGACATGGGGCAGTCGCGCGGTGCGCAATCGGGCGAGGCCGACCGGCACGCGGTCTGGCTTGAGGCACACGGCCTCGAACCCAAACTAAGCCCGTTCGATCCGACGGCAATTCTGGATGAAATTCAGCGGCTGGTTCCGGGTTATGACGTATCCCGCATGAATCTGCTGGCCGGCAACAGCCAACGCACGTCGCTCGCCGCAGTTGGGCCGGGAGCTGCGCACACTGCGGATTCGATTGATCCGGCGAATGACAACCTGTTCACGTCCGGTACCCTGGGACGATATTCGCGCGCGTTGAAGTCAGTGATAGAGAGTCACGAAGTCAAACCCGCTGAGGTTGCAGCAGACTGATCACAGTTTTAGAAAGGAAGCGGAATTGCCGATTGGCATTTTCATACTCGTGTCGGTGATCAAATCCGTGATCGTTCTTCTGGTGCTGCTCACCGCAGTCGCGTACACCGTCTGGCTGGAACGCAAAGTTGTCGGCCACATGCAGAATCGCTGGGGGCCGACGCGTGTGGGACCATTTGGATTGCTGCAACCTGCTGCGGATGGGCTGAAGTTCCTGTTCAAAGAAGACCTCACGCCCCCGCACGTTTATAAGCCGCTGTTCCTGGCGGCGCCGATGATGGCTGTGATCTTCGCTCTCACTTCGATTTCCGTGATCCCGTTCGGCAATTCAATTCAGCTTTTTGGATACAGCATTCCGCTGCAAGTTACCGACGTAAACATCGGGCTCCTGCTGATTCTGGGCATCACATCGATGGGCGTATACGGAGTCGCGCTTGCGGGTTGGTCCTCCAACAACAAATACTCTTTGCTGGGTGGCCTTCGAGCCAGTGCCCAAATGGTCAGCTACGAAATTGCTTTGGGACTTTCGCTGGTCGGGGTGCTGATTCAGTCTGGCAGTTTCAGCTTGCGCGATATCGTTGAAGCGCAGGGTGGGCGATTTCTCTACATCATTCCCCGATGGAATATCTTCCATGGACAGTTGATTGGATTCTTCGTCTATCTGATGGCGGCGTACGCAGAAACAAATCGCATCCCGTTCGACCTGCCGGAAGCCGAAACCGAACTGGTCGCGGGATACCACACGGAATATAGTTCGATGAAGTTTGCCATGTTCTTCATGGCCGAATACGCGAATATGATCACGGTAGCGTGCCTGGCTACGCTGCTGTTTTTCGGCGGATGGCACGGACCGCTGTTTGGGCCTTCATTGATGCGCGCCGTGTTGCCAGTGTTCTGGTTTATCGCCAAGGTTTTCTGTTTTCTCTTTCTATACATCTGGGTGCGCGGGACGTTGCCGCGCTTCCGCTACGATCAACTGATGTCGTTCGGCTGGAAGTTTCTGTTACCCCTGGCAATCGCGAATCTGGTGGCTACAGCGATTGTCGTGGCCTGGTAGGGAAGTAAAGCGATCAGTGAACAGTGGCCAGCTAGAACTGGTCACTAACCACTGGCCGCTGGCCACTAGAAATTCGGAACTGATTTCATGAGTTTTCACCTCATATTATTTCTGCTTTTCGGTGCGGTTTCCGTGGGCGGGGCGATCAACCTGCTGGCGCAACGGCATCCCATCAACAGCGCCCTGTCGCTAATTGCAGTGATGGCTGCGCTGGCCGGCGATTATCTTTTACTCGGCGCAGAGTTCGTCGCAGCCGTGCAGCTGATCGTTTACGCCGGCGCCATTATGGTGTTGTTCGTCTTCGTGATCATGTTGTTGAACGCTGGCGTAGAGGAAGAAACTAAGGGAAGCCAGGTAGCGATTCTTGTTGGCGTGCCCGGGATGCTGATCGGCGGCGTGCTCGTCGCGTGGGTTGTGCTGCGCCGCTCCGGGACCGAAGCTGTGCCGATCGGTGCGCTGCCCGGACACCCGATCGATATCGCTCAGCTTCTGTTTCACGACTTTCTGTTGCCCTTCGAAGTCACCTCCATTTTGATCTTGATCGCCATCATGGGCGCCGTGGTGCTGGCCAGCAAGCCGGAATCTGCGGCGGGAAAGGTGGAGTGATGGTCCCGCTCTCTTATTATTTGTTCCTCAGCGGATTTTTGTTTGCCTGCGGCGTGGCCGGATTTCTGATCAAACGCAACATCATCACTATCTTCATGTCGATTGAACTGATGCTGAACGGAGTGAATCTGTCATTCGTCGCGTTCGCTGCGCACTGGCACGCTCTGGCTGGCCAGATTTTCGTCTTCTTTGTCATGGTAGTTGCGGCCGCAGAATCTGCCGTCGGCCTGGCGATCATCATCTCTGTGTATCGTACGCGCGAGACCTTGAACGTGGATCAGGTAAACCTGCTCAAACTATGAATCCGACGCTCAATCTCTGGCTGATCCCGGTTCTGCCGCTGGCGGGCGCTGCGATCAACGGCCTTTTAGGGAAAAAGTCTTCGCGGCAGGCCGTGACCAGCGTCGCGCTCTTATTCAGCGGCGCTGCTTTCGCCATGGCCTTGGTGGTCGCGGCACGCTTCTCGTCGTTGTCGCTTCCCTACCAGGAGTTCTTCGCGCATTGGATTCGCTCGGGCACTTTCACTGCGGATTTCGCCTTCTACCTCGATCAACTCTCGCTCGTCATGTTGCTGGTGGTGACGGGAGTCGGATTCCTGATCCATATTTATGCTGTCGGCTACATGTGGGACGATTCCAGCTATTACCGCTTCTTCAGCTATCTGAACCTTTTCATGTTCTTCATGCTGACCCTGGTGCTGGCCGGCAACTACCTTGTGATGTTCATTGGTTGGGAGGGAGTTGGCCTGGCGTCGTATCTGCTGATCGGCTTCTGGTTTACCAAAGATTCGGCGGCCTCGGCGGGCAAGAAAGCGTTCATCGTAAACCGCATCGGCGACTTCGGCTTCCTGATCGCATTATTTCTGCTCATCAAGCACTTTGGATCGTTGAATTTCCAGCAGGTGTTCGGAGCAGTGATTCCTTTGCCTGCTGAAACCGCTGGCGCGGGGCTGCTTACAGCGATCGGAATCCTGCTCATGGTGGGCGCGTGCGGAAAATCAGCGCAGATCCCGCTGTATGTGTGGCTTCCCGACGCAATGGAGGGCCCCACGCCGGTTTCCGCTCTAATTCACGCTGCGACCATGGTGACAGCGGGCGTATACATGGTTTCGCGTTCACACGTCATCTTCGAACGCGCGCCTGTCGCACTGACTGTAGTGGCAATCATCGGAACGCTTACCGCGTTCTTCGCGGCGACCATCGGCATCGTACAGACTGACATCAAGAAGGTTCTCGCCTATTCCACCGTATCGCAGCTTGGCTACATGTTCATGGCCTGCGGCGTTGGAGCATTTTCGGCAGGGATTTTTCACCTGATGACGCACGCCTTCTTCAAAGGCCTGCTCTTCCTCGCGGCTGGATCGGTGATTCATGCGGTTGGCGGCGAACAGGACATGCGAAAAATGGGAGGACTGCGCGCCAAGATTCCCTGGACGTTCTGGACCATGACCGCAGGCACTCTGGCAATCGCCGGAATCCCTGGCCTTGCGGGATTTTTCAGCAAAGACGAAATCCTGTGGCGCGCCTATCAGGCAAGCTGGGCTTATTGGCTGGTGGGACTGGTGACGGCGTTCATCACTTCGTTCTACATGTTCCGGCTCTGGTTCCTGACTTTCTTTGGAGAGTATCGCGGCGAAGCCGACGCCGGTCACGATCACCCAGGCCAATCCGCGAGTGATGCGCACGGACCCCACGTTCACGGCGGGGTTCACGAGAGTCCGAAGGTCATGGTTATTCCGCTGGTGATTCTAGCTGTGCTTTCGGTAATTGGCGGATATGTGGGTGTGCCCGGTTCGCTCGGCGGCAACAATCGATTCGACAAATTTCTCGGCCCGGTTTTTCACGGCAGCGCACCAGCCGACGCTCAGCACACCGCAATAGGCGAAAAAGGTGCGCCGGAGCAGGAGACAGAAGGGTCAGAGCCAAAAACAAAGACCGCGGCTTCGACCGAACTCGTGTTCACCGCCATTTCGGTGTTGGCCGCTCTGCTCGGTTTTGCGCTCGCGTGGCTGCTTTACTTCCGCAGTCCGAAGTTGCCGGACAAAATTGCGGCTTCGCTGTCGGGCGGATATCAGACGCTTCTACACAAATATTACATTGACGAATTGTACGGGGCGCTGTTTGTTAAGCCGTTGATCGACGGCTCGACTCGAATCTTGTGGCAAGGAGTGGATCGGAAGATTATCGATGCGACGGTGAATGATGCGAGCGACGGATTGCGCCACGTTTCCGACGAAGCTCGTCACATGCAATCCGGAAACATCCGCTCATACGCGGGATGGATCGCGGCAGGTTCGGCCGCAGTGATTGCTTTCATGATCTGGATGTGGACGGGACCCCGATGAGCACGGACAATCTCAGTTCCATCATTTTAACTCTGGTCACGTTCGCACCGCTGGCTGGCGGCCTGTTGCTGATGCTGTTGCCGCGCCGCGACCGCGACATCCGTATATTCGCTCTCGTCATTTCACTCTTGACCTTTGTTCTCTCGTTGCATCTCCCCGTCTATTTTCACCGTGCACAAACTGATTTCCAGTATCAGATCGACAAGCAATGGGTCTCCACGCCGAACATTCACTACCACATGGGGGTTGACGGCATTTCTATGTGGCTGGTGGTGCTTACAACATTTCTCACGCCACTGTGCGTCCTTATTTCCTGGACATCGATTCACGAGCGGGTGAAAGAGTTTTTTATCCTGCTGCTGGTTCTGGAGACGGCGCTGATCGGCGTCTTCACCTCGCTCGACTTGTTCCTCTTTTATTTTTTCTGGGAAGCCACACTCATTCCCATGGCTTTGCTGATTGGCATTTTCGGCCACGAGCGCAAAGTGTATGCGGCGATCAAGTTCTTCATGTACACCATGATTGGTTCGGTGTTCATGCTGGCGGCGATCCTGTGGCTTTACGCCCATACCGGCAGCTTCGACTTTGTTGTGATTCGCGATCAAATTGCGAGCGGCGCCGTGCCCCAGTTTCCGGCTGCGGCGCAGTGGCTTTTCCTCGGATTTTTTCTCGCGTTTGCCGTGAAGGTTCCTATATTTCCCTTTCATACATGGCTGCCCGATGCACACGTGGAGGCGCCCACGGCAGGGTCGGTTCTGCTGGCCGGCGTTCTGCTCAAGATGGGCACGTACGGGCTGCTGCGCTTCAACCTGGGACTGTTCCCTGAACAGTCGCGCGCGAATGCCCCCTGGGTGATGGTCCTTGCCCTGATCGGCATTATCTATGGCGCGCTCGTGGCCATGGTTCAACCCAACATGAAGAAGTTGATCGCTTACTCATCCGTGAGCCATCTCGGATTCGTCGTGCTGGGAATTTTCAGCTTCACGCAGGCTGGATTGAATGGCGCAATGTTCGTCATGCTGGCACACGGGGTTTCCACGGGCGGGCTCTTCATGCTGGCGGGCATCTTGCACGAACGCCGTCATACCTACGAAATCAGCGAATTCGGAGGACTGGCCTCGCCGATGCCGGTTTATGCCGCATCGTATCTGGTAATAGTGCTGGCGTCAGTAGGTCTGCCGTTGCTGAACGGCTTCATTGGCGAATTTCTCGTGCTGAGCGGCGCTTTTCAGGACAGAGCTGTTTACGGGATACTCGCCGCAACCGGCGTAATTTGGAGCGCGATTTATCTTCTCTGGATGTATCAGCGCGTGTTCTATGGCAAGGTTACGCATCCGGTCAACAATTCTCTCAGCGATTTGTCGGGATTTGAAAAACTGGCGGTCTGGCCCTGTGCGGCTGCTGCGCTCGTAATGGGAGTAGCCCCTATTCTGTGGCTGGGAGCGGTTGATCCTGCGGTCCAGGCCGCACTGACTCCGTTTGCGCGATTGGCGAGCCGGGTGGTGGGTCAATGATCGCACATGCAGTGATCGCCAATGCAATGATCGCCAAAGTAATGATTGCCGATCCAAGCTTCGACACAACGACGATCACGCATTTTATCCCGGCATATTCGCAGACGCTTCCTCAATTGACCGATTACGTTCGCATCTTGCCGGAAATTGTTCTCTCCCTCTTCGGCATGATCGTGATGGCGCTCGAGCCTTTAGTAGACGAGGAAAAAAATCCAAGAGTCCTCGGCTCTATCGCGCTAATCGGAACCCTGGCGGCACTTTGTTCGACCTGGTTCATGGCGCAGTCTCCTGGGCTTGCCTTCTGGGAGATGGTGCAGGCGGATGGGTTCAGTGTTTTCTTTCACGTCCTGGTGATTGCGATCGCCGCTATCGTCATCTTGAGCTCCTATGAATATATGGCGGTCCAGCGGATCCGTGCCGGGGAGTATTATGCTCTCATCCTTTTCGGGGTTGTCGGCGTGGCCCTGATGACGTCGGCGATCGAACTGGTTCTGATTTTCATCGCGCTTGAGATTTCCTCGATCTCCTCTTATGTTCTGGCGGGATTTCGGCGCAACGAAGCCTCCAGCGCCGAATCCTCCCTGAAATATTTCCTGCTGGGTTCATTCGCCACCGCATTTTTTTTATACGGAGTGGCGTTGATGTTTGGCGCCACCGGCTCGACCAATGTTGATCAGATCAGCAGGACGCTGCAGGGCTCCCCCGTTCCTGTGTTGGCGTTTGTGGCGGTGGCGTTCATGTTTGTAGGCCTCGGATTCAAAGTGGCTGCCGCTCCATTCCACATCTGGACGCCGGACGTGTATGAAGGGGCGCCTGCCCCGGTTGTGGGCTTCATGTCGACCGCGCCCAAGGCGGCGGCGTTTGCGGTTTTGCTGCGCATCGTATTCGTGATAGATGTACACGCCATATTCTGGGTCATCTGGGTCGCGGCAGCGCTCTCCATGACCCTGGGCAACATCGGCGCAATGGTGCAGGATAACGTGAAACGTTTGCTGGCCTATTCGTCGATTGCCCATGCGGGATATTTGCTTGTGGCATTCGCTGCTTCGCCTTCCGTGGGAACTTCAGCGGCCATGTTCTACCTCGCATCTTATGCTGTAATGAATTTAGGGGCGTTCGCAGTCGTGAGCCATTTCGCCAATGCGGGCGAGCGCTATGTAACCCTCGAAGATTATGAAGGCTTGGGCCGCAGTTCTCCACTGCTAGCAGCGACGCTTACCATATTTCTGCTTTCGCTGATTGGCATCCCCATGACCGGCGGCTTTTTCGCTAAGTTTTATGTGTTCAGCGCAGCGGTGAAAGCCAACCTAATCTGGCTCACCATCATCGGCGTCCTCAACAGTGGCGTCGGCGCATATTACTACTTGCGAATCATCGTGGTGATGTACATGCGCCAAGCGCGGAAAGAGGTTCCGGTGACTCCGGTTGGATTTGCGCCCAGGCTTGCAATCGCATTGTGTCTGGCTGCAACCATCTACCTCGGAATATTTCCGGGCGGTGTATTGCAGTATGCGCAAGATTCCGCTCAACAGCTCGTGCAGCAGACTCTCCCCGAGAATCCTCCATCCAGTACGGTTTCCGTCCCAGCAAGTTATTAGGTGGTCCGTTATGACAAAGATGCTGAGAACAGTCGCCGAAAGATTGAGCCGCGGCATGGTCTTCGAGCGACGGCTGCCACCAAACTTCGGGAGAGGTAGGATATTTGTTTCGCCGGACGCTGGGCTGCGATTCTATCGCCGAAACCTAGCCAAGGGCGATGCAATTCTCTTCAAGATGGTCGATGAACTGGTTAACCCCGGGGACGTTGTGTGGGATGTGGGGGCCAACGTCGGGCTGTTCACCTTCGCGAGTGCGAACCGCGCCGGTAAGAACGGCGAAGTCATTGCGATTGAGGCCGACCTGTGGCTTGTAGGTTTGCTGCGGCGGTCATGTGAGATGCTAGACCGCAGCATGAATGCCGCTGTGACCGTCATACCAGCTGCCGCTTCTGACTCGCTGGGCTTGGCGACATTTCACATTGCGCAGCGGGCGCGATCATCGAACCACTTGGAAGGAGTCGGCTCTACGCAGGCGGGCGGAACACGAAGGACGGAGACGATCGTCGCCATCACCCTCGATTGGCTTTTGCAACAATTGCCCGCACCCCAGGTTTTGAAAATCGATGTGGAGGGAATGGAGCACCGCGTGTTAGCCGGAGCGAGTTCTGTTTTGTCTATGGCTCGTCCGCTGATCTGGTGCGAAGTGGATCCACTGAACAAGGATGAGGTCACGAATATTCTTCACGCCCACGATTACGAATTGTTTTATGCAAATCAGGATCCGGTGCAGAGGCAGCCCTTGCTGCGTGCGCCATGGGAAACGTTGGCCCGTCCACGATCCGTGCGTTCCGGTCAACGGGATCGCGAATCCGCATAAGCGCCCAAGACTTCCACGCACTCCTCATCACAATAGAGTGTTTCTGTTTTTCCATTGGTAGCATTGAACTCGAAGGTTCAATCAAGAGCATCATCTACCAAGGGAACGAATCGGACGAGTTCGCGAGGCGAGATCACGGGCAATCCATTGATGATTCGGATGAATTGCAGTTGCTGTGAATCATCTGTTCCAACCGGAATAATCATTCGTCCATTTTCGCGGAGTTGAGCGATCAGTGCGCGAGGTGGATGGGGAGTAGCGGCAGAGACCAGGATCGCATCGAAGGGGGCGTCGGCTGGAAGACCTAGTGTGCCATCTCCGGTAAAGATTCTCACATTAGTATAGCCGAGCGCTGCGATGACTTCGCGAGCGCTTTCCGCAAGGGCAGGATGGCGTTCAATGGAAGATACTTCCGCAGCCAGTTCCGCAAGCAGCGCGGTCGCGTAGCCAGAGCCGGTGCCAACTTCGAGAACTCTGTCGGCGGGGGTGAGCTGGAGAGATTCAAGCATGAGGGCAACAATGTAAGGCTGAGAAATAGTTTGTCCGTCGCCGATGGGAAGAGGATGGTCTTCGTAGGCTTGCGCCCGATAGGGTTCAGAGACGAATTTGTCACGCGGAACACGAAGCATGGCGTCAAGAACACGCGCATCAGAGATACCGCGGGCGCGCACTTGGGAGTCAACCATGACTTGGCGGGCGGCGATTGAATCAGCCATGGATTCAGAGTTGCGGAATGCAGGGCAAGCTCTCTTTTACGAAAACTGCAAATTATTTCTTGCGGCTGCGGACGCGCAGATCAAAGCTGACGACTCCATTCTGGTCACGCGTACCCACAGCGGAAATGTTGCGATTCACATAGTACTCCCCCTGAATAATCTGCTCCGAACTTTGAGAAACGTTAGTGGAGTAGGTGAGAGAAACATGGTTGACAAATTCCTGCTCAATCGTGATCTGGGGGCCGTTGCTGATGGGATTGTTTTCCGTGTTAAGTCCCTGAGGATCGATCTTGATATTGCTGGCTCCGAACAGCCGTTGCAAGCGATTGCTGACCGTCGTGTTGAGTGCCTCGCTGAGAATGAGAGCGGTAGCCTCATCGGAAAACGTGCTTTGGCCAGACTGCTCCTGAAGCTGAGCGGATTCCTCGTTGGTGCGGCCGAGCGCGAGAAGGGCAATAATGTCGGACTTCGGCAAAGGAGGTTCAGAACGGTAGTTGATGCTGAGTCCGCGATCCGGCGTTCCCGTAATCGTGATGTTCAGATCGTAGTTGCGGACATGAGTAGAGGCCTGCAAATTGAGTTGAGGCTCGATGGCAACCGGGTTGGCGAAAGTGATATCGCCGCGCTCGAGCGTGAAGCGGGTGCCGTGAAAGGCGGCTTGACCTTCAAGAATGTCGGCGCGACCGAGAACCGCAGGACGGGCGACGGAGCCACGAATGCGGAGGTCGGCGTCGCCCGACAGGCGGGCGATCGCTGTGCGCATCTGAAGTTCGGGCGCGGTCTGGACGTGAATATCGAGTTTTACATTATTGAGCGGAGAGTTGGCAGTGGTGACGGTAGAGAACTGGCGGCTGCGCTCGAGATAAGCGCTGAAGTCGAAGCCAGGGGTCACGGCTATCTTGTTGACGCTGATCTTGCCGGAAACGGTAGAAGCAGAACGAGATCCCACCCAATGCAATTCGGCGTCGGCAGTAGAACTGACGCCGGGAGGATAACGCAGACGAACATCATTACCTGTGACAGTAAGGTTGAAGTTGAGTTGCTGGTTCACATAAGTGGCGTCACCCTTCAGGTCGACTGTGCCGCCCCCGGTGCGCGAGGTTAGGGTCTCAATATGCACCTGATCGCGAGTGAATCGAAGAGAGCCATCGAGTTCGGTCAAACCGCTGGGCAGACCCGCGTACGTGATCGACCCGTTGGTCAAACGCAGTCTCCCCTGCGGTAACGGATCGGCAACAGTGCCGCCAACGGTAAGGTTCATGGTCACAAGACCCACCGCACTGAGATCCGGATCAAAGCTGGAAAGCAATCTGAGATCGAGGTGCCCATCCGCTACCAGATCGAGCGTGCGGTCGCCGGAGAGTTGTACTGATCCGTGCGCGGTGAGGTCGGTTCCATCGCCCACAAGGTGAAGTTGCTGGATGTCAATCGACTGATTCACGAGCGTGAAACGAACTGGATCCTGATTATGCACTTTGACGTTTTCCACTTCGAGAGAGACCGCGGACAAGCTACCATCGGCCATCCACCGGCTGGGTTGCCGGAGCGGTCCATGCAGATTTAAAGAGCCGGACACGGCAGAATGTCCCGTAAGCCTTCCACGTAGATAAGAGCGCCAGAGAGCGTCGAGATCAAGCTGGTTCATTTCCAGCAACAGGTTGGTGGAATAGTCATTGAGCAACTGAACAGCGCCGCTAACTGCCAGCGAGCCGCGCTCGAAATGAGAGTTGCCTTTCAGAAGCATCTGACTACCTTCGGTAACAGCGTGCAGATCGAGTTCACCGGCGAGTTCGTGATCAAAAGCCAGATCGCGAAGGTGGACACTCCCATCGATGGAGGGCGCCTCAGGACTGCCCGATCCTTTGAGCGCGAAATCTGCACGTCCTTCCACAGAGACATGACTGGAACGGATCGATGGAAATTCGGAAAGATTGAAATTGCTGCCCGCGAGATCGAAATGAAAGGCGCGGTTGGAGGGATTGTAGTCGGCACTTCCCGTGATGACCGAATCCTCATGGAACAGATGCATGTCATCAAAAGCGATTTTGCCCCCACCGATGTGGAAGTTGGAATCGAATTGCCGCACCGTTTCCCCGTAGGCGGTGGCATTGGCAAGGTGGATTTGCCCTTTGCCCGTAGGGTTGGAGAGGGTTCCGCTGGCCAGCACAAAAATATCAGCCTTGCCAAAGACACGAAAGTCGTACCCGGCTAAAGCCTGCAGCTCGGCTAGTTCGCCTTTGTAAAGGTTGGCACGGAGGTTGAACGTGCTGTCGCCAGTGAGGTGCCCGTGCTGCAGGGTCGCGGATCCCTCAAATTCAGCGGACGTGTCATCTCGCCGGAGAGTGGCGTTACGGAATGTGACCGACTGGAAGGAAAGCTGGAGCGAAGTGGAAAGAGAGTCCCAGTGCATTTGTAATTCGTGGGTTCTGGCGGTGGCAGGTATCGCGATGCCGAAATTGTCGACTGCAAGCGTCCCGGTAACTTGAGGAGCAGAAAACGAACCGCTCATGTTGCCATTGAACGTGGCTGTGCCGTTCAGCACGACGGGGAACAAAGCTGGACCGCGAACCGCGGAAATGAATGGCAGCCAGTCGGCGAGACTGGTGGTGGAAACGGTGAGCCGAACCGCGGAAGCGGCAGACAGTGTGCCGGAGGCCTGAATGTGGCTGGTGGGCGTGGCTAGGGTGAACCTTGCGAGATCCAGAGTCTCGTTGCCAGCGTGATATACGCCGTTGGCATGGGAGGTGACGGAAAGCTGTCCTCGGGCAGGCGAAGCCGGAGGAACCAAGTCGAGAGTATATTGGATTTCCGCATCGCGCGGAGTTCCCTTCCATCGAGCTTCGAGAGTGCCGGAGGCGGCCGCAGCGGGATGAAAGCGAGGGAACGAGTGAGCAGGAGTATCGAGTGCCACAGCTAGATCATCCGCAGACAGGTCACGCAAATGAATGAGAACCAAACCATCCTGGAATGCCTCCGGTTTTGGCTTACCCATTTTTTCGCGAGAGTTTTTCTCAGACGAAGCCGCGGAGATAACAGCCGTGTCAAGGGCTTTTCTGGCGGTTACCGAAAGATGTTGCGCAGGCGAGAGCCAGTGATTCACTTCAGCGTCGCCTGCGAAACTTCCACTGAAAATCTTGCCTTGTAGCTTCGAGAGTTGGAGTTGTTGGTCAGTGATTGAATAGCCGCTACTCAGCGAGGCCTTGGAGAGGAAAATCTGATCGTCCTGGAACGCCAGGTCCTGGATGGTCAGAAGGCCGGTGCTGGAAAACCGGTCAAGTGCCCAATCGCCGTGGCCTTTGAGCTCAAGAACCCCCGCGCGAAGATCGCGGCGGCGAGTGATGGTCGCGGCTTCGGTGAGGTCGATCTGAGCATCATAGGGGCCCTGAAGATGCGGATGACGGAAGTCTGTGACTTGACCAGTGGCGAAAAAATGCGAATGTCCGGAGTTCCATCTAAGAGAGGTGATGAGGGCGGAGTTCGCGCCAAGGGTGAATTGCATGGCGGTCATCCATGCAAAGGGGCGGCAGTCCATGAGCTTGGTGTTGACCAGGCCAAGCAGAAGGTGTCCGTCATAACGTCTGCTGAGAAACGAATAATCCATCCGAAGTGAAGTATCACGAGCGGAGAAGTCCAAAGGAATCTTCTGGTCATCCCACAGAATCTGTCCATGACGCAGCTCAAGTTGGTTAATCGAGAGAGCAAAGAGTTTCTCGACAGGAGTCTGAATGGTTGCCGCAGCAATTTTCCGCGGGGGAAAATTGGTGGTGCCGTCAGAATAGAAAACTATGTGGACGATAGGTTGCTCAAGGATGAGTTGGTGGAAGGCGAGCTCGGACCGCAGAAGAGAGCTGATCTTCAAGCGCGCGACGATGCCATCGGCGTGGGCAAGAGGCACATCGGTGGCTGACTCGCGGCCGTGAACCGTGATATCGCGCACTTCGACCTGGAGGCGAAAGGGAATGGTATGAATGCTGGCGATTTCCGCACGCCCTCCTGTGATGCGCTCAACCTCCGCAACCAGGCGGCGACGAACCAGCGACTGGAAAGAATTCGTGTTGACGTAAATCGATAAGCCGAGCACAGTCACAAATGCAACGGCGACACCGATCAGCCAATACTTCCACCAGCGGCGACTGACAGGCTTCGTCGAGGAATCCCTCACTGCGATTGAACTCCCGGGTCGTTGGCAGAGGAGGTGACGCCCGGAATGTGTACGTGGCCCTCGGAACGCAAAGTCTGCAGCCACGAGACGAGTAGCTCGCTAACCTTCTCCTGGGTGAGCAACTCGCGAATCTTGCTGGAAACTTCGGCAAGTGGAACTTCGGAGGATCCGGACTGCTTCAACTTTGGCACGAACTGATCGCGGTAATACGCCTCGATTGACTTGGAATCAATCTGGACGGCGGGACGAAGGCGGACATCCACCAGGCGCATCAGGTCGATTTGCTGCTGGACGTGGGCATAAAGATCCTTCTCAAAGAGGTGATACTGGGCGAGAAGGGCCTGCCAAGCCTCAGGAGATGCAGCTTGAGGATACAGTTTCCGCGCATCAGCCACGCGGGCAGCGACCTCGGCGTCAGTGGCATGCGGAAAGTCTGCAGACTTCATCTGTTCGCGAAGAAGCTCCTGATCAATGAGACGATCGAGAACTGCACGGCGGTCGTCATCGGTGAACTGTGCGAGTGAGCGATTGGTGAGCAGAGCTTCGTAACTCAGGCCTTCGTCCCATTCCGACTGCAAAATAACGTGTCGGTTGACAATGGCGACGATGCGATCAATCACTTCGGCTGCCGCAGGCCGCGGGCACGCGAATAACCCAATCAAAAGCGTGGCAAATGCCGCCAGAACAACTACCGTACGAATATGAGTTCTGCTTATCAAAACGGCTGACCTATGCTGAAAAAAACGTTGAAGTGGCGCAAGCGCTGCGTTTCGAAGTCGCCTGTCAGACTTCCATTTGGATTGACCAGGCCCTGGAAATAGCTGGTTGGATTTAGATTGTACCCGAAATCGAAGCTCAGAGGGCCGATCGGAGTCTTATACCGCAACCCCACTCCTGCCACGTGAGAGGTGTAGTCGTAGCCGCTGTTATTGAAATAGTTCGTGCAAGAGGTGACGGGCACACCCTTAGGCAGCAAGCATTGCGAGGGATCGGGCTGGTGCCACCGCAGAACGCCCTTCAGCATATCGTGGCCGGCAGTGAAGACATTGCCCATGTCGTGAAAAATGGCGAACCCGAAGCCTTCTCCCAGATAAGGCAGGCTGACGGCAGGAAAACGCAGTTCTTCCTTGTTAACGAACAGGGCCGAGCCCCCTACAGGAAAACCGGAATCAGGATCGCGAGGTCCTGCCTGATTCAACCCGAAACCGCGGTGAGAGTTGTCGCCTCCGGCAAAAAATTCTTCGGGCAGCGGGATTACGGTAACTCCCTGCGCGCAGGATGTGGTCAAGTTGGTGACTTCGCAAGCTCCTGGCGGCAGGACTCTGGTACCGCGATAGACCTGTTCCAGACCGAGGGTCGTAGAACGAGCAAAGACGAATTTGTGGTTGGTATGGCCAAACGCATAGTAAGTGGATTCCTGGGATAGCGCCCGGGTGTAATCTGCCTGTGATCCGAAGTAACTCGATGCGACGAATGTGTCGAGCGTGAAGTATTGTCCCTTCGTACTTTCGAGAGGATTGTCGCGCTTATCGCGAATAAAAGTAAAACCGGGGCCGCCAACGACCGCGGGCAAGGAAAACAAATTAAATTCCGCCGGCGAAAAGTCTGACGCGAAGTTGGTAGCTTTCACTCGGCGGTAGTCGAAGCGGTAGGTGATGGATGTTGCCCGGTTGGGCTGCTGCTTGCCGATTTGCTGGCGAACATCGATCTTGCCTTCCAGCCGCTGCGAGGTGAAGGTGGCCACGTTGAGACTGTTGTCGTAGAAAATTGTGTAGAACACTTTGAAGCGATCGTTGTTGAAGAGCCTGGGGACCTCGTAGCTGATGAGGCCGCGCTGTTGGAGTCGTCCTACGTGGGACTGGAAGGTTAGCGTCTGGTCACGGCCGCCCACATTGAGTCGGGTGATATCGAATTCGACCCGGGGACTCACTCCCGTCGAACCGGCGGGGGAGCTAGTCCCGGAGGGCAGGCCAGTTTCGAATTCCAGGCCGATGCCGTAGGTAAATGTGTAGCGCTTCGCTTCCTCTACCTCGACGAGAACGTTTTTCTGGGGGTCGGAGCCTTCGGGATTTTGGACCCCCGTGTCAACCTGCCTAAAGATTCCGAGGTCGTAGAGCTTGCTCTGCGTTGCAAGAAGATCCTGCTGGCTGAGGGGCTGGCCCGCGGTCACTTGAATTTCGCGCTGCACAACATAATCGCGCGTGTGATCCAGCCCTCCAACCATCACCTGATTCACAAAAAATTGCTCGCCCTCCTGGATGTTGTAGGTAACGTCTTCGTGGTCCGGCTGGCCGGACGTCGGCTTGGTTGTGATGTCGAGGGTGGCATTCGAAAATCCGTGGTTGAAGTAGTAATTGAGAATTGACTCGCGATCGTTCGCCAGATTTTGCTCGGAGTAGGGCTGGCCTTCGCGGGTAATGAATTCGGGAAACACCTTGGCATCAATCTTCTGATTTCCGACAATGCGAAATTCCCCCACCAGAGTCTGCGGGCCTTCTTCGATCTGAATATGAACCGCGAGGTGGTTTGCGATACCCTGGTAATTGTCGTCAACCTTGGTTTGAATCTTGGCCTGCCGGAATCCATTCGATACGTACAGAGCTTGCAGAGATGCGACGTCGCTCTTGAGCAGTTCTCCGCTGAAGCGCCCGCCGGAAAAAAACTTGCCGGAGGGCTGAATCTTGAGGCGCTGGCGAAGCGTCTTTCTGGGAAAATATTTGTTCCCGGCAATATCGATAAGCACGAACTTGTGAGCGGGACCTGGATCGATGCGATAAATGACACGAAGCGTGTCGGAAGTAGTTTCCTTCTGGATTTCAACCGTGGCATCGAAGTGGCCGCGGCTTTCCAGATAGTCGAGGAGGTTTTTCTTTCCCTCGTTCAGAAGATCATCATCGACAGCGTTTTCCTCGTAGACGGGGATTTCTTTCTTCATGACGCCGCGGCTTATATGAAACCCTTGAGCGTAAATGATCACCACCGGGCCGGGTTCGATCAGATAGGTATAGTCAACGGAGTTGGATTCGGGATGATATTTTTGCTCGGCAATCAACACTTGTGCAAGGACGCGTCGCTGCTTCTGCAGCTTCTTGCGCAAACGCTGAAGAGAATTAGTGATGCGAGCGGCAGTGACGCGTTCGCCGTGATGCATCGCGGCGATGTCCTCAATCTGAATCTGAGAAAAGGCTGAGTGTCCAGTGACGGTCACCTCGCCGATGTGGGCGGGATCTCCCGCAGCGATGTGGAAAAGGACATTTACCTGTTGGGTATCTACGTTAGATGTGCTTTCCGCGGTGACCCGAGCGCGGTAGTAGCCATCTTCCTGCATGAGTTGCCGAATGTTTCGCAAAGCACGGTTGATCTTGTCCGCGGTGTAAAGTTCGCCCAGTTGGAACTTCGATGCATTGCCGATCTGGTTGCTATTGGGGTGGCCGGGAGCGCCTTCCACATCGACAGCCCCGACAAAGAAGTTGGGCGAAGTGGTGAACGTAAGGCGCACACCGGGGCCAGAGGGAGTAACCTCCGCTTGCACGTCAGCAAAGCGTCCTGTAGAGAAAAGTACGCGGATACTTTCGCGGAGCTGGTCACGGTCGAGAGGCTGGCCTGCTTTCAGCGGCAGCATTTCGAGCAAGCGGTCGCCGTCCCGCACGCCAGGCAATTCGATCGATTGGATAATCTTTCCGGCGTACGCGGATATCGAAGCGAGAGCTGAGGAGGGTTCCTGAGATACATGCGCGGATGGATCCGATCCAGCTCGGGCAGCCGGAGCGAGCGACGCAATTACCAATAGGATGAATGAGGTATGCCGTCTCAGCAAATAGAGTCCTTCGCCTCGGTGCCTACAATTCGATGAACCGTGGCAGCGCCGTGTTGTATGGGTAATGATGCAGTTAGATTGTCCATCCCGAGCAAGCGTTCTTTGTGCCGCGAGGAGCCTGTCCCGAGCTTGCTGATGGAATCTGCGCGAGCCGCGCACTCCGTCGCGTTCTTAGCGACGCAATATCACGCGTTGGCTCGCTTCCTTATCAACCTGCACCACTACCGTTGTATGCACTGCTGGCAGCTGCAAAGTCCAGCCACCTATAATAAAGGTTTTGCTGGTGAAGGCTGGTGATCTCCTTGAGGCAGGGCGTGGACAAAGAAAAGTTCGAAGCGCGATTCGAAGAGCGTTTCCGGGAACGATACTCGCGGCAAATTCTGTTTGGCGGAGTCGGAACGGAGGGCCAGAGGCGGCTGGCCGCAGGGCGAGTTGCAATTGTGGGGTGCGGCGCGACCGGATCGGCGCTGGCGTCGCTATTGGCGCGAGCAGGAGTCGGAACTCTGCGAATTATCGATCGGGATTACGTCGAAGCCAGCAATTTGCAGCGGCAGTCGCTCTTCGAGGAACAGGACGCGGCCGAATCATTGCCTAAGGCAATTGCCGCAGCTCGAAAAATTGCAGCCTTCAATTCGGATTGTGTGGTGGAAGCGCGGGTTGAGGACATGGTTCCCGCAAATGTTCACGTATTGCTTCAGGAGATCGACGTAATTTTAGATGGCACCGATAATTACGAAACTCGTTATCTGGTGAATGATTATGCTGTTCAGAATGCCCTGCCATGGATTTATGCGGCTGCGGTTGGCAGTTATGGAGTGACGATGAATGTGTTGCCGGGAACAACGGCGTGCCTCGCATGCATGTTTCCAGATCCGCCGCAAGGGATGGTTGAGACTTGCGAAACCTCGGGGGTATTGAATTCGGCGGTGAATGTAGTCGCCTCGATTGCGGCCACCGAAACGATGAAGTTGCTGGTCGGAGGTGCGGCTGCGAAAAAATTGCGCAAGACACTATGGTCCTTCGATGTTTGGACGAACGAGCACGCGGAGATCGCGTCGACGACTCCCCGGCCGGGGTGCAGAGCGTGTGGTGAGCGGGATTTTGTGCATCTGGCAGGCGAGGGGCGTCCACACATCACGATGTGCGGACGAAACTCCGTGCAGATTCACGAGCGCGCCCGGCCGATAGATTTTGCTGAAATGCAGCGGCGCCTGGAAACTCACGGCTCCGTACGGCACAACGAATTCGTGTTGAAGTTTTGGCGAGAGCCCTACGAGATGACGCTGTTTCCTGATGGTCGAGCCATCATTAAGGGCACCACGGACACCGGAGTCGCGCGTAGTTTGTATGCGCGGTATGTGGGGAGTTGAGTTAATAATGTTAGGCACAATCGCCACGCCACCCACTGGATTGTCCTTTCATTGACCGCCTGCCGCTGTGATACCCTGCCGCGGAGGAGGTGCAAAGATGAAAGCTGCCATTCCAGCGGCAACAGCTGCGTTTGTAATTACCCTGCTCTTTTGGGTAGCAGCTCTATGGGCGCAGCAGGCCGGCCAGTTGCCAACTCCTATGCAAGGCGATTACATTTCCCACGATTTTCATTTCAAGTCTGGCGAAATGCTGCCTGAGTTGCGATTGCACTATGCGACCTTCGGTACTCCGCTACGCGATGCGAGCGGCCGGGTTACGAATGCGGTGCTGCTTTTGCACGGCACCACTGGCGCCGGCGCGCAATTCCTGGCGCCGCAATTTGCGGATGTGCTATTTGGGCCAGGACAGCTTCTCGATGTGACGCGCTACTACATCATTCTCCCGGACAACATCGGCCACGGAAAATCCAGCAAGCCGAGCGACAGCATGCGCATGCATTTTCCGCAATATGATTACGACGACATGGTCGCATCGCAGCATGAGTTGCTGGAAAAAGGACTCGGTGTGAACCACTTACGCCTAATCCTGGGCACTTCCATGGGCTGCATGCATTCCTTTGTCTGGGGCGAAACCTATCCCGATTTCATGGACGCGCTGATGCCCCTGGCCTGCTTGCCGGTCGAAATCGCAGGACGGAACCGAATGTGGCGCAAATTAGTGATGGACGCGATTCGGGACGATCCGGAGTGGAAGGGCGGTGAATACGCCGCTCAGCCGAACGCGGGGCTGAAAACGGCGGCGGAGATGTTTCAGATCGCTGCGGGCTCCGCCCTGCAGATGCAACAGAGTTCTCCCACACGCGACAAAACCGATGACGCCAGTGAAGAATTTGCGAGGCGTTTTATCACCAGCCATGATGCCAATGATTTTCTTTACGCCGTCAACGCCTCACGGAACCACCATCCCTCACCGCAGCTGGACAAAATAATCGTACCAGTCATGTTCGTAAATTCAGCCGACGATTTCATAAACCCTCCGGAACTCGGAATTGCGGAGCGGGAGATCAAGCGAGTGAAAAAGGGCCACTTCGTGCTGCTTCCCATCTCCGACAATACCCATGGTCACGGCACACACACATGGGCGGCAGCCTGGCAGCAATATTTGAAAGAGTTGCTGGAAGCATCGCAACATTGACTCCTTCGCAAATTGCGGGAAGGGTCTCAGATCCATGGCTTCAGGATTTTGCTCAATCATTCGTCTCAAGATGCGAGACCTGAAACCCAAGACCCCATCGCTTCATCGCACGGGCGGCAGATACGGAATATAGCGGGCGAACAGCCAGCACAGAAAAAACACGACTGGAATGTGCACCATCAACTGCAGCACCCCGTATCCAACAATGTCGCGGGCTTTTAATTTCAGAATGCCGAGCAGCGGCAGCATCCAGAAGGGGTTGACCAGGTTAGGCAGCGCTTCGGAGGCGTTGTAGATTTGCACCACCCAGCCCAGATGCACCTGGTGCAGATTTGCAGCCTGCAGAACATAAGGCGCTTCAATGACCCATTTGCTGCCGCCGGATGGAACGAAAACTCCCAGCACAGCCGAATACATTGCCACCAGCAAAGGATATGTATTGTGCGTGCTTATGGAGGCGAAAAGCTTCGAGAGCGCATCGGCGATTCCTGTTCCAACGATCATTCCAAAGATCACAGCATAAAACGGAAACTGAATCAGCACCCCGCCGGTCGCAGGAATGCATTCTGCAACGGCACGCATAAAACGCTTGGGACGCCAGTGCAACAGCAGGCCCACAGTGATGAACATCAGATTGTAAGTGTTGAGATCGAGCACCGCGAGTGCGCCTTGCGGCGAGGTGCGGAAGACATCCACCAAGTACCAGCACAGCAGCGCAGCGACCAGAATGGTCAGCAGCGGACTATATTCCAGCCACTCGCCCGGTTTGCTTCGTACTTCCAGACTCGGCCGAATCGGTTCGTATTGGATGCCGTAGGATTCGGCCGTTCTGGCATTCTCCGGGGAGGGGGTGGACAAGTATGCGATCAGCACCGACAGCAATATAAGGACCACCGTGGTTGCAATGCTTTGCCACAAAAAAAGAGTTTGGGTCAGCGGAATCAGACCGCTGATGTTGAACAAAGATGGCGGCATAGCCGACTTCGTCGCCATTAACATAGCGGCGGAAGAAGATAGCCCCATAGCCCAGACGGCGCCCAATCCGAGATAGGCGGCTGCCCCGGCGGCGCGGTAGTCCATTCCTTTGACGCGATGAGCCAGTTCGCGAACGAAGAGTCCACTGAAAATTAGACTCAAGCCCCAGGAGATCAGCGAGGTCAGCATGGAGAAAAGCGCCACCATGGCAACCGCTCCTCGCGGAGTCTTTGGCACACCTGCTAGGGCATGGATGGCCCGATATACCAGCGGAGTCGAGGCAACAACATATCCACCGACGATGATCATCACCATCTGCATGGTGAAAGGAACCAGCGACCAGAAGTTTTTTCCGCCCTGGATGGCAAGCTTAGCGGGACTCTGCCTAAGCAGAAGACCAACCACGAATACAACAACGATTCCCAACAGCGCAAAGACTAGCGGGTCTGGAAACCAGCGCTCGCTCCAGTTGGCGAGACCCAGGCCAAAGCGGACAAGACCTTGTTCTGGCGCTGCCGCATTTTTTTCTCGTGACATGTGCATAGGCATTCCCCTCGACATGCGTCCGACATTGTAGCGCGTATTTCGCGTACGGGAAGGATTGTGCCGAATTCCGCGCCGGGTGTAGGATGCCCTCGATTGGGCTGGCAGCGTCGGCCACCGGTGTGGACGTGTCGGAGCGATTCATGAATACCTTCCCGGTTCTGTTAGGTGCCCTGTGCGTGTATGCGTTGGCATACCGTTACTACAGCGCATTCATTGCGGCAAAGGCTTTGGCGCTTGACGACCGCCGCACGACTCCAGGCCACGCGTACGCGGATGGGCATAACTACGTAGCTTCGCCGCGATGGGTGCTTTTCGGCCATCACTTCGCGGCCATCGCAGGGGCAGGTCCGCTGATTGGGCCGACTCTGGCGGCGCAGTTCGGTTTCGCTCCCGGATTTCTCTGGCTGTTGATTGGTGCTGTTCTGTGCGGATGCGTGCAGGACTTCACTGTGCTGGTGGCTTCTGTGCGCCACCGCGGGCGCTCGGTGGCGGATGTGGCACGCACGGAAATCAGCCCGTTCGCTGGTTTGGTGGCGATGATTGCCGTACTGTTTATTCTTCTTGTCACGCTGGCGGGCCTCGGCATCGTGGTTGTAAATGCGCTCTCCAATAGTCCCTGGGGCGTCTTCACCATCGGCATGACGATCCCCATCGCGGTCATCATGGGATGGTGGATGTTCAAAAGCCACGCCGGAAAGATAAGCGTCACCGGTCCCAGCATCTTTGGTGTCGTGTTTTTGATTGCAAGCGTGGTCGCCGGACATTGGGTAGCACAGACCGGATGGGCGTCAGCCCTCACCTTTACTCCGCATCAGATCACAATTCTCATGGGCATCTATGGGCTGGTTGCGTCGGTCCTTCCCGTCTGGCTGGTGCTGGAACCGCGCGACTATCTCTCAACCTACGTAAAGCTGGGCACAATCGCAATACTGGTCATTGGCGTCTTCGTGGTTCATCCCGACATTCAGTTTCCGAATTTTACGCCGTTCGTCCATGGAGGCGGGCCGATCATCAAGGGGACATTATTCCCGTTTCTTTTTGTGACGATTGCGTGCGGCGCGATTTCAGGCTTTCACTCCCTCGTCTCCTCAGGCACGACCCCCAAGATGCTGGATAAGGAAACGGATGCCCGCTTCATTGGATACGGCGCGATGATTGCCGAATCGCTCGTAGGCGTGCTGGCTCTAATCGCGGCGTGCTCCCTCGCGCCCGGAGACTACTTTGCCATCAACACGACGCCGGCGGTCTTCAGCCACCTGGGATTGAGCACGGTCAATCTGGACATGTTCTCGCGCGAAGTCGGAGAGCATCTGGCGGGGCGCACGGGAGGCGCGGTTTCATTGGCGATCGGCATGGCGCAAATCTTTCGCGGCCTGCCTGGCATGGATCGCCTCATGGGCTATTGGTATCACTACGCGATTATGTTCGAAGCCCTTTTTATCCTCACTACAGTCGACACCGGGACTCGCGTGGCTCGTTACGTTTTGCAAGAGCTGATGGGCAAGGTGCACAAGCCGTTCGGCAACAGCTCCTGGCTGCCGGGAAATCTGCTCACCAGCTTTTTCGTGGTTATGGGATGGGGATATTTGATCTACACGGGGAATATCTCCACGATATGGCCGCTGTTCGGTACCGGAAACCAGTTGCTCGCCACCATCGCGCTCGCCGTGACGACCACGTTCCTCATTAATATGGGCAGGCAGAAATATGCCTGGATCACGGCGCTTCCCATGTGCTTTGTGGGCGTGACTACGCTCACAGCGGGAGTGCTCTCGATCAAAAACATTTTCTGGCCGCTGACCTCCAAGCCAGGGCAGATATTTACCGGCTACCTGGATACCGTTCTAATGAGCATCTTTATCGCCGGGGTAATCCTGGTCGTTTTTGATGCGGTGCGGCGTTGGATCGCGGTGCTCAAAGGCGCTCCCGCGCCGCAGGAGGCCTTCGGTCCTCCGCTCACCACTGCAGGCGAAGTAAAGATGGGTTGCTGCTAGAGCGGTAAGAGCCGCACAGAGAGGCTCTTCTGCTGCAGAGACTAACGGCCATCAGCCACCTCATAAATAGTGCGGAGCAGCGGGTCGAGGTCCCTCAGGGGCTAAGCCCTAGTCTTCATTGGGCTCTGGACGGCACGCCTGAAGGTCGTGCCCTTCCCGAACGACTCCACTAGTACAATGGTTGTGAAATCAAATGAGCACACATTCTGAGACGCCAATGACGACCACTGCGACTCGGCCGGTCCGCCCGCAAACCGCTTCTGCCGAGATTCCGGCTGTCCCTCTCACCACTGAGGGCTACAGCGTATTGCACCAGATGATGCGCTTCCGCTGGACGGCGTGGCGAGCCCTGCCCGACGCCACTCGCTCGGCGATCGCGCAGGAAGCGGCGGCTGTGCTGGGCGAAATGGAGAAGAATTCCGGAGGACAGTCGGCGCTTTTCTCGCTGATCGGCCACAAAGGCGATCTCATGCTGGTGCACTTCCGCAAGTCGTTTGCCGACCTCAATCAGGCGGAACTTAGGCTGGCCGGGCTGCGACTGAGCGACTACCTCGAACCCACATCTTCTTATCTCTCGATCATCGAACTTGGACTCTACGATTCCACGCTGAAAATTTATAAAGAACTGAGCGACCAAGGCATTCAACCGCACTCGGATCAGTGGAAGGCCGAGATTGAATGCAAACTCGACCGTCATCGAGAAGCCATGCACCCGCGCCTGTTTCCGGAAATTCCTCCCAATCGTTATATCTGCTTTTATCCGATGAACCGGATGCGCGGCGAAGACAAAAACTGGTATACGCTCCCCCTCGAAGAGCGCGCGCGCCAAATGAACGAGCATGGACTCGTTGGCCGCCGCTACGCCGGCGAGGTCAAGCAGATCATCACGGGCTCGATTGGTTTCGACGACTGGGAGTGGGGTGTCGACCTGTTCGCCGACGATCCGCTCGTCTTCAAGAAACTCATCTACGAAATGCGCTTCGACCACGTAAGCGCCGTGTATGCGCTATTCGGGCAATTCTTCGTTGGAGTGCGCTGCCCCGCATCAGCATTGGAGAAATTGCTGAGCGGGGAACTGCCGAAGTAAAACCTAATTCACCATGGAGACACAGAGGCACGGAGAAAACCTTTCGAGTAGTGGTTCATGTGAAATCCTCAACGACATCCCCGGCGTCATCCCGAAGTCCCGCGTTTTCACCAGCGGGACGAGGGATCTCCCGGAGGCAAATTTCCGTTTGGACCACCTGACCCACCACCATTTTGTTTTTCTCTGTGTCTCTGTGTCTCTGTGACTCTGTGGTGAAATGATTTAGGAAGTTGGAGACCCCTCATGTCAACGCTCGGACTAATCGAATACAAGGACGCCAGCCGGGAAGTACGCGCCGTTTACGACGACATCATGGCCACGCGCAAAACCGACTGGATCAATAATTTCTGGAAGGCGATTGCGCACGATCCCGCGACGCTGAAGCGCACGTGGGAAGACATCAAACAGATTATGGCTCCCGGGGCGCTCGATCCGCTGACCAAAGAGATGATTTATGTCGCGGTGAGCGTGACCAATCAATGCAGTTACTGCATCGCTTCGCACACCGTGTCCGCACAGAAAAAAGGGATGACCGACGCCATGTTCCAAGAGTTGATGTCAGTGGTCGGCATGGCCAACGAGACCAACAAGATGGTCACCGGATATCAGGTGGAGATCGATGAGCAGTTCAAGGGCGGTCGTTAGTCATTGGTCTTTGCCCTCAGCAAGAACCATGTGGGGACGGCCGCTCTCGGGCGGGTGCCCCCTCTCTAGCCGCGTTCTTTGCCTCAAACGCCGGAAGTGCGGTTTCTACTTACGAATTCGTCCGAACTTGAACTCGTGCACTTTCATGTCCACCTTTCGCCCGCGAAACCGGATGCCCTCGGCTTCTAACCTCAGCCGCTGCTCGACTGCCGAATCGCCTCGCAGCTTGATCTCTCCACCTGCGCCCAATACACGCTGCCACGGTAGATCAAACCCACGATTCAGCACCTGCGCCACCTGCCGCGCCATTCCCGGAAGTCCTGCCGCTCGCGCAATCGCTCCGTAGGTGGAAACTTTACCTTTAGGAATCCGTCGAATCGCATCCTCGATGCGCATTCGCGTCTTCGACGACTTGTCGGGAGACGACTGATCTCGCAAAGATTGATCCAGTCGCCCCCTGTCTCCGCGACTCCGTGATTTGCTTCCCATCATCACAACGCGATCCATCCCAGGCGAATCATCCACAACGATCCCACCAAGACCAGCAGCCACAAGATAATTCCCTGCAGCAGGGGGCGATGCCCCACGCGTTTGATAGTCTCGACTGAGATCCCGCTGCCAATCAGGAACAACGTAGCGGTCAACCCGATCTTCGCAATTTTCACGGCGAGTGCGTAAGCGTGCGCCCCTGCCGGCAGATACGTATTGCACACCGCTGCCATGCAGAAAAGACCAATGAACCACGGCCACTGGATCTTGGCCTTCGCGCCGCGAACCATCGCGGTTCCGAGCGCGAGTGGAACAATCCATAGGGCGCGAGCCAGCTTTACCGTGGTCGCTATGGCCAACGCTTCCGCGCCATATTTGGCCGCCGCTCCGACTACCGAACTGGTGTCGTGAATGGCCAGCGCGGCCCACAACCCAAACTGTGATTGTGTCAGCTTCAGCCCGCCACCGATGGCCGGAAAAATAAGGAGTGCAACCGAATTCAACACAAAGACGGTTCCTAGCGCCACAGCCATCTCTTCATCGCTGGCCTGAGTAATAGGACCAACCGCCGCAATGGCGCTGCCACCACAAATTGCCGTTCCGGTTGAAATGAGAAAAGCCGGCACTCGCTGGACGCCCAACAGTTGGCCCAGACCCATGCCCGCGAGCAGCGCAAAGCAGATGCCGAGCATCGTGTAAACAAAGCCGCTCCGCCCTGCCTGCACCACTTGATGCAGGTTCATCCCGAATCCCAGTCCTACTACTGACGCCTGCAGTAGGAACCGAGAAAATTTCTTCGCCGGTTCGCCGTAAGGATGCGGAAACGCCAGCCCAAACACAAGCCCCATCGCCAGCGCGACTGGCGGAGACACGAAGCCGCTGGCACTCACCAGCAAGGCTACAATAAACACAACGCGAGGGAGCATTCGAGGAGAGCCCGGTGCAAGCGAAATCCACTCTACGCAGTCTCCACGCGAAAGGGACCAACGCACTTTCGTGAAGAATCGCTCAGATCTGGCTAAGCCGCCTTGCGGAAGGAATCGATGGCTTCCGCTTCAGAGTTGTATACGTCAAAAACCGTAAGTAATTTTGTGACCTGCAGCAGATCGCCGACGCGCTTGGTCAGGTTCGTCAATTTAATTGTGCCACCTGCGTTTTGTGCCGTGGTGCGCAGGGCCACCAGCGTGCCCAGCCCGCCGGAATCGATGTAACTCACTTCGCCCAGATTTAGAACGATGCGATTGTTCTGCGAGATCGCCTTCTTAACCGTATCTCGCAGCAGCGAGGATTCCTCGCCAAACACAATTCGGCCGACGCAATCCACCACCAGGATGCCATCCTTCGTTTGGGTTACCACTTTCAATTCCATAAGCACAGTCCCCTTTCCCGTCCGCACCAGTTCCGCCTTGACTGGGCCGCCGCCGCACTCCAGCGTGACGCACTAGCCTATCGCTAGCGGGAAGCTTTAGCAAGTTTCCTTTCAAGGACTAACCTGTCGCCAGTGCGCCAAGACGCTCGTCGAGACGTTTGAAACTCAAGGCCATGCCTTCCTTCATCCCCGTCTTGAGCGCCGCATCGCGCGCCTCTTTCGATGGATAAAGAAGCGTGCACACGACCGTCGTCTTGCCTTTCTCTTCCGAAGAGATCTGTGTGTTGAGTATTTCTGGCCAGTCGCCGCCCCAGGACTCCGTGGAGACGATCCGCTCGGGCGGCCTGACTTCTTTGTAGGTGCCGCGCATCTCCATCTGGGTGCCATCGGAATGGCGCCAGCCGAAGTGCCATGCCCCGCCCGCGCGGAGATCAATTTCGCAGACGGGCATGGTCCAGCCTGATGGACCCAGCATCCAGTGCGGCAAGTGTTCTGGGTTGGTGTAAGCATCGAATACAAGCGTGCGCGGCGCGTCGAAGACGCGCGCGATCGCGATCTCCCGATCCGAGGGAGTGGTTACGGTCAGGGCGGCACTATTTCTTTTTGTTGCGACCATGTCTGTTCTCCTTCTCTGTTTCCTGCAGTTCAATCAGGTATCGATCCAGACGCTCGAAATTCCGTTCCCAGAACCTGCGATAGCGCGCCACCCAGCCCGCAACGTCCTTGAGGGGACTTGCCTTAAGCCGGCACGGTCTCCATTGCGCCTCGCGCCCGCGCGTGATCAATCCCGCTCGCTCAAGCACTTTGAGGTGCCTGGAGATCGCGGGCATGCTCATCTCGAACGGCTCCGCCAGCTCCGTCACCGAAGCCTCACCCGATGCAAGCCGAGCCAGGATGGCGCGCCGGGTCGGATCGGCGAGAGCTGAAAACGTGATGCTGAGGTCGTCGGACATAGTATTTAACCAATACGTTATGTAACTACTATGTTAAATATAATAAAACCTATATCCTGTCAAGTGCAAAGGACGGCCGCGTGGAACTATGCCTGCGGCTCACCCCCCCGGCTTCTCCATAGGCTTTGTTCTTGAAGAAGCCAATCATCTACCCACGATTCGTGCTAGCCTTGGGCTCGCCAACTTTCAAAACCCTTTGAATGGCAGGAGGGAGCAGCCATGGCAAACAGCTTTGGTACAGACATCATTATTCAAGCGGAAGATCCCACGAAAGCGGCTCTCTTCTACGTCAAGCATCTCGGATTTGAAACCACCGGCGAGAAGCCGAACATGATTAGCCTCCATGGCGAGCACATCAACTTATTCATTGAGCGAGGCCCAGCAATGGGTGCTGTTATGGAGGTAACGGTCGACAACGTTGAAGAAACCAAGGCCCGGCTTGTTAGGAACGGTTGTCGGATCGTCAAAGATGAGCCCGATTTCCCAAGATGCTACATCCAGGATCCCTACGGCCTGATCTACAACCTGAGGACCTAGGTTGTGCCCCTCTTTAAACGGTGCGTGTAAATCATTCGTTGGATTGAACGCCAGAGTCGCAGCGGCCCATCCCTGCCATCACGTATAATCGTCTATTCCGGCTCATGAGCTACACCGTCCTGGCGCGCAAATATCGTCCCCAGAAATTCTCCGAGGTGATCGGACAGGAGCACGTCACCCGTACTTTGCAAAACGCCCTTGAGCAGGGACGTACCGCCCACGGCTACATTTTCAGCGGCCATCGCGGCATTGGGAAGACCACGGTGGCGCGCATTCTGGCTGCGGCGTTGAACTGCCGCTCCCGTCTTAATAACAACGAAGACAAGCCGGTCGCCGAGCCCTGCGGCATCTGCGAGTCCTGTACCGAGATTCGCGCCGGCAACGCGGTTGACGTTATCGAGATCGATGCCGCCACCAATCGCGGTATCGACGAAATTCGGGAGTTGCGCGAGGCCGCGCGCTATCGTCCCGCACGCGATCGCTTCAAGATTTATATTCTTGACGAAGCACACCAGATTACCGACGCCGCCTTCAACGCCCTGCTTAAGACTTTAGAAGAGCCTCCAGACCACATCGTCTTTATGCTCGCGACCACGCAGCCGGAGGACATTCCGCAGACCATCCGCTCGCGCTGCCAACACTTCAGCTTCCGTGCGGTAAAGTTCGATGCCATCGTGGGACAGTTGCGCGATCTCGTCAACCGCGAGAACGTTGAGGCGAACGACGATGCCCTTGCGCTACTGGCCGAGGCCGGCGACGGCTCCATGCGCGATGCGCTATCAATTCTCGATCAGGCAATTGCATCCGCAGGCGGAAGGCTCACGGCCGATTCCGTGCGCAATCTTGTAGGTGCCGCGCCGGCGCACATTCTTGAAGAGGTAATGCAGGCCGTTGCGCGCAACGCCAGCGAGGATGTCTTGCGGCAAGTCGACCACCTCATCAGCGAGGGGCATAGTCCGACGCACTTTACGCGCCAGATGGTGCGCTTCCTTCGCAATGCTACGGTCGCCAAGATTGCCGGCAAAGATTCTCCTCTGCTGCAAATCTCGACGGAAGAAAGGGAACGCGTCGAGCGTGTCGCGGCACTGTTTGGCGAAGAAGATCTCACTCGTCATCTGCAGATTATGCTGCGCACGCACGGCGAGCTGGGATACAAGCAGGAACAGCGCTTCCATCTGGAACTGGGACTGCTCAAGATGACGCATGCGCAACGCCTGTTGCCGATCGAGCAACTGCTCAGCGATGTCAGCGATGCTTCGGATGTTGCAGGGGCCGTGGGGGCAAATGCTCCTCGAACTCCCGCCCGGCCTTCGATTGTAGCGTCGGCCGCAAGCGGTGCAAGGGAGTCTCGCCAAACGGAGGCTGTTGCTCCCTCCCGCCCTAATCCTGTCTCGCCGTTTGCTGCGGACTCTGCGCGTAAAGGCGGTCCGCGGCAGGAGTCCTCGGGCGATTCAGGCTCTAAAGATTCACGCTCGATCGCGAGCAGAAACGCGCCTGAGAGGGTGGTTATGGGTGCGGCCGTCCTCGCTGATCCCGCCGAGAACGCATCTGAGATTCAAGTCAGTTCGAAGGCCGGTCTGGAGCCTGAGGCAAAAGCGCAGCCCGCCGTGCAGGCTTTACAGTCGCTGCAAACGGTTGCTACCCGCGGAGCGCTTCCCATTGAGAAGCTGCAAGGTGCCGTGCTGCAGACCCTCATGGATGGCAATCAGCGCATCCTGGTGTCCATGCTCGAGATGGGGGAATGGTCTCTGAAAGGGAATGAGGTGGTGATAAAAGTCCCGGAATCGCAGACCGTTATTGATATGTCGTTGAGCGCGGATGCCCGGCGGCTGGCGATCGCCTCAGCCAGCGGCGTTCTGGGGCGAGCGGTCAAATTAAAAATTGTTGCCGGAGCAACTGGGTCGACGGAAAAAACCAACGGCGTCGGCCAATCAGTCGGAGCCAACTCTGGTCCTGGAGGCCGCAGCCGCGCCGAGCAGGATGCAGTGGTGCGGCGTATGAGGGAGAAATTCGGTGCCGAAATTCGGACAGTGATCGACTACAAAGAGAAGCGATAGCCAGGCGGCTTCGGCATCCAGCGCTTGAGATTCTGCATTCTGGGAGCCGGGAGTCGAGAGAAGGTACCCATGGGCGGATTCAACCTGCAAGAATTGATGTCCAAAGCCAAAGCGCAGTACGACACTCTGCAGAAAAAGATGCAGGAGACGGTGGTCGAGGCCTCGTCAGGCGGCGGCACGGTCACAGCAAAAATGGACGGACGCAAGCAATTGCTTAGCCTTCGCATCGACCCCGAGGCACTGAAAACGGCGGACGTCGAGATGTTGCAGGACTTGATCCTCGCCGCAGTGAACGAAGCGGCGCGGAAGGTAGATGGAGCGATGCAATCGACGGTAGGCGGACTGCTGGGCGGGTTAGGCATGGGCGGACTCTAGAGAATCGTCCGATTTTATGATCCGTGATCGGGCGATTTTCGCAGCCTCTTAGGTGCGGCATCGCTATTCGGTTCTAACGCTTCGGGCAATCGTCTTCAAATTACCCAATTATCCGATCTCTTATGTCTAAATTTGCCGAGCCAATGTCGCGGCTGATTGACGAGTTGAAGAAGCTACCCGGCGTGGGCTCGAAGAGCGCGCAGCGGCTGGCTTTCCACATTTTGCGCGCGAGCGACGAAGACGCCGAAGCCCTCGCCGCCGCGGTGCGCGACGTCAAAGCCAGCCTGCGGTTGTGTTCGGTTTGCAATAACATTACCGACGTCGATCCTTGCGTTTATTGCACCAGCGCGACGCGCAATCAACGGCTGGTGTGCGTAGTCGAAGAGCCCACCAACATCGCCGCAATTGAAAAGACCAAGCACTTCAACGGAGTCTTCCACGTACTTCACGGTGCGATCTCTCCGCTGCACGGCGTGGGACCGGAGCAATTGCGCATCGCCAACCTCGTAACGCGGGTAGACGCGGGAAACGTTGAAGAAGTGATTATCGCGACCAATCCCACTGTGGAAGGCGAAGCCACCGCCACGTATCTCTCGCAACAACTCAAGCGCGCCGGGGTGAAGGTGACGCGCATTGCCATGGGTATTCCTGTCGGCAGCGATATCGAATATACCGATGAGATCACCATGTTGAAGGCCATGGAAGGGCGTCGGGAATTGTAAAGGCCCAGCTGCGTCTAGTAGCTTTCAGCCCGCTTGATCTTCCACGCTCCGCGACGGCGTTACAACATTAGGTCTGGTTCAAGAAATACGTTGAGTTCTTCTTCGGCCGAACCCAATCCTTCGGGAAGCGACCCGCGGTTGTATTCCGCCATACGGTTTTTCCACTTAAGGAAATCCGTGATGCTCTGCGGTTCAACTCTCACTTCGACGCGGCGCAGGCTGGCGAGCAACAGATTCATTTCATAGCGGAAGCCCCTGGCGCTGCGGAGATTCTTGGCGGAAGGGCACGTGGTCTCGATTCTGCCGCGGCGGCATTCGAGCAGGCCCCAGCCCAAGGGGAGTTCTTCACGCCGCACAAGTCCGGCGGGAACCAAATAGAAGCGTTCGCAGCCCACTCCATCCTCGGGCTGAACGCGGAACGGCTTGGCGCGGTCGGCGACAAAGTCGGAACGCGTAACCTTGCATTCGACCAGCACAGAATGGCAGGCGCGCTTCCATCCGATCGCGTCTGGCATCTCTCCGCTAATACAAGCTTGCTCGGAGAGCACCACTCCACAGCGATAGCTGCGCAGCCAGCGCACAGCTTTTTCGACTAGTTGGGCGTGAGTCATGGGTACGGCTTTCGGGCTTCAGCCTCCGGCTTTCGCGTCGTAGAGTCCCGAAAGCCGAACGACTGCCGAGCGAAACAATAATGTTTATATGCGGGGGAACTGCGGTACAGAAGTGACTGAATGGCTTCCGCTCAGGAGCCTGCCACTTTGTGAAGCCGTGAATTCTTCAGCGGCTTGACCACGACCGGTCGGCGCAGGACCGTTTCCAGTAAATGCCGCTCGGCCGCGATGGTTTGGGCCGACGATCCCAGGGGCGAGTAACCTTCGGCGGCAATCACTAAGGCTCCGTTAGTAGCCAGGCCCGCGGTCTTGCGCAAGAATCCGTTCACGCGATGCTTGCGATTGGTCACCGCTTTGCCCGAAACTTTCTCCGTGCAATTTTCAATTTGAATGCGGTGAATGTGGCCGTCATGGGTCGCGTCTAAGGAGTTAGCGAGGCGCAGAATCGCGGCCAGTTGAATGATCGCCTTCTGCTCATCCGGAAGCAGATCGCGCAACGATTTATGCTTCCGTGTGGGCAGGATTCCTCGATGAAAGCGAGCGACCACAGCCGCTCGCTGCAGATCAGCCTCTTTCCAGCCCAGCGGATTCCCATGTTTGCGAATCAAGTCAAGAGAAGCCTTGTGATGTCCCTTCTCGCCTTTGGACTTGCCAACATCGTGCAGGAGCGCAGCCGCTAGCAAGCTGGAGCGGGCAGATATACCGTCTACTGCCGGCTGCCATGCGGAAGCTAAAAGACCATCGTAGAGCTGAAGAGCCAGGGTCGCGACTCGCTCGGAATGTGGAAAATCAGGATCGAGGCCGCCCGCCCAAAGCTTCATGCGGCGAGTAGCCAGCTCTTGGATCTGCTTGCCTTGCGGCAGTCCAGTCCGCCAGACCTGCCAGAGCGAATGAGGGCCGATCATTCTTGCGCGGTAGCGATCGATGCGCTTGCGGCGTTCGGAGAGAATTCGTTTGTGCCAGAGATGTCGCGAATGCACGTCGGGGAAAATATGGCAGGCCACGGCAGTCGTCCACAGCACGTCAAGGTCGTGAACCTCGCCGAGTAAGTCCTGCATTTCTTTGAGGTCGTCGCTCCACTTCTTGTGCTCCGCCGGAAGGAAATTCTCGACGATGTAGCGAAAGCGTTTAATTCCGATGCGCAAAGAATGGAAGGCGCTTTGAGAGCGGTTTCGCAGAGCTCGGCTGTGCAGCGTGCGGGCCTCTGTCCAGCGCTCCAAAGCGAGATGCTTGAACAACGCGCTGCCTGGGCGGATTCGTGCAGCAGATGCGGGCAGAGAATTGCTCCACTGGCGCCACTGTTTGCGATCGAATTCGTCGAGAGCGGCTTTAACCTCGTGCTTCTGTTTCTGTTCGCGGTCGGCCAGAATTTTCAGGAGAGCATGTGCGGCAGGATCTGCCTCGTCGGAATGCATGCGGGCCGCATCAGGGACCGAATCCTTGTCTTTATCTTTCGAATCATGATCTAGAGAATCATGATCTACCGAATAATGATCCGGTTGAGACGGAGGCGATGCCAGCGAACCGCCGGTGTCTGCGAGGACCGCGGCTAGCCTTTCCACCCACTCTTCCATAACGTGAATGTCGCGAAGGTCACCCAACCGCTGAAATAACCTCTTACCTGCCTTCTTCATGACCTTCCAGTCAGGATCCGGATCGAGCGCCATCAAACCATCCGCCAACGATCTACAGCGCCGCAGCGACACTCGCAGGTCGTGAACCGGATCAGAGCCGAAATCGGCGGCGACATTGTCGCACTCCTCAAGCACTCGCAACATCCAGTAGCGCAGGCCTGTGGTCCTTTTTGCGCGGGTTGTTGGGCTGGTTGAAGGCACAAGAGTTCCCAAAATCAGAAAATGCCAGACGCCCTATTCTCGCCGGAGACGGGGTGTGATTACCAGCGCCCGGCCGTATGGGCTGGCGAAGATGCTCTTTTCGGCCGGATAAATGCGGCTGAAAAAGGTCTGCTCCAAACTTCAATCTATCGCCGATTTTTCCGTTACCACCGTAACATGCGGCGTGGTACCGGATGGATTTAACCTTTTATAGCCTATCCAGAACTCCGGGTGAGAGGTGTGTTATCGACAACGCGACCACATTTCATGCCAACCGTGCGGCATCGGCGCGCGCCTTCGTGCATAGCTTGAATATCCTCATCAAGTACGCGCGCATGTACGGCTACGATCATAAGCGTACGGAAGCACAATTCAATATAACGTGGAATGAATTGCAACAGGGGCTGCCCGCAGCGGGGGATGGCGGCTTCTTGCTCGGCGTTTCCGATAACAAGCTATTGCTGGATGGAGTTCCGCTCGAAACCGGTCAGGTGGAACGCAGCTTCGGACAGCTTTTAACCACGGCCGGTCTAGCTAGCCTGCATTTCTCCAAAGACGTCACCATTGAAGATTTTACCCGCCTGGTCCGCGCATTCACCCTGGCGGGCTCGAAAGCCCAGGATGTTTCCAAACAAATCAAGGAAGCTCTGAACAGCGGAAGCAAGCAGAGCACGATCAAGATCAACGAAGTGAAGTTTGTTGCTGCCGACCCGCTTACGGGCGACATCAGCGTAGCCGCACAGATCGCTGCACAAACGTTAGGGCCGGAATTCAAACAATGGTTGAACGATCCGCAGAAGTTGTTGCAATTGATTGCGGCCGCGGAGGGAGCCAACGCTGTAGGCGGAGGCCAAGGCCAAGGCGGCGGCACAGCCGTACCCTTTGGCAGCGTCCCAAACGTTCCCGGCCATTGGGTCGCCGGGCCGGCACCAGAGGCTGGTGCAGGCACTGCAACTGGAACTGCGCCCGCATCGGAGAGCGGCGTGGTGCCGCTGCAGGAAGCAGAGGTAGTTCAGGCCATTCGTTTGCTCACTCGATTCGGACAGGTGCAGGGTGATCCTACTGCTCGCCCGGAAGACTTGCAAAAGGAGCTGGGCCAAACCGATCCGAACACGCGGCTGAACCTGCAACAGTTACTGGGAAGCCTGGCAGCAAAGGCAACTGCGGGACAGCAAGAAGATACGCCGCTGCTCATGAAGGCAGCCGAGCACATGGCGATTCGCTTCGCGCTTGAGCGTTATTCCAAGGGCGAAGTGAAGGTCAATGCTGTGCATCAGATGATGGAGCACATGAGCCGGCAGATGGACTCCTTGCGCCAAATTTTGAAAATTCAAGAAGACAAGATGAATAAGGCGGGCATCCTGGTGGAGTCGCACGCCGACATCCTGGATCGGATGTTCTGGGCCGAAGTACCCGAATCAGGAAAGAAGACGGTACTGCTGTCGAATGAGGCGCCGTGTGTGCCGCCGCGCAATCTACGCCAATTTCTTGAGGTATTGCTCGACCGCGATGACAACGAAACTTCCGCGGAAATCTTGAACAACTACTCGGGATGCCTGGCGACCAAGGATGCGGACCCACGCCGGAAGGTTGCGATCGGATTGAGCCAGCTGGCTGACCTTTATGCGCGGCTGGGCGGCCAGGCAATGGGCGAAGCCATCCACAAAGTGACCCAGCAACTCTGCGTGGAAAAAGATCCTGAACTGCAAAGCTTGCTGAGCGCGGCTTTCGTGCGCCTGAGCCAGGAGGCCAGCGAGGCCAGGAACTATCCGGCGGTGAACGAAGTATGCGCAGGAATTGAGACTTTGCTGCAGCAACGCCCGGTATTGGTAAGCGATCTCCGGCCGCGCGTGGGCGTGGAAAACCGGATTCCGGAGTTCATCGAGGAAGCGCTGCGCCAGGATCCTATTCCCGAGGATTTGCTGCTGGTGTTGCGCCGCACCTGCCAGTCAGGGGCCGAGCATCTGGCCGATCGTTTTTTCCGCTGCATGCGGCGGGACGAGTGCGACCGCATGGTCGAACTGGTAAAGGAAATGGGAAGTCCCGCCCTTGCGCAGCTGCGGGAAATTCTGCGCACAGGACAATCGCGACAGGCCTCTGCGGTGGTGGGCTTGTTGAGTCGTCTGGATGTGGGAACCCTGCTGGAACTTCTGCCGACGCGTCTGCCCGAATGGAATCGTTTCTACCACGACATCGTGGTTCGGGAAATCGCCTACGGAGCCGCGGCGGACCGCGGGCGCACACTTTTGGAGCTCACCGAAGTACTGGATTCTGTAGTGCTGCCGGAAACCATCGACGAGATCGGTATGAGCGGTGATCTTACGGCAGCGCCGCCGCTACAAGCCATGGCGCGTCCCGGCGATGCAGCTTCACGCCCCGCGTTCGTACAACTGAAGGCCATCGAGTCGCTCGGACGGTTGCGGGATCCGGAATCGGTATCGCTGCTGCGCGAGATTGTAGAGGCCAAGAAAACATGGGGCTGGATTCATCACCGGGAGCTGCGAATCGCAGCAGCGCAATCGCTCTCCAAAACCGACCCACGCTACAGCGCTCAGATTCTCGCCGACAGCGGCATCGAGCCGGCGGAACTGGCGATCGCCCCACTTGATACCGCCCCGGCGTGTCCCTGGGTGCGGCAACGGCGCTACGATCGAATGGTCCTCGCGCGCGCAGTCGGAGCCACTATCGGGAGCTCTTGGGGAAAATCCAAGATTCTGATCCGCGAATTAAGCCTTGGCGGAGGCATGGGTACCAAGGAAGATAATCTGCGCATCGGTAGCGAGGCTGATTTGGAAATCTCGTTGGGCATCCGTACGAAGATTAAAGCGCACGTCCTGTTACGCCGCGCGCGCGTGAATGAAGTGGGATTTGAAATCGTTAATACCGACCTGGAAAGCCGCTATCGCCTGCGCCGGCTGCTGGTCGACGCGCTAACCCACGTCCCTCAACGGAAAGAACAGCAGTGGGCGGGAGAGCGAAAAATCTAGAACGCCACAGCCGTGCTCCGTGCGCCAGCTCTTGAAACATGAGATGGAAAAGCCTCTGCCGTCACAGCAGAGGCCTTTTTTTCGTAGCGTGAGAGAGACGGTTACTTTACCTTGACGAAAATTATCACCAAGGTGTAAAGGGCAAGCGACTCGATCAAGGCCAGGCCCAGAATCAGAGCCAACTGAATGCCAGGGCGAGCCGCTGGATTGCGCGCCAGACTCTCCGCCGCGGAGGCGGTCGCCTTGCCCTGTGCCAACGCGCAGATACCAGACGCGAAGGCCATCGAGAAGCCTGCCGCGATGGCAACCCAGTTGACCCCGCCGCCCCCGCCCTCGGCTCCGCCCTGCGCAAAGGCGGGAACCGCAAACGAGAGTACGGAAAGTACCATAAACAATTTGCTTAACTTACCCATTGTGGTTTCTCCTCGTATGAAATACCGCCAGTGGGTGGTTGACGCCATACCGTGCAGACGCCCTCACGCTTGCGGCTCAAAATCAGTCGCCACGGATCAGTGTTCAGTGTTCAGTAGCTATTAAAGCCTTAGCTTTGGAGCAATTGCAACTAGCTCGCTCAGATCCAATTCTTACTGGCCACTGGCAACTGCCCACTGCCTTTCAGTGCTCTTCCCCGACGGCACCCTGCAGATAAACCGTCGTCAGCAGAACAAAAATATACGCCTGTAGCAGTGAAACAAAAATATGCAGCCCTAAGAATGGGACTGGAAATCCCAGCGGCAACAGTGAAATGAAGACCAGGGTCACCATATCACCCGCGTACATGTTGGCGAACAAACGGATGGTAAGAGAAAGCACACGCGCCAGATGGCTGATCAACTCGATTGGGAGCATCAGCAGAGCCAGCGGCAGACGCATGAAAATGGACATCGTCGGGTCTGACGGTCCCAGGAAGTGCTTCAGGTAACCGATTCCGGCGTGCTTGAATCCCTGAGTCTGGTAGTAAACAAATGCGCAAATGGCACAACCTAATGGAACGATGGGCACGGCGGTCGGTGATTCGAAGCTGGGAATCACGCCGATCAGGTTACACAACAAAACGAAAAGACCCAGCGTCACGAGGAATGCTGTGTAGCCTTCGCTGTGATGGCCGATAATCTCGTTGCTTTGCCCCTGGACGAATCCTTCGAATGCTTCGAAGGTGTGCTGCAACCCACCGGGACTCTCCACCGAGAGGCGTGAACGCACAAGTAGGAACGCGATGAGCAGCAATGTAAAAACCAGAATCTCCATTGCGAACGAATTCGAAATGGGTGCCGTCGGATACTTAGGCTCAAAATGGAACGCCCGCAGAAATGACGTGACCGGGCTCGCCAATAAATGGTTCAGGATTTGAGTGAACCAGAGTTGTTCAGGCATAAGACAGATCTCGAACGCACGCGGCGGTCCTCGTCTTGCACCAGCTCTCCGCTAAACACCACGAACCAGCGCGGCATAGAGCTCGTATAGCGCTTCGGAGATGATGGCAGCTACGGGCAAAAATAAGCCCGCAAGAAGCCCATTCAGGCTCGCGGGTGAAACAGTCAATATAACATAGGCGCCGAGGGCCATCAAAACGTAACGCAGCAGAAATCGAAATACGATTCCCGTTCCGGATTGCGAGGTAGCCGCGCCGGTAGCGCGATCAACGAATCCTGCGATCGCTCGCTTCAGCCAGTAAAAATTCACGTAGGCAACGCCACAGCCGAAGCCGAAACCAACTGTGGGACGCAGGCCAAATCTCCACCATGAGACGGCGGCCAGCAGCGGGGCAAGCACAGCCATGAAGTAGCCAATCCGGTGGAGGGCACCCGAATAGAACTGTTCAGCTGTAGCGGCCTGCGCCAACTCGGCTTCTGTTTGGGATTGGTGAGGCAGCGACACCGCTTAGAGAACCTCGTCTCTCAACCCATGGTAAGCGAAGGTGGTTTGATGTGGACGGCAATTTCGTCCACCGTGAGGACTTACCTCGTGTCGCGTAAAACCGTACGAATCAGTTCGACGAAACCAGCGGCGATGCCTAAAAGGATACCGGCCAGGTAAAGCCACGTTGTATGCAGCCAGCGGTCGAGTGCCACGCCGATCAGCCATCCCACGACAAGCGCCGCAGGTAAGGTGAGTGCCAACTGGCTGTAGCGGCTGACCTGAACCCAGAAGTTCTCTTTCCGCTCAGAGTCCTGGCGGTCTTGGTCTTCGCGGCTGGGAGCTGGGTCGGGGAGGGGCATCAAGCAAAATGGATTCTACGCTAATCGGCAGCGGGTGCATTCCGGCCGAGCTTCGCCCAGGCCGGGACAGCCGAGGCGGCTGCCCCCACATGGTCATTTCTAGCTTATGGGCATTTCTAGTGGATCAGTTTTGCAACTGCGGGCGTCTGCGCCAGACCCAAGGACCAGTTCACGAGTTGAATGAAGCGGTCGGGCATGATTCCGATGAAAAGTGTTGCAAACGCGGTCACACCCAGCGCAGCGCGCATGGTCCAACTCACGGGTAACGCACCCTGCTCTTCCGGCTGGCCCATAAACATGGCATTCGCCATCTTCAAGTAATAATAAAGTCCGAAGACAGAATAGAGCACGCCCAGAGAAGCCAGCGCATAGTGCTTCGTCTCAATGAGGCTCAGGAAGATAAAATACTTGCCGTAGAAGCCTGCCAGAGGCGGAATCCCGGCGAGTGACAGCAGGAAGATCAGCATGAGCACTGCTTCAACGGGAGCACGAGAGTAGAGGCCGTTGAGATCGTCTAGCTCGTCGCCAATTACATTCCGGTAGCGCAATGAGGTGATCACACCGAAGGCACCGAGGTTCATGAACGTATATACAAGCAAATAAATCAGGATGCCTTTGATGCCGTCCGGGCTAAGCTCAGTGACGGTACCGGCAATAAGACCAAGCAGCATATATCCCACGTGAGCAATGGAAGAGTAAGCGAGCAGGCGCTTGGTATTGGTCTGGGTGAGGGCGGCGAAGTTCGCGCCCGTCATGGTCGCAATCGAGACGAAGACGAGCAACGGAAGCCATACGGAGCGCATGGGAAGCAGTCCCCAGATCAGGATGCGCAGGAGCATCGCCCATCCCGCGGCTTTGACGGCCACAGACATGAATCCGGTAATGCAGGTCGGCGCGCCCTCATAGGCGTCCGGCGCCCACTGATGGAAGGGGACGGCAGCGATCTTAAACAGAAGACCGACGATTGTGGTCAGCAAGGCAATAATGGCCACTGGATGGTAAGGATTTCTCGCGAGAATCTGACTAAGTTGACGACTGATATCGCCCAGGTTGGTGCTGCCGGTCAGGCCATACAGCAGCGACAATCCATAGGCAAAAATGCCGGAGGAAAATGCGCCCAGCAACATGTATTTCAAAGCCGCTTCGTTGGAGCGGCGGTCGCGCCGCAGAAATCCCACGAGCACGTATGTGGAAATCGCCATCAGCTCCAGGCCGATGAAGATCAGCACGATATCAAAGCCGGCGGCCATGCACATCATACCGACAACCGAGAGCAACATCAGCGCGTAATATTCGCCGTGATTTTCGTGCTCCGTCTTCATATAGCGCATCGACATAAGGATGGAGATGGCTGTAGCCGCGAGGAACAAATAAAAGAAGTAAAGGGCGAATCGATCCACCAGCATAGTGCGCATCATCGCCAGCGAACCCATGGAGGTGCTGCGGCTCGTGTGCATCCAGAACTGGATTTTCACCACGCCGGCGGTAGCGAAGAGCACTCCGGCCAAAGCCGTAACTGGATTGACCCACTTATCCTCCGCAGCGAGCATGAGATCGATGAGCAGGATGGCAAGAGCAAAAAGAGTAAGCAGAGTGATAGGGAGGGCCAGAACGTAATCGTTCCAGTTGAATTGGGAGAGTGCACCCACTAGTTCTTTCCCCTCGCTGGGTGTGCCACAGCGGGCGCACCGATCACAGAAGCGGTGGTTGCCACTGGCGCGCTAGTCGCCTCTTGCTTAACAGCAGGTCGCAGCGTCGCATTCGCTGCTCCCACTGCCTGCGGATTGCGCACGTTTTGGACGAGCTGGTTCACCGGCTGCTCAAGAATCTGGAAAAACGGCTTGGGATAAAGACCGATCCAGAACGCCATGATCAGGAGTGGAACGAACGTCAGCACCTCACGCGGCGTGAGGTCGTGCAGCTTTTCGTTCTTGGGATTCGTCACCGTTCCGAAGAAGACGCGCTGGTAAAGCCACAGCAGATACGCCGCCGCAAGAACCACACCTGGGACCGCCCACGCGCCCCAACGCCAGTTTTCCATAAATGTTCCCTGCAGGATGGTGAACTCACCGACGAAACCATTCAGGAGCGGCAGTCCCATCGAAGACAGAAACATAATCATGGTGATGGTGGCGTAGACGGGCATCACGTTCGAGATGCCGCCATATTCCGCGATCTCGCGCGTGTGCCGGCGTTCGTAAAGAATTCCGACGATCAAGAACAGCGCGCCGGTTGAGATTCCGTGATTGATCTGCTGCAAGACTGATCCGCTTAGGCCTGCCGAGTTCAACGCGAAGATTCCCAGCGTGCAGAAGCCGAGATGGCTAACCGAGGAATATGCCACCAGCTTCTTCATGTCTTTCTGCATCAGAGAAACGAGCGCGCCGTAGATGATGGCGATGATGGAGAGAGTGATCATCCAGCCGCGCACTTTGGTGTGCATCAGCACGTCGGGAAAGAACGGCAACGAGAAGCGGATGAACCCGTACGTCCCCATCTTCAGCAAAACTCCAGCCAGAATGACCGAACCGGCCGTCGGCGCTTCCACGTGGGCATCGGGCAGCCAGGTGTGGAAGGGAAACATCGGCACTTTGATAGCGAAGGCAAAAAAGAACGCGAAGAACAGAAGCGTGGCAATCGTTGGACCGTAGGCCGGATCGGAATAAATCTTCGGCGCGGTCTCATAAAGTGCCGTAAGACTGAAGGTGTAAACACCAGTCACTCCATGGTGATGGAAATAGAGGAACAGGATGCCAAGCAGCATCAGCACCGATCCAGCCAACGTATAGAGGAAAAATTTGATCGCGGCGTAAAGCTTGCGTGGGCCGCCCCAGATGCCGATCAGCAAGTACATCGGAACCAGCATTGCTTCCCAGAAGACGAAAAAAAGGAAGAAATCGAGGGCCATGAAAACGCCGAGCATGCCGGTCTGCAAAATTAAAAACCAGACGTAGTATTCCTTGACGCGGTTCTCGATGGCTGTCCAGGAGGAGAGAATCGAAATCCATCCCAGCAGCGTGGTGAGCATAATGAGCAGGAAAGAAATACCGTCGATGCCGATCACGTAGCCCGCGCCGATGGAGGGAATCCAGTTACTGGGGGTGCCCTCGATGAACTTGAAGCCCGGCTCCAGGCGCTGCGTCCAGAACATCGGCACCAGCGGCAGCGAAACCAGAAAGCCGCCAAGCGCGAAAATATTCGCGATCCAACGGATAGCGTCCTTATTCTCCTTGGGAACGAAAAGGAGGATAAGCGCGCCCAGAAGCGGCGTGAAGAGGATGATCGAGAGTATGTGGTTTTGCATGAAGTTCAGCTTCTAGCTGCTAGCTACTGGCTTCTAGCTAAGAGCTAGAAGCTAGGAGCGGTTTTCAGTGGTACAGGTAATAGAACACAAATCCTACTAAGCCCGCGGTCATCACCAGCGCATACCATTGCACCAAGCCCCATTCGAATAAGCGCGCGGGATACGAAAGCATTCGCGCCAGAATCGCGGGACCGTTGACCCCGATGCCATCGATGATCCACTTATCCCACCAACTAGAAAGCGTTGCTGTGAGACGCGTGATCCATCCGGCTGCATTGACCGCGCCATCGACGACGTTTGTATCGAACCACGCGGACGCTTCGCCGAGTCCCAGCACACCCAGCCGTGCCTCTCCTATTTTGTGGCGACCGGTGAAGACATAGTCGTATCCCTCGTCGACGTAGTATTTGTTAAGCAGCACGTTGTACACGGGTGGCGCGGCTGCAGCGATCGGTTCGGTATAACCCTTGTCGGCGTGTCGATAACTTCTCCACGCCATACCCCAGCCCACACCCGCGGCAGCCAGCGATAACGCCATCAGCAGCCACTCAGTGCTTGTATTCTTCTCTTCTTCTACTCCGGCCACCAACTGGCTGGTTCTTCCCTCTTCCTGAAGGACTCGAGCTTCGCCAGCAAACACCGGCTCCAGGAAAGTCGTGAAGCGATCGGAGCCACCGAGACTATGTGGCCAACCTAGCCATCCGGCAACGATTGCGCAGAGTGCCAACACAACCAACGGCGCCGTCATCGAGATCGGCGATTCGTGAATGTGGTGCTCCACGTCGTGGCTCATGCGCGGACGGCCATGAAAAGTCAGGTACATCAGCCGGAACATGTAGAAGGCTGTCATCAAAGCCGTCACGTAGCCGACATACCAGAGGATTCGGTACGCTCCGCCCTCGCGCGACCATGTCTCCCAGAGAATGGCATCTTTCGAAAAGAATCCGGCAAACGGGAAAATCCCCGCGATGGCCAACGTGGCGATAAACATGGTGCGATGGGTTGTGGGAATGCGATGACCGAGGTCGCCCATGTTGCGCATGTCCTGCTCGCCGCTCATGGAGTGGATGACAGAGCCGGCCCCGAGGAATAACAGCGCCTTGAAAAATGCGTGGGTGAAGACATGGAAGACGCCGGCGGCGAACGCTCCAACTCCCAGCGCGAGAAACATGTAGCCAAGCTGCGAAACGGTGGAATAGGCGAGAACCCGCTTGATATCGTTTTGGACAAGGCCGATGGAAGCGGCGAAGATCGCAGTCAGAGCGCCGACGATGGCGACTGTCTTCATCGACGTAGGAGCGAGCACGAACAGCGCATTCGAGCGCGCGACCATGTAGACGCCCGCTGTGACCATGGTCGCAGCGTGAATCAGCGCGGAAACCGGCGTAGGCCCTTCCATGGCGTCGGGCAGCCAGACGTACAGCGGAAGCTGCGCCGATTTGCCGCACGCTCCAACAAAGAGCAGTAGCGTCGCAGCAGTGATGCAGGGATCGCCAATAGCAAAGATTCCGCTATGCGCAAGGTGCGTGATCTCGGTGAAGCGGACGGATCCGAAATACCATGCGATGAAAAACATTCCCAGCAGGAATCCGGCATCGCCGATCCGGTTGACGATGAACGCCTTGTTCCCCGCGTCGGTAGCGGATTTGCGATGGAAATAAAATCCAATCAGAAGATACGAACACAACCCCACGCCCTCCCAGCCAACAAACATGAGCACATAGTTGTTGGCCAGAATCAGCGTTAGCATGGAAAACATGAACAGGTTGAGGTATCCGAAGAAGCGGTAGTAGCCGCTCTCATGCGCCATGTATCCGATGGAATAAATATGGATGAGCATGCCGACGCCGGTGACAAACAGCAGCCAGATGCTGGAGAGGGGATCGAGCAGAAAGCCGGCGTCAGCCTGGAAAGGAGCGGCAGACCCGTCGTGAGTCGTGTAATTCATTTGGCCGGTATCGGTGCCGAGCCAGGTGTAAAGGATGGTCTGATAGGGCTGGTGGTAATGTTCCGACGTAGACGACCACTCCGAATATTGCCAGACCGCGCTGCACGCCATGATGAACGCCAGCACGATGCTGCCTACGCACACTGCGCTCACCGACGCCTTCTGCAACTTGCGGCCGAAAAAGAACATGATCGCCGCGCCGAAAGCGGGCAGCAGAGGGATCAGCCAGATGTGGGAAAGAAATAACATTCAGCACTCAGCACTCAGCATTCAGTCCGTCAACTACGAATCAGCGCCCAGCCAACCCTGAAATGGCTGAATGCTGAGTGCTGACGGCTGTATGCTTCCTACCACTTCAGCAAATTCACTTCGTCGACGTTCACCGTCTCCTTGTTGCGGAAGAAGGCGATTAGAATTCCGAGGCCGACCGCTGCTTCTGCGGCGGCATCGGTGATTACAAAGATGGCAAACACTTGGCCGTGCACTCCTCCCCACATGCGGGAGAATGCGACCAGATTCAGATTTACTGCATTCAGAATCAGTTCGATCGACATCAGGACAATAACCACGTTGCGCCGCGTGAGGACGCCAATCACGCCCAACAGAAACAGGCCTGCCCCGAGAACTAAGTAGTGCATTGGCGTGATGTGCAGCATCGACTCCATAAAACTCTCGGCGAAGGACCCTCAGGGCTAAAGCCCATCCCTGAGCGGATCTGAATGGCACGGCTGAAGCCGTGCCCTTTCAAAACCGAGTCGACCCTTGCCGAACGCCTTTCATATTCTTTTCTTAGCCATTACCACCGCCCCGATGATCGCCACTAGCAGCAGCAACGATGCAATCTCGAAGGCAAACATATATTGTCCATACAGCATGGTAGCTACGTTTTGCGTATTATCGTTTTCGACAATCGACAAAGCGTGGTCGGGGAAAATATTCATTCCTTTCATATAGACGGCGATGAATAACCCGCCTAGCGCGATCGCTGCGATCGCTCCCACGATCCATTGGCTGTTGAATTGCCGGTCTTTCATGGAGCGGTCAATGCTCACCAGCATAATAACGAACAGGAAGAGCACCATAATTCCGCCTGCATAAAGAATGACCTGCACGCCAGCGACAAACGGAGCATACAGCATCAGGTAAACCGACGCCTGCGCCAGCAGTGTCACAATCAGTGCCAGCGCCGAGTGGACCGGATTCTTGCGCGTGATCACCATGATGCCGCCGATGAGCATGATTGCAGCGAACAGGTAAAAGAAAAATGGTGTGGCTACGGGTGCCATATTTTTTGTTGAAGCAGCGCTACACTGGCCGTCAAAATGAGCACGCCCAATCCCATGGGCAGCAGGACCTTCCATCCCATCCGCATGAGCTGGTCAAAGCGATATCGCGGGAAGGTGCCACGATACCAGATATAGAGGTACATGAAGCAGGCAACTTTCGCCGCAAACCAGAAAATATCTTGAACACGGATTCGAACCCCCGGAATGAAGAGAACCAGCCCGATCAAGCCGAGGGCGGCTCCAAATCCCGCGAGGCCGATGGTTTGAATTCGAAAGAGTGGATGTTTCGGCATGCGGGCTGCGTTGAAGAAACACATTGCTGCGAAGAAGAGAAAAGTTGCGCCAGGGAAGAACGAAAAAACTTGATCCCAGGTTGCACCGGTCAAGAGGTTCGGGAACGGCCGCAGCCATCCGCCGAGCCATAGTGTCACGGCGATTGAAGAAACTGCAATCATGGCTGAGTATTCAGCGAGAAAGAACAACGACCAGCGGAATCCGCTGTATTCGGTATGGAAGCCCGCCGTTAGCTCCGACTCGGCTTCGGCCAGATCGAACGGCGCGCGGTTGGTCTCGGCAACCATGGCAACGGCAAAAATAAAAAATGCGATCAATCCCAGCGGAAAGAATTTGAAGATGAACCACTCACCCTGCGCCAACTGCGCCTGAACGATCCCAATCATGCTTAGGGTTCCGGTGCCCTCTGGGTTCAGGCTGGTCATGAGAATTGCGGAGACCACTGCTAATCCCATCGCTACTTCATAGGAGACCATCTGCGCACTCGAACGAAGCGCCCCGATCAGTGGATAGTGCGAGTTGGACGCCCAGCCTGCCATGACGATTCCCAGTACGCTCAGCGACGACACGCCGAGCATGAAGAGAATTCCGATGTTCATATCGGTGATGGCGTGCGTAGGACCAAACGGGACCACGACAAAAACCGTAAAGGCAGCCAGCACCACGATAAAAGGCGCTATCCAAAAAATGACCCCGTCCGCCTGGGCCGGCATAATGTCCTCTTTGAGCAAAAGCTTAATGGCGTCGGCGATCGGCTGCAGCAAGCCATGCGGACCCACGCGCATGGGGCCGAGGCGCACCTGCATGTGCGCGAGGATTTTCCGCTCCAGCCAGTTCATCGCAATCACGGCGACCGACAGGCCAACGAAGACCAGCAGGATATAGACCAGCGCCCAGAACATGTTTCCCGCGCCACCGGGCGTCTTGTCGCTTCCCAGATAGGACTCGATATATTGAATGATCTGGCCCATGGTGCCTTGACCGGTTAGCGGTCCACCTCGCCGAGAACAATGTCGAGCGTGCCAATCACCGCGATCACGTCGGCCATGAGTTGGCCGCGGCACATCACGTCGAGAGCCTGCAGATTCACAAACGAAGGAGGACGCACGCGCACGCGGTAGGGCTGCGTGGAGCCGTTGCTGACGATGAAGTATCCCAACTCGCCTTTGGGCGCTTCGATGGAGTGATAGACCTCGCCCGCCGCCGGCTTCATCACCTTGGGAACTTTGGCGATGATCGGCCCTTCGGGAAGCGCGTCAACCGCCTGCTCGATGATGCGCACGGATTGCCGCATTTCCGCCATGCGCACCAGGTACCGATCATAGGTGTCGCCATTCAGGCCAGTCGGAATATCGAAGTCAAAGTTTTTGTAGTTGGCATAGGGCTGCGCCTTGCGTAAATCCCACTTCACGCCGCTGGCGCGCAGCACGGGCCCGGTCACGCCGAGCGCGATGCAATCGGCACCGGAAATCCTCCCAATGTTCTTGGTTCGCTCGAGCCAGATACGGTTGGTGGTGAGGAGTTCCTCGTATTCGTCAATCTTGGGACGAAAAAAATTGAGGAAGTTCTTTACGTCCTTCTCGAAACCGGCATAGGTTTCGTATTGCAGGCCGCCGATGCGGAAAGCGTGCGTGGTGAGGCGTGCGCCACAATATTTCTCGTAAATCTTAAGAATTTCTTCGCGGTCGCGGAAAGTGTAGAAAAGCGGTGTGATGGCGCCAATATCCAGCGCGTGCGTACCCAACCACAGTTGATGACTGGCAATGCGGTTGAGTTCGGTAAGGATGACGCGAACATGCTGCGCGCGCGGCGGCGCCTCGACGTTGAGAAGTTTCTCCACCGTCTCGCAATAGCCCAGGCCGTTCGAGACCGCAGCAACGTAATCCATGCGGTCGACGTAAGGATTGAACATCGTATAAGTACGATGTTCGCCAATCTTTTCGACACCGCGATGCAGGTAGCCGATTACGCATTCGAGGCCCAGAACCTTTTCGCCATCGAGCCGAAGAATCACGCGCAGCACGCCATGCGTAGCAGGATGCTGCGGGCCCATGTTGATGACGAGTTCGTTCGCGTCAAGAAACGGCTTCTCGGGGGTTTCGAGATCCAGATGCGAGAGCGGGCTGTTGGCGTCGGTCATTCTGATCTACTGCTCTGATCTACTGCTCTGATCTAACTGCTCTATCTGACTGCTCTATCTGACTGCTCGACTCAGCTTTGGCTTTTTTGGCCGCCGCTTTTCATTGGCCGCTTTCGATGCCCAGGTTGATCTGTACCCACTCGTTATCCTGCTGCAAGATGCCGTAATCCTTGCGCAGGGGATAACCCTTCCAGCCGTCAGGCAACAGAATCCGCTTCAGGTCGGGATGTCCATCAAATTTGATACCGAACATGTCATAAACTTCGCGCTCCAACCAGTTGGCGGTCGCCCAAATGGGAACAGCACTCGGCAAACTTTCGCCATCCAGAATTTGAGTTTTCACGCGGATGCGCTCGTTGCGCGCGAAGGAATAAAGCACCCAGATGACATCGAATTGCTTCTCTCGCTGCGGATAGTGGACTGCCGTAATGTCCACGCAGTAGTCGAATTGATCTTCGTTGTGGAGCACCTGCAGAATCTCCGGAATCAGCGAGCGATCGACGATCATGTAGTTCTGTCCAGCGTAAGTCAGGGGCTCGATGCCCGAACCGTATCCCGCCTTGAGCTTCGCGACCATGGGCGAATCCCAGGGAGTTGGCGTGGGTGCGGCAGGCTTCGCCGGTGCGGCTGCTGGTTTGGCGGCCGGAGGCGTCGCAGGCGCGGCGGCCGCGGGTTTCGGAGGAACTGGTGCCGTCGGAGGTGAAGCTGGATCTTTTTCGGGAGGAGTTTTGACGTCCGCTTGAACTGAGCCGGATGCCGTTGCCTTCACGCCGCCGGGAGCGGCGGGTTTGTCCGCCGTCGGCTTCGGCTCACCTTCCGGCGGCGGTGAAGAGGGCGATTTGATGTCGTCCGGCATAACTGCGAAGACAAGAGACCCACAGCTCGGAGGATTACCAAGAGAACGTTAATTTTTATCAGCTTGAGAGTGGTGTGTCAACGAACCCGGAGGTAGTTGTGCACTTTCATTGTCATTTCCGAACAAGCGTTTTTTTTGCCCCGTTCTTCTACGGAGAAATCCGGACCGTTTTTGCGCTATGATTCTGGCCGGAAGGATCGAATTATGGACAGAGACGAAAAGGCTTGCCCAGTCTGCGGAGAGACCATTAAGGCCGTAGCCATTAAGTGCCGCTTTTGCAATACCGATCTGGCGGCCTTTGCGGCGACCAAAGAACTTCAAGCCGAAAAAGATTTATTTTCCGGTCACCCGGCTGTGATTTTCAACATCGGTCAGTTCCTACCTTTTCTCGTGCTGATTGTGCTGGCGATCGGAGTGGGCTATAGCCTTGTGCACTACGGCGAGAAGCGCGGTATCGACTCCACCACCAGCATCGTGTCTACCGTCCTCGGTTGCTTGGTTGCATGTAGCATCATTGCCATACATTTCTACGTGAGGAGCCGGGGGATCCACTACGAAATCACTACGCAACGGATCAAACTGGAGCGGGGTTTGTTGTCAAAGGTTCAGGAAAATTTGGAATTGTTCCGCATTGACCATTTCGAGTTGCGCAAACCGCTGGGAATGCGGCTGCTCGGCCAAGCGAGGCTGCACCTGTTTTCATCGGATGCAGAACTTGGTAACTTTTCGATCTATGGAGTTCCTGGCTTGGAAGGGATCGCAGAGACGCTGAGGGAGTGTCAGCTTCGCGAACGTGCGCGACGCGGTCTGACAACATTTGTCAAAGCATAAAGCTCGGCTCGACGGCAGCCGTGTGCGGAAGTTACACCCATTCCAGGGCGCCCTTTTTCCAGATCCAGATATAGCCAGCAATCAGGATCACGAGAAAAATCAGCATCTCCACCAGACCGAAGACGCCGAGGGCTTTGAACTTGACGGCCCAGGGAAACAGAAAAATGGTTTCCACATCGAAGACCACGAACAGGATTGCAATGATGTAATAGCGCACAGTATAGCGGCCGCGTGCGTTGTCGATGGGATCGATGCCGCACTCGTAGGGCATTAACTTGGCTTTGCTGGGGTTGTCCGGACGGACCAACTTCGCCGCCAGCAGCGTAACGGGAAGCAGCACGCTGACCACAGCAATAAAAATGAAGATGGGAACGTAATTCTGCGGCATAGTATGCACTGCCAGTTCAACCAGCGACCTACCCGAACGGCGAGCCAATAGTAACGCTGACGCCGGCCAAACTTCAAGGAGGGCGATGGTGCAGTTCGACTTTTTACCCCGCAGCGTCATCCGGAGCCGAGCCGTTTTTCAGGCGGAGCGAGGGATCTCTCGCGTGTCGCCATGGCCATCGAGAGCCACTGAGCCGTTACCCGCCTCCACCTGTAAACACTTGTCGGGCAGCACAAACACCTTTCGTGCCAGATCGGATTTTAACGTAGCCTCGACGTAGTAGCGGCTCAGGATACCGTCTTTCCAAACGAGAAGGTCGGGATTGTCTCGGGCGAACTCATCCCAAGTCACAGCCTCAGCGCAAGCCATGCGCTCATGGATCAGAAAGAAATATGCGCAGGTGATGGTTTCGTTATAAAGCTGCGTCTTGCCGCGGGCAGCGGCAAATCGCTTCAGCGCAACGGAAAATTTTTCCAGCGCCCGGAGCACCGGATATTCACATAGATAGGCGTATGCCAGGTGGACGTGATCGGCGTGATGGAAAGAACCTCCTGGAATGGCATCGCTCTCGAAGCACTGGATGATTTCTTCGTTGTTCACGGAATCCCTGCTGTTTTCCTCGGTCATGCTCCGCGGCCGATCGCGACTGCCCAAGCAGCCGCGGTGTAGATAACGAGACTTCCCACGTTGAAGGTCCCGTGCAGCAAATGGACGACGATGGCTAGCACCAGAACACCCACCAGAAGCCAAGCGCCGTGGACTGCAGTTTTCGGAATAAGTAAAAGAACGGCGCCGATAATCTCACCCCATCCCAACGCTTGACGCACAATATCGGGCATATGCGTTCGAGCGAAGTCGTGGCGCGCGCTGGGCATCACAAACAGGACGGCTTCAATCAGAATCACAAGTCCGACTGCCCATTGAAGTCCCGACAGCGCGGTTTTCATCCGTTGCTCCGTCATGCGAAGATCCCCCATTATTTTTCGCTAACTCGTTTGCGGGCCGGGCGCGCTTTGATCTCCTTCAAGCGATGGCTGGCGCTGGAATCAAGATCAAAATCGTAAAACCGCTTCAACTCCTGAATGCGTTCGAGGGAGGCGGCGCTGAACGGCGTTTTCCCATCAAAGGCATGAAGGACGATGCCTTCGAGGAGGTCACCGAGCGTCAAATCGTGGTACTCCGCGAAGGCCTTGAGGATTTTCAGAAGGCGCTTCTCTATGCGCACGCCGGTTTGAACGCGCTCGACTAGCAGCTTGGGATCGTCTGTCATTGTACCAATGTACCATAGTACATTAGTACTTTGCAAGATGGAGACCAAGTTCCTAATGAGGGCTGGGAGGGCCTCGCCCATGCCGCCTTTGTTTATAATCGCGTTTCACCGTTTCCAAGTCTTTCGCGCTCGCAAAGCGCCATTCCCAACTAAAGGACTCTCTTGGCATTCGACGAGAACATTTACGAACTACGGCGTCAGAAACTAAAACAAATCGAAGCGCTGGGGCAAACTGCATATCGCAGCAAGTACGAATTCACCCACACCATCCCGCAGATTCTGACGGACTACTCCGACAAGACCGCTGAACAACTGGAGAATCCGCGGATCAGCGTATTGGTGGCCGGTCGAATCATGGCGATTCGCTTAATGGGCAAAGCCGGATTCTGCCATCTGCAGCAAGATGGCAAGCGCCTGCAGATTTACGTAAAAAAAGACGCGGTCGGCGAAAAAGGTTTCGAGTTATACAAATTGCTCGATCTCGGGGACCACATCGGCGTGAGCGGCTATTTATTTCGCACCCGCACCGGCGAGCTGACGATCCACGTGGAGGAGATCACTTTCCTCAGCAAAGACCTGCTTCCGCTTCCGGAGAAATGGCACGGCCTCACCGACGTGGAGCTCCGCTACCGCCAGCGCTACGTCGATCTGGTGATGAATCCCGAGGTTCGTGAGGTTTTTCTCAAGCGCAGCAAGCTCGTGCAGTCGCTGCGGCGGACGATGGAGGCGCATGGATTCATCGAGGTCGAAACCCCGATGATGCAGCCGATCGCGGGCGGCGCCGTGGCGAGGCCGTTTGTCACGCACCATAACACGCTCGACATGGATCTCTATCTGCGCATCGCGCCGGAACTGTATCTGAAACGGCTGGTCGTGGGTGGCTTCGATCGCGTTTATGAAATTAATCGCAACTTTCGAAATGAAGGGCTGGGCTGGCGATGGAATCCTGAGTTCACCATGCTGGAGTTTTATCAGGCCTACACCGATTATCAAGGGGTAATGGATCTCACGCAGGAATTGATCACGCAGGCGGCAAAAGATGTGACAAGGGACAAGGATAATCCCGACGGCGTGACGAAAACAAAATGGGGCGATCAGGAAATCGAGTGGGCCAATTGGCGGCGATTCACGATGCGCGAAGCGATCATTCATTACTGGCCGGAAACGGCTGGCGCGAAACCTGAGATGAATGATTTTTCTTCCCACGAGGGAGTAAAGAAACTGGTTGAGCGTTTCAACCGGACGCATTCGCACATGGCCTACGATCCAAACGAGCCGGTAGGCAAAACAATCGCGAGCTTGTTTGAGGCGGCAGCTGAGGAATATCTGACGCAGCCGACAATTATCTACGAGTTCCCTACCGCGGTATCGCCGCTGTCGAAGCAAAAGCCGGATGAGCCGGAGTGGACGGAGCGCTGGGAGATCTATGCCGGCAAGATGGAAATCGCGAACGGATTCAGCGAACTGAATGATCCCGAAGATCAGCGGCGGCGCTTTGAGGCGCAATTGCAGGAGCGCGAACGCGGCGATGAGGAGGCTCACCAGATGGATGAAGACTACATCCGAGCTCTGTCGTATGGGATGCCTCCGGCCGGTGGCGTGGGCGTCGGCGTCGACCGACTGTGCATGCTCTTGACGGATTCCCACACGATCCGCGACGTAATTTTATTCCCCTTGTTGCGACCGGAGAAAAGCTCACTTGAGGAAGGTCCGGACAACGCCGAGGAAAAGCCGTGAACCTTTTTACTCGTGCGGCTGCCAACTTAGTAGAACCCTGGAATGCACTAGAACTGAGGCATTGCCCTTTCTATACTCCATCAAGCATTTGGGATCAGAACTGGCAGCGCTGCCGTAGTGTCCGTTACGCCCTGACATTTGGTCGGCAGCGCTTTGCTTTTTCGGAGGAATTCTACTTCGACTTTCCCGGTGCGGTCTTGTCTGCGGTTCGTGGCGGCTCATAAGCTGGCTTGTCAGGACCGAAGTTTGCACTCAAATAATCGATGAGAGCATCGCGGTCCGCGGGATCGACCAACGCGCCCCACTTCGCCATCTTATCTACCTCTTTGGTCCACACAGCCTTGCTGAGGCGCTGCTGCAATATGATCCGTGCCTCGTGGCATTCCGTACACGCCGTGTTTGCCTTGGCCTGCATTGGGCCGGCAGGCAGTTCCTCGGTTGGGTTTGTCCGGCTCTGATCTTTCTCTCGTGCTTGCGCCGAGAGAGACGGCACGACCAGCAACACCATCAAGCAGAGAGCAGCCACCTTACGCCACATGGATTTTCACCTGATCGACCGCGTTATACAGATACCCGCTTGGATTCCACACTGGCGATGCTGGCTGCGTGCGCCCTTGGCTGTCAGTAGCTCGGGAGAGAATGGTATAGTCTCCACTCTTACCGGCCTTCCATTCGTAATTCCACAAGCGCCACGCATAATGGGACTGTTCGCGACCCAGGTTCGCGGAATTCCAGGTGGAACCGCCGTCAGCGGATATCTCTACTTTAGTGACGTCTGCCTCGCCGGCCCACGCTGCGCCATGCACCACCACCCTGCCTGTCTTTAAGCTGGCGCCGTCGCTCGGACCTGCGATCACCGACTTCACGGTCAATGCTGTCACCGGATGCGTATCTTCGGGCTTCACCGTGTCGCCGGGATTTATCGGTTGGTTCGGCAAACGGTATGCCGGACTCATGAAATTGCCGACAAACTCCGCCGCTAACACTTTAATTTCTGTCAGCCATTTGCAGGAAGCCGCGCCAATCCATCCCGGCACGAGCGCGCGCGCAGGAAAACCGTGATGCTTGGTGAGCGCGGATCCGTTCATGTGCGTGGCGATCAGTGTATCGGCATCAATAGCCTTCTCGACCGGAATGCTGCGGATGAAGGGAGGAACCTTGCCGGGAACGTCATCGAGTCCGCGAAACATAACGTGCTTGCCTGTGGGCTTTATCCCTGCCCGCTGCAATAGGTCGCGCAAGCGCGGACCGGAAAACCGCGCAGTGCCCACCGCTCCCTTGCCCCACTGAATACCTGGAACCTGTGGACGATGCAAGCTGCGGCCGTTGCCGGCGCACTCGAGCGTGTTCACGACTGAGTGCACTTCGAACTTCGACAGCTCCGCCAGGCTCAGCGTCAGCGGCCTCTCCACTTCTCCGCCGATCGAGAGACGCCAATCGTCGGCATTGAGCTCGCTCGGTTCGTACATGTGATTGCGCACAAAGAAGTGCGGCACGGGCGTTATCCAGGAATTGAAATATTCGACCGGACTTTCCAAATCGACGAAGCGGAAAGAGCGAAGAATCATGCCATCTTCGCCGGGAAACTTAACCGCTTGTCCCTGCGAAAGTGCCTGGGCCAGAAGCGGCGTAATCCCTGCCGCCAGCGCCGCGCCCGAGATCTGCTTTAAGAAATCGCGTCTGGAATTCATAATGCGAATTAATTCTATCGAATAAGTGGGCTTCATACCAGAAGCTAAGTTAACGCCACCGGCCCGGAAAAGGAGAGTGAGCCAAAACCGGGCCAGTGGCGATTCTGAAGGGAAGGCCCCCTCAGAAGATTGAGAGGCCGTCGATGGTAATGGTCCCGCGCCAGGCGCGGGACCATTGTCCGTCTTACGGCAAGTAGTAGCGAAGCGAAGTGAAGACCATGCCGTCCACTCCCTCCGGCTCTACTCCCGTTCCAGGCGAGAAACCTTTGCCGTACCAGGTCTGTCGCGTGACGTAGGAATACTGCGCGCCAAACTGCATTCTGCCCTTGGGTCCGCTGTAGAAGCGGTACCAGAAACCGGCAGTCCCTTCGATCAAAGCGCGAGTGTCCGCTGTGCAGTTGGAAAGGCCTCCGGGCAAGAAGCCTGTTGCCGCGGGGGGAGAGGTCTCTGTATAGCAACCAAAGTTCGACGAAGAAGGTAAGCCGTACCCCACTTGTTTCCCGAAGCTAGTGTCGCCGGGGGTGGTATCGAAGTCCACTTGCCGGCCGACGTATTCCACGCCGCCATTCAGATAGATATCGAGCTTTGGCCCGTGCCATTCGATCGTACCCAAACCTTGAGCGTGCTTGAGGAGAGCGAAGGCGCCGTCGGCCCGGATTGCGGCATCTGGCAGTCCGCCCGTTCCGTAGCGTCCGATTCCCTTTCCAAAGAGGCCATGCAGCCCGAAGTCGAGGTGCTTGGCGAAGGTCCAGCGTGCATTCGCACCGAAGCCGCCTCCGGTCTTGGAGTCATTGAATGCTCCCAACGCGGTAGCTCCAGTCTTGCCGTCGCAGATCGTGGTCGTGGAGACACCGCCGCAAGGAAAGAGCCGATCGCGGAAGCTGGCCTCGAGGCCGAAGATCTCGTAGTGTCCGAAACCCGGTTCAAAGGCTGCTTTCACGATAAAGTCGGGCGAGGGGTTGAAGGAGTAGTTGGCGATGGGGGTACAGGTGGTAGTGGTAGTGACCGCAGTTCCTGTGCTGTTGAGGACACTGCTGCTGGCGCAAGTGCTGATGGCGGAGTTATAGAGCCCGCCGGCGTTCCCCGCTGACCCAACCAGGAAGTTGTCAGCGTTGCCATGAGAGGTCACCGTAGCTTGCGAATTCTCCATCGCTGCCGCAATCCACACCTTGTTGCTAAAGTTCTTGGCAACGCGCACTCCGTATTGCCTTGCCCAACTGAAGCCCACGGTATACTGCGGGTCGATGGTCATCGGGACGGCTTCGGTGCGGGTGTCAGTGCCTTTCTTTGTTTCAGTCACCAGGCTCCACATCTGACCTCCGGTGACGGTCCAACCGCTGTCAAAAGCGGCCTGCGCCCAAGCTTGGCGCTGACGGAAAGGATAGCTGTTGCTTTCGTTGTTGTTGGAGGTGACGCCGGCGTTGAGGAAGTCACCCTCGTAGTAGCCCCTCAAGGTGGCGCTCTTCAGCTTGCCTTCGGCGAGCATCGAAGCCCGCGACTGACGCCCTGACCCAAAGAACTCCGAGATGCTGCTCTGGGAGGCCCCAGGCATGGTTAGCGAGTTGAACGGGGTGTTGATGTCGGAGGCAAGGGCTCGAGTCCGCCGCACAAATTCGGCCGCCAGGAAGCCGCCCGGCGTTATGTTGATGCCCTTGTAGTGGATGGCCAAGGGGCTCTCCGCCGCTGCGGTTACGTTCTTTTGCGTCTCCTGGATGCTTAGCGCCGCGTTATTGACGTTGGTCTTCAAGTCGGCCACGTCGGTTTTGAGTTCGACCACAGTCGCTTGTTGCTGGCTCGCCTGGGCCTGGGCTGCATCAGCCTTGGATGCTGCATCAACTGCGGTGCTTTGAGCCTGCTGCACGGACTGTTCCTTGCTGTGCAACTCGTCGCGCAATTGCTGAATCTGTTGCTGCTGTTGGGCGATCGCCGCTTGCTGCGAGGCGATTGCGTCCTTCAGGGCTTGAACATCGGCCGCGGTAATCGCGGGTTTTGCCTTCTTCGGTTTAGATGCAGTAGCGGTTTGGGCCCAGGCGCTGGCTGTAAATAACGCCAAGGCAAGAGCTGTCGGGAGACAAAAGTTCTTAATTGCTTTCATGGAAATACAATCCTCTCCTTTTGAAGTTCTGCTTAGGCCGTTCACGCTACCCATCGGGGGATAAAGGCCAGACCTACGGCCACCAAAGCAAAACTGGTTTGTCCTGATGTTCTCTTTCTACTTGCGCGGCTGTTACAGGAACATTACAAACCGATGAATTTCGTGTGAACGCAAAATGAGAAAGAGTAAAGAGTGAGGATGCAGAAGGCCGGGCGCAACCTGGAAGAGTGGTCTCTGGCCTCGAGGAGGAAGAGACATAATTAGCTAGCACCACCGGCCCGGAAAAGGAGAGTGAGCCAAAACCGGGCCGGCAGCGATTCTGAAGGGAAGGCGCCCCTCAGAAGTTGATTTGCGGTTAGCGCTATGGTCCCGCGCCGAATTTTGACGCGGGACCATGGTCACCCTTACGGCAAGTAGTAGCGGAAGGAAGTGAAAATCATGTTGTCGATTCCTTCCGGCGCCACTGAATTTGCCTTGCTGAACCCAGTGCCAGACCAGGTCTGGCGCGTCACATAAGAGTACTGCGTGCCGAACTGGAACCTGCCTCTTGGGCCGCTGTAGAAGCGGTACCAGAAGCCAGCCGTGCCTTCGATGGCCGCGCGCGTATCCCCCGTACACTTCGAGAGCGCGCCCGGGTTGAAGCCGTTCGTAACCGCGATGGAAGGAGCAGTTTCGGTATAGCAACCGGAATTATTGAAGTGGGGCGATCCATACCCCACGTAGGTGTCTGTCGCAACGTCGAAGTCGTCCGTCCGGCCGTCATACTCCGCGCCGGTGTACGTGTATATGTCGAGTTTCTTACCGTGCCACTCGAGTGTCGCCAAGCCCTGGTAATTCTTGATCAAGTCAGGAGTTCCGTTGGCATGAATCGACAAATCGGAGAGCTGCGCCGCTCCGTAGCGGCCCACTCCCTGGCCTCCAAAAGCGTGCAGACCGAAAACAATGTGTTTGTTGTCAAAGTTCCAGCGGGCATTGGCTCCGAAACCACCACCGTTTTTTGAAGAGTTGAAGGCACCGTGAGCGCTGGGACCTGTAACGGACGCGTCGATCGGGCAAGGCCCGGTCGTGCCGATGACCAAGTTTGCGCAAGGAAAGACACGATCGCGGAAACGGTCATAAAGTCCGAAGACTTCGTAGTGTCCAAAACCCGGATCGAAGGCCAACTTGGCGATGATGTCCGGCGATGGGTTGAAAGTATACGTAGCCGCAGGAGCGCAGGTAACGTAGAAGGTGGGACTGCTTGCGCCAGCCGCGGTGAATGAATTGGTAGCACAGGCTGTGAGGGCGTCGTTGTAGCTATTGGTCGCGCCCGCAGATCCGAGCAGGAAGTTGTCTGTGTTTCCGTGAGTGGTAAGCGTGCCTTGCGCGTTTTCCATGGATACGGCAAACGCGAATTTGTGGTTGAAATCCTTGGTCAGGCGAATGGCGTACTGCCGGGCGAAGGTGAAGCCGATGTTATACCCCGGGTCAATCGTCATGGGGCGGGAATCGTTGGTTCTACCTGTGTCGTCGCTGGGAGCGATACCGGCTTTGTTCTCCGTCACCAGGCTCCACATCTGGCCACCAAGGAAGCTCCATCCGTTGTCGAACTTCGCTTGTCCCCACGCCTGCCGAAGGCGGAAGCTGTAGCTATTGGTCTGAGTGGCGGACGAGGTATCGGCGGCAGAAAGAAAGTCGCCGGAAACATAGCTGGAGAACTCTATGTTCTTGAGGCGTCCGTCCACGTACACCGTGGGCCGAGACTGGCGGGCTGAGCCGAAGAATTCCGACAGATTGCTCTGCGAAGCTCCCGGCATGGTCAGCGAATTGAACGGGGTGGTCAGATCGGCCGCTAGCGCTCTCGATCGCCGCACGAATGCAGCCTCCGCGAATCCGCCTGGCGAAATGGTGATCCCCTTGAAGTGAATGGATATGGGGCCGTGCATTGGGTTTTGATCAGGACCGGCCTGCGTGTCTTGCACGTTTAGTCCGGGGTTCGTGGTGTCTTGTTGACGCAGCACAGCATTCTGAAGCTCCACCGGCTGTTGCTGTGACACGGGTTGAACTTGAGCTACCCCGCCGCCGCCCGCAGTTTGAGCTTGTTGCAGCGTTTCCTGACGCTCCAATTGCTGGGTGAGCTTCTCGATCTGTTTTTGTTGCGCCGCCAGCGCGTCCTTCAGCGCCTGGACATCGGCCGCCGTAACGGGTGCGGATTGCGGCGCCGATGCGCCGCTTTGTGCCCAAGCGCCGGCCGAAAGTGCCGTCAGCGTCAGGGTTGTGAGAAACAGGTTTTTGGTTGAGTTCATGGAATTTCAATCCTCTCCTTTTGAGTTTTTTGGTTAACCACACATCACGGGGGAAACAGAACTTGTCTGGTACCTGGAGTCGCAATCCAGCGACTCACGACTTTTCTCTCGCACAAGGTTTCTCGGGTTGTTTCACTTGGTTTCGCCAATCCATGCGTTATTATTATCAATATCAACTTAGTTGGGATTCTTTCACACAAATCTTGTTACGATCACTTAATGTCAGCTAACCTTGGGAGTTCCTAGGGGAGACGTCCTAAATTGGAACCCTACTGCCGCCTTGGAGCTCACCCGGAGTTGCGCTCCGCACGAAAACGGCTAGGGTTCAAACGATTCTGAGGTCAGCTCTCCTATTCACCTTTCTGGCCTCCAACCACCATGGGAAGAACACTTCCCTTCTCTTTCTTCTTAGCGCCGCGCTTGCCTTTCGTGGAACGAGGCGTGGTGCCGGAAATCAGGTCCGCCAGCGTAGTGTTATCCAGAACATGCGCCACAGCATCCCGCACATCGAGAAAAACCTGATAGAGCGCGCGGTGCGGCAGATCGCGGTCGATCAGCACCCGCAGTTGCTCGGCGTCGGCAAATGGCGCCAGCGGTCCATCGATCAGCCGCATGATCTCGCTCAGCCGGATTTCGCCGGGATCGCGGCGCAACTGATATCCACCTTTAGCGCCGCGCACGCTCTCAACCATGCGGGCATTCTTCAGCTCGAGGAGAATCAGTTCGAGAAATTTCTCCGGGAGATCTTCCTCGTAGGCAATCTCGCGGATTTTAATGGCTCCCTGGTGATGATGGCGGGCGAGCATCATCATGGCCTGCAAGGCGTAGAGTCCTTTTTGGGAAATTTTCATGCCGGTGATTATTCCACAAAGTCCATTTAGTTACTAGACTTACTCGACCTTGGCGATGTTAGCAATCGGGATTCCATCCCGACGCTTCCCCTTTATTTGATTAACGGTAGCTTTTTCAGTCACTTACCGGTATGCCCGTAAATCGGGGGAGAGCCTTGCGTGTGCATTGACTTGCATTTAGTGGGGGAATGTTGAGGGGATGCGAGGTTTCACCCCCAAGCGTGGTCAGTTACACCTCTTGTTCGACGTGCAGCACCTGCAAAGTAATATTATCCGGTGCGCCGCGCTGCCGAGCCAACTTCACCAAGGCTGCACAACACTCTGCCGGGGAGTGGCCAGTCACCGCCGTTTCAATCTCGTCCTCGGTGACGACGCCCCACAGGCCATCCGTGCATAGCAATAGATCGTCGCCGGCCTGCAAAGCCAGCCCTTCTTCCTCTGCCCCATCCACTCCGATTTCCATCCCGGCGCCCAAGGCCGCTGTCAGGATGTGGCGTTGCGGATGCTTCTCTGCATCCTCGGCGCGGACCAGGCCGCTTTCCACCAATCTCCCAACATAAGAATGATCGCGCGTCAGCCTTGAAATGCTCGCGCCGCGGACCAGGTAGAGCCGGCTGTCCCCCACGTGCGCAAAATAAAGCTGCCGGCCCCGGAGTACCAGAGCTGTGCAAGTGGTCCCCATTCCTTGGAATGCGGGATGCCGCTCGGCATAGTCCTGGATCCGGGAATGAGCCGCGGCAAACGACTCCAAAAGAGCGGCTTGCGGGTCATCGCGGAAGCCATGATCGTAGACTTCGCGGACTGTCTCCACCGCCAGACGGCTTGCCTCCAGGCCACCTTCGTGTCCGCCCATGCCGTCGGCAATTACCGCCAATCGTCCCTTGCGTCTGAATTCCTCATCTCCGGCCGGTTCCCAATAGAGGTAGGAGTCCTCGTTGTTCTCGCGCTGGCAGCCCACATCACTCAGGCCAGCTACTTCAACTCCAGGTTTTACATTCATACAGTCGACGGACACTTTGTGGCCAACCCCACCGGCAGGACTGTAATCCGAGACGAGCAAGCGGGAAGTCGCCATTCTGCCGGAACGACGAAAGCCATGCTTGTTCCCCGGCCATTATAGACAAGAGCAACCTCAAAATGTCTACCTGCGTGGAACACAGCACCTCGCCGACAAGTGATCTTCCTTCTTTTCTTGCTTCTAAAGTTCAACTACGCCGTGCCGATATACCGAAAAGAAGCGACTTTAGCAGCGAGAACTCAGTGAGGGTTTTTCCGACCTGGGAGATGAGTGCAGCCTTATGCCCGTACGTGTTCTGATCATCGACGATTCTTCAGTCATGCGAAAGATCGTGGAGCGCTCACTGCGCCAGGCAGGTATCGACCTGACGCAAGTGGTCGAGGCAGGCAATGGCGCGGAAGCGCTGACCGCGCTCCAGGAAAACCAGGTCGATCTTATCCTGTGCGACATCAACATGCCGGTGATGGATGGCCTCGAATTCATCAAGCAGCTGTCCGGCGTCGTGAATGCGAAGGGCGTGCCCGTGATCATGATCACCACCGAAGGCAGCGAAGCGCACGTCGTGCAGGCCCTCTCCTGCGGCGCCCGCGGCTATATCCGCAAACCGTTCACACCGGAGCAGGTCAAGACGCAAGTCATCCCGGCCCTGACAGGAAAACCATGAACTCTAGCAACGATTTGCTCACCGTTGGCAATAAGCAGGAAGGCTGGTGCGGGCTGCTCGAATTGGCAACCCGAGAAGTCTTCCAGCTCATGCTGGCCACCGATCTTACGGCGCCGATCGATGAGATAACCCTCCCCCATGAGGTTACTTCCATGGTGGGGCTGGCAGGACAATTGTGCGGCGTGCTAAGTGTCCGTTGCGACGAAAAATCGGCCGCGCTCATGACTTCCAAAATGCTCGGAGTGGAGATCGATAAGGTCGGTGCGGAAATGTCGGACGCGCTCGGCGAAATCTGCAACATGGTTGCCGGCAACTTCAAGAACAAGATTACCGGATTGGGTGACGGCTGCATGCTTTCCCCGCCGACCGTAATCACCGGAAGCGACTACACCACTTACTCCGTCGCAGACAGGCCAGCCCTTGAGGTCAGGCTACTGTTTGAAGCCATGCCCATCGTTATTTCCCTGGAGATACACAGCTAAGCTAAGCATGTATCCATTAGCTCGCAGCTAAAGACCAAGAACTAAAAACTAAGAGCGAAGGGCCAAAAGTTAACAGCTCCTCTTCAATTCTTCCCTGAATTCTTCCCTGCAGCCCCTCCGAATATGGTCGACACCAGGCCGGAGATTCCCTCTACCGCCTCGTCGAGTTCGAAAGTGAATCGCACCAGGTCGACTCCTGCAAGGGATCGGTATTCCTTCAAAAGAACCGCCCACGCGGGGTCTTCCACCAAATCCACTTTTTGCCGCTCATAGTACCCGTAACCGAGGGCGCGCATACGGCATAGGAGATCGCTGAGGTGCACTAACGCGACCAATGGGTGAGCCGCCTCGCTTCGCTCCGGGTCATGGTGATGCGCGATTGCCTGCACCATGTCATCCGTAAGGTTCCAGCTTTCCGCCAGAGCGCGCCCGCTTTCGCAGTGGGTAAATCCCATCACCGTGCGCTCCGCGTCGTACAAAGGAATCTGTTCCCGGGCAGCCTCAGTGACCGCGGTTGCGAATTCCTTCGGAAACACCATGCAGTTCACGAGAAACCCGATGTCGTGCAGCAGACCCGCCATATACGCCTTTTCGCTATCAGCCGCGCCCAGCTTTTCGCTGAATTTCTGGCAAACCATCGCGCAGCCCAGCGAATGTTTCCAGAAATCATTCGCATCAAGCGCCCAATCCTTCACGGGGAAGGCATTCCCCATGCAACAAGTGAGCAGAATGGTTTGTACCCGGCGCAGGCCCAGGCTGATCACCGCCAATTTGATGCTGTCGGGAGCTTTCGCCATGCCGAATAACGGCGAACTAGCTACGCGCAGGCATTGTGCTGCGATGGTGTTGTCATAAGAGACTAACTTCACCACCTCATCCAGTTTCACCTTATCCGGCGGCAAGTTCAGCAAATCCAGCAACGGCAGAAACACCGTCGGGATGGTAGGCAGGGTCTCGATACTTCTCACCCGCTCACGAATACGCGCGGTAACGGCAGTTGGGTTCATAGCTTGCCACTCTTGAGCGACGGCTTCCAATACGCGATCGCCCCGGGAAAATGCACGAGATGGAACTTGTCATTTAGATTCAAGAGCGACTCCGATGTGCCCAAAAAGAAATAACCGCCAAAATTCAGGTTCGTAAAATAATGGTTGATGACCTTCGACTTCGAGGGACCATCGAAATAGATCAGAACGTTGCAGCAAAAAATCAGGTCCATGCCCTTCATGAAAAGCATCCGTGAGTCATCTTGCAGATTCAAACGGCTGAAGGTGATCAGCTTTTTTACCTCCGGCTGTACCTGCAGTTTCTTGTCACCCACTGCCAAGAAATATTTGCGCTTGAAATGGTCCGGAGTGCAGCGTAATGCGTAGTCACCGTAGATACCGGCCTTCGCAGTTTCGACGGAGTGGTCATTCAAGTCGGTGGCGAGAATTTCTACGGTCCAGTCCTTCAATAGAAGCGGGCTTTCCTCGATCATGTTCATGGCCAAGGTATACGCCTCTTCCCCGGTGGAGCATCCTGCGCTCCAGATGCGCAACCTCTTTGTGATCTGTTTGGTTTTTTCTCCCACAATTTCTGGAAGAATCACTTTGCGCAGCGCCTCGAGTTGGGGCGGGCTGCGGAACAGACATGTTTCTCCTATCGTGATTTCGTTCAGCAGTTGGCGCAGTTCGCCGTCGCGGCTGGGGTGTGCCGTGAGATGATCCCAGTACTCCCGAGGATTTTTTGACGCCAGCTGTTTCATCCTGCGTTCACAGCCGGCGGCCAGCAGATAAAGCTTTTCTTCGGTTTTATAGATCCCCGAGACCTTGTACACTAGGTCGCGAATTTGCCGGTAGACCGGGTCAACCGGTTCGCTGCTTTTCGAAGGGGATGCAATCGTTTGGGCGGTTTGCGGTGCGGTCGTCATCTTACCCGATGCTCCAGTGCGTCGTGTTCGATCTGGTTATCATTCACCCGAGGTGCGCGGCTCTGCAGCACACGGCGCGCGATCTCGTGTCCCAACTGATTCAGCGGATAGACCGCGTCCGCCTGGCCGGCGGCATAGACCAGCCCCGGCATTCCCCATACCACCGAAGAAGCCTCATCCTGAATGATCACCTCACCACCTTTCTGGCGAATGCATTGCGCTCCAATTACTCCGTCCGAACCCATGCCGGTCATCACTACGGCCAGAGCCTGCGCCCCGCAGGCCTCCGCTACTGAACGAAACAGCACATCGACCGCCGGCCTGCACGAGTTCTCGGGCGGATCCTGATTCAGCTCCAAACGCCAACCTGTGCCTGCACGCGTTAGCCTCATGTGATAGTTACCCGGCGCGATCCAGGCATGTCCGGGCGAGACAATCACTCCCGCGCTGGCTTCATGCACCGGAATCTCGCAGTGGGCCGCAAGCCGGTCCGCTAGCAGACGGGTAAAAATGGGCGGCATATGCTGCACCAGCACGACCGGAACAGGAAAATTCTTCGGAATCTGCGGCAGCACCTCAGCCAGCGCGTTGGGACCGCCCGTCGATGTCCCAATAGTCACCACTTCAATCTGTCGATGCAAAGGCCTGCTCACCCGCGCTGCCGGACTTGGCGGCAATATCGTTGTAACTTTCTTGACCTGCCTAGCGCACAAGGCCTTAATCTTGGGAATAAGCTCGGCTCGAATCGCCGCTATCGCCACCTCAGGACTGCCTGTGTTGCTCGGTTTCGTCGCATAGTCGGAGGCGCCCAGAGTCAGAGCATCGAGCGTTGCCGACGCACCGTGCTCAGTAAGCGTGCTGAACATGACGACTGGAAGTTTGGGATACAGCTTTCGCAATTCGGCAAGCGTTTCCAAGCCGTTCATCACGGGCATCTCAACGTCGAGCGTAACCAGGTCCGGGTGAAGCTGCGCGATCTTCGCCAGGCCGATTCTGCCATCGCTAGCCGTACCAACTACCTCAAGGGAGCTGTCTGCGGACAAGGTTTCCGAGAGCAGCTTGCGAATCACCACCGAATCGTCCACCATCAGAATGCGGATTGGCGCCATGTAAGTCGTCTCTGATCCAGGTCACCGGCGGCGTGAATACTTTGTCGCTAAGTGCCCGCGTGCGCAGCCATGCCCCTTGCCGTCCGGCTGCTTTCCACTCCGTGACCGGCGTTCTTGTCGATCTTGAATTGCTCGACCAGCCGGCGCAGCTCAGTGGAAGTTTCCACCAACTGCTGGGCCGCTTTCTGCGTGTCCCCGGCGCCGCGCGACGTGCTCTCCGCCGCCTGCGCCACCCCTGCAATGTTGCTTGTGATCTCTCCGCTGCCGTGCGCCGCTTCGCTCACATTTCTCGCCATCTCGTTCGTCGTAGCATTTTGTTCCTCAACAGCGGTGGCAATCGTGTTCGAGATCCCGTTCACCTGATTGATCACTTCGCTGATCGAGGCAATCGCATCCACTGCCGCCTTTGTGTCGGTTTGAATGGCTTCAATCTTCCGGCTGATGTCTTCTGTCGCCTTCGCCGTTTCCTTGGCCAGTTCCTTCACTTCGTTCGCAACCACCGCAAACCCTTTGCCGGCTTCTCCGGCGCGGGCCGCTTCAATCGTGGCATTTAAAGCCAACAGATTGGTTTGCTGCGCGATGGATGTGATGACCTTGATGACTTGACCAATTTCGGTGGAGGAGTCGCCGAGCTTCGAGACGGTGGCGGTGGTGGTTTCGGCGACTTTGACCGCACCGGTTGCGACCTTGGCTGCCTCAGTAGCGTTCTTGGCGATTTCGCGGATGCTGCTGCCCATCTCTTCGGCGCCGGTGGCCACGGTCTGCAGGTTCTGGCTTACTTGCTGGGCACTGGTGGAAACCACGTTGGCCTGGGCGGAGGTTTCCTCGGAATTGGCGGTGATCTGCTGGCTGGTGCTGGAAAGCTCTTCGCTGGCGCTGGCTACGTGAATAGATGTCTCGGCGATGGACTGAATAGCGCTGGCTACGCCTGCAATCGCCTGGTTCAGCGCATTTCCCATGGCACCAATCTCGTCTTTCGAATCTACTTCAACCTTCTTACGAAGATCTCCTTCAGCCAGCGCTTGCAATACGATCAAAGTCTTGCCAAGCGGGCCGATAATGCCGCGAGCGATAAGAAAGCTCAGCAGAGACACAATTGCTGCTATCACAATGCCGGTAGCCAGCAGGGTCACGACGCTTGATCTCACGGCCTTGTCGCTGCGGGCGGTAATTTCCGTGGCAGCTTCCGCGTTGACCTGGTCCGCTTCTTTCACCGCATCTTGGTTTGCCTGAAAATCAGCCGCTAAGCTCAGGCGTGCCTCTTCTACCTTCTTCTTGTCCCCCCGCAGTAGCGCCGGGATAACCTCCCGGTCGACGGTTTGCAAATATTTCATCGCGGGCTCGTGGACCTTGACCGTGACAAGTTCCTTCAGTTTCCCCTCGGGAAGTTCCTTCACCCATCTCTCATGCGATTCAGCATGGCTCTTCTCATATTCCTGGAATTTGGCGGCCAACTCCTGTAGCTTCTGGTGGTCGGTTTCATCGAACATCTGAAAGACGATCAGACGGCCAAGCCGGATATCCAGGTACATCGGCTCGAGATCGGTCGCTACGTCGCTATTCTGCTTCAGTTCGTTGGCAATGGGGCTACCGATCTTCACCCTCGCCAGTGTGGTGTATGAGACGTAGCCAAAGGCCAGCAAACCTAATACGGCAGAGCCGGCCAGTAAGAGCAACTTCATCTTGAGCGACAGATTTTTCATTTCAGACCTCGTCAATGGTTATGGTTGCCACACATTCTGCAACACGAGTTCCATCGGCATGAAAAGGGCCGGGCATTAGCCCGGCCAGCTTGCATGTATGAATCGACGAAGAGATCAGCGAGGGATCGTTAGCGCGGTTTTACCCAAGAGTACATATTCGCGATGGCGTAGGTGACGCCCACGAAAACCCGTTTTTGCGGAGCATCGTGGCTGACTCCCATATCCAATCCACTGTCCAGATACACCCGCGGTTGCACTTTGTAGTTGAATCCAACCATGGTGGAAGCGAATCCTGGCGTGAACTGGTTAAGAGAGGTGTAACCGTAAGGTTCCACGACTCCAGTCAAGCGATGCGTAATGGGCACCCAGGTGGCGAGTGCGAAGCCGGTGTCGTGATCGAAGCCGGTGCCGGCTAGGCGGCCCGCCAGCAATTCGATCACGTTGAAGTCAAAATGTAACTTGTTCACGTCTTTGCTGGCCAGAAAGGAGATGGAGTGGTCCACTTTGCCCGAACCTAATCCAAGCGCCACGCTGGCCGACGGTACCTTGGCGTCGTAGAACACTCCCAAACCGGGGCAGTGTTTTGTTTGTCCTAAGAAGCGGTACTTGAGGCCGAGCCAGTTATCGCCATATCCGGTCCGGTCTCCGTCGGCATTCATGAGGTGGACGAATTCTGACGAGGACCAGTGGAAATCGAGTTTCGGCATGAGGCCAAAACGCAGCCCACCGGAAAGATCGTCGCGATTGGCGCCGCCGCCCGGCCATTGCCGTTCCACGCCGTATTCGAGTTCAACGACGCCGCACTGGGTGGTGTCGGTGGCATTAGCCACGGTGGGCCGGCTCGGCACAGATGCGGCAGAACCGAAGCAGGAAGATTCTCCCGAACTGGGAGTTGAACTTGTAGTTGAAGTTGTACCCAAGAACTCCTGGGCAGTCGCGGATGTCGCAAGGCATGAACACAAAAATAACAGGGCTACTGCACAGGAAGCGATGTGCTTGAGGGTGAACTGCATAAAGCCGGACTCCTTAGGGGTAGCCAGCCTTGGAGCAGCCAGCCGCCTAAAGGGACCATCGGCCTGAGTATCGATACCTTTACACCCTTGGGCATGACCAGCGGCTATTACCCAAGGGCCCTTCAAGTAACACTTAGAAAATTCACATCGTCTGCCTACACTCCTCCATGCGCTGCTAAACTCCTGGAACTCAGGCTTGGGGATGACACGGCTGCGCCCGGTGTGTGGCGGCTGCCGCCGTTGATCTTGAATTGCTCGACCAGGCGGCGCAGCTCAGTGGAAGTTTCCACCAACTGCTGCGCTGCCTTCTGCGTGTCCCCGGCTCCGCGCGACGTGCTCTCCGCCGCCTGCGCCACCCCTGCAATGTTGCTTGTGATCTCTCCGCTGCCGTGCGCCGCTTCGCTCACATTTCTCGCCATCTCGTTCGTCGTAGCATTTTGTTCCTCAACAGCGGTGGCAATCGTGTTCGAGATCCCGTTCACCTGATTGATCACTTCGCTGATCGAGGCAATCGCATCCACTGCCGCCTTTGTGTCGGTTTGAATGGCTTCAATCTTCCGGCTGATGTCTTCTGTCGCCTTCGCCGTTTCCTTGGCCAGTTCCTTCACTTCGTTCGCAACCACCGCAAACCCTTTGCCGGCTTCTCCGGCGCGGGCCGCTTCAATCGTGGCATTTAAAGCCAACAGATTGGTTTGCTGCGCGATGGATGTGATGACCTTGATGACTTGACCAATTTCGGTGGAGGAGTCGCCGAGCTTCGAGACGGTGGCGGTGGTGGTTTCGGCGACTTTGACCGCACCGGTTGCGACCTTGGCTGCCTCAGTAGCGTTCTTGGCGATTTCGCGGATGCTGCTGCCCATCTCTTCGGCGCCAGTGGCGACTGTCTGCAGATTCTGGCTGACCGCCTGCGCTGCTTTCGAAACCACCTCAGCCTGGGTCGAGGTCTCTTCGGAGTTGGCGGTGATCTGCTGGCTGGTGTTGGATAGCTCCTCGCTGGCAGCGGAGACATGCAGAGAATTCTCCGTGATGTCGAGGATCATGCTCTTCAGGCTGCCGCTCATCTTATTGATGGCGGTGGTGAGGTCGCCCAGTTCATCCTGGCTTTGGACTTTCAGGTCGTCGTGGGTCAAGTCTCCGTCGGCGATCGCTTGCGCCTGCACCAGCACCGATTGCGTAGCGCCAGCGATGTTGCGACTGAGCGACGTAGCGACGAAGATGCCGATCCCCAGGGCGACAAAGGCGCTTAAGACCAGACTGAGATACAGCGACCGGATCTGCGACGCCATCTCTTCCTGACTCGTGTTCAGCAGCGCCGCAAAGGAATCGGCCATACCTTCGAGGGGTTTCTTGAGTGCTTCGGTGATAACGGTGGCTTTGTCTGCGAATTCGTTGCCAGCCCTGCTAAGCGCATCGCGCTCGCCACTGGCGGCCATGCCCATGGGCGACTCTTGGGCTTGGCGAAGCAACGGAAGTTGTCTCTTGAGATCGGACAACCGGTCACGGTTCTCCTGGAGGCCCCACTTCGGGGCTAGCCCGTCCAAGCAGTCGACGTCCTTTGCAATTTGGTCCCAATTGGCGTCGAAGATTTTCTTGGCAGCCTCACGACGGCCGGAGTCGGTGCCGGCGAGCAGCACTTGCCGCCCCTTGCTCTGCGCCTGATTCAAGTCTCTCTGCACATCCTTAAGCGCGCTGATCGAGGGAACACGCACGCTTATGGCTCGCTCCTGCGTTTCCCTAATGGAACTCGCCTTGATGTAGGTGAGCACTCCGCTAAGAACCATCAAGGAGAGCACGACGCCAAAACCCAATCCCAGTTTCTTACCCAATGTAAGTTTCATTTAATCTTCCTCCCACCCCATCGAACCTGGCTAGAACGTGTCGGCTAGCAGGAGATTCAGGCTGTACCGCACACAATTCCGATCAACCTTTTCATCGGCCTGGAAGGCGCAGGCCTTTAGCTTGAGTGCCGCCGAGTCTCCTTCCATTTTTCCGTCTTAGGAAAGTCGGGCCAGCTCAAAGTGTCCGAGCGCTGAATCAATTGGTTCCCAGCGGCTAATCTCCAGTGAGATTCCGCCGATGAAGAACACGTGACTGCCCCGTCCTCTGCCCTCAACCCAGGTCAAGACAACCCGAGTCCCAAGCCCGGAACCCAGTTCGTTGCCCGCCAGACAATTCTCACCACCGACGAGACTGTGTTCGGCTACGAACTTCTCTTTCGTGATGGGGTTGATGATTTCTTCTGCAACCCCGACGTGGACGCCGCCTCGCGCAGCACGCTGAACACTTCCACGCTGATTGGCCTCGATGTTCTTTGCAACGGACGCCGGGCTTTCATCAATTGCACTCGCGATATCTTGCTCAAGGACTACATCACGTTGCTGCCTTCGGCGCAGGTCGTCATCGAGGTTCTCGAGACTGTGGCCCCGGACGAGTTGGTGGTGGCAGCCTGCCGCCGGATGAAAGAAGCCGGATACATGATCGCTCTCGATGACTTTGACGTGAACGACCCGCGCGAAGCGTTGACCGACCTCGCTGACATCATCAAAGTAGACCTGAGGTCTACTTCTGCCGCCGACGCCGCTGCCATGGTCAAGAAGTATGGCCCCTGGCGTTGCCGGATGCTGGCAGAGAAAGTCGAAACACGGGAGGAGTTCGTTGCCGCAAAAAAAGCCGGCTTCCTCTACTTTCAGGGATACTTCTTTCGCCGCCCCGAAATCCTCACCGCGCACGAAATCCCCGCTAATCAAGCCAATTACTTGCGCATGCTGACGGCAGTTTCGCAACCTGAGCTGAACGTGCGCGTCATCGAGAACCTGGTCAAGAGCGAGGCAGCGCTGTGCTACCGTTTGCTGCGCTACTTGAACTCTGCAGCCTTCGGCTTCGCCGCCGAGATTCACTCCGTGCGCCATGCGCTTTCCATCCTCGGAGAGCGCGAAGTCCGGCGCTGGATTCGTCTAGTAGCCACGCTTGGCGCCGGGCAGGGCAAGAGCAGCGACCTAGTGCTCTCCGCCCTGGTGCGCGCCCGTTTCGGTGAGCTGCTGTCGCCCAAGCTTCAGCATGGAGACTCTGACCTGTTCCTGATGGGGATGCTCTCGCTCATGGACACCATCCTCGAGATTCCCATGAAGAAGGTTGTCGACGATATTCCCATCGATCTGGAAAGCAAAATTGTTCTGCTCGGCCAACCCGGACGCCTGCGGCCGTTCTATCAGCTGATGCTGGCTCAGGAATCCGGCGAGTGGCAAGCAGTGGGCGACTTGAGCAAGGAGCTTCATCTCAGCGAGACCGATGTCGCGCACGCTCACTGGCAGGCGCTGCAATGGGCAAGCGAGGTTAGCAGCGGATCGTAGAAGGCATTTTCAATCGAGGCGTTTTGATCTAAAACATCATTCCGCAAAATCATGGTCATTTGCGGGGAAGTAGTAACTTCAGTTTTTTAGCCACACATTTTTGCTATCACCCACCGGACGCGGCCTCCTCCATCTCTGTCATCCGGCAGGCTTTCTCAATGTCCAGCACATGCATCAGCCGGTCATCCAGTTTGTGGACGCCCAGGATCATGCTGCGGACCGAGCCAAGCAAGGTCTCCGGCGGCGTTTCGAAGCTGCTCTCCTCAACCTCGACCACATCACCGATTTCATCCACCAGCAGGCTGACCGCTCCGTCCTCGGAGCGCACTACCACGTTCATAGCGTGCGCGCCCGGCGGGGCTGGCTCCAGTTCGAGCCGCCGACGCAAATCTACGGCGGTGACAATCTGGCCGCGCAGGTTGATCAGACCGCTCACCACTTCAGGGGCCAGCGGAACCTTGGTCATCTCCAACGAGCGAATGACTTCCTGCACACCTTTTAATTCCACTCCGAACAGCAGCTTATCCAGATAAAACGTACAGAACTGTGAAGTGTGTTCCATGGCTTAATTTGCGGCCTCCGCCGCTCTCCCCATCGGAATTGTCCGCGCAACGGCCGAATCCGCGCTGGCCAGAATTGCAGTGATATCCAGCAACTCCGTTACCCGGTCTCCAATCACTACGCTATAAAGTACGGAGGGCCGCGTCGCCGCCGACTTAACGTCCGCCCGGTCGTCGACGATATCCAGAATCTGTTCCACAACGAGGCCGAAAGAGCGGCCGTCATGGTTCAAGACCAGCACCTGAATCGGTCCCGCATCCGCTGCCGGCGGAGCTTGCAGCGCGCGCAATCGAGCCCGCCTTTCCTCCATCACGACACTGAGCCGGATTAAAGGCAAGATTTGGCCGCGATATTGCGTCACCCATTGGCTGCCCGACATCTCCACTTGCGCCACCGGAAACTCTTCCAGCCGCGCTAGCGTGCTGAGCGGAATTGCCATGCGTGAATCCCCAGGGCCGGAAAAGAGCAAGAAGGTATGTTTCGCTCCTGCCGCAGCCGCGGCGTCAGTGACTTTGTCGGTCAAGGTGCGCTCCCGGCTCTCGGTGACCACGCTGGCCCGCTGCGCCAGGCCAAGCACATCCAGAATAAGCGCCACCTTGCCGTCCCCCATGATGCTCGAGCCCGCAAATGTCTTAATTGTTTTGAGCTGTTTGCGCAGTGGCTTCACCACGATTTCTTCGGTGTCATTGATCTGGTCAACGACCAGGCCGAATTGCCTCTCATCGGCTTGCAACACGACAATGTTGACAGCGCCGTCGCTTGCCAACGCAGAATTCGCACCCCCGGCCACTCCTAGCTCCCGGTTCAGGTACACCAGAGGCAACAAGCGCCCGCGCAGCCGATGGACCGGAGCGCCATGCACCAGTTCAATCCCTTTACTCACTTTTTCGCCCTCGAGCCGCACCAGTTCGAGCAGGCTCACCTGGGGAATGGCGTAGCGATCGCCGCCGCAGGTCACAACCAGCGCGGGGATAATCGCCAAAGTCAGAGGAATCTTTACCCGCACGGTGGTGCCCTGTCCGGCAGTGGATTGCACATCTACGCTGCCGCCAATTCTTTCGACATTCGTCTTCACCACATCCATCCCGACACCCCGGCCCGATACGTTCGTGACTTTTTCCGCAGTCGAGAAACCAGGCAGGAAGATCAAATTGAAGATCTCGTGTTCGGTCATTCGCTTCGCTTGTTCGGCGCTAATCAACCCGCGTTCGAGCGCCTTGTCGCGGAGGCGCTCCACATTCAAGCCTCCGCCGTCGTCGCTGATTTCGATATTCACCTGTCCGCCCTCGTGAAAGGCGCGCAAGACAAGGCGTCCCGTTCGATCCTTCCCTGCCTTCACACGCTGTTCCGGAAGTTCGATTCCGTGGTCCACCGAATTGCGCACGAGATGCGTAAGGGGATCCTTGATCGCCTCGATGATGGTCTTATCCAGTTCGGTCTCCTTGCCTTCCATCACTATGTTCACCTGCTTGCCGCAACCGAGCGCGACGTCGCGCACCGTACGCGGAAACTGGCCCCAGATGTTTCCGATTGGCTGCATGCGGGTCTTCATAACTCCCTCCTGCAGTTCGGTCGTAATCAGATTCAAACGCTGGGAGACCGCCAAAAAACCGGCGTCCTTCATGCGCCCGGCGAACTGCAGCACTTGATTGCGAGCCAGCACCAGCTCTCCGACCAGCGTCATCACCTTGTCGAGAAGTCCAACATTCACCCGAACCGTGCTCTCAGAAGCATGCGACTGGCCGGCCTGGGACTGCTGGGTGCGCAGCGTCTCCCCCTCCTCGGCTGGTCGCGCCGCCACTTGATCGACCGAAGTCTCGACCGGGGGCCGCGAGTCCGCTTCTTCTTCCTCTTTCCTGCTAACCTCCTGCCCTCTGATCTCCTCTGGCTTGCTTCCTGCCTGCGGTGCAGTGTCGCTCATCGAATTCTTCGGGACGGCGGCCTTCGCCCTGGCCTGCGGGGCGGCCGCTTCGCCCTTCCCCGGCGCCTCTGCCGATTGCTGCAGGCCTGTCAGCGTATCTCGCAGCTCCGGGTAATCGATCTCGCCGTCTCTGCCCGTCGATTCGATCTCTTTCAACATCTGCCGCACGGCGTCCACCATTCCCAACAGCGCCGTGGTGATTTGAGGATTGAGCACCAGTTGGCCGTCGCGCAGCCGGCTCAGGAGGTTTTCTCCCACATGCGCGACCTTCTCCAATTTCGTGAAACCCAGAAAGCCGCACGTGCCCTTGATGGTGTGAATCGTGCGGAACACTCCGGCCAGCGCCTCTCGATCCCGTGGGTTTTTCTCCAATCCAACCAAGTCCCGGTCCAGCCGATCGAGATTCTCGTAACTCTCGACCAGGAAGTCTTTCACGATGTCATCGTCACTCATAGCCAGTAAATCCTCTCCAAGTCGGGAGCAATCGCGGCTCCCCCGCCATGCTCAAATCGAGCAAGCGGGATTTCAAGGAAACAGTCGATTGAATCCCCTCAAGTTCCTATCGGCCGTTCAGGCTACCTTCATTAGTCGCAGATCGGCCCGCGAGAACCAACGCCAGACCGAATTGAGTGGCGGGGGATGGATCGTCAGGATCGAAGGATCTTAAGAAGGGACGGGTCTCAAGGAGAATGGATTACCGGCTAAACCCGTTCTTTAGTCTTAGTTCGGTCGAATACGTGGCGAAAGAAGGTAGGATGCGGCTTCGCCCTTTTCGAGCATGCGCAACCGCTCGCTAATGTCGTCGCGAAGCAGACTCAGGGAAATTCCGCCGAAGCCAGCGGGATAGCGAACCAGTCTCCTCAGCGCGGCTTGCAATAACAGCATGGCTCCCAGCCGGTTATTGCACTGCAAGTGATGGAACGCCGCGGTGACCTGAATCAAACCCTGCAGAAATGTCTTCTCCGGCTCGGGCGCCCGCAACCACACGCTCTCCCATGCCTCATGGGCGTTGAAGAACTCTCCCGCTTCGTAAAGTCGCAGCCCTTCAGCAAGCGCTCCTTCAGTCCAATCGAATTTCATCTTCCGCCACTCTGCAAGGTAGCATGGCTCGCAGAGATGTTCGATTGCAAGCGGCCACAAGGCTTAATCATAGGAAATTGGGCTTTTCGGGTGTACACTGTCGGCCAGCGGCGTTAGACGGATGGCAATCCACTGCGCGAAGTACTTCGACTTAGGGCTCTGCTTCCCCTTGTGATTGCTGGTGTCTTATGAAGAGTTCTTCAGAAGCCAGGCGTCTCCTCCCAGGTTCCTTCACGCTCTCCAGCCACGACAGGCGCCTATTTATCCGGAAATTGTTTCACTACTCTCTCTCTTGCGTTGTTTGCTTCTGCCTCGTCTCTGCGAGCGCGCGCGCCCAAAATGCACCAGCACAAACCCCCGCCCCCACCTCCACAGCGCAGGCTGAGAGCCAGCAAAATTCCGCGGAGCTGACCTCTCGCGATGAACCGACCACGTTCAAGGTAAACGTAAAGCTGGTAGTCGTTCGGGCTGTCGTGCGCGACAAGCAAGGCAACGCCATCGGGACTCTTCACAAAGAAGATTTCCAAATCTTCGACAAAGGCAAGCCCCAGATCATCAGTCAGTTCGAAGTCGAACAGCCTGGAGCGATCACCGCGAAAGCGCGCCAAACATCAGAAGAGAATCCCACCGACTCTCTTGCCGGCGAACAGCCTCCCAGTACCGGCCCACTCCTGGTCGTACCCGAACGTTTTGTGGCTTACGTCTTCGATGATGTGCATTTGCAATTCGGCGACCTGGCCCGGGTGCGCCAGGCTGCAGAGCGTCACTTCGCTACTTTGCGGCCCACCGATCGCGCCGCCATCTTCACCACCTCCGGTCAAGGCAAACTGGACTTTACCGACGATCGCGCCAAGCTCCATGACGCCTTGCTTCGCCTGCAGCCACGCCCCATTTCTTCTTCTTCCGATGCCTCCAATTGTCCGGACATCAGCTACTATCAGGCCGATCTGATCTTCAACAAGAACGATCCCGAAGCAACCTCTGAGGCCGTGCAGGAGGCGCTCTTATGCCTGCCGCCAGCGCCGGGTCTTTCGCAAGCCGCTATCGCCGCCACAGCCACCGAGTTGGTAAACATGACAACTCAGCAGGTGTTGGCCGCGGGCGACCATGAAAGCCATGTCTCTCTTGGAGTTTTGAAACAGGCGGTTCAAGCCGTCTCGCACATGCCCGGGCAGCGCAGCGTGGTGCTCGTCTCTCCCGGCTTCATCGCGCCACAACTGGAATTCGAATACAACGACATCGTCGATCGTGCCGTTCGTTCGCAAATCGTCATCAACGCCCTCAATGCTCGCGGCCTCTTCACCATCATGCCACCCGAGCCCATCCACACTCCGACCGGGCAGGCAGTCCCACCTCCGCAGAAAGGCCTCATCGTCACCGCCGCTGCCTTGGCCAATGAGGATCTTCTTGCCGTTCTCGCAGACGGCACTGGCGGCATTTTCTTTCACAACAGCAACGATCTTGATGAAGGCTTCCGCCGCGTCGCCCAGACTCCGGAATATTCCTACGTGCTGGCCTTCACCCCGCAGGATCTCAAACTTGATGGCAGCTATCACGCTCTGAAGGTCACCCTCAAGAATTCGCAAAAACTCACACTGCAAGCTCGTCGCGGTTATTTCGCGCCCAAACACTTCGCCGATCCGAACGAGCAGGCGAAGCGGGAAATCGAAGATGCCATGTACTCCCAGGAAGAGTTGCATAATCTTCCGGTCAAGCTCCACACTCAGTTTTTCAAAGCCAGCGAAGAAGACGCCAAGCTTGTTGTCCTCGCTCACGTCGACGTTCAACATCTTCACTTTCGAAAGGCAGAAGGCAGAAATAACAACGTTCTGACTTGTGTCTCGGCCGTATTCAACCGTAATGGGAATTTCCTTCAAGGCACGGCGAAGACTGTGACCATGCACTGGAAGGACGAGACTCTGGAACACAAGCTCAGCTCTGGCATTACGCTTAAGACTAGCTTTGACGTGAAGCCGGGAAGCTATCTGGTCCGGCTGGTGGTTAGAGATTCAGAAGGGCAATTAATGTCCGCCGAAAATGGAAGCGTAGAGATTCGCTAAACAGGTTTTTTGGAGGTGAGATATGCGCGATCGTCGGCTGGTTCTTCTGATTGGCACGATCTGTCTCCTGAGTTGCTGGATGTTCCTGCAACCGATCCCGCACAATACCGTCGCGTACGCCCAGCAGCCAACTCCCGCTCCCGATGATGCAGCCACGATCCACGTGGAGTCTCGTTTGGTTCTTGTCGACACTGTTGTGACAGACAAGAAAGGTACTTACATTCGCGATCTCACTCAGAAAGACTTCAAGGTTTGGGAAGATGGCAAAGAGCAGCCGATCACCAGCTTCTCTTTTGAGGAGAGCAACGGCTCCGCCGACTCCAAGCCGCGTTACATGGTTCTATTTTTTGACAACTCGACCATGAATTTTGGCGATCAAGCCCAAGCGAGGATTGCCGCAAAAAAGTTTATCGACGCTAATGCAGGTCCCGGTCGCCTGATCGCGATTGCGGAATTCGGCGGCACCGTGCGCATCACGCAAAACTTCACCGCCGACGCCAGCCGCTTGCAGCAAGTCGTGAGCAACATACAAGGATCTGCGGTTTCTCCGAATGCACAGCCTGTGATAACCGCATCTCTTGGGCTTCCGCCGAGTGCGCCGTTTCTCGGTAACGCCGAAGCCGACTTCGGCGTGCATACGGTCCTGCTCGCACTCCGAGACCTAGCCAAAGGTTTGTCTACTGTCCCCGGACGCAAGACTCTGGTCATGCTGACCTCGGGTTTTCAGATGAATTCGGAATATCAGTCGGAACTGACAGCGGTCATCGACACCTGCAATAAGTCGAACGTTGCCGTTTATCCGATTGATGTTCGGGGATTGGTCGCTCCGCAAATGTCTGGTCCACAAGGCCGTCTGGCGCACCCTTCGATCCATTCCGCCTCGCCAACGTTAACCCAGGCAGCATTTCACTATTCGGGCACGCCAGCCCTTTTGCTCGCTGCTTTCGCTGAACCTACTCCGATGCCCGCTCAACATGGCACTGGTGGCGGAGGTGGCAGCGGAGGGGGTGGTGGTGGCGGAGGTGGGCATGGCGGTGGTGGCACCGGAGGCGGTGGTGGAACCGGAGGAGGCGGCGGTACTGGCGGCGGTGGTGGTAAGGGCGGAGGTGGCGGTACCGGCGGCGGCACGGGTGGTAAGGGTGGCGGCGGCACCGGCGGCGGTAAGGGTGGCGGCGGTACGACCGGCGGCGCACCAGGCACCGGTTACAATTCGTCTTTCTACAACCCTTATGCGCAGCCGCGTCAGATCGTTCCGCCATTTCCTCCCAGCGCTACCGACAACCAGCAAGTTTTGTATCAACTTGCCGACGGTACCGGAGGATTCGTCATCCTCAACACCAATGATCTGCTCGGCGGCTTGCAACGCATCTCCCAGGACCAGAACCAGTATTATCTTCTCGGTTATAAGCCTCCAGTTTCGTCGGAAGGCAGTTGCCACAGCCTCAAGGTAAAAGTGGAGCGTGGAGGAACCGAGGTCCGGGCGCGCAGCGGCTATTGCAACGCCAGGCCCGCGGATCTGCTGGCCGGCAATCCGGTCGAAAAAGACCTGGAGAGCCGCGCCGGCGGCGAGATGAAGGGCAATGTTGCGGCATCGATGCAAGCCCCCTTCTTCTTTACTTCGCCCAATACAGCCCAGATTCACCTTGCGGTGGAGATTCCGTCTTCGGCGCTGCAGTTTGAAAAGGTCAAAGGCAAGCAGCACGGGGCCCTTAACATCCTGGGCATCGCTTACAATCCCGACAATTCCATCGCCGCCCGCTTCAGCGACACGGTAAACCTCGACTTCGACGGCAAGAAAGAAGTGGAAGAGTTTCGCAAACAGCCCTTTCACTACGAGAACCAGTTCGGCATCGCTTCGGGCGATTACAAACTAAGAGTCGTGTTCAGTTCCGGCAATGAGAGTTTCGGCAAACTCGAAAGCCCGCTCGTGATCGATTCCTACCGCGCACAGGACTTCAGCATGAGCGCCATAGCCTTGAGCAACTCGATTCAACCTACAGGCAGACTCTCCACCGAGCTCGATAGCCAGTTACTCGAAGACCGGACTCCTTTGCTCGTGCAGGGCCTCCAGATCTCGCCCTCTGCTTCCAACCATTTCAAAAAGACCGATAGCGCCGCCATCTACGCCGAGGTTTATGAACCACTTCTACGTGAACCGAAACCTCCACAGGTCGCCTATGAAGTCACCATAGTCGAGCGTAAGAGCGGGCAGCAGAAAGTGCACCTTCGCGACCGGCTGTCAAAGGTGAATCCCGGGAATCCAGTAATTCCTCTGGGCCTCAAATTGCCTGTGGCTATGCTCGATGCTGGTTCCTATCATTTGGAATTACGCGCCCTCGACACGGCGGGGAACATCAGCAAAATGCGCTCCACTGACTTCGAGGTGGAATAACCAGGCAAGTTAACCCGTCGCCTCAAGCGCTCGACCGGCAAACGCCGCTTCGCATATCATTCGATTGGGTGATAGAGATTGGGTGATAGATAATGATCCCTGCGAGTGCGCTTTGCCCCGCATGCGGGCGCCCGTCCGCTGCAGGCCCTGAATTTTCCTTCGGCTGCATCCTTATCACCGTCGACTCCGCGAGGTCCACTCGATGATCATCACGCGGAGTCCGCTGAGAATCTGTCTCGGCGGCGGCGGTACCGATCTCCCATCTTATTACCGTCAGCACACCGGCTTTGTAATCTCCGCCGCGATCAACCGTTACGTTTACATCACGATCAACGAGGCTTTCCGTCCCCGCATCATCGTCAAGTATTCCAAGTTTGAAGAAGTTGACCGCGTCGAAGAAATTCAGCACCCAATCATTCGCGAGGCTTTAAACCTAACCGGAGTGACGGGCCCAAACCTTGAAATTGTCAGTCTTTCCGATATCCCCGCCGGCACCGGCATGGGATCTTCCGGCAGCTTTACCACCGCGCTTCTGTGCGCCCTGCACACGCTGAAGCGGGACTTCGTCCTGCCACACGATTTGGCCGAGCAGGCCTGTCACATCGAACTGGAGTTGCTCAACGAGCCCATCGGCAAGCAGGACCAATACATCTCCGCATTCGGCGGCATCACTTGCTTCCAGTTTCTGCCGGATGATCGCGTCATCGTCGAGCCGCTTAAGATTCCGCCGGAAACTTTGGCCAACCTAGAAGACAATCTTCTTTTGTTCTTCACTGGAAGCTCGCGCAATGCCTCGGATATTCTTCGCGACCAGGATTCAAGGACCAAGCAGAACAACTCGGAGATGCTCGACAATCTTCACTTTACAAAGCAGTTGGGGATCGACAGCCGGGACGCCCTGCAGTCCGGCGATTTACATAAATTCGCCGATTTGATGAACGTCCATTGGCAGCACAAGAAAAAACGCTCTCCCGGCATGAGCAGCGGCGAAATCGACAAGCTGTATGATCTCGCGAGGGCCAACGGTGCGCGCGGCGGCAAACTAATCGGAGCCGGCGGCGGCGGATTTCTCATGTTTTACACGGAAGAGAAGACCCGCCTCCGCGCCGTCATGCGTCGCGCTGGACTCCGCGAGGTACGGCTGCAATTCGACTTCGCCGGAACCACGGTGGTCGCACATTCCTAGGAGCTCCATTGTTGACAATTGCGATTCTCGCAGGCGGCCGTGCTACTCGTCTGCGTCCGGTGACCGAAACCGTGCCCAAGTCGCTGCTTGAATTAAACGGCGAGCCTTTTGCCGTGCATCAACTGCGCTTGCTGCAGGCCAAAGGCCTTCGGCGCGTTGTGCTTTGCGTGGGGCATCTTGGCGCGCTGATCCAGCGCGCCATCGGCAACGGCGCGGCCTTCGGCCTTCAGGTAGACTACTCATTCGATGGGCCTGCTCTGTTAGGTACAGCGGGAGCTATCAAGAACGCTTTGCCGAAGTTAGGAGAATCGTTCTTTGTGATGTACGGCGATTCCTATCTGCCTTGTGACTACGCCGCCATCGAGCGGAACTTCGAGTCTGCGAGCGTGTTGGGAATGATGACAGTCTTTCGCAATGAAGGAAAGTGGGACACGAGCAACGTCGAATTTGAAGGGAGAACGATTCTTGCCTACAGCAAGACCAACAGGAATCCGCGTATGCACTATATCGACTATGGACTAGGAGTTTTTCGCGCGGAAGCTTTTGAAAGGGTACCGGCCGGCAAGCCTTGCGACCTTGCCGAGGTCTACACCGATCTGCTGCAGCGCAAGCAACTGGCGGCGTTTGAAGCGCGCGAGCGTTTCTATGAGATCGGCTCTCCCGGTGGCCTAAAGGAAACGGAAGAGTTCCTTGCCGCACGCGGCTGAATCAAGAACAAAAAAGTGACGACGAATACATTCGCGCAACGCTTTCTCGCCGAAGCCAAAGAGATAATCGACCGCCTCGACGCCGCGAGCATCGAAAACGCCGCTTCCCTGCTGGCTCAAACCCGTTCCTCGGGCGGACGCTTGTTCATTCTCGGTGTAGGCGGCAGCGCCGCCAACGCCTCTCACGCCGTAAACGATTTTCGCAAAATCGCCGGCATCGAGGCCTACGCGCCCACCGACAACGTCTCAGAACTAACAGCCCGTACGAACGATGAAGGTTGGCAAACCGTATTCGAGGGTTGGCTGCGAGTCAGCCGCCTGCGCGCAAACGATCTCGTTCTCGTCTTCTCGGTCGGCGGCGGAAATCTCGAAAAAAATGTGAGTCCTAATTTGGTGGCGGCCCTGCAGTATGCAAAAACCATAGGCGCGAAAATCCTCGGCATTGTGGGCCGCGATGGAGGCCACACGGCCAAAGTCGCCGACGTCTGCATCCTCGTTCCCACGGTTAATCCCGACCACATCACTCCGCAGACCGAAGCCTTCCAGGCAATCGTGTGGCATCTGCTCGTTTCTCATCCCGCAGTAAAACAGCAACAAACCAAGTGGGAATCAACCGTCCCCGGCCACTCCCGCCCCGCAGTTTTTCTGGACCGCGATGGCGTCCTAAACCGCGCCTATGTCCGCGACGGCAAACCGTTTCCGCCGCCCGGGCAAAAGGAACTCGAAATTCTGCCCGGTGTCGCCTCTTCCCTGCGCGACCTGAAATCCCGTGGTTTCGCCCTCTACGTAATTACCAACCAGCCCGACGTCGCTCGGGGAAACCAGACGCGTGAAACTGTCGAAGCCATGCATCAAACCCTCACTTCGTCATTGCCCATCGACGACGTCTTCGTCTGTTATCATGACGATGCTGATGATTGCGCCTGCCGCAAACCCAAGCCCGGCCTTTTGTTCGAGGCCCAGCGCAAGCACAATATCGATCTCTCGCGCAGTTTCGTGATCGGAGATCGCTGGCGCGACATTGACGCCGGCCACAGCGCAGGTTGCAAAACGATTTTGATTGACTACGGCTACCACGAGAGAAAGCCCGCACAGCCTCCGGAAGCCACCGTGCGTTCGTTGCGCGAAGCCGCCGACTGGATCATGAACTCCAGTTTGAAGGAGCCCACTACCAATGCCGAAGTCCGTGTCTGAGTTGAAGGTCAAAGTGTTCGCCGATGGAGCCGACATCCCCAGCATGCTCGAACTGTATCGGCAGCCTTACATCAAGGGCTTCACGACCAATCCAACTCTCATGCGCAAAGCCGGCGTCACGGACTACGAGCGCTTCGCCCATGAGATTCTCCAGCAGATTCGGGATCGTCCGATTTCCTTCGAAGTATTCGCCGACGATGAAATCGAAATGGAGCGGCAAGCTCGCAAGATCGCCCGCTGGGCCTCTAACGTCTACGTAAAGATTCCAGTTACGAATACGCGGCGCCAGCCCATGTACAACCTGATCCGCCGTCTCAGCGTCGACGGCATCCAGGTCAACGCCACCGCTCTTCTCGCGATCGAGCAGGTCCGCCACGTGGCGAAAGCCCTGATAGGCGGCGCGCCTTCCTACATCTCCGTCTTCGCCGGACGCGTCGCCGATACCGGCTGCGATCCCGTCCCTGTAATGAAATCCGCGCTCGAGTTAATGGCACCCGAACCTAACTGCCAACTCGTCTGGGCCAGCCCTCGCGAACTGCTGAACATCTTCCAGGCTGACGAAATCGGCTGCCACATTATTACTGTCACTTCAGATGTCCTTAAGAAGATTCCGCTGATCGGAAAGGACCTGCACGACTACTCGCTCGAAACCGTAAAGATGTTCCACGACGATGCCGCCCACTCCGGATATAAGCTGGAACTCGCTTCAGAAGAGCGCACGGTCGGATCGCTAATCTCCTAACGGGTTAGCCGGCGTTATCCCGGATACTTCCCCGTGATATACCCTTCCAACTCCTCAATGTGCTGCGCCTGGTTCGACACGATCCACTTCACCAGATCCCCTAGCGAAACCACTCCAATCACGCTGCCATTCTCTCCCATCACCGGGAGATGCCGAAAATGGTGCTTGGTCATGATCGACATGCAATCGTCCACCGTATGCCGCGGTGTCACAAAGACAACGGGCGACGTCATAATCTCGCGTACCGGAGTCTCTTTCGACGAGTGTCCCTTCAGGATCACTTTGCGCGCATAGTCACGCTCCGACATAATGCCCACCAGTTTGCCGTCAGAAATAACCAGCAACGCGCCGACGCCCTCGACCGCCATCTTTTCAATCGCCTGATACACCGACTGCTCGGGCGTCGCGTACAAAACTCGACTGTTCTCCTTACCCTTCAACACCAACGCAATCGTATCTGAAAGTTTCATGTTCTCCCTGGTGCATCGCCTCTCTGCCCATGACCGCTGTGCGCGTCACCCCTCGGCGTCACTTTCCGGTGCGCGGATCCCACACCGGGTTGCCCTTCTCGTCGCGAAAAACCAGCGTGTCTGTGCCCTTTACCAGTTCTCGCGCCAGAATCACCTCCAGCGCCTCCTGTTTCACTTTCGACCCCATGACCGAAACCTCGTCTCCCTTGCTGAAGCTGATCCCCATTTCCTCTTCAAAAGTCTTGGGACATACGTAGATATGGATCTTGTCATCCCCGCTCTTAATGATCAATTCCGTGAGCTCTTTCTTGGTTCCCAGAGGCAGCAGGTTCACCTCGTCCACAGTTCCTTTGGTCTTCATCTCCGTGTGCAGATCGTACTTGGGCAGGATGCTTGCGTCCTGCGACGCCTTTTGCGCCAGGCCAGGCACGCAACAGAGCAGCACGATAACGCACATAAGAAACGATTCGAGGGCTCTACAGACTAAAGATCGGCAGAAAAGGCGGGTGGTTCGTTCCGGTGGGATCACTCGTTTCAGACTGAGTAGCACGGCTCCTCCTCATGGCGGATCGGAAACAGCTTCACCTACGCGATGCGTTCTCGCGCGACCGCATCGAAGCTCGATTTCCGAACCTGACAAACATCCCGTTACGATAAGGCCGTATACTCTTCCAACGAAGAACACCAGCATCCTACACCCTCCCGACCTTCAGGCCAAAGAGGAATTGGCTAGCCGCTGCCTCCAAAAAAGCAAGGCCAGCAGAATTGCTGGCCCGCTTAAGCTTCATTCTCGATTCAGTTTCGCAGCTTTAATGCTGCATACTGTCGTCTTTCTTCATGGTGTCTCCCGCCATCTTCAGCGACATCACATGAACCTCACCCTTGTCGGCATACACATGCGCCGTTAAAACCACGTGATGTCCTTCGTGGCCCTTCACCGCCTCGGGATTCGTAATCGCCCAGCTCTTACTGTCCTTGTCGCTCACAAACGACTTTCCGTCATCGCTGATTTTTCCCATCACCTTCACTGCTTTCGAACCAGTGTCGGCCTTCATGCTGTCCTGCTTCATTGAATCCTGCGCCACCGCCAAACTGCACAGCAGCAAACTGAGGGCGAAACAAATAGCCATCAACTTCTTCATTGTGTCCTCCTCTGTAAAATGCTTCCGCCATACATCCGGAAAGCATCTTGCATAACCAGCAAATTGTTGAACGACCACAAAACCGTAGCAATTACATCCGGGCACGATTATACCCCGTGGCGCTGGTGGAGGTTGTCATCGCGCATCTGTGCAGCGGGCACCCCCTTCGAACAAATCCCGTCATCCCGAGGAGAGCAGGATTATTCGCAAAGCGAATAATCTTGCGAAGCCGAGAGCCTGCCCTGAGATGTGATCGCCAAGACTTGGCCTTGCACGCCACGATGTCCCATGGGGTCGCTACTGTCAGGCAGCCCTCGGGTGGGGCCGAAGGTACGGCGCAAGCTTGTGCAAACGCCTTACAACAACAATTCTTTGCAGTCACGCTTGCGGCCAGCATTATCTGCGCAATGATATTGCGGCCCCCTCAGTTCGGTGGTCGACTTCCAGTATGTTCTCAGGGTGCTTCTACTCGGAAAATACGCCGAAACTACAGAATCTCCTGCATTGAGTTCGCGAAATATTCATGGCATATACAATGCTGCTACAAGGATGACCGAGGCACGAACTTAAAGCTCCGCTGAGAGCATAGTCCCATCGGCGCTTTGAGAGAATCTCTCTCAGCGCCCCCGGTAACCAATCCCGCCACGTCGTCTCGGCCCCGGAGGATTTTCCTCCACGACGTGGAACCTATGGGGCACCGTGATGGCGATTCCCGATATTTGTACAACGATATGTGTACAACTACGTCTGTCCGACGGCCAATCCTCAACGAGGCTTTCTTCCCTGGCGATAGATTGCGTTCTCTTGCCAGCCCGCGAATCTCTACACGAAAGGAGACGAAAGATGAAACGCGCAACCGTTTTTCTCATTGCCAGCGCAGCGGTGCTGCTCTTTACGATCGCACATCCTGCGCAGGGCCAGACGATCAACACGCAAGTCACGCTTTCCTGTAACGATGGCCACAGCGTGATCTTTGACGTCGATCAGACCACGCTCACAAGCCTGGAGGCGGATGTCCAGGCGATCAATGCCAGCGGCACAGGAACCACCTGTACTTTAGCCACGGCCGCTATCGACCCTTCAAGTGAGACTACCGAGTGGACGGTTTACGACTACAACTCTTCAAATCGAGAGATTGCGCCGCGGAACTCACCCAACTCAATGCCGGCAACAACATCGGGTACCACAACTACGTTCCCATTCAAGCCCGGCATCTATACCGCGCTACTCACCACGACCGACCGGAACTTGACCGGCGATCTCTCCAACAAAACACTGAGCGATATGATCGGCGTCAGCGGCGACGCCACAAGCTTCATGACTCAGGACAACGGCGGCAACTGCTCGTCCAACTTCCCTGCTGCCGTGAGGTTTTACTTCCGGTCCCCGTCCGCATCCGGGCCAAGCACGGGTACACCTCCAGCGGGTTTCTACACCCAGTTCTGGTGGTCGAACCCGGTGAATTTGCTACTGGCTTCGGGAAACCAGTCCGGACCCCTCACGGTGAGCATGTCTGACCCGACTCAGTGGTCGGATTGGGATGGCCAATCGGCCACCAATCCGGCAGTCATGGAGGCCTTCATCGAGGCCACACACAAAGTGCTGGAGATTGGCCTGTCATTTGGCGGCGAGTGCTTCTTCGAAACCGGCGTCACTCCCACAGGCACCTTCACCGGTGAAACGTTCTCCAGCACGTTCACTGAGTGAGAACTAGCGACCAATGAGCGGCCCGCGTAGTAGGCCAAAGGCCTTGCGAGGGCCGCACACACTTGATGGCCGGTGACCGTTGTCGAATCGCTCACCGCATTTCGCGCACTTTTGCACGCTCACAGTCTAGCGCCAAGAGTGATCTCTGTTGAAAATCCCGATTGCACTCAAAATCCCCCGACTCGGAAAGCATTCCGTGTCCGATACGTGGAGTCTCGCCATTGTCCGTACAACTGACGGTTGCATACCGATTTTCACCCTCCCGCACTTCGGAACTCATTTCCCATCCACCGCCTTCTCCAAATCCTCCGCCGCCTTCTCAATCGCAGCCGCAACATTTTCCAGCACCTGCCCCACCATGGGAACCTGTGCATCCGCTTCCTTCCATTTTTCCTGATCCATATATTCCCGCACTGAGGCAATCGGCTTGGCCCCGTATCCGGTATACGCTCCCGGCGCGTATACCTGATGCCGGAACCACGGCCGCTCCGGCAGACCTTTCTCAGTCAGAAACGTTCTCTGAATCTGAATCAGCTCGGCGTTGAGACCAGTAACCGTCGCCGCAGGTAACGCGATCCCACTGTTCTGCCACTTCGACAACGCTGCCTGGTAACGCTCCGCACTTTTCTTGATCGCCTCCGTTCCATTTTTCAGCGGCGCAAAATTCATGAACGGAGGCACTTCTTTCGCTGGAGGCGGTATAAAACTCTTCCGCGGATCGGCCGTCGCCATAAACACTCCCTCCTTCAATTCCAGATTGCGCTCCGTAATTTCATCCTGCTTGTCTTTCAGCAACTTCTCCAGTTCCTTCACATAGCGTCCAATAGTTTCGGCCTCACCCGTGTACTCATAAGGAATCACCTCGGCATCCGCCAGCCGCATCACTGCAGTTCCGCCCGTCTGCGCCAGCGCGCGCCCGTAAGAAAAATCTGTATCCACAAATTTCGTGTACCAGTAAAAATCGTCGTAAATCGAGTGGTAAGAATCCGCATCGTTCTCTCCGCCATAACCGAGGTTGAGCACGGAAATGCCCGCATGATCCTGAAACGCGGTATAGTCTGAGCCGTCGCCCAGGGCCCCAATGCGCACATCGCTTTCTTTTCTAATCTCCGAACGCTCTTCGGCGTTGGTTGCCCGGGCAATCTGCTGCAGCCGCGCCCGTTGCTGCACCGCAATATGCTTTTCCGGATCTTGAATGTCCCGCGTCACATCGTTAATCAAATGCTGCAAATCATGCGTACCCCCTGCGCGGAAAAAGCCTCTCCCGTTGCTGTCGGAGTTAATGTACGCAACCGCATGCTTCTGCAACTCGTCGCCGTGCGTCTCCACCCACTCAGTGGAGCCCAGCAGTCCCGGCTCTTCTCCATCCCAGGCGCAAAGGATGATCGTCCGCTTCGGTGTCCATCCCTGTTTATGAAGCTCGCCAAGCATGCGGCCTTCTTCCAGCACCGTTACCATTCCTGAGATCGGGTCAGCAGCCCCATTGACCCAAGCGTCGTAATGATTGCCGCGAATCACCCACTCGTCCGCCGCATCTGATCCCCGCATGGTCGCAATGACATCGTTCACCGGCTTCAAATCCCAGTTCGAAGCCACTTTCAGATGAACCTTCGCCGGCCCGGGCCCCACGTGATATGTAATCGGCAATGCGCCTCGCCACGCCGCAGGCGCCACCGGCCCCTGCAACGCAGACAGAAGCGGCAGCGCATCTCCCCACGAAATCGGCAGCACCGGTATTTTGGTAATGGTCTTCGCCTCTTTGATTTCCAGCCGCTTTGCTCCCTCTGTTGCCCCAACTCCCGGCGTCAAAGGATCGCCGGGATAATCCGTATCCATCACGCTGCCGCGCTGCACGCCTTCGCGCGGCCTCCACCCTCCCTTGGGATAATCATCGCCATTAAAGAACCCGTCGTCTTTGGGATCGGAATAAATGATGCACCCAATCGCCCCATGCTCGGCCCCAACCTTCGGCTTGATACCACGCCATCCTTCGCCGTAACGCGCAATCACGATCGCGCCCTTCACCGAAATCCCCAGCCGGTCCAGTTGCTCGTAATCCTCACGATTGCCGTAATTCACATAGACCAGCGGCGCAGTCACGTCTCCGTCAATCGAATACGCGTTATAAGTCGGCAACTGTTCCGCAGTCTGATTCGAAGTCGGATCGCCCTCCACGGGAGGCTCCTGCAACTTTACCCGGAACTTCGTCGGCACGATCATCTCTACAATTCGTTCCTTGGGAGTCGGAAAAAGCACGCTGAATGTTTCAATGTGCGCTTCAAATCCCCACTCCTTGAATTTCGCGAGGATCCACTGCGCATTATCTTTGTCGTAAGGCGACCCCACATGATGCGGACGCGCACTCAACCGCTGCATGCTCTGCCGCAGGTTGTCGGCAACCACTCCATCCTGAAGTTTCTTCTCCCATTCACGCTCCGTCTTGGAGGCATCCGCCGAATACCCAGCCAGACGAGAACTCTCAGCCGTCGCACTCGCGGCTGATTGTGCCCACGTAAGTGACGAACTGAATTGAGGATTTAGCTGAGCAATGCCGAAAATCGTAAGACACGTAATAAAGCTCCGAAGTAATTTCAAAAACACCTCCCGCGCATCGCGCGCATGCATTCATATCTGCCCAAATCAATCGCGGGAATTATAACGAAATCGGAAACCTCGCTGAGTACAATGCGGTACAGACAAAACTTGCGGGGATGGCAAATCAGCGAAGAATACCCGGATCTAAGGAGCCGGGTCTAAGGAGTAAGATGTTCCAGCTACAGCGCGACGGCAGCCGTTGAGCTGCAATTTGGGTCGGGGCCGGCGAGGCAACGAAACCGCGTTGGCACTTAATTTTCTGTGGAGGATTTTCTGTGGAGGATAAGCAATGAGGCATTTATTTTGTCTGCTTTTAATTCTCGTCGCCGCCATCATGAGTCACGCCCAGAACCAAGGCAGTTCCGATACCGCGCCCTACAAAAATCCTAGTCTGCCGGTTGAGCAACGCGTTCAGGATCTGCTCGGCCGCATGACGCTGCAGGAAAAAGTTGCAATGCTGAGCGGGGCCAATTGGATGCAGAGTGTTCCGAATCAGCGACTGGGCATCCCCTCCATAAAAATGGCGGATGGCCCAATCGGCATACGATCGTGGGCCGGACCCTCCGCTAAGACAGGTGGCATGAAGGCGAAAATGCAAGTTATGACCACGGCCTTTCCCGCTGGCATAGCCATGGCCGCAACCTGGGATCCCGAACTTCTGCAGCAAGTGGGCCAAGCAATCGGGCAGGAGGTGAAGGCCCTGGGACGAGATATGATTTTGGGCCCGACCGTGAACATTAATCGCACTCCCCTCTGGGGAAGAAACTTCGAGGGATTCGGCGAAGATCCGTATCTCACCAGCCGCCTGGCGGTCGCATATATCAAGGGAGTTCAGGGAGAAGGCGTCATCGCCACAGTCAAGCATTTTGCCGCCAACAACCAGGAGTTAGAACGACATCGGGTAAACGCAATTGTTGATGAGCGCGCCTTGAATGAGATTTATTTCCCGGCGTTCAAAGCTGCTGTCCAGGAAGGCGGCGTCTGGTCTTTGATGTCGGCCTACAACAAGCTCAATGGAGTGTACTGCGCCGAAAATCCTTATCTATTAAAAGACATGTTGCAACAACATTGGAACTTCAAAGGTTTCGTCGTCTCCGATTGGGGCAGCACCTATAGCACCGCCCCCACAGTAAACGCCGGAATGGACTTGGAGATGCCGGGCGGGAAGCCGATGGAGGAGTGGCGGAAGGAAGCGAAAACGATGGAGGCAGGCAACGGCGTTGGTTGGCTCGTACCGGAAAAAGTACTTCCTGAAGTTTCCGCCGGCAAAATATCAGTGGCAACCCTTGATGACAACGTGAGCCGCATGCTGCGTGTGATGTTCGTCAGCGGGCAATTCGATAAGCCACACACCGCAGGCGGCGAAGTTGATACCCCGGAACAGCGAACCCTGGCACGAAAGGCGTCCGCCGAGAGCATCGTTCTCCTCAAAAATGCTGGTGACTTGCTACCTCTCGATCCGTCGAAGATTCACTCCCTCGCTGTCATCGGACCCAGTGCCGCGACGGCAAGAACCGGTGGCGGAGGCAGTTCATTGGTCGTTCCAAAATATTCCATCGCTCCCCTGAAAGGTATTCAACATCGCGCCGGCAATGGCGTGCAAGTGAGCTATGCGCTTGGCGTTTCGATGGAAGGTGAGGATCCCAGCAAGGACACTCCCGAGGCGCGATCGCGCCTCATCAGTGAAGCCGTAAGCGCCGCGTCCAAAGCGGATGCAGCCGTAATAGTGGTAGGAAGATCGGCAAAACTCGAGTCGGAAGATTTCGACATCAAATCACTGGACCTGCCCGCCGGACAGGACGATCTCATCGAGGCTGTCGCCAAGGTAAATAAGAATACTGTTGTGGTGATCAATGCCGGCGGCCCTGTCATCATGACCCGCTGGGTCGCGCAAGTTCCTGCAATTCTGGACTTGTGGTATGGCGGACAGGAAGGCGGCAATGCGATCGCCGATGTTCTATTTGGCGACGTAAATCCTGCGGGGAAACTCCCGGTCTCCTTCGTGAAGCAGTGGAAGGATTCTCCAGCCTACGGACATTACCCTGGCGAGAACCTTCAAGTCGATTATGCAGAAGGTATTTACGTGGGCTACAGATATTTCGACAAGAAAAAAATCGAGCCGCTCTTTCCGTTTGGCTACGGTCTTTCTTATACGAAATTCGATTACAGCGATCTGAAGGTTTCGCCGAACAAGGTTGCGGCTGGCAAACCCGTAGAAGTGAGCGTGCAGGTACGCAATAGCGGATCACGTGCGGGCGCGGAAGTGGTGCAGCTTTACGTGCATGACGGACACGCAAGCGTCGATCGTCCAGCGCAGGAATTGAAGGGCTTTCGCCGTGTGAGCCTGGCGCCTGGAGAGACGAAAGAAGTTGACTTTACCCTCGACCGGAGCGCATTGGCCTTCTATAGCACCGCGAAGAAGGATTGGATAACGGAACCGGGTCAATTCGAGGTGCTCGTCGGATCTTCGTCGCGCGACATCCGCCTCAAAAGCTCGTTTGATCTGGAACACTGAGATTGCAGGCGGCCGGAAGCTATCATAAATAGGTTCGAGCAGGTCACGACGTTCACAACCCGCGGAAAAATCCCAAACGTCGGAGACGACCGTGGAAGAGCGGCGCTTCAGCGCCGCGTAAACTTTTGAAAATTTTTCGGCTTCAGCCGCCGAGGGAGCTCGACTTGCTGGCCGGGACCATTTGTGAGATGGTTTCGCGGAGAAATCGAATTCAACCGATATAGGACGCTAAGCTGGAACTTCCGCCAGCGGCAGCCACACCTGGAAGCGCGTGTCCCCCGGGACCGAAGTGACCTGAATACTGCCTCTGTGCTTTTTCACAATTCGTTGCACGGTGTCGAGGCCGAGACCAGTTCCTTCGCCGACTGCCTTAGTGGTGAAGAAGGGTTCAAAAATATGCCCCTTTATCTCGGGCGAAATCCCGGGCCCGTTGTCACCAATCTCAACCACCACGCAACCATCGTCGCGGTAGGTTCGAACTCGAAGCTCGCCCTTTCCTGCCATGGCGTCAATCGCATTGTCGATCAGGTTGGTCCAGACCTGATTAAGTTCGCTCCCAAACGAGTTCACCAAAAATGGGATGCGCTGGTAATCGCGCTGCACAGTGACTCCTCGCTTCAGCTTATGGTTCAAGATGGTGAGCGTGGTCTCCAGGCTTTTTACGATGTCGACATTCTGCACCGGTGCCTGATCCATGTAAGTGTATTCCTTGATCGCGCAGACCAGGTCGGAGATTCGCGATGCGCTGCTCTCGATTTCGTTCAACAGATTCGCAATCTCCACCGACGCAGCGATCCTGACCAGGGCAGCTCGCGCCGTTTGCGCATCCACCATCGCGAACAACGATTCCAGCATCTCCGGTTTGACGCTCTTATGTGCCAGGTCCGCCGCCAGTTGCCACAGATCATTCTGCCCGTGACTGCGCAGCAAAGAATCAAGCTGTTCTTCCAGGTCGCTGGCGGTGAGCGGGTCAGGCGGAGGTTCGTTTCGCTGAATAAAGAAATTTTCCAGCTTCTCAATCTCCGCTTTCTGCGCCGGGGTAAGCTCACGCCTTCCCAACTCCAGACTCGCGTTTCTGATCTTCTTAATGATGTCGCGCAGTTGACTTGCGGCACGCTTGGCTGCGGAAGCTGGGTTGTTGAGCTCATGCGCCAGTCCCGCCGAAAGTTTTCCTAAACTGGCCAAGCGGTCGCGCTGTTGTTCGATCCGCGTAGTTTCGCGGATCCGGTCGGCCATCAGTCCCACCAGCCGCTGGGTGAGCTCCGGCATTTTTTGAATTAAATCTGGAAACAGCGACGCCGCAAATCGCAGAGCATGGGTGTCAGTCTCGGCTCGCAGGTTTACCTTAAACTGCTTCATCCGCGAAAACGGCAGGAGTCCGGTAACGTCGCCCGCGGCTAAGGCGAAGGTAACGGTCTCTCCGGCAAAATCGCCTCGTGCCGAGAGCTGCCCCTCAAGAATCACAAACATCGCATCGGCTGGGTCGCCTTGCCGCAGGTAAAGGTCCCCTGCCTTGGCGTGGAGTTCTGTCGATTGACTGATGAACCAGTCGATTTGATCCTCCGGCAAGTCCGCGAATATAGGAAAGCGAAGTAGTTCCGATTTATCGACCATTTAGACCTTGCTCAAGTACTGATGGATAAACTGCACGGCTACCGATCCTTCGCCCACTCCCGAGGCCACGCGTTTCACGGAACCATGCCGCACATCACCCACCGCGAAAAGACCAGGGACATTGGTCTCAAGCAAATAAGGATCTCGATCGAGTGTCCATCCTTTCGGACGTTGCCCATCCCGAATCAGATCGGGACCGGTAAGAATAAATCCACGATCGTCCCGCTCTACCATCCCCGCCAGCCAATCGGTTCGCGGCATCGCCCCAATGAAAATGAACATCGAGGTTGCTGGCACGCACTCGATTTTATTGGTGTCCGAACAGAGCACTGAAATTTCTTCGAGGTGGCTGTTTCCATGAACCTCAGTCACGCTGCCGTGCGCCCACAGTTCAATGTTGGGCGTCTCCTTGATCTGATCGATGAGGTATTGCGACATGGTGCTGGCAAGTGAATCTCCGCGCACCAGAATCACCACTCGTTTTGCGTACTTTGCAAAATTCATTGCCGCCTGGCCCGCTGAATTCGCGCCGCCCACAACATAAACCGTTTCTCCCTTGCAGGCCATCGCCTCAGTAGCGCCTCCGCCATAGTAAACGCCCGCCCCCTGCAACCGGTCGATCCCCGGAGCCTCAAGCCGCCTCCATTGCACTCCGCTGGCAATCATCAATGCATGGCAGGAAATTTCGCTCCCATCGGCCAGCTTGATAATGCGGTACGGTCCCTCGATCCGCGCTGAGACGGCTTCTTGCGGCGACAGGATCTCCACCCCAAAGCGTTGCGCCTGCACCACTGCGCGCCGCGCGAGGTCGCCGCCGCTAAGCCCCATCGGAAATCCCAGGTAGTTTTCAATGCGCGAACTCATCCCGGCTTGCCCGCCCGGAGCTTCCCGCTCAATCATCACGGTGTGCAGACCTTCCGACGCGCCATACACGGCGGCCGCGAGGCCAGCAGGCCCTCCACCAACGATCGCCAGATCATAAAAGTCCGTTTGCGCGCGCGTACGCAACCCCACTTTCTGTGCAACGTCCGCTGGTATGCTCTCTAAGAGTTTTGTCCCATCCGGAAAAAGCACCACTGGAAGCTGAGCCGCCTCTGGCCCCAAAGCCTCCACCAGGCGCTTGGTTTCGGGATCGTTCGCCGAAGCCTCAACATCGATCCACTGATAGGGGACGTGGTTTCGCGCGAGAAAGTCCCGCAACTCGTACGAGCGCGGCGACCAGCGTGTACCCAGCACGCGGATTCCCTCGAAGGTGGGGCGATACGAAGCTTGCCAGTCATCCAACAAGTCATCCAACTGCGGATACAGGTGTTCCGCCGGAGGATCCCACGGCTTCAGGAAAAAGTAATTGATGTTGGCTTGGTTGATGGCGCTGATCGCGGCGTTGGTGTCGGCGTAAGCAGTCAGCAAGGCACGCTTCGCTCCGGGGAAGATACGCATTCCCTCCTGCAGAAATTCCACCCCGTCCATGCCCGGCATGCGCTGGTCCGCCAGCAACAACGCTACGTTATCGTTGCGAACTTTCAATTGTTTTAAAAGGTCAAGCGCTCGCGCCGGCGAATCGCTTCCGATCACCCGGTATTCGGCGCCGTACTGCGACCGCAGGTCACGTTCAATTGTCCGCAAAACGTCTGAGTCATCATCGACACTGAGCAAAATTGGTTTCGCCATGATCCGTCTGTCTTGTTTGGTCGAGTCTTGTATTGCAGGTAATTTTTGGCGCTTTCCGTACTTGGATGTTCAACTTCTCTCCCAGGTCGCGTTTTATCTGGGATCAGACCTCGTGCGTTTAATGAATGTAGTCTTTGATCGTTTCTCATCGCTGCTCGAACGCGTAAAGAAGGGACGATTTAAGTGCGAATCCCATCGCCAAGCGTTTCTTGAGCATCGCAGACGCTCTGCAGCTGAAGCTTCGCGCCTCCGCGCGGAGCTACTGCTTAGGATTTCCCGCGACTGCCCTTGTTCCTTGGCTGGTCGTTCTGCGGTTTCTTGGCTGCCCAGAAAGAGCTTCCTCCAGCAGAAACTTATCTGCTAATTCAGTGAGCGGGGGGCCGGAAACTCGGGCGCTTATTGTCCTTCTCCTTCGACCGCGCTACAAGACGTTGAAGGTATCTCGACCCAATTGGTTCATCCAGAAGTGATATACAAACCAGGTAGATATTCCCTTAGAGCAAATGTTCCTCGGCGGGTTGGTGGCTTTAAGCAGGCGATTTCACGTTTTGACTGATGGTCATTGAGCGCTATGGTGATTTATCGACAACAATGCGGCAGCGTATGCCCAGTTAACTTAGGTAACATTGACCAGTTTCCGTCCATCTGCAACGCTGCTTATCATGCGGGAAAAATCGGAGAAGAACCGGAAGAACACCCGTCCTCCGCGTATTCGTGTCCCCAACGACGAGAAGGCAATATTCACGGTCAACAATCAGAAATTCATTGGAGTGATCAAGCGGCTGTCGCTCACCGGGGGTTCTGCCGTTCTTCCTAAGGATATTATCCCTCACGGAACGCATGGCGAAATCGCTCTGAAAACCGTGTTCGGAAAGGTGGAAGCGCAGATCCAATTCCTGCACACCGGAGCGGACGGAATGCCACTTGTCCAGGCATTCCGCTTTCTTGACATGGGCAAAACCAGCCGCGAAAGATTCAGTGCCGCTGCGGAGCGGATGCAGCGTGAGGGCTTCAGCGACGCCAAAGAGGAACGAAACCCTCTCGACCTGAGTTTGAGCAAATTAGGGGAAAGCATCCGCCGTCTTTCGGGGGCAATAAGTCCCAGCCGGAGGGACAGCGCGAAAAGATAAAGCCCTTCTGACCGTAATCACCTTATAAGAGGCGATTTCACGTTTTGACCGCCTGGTCAATGAGCGAGATCGGGATTTATCGCCAATCATCCTCTTGAGCCGCAGCCAACTCCACGGTGACGTAACTTTGATTGTGTAAAAAGCAAGAGGGTGTAAGTTGGCTTTGCCTAGCAAGCAGAAGCCGTTCCGAAAAGGAGACCTACACCCATGGCGAAGATAGTCCCGATCGAGGAGCATTTCCAACATTTTCTGGCGGAGATGAAAGACAGTTTCTGGGGCGATCTGTATGGGCAGACGCGACAGACATGGCAGCAGTTTTTCGAACTGGAATCGGAGCGGCAACGCGACCGCTTCTCGGGCTGGGCTCCCTACGAGCGGCGCCACGGGAAGCGGCGGGACTACCGTAACGGCTACTATGAGCGGGATTTCGTGACCCGCTTCGGAACGATTCGCTTGCGCATCGCCCGCACCCGGGGCCGGAGTTTTTTGCCGGTGGGGCTGAAGCGATTTCAGCGACGGGCCGAAGAGGTTTCGCTACTGATCCGGGAAGCGTTTTTGCGGGGCATTTCGACGCGGCAGGTAGGACGGGTAGTGGCCACGATCACGGGAGAAACGGTGAGTGCGCAGACGGTATCGAAGCTGACGCGGGATCTGGACGAAGCGGTGCGCCAGTTTCATCAGGCGCGGTTGAGCGACGATTATGTCTATCTGTTTCTGGATGGCGTGAGTCTGCGAGTCCGCCGACTGAGCGGACGCAAACAAGTGCAGATGCTGGTGGCCTATGGTATTCGCCGCGACGGGAGCCGGCACTTGCTGGCCTTTTTGCGCAGCCAGGGCGAAGGTCAGGCGGACTGGGAAGCCCTGATGCAGGATCTGTACCGGCGTGGGCTGGAAGGCCGATCGCTGGGCCTGATTCTCACCGACGGCTGTGCCGGTTTGGCAGCGGCGATTCGCACCATTTATCCGCGAGTGCGGCATCAGCGCTGTTGGGTGCACAAAATGCGGAACATTCTCGAGAAAGCACGGAAGCGGGATTACGATGAAGTAAAAAGCGGAGCCCAGGCGATTTATCGGGCAGAGAGCAGGACGCAGGCAGTGGCCGCCTTCCGCAGCCTCCGCGCCCGCTGGCAACGCATCTATCCCGGCGTGGTGAAGCGGTTAGGCCGAGACTTGCCCGAGTTGCTGTCGTTCTTTGCCTTCCCCCGGCACCTGTGGCGCAAACTCCGCACCACCAACGTGATCGACGCTGTTTCGTCGAGGTGCGGCGCCGGACCAGGCCGATGGTGTGCTTCGTGAACGTGGAAAGCGTGGACCGCATCATCTACTCCATCTTCCAGAGATTCAACCTGGAATGGAAAACTCGCACCCTCAACCTATTTACACAAGCAGCTTGACGTCACCAACTCCACCGCTTTCATTGACTTGCCCTCGCCTCGCGCCTACCATTGCACGACTCCTTGATCGACTAAACCATGATCGGTCAAACCATCTCGCACTACCGCATCCTGCGAAAGCTCGGTGGCGGGGGGATGGGCGTGGTGTATGAAGCTGAAGACATCAGGTTGCACCGTCATGTGGCTGTGAAATTCTTGCCAGAATCGCTGGCCACAGACCATAAGGCCCTGCAACGTTTTGAGCGCGAAGCCCACGCCGCGTCCGCCTTGAATCATCCCAATATCTGCACAATTTATGAAGTGGAAGAGCACAATCGCCAGCCTGTGATCGTCATGGAGTTGCTGGAGGGGAAAAGCTTGAAAGACAGTATTCGCAGGGGTCCCATCTCCACTGACGAAGTCCTCGAATTCGGCATCCAGTCATCCGAGGCGTTGGAAGGTGCTCACTCCAAGGGAATCATCCACCGCGACATCAAACCAGGGAACATTTTTATTGTGAGCGGGAGGCGGGTGAAGATTCTGGATTTTGGGCTGGCCAAAATGATCCCGAGCCATCTGCCGGAAAACGAAGTTGACGAAGAGTCCCTCACGGCGGAAGGTGTGATTCCCGGCACAACTGCGTACATGTCGCCGGAGCAGGTTCGAGGAGAAGAGATTGACGCTCGCACCGATCTGTTTTCCCTGGGTGTGGTGCTTTACGAAATGGCCACGGGTAAGCGGCCTTTCGTTGCTAAAAATCGTGTGCTGTTGATGGATGCCATTTTGAACGCACGGCCGCCTGTGGCCAGCCAGGTGAACCGTGCTCTTCCTCCCTCATTAAACGCAATCATCGCTAGGGCGCTAGAGAAGGATTGTGCATCGCGCTACCAAAAGGCTTCCGATCTTAGCTCTGACCTGAAGCGAGTCAAACGCGAGATCGAATCGGGCCAATCCCCGCCGGCGACCGCCGTGCCTCTTGCGTTAAGGAAGCGCCGTGCAGTTGGTTGGAAGTTGGCTCTATTGGCCGGCATTGTGTTTATCTCGACGGCGGTTGGTGCGTTCCTCTACCTGCGCCGAGCACACGGACTGACGGAAAAAGACACTATCGTGCTCGCAGATTTCGTGAATAAGACCGGCGACGACGTTTTCGATGACACTCTAAAGCAGGCACTGGCAGTGGATCTCGGTCAGTCTCCGTTCTTGAACATCCTTTCAGAGCGTAAGATTACGGCCACGTTACGCCTTATGGGGCGCGAGCCGGCGGAGCGGGTTACTGGAGAAGTAGCGCGGGAGCTCTGCCAGCGCGTGGGCAGCAAAGCGATGCTGGAAGGTTCCATCTCGAGCCTCGCCAACGAATACGTGATCGGTCTGGATGCGATCAACTGTGCAAATGGTGACATCCTGGTGGCTGATCAGGCGCGTACCTCGGGGAAGGGCGAGGTGCTGAAAGCAATCGACAAGTCTGCATTGGCGATCAGGAACAAGCTGGGAGAGTCGCTGGCGTCCGTGCAAAAGTTCTCAACACCGATTGAGGAGGCGAGCACCTTCTCGCTGGAAGCGCTGAAGGCCTACAGCATCGGACGCAAAGTATTCTTCGAGAGTGGAGATGCAACGGCGGTTCCTTACTATGAGCGTGCTGTAGAACTCGATCCCAACTTCGCTATGGCATATACCGCGCTGGCGGTCAGCTATTCAAACCTTGGGCAGAACACGCGAGCCAGTGACAATTCGAAAAAAGCTTTCGACTTGCGGGCGCGCGTGAGTGAGCGAGAGCGGTACCGAATCAGCGCCCGGTACTACACCGATGTTACCGGTGAACTGGAAAAGGCCAGTCAAACCTACGAGTTGTGGAAACAGAGTTATCCCCGCGATCTCCTCCCGCCTGGGAATTTGGGGGACATTTATATGAGGCTGGGGCAGTGGGAGAAAGCATTGCGGGATACACAGGATACTGGCCGGCTGGAACCGAACAGCGCAGTGTTCAACGCCAACCAGGCCCAGATACAACTCGCGCTCAACCGCTCTGAGGAGGCCAGGACAACGGTTGAGCAAGCGCTGGCGCGCAAGCTGAGCTCCCATGACCTGCACCTCTCCGTGTACGCGACGGCATTTCTTCGGGGCGACCAGGACGGCATGCAGCAACAGTTGGCTTGGGCCGCGGGGCGCGCCGGGGAAGAAGACTGGCTGCTCTCAGCGCAATCGGACACGGAGGCGTACTTCGGCCGGCTGACTAGAGCGCGCGAGTTTTCCCAGCGCGCGATTTCCTCCGCTACGCATGCTGAGGCCAAAGAAGCGGCTGCGCTCTGGCAGGTCAATGACGCCTTGCGGGAGGCCGAATTTGGTAATTCCGGTCAGCCCGGCAAAACGCGCAGGCTGCATTGGCGCTAGTGCCAGGAAGAGACGTGAGAAGCCTGGCGGGGCTAGCGTTGGCGCGGGCCGGCGAAAACGCCCAGGCGCATAAGCTCGCAGAGAACCTGAACAAAGAATTCCCTACACATACGATCATTCAGGGATACTGGCTGCCTTGCATTGGCGCAGCTATTGAAATCAATGCAAAGAAGCCAGCAAACGCGTTGCAGATTCTACAAAGAGCTGCGCCCTACGAGTTGGGCCAATCCCAACCATTTCAGTTAGGGATGTTGTACCCGATTTACCTCCGCGGGCAAGCTCATCTGCTAGCGCTCCAAGGCAAAGAGGCAGCCGCCGACTTCCAACGCATGATGGAGCACCGCGGAATCGTGCTAAATTTCCCGCTGGGTGCGCTGGCTCGGTTGGGACTGGCCCGAGCCTACGCTCTCCAAGGCGAAGTAGAAAAAGCTCGTGCTGCCTACCAGGACTTACTCATCCTTTGGAAGGACGCCGACGCTGATGTCCCCATCATGAAGGAAGCCAAGGCGGAGTACGCGAAGCTGCAGTAGCGGGAAAGTTCCGCTCCGTCGCTTACTTTCTAGCGCTAACTGTTGTAAGCAGGCGATGTCACAAGCTTGCGCCGTCTATTCGCCAGTCAGCTTGGGGTTTGAGTGTAATGATTCCATAACAATGTCGGCTCCCGGGCCCGAGTAGACTTTGGAGGCGCAAACCAACCAAAGGGCTCGGAGGAAAGGAGCCGAACATGCTGGTTATAGATTCTCTCTTACAATTCAAATTTTTTCTCTCTGGAGAGGTGCAGGAGAACCTCTCTCTTTTTGTGAACCGTTAAGCGCAAGCGGCGATGGCATTGCCGCTCGGGCTCGGAGCACACAGCTTCGACCCGTTGTAGGGTTGATTAGTGCGGAACATGGCGAACAGCGCGTGCAGCAGTTTTCGCATAACTGCGATGATGGCTTGCAGACGAGCTTTGCCACGAAGCAGCAAGTTTTGATAGAAGCGCCGCAGATAAGGAACGACGCAGGGCAACGAGCGCTGGCATGTAAAGAGCGCGACACAAGTGACGACTACCGCCGCGGCTGATTCTGGGCCGCTTTTCGACCGATTTCCCTGACTTGAAAAGCCGGGGATCCAGTCCACTGAAGGCCACCCATTGACGCGCATCCAGCGTATCGGGCAGAACGGCGAGTTCGCCCAAGATCTGCAGAGCACTGATTTCGCCGATGCCGGTTGCCGTTAGCATGAGGCGGAAGCGGCGGTCCAGTTCGGGATCCTCAACGATTAGGCGCGAGCCTTGTCGACGCAACCGTGTCATGCGTTGTTGGCGCGAACTCTGTGTTGCGGTAACAAATGAAAGTGACTCCACAAAACTTAGTTCACTCATTCAAGAACCGATCGAGGTATTGGATCGCGGGAAACGAAGCTGACGTTACATCCCTTGTTCACCTAAAGCAATGGCGGCGAATCAGGAAGCCGCTTGAGAGCGATTCGTCTTCGTCGCCGATCCGGGGCACGACACGATGGCTATACCTGCTTTCGAATGTGCCAAATCAGCACGGAAACCGTCAGCCAAGCTAGAGTGGCACTCATGAGCACCAACCATGTGCTGTAGTGGGGCGTGAATTGCCAGACTATCAAAGCGAAAACTAACAGTCCTGCGCTCCCCATCGCCGAACCTGCGGCATCAACGCTGGCTGCCTCTCTTCCACGCCGAGTTCCGCGTAGCCCTTTCTCCTCTTTTTTCTGCTTCTCATGTTTCTCAATCAGCGTTGCGCTGGCTGGAAAGATCGCCGGGAACGCTAGGAACAGCCCGCCGATGACGGGACCAAACTTCTTCGCGATAATGCCTGCCACAGCCGTAATTAGTCCGCCGAAAAGGAATCGAATGGCGTAGTCATACCATCTTGTTTGCGCGACAACCGAAGGATCGACCTTGATCTGCATTGCTATTTCAGCCAAACGCACCAGAGCCCGAATGCTACCCCAAGCCACAGAGGAATTGAGCAGATCGTGACCCAGACAGCTTTCAGCTTGTAGCGCATCATGACCCAACTGACAAACGAGGCGTATGCCGTGAATGCGATTGCACCTGCCATCATGGAGCGGGCTTCAGTGGCGGCATAGGATGCACCTTCGGTCGCTACCGTCAGCCCCAAAGTCGCAAGTGCGACTGACGGCGCAGCACCGAATAGCCCTGCGAAGCTCTTGGGTTTTAGCAGATCGCCTATGATTGCGAACGTAGATACCACTGCACCGCCGACGAGGAACCGAACAAGAATCTGGCTCATCGATTACGATTCCTCATCGCATTCCTGATTTCACCAGTTTTCGAGCTTGATTCGGTCCCTTTACTCCCAGCACTCGGTACTTTTCACCGGAAAGCTTGTGGTAGTTCACAAAAAACTCTTCCAGTTCCCGACAGAATTCCTTCCCAAGATCATCAATATTTTTTATGTCGGCCCAACTATGAGCGTCCTGCTCAACTGCCACGATCCGGTCATTCCGCTCCTTGTCTTTCTTATCTCCCTGCTCGCCCTGTATTACGCCGATGGGACGGCACGATAGTACGCACCCCGGAAATGCTGGCTCGTCCATTAGAACCAGCACGTCACCGGGATCGCCATCGTCGGCTTTAGTCGCGGGAACGAACCCAAAGTCATACGGAAATGTCATTCCAGCGGGCAAAACCTTCTTCAGTTCGAAGACGTGCTCGTCGAGGTTGAATGCAAACTTGTTGCGGCTTCCTTTCGGAGTCTCGATAACGACCCGAAGCAATTGCTTGTCCCCGGATTCGAAAGGCTCGAGACGAGTTGGGTTTGCGAGAGCATTCTTTTTGCTCATTCTGCCTGGCTCCAATCTGTACGGCAACGTGGATGCTCTGCAGGAGAGGAAGGTTTGTTCCCTTCGCGGAACATTCAGACCAGCGCCGGAGGTAGACTATTTGGGTATGCGCAAGCGCCTAATCACGCCGAGTCCGCAGGCTGGTACGCTTCACGACGAAAGCTGGCTGGACCTCGACCGTCTCGCAGTGGTCGAGGTCACATCGGAAGATAACGATTACCCGGTGGAGTCGGCGTTGGCCGCTGCGGAAGTGCGCGGCTGGCGTGCCGCCGATTCCGGCACTCAAATCATCCGACTAATCTTCGATCAGCCACAAAGACTGACACGCATCGCGCTCGTCTTCGAAGAAACCGAGACATCGCGTACCCAAGAGTTTGTCTTGCGATGGTCCGGGGATGGCGGACGCTCGTTTGGAGAGATTGTGCGCCAGCCGTGAAATTTCAGTCCCCCGAACGCAGTACGCGAGGTCGAGGAATATCGGGTTGAACTATTCGATGTCACCACGGTTGAATTGGTCATCGTGCCCGACATCAGCAGAGGTGCGGCTCACGCTTCGCTTAAGAGTCTGCGGGTGTCTTGACTTGCTGCGGCGACTCCTTCGGTTCGACTCTGGGGCCTCAATCCAACTGGGTTAGGTACCGCACAGGACACCGTGCGCTCTGTGTCAGAAGGCTGGAAGCTTGCTTACTGTGTTGCTCCCAGTACCCACCACCCAGATGTTGCTTCCGTCGAAGGCCACACCTTGGAGATTCACCCCCACAGAATAGGTGCCGACCACCGCGCCGGTGCTGGCTAACAGCTTGCTGACAGTGTTGCTACCGCCGTTCGCCACCCAAATGTCGGTGCCGTCAAAGGCTACGCCGTTGGGTTGGCTTCCCACGGTATAGGTGCCGACCACCGCGCCCGTGCTGTCCAGCAGCTTGGTGACACTGTTGCTGCCATTCGCCACCCAGATGTTGGTTCCGTCGAAGGCTACACCTTGGGGATTGCCTCCCACAGAATAGGTGCCTACCACGGCACCGCTGCTCGCCAGCAGCTCGGTGACGCTGCCGCTGCCGCTGTTCGCCACCCAGATGTTGGTTCCGTCGAAAGCGATACCGATAGGTTGGCTGCCCACGGTATAGGTGCCGACCACCGCGCCGGTGCTGGCCAGCAGCTCGGTGACACTGCTTCCGTCGTAGTCCGCCACCCAAATGTTGGTTCCGTCGAAGGCCACACCCGTAGGCTTGCTTCCCGCAGAGTAAGTGCCGATCACCGCGCCGGTGCTGGCCAGCAGCTCGGTGACAGTGTTGCCAAAGGAGTTCCCCACCCAGATGTTTGTACCGTCGAAGGCGATACCGTAGGGCCCGCTTCCGACAGAGTAGGTGCCCACGACCGCACCAGTGCTGGCTCGGAGCTTGGTGACGGTGCCGCTGCCGCCGTTCACCACCCAAACGCTAATTCCGTCGAAGGCAACACCGTAGGGGTTGGCCCCCACAGAGTAGGTTAGACTACTCCACCATTGCAGGAGCGCTACATGCCCCGGAGGAGTCCCTCCACCTTTACCCTGTGGCCCAGTTGGGCCCGAGAGTCCAGTTGGGCCCTGCGGACCAGCAGGCCCAGCAGGACCCGTCATTCCGGGTAGACCCTCAATTCCCTGCGGACCTTGTGGTCCCGTAATACTTAGCCCCATTGGTCCTTGTGGGCCAACTGCCCCATTGAGACCGTTGATGCCGTTCGTCCCTGCCTGTGCCATCATGACCCACGGAGACGTGCCCGGTATAGCAGTCCCCGCTGCTACCGGGCCTGTTGCTACATACGTGGATGTAGCGGGGGTCGCCACAGTGCCGCCGGTGCCGATGATCTGTGAACTCCCGCCACCAACCGCAGACTCCGAGTATGCGTTATCACCATTGATGCTCCACGTTCCGTAGGCAATGGGTCCAAAGCAGTTCGACCAGTCCGTCATACAGAATTGCCCAGATGCCCCGCTGACACCCCAGAAACCACCGTTGCTGTAGGTCATCGTGAGGGTGGTTGAAGTTGCAGTGAAGTCGTTGTTGGGTTGGCCACCAGTATCATAGTTGCCCGAACTAAACGCGGAATTACTCGGCGCGAGAAGCGTCGAGTTCGTGGCACTGTCTGCCAGCGTGAGGTTCCACGAGACGATGTTGGAAGTGTTCAACACTCCAAGGGTGCCATCGGTCGTTATCGTGCCAACCATAGAACCAGCGGAACCAAAGGTCAGGTTGACGTTATAGGTAATATTGTTAGCACCGGGGGCGAAAGTTACAACATCGTTGATCGCATACGCGGTGTTCGTGTTGAAAGCGCCACGAAAGTTGAAACCAGTTCCGTTCGTACCGTTTGCGCCCGGAATGCCCTGCGGACCTTGAGCGCCAGTCAAACCAACTGCTCCCTGTGGACCGGCAGCCCCCGTCAGTCCAATCGGACCTGCGGGGCCAGCCAGACCTTGAACACCGGTCAAACCACCTGGTCCCTGTGGACCTTCTGGACCGGGGACAGTTGAAGCCGCACCCGCTGCGCCGGGAGCGCCAGCCTGTGCGAGCACATTCCAGTAAACGCCGCCCGTCGTTGAAGAAATGACAACCGTAACTGGACTTGACCCCGGCGTGAACCCTTGGTAAGTTCCGGGTACAAAAGACGGGGCTGTAACCGGACCCGTAAAGAGTTGCTGACCGCTGTCGAAAATGTATTGACCGGACCCGGCGATGCCGAACTCAAGAGCTTCGCAAAGATCGGAGAAGCACCCCGGCGCAATCGGCCAAAAGGTCAAGCCATTCGGAAAAACACCAGCAGCTGTAAAGCTAGTGGGAGCACCGTTGAGTGTTCCGTATGTGGTTCCGGCAATTGAAAAGCCGTTACCCAAATAGCTCCCCGTTTGAACTAACAATGGGGCCACGGGGCTGGCAGGTATGGCAAATGCGTACACGCCAGTGCCCGCATACATTCCGTTCGCGATCACAGGTTCCCCAGTAATCGTAAAGTTAACATAAGGCACTGGTGATGAAGTCACGTCCGGTTCTTCATTAGAGCCTGCCTGAACAGCGACGTAACTAGTGCCGTTATACGTGGCGACGTCGTTCACGTTGTAAATTGTTGTGGTAGACCATGGGCCAGTGAAATTGAAGCCTGTTCCATTCGTGCCGGAGACGCCTTGCGGTCCAGCCGGACCCGGTGCGCCAGTCAATCCAATAGAACCAGCAGGACCAGTAGCGCCAGTGGGACCAGCGGAACCTTGAGGCCCAGTCGCTCCCGTTGCGCCTGCCGGACCTGTGGCACCCGTCAATCCAATCGGCCCTGCGGGGCCAGCCGGACCTTGTGGTCCGATTGCTCCAGTCTGTCCGGGAAATCCCTGCGGCCCCTGAGCTCCCGTTGTGCCCGGTAAACCCTGTGGACCGATTGCGCCCGTTGCACCTTTGGTTCCGGTTGCTCCGGTCGCTCCCGTGGAGCCCTGTGGTCCCTGCGGCCCGACCGCGCCGTAAGTCACATAGAATGTAGCCGAGCCTCCGCCGCTATTAGCGATTATTAGCCTGTAAGAACCTGCCGCCTGTACGGGCAGACTAGCCACGACCACAGAAGACGAGCACGCCGAGGTCACCTTAAGTCGGGTCGTGTTGAAAGTAACTGCGGGCAGAGCACCAGTGCAAAAGCCTGATCCAACAACGGTGACCATGTGGGTTGTGTAGTTGATGGACGCGCTATCAATGGTGACCGGAGTGAGGGCGAAAGAGAGCGAGGATATCAACAACAGCAAAACACAAAAGTAGCGATTCATCTTAAATTCTCCAGTCGTATGCTCGGCTCGCGTCCCGCCGGAGGTCGCGACCACGTGTTTGCTTTATGCAACTTTTCCTTAAACTCCTCTGCATAGTGCGGAATGGTTGCAGAGTTTTCTTGGGTCAGTGTTCCGGGGGGAAAGCGTGGGAATCCATCTCGCCTTTGGTGAAAGTTCATGTTAGCCCGTTGCAACCCGTGGGGAAAGATACCGTGTGGGTCATTACGGTGCCATTACTGACGTGGGGGAAGTCCCGCAGGGGAAACGACGGCAATGGGGCAGCTAAAGTCGAGTGCCGTGAGTTCTGGGGTGTTAATCCATGCCGCCCACAATCAGAGCCACGGACGCGATGATTGCCACTGCTGTCCGATGGGCTGAATGCTTATTTTGCCGTCAGGAGTTGGACAGTGCTGCCGCCGAGCTTACTAAGAAATATCGCGACTACCGTAACAACAAGAAGTTTGGTATCACGGCTCGCGAGTTAGTTCTCGGATACTATTCCGATCCCGAAGAAGCTGCAGTCGTTATGGAGTTGAAGCTTTAAGCAGAGTTACTTGGTGGCTCTATACCGTCAGCGTAACGCCGCCCGGCGTGCGATTGCCAATTTCAACACCGTCGATAGATTCGGGACCCCCGCTTCTGCCCGGTGATCCGCAGGAAATGCTCTGCGAGCATTTCCTGCCTCTGCTTCTTTACCCCTGCGTTCCGTCCATTGCCCCGCATTTCGAGCACTAGCCGCGCGCACGACTTCGGTAATCTTCGCGCAGTCGGCGGGAAGAGGTATTCTCTTGATTCCTGCTCTCGAATGAGAAACATCCCAGTCATGAACTCTATCCCAGATGTTCGCTCGTCAATTCCGTGGATCGCAGCGATAGTTTCCGCTGTTGGAATCGCGGCGATCTGCACGCGGGCCTTTGAAACCGACGAGACGCGAGCCAAATCTGCCGAGCGCAGGCGTGGAAAAGAACTCCGTTCTCTGGCCGACAAGATTTCCGAGTATGCTCAGGGCGTTCATCAACGCTACCCGTCCGGAGATGTGGTCGTCAGCGAGCAAGACTTGGCAGAGCAACTTGGAAAACGCCCTGACGCAGTTACCAAGGCGCTTAACCTACTGCTGAGAGAACAGAAAGTCCAACAAGCTCCGCTCAGAGGCTATTGGAAATTGAATTTGTGAGCCGATAACGAACATCCAGCTGAAAACTTTGGCTGGGCTCCGGGTTCGATTCAGTCCAACAGAAAACGTTCAATACGCCAAATCTGCTAGAGCATTCTCTTGAGAGCCGCGAGGCTGTTGAGTGCATCTCTCAGTTTACGATGCTCCTTGGAGTGAGCAATCGGCAATCCTCGTAAACGTTGTTGGATAGCCTTCTCGGCCACGTCGATGCTCGCTAGCAACTTGTTCCGGTCGAATTCCATTGCTTCAGAGTGTTATGGCGGTCTAAAGGAATGGAATTATGACCCTTGGGTCGGTGGGCAGAGCCTATGAAGGAAACCTCATGCCGCAGAGGGTCCTGGGAAACAGGCACCCATGGCAAGGAAGGGTGAGTTGTGCAATCCAAGATTTCATAGATTTGGCAAGGATCTTGGGGTACACTACACCGGTCAAATTTTGGTATCCTCCTCCCTCTCGGAGTGAACAGTGGGCGATCGAGCCATCGCGCTCCTACTGGAGGGTCTCCACTCGTCGAATGCGTGCGATGCCTGGGTGGAGTTCCTGGAATCGTACGGCCCTGTCTTGTACCAGACAGCTCGCGCTTACACATCCAACCAAGATGCGGCTGCGGACTGTTACGTCTATATGTGCGATGAACTTGCGCGCAATCGTTGTAGACGCCTCCTGAAATTCAACCCGAAGGGAAGCGCAAGGTTCACTACCTGGTTGCGTGTGGTCGCACGCAACCTGTGCTTTGATTGGCATCGTAGCCAGTCGGGCCGGCACCGACCGTTCAAATCGCTTGAGGGACTTTCACCGCTTGAACTTGAGATTTACCGCTGGCGGTTTGCCCACGGCGCTTCCCAGCACGAAACCCTTCAACAACTTGCCCCAAAATTTCCTAATGTGGACCTCGACGAACTCTCTGCCGTCGAAGGCAGGCTTCAGAACTCGCTTGGTTCCCGCCAGCGCTGGATCCTGAGCACACGCAGGCAATCAGAAATCAGCACGCGAGTGGCTGTCGCCGGAGAAGAAGATGAACCCCGGATGCCGGAGGTTGCCGATTCGCAACCCGATCAAGAAACGTTATTGGTCACCCAACAGCAGCAGGAGCAGTTGCAGAAAAATTTAGCTTCGCTGCCTGCGGATGAACGTCTTCTGCTACAACTTCGGTTTGAACATGGTATGTCGCTCGACGAAGTGGCCCGATTATCCGGCTTGGGGGATGGACAACGAGTTCACCGGAAGTTGACAGCCGTCCTGAAAAAGCTACGTTGTCTTATGAGCTAAAAAAATGCGGGGAAATCTGGAATGTGTCCGTGCAGTAAGGCAGGAGCGCCCAATATGGCGGACACTGACTCCCCGAAGTTGACGATGGGCGATGAGAATCTTCGAGCGATGCGATTCGAACCCAGCGACAACCCACCGACTCGCCGATGGACGTGTCCCGATGATCACACGATTGCGGCATATGTAGATGATGCGCTCAGCCAGACTAGAAAGGCTGGAGTCGAACGCCACCTGTCAGAGTGTGAACGCTGTCGCGTGATTGTTGCCGGTGTTGTCAAACTCCAGAGAGAAGTTGAACTTCCTGTCACGCCATTTGAGCTGACGCGAAGAACAGTTCAGTTTGTGCCAGCAGTTTCGGCGCGTCCCCATTGGATATGGGCTCCAGCGGCAGCCGTGGCCTTAATAGTCTTGATCATTGTCATTCTCAGCCTGCTTCGCGAGCCACAAAAACTACTCGTGACGTCGCCGCCACGTCCCTCCGCACCGATGATCTCCAAAGCGGAACTTCCGATGGTGCATGATTCACCCCGACGCGAGGTTCTTAGGAGACCGGAAGTTTCAGAGACGCTCCCGGTAATACTCTCCCCGCAACGCGACAGCGCCGTGGTACGCGAGAATTTGAAATTCAATTGGAAACCTGTTTCGCGCTCTCGCTACTACAAAGTAAGCGTCGTCACTTCGGACGGCGATCTGCTCTGGGAAGGTCAAACGGAGGAGTCAACCTTACACCTTCCATCGGAGGTCGTATTGAAGAGCGGGGCATATTTTGTGTGGATTACCGCCTATCTGGCTGACGGTCGAGTCGCGAAGTCATCACCGGTGCGGTTCGTGATCAAGGGTTAGCGTAAACCGATGCGCACCATTGCCAAACTCGTTTGCTACTGCGGTCTCGCATTGCTGTGTGTAATGGCGTGGACACAAGAGGCACGCCCATCGCCTCAAGAACGTCTCACGAAGGCGAAGCAACTGTATACCCAGGAGGGTCCAAAGGCAGCGCTCCCGGAATTCGAGGAAGCGCTGAAGATGTTCCAGGCCAATAAGGATCGACATGGTGAAGCTGTTGTTCTGGGGTATATAGCGAATTGCCAGAGGAAACTGGAGAACCTTGATAAGGCTCTGGATTTCGCTCAGCAAGCGCTGCACATGAAAGAGGAGCTTGGTGATCGAGACGAGATCGGAAAAACCAACAACCAGCTTGGCTTGATTTATTGGGAACGGGCGGATTACCCGGGCGCAATCCAGCACTTACAGCAAGCAATTGAGATTGCCTCCACCCTGAACGACAAAGAATTGGAAGGCTCAGCGCGCAACAACCTTGGGCTCGTGTTCGACGAACGAGGCGACTACAAGCAATCGCTCGAACAATATCAACGAGCACTCGAACTACATCGATCTACGCAGTTCGAGCGGGGGGAAGGCGACACGCTGGGTAACATTGGCGGTGTTTATCTGCTGCTAGGAAGGTTCAAGGAAGCTCTTCCTTATTACCAGCAGGCATTGGGGATCAGCGAGCGTCTCGGGCTAAAGCCAGCATCTAGCGATGACTTAGGGAATATTGCGCTCTGCTTACTGGGCACGGGAGACATCGACGGCGCACTTAAGACTTTTGATCGCGCATTAGATGTTGCGCATGAGGCTGGCTTGGCAAAAGAGGAAGCGGATTGGCGCAAAGGGAAGGGGACGACTCTGGTCGGTCTCGGCCGCTTTGACGCTGCCCTGAGTGAATATGCCTCAGCTGAACAGGTTTATAGACAGGCAGGGCTGAAACGTCAACTGGTCGAAGCGGTGATTGATACGGGACAGGTTTACGAACTCCTAGGGGATGCAGTTTCGGCAGAAGAACGTTTCGAGCAAGCCCGGCAGTTGGCGCGTGAAATCGGAAATACATCCGGCGAAAGCGATAGCCTGATCGCCCTGGGAGATCTCGAACACAGGCGAAAAAACTATGACCCGGCGGACGCGCACTTCAAACAGGCCCTGGAAAAAGCGCGAGGAGCAGGCGAAGAACGCACAATTGTCTCGGCACTGCTCCGCCAGTCCATGAACGATCTCGATCGCAAACGATACGAGTCAGCATCGCAGAGCGCTTCCGCAGCGCGGGAAATCGCGGAGCGCTCTGGAAATCTCCCGGCTGTGGCGCTGTCGCACTATGTCTTCGGAGAGCTGCGGAGATCGCAAGGGCAGCTTCAGCAGGCAATCGAAGCGTATTCAGCCGCAGAGGCCTTACAAAAGCAACTGCGCGATCCCGAATTGGGATGGCGAATTTGCTACGGGCAAGGACAAGTGCTTGCAGCTCAGGAGAAACCTGACGAGGCAATTGCCTCTTATAAAGAGGCAATCCGCGTTATCGAAGACACACGCTCAGGTATAGCCGAGGAGAGATACCGGGCCGGGTACATTGAAGATCGCTATCAAGTGTATGTGGCGCTGGTTGAGTTGCTACTGAAAGTCCATAAGCCGGGGGATGCGTTTTTGTATTCCGAAAAGCTTCGGGCGCGAGCTTATTTGGATAATCTTGGAGCAAGCGCGCCTGTGGTCGGGGACCCGGCAACGCAGCAGCGAATGCGCGAACTTGCGGAACAGATTCAGACCTTAAGGAGGGCTCGTCAAAAGGAATATTCGGTTCCGCAAAACGAAAGACGTGGAGATGCATTGGAATTATTTTCTTCGGAACTGGCGCGAGCAGAACGCGATTACGAAGCGCTCGTGGACAGTTCCGACTTTTCAGTTACGGCACCCACAGCAAAGCGAAGCGGAAGTCTTCCGTCCGCTATAGAAATTCAGCACCTATTACCCGCCCATACCGCGCTCATCGAATACGTGGTAGGCAAACAGATGGTGAGCATTTTTCTTGTAACACCATCATCGGTTGTCGGCTTGCCGGTACAGGTCAAGTCTGAAAGTCTGTCCTCCCGCGCGGAGTTGCTTCGTGCCCTGATTATGGAGCGCAGGCCCGAGTGGATCGAACCGGCTCGTGGGCTTCGCAAGTTGCTGCTTGACCCGGTTCAGGCCGAGGGCTGTCTGCACTCGATTCGTCAGCTTCTGATTGTGCCGGATGGTGTTCTGAACTATGTGCCATTTGCTGCTTTGCCTGCCGGTACGAATCGATTCCTTGGAGAGGAGTTTACTGTTGCCTACCTCCCTGCGGCAGCGGCTTTGGCAAGGGATCCAAAAAGCGGGGGCGGCAGGACATTGTTGGCAATGGCACCGTCGGATGCGAAGTTGCCGAACGCACCCGATGAAGTTCGTGGGATCGGCCTGATCTTCGGCCCTACCTCTCGCGTGGTAGTCGGAAAGGCCGCTACAAAAACCTTGTTCATGAAAATTGCAGGTGACTATGACTATCTTCATCTCGCGACTCACGGCAGCCTGAATCGAAATGCTCCGTCGTTATCTGCAATTGAGCTTGAGCCTGACAAAGAAAGTGATGGGCGGCTGGAATTGTATGAGATCGCCGGGATGAAGTTACACGCGCGCCTGGTCACGCTCAGCGCGTGCGAGACCGCCTTGGGCAAGGGTTACTTCACCGAAACGCCCGGCGGAGATGAGTTTGTAGGAATGACGAGAGCGTTTCTTAGTGCTGGAGGCCAGAACGTCCTGGCGAGTCTGTGGGCGGTGGACGACGAATCCACTCGGGCGCTAATGCTCCGGTTCTACCGGCATCTGATGGTAATGAATGGTGCGGAAGCGCTCGCCAAGGCACAACAGGAAGTCCGGCGCAGCGATGTCCGCTATCGCAATCCGTATTATTGGGCACCATTCGTCGTGGTGGGGCCTACAAATTAAAAACGGGGAAATGGGATTGATGTCCGTGTACTGCAACAAGGAAGCGTAAACAGGAACAACGCCGCCGGGGGTGCGGGAATGAAAACCACTTCGTCTTGGTCAGTACGAGTGCTGATATTGGCTGCAACTATTGTTGTAGCAGGCATAGTCTCCGCTGATGGCCAAATTCAGGTCAACTCCACCAGCCCCAGTGCTGCACCCCAAGGCACCATCAACCTGAACGTCACCGTAAATGGCAACGGCTTCAAGAAGGGCGCGAAGGCGCAATGGTTTGTGACAGGAACCACAAATCCCGGCGGAGTGACAGTAAATTCGACAGCGTTTAACGGCTCCGGCCAGTTGACAGCGAACATCACGATAGCCTCCGGAGCGACCATTAGCGGTTATGACGTGTCAGTCACGAATGCAGATGGCCGTACGGGCAAGGGCACCGATCTGTTCGCCGTTACGCAAAGCTCCGGCGACAACGCCACATCGAATGTGTATGACACGTTGAACGCCGTCACGCCGGTCTGTCCAAATCCGCCCTGTGAGACCCTGCTGCACAGCGATTCCGCCCTATCAGCCGGTTCAACTGCGTATTCCGCTACAAAGAGCGGCAGCATAGCCAGCGAGGTCACCAGTATCGAATGGGAGCTGGACCTCACCAAACAAGCGGTGCGTACGGTCTATTTGACGTTCTCGCAGCCGGTCAGCGGCTCTGAATCGCAACCGGTTCCGGACGGCTACTATCCCGCGCTTGTGTTCTCGCGTTGCTTCCCCGCCTACCGTGGAGCGGAAGAAAGCTGGCCGATGACCCTGGGAACCAATTCTGTCTGCTCCTTGCGTGCGCACTTCTCAGTGGGCTCGCAAGAGTATTACTTAGTAATGAGCCCCAATGGCACCTATCCTGGCACCGGCTGGGCATCGGTGACCTGCAACCAAGTTGATTCCACTGGCGTTTGCAACGATTGGACAGCCGTACCCAATTTGTCTGCCGATCCCAACAATTATCCCGCGGTTGCCCAGCTGCTTTCTGTAAGCAGCCGGAATCAAACACAAACTTCAGTCGGGTTTTACTACAACACCTTTAACATTCACGTGACCCGCCCGTAGGCGAGGCCGGGCAGGCACGGGTCTACAGTTTGAATCGAAGGGGCAGAGATGGCGGGATCCAATTTGGAGGAAATGCTCAGACGCCCAAAATCAGGGACGCGGCCAAGTGCGGATGTGCATCCCGCATGGCTGCGTCTGATGCGCTACTGCGTGGAGCTCGGCCATGGCGAGATCGAGAAATTGAAAATTCAAGACGGCGTTCCGGTTATCGCGGACGTAGTCCGGGAGAAAGTGAAGTTTAGTTAACCAGCAGTTCAACTGAATAGGGCTGACCGAAGCACTCGGAGGCCGCTGGTCCGGAAACGGATCCGCGGCCTTTTTCATTATCTAAAAAAAAGGAGAGCGCCATGAAGCACAGGAGCGCATTATTCAAGCAGAGCAATTGCATTCACAGCGCGAAACGGTTCGTCTGCAAACTACGGGAGGAGATTGCGACGAAGCCCAAATCCCTTTCCGCAAGCCTGGTGTTGACTCTGTGGCTTTTCAGCGGATTTGCCAGAGCACAGAATTACACCATCACGCTTTATGGCCAGCAAAATGGAGTGGGAAGCGTGATTATGACCTATACCGGCTCTATGTTGACGAACGGACAACTCAATGGCAGTTTGGTCTCTGATTTTAGAGTTAACCCGGCAGCGATGCCATGGTCATCTGCGCCGATCTCTGCTGACGGTCAAGTCGGATCACTGAACCCCTGCAACGCCTTCCCCGATCCCGGCACTGGTGGGCCCAATGGAGAGGCCAACATTACCTGTGAGTCTGCTGCGTCCGGCACTACTAACGGGGTACCCCTCTTCAGCTTCTGCTTCCAGGGAGGCTCCTGGCCATTGGCTGTAGGTACTTACAACGTTGACAGCGCAAACCAAAATGTCTGCGGAAACTACTTTGTTGCCTACAGTCAGACAGGCGGGTTTGCCTCCGCTTCAGTAAATAATGGAAGCATCGTTGTAGTCAAAAACACAACGTGGATTGTCACCTCTTTGGCCGACGATGGATCCCCTGGAACGCTGCGATCTGTGATCGCCAACGCCAACTCCGGCGACACCATTACCTTCAGTGTGAGTGGCACGATAACCTTGGCTCAAGGCCCTCTCGAAACCAATAAGATTCTAACCGTCAGCGGCCCCGGTGCAGCCAGTTTGACGATCAGTGGAAATCACGCATACACGGTGTTTCATATCCATTCCGGGGCTTTCATCAACATTTCCGGAGTGACTATCCAAGATGGTCTTGGCGGCGTCAATGGTGGCGACATCGACAACGAAGGGGTACTCACACTTAGCGACTGTGGCGTACTGGCCAGTACACCAAGCAATGGCAATGGAGGAGGCCTTTACAACACCGGCAGTGCAAATGTGCTCCGATGCAACTTTGTAGGTAGTCCCTATTTTGGGACAGCGTCTGACGGCGGAGCGATCTATAACGGAGGAGCTCTGACCATTGCCAGCAGTAGTTTCTCTGGTTTCAATGTCGGCGGATACGGCGGTGCTCTCTTCAATGCTTCTGGCGGAACTGCAACTCTGACCAACAGTACGTTTTGGCAGAATAGCGCAAACGCGGGTGGTGCCATCATGAACTCCGGCAATGTAACGCTGGTCGACAGCACCATCGCGGGAAATGGAGCTTCCGGTACCGGCGGAGCAGGAATCTACACCCTTAACGCGCCGGCAACTCTAAAAAACACTCTTTTAGCTAACAACATCGCCGGCGGCGTTCCAACAAACTGTACTGTAAATGGGGGCGGCATTACCTCCGTTGGATACAATCTATCTGACGACAACTCGTGCGTTGCCTACCTCAATCAGACGGGTGATATGAACAGCACAGCCGCTGGTCTGGATCCAAATGGGCTGCAAAACAACGGCGGCCCTACTCCAACGATAGCCATCTTGCCGAGCAGCCCCGCGTTCAACGTCATTCCTCTGAGTCCCACGAACCACTGCACCGCCATAGACGGAACGACCCCTATCGCCAACGATCAGCGCGGCATCTCCCGTCCGCAAGTGTCAGCCTGCGACATTGGGGCATTCGAATATAGCAGCGACAACGACTCTACATATGCCGCACTAAATGGCGGAAACAGTTTTGCGGGCAATCAGACGATTACTGGCTCCGTAAACGCTACCAACTTTGTGGGGAACGGCTCTGGGCTTACGGCTGTCAACGCGGCTACGGCGACAACGGCGTCCGGTTTAAACTGCGCAGGTTGTGTGGGCAACCCGCAACTCGCCATCAATTATGCCGGGAGTGCATCGCAGGGCGGCCCTGCGTCAAACGCCCTATTGTTCGGTGGTTTGGCACCAAGCGCCTTCCCCACGCTCAGTAGCAATACATTCACCGGGCAACAATTTATGCCTGCGTTATCGGTATCGTCCAGTTCCGCTAACGCTGCGCTTACCGTGCAAAACTCCTTTGCGACCGGCATCATTGCGCAAGGAAGCGATTACGGGGTGTATGGCAGGGGTCCTTGGGGTCTGTACGGCTATAGTACTAACCCGTTCGGGGCAGGCGTGCAGGGTTCCAACACCAGCGGTCCCGGAGTGACAGGCGAAAGCAATAACGTGGGCGTATATGGCGTCACCTTTTCCGGTGGAGTTGCTGGTGCCTTCAATGCGACCAACGGCGGGAAAATCCTGAGCGGGCAGAACAATGGCGCCGAGGTTTTCAGCGTCGCAAACAACGGGAATGTGAACACTTCCGGGAGCTTGGCTACGAGCGGCCCCATGACGATCGGCGGCGGTACACCGATCACGGAGTATGTCTCCACAACCGACAGTCTCACTATTCCTGCTCTGACACCCGGCTCCTGTACTCCTTTTACGACAGCTGCTTTAACTGGTTTCACCCCCGGGGCGAGCGACACGATCGCGCTGGGAGTTCCCAGCTCCCTAGTGAGTGGCTTGGGAAATGGAGTTTTTCTTCTGTACCAGGCGTGGGAAACCACTACCAACACATCTCCAACCATCACAATTCAGGCTTGCAACCCGACAGGCGTTAAGTACAAAGGAGGCGCCACTGGCACGATTCGCGTCGATGTTTTCAAACACTAGGCCGCGGACGTCGTCAGGGAAAAAGTGAAGTCCACATAGTCAGCAGTTCAGCTGAATAGGGCTGACCGAAACACTCGGAGGCCGCCGGTCCGAACAGGACCCGCGGCCTCTTTTACTTTGCACCAAAAACGGAGGAAATATGACTGGCAAAGGCATACTGATGTTGGGACTTGCAGTTTTGACGTCATTACCATCTTGGGCCGCGCCGCCGTCGGCCAACCGCGGCACCTGCTCCGACATTCCCTTGCAGCTGATTGTGGCGCCGCAGACCCCGGGGCAGGGTGGCGTTTCCGGGGATGGCCTGTCGATTTACAACGATTCCAACAATCCCAACGATCCGTTCAATGGCGGCACGCTGTACGAGGACCGGGCTGGCGGGGTGTCGGTCCAATTTCTGATCTGTGATGGATCGAACGACTTCGTCGTCAACCTTCGCGGCACGTCACGCTATTTGAACCTCGACTTCTCGGTACAACTGGCGCAGCCCGATACCGCCGACGGTGCTGTCGATCTGACTGGAACCCAATTACATCAGCAGGGACAGCAGATCAATGAAATGGCGAACAGCGCTCTGTATACCAATGGACAGTTCGTCGACTGTTCTGGGTTTCAGCTCAATGCATTCAGTAAAACTGTGACTGGAGGCAACGTCTGGTTCCATCCAAGTACGCTGTACGCTCCGGTCGTTCCGGACTGTAACGGAGGCACGGCTCAAAATCTTGCGAACACGCCGATCAACACATCCTCAGTGCTCATCCAGCAAGTGAATGCCTGCACGTGGACAGTTTCGCCCAACCTGGACAGCACCGGCACGTGGTATCGAGTCGGCATCGCAGAAACGGTGAAGATTAGTCGTACAACTACGTGGGTAGAGGGCGGCCAGTACCAGATGCCATTCAGCTACGAGATCCAAAGGCTTAATTGCACGCCATAGGGGCGATTGGCCGCCGACCCGCGGCTTCGCAGGAACCAGATCGAAAGCCTTTTTCGGTGCGAGGGCAAACGTTGTGGGGATGCCAGGCTTGGCTCCAACACAAGGTTCTAGTGGCAACAAATCGCGACTGTCGCGCAGTAGAACCAGGTTTTTCAAGGAGGAGAATCATGAGACGCATCGGTTTTCTGATGTTTGCTCTTCTTGCCTGTCTTGTATCAGTCCAGCGGCTGCAAGCACAAGGCGAAATCACCACCTTCGACGTACCCGGCGCGGGAACAGGTCTCGTCCAGGGCACCTTGCCTGAGCAGATTACCTCTGCTGGGACAATTGTCGGATACTACACTGACGGCAATAACGTGGACCACGGCTTCGTGCGAAGCTCGCACGGTAAGTTCGTAACCTTTGATATGCCGGGCGGTGGGACAGGGTACCATCAGGGCACCAAGGCGTTTGGGATCACTCAAAGCGGGAGGATTGTTGGGTTCTATATCGATGCCAACGGAGTACGTCACGGCTACGTGCGTGGTCCCGACGGCAAGTTCGCCACTTTCGACGCGCTAGGTGCGGGAACAGGTTCCGGCCAGGGTACTTTTGCCGCCGCCATAAATATGGCGGGTACAATCTCAGGACAATATGTGGATGCGAACGACGTGAGTCACGGCTTCGTGCGGACTGTCGACGGAACCATAACCAGCTTCGATCCACCGGGTAGCGCCTACACGTCTGCAGACATATTGGCCATCAATTCGGCAGGCGCAATCGCAGTGCCATATTTTGATTCGAACAACGTGTCTCACGGCGCGGTGCGCGCCGCTGATGGAACGATTACCACCTTCGACGTACCGGGCGCGGGGACAGGCGGAGGCCAAGGTACTTCTCCCTACATGATTAATGTGGCGGGAACGATGCCGGGAGTCTATGCCGATGCCAACAACGTGCTTCACGGCTTCCTACGCGGCGCTGATGGAGTGATTACCACATTTGACGTTCCGGAGGCCGGGACAGCCGTCTTTCAGGGCACGATTGCTCAGGCCACCAATCCGAGCAACGTCACAGTGGGAGTCTATTACGACTCGAACTATGTGTATCACGGCTTTGTGCGCGCCGCTGATGGGACGATTACCACCTTCGACGCGCCGGGTGCGGGCACGGTGGCAGGGTCGGGAACGAACTCCTATAGCGTCAGCCCATCGGGTGAGGCTACAGGATTCTACTCCGACTCAAACTTTAGCTATCACGGCTTTGTGCGGAAGCCGTAAACGAATCGTTTCGAATCTCAAGCCGCCTGATGTCGGTCAAGACGGCAGCAGATGACGTTCGAAGCGCGATGGCTAAGTTGGAAAACCGCGCTTAAGGCCTGCGGGCTTGCGCCAGCTTGAGGCGGTCGGCTTGCAGATGCGCTTGATCCGACTGCGGGGCGTGCACGGAAGTCAGGAGAAACCGCCGGTCCGCCTGCAACCTATTACTCGCAGGGTGTACAAGCCGCGAGCCGGTGCTTCGATCAAAACGGCAACACGGTACCGCTGGCGAACGTCGTCACTTCCAGCGGCAACTGTAAACTAGGGTTTAACTTCAATTCGGGCGTCACCCTGTACAAGTTGTTGATGAGTCCATTCCCATTCAGCTGCGCTGGAGATGGCACGCTACGTGTCCCGCGACGGGATGCCCCGCAACTGGGATGGTTGCGGTCACCTGCAATCAGGTGAGCAACAATCAGTGCGTAAGTTGGTCGATTGTGCCGAATGCCAACGCGCCCAATGCGAACGTCGCCAACCTGTATTGGTACTCCTCAAAGGGAAAAAACTCTACTTGGGTATTCGTCGGCCAGTACTGCAACACATTTCGCATTGACGTGACAAATCCCTAATAAGAGATCAAAGATGGAATGACATGGGCTCCCACAACTTATCAGGCAGGAGTGCAGCTGGCATTGGAGAATCCTCCTGGATCAAAGGATATACCTGGTGTTGGTCTCGACGCTCAAGGGATGGCGGTTTTGTGAGAGGCACTTAAGCATTTGAATTTTAATGGATTCTCCTCGTTTGACAGGCGATCGAAGCGCTCAAAACCCCTCAATGAGCGATATCGCGATTTTTCGCCAATCATCACGGAAAGACTCGCCCAACTTCTCTGTGCTCATTGACTTGCTTCAGATCCAGACCTAAGATTTCCTCCCAATGATCGGCCAGACCATTTCGCATTACCGCATCGTTGAGAAGCTGGGCGGCGGCGGAATGGGAGTGGTCTACAAGGCCGAAGATACTCGCCTTCACCGCTTTGTCGCACTGAAGTTCTTGCCCGAAGAAGTTGGTCGCGATCCGCAGGCTCTCAGCCGTTTTCAGCGTGAAGCCCAGGCAGCTTCGGCGCTGAATCATCCAAATATCTGCACCATCCACGATATCGGCAATGAACAAGGCCGCACCTTCATGGTCATGGAGTATCTGGAGGGTTTGACCTTGAAGCACCGGATCGCCGGGAGCGGGATCGAAATGGAGCAGCTGCTTCCAATCGCCATCGAACTTGCCGATGCGCTGGACGCCGCGCACACCAAGGGGATCGTGCACCGCGATATCAAGCCGGCGAACATCTTCGTGACGGTCCGCGGGCAAGCCAAGATTCTCGACTTCGGCTTGGCCAAAGTGACGGATAAGGAGGGTTCCTCCAGCGGGGATTCCGCCACGGAAGTCACATCCGATCACCTGACCAGCCCCGGCACAATGATGGGGACGGTGGCGTACATGTCACCAGAGCAGGTGAGGGCCAAGGAACTGGACGCGCGCACTGATTTGTTTTCATTCGGTGCCGTGCTTTACGAGATGGCGACAGCCAAACACCCATTTGAAGGCTCGAGTTCCGGCGAGATCTGCGGAGCCATTCTGCACCAGGAGCCGGTGGCAGTGTCGCAAGCAAATTCCCAAGTTCCCGCTGAACTGGAGACGATCATCCGTAAGGCGCTGGAGAAAGATCGCGGGCTCCGCTATCAGAGCGCGAAGGATATGCGCGCGGACCTACAGCGGCTGAAGCGGGACACGGAGACTGGACGGGCGGTGAGCTTCGGCAAGGGGGCGACCGAGCGGCTCCCGACTCGACCCGTCGACTCGGCTCAGGTCAAACAACCTTGGACGCCGGCGGTTACCAGAGGATCGCAGCGAGCAAAGCTAGTCTGGGTTGCGACGGCGGTCCTCGCGGCGGGAATGCTGGTCGCGGGCGCTCTTTACTACCGTTCCCACCGCGCGAAGGCGCTTACGGAAAAAGACACTGTCGTAGTGTCCGACTTCGCCAACAGCACGGGCGATCCGGTCTTTGACGACACGTTGAAGACGGCGCTTACGGTGGCTCTCAACCAATCGCCGTTTCTGAATGTGCTCTCGGAGAACAAGGTGGCTGCAACTTTAAAACTAATGACGCGGCCTGCCGATACCAAGCTTACCCCCGAAATAGCGCGCGACCTTTGCCAGCGTGCGGGCAGCAAGGCATCCATATCCGGATCGATTGCCAGCCTGGGCAGCCAATATGTGCTGGGACTGAAAGTGGTGAACTGCGAGAGCGGAGATACGCTGGCCGAAGAGCAGGCGACGGCGACAGCCAAGGAAAAAGTGCTGGGCGCGCTGGGCGCGGCAGCGTCCGGGTTACGCGGCAAGTTGGGAGAATCGCTGGCCACGGTGGAGAAGTTTGACGTGCCGCTGGAACGGGCCACAACCTCTTCGCTCGAGGCGTTGAAACAGTACAGCCTGGGGCAGAAGGCAGCTCAGGAAAAAGGCGCCGCGCAATCCCTGCCTTACGATCAACGCGCCATCGAGCTAGATAGGAGTTTTGCGATGGCATACGGGGCCGTTGGCATTCACTACAACAACCTCGGTGAGCCAGCACGAGCCAGCGAGTACCTGACCAAGGCATTTCAGTTGCGGGAACATGCGAGCGAGCGGGAGAGGCTGGCGATTGACGCCCACTATTATTCAGCGGTCACGGGTGAATTGGAAAAGGCGGCCCAAACCTATCGAGAAAGAATTGAGAACTATCCCAGGGAAGTGGCGGCGTACAACAATCTGGGGATCATATTCGCCGAAGAGGGCTTGTTCGAAAAAGCCGTCGAGGTCACGAAGCAAGGAATCCGGGTTGCGCCGGAACAGGTGACTTTGGACGAAAACCTTACTGACTACCTTATCGCCCTGGACCGTTTCGACGAGGCGCGCGACGTCATCCGCGAGATGCAGCCCCACAAGCCGGACAATTACATATTCCCGGCGGCGCTCTATGCGCTCGCATTTCTCAGTTCCGATCCTCAAGCGATGACGGAACAGGAGCAATGGTTCGCCGGCAAGCCCGAATACGAGAATCTCGGGCTGGGCCTCGCATCCGACTCCGAGGCTTACAGGGGTCACCTCAGCAAGGCGCGGGACCTGACGAGGCGGGCGGTTGACTCTAGCATACGAGCAGACAGTAAAGAAACGGGTGCAATATGGCAGGCGATTGCGGCGCAGCGGGAAGCTGCCTACGGTATCCCCGCGGAGGCTCGGGCAGTTGCGGCCGAGGCTCTGAAGCTTGTACCGGCGAGCCAAGGGGTCGAACTTGAAGCGGCTCTTGCGTTCGCTATGGCAGGCGACGGGACTCGAGCAGAAGCCTTGATGCGAGATTTGCATAAGCGGTTTCCCCTGGACACACAGATGCAGTCTCTCTGGCTGCCCGCCATTGAGGCCCAGCTTGCCTTGAATCACAACGATGCGGCTCTGGCGCTAAAAGCCCTGCAGGTGGCTTCGCCACCTCTGGAGTTTGGACTAATCGCGTTTGGAGCCAACGCGTCCGGTTCATGCCTCTACCCGACTTACATTCGCGGCAAAGCGTATCTTGCTGGCGGGCACGACACGCAAGCCGCGGTCGAGTTTGAAAAAATTCTCGACCGCAACGGCGTCGTCTGGAATTGCTGGACCGGAGCGTTGGCCCATCTGGGTGTGGCTCATGCAATGGCTCTGCAGGCGAAAACGTCGCAGGGCGCGGATGCCGATGCCGCCCGCGTCCGGGCACTCGCCGCCTACAAAGACTTCCTTACGCTCTGGAAAGATGCTGACCCCGACATCCCCATCCTGAAGCAAGCCAAGGCCGAGTACGCGAAGCTGCAATAGCTGGAAAAGTCCTCCGTCGTAGCTGGCTATTTACCGATGGTTTCTGTTACCAGGCGTTTATACTCAACCCCCCTCGCAGGGGTCGATGAGTGAAATCGGGATTTAACAACAACTAGCCGCTCAGGATACTCAGTGCAATGCCATCTACTTAGAACGGGCGCTCCCCCTGCGAAAAGTGATCGAGGTTTGGCGGTTAAGCGCGCCAAAGTTTCCGTTTTCTTGGGGTAATGGATCCGGGACCGTTGCTGTGGTGTTTGGCCTCCCGAACTTTCTGCTCCGAATCAATCGAGAAAAGCATGTAATGATCGAAACTGTGCCGCCGATGATAGCGGTGGTGACGAATGTCGAGGTAGACGTCGGCGCTCTTGGGAAGCCAAAGGTCCACATTTTTCTTTTGGAAATGAACCGGCCCGTATTCGGCAATCGAATGTTCAGTCAGGAATTGTATTTGCCGCATTGGGCTCACCAGTTCAGACTCGAGACGCACAATCTGAAACGTGTCCGCGGTAATCCATGCACGTCCTTTCAGATTGATGGGGTACGCAGTACTGCCGGCCTTAAAGCGTCCAATGCTACTGGGTCGATCTTCCCGCTGCCGGAAATGCATGAGCCACACGGCTTGCCCGTGCCACTCACTCAGGCCTTCGCAAGTGATTTCATAATTAACCCGTATACTGGGAAGAAACACGAGCGCTAACGAGGGAAACCCCCCAGTGACAATGTCGTCGGGCAGGCTGTCGACTCCATAACGCCCAGTCCGAAATTCGTCAACCTGTAAAAGGCCCGGCGCGGGTTGGGAAATGTTAGCGACATAGTCGAACTTCGTTATTTCCCTGCCGGTGGGGTTGCCGAAACTATCGAGTCTCTCGTGCAGCATATCTTCGATGGCTGCAAACCGCCCGACATTTTCCGCAAGCTGCTGCGCGTTACTCTCTATGCCTGCGAGCACCTGTTCGTAAGGGCAAGTCACCCCAGCGGCGATACTCGGTTTTGCCTCATCAATCCCCGGCGGCTGCCAGGTTACGGTTAACTCAGGTTCGGAGGCGGCGTCCAACAGCGGGTCAATGGCGGCCGAAGAGGAAGAAACCAGCAGAGCCGGTGCCGCTGCAATTGTCGTACTCGATGCCCGCTGTTCCAGGTCAGAGATGTAGTTTCGAATCTGCTCGGCTGACGGGCTTGCCGGTGTCGCTTGCAGGAAAGCCTTGAGCGCCTGGATTGCTTCGCGCATATGACCGAGGTTTGCTTCCGCTTGGCCCAGAACCAGCCCGGCAGCGCCTGCAGTTCCCTTGCCCTTGTCGAGAGCGAGTTGGGCGTGTGTCCGTGCCTTTTCGTATTGCTTCTGCGTGAGGTATGCATCGCCCAACAAAGTGTGAGACAGCCAGTCATCCGGGTTGGCAGCAACCGCCCGTTCCAGCGTCGCGCTGGCCTGATCGATCTGTCCGCGTAGAACCTCCAGACGGCCGAGCAGAGCCAGAGCCTCGCCATTATCTGGATCCAGAGCCGTGGACTGCGCGAGGTAAAGTTGCGCCTGGTCAAACTTCTTTTGCTGGAAGAATTGATACCCCAGAAGGAAATTTACTCGTGCGCTAAAAGGCGCTTGTTTGTAGGCCGACTCCAGGTGTTTGTGAGCGTCCTTTAAGCTCCCGGACTTGAGCGCTCTAACGGCACGGCGAGTTTCCTTGCTGGCCTTGGTGGACATTGGGGCGTCAGCGGCGCCGGTAGCGTCGAAATTGACGGCTGTTGGATCTCGCTGCAGAATTACTTCCACCGAAACGGTGTCGGCAAAGCCGGTGACTTCGACTTCCTTTTTTGTACTCAGATATCCAATTGCGCTTATCTCCAGATCGTACTTCCCAACCGGCAGGCCCAGGAAGGTGGTTTCCGAGTCCCCCCGAGTGGTCTGGTAAACCGTGCCTTGGGGGTAGTTACAATGGAGTTTTGCAACCGCCTGCCGGTCGAGGCGTGCTTTGTTCTCGGTCCATACCATGACCTGAAGGGCCGCTCCTTGATGGAGATTGTCCGGCACATTCGAGGAACCTGTGAAAGGAACTGGCGGTCCGGCGGCGCTGCCTGCTGCTTGCGCTCCTGCTCCCGCCGTTAAGCAAAGGCAAAACGCGGACACCACTGTCACGGGCCAGAGTCTATGCACAGATCTCCTCTTGAGCGCCAAGGGTGTCTATGTTACTCCCACTTTGCTCGCTTGGGAACTGCTTGTACTCGTCCAGTAGATTGTTGACAGTTTCATTCCTTTCTTTGAGGTGAAGCCCGCTGCAGGAACTGCAGCGGGGTGAGGTAGCCAAGAGCTTGATGGGGGCGGACGGTGTTGTAGATCTTCTCCCACTGGCGGAGTTCGCGATTGAGCTTTTTCATCTCCAGGGAGCAGGCAGCGACTTGATAGAACTCCTCGCTGTGGGTGCGATTGGCGCGTTCGACCGCGCCGTTGAGTTTGGGGGAGCGAGGGGGAAGCACGAACCGGTGCAGTCCGCGCTGCTGACAGGCCTGCTCGAACTCGGCGGCAAACTCCGAGCCCCCGTCGACCTGCAGAGCGCGGATGGGGAAGGGCATGCGGTGCTGCAAGGTGTCGAGGAACTGGGCGGCGGTTTGGGCGGTGGCGCGGGTGTGGGCCTGAATCACATCCCAGCGCGAGATCACGTCGCGGGCGGTGAACTGCTTGAAGACCACGCCGGGCAGAGGCCGCACGTCGAGGGTATCGACTTCGACCAGATCGCCAGGCCGAGACACGGCGTACTGCTAGGGTTTGCGGATGGCATAGGGACGGGAGCGGAGAGCGCGACGGCTGCCGGGGACGCCGCTGCGGGGCGGCTCGATCAGCCGGCCCTGCTGTTTCAGTTGGCGGAGAATGCGGCCCACCATGGAGACCGAAACCGGATGTGGTTGGCGGTGCAGCAGAACGGCCAGCTTGTCCTTGCCCCAGCGGGGGAACTGGCGACGCAGATGCAGAACGCGCTCGGCCAGTGCCTGAGACCAGGTGGGCTGACGGCGGCGATGAGGACGGTGCGAACGGCTCTCCAAGGTGGTGAGGTTTCGGGAATCGTAGCGCTTCTGCCAGCGATAACAGATCTGACGGCTGATCCCGAAGTGGCGGCAGGTGAGGGCCACGTTGTGGCAGCGGCAATAGTAATCCATCCAGTCCAAGCGGGCGCGGGCCTCGCGGCTCAGTTCTTTCCCCGTGCGCGCCAGCTGGCGCGCACGGGGAAGTTCTCCATTGCGAACTTGCATTTCGACACTCTATCGAGTGTCAACAATCATTCTGAACGGGAACAAGCGACTCGTGTGACAATTTGTATTTGTCAAACCGGACTCTTACGGGCGTAATTGCTGTGACCAGGCGATTACACTCCGTCGAAAATCCCCTCCTGAGACCTAGACTGCAGTCTTAGGGACAAGTTGGTTCAGGGGAGTGATGGTTACCTCGTAGCCAAGCTTGCGAAGTGCTCGCGCCAGCATCTGGGCGCGTTTCTTCTTTTCTCGGGGATGAACTTCGGCATCTTTTTCGATGAAGCGTACGCCTTCATGCAGGATCTTCCAAACTAGACGACAGAGCCCATGAGCAACGGCCCAGATAGCGGACTGATAGCCCAAGCGCGGCAGCAGACGCCGAAACACGATTTGAAAATGACTGCCTTTCTTCGCCGCGGCAGCGTGGGCTGCCTGGTTCAGCACCCGGCGCATGTATTTATTGCCTTTCGCGGAGCGACTGCTATGGTTCTGTTCCGCGCTTTCCTCCTTGCCAGGACAGGTTCCCACCCACGAGGTTAATTCCGCAGCCGATGCGAATGTACCGGCCTGAGCACCCACCTCCGCGATGATTTGTTGGGCAGAATCCACTCCCACACCCGGCACTTCCGCCAGGCGCATCACGGCGTCTTGCTGTGGCTTCATAGCGGCCGCGATCATGCTGTTGAGCCGCTCCATTTGCTGATCGATTAATTGCAGCCGCTCGAGTTGCAAGGCCAACATCGCCCCATGCACGGGCTGGGCTCTTCCCGTCAAAGCATCCACGAGTTGCTCCTCGGTGCACTGTAACCGCTCCCCACCCAGTTGTGCCAACCTCTTGGGCTCGGTCTCTCCGTTGGCCAAAGCGTGGAGAATGCGCAGCCCGCTCGCCCCCAGCAGATTGCTGACCACAATCGACAGCTTGATCCGCATCTCTTCCAGCAGACATTCGATCTGGTTCTGCAGTCGCACTCGGTCCCGCGTGAGTTGCAGCTTCATGCGCGTCAGGCTCCGCCAGATACGCTGGTCGCCGCTGGGCACAAAACTCAAAATCAGCTCGTCGGCGATTAACCGGCGCACCAACCGCTCCGCATCCTTGAAGTCATGCTTACGCCCACGTGGCGCACGGTTGGAAAATGCCTGCGCCAAGTGCAAACGCATGTGGGGCTCCAGTTCCAACCACACCACCGCCAGTACTGCGCCGTCGATTCCATCACCGCCTCTTCGACTCCCTGCTCCCGCAACCACGTCAACCGTCGGTGCAGTTCGCTCGGCATGGTGACGAATCGCCGCCGCGCTGGCTTCTCTTCCGGCGTACTCGCATCCACGACCACTACCATCAGAACTTTCTTGTGTACATCAATCCCCGCGACCTTCATCGCCTCCTCCTAAGCGTGGAAGCGGCAGAACGCACGCGAAAAGAATTACACACCGTCACCTGCTACCACCTTCTTACTATCGGTGGCGCGACATAGATTGGTTCAAAACGCGCGTTCCCGACCAAACTCAAAAACGGCCTCACTTCATCCAGAGTGCAAACAGATCTGTGCCGTCCACGCTCCAGCAGCGTACACCCACAACTCAACCCCCTTTTTCATGTCAATGGGTGGGCCTCAGGCCCATGCGTAACTCAAAACCCCTGCGGCGGCACGATGAGTGTTATCGCGATTTTTCGCCAAACCATTTTCCTCAGCAACAGCCAACTCCACGGGCTTCATTGACTTGCCCGTTTCACGGACGTACGATTTTGCGCAAATGATCGGCCAAACCATCTCGCACTACCGCATCGTCGAGAAGCTCGGAGGCGGTGGCATGGGCGTGGTGTACAAGGCAGAGGATCTCAAACTCGGCCGCTTCGTCGCGCTGAAATTCCTGCCCGATGAATTCGCTAATAATCCCGTGAGCCTGCAGCGCTTTCAGCGCGAGGCTCGCACTGCCTCGGCGTTAGACCATCCGAACATCTGCACCACCTATGAAATTGGAGAGAATGACGGCCGCCCTTTCATTGCCATGCAGTATCTGGAGGGCGTAACCCTGGCCCATCGAATCGCCGGCCGAGCGCTCGACACCGAGATGGTGATCGAACTGGGCATCCAACTTGCCGACGCTCTCGACGCCGCGCATGCCAAAAGCATCGTTCATCGCGACATCAAGCCCGGCAATATTTTTGTGACGGAGCGCGGGCAGGCAAAGATTCTCGACTTCGGGTTGGCAAAAGTCTCTTCCCGTCTTGCCTCCAGCTCGAGCTCGGCAGCAACTTCGGAGCTAAGTGTTACGCAGGAAAACCTGACCACTCCGGGTTCTGCCTGGGGGACGATCGCCTTCATGTCACCAGAACAAGCGCTCGGGAAAGATCTCGACGCGCGCACTGACCTGTTTTCTTTCGGCGCGGTCCTATATGAAATGGTGACCGGCTCCCCGCCCTTCCGAGGCGACACAACTGCGGCGATCTTTGACTCCATCCTGCATCGCTCGCCTGTGGCGCCGGTGAGGCTCAGCCCAGAGACACCCGTAGAACTCGAACGCATCATCAACAAGGCACTGGAAAAAGATCGGAACTTGCGCTATCAGCATGCAGCAGACATTCGTGCCGACTTGCAACGGCTGAAACGGGACAGAAGTGACTCGCAGCGAACCACCTTGATCGCGGAGCCGGTGGAAGCCGAAGAGCAACCGGGAAGCTCAAGTCGTTCAAGAACCGCCGCCGGGAGCATCAGTCGCGCGACGAGCGCACCTCATGTGGGAAGGGCTTCCCCTTCGGCAAGCTCAGGGCAGGCTCTCAGCCCCTCGCGCCGACCCACGCTGGGCTTGAAAATCTTGGCGGCAGCGGTAGTCTCCGCTCTCGTCGTTGTCGTTGCGGCCTTGCTTTATTTCCATTTTCGCAAGCCGCCGCAACTCACCGACAAAGATGTAATCGTGACCGCGGACTTCGCCAACACCACCGGCGATCCGGTATTTGACAGCACGCTGAAAGAAGCCTTGGCGGTCGATCTGGAGCAGTCTCCTTTTATCAATGTGCTCTCGGACAGAAAGCTGAGCGAGACCCTGAAGCTGATGGGAAGAACCTCAGACCAACGTGTGCCACGGGACGTAGGGCGCGAAGTTTGCCTGCGCACTGGAAGCACGGCTTTGCTGGTAGGAACGATCGCCAGCCTTGGAAGCCACTACGCGATTGTTTTGAAGGCGGTAAACTGCCGGACGGGCGATGTGCTGGGAGCAGCCCAGGCGGAGGCTGAGAGCCGGGAAAAAATCCTGCTAACTCTTGGAGATGCTGCCTCCACTCTACGCGGCAAGATGGGCGAATCCCTGGCGTCGGTGCAGAAGTTTGACAAGCCGCTCGACGAAGCGACTACTTCTTCTCTCGAAGCCCTTCAGGCTTACACCGAGGGTGACCGACTGGCCCGGGAAAAAGGCGACACGGACGCTCTTCCCTTACTCAAGCGGGCGGTGGAACTCGATCCCAATTTTGCTCGGGCCTATGCCTCACTGGGCATTCGTTACAACAATCTCGGCCAGGCAACTCTGGCGATTGAGAACGTCCGCAAAGCTTACGAGTTGCGCGACCGGGTCAGCGAGCGGGAGAAGTACTACATTTCCTGCACCTACTTCACTCTGGTCACCGGCGAATTAGAAAAAGCCATTCAGCAATACGAATTGTGGATCCGCGATTATCCCAGGGATTATGTCGCTCAAACCAATCTCGGAGTGAATTACTTCACCATGGGACAGTTCGAAAGAGCGGCTGACGTAACCCGGGAAGCCCTGCGCCTGGAACCCGCTTCCATCCTCGGCTACAACAATCTTGGAGTGGCTTATTTTTCCATGAATCGTCTGGACGAGGCGAAGTCCGCTTTCGACGAAGCCTTGGCGCAAAAGCTGGACGGTCCCTACCTGCGGCAATCCATTTATTACCTCGACTTCTTGCGCAAAGATGTGCCTGGCATGCAGCAGCAGTTCGCGTGGGCGATAGGCAAGCCGGGCACTGAGGACATCTTGTTGTCGGCGGAGTCTGACACGCAGGCCGACTACGGCCGCCTCGAGAAGGCGCGGCAGCTATCGGCGCAGGCGGAAGAGTCAGCCAAGCGGAATGACTCTAAAGAGACGGCCGCGTTTTGGCAAGGGAATGAGGCGTTGAGAGAGGTTGAGTTCGGCAACGCCGCCGATGGCCGCAAGCAGGCAGGCGAAGCTCTGGCCCTCGCTCCCGGACGAGACGTGAAGGTAGAAGCTGCGTTGGCCTTGGCCCGCGGTGGCGATGTCACAGCGGCTGAGAAACTTGTGCATGCGCTCAATCAAGAGTTCCCGCTGGATACACTCATGCAGAATTATTGGCTTCCCACGGTGCGCGGAGCCATTGCTTTGCAGCGGCACGATTCAGCCCAGGCGATTGCGATTCTGCACGCCTCCATCCCGTATGAATTGGCCGATCCGCCGCCGTTTTCTGCTGGGACGATGTATCCGGTTTACCTGCGCGGCGAAGCGTACCTGCGTGCACGAAATGGCGAACTGGCTGCCGCCGAGTTTCAAAAGATCCTCGACCATCCCGGCGTGATCGTGAACTTTCCCTTGAGTGCGCTATCTCACCTCGGTCTGGCGCGGGCCCGTGCTCTCTCCCACGACAAGGCCGGTTCGCGTACCGCTTACCAGGATTTCTTTGCCCTCTGGAAGGATGCTGATTCGGACATCCCTATCCTGAACCAAGCCAAGGCGGAGTACGCGAAGCTGCAATAGCCGTTCTGAGAATTGTCGAGAATTGTACATCCCGCACGGACCGTCGCCAGTCAATTGTTGTAAACAGCGATTACACAGCTTGCGGGCATCGATCCGGTCACTCTTGTTGCCCTCTTTCAATAGGGCAGCCTTGCGCGGATCGCAGACCAACAGCCGGTCGACGTGGGGTTTCAGGAGATCATGCAGCCAAGCCGCCGAAGTTCCTTCTTCAAAGGTCAATGACAAGGTTCCATGCAGTCCTTGGATGAACTCCACAATCGTGGCCGCCTTGGTCTCCAGCAGGCATTCCATGATCAGCTGGCCCGAGCTGTTCATGATCGCAACCGAGATCGTTGCCTGGTGAACGTCCATGCCAATATACTTTTCTTGATTCATGACGGCGCTCCTTTCGCTAGGTTGGCGATGCGAACAATCTCAACCTACCGCAAATGTGGGCGCCTTTTTATATTGCGTGAAATCGCGATTTATCGCCAACTGGGCTCCAGTTTCCGAGCTGCCGATATGCCCGACCATCGAGGAAACCTATATATCTGGTCGCTGAGTGTTACGCTCGAAAGCGTCTGCACTACGGACAGCGATTCGACCGCTATTCAAAATGACCTTACTCAGTGCGTTTGCAAGAGGAGGAGTTCCCGAGAAACGCGGGCAGAGCCGGGCGCGTCGTATTGCAAGACAGCGAAGAGAGCTGCCGTGGCGCCAACCCATGAAGCGGACGATATTACTACTCACAGCGATTTCAGCGTTTGCAGGTTGCACCGACGCACCCAAGGCTTTGTTTCAATCGGCCCAAACAGGTGTAAAGCCGACGGTGCCGCTGACCATCATGGTGGATGGGATCGCGGTGAAAGAAGGAGCGTCGGTGCCGGTCACGCCGGGCCAAACGCTGCAATTGAAAGTGACGGTTCTGCACCTCGACAGGACGACATCCGATGTCAGCCGGGATGCTAAGACGAAATGGCTCTCAGAAACTCCTGGCGTCATCGGCGTGAGCCCCGAGGGGAAAGTCGTGGTACTGAGTCACGGTGGAGGCGGAGGATTCTTCGGCTCAGAAATGGGCGCGGTCGGCGTTTTCTACGGCGTGCCAGGTGACAAGGAAATCGGCGCAACCTCAATTGGCTTTGAGATTAAGTCCGAGAAGACAACCGAGGGCGAGCTTTCGGCGGTGGCTGATCGGACTTCGCTGGGCCTGGGCGAGTCGGCCAGAATCAAAGTCACAAGAAAACTGCAGGACGGCCGCAGCGAAGATATCTCGGCGGATCCGAAGACCGTGTACATCACAACCTCGGAATCGGTGCTAATTCCAGAGGGGAGCGGTATCGTGACGCATATCGGCACCAAAGACAGTTCCGTAGATGAGGCGACCGTCAGCGTCTTCTATGGTCAATCCTTTAAGCAGATCAGCTTCACTCTCAAGAACACGGGCCCAGGCCCCGGGCTGAAGATTGAAACCCAGAAAACAACGTTGGAAGAAGGCGAGGCGGAACACTTCGCCGTCGTTCGAGAGAAGGACGGAGCGGTGCTGACGGCGCGTGCGACAGGAACACAATACGTCGTCTTTGGAGGAAAAGGAACACTGGAAAACGAGCTTCTCACAATTGACGACGCACTCGGCACGATCACGGCGCCCCGATCTCTAGGACGATACAACTGGCGTTCGGCGAATCTATTTGTGCGAAATGGCGACTTGGTGGGATGGACGGAATTGAAGTTGATCCATGCACCTGCGAGTCGTCCGGAATAAGCGGGCCATCCGCAAGACCGCGCTCGATGAGTGCTATGGGGATGTTACGTCAACAACGGCAGGAACTCTCCCCGCTGGCGGACTCCAGGGTTAGGATGCCACCGGAGAAGGCCGCGCGTTCATGCTCAAGGTGAAACAGTCGCCACGATCTCTTGCAGAACCCAATTGGCACCCTTGTTGGGACAACTGCGATTGCTGCAACGTGCGAGGATGTTTCCCTTAGTGAAAATCTCAGTATGGGTACACGCGGAGTGCTGATATCGCCCAGTATCCGGTGCAGGGCTCCCCACTGCACGATAAACCCCGATGTTTGCCATGAGGTTCTCCTCTCGGACACGCGAACTAATTGGCAGCGGTAGTTTAGAGCAATGGAAGAGAGGAGCGCTGTTCAAAAATGCTCACGCAGACAGCCAGACTCTGCCGAGAATTGGCTGCTCGGGGTCAATGCGTGTAATGGGGATGTTTCGCCAATTACCCAGAAGTGGGTGCTGCGGTTTGGGAGCAATTGTCAAGAGAGGCTTGATCCGGTACTTCGCTCAGCGCGGCGCAGCACCCTTCTGTCGCGCAGAAAAAAGTTCGACTCGGTTTCTTCCGTTCTTCTTGGCGGCGTACATACTGACATCGGCTTCGTGAAGAAGATCCGACACCGAGGGAGCGCGTTCCGGAAAGGTTACGGTAGCTCCCAGGCTGACCGTGGCGGAGGTGGTGCCTAAGGGAGTGAAAATCGGATCTTTCGCGACCAAGTTACGAATTTCATCGGCCCGACGGGCTCCGGTGGTGAGCCCGCAGCCTGGCAGAATGATCAGAAACTCTTCGCCACCGTATCGACCGACGACATCGTAGGGACGTAAGTCCGACTTCAACCTGCGGGCTACTTCTTTCAGAACCTCGTCGCCTGCGGCGTGGCCGAGGGAGTCATTGATGCGTTTGAAGTGATCGATGTCGGCCATAATGATTGTGGCGGCCTTTTGTTCGCGGCTGCTGCGCGACAACTCTCTCTCAAGCGCTGCCAGTATTTCCGAGCGGCTTAGCAGGTTGGTCAAAAAGTCGTGAGTGGCAGCAAAACGCAGGGACTGCTGAAGTTCCAGAATCCTCTTGCCAGCCATGATGCGGGCACGCAATTCCGAAGGATCTACGGGCTTGGCCAGATAGTCATCGGCACCAGCTGCCATCGCGAGCAAGAGATCCTGCTTCCGGTTCTTGGCCGTTAGCATTACGGTGTAGATGTACGTTCCTCTCGCGCCGCGGGTTCTGATGTGGCGGCATACGTCGATTCCGTCGAGACCGGGCAGCATCCAATCGAGCAGGGCCATGTTGGGAGGCTCGGGGCCTTCAAGCAATTTGACTGCTTCTGTGCCACTACCAACAGCAAGGAAGTTTAGTCCCCAGTCGGTTAGGTAACCGCCAATCCTGTGTCGTTCGATGTGGGAATCTTCAACCAACAAGATCTTCATAACGTCATGACCTGGATGTTGGCAGCCCTCCACCGGCTTCGCAAGATCACGAAGCGGGAACGAAAGACGGTACACTTCCGGGGCAGTCCTGCGTCAATTTACGTAAACAGGCTTAGCACTCATTGACCACCATTTCCAATTTCTAAAATTTTCGTCCGGGCGGGTCCCATCCTTCAAACACAGGCCACCCCCTTGACGATAGCCTAAAGTCGGGAAAACAAATTCTTGCGATGACTGCCCACCCTGGAGTGCGAACCCCGTTTTACGGGCGAGGAGAGAAAACGGGCTGTGCTCTCGGCCTCGCGCGGATTGCTGATTGACCTGTCAATACAACGCCACGGCTTTCATTGACTTGCCCGTTTCACCGACCTAAGATTCTGCTCCAGTGATCGGCCAAACCATCTCGCACTACCGCGTCGTCGAGAAACTCGGCGGCGGGGGAATGGGTGTCGTCTACAAAGCACAGGACACCGATCTTGGTCGTTTCGTCGCCCTCAAATTCCTGCCCGATGATGTGGCGCAAGACCCGCAGGCTCTCAGCCGGTTCCAGCGCGAAGCGAAGGCTGCCTCCGCGCTGAATCACCCGAACATCTGCACCATCTACGAGATCGGGAAGCACGAGGGGCAGTCGTTCATCGCGATGGAATATCTCGACGGGATGACGCTCAAGCATCGGATTGCCGGGAAACCTATGGAAGTCGAGACAGTGCTGTCGCTGGGTATTGAGATAGCCGATGCGCTCGATGCCGCCCACTCAGCAGGGATAATCCACCGAGACATCAAGCCCGCCAATATTTTCGTCACGAAACGAGGGCACGCCAAGATTCTGGATTTTGGATTAGCGAAAGTTGTCCCGGTAGGGAGCGCGGCGATGGGGGTAGCAGGCGGGATGTCGCAGGCGACTATCGAATCGAGTGCCGAGCATTTGACAAGTCCGGGGGCAGCGCTGGGAACCATCGCCTACATGTCGCCGGAGCAAGTCCGTGCTAAGGAATTAGACACACGTACTGATTTGTTTTCGTTCGGTGCTGTCCTCTACGAAATGGTGACTGGGACGTTGCCATTTCATGGGGAGAGCACGGGGGTCATCTTCAAAGCCATTCTGGACGCGGCTCCTACGCCCGCCGTACGGCTGAATCCCGACTTGCCGCCGAAGCTGGAAGAGATCATCACGAAGTGTCTGGAGAAAGAGCGAAACCTCCGCTACCAGCACTCTTCGGAAATCCGTACCGACCTGCAACGGCTGAAACGGGACACGGAATCCGGCAAATCGTTTGCGATTAAAACTGGGCAGGTTCACCTTTCTACTCGCAGACGCGGCTTATGGATAGTTGTGGTGGCAGTCACGCTCGTCGCGGTGTTGGCAGTGAGCGGCTATTTCTTCTTTCATCGACCGCCCACTAAGCTTACCGACAAAGACACGCTATTGTTGACGGACTTTGTGAATACCACAGGCGATTCCGTCTTTGACCAGACGTTGAAGCAGGCATTGACGGTGCAATTGGAGCAATCGCCGTTCCTGAACCTTTTTTCGGAGCAACATGTCCGCGAGACCCTGAAGTACATGGGGCTTTCACCGGACGAGCGGGTGACCAAAAGCCGGGGCTTGGAGATTTGTCAGCGGGAAAACCTCAAAGCGATTCTCGTCGGCTCAGTCGCCAGCTTGGGGAGTCAATACGTGATTGGGCTCGAAGCCCTCAATTGCCAAAACGGGGACTTGCTTGCCAGCGAACAGGCACAAGCGGCAAGTAAGGAGCAGGTTTTGGATGCAGTAGGAAAAGCAGCGTCCCGGATTCGAACAAAACTCGGGGAGTCGCTCGCTTCCATTCAGAAGTTTGATAAGCCTTTGAGGGAAGTCACTACCTCCTCGCTTGAAGCCCTGAAAGCTTACAGCGCGGGCGTGGAGGCTCGAATAACAGGGAAAGAATTGGATAGCATTCCTCTCTTTGAGCGGGCCATCGCGCTTGACCCGCAGTTTGCCGAAGCTTACCACGAAATTGCTGAAACTTATTACAATTTTGGCGAGAGTGAGCGTGCAGCCGACTACGAGAGCAAGGCTTACAATCTGCGAGATCGCGTGAGCGAGCGGGAAAAGCTCGACATTACCAGAGGGTACTACTGGATGGTGACAGGTGCGCTCGACAAAGAGATGGAGACGGAGGAATTCTGGAAGCGGGAATATCCGCGTGAGTTAGGAGCAACAAATGATCTTGCCTTCAATTATTGCCATTACCTCGGAGACTTTAAGAAAAGCATCGAGCTGTCCAACGAGGCTCTGAGGGTTGATCCCAAATTGCCCTACATTCCGGGAATCCTCGCTAGGGCCTATCTTGGGCTGAATCAGGTGGATGAGGCGAAGTCGGTGCTTGATCAGGCGCTTGCTCGCAAAGTGGATAATTCGGATGTGCGTGGCTCTCTTTACGAAGTTGCCGCTTTGCAGGGGGACACCGCCACAATACAAAGCTTGAGGCAATGGGACGCTGACCAGCCTGCGGAAAACAACATTTCGGATACTGTCATTTTGAGCATCATGCAACAGGGCAGTTTGAAGGAGGCCAAAAAGTTAGTGGAGGGTCAACTTCAGGCTTTGCAGCCCGGCGGTTTCAAAGAAGACGAAGCCTCCTACTCTGCGATGATTGCGCTGACCGAGGCAGAACTGGGGGATTACGGCGAGGCCCGTGGATATGCCGCTTCCAGCGCCACGCTGTCCCGGAGTCGCACCACCCTTCCTCTGCTGGCGATTGCTCTTGCCCTTGGAGGAGAGTCCAAGAACGTGAAGGTTACGATAGAAGAACTGACTCGACGTTATCCCTCCGATACTGGGGTACAGAGTGTTTATATTCCCGTTGCACAAGCTGTTCTCGAATTGACGCGGGGCGATTCAGAGAAGGCGATCAAACTCCTAGAACCGACAAGGCGCTATGAACTTGGCAGTGATTGGAGATTCCTACCGCTGTATGTTCGAGGCCTCGTCTACTTGGGCGGTCATCAAGCGAAAGAAGCTGCCGAGGAGTTTCAAAGAATCGTAGCCAACCGGGGCGTTGCGTCACTCGCACCTGAGTGGGCGTTAGCCCACGTCCAACTCGGTCGAGCCTATGCGATGAACGGCAACGTCGCGGGAGCGAAAACCGCTTATCAGGATTTCCTCACCCTCTGGAAAGACGCCGACCCCGACATCTCCATTCTCAAGCAAGCCAAAGCGGAGTACGCGAAGCTGCAATAGCGGCATGGCGATCTTCAAACCATGCCTGACCTGCTTGCACAAAAATTGTCAACTGACGCTATCAGATGGGATGAGAAGGCCGGTCTCCGACGGGATGCGGTGTACGCTCCCAAGTTATCGCCGTACTCAAGGCACAGATAAAAAGGAGACCGGCAATGAAGAGGGTTAGCACCGTAGCGGCGCAGCAGAGTAGAAAAATCTCGGAATGTAAGTTAACCATCGGATTGGATCTGGGCGATCGCAACAGTTGGTATTGCGTGCTGGAGGAATCCGGCGCGGTGGTGCTGGAACAGAAACTGAGCACGACTGCCAAAGCCCTGAAGGAAGTTTTCGGCGGAATGCCGCGCAGCCGCATCGCGCTGGAAACCGGGATGCACTCGCCATGGGTGAGCCGGCGGCTGAGCGAGTTGGGGCACGAAGTGATGGTGGCGCATGCGCGCAGTGTGCGGCTGATCGGGGAGAGCCGAAAGAAGGATGATCGCCTGGATGCGCAGACGCTGGCTCGGCTGGCCAGGATCGATCCGCAGCTGCTGTCTCCGGTGAAGCATCGCAGCGCGAAGGCGCAGGCGGACCTGACGTTGATCCGGGCGCGAGCTGGGTTGGTGCGAGCGCGGACGGCGCTGGTGAAGACGGCCCGGGGATTGGCCAAGAGCTACGGCGAGCGGCTGCGCGGATGCAATGTGCGCAATATGAATCCGGAAAAAGCCGAAGGACTCAGTCCGGAATTACAGAAAGCACTGGAGCCGCTGCTGGTGGCACTGGAATCGCTGAGCGAGCAAATCGCCGAGTACAACGAGCGCATTGAGCAACTGGCACAGCAGGGTTATCCGCAAGTGGCGCTGCTGAAACAGATCAAGGGCGTGGGCACGCTGATCGGGTTGACATTTCTGCTAACCCTGGAGGACCCGCATCGCTTCCGCAAAAGCCGCGACGTCGGCTGCTATCTGGGACTGCAGCCGGGACGAAGGAACTCCGGGCAAAGTCAGCCCCAGATGCACATCAGCAAAGAGGGCGATCCCTATCTCCGTACGCTGCTGGTGCAAGGCGCGCAGCACATCCTGGGTCCATTCGGGGTGGACTGCGATCTGCGGCGCTGGGGTTTGAAGCTGGCCGAACGCGGCGGGAAGAGTGGCAAGAAACGAGCCATCATCGCCACGGCCAGAAAGCTGGCGGTGTTGCTGCATCACTTGTGGGTAAGCGGAGAAGTGTACGAGCCGCTGCACAACAGCAGCCGGGCTGTGCTCAGGACCGCGGCATAAAGCAAAACATTCTTGGGAAGGAAAAAATCAGAAGCCAAAGCCGAGTTCCGGCGACTGCGTTAAACGCCTGGCCCATTTCCGTCGCGAGATGGAAGAGAGGTCGACAATCAGGTGGCAGCACCGGCTGAACCGAGAACACCCAACTTGCACCGAGCCAACAGACTCGCTCATTGAAGAGTGCGGATGGAAGGGTGGCGACAGTGGCGCTCGGCGGGAGAAAAACCTTGTCCAACGAAAAAACACAAGAACCCTCTTGACTCCGACCGGCCTTCTCATGGAAGGCGTTTACAATCACCCCCTCGCAGGGGTCAATGAGTGAAATCACGATGTTACGTCAACCATCCGCATCCCGGCGGATGATCCGAGGTATTCAAACCAAAGCGCATCGTAGAATTCATGTGTGGCTCAACACTCAGAATCGGACGAAGGACTCGTGAAGGTCGTCTTTGACGTGGCCAAAGAGGATGACTATTGTGCAGAAAGCTACGCGAAGGAAGGGGAGCAATGCAGAAGCGCAAACTAGGAAAGAGCAATCTTGAAGTCTCGGCCATTGGGCTTGGCTGCATGAGGTTGAGTCCTGGTCACGGCACAGTGGCAGGGACTAGGCAGGAGATGATTGCGCTCATTCGTGCAGCCGTCGAACGCGGCGTCACTTTCTTCGATACCGCAGAAGTCTACGGTCCGTTCGTGAATGAAGAGCTTGTGGGCGAGGCTCTCGCTCCCATGCGTGACCAGGTGGTGATCGCGACCAAGTTCGGGTTTCAGATTGACTCCGAGAAAGATCCGCATCCAGTCGGTCTGAACAGTCAGCCGGAGTACATCAAAGAGACCGTCGAGGGCTCGTTGAGAAGGCTCAATGTCGACACCATCGATCTGCTCTATCAGCATCGCATCGATCCGAACGTGCCCATTGAAGAGGTGGCGGGAGCGGTGAAGGACCTGATTCAGGAAGGCAAGGTGAAGTACTTCGGATTATCTGAAGTGGGGGCACAGACCATCCGCCGCGCACATGCAATTCAGCCAGTGACGGCGCTTCAAAGTGAATACTCGCTCTGGTGGAAGCGCCCGGAAGAAGAAATCATTCCCACGCTCGAAGAACTTGGCATCGGCCTTGTTCCGTTCAGTCCGCTTGGCAAGGGATTCCTCACTGGGGCGATTACCGAAAACACGCAGTTTGACCCGGAGGACAATCGTGGCAGTTTTCCCCGCTTCTCGCCCGAAGCCCGCAAGGCAAATCGTGCTCTGGTGGACCTGATTGCCACATTCGCCTCGAAGAAAAATGCGACATCCGCCCAGATGGCGCTTGCCTGGCTCCTAGCACAGAAACCATGGATCGTTCCGATTCCCGGCACCACGAAACTGGAACGCCTTGAAGAGAACATCGGAGCAGTTGCCATCGAACTCACTCCGGATGATCTCCAGGAGCTCGACGCCGCCACCGCAAAGATCACAGTGCAAGGCGCTCGGTACCCGGAGGAACTAGAACGAATGACGTATCGGTGACATTTCAAAGAGGCTTGTTCAAGAAACGGGTGAGCAGATCACCTAGAAAGAGAAATCCTTTCATGAACATATCTTTTGAAAACAGAGTAGCACTCGTTACAGGCGCTGGTTCTGGACTCGGCCTTGCGACAGCAAAGGCTTTTGCCTTGGCTGCGGATTGCGCGTCGCCGCGCCGACCTTCACCGGTGATTTTCCAAACCGGCGCAGGCAATTTGCGGAGGGATGCTAGTGTTGATGAAAACACGATCTCGCAACTCGCGCCTTCTGTTCGCCCATGGGCTGGGGTTTTGAGCGTTATCGGAATTCTTCGCCAAACCATCTTCCTCAGCAACAGCCAACTCCGCGGCCTTCATTGACTTGCCCGTTTCACGGACGTACGATTTTGCGCAAATGATCGGCCAAACCATCTCGCACTACCGCATCGTCGAGAAGCTGGGCGGCGGAGGGATGGGTGTGGTCTACAAAGCGGAAGACGTTAAGCTCGACCGGTTCGTAGCCCTCAAGTTCCTGCCCGACGACGTGGCCAAAGACCCGCAGGCGCTCGCCCGTTTTCACCGCGAAGCCAAGGCTGCCTCGGCATTGAACCATCCGAACATCTGCACGATTTACGAGATTGATGACGAGAGCGGACAAACCTTCATCGCCATGGAGTTTCTGGACGGAATGACGCTGAAGCACCGCATCGCCGGAAAGCCTGTCGAGACCGATGTTTTACTCGGCGTGGCGATTGAGATCGCCGATGCCCTGGACGCTGCCCACTCCAAAGGAATTGTTCATCGCGACATCAAGCCCGCGAATATTTTTGTCACCGAGCGCGGGCGTGCCAAGATTCTGGACTTCGGACTGGCCAAGGTCACTCTGAAGCCGGAAAGCGTTGCCATGAGCGCCCCGACTCTTGAGTCCGAAAATCATCTGACCAGTCCTGGCAGCGCGCTCGGCACAGTGGCTTACATGTCCCCGGAGCAAGTGCGGGCCAAGCAACTGGACGCACGCACGGACTTGTTTTCCTTTGGCGTGGTGCTCTACGAGGCGGCTACAGGCATGCTGCCCTTTCGTGGGGAAACCTCGGGAGTCATCTTCAAAGCCATTCTGGATGCGGAACCAACGTCCGCCGTGCGGCTGAATCCCGACGTGCCCGCCGAACTGGAACGCATCATCGGTAAGGCATTGGAGAAAGACCGGGAGCTGCGCTATCAGAGTGCGGCCGAGATGCGAGCCGATCTGAAGCGGCTGAAACGGGAAACTGATTCACGCCATCGCGCGATGAGTTCGGGATCAGTCGCAGCCGGCCCGGAAAGCGGCTCGCAATCGATTGCCCGAGCGTCCGTGCCCGGACCATCATCGTCCGCAGCTACGTCGGTAATGCCGACGCAGCCCACACATATTTCCGGACAGACCACGAGCAGTTCCGCGGTCGCGGCCGCAAGAAAACATAGATTGGCAGTTACGGTGGGCACGATTGCTGTGCTGTTGGTTGTGGGTGCGGCTGGATTCGGTGTGTACTCCCTCCTGCACCGGGCCGCTTCCGCGCCTTTCCAGAATTTCGCCATCACGCAGATCACGAATTCCAGCCGGGCCGTCGTTGCCGCCATATCTCCCGATGCAAAATACGTGCTCACGGTGATGAACGACAAAGGGCTGAACAGCCTCTGGCTCCGCAACGTGGCCACGGGAAGCGACACCCAGGTGGTCCCTCCTTCGGCCAACATTCCCAACGTCGCCTTCTCGCCTGACGGAAACTACATTTATTTCCGCAAGGCCGAGAATGCCATCGCCAGCGATTTCAACATCTATCGCGTTCCGGTCTTAGGCGGCACGCCAAAGACTGTGGTGCGTGACTCGGATAGTGGCTTCACGTTTTCACCCGATGGCCAGCGAATGGCCTACTTCCGCGCCAACAACCCCGAAGCGGGCAAATATCGCCTGCTGAGTGCCAACCTGGACGGCGGTGATGAAAAAGTGCTGTTCACTGCGCTTCTGCAGAGCGGGTTGGCGCGTTCCCTGACCTGGTCTCCCGATGGCAAGACGATCGCCTATCCCGCGTTTCAGCCGGGCAATGCTCTTGGTGGAATCAATCTGTTCGATTTGCAGACAGGAAAAATACAGACCCTCACCTTTGCTGATAAAGCGATTTTTGAAATGGGTTGGTCATCCGCTGGGGATGGCCTCTTTGTCAACTATCAACAAAAAGGACCCAACTTCAACCGCCGCCAGATCGGCTACGTCGGCCTGGCTGACGGCCAGTTGCGTCCCATCTCGCGCGACACCAATAGCTATTCGACTTTGAGTCTCTCAGCCGATCGCAAAGCTTTGGCCACGGTTCAACGAAAAGTGGTAAGCAACTTTTATGTTTTGCCCGGCGAAGGAAGCGCCTCCGCCGACATCAGCCCGTTAGCTTCCGGCGGAGAACACATCCAGTTCTTCAATTGGGCGGCCGATGGCAGCTTGCTCGTATCCGACCCGTCGCAACTTATGCGCATGGACGCCAACGGAAGCAATCCCACCCAACTGGTTAGCGACTCGGCGGCGAACATTCTCAGTTTGTGGCAGTGCGGCGGCTACATCGTTTTTCCATGGGCATTTCACGAGAGCAATTCGTTCAGCATCTGGCGCGTCAATGCGGACGGTTCCCATCCGGGGAAGCTGGCGGATATCAAGTTTGACTCGTTTCCGGTGTGCGCTGCCAATCAGAATTGGGTTTACTACTTCACTGACACCAAACAGCTTTGGCGAGTTCCACTGGATGGTTCTGGTAAACCGGAGCCGGTTCCAGGCAGTAGTGTTGCCGGGGGATTTCTGACGGGGCGGGGGATGGGCATTTCACCCGATGGAAAAACTCTGGTGTACGGAATCGAAATGGTGAATCCAGACGCCGCGACGGGCACTCACAGAATTGCCCTGTTGGATGTGGCAACTCTCAGTTCTCCGCGTTTCCTGGAAGCCAATCCGCGAATTTCCAAGGGCGTGCAATTCACCGCGGATGGAAAGGCCGTCGCCTACCCTGTCGCCGAGAATGGTGTGGATAACGTCTGGCTTCAGCCCATCAATGGCGACCCGGGACGGCAGATTACACACTTCGATTCCGAGCAAATCTTTTCGTTTCACTGGTCGCCGGATGGCAAGAATCTCGGCATCCTGCGCGGCCACACCGACTCCGACGTCGTACTTTTACAAGAATCCAAGCCGTAGATTGTTCCTTCGCGCGGTTTCATCACTCGCCTGCCCGAAAAGAAACCAAAGCCGAGTAAGTAAAGCTGCAGTCGCAGCAGCAAGAAGCCTACCTGGGTGCTTACTGTTTACCGATAGTTGACGAAATCAGCGATTGTGCTCACCCCCCGGCTGGTTCGACGGGCGCTATCGCGATTTTTCGACAACTGTCCAGTAGACTGTCGAAATGACCGACGATCCCGCAGCACTTAAAATCGTGACCCCGTTTCCCGGTGAGATCGCAGAGGCGAAGCGAACGCCGGGCGGTTGGGTCTATCGCATCGCGGGTAAGTTCGGACCCACGGATCGTGTTCCACCTGAAGCAATCGTTGGGGTGTGGAAAGTCGATGCGGATGGAAACATATCAGGCGATTTCATCAACAACAAGAACTACGATCCGAAACGGTGGCCCGGCCCTCAATGAGTGAAGTGGCGGTGTTACGCCAACTACAAACCTTTGGCGTGCTGAAGGCGAAGTAGGGCAGATTTAGCCTCGTCGGACCACTTTTCTGTACGTGGGAGACTTTGCGCCGCGTTGTATACCTCTATTGCCTGTGGGACCCGACCAAGTTTCTCAAGCACTCGGCCCAACCGAACATGAATTGCAACATCTCCCGTTTTTCCTTCAAGTGCGTCTTCGTAACGCATCAACGCACCGCTATAGTTCTTTTGTCCGAAGTACTGATCGCCAACATCGACGTTATGAGCGGCCCCAAGCGCCATCTTCATCGCCGTCCCGCACGTCTGGACGGGAGCCGTTTCGGAACTCGTTGCGTTGGAATTCGTATTCCGGTTGTCGGTCGAACCCACTCGCGGCGCGGTTTCTGGAAAAGTTGGCGGTATCTTTGAAACATCGATACACCAGCCCCAGCTGCAGTGGATCGTCGGGGAAGGGTCAGCATTCCGGTGTTTCCTGTGGGATTGCTCCTTCCGAACCTCAGCAATGATGTCATCGACAGGGCGGTCTGCGGGACACCCAGACGGTACTGACTGCGCGAACATTGTTGCGCTCACAATAACGACCGCTGCTGCCCTTAATAATTGCACCTGCCCATTGTAGCGCCCTGACATAACCGTAGCTGGCGTAACCAGGCGATTACACTCCGTCGAAAATCCCCTCCTGAGACCTAGACTGCAGTCTTAGGGACAAGTTGGTTCAGGGGAGTGATGGTTACCTCGTAGCCAAGCTTGCGAAGTGCTCGCGCCAGCATCTGGGCGCGTTTCTTCTTTTCTCGGGGATGAACTTCGGCATCTTTTTCGATGAAGCGTACGCCTTCATGCAGGATCTTCCAAACTAGACGACAGAGCCCATGAGCAACGGCCCAGATAGCGGACTGATAGCCCAAGCGCGGCAGCAGACGCCGAAACACGATTTGAAAATGACTGCCTTTCTTCGCCGCGGCAGCGTGGGCTGCCTGGTTCAGCACCCGGCGCATGTATTTATTGCCTTTCGCGGAGCGACTGCTATGGTTCTGTTCCGCGCTTTCCTCCTTGCCAGGACAGGTTCCCACCCACGAGGTTAATTCCGCAGCCGATGCGAATGTACCGGCCTGAGCACCCACCTCCGCGATGATTTGTTGGGCAGAATCCACTCCCACACCCGGCACTTCCGCCAGGCGCATCACGGCGTCTTGCTGTGGCTTCATAGCGGCCGCGATCATGCTGTTGAGCCGCTCCATTTGCTGATCGATTAATTGCAGCCGCTCGAGTTGCAAGGCCAACATCGCCCCATGCACGGGCTGGGCTCTTCCCGTCAAAGCATCCACGAGTTGCTCCTCGGTGCACTGTAACCGCTCCCCACCCAGTTGTGCCAACCTCTTGGGCTCGGTCTCTCCGTTGGCCAAAGCGTGGAGAATGCGCAGCCCGCTCGCCCCCAGCAGATTGCTGACCACAATCGACAGCTTGATCCGCATCTCTTCCAGCAGACATTCGATCTGGTTCTGCAGTCGCACTCGGTCCCGCGTGAGTTGCAGCTTCATGCGCGTCAGGCTCCGCCAGATACGCTGGTCGCCGCTGGGCACAAAACTCAAAATCAGCTCGTCGGCGATTAACCGGCGCACCAACCGCTCCGCATCCTTGAAGTCATGCTTACGCCCACGTGGCGCACGGTTGGAAAATGCCTGCGCCAAGTGCAAACGCATGTGGGGCTCCAGTTCCAACCACACCACCGCCAGTACTGCGCCGTCGATTCCATCACCGCCTCTTCGACTCCCTGCTCCCGCAACCACGTCAACCGTCGGTGCAGTTCGCTCGGCATGGTGACGAATCGCCGCCGCGCTGGCTTCTCCTCCGGCGTACTCGCATCCACGACCACTACCCTCAGAACTTTCTTGTGTACATCAATCCCCGCGACCTTCATCGCCTCCTCCTAAGCGTGGAAGCGGCAGAACGCACGCGAAAAGAATTACACACCGTCACCTGCTACCACCTTCTTACTATCGGTGGCGCGACATAGATTGGTTCAAAACGCGCGTTCCCGACCAAACTCAAAAACGGCCTCACTTCATCCAGAGTGCAAACAGATCTGTGCCGTCCACGCTCCAGCAGCGTACACCCACAACTCAACCCTTTTTCATGTCAATGGGTGGGCCTCAGGCCCATGCGTAACTCAAAACCCGCGTCACAAGGTCAATGAGTGAAATCACGATGTTACGTCAACCATCCGCATCCCGGCGGATGATCCGAGGTATTCAAACCAAAGCGCATCGTAGAATTCATGTGTGGCTCAACACTCAGAATCGGACGAAGGACTCGTGAAGGTCGTCTTTGACGTGGCCAAAGAGGATGACTATTGTGCAGAAAGCTACGCGAAGGAAGGGGAGCAATGCAGAAGCGCAAACTAGGAAAGAGCAATCTTGAAGTCTCGGCCATTGGGCTTGGCTGCATGAGGTTGAGTCCTGGTCACGGCACAGTGGCAGGGACTAGGCAGGAGATGATTGCGCTCATTCGTGCAGCCGTCGAACGCGGCGTCACTTTCTTCGATACCGCAGAAGTCTACGGTCCGTTCGTGAATGAAGAGCTTGTGGGCGAGGCTCTCGCTCCCATGCGTGACCAGGTGGTGATCGCGACCAAGTTCGGGTTTCAGATTGACTCCGAGAAAGATCCGCATCCAGTCGGTCTGAACAGTCAGCCGGAGTACATCAAAGAGACCGTCGAGGGCTCGTTGAGAAGGCTCAATGTCGACACCATCGATCTGCTCTATCAGCATCGCATCGATCCGAACGTGCCCATTGAAGAGGTGGCGGGAACGGTGAAGGACCTGATTCAGGAAGGCAAGGTGAAGTACTTCGGATTATCTGAAGTGGGGGCACAGACCATCCGCCGCGCACATGCAATTCAGCCAGTGACGGCGCTTCAAAGTGAATACTCGCTCTGGTGGAAGCGCCCGGAAGAAGAAATCATTCCCACGCTCGAAGAACTTGGCATCGGCCTTGTTCCGTTCAGTCCGCTTGGCAAGGGATTCCTCACTGGGGCGATTACCGAAAACACGCAGTTTGACCCGGAGGACAATCGTGGCAGTTTTCCCCGCTTCTCGCCCGAAGCCCGCAAGGCAAATCGTGCTCTGGTGGACCTGATTGCCACATTCGCCTCGAAGAAAAATGCGACATCCGCCCAGATGGCGCTTGCCTGGCTCCTAGCACAGAAACCATGGATCGTTCCGATTCCCGGCACCACGAAACTGGAACGCCTTGAAGAGAACATCGGAGCAGTTGCCATCGAACTCACTCCGGATGATCTCCGGGAGCTCGACGCCGCCACCGCAAAGATCACAGTGCAAGGCGCTCGGTACCCGGAGGAACTAGAACGAATGACGTATCGGTGACATTTCAAAGAGGCTTGTTCAAGAAACGGGTGAGCAGATCACCTAGAAAGAGAAATCCTTTCATGAACATATCTTTTGAAAACAGAGTAGCACTCGTTACAGGCGCTGGTTCTGGACTCGGCCTTGCGACAGCAAAGGCTTTTGCCTTGGCTGCGGATTGCGCGTCGCCGCGCCGACCTTCACCGGTGTTTTTCCAAACCGGCGCAGGCAATTTGCGGAGGGATGCTAGTGTTGATGAAAACACGATCTCGCAACTCGCGCCTTCTGTTCGCCCATGGGCTGGGGTTTTGAGCGTTATCGGAATTCTTCGCCAAACCATCTTTCTCAGCAACAGCCAACTCCACGGCCTTCATTGACTTGCCCGTTTCGCCCACGTAAGATTCGGCACGAATGATCGATCAAACCATCTCGCACTACCGCATTGTCGAGAAGCTGGGCGGCGGCGGTATGGGAGTGGTGTACAAGGCCGAGGACACGCGGCTGCATCGCTTCGTCGCGTTGAAGTTCCTTCCCGATGAAGTTGCGCGCGACCCGCAGGCACTCGCCCGCTTTCAACGTGAAGCCCAGTCCGCATCCGCGCTGAACCATCCCAATATCTGCACGATTTATGACATTGGCGAGCAGGACGGACAGGCGTTCATCGCCATGGAGTTTCTGGACGGCCTGACGCTGAAGCATCGCATCTGTGGGCGTCCCATGGAGACCGAATTAATTCTATCGCTGGCCATCGAAATTGCCGATGCGCTCGATGCCGCCCATGCAGAGGGCATTGTTCACCGCGACATTAAGCCTGCGAACATTTTCGTGACCAAGCGCGGGCACGCCAAGGTTCTGGACTTCGGGCTGGCGAAGGTCACAGCCAGTTCTTCTGGCAAGATTGCGGCGGCCAACACGCAAACGGGTTCGTTGGACGCGGATCATCTGACCAGTCCGGGCACCATGCTGGGAACGGTGGCCTATATGTCGCCGGAGCAGGTGCGGGCGAAAGAACTGGATGCACGAAGCGATCTGTTCTCATTTGGGGCAGTGCTGTACGAGATGGCGACAGGCGATTTGCCGTTTCATGGAGAAAGCTCGCCGATGATCTGTGAAGCCATCGTGAACCGTGCCCCGGTGGCTATCGTGCGGCTGAATCACGAGGTGCCAGTCGAACTGGAACGGATTATCAACAAAGCGATGGAGAAAGACCGCGAACTGCGCTATCAGGTTGCGGCTGAGATGCGGGCCGATTTGAAGCGGCTGAAACGGGAAACGGAATCGCGGCACGGCATACCAGCCACTTCAGGGTCGGTGGCCGTCGCACAGGAAAGCGGTTCTCCGGTCGCCCAACCGCCGGGGCCATCATCTGGTTCCTCCCTTGCGCTTGCTCCATCTCCCTCATCGAGCGAAGTGAAGGTCGCTGAATTTCCGGTAGCGGGCAGGAAACTCTGGAAGGTTGTTCCTGGCCTCGTGGTGCTGGTGGCCGCACTCATTGCCGGCGGCCTCTACTGGCGCTCGCGGTCGGTAGCTCCAGCGACCAATGCTGCGCTAATCACGGAAAAGGACACCGTCGTTCTGGCCGACTTCGACAACACCACTGGAGATGTGGTCTTTGACGGTGCAATGAAGCAGGCTCTGGCGGTACAACTGGGTCAGTCCCCGTTCATCAATATTCTCTCTGATCGCAAGGTAAGTGAAACCCTGCGCCTCATGCGCCGCCAAACCAGCGACCGCATCACCCAGGAGGTGGCCAGAGAACTCTGTGTGCGCACGGGCAGCAAGGCAATTGTGCTGGGGTCAATTTCGAACCTCGGCGGCCAGTATGTGATTGGCGTGGATGCCGTCGGCTGCAGTAACGGGGATACGCTTGCCAAGGAACAGGAAGAGGCGGCGGGCAAACAAGATGTGCTGAAAGCACTGGGTAGGGCAGCAACCAGCCTGCGCGCCAAACTCGGCGAATCGCTGGCCTCAATCCAGAAATTCGACGTGCCGGTGGAGGCAACCACGACGTCGCTGGAAGCGCTGAAAGCCTTTAGCATGGGCATCACAACATTCCGCACCAAGGGCGATGCCGCGTCGATCCCATTCCAGAAGCGAGCCCTCGAACTCGACCCCAATTTCGCCGCCGCGCACGCCGCCCTGGGGGTTGCATACATGAATCTCGGGCAGGCCAGTCTAGCCACCGAAAGCATTGAGAAAGCCTATGCGCTTCGCGACAAGGTCAGCGAGCGGGAGAAATACCGCATCTCTTCTCTGTACTACCAAAACGTCACTGGTGAGTTAGAGCAGGCCAGTCAGGTTTACGAACTGTGGGCGAAGAGCTATCCGCTCGATTCAGTGCCTCCCGGCAACTTGGGGGATCTTTACGGCCAGCTTGGCCAATACGAGAAGGCAGTCACCGAGGCACGAGAGGCCTTGCGTCTGGATCCCAGCATCGTCGGTTACACCAACCTAGCCGGAGATTACCTCTCCTTGGGCCGACTGGATGACGCCGAGAAAGCGATCGAGCAGGCTAAAGCGAGTAACCTGGATGGCGATTTCCTGCACCAGGAGATTTACTACCTATCTTTCCTGCAGGGTGACGCGGCGGAGATGGAACGGCAGGTAGCTTGGGCTGCGGGCAAGCCCGGAACTGAAGACCTGCTGCTCTCCTGCCAATCCGACACCGAGGCATACTACGGGAGGCTGCGAAAAGCGCGGGACTTCTCCCGGCGTGCGGTAGATGCAGCGGTCCGGGCGAACGCGAGAGAGGCGGCCGCGCTGTGGCAGGTCAACGCCGACTTGCGTGAGGCGGAATTTGGCAACGACGCAGCCGCAAAGCAGGGTGTCGCGTCGGCACTGACGCTGGCTCCGGGCCGGGATGTGAAGCTCTTCGCCGCCTTGGCGATGGCGCGGGCCGGCGAAGCCGCGCGCGCGAAGGCAATCGCAGAAGAACTGGAAAAGAACTACCCATCGCAAACAGTGCTGAAGGTCTATTGGCTGCCGGCCATCAAAGCCGCTCTGGAACTGAATGCCAACAACTCCACGCAGGCCATGGTGTTTCTTGAGGCAGCCGCCCCTTACGAACTGGGGCAGCCGGCACAATTGCAATTAGGGACGATGTATCCCGCCTATTTGCGGGGCGAGGCTCAATTGATGGCACATAACGGTCCCGCTGCAGCCGCCGAGTTTCAGAAGTTTCTCGACCACCGCGGCATTGTCACCAACTTCCCGCTAGGCGCGCTGGCGCACCTCGGACTCGCCCGCGCGTATGCCCTCTCTGGTGACACGGCGAAAGCCAAATTCGCCTACCAGGATTTCCTTACCCTCTGGAAAGATGCCGACACTGACATCCCCATCTTGAAGGAAGCCAAAGCCGAGTACGCGAAGCTGCAGTAGGGCTGCGGATAATAGTGCGGAGCTTCATTTTTCGTCCGAGCGAAGCCAACTGACGCAATCAGATGGGATGAGAAGGCCGGTCTCCGACGGGATGCGGTGTACGCTCCCAAGTTATCGCCGTACTCAAGGCACAGATAAAAAGAAGACCGGCAATGAAGAGGGTTAGCACCGTAGCGGCGCAGCAGAGTAGAAATCTCGGAATGTAAGTTAACCATCGGATTGGATCTGGGCGATCGCAACAGTTGGTATTGCGTGCTGGAGGAATCCGGCGCGGTGGTGCTGGAACAGAAACTGAGCACGACTGCCAAAGCCCTGAAGGAAGTTTTCGGCGGAATGCCGCGCAGCCGCATCGCGCTGGAAACCGGGATGCACTCGCCATGGGTGAGCCGGCGGCTGAGCGAGTTGGGGCACGAAGTGATGGTGGCGCATGCGCGCAGTGTGCGGCTGATCGGGGAGAGCCGAAAGAAGGATGATCGCCTGGATGCGCAGACGCTGGCTCGGCTGGCCAGGATCGATCCGCAGCTGCTGTCTCCGGTGAAGCATCGCAGCGCGAAGGCGCAGGCGGACCTGACGTTGATCCGGGCGCGAGCTGGGTTGGTGCGAGCGCGGACGGCGCTGGTGAAGACGGCCCGGGGATTGGCCAAGAGCTACGGCGAGCGGCTGCGCGGATGCAATGTGCGCAATATGAATCCGGAAAAAGCCGAAGGACTCAGTCCGGAATTACAGAAAGCACTGGAGCCGCTGCTGGTGGCACTGGAATCGCTGAGCGAGCAAATCGCCGAGTACAACGAGCGCATTGAGCAACTGGCACAGCAGGGTTATCCGCAAGTGGCGCTGCTGAAACAGATCAAGGGCGTGGGCACGCTGATCGGGTTGACATTTCTGCTAACCCTGGAGGACCCGCATCGCTTCCGCAAAAGCCGCGACGTCGGCTGCTATCTGGGACTGCAGCCGGGACGAAGGAACTCCGGGCAAAGTCAGCCCCAGATGCACATCAGCAAAGAGGGCGATCCCTATCTCCGTACGCTGCTGGTGCAAGGCGCGCAGCACATCCTGGGTCCATTCGGGGTGGACTGCGATCTGCGGCGCTGGGGTTTGAAGCTGGCCGAACGCGGCGGGAAGAGTGGCAAGAAACGAGCCATCATCGCCACGGCCAGAAAGCTGGCGGTGTTGCTGCATCACTTGTGGGTAAGCGGAGAAGTGTACGAGCCGCTGCACAACAGCAGCCGGGCTGTGCTCAGGACCGCGGCATAAAGCAAAACATTCTTGGGAAGGAAAAAATCAGAAGCCAAAGCCGAGTTCCGGCGACTTCAACCAAGGCCGAATACATTTGCGCAGACCATCTTGTCACTTTCATTTTTCGCTTGCGACAAAGCGGCGGACCATACATTCCTGTTTGGCGACAATCGGTCCCGAGTATTGGCCGTCGTCGACTGCGACTGGTTGAGCCAGTTTGCCGTCAGTTTCGTTGCCGATATCTTCCCAAAACCATCTCGGGCAGGTACCACAGGGCGATGGCGCCGATCAGGGTTATTAGGCCGAGCAGGTTCCAACCATTCCCGCCGAGATGCAGGATGCCGAGACCGTACGATAATGCGACGAGGGCCATCAGGAAGAAGAAGGGTCCGGTGAGGAAACAGTGAACGCGCCCACAGCGGAGCGCGTTCACAATACACGCCACGCCCATTGTGGTGAGCGCGACAGTCCAGACGACTGTTCGCCAACCGCTGCTGATGGCAGGAGCCCCGGCTACGACAATCGCAATAGCCGGAAGCCAATACAGGAGGAAAACACGCCACCGGCTTGATAGGATGTCACGCGATTTGCAGGTTGTGGCGTTAGACTCCACACTGCCCCCTCGGTATCAAGGCTATTCTAAAATCTGGAGTGCAGTCCAGAGTCAAGCGAAATTACGGTCGAATCACGAGCTAGTCTTACCTAACCTAGTAAGGTAAGGTTTGCCGACAAACCGGGAGTTGACGGATCATGGCTGCATTCTTGTCACACGACAAGAAGACCGGACCTCGTACCCAGTTTGTAGTTGTGTCATGGCCAGAGGAACGATCATTTGAGGCAGATAGAAAAGTGAGCAGTAGTGCACAGACTCGGCCAGTGCCTCCGTGGAACCCTGGCATCGACGCGACGCCGCTCAAATCCGCGCCCGTGAGCCTCTCGCCGTACCGGGGCAGTATATAAGGATGAGCGGGCAGAAGGAGGCACAATGCGTACTACGGTTGCTATTCGCTCGTTGCTATTTTCGTTTGCCGTACTGGTTTTTTCCCACGGTGCATTCGCTCAAATCGGAGTCGGCGTTTCCGTGAATTTCGGCCCCCCGGCACTTCCCGTTTATGAGCAGCCAATCTGTCCCGACGACGGCTACCTTTGGACACCCGGCTACTGGGCCTATGACGACGACAATGGCTACTACTGGGTGCCCGGAACGTGGGTCGAAGCACCCCAGGTCGGGTTTCTCTGGACACCAGGTTATTGGGGCTGGGGAGGCAGCGCGTTCCTTTTTCATGAAGGGTATTGGGGACCAGAGGTGGGCTTCTACGGCGGCATCAACTATGGCTTCGGCTACGGCGGTGTTGGTTATGAGGGCGGCCGCTGGGAAGGTGGTCACTTTTCCTACAATACTTACGTGAATCACGTGAACACCACCATCATTCACAACACCTACAACACCAGAGTGACGAATGTGTCCGAAACTCACGTCAGCTACAACGGCGGTACGGGTGGTGTGGAAGCGCGTCCTACGTCGCAGCAAGAGTCCTATGCTAACCAGCACCACGTCGGTCCGGTAGCCGCGCAGACGCAGCACGTTCAGGCAGCGCGGAATAATCCCGAGCTGCGTGCTTCCGCCAACCAGGGCAAGCCGCCCATCGCGGCTACGGCCAAACCCGGGGATTTCAAAACTGGCGTTGTGGCCACCAGACAAGCAGGCGGCGAATACAAGGCTCCTCCGGCGAACGCGGCACGCGGCAATGAAGCGCGTCCCAGCACGGAAAGTCGCCCAGAAAACACTACGGAGGCTCGGCCCAACACCAATAATCACGCCAGCGAATTGCAGCCACACAAGTTCACGCCGCCAAACACCGGCAACGCTGCAAACGACAAGAAATATCAGCAGCAACAGGACAAGCTAACTGCCAAACAAGCGCAGGATCACCAGAAGCTCCAGCAGCAACAGGAAAAAGAACATCAGCAAGCCACCCAGAAAAACTACAACGACGCACAGAAACAGCAGATGGAGCAGCGCCACGCTCAACAAACGCAACAGCTTGAGCAAAAGCATGCCACTCAGCAAAAGCAGGTGGAGCAGCGCCAAGCGCCGCGCCAAACTGCACCGAAGCCGGAGAGCCGTCCTCCCGCGGAAAAGCCGCATTGATTGCGTTGCAGGCAGGGCTGGATAGACGTGGTCCTTGCAAAGTCAAGCGACCAAACGAGCTGGTAACGATGCGTCGCGTCGCTGCCAGCCCGCTTTTCATTTTCCGCGCGTCGTGAGGATTCCCATTGGGCGAGTAACGGGCAAGCGGGAAGTAATCTCAAGGTAAGGTTGGCCGACCATCCGCCCGGAATGCACCGGATGGAGTCTCCGGAATCACATCTCGCGGGTAATCACTGGTTGTACTTCTTCTTATAAAAGTCGAGTTGTTGTTGGAGCTGTTCTTTGCTCAGACCTTTTGTCCACTGGTGGTAAGGGCTGTTCATAACGTCTGCCGTAACGCCGGGAAGAACCGCCTCGGCTTCGGGAATGAACTCGGTATAGAAAGTCTTGGCGACCTCATAGAAGCCGTGCCACTGCGTGTAGTCTGGACCCATCATTGCCGTGCCCATCCGAGCACGCCGCCCCTGATGATGCCAGAGCTCATAGTAGGTCCATTCGATCTTTTCATCGAACGGTGTCTTCGTCAGCTTATTGGCGGCATAGAGTTTATCCATGATCGCTTTGGCTGGCTTGGCAAACTTCTCGTTGTAGAGATCGATCGTGTTCTCGTACTGCTTATAGAAGTTCTCTACCCAGCCGGTCGCGTGGCAGTTCGAGCAGACGTCCTGCATGGCGGCACGACGCTTCTCCCAGTTTTCCAGCTTGAAGCTGACGACTGGCCGAAGGGTGAAGCTGATACGGTCGCCGACGTCATGCGTCACTGGCTGATTACTTGTCGCGCTCATGTGGCAGGTCGCGCATGTGGGTGCCGCGGAATAGTCCTTCCCGACCACCCAGGACCTTGAATCCAGGTTCATCTTGGCAATGTTGGCGCGGAACTGGATGCCATGCTTCGATTCGGTGTAGATCTCCATTTGCGGATGATCGGGACCCAAGTGACACTTTCCACAGTTCTCGGGTTGGCGAGCCAGCGCTGAACTAAAGGAGTGCCGCCCATGACAGGCGGCGCAGGAGCCTCGGCTGCCATCGGGATTCACACGCCCAATACCGCTGTTTGGCCAGGTGTCTGCATCAAATTTGCCGTCTTTTAAAAACTTGACCTCGCTCCCGTGACATTGCCGGCATCCGTTCGCTGCAGCTGGGCCGCCCTCAACTACCTCGCCCAGCATGTTATCCAGAGACCCGATGAATTGTGCTGCCTGAGAATGCCGACTCTTTTCGAACTGTTCTACTTCTTTGCCGTGACAGCGCCCGCAGTAGTTGGGTGTGACTATCACAGCGATACGCTGGCCGTAATGTTCAGAGGTTGCCGGATCTTTCTCATTGGCACGATGGCACGAGTAGCAGTCCACATTCTTCCTAGCGTGGACGCTTTCTCGCCACTGCTCCACAATGCCCGGCGTGCTAGTGCTGTGGCAATCCACGCATGCCTGGCCTTCTGCGGACACCTGAGCACGAGCAGCTGTAATCAGCGGGAACAGAAAAAAACTGAGAAAAGCCACAAAGCGCATGGGAACCTCCGATCGCCAACATTCTGCAATCATAGCCCGAGCTACCTAGGGTTTCTGGCTGGCTTGCGAGTCGGTTAGCGCGCCTGTTCCATTGCAATCGCTCGCGGGAACAGGATGTTGTTTTCAAGGTGAATATGCTGGTGCAGATCGGCTTCAAATTCAGCCAAGGCCTTGTACAGCGTCTGGAAGCTGATGCAGGCATCAGCCGGCGGCGTGTATCCGACGCTTGCTTGACGCATAGCGCGCAAGGCGTTCCCCGCGGAATTGTGCTCATGTTCCATCATCGAAACCGGGTTTTGCACGCTGCCAAACGGCGGCGGCAGGACGGGCTCTTTCTCGATGACCGCCTCTTCCATTCTCACTATGTACGGGAACAGGACCATCTCCTCTTTCATCATATGAGTGGTTAGTTCCTGTGCTAGGCCACGAAACGTCTCACGAATCCGCGGAAGCTCGGGATGGCTCTTCCCATGTACAGAACAAACTTTGTCAAAAAGTGGGCCGAGGCGGGCGATCTCTTCTCCCGTGTACTTGTGGTGTTTGTTCTTGATATGTCCGATCAGGTCGGCGAGCGGCTCTGTTTGCCAGTCATGATCCTGCAGTGAGGCACGCGCCGACTGCCCCGCCATCTCCAGCGAGTCCAGCACCTCGTCCATTGGAAGATTCACTGCACGGCACGCTTCTTCGAGGGACTTGTTGCCGCCGCAGCAGTAGTCGATGCCCAACTTTTCAAACACTCGGGTCGCAGCGGGGTTTTCCAGGGCTAATTCACGAACAGTCTTCTCAGCGGTTGTGCTCATTGCATCCTCCTCGCAGCCCGGCTTCTTTTCTCATGGCCACGCTCGATATTCCGAAGGTACCGGAGTAGCAAAGCCATGCCGATGACTTTTGTCACTAGGAGAAGTTTGCATGAATAGTTTTCATGATAGGAGAATCGAAGCGGCGGACGTATCCGAATCGTTCAGATTTACTCAGGGGAATCTATTTCGGCTTCCAGAGCCTTCAAATTGGAAATGGTTACGGTGCGACCGTCAATCTTGAACATCCCTTCTGCCTGGAGGCGGGAGAGATTCCGAGAAACCAGCTCGCGAACCGTCCCAATCTGCGACGCCAACTCCTGGTTGCTGACTGGCAAAGTAACCTCCACTCCGTCAGGCGTGCGCTTGCCTTCGGTTCGGGCAAGACGCAGGAGGAACGAAGCCAGGCGATGCCGGACCGTTGTGAACGAGAGTTCCTCGATGATTCCCACCAGCCGTCGCAGCCGAGCACCGACCACGCGCAGCACCTTCAGCGCAACTTGAGGATGAGCCAGGCAGAGTGCCTGAAAGTCTTGTTTACTGACGAACAGAAGTGTAGCGTCGTCAACGGCGGTCACCGAGGCCGGGTAGTTTCCTCCATCGAAAACTGGTAGCTCTGCGACGGAACTGCCTGGCCCATCGATACTGAGAACCTGTTCACGTCCACCGGCGGAGCTTTTGAAAATGCGGACGTGTCCGGACTCTACGACATACAGTCCCGCGCACGGCTCGCCCTCGCTGAAAACGGCTTCGCCCGGAGAAAAACGGCGAGGCACTGCTCGCTGGGCCAGGAAAGCGAGTTCAGATTCCGTGAGCCCAGAGAAGATCTGGACCTTCGCCAGTGTCTGAGCGTGGTCAACCTTGATTTCCGCCACGGCGGCTATTGTACCGAAGCGGGCTGAGGGACAAACACGGGGCCAACCTAGTCGGCGTTTCTCTCACGCTGGGCGGGAATGGTGCCGCTTTGTCGACTGTCCCCTCGATAACGGGCAAACCGGAGGTTGGGATCAGTGCCTTTGTAACTTCCGGTTGACAGGCAACCTTACCTTACCGATGAGGGAAGGTTTGCCGACTATCTGTCCGAAATCATGGGAAGCGTCACGTTGTAGTGCCACGTTCTTTGTTGGTTCCTTAATCGGGGAACCCGACGCGGCGCACGAATTGTCCGAATCGCGGGTCTTTATGCAGTGGCTCGAATCTTCGTCCCGCTTTGAGATATGTGAGCTGAGGATCTCTCTCCTGATAGGCTTTTTCCAACCAGACGAAAGCTTCGTTCGATTCGCCCAACGCTCCATGTAGGGCCACCAGTGAAGCGGCCGGAACGATGCCTTGCTGATGCAGCTGCTGGAGGTTCGCGAGTATTCTTCTTGCCTCATCCGGGCGTCCCGACACGGCGTAGGCAAAGCCCAAGTCCAACTGAATGTCCGTGTCTGCAGCTCCGGCGAGTTCTAGAGCGTTTTGAAACTCTCGAATGGCATCGTTCTGTTTGCCGCCGTGCAGGTAGATCCAGCCCAGAGTCTGGTGTGCCGGTGCAAAGTGCTCATCCAGTTCCAAGGTTTTCTGGACCTGCTGGAGTGCTTCATCGTAACGCCCTGCCGCCAACAACCTTCCCGACAGTGCGTTGTTCAGAGGCAGGGACAGAGGGTCGAGTTCACGGGCGCGCATGGCCTCAGCGACCCCCTCATTGAATCGTCCGGTGTACGTGAGATAACCGGCATACCAGTTGTGAGCTTGCGCATAACCTGGATTCAATTCCAAGGCCTGCTTGTATTCTCGCTCGGCCGCAGGCCAGTCCCACTCATAGGTCTCCGCGATGAACGCGAGAGAAGCGTGAGGTTCGGCCAAAGCGTCATCGAGTTCGATCGCCTTTAGAGCTGCTTTCTTTGCACCTGAGAGGGCGGCCTTCGATGGAATTCCACCGCGGAATCCAAGCATTGCGTTGGCCTCCGCCAGTCCGCTGTAGGCTGGGGCATAGGCTGGGTCGCGCGCGATCGCCTGCTGGAACGATGCGATGCTTTTGTGGAGCGCATCCTCGGTTCGCTGGTTGAAGTAGTAACGACCCTTGAGATAACTCTCGTAACCCTCAGGATCGACCGGGGGTTTGGATGCCAGACGCGCCCGGTCCTCGGGTGTAAGATTCAGTTGGATCTGCTCGACAATATTCCGAGCGACTTCCTCCTGCACTTCGAGAATGCTTTGGTATTCTCGTTGGTATTCTCCCGCCCAAATGTGCTCGTCCGTCACAGCGCGAATCAATTGGGCATGGACACGGATCTCATGTCCCTCTTGCACTAGCGATCCTTCCACAATCGCATCGACTGCCAGCATCTTGGCAATTTCTGGCACTGAAAGTTGTGTGTTTTTGAAGTGCATAGTCGAGGTACGAGATATAACCCGTAATCCGTGAATTCTGGAAAGTCGCCCGGTGAGTTCCTCGGTCATGCCGTCGGCGACGTAGTCCTGCGACGGATCTCCACTCAGGTTCTGCAAGGGGAGCACTGCCAGAGAACGAATTTTGACCCGGCTTGCATCCTTTTCGCGCATCCGTGGTGCGAAGTAGGCAAGTGAAACTATGGCAGCAAGTACCACCGCTGAGGAGCCAAGAATGAGCCAGCGACGTCCGCGCGGAACGGTCGTTTGCCAGCCACCCGCCCCAGCAGCTTCCAGGGCTAGCTCTTTTTCCTCTTCGACACGGAGTTTACGGCCTTGCCGCCAGGCATCGAGCTCGGAACTCAAGGCGTAGACGGAGCCTCGCTTGTGGTGCAGGTGGCGGTGGACAGGCATTCCCTCCTGCCTCTCCCAGCGCTGGACGGTCGTCACGTCCCGGTCCAGGTACGTGGCAATCTCCTTCCACGAATCAAGGCGACCCTCGGACGGGGTCTCGGACAGCGTTTTGTTGGGGAACGGTTCGCCCATTCGCCCTCCCGTGAGCGGTCAGGAGACAATCGCCCCGATTGTAATGCCCCGGATGAGAACTGCAAAACACGGCATTTGGCCGCAAATGGGCCGTTCTGTTTATTGCTGTTTGCTAAATGTCCTCAAGCTCATTCAGTCTGTGCCTGGCGTGTCGGGCTACGACTTGCCGCGATGCAACTGCGCCCAGCCACCCTCCCTTTGATCTCGGATGGTGCCTTTCTGCGCGGTGATTCTCTGAACAAGATCAGTGTTCCCAAAATCTCTGGAGGCAACTATGCACAGCAAAGCTTTCTTCTGGTCGCTAGGGGCGTGGGTTCTCGTGCTCGCGCTAGGCACAAGTGCAGCCGCGCAAGATTGGCCAAGCAGGCACTACAGTGGCGTGATCAATGACTATCCATTATCAGCCAACCCGACAGCCGGTCCGTGGGAACTTCGCGGCCCGTGGTCCTTGAGCCTGCGACCGCTCGGAAGGGCAGATTTTTCGGCAGCTCTGACGATGGAGTTTTCCGATTTAGGATCCGGCTCTGGGTTCAGCACCGACTCCCGACACCAGCACACGCACCACATAATGATGAAGAGCGCGACGCTAGTTTGGAACCCGCCTCAAACCGATTGTCCAACCGGCATCACTCCCTTCCCTACCTACACTTGGGTTCTGGAGGTGAACGGCATGGCAGATGTAACGGCAAATGGAGGATCTCCCTTTACCGGGCAAGTGCCGCTACAGGTCTGCCTCGGCGGCGGCCCGAACCTCGAGATTTCGAACATCACGCTGGTGTTTACGAATCTCTCGACCGGCCCATCACAGGCAACAAATCATTTCGGACCGCAGCCGATCCACGGGGTCGTTCGGCGTCGCAAGGAACCTGAATAGGGTGACCTAGACCGGCGCTGAAGCGGACGGCCGGGCACGGGCAGTGATAAGGGTGCAGACAAACAACCAGAATCGTCGCATCGGAAAACACTAAGAGGACGCACAAGGTTTGTTACGAAAGTGCGCATCCTGAGCACTAAGGCGTGCACAGAGCACCCTTGGCCTGTTCGTCGGGTTCAGCTGGGAAGACGGGCCGATCATCGCACCCGCGACATCACCAGGACGTGGTGCGATCCGCTATTGCAAGACTGAAGTTAGCCGGAGTTGCAGACGATATTTTCTTGCGGCCACTGCGCGAATACACTTCGCCGGTCGTTGCCGATGTGGTGCGCACTTTCGGTGAGTCGCTGCCGAAAGGTTTAGAACTGGAGAGCACAGCGAATTGTTTGTCGTCCGGTCATGAAGAAGCCTGCTATTGTACTGTCAAAGCAACGGCGCCAACCGTCGCACTTACCGAACCTGATCTACCGGTAACAGTGATCGTATAGGCTCCTGGCGTAGTGCCGGTGTTGCCACCACCACCACCTCCGCCCCCACTGCTGCCTCCGCCGCAAGCAATGAGTCCTGTGGAGACAAACAAGAGCAGGAGTCCAATAAGCGCGACCCGGTCTTTCCGTTTCCGTGGCCTCACAAAGAGCAAGGCTAATGCGAACGTGGCTCCGCTGGCCGAGGGCCAGAAGAGGTTTCTTTTTTGATTGTCGGCACTCGATGCTGCGGTCGTATTGACAGTGAGTGTCGAGGTCTGCGCGGCAGCACCGCTGATCGTGACGGAAGTTGGCTTCAGACTACATGTCGGCATGTCACTGACGCCGGTTAGTGTCGTAGTGACGCTGCAAGTCAGATTGACTGTTCCGCTGAACCCGTTCGTCCCCGCCACTCTAATCGTTCCGGTATTCCCGGTAGTCGTGCCGGGCGTGACCGTCAACGATGTAGTCCCGCCAGACCCGGGCGCGAAGCCAGGTATATTGATCGTGTACCGAGCCAACAAATTGTTGGTCTGGTCATACCCCGTCTCCGTCGCATAGGCTTGCAAAGTTTCTACGCCGCTATCAGGCAGCGAGACAGGCCCTGTATATTGCACATACCCCTTCGTGCTAACAGGTCCTGTCAGTTCGTAGTAGATCGTCGATCCGGGAATCGCCTCGGTAATAGTCAATGTCTGCGCAGACGTATACGTTCCGGCGGGGGGAGTGACGACGAGCGGGGCCAGACCGGCGATGAGCGGTATCGTGCCGGAAGTAACGGCACTGTAGTGGCTGTCGCCTGCGTAGCTAGCATCAACGTTATGCGTTCCAGCCCCGACCGGCGCGATGCCGTTCACTGTCGCCGTTGCGGTTCCGGTCGGCTCAGTCAGCAGGATCGAGGCTGTGTTGACGCCCTTGGTCAACATGGCCAGGTCGGGCACGCCGTCCCCATTGAAGTCGGCGGCTGCAATCTGAAATGGGCCGATGAAAGAAGTGCTCACGACGGGAGTGGTCGCTGTCACCGCAAACGTGCCATCTCCAGCCCCCTCTAGAAGAATGATCAAATCGTCGTAATTGTCCAACCCAGCCAGATCGAGTTTGCCGTCGTGGTTGAAGTCTCCTGCCTGCAGGCTATATAGCTCCTCGGGAACATGAATCGGGCTTGCCGAAGTTTCGTTGAACGTTCCATCGCCGTTGCCTAACGCGATTTCAACGCCATTCAGGTCTGAGAACGCTAAATCGAGAACGCCATCGCCATTGAAATCTCCGACTACTACGGAAGTGGGGAAGTAGGCCAGTGTGAAAGACGTCGGCATTGGGGCGCTAAACGTCCCATCGCCCTTACCGAGAAAGATGGTTGGGCTGCCGCCGTCTTCGAAGTAATTTGGAATCACAAGATCCGGAATGCCGTCCCCATTGAAATCTCCGGTTGCAATCAAAGCAAAACCCCCGCTCGGGTCAAGGTTCGGTCCCGCCACCGTAAATGTCCCGTCCCCGTTTCCAAGGAGAATCGTCGCTCCACCGGATGAGACATAGTCGCCCACAACAGCCAGATCCAACTTGCCATCGCCGTTGAAGTCCGTCGCTGCCATTGTGCCCAGGATTACATCACCGCCCACGGCTCCCTGGGCGAAGACAACCACAGTGGGTTTCGCGCTGAACGAGCCGTCACCTTTGCCCAACAGAATCGTGAGGTAGCTCGTGGAGTAACCGTCGTAACTTAAGATGGCCAAGTCCGGCTTGCCGTCTCCATTGAAGTCCCCCGAAATCATGGATGGGTAATTCTGCATGCCAGAAGGTTGAATCGTCGGTCCGGCCCGGAAGGTTCCGTCTCCGTTTCCGAGGAAAACTGCGACGGTGAAGGGGCCTCCCCAAGTGATGGGGTTGTTGGTCGAGAGAATTGCCAGATCGGGTATTCCGTCGCCGTTGAAGTCGGCCGTGACTTCAATGGTTGGATAGGAACCGAAGGAAGGAGACAAGGACTCGAGGAAGCCGATACCGGGTATGCCAGTCCCGAGGGAAGCGGTCGCGAGCACGTTATTGCCGAAGCTCGTATCGACGAACGACACGGCTCCGGTGGGCGAGGCCGGGCCGCCGTATCCCGTTATGGTCGCGATGAGGCTGTAGTCGCCCGGCGATCCTCCATTCAGTGAGATGGCAGCCGTATCGCTGTAGACGGGGCTGGGTGCAGGGCCTACATTCAGCGAGGCAATGTTCGATGCGCTCGCCATGCCGAAACCGTCCTCGACGAACTGCGCCTGGTAGCTGTGCGTGCCGGGCCCGGGCACAAATGTGTAGGTCGCGGTTCCGGAGCTGCTCAGCGCGGAGGAGCCAAGAATATTTATATCCGTGCAATAAGGCGCGGAGGCATTGCAGAAGTTGACCTGTCCGGCGGTCACCGGAGTAATGCCGGCAGTCACTTGCGCGGTAAGGAGCACCGCGGTTCCCGGAGTAACGCTCGTGACCCTCGACCCGCCCGACGTCACACCCAACGTGGTCGACGTGGCGGGCAGAAGACCCCACAACGGGATCGAGGTGGAAACGCTGGATTCGTATTTGCCCTCAGCAGGAAAACTTGCCTCAGCCAGATGCTGACCTACGCCATTGACTTGAACACTGGCGCTCGCGCTCGCCGTTTCCGTCGGCTCGGTCAGGTACAACCCCTGGGTGCTTTCGTAATAGCCGCCGGCCACGATGTCCGGGTATCCATCCCCATTGAGGTCACCCACGCCAACCTCGAGATAGTAAGGAACATTGAGACCCGAAACCACCGAAAAACTCTGGCCGAGCAAGCCGCCGCCATTGTTCAAGAAAACAGTCGCACTTCCGGTAGAATCAGCCAGAACCACATCCGGTCTGCCATCCTGGTTGAAATCCGCCACCTGGATCCAGGTAACGATTGTTGATGTTGAGCCCGGACTGGAAAATGGTGAATTGAATGTCCCATCCCCATTTCCCGTGAGTATGCTCACCGATTCATTGGCACTGGTATAGGCGCCCGCCACCACAGCGATATCCAGCTTGCCATCACCGTTGAAGTCAGCCACGGCGATGGGTGAGGGTGAACCGCTGCTTGCTGAATTCACGGATCCCGACGCCGCAAATGTGCCATCCCCGTTCCCCAGAAGAATGGCAATCTTACCGCTGTTCTCCGTGACGGCCAAATCTGTCTTGCCGTCGCCGTTGAAATCGCCCGTGGCGAAGTTCAATGGAATTCCGGAAATAGGAGGGGTGGTCGTTTCTGCGGTAAAAGTCCCATCCCCATTGCCGAGGAGAATGTCGACTACCGAATTGTCACTGTCGATAACGGCCAGGTCGGGAATTCCATCTCCATTGAAATCTGCGTGGACGATCTGGGTGATATCGACAGGAAAACCTGGTACCGAGGCCAGAACCGGCTCCGCAAACGTGCCATCCCCTTTTCCCAGCAGGATGGCTATGGGGTTCGAGCCGTATAAAGGTACGGCCAAATCCGGAATTCCGTCCCCATTGAAGTCGGCGACGACGATGGGATAGCTCGTAGGTCCCTGAATGGAAGGCGCGGCGGCTTCGCTATAGGTCCCATTCGCGTTGCCCAAGTAGATCGACACCACATTGGAGCCTAATACCAGGTCGGGGATGCCGTCTCCGTTAAGGTCCGCCACCAACACGAAATAGGTATCCAGTGTGTTCGGCAGCGATCCCGGGTTTGGCCAGCCGACGCCGGCAATAGCCACTCCCAACGTCCCAATCGCCAGGACCGAATTCCCGTTGCTGGCATCTAGAAAGGAGACGGTCCCAGTGGGCGCAACCGTTCCTCCCGCCTCTGTCACGGTTCCAGTCAGGGTGTAATCCCCCCAAGCCCCGGTTTCCGCAATCGAGGTGGCTGTCGCAAATGGCCCAGCAGTTCCGGTCACTGTCAGCGACGATGCGCTCGAAATACTGCCGGCACGCGAGTTGGTGCCGACGAACACGGCCTTATAGCTGTGGCTGCCGATTCCCGGGCGGAACTCGTAAGTGGCGGTGCCAGAACTCGTCAGTTGCGCGGTGGCAAGAATGTGAATGTCCGTGCAGTATCTCGCCGTGGCATCGCAGAAATTCACTTGCCCCGGACTGACATTGGCCCCGCCCGCTGTCACCTCGGCAGTGAGTGTCACCACCGTACCCGCGGCCACAGAACTTACCTCGCTGCCGTTTGCACTGACGGAGAGCGATGTCACCGTCGCTGCTTTCGTCTGGGCAGAAGCCGCGCCGCCGGCCGCAATTCCCACGAAAAGAGATGCGGCTCCTGTAAAGCGGACCGCTTGGGAGACCATCCGGTAGACGAGCGTGAATCCTGAAGAATCAAATGTCCAGCGGCAGGACGCAGAATTCTTGCGGGGTGACATGCGACACTCCGTAGATGAGATCGGACGGTTCTTGCTGCACCGACTACTGGCGGTCAGGGGGGAAGTTTCGACGGAATTGTAACACGGGTTGGTTCCATTCCCGTTGCCGGGCAGACTGGAACCGCGAACCTCGGAGGGCCGTCGCGGATCATTTTGTCAATGTTTGGTGATTCGGACGAGCGTTCTCTTCCCATTCCTTCCGCCTTTATTGGGTAGCAGGACCCGCTTATGGGTTCGCAGCGTAGGCCACTGGAACCGCCTATGTCAACGCAAGTTCCCGGCTTGGCGGCGAGTGCGGGCGTGTGACGGGCAAAGCGGAAGTAATCCCAAGGCGTTAGCCGACAAACAACCAGAATCGTCGCATCGGAAAACACTAATTGAATTAGCCCACTAGCGCAATCCGAAACCTGTTGCTGGTCGTTCTGCGGCCTCTTGGCTGCCCCAGAAAGAGCTTCCTCCAGCAGAAACTCTATCTGCGGAGTCAGTGAGCGGGGGGCCGGAAACTGGGGCGCTTACCTGTCCTTCTCCTTTGGCCGCGCTACAAGACGTTGAAGATATCTTGAGCCTTTGTACTCGTGAATCTCTCCTCTCATGAGTGGAAAGAGAACGACACTCTGGCAGCACTGCTGTTCGGCCGTGCCTCCGAACGGGCTCTCCGGTGCCTATTTTCTCCAGGAACGATTCGTTTCGATGGCTTCGGATATCGAAGCCTTTAAGCTATCGAAGCTGCAAACGTCGTGCCTTTCTCAGTCACCATAGCTGCTATGGCTCCCCTTCTTCTTCGCTCGATCCATCGCTGGTGTTGTCGGCCCCCTTTTCGTCCTCGATTGTGGCGAAAGCGCCAGGGTCGGGTTCCTCCTCTTCTATAGTGGCCACAGACCTCCGATCGTCCCGCTCAGTTTCTTCCGTCACATTGGGTTCCGCAGTCTCTTCGGGGCGCGTAGCCGCGGCCGTCGAATCGGACGCAATTCCTTCAGCGTCATCATGAGCGGCTTGCCCATCCTGAGTGAGTTGCTCTTCCAGCATTGTCACGCGGGCTTCGAGATCGGCGGACGGGATGACGCGGTACAGTGAATTGCACAGCTGGGCCAGAGCGCACGCCTCCCGTGCCCGCAAATTACCCGATAACAGCAAGCGGATCGCCTGCGCGGTGACTTTGGAGATGTCGACAGCGGTCATGATGTTCGGCACCTCCACGTCAACCACCGATCTACGATTGTTCCGCCCCCCGATCTTGCCGAGTGTTTTGGCCCTATCTGGATTGGCGTGGAAAAAGCAAAGCCCTCCCGGACCCGCTGGTGCCCGGCAGGCGGCGCCCGTTCTTGTCTTGCCTTTGCATGTCTGCATGGTCAGTCCTTTTGTAGCTAAGATGCTTTCGCGCTAACAAACTCATGCGCTAGCCTGTAATCTGATGAAACTGTTTTAGAGGCGCACAGTTGTAATTTCCACATGATGCACCGGCGCATGGCGAAGGTGATTTATGGCTTGAGTGGTACTATCCACGGCATCGTCGTGAACACCCGTCGGGAATGCTGCCAGCTCGTCTATGTAATCACCGAGCCAGGGCGCCGACTCTGGCAGGAAGACCCTCCCTGCTTCGATCAGTGGCGTGATCGCCTCCGCCCTCGCCAGCTTGTCCTTATCCACCTTTATCGGAATGATTGGAAGCGCACTCGCGTATCTGAGTTCCTGTATTAGGCTTTGCCCGCTGGCCTTGTCTTCCACCAGTATCTGATTCGGCTTCCATTGTTCCGCCAACCAACTCATGCGCTTCTTCAGTTCTGGAAACTCCACCCTGCCGCGCCAAAACCAAAGCAAGTAATACCCGTTGTCCGCCACGCCCCAGGTAGTGCAAGCAGAAAAATCGTTCTCGGCGCCGGCCTTGAAAGCCGTGTCCCAGGACTGAACGATGCGCCTAAACGCTGGCTGCTCGCGAAAGAAGCGCCACCACGCCCTGTTGAACACCGCCCCTTCTGCCGCGGCGGGTCGTTGCTGATAAAGTGATGCCCAGTTGGCGCTACCGACCACACCTCGAGTTTCCTCGAGCTTCTCGAGCGGAAATTTCTCAGGCCACAATGCTTCGCCTGCACGCCGGAAACCTTCATCAACTTCGGCGATCGCCGGCAAACTCAGGACCTCCCAGCCCTTGGGGTCTTCTCGTAACAGTCGGCCGGCAAGATCGTCCTCATGCCAACGGGTAGATGTCAAAACTACAGCAGCATCGGTCTGCAGGCGCGTATAGGCTACCGATGAATACCACTCGTGTAATGCTCGGCGGGTGACTTCACTTCGCGCCTCTTCGGCATCCTTCAGCGGATCATCGATCAGCAATAAGTGCGCGCCGCGGCCGGTGATTGGGCCGCCACGACCGACGGCAAAATATGAGCCCCCGGCCGTTGTACTGAACCGTCGCATGCTGGTCGAATCATCAGCCAGACGAAATTCGGGAAATATGGCACGATGAAGAGGATCGCTCACCATGTTGCGCACACTGCGTCCAAAATCGTCGGCGAGTTCTTGACCGTAGGTCGCGGTGATAATTGACCGGTCAGGATGGCGCCCCAGAAACCACGCCGAGAAAATTTGCGTTCCTAGCAAGGTTTTTCCGTGACGCGGCGGCATACATATCATTAATCGGGAGATTTCCCCTCGCTCCACAGCCTCCAGTCGATCCGCTATTGAGGAGTGATGCGAGGCCAGCTCAAATTTCGGATACAGCACCATGGCGTAGCAGGGCAAGTCCAACCGAGCCAGTTTCAAAACATCCCCTGTAGTCACCTTGACTCCCCCTTCAGAACTGCATGCCTCGCCAGATAAACTTCGGCAATTCGCTGGGCAGCCTCGGAATCAAGATTCACGTTTACGATGTTCGTGGAACTCCGCTCCTCCAAATCGCCCGTTAGCTTAGCTGCGAGTTCGATGATGCAACAACGCACGCGGATTGAGGCGAGAGCCGTGTGCCGGTCCCCCTCAGTCTTAGCCTGCTCCGTCATCAGCTTTGCCTCCTGTGTCAGCTCTTCAAGCTCCCTGACCCAAGAGGCTGTACCTGAGTTCAGTGGTGCTAATCGACAAGCGCTCCGCTTGTCTAGCCTCTGACGGATCGAGACTGTTTCGAGCGTTCTTATCCGTTTCTCAAGAGCGGTCAAATTCATTTCGCCCTCGTCAATCGACGCGACTGTTCGCGCGGTCCCGTCAGCGGCGAGAGTGCTTGCGCGAACGTAGCAGCGCGATGGCTTGATAAGTTCAGCGCACGAGGGACCGTCGGCCTTGGGGGTGAGACCGGGCTTTTGGGGAAAGATGCTATTAGGAAATCAACGCCAGCTAATTGGATAGGCGGGGACTTTCGGTACTTTACGCGGGCAGGTTGTTTTCGACTTTCCAAGGACGCTGCGCTAAGCATAAGGTCCTCCGATCGCACTGCGTGTGCTGATGGTGGCCTTCAGCTCAGACATCCCGTCCGAACATGAGGGTAAGGGTTTTGGTGCCTTGTCCCGCAGGGGGTAGACACAAGAACATACTCGAAACATCACGTAACGGGTAGGTTCTTAGAGGCGTCCCACCTCTGATCAAAAATTTAATGGAAGTCTCGCCTGGCGCATATTGGCAAGTTAGGTTCATCAGCGCAACGCGGGAAGCTCCGCTGAAAGTCACATCAGGTGATTGGAAAGCTTCCGCGTGAAGCGCGGGGAATAGTGAGAAAAGCCGATTGAGTTCACTCCGGTAACTTCCTATGTCTCCTCTTCTTCTCGGCTGCCGGGCTTGAACCGGCTTCTTGTTTCTCCCAGATTTCCATTAACGTGGTCTCAAGATAATTCGTAAGTGATCGTCGCTGTTTCTTCGCCTCTTCGACGAGTCTTCGCTTAAATTCCGCCGGCACCCGAAAATTGAGAGTTTCCTTATTGGTTGGCATGCAGATCCGACAAGTGTCAAGCACGATGCTACGCAACATAGCTGGAGGGGGTCAAGAACGCCTGTGGTTGCTTAATCTACTTGACTTTAACGTAATGCAAGGTGCATTATTGTAATGCAACATGCATTACCGACGGCAGGAGGATGAATTGCGAAAAATGAACAACGTCTTGTCTCATCGTAACTGTCTACTAGCGCGAAAAAGATGGAATTTAGAACCTAAACACCCTCTATTGGCGACACTGAGGTGGTTATCCGAAGATTTCAAGCTTTCAGTTCTGGCCGGGGATGTAATTCTTCTCCAAGCCAATTGGTACGTAACACATGCTGGGTTGGTTCGGCTGGCCAAACGCAATCGGTGTTCCGGAATGAGGGTTCAGTTCATTCGAGAGCTTTCCGATACAGCTGCTCGTCGGTTTGCCTTCGAGGCGACCGTATTCAAATCGAAAACCTGCCAGGGCTTTGTGGGCTACGGGGACGCGGACCCATCGAACGTAACCCCTCTGGTGCAAGGCGCGGAGCTTCGGGTGGCTGAGACTAGGGCAATCAATCGTGCTCTGCGCAAGGCTTACGGGATCGGCATCTGCTCGGTTGAGGAAATTGGTTCGTTTGCCGAAGCCCCGCATCCTTCGAAGCTTCCGCCACAACCTGCTAACGGAATCCAGAATCGACAGGGCGCCCCGAAGGTTCGAGATCGTCTTTGCCAGATCATCCGCCAGCATCAACTCGATCCCAACTTGGTCAAGTCGTATGCGACCGACTTCTGCGGAGTGAAGACTCTTCGCGATGCCACGCGCGAGCAAGTAGAGAACTTTGTCACACACCTCGCGGACTGGGCCGAGAAGGACCGCAACGCTTTGCTTTGTCAACTCAACAGTTACCAGCGCCAGAAAGAAGGTGCAGCGTGAATCGCTACTTCGAGTCTCTTCGGCCCAGTGACGTGTCGGCGCTGCACTCCGTTCCTGATGGTCTTTTCCTGGTCCGTGTGGATCAGGCGCAATATCGCTGGCAGAAGCAGAAGCCGTATTACGAGATCCGCTTCGTTGTCCTCAAGCCCAAACATCTGATCGGGTGTCGCATCAGCGGTCGCCTCTACTGCACGCCCAGAGCCTTGTGGAAGCTCAGTTGGTTTCTGCGGGATTTCGGGTACGACTCCGAGCTGCTCCGAAGGGACGAGATTGAAGATGAGGCGCTGGTCGACTTGTGGGGAGTTGTAAAGGTGAGCGAAGTCACGGTGCGCGGCATGTCTCTGATCAACTTCGACGCCTTCGCGCCCGCTGTCCGCTGGGAAGAGCTCTCGATGTTTGCTGGCAGTGAGCATCGTGGATCTGTGAGCAGGCAAAAGGAAGGTGCCGCATGAAACGCCAGATCACCGGCCTGCACGCCGCCGATCGCTGTGCCGCCGACCAGATCCCCGACGGCGTCTTCCTGGTCCGGGTGCAACGAGTCCAGTTTCGTCGCCAGGCACAGAAGCCCTATTACACACTCACGCTGGCCATTCTTGAACCCAGCCGGTTCGTCGGACACGTCCTTTCGAGTCGGCTCTATTGCAGCCCGAACGCCCTGTGGAAGCTGAACTGGTTCTTGCGCGACTTCGGCTACGACACCGAATTGCTCGGACGCGATGAGGTGGACGAAGCACAGCTCGTGGGATTAAAGGGCGTGGTCAAGATCAGCCACATCGTTGTGAACGGTTCTTCTCTGATCCGACTCGACGGTTTTGCATCTGCCGGCCGCTGGGAAGAACTTTCACCGGCAAATCTGGACAACCCACAGGTGGCCTGAATGACCTACAGCTACACCCAGATCAGTCAATACCTCACCTGCCCGCGTCGGTATCGGCATCGTTATCTTGATGGGTGGAAGGAGAAGGACACTCGTGCGGCAATGCTCTTCGGCCGCGCCTTCGAACAGGCTCTCGGTGCCTATTTCCGTCGCGAAGACCCCGGTGCAGTGCTGTTTGCCGAATGGTCTGCCTGCCAAAGCCAAGATCTGCATTACTCCCACCGAGACTCGTGGGATCGCATGTTGCGGCAGGGAATCATGTTGTTGACGCGTTTCTGTCAGGACGACCGTGTCCGGGTTTGCCAGCCTCGACGTAATCTGCAGATCAAGTTCACGCGGGCGGTGGGAGAGAAGAACGACTTTGTTGCCTACATCGACGCGATCGGCAGTCTCGACGGAAAGCGCTGCCTGCTGGAGTGGAAGACCAGTTCGAGCCGATTTCCCGAAGAGCCTGATGGACTGCTGACATTGGATCCGCAGCTTGTCTGCTACTCGTGGATGACGGGTATTGCCGAAGTCGCTCAGGTAGTTTTCATCCGCAAGAGCTTGGTCGAGGTTCAGTACCTGCGAACCACCATCAGCGACGAGCAGCGCCAGGAATTCGGCCGCTTAGTGGAGGATACGATCCGAAGAATTGAGTCCGCGGAGTTCCTGCCGCACAGCGGTATCCGCTTCCCCCAAAATCCGTGCAGCACCTGTCCCTATGTTGGGCTTTGTCTTGGAAAGCAGGAGATGACTGATGCCGCGTTGGTGCGGCGTCCAGGAGCAGAGGCCCTTGGTTGGCTTGACGAGCTTAATTACTGAGAATCCGCCCATGCCCCCGAGACTCAATCGCCGTCGGGCACTTTTCGTGCTGGCCAAGATCGACGAGATTCTGGCTTGGGAACAGCGGAGAGAGACGGAACGCGACACCAAGTTCGTCGAATTGGGGCGCTACTTATGCGAAGTGCGGGCGGGACAGTACTGGCGGGTAGAAAACGTGAAGTCGTTTGACGAGTTCCTGCAGAGACGGTTTCCGGAGTCGCGGCGTAAGGCTTACTACCTCATGTCGATTCACGAACATCTGCCGCCACAGGCGAGAAAGGATTTGAAGAAGATCGGCTGGGCCAAGGGGATCGAGCTCGCTAAACTCGCACGCAGAGACCGACAGGCCTTCGATTGTGCAACCTGGTTGCACAAAGCTCGGCACTCGTCCAAAGAGGATTTTCAGCAGGCAGTAGCGAGAGAACTCACCGGGAAGATAACAGAGCCGTGGGAAATTGTCTATTTCAAACTGTACCAGAGCCAGATGCCGGTCGTTGAACGGGCGATCGAGACGGCAGCTCTCATGCTCGGAAGCGACCGGTCCCGAGGGTACTGTTTGGAAATGATCTGTGCGGACTTCCTGGCCGGGGCTAACTTGGACCACGGAGATCCAGAGATGTTGCTGTTCTCGATGACGAGGTTCTTCAAGTTCCTACCCGGCGAACAACAGCAGGAATTTCTTGCAGGCCTGAGCGAGAAGGCATCATGAGCTCAATCGGCCCAGATCCCACGCGCTTGCGGCTGGACCCGGTGTCCTACGAAACTCTACGGCAGCAGGTTCTGCGTCGCGATGGCTGGCGGTGTCAATTATGCGGCTCGATGTCGAACTTGGAGGTTCACCACAAGGAATTTCGCAGCCATGCGGGCGAAGATTCCGAGCTGAATCTCATCACGCTCTGTGCCGAGTGTCACGCCAGCGCTCATGGGACGTGAAAAAGCGAAAACGGCATCGCGGTGCACCGCCCAGTACAGCACGAATGGCATAGGCCGGAAGCAGCTAGGAGCTTAAACGTTCATCCGCCCGACATGGTAACATTTTGGCCGTGCCCATCAGCGACACAAGCCCTTCCGCACAAGCTCTCCAGCTCCAAATTCAACGGGCGATGCCAGGAGAACAGCGCCTACTCCTGGCGCTGGAAATGAGCCTGTTTGCTCGCGAATTGGCAAAGGAGCGAATCCGGCTAGAGTATCCAGAATGGTCGAACGCGCAGGTCGCGCGAGAACTCGTTCGGCTGACGTTCCTCCCCGCTCCCGTACCAGCGCGGTTGCGATGAGTGTCTCGGAGGTTTTCCATAGGATCACGTCGGCGCTTGGTGAGGCCGGCATTGCCTACATGCTTGCCGGATCGTTCGCCAGTGCGTACTACGGTGCCCCGCGGACAACCCAAGACATTGATCTCGTAATCGCAGCAACCGCGGAGCAATTGCGAATATTCGTCCAACTTCTCTCGAAAGATGAGTACTACGTGGACCTAGATGCGGCCCTCGAAGCTCGCAAGCAACAATCCTTGTTCAACGTAGTTGACATGGCAACGGGCTGGAAGATTGACTTGATCATCCGCAAGTCCCGTCCCTTCAGCGAAGAGGAATTCCGCCGGCGCAAACCGGTCAATCTGCAAGGTAACCCTCTTTTTGTGGCGAGCGCTGAGGATGTGGTCGTCTCGAAGCTCGAATGGGCGAAACTGGCACAGTCCCAAAGGCATATTGAGGACGTTGCAGGCATATTAAGAATGCGATGGGATTCGCTGGATCGCGCTTATCTAGAGAAGTGGATTTTGGAGTTGAGGATCGAGGCGGAATGGAACGATGCTCGTCGCGTGGCCGGAGTCTCCGAATAAGGACGAAGTTCAAGCTTGGCGTTTGATTCCGGTCATTGAGCAGGCAATCGAGACGGCAGCTCTGATGCTGGGAAGCGACCGACCCGAGGCTACTGTTTGGAGGATCTGTGCGGACTTTCTGGCTGGGGCAAACTTGGACCACGGATATCCCGAGATGCTGCTGTTCTCGATGACGAGGTTCTTCAAGTTCCTTCCCGAAGAGCAGCGGCAGCAATTCCTGTCCCGCCTGGAGCAGAAAGCATCATGACCGGAATTCTTCCGAAGCGCCCACACTTACGGTTAGATCCCCACTCCTACAAGGAGCTTTGTCGCCAGGTCATGGCGCGAGACAACTGGAGATGCCAAGTCTGCGGCTCAAGAAATAATCTGCAAGTTCACCACCAGCAACTACGCAGTCAGCAGGGCTCGGATGAGGACTCCTAATCTGATCACGCTGTGTGCGGAATGCCATGCACAATTACATGGCAGTCGTAGTGAAAATTGTCGGCTACGGGAATGACAAAAAGCTCCTTGCCGTGAGCAGTAGGCATCCCGGTCACTGTCCCGATTCGCTTCAGGAACATGTCTCATTGGCCCTATCCTTCTGGGATCTACGCTTCCCTATCGATGCGCCCTAGTATTTGTTTGCTAGCCCACGTCGTCGAACTTTGCTGGTGAGATCGGACGAGGACAATGTTTCGTGTTAAACTCCCCCCCGCTGTGCCTCTTCTTGTTCTGACGGGTCTGTATCTGACTTCCCTTGGCTGCGGCGGCTTGCTGCCTGGCAACTTACCGCTTCCAGCGCCGACGAATCGGTCTGCTGGAGCTGCTTCGGTTTCCATCTCTCCCCAAAAAGCTGCCCTGAGTGCCGGTAATTCGTTGCAGTTCACAGCTACGTCGTATGGACCGCCCCCTACTGATCTCGAATGGTTGGTAAACGGAGTTCCTGGAGGCAGTTCAGCGACGGGCACGATCTGGCAATCCGGTCTTTACACAGCTCCGCAACAAGGCACCTCGAATCCCACAATCGTGGTTGCAGTACGCAGCAAAGCCGACCCCACACAAGCTAGCAGTGCAACCGTAACGGTCCTGCCTGAGCTTGCCCCGATCGGGGCCGAGGCGGTTTTAAGCATCACCCCAACGAGTACTTCTGTTCCCACTGGTGGCCGGCAACTCTTCACTGCAAGCGTGACAGGGGCTTCGAACACTGCAGTGACCTGGGATTTGAGCGGCGCAGGTTGTAGTGGCTCCTCCTGCGGGACACTGTCGACCAGCCCGTTGTCTGCTGTCTATTTAGCGCCGTCCGTGGCGCCCACGTTAACAACCGTGAGCGTGATTGCTACCAGCGTGGTGGATCCGACCAAATCAGCGTCAGCAAACCTAATAATTGTGCCGGTAATTGTGCCGGCGGTTGTCGTCAGGGTGACTCCCGCCAACGTGTCAACCACTGTTGGAACCACTCAACAATTTGCTGCTTCCGTCGCAGGAACGTCAAACACGGCAGTGGCCTGGGCGGTGTCAGGAGCTGGCTGCAGCGGAACAGCTTGCGGAAGGATCTCTTCGAGCGGGCTCTACGCTGCCCCTGCGACCGAACCATCCTCTGCCACTGTAACCATTACAGCAACCAGTCAGTCGGATCCAACCAAATCGGCATCAGCCAATGTATCAATTGTGCCGCCCCTGGCAGCTGGCTATAACCTCGCGTGGGAGGACACCTTTTCGGCGCTCAATTTATGCACGACCGATATACCGTGCAACTGGTATCAGCCGGGCGCGGGACTATGGGGCGGTGCCATCATCGGACCCATCACTGATCCCTATGGCACCTATGCCAATATCAATTGGGTGAGTACTCAGGGTCTCCCTGCCGTCACGAGTATGAGCACGGCATCGCCGAGCGCCGAGTACGACGGAGCGTGGACCTATGGCTACTTTGAAATCAGGATGGCCTTCAATCCGGTCGCGGGAAGTTGGCCAGGCCTTTGGATGGAGCCGATCTCATCCATAGCAACCGGAACACAGAACGGGGGAGAGATCGACATATTTGAGTGGCAGAGCAATCTCCCTACTACGTTCGTGGGCACTGTCCATGTGTGGCAAGACGGGACAGACATCGCCTCCAACAGCGGTTCCAACTACTATACCGTGCCCGACGGAACCAATTTCGCCAATTACAACACCTACGGATTGCTCTGGACGCCCACGACAGTCTCCTGGTACTTCAACAATGCTCTTATGGCGACGTGGAGCACAACATCAAGTCCTTACAATTCGGTGTTTGGTGGATCGATGGCGTATTCACTGATCCTAGACCAATCAGCAGGATGCAATTGGGTAAACTGGGCAATCAAGCCATGCTCCGGCCAAGTCAGCCCGCTCAACATGCAGGTTCAGTGGGTTCACGTTTATACATCGCCGGCGAGGTAGGGGTCTGGGGAGCAATGGAACGGTTACGCTGGCCTTTACATGACTGTTGTCGAGTAGCAGCACCGATTACCCGGTGCCCGCGCGCCGGGTAGAGTGGTGGCGCGGACCGGGCTTCGAATGATGCCGACGTTTCCACCCCCCTAAAATTCCGTAAGGCGGGTTTTCCCCGTTACGGCTTCAAGGCCAGTATGTCAGATGGCGCCTTCCCAGCGGCTACGTAATGTTCGCGTCGCGTGGTTTGCGTCCGTCCTTCGTGTCCCCGCTACCTGTATCGTTGGTTCCCGGTTCAGAGTCCGGAAACGTGGTGCGCGCGTGGCCTAACGTGGATCAAGGCTACACCGGAGAGGCGGCTGACGAAGCGGCAGCCGCGCACAGTATCCAACTGGAAGTGGTCAAGCATACCGAGGCCAAGCGCGGCTTCGTGCTGCTGCCACGAAGATGGGTGGTGGAGAGAAGCTTTGCCTGGGCCGCCCGCTTCCGCCGCCTAGCGCGCGACTACGAAAGACTGGCAACAACCCTCGGAGCTTTTCACTTCCTCGCCTTCGCTTGCCTCGTGATCCCCAACCTCTTCAGGCTCCTCGCATGAAGTTAATAACAGGCTCTTGTTGATCATCTGGGCGACAAGGCAGACCGCAGGGTATTGCCTTATCGCGACAGCCTGCTTCCATCTGACTGTTGATCCACGTATAAGTCTTTGTCAGGCCTTGGAAGAGACTCTGACTCGGTTCCCAACCAAGCTCCTTGCGCAGCAGCTTGTTGTCAGAATTTCTACCCCGCACCCCAGTCGGGCCGGGAATATGCTTGATGGAGAGCCTTTTGCCTGCAATCTTCATGATCATTTCCGCCATCTGATTGATGGTGACCATTTCCTCGGATCCTATATTTACCGGGCCGGTGAAGGAGCTTTCCATCAGCCTGCGGACGGCTTCAACGCACTCATCGATGTAGAGGAAAGAGCGGGTTTGAAAGCCGTCACCCCAGATTTCGATCTCTCCACCATCCGGCTGTTCGGCCACCTTGCGACTGAGTGCGGCAGGTGCTTTTTCCTTTCCGCCCTGCCAAGTACCTTGGGGGCCGAAGATATTATGGAAGCGGGCAATCCGGACATTCAACCCGGAATTCCGCGCAAAAGCCAGGTACAACCGCTCGCTGAAGAGCTTTTCCCAACCATATTCGCTGTCGGGTGCAGCGGGATATGCGGTGTCCTCGCCGCACTTTGGATTGCTGGGGTCCTCCTGATTATAGGCAGGGTACATGCAAGCGGAAGATGAATAGAAGACTTTCTTCACTTTGCGCTGTACGCCAAAATCTGCCATGTGGAGATTGATCATCGCCGAATTATGCATCACTTGGGCATCATGTTCCCCGGTAAAGATATACCCAGCGCCGCCCATATCCGCGGCAAACTGATAGACCTCATCCATACCTTCATCAAGGATTGCGTCCCAGCTCTCGCGAAGGCGTAAATCGGCAACGACAAAATCATGTGCTTCCGACGCGCTGAACTCCGTGCGCTTCAGGTCAACTCCGCGCACCCAATAGCCTTCAGCTCGTAGACGTTTCACCATATGGCTGCCGATGAAGCCGCCAGCGCCACAGACCAATGCTTTCTTATTCGTCATTGCTTTCGCTCCTGATTTGATTTAGGCGAAATTCTCGTAGGCTCTATAGCAGGCCTTCTCCCAGCACCGAACATCTCGATCCGCGATAGGTGCTTATCCAGATCCACGATTAATTCACAACGCTTTACTTGTTGATATGCCACGCTTGCAGGAAAGTAGGGCTTTATGACTCCAGAACAGTGCACGAACTTCGGGCGAAGCGAGCAGAGAATCTTGTACTTATCTCGCACCTCTGCAAATGCTTCATTCCCCGTGAAGTGAGTAGGAACACCCTCGTATCGTAATGACCATCTGGGAGCCACTCCACATTCTCCGCGAGCCCCGGAAGTATGATATGCGCGTCGAGGCCAAGATCTCTTGCACTCCGCGCGAGGCCGAGAATCCGATTGTTAGTTCCCCACTGGTGGGAGCCGGTACTGACGAACACTGTTCTCATCCTCTGGATCTACGATCTTTGTTCTCACAATTTTTCAGAATTCATCGTTCATAGCTTACCGCTGGATCGGCACTCGGCGTTATATCTTTACTTTCAATCCCTCGCGAACAGGGAATTGGTGAACTGATATAAGGTAACGTGTAATTAACACTTTGCTCCCACAATCCGCTATGCGTGGAGTCAGACGAATAGTATTTGCTGGCAGCTTCGAACGTCTGTCGGAGCCCCTCTCTCAAAGAATACTTAGGTGTGAAATCGCCGACTATTCTTTGCTGGAGCATTAGATCCAGACCCTTACGCGCAGGCCCTTCCGGTTTGGCTGCATCGTATGCGACCTCGCCGTCAAAACCTGCTATCGCCGTGATCTCCGCAACCAGATCGGCAATGGTCGTCTCCCCCATCCACCCTATATTGATTGGCTCCGCACTCGTCGCTCGCTCGAGAACCAACTTCATCAGCATTGCCACATCGAAAGCGTGAATAAAACTGCGCGTCTGTCGCCCGCTGCCCCAGATGACCAATGGATTCTCTCCGGATAACAGGCGCAGCATCAGTGCGGGAATCACATGCGGTTCTTCCTGGCCCCAATGATACCGAGGGCCATAAGCATTGACCAGTCGCACAATCGCCACCTTCATCCCATACTCTTGAGCGTAAAACATGCCCTGCAACTCAGCCATCCGCTTCGCCCAGCCATAGCCCTCGTTCGCGCCCTCCGGCTTGTTGCGCTCTGCCGCGATCTCAGATGTCGGGATTGGTGAGGCGTCCGGATAGACACACGAACTACTTGTTACCAGATAACGGTTAACTCCGGCCTTCCGGGCTGCTTCAAGAGTGTTCATTGAGATCATCATGCTGTCGTAAAACATCTCGCCATGATGGAGGCTGCTGTAGCCAATCCCCACTGTCCTTGCGGCTAGGTCGAACACCGTATCTATCCCTTCAACGGCCTTAAGGCATGTGTCAGGATGCCTAAGGTCCAATTTAAGGAAATCGACGGATGCGAGGCAAGAGTCGAGATTCGTTAACGACCCGCTTTGAAGATTATCCACCACCCGGACATGCGCGCCCGCATCCAAAAGGTGCTCAACTAAATAAGACCCAATTAATCCCGCTCCGCCAGTGACCAACACCCTACGAGTTTCCCATCGTTCTGACATGTCCCCCTCCTTCGGTCTGATTGAAATAGCGGCAATGCTGACTTGCGTCATAGATCTGCCGTTGCTACTCGGTTTCATTACAGCTTGTTTCATAAATGCCCAGCGTAGCCCAGTTGAACCCCTCAGGCCCCTGAATTTTCGGGCCTCTTCCCGGCACGACTGAAGTCGTGTCCTGATACGGAGCCGATTGATGAAACACGCTGTAGGCGCTTGTGGGATCGGCTTATGCCCTCGCTCTCGCCTGGGATTGGTGCCTCTTTGCCGCGCTTACAGCGGCCGGCGCAGCTTTGCGCACGGTAAAAGCCTCGCAAGTGATGAAGATCACGACGTAGTAAGGCGCAATGATGCGGACCTCCGCACCATACGGGGAAAATAAGACGTTCCACAGCAACGAAAATGCGGCACAAGTCAACACTATTGACATCTATTGCGTGTAAGTTGGAATAGATGAAAATCACAACTGAAGAATACGAGAAGATCAAAGATGGTCTGCCAGTGCAGCGAGGCAATGTGCGCTTGCCGAACCTGTCGGCACTGAACGCGTTGCTGTACGTTGCCGAGCATGACTGCAAATGGCGCGGACTTCCCAAGCACTTCGGCAAGTGGCACAGCATCTACGTGCGCATGAATCGCTGGGCCAAGAACGGCATGTTAGATCGGGTTTTCGAGAAGCTGCAACTGGAGCAGATCGTGCGCATTAAGATCGAAAGCTTCTCCCTCGATTCGACGATCGTCAAGGTGCACCCGGATGGCACCGGGCGTTAAAAACAACGGACCCCAGGCCATCGGCAAGTCACGCGGCGGATGGATCACCAAGATTCATTTGGTTGCCGCGAATGCTCGAAAGGCAATTACTCTGGCCTTGTCGCTGGGCAATGCGCACGATGCACACTGCGGGCGCGGACTGCTTGAGGATCTGGGCCCCATGCCGGAAGGGTTGCCGATGATCATGGACAAGGCATACGAAGGCGATGAAACGCGGCAACTGGTGCTGGACTTAGGCATGATTCCCGTTGTCCCACCCAAATCCAACCGCCTCGATCCGTGGGAATACAACCACGAACTATACAAGAAACGTAACGAAATTGAGCGCCTGTTTCGCCGGCTCAAAGGATTCCGGCGCATCTTCTCCAGGTTCGAAAAGCTGGATGTAGTCTTCCTCACTTTTCTCTACTTTGTACTTATCTTCGAAGCGCTGCGTGTAGTGTGAACACGCTCTAAAATACCTTCTGAAGAATCGCTCATCGTTCTTGCCACCCTCGTCCAGCGTTCACGCGTCATCTCCGCTACTCAGCGCCCGATAATACCCTGACAGCGTAGCCTCAGCCGCACGGCTCCACGTGTACTTTTCGAGGATCCTCTTCCTTAAGAGCCCTGAGCGCGGGGCATAGAAAGCGGCTAGAATTGCGGTCCGGATGGAATCGATCGAGTCCGGTGAGCAATAATACGCTAATTCTCCGAAGTACTCCCCGGTATCTCCCTTATGCGTAACCACGATATTTGCCCCCATGGCTCCCGCTTCTAGAGAGGCTAAGCCCGTCGTCTCCATCCAACTTACCAGCGCATGAACCCTGCACGCAGCATAATATCTCGGTAGATCCTCATGTGAAACTCTCCCCACAAGGGTAACATTTCGACCCATTTCGCGCTTTATCTGGTTTAAATATGCGACCTTACTCGGACGTGCGCGGCCTACCAGAACCAGCTTGAGGCCAGTTCCATTCAGTGCACGAACCAACTCCAGTTGACATTTTCTACCTTCAATCCATCCGACGCACAGCACGGAATTCTGATGCTCCTCCAGAGGCTGAACTCCTTCAGGGGAAAACAGTTGTGGATCAATGGCATTCGGAACAACGACATAGCTCTTGCCCCTCGCTTCCGGGAAGTCGCTCTCTATCCGCAGCTCTTCAGAGTGAGAGTTCGGAAGCAGCACATTTGCCATGGATAACAATCGGCCCTGGGCGCGCCGAAATCCAGTTGCGATCAGTCTCAAGGATTGCCTGGCGGGCGCTCGGTTCAGAAGCGAACGTCCTGCGATTTTGACCGTTTCTGCCCATGAGAGAGGTAGATGTTTCAGAACCCCCCCCTGCAGCAGCCCGGTGTTTCCCCGGCGCCCATATTCACGGGTGTCGACGTAAATAGGTGATAACGCTATTGGGATTCCGCAGCTTTTTGCTGCGAGCGCTTGAAAATATGACTCCTGCGGCCAAGTCAGATTAAAAATGTGAACAAGATCAAATCCTTCCACGTGGGGCTCAGCGTCAGTAGAGATATCCACGCTGCAGCCCTTCTCCCTCAGGGCCTCAGCGGTTCTTATGATTTGGATTGTGTCTCCTGCGGGCTCAGAAAACAGATCTGCTCGGGACAGGAATAAGACTCTCAAAGGTCTTTCCGGTTGCATTGTCCCCGCTCTCTTTCATCGGTTCTACGATGCTTCCCATCGTCACTCACAACAATCGCGCACTCAGGATGCTGGTTCACACAAGGAAGAATCTGACGCAGACAGCACTTGAGTGATTCTGGCCGTCCGCGTGTGGGAATGATAATGGAAACGCTGGACAAAACCATAGGCGTAGAGTCGTTGGTCAATTCCATGTAAGAAACAGTGACGGCCTCTTCAGACCTCAATCTGGTTCCCGCGCATGGCTTAAGCCAGGGTTTTGAGCCTGCGGACAGCAACGCCAGCGACTACCATAAGCGTAGGCACGTCAGCCCCCTATGAATCTCCCGCTAACGGCTACGTAATTCGTGTCGCGTGAGTTATGGACATCATAGCCAAAGTTCTCAAGCAGTGCTTTTGAGGCCGACTTTGCTTTGTCGCTCAAATGAATATGTTCATATATCACCAGGCTTGGGCGAAAGCGTTGGAAATCGATCTGTTTCAGAACCTCATAGTCATACCCTTCAGTATCTATCGCTATAACATCGATCTTATCGATGCCGAATCGATTCACAAGCGTGTCGAAGCACACAGTCTCAACGTCACATTGGACAATGTGCTGTTTAATTGCAGGGAATAGCGGCTTGTGGGAAAGGATGATCTCTCGCGAGAACGATCCCAATTCCTTGCAAAAATCCGGAACGCCCGGTCCTGGCTGGACCCGATAAAAAGTGCTCGCGCCGTCTCGTTCCGCCAGCGCCGCACACAGCGGAATGACATTCTTGTCGTCTTGATAGGTGCGTTGTAACTTCGCGAAAATATCCGGAACAGGTTCAAGAGCGATGCCACGCCACTTATACTTCTTGACAAAGTAGTAGAGAAAATCGGCGCTGACGCCGTCGTTCGCGCCGATTTCTACGAAGAATACGTCCTTCTGTTTCTTGGCCAGCGCAAAGAGAAAGTCCGGGTCGGTTCTGGCCCCAAATCCGAGAGCACAATGGACACGCCGCGCCCAGCCCAACAGTTCAGGGTCGAACGAAAGCGCTGCTCGTATCCTGTTTTTCATAGTGTTCGACACTTCTCGACTCCCTTCGGCAGCGCCAGCCGGCGCGACAGGCTGCCCAGGTCGTATGCGATCACGCTCAGTCAGAACCGCACGTCGTTCTACCGGAAACGGTGGCAACTCGGCCGCGTCATCTTTACCGCCTGCTTGCCTTCCTTAATCCACTGCTCGGCCGTGCCTCGCTTGTTGTAGAGACGCACCAAGGCTCGGCTCGGCAGGGTCAGGTTCGTCAGAAAGAACCCGATGCGCGGGAACAACTCCGGGAGTCCGTCAGATGCTGCACGATCGATTCGCCGGACCCGAGCCGCTCGTCGAGTTCGGGCACCAGGATCAGGCCACCGTCAGACGTAACGCGAGAACCTTGGAAGCCGACCTTGAGAGAATATTAAAGGAAAACTGAAAAGGCCGGGTCGAGCCCGGCGTCGCGGGCTTTGGATACAGGCCCTTGGCAAGCGTAACAAGCCAGACGAGCATACGATCATAAAACGCGTCAAAGACAGCGGCCATGCCGTCGGTCGAGACGTCACTTACAACGAAGACCTTCTGGAAGTGCTCCGGCTCGGTCTGGTTTCAAAGTCCCGTGAGAGCTTTTTCTCGAGAACGATGCATCGGTTGTAGGTTGGGATGATGACAGATAGCTTCACGATGATTTCTCCGGTTCCGGCATCGACCACTGGCCTATTGCGCTACCCAACATAGCCCTCCCGAGCGCAGAGACGCGGATGCGGCTGGGTATATGGTCTAGGTCGAAACGGTCAAAGAAGCGAGTAAGAAGCAATGCCGCCAAGTAGAGCACCCCGAAGACAGCGGTGCGAAGGGCGAGGTTGGACCACCTGACTGCGGGCGGCCACAAGAGCGACATAGATACGGCGAGGAGGGTACTGCACAGGATCGGTTTGAAATACGCCGTTTGGAAAAGGCTCCAGAACGCGTATTTGGTGTACCTGTGGAAAAGTATGAAATACCAGACGGATGAGAACGTGTTCGCGATTGTGATTCCAAGGAAGGCCCCAGCAAAACCGAACCGCCAGATCAGCAGGCTGCTGGCGACCAGGTTGATCACTAGGCCGACGCCGGAGGCGAGCGTAGCGGGACGCGCGTACCCCTTGCCGAAGAGGATCCAGACGCCTGGGCCTGTGGTCACATTGAGGAACTGTACTACCACGAGCACGCGGATGGGCAGTACCACCCCACTGAACGTGGGGCCAAGCCAAAGAAGAACAAAAACCGTTGCTATCGCGATGGTCCACACGACGAATGGAACGCCGATCATTGCGAGATACTTGTGGGCACGCCGATAGAGCTTGGAAAGACGGGCTTCATCCTTCCGTGCGTGCAGGTCGGAGGCTGCCGAGAGCAGAGGACTAAGCATCAGACTTGGCACGCCACGCACCTTGAGGGAAATGTCGCTGGCTACATCGTACCACCCTGCGTAGAGTGGTCCGGTCATGCGCGCCAGCAGAAACTTTTCAACGTTGTTCTGAATGGCACCCGCGATCTGCATGACGTAGAGCTGCGAGCTGAACGCGAGAATTTTGCTCATTTCGCCGAAGGTTACATTGCGCACACTGACTTTGAGCATCGGCACCAGGCGGCGCACGATCAGCAGGTTTGCCGCGAACGCGATGATAGACCCGGTTAGGGTCGCGGCCATCAGGCCGGTCATACCATACCCCGCATTGAGAAACACAAAACTGAGAATGGCGGCCGATCCAAGGTTGGCCGAGGAAAGAACGCTCGTGATGTCCATGCGCTGCAGGCCGGTGGTGATCGAGACGAAGGGGAAGCTCAGGATGTTAAAGGCAACAACGGGAACAAGGAGGTAGTAGGCGTGGACCAACTGCGGGCCGTACGCCGGGGCGTTGGGGAACAACGCGAAGAAAGCCGGCTTTTGCAGCAGCGCCAACGCCGTGGAGGCGAGGATTGCTATTGTGCCGTACAGAACGGCCCCGGTGCTCATCAGTTTGTTCAGACGGACATAATCACGGTTGGCCCAGTATTCGGCAACGTGTTTGCTCAGCGTGCCGACCAGGCCGAAGTCCGCAAGCGAGGTAAGATTGGCGATAGCGTAGAGGACGGCCCAGATGCCGAAGAAGCGCGCCCCGATGCGGTGGATAATGTATGGCGTCAGCAGGAGCAGGATAGGCGCGGCGATGACGATGCGAAGAACATTGAAGACAGCGTTACGCTTGATTTTGCCACCGGCGGACAGGTGCTCGTCATCAAGAAGGCCCGACCTCTTGCTGGATTTCGCCTGAGTTTGAGTTTCCTGCTCCATCATAGGCGCGTCTGGTCGAGGTTGCTGAACTGGTCGATCTTCGCAATCTGCGAGAGATAATTAGGCAGGTAGACAACATTTGCATCGCTGCCACGCAGGGCTGCGCGCCGTCGGAAAAGGATGCTGCTGGCTGCGGTCAACGCAGCTGCCGGCACATCAGGCGGCACTCCATACAGACATTTCGCCTTTGCCACAACTGTGACCGCTGCCGGCATACTTGAGTCATGGCTGATCCTTTCGTCTCTGTTTGTGGCCCTGTCCTGGAGCCCACCTCAGAGTAACGGGGATCAGCCCGCAATCATACCCCTCAAGCCGCAAGAGCTAACGGTTTATTTTGGACAGCAATGAATCAAACCACAAATTCTGCTGAGAAGGCGACCTTAGAATCTTCTGATAGATGTCTAGGAAAGTCTGAAGAGGACCGCCACTCCAGGAAAACCGCTCGCGGACCCGCCGTTGCGCATTCTGTCCAAGGAGAATGCATCGTCCGGGATCACGAACTAATCTTTCCATCTCCTCCTCGAACCGGGCGTCATCTCCTGCTGGCACCAGAATCCCACTCTCCCCATCCCCGATATACTCTAGGTTCATGCCCACTGCAGTTGTAACGACCGGTTTCGCCATAACCATGTAGTCAATAATCCGCGTTGAACACTTGGACCGGTAGAACGGACTGTCGGGATATGGGAACACGGTTATGTCGGAAACGGAAACCGCACGCAGAAACTGCTCATATGTTGTCGCCGGGGGTAAATACCGAACATCAATATTCTGCTTGGCGAGGAACGCCTGTACCCGAGCCAACTCGGGCCCTTCTCCCAGAAACAGTAGAATCGCTCCACACCGGCGTGCCACGTTGGCGCATACTCTGCATAAGAAATTCAAATCATCCGCCGCCTCGAAATGCCCGCGGTAAAAAATTACTCGCCGATCCACAGGCAAACCAAATGCTGCGCGCTCAGCTGAGCGGTCTAATGCAGCCACTTTGTCCTGCATTGGAACTTGCTGGACCGAAACCCCACAATTCGGTACAAGGAAAACACACGAATCCCCCCGGACCGCTTTAGCACGTTGTTCTAATGCACGGCTGGCCACGGTAACTGCCAAGCATTTTCGCATCAGCCAACGTTCCTGGAAATCGATGAAGTCCTTGACTAACCGGGGGTACGATGCAAGGTCGTTCCATCCTCCCCATCCTTCCCAATCGTCACAATCCAATACCACCGGCAGGCCTAACTTCAACAACACGGCGCCCGCCGCACCGGCAAAACCTTTTGGCTTAAAGACGTGAACTATGCTTGGCTGAAAGCGCTGAACAGATCTGATTAAACTTCCAAGTACGAGCGGATATCCGACGCAGGTAGCAGGAATCTTGACGTTAATAATCTTCACACCCTCGGACTCGAACCGCCTACCTGAGTACGAACGATTGTCATATGGCGGGAGGAAGATGGCGACTTCATGACCAAGTCTTGCAAGTTCAACAGCAATCGGAAAGGCGCGTACTCTGATCGTTCCCAAAGGTTCCCAGGCAAACCCGCCTACAAATGCGATCCGCATCCTAGTTACACACACTCCCGTACCTCCTCCGCTGCTGTATGGTTACCTTCCTAAATGGATTCCAACAACGATACAAGCCTAGGTCCTCACGCTTGAAGAGAGTACCCCTCGGCAACCGTCTGGCGACCTGCCTTCCCTAATGAACCCCTAAGCGACGCATCACTGACAAGGCAGGAAAGAGACCGATGGGCCCTCCATCAGGCATGCTCCAGGCAGACGGGGCGCACCCCGGGTTCCAGTTTGTGCTCGATTAGGCTTGCGAATTTCGGGCCCCAGGACTGGATGGCGTAGTTCTCCACCACTTTGGCGCGGGCGCGGTCAGCCATGCGCCGGCGCAACATGGGATCGTCCACCAATTCCTGCAGTCGTTCGTACCACTCATCCTGGGTGGTGGCATGGAAGCCATCGACACCGTGCTCAATGAGAGACTTGGCCATGCCAACGGGGGAGACCACCGAGACCGCGCCAACGGCCATGTATTGGATTGCCTTGAACGAGCACTTGCAGCGCGTCCAGGGCGTGTCTGGCATGGGCATGAGACCTATGTCCAGCATGCCCAGGTCCTGAATCTCGGAGCTGAGGCGGAAGGGCAGCACCTGACAGTCCGGCAAATCCATCTTTAGCTTCGCATCGCCGAAGAAGCGGAAACGCAACCGGCCCCGGTTGCGGTCCGCGAGCCGCTTGAGCGCAGGCTCCATGGCGGCTAGATAGGGAGATGTGGAGTCGCTGCCAAGCCATCCCACCGTGATCGGCTCCCGCGAGTTCACAGGGCGAGGATTGTAAGTATATGTCCGCAGGTCCACGACGTTGGGAACCAGCACCACATTGGCGTTGAACTGAAGCGCATAGTCGGCCAGGGCCTGGCTGCCGGCAAGCACAAGCTTGCTGCCGCGGATCACCTCATTGAACCCGGGGCCGTACTTTATCTTGTAGAGGAGCGGGTCGCGGAGGCCACGAGTATTTCCGTGCCCCAGGTAGACCGCATCGTCAAAGCTGTAGACAACTTGCCTGCATCGCGCCATGATAAGCTTCTCAACGAATGGTGCGAAGAAGGGATAAGCCTCCCTGTGGATCACTACCAGGTCGTAGGAGCCTGCCTCCAAAACGTCGCGCATCCTCCGGACGGTACAGAAGACAACGTGCAGCACCTTGACTGCGGGACCCTCCCCCCGGCGCAAGGCGCGAAGGAGGCGCACCGTCGAGAAGGGGCGGACAGTGCAGGTATGTCCGGCCGCTTCCAGATATGGCAGGAAGTTGTAGACCCGGTATCTTGAGCCCGCGTCCTCCCTGGGATGGTGCGTGATAAACAGAATTCTGGCCATAGAAGAAGAATCTCATTTCCGCCAGCAGCAGGCGAGAATGCACCTCCTCGTCCCTTTAGGCTGGCTGCGTTTCGTACCAAGTTTGGAGCGTCGACTTAAATGCCACGAGTTACTTCAAATCGAGGATCTAATCGTCACGGCATTCCACCCGAGAAATTCATCTTGCCTGCCGAGCTAAGGCAAACGAGCGGCCACAATACTCTGCGACAAACCGGCGAATCATTGATATGGCACGGTGCAGCCGGGAAATACACGTTCAAGAGCTCGCGCGTTCAGTCCAAGTACAGTTTGAAAACGGTATTCATCCGCAATACCGAATCCACAAGTTATGTAGTAATTCCCGATTAGTGGACTTCCCGAGATCTTATACGCGATAACTCCTGCAGTTTGCGCGGAAGATGCTGAAAAAAAGGTAATAGGTAATGCGGATCAACTGGAAAGTCGATATTCGGAGTCTGAATCCAGTAGTCGCGACTTCTGAAGGGAATGTTTGCTGCAGTTCGCGGCTGGGCAAGCGCTCGATAAGCGAATTGGAGAAGGCCAAATCGAAACTTTGATCTGCAAATGGCAGATCAGTAGCATCGCAGCACACAAATTATCGTAAAGCCACTGATCCTTTTTGATTGGCCGGAGATCAATTCCAGTCACATCTAGATCGCGGGAGAACCAAGGAGAGCGAAACGATTCTCCGCAACCTATGTCAAGGATTTTCCACATGCCACGATTCTGACTGCCGCCTCGAAGCTATCCTGACGTGCGACCAGGCGCTTAGCCGACGTTTTCTCAAATAGAGATTTAACAGTTATAAGTAGGAATCTCCCATAAGTAGGAATCTCCTTATCGACGATGGCGGCGATGTTAGGCTTCGGAATTGCGAGTCAGAGGCGTCAGGCACGCCGCTGTTCGATTACGGCGGAAGGACACCAACTTCGTTGCCAGAAATCGGCTCTGGACGCGAGTCCCAGTGCCACTCCAAATGCTAACATCAGCTGCGGGCCGTAAAACATTGAATCCACGACACCGTGCACAAGAAAAACCGTGAGTCCCAAAAGGCCAGCGAGGGCGGCGATGTCTGAACGGGACCTCCTCGCCGATCGCATCAATACAATGACGATCGGCGCGAAGAACAGTATAAATCCTATGAGGCCGGTTTCGGCGAGAATGGACAGATAGATGTCATGCGCATGCATTCCAGCGCCATACCTCCAGTCGGTAACCGAGGGAAGGAGTTCCGCGAAGTTCATCCAACCGATACCTATGAACGGATGGTTGGCGAACACGAGCAACGCCACCCCCCACACTTCGATGCGGCCCCCGGTTGCCTGCTCTCCGAAGTCGCTCGCATGGGCAAGGCCGGCGAGGTTTAGGGCGCTGAGCGCACACAAGATCAACGCCACGAGCGCGATCCCTGCCAGCAAATACTTCGCCCGCAGATATCCCATAAAAGTGAGGATTGCGATAGCCGCGGCAAAACCCATCCATGCGCCGCGCGAATTGGACGAAAGCAATCCGATGACTCCCAGGAATGTGAGCCCAGCGGCCATTTTTCGCCTGCGCCCATTCGCGGAACGAATGATCACGGGCAAAAGCATCGCGGAGACGATGGCACAGTAACCTCCATACAGGTTGGGCTGGCCGAGGGTCGAGAAGGGCCGTCCCGTCCACTCGAGCGAGAGGTCGGTGGGTTCCGATTTGCCGGAGAAGAGATCAGCAACCGGCCCGCGGCCGTCGATCACCATTTGGTAGATGCCGTAGCCCACCGCTGGAAGCACGGACCAACCGGCGGCAAGAATGATTTTCTCCGCTTTGCCATAGCTCGCTATTGCAGTGGCGAAGATAAGGACGATCGCCAGCCGCAGACCGCTCTCCAACAGCCACGACACTTTCTCGGACCTGCTATATGTGGTCATAACGGCCATGACAATGAAGCCGGTGAGAGCGAGTGGCCATAGATTGACTTTACGACGTTCGGCAAAGAGCTTCCGCAGGAGCGGAATGGCAAGAATGCCATATACGAGATCCAGGAAAACGAGTTGGGAACCGATGTCAATTCGGAGGTCCAGCGGCATGACAACGAGCAGAGGAAGCAAAACTAGCCCCACATGGTCGCCGATCATGAGACCGGCGAAAAGGACGGCAAGGCTGGCGACGGCCAGGGCAGGATTGTATACTCCCGCGGCGGCAGCCAGGCATGCCATCCAGGCGATCAGCATGCTGTCGCGCAACCATAATGCGGGTACGGGTGCCTCGAATTGTTCCGCAGCAAGCAACTTCTTCCTGTCAGAAGGATCAAGACTAGCCAATTTGCCTCCAGCAGCATGAGAAGAAATCCCAGGGCGCTGTGGAAGAACAGAGACGCCACTAAGGATGGTTACGCGCTTGGGGCTAGCGTGCTGCTTCTCGGCAATATTGGGTGGGTCGTGCACTTGAACGACCGGAAGCTCTCTGTTGGTTCCTTCCGGAGCCAAAGTCGATCCCAGCGATGCCGAGCTGCTGCTGGACCTTTTCGTCCATCATCGCGCCCGTTTGCGCCGTCTTCAGCCGGATAGTGAACAAACCCGTCTGATGCAGCATCTGGTCGAAGGACGTCGCAGGCTTGGAAACGAGAGAACCCGGCAAACCAACCGGCTTACCGCGCAACTGAAGCTGTACTTTCCGCAACTGCTGAACTGGTTTGACACGGTCGATTCACAATTGGTGGGCGCGCTGCTCCAGCGATGGCCCGCTCTTGGAGCCGCTCGAAAGGGCGCGGTCGGACACGGTACGCTCCTTCTTCACCGCCCACAACTGCCGGAGTCTGGAGTTGAGCGAACGGCGGCTGGATCAGATCCGCCAAGCAGTTCCCGCAGTCAGCGACAAGGCTCTGATCCAGGCCGCGCAGGCGATGACGAACGTCCTGGTGGAACTGATCGCAACCGTGCGAGAGGGTATCGAAAATTTCGACCGGGATAGCACAGGCGGTGGCGAAGCATCCCGATTTCGCTATCTTTGATTCTTTTCCCGGCGCCGGGACGGCTCTGGTGCCGCGCCTGTCGGCCGCATTCGGATCGCAGAGGGACAGCTATCAAAGCGCAGCTGATTTACAGACGTTCAGCGCGATTGCTCCCATTACCGAACGCAGCAGCAAGTCCGAATGGGTTCACGTTCGCTGGACCTGTCCGTGCTTTCTCCGCCAGACGTTTCACGAAGGGGCGACGCACCGCATCGGCTTCTGTGATTGGGCCTACGCCTACTCTCAGCGGCAGCGCGACCGCGGAAAGGCCACCACGCTGCCGTCCGTGCCTTCGCATTCAAGTGGATCCGGGTTGCCTTTCGTTGCTGGAAAGATGCGATCCCCTACGATGACGCCAGTTACATGCAGAGCCTACGCCGGCGCGGCTCACCGCTGATAGCCGCCCTTGCCAAACCAATACTGCCGTAAACCGGAAACCCAATGCTTATCCGCAAAACAATCCGTCTCCCCACTTGACTGGAACAACTCACATGAATGCTAAGGGATGTATCGAGTGATTTGACTAAGACCTTCGCTGCGACGACCCCGCGGGGAGGGTCATTTATAGCTTTGAGAAACGCCAGGCCAACTTTGCTGCGCAGCGCTATACGTCTCCGGGGTACCGATGTCAATCAGGTAGTTGGAGATATGATATGCCGCCATGCGCCCGACGAGCTTAGGTAGGACATCAAAGGCGATGTCCGCCGGAACCTTATCGGGGATGACGTCAAGCAGTTGTGGCGTCGCTACCAGCAAGCCCGAAAACGCGAGATTGCTGGTGGGCACCTGGGGCTTTTCGACGAAACTGCGCACAATCCCCTGCTCATCAGTACCGGCAATGCCGCAGCGTGAGGGTTGAGCAACCTCGCAGACACCCATCGTTGCAGCTTGACCATGTTGCTGGTGAAACTCCAGCATCCGGCTCAAGTTCGCCGTAGTAAGCACGTCTACATAGAGGACCCAGAAGCAAGGATCTAAACCTATCCATTCACGATTTTCGCGCAAAGTGCCTGCGCTGCCCAGCAGAACGGGCTCTTCAAAGATGCGTATGCGTATGCCGTTGCTATTTCGCCTCAGAAATTCGCGAACCTGATTCGCGTGAGCGTGAAGATTGATGAGCAACTCGTCAATCCCGAACTCATGGCAAATATCGAGCCATATCTGTAGCATGGGCACGCCACGGACGGAGACCAGACACTTGGGAATGACATCGGTCAAGGGCCACAAGCGGGTCCCATGACCTGCGGACAAGAGAAATGCTTTCATAGTGGTAAGGAGCGTAGCAACCCAGAGAAACCGGTGCGTCTCAAGGCGTCAGCGCGAATCTGTGGAGTGAGACGACGCGGCCGTCTGCGTTTGGTGCGAGCGGTCTGCGTGCGATACAGGATTGAAAGTCCAGCGCATCCCGCCTCGTTTGTCGCAGTCGATAAAGGGATCGTTCACCAGCACTTGCGCGCCGTGCAGGTCGAATTCAAACTCCATCGCACGAGCACCCCAATTTTTCAAAGCATTGCGCACGTTCTGCTGGCTCTTCTGAGGACAAAACAGCAACAGGAATCCGCCCCCCCCGGCGCCGGTGATCTTGCCGCCAAGCGCACCGTTCTGGCGGGCAAGGCCGTAAACCTCATCGATGCGCTCATTGGAAATTCCGTTGGCGACCGTCTTCTTTCTTTCCCATCCTTCATGCAACAACGCGCCAAACTCTAGCAGATTGCCTTGGATCAGGGCGGTGCGCATCTCCTCGGTGAGGGCACGGATGGCATGGAGCGACTTAATCGTCGAGCCGTTATCGTTGCGGATAAAATTCTCCTCTTGCTGCAGTATCGTCCATGAATGGTGCGCCGCGCCGGTATAGAACAGCATGAGGCTGTTCTGGAATTCGCGCAGCAGGGGCGGTTCAAGATAGACCGATTCCACCCAGGTGGACCCGTCGCGACGGAAGGTAATTAAATTCAGCCCCCCGAAGGCGCAGGCGTACTCGTCCTGTCTCCCCACCGACTTCCCGAGCACATTACGGGCGACGTGAAACGCGCGCTCCGCCAGGTCGTACTTCGAGAATGGCTGCCCTAGGTAGGTCGCCATCGTTTTCAGTATATTGACGCACACACTGGCGGAGGAGCCGAGACCAGTTCCTGTTGGAATTTCGGACGCGAGAAACAGGTTGACGGAAACCTCACACCCGAACTCTTTCAGCACTGCAAGCGGGATTGCCAAATCCGTGTCCGAAACCTTCGCTTGGGAAATATCTTGCCAGGTTTCGACAACACGTAAATCCGAGGAGATGACCTGAACCTTGCCGTCGTCTCGCTTCTGCAACACCGAATAAAAGTACTTGTTAATTGTGGTGCTGAGCACGGCGCCACCAAACTGCTCGTAATAACTTGGCAGATCTGTTCCGCCGCCGGCGAAACTAATTCGAACAGGACTACGCACGATCAACATTGGGGTTCCCCTGAAAAGCTATAGTGGGGCGTCTCGCGTTTTCGACTTTCCCGTCGATAGATGTCGGCTCGCGTCTCGACAGACGAATCGCCAGTGTCCAGGCAGTTTGCAGAAATAGCGCCAGATCTCCGAACGGCGACCAGTTGAGTATGTACTGCATGTCGAATTTGGACTTTTCTTCCGAGGAGTGTTGCTCGCGTAAGCCGTGCACCTGAGCTAGGCCCGTCAGACCGGGCTTGACAGTCACCCGTTGGCGCTGCCAGTCCGAATAGTGTTTGACTCGCTCGGGCGATTCGGGGCGCGGCCCTACTATCGACATTTCGCCACACAATACATTAAACAGTTGCGGCAGCTCAGTCAGGCTCAGCCGCGACAACAGACGTTCGTAACCCCTCATACCTGGGTCGTCTCGGTTCACGTTCAGTCGGTACATGCGGAACGGCCAGCCATCCTTACCGCAACGATCAACGGCCACAAATACCCGGTGCTTGCGCCAGTACAGAGCAATCGCCGCAGACACGAGGAACGGACTGACGATCACCAAGAGAACCGTGCCCAACACCAAGTCCATGGTTCGCCTGACGAACAGAGCGGCCGGTCGCGCGTCGCGCTCTTGCAGCGACAACAGCGGTACCCCCCCAATTTCTTGCAGCTTGATCTTCGAGACATAAAGCTCGTTGCTTTGGGGCACGATACTGACGGTCATCCCCGCCTTTCGACAACGCTCGATTAGCTTGTGGGCTTCCACACCCAACTGTGGAAGGATTGCGATCAGCTCCTGCGCGCGCCATTTCTGCAGAAGCTCCAAGACCTCCAGCGTCTGCGCTGAAGTCCTGTCCTTTGCTAGGTCGGTTGGGCCGTTCTCTGCCTCAACGTCGGAGGGATAAAGGAAGCCAATCACCTCCCACATTAACTCCGGGTGTTGGGAAATCTTGTCTGCTACCTCTCTGACGATGCGTCCGTACCCCAGAATCACGATCCGCCGCGAAGCTCCGGCGCGACGGCGTACGGCGATGAACCATCGGAAGCAGACACGGATAAGAATCAGACCCAATAACAGCAGGGCGGCAAACCCGACCTGAAACAGACGGGAATAGTATTGCTTCTGGAAAAAACACAGTGTAGCCAGAAAGGACAAGCACAAGAGCACCGCTCCGGCCACCCTCGAACACATGCTGGGCACGTCCCAACCCTCACTGAAGCCGTCCAGCTTCATACGGAAGTAGAGGACAGCCCAAAGCGCCAGCGTAGTAATCAAAACAAACAGATAGACTGGATGCCAGCCTGCCTCGGGCAGATCGTACCAATAGAAGCCAAAATGGACTCTATAAGTCAGGAGATAAGCCATCGAGATCCAGAGCAGATCCGCAAGCAGTATCCATAAGCGGAGTTGTCGCCTCATCTGTCCCTCACTCAACTACAGCTCTTGTTTGTTGGTTCCGTAAACGAGATAGGCAAGGAGCAACCTGCGAAAACAGTCAATAGTGGTACCACCCGGGTGCTCCACAGTCCAACGGTCGGAAACTTTCCAGCGGTTCGCCAATCCAGCCATCCGCATTGCACACCGCTAGAAGCCTAGGTTTAAGCGTTTATTCAGTGGGCTTCGCTCATCCGTAAAACTCTTCTTTTCAGAAGCTGGTCGTGCGCGTCGGAAGAGAAGCGGTCGAGGCTGCCAAGGGTATCCACCCATCCCAGAAAGTCTTCCAGAATCGAGTCCAGATTATGCTTGGGCTGCCAGCCCAGTTGGCGCAGCTTCGCCACCGAGGAGACCGAGTGGCGGGCGTCCCCTAGTCGAAAGATGCCAGGCACCACGGGCTCAATGTCCTTTCCCATCTTGACTGCCAAACGGCGCGCGTACTCCAACACGGTCGTGGGAGTGCCGCTCCCCACGTTAAATGCTTGCCCAATGGCGCGATCGTCGCTAGTGACTAGCCAGTTAGCATCCACTACATCCTGCACGTGCACGTAGTCCCTCTGCAGAAGGCCGTCTTCAAACGCAATTGGCGCTTCATTGCGTTCCAGCTTGAGAGTAAAGATTCGCGCAATACCGGAGTACTGGTTGAACATCGACTGACGTGGCCCTTGGGTAATGGAATACCGTAGCGCTACACATGGGATCGCAACCTGCGCGGCGAGTTTAAGACTGGTGATTTCCTCCGCATACTTCGAAGTTCCGTAGGGACTGAGCGGATCAGGCCAAGACTCATCCAGCAGCGCCGGTCCCATTACCTGGCCACATCGGGGACAGCGAACTTCCCACTGCCCATGTTGAAGCTGCTCGAGCGGCCGCGGATTTGCCAAAATCAGACCGTGCTCGGAGCACGTGAACTGGCCTTCGCCGTACACAGCTTGTGATGAAGCTACTACCACGCGCCGCACCGGCAACCGCTTGGCCGCAATGACCTCGAAGAGCAACGCCGCACCAACCACGTTCGTGTGGCTGAACTGCCCATAATCTGTTTCATAGTCCTGGTAGGCGGCTTGATGAGATACGCAATCGACGCCATCCAGCGCTCTTTCCCAGTCGCTGCGGTCGCGCACATCCCCTTGCAGGAACTCGACGTCCTTTGCAAGATGCTTCGGGGTACCTTCAGGATGGACTCTCGGCTGAAGCGAGTCCATCACACGAACCGACCATCCTTCGCGCAAGTAGCGGTCCGCAAAATGCGATCCGATGAATCCTGCCCCGCCGGTGATAAGAATTTTCATACGGCGCTGATTACTTCACATTTTTTCAATCAATTGCGATATCTTCCCAGCTGCCTCATTCGCTCGAGCCTTTCATGGTTGCGCCGGCGTGAGCCCCAGATTGCTCTTGTATCGGCTGCCATATATCGAGTTGCCGAAGACGGTTGCGCATGATGGTATACATCCCATGCGCGATGATCACGTGTAGATCCTCGATAATCTGCATGCTATCGGAGGGCACGATGACGCATCTGTCGCAGAGTTGCTTCATCTTTCCGCCTTGAAAGCCGGTAAACCCTACAGTAATCGCGCCAGCCTCCGTGGCCGTGCGCAGACAGTTCAGCACGTTTGGAGAATTGCCGCTGCAACTGATGGCGAGCACCACGTCGCTGGGTTGTACGAAGTTCTTCAGCTGTTCGGCAAAGATATCCGCATAGGCCGTATCGTTGCCCCACGCTGTTATTAGCGGAACGTTATCGGTTAACGAGAGTACCCGCATCCGATACGACACAAGATCGGAAAGGCCTTTGCCCAGATCGCAGGCCAGATGTGAGGCAAGCGCGGCACTGCCTCCATTGCCGCAGATAAAGATTGTGCGCTGCCGCGTGTAGGCGGTCAGCAGGATGTCAATCACCTGTCCGATCACCTCGCGCGGCATGCTTTCCAGGGCTTCTTCGACCCCAGTGAAATAGTTCGAAATGTCACATATCTTGTTGCAAAAAAATGAATAGGCCATAGTGTGCTTCTTCCTTTGACAGACCGTGGCAGTTTCAGAGAACAGCGCGACTCAGGTCACCAACTATCCGTACACGTGGCGGCACTGCCAGTCCCATGCGCTACGAACGATCTCTGTGAGATCCGAGAATTGCGGATTCCAACCGAGATCCGAGACCAGCTTTTCGTGACTTGCAACCAAAACCGCAGGATCGCCCCGCCGCCGCGACGCGACTTTCACGCGCAGCTTTTTCCCAGCGGCCGCTTCGACTGCTTTCAGAACTTCGCGGACTGAATAACCACACCCCGAACCTATGTTGTAGACGCCATAACGTCCCAGGCCCAGGGCCTTCAGGGCGAGGATGTGTGCCTGCGCAATGTCGAGCACGTGAACGTAATCGCGAATACAGGTGCCATCCGCGGTAGGGTAATCGTCGCCGTAAATCTTGAACTCCTTGCTGTCATCCAGCGCCGCCTGCATCAGCAGGGGGATGAGGTGTGTCTCCGGCCAATGGGCCTCTCCGCGTTGCGCACTCGCCCCAGCCGCATTGAAATACCTGACGGCGATATAGCGCAGGCCATAGGCGCGCTGATACCAAGACAGCACCTTCTCGAACATCAGCTTCGATTCGCCATAAGCGTTGATCGGCTGAGTCGAATGAGTCTCGTCGATCGGAGAACGCACAGGTTCGCCAAAAACTGCCGCTGTCGAGGAGAAGATAATCTTGTTCACCCCACCTTGCATGGCCGTGTCCAGGAACGCAATGCTCTTCCGCAAATTGTTTTCGAAGTAGCACCGGGGATCGGTCATTGACTTCGTGACCAGAGTCTCGCCCGCGAAGTGCATCACGGCTTCGATTTGGTGCTGGGCTATGACTGAGGAGACAACCTCGCTCTGAGCCATATCCGCTTCAACGAAAATCGCCTCCGGTGGAACAGCCTCCCGATGTCCGGTGCTTAAGTTGTCAAGGATTACAACCTCGTGCCGCTGGGCTAATAACTGCTCCGCACACACACTGCCGACATAGCCGGCGCCACCAGTTAAAAGAATATTCATTTGTCCCCCATCCAACGTTTCTATATGGCGCCATCGCCGAGGACCACCACCGGAATGGTGCGAAAAAGAATTTTGAGATCGAGCGATAGAGAGAGGTGGTCGATATAGTGTATGTCCAAGCGCACCCGCTCAGAGTAAGGCAGCCGGGAACGCCCGCTCACCTGCCAGAGTCCTGTGATTCCAGGCTTTACCAATACAAACCTTTCTCCGTGTTCGCCGTACATCTCCAACTCCTTGGCCAGGATGTCTCGAGGTCCGATCCAGCTCATTTCGCCCCGGATTACGTTCAATACTTGCGCCAACTCGTCCATGCTGGTCTTACGCAGCAATCGGCCAAAGCGCGTAATCCTCGGATCGTTCTGGATCTTATAGGTCGCCTCGTACTCCGTTCGGAGCTCAGGATTGGAGGCGAGCAACTCCTGCAGGACCTTCTCCGCGTCAACCACCATGGTACGGAACTTGTATTTATAGAACGTGCTGTGATTCTGTCCGAGGCGCTTCACTTTAATGAGGGCTGGACCGCGGGAATCGAGCTTGATAAGAGCTGCTATCAGCAAAGAGACGGGCAAAATGACCGGAGCTGCCAATAGGGTCAGCAGGATGTCAAACACCCGTTTGAGGCAGCGCGCGTAGAGCCCTGAGTCGACGTGCGTTTGAACCAATGTTTCTGTTTCAATGTTCATGTGTCACCCGCAGAATCTTCTTCTTGGTCAACTGCTCGTGCGCGTTGGAGACAATACTCGCCTCCGTCTGCTCGCGCCTTGGCGAATCAGGCCTTTGCCCGTCATGGGCCCGCCAGTCCAAGGAATTCCGATGTGACAGCGTCGCGACAGACTGCAGTGGCTGCAGGGTCATGTTTTGTATCTACCGCGAGGCAATTTCGCCCTCTGCAGCTACCATTCCTCACCCCCGCCCACCAGCACCCAGCGCAGCGCGCTATCTCCGTTGCCTTCGTTGACCGCTCTCACCACGTTCGGGAGATTCTGCTTTTGCTCTTCTTCCCGGTGTGCAGCCAGGCGGAGATTGAAATCAGACTGTTCTCCCGGCACTGTTTGGGCCAGCGAAGAATCCCATCCCCGGGCTACCTGCAGCGGGAAGCCAGGGCCTGGAACCGCAGAATCAACCGCTACGGGTCACCATCGACTGGCGGTTTACGCGCAGAAAGGCACGAACAAAGTTAGGCTACAAAAGACATCAGATTACACGGTCAGAAACCTAGTCGATGAATCCAGTGTCAAGGTCCATTCACCGATCGTAAAAGATGAAACTCCCACCACTGACCTGATGGAGGCGATGCCGGGGTGGACATACATGCGGGAGCGGTGGTTCCGTAACGAGACCTAGAGTCTCTTGTAGAGCCCTCCCGGAATCGGGAACGACCGGTTGTGCAGCACGGTTCTCAACAGCCGAACAACAGCCGCATCGAGAGCCTCTTTTGCCTTGCGCGCGGTCAGCCGGCGCGTGCAATTGACCTCAATGACAAGAATGGCAGCATCGGCAACCTGGCCCAATAACTGGGCATCGCCGCAAACACTTGTTCCCGGGGCATCGATCAGCATGTACTCAAACTCGTTGCGGAGTTGTGCGAGACGCTCCTTGAGCTGAACTGGCGGCAGGAGTACCCGGCTATTGTCGGCCAGAATGTTCGGTCCGGCCAACCAAAAACCGTGGCATTTACTCCTTCGGGTCAGCCGACAACATGGAACCAAATCGGTGCTCATCAATCTTTCTGACTCAGATGCGAACTCGGTTCTTCGCGTGAGGGTTACGATCCGCGACGACTTCCTCAAGCTGCAGAATGTGTTGAACCGCCTCGAGTAGCGACGCCGCGACCGTGCCAGCCTCTTCCTTTGCGCCTCTTTCACCCCCAGCAAGCAGGGCCGTGTTGCATCCGGCACTTTTGCCCGCTTCGACATCAGCCTTGGAGTCGCCGATCATCCACGACGCACCGAGGTCGATGTCATGATCACGCGCGGCGTCAAGTAACATCCCCGGCTGCGGCTTACGGCAACGACAGGGAGGTTGCGTTTCATGTGGACAGTAGTAAATCGCGTCGATCGTAGCCCCGTCTCTCGCCAACGCCTCGCACTGTCGCCGGTGTAGAGCTTCAAGATCTGCGGTCGTGATCAGTCCTTTGGCCACACACCGCTGGTTGCTCACAACAATTACACGAAAGCCGGCCCGGTTGAGCAGGGCGATCGCCTCAGACACGCCGGGAAGAATCTGTATTTCCTCCCAGCGAGTCACGTATTCACCTTCTCGGGCTTTCCGGTTGATCACACCGTCACGATCGAGAAATGCCGCTCTTTTCATGAAAGATGGTCTGTTCCACGAATTCTGAAATAATGTGACCGATCAGGATGTGGCACTCCTGGATGCGTGGAGTTTCGTTCGATGGCGCACAAATGCAGTAATCCACCGCCGTCTTGAGTTTGCCGCCGTCCGCTCCGGTCAGCGCCACCGTGTGCAGCCCCGTCTTCTTCGCTGTCGCCACGCCTTGGAGGACGTTCGGAGAATTAACGCTTGTCGAGATGCTGATGCCAACATCTTCAGCCCGTCCCAAGGCCTCAATCTGGCGCGCAAATACAACGTCGAAGCCATAATCGTTTCCGATCGCGGTAACGCATGAAGTTTTCGTGGGTCAAGAACGAGCGGTCGGCGCTTAGCTGCCAGAGACCCGTCAAACCGGGGATCACCCGCTGCCGGTGACGAGCGTTGTAGTGCTCCACGATGAAAGGCGTCTCCGGGCGAGGGCCGACCAGCACATGTCGCCTTTCAGAACATTGATAAGCTGTGGCAACTCATCGAGGCTGGTGCGGCGGAGCGAGCGGCCGAAGCGTGTGACTGTGGGAACAGAGGCAGTTCCAGAACCAAGCTCCATCCGGAAAGGATTGCCACCGAATCTTCGTGGGAATGGGAGACATCTCTGCCGTTTTAGTGACGTTCCAAGCATCCATCCTTTCGAAAACAGGCTCAGCAGTGGGGCCGTACAAATTCCAGCCGCTCTACCTCAGACATCGGTAGAGCTTTCGATACAAAAGCTCGGGAATGGGGAACGCAAGGCCAGCTACTTTGCTCAGAAGAACCGATTCGTCGTTGGAGCCTTGCGACAAGAACGGCATTTCGCTAATCGTGGTCGCGGGTGTGTTCATTCCGGTTCCTTCTCATGTTTCGGAATCTGTGCCGAACGGGTGAGTTCAAACCGCCTCCACGTCGTAGCCCTCGATCCGGATGGCCAGGGAACGCTGGATGGACTCGATGGAAATCACCAGGCTGTGATCCTTGTTCTCAGAAACCAGCATCCCTTCCACCCCGTCGAGGCTGCCCCCGCGGATTCGTACTCGTTGCCCTACATTGATGAATGGGTAGGCTCGGCAAGCGAGACTGTTGGAGAGCAGGAGCTGCACGTCTTCGATTTGTTTTTCGGGAACGGGAATCGGCGTACCCTTCATGGTGACGAACCCAGTTAAGCCGACCGTTTGCAGCACTCTCAGGCGATAGTCCGGCGCAGCTGGGATGCGCACGAAGCCGTAACCCGGGAACAATGGCAGCTCGATGACCTGGCGCCGGTCGCTCCAGCGGTGGACCTGCTTGATAAAGGGCAGGAATGTCTCAATTCCCTTTGCTAGTAACTGGAATGCCACCTTCTTCTCGAATCGGACGCGGGTCTGGATCGCATACCAGGGGTAATCCTCGGCGGTGGGCACCGGAATCTGTGCCGTTTCGCTGATCCAGTTCAGTTGTGAAGTTGACATAGCTTCGCCAATTGAGTCCCATTCGAACTTTTCCACGAGTTCATTTCCACCGTGCTCTCGCGTTCCAGCCGACGCGTAGCTCACTCCCAATGGGATCGAGCGGGGCGCCGGGCCTTGCCTCTCACTTGTCACTACAGCATGCGATAAATCTTCTCCGGTATCGGAAAGGTGCGGTTGTTCAGCACCGTCCCCAGTACCCGCACGTTAGCCGCTTCGAGCGCTTGTTTGGCCTTGCGAGCTGCCACCCGACGGGTGGAATTTGCCTCCAGCACAAGCACGACGCCGTCTGCCCACTGGCCGAGTATTGCCGCGTCGCTATACAGCCCACCCGGCGGTGCGTTGATGACCACATAGGCAAACTCGGGCGGCAACTCTTTAATCTGCGATCGAACCTGGTCGAGCGACGCTGTCACTCCCCCATTGGCGGCGGCCAAGTAACCGGAAATCAGCCAGAGATTGCGCGCGATCTGTTGCACGGGCTGAGCCTGAGGGCCGGCTTGCAGCGAACTTTGGCCACCGGAGCACTCTCCATCGAGTAATCGGTGCAGCGACGGCGCTCGCACATTCGCGTCCACAATGCAGACTTGCGACGCCACTTGGGACGCCAAGAGTCTGCCAAGCTGGACGCATAACACGCTCGTGCCCTCAGCCTCGTCAATCCCACAGAAGACCACCTGCCGCGGGCCGGTATCGGCATTGCCATCAGTTGCCAGAAACAACCGTTGTGCCAGTGCGAGAAGCCCCTCGTGTCCGACCGCGTCGATACCAAAGGCCGGGCCGCTGACAGTCGCCCTCTTGCCGTATGCGGGTCCTCTGTTTGCGACGGGCGCAACACGAAAGAGCTCTCGATCCTGCTGCACCTGCTCCAGAACCTCCAAATTCCTGCTCATAGTTCACTCACTTTCGCAGCGCCATCATGCTCGGCTCTAGGCTATGATCGGATGGCTCGGAGGTTGAGCCTCGCCACTGGACCGGCAGCCGAATCTGCTGCCCGACTTCAATGCGGTTGGGATCGGGCAGCTGTGGGTTCAGCGATTGGATTTGTTGCACGACATCGGTACTGTAGCGGCCTAAGTAGATCAGGCTGATTTGGTGGAGGGTCTGTCCCGCTTCGACAACTACAACTCCATCCTTCGCCAAAGCCCTCGGGACCGCAGCCGCTTGGGCGACTACTGTTGGCCTCTTGACGCTTAGGTTTTGGATAGCTCCTGAGATTTCTGCGGTCTGTGCCTTCGGAACGCTTGCTGCAGCATGTTTGTGCAGGAAACGAGCCCCAGATGCCGGTCGCAGTCGTAATGAAAGGCTTGGTGCAGTTATCATCAATACTGCGAGGGCGATGGTCACGTACGCAGCCCGCAGTACCTGCCGGCCAAACCAACTGGACAGAGAGGGCGATTGGCCTCTGTGCCGCGATGCCGACGCAAAAGATTGGGAAGCAGTGTTGCACTCGCGTGAGCCGTTCTCGAATGGATATGCTGTGACCCTTCTCTCGACCGCACTCAAATTCTGGTCAGTCGCTACCTCTTCCACAATCTCGCAATCGATCTGCTTGCGCCGCAATGCAAAACCGGCAGACAGAGCACCAAAGCACAGATTATTGATGTTGCGCGGGATTCCACGGCTCTCTAGCGCGATCAGATTGAGCGCGCTGCGGGTAAACAAAGGTGCACCCTGGTACCCCGCGACCCCCAACCGATGATTAACATATTTCGATACCTCCTCCCGACCCAGCGGATCAAGCGACGTGGTTACGGAAATTCGTTGCCGCAACTGAAGCATTTCAGGCTTGATCAGTGTGCTGATTAGCTGCGGCTGGCCCACAAGGATGATCTGCATTAACTTTCCTTGAGGAGTTTCGAAATCCGAGAGCAGGCGTATGGTCTCCAGTACCGATGCACTCAGGTTCTGGGCCTCGTCAATTACGAAAACGAACTGTCTTCCTGACCGGGCTTCCCGCACAAGTGCCTCGTTCAATTGCTGGTGCATAGAAGCCAGATCGGGGCCGGGCCAGATATCGAGGTCTTGCAGCAAATAACGAATCAGATCAAGCGAAGTGCAGCACGTTTGGAACAGGAATACTGTCCGCGCGGAGCTGCTGCGGAGGCGTTGCAGCAACTGAACTAGTAAGGTGGTCTTCCCCATTCCCGGCTGCGCAACCAGCGCGACGAACCCGCGACCTTCCTTTATGCCGTACCACAACGAGGCCAGCGCCTCGCAGTACATATGGTTCAGGTATAGAAAGCGCGTATCCGGCGTGACCCCGAACGGCTGCTCGAGCAGGTCGTAGTACTCCAGGAACATCAGTGCACCCCGTTCTTCGGGAGCGAGGCCAACACGGGCGACTCCAGAAAACCCACGACTTCGTCTGGGGTGCGGAACGATGGATCCAGGAAATCCGACGTAAACGCCAACCCGACGCTTCCTGTGCCGGCCAAGAACATGCTTAGCAGACCGTAAAGCCAGAAAGACCGGGCGGGCAGAACCGGCTCAGTCGGTGGCTGAGCGATAGCTACGTTTAGGATTCCGCCTCGGTCAAGGGCGTCGTTGATGCGAGCCTCTTCCTCTTTGCGGCGGTATAACAGATAGTTCTCTTCTTCTGTTTTGGCTGTTTGTAGCAGGTCCTGCTGAGTAATAGCCGCCTGTTGCAGTGTGCGGGCGCCAGTGCGGTACCTCGCAAGAGACGATTTGTCAGCGGCCGCCCGGGCGTTCAGCCCGCTTAGTTCAGATTGGGCCTTTACCAGCTCTGATTTCACCCACTCGTAGGTTGGATCCTGATCGGTGGTCTCGTCACGGACGGGTGCGTCCTTTTCCCCGTCGATGGCAGCGCGTGTATCCCTGATCTGCTTTTCGATTTCCTGCACGGGTCGGTACGTCGGATCGAATTTGGATAGCAGCTCCGTCCGCGTCAGTTCGAGAGTCAGCAGGGTAGACTTCATCTGCTGAAGCAGCTGCGGATTGTCAGACGTACGCTCTTGCCGCACCATACGAGGCGGGATGGACGCAATCTGCTGCTGCAACGTCTGTATACGTTGCTCGGTTTCCGCAATTGCGGCCTGTGTCTGTGTAAGAGAGGCTTCCAGTGCGCTGGCTTTCTGCAACGTGAGGTCGCGCTCCATCTGAGCGGAGACCACTCCCCCGTCACGGGTGAAATCGGTCAAGCGCGTCTCGGCCAGATCCAGTCCTTTGCGTAACTGCGCGGTCTCTTGGTCAAAAAACTTGAACTCGCCGGAGGGCCGGTGCACCTGAAGATGTTTCTCCACGTAGAGGCTGGCCAGAGAGTTGAGCACGCGAGCAGCCAGTTCGGGATCGCGAGACTCGAAGGTTACAGAAATCACGTTGGTCTTGCGTAGTGGTTCCATCTTCAAACTCGTCCCTAGCTGGCGTACGGCTCTTGCGATTCTTACATCGTCGCTTGACTTGCCAAGAAAGTGCCAAGAGGACTCTGACGATTGCAGGTTGTTGGCAAGCACCACCTTGCGTAGCAGATCCTGACTGTTTAACAGCTCGACTTCAGAGTTCAATTCCGATTCGGTGATCTCTTCGCGGACGACTTGGGCGTCGCGTTCAGGCTGGGAGGTCACGACAGGATCCGCACGTCCGCGCCGAACTAAAATCTTCATCTCCGCCTTGTAAGTCGGTGTTAGCACTCCCGATGCCACAGCTGCGATGAGAATGACGACGAAGGACGCGAGCAGGAGCCATCGCTGGCGGAAGAGGACAGCCGCTACATCCCGCAACGTCAGAGTAAAAGGCTGATGTTCGTCGACTATGACGATTGGTTCACGCTGCATTGTCAGACTCCTTCTGTTCCCGCTTAGAACGGATTTGGGTTCAAAAACAGGCCCATGCTGCTCGTCGGCAGGTAGCGGCGTATCTTCGACATGTTGTTTTGTGGCACATACAACATGTCGCCGGGGGTTAGATGAGGGTCCTCCTGCAGATTGCGCGACCCTAACATCTGCTTGACGTTGAACACCTTTGCTTCGACCAAATCGCCTGAAACGCGTCGAAAGAGCACTACTTGGGAGTGCTTGGAGGCATCGGTGAACCCTCCGGCAATGGCCACGGCGTCGGTCAAAGTCGTGTCGCTCCGTAATTCATACTTGCCAGGTTTGCCCACCTGTCCGGCAGCGAGAAAGAATGGCTTGTCGAAATCCTTCAGCGATACCGTGATTACGGGCTCATGCAGAATGCCGCGGTACGCTTGTCGGATACTCTCGGTCAACTCTGCGAGTGTCTTGTTCTCCACCTGGATAGCGCCTGTCCGATCGAGAGTGATGTAGCCATCCGGTTGGACCGTAGTCGTCTGATTGAACTCCGGCGAGAATGCAAACTTCACCTCGATGACATCACTCTTCCGCAGTCGGTAACGCTGGTCTCGCTGTTTGAGCTGCGGGTCGGTCGAGCCAGTTTGCAGCAAGTCAGCTTGTGCCGCTTGGACCGAGCTGCCCGTTTGTGCGACTTGGCCCACCTGTGCGCTCGCGATTGGGCATGTCACTACAATTGCCGTGAGAAGTGAGGCGATGTTGTTGAGAGTCATTTTCCAAACCTCATTCGGATCCTTATTCGGCTCCTTGCGCGTTGCGTAAGTCAAAATCACCCGTGGCGGCAAACCCAGAATGTTCGCCCTTTCGCTCTATGCGGAGCACCCTGCCCTCTGACGATAGCCGAACGCCATGCCCCGATTCCTCGAGCGGAGGAAGCATGACTTCGACCTCTACAGTTACACCCGGGGGCGGAGGGATAGGAGAATAGACAAATAATCCGTCCTTGCTAATGTCGCGCGTGAACCCGCCGTTTTGTTGCCGACCACCTTGCCCGTCATTCCATCGGAAGATCACAGGAAGTCGTAAGTGGAATCGGACAGATTCTCTCCGCTGCACGGCATCTCCGATCGCGCGAATAGATATCACATCGGCCATTGGCGCTCGAGCTTTCACAGAGACGGATCATAGGAGGCGAACCCATTGGCTACAAGAGCAGATCGGCTCAATCTCAAAGGGCAGGTTAGACCACCAGCCATTAACAGAATGGTGCCTACCACTTTGACCCGGGTTGTACACGTCGTTTTGGGCCGACTGGTTGGGCCGACTGGTACATATTTCTGTCGAGGGATCGTGCGGACAAGCAGTTCAATCAACGCTGGGATCGGCAGGAAGGCAAGCGGGGACTGCACACAACTGGGAATGTGGTTTTTCGGTTTCAGTTAGCCGTGGAAGTTAGCTTCGCGCGCAGTATCACCGACGTTAATCTCAAACCGCCACCAAACGTTTTTCACGGGGGACGTCAGATCTTTCGGGTTCATCAGCGTGCCGGTTCGTACCGGAGGTTTTTTGCCTCAAGGGCTTTAATTGTCCCGGATGTTGCCTGAGCCAATCGGATGCACGCCGCCCGGCCTCCGCAATCTGTGCTGCGTTCATTCTCGACTGGAGTGACTGACTGCAGGCTTTGCTCGCCTCGCTGATTCTCTTTCCGGTCTCCTCGGATACGGAGAACCACATATAGGCGGAAACAGGGTCCTTTGGCGTACCCTGGCCATTGAGGTGCATCTCGCCAACCTTTAATTGGGCAAACGGGAACAGATGCTCGGCCGCTCTGGCGTACCACTCAAACAGAGCGCTATCTCCGAGAAAGTCGCTGGGTTCCACAGGCGGGATGGGGTAAGATCTTGTCGCATCAGGATGCCCTAAAGCCGTAAGCACTAATTCCACTCGAGTCGACACTTCCAGTTTTTCAAACATCCGGAGTAGGTGGTTCTTTATGGTGTGCTGACTGAGGTTGAGTTCGTCTGCGATTTCTCCGTTCGTCAGTCCTTCTGCTACAAGGCTCACGACCTTCTGCTCCCGAGGGGTGAGCAGACACGCATTGCCAGCGGCCGTCAGTCGGGGCTGAGTTGAACTCGCCAACGCTTCGACGACAAATCTGAGTTCATCATTGTTCGCCCAGATCTTCCCTTCGTACACGCTCTGAATACAGTTCCAGAGAACTTCCAGCGGTTCGGCACGGCAGAACACGCCGCTTGCTCCCGCGCGAAAAGACTCGACCACAGAGTCGGGTTCTGGGCGATCCAACAGCGTAATCACTCGTACATCGGGATGAGCCGCGCGTATGGAACGGGTCAGATGAAAACCGTTTGAGTGCCGACTCCCGACTCTTGCGCCAATGACGACAATGTCGAGAGGACTCCGAAGAGCGGCTAAGACTTGCTCCGAGGTCTCAGCGGTTCCAACCACACAGAAATGCCTATCGCTCTTAAGTGCGGCAGCCAACAGTTGGTTGCCCATGAGTGTGCTATCGGCGACGAGCACGTGAATTACATCTGTCTTGTGTCGAGGAGAAGACGAATTTTGTGGCACCATGTAGTCACTCCGCAGCCGATAGGCTAACTTGCGCGAATACTGGTCAAATCGAGCCGAAATTCAGCGCCAGAGGTGTACCTGCGTAATGCGGGTAATACTCGGCCCAGAACCGAACGCGGTGGCCTTTGATGCGTACGACACTCTCCGGCTTTTGCTCACGAGCGGTTATTGTGATCGTAAAATTGAAATACTTTACCATCTTTATCTCCGGCAAGATTGTGATCGGGGCCACGATTGCCTGTGACCGCTGCAGATCTGTGGTCGGCCAGTCCTTTGGCCAAAACGGAATCGAAATAGGACACCGTTCTTTTCTTTTTTCCATTAACGCCAGGGTCACAGAATCCAGCTTCCTACCTATCTCCCGTAATCGGCAGAGGATAGTAGGGGGGCGGACGGTTATCTGGCCAATTGCGCTCACTTTCCTCATTTTCTTTTCAGAAGCCGAAACAGACCGAGCAGGATTGCGAAATGTCGCAAGCTCATAAGGCGTTCCCAGCGCAACAAACCTGACTTCCACGCCCCTCAAGCAACATAAGCTCCGCAGACGGCGTTTTGCGAACTGCGTCATACCTCGACAATTAGCCTTGCGGCCGTTGAGACAGAGCTTTCGCTCGCATCGGTGATGGCGAATCTGCGGTCTCGCCTCAACGCATCAGCCTTCAGCCGTCCCGTCAACAGCGTGCTATCGGCAACCAGCACGCGGACGCTTTCATTTCCGTTCGCCAGAGATTTGGATTGGGCCACAGTGACCTCCAAAGTGAAATTCCGTATCTGGTCCCCACATTCTGAAACGACTGCAATCCTCAGCTAGCGACGGAATATATATCGTCGATTAGGCCGGCGAAAATGGCCATCCGCCCCGGGTGAATGGCCCATTCGCGCACGGGCATGGCACTCTGGTACACCGTAAAAGTTTTACTACCGCCACTAGACGCTCATCTGCCGCGTGATTGTTCGTTTACTTGCAAACAAGGACGGGGATTAGGCTGAAGACAGCCTCCGGTTCGTCGTTCGGAGTCGTCTAGCCCAATTCCGTCACGGGCAAAGCACGGAGTAGGCGAGTGAACGTGGTGTCTGTTCCGAGCCCGATTCGTGGTACGAAATCGCGCTGTCCAACGCGTTGTTCGCGCTGGGATTGAAAAGATCTTTCGTGGGACTATAATGGCGGCCACAGAATGTCCTTTATAAGTGCTCGTGTTTCCGGAACAGCCCGTGCCCGGGGATGAAGGAGGTCCCGTGTCCAATCTGCTAAATATCATCTGCTCTGACGAAGGCCAAGACATCGCAGAGTACGCAGTTATGTTAGCGGTGATCCTGGTTCTCGTAGTTGGTACCATTCGGCTCGTCGGCTCAAATGCCAACAACGTCTTTTCCAATGTCGCCAGTTCGATTCAGTAGATCTGGTATTGGTGGGGGGGCCGATTCGCATGATCGCCAGGATGCGAAGAGCGCGGATCGACACAGTTAGTCCTATTCACTGATCTGCCCGAATGAGCAACAGACAGGCTCATGGTTGGTCGCTGCCTACATTGCCTCGCGGGGGCTTCTGGCTGATCATCGCCCAAGGACGAGCGTCTACGGTAACTATGCCGACACCTCACGCCCCAGTGGGGCGGAGGAACTGGAGACTCTGGAGCACAGTGTTATGGCTGTTGTCGAACACAACCGGCGGTCGACCTCCAAGCGGCCCGTGGAATTCATCAAGCGGAGCACGGCTTCTGCGTCCTTGCGGATAGCGATGTGAGAGCTCTCCAGAAAGTACTCCTCGTACCGATGCAATTGTCCGAGGTGCAAGTGATTCCGTAAGACCGTGTCCGTCGTCCGGGAGTGATGGAGGCTCGCGGCAGCGTCAGTGCACCTCCCGCGTGAACTTCCACGACCAGGCCCTGAACGCGGCGCACGTTCCGCACGACGGCTATATTTACCCGGTCGCTGTGGGGCCCATGCGTTGTTGAAGATAGCGGGACGCAGCGCAGAGCTAGATGCGGCTAATCAGCTTTTGAAGCAAGGCTCCAAGCTGGAGGATTTAATCCTGAAGACTGCCTTGCTCAAGTGGCCGCCAGAGGGACCCCCGCTGTGAACTGCAGTACCAAAAAACTCTCTCGTTTCCACAACACGAACTGATAAGAAGAAGGCATGCGTGGAAAAGACGAGCAGTCTCCGGGCGATCTGAAGGCAACATAACCGGACCTGAACGTAGCCGACTGGCCGATTGTTTGGGCGATCGTCATGTTTCCAATTGTTTCTTGAGATCGCTCAATGCACCGCGACGCCGATTGCAGTGTCACCATGGCCGGAAATTCTTGAGTTGATAGTCGATAAGCCGAATTCCATCGATCGTGAGTTCACTGCGTGTTCGCTGTGATTCTTTGGGAAGACCGAACACCAACGGAGTTCCGGGGCACAGCCTTGCGCGAAATTCCTCATTGGTTCGCCAGCCCTGAAAAAAGTACAACGAGAATGTCTGGACCGGACTGATTCCAAATTCAGCCGGAGCCACGCCCCGATTCCAGTTCAACGCGGAGAAGATCGTGCCCGGAGTCGCCGCCTTCTCATTCTCCTGGAGCGGACACGTCGATTCTTCCGAAAGCGTGGTTACAAGCAGAAACGGGGTCATCAGCGGTGAGCGGCACTGAAGGCCGGAGATTTCGGGATATATGGAACACCAGGAGTTGCCCGGCGCAGTAAACTCACCACCCCCAACCGTAATACGACGAGTTTCTTTGGCTTGAAACGCTGTCAGAGCAAATGAGATGTGAACCTTCGCTGAACTTGATTTGACCTGGTCGAAGAAGGCCTTATCTATACCGAACGATGCGTTAGCATGTGTCTGAGCGGGACGCAGGAACAACGAAGATCCGAACCACCCTGAATTCCAGGGGAGCCCGCCGGGAGTTTCGATCTCGACGATCATTCCATCAACAACAACAACTGAGTCCCGTTCTATTCCAGAGCCAAGCAGTGGGACCTGGACGTACACCTTGTTCTTCTCGATCTGGGCGCCGCCAGCCGCAGTTGACTTGACAGGATCGAAGGTCAGTTGTACCGGCAGTTGTTGTCCTGATGAAGTTTGTGGATATGCATGGGCATCGAAAGACCGATGGGGCGTCACCGTCATTGTTACCAGGACTATTCCCGCGGCGACAGCCAGGAGTAAGCGCGAGTGCAGTGTTCTACGCTGGGCATATTGCCACAAGATCACGACCACACATGCACCAAGAAGAACGGTCGGCTGAAACCACTCTGGGATCCGTTGGGCGATTGGCAATCCGATGTCTGGGATGGAGGAAGAAAGCGCCGCGAGTCCGATCAAGGACAGCAGAACACCCAACAACACGAGCACGGTTTGCCCCAAACCTGAAGTGACCGCCGAGAGTGTTGTCATCGGCAAAATGAGAAGCATCAACCACAGGCACTGCATCCAAAGCAAACCCCTTACGTATCGCGCGGGCGCGAAGCCCCCTTTCCACAGTAAGCTCATCTGGACGACAAGGAGCGGAAGATTTATGAAGACCGCTATGAACATTGCTTTGGCAGTCAGCAGTTTCTTCCATTGATACGGTCGCGTAACCCAGAATTGGCGGTCCCCCACCAAGCTTTCCCCATGCACAACGCGCACGATGAGGAATAACCACCCAATGGCGACCATCGGTGTCAGCCATTGGTGAAGGAGCATGCGCAAAATGGTTTCGGGAGAGCGCTGCGGCATCCATTGGCTCGGCTCATTCCAGGCGAATGCAGTGAGAATTGCAATCGACAGCACAATCTCAGGCCAGTGCCTACGGACGTCTTTGCGAAACACATGGAGGATCTGATCCATCATGTCTCCTGACTCAGGCGGAACCTCGCCCAGCTTTGGCCATCGCCAAAAAGATCGAGCGCAATGACATAGGAGTGAAGCTCACGTGCCGCACGTTTCCAAACAGTTGCCGAATTTCCGCGGTGGTACGTTCTTCATCGAAACGAGTTTCGATGAATCGCAGAACCGCCAACGACGAATTGATGTGCATCCAGGTTGTCGGTAGGTCTTGTCGTGGAGTCGATGGCTCATCAAGTGTTAGCTCGACTTCGCGGAAGCGCTCGGATAGTGTCGTCATCTCCTCCGAGACTCGCAGGTGACCCTGTTCGAGATACCCAACGTGGCTGGCCAAGTTCTCGATTTCTGCCAGGTCGTGCGAGGAGACAAAGATGGTTGATTCCGGCGCTCTTTCCAACAGTCCCTCAACAACCTCGTCGCGCACCAAAGGATCCAGCCCGCCAAAGGGCTCGTCGAGGACGATCAGCTTGGGACGATACGCGAGGGAACTCGCTAACGCTGCCTTCATGCGCATGCCGCGTGAGAGCTTCCCCAGCTTGCGGTCCAGCGGCAACTGAAATTGCCTGACCAAGGCATTCTCCAGATCTCTGTCCCAGAAGGGATAGAAAGGCCGCAAGTATGCGAAGAAATCACACACCTGCATCCAGTCTGGGAGTTCCTGATTCTCTGAGACGTAGCCGATGGATGTGAAACTCTGTCCAGCAAGCTCCGAACTGTCTGCGCCGAGGACCTCCGCGCGCCCGCATGTCGCGGGAAAAATGTTCATCAGGATTTTGATCGAGGTTGTTTTGCCCGCACCGTTTGGGCCGACCAATGCATAGATCGCTCCTGTTGGGACATCGAGATTGAGGTCGCTGAGTGCCTCGATGCGACCGAACTTCTTACCAAGGTGCTCTGTTCGAATTGCGGTATTCACCTGCTACGCCCTCCTCTACTTGAGTTTGCGCCCGGCCCATCTACGCCTCCCAGTCGCTTCCAGTGCGTCGAGATTGACGCCACTATGTCTTCCAGACTGATCCCGAGTTTCTTGCCCTCTACGACGAGCTGTTCAATCTCGTGTCCAAGCAGCTGAGTTCGTTCCTTCGGGCTTGACTCCGGCAGCGCGGCGACCACAGTACCAATCCCCGGCAGGGTTTCCAGTAGGCCGGCCGCCACCAGATGCACAACTACCTTATGGGCCGTATTGGGGTTGATCTTGAGCTCCTTGCTGAGTGTGCGCACCGAAGGAAACGGATCACCGGCACGCAGCTGGCCAGAAATCATTGCTTTCTTCGCCGCGTACACGATCTGCTCGTAAAGAGAAACGCCCGACCGAAACTGCACGCGAAACGGAATCACGTCTGTACTATATCACGTGATACACCAAAATAGAACGAGACGTCTCATGGAGAAAGGGAAAACTTGCTGTCACACCTGGGCATTACACCAAGATTCAAAGTGAGTTCATCATAACTTCTCACCCCCCAGCCGACCCCAGCACAAATGAACAAAATTATGGCCGCTTGGAATACGGATAAAGAGGAGGAGGTTTGGGCAGAAAGAGAGCTTGAGAATAAGCAAACAGCCGACGCGGCGTTGGCGGAAATCGAGAAGAAGAATAAGACCGCTGCGTAAACTCGCGCCAGTGCCTTATTTGAACTCCCACAAAACTAATGGGATTTCTGTTGCTTTAACGGGAAGTTGCTTTGAGGCTCATGCACATAAGATTGCAAAACTGTCCCAAATACGCGGATTCATTGGAAGACTCGAAAAACGTTGGTACGACCAGAAGAAAAAAGCTATCGTTCGCAGATGCCATGACAGGTGCAGCCGTGCTAGATTGCTCTCCGGCTCGACGAATTTTTCAATTGTGGAAATTGATTGCACGAACGTTCAAATAGATGTAAGCCCCAAAAAACTTCGGAGCTGCGATAGCCATTCCTTTGACCACTACAGCTCCGGTCGATAACTTACTCGGGCAGACGCGACGCCGATACCCTTGCACATTTCCACTTACCTGTAATCGGGGGTCCAGGTGCGATACCCAGGTCCCGGCGAGCTGCCGTCGCTCGGTCCGGGCACCACGTTGCCGCTAGGCGAAACCCAGTGATTTTGGTACGCGTTCGACTGCTCGCTGCAGTTACCGTTGTCGTCGCAGCCGTGAATTTGCCCCAGAGTAATATCTGACCACCGCTGGCGAATCTGATCCTGACTGTCCATCTGCTTCTTGAAACTCGACTCCCGCATCTGGTTGATCTGATCGAACTGTTGCTGCCGTTGCTGCACCTGCCGCATGTTCTGCTGCAAAGACTGTTGCGCAAGCTGAATCGACTGCTGCGTGATTTGGTTGCTGATGGCCATCAGCGCTCCGGTCGTGTCCTTGATCTGGCGCTCGTACTGGGCCTGCCAGTTGGGGTCCACTTTGAACGAGGCGATCATGGTGTTCATCACATAGCGCGCAACGTCCATATCCGATTTGTCGGAGAGGTATCCGTACAGCTTCTCGACCGTCCAGATGCGGGGGCTTTGAGGACCGCCGTAGGCGAGAAGGGTCACGGCCATGGTGTAGCCCGATTGTTCGCCGCACCTGTAAATGAACTCCCCCGCGGAAGCCTGGATGCGGGCACCGACTTGGGCTGCTGCCGGAGCCATCGCGGCGTTCATTTGCTGTGCTTCTCTGGCCAGGTCGAATCCTGACAACGTCTGCAGATTCCGGCATATTCTTTGCGAAGTAAGTTCCTGAGCGAACTGGCTTCCGGTACGGAAGCGCTCGATGAAGAGCGGCCCGCCCGGCGCGCGAACCGTCCGGCCTTCATACCAGCCCAGGGAGTAGTACATGGAATTAGGTTCTTGTCGCGGCAGGACGCTGGGGTCGTTGACCCATACACGGATCTTGCCATCCGGACTGACGGCGTACACATAGCCGCGTGCATCCATTGGCGAGTTGCGATGCGTTCCTCCGCCGATCTGCCAGCCTTGGGGTACTTGCAAGGTGAAAGCGTGTTCGGTCGGATCTTGCCAAACCACCATCTTAGGGACGCCGGAACCGGCGGCCTGCTTCGCTGGCGCAGAACCGGTGTTCTGTGCCGCCAGAGTTAAGCAGTACATGGCGACTACGGCCGCCATAACCAATAACTTCATCAAGTGCATCTTGCTCGACGATTTCATGACCTTCCTCCTTAGAGCGGCGTCGCTAAGAGTTTTTCGCCCCTCATCTCAATACGCGGAATCGCTGCACGAAAGAGCTCAATCGTATTGCCGGTTCTTGCGTTCTTGTGCGCGCTTTGTGGTAGGGTCTCTAAACCGCAAAGATCGCAGAGGCCCGCAGGGTGACCCACTGCGAATCGCTCGCAAATCATTGACTTACGGCGTGTTCGTTGCTATCGTTCACCCCGATAGCGATAGAGAGAGTGACACAGTCGCCCAATCAAATCACCGAACTGCTCGCCCAGTGGAGCCGAGGTGATCTCGAAGCTCGGGAGGCGCTCATGCCTCTGGTGTATAACGAGCTTCGCCGCTTGGCCGGTTCCTATTTGCGAAAAGAACGCAGCGACCACACGCTGCAACCCACCGCTCTGGTCAACGAAGCTTACCTGAGGCTAGTCGAGCAGAAGAATGTTCACTGGAAAGATAAGGGACATTTCTTCGCCATCACGGCTCAGTTGATGCGGCGAATTCTGATGGATCATGCGCGTACTCACTTGGCGGAGAAGCGGGGCAGCGGTGCAGTCAAGGTGCCCCTGGAAAACGTGATTGCCATGTCGAAAGAGCAGCCGGGCGACCTGCTGACGCTGGATGAAAGTCTTACCCGTCTCGCGCGGATCGATCCCCGGCAGGCGCAAATCGTACAGTTGAGAGTCTTTGCCGGCTTGAGCGTCGAGGACAGCGCGGAATTACTGGGAATCTCCCCGGCGACCGTCAAGCGTGATTGGAGCATGGCTAGGGCATGGCTAGTCGTGGAGATCGGGAAGAACAGAGACGCGTCGTGAATGCTGAGAAATGGGAGCTGATGAAACAACTATTTGCGTCCGCTCTGGAACTTCCGGAGGGGGAACGCGAAGCATTCTTGCGCCATGCTTGCGGCGGTGACGAACGTCTTGTTGCCGAACTTCAGGCGCTTTTGTCGGCACACGACTCGACTATAAGCGGATTAATGGTCCCCTCCTTAAGCGCCCTCCGCGCTGCCGGCAAATGGGAGGGCCAGAGAATCGGCCCTTATCGCGTGCTCCATCGCATCGGATCGGGGGGCATGGGCGACGTCTATCTGGCAGCGCGTGCTGATGATGCCTTCAGCAAACGGGTGGCCATCAAGCTGGTGCAAACTGGCATCGATACGGAACAAATTCTCAATCGCTTCCGCCACGAGAGGCAAATACTGGCGGCGCTCGATCACCCCAACATTGCAAAATTGCTGGATGGAGGCACGACCAACGACGGATTGCCCTATTTCGTAATGGATTATGTTGAGGGCACACCCATCACGACCTACTGCGACACTCACAAACTGGCGATTCCCGAGCGCATCCGGCTGTTCCGCGATGTCTGCTCGGCGGTCCACTATGTTCATCAAAATCTCGTGGTCCACCGCGACTTGAAGCCCAGCAATATTCTGGTCACTACCGACGGTGTGCCCAAGCTTTTGGATTTCGGCATCGCCAAGCTGCTCAAGCCTGAGTTCTCCGCCCACCCAATCGATGCCACGCGACTTGAGTTTCGACTCATGACTCCTAACTACGCCAGCCCCGAGCAAGTACGCGGCGAAGCCGTCACTACGGCCAGTGACGTTTACTCGCTCGGCGTGGTCCTATACTGAATTGCTCACTTCCCGGCAGCCCTACAAATTGAAGACCGACACTTACGATGAAATCGTCCGGGCGGTGTGCGACCAGGAGCCGGAGAGGCCCAGCACCCGTGCCATCAAGTTAGAAGAGTCCAAGAACGAAAAGCCGCAGACGGAACCGCACTCCGGCGCAAAGATCGCGCAGCTTCGCGCTACTGTCCCGGAGAGACTGCAGCGGCAGTTGAGCGGTGATCTCGATATGATCGTCATGAAGGCACTGCGCAAGGAGCCGCAGCGCCGCTATTCGTCGGCCGCCCAACTCTCGGAGGATATTCGATGTCATCTGGAGGGCTTGCCGGTCACGGCACATCGCGATACGACGCGCTACCGCGCCGGAAAATTCATCCGGCGGCACAAGGCTGGAGTCGCGGCAGCGGCCTTGTTGGTCCTCTCACTTGTCGCCGGGGTTCTGGCCACTACCTGGCAGGCCCGAGTTGCGCGCTCGGAGAGAGCGGAGGCGGAGCGGCAATTCAACGACGTCCGTAAGCTGACCACTTCATTCTTGTTCGAGTTCGATACTGCCATTCAGAATCTTCCAGGATCAACCCCGGCTCGTCAATTGCTGGTGCAGAGGGCATTGGAATACTTGAACAAGTTGGCCGCGCAGGCCCACGGTGATGTGAGTTTGCAGCGCGAAGTGGCGGAAGCGTACTTGAAAGTTGGCGATGTCCAGGGCAACCCTTATGTTGCCAATCTGGGCGACGGCGCAGGAGCGGTTGAGAGCTATCGAAGAGCGCTTGAGATTAGCCAGGGCCTGACTCGATTGAATCAGAAAGATTTAATGGCCAACGAGTACTTGGCTAGAAGTTACAAGTCTCTGGGAGAGGTCTTGCCGAGCCTGGGAAAGCCCACGGAAGGTGTGGCTGATCTCGGCAAGGCGGCAGAGATTCTTGAATCGCTGGCAGTTTCCCGGCCGGATGATAAAGAGCTTCGATTTCGCCTGGCCGACTCTTACCATGCGCTCGGCGACATTCAAGGACATAGCGGTACCCCTAATCTCGGGGACGCAGCCAGTTCCCTGAGTAGTTATCGCAGGGCCTTGGCTTTGTACCGGTCTCTCCTCGCAATAGATGGAAACGACACGCGTGCCCGTCGTGGCACGGCAGAACTTCAAATTCGAATTGGCGACTCACAAGCGCAGGACGACCTTCAAGGCGCGATGAGAAACTATCGGAGTGCCCTGTCGACCTTTGAGGAGTTGGTTGCTGCAGACTCGAATAGCGCCGAAGATCGCCGTCATTTGTCGCACGCCTATCAAAAGGTCGGAGGCATTGAAGAATCGCTCGGCAAAAATAAAGAGGCATTGCAAGATTACCTGAAGGCATCGGCCATGCACGAAGCGATGATGCGTGCAGACCCAAACAATGTTCAGGCCAGCATGAGCCTTGTGATTTCGCTTCGTTACATTGGGGACTTGCTCTATAAGATGAACGACCGACCCGGAGCCATCTCCGAGTACCGAAGGGCGCTGGATATTCTCGAGCGGCTTTCCCTATCCGAACCCGGTAACGTGCTGGCACGCGAACGGTATTCGGAGATGCTGACTGTCCTCGGTCAAACGCTGGCGGAGAGCGGGGAGGCTGGCGGAGGCGCGCGACATGACGTACCGCGGTCTCCTCATTGCCAGGCAGTTGGCTGCCCGCGATGACGCAACCGCCGATGAATTGTTCGCTTACGCAGAGAGCTTTCTGACTTGTGAACCCGTCGACCTGCGTCAACCGAAACCGCCGTCGAGTATGCGAAGCTGGCCGTAGAGAAGATGGCCGCAGAGAAGACCGGCGGCGCGTGGAGTGAGTATCTGGATCAGTTGGCGCGAGCGTATTTCCAAGCCGGGGACGTGGTGAGCGCTGTAGAGACCGAACAGAAGGCATTGAATTCATTGCCGCCAGATTCTCACCAGCGGCAGAGCTTGGAAGCGCGCTTATCGAAGTTCAAACTAGCCACGAAGCTTAACTGAGTCCTTTGTTTCTTCGCAATCAATTTTCCTGAGTGGTAGTGGGCTGTTTTGAATTTCATCGCCTCGAAGATGGCGTGGCTTCCACAAGAATTGTTTCTCCCCACTTGATGCCCATGTCTTTCCCGTAGACCTCGCAGTGGGATGACATTGGTTTTGTCCCGGCGTACAGTGGGCTTCCCTGTTTTGTTCTAATGACTAGGGCGATTGGGCCTTTGTGTTCGATGCCAAGCAGATCGACAGCGGGGACTGCTGCTGACGCACTCGCCTTAATGGCGGGCATCACTAGGCGGTCACTGCCAAACTGAAAGAATCCCGGCTTCTTGAAGCAGAACGCTGCAATACCTGGCGCGCACGATCTTTCTGTTTTTGAGCAACGCCGAGCGAAACGAGAGCTGCTTCGAGGCCAGCAGTCGGAGGCAGTGGGACGCCTTTGAATTTCTCATATACCGCGTTGTAGAGCGGCACCGTGAGAAAAGCCTCCACCCTCGCGGCTTTTTCTTGCTGTGTATCACAGATACGACTGCCTAGAGGTGTGAGCGTCACGGTTCCCTGAGAGGGAGTCACAAGGCCAAAGGTTTTGGCGGTGGTGACCTTTAGCCGTAAGCTGCTGCTAGTCGGAGACTGCCTCAAATGAGCGGCGATCTGGTCAAACTGGCACGACGTGCCGTGTAGCTCGTAGATTGCTTTTGCAATCTCGATTCCCTCATCGAGGTCTTGATATGGGAAAAGGATCTTGGACTGTTCCCGTTCCTGCTTTCCTTCACCGTTTACCTCGATGTGCTGGGCCAAGTCAGCTTCATGGTGGATTACACATCGCGAGAAATCCATTTTGGCTCGCCAACGCCCTTGCCGATTTCCATTCCACTGCGAATGAAGGAAGGACTAGCGACGGTCGATGCGGAGCTGAATCATGCTCCGGTGCATCTACTACTGGATACCGGGGCCTCTTCACTCATCATCTTCGAAAGGCGACTCCCCCGGTCGCTGTCGGGTCTGTCGACCAGCAGCTGTCAAACGATCGACCAATCTCAACGGTAATTTCGAGCGTAAACAAGTGTGGCTGCACAGCCTGAAATTGGGCGCAGCCGAGTTGCCAAGAGCCCGCATTTGTCGTCCACGAACCGCAGCGATACAGGGCGAGATTTCGATGGACTGATGGAGCCGCCGCCCTAGGCATCACAAGAATTGCTGTCGATCTCGAGCGCGAAGTACTGGCATTCAGCCACTGAACTCAATGAGTAACCTCGTGTGTAGTCGGTTGCCGCGAGGTCCAGGCACTGTTCCGGGCCAGAAGTCGGCTTGTGGTCCAGAAGCCCGTCGATGTGGGCATGGCATCACTCAAGAATTGCTTGGACGAAGCTTGACTTCTCGGAGGTGACGAACTTTGAGGAAAATTCCAGTGAGCTTCGGCAACGTACACGCGCCCTAACCGAGGAACTCAAATCCAAGATACGGGCAGAGGAACTGGAGACTCTGGAGCACAGTGTCATGGCGGTGGTCGAACACAACCGGCCGTCGACCGCCAAGCGACCCGTGGAATTCATCAAGCGGAGCACGGCTTCGCGTCCTTGCGAATTGCAATGTGAGAGTTCTCGAAGAAATTCGTTTCTGAGCAGCTGCCGAATTTTAGAAGCTGCTACATCACAGGGGAACACCTCATGTTGCCCTCCACCGCCCCCCCCGCTCCGGGTGGCCACACTTAGTTAACAAAATGGTAATATTTCGGGCCTTTTGCCGTGGCTATTGGCGGAAAATAGCCCGAATGTTGTATTGACAGCCGGGCCATTTTGGGGCGGGGTGCTCTGGCTCTTCGGCGAACAGTGGCTCCAAGATCGCGCCAGCCCTCTTCTGATTCACATAGGTCTTATCATTGGGGGGGCGCAGCGGCGAGCAGTGCGAGGGCAACGGGGATCGTTCGGCTTTCAAGTTCAGCTCGACACCGGCGGAAATATCAAATCAGTGAATCAACGCCATGAAGAAGCTCCCGCGCCATCGCGGTCCATACCCGGAAGCCAGGCTCGCCGCCAACCTCGCTTCTCCCGGGAGCTTTCCGTGCTCTACGAGTACGATGCCATCGTAGTCCTGAACAAACCAGCCAAGCTCCTGGCCGTGCCCGCGGAGAACTCCGGCGCGCCATCCGCCCTGTCTCTTCTTTCCGCAGAGCTAGAACAAAAGAGACAACGGGCCTTTGTCGTACATCGCATCGATTGCTACACCTCCGGGATCCTGCTGTTTGCCAAGACCTGGCCGGATCGCGAGGCGCTGGTTCGCCAGTTTCTCGAACATGCTCCGGTCAGGCAGTACCTCGCAGTCGTGCGCGTGGGCACCTCAAGGACAAAGAGGGCGCGCTCGTTCACCACTTTCGGCAAGAAGGAATGTTCCAGAAGTTGACCAAGGAGCGTGACCCCAAAGCAACTCGTGCGGAACTGCGCTATTCGGTCGAACGCCTTCTGCGCGGAGCTTCGCTTGTCCGAGTTTCCCTGGTGACAGGATTGCAGAATCAGATAAGGGTGCAGCTTTCGGCGCTCGGCCATCCAGTCATCGGCGACCGAAAGTACCATCCCGAGGAGGCGTCGGAGCGCCGCATCACGCGCGTCGCTCTGCATGCCGCGCATCTCGGGTTTGCTCATCCACGGTCGGGACAAAACGTGTCCATCGACTGCGAACCGCCCGCCGACTTTCAGTCCCTGCTGCAGGCCTTGAAGTTGCCCTCCCGCCCGCTCGGTGAATCTCGCCGTGATGCGGAAATCAAAGAGCA
>CAVQVP010000006.1:0-489774 GCA_963717205.1 uncultured Acidobacteriota bacterium | reverse complement strand
TCAAGGAAACCGAAACGGGGCAGCGGCTGGAGCCCACAAGAAGTGGCTATGGGAACCTAGCGAGCATGTATACCACCGTCAATCGGCTCAAGGACGCTCGACAGACAATTCAGGAAGCACAGCAGAAGAACTTCGATAGCTTGATCATTCGGGCCGATCTGTACAGCTTGGCATTTCTGTCCGGGGATACCGCTGAAATGGAGCGCCAGGTCGCATGGGCCGCAGGCCGCCCAGGCGAAGAAGACCAGATGCTCAACCTCCACGCCGATACCCAGGCCTACTACGGCCGCTTGGAGAAAGCCCGTGACCTCGCCCGCCGGGCTTCTGACTCCGCCGTACGGTCGGATGCCAAAGAAACGGGCGCCCAGTGGCTCGCTTATCAGGCGCTCCGCGAAGCTGAGCTGGGCAACGTCGCCGCTGCCCGGCAAGCCGCCGCTCGCGCGTTAGCGCTGGCTCCTGGGCGTTATGTCAAAGTCCTAGCCGCTGTGGCACTGGCGCGCACCGGCGAAACCGCTCAATCCAAAACGATCCTCGAAGGGCTCCAGAAGTCCGAGCCCACTAACACTTATCTCAAGGTGTACTGGTTCCCGGTGATCGAGGCATCGATTGCGATGGCGCAACAGGCACCCGACCGGGCGATCATCGCGCTCGAACCCTCGCTGCCCTACGAACTCGGGGGACCTCCTCCCGGAACTAGCGCAATCTATCCCGCATACATTCGCGGCCTGGCTTGCCTGGCCCAAAAGAATGGGCCCGCCGCGGCTGCGGAATTCGGTAGTGGGCGACTTTGAACGGATTCACTCCATTAGTTGGTCGCCCACGTGCAAATGAACGCTAACACTTTTCCTTTGTGAGAACTAGCGGCTCGCCTCGCCCAGAACAACTGCGGCCATCTTCTGCTCCCCCGCCACGGCCAGACTGGGCTAGGAAAAAGACCCTTACCTTAAACTTATTTGCTTAAATATAGGCATTTATAGGCATTTTAGTTTATACTTTATGCCCATCAGATGCCACGCATCCAAAACAGTCCGTCCACGCTCATGCGGCGCACGTTGGAGTCGCAAATTGCTGACTTGCGCCAGCAAATCTCCGTGTGCCAAAACGAAATCTCCCTGCGGGAAAAGGTGCTTGACGATCTCGACGCACTGGAGAGGAGACCCACGGCGGCGGTTCCCAGCAAGGTACAAGCCGTGACTATAAGCGCCAAGCTCGGTCTGAAAGATGCAATCCGAGAAACTATCAACCGTGCCAACACGGAATTGTCTGCGCCCGAAATTCGTGACCAGTTGCTCTCGTCAGGCTTTGCGCCACGCCCTAATCTTTTGGTGGCGATCCACAGCACACTTTCCCGCCTAAACAAGGACGAAATTAAAAAAAACAAGATTACAGGAAAATGGGTTGCTGTACATCCCTTGCATAATGCTAACGAGAAGCAAGGGCTGGCTCTCGTATCACCAACCTCCGTCTCCCCAACCGAAAACTTGCAACACATGCCTGTATCCTCCGTGCCCACGCAGCGGAGCACGTTAAACCGTGCAGACAAATTGGACTTAATAGTGCGGCTCCGCAGGGAGGGCAAAAAGAACACGGAGATTGCAAAGGCTGTTGGAATGGAGACGCACGATTTTCAAAACCTCGTAACAAAGCTTATTAAACGGGGATTGTTGCAGCCACGTGTCCCGGGAAGGCGTGCCCGAAGTGACCCTCAGGCGGCGGGAGAAAACCTGTGAACCGACTCAGCATCGCCAAACGGGCACAGATACTCTCGTGCCTCGTTGAAGGAAATTCGATTCGTGGCACCGCCCGCATCAATGATGTGTGCAAAGACACGGTTCTCAAATTATTGTGCGATGTCGGACGTGGCTGTCTGGAATTTCACGACGGGATTGCCCGAAATCTTCCGTGCAGGCGCCTTGAACTTGATGAGATTTGGGATTTCTGTCACACGAAAAAGCACCATCTTCGCCCTGAGTTTCAAGGCAAAGCTGGCATTGGCGATGTGTACACGTGGGTCGCACTTGATCCGGACTCCAAGTTCGTAGTTGAGTGGCTGGTCGGAACCCGTGATGCTCAACATGCAATTCGCTTCGTAGAACGGGTTTCCTCCCGCCTGTCAGGTAGGGTTCAGATAACAAGTGACGGATATGTGCCCTATGTAGAGGCTGTTGAAAGGGCATTCGGAATCGATGTTGATTACGCCATGCTCGTCAAGAAATTTCGGGGCGATAACCCAAATTCCGAACTCAAACGTTGGAGCGGCTACGTCGGTACGGAGACCCAAATGATTGTTGGACGACCGAATCCAGAATTGATTTCGACCAGCCTTGTGGAGCGACAGAATCTTACAATGCGGATGAGCATGAGGCGGTTCACCCGCAGAACAAACGGATTCTCAAAGAAACTCGGAAATCATGAATGTGCGGTACATCTCCACTACCTCTGGTACAACTTCTTGCGCATACATCAGACCTTGCGAATAACGCCAGCCATGGAGATCGGGCTCAGCGACCACGTTTGGGACATGCAGGAACTCGTTAGTCGTGTGCTGATTCCCAACGAGAATCAGCGTGCCGCCTAGCTGTCCTTCTCTCAAAACAATTTGAGTGGAATGAGCGCCTTGAGGTCGGCCAAGCGGCTGGGCTGTAGTACCTCGAACGCTTTCTGCGGGATTTTCAAATACTGCCATTGGACTTTTGTAAGCTGGGTCGCATTCTCGCACCACTGTGTTGCTGCGGCGTCCTTATGAGAAACATCGTCCGTTTCAGCGCCCTTCGTTTCCAGCAGCCAACGAACGCCGTGGTGATCGACAGCAACGAAATCTGGGTAGTACGAGCGGAGATTCATCGCCCCGTCCGTGTACTCGATGGAGAACCCGAACGGTTGTGGCAGCTTGGCATACGATGCTACATCCTGAACGTTGTCGAGGAACTTGGCGAAGTCACGTTCAAACCCGTTGTCACACGGCACGAGATTAAAGACCGTTTTCACACCTTCCCACACTTGTCGTGACCACGGGAACGGCTGACACGTTGATAGCAGCCGCTCCGGTTCCAATAGCGTCGGCTCCTGCTCTGCGATGGTCAGCTTTTTCAGCGCCTTCGAGAAAACATCGACGCACACATAATGTGCTACCGGAGTGCTCATCGCCTTCACAATTTCGTGGTCGCTCAGGTCTACTACCTGTCCAAACGCCTTCTGCTCAAAGAACTCTTTCACCTTGGGAGCGAGTGCAGCGAATTGCGATGGGAGCTTTACCGCTTCAGCGATACGCCGTGAGTAGTAGCCAATTACTTCCTGAGAGGTCTGCGGTTCTGGAATCGTGTAGTCACGCTCGACTTCCTTCTGAAGCGTGATGATGTCGTATCCCTCATATCGGAAGGTTTTGTTACGTGGGTCGTCACCCGACATAGGCAACAGGATGGTCTGGAACGACATTACGTCAAGGCCAGCGATTTCATCGGCCAAACTTTTCTTGCGGACGAGCGTCGGAGACAGCAACGGCAAGCCGATGTCGTACTTTTTCCGGTCATCGGTGGGGATAATCGTGACAATCTTGAGCTTGTCCTTGCCGATTTCAAATGTATCGAGCTTCAGTTCTTCGAGCTTTTCAAGGTCGTCAACGAAGTCGAGAAATTTCTTGTTCCCGATGATGTCAACACGCTCGGTGTAGTCAGAACCAATGTCCCGAAACATCAACCGCAAGCCACGACCGATGGCTTGCTCCGGCAGAATGTTTGCCTTGGCGGTGTAGGGTCGCAGGCCAACCACTACCGTGACGTTCCGCACGTCCCAGCCTTCACGCAGCATGAGAACCGAGACGATGGCATTGATTGGGCTTTCTGGTGAGTCAACCTCACGCACGGCTTGTCGAGCTTCGTCCAAGTCTTTCTTGCTGACTTCACCCGACTTGTCCGTGTGAATGACTTCCGTGCGCTCCCCACCAAACTCAGCAGGGTACTTCTGCCGCAGCCAATCGGCTACGTCGTCAGCCTCATCGGTGTCGCTGAGCATGATGAAAAGGACGGGCTTCTGCTTGAGAACGGCCAACTGCGTTCGGTATTCACGCCATCTTTCCACCGCAGCCGCTAGGTATCCTTGATAGCGGACGCTGGCATAATCAGACTTTGCCTCGGCGATATGGGCGATGCCCTTCATCGGTCGCTTCACGATGCCATCAAGGATGGCCTGTTTAAGCGGGTAGTCGGAAATTGTCCACGGGAATATGGCTCCCTTGGTGAACCGGGGAGTGGCCGAAAAATCCAACTGACTTGCGATAGGCGTTCTCTTGTTCAATTCCCGTATCTTCTGGTTCCACTCATTGTTCTCATCGTGAGTGTGGTGTGCCTCGTCGTTCAACACCATCAGGTGCCCAGCACGCAGCGTAATCCGGTCATCGAAGTCGGTCAGGTCAAGTTTCTTAGTCGGGGGCTTCGGCCCGAGTATCGCCGTCATAGCGTCGGGTTCAGCGTCACCGTTCTTTTCAGGGCGGTCGTAGAACTGCTGAATGTTTGTTAGGAACAGCATCCCCTCGGCGGGAGCCTTCTCAGCATCACCCCTCATGACGCAATCGAAGTCCCAGAAGATAGAGAGTTCCCGAGGTATGACAGGGTCATTTTGGAAAATACTACCGCCTGCAAAGTCCAACTTTAGGCGCTCAAGAACAATGACGTTGGGGGCGATGAGCAGGAAAGTCTTCGCATAATCCTTGGCAATCTCGTCGGATTCACGCACGGCGCAGAGGAATTGCCATGCCATAGCCAGCGACATTACCTTTGTCTTCCCGCTGCCCGTTGCCATCTTGATGCAGTATCGGGCGAAGTCGTCGTAGGGAGGAAGCGCCACATCGTGCAGGTCTGTAGCGTATCGTTGAAGAAGACCTTTTCGTGAACGTACTTTCTCAAATTCCCAGACGAACACGAGAGTCTCAATGGCTTCTTGCTGAGAGCGATGGTAGCGAAATGGACGACCCGTCCGAAGTTTGTGATCGGTGTGGAACCAATGATTCAGGAGAATGCGAGTCGTATCGGTGATCCCTTTGTATCCGCCAGCAACCCACGCTTTGACTGCCTCACGTAATGCAGGAACACATGGAGCAGTTCTCAACTTCGCTGTAACATCTAGCAGGTCAGCCTGAGTCTCAGGAGCCGCTGTTTTCTTGCGACGTGCCATCGTTTACTTCACCTTAATGTCTAGAGTCTTAGTGGTGTCGTTGCCGAGGATGTCGATGACCTTCACCATAACCTTGTAATCACCTGAGTCGGCGTATTCATACTTCGTCTTGATTTCAAGCTTTGGGGCTTGCCGTGTGCGGTATGACTGCCACTGGTTGTGAAAAGTATCGTCTTTGAAGTCCCAATCTACGGCCCAATAGTCGATCATCTGACTCCAATGCTTGATGGACTTCCGAGCTTCCTCGGGTACGTCATCAATCGGAATGACGAAGTCAGTCAACTCAAGAGAAAGTTCCCGCTTCTTCAGCGCCGCATCGACTGAGAGCGCACCAAGTTCGAAGAATTTTATGTCTCCTTGTTCGACAGCCTTTTTCTCCAACACTTCCCGTGGGATCTTCTTAAAAGCAACATCGACCTTTGATTCAGCAGCAATCTGTCGAGCAGTTTCGTTCAATTCAAATGCGAACTCCCAGCCCAGAATATCAGCCGCCGCCTTGCGGGCTTCTCCCGAGACATTCGATGCTTTCCAGACTTCTCGGGCAACGGAGCGAATATCAGAGAGCGTTACGGGAGCGTCCACTGCCCCAACGTGAATCATGCGCCCACTCTTTATTCCATGAAGCCAAACGTGTCCGTTGACTGGCGTTGCGTGGTAGAGGTCGAGTATGAACTTGCGGTAGGCGGCTTCCAGCAGACGTTGATGTTCAAGTGCATCCTCGCCACGACTTGAGGAAAATTCGGCGGATTGCCATGCTTGACGTTCGTACTTCCCGAGATTCTGAACGACAAAAGGCTTAACTCCTGGCATGGATAGAAGCCGCTTACGTGTTGTGTGAATCGAAAAGCGCCCTAAGTCTGCGGCGATCCAACGCCGCTGTTGCCGCTCGGCGGCGACTGCTGCGGTTCCTGATCCGACGAAGCAGTCCAAAACCAAATCGCCCGGATTCGAAGCTACGGCGAGAATACGTTCGAGAAAATCGACGGGCTTCTGCGTGTCGAAATCCACCCACTCTTGAAGGTTGGCTGGTTGCAAGCACCTAATACGCCAGACGTTGTCAATCTGTCGTTCCGTACTCTCGTACGTGATCGTCTTGCCAGACTCATCTTTGAGATTCTCGATCTTCCCTTTGATGAAGCGATACTTCAGTTTCTTGACTGGTTTCTCACGAGGTTCGGACAGAGTGTGATACGTGTACCCCACATTTTTGTTTTTCACGTAGCAGAAAATGACATCGAATGCCTTTGGTAAGCAGTGCTTGGTTTGCCCATGCAGTTTGTTGTAGTAATACCACGCAATCTGATTGAGGAAATTGTCGAGACCGAACACTTCATCCAGAACAACCTTCGCATACGGCCCCATGTGAACATCCAAATGCACGAAAATACTGCCAGTTTCAGATAAGAGTTCTCGCAAAATAACCGCAGTATCGTAAAGCCATTTTAGGTACGAATCGACGCCCTGACCCCACGTATCTCGATACGCCTTTTGCTCGATGAGAGACGGCTGTTTCGTAAACTCCTCCCCGGACGAACCGTCGTATGCTGGAATGGCAGCTTTGAAAGAGAAGTCCTGCCCTGTGTTAAATGGGGGATCAATATAGATAAGGTCAATCTTGCCTGCGAACTCCGGCAGCAGCGACGGCAATACGTATTTTTTGTCGCCCCAAATGAGTCGGTTTCGCCATTCGGCTTGCTTGCCAGTTGCAGACCACTCCAACGTTCGCTGTCTTTCAGCAACGCCCTCGTTGACAGTTTCGATTGTCTGAAACGGCAGAGCAACCCGTACCGTCGCCTGTCGCTTTCCGTCAACATACTTGCCGTCCCAAATGAGTTCCGTCATCGCATGAGAGTGTATCAGCCAGTAAGGTGGAAATGACTGCGCTGAAACCCGCCGAAGTCGAGACAGGTCGGAATCAGCGATTGCCCTGACTTGCGTCGGTGCATTTGGCTCAAGCTCAGGATCGACGCCCTATCGGTGGGGGCACGTTCTCTTCGCCTGTGAGTATCCAATCTACTGACCGTCCAGAAAGCGCCCGCAGTTTCAGCAACACATCCAGTGTCGGCAATCTTTGACCTTTTTCGAACTTGGACAACTGCGCCTGTGTGATACCGAGTTTTTTCCCCAGTTCGGTCTGATTCAGTTCGAACCCCCGAATTTCACGGATACGTCGCCCTACGGCAACCGGATCGAGCCGGATTGAAATATTCCGCTTGATAATAGTCCGATTTGGATTAAAATAATCCAGTATGGATTTACATAAACTCTCTCTCCAAGGTATCGAAGCAGAAGGTCAACAGCAATTAACCGCAAAGGTGCCCGCTGCCCTCGCTGCTCTCGCAAGACTCTTCGACACGCCAGAAACCGTGACACCGACCTGCGGTATAAGCAAGTCAAAATTCATCTCTGGACTCCAATGCCACAAACGCCTCTTCCTGCAAGTGCATAACCCAGAGATTGGAAACGCCACCGCTCAGCACAACAAAGAGGAAGGAACAGCAGTCGGTGTGTTGGCACGTAGCATGTTTCCCGGTGGTGTTTTGGTCGAGGCTGACAATAGCCATCTGGCAGACGCTCTCCGAAAAACGAAAGAGCTACTAAACAATCCGGCAATACCAGCAATCTTTGAAGGTGCGTTTCGACATGATAACGTGCTCGTTCGGGTGGATGTATTGCTCCGCAGCATCGAAAAAGATGATTTCTTTCTCATCGAAGTAAAGGCCGCAACAAAGGTGAAGCCCTACCACGTTCACGACCTCAGCATCCAGAACTATGTGCTACGGGGAGAAGGCATTCAGGTGCGAAGTAGTCATTTGATGCACGTGAACGCTGATTACGTATTGGACGGAGATTTCGACCCTTCGAAGTTCTTTTTCATCGAGCCGATTAGCCCAATCCGATTGATGCCTCGTTTGGCTGTTTCGGGCATTTTGAATGTTCAATACAAAATGCTTGCGAACCCCGATCCGCCCAGCGTGGAAACAGGAAGCTTCTGCAAGAGTCCCTACCGATGCGAGTTTTTTGAACATTGTCATCCGCCGTTCGATACAGATGATGTGCGTTCTTTGCCACTCTCAGACGAGAAGATTCGAATGCTGCTGCACAACGGCGTGGCAACTGTTTCAGAGCTTCCACCGAACATCAATCTGAGGCTGTATTGGCACTTCACAGAGGCGGATTGTTCGAGAATCAACGCAGCGAGGAGCGCCGGACAGCATGGCGTGTTTGTAGCGGATAAATTGCGCAATGAACTATCGGAACTCAAGTTTCCAATCTGTTACATGGACTTCGAAACGATTGCTCCGGCAGTGCCCAGATTTAAGGGTATGAAGCCATACGAGCCGATCCCGATCCAGTGGTCTGTGCATTGCCAAGACGAATGGGGAGGCTTAATGATGCACAGTGAGTTCTTAGCGCCTAACAACGCTGACCCTCGGACTCGTTTCTTGGAGTCGCTTTACCAGGCCACATCCGACGCTCGCAACGTAGTTGTGTACGGTTCCTATGAGAACACGCAGCTATCGAATTTGTGTCGTTGGTTTCCAGAACATGCTTCATCAATCGGCAATATTCAGCAGAGGCTTGTTGATCTGCTGCCCATTGTGCGGCGGAACATTTACAGTCCGCTATTTTGCGGTTCGTACTCGATCAAGAAGGTGCTGCCAGTCTTGGTTCCCGGAATGAACTACGACGATCTGCCCGTGCAGTCTGGAGATCAGGTGGCGGGAATTTGGGAGCGATTGGTCGCATCCGGCATTGACGAGAGCGAGAGAGCACGGCTGCGAGGAATCCTTTTGGCATATTGCGAACGGGACACGCTAGCACTCGCCCACATTGTGAATGCTGTGAACACATTAACGTGAGCGCCCGTATTCGATGGACAAAGCATTACCAAATCCCGAAGTGCTCGTTTGGATTGAAGACTACGCTCGCTGCGAACTTTCGCTGGACGAGCTGTGCCGAAAGGTGCATCAGGCAGTCGGCGAACACTTCATCCACAATCCGCACTACAGGGTTGTGAACCTAAACCAAATATGCCCGAACCGAACGGTGCGCATCACGCCAGAGCACATCGAGATATTGTTTGCCAAACGGCAGCGAGGCGAGATTACCGACCGCCAGATGGTGGATTGGGCGCACATGACGACGATTAACGATGTGTATTACTGGGAGCCGGAGGACGCCGATGTCGTGGCGCAGTGGGTGAACTTCCTGTTCTTCGACTTGGTACCGGAAGATTAGATTCGAGCACACCTACTCACCAGCACCGCCCGCAGCGTCCCGTATGGTGCCTGCGTGTAAATAGCCAACTTCCTTGGGCAAGCCTCCAGAATTCCTGTCTTGCGTTCCCCCGTTCCAGCCTGAGCGTTCTGGTTTCTGCCCGAACAAATTTGCATAGTTGCATTCGGCTCCCGTCAGGGGTCGGAGGTCAACACTAACCAAAGTCGAGGAGCACCTTGCGGTGATGTGACAGGTGCTTCTCGCATACAAACTACAAGAGCCTGCCCACTTTCCGGTGAGCAGGCTCTCTTTTTTATTGCGACGGGGTAAGGCAATCGGACAAATCAACCGAGAACGAGTTCGACGAGCGAACCAACCGTTTTCTGCAACTCGATCACCCGTCGCATCGTCTGGACGAACTCTTCGGTGCCCGGAGCCATGTTTATTCCGTGACCCGGCGGGAGTTGCGGCGAAGCGAGGAGCGTCGTACCCGTGAAAGCGTACAGATACCCGCATCCGTTCTTGCCCGCACGTCCCGGCCATTTTGAAAGAGGGACGGCTCCGGTCAGATTCATTTTTCGCACGTCTGCGTAAGCAGGATCGAAGACGATCTTGTACCCCATGAGCATCGCAAGAGTGACCGCCGATTTCAGGTCTTCATACGCAGGCTCACGTTCACGCTGAAATCGAAATCCTTCTCCGGCCCACTGCTGCATCACAGTGTCAGCCTTCTGGCCCATTTCGTATTCAGTCCCGGTTGCAATCTCGGTCTGTGTGCCTGAGATTAACTGCATCAGCACCGTGACCTTCGATCCCTCGACCGGAACGACGACGAGATGCCGGACTTGGTGTGGTGAAGTCTTGGTCGCATCTTTAACCATCGTGTGCAGCGTCGAATAATCGTGCATGGTTCCTCGATTCTGGTCAAACCAAAAGGTGAAGTCAACGTCGTCGGAGTGAGAAGCCCGCCGTGTAACGTCACACGGCGGGGCTGATGGTTTACTATTGTCCTGCACGATCCAACCGAGAGCAGTGATCGCAAAGACGACGGTTTCCCGTGCCCCATGCGAAATAGTACCGCTCGATGTTATTTCCTTCGGTGCATGCGAGGTTGTCGTGATATACAGTTTCGCCGGGACGTTTTGAGTGCCACGGCAGTTGAGCTTTCATTGTTAGCGTCCAATCTCGGGCTTCACAGCCCGTTGCTAATGGTGAATGGTTCCCTCTGGCTTCGGTGCTGATACACCTTAGCCAGAGGGGGCATATCCGCCGTCCCGTTGGAGGGCGGGAGCTTTAGGTTTGAGGCAGCGGTCGTTTTTTCATATCGTTGATCGCCTCTAGCAGTTTGATCGTTGCGTTTCCATCCAACGCTGTTCCCTCATACCTCACTTCATAGAGACCCTGAAGATTAGACGGCAACTGCACTCCATCTTTCACGACGAGGATGAACCTCCGACCGTACAGAGCCATCGCTGCGCCAATCTCGATCAGCACGTTTTCGTTCAACGCCACATGCTCCTTGGCTTCTTTATCCATCAGCCGCTTTTCATCTTCGACGTGGATAATCGCTGCTCCACAGGCACGCATATCCTCCATCACTTTTTCAGGGACGGGTTGAGAAACGGTTTGTTTCTCATCAGCGACTACGGCCTCCAGTTCGCCAAAGGTCAAGAGTTTCTTGATAGGGTCGATGAACGCCTTGTTCTTGCCGTGTGTGATGAACACTTTTCTAGTTCGACCGTCGGTCGGCCCAGACGGCAACGGCGTTTCGACCGGAGGTTTTGTAATTGGCTTCGGGAGCGGAACAGAGGCGGGGCGCACGAGTTCAGCCGGGTCGTCACCACGATCAGTTTGTTCTTGAGTCGAAACTTCTAGCGGGATCTTCGTATCACCAATCTCGATGTACTTGCGATCCTTGATCGTCTGCAAGAATCCCACTGATTCTGCCCCATCGAGAATAAGCTTTAGAACTTCGGCAGTTCGATCTTGCGGCACGCCCATCTCCACCAAAACGTTCTGTCCGATGGCCTCCTTCGGGACGGGTGCTCGGTCATACTTCGTCAAGAACTCCCGGATGATTCGTGGCTTCAGCAGAGCCTCACGTTTCGCAGCAAGGTCATCCCCTTCCGATGTCGGTCTCACGATCCGCAAACCGAGCGGAGTGATTGCGATGTTTTCAGCGTTGTAACCGCCCGTCGTCAACCCGTAAGCGATAGACGCCCCAGCCAACATCTTGAAGCTGCCCGTCGTTGGCGCAACTTCGAGAGCCTTTGCGACCTGCAACGGAGTTGAAGGCTTGTAGCCATAGTTTTCAGCAATGGTCGTTGCGATCTTGACCGCCCTTTCGAGGGGCAGTCCGGGAATGTCTGCTTGACTGATGTAGCTTCTCATTTTGTCCGGCTTCTTCGCCATGTCGCCTCCGAAGTAACGCACATTCTCTTCTGTACGATTGAAAAGATTGTACGCCTCTGGAAAATCCCAAAGCAACAGACAAGCGCCGGACAGCGCAAAAGCTGTGGAAAACGTGGGCCAAAGTAGTGGAAAACGATTGTTACCTGAAGGGTAAATCTCGATGAATCTCAGCGCCGACGAAACCTGATTAAGTCAGGAGCCTGACCGAAATCGGTGTCGATCTTCTCCATGATCTTCTCAGCCCATCGAGTGCTTGCAGCGACTGAAGGTCAACCCTCGTTTCCCATACGGGCATCGTTTCACTCGTTAACCGTTCCATTCGCCTACCTACTTGCACGGAAATGAACTGCGTATGGCGTCCGTGACGAGGATGGAGGCGGGCATGTGCAGCCGCTCTGGGTTGTCATGCAGATACTTCACCACTATGCGCACGGCTTGTTCCGTCGAAACGTTGGAAGGCGGACATGGATGTTTCAACAGAATGATTTTTTCATGCTCCTCTAGCATCTGCACCATGAAGTCCGTGTCATGGCTGCCAGAGAGGTAGCCGAGGCAGAAGCCCCCCTCAACGGCATCTGCAGATGATAATTTCTCACCGTCAAATATGCGCACCGCCAACGAGCACTTCCTGAGCAAACTACTTCCGTCGCTCTTCCAATCATCCTGCGCTACAAGACAACTACTGATGAGAAGAAACACTGCGCAGCAGAGGAAACTTCGCATAAGATTGTCCTCAGTGATGGTTGGATTTTATCTCCTGCTCGGCAGTATTTGAACTATCCGAGTGTTATTAAGGGGAACATTTCATGCGATTTCGTTCAGAACTTCTCCAGCCGCCGCCGCCCAGTAACGACTCGGAAGCCACGCTCACGGAGATTTATCCCGTATACAGAAGCCCCGATGGTCACATCGCTGGCGACGAGGACGAGGAAGACGAGGACATCCTCGACTAAGGCCGCTTTACACAAAGCGATTAAACCTGTGCGTTTAAGGGCTTAAACAGCGATCTCCGAGGGGTGCCAGATCGAGCCGGGAATTCGCTGACTGGTCTCAAGAAACGTATGGAGTGGAATGGGAATTGCTAGAGAAAGGACGCTTAGCCGTGGCGCTTAATGTATTCACGTAAAACCCTCGCAGCCAACTGATTGACATCCTCATCTGGTTGTCTTTTCTTGCGCTTGCGAGGGGAACTCTTGGTTCGAGTTCGGGAACTGCCTTTGGGCTTTTTCTTCGGCATCCACTCCATCCTGCCACATTTAGAAGCTGAATGCCATGCCTGTGAATTTCAAAGTCGCCCACTACCCGGAATTCCAGAAGTTCCTCGATCATCCCGGAATAGTGCAGAATTTCCTGCTTGGCTCTCTCGCCCGTCTCCAACTGGCCCATGCTTACGCCCTCTCCGGCGACACCGCCAAAGCGAAAGCCGCGTATCAGGATTTCCTCACCCTTTGGAAAGACGCCGACCCCGACATCCCGGTCTTGAAGCAAGCCAAAGCCGAGTACGCGAAGCTGCAATAGTCAACTGACGCTATCAGGCCATAGTACTCAAAACCCGTCCCCGGGGAATCAGATTGTCGCCGACCCCCTTCCGCGAAGCTGACTCCGTTTAGCGTTGAGCCACGCGCGTCACCATCCGCGAAACAAAGTTCTGACAATGTAACGGAAATTTCACGCGAGCGTCATAAGCCTGTCATGAGCCTGTAAAGATCGGCGACTACTATCAGTCCGCATATTTCCCGAATGTCTTTCGACCCCGATGTCGCGGGGCCGATCCCCGAGGTGTGAGGAAAAACCTTAAGGAGGAGAACGGTATATGTCTCGAATAAAAGTTCGAAGTAAGTCTCGAGAGAAGTCTCGACTCGATCGTCTGTGTCCACTCACCGGCCTGCTGGCGGCGGGGCTGAGCCTTCCGGGGCTCGCCGCGGCTCAGTCCGTGCCTTACCCGACCTACGTCACTGGCCCGCAGCCGAACGGCTCGTGGGTCGTCAGCGATGGTCAGATCATCACCCCAGCCGGCATGCAAGTCGACCTCGGCATCCGGGTCCGCGCCAAGGCCGTCGCGCTGAACCCCAATGTTAGAACTCACACCGCCGCCGTCCTCACTTTGGGTACGTCGACGAGCGATGGCAACGGAGCCGTCGAGGTGTTCGATACCATCACTGGCGTTGTCCTGCAGAACTACATCACGTTCGGACTGGATCCGAGCGGCAGTTATAGCGGCATAACCTACTCTGCGGACGGTAAGTACCTGGTGTTCAGCCAGGACAGCAGCAATGTCACCATCGCCAAGGTCACTCCAGCGGGCTTGCTCGAAGACGACGCCCAGGTCAGCGTGCCGCCGAACAATTCCTTCATCACCTGCTTTCCGAACAGCCCGCCGGCCTCTTATGGCAACGCCTGCGGCTCGTTCTATAGTTCGTACACTTCTTATCCTGGCGGAGTCGCGCTCTCAGCCGATGGCAAGAGCGCCTATGCCCTGCTGAACCAGAACGACACGCTCACTCAGATAAACCTGACCGCAAACCCGCCGGTACAGGGTACGCAGATCCGCGTCGGCAACGCGCCGCACAGCATCGTGATCAACGCCACCGGTACGACCGCCTACGTCAGCAACGAGGGTGGCCGGATCGCTACAGAGTCCGACTTCCAGATCAATTCCGCGGGCACTGAAATCGTCGCTGACCCGAATGTTGGCGCCGCGATCACCGGCACAGTTTCTGTGGTTGACCTGGCTTCGCTGACAGTCACCGCTACCATCGAGACCGGTCTGCACCCGACCGGGATGGCGTTCTACGGGGCACGCTACCTGTTAGTCGCCAATACCTATAGCGACACTATCTCGGTTATCGACACAACCACCAACGAAGTGGCGTGGACGATCAACCTCGGGCTGCCGATCGGAGTGCCCGGTGCAGGCCAACCAGCCTATGGCGCCGCGCCGAGCTCGATTGCCGTCGATACCAAGGACAGTCTTGCCTACGTCGCGCTCTACAATGCCAACGCCATCGCGGTGGTCAACATCAAAGGGGGCGCGACCAATCCCGTCCTGGGCATGATTCCGGTAGCCTATGCGCCGGCCTCGGTCGTGCTGGACAGGGCCAATAATGTGCTCCTCGTTGCCAACGACAAGGGCATCGGTACGCGTTATTCGCAGGAGTGCGACCATGGAGTCTGCGGCTACAATACTCACCAAGACAATGGCACCGTGAGCATCGTCCCCTTGCCGGATAGCGCGACCTTGGCGACAATGTCGAAGCAGGTTTTCCAGAACAACCACTGGGATCTGGCGGTAAATATTCAGTCTGCCAGCGGTGGCAAGCCTAGTACCAAGCCGGTCGCAATCCCTGAAAAGATCGGCGATCCATCGCTGATCAAGCACGTGTTCGTGATCGTCCGTGAAAACCGCACCTATGATCAGGTCCTGGGCGACGTGGCCGCCGGCGATGGCGACCCCTCTTTGGCAGTGTTCGGCGACGGCTCCGCAGCCGGCGGCACTCCGATCACGCCGAATGCGCACGCACTGGTCACGCGCTTCCCTCTCTTGGATAATTTCTACGACCCGAGCCGCCAATCGGCTGACGGTCACCAATGGATCCAGGAGGGCATGGCACCCTACGCCGACGACATCCAGTCGCCGGACTGGGTCCGGAGCTATCCAGGCGGGAACGCCGGCGATGCACTCGCTTATCAGAAAAAAGGCTTCCTGTTCTCGGAAGCGGAAGCCGCCGGTCTGCCGGTGAAGATCTACGGCGAATACATCGAGAACAATACCTACCTGCAGCCGAGCGGGGTGACCAGCGAACCGAGCTGGAGCGACTTTTACGCCGACTCGCAGTGCTTCGAGGGAGGACCAGGTTGCGCACTACCTGGTACCAAGGGCGAGAAGAGGCTGTACTTCCAGAACACGATCCAGGCAGAGTCCTCTATCCCGGCCGTGGCTAAACACATGGTCAAGAACTTCCCATATTTCGACCTGAACATCCCTGACCAGTTCCGCGTCGATCTGTGGTTACAGGACTTCAATAATGACGTAGCGAAGGGTACAGTGCCCGCGATGGAACAGCTGTGGATCATGTGCGACCACACCGGCGGCCCGCCGACGCCGCAGGCCGAACAAGCCGATAACGACCTGGCCGTTGGGCGCATTATCGACTACATCAGCCACAGCAACATCTGGTCCACGTCGGCGATCTTCATCGAGGAGGACGACGCTCAGAACGGCGTCGACCACATCGACGGTCACCGCAGCCCAGGCTATATCGTCAGCCCATACGCCGTGCAGAACGGACCCACCGACCACACCTACTACACGCAAGTCAACATGACTCGGACGATCGAGCAAATCCTCGGTCTGCCGACCATGAACCAGTTTGACCTTGTGGCGTCGCCGATGACGACTGATTTCGTCAAGGGCACGCCGCCCGCGGACAACTTCAAGCCGTGGACGCATGTGCCGAACCAGGTCCCGCTGAACGATGGCGTTACAGCGAGCTCGGCTGACCCAGCAAGCAGCCCGAAGGTCAAGGCGCTGAGGGCGGGTTGGCTCCAGAAGAAGGCACAGATCTTTGCCGGGAAACTGACCAAGCCCGACTCCGAAGACCCGGACACCGTCAACCATCTGAACTGGTACCTGGCTACCGGGTTTACACGGCCCTATCCCGGTGAGAAGACAGTTCGCCCGGCGAGCGACTTCAACAACCCGGCACCCGCCAAAGCAGACGACGACGACTAAAACACGTTCCGACTGCAACGGCCCTCTCCCCGATCACCGGGGAGAGGGTTTTTTGTTCACGCCTCAAACGCAATGTCCCCACGAACATGAACCCGCCCGCCACCAGCGTAAACGTTACTGCCCCGGTTCGTGCCGCGACAACGCAAAGAATATCGCCGGTCGATTTTCCTTAATCAGCAGAGACTGGTGAAAAAAGGCAATCCGAGTCCCGACACGGAGGAAGAACGGCGGAATTGCTTCGTCGCCATCACGCGCAATAGGAGTTTTTAGTATTGAGCCGGGGAAAAAGCTACAGGTGGATGGCAAAGAACCATTAGGGTTTCCGAGCCGGAGCGCAATCTCCCGATAACAAGGCGGACACCAACATTGACGGGGTGCGGTTTCCAATGTTGCTGAAGCGAAAGGGCTGCGACAATTATCCACGGTGACAACGGTTTCGCTCATGGATTCCACCAGTATTTCCTGTACGACAGGTCAAAATCTCGCCCCACGACATCTCTTGCTTCGGGTCCACCAGCGAGCTTTCTAGAGACTTATCTCCGGAGGGCAAACCGATGGTCCGGTTTGCGAGTCGATTGGGGGAACGCGATCACTCTCGTCCACTTTTTTATCCGAGCTGCGACTAGCGCGACGAATCAAATCTCGTTCGACCAAGTCAGCGCCGGCTGAGTCGCGACCTACCAGCTTTGATACAGATGCCAAATTCGATCTGGAAGATATTTGTGTTTTTCCTTGCCCTTCGTTCTTGGCCTCGCTCTTTGAGAAAATTCTCGCTGTGATTAACATTCCCGTAAGCGTGATGCTCAACAGTGCGAATTGTCGCCACCCATTCAGCATTGACGCATTGCCCATCAGCGTGAGACCCGCGAAGCAAAATAGAAGATGTACGCAAAAGACTTGCAGCGAAGATTGTCCCAACAGCACCAGAGGCTTTATGGCTGCCGTTTTCGTGATCGGTTGCGAAAGGATGAGCAACGCTGCCACTGCCGCGAAATCGAGCATCCTGATCGGTCCGAGGTGCCACTTGTCGAAGAGAAACTCCGATACGCCCAGTTCTAAACCGTGCGCCACTAATCTCCGCATGATGAAGCAAAAAATGGCGATCACGACGGCTGGAACAACCGCCCGCCTCGCCCAGGTTTCAATTGGCAGGCTTTCCTGAGCCCAACGCACGCCTAGCCACACACCCACAAACCAGAGAAATTGCCAGGCCCAGAGGTCGAATGAACCCATCTCGTTCAAAGGAATCCGCGTCGGAATGTAGCGCATCATGAATGTATGTTCAGCGCTGCGAAACCCGAACTGAGCGAGCACCCAGAAAGAGAAAGATGTCCACAAGATCGGTTTCCATCCAATGCGCCTAGCCAGCGGAATTGCAACTGACGTGAACGCCAGAAAAATGATGTACATTGGCAGAATATCGAGCAACGGTGGCCGATAAATCAGCAGAGCAGCTTCCGTCACCGCTTGCTTGGCCCCAGCCATGAAGTAAAAATCCAAGAGGTTGTGAAGGCCTGGCCGATCGCCATGGGAAGCAATGGGAACCGCGACTAAGAACGCAAAAGCCAGCAAGAGTACGTGGTAGCCATACAAGCGCAACGTGCGCGCCCACAACTTCCGCCTCATCGCTGGATAGCCATCTCGCTCTGCAACCCGGAAATAGATCCGTCCAGTGAACAGCGCCGAAAGAAAAATGAAACCCTCCGCCGCTCCCACGAAACCAAAAGGTTGATTTACCCACGCACTCGCGGCGGTGGGCAAATGTGTCAGAGCGATCCAAACGAGCATCACTCCCCGTATCGCATCCAGTTCTACTCGGCGTCCCGTGCTCACACTATTTAGACGCCATATAACTGCCAACGGTGACTCAAATTCGATGCCTGAATACAAAAGCCCACGCGACTTTACGCAAAATTACATGCTAAATTTAGCGTCGGAGGAGTTGAGTGGCCGTTTTTTTGAAAGCGTTGATCTCGGCTTTGTTTTTATGCCTATTGATCCCGCTCCCGGCTCACGCTAAAAGGCATGAAACGGGGTTCATCGACCGCACGACCACCATCCAAACGACAAATTACAAATACCAGGTATTCGTTCCGGAAGATTGGACGCCTCACCGAAAGTGGCCAGTGATTCTTGCTCTTCATGGCGCTGGCGAGCGTGGCGACGACGGCTTGCTGCAGACCGACGTGGGCATCGCCACCGCTATCCGCTCCAACCGTAGCGCGATCGAGGCCATTGTAGTCATGCCGCAATGCCCAAAAAATCTTTGGTGGATACTTCCACCCATGGACGACCTGGCAATGAAAACACTGGCAGAAGCGACCAGGGAATTCCACGGGGATACTCGTCGCACCTATCTTACTGGCTTATCCATGGGAGGCTATGGTGCATGGCATCTTGCTCAGAAGTATCCTGGAACGTTCGCAGCTCTTGTGGTGATCTGCGGAGGGATTCGCCCGCCTGCGGCGGCACAGAAGACCTACCCCGATCTTGCGAAAGTCACACCACCTGATTCGCCCAGAGCGTATTTGGCCGCAGCCGAGCGAGTCGGCAAGACCCCAGTCTGGATCTTTCACGGTGCCGACGACCATATTGTTCCGGTCACCGAATCTCAACGGATGGCCGAAGCAATGAAACAGATCGGGGCGGAAGTGCATTACACGGAGTATCCAGACGTCGGACACGCCTGCTGGAACAAAGCGTACGACGAACCGAAGCTATTTCCATGGCTCTTCTCTAAGTCTCTGCCGGATTAGTGTTCACCCGAGGACTATGCCTCCGAAACCTAAACCAGCAACGGTCAGCTGAAAACGTTCGGTCGCCCGCTGAGCGCTAACCAGGACTTGTCTTGCATCGGCTGAAAGTGGAGTGGCCGGCAGACGAATGGCTTTCTTTAAGACACCGGCAGTTCCGGCCGCATCCTAAATTTATCGACAACGCGAGGCACCCGCATGAATCCACCCGACGCGCCGATTGCACACGAAGGCTTCTTCGCCACTCACTTCTTCACCGTGAGGGACCAGAACAAATCGAAGGACCTCTATGTCCGAATTCTTGGCGGGAAAGTGATCAAACCGGAGAATCCCTGCTAGATCAAGCTGGCGAATACGTGGATCATTCTCAATTCCGGCGGTTGCCCGAACAGATCAAGCCTTACCCGACTGGCGAATACGGTCTTCGAGTCAAGGGTGACAAAGAATATGTCGTCAGTCGCACCTACAAGAAGAATCTAAAGTTGCTCGCGGATTTCTGGATCGGCGCGCCGCTCCCCGAGTAGAGCGCAGTTCGGCCAATGCGACACCTCACCGCAGTCGCTCGTGAACATCCGGAATTTGGGAGATTAAATACGATTGTGGTCTGCTAACAAAAGATCGCAGCCGTGTAACAAGCACAAGGGGCGAGACGCAGTATTGACGCTGCGAACATAAGTAGAATCACTCCGCAAAATAATATCCCTACCTCCGAGGCCTCTGGCGTAAGTCCCTACAACACCTGCAGATGAGAGTTGGCCCACACATTGCAAGGAATGTCGCCAACCGGTGCGAGCCCCCCGGATTAATCACAGAGCGATGCTCTGTGATGACATCGATCTGGAAAATGAGAAAGGCAAACCGATGATCCCGATTTTAGAATGTCGCAGAGATGTGGCCACGCGTTTTATCGCCCACGCACTGTTGATGCTCGTTCTTCTGTGGTCCGCATTAATAGCGGCACAGACCACAATCTCCACGGGCAGCATTCAAGGGGTCATCACGGATGCGTCAGGCGCGGTGGTCGCAGGGGCGAAGGTCACGATCACAGACAAATCGACCGGGCAGGTGATTGCGATAACGTCAACGTCATCGGGAACGTATAGCTCTGGAGCTTTGACGCCCGGCGATTACGATGTCCGAGTCGAGGCGAAGGGTTTCAAAACCTCGGACGCAACTGTTTCAGCTCAGGTGGGCGTTACTACATCGGGCAACTTCAGGCTGCAGGTGGGCGAAGCGGGTCAGGTGATCGAGGTGCAGGCCGGTGAGTTGCAAGTAAATACCGAACAGGCAACGGTACAAGGAGTGATTAGCACCGAGCAGATTGAGAATTTGCCCATCAACGGAAGAAACTTCCTCGACTTGGCGCAGTTGGAACCTGGAGTCCAAATTCAGGATGGCGGCAACTTCGATCCCACGAAGAAAGGATTCTCTTCGATTTCCATCGGCGGCCGGTTTGGGCGCACGGCACGCATCGAGGTCGATGGAGTCGATACCAGCGATGAAACGGTGGGAACGGTCACGCAAGATATTCCTCAAGGCGCGATCCAGGAATTTTCCATCGGGGAATCGATGTTGGATTTGTCCACTGAGCTGACGTCATCCGGTTCGGTCAACGTGGTAACGAAGTCTGGCACCAATTCCTACCACGGACAGGGATATTACGCTTTTCGTGATCAGTCGCTCGATTCCAATCTTCCGGGAGCTTCGGACACGCCCTTCCAGAGAAATCAATTCGGCGGCAACTTCGGCGGTGCATTCATCAAGAACAAACTGTTTTTCTTCGTCGACGCCGAGCGCACGAAACAAGATTTTAATCAGCCAGTTCTGGCAGGCCCTCCGCTCGAGGCTGAGTCAGGATCTTTTTCAGCCCCATTTCGTGAAGCAGAGGGCATCGCGAAATTGGATTACCAGATCAGCAAGAATTACAAGCTTTTTTATCGCTTCTCCTACGATCAGAATAGCGATACTTCGCCCTTCGAGCCTACTGCCTTCCAGCCACTGGATAACACTACCCACACGCGCGACCATGTAATCGGCCTCGACTTCATGACCGGAAGTTTTACCCACAGCGTTCGTCTCGGTTACATGAAGTTCTTTAATCACATTTCCAGTGGGACGACCGCGTCGACTCCTTTCAATCCCACATCACCGATCGAGCTGGCCATCGGACCTGACTTGCCCTGTCTGAACACGTCGGGAGTAGTTCCCGATGTGTTCTGTGCGGGTCAGGGTTTTTTAGCTCCGCAGTCCACGCCGCAGTCTGATCATCAGGTGAAGTATGACGGGGGAAAGGCGATTGGCACGCACATCCTGCGCTACGGCGGCGGGCTCAACCATCTCCAGGGAGGAGGTTTTGCGGGCTTTCTCGCCAATGGACCGGCGGTGAACGCCAGCGCCTCGGCTTGCACGGGCATCTGCCTGACCTTGCCGGGCGGAGCATCGAACGCGCTGAATTATCCCGCGCAGAATGTGCTCCTGGGCAACGGACAAGGATTCGAAACAGAAAAACCTTCGTTTGGTTTTCCATTCGGGGGCTTAGGACCCGATAATCGCATTTCCTTCTACGCCGGTGACTCCTGGAAGATCAGACCGAATCTGACTGTGACTTACGGGCTGCGTTACGTGCGTGATACCGGCAGAACGGACAGCGATCTGGCACCGATTCCCGCGCTCGCCGCTTACAATAATCAGTTCTATTCCGGATTGCAGGATCGGGTAAACCAACCGAACAAGAATTTCGCTCCGCAGCTGGGCCTGGCATGGGACCCGGCCAGTAACGGAAAGACGGTATTGCGGGGTGGAATTGGTTTGTTCTACGAGAACGCAATCTGGAATAACGTTCTTTTCGATCGGCCCGGACGTCTGCAAAAGGGCAGTTTTCTGAATCTGCAACCCGCCTGCTTAGGTGGTTCGCCACAGAAGTTGCCCTTTACCACATCGATCAATCTTGCTGACATCTGCGGCGCGCCGATCGGGCAGGTTCAATCCCAGCTTGCGACACTCGAGTCGGAGTTTCAGGCCACGGCGGGCGGAGCTACTCTTGGGCCGAATCCTACATACATCGGTACTACGAGTGACACAGGGCCAAACGGCGACGGCATCAACCTGTTCGCTCCTGACTACAAGACGCCGCGCTCGGTGCAAATGAATTTCGGAATCCAGCGCGAGCTTCGCCGGGGCATGGTGCTGACTGCCGATTATCTCCGTAACATCTCCACACATACTCTATTGATTGTGGACACGAATCACGTGGGCGATGCCCGCTTCTTGAATATGACGGCAGCCACGACCGCTATCGCCACGACGCTGAAGAACTGCGGGGTTTCGTCGACAAGCGCTGCGACCGTGCTCTGCCCGAACAGCCCCGTCACGCTTCAAGCGGGCACACCCTACACTCCCCGCCCGGCTACCATCGTAGATTTTGCGACGAACGGGCTGGATTCTGGTTATGAACTCTGCGGCGGCCAGGCATGTCCGAATGCAGCTTTCGGTGGCGTAAACAATGGCGCAACCGGGGGAAATCAGATGCTGTTCCCAATCGGACGATCCGTCCTGAACGCGCTGCAGCTTTCCTTGAAGGAAGATCTGCACAATCCCGTCAAGGGAATTCCCTATGTGAACCTGCAAGTGTCGTATCAGCTTTCGAGATATGAATCGAGTGCATCCGATAGCGACTTCATCAACAGCGCATGGGATTATGCCGATCCCAATAAATTCTTCGGCCCGAACGGGCTCGACCGCACACACCAGTTCTCCTTTGGCGGGATCATGGACCTACCGGAACATTTCCAAGCCAGCGTGATCGGGCACTTCTATAGCGCGCTGCCAACCACCATGACGCTCGCTCCCACCGGATTGCCGGGCGGTATGTTTGTTACGGCGGCCTATGGGGACGGCACCGGCGATGGCTACGCTGCCAACGGAGCGAATGGCACCAGCGGAGCCATTCTTCCGGGAACAAACCTGGGCTCCTTCGGGCGCGGCGTTAACGGATCTAACATCAACAATGCGATCAACAACTACAACCAGAATTTTGCGGGCAAGCCTACTCCAGCCGGTGATGCGCTCATCAGCGCTGGACTGTTTACCCAAGCCCAACTGAATCAACTCGGAGCGGTTATGCCGATGGTTAACCTGGCGCCCCCCAATGAGGCGAACAACGGCTGGCTGCGGGATCTCGACCTTAGTTTCAACTGGACATACAAGGTTAAAGAGAGGGTGCAGTTGCAGCCGGGCGTCAGTTTCTTCAACGTGATGAACTTCGCTAACTTCGATCCACCCAAGAACACCATCAACGGAGTACTCAGCACTGTTGGTCAAACACCCATATCGGGATTCGTGAACGGAACCGCGGGACTGCAGCCGAACAATCTACGAGTCGGCCTGGGTTCAGGAGTCTTCGGGCTAGGCGCGCCGCGAGTGCTCGAGTTCAAGCTGGCACTGAGCTTCTAAAAGGGGCACAGCAAGGGCTGAGTTGAACCAACTGAGTTGAACCAGAAGATTGCCTTGCAAGAGCGGGAGTTTACTCGACAAAAAAACCGTTCGTGCCAATCCACGACTCGGCGAGGAGTTGCAGATTCTTCTTATAAGTGCGCGTTACCCTGTACCTCCCGCCGCCTTTAACGAGGAGGATATATTCTCCCGTGGACCACGGTTGAAGTTCTACAACGAACGCCGAATTCACCAGTACGGATCGATGAATGCGGACAAAGCCGTGCGGAATAAGCTTTTCCTCAATGTTTGAAATGGATTCCCGGAGCATGTGCGAGCACAGCGTGTGCCGCAGCAGCACGTAATTTCCCTTGGCCTCGACAGTGATAATGTCCGCCGGATCGATCAGGAGAATCTTTCCCTTGGTTTTGATCGCAATCCGCACACACATTTGTCGCGCCAGCATCTGAACCAGAGGCGAGGTCGCGATGACGCCGGAGTCCACAGGACCACGATTCACAGGACCATCATTCACAGGATCATGATTCGCCGGAGCCTGTAGAGGTTCGCTCACCGAACTCACAAGAGTGTCGATGGACTGGTCGGCCACATGTGCGTTGACGAGTTGCATCGAGTTCCCCTAAAAATATCGTCGTCGAGCGGATGCACGTTGGAAGCCTTGCGTCAGCCCCGAGTTGCCAATATTCATCAATATAAATCGCCCACCGAAATAATTTAGACGTTAGCGGACGCCGTTTGTTAGCCGAGCAGATGATCCAACTTCGTCTGCCAGAACGGCTCGCTGCCAACGCCGTTCCTTGCTTATCTCGATACCGCGAGCCTGTCCTCGCTCGGCAAGCATATTCAGTTCTTGTACGACCGCCGCAGGCGCCAAATGCGCGTTCGTAAACGTGAATGAACCACGTCGTACGATCCGCGCATAGATTTCTTTCTCCGACATGAACGCCGAATTTTCCAGCAGGGCGATTCGACATGCGCGACTCAACGCTCGATTCTGGTGGCACGGCCTACTTCTTAATGGCTGGCGACAAGCGTCTGTGAGTCCGCGATGTGCACGGCTCCTGCCCGGTGACTCGGAGGATCGGACACCACGCAATTGTTTGTTGACGAGCTCAGTGCCGAAAAGCTCAGCGAGTCCAGTGAGAGTCTGTTTGATCGCCGCAATTCGTTCCGAGAGTCTATCTTTTCGCAAATTGAGTGCGCGTAACTCTATTTCAATGAAGCTGACGGTATGCTGCAGTCCCTGTGATGGGGGCGGTTCTCCCGGACGCCAGGAGCAGTCAATCGTGGAGCTCGAAATGGTAGTATGCAATGCCACGGATAATTCGCGTGGGAATCCAACCGATTGTTACCATGCATCGCCGCCTAATGCGACTTGAATGTGACGAGCTGTTACAAAATCGCGATCGGTACACGTGGCGGATTGACTAAATCGGTCAGCACACCTCGATGGAATGCGACGAAATAATTTTGGTTTAGTTCCTCGATCAATTCGGCGAGCATTGTCGGCGCAGATTGGCTGCCGGTTTTTGTTGACCGGACAGTCATGGAAGGAAATTAAGGAAGAAGAAACTTGAAACACACATCCAATAGGTGGCATTGTCAACCGCCAACGATTGCTCTGCTCCCGTTTCTCATACACATATTGATGGAGTTTTTCTCTTTCTTGTAGAAGCCTGCCGAGTTTCATTCGAAACCCGAAAGTGCTTCCGGTCCGATCCCGTATTTCTGGCTCTCCTCTTTGTAGGGTCGTCCTTCGCTTCTGAAATCCCGTCACTTTAGTCCAGCAGTGATTGCGGATTGGTGCCGAAACTGCCTACCAGTTGAGTGTGGGATTCGTATGGGGCCGCAGTCCCGTCGTGTTCAGGTTGAAACCTTCAGGAGGTGTATTGTGCAACGCCGATTCCGTGCTCGCGCTTTTTCATACTTGGTGATCGCCACTCTTGTTCTAGGGTCCACGTTCGCCCTTGCTCAGGGAATCGTCACGGGATCCATCTCAGCGACGGTGGAGGATCCGCAAGGTGCGGTGGTGCCTGGAGCCAACGTGCGCGCTACGCAAAAGGAAACTAACCGTGTGTTTACGACCACGAGTTCCAATAGCGGCGTCATCCAGCTTCCGTCATTGCCTCCGGGCACGTACAGCGTAATGGTGCAGGCCTCTGGCTTCAGCACCTATAACGCGCAGGATGTCATCGTTGAAGTGGGCAAGGATAGCGCCCTTGGCTCCGTGAGACTGAGAGTGGGTAACACCGCGGAGACCGTGGAGGTGGAAGGCTCCGCTCCTATTGTTGAGAGCACTACCGATCAACTCTCGGAAACTTTCGAAAACAAGGAAGTGGCGAGCGTCCCGCTTGGTAACACCTACGACTCGTTCGTGCTGTTCACTCCCGGTGTATCCACCGCGGGCAGCGGCGGCTTCAGCAACAACAACGGTGCGGAGCTGTCTATCAACGGCCAACGCGCCCGCTCCAATAACTATCAGCTGGACGGACAGAATAACAACGACAACACCATCGGCGGCCCTTCAATCTTTTTTGGCAATCAGGACAATATTGCGGAGTTGCAGGTGGTGACCAACTTCGACGCCGAATACGGACGCAATATGGGCGGCGTTGTGAACTACATCACCAAAGGGGGGACCAACGACTTCCACGGCACTGGCTTCGAATTTTGGCAGGGCGATCATTTCGACTCGCTGCAGAATCAGGAGAAGTCCCCTATCTTCGGTTTCTGCGCGCCGGGAGTGAGTCCTTCGACGGGCTGCGCGCAACCAGTGGTGCCCCAGTTCGTGCAAAACCAATTCGGCGGAACGATCGGTGGACCCATCAAGCGGGACAAGGTTTGGTTCTTCGGATCCACGAATTTTGAGCGGCTACGCTCCGGCGGAGCTCCTGTTTCGTCTGCCCCCGCTCTCACTCCGACCCCGACCGGAATTCAACAGCTACAGGCGGCCTTTCCTGACGATCCGGCAGTTACAGCCCTCGCGCAATTCGGTCCAGCAGCCGTCGCGGTTGGAAATCCAATTTTTACCAGCACCACAAATGTTCCCGTATCAGCCAACGGAAGGACTGCAACGATTCAGATGGGGACGCTAGAGCGATTCCTATCTCAGCCCTTTAATGATTACGAGGGGACGGGGAGAGTCGATGTTCAGCTTACCAGCAAGGATCGACTCTTTGGCCGTTACATCTTCCAGCAGGACAGCACTACCAACGTACCTCTCGGCCCCGCACTTGGCGCCCAGGGGCAAATTTATTCTGTCCCGGGCCGCAGCCAGCAGGTAGGATTGGATCTTACCCACACATTCAATCCCACGTTTCTGAACCAGACGCGATTCAGCTACTCTCGTGCAACTTCCTCATTTGAGGCCGGCGGATTCCCGAACTGCCTGGTAGCGAATGCCGGTGTCTGTCCACCGCAAATTAACATTCAAAACCCCAACTTCCTGGGCGCAGGCCAATTCTTTTCATTTCCGCAGGGCCGCATCATCAATGTCTATGAACTGCAGGACAATGCGTCGATGGTGCGCGGCAAGCATGTGATGAAGTGGGGCGGATCATACGACAGGCAGCGCTCGCCCAACTATGGACTGTTCGGCCAGAATGGTGTGTTCACCTATGCCGACTTCAATTCCTTTATCGCGAATACTCCTACCGCGAATTCCGTCCTGTATGGGCAAGGGGTTCTGCGCTTCAAGGAAAACGATGTAGCTCTCTACTTTCAGGATGATTGGCGGATCAAGGATAACCTAACTATAAATCTTGGATTGCGATGGGAGTTCTACCAGCAGGCCAGCAACCTGCTGCACGACGAGAGCGTAGCTCAACAGACCGGCCCCAATCACATTTGGGATCAAAACCTTCCTTTAAGCTTGACCACGGTGCCACAGCTTCCCAACCACTACCGCAACTATGGCCCGGTGGTGGGATTTGCCTGGACTCCGCGCATGCTCGAGAGTCTGCTGGGGCGTGATAAGACGGTGGTTCGTGGCGGCTTCCGTATCGCCTACGACTTCGCTTACTACAACCTCTCCACCAATGTGCAGCAAAGCTCCCCATTCACGAACGCTGCGACCATTTTTAATGCGAATGGCAGTCTCGCGGGCCTGCCGAATGTCGCCACCGTCAACGGTGCTAACATCGAATCCGCGCTTTTCCCGCTGGCGCCCAAAGGAAATCCCGGGTCCGCAGCGGAGCTCCAGTTCGGCCCCAACTTCCGCAATCCGTATTCGGAACAATGGAACCTGGGCATTCAGCGCCAAATCACCGGAAAGATGGCGGCGGAGGTCCGCTACGTCGGAAACCATGATCTGGCTCAGTTCCAGGAAGTGAATGGGAACCCAGATCTTGCGCCGTTGATCGCGAATGGCTTTGGCAATGTTATACCAGCGGGCCTCACGCCCTGCACCAATACCACGCTGCCCGGCGGTGGCTTCCAAGGAACGAATTTGCCGCTGGCGACAGACCAGTTCGGAAATCCTGTGGGGTACGCAAACTGCAATTTCAGCCGGGTAACCGAATACACGAACTCGGGCTACTCGATTTACCATGGTCTGCAAAGTCAGTTCCGGTTGCAGAATTGGCACGGGTTCACTGGGGAAGCATCCTACACCTTCAGTAAGACGATTGATAACACCTCGGAAGCCTTCTCGACCAATGCGGGCACATTTTTTGCGTTTGCACAAAACCCGTTTGATGTCACCAAGGCGGAGCGTGCGGTTAGCAACTATAACTTCCCTAACGTTTTTAGTTTGTTGTGGGTTTACGATCTGCCATTCCGGCATCAGCAAGCGGGCTTGCTGGGGCACTTGATGGGAGGCTGGCAGATCAATGGAACCTACCGCTACAACAGCGGTCAGCCATGGACGGTGGAGCAAAATGCAGCTCAGGGTCTGTGCGACCCCGCCAACTTTACCGGGACCAGCACGCTCGATGCCTGTCGGCCCTTTCTTGGAAACACCAGTTTGCCGACCAACCAGGTGGGCGAGTACTGCGACGGGTCTCTGGCACTCTGCCCCAATTCGGCAACGGGTACCGGGGCGGTCGCCGCAGGAACCTTGGTCAGCGTGAATGCGGGCTGCGTCGGGAGCGGCGGCAGCTCGAGCCAATGCCCGGTCACTCCCATTTCCGCTGCTCACTTTATCGTCAATAACCTTCCCGCAGAAAAGATTTTCGGCACACCTTTTTCGCCGTTGGGCAGGAACACGGAGACCGGTCAACCCATCAGCACCATCAACATGGCTGTCTTCAAGAATACAAGGGTAACTGAGCGTGTCACGATCCAGTTCCAGGCAGAGGCTTTCAACCTGTTTAACCATCAATGGCTGGGGATCCAGAACCAGGATGTGAACAACGCTGCGGTTTCGGCAAACGGCATCACACTGTTTGACAGCAACAAGTTCAACTTCAACGGTGGCGATACCTTTGCCGGCAACATCAACACTGACGGCATCGGACGACGTCGAATGCAGTTCGGGGCGAAGATCATCTTCTAAGCCCTAAGCGGGGGCGCTTGCTTAGGTCGCGGTTTCGGGCCTCCAGTCTGGTACTCGCGATCCATCGCCGTCCTCGTTGGCGGCTGAAGGGGAGCCGCCGGCCGGAATCGACATCTGTCCGTGGTAGCGGTCAACGATCGAGACCCGGTCGGGGGCGCCGGTTTTATGCAGAATGCGGTGTACGTGATTTTTCACTGTGTGTTCGGAAAGATGGAGGTGGCCAGCGATTTCCTTGTTGGTCAAGCCGAAGCATAACAACTCAACCAGTTGCTGCTCGCGGCGGCTGAGACCGTTGCGGCTGCGAGTGCGCAGGTTTTGACGAATCGCAAGCTGCTGCGAGGCACAGCGGAACAACGTTGCCGAAAAACAGGGAGGGCAGACGGCTTCCCCGGCAGCTACCGCGCGAATGGCACTGAGTACCTCCGCCGCTGAGGCTTCTCGAAGGACGTATCCAGCCGCACCCTCGCGGACCGCGAGAAGAAAATTTTCCTCTTTTGGCTCCATTCCCACCATGATCGTACTGGTGCTGGCCAGACTCTCACGAATCTGATGCAGCAGATGCGGTTGCGCGAACCCGACTCCAAAGGAATCCAGCAGGACTACCTGGGGCTGGCAGGCGATCACTTGGGGCAACGCTTCGGGGGAGTAGCCGCAGGCACCCACTACAACCACATTGGCACGCTTGGCGAGAATGCGAATCAGGGCTTCCCGCAGTAGACGGTTTTCGCATAGCAGAAATACGCTGGCTTGATCGCTCGACATCATGAACCTTCTCCCAGGTCCGACTCAGGGCCAAAGTACTGATGTACATCATTTGTTCCCCAGCAACAAGGTTAGGCAGGTCGTTTGGGGGAAGAGTTTTCAACAGACAGGCCAGATCGGGAATCGCCCCAGTCGCGGAATCATCTAGTTGACACGACCCTTGGAAATGGTCCGCCTTAGTCCCGCGATTGATCCTTCCCCTGCCTTACCAATCCCCGCCTTCCCAGTCCAGAAGTGAGAAGCGGGCATGAGTCAGTTTTGAACCTTGTGGCATTTCCCGGCGCAGAAGATACTCGCAGGCGAGGGCAACTCTGGTGAAACGTGTACGAGTGCTGGTCGCCAACCGGCCGCGTCTGATGCGGGAAATGGTTTTAGCCACGATTGCCGACCAGCCCGACGTCGAGGTCGTGGGAGATGTCGAACTGGCCTCAAATCTCACCGAACTCGTTGAGCAAGTGCGGCCAGATGTCCTCATCGTGGCTCTGGACGAGCAACAGGCAGCGGCAGGGGAATGTGGATTTCTCCTTGGCCGTTATCCGGCAATGAGAATTCTTGCTCTGGCGCCGGAGCAGAACCGGGGAATGTATTACTGGGCGCTGATCGACATTCGTACCAAGCCAGTGGAGAGTTCGGAGGCGGGCATTCTGAGCGCGCTGCGAGATGCCCCGTCGGTGGTGGGAGCGGTTCTGATTTGAGTTCTGGCGGATGAAAGATTCAGCCAGCGCGGAAGCGTGATCGCAAACTTCTGGTTCGCTTGCGTCTGTAAGCGAGGTGGCGAAGCTGCAACTGATCGCCCAGTCATGGATGTAGTGAAGTCAATCTCGCAAGTGATTCCAACCAGACTTCCCGAGGGCTCCGCGGAGGAGAGGTGGTATGCAGTTTATACCTGGGCTCGTCACGAAAAGTGCGTGGCGGAGCAGATGGGACAGCGCCAACTGAGCAGCTTTCTGCCAATCTACCGCTCCGTTCATCGCTGGAAGGACCGGCGTAAAGAAGTCGAGTTAGCGCTGTTTCCAAGCTATGTTTTCGTGCACTTGGCCTTAAAAGATCGGGTGCGCGTGCTGCAGATTCCCGGAGTGGTGCATATCGTCAGCGCTCGCGGCGTGCCAGTGCCGCTGGCAGAACACGAGATTGAAACGCTTCGACATGGAGTGGACGGCAAATTAAAGATGGAACCGCATCCGTATTTGCAGGCGGGACGGCGGGTTCGGGTACGCAGCGGAGCCATGATGGGGCTGGAAGGAATTCTTCTCCGTCGCAAAGAAGGGCTGAGGCTGGTGGTTTCCGTCGAGATTCTGATGCGGTCCGTGGCAGTCGAAATCGATGAGGCCGATGTTCAAGCCTGCGCGTAGCGTTCTGCCGCTGTGCAGCTGAGAAAGGCTCTGTAGAGAAAGGCTCTGCGATGCAAAATCTAAAACACGGATGGCGGACGACGGCGCTGTTGGGGGCGTGGATTGCCGCCAGCCTGCTGTTGAGGGCGCAGACGGAGCCCACAGCGCCGGAAACAAACCGGGCGGCGCAAGAAGCGGAGCAGCGGGTGTCGCTGTCGGCCGTGACGATCACCCAGATTCTGCGCAACGAGCCCGGATTGCTGCTTGCGGTGAAAAAAGCACTGGTGCGCAGAGCATATGAGCAGGGAAGGCTTCTCGATCCCGCGGATCTCAGTGATGATGCCTTGTTTCGGCTGTTGCAGGAGGACAACAACGTCCGCATTTTGGCCACGCGTGAAATCGAGGATCGGCGTTACGTTCTGCTCAAGCCAACAGCACGCGAGCTACGGCAAAACCAGTTACGGCGAGACCAACGGCAAGACATGGAGCGCGAACGCAGGTCCGCGGAGCGACACGAGCTAGATGGAGTGGACGACAAAGAAGAAACCAAACAAGAAAAGCAGTACTGGTCAACTCACGAACCCGCTGCAAATCGTCGCGGGGAAGCCACCGAATCTCCGGACGAGATTGAGGGCTATCCACCCGAGCGTGCGCCAGAGCTGGAATTAGATCAGAGGCGCATTCAGGATCTTGCCGCAGTGGAACCTCCGGCAGCGGATGCGATTCAGAGTGGGCCGGTCGATGCCAAATCGTTGCAGCCTTTAAGCCCAAGCGGACTGCCGGAGGTATTGAAGGCGAGCATGCAGGAGGACGCCCCATCTCGGAAAGGCAGCTTGGATCTCGATGGATCAGACGGAAGGACGTTGGCGGCGCTGTCGCCTAATTCGCGCAGCTCCGAGTCACGAAATTCTGGGTTCGATTCGCGAAATCCAAACTTTGTCGAGCAGAATCCCATGCGCGAGAGAAATGCGTGGAAGCCTCTCGACGCGAACCAAGACCATGCCGCAATGCGGCGGCAACCGAATCCTTACGCGAGCGTGCCCTCGCTCTATGACCTCTACGAGCAAGTCTCCAAACACACGCCGGTGGCGCGGCGCTTTGGTTTGGATGTCTTTCAGAACGGCACGGGAAATTTTGATCAGCTTCCCATGGATGTGCCGGTCGGTCCCGACTATGTGCTCGGACCTGGCGACGGATTGAACATCGAAATCTGGGGCAGTGTGGCGGAGCGCTTGCAGCGGTTGGTGGACCGGCAGGGGATGGTGACGCTGCCCGAGACCGGAGGCGTGCAAGTTGCCGGCAAAAGTCTCGGCGCAGTGCAGCAGCTGGTGCAGACCGCGCTGCGCACCCAGTACCGGGATGCGCGGGCCGATGTTTCACTGGCACGGCTGCGCAGCGTACGCATTTACGTGGTCGGAGACGTAGTACGTCCGGGTGCGTATGACGTGAGCGCGCTCTCGACGCCTTTGAATGCACTCTATCTTGCGGGAGGGCCGACCGGACGGGGCTCGATCCGGGTGCTCCGCCACTATCGGGGCAACCAGTTGGTGGAAGCCATCGACGTTTATGACTTGTTGCTGCATGGCGTCCGTCAGGGCGGGCAGCGGCTGGAGGCCGGAGATACGGTTCAGGTTCCGCCGCTGGGCGCCGAGATCACGGTAGAAGGGATGGTGCGGCGTCCAGCGATTTATGAATTGAACGGGGAAACCCAGCTGGCCGAGATTCTGCAAATGGCGGGGGGTGTGCTTACCTCTGGAACCTTGCGCCACATCGAGGTCGAGCGGGTGGTCGCTCACCAGAGCCGGACCATGTTGCAGATCGACTTGCCCGAAGAAAATACGCAGGAAAAAGCCAATCAGACGCTGGCGGATTTTGCGGTGCAGGATGGGGACAACATTCGAATCTCGCCGATCGTCCCTTACAGCGAGAAAACGGTCTATCTCGATGGCCACGTATTCCATCCCGGCAAGTACGCCTACCAGGAAGGAATGCGGCTCACCGACCTCATTCATTCCTATAGTGATTTGCTTCCCGAACCCGCCGGAGAACACGCGGAAATTATCCGCCTGAACTCACCGGATTACACGCCAGTGGTGCTGGCCTTCAATCTTTCGAGCGCGATGGCGGGGAAAAACGAAAATCTCGCGCTCCAGCCCTTCGACACGGTGCGCATTTTTGGGCGCTTCGATTTCGAAGGGCCTCCACTGGTCACGGTGACCGGAGAGGTAAGGCATCCCGGGGATCACATCACGAATGGGAAAACGAATTTGCGGGATGCGGTTTTCCTGGCAGGAGGTCCTACTCCGGAGGCGGCGCTCGCGGATGCACAGCTGATCCGGAAAATGCGGGACGGCAAGCTGCATGTAATCAGCGTGGACCTCGATAAAGCCTTGAATGGCGATCCGAAGGACAACATTGCTCTCGAGCCCATGGATCGGATCTTTATTCATAAGAATCGGACGAAGGCTGATCCCGAGTCGGTGAAGATCGAAGGGCAGGTGGCGCAGCCGGGCAAATATCCACTTGGCGAGAACATGACCGCATCAGACTTAGTTCGCCTCGCAGGAGGGCTCAATCGTGGCGCCTATCTTGAGACTGCGGATCTGACCCGCTACGAAATTCAGCAAGGGTCAAATGTCGTGGGCGAACATTCCACCTTCGCGCTGGCTCGGGCGATGGCTGGGGAAGCCGACACGGATCTACGGCTGCACGATGGAGACGTGCTTACAGTTCGCGAACTTTCCGGATGGCAGGATGTGGGGGCGACGATTGCTGTGAAGGGCGAAGTGGTGCACCCGGGGAGTTACGGAATCCAGGAAGGGGAGCGGCTTAGCTCCATTCTGAATCGTGCGGGCGGATTCCGGCCGGATGCTTATCCGTACGGAATTATTTTTGAGCGCGTGCAGGTGCGGGACCTGGAGCAGGCGAACCGCGATGAGCTGGTCCGGCAAGTGCAACTCGATGGCAACAATCTGTCGCTGATTCCGGAGGGTGGGCCTGACGAGAAGGTGGCGAAGGAAGCGGCACTCAATCAATGGCACGCTGCGCTTGAGAAACTGCAAAGCGTCCCTCCCAGCGGACGGCTGGCGATTCGCATTGGCACCGATATCAAGCGCTGGGCGAACACCTCTGCCGACGTGCCGGTTCGCGCTGGGGATGTGATCTACATCCCGAAGAAGCCAAATTTCGTGATGGTTGACGGATCGGTGTACAACCCGACTGCGGTCGCCTACCGGCCGGGAAAGAGTTCTGGCTGGTATCTGCAGCAGGCGGGCGGTCCCACGAATATGGCGAACAAGAAGGCGATTTTCGTGATTCGTGCCGACGGCTTTGTGGCCGGCAACTCGGGGGGGATGCTGTCGGGCGGAGCCTTGCACACCGCTCTGGAGCCGGGCGATCTGGTGATGGTGCCGGAGAAGGCCTACAGCGGCACAACCAAGTGGAAGGCGACGCTCGAGTCGGCGCAACTGGCGTATGCGGTGGGCATCGCGGTCCAGGTTGCGAGAAGCTTCTGATCCGTCGCTTCTGATCCATCGCTTCCGGTTCATCGTTCATCATGCGGCCTGCTAGTTTCTTTCGAATCCTCTTGGTGTTCCTTCTGATGTTGGTTACCGCGGCGAAGTTGACATGGGCACAAGCCGACGTTAGCGGCGGAATCGCGCCCGCCGATTCAACGGCCGAGGCTAACCTCGCCGCGAAGAATAACAATAAAAATGACGATCACGATGATACTCAGAATAATGATACTCACAGTAACAACAACTGGCGCCAGTTGCCGCCGCCCGGCGAAGACCCAGAGAACCAGCTGACCGTGCCCTTCGCAAAACATCTCATGAAAGATCAGGAAAAGTTCTGGAGCGCTCCCCGTTATTTGCGGATCAAGGATTTCGAGTGGATTGGGCCCTTGGCCGGTCTGACCGCCGCGTTCGTCGGGAGCGACAGCTGGATCTCGAAACAGATTCCGGCGAATTACCTTCAAAGGAGCAAGACCGCTTCCAATTTTGCGGCCTATTCGCTGGTTGGGCTAAGCGCTGGATCGTTCTTGTGGGGCCAGGTGCGTAGCAACGATCATCTCTCCGAGGCCGGATTGCTGAGCGGCGAGGCTGCACTCAATTCGATTGCGACAGCCTATTTTTTGAAAGAAACCTTCCGGCGCGAGCGTCCGTATGAGGGCTCGCAGCACGGGTCGTTTTTTCAGGGAGGAAGTTCATTTCCTTCCGAGCATTCGGCCGTCGCCTGGTCCGTGGCCAGCGTTTGGGCGCATGAGTACCCAGGCGTATTGAGCCAGACTCTGGCTTACGGAATGGCCTCGGCGGTGACCCTGACGCGGGTGACAAGCAAGCAGCACTTTGCCTCTGACGCTCTTGTGGGAAGCCTTCTGGGCTGGTACTTCGGACAACAAGTATACCGGGCGCATCACGATGTCGACCTCGGCGGAGAAGCTTGGGGCAGCGCTTTCGATCAGGATGATTCGCAGCATGATTCGCGGGAAAGTCGCAGAACGGAAGACATGGGATCTCCGTATGTTCCGATCGACAGCTGGGTGTATCCGGCGTTTGATCGGCTCATCGCGCTTGGCTGGATTCAGAGTGCGTATGTGGGACTTCGTCCCTGGACTCGCATCGAGTGCGCACGAATTCTGGAAGAGGCGGAGGAACAGAGCGGAAATGATTCCGCCAATGGGGAAGTGCAGAAGACCCTCAGCGCGCTGGCGGAGGAATTCGCGGCCGAGACTGATCGTCTGGATGGATCCTCGAATCGGGGGTCCTCGAATCAGGGCATGAGCGTCGATTCCATCTATGCGCGGACGACTTCCATTAGCGGCACCCCATTGCACGATGGCTATCACTTTGGCCAGAGCATGGTGAATGACTACGGGCGGCCGTATGCGGAGGGTTTCAATGCGATTGCCGGATTCACCGCTCACGCCGAGGCAGGGCCGCTTTCCGTCTCGCTGCAGGAAGAGTATCAGCAGGCTCCCGCAGTCGCGTCCGCGCCACTGTCGGTGCTCGAAGCCACGGCTGCGGCGGACTCGACGCTGCCACTTGCCAACGGAGTCGGCGAGATCAACCGCCTGAGGTTGGTTCAGGGAGCGGTAGGGCTGACCTTCAACGGGATTCAGTTTTCATTCGGCCGGCAGAGCCTGTGGCTCGGGCCGAGCCACGCTGGGCCTTTTCTGTTCAGCAATAACGCCGAACCGATGACGATGCTGCGGATCGACTCAGTTTCGCCATATGAAGTTCCCTTGCTCTCGCGCGTGCTTGGTCCGGTTCGGTCGGAGTTTTTCCTGGGCCGGATGTCTGGACAGACCTGGGAGTTTTCGCCTCCACAGTTGTATGGGCCGAATCTGGGGTCTCAACCGTTTCTCCACGGGACAAAATTCAGCTTCCATCCCACCATCAACCTCGAGTTTGGCATGGGCTTCACCGCGCAGTTCGGCGGCACAGGCAATCCATTCACTTGGGGCAGCTTTCTTAAAACTCTTTATTCGCATTCCGGGACTAGTAGCGTAAATCCGGCCAAAAGGCTTTCGGAGTTCGATTTTAGCTATCGCCTCCCTGGTTTGCGGGATTGGGTTCAGCTCTATGTCGACTCCATGGTGATCGACGAGTATTCACCGATCGGTTCAACACGGCCAGCGATTAATCCAGGTCTCTACTTTCCGCAGATGCCCAAAGCTCATAATCTAGATCTGCGGCTGGAGGGCGTGAGCGATGATCTGAATGTTCCCGCACATTTCGGTCCGGGCGCGTTCTACACGGATGTACGCTACCGCTCCGGCTACACCAACAATGGGAACCTGATTGGCAGCTGGGTGGGACGTCAGGGACGAGGCGAACAAGCCTGGCTCACCTACCGCTTCTCCCCGCGAAAAAGCCTTCAAGTGGGTTATCGCCACAACAGCGTGGACAGGATTTTTCTCGAAGGAGGAGAGCTTCGGGATCTGACGCTGCGAGCCGACTTGGCCGTAAGTCATAACGTTGGCTTTTCCGCGATGATCCAGCAGGAGAATTGGCACTTTCCCATCTTGTTTCCGGCCGCACAGTCCAACATTATTGCCTCATTTCAATTCACGTTCGTTCCAAGCAGGAAGCGTGACGGACGAAACTGAGGCGGCCACGCTTTTCGAAGCAAGCTTTTCGAACAAGAGATACGACTCCAGCCGGAAGGAACCGAAGGAATTCGCCCGAGCTTCAAAGATTAACCCTGGAAGAACATGATCTCGGTCGCCACGCAAGAAGAGCCTCCCCCAGACGAGCTAGCGCTTGAGGAAATTCCGCAGCGGCAAATGCGGTTGCAGGAGACCCGGTTGCACGACAGGCAGGTCTGGCAGGCGGAGCGCCTGCGATTGTTGTGGGATCATCGCCGGCTGCTCGCTCGCGCCGCTGCGTTTGGGTTTGTGACCTCAGCCCTGCTCGCGTTCCTGATTCCCCGCTCCTACATTTCAACCACTCAACTGATGCCTCCCGATACTCAGTCGAATTCGAGTCTTGCCATGATGGCATCGATGGCGACGAAAAGCGCGGGCGGCTTGGGCTCGATTGCGGCCGACTTCTTGGGACTGAACAACACAGGTGCGCTGTTTGTCGGCATCCTGCGCAGCGAGACAGCTCAGGCCCGCCTCGTGCATCAGTTCGATTTGAAGAAGGTCTACGGCGCTCCTCTAGAACAGGATGCCCGCGCTGTCCTCGACCAGCGCACCATCATCTCCGAAGACCGCAAGAGCGGCATCATCAGCATCAGCGTAACTGATCATAGTCCACAGCGTGCTGCGGATTTGGCCAAGGCCTACGTGGACCAACTGAATTCGCTCATCGCCGAGCTGTCAATCTCTTCCGCGCATCGCGAGCGCGTATTCCTTGAGGAGCGCCTCAAAGTCGCCAAACAGGATCTCGACGACGCTTCGAATCAACTGGCGCAATTCTCCAGCCAGAACAGCTCCGTCGATGTTCAGACCATGGGCAGGGCGGCGCTGGAGGCTGCGAGCAGGGTGGCTGGCGAACTGATCGCCGCCCAATCCCAGCTCGAAGGCCTGCGCCAGGTCTACAGCGACAAAAATCCCCGCGTCCGCTCGCTCGACGGCCGGGTAGCAGAGCTCAGAAAACAACTGGAAAAGCTGGATGGCTCAAACGCCACTTCCGCGCTCCTTGATCGCCCAAGCTTTGATCGCACAGGCTCTCCCGAACGAATAGCTCCGCCGGTGAACGGCGTTTCGAACGACACGCGTGCAAACGATACGTATGAAAATGATACGCATGAAAACGACATGCCCTATCCCAGCCTGCGCAACTTGCCCCTGTTGGGAGTGAAATACGCGGACTATTACCGGCGCGCGAAAATTCAGGAAACCGTGTATGAACTCTTAACCGAGCAGTATGAGCTGACCAAAATCCAGGAGGTGAAAGAGACGCCCACGGTCAAAGTGCTGGACCGCCCGAAAGTGGCGCAAAGAAAATCATCTCCGCCGCGAATGCTGATCACGCTGCTCGGAACCTTTCTCACTCTTTGTGCCACGGTCGTCTGGGTGGTGGGTTCGGTGAAATGGAGCGCGGGGGATTCCCAGGATCCGCGAAGGATTCTTGCCCAGGAAGTGATCGGTGCAGTGAAAGCCAAAGTCGCTTGGGGTTTTCGTAATGGACACAAGAGCGCATGACATCCCCGCCCGGTCTTCTCGATTGCGAGCAAGTAACCTTGGGCGCCAAGGTCACGCGAAACGTGGTCTATACTTCCGTGCGTCTGTTTCTTTTGGCGCCCCTGCCCTTTCTCTTAATCCCGTATTTCCTGAAGAAACTCGGAACATCCGGTTACGGCACGTGGGCAGTTTTTCTGGCTATTAGCAGCTTAACGTCCCTGGCCGATCTGGGCCTGCTTACAACTTTAAGCAAGCATGTGGCGGAGTTCTATGCGCTGAGGGACTTTGCCGCTCTGAACCGCCTGATAAACACAGGGTTTGTCCTTTATTTCGGAATCGCCGTTCTGCTTGCCGGCGGCCTTTGGTTGGCCGCGCCTTTTTGGCTCTCCCTGTTGTTTCGCGGCAGTCCGGTAGCCCTTGAAGAGCTGGGAGTTCTCTGGCGCTGCCTGATACTGCTGGTGGTTGCGAATATTCTCACGTTGTTATTTTCCTCGGTTGTGATTGGTTTACAGCGCATGGACCTGAGCGCATTCGTTACGTCAGTGAACGTTTTGGCGAGTGCTGGTTTGAGCGTAATTTTTCTCAGCTGGAGCTGGGGACTTCGGGGCATTCTCTACGCCTATGGAATCTCGGCCTGGATCACATTGTTCGCCTACACCTATCTGCTGCGCCGACTATTGCCCGAAATAACCATCGATCTTCCGGGCTGTCGATGGTCGGTCGCCAAGGAAATTCTCAGCTTCAGCCTGAAGACTTACACCACGCAAATGGCGGTCGTCATTCACAACCAAATCGAGAAACTATATCTCGCCCATTTTGTGGGGATGGCGGAGGTGGGATGGTACGACGTCTCCAGCGATCTTGCGCTCAAGCTTCGGACGATTCCCAGTCTGGTGCTTGGTCCCATTATGCCCGCCGCATCGGAGTTGCACGCGTTGGATGACCAAAGCAGACTGACGCAACTCTATTATCGTGCTCACAAGTATCTGGCCCTTAGCGCTATACCGCTGGTCGTATTTGTCGTCTTCGTCGCAAGAAGTTTCGTCGGGATTTGGGTAGGCCCCGCCTTAAGCGTGATTGCGCTCCCGCTAAGCGTCTTGCTGGTGGTGAATATCGTAAACCTCTGCACCGGACCTGGCCTTTTGGTTCTCATTGGGAAAGGACGTCTGATCCCTGGCCTTACTAGCGCCATCCTGAGTATGGCGCTCAACCTGTCCGTCAGCCTGGTACTCATTCGGGCTTATGGTTTTCGCGGAGCCGTGATCGGAACCTCGGTGTCGTTAATCGTCGGATCGCTGCTTTTCTTCTATCTCTTCCGCCGGGAGACGCGTAACTCATTCCCCAAGGTGCTGCGAAGCGCGTATCTCAAGCCGATCGTTTGTTCGCTCGTCGCTCTTCTGCTGCTCTGGGCGTTCGCCAGCTCAGACGCGCATTCCTGGAGCAAGCTGGCATTGCATGGCATGGTTTTTGCAGGCGCTTACCTTGTCTTGTTGCCCGGATGTCGTTTCTTCGACCGAGTCGATCTCTCCATTCTGGAAGGCCTGATTCCTGTTCGCCGTGCGGCCAGGAAACTCATCCCAAACCAAATGCTGAATTGGGCGACGCGCTACTTCCCAATTCTGCGAGCCCTCAAGCAACACCTGGATAAGAATGGCTCAGTACTGGAGATCGGAGCCGGACCCGTAGGCATCGGGAAGTTTTATCGCGCACCTTTTGTTGGATGCGATCTGAGTTTTTCATGGCACCCCTGCCCTCCGATGTTGCCAGTGGTGGCGACGGCTACAAAGCTGCCATTTAAGGACGGATGTTTCGATGCGGTCGTGGTTTCCGATGTTCTTGAGCATATTCGCCCAGAGGAGCGAATGGCCGTAATTCGCGAGTCGCTCCGGGTAGCGCGCGACCTGGCGGTATTCGGTTTCCCTTCCGGCGGTGAGGCTATCGAATACGATCGAAAGCTTGCGGACGATTATGACCGCAGCCGACAAGATCGGCCGGTCTGGCTGCGCGAACATATTCTGTATCCGTTCCCCACGAGAAACCTTTTCGAGGATCAGCAGCGCGAGTGGGTGGTAAGCGGTTTTGGGAACGAAAGCGCCGCTTTCCATTACTGGACTATACGGAAAGAAATGCATCGGGGATGGGACTACTTTTTCAAGATGCTCTTGGTTTTGATTCCTCGAACCTTGGAGCGGCTTCTGCGGCTCGCCGATCGCGAACCTTACTACCGGCAAATCGTCGTGCTCCGCCGGCGCACCGGGGATGCGGAGCGGGCGGTTTCTCTATCCGCGGGAGTCGATCGCCACTCGGCGGTCGCCGAGGCTTGTGCGCGATGAGATATGCGATTGTCACTCCGACGATATGCAGGCCATCGCTGTTACGACTCTGCGAGAGTGTCGATGGCCAGGTCCAGACAGATTGGGAACATTTGGTCATCGTTGATCTGCCGCGCCAGGAAATGACGCAGTCTCAGCAGGGGGTCTTACGCTCGATTTCGTCGAGCGCCAACAGGTCAATTTTTTTCTGCGATAAGAGACACAATAACTACGGGCATACCTGCCGGTATCAAGCGTGGGAGCGCGTGAAAGGGGAATACATACTGTATGTCGATGACGACGACTATCTCGCCGACAGCGCGGTATTGGAGACCCTGGATGCTGTTACCCAATCGTGGGCCGTGTTCCCGGTTCTCAGACATGGCCAGAGGTTTTTTTGCCTGCCCCCCGGCCCCCGCTCTACAGGAACAGGCATGTTCATCCATCGAAAAGAAATAGGAAGATGGCCAGCCTTGGACTCCTACGAAGCAGATGGTTGCTTTGTAGAGGAATTGACGCGGCAACACAGCTATCAGGTCGTAGATTCAAGGCCGCTGGTATTCCTACCGAAAAGTAGCTGCGGGGTACCGAACGCGGAGACTCGGATGGGTGGCATCCTTGCAAAGTTGACCACTAGCTGGCTCTATCGAAAAAAGCAGGTGCGCCTGAAACTATTCGGCGGACGAAACGGCACACACAGAAAAGGCAGCTGATGGCGTCGCGTTCGATAACCTCAGACTTAGAAACGCATTCGGCAGAATATTTCGCTTGGCCACAGCGATTCATCGGCCCCGCGTCGTGTTTTCTCCTGTTTTTATGTATGGCCTTCCCCACAGTTCTTACATTGGTGCCACTCAAGTCATCGATCTTGTCGGCATTGCTCATCGGCATCATTCTCGAATACTTAAGCAACCCACGGTCGTGCCTTCACTACCAGATAGTGCTGTGGACTCTTGGCTTGAGCGTGGTGGGCTTCCTGTACGTCATCAAGGGGATCCTGGCGGGAAATCCCGGCGCCACCGCGGCCATAACGGTCTACATAATATGGCCGATCGCCTTCACCTGCTGGATCGCGGGAATAGCTAGGGCGCGGCTTCTCTCTGCCGTGCACCGCACGATTATCGCGGCCACCCTGTTTATCGCACTATACGGTTGCCTCTTTCTGCTGACCGAGTTGAAAGTTCTTCCCGACATTGGGCTTGTTTCCACTCTTTCCCTGGGCTGGGAGGTACAGGCATTCGGTGCCCACGAGGGATATACCCAGATGGCAATCGCTGGAATGAACTCCCTCCCGTTCCTCGTCCCGTATGTGATGGCAAGTGTGGCCATCCCATCTTCATGGCTCGTCCCTGGCCGTCGTTCGAAAAGCTTCCTTTGGATTACCTGCTTGCTCAGTTGGTTCACCGTTCTTGCCGCCGGGAGACGTGCGTTGTTGCTGGTAATGTTTGTCAGTCCACTGTCGATCTTGTTCTTCTGGTTACTCCAGCCTCGTGCAGAGAAGGCTGCGGGCAGAAGATCGATATTCACATTCCTGCTGGTCTTCGCAGCAGCGGTCGCAATCCTGTTGGGTGCTCTGACTGTGATTTATGATTTCGATCTACCCAGCCTTTGGAGCCGGTTCGCGGATGGTTTTAATCTGAGTTCCCAAAGTGGGGATGAAGATGCGGTTGAGCGGCATCAGCAACTGATCGCGCTCTCGCACGGGTGGCTGCAGAAGCCTCTGTTTGGGGCTGGGCTCGGTGCGAGCGTCATGGGATCAATCCGTTCCGAAAGCACGCCATGGGCGTACGAACTCTCCTATCTGGCGCTTTTGTATCAAACCGGCCTGGTAGGCTTTTTGGCCTACGCTGCCGCAATTGCCTGGATATTCGGGCACGGCATTAGAATCATTCGTGAAGGAGGGCGTCCCGCGCAAATAATGATTCCCATGCTGGTTGGCCTCTGCGGTCTATTGATCGCCAATGGGACGAACCCCTATCTCGGAAAGTTTGACGCCATGTGGACACTCTTCCTGCCTCTAGGGGTGATTAACTATCGACTAGGCGCATTAACAAATGCAAATGCCCAACCTGGATCGTTTCACTCATCCTGAACCTCTGATTTGGCGCCGTCGAGAAAGTCCGGCGGCGCCCAACTTCGAGCATAGGTGACACCCACCCTCGACATAGTGATTGTGAACTGGAATGCAGGCGTGCAACTGCGGCGGTGTCTCGAGTCCATCGAAACAGCGGACCGGAGAGGATTTGAGTTGCACCGTGTCGTGGTAGTGGACAACGCTTCGTCGGATAGCTCCGCCGATCACCTGCAGCCGGGCACCATTCCGCTGTGCAATATTCGAAACTCGGAAAACCGTGGCTTCGCTGCAGCGTGTAACCAGGGTGCAAAGGGTAGCCCATCCTCCTATTTATTGTTTCTGAATCCGGACATCGTCTTAACACCTGAGTCCCTGTCGGCGGCGGTTGGTTTTATGGAGTCCAAGCAGAATTCAAAAGCTGCAGTTTGCGGTGTGCAACTCGTGGATGACCAGGGAACAATCGCGGTGAGCTGCTCGCGATTCCCGAAGCCGCGACATTTCTACGCGTACATCCTCGGTTTGAATTACCTCTTTCCTGGACGGTTTCCAGACATGGTAATGCGAGAGTGGGACCACCATGAAACTAAATCGGTCGATATCGTGATGGGGGCCTTTCTTCTGATGCGCCGGCCGATATTCGAAACGCTGGGAGGATTCGATGAGCGTTTCTTTGTCTATTACGAGGAAGTCGATTTTCTTCATGCGGTGCACCAAGCCGGCTGGCAATCGTACTATGTGGCCACTGCTCACGCCTTTCACAAGGGAGGAGGATGCTCCAGTCGAGCCAAGGCAATGCGGCTTTTTTATTCCCTGCGCAGCAGGCTCCTCTATTCGTACAAGCATTTTGGCTGGATTTCGGCGTCCGGTGTGGCGCTTGGGACACTTCTGGCGGAGTTCTTTTCGCGCCTGGTATACGCATTGTGTCGCGGCTGTACCGCCGAAGTGCGTGACACCTTGAAGGGCTACACGCTGCTGTGGAGTTGGTTAGCAGGATTGGTTATCAAGAAGCATCGGGCAGCGTCTGCATGGTCGATAGATGGAATGCAGGAGGATTGTAAGTTGAGCGGCAAGCGAGAACATAACCCGGTCGCCGCTTCGGGCGACGGCAGGTTGAAGGATGTCGCGGCCGGCGCGAACATTCCCTCCGGAGGTCGTTGATGAAAGCGGTAATCCTTGCCGGCGGCCTCGGCACGCGCATTAGCGAAGAGAGCCACCTGCGTCCAAAGCCCATGATAGAAATCGGCGGAAAACCGATTCTGTGGCACCTGATGAAGATTTATTCGGCCAGCGGAGTGCATGAGTTCGTCATCTGCTGCGGGTACATGGGATACATGATCAAGAGTTATTTCGCGAACTATTTCCTGCACGTCTCCGACGTGACGTTCGACGTAGCTCAGAATCGGATGGAAGTTCTAGAGAATGGCGCGGAACCCTGGAAGGTGACGCTGGTCGACACCGGCAATGACACCATGACCGGTGGGCGGTTAAAACGTGTACGAAAATATCTCGGCGAGGAAGACTTTTTCTTTACCTACGGCGACGGTCTCGCGGACATTGACCTGAAACGGCTTCTCGACTTTCATCGCCAGCAAAAAGTTCTGGCTACGGTGACGTCGGTGCAGCCACCAGGCCGCTTTGGAGCGCTGGTTACAAATGAAAATCTGGTTCTCAGCTTCAAGGAAAAACCGGAGGGCAACGGTTCCATAAACGGAGGATTCTTCGTACTCTCGCCCGCGGTGATCGACAAGATTGAGGGCGACAGCACGGTTTGGGAGGGCGAACCTCTGGAGCAACTTGCCCGTGCCGGCCAGCTGGCAGCGTATCCCCACCATGGTTTCTGGCAACCGATGGATACTCTGCGCGACAGAAATCACCTCGAGGCTCTGTGGAACTCGGGCAAAGCTCCCTGGAAAGTGTGGAATTGACTCCGGAATTCTGGCATGACAAACGGGTCCTGCTCACCGGCCACACCGGCTTCAAAGGAAGCTGGCTGTCGCTATGGCTGCAGAGTCTCGGAGCCAACCTTCTGGGCTATTCGCTTCCGCCGCCGACCGATCCCAGTCTGTACGCTCTGGCTGCGGTTGGGCGAGGTATGCAATCGATCTCCGGAGATGTTGTTGACCTCGAACATCTGCGCCGGGTGATGGGCGACTTCCAACCCCAAATCGTCTTCCACCTGGCGGCGCAGTCGCTGGTGCGCCGCTCCTATGCCGATCCGATTGGCACATTTTCCACCAACGTGTTGGGAACGGCGAATGTCCTCGAAGCCGTCCGCTCTACGCTCGCGGTGCAGGCTGTGGTGATCGTTACCACGGATAAGTGTTACGAGAATCATTCTTTCGCGACCGAAGGTTACGAGAATCAGGGTTACCAGAATCAGGGTCACCCGAATCAGGGGTACCAGAATCATGAACAGCAGAGGGCCTTTCGGGAGAGTGACGGTCTGGGCGGCTTCGATCCGTATTCCAGCAGCAAGGCCGCTGCTGAACTGGTTACCGCCGCGTTTCGCCAATCCTTCTTCAGCTCGGGCGAGCGTGGCGCGAACCCGGGCATCGCCACGGCTCGTGCCGGCAACGTGGTCGGCGGGGGAGACTGGGCTGCTGACCGGCTGGTTGCTGATGTGATGCGGGCTGCCATCGATGGCGGAGAGGTATCTATTCGAAATCCCTATGCGGTCCGTCCCTGGCAACACGTTCTCGATCCGCTGTGCGGATATCTGATGCTGGCGGAGAGACTCTGCACCGATCCCAGCCGTTTTGCCGGAGCCTGGAACTTCGGGCCTGGCCAAACCGAAGCGGTACCGGTCTCAGAGGTTTTGAATCGTCTGCGAGACCTTTGGGGGCCGAGTGCCGCGTGGCCCGTGCGGGGGAATCATCGAGATCATCCTCATGAAGCGGCCTATCTGAGCCTCGACTGTACCAAGGCGAAGTTGCAGCTGGGGTGGACGCCACAATGGAATCTAAATGTTGCGCTGGAGGCAACCGTACGATGGTACAAAGCGTATCAAGCCCATCAGGATGTGCGCCGGCTGGCGCGAGAACAGATTCAGTCCTTCCAGAGCGGAGTGATATTGCCTGCGATTTCCCGGCAGTAAGCCGGGCGAGTTGCCGTTTCTGCGGCACACGGTTGCGCCACGGATTTGCGGATTTAGGGATGTCTCCCCTGTCCAATTCTTATCTTCGGCCCAATCAGTTGAACCAGATGGAGCCTTTTTACCCGCTTTGTGTTCGCGTGTGTGCCAAGTGTTTTCTGGTGCAACTGGAGGAGTTCGAGCGTCCGGAGAAGATTTTCGGAGATTACGCGTATTTTTCCTCCTACTCGGAATCCTGGCTGCGGCATGCCCGCGAGTATTGCCACTGCATGGTCGATCGATTCCAATTGAACGAAAGCAGCCTGGTGGTTGAAGTCGCCAGCAATGATGGCTACCTGTTGCAGTACTTTCAGAGGCGGGGAGTTCGCGTTCTGGGAATCGAGCCCGCCCGCAATGTGGCCCTGGCCGCGCGCGGAAAAGGGATTCCTACGCAGGAAAAATTTTTTGGCGTCCAAACCGCGCGCCAGTTATGCGCTGCCGGGGAGCAGGCCGATCTGATCGTAGCCAACAATGTCCTGGCTCACGTCCCGAATTTGCGTGACTTTGTTGCCGGCCTGAAGCAGGCCCTGAAACGGCAGGGAACGGTCACTCTCGAATTTCCTCATCTGCTTCGCCTGATCGAAGGCAATCAGTTCGACACGATCTATCACGAACATTTTTCCTATTTTTCTTTTCTTACGGTGGAGGAGATTCTTCGCGAACATGGGCTGGCGGTCTTCGACGTGGAAATCCTATCGACCCACGGCGGCTCGCTGCGCGTATTTGCAGGCCACGCGGAAAACCATGGCACCCAGCAGGCCGGTTCCTCGCAAGCCGCCACGCAGCGGGTATTGCAACTCAGCCAGGAGGAGCTTGCGGCCGGAATGCGCAACCTCGCCACCTATTCGGGCTTCGGGGAAAGAGTGCGCGAAACCAAGCGATCCCTGCTGGAACTTTTGTCTGCCATAAAGCGCGCAGGTAAATCCATGGTGGCGTACGGGGCGCCGGCAAAAGGCAACACCCTGCTCAACTACTGTGGTATTGGCCGCGACTTTCTCGACTACACGGTCGATCTCAGCCCGCACAAGCAGAGCCGATTTCTTCCCGGCACGCATCTCCCCATTTATCACCCGGACAGGATTCGCGAGACTCGCCCCGATTACGTCCTCGTCCTGCCCTGGAATCTCCGGCAGGAAATCCTTGCGCAGGTCGGATATATCCGGGAATGGGGCGGCCGCCTTGTGATTCCGATTCCCAAGGCCGAGATTGTGGTCTGAAATTGCCGCATGAAATTCTGCCTGTGAGATTTCAGAAGTGAAAGTCAGGTGTGAAATTCGGGGGTGAAATTCATAGAGACTTCATTGCCGGGAGCATGCGTGGTCGAGCTCGAAGCTGTCGCAGACGAGCGGGGATTTTTCGCCCGCACCTGGTGCGCCGAGGAATTTCGGTTGCGCGGTTTAAATTCAAATCTGGCGCAGTGCAGTCTCTCGTCCAATGCCCGGCGCGGCACCCTGCGTGGCATGCACTATCAAAGCGAGCCTTATGCCGAGGCCAAACTGATCAGCTGTTGCGCCGGGGCCGTTTATGACGTCGTACTCGATCTCCGGCAAGGGTCGCCGACGTATCTGCGGTGGTTTGCGGCGGAGCTGACGGCATGCAATCACAAGATGCTATACGTCCCCGCAGGTTGTGCGCATGGCTTTCAAACACTGGTGGATGCGAGCGAGGTTTTTTATCAGATCTCCCAGGTTTACCGTGCCGAATCTGCGCGGGGAGTCCGCTGGAACGATCCGCGATTTAGCATTGAGTGGCCGCTTCGCGATCCGATCCTCTCGCCAAGGGATCGTGGATTCGCCGATTACCTTTTATAAATTGAATCATGAATGAAGTCCTCGTAACCGGGGCGAGCGGTTTTATCGGGCGCCAGTGCCTCCCTCTATTAGTCGCCAAGGGATACGATGTGCATGCCCTGTCCTTGAGGCCCGAGCCGTGCTCGATTCCTGGCGTCTCGTGGCACCGGCACAATCTGCTGCAGCCAGGTTCCGCCGCCGCACTGATCAGGCAACTGCGGCCCCAATCCCTTTTGCACCTTGCCTGGTACGCGGTTCCGGGAAAATTCTGGGAGGCACGCGAGAATCTCGAATGGCTGCGCGCCAGTTTGGAATTATTAGTCTCATTTGCCGACCACGGCGGGGAGCGGTTTGTTGCTGCCGGGACCTGTGCCGAATATGAGTGGGACAACGGAAAAAAAGCGCACGACGGAAAAAATGAAAACAACGAAAAAAACGAGATCGAAGGAAGCACGGGCGAGTGCAACGAAGATACGACTTCGCTGCTCCCGAGCACCCTCTACGGAGTGTCGAAACACGCTCTCCAGCAGATCGTGCATTTCAGCCGCCGGCAAACCGGACTGAGCTCGGCCTGGGGAAGAATCTTTTTTTTATATGGACCGCACGAGCACCCAGTACGCCTCGTCGCCTACGCGGTGCAGTCGCTGCTGCTGGGAGAGCCGGCATTCTGCTCGGACGGCAGCCAGGTTCGGGATTTTCTGCATGTCACCGATGCTGCTGCGGCCTTTGTCTCGCTGCTGCAGAGCGAAGTGGAGGGTCCGGTGAATATCGCATCGGGGAAGCCCACATCCATTCGGGAGGTTCTCGAGGAGATCGGACAACAAACGGGCCGGACGGAGTTGCTGCATTTCGGAGCGCGACCGTCCGAAGCCGAAGCGTCCCGCATCTGGGGGAATGTCTGCCGGTTGAAAGAAGAGGTCGGTTTCAGCCCGCAATACGATCTCGCCAGTGGGATCCGGCAGACCATCGAGTGGTGGCGGCATTCGCTAAGTTCCGACGAACCTAATTCTGGACAATTTAATCCTGAGGAATGCAATCGCGGCGCATCGAATCAAGAGCGACGGCATACTGCCGGAGTGGCTGAGCCGTGAGGGATCTACAAAGTCTCCGCATTGGGTATGTTCCGTGCACTCCTTCACTCCAGGCACCGGGAGACCGCCGCCGGTTCTGTTACTACGCGGCCAGACGCAATCTCCACTTCGAGATCGCACGCTACACCGAGACCTACAACGTCGTCATCCTCACGCAAGCCGCCGATATCAGCATGTGGAGCCGCTATCTCCGGGAACGCGGCAGGATTATCTTCGATTTTGTCGACTCTTATCTTTCAATCCCCCGCTCCGACCTGAAGGGGTTGTTCCGCGGGGTTGCAAAGTTTGCGATGGGGCAGAACCGCAAATTATTGCTGAACTATCGCCGAGCCCTCGAGCGGATGTGCGGGCGGGCCGACGCGGTGATCTGCAGCACGCAGGATCAAAGGCAGAGAATTCTCCCATTCTGTCGAAAGGTGTATCCGATCCTGGACTTTCACGGCACCGTCGCAGTGGCGTGCAAACAGAACTACTCGACGGACGGCGTCTTTCATTTCGTATGGGAAGGCTTGCCCGGAAATCTTTGCCATCTGCTCGAAATCAAGGGGGCGCTTGAGCAGCTTCAGAAAACGCGGCGGTTCGCGATTCACGCCATTACCGATCTGGAATACGGCCGCTATCTGAACGGCAGACTTCTTCGGCGCGCTACGGTGGAGGATGCTCGCAAGATCTGGCCTGGCATGTTTCTTTACGCCTGGAATGAGCGGACATTTTCAGCCATCGCGCGTAACGGCGATATGGCATTGATCCCCATACCCCTGCACGATCCGCTGGCCGCGGGAAAACCCGAGAACCGTTTGCTGCTCTTTTGGCGCATGGGGATTCCTGCGCTGGTCTCGTCGACCCCGGCGCATCGCGATGCGATGACCCACAGCGGGATCAATATGGCTTGCTCCAATCAGCAGGACTGGGTTGCGGCGATGCAGTATTACATCTCCGATCAGCGTGCGCGGGAGGATGCCGGTCGCCGGGGACGAGCCTTTGTCGAAGAGAAACACAACGAGGAACAGGGATTGGCGCGCTGGGATGAGGTTCTGCGATCTGTCCTCGATGGTGGCGCCACAGAACATGTTTCCGAAGCTCGCACCGAAGATCGCAGCGAGGATCGTGTGGAAGATAATACGATGGAAGGCTTCCCTGTTCCGAGTGCAGCAGACGAATTTGATCCAGTTGCGGAGCCCACTATCCGAATGATGAACTCGCCGAATGCCAAGAGTATCGCTATTTCGCAGCGCCGTTAAATCCTATCCGGCGCGGTCCCCCTTCCATCCTCCCGCGGCTTTTCCGGAACTAGCTCGCGCGGGAATCCGGGAACTCGATACTGGGAACGGAGTTTACGGCGCGGTTCGGGAGATGCTTGGGCTGCTCGGCCTCGATCGCGAGCGCTTTGATACCCCCGAATGGAATCCGCTGAGCGCTTGCGTCAGGCCCGGCGACAAGGTGATCATCAAGCCTAATCTCGTGTTGCACGAATTTGGCGCGCAGAAAAACCTCCATTGCCTGACGACGCATGGTTCGGTGATCCGAGCGGTGCTCGACTACGTTTATCTTGCGGCAGGGCCCGAAGCTGATATTGCAATCGCCGACGCGCCCTTGCAGGGCGCCGATTTCGCGCGGGTGGCTGCCGATGCCGGCTTGCCCGAGATCCAGGAGTTCTACCGTGACGTGCTGAAGTGCGAAATCAAGGTGATCGACCTGCGCCAAATCCGTGCCGTGATTGACGAAGACTCTTCTCTGATCCGGCGCGTGGAGCGTTTGCCCGGCGATCCGCAGGGATATTGCGAGATCGATTTAGGCGCGGCCAGCCGTCTCCACGAGATCGATGCCGCCAATCGTAATCGTAATAATGTCAATCGCCACTCTGTCGATCCTCACTATGACAATCCGCGCTATATTGTCGGCGACTATTCCGCCGCAGTGACCAACCTGAGGCATCGCGGCCCCCGGCACTCTTATGTCGTAAGCCGGAGTGCCCTCGACGCCGACGCGGTGATTTGCGTGCCCAAGCTCAAGACTCACAGCAAGACGGGCTTGACGGTGTGCCTCAAGAATATGGTCGGCATCATCGGCTCCAAAGACTGCCTGCCTCATCACCGGCTGGGCAACAGCGGTCAAGGAGGCGATGAGTTTCCGGACGACTATCCGGTTCGCTGGCGGCTGAGTGGACGCGCTCACGACCTGCTACAGGGCCGCGTGCCGGTGCCGCTGTGGAGAGCGATACGGCGGCTGGCAGGGGCATGGCTGGGCGCAGGGACGCCACACAACGGGGCGGGGAAGGCCTCCGGTTTCTATCCTTCGGGAGGATGGCACGGCAACGACACCATCTGGCGCACCGTAGACGACCTCAACCGCATCCTCTTTTTCTATAGTCCACAGAAAGAGGCGATCCAGCGCCAGCGGCAACGCCGCTATTTTGCGGTCGTGGACGGAATCACAGCGATGGAAGGGAATGGTCCTCTCCGCGGCATACCCAAGACCACCGGCTTGATCCTGGGTGGAGACGATCCGTTGGCGATCGACATCGTCGCGGCAGCCGTGATGGGCTTCGACTGGAAACGGATCGCCCTGCTTCGCGGAATTGCCGATACCGCACAGGCACCTAAATATTCCGCATTCAACGGCGACCTGTTATCGGTCGAACTGCTGTCGAACGTCCCCAGCTGGAATTTAGTGGAGGCTCTCGAGTGCGAACACTTTAGCTTTCGCCCGCCCGCCGGTTGGCGAGACTCGGTAGAGATCAAACATGTGGCCTGACCGCGTGTACTCATTGCTGCCGATTCCGCTGCAGAACCTTGCCACATCGGTAAAGGGTTGGCAGCTTCACCGGGCACGCTATCACTCTGCCTCTTTTCAGTCGATGGCACAGACGCTGGCACGCAATGAACAACTATCTCCGGAAGCTTTAACGGAACTGCAATTCTCGATGTTTCAGGACTTCGCCGCACACTGCTACGCCCGGTCACCGTACTATGGCAACTTATGGAAGACGCAAGGGATTCAGCCCGGCGACATCAGATGCGCCGAAGACATCCGCCTGATCCCGGTCGCCCGAAAACAGGACCTGCGCAGCCGCTTGCACGAATTCATGGCCCAGGCGATTGGACGACAAATGACAGCGGTCCACACCAGTGGCACTACGGGTTCTCCTCTGACGGTGTACTTTTCCGCCGATGACATAGGCAGGCGCTACGCCTTTCTCGACCGTTGCCGCCGGTGGGCGGGAGTTGGAATCGGCCAGAAGCGTGCCAGTTTTACCGGGCGCAACCTTATTCCTCAGACACAGACTGGGCCGCCGTTTTGGCGCCACAATTACCCGGGGAACCAGCTGCTTTTTTCTTCCTATCACCTCTCTCGCCAAAACCTTCCGGCGTATGTCGAAGCACTGGAACGCTTTCAGCCCGAGATAATCGATGGATACCCCTCGGCGCTCCACATCGTGGCCGATTATATCTTGCACGGGAAAAGCGTTTGCGGCATTCGACGCTTTCAGCCGCGAGCAATTTTGGTTTCAGCCGAGACAGTTTTCCCGCATCAGCGGGAAACAATCGAAGCCGCATTTCAAGCCAAACTTTACAACCAGTATGCCTCCTCGGACGGTGCACCCTTCGTCAGCGAGTGCGCGCACGGGCAACTGCATGTGCACGTCGATTCCGGGCTCATTGAAATCCTTGACGACAACGGTGACCCCACACCGCCGGGCCAGGTTGGACAAATAGTGGTCACAAGTTTCACCACCCATGTGGTTCCGATGCTGCGTTTTGAGATTGGCGATGCTGCTGTTCCCTCGGAACGACGCACGCCGTGTGGGTGCGGGCTGCCGTTTCCCGTGGTGGAGGCCATCGTTGGTCGGGGCGACGACATTCTTTGCACTCCCGATCGAGGACTTGTAGGGCGCATGGACACCGTATTTAAGGGCGCGCCCAGTACGATTATCGAAGCCCAGATTATTCAGACTTCAGCCGACACCATCATCCTGCGCATCGTTGCCGACCGCGGAGCATACAAAATCGAGCATGGCGGCAAGGTGGTGGCGGAGATGCGAAAGAAGTTGGGAGACGTGGTGACCATTCGCCTCGAAGAAGTTGAGAGTATTCCGCGCGCACCCAATGGGAAACTGCGAGCGGTAGTCAACCTTTGCAACCATCTTCTTCCGCGTGCCTTTCAGGGCTCGCGGGGTAGCAGTCCGCTTTCGCCTGCGACACGCCGTGAGCCCAGTCCTGTCCTTGCAGATTAGGTGGCCTTAGAGCGCGAACAGATTCCGCGAGGCGTTCATCGTTCATCGTTCAACCAGACAACCAGTGCCCACTCCCAGCCGCGCGAAAGTACCGACCATCCAAGTCGGGGCGCAGCTTCTTCGTTCGCCAAGCATGATGAATTTCCGATCCAACATCACGATTGCACGAGTTATTGCCAGGCTCAACATAGGCGGTCCGGCTATTCAAGCGATCCTCATGACGGAGGCCTTCCGCCAGAAAGGCTATCGGTCCTTATTACTGACCGGGGAAGTGGCCTCCGGAGAAGGCAGCATGGAATATTTGGCTCGCGAAAGAGAAGTAGAGCCGATCAAAATTGCCAGCATGTCCCGCCGGATTTCCTCGTATCACGACCTGACAACGTTTTGGAAACTGGTTCGAATCTTCTACCGCGAGAAACCCGTGGTGGTCCACACTCACACCGCGAAGGCCGGCGCACTCGGCCGGCTGGCGGCGATTTGCAGCGGCGTTCCGATCCGCGTGCACACCTTTCACGGACACGTGTTTCGAGGGTATTTCTCTCCTTTCGTTAGCCGAATATTTCTGAACGTTGAGCGTCTTCTGGCGCGGCACACGGATTGCATTATTGCGATCAGCGAATCGCAGAAGCGGGAATTGGTTGAGGTCTACAAGATTGCCCCCGTGGAAAAAGTTTCGGTGATTCCACTCGGAATCGATCTCGACTCCTTTCTCAAAGTTAGAGGGCGCGATGGCGCACTGCGCAGCTCGCTTCAATGTAGTGCGGAAACCTCCCTGGTGGGATGGGTGGGCCGGCTTACTCCGATAAAGGATCCCGATTTGTTCCTGGCATCTGCCCGCTGCCTAGTTCATAACGGTGGCAGTCGTCGCTTCGTTCTGGGCTTCGTTCTGGTCGGGGACGGCGAATTGCGCCCCCCCTGCGAAACGCAAGCAGCAGAGGCAGGGTTTGGGGGAGCGGTTCACGTCGCCGGATGGCGTCAAAAGTTGGATCGCGTTTATGCCGATCTGGACATTGTGGTCTCAAGCTCGATCAACGAGGGAACTCCCGTATCTTTGCTCGAAGCGATGGCATCGGCCAGGGCATTTGTGTCGACCGACGTAGGCGGAGTGCGCGATATCATGGTTGGCACTGCGAAACGGCAAGGGGAGCTCGAAATCTTCGAAAACGGCATTCTGGTGCCGCGGGACGCGGAAGTGTTGGCTGACGCAATCACTTACCTTATCGAAAATCCGCGGATACGGCGGGCGATGGGGCAGGTAGGACGAAGTTTTGTGCGAACTCGCTTCTCGAGCCAGCGTCTCGCCGATGATTTGGAGTCCCTCTATCTTTCTCTGGCTCGCTCCAAAGGGATTCTGCCCGTGCAGACGCTGCGTATGCACTCCGGCAATTCTGTCGAACGCCCCGAATGTACCCCCGCTGGGAAGGGTGCATCCTGACAAAAGTTCGCCGCGAGCAAACCCTACCCTTTCGCCGAAGCCGGCCCACGAAGAACGGGATCGCGATCATTGAGCTGCAGATCATTGAGTTGCAGATCACCGAGCTGCAGTTGAGCTTTCAGTCGAAACACTGATTCTAGTTTAGGAGATTTTTCATGCGTGCATTAATCACAGGTGGCGCAGGTTTTGTTGGTTCGCATCTAGCCGAGGCCCTGCTGCAACAGGGAAACAGTGTGACGGTTCTAGACGATCTTTCGACCGGGTCCATCGCCAATATCCGCCATCTGAAGGGGGACCGCAGATTCCAATACGTGATCGACTCGGTCATGAACCGGGCCGTCCTGGCTGAGTTGGTCGATGAATGCAGCATCGTCTTTCACCTGGCGGCTGCAGTGGGCGTCCGACTGGTTGTGGAGTCACCAGTGCGCACCTTGCATACCAACCTTCGAGCCACAGAGCTGGTACTCGAGGCGGCGAAGAAAAAAAAGAAAACCGTATTGATTACCTCGACGTCCGAAGTGTATGGCAAAGCGACGAAGATCCCTTTCCAGGAGGATGACGATCTGGTGATCGGCCCGCCGGTGCGGGGACGCTGGAGTTATGCGTGCTCGAAGGCGATCGACGAATTCCTGGCCATCGCCTATCACCGCGAATACGAGGTCCCCGTGATACTGGTTCGCCTGTTCAACACCGTGGGCCCGCGCCAGACCGGAAGCTACGGCATGGTATTGCCCCGGTTTGTGGGCCAGGCCCTTTCCGGAAGCCCCATCACCATTCACGGAGATGGAAAGCAATCCCGCTGTTTTGGTTGGGTTGGGGACGTGGTCCACGCCTTGATCGATCTCAGCGTCCGCGAAGATGCGGTCGGCAAGATTTTTAATATTGGATCCGACGAAGAGGTTTCGATCAACCAACTGGCGTCGGTTATTAAAGAGGTGACCAGGTCGAATTCGCCGATCCATCACGTCCCTTATGAAGAGGTATACGGCAAGGATTTCGAAGACATGTGCCGGCGTGTTCCGGATCTCAGCCGAATTCGTGCAGCCATCGGATACCAGCCGACCAGGCGTCTCCGCGAAATTGTGCAGGCCGTTAGCGATAGTCTCGTCGAACGAAGGCGGAGCGAGAGTGAGGTTCCGGCGAACGCTGTCGTGCCCCTTAGGTCGGAAGAGTTAACCCCAGGATTAAGCCTGGGAGATTAAGTCGAAACTAAGGTTGGCCGATTAGATCCTAGAGCTAATACATCCTCCATGCATTTACCCGAGTGGTTCCGATCGCCGGTTCTCGGCTGGGTAGCGCTCGCTTTTTTTTCGACCTTCGCAGTAACTGCCCTGCTGGTCGCGCTGATGATCCGAGTGTGCCGGACGCAGGGCTGGGTTTCCGTTCCCCGGGAGGACCGTTGGCACAAGGGAACGCCGGCTTTCTACGGAGGAGTGCCGCTGTTTGCTGGATTTGTCCTGCTCAGCGTGGCCTTTATTCCATGGTCGAACCATCTGCTATGGCGGTTGATCGGGGTTGCATCTTTGATGTTCGTGCTTGGCCTGGTCGACGATATTCGCCGTTTGCCGCCGGGCCGGAAGTTTGCCGCGCAGTTGCTGGCCGCAGGGCTGCTGATTTCCATCGGCGTCGTGTATCCGCTGTGCGGAAATCTTACTATCAACATTGTGGTTTCGGTGTTTTGGCTCATTGGAATCACGAACGCCTTTAATCTGCTCGATAACATGGACGGCCTGTCGGCCGGCGTAGCTTTGATCGCAGCCGGATATCTGACTACCTTTTATGTAATCGGCGGGCACCGCGACCAGGCTATAGTAGGCGCGCTGGCTGCGGGAGCGATTGCCGGATTTCTGCTCTTCAATTTCAAACCCGCGCGCATCTTTATGGGCGATTCCGGCAGCCTTTTCATCGGATTTCTGCTGGGCGCCACCTCGCTTCTGGACGTGACCCACGTTTCCGGGCTTCCGGCGTTTGTCCTGGCGCCTGCCATGGTGCTGGCGATTCCCATCTTCGATACCTTGTTCGTCTCGGTGACTCGACGCCTGCGCGGGCAACCAATTTTTCAAGGCGGCACCGACCACAGCTCTCACCGGCTGGTCCGCCTGGGGTTGGAGGAGCGGCGAGCCGTGCTCCTGCTCTATGCGCTGTCGGCGGGTTCGGGAACGGTTGCTCTGCTTACCCACCACTCGTCGTCGACGAGGGCTCCCAGCCTGATCGGTTTCTGGTTCTTTTTTCTGCTGCTGTTTGGCATTCATCTCTTCCGCGATGAAGTCTCACACGATCCGGGAATTGCGACGAAGCCTCTGATGAGACGTTTGCTATCGCGCGACACGCTGGTTTTTCTTCTGGACCCTGTAGCGCTGGCGCTCTCGTACTACCTTGCAGGCGGGTTGCGCTTCGGGATTGGAATTTCTGTGGCGGATAAGGCACTCCTGGTGCGTTCTCTGCCGATTGTCGTGGCAGTGAAGATGCTCAGTTTGGGGATCTGCCGGTCTTTCCGGCATTCCTGGTGGCGGGGCTCGGTCGGCGATGTCTACCGCCTGGGTTGGGCGGCGCTGATCGGCGAGGTGGCGTCGGTAATCGCAGTGACCGCCATCTATCGATTCAGCGGCTATTCACGAATGGTATTTCTTTTGGATACTTTTATCACCTGGGGACTCCTGTTTGCGGTTCGGAGATCGTTTCCGCTGTTCCGGGACACGATCTACAACTGGCGGAAGGTAGCCGACGTGCCGCGACGAGTGTTCATCCTGGGCACTTCCGGCCATGCGGAACTCGCGCTCCGGTTTCTGCGAGATCGACGTATCGAGTGTGCCGGCCTCATCGATACGAACGGAGGCGTCGACCTTCGCCGGTACGTCTTTGGCCGGCCAGTCCTCGGGCGATTGGACGACTTGGCGCAATTGGCGAAGCAATACGGAATCTTCGAGGTGGTGCTACCGCAGAGCGAGGAGATTCCGTTTTCCGGAGTCGAGTTTCACTCTTTTTGCCAGAACAGGCGGCTGCAACTGACAAAGCTCGGCCTCTACCACGACGGTCAAGAAAACGATGGTCAAGAAAACGACGGTCAAAACCACGACCTGTAAGCGTACGAGGGGAAAACGAACGAGGGGCAAAGGGACTACGGACTACACAAAGCCCTCCGGAGCAATGAATAAGCCCCTGTCAGACTGGTCTCGCGACGCTCTCCTTTATGAAAGCAAACTGCAACTCAACTAACTTTCTAGAGGCGTCGTTAGTTGCGACTAAGGCTCGTGTGCCGTCGCCATTCAGCATTACACACTTACATTTGTTGTCTTTGATAAATACTGAAAGCCAGGGGCTTAACCAGTTCCGCTTGCTTGATGTCGGTTGTGGCGCGGGGAAAATGTTGGGCTATATGGCCGACGCATTCCGAGCCTTAAGGCCAGCCACTCAAATTGAACTATACGGAATGGATGTCACTTCGGTTGGCTTCGACAAATGCGAGGATTTCTTTCCATCGGCTCCGAACATAAGAGTCATTCGGAACGGTGCCCCGTGGCCCTACCCGGATGGCTACTTCGACTTTGTTGTATCGAACCAAGTGCTTGAACACGTCAAAGATGCTGACTCCTTTTTTGTTCAGATACATCGCGTGTTGCGGGAGGGAGGAATTTCCTATCACGTCTTTCCTCTGAGAAATATTGTGTGGGAGGGGCATCTCCTTATGCCACTGGCACACCGGTTTGTCGATCATGACGCACAGGTGAGGTGGATCCTTCTGATGCGGAAGCTGGGCTTTTGCCGCACGACTCTAGGTGCCGAAGACGCTGCAGATAGCTTACTTTATTACACCCACTATCGCGCAGGGGCAGACCTGCTGAACATCATCAAACGGGCCGATCTCAGACCTTCTTTTCGCCATACACCTGAATACTTCTGGGCGAAGCTACGCTCAGTGCTCAAGATGTCGCCGCGCTATCGATACCAGCGCAAGCGGACCGGAGGGCTAACCTTGAAGTTCCTCAGCTATGCGGCCTCGATCACACTTAGAGTTGAAAAAACCAATCTTCACCAGTAGACACTGATCACTAGAAAACAGAGGGAAGCGCGCGGATAGCCATCCTCGTGGCAGTGCCATGAAGGTCTGCGGCAGCCGCGTGACTCTCGGGAATGCCCCGGAACCCTGCCATGAATCAGCGCAACTTGACCTCTCGAATGCTGATCTGTGATCTCCTGTGGTCAATCCCGGCGATGGCTGGGGCGCTAGTCCTGAGCGATGGGGTGGAACTAAGCGTACGGGGCTTTCGGTCTTACCTCTATTACCATTCTTGGTCGCGACCTGGATGTTTTGGCCCCTGCTTTTTCTGATTCGGCTGTTGCATGGATTCGGAACCGGACCCGACGGCAAATTCAATGCCGGTGGCCTGGAATTGGCCACAGTTTCGCATCTGCTGTTATCCATGGGCGGGCTCACGCTGATTTTGTTGTCCGGAGGATATCTTTTCCAGAGTGACGCTTCGCGACTTACGCTCGCCTACTTCGGGATGCTGCTTCTCGCAGGCTTCATCCTGATTCGGGCCGGAATTTATATTCGTCCGGAAGTGCATACGCCGAGTGAGGCGGCTCACCGCATCGTGATTGTCGGGCGCGGGCCGCTGGTACGGGAGTTGGCAGGGATGCGAAGGGGCCCTCCCGGGACGCTTGCGCGACTCTGGAGCATCTTCCTCCCTGACGATGAATTCGCCGGAGCAGAAGTTCCTTCGGGATCGGAAACAGCAATCGATTTCGCGACGGCGAGCATCGTAGATCTGCTGTCTGCGCAGAAGGTTGATGAATTAATTCTGACTTTGCCCGGCCGCGTTCCATCGCATCTGCTTAGCCTGGCTGCAGGTTGCCGGGAGCGAGGTATAAGAGTCAACTTCGTACCTCAGCTCTACGGGTTTTATTTGTCGCAAGCACCCACTACGGACTTGCCATTGAAAAGTGTGCTGGATTGTGTGCTGAAGGAGATGCTTTCACTGGTTGCGCTTCCACTCGCGCTGCCAGCCATGTGGGTTCTTCGCCTCTCTCAACCTCAAACCTTTCGCGCGGGACTGGCGATCTCTGGTTATGTTTCAAGTGCTCGCAGTGCGGTTTCCGGCCAAATCCCTTCACGCCTGTCAACCTTCGATCGCTAGCTTCTTGTTCACGCCATAAGTCCCCTACGTCTGTGACTGATACGAGAACGACGCGGGCGGAGCCACGGCTGCCTACTGGAGCTTCGCGTATTCCGCCTTAGCTTGCTGCAAGATAGGAATGCCTGAGTCAGCATCTTTCCAGAGCGTAAGAAAATCTTGGTAAGCGGCCAGCGCCCGAACGCGGGCGGCATCGGCGTCTGCGCCTTGTGAAGTTTTTATCTGCTGCGCGTTGGCGCGAGCCACTCCCAAATGCGCGAGCGCTCCGGTCCAGCAACTCCAGACCAAGCCGCTGTGGTCGATGATTTTCTGGAACTCGGCGTCGGCCTCCCGCGCCTGTCCCGCAGCCAGATATGCCTCGCCGCGCAGATAGACGTCATAAAGGCAGGAAAGATTGGTGACGAAACTGATTTGCCCTAACTCACTGCTGGACGCGGCTTGCAACGCTGTCAGTGCGGCGGCGGGATTTTTTCTGTCCTGCGCGAGTTGCGCCTGAATCGCCGGCAGCCAAAGCGATTGCATCTGAGTGTCCAGGGGATAGCGCGTGCTCAGCGCCTTTGCTAACGATTCGGCGCGCGCCGTATCTCCCGTCATGGCAAATGCGAGAGCGGCTTCGCTTTGTACGCCCTGGCTTGTGGGAGCCAGCTTTAAGCCTTCCCCTGCTGCCCGGCGCGCCTCTTCTTCATTGCCGTAGGCAGCTTCGCGCAGCGCGCTGTTCTCCCGCCAGATCCCGCCGTTTTCCTTGCTATCCGCGCGGATGGCGGAGTCTACGGAGCGTTGCACCAGCTCGCGCGCCTTTGCCAGATGGCCTTCATATCCCTCAGTATCGGAGGCGATGGAAAGTCCGTAATTTTCTTCGGGCTTGCCAGAGAACCACCGCTGCTGCTCCGCCATCACGGCGGAGTCCGACGAGAGGAAGGCAAGCGCATACACCGCGCTGTGCGTGATGTAATCATCCAACTTTTTCGCCTGGGCCTCACGAATCGTTTGCCGGGCATCGTCGAATCGTTGTAAGGCAAGATAGCTGTTGGCGAGGTTGTCGTAGGTTGCAACATTGTCTGGATTGAGTTTCAGAGCCTCTCGAGTCAACTCCGCCGACTTTTCATGCTGCCCTTGTTCGGCATAGACGACGCCTAGATTCAGATAAGCGGTAGCTTGAGGGTAGCTGTCAATCTCTTCCTGAAAGGCCTGGCCCGCCTTGGCCAGCTCTCCGGTGACATTGAGATAGTAGTTGGCGGTGAGCGCAAGCTTTTCGCGCTCGCTCGCGTGGTCGCGCAACTGGAAAGCCTTGCTGAGATATTCGCTCGCCCTCCCGGGTTCGGCGAGGCTGAAGTATTCGCTGCCGACGGCCATATAGCCCATGGCGAAATTTGGGTCGAGTTGGATGGCGTGCTGGTTATAAGGCAAGGCTGCGCCCGGACCTTTTTCCCGATCGGCTTTCTGTCCAAGACTGAAAGCCTTCAGCGCTTCCAGCGACGACGTGGTCGCCTGCTCTAGCGGAACATCGAACCTTTGCACGGTAGCCAGCGATTCCCCCAAATCGCTGCGCAGCTTGGAGACCGATGTGCCCAAAACGTCCAACACTCTTTCTTTGGACGATGCGGTGACTTGCTCCTGCGCGAGGTTGTTTCCGTTCTGGCAATTTACCGCCTTCAAACCAAGCACATATTCACTCCCCAGGCTGCCAATGGAACCTGCGATGTAGGCCTTGCTGCCGGCGCGCAAGCACACCTCACGCGCCAACTCAGTTGTGACTTTGGTCCCCGCCGGACGGGTCATTTCCTGCAAGGTCTCCGCCACTTTATTTTCCGAGAGCACGTTCACGAACGGCGACTGGTTCAGGGCAACGCTGAGAGCGGTCTTGAGCGTGTCGTCGAAAATCGCGTCTCCCGTGCTATTGGAAAAATCGGCGAGCACGACCGTATCCCTGTTGGTGAGCGGATTGTTGTGCCGCGAGCGATAGTAAAAACCGCCCGCGACGAGCAGTGCAACCAATACAACAGCCGCAATGTACCAGCCGAGCCTGGTGGGCAGCACGATACTGGGCGCTGCAGCCCGCGAGGAGTCCGAGGAGGCGGGAGGGCCCGAAGGGTGCGACTCCGAGTCGCGCTTCAAGCGCTGCAGATCGGCCCGCATCTCGGCCGCGCTCTGGTAACGCAGGGTGCGGTCCTTTTCCAGAGCTTTGTTGATGATCCTCTCCAGATCGAGGGGCACATCCGGATTCAGCCGCACAGGCGCAGTTGGCGTTGCATCGAGAATCGCCTTAAAAATCACCGCTGAACTCTCACCGCGAAACGGCAGAGTGCCGGTTGCCATCTCGTAAAGCACCACGCCGAACGAGAACAAATCGCTGCGCGCATCCAGTTCTCGCGCCCGCGCCTGCTCTGGCGACATGTAGGCCACGGTGCCTAAGGTCGAGCCCGGACTGGTTAAGTGCGACTCATCCACCGTTGGGCCAAGAGTGCTCTCCGCCGCGATTCTGCTTGACGAAATCGCTGACAGCTCTACCTTCGCCAGACCAAAATCCAGAATCTTGGCGTGCCCGCGCTTGGTGAGGAAGATGTTGGCGGGCTTGATGTCGCGGTGAACGATCCCAAGAGTGTGAGCGGCGTCGAGCGCATCGGCGATCTCAATCCCAAGGCCGAGCAAGACATCCATGTCGAGGGGTTTTCCGGCGATACGATGTTTCAGCGTCAGGCCATCCAGAAACTCCATGACGATGAAGGGCTGGCCGTCTTGCTCGCCGATTTCGTAGATCGTGCAGATGTTGGGATGGTTCAGGGCGGAAGCTGCCTGCGCTTCCCGCTGAAACCGGGCTAACGCCTGGGAGTCGCGAGCTACCTCATCTGGAAGAAACTTAAGGGCGACAAAACGCCGCAGAGTGAGATCCTCGGCCTTGTAAACTATGCCCATGCCGCCACCGCCAAGTTTTTCGGCGATGCGGTAGTGTGAAATGGTTTGGCCGATCATTCTGCGCTATGCCGTGAAATCTTAGGACTAGAGGTGGGGTAAGTCAATGAACGGCGATTCGCCGGTCGAGGTGAGCCTGCAGAATTTCGACCACTAAGGTCGCGAGGTCACATAAAGGAATTGGTCGTGTCGCGATAGGTCACGACCTCGCCGGTTGATACTTTGCGAATCAGGTAGTAGCTCAATTTGAATTTTTCGGCCACAGTTTGGGTCATCCTGAGTGCAGCCGTTTTTCGGGCGGAACGAAGGATCTCCCAGCGGCCGTATCTATTGGAGATCCCTCACGCGGCTGAAGTACGCCGTGTGTCGGGATGACGGCCTCGTAGGAGAATGAATTGAAGCGGAGCCACTGCCGTAAATCAGGCCGCTTGCGCTATAGGCGACCAAAATCTTAGACTTACTGATCGTGCGGTCCGACATCCGCCGCGCCTAAGCCCGAGGAGCAAGACATCGATGAAGATTGCAAACGACGTCACGGAACTGATCGGCAACACCCCGCTGGTGCGGCTTAACAAAGTCACGGAGGGTTGCGTTGCCGACGTGGTCGCCAAGCTGGAAAGCCAGAATCCGGTGGGCAGCGTGAAAGACCGCATCGGCGTGAGCATGATTAGCGAGGCGGAGAAGGCGGGCAAGATTCATCCGGGCAAGACTGTACTGATTGAGCCGACAAGCGGGAATACGGGAATCGGCCTGGCTTTTGTGGCCGCCGTCAAAGGGTACCGGCTGATCCTGACGATGCCGGAGACCATGAGTATGGAGCGGCGAGTCCTGCTGCTTGCCTTCGGCGCTGAAATCGTTCTTACCCCAGGCCCGAATGGGATGAAGGGCGCTATCGCCAAGGCGCAGGAATTGCTGGCGAACACCCCTAATAGTTACATGCTGCAGCAATTCGACAACGCGGCGAATCCAAAGATTCACCTTGAAACGACTGGTCCGGAGATTTGGAATGACACCGACGGGCGTGTAGACTTTTTGATCTCGGGCGTGGGCACGGGCGGGACGATCACGGGCGTGAGCGAGTACATCAAGCCGCGGAAGCCGTCATTCAAAGCGATCGCGGTTGAGCCTGCCGACAGTCCGGTGCTCTCTGGCGGAAAACCTTCGCCGCACAAGATCCAGGGGATCGGAGCGGGTTTCGTTCCCAGCATCCTGCGCAGGGATTACATTGACGAAGTGATTACGGTCACGAATGATGATGCCATTCGCATGGCGCGACGGCTTCCTCTAGAAGAAGGACTGTTTGTTGGAATATCTTCGGGCGCCGCCGTGGTTGCCGCTCTGCAAGTGGCGCGCCGTAAGGAAAATGCTGGCAAGCTGATCGTAGTCGTTCTGCCCTCGTTCGGCGAACGCTATCTGAGCACGATCCTCTTCGAGGACCTTCGCAGCCGCGCGCAGCAGATTCCGACATCACCAGTTTCCCTGTAAGTTGCGGGGTAGTCCGCTTGCGCTCGCCATCTTGGTCGAAAGTGAGTGAAGTGATCCCGCAGCCCAGAGCGATCTCGCACACTTGATTGCTTGATGTGTGCTCGACACCCGGCCCTTCTGCCACCGCTCTGTTGCAGCGGTACACCCCCCATTCGTAACGCTCCGGCGACGGATCATCGCGAATAAAATCTTCTGCAGCAATCCCTTGCTTGCTGCGCGGGTTGCCAGGAGATTTTTTCGATGAGTATGAGGAGCCGTTTGGTTCTTGGGCTAGCCGCCGCGGTATCGTTGTGGGTCACGGCAACCAATGCGCAGGACACCCAGTCCCTTGGGGACGTTGCCCGGCAGCAGCGAGTGCAAAGGGAAAAATCAAAGACGGCGCAGGATAAAGATAAGAGCAAGGATGCCAAGCCCTCCAAAGTCATCACGAACGAAGAGATTCCCGAACACGCTGCTTCTGTACCAGAGGCCGCTAGCGATAGTGGGACCGCGACGGTTGCTCCCGCGGACGGAACTAAGCCGCCCGCCGAAGAGGATGTGAAGTCCCAGATTCAGGCGCAAAAAGGCGAGATTCTCTCCTTACAAAAGCAGATTGACGAAATTAACGAATCGATCAGATTTGCTCCCGCGAATTGCGTGAGCGGTTGCGAGCAGTGGAACGAGCGGCAAAAAGGAAAGCAGCAGCAAGTGGAGCGAATGCAGTCTCAACTGGACGAACTGAAGAAGCACCTCGAAGAGATGCAGGAGTCTGCCCGGAAACAGGGGCTCGGCAGCTCGGTGTACGAACCGTAGAGCCGGGTTCACCCTTTCGAATCGGATTCTCTTCCAAATTTTCCCCTCCTTTCATCTTTCGTGAAACTCGCAGTCATGCGAAATTAGTTGCATGGCCCTGGTTGTTCGTCCCTCACGAATTCATGCCGTCGGTGTGTTCACTACGACGCCGGTTCGCAAAGGGACGCGCCTCGTGGAATACAGTGGTCCGCGAATCTCTCCGGAAGAAGCCGACCGGCTGTATGACGGCGCGCCGCGCACTTACCTTTATGGCCTGGAGGACGGCAAAACGATTATTGACGGCGAGGGGTTGGGCGCTTACCTGAATCATTCCTGCGATCCCAATTGCGAGATCGACGAGATCAAGAAGCGTGCGTGGATTTTTGCGCTTCGCGACATCGCCGCCGGCGAAGAACTGCTGTGGGACTACAACCTCTACGACGATGACGATCCCGCACCCTGCCACTGCGGCTCGCTCAAATGCCGCGGCAGCATGTATTCCCGCGAATGGCTGGCCAAGATGCGGCGGCGCGAGGCGCGGAGGAAGAAAGCAAAAAAGAAATCACCTGAGATAAAACAAAGCGCGCCTTGCAGAAAGGCGCGCTGAGTGCTTGCTACATTGCTGACAGGGCTCTTACCTTGCCGCTAGCAGTTCATCAGTTTTCCGCGCAGACAGGCTGAGATCTCCATCTTCGTCCTTGATCGTGATGCGTGCTCTCGCCACGAGCATGTAGATGGACGGCACAATGAACAGGGTAAATGCTGTGCCGATGATCATGCCGCTGACCAGCATGATACCAATGCTGTTTCGCGCTCCGGCACCCGGACCCCTCGCGAAAACTAGAGGGAAGTGACCAAAGACGGTAGCAGCCGTGGTCATCAGGATCGGCCGCAGCCGAGTGCTGGCTGCGCCGATAATCGCCTCGATCTTGCTGTGGCCGGACTCTTGCAAGTGATTGGCGAATTCCACGATCAGAATTCCGTTCTTCGCAATAAGGCCGACCAGTGTAATCAAGCCTACCTCACTGTAGATGTTCAGCGTCGTGAAGCCAAGGAACGAGAACGTCAGCGCGCCAGACATGGCCAAGGGCACCGAACCGGCAAGAATAATGAACGGATCGCGGAAGCTCTCGAACTGCGCTGCGAGCACCAGATAAATCAATATCGCCGAAAGCAGAAATGTTCCCAGGAATTTGCTGCCTTCCACCCGCAACTGACGGGACTCTCCCGCGTAATCGACAGTGAAACCTTGCGGCAATACCTGCTTCGCCGTGTCTTCCAAAAACGTCAATGCTTGATCAAGTGGAACGTTGGGCGGAATCACACCCTGGATCCGCACTGCATTCAGCTGCTGAAATTTGTTCAGCGACCGGGGTTCAGTGGTCGTCTTCAGACTGGCAAAGGTTGAAAGCGGCACCAGCTGGTTAGCTGAGCCTTTTACATAAATGTTTGAAAGCTGCTCCGGCGTGAGCCTTTCGGCGCGCGACACCTGCGGGATTACTTTGTAGCTGCGTCCCTGAATGCTGAAGCGGTTGACGTAGTTGCCGCCAAGCATAGTGGAGAGGTCCTGGCCGGCCTGGCTCAAATCCACGCCCTGGGAGCGCAGTTTGTCGCGGTCGAAGACGACCTCAGTTTGCGGTTGATCGAACTTGACGTCGGTGTCGGCAAAGATGAACTTGCCGCTGGCCATGGCCTTCTGCGCGATTTGCTCGGCGAACTTGCTGACTTGCTCCGGCTCAGCCGCCGACACGATCGCAAAATCGACGGGAAAGTTTCCGCCACCGGGGAGCGGCGGCGGGGTCAGAGGAATCACACGAACGCCGGCAATTTTTGAGAGCTTTCCCGCCGACTCCCCGAGCAGTTGTTGCGTGGTTTTTGTGCGCTGGCTCCACGGCTTGGTTACCATGCCGCCGAACCCGCCACTGGGATTCGTAATCTGGAAGATGCTCGCGCTCTCGGGAAACGATTTGTAAACGTCGTAAACCTCTTTGGTAAACAGGTTGGTCTGATCGAGAGTCGAGTTGGCCGACGATTGAATCACGCCAAAAACAACTCCCTGATCCTCTTCGGGAGCAAGTTCGCGCTGCGAGAACATGTAGAAGGGAACCATGAGCAGGGCGATGATTACCCATACAGTGAGCACCACCGGACGGTACTGCAATGTTCCGGCCAGCAAACGAGTGTAGAGATTTCGCACCCGCTCGAACTGGCGGTTGATGATGCCGGCAAAACCTTTCTCCGTGTCGCCGGCACGCAGCAACTTCGATCCCATCATCGGGGACAAGGTAAGGGCCACGATACCGGAGACGATGACTGCGCCAGCCAGCGTGAAGGCAAATTCGCGGAACAGAGCCCCGGTCAATCCCCCCTGGATTCCGATTGGCGCATATACCGCCGCCAAAGTAATCGTCATCGAGATGATGGGGCCGACCAGTTCGCGAGCGGCATCCTGCGCAGCTCGAAACGGCGTCTTACCCATTTGCAGGTGCCGTTCGACGTTTTCCACCATAACGATGGCATCATCCACAACCAAGCCGACTGAAAGCACGATCGCGAGCAAGGTTAACAAGTTGATGGTGAACCCGGCTATCAACATCAAGAAGAACGCGCCTATCAGCGATACTGGAATGGCGACAATCGGAATCAGCACCGAACGGAATGAGCCCAGGAAAAGGAAGATAACGATGACCACGATCAGCAGCGTTTCCGATAGCGTGTGCAGTACTTCATTGATCGCGTCCTGAATGTATTCCGTCGAATCGTAGGGAATGCCCAAATTCATTCCCGTAGGCAGCTGTGCCTGAATGGCGGGAAGCGTCTTGCGCACATCCTTAATCACTTGCAGCGAGTTCGCCGTGGGCAGCACCCAGATGCCCATAAAGGTTGCGGTTTCGCCGTTGAAACGAACGTCCTGGTCATAGTTCTCAGCGCCAAGCTGGATATCGGCGATCTCACCCATACGAACGACTACGCCGTTTTCCTGCTTCACGACCATCTGTTTGAAATCGTCTGGCGTTCGCAGATCGGTGTTGGCGACCAGGTTCACGGAAACCATGGAACCCTTGGTGCTGCCGAGCGCCGACAAGTAATTGTTCTTCGACAGGGCGTCGCGTACGTCGGAAGGAGAAACACCGCGCGCGGCCATCTGTTCGGGCTTCAGCCATAAGCGCATGGCGAAGGTGCGATTGCCCAGAATGTCGGCACGCTGTACGCCGCTAACGGCGCTCAGCTTGGGCTGCACGACGCGGGTCAGATAATCAGTAATCTGATTTTCGTCGAGGTCTTTCGACGAAAATCCGATATACATGGCGGCGAACTCCGTATCGGCTGTTTCCAGGTCGATAACGGGCACTTGTGACTCTGGAGGTAAGTCATTCTTGACCTGCTGAACTTTGGCTTGTATCTGAGTTAGGGCAGCGTTCGTGTCGTAGTTCAACTTAAGGTGAACGGTGATCGTGCTCAAGCCCTGCGCGCTGGTTGACTCCATGTAGTCGATGCCGTCGGCACTTGCAATCACGCGCTCCAGTGGCGTGGTAATAAAACCGCGCACCAGATCGGCGTTAGCGCCCACGTACACGGTGCTGACTTGGATCACCGCGATGTCGCTGCGAGGATATTGCCGCACACTTAAAGAGCGGACAGCTTGCAGGCCAGCAATGATGATGACCAGATTGACCACCATCGCCAGAACCGGACGCTTTACGAATAGATCAGTAAACTTCATGCGCACTCCTCACAGGCGCTATCCACTGCCAGGCCGTCGTACTTGGTTCCGTTGCTCTAGCTCTCATCAGGTTTGGGATTCGGATTGTCGCCGGGTTGAACGCTGTTATTAACCTGAACCGGAGCGGCATTTCGAAGCCGAAAAACTCCCGAGCTGACGACTTCGTCACCGGGATTGATTCCGGAAGTGATCGCAACTTGATCGCCGCGGCTGCCTTCGATCTTTACCACTTGCTGCCTCACTCCCCGATATGTGTTGCCTTTCGGATCTTTCATCTCAACTACTACGTACACGGAGTCGCCGTAAGGTGCGTAATTGATGGCGGTGGCCGGCAGTGGAATCACGTCGCGCGGCTTGCCCGTGGGCAACTCGACCTGCACGTACATTCCGGGCCGCAGCTTTCCGTCTCGATTTTGAAACGTCGCCTGAACCTGTATATTGCGGGTTTGTTCATTGATTACCGAGTCCAGTGCGGTAATTTTGCCATTGAAGCCCGTGCCGGGCAGATCGGCGTTGGTGACGTTCACGCTGTGGCCGATCAAAATCTTAGGTTCGTCCTGCTGCGGCACACCGAAGTTCACGTAGATCGGATTCAGTGCCTGCAGCGAAACAATCGCCTGGCCCGCTGCCAGATATTGGCCCAGGCTGATCTGACGAATCCCTAAAATCCCAGAGAACGGGGCGTGGATCGTTTTGCGGGCGATGGCTGCCTTGATGTCGCCCACCTGAGCTTCCGTCGCTTTCTGCTGGGCGGCGGCGTTGTCATATTCCGACTTGGAAATAACACCGGCATTCATCAACTGTTCTGAACGTCCGTATTGAATTTTGGCGAGATCGCGCTGGGCTTCCAGATTGGCAAGCTGGGCTCGTTCCTGACGGGTATCGAGTTCGACCAAAATGTCGCCCTCTTGCACCGATTGGCCGGACTCGAAATGAATCTTGTCGACGGTTCCGGGCAGGTCAGCACTCACAGTGACGCCCTGGATCGCCGCCACAGTTCCGATCACCTCCAGCGTCGAGGGCCAAGTCTCCCGCTTGGTGACTACGGTGGTGACGGCGGTGGGCGGCGGCGCGAAGCTTGCGTTCGCAGCAATAGCCCCTTCGACCTGGCGGTATTTCAAAAAGCCGAGCCCTCCCAAAAGAGCGGCCACAATAACCAGCACAAAAATGAACCGTTTCGCCATGTGTTCTCCGCAAACAGTAACAAAAAACGTTAGATTTCTGTCTTTCGTACGACGGCAAGAAGCGCCAAAACCGTTCTCAGATATGGATTTCGAGAATCACGAAAAGATTCAGGAGGCTGAGTTGTCTGACCGGTATTATCCTGAGCCAGAAAATCCTCGGAACTCCGCCGGGCTGCCATTTGAACCCTCCATATCTTTATCGACGAATGGGGACTCTTGAAATCGACAATTCAATGTTTTGGACGCTGAACCCCGCCGGATCGTTAGAGGAAAAACCCTTCAGACAGCGCGAAAGTGCAAATTACTGCAGATTCACCCCCAGTTCGACCGCTACGTGTGCTGTATTTCTCAGGATCCACTTCACTCTGCTAGATTATTTTCCTATGCCGCACGTTTCCCCCCAGCCCACCCGCAGCTTCGCCAGTGACAATAACGCCGGAGTGCACCCCGAAGTTATGGAAGCGATTTCCCGCGTGAACCGGGGCCATGTGGTCGCTTATGGCGACGATCCCTATACCCGTTCCGCCATCAAAAAATTCGAAGAGCATTTCGGAGCGGACATCGCAGTTTTTTTTACCTTCAACGGGACCGGGGCCAACGTTCTGAGCCTGCAATCTCTTACCCGTCCTTTTCACTCTGTGCTTTGCAGCGATTATGCTCACGTCTTTACGGACGAGTGCGGCGCGCCGGAGAAGCACACGGGCTGCAAGCTGATTCCACTTCCGCATGAGGATGGCAAAATCACCCTGGACTCCATCCGGCACGCCTACCACGGCATCGGCGACGAACACCACTCCCAGCCCCGGGTCATCTCGATTACGCAGTCCACCGAAATGGGCACCGTGTACCGTCCGGAGGAGATTCAGGCCCTGACCCGCTTCGCCCATGAACATGGCATGTTTCTGCACGTGGATGGCGCGCGCCTCGCCAACGCCGCCGCTTCGCTTGGCCAAACCCTGCGCCAGGCCACTCGCGATTTAGGCGTAGATGTCCTCTCTTTCGGCGGCACCAAGAACGGAATCCTGGGTGGCGAAGCGGTGGTGTTCTTTCAGCCCGGACTCGCGCACGACTTCCTTTACCTGCGCAAGCAGAGTATGCAACTGGCGTCGAAGATGAGATTTATCGCCGCGCAGTTCGAGGCTCTGCTCACCAACGATCTCTGGCGGCGCAGCGCCGAGCACGCCAATCGCATGGCCGGGCTGCTGGAGAAAGAAATCAGCCGCATCCCGGGGCTGCGAATCGTTTGGAAGGTGGAGGCCAACGGTGTTTTCGCCCAAATTCCCTCGCACTCGATCGAAAAAATTAAGCAGCAATACTTCTTCTATACTTGGATAGAGGAGGAATCGATCGTGCGCTGGATGTGCTCGTTCGACACCACTGAAGAAGATATCCGCGAGTTTGCCGAGGTGGTCGCCGAAGCCGTAAACGGGTGACGGAGGTTTTCGACGCCGTTTTTAAATGATTGCTTTTTTCCGCACTTTTGAACTAAATTGACCCATTCCCTAATCTGTGAGCATTTCAACCGGGTCGCTTGATCCAGGAGTCTTCATGAGTCGGAAGTGGTTGGGCATCATCGCACTTATCGCCGCCGCGACTACGCTGCTCAGCGTCACCAGTTGCGGAGACCCGCAGACGTTGCAATCGATCACGATTCAGCCCGGAACTGAGACCTTTGGGGCGTCCGATACTCCGGTAATCGATAATCGCGGTGCGACCGTGCAGCTACGAGCGCTCGGAAACTATCTCCACCCGCCAGTGACCAAAGATATAACGAACCAGGTGACGTGGGTCTCGAATACTACACAGATGTTCACGGTCAATTCTGCGGGCCTGCTGACGGCCACTGGCCTTGCGTGCGGAGGCACCCTGGTTTCCGCGACCCTGCAGACGAACACTGACGGCTCGGGCCTGTCCTCATCCGGTGCTATCGTCACTGGCTATATGACTGCGAACGTCGTTTGCTTTACGAGCACTAGCAGCGGCGGCGGTGCCGCGGAGCCCACTTTGACCGTTAACTTTCTGGGTAGCGGTACCGGAACTGTAACCAGCTCGACTTCGGGTTTCAGTTGCGCAAGCACAGAAGTGAGCTGCGTCGATAGTTTTCCGAGCGGAACGACGGTTACCCTCACTGCTACCCCGATCGCGCCCTCAACATTTGGAGGTTGGTCCGGCGGCTGCACCGGTACGGGGAACTGCGTTCTGCTCTTGCAGAGCGACACAATCGTAACCGCCAACTTCAATTGAACTTTGGATAATCCCCAGAGCTGCCCTCACTCCCCTTCATCGAGCAGTCTTCCCAAAGTAGGTTTGTGTTTCGCCTCTTTTTTATTCTTGTGTGGGACGACCTTCTCGGCCGGAGGCGTGCCCATGCGTTCTCTAGCCAACTCCTTCACGGCCTGCACTGCGCGAAACCGCTTTACCTTTTTCTTGCGCGCCATGTGTATCTCCACCGCGATCCTCATGTTGCCATAGCCTGTATCCCGTCGAACATGCAATAATTGAGTCGCTCGAACGATCAACGACGGATTTGAGCTTGCCCTGAGCTGAGCGAAGGGACCAACGACTTTTTCATGGAAGAACGCGATTTTTTTGACGAACGCACCGAAAAGAAACCAGCAACCCTCAACTGTCCCCACTGCCACCAGCCCGCCGAGTATGAAGTCACATGGGTAGTACGTACCAAGAAGCGTCAGCTTGCCGGACGCGCCGATGAGCGCGACCGCGCCCGTTTTGCAAAAGCCCGCTCCTATATGCTCCGCAAAGACGACCTGATGGCCTGCAAAAACATGCGCTGCCGCAAACGCTTCGAAATTTCGGGCGTGCAGTCGGTGGTCTTCACCGACTAATTCTTACTCAACGATCGCGTCCATCTGGTGCCATCCCGAAGTCCCGCGTTTTCACCAGCGGGGCGAGGGATCTCAGGTGTGCACAGGCGCCCGAGTCGAAGTGAGCCGCTACCGTTGGCTTAAGTGCCAAGTGCTAAATGCCAAGTGCTCATTTATACTGACTGGTTTCCCGTTGGCTCCCGAGGCCACGGGGACTAAGGAGTCACGTTTTGAAGATCCTGGTTTGCATGAAGCAGGTGCCGCAGAAAGACGCGCCGCTCAAACTCAACGAGACTGCGGCTTGGATTCGCGAAGACGTCTCGTATGAAGTGAACGAGCCCGATGCCTTTGCCCTCGAGGAGGCTCTGCGCCAAAGAGAAAAGCATAAAGGTGAAGTAGTAGTTATTACTAGCGGGCCAGCCCGTGCCCAGCAGGTGTTGCGCGAGGCTCTGGCGAAGGGCGCGGATCGTGCGATTCACCTCGAAGACAATGCATTTGTCGGTCTTGACGCGTTCAATACTGCGAAGGCCTTTGCCGCTGCCATCAAAGACGAGAATTTCGATCTGATCTTCACGGGCTTGCAATCTGACGATTATGGCTACGCACAAACCGGCGTCATCCTGGCCGAGTTGCTCGGCTGGCCTCACGCGACCATCATCATGCAGATTGAAAAAACTGAGAGTGGGATCAAAGTAAAGCGCGAACTTGAAGCCGGATACTTCCAATTCGTCGAAATGCCGTTGCCCGCGGTGCTCACGATTCAGTCCGGCATCAACAAGCTGCGCTACGCCACGCTGATCGGCATCAAGCAGGCGAAGAACAAACCTGTCCGCAAGGTTGCGCTGGCGGAGGTGCAGTCCGCAATCGGCGACAATCTGCAGAAAATCGAGCGCCTCTACGTGCCGCAGAAAACGAAGAAGACTGAGCACATCGAAGGCTCGCCGGGTGAGATCGCGAAAAAGCTGGTGGACAAACTGCGCAACGAGTTACGAGTAATGTAAATGCGGCGGGGGCGCCCTCGCCCGACCGTTTTGCTGAGAACCTGTTGAAGACCGAGAACTGAGAAATTGCCCTATGCCCGAAATCATCTTAGTAGTCGTCGAACAACGCGAAGGCAAGCTCAATCGCGTCTCCTGGGAGACGATAACTGCCGGTCAGGCCATAGCCGCTGCGACCGGCTGGACGATCGAAGCCGCCGTCGTCGGCTCCAGCGTGTCGGCCATCGCCGCCGAAGTCGCGGGTAAGAAAATCGCGAAGGTCTATGCGGTTTCGTCCTCGAAGCTCGAGCCCTACACTCCGGATGCCTTCTCCGTCGCGCTCAAAGGACTTATAACCAGCAAGCAGCCCAAGCTTGTGCTCATGCCGCACACGTATCAGGTGCGCGACTTCGTCCCCAAGCTCGCCGCCGCCATGGGCCGCACCGTGATCAGCGACTGCATTGGATTCAAACATGAGAACGGCAAGCTTCTCTTTACCCGCCAGATGTTTCAAGGCAAGCTTGCCGCCGACGTCAGCTTCAACTCCGAAGCTCCTTGGTTCGCAACCTTCCAGAATGGAGCATTCCGCGGAGATAAAGCGGAGGCAGGATCGAACGCTGCTCCAGTGGAGACGGTGAATGCGGAAATTGCGGATGGCGTCATCCGCAATAGGCCACAGGAAGTCTTCAAAGAAGCAAAACAAGCGGTCGACTTGACGCAGGCCGAAATCATTGTCTCGGTCGGTCGCGGCATCAAAGAACAGAAAAATATAGAACTGGCCAAGCAACTCGCGGATGCACTTGGCGGCGACCTCGCGGCCTCGCGCCCGATCTGCGATTCCGGCTGGTTGCCCATGGACCGCCAGATTGGCTCGTCGGGCCAAACCGTCGCCCCGAAGCTTTATCTCGCGCTGGGCATCAGTGGAGCGATCCAGCACATCGTAGGCGTGAAAGGCTCGCGCACGATCATCGCGGTCAACAAAGACGCAGAAGCGCCGATCTTCGAAATCGCCGACTACGCGATCGTCGGCAATCTGTTCGATATCGTGCCGCCGCTGATTGAGGAAGTGAAGAAGGCGAAAGCGGGAGGCTAAACCGGCCTGGCTTTATTCGTAGGATCGCTGCTAATCAGTCACAACTTTCTTTATGCTGGTCTTCCGCAAACCGATCGAAGGTATTGAACGCCCGCAAATGCCTGCCGATGTGGTCATCGTTGGCGGGGGCCCGGCCGGCATGGCTTGCGCCCTCCGGTTGTCACAGCTCATCGATGCGCACAACGCGCAGCATCCCGACTCGCAGCTCAGCAAAGAAAATATCTATGTGCTCGAAAAAGCTCGCGAGATCGGCCAGCACTGCCTTTCCGGTGCGCTGCTTGACCCGCGATCCATGCGCGAACTGCTTCCCGGATTCGAGAAAGAGGCTCCGCTCGACGCGGAAGTCAGCAAAGAGGCGGTCTACTTCTTCACACAGAAAAGTAAGTTCAAGTTGCCCACCCCGCCGTTCTTGCGCGACCACGGCAATTATGTGATCTCGCTCAACCGCTTTGTGAAGTGGCTGGGCGGTAAGGTGGAGGAAACGGGCATCACGATCTTCACTGGGTTTGCCGGATCTGAGTTGCTCTACGACGGCGACCGGGTCACTGGCGTCCGCACCGACGACAAGGGTGTCGACAAAGAAGGTCATCAGAAATCCAACTTCGAGCCGGGTTACGATCTCAACGCTAAAGTCGTGATCCTCGCCGAGGGGCCGCGCGGATCATTAACCAAGCAACTCGTCTCGAAATTCGATCTTGCGAAAAATTCCAACCCGCAAACCTACGGTGTCGGAGTGAAAGAACTGTGGGAGGTTCCTTCCGGCCGCATCGTGCCGGGCGAAGTGATCTACACCATGGGCTGGCCGCTTACGACGAAGGAGTACGGGGGCGCGTGGATTTATGGCGGCAAAGACAACGTCGTCTCGATTGGCTTTGTCACCGGACTCGACTATCCTGACCCGCGCCTTGATCCGCAGCACGTGTTGCAGGACTTCAAGCAGCATCCGTTCGTAGCCAGGTTGCTTGCGGGCGGCAAAATGATCCGCTACGGCGCCAAGTCGATGCCTTACGGGGGCTGGTGGGCGATTCCACCGGTCGCGGGCAATGGCTGGATGATTCTTGGCGACTCTGCCGGCTTCTTGAACTCGGCGCGGCTCAAGGGCATTCATCTAGCGATCAAGAGTGGCATGCTGGCCGCCGAGACTGCATTCGAAGCGCTTAAGAAGAACGATTCGTCGGCCGTCACTTTGAGCGGTTTTCAGAAGGAAGTTGAATCGAGCTGGATCAAGGACGAACTCTGGAAAGTCCGCAACATGCACCAGGGATTCGAAAACGGTCTCTACGCCGGAATTTTCCACACGGCGCTGCAATTTGTCTCGGGCGGACGCGGCTTGCGCAATCGTTATCCTGCGAAAGCCGGACATGAGCACATGCACAAGCTCGCCGAATTGCCCGCCGATGGCGGCAACGAGGCCCACTTGCTGGGTCCCGCAAAAAACGACGGCAAACTGATCTTCGACAAGCTCACCGATCTCTACCACTCCGGAACGAAGCACGAAGAAGATCAGCCCTCGCACCTCATCATCCACGATACCAACATTTGTAACGCACGTTGTGTGAAAGAATTCGGAAGCCCTTGCCAGAATTTCTGTCCTGCCAACGTTTACGAAATGGTCGACGATGAAACTCAACCCAACGGCAAGCGGATCAGCTTGAATCCGTCAAACTGCGTTCACTGCAAAACCTGTGACATCGCCGACCCGTACCAGATCATTACGTGGGTCCCACCGGAAGGCGGTGGCGGCCCGAATTATGACGGAATGTGAACCGGCAGCCGCGTAATTGGCGCCTCATCGCTTCACTGCACGGGCGCATTGAGTGCCGCTGCCAGTTCGAGGAAATTATGCGCATTCACGGCGCGGTCTACCGCCTCTTTGCGGCTGAATAGCTCGCTGGCATCGCTCAGCAAGTCCTGTTGCGACTGGTTATCTCCAGTGAGAATCAGGATGATCAGGCGCGCCGGCTTGCCATCGCGCGCATTAAAGTCAATTCCATCTGACTTCGCCACCACCACCAGGGGGCGGCTTAATCCATTGACGCGAGCGTAAGGCACCGCCAATTCATTTTCCCAGCCACTGGCGAGGACGCGCTCCCGTTCCGACACAAGGCGGAATAATCTCTCGGGAGCATTGCTCACGGCCTCCGCGGCTACTTCGCACATTTCCCGCAGGGCGCCCAGCCTGGTTCGTTGGGCCAGCGTCGGCAGGAATAATCTGGCGTTAACGGTGTCCTTCAAAGTCAGCTTACGCCGTCGATGAATCAGGAAATGAATAGCCGGAGCTGAGATCAGCGAAGTAAACAAGGCCATCACCACCATGGCTACGAACATGTTTTCGCGGATCAATCCCGCTTGCAGCGCAAGAATACCGAGAATGATTTCCATGGCTCCGCGGGCATTCATCGCCAGGCCCACGGCCAGAGACGAGGTCCGGTCCATCCCACCCAGCCGCGCGCCCCAACCGGCTCCCAACAGCTTGCCCAGGCAGGCCACGGCGATCACGGTTACAGTCAATCCCAGGTGAAAGTTCGCAACAAAATTAGTTCTTAATCCGATGCTGGCAAAGAAGAAAGGGGCGAATACATTGGTTACGATCTCATGAATATGCTCCGAAGTGCGCTTGCGTAGATGTCCCGATTCGCCGATCGCGATGCCAATTACAAAGGCTCCAAAGACCGCGTGGATGCCGGCGTATTCGGTGAAGGCCGCTCCCGCCATGGTGAGAGTGAAGATGAATCCCAGAACGCCACCGGGCCACGTAGTGTGCGCTTGCAATATCGGCACGATCTTGTCGATCAGCCAGCGCCCCACAGTTAGTGTAAGTCCCACGAAGAGCAGCACCAGGATGATCGTGTGCTTCACGCCGTCGCCAATACTGCTGCCGGCCGGCGGATGCAGCATCCCGAGCACGAAGGAGAAGAGAATCCATCCCACCAGATCATCAAACATCGCTGACGAGATAATGACCGTGCCCATCTCGGTGCGCAGAAGATTCAAATCCATCAGAATCTTCGCAATCACCGGCAGCGCCGAAATCGACAACGCGGTGCCCACAAAGAGCGCGAAGATCAGAGTGTTGGCGCCACCTACTGCGCCCATTTCGTCGGGGAAAATAGTGGCTGCCAGGAAACCGGCTCCGAAAGGAAATGCCACGCCAAAGATACTCACCAGCAGCGCGCTCTTGCCTTGGCGGAAGATGCTGCGCAAATCGATCTCGAGGCCAGCGGTGAGCAGGAAGAAAACGACTCCAAGCGTGGTCACCGTGTCGAGCACGATCGGCATAGGCCCGGTGGTGGGAAACAGAGCCTCGTATAAGTGTGGCCGGTAATGTCCAAGAACGGTCGGCCCGAGGAAAATTCCGACCGAGATTTCTCCCAGAATCGACGGCTGGCCGATTTTCTGCATCAACTCCGCAGCCAGCTTGGCACAGCCCAGCAGTGTCGCCAGCGCCAAGAACATCGTCATTACGTCGTGCGGACTCAAATGCTGCATGCAAAATCATTCGCCGCGGCCCCGGCGGCCCTCGACCTCAAGATTCTAAAATGATACGAATTCTTGACTACGGCAATACTTTAAGCTCTCATAGTGCAGTCAGAAGTACAGTAGGCGCGGAAACTTTCGTGTAAGGAGATAGAACTGTGAAGCGCAAGTTCCTGCTTGGTGTCATCTGTCTGTTTTCGCTTGCCGCGATGGGCGGCGCCCAGGATCGTGATCAGCCTTCGGCAAGGTCGCAAGAGCGTATTACTCGCGAAGTTCGCCACGAACTTCTCATGCTCCCCTATTTCGGTGTCTTCGACAACATTGCCTTTAAAGTGGATGGCAGTACCGTGACGCTGCTGGGGCAGGTGGTTTGGCCTTCGCTCAAGCCGGACGCCGAGAATGCGGTGAAGCACATCGAAGGCGTCGAAAAAGTAGATAACCATATTGAGGTTCTTCCTCCGTCGCCCTTGGATGATCGCCTGCGCCGGCGCTTGTTCCGGGCCATCTACGGATACCCAGCTCTGGAGAAGTACGCATTAGGGGTGCAGAAGCCGATCCGCATCATCGTGAAGAACGGACGTGTTGCTCTTGAGGGAGTAGTCGACAACGACAGCGACAAGAACCTTGCGGGCATACGCGCGAATGGTGTCCCCGGCATTTTCTCAGTGACCAACAATCTGCAAGTGGTGCCGTCGAAGTAAGGTCGTGTAAACAATTCGTTTGCGGCGCGGAGCGGGAGTCGCATCGCGCAACTTGCTAAAGGGTCACTGAAGACGCGGATTTGCTTACGCCTTCCCGAAGGGATCTTCGAGCGACGGGCTTTGCGGCGTGAATAGTTCCGCCCCGTTTTCCGTGATATGCATGTCGTCTTCGAGGCGGATGCCGAACTCCCCGCGGATATAAATGCCGGGCTCGTCGCTGAAAGTCATGTTCGGCCTGAGTGTGGTGGCGTTACCGCGCACCAGATAAGGCCACTCATGCCCGTCCATGCCCATCCCGTGTCCGAGGCGGTGAGTAAAGTATTTGTACTCGGGGCCGTAACCTGCATCGGTAATTACTTTTCGTGCCGCCGCATCGACGCTGCCGCACTCCGCTCCGGGACGCGCCGCTGCGAGCGCTGCGGCCTGGGCACGGTGCACAATGTCGAAGACGGTTCTCATTTTGTCGGGAGCTTTGCCCAATACGAAGGTGCGCGTGATGTCAGATTGATATCCTTCCACGGTGCAGCCGTCATCGATCATCACGGTTGAACCTTCGCGGATCACCTGCGGCGTCGTCGACCCGTGAGGCAGCGCGGAGTGCTCGCCAACCTGTACGCTGGCCTCGCCTGGAAAACCAAGTTGGCCGTAGGCTGCTGCGATCAAATCCCCCACCTGCTCCTGCGTCATGCCTTCGCGCAACGCGTGATAAACCGCTTCGTATGCGGACAGGGTCACCTGGCAGGCCAGATGCATCAGCGCAAGCTCGTGGGCACTCTTGATCATGCGACAGCCGCTGGTTACAGCGGTGGCGCTGCTCAGCGCAGCCTGAGGCGCAGCTTTGGCAATCCCATCGGCGAAGACGAACTGGATGGTTTCTTCCATTCCCAGCTTGGCACTTGCCAGACCGCGATCTTTTAGTCCCTGGGCCACGCGCTGGTAAGGGCTTTCATCTTCCTGCCAGGTGCGAACGTCTGGCTGATCGCCAGAGGGAGCATTGGCAATCTGTTCACGAGCGCGGCCTTCTTCAAATGCTGGACACACATAAAACGCCGCGCCCTTCGCCGGCAGTATCAGAGCGAACAAGCGCTCGCCACCCCACCAGTTGATGCCGGTGAAATATTTCAGCGAAGTGCCCTCCACGAGCACGATGGCATCGAGCGCATTCTCACTCATCAAATGACGGGCTCGTTCCTGGCGTACGCTTCGCTCTTCGTGAGTAATCGGCAAGGCTTCATTTTTGCGGGACTTCAAGCGCGCCAGTGATGGTGGCAGGATAGTGTCGCCCGGCTTCTCGTTTCTCGGCACAGCGGTTGCCAGTAAAGGATGAGACAATGCGACTCCTGCCGCGCCGCCGCCCGCTTCGAGAAACCGCCGCCGTGAAATCATGAAACCTCCGCCCCAAGATTGGTCCGAGCTATTATAGGGGCTGAATCAGAATGGCGACGCGTGAAGCCCTCCGTGGAAAAAAACGAGTCTTATTGATGGAATCCGGGTTTCAGTGTGCGGGATGTGGCGAGTGGAACGTCACCACCGTGGACGAGTCCGCAGGACGCCGGCAGAACTACATTGAGGACTGCCAGGTTTGTTGTAAACCGAACATGCTCCGCGTTGAGTACGATACCCTCTCGCAAAGATTTCTTATCGGGGCCGAATCGGAGTGATGGCCACTGGCTGGGATTTGAAAATCTCTTGCGCGGACGGCCTCTGGGACTATAGTTAGCTGTTCGAGGCAGGCAGCAGCGTTTGTCGGTATCGGGAGAGGATACACAGCGATGACAGCCACTTACACAGGCAGTGGACGCATGGTAGCGCATAACATGGTCACGACCCAGTTCGAGTTGGATGGATTTCGCGTCATGCGGACGCTGGGGGTAGTGCGAGGCATCGTGGTGCGCTCGCGCTCGATCTTCGGCACAATCGGCGCGGGATTGCAGACCCTGGTTGGGGGTAACATTACGCTACTTACGAACCTGTGTGAGAAGACTCGGTCTGAAGCGTTCGACGTGATGCTGATCCACGCTGCCGAACTGGGCGCCAATGCCGTGGTAGGTGCGCGCTACGATGCAACGGAAGTGATGCAGGGCGTCACCGAAGTATTGGCCTATGGGACTGCAGTGTTTGTTGAGCCCTCGAGGTAGCCAAGTCGCACGCGTCCGGCAAACCTTAATCAGAATCCCCTGACTTGCAGGCTTTCATGTACTTGGGGTGTGGTCCCTCGTATTCACCGGCTCTGAGATCGAACACGAGACTGACATTGTCCGAGCGAATGCCAAGCGGTCCTTCAAGTCTCGCTGCGTTTGCTCCGACGTCTCCCTGCCAAACCTCGCGGTCGTCGACGAAGACGCGCAATTCTTGCTTATTCATCTCCGCACGCAGCGTGTGCGACTCCCCACTCTGCAAGTGAGGCACCGCTGAAGCCTTTCGCGGCTTGATATTCGCGTAGCCGTGGTTTGTGCATTCTGCGCTGGTGTGCTGGCTGGGATTACGCTTGACAGAGACGACCAGCTTCGATTCGGGATCGATGCGCCACATCGCGTACACCAGATTGCACGGATCTTGCGCGCGCAACTTGAGGCCGAACTGACGGCGCAGCTGGCCAGACCCCAGCGCCGATTCAGTTTTTGTCGGGCCGAGGTAGGTGAAGCGGACTTGCATCGATTGTGACGTCCACGCATTCACGTAGGCGCGCATCTTGGGAGCATTCACGGTTAGGCGATCGCCCGCTGCGTCCCCAATCGTGCCTTCCGTTACACAAAGCTTACTGCGAGGTATGGGAAACCACTTCCCGGCCGGGGATGGTGCGGACGCAAAGCCAGGAAGGGTTAGTGTCACCCATCCATATATCAGGACAGCTCTTCCCAAATTCCTCATGGTCGTTCGGTCCAACGCGCTGTGAGAAATCTCAATCTTTGTATAGCCAGCCCGCCGTCAGCGCGGCCAGGATTGCACCCAGCCACATTTCGATCATCCAGCCAAAAGGAAGTCCTCGATCGCCGGCGAACCATGTAGCCTGGGCGAAGTTTTCCGGGAAGCCGCCAAAGAAGCCAGCCAAAAAGCCTATCTTGAGCGCGGTGCCGGGACCAGGTCCGAGGGTCTGACGCGCCCACGCGTACAAGTGCGCGACCGCGATCGCCAGAATAAACAAGAGCACGATCCACTGGCCAACGAAGAAGGGATAGCGTGGCGTTTTCAGAAACAACCCCGCATTCTGGGCCGCCACGTACCGCGCATCGGTAATGACGAAGTGGCCTACAAGAAAGCTCCAAACCAGCCAGACCACGCCCCCAGCCAAACCGCCCAGCCAGATCCTGCCTCGGTTCAGATGCATAGGCTCCTCCGAAAATTTTCGCCAAATAAACGCAGGCAGTGTACACCTATCAGCCCGAAAGACAAGTAACTGCTGAGGTATAGTCGTCAGCAATGAAATTCGCGCGCTTGTTGTTACTGACCCTCATATGTGGTGGCGCGGCAATCAGTCACGCGGCGTTGTTTCAGTACATTCGCGAGGGGAATCCGCAGGATGTGCAAACCCAGCCTGAGAGCGGAATGGCCATGATGGGCGGAGGCAGCGATCTCGATGAAGCATTCCGTTGGCTGTGCGGCAAGGCCAATGGCGGCGACTTTCTAATCCTGCGAGCGCATGGCGGCGCTGACTACAATCCCTACGTCGACGGCTTGTGCAAGGTGAACTCCGTCGCAACGTTGATCATTCCCAGCCGGAAAGCTGCGGAGAAGCCGCGCGTAGCCAAGATCATTGCGCAGGCCGAGGTTATTTTTATTGGGGGCGGCGATCAGTCGCGCTACGTCAATTTCTGGAAGGGAACTCCTGTGGAGAATGCCATCAATGCGCACGTGGCCGCCAACAAGCCTATCGGTGGAACCAGCGCGGGGCTGGCAGTGCTCGGCCAGTTTGTCTACGGTTGCCTGGAGGATCAACCAAATGACGCTGATCTCACTTCGCGTGAAGTTCTGGCTGATCCCTACACCAAGCGCGTGACCGTGGTGCGCGATTTTCTAAAAGTCTCCGTGCTCGAGAATATTCTCACTGACAGTCATTTCGCGAAGCGCGATCGCATGGGGCGCAGCCTAGGATTTCTGGCTCGGATCGTGCAAGACGGCTGGTCGAAAACGCCACGCGAAATTGCCATCGATGAGGAATCCGCGCTGCTGGTGGAAGCCAGCGGCATTGGCAAGGTGGTCGGAACAGGCCGAGGCGCCGGAAGTATGCAAGCCCGGCCAGCTGTTGACCTTACGGAACGTCGCTGCTTATCGTGCGCCCACGGGCGCCACCTTCGATGTCCGGGCTTGGAGCGGCGACGGCGGGGAGGCGTATTCGATCTCGGTGGAAGCTGGGCAGATCCGCACCAGCCACGATGCGAATGCGGTTTACTGATGGTGGAGCAGAATGGATCGCTTGACGGCCATCGAACTACACAGCTGCCCTAATACGACAGCGTGTAGTTGACCTGCAGAACAGTTTCCACCTCGACCGGCTGGCCATTGCACAGCGCCGGATCATAGCGCCACTGACTAATTGCATGCAGGCTCGATGCCTCAAAATCAGGCCCCGCGCTTTCTACTGCTTTTCGAGTTCGTGGAACCCCGTCCACGCCGATCAACGTGTCGAATGCGGCCGTTCCCTGACGGCGCTGCTGTCGGGCATCGGGTGGGTATTCGGGGTTTTGCCTCTTGACCAACCGCGGAAGTGTTGGATTCATGCAGCCGGCTTGGGCCGAAACTCCCGCCGGTGGCGTGAAGGTTCCGGGTGAAAATTGGGCAGGAGTAGAGAGTTCGGTGATTGTCACTTCGGCAACGGCTTTGTTTCCTAGGTGAATGCTCAGACGGCGGGGGAAGACTTTTCCGCCAATGGGTTGGAGATCAGCGTCCGTGTAATAGGAAGAGGCTCGGACGATAGTGCCGCTGCCCTCATCTACGCAGATCTCACTCGGGTATTTTTGCTCGTCTGCAATCTCGAAGCAGGTTAGTTTATTGCCATGCTCCTTTTTTTTAGTTATTTTCTTGATCGTTTCTCTCGGAGTGAGGGACAGCCGAACGAGCAGCATAGACTGAGGCGAGGCTGCACTGGAGCCGAAACCGAGCGCCTGGCGTAGGTTGTAAACAGCGAATGGGATGAAATCGGTACTGCGCTGGAGCCAGACCGTTCCCTTTCCTCCAATCTGAACTTCGCTATAGCCGGGGAGATTGATCTCCTCCCTCCACTGGTCGGGGCCATTCCACAGGAGTTGGTAGGTGCCGTCCATCTTTTTTTCATGGTTGTCGATGTGCACGTCGGCCTTCATGGCAAACGAGGGCAGATCGAAGATGTTGGTTTTTGAAACGGCTTGTTCCATGCGGGCGACCGCCTCTTGCTGTTTGGCGTCGTCAGAGGCATGAAGGAACGGTCCAAACAAAATGCCAAAGGTGATCAGATAGATCCAGCGTTTCATCGCCGCATCATAAAACAGCGTCCGGAGGGAGGCGAGAGAAATGGCTGGGGCGCACTCTGCCTGGGCGGCTGTCGCCACATGAGTGTCGTGCGACTGGGGTCATTTCCACAGGAAACTGCGCTACCAACGCGGAATGCAAGAAAAATGTTGGCGAATAAATGGCGAATGAACCAGAAGCATTAACGCAAGCCCTTGTGGTCGTATTTTTGGTTAACCACAAGATCTCGTAGTTTGTCGAATCACCTCCACAGCAGGCAACCTACCTTCAAGTTTGGGCTTGACAATCAACAACTTACGGGTAAGATGTGGAACAAAGTGGTACGAAGTGGTCAGGATAGTTGAGTTCGTGGAAACGGGAAACTGATAACGAGGAGCCGGTGGGAAACCGACCCAAGAGCACGACAAACAGCCCGAACCACCAGAGTTTGACCATAATTTGCGCCGCTTTTACCTCCCTAGTAGCGCTCGTAGTTAAGGAAGTGCGCCAAACGCGCGATTCTGCAATCTCGCAAAAAGCGCGAGATTGTTCGCGCGGCGCACTCAGATCCTCCGGACGCAAAAGCGGCGTCCTCAGGATGACAAGGTTTAACTATGTTTCGCGGCAATCACCCAACTCGCGTCGACGAAAAGGGACGGCTCAAGATCCCGGCGGAGTTCAAGCGGGTGATCGACGAGAAGTACGGACAGCAATATTACATCACCAGCCTCGATGGCAAGGTTGCTCAAGTGTATCCCTTCGAGGAGTGGGAGCGGATCGAGCAGAAGTTGGCCGGGCTCTCCACTTTCAATCCTACGAAAAAAAAGTTTCTGGACCGCGTGAACTACTACGGACAGATGGTGGAAATGGATGGTCAGGGGCGGCTGCTGATGCCGCAACTGCTGCGGGAAGCGGCACAAATCAAAGGCGAGGTTGCGGTTACCGGCAATCTGACTCATTTGATCGTGCGCAACCTGGATTCGTACCGCAAGCAGGTCGAGGAAGAAAAGTTCACGCCTGACGATGAGAAGACGCTCGACGAATTGGGCATCTAGTGGGCGAGGGTTTTACAGAAACCCCTCAGGGGGTTGGTCATGGTGGTGGAAGGGAAGCCAGCCATGTTCCGGTTCTTTTAAAAGAAGCGATCGACTTTTTAAACGTGCGGCGTGGCGGGACCTATATCGACGCCACGGTGGGTTTGGGCGGGCACAGTTACGAAATCGCAAAACGCCTCGGCGCACCGGGACATTTGATTGGCCTCGATAAAGATCCAGCCGCGCTGGAGAAGGCGGGCGTCCGACTTCGGACGTCAGACCTCAGGGAATCCATGGCCGATTGGCCAAAGATCGAACTGAGGAACGCGTCGTTTGCGAGTTTGGCTGAGGTCCGAGGTCTGAGGGCCGACGGCATTCTCGCTGACATCGGCGTCAGCAGTTTGCAGCTTTCCGATGCCGCGCGCGGATTTAGTTTTCAGGCGGATGGACCGCTCGATATGCGGATGGACCCGCGGTCGGATAGTACCGCCGAACAAGTGGTAAACCACCTCGACGAGCGTGAGCTTGCCGATGTGATTTACGAATTCGGAGAGGAAAGGAGGTCGCGGAGAATCGCCAGAGCCATTGTCCGGTCGCGGCCGATACGATCTACCGCACATCTTGCGGATGTCATATCAGCCGCGGCCCGGCCAATGAATTCTGAGCAAAGAAGGATTCATCCAGCGACCAGAACTTTTCAAGCTCTTCGAATCTTCGTAAACCGTGAACTGGATGATCTGCGGGCGCTGCTGGAAGCGGCGCCCCGGATTCTGAAGCCAGGGGGACGGGTGGTGGTGATCAGTTTTCACTCGTTAGAAGATCGCATCGTAAAGGATGCCTTCCGCGAGGGCGGAATTAAGGACAAGTACTTCCGGGTACTGACCAAGAAACCGGTAACGGCATCGAAAGAAGAGCAAGATCGAAATCCGCGGGCCCGCAGCGCGAAATTGCGAGCGGCGGAGAGGGTTTAGATTCCGGAAAACCTGCCGGAGTCCCCGGCATAGCTGTAGCAGGCGTGCCGGGCGTTCAGGTTCTGAAGAAAGTGGACGAAGATCCACAGAACGAGCGAGCTAGAAAGTAAGTTCAGGATTCCGTGGTAGGAATCCGATTCTGAGGTTGGGAAATGTACACAGGGACGCTGATTAAGGATCTGATGGCAACGGTGGAACGCGTCGAACGGCGCGCGCAACAGAAACGAATCGTCGACGAATGGATCGCCAATGAATGGATCGTCGATGAAATGGAACTGCGGCGGATGATCGGACTGCAGCTTCCGCGGACGCATAGTGAACGGGTGTATGCGGGAGCGGCATAAATGGCGGCAGCAGCGGCAATCCACAGCGCAATCCCGTCGGCTCGGCGGAGTACATTCTTTACGGGAACCCCAGAGATTTACTTCGCCAAAACGATCGACAATTCACGGCTGGTGAAGGTGGAAGATCCCCGGCGCAATCGCGAGATGAAGCAGTTCGGCACGGCGCTCGCTTGCCTGTTTCTGCTGGTGTTCACCTACGCCTGGCAGCACTTCCGCGCGATTGAGTACGGTTACAAGATCGAGTCGGCGAAGCGCGAGCTCAATAACCTCACCGAAATGAACCGCGCCTTGCGGTTGGAGGATGCTTCGTTGCGCGATCCGGAACGAATTGATGTGATCGCGCGCCGCATGGGGCTGGTCCCGCCGCAACCGGGGCAGGTGATTCGCATGGATAGCGCCTCCGAGGATGCGAACCGACCGGTGATGGCGAGCATTGAGCCGGTGATAGTGATAGGCCGGTAAAGATCGACGGGAGATCGAGCTGAGTTGGGCTCGGCATGGATGGGTCAAAGACCCATCACTACACGAATTTATTTGGCGGTCCGCCTCGACGGTGGTCCGCCATGTTTGTCTAAGAACAACAAAAGGTTGTCATTCCGAGGAGCGAATGCGACGAGAGCCTGCCCTGAGCGGAGTCGAAGGGAACCTGCTGTTTGCCTGCGCCAGCAAAAAAGCAGGTTCCTCTCCTCGCTGCGCGAGGCTCGGAATGACAAAAAGTAAAAGTGCAACTTATGGCGGTCAGTAATTCAAACCTCGGCAAGAACCGGCGGCTCTACCTGCTGGGAGGAATGCTCTTCCTGTGGTGCGTGGCGATCTGCGGACGGCTGGTTTATTTGCAGATTTTCCATTATGGAGCATTCGTAAAGCAGGCCGAACATCAACAGCAGCGCGAGATTCCGCTCTCTGCCAAGCGCGGTGTGATCTACGACCGAGCCGGCCGCGAGCTCGCGATGTCGGTTCTGGTGGATTCCGCGTTTGCCGTACCTACCGAGGTAAAAGACCTACCCACGGCTGTTTCTCTGATCACTCGGATCACAGGTGAAGACCACAATGTCGTGCTGGCGGATTGTCGCAATCACAAAACTTTCTGCTGGGTAGCGCGGAAGGCGGACGACGAAACCATTGAGCGCATCCGGTCGCTGAATCTGCAGGGTATTCATTTCCAGAAGGAGCCCAAGCGTTTCTATCCGGCCCGCGATCTTGCGGCGCAGGTGGTTGGAACTGTCGGCATGGAGGACTCGGGCCAGAGCGGCATCGAGCATGCCTTCGATGACGAATTGCGAGGACGCGCGGGGAAGATGCTGATCTCCGTGGATGCGCGCCGGCAGTGGTTCTCCGACGTTGAGAAGCAGCCCGAGGCCGGCGAGAACTTGGTCCTGACCATCGACAAAAACATTCAGTACGTCGCCGAGAAAGAATTGGATCAAGCGATTCACGATACGCAGGCAATCGCAGGCACTGTGATCGTGGAGAATCCGCATACCGGAGAAATTCTCGCGCTCGCCAACCGGCCCACGTTCAATCCCAATCTGCGGAAACAAATCACGCCCAGTGCTCTGACGAATCGCGCGGTCAGTTATGTCTATGAGCCCGGTTCGACGTTCAAGCTGGTGACGATTTCGGCGGCGCTCGAAGAGAAGTTGACGAATCCGGACGAAGTTTTCGACTGCCAGATGGGATCGATCGTCTACAACGGCATGCGTATTCGCGACTCCAAGCCGCACGGACTGTTGCCGGTGTGGGGCGTGCTCGCGGAGTCGAGCGACGTGGGTTCGATCAAGATCGCCTTGCGCCTCGGCGAAGACCGCTACTATAAATACATTCGCACTTTCGGATTCGGACAACAGACCGGCATCGAACTGCCCGGCGAAACGCGCGGTCTGACCAAACCTCCGAGCCGCTGGTCGAAAGTCTCGATTGCCGCGATTTCGATCGGACAGGAGATTGGCATTTCGCCGCTTCAATTGGCGGCACTGGTATCCACGTTTGCCAACGACGGCGTTTGGGTCGCGCCGCGCATCGTTACTGGTAAAGTTGAGCCACAGGGCACCCCGCAGACCGTGGCTTTTCATCCGGGGGCGTCGCGCCGTGTGATTTCGAGTTTCACTGCGGCCGAAATGCGGGCGATGATGCAGAAGGTTGTGCTCGAGGGCACGGGCCGCAAAGCGATTCTGGAAGGTTATACATCGGCGGGAAAAACCGGAACGGGGCAAAAGGTGGACCCTGCGACCGGCGCTTATTCGAAGACGAAGTATGTCGGATCGTTTGCGGGATTCGCGCCCCTGAACAATCCGCAGATTGTGGTTGCGGTGATTCTAGATTCGGCGGTGGGACCGCACCAGGGAGGCCAAGTGGCTGCCCCGGTATTTCGCCGCGTGGCGCAGCAGGCGCTCGAATATCTGCACACGCCACACGATCTGCCGCTCGCGCCGCAACATCAACTGCTGCTGGCGCAGTCCAACATGAAGGATAAGGATAAAGATCTGGAAGAAGGTACCCCCGATCATCCCGGTGAGCCCCTGGAAACAGCGGAGGTAAATATCGATTCCGCGCGGCCATCAGCAGGCAAAGTTAAAGATCATGCGGAGCGCGCGCCCCTTCGACAGGCTCAGGGCAAGCTCTCGCCCCCGACTACCGACAGTGAAGGAAGTGTGGTCCAGGCGGCGATGCGGCAAAGTGAACCGACAGCGGGCAACCGAGACCCAGATCAGGCGCCGGCGAGCAATCTAGATGCTTCCGGACAGCCTCAATTGCCTGTGACCGGAACCGTGGTATTAGACGTCGAGCAAGGAGGCATCGAAGTGCCGTCGTTCGTCGGCAAGACCGTCCGCGGCGCCGTGGAAGCCGCTCAGGATGCCGGACTGGAGTTGGAAGCCGTGGGCAGCGGTGTGGCCCGGCAGCAGTCTCCGTCGGCAGGAACCCATGTGGCCTCAGGGGCGCACGTGACAGTGCAGTTCGGACGTTGAAAATCGTAAACACAGAGGACGAAGGACTTCACATAGGACTTCCGAATCCTTGATTTCTCTGTGGTCCCTGTGTCCTCTGTGGTAAAACCCTTCCCGTTTGACCCGCCGAAAAACCGCGTGATACGGTAAACAGTCACACCATCCCGGCAGATCACCCGCTGCTCGCTGATTGAGGATCCGAAATTTGTCTTCTGTGGAAGCGACGCCCGCTAGCACCACTCCCGCCGTCCGAAAAACGGCACTGAATGCCGTCCATCGCCAGATGGGCGCCAAGATGGTCGATTTCAACGGCTGGGAGATGCCGGTGGAGTATCCGGCGGCGATCGGGTGCGGCATTATCAACGAGCACATGGCCGTGCGCACAGGAGTAGGTATCTTCGATGTCAGCCACATGGGCGACATTCGCTTGGCCGGGCCACAGGCGCTGGCTGCGGTGCAGCACATTTCCATGAACGATGCCTCGCGATTGGCGATAGGGCAGGCGCAATATTCGGCGCTGCTCTATCCGCAGGGTACGTTCGTGGACGACGTGATCGTCCACCGGCTTGGGGCGGAGGAATACCTGCTGGTGATCAATGCGGGCACGCGCGAAAAAGACTTCAACTGGGTGCGTGACAACACGCGCCAGTTTGACTGCGCGGTGGAAAATCTGTCGGACGACTTCACCCAGATCGCGATTCAGGGTCCGAGGGCTGTGGACGTGCTTCAAAAGCTGACCGACGCGGATTTAGGTGCGGTAAAGTTCTATTGGGTAACGCGCGGAACGGTTTGTGGGCTGAAAAACATTCTGATTGCGCGCACCGGGTACACGGCCGAAGATGGTTTCGAGATTTACGTTTCTGCGGATGAGGCGACCAGCGTGCGTGTTTGGAACGAGATTCTAAACGCAGGCAAGGAACATGGCCTTGTACCTTGCGGCTTGGGCGCTCGAAATACTCTGCGACTCGAGGGCAAGCTGCCACTCTACAGTCACGAAATTTCCGATACGATTAACGTTTGGGAAGCCGGTCTCGATCGCTTCTGCAAGATGGAGAAGCCGGAGTTCGTTGGCCGGGACGCGCTGCAGAAGGCAAAAGACGAGGGCGTGAAACGCACGCTGGTTGGTTTGGAGATGACGGAACGCGGCATTGCGCGTGATGGATATAAGGTACTGGATGACACTGGGCGCGAGATTGGATATGTAACCAGTGGATCGCCCGCGCCGTTTTTGAAGAAAAATATTGCGCTGGCCTACGTGCCCGTTCCGTCTTCCGCTATGGGCACGCCGGTGAAAGTGGAGATTCGCGGGCAGGGGGTACGAGCACAGGTAGTGCCGACACCGTTCTATAAGCGGCCGAAGAAGTGAAATGGGGCGGTAGGCGCCGCAGACGGCCACGCCACAAATTAGTGAGCCACGAATTAGGAGCAAGACGCCATCATGGCCTATCCAACAGATCGCAAATACACGAAAGAGCACGAATGGATTCAGCCGAGCGGAAGCACAGCCACGGTCGGCATTACTGACCACGCACAGGAATCGCTGGGCGACATTGTGTTTGTCGAACTGCCCAAAGTGGGTGCGGAACTCGCCGCAGGCAAGACGTTCGGTACGGTCGAATCGGTCAAAGCTGTGTCGGACCTTTACGCGCCCGCTTCTGGGACCGTCGCCGAGGTGAACACAAATCTGGCTACTGCGCCAGAGTCGGTGAATAAAGATGCGCACGGCTCGTGGATGCTGAAGATCAATTTGAAGAATCCGAAGGAACTGGATTCACTGCTATCCGCCGCTGACTACGAGAAATTCGTCGCGGAAGAGGGCGGACACTGAAAACAACCTCGGACTTCAAAACTCGGGCTTTGGCAAATCATCGCCGAAAACCGACACCTGAGGCTCTGTCTGACGTCTGACGCCCGATGCCCAAGCGCAATCGAAGTGGCTCGGTGTAACATCTAATCAACTTCCTATGCGCTATCTACCCAAATCTCCGGCTGATCGCGAAGCCATGCTGAAAGCCATCGGCCTGGGTTCGATCAACGAACTGTTCGCCCCCATTCCCGCGGAATACCGGCTCAACCGCGACCTCCAAGTCCCGCGCCAGATGGCAGAATCGGAAATCGTGGACTATTTTCGTCAGCGCTCGCGGGAAAATGGCGAAGGCCACACCAGCTTTCTGGGGGCAGGCGCCTACTCCCACTACCGCCCCGTCATCATCGATTCGCTGATCTCGCGCGGCGAGTTCCTGACTGCCTACACGCCCTACCAGGCGGAGATTTCGCAGGGAACGCTGCAATCGATTTTTGAATTTCAAACCATGATCTGCGAGCTGACCGGCATGGAAGTGGCCAACGCTTCCATGTACGACGGATCAACCGCCGCAGCCGAAGCTGCCATGATGACTGTGCGCCTCAGCGGACGGCGGTCGGTAATCGTGGCGCAAAGCTTGCATCCGGAGTATCGCGAGGTGCTCGCGACTTACGCGACGCATCAGGGAATGCCGCTGTCGGTCGCCGGGTTCGGGGAAGATGGGCGCGTGAATTTGAAGGAGATGGAGAAGTCCATCACTCCGGAAACAGCGTGCGTGCTGATTCAGTCGCCGAATTTCTTTGGCACGATTGAAGACGTAGCGGCGATTGCCGAAATCGCTCACAAGCACGGCGCGATGCTCGTTGTCTCGATTGCAGAAGCGGTGTCGCTGGGAATCGTGGAGCCGCCGCGGGAAGCGGACGTGATCGCGATGGAGGCGCAATCCTTTGGCGTGCCCTTGGGATTTGGCGGTCCCTACTGTGGAGTGATTGCAACCAGAGAAAAATTCGTGCGCCAAATGCCGGGGCGACTGGTGGGCCAGACGGTCGACAAGCAGGGCAAGCGCGGGTTTGTGCTGACCCTCGCTACGCGCGAGCAGCACATCCGTCGCGAAAAGGCGACTTCGAATATCTGCACAAACCAGGCGCTGGTCGCGCTCATGGTGAATATCTTTATGACGGTCTATGGCAAGGTCGGATTGAAAGAGTTGGCGAAGCAGAACCTGGCCAAGACGGCATACGCGGCTGCGGAATTCGCGAAGCATGGCAAGGTTCTGTTTGCAGCGTCGCCTCGCTTTAACGAATTTGTGGTGGAAACCAAAGAAGATCCGCTTGCCATTAACAACCGGTTGCTGGGGCACAAAATTGTGGGAGGGCTCCCGCTGAAAAAGTTTTATCCGAAGCTTGGCAACGCAGCGTTGTGGTGCTGCACAGAATTGACGACGCGCAGCGCCATCGATTCGGCGGTGAGCTTAGTCGCCGAGGGTCCAGGCTCGCTCCCGTCGGCCGAGGAAGAGTCGGGTATTGCGGAGGTGGTGCGATGAGCAATACTCCACGCAAAGCTACCACCCACGTCAACCAGAACGAAGGACTGATCTTCGAAAAGTCGTCCACCGGAAAAGCCGCGTGGAAGCTCCCGCCGCTCGATGTTCCGGAAGTGAATGCGTCGAAGCTGCTCGGTTCATCGGAAAGAAAAGATCTCGGCAATATGCCCGAGGTGAGCGAGATTGAAATCATCCGCCACTTCACCCGGCTTTCAACGTGGAATTACGCAATCGATCTCGGAATGTATCCGCTCGGCTCTTGCACGATGAAGTACAACCCGCGAGTGAACGAAGCCGTAGCGCGAGCGGAGGGACTTGCGAACGGGCATCCCTACCAGCCAGAGAAGATTTCGCAGGGTGCACTGCAGATTCTGAAGACCCTCAGCGAGTGCCTGATTGACATTACGGGCATGGATGCCATCACGCTGCAGCCCGCGGCTGGCGCGCATGGCGAGATGACCGGTCTGCTCATGGTGCGGGCGTACCACCAAGCCCAGGGACGTCCGCGGAAGAAAATTCTGATTCCCGACTCAGCTCACGGAACGAATCCGGCGACGGCGGCGATGGTGGACTACGCCGTAGAGAACTTGAAATCAGATTCGCGGGGCATGGTGGATATCGGCGCGCTCGAAGCGCAGATGAACGAAGATGTCGCTGCTCTAATGCTGACCAATCCCAACACCTTGGGAGTTTTCGAACAGCAGATTCATAAGATCGCCGACATTCTGCACGCCAAGGGCGGCTTGCTCTACATGGATGGCGCCAACATGAACGCGCTGGTAGGAAAAGTGCGTCCGGGCGATTTTGGCGTCGACGTGATGCACTTGAACCTGCACAAAACTTTCTCGACGCCGCATGGCGGCGGCGGGCCGGGATCGGGTCCCGTGGCCATCAAGAAAATTCTCGAGCCCTTTCTGCCGAAGCCTGTATTGGTCACGAAGACCGATGGCACGTTGGGCTTTGAGTACGATCGTCCGCAGTCGGTGGGACGCGTGCGCGCGTTTTATGGCAACTTTGGAATGTTTGTCCGCGCTTTGGCATATATCCAGGCCAATGGACCAGATGGCTTGCGTCAAACCACGGAAGACGCTGTGCTGAACGCGAACTATATTCGTCAGGGCCTCGAAGGCACCTACGATTTGCCGTATTCCACACCGACCATGCACGAAGTCGTTTTCAGCGACAAACTGCAAGCGAAAAAAGGCGTGCGTACCATGGACATTGCCAAGCGGCTGATCGACTATGGCTTCCATCCCTACACGACAGCATTTCCCCTTATCGTTCCCGGCGCGCTGATGATCGAGCCAACCGAGAGCGAGTCCAAAGAAGAAATGGATTTATTCATTGACGCCATGAAGTCGATCGCGGCAGAAGCGGAAGAAGATCCGCAGACAGTACTCGATGCGCCCCACTCCACGCGGGTTTCGCGGTTGGATGAAACAGCAGCCGCGAGGAAGCCGGTGTTGCGATGGAAACCGGCCTCCAAGTAATGGTGTAGTGCCGGCGCTACCCTCACTTCGCCGAGATATCCACGGAAGCGCTGGTCGTCTCCCAATCGATGTGCATCGTGCAGCCGCTCCCGGATTTATTGTAGGAGATGGTAAAGTTCTCAAGCGGCGACGGCAACTTCGAGACCTTCATGTTCACACGCGCCAGTTCGTCGCCCTCATACTTGTATGGAATGCCCCACTCGCCCGTCTTTTTGTTGATGATCAGCGTCCATTTGTCGGCATTGGGCACGGTAAAAATTGTATAGCTACCCGCGGGCACGCTCTTGCCGCCAATCACAATATCGGCGCTGGTGACAAAGGTTGTGGCTTCATTGGCCCCAGTACGCCAGACTTCGCCGAAGGGCACCAGTTCACCATAAATCTTGCGGCCTTTCATACGCGGGCTTGAGTAATCGGTCTTGATGCTCTTGCCGCCACCGAGGTCGCAGGTAGCTGAGGCCGGGGGACTGGGCTTGCCGCCTCCCATTTGAGCGAAGGCAGCGGTTGTGAACACGATCGCGAGCAGCGCAGGAAGGGCGATTCGTTTTTGCATGATCTCTCCTTAAGAAAGCAGTTAGCAACTAGCATTGCGCCCTCGGTCAGTCGGCGCACGTCTCATCGAGCTTCGATTGACTAAGTGCTAAATGGTAAGTGCTGATTGGATTGACGCGCGAACCAGGCTATCGAAAGCAATTATGCTCTCGTAGACGCGGACGTTACAATCATCTCATGCCGGTATTCGAGGATAAGCAGGAAGAACTGGAACATTACGAGACCATGATGGGCGTGCCGCGCGGGCGGCTGGCCGTAACCATGGACACAATCACGGATGCCATGGCGCTGGTCGGCCAGCACGGCGTCTATTGCCAGAGCCAACGCTGGCCGGGCAAGCCGGTGATGGATATCCAGATCATCATGAAGAGTCTCACCGATGCGAAGGAGCTGATCCAGAGCGTGATGGAAGAACTGAAAAAGAATCCGTGATCGATTCGTCGATATCTAAAATCGCCAGGCTTAAGATTCCATTCTCAGGAGAGTTTTTCATGCGTGTAAGGAACTGGCCCGCGATGTGGGCTGGGGCGTTGTTGTACTTGGCGGCGATTTCCGCTTTCGCGCAGGCTGCGGCGCCGACCGTGCCTGCAACCTTGACTTCCCAGGAGCGGGAAGCGGCGCTTAAACAGTTCGAAACCACGCGCGATAACTTTTTGAAGTCAATCGCCGGACTTTCGCAGGCGCAATGGACATTCAAACCGGCGCCGGATCGCTGGTCCGTGGCGGAGGTTGCTGAACACATCACCGTCTCAGAATCCACACTTTTCGGGCTGGTGCAGAAGCAAATCATGACCTCTCCTGCTACCCCTGAGAAGCGCGAACAGGTGAAAGGCAAGGACGAGCTGGTTTTGCAGAAAGTGCCGGATCGCAGCCACAAAGTGCAGGCCCCAGAGTTTCTTCGTCCTACCGGCCGCTGGGCGACGGAAGGCGACCTCACGAAAGCATTTGAGGAAAGTCGCAAGGCCACGATGGACTACGTCCGCAGCACCGACAACGACCTGCGCGACCATTTCTCCGATCATCCCGTGTTAGGGACTATGGACGGTTACCAGTGGCTGCTTTTGATCTCAGCTCACAGTGCCCGTCACACGGCTCAGATCGAGGAAGTGAAGGCCGATCCGAACTTTCCAAAGAACTGAAGGACCCTGGAAAACGAGAAATCGAAAGCCAAGTCACACGCACGACGCTACGGCTTCACCGTAACCACGACAACACCGTGAGAAGCCACGGGCGTGGAAAACTTTCCCGTAAATTTTCCTAATTCTTTGTGCTGCCACAAATCGCGTACCGCAGCGCTCAAGTGATTGGGATAGCCGATGTCTTCCCAGTTCGCTGAGATCTCCTGTTCCACGCCGCTGCGATTCAAGAGCACGACCGCACGGCTTCCATCTTTCAACTGCTTTGCCCAGACCTCAAAGTCGCCGCTCTTCCAAACTCGCTCACCCTGTCGGCCCAGCGGATCTTGATCCACCGCAATCACTTCCTTGTTAGTGAGAATGTGGTGGATCTCGGGACGCATGTCGCGCAAGTCGTTGCCCGCAATCAGCGGCGCCGCCAGAATCGCCCACAGACTGAAGTGCGAACGATATTCCGTATCCGTCATTCCTCCGTTGCCAACCTCGAGCATGTCGGGGTCATTCCAATGTCCGGGGCCGGCGTAAGACCCCAAGCCGACCTGCAGGTCGAGGATCGCGAGCATGCCATTCGAGCAGCAACTGCCGTCCGGCCACTTGTTCTGGCCTGTCCATCGGTCGCTGATGTCACCGGTGGTGCGCCACATATTTCCACCGACTTCTTTTCCCCACAGCCACGGCTTGGCAGTGCCCCACTCGCAAATGCTGAGGACAATGGGACGACCGGCTGCATCTAACGCGGAGCGAATGTTGGCATAAGACGCTTTCGCATCCTGCGTGGTGGTGTTGCACCAGTCATACTTCAGATAGTCGACACCCCATGTGGCGTATTGCAAAGCGTCCTGGTATTCGTGGCCGAGGCCGCCGGGACGGCCCGCGCAAGTCTTCGAGCCGGCGTCGGAATACACACCGAATTTCAGCCCCAACGAATGAATGTAGTCGCCGAGGGTCTTCATGCCGTGTGGAAAGCGCTGCGGATCGGCGACGATGTTGCCATTCGCGTCGCGGCTCACCTGCCAGCAGTCGTCAACGTTGATGTATTCGTATCCTGCGTCCTTCATGCCGGATTTCACCATCGCATCGGCCATACTCCGGATCATGTCCTCGTTAACATCGCATGCGAACTTGTTCCAGGAATTCCAGCCCATGGGAGGAGTGAGCGCGAGGCCGGCGGATGCAGGCTCGTCTTTCTGGGCGACGAGCGAGAGCGCGCCGAGAGCGATGAAGATGATCAGATAACGGGCCTTCATCGGATATTTGTACCAGAAGGAAAGAGATAGAAGGAAACCGCAGTAGTCGCTGGAGGACAGAGGATTTTGATTCCTCTGTCCTGCTAATGTCGACTCTGGTTTGGTTCTAAGCCAGCGTATACTTCCCGCGCTCGATCATCTTCTGTGCTATCTGCTGGCGGAGTTCGATCGTGTTGAAAGGCTCGTACTTGCCGAGCCGGCGCAGAATTGCAAGCTGAGTTCGCAGCATGTCGCCGTCGGCAACAGCGGCAATAACTTTCTTTGCTGCTGACTCGACCTTTTCCATCGCCTGCGAGAGATAAACTCGCGTCATAGCAACCGGGAGTGCGGCCGCGGCTTCACCTTTGGTCTCGGCGATTTTCTGCGTGCGCAAAACGGCCGACTCCATCGCGTAAGTTTCAATGGTCATATCGGCGATGGCACCCATAATCTCCTGCTGGTCCTGGATCGCCTGCATATATTTCTGCGTAGCCGCTCCCGCAACGAACAGGCCTAGTTTCTTAGCCTGGCCGACGAGTTTGTGTTCTTCAGCAAGTGGACCGTCGAAATCCTCTCCCGTCGACGGCCCCGAGAGCACTTCATCCATCAACTTCTTGATGGCGGGCATCAGCGGCAGTTGGCCACTCATGGCACGCTTCAGCAAGAATCCTGTAATGATGAGGCGGTTGATTTCGTTGGTGCCTTCGAAGATGCGATTGATGCGGGCGTCGCGGTAGGCGCGCTCGGCGGGATATTCTTCGACGAAGCCGTATCCGCCGTAGATCTGCAAGGTCTCGTCGACGACGTAGCCGACCATCTCAGATGCCCACACCTTGATGATGGAACACTCGACTGCGTATTCCTCGATAGCTTTGCGAGTTTCTTTCATCGCGTCAGCCGCGGATTTGTCGACTTCGCCGAGCGCGTCGTCCATCATGCCGACCGTGCGATAGACCAGCGACTCCCCGACGTAGATCAGCGTGGCCATGTTGGCGATTTTCTCCCGCACCAAGCCGAAGTCGCCAATGACTTTGTTGAAAGCCTTGCGCTGTTTGGCATAAGCGATCGCATGTTCGAGAGATACCCGGCCTCCGCCCACGCACATCGCACCCAGCTTGAAGCGTCCGATATTCAGGATATTGAAAGCAATGATGTGGCCCTTGCCGATTTCGCCCAGCAGATTCTCCGCCGGAACTTTGCAGTCATTGAGAATGATGGGGCAAGTGGAAGATCCGCGAATACCCAGCTTGTGCTCTTCAGCGCCAATCGAAAACCCGGGGAACGTTTTCTCCACCAGGAATGCAGTGAACTTCTCGCCGTCGATCTTCGCAAAGACTGTAAACAGGTCAGCGAAGCCGGCGTTGGTGATCCACATTTTTTCGCCGTTCAGGATGTAGTGCTTGCCATCGGGCGAAAGCTGGGCGCGGGCGCGGCAGTTCATGGCATCGGACCCAGAGGAAGCTTCCGACAACGCATACGCTCCTACGAGCTCGCCGGTAGCCAGGCGCGGCAGATATTTTTTCTTCTGTTCCTCAGTACCGAAATAAACCAGGGGCAACAAGCCGATGCCGCTGTGCGCGCCCCAGGTGGTGGCAAATCCGGCATACTGAGCAATATGGTCGGCGATGACCGCGGCCGTGACTTTGTCCAACTCGAGGCCGCCATACGCCTCGGGGATCTCAGCGCCGCTGAGGCCCAGTTCGCCGGCCTTCTTCAGCAGATCGCGCGAAATGGAGAAATCCTTATGCTCCATCTTCTCGACATTGGGCAGGATTTCATTGACGGTGAATTCTTCGGCCGTCTGCCCAATCATCTGTTGCTGTTCGGTAAAGTCTTCGGGGGTGAAGACTTCGTCGGGGCGGCGAGATTCGAGCAGGAAGCTGCCGCCGAAGATTCGAGTTTTGGGAACTGCAGTCGTAGTGGCCATATATCAATCCTCGAGAAAAATGCGGAACAAATTAGCAAGATTGGGGAGCACACATAATTCTAATGCGTAGTCCGCGGGAATGATAGGAGGGGAACCACCCTGGTTTTCCCGCGTTTCGTGGCTAAATTTGCTGAAGTTGCCGAGCCGGTAACGCCCTCGATTCGGTAAATAACTGTTACGCAAGATTCTCGAAAATTCCAGCCGCACCCATACCTCCGCCAACACACATGGTCACCATGCCATAACGTGCGTTGCGGCGCTTGAGTTCGCGGAGGATTGTGGCCGTTAGCTTGGCTCCGGTACAGCCCAGAGGATGTCCCAGCGCGATTGCGCCGCCGTTGGGATTCACTTTCTCAGGATCGAGCCCGCCTTCTTTGATCACGGCGAGGGACTGTGCCGCGAAGGCTTCATTCAACTCGATCACGTCGATGTCGGAGAGCTTGAGCCCAGCCATTTTCAAAGCTTTCGGAATGGCGAATACCGGACCTAGTCCCATCTCTTCCGGCTTGTATCCAGCAGTGGCGAATGAAACGTAGCGGGCCATCGGTTTTATGCCGAGAGCCTTCGCACGCTCGGCGGACATGACCACAGCCGCCGCCGCGCCGTCGGACATCTGCGAAGAATTTCCAGCCGTCACTGTCCCCTTCACATGAAATGCCGGCTTCAACGCGTGCAATGCTTCGAGCGAAGTATCGGCGCGCGGACCTTCGTCCGTTTTGAAAATAATTTCTTGCCGCTTGGGCTTCGACCCATTCGGGGTTGTAAAACTCACCGGCACAGGTACGACCTCGTCGTCGAACCTTCCCGCCTGAATCGCCGCGATGGCCTTCTGGTGGCTGCGCAGCGAGAATTCGTCCGCTGCCTCGCGCGTGATCCCAAAACGCTGCCCGACCCGCTCCGCTGTGAGTCCCATATTCAGATATGCGTCCGGATAATGGTCAACGAGCCACGGATTCGGCGAAACTTTGTGGCCGCCCATGGGAATCATGGTCATCGACTCGGTGCCGCCGGCGACGATTACCTCTGCGCCGCCGCTCATAATACGTTCAGCAGCCATCGCAATCGCTTGCAATCCCGACGAACAGAAACGATTGATGGTGAGCGCCGAGACTTCCACCGGCAACCCGGCGCGCAGCGAGGCAATGCGGGCGACGTTCATCCCCTGCTCCGCCTCGGGCATGGCGCAGCCGAGGATGACATCTTCAATCTCTTTTCGATCGAGTTCAGGCACGCGCTCCAGCGCCCCTTTAATTGCGACCGCTGCCAGTTCATCGGGACGGGTTGCGCGGAGCGTGCCTTTGTAGGCGCGTCCCACGGGAGTTCGAACAGAGGAGGCGATGATGACTTCACGCATGGGTATCGACCTTCATGATTGCAGTTGCTGCGCTGGGCGTGGGGAGCCGCTCACCCTCACGGCGCATGCCCGCGAGGTAAAACTCCATCGTATCGCTAATGAGTTTCTTCACCTCGTCTAGTGTTTTTCCCGCGGCGCTGAGTCCGGGCACGTCAGGAGAGTAGGCACCCCATCCTGCGGCTGACTTCTCGTAGATAACCAAGTATTTCATTATCTCCTGGCTTCATACATTGTTCAACGTTCGCGACAGAAAGTCCACTAACCGCAGTTTCTTAACAGTAACCGCTTCCTTCGATGTTGAGCGCTGTGAAGCCGGGCCAAGTAGTTTTCCCTAGCGTTTTCTAATCTGCCTTTTCATTGGTTGAACTCACCGGTTCGAGGTGGTTTACGATTTCTTTACTTAGCCGGCGCGTAGAAGTAATAGTCCGCAGAGTAACTGACTTTCGCTTCGGCGTCGCGATGAGACGCATCGCAACCCTCAGCCGGCGGCTGGCCGCCATGGGTGTGAACTCGCTGAATTGTTGTTACGGCGTCGAGTGTCCCTTTCCCCGCATGGCTGACGACCTTAACCAGCAGCCATGGAATCGAATCGGTATCAAGCGAATCCACCTTCGCCGCAGCTTTGCCGGTAACCTCGCTGCCATCCTTCAGCTTCCAGGTTGGACCGGCGGAATGCCGGCCGATGACTTTGTCCTTACGATCATGAAGCTCCGCCTCAGGTGCTTTCAGTGTCCAGCTGAACTTGCCGTCCGCCGCGGCTTGGCAGGTGTATATCTGGGATCCCGTCGCGTGGGTGTACAGCACGACTTCCTCGCCCGTGGGAGCCTGAATCGAGTCGGGCACGTCGGGCGGTTCCTCTTTCGTTTGCGGAGAATCTTTCTGGGGGTTGGCTTGCGCATCCGCGAATTGAGTACCAACAATGAGAACGGTCAGCCCGATAACCGCGGCCGCAGCTAGTGGAAGCTTTCGCATTAACGGCGATTGTAGCAGGCAAAATCTTCTGAAAAAAATATTTGGAGAGATGCGAAGAGCGTCTACGGCTTCGCCCAGTCTTGCCAGGAGAGTCCCTTCACGCGTGAAAACTCGGAGATGTTGGCTGTCACCAGTGTGAGTTGACGCGCCAAGGCCTGACCGGCGATCAGGTAGTCGTATGCTCCGATAGGTCTGCCGTCGGCTTCCAGGGTGGCTCGGACCGAGCCTGCCGCACGGGAATCCTCGTGGTTGAAGGGAATCGCGATGACTGCACTGGACAGGAGCGCTTCGAAGCGCCGGGTATTCATTTCAATGCGTGCGCTCTTTGCAATTCCATACCAGAGCTCAAAGGCCACGATGGAAGAGATATAGATTTGGGAATCTCCCCGAATAGCCTTCTCAAAGCGGTTGCGAACCGGGGCCGGCGCCCCGTTCATCAGCGCGATGCAGGCGTTCGTGTCCAGCAGGTAGTTCACTTAAGAGCGGGTCTCTTGGTCGCGGGGGGCTGTTTGTCGCGGGATGGAAACGGTTCGGAATTCAATTCATCGAGTCTCCGGAACAATTCCGCCGGATCTTGAATGATCGGCTCGAGAAGAACGCCCTGACCCACCCGCCGGATGCGTACCCGGTCCCCGCTAAAACGGAACTCTTTCGGCAGCCGCACCGCTTGGCTTCGGCCATTCTGGAAGATCTTGGCAATATCACTTTTTGGCATATTGACGCCTGTACATAATATATATCAGTGGTATATATCACGTCAAAGGAGTTCTTCGGGGTGGAGTGTCCGCGGTCCTTTAGTTTCTTAGTTTCTCAGCGTCTTACCGGTCTTCAACGTGAATTGAATCCGCTCCTGGGTTTTTTTCTCGCCGCACAGCGACTTGAAGCCTTCGCGCTCCAGATCGAGGATGTACTGCTCGCTTACCGGCGTGCCCGGCGTGACATTGCCGCCGCACAGCACTTCGGCGATCTTTGCGCCCAGCTTCACCTCGTAGTCAGTGATGAAGCCGCCCTGGTGCATCATGTGAACGCCCATCTTGAGCGTGGCCAGAAGATTTTCACCGGGAGCGGGGATGTCGGTACGCGGAACAGGCGGCTCGTACCCAGCGCGCACCAGTTCCAGGACGCGAGTTTTAGCGTCGGAAAGAACGCGCTCGCGATTCATTGTGATGCGGTCACGCTCGTCGAGAAAACCGAGAGAGCGCGCCTCATGGGCGGAAGTAGCGACCTTGGCCGTCGCGATGAGTTCGAACGCCCGCTTCATGGCCTCCAGCATCTCGATCGATCCCGCTAGCGCATCGCCAGAAATTCTGCCGCCGCGGCCGGCACTAGCGCCATCAATTGCGCGCAGCAGCATTTCTTTGCAGCCTCCGCCGCCGGGCAGCAAGCCAACTCCCACTTCTACCAACCCCGTATAGAGCTCCGCCTGCGGCTGCCGGGCCGCGGCGTGCAGGGAAATTTCCGTACCGCCGCCCAGGCACAGGCCAAACGGCGCGGACACCACCGGCTTAGGGGAGAATTTGATGGCCTGAGTCATGCCTTGGAATTGGCGAATGGCAAGGTCGACGTCGTCCCACTCTTCTTCCTGCACGCTCATCAGCAAGAGCATGAGGTTTGCGCCGACCGAAAAATTCGTGGCGTCGTTGGTGATCACGAAGGCGTCAAAGTTGTCGCCGGGACCGTTTGGTTTCAGGGTTTGACTGATCAGGCTGATGATGTCGGCGCCGAGTGAATTCATCTTGCTATGGAACTCGATGCAGGCCACGCCGTCGCCCAGATCGACCAGCGATGCGCCAGAATTTCTCTTCACCACACCGTTGGATTTCTTCGCCACCGTAACCGACCACACTCCGGCGGGAACCTGCACCGGCTGCCAGTTCTCCGTTTGCAGGCTCCAGAATTTGCGGCCCGAAGGCGATTTTGCATCATCGATGTACCAACCTTTATGTCCAGCGGCCAGCAGTTTTTCAACATTGGCTGCTACCGGCTTGCCTTCTTTCTTCATGCGGGCAACGGTGACATCGACTCCGGCAGCGTCCCAGAGTTCGAAGGGACCGAGTTCCCAGTTGAAGCCGAGCCGCATGGCGCGGTCAATCTCAACGATGGAGTCGGAGATCTCAGGGATGCGATTCGCTGAGTACGTCCACAAATCGGCCAAGGCTGACCACAGGAAAACTCCCGCCTTGTCCCCTCTTTGTGGGCCGCTCCCTTCGAGGCCGAGCAACATGCGAAGCCGCGCGCCTGACTCCTCGATATTTTTCGCCATATCGAGTGCGGCAAACTTTGGTCTCTGTCGCGGACGGTATTCCAGCGTCTTCCAATCGAGAGCCATGCGCTCGTCTTCTTTGCCTTCGCGACTTTTCATTTTTTTGTAGAAGCCGCCTTTGGTTTTGTCGCCCAACATTTTGCGCTGCAACATCTGACTGAAGAAGTCGGGCAATCGAAGATCGCTGCGCTCGTCGTGGACGTTTGTAGTCATGTTGCCCACGACATGGCCCAAAATATCCAAGCCAACTAAATCGATGGTGCGGAAGGTCGCCGATTTCGGCCAGCCGACGGCTTGCCCAGTCAGCGCATCGACGTCTTCGATACTGAGATCCATTTCCTGCATCAGGCGCATGACATTCAACACGGAAAAAGTGCCGATGCGGTTGGCAATGAAATTGGGCGTATCTTTGGCGATGACAACGCCTTTGCCGAGCCCCACATCGCAGAAATTCGAGATGGCATCAATTGCTCCCTGATCTGCTTCAGGAGTGGGAATGAGTTCGAGCAGCCGCATGTAGCGCGGGGGATTGAAAAAGTGCGTCCCGAACCATGACCGTCGGAAGTCGTCGGAGAAGCCCTCGGCAATTTTGCCCACCGGCAGTCCGCTCGTGTTCGTGGTGACAATGGTTCCAGGTTTGCGAATGGCTTCGACTTGGCGAAGCAGCGCTCGCTTGATCTCGAGGTTTTCGACGACGGCCTCGATGATCCAATCTACCTCAGCCAGCTTCTTCAAGTCGTCCTCAAAGTTACCCACGGTAACCAAGCGGGCAAGCGAAGGCTCCATAAACGCCGCAGGCTTGGATTTCTTTGCGGCGTCGAGACCAGCTGCAGCGATTTTGTTCCGCGCTGGAGCATCGGCGTCTGGAGGAACGATGTCGAGCAGGTAGCTGGGGACGCCAGCGTTGGCGAAGTGTGCGGCGATGCGGGCACCCATGGTCCCGGCGCCGAGAACTGCGACTTTATTAATTCGCTTCATTAGCTAGCCTCATAGGAATTCTTAACTACAGGGAACACAGAGGAGCATTGAGGATTGTCAATTTTCGATTTTCGATGACCAGATGAAAATCCGCCATGCCGTTCAATCAGACAATTGGATTTGCGCAACCGACAACGCTCCCTCTACGGCAGTTTATCCACTGCCCAGTCGTTGTTGCCAGTGTTCACCACAACAACGCTGGAGAAGCGGCGGTGGGCGTGGACATTTTTTGATGCGACTGTAACCAGCACCACCGGGAAATCATACCGCCCGTGCTTCATCAGCTTTCCACGATCGATCTCATAACCGGCGGGTTCTGGGTTGGAAAAAAATCGCTCGACCACGTCTCGATTGGCCGCATCCTTGGCATGACCGCTAAGCAGAGCCATGCCGTTCTCGAGGTCGCCGGCCTGCCAGGCTTGCAGGAAGTGGTCCGCAGCCGCGAGAGCCCGCACGTATTCCGAGTCCAGCGCCGGAGCAGGCCGAGTCTTGGCCCATAAAGACGACAGCGAAAGCGTGATGCAGAGCAGCAGCGAAGACAGGACAGATCCCCGCGCTATTGCATGTAGGGATTGGCGAAAGTACATGGAAATATTATGCGGGATACGACGATTCAGACCAAATGCGACATCGCTTTGTCTAGACTTCAGGGTGCTCGCCCAGGTATTCCAGCGCGCGCTGTGCCATTTGTCGCTCTCCTTTGTATGCTAGCAGCTTTGGAGCTTCTTCCAGGCGGACCCACTTCGCGCGCGCCACTTCAATTCGCATTTCTGGGGCGATCTCATCGATGCGTCCGGAACGGTAGCGCATCAGATAAAAGCTGACTATCTTGAAAACGCGTCCTCCATCGCCCCAGGTGCGCGTGTAAACGTACTTGATATCGCCGAGTTTCGCGACCAGATCGGCAGTCACTCCGGTCTCCTCATAGACTTCCCGCAGCGCAGTTTCCGGCGGTTTCTCGCCCTCATCCACCAGGCCCTTGGGGAGCGCCAGTACGGGTTTTGCGGCTTTGACGGCTGGTCCGGATGGCTCCGCCGACCGTTCCGATTCGAAGGGCAATTCGATAGCGGCCAGCCACCAGTCTCCCTCTTGTTTTCGGATCACCACCCCGCCAGCCGAGATCTCCCGCGTCATACAATTCGTAAGTTAGCAGTATTGCGGGAGTTAGTCATCTTAACGAAGCGCAGGCCCTGGAAAGATTAACCCTGGAGTAACTTCGGGAGGTTTCAATCGTAACTCATGTAGCACCAAAGTGGACTGCAGCTTTCTTCGGCAACGTGGCATCCTACATGCAAGAGGTAATTGGAAGGAACGTGGGGTTTCGGTGAAAAGCCTCGGCAAGATCATTCGATCGGTACAAGCTTTCGGCCGAGAACTGTCCGGGAAGCCAGGGACGGTCGAACCGGGGAAACTCCCCACGATTGGCCTCGCGCTCGGTGGCGGCTTTGCCCGGGGCATGGCTCACATCGGGGTTCTCAAGGTCCTCGAAGAAGAAGGAATTCCAATCCACGTTGTCACCGGAACCAGTGTTGGCGCTTTGATTGGCGCTGCCTACTGCAGCGGCGTTTCAATTGAAGATCTCGAAAAGCTCGCGCGCTCCGTTCGCTTTACTACCTTCGCTCGCTGGACAGTCTCGCGTTACGGTTTCGCCTCTAACGACCGGATGGTGTCGTTCCTCACCCGTACTTTGAAGGTGAAAACATTTGAGGAATTGCGCATTCCGCTGGGAGTGACCGCAACCGATTTCAACTGCGGCGAAGGCGTGGTTTTTCATTCCGGATCGATCATCGATCCGGTGCGGGCAAGTTGTGCCTATCCTGGAATGTTTTTGCCGGTGAACATTCGTGGACGCTGGCTGGTGGATGGAATGCTCTCCCATCCCGTGCCCACGCGACCGGTGCGTGAGATGGGCGCGGAGCGGGTGCTGGCAGTTCACTTGCGAGGACAGTGGTCAAAGGACGGTGCACCGCGGCATCTTTTTGACGTGATTGGTCAATCCTTTGCCATCGCCCAAGACATGATGAGCCATCTCTGGCGAGGCGCAGCGGACGTCGTCGTCGAGCCCGATGTGGCTGGCTTCGCCTACGACGACTTCAAACGCGCCGAAGAACTGATTCAGAGCGGCGAAGTCGCAATGCGGCAAGCCCTGCCCGAAGTGCGCAAGTGGCTGGAGATGCCCGCGGAAATGGTCGTTCCGGCAAAAGCAAAAGTAAGTCCGGTGTTGGGGCGTCCTGCGCCGATGCCCGCCGATTGAAGTACCGTCAGTCTCCCACCCTGTCAGGAGCCTCGAACTTCTTCCACTAACTTCTGCGCCTCCTCACTGATTCTCTTCCAAGCCTTCTCCACATGCCGCTCCTGCGTATGGGTTTGACCAACGCACAAGCGCAGAGTTAATTTTCCATTCAGCTTCGTATGAGTAAGAAAGAGATCGCCGCTGCGGTTGATGCGGTCCATGATCGTCTGATTCACTTCGTCTCCGCCCCTGTGGCGAAAGCAGACAAGATTCAGCGGAACGGGTGCGGCGAGTTCGAAGTTCTTATCCTCCTGCACCCACTGCGCGAACTGCTGCGCCAGTTCCACATGCTGGCGAACATGGTGCCGGAGACCTTCCACACCGTAGTGGCGAATCACGAACCACAACTTCAGAGAACGGAAACGCCGGCCAAGTTGGATGTGCCAGTCCCGGTAGTCGATTACGGCGCCCGATTCGGTGGCCTGATTGCGCAGGTATTCGGGCAAAATACTTAACGTCTGAATCAGAGCCTTGCGGTCGGCGACCCAGAAGCAGTTGCAGTCGAAGTTGGTGAACATCCACTTGTGCGGATTGAAGTTATAGCTGTCGGCGAGTTCGACTCCGTTTTGCAAGTGGCGAAATTCAGGACACAGCGCCGCGGTGCCAGACATGGCCGCATCCACGTGCAGCCACAGATTGTGCTGGTGCGCGACTCGAGCGATTTCGGCGATCGGATCCATCGCGTTCGAAGATGTCGTCCCAACCGTTGCGCAAACAAAGCATGGAACCAACCCAGCCTGTTTGTCGACTTCAATCTCGTGCGCCAGGGCGTCTGGCCGCATGGCAAAGTGTTCGTCCACTTCGATTAGCCGCAGGTTAGAGCTGCCGATGCCCGCGATCATCGCCGCTTTCTGCAGCGATGAATGAGTTTGCGTGGATGCGTAGGCAACGACGCGCCCGTTGCATCCCTTTTGATTGCTGGTGTAGTTGGTGGCGCGCTCGCGGGCGGCCAACAGGGCGCACAGCGCCGCACTTGAAGCAGTATCTTGAATGACTCCGCCACCGCTGCTCGACGACAGAAACTTTTCGGGCAGGCCCAGCATGGGCACCAGCCAGTCGAGCACATGCGTTTCCAATTCCGTGCAGGCTGGACTAGTCGACCACAACATGCCCTGCACGCCCAGTCCGGAAGAAAGAAGATCGCCGAGAATGCCAGGTCCAGAAGCGTTGCACGGAAAGTAGGCGAAGAAGTTTGGCGATTGCCAATGCGTGACTCCGGGCAGAATCAGTTTCTCGACGTCTTTGAGCAGCGCTTCGAACGGCTCGCCCTGCGCCGGAGGATTCGCCGGCAGCGAGGAGCGAATCTCGCCGGGCCTCACCTGCGAGAGCACCGGGAATGACTCGATGCGAGAGTGGTAGTCGGCGATCCAGTCGACTACCGCATGACCGTGCCGGCGAAATTCGTCGGGCGTCATATGGAAAGATTTTTCTTGGGGCATTGTTCTCCAGAGTGCTACCGCGACGCGATCTCGCGCCGTACTTTGCGGATGTCGGCTTCCCGGCGGAGAATTTCTTCGAGGATCGCTAGGATAGGATCGTCTTCCGTTAGTTCATTCTTGCCTTGAAGCTTTTCCCAAACCGAGCGCTTCTTCTCAACCATAATTCGCCACTCCCCATCGTTCTTACCGACTGCGCTCTCTCTGTGATATCCGCCAACCCCCAGAAAGTAGCTTCGGGAATCCTGCCGAGCGAATAGGTACCATCCCCAGTCCTCTTGGCCGGTCGCACCCGCGGTCAGCCCCTTCTCCGTTAGTCTTTGCCGCAGCCACTCGGTCGCGTCTTCCCCGAAGCAGCACGGGTTGATGAAGTGCTCCTTGACCTCCGACAGGTTGAAGCGATCCGTTTCGAACAGGATGTTGAAGTTCGCCATGACGAAGCTAACCTTATCAAAGGCGTCCGAAATACACTCGTGTCTTGTACTCGAAGCCCGTTCGTCCCTCAACTGCGCAAGCATCGAAGATGCGCCGCAACTCGCGCAGCATCGGCGCGTGTTGTGGATGCTCAGGCCCTGGCGCATACGACGACGACAACAGGCGGCCCTCCACGCCGTCGTAGTCAAACTCCTGCCGCATCTCAAACACTCGCCGCTTGAACGGAGCGGGATCGAAAAATTCATTTACCGAGTCTGTCGTGCGCTCATGACGCACCTCTTCGTAGTCGGTACCATAGTTGAGCAGTAACTGCTCGTAATCCCGGAGAAACTTTGTCGAATCCGTCAAGCGCTCGTTCCACAGAAAGACGAGCCAACCGCCGGGTTTCAGAATGCGAACGAACTCGCGTCTTGCTTTCTCGCGGTCGAACCAGTGAGCGGCCTGGGCCGCGGTGACGAAGTCAACACTCTGATCCGGCAGAGTCGTTGCTTCGGCGCTTCCGGCAGCACTCGTATATTCCTTAAATCCTGCCAACAGACGCTCCCCTGCCGCGCGCATCTCGCCGTTGGGTTCGATCCCGAATACCGCGTTTCCGTTTTCCAGCAACATGCGAGTCCACAGGCCGGTGCCGCTCGCAATGTCCGCGACCACGTGGCTGGGCGCGAGGCCGCACTCGGTCTTCAGCGTCGCGAGCACTTCCAGCGGATATCCTGGTCGGTAGCGCACGTAGTTTTCTACGCGATCGGAAAAGCGGCTGGTAGCATTGGAGGCGGGCATTTGGTTCACGAATAGGCAAGACTATTCATACTTGCCGAAGAATTATTTTAATTCCCGTACACGGGATTGTCCTCCGTTAAGTGCGTTACCATTTCAAAAATGAATGTTTAGCCTGGCATGAGAATTGTCATCAAAGTCGGAACCAGCCTGATCGCTCCGCGGGGGCAGATCGATGCGAATCTGCTGCGCTCCATTGTCGATCAGTTCGATCTCAGCAAGAACGAGTATTTGATCGTAACCTCGGGTGCGATTGCCGCTGGCATATCAGGATTAGGACTGCGCAAGCGGCCCAGCGGTATTCGCGATATGCAAGCCTGCGCGGCCGTCGGGCAAAGCCAGCTGATGCATACTTATGAGCGCCTGTTCTTCGGCAAGAAGGTGGTGGCGCAACTTTTGCTTTCGAGCGATGACTTTACTTCTCAGCATCGCTATCGCAACTTGCAGAACGCGCTCGCGAAACTGCTCTCGCTCGGTGTGGTGCCCATCGTGAATGAAAACGACAGCGTTTCGGTGCGCGAGTTGGTTGGCGCGTTTGGTGACAACGACGAACTGAGCGCATTGCTCGCCACTGCGGTGAAAGCCGACTGGCTTCTGCTGTTAACCGATGTCGACGGCTTCTATGTTCCGAACGGATCCAAGAAGCCGCGCCTGGTTCGCGTCGTGCGCAAGCTGACTCCGGCGCTGGAAGCGCAATGCAATGGGAAGAGCACGCTGGGCCGCGGCGGCATGATTTCAAAATTGCGCGCTGCAAAGCTGGCCAGCGAAGGCGGAGTGCACGTGGCGATCGTAAACGGACGGCATCCTCAGGGAATTATCCTCGGCATGGAGCGCAAGATCGGAACCTATTTTCCGCCACGACAAGGAAATAATTGATGGCCACAACCGTTTCCAACGTGGCCTCTACGCAGGAAAAGTTAGTGCGTGCGCGCGAGGCATCGACCAAGCTGGCATTACTCTCCACGGACGAGAAGAACTCGTTGCTGCTCGCCATTGCCGCCGCGATTGAATCCCAAGCCGAAACAATCCTTTCGGCGAATCAGAAGGACCTAGAAGGCTCCGGCCTCGAAGGGGCCATGCGCGACCGCCTGATGTTGAATGGGGTGAGAATCAAAGAGATGGCGCAAGGTGTGCGCGACGTAGCGGCTCTGAGCGATCCGATTGGCGAGACTCTGGCGGAGTGGACGAGACCGAACGGCTTGCGCATCCGCAGAGTACGCGTACCTCTGGGGGTGGTAGGAATCATCTATGAATCGCGGCCGAACGTCACGGTGGATACCGCCGCGCTCGCGCTGAAAACCGGCAACGCCATTGTGTTACGCGGCGGCAAAGAAGCGGCACGCAGCAATCAAAGACTGGTAGAAATTCTTGCCGCGGTCTCCGGAGTTCCGTCGGGCGCGGTCGAGCTTCTCGATGCGAGCACGCGCCAGTCAGTGCAGGAACTGATTAAAGCCCGTGGTTTGGTGGATGTGATCATTCCGCGCGGCGGCGCGGGGCTGATCAAATTTGTCACCGAGAATTCTGCAGTGCCCGTAATCGAAACCGGGGCTGGGAACTGCCATATTTTCGTCGATGAATCCGCTGATTTTGAGATGGCTGACCGCATCGTGATCAATGCCAAAACGCAGCGACCATCGGTGTGCAACGCCGCGGAAAAATTATTGGTGCATGAACGCGTCGCGGCAGAGTACGTCCCGCGAATCGTGAAAAAGCTGATCGAAGCAGGCGTGGAAGTCCGCGGAGACGAAAACTCTCGCTGCCTGGCTGCAGGACTTAACGTTATGCCGGCTGCACAGCAGGATTGGGGAGAGGAATATCTGCGGCTTTGCATCGCCGTGCGCGTGGTTGCGAGCGTGGATGGGGCAATATCCCACATCAATCGCTATTCCACCAAGCACTCCGATTCTATCGTGACGAGCGATGAGGCCAATGCGCGTAAATTTCTGCGCGGAGTCGACTCAGCAGCTGTGTATTGGAACGCGTCGACCCGTTTCACCGACGGTGCGGAGTTCGGCTTCGGCGCGGAGATGGGCATCAGCACCCAGAAGCTGCACTGCCGTGGGCCCTTCGCGCTGGCGGAGTTGACTTCTTCGAAGTACGAGATTGTGGGGACCGGGCAAGTAAGGTAAACGACGGTCTATCGTCGCCCGTCAAAAGCCACGTCAAGTTGACCCAAAACGTCCTGAAGCTCGGCACGGTCGATCTGGCTCATGAAACTATTCCCTTCCGAGAGCACGCGCCGAAGTGCAATCCGGGACTTTCCCAGGAATTCGGGGGCGGGAAAAACGTTAGCTGTTCGCGCGGCCGCGCTCACATCTTTTCTCAACACTTCCGCGCCTTGGTTTTCCAGCTGCGAAGCTAGAAGCAGAAGATATTCGTACAAGTCGCGATTGCTCGAGAGTTTCATCCGCCATGACCGCAATAGGTCAGAACCCGCCTCACCGCCAAACCGGAACGCGCATCACGTCAAAGTGATGGTCGTACGTCCAAACCTCAACTTTCAGGCGCGTGGCCAATGTCGCGACGGTCGCGTCAACTAGGCTAATGTCCTGATCGGATAATGCGCGCACAATGGCGCAGGCAACCGAATAGTCCTCTGGTGTTGGATTTAACAGGGATGCTCCAACTGCGTTCCCCAGCCACAACAAGGCCGCCTGGGAGCCGAAGCGCTTCAAGACCAAGCCGTAAGCCTCCAGCAGAATCGGATAAGGAATTAATACAATCCGACCGTCATGATCCAACTCATCGATCTGGCGGAGGGCCCTTTCATGGTCGGCGTCATCTTCGTCCGCGGCGGCGAACAATGGACCGGTATCCGCCAGCACAGCGTGCATCACTCCTTAGTACCAGCGAGGTATGCGTCGTGTTCTCGACTGATGTCGCTGCGACCGCTCTTGCCCACCGGGGTGATTTTGAAGGGGCGACGATTTGCGAGAAAACCTCTCTGTCTGAGGTACTCGCGCAACGCGGTCTGCACTACGGTTGTAAGAGATGGCGGTGCTTCCTGGGCCTGGCGATAGCTGTCTACGGCTTCTGCCAGGTCATCGGGCAGGCTCATGGTGGCTCGTTTCATAAACCTAGTATAGCACCAATTGGTGAAGATGGTGCGGATTGAGCAAGAGCCGGTAAGCCAAATGACACGGCGCCCCGCTGTGTTACCGTACTTACTTTCGCCGAGATACCCATGAGATTATTGTCCGCGTCCTTTATTGCCGCACTCATCCTGCTTACAAGCTTTCCAACGACTGTCAGCGGCCATGGGCCGGAGGCTTCCGGCTCGCCTCAACCCATCTTCGGTTTTCGCGACGCCGCCGCTGAGAACGCCACAGAGGCCCGTTTTCTTGCTGTTCCCGATCCCAAGCTCGCGGAAGAGCACCTTCGCACGCTGACCCAGGCCCCGCACATGGCGGGCACTCCCGAGGACAAAGCCACAGCCGACTACGTAGCACAGAAGTTTCGTCAAGCAGGACTCGACACCGAGATTGTCGAATACAAAGTGTGGATCAACTATCCAACGCAGATTAGCGTGGATGTCACCGCGCCCGCCGGAGTCGAAATGCACGGACCCACGCGTGAGCATGTAGACGGAGATCCTTACGATGACGACCCGCGTGTGGTGATGCCGTTCAACGGCATGTCGCCCTCCGGAGATGCCGAAGGGGAGGTGGTCTATGCCAACTACGGTACGCCGGAAGATTTCGAAAAACTGGATAAATTGAAGATCGATGTGCGCGACAAAATCGTGCTGGTGCGCTACGGGCAGAACTTTCGCGGAGTAAAAGAATTCATCGCACAGCAGCGCGGCGCTGCCGGAGTGATTATCTATTCGGATCCCTACGACGATGGCTGGCGACGTGGGGATAAGTATCCCGATGGGCCGTGGCGGCCCGATACCGGAGTGCAGCGCGGCTCGGTGGGCTACATGTTCGAGTATCCTGGCGATCCGACGACGCCTGGAATTGCGTCGCTGCCTTCGCTGCCCGAGAGCAAGCGCCTTTCTCCTGAGCAGTCGGCACAGATGCCGAAGATTCCGGTCACGCCGCTTTCCTATCACGATGCCGCGCCCATCCTTCAGCATCTGAGCGGGCCCGATTCGCCGCGCGAGTGGCAGGGTGCGCTGCCCTTCACGTACCACGTGGGGCCAGGACCGGCGCGGGTGAAAATGCACCTCAAGCAGGATTATCAGTTCCGCACGCTGTGGGATGTGATCGGTCGCGTACGCGGCAGCGAGTTGCCAGACGAGTGGGTGGTTGCGGGCAACCATCGCGACGCTTGGGTTTATGGTGCCGTCGACCCGAACAGCGGGACGGCGGCAATGCTCGAGAGCGTGCACGGTGTCGGCGAATTGCTGAAGTCGGGATGGAAGCCGAAGCGCACCATGATTTTTGCCAGTTGGGATGGCGAAGAAGAAGGCCTCATAGGTTCCACGGAATGGGCCGAGCAACACGAATCTGAGCTAGCCAACGCCCCCGCCTACTTCAATATGGACGTTGCTGTCTCCGGCCCGAAGTTCGGCGCCTCGGCCGTGCCCAGCCTGAAGCAGTTTTTGCGAGATGTTGCCAAAGCCGTGCCTAGCCCCAAGGGTGGCACAGTCTATGAGGCCTGGCGTAAGGTGGATCACCCCGGAAGCTTGTCGGCGCAGTCGCCGGCGGAGGCTAACGACGATAACCGCCGCGCACCGGCAGCGTCTGTGAAAGGCGATGTCGCGGTCGGCGATTTAGGCAGCGGCTCCGATTACAGTGCCTTTCAGCAGCATTTGGGTGTGCCTTCCACCGATATCAGCTCGACCGGCCCCTATGGTGTTTACCATTCGGTCTTCGACAATTTTGCCTGGTTCAAGAAGTTCGGCGATCCAGATTTCGTTTACGAGCAGCAGATGGCGCGAGTATTCGGCCTCGAGGCCTTACGCATGGCTGATGCCGACGTGCTGCCCTACGACTACGAAGAGTACGGCAAAGAAATTTCCGCTTACCTCGATACAGCCAAGAAAAGAGCCGAGGACAAATTAGGGGAGCGCCCAGTCGACTTCAGCGCCGCGATGGCTGCCGCAAAGCATTTCCGCGAAGCAGGCGGAAAGATCAGGTCGAAACAGAAGAATCCGCCGCGAGATCCTGCGCGGTTGAACCAGGTGCTGCGTAGCGGCGAGCGTGCTCTTTTGGTGCCCGACGGACTGCCGCACCGTCCCTGGTTTCGCCATGCCATCTATGCTCCGGGCGAATATACGGGCTATGCCGTCGTTGTGATTCCGGGGGTAAATGAAGCTCTGGACAAAGGGGATGCAGAGCGAGCGCGTCAGCAGTTGGCAGTCTTAACGGCAGCGCTGGAGCGCGCTGCCAAAGTGCTGGAAGGGTATCGGTAATCTACTTGACTAGTCATCTGACTAGTCATATAATCGCTGCGAGGTGGAAGGGTGAGTTCCTGGCAACTGCAAGAGGCGAAGTCCCGTTTCAGCGAGTTCCTTAACGCCGCGCTCAAGAAAGGGCCGCAAGTGGTGACGCGCCGCGGAGTGGAAGCGGCCGTTCTTGTGCCGATTGAGGAGTGGCGCCGGATGCAGAGCCTGTCCCGCCCCGGTATTAAAGAATTGCTGATGTCGGGCCCCCGTTTTGAGAACGTTGTTCCGCCTCGCAGAAAGTGGAAACGACGGCCGCCCGTGGAGTTCGAGTGACTCGGTACCTGCTCGACACGAACATAATTTCGGAGATTCGTAAACCGAAGCCGCACGGAGCCGTGGTGACGTGGTTTGAGGGCCTGCGGGACGAGCAGATCTGTCTTTCTGCAGTTACGCTCGGGGAACTGCAGGAGGGCATCGAGCGCACCCGTAGACAAGACGCAGCTAAAGCCGGCGCCATTGAGGCCTGGGTTAACCAGCTGGAGAACTCGTCGACCGTACTGCCAATGGATGGGCGTTGCTTCCGCGAAACGGCACGTATGATGGTGGGAAGACAAGAAAACCTTTTCTACGACATCATGATTGCGGCGACCGCCCGCTTGCACGGGCTTACCGTAGCGACCCGGAACGAAAAAGACTTCAGGCATCTTGGGATAGAGATCTTTAACCCGTTCAAATCCAACTGATCCGATGACTTCCACCCTCGCTCTCGGACAATTCCTGCGCACGCTGCCGCACTCGGCGGCGGCGACGTTTCTGGCGCTGTTTCCCATCGTCGATCCTTTCGGCGGCATTCCGATCTTCTTTACGATGACCTCTTCCTGGTCTCCGCAGGATCGCCGGCGCACCGCCTTAAAAACCGGCATATGGGTCTTCGTTATCCTGGTCACATTTCTTTTCTTTGGCCGCTTCGTTTTGTACTTCTTCGGTATTTCGCTGCCGGTTTTGAAGATTGCCGGAGGGCTGATCGTCGCCAATACCGCCTGGGGCATGGTGACATCGCATGCGCGCATCACACCCGAGGAGAGCCATGAGGCGGAAGAGAAAGAAGACATTTCCCTAACTCCGCTCGCGATGCCGCTGATGTCGGGGCCGGGAGCCATTGGCGTCGTGATGGCGCTGGCCGCGCACGTAGATAGCGCCGCCTCCTACATCGGCATGGTCATCGGCATCGCGGCGGTGGCGCTTTCGGTGTTGTTGTTCTTCTGGCTGGGAGGCCCGCTGGTGCGGCGGCTGGGGCCGAGCGCGGTCGGAGCCATCAACAAGATTTTTGGCTTTCTGATTCTCGCTATCGCCGTCCAACTGGTTTGGGACGGCGTAGCGGACTTCAAGAGCTGAGGGCGGGACGACGCCATCCTTTCTGGAAGAAGCCAAAAGGATGGCAGCCCGATGAAAATTAACGTTGTTGCCTATGAGCTATTTGTAGGTTGCGTTGGTGCGCGAGAGATAATCGCGGTGCGGCGTGAAATCCACCATTGACCCGAACGTCGGTCCACCCAGGGGATTCGCCTTCTGGCTTTCGCGCACGGCTGCGTTAACTTTGTCCAAGGCTTCGGCATTGGCCGCGACGTATTCGATCCAGAAGGTTCCTGGAGCCTCGGTGTGAACCGCTTCGGTATCGATCTCATACTCGTGGATGGTGCCATCGGCGAGCATTTTTTCCATCAACGGTACGAATAGATTTCGGCAAAGAATATCCAGCGCATTATCGGGAGCATCGGCTTTGAATTTATACATCGATACTTCGGAGTAAACATCCTTCCACGAGCCGGAATGCCAGTTGTAGTAGCGGCTGACGAAAACGCTATCCCAGTGTTTTGTGGCGGCAATCTGTACCGGAGAAGTAGCGATTCCTGACTTGTAGATCGGGTCGAGAACATTGAACAGACTTGCCATGGACATGGCAGAAAACCAGGTGTCGTGCGTTGCGCCGTCGGGTTGGTGAATGAGATTCTGGTCGCTGCCATAGCCTACGAGCGTGCCATCGGCAGTGGCTTTCTCCATTAATTTCTGTTCCGATGCGACCAGTTTTTCCTGTTCGCCCCACTGCGCACGGGGAATCGTCCAGAACGCGACATAGGTGTACATGCGCGGTTTTTCTTTTACTTCGGGCGCTTGCGCTGGTGCGCAGACGGCCGATCCTGCGAGAGTGCATGCCAAGGCAAAAACACTCCACAATCTTTTGCTCATTTTTTATCCTCGTTGATTTAGCACAGGACTTCGGTGGTGCTGTCCCAAGCGGTGCAAGTGTACACGAACGGAGAGTTCGCTGCGGCCCGGGGGCGGGAGAATGGGATCACAGTGACACGATCAGGCGGTTGACTCCGTATGATAGATCATGCTCTGAAAGCGTCCATCTACGGGCAAGAATAGAGGCTTCTCCAATCGGGAGTATGCGGACAGACTGGGCAGGCAGAAGACCTTGACGCAAAATCAATCTTCTTCGCGCGAGTGGAATTCCGACGCCTATTATCGGCTTTCCGAACCACAGGTCAGTTGGGGGAAGAAGGTCCTGTCGCGGTTGCGGCTGCGCGGCGACGAGGCGGTGCTCGATGCCGGATGTGGCACCGGGCGACTAACTGCCGAATTACTTGACGCCCTGCCCCGTGGCCGGGTAGTCGGCGTCGACCTCTCGCAAAACATGTTGAGATCTGCACGCGAGCACCTCGCACATTTCAAACCCCACGCGAATCTAGTCCCGAATCTCGTCCTTTGTGATCTGTTGCGCCTTCCGTTTGAAGCTAGCTTCGACGGGATCGTGAGCACGGCGGCCTTTCATTGGGTACTCGACCACGATCAATTGTTTGCGAACCTGCGCCGGGCTCTGGTTCCTGGAGGATGGCTGGAAGCCCAATGCGGAGGCGGACCCAACCTATTCTGCGTGCGCGAACGCGCAAGCGAACTGGCCGCGACTCCGAAATTTGCTTCGTTCTTCGCGGGCTTCCGTGAGCCTTGGCTTTTTCAGGATGCAGAGGGTGCGGCGCAGTCCCTTCAACGCGCCGGCTTCGTCGAGGTCGAGACCTCGGTTGAAGCGGCCCCCACGATCCTCGACAGTGACGGGCAGTACAACGAGTTTGTGCGTAACATTGTCCTGCGGCGGCATCTCGAGAACCTTCCATCCGAACAACTTCGGGCGGAATTTATGGCAGAGCTGACGGATCGAGCCTCGGCTGATAACCCTCCTTTTTCATTAGACTACTGGCGCCTCAACCTGCGCGGTCGCGCAGGCTAAGACTAATTCGCTTGAGGCGATGCCCGGTCTAGCTCTGATTTGCCTTTGCCCAATCTGGAACGGGGTCGAACCACTGACTTCCAGACGGCCCGAGAACCGCGATAAGCCGGTAACCCTCTTCGGTTGAGTTGTCGAACAGGATGGTGTGGTCGGCGCGCTCTATCGCTGTTGGAAGACTCTTGAAGCTTCGCTGGTAACGCCGGCGGACATCGCTCTCTGGGACATCATGGCCACCCGCGAGAACTCGATTTCTGATTCGAGCCAGGTTGATTTCAACATTTTCTGTCCCGATGTATACCAGCACGACTTCAAAACCACGGATTCGGGCATCAACCATCATTTGCAGATAACTCTTGCCGGAAAGGGTGGTTTCGACCGCAAAGCTCTCGCCTTTTTCAATGTGCTCACCGGCAGAAATGAGAACCCGCCGGGCGGCAGCGACCGCTGTGGCTCCGGGGATGCTTGGCTGGAGCGCCTTACTGAGAGCATCGGGATCGAGCAGGGGTATCTTATAGATGAAGCTCGATCGGCTGGTTAATGTTGACTTTCCGCAACCGTTGGCGCCAGAAATGATGGTCAGCCGAGGGCGGGTCACTGAGCATTTGTGGGATGTTTTTGTGTGGTTTGCTGCCGGTCGCGTTTTTCGATGATTTCCCGAAGACGCTGGCGATTGATCGCCAACTGCTCCCGCGCGTCCTCGGCCATCTTTTGAGCGACCTTAAGCCAGTTCACTGACATACCCTTAGGATACTCCCCGGAGCGGTGGTTCTCAAACGCCAGATCCCGATCCAAAGACCATCGGCTCTATCGTCGTCCTGGCAATGTTAGCGATGGAATTCACTCCCTGCCTTCCCGCGGTCCCACTTCTCGCAAAGGAGGCGAGAAGTGGGGTACCTAGCGAGGATCAAGTGAGTGTAGAATTCTGCCGTACCGAGAGGTAACGTCAAAATGGCTGAAGCCATGGCTGCAGCTCAGATTCCGAGAAACTGGGCCGCCATTCTTGGACGCTGGTCCTTCGATGACAATCAGGTCACATACCTTGGCCCCGATGATGAGCGTGCGGATGCTCCTAGCCCCGTCGGCCTCTGCGTCACGGACGTTCAGCTAAATGGAGGAAAGATTTCCTGTCGCACTAAGCTGGCCGACTCGATGGTCGAAGGCAGAGTGTTACTCGGATACCGAACGCCCAGCGAGAGGTACATCCTCGCGGGGATAGGCGGTTGGCAGCGTGCTTATTCCATTGGCGAGTTCGATCCTTCATTGGGCTGGCGCGCCTATGCCATGGCTGGAAATGCCCAAAATCTCAGGTCCGGTCAGTGGTACACCCAAACCGTGGAGCTAGTCGGGCAGCGAGTGAGGGTCTCGATCGATAATGTCCCGGTGTTGCAGCACGTTTTTCCGGCACCTGTGCCCAAGGGTCAGATCGGCCTTTTCGCGTGGGGCCGGAATCGCGTCGAATTTGAGGGGTTCAGCGTCGAGCAGCAGCAGCCTACAGCATTCGTCATTATGAAGTTCGCCGAACCGTATCAGCAGCTATACGAAGAGGTCATCAAACCTGTTCTGAAGGAGTTCTCTCTTCGCGCCTACCACGTCGGCGAGGTATTCGGACCCGGAATTATTCTGAAAGACATCGTGAAAGGAATTGTTGAGTCGGAAGTAGTGATCGCCGAAATCACGCCAGTAAACCAAAACGTCTTCTACGAACTTGGCTACGCCCACGCTTTCGACAAACCGACGATTCTCTTAGCCGAACGCGACGCTCCGTTGCCGTTCGACGTAAGTGGATATCGCGTCCTAAAATACGACAATACAATTGCAGGCAAAAGACAGGTTGAAGAGGGATTGAGAAAGCACCTCACCACGATCACTGAAAAGTAAAGCAGAAGACGTGGTTGGGCGATGCTCGACTACTTTAACGTCACTAGCCGCTCCACCAGCTCCGAATAATCCTTCTTCTCGATGCCGTGGACCTGCTTGTTGTACTCGTCTACCTTCGAGGAGTAATTCATCGAGCAGAATTTCGGGCCGCACATGGAGCAGAAGGCCGCCTCTTTGTAGTAATCGTCGGGCAGGGTTTCGTCGTGCATGGAGCGGGCGGTTTCGGGGTCGAGTGAGAGCGCGAACTGCTTCTCCCAATCGAATTTGTAGCGGGCGTAGCTGAGGGCGTCGTCGCGGTCTCGTGCGCCGGGGCGCTGGCGGGCGATGTCGGCGGCGTGGGCGGAAATCTTGTAGGCGATGATGCCGTCCTTTACGTCTTTTTCGTTCGGCAATCCTAGATGCTCTTTGGGGGTGACATAGCAGAGCATCGCCGCGCCATACCATCCAATCATGGCCGCGCCGATGGCCGAGGTGATGTGGTCGTAGCCGGGAGCGATATCAGTGACCAAGGGCCCCAGCGTGTAGAAAGGAGCTTCATAGCAGAGCTCGACTTCCTTCTCCACCTGCTCCTTGATCTTGTCCATGGAAACGTGGCCGGGGCCTTCGATCATCACTTGCACGTCGTGCTGCCAGGCAATTTTCGTCAGCTCGCCGAGAGTTTTCAACTCGGCGAACTGAGCTTCGTCGCTCGCATCAGCCACGCAGCCGGGACGCAGGCCGTCCCCCAGCGAAAAGCTGACGTCATACTTCTTCATGATCTTGCAGATGTCGTCGAAACGCTCATAGAGGAAATTTTGTTTGTGGTTGTAAGCCATCCACTGCGCGAGAATTGCGCCGCCGCGGCTCACGATTCCGGTAATGCGCTTTGAGATCAGCGGCAGATACTGGATCAGCACACCGGCGTGAATCGTCATGTAGTCCACGCCCTGGGCGGCCTGCTCCTCGATCACTTCGAGCATTACATCGGCATTCAAATCTTCCACCCGTTTCACGCGCGCGATGGCTTCGTAGATGGGAACGGTACCGATGGGAACGGGCGAGTGGCGCAGGATGGCCTCGCGAATTTCATGGATGTTGCCGCCGGTGGAGAGATCCATGACCGTATCGGCGCCGTAATGCACGGCGGTGTGCAGCTTTTTCAGTTCTTCGTTGATCTCCGAAGTGACCGCCGAGTTGCCGATGTTGGCGTTGATCTTGCATAGCGAGGCCACGCCGATTGCCATTGGCTCGAGTTCCGGATGATTGATGTTGGCGGGAATAATCATGCGACCGCGGGCCACTTCCTCGCGTACCAACTCAGGCGCGAGTTTTTCGCGGTGGGCGACGTATCCCATTTCCTCGGTGATCACGCCATTGCGCGCGTAGTGCATCTGCGAGAAATTGCCGTCGGTGTTCGCCCGCTTGCGCTGCGACAGCCACTCTGCGCGCGGCTTGGGGACACTGTATCCGTTACTGCCATTGCCAGAATTGCCATTGGTAGGGGTCATAGGAGTGCCAGCTTTCATCTTTCTTAGCGGGATTCTAGGCACAGATTATACTCGGACGAGGAGAGAAGTGGTACGACCACTTCCTCTTCTGCCAGAAAAAGGCAGGTGCGAGCGCCGGATCGCACGAAGCCCAGGCTGGGTCCGATCCCGTGCTACTGCATTTGCTCAGCGCACTCTATCGAAGTGCATCCGCCAGGCCCCTGAGTGCGGATGTTGCCGACCCCGTTCTTTACGTGGATCGCTGCCATAGTCGCGGGATTGCCCACCACAGCCTCCGCACGGCTTTATCACCTGGAAGCCAGGAGTGCGGCTTTTTGACCTCATAAGCCACGAGCAGTTCCGCAAGGTAGAGTCCCGCATACTTGGCGACCAAGTGCTGGTTCGGGGGAACTGTGGTGACCCAGGGCGCGCCGGCGGCGAATTCATTGTCGAGCACCAGCTTTCGCGAAGTGTACCGCAAACTCTCGGCGCCACCGAGCGCTCCCATGAGAACGATGAATTTCTTGTCTATGACTCGGTGCACCGTGGGCGCAGGGGGAAGCGAGGACGCCTGAGTGAAGCTGGGAGTGAAGCCGCCCGATGGATCGATCTCCGCGCGCATTTCGTCGGGCGACCGGTTGAGCACGTGATCCTGGCTCAGAGCGCGGCCGGTAATCACGAATAAGAGAGCGAATAAGCGGACAGTCGGCAAATGACTTTCTCCTGGGCGTTGTGGTCATGTGGCGCAATCGCAGGGGGGGACCGCCGCCAGGCGGACGATTTCGAGGCAGACGCGTCTATGGATTGTTCAGCAGGAGTGTGCAAACTCTGCGCCAACACAAGAAGAGTTCTTTTTCAATGAGATAAGTGTTGTTTTCCGGAAAATGGAGCGCGTCGCAGGTGGTGAATGCGCAAGAGTGTTGCGCGCTCTAATCTCTTATTATTCTCTTATGATCCATTACGATTCCGCCCCGGAGCCTACCTTGTTCGCGGAACCGTGAAGGGCATAGAATTCTTCGCGAGGTCGCCCAGGAGATCGAGTTATGCGCAGGTTCTGTTTCTTCTTGGTTGTGATTTTCTTCGCCATTAGCAGTTTCGCCCAAACGCCTTCCACGGCTAAGTCCGACGATGGCTTCAGTATCGACAACATCGATAAGACCGTCGATCCCTGCGTGGACTTTTACCAGTACGCTTGCGGAAACTGGCTGAAGAAAACGGAGATTCCTGCCGACCGATCGTCCTGGGGGAGTTTCGCCGAACTCGACGAGCGCAATCTGGGCATCGAACGCGGCATTCTGGAAAAGGCCGCAGCTGGCGGCGCGAGCCGCGATGGCATCGATCAGCGGATCGGTGACCTGTACGCTTCATGCATGGACGAAAAGACGGTGAACGAAAAAGGCGTCGCTCCGCTCAAACCGGAGCTTGATCGCGTGGCCGCGGTTCAAGACAAGGGCGCGTTGCTTGACGAACTGGCGCATCTCTATCTGATCGGGGCTCCGTCGCTGTTCAGTTTCTATTCGAACGCCGACTTGCACAACTCCGACATGGTCATTGCCTACATCGATCAGGGAGGTCTGTCCCTGCCCGACCGTGATTACTACATTAAAGACGATGCCCGCATGGTCGATATGCGCAAGCACCTGGTGGAATATGTGACCGAGACCTTTACACTGGCAGGAGAGTCCCCCGAACAATCCGCGAACGCCGCCAAAATCGTGTTGCGCATCGAGACAGCCCTGGCTCAGGCTTCCATGGACCGCACTGCACGGCGCGATCCCAGGAATCGTGACCACAAAATGACCCGCGACGACGCGATTGCGCTGGCTCCTAATTTCCAACTGAATCGTTACTTCGTTGCGGTGGGTGCGCCGTCGTTCACCCAGATGAACGTTGGCAACCCCGATTTTTTTCGGAAGGTCAACGACACCCTTGCCACCGAATCGCTGGACTCGCTCAAGACTTATGTGAGCTGGCATGTTCTGCGCGCAGCCTCGCCCTGGCTCTCTCAACCCTATGTCGAAGCCGATTTCAAGATGCGCCAGGCTCTGGGCGGTCAAAAACAGATTGAGGACCGCTGGAAGCGCTGCGTGAACGTGGTTGACGACTCTCTCGGCGAAGCGCTGGGGCAGCGTTATGTCGAGCTCACCTTTGGCGCCGATGGCAAGCAGCGCATGCTTAAGATGGTGGACGCGCTGGAAGCGTCGCTCGACGACGACATTCAAAATCTCTCCTGGATGAGCGACGACACCAAAAAGCAGGCCAAAGTCAAACTGGAGGCGATTCGCAACAAGATCGGCTATCCCGACGTATATCGGGATTACAGCTCCATCGTTATCAAACGGGACGATTTGCTTGGAAACGTCGATCGCGCCAATGCTTTCGAGGCGAAGCGGCAGATTGCCAAGATCGATAAGCCGCTCGACCGCAAAGAGTGGGGCATGACGCCGCCGACCGTGAACGCTTACTACAGCGGCTCGTTCAACCAAATCGTTTTCCCTGCGGGAATTCTGCAGCCGCCTTTCTTCGATAAGAGCATGGACGATTCGGTGAACTTCGGCGGCATCGGCCTGGTCATTGGCCACGAACTCACACACGGCTTCGACGATCAAGGCCGCAAGTACGATGCGAAGGGCAACCTGCGCGACTGGTGGACCGAGCAGGATGGCAAGGAGTTCGAAAAGCGGGTCAGTTGTGTGGCAGACGAGTATTCGAATTTTGTCGCCGTCGATGATTTGAAGCTGAACGGACGGTTAACGCTGGGCGAGAACACAGCAGATAATGGCGGCGCCCGCATTGCCTTGATGGCGCTCGAACATATGATCGCTGACGATAAGACTGGAAAGGAAGGACAGAAGATCGACGGCTATACGCCCGAACAGCGCTTCTTCCTCGGATTTGGCCGTGTGTGGTGCGAGAAGCGGCGTCCGGAATACCTGCGTTCGCAGGTCACCACCAATCCTCACTCTCCGGGAAAATACCGCGTGGATGGCGTGGTGCAGAACATGCCGGAATTTCAGAAGGCTTGGGGCTGCAAGGCCGGCCAGCCCATGGTGGCCGAGAATGCTTGCCATGTTTGGTAGGCGGCGCAATTGAAAGTGATAGGGCGTTACGCCGGCTTGTTCCACGGCCGCAGACGCGGCCACCAGCGGCGTACGTTGCGGCGATACTCTTCGTAGTCTTCCCCGAACTTTCCGCGCAACGTCGGTTCCTCGTAGAACATAACAAACAGATGTATGCCGAGGGCGACCGCCGCGACGGAGGCGACTAACGTCGGGTTTGGGTGACCGAAAATTATCCACAGTCCAATCCATCCTGTCGCAAAGCCCACATACATGGGATTGCGTACATAGCGGTAGAAGCCGACCACCACCAACCGCTGCGGCGGAGCGATCGGAGCGGGAGTACCGTGTCCCGTCCATCCGAAATCCCAGACGCAGCGCAACGCAACCGCGAATCCCAGCACAGATGGAATCGCTGCCAGCCAGCGCCAGCGCGAGCTGCCCGCCGTATCTACGCTGAAACCCAGCCACTGTGGCAGGAGCCAGAACCAGAGAGCGAAGAACGCTGCGCCCACCAACAGCGAGGCGGCAGCCGTGAGCCTGCCACTGCCATGTCCGCCTGCTGGAGCGTGTGCCTGTGCGTTCGTCATAATTCCCCTCCCTGCTTGCAGCTTTCGGTCGAGAATGCGCCGCGGGCGGGCTGCTGTCAAGCAAAAGACCTTTGTGAGGACAAGAGTTTTTCTTGCGGTTACATCATTCCCGCTCTTTCTTGAACCGCTGCGCGGTGGCAAGCCGTTGACAAACTGATGACGACAAAATGACTCACGCTTGACGGAGCTGTGACAATCCGCATTCGCGCATCCCTTAGTCTCAATTCAACTCGAGCGAATCACGACTGCGAACTGAATAGGTGAACAGGCCGTTGGGCTGCTCTTTTAACGGCGTGGCTGAGGGACTGCCTTGTTCAGGCGCGGACGATTCGTTCAACGCAAACGAGGAGGAGAAATATGACGAAACTTTCTGCGTACGGATTCGCGTTTGCCGCTTGCTTCGGCACCATGGCAATGCTCGCAAACAGCAACGGCAAAGTGATCGCAACCCCAGGCGTGGAAGCACGATACGCCGCCGATGGCGCATTTCGCGATGGACTGTATCTGGGCAAACTCGCAGCCGAGGGCGGCCAGCCGCCGCGTCTCGCAATCGGCCGCTGGAACACGGAGCAGGACCGCGCCATGTTCAGCGCTGGATATCACCGGGGATACGTCGATGCCTTTACTGACCACTAACCGTGACCATTGTTTTCAAAAGGAGAACTGAATTGAGGTGCATTTTTATGAAAGTGAGAAATTTCGTTTCGATATTCGCTCTTACTTTGCCGATGTGTCTCTCGGCGCCTTACGCGGTGAAGGCTGGCGGCCCTGCTCCCAACACGGGCACGACCGCCAGCCTGAAGGGCATCGTGAAATTCGAAGGGACGGCGCCGAAGCCGAAGCTGATCAGCATGTCCGCCGATCCGAGCTGTGCGAAGCAACATCCATCGCCAGTGTTTGCTCAAGAGGTCGTGACGAATTCGAAGGGCGACCTTCAGGATGTGGTCGTCTTCGTCGCCGAGGGATTAGGCGATCGCACCTTCGATACCCCGACGCAGCCTGCGGTCGTCGAGCAAAAAGGTTGCATGTACATGCCGCACGTTCTCGCAGTGCGGGCGAACCAGCCGTTGCATATGGTGAACGACGATCCAACCTCGCACAACATTCATCCCACCCCCGCGAACAACCGCGAATGGAACAAGGCCGAGCCGCCAGGATCGAGCGTTGACGAAGCCTTTGCACGAGAGGAGATTGCCATTCCGGTGAAGTGCAACGTGCATCCCTGGATGCATGGCTACATCGCGGTCTTCAAACATCCGTATTTCGCCGTAACGGGCAAGGATGGCAGCTTCGATCTGAGCAATCTGCCTCCGGGAACCTACACGATTAAAGCCTGGCACGAAAAGCTGGGTACATCGACGCAGACCGTTACGATCGGCGCAAACGAAACCAAGGAGATCAGTTTTGTTTTCAAAGGAATGTAGCGTAAAGCAACGTGCGGACGTAAAGGGAAGAGCCCGGCAAGAATGCCGGGCTCTCAATGAGACTTGTAATCGACCGAAACAGCTTCTAGTAGTTGGCAGCCTGCACGATCAGGTGATCGACGATGCGGTGGGCTTCGTCGATGTGATGGATCGCGCGATTACGCAGACCGCGCACGGAAGGATCGTCTTCTTCCCGGGCGATGTCATTGTGCGCTTTGTCCAGCAATTCGAGAGCGCGATGAAAGCGGCCGGCGCGGTCCATTCTCATATCGACCGGAGGATGATCGCTCAGGTTCTTGCCGTCGTCAATCGCAGCCCGCTTAATTTCCTCGATGGCTTTGTCAATTTCTTCAATGGCATGCTCTTCTTCTTTATCCATATGATGAGTGGCGGCAGGGCTCTCCAGATGGGCGCGCGCGTGGCGTAGGTCGGTGAGTGCGTGCAGATAGGCTGGATGCCTTCCCGGTTCGTCGGCGAAGCTTAACGCGGTGCAGAGGGCGATAAGAAACGCGATTGTGGCGCAATGTCGTAAGGTTTTCATGGTCTCCTCTTTCATGATTTGCTTTTGATGAGCTAGGGCCTTTCGGCACAATGAACTCCCTTGTAACAAACCCGGGAGTATAAGTTTGGACTCGTCGAATTCTATCTAAGGCCTTCGAGGCGAATGAAGTTACCGAGGTACAGGGACTTACTTTGATTACCGGAGCTCTTGCGGGTTAGCGCAACTTGGCCAGGGACGCCGTGTTTATCATCACTGTCCGCGTCAGTGCTTGGCCGGCTGAAAGCCCTTGCGGCGTTGTTCGCTGTAACGATGGAGGGCGTCGAGGATGATGGGATATGCTTCCGTGGGGGGACGTATTTCGTCGACCTCGACGGCCTTGCCTTCGAGCTGTTTGTAATCCTGGAAGAAGCGCCGCAGCATGAGCATGCGATGCGGCGGCATTTCCGCGGCCTGGTGGTAAGAGTTGAACTCGGGATCCTCGGTGGCAATCGCAATGACCTTGTGATCCGGCTTGCCGGCATCGATCATGGTCATCAGACCGATGGTGCGGGCATGGATGATGGTGAGCGGCACCACGGTTTCCTGGCAGAGCACAAGAACGTCGAGCGGATCGTCATCCTCGGCGAGCGTCTGCGGGATGAAGCCATAATTCGCGGGATAGTAAACGGCGGAATAGAGAACGCGATCGAGCTTGATCAGTCCGCTGGCTTTGTCCAGTTCGTACTTCACACTTGATCCGAAAGGAATTTCGATCACGCAATCGAATTCCTGCGGCAGTTTGTCGCCCGGAGTTACGTCGTGCCAGGGATGAATCATAAAATTTCTGGACCGCCCTCATTCTATCGGACGGCGGCTTTGACTGGAAAATCCTCGATTGCGGTTGGGCGGATGGTGCTATCATTGCCTCATATCGAGGAGGGCCCATATGCTTGCTCGCCTTCTTGCCGTGGTGATGCTGGTTGCATGGTGTGCTGGGCAGCTCTGTGCACAGTCGCAGGGGAACGATAATTCCGGTGTTGCTGCTTCCCAAGCCACCGCATCAAATGTCTCTTCGAGTAACCCAGTAGCGGATTTGTTCCAGCTCGATCCGAGCCTCCAGGCTTGGTTCACGACGCAAGGCAGCCTGGAGACGAATGCTGTGGGCGGCAATCATCCCGATGATTACGCTCATCCGTCGGCCAAAGATGTGACTCGAATTCCGGTAGGGCCGAATAAATTTACAACCGAATGGCACTCGCCTTTTGACGCGACTTGCTACCTGATCCGCAGCTATCTCGTCGTCCGTGACAGCCCTCACTCGGATGTTACGCACCGCGACGGCTCAACGACCTGCGTACCCGCGGCACGCGTTCGCATGTACAGCACGACAGGTCAAGAACGGTAAAGAATAGGTCGGCCAGATCAGGCTTTCAAGACATTTTGAATGGTTTGGCTGATCAGGCCTGGCCCTGCGGCGGACCTCCTGAATCTTGATTCTGCTAACCTTGATTCTCTTAACAACGACGCGTAAAGTCTGAATGTAGGGCGTATTCCCCTGGAGTAGTTTATGTCGAGCCAAGCCAAGACTTATCTTAAATTCGGTGGGGCAACGGTGGTCATTCTGTTGCTGCTTGGGTATCTCGCTTACACTGGCGTGCAGGATAGCAAAAGCTACTACGTCACGATCAGCGAGCTACACAAGATGGGGAACGGCGCCTACACGAAGCGTTTGCGCGTGGCAGGCAATGTGCAACCGGGCTCGATCAAGCGCGTCGGAACGCATGTCCAGTTCGTTCTGGTGGAGCAGGATCAGTTGCTCTCGGTGGACTACACGGGAACCGAAGCCCCTCCCGACACTTTCAAGGATGACTCTCAAGCACTCGCTGACGGCAGCTTTGGCCATGACGGCGTTTTCCACGCCAAGGCGCTGCAGGCAAAGTGTGCGTCCAAGTATGCGCCGCAACAACCCGGCAACCAGATGCAGGCCGCTCCTGCCAAGGACGTGACGCAGGTCCACAGCGATTCTGCCCGCACGGTGAACTAGCCGAGTGAACTAGACGTTCGTCTGGGAAACCTGGTATGCCGGATTCCTAGGACGTTTGCGCATGAGCCAACGCAGACCGCTCGTGGTGCCTATCGCGGCGGCAAAGGCAGCCAGAGCGATGACCGGCACGAACCACTGCCCGAGAACTTCGTGCATCCCCGCCGTGTCCGAGGTAACCCCGACGTTCAAATTCCCTTGGCCTGCCCACATTCCTACTCCCGGTACGAAAGGCTTGAGCAGCAGTGCAATCGTGAGTCCGAGCGCCAAGCTGTAGCCCAGAAGTCCCAGCAGAAAAGCGATCGTTCCGATCATGCCCAACCTGGCCCAGCGCCAACTCGTACGCAGCAACAACCACGGGGAGAAACTACCGCTCGCACGCTTGAGTTGGCATTCCGTGCCATAGCGTTCTGCCAACTCCTCCGGTGCGCCCAGCAATCGGAGTACACGGTCGATGGCGGCTTCGCGGTCGGTGGAATCCACAACTGAATCGAGAACGTGGGCGCGGATTTCGCGGAGAATCTCGTCTTTTTCCGGCACAGCAACTCCGGCAAGGGCGGCGTCCAGCCGAGCCAGATAAGTTTCGATTCTGTTGTCGGTGGCTTGTGCTGAGGTGCTCATCGCTGTTTTCCTCCCAGGACCGGTTCTACGAGGGCAGCGAGACTGGCCGCGAACTTGATCCACGTCTCGGCCATCTCCCGGGCACGACGCCGTCCCGCTGCGGTCAACCAATAGTATTTTCGCGGATGTCCCGCTTCAGCTTCGACCCATTCGGATTGCAGCAACCCCTCGCTCTTAAGCCGAGACAGAATCGGATACAACGTGCCTTCCGCGACCTCGAGTTGCGACCGTTCCAAGAGGGAGCGCAAGATTTCAAGGCCGTAAAGACGGGACTGCCATAGGCTCGAAAGGATTGCCATCTCCAAACATCCCTTGCGCAGTTGTGCCTCCCAATGTTGCCCGCGTTCTCCATTACCGTTGCTGTTGGCCGCAGCATACATTGTATAGCTATGTATAGTGCTATGGAACGCTTTGAATGTCAAGCGGGAATCTGACGTTCTGCACCTTCAGCGTTTTTCTTCGAGTGTTTGATCGCAACATCCTGGGCCGAGGCGAATATTGCGGACTGCGCTTTGCAAAATTTCGCGAAAATGCATAGATTCGCTATCGCAGCTCTATCGACCACGCTGCACAATCTCTCTCGCCCGTGACCGACGTCCAAAGTTCTGACAGTGCGCGCGTTGTTGTCGTCAACGGCTTAGTCAAGCAGTTCGGCCGTTTCGCCGCATTGCGCGGTGTGGACGCGGACTTCGATGCAGGCAAGTTCCACGTCATCCTCGGCGACAACGGAGCCGGGAAGACCACTCTGCTGCGGGCGCTGGCGGGATTAGCGCATCCCACCCGCGGCACGATTTCGATTCTCGGTAAGAGTCCACATACGGCTTGTCGCGAGATCGGCTATATGGCCCATCCATCGCTGCTCTATGACGAGATGAGCGGACTCGAGAATCTCCGCTACTTCGCGCGCCTTTACGACATTGCTGGCGACGGCCGCTGTGAACAGGTGATTCGGTCGGTGGGACTTGATCCCGCTCTGGCGCGTCCTGTCGGCCAGTACTCCCAGGGCATGCGGCAGCGGATGTCGCTGGCGCGAGCGATCCTGCACGACCCCCCGATTCTGTTGCTGGATGAACCATTTTCCAACGTCGATGTGCACTCGGCAGCAGAGATGGTCGAGTTGCTCAAGGGAATGCGCGACGCCGGCAAAACCATTTTTGTGGTCACGCACCAGGCCGCGCTGCTAGCAGGCGTAGCCGACGAATTTGTGTGGATGCAGGCGGGGAAGATCGTCGACCGTACGGTTACCGTTCCTGCGAATCCTTCACGGGTTGAGACGCGATGAGTTCCTTTCAGTCGATCACTTTAGCGACATTGACCAAGGACATTCGCCTGGAGTGGCGCTCGAAGGACGCCCTTAATTCGATGTTATTTTTCTCCCTGCTGGTGGTGGTGATCTTCAGTTTTTCGTTCGATCCCACCGCGGAAGAGTCGCGCCAGATCGCAGGAGGGTTAGTATGGGTTGCCTTCCTGTTCTCGGCGATCGTCGCGTTGAACCAGACCTGGGCACGCGAACTCCGCAACCAGGTGCTGGACGCTTACCGCGTTTCTCCGGCTCCCGCCAACGCGTTGTTCCTTGCCAAGGCGCTGGGCAACTTCGTTCTGGTTAGCCTGCTGGAAGCTCTGATGACGCCTCTGTTCATGATCTTCTACAACCTTCGAGCGCTGGGCTCGGCATGGGAATTGATTCCCGTCTGCGTGCTGGGAACCTGGGCGCTGGTGGCAAGCGGAACATTTTTTGCAGCGCTGTCGATCCGCACGCGCATGCGTGAGGTGATGCTTCCGCTAATTCTTTTTCCTCTGTCGATTCCGGCGATTCAGGGGATGGTCGAGGCAACACGGATCATTCTCAGCGGTGACGGGAATCCTCGCTTCTGGATCGTGTTGCTTCTCACCTACAATGTGGTGTTTACTACTGCTTGTTTGGCCTTATTTGAAACGGTGTTGCAGGCGGAATGAAGAAGGCCTTCCCCATCCTCGCGATACTTACGGCGCTGCTCCTGGCATACGCCTTTTATCAGGCGATGTGGATAGCTCCCATGGAACGAACCATGGGCGACGTACAGCGCATTTTCTACTACCATGTGCCTTCAGCGTGGACAGCGTTTGTTCTGTTTTTTGTGAATCTTGTGGCTTCGGTCGCCTATCTGGTGCGGCGCAATCCGAAAGCCGACGCTCTGGCTTTCGTGAGTGCGGAAGTGGGCGTAGTCTTTTGTACCGTGGTTTTGGTCACCGGGCCCATCTGGGCGCGGCCGGTGTGGGGTATCTGGTGGACGTGGGATGTGCGGCTGACCACAACCCTGGTGTTGTGGCTTATCTATGTCAGCTATCTGATTCTGCGCCGCTTCTCCGACAGCGCACAGACCCCGGTTCTCGCCGCCGTACTCGCCATTTTCGGAGCGCTCGACGTTCCACTGGTTTACTTTTCGATCTGGTTTTTCCGCACCCAGCATCCGCAACCCGTAATTGGAGGAGGCGGTTCGATCGATCCCCGCATGCTCCACGTACTGCTCATCAACTGGCTGGCCTTCTCTTGTTTCGCTTTTCTTGTGTGCTGGTTCCGATATCGGCTGGAGTGGCTGCGGCGCGAAGTGGAGGAAGCTGAAGCGCTGGAGTCGCTTCACGAAGTGCATCTATGAAATCTTATTGGGCCGTTGCTCCTTGGAGGGTCGGTGCCTAAGTTCGGTGAGGTCCTTTCTACGACGGGCAAGGTGCTCCTCGCGCTATTTCTCATAGCGCTTGGAATAGGTGCGCTTTATTCCATCATTGTCGCTCGGTCATTTCTTTATTCTGCGTACATTGCCACTTGGCTGATTCATGGCCTTTATCTCGCTAGTTTGGCGCGCCGCTACCGCCGCTTGCGGCAGATGAAGGATCTCGTCAAGGGCCGGCAATAAGTTTTTAAAGCCGAAGGCCCGAATCCAGGTTTCTCAGTTCGGGGCTTTGAACTCGCGCTGCAGGGCGCTAAGGAAATCTGTGCTGCCAGGGGAACGGACAAATTCGTAGTCTTCGATCATGGCAGCGGTTCCGACTCGCGCCGAGGGCAGCGGCGATTCCACGCGGATCACGCGCGCGGTAAAGCGCACTCGAACCGCATCGGTTAGCGTGATATGGGGTGGGAAGGTCAGGGTGACTTCGCAGGCAGTTCCCGCCGGAAGCGGCCGGTCTAAGTAAAAAAAAACTCCACGCGCGCTGACATTCTGAGTTTCGGTTTGTAGCTCGCTGTCCTGCTCCAGACGAACCACAGCCGGCAGGCGCATATCAAAGCGCCTCATGGCGCGCCGTTCCTGAGCGTTTGGTTGCATCCGTCCTGTAGTTTCCGAAAGCATGCTTCTTGAACGAAGACCAAAACAGGGCGATACGGATAAACCGCAGGTTGGGAGGTACCAACGTCCCGCCGCCCCCGGCAGACCGTTGACTATCCCTAATGTATAGAATTACCAGTGGTTTGCAAGAGCAAAAAGACTCCCGAACTTATTCGGTAAATGTTTTAGAGCATCGGCGCCGCGAGAAATCGGGTCCCTTTGTGCACGATACCGGAATTTGCAAATTTCTTCATTCCACTTTCGTGCTACGCTCCGGCATCTTTCCCCGTCACCCAACGCATCTGACAAATCGCGTCTGACAAATCTGGACGGGGGCTCAGGAGCGGGGGATAGTGGTACCGTTTGGTTGTCATTCCGAACAAGCGCTCTTTGCGCAGTGAGGAATCTGGGCGAGCCGCGCGAAGCGTCGCGCTTCTTGCGACGCAAAAATCGCGCGTCTGGCTCGCTTCCTTATCAAACTGCACCACTATCGGGCGAGGCCGTCGCTTGACTTGGCTATCCGTCAGATGATTAAGTAGTTGTTTATTTTCCGCTAGTCCAAAGTGACTCGTCAGCTGCGGGCGGTTTCGTCCGGCGCCGGGTAAGTACTGGCTCGCGCGCCGTTTCTACTCTCTCCAAACGATCGGTGTGAACCGGAGGAAAAGCATAATGGGAGATGGCCGTTGGTCGGGAGGAAGTTTGGGAAAAACTCTGGAAAAAAGCACAGATTTGGATCGTCGCCGACTACGGTTCAAGGCCGTTGGCGCGCTTGTTTTGCTGTTCACGGCAGGTTCAGTGCTGCTTGGATTGAGTCTCCCTCACCACTTCAAGACAACCAGCGTCCAGGCACCAGTTTCTCCGTTCCCGACCTCGCCCAATGCTTCCGCTCATCCGAAGCCGGATGCGAAAGGCCTTCTCGGGCAGCTTCCGCTCATTTTCGAGCCCAATCATGGCCAGGCCGATCCCGGCGTGAAGTTTCTGACACGCGGTGCGGGCTACAGTCTCCTGCTTGACGAAACCGGCGCGGTGCTGGCTCTGCGGACTGCTGCCAGATCGCGAACCGATTCGGGCGAACAATTCGTTCGCATGAAGCTGGTGGGCGCCAACCCGAAAGCACTCACCTCCGGAATGAATCGCCTGGCCGGGAAGAGCAATTATTTTATTGGCAATGACCCACGTAAATGGCTTAGCGACGTTCCGCAGTACTCCGGTGTTCGCTACGAAAGTGTCTATCCCGGAATCGATCTGGTCTTTTACGGAAATCAAGGCCACCTGGAGTATGACTTCCGCGTTGCCCCTGGCTCCGACCCGTCGCGAGCTGAACTCCAGTTTGACGGCGCAACGAAGCTAGAACTGAGAGGCAGCGATCTGCTTGTCTTAGCTAAAAGTAAAGAGGTCGTGCGCTTGCAGCCTCCCCAGGTTTACCAGGGCAATGGAGATCGCCGTAGTGCAGTGGAAGGACGCTTCGTTTTGCGCGCAGCCAACCGCGTTGGCTTCGAGATTGGGCCTTATGACCGCAGCCGCGAGCTGGTCATCGATCCTGTGCTCGAGTTTTCTACATATTTCGGCGGCAGCGGCACGACGATATCGCCATCGGTTGCGGTCAATAGCGACGGCTTCATTTATCTCGCCGGCTCCACTACCTCGCCCCCCAGCAGTTTCCCGCTGAATGGAACGGTACCAACAGAACTTACCGCCAATCCCAACATCTTCGTCGCGAAGATTACGCCGTCGCAACCGCCAGCCATCAGTTACATCACCTTCCTTGGTGGCAACGGCAGCGACACCAGCGTGGGCCTCGCGGTGGATGGAAGCAGCAACGCTTACGTTGTAGGCAACACAACTTCGACTAACTTTCCGACCACAAGTCTGGCATATCAAACAGCCCCGGCGAAGAAGGTGCTACCGTGCACCTCGACCACTTGTTCAGTATTCGTGAGCGTGCTTAACCCCGCGGGCTCGGCGCTGACTTATTCCTCATATCTCTCGGGCAATGGCGATGACGTGGCTAGCGGGATGGCAATCGATACCCAACAAGATGCATTCATCACTGGAACCACGACCTCGAACAATGTGGCCGGCAATGGCGTCGCGTTTCCGGCCACTCAGTTACCTATTCCCTTTCAAAGCACGTCGCTTTCCAGCATCCAGTTCTTCCTCACGAAAGTAAATACAAGGATTCCTGGCGTTGGCGGGATCGCTTATTCCACATACTTCGGTGGCAGCACACCAGCCAATCCCATTGCCGTAGGTGGCGGCGTGGTGGTGGACTTGTCCGGAAACGCCTATTTCAGCGGTACTACGAATTTCTTCAACAGTGGCTCGGGCCTGTATGGGCAAAATCCGTCCGGTGACTTTCCCATTCTGAACGCATACCAGCCATGCCTGGATACCGTTCCGCCGCTGACGCTCCCAATCAACCTTCCTCCTTGTGTGGCGCCAGCAACACCGTTTCCGACGGATGCGTTCGTCGCCAAAATAAATCCTCTGGCGCAAGCTGGTTCGCAGCTACTTTTCTCGACCTATCTTGGCGGTGCGAATTCGGATTCAAGTACCTCGATTACCATTGATCTCGGCGCGGCCAACATTTACCTGACCGGGTCGACGAATTCCACGGACTTCTTTTTGCCTACCGGTACTCAAGCTTTTCAGGAATGTCTGAACACTCCTCCGCCCAATACCCTGCCCTGCCCGGCTGCACCAGCCACACCGGCCTTCGACGCCTATGTGGCGCGATTGAGCAACCCTTCTCTAAGTACAACAGGAACTCCAAATTTTGTGAGCGTCACTTATTTTTCGTATCTGGGAGGATCAGGGAACGAGACTGGCACCGCGGTTGCCGTCGACACCGCCAGCGATGCACTGGTTACAGGGTTTACCAACTCCACAAATTTTCCAGTCACCACGGGAGCGATCCAGAGCGTGCTGAACGGAGCTCAGAACGCCTTCTTTTCCCATATCGATACTACCTTGGTTACGAGCAACAACCAGGTTGGCTCCTCTTCCACCTATTTCGGCGGCAACGGGACCGACCGGGGGACCAGCATCGCGATCGATACCAATCTGAATGCTTATATTGCAGGCGACACGACCTCGACCAATTTGGAGGTTTTCGATCCGTTGACCGGGTCTGTTCCTCCGGCTCCGGGGACGAAAGACGCGTTCCTTGTCAAAATTGGGACCGCCGCTGATTTATGCATTACCTGCATCGCCCCGGTCATTACTTCGGCTGGATCCGGCGCTGCGACTGAAACAACCGTGAGCGCCGGCAACCCCCTGACCATAACCTATACCCTCTCGAACAACGGGCCGGACGTGGCCACTGGCGTCGTTGTGACCGGAACGGTTCCAACCGGAGTTAGTTTCAACAGCGCAAGCGCGGGGTCGGGAACCTGCAGTACACAGAGTGGGACCACCGTGATCTGCCAGGTCCCAACTTTACAAGCGGGTTCCACATCATCGATTGTTTTCACGGTGACGCCGACTACTCCGGGGAATTACGAGGCGATTGCCGCAGTAACCAGCCTCAACGACACAGATACCACCCACAGCCAGGCTTCTGCCTCATTTACGGCCACTGGGTTTGCGGTCTCGATTGCGCCCGCTGCCCAGACGGTTGCGGCCGGTCAGTCAGCGCAATACACCGTGGTGGTCGCGCCTACGCAGGGAGTCTTTGAAGCGAACGTCTCGCTTACTTGCAGTGCGCTCCCCACCGGAGCGACCTGCAACTTCACGACGTCCACCATCTCATTGAATGGCGGCGCGGGTAGCGCTTCGACGGTCCTTACACTCACGACAAGCGCGCAGCCGACGCCCACGGCCGCAGCGCCATGGCGTGGGCCGGTTTATGCGTTCTGGCTGATGGTTCCAGGAATGGCTTGGTTAAGATTGGGAACTCGCAGCAAGCGCCGCCGTGCTTCGCTGCTGGGCCTGCTCGGTCTCACAGCATTCTTCGCGCTGGTTCTACTATTGCCGGCATGTCACAGCGCGAAAACGCAGCCTACCGTGGCCGGTACGCCTTCGGGGACTTATCCTCTCACAGTTACGGGGACATCGGGATCGCTCACGCCTCCGGCTGCGCAGTTCAGCTTGACCGTGACGCCGTAAGGGCGAAAGGGGTTCGCGGTGAATCGTCGAAGCGTCATTTTGTCGAGTGGATTTATGCGCCGGCGGAGAGTTTGTGATGGCTCTTGGCTTCGGCGATTCCATATTGCCGAATCTTGTAAAGCAGGGCTTTGTAGCTGATTTGTAGAATGGCAGCGGCCTGCTTGCGATTCCAGTTGGTCTGTTCGAGCGCTTGCCGGATGGCCTCCCCTTCGGCTTCATCTTTCGCCGAGCGCGCCAGTGATTTCAATCCGCCCGCTGCTTCTCCGGCTTTGGTTCCAGAATCGGTGCGTGCACCAATCCCCCCGTTGCCATCGTTGCGGGGCTGCAACTCAGCAGCGGCCAAGTGCTCGTCTCCGAGGATGAGATAGCGCTTCAGAAAATTATTCAGCTCGCGCAAGTTGCCCGGCCAATTATGTGCCTGGCAGGCCTCGAGCAGTTGAGGAGAAAGCGGAAGCTGTGGCCGTGCGTAACGCTCGGCCATGCGCGTCATGAAATGCTTCAGCAGGACCGGAATTTCTTCTTTCCGCTCGCGCAGTGGCGGCAGTTGCAACGTGAATGCATTCAGGCGATAGTAAAGATCCTCGCGCAGGCGCTTCGTAGCGAGAGCCTGGGGAATATCGATGTTCGTGGCTGCCAGGATGCGAACGTCCACCTTGATGACGCTGCGGCTTCCCAGCCGCGAGAAATGCTGATCCTGGAGAACGTGGAGTAGCTTGGCCTGCAGCGCGGGCGGCATCTCGCCGATCTCGTCGAGCAGGATTGTACCTTTGTTGCACAGTTCGAACTTTCCAGGCTTAGCGTGCGTGGCTCCGGTAAATGCACCCGGCTCATAACCGAATAGTTCGCTTTCCAGCAGGTCGGCGGGGACGGCCGCGCAATTTACCTTCAAGAATGTACGATGCGCGCGCGGCGACAACTTGTGAATCAGGCGAGCCAGCACTTCTTTTCCGGTTCCGCTCTCACCCAGTAACAAGACCGGTATATCCACATTTGCAACTAACGCAGCTTGCGAGCGGATCTTCCGCATTGCCGGGCTGGCCGCGATGAAAAATATGTCATCCGCCACTTCCTCGACTTCTCCGCCCCCTGCCGCTTTGCCCTGGTTTAAACACTGGTCGATGACCGCATCCAGTTCCGCTTTCTGAAAGGGCTTGGTCAGGTAGTCGTGAGCTCCGAGGCGCATGGCCTGCACGACTTTTTTTGTGTCGTTGACGCAAGAAAGCATTACGACCTTAACTCCGGGCCGTTTTTGGCGAAGTTGCTCCAGCGTTTCCAGCCCGTCAATTCCCGGCATGAGCACATCGAGCAGCACGAGATCAGGCTCCATGCCTTTGTCCACGCGCTGCAGCGCTTCTTCACCCGTCGAGGCCGTCTCCACTTTATAGTCGTCGACCTCCAGTAGCGTGCGGATATACCGGAGCATCGCCGGTTCGTCGTCCACCAGAAGAATCTTCGCCGTCTCGCTCATCGATTCTTTCCTCTGCCGGCAGAAGTTGAGGAGGGCTTGAACGGAATGAGGAACGAAAATTTGCAGCCCGCGCCGGGGTCGCTCTCTACCCACACTTTTCCGCCCATGCCCTGCATCAACCGGCGCACAATCGCCAGACCCAGCCCCATACCTTCCTTATTCTCGTTGCCTGGCAGGCGGAAGAAATCATCGAAGACTTCCTGGTGAAACTCAGCCGGAATTCCCGGACCCGTATCCGACACGCTGACTTTCACTGAGTTCGGTTGCGAATTATCCTGTCGACGCCTCTCGTCCACCGATGCCGGTTGCGAGGTGGCGCGACGCTCCCACATGTAGGGCTCGGCATGCAACCAGACCGTTCCGCCCTGCGGAACAAACTTAAAAGAGTTCTCCAGCAAGTTGGAGATCACACGCTCCAGCTTGGGAGAATCAAACGGAAACAAAGGCAGCTTGTCATTCGCTAAAAAGTACAGAGCCAGCCCTTTTTCCTGAAAGCGGGTTGACCAAAGGCGACAGACCTCGGAGAGGCAATCATTGATGTTGCCCTGCTCGAAGCGCATCATCAGACCGCCGGTTTCCAGGGCGCTGTAAGTCAGGAAATCCTGGATGAACTGCTGCAACCGTTTCCCACTCGATTGCATGTCGCTCAATACTTCGCGCTGGCGCGCATTCAATGCTCCCAGCTTTTCGCTCTGCAGCAGTTCGACGTAGCCGTTTAGAATCGCCAGCGGCGTTTTCAAATCGTGGGCGGCGGAACCCAGAGCGTTCGTGGTCCGCTGGAATCGCTCCTGTAACTCAGCATAGGCTTGAGGTAACTCGGCCGCGGCGGGGATTCCTTCGCTCGATGGGGCAAGCAGCGCTGCTCCCGTCTTTTCTTCCCCGGGCTCGGAAATACACGCATTCTTTGGCACGGTGGGCATATGGGAAGCGGCGCTCTAACTCAAGGGGGGGAATGCACTCCACTGGTAAGGAAGAATGCTTTAACAGCATCGTATGATGCGTTACTTTTCCTTGTCAACGAAAAATGCAAGCTGATTACCCAAGTGTGGCAAAAGCTTGCACTCTTCGCTGAGCCGAAAGGGCGGGCAAAGCACAGGCACAATGGAAGAGCACCGCTCTGCTCGAGGCAGGGACAGCCACGGCTTCAGCGGCTTTATGACTCCTAACTCCCAGAGTTGCTAGTTCCGAATAGGTGTTTCTCCCCGGTTCCTTTGTCTGTTTGTCGGGAAAGTAAGTCTTTTGGCCCCTAAGATGCTTGAAATGTTGGGTAATCGGGAAGGAAAGGTGTGGGTTGAGGAAGGATGGGTCGGTAAACGGTAAGAACTCCAGGGGGCGAGCGGCGGCGATGGCCGCGGCTGCCTCTGGCCATCCCGATTTTTGTAAGAAGTCGAGCCGATGAAACAGATAAAGAATTTCTGGAATTCGCCACTGCGCTGAACGTTTCCGCCGGTGGAATGCTGATAGCGGTTCGCCATTCAATTCCGTACTCCGCGCAGGTTTCGCTCGAAATCCCCAGTGCCCCCCTAGCTGCATTGGCCGCCTTGCCTCCAGCCGCCCGAAACCTTCGAGCAAGAGTATTGCGAATGCAGCACGCCGAGGGCTACAACCTGGTTGCTCTAAAGTTCTCCCGGCCGCTCGTCAGTTCTCACTTTTCCATCAAGCCACGGCGACGGAAACTCACTTCTACCGTGTGAAAATCTTTTCCTACTCTATCAATACCGTTTCCTCTGCTATCGAAACGCTTGTACCAGCAGTCGTAAACCCTTTGAATCTTTAGTAAGTTGCTTTTCTTCAAGTAGATAGGTTAGCCTCGTCAAATACGTGTCTGTCCCCCTGCGTTTGGTTCTCAGGATGCACATAAGATCATGACCCCCGCAGCACGGACGCAGGGACCATTATGAGCACCTCAAATACAGTCAGTTCGCTGATCCAGCCGCTCGGCGAGATGCCACCCGACTCTGTCGTTTTCGGCGCTAGTGAGGCCATGCGTGCTCTTCGCGAACGGCTCGCAAAGATCGCCGCCGCCAACGTCCCTGTCCTGATCAACGGAGAGAGCGGCACCGGCAAAGACATCATCGCGCGTATGATCCACACTGCTTCGCCGTGGAAAACGGGTCCGTGGGTGAAAGTGAACTGTCCGGCAATTCCCGGCACGCTGCTCGAGAGCGAATTGTTTGGCTACGAAAAAGGAGCCTTCACCGGCGCCTACGGCACCAAGCCCGGTCGCGTCGAGATGGCGCACCGCGGCACATTATTCCTTGACGAAATTTCGGAACTCGACATGGCCCTGCAGTCGAAGCTGCTGCAACTCCTTCAGGACGGCCAGTTCTGCCGTATTGGAGCGCAAGAAGACAAGAAAGTCGAAGTCCGCGTGGTCTGCGCCACGAATCGGAAACTGGAAGAAGAGATCGTCAATGGCACTTTCCGCGCCGACTTGTTTTACCGCATCAATGTCGTGAATCTTCATATGCCGGCGTTGCGCGAGCGCGCCGCCGACATCCCGCAATTAGTCAGCTACTTCATTGAATACTACAACCGGAAATTCAACTCACGCGCAACGCTGCCCTCCGCGGAATTGATGAACGCGTTGAAGAAATACCACTGGCCGGGCAACGTCCGCGAGTTGGAAAATCTGATGAAACGCTACGTAATCCTGGGGACGGAAGAATCCATCTCCGGCGACCTGCGTCCACAGTCACCAGACTTCTTCAGCGCCGATATCTCGGTCGACGGACCCATCTCGCTAAAGAAGATTACGCGCCAGGCCGTGCGTGAACTTGAACGCAAGATCATCTTAAAAGTTCTGCAGCACCACCACTGGAATCGCAAGCAAGCCGCCCGCGCCCTGAACATCAGCTATCGCGCCCTGCTCTACAAAATCCGCGACGCCGGATTGCCTTCCAATCGCGGCCCACGACGGCCTCAAGCGGAAGATGATGTGACCCGAACTCTCGCCGCCGACTGATCGATCCCCTAGAAAGCCCACTTGCGAGAATTGATAGCAGCTTGTTCGGTTTTCGTAATAAGAGACTTTTCTTGTTGCGTCTTAACCATATCCTCTTGTAAGCTTCGTGCCACAATCGGGCCGAGTCCGGGAACGCAAATCTCTTGGAGGAAGTCGCCATGGTCCGCACAGCCTTTCACGCTGCCGTTGCCGCGTTTCTTCTGGTTCTCTGCTCGTCTCTCCTCAACGCCCAAAGCGGACCGCCGCAGCATCCGCCACGCCCGAAATACGTGGGCCCAGCGAAATGGAATCCCTCCGCTCAAGAGGTCTCGGTTGCCTACTGGACGCTCGAGCCAGGTTGGAGCACCGTGCTGGAAATGCGCAACAACGTAACTCATCACGACTTGACCGTAACTCCGGTCCTACGCGCAAGCACTGGACAGGAGACGCCGCTGGCGCCCGTCACCATCACTGCCACAACACGTCGTGTCCCTCGATCTACGGACCGCGGCCGCAGCAAAGTAGCAAAACCCTCGGCCCCTTCGGGTCAGTGGTATTTCGGTTCGACGGCCTCTATCCGGATAACCTCTTCGCCGCAACCATCGTTCGCCACGAGGGCGAGCCGATCGATTTTCACTTTGACGGTCAAGACAATGGACCGACTTACAACTCCGGCGGCATCGAGGGAATGTGGTGGCTTCCCGCTGCCAGTTCGACAGACTATCTAATTCTCAGCAATCCGTTGAAGAAAATGGTAAGCGGCACTTTGGCGCTTTCTTCCGCTTTCGCCTCTCATCGCCCCATCGCCATAAGCCTTGGTCCAGGCGAGACCAAGCGCATCGATATGGCAGAGGTGCTTGGACCGTCCAGCATCGGCGCAGTGGGCGGCCTCAGCCTCTCGCTGCCGGGCAAGGAGCTGATTTCCGCCACGCAGATTGTTTTCGACGAAGTCACAGGTCTGGCGGCCATGATGAAAATGTTCGACCGTGAGCCAGATGACCAGCCCAAAGGCCGCGTGCTGCTAGCTCCCATGATGGCCCTGAGCCAGCCGGATCAAGGATTGGGATTTCCCAACGGGACGCAACTGCTCCCTCGTATCTTCCTGCGCAACGCCGGCCCAGCCCCTACCCAGGTTGCGATGTCCGTGGACTGGCGCAGCGATGCGAAGTCGGGAGAACTTGCGCTGTCACCTCTGGCTCTATCGCCGGGTGAGGTGAAAGTCATCAACCTGGCGGATGACCAGAAGTCCGGTCAAATACCACCCGACGCGAGCTGGGGCACATTGAAACTTGCTTACACAGGTCGCCGAGCTGATTTAGTCGCAGTTGCCGTCAGCTACGACAAGAGCAACCGGTACGGCCTGCAGACGCCGTTTTCTGAAGACCTCAGCCGCATGTGGGCCGGCGGCATGTGGCACGTCGATCCCACGCACAACACATTCATCACTACCGGAAACGGAGGCACGGAAGCCACCACCGCAGAGGTCACACTCTTCTACAATAGTGGAACGAGCAAGTACAGGATGGAAAAAATGCTCTCGCCCGGTCAGCAATTGTGGCTCGATGTCGGACATCTGGTGCATGATCAGGTTCCAGATTCCGATGGCCACACCTTGCCGCCGGACACGATGACCGGCTCGTATGAACTGCGCGACCTCGACCACGCTTATGTTGGACAGCTCTACGAGGGCAAGCTGGTCATCGATAAAACGTACGGCCATGCCGCCTACGGCTGCGGATCGTGCTGCGGCTACGATGCCGTTGTACTAGATCCCGATCCGTTCGGTGGCCCGCCAGGGATTGAAAACGACGACTACATCTATGCCAACGACACCTGTTCGGGAGGCCAAGCGGACGTCACCGGTGGTGGCTACTCTTGGGCGAGCAGCGATACGGCCGTTGCCACTCTGCCCAATCGCACCTTGCACACGGTAGGGGTGGGCAGCGCTACGGGCAGCACTCTGGTCCAGCTGCAAAGGGCGAATCCGCCGCACTGCTTGGTAACGGTGTTCGGCCCGACGCAGCCGGTCTCGGTGATGCCGACCATTACGAGCATAAGCCCAGCTCAAGGCCTGGTTGGCACAGCGATCAATGTGACAGTAACCGGCACGGGATTTGCCTCGGGAGCTACGGTCAGTGCCGGGTCAAACATTTCCGTGTCGAGCGTGAGTGTTAAGTCGTCGACACAGATAACGGCGACCTTCACCCCAACAAACTCCTCTTCGGCTGGGGGGGATCAGGCTGTCACGGTGACGTCGGGTGGCCAGAAGAGCAATTCAAAGAACTTTTTCGATCAAATACCAACGCACTTCCAGTTTGTCACCGTCGCTGGCGCGCCCGGGGGCAAAGGGCCGATAGTTCCGGTCACTAATGGGAATGTCGTCGCCCTGAACGGGCAGGTCATCCAGAGCAACTACTGCGGCGTCTACGAGAATTTCGCCTACGAGATCCTGGACCAGCAATCCAACCCGCTCCTTAACGGGGCCGCTACAGGGACTGAGGTATTCACGAATATCTCGGTGCCTCCTGGTCCAACTCCAGTGGTGCTGGCGATTAACTTCGCAACGCAAGCCTGGAACGATACGCAAGCCTGGAAGGGCACGTACCCAAAATTCTGTCCGACAAACAACGACAACCAGGCGCTCGACTACAGCATGACGATGAAGATAGGATCCACTGTTTATCCTCTGGTAACTACTGTCCATTACACAAAGGGAAACTTCAACGGAACCCTAAACGTGACGGCCGCCATTACCGTGCCATGAAGAAAAACTCCAGTGAGGGTAATATGACGAAGCTTATACCTGCGGCACTATCTCTTATGGTGTGGTTCGCTGGCGCTCAGACTATCCCGAACGCCAGTGCCCAGGCACCTGTCTCCTCATCCTTGAGTGCAGTGCTTCCTGAGCTACAGTTGCGCGGATCTGCGCCAACCATATTCGCTACGCTAGTTAAGGACGCTGGTCTCTCAGGGGGCGTCGCTGGCTCGAACCAGGGATGCTCCCGTCCCCCGGCAAGAGCCGTGGACGTTCCGGCAGGCACTAACCTTGAGACCGCCATTGCTTTGGTTGCAAAACTCGGGCCCAAGTCTAAGTGGAATGTGCAGCGTGGCGTTGTTGTCTTTCTTCCCGATGGTGTCGTACCACCTCTCCTCGAAGTGCAAATTCGGAGTTTCACTTGGGACAAAAGCATGCCCTTGAGGGGAGTCCTCGACCGCATACGTCAACTGCCCGAAGTGACCGCGGCAGCCGCGAAGCTTGGACTTGCCGAGGCGCCATTCGAGGGCGGTGCGAGTCCGATTTGTCTACGAGGTAGCTGCGGCGAAAAGGCGCAACCGCAAATGGTAATAGAAACTGAGCAAAATGTGCCCTTGCTTGCGCTACTGAATCGAGTCGCCCAAGCCCACAGCGGGGCTGTCTGGGACTATTCAGAGTTTCACTGCGACAGCGGCACGCTGTTTTCGTTGAGCGTGCTCGCGGAATGAGCGAAACTGCCGACAGCATGATCGTAGATCCGCGACGCCGTTTTCCGATGTGTTGAGCCGCATGTGGGCGGGCGGCATGTGGCACGTGGATTCCGCTCACAACACATTCATAACCACCGGAAACGCAGGCTTTGAATCGACCGCCGCCGAGGCCACGCTCTTCTACAATGGCGGAAAGAGCAAGTACAGGATGGAAAAAATGCTCTCGCCCGGTCAGCAATTGTGGCTCGACGTCGGACATCTGGTGCATGATCAGGTTCCAGATTCCGATGGCCACACCTTGCCGCCGGACACGATGACCGGCTCGTATGAACTGCGCGACCTCGACCACGCTTATGTTGGACAGCTCTACGAGGGCAAGCTGGTCATCGATAAGACATATGGCCATGCCGCTTACGGCTGCGGATCGTGCTGCGGATACGATGGGGTTGTACTAGATCCCGACCCGTTCCTCGGCGCTGTGGGGATAAACAACGACGACTACATCTATGCCAACGACACCTGTTCGGGAGGCCAAGCGGACGTCACCGGTGGTGGCTACTCTTGGGCGAGCAGCGATACGGCCGTTGCCACTCTGCCCAATCGCACGTTGCACACGGTAGGGGTGGGCAGCGCTACGGGCAGCACTCTGGTCCAGCTGCAAAGGGCGAATCCGCCGCACTGCTTGGTAACGGTGTTCGGCCCGACCCAGCCGGTCTCGGTGGCAAGTTTGAGCTGCACCCCGTCAGTGACCAGGGGCGGCTCCGTCAAATGTACGGTCACAGCGCCGTCCGGCACCACTGTATATGGCTGGAAATTCACCGCCGGCAGCGGCAACCCAGTCACCCGAACCACAGACACCACCAGTCTTACGTGGTCAGGGGCGATGGTTACCAGCGGCACGGTGAACGTGACCGCGAACAGCTCGTCGACTCCGCTAAGCGCCAGCATAACCGTGAACAACAGAACAGGCTTCGCCTTCACGGCCGTGTCGCCAACGGCAGAAAACAATAACTTCAGCGCCGACGGGTGTACGATTAGCGTGGCAAGCCCGCCGCAACAAACTGGCGACGCGGTCGGAATGTTTTGCTTGGCGCAATACTTTTCGTTCAACACCGCTCAAATAAGTGATAACGGCCCAAACAACGGTTACAGTTATGTAACTTCAATTTCCAGCAAAGATGCGTCGAATAACTACACAGCCTATTTCTACGTAATCAGCCCCGACCTAGAGAACACTTCGAGTGCGTTCTACAAGGCCCAGTGTGGCAATTATAGTTCGACCGCCCAAACGGGATTTATCAGCGGTAGCAACCTACTCACTGACGCAATCCGGCATGAGTCTGGGACTGTGCAGAGCCACTACCAACAGTATGTAGTGGCCCAGGACAATTCAGCAAATAATTTGGGAACGGTTGCCGAAGCCACGACCGGCCTAGAGGCCGCTCAGACGCTTGCGAACGGCTTAACAACCACGCTCACGGGGGACAGAAACACTATACTGTCGGCAACGCAGGTTCAGCCATGTGGCGTGCAGTACGACGCGAGCTGTAATTTTCAAGGTTGCATAAATTTCTCTCCCTACCATTCTTGTTCCGAGGTGGTGTCGTGCGTTCCGTAATCGGTTTAGTTGCCATGATCCTCGCGGGGCTGCAGGTGACACCTCCAGCACTCGACTTAACTGACGTAGTCCCGCGGGAGCGTGCACGTGAACCCATGACCAGCTCAGCGTCCGGAGGAGGGGTTGGTGGGAACGGACCCGTCGCGCAGGCGAACTCTATCACCATGAGCCTCTTCTCCGTCGCCGCTGATCCGTCACGGCAGAAATCTTCCGTTATTTTTGATGTAGAACTTAGGAACATCAGCAGTCGAAAGTTGGAACTTCCGGTGAATCCTAATCTGGCCGATTTTGAACCCGAGAATCCGCGAGTTCCTTACTCATACATGTCCTCCTACATCACACTGCAATTAGAGTCCCGGAACGCACGCTGGTCCTTGGAGGGGATATCTCTCTACGGCTCGAAGTCGGTGACGGGCAGCTTGAGGGAACTCGACCCTGGCGCAACTCTTCACATCCGCGCCCGCGCGCCCCTTAAGTCGAACCATTCGGGAGGCACGTCCGATGCAACCGCTACTCTGCTGCAAGTTGTCGCGGTTCTGCTGTTGCAGGAGAATTTCGTGGGCGAACAAAATGGTGTCCTCCACCAGGACTCTAGACAGATTGCACCGCGGGTTATGTCGTCTGACGTGGTCAGTCTTTCGCTCGGGCCGTAGTAACTCAGATTCCCGGGACTACTGGAACGGCAGGAGATACGCATAGCTATGCGGGATTCCAGCAGTCATATAAAGCAAACTCTTTCACAGCCACACAATACTGCCAATATATCTGTCCACGCTCGAATGGAGGGCAACCAGTCAACCTGGTGGGTCCTCTCTCAATAACGCGCGAGGTTTACTTCAGCACTCCCAACGGGCTGTGGACATACCAGGCCAGCAAGTCTGGGGTCAGTGCGAGCGTGACACTTCCAAATCAGTGACTTGAGGAGACGACATGAAGATACCCACCCTACTGTTGTGTTGCTTGATGGTGGCTCCATCGAGTGCCGATGTGCCAAAGTGCAGCTCCAGCGACCACGAGCAGTGGATTGCAATCGCTTTTCAGCAGATGGAGGCGATTCATGTAGGTATGAAGCGGGAGGAATTGTTGAAGGTCTTCAAGCCTCAGGCAGGATTTGCATCGGTGACGAGATTTGAAGGAACGTACGTGTATAAGGATTCTCCATATATCAGAGTAGAAGTCGAGTTCAGCGTGGCTGACGGAATGAAAGACGCGAGCGGAACAGAGAGGTCGGATGACATCATCAAATCGATCTCACAACCGTGCCTGGCTCCGCCGGTCTTTGACTAGATGGCGCCTAGGCACATTGCCCGAGTCGATACTCGTAGCCTGCTCCTGTTACCGATGAGGGAAGAAATGAATTTGAAAATCTTTCTTCCCAGGCAAGCGTTTCCGCACGAATTCAGCGTTCATCGCGATCTGGCAGCCGCTTATCGGCGCTCCGCCGTCACCTACCCGCGCAGCTCCGACAGTGCCTTTTTTGCGTCGCTGTTATTGGGGCTGATCTTCAAGGCCCGCTCCAGTTGCTGGCGGGCCTGTGCTGGTTGGTTAGCTTTCTGATAGGCGAGTCCCAGGTGGTAGTGCACGGTCGCATCGTCGGCGCCACCGTTTTTCTCGTTCAGCCGCAGCGATTCCTGGAACATATCGATTGCCGATTGATAGACGCCCTTCTGGTAATACGCCCATCCCATGGTGTCGGCCGCGTTCGGGGAGTCGGGCATGCCGCGGCGCGCGGTTTGGGCCATGGCGAGGGCCACGTCCACGTTGCCGCCCTGCTGCAGCATCAAGTAGGCGAGATTGTTTGAGGCCAGCGCATTATCCGGCTGCAGGTTCAGTGCCTGCTGGTACATGGCTTTGGCCTGATCCCAGTTGCTCTGCGATTCGTACATCATTCCCGCAAGAATGTAGAACGGGACTTCTTTGGGATGATCCTTGATTGACTGCTGATAGGTCGCCAGAGCCTGGCCGGTGGAACCCTCTGCTGCTTGCGTCTGCGCCAGCTTCATGAGCGCGTCAGAATTATTATTGTCGAGCTGCACTGCTTTGCGAAAGGCGGCATCGGCGCCGTTGAAATCCTTTTTGTCGAATAGCGCGGTGCCTAACAGGTCATAGAATCCGCTGCTGTTGGGCGATTTCTCAATCTGCGCCTTGGCTGCGTTAATGGCCAGATCCAACTGCTTTTGAGCGAGATACGAATTCATTACTCCCTGAAGCCCGGCAGTCGATGCCGGATCTCGAAAGAGTGCCTGCTCATAAGACTTGATGGCTGTCGCGTATTGTTTTTGAAGTTGATAAAGGTTGCCCATCTGTACGTAGGGTGCCGGATTTCCCGGAGCGAACTCGGCTGCTTTGCGGATGTCCTGCTCAGCCTCGGAATATTTCTGCCGGTTCATCTCCGCCAGCGCACGCGTAAGATAGCCATCGGGAGCATTGGGCGCGTAGCGGATGATTTGTTCCCCAGTTTGTGCGAGCGCGTCGAAGTCGCGCCGGCGCACTTCGAGATTAGCCAAAGCTCGCTGTGCGTCGGTGAGATCGGGACGTATGTCCACCGCCGCGTGCAATTCCGATTCCGCCTGGGCGTCATTGTGCTGCGCCTCAAAGGCGAGGCCGAGGCGATAGTGGGCGACGGCATTCGCGGCATCATCCTTGATCACTTTCTGCAAAGAATCGACCGCGCCCGCAGTATCGCCTTTTTGAAGCTGCATCTCGCCACGATAGACGAGCGCATCCGGCTCACGCGGATTTACCTTCAGGATTTCGTCGTTCAACTTGCCGGCTTCGTCGAGACGGTTCCTCAAGATCAGAAGCTGCACGTAGTTTTTCTTGACCTGAAAATCCCTGGGATGATCGTGGTTCAGAGAACCGTATTCGACCGTGGCCCGGTCGAGATCGCCGTTGGCGAAATAGAAATCGCCCAACATGCGGTAACCTTCGGAATTGTCGGGGAAATCGTTCTTAGTTTTCTTGAGAAAGGCTTCCGCTTCGCCTTTCTTGTTTTCGGCCATTAGCAACCGAACATAGGCGGCGCGCGGCTCCGGATCCTTGGGATCGACCTCCATGGCATGCTTGAATTGCTGCTCCGCTTCCGGCAGGCGGTTCAGCGACTGGTAAAAAACTCCAAGGGCGAGTTGAGCGCTCATGACCTTTGGGCCCAGCGCTGCTGCTTTCTTGAAGCTAATTTCGGCTTGATCGGGCTGGTTGGCGCGGAGTTGAAAGAAAGCCAAGCTCAAATAGGAATCATGTCGGCCGGGATCGGCGGCGATAGCTTTCTGGGTCTCCTGAATCGCAGACCCCACATTCCCCAGAGCGGCGTCATAGTTGGCCCAGGCCAGGTGCGTGTCAGGATTGTCGGGCTGCTTCTCACGCAAAACGTCCAAGTGGGTCCGGGCCTGCTTCAGGTGGTCCTGATTCAGGGAGCCGTCCCGATTACGCGATGAGATCAGCAGGTCCGCCAGATCAACTTGCGCAGGATAGTTGTCGGGCGTCAAATCGACGGTGCGGGAGAGTTCGGCATAGGCGGGGTTGTAGTCCTTCAGCTTAAGGTAAGCCTCGCCCAACTGGTAGTGCGCTTCCCCGAAGCGGGGATCGAGTTGCACCGCATTGCGATACTGAATGGCCGCTTCGCGGAGCTTGCCCTGATCGCGGTAGCGGTTGCCACTTTCCAGAAACTTCTGCTTGCGCACATTGGGATCGCGATTGCAGCTTGTGAACAAACCAGGGATGAGGAACCCGACGAGCAACAAGCGAGGGGCAACGGAACGACTCATGTATTCTCCAGAGAAAAGGCGCCCAGGCGCCCACGACGAACCGGTAGTCACTACACCAAGGTACTGCAAGAGGGGCATGCAAATAAAGTTACCCGCGTCATAAAAGACTTCGGCTAAAGGGCATCAGAAAGAATTTTCGAAGCTATGTGATTTCTTACTCCTTGGCCGCCGCTTTCCGGCTGCCACGTTTCCAGTACAGGTATCCCGGAACTCCGACCAACACGATCGCGGTACCCCAGAAAGCCTCAGCGGGGCGCGTGACGATCGTGTTCAGCGTCCAGGCTGCGCCGACGAGCACATAGATCGCGGGGAGCCACGGATATCCTGTGCAGCGGTAGGGACGCGGAATGTCGGGACGCTTCCAGCGCAGCAGAAACATTCCGATCACCGTCAACGTATAAGACAACACCATGCCATAGATGACATAGGTGTAAAGCTGATCATACCTGCCGCTGACGGTGAGAAGCGCGGCCCAGATTCCTTGTCCGATCAGACTGAAGGCGGGCGTGCGCCATTTGGGATGGATGACCGACATTCGGTTGAAGAACACGCCGTCCTGCGCCATGGCGAGATAGACGCGCGCGCCCGAGAGCGTGCACGTTGCAGCCGCGCTGAAGCACGAAATCGCAATCATGAGCGAGAGCCAGACTGCGGCATGAGGAGAAAACAGCGCAGCTGCGGCAGCGTGGGCGATGGTTTCGTGCCGCGCGATTTCGCTGAGCGGCAGCGCGTAAAGATAAGTGACATTCATCGCCATGTAGATCGCGCCGACCACGAGCACCCCTAGCACCATGGCGAGCGGTACATTGCGACGAGGGTCTTTCACTTCGCCCGCGACCCACGTGATGTAGACCCATCCGTCGTAAGCCCAGAAGACAGCGATTAACGCGATGCCCATGGCGGAGATTAATTGCGCAGGATGAAGTCCCATGCTTAGGCCGACGCCGTGCGATTGGAAGTGAGACCAATTGCCTTTGCCGATGGCGAATCCAAGAACGACGAAGGCGGCCATCGCCGCGAACTTCGTCCAAGTCGAGAGATTCTGCAGCAGCGCTCCCCAGCGCAGGCCCACGACATTTACATAAGTGAGGATAACGATCAGGAACAGACCGAACAGATGAGCGCGCGTGATCGTAATGCCAATGAGAGAGATCACGACATGCTCTTGCGAAACTATGGGAAAGACTTGTCCCGTGTATGCGGCAGACGCGACAGAGAGAGCTGCGATGGTACCGCCATTGGCGACGGCGAAGAGCATCCAGCCATAGAGAAAGGCCACGAGATCGCCGTATGCCTCGCGCAGATAGACGTATTGCCCTCCGGATTCGGGGAACATGGATCCCAGTTCGGCGAAGGCCGCGCAGCCAAAGAGCGAAATTACGCCACCGATGACCCACACTAGCAAGAAGAGCATGGGCTGCGGCAAAGGTCCGGCGATATCTTTCGCCGTGAGAAAAATCGAAGAGCCGATGATACCGCTGACTAAAAGCAGCACAGAATCGAGCAGGCTGAGTCCGCGAACCAAGGTGGGCTGGACCAGTTTCGTTTTCGCGCTTGCGACTTCGGAGGAAGACAGAGCGACGGTGGGTTCCATTATCCGATTCCGAGTTCGTCAGGAGATTCCAGCGGTGTGCCGCAACGCCGGCAGATCACCGCAGAGCAGTCGCCGCAGGTCAGTGGATCGTTTACTTCCGCGGCGCAGTTCGGGCAGTAGAAAGAGCCGGGGCCGGGTTCTGGCGGTGTATTGTCAGGCCGTGTCGCCATAAGGAGAAAAACTGTAGCATATGACGAGGTGGTGGCGTCTTTTTAATGCATCAAGGCCTAACGAATGCCTTTCTCGATTGATTTTCAAGAGGAACCCTTGCTCTACCCTTACGAGGACCGGACGACGCCGGCCGCCAGTGGCCTCTTGGTTTTGGGCAACACCAAGGAGCATTTCATCGCCAGCCTGTACCAGTGGAGTAAAGAGGACTATCAGAGGCAATGGCGGCACGCGGTCGAAGTACTGCTCGATGGAAAAGACAGGGCCGCGCTTATCACTGAGTACTTAGGCCCAGAAATCGCGACGCACCTTGTATGGTGGCCGATGTATTTGGCAGGAGACAGGGTTTTCGTTCAGGATCAGCTCCTTTTCTACAACCAGTTACCGCGTGCGTTCTCGGTCGAGAATGCATTTTCATTCGTGCGCGACCGCGAAACGAAAAACACAGAAGGAAAGACGATTTCTGAGTGGAGCGTAAGCCTCTCCGACGTCGAAGCATTTGTGCGAAAGATGCTCCGGTAAAAGAGCGAACTATCCCTGACAAATCACCGACTCCCGACGAACTACTGCAGCACGAATTCCATCGCTGGGCTAAGGCCAGTTCCGCGGGCGGCTTACCTTACTTTGTCTTCAGGTTCGGGAAGAACATTCGGCGCGTTGCGCAGAAACTCCATTAGCCGGTCGCCGGTATTCTGGCCCGCACGTTTCTTGAAAAACTCCGCCGCAGTCTCCACCACGCCAACTTTTTCCGCCACCGCCGACGCAATCCATTGATTCAGCGAGATGCCGTCTTCCTGCGCCAGACGCTGCGCCGCCTTCTTGATCGAGAGCGGGAGCTTCAAAGGATAAGTTGCTTTGCTCATCGCTTCACCATCTTTAGCAAGTCAGGCGCGGGCTGAGGATTGGAACCGCGAATCGTTTACCCGCCAAGTCGAAATCCCGAATATATCCTATAGGATATTTCACTCTATTTTCTTCTTGTGGTAGAAGAAGATAGAGACTCTGAAATGCCGGAAAAATCACTTACTCCCGATGAAAAACTACAACAGGAATTCAATCGCTGGGCCGCTGCAGGCGAAGGCCCGAAGATGGAGCAGCACCATCTCGACATTACGTCGAAGACGATTCGGAGGATGAACCTCCGTCCGGGCGAGCGGGTGCTTGATTTAGGGTGCGGCTCGGGATGGGCGACGCGGCTGCTGGCGCGGCTGGTGGGCGAAGGGCCGGATGGTTTCGGCCAGGTGGTTGGGATCGATGTTTCCGACGAAATGATTCGCGAGGCGCGCGCCGCATCGAAAGATTTTGACAACGTGCTTTACGTTTGGGGATCGGCGCAGCAGATCCCATGGGAAGAAAACTTTTTTGACAAAGTATTGTCGGTGGAGTCGTTCTACTACTATGCCGACCAGGATCGCGCGCTGATGGAATTGTTTCGGGTGATGGCGCCGCGGGGAAGATTGTTCATCCTGATCAATTTATATAAAGACAACCAGTATTCGCTGCAATGGGTGGACATGCTCAAGGTTCCGGTGCATGTGCGCTCACAGTCGGAATACGTTGAGTTGCTGCAAAAACACGCCTTCGAGAATGTGGAGGCATTCCGCATTCCCGATGACACGCCCACGCCAGACGATTATCAGACGAAGTCGTTTCACAGTCTTGACGACCTGCGGGCTTTCAAGCGCGAGGGCGCTCTGTTGTTGACGGCTTCGAAGCCGGATCTGCGGACACCGGCACCGGGATATACGATTTACTGAGCCTCTGGGACGCCAAATGTCTGGGGCTGAAGCCCCAATGTTTTAAGCATCCAGCTACGGCGCGGCCAAAGCCGCGCCGTTTCAAATCGCTGTGTTTAATCGCGAGCTCGCGAGACTCCACATTAGATCTCGTCATCGTCATTATCACGATGACTCAAGTCCTTGACCGGGCTTAGCGCTCGACCGTCGGAGGCGTGGCGAATCTCGATCCTGCCATTTACGTTCTCCAGTTTGATGTGCGGGCCGCCGCTGCCGAGTTCGCCACGCAGGTCGTGGCCGACGAAGCGATGATGATTCACGTGTAAACCGAAGTCGTTTTCGATCCTGCCGGAAACTGTGCTCGCCTCGACTTCGGCTTTGGAGTCGGAAGGAATCGTCAACTCCAGCGAGCCATTCACCGATTTCAGTTCCACGGAGGCGCCGGAAATTTGATCGAAGTTGGCATCCAGGCGGCCGTTAATGGTGGAAAGTTCAGCGCGCCCAGAGAGATTGTGCGCTTCCAGTCGGCCGTTGATGCATGAGGCGTTTACCTCGCCCGCTACGCCGGTTACGTCGAGCGATCCATTGATCAGCTTGATTTCGTCCAGCCTCGCGCTGCGCGGGACCGTCAGCGTATATTCCACGCTCGCCGGATTATGGCGCGAGCCCCAGCTGAAACTGAGATCGTGGTCGCGATACTTGGTACGTATCGAAAGATGGTCTTGACCAGAGTCGATCTCGATGTGCGCCTCATCGAGCCGGTCCTTCGAGTCGGCGTACTTCAGCGCGTCTACCTTGACCTCATTCCGGTCCCACGTAGAAATGTGAACCGCGCCGTCGATGTTCTCCAGTTCCACCCGGCCATCGGCGGTGAGGGCATAAGTCTGATGAAACTCTTCGGTGAATGCGCCACGGTGATCGGAGGCATGCGCTCCGAGTGCTAGAACGAAGAGGGCGCAGATAGTTCCCAAGATGGCGTCCAACCACGTGGGAAATTGCCGATGGCGGTTCATTGCGATTCCTCCTTACGACGTTAGACGAAGCGACTCGTGATTGGTGAGGGAGTGCCGAGAAATTGAGTTTGCGAACTCGAAATGCTCGGTCGAGTTTTTGCCGGACGCTGCGTAGCCTGCACGTCGTCTATTTTATTGTTTCTTGCATAGATTCTAAGTCACACTTTTAAATCTCAGTTGTGCATCATCCTTGTGAATTCGCCGTTCGTTTCCTGTCGCTTGCTTCGGTAAGCAAGTAGACTCCCAGGATGGTTATTTCAGGTTCGATCGGACGCCGGTAACGCGTCATGGAAAAGACCACATAGAAAATTGCCGGATACGACAAGATCAGCCAAAACAGCAGCCAGGCGCCGGGTTTGCGCCGACGCAGAGCCCTTCCGAGTCCCCAGAACATCAGAACGGAAGACGCCAGGAACAATGAGTTCTTCACCTCCGCCAGCCACCAGATTTGTGCCAGCCGCGGCGGTCCGCCCCAGAAGTATACGAAGCGCTTCAGGCACAGGCCTACAAAGCGCGGGTAATCGGCACGAATGTAATTCAGGGCCTGCCGCTTTCGCATGTCGATGTATGCCAACTCGCCCATGGCAGCGTATTGACGCAGGGCGTAAAGATCCTGAGTGGGATGGAGATACTCCATCCAAGAGCCGTCTGCGCCGTTGCCATTGCCCAGGCGAAGTTCCGCGCCGAAGTTGTCACGAATGAAAATGAATTTCCCGAGCGTCCGATAATTGCGTATTAGCCAGGGTGCGATGCAAACAACGAAAATCATTGAAGCCAGCGCCACACCAGCCAAGGATGGCTTGCCCCGCTTGGCGCGGCGATACCAGGCCCACAGTCCCGAGGCTGGCAGGAACGAAAGCAACACCACGCTATTCAGCGCGGCAATGGCCCAGAGTGCCCCGAACCAGAGCCACCGTTTTAGCCCGTCACTCTCTTCCAGGGTAAGAGTCAGCCAGAAAATGACGGCCAACAAAAAGGCTGATACGCTCGTCTCCCAGACCAGGCGAACGCACCACGAAATGACATAAGGCAGAAGAGCCCACGTCCATGCCGAGCCGACGGCAACTTTTTCGGAGAAAATCCGGCGAGCAATTAGGAAAATCGGAATGCAGGTCAAGGCAGAAAAAATGCTGTTAATGGTGAGCAGTACGAAAGCTGATGCTCGCGAATACATGCCGAAAATGTGAAAGATGCCAGCGATCAGATACGGATAGAGAGGTGGCTCCCATGCGGTTGACCCGGTGGGAACACCAAAAGGATCGCTGAAACCGCGACCTGAGGAGATGGCCTCGCCGATCCGGCCCATCTCCCAGCCGAAGCTGAAATTGTTTTCCGAGGTCTTAATCTTGTAAGTGTGCCCAAGAATGATCCACGCTATGCGCAAGAAAAGGGCGATGGCCACCATCCAGAACTGCGAGGTGCGGATGTGAGCCCACGCGTTAACGAGAAAACTGTGAATGCGTGTACGCGGGTCGACCGCGGCGGGTGTTGAATCCATGGATAACTCTATTTGTAGCTGACTGGCGCGCGCAGGGGCAAATCAAGAAGGTCTCGCGCCATTTTGGGGGCTCTTGAACTGTATAATTATTTGTTCATCGAGGGCACCTCATGGGTTGGCTGCAGAACAAGTTCGAAAAGAATTTCATGATCAGCACGGTGGATTACGTTTTCAACTGGGCACGGAAGTCCGCCGTGTGGCCGATGACGTTTGGTCTGGCATGCTGCGCGATCGAGATGATCGCTTCGTCGACCGCGCGCTTTGATATTGCACGCTTCGGATCGGAAGTATTTCGTCCCAGCCCGCGGCAGAGCGATTTGATGATCGTCGCGGGGACAGTGACGTTGAAGATGGCGCCGGTGGTTAAGCGAATTTATGACCAGATGCCCGATCCGAAGTGGGTGATCTCGATGGGCGCCTGTTCGTCGGTGGGCGGGCCGTTTAATACCTACGCCGTGCTCCAAGGCGTCGACAAAATCGTGCCCACGGATGTTTACGTCACCGGCTGCCCGCCGCGGCCCGAGAATCTTTTCTATGCGCTGCTCAAACTGCAGGACAAAATCGATACCATGACGCTGGCGAAGAAGCCCACGGAGGTTCGTCTCGATCCGAATATGCTGGAGAATTTCAAGCGCCAGGTGATGATCGCGCAAACCTTGCAACCGAAGTAGCCGTCAGCTGTCAGCAAGATTTTAAATGTGGGGACAGCCGCCCTCGGCTGTCCGCCGAGCAAGCTCGGCGACTTCTTTCGAAAAGCTTAAAGACGCATGCCAACTTTCACCAAGCTCACCGCCGAATCCGAACTCCCGCCAGCCGACGAAGCCAAAGAATTTCCCTGCGGTGAAAAGACCATCTGCGTGGCCAACGTGAATGGAACTTACAGCGCGATTGATAACGTCTGCCTGCATCGTGGCGGACCGCTGGGGCAGGGAATGATCGAAGGTGGCAAGGTCGTGTGTCCGTGGCACGGCTGGGCGTGGGATGTGAAGACGGGTGTGGCCGAACAGGATCACGACATGAAGGTCGCAGTGTATCCGTTGAAGATCGAAAACGGCGACGTGCTGCTTGAAATCTAACTGTTTCGCTGCAGCCCGGATTCCTCTGCTTTTTGCGTTTTGATCACGTATCCTTCAACCACGCGCCCGGAGAAGCCCTGCTTGCGAAGAATTCGGCTCATGCCTGAGTACGTTTGAAAAGAGTCGTAACAGCGGCGGCTAAAGGGCTGCCGCAGAGTGAGCCCAAAAAAATGAAAGATATAGCCGTTGAAGATAGCCCAGAAGCCGCCAATTATCGCTCGGGGATGTCCGCTGCGCAGTCGGCGAAGCAAGTCACGCCAGACGAAGCCGAAGTGGTGCAGGTTCAGGCTGACGCGGCCTCCGGGTTTGAGCACTCGGGAAATCTCGGGAATGGCAGCATTCAGGTTCATCAGCGGCAGTGCAACCCGCGAAACCACGATGTCGAATGCGCCATCTCGAAACGGCAGACGTTCTCCGTCTCCGCAAACAAAGTGAGCATCGGGATAGCGCTCGCGGTTGTGCCGCAACGAAGCCAAGTCGATATCCAGCCCGACCTGCACCTTTGCCTCGGGCAGGTCCGGAGCGGGTCCGCAGCCTACGTCAAGGCATCGCGTTTTGTCTGTGCGTGAAATTGTTTTGAACAGGGGACTCTCGGTTGCGGCCAGCGTATTCATGCTAGCTCCGATTCCCGGAAGAAAAACAGCAACAGAAATTATAAATGATGCGGTGGGAGGCAGGCGAAAAATAGATGCGCCGGCCTTGTCCTAAACTTGCGTTGAAGAAATAACAGCGAGCGCTTGCGTCGGTTTTGGGGCGGTGCTACGTTTGCCCTATGCCAAGACGAAATGACCTCCGTGCGCTTCGGATGATGATAGCTGAAGCGCATCGCATCCTGCTCACCACGACACTTCCGGAATCTCGGGCTGAACGGGCTTGTGAGCTTTTACAAGCTGCCGTTAGCCTAGCTGATCACCTAATGGATGAATCCCCCGCTGCTGCCCTAGGGAAAAAAGGGGGGAAGGAAACGGCGAAGCGCGGGCCTGAGTACTTCCGGAAGATCGCGGCGATGCGTAAGGAGCGGCGGGGCGGTAGACCGAAATTGAACTAACGGCGGCGCGATAGGATGTTGTAAGCTAAAAGAGAACGTCCGGTGACAATGGCTGGAAAGCGGCTTTGGATGCCGTTTTCCAGTGGAACCCATCATCACCGGAGTAGAGACGGGGGCGAATTTAGGTTTCCTTTGGAAGGGATACCGTTCGCCCTCATCGTTTTTGATTTTACTCTTCACCGCGTAAAGTTCAAGGGTAGAAATTTCGCAACAACAGCATCCTCCCGTTCCGCACTCGTACATTCAGCTCTAACCTGCGAAACCCGTAACCGTCACCAGTTTTGTTCGTCAGTGAGGTTAGTAAATATCATCCGACAGAGCGATGTCCGTAACTACTGTAATCTACAGGACATATTTAGTTGACTGTCGACATGTCGGAAGCCTATTATTTACGAGTTGGAGCACACAAAGCATCGTGGAGGTTGGATATGGAATTGACAGATTCAATGCGCGACACGCTGGACCAGTTGCGCACCCAAGAGAGAAAGTTACTAGACGAACTTAATGGGCTGCGCTTCACGATCAAGAATCTTGAGCGAATAGCTGGCGTAGAGAGCCAAGAGGCATCCAGCGCTGAGGCGCGTTTTGAGATGATCCCCCCGTCTAATAGGCAGGAGGTTCCCGCGACAAACGGGGCGAGCGGCAAAAGCACAATACGCCCCGATGAGTTCTTTGGCCTGACGCACGCCGAGGCCGCACGTCGCTATCTAAAGAAGATCGGCCATGCTGTCTCATTCGCGGAAATGGTCGATGTGTTGCGAAGAGGGGGCTGTAAGTTGACTAGCAGCGATCCGGAGCATGTTCTGTGGATTTCCCTCGTCAAAAATTCAAAAGACTTCGTTCCTCCGCAACCTGGATTCGTGGGCCTGAAAGAGTTCTACCCTGCGAGGGCGAAGGCTCCGGACAAAACGAAAGCAAAGACGAAGAAACGAGGCCGGGCGAAAAAAAAGGCCAGCTCCAAACGAGAAGCCAAAACACCCAAGCGGAACGAGACAGAAAGCAAAGGTGACAGTGGACAGCACAACAAAGAACCGGAGAAGCCAAAGGAAGTAGGAAGCGCCGTGCATGAGTTTATGAGTGACAAACACGCTCACTCAGCCGAGGACGTTGCCAAGGCCGTAAGTGAGAAACTCGGTCGCCCTGTCAAGTTGATTGCGATCCGCGGCACGCTAAGAAACAAGAAGCGCTATGAAGAGACAGACGGAAAATTCAGGCTTATAAATTAACAGGCCGAAAGCGGCTGTCACCGCTTCCGGCCTCTGAAACCGCATCGTGGAGCACACAATGTACACCGCTTGGACGGCGGCTGGTTTCATCCACATCTTACCGAAACCACCACCATCCCTCAAGATGTAAGTATTGGATGGCCCGTTGGTCATGGGGATCGGCGGGCCTTTTATACTCCCACACTATACATTTTTCCCTTGACAAACAGCAAGCGCTTGCTGTAAGGTTGAGCTATGAAATGCAACGATTGCCAACTCGAATGCCGCCAATATGGGAAGCATCGCAACGGGCTTCAGAGATTCCGCTGCGCCCAATGTGGCCGCACGTACACCGAGGCACACAAGCGGCTCTTTGGCGCAATGATCGTGCCCGAAGACAAGGCTTTGCTGGCGATCCAACTGCTCATCGAAGGAACAAGTATTCGCAGCACGGAGCGAATTACGGGGCTGCACCGTGACACTATTATTCGTTTGCTGGTACTCGCTGGCGAACGCTGCATCCAGCTTCTAGATCGCAAGATGCGAAATCTCCATTGCGATTACATTCAATCGGACGAAATTTGGACCTTCGTGGCGAAAAAGGCGCGTCACGTTAAGGATGATGATCCCGCCGAGTTTGGCGATGTATGGGTGTTTGTGGCGATGGATGAAGAGACAAAACTGATTCCGAGTTTCGCCGTTGGCAAGCGCACTCGGGAAACGACCTACGAATTTCTTAATGATCTACGCAAGCGCTTGGCCCATTCCGAGCGCTTTCAGTTGACCACGGATGGCTTTCATTTTTATGAGCGCGGCGTTGAGAACGTGTTCGCAGGACAGGCCGATTACGCTCAGGTAGTCAAGCTGTACGGCGATTATGGGCAGCACGATGCAGCGGGGAGGTATTCCCCATCCCCAATCGTGGAGGTTATATCCAAGGTGCGCGACGGTAGGCCCGATCCGGCTCACATTTCGACTAGCCATGTAGAGCGCCAGAACCTTACGATGAGGATGGCGATCCGCAGATTCACGCGCCTCACGAATGCGTACAGCAAGAAGCTGGATAACCTCAAGGCGGCGTGTGCTCTGCATTTCGCTTACTATAACTTTTGCCGTGTGCATCAGACTTTGCGTGTCACCCCGGCCATGGAAGCTGGGCTTAGCGATCACGTTTGGAAGATCGCAGAAATTCTTTCAACGCAGGATTAGGACAGTACCGATGCGCCCACGTTATCGGGGTTCCGGGTGCAGTGTGCTAGCTCAAAAGCTTCAGGAATTTTCCGAACTCGTTGTCGTACCCGGGAAAAACTGCCGCCAGATTCTTATTCCCCATGTGTCGCACTACGGCTTCCCCGAGCACCTGGCGGAAATCCGTGGTCAATGCCAGATCGCGTCCCTCGTAGAGCTGCGATTGATTGAGGCCCGGCCAACGTCCATAGACCTTGCCGCCTTTGACTGGCCCGCCTAGAACGAACATCACGTTGGCGTGGCCGTGGTCGGTGCCGCGGTTACCGTTTTCGCGTGCGGTGCGGCCGAATTCCGACATGGTCACAACCACTGTGTCCTCGCCGAGATCTCCGAGATCGGTCCAGAAAGCGGCGAGTGACTGTGAGAAGTCGCGCAGGACATTTGCGATCTGACCTTCGGTCGCGCCTTCGTTCACGTGATGGTCCCAGCCGCCGACATCGGCAAACGCCACCTGCACGCCGAGATTCGCCTTGATGAGTTGCGCAAGCTGGCGCAGGCTGTTGCCGAAGCGTCCTTTGGGATAATCGGCGCCGTCCGCGGACTTGTACTTCGACGGATCGGCGGACTTCAGCATCCTCACCGCGTCAAAAGTTTCTTCACCGATCCCGTGTAGCACGGCGTCGGCAGAGTGGTCATACATCGCCTCAAACGCGTTCGCGACCGGCGAAGCTTTTGCGCCGCGTCCGCCGACCGAGAAGTCAATGATATTGTTCATCGCGATGGCAGGCTCGGCGCCGCTCAGGATGCGTGGGATCGACGGGCCCATGGCGATCGCTTCGAAGGCTGATTTCTGCGGGGGGCTCGGAAGGTTGCGCAACGAGCGGTTGAGCCATCCATCCTCCGTAGACTTGATGCCTGGAGTGCCGGACTCCATAAAATCCTGCGCGTCGAAGTGCGAGCGATTGGGATCGGGGGAGCCAGCCGCATGCACAATTGCCAGGTGACGCTGATTCCACAGCGGCTGGAACGGCGCGAGAGAAGGATGCAGGCCGAAGAGTCCATCCAGATCGATTACCGATTTGCGCGGAATGTTGATGCTGGGCCGCATGGCATAATACTGCGGCTCGGCGTGCGGGACCACGATGTTGAGACCGTCGGCGGCGCCACGCTGAAAAATTACCACCAGTCGCTTGTTGCGTGTGCCCGGTTGAGCCGCGCCCCATGCAGCGCGAGCCAGAAAGCTTGGCACGGCGGCCGTGCCGATGATGCTGAGTGCGCCGTTACGAAGAAAAACGCGACGAGTAATGAACATAACAAACAGCTCCTGGCTCTTTGCCTTTAGCTCTCAGCTTTCTCGTGCTTTGTACTTTGCACTCGGTCCTGGCCGTTGTCGTGGGATTCAGGCTAAAGCCAAGAGCCAACAGCTAATAGCTCAGAGCTAGCGTCTCTGAAATTCCGGCGAACCCAACAACAAACCCGCGATCGTGTTCACGTCCGGCGGACGAGCCGCCGCATCGGGCTTGCGAGGTCCGGCCTTGTTGCCTGGCTTCGGCTGCGTACTGTTTTTTTCTGCCGCTTCAATCTGGGCTTGGATCGAGTCGTGCGTCTGTTGCGACACGCCGCCCGCGACCAAACTCATTTCCAGATTCGAGAGTGCCAGCGAGGAATCCGAAGGCGCGGAATTGTTTCCCGCGAGTTGCGTCGCATCCACCTTAACACCCTTGATCTTCCCGCCCGTCATGGCCAAAGCGAAATTCATGCGGTTGAGCAATGCCGAAGAACTCACCCAGGTTTCCGCCTTCATGGAATAACCGGTTGGCGGCTGCGCGCCGTAAAGAGGCATGCCCATGTTGTTGAGTTGCCGGGTCAAGGGTAATGCGTCCTCCACCTCTGCTCCAGTAGCGCGCACCGTGGAGGCCACAAATTCCAGGGGCGTCTTCACTTTTGCACGATAGGTTTCGTTGTTCCAAAACTCAGCGGAGTGAAAGAGCACGTTTAGCACTTCGCGTATGTCGCCTTTTTTCTTCAGAAATGTTTTCTCCATGCGATCCACTAAAACCTGCGGCGGATTGTCGGAAACAAAGCGCTCCGCGAGCTTCAACGAAATGAAGTGTGCTGTTTGCGGGCTTACGGCCAGCCGGTGAAGCACTTCCAACCCTTCGCCTTCGCCCTTGGGCTTGATGCGACGGCCAAGCACGAACTTGGGCCCGGGTTCGTGCATTCGCGCATCGAACTTGAAGCCGCCGCCTTGCGCGGGCTGGTCGATGGTCCATCCCGTAAAAACTTTGGCCACTTCGGTGACGTCACGCTGCGAGTAGCCGCCGTTTACGCTCAAGGTGTGCAACTCCAGCAACTCGCGACCGTAGTTTTCGTTCAGGCCGCTGCGGCGCTTGTTCGGATTCGGGCGCGGATTGGGCCGCCAGTAAGGCCCGGGATGCAGTGGAATTCCCAGAGCCTGCGGCGAGTTCGGCCCCACGCTCAGCCAGTTGTCCAGGTAGAACAACATTGCCGGGCTCCTCGCCGTAGCTACAAGCAGGTCTTCGAACTTGCCGAGGGCATGCGGGCGAATTACATCGCGTTCGTAGCTCGTGAGCATCAGACGGTCGAGTCCCTTGTCCAGGAACACATTGAAGTGATTGAACCAGAAATCTGTCATCACCTCTTCAAACTGGCGCTCGCTGTAGATGGCCCGCAAAAGTTTTGTCTGCGTCAATTCGCCGGTTACAACGCCAGCTGGGTTGTTCATGGCAAGCAGTGTTTCTTTCTGCCTTGGGTTCAACCCCTCCAGAAATTCTTGCCCTTTTCCTCCGCGCAGAGAGTCGGCCAGCGTGAGCTGCGCAGTCAGCGACATGCTAAGAATTTTCTTGAAACGCTGGTCTGGCGGAAGGTTCGCCAGTTGCTGGACTTCGAGGTCGGTGTAAAGTTGCTGCTCACGAAGGCGCGCCTGCTCCTCGTCCTCGAGGGTTTGCTTCGCCGGAGCTTCTGGCGCCGCAGAGCCATCGCGCGAAGCCCCGTTCGCAGAAGATTCGCTCATCGACTCACTCATGGCGCCGTTCGCGGTGTTGCCCGACGCAGCCGGGCTCACAACCTCCGATGATCCGCTTGATGGTCCGCTTGATGATCCGCTCGCCCCCGCCACGCCCCCTTCGGCTGGTGCGCCGGCAACTTTTTTCACCACGGCTGCCACGGTTGCACCCTTGGCTGCTTCTTCTTTGCGATCCTTTCGATCTTCAGCGCGGGCTACCTGTACCTCATAGATCGCATGCCGCGGCGGATCAGACGGCATCGCCCTCTTGCCGTTCATCACTTGATTGATCTCTTGCGGGTCAGGAAAGTTTTCTGCGATCTCCTTCGAGCTCATGTGCAGAGTGCGAAAGGGCTCCAGGTGGGAGTTCAGCGCGCTGTCGTTGATCTTTTCGGGATGCAATTGCAGGTTAATCCATTGATCGACGCCCATTGCCATGACTCGCTGCACCTCTCCGGGGCGTGGGCCGAAGGTAAGCCGATTGAGCGCGTGGAGCGCGCGTCTCTGATCGCCGGCGCCGGAGGGGGCCTCATTCCGATCTTCTTTCTTTGCGGCCAGCAAGTGTGGCACGACACACGACAGGGTCACCGAGACCAAGCTCAGCGAGAGCAGAAAGATGGCGAATTTCGTGCGGCCGCGAGGCATGAAGATTCCTGGGGGCGGTGCTCTTTATTATCAACCCAAACCGGCGGGAAAGTTGCGGATTGCGCGGGTTGCGGAAGTGACCAGATTGCCTGGAAAGGCCATCCGCCGAGGCGTTGGGAACTATTCAGCTTTTCGGAATAGGTAGTTGTTGCGGGTATTTGGATGCTCATGTTGCCAATAGCGCATTAGGTGCAAGCCAGCAGCCTGCGCCAACGCGATGAACTCCGGGGCAGAGGCGTAGAAAGAAACGGCGGTGCCGCTCCGAATTACGGCAGGTTTCCCCATGATCTGCCAGTAGGCCATTCTTCGCAGCATCCCGAACCATGTTCTCATGCCGTTGTTCCGGTACAGGTGGGAGAGGATCTCCCGCCGGTTAGCGGACTTCGGACTTGGATCGGGCGTTTGAACAAAAGGAATTTCTCCAAGAAATATGCGCGCGCCAGGTTTTGCGATGCGATGAATCTCGCGTAAGCTGGCAGAAATTTTATCTCTCGGAACTACTAACAGCACGTTGTTGCAGACGACGACGGATGCGCTCTTGTCGGCGATGGGAAGTTGGTCCGTGAACCCCTGCTTGACGTTAAAGCCAAGCTGGCGGAGCACTTTGACCTCCTCGTCGGTGGCCACCAGGCCGCACGCGGACCTGACACCAGCGCGCTCTGCCATCCGCAGCAACGTTCCATCACCACAGCCGATATCTACGACGTCATCGCCAGATCCGAGACTCACCGCTTCGATGATGCGCTCGTGGATTATTTTCGTAATCGCCTTTTTGCCCCTACCCCTCAGCGCCAAGTCGTGGGGATCTCTGAGGTGCCGAGCGACCTCGCGGCAGTATTCCACGTAATCGTCAGAGTGCATGACTTCGGAAGAACTAGTCATGAAACGGTCGTCCAGGCTCGGAGAGACTTCTAGAAGAGCGAGTGAATCGGCGCCTACGAATTCCTCACGTAGCTGAGCAACCTTATTCGGAGTCACGGACATACACAATTCCTGCCTTAGGTTAAATACAACTTTCCCCGCGAAACCTTGTGTTGCAGAGTGGCGGCCAATTGGTCGACGTCGCCCGGGGCGATGTTAACCGCCATATGGTCGGCCAGGAGCGGAACTCGATTGCTGCCGACGGCATCGCGCCGCACCTGAATCAGCAAAGCCTGCACCACACTGGGATCGTATTTTTGCGGAGTCATGCGTACAAGCTCGCTGAGCGCGCTGCCGAGGGAAAGTGATTCGCGATAAGGACGCGTGCTAGTCATCGCGTCGAAGGTGTCGGCCAGGGCCATGATGCGCACTGGCATAGGGAGGTCGTTGCCAGCGAGAGCGTCGGGATAACCGGAGCCGTCGCTGCGTTCGTGATGCCAGCGCACCGACTCGTGAATCTTAGGCCAGGGAAACTGTACACTGCTGACGATCTGGTGGCCCACTACGGTGTGATCTGCCATCTCACGAAACTCCTCGGGATTCAGCGCTCCAGGCTTGCCGAACAAGCGGCGGTCGACGGCTACTTTGCCAATGTCGTGCAGATATCCTGCACTGCGCAGCGCGGCCACTTCGCCCGCCTCGAAGCCCATCGCCTCGCCGATCGCCGCGGCATAACGGCCGACGCGCAGTGAGTGGCCATGAATGTTGACATGCTTCACGTCAATCGCGGTTGCGAAGGCTTCGAGCGCTGTGTCGTAGAAGCCGTGCAGGGAAGCCATAAGCCGCAAATTTTCGGTAACGCGCTGCGCCAGCGTTTGCGTCAGCGCGTGATTCTGCACCGCCAACGCAATGTAGTTGCACAGCAGGTCCATGGCATCGAGTTCGGTTGATTCGTACGCTGCGTCCCCAGGCCGCCGTCCGAGGGCCACAACTCCGGACAGTTTGCCGGCCGCCTTTAGCGGCGCCAGGCATTTGAAGAGTTCGGGCGCAACATTTCCATTGGAGCTGAGAAAAATGGAATAGGTGGAAGCGTTCAGCACGATCGGTCCGTGCGCCGCCGTGAGAGCGTGAGCATGTTTGGGCAGTAAGGGAATGAAGGCGGGCTCGGGCAGCATGGTGAAGCCTTCCGCCGCCACAGAAGTCAGCATCGTGGGCTTATCGTGGAAGACGAAAAGTGCGCCCTCGCGGGCTCCCGCCGCTTCCATTACGGCGGAGAGCATGCGGCGCGATGTGTCTGAAAATTCGCGCTCCGCCGTGAGTTCGGGCCCCAGTTCGGAGAGAGCCTCCACGGTGCGCAACAGCCTGCGGAAATTGTTGGTCTCCACGGTCACGATGAGCGTCGCGAGAGCGCGAGCCAAAATGAGCGTAACATGCGGCAATCGCTGCTGCGAGAAACGGTTGTTGGTTAGTTTGGTGCAGTGTTGGCGCGGCTTAAATGAAGTACCGACTCTGATTCCGGCGGCCGAAGCGGTCCTTCAAGAATCCTTGTGCTGCTTCGCTAGAAATGCTCGCGCAACTCGGCGAAGCTGCCCACGATCAGCAGGCGCTGCGATGAAGCGGCGGCGTTCACTTCTTCATGTTCCAGAATCCAGGTATCGCCGTGGGGAACGAACACCGCGTTCAATCCGACCGCTAGCGCCGGGTTAATGTCAGACTTGGGGCTGTTTCCGATCATCCACGTGGAATCGTGTGCGAGCCCGTGCTTATCGACTAACTCTCGATACGCATCGCAATGTTTCTCCGCCACGATTTCGGTCGCCTCAAAATATTGTCTCAATCCCGAGCGTTCGATCTTTCCAGATTGTTCCGCCATCGCACCCTTGGTCACCAGGATGAGGCGATGTCGGGTGCAAAGATATTGCAAGGTCTGAGGAACGTTTGGCAGGAATTCTATAGGATGGTCAGCGATGGTATGGGCAAAACTATTGATCTGGACGTGCAACTCCGGCGTGACTGGCTGGACGCTCAGCCGCTCAAATGTATCTACCAAAGCGTGGGCAAAGCTGTGCAGGCCATAGCCGTGCTTCACAACGCATTCGCGCTCCACATCGTTGAGAACTTCGCGCACCTGCTCGGGAGAAAACTCGTGGTGGTTGAGAAATGAAATAAAGTGGGCGATAGCCCGCTCAAAATAAATGTTATTTTCCCAAAGCGTATCGTCGGCGTCGATGAGAAGTGTTTGGGGAAGCAAGCTTTTAGCTCTTAGCTTTTGGTTCTTACCTTTTGGTGACAATCCAACCGCCGCGCACAACAACACCGAGGCTGGAAGCTCTACCCCACCCAATCCACGCGCGCCTCAGGCCCAATGATCCCCGCCTTGTGGCCCATATCGAGAAGACGTACGACGGCCTCGCGGCCGTCCGGACCATAGTCGAGCGTGCGCTCGTTTACGTACATGCCGACGAAGCGATCGGCGGTTTGTGTGTCAAGATCGCGGGCGAACTGCATGGCGTAGGACAAGGCTTCTTCCCGGTGTTCGAGCGCATACTGAATGCTGTCGCGCAACGCGGTGTTCACGGCGGAAACGAGGCCGGCGCCGAGCGCGCGGCGGATGGCGTTGCCTCCCAACGGCAGCGGTAGTCCCGTCATCTTCTGCCACCAGCGGCCGAGATCGACGATGCGGTGCAGTCCAGCCTTGTCATAGGTTAACTGGCCTTCGTGGATGATGAGCCCAGCTTCGTACTTGCCTTCGAGCACCTGCGGAATGATCTGGTCGAAGGGCACGACTTCGGTTTGGATTCCGGGAGCGAAAAGTTTCAGGGCCAGATACGCGGTAGTGAGCGTCCCTGGAACAGCGATGCGTTTTTCTTTGATCTCACTCTGGGTGAACGGACGCGGCGAAACGACCATTGGCCCATAACCTTCGCCCACGCTGCCACCACATGACATGAGCGCATACAAATCCTGAATATAAGGATAAGCGTGAAACGAAACGGCGGTGACATCGTAGACGCCTTCACGCGCCCTCTGGTTCAGAGTCTCGATATCGCAAAGGGTGTGCGTAAAGTGCAGTCCTGGCACGCGAACTTTACTCGTAGCCAGACCGTAAAACATGAAGGCATCATCGGAATCGGGGCTGTGCGCGATGGAAATCTCGCGCACCTGTGATGACGGGTTACTACTCGAATGTTTCGTTTCTTGTTCCGAGACTGCAGTCATTTCTTAGACTCCAAACAAATTCCTGCACTCTTTAGTGCGCTAATTTGGCGACCCGCTGCCAGCGAGATGCAATGGCAGCTGCCATCATCACCTTGATAACCTCTGCGAACAGAAACCAGTACAGTCCCCAGCGGAAGGCTTGTGCGACCGAATGGGTGAGAACGGCGAGCCAGGCCAAGCCTCCGGTGAAAAGTATAGCTTCACCCAGAAGGCCGCCCAGCGCGGCGCGAGCAAAAGTCTTGGGACCACGTTCCATCACATATCCGGCAAGGCCTGCAACCAGCGGATAGGCCAGCAGGAATCCGCCGGTGGGTCCGAACAGTTGCGCAACCCCACCTGGACCAATCGGGCTGAAGACAGGCATACCCATCGCTCCTTCGGCAAGATAAAGCGCCAGCGCGGCAAATCCGCGACGGCTGCCGAGGAGAAGGCCGACCAGAAGAACCCCAAAGTTCTGCACTGTGAGCGGCACGGGTGTAAAAGGCAACGGAATAGTGATGCGGGCGCACAATGCCACCAACAAGCTGCCGCCAACCACGAGGGCGACCTGCCTCACGCCTTCGGACGCGAAAGCGTGTTCCCGCTGGTTATTCAAACTTTGAACCGCCGGTTTTGCCATGGGGAGACCTCCGAATTCAGTGCGAAGCGTCACTGCTCAACGTCGCGCGGCTGGCGCTCGCCTACTACCTCGCTGGATGTTCCTTCTTGGGCGGCGTGTGCGACCTGCAAGTGGCGCCGCAATCGGATGTACAACGCGATCGCGACACACAGCACCACCAGCGTACTTATACCCAGAATCAGGAACCACCAGATCATCCGCACAACCGAGTAGGATAACAGAGGCAGTGGATGTGACGAGTACGCAAAAGTGGAATTTATCGTTTTGGCTGGCCTGCCACTCAGCGCAGGCCGTAGCTTCGCGATAAGAAACGCGACGGTGCCTCACAGATCGATTGTGCCCCGCGGGTAAAGGCGGAAATACGGTGTCGACACGCGAGACTATCCAAACTAATCCGCAGCTTTGGCGCCGGCTATTCTCTCTCGCATCATTTCGACTCGCTTGAGCATGAACTTGAATCGTTCGCGTCCATACTTGGAACTCATGATTACCTTCTCAATCGTGCCGAACATCTCGGGATCGCCGGCCTTTTCGCGCAGTTCCTTTAGAAAAGGATGAATTTTCGCGAACATGATAAACATTTCCCCGCTCACCGCAGGTTGCAGGAATAAGTCGGCGTTTAACGCTCCGTGCAGCGCAAACGACGCGGCCATGCTCCAGTAGCCGGACACCTGGCGCAGCCAATTATTTTCTGGCGAGCCGGGGGTAAAGGCTATCTTCATGAAATCGTCGGCGTTCTTCGGCCAAAATTGGACGAACCACCAGTTGCGCGCCTTGCGCATTTCCGCTTCGCGGCGCAGATCGTAGAGTTGGAGAATAAGTTGAGCATCGGTAGCGGTCGGTTTCTTCGCCATGGCTTCCTCCATTATAAGAATTCCGGGTTTAGTTTGGACTACGCGCTGGTGGCTGCAGCCTCAGGCGGCGGCGCCGGACGCTCGTAGTCGCACTCTTTGTTGGGGCACGCGATCACCGGGCCGGCCTTCAGATTTTTCTCGACCAGATACTCGCCGCCGCAACTCGGACATTTTTCTGGAATCGGTTTGTGAGCCGAAGTAAACTTGCATTTCGGATAATTTCCGCAGCCATAGAAAGTATTGCCTTTGCGGGCACGCTTTTCGACCAGTTCGCCGTCCTTGCACTCTGGACACTTTACCCCGATAAAATTCTGCTTCACGTATTTGCATTCCGGATATCCGCTGCACGCCGTGAACTCGCCGAAGCGACCGTGGCGAATCATCATATTGCGCCCGCACTTCGGGCAGAGCTCATCGAGCGGAATGTCGGGAACCTTCTTGCCCTGGTCGAGGCGCCGCGTCGTCTTGCAATCCGGATAGCCCGTGCAGGCCATGAACTGCCCGAAGCGTCCGCGCTTCAGCACCATCACGCGCCCGCAGTTCTCGCAATACTCTTCTTGTGTGGTCTCCTGCACATCGGCCGAATCGAGATCGGGCAGGTTGATCGGATTCTCTTTCGTGAACTTACAAGTATTCGGATCCTCTTTATCGTAGGTGCTGCAAGCGTAGAACGATCCGTGCTTGCCCCACTTGATCACCAGCGGCGCCCCACAGCTCTCGCACTTCTCGTCTGTGGGCTTCTCCATCCGCTTGATGTTCTCCATATGCTTTTCGGCATATTTGAGGTCCTTCTGAAACTTCTTGTAGAACTCCGCAAGCGTGTCGGTCCACTTTTCTTTGCCCTCTTCGATATCGTCGAGTTCTTCTTCCAGATGAGCGGTATACGCCACATCGAAAATATCGCGGAAGTTTTCGACAAGAAGGTCGGTGACCACCAATCCGATTTCAGTCGGCGTAAACTTTCCCCCGAGCTTTTGAACGTATTGCCGCTCCTGGATGGTCGAAAGAATGGCGGAATAAGTCGATGGCCGTCCGATGCCACGTTCTTCGAGTTCCTTCACCAGTGACGCTTCGTTGTAGCGCGGCGGGGGTTCGGTGAAATGCTGCTCGGGCTTCAACTCTCTTAGCGTGAGTTTTTGTCCAGCTTCGAGCGCGGGAAGTTTGTGCTTCAGCTCCTCGTCTTCTTCATCCTTGCCTTCCTTCGACTCTTCGTAAACTCGCAGGAAACCGTCGAACTTCATCACCGATCCAGTCACGCGGAACCAAAAAACGTCGCCGTTCTTAGTTTTTGCGTCGATGTCCACCGTTGTCTGGTCGAAGACTGCTGGCATTATCTGCGACGCCACAAAACGCTGCCAGATCAGCTTGTAGACCTTGAATTCATCCTCTTTTAAGTATTGCTTGATCTGGTCGGGATGGCGCATCGCCGACGTGGGCCGGATGGCCTCGTGCGCCGCCTGCGCTTCCTTCTTCTCTTTATATGTATTTGGAGTTTCGGGAAGATAGGACGCACCGTATTCTTTGCCGACGTATTCGCGTACTTCCTGAATTGCCTCGGGCGCAACGCGAGTCGAGTCGGTACGCATGTACGTGATCAGGCCAACCAGTCCTTCTTCGCCCAGTTCCACGCCCTCATACAGTCGCTGCGCGATCATCATGGTGCGCTTCACGCTGAAGCGCAGCTTGCGGGACGAGTCTTGCTGCAATTTGCTGGTCGTGAACGGAGGCGCAGCATTGCGGCGGCGTTCTTTCTTATCGACCGACCGGACCAGCCAGTCGGCCTGCTCCAGCGCTGCGCGGATCTTTTCCGCATCCTCGCCGTTCGTGACCTCGATCTTTTCTTCGCCTTTGCCCAGGAACCTCGCGTCGAATGCCGGCGGCTTGCTGGCGGCCAGGTGCGCGTCGATCGTCCAGTATTCTTTTTTCTCGAACGCCTTGATTTCGCGTTCGCGCTCCACGATCAGTCGCAGCGCAACGGTTTGCACGCGTCCGGCGGAAAGCCCGCGCCGAACTTTATCCCACAACAGCGGCGAAACCTGGTAGCCGACTAACCGATCGAGCACGCGCCTTGCCTGCTGAGCGTCTACTAGGTTCTGGTCGATGGCGCGGGGATGTTCGAATGCCGCCTGCACGGCGCGCTTCGTGATTTCGTTGAAGGTAACGCGCTGAATTCGCGGCGGGGCGTCAGTGTCTTCCTTTTTCTTCTTCTTTTTCTTCCCGTGCGTTCCGTTGCCGTCGAGTTCACCGGCCAAGTGCGAAGCGATCGCTTCGCCTTCGCGATCCGGGTCAGGCGCGAGGTAGATCGCATCCATTCCACCTGCCAACTTCTTCAGCTTGGCCAGAACTTTTTCTTTGCCGGGGATAACGACATAATCGGTCGCAAACTTATCCTCTGTATCCACCCCGAGCGTGCTCTTGGGCAGATCCTTGACGTGGCCCAGCGAGGCCTCGACCGAGAAGCCTTTGCCAAGATATTTCTGAATGGTCTTCGCCTTGGCCGGCGATTCGACAATGACTAGACTCTTTACCAACTCAACCTCAGTTCTTTAGGAATAGTTTCGAAGCTAGCACGAAAGGGACGGCGGCAACAAGTTACGGGTGAAAAGCTCTCAGCTGTCAGCTATCAGCTCTCAGCCTTTGCATCAGCGACGCCAGCATTCGTTTCACCTCTATGGCCGCGTCCGAAAGCCGCTGATATTCAACCGTTTTCAGGAGCTCTAGATCGTGGGCGAGAATTAAATGGTATTCCAGTTCGCTCGCCGAACCTGCAGCCATCTGCAGAAATCGTGCAAAATCTGAGTCCCCATTACGGCATGCTCCCTCGGCGATGTTCGCGCCAATCGAGACTGCTGATCGACGCATTTGACTCGTCAATCCAAAAGTTTCCTCTCTCGGGAAAGGTTTCGTTGATTTGTAAACGTCCAGCGTCAGCGCATGTGCTCTTTCCCACACCTTGAGATTTCTGAAGCTCTGCACGTGTCTGCCTCCGTTCCCACCACGTGATGGCTTATAGCTGAAAGCTGACAACTGCTCTTAGAAGCTCTTCACAAAATTCTTCCCCGGCATCTGCTTTACTTTGCCGGTCAGCTCCAGCTCGAACAGCGCCGCGAAGATTTCCGACGACGATAATTCCGTTTCCAGGCGCTCCACCAGTTCATCGATGTGCGTAGCTTCGTCGGCTTTCAGCAGGCTCAAGATTCGCTTTTCATGCGGGGGTAGCCCTTCGTCCGGGAATAGAGATGCGGAAGAGGCACCGCCGGATTCAGGCGACGGTGGGGGAGTCAGCGCCAGCTTCACTTCCGGCGGCAAATCTTCCCACACATCTTCCCAAGTGGCGACCAGCTTCGCGCCCTGCTTAATCAGCGTGTTGGGCCCCCATGAATTTTTATTGGTGACGTTGCCGGGCACGGCAAAAACGTCACGGTTTTGTTCGAGCGCGCAACGCGCCGTGATTCGCGTGCCGGAGTACTCCGCGGCTTCCACCACCAGTACGCCGACGGACATGCCACTCAAAATCCGGTTGCGAATCGGGAAGTTTTGCGGCGCGGCAAAGGTTCCCATCGCAAACTCGGAAATCAGCGCACCGCCCAGTGCGAGAATCTGCTCCGACAGACGTGAGTTTTCTTTGGGATAAATCACATCAACGCCTGTGCCAAATACCGCGACTGTCTTGCCTTTGGCAGCGATCGCCCCACGGTGGGCGGCGGTGTCGACGCCGCGGGCCATACCGCTGATGATCACCAACCCCTGCGCCGCAAGATCGCAGGCCAGACGCTCAGCCATCCCCAAGCCGTACGGAGTGGGGTGGCGCGTACCTACCATGGCGATCCCCGGCTGCGTCAGCACCTCAGGTTTTCCATGAACATAGAGCACCAAAGGAGGGTCGTAGATTTCTTTCAGGCGCGAAGGGTAACAGGGATCCTCCAGTGAGACCACCGCTACCCCGGCAGCCGTTGCTCGTGCAATTTCTTCCCGCGCCAGTTCCGCTGATTTCCCAGTCGCAATCGACTGCGCGGAAACAGCCTTAATTCCTGTGCTTTCCAGTTCCGTGAGAGATGCGTGGAATACCGCCTCCGCGTTACCGAAGTGCTCGACCAGTTTCCGCGCCTTCGTCGGCCCCAAACCGGGGGTGAGCGATACAGCGAGCCATTCCAGAATATGAGTTGCAGATGAAGATGCGGCAAAGGCGTTGGGCAAGTCGAAACTCCAATATGGCGAGGCTGGCGGAATGTAGTCAATCGCGAAGGGGAGTGTCAAGGGAAGCCGTCACAAGGGACTGTCAAAAACAGTCTGCTAAAATCAAAACAGGAATGAGACGTCTGCGCATCTCCGCGATTTCCTACCTCAACACCGCTCCCCTGATGTGGGACTTCGAGCACGGCGAAGTTGGCAGCGAGTTCGATATTTCTTATACGCTGCCTTCGGCTTGCGCCCGCTCACTTGAAACCGGTAACGCCGACATTGGAATTATCCCGGCAGCGGCTTATGCCTCGGTTCCCAAACTGATGGTGTTACCTGGAATCGCGATCGCGTCGCGCCGTCCGGTGCGCTCGATTCTGCTGGTGAGCAAGAGGCCGCTGGAACAGATTCATACTGTGGCTCTGGATACGTCTTCCATGACGTCGGTGGCCCTGACCAAGATTCTGTTTGCAAAATGGCTCCGCGGCGACCGGATATTCACGCCAATGGCACCGGATATTAACAGAATGCTAGCCGAGCACGATGCTGGACTCGTGATCGGAGATCCTGCTCTGCAGATCGACCGCTCGCGCTACTTCACGCTTGATCTTGCCGAGGAATGGATTCGGTACACGGGCAAACCATTTGTCTTTGCCTTCTGGGCGGTTCGGCAGGAATCGCTACAGGAAGGACAGTCGCTGGATTTAGCTGAGGTGTTTCAACGATCACGTGACCACGGACTTGAACCTTTCAGCCTCGACCAGATTACCCGCGAGTGGGCGCCGCGACTGGGCCTCAAAGAGAGCGACGTGCGCTCCTACCTCATGGAGAACATTTACTATCAACTTGACGCGGCTTGCCTCGAGGGTCTGCAATTGTTCTATCGCTATGCGGCCGAGATCGGGGCGTTGCCCGTTGCCCCGGAAATTGATTTTCTGGGCGCCGCAAAAGCCGCAATTGTCTGACGGAAATTTACTTAGCGTAATTCTCCACTCGTAAGTTCCTTCGTGGCTGAATGCCCATCCATTTAAATCCGCTGCTCGCAGTTCCGATCTGGCAGCGGCTCCGCCGGCTTGGAGGGCCGGGGTTAATTCTGCTGGGAATTGCTGACAATTCTATGATCCCCCTAACAGGAAGCATGGACGTGTTGACGATTTGGTTAGCTGCACGCCATCACGAGCCGTGGCCCTACTACGCAGTGATGGCGACGCTGGGCGCAGTCATCGGCGGCTACATTACTTATGCGCTGGCACGCAAGGGCGGCAAAGAAACCATGGAACGCAAGCTCTCGAAAAGAAAAGCCAGAAAAGTTGCTAAAACATTTGAACGCTGGGGATTCTTCGCCGTTGCTGTTCCTGCATTGTTGCCGCCGCCGTTTCCTTTCGTCCCATTTCTTCTGGCGGCAGGCGCGCTGCAGTACTCGCCAAAAAAATTTCTAGGGGCATTAACCCTCGGCCGCGGCGTTCGCTACACCATTGCCGCCGGCCTGGGATTTCTTTACGGCCGGCATATCTTGCGTTTCTTTTCGCAGTACTATGCCCCTGCGCTGGCTATCCTTATAGGGATAGCAGTTCTCGGCTCAGTCCTGTCGCTAATCCAATACCTTAGGATGAAGAAAAGTAATCGCCCCAAGAGTTTCCCTTCGTTGCCTTCGCGCCCTTTGTAGTTCACCTTTTCGCGGACTGATCCCGCGTCCCGGAATTTGGAGCCAGCGGCCGTCCTCCGTTAGAATTGAGCTGCGATCATGTCCCTCACCAAGCAGCAAGCCCTGGAGATGTTCAACTCCGACGACCTGATCGGCATTGGCATGGAAGCCGATGCTGTCCGGCGACAGCTGCATCCCGAGGGCGTGGTCACCTATATCATCGACCGCAACATTAATTATACGAACTTCTGCACCGAGTACTGCACCTTCTGCGCTTTCTATCGCCCGCTGAAAGGACCGGCGGCGAAAGAGGGCTACATCCTCGATTTCGATACCATCTATGAAAAGATTCGCGAGACTGTCGAACTCGGTGGCACAGGCGTGCTGATGCAGGGCGGCTTGCATCCCGATCTTAAAATCGAGTGGCACGAGAAGATGCTGCGCGGCATCAAGGAACGTTTTCCGCAAGTCCACCTGCATTGCTATTCGGCGTCTGAGATCATCGCCATCGCCGAGTACAGCAGCCTCAGCATCCGTGACACGATTCTGCGCCTGCGCGATGCTGGACTCGATTCCATCCCCGGCGGTGGCGCGGAAATTCTCGACGACGAAGTCCGCTATAAAATCGCCCGCCTTAAATGCCTGACCGACGACTGGATCAATGTGCATCGTACCGCGCATAAAATCGGCATGCGTACCACCGCGACCATGATGTTCGGTGTCGGCGAGAATTATGAGAATCGCATTAACCACTTCCAGCAACTCTACGATCTGCAGGAAGAAACCGGAGGCTTTACGGCATTCATCCCCTGGAGTTTTCAGCCGCACAACACAGCCCTCGGCGGACGCCACTGGGATGAAGCCACCGCGGTTGAATACCTGAAAGTGCTCGCCATCTCCCGCCTGTATCTCTCGAACTTTCTCAACGTGCAATCGAGTTGGGTCACGCAAGGACTCAAGGTCTGCCAGATAGGCCTGCGCTTCGGCGGCAACGATGTCGGCTCGGTGATGTTAGAAGAAAATGTAGTGCGCGCCGCCGGCGTCAACAACTGCACCACCGAAGAAGAACTGCGCCGCATCATCCGCGACGCGGGATTTCGGCCAGCGCAGAGGGATACGCTGTATCGGCAGTACTTCCTGAACTAGCTCCGGGCGATAGGAGTAATACGTGCCTCTAATCGCACCCGCGAGCAAGTAACAGCCGCCCTCGATTTCGCCGCTGTCTGAAAATGCAAACGGCCCCGGAACTTCCGAGGCCGTTGCGACAGCAAGTAAACGGTTCCCCGCCACGGTACAAGGCCATTATCGAAAGAATTCGTCGGCAAATCAAGTTACTTTAAGGAGGGCCGCACCCCATCCGCGCACCCTCCAATTGTCCCTGAGAGACTTCCCCCTTTTTTTGCCCCTTGACAGCGCGAATTTCATTTTTATAAACTGAACGCTACGTAGCGTAGCGTTAATATGTTTCAACAATCAGCGAACAGGCTGCCAGTAAGCGGCGATCTTCGGTTCAGCAAAAAAACAAAGACACGGCAGCGCGCGCTGTCCACGGCGACTCGGATTCTGCGCAGAGAGGGTTATGCGCGATTGACCATGGAGCGGGTGGCGGCCGAGAGCGGGGTGGCGAAGACCACTCTTTACCGGCGCTGGCCAACCAAAGCTGCTTTATGCATGGAGATGTATCTCGACGTGGCCAGCCGCGAGCTCCGAGACCCGGATACAGGGGACGTCGCACGGGATCTTAAGTCTATCGCCCATACCGTCGTGCGCTTGCAGACGCGGACAGTCGCAGGCCCGGCATTCATCGGGCTGATTGCAGAAGCGCAGATTGCTCCAGAGACGCGCCCCGCCTTCCTGGCTGAGTTTGCAGAACGGCGGCGGGAAGTGACGCGACGCGTGTTGCGACGCGCGGTGAAACGTGGCGAGCTTCGCGCCAATACTGATATCGACCTGGTTATCGATGCGCTCGGCGGTGCATTTACGTTCAGGTTGTTGCAGGGCCATGCTCCGCTCACAGAGAAATTCGCCACTTCGCTGGTCGACCTCATTCTTTCCGGTTGTAGAACCAGGCCAGACTAGCGAAAGGAGAGAGTCAAATGGAGTGCAGCAGATCGAAGGGACCTCCGATGATCCGGCGCTGCACCGAAGCGGATATTGTCACCGTGCACGCAATCATCAACGAGGCGGCACAGGCCTACCGAGGGGTGATCCCGGCCGATTGTTGGCACGAACCCTACATGACGCGATCCGTTCTCGCAGCCGAGATCGCCGCGGGGGTCACCTTCTGGGGATGGGATGAGCCCACCGGCCTAATTGCTGTAATGGGCATTCAGAAGGTGCGGGACGCCACCTTGATCCGCCATGCATATGTGCGGACATCTCATCAGGGCCGTGGGATCGGCGGTGCGCTACTCAGCGCGCTGGTCGGCAAAGCCACGGGGCCGTTGCTGGTTGGTACCTGGGCTGCGGCCGAGTGGGCCATCCGATTTTATGAGCGGCATGGTTTCCGCTTACTATCGGACGACGAGAAGAATCGACTTCTCAGCAACTATTGGAGCATTCCCCAACGTCAGGCAGAAACTTCTGTCGTACTGGCGTATACATGCAGAACGTCAAGTTAGTGCAATTTTTCGCACGAAATACTGCCTAAAGTCGCCCTCGCCGAAATTTTTACACTCATCACAACTCGATCGCCCCGTATGTGTTGATAAAAGAAGTAGCGATCTAGTATGCAATTTGGCGAAATGCTAGCGTCGTGAAAATACAGCCTTTGTTCGCGTTCCACGGAGTCTATGTAGTATTGGCAAGGGAATTGCACATATCAGACTTTCCCGCAATTGGAGGTGTTTCATGTCCGCTAGTGGCGACGCAGAATTCCTTCGACTGCTGAAGAAGGATGTTGACTACTTCACCCACGCAGTCGAGCGCTTCGAAGACTTGATTCCGCGCGTATGTGCATCCATCCAAGATCAATGGAGATTGCAAGCTCAGTCCCGCCGGAACTTCGCGCTGGAGTTGGAAATTCTTTTGGAAAAAGCCGAAGAGTGTGTGAATGCTCCACTGGCGGGAAAAAGAAACTAACAGCGATTTGATTCGTATGACACCCCTTGCATCAGAGGTCAAGGACTGAGATCTCGGGCACAGACCCGCTCCTGTGACAGTATGTTACACTTGTGTCATTCGAGTCGGAGTGTGCCATGGAAGAAGTGCGAACCCGTGTGAATGAGAATGGCCGCGTCGTGATCCCAGCCTCCTTTCGGAATGCTCTGGGCATCCAAGTGGGAGATGAGGTCGTGCTGCGGATTGAAGACGACGAATTGCGCATTACCACGCAGCAGCGCCGCATCGAGCGCGCGCAGCGACGTGCCCGGCGATACTTAAAGCCCGGCACGTCGCTAGTCGATGAGTTGCTCGCGGAACGCCGTCAGGCCGCCAGAAATGAATAAAGTGGTTCTCGACGCTTCCGCCATCATTGCGGTCATTAACGGTGAATCAGGAAACGAGAAACTGACTGCCCACTTGCTGGCCCGGGCGGTTGGCAGCACAGTAAATCTTGCCGAAGTGCAAACCAAGTTATTGAGCCGCGGCTGGACCTCCGAACAAGCGTGGGAAGATGCCACCAGCCCGGTTCGCGAGGTTCTGCCGTTTGATGAGGAACAGGCTAGGATTGCCGGTGACCTTTCGATACAGACTCGACCTCTCGGCCTTTCCTTGGGAGATCGCGCCTGCCTTGCGCTTGGGATATCCCTTAAAGCCCCGGTCTACACCGCGGAGAGGGCATGGAAGAAGCTCAAACTGGGAGTCAAGGTTCACGTTGTCCGCTGATCATGGATGACAAATAAGGGATCATCCAGCTTGTGTTGTAGGCCCGGAATTGGGCCATTCGGCAGCCAGAAGAATCCGAACCCGTGCCGAATCCGGTAGAATAAGGGTTTCGACTGGACCGCTTGTTCCGCTACGACCTCATCCTGTCTTCGGCGTTGCTCGCATGGGCCGCCCCTAAAGGCGTTCTGCCCTACCTCCGCCAGCACCTGTTGGATAAAACTTTCCAGGGCCTCTACCATACTGACGCATTCGATCGTGCGTTGCTGATCCCATATTTTATTGTGCTTGTCTTGCTTGCCGGCTACGGGATGCATCGTTACATTCTGGTTTACCTCTATTACAAACATCAGAAAAATCGCACCACTGAGCCGGCAGCATACTTCGAGGACCTACCGCGCATTACCGTGCAATTGCCCATCTTCAACGAGCAATATGTGGTCGAGCGATTGCTGGATTCGATCTGTAAGCTGAAATATCCGCGGGAAAAACTTGATATCCAAGTGCTCGACGATTCCACCGATGAAACTGTAGAAGTTGCGCGCAACCTGGTCGAGCGCTATGCCGCGCTGGGAAATCCCATTAGCTACCATTACCGTGAAAATCGCCAAGGCTTCAAAGCGGGTGCGCTGGCGGAAGGCTTGAAGACGGCGAAAGGCGAATTTGTTGCCATCTTCGACGCCGATTTCATGCCCTCGGAAGATTTTTTGCTGCGCACCATTCATCATTTCACCGATCCGAAGATCGGCATGGTGCAGACGCGCTGGACGCACATCAACCGCAATTATTCTTTTCTGACACAGGTCGAAGCCATCTTGCTTGACGGGCATTTCGTGCTCGAACATTCGGGACGCGCGCGCAGCGGAGTTTTCTTCAACTTCAACGGCACCGCCGGAGTCTGGCGGCGCGCTGCGATTGACGAAGCCGGCGGCTGGCAGCACGACACTCTTACGGAAGACACCGATCTTTCCTACCGCGCCCAGCTTAAAGGATGGAAGTTCATCTACCTGCAGGATGTCGAGTGCCCTGCAGAACTACCGATAGAGATGACCGCGTTCAAAACGCAGCAGGCGCGCTGGGCGAAGGGATTGATCCAGACCGGAAAGAAAATTCTGCCGCGCGTGCTGCGCAGCGACGCGCCGCTGCACACCAAGATCGAAGCCTGGTATCACCTCACTGCAAATCTCAGCTATCCGTTGATGATCGTGCTCTCGGTGTTGATGTTGCCGGCCATGATCATCCGTTTTTATCAGGGATGGTTCCAGATGCTGTTTATCGATTTGCCCCTTTTTCTGGCCTCCACGTTTTCCATTTCGAGTTTCTATCTGGTTTCGCAACGCGAGCTTTTTCCCAAGAGCTGGCCGCGCACCTTGCTCTACCTGCCGTTGTTAATGGCCCTCGGCATCGGCTTAACCATCACCAACACCAAGGCTGTCATCGAAGCATTAATTGGGAAGGAGAGCGCTTTCGCTCGCACGCCCAAATATCACGTGGAATCAAAGAAAGACAAGGTCGGCGCCACCAAATACCGCAGGCGGCTGGGATGGGTGCCCTGGCTCGAACTGCTCATTGGCAGTTATTTCGCGCTCACTGTGTTTTACGCCTTCGAAAACGAGAACTACGTTACCATTCCTTTTCTTCTGTTGTTCGTCTTTGGCTACTGGTGCACAGGTTTGATGTCTCTGCTGCAGGGGCGCTTCGCAGAAGTCGTGCTCAGTGCCGAGCCTCACAACAAACCATTTCCTGTGGGAGTATAGAAATTTGCAGCGCAGTGTCTTGACTATCGCCTGCCGGCGCGGGGACATCTTAAGCCTCTCCCTTCCTTTCGCTTGACTGCTCGATTACAATCCACTCGCCAAAGTTTCCCATCGGGGCCCAGCACAATTGAAGTCGCGGGAAGCAGACCCCGCGGCTCGAAGGAGGTTCCAATGCTCCGCTCATGCAGGGTATATTCTCTTCTAGGTCTGGCGTTTCTTATCTGTGCGCTGCTCAGCTGTGGTTCCAGACACGATTCTGACGAGTACTTCGTCTTCGTAGCGGCCAACCTTCAGGTTCCCTACTGGCAGACCGCAGGTGCGGGCTTTTCAAAGGCGGCCACGCAAATGAAAGTGCGCACCGACTATCTTGGTCCCAATAGCTACGACGCTAAGGCCGAACGCGACGCCATCGGCCAGGCAGTCCAGCAGAAAGCCACTGGCATCCTGCTCGCGGTAACCGACCCCGCTCTGCTCAAGGACGCCATCGACAAGGCGATCGCAGCCGGAATCCCGGTAATCACCATGGATTCCGATGCTCCGGCCAGCAAGCGACTGTTCTTCATTGGCACCAATAACTATCAGGTTGGCGTGAGTGGCGGACAGCGCCTGGCACAGGAGTTGAAGGGCAAGGGCAACGTCGTTGTCTTCACCATGCCCGATCAGCACAATATGCAGGACCGTCTACGCGGTTATCGCGACGCGCTCGCGTCCACTGGCATTAAGATTACGCGCGTGGTCGATATTCAGGGAGATCCTCGCATCGCCTTTGATACCACAACGCAAATCATCGGCAAGGAGAAAGATCAGGTGGACGCCTTCGTGTGTCTGGAGGCGCAATCCGGAAAGGAAGTTGCCGGCGTCCTCAATAGCTATAAGATTACCGGCAAAGTTGTGATGGCGATGGATACCGATCCCGAGACGCTGGACTGGATTAAAAAAGGCGGCATCGCGGCTACGATCGCGCAGAAACCTTACACCATGGCCTTTGTTGGGATGCAGATGCTTGACAACCTGTATCATCACAAGCCCGCCGCGCTTGACACCGATTGGTCGAAAGATAGCTTTGCGCCGATCCCCTCCTTCGTGGATACTGGTTCTGCCCTGATCGACAAAAGTAATGTCGATTCATTCTTGCAGGCGAAACAGAGCGCGACCGGCGGTCAGAGATAGCGTTAGATCATCTTGACGCTTGCGCGGTTCCAGACCGGACCGCTCGTGCATGTTTTTCTCGAGTGGAGTTCGACCAAGTGGAGTTCGACCAAGACGATGCGAAGATTAAAGCTTTCTTTTTTTCTAGTAAGTTTTGTCGCCAGCCTTTTTTCCCTCACCGCTGCGAGCTTTGGTTTCGATCGTCAGCCCAACGTCGACTACCACGCCCGCCGGGAAGCCCTTGCCAAAAAAGTAGGAGGCGTCGTAGTTCTGTTTGCCGCAACGGAGAACGACGGGCCCAATGATCTTTATGGATTTCGGCAGGACGATAATTTTTTCTACCTCTCGGGCGTGCACGAGCCAGGCGCTGCTTTACTGATTGCTTCGGCAAGCGAAGCAAAAAGTGATACTCCGGCGCGTCCCTACGGCGAGATTCTCTTTCTGCCTCCAAGAAATCTGACGCAAGAGAAATGGACCGGTCCCAAGCTCGGTGCCGAGAACCCCGAAGCGCCGAAGATCACCGGCTTCGATCGAGTCGAAGATATGGGACAACTGCCCGACGAAGTGGCTCGATTTGTTACGGGTGCCCGTCCTACCCTCTACACTGATGTGGCTTTGAGCGACGAGACATCTCCGTCGTCGAAGCCCCTGGCCTTTCTGAAACGGCTTAACGCGTATCTTGCTTTTCAGGATGTGAAGCCAATGCTCTCGTCGCTGCGCACCACGAAAGACGCAGGAGAGATCGCATTGATCCGGAGGGCTGTCGATGCTTCCGTGGCGGCGCACTTCGCCGCGTTCCGGGCAGTAAAGCCGAATGTCAACGAGCGAGAAATCGCCGCACTGATGCAATACGAGTGGGGCAAGCGTGGCTGCGAGCGGGTTGCCTACGCTCCCATCGTGGGCTCGGGCTACTACTCCACCGTCCTGCATTACTCTGACGATGACAACATTATGAAGTCTGGCGACGTTGTGGTGATCGATGCGGCCGGAGAATACTCGATGTACGCCTCCGACATCACGCGCACGCTTCCCATCAACGGTCACTTCACCGCGCGCCAGCGCGAAATCTACGACGTTGTTCTAGGGGCACAACAGGCGGCCATGGCCTCATTCCAATCCGGCAAGTCGAGCCTGACCCGCAGCACCGCCAATTCGCTTTACCAGGTCGCCTTCGATTACATCAACACGCACGGCAAAGATCTGCACGGCCAGCCGCTGGGACAATTTTTCATTCATGGCCTTGGCCACTATATCGGACTCAACGTTCATGACCCTGGAGACTACAGTGTTCCGCTCGGCCCAGGGATGGCCTTCACCATCGAACCGGGGATTTATATCCCTGAGGAAAATCTCGGCGTGCGCATCGAAGACGATTTTTACGTCGACCGGGACGGCAAGCTGATCAAGCTGAGTGAGGCGCTGCCCTCGAAAGCGGAAGACGTGGAGAAGGAGATGGCGGGAAGAAACGGGTCAGTGATCAGTGGTCAGTAGTCAGTAGTCAGTGAAAACCGGCCCGACGCGTGATCTTGCGGACCACTGGCCACTGTACACTGACCACTGCTCACGAAATGTACTCCCTTATGTACTCATCCTGAGTCTGCGCGAGTTCGTGAATGTTGCCGTCGAAAATGACCTTGCCGTCGCGCAAAATCAGAAAGCTCATCGGGCCATCGCAATGTTGGCCGGAGGGCAGCGCCACCATGCAGTTATTTTGTTTGTCGAACTGATGGGTGGCCATGGTAAAAGCGTCCTGCAAGCGGTGCGTGACCAGAAGTGCGCTGGTCTGGTTCACATCGCGTTGCTTCACGATCAATTCGATGATGGTGTTGGAGGTCACCGGATCCAGTCCTCCGGTTGGCGAATCATAAAGCAGTAACTCCGGTTGCGTAATCAGCGCCCGGGCGATGGCGACACGACGCCGCATGCCACCAGAAAGCTCCGAAGGATTTAGATCGAGGGTGTGCTCCAGTTCCACGAAGCGCAACACCTCACGCACTTTGCGATCGATATCTTCATCATAAATGCCGTGCTCTTCCATCAACCGAAAGGCGACGTTTTCGCGCACGGTAAGAGAATCGAAGAGTGCGCTCTCCTGGAACACCATTCCAATTTTGCCGCGCAACTCAAACAGCTCCTCTTCCCGCATCTGCGTCACGTCCTGCCCCAGCACCAGAATGCGTCCGGAATCAGGCCGGATCAGTCCTATCGTGAGCTTTAGAATCAGGCTTTTTCCCGAGCCAGCGACGCCAAAGAGCGCCTTAGTCTCGCCCCGAATCAGGTGAAACGAGACTCCGCGCAACACCTCATTCTCTCCAAAGGAAATTTTCACATCTTCAAAAACAATGACCGGCGCGGAATCTTCCTTCGTGCTGATAGCGGCCGAATCAAGGGGCAGAGTGGGAAGCGACATAGGCTCACTGGTAAGCGAGGACGGCCATCAGCAGCCGCGTGAGGATTAAATCAAAAGCCAGGATCAGAACCGAAGCCGCGACCACGGCTTGCGTGGTGGCGCGACCTACGCCCTGCGTTCCCCCGCGCGCGTTCATGCCATAGAAGCATCCAATGGTGGAGATTACGAAGCCAAAGAGAACCGGCTTGAGCAGCCCCATGAACACATCCTGAAAAACTAGTGTTTCCCAAGCGTTGTACCAGTACTGCCGTGCGTCGAGGCGTAGCAGGACCTTGGCAATGAACAGGCCTCCGGTGAGGCCGACCAGATCGGAAATGATCGTCAGGAAGAAAAGCATGAACACTGTCGCGGCCACGCGAGGTGTCACCAACTTTTTCATGGGATCTGTGCCCAGAGCACGCATGGCATCGATTTGCTCGGTAACCACCATCGATCCCAACTCGCTAGCCATGCCTGAAGAATTTCGCCCGGCCACCATCAGGCTGGTGAGCACGGGGCCCAATTCCCGCACCATTGAGGTGGAGACGAGCTGTCCTACCAGTGTGATGGAGCCGAATCGCTCCAGGGTGTTGGACGCCTGTAAAGCGAGCACGGCACCGGTGAAGAAGCCGGTGAGGACCACAATGGGCAGCGAACCTACGCCGATTGCGTCCGCTTGCAGCACCATGTCAGCGAAATAAAACGGCTTGCGGAAAAGATTGGCGACCGCTTGCGCGCAAAATAGAGCGTAATCCTGAACCGTCTGGATTCGTTCCTTGGCGAAGTACGTGGGCGAAGTGAGTTCCATGCGGCTCGGAAAGCATGGCGATCGACGGCCATGCTTTCACGAAACTATAGCAGAACGACAGCGGTCAGTGGCCAGTAGTCAGCGGTCGGTCGTGTCCCAACTCTAGGACACTACCCAGTGGTCAGAAAAATCGAGTGAATGTGCGGGTCGAAAATGTAGGAGCGAGGCCGCTGACCACCGACCACTGGTCACTGGCCACTTTCTTTATCCCCGCGTCTTCTTCTTGATTTCGATATTGAGGCGGCGGATTTTTTGATTCAACGTGGATAGTGGTACCTTGAAGTGCTCGGAGGCTTCGGTCTGGTTCCAGTTGCACTTTTCCAGCATGTCGATGATGATGCGCCGCTCCACATCTTCTACGATTTCAAAGAGGGACGCATCCGCCGGGGGATCGTGCAGCGTGAAGGACGAACCCCGGCCGAGCAGGTTATCGGGCAGAAGCTCCAGTGTGATCTCCGTTCCTGACGACAACACGACGGCGCGCTCGATTACATTTTCCAATTCGCGCACGTTGCCTGGCCACGAATGCGACAACAACGCGCGCAGCGCTTCCGGGGCGACGTGCCTTGCGGGGCGGTCATTTTCCTCGGCATACTTCTTCAAGAAGAAATCGACCAGCAGAGGAATATCTTCTTTGCGCTGGCGCAGCGGCGGTAGTTCGATCGTAATCACGTTCAGGCGGTAAAACAGATCTTCGCGGAAGCGGCCTTCGCGCACCGACTGCCGCAAGTCCACGTTGGTGGCGGCGATGATGCGTACGTCCACTTGAATTTCCTGCACTCCGCCCAGGTGCATGAACTTTCGGTCCTGCAGCACGCGCAGAATCTTCGCTTGCGTATCCAAACCCATCGTGGCGATTTCATCGAGAAACAGGGTGCCCCGGTCCGCCATCTCAAACAGACCCTTTTTAGAGGCGATGGCACTGGTGAAAGCGCCTTTCACATGACCGAAAAGCGTTGACTCCAAGAGGTCAGTTGGCATGGAGCCCGTGTTAACTGGGACAAAGGGCCGGTCGTGGCGCGGCGAGTTCAAGTGCAGGGCTTTGGCGATGACTTCCTTGCCAGTCCCACTCTCGCCCTGTAATAGCACGGTAGAGCGGCTGTTGGCCACTTGCCCAACTAGGTCGAAGATCTTCAGCATCGGCTCGCTCTTGCCGACTATGTTTTCGAAGTTGTAGCGCTGCTTGAGCGCGCGCTTCAGTTGAACATTCTCTTCTTCGGCCCGGCGCCAGCCCACCGCGGCGCGTATATCGGCGAGAAGCTTTTCGTTATCCCATGGCTTTTGGACGAAATTGGCGGCACCGGATTGCATGGCGCGGACCGCGTTCTCCACGGTGCCGTAGGCGGTAATCATGATTACCGGCAGGCGAGTTTCGTGGGCGCGAATTTCGGCAAGAATTTCCATGCCATCGCGGCCGGGCAGCGCGAGATCGAGCAGGACAAGATCAAAAGGATGTTCACCGATACGCTGCAATCCGGCCTCGCCGGTGACGGCGGTCTCCACGGCATAGCCTTCCATCTCCAGCAGAGTTTGGAGGGATTCGCGAATCCCTGCCTCATCGTCGATGATAAGCACCGCGCCCGAAAGGCCCGGGTTTCCATTCAATACCGTGTGCGAGATAAGCGCCGAATCAGACATATTCCGCCTTGGAATGAACGCCCTTTCGAATTAGAGGAAAATCGAGCGTGAAGGTTGTTCCGGCCCCGGGACGGCTCTCCACGCGAATCTTCCCGGCATGTTCCTGGATAATCCCGTAGGTCACCGACAGCCCGAGGCCGGTGCCGCGGGTCTGGCCTTCGCGAGGCGAAGTCTTGGTCGTGAAGAAGGGATCGTAGATCCGCTGAATGTGCTCAGGTGCGATGCCCGACCCCGTGTCGGAAACGCTTACGCTCACACTCTCGCCATTCATCGTCGTCACACGCAGCGTGCCGCCCCCCGGCATGGCGTCTTTTGCATTCAGAAATAAGTTCAGGAACACTTGCTGTAATCTTCCCGCGTTACCTTGAATCGCGGGCAACTGCGGCTCCGGCTTGTTCTGTACTTCAACCTTGGCCACCTTGAATTGATGTTCCAGCAGTGCGAGCGTATCGGAAATCACTTTGTTCACGTCGACATCGCCGATTTCGCTTCCGCTGGTGCGCGAGAAATTCAGCAGGTTGTTGACGATCTCGGAAGCACGGAAGGTTTGTCGCGTGATCTTCTCCAGCAGCCCCGACTTCTGCGGATCGCCCTGTAGTTGCTTGGAGAGCATCTGGGTGTAGGAGGAGATCACCGCCAGCGGCGTATTGACTTCGTGCGCCACGCCCGCCGCCAGTAATCCGATGGACGAAAGCTTATCGGCCTGCGAGAGCTGGGCTTCCAGTTCGATACGCTCGGTGATGTCATCCATGATGATCAGCCGCCCGATGACCTCAAACTTCCGCGTCACCAACGGCGCGAGCGCCACATTCACCGTGCGGACTTCACCAGCGGGCGTCTTCAAGCGGAACTTGTACAGGTTGCGAATGCCGGGTTCCCGCCGCATGCGGTCAAATTCTTCGACGAACTCCGCCGGGAAAATCGATTTCAGTGGCTGGGTCAAAGTTTGCCAGCGCGGTAAGGCATACATCACTTCCATCTGCGCGTTCCAGCTCTCGATGCGGTCTTCCATGTCGAGCGCCATGACGCCCACGTTGATGGATTCGACGATATTCTCGTTGAAGTCCTTCAGGCGCTCGTATTCCGCCGCCTTCTGCTGCAGGGAAGCATAGAGCTGCGAGTTCTGGATTGCGATACCGAGATAGCCGCCCAAGGTTTCGAGCAACTCCATGTCTTCGCTGGAGAGGAAGTCGCCCTTCGCCGTTTTGCCCAACCCGAGCACTGCAATCGTCCGCTGCTGCGCGTGGCAGGGAATGTAGTAATTCAGATCCAGACGGGCTATGGCGATCTGCGCACTCGGAGTCTCGCGGGGCACCTGGTGCGTGTTCTCGAAGAAAAGATGCCCAGCCTGCTCCGTCCGCGGCTCGCTCAGGAAGGCCAGGTCCAGGTCGCCGTGTGAGGAGAGCCCGAAGGATTTTGCCAGGACAAACTTCCCGGAAGGATCTTGGTTCTCGTCTTCTTGTCTCGTATCTTTTCGCTCCGGATCCTGCCCGGCCAGGAAAATCGCCATGCGGTCGACCGCGAGAGTACGGGAGAGGCGGTCGATCAACGAAGAGAGCAGGGTGTTCAGGTTTGTCTCGGAGCCTAATTCGCGGCCGAACTCGAGCAGCGTTCGACGATAGTCATAGCGCGTGCGATAAAAAAACTGGTCGATGCGATCCTGAATCCACTTACGAACAGGATCGAACAGCAGCGCGGTCACCACCACCGCAAGAATCAGACCCACCGGGCCGGAACTGGGCTGCCAGTTGTGTACCAGCAACGCCACACCGGCCACCAGGCCGAAATACAATCCCACGACGATCGCCGCCGCCAGCGTGTAAACCACGCCTCGCTTGAAGATGAGATCCACATCCATCAAGCGATAGCGGAAAATCGCATATCCAAACGTGAGCGGAAGCAGCGCTAACGACAGCGCGGAAATCTTCATGGCTGCGCCGGGCAGCGACCCCATCAGATACGGCACAACGTAGAACAGGGTGTAGGGAACGATGGCTAAAATAGTTCCGCGGGTAACCCACTTCAACTGTTGCCGGAGAATTGTACTGCTGGCGTGCCTGTAGCTATACCAAAGCAGAATCGCCGCGGCCAGAAAGAACACCGACCCGTAAGACATTTCCATGCGGTCAAGGTTCCAGCGCAGGCGTTCGCTGGCCTCGAGCCACCGCATGGCGATGACATGGGCCGTCAGCAGCGCGGTTCCGGGCACATAGACGAGCGTCAGTAGCCAGGGATGCTTGCGTACAATCTGACGTTTTTCCGGGAAGATCAGAACGAAGTGCAGGAACAATGCCGGCTGCAACACACTGGCGGCAATATTTCCCCAATAAATCGTCCAGTCGAAGTCATTCAGCTTGCCGGTGTACTTGAACGAATACGCAATGAAAGAAACCAGACAGAAAATATAGAAATGCGTTGATCCGGGGGCCGTCCAGCGGCGCAATAGGACGTAGAGGCCGATGCCGAGGTAGATGAGCGCAATCAGCCTGAGCCAGTTGTTTAGAGAGCGCTCTGCGGGTACCAGAATGACGCTGGAATCGAGAGAAACGGATTGTCGGAGCAGGGAATACGCAGCCTTCATGAAGACGCCATTCCGATAGAGCTGGCGCTCAAGGCCCGACATATTCTGAACGTCCTGTCCATTGATGGAGACCAGCTGGTCGCCAGGCTTGATGCCGCTCTTGGCTCCGGGTCCGTTGGGGTCGACTCGATCGGCCGTCAGATGATGGCCATGTTCGACCCACCAGACACCATCGTCCGGGACTAGGTACCTCCACTCAGCATTCAGATTGAATCCGGCGAAGACTACTGCAGCTACGGTGAGCAGGAATAGCAGGACAGCAACAAAGCGGACTTGGCTTTCCCGATTCATGGATTTCGGAGGTGAACCTGCCGGTGGACTGCTGCTGCGGTGCAGAAGCACACTCGGCGTTTCACTACCCGGCTGTTGCTCAATAAGCAACTTCGCTGCCATGTCGTTTCCCGTTTCGGACCCGCTATGTGCCGTATCTAAAGTACTTCCAAGAGTATAGAAGGGTTTCTAGAAACTGCGTACGGTTTTGTGGAGGTTTCTGTGAGATTTTGTATCTAACTCGGTTGGAAGAGCTTAGCGGAATTTGATGTGGGGTGGGCCTTTAAATGGGGAACTCAGCCCGGCCAACCCTTGAAGCTTTATCCCTTTGGAACCGCGGAACGCCTCCCTTAGGTATAATTTGCCCCGGGTGCGGGAATCCAATGTCGGACTCGGAACTCCTCATTATTTATGACCTGTTACGACGGCCAAGGAGCTCGTGGTTGGGCGGCTGCCGATCCGAGGCTGACTCGGATGACGTTCATCAGTTCGTCATTGTCCGCAGGCTTCTGAAAAAACGCTGCTGCCCCAGCCTTCAGGGCACGTTCTTCATTGCTTTGGGGGTCGCGAGCGCTTAGGACGATGACTGGAATCCCGGCGAGCGCGTCGGCATTCTGCAGCCGCTCCAGGACCACAAAGCCATCGCCGGCAGGAAGACCCAGATCCAGAATAATTAAGCTAGGACGCTCTTTCTGTGCTGAAGCGATTGCGGAATAGCCGTCGGTGGCCGTCGTGACCTCGTAGTTGTTGGCGCGCAGGCGCAATCGCAGGGCGCGTACTAGATCCGGATCATCGTCGACTACCAGAATCTTTGGCTTCATCGTTATTCTCCTTAGTTTAAGTGGGTTCTCGATCGTGATGTTCTTTGTTTTTTTCCGGCGGAACCGTTCCCGACGGATACGGGTTTCCGTTCCAGGCTTTTCAAAATCATCTGGGTAACGCAGTCGGCCACCCCTTGAACTTGCTTTTCGAGGAGTTCGCCTTCTCCGGCAGCAGGTAAGTGCACCGGAACGGTGGTGATCGCGAGCATGCACTTGGCTTTAAGATCAGGCACACTCTCCAGTTGCTCGCGAATGCGCGTTGTCATTATCCCGGAGTGCTCCAAGTCGGTCGATGCCACTACAAAAAAAGTTTCGACAGCTCCCGGTGTCCCCATCGGCGGCAGAACCAGGTCTTTATCGAGATAGATGCAACGCCGGACAATCTCCAGACATTGCTGCCAGGTTTCCTTCCAGTTGCCGCGCGGAGGATTGGTCACCGGAGTGAGATCGACGCGCACCAGCACAAAAGAGGCGCGCAAACCGCCCTGGTAAGTAATCACCGGTGCCAGGACCTTAGCTAGCGAGTAAACGGGCAGAGTAAAGGTGAAGGTACTGCCCTGGCCGGGTTCGCTCGAAACCCAGATACGTCCGTCATGAAGGCGGATAATCTCCCGGCAGATGAAAAGACCCAGCCCGAACCCGGAACGATTGTTATCGATAGAGTCAGGGTCCTGGTAGAGGCGCTCAAAGATCAAAGACTTGGCTTCCGGATTGATTCCGCGACCGGTATCGCTGACCGCGACGTAGACGGAGCCCGGGTCCGCATCCACGATGTTCGCTTGCAACATAACGGAGCCATCCGCAGGCGTGAACTTAATCGCATTGTCTACCAGATTAATCAGGACTTCGAGAACGCGGTCAGGGTCGGCCAGAACCAGGGGCAGCCTTTGGTCCACTCCGATCTCCAGGCCGACTTTCTTTTCGTCCGCCGTCGGCCGAAGCATCGCAACCGCCTGATGCAGCAGTTCGCTCAACGAAAGACAACGTGGTTCAATGCGCATTTTGCCGCTCTCCGCGCGGGTGGCTTCGAGCAGGTCGCGGATCATCGCATGCAGCTGATTCACGCTCTTCAGGACGGTTTTCAGGTGATCGCCCTGGTCCGGCGTGACGGGGCCAGCCAGCCCGTCAAGAAGCAACGTTACATATTGGTGAATGCAGGTCAGCGGCGTGCGTAGTTCATGGGAGACGTGGGAAAGGAACTGGTTTTTGAACTCCAGTTGCTTCTTCTGCGTGATTTCCAGGGCGCGCAAAAGAGCTTGCCGCTCAACGGCGTAGCGGATAGCGCGCTCCAGATGCTTGCTGGAAAGATTACTTTTCACCAGATAGTCCTGCACTCCAAGATGGACGGCCTTCATGGCGAGAGCCTCGTCGTCCTGTCCCGAGAGCACGACCACCGGCACGTTCGGCGAGTGCTCGATGAGGCGCCGAAAGGTTTCCGCTCCGTGGCTGTCAGGCAGATTCAGGTCCAGCAAAACCACGGAGGGAGTTTCGACGGTCAACGAGGCCAGGCCATCCGAGAGCCGGTTTACGCAATTCACTTTCACCGGAGATTGGCCTTCGACCAGGCGTAGACGGACCAGATCCGCGTCTCCCGGGTTGTCTTCGATGAGCAATACGCTAGTTGCGGGTTGAGTCGTCGGGCTATTCATTCATTCTCCTCGTGGTGGCAGGCTTACTGAGCCAAACCAAAATTGTTCAATCGATCTCATCGTGGAAAAAAATTCAGTCAGGTTGCCGGGTTTGCTGACGTAGCAATTCGCCCCCAGTTCGTAACTGCGCGCAACGTCCTTAGGTAATCGGGAGGTACTAAAAATAATGACGGGGATGCGGCGCAGGTCCGGGCCTGCCTTCATTGCGGCCAATACCGCAAGTCCATCTCTTTTGGGAAGATTCAGGTCCAGGATCACGAGATCGGGGCGGCTCGCCTTTTCGTAATTACCCCTGCGGTTGAGAAATGCCAGGGCTTCGGCGCCATCCCCAACACTGCTGATTTGGCCGCAATATGCGCATGCCGCCAGGGCTTCGCAGGCCAAGGCAATATCGGCCGGATTGTCATCCACAATCAGAAGTTCATGTGGCGATTTCATTTCCCTGCCCCTTTCTGCGAATCGGGAGCCAGAACGGGCATGGTGAACTTGAAGGTAGAGCCGGCGCCGGCTTGTGACTCCACCCATATCCTTCCGCCATAGTGCTCGACGATTTTCTTGCAAATGGCCAGGCCGATGCCGTTACCCGGGTATTCGGTGCGAGCGTGCAGGCGTTGAAAGGCGACAAAAATGTTCTCTGAGTACTCGGGCGCAATCCCGATTCCGTTGTCGCTCACGCGGAATAGCCGTTGATGATCGACTTCTTCGGCCTCCACCGAAATCACCGGTGGTTCTTTCCCGCGGAACTTGATTGCGTTGCCAATCAGGTTCTGGAAGACTTGCGTGATCTGCGTGCGATCCACCCAGATAGCAGGAAGCTTCCCGTGAGTGATGAGCGTGCCGCTCTCTTGAATCGCTGTACTAAGGGTCTGCCGGACCTCTTCCATTACTGCATTGCAATCGACGCTCGCACTCGCGACTCCGTTTCGACCGACTCGGGAGAAGGCCAGCAGATCCTGTACGAGCACCTGCATGCGCAAGGCGCCCTCGCTGGCGTAGCCGATAAACTTGTCGGCATTCTCATCGAGCTTGCCCTTATACCGTTCGGCCAGCAGCTGGGTGTAGGCGGTTACCATGCGCAATGGCTCTTGCAGGTCATGGGAGGCGACGTAGGCGAACTGTTCGAGATCCGCGTTGGAGCGCGCCAGATCCGCCGCTTTGCGCGACAATTCCGCCGCCTTCTTCGCCAATTCCTCTTCCGCCTGCTTGCGCTCGGTGATATCCGTGCGGATTGCCATATACTGCTTGGGTTTGCCGCTGACAACGAGGAAAGGGACGATGGTGGCATCGACCCAGTAGATCGAACCATCTTTGGCGCGGTTCCGGATTTCGCCACGCCAGACTTGTCCGTCCCCGATAGTGCGGTACATCTGCTGGAAGAACTCCCTGGGGTGGTAGCCAGAGTTGAGCATGCGATGGTTCTGGCCCAGCAGTTCGTCTCGCGAGTATCCGCTGATGGCGCAGAATTTGTCGTTCGCATAAGTGATGGTTCCCTGAACGTCGGTGGTGGCCACGATGGCGTGCTGGTCGAGAGCGTATTTGTACTCCCGCAGCGCGGCCTCGGCGCGCTTGCGTTCGGCGTTTACCCGTCCCAGTCTGCTGCGAGATGGCGTGGCACGTTTCACGAGCTGATGATCCCTGATATTGCTTTCCTGAGAAGGGGATGTGGACGAGAGTCTGCGACCGCGCGCTGCGGCGCAGCCTCATCCATTAAGTTATCGGCGGGGCTAAGGCAATCTTTACGCGGAGAGTAGATTGACACTGTATCGAAAGAAGAGAGCGACTGTGCTACCGATCAGCGAACCTTCGGGTGGCGTGGAAGCCCCCGACTTCACCTCAACGGCCAGCGAACTGCTGTGCAGGATAAGCGTTTTCTTAAAGGATCAATTCGGGAACGGTTGGCGCACGCACGGCGTCCGCCAAATGCGATAGACTCTAGCCCGCCTTGCGTTCACTTTGGTCCGCGGATTCCGGAAGGCTCTCGTCTTCATCCCACTCAAACGAAAGTGCCCGCGCCGTGGTTTCGATGGGCGCAAGCTCCGGAATGTCGTCGGCCACCGACGCTCCGAGCTCGGCAAACTTGCGCGCCGAAACCAGCACTCGGCTCTCGAGCGATCCCACAGCTTTGTTATACGACTCGACCGCGCGATCGAGTCCTGTGCCCACCTGTGTGATGTGCCCAGCCAGAAGGCGGAGGCGGTCGTGCAGTTCTTTGCCCAGCGCGCTGATCTGCTGCGCGTTGCGCGCCAGCTTCTCCTGATTCCATCCGTAGTTGATGGCCTTCAGCAATGCGATCAGCGTGGTGGGCGAGGCAGGAATCACACGATTCAGAACTCCGTGTTCGATCAAGCCCGAGTCTTGCTCGAGTGCAGCGCTGAAGAACGTTTCTCCGGGAAGAAACATGACGACGAACTCGGGCGTGGCTTCGAACTGCTCCCAGTATTTCTTGCCGCTGAGAGTATTCATGTGATCACGAACCTGCCTCGCATGGTTGGCGCGGCAGGCGCGCCGCGCATCTTCATCAGTGGTTTCGAAGGCGTCAAGAAAGGCTTGCAGAGGCGTCTTTGCATCGACCACCACGTGTTTTCCGCCCGGCAGTTTCACCACCAGGTCAGGCCGCAACCTTCCGCTCTCGGTGGTAACAGACTCCTGCTCCGCGAAGTCGCAATAGGAAAGCATCCCAGCGATCTCGACCACGCGCCGCAATTGAATTTCGCCCCAGCGTCCGCGCACGTTGGGAGTACGTAGCGCCCGGACCAGGTTTCCGGTTTCCGATTGCAACTCCTTTTGCGTAGTAATTAGCGATTGCACCTGGGAGCGAAGTTCGCCGTAAGCATCGCTGCGCGCGACTTCCAGTTGCTGAATTTGAGCATCCACTTTATTCAGCGAATCCCGCACCGGTGCCACCATCTCGGCTACAGCTTTTTGCCGGGCTTCGAGGTCGCCCCGCGCCTGACTTTGGAAGCGCTTCAGCGTCTCTTCGGCAATCACCAGAAACGACGAATTGTTGCTTTTCAAAGCGTCGGACGCCATGGCCTTGAAGGCATTCCGCAGTTCCTCGCTGGCGCGAGTGACGAGTTCAATCTTTTCGGTGCTGGTCTTTCGTTCGGATTCCAGCATGGATTCAAGCCTGGCCCGGCCCGCCACCAGCCCTGTGTTAGCGTGCTGAAGCCGCGCCAGTTCTGCCATTTCGGCCGCTAATTCCTTTTCCATCAAAGACAAACGAGCGCTGAGGCCGGCTGTGCGTGAGCGCAGCGCGAGCCAAGCAATCAAACTTCCAAACAATAGGCCGATGACCCCTACGACACCAGGTTCCATAGCGAAGGTAACTTCTCAGAGTGGATTCCGGCTTCTAGCGTAGCACCAGCAGCAAGTTTAAGGCTGAGTTTTGGTCCTCCCCACGGTGCGATGCGTAAGGTGCAATGCGTAGGGACAAGCAGATGCCAAGGGCCAGGACAGTAGTTGATCGAAGCGTCGTGATGGCGTTTGTGCTGATGATGGGCGCGGCCACGATTCGGCCATCGGCGCGATTGATGGCCTCCGCGGCAAACGGTGGCATCGCCGATAAGCCGACACAGCAAGCGAGTCTGAAACCAGCTGCGGCAACCGCTCCCGATATTCCTTTCAGCAACTACGATTTTGACGCAGAGCGGATACTTCTCGACCTGGCAAATCAGGCAAGGGCGCGTGCCGGCGCGCCTTCGCTGACACTCGACACTGGCCTTTGCCAGGCAGCGCGAGCCCACGCTGAAGCGATGTTCGCGGCGCGGCAGCTTTCGCACCAGTTTGTTGGTGAGCCCTCCCTGCCTCAGCGCGTGGCGTCGGCGACGCGAACCCAACTGGATCAAGAAGGCGAGAATGTCGCCCTCGATTTCGACGCTGAAGATGGGCACAAACATCTCATGCTTTCTCCTCCGCACCGCGCCAACCTGCTCAACCCTTCCTATAACGTGATCGGGTTGGGCGTGGTGCGCAGCGGAAATCGGCTCTACATCGTGCAGGACTTCGGCCACGCCCTCCCCAATTATTCTGCGGCCGAAGTGAAGGACCGGATCGCGGCGGCGGTGTCACAAGCGCGACGCCAGGCCAGCCAGCCTGACCTCGCCCGCCGCGATCTTTCTACCGCCGATGATGCGGCCTGCTCCATGGCGCGAGCCGACAAGCTGGGCACCTTCCCCATTCATCAGCTTGCGCAACACTCCACCGTGCTTACCTACACCAGCCTGCATCCCGAGTCGTTGCCTGCCAATGCCGGCCACGTGCTTGGCAGCCCCAACGTGCACAGCTTCTCGGTAGGCGCCTGCTATGGACGCACCGAGACTTATCCCACGGGAGTGTACTGGGTGGTCGTGGCGCTGGACTGAGGCGGAACGCCGTTCCCGCTAAGAATGCCATCGACAAATTGTTTGCAGTCTTAACCAATCTTCGACTAGTGTTGGGCAGAATGGCGCGCGCGGATCCAATCTCGGTTACTGCCGTCCTGGGAGCCTGCGCTTACTACCTTTTCGCCTGGATCATTGCCGGCCGTAAGCGGGATAAGAGAAGCATCGTCCCACAGTACGAGCCGCCTTCGGGGCTTTCTCCCGCTATGGTTCGCTACACCTGGAAAGAATGCTTCGACGACCGTACCTTCTGGTCCAGCGTTCTGAGTTTGGTCTCCAAGAATCTCGCGACAATTGAAACGGAAGAGGAGATTGCCGTGCTACGCCCAGCGGGGAACGCACAACATCCTCCTCTGCTTCCGGAAGAGGAGCGACTCTTGCTGAAACGGGTGCTTGCCGGCAGCAGGCGAAGGGGAATGCTGATCAGCATGCTCGACGACAAAACGGCCGCGGTTGTGAGCGAGATGGCGGACGCACTGCGCCAAGCTGCGGTCGGCAGCCTATTTGTCGAAAACCGTAACTACGTCATTGGTGGAATCTTTTTCTCGTTGATTGCGCTCTGTCTGGTAGCGCGACCTGCTGGGAAGGACGAATGGATAGCTCTGATTCTTGGACTATGCGTCATGGCTCCGGGAGCGTTCTACTTGCTGTTCCTGGTCCTGCGCATTCGAGACGTCTGTCTCGCAGCGCGCGAAAAACTAGAAGGCGCAGTGGTCCGGCGCGGGGCGGTACTACTTGGACTGGCCGTGCCTTGTGTTGCGGCGATCACGCTTGGCAGCGTGGTTCTAACCACAACATTCGGCTGGCCGACAATCGTAGCTGCTGCTTTTTTGACTGGCGTGACCTTATTGTTTGGGCATCATTTTAAAGCTCCGACTGCGGCGGGCATAGCGCGGCTCGATCAGATTGAGGGGTTTCGCTTGTTCCTGCAGTCTGTCGAACGCCTGCCGATGGATCGCGATGATGCCCCGAGCGATCACGCGGGCGTTTACGAAAAATACTTGCCTTACGCGGTAGCCTTGGAAGTCGATCAGAAATGGAGCGATAAGCTTGTTGCTCTGGAATCAACCCTCCACCGGTGCGAAGCGTTGGCCGCTGCTCACTCCTTCTATCTCGGAATGTGGAATGGAAAGCCCGTGGAGATGGTCTTTACACCTAAAACTCCCGGAAGCCGTGGTTTTTGAGGACGCGTCGGCTGGGCGAAAAGCTCCGCAGCGAACAGCGTCGATTCTCCTGTGCTAACCTTTCCCTGCCCACCGTCTTCGGTTTTGCGCATGGAATCCTCGGCCCCAGTCCATTTACCTCGGCCTCACCCGAGCGACATCCGCATCGGCACGGCTGGCTGGTCTTATAAAGACTGGGAGGGCATTTTCTATCCTCCAGGCATGCAGCGCCGGAAACAGCATCCGCTGGAATATCTGGCCCGCTTCTTCGATACCACCGAGATCAACACATCGTTTTACGGGCCGCTAAAGCCGGAACTGGCAAAGCTGTGGTGCCGCAAAGTCGCAGCCGTGAATAAGGATTTCCTCTTCACGGCCAAACTCTATCGCGCTTTCACTCACTCGCCCATCGCGATGATGGAACCCACATCCGCCGCAACCATCCGTCCCACTGACGAAGACGAAGCTCGCACGCGCGAAGGCCTCGATGCGATCGCCGGCGAAGGGCGGCTGGGCGCGCTGCTCATTCAGTTTCCCGTCTCGTTCAAGAACACTTCTCTCAATCGAGAATATCTCGATCGCCTACTGCGCCAGTTCATCGAGTATCCGCGCGTGGTTGAGGTGCGAGATTCCAGTTGGAACAATGCCGAAACGCTGGCCGCCTTCACGCAGAAGAATGTCGGCTTCTGCAACCTCGACCAGCCAGTGCTCGGACGATCACTTGCACCCACCGAACATGTGACCGCCGCGATCGGTTATGTCCGATTGCATGGCCGGAATTACGAGCACTGGTTTGCCGATCAAGGTTCCGATTCCGATAATCGCAATGATCGCTACAACTACCTCTACAACGAGCGAGAACTCGCCGGTTGGAAAGAAAAAATCGAGAGCGTCGCCCAGCGCGCGCAAACGACTTATGTCATGACGAACAATCATTTCGAAAGCAAAGCAGGAGTGAATGCGCTTGAGTTGAAAGCCATGATCAGCGGCAAGCGAGTTCTGGCACCGCCCACGCTGATGCAGAAATATCCCGAACTAAAAAACATCGCCGATCCGGCGGAAGATACGCCAGTTCCCATGAACATGGAACTACCACTCGAGGGCGCCCCATCCTAACGTCGCGGAAACAGACGTGAGGTCTGGCCAGCCTTTGGTGTGCCGCGAGCTCTTTACGCGCTTGGTATAATGAGCCATATGGCTGTCGCGAAGCAAAGTCGTCAGAAGCGTGCATCGGCCGAGGCCGTCCCTACCCGAAAAGAGCGCCCAGCCCGGCTGCAAGGGCGAGATCTACGCCGCGCCTTGGAGGAACTTCGAGACACGAAAAGCGAAACCCGCGCTCAAGAGTTGAAGAAGGTTATCAGCGATTCTATCTGCGGGGCGTAGATGCCCCTTGGCAAGCTCAACCTCAAGGCATCCAAAAAGAAAGTCGAAAAATTGCTGGATCGGATACGCACCAGAGAAATCAGCGTCGACGATCTGATGCTATTCCACGAATGGGCGCAAACTCCTCGCGATTACCCGAGCGGAGACTGGTGCAAAGATTTCGGAACATTTAAGGATGCAGGCAAAGGCCTCGAACTATCTACGTTCTTGAGTCAGCACCAACCCTGTTGGGGACAGCAACTAGAGTAAGTGGAGGAGAAATTCCGCGCGGCCTTGAGCCGAGAACTGGTCCTACGCGCCCACCGACGCGTGATCAGCCATTCTTCGCTTGTTGTAGCGCAGCGCTACATTCATGAATACATTACCCAGGGAAGTTTCAAAGCAGATCACCAGCGCTTCTACGTCTTCACTGGTTTTGTCCCCTTCGTCGCCGGTCACCAGCAGAGGAGGATGCACGCGGAAATGGAAGCCTTGATCGTTGAGTGAACAGACGGCGTTCCCGACGACTTGGTTGGCCAGTTCGAATATCGTTTCTTTGATGAGCGCGTCGGATTCCGGCAATTCCGCGCCCGCATAGTGACTCGCCACGCGGACCGCGGTCTGCGGCTCGAGATCCAAAATGATGCGGCCCTCGATGTCGCCAGTCAGTGCAACCATGCCGGCCACCCCTTTGCGGCGATAGGCGTCCTCTTCCATCGAAAGGTTGCCTACCTTGGTGGCGCTCTGCAGGCCCTGCGACAGCACGGCGTCAGCTGCGTTAATGAAAGGCTGAATGAGCTCGATCTTCATTCGACTAGACTCCCGCGCCGGCCGCGGTAGCCACGGCGCCATCTTCTCCCATAACGTATTTGATCACCTCGTACAGAACCTCCGGTTTTACCGGTTTCTGCACGAAATGCCGCGCCCCGCGCTGCAATGCGGCCACGATGTTCTCCTGGTAGCCCACAGAAGAGACCATGACCACCCGGGCCTCGGGATGCGCCTGGACGATCTTTTCCGCGGCCTCGATGCCTTCCATCTGCGGCATGGTGATATCCATGAGCACGATGTCCGGATGGGTGCGGTCGAACTCGCTGATGGCGGTCAAACCGTCGCCAGCCTCGGCCGCCACCTGCCCGCCGAAACTTTCAATCATGCGGGCCAGATTCTTGCGCGCGAAGACCGAATCGTCCACGATCAGGTAGCGGACTGGCTGTCCGTCTTTGCTGCGTTTTACTGGTGCAAACTGCTCCATAACGCCTCCTCTAACAGATTCCATCATGGCGGTTGCCCGCCGGCCAGATGACGCAGGTCATAGGGCCTGTTTCAATAACATGTGTTATAAGCCGGCGCGGACCACTTTTCTCGCGCCTCCGCTTTCTCGATTGCCCTCATTACGGCTACAGACAGCTTGCAGAGTGGCCGAGAGAACATCCAGGGCCACCACGCGTGTTGCATAGCCGCGTTCGATGGCGGCCTTTGGCATGCCGAAAACCACACAGGATTCTTCGCTTTGTGCGATGGTCATGCCGCCGGCTTTTTTCACGGCGCCCAGGCCTTCCGCTCCGTCGTCGCCCATCCCCGTCATCAGTACTGCAACCCCTTGCGAGCCGAATTCCTCCGCCAGACTGTTAAAAAGCACTTCCACGCTGGGGCGATGGCCATTCACCCGCCCTTCGTCGTTTAGCACTACGACGTCTCCCATGGTGAGCCGCTTCACCTTTATATGGCGGCTTCCGGGACAGATCAGCACACGCCCCGCCTGCAGAGTGTCACCCGATTGGGCTTCCTTCACGCGCAGCGAAGACAATTCATCAAGGCGCCGCGCAAACATGTCGGTGAAACCCTCAGGCATGTGCTGCACGACGACAATCGTTCCGGGGAAGTCCGGCGGCAATTGTGCCAGCAGGAACTCAAGGGCTTGGGGGCCTCCGGTGGAAATTCCGATGGCTACCAATTTTGTTGGCCGCGGCGCGGATTTCCCGATCAGAATCTTTTCCGGACGCACCGGCGCTACCATCGAACTTCCAGGCCGGACAACCTTGCAATCGGCGGCCGCCTTGATCTTCGCGATCAGTTCTGCCGCGCTTTCGGCCATGTGCGCGGAAGCATCCTGCGGCTTGGTGACGAAATCGAAAGCTCCCAGCCCTAACGCCTTGAAGGTGACCGAAGCGCCCTCCGTGCTGTGCGAGCTGACGACGATGACCGGCAGCGGCTTCCGGCGCATGATTTCTTTCAAGGTGTCGATGCCGTTCATGCCTGGCATCTGCAGATCGAGTGTCACCACATCCGGTTGCAACTCCTCGATCTTTTTCAGGCAGAACGTTCCATCCATCGCGGTCCCCACCACCTCGATCGAACGGTCGGCTTCCAGCATCTGTGGAATCAGCTTCCGCATTAATGCGGAGTCATCCACTACCAGCACGCGCACTTTCTTGATGCCTGCAGTCATGCCTGGCCCCCCGCAGCGCTCATGGCCAATCGAGCGCGATCCTCGTGGTTCAATAACAATCCGCAGTTAATCAACCCCTGCTCATGCGGGCGCCTGTGCGCGATGTGTTCCACGACCGCAGGCAGGTTCAGGATCAGCACAACCTTCCCGTTGCCGAGAATGGAAGCGCCATTCACCAGATCGGTAGAGAATGTCTGATCGTCCAAAGCCTTGATCACCAATTCTTCTTCCCCCTCTAAAGCGTCGACAATCAATCCGTATTTTTTCTCGCCCACGGTAATTACGAGCACAAACAGCTTGCTCGCGTGCCGGTCTGCATCGGGAGCGGAGGGCCGTCCGAGCCGCAGGAGGGGAAGCACCTGCTGGCGTAACTGCAGTACCTCGTAGTTGTCGACCTGGTGAACTTCCGATTCCCGAGTGCGGGCAATCTGGCTCACTGCATTCAGTGGGATGGCATACAAGCGCTGCTCCACCCAGAACATCAGGGCCTTGATAATGGCCAGCGTCAGCGGCAGCTTCATGCGGAACGTCGTGCCCCGGCCCACATGAGTTTCTACATGGATGGTTGCTTTGAGCCGCTGCAGCACGCTTTGGACTACGTCCATGCCAACGCCACGCCCGGAGACTTCGGTGACCTGTTCCGCTGTACTGAATCCGGGCCGGAAGACAAAGTCCAGCGCTTCGGCATCGCTCAGGCGAGCGGCTTCCTCTGCCGTCGCCATTCCCAGCGCGACTGCTTTGCTGCGAATTTTTTGCGCGTCGATGCCGCGCCCGTCGTCACTGACCTCAACCACCACTTGATTGCCCTGGTGACAGGCATGCAGCCGGATTTTTCCCTGTGGAGCCTTGCCCTGGCTGCGGCGCTCCTCGGCTGGTTCGATGCCGTGACTGATCGCGTTCCGCACCAGATGCGTCAGGGGCTCCGCGATCGCATCGAGGATCCCTTTATCGAGGTCCGTATCCTGCCCGGAAAGTTCCAGCTCCACTTCGCGCCCACACTGCCGCGCCACATCGCGAACGATGCGCGGGAAGCGCCGGAACAACTGCTCGACCGGTACCATGCGAATCTTCATGACCGAACGTTGCAGATCGTTTAGCACTCGGGCTTGGAAGGCCATCGCGTCGGCGAACCTGCCGCGGAGTGGTTCCCTCGGATACCGTTTGCCAAATTCGCCGAGCGCCTGTTGCAGCATCGACTTGCCGATGATGAGTTCTCCCACCAGGTTGAGAACGCTGTCGATGCGCCCCGCATCCACGCGCAGAATATTTTCCGCCAACGCCGGTGATCCGCCCGGATCTGGCGCTGGAGAGGGCGCGGGTGCTGGTGGCTCCATGCGAGCATGCCGGACCGCCGTCGATGAGGCGCCAGATGCCGGCAGAGTCGAGGTCGCGCTCACCGAATCCTCCACCCCGGACTTTGAGTCCGCTGTTGGTTCGGGCCCTTTCGCCGACGGCTTGGTGGGCTTCGCCGCTTGGCGCAGAGTCAGGCTAACATCGCCGGCAATCGTTGGAATCCGGCACTTGGCGGCAATCTGATCCGGCGATTGCGCGCTGGCTAATACGAAGTCCACCCGCGTGGAAGCGGCCGGGGATTTCGTATCCGGACGCATCAGTACGACTTTACCCAGCCCACTGATCGCGTTCTGGATCAGTTGCCGCCCAGCGATTGGCATGGTGCAGTGGGGATCGATTTTCACCACGACGTCGTAGAGAGCCAGACCGGAAGCCTGGGCCTGAGCCAGAGCCAGCTTCTCGCTCTCGGTCCAATTTTTATTCGCACCCTTATCGGGGTGCCGGAGTGGTTCGACTGATTTTTTCTTGCGCTTCGTTTTCTTGGCTGCCGGCGCCGTGGTCAGTTCGTCGATTCGTTGCCGCAGACTTTCCGTGGCCGGCATCGGACCGCCGGAGCGATAGGATGCGATCATCCCGGCAAAGACATCTGCAGCGGCGAAGGCGATTTCGGCCAGCGCCGCGTGGGCGGCCGCGCTTTCGAGAGACAGGGCATCCTCAAAGTGGTGCGCAAGTTCGCTCAACTCGCGTAGCCCGACGGCCGCCGAGTCACCCTTCAGCGTGTGCACGGTGCGGCGAATCGAACGCACAATCTCCTCATCGCCGGGAGCCTTTTCCAGCTTCAGAGTCTCGTCGTTCAGCGCCTGCAGCAGCTCCTGCGAGGTCTCAAAAAACAGCTCCTGCAGCTCCGCTCCACGCTCATCGGGTGGATTCGTCACTCGAGCACCTCAATCCGCTTGTAAGCCGTGCCGCTGTCGCGGTGCACCATCTGGAATTTTTCCGTCAGGCCCAGCAGGCTCTCGGCGTGGCCGACGAATAAGTAGCCGCCCGGGTTCAGGCAGCGATAAAACTTTTCGATCAGCCGCTTCTGCTCTGCCTCATCGAAGTACATCATCACGTTCCGGCAGAAAATAACATCGTTGCGCTGCGGCAGATACTCGGTCTTCAAGTTGTGGAAGTCGAAGTGGACGATCTCCTTCAATGCCTTCTTGATCGCGTAGCGATCTCCGATTTTGTCAAAGTAACGCAGGCGGAAGGCGTAATCGACGGTCGACATCTGGTGTTCGTTGTAGGCGCCCTCCTGCCCCGTCCGCAACACCGAATAACTGATGTCGCTGGCCAGAATCTCCACACGCCAGGGCGGCGGGATCAGCGGTTTGGGCAGTGAGATTTCAACCGGCAGTGGATTGCGCAGGTAGTAATAGGCGAGCGAATCTGCGGCCATCATACCCAGCGTGTATGCCTCTTGCCCCGTCGAGCAGCCCGCGCTCCACACTCGAATCGAATATTCCCGGTGTGCCTGCTTGTATTTCAACATGTCTTCCAGGACGTGTTTCTGAAACAAATCCAGCTGCGCCTTGTGCCGGAAGAAGCTGGTTTCGTTGACGGTCAGGTTCTCGACCAACTTGGCCAGCTCCGCCTTGCCACCCTGAGTGATCAGCAGACGGTAATAAGCGTAAAAGGAATCAACGCGGCATTCCTTGAGCCGCCGCAACAGGCGATCCTGCAGAAAATGCGTGCGGCGTTCGTCGAAGTGCATTCCGCACTCCTGGTACACCAGCGCCTGCAACAATCGCAGTTCCGCGTCAGTCAAGATTGGAGCCGGTGCCGCTCCAGATGTACTCATGCTTTCTCTCGTTCCCAGTTCCCTGGTTTCATTCTCATCAGTCTGTCTCTCAGCTCGTTCCTAACGTACAGACGCTGCCCGTGCCTCCGCTTTGCCACTCTTGCCTTCGGGAGTCGAACTCTCCTGAAGCAGGCTGGCTGGCGCTAATAGCTTGGTCATGTCGAGCAATATAATCAGGCGGCCTCGAACTTTACCCAATCCAGTCACGCAGTTCAGCCCGCCTTCCTGGAATACTGTGGGAGGCGGCTCGACGTCTTCCCCGGCAATCTTCAACACCTCCGATGCCGAGTCCACGATTAACCCCGCCAGCTTGCCGGAGTGTTCCACGACCAGAATGCGGTTCTGCCTTTTCGCTTTGGCCTGCTTGTCGCCAAAGCGCTTGCGCAGATCCATCACTGAGACGATCTTGCCGCGAAGATTGATCACGCCTTCGAGGTAGTCGGGTGCGTCGGGGACTGCGGTAATCTCCGGCACGCGCACGATCTCGTGCAGCGAGGTAATGGGAACGCCATAGGTCTCGCGTCCTACCTGAAAACCCACGATATGGAGCTCACGGCTCATAAATATGACTTATTTGACTAAGCTTTCCTACGCTCGGGCTGCCGCGGCTCTGCGGGCGTGGTGCGATTTCTCATCCGCCGCAGTCTGCCGCGAGGCAGCGCCATCCCCGAGCGTGAACCGGTCCATAAAGTCGAGCAGGCCCCGCGACATTTTCGACATCTGTTCGGCTGACGCCGCCAGTTCAGTGGATCCGGAGGTGGATTGCTGCACCAGTTCGCGCATCCGCTCCATGGCTTTGACCACGGCCTGCGCTCCCGATGCCTGCTCTTCGACCGCCGAGTTGATTTCGTGCGTGATTTCATTCAGCCGTGTGGTGGCGCGGGCAATCTGCGAGGAGCCATGCGATTGTTCGTTGGTAGCCGCGCCGATTTCCTGTGCGAACTTGTAAACCTCAGTGACAACATTTGAGATCTTGCGCAACGCCGCGTTCAGTTCGCCGCCCAAATCGAGGCCTTCGTTCACGATGCCGGTCGAGCGGTCCATATTCTCCACCGCCTTGCGCGCTTCTTTCTGAATACTCTGAATCAGCTCGGAGATTTCTTTGGTTGATTGCGCTGACTTTTCCGCCAGCTTGCGCACTTCGTCTGCGACTACCGCAAAGCCGAGGCCATGCTCGCCGGCGCGAGCCGCCTCGATGGCTGCATTCAAGGCCAGTAAGTTCGTCTGTTCGGCCAAATCGTCGATCACTTCGATAATCTTTCCAATGTCATCGGCACGCTGTCCGAGTGCTCCGATGATCTCTCCCGAGCTGGTGATGGTCGCGTTAATGCGGTTCAGGCCGTCCGTGGCCTTTTCCATGGTCGTGATGCCGCTGTGGACCTCTTCGCGCGAGCGATTGGAAATGTCGAGCAACACCTTGGCGGTATCGGCGACGCGCTGGATGGAGGCGACCATCTGGTCGATGGACGCTGAGGTCTCGCTCACGCTCGAAGCCTGCACCTGCGTGCTCTTCACCATGTTTTGCACGTTCACACTCATCTCGTGCATGGTGCTGGTTACCTCGTCGATGGCTGAGGAAGCCTGCAGGCCGATTTTGGCCGAGTCGTCGGATGAATTAGCCACTTGCCCGGAAGCGCTGGCCACCTGAGCGGAGGCGTCGCGTACGCTGCGCACCAGACGGCCCAGGCCCTCCACCATTCTCGCGAATGCATTGCCCAGCGTATCGTGCGGAGACCTCGGCTTGACTTCAACCGTCAGATCGCCGCCGGCGATTGCTTCCGAAACTCCCGCCATCTCTTTGAGGTAGGTAACCATCTTGGCGAAGGTGCGCGCCAGTTCTCCAATCTCATCCTCGCGCTTCACGTCGATGCTGTGCTCGAGTTCTCCGGTGTCGCCGATCTGCCGCGATACCTTCATCAGATTGGTCAGCGGTTCGGTGATCGATCTCGCGGTGGTGTAAGCAATCGCGATGCCCAGGCCCAACGCGATCAAGGTGCTCACAATGGCCGCCAGGATCGTCCACGTGCTTGCCGTCTCATCGGATTTGCGCCGGGCTTCGACCAGCTTGCGGTTTTCCCCATCGGCCACGTCGAGAGCTTCTGTGGAATTCTTTACCCACGAGGAAGCGTCTTTCTGGAGGTAATAAATCTGCAGCTCTGCGACTGTCGCATTTCCCGAATCTACATCTTTGCGTTTGTCAATCAGAGGCTGGGCAAACTCTCTGCCCCACGCTTGCTCCAGTTCCTGCACCTTGGTGAGTGCCGTCCGCTCCTGCTCGGAATTCGCCAGCGCCTTTCCCTGTTGCAGTTTTTCGCCCAACGTGCGCAGGCCTTCATTCATGCGCTCCACTTCGCGGGTATCGCCGCTCAGAAGATAGTTGCTGAGATAGAGGCGGTTCTGCATCATCTGGAAGCGCACCTCGTTGGTGGCATCGGCCAACTCGAGCGAGGCTGTGGCTGCGGCCTTTGCCGCATGCTCCCGTTGCACCGCCAGCAGGTTCACCAGAAACAACACCACGACCATGCTGAGGATGATTCCGAAATTTACATATAGTTTCTTGCCAATCGTCATGCCGTTCCTCCCGGCCGCCTGCTGCTTGCGCTGTTCCCCTATTGATGAGGTTCGAACTTGAAATCTACGATTCCCGAGGTCTCGATCGATGCCGGCTCAAAGCGCCATTTCCGCACCGCTTCCAGCGCCGCTGTGGCCAGCACTGGATGTCCGCCCACCACCTTCGCATCCTTCACCGTTCCGTTAGCGGCAACCAGTATTTCCACCTTTACCGTTCCCGAAAGATTCATCTTCCGCGCCAACGCTGGATACACAGGCTCGACCTTGCTTTTCGCCCGGCGGACGATTTCGCCTTGTCCTTCCTGACCCTGAAGATTGCCAACCACTCCACTGACCGCTAGGGCCACTACTGCCATCAGCACACTTGTCTTCCGCAAAGACACAGTTCCTCCCAGGCATAATCGTCCTATTTCCCCATGGAGCAACACCGAGGCCATGTGTCAGCTTTCGAGAAAACCAAGGTAACGATAGGGATGTATCAGGGAAATAAAGACTTAGCACGATGCGAGGTCGCAACTCAGCCGCCATCGTGGGATTAGGCCTGTCTCAGGCTTCATGCCCGGGGCAACATTTTCTCACTCTGAGATTGCTGTCTTCCCGGTTTGTCTCGGGATTTCACACTTAGGCACCCGTCTCCCCATTTCTCTTGACTCAAATTGAGATTAGAGAATAGTTTTCCAATAGATTCAATCACTTGTGAGAATTCAGAAAACTTTGTGCGGGAAGCGGTGAGACCCTGAAAGAGTTTGAAGGTAACCCGATCGCTCTGCCGGAAGCCCGCCATTCGCCCCACTCCGATGATGGCTTTCAGAAACTTCTCTTGCGAATCGCCGCCAAAGCTGCGGAACGCACCGATGCTGCCTCGCTCATACAGTTTTTCTGCCGCGCCACGCGCGAGTTCTTCCAGGTCAGCGGAGTTTATTTCTGGGGACATCGAGCAGGCGACGAACTCATCGGAGAACAAGCCGATGGCAAATTGGCCGGGAGTTTCATCGGACTCCGCCTGCTCCCTTCCCAAAGCGCCGTTACGGCCGATGCCGTGCGGAGTCGCCGCACCATCTTCATCAACGAAGTGAAGGCCAGCCCGACATTCCCTGCGGCCCAACAGTTTGAAGCGCGCTCGATAATGGCTGCGCCTCTGGTGGTCTTCGATGAAGTCATCGGTGCGGCGACGTTCCTCCATGATGCCGATGAACGATTTTTCGACGAAGACCTCGCCGCCAAAGCCACCATTCTGGTTGGTCAACTGGGCGGCCTGCTCGAAGCGACCCGGCTCGGCGAAGCCTCGCGCGAGGAGCATCGCCGCACCGAAATCCTCGCCGAAGTCGCCCACTCCCTGCACCGAACTCCGGATCATGGAACTCCCGATGTGGATTCCGTAGTCGAGGCGCTCGCCGACCGTCTTCGCGTGTTACTTCGTACGCGTCTCGTCTCCGTCTTGACGCGGCGCGAGGGCCCATTCGAATTGCGCGCCGTCTCCGCCGATACGCCGCAGCTTGCCAATTCTTTCCGCGCCGAGCACGACCGCCAGACCATCCGCTTCGCCTCCGACCTGGCCCAACGCGCCGTTTCCGCCGGAGAGCCAATCACCATCTCCATCAGCAGCGATCAACATTCGTTCAGCTCGGCGGTTTCCCCCGGAATGCTGATTGCCGCGCCTTTCCGCACTTCGCGGACGCAAGGGGCCATCCTGGTTTATCCCCGCCGCGAAGGAGCATTCACTGCCGACGAGAGATCGCTGGTTTCTGCCATCGCCGGCTTCGGTGCAGTCGCGGTAGCTCACGCCGAACTTTGTGCCACCGCGCAGAGCCAGGCACACGAACTTCACCAGTTACTCGAAATCTCCTCCGAGCTCACTTCCAGCGGAGATCTCGAACAGGTTCTGCAGGCTTTTGTCGTGCGCGCCGCTGATTTCCTCGGCTTCGGCCGATGCTTCATCGCTTTGCACGAGGATGGAACGTTCCGCGTGCGCTACTCGGTCAAACAGGGTCAGCCGCGCCGCGTGGACACGGCCTTTCCGGAGAGCATCGCCACCCGCCTTCTGCGGCAGAAAGAAGTTTTCTGGTCCGACGATTTGAGACAAGTGGAGGGCGCCGATCAGGAGATCCTTTCCCAATACCAAGCGCGGCAGTTATTGACGGTACCGCTATTGGGCGCGGATGGAGCCGTGCTTGGTATGTTCGGCGTGCTCGATCGTCTTGACCAGACCGGTATCTCCCAGGAAGATATTCGCCGCGCCCGCGCCCTGGCCGCACAGGTTTCGGTGGTCCTCGAAGTAGCGCACAATCTGCATCAATCCGAGCAGCACCGCCGCCGCGCGGAAGCGCTTACCCAACTGGCGCGGGAAATCGATGGACTGCTTCGCTTGCCGGATTTCGCCCGCAAGTTTGTCGAACGCGCCGTCGAACTAGCCGGCGCTCGCTCCGGCGTAGTCGCGTTGTTTCAGGATGGAAGATTTCAGACGCTGGCGCTGCATCCAGCGGTCACGGAAGATCACCCCAGCCAGCCTCTTCCTGACTCTGATCCGGATCAAAGTCACACAGCAACCCATCTCTCGACGACGCATGGCGTCACAACTCCTGCCAGCGCGGACGATCGCGCGCTGCGGCAGCAATTGGTTCAAGCTCTGTCAGCATTGGCATTGAAGCAAACTGCGGCGATTGTCTCCGGCTCAGCCGCAGAATTGCTTGGTCCTGAGTTGGCTTCGAGTTTAGGCTGGAACGATTGCGTGTTGGTGCGCCTTCCCGGCTGCAATGGAGAACTAGCCGGTTTGCTCTGCCTCTCTGGGCGCGCTGCCCCTCTCGCGGCGGAGGATCGCGACCTGCTGGAAGCCATTGCCAACCACGCCGCCATGGCGCTGGAGAATGCACGCCTCTTTACCCGCATTGAACGGGCGAACCGCCACTGGCTGGAGATTTTTGACGCCATCACAGACTTCATCGTGGTGCACGACGAAACTGACAAAGTTCTGCGGGTGAACCGCTCGCTGGCCGCCATGATCGGGGTTGCTCCCAGTGAACTGATTGGCGTCAATATGCGCGCCTTGCTGGCTCTCACCAGCGAATCTGCGCTCTACTCCTGCCCTTTTTGCCGATCCATGGGCGAGGATAGCGACGAGTTCGTTCATCCCGCGTTGGACCGAACTTACCTGGTTTCGACTTCGCGCGTGCATGGCGCTTCCGGCGAAAATCTGCAGACCATCCACGTGCTCAAAGACATTACCGACCGCCGCGAGGCCGAGCGCCGTTATCGCGAGTTGTTCGACAACATCCAGGAGGGGCTCTTCTTCAGCACGCCGGAAGGCAGGTTTATCGAAGTCAACGACGCATTAGTCACGATGCTGGGCTATTCCAGCCGGGAAGAACTTCTACAGGTGGATATTACGACTCAAGTTTATTTTTCTCCCGAGCAGCGACAGCGGCACAGCGAGGCCATGGAAAAAGATGGCCACATGCGTAACTTCGAAGCGACGCTTCGCCGTAAGAACGGATCTCCCATCTATGTCCTCATCAACGCCTTTGGCATGTACGACAATCTCGGCCGCCTGCTGCAGATTCGCGGACTGATGTTGGACGTTACCGGCCTCCACACCTATCAATCGGAGTTGCAGCGGGAACGCGACTTCTCGGGCAAGATTCTCAGTAATACGCAGAGCCTGATCCTGGTTTCCGACACCGCGGGGCTGATCAGCTATGCCAACCGCCGCTGGTATGAAGCGGGCTTCGAGCAGCGCGAACTCCTCGGCCGTCCAGTGCTGGAGTTGGCCGCTCCAGGCTATGTTCGTCCGCTGGCGGATGCGCTGCAGGCCACCCTGCGCGGCGGCCAGGTTGACAATCTTGAGTTGCAGATCATGCGTGGCAACGGACATGCTGGCCAGTTCTCCGTGAACCTGAGCCCCATGCGCGACGAGCAGGACAACATCAACAGCATCGTCGTCGTTATGACCGACATCACCGACTCCGCCGAACTGCGCGGCAAACTGGTTCATGCCGAGAAAATGGCGGCGGTCGGTCAGCTCGTCTCCGGCGTTGCCCATGAGGTAAATAATCCGCTGACCGCAATTCTCGGCTTTGCCGATCTGCTTCTGGAGAATCCCGACCTTCCAGACAACGCGCGAAAAGATCTGCGTGTCATCCTGCAGGAGGCGCAGCGAACCAAACAGATCGTACAAAATCTGCTTAGCTTTGCCCGGCAAATGCCACCCCAGCGCAACCCTGTGCAGCTTAACCTGATCCTGCGCCGCACTATTCAATTGCGCTCTTATGATTTCAACAGTCACGGCATCGACATCGTCGAGCACCTCGACGAAGGACTCCCCGACGTCATCGGTGACGCTCATCAACTGCAGCAGGTTTTTCTCAATATCCTGAACAACGCGTATGACGCGGTTCACGAAACCGGCCGCCCAGCCCGCATCGAGATCAACACCACCAAGGCCGGCGATGCCGTGGAAGTTTCTTTCCGCGACAACGGACACGGCATTTCCCATCCCGACCGCATCTTCGATCCCTTCTTCACCACCAAGGAGGTCGGCAAGGGAACCGGCCTCGGCCTCAGCATCTGCTACGGCATCGTGAAGGAGCACGGAGGCGAGATTCTCTGCCACAACAATTCCGACGGCCAGGGAGCCACCTTCATCGTTCGCTTTCCCGCAGCGCCCCACACCGCCTCTCTGGGTGTGGCCGCAGGAGTGAATCAGCCATGATCAGCCCTGTTGTTCAACCACCCCATCTGCCCGTTCTTCTGATTGAAGACGAGCCCTCCATCATGGCCCTGGTCAGCGCTACGCTTGAGCGCAACGGCTATCACGTTGTGTGCATCGAATCCGGCGCCGAGGCCTTGCGCATGCTGGAAAAAGGTCAATATCTCGGAGTTGTTTCCGACATGCGCACGCCGGGCGGCGTCGACGGCGCCCAAGTTCACACCTGGATTTCCGCGCACCGTCCGGACCTTATCGACAAAGTAGTCATCATCACCGGCGATTACGCCAACGAAGAAACCGTCACAACTTTGCGTAAGATCGGAGCCCTGTACCTGGAGAAGCCGTTCCGCGTGCAAGATCTCATCTCCGCCGTCGAGCGGACCATGGGGAAGGCCCGATGATGATGACGGCCGCCTCGAGCAAACCGCCTAGCAAGCCGCCGGTAACGGAAGACCTACGCGTCCGTCTGCTGATTGTCGATGATGAGCAGAGCATCCGCAGGCTCTGCATCACCGTGGGCGAAGCTTTGGGCTTTGTCTGCCTCGAAGCCGATAGCGGCGAGTCCGCCCTCGCCCTGCTCGAAGAACAACCGGTTCACATGGTCCTGAGCGATATGGTGATGCCGAATATGTCGGGACTCGAATTCCTGGAGCGGGTCAAGAAACTTCTGCCCCGCACGGAAGTCGCGCTCATGACCGGACACGGATCGATTGAAACCGCGGTGCAGGCCATGAAGCTCGGCGCCTACGACTACATCACCAAGCCGTTTTCTCCACTCGAAGAACTGCGGCTGTTCCTGCGCCGCATGGCCGAGAAGGTCCGGCTGGTTGAAGAGAATGAATTCCTGCGCCAGCGCACGGATTCTGAAACCGCGGTTCATGGCATTATTGGCTCCTCGGCCAAGATCCAGGAGGTGTTGCGCGTGGCCTCGCGGCTTAAAGACACGCGCACCTCCGTTCTCATCTCCGGAGAAAGCGGCACCGGCAAGGAACTCATCGCCCGCGCCATTCATTTTCGCGGTGCATTCGCCAACCGCCCATTCGTCGCCGTCGATTGCGGATCGCTCGTTCCCACGCTGATTGAGAGCGAGCTGTTTGGCTACGAGAAAGGCGCCTTCACGGGTGCTCTCAAATCGAAGCAGGGACTCTTTCAGTCTGCCGACACCGGATCGGTTTTCCTCGACGAAATTGGCGAACTTCCGCTCGAGTTGCAGGCCAAGCTTCTGCGCGTGCTGCAGGAGAAGGAAGTGCGCCCGGTCGGCAGCAACCAGCGCGTGAAAGTGGACGTGCGCATCATCGCCGCCACCAACCGCGATCTCGAAGCCGCCTACAAAAACGGAACCTTCCGCAAGGATCTCTATTTTCGACTCAACGTTGTTACCGTCCACGTTCCCGCGCTGCGCGAGCGCCGCAGCGATATTCCCATGCTGGTGAACTGGTTTTGCGAGCGCTACGCTCCGGGCACGGACCTGCGCGTCTCCAATGTCGCGATGAAGGCTTTGATGAATTACGATTGGCCGGGCAACGTGCGGGAATTGGAAAACTGCGTGGAGCGCGCCGTCGCTCTCGGCAACGGGCAAGTCATCAATCTCGGCGATCTGCCGCCATCCATTGCCGCATTGAATGCCCGCGAAATACGGCCGCCTTCAGGATATCCGCCCGAACTCGTTTCCGATCTCGCCGCCGCAGGCGAATTAAATTCGGACGAAGTTACGGTTGCCGTTTCCCCCTCCATCACCGATCTCGAAGATATCGAACGTGCCACCATCCAGCGCGTCTTCGAGCAAGTCAAAGGCGATAAAGCCCTCGCCGGACGCATGCTCGGCATCAGCCGCGCCACACTCTACCGCAAACTCAAACGCTACAACATCAGCGGCAGTTCAAGCTCCGATTCGTCAAGCCACACCCTGCAGTAGTTCGACCGCTTTGAAAAGGCTCGACCAGTCGCGCCGCGAAGTTTTGCTCGTGTAGAGCGGACACTCCTATCCGCTGCCTTTCACTTTGCCCCGCATTTGCCTTTGATTCGTATCATGGCATCGCTTTAGCGATGCCGCCAGCACCCCATAAGCAAAACAATCGGGTTCATGGCAACAAGTTGAACGCGACATTGCTCGGGAGCGTGTGCTCGGCGTGACGACAGCAATCGATCCGGTGGTGGCGCCTGCGGAAAAACCTAGCGCGCACTCGCTCCCATAAAAAAGCACCCTGAGAAAACTCAGGGTGCTTTGATAGTTCACCGACACCGTTACACTCCTTGCGGCTTCTTCTCTTCTTGCTCCCGCTTCTTTTTCTCCTCCGGAGTCTCGGGCTTCTTTGGAGGAGTCTCGGGCTTCGCTGCAGGAGTCGCCGGCTTGGCGGCGGCTGGTGGATGCGCTGCGGGAGCCGGTTTTTCCTCTGCCGGACGACTCGGTTCGGCCTTCGGTTCAGCCGCTGGCGGGTGCGCCGCAGGTTGCGCGGGACGATTCACTTCCGGCTTTGGCGCTGGCGCCGGTTTTTCCGCCGCCGGACGATTCGGTTCGGCCTTCGGTTCAGCCGCCGGCGGATGCGCCGCAGGTTGCGCGGGACGATTCGCTTCCGGCTTCGGCGCTGGCGCCGGCTTTTCCGTCGGCGGGCGATTTGCCTCAGGGCGAGTTGTCTCTGGAGTCTTGGCTGGCGCTGCTTTCTCCTCAGCTGGACGATTTGGTTCCGGAGCTTTGTTCGGCTGCGCCGCCGCTGGACGATTCGGTTGAGCTGGAGCGGCAGGAGCCGATTTCGGCGCCGGTTGATTTCCCGGACGATTTGCCGGTTGCGAAGCCGGTTGTCCCGGTCGGGCAGCATTCACCGGATGCCCCGTCGGGGTCGCAGGCTTGCCCGGAGGCGCAACCTTGACTGCAGGCCGCGCTGCCGCCGCTGGACGCAAGGTCGCCATCTCCTTCTTGGCCAAAGGCTGCCCCGGATGAGCTGCCATCGCCTGCTGTTTTTTCGCAAACGCCACGGGAGGCGGAGGCGGAGCCTTCTTGGCGACGACCTGCCGGTTCGCCACAGCCGCTGGAGGCGCCGCCACGTGACCCGCAGTCGAAGCATGGGATCCGAGCACGGCTTCTCTGGTGGGATTCACAGCAACGCGTGTTGCCACTGGCGCTGCCGCGATCTGCTCAGGAGTCATTTTCACTGAGGCTCGCGCCACCGGCTGCGCACTGGCAAAGGTGTTTTGCGGGACCGCCGTCACCGCGCCCGGTACGGTTCTGTTCGCATACGTCACGTTCGTGATAGTCGTAGTTTTATTCACGATCGTAGTGTTATAGACGTTCGTTACCGTGGTGGTGTTCACCGTCGTACTGCTGACGTTGACCTGAGTCATGTACGTGCGGCTTACGGGATACGACGGCACAAAAACTTCGCGCGGACCGAGCGGAAACCACGCGACGTTTGCACCCACGCCCACGCCACCGCCGACGAAGACCACCAGCGCGGGCGCGTAGACCGGTCGTTCCGCCGGCGGGCCGGCGATCCAGCCCCAGCGTCCGCCAACACTCACCCAGCGTCCGTAATGGAATGGTGCATAACCCCATGGTGAGTCATCCACCCACGTATATCCCCACGGATCAATCCAAGCCCAATGGCCTGTGTGATACGGAGCCCAGCCCACTTCCACGTGAGGAAACCAGACATGACCGTAACTTCCATCGTCACGCCAGTCCCCGTTGTCATCAAGGTCTTCATAGCCAACAACGTCAGGAGAGAGATATTGGGCGGAGCGTGAACTATCGTAGCGGTGTTCGCGGGCGTCGACCCATGCGTCAAACGCGTCGGGTTCCTGAATCGGTTCTACGTCGGCGTATAACGAGTCCGTTCCCGTGAAATCGCCCCTCTCATCCGAGTGCAGGGCGTAGGTCTGTCCATTACCGGTAGCTTCGCCATCGCCGCCTCCGCGGATGCCGATGATCGTGTGGGTTCCGTCTTCAGTGGCAATAAAGCGGTACCTTCCCGGCCGCGTCGCCGTGAACGCCAGATTAGGCGTGTCGACCTCAAAGTCATCGTCCCCATCGATCCGCCGGATCCTGACGTCGATCATGCCGGAGCTGACCTGAATCTGCACGGTATGGTCATCCAAGTCCAGAAAAGAAATACTGGTGTTCGGGCCGAGACGAATCACCGCCGATCCCAATTGCAGCTCGGCGCGCGAATTATTGTCTGCCCAAAGCTTATCGCCTGTAGTCATAGGCCGGTTGGGAACCGCTCCCACCCATTCGTCTTCGCCCGCAGGTTGAAATGAAACCGACCCTTCCAAGTAGCCCAATCGTGCCACTCTGGTAGGTGGATCGTCTTGATCTCCCTGCGCTGCCGCATGTTTCGCCAGAGCCGTGGTAGCGAAGGCGAGCGCGAGCAGCGCGCTCCACAATCTCATCCTCTTCAGTGCGTTTTGCATAAGTCGATGCCCCAACTTTCTATTCGCGAAACCCGAATTCGCGGAATTGTGACAAGCTTCGATGCCGGAACGAACGATTCCGGCTAGCTCCTCGCAGCTTGTTAAGGTTAAATCGTGAGCCAACATATTACCCGAATCGAGGCAAATGTTGGTGACCAGGATGACAAAGCATCTGAACCCCCGCAGTCTGATGTACATCTGGGGTCAGTGCCTCTGCCTGTGAGTATGTCTCGGATTCTGGAAACACCTACGTGCGGTTTAAGTTTCTCTGATTCCAGATCTTTCTACGGACATTCCACCCTCGCTCGAGAGGTGGCCACGAAGTCATTCAGACTAATGAGCAAAGACGCCAAATGAGATTTTGTCTCACACTGAGACGCGCTTTCCGCTTGTGATTGCGGCGCCTGTGGGCGTCGCAGCTAACTTGATGAAAAATATAGCGCTCGGGTACTAATCCTTCCGTTCCGCGCTGTGGTCTCGGTCGTGCTCTCTTTCCTGCATAACTGCGGAATTCCGGCTCCCCAATGCTCTTCCTAACCGGGAAGAGGGGAGCCCAACCGCACTTTCAACGCGGGGCGGCACCGATCCTAGAGTCACGAATTCTGGCACGGAAATGAGCCCGCGCAGTAGGAAAGGGTCAGCATTTTTGGTGCAACAAGCCACAGCTCCAGCGCGCAGCGCGCCAAACAGCGCAGTGGCTGACCTTGCCCGCTTTTTTCCTGAAGCCACACCGGTTCGCATTGCTGTGCAGTTCACGCGCAGGGGTGGTACCACGAATGAAAATCAGCCGCACACCCAAAGCGTGCAGGAAAGCACCGTGATTGAATTTGGAACCTCCCGCGAAGTTCTGTTCGCCTGTACGACGCCCTTGGAGTTTGCCGACGTTCTACGCCTGCGGAACTCCGATGGCTCGCTCGACGCAGAGGCCTCTGTTGTCGCAGTGCAGTACCACCCCGGCACAACCAGCGTCGCAGCGCGTTTTCTAGCTACAGTTCCCAACTGGATCGTGAAACCATGACACAATCGCAACCTTCGGGGTCGCAACCCTCACCTTTGCAGCCGGCGGAGCCGGCTCCAAATCGCGCGCTTGACTGGTCGACTATCCGCCGCCTTCATTCCATCTATGTCGAACTGGCGCGCGAGTTCGTTATCGATGCAACTGTCTGTCCGAATATCGAGGAAGCGGATGCATCGTCGCCCGAGTCCGTAGAGCTCGCAGGTCAGTGGCTCAACGGTATGGACGAAAAAATTCAGGTTTACCACTTACGTCAGTTCCTACAGACCAGTTCGCCGGTGGATTCGGATGGCCTGGTTGCCATGTTGCACCATTTCCTGGCCAAAACCACGCGAACCGATGCCGTTCGCGATAAGATTGATTTTCTCCTCGTGCAGTATTTCAGCCAGGTGGCTCCCACGGAACTCGAGGACGACAGCGCCGATCTCGCTTATGTAGCCCATGGCCTGGAACCGGTTCTGGGCGAAGTGGACCTCAAAGCGCCGGTTTGGTTGAATGCTCTGGATCGCGTTCTGGATTCGGCACGGCGGTGCCACTCGCTGGACGAACTGCTGCATGGTGGCATACTCGAGCAAGGCCGCAAAGCAAAGGTCCAGGCCGGCGAACTCTTCTACCTGCCGATTGCATTGGTCGCGTTCACTCGCTTTGGATATCTCATGCGGCGCGTCTTTTTCCGCCTCATGCTCGCGGATCTCAACGACATTCTCGACGGTCTCACCGAACTCGAAGAAAAAGGCGTCGAAACCATCGATTGCCGCCGCGCGCAATTTTCCGCCCAGGAACCGATCATTCGGCTGCGCATGATTTGCCAGTCGTGGAAGGTAATGTTCCAGGCGGAATACTCTTCCGGCCAGCCGCTACGCATGTTGGTGGACTTGCGCGCTTCGGTCAACAGTGCCCTGGGCCGTGGCTCCGCACCTGAAGGAGACCGTAAAGCCGGCGAGGTCGCACCAGCAGTCGCCCTGCGGGCCGCTGCGGCTGCCGCCGGCGCTTCCGCCACAGCTTCACCAAACGTTACGCCTTCGAAGCCGGCGAACGCTCGCCAAGCTCCCTCGGGAGCGGCAGCGAAGCCCAAAGCCAAGTTTGCGGTCAGCAAAGCAGATACTCCGGCTGAATTCGAGATCTCCGCCGGATCGACAGAATGGAAGCCGGACGCTGAGTCGTAACTGGAAAGAGCAAAACACGCCGAAGCATTGGTAGTTAGCACATAAGAGGCGTCATATCAAACAGCCCTTCTAAATTCCGCGGGGCCGCGAAAAGGGACCGTGCTAGTGGATCAACCGACCGTACTTATCATCTCCGACAACGCGGAATTTTCCCGGAGCATTACTGCGCGCTGGCAAATGGAACGCCATGTGCCCTCGTTCACGTTGCTCAGCGGGGACCTTTGGCCGCGTAGCGTGGAGAATTTTGCAGTCGCTATCGTCGGACCTCTGCGTCGAGAACTCCTCTCGGTGATACTTGAGCCTCTGCACTCCACACAGCAGCCCCTGTTTTGCGTCTGCGACGACGCTTCTACCGGGCAACTGGTGCGCGAGCGCTGGCCGCGAACCTCGGTTCTCTCCTGCCATGAAAACTGGCTGAATGTATTGGTTCTGTCGGCGGCGGAGGCCGTACTCCGCGCCCGCGCCGAAGCCCGCGCCCGTGCCGCAGAAGAGAAGTGCGTCGTCCTCGAACGCCAGGCCACGCTCGGCCGCTACATGCTGGACATGCGGCACGGCATGAACAATGCGCTAACGTCACTGCTGGGCAATTCTGACCTGCTACTGATCGAACCTGGCAGCCTCTCGGCGCAGGCTCGGGCACAGATCGAAACCATTCGCAACATGACGCTACGGATAAATGAGGTGATGCAGCGTTTTTCGTCCTTGGAGAAAGAAATGAACGTGGTAGCTCAGCAAGTGGAACGAGATTCGGGCAAATACCGCACGGCCGCAGCGGCCGGGAACTGAGAACTGAGAACTGAGAACCTCTCCTCCCCCTGAGGAAAGCTTCTATGCACAAGCTAATCTCGACCAGCACCATCCTGGAACATGAACTCTCGGAGATGCGCTTGTTGGTCGAGCGCCAAACCGGAGTCGTTCTCGATTGCCCCAACAGCGCGCTGGCCGCGCACATCGCTGATTACATTGAGTCTCACGGCTTGGGATCATCCGCCGCTCTGCTCGAACGTCTTCGTTCCCCCGAGCAAGATCCCTCCGTTTTGTCCTCGCTGCTCGATGGCCTGATCAATGCCAACACAGGTTTTTTCCGTCATCCCGGCGCACTGAACGCGCTGGCGCGGCATGTCGTGCCGCAGCTCTGCGCTCGCAAAGGCAGCGACGGGCCCAGCCCGCTTCGTATCTGGAGCGCCGGCTGTGCCACCGGAGAAGAAACCTACTCGATCGCAGTGGCTGTCTGCGATGCGTTGAGCCAGAATGGCGCTAGTAGCGCGAGCAACAGCAACGGCCACAATAATGCCACTCGCCAGGGCGCCAGCACCCCTGCTGGAAATGGGGCTGCGAACGGAAAAACCGTCACTCGCAATGGTGGCATTGCCGACAGCGCCGTTACCTCCGCAAAGCCTGGCGCTACCTTGTCGATTCACATCGTAGGCAGCGATTTGCTGCCGAACAACATTGAAGCCGCTGATCGCGGCGTGTATCCACAGTCTGCGCTAGAGGGTCTTCCACCAGCCACCATCCGCAACTATTTTTCGAAAATCAGTTCGCCCACAACTTCGCCAAATGGCACCGCCAATGACGCTCGAAACGAAGCCCGTGGTGAAGCCAGGGATTTCCCGCTCGGCACTCTCCAACCTGTTCCTAATAACGCGGCGCATCTGCTGGTTAAGCCGCGCCTCCGCAGTCTTGTGACTTTCAATTGCATGAACCTGGCTCGCCCCGGCTACATCGGACGATTCGACTGCATCTTTTGCATGGACGTGTTGCCGCATTTCTCCCGTGCCCAGCGCATCGCGCTCATCGAACGTCTGCACCTTTATCTGGAACCCGGCGGATACCTCTTCCTGAGCCAAACCGAAAAGCTCATCACCTCGAACCTGAACTTCCGCGCAGAAACCTTCGACGGCTACACCTTCCACCGCAAACCCCCAGCGGCCAGTGCAGCATACGGAAGGTAAGCGAGATGGCCATGTAGGGACAGCCGCCCTCGGCTGTCCAGCCGGGCAAAGCCCGGCAGCCCTTTCTAGGTGCCTGAAGCTCCGCAGGACAAAGCAATTCACAGCACTGACGCCGGTCCGCGCAGAAACGGATTGACTACTTCCACTCCATCCAACTTTTGTCCGTTCTGCAAATCTTCGGTGAGAAGAAATCCGCAGGCCGCAGCCTTGGCGGCGGCGACGATGAGCGAGTCCCAAAACGAAAGCTGATACCGGTCTTGCAGCTTCCAGCCGCGCTCAATTACGGACGCGTCCGTCATCACTGGATTCCACGCCAGCAGATCGCGAACTTCTGCTCGAGCCACGTCGCTGGCTGCAGGCTTGAGCCGCACCGCATTGACATAGAACTCGTTCAGCACCTGAAAGCTGACCCGCCCCAGTCGGCTCTTCCACAGTTCGGCACGCCAATCCCTGGCAACCCGCTGCTTGCGCGGGTCGGCGTCGTCCACCGCATAAAGCAATATATTGGAATCAACGAAGACGGGAGCGGTCATGCGCTTCCTCGCGCGTCAGATATCGACCGCCGCTCTGAAGAAAGGGCTTCCGCCCCAGCGCCCTCCGCATGGTCCGCTCGTAGCCGTCCTGAGCGGTCATGCGCTCCTTCAGCAATTCACCGAGAAGCCGGGAAACACTAGTATCTCGTCGCGCCGCCTCGATACGCGCCCACCGGGCCACGTCCTCTTCCAGGGTCACGGTCACATTGCGGAGTTGGGTTTTGGAAGACACTAAGACAGTGTAACACGAAAATAGTGTGATTAAGAAGGCGAACCATGTAGGGACAGCCGCCCTCGGCTGTCGAGCCGGGCAAAGCCCGGCAGCCGCGCCACTGCTGCGGCGTTTGCTCAGTTTTGTCGATTGGATGGATATATGAAAACTATTACCGAAAGCGCTTCGGCGTGCTCCTCGACGCCAACTCGGAGGCGAAAATAGAACTCAAGGCGAATGGTTACGCGAACAAAAACTCCTTCGTCCGCAACTCCTTGATCGTATCCCGTAACTTCGCCGCCTTCTCAAACTCAAACCGCTTCGCCGCTTCGCGCATATCGCTCTCAAGCTTCCCGATGTATTCATCCAATTCTTCCTGCGACTTAAACTCCGGCATGCCCTCGGCTTCGCCACCGGTCAGGTCGGTGTAATCGGCAGCCACAATCCCGGCCAGCGTCATGTCCAGCGGGCGCACGATCGATTCCGGCGTGATTCCGTTTTCTTCGTTATATGCGGTCTGGATCGCGCGGCGCCGCAGGGTTTCATCCATTGCCCGCTTCATCGAATCAGTCTTACGATCAGCATAGAGAATCGCGCGCCCGTTCAAATGCCGCGCGCAGCGCCCGATCGTCTGGATCAACGATCCCTGCGACCGCAGGAAGCCTTCTTTATCCGCATCGAGAATCGCCACCAGCGAGACTTCCGGTAAATCTAGTCCTTCGCGGAGTAAATTGATGCCAATCAATACATCGAACTCTCCCTTGCGAAGGTCGCGCAGAATCTTCACGCGCTCGAGCGTTTCGATCTCGGAGTGCATGTAGCGGCACTTCACGCCCACCTCGGCGTAATACTCAGCCAAATCCTCAGCCATGCGCTTGGTGAGCGTGGTCACGAGCACTCGTTCGCCGCGCTCCACCCGCGCCCGAATCTCGTGCAGCAGGTCGTCAATCTGCCCCTTCACCGGACGTATCTCAACCTCTGGATCGATCAGCCCCGTGGGCCGGATGATCTGCTCCACCACTACTCCCGCCGATCTGGTCAACTCATACGGCCCTGGTGTTGCGGAGACATAAACCAGCTGATTCGTGCGATGCTCAAATTCTTCAAACGTCAACGGACGATTATCCAGCGCAGACGGCAAGCGAAAGCCGTATTCCACCAGCGTTTCCTTACGCGAGCGATCTCCCGCGTGCATGCCGCGTAATTGCGGAATTGTCTGATGCGACTCGTCGATGAACATCAGATAATCGCGAGGAAAATAATCCAGCAGCGTCGGCGGAGGCTCGCCCGGCATGCGTCCGGTAAAATGCCGCGAATAATTTTCGATGCCGTGGCAATAGCCCATGACCTTGATCATTTCCAGATCGAACTTCACGCGCTGATGAATACGCTGCGATTCGACGATCCGGCCTTGCTTTTCCAACTCCACTTCCCACCACGCCAGCTCTTTCTTGATCGACTCTACCGCCGTCGCCCGCGTCTCATCTTTCATCACGTAATGCGTCTTGGGATAAATCGGCAGCCGCATATACCGCTGCTTCACCGTTCCAAACAGCGGATCGATCTGCGCCAGCGATTCCACCTGATCTCCCCACAACTCGATGCGATAAGCCATGTCGTCATAAGTCGGGAAGACCTCAATCACGTCGCCGCGCACGCGAAACGTCCCGCGCCGGAACTCGCCGTTCGTGCGTTCGTAGAGAATGTCAACCAGCTTGCGCGTGATGTCTTCGCGCGTAACCTTCTGGCCTTTTTCCAGGAACAACATCATGCCGTAGTAAGCTTCGGGTGACCCCAAGCCATATATGCAACTGACCGAAGCCACAATCAACGCGTCGCGCCGTTCGAACAAAGATCGGGTTGCCGAAAGCCGCAGCTTGTCGAGTTCGTCGTTGATCGTTGCTTCCTTCTCGATGAACAGGTCGGCGGCAGGAACATACGCCTCAGGCTGGTAGTAGTCGTAATAGGAAACAAAATACTCGACCGCATTATGCGGAAAGAAATTCTTAAACTCGTGATAGAGTTGTGCCGCCAATGTCTTGTTATGCGCCATCACCAGCGCCGGACGGTTCACCGCCTCGATTACCTTGGCCATGGTGTAAGTCTTGCCCGACCCTGTGACGCCAAGCAAAACCTGATGCTGCTCGCGGTCATACACCCCACGCAGCAGCGATTCGATCGCGCGCCCCTGGTCCCCCTGCGGCTTGTAATCAGAAACGAGTTTGAAATCCATGGAAGAAGTTCTTAGCCTTTAGCCAACGAAGCCGATGAGCAACGTCGATGTGGGGACAGCCACCCCCGGCTGTCCGTGCCGAGCAAAGCTCGGCTCGTCTTCCCCGCCATCAAGATAGTGCCTTCACAGACGGCAATTTCGTTGCAGAGAATCTTTCTATTATAACTCTGGCAAATGGGCGCCCAAACTCGACCGCTGTTACTGCTCCTTCACTTCCCCTACTCCCACGATCCGCGCGGTGGCCCGAAATTTCTTGTAATCGCGGAAGGTCTGTTCTTCTTCGACGTTGAAATTTTTGACTAGGGCCAGACGCACATCCACTTTGACGTTAACGTGCTTGGGCAGCCAGACTTCATCGTTCACACGCGTCTGTTCCACTACAATGCGCGACCCTTTGTGAAAGCGGGCCAAAAACAATCCCAGCGAAACCGTATCAATGCACTGGATATCCATCTTCGCCCACTGGGTTTCCTCCTTATCGATCCACACCCGGCCGCGAAACTTAGGCAGAAACTTCGCGTATTTCATATGCGGCTCGTATCCCGGACGCGGTTCCGCATCGATCACCCACGCATCGCGTCCTCCCAGGGACTCGGTTCCAACTAATTGGAAGTTGTAGGCGTCGGCTATCTCATGCACAAACTGCCGGCCTTCCTCGCGATCTTTTTCTTCTTTCTGCTCACGCTTTCTGCGTGCATCCTCGGATTCGTTCTTACGCTTGTCTATGATCTTCTGAATCTTTTCTTCTTCTTTCGCCGCATCCTTCGGATTGAGGACCTTGCCATCTTTCTCAATCAACCGTTGCGCCTGCTCGCCGTAGAGTTCCATCACCTCGTAGGTCTCACTCTTGGTCGATTTCGTCCCACCTTTACCATCGAGTTTGTGCTCTTCATCGCGCTCAATATAGGTGTAGTCGCGCAGCCGCTTGTCGTTTTCGATGTCCTTACCCGCGACAACGCGAAACAGCTGCTGCATCTGCTCCTGAGAAAGCTTGCCGTTGGCGTCCGGCTTCAATTCGATCAAGGAATTTGCGGTCGACGTACCGTTTTGCGCAGACGCATCCGGCTCTGACTGACTGAACGCAACCAGACCGCAAAGCAGAAACCCAAGCACAACACGAGTAGCGAGACCCACGCGTTTCATGAGGGATGTTACGTTCTTAGAAGATCAGAAGTTCCGTCGGGATGCACCGGAACGACACTCATTCACTCGCCCTTTGTCTTGTAAGCCTTACCCACGCACTCCGCCTGAAATAACCGCTCGTCGAGGCGATGCAGGCTTTTGGACATCGCCGCAGTAATCAGTGGGTAGTGCTTGACCTCGAACAGGTGATAGACGATGAACCACACCGGCTTGTCAGTGGTCATCCAGTTTTGGCGATCGAAGCGCTTGAGGTTGACGGGAACAGAATATCTCCGCAGCGTGCGCTCGCGCCGCAAATTGAAGTATCCATTGAAATAAGTTAATGCCAGCTCGCGCAGAGTGCGATGGATCGGCTCCCGCCAGCGGCATCCAGCATAGTTCGATTTTGCGATGGCGCCCCAGCACCCATGCTGGCGAAAGATAGCGATCACATGATCGGTATCGTGCTCGGCTTCAAAATCTAGAAGCAGCGGAGGATATCCATTAGCGCGCAACGCCGCGGCGGCAAAGATGGCGCCCTCGAGACAGTGCGCCGTCTGCTCGGCCAGTACGCGACGCGGCGACCACGCCGTGTCCGCCAGATGATACGGTGCATCATCAAGAAATTTCTGAATGCCGTGCGGATCTTTCATGCTGCGCAGCTTGCGCAACTCCGAAGCTGTGAAGCCCGTCGCCTCGCTCATCGTCGGATGAGTTTACATGAGAGTATGCCCGGGGAAGAATATGGAGAAGAATATTAGGCTGGTGGAACAGCCGGCCGCATATGCGTGACGATAATGGTGGAGCAGGTCTTCCAGGCCTGCTTGACGTAAGCATTCCATCGGGCTTTAGCCCTGCGGCACCAAAAGTGCCATCCGGGCAATCATCACTTGAACACCTCAGCCAATTCGAGAGGTGTATCCACAAGCACGTCTGGCGGCGCTTCCTGCAGCGTGTGCGGGGCCAAGCCATAACTCACGCCGACGGTCCACATGCCAGCGTTGCGCCCGGTTTCGACGTCAACGTGAGAGTCTCCGACGATCGCGGCTTCCTCCGGACTCACGCCGTACTCTTCGAGCAATTGGCGTGCGCCTTCCGGATCTGGCTTCTTGGTTGCGAAACTGTTTCCCCCGTAGACCTGGGCAAAAAACGATCCCAGACCCAGAGCATCGACGATCGCTCGCGAGGGAACCACCGGCTTATTCGATAGAACCGCCATCTTGCGCGGGTTGCCGTTTGAGGCACGCTGAACCGCGGCGAGAGCTTCCCGCACTCCCCCATAAACAGTAGTGTGGTCGAGTTTGTGTTCGCGATAATACGACAGAAAAAACTGCAGCCCCTTGCGCACCACCGCCTCATCCACTGCCTCATCGCCCAGCGCGCGCTGAATTAGGATCGGTGCGCCGTCGCCTACGTAGCTGGCAATCACTTCATCCGGCAAACTAGCGCGTCCAATGTGGCGCAGCGCGGCGTTTACGGAGTGCACCAGGTCGAGCCGCGAATCGATCAGCGTGCCATCGAGATCGAAGATCACCAGCTTAATGGTTCGCGGGTCAAAGGAGCGGTGCCTCTGGATCATGCTCTTCTAGGATAAATGATGGAAGCTGTCGGATGAGTCGGTAGTGGTGTGCTTTGCTTGTCATCCTGAGCAAGCGTTTTTTGCGCGGCGAAGGATCTGGACGATCCGCGCGAAGCGTTGCGTTCTTTGCGACGCAATAATCGCGCGTTTGGATCGCTTCCTTATCAAGGAGCACCACCACCGACTAGTCTCCTGGTGCAGTGTGGGAAATTGTTCGCGGGCTTATTTTCCCCCGCCGGCTGTCTCGCCGGCCAGGCTGGAGTTGAGTTGGTTGACGAGCTTCGTATTGTTGACCAGAGCCTGCTGCAGGATTTCCGCTTGCTGTTTCGCCGTCGCCCAATCCTGTTTCTCTACCGCTTCGGTCAGCCCGGGCAATTCCAGGTGCGCATATGTAAAACGCGCACCGTAGAGGATATGTTTAAACCAAGGCCTTCCGGGAATGCCGTCAGGATTAAGCCAGTTGCGTTCGACCTGCATTGCTCCGTGGTTGATGGTTGCGGCGAGCTTGGGATCGACGGTGTCGGAGGCCAACACACGGCTGGCCGATGCATTCAGCCTCTTGCCGGCGTCCTCGAATTCGTCAATGGCCTCAAGAACGGGCTTCAGATCGAGCTGGCTCATGTCCTTTCCCTTAACTAATTCATTGACGAACTGGCGAACGTTCGCAGCGTAGCTCGCGAAGTCGAAGGGTAGCAAGTCGGCGTTGGCGAGGCGAAGCGCGAGCACTCCCCACAACTCCGAGATCAGCGTGTGATAGCGATAGCCCGGATCGCCGAAGTGGTTCATCCAGAAAAAGTCATCGTAAGCCGAGTGGTAAACGCCGTACGGTCCCTCGAAGCCCAGACCCAGAACCGGCATGCCGACGAAGTTGAGGAAGACGGTGTGATCGGAGCCGCTGCCGATGCGGGTGTCGGCCAGATTCAAGTCCGTAACGTTCGCGTCAGTGTCCTCCCCATTTCGTTTGGCCTCCCGCCGCTCGCGCGCGGACGATTCCCTCCACGCCTCGTACAACGTCTTGCCGCCCGGATCCTTCAGCGTGTGAGTAACTTCAACCAGCATGGGTGCAAGCGACGCTACCGCCTCCCCGTGGAAGTTCGGTCCCGACGTGGCTTCATCTACATTGATGTACGCGACGGCTTTCTTGCGCAGTTCGTCGGCGAACTGCTCTCCCCACTCGGTGGACCCGGTGAGGCCCACCTCTTCTCCATCCCAGCTACACACGACTATCGTGCGCCGAGGCCGTATCCCCTGCTTGGATAACTTTCCCATCGCCCGCGTAAGTTCCATCATCGATGCAGTGCCGCTGCTGGGGTCGACGCCACCAAAGACCCAGGCATCGCGATGATTGCCGAGAACGATCCATTCGTCCGGCAACTGCGCGCCACGAATGCGTCCTTCGACCACGTAGTAGGGCTGCGTCGAATTGTCCATTTCGATTTTCACGTGCACGCGCACACGAGTGCCGCCGAGGTGATATTTGATCGGCAGTCCACCCTGCCAGTCGTCGGGCGCGATGGGGCCGTCCATATTCGAGAGCAGCGGTTTTGCGTCATGCCAGGAAAGCGGCAGCGCCATGATTTTCGGGATCGATACCGCTTCCTCAACCGGAATTCGCTTCGCCCCGGGAACGGATGCCCACCCCGGAGTCAGCGGATCACCCGGGACCATAAAGTCATAAGTGATGGCCCCGCGCTGAATGTGATACTCCGGTCCCCACGGCCCATTTGGGACCACTTTGCCCTTCTTGTAGCCATCCTCAGCGGGATCGCTGTAAATGAGGATGGCGGCAGCTCCTTCGCGTTGGGCAGTCAGGGCTTTAAATCCGCGATAGCTGTAAGGGTTCGAGTACCGTACCAGGACGACTTTGCCCTTCACGTCGATGCCTTGCTTGCGCAAAAGTTCGTAGTCTTCCGGATTGCCGCTGTGCGCATACACCAGCGGCGCCGTCACTTCGCCGGAAGCTGACATGCCGCTCCACGCTGAACTTATCTGCTTATTCTTTAAGTCCGGATCGCCGGGAACCGGCATCTCGCGCAGGATGGCGCGGTAATGGACCGGCGCAACCATTTCCAGCGAAGTGAACTTTGGATTGGAACCGTAAACGTCGTAGCGGCGAATGATGACGTCTTCGAGACCTTCGTTTCGCCACTCATCGGCAATGTAGCGAGCCAGTTCATTGTTGCGAGCGGAGCCGGCGACGTGTGGCTCGGCGGTAAAGATGTGATGCTGGCGGCGCTCTTCGTCTGGAGACGGAATCGCCTTGAACCTGCTCTCAATCTCGACCTGATGAGCGGCGTCGGACGGGGTGAAGCCCAGAATAGAAGTCTGGGAAAAGACGGGCAGGGCAGCGCAAAAAACAAATCCGAGAGCAAGGACTCTCGGTGCTCTCCGTGGCTTTCCGTGTTCTCCGCGACTCATTGGCTTAACCAGCACTGGTTTAACCAGCACTTCAATCGCGGAATGCGCTGAGAACTTCCGCGGAGAAAGCTCACGGGCAACGCGCCATCCGAAATCCACAGTTTTCTGCTCTCCTTATTTGAGACGCTATTTTGCTGTGTAGATCTCCGTCAGCAAATCTGCCTTCGATTCATCGCGCACCAGGTGCGGATAGCGCTCGCCGCCGTGGTAATCGATCTTATAGGTTTTGTAGTAGTCGGTATTCTCGACCAGTAGTTCGAGCGGAGCCGTACCGCCTTTCCCAACTTTGAGCGCATCGCGCAGGGTTGGAGCGGAGTACTTGCGCCCATTCACCGCGACCAGTTTCATTCCGGGGCCGATTCCCGCGAGCGCGGCGGGCATGCCCTCCGTGGTATCGGTGATCGTGCCGTCTTCGCGTAGCTCGAGTCCGATCGAATACCTTACGTCGATGAAGCGTTCGTCGCTCTCGCCGCCGCGGTCCATTTCAGAGGGATAGTTGTCATAGACGAGCTTCCATCCGCTGCCTTCGATTCCGCCCAGCGGCGCGCCCGGACCGTGATTCGTCAACCGCTCCGTCCAGAAGCCGCGCCAGTCGTACGATACAACCTGGTTCAGAGTATTGACCACGTCATCGAATGTGTACGTCTTCACCATCGGCCCGGTGTTGGGAGCGCCGTGAAAAAGCTTGCAGAAATCGTCCAGCGTCTTCTTCCCCTTGCTTTGCTGGCGGATGATCACATCTGCCCACAGCCAGTTAAGCGTGTCTTCGTCGTAGAAATCGACGCTGCGCCTCCAGGAGTGCCACGCCTGCGGAGCGAAATAAAGCTGTGGCGCCGCATCGGCCGTGTCCTGCAGATTGCGCCACGTCCGGCCCGGCGTGTGGTCGAGCGCAGCGGCAGTTAAGGCGAGATCGTCGCGCGATTGCTCGAATGTCAGCAATCCGCTGCGGGCGGTCAGCACCGTGCCCAGATAATTCGTCAAGCCTTCGTATACCCAAAGCAGATCATCCTGCATCGGCTGTTGATAATCGGGCGTGGTCAGATCTGCGGGACGGCGATATTTTCCATTCCACGAGTGCACATACTCGTGGGGAAGCAGGCTGGCTTCCATCTTGCGGGCGTTTTCATCGATGAGTCCGCGCTCGTCAACGCGGCTGTCATCGGATTCGTGATGCTCAAGCCCAAAGTGCGCCACGTGATCGCTCAAGCTGTAGAGGAAGTGGTAATCGCGATAGTGATGCGCGCCAAAAAGCTTGTTTGCCTGTTCCACGAGATTCTTGTAGTGATCCCAAACTTCCTGCGGAGGCTCGAGCGCTGCGGCGCTGTCGGCGGCGATATCCATTTCGGTGAGCGGATCGTCGGCTAATTTGACGACCTTAAGGAATTCGCCCGTAATTACAGGCGAGTCGACAAGAGTGTTCAGGGGGGCCGGCTCAAATGTGATTTGCGCTTCACCCTTGTCGCTGGTGGTCGATGCGATCGGCAAAGGCGTCCCATATTTCCAATTGGCAGGCAATTTCAGGGTCGCAATGTAAGTGAGTTCATCCGCCCTCCAGCCCTTGGGATAAAGCAGAACCTGATTCCAACTGATTACAGCCATTTTGTCCGTGGCGGAAGAGCCGGCAGAAAATCCGCCTTCGAAAGTGGCAGGAGAAAGGAAATCCAGTTCGGCTTCGACTGCAGTTTCGCCCGCCGGAACCTCGACGTGGATGGTGAAACCATCGAGCAGATCGCGCCGCCACTTCAGTGACTTGCCGCTGGCGCTGAACTTGAGTCCTGCTAAATCCACGACTGGCCCGTCCGGCGCGTGCTCGCCGGGAATCCACTTCGGATAATAGAGCGTCAGATCGCCTGCTCCAGCCGGAATTTTCAATTTCGCGTGAAAGATCTTGCGGGGAGCAGAAGTTGCGTCCACGAAGATTGTTACGGTTGGCGGTGTGGCGGACCAGCTGGAAAGAGAGAAGAAGACGAGAAGACAAACCACTCCCAAGATTCTTGAGAGTTTCATTTATAGGGCCCCCATAGTGTCGATAAGAGTGTCGATAAAAGTATCGACAAAGTGCTGACGACAAAATTTCCAGAGCAAATCGCAGAACGCAGAACTTAAAGACTATAGCAGCCCGTGAGAGGGACGGTACAGGGACGCATCAGCGCTGCTATCATTTCACGATGTCGCGGCGCGGAAAATTTATTACCTTCGAAGGGCTCGACGGGACGGGCAAGAGCACGCAACTGCGCAAGCTTGCGACCGCCCTGCGCTCATTTGGTCACAAAGTTGTGGAAACGCGCGAACCGGGAGGGACTGCAACCGGGGAAAAAATTCGCCGTGTGTTGCTCGACTCCGAGACCGCAGGGCTTTCGCCCTTGGCGGAAATGGCCTTGATGTTCGCCTCCCGCGCACAACACATTGCAGAGGTGATCCAGCCGGCACTCGATCACGGGCAGATTGTGCTTTGCGATCGCTTCACCGATTCTACCGAGGCCTACCAGGGTAGCGGCCGCAAGCTCGGCAACGAGGGCGTGCTCGAACTTCATCGTGTGCTGTGTGGAAACTTGCAGCCTGACTTGACGATCCTGCTCGAGTCGGATCCAGCCATGAGCGTTGGACGCGCCCGTCTGCGCAACCAACGGGCCTCACGCGTCGCAGCAAAAGGCGCAGGCAACTCCAACAAGACCGTGGCTAAACATCACCATGACGAGAATCGTTTCGAGCAGGAGACTCGTGCATTCTTCGCCCGCGTGCGCGAAGGCTACCGGGCGATTTCCGCACGAGAGCCGCAACGTGTCGTGGAGGTGGACGCCAGCGGTACTCCGGCACAGACGCACCGACGGATCGTGGAAGTTGTCGAGCGAAAGTTAAAGCTCCTAGCGGGAAGTTCGTGACTTCGCATACGATTCCGTATCGCGATAGATATTGCTAGGGACCTTGGTGCATGCCTCTTTGACGGTAGTGTCCTAATAGTGCGTTGACGGCTCCTTCCACGCAGTGTTAGGACACTACATCCTTGACGCCCACCCTTGCAAAAACAGCAAGGGTCGGGCACCCTCATATATGGGTGCGACAGAAAGAACAAAGAACGCCATGAATCCGGCAAAATCTCCAAACCAAACGAACGACGACAGCGATGACCGGCGGCAGCGTCTGGAAAGAGCCCAGGAAATCGTTCGCGCGCAGGTCCCGCGAAACATTTCCTTGGCGGATGAACTCATCGCCGAGCGGCGAGAAGAAGCGAGACACGAATAAATCTTAATGCCCTTTTCCGACTTCCACGGTAACGCCGACATTCTCCATCGCCTGCGCGATATGCTGGCACGAAACCGTTTTCCACATGCGGTAATTCTCTCCGGTGCGCGCGGGTCGGGCAAATACACGCTGGCGTTGATGCTGGCCCAGGTTTTGAATTGCCTGACGCCGACGGAGACTGATGGTCTCCCAGATTTCTGCGGCCAGTGTGCGAATTGCCGCCGCATCGCTCAGGCCGCCGACCTCGACGCGCGCTTCTCCGAAGCGGTAGAGACGCGTGAAGGCCTCCGCGAAGCCGACAAAAAGGAGACTCGCCTCTTCGTTCAGACTCATCCAGATGTGCTGATCATTCCTCCCGACCCTCCGCAGATGATGATCAAAGTGGATCAAGTTCGGCGGGTGATCGATACGATCTACTACCGCCCTTCCGAGGCACGAGAGCGCGTTTACATTTTCACCGACTCGGCCTTCATGAAAGAGGCGGCGAATTCTTTGCTCAAAGTGCTGGAGGAACCTCCGGAGTTCGCCACGATTTTTCTGCTCTCGGAAAACGCAGGAGAACTCCTCCCGACCATCCGATCGAGATCAATGGCGTTTACTCTATGCGCCTTGTCGGTTGAAGAAGTAGAACGCGACTTGACCAGGCATCATCCCGAGTGGAAAACGGCGCAACGAGCTTTGGTTGCCAGGCTGAGCGGAGGCGCGCTGGGCCGGGCTCGCAGCTTCGACCTCGATGGTTACATCGCCGCCCGTACCGACGCGTTGACCATACTCAATTCAGCCTTGCTTAGTGGCGACCATAGTGCATTGTTCAAGATCACGGAATCCTATCGCCCCGGCGCCGAGGGACGGGAGAAGATGGAATATCTCCTGCGCACACTCTACTCGCTGCTGCGAGATCTAATGTTTCTGACCTCGGGGGCGCCAGCCCTGGTTCAGAATACGGATATCCAAAGCCAACTTGCGAAGCTGGCTGAGGCTACCGACTTCGACCGGATCAGCGCGGCGTCCGACGGCCTCGCTGACGTGGAACGCGGCATGCGCCGCAACCTTCTCCGCTCCTTATCGCTCGACGCTTTCGGGCTGGCTCTGGAGGAGGGCCGGTTAAGAGCCTCATAATAACCATCTTAGTTAAAAACAATGTTTTCAGTCGTTTACGGAGATTACTTCGGTGGTTCTACTCCCTTCCGGGCGATTGCCCGTCCTCGATCCGGCGCCTATAATCGTCCTACTCTGGTTTAAATTCTCCGTCAGGTTCCGGGTAGCGGATTCGAGGCCGAAGTCTGTCTTCGCCCTATGAGGATGAAAAGCCCGGTAATGCGAAAGCGCCTGCAAATCGCACTGATGGCCAGCACCTTAGCCGCGACCTCACTCTCACTCACTCCCCGACTCGGTGCCGCCGACGGCAATGAATCCTCCGGAAATATTGCCGCGACCGATGAGCACGGCCGCAAGGTTTACGTGAATGACTTCGTCTCCGCAACTCCAGCGCCCGCAGCTGAAGCTACCGAAAGACCACGGCGGTTGCTCATGTACTGGAGCTCCAAAGAAAATCGCTGGAAGCCGGTGCCTCCGCCCAATGCAGCTTCCATGCGCGCCGCGCGGTCGGCTGCGGCTGAGGTCAGTCAATACCTGGGACACGAGTCTAACCAGTCGGCAAACGCCAAGATCGTGGCCGCGAATTCTTCCGGCATGGCGGCAACGTCGGTGGATATCGATACTGCCATCGAGCAGGCCGCGGCGCGCCATAACGTTGACCCTAATCTGGTACGCGCCGTGGTGAAAGTGGAATCGAATTTCAATCCCAACGCAGTGTCGCGCAAGGGCGCGATGGGGCTGATGCAGTTGATGCCCTCGACGGCGCGCCAGCTCAAGGTGAAAAATCCCTTCGACCCGGAACAGAATGTGGACGCTGGCGTGCGCCAGTTGAAACAACTCCTCGATAACTACGGCGGCGACGTCAAGCTGACCCTGGCTGCCTATAACGCAGGGCGCAGGCGCTGTGGCGCGCAGTTCCGGCGTTCCTCACTACGCCGAAACTCAAAACTACGTCCGGCGGATCACCAAGCTCTACTACAGCAGCTCCGACTTTAACCCTGCCGCCTCGCACGATCCCGTCCGGGTTCAACGGGATGCGCGTGGCGTCCTTTACATCAGCAACACCGAATAAGGTTCGCAGCATCTATTGAACGAACGATTGTTGTACTTTTTTCTCTCTGGCACCCAGGGCATTTGGTTCAACCAACTGGTAAAAAATACGGGATCGAAGGCACGGGTTGGTTGTCGTGTACGCTCACTTGAAGAGTCCAACGCGTCCGCGTTGTCGGTGGCAAGGGCTATTTGCGCTCGCCATATTCGCGGCGCTCACTCCTGCGCCGGCTCACGCGCGTGCACGCCACTCCGACGCCTGGGCGCGCGAACATTTCGCCGCCGCCGAGCGAATGCGCGAGGCCCTGAACGGAAGGCCTTCCGCCGACCGCACCCGCCACGACTACCAGCGCGTATTGAACGCCTACCGCAACGTCTACCTGGGCTCGCCCGCTTCATCCAAAGCCGACCCCAGCGTGGTCGCGGTCGCTGAGACCCTGGTTGAAATGGGCCGGCGTTTTGGAGACGACAAAATTCTGCACGAGGCTATCGAGCAATATAAGTTTCTGCGCCGCGAGTATCCCGGCAGCAAGTACCGCTTTGACGGCCTGTTCACCATCGGCGAGATCTATAAGGACGATCTCAACCAACCCGAAGCGGCGCGCTCCACCTTCGAAGATTTTCTGCGCCGCTACCCGAACAATCGCCTAGCCGATGGTGCGCGGCAGGCCATCGTCGAAATAAAGCAGCAGGCGCACTCTGAGAAAACGACAGAGGCAAAGAACACGGCGGAGAAGCGACAGTCCGAAAACAGCGGCAAAAATAAGAACAATAAAGAGGGAAGAGAAGTTGCCGCGGAGCACAATGTTTCCCAGGAACTGTCAGGCAAGAACGAATCCCCAGTGGCGCGTTCTGGATTGCCACGCGTAACTGGCATCCGGCACTGGTCCACTCCCGACTACACTCGCGTGGCCATTGACGTTGAAAGCGACGTAAAATTTTCCTCGCGGCGAATCGCCCGGCCATCGCGCATTTTCTTCGATCTGCACGAAACCAAGCTTGCCTCCACCCTGGTCGGCAAAACGCTCGACGTGGATGACGGCTTTCTCAAGAAGATTCGCGTAGCGCAGTTCGCGCCGCGCCGCACCCGGGTTGTGCTTGACGTCGACAACCTCTCTGATTACCACGCCTTCCTTCTGTCGAATCCCTGCCGCCTGATCATCGACATTCACGGCAAGAACGGACGGGGCAAGTCGCTCGCCAAACTGCCGGAAGATGCAGACGAGACAAGCGAGGATATAACGGCCTCTGCGAAAAACACCTCCGACTCCAGCGACGATTCAAATTCTCCGGACGCGATGCCTGCCGTTTCGACACATGCTCCTTCGTCAGGGAAGGCCGCAGCATCAGCCAGAGCTGAGGTCGACGATGAAACAACATTTGTCTCAGAGCCGTCCGCGGTCGACAAGAAATTAGACAAGAAGCCACAAACTGCCGTGGTGAAAAAAGTTGTGGATGCCGATGACAACAATGACGACGACGTCGCGAGCGCCCCGGTTCAGGCTCCAGATTTGAGCGTCGCCCAAAGCGGCCGGAGCAGTCTGGACAGTGCGCATCGCAAGAGCTCTGTGCGCCCGCTTAATTCCGCGAACCCCGATGCCTCCGAGCTCGGGATTCGGGAAGCGGGGCCCACGGTGAGCGGCAACCGATCGCTCATCCGCGCTTTGGGATTGAAAATCGGCAAGATCGTGATCGATCCCGGCCACGGTGGCCACGATACCGGCACCATCGGCCCCAATGGCCTCGAAGAAAAAGATCTCGTCCTCGAAGTTGGGCGTCGTTTGGGCAAGCTGCTGGAGACGCGTCTGGGCGCCGAAGTGGTATACACCCGCAAGAACGACACGTTCATCCCGCTTGAAACTCGAACGGCAATCGCCAACCAGGCGCGCGCCGACCTGTTTGTCTCCATTCATGCCAATTCGAGCCACGACGCCGACGCCCGCGGGGTCGAGACCTACTACCTGAACTTCACCTCTTCGCCGGAGGCGCTGGAAGTGGCAGCCCGTGAGAACGCGGTTTCAGAGAAATCCATCTACGAACTGCAGGATCTGGTGAAAAAGATCGCGCTCAAAGAAAAGATCGAGGAGTCGCGCGAGTTTGCCTGGGACGTGCAGCAGTCGCTGCATAGCGGTCTCGCGGTCAAGAGTCCCGCCATTCGCGACCGTGGTGTGAAAAAGGCACCGTTTATAGTTCTGATCGGCGCCAACATGCCGTCAATCCTTGCCGAGATTTCCTTTGTCAGCAATCCCACCGACGAGCATCGCCTCGCCACCAGCGAATATCGCCAGCGCATCGCCGAGTCTCTCTACCGCGGCATCGCCAAATACGTAAACGGCCTGAGCGGGGTGAAGGTCGCGAGCAAGATGGATAAGGCGGCGGGCCAGTAGAGAAGCCCAGTAGAGAATCTGACATCCGGGACTCGGCTCGGAAACTTTTTCCCCTCCACTGTGGTCTAATTACTAAAGGGATTTTGTACCCGGCAGTCCATCCATGCATTCCTCACGCTTTTTGCTCAAAGTGGCTGTAAGCGTCTTTCTGGCCAGCGTGGCTTTCGCAGCCAGCCCAAACAATTCCCCGGCGCAGCCGCCAATCCTTCCCAAACAATTCGCCGGATGGCAGCTCGAAGGTGCCTCTCAAGCCAGCAAAGATCCCGCAGCCGCCGACCCAACCAATGCGGCTCTCCTCAAAGAATACGGTTTCACCGATGTCGAGTCCGCAACCTACAAGAGCGACGACGGACGCACGCTGAAGATCCGCGCCGCGCGTTTCACCGACGCCAGCGGCGCCTTCGGCGCCTACAGTTTCTATCTGCAACCGGAGATGGCGCGGGAACAAATCGGCGACCAGGGCGCGTCGCTAAATCAGCGCGTTCTGTTTTACCGCGGCCACATCCTTGTGGACGCCGGGTTCAGCCAGTTGTCGGTAATGTCGGCCGCGGCCCTGCGTGAGCTGGCCGGAGTGCTGCCGCGTCCCAACGGAAACGCCGGTAATCTGCCTCCGATTCTCGCCTTTATGCCGCACCACGGATATTCGGCAAACACGGAGAAATACGCCGAGGGTCCTTTGGCTCTGGCAGCGATCGGCTCTCCTCTTCCCGCCGACCTGGTTGATTTCAGCGCGAACCCCGAGGTGGTTCTCGGACAATACTCAACTTCGGGCGGAGGCGCCACCCTGATGCTGATCGAATATCCAACTCCAGCGTTAGCCGCAGAACATTTGCGCCGGATCGACGCCGCCCAGCACGCGCCTCAGGCCCAACCCGGAGTTGCGGCCGTTGAAAAGGCTGGCCCATTTTTCGATAAGCGCACGGGGCCTATCGTCGCAATCGCAGCCGGCCCGCTCTCGCAAAACGACGCTCAGACGTTGCTGGGTGCCGTGAACTACGACGCCAGCGTCACTTGGAACGAGAACACATATTTCGACAAGAAAAATAACGTCGCCAACTTGCTGGTGAACATCATCCTCCTCTGTATCATCGTGGGTGCGATCTCTTTGGCAGCGGGAGTCGCTTTCGGCGGCGCTCGCGTTCTGTTGCGACGCTATTTTCCCGGCCCCATTTTCGGCAGCAGCGATCAAACCGAGTTCATTTCCCTCGACTTGGCTGACACTGTGGCGCAAGATTCTTCCAGCCATCCTTCAGGTGCCGGTGAGCCCTCTCAAGGGTCTTAACTCCGTGAGGAACATCAGCTTATGTCCCTTCCACAGGTTTTTCGTCTCAAATTGAAACGCTCCGAGCAAGTATTGACCAAATCCGTAACTCATTGAAAATAAACACATTTATTTGCTAAAAATTGCTTGACACCCTCCTTTTTCGGCTCATAAGATTTTCCCAGAAAGTTTTGACGGAATCTTTTGCCTCCGTTGGAACTATTCTCCCTTGAAAAGGAAAGGCTGCCCTGTTGCCGGGTGGCCTTTTCGTTTTGCTCATCAATCGAAATCGCACATTCTGATCGAATCATGTTGAAGCGAAACAACGCTGAAACATGATTCCACGGAACTTTGACGCCGCCGTTTCGTATCCTCTGTCGGGCAACGTGCTGTAGCATGGATCGGTTCGCAAAGCGACGCGGGGGAAATTATGTTCTGCGATGGATGTGGCACAGCCGTTCAACCCGGCCAAACGTTCTGCAGTCGCTGCGGCAAACAAATCATCGGGACCGTGACTGTAATGCAGCCACGGTCCGGGCGAGTTCAGGCGCACGCTCATTTGCTGGGAATCATTTGGCTTGCGATTTCCGCGTTCAACACTATCGCCGGCGTGGTGCTCTTCATCCTCGCCAACACATTGTTTGCTCATCTGCACGAACTCGGCGCGCCCGAGGCACCAACTGCGTTTCTGCGTCCCTTGCTGAGTGTGATTGGCGTCTTCGTGCTGGCAAAGGCAGCCTTCGGATTCATTGCCGGATGGGGATTGTTGCAGCGCGAACCCTGGGCTCGCATCCTCACTCTCGTCCTTGGCTTCATCTCGCTATTCCACATACCCTTTGGCACGGCCGTAGGTGTGTATACGCTATGGGTTCTGCTGCCTGCGCAGTCGCAAGAGGAGTACGACGCCATGGCTGCCGCGCGCGAGGCCGCATAATTCGGCGCATCGGCGCATCCTCAGATCATTCGCGGTCGGTGTCCTAATTTCATCATGAGCGAAACCAAGATACGCGAAGCAACCCCTGTCCTCTTGGCCTTAGAGTAACTTGGTGTCCATCGTGGTTCATGAATTCAGGCCGTTACCCCTCTTTGGGCTCACCCTTCCACTCCCTTCTTCTTTCTGGTATTGTCTTGGGTCCGTCGGCGCTGCTCTCACACGCCAGTGACCGGCGTCACGGTTCTTCCCCGACTCGGTCTATAGTATTCACGTACGGTGCGGGAGCTTTAGTCGGCGGTGCTTGCCTACAATTTTCCCCTACAGGAAAGGACACGCGCGTGATTGTTGGAGTTCCGAAGGAAAGTTATCCGGGAGAGCGCCGGGTTGCGCTTGTTCCGGCCGTCATCCCCATTCTTGCCAAGGCCGGACTCGAGGTAGTCGTCGAATCCGGCGCTGGCGAACAGGCTGGCTACCATGATGCGCTGTATGTTGAGAAAGGTGGAAAGATTCTTCCCGATCGCGCCGCCGTGTTCGGCACCGCCGACATTATCGTGCAGGTGCTTTGTTACGGCTCGAATGATTTGACCGGCAAGGCCGACCTTCCACTCATGCGCCGCGACCAGGTGCTGATCGGTTTCCTGCGTCCTTTCGGCTCCGCCGACGTGATCCAACAGATTGCCGCCGCCGGTGTCACATCATTTTCGGTAGAATTGGTGCCCCGCACCACACGAGCGCAAAGTATGGATGCGCTCTCTTCCATGGGAACGATCTGTGGTTACAAAGCGGTGCTGCTGGCCGCCGAAACCTCCATCCGAATCTTTCCCATGATGACGACTGCTGCAGGCACAATCACTCCTGCCCGCGTGTTCGTCATCGGTGCCGGAGTGGCCGGTCTGCAAGCCATCTCGACCGCCCGCAGGCTCGGCGCCGTTGCGTCGGCCTACGACATGCGCGCCGCCTCCAAAGAACAGGTGCAGAGTCTGGGCGGCCGCTTCGTCGAGTTGCCCATCGAAGCCAAGGATGCGCAAGACGCCCGTGGCTACGGAACTGCCCAGGATGAAACCTTCTACGCCCGCCAGCGCGAACTCCTCACCCGCGTCGTCGCCGAGAGCGATGTGGTTATCACGGCTGCAGTAATTCCCGGCAAAAAGTCTCCCGTGCTGATCACGGCGGAGATGGTCAAGGGGATGGCCCCCGGCTCCGTGATAGTCGATCTTGCATCCGAGCGCGGTGGTAATTGCGAACTGACGCGCACCGGAGAAACCGTGCAAGAGTACGGCGTCGCGATCATCGGCGCGATCAATCTGGCGAGCAGCGTCCCATACCACGCTAGCCAAATGTACGCCCGCAACGTAGCCACCTTTCTTGCCTACATGGTGAAAGATGGCAAACTGCAGCTGAACCTGCAGGACGAAATCGTTCGCGAGACGATCGTGACGCGCGCCGGCGAAATCGTGAACCCGAGAGTGCGCCAATTTTTCGAACTGCCGGCATTGGTCCCAGCGTAGAGGTCCACGGTTTGTGGCAGTACTTTTGTGGCAGTACTACGGACAGTGCCACGGACGAGTTAGATCACCGTGGAAGAGCGGCCCTTCAAGGGCCGCGACAGAGTTTTCTGAGAGGACGGGCTTCAGCCCCTGAGGTCGCAAATGGGTTCCAATCTGATCGACGCGCTGTTCATATTCATGCTGGCCTGCTTCATTGGCTTCGAAGTCATCCGCCACGTATCGCCCTTGCTGCACACTCCACTGATGTCGCTGACCAACGCGCTCGACGCCATCGCTGTAGTCGGTGCGATTGTGTTGGTCGGCGAACGCAAAAGCGAATTCGCGACTGTCCTGGGCGTGATTGCCATCATCGCCGCCACCAGCAACGTGGTCGGAGGATTCTTTATCACGGACCGAATGCTCAAGATGTTCAAGACCAGCCGTCCAGTAAAAAAGTAAAACCGGCTTTGCAGAAAGGTTTCGGTAGGGCGCGCCTTTAGTCGTGCCATTCAAGGTAACAATTGATTCGGGCTTTAGAGGGTGCGTGAGAACTGAATTTTGGGCGAAGACGTGGTACGCAACCACCGCATTCCAGTCCCGACAGGGACGGCATGTGATAGCCCCGCACGTAAGTGCGGGGGTAAGTGGGAAAGCGGAGCGAGTCCTGTTGGGACGGCACGAGTTCTCACGCACACTTTAGCCTCTGAGGTCTCGTGGTGGCGCTTCGATTACTTGAGCAGTGTATTCGAAGAAAGGTTGTCCAGAAATCGTTTTGCAGATCCTGTTGAGTCTTATTGAGCAAGCCATGAACGAATTCGCCGGAAGCCAGTACCTCATCGAAGTCATCTATCTCATCGCCAGCGCACTTTTTATTCTTTCCCTGAAGTGGATGAGTTCGCCCGCCACGGCTCGCCACGGAATCTGGGCTGGCGAAATCGGCATGGTTCTGGCTATCGCCGGCACTCTGCTGCACCATGGCATTGTCGATTGGAAGTGGATCGTCATCGGACTGGTGCTCGGCAGCGGCATTGGCATCCCGCTCGGCATGGTGCAGATGACCGCCGTCCCGCAGCGGACCGCGCTCAGCCATGCTTTCGGCGCACTATGCGTCACGCTGGTCGGCACCGCGGAGTTTTATCTGGGAACCCAGAGCGCTTCGAAGTTCGGAATGTCGGTACTCTCAATGGAAGTGATCCTCGGAGGCCTGACATTCACTGGCAGCCTGATGGCGGCGGGCAAGCTGCAAGAAATCCTACCCCAGCGGCCCATCACTTATAAAGGACAGAATCTCGTCAACTTTCTGCTGTTGAGCGTGGCCATCGCCAGCGCGGTTTACCTGGTGTTGCATCCGGAAGCAAAGCAATTGTTCCCGCTGATAGTTGGCATTTCCGTGATCTTCGGCGTGATGCTGATCATCCCGATCGGCGGTGCTGATATGCCCACCGTCATCTCCCTGTTAAATGGCTATGCCGGTTTGTCCGCCGCTGCTATGGGATTCGTCCTCCAGAACAAGCTCCTCATCATCGCCGGCGCGCTCGACGGATCTTCCGGACTCATTCTTTCGGTCATCATGTCGAAGGCCATGAACCGCTCGTTCACCAACGTTCTGTTTGGAGCCTTCGGCCAGGTGCAGGCCGCAGCAGCGGGCGGCGCGGAAGCCAAGCCTGTGCACAGCGCTACAGCCGAAGAATCGGCTGCGATTCTCTCTGCCGCCAACAAAGTGGTCATCGTCCCCGGCTACGGCATGGCGGTGGCGCAGGCGCAACACAAAGTCCGCGAACTATTCGACATCCTCACTAAGAAAGGAGTCGATGTCCGCTTCGCCATCCACCCCGTCGCCGGACGCATGCCCGGCCACATGAACGTCCTGCTCGCCGAAGCCGATATCCCCTACGACCGCCTTATCGAAATGGACGAGATCAACGGCGACTTCCCGCAAACCGATGTCGCCCTTGTAATCGGCGCCAATGATGTCACCAACCCGGCTGCGCGCACCGACCACTCCAGCCCCATCTTCGGCATGCCTATCCTCGACGTCGATAAAGCCCACACCGTCATGGTGATCAAACGCAGCATGAGCCCCGGCTTCGCCGGCATCGATAACCCGCTCTATTACCTGGATAACGCCCTCATGCTCTTCGGCGACGCCAAACAGTTTGTGGGCGCGATTGTCAGGGAGTTGAGCGGGGGACACTGAGCGGGCCTTCACCATCCTTTGTCATCCAGAGCGGAGTGTACCGATTCGCATTCGCGAATCGGTTCACGCAGTCGAAGGATCCCTGCACCTTCGGCCGACCTCGTGCTGCCGCAGGAGTTTCTCACGACGCCCGCAACCGGGTGCGCTACTTCTCGCTTCGTTTGCAAAAGGTGGGATTGACCGGAAACTGATCTGTTGATATCATGATATCACTATGGCGCAATTAGTCGTTCGCAATCTCGAGGACGAAGTAAAGGCCCGCCTCCAACGCCGCGCCCGGCGCAATGGCCGCAGCATGGAAGAGGAAGTCCGCGACATTCTGCGCGCCGCTGTGCATAAAGACGAAAATAAATCCGAATTCGGGCTCGGAACGGAACTGGCGGCCTTGTTTGCCGACATTGGTCTTGATGAACCAATTCAAGAACTGCGAGGCTTTGAAATCAAGCCGCCTACCTTCGAAGAATGACCATTCTCGACACAAATGTAGTGTCCGAGTTCATGCTTCATTCCCCAAGTCCGAAGGTAGTCGGATGGCTCGACACGCAGCCTCGATTGTCCTTGTGGACAACAGCCATCACGATTTTCGAGATTCGACTGGGGTTGCGGATGATGCCCAACAGTAGGCGACGCGACCTTCTCAACCAAAGATTCGACGAAGTTCTGGCACGCATGAATGAGCAGATCGCTCCTTTCGATACCGAAGCCGCGCAGCAGGCGGCTTCTTTGATGGCATCGCGAAAAATGCAGGGCCGTCCTCGAGATCTGCGCGATACCATGATCGCAGGTATCGTCCTGGCGCGCCGTGCGAGCTTGGCGACCCGCAATACACCCCACTTCTATGACATTTCAGCGCCGCTAGTCGATCCGTGGAACTAAAGCCTGAACGCGCCCTAAAACGCCGCCATGATATTCTATGAACTACCAGCTGCGTACCGTTTTGGCGGAAATTCCCCGCAGTCCAAAAGAAGCTTCCCCGAAGAAGCCCAGAAGAAGAGAAACTAGAACCCATGCTTTCAGTCAGTAATGTTTCCATGCGCTACGGCGCCAAAATTCTGTTCGATGAAGTCTCCACGGCATTTACGCCGGGAAAGCGCTACGGCCTGACCGGTCCCAACGGCGCTGGTAAATCCACCTTCATGAAGCTGCTCAGCGGCGAGCTTGAGCCGCAAAAGGGCACCGTCGTCCGTCCGCGTAAGCTCGGCGTCCTGAGCCAGGACCAGTTCGCCTTCGATGCCTACACCGCGATCGACACGGTCATCATGGGCAACAAACGCCTCTGGGCTGCGATGCAGGAGCGAGACGCCATCTATGCGAAGCATGACATGACAGACGAAGATGGCATGAAGCTCGGCGAACTGGAAGGCATCGTCGGCGAAGAAGATGGATACACTGCCGAGAGCGACGCTGCCGTTTTGCTAGACGGCCTGGATATTCCGGAAGAACTCCACTCCAGAAAAATGTCCGAGCTGCAGGGCGGTCAGAAAGTCCGCGTATTGCTCGCGCAGGCGTTGTTCGGCCATCCCCAAGCCCTGCTGCTGGATGAACCCACGAACAACCTGGACTTGGATTCGATCCACTGGCTGCAGGGATTTCTGAATGCCTACGACGGGGTAGTCATCGCGATCTCGCACGACCGCCACTTCCTCAACAGCATCTGCACCCACATCGCCGACATCGACTACGAGACCATCATCACCTACACCGGGTCGTATGACGAAATGGTTCTGGCCAAGACACAAGTACGCTCGCAGATCGAGTCGCAAAACGCACAGCGCGAAAAGAAGATTTCGCAGTTGAACGAATTTATCGCGCGCTTCTCCGCCGGCACCCGGTCGAGCCAGGTGCAATCGCGGCGCAAGGAAGTCGAGCGCTTGCAGGTCACCGAACTGGCCAAATCGAACATCCAGCGGCCCTACATCAAGTTTGAGCAGAAGCGCCCGTCAGGCAAACACATTCTCGAAGTCGAGCACCTCGGCAAATCGTACGGCGACAAGAAGGTGATCCGCGATTTCACCGCCAGCATCACGCGCGGAGAGAGAATCGCTCTGATGGGCCGCAACGGGGCGGGGAAGACTACGCTGATCAATGCCCTGCTGGCAAATTCGCCGACCACTCCGGAGGCCGAATTGCGCAAGACCAGCGGCTATGACGGCCCGTTCGTCGACTCCGGAAAAGTGATATGGGGACACGAAGCTGCGATCGGATATTTCGCGCAAGATCATCGCAGCCTGATCGAAGGCGGCATGACGGCTCTCGAGTGGCTGCATCAGTGGAATCCAGCCGCTGTCGGCGAAGAAATTCGCGGCCTGTTAGGCCAGATGCTCTTTCAGCGCGACGAAGCCACGAAATCCACCAGTGTTCTTTCCGGCGGCGAAGCCGCGCGCCTGCTATTCTGCAAGCTCATGCTGCAAAAACCGAACGTCCTGGTCCTCGATGAGCCTACCAATCACCTCGACCTCGAAGCTATCAACGCGCTGAACATTTCTCTCCAGCGCTATCACGGGACGGTCTTCCTGGTAAGCCACGACCATGATTTGATCGACGAAGTCGCAACTCGCATCTGGCACTTCGAGAGCGATCACAAGATCACGGATTTTAAGGGAACCTACGAGGAGTACCAAGCCGCTGTCGTGGCGTAGGCGAGAAGCAGGTTCCTCACCCGGCCTTCGGCCACGCCCGGAATGACAATCTTAAGAGCTAAGAATGTGGGGACAGCCGCCCCCGGCTGTCCGTCGAGTGAAGCTCGACTGCACGGTTTCCGCTGCTTGTAGACCATCCAGGTTCTCCACAGCTTTCCACAAGCGTTTGCTGTTGCCTTTCCTCCCGCAAGTTGCGGATAATAGCGCGGGGACGTACTTGCGTAGTTGAGTACGCGAGAGCGGTGTACCGTCGTGTACAGTCGAGCCGATTTACTTAGAATTCTTCACCTCACGCCGCGCCAGTTGGCCAGCTGGGAGCGCGCCGGGCTGATTGTCGTCTCCACCGCCTACTCTTTCTCCGACCTGTTGAAGATCAAAAAAGTTCGTGACCTGTGCGCCATGAAGGTGCGGCCCGCGGTGATTCGCGAATCGCTCGAGGCCATGCAGAAGCAGGCATCCGGCATGGGAAATCCTCTACTCGACGCAGGGGCCTCATCCACCAACAAGCATCGCGTAGCTTTCCGCCATGAAGGCAGACTGCTCGAGCCCATAGCCGGACAATTTGTGATGGATTTCTCTTCCCGCGAAAAGGTCGTGACTCGCACGCTGAGTCCCGTGACCGAGCCTGGTCCGCAGGAAAACGAGGCTGCCGTGTGGTTCGCCCGTGGCATCGCCCTCGAAGAGGATCCGGCAACCCAGACCGAAGCTCTGGCTGCCTACCAGAAGGTGCTGGAGTTTGATCCCGGCCACGCCGCCGCCCACATTAATTTGGGCACGCTGCACTACAATCGCCAGGATTTCACGCTCGCGGAAAAACATTATCGCGCTGCTTTGCAAGCGGATCCCCGCTACGCACTCGCCTATTTCGACTTGGGCAACGTTCTCGACGAGACTGGGCGCGTACAAGAGGCCATCCAGACTTACAAGACTGCGATCCTGCTTGCTCCAACTTACGCCGACGCGCATTACAACCTCGCCCTCGCCTACGAGAAAACCCGCGAGCCGCGCAAGGCCCTGAAGCACTGGCAGGCGTACATCAAACTCGATACTACCGGTCCCTGGTCGGTGCACGCCCGCAATCAGATTCAGCGCATTCTGCAAGCCGACACGCTAAAGCTGGTGCATACCCGCCGCAGGTAGCCGCAAGCCGGCTTCCAGCCGCGTTCCTTCCACATGAAGCGGCACATTGAAGGCATACTTTGGGTGCTTTCCATCGGCACATTGTTCGTAGCTGGCATGGTGCGATCTCGTCCACTGCTCTTTGTCCTTGCGGTTTTGTGGGCCGTGTCAACTGCTACGGTGATCCCAGTGCACTTCTATCGAGCATGGAGAAGGTGGTCGCATGTTTCTAACAGGCGCGAGTATGCCGCATGGCTCGGCTTAGAGACAGTGGGAGCAGTTGTTTTGATTTCACAAGCCATCTACACAGCAATTTCGAGGCAGCATGAAAAAGTGACCCTGTACCCCCATGTGTCCTCTTTCAACTGTCTCCGAGAGTGCTAAAATCCAGAGTCCGCCACTCTTCTGATTGAAGGTACCCTCATGCCCGAGACCACCCTGCAAGCCGCCGTTCCCGCACCGCTGACTACTCTCACCGACGACGAGATCCTCTTCCGCGACAACATCCATCAGTTCGCTGACGATAAGATCCGTCCACTCGTGAAAGAGATGGACGAGAAGGGAATCTTCGAAAAGGATCTCATCCACGAATTTTTCCAGCTCGGCCTTATGGGGATCGAGATTCCGGAGCAATACGGCGGAGGCGGCGCCAAATTCTTCGAAGCGATTCTGGCGGTGGAGGAACTATCGCGCGTCGATGCATCCGCAGGCGTAGTCGTCGACGTTCAAAATACATTGGTCAACAATGCCCTTTTGCGCTGGGGCAACGCAGACCAAAAGAAGCGCTATCTGCCCAAGATGGCAGCCGAGACTGTTGGCGCTTATGCCTTAAGCGAGGCCGGTTCCGGCTCCGACGCTTTCGCCTTGCAGACGCGCGCAGAATTAAGAGGCAGCGACTATAGCCTGAATGGCCGCAAGCTGTGGATCACCAACGGCAAAGAAGCCGGATTGTTCGTTCTATTTGCCACGCTCGATCCTGCCGCTGGATACAAAGGCATTACCGCCTTTCTGATCGAGAAGAATTTACCCGGATTCAGTGTCGGCAAGAAAGAGGACAAGCTGGGAATTCGCGCGTCCTCCACCTGCGAATTGATTCTCGAAGACTGCCGCGTGCCCAAAGAGAACGTTCTGGGCGAACCCGGCAAAGGCTACAAAATCGCAATCGAAACTCTGAACGAAGGCCGCATCGGTATCGGCGCGCAGATGATCGGGTTAGCGCGTGGTGCCTTGGAATTTGCGGCGAAGTATGCGCTTGAGCGCAAGCAATTCGGCAAGTCTATCGCTGAATTTCAAGGCATCCAGTTCCAGATCGCCCAGATGGCAACCGAGATCGAAGCCGCTCGCCTCATGGTTTACAACGCAGCCCGCATGAAAGATGCCGGCGTGAACTTCGTTAAGGAAGCCGCAATGACCAAACTCTTCGCCTCGCAAGTTGCTGAGCGGGTCACCTCCCTGGCTATCGAAATCTATGGCGGCTACGGTTTCACCAAGGACTATCCCGTCGAAAAATACTGGCGCGACGCCAAAATCGGCAAGATCTACGAGGGAACCTCCAACATGCAATTGGCAACCATCGCCAAACTCCTGCTCGGCGGAAAGTAAGCCTGGCAGAGCATTGCGCAGAGTACTTCTTCTCGTCGGCGAAGCCCTACTTTTGGCCTTTCAAGCAGTAGAGGTAATCCAGTAACAAATGCCCATTGCTCAATATGTGCATTCAATTGCACTTGGACTCTTAAATCCGCCTCCGCTAAATCGCACTAAATCAAATCAATTCAATGTGTTCCCGCAACTCGCGCCATTGGCTGACAAGCTGCAATCCCCAGTATCGCCTGCCCGTGTGTGGCATGGCCGGGGTGCAACTTGACGATTTCGTTTGAAACTACAGTGGCGCATGCGATTGCAGCCCCGAGGAAGAAGCGCAGCCTACTTCCTATCCTCACGGTGCTGTTCATCGTTTCCTATGGCCTGATGACCATGCTCATTGTGGAACAGGGGGCGGCGATTCAATCGCAGAGCAACCTGATTAAGGTTCTGATGCCAGACAGCAGAGAGCTATGGTCTCTGAGGGGAAAGGCCATCACCGATAATCAGATGGCGAAGACGAAGAAACGAGGTCATGCGAACGATCCGTCGTCCCAGGTTCCCTCCGACCGAACACCGACGACCCAACCCCCGTCGACCGAGGCTGTACCTCATTCCCAAAACCAAGTAGACAAGACAGCGAAGCCCAATCGCCAAGTTCCTCCCGTGCCCGCATCGGATTTGATCGATCAGCGCCGCGCTTTACATACGACTTAGGTAGGGCAATGTTGGTAGGCATTAACCGTCCACGGACGTAGTTCGGAAAGTTTGGCAACAATGAAGGTCCTGACCCTAGCCTTGTTGTTTAGTCTGACGGTTGCGAAGCCGGCGCAGCCAGGCCGCCGGCCCGCCGGCCATCTCGATCAGCACTCCAAAGGCGGACGCTGGTACTTTGCCGCCAACGGCCACGCCGTCTACTGCTACGGGCCAGTAATGGTTTTGCCGCAGGCAAATGGCGACCTGCAGAAAGTCGCCACCTTCTGCCGCGACGGTAAAGCCGTAGTTCCGCTGAAAGATTAATCAGCTATACCTCTAATCAAATCATGTGGGGAGAGCCGCCCTCGGCTGTCCATTCGATCGAAGCTCGATGGCTTTAGTCGCCACCACCCAACACCCCCGTAGCCACACTCATCCCACGGAAAAGGCCTGTAAACTATTAAGCGATGCCTGAGCTCCCAGAAGTTGAAACCATCGCCCGCGGACTGGCCAGCCGTGTCTCAGGCGATGTGATCGAATCGATCTGGCTGGGTCAGAAGCCGGAGCCGCTGAAGTCTTCGGCACGAGAAATTGCTGCCGCACTGGAAAACAGCCGCATCGCCACAGTAAGGCGCATCGGCAAGCACATCGTCTTCGATTTAGATCGTGTGGATTTGGATAGTGTGGAGCGGGCACTTCCTTCGGCAGGCTCAGGGCAGGCTCTGCCCGGCAAAGGCCCGCAGCACCGTGGAAGAGCGGCCCTTCAGGACCGCGTGAGCCCAGCAAATCCCAAGGGGGCTTCAGCCCCAGCCCAATGGATCGTTCACCTCGGCATGACCGGCCGCCTGCAAGTCTGCGAACCCCAGTCAGAAATTCTCAAGCACACGCATGCAATTCTAAAGCTGGCCTCGGGCCGGGAACTGCGCTTTGTCGACCCTCGCCGCTTCGGACGCTTAAGTGTTGCCCGCGCCGGAGGCTTCGACGCGGGCGGCGTCGAGCCGCTGGAAGTCGATCTCGACCGCTTCGTTGCACTATTTCGCGGACGCAAAACACCCATCAAAAGTGCATTGCTCAACCAGAAGCTGCTGCGTGGCGTGGGGAACATTTACGCAGATGAATCTTTATTTCGTGCGGGAATTCGTCCCCGCCGCCGCGCCAGCACCATCACGCGCGATCAATTTCGCCGCCTCTTCGAGGCGGTGAAACAGGTTCTGAAAGAAGCGATCGCTCTGGGTGGCTCGTCGATATCCGACTATGTAGATGCCGACGGGGAAGAAGGCTTCTTCCAACTAAAACATCGCGTCTACGGCCGCGAAGGTGAACACTGCTTGGTCTGCAAAACGCCCATCAAACGCATCGTAATTGCAGGACGCAGCAGCCACTACTGCCCGAAGTGCCAGAAGTGATTTTCATCCCGAGCAACCCTTCTTTGCGACGCAATGATCGCGCGTTTGGCCTCGATTCCCTATTCCAACCCTATCAATCAACAATGAGCACGCTCCGCCGTAGTTCTGGTAATCTTCTCCTCCATGCCCGATTTTTCTATCGGAGTCGATCTCGGCGGCACCAACCTGCGCATCGCTGCAGTAACCAGCCAGGGAGAGCTTCTCGAAAAAGTTACTCTCGGATCCAAAGCCGCGCCGACCCGCGACGAAGTCATCGACCAGATGTGCGACGCCATCCAGCGTCTGTCAAGGAAATATAAGGAAACGGGACACCTTCTCGGCGCCGGTATCGGCATCCCCGGTATCATTGACATCAAAACTGGAATGTTGCGCAAGTCAGCCAATCTTCCCGGCTGGGAAGATTATCCCGTTCGCGACGAGATCGAGCGCCGCTTGGGAGCGCGCGTCGTCCTTGAAAATGACGCCAATGTTGCCGCCCTTGGAGAGCAATGGCTGGGCGCTGCTCGTGGCATTCCAAACATGGCGGTGGTCACGCTGGGCACCGGAATCGGTGGCGGCATTGTGCTCGGAGGAAAGATCTGGCACGGCATGAATGGTATGGCTGGCGAGTTCGGCCACGTGACCGTCGAACCCGAAGGATATCTTTGTGGCTGCGGCAATCGCGGATGCGCCGAACAATATGCTTCCGCCAGTGCCATTACGCGAATGGCACGGGAAGCAATCGCCAGCGGCGACGCGCCATCGCTTGCTAAAGCAGCCTCGTCCGATGCCGATTTCGGCGCGAAGTCGATCTACAACCTGGCGCTTCAGGGTGACGAGCACGCACGCCGCATCTTTCGCACTTTCGGCCGCTACCTCGGCCTACTGCTCGCCGACCTGATCAACGTTTTGAATCTCGACATGTTCGTCCTCGGTGGAGGCGCTTCGAGCGCGTGGGACGCATATGCTCCCGCCATGTTCGACGAACTCCGAGAACGATCTCTGGTCTATGCCGCGACCGCACCCAGGTCCGTCTTGGGACGGCCGCCCTCGGCTGTCCAGGCCGAGCAAAGTGCCGAGAAAAGCTCGGCAGCTGCCGGTGCCCATAGCAACTCTGGATTTGCTACCGCAAACTCCGATGCGGCATCGGCGCTAACCCAAAGCCTCGCGGAGCGAAAAACCGTCATCACTCTCGCCTTGCTCGGAAGCGACGCGGGACTTTACGGCGCTGCGCGGGTCGCAACGCTCACATAGGAGTCGAACTCTGATATAAAAATTCGGAGCCTCGCCGTGACGCAACATAAGTTCAAAGTCAAGCTGATCGGTCAGCCAGGTTCCGAAGTGGCGGCCCTCAAACCTCCATTCGACGTGATCGAAGTTTTCCAGCGGAAAGGCCGCGTTCCCGTCAAAGGCACCATCAACGGTTTCCCCTTTCGCAGTTCGCTAATGAACATGGGCGGTGGCCACGTGATGGGGGTCAACGCTCAATTGCGCGCCGGCGGCAACTGCAAAGCCGGCGATACCGTCAGCGTCGTTATGGAAATTGACGAAGAGGAACGGAAGGTCGACGTTCCGGCCTACTTGAAGAAGATCATCGACAGCGACGCCAAGGCCCGGGAGTCCTGGCCCAGGCTTTCCTTCACTCATCAAAAAGAATATGTGCGGGAAATCGATGGCGCAAAACGGCCGGAAACCCGCGAGAAACGTATCGCCGCCATGTTGGACGCGCTTCGCAAGAACCGGCGTAAGAAGTGAGCCGGTGGAGGAACGCAAATCGACGGCAGTCGTTTATTCTATCTCGTCAAACTCGAGATGCGGTGCCCGCCGCCGACTCCATCCGCCGCGCCGCATTCATGAAATCTTCATTCTGTTTGGGCGTGCCAATCGTCACCCGAATGCAATTCGGCGCACCCCAGGGTCCGAGCGGCCGCACGGCAATGCCTTCTTCCTGTAGCCGGTTGGCGAAAGTTGCGGCATCTTTTCTAAGATCGCAGAACAGAAAATTCCCCGAAGTGGGGACCACGCGATACCCCAGCCCTGACAATCCCTGTGCTAGAAATCGGGATTGCACTGCATTGCTCTCAACCACGCGTACAATGTGGTCGCGGTCGTCAATAGCCGCCATCGCCGCCGCCTGCGCCATGGATGACACAGAGAACGTGTTGCGCATGCGCGCGCAATATCCTAACAATTCGGGCGGACCCATACCGTAACCTACGCGCAGTCCGGCGAGTCCATGCGCCTTTGAAAACGTTCGCAGCACCACCACGCTCGCGCCCTGCCGGACGTACTCCAGCGAGTTCGAATACTGGAGCCGCCGCAGTGCCGCGAAATGCATCGCGAACTCGTAGTAAGCCTCATCCAGTACCACCACAACGTGCCCCGGAACCTGCGCCAGAAAGCGCTCCACCACACCCGATTCCAGCATCGTCCCCGTAGGATTGTTGGGGTTCGCTAAGAAGACGATGCGCGTGTTCACGTCGATCGCCGCAAGAGCCGCATCGAGATCGATGGCGTCTTGATCTTTGTCTTTGCGCATCGGAGCTTCGATCAGATGCGCTCCCGTCGCGTGCACGACCATCGAGTACACGATGAACGACCGCTCGCTGGTCACCGCATTCAATCCCCGCGCCAGCAACGTCTGGCAAAGCAGACTCAACAGCCCGGTAGATCCCGCCGTCACCATCACCTGCTCCAACTGCAAATCGTGATGCATGGCCAGTTTCAGTCGCAGCGGTCCGCAGTCGTCGTCAGGATAGGAATTCACCTTCGGCAACATGCTTCTCATAGCATCGATGGCACGCTCCGAGGGTCCAAAAGGATTTTCGTTGGAATCGAGTTTAATCAGCGGCGAACGGCGCTCCAAAGCCGCCGGCGTTGTGTCGGGGGCGCTCGGTGTACCCATGTCGCGCGCGGGTGTGGAGACCAGGTCAAAAAATCGGCTCATGCTTGCCGCATCATGCCACGGAAGGCTTTGCCCGCGCTATCGGTTTGTTGCAGGCAGTGCGCAGGCGATCAACTTCCTGCTCAGTCAGGGCACGGAACTCCCCTGGCGGAACGTCGAGCTTAAGCGGCCCGTAGCGGACGCGCTTGATCTTTTCCACATGGTGTCCGACTTTCTCGAACATGCGCCGGATTTCGCGATTGCGCCCCTCGATCAGCGTCACCTCGTACCACGGATTGTTGGCTTCCTTAACCAACCGGATGCCCGCCGGCGCAGTGCGCAGCCGTCGTCCATCTTCCGTAGCGATCGAAACTCCTCCGCGCAATTTCTCCAGCGCATCGTTGCTCGGGGTTCCTGCAACTTTCACCACGTACGTTTTAGGCACCTGCGATGCTGCCTTCATCAGCTTATTCGCGAGCGCACCATCATTGGTCAGAAGCAGCAGTCCTTCGCTGGCATAATCCAGCCGCCCGACTGGATAGACACGTTTCTTCACGCCACGAATTAATTGCATTACCGTCGGCCGGTTTTCCGGATCACTCACCGTCGTAACGTAGCCTCTGGGTTTATTCAGCACCAGGTAAACATGGTGCTCTGCGGCCTGCAATAGTTTTCCGTCAACGCGAATGTGGTCGGTTTCCGGGTCCGTCTTGCTTCCCAGTTCCGTTACCACGGCTCCATTTACCTTCACATGTCCCGCGCTGATCAGTTCTTCGGCTTTGCGTCGGGAGGCAATTCCAGCCGCGGCAATAATTTTTTGTAGGCGTTCAGCGGGCATATTTGTGTGGGAGAACAGCTCTCGTGGTGGAGCAGCGCTTCAGCGCTGCGTTAAGACTATCCTTTTCCCGCCGGCTTTAGCCGCTGAGGTACGTGAGTCGTCGCGGAGGCATCGGAGTTCGCTCACGACGCCTCCTCTTTCTGTCCGACGGATTCAGTGATTCCTTCCACCTGAGGAACATCGCCCTCTTGCCTCACTGGCAACTGCTCTGCGGCCACCTCTTCCGCCGCAATCATCTCGCCCTGGAACGATTCCGCCACCAACTTTTCGAACTCCTCCATGCTGGGCAACTCGTTCACATCCTTCAGCCCAAAGCGCATCAGGAATTCCTTCGTGGTTTTGTAAAGAATAGGGCGCCCAATCACCTGCTTGCGGCCGACTGTGGTAATCAGTTTGCGATCCAGCAACGTGGCAATCACCCCGCCAGAATCCACGCCGCGAATCTCGTTGATCTCAGGCACGGTCGCCGGCTGCTTATAGGCAATCACAGCCAGCGTCTCCAGAGCGGGTAACGACAGCCGGATCGGCGGCTTCAAACTCTTGGCAAAGCTGCGCACCATCTCATGTTGCTCAGGTTTCGTGGACATGCGGTACCCGCCTGCGACCTGCCGGATCTCAATGCCGTGATCCTCATTGCCGTAGTCGGATACCAATTCCTCCAGCATCGTCCGCACACGCGACTTCACCTCAATTTCGTCAGCCGCGCCTTCGGCAGTCACCGACTCCCTGACGAGCTGGACCAACTGCTCCAGCGTGATCGGAGTCTCCGCCGCATAAATGATGGCTTCGAGTTGAGCTTTTAAACTCATAGTGGACACTGTCCAGTGGCCAGCAAAATCTGTGGCTGTTTAACTGACCACTGACCACTGACCACAGTCTTTCATCTCCAGTCATCGCGTACTGCCGTCTGCTCGCTCATTATGGCGTCGAACCCAATGTGCTTCCTTACCGCAATCTCCCCAAACAACCGTTCCTGCCGAACCTGAATTGCCTGCAGCCGTACCATTTCAAGCAGTGCCAGAAACATGCACACCAGCGCCTGACGCGATTCCACGCGCATGAGAAGTTGTTTCAGCCGGATGGGCCGCGATTCCAGCGCCAGCCTCCGCCGCAGATAATCAATCATCTGTCCAACTGTGACGGTTTCCTCATCAACATTAATCATGGGACGCGTACGCACGCGCTCCAGGATTTGCTGAAATGTTTTCACCAGATCGATCACGTCCACCGCGATCTGCGCCTCAGTGCCCTCGGCGTCGATAAATTCCTTCAACGCAGGATTCGTCAGCACTGCATCTTCAATCTGCTGTTTTTGCAAAAGCATCTGCGCCGCCGACTTGAACTTCTCATGCTCCAGCAGCCGGTTCACCAGTTCGGTTCGCGGATCTTCCAACTCCTCGGCCTTCGCCGACGGATCGCGCGGCAGCAGCATCTTCGACTTAATATGTATCAACACGGCGGCCATATAGATAAAATCGGCCGCTACATTCACGTCGAGTTCGCGAATCTTTTCCACGTAAGCCAGATACTGCTCAGTGATGCGGGCGATCGGAATGTCGTAGATGTCGATATCTTGCTTACGAATCAAATCAAGCAACAGGTCCAGCGGACCCTCATATACGTCGATCACCGAAATCGCAAATGGAGAATCGCTCTCTTCCTTCTCGTTCCTCGCCGGCTTACTCTCTGATTCGTGATTCGCTTTTGCAGCCGCGGAATGATTCTCAGCGGAATGACTCGCCGCGGGATGATTGGCCGCAGAATGATTCGCAACCACAAATGGAAGAGTATCCGGCCCCGCGTCCGCCGATGTAGCGATTCTGTTTTTCATGCTACTTCCCATCATTCGCCGCCGGAGGCTCATACGCAAGCGACATTCCCATCGCACTGCGCACCCCTTCCATGGTTTGGGCCGCCACTTTACGCGCCCGTTCCGAGCCTGCCTCAAGAATATCCCAAGCCAGCCGTGGATTCTCCTCGAATTTCTTGCGCCGCTCCTGCATCGGATTCAGCAACTGTACCAGCGCATCAGCGGCCCATCCCTTGCACTCGATGCACCCGATGCCCGCCGACCTGCAGCCCGCGTTCACCTTGGCCATCGTTTCTTTGCTGCTGAAAATCTTGTGCAGATCGCCCACCGGGCACACATCCGGATTCCCCGGATCGGATCGCCTTACCCGCGCCGGATCGGTCACCATCGTCTTCAATTTTTGCCGCACCACCGGCTCCGGGTCGGTCAGCAAAATCGCGTTGCCATACGACTTCGACATCTTGCGCCCGTCAGTCCCCGGCAGTTTGGGCGCGCGCGTGAGCAATGCTTGTGGCTCGGGAAAAACATCTCCTCGCTTTCCGTAAAACCCATTGAAGCGTCGCGTAATCTCCCGTGTCAGTTCTACGTGCGCCACCTGGTCCTCGCCCACCGGAACCACATCCGCCTTGTACATCAAAATGTCAGCCGCCTGGAGCACTGGATAGCCGAGAAACCCATAGGTTCCCAGGTCTTTGTCCTTGATGTTCTCGCGCTGCTCCTTATAGGTAGGAACCCGCTCCAGCCAGCCCAACGGCGTGATCATCGAAAGCAGCAGATGCAGTTCGGCATGTGCCGGAACGTGCGACTGGATGAAAATCACGGACTTTTCCGGATCGAGCCCCGCCGCCAGCCAATCGAGGGCGACTTCCACCGAATTCTGTTTCACTTGCGAAGTGTCGGCGTAGTCCGTGGTGAGGGCGTGCCAGTCGACCACGCAGAAAAAGCAATCGTACTCATCCTGCATGCGCACCCAGTTGTCGAGTGCTCCCACATAATTTCCCAGATGCAGTTTCCCAGTCGAGCGCATGCCGCTGAGCACGCGTTTCCGCAAGGTAGTCGGAGATGTCATCACTTTTTGAACGAGTCCTGACAAGACAAAACGAACCTGCGGCGCAAAATTAAATCCTGCAGCATCATGCGAGGGTACTGTCGATACTATCATGCTCGTGTGGGGACAGCCGCCCTCGGCTGTCCAGTCGAGCGAAGCTCGACTGACGTTCCTCAACATCGGCCCACAGCCATCCTAGGACGGCCACATCCGCGAACCGCATCACATGCTTTATAATTCGCCCTCCATCGCCTTCACCGGATCAAACTCGTCCGCATGTCCCATCTCGCCCGCAAACTCCGCCTCACCGATTACTTCACGCTCGGCTGGGGCACCATGGTCGGCGTCGGCTGGCTCGTGGTCATGGACGACTGGCTGCTGCGTGGCGGCGCGCTGGGCGCACTTCTCGGCTTCGCCATCGGTGGCGCACTTGCTATTTCCGATCGGCTGGGTCTACGGCAAATTGGTCGCCGCCATGCCCGACGCAGCCGGCGAAATCGCCTACACCGCGGCCGCCTTCTCGCGACCCATCAGCTTCTCCACCGGATGGATGATGATGCTCGCCTACTTCATCGTCTGCCCCTGGGAGGCCGTCGCCGTAGGCCGCATCGCCGGCTACATCGTCCCGCCGCTCGATTCCTTCGAACTCTACCGCATCGCCGGACGCCCTGTTTATCTCCCGCACCTCATCATTGGCCTCGGCCTCACCGCGCTGCTCACCACGCTGAACTACCGCGGCATCCGCCTCAGCGCGACCTTTCAGAACTGGACGGCGTTCGCCACGCTGGCTCTATTCATTGTTTTCATCGCGCTCGGACTAAGCAAAGGATCGCCGCGTAACTTCCCGCCGCTTTTTACGCATGCGCCGCTAGTGTCGTTTCTCCTCGTGGTTCAGATCGTCCCATATTTCATGACGGGATTCGAATCCGTGAGCAAGGCCGCGGAAGAGTCTGCTCCTGAATTTCGCTCGCAAGCATTTTCTAAAGCCATCTGGATGGCCGTCCTCGTCGGCATTCTCTTTTACACAATCATCATTGCCGCGGTGGCATACGTTGCACCCTGGCGTGAGCTGACCAGCGAAAAATTTATGACAGCCGTCGCTTTTCAAAATGCGGTAGGCTCGCGCTGGATCGTCAACGTCATACTGGTGGCGGCTTTGCTCTCGCTCGTCAAATGCTTTAACGGAAACTTCGTAGCCGCCAGCCGCATGGTGTTCGCTCTAGGACGCCGCCGTCTCATCGTCGAACACGCGGGCGCCATCCATCCTCAACACCAAACGCCGTCGGTCGCAGTGCTCTGTATCGGCTTGGCAACGGCCGCGTGTATGCTCCTCGGAGACGCGATCCTGGTGCCTATTACTGAAGTCGGCTCGGTCGCGTGCGCAATCGGATGGGCGGCAACCTGCGCCGCATATCTCCGCATGGGACGTGCGGGTTCGCTGCCCGGCCAACTGAGATTGTCGGCAGTCGAATACCTCGTTGCCGGTCTTGGATTGCTCGTGGCCATCGCAATGCTACTGATGAAAATCGTTCCCGCGATTCCCGGCCACTTCACAATCTACGAATGGATCGCCCTCGGAATCTGGATCGCGTTGGGAACAATCTCGCATCGCCGCGGTTCACTAGCGTGAGCGCGATTTTGGGTGGCGCAGCGCTTTCAGCGCTGCGGTAAGGATCGTTCTTTCCTAACCGGCTTTAGCCGCTGAGGTAACCACACGGAAGGAAATAAGGATGAAGCTCCATAAACTAAATTTCGCGCTGGCGGTCACTCTCCTCGCCGTCACGCTCCCGGCCTCCGCACAGTCAACCTCCACCTTCGATCTCGTCATCACCAACGGACACATCATCGACGGCACCGGCTCTCCCTGGTACTCGGGAGACATCGGTATCCGCGACGGAAAAATCGCCTCCATCGGCAATTTAACCCCCGCGCCGCGCAAGCGCACGATCGACGCTGGCGGCAAAGTCGTCGCGCCCGGCTTCATCGACATGCTCGGCCAGTCCGAACTTCCGATCCTGGTCGAACCGCGCCTGCCTTCAAAAATCTATCAGGGAATTACGACCGAGATCACCGGCGAGGGCGGATCCATCGCGCCGCTCAACGACGCCATCATTCAGAGCGATCGTGCCGGCTACGAGCATTACAAAATCGACCCGGACTGGCGAACTCTCCGCCAATATTTCGCACGTCTCGAAAAGCAGGGCATGGGCATCAACCTCGCCAGCTATGTCGGAGCCACGCAGGTTCGCCGCATGGTCCTCGGCGACGATAACAAGCAGCCATCACCCGGGCAACTCGAGCAAATGAAAGCGCTGGTGCGTGATGCCATGAAAGATGGCGCCGTCGGTGTCTCGACCGCGCTCGAATACGCTCCCGCACCGTACGCAAAGACTGACGAACTGATCGCGCTCGCCGCCGAAGGCGGCAAGTTCGGCGGAATCTATGCTACCCACATGCGAAATGAAAGTGATTCCGTGCTCGATGCTATCGACGAAGCCCTGCGCATCGGCCGCGAGGCTCACGTTCCCGTGGAAATATGGCACATCAAGGTCGCCGGAAAAAATAACTGGGGACGCATGCCCGAAGTCGTCGCCAAGATTAATGCCGCGCGCGCCAGTGGTGCCGACATCACCGCCGACACCTACGCTTACACCGCCTGGTTCAATGATTTCTCGGCCTTCGTTCCGCCGTGGGCTCACGACGGTGGCGCCGCGAAGCTCGTCGAGCGCCTGAAAGATCCCGCCACCCGCGAGCGCATCCGTAAAGATATGCTCACGCCCTCCAAAGATTCGAAGGAAGATTGGGACAACGAATGGCAGGAAATTCCCGGCCCGGATGCCGTCATGATCGGCGTCGTGCAGAATCCCAAGATGCTTCCTCTGCAAGGCAAGCGGCTTTCCGAAATCGCCAAGCTCTGGAACAAAGATCCATTGGATGCGCTCCTGGATTTCCTCATCAACGATCCCTATGCCGACGTGGCGGTCTTCGGAATGTCGCAGCCCGATGTGACGCTGGCGCTGCAGCAGCCCTGGGTCGCCATTGACAATGACTCTTCCGGAACCTCGCCCGAAGGAATTCTTGGCCAGGAACATCCTCATCCCCGTGCCTATGGCACGTTCCCGCGCATCCTGCGCAAGTATGTTCGGGAAGAAAAAGTACTGACGCTCGAAGACGCCATCCGCAAATTTTCGGCGCTGCCGGCGCAGCGTCTTCGCCTCACCGACCGCGGCGTTCTAAAAGCTGGCATGTGGGCCGACGTGGTCATCTTCGATCCCGCAACCGTGCGCGATCTCGCCACATTCGACAATCCGAATCAGCTTTCCGAAGGCATGGAGTACGTTCTCGTGAATGGCGTGCCCGTGATCGATGGAGGGAAAATGACGGGAACGCTGCCAGGGAAACCTCTGCGTGGCCCAGGCTACGTGCAGTAACACAGTTCGTGTAGGGACAGCCGCCCCCTTCGGCAGGCTCAGCGCAGGCCCTCGGCTGTGTGGGGACAGCCGCCCTCGGCTGTCCATTCGGGCGTACCGCTTACGGTTTCAATTGCGCTTGGGTCTTCGCTTGGGTCTCTGGCGCAGGAGTCAACGCCACACGCGGCTCGGCCAGAGTTCCCGTGATGTTGTAAACCATCGAACCCGCCAGCCCCGGCTTGCTCTCCGAGCCTTGAATAAGTTTGACATCCAGCACCCGTCCGAACGATGCCGTGCCGGTAATCTCATACGCTCCCGAAGACGACACCATCTCTCCCTTGTCGATCTCAATCGCTCCATCACGCAAACGAGCATGACCCTGCCAGCGCACGAGTCGCAAAGGCTGCTCATCACTCGCTAGCGAAATATGGGGCAACGAAATATGGGACAAAGCTCCATCACGCAAATCAAATTGCAATCCCGCCTCGGCCGACTGCCAAAACGTCTGCGCATCCCCGCCCGACGCGCTGAGTTGATAAGTTCCACTGGCGGTTCCAGAAATCCACGGATCATGCATCGCATCGGCGATCTGCTCCAGCGAAACAGCCGTCAGAGTTCCACTCCCCGTATAGAGAGGAGAGCCTGCCGAGAAATCTACCTGCCAATCGCCGCGATGTTTTCCTCCCAACAACTCTGCTCGCCAATCAGAAATCTTAAGTTTCCCATGCTCCAGGTCAAGAGAAGCAGACACTCGACTTGCAACCAGATTGTGAATGAGCAACCGGCCCGCACTCACTTTGCCCGACGCCCACAAATGCTGTAAGAACGATGGTGGCGCAGGTTCCGCCGCGCTTAGCATCTGGTACCATCGGCGCTGGCTCGGTGGTGCACTCAGCCACTTATGCAAACCACTCAGTCCCACTTCTTCAGTATTCAAATTGAAGCGAACCAGGCAAGCTCCAGGTATTCCACAACCGCGGGTCAAACTCACCGACCCAGTCCATTGCGCCTCCGCTGCCCGTGCGCTCAACTTCTCCATGCGCACTTCATCTCGCGAAAGCTCCAATTCTCCGGATGAAATTTCAATCGGCTCATTCACTCCTTGTACGATTGCGCGCAAGTTGTGCAGTTGGACAGTTCCGGTTGCTTTCGGCAAAGAAAAGTCAGACGATGCTCCTGACACACTTGTCGCCCACGACCCCGCGATGAGCAATTCCATCTGGGCCACACCTCCAACACCAGCCTTCGTTGCTGGCAGTCCCAAAAGATTGGCAACGCGTATGGTATGCGCGACTTCTCCTTCTCCGCGTACAACCATTCCATAACCCGACCGCGCAACCCAGCCTCGCACCTGCGCGGGAGTGGGTCGTCCGAGTGCTACCGGGAAGGGTCCGTATTCAACCCGCAGTTCGTCTTGAGGCGGCAAGACCTCGTTCTTCAAACGCCGAACTGAATCCTTCCTCGATGATGCAGCCACGCTCGACGAGGTGAGGACAAACGGGATGCTCCCCGGAGACAGGTCAACTTTCGCGCTCGCCGATTGCACGCGGAGATCGGTGATCTCACCCCCGCCTTGAAACTCCGGTCCTAGCAGCGAAGCCGTGTCTTCTTTCATCGTTAGATCCGCCTCAACACTTCCCGTGGCTACGAGATCCGCAGGAATGTTTTTCTTGGCGCGTCGAGCCAGTTGCGCCACAGATGTCATGGGAACGCTTTCAAGATTCAGGATCAGGTCAACCCGGTGGACTCCCGGCAACCCCGCATCGCCACGCAGCGTAATTATGCCAGTGCCCACAGGCGCGCTGCAGAGGATTTCGTGCGTCATGCTATCCAATGAGCTATATCTGCCATCGCAATGTGCAGTCAGCCGCACTCCGGCGGCGCTCGATATGTCGTAACGATGGAAGTTGTCGATCGATGTATCCGCGGCCACCAGCATCGCTGCCGGAGTGCCTTTGAGAGTTGCATCCAGGCGAACCGCTCCACGCCAGCCCTTATCGTTCCCCGACACCAGCTTGGTCAGTTGCCCCAGTTGCGCCCGGTCCCATTCCACGCTGAACTGCAGCGGCGTTTCACGCAGACTCCCAGCCCGCTGCCAGGTCCCGTTCATCCGCAACAGGCCGGCGTCATTCAAGCTCATATCAGTGCGCAGTGGTTGTGCCTTCAGCCGCACTCCCCACGTGTTCTCCGACTCCTGCCACAAGGCGAAGTCTGCATTCAAAAGCGCGTATGGTTTTTTTTCCTGTCCAACCTTGAAATTAATGCGGCCTGAACTGGTTTCAATATAGGGAAATCCTGGCCGCGCTTCTGACTTCGACTTCGCGGTTGGTGCCAGGGGCGTGCGCTCCGTGCGTTCCAGCAGCGCCTCCCAGTTCCAGCGTCCACCCGGTCTCCGCACCAGGTTCAAGCTCGGCTCTGTCAGTTCGAGGCGGGCAATGTCCAGCCGTCCGCGCAGCAGAGAGGTCAAACGCACCACAGCCGTGACCTCCGGAGCCCGCAACATAGGCTCCACCCCGAACTCCGGATCTTCATGGATCACCAGATTTTCCAGATCAAAGCCGGGCGGCAGGAATCGAAGATGAACCGAACCCACCTCCACCGGCCGAGCTACGGCAAGGCTGATGGAGTTCGCGATACGCGCTTTGAGAGACGACGCCCCAGGTCGCATGAGAAATAGCACAAGCAGAATCACAACTGCCGCGATCACCATCCGCCGCTTGGAGGAGTAGATCTTCACCGCACTACTTTCAGCGTTCGCCTCCAACGCGTTTCGTCAAAGAAGTGCAACACCACGTGCGCCAGGAAGCCAAAGCGATCTCCGAAATCGGTCTTGCGATACTGATCGCTCGGCGTATCAAACGACCAGTAAATGAACATGGGACGTCCGATGATATTCTCCTTCGGAATGAAGCCCCAGTAGCGGCTGTCCAGGCTTACGCCACGGTGGTCGCCCATGGCGAAGTAGCGGCCGGGTGGCACTACAAGATCGTCCCCTTGAATGTGCGAGGGCAACTCCGTCTCCCAGATCGGAGAAATGTTCGGGTCCGATGGCGGCACTGCGGGGAAATTGTTGCGGTAGAAATCTGACGGTTCATCTCTGTCGTGCAGCACATAAGGCTCGTTCAACTTTTCGCCGTTGCGATAGACATCGCCATTGCGCAGGTGAATCCGATCGCCGGGGGCGCCGATAATCCGTTTCACAACGTAAGTTCCTGCGTAAGCCGCGTCGGGATGTAGAAACACCACAATGTCGCCGTGCCGCACTTGCCTGTAAGGAAGCAGCGGTCCCACAGACGCAGTCTGCGGCGCGAACTGGACGCGGTTCACGAAGACGTGGTCGCCGATCAGCAGCGTATCCTCCATCGAACTGGAGGGAATCTCGAACGCCTGCACCACGAAAGTGATGATGAACAGTCCCGTCACCAGCACTGCAGCCAGCGAGGCCAGGAACTCCACTGTAGTCTCGCGCGGCTTCTCTTCGACCTCATCCTTCGCTTTGTTATCTTTCTTAGCCACCAATTATTCCGTCCAATCTTTTCCCAGCACGTGGGAAAGCCTTCTCACCTTCGCACCTCGCCCCTCGGCTAGGATGTGTCTCGGGGCACGTATTCATGCGTGCCCTGAGTGCCAGACCTTGGAACTCAGCCTTTAGGCGCCTGTATCCATCGTTATCAAGCCCTACCACGGTCCTCAATTCACCAGCCGCAGCGTGCGGTTCCAGCGCGTAATTTGAAACAAATGGGTGAATGCGTAAGCGAAGTGGTAGAGCTTATCACCTACCGAAGAGGGCGTTATACTGTCCCCCTCAGCGCCGCGCACCGACCAGTAAATCAGCAGCGGTCGCCCAATAATATTCGCTCCGGGCACAAATCCCCAATACCGGCTGTCATAACTATCGTCCCGATTATCTCCCATCACAAAGTAATGACCCTCGGGAACGATAAGCTGCCCGTCCTCTACCAACTTGCGCAGTAGCAGCCACCAGTCCGGAGTCTCGCCCGGTGCCACATCAAGCCTTGGAAAATTATCCCGAAACAAATCGTTCGTCGGCCGGGTGAAATGAGCATAAGGCTCTTTCAACGCGACGCCGTTTACAAAAACCTGCTTGTTCACCAGCCGCACGCGGTCGCCGGGCACCCCAATTACGCGTTTCACAAAATGCTGCGCCGGGGTGATCGGATAATGAAACACCACAATGTCCCCGCGTCGCACCCGCCGGTAAGGCATTACGTGATCGCCCACGCCTCCCCCGTAGCAGAGCTTGTCCACCAGCAGGTAATCGCCCACCAGCAGCGTATTCTCCATGGAGGGTGAAGGAATCTGAAACGCTTGCACGATGAACGTGATGACAAACACCGCGATCACCACGGTCCCGAGTAACGACTGCAACGAACCGATTGCGTCCGTACCCAAAGCTCTCGCCGCTCCCGAACGATTGCGAGAACTATCGCGAACATCTTGATCGGGAGGATGCTCGTCAGAAAGAGCCTGCTCAGGAAGAGGCTGGTTCGGAAGAGCCCGCTCAGGAAGATGTTCCACGGGAAGGTGATCTGGAGAATTCATACTCTGCTTCTGCAACAACTCTACTTATCCTCGGAGCGTGCTCCCCGCGCCACTTTGGCTCCTCCCGACTGAGGTCTCGAGGCCAGATAAGCCAGCAACTGCCGCGCGGCGTCCTGCTCGGCAGTTTTCTTGGTTGAGCCCTGCGCTCTTCCCACGAACTCCGCTCCGCCTTCACCGTTCTTTGTATTCAGGCGGACCTCCACGGTAAACGTCTTGTTGTGCTCCGGTCCCGCTTGCTGCACCAAAACATACGAGGGCTGCGCCATTCCCAATCCCTGCAGAGTCTCCTGCAGCGCCGATTTGAAATCCGTCATGGGCAGCGCGCCGCCGTCGCGCTCCATGCTTGCCAGTTCCGGCGCCAGGATTTCCCGCAGGATGAATTCGCGCGCCGGCTCCATTCCCCCATCGAGATAGATGGCCGCCAGGATCGCTTCCAGAGCGTCCACCAGCAACGCCGTCTTGCTGCGTCCTCCGCTTTTTTCTTCGCCGCGCCCTAGCCGGAGATAGTGTCCCAGCTCCAATCGTTGTGCTACCCGGATCAGATGCCGTTCGCTCACCACATGGGCGCGCAATTTTGAGAGCTCGCCCTCACGAAATTGCGGAAAGCGCTGGAACAACTCTTCGCTCGTGACCAGAGACAGAATCGCGTCGCCCAAAAACTCCAACTGCTCGTTGTCGTTGACCTTATACTTACTGTCTCCGGGCTGCTGCGACTCCAGTTCCCGTGCCTGCGAGCTGTGCGTGAGGGCTTGTTCAATCACGCCCCGGCGGCGGAAGTGGTAGCCCAACGCCGACTCCAGTGCGGTGATTTCCCTTTCTTTCATGGTGATGGTACGAACAATCTCCGGTCACTTCTTAGGGGGTGGAGCGCCGCCGCCGCTCAACTGCGTCAGGCGATCCTTCTCCTTACGCGCGGCATCTCCGGCATTCGTGCCTTCCTTCGTCAACTCCACCGCCTGATTGGCGTATCTCAGCGCCTCGGGATATTTGCTCTGCATATCTAGCGCCACTGAGAGTCGGAATACCGCGATCGGATCGACCTGCTGTGGGAACGCATCAATCGACTTCCTCAAATCTCCTTCCGCGTCCGCCCAGGCTTTCTTATTGAACTCGATCGTTCCTAAAATTGCATAAGCCTCCGAACGTATAAAACCTTTGAACGCATCGACCCGTTCCTGCGGCAGGCCCGCGGTAGGAATATCCGTATCGACAGTAACCAGCGCGCGCTGCGCATCTTTGGTGGCCTCCGCCAGCTTCTGGTCCCGATCCAGATCAGTATCGCGCGTGCGCTCCGCCAGCACCTGAGAAACTCCCAACAGCGCCTCCGGATCGTCCGGATCGAAGGTCAGAATCTTCTCCGCCATGGCCATCATTTTGTCGGCATTGTTGGCCTGCTGGTATCCATGCATCACAGCCTTGTAGAGCAAAGGGCGCAGCTCGCTGTCTGGAAATTTCGTCGCAAAATCGCCGGCTGCCTTCTCTTGGGCTGCGGCGTCAGTTAGGGCCACCGCGTCGTTGTACGCTTTGAATTCCTCTTGTGTCTTTGCCTGCGGCGGACGCTTTCCTGCCGGCGCAGCCGCCTGTCCTGGCGTTTGTCCGCCTGCCTGCCCCGCGGGCGTACTCTGCGCAGGAGTAGTCTGCGCGAAACCCCAAACTGATATTCCCATCATCGCAATAAGAATTGCAGCTCGCTTCATACTTTCTCCTTAGGCTCTCACGATTTCAGCTTTCCCCGACTCGACTTCGAATCCCTTTGTCCTCTGTGGCCAAGATTTCTTGGGAGGTTTTTTGAGCAAACCGTACTATTGCTGCGGCTGCGGCTTAGCCGGAGGCTCATACGCCCGCTGCAGTCCTCGCTCGGCGGCTGTCTTGATCTCCGGCAATCCTCCGGCCGTATTCAACGCGGCCTGATACTCCTGCAACGCCGCCTCACGCTCTTCTTTCATATCCAAAATCCTTCCCAGATACACGTGCGACCATCCCACCACGGTCGGATCTTTCGACGCGGCGATTGCCTTCTGAAAATTATCTTGCGCTCCATCCCGATTCTTATTCGCCACCGCCACTTCCGCCAGGATAAACAGCGCCCGCCCCTGGTCCCCGATTTTTCTTTCGAGCGCGGTTTGCGCCAACTCCTGCGCACCCTTGGGATCGCCCGCCGCCAACCGCTTCTCTGCCGTAATCAGCATCCGACGCTCTTCCGGACGCGATAACCGTACCAGTTCCGGAGAAGCCATCTTCGCAAACTGAACCGCCGCCGCTGCTCTCTCCTCTTTCTTTAAGTCCACATTCTCGAGGATGCTGCCATACTCTCCTCGAATCCCCACCGGATCTTTTTCAAAAGCAACCACCGCATCGTAAAAGTACCGCGTCAGAATATATCCCTGCTTCACCGCATCATCCACCGCCTGAGCTCGCATCGCTTCTTCGGTGGTTTTGCCGCCCGTGGTGCGAATCTCAATCGCCCGCACCAGGCATTCCGTCACCAGCAGCGAGATGTCAGTCTTGAAGCTCTCCTCCAGCGGAGCCCGGCTCACCGATTGCAGCAACGGTTTCAGCCGCTGGATCGAGCTGTAATGTTTCTCCGCCAGCGGATCCATCTCGTAATGTAGAAACGTATGCCGAATCTGGTCCATCTTCAGCCCAGATTGCGCCGGCGCTCCCGTCGGCGAGTTCGGAGCCGAGTTCGGAGCCGGAAACACCACCACATAATATGCTGCGCCGTAGTTTCGCGCGTCCGTCTCATTCGGCGAACCCATGAAGTCGAGATAAATCGTGAACGTTCGCCCCAAATACTGCGCGGAAGGCTGCTTCAGGTAAACCTCGGTGTCCAGCACCATCTTGGCCAGCGGCTCGTGATAGCGCTTCACCGCCTCCGCATAATCCTTGCGGTGCCGCTCCCAGAGCGAATGCACTCCCGCCTTTTCGTAAAAATGTTCCATCAACGTACCGAAGCCCGCAATCTGCGCCGCATCCGGAGGCAGAAATTCCTCTTTCATGCGCGGCATAAAGTGCGGAGCACCATCCACGTACAACGCCAGCGAAATATACTGCGACAAGTTTCGATTGGCATCCGATGCCGCATGTTTCTGGTAGAAATCGCACACCGCCGCCTGCGCGGCGCGCGCCTCCTGCGACTCCGCCAGGTTCCTCTGCACCTCAGCCCTCACATTGCTACGAGTTGCATCAGAAATCGTTAAATCCAGGTCATACCCACAGGTATTGAGCGCGGTCAGAAAGGAGAAAATAGTCTCACTGTTATCGAGCGTGATCGGACCAGAATTTCCCGAAGGCTGATAAGGCGCCGGCTGCTTCGGCTGGGGTTCCTTTTGCTGGGACGAACTCGGCTGAGCAGGCTTTTGAACGGGCTGATTCGCCGGTGGTTGTGTCTGCTGGTATTGCTGTTGAGAATCCCGCGACGAGCTCTCTGGGGGCTGATCCTGTGGGGCCGAAGGCAGATTCTGCGGAGTCGGAGTTTGATTCTGCGGAGCTGAGGTTTGACTCTGCGGAGCCGAATCCTGCCCCGCACACAACGACGCCGTCAGCCCCAACAGGGCCGCAAGGAATAAGCCTCGCAATCGCAAACTCAGCAAATCCTCCACAGCATCAGTGTTATGCCCGCCGGAAACTACCCACAAGTGTAAGGACTTCCACGGACACGGTCAAACCGATTTGATTTTTTTGATCGCCACTACTTGCTTTGAGTGTTGGTGCTCGAACGAAGTGAATTCAACAAGACTCAAATCGCTCACCCCGTTCCCATCGGCGCTCGGCTTCTTTGCCTACATATCGACACGATGCGGCGACTACAGAAGACCGTCGCAACAAATCCCCACGTGTGACAAGTGCAGAGGGCAACACCCGTCAAACTGATTTGACCCAGCCGACGCATAACTATCGTTACTTGACCCCTCAGAAGCCCTCGGCCAAGAATCATGACGCGTGGGAGGTGTCTTTTTGACCAAAAGAGTGTGCGCTCTTCTATTCTGCTTGGCTGGCATTTGCCTTGCCTCGGCCGCGGCCCAGCAAGACCGCATCAGCAGCGATGTGGACATTAACCAAACCGTTGTCCTAAACGGTAACGTATCTCCACTGGCCCAAGCTCAAAACGACTTGGGTCCGATTGATCCCTCGACATCACTGGCCGGAATGCGAATTCTATTCAAGCCTTCCGCCGCGCAGAGCGCCGCGCTCAAGCAATTGCTCGCTCAGCAACAGAACCCGGCGTCCCCGAACTATCACAAATGGCTGACTCCCGAACAGTACGCGAATCGCTTTGGCCTAAGCTCGCGCGATATAGCCAAGGTTGTGCAGTGGCTCGAATCCCAGGGATTCAACGTTACCGAAGTTGCCCACGGCCGTGGATGGGTTGTATTCAGCGGGTCTGCGGCACAAGTGCAGAGTGCGTTTCACACCGAACTGCACCGCTACTCGGTGAATAGTGAAACCCACTTCTCAAACTCCACAGCACCGTCGATTCCCACAGCGCTGATGGGGGTAGTGTCTGGTTTCCGGGGCCTGAACGACTTCAATCCCAAGCCCGCCAGTGGCACGAAGAAAGTCCGGCCGCTCGGCCAAAAAGGTCTGCCGGGCAGTCCCGACTATACATCCGGAGGGGCCAACTACCTGGCCCCAGACGATCTCGCAACCATATACGATATCGCCAAGCTTTATTCTCAGGGCTATGACGGAACGGGCGAAGCGATTGCAGTCGTCGGGCAGTCGGATATCCACACGACGGACCTGACAAGTTTCTGGACTTTCTTTAGCCTTACTCCGCCGACGATCAATCAGGTACTCGACACCAACAGCGTAGATCCCGGAGTCACCGGCTCCGAGCTCGAGGCTGACCTCGATTTGGAGACTGTGTCCGGCGTTGCACGGAACGCCACCATCTACTACGTTTTCGGCAAGAGCGCAGATGACGCAGCGGCATACGTTATCGACAACCACACTTTGATCCCTGTTTCGGTAATCAGCGAGAGCTTCGGATTATGCGAACCTACCGCCGGGACAACCTACTTGACTCAGCAAGAGACCATCGCGAAGCAGGGAAACACCGAAGGCATAACCTGGGCAGCCTCCTCCGGCGATACTGGCGCAGCGGCCTGTGAACCCAACGGCGGTTCGAGCTCTGCAACCACCGGGCTAGCCGTGAACGAACCTGCCAGTCTGCCAGATGTGACCGGCGTCGGCGGCACTGAATTCAGCGGCGATGTAACCAACCAGAGCCAGTATTGGAATACCACAAATACGGCTACTGACGAGTCAGCCATCTCCTACATTCCGGAGATGGCATGGAACGACACGAAAGGTACGGGCGACGGCCCGGTGCTAAACTCAACGCTTTCTGCCAGCGGTGGCGGAGCCAGCATCGCATTTACAAAACCATCGTGGCAGGTGGGTGTTGGAGTTCCCAAGGACAATGCACGCGACGTTCCAGACGTTTCGATGACGGCATCCGCCAACCACGACGGCTATGTCATCTTTTGCTCAAATAGCAGTGCCGGTTGCACCGCCGCCACTCCTGAAATTGTGGGTGGGACTTCTGCCGCGACCCCACTGTTTTCCAGCATCCTGATTTTGCTCAACCACTATCTGGTTAAGAATGGCCTTCAGAGCGCTCCCGGACTTACTAACGTCAATCAAACGCTCTACCAACTCGCTGCGAGTAGTAGCTCACCTTTCCACGACATTACCACCGGCAGCAATATCGTTCCCTGCACCAACCCATCCACCAACTGCCCTACCACCGCTCCGTTTCAGTTCGGCTTCAGTGCAGGTGTCGGCTATGATCAGGTCACTGGCCTGGGTTCAGTGGACGCGTACAATTTCGTGATCGCCTGGGCTAACTCCGTAAAGACTCCGACCACTACAGCTCTGGCTATCTCAAATGCCACGGTGACTGTGGGCTCAAGCGTGACCCTGACTGCGACCATCACCCCCGCTCCGCCCAACGGTGAAACCGTAACCTTCACCGACACAAAATCGAATGCGACCCTAGGCACAGCAAGCACTGCGTCCGGCAAAGCTACCTTTACAAGTACAACCATCGCGGGAGGTTCATACACCGTAGTGGCCAGCTACCCTGGTGATACAACCCTCGCGTCCTCGGCTTCGACGTCGGCGCAGGCTCTCAACGTCGAGGATTTCAGCCTGAGCCCCAGCACGCTGAGCATCGCCGTTTCGGCCCCGGGACAAAACGGTTCGGGTACCATCACCTTCGGACTCCTGGGAGGGTTGACCCAGGCTCCAACCTTTAGTTGTTCCGGTCTACCGTCGGAGTCAACTTGTACTTTCACGGCGGCATCCGCAACTAGCGAGACGGTAACGATCGGCACAACGCCGGCATCGTGGCTGCATGACGGCCCGTTAGGACGCCGCAGGGGCATCTTCTATGCCCTGCTATTCCCCGGTCTGGTGGGATTGGTGTTGCCCTCCGGCCGCCGCAAGCGATCGCTTCGTGTCGTGCTTGGTCTCGCGGCTGTGCTCGCGATTGTGACGCTGTTGATGCCCGCCTGTGGAGGCGGCGGAGGCAACCATAATCCCGGAACACCCGTGGGCCAAACCAGCGCGACCGTCACGGCAACGGAGTCGGGCATCTCGCACACCGTCACCATCAACCTCAACGTTCAGTAGGGGGAACTGGTCGCATCTGCGCGGTTGGAGGGCTGGCCGGGTGCCCCTTAAGTGTAGAAGTCATCTAGTCATCTCAAAAATGGTTCGGGAAGGGCACCATGTTCAATCGTGCCGTTCAGAGCCAATAAAGACGAGGGCTTTAGCCCCTGAGGGACCTCGACCTGCCCCTCCGGACTATTTACGAGATGGCTAGATGGCTTCTAAGCACCTCTCCGCAAAGGCCCAACCCAATTGCGGCGCCCCCTAGACTGCGATCACCACAGCGCGAGCGTGGCACTGCCGTGCCCGTTGGCGTCACCATCAGGCCATTCCCTAAGGCCCTAAACTGCAGTACTTTACCCTCGGTCCAAATAGGGACCCAAAGGCTCGAACTGTGCTAAGCCCAGACGATCGCGGGTGCGGTGACAAGGATTATGGCAAACCTCAGAATCCCTCCTCAAATGATGGAGATGCATTCACGGTTGCGCCTCGGCATCCTGATCGCGGACGCCTCACTGAACTTAACGGGGGCCAACAGCGAGGCCATTAAGGCTCTAAGTTATCCCCATGATCCTTCGAAAATCCGGAGCATACATAGCTTAGTCAGGAAAAAGCTTCTTATTTATCTAAAGAATCCGGCAATGGTGAGCGAGTTTCGGTCCGGAAAGCGGACGTACCGTTTCCGGAGAGTTCCTCTCGATGGCCTGCCAGGGAGAGGCAGCGTCGGATCCTTTGCCTTGATATTGGATCGCAGTTCCAGCGAGTTGTTTATCGTGGCGGCATTGATGGAGGCGGCCAGCCGATTCGGGCTCTCCACACGAGAACAGGAGACAGTTGAACTCATCCTGCGTGGCCTCAGCAGCAGAGACATTGCCGAACGCATGAAGATCAGTCATCATACGGTGAGAACCTTTTTGCGTATGGTGATGGTCAAGATGGATGTTGCTTCCCGTTCGGAGATCGTTGCCAAGGTGTTGCATAGTTGCTGAGAAGGCTACGGCGAATGCCGTAAGCCTTAGGAATTACAGCTAACTTTCTAGTCTTAACCGCGTAGCTCACGGCTGCTCCCTCCTTTGCTTTGCCCCATTCAGGGAATTGCGTTAGTTCCGCCCCAAGCGCACTATCCTTCCGCGCTACTGCCGATTCCCTCCAGGCCAGCCTGCGCATACAAGGAGGAAATTCAATGCTCGCAAGCGGAAATCCCAGATGGCTTGCCATCGCGGTCACACTCGCATGTCTTGTTTTGGTGGTTTCAACTGTGGCGGTTGCACAGGGGGACGACCTGCTCCATGTCACCTACTTCTCCAACAATGGAGGCACGCTAGACCAGGAAGTACGCATTACCAATCCTGGCGCATACGCACCGTCCTACCCACCCAGCAATCTCTGCGCGATGATCTATGTGTTCAACAATGATCAGGAGTTACAAGAATGCTGTGGCTGCCTGATTAGTCCCGACGGATTGCTCGAACTCAGTGTCAACAGGAACTTGACCTCCAACACGTTCACCGGGATTAAGCCTGCCAATGGCGACATTAAGGTTGTGTCGGCCCTCCCGAATGATTTCTTCGGCGGAGTCCCATGTGATCCGACCGGCGGGGGAATCTTACCGAACGGCGCCTATGCGCTGAATATCTTTGCCACACCCGACATTCGCGGTTGGTCTACACACGTGCAAACGGACGGCCGCATTACTGAAGACGAGCTTCAGCCGGCAACATTGAGTGAAGGGGAAATAGACAGTCTTCAGGAGGAATGCTTCGGAATCGCCAATGTGGGTAGCGGCTTCGGAATTTGCGCCGAGGGGGTTGCGAATTCTTCCGAGATCTGCAACTAAGGCACGGGCATGAACAGCTTCGGAATGAATTCCACTTTCCCCGTTCAGTTTGAGCATAGCTGCGCCAATGAGCGCACACAATCTAGGAGGATTTAAATGCTTCGTAAAAGAGATTCGAGGTGGTTGAGTTGTGCAGTCCTTACGGTAGTGATTGTTTGTCTGGCTGCGGGAATCGCCTCCGCACAATCAGACTTCTACTATCTCACCTACTACAGCGATGCGCTGGTGCCGGGAGTTAGTGGCACAGTGCATATTGTGAATCCCGGCACAGCATTGACAAAGATCAACGCGAACGGAAGGCCCCTGAACGGGAATCTGTGCGCCGACATATATGTATTGAATAACGACGAACAGGTCGTCGAGTGCTGCGGCTGCATTCTCACGCCGGACAGCGAAAGAACAATCAACATCCACACTAACCTTCTGGGAAATCCAGACAACCCGCGCCTGGTTACGAATGATGGCGTGATCAAAACCATCTCCGCAACTCCGGATCCAGGTTGTGACCCAACCGGCGATAGAGGTGCAGTAAGACCTACTCCGTCCCTGCGGTTGTGGGCTACGCACATCCAGACCTTACCCGCTGGATTCGCGGAAACCGAAGAAGAGTTTGAGACGGCTCCGCTCAGCTCGAACGAAATACTGTTCCTCGAAAACCAGTGCAGTGCCATTTTCACCAGCGGGAGCGGACCCGGAGTCTGCACCTGCGGATTTGGCGACTAGTTTTCGTTTTCTCCAAAGTGTAGTAACAATCCAACTCGCGCCAGGAGGGAATCCCAGGATTTCTCCTGGCGCTTTTCTTGACTACTTAGGGAGATTTCAATCGTGATTGTAAGAGTGGATCGATACGCGCTAGTTGTGACCATCATCGCTTTCACAGCCTGTGTTGCCGCAGCTCAACAAAACTCCGACGCTGTGGCGCGCGTGAACGGCGAAACCCTGACCAAGAGCGACTTGGACCAGAAAGAAGGAAACCGGCTGCTGCAGGCACGTTACCAGTACTATCAGGCGGAGAGAAAAGCGCTGGACGAACTAATAGATCAGAGTGTTCTCGAGACCGAAGCCCGTCGCCAGGGGATCACCGTCGATCAGCTTCTCAAGCAAGAAATCGATGACAAAGTAAAGGATCCTACCGAAGATCAATTGAAAGTCTACTATGAGGGTGTTAGTGCCAAGGAGCAGGAGCCCTATGACAAGATGCGGGACAAAATCCGTGACCACATTCGCGAAATCCGTTCCGCGAAGCTGCGCCACGACTACCTGCTAGGTCTCCGCACCAAAGCCAACATTGAAATCGAATTGTCGCCCCCGCTAGCCGACGTTGACACCGAGAACGCAGCCGCGATCGAAGGGGGTCGCGACGCTCCAGTTCAACTGGTTGAATTTGCCGATTACCAGTGCCCTTACTGCCAGAAGGCAAATTCGGACCTGGTCAAGCTTCTGGAAGAATACAAAGGCAAACTCTCGATCATCTATAAAGATTTTCCTCTGCCCATGCATCCCCAGGCTGAAAAGGCCGCAGAGGCGGCTCGCTGCGCTGGAGCGCAGGGTAAGTTCTGGGAGTACCATAACCTCCTCTTTAAGGACAAAAAGCTGCAGACTTCCGATCTGAAGCAGAACGCGAAGGCTCTGAACCTCGACAGCGCGAAATTCGATACCTGTCTGGATTCCGGCCAAGAGGCAGCGCCGGTGAAAAAGGATCAGGACGAGGGCATGAAGCTCGGGCTCTCGGGCACTCCCAGCTTTTTTGTCAATGGGCATTTCTTCAGCGGGGCGATGGATTATACTTCGCTGCGTCAGATGGTCGAGCAGCAACTGCACCTAACCGCTTCGTTGCCATTTGCGAGTGCTCCCTCCGCAGCGGCGTCCTCCCGGAGGTGACACTCAGCGACGGCATGTGATGTGCGGGTAGTCGCAAGCTGCCCGCACTGATATTTTTCCGCCGGAACCGGTGCCGAACACGAGCCACATTACTGAACAAACGGTCCGATACCTGGCTCTCGCCCTTCTACTTGGGGTCCACCTCTCTGCCTTTGGGCAGAACGGCGCTCCGCCGAAGAACGAAGCACATAGCCCGAGCCTCTGCGTTGTTCCCGGTTCCCTGGATTTCGGCAAGGTAGGCTTGCACGTTCCGTCCGCGCCTGCATCGATTGCCATCACCAACTGCGGAAAAATCAAGCTTGTTATCGACAAAATATCGATCGCCAATTCTCAGCAGTTCACGCATACCGACAGTTGTCCCCATCAGCCCCTTGCGCTTGCGCCCGGTGCTGCCTGCGCGGTAGCTGTCCGTTTCTTCGCCGATGTAGAAGGATTGCGCCAGGGTGATCTGCTCATTAACACTGAAAAAGATAAAGATAAAGTCACTATTCATTTATCCGGCACAGGCGTGGCAACCAAGACCACTCTCTCCACAACGCATATCGTCTTCCGGCCGCAGTTGGTCGGAACGCAAAGCAAACCCGGCTACGTGACGATTCGGAACTCGGATACCGAACATGCGCTGCGCATTGACAGCGTGAAGGCCGAAGGCAATTTCGTTCTGGTGCCGGGGATACTCCCCTGTGCCGTGCCCGGAGATCTCCGTGCATCCGGGACTTGCAGTCTGGCAGTCTCGTTTGTACCCCATATATCAGGATCACTCGAGGGGCGGCTCATCATCCATGACTCCGATCCCGCATCTCCCCATGTGATCGCGCTCAATGGAATCTCAACCGGCATCGACATTGCGCCGACCCAGTTGGTATGGGACCGCAATGTTGTAGGTGCTGCCGCGGAGACCAAAGAGTTCACCGTGCGAGCAATTGGAGAACAAGCCATTCAAATCGAAAGCATCAAAACTCATGGAGACTTCGAGCAGCACAATTCGTGTGGGAGAGAGTTACACGCAGGTACGTCTTGCACCGTAACAGTGACGTTCAAACCCACCGAATCCGGCAAAAGAGTGGGCTCAGTGTCGATCATGGATTCCGATCCTACAAGGGTGCAATCCGTTTTCCTCATCGGATGGGGTGGCGTCGCCTCTCTTTTACCATCAGCCCTCGTTTTCGAACCTCAAGCGATGGGCACCACCAGTCCCCCTCAGACGGTCACTTTGAAAAACTATGGGAATACTCCCCTCACCATCGCTAGCATCAATGTGAATGGCGATTTCGCGGTGCCCGCCAAAACTTGCGGTGAAAGCCTGCAAGCTGGCCAGAGTTGCACTCTCAACGTTTCGTTCTCGCCAACCCATAGCGGCGCGGCGACCGGCTTCGTCGGTGTTGATGAGAGCGGCGACAAAGCACCCGTCAAGGTAACCCTGACTGGCACCGCAGCTGAATCGGCCCCTCAGCCGGCTTCCGCCCGATAAAGGTAGAAGCCATCTAGCCATCTCAGAAATGGGTTCGGGAAGGGCACGACTTCAGTCGTGCCGTCCAGAGCCCATAAAGACGAGGGCTTTAGAGGGGTGCGTGAGAACCGAATTTTGGGCGAAGACTTGGTACGCAACCGCCGCATTCCAGTCCCGGCAGGGACGGCATGGGATAGCCCCGCACGTAAGTGCGGGGGCAAGTGGGAAAGTGGCGCGAGTCCCGTAGGAGTCTGTGTCGTAGCAGGGGCTTGTTTTCATGGAAGAAGTAGGCGACAAAGAAGCATGTCGAGATTTTTCGCCTACGATCCGGAGCAAGCGTATCTGCTGCCGCCGAACGTGAAGGATGTGCTGGGGGCCGGGCATCTCTGTTTTCGGGTGCACGCCATGGTGGAACAGATGGATGTAAGCCAGTTCGAGCAAGCCTACGCGGCGGAGGGGCGGAGGGCGTATCCGCCGGCGATGATGCTGAAGGTGTGGCTATACGCATTCTGTGTGGGAGTGAGTTCAACGCGGCGGCTGGAGCGGAGAATCCGGGAGGATCTGGCGTTCCGTTATCTGGGGGGCGGACTGACGCCGGACCATAAGACGCTGAGCGAGTTTTTGCGGCGGCATCGGCGAGCGATCAACGACGTGTTCACGCAGGTGGTGCAGATGGCGCGGGGGGCGGGGATGGGGAAGCTGGGACACGTGGCCATCGACTCGACGCGGGTGCGGGCGAATGCGGCGCGGAGCAGCGTGGTGGAGTGGAATCAGGCGCGGCGGCAGCAGTGGGCGCAGGATCGGCGACTGGTGCGGAAGTTTCAGCAGAAGGCGAGCAGGCAGGATCCGGAGGAAGACGGCGGAGTGAGGTTGAGCACCGAGCAGCAACAAGCGCTCGAACAGCAAGCGGTGCCGGCCTTGCCCAAGAAGGGCCGGCAGCAGGTTTCCCTCACCGATCCCGACAGCCGTTTTCTGCGCACGGCGCAAGGCTGGGAACTGGGCTACACGGCGGATCTCGCGGTGAGTGACGATCACCTGATCGTGGCGGCGCGGGTGACGCAAAACGCGACCGACAACGGCTCGCTGGTGCCGATGGTGGAAGAAGTGGAACGACATTGCCAGGCGCGACCGGAGAAGGTGACGGGAGACTCGGGATTTTTCAGCGGAGAAGCATTGCACCCGATGCAGCAGCGCGGGATCGATCTGTATGTGCCGGACAACAATCTGCGGCACGAGATGAGGAGCGGAGAACGGGCCGAAGGCATCGGGCGCCGGAAGATTCGGGATCCGGAACATCTGCGCATGCGCGAGAAGCTGCGCAGCCTGACGGGACGAGCCTGGTATCGCAGGCGGCAGGCGGTGGTGGAACCGGTGTTCGGAATCCTGAAAGAGCAACGTGGGATGCGGAAGTTTCGCCGGCGTGGACTGGAGGCAGTGACCACGGAATGGATGCTGGCCGCCATCGCCTACAATCTCACCCGCATGGCCCGCAGTTAAGTCAACAGAAGCACCGCACGAGCAAGTTGAGATCTGTGGTCGGTAACCGAGCTACGACACAGACTCCGTAGGGACGGCACGAGTTCTCACGCACACTCTTTAGCCCCTGAGGGACCTCGACTGCTCCGGATTATTTATGAGCTAGTTTCTAGGCAATGTGCAAACCTTCGTTCCCGAACTTTGCATCCAATCCCGCACATGTGAGAGCGCACGCTTATGGACCGTCGTAGCGCGGCAGAACTGCGTGATGAACTGCACCGCCTCATGACGGAGCAAATGGAGAGCCTGCAAAAACAAACCTTTACCTGGCTCGACGAAACCGACTTGAAGCAACAGGAGGAGCGGCTCAAGCGCATCCGCGAAGTGTCCGCCGATTTTCTTGCCGCATTGAAAAGAAATGAAGAGAGTATTGAGGAGAAATGAGACGTAGTTCAACCTCGTGCAGCCCCAGTTGAAAGGAGAAAGCTGAAAGGAGAAAGGATGACCGACAAGCCCAGCGTTACGTTGCCTGGAAAGGTTGAAAATATTATCCCGCCTTCCCATCCCCGCGAGCTCGAAAAGGCGCAGATCGCGGTGGAAGGGGCCGATACTCTGTATCGGGAACTCCGCATCAAGAACTCGCTGACCGACGAAAACGGCGACGAGGTGCGCCTTAAGAAAGGCGCTGAGGTAGACGTCACCGTCGAAGCCGATCAAAGCGCAACCACCCCAAAAAACGCCACGGACAAATGATCCTGTCGCGCGATTCGGTTGTCGAGGCGGAGAACCGCGAAATCCCGTTCAAGCTTTTTTTAACAAGCGAGTAAGCCAGACCAAAATCACCGCGCCCACAAACGCCACAATAATGGAGCCGATCATGCCGCCGCCCGGCCAGATCCCCAACATCCCGAAAACCCAGCCGCCCAGTACGCCTCCGAGAATGCCGAGAATGATGTCTACAACCACGCCGTAGCCACCGCCCTTCATCACCTGTCCCGCCAGCCAGCCAGCGATCAGTCCACAAACAATCCACGCGATGAATCCCATGTCGGCTCCTCCTTCGAGTCGGTTTCAGTAGACCGACACTCTACACCCGGCAGGGTCACCACTCAAGTGCCGCTTTCTTGGAGTAGTGGTTGAGGCATTGCAGTTTGCCTTGGATGTCTTGAAGGAGTCGAAAAAAGAGGGGCACGGTGAGTGACTTGCCAGAAATCAGTTCTAGGGTTGTAGAGTAAAAGCTCCGAGGTGAAATCGGTCAGCATTTTCCGATGTATGCGCCATTTATGGGATTTGTGGAGAAAGTGGCAACCGCTGGCGGAGTTTGTTTTGCGAGGTCAGCTTGTGAGCATGACAAAATCGGCACTAATAGCGGGTCTGAGCCTCTGTCTTGGAAATGCCTTCGCACAGCAGAGCGAGAAGGAGCCTGCCGCAATTGTTGAGCTTGGGGGAGCCGCCTCTCGTAGCTTAACAGGCGAAGGCGCGAGTTTCGGTCCCACCGTCGCTGTCGAAGCTACGCCGATAGAGAACCGCTTAGAGATTGAGGCGGGCGTTACGGCCCTTTTCAGACGGCACTCTACGGAATGGAGCGTTGATTTCCTCTTCAAGAAGCCTTGGACTCTTTCCAAAAAAGCAGAGTTCATGGTCGGCATCGGCCCGGAGTGGATTCACGCAAGACAATTCAGCATGACGACGAACTCGCTTGCGGGGGAGGCGGTGGCGGACTTCATGTACTGGCCCTCATCAGGAAAGCATAGATTCGGTTGGTATGTTGAACCGGGCTACGAGTACAGCTTTGGGCGAGGACATGAACAGTCCCTCGGCGCGAACGTCGGTCTGTTGATCGCAATCCCATAACACCTCCGGTACGACAAGTACACAATTACCCTCCTTAGCCTAGAAGCCATCAAGCCATCTCATAAATGGGTTCGGGAAGGGCACGACTTCAGTCGTGCCGTCCGGAGCCAATAAAGACGAGGGCTTTAGCCCCTGAGGGACCTCGACCCGCTGCCCCGTACTATTTATGAGATGGCTTGATGGCTTCCAATCTGTAATCCTGATTTGCCAGCCTAGTTTTTGAGCGATGTATCCAGGCCCTCGCACGTATGTCCGTCGAATTGGAGTTGAAGGCTCTGCTGTGCCTCTGCAACCCGGTTCAGCGCTGTCAGCGGCACCTTGAATTCGCGGCCGCAAGAGGTGCAAACGGCTATGACCGGGACTATCCCAAGCCATTTCGTGACTCTCAGTCTTCGCTTCTGCGCGTCCATGTTCCATCACTTATGGTTCATTCGAGTATGGTTCATTCGAATGTATGGTTCATTCGAGACAGACAATATATCCGAGCCAGTCATAAGATGTGTTCGACCGAGTCCCATGAGGTCGCAAGGTGCCTTCTCCGACTCAATCTGAACCTGTTTGCTGGATTTGCGGCAAGCCCTGTTCCTTGGAAGAATGCCGCGTGGATGCCGACGGCCGCCCTATGCATGAACTCTGCTACGTAGCAGCCCTGGAGCAGAAAAAGAAAACCATTAAAGAAATCTAATGGTTCCTTCGCCGGTCTCGCGCGAACTTGGCGGTTCCTTAGAAATTCAGTCGGAAGGGAACCTTGGTTACTGCCACTCTCCCCGTGAAGGAAACGAATCGTTGACTGGATGCCCCCGTCCCGCGTCCTTGCGAGAAGGGGGCTTCTGACTTCCTGTCCCCAAGAAACGCTGAGGGGTGCCCCATCCTTCCGCGTTCCGTGCCCAAGGGTGGGAAGCACGGACGCTTGCAGCGCGTGCCTTTGAAGTTGATGTTCCCTTTGACCTGGCCTGAATTGTGAAGGGACAAACCGGGAAGGGCACGACGCTCCGTCGTGGCGGAGAGCCCACACAACCTGGAAGAGCGGCGACTTCAGCGCCGCGAAGGGGGCCCATCTGGCGGATCGAACTGGCAAAGCCCGCCGCGCTTCCGTAACGCCATTTTTATGTCGCTTGTTATACAGGGAAGACTGTACCCTCCCCGCGCCATGCGTTTCTTTCCAGGAAGCGAGGACAAAATTACAGACCGCCTGTCACTACATTCCGCCGCTACAGAGATTTAGCACTTTGGCAAGGGACATGCTATTTGAAATTAAACTGCTTTTTCTCTTGGAGGCGCGGAATGGCTGAACGCGACCAAAAGGATTGGCGCGAACTTTGTGCTGCTATAGCGAACGAGGCCGACTCCAAAAAGCTTGGTTCTCTGATTCAGGAATTGATTAAGGCGTTGGACAAGACTGAACAGAACTGGCGTTCTCACCAAGACTCGTTTCGTGATAATCAGGCAGCCGAACGAACGGATTCCAGCTGTTAGCCACCAACTCGTTTTAGATCGGATGGACGATTTTCTCTATGGGCCCTCATCTGAAAACTATTTGGCTCTCCGCTCAACACATGGGAGACAGCTTCTTGGCTCGACTTCCATCGCTGATTCTCGCGATCATTCTTTTCTTGATCTTCTACTTCGCATCCATTCTGGTCAGCCGTGTAATTCGTCGTGCGACTCAGGCGCATCGCCAAAATCTCGGCATGGTCTTCGCACGATTGACGGGGGCAGCCATCATCCTATTGGGGGTTTTGGTAGCACTCTCCGTCGTCGCTCCCTCTTTTCAGGCCGCCGATTTGATAAAAATTCTTGGGATCGGCAGCGTTGCCATAGGCTTCGCGTTTCAGAATATATTGCAGAACTTTCTCGCAGGCTTGCTGTTGCTCTGGGCAGAGCCGTTTCGGGTTGGAGACCAAATTAAGTTGAACAATTACGAAGGAACGGTCGAGGCAGTTCAAGCCAGAGCCACCACAATCAAGACCTACGATGGAAGGCGAGTTGTCATTCCCAATGCGGAGTTGTTCACGAATTCGGTTACCGTCAATACAGCATTTGGGAGCAGGCGCTGGGAATATGACCTCTCGACAAAAGCCGCAGGTGACTTGGGTTCGCTCAAGTCTCTCATTGTTGACACGGTCAGAAAGGTGGACGGGGTTTTGCCAGACCTCCCTCCCGAGGCTCTGATTATTGACCTTGGAGGGCCAGACTCTGACGTTGTCAAGTTGCACATTACGTGGTGGACGAAATCTTCGCGTGAACACCAACTGATGGCCGCGCACGACCGCGTCTTGACCGCTATTAGTGAGGCATTAAAGAGTTTGGCGGTCGATGATTCCCACGACAACAAACTTCGAGCTGCTTAGAGCGAATGGCTGCGAGACCTACGCCACTTTTTTCTTTCGACAGCCTAAAACGGCCCGTCTCGCATCTGATATTCAAATCCATTGAGGAGGTTCCCTATGGCTGACGCTCCGCGAATCACGGTCGAAGAACTGAAAAGGCGAATGAACGAGGGAGAAGACTTCACGGTGATTGACGTGCGCAATCCCAACGCTTGGGCAGAAACGGACACCGTGATACCAGAAGCGATCCGAGTGCCACTGGACAAGCTCGAAGAAAGCCTTCCCAGAATCCCCAAGAACCGGCCTGTAGTGGCGTACTGCACGTGACCAAGCGAAGGGTCTAGCACCAGTTTGGTGCAAAAACTTCAGCAGCGCGGGTACGAGAACGTATGGGCGCTTCAGGGCGGATTCCGTGCATGGCAGAGTGCTGGACTGCCCGTGGAGTCAAAACGACAGGCAGCCTAAAGAACGTTCACCCGTTTCGTTTTGCCGCTAAGGCAACGCGCTGGTTCTATGCCCACGCCTGAATCTATTTCGAGTCGTGCAACGGAGGAGATGTAGGGGTCGTCGGTTGCGCTGGACGGGTTTTAGCCTCGTAGAAGAGGAAGACAAGAAAGAGAATGATAGAAAGTGCCGCGATGTACAGCCACAGCGATCTCCCTGTGCGTCCTCCGCAAACAATCATCGTCGATACCTTGATGGCTACGCCACCATGCTCTTTCCAGTTTGACGTCGCCTCTGTTTCCGGTCTTGGCTGGCTTTCATACGCCGCAAGCGCCTGTTCCACCGTGCCTTCACGGTATGCAGGTTCCTAGCCTCATGATGGGTCGACCGAGATCGCTAGGCCGCTGCCAGTCTGCAACGAAAATACGTACCACCCTTTAACACGGCTTCCACTGCCTTCAAAAGTGACCCAATGTCAGCCTTCTGCACCAAGCCCTTGATCCCAGCCTTTTTCGCCTCTTCCTCCAATTGCGGCGAAGGATCGATCGTTATCATAAGCACCGGCGCTTCCGGGTGTTGGCTGGAGAGGTTGCGGCCCGCCTCCAGCCCGCTCATCTCAGGCATCACGAAATCCATCACCGTAATGTTGGGCGCGTGCGCTCCCCACATTTCCAGAGCGCGACACCCGTTTTCGGCCTCCCCAACAACAATCCAATCCCGCGGCCCTTCGAGCGCCGCTCGAAGGTAGGCTCGCATCAGCGCGTTATCTTCTACTAGGAAAATGCGAACCACCCCGCCTCCTCTATACCAATATCGCCCACGGAGGGAGCGACCGCCGGCTAAGATGCTAAGATTAGGTTGCTAATCAGCTACCAATAAGCTACCTCCTCAGTCCAGGCTAAAGCCATACAGCTGGCACCCTATGAAGTACCTGATTCGACGGCAGATCGGCATCCTCAATGAGGGAGATCATCGTAAGTAAAATGAAATTCGGGGACTTCCTCAGACTGCGTAACCAAGGCTCGCACCGAATTCTATTAGCAAAATTTCACTCGAGCCTCCCTCCGCATCAAAGGTCGGCTCATGGTCTTGATGTGAACACCAAATCCGCCGATAATGAAGAAGGGAGTGCGAAATCGCGCCGTGTTCGCCGCCGCAAGGTTCGATGCCGGTCGGCAATTAGATAGTTGTCATTAAAACAGAGCAATCAGGAAGCTGAACCGCATTGCGAGCAACCGGCGAGAAAGGCTGTACTGCGAATGACAAAGATTCTGCTGGTGGAAGACAGCAAGTTCTTAAGACTTGCGACCGAGCGGGCGTTGGCGCGCACCGGTTATGACGTCAGCAGTGCCGCCGACGGCAACGAAGCCTTGACCATGGCGCGCGCAAATTTGCCCGATCTCATTCTGTTAGACATGTTACTGCCTAAACTAAGTGGTTTGGATGTTCTCAAGTCGTTAAAGAAAGATCCTTTGACCAGGTCGATTCCCGTTGTTGTGATGACCGGCATGACGCAGAAGAATGCCCCGCGCCTGCGGGAAGATGGAGCAGTCGGGTTTCTGGAAAAATCCTCCCTCGAGTTGGACAAGGGATCGGAAAAGCTGTTGACGGCCGTGCGCGACATCCTCGCCAGTCTCTCCGCCGAACAAGCACACAAAACAACGGCCTAAGCGGGAACCGCAGGTCGGGCCGCCTCATATCGGAACGACCCCGGCAAGAAATAAGAACTCCTAACGTCTGCGTCCTCTACTGCATGGTTACTAAAAGGTATCCAATTAAATGCTGGCAGGCGGGAACTTAGGTCCGCTGGGCGGAGTCTATCCCTAATAGGTGGTCCAAGGATGATTTTTCGGTTCAGAATGAGCTGGAAAAACCTATAATGATGCGAATAAGCGCCAGGAACGGGTAGTATGGCGGGAGTGACCACCTTGGGAGAACTCGCAAGCGCGATCGGGGCACGAGCCATCGGGGTACGAGCCGAAGAGGCGGCGATTGTTGCCGAACTCAAGGCTGGCTCGGAAGACGCCTACGCGTGGCTGATTGGTGAGTTCCAGCGCCCAGTCTACGGCCTGGTCTATCGGATGGTAAGCGATCCGGCCGACGCCGCCGATACTACGCAGGATGTGTTCCTGAAGGTTTTTCGCGGGATGAAACACTTCCACGGTGAGTCCAGTTTGAAGACTTGGATTTACCGTATCGCATTGCACGAGGGTGCTAACCGTAAGCGCTGGTGGTTCCGGCACAAGGCGCAGGAGACTTCCATTGAGCCGGCGGAATCAGACAGCTTTGCCAGCCGCGATGAAGCGATGCAAAGTGCGCTGACCGATCAACACGATTCGCCCTTTGACAATGTGGCGCACCGTGAAGTGCAACAAAGAGTGGATCAAGAACTGCGCCGGCTTCCAGAACCCTATCGCACGACGCTGATTCTGCGCGACCTGGAAGAAATGTCGTACGAAGAGATTGCCGAGGTCCTGCAGATTTCCCTGGGCACGGTGAAATCCAGGCTAACGCGTGGACGGCAGGCGTTGAAACAACGGCTGGCGCCCTATGTGCGCGAGGTCGGCGGAGAGTTAGGGCTGACCATGCCGGAAGAAAATGTGGGTTCGCACTCCGATTTGCTGAAGAGCACGATTGCTGGAGGGGGAGAAGGGTTCGAGGTGACGCCATGAAGTATGTGGCCATGAAGTTCGTGAGGATGAAGTGCGCGCAAGCGAAGGGATTACTGTCTCCGTACCTCGACGGCGCAGTCACCGGAGCTGAGATGCAGGCTCTGCAGGCGCATCTCGACCAATGTCCCGCGTGCATGCGGGAGTACAAATTACTGCGGCAGACCCAACAATTACTGACGAGTGTGGCGCGCGTACAACAGCCCGCTGACCTGGGCCTGAAGCTGCGTCTGGCAATTTCGCGCGAGGCCGCGCTGACGCGGCGTCCCCGCTACGAAGCCTTGCGCATGCGAATCGAGAATACTCTGCAAGCCTTCATGGTGCCGGCAACCGCGGGCCTGGTCTGTGCCATGCTTATCTTTGGTTTGGTGACGGCGATCCTGGCGATCCCCGGACCGTTGCAGGCAAATAATCAGGATGTGCCGCTCGTACTGAATACCGGTCCCGAATTGCAGCAGAGTGTTTTCGGAACCACGCTAAGTTCGATGAATACCGATTCGCTGGTGATCGAAGCCTATGTAGACAAAAACGGCCGGGTCCAGGATTACAAGATTCTTTCCGATCCCGGCGAGTCTCAAGCTCTTCTTCCGCAGGTAAAGCGAATGCTGATTTTCACCACCTTCCGCCCTGCAATGAGCATGGGGCGGCCGATTTCGTCGCGCGCGGTGCTCTCGTTCTCGCGGATCAGCGTGCAGGGATAGAGCGGGCTTCCGGCTTTCTGGCGAAACCCGCTCGTAATTGATAATTCGCAACCCCCTTAATTCATAATTCGAAGATCGGCCTTATACCTCCGGAAAGTCTTCGTCCGCAACCGCCTCAATCCGCGCAATCAATCCCGGCAACGGTCCGTGCAACCGATGCCACGCCTCCTGATACTCGCGATACTTCGCTGTCTCCAATTTGGGATACAGTGCCACGCTCCACATCCCTCGCACCTTTTTCTCGGGAATGATGTACCAGACGTCCTCCGGAATCACATACGCCGCCACAAAATCAAACGAATTGTTCTTATAAACTCCTTGGCCATTCTGCAGCGTGCATGAATACCCCTCGCCCTCTCGGAAATATCGTGGACTTCACCTGCACTCGCACAACGCGCCCATTGTTTTGTTCCACCATGAAATCGTATCCGGACGACTCTCCCCAGGGCTTGGCCAGCGGCAGTCCATCCCGAATCGCGCGCTCCGCGAACACCGCCTCCGCCCATTCGCCCCGCTTCTTGCAATTCCTGATCTTCATCCCCGCACTTCGATTCTTCTTCTTCATACCACTCCTTCATCACTCTCGCGTTACCTAAAACCGTTGTCATCCCGAGCAAGCCGGAGCGACTGCGACGGCGCCGTCGAGGGACCTGCTTTTCGCTCCATAGCCCAATAAAAAAACGCCCAATAAAAAACGCGGCCACCGAGGCCGCGCGCTTTTCTTGGAACCTACTCCACCATGACATGTCCGCGGGACATTTGCATAGTCTACGAAAGTAGACACTTGTCCCTTTAATTTGACATTGCCCACCATCCTTTGACCGGAGCCGGGTGCCGGGTGCCGGGTGCCCCATTTCTCGCGTCCTCTGCGAGAAGTGGAGATTTCGACGGCTCTGTGGAGCGGACACTCCTGTCCGCTGCCTTTGACCTTGATGCTGATTTCGCACGTTGCATGCACGGACCGCTGCGTCAACGTGGAAGAGCGGCGCTTCAGCGCCGCGTTAAGCGTAGATATTGGGAAACGGCTTTCAGCCGCTGAGGCGACTCCAACTACGCTGTCAGCCAAACCCATCCAAAGACTGTCATGTCGGCAATACCTTCTCCTGTATTATTGCTGCCCGTGAGTTCCGCCTAGGCTACTGGCCATCCATCGGCATCAGCTTTAAGGCGAAATGGTTAGGACTGCGGATTTCGGCGGTTTACTAAGCACATTGGATGGAGGAGCCCTTATGAAACACTTCAAATCCTTCATGGTTGCAGCTGCGACAATGGCCGGCCTTGTCGCCCTCTTTGCCCCTGCGCCAGGACACGCGGATGGGGAATCCGCCCCGTTCGTTACCGAAATCCCTCACGGGTACCGCGACTGGAAGTGGATCTCCTCGGCCCATGAAGCAGGCAACCTCAACAGTTTAGGTGCCGTCCTGGGCAACGATGTAGCGTTCAACGCCTTCCGGGAAGGGAAGCTTCCGTACCCAGACGGCTCAATCATTGCTGCTTTGCATTACCGCAACGTGCCATCAGAGGAAAACAACAAGATCTTTGGGCAGGCTCAATCTTTCGTTCCCGGCGCCCCCACGAACATTCAGTTTATGGTCAAGGACTCAACCAAGTACGCCGCAACCGGCGGCTGGGGGTTCGGTCACTTCGCGGACGGCAAACCTGGCGACGCGACGTTTATGAAAAGCTGCTTCCCCTGCCACGAGAAGACCAAAGCGACCGACCTTGTCTTTACTCATTATGCACCTTGACCTTGATCCTGATTTCACGTTGCATGCACCGACCGCTGCGGCGCCGAAGAAGAGCGGCGCTTCAGCGCCGCGTTAAGCGCAGATATTGGGAAACGGCTGCAGCCGCTGAGGTGCTCCAACCACGCTGTCATCCTGAGCGAAGCATGTGGATTCGCCTTATGAATCCAAATGCGCAGTCGAAGGATCCCTGCACTCTCACGCACGCCCAACCGCGGCGGGGAGTTCTCCCCGTGTTGCCGTCCTGCCGAGGACGCAAGACCGGGAAGGGCACGAATTCCACTCGTGCCGCATCAGCCCGGCTCGTGTGGAGCGGACACTCCTCTCCGCTGCCTTTGACCTTGATCCTGAGTTCGCACGCTGCACGGACGGACCGCTGCGGCACCGTGGAAGAGTGGCGCTTTCAGCGCCGCGTAAAGCGCAGATATTGGAAACGGCTTCAGCCGCTGAGGTAACTCCAACCACGCTGTCATCCTGAGCGAAGCATGCGGATTCGCGTTATGAATCCGCATGCGCAGTCGAAGGATCCCTGCACTCTTGGTCGTGCCCGAGGCGCCTCAGGGAGTTTCTTCCCGTGCCGCCGAGTCCGAGAGATCCAGGAGACCGGGAAGGGCACGAGTTCCACTCGTGCCGCATTAGCGTCCAACTGGGAACGCGGCTTCAGCCGCCGAGGTACATGTTTTCTTTTGGTTTCTTCTTTTCTGCGCATTTTGTGTAAAGTACAGCCGTATGGTTAACAAATGTTGGGTCGCCGTGTTCGCGGCCACGCTGGCATGGCCAACGGTTGGCCATGCCGAGAATCTGGCCAAAGAAGTCAAGAAGGCGTGGAGCGCAGCACCCTCGATCAGCCGGGAACGAAGCCGTTCCACCTTAAGGCCAGCTTGGCCCCGAGCCGTGATCGAGACAAAGAGTACGGACTAACTGGCGAAGTGGAGATTTGGTGGGCCTCGCCGACGAGGTGGAAACGGGAAATGAGATCGGCTGAATTCCACCGCGTCGAAATCCTAGACGGAGAACGAGACTGGCAGAAGAGCGAGGGAGACTACTTCCCCGAATGGCTGCGCGAGGCCGCTGTCGCCTTAGTGAAGCCTGTCCCACCCCTCGATCAGGTTCTCGAGCAAGTGAAGACAGCCGAAGTGCGACACCTCATGGGCATGACCAACATCAACTGGATTACGGCCACCGGAACCGCGGATGTGCGGAATATTTTGAGGTCCTACGTTGCTTTGCGGGACAGCACAGGGTTGCTGCTTTATGCAGGTGGGTTTGGCTGGAGTGGAGAGTTTAAGGACTATGCGGACTTTCATGGCCGGATGGTCGCTCGGACCGTGAACGTGGGCACGCCCCAAGTGACGGCGAAAGTAACAATGCTCGATGACTTGGGAGATCCGCCAGCGGGGCTGTTCGACGCCGATGCTAAGGGCGCAGACGCACAGCCGCTGCGCACGCTTTTGCTCGACGAGCCTTCGCTGCGCAAGAATTTGCTGTCAGTGCCGGCCGTGTCGTGGCCGCCGCTTCCGGAGGGAGCATTGGCAGGAAATGTTACGACAATAATAGTCGTCGATCGGGAAGGTAAGGTGAGAGAGATTCGCGGCGTGGTCTCAGAAAACTCTGGAGTGAACGACACCGGTAAAGAAGCTGTCGCGGCGATGCGCTTTAAACCGTTTGCAGTGGACGGTGTGCCCGTTCAAGTGATGTCGCAGTTCACGCTGCCGTTCAAAACAACGCGCCCGACACCCTGAAAACAAAGCGGGACGGCTAACGCCGCCCCGCATGGCTGAATGCTAACCGCTGAGTGCTGAATGCTGCCCTACGTTCCCTCGCTCCACCCCGCCAAATACTCTTCCTGCTCCGGCGTGAGCCGATCGATCTTGATCCCCATCGACTCCAGCTTCAGCTTGGCGACGCGCTTGTCGAGTTCGTCGGGAACGCGGTAGACCTTTTTCTCCAGCGTCCTGAAATTCTTCACCATGTACTCGACCGATAGCGCCTGGTCGGCAAAGCTCATGTCCATCACCGACGCGGGATGTCCCTCCGCGGCGGCGAGATTGATCAAACGTCCCTCGCCCAGAAGATTGATCTTGCGCCCGTCTTTCAACGAATATTCGTCGACGAAGGTGCGCGTGGTGCGCTTCGACGACGACATCTTCTCGAGCGCGGGAATATCGATCTCCACGTTGAAGTGTCCGGAGTTCGAAATGATCGCGCCATCTTTCATCAATTCGAAATGTTCTTTGACCAGCACGTTCTTGTTGCCCGTGACCGTGCAGAAGACGTCACCAATTTTTGCAGCTTCCTGCATCGACATTACCCGGAAGCCGTCCATCACCGCCTCGAGCGCCTTCGTGGGATCCACTTCGGTGATGATCACTTCCGCGCCATTACCGCGCGCGCGGCTCGCCAGCCCGCGGCCGCACCAGCCGTAGCCGGCCACCACAAACTTCGACCCGGCCAGCAGGAAATTCGTTGCCCGGATGATGCCATCGATCGTCGACTGTCCCGTGCCGTAGCGATTGTCGAACAGATGCTTGGTGTCGGCATCATTCACCGCCACGATGGGAAACTTCAGCACGCCTTCCTTCGCCATCGCGCGCAGCCGGATCACGCCCGTGGTCGTCTCTTCCGTTCCACCGATCACGCCTTCCAAAGCATCGGTGCGCTTGGTGTGCAGAATCGTCACCAGGTCCGCGCCATCGTCCATCGTGATGTGCGGCTTGTGATCGATCGCGGCCATAATGTGCTGGTAATACGTGTCGTTGTCCTCACCTTTGATGGCGAAGACCGCAATGCCCTGATCGCGCACCAGGCTGGCCGACACATCGTCTTGCGTCGAGAGTGGATTCGAAGCGCACAACACCACATCGGCTCCGCCATCACGCAGGCAAATTGCGAGGTTCGCAGTCTCGGCAGTGACGTGCAGGCAGGCGGAGATTCGCATCCCCTGCAGCGGCTGATTCTTAATAAACTCTTTGCGAATAATCTGGAGAACCTTCATCGACTGGTTCGCCCACTCGATGCGCTTCTTGCCCAGTTCGGCCAGTTCCAGGTTCTTAATATCGGAATTGATTTGTGCTGCTGTTGACATACGCCTCCTGTGGCGCTTTCCTCGCTTGGAAAATTTTGTTTGTTTACGTTAGGAGTAGTCCCTGATTACAAGTGCTCTGTCAGAATACACGATTCCAACGTGCAACCGGCATATTCAAAATACCCTTAGGGGAATGAGACTTTCGGTGCACCGGCAAAGCTGCACTTTCCATGTCATCCTGACCATGTCATCCTGAGCAAGCGTTCTTTGTGCCGCGAAGAATCTGGGCGAGCCGCGCGAAACGTCGCGCTCTTTGCGACGTCATAATCGCGCGTATGGCTCGCTTCCATCTTGACAGTCTGCTTACTTCCGAGCTCCCACCGTCTCCCGCACTCCCGCATCGTTCGCCAGCTTCGCCGCCTTGTCGGTAGCTTCCCACGTGAAGTCAGGATCGTTGCGCCCGAAGTGTCCGTACGCCGCAGTCTTCTTGTAAATCGGCCGACGCAAATCCAGCGACTCGATAATTCCTCGCGGCGTTAGTTTGAAATTCGCGCGAATCAGATCTGGAATAATCGCAGGATCCACTTTCTCTGTGCCAAAGGTATCCACGCGCACGCTCACGGGGTCGGCCACGCCAATGGCATAAGCCAACTGTACTTCGCAGCGGTCGGCAAGTTTCGCCGCCACAATATTTTTTGCAATGTGCCGCGCCATGTAAGCCGCCGAGCGATCCACCTTGGTCGGATCTTTGCCGCTAAATGCTCCGCCGCCGTGGCGTCCCATTCCGCCATAAGTGTCGACGATGATCTTGCGCCCGGTCAGCCCGGTATCGCCCATCGGCCCCCCGATCACAAAACGTCCCGTGGGATTGATGTGATAGTGCGTGTCTTCATCAAGCAGATGCGCCGGAATCACCGCCTGAATTACGTGCTTCAAAATCCCCGCGCGCAACTCGTCGTTGGCCACAGTCTCAGCATGCTGCGTGGAAATCACAACCGCATCCACCCTCAGCACCTTTCCTTTCGAGTCATATTCAACTGTAACTTGGGATTTTCCATCCGGACGAAGGTAGGGAAGCGTTCCATTCTTGCGCACCTGCGAGAGCCGCATCGTCAACTTGTGCGCCAGAGAAATGGGGGTCGGCATCAACTCCTCATTCTCATTCACCGCATATCCAAACATCATTCCCTGGTCGCCGGCGCCGCCGGTGTCGACGCCCATGGCGATGTCACCGGACTGTTTGTTGATGCTGGAGATGACGGCGCAGGTGTTGCAATCGAAGCCGTAGACCGCGTTGTCGTAGCCGATGGCGCCGACGGTGCCGCGGACGACGTTCTGAAAATCTACGTAGGCTTTGGTGGTGATTTCTCCGGCGATGACGACCAGGCCGGTGGCGGTGAGGGTTTCGCAGGCGACGCGGCTGGTGGAATCGTCGGCGAGGCAGGCGTCGAGGATGGCGTCGGAAATCTGGTCGGCGATTTTATCGGGATGGCCTTCGGTTACGGATTCGGAGGTAAACAGGATGCGGTTTTTCGATGCTGCCAAGATTGTTTCTCCTTAGAAACTGCGCTGGACTTTCGTCTCTTTTCTTCTCTGGCTCTGGCGACGGTGGGGTTGCTGTACGCGGTCGCAAGGATCACACGAACAGCGTGTCAATATCATGATCATACTACTCAGGATTGTTGGAACACAATCTCCGTCTGGAGAAAGGCTAGCAGAGGGTTCCTGGCGGGGCAATGATTTTCTCCCTAAATGCTTCAGGATGAATTCAATAGCGGAATTGGGGTGGTGGATGGAGTGACGCGAGCAGCGTTTTGTGCCGGGGATCGCGGCTGGGTGCCCCGTCCTTCGCGGACTTTGCGAAGGGCGGGAGTCGCGGACGCCTGCGCCGGGGCGATTCTTACGCCGCGCGATCCCCAAACGAAATCTTCGCCCAGCCTTCGTTCACTCGAACCGGTCCGGCTTCGTCCAGAAGATAGAAGCGATAACTGCTCCAGCGCCAATCTTCCGGCACACTCGCCAATCCCCGCTTCACCGGATTGCGATGCATATACCGGAGCTTCTCCACGCGCTTCTTAGTCGTCCACACGTTGAAATCGTAGAAACGAGCCTGCCAGAATGGCTTGCGCAGAATCGCATCTGCGAATAGGCGGCGCTGGCGCGCATCGGCTCGCTTCTTCATCGGCAACAAAGCGCGAGCGGTGCGCTGTTTTACCACCTGCATCACCGTCGACGGAGTTCCGATCTCTGGTTCAGTGATGAGCAGGTGAATGTGCTCCGGCATGACGACATACCCCACGACCACGAAGCGATAGCGCTCGCGGGTTTGTTCGAGAATCGAGAGAAACCTGTCACGGATCCGCGCGGTGCGCAGAAAAGGTAATCGCCGGTGGCAGGAGCAACTGATAAAGTGCAGGTGATGAGCGCCGTAGGTGCGATGCAGGCCGCGTGGCATGACAAACCAAATGGTACAGACAGCATCGCCGCCCGCCCTTGCAAAAAGCGCAAGGACGGGGCACCCACGGTTCCGGAACGGGAAAAAGAACTGGAAAAGGTGGGCCACCCGCCCCACGTCATAACCGCACTCGATCCCCGTCATAGATGTAGGTCAGGGTTGACTCGACACGGGCTCTGCCCCACCCGGACGAAGGATGAAACAAGGCATCGTGCTGCTCAGCGATGGTAGGTCGTTCACGTCCGCGCTTCGAAGCAGGACGTACGTCCCAGGTTTCGGAAGCTCGTTCGAAGCATTCCTAGGCACGATCAGGCCCTCCGACACTACCTGGTCACAACTACGATCCCTCTTGAGCGACAATCGCCAGGTCTGTCTTCCTTCCAAAAGAGCGCTCGGCAGAGGATGCTGGTTACCAAAATCCTCATACCTGACTCTCAGGAAGTGCGTGGATTCTCCACGACTCTTGACAGACTCGTTTGTTCGCAGGATAAAGACCTCAAGGTTCACAGTAGAACTTGTCCTCGGAAGGCCTAGGTAAACGTCCCTTGCGATGACGTGGCCTGTTGTTTCACGTCTTCCAGCCGCTCTCACATTGAAATGCACCAAGAGAACGACGACACTCATAGCAGCTATGCGCACGTAGGTTTTCCCTATCATCATTGCACCTTGCTCACATCAACCGGATACCCAGACTGCTTGGTCGCGTTGCCAATCGATTCGATCGGGATGGGAGTGTCGAACTTAAACTCGATGTTCTCGGTAACACCTCCGTGGACGGCTTGGAACATGTGAACTGAGAGCAGACTGGTAGCATTACTCTCCCCTGGGAAGACGTAAAACGGCCTGTCGAATCCGGGAAAGAATCCATTCGCATAATTGTGCGCATCCCCCAGGCTCTCGCCCTTCGATTCGGCGTAGCCCTCCAGCGTTTCGTGCCCGACCAACTGCGCCGAAGTCATTCCACCTGCATTTTTCGCGGTATCCAAGAGAGCCGCTTGATCGAACGCGATGGTATGGCTCGCGCCATGTGACGCTCCAAAAAAGACCGACGAATCCTTGCCACCGCCAATCGCGTTGATTGTGACGTGGTTCTTGGTATCGTCAATAGCTTTCAAGAATGCCTTGTCGGTCTTGGAAAGCTTGGCGCCCTTGTCGACCTCCGCCACGACTTTTCCGTTGTCGTTATACTTCACTTTGAACGAAACGTCTTTCGCCAAAGCAGCCAGGTAATCCTTGCATCTGTCCCCGGTGCAAGTGATGTCAAGGCCGGTTGGGTCTGTCAGGTTAAGCGGATTGTTCCGAACGTAGGAGTAGAGATTCAGCTGTTGAGGATCGACGAGTCGGCGACGCTCCAAGTAGAGCGGATCAGCCGTCGTGAAACGTCCCATTGTAGAGGCGTAGTACCTGGCTCCGAAGTTGTCCAGTCCCGATTCGGAATCCCGTTCTTTGCCGGTGAAGTGCAGCGGACTGTCCTCCGTGCCGCTACACGTCAGGTCCTCGCCAAAAGGCAGGCTGGTGCAACTCTCGATTTTGTTGCCCGACACATTGCTGCGCACTCGCACCGTGCCCAGCCAGTCGCTGTTGTCGAACTCCGTGGTGCTGTTTACGTATGTGGCTGCGTGCATGCTGCCCGCATAGGCTTCGGTTCGGGTCAAAGTGCCGTTGGTAAGCTGATCGATCGTTCTCCCGCTCAGGTCGTATAAGAAGTCGTGATTCACGCCGTTCACGACTGCCCGCACGCGATGCCCCAAGGCATCGTAAACATACGTGGCCGGGCCATTGCCGCTGACCGCAGTGATCCGGTTCTCGGCGTCATAAGTGTACGTATTTCCGAGCCCAACCCCGTCGTAGGTCACGTTGCCCGCCGCATCGTAGGTCACACTGCTCACGTCGATATGGTTGTTGGCATTAAAAGAATACACTGGTTGCACGCCGCTGCCCCCGGTCACCGTCTCAGAATAGCGATTGCCGAAGCGGTCGTAGGCATATCCGAGGCCTGTTGCAGCAGGGCAGTTACCGGCGCACGTCCCTGCGATGAGCCGGTTAAGATTGTCGTAGGTGTACACCCAGTTGCCGTTGGCCGAATCGTTGGCGTACAGAATGTTCCCGTTGGGAGCAAATCCAAATGGGCTGATTAGATAACCGTGTCGGCTCCCAGCCGCCGAGTAAACTTGGTGCGCTCCAGCAACCAGGGCTCGGAGGAAAGGAGCCGAGCACATGAAGATTGTAGGTTGTGATTTACATACGCGCTACCAGCAGATTGCGATGCTGGATCAGGAGACGGGCGAGTTAATCGAGCGCCGATTAGAGCACGAGAGCGGAGAAGCCCGGGCGTTTTACGCAGCGTTGTCGAGCCCGGTGCGAGTGGGGATCGAAGCGACCGGGCACACCCGCTGGTTTGAGCGGATGCTGGCCGAGTTGGGGCACGAGCTCTGGATCGGGGATGCGGCGCAGATCCGGGCGTCCGTGGTGCGCAAGCAGAAGACCGATGCGCGCGACGCGGCGCACTTACTGGAGCTGTTGCTGAGCGAACGTTTTCCTCGCATCTGGCGGCCGACGATGGCGGAACGCGATCTGCGGCAGTTAGTTTGGCATCGGCAGAAGCTGGTGTGGATGCGGAATGCGGTGGGCAATCAACTGCACGCTTTGGCGATGGGCGAGGGCGTGTGCCGAAAGAAGAAGTTGTTCACGAAGAAAGGCCGCGTCGAGTTGGAAGGGTTGAGGCTGGGAGTCTGGGCGAGCTATCGCCGGCAAGAGTTGCTGACGATGCTCGATCGGTTCGACGGTTCACTCGGCGAACTGGATCGCGCGGTGGCGGAGCAAGCGGAACAGAATGCCGCCGCTGTCCTTCTAATGACGCATCCGGGAGTAGGGCCGGTGACTTCGCTGGCGTTCGTGCTAACGCTGGGACCGGTGGAGCGGTTCGAGCGCAGCAAACAGGTGGTGAGTTACCTGGGACTGAATCCGCGCGAACATTCTTCGGGCGGGCGGCAGCGACTGGGAGCGATCTCGAAGCAAGGCAATCCGATGATGCGCTCGTTGTTAGTCGAGGCCGGCCACACCGCCGCGAGGTTGGACAGCGAGTTAGGGCAAGACTATCAGCGACTGAAGCTGCGCCGGGGCAGCAGCGTGGCCAAGGTTGCGATCGCCAGAAAGCTGGCGGTACGGATGTACTGGATGCTGCGCGGCCAGGCCAATTATGCGCAGCTGGTTCGCATGCAAGGCAGCCCGTGGGCCACCCTGGTGACGGAGTAACTCATCGTTGGGCTGATTGGGCGCCTTGCCTCCCTGGAAAAAGTCAGGGAGTCTGAACAACGAATCATGGTCGGACGTCAGTGACCGGATAGATGGTTGGTGGAACCAAACTTCCACCGCAGGATTCTGAAAGCGGGCCTTGGTCGCATGAGCAAAGCAACACCAAGAGCAACAGCAACACCAAAACCTTCCACGAAGAGGAAAGTCAAAACCTCTCGCGGGTCCACGTGTCTCTTGACAACGCCGACACGGTTATAGAGGTGGCCCAGCCTTTTGCCTCGATCTATCTTTCCCGTAGCGAAACTCTGGGTGCCCCGTCCTTGCGTATTTTGCAAGGGCTGGTACGATGCTGCCGCTACTATAGGTTTGCTATGCCCAGCGGACTGCATCGCACCTACGGCGCGCATCACCTGCACTTTATCACTTGCTCGTGCTACCGGCGATTGCCTTTCCTCGGTTCGGCGCGTTGCCGCGACCGCTTCCTCTCGATTCTGGAACAAACGCGGCAGCGTTACCGGTTCGTGGTGGTTGGGTATGTCGTGATGCCGGAGCACATTCACCTACTTTTAACGGAACCGGAGATTGGAACTCCCTCGACCGTGATGCAGGTGTTGAAGCAGCGTACAGCCCACGCACTGCTGCCCAAGCGCAGGCGGAGGAACCCGCGCCAGCGTGATCTGTTTGGACCGGAGCCACCGCGAAGAGTATTCTGGCAGGCGCGATTCTACGACTTCAATGTCTGGACGACGAAGAAGCGGGTGGAGAAACTCCGTTATATGCATCGAAATCCGGTGAAGCGGGGACTGGTGAAATCGCCCCAGGATTGGGGCTGGAGCAGTTATCGATTCTATCTTCTGGAAGAGGCTGGACCGGTAGGGGTGAATGAGGGATGGGGGAAGATTTCGTTCCGGGATCGGGCGGGGTAGCTTCGCAGCTCTCAGCATACGTGATACCCGCCCTTCGCAAAGAACGCGAAGGACGGGGCACCCAGCGTGTTGGCAATGGCGGCGAGATCTAGAAGGATGGGCCACCCGGCCCTATGCCGCGCGATCTGGAGATGAAATCCCGGGTCCATCCCCCATTCAACTGCACCGGCAGCAGTCCAAACCAATATGGCCCGAAGGTAACGTTACTTTCGATTACTTGAGTACATTGAACAGTTGGGCGGAAAGGATTAACTTCCTCTTAATTGCCGTCCTTACTTACGCGTATACGTGCGCCGCGGGGCTGGCTCTGGCCGCCGGGCTATTTCGGAAGCTGAGGATTTCGAGAGTTCTTGAGATGAACGAGAGAACTAACATTGTGCTCTACACACTCTGGTTCGTGCATCCCGTTCTCGAAACGGTGATTGCAGTCTTGATGCTCCGTCGCGGCCAGCATCGTACGTTCAAATACTTCTTTTCCTATATCGTCGCGCAAATTCTGACCTTCGCCGTGGTCTTTCCGACCTACTTGTACAATTACTCCACTAGCTTTTACGTTTCCTCGATCAGCACCGCCTTCAGCGTGGTGCTGGGTTTCCAGGTAATTCACGAAGCCTTCCTCGATATATTTCGACCGTTTCACACGTTGCGAGACTTGGGCACGGTGCTGTTCAGGTGGGCCGGACTGGTGATGCTTCTCGTGGCTGGGGTGGTCTCGGTCTCTACCAACTCGTCAGACGCTGTGCCTTGGGTGCAGGCCATCATGACCGCCCAGCGCTGCGTTCGTATTATCCAAGTCGGGATGGTGCTATTCCTATTGTTGTTTGCGCGCTACCTGGGCGTAAGCCGGAGGCAGCATAGCTTTGGCATCTGCTTGGGCTTCGGCCTCTTTGCCATAGTGGAACTGGCCCTGAATGCGTCGTGGGCGGGCTACCGCCTTGCTGAGGTAACGATGAACCTGATCAATATGGCTGCTTATGATAGCGCCTTGCTGGTCTGGTGGTGGTACACATTCGCCAAGAGTCCTGCCCGCGACGCGGGATCGATCCTGCTGCGGCCTCAGCGCTGGGAGCAAAGCTTATCAGACCTTCATCACTCTTTGCCTGAGGACTCGCTGATCCCGATGTTCGAGGGAATGGTTGATCGGGCGCTCTCGCGGACTCAGGCGCCAATTTCGGGGCAGGGGGACGGAGTAACCCCCGACGCCACGGTGGTTCCGACCATTGGTCGGGGATTAGCAGCAAGGGCTGGCTCGAAGCCGGCAGGTTAGTTCGCGCAGTTGCCAGGATCTTTCCCCGACAGCGAATTTCGGATTTCGTAAATTGCGCGTTGGTCTAACTCGCGTTCATTCCGCTGATAAACCGCCTCTTGGGTGACTTTGGTAACCTTAAGATTTTACTGTATTTATGGTGAAGACGCGGGAAGGTCGCTCTCGCCCCCGGCCTGTAAAGTCCAGCCGAAACGCCAAGCTTTCGTAAGTGCTAGTTGACACGTGCTTTATAATTTCTCACCGCGTGACGGACTCCCATTTTGGGAAAGCCAAATCGTGGTAGGAGAAAAACCCATGAAGCAACTCATCAGGATCGCCATCCTGATATTGGGACTGGCAGGAACCTATGTCTCAGCAGAGGTTCAACAGCCTCCCACACCGGACGGAGGGATTATCCACCCACCGTCGGCAACGCTCCGATAAGTAGAACTTAATCGGACATTGACATGGCCGCAAGGTCACCAAAGTAACCTAATAGTAACTTGGGCCGAACCCTAGGGCTCGCAATGTTTGGACTGACGGACTTTATATATAAACCCGTCGGTCCTTTTTTTTATCCGTCTATGCCTTAGTTTGTTATTCCACGTAATTAGGCCGATTTTTGGAGAGCGCTTCCCAGGGCCGCACGCAACTCGGAGGCGTCTGTGAACGGGGGCTGACAGGAAGTCCCCGAACACAAAACCGCGAAAGACCTACCCGAACTCAACTGAGGTAGTTTCGGAATGGTTGCCGCCAACGAGGGAGGAAGATTTTCGGCAACGGCCTGGTTCGCCGTCAGCAGCAAGACGCTTTTGTTGAAGGCGAAAGCCGCGGCTGCGACGGATGTGAAGGCGTGCGCTGTTCCGGTTAATTTTGTGGGCTGCGATTCGGTTTGCTCCGATTCTGTACGAGCGATTACGACCACTTGCACTGGAGCGTGGAGGAAGCGCAGGACGGCGATTCCGTAGGTCGCGGCGAAAATTCCAAATTGTTCAGCCACTCCGGCGAAGAGTTCCAGAGTTTGCTCCGCTTTATCTCGATAGGAGTTATCGTCGGTGTAATGATGCAGGCGCAGCAGCGCAATCGCAGCCACGGGATTTCCCGCGGGAGTGGGCGAATCCTGAAGCGGCTTGCGGCGAGTGGAGAGAACGCCGAGACTCTTGCCATCCGCAGTAGGTTCGGCGTCGAAGAAGCCTCCGGAGACCGCGTCGAAAAACCTGGCAATCATGGCGTCGCCAATTACGCGCGCGAATTTGAAGTAGCTGAGATCGGCGGTTGACTCGTAGGCATCGAGGCAAGCGAGTGTGGTCGCGGCATAATCCTCGAGCAGGCCCGCAACCTCGCGAGGATGGGCCTGGGGATCCGAATAAGCGACCACGTGCAACAGTCGAGATTGCTTCCAGGCTTCCGCAAGAATGCGGTCGAGCGAGCGCAGAGCGAAGCGGCGCGCGGCGTCGAGCCCGAGAACTTTTGCCGCCTCCAGATAAGCGGAGATGCACATACTGTTCCATCCCACGTAAACCGTCTTGTCGATGTAGGGAGTTGGGCGCTGCAATCGCGCGGCATACATTTTCTTCTTCGCGGAATCGAGAAGGCTTTGCACTCGCTCGGCGCTGAGGCTCATGCGGCGGGCAATCTCCTCGATCGGGGCGCGCACGTAGAGCACGTTCTTCGCCGGATTGTGGTGCATCTCGCCGATCTCGTTGATGTCGTAGTGGAGTGCGGCAACCTGCGCTTCTTCTTCGGTGAGGACGGCACGGGTCTCGTCGAGCGTCCATGTGAAATAGTCGCCGTCGTCGTCCATGGAAATGTCGGCGTCTTGCGAGGCGTAGAAGCCGCCGCGTTCGCGGTCGCTCAGCCACTCATCCATCCAGCGAATGATGTCGCGCGCCACGTTCGCGAAGAATTCCGAGCCGGTGGCTTGATAGGCGTGAACATAGTTTTTCAGCAGCTCGGAGTTGTCGTAGCACATTTTTTCAAAGTGCGGGACGACCCAGCGTTCGTCGACGGAGTAGCGATGAAAGCCTCCGGCTAACTGGTCGTAGACGCCGCCGTTGGCCATGTGTTCGAGCGTGGTGACGATTAAGTTGCGCAGGTTCTCGTCCGCGCGGCGCGAATATTGCTCGATCAGTAAATCGAGAGCTGAGGGATGGGGAAACTTCGGCGCTTGTCCGAAGCCGCCGTGCTGCGGATCGAACATCTTGAAGGCGGATTGCTCGATCGCGGTGATGATGTTCGCGGAAATTCGGCCGCTGCGGCCGACGAAAGATTCCGCCTGCGCGATCGCGCTCTCGACCATCTTCGCCTGCTCCACCACGTCGCCGTGCTTTTCTTTGTACGCATTCGCGATGCTGGTCAGTACGCGTTTGAAGCTGGGACGGCCGTAGCCGTCGGTGGGAGGAAAGTACGTGCCACCGTAAAACGGCTTACCGTCGGGAGTAAGAAAAGCTGTGAGCGGCCAGCCGCCCTGTCCGCTGACCGCGCTGACGGCGGCCTGGTAACGGCTGTCGATGTCGGGACGCTCATCGCGGTCGACTTTCACGGCGATGAAATGTTCGTTCACAATGGCGGCAACTTCAGGGTCGTCGTAAGACTCGCGATCCATCACATGGCACCAGTGGCACCACACCGCGCCGATGTCGAGCAGCATGGGCTTGTTCGCGCGCTGCGCGGCGGCGAAGGCCTCGTCGCCCCACTCGTGCCACTGAATGGGCTGGTGCATGGCAGAGCGGAGGTAGGCGGAGGAGGCGCGGGAGAGGGAGTTGAGGGTGGTGGTGGTCATGACCTAAGTCTATCGGTTTCCATTCGGCTGCAGTAGACCCATTCCACCCGGCAGTGACGAGGACAAGGCTAGGTGTATACTTCGGCACCGTTAGATGGAGTACCCTAATGGAAAGTATCCGACGACTCATAGTGACGCACCTGTGGTGGCTTGTGCTTTTGACGGCGCTAGCCATGCTGCTCTGTCACGGGCTTGGGGTTCGGCAAATCGTCGTGGATAATACTTCGCTGATCCTGCTGGCGGTCATGCTGCTCAGCCCGTTCGTCGCCTCCATCAAGAAGGTGAAGATCGGCGAATTTGAAGCAGAAATCCAGCCGGACGAAGTATCCCGCGTTGCTCGGCAAGCCGAGAGGTCCCTCCCAATTAAGTCAGCAGGAGAAGTGCCGCTGCGCGAAACGGATCAGACTGCGACAGCGATCCGCAACCTAGCCGAAACCGACCCTGTCGTCGCCCTCGCCAAACTGAGGATCGAGATTGAAACTCGATTGCGTCGAATCGAGAACCGGATGGACCCAACCGCAGTCAAGAGAGGTAGGCCGACAGCGCTGGCTTCCATTATCAGAAGGTTGGCATCGCAGGATGTCTTCGACGCGGACCTAGCCGAAACCATCCGAGACGTGGTTTCCATATGCAATCGCGCAGTCCATGGCGAAGACATCCGCGACGTCGACGCTCGGCAAATCATCGACACGGGTGCTGAACTACTTGAAGTCCTCGATCTAGCCGTCCGCCACTATGCCTCGAACAATCCAATAGAGACAAAAGCGATAGCGCCGCAGGAACGCGACGAGCTTTCAACGGCAATCTATCGGCTTACGACAATCGTTCCTCTGGTCGAAAACCCCAAGCGAAACGTATACCAGATGACACAAGAGGAGCTCGACGACTATTTTGACGGCTATTCCGAGTTCGCCGAATTCGCTGTTGGATTGGAGCGAATAAGTGAGCCGGGCGAACAGCCGGCCACCCACCGCACCTGAGGGTGGAGCGGCGAGGCTATCCACCTTAAGCTTCATCCAGTCGCGCCAGGGTAGCCGGGTATTTGCGTAAGAGAGAGTGGCGAGCGCCGCCTGAGGTTCTGTTTCGCGCAGATCTCCTCTCATTTTTCCAGCCTCCGTTCTTCTGATGATTGCCATAAGAAATATCTATTGGACTCAGCCAGGGGCTCGATTTACGTTCGCGGATTGACTGAATGTTAGTGGGGCATTGCGAGCTGGCATCCCAGGAGAAGGTGAGGGGCAAGCGGAGTTTTGATTTCAAAGGGCCACAGATGACGAAGGAGCCCGGGGGGCGCGCGCCGCGCCGATCACTGACTTCAGTACTCGCTGCACTGGTTTTTCTGGCGGTAATTCTAGCGGGGTCATCCGTTTTCTGTTTTGCTGAGGATGGACCGAAGCCGGATCCCTCCGGCGCGGCGACTGGAGATAAAACTTCAGCCGTTGATGCGGGTGGCAATTCTTTTGTTGTTGCAGAGCCTACCGACAAAACATCCCCGGACTACGCCAAAAACAAGAAAGACTTTGACGACTATCAGGCCCAGGCGGCAAAAGAGCCGCTCGCGGTAAAGCTAGCCGACAGCGTGGGGCACGTTCGGGTTGCCACGAACTTTGCGTGGACGCTGAACACGGGCTATCTCGTCCTGTTCATGCAGGCTGGTTTCGCACTGCTCACCTGCGGGCTGGTGCGAAAGAAAAATGCCGCTCACTTGATGATGCTGAATTTCGCGGCTTATGTTTTCGCATTCCTCGCCTATTACGCGGTCGGATACGCATTTCAGTTTGGAGCGGTCGCGATTAATGCAGCGCCGACTAACCTGGGCGGCGTTCCTACGCTGAACCATTTTTTGATTGGCAGCGGGCAATGGGGATTTGTCGGCGGCAAGGGATTCTTCTTCCTCGGTCCAGCCTATGACGCGGGGAGCAACTGCCTGGCGCTGTTCGAAGTAGTGTTCATGGAGACGGCGGGATACATCATTGTTGGCGCTATTTGCGAGCGGATTACTTTCTGGGCGTTTCTGCTATGCGAGCTTTTTATCGGCGCCATTCTCTATCCGATTTCGGGATGCTGGACGTGGGGAGGCGGCTGGCTCTCGCAACTAGGATCGAGCATGAATCTTGGCCACGGTTACGTCGACTTCGCGGGATCGACGGTGGTGCATGCGGTGGGCGGCTTCTGCGCGATGGCGCTGGCCATTATTCTCGGTCCGCGTCTGGGAAAGTTTGGTCCCGGCGGAAAGATTCGCGCCTTTCCGGCTCACAATATTGTGTACGTGGTGACTGGTACGTTCATTCTGCTGTTCGGGTGGATGGGCTTCAATCCGGGTTCAACGCTGGGTGCAACCGATCTGCGCATTTCTGTAGTCGCGATCAATACGAATCTGGCTGCGGTGGCGGGATCGGCTGCCGCGATGCTCATCTGGTATTTCCTGTTTGGCAAGCCGGACGTGACCATGGCTTGTAACGGAATGCTGGCCGGACTGGTTGCGATTACGGCGCCGTGCGCATTTGTGTCTCCAACATCGGCGGTGACTATCGGAGTGCTGGCGGGATCGCTGGTTTGCGGCGGAGTGCTGTTCAACGAACGAGTCCTAAAAGTCGACGATCCCTGCGGCGCGGTTTCGGTGCACGGGTACTGCGGCTGGCTGGGAGCGGTGTCGGTGGGAATTTTTGCCGATGGAACTTATGGGAGCGGCTGGAACGGAGTGGGCGCGGCCAGCTATCTGGGACACACGGGTCAGGGAGTGACGGGACTGATCCACGGCGACACGCGGCAGTTCTGGTGCCAGCTCATGGGCGCGACTTTGTATGCAGTCTGGGCATTCGGGGCTACGTTTGTGGTTTTTTCGGTCGTAAATAAAGTGAAGAGCATGCGAGTTCCGCCCGAGTCAGAAGAAGAAGGGCTCGATGTTCCCGAGTTTGGAATGCCGGGTTACCCGGAAGACGCTGTCGTTCCTGCGCCATACTAGAACATCTCATTAATAGTACAGAGCAGCGGGTCGAGGTCCCGCAGGGGCTAAAGCCCTCGTCGATTTGTCGCTTTACGCGCCGCTGAAGCGCCGCTCTTCCACGGTTGTGCGGGCTGAGGGCACGAGTGAAGGTTGCGGCCTTCCCGAACCCCTCGTTTTGTTGACTCTGGGCGGCACGACTGAAGGTTGGTTGCGGAAAAGGTGTTCAAGCGACTTCCGGGGCTAAAGCCCGGACAGAAAAGAAGCGTCTCATTGCAGCGCTAAAGCGCTGCGCCACCCAAAAACCTGAGTTTTCCGTAACCACTGTCGCGCCCTTCCCGAAGTCATTTATGAGATGGCTTCCGGTAGTGCCCTGTCCTGAAAATCAGCGAGATTTGTAGATTGAGTATTGATGTGTTCCGCCAATCCTACAGAGCATAGGGCTCTGACTCAAAACATTTTCGAGAAGAGGATTGTGGTAGAGCAAGTACAGGGGGCGCGGATGAGCTCGCAGGCTCTGCTCTAGATTTGCGATCACACGTCTTAATCCGCGCTCAGGAAACGGATTGAAGAGATAGAGTACCGTTGGCTCGGCGGGAAAAACGAAGTGAGTTGCGTCCGCACAGATCGATTCGAGCGCGAAGCACTTCTGGGAATCGCTTTTGTAACTGCTGAGGTTTTCCTGAGCGGTCTGATGCAACGCGGGTAACAGTTCTATTCCCAAGATGCGGCGAAAAGGATAGTCAGAGGCCATCAGCAATACGCGTCCCTTGCCCGATCCGAGATCGATGAAGATGAAATCGTGGAAGTCAGCCTGAGTTTGCTCGTGCAACGCCTCGAGCATTTCGTGGAACAGGGTCGGTTCCGTCGGCTGATACGGCGAGTGGAAAACCCCGAGCAGACGATTGCGCCAACTGAGAACGGCGCTGGTAGTGTTGACGCGGTGGTCCCAATCAAATTCGGCGTCCCCGAAGCGTTGCCGACGGCGCTCGGGAGTGGTGTCGCGGGTGAATTCCCAAAGCGCGGTTAAGAGCTGGCGCGCGGCCGCGACACGTCCTTCGCGGTCGGAGATGGCTTTCCACCATTGCCATGCGGAGCGTGACAGGCTAATTCGAGAGTGCGCGGAATCGAGGTCGTGCATTCTTCGTCATCGTCATCATAAGCGCTGACAGGGATTTGTAGAGCGCGGCGCTTTGTGCGGCCCGTGTTCACCGCGCAAAGAACGCTTATTCAGGATGAGTGCGGCAACGAGACGACTACAGGTCCTGGTATTTTGGCTTGTATCCGGGCGGCAGCCCTTTGGTGGCGAAGGGGAAATCGTCCGGCACGCGAACTTCGATGCGGCCCTCGGGAGTCATCTTGTAAGGGTGTCCGTCAGGATCGGCGGGAGTTGCCGCTATGCCTTCCGCTGCCAGGAGTTCCGACATGCTTGAGGGCAGGCGGCCGGTGCGCTCTCCGAAACGGGTGACACCTTCCTGCAGATGCTGGACGTCTTCGTCGACGCGAAGGGCGCGAAGATGCCGGAGCGCGTTCCTTTTTATGTACTCGTCTTGCGTGGTCTGGTAGGTCGCAGACCACAGCATACGCGCGGTCTGATACTCGCCTGCATGCTGTGCCATTTGGGCCGCCAAAATCTTCAAGAAGGGGTGGGCATTGGGAACGTGCGAACCGCGATCGAAGGTTTCGGCAGCTTTCCCGTAGTCCTTAAGCTCCATGTAGTAGACGAAGCCGAGGTCGTAATAGAGCCTCCAGTTGTCGGGGTTGTTCAGGATGCCGTACTGCATCAACGCGATCGCACGTTGGGGCTGGCCAGCTCCGAAGGGCGGCTTGGGCGCGAGGAAGCTGGTGCCAAATTCGTAGGCGACGAGAAGATGAGGATCCAGGTGTGTCGTGATTTCGAGAAGCGGCGCCAGCAGGTTGTAACTGGAAGCGGAGTAATGATGGCGGGAGCCGAAGTACTGCACCGCGCGGGTCCAGTAAATGCAGGCCATGAGCCCGTCGTAGCCGAGGCTGGCACGCTTGATTACCGTGGGCGAGCTGATGAACAGAACTTCATCAAGTGTGGCTTGCGGACGAAGGTGATCGATGTGATGCAGCACCAGCGAGCTGGCAGTCAGCGACAGGAGCAGACAAACGCCGGCGACCATCGTGATTTTGCGGCGATATTTCATTTCAAGGCTTTTTTCGTTTCAAATCACTTCATTTCAAATCATCTTCACTTCAGATCATTTCATTTCAAATCATTTCATTTCAAATCACGGTGCTCGAAGATCAAAACCGCTCCGCTGAGAGCCATGGTGGCATAGAACAGTGCGTAAAGAGTGTTCTGCAGAATCAGCTGCCCGGCAACCGGTTGTTCATGCGCGATGGAAGTGATCACGTTGAACGCGGAAAAATTTGGCACCAGGTAGGCTGCTGCCGTGGCGAACCATCGCGAGACTCCGTGCGCCATGCCGGCGAAGTTGCGCAGGTCTTCGGCAAAGCTTCCGATCACGAATAGCGAGAAGGCGAAGACAGCGGAAAGCAAGGGCGAAGAGAACGACGAGAACAACAGCGATAGCGAGCAGACGATCAAGAATTCGAGAACGATGAAGTACAAAGCGACGAAAATCATCGCATCGGCGCGCACGAATGTTCGGGAAACGTAAAACAAAGCGGCGAATACGCCGATCGCCATAAAAAAGGTATTTACCACCAGCGTGCCAGCCAGTCCGAAGAACTTCCCGACAATGAATTCCCAGCGGCGGACGGGGCGGGAGAGCACGGTGTAGAGAGTTCGCTTTTCGATTTCTTTGGAGACCAGGCCAATGCCGATAAAAATCGCAATCACCACGCCAAACAAAGAAACCGCGGTGAGCCCAAGATTGATGACGACCAGCTTTTCGATCTCAATCGAAATCTGGCCGACAAGGACGGCGGCTCCCGAAAGCAACAGAGCGAACGCAATCAGGTTATAGAGCACGCGGTCGCGCACGGCTTCGCGGAAGGTGTTGGAGGCAATGTGGGCGATACGAGCTTTCATACCGCCCTCCCAGCCACGGTCTCGGCGCGCCGAAGCTTCTCGACAAAATAAGCTTCGAGTGAAGTGCGCACGGGAGTGACCGCGATCAAGCGATAGCGATCGCGGCGCAGGGAATCGATGACCGCATCCTGCTGATTCTCGCTGATGATGGCGCGGACTCGATCTCCGGAGACGTGGCATTCGGCGCCCATGGCCTTGATCGAAGCCGGTATCTGCGTGCCCTGCCAGATGACTTCGACTTTGCCCTGAACGCTCGAGGTTAGATCCTCGATGGCGCCCACGTCGCGGAGCTCTCCCTTGTGAATGACGGCAACGCGGTCGCAAAGAGCTTCGGCGTCGGAGAGAATGTGGGTGGAGAAGAATACGGTCTTGCCTTCGTGCTTGAGCTGCTCCATGAGGTCGCGCACTTCGCGGCGGCCCATGGGGTCGAGGCCGGACATTGGTTCATCGAAGAAGACGAGCTTGGGATCGTGAAGGATGGCCTGACCGATTCCGACCCGTTGCAGCATGCCCTTGGAAAACTTTCGCAACTGCACGCCTTGCACGTCACGCAGACCGACTTGGTGGAGCACTTGCTCGACACGTTGCTTGCGCTGTTTGGCGGGAACGCCGGAGAGCTGTCCATAGTATTCCAGTAGCTCGTGGGCGGTGAGGTAGTCATAGAAATATGGCTGCTCGGGCAGGAATCCGATCTGTGCTTTAACGGAGGCGTCGGTCCAATCGCGTCCCAAGATGCGCGCCGATCCGGCGGTCGGGAACACGAGTCCCATCAGCAGCTTCAGGGTCGTAGTTTTCCCGGCGCCGTTGGGGCCGAGAAAACCGAAAATTTCTCCATCTTCGACGTTGAGCGTAAGCGGGTGCAGGGCGCGCTTGGGGCGCTTGCGCCAGAAGCCCACGCTGTAAGTCTTTTCCAATCCAAGAATTTCTATGGCAGGCATGGAAGGGACCAAGTCAGGCATCTTTTGCTTGCAAGAAAATTATATGCAAAAGTGGCCGACAGTAAAGTGGCGGGTGTGTGCCGGACATTACCAAAGGGCGGAGATTGCTTTGGTGCTGGTCTTGTGGAATTGCTGGGTTGAGGCGCTAATTCGACATCGCAGCCAGGGTAAGGCAGGTGGCATAGCTCGGAACCAGAGTGGTGTTGCCGGCGGGTTGAAGGCGAATCGCCATGTCCTCAACCGAGCAGTAGGCTCGGGAACCGGTCATATTGTTGATGGGTGTTCCGGTGGAGTAAAACTGATCATTGATGGTACTGCCGGGGCTGGCCGAGCCGGTCGCGGCGAAGTTGTAGCCACTCTTGCCTCCGGCCGCGACCAGAGACTGATCGATCAGACAAGCTTGGGCGGCGCTAGGAGTGCAAGGGTCCGGGCCGCTCAAAGTGGTGAGAGTCAGTGGAAATCCGACGGTGTTGTAAGTAACGAAATACCCGGCTTCCGCAACATTGATGGCGTGAATGGAGGCTGCCGCGGAAGAGTCGTTGGCGGCGATGCGCGCCCGCAGTAAATTCGGAATGGCGATCGCCGCGATTACCAGGATAATCGCGACCACAATCATAAGCTCGATAAGTGAGAAACCCTTGTGTTGTCTCATGGACCGATCTTCATTATTTTCTATTTTTCTGGACACTTTGGTCCCTGGCCATGCCTTTGCTTTACTAAGCAGACATAAATGTTCTCGCATGCAGAGGGCCACTCCCAAAGGGTTTCAGGTAGTTGAGAACTCTTTTACTTGCAGTCTGATGCGAAGACAGCTCGCAATCATGCCAAGGGGACGCTCATTTCGAGGGGCTTGCGCCTTCCCTGCATTGACAATTTATGTCAGTCTGTCCCGGAATGCGCTCTTTGATCGGAGCGTATAACGTTTGAATCCCAAAGCGACTGAGCCAACGCGGAGCGGTGTCCCTTAAATTCGTGCTACAACTCCGTCTCAGCCTCAGCGGCTTAAAGCCGCTGAGTCTATGACATCTTTCGGCGCAGCTAAAGCTGCGCCCTTTCAAAACAAATTCAACGAACTTGCGGGACACCATACGAGGAGCGACCAATGCTGTTTCCAGCGGTTCATCGGGCACCGCGGAGCAGGCCTGGCAGAATTACCGACACGCTCTCGGCAGCAGTATGGCTTGAATAGTGCTGCGCCATTCGACTCTCCAGCCAGAATGTGACGGACGTAGTGACCAGCATGAGAGTCCAGGGAATTGCCGGAGACTTGAGGGCCCACGACACGCCGAAACGTACCAGCAGCAGCCAGGCCACGGTAAACCCGATCCCTGCAACCATGGCAGCGATGCGCCGAGACGGATTGGGAGGGGAAAAGCACGCCAAGGCCTGCACTGCCAGAGCAAATGGTAAGCTGACGACCAGGTCGACCAAATAGTGCTGTCCGCTTCCCAGCGTCGCCACCACAGTCAGCAGAAGGTAGAGAACCAGCGCTGCACGGAGAGCGCGGGGAAGACCTCTGCTATTCCAGCACAGGAGAATCACCCAACCCACATGCAACGACGGCATGGCATTGCGTGGGATGCCCAGCGGGATCGACATTTTCTCCAAGGGGAACGTCGATAAATCTTTATACGGCACGTTGTTCCACGGAAAGTTTGCCGCGAAGGCGTAGAGCGGCCCAGTGGCCGGGATGACGTTATACAAGAGCCAACCGGCAACCCCGGCGAGCAACAACACGGTTAACACGCGCCATGACACGCTGCGTGCTGAAGAGGGAATATGCCAGGCGCACACAACTGCCATTGCGAAGGGCAGCGAAAGGTAAGTCAGCAGCGTGATCCGAGTCAACGCCAGGCTTTGGTACATGATCTTTCCCATCCAAAAGCTCGGTTGAAAGCCCAGGCTTCCATCGAAGGCATAGAGCCAGGCATCGTATGTCCTGGGGTTGAAACCGCTGCTCAAGCGCAGCGCATTGGCGCTGGAAAGTATGAAGAGAACAAGAATCAGGGATGGGACCAGCAGCGCGAGGGCATTTTCGCGGCCTTCCCGCTCTGACCACAAAGCGCGGAGCCCCATTAGAAGGAGTGCGCCGAAGCCCAGCACAGCAAAAGAGCTGCCCACGCGAAGCACCCAGAATGGGATCTGCGGCAGGTGGATGACTTTGATGAAGATGGCCGAAATCAACAGCCAGGCATAGATTTCCCAGCGCGAAGGAACGCCGCGTAAGAAGAAGACAAGTCCACCAGCAATCGCGAAGGGAAGGTAGGGCTCATTAAAATCGGTGAGGAGTGCTCCCGCAATCACGAGCGCTAGCCAGACTGCTGAGAGGCTGACTAGAGAAACAATCGAATGCGGTCGCGAAAGAGTGAGCTTTTCCCATGCCATACGTCTATTTGTGACCCCGCGGAGGGTACCGCTATCGGAATACGAGTCGGTGGTAATTGTACGTCTGGGCGGCAGGAAATTCTGTGTTACCAAGGTTTCGGGTAGCGCCTTGCAGAATCAGATTCAGCAGGAAATAAGAAAGGGCAGCGGATTTGCATCCACTGCCCTTCGTTTTGTGCTCCAAGTACTGCCGATGCAAGCAGTGTTAGTTGCTCATCGGGGTGAAGGTGAGGCAGTTTGCGTAGCTGGTAGCAATGCCGAGGTTACCACTCGCGTTGGTGCGCACTACGCCGTCATCCGCCGCGCAATACGACTTGGCGCCGCTCTGGTTGCTGATGGGCGTAGCCGTTGTGTAGAACGTGTAAGGAAGCGCAGCGTTATTGGCTGTGGAAGCAAACATATAACCGCTCTTGCCGGTGCCGGCCGGATTGCCGTTGCTCGCCAGGGTGTTGTCGATAAAGCAACCGGCAGCGGTGCCGGGAACGCAAGGAGTGACGCCGCCGGTTCCCAACTGGGCCAGCGTGCCATAACCAATTGTGGGATAGGAGCCATAGTAGCTCACTTCACCCACGATAATGGTGTGTTCGGACGCGGCCGCAGACGAATCGTTGGCAGACATACGGGCGCGCAGCAAGTTTGGAATGGCGATAGCTGCAATGATCAGGATGATGGCCACCACGATCATCAGCTCAATTAGTGAGAAACCCTTCTGTTTCCGCATCTCTATTTTCCCTCTCGTTTCTTCTTTGAATTTCGTGCTGGTCATAAAATGACGCAGTCGAGCTAGATATTCGCACTTGCGGGGCCAAACCCGATAGTTACCTTGGTTCCGGTATGAACTTCTGGAGATCCCTTGTTTTCAGTATGAAGCCGAACTTCGGTTTGATTATATCGGTTTTGATCGCCGGGTTGTTGCCAAAATCCGTCATCCCATTGACGGTTCGCGGCATCTCTCTGCGGCGAAACTTGTGGCATAAGCGAGACCGCTGCGCTTCGATCGACGGCTCCGTTGCCCCCTGCTACGACATGCGTCAACTCTTACACCGCGTGAGTGCACAATTGGAGAACGCGCCGGATTCGGGAACTTGCAACTGCCTCGCCAGCTCGTTACATCACAAAAGTAACGAGCGAGCGCGCTCCGGCGATCTTTCAGGTGCTATCCGTGCATATAATCGTTTGTTCGTTTTCGACCTTTGTGGTTTTTGGGCCGTGTTGTTTTTGAGTCTGTGTGGGTTTCAAGTCTGTTCGTTCTAGATTCTTGTCAGGTCCGCATCTAAGGTGAGGGGTTGAACTCTTGTCTTCAGGTACGACAGCGGTTGCGGTAGAGCCGGCCAAAATTTCCCGGCCACCGGTACGCTTATTTATTTCCAGGGAGAAGCGAAGCACAGTCTTATGCCTGTTGTTGGCGCTGGTAACCCTTGCTCTCTACAATCCCGTCATCCATAACGGCTTTACGAACCTCGACGACGACTTCTACATCGTCCATAACCCCCATGTGATCGAGGGGGTGACGTGGCGCACCGTGAAATGGGCGTTCACGAGCTATGACGCCGCCAACTGGCATCCGCTGACGTGGTTATCGCACGCGCTCGACTGCCAGCTCTTTGGGTTGAATCCGGTCGGTCACCACTATGTAACGGTTCTGTTGCATGCAACGAACGCGGTCTTACTGTTTCTGCTGTTGGAGAGCGCCACAGGCCTGACTTGGCCCAGCCTGATGGTAGCGGCATTGTTTGCGCTTCATCCGATCAATGTAGAGTCGGTGGCGTGGGCGACGGAGCGGAAGAACGTTCTGAGTACTTTATTTTTCCTGCTCGCCATGCACGCCTACGGATGGTACGTGCGGCGCGGTGGAGTCAAACGTTATGCCGTTCTAGCAGGTCTCTTCGCCCTGGGATTGATGGCCAAGCCGGAAATCATTACTCTGCCGTTCGTTTTACTGTTGTGGGATTATTGGCCGTTGGGAAGGGCAGTTCACAGTTCACAGTTCTCAGTTCCCGGCAGGAAGTCTCCCGAAGATGATCCCGCCGGGGCGCTGGTTCCGCGATCGTTTTCGTTTCTGGTTCTTGAAAAGGTCCCGCTGTTTCTGCTGGCGGCGGCCAGCGGCGTGATCACGTTGCTCGCGCAGCGATCTGGGAACGCGATGCGAACCTTGGGTGGGGAATACTCTGCCCGGGCACGGTTTGGGAACGTAGTGATTTCTTATGTCCGGTATTTAGGTAAGGCGTTCTGGCCAGTGCGACTGGCGGCGTTCTATCCGCATCCCGGAAACGCTCTTCCTAAATGGGAAATCCTGGCCTGTGGGGCTTTGTTGCTCTTCTTGACCGCCGGTGCTCTTCGATGGGCGAATCATCGTTATCTGCTGGTAGGTTGGTTCTGGCTGCTGGGCACGCTGGTTCCTGTGATCGGGATTGTTCAGGTGGGCGAGCAGGCGATGGCCGATCGCTATGCTTATCTATCCTACATTGGCTTGTTTGTGTGCGTGGTTTGGGGAGTTGCAGAAATAGCGCGAGTGCGGAGGCTCTCGGTTGCACGGTTAGCGGTGCCAGCGGTGTTGGTCCTGGTAACTTTGGGAGTGCTTAGCCATCGTCAGATCGCTTATTGGCGAGACAGCGAAACTCTCTGGAGACATGCAATCAGCGTCACGAAGGACAACTATAGGGCACATGACGGCCTGGCTCGTGCTCTGGCCAAAGAAGGGCGGCCGGAAGACGCGATTGCCGAGTTCAGAGTAGCTCAGAGTTTGCGTGGGTACAATGCGTCAGCCTTGCTGGATCTCGGATTTTACGAGCAACTCCACGGGCACATGCGAGAGGCGATTGAGCAGTTCGAGCGCTCGGTGAACGTCTCTACGGATTCAAAGTCACGGGCGGTCGCGCTAAGCTGCCTGGGATTAGGGTTTCTGCAGATGGGTGATCTGGACCATGCCAGAATGAGTTACGCGGAAGCGCTGCGACAGAATCCCGACAACAGCGCTGCTCTTGTCGGCAGCGGTTTGCTGGCCGAGCAAAGCGGGGATTTCGCGACTGCGGTGGCGCGAATTTCTCACGCGGTTGAGGTCGATCCCAGCGACGTTCACTATGTGCTGCTTGCCCAGGCCTTACGGCGAGCGGGTCGCACGGCAGAAGCCGACAACGCTTCTGCGCATGCTCAAAAGATTTCCCGCGATTTCGCTAAAGCCCAGGAATCAGCGACGCAGGTGCTGGCGACGGCCGGGATCAAAGCCGATTAGAATGCTTGCGGCTGGATTCGCGAAGCTTAGAATTGGCGAATCTGAGTGGCGAGCTTGATCGGCGACTATGAGCGGTTTCGAAAATCTTCCTGCGATCGATCTTCCTGCGATTGATTCCGAGATAGCGCGGGCGTGGACTCTTCCTGCCAGCCTCTACACCGAACCGGCTGCGTTCGCGGCCGAGAAAGAGCAAATCTTTTCGCGAAGCTGGCAAGTGGTGGGACACCGCGACCAGGTGGCCAATACGGGCGATTACTTCACGACGGAGCTGATCGGCGAGCCACTACTCATCGTGCGCGGCGGCGACGGCAAGCTGCGCGGCTTTTATAACGTGTGCCGGCACCGCGCCGGTCCTCCGGCGGAAGGATGCGGCTCGCGAAAACTCTTCCGCTGCGGCTACCATGGGTGGACCTATGCGCTCGATGGTGCGCTGATCAGCGCCACCGAGATCGAGGGCGTCGAAGGATTTCGCGCCGAAGATTTTGCTTTGATGCCGGTGCGAACGGAGGAATGGTTCAACCTGGTGTTCGTGAATCTTGATCCGGATGCACGGCCTCTGCGCGAGAATTTGGGCGAGTTGCCGCACCAGGTGGCGAAGTTTGACTTTGCGGGGATGAAGCTATTTGAGCGCCGCACGTATGACATGAAGTGCAACTGGAAGACTTACGTCGACAACTATCTCGAAGGCTACCACCTGCCCAGCGTACATCCGGGACTGAATCGTGAACTGGATTACAACGCTTACACGGTCGAGCCGTACGCGCGGCATGTGCAGCAGTTCAGTCCTATTCGCGGAGCACAGCCTGGGGACACGACTCCGCGGCGATATCAGGAGGCAAGTGAGAATCTTACGACGGACTACTTCTGGATTTTTCCGAATTGGATGCTGAACTGTTATCCCGATAACGTTTCCTTAAATATTGTGCTGCCGCTCGAAGCCGAGCGCTCAGTGGCTGTCTTCGAGTGGTACCTGCCGGAGAAGGAACGCAGCGCCGCAGCGAGGGACGCGGTGGAATTCAGCGACCAGATTCAGGCCGAGGACGTCGACATCTGCGAGAGAGTGCAGAAAAATCTGCGCTCGCGAAGTTATTCACGAGGCCGTTTCAGCGTGAAGCAGGAGAGAGGTGTACACGCGTTTCACCGGATGTACGTGGAAGCGATGGCAGGCAAAAGTCGCTAAACGCCAAAATGCGACTCTGGCTAAAGCGCGATTGAATTAGCAGCCGGTGCGTACAGAGAGAGCCTGCGCGGCAACCGTCAAACGGGGAAGGGTCATGCAACTTTCAGCAGCATGCAGGTGACGTCATCGTGCTGGGGAGTGCTGCCGACGAATAGATCCAGTTGGGCCATCAGGCGGTCAAGTAATTCCTTGGGAGTGGCGGAGACATTGGCCTCAAGAGCGCTGAGCACTCGCGGCTCGCCGAACTCATCCTGGCGAGCATTTTCGGCTTCGACCAAACCGTCAGTAAAGATGAGGAGCCAATCGCCGGGCGCAAGAGCGACGCTTGCCGATTCGTAGTTCGCCTCGGACTGAATGCCGAGAGGTAATCCGCCGACATCGAGGCGCTCGATCAATCCGTTGCTGCGGCGCAGGATGGGATTGTTGTGACCTGCGTTGATGTAAGTGAAGACGTGCCGGGGTGTGTCATACTCCGCGATAAAAGCGGTGGTGAAGCGCAATCCACCCTGGCTGTTCGAGCAGGCGTACTTGTTCATGTTCGCCACGAGTTCGGGCAACGCGACCTGAGCGGTGGAAAGGGTTTTGAGGCTAGCCTGAAAAGTCGCCATCAGCATAGCTGCGGGAATGCTCTTGCCGGCGACGTCGGCTACGGCGAACACCACGCGATTTTCTTCGTTGGTCTTACCGGGACGCGGGAACACATCGTAGTAGTCTCCGGCGACCGTGTTTGCGGGACGCGTGGTATAGGCAATCGAGATCCCGGGAATTTGCGGCGGAGCTCCAGGCAGCAGCCAGGTCTGGATCTCGCGCGCAATCTGCAAGTCGCGCTTCATCACGACGCGGTCGGCAATCTCGAGCATGAGGAGCAGAAACAGAAGCAGGGCGCCCCAGAAATGGAGGTCGAATTCAACAGTGTGGAGTTCGCTTCCCGCACCGTGATAGCTGAATTCCGTGGTGGGAAATACCAGCAAGACCAATGCCGCCAACAGGAGCACGCGGCGCGCGGGCGAAAGTTTTTCGAGAACGGCCCAGAAGAATTCTTTGGCGACGTGCAGATGGCGTCCGCGACGGGTAAGACCTTCGGGAGTTTTGGCAGCCACGTCACGCGAGTAGAGACGGTAACTGGCGCGCGCTTCGGTTTCGAACTGCGACCAGAGTTGAGTGAGCTCCAAGCCTTCGGTAACCCGCCGCCAGAAGCGCTGCAGCTTCACTCGGAAGGTAGGCGGGGGAACGGCGATGGTTTCGGGCGGTGGGAGAGTGGTCGCCATAGGAAGTGCAGTGATTATAGAAGAAGGCGGTTTCGATAGCCGTTAATTAAGATCGTAAGGGCATTTAGTGGGCGAGCAGTTTGTCCACGAATTGCTGGGTTTGGGCAATGTTCTGGGATAGTTGTTTTGCGGTTTGAGTTGCGGATTCAGCTTCCGCGTCGCGACCGCTTCGCTTCAATGCGCTGGCGAGCAGAAGATAGGTGAGATCGGTCGGTTGCAGTGAAACCGCTTGAGAGTAGGCCTGAATTGCCGCAGTGTAGTCCCCGGATCTCTGAGTTGTCACGCCGAGGCCAATCCAGGCCCGGACGTTGCCGGGACGAAGTTTTATGGCGGCCTGGAAGTTGTCCCTGGCGGCACTCAAGTTTCCGAGTTCCATCTGCATGTTGCCCATATTGATAAAAGCGATTGCCTTGGAGCGTTCGTCTTGAGTGTTGTCGACTACTTTTGAGTAGAGCGCGATTGCGCCGGCCAAATCGCCGTGCTGCATCTTGTAAAAGGCCAGGTTGGAGTTGCTGATGGGATCGGTGGGATGAATGTCAGCGGCGAACTGGAAGTGCGGCATGGCTTGGTCGAGATCTCCCTGCGCGAGAAGAGAATTGCCAATGCCATCCTCTGCGACAAAGTTGTTGGTTGTGACGGCCGCGGCGTGCGACCAGAGAGACAGATTGCTGCTCCAGTAGCCGATCTGCCGGTGAGAAACCAGCGCTAATGCCGCAAGTACGATTGCAGAAGGAGCGATGACCCATTGGTAAGAAAGGGAGCGATTCTCTGTGAATTCCGTTACGCCCCAACAGCCGGCTATGAAGAGTCCGATGAAGGGAAGGTAGGCGTAACGATCTGCCATGGCTTGCACACCGACTTGAATCACGCCGATCATCGGAACCAGAGTTCCAAGAAACCAGAGCCAGCCAACAATGAGATAGCGTTTCTTCGCGGCTGCCGTTCCCGCCGTGATCAAGATCAGCAAGAGGAGCGATAGAAGAATCTGCGATTGCGTGAGAGATGCCGGCTGATAGGGGTACATCACGGAAAGATGCGACGGCCACAGCGCTTTTCCAAGATATCGCGTATAGGCAACGATCGCGTTCTCAAGGCGAATCGAGAGCGAGTATCGGCTAAAAGATGTGACCGCTCCGGCTGCGGTTTGCGCTCTTAGAGTGAGAACGGAACTTGCTACGCACATGGCGAGGAGCGGCAACTTCTCCAACACAAGCCAAGTCCAGGGCCTACTTGCGATTGACTTTTCGATTACTGCATCCTGATTTGCCCGAGCGCCGGCACGCTGCAGGGGCCAATAATCCCAGAGGAGCAAAACGAAGGGCAGAGTAATGACCTGAGGCTTGGCCATTAGTCCCAGCGCAAAAAGCGCAGCGACCATAGCATAGCGGCCTACACGCGGCTTGCTTGCGTACCAACGGTACGCGCCCAGAGCGAGAAGGAAGAAGAACAAGCTCAGCAGATTTTTTCGTTCGGCGACCCAGGCGACCGACTCGACGTTGATGGGATGCAGCGCGAACAGAGCAGCGGCCATGAAGCTCCGCCAAATGAAGCCAGTTGCGGAGTACAGCACCCAGAACAACAGCGCCACATTGAGAGCATGCAGCACGGCGTTGGTGTAGTGGTGTCCGGCTGGATTCAGATGGAAGAGCCGGCAATCGAGCATGTGGGAGAGCCAGGTGAGCGGATGCCAGTTGCTCTCGTCGTAGCTGGTGAAGGCCCACTTGATCGACTCCCAGCTGAAACCATCCTTCACATGGGCATTGTCGGAGACGTAGCGGTCGTCGTCGTAGTTGACAAATGGATGCCGGCTGACAGGGTTGTAGAGTGTGAGCGAAGCGATGATCAGAAGAAGTCCGAGGACTAATGCCCGGCGATGTGACGATTGAAATGGTGTGCCTTCCGCGATTGGCACGGATGCGGTTACCTCGCGTTCTGAAACGGTCGAGGCCATGCGTGTGCTGGTAGCCGAATCAATCCGGAGCTAGACGGAAAAGTTGATTGTCCAACAAGTTTACCCAGCAAGTTTACTTATAAATGATTCGGTTGATTCGAACTTTATTACTATAGTGCGAGCTGAAGGTGCCGGGATTTTCTTGATCGTCTCTTCCGTCGGCCCCTAGTGTGGTGTTCCGTAAATTCGTTCTACAGCTCCGTCTCAGCCTTAGCGGCTAAAGCCGCTGAATCTAAGACATCTTTCGGCGCAGCTAAAGCTGCGCCCTTTCAAAACAAATGCAGCGAACTTGAACGAATGCAGCGAGCTTGCGGGACACGATACTAGAAGAGCTGTAGCTGCCCGTCGAAGGCCTGGACGGGCCACTTGGAGGCAAAGGCCGGTTCTCGACGTGGGTCGTCGCGCCCTATCCCATATTTCTGCCGAAATTTCTTGACCAGTTGCGATATGCGTTTGCCATACGAAGGGGGAAGAAAGGATCGGTCCTGGTAGCGCTGGCGGTAATTTTCCGCCAAGTGCGGGAAGTGGTGCTCGACGAATGGAATAAAAACCGCTGCCGAACAGGGCTTGAGAAATAAAGGGTTCGCAAAAATGTGACGTGCTCCGGCCCCGGCCGCTGCCCGCACAACGGCCTCGAGATCGCCAGGCGAATCGGTGATGCCGGGTAAAACGGGCGAGCAACTTACTCCCACTGTGATCCCCAGATGACTGAGTTGGCGAACCGCGTCGATGCGCAGGTCGGGACGAGGGGCGCGCGGCTCCAGAATCCGTGCCAACTCTGCGTCCAACGTAGTGACGGTAATGTGGACCGATAGTTTATTGCTCTGCGAAATCTCGCGGAGTAGGTCGACATCCCGGACAACGAGATTTGACTTGGTAACAATCCCCAACTCGAAGCCGCGATGGCGTGCGAATTCTTCAAGAATGCCGCGCGTCACTTCATAGCGGCGCTCGGCAGGCTGGTAAGGGTCCGTCGCCGTACCGAGCGCAATGGACTCACCTGACTTAACCTTCCGCAGGTCGTGCCTCAGCAGTTCGGCAGTGTGCTGCTTTACGTAGATCTTCTGCTCGAACTCCATGCCGTCGCGCATTTCCATGAATTCGTGGGTGTAGCGGGCATAGCAGTAGCGGCAGCCGAATTCGCATCCGCGGTATGGGTTGATGGTCCAAGTGAAGGGCATGTTGCGGTTGCTGGTACAGCGGTTCAGCAGGGAACGCGCGGGCAGAGTGAAATATTCGACGTTGTGTCCCTCTCGAAGGGATTCGCCCTCGGCCGCCAGGCGGGCAATGCCGACCAGGGCCGGGTTCTGCGACGCTGAGAAAAGAGGGAGTGACGGCACGTAGTTCGCCTTTTGTTCGCCTATCATAAATTGTTGACCGGCTGCCGTCAAGAAAAAATTGTCAACAGCAAGATTCATGAAGAAGCTAGAGAGGAAATCCCGCGCGCGAGTTACTAAGACTGATTACCTTACGTGACTTCGGGAGTATTACTAGAGGCTGTCCGAGAACCTGAGTTCCCACCCCACATGCGCAAAATATTTCATCCACCACACTTCATTAGAACGGAAGTCGAACATTGCATGGTTCGCGGCTTTGGACGTTCCCCTGCACTGATAGAGAGCAGCCCACAATGGCAGGAAATTATGAATCAGCGCAGCTGCTTCCTAAGAAGCCGTTTTTCAGCTTCGATGAAGTTACCTTGGCTGCAAAAGTAACCCGCTTTATGGCGCGCGATGCAACCTGTTCAGCTGGGAGGTTTTAACAATATGCGTGGATTTCGCTTTGCAATAATTTCACTGTTGGTTCTAGTTGCTGTGTGTTTGTGCCCTGCGTCGGCTGCCGCGCATTCGATCGTGAGAATGAGACTCGTAGGCGTGGGCGGCAATAACGCTGACGGCGTATACACCTATCCCTATTATTTCTCGATCGACGGCAAAGGGCCGGTCTCGCTGATCTGCGACACCTATGATAATCCGGTAACGATGGGCGAGACTTGGAAGGCCCACGAGAGCAGCTTACTAAGTGGCAAGGGACTGTTCGGCAGCCAGTTGATGGATTACAAAGCTGCAGGACTTATCTTCAAGAGCATTCTGAACGGCACGCTGAGTGTGAACGCGGGAAACTTTGCCATCTGGGGACTGTTCTCGACGAGCGCAAAAAATAGCGCATTCTTCCAGGGCAATGGAACCGCAGCGCTGGATGCGGCGTTTTTAGCGCTGGCGGCAAAAGCTCCTAACAGCGCCTTCCAGGGGCTTGTGCTCTATACACCAATCGCGGGAACGCAAAGCTGGGGCGGAACTCCGCAGGAATATATCGGATACTCCGCGGTTCCTGAGCCGGCCACACTGACTCTATTCGGTACCGGGCTTTTATCTTTGGCGGGAATGGTGCGCCGGAAGGCAAGGAAGGTGTAAGGATGCACACGATTGGCAATTTAGCCATTGCAGGCGCATTGATCTACCTCGCGGCGGCCCTATGGTTTTCCTGGCGACAACGTCAGGGCTGAGCCGGCTTTTCCGCGGGCTTTTCAAATAACTTCGGATCAATTGCGGGATTGAGTTCCAACGCTGTGTATTCGGCCGTGCTCGTTTCCTGGCCATTCTGCTTGTTGTGGCGCAAGAGCGGAAGATTCAAGCCGCTCATCGGCTTCCAGTCGTCCATGTCCGTCTCGCCTTGCACGGGTCCACTCGGGCTGAGTGTTTTGTAGGTCTCCTTCAAAATGTAACCGCTCTTGGGATCGACGAACCATCGGATCGCTGCACCATCAGAATTTACATCAACGATGCGAGCATCCGTGTCTCCGACTTTTTCGGTTCCCCCAGCATGGAAAAACATGTTGGGATCCTTCCAGTGCGCGGCGATGAAGATGGGATCGCGTTTGATCTGCTCGAGCATCTCAGCTTTACGAGGCTCGGGGAAAGATTGCGTGTCGCCGGTGGGAAGGGCCATGAAAGCTGTCCCCGGCGTGACCACTACATTCACGGTCCCATTCGGAGTTTGCATTTCAGCGTGCAGGTGATCGGGGAAGACGATGGCGGTTTCCATCTGCATGGGGAAATCGCCTTGCGGAGTCTTTTGCGTGAGAGTAATTTTCGTCTTCAATGATTTGATAGCCGCCAGTTTGGCCTCACCGCCGATCGCGGCTACCACCTTTGCCGCCATTTCCTTGCCTTCTTCGTTCGAGGCCGTAGGTTTCTCGCCTTCTTCTTCCTTTGCGCCCGGCGGAGGAGGGATCGTGATATCGATTTCCTTTACCGGCCCAAGCGAGGACAGGGGTTTATCGAACTCTTTCGTGTTGCCAACCACCAGAACGGCCAGCTGGTCGCGGTGTACGTATTTAGCTGCAACGCGATTCACATCGGCTGCGGTGACCTTCTGAATTTCGGCGGGAAGCTTGTCAAGCCAATCGGAGGGGTATCCATAGAATTCGTAGGTCATTCTTTCAGCGAGAACTTTGTCGGGTGAATCGAGACGGAAGATGAAGGCGTTCAAAATGGCATCTTTGGCGTGCTTGATTTCATCCTCGTCGATAGGCTTCCTGGTGAGATCATCGATATCTTCATCGAGTGCCTGGATCGACTCAATTGTGCTCTGACTCTTGGTACCGGCTACGAATTGCAGAATTCCCGGATGGCCGAAGTTGGTGCCGATGCCGCCGCCGACGTTGTACGCCAGGCCGCGCTTGGTGCGAATGTCGTTGAAGAGCCGCGAAGAAAATCCGCCGGCAAAGGCTTCGTTAAATACAGCAATCGCGTAGTAGTCAGGATTGTTGCGCGTGGTGCCAAGCGTAACCAGGTGGACGCTGCTTTGATTCACATCCTCTTTCGAAATTTGATAGTAGCCCGGTTTGGCGGGATCATAATGAACTTCATCTTTTGGCAGGTCGCTGCCTTTCGGCCACGAGTCGAATGCGGCGCGCAGCTTGGCTTCCAGTGCTGTGGCGTCGAAGTCGCCGCTTATGCCAAGAATGATGTGATTGGGTTGAACGTAAGTTTTGTGCCAATCGATCAAGTCCTGGCGCGTGATGGCAGCGACGGTGGAATACTCAGGCTCACGGGCATAGGGATTGTTAGCCCCGTAAGCGAGCTTGGCAGTTTCGCGCGCGGCGATCGCTCCGATCTCGTCGTTACGCCGCGAGATGGCGTCGTAGATTTGTTTTTGTGCGATGTCGATCTTATCGGCGCGGAATTCCGGATTCTGTAGCAGGTCAGCGAAGACTTTGAAAACATCGTCGAAGTCGCCTTTGAGGCACGATAAGCTGATGGTCGTTGAATCGGGACCGCCTCCGGTTTCGACTTTCGCCGCGCGCACTTCGAGAAAATCGTCAAGTTGGTCGCCGGTTTGTGTTTTGGTGCCACCGGTGCGCCAGACTTCGCTGAAGATATCCACGAGCCCAACTTTGCCGACTGGTTCAATGTGCGAGCCGCCCCGGATACGAGCGGTGCCCTCGATCAGCGGCAACTCGTGATCTTCTTGCAGGAAGATCACCATGCCGTTCGAGAGTTCGATGCGCTTCGGCACCGGCGGATGAAAGGCGGGCAGGGGAGGGGTCGGAATCTGCTTCCAGTTTGTGGTCTGCGGTGCCGCCTTGAGAGGCGCGACCAATAAAGTGGAGGCCGCAAGAACTATCGCGAGAACAATCCCGTTCGTCTTCATCGCGCACCTCCTTGACTTGAATGAGCTTGACTTGATGGAGCATGATCGGGCGGAGTCTGTTCCTTCGAACCTTGTCCTTCGGAACTCTGTCCCTGTTCATCGCTCTGCGAAGCGCCTTTGACCGTTTCAATAATGCCGATGGTGCGGTTCGTGTCGTTGAATGTTTCGTTGGCCACGCGGCGAATATCTGCTTTGGTCACTTTGTCAATGCGATCGACGGAGCGAAACAACTCGCGCCAATCGTCATAACGCGTTTGGTAGGTCGCCAGTTGGGTTGCCAGTCCTTCGTTGTCCGCCAGGCCCCGGATCAGATTGGCTTTGGCGCGGGTCTTGATCATCCTTAATTCATCGTCGCTGATGTCTTCTTTTTTGAGGCGCTCGATTTCCGCGTGTATCGCATCCGCCACTTCCTGCGTGGTGTGGCCGGGCAGCGGGAACGCGTAGAAGGCAAACAGATGTGGATACTTGATGCCGGGCAGGCCAGTGAATCCGGCGGAGAACGATGCGATCCTTTTATCGCGCACCAATGCGCGGTAGAGGCGAGAAGTGCGCCCTTCCGACATGAGATCGGTGATGGCGTCATAGACGGCGTCATCTTTTGACATGTAGTCAGGGCGGTGGTAGCCCTCGAGATAGAGCGGCTGCGTTTTTTCCAGCAACTCGACTCGGCGCTCGGAATTTTGCGGAGGCTCGACGGTCGTGGCCTCGTCGGGTTTATGGCCGGCGGGCAGACGGTCGAAATATTTCTCGAGAATCGGCAGGGCCTGCGACGCTTTTATATCTCCGGCGACCGCGACTACCATGTTTGCCGGGCGATAGTATTCGTCAAAAAACTTCTTTGCATCCGTGGCTGAGAAAGAATTCAAGTCGGACATCCACCCCACGGTCGGACGATGGTAAGGATGGGCTTCGAATGCGGCAGCGTTGAATTGCTCCAACAGGCGCCCAATCGGATTGCTGTCGGTGCGAAGGCGGCGCTCTTCGATCACGACGTTGCGCTCTTTATAGAATTCGCGCAGCACGGGATGGAGAAAGCGGTCGGATTCGAGATACGCCCAAAGCTCCAGCCGGTTCACGGGCAGCGAATAGTGATAAGTGGTTTCGTCGTAATCGGTGGAGGCGTTGAGATCCTGACCGCCGCTTTGTTCGATAATTTTTCCGAACTGGTTGGGCACCACGTACTTGTCGGCGGCGGCGATGGCGTCCTTCCAGGCTTTTTCCAGTTGCTTTAGCCTGGCTTCGTCCCGGCCTACGCGTTTGTCACGCTCTGCGATGTACAACACGTAAGCTTCTTCCACTTTTTCCAACGCGATTTTCTCGGCAGGGTAGTTGGTGGTGCCGATTGTGTCTGTGCCTTTGAATGCCATGTGCTCGAACATATGGGCCAGACCCGTTTTGTCCATGGGATCCTGCACAGAACCCGCATCGACTAATGTGTAAAAGGAGAAGACCGGGGCTTCCGGGCGCTCGCAGATGATGATGGTCAGGCCATTCGCCAACTTTTTCACGGTGATGCGCTTTTCGAAAGAAGCGACATCCTGTGCCGCAGCGAGCGAAATGAGAAGCATTGCGAGAACGATGGGTCTGAGCAAATGGCGTTTCATCGGACCTCCGGAAAGTTGGCAGGCATCTACGAACAGCCCTGTTTAGACGAATCGGAAGGGCAGAAGTTTGAAATTACGTGGCAAGCGGGGAGGTTGTCAAACTGGCCGGAAGCACATGGGGAGAAGGCCGTATTTTGCGTTGCGCGCCGTTTGAGGCAAAATGCCTTCTGGAGCGTGCGCGCCATGGATTCGACGATCGAAATTCAGGGAAGACAACTTAAGCTGTCGAATCTGGAAAAGATTCTTTATCCAGCCGCCGGTTTTACCAAGCAGCAGATCATCGACTACTACGTGCGGATTGCGCCGGCGATGATACCCCATCTGGCGGAGCGTCCGCTTACGCGCAAGCGCTATCCCAATGGGGTGGATGAAGAATTTTTCTACGAGAAAAATGCCCCGCAGCATCGCCCAGACTGGGTGAAGACGGTGCCCATCTGGAGCGAGGGAAACCGGCGCACGGTGCATTACATTCTGGCCGATGATTTGCCGACGCTGGTTTGGCTGGCGAATCTCGCTGCCATCGAATTGCATCCGTCACTCTCGCTGGCCAAAGACATCACTTGTCCGACGATGATGGTTTTCGATCTCGATCCGGGTCCGCCGGCGAATATTGTGCAGTGTTGCCAGGTTGGGTTGTGGTTGCGGGAGATCTTTGAACACTTCGGATTGCAGAGTTTTCCAAAGACTTCCGGTTCTAAAGGGCTGCAGATTTATGTGCCGCTGAACACTCCAACCAGCTACGAATCGACCAAGCCTTTCGCGCACGCGCTGGCGCAGTTGCTCGAACACGATCATCCGGAGATGGTTGTGTCGGATATGAAGAAGAAAGTTCGCACTGGAAAAGTATTCGTGGATTGGAGCCAGAACGACGAGCACAAGACCACCATAGCGGTTTACTCGCTGCGGGCACGTGAACGGCCTACGGTTTCGACTCCGGTGACGTGGGAGGAGGTCGAACGTGTTTTCAAAAAGAAAGATGCGAGCTTGCTTGTGTTCGAAGCGGGGCAAACGGTAAAGCGTGTAGAAAAGATGGGGGATTTGTCCGCACCGCTGCTGGTGTTGAAGCAGCGGTTGCCGGATCTCAAGAAACCCGCGGAGTCGGCAGGCGCGGAAACTCGGGAGCCGATCTCAATCGCGGCGCAGGCCGAAGAGGAGGCTGACTCAGTTCGCCTGCCTCGCAGAAAAAGTGCGAGAAAGGCCTCGAAGCAGCCGCCGGTGACGAAGGCGAGACGCAAGGTATAATCCCGTGCGCGAATCATTCTGCGTCGGGACTTCGCTATGCCTCAACTGTTTGTTGGTACTTCGGGATGGGCGTATCCAAGCTGGAAGCCGGATTTCTATCCGGCGAAACTCGCCCAGAAAAAGTTTCTCAGTCACTACGCCACACGGCTCAATACGGTCGAAGTGAATTTTACCTTCCGACAACTGGTGAAGGAGAGCACAATCCAGAACTGGATACAGGAAACCCCGCCGCATTTTCGTTTTGGCGTCAAAGCGCATCAGGTGATCACGCACATTAAGCGTCTGAAGGGAACCGAAGATTTTGTTCCGCGTTTTCTGGCAACGATTGAGCCACTGGCGAGCGCTGGCAAGCTGGGGCCTGTACTTTTTCAATTGCCGCCGAATCTGAAAATGGATCCCTCGCTACTCAAAGATTTTCTCAGCCTCTTACCTCGCATGTTGCCGGTGGCATTCGAATTCCGTCACGAGTCGTGGTTTGCAGACTCGACTTGGGAACTGCTGAGGGCTCACGGAGCCGCATTATGCGTGGCGGAGACCGAGGAACGCGTGACGCCAGATGTGGTAACTGCGGCTTATGTTTATTACAGATTCCGCAAGCCGAATTACACCGCCGAGGAGCGACGTAGCATGGTCGCCCGTATCGCAGAACATCTGGCTGTTGGGCGCGATGTTTTCGCTTACTTCAAGCATGAGGAAACGCCGGAAGGAGCGTTGTACGCGGTGGATTTGCTGCGGGACGCAGGACAGACGTAGCAAGCCATCAGAGCATCCGTTTCATTACTTTCTTCAGCGTCCGATAACGAGCATACTCATTCATTCCTCGCCATGACTGCGGGAACAAACTCGCGCGTGCTGTCAGACTTTCTCGATTATTTGCGAATCGAGAAGGGATTGGCGCCGCTTTCCATCAGCGCCTACACAACCGACGTTCTGCAGTTCTCGGAATTTCTTGAGAAGCGAAAACGTCTGCTGCTAACGGCGCAGCGTACCGATGTACGGGATTTTCTACAACAGCTTTTTTCTCATCAAGTGGATGGCCGGAGCGTGGGTCGAAAGCTCTCGGCGCTTCGCCATCTCTATCGTTATCTCCTGCTGGACAAGAAAATCGAACACGATCCAACGCTGAACATCGAGTCTCCGAAACAATGGAAGGTTCTTCCGAAGGCGCTGGCTCACGATGAGATGGAAACGACATTGGCCGCTCCATGGGCTCGTCAAAACGGCAATCCCACGCGCGACAGAAACGATTTGGCTGCGCTAGCCGAGCGTGATCGCGCCATGCTGGAGGTTTTCTACGCGGGCGCGTTGCGCGTTTCGGAAATCGTTAGCGCGAAGCTTGAAGATTTGAAGCTTGAAGCCGGATACATGCTGGTGCGGGGCAAAGGTGACAAGGAACGTGTCGTCCCACTGGGAAGATCGGCGCAGGATGCGCTCAGCGAATATCTGGCGCAATCACGTCCGGCTCTGGTGGCGGGGAAGCGAAGCATATCGGCATCGATAGCTACCTCTGCGAAGAATTCACCTCTGCTGTTTATTGCGCGCGGCGGACGGAAGTTGACTCGGCAACGAGTGTGGCAAATGGTGAGGGCTGCTTCCGCGGCTTGTGGGCGCGTGGCCTCTCCGCACATGCTCCGGCATTCTTGCGCTACTCATATGGTGGAGAACGGGGCTGATTTGCGCACGGTGCAAACTATTCTGGGTCACGCGGACATTTCTACAACGCAGGTTTATACGCATCTGGCACTCGATCGACTACGAACCGTGTATCAGAAACATCATCCCAGGGCGAAGGCGAAATGACACTCGTCGCGGCCAAACAGGCCAGCACTGTCGTAGGGAAAGCTGTCGCGGACTTCATCCTGCATTTGCGGGAGCGCAATGCCTCGCCGCACACCATCAAGGCCTACAGGCGCGATCTCGCGCTGTTTGCGGCTTACTCAGGTTCGCGGGGATGGAAGCAGATCGACCACATCGCGGTGCGTGGATTTCTCTCGCAGCTTTACGAGAAGCGATTAAGCAAAACCTCTGTGGCGCGCGCTTTGGCCGCTGTGCGGTCCCTTTATCGATGGCTGGCGCGGGAGGGAGTGGTGGAACACAATCCGGCAAAACTTGTGGCTACTCCGAAGCTTCCGAAGAAACTTCCGCGGGTTCCCACCATTGAAGAAATGAATGCCGTGATCGATGGCGAGATGCCGGAAGTCACGGCGTTTGCCGAGCGCGACCGGCTGATGCTCGAACTGCTCTATGGATGCGGCATCCGGAACTCGGAGCTCACCGGGATCAACCTCGATGATATTCGGCTAAGTGCCGAGGCCATTCTGATTCGCGGCAAAGGGAAGAAAGAACGTTACGTTCCGTTCGGTGATTCGGTAAAGTCGGCGTTGGCAAGTTATCTTCCGGCGCGTCAGAAGCTGGTGGATACAATCCGGAAGCACTCGGCGGCCTTGCTCATTAACCGGCGAGGCGGGCGGCTTACCACGCGAAGTGTGGGGCGCATCATCAAGAAGATCGCAGTTGCGAAAGGGCTCTCCCCGGACGTTCATCCGCACACGTTGCGGCATGCGTTTGGCACGCACATGCTGGAAGAAGGCGCAGACCTGCGTGCGATTCAGGAGTTGCTTGGGCACGAAAGGCTGGCGACGACGCAGCGCTACACGCAGTTGTCAATGAAGCACGTGCTGCAGGTTTATGATCAGACGCATCCGCGAGCAAAGTAAAGCCATTGTTTTTCGGAACCTCGCTTGTGCGTTTTGAATATAGGCTCCCGGGCAAGGCGCCACGACACCCGGCGCTACGAAGGCGCTCAACGACGCAATCTTAATCCTTCCCACATTTCAACTACCCGCGCTTTCAAATCCGCGGTCAGTTTTTCGTAAGCCTCCTCTGACGCGTCTGTCTCTGGCGGGGGAACGATCGGGTCGCCGAACACCATCTTCAGCGCGGTGAATTGCTGGAACGGTTTGTTCCTGGGCCACGCTTTGTAGAAGCCTTCAATCGCCACGGGCACGATGGGCACCTGCATATGAATGGACAATATGGCGGCGCCCTTCTTAAAAATTCTTGGAGCACCATCGATCGAGCGCTCGCCTTCGGGATAAAGAATCAGCGGGCGTCCCTGGCGCAAGCCGAAAGCGCCGGCACGCATAGCAGGAATAAGGTTGGCATCCGGATCGAGCACTACGATTCTCAGCGAACGTGCCAGCCGCAGCATGAGGCCTTTGCCGAAGATTTCGCTTGTGCCTAAGGCAAAAACTTTGTCGAAAACAGGCGGCGGAAGAACGCTTGCGAGGATGAGTGGATCGAGATAGCTTTGGTGATTGGATGAAATAATATACGCGCCGCTCGTGGGGAGCTTCTCAAGTCCGCATACCTGCAGATGGAAGCGGTCGAGCGCAATCACTTGCGTCAATCGCGAAACCATATACCAAAAGGAGGCGCTAATGGGTTGGGGCCGAACGAGACAAATTATCTGGGCAGGATCGGGCTCCTGGGCGAGAATCGACTTCCAACCGGCGAACGCAGTGCGCGCTTCTGGGCCTCCGGTGCCGTCGGCCGCGCTTTGCAGAACCGAGTCGACCAGGTCGCGGACGGTGTAAATCTCGGCGAGTTGCGATTCTGGAACGTTGCCACCCAATTGTTCCTCGACGTGGCTGAGCAATTCGACGCGTTGCATGGAATCGAGGCCCAGGTCGAGTTCCAGATTATTAGTTGGGCGCAGGGTTAGCGGCGGCGTATGCGCGGCCTCCCGCACAATCGTGAGCGCACGCTGCACCGCTGGCTGAGCCAGCCAGGCTGTTTCTTCTGCCGTTAATGGGCGCTCGAGGGACAACTCGGAGTCGTCAGCGACCTTGTGCGCTTGATTTGCTCTGACCCGTTTTTCAACTTGGAAGCGTTTGATCTTGCGCGTGGTGGTGCGCGGCAAATCTTCCTGCCAGATCTCGTAACTGCCGATGCGTTTGGTGGAGGGAATTTGCTGCGACAGGCTTTCGATATCAAAGCGGATCGCTTCCTTCGCATTCACAATTTTTTTCCGTCGCAGCGCATCGAAGTTGGGCACGATCACCGCGTGCAGCCGGTCGCCCCCTTCGCCCGGAGTGCCTTCGAGTCCCATCACGGCGAGCTCTTTGATATACGGCGACTTGAGGTAATGCGCCTCAACTTCTTCGGGATAAACATTCTTTCCGTTGCTGAGAACGATTATTTCTTTTTTTCGGCCGGTGAGAAACAAGTTTCCTTGGGCGTCGAAGTAGCCGAGATCGCCGGTGTAAAACCACCCGTCACGCAGGACGGCTGCGGTTGCGTCAGGACGATTCCAATAGCCTTTCATGACTACCGCACCTCGCAAGGCGACTTCACCCGCGGCTGGGGCACCATCGTCCAGGGTTTGCGGATCGATATTACTTTTCTCGACAGCCTTCTCCTCGATGATTCGGCCCTCGACGCCTTTCATCGCCTTGCCCACGGAACCGATCACGTCATCGGTGGGCGACGTCGCAAATACGGCGGCGGTGGTTTCAGTCAAACCGTAGGCTTGCAGCACGTCGATGCCGAGCGCGTAGAAATCATGTGCGATGGCGGGATCGAAGCGCGATCCTCCCGTGACCAGGTAGCGCATTTTTTTCCCCATAGTTTCGTGAACCTTGGGGAATATAACTGGGCCGGCGTTTAGTCCGACTGTTCTTAGCGCGCGATTGGCACTCATGAGCCCGCGGAAAACTCTTTGAGTGATCGCGGGGCGTTTTGCGATCTCTTGAAAAATCCGCTCATGAATCAGGTAGAAGAACTGCGGCACAACGGCAAAGGCCGTGATGTTGCGATCCTGCAGAGCTCGCAGAAGTTCGGTGGTGTTTAGAGTTTCGAGATAGACAACGCGCGCGCCCTTGACCAGTGGGATCATCAGGTTCGCCATCTGGGCCAGGACGTGAAACATGGGTAGCACGCCGAGAAGGGCATCGCTTGGGCCAATGTCGACCCAGTTGAAAACGGCCTCGACTTCGCCAAGGAGATTGGCATGCGTCAGCATCACGCCTTTGGGGTCGGCTGTCGTACCCGAGGTGTAGAGCAGGGAGGCGATGTCATCCGGGGCGGACGGGACAGGCTGAAAGTTTTCCTTTCCACGCTGGAAAATTGCGGGCAGGTTTTCCAGCCAGTCTTCAGGGATGGGCGGCTGGGGCATGCGGTCGGGATCCATAAGTACGAGTGGTGTGTTGAGATTTGCGACTGCGTCTCGCGCCACTTGTGCATGTTTCGCGTCGCAGAACAGGGCGGAGCTACCGCTGTCTTTCAATAACGTTGTCAGTTGATCGGAGTGCAGCGCAGTGTCGAGCGGGACCACGGTACATCCGGCAGCAATGATGCCCAGATATGCTGCTACCCATCGGGGGTGATTATCCGCGACAAGGGCCAGGCGCGAGCCGCGCGCGAATTCTTTTTCTGTAATCCATTGTGCGATGGACTCAGCCATGCCTCGCAGTTCGGCATAGGTATAACTCTCGACGTGATCGTGACGCTGGATTTCGAGTGCGACGTTGCTTGGCCAGCGCTCCGCACACTCAAGAAAGCGGTCATAGAAGGTGGGCATGGGTCGTGGGGAATATACTCGAAACGTCGCGATGCGGGAAAGTACCGGATCCCCTGGGCTTGTGAGCAAGTACCGTAAGTCTAGACTTGGACCACAAAACTCGGCATTTCAAAATCAACCACCGAGCCACCATCATGAAATCATTCGATTCCTTCCGTCCAAGAAGCGGCCGGGCACAAGCCCGCCTTCGGGAACGGGAGTTGAAGCAGAAGCTGGAAAAGTTGCTAGAAGTGGATGACGAAGAAACATTCAGAACCGGGCTGGAACAAGACTTCGGGATCGGGCCCGACCACCCAAGGTACAGCGAAATGCTTAGGATTTGGCGTGGCTCTCGATAGCCAAATCAGCGCGCCTAACGAAGCTCGCGACCCGCCGGTCCTTTTCCTTTTCTGAAAGGCCGAGATCGCTCATGTGTTCCTCGATCAACGACGCTAACTTGCTAGCGGCATCTTCTTTCGAGGTAAGTTTGCCGGGACTTCGCCTGGACACCCGCTTGGTGGCCATCCTACCCGGTTTTTTCCCAGCTGGCTGAGCCATATCTTCGTACCAAAATCCCCTTCATTGTAACATTCGGAAACTGTCCCGACCCAGATCAATTCCGCCGCATCTAAATATGCTAGGCTAAAAGGGATACACTGGGGCCAAATCCCCTCCCTCTGAAGGATTTCCGAGTTTGATTAATACTCTGATTGGCAAGGTCTTTGGGACTAAGAACGAGCGGGTAATCAAGAGCTTGATGCCAAAGGTCGAGGCTATCAACGCCCTCGAGCCTGAGATGCAAAAGCTCACCGATGCCGAATTGCGCGCTAAGACGGATGAATTCCGGCAGCGGATTCAGGAGCGGCTGAGCCGGGTTTCGAATAACGCAGTTTCTAATGGTGCGGTATCAGCCCCCGAGGAGGAATCGGAAGACGATCCCGATCGCGCCAAGCAGTTTGAGAAGGAACAATACGAAGCGCTGCAGGAAGTGCTGGACGAAATTCTGGTCGAGGCCTTTGCCGTGGTGCGCGAGGCAGGACGGCGTGTGCTCATTATGCGCCACTTTGACGTGCAATTGATTGGCGGCATGGTACAGCACAAAGGCATGATTTCAGAGATGAAGACCGGCGAAGGAAAAACGCTGGTCGCGACGCTCCCCGTATATCTCAATGCTCTCAGCGGACGGGGCGTGCATGTAGTTACCGTCAATGATTATCTGGCCAAACGCGACTCCGAATGGATGGGGAAGCTCTACCGTTTTCTGGGGCTGACGGTGGGCGTGATCGTTCATGATCTCGATGACGAAGAGCGCCGAGCCGCGTACGCCGCCGATGTGACCTACGGCACCAACAATGAGTTCGGCTTCGACTACCTGCGCGACAACATGAAGTTCGATCTGAAAGATTGCGTGCAGCGCGGCCACAATTTCGCGATCGTCGATGAAGTGGATTCGATCCTGATTGACGAAGCGCGAACGCCGCTGATCATTTCCGGGGCGAGCGAGGAATCGACCGACAAGTATTACCGCGTGAACCGGATCATTCCGAAGCTGGAAAAAGGCGAAGAGCTGGAGGTTGCCCCCGGCGAACCATCGCAGCTTACTGGCGATTTTGTGGTCGACGAAAAGCACCGCAATATTACTGTCACCGACGAAGGCTGGACGAAGGTTGAGCAACTGCTCGGCATCGGCAACATCGCCGATCCGGAGAATTGGCCGCTCAAGCATCACGTCGAGACTGCGGTCAAGGCGCATGCGCTGTATCGTCGCGACGTTGAGTATGTGATTAAAGACGGCGAAGTAATCATCGTCGACGAATTTACCGGTCGCATGATGCCGGGACGCCGATGGTCCGACGGTCTGCATCAGGCGATTGAGGCCAAGGAAGGCGTGAAGATTGAGCGCGAGAACCAGACGCTGGCCACCATCACCTTCCAGAATTATTTCCGCATGTTTAAGAAGTTATCGGGCATGACGGGAACGGCGGAAACGGAAGCGGCCGAGTTCGACAATATCTACAAGCTGGACGTCATTGTGATTCCGACGAACAAGCAGATGCTGCGACTGGAGAATCCTGACGTCGTCTATCGCACCGAGAAAGAAAAATATTTCGCGGTTGCGGATGAGATTCAGAAGCTGCACGAGAAAGGGCAGCCGGTGCTGGTGGGCACCACGTCGATTGAAAAGTCCGAGCGGCTCTCTGAGTTGCTGAAGAAGAAAGGGCTGAAACAGCACGTCGTCCTGAACGCCAAGTTTCACGAGCGCGAAGCTGAATTTGTGGCGCAGGCGGGGCGCAAGGGCATGGTGACCATCGCCACGAACATGGCGGGCCGCGGCACCGATATTCTGCTGGGCGGCAATCCGGAATTCATGGCCAAGCAGGAGTTGGTGAAGAAGGGAATCGCGCAGCAACTGCGCGTGGCTCAAGGCAAGATCGAAGGTCCGCAGGAGGATGGTGCGACTTCCATTTTCTACTACAACGGCAACGAGTATACGGTGCCGACCGATAAGTGGACGGAAGTTTTCAGCCGCTACAAAGAACAGACCGACAAAGAGCACGACGAGGTTACGGCCGTCGGTGGCCTGCACATTCTGGGCACTGAGCGGCACGAGTCACGCCGCATCGACAACCAATTGCGCGGGCGCGCGGGACGGCAGGGCGATCCCGGGTCATCGCGCTTCTACCTAGCGCTTGAAGATGACCTGATGCGCATCTTCGCGAAGGAGTGGGTCTCGAAGCTGCTCGAGCGCCTGGGAATGGAAGAAGGCGTTCCGATCGAGTCCAAGCTGATCAGCCGCCGCATCGAGACCGCGCAGAAGGCGGTGGAAGGGCAGCACTTCGAATCGCGCAAACACCTGCTCGAATACGACGACGTGATGAACAAGCAGCGCGAGGCTGTCTACGGCCTGCGCCGCCGTTTGCTTGAGGGCATGGATCAGAAAGATCTGATTCTTGAGGATTACGTTTCAGCGATTCTCGGCGACTTGATGGAAGAGTATTGCCCGCCCAAGGGACACGCGGACGACTGGAATATCAAAGGGCTAAAAGATGCGGTGTTCACGCGCTTTGGCGTTGATTTTCTCGCCGAGGGCGTGAAGCCGGAAGCGTTGAACCGGCAGGAACTCGGCGACGCGATTTTCGAGAAGCTGAAGGAACGCTACGAGGCAAAAGAAAAACTGATTGGCCCCGAGGCCATGCGCCATCACGAGCGCATGATCATGCTCAGCGTTCTCGATTCGCAATGGAAAGACCATCTGCTCAGCATGGACCACCTCAAGGAGGGCATCGGCCTCCGCGGCTATGGCCAGCACGATCCGCTGGTTGAATACAAGAAAGAATCGTTTGAGATGTTCGAGGCCATGCTGCAGCGCTTCCAGGAAGATACGGCCCGCTATCTTTACCTGATGCAGATCCTGGAACGTCCGCCGGATTCAGGCGCGGGCGGCCCGCAGGCGGGTGGACCCGCGGGGCAGGGACCGGAGCCGGGAGTTCCCGCGCAGTCAGGCAGTGGTGGAAACGGACATCGTCCGCCGCGCCTGGTGGCAACATCCGCTGACGACCTGGAAGAAGCGTTCATGCGGCGCAAGCGTCGCGAGCTGGAACAGGCGCGCATGGCTGGAGGCGGCGATGCTGCGCCGGTACAGCAAGTGGTGCGCGCGCAGGAGAAAGTGGGCCGTAACGATCCTTGCCCATGCGGCTCGGGGAAGAAATTCAAGAAGTGCCACGGGGCGTGATGGTTCCGGAGTTCGAGTAGAGATGGCAGTTTTAGGAAAATGTAAACTCTGCCTGCAGGACGGAGTTGAGCTGCAGGACAGTCATTACCTCTCCAAGGGGATCTACAAAAGACTTCGTAGCGAAGATGCCAAGAACCCTCATCCTGTCCTCATCACAAAGACAACGACCGTCCAAACGTCGTCGCAGCTAAAGAGGCGCTTGTTTTGTAACGTATGCGAAGACCGCCTGAACAGCGGTGGGGAGACATGGGTCCTGAAGCACTGTCTGCAGGCTGACGGTGCATTTCCTCTTCGCGACATCCTGTCTGGTCGGACTCCGGACCGCCTGCAGGTGCCAACCAAGGTATACGCCGCGAGCAGGATTCCAAAAATCAGTGTCTCGAAGATCACGTATTTCGCGGCGACCATTTTCTGCCGCGGGCTCATCGCGCAGGTGCGCGAGTTCCCAATGCCTTGAACGTCATCTCCTTAGCTGCACTCTTCGCCCGAGCCTTCCATTCCAAAAATAATCCAGCGTAATTCTGCATGATGTAATCGGGTGCGTTCACCCCCAATTTTTTCGCCGTAGCATCGATCCATCCTGGCGCACCTTCGATCTCACAAAAATTTCCGATGGGAGTTTCGTCGACGACGACTTGCCCTTTGCCATCGGACCACTCGGCGCGAAACTTTTCATAGCGGAAGGTCGGTGCGTATCCCAGAGCGCGCAGGATTAGTTCCATCTGCTTTCCGTCGGTCACAGATGTCTCCAACTCGTCGCGGCTGCTGTGGCGTCCCGTCCTCTTCCCGGCCTTATGAGTGAGCGTCCACTCGGAGCCATACTTGCGCAGCCGCAATAATTCTTTGCGCTTCCGCAACACTTCGCCGGGAAGGTCATAGAGCGTGTTCATTTCACGTGTCCGCGGGGTGACGATGCGAAATCCCGCCTTGCGAAGTTTGCGCGTGAGCGCAGGTATGCTTGCAACGCGAAACTTGATTTCAATTTCCCGGGTGGACGGCATTGGAATCAGACTTGCAGTTCCGATGCTATCATTCTGAGCGTTGGCAGACGTTCCAGGCGGGAGGTGAGCGTGAAAAGTCTATTTCAGCCGGATGCGGTTAACGAGGTGACGTCCCGCATCGACAAGTTGCAATCCACGACCCAGCATCAATGGGGGAAAATGGATGTCGCACAGATGATGGCACATTGCTCCGCGACTCTCGATGTGGCTTCCGGACGCCTCGTTTTACCCAGGATGTTCATCGGCAGAATACTCGGGCCGTTTGTCCGGCCCCTCTTCACCAACGACAAGCCATTTTCCAAGAACGCTCCCACCGATAAGAAATTCGTTATCGCCGATCAGAGAGATTTTGCGCAAGAGCAAGAACAACTCAAAGTTCGTGTCCGGCGATTTCACGAGGGCGGAGAAGCGCAATGCACGAAGCATCCGCATTCGTTCTTTGGTCCACTCACGCCGCACGAGTGGGCAACCGGAATGTACAAACATCTCGATCATCATCTGCGCCAATTCGGGGTGTGACGGAGCAAGGGTGCCGAAGCAGATGTGAGGCGGCGGACAAGTGCGAACGGCTCACGACCAACAACTAGCTGAATGTCGGCAGTTTCACCAGGTCGTTCTCTGGCACTGGCTCTACGGGTTCCCCGGCCTTACGCCACGCCGTTAGCCCACCGACGATTACGAACGTCTTGAAGCCTTTTTCACGCAGCAGGTGCGCCACCCGGGCGCTAGTCGCTTCGCGCGCTCAAGTGCAGTAAAGATAAATGTCCTTGTCTTTGGGAAGGTTCTTGATCTCTTCCTCAAGGTTGTTGGGCTCGATGCGGATCGAATTCTTGATCCGTGCTGTCCCGGAGTCGTAATAGCCGTGGCTGCGGACATCGACGATCAGCACGTGGGCAGCATCGTCGGAGGCCAAGCGCCGGGCCAGTTCCTCTACCTGCACACGCGGCACAATGCGGTACATCCTGTTCTTGCGATATTGCACAATGCGGTAAATCGCGTAGACCACAAGCGCAGCGACCACCACGGCTTCCATTGCCTGGCCTGCAGCGTGAAATCCACGCAGGACAGCGGCAAGAAAGTCGCGCGAAAGGTATCCGATTGAGAGATAGGTGAGGCCGTACACGAGGGCGCCCGCGAAATCGAGGCGCAGGAACTGCCAGAAGCGCATCTTCATGCTGCCAGCCAAGGGCGCGGCCATCGTGTTTACTCCAGGGATGAACTTGGCGACGATCAGAGTAAGTTTGCCGCGCTTGTAGAAGGACTCCGCCGAGCGCAAGATGCAGGTCTCCGGATTGATCGAGACGCGGCACAGAAATCCCAACAGCGCCCAGCCCATGTACCGTCCCAGCCAGAACTCAACAGTATCGCCCAGGAGCAAGGCGGCGAGCGCCGTAACCACAACGTACGGCCCCCACAACACGTGAGTCGCCACCGCGGCACCCGCCGCGACGAGCGCGATTGCCGCTGGGAAGGGAAGCCCGACCGCTTCAGCCAGCAACAGGCTAAAGGTTAGAGCATAACCATGGCGCGCCATAAGTAAAATCAGATCCATAAGCAGTGTTGGATAGGGTAAATCAGGAAAGGGTTCAGTATAAACAAAGCCGGACGTTTGCCCGAGGGGCGGCATCCGGCTCTGTTACGGAGAGTGCTAGTCAGGAGGACTCTTCCGTGCAGGTTGCGGAAGCAGCGGCTTTCACTCGGAGTTTCTCGGCGCTTTATGCGCCAGCGCGTCCGGTTAAGACAGAGCGCCTTTCTTGAAGCTTCGACTGAAGCCGCTGCCCGTTGGCAATGCGTCCCCTGCGGATCAGGACCCTCAGCGACTGTTCTTTTCACCAGTGCCGAGGGGAGATCCAGTGGATCGCGCTGTGACAATCCACTGCATTTTCGATGCGTCTCGTTAGCCTTCCGCTTTCGCGGGATACTCTGCCAACGCCTACATTATGGAGCGGCAGTTCAAAAAAAGTCAGTGCGCCCGGTCACTGTATCGAGTGACGGAAATCATCAGTCGGTCCCGGCAGCGACCATCGAGGGAATTAAAACAGAAAAGACCGGCCAGTGGTTAAGATCACCGGACCGGCCACGAGGATTAGCGGATTATTGTGTAGCGCCGAGCTATTTGCTCATAGAATCGCTGCTCATCGAGCCACCCTTAAGCATCTTGACGCTCATTACATGGATGGAGCCCTTGTCGGCATAAACGTGAGCGCTAAGCTGCACGTGATGTCCTTCGTGTCCCTTGAGCTCTTCAGGATTCATCACATCCCAGCTCTTGCCGTCTTTGTCGTTGACGAAGCTGTACTTGTCGCCGTCCGCCTTGACCGTGCCTTTTAACGTCATCAGCGGAGCTTTCGCCCCTGCCTGATCGGCTTGGGGTTGCGACATATTGTTGTCCTGTTGCGCGAAGGCGGTTAGGCTCATCGCGAAAGTCAGCGCCAGCAAACAAACCATCAGCTTTTTCATTTTGGAGGTCTCCTTTGTGTTTTCTCGAGTGCGTGGCCAGATTTTCTTGCTGCCTCTTTTGCTTACGTAATTGAGGCTATGAACGGATTGCGGCGCGGTCTGGAATACTGATTGTTGGTGAGCGAAAGAGACAAAGAGGTTGCTGTAAATTGTCGAAAGAAATAGGTTTATCGTTTCAGATCATTGTTCGGGATCGTTAGGAAAGCTCGCTCGCTATTTCTCGCGAGCTACCACGAACTCCGGCGCCCAGAGCAGCGCCCGCTTGATCTCGGAGTCGGGGAAGGGGCAGATTGCTTTCCGCGCCGACTCCGCATAGCGCGCGGCGCGGGCGGTTGCGGCCTCCAGCGATCCGTAGCGCTGCAGGATCTCCATGATCTGTGCATGAGTCACGCCATTGAAAGCCCGGTCGCGCAGGATGGTTTCGATCTTCTCCCGTTCCTCGGCCGTGCAGCGCTCGAGCGAGTGAATCACCGCCATGGTCGCTTTGCCCTCGCGCAGATCGCTGGCCACAGGCTTGCCCAGCACATCTTCGGAGCCGGTCAGGTCAAGCACGTCATCCACGATTTGAAATGCCATGCCCAGATCGCGCCCATACTGGCTCAGAGCTTGTTCCTGCGCGGCGCTCGCTCCCCCGAGAATCGCTCCCAGGCGCATGCACACGGAGAACAGGCAAGCCGTTTTGCGGAAAATCAAATCGAAATACTCATCGAGCGAGATGGAGTTCCCCAGTTTTTCCATCTGCAGCAGTTCACCTTCAACCATTTGCTGGGTCAACTCAATCAGCGTGTCGAGGATGCGAAAGTTGCGCTCCTGTACTGCAACTTTGAAAGCCTGCATGTACAGCCAGTCGCCGGCCAGCACGCACTTCGAGTTGCCCCATTGAGTGTTGGCTGCGGGACGGCCTCGGCGTGTCTTGGCTTCGTCGATGATGTCGTCGTGCACGAGCGTAGCAGTATGAATGATCTCGACTACCGCGCCTAACCGCACAGCCCCCCGACCTTCGTACTGGAAGAGCTTGGAAGCAAGAAAGAGAAGCGCGGGACGGATACGCTTGCCTCCCCCGGCTCGCAAATATTCTCCAATCTCCGTGATCGCCAGAACTCCCGAGATCGTATCTTGCCCGAACTCGTCCTCGAGGGCCGCAAGATCGTCGTGCAGCAGGTCGAAAACTTCTTTGGCGTTAACGATGGCCGGTGCGCTCAAAATGGGGCTCTCGATCTGTTTCCCAGTTCCTCCGCGGCAGGTGTCTGCGTACGCTGCTTTGAAGGTCGTGCTCAATTCGTTCTGTAATTCGTAAACTGCAAGTCGATTCCGAAATCGTGCTGCCGCAACATCGCTATTACTTCCTGCAGCGTATCCCGGTCTTTGCTGCTAATCCTTACGAGATCGCCCTGGATCGAAGCTTGCGCTTTTTTCTTGGAATCCTTGACCAGCTTCACGATCTCCCGCGCTTTTTCGATGGCAATACCCTGCTGCATGGTGACGCGGCGCTTTGCCGTGCCGCCCGCGGCTGGTTCAACGGCGCCATAAGTCAATCCCTTCAACGAGACCCCGCGTTTGACCAGTTTCTGCTGCAGGACATCGTTGACAGCCTTCAGCTTGTATTCATCGGCCGAGTGCAGGACGATGGCATCTTTTTCCAGTTCGATATTTGACTTGGAATCTTTGAGGTCGAAACGGGTGTGGATCTCCTTCAGCGCCTGCTGGATGGCGTTTGAGACCTCCTGCAGGTCGATCTTGCTCACGATGTCGAAGGTATTCTCGGGCATCGGATTTCAATTCTTTCTGAAATGAAGGAATATGACTATTGAGGGTACCAGAAGAAAGGCTCCCGGAACGGCTTAAAACGCCGAAATTTTGCTTTCAGCGGTTTCAACCAATTTGAAAAAATTGTAGAAATTGCGACTCGTCTGTTGACCGAGTTCCTCTGGCGTCATCGTTCGCAACTCGCCCAGCTTCCGCGCCGTTTCTTTCACGAAAGCCGGCTCGTTGCGTTTGCCGCGATGCGGAACCGGGGCTAGGTAGGGCGAATCCGTTTCGATCAGCATGCGCTCCAGTGGGACCTGGAGCGCGGCGTCGCGAATTTGCTGTGCTTTCGGGAAGGTCACATTGCCTGCGAATGAAATCATGAAGCCCATGTCGAGGGCGCTCCGGGCTTGCGTCCAGTTGCCGGTGAAGCAGTGCAGAATTCCTCCGAGTCCGTTTGATGCCCAGTGATCCCGCATCAGAGAGAGGCAATCGTCCCAGGCATTGTCGCTGTCCTCCGAGGGGCGGCAGTGAATCACGATGGGCAGCTTCGCCGCAGCTGCTAGCTCCATTTGCCTGGTGAAAGCTTTTTTCTGCACATCGCGCGGCGAGTGATCGTAATAATAGTCCAAACCAATTTCACCCCACGCAATTACCTTGGGATGCTTCGCAAGGCGCTCCATTTTTTGATATGCGGCGTCGTCCGCAAGTCTGGCTTCGTGTGGATGAATTCCGAGGGTCGCATAGATGAAGTCGTAGTTTTCCGCCAGACGAATTCCGCAATCTACATGCTCGGGACCGTCGCCATTTCCGATGGCCACTATAGTTTGTACTCCGGCGGTCCGCGCCCGTGAGATGACCTGTTCGCGGTCGGAATCGAACTGTTGGCCATCGAGATGAGCGTGAGAATCTACGAACATGGAAATCAGACCTCGGACCGCAGACTGCGGACGTTTGTCTCAGATCAGTGGGGCTGGCTGAGGTCCGATGTCCGAGGTCCGGATTTTTATTTCAGCCTCGCTCCCACCGGCACATCCTCTAAAAAGCCCGCCAGCACGGGTTTCCCGCCGTCAAGTGATGCCGCGACGATCATTCCGTTCGATTCCATCCCGCGCAGTTTCCTAGGCGCGAGATTGGCCACGATCACAACTTTGCGCCCGATCAAAGTTTCCGGCGCGTACGCTTCGGCGATTCCGGCCAGCACTTGCCGCACCTCCGTTCCGATATCGATTTCGAGGCGCAAGAGTTTGTCAGCCTTGGGCACTCTCTCGGCGACTTTCACAAGCCCAACCCGCAACTCGATCTTGCTGAAGTCATCGATCGAAATTTTTTGATCCGCTGCCGGAACCGTTGCCGGCGGCGGGACCGACGCGTTCTCCAGTACCCCATTTTCGACTGTTGGAGTCTCAGCTACAGCCGCGGCGGGTTTCTGATCCTCTTCCATCTTCTGCATCCGTTCGACGGCGCTCTTATCGGCGCGTGGAAACACCGGCTGCACCTCACCCAGCTTTGTGCCCAAAGGCAATTGTCCCCAGGACAATTTATTTAGATCGAGTTTCTTGATGTCCGCCAACCCCAGTTGCGTCCAAATCTTCGCCGTCGCCTCAGGTATCACGGGGTGCGCCAATGCTGTCGCGATCCGCAGCGCTTCCGCTGCGGTGTAAAGCACGGTGGCTAAACGAGAGCGGCCATCTTCATCCTGCTTTTCTCCCAGCGCCCACGGTTCATTCTCAACGATGTACTTGTCCACCGCCGCGACGAGGCTCCACGCGCTCTCCAAAGCCCGCGAAAACTGAAAGTCATTGAACAAAATCCCGAATTCTCGAATAACCAGGCGTGCTTGTTGGGCAATCGAATCATCGGCCGCAGTTTTCGACGCGGTGTGCGATGGATAAGGAACCTCGCCCCTGAAGTAACGATTGATCATGGTCAGCGTACGGCTGGCGAGATTTCCCAGCCCATTCGCCAGGTCGGAGTTGTAGCGCTGTACCAGCGCATCGAAGGAGAACGATCCATCCTGCCCAAAGACGACTTCGCGCAGCAGAAAATAGCGCAAGGCGTCCGCACCCAGCACATCGAGAATCGTCTCTGTGCGCACGATGTTTCCGCGCGACTTCGACATTTTGCTCTCTTCAAACAGCAGCCAGCCATGGGCCACGATCGTCTTCGGTACGGGCAGGCCTGCCGCCATCAAAAACGCCGGCCAGTACACGCAATGGAAGCGGACAATTTCTTTTCCGATCATCTGCACATCGGCGGGCCAGAATTTCTTGAACGCCTCCTGCGCGCCCGCGTGGGAAGATCCGTAACCAATCGCAGTGAGGTAATTCGCCAGAGCGTCGAACCAGACGTAAATCACCTGTCTGGGATCGTCGGGTACGGGAATGCCCCACGCAAAGGTCGAGCGGCTGATTGACATGTCACGCAATCCCGAGCGCACGAACGAGATCACTTCATTGCGCCGAGCCTCGGGACGAATGAACTCCGGATTCGCGTAAAGAGCGAGCAGCTTGTCCTGAAACATCGAGAGCTTGAAGAAGTAGTTTTCTTCCTTCACCGTTTCAGTGATACGCCCACAGGTTGGGCAAGGATCGCCCGGTTGCGCACCGTCGACATAGAGTTCGTCCGAGACGCAATACTGTCCCGTGTAAGTGCCCTTGTGGATGTAGCCGTTGTCGCGAATGCGGCGAAAAAGTTCCTGCACGCGCTTCTGATGACGGTCTTCCGTGGTGCGGATGAAATCGTCGTTCGAGATGCCCATCCGCTTCCACAGTCGGCGAAACTCCGCCGAAATTTCATCGGCGTACTGCTGCGGAGTTTTCCCTGCAGCTTGCGCCGCGCGCTCGATCTTCTGTCCGTGCTCATCGGTTCCGGTCAGAAAAAATGTCTCCGCGCCCAGCAGGCGCTGCCGGCGCGCAATCGTGTCGCAGGCAATCGTGGTATACGCGTGGCCGATGTGGGGCCGCGCGTTGACGTAGTAAATCGGTGTCGTGATGTAGAACTTCTTGTTCATGCGGTTGTGGTTTTCCGGGACGGCTTGCGTGCGAAAATGTAAGCTCGCCGGCTCGGGTATTCGACTTCTGGAGGATAGGGCTCACGCTCAATGACTTCGTCGACCTCGAAACCGGCACGGCGAAGATAACCCTCCACATCTTCGCTGCGATAAAAATAGAAATCGAGAGACGCCGCGCAGCCCCACAGATCCTCCACGTGCAGAATCTCTTCGCCGACGTGGAAACTCAGCAGGAGCAGCCCTCCAGGGCGCAGCACCCGATTCATCTGGCGCAAGGCCTGCATGACGTCGGCAGGCGGCAGGTTGACGATGGCGTAGAACGCGGTGATCCCCGCCCAAACCTCATGGGGCACATCGAGGGCGGTCATATTACCCGTCCGGAACTCGATGCCGAGATTGAGTTGGCGGGCGCGCTCAACCATGGCCGGTGACAAGTCCACGCCGCAGACCTCAACCCCGCGCTCGTGAAGATAGCGAGCCACTTGTTCGGGCCCGCAGCCCAGATCACATGCCAGCCCGGTGTCGCGAACGCCGTCCGCAAATCGATCGAGCAGTTGGCGGTCCATTGGCTTGTGCTGCAATTCGTCGTAAACGTGCCGGACGTATTCATCCGCCAGGATGTCGTAGCTGGCCTGAACCGCGCTGATTTTTTCGCCTATGGTTTTCTCTTCGATCATTTCTTGTTCGGCCATTTTTGTTCGAGCATTTTTTTGTTCGAGCATTGCTCGTTCAATCATCGGATCACGGGAGTCTTGCGGGCGACAGTTACGGTGTAAGCTCGCGTGGCTTCCTGCATCACCTGCTTCAGCGGCACGTGATTCTCCGCTGCGATGCGCCGGCAATCTTCATACTCCGGCGCGTAGTTGGTGACCGTCCCATTCATGCTGCCGATCTTAATTCTCACCTCACCCCATGGGGTTTCTACATTTTCCCAGCGTCGCGATAACGTCTGTCGCATTTCTTCACGCCGCCGAACGCCCAGCGTGGTCGTCTCCGCGAAAAGCAGCTGCGCGAACTTGTTCGCGTCCTCCGGTTTGCACAGGATAGTGAGCACCGCCCCTGGGCGATTTTTCTTCATCTGTACTGGCATTGCGAAAGCATCGAGGGCGCCCTCTTCCAGCAATCGGTCCATCACATAACCGAAGACCTGTGGATTCAGATCGTCGAGATTCGCTTCCAGCACCGTGATGGTCTCCGACGCGGTTTGGGAGGCGCGAGCGATCGTGGCCGTTTCCCCAATCGTTTCTCCGATCGTTTCTCCGATCATCAGCCGCACAACATTTGGATGCCCCGGAAAATCTTGCGATCCTGCACCGTAGCCGAATCTTTGAATCGTCATCTCCGGAAATGAAGCGAAGCGCGATGCAAGTGTTTTCACAATCGCCGCGCCCGTGGGAGTGACTAACTCCGCCTGCACGCCGGATGAATACACAGGCGCGCCCGACAGCAGTTCGACTGTCGCCGGGGCCGGTACAGGAAAACTTCCGTGCGCACACTTCACCGTGCCTCCACCGACATTCAGCGACGAACAGATAATCTCATCAACTCCCAGTGCTTCAGCGCCCACAGCCGCGCAGACAATATCAACCATCGCATCGACGGCGCCGACCTCGTGGAAGTGGACATTGTCGATGGAAGTATTGTGAATCTTCGCTTCCGCCTGCCCCAGCACCTCGAAGATGGTGATCGCTGTCTTCTTCGCGGTGGCCGAAATCGGAGCCGCGGAAATAATCTGTCGAATTTCGTTCAGCCCGCGACTATGCTCATGGGAGTGTGAACGCTCATGCTGGAGCGCGCGATCCGCCGGCGATACTTCATCGTGATGCGAGTGTCCGGAATGCCCATCTTCGTGCGCATGCTCTTGATGATGCAGGTGATCGTGCTGTTCCCTCCAATGTTCCTCGCGCGGCAAATCTTTTTTTCCATCGATCCACACATCGACCTTGGTAGCTGAAATCCCACTGCGCATTACACGCAAAATCTCCAGCCGTGCCCCAACGTTCAGGGCCGCCACCGTGTCTTGTAGCGTCTGTGGCGGAACGCCAGCATCCACGAGCGCGCCCATGAACATGTCGCCGCTCATGCCGGAAAAGCACTCAAGGTAGGCTATGCGCATGGGAACCGTCGTAGGTCGTTAGTCGTTCGTCCTTGGTGAGGTGAAACACTTTCGGAGTTTGGAGATTACCAACGACAATCGAGTAGCGACCAATTTTTTATCATAGGGAAGCCATCCTGCTTCGTCAAACCTGCGCCTGCTGCGCGCTCTGCTAGAATCACTACCTTCTGGAATCGTTTAGAGGGAAGCCTTGTATCGTCACGTTGAACAGCGTTTGGCTCAATACATTCGCGAGTTTCTTCTGCGCCGCTATCCGGGAGCCACTCTGCCGAGTGTGGTTATCGAACAGCCTCCGAAGGTGGAGCTCGGCGATTTCGCCATTCCGGTTTTTCCTTTTGCTAAGTCCCTGCGTACAGCGCTGCTCAAGATTGCGGAAGCCATTCGCGGTGAGATCGGCCCGATCGAGGGCATCGCGGAAATGCGGGTTGCGCCTCCGGGATACCTGAACGTCAAAATCGACCGAGGGTGGATGGCGGCGGCCCTTGCGGCCGATCAGAAGCCGGCTGCCGAAATTCCTGTGGGAAAAGTTCTCGTCGAACACACCAGCATTAACCCCAACAAGGCTGCTCACATCGGCCATCTGCGTAATGCCATTCTCGGCGATACGTTTGTGCGCCTGCTGCGCTTTGCGAGCCGGGAAGTCGATGTTCAGAACTACATTGACAACACCGGAGTGCAGGTTGCCGACGTGGTTGTGGGCTTCACACAGATCGAGAAAAAGTCCCGCGCTGAAGTCGAAGCCCTCACGCGACAGCCTCGATTCGATTACTACTGCTGGGACCTTTACGCTCGTGTCTCGCAGTGGTACGAGCAGGACAAGCAGAATTTGCAAGTGCGCGCTCAAACGCTGCACGGGATAGAAGACGCCTCCAGCGAAACGGCCGCTATCGCTGAGTTGATCTCTACGGCTGTGCTGCGCCGGCATCTGGAAACCATGGATCGCCTCGATATCGAATATGATTTTCTTCCGCGCGAAAGTGAAATTCTGCATTTGCATTTTTGGGACGCGGCTTTTACCAAGCTCAAAGATTCGGGGGTGCTCACTTACGAGAGTGAAGGGAAGAACAAGGGCTGCTGGGTGATGCGGCGCGCCGGGACAATCTCTACCACGGAGGACACAGAGGAATCACAGAAGATTTCCGAGGAGGATCAGAAAGTAATCGTCCGCTCCAACGGCACTGTCGGCTACGTGGGCAAAGACATCGCGTATCACATGTGGAAATTCGGTTTGCTGGGGCGCGACTTCGGTTACCGGAAATTTTATCGCTATCCCAACCAGCATGAATGCTGGATCTCGTCCACCCAAGGCGAGAAGGATCATCCTCACTTCGGCGACGTTGCCGAAATCTACAATGTGATTGACGCCCGCCAATCTGAAGCGCAAAACACGGTGATTGAGGCGCTGCGCGGGCTTGGTCACAACGAAGCCGCAGACCACTACACGCATTTTTCTTACGAGATGGTTGCGCTTACACCGCGCTGCGCGGCTGACCTTGGATACGCGCTCAGCGATGAAGATAAGACGCGCTCTTACATCGAGGTCAGCGGCCGCAAGGGTTTCGGCGTGAAAGCCGACGATCTGCTCGATCAGTTGATCGTTTCCGCCAAGAACGAAGTTGACTCGCGGCATCCCCAACTCAGCGATGGTGATCGGCTGTCGATCGCCACTCAAATCGCGATCGGAGCGCTGCGCTATTTCATGCTGAAGTTCACCAAGCAATCGGTGATGGCTTTCGACTTCAAAGAAGCGCTTAGTTTCGAAGGCGAGACCGGGCCCTATGCCCAATACGCCGTGGTTCGCGCCACGAGTATCTTCAAGAAAGCTGGGATTGATCCGGACAAATTCGGTGATGAAGTTGCGAGTAAAATATCGCCTGCCGACCTCGGGGAATTTTTGACGGGAGAAAGTGGCACGGAGATTTGGGAGCTGTGGCTCGCCTCGTCGAAGACTTCCTACGTCGTGAATCAATGCATCCAGACCACGGAGCCCGCGCACCTGGCCAAACACGCTTTCCAGTTGGCGCAACTATTCAACACTTTTTACCATCGGCATCCCATCCTGAGCGAGGCCGATGAAGAGCGAAAACAATTTCTGCTGGCTACAGTCTTCGTTGTGCGCCGCGAACTGATTCGCACACTGGCTGTGATGGGAATTGCAGTACCGCCAATTATGTAAGCGGGCTTTGCGCGTGCGCGCTCACTTCTCGATGCAAAGAAAATGTCATCCTCTAATTCCTCAACGCAAACACACCACTGGCTTCGTCATATCGCCTCGGGAATCCTCGTTTTGTTTATCCTGATCGCCATTACTGGAGCGGTCTACCAATCCATTTCCTCCGCCCGCGATAGGCAAGCCCATCTGATGCCCGGCCAGCTGGTTGACGTCGGTGGCTATAAAATGCACATCGACTGCGCGGGGCAGGGAACGCCGACCGTCATTCTCGACTCGGGCCTTGGCGATAGCTATATTTCCTGGCGTCAAGTGCAGCCGCTGATTGCACAGTTTACTCGTGTGTGTTCTTACGACCGCGCCGGCTTGGGCTACAGCGATGCCAGTCCGCACCCACGCATCAGCAGATACATCGCAGAGGAACTGCATACGCTTCTCCACAATGCGGGAATCACTCCGCCTTACGTCCTCGTCGGCCATTCGATGGGCGGATTCGATGTGCGACTCTTCGCGAGCCTTTATCGCAGCGAGGTTGCCGGGATGGTGCTGGTCGACTCGTCGCATCCAGAGCAGCAGAAGCGTTTCCCAGCCGCCCTAAACGATCTAGATGCCACCTGGCTACGGGAGCAGGAGTTCCTGAAATTCACCATGCCTTTCGGTTTGCCTCGCATCCTGGGATTTTGTGGCGATGATGCGGAAGTTCGCGCAGCCGAGTGCAATTTTCACAGCGTGCACGAAAGCGTGGCAGAACTGAAGGCAATCGCAAAGAGCGCTGCCCAAACCGGGTCCACTGGTTTGCTCAGGGACATGCCGCTGGCCGTGCTCTCGCACGATCCTGACAAGCCTCAGCCGGATTTGCCGGAGGACCTGGTCAAGCCTGCCAATGATGCCTGGAGTCAGATGCAGAAAGAGTTAGTGCAGCTCTCGAGCCGGGGCTCGCAAGTGATTGCCAAGGGCAGCGGGCATTACATCCAGCTCGACCAGCCCGGTGTGGTAGTTGAAGCCGTTCGCGGAGTTGTGGCGAAGGTGCGCGAGGCGAAGTGAGTGCCGCAATCCAGCCGCGGGGGCGCGATTCTATCGAGTTGTGGAGAGTGCGCACTTGACGCCTTATTTCTTCTACGTGAGAAAATATTTCGAGGCGATTCAGCTTAAGAAACTCAGAAAAAATTACTGTCTTCACGACGCTCTGAGTTACGAAGCTCTGAGTCCCAGAGTCGAGGTCATGCGGAATGTGCAGAAATATCAAAACCTTATTCAATTTCGATCCTCCGGTGAATGCTGAAGAAGTTCGCGCGGCTTCGCTGCAATTCGTGAGAAAGATCAGCGGCTTTAACAAGCCGTCGAAGGCGAACGAAGGGCCCTTTCTGACTGCGGTCGATGAAATCGCCGACGTTGCGTCCCGGCTTCTGCATTCTCTTGAAACTACGGCTCCTCCGAAGAATCGAGAGGAAGAGGCCGCGAAGGCGAAGGCTCGCGCGGCAGTGAGATTCGGGGATTGATGCGCTTCTTACTTGGGCTTGTTACGTCGGGCAACGCCGGCGTCGTCGACGCATCTAAGTTATTGAAAAGCCAAAGTCCGGCGTAACTCTTACACTCTTATGAAAAACAAAATTATCCCGCGTATCGCCTTCATCGTGTTTTTGATGGCGGCGACGATGGCCATGGCCACACCGAAAACTCCCCAGGCGGAGAATACACCGGCATTTCCTGGCACGCTGGTGAATGCCCGTTACGTATATGTGACGAGCTACGATGGCGATCAATTTAATCCTAATCTTCTTCCTGAGGACCGGCAGGCGATCAGTACTGTACAGGACGCGATGCAGAAGTGGGGTAAGTTCATCGTAGTGTATGAGCCCTGGCAGGCCGACATTGTGCTAATGGTGATGAGCCGTCCTTCAGAAGATGTTCTTGCAGTCTATGACGTGCACGGTTGGCCGGGAAATCAGTATCTGTGGCGCACGATGGGGCGCAGCGGACTGCAGCGGGGCGAATCGCCATTGGTTACGAAACTGGAGACGGCGTTCGATCGGGCAGTAGCGAAGTAGACCTCCCTGCGGCGGTGCGTACGGCAGCTAACTCTTTCCCCCAGCAATCATCAAACCGGCCCCCACGACAACCAGAACAATGCTCACGATGGGCGGGGCTTTCTGGTCGTCGCGAGTGGTAATACCAACATGCGCGTCACCGACGCGGACGCCGTGATGTTCGGAGTGTGGGAACGGAACAAAGAATGAGATTATCCCCAGCGCCAGCACCACAAGTCCCACCACGGTCAGAGCTTTCAAGATATGCCTCCTAGCGATAACAGCCGCTCAACGCTGCCGTTCCCAGCGCTTAGGATGCGGTGCGTATGCGAAAGGCTGTCAGAGAAAAAAAAGGCGACTTCCGGTGTCCGGAAGGCTGCGTCGGAAGCCGAATGCCGAGTTCCTAATTTGCGAAACCCTTTACAAACTCAACCAGACTGCGTAGTGCGATTCCGGACGGGCCTTTCGCGATCCAAGGTTTCTGGTCCTCCATCCATGCTGTGCCCGCGATGTCGAGATGAATCCAAGGTGTGTCTTCGGCGAACTCTTTGAGGAACATGGCTGCATTGATGGCGCCGCCCCAGCGTCCGCCGGAGTTCACGATGTCGGCGATTGTGGACTTGATGTTTTCTTTGTATTCGTCGTCGAGAGGCAGACGCCACATTTTCTCTCCGGCTTCGGCATTCGCCTTGTGGAAGCGCTCATACATCGCATCGTCGTTGGCAAATACTCCGGCATTCGCATAGCCGAGGGCGACCACGACTGCTCCGGTAAGAGTGGCCGCGTCCACAAGATGGGTGCAGCCGAGTTGGCGTGCGTAGTAGAGGCCGTCGGCGAGCACGAGACGGCCTTCAGCGTCAGTATTGATGATTTCGATGCTTTTGCCCGACATGGCAATTTGCACGTCGCCGGGCTTCTGAGCTTTGCCGGAGGGCATGTTCTCGGTGGCGCACACGATGCCGATAACTTTCACCTTCGGCTTCAGCAGTGCGATGGCACGCATGGCGCCGATCATCGTTGCGCCGCCAGCCATATCGTATTTCATCTTCTCCATGCCGTCGGCGGGCTTGATGGAGATTCCGCCGGTGTCGAAGGTGATTCCTTTCCCGACTAGGCCTAAGACCGGTTTCGCAGGCGCGCCGGCGGGGTCGTACTTCATCACGATCAGTGCGGGCGGTTCGTCGGAGCCCTGAGCGACGCTCCAGAAGGCGCCCATCTTCAGTTCTTTGATCTTGTCGGCGCCGTACACCTCACATTGCAATCCGACCTCCTGGCACATTTTTTTCGCACGGTCGGCAAGAATGGTCGGAGTCATGCGATTGGAAGGCTCGTTCACCAGATCGCGCGTGAAGTTTTGCGATTCCCCAATGATTTGCGCCTGGCTGGCAACCTTCTCCAGTGCGGCTTGATCACTGTTGCCGCTGGCGAGGATGGTGAGCGCATCGATCTTCTGATCTTTGCGGTCGCTGCGGTAGTAATCGGGATCGAAGTTGCCGACCAACGCGCCTTCGACAATGGCTCGCACCGCCTCCTCGGCCGGAATGTTTGGCGGAGCGATAAAAGCGAAGCTGCGGATACCGCGCGACTTCAGCGCGCGAGCCGCGGCTCCGGCGAGGCGTCGCAAATCGTAACTGGTGAACTTTTTTGCCGCGCCGCCGCTGATCAGCAAGAGGCGCTTGCCCTTCAATCCAGCGGGCTTGTGCAGCAGGTTAATTTCGAAGGGCTTACCGCTCACTTCGCCGCTGGAAAGTAGATCGGCGGCGACAGGTTGCAGTGCGCCATCGCCGGTCGCTAGCTGGAGCTGAGGTTTGGCGTCTTTGTTCTTCTGTTCTTTTTCAGAGTGTTCTTTTTCAGAGTGGTCCAGCACAATGGCGACGAGAGATTCGGTTTCGAGTTGAGCGGGCGTAGAAAGAGAGATTGTCGTTTTCATAGTCACAAGACGTTTTAAGGGACACTCCAGTATCGTCGGCGGGGAGGGAATTGCGCAAGCTTGGACACTACAGAGAGGTTCGACCGCAATGCTGCGGCATGGTGGGTCCGGTTCGGCACGCGAGAGGACATACGCAAGAATGAACATAAGTAACCCGGCACTGGCACCGGAGGGCCATTCCTGGAAGCCGCTTGTCTACATAACATCGAGTTATGACTTGGCAAAACATCCACGACGGGCTCCGCGTCACACTGGTCCTCCGGTACGAAGAGGATCCGCGCCAATTCGTTACCTTGTCGAGGCAAACCCTGGATTCTTCTCTGGCTCGCCTGGCCATTGCTGAATTGAGAAACGAAGGATTCCTCGACGAAGAGGTTCGAGGGGTCATTCGACTCACTGCTCGTGGCTACAAGCAATGCAAAACCACGCTCGCGTACGCCCAAGCGGGCTGAATCCGCCTGATCTCCTACGTTTTGGGATGCGAGACAGTGAAGGCGGATAAAGCAACCATGTGCTTCCCTTCGTTGCTGTTCAGCGGCGTAGGTCCAGTCCAATCTTGGTGACCGCACCGCCCGTGCACCACTGCCAAACCAATCACTTAGCTCAAAGATATCGGCCGCCGCAGTTGTTCCAGGTCTGACTACGGTCCAAGAATATAATGGGAACTCACCATGCTCATCATCCTTGGCGGCCTGCCAGGTACTGGAAAAACGACCATTGCGCGAGAACTTGCCCGCCAGCTAGGTGCAGTTCATGTGCGTATCGATTCTATCGAGGCGGCGATTTTGGATTCAGGGGTGCTCAGCTCGCCAATCAACGATGCTGGCTATCGTGTGGGCAACGCAGTCGCCGCGGACAATCTCCGTATCGGCAGGACAGTGATTGCAGACTCAGTGAATCCTATTCCGCTCTCCCGCGATGCGTGGGTCGAAGTCGCGAACCGTGCCCAGGTATCTGCCGTTGAAATCGAGGTCACCTGTTCAGACACCAAAGAACATCAGCATCGGGTGGAAACACGTATATCCGACATTCCCAGATCGCGGTCCCTTACTTGGCAAGACATAGTCTCACGAGACTACCGCCCATGGAACCGCGAGCATATTGTGATTGATACCGCCAACCGGACCGTCGAGCAGGTCGTCACGGTCCTTCGCGGAGCGATTCCCAAACAGTAGTCAAAATCGCCTCCGCTGCCATGTCACCCCCGCTGAGCTTCTATGGTGTCGAGGACGGGATCCGACAATGTGGGGTATGATCCATCCCATAACTGAAGTAGGGGTTCGTTCATGAAAATGCGGTGGGTAATTGTGTTTCTTCCGGTGATTTCAGTGATCGCGATTTCGATTGCCGTGCGCGAACATGCGGCCCGGACGACCGCGCCGGATGTAATGGACAAGAACACATCTTTGATAAAAAATGCAAACGAGAGGGTGCCCACTCCCTCGAATGGGGCCGGGGATCTTGCGATTCCTGACACTACGCTGGCCATCAATTCGACGAAACCAATGTCGGAGCGCGTCGTTCACTACGAAATAAATGCGAAGTACGACGCATCGACACACGTCGTCGACGCCAACGAGGTGCTGACCTATCACAACTTGACGGGGCAGGCACTCGACCATTTCCCGTTTCATCTTTATCAGAATGCATTTCAGCCGAACTCTACCTGGGTGCGCGAGGCCAAGGTTGCGGATAGCCACGACACTACCTACGAGGAATGGGACGCCGATGACTATGGGTCGGAAGAAATCAAGAGCCTGATGGTTATGGGTCAGGGCGATTTAACTGCGCAGCTGCTGTACGTTCAGCCCGATGACGGCAACAAGGACGACAAGACCGTCGCAGATGTGCATCTCGCCAGGCCGATTGCGCCGGGGGAGTTCGTGCAATTCCGGATCGCATTTCAGACAAAATTTCCCGAGACCCAGGCACGTTCGGGATGGAAGCGTGATTTCGTGCTGGGCGGGCAATGGTTTCCGAAAGTCGGTGTGTGGTGGCATGGCGCGTGGAACTGCCATCAGTATCACGCCACGACAGAGTTCTTCGCCGACTTCGGAGTGTATGACGTCAAGCTGACCCTGCCCCAATTCGAGGTGGTGGGCGCAAGCGGCATCAAGGTTGGTGAGGTAAGTAACGCGGATAACACGAAGACCCTAACATTTCACGGCGACGACATTCACGACTTTGCCTGGACCGCAAGTCCGCGCTACAAAGTGAAAGAGAATGTGTTCCAGGGGCAGATGGGCCCGGTGCAGATGCGCATCCTGATGCAGCCCGCGCACTGGAGACAGGTGGAGCGGCATGTAAAAATCCTGCGAGAGTCGCTGGAAACTTTTGAGAGTTGGTACGGACCTTATCCATACAAGACGATCACTTTGGTTGATCCGGAACCAGGTTCGGAAGCTGGCGGGATGGAATACCCTACTTTTATCACAGGCGAAACCAGTTGGTGGATGCCGGAGGGTTACTACGATCCGGAGGTGGTTGTTGCGCACGAGTTCGGACATCAGTATTGGTACGGAATGGTAGCCACCAATGAATTTGAAGATGCCTGGATGGACGAGGGTATTAACAGCTATACCGAAGTGAAGGTTATGGATTCGATTTTCGGCAAGAACACATCGATTATCAATCTGGCTGGAGTTACAAGAGGTGAGCGGGAGGAACAACGTCTCGGTTATATGCGCGTGGCGGACGTCGATCCGATCGCAGAAAAGGCGTACGACTATTACAGTCTCGGCTCCTACGGCGGAATTACCTACGGCAAGACGGCGAGTGTGCTGCTCACTTTGGAAGGCATCATCGGCGAACAGACGATGCAGAAGGTGATGCACGTTTACTTTATGAAATATCGCTTTACGCATCCCACGAAGGAAGATTTTCTGAGGACAATCGAGGAAGTCTCGGGTAGAGATTTGCGCTGGTACTTCAATCAAGCTATCTACGGCTCTCAGGTGATGGATTACAAAGTGTCGAAGGTCGAGTCTTATCCGGTGAATTGGTATGAGCAGAAGAGAAATGCCTTCCAGAAAGATGACAACGAGACTCTTTATCGCTGCTCTGTCTGGTTGCAGCGCAAAGAAGATTTCGTCATGCCGGTTGAGGTGGAAATCAAGTTCGATAGTGGCGAAAAAGTTCGCGAACACTGGGATGGCGTGAGCCGCTGGACGAAGTTTGAATACGAGAAGAAGGCGCAAGTGGTTTCGGCGGAGATTGATCCGGAGCACCACGTCCACATTGATCGCAACGACTTCAACAACAGCTATACGGTCGGAGCCAATGCAAAGCCGGCGCGCAAGCTGGAGAATTATTTTATGTTTATGAGCCAATGGATCAGCCAGGCGCTGGCGTGGTGGGTAGCTTGAAAAACCGGACTTCCTCTTTCAGCTAGAGCTTGGGCGTCGGCCGGTGATGTTGGGAGATCGATAAATACGCATGCGTGAACATCAAAGTCTTTTGAGCGGCGGCCTGAGCAGGGTGAGGCACAACAAGCGGTACATTTTTTGGTTTTACTTGCTGAATGTGGCTCTGGCATGGTTCGGGGCCGGCGCGTTCAATAATCAGGTCCACCAGATTCTCGATCACAGCTTGCACGCGGATCGACTGGTGAACGGATTTGATGTGGGGGTGGTGTATGAGATGTTGGGGCGGCCGGAATTTGGGCCGACCCTCGCCTCGGCCGCCCCGGCCATGCATTTCGCCTTTTTCTTCCTTCTCCTGACTGCGTTGTTTTTGCCCGGAGTGCTACAAGGCTACGCTTCGACCTATAGGCTGCCGTGCGAGGATTTTTTCCGCACCTGCGGGCGGAATTTGTGGCGGTTTCTTCGGCTGATGATTGTGGCTGCAGTCGTGATGGCCGCTGCGGCGGCAGCGTTGATCGGCATTCGCAGCGCGCTGCTGAAGGCGGCGGAGGAGAGCACGAATGAATTGCTGCCCTTCTACGTTTCGATGGCGACTCTGCTCGTAATTTTTCTGATCATGACGGCGCTGCGAATCTGGTTTGATCTGGCGCAGACAGATGTAGTCCTGGGCGACCAACCCGCAGTGGGCAGATCAATTGGCGCGGGCTTCCGGCATACCTGGCGAAGCTTGGGCCGTTTGCTGGGAAGTTATGTTGTGTCCACAATTGTGGCAGCGATTGTGCTGGTAGCGGGCCTTTGGGCGTGGATGAAGTTGGTGCCTCCCGCCAGCGTTTTTGGAGCCGCTGTGGTGAGCCAGTTGACGCTGCTATTGCTGCTGATCCCACGCTTTTGGCAGCGGGGAGTGGCGGTGACCTATTACCTGGAGAATATGGTAGAGCCGATTGGAGTGCAGTCGTTCACGCCCGTGTCCGTAGTAGCTCCCGCGAAAGAACCATTTACCGCGACGGTGACTGCGCCGCCAGAGACGCAAGCTTCATAGACTGCCCGCTGCTCTAGTCAGGAAAGCTTCTGATTGAGCCGGGCTACGATTTGTTCCAGCAATCTGGCGCCTGCTTCGCCTGCATCTTGAGTGGAAAACTCGCTGCCCAGTTCGATCACCGGTAGGCTGGCGCACGCGGTCTGGAAGGCTTGCCTCGTCGCCGGAGAGGCCGAGACATCGGGGCCCGACAGCAGGAGATCAAAACGCGTGACGCGCATCAGGATCATCGCGTCGCGCAAATGACTGCTGGTGTGGACGTCGTAACCGGCGCGGCGCAGCAGTTCGCGCAGATACGCGAGAACATCGGCGTTGCAGTCGATGCACAGAACGCTGCGGTCGCTGGAAACAGGCGCCTCAGAGCGAACTCGAGGCCGGTAGAAGGCGGCGACGGCGTTCTCCTCCGATTCGTGCGTGTCGAACAGCTTGGTCAGGTGCGACAGTTCCAAGACCTTGCGCACATGTTCCGGCACGTTGCAAAGTTTCAGGTCTCCGTGAGACTGGCGGGTGCTGGTCAGCGTGCGGACAATCGTGCCGAGGCCGCTGCTGTCAATGAATCCTACTTCGCCCAGGTGCAGGACGATGGCGCGGCGGTCGCGCAATAGCCAGGCCACATGCGCGCGCAGAGACTCGCTCTCGCCACCGGCAACAATTCTCCCGCTGCATTGCACGATGGTGACGCGTCCTACATCACGCGTGTCGAGCGATAGGCGCAACGGGTTCCCCATAAAAGGAGCAAGCCTGCAAAGTCGCAACATTATATGCCGAAAACTCGGTTTCTAGAGCAAGACGATGGTGATTCCCAGATTGCGGCGGCCGAGGTCGGAGTCGCTCTTGAGTTCGGGATGCGATTGCAAAAGCTTCCACGACACCTCGTCTGATTTAGTCCAGCTCTCGCCGAAGACGCAGGCGCGAATGTGTCCGGTCTGAACCATTTCCAGCAAACGCTTTTGTACAGCGATGCGAATATCGCCGCCCGCCCCGGTCGAGCCGTAGCCATGGATGAGCTTGAGCAGGGGCGCTTTCGCCTGCTGCGCGAGATGGAGTTCGCGGTCGAGCCGCTGCAGAGCTTCGTGGACTAGCGGCATGTCGGATTTCAGGCTAACGGTTTTGATGGCGGCCGCCCTCCAGTTTTGTTGACGTTTCCGAGATAGCTCAGAAACGACCGGGTCACTAAATACAAATGTAAATTATCATTTACATTTTGATTGCGACGAGCAATCGCCGCAAAGAGTGAGGTGCCAGATGCTGGCGAATGAACTGTAGCGTAGTTAGCGCCGTTCATCAATGAATCGTTGAGGATCGAGGTTCTGCCGTAGCCTGCCGGCTGATCATCATACGCCGCCTTGCCGCTTTAGGATCAGCGGCAAATTCTTGGGCGGGTGATTCGGCGCCGCAGGCGAACAGCCGGTTCCTCAGCGATAAAACCGCCTCGGAATGACAATGCTATTTTGATGACGTGATTCACGACTTGGTCGTCAAACTATCATCACAGCGATCGAACGGCGAGGCTTCTCTGCAAACTGCCGGGCTTTGCCCGGCTGGACAGCCGAGGGCGGCTGTCCTCACATAAGTCTTCATCACGGAGAAAATCCAAAGCTTGCAAAATCACAAACAAAAGTCAAAAGCGACGGACAGGAGTGTCCGTCCCACACAAGCAGGCCCCAACATGAATTTCTCTGTGTCTCTGTGACTCTGTGGTGAACTTGCGGGTTTACCTCTTCCGGCTTCGGATGGCTTCTCTGGCTTCTTTGTCTGCCGTCCGTCTCCGTTCGGTTTCGCGTTTATCCCACAACTGCTTGCCTTTTGCCAGGGCTAGTTCGACTTTTACCTTGCCGTTCTTGAAGTACATGCGGACCGGAATCAGGGTCAGTCCCTTTTGCTGCGTCTTGCCAATCAGCTTGCGGATTTCTTCTTTGTGCATGAGCAGCTTGCGGGTGCGCAAGGGGGCGTGGTTGTGGATGTTGCCGTGCTCGTAGGGGCCGATGTGGGCGTTGAGCAGCCAGAGTTCGCCGTCTTTGACCAGGCCGTAAGAATCTTTGAGGTTGGCAAGGCCGCCGCGAACCGATTTGGCCTCGGTTCCGGTAAGAACTACTCCACATTCAAATTTTTCCAGCAAGAAGTAGTTATGAGAAGCGATCCTATTAACGGCAGCATCGCGCTGGCCTGAGGCGGTAGGCTCGCGGCGCGGGGCTTTCTCAGGACTGGGCTTGGTCTGGTGTGTGGACTGGCGAGGCATGGAATGGTTTCGGCATCATCTTAACAGCGGCTTTCGCGCTTCGGCTATCAGGCTTCGGCTCCCGGCGTCGGACTTCCGACGTCGGCCGTCGGCTATCGATCCGACCTGAAACCGAGGTCGGGGGGCGGTCCCCTTAAGGATTAAGACTAAAGAGTGTAACTGCCGCAACTGCAATCACATGGGGTGCCTGCATACGCGATGCTATAATCGCAGCAAAAGCTCCTAATTTTGCGTCGAGTCGGTCCCCGGTGCGCTGGCCGTAGGGGGGAACGACTGCTTGTCCGGCGAAGATTTATAGACGAGGACTGACGAATGAGACGTCTGAAGCCCGCGGCAGTGCTGCTGCTGGTCGTGGTTATTATTCTGCCTGCTATTGCCGATAAGGCCAAAAGTCTCTACCAGAAAGGGCAGGACGCCGAAGCCCGCGAGAACTTTGAGGCCGCGTACGACCTCTATAAGCAGGCTTATGATCTGAAACCAAAAGATTTGCGTTATAAGTCTTCGTTTGAGCGGATGCGCTTCAAGGCCGCCGCAACAATTGTCCACAAGGGCCAGAGACTGCGCGAAGATGGCAAACTGCAGGAAGCCGTCGTTGAATTTCAAAAAGCGGCGCAGATCGATCCGTCGCTTTTCATCGCGCAGCAGGAGTTGAAGCGCACCTTGCAGATGATCAACGACGCCACGAATCCGCCGCCTCAGGCCGCAGGTCCGCCCAACAGCCTGGAGCGGAAGATCAGAGAAGCCGGAGGTCCAGTAGAACTTGCTCCCATCTCGAACGTCCCGATCACAGTAAAGCTCACCGAAGATTCCAAGGTCATCTATCAGACGATCGGGCAGTTGGCTGGAATCAACGTCCTGTTTGATCCTGACTATACGTCGCGGCGCATCAAAGTCGAGTTGAACGGCGTGACGCTGGAAGAGGCGCTTGAGATTACGGCGCTGACTTCGAAGACCTTCTGGCGCCCGGTGACGAGCAATACGATTTTTGTGGCGCAGGACAATCCCGCCAAGCGCAAGGAGTTGGAGCAGAGCGTCCTGAAGACGTTTTACCTGGGGAACTTGTCGCAGCCTACTGAGTTGCAGGATGTAGTGAACGCGATTCGTGCCGTGCTGGACGTGCAGCGCGTGCAGCAACTGCTCTCACAGAATGCACTGGTAGTGCGAGGTACGCCCGACCAGATTGCGCTGGCAGAGAAGTTGGTAGAGGATCTGGATAAGGCGCGCCCGGAAGTGATCGTCGATATCGCGGTATTGCAGGTGAGCAAAGACAAATCGCGCACTCTGGGATTGAGTCCGCCGACCAGCGCCACGGTGACTCTGCAGAGCAATATCAACACCACCACTCCGACGACAACCACGACTGGAACCACTACCACTAGCCCCTCGAACGGCACAGGACTAAGCCTGAACACTCTGGGCAACCTGAATGCGACCGATTTTCAGGTGACGATTCCCTCTGCAAATTTATCGGCAGTGATGGGTGACACCGATACGAAGATGCTGCAGAATCCGCAGGTTCGCGCGCTCGATAATCAGAAGGCGACGCTGAAGATCGGCGAGCGCGTGCCCGTAGCGACCGGATCGTTTCAGCCCGGAATCGGCGGCGTCGGAATCAATCCTCTCGTCAATACGCAGTTTCAATATCTGGACGTCGGCGTGAACATCGACGTCACTCCGCACGTGCACTCCGATCGAGAAATTACTTTGAAGATCACCATGGAAATCTCATCGGTGGTCGGCCAGTCGAGCATCGGCGGAATCAGTCAGCCCATCATCGGGCAGAAAAAAATCGAACACGAAATTCGGCTCAGAGATGGGGAATCGAGCCTGATTGGCGGCATCCTGGATGATTCTCAGACCAGGTCGCTGAGCGGCATCCCGGGCTTGGCGCAGATTCCAATCCTGGGATACCTTTTTGGGCAGCGGACACAGGATCACTCGCAGGACGAGACGGTCTTCGCCATCACTCCACACATTATTCGCGGCACAATGGTAAGCGAGTTGAACCAGCGGGCGCTCGACATTGGTACGGCGAACGTGGTGGAACTACATCGTGTGGGCCATCTGGCCACGCCAGCGCAAGCGCCGACAACTCCGGGCGGTCCAGTGCAGCCTCCGGCGAACCAGACGCCTGGTAACGCGGTGCCAGCCACGCAGCCACCGGGTCAAAGCCCGAACCAGGCGGGAAACGCGGGCGCAAGCTTCGTCTTTGATCCGGGGCAGATCACGGCGGTGAAAGGCAACACCTTCGTTGTGAACCTGTTAATTTCCGGAGCACAGAATGTGTATTCCGTGCCGGTGCAAATGAGTTACGATCCGGCCAAGCTGCAGTTAGTAAACGTATCCAATGGAGGATTCCTGTCGCAGGACGGCCAGGCCGTGGCCCTGGTGCACCGCGAAGATGAGACGACCGGAACGTTGCAGATTACGGCCACGCGCCCGCCGGGAGCGGGAGGAGTTTCTGGACAAGGCACAGTGGTCACATTAACTTTTCAAGCGAAGGCCAGCGGTCAGACTCCTCTGACCATCACTCGGGGCGGAGCGCGAGATCCCGGTTTGCAGGCGATTACGGTGAATGGTGCTCAGGCATCGGTTACCGTGCAATAGGATCGTCGCGGGGAGTCCTCGATCCGGGATTTTAAGATGAAGCTTCACAGATTTCAGCGTGGGCAGCGTGCGGGGCCCGAGCGGGGCTTTACGCTCCTCGAGTTGATCATCGCTTCAGCCATCCTGGTAGTTCTCACGACCATGGCGGTGCCGCTGGCACGGCTCACCATCCAGCGGGAGAAAGAGCGCCAGCTGCGAATCGATTTGTGGGAGATGCGTGACGCAATCGACCGTTATAAGGATGCAGCCGACCGGGGCGCATTCCGGACCAAGGCGGACAGCCAGAATTATCCCCCTGACCTCGAGACCCTGGTAAAAGGAGAGGATGTGCAGGGCAAAAAGGTTCGCTTCCTGCGTAAGATTCCGATCGATCCCATGACAGGCACTACAGAGTGGGGCTTGCGGTCGATGCAGGACGATCCCGATTCCGACTCCTGGGGTGGACAGAGCGTGTTCGACGTCTACACCAAATCAACAGGCACCGGTTTGGACGGCACGAAGTACAAGGACTGGTAATGGCAAGAAGGTTCAAAGCGGAACGAGGCGCCGGGTTCACGTTGCTCGAAATGATGATTGTGATCGTCATCATGGGCATCCTGATGGCGATTGCGCTGCCGATTTACACCCAGTCGCTAGTGAAATCGCGGGAATCCGTGTTGCGTCAGGATTTGTTCACGCTGCGCTCGTTGATTTCACAATACACACTCGACAAGCAAAAAGCGCCGCAGTCGCTCGATGACCTGGTACAGGCCGGCTACATCAAGATCATTCCCAAGGATCCGATGACCAACGAAGCAAACTGGGAAGTGGTACAGGAAGATGTGCTTCTGACCGTAGACCAACAGGATCCCGGCATCAGCGACGTGCACTCGGCATCGAGCGCTATGGCCACTGATGGCACGGCATATAGCAGTTGGTAGCGGGATGGCAGGCTAGATTCTCAAGCTGACCGGCTAAAGGTGCGAGACGAAATCTGCTCGCAAAACCCTCCTCATTTTTCCAAAAAGCATTCAACACACTAATGCGTTTCCGTTATGGACACTTCCCTGCGTGGCGGATAAAACTTGGCACTCGCTGCTGTGGGCAGCGGTAGGGTTCTGACAGACAAAACGCCAATTCAAGCGGTCAAGCTTGTCAACGGGGGGGTTGTGATCTCCAAAAGGCTGGTGGTATTCGTGTGTTTGGGAGTCGCGGTTGTAGGCTGCCGACTGTGCGCAGCCCAGAGCGAAACGTCCGGATTTTTCACAAACTGGGAAGATCGCGTGCGCCAAACGCTGGCGCAACAACCGTCGTGGCCTATTCCTCTGGTCACGGCATCTTCCGGCTTGCTGCAAGTGGCCCGCACCGATTTCGTTCGCCAGATTGCGCCAGCAGGCACGGATACGTGGAACTATGACAATAGTAAGGGCGTTAGCTTGGTGCCGTGGTACGGGCTGGAATTCGATGCGCTCGCACCGCCTTATATCCAACACAACTCGAAGGCGGAAGACGGCTTGGGTGATTTTTCGATGTCGCTGAAGTATCGTTTGACCGCCGGAAATGCCGAGCGCGGCAACTATTCGCTGAGCTTCTCGGTGGCGGGTACCCTGCCGACCGGAAGCTACAAGAACGGCGCTCTTGCCGCAACAATTTCACCCACTGTTTGCGCTGGCAAAGGCTTCGGCAGACGATTCGACGTGCAGACGACGGTGGGAGCAACCCTGCCGGCGGGCGAAACCGCAAAGTTGGGCCGTGTGGTGGTGTGGAACACGGCGACGCAATACCACCTCGGTAAGTGGTTTTGGCCGGAGATCGAAAACAACGCGACTTTCTACCACGGAGGAGCCAACGACGGACACTTGCAGAACTTTGTTACTCCCGGATTGATACTTAGCAATCTCAAGTTGGAGCGCGACCCCCGGAACCATCTGGCTTTGGTCTTGGGCGGAGGAATGCAGATCGCGACTTCGCAATTCCACACCTACAACCATGGGCTGGTGCTCACAACGCGGATGTTGTTCTGAACTCCTCGCTCGCGTTTGCGTCCTTTTCTTTCAGGAACTAACATCTATACATGCCCGTCGAAACTGAGATTCAGGCGCCCGTCTCCATTCGTGCCCCGCGTGGCAACTCCATAACCTGTAAAGCCTGGCAGCAGGAAGCGGCCATGCGCATGCTTATGAATAATCTCGACGCCGAAGTCGCCGAGCGGCCTCAGGACCTTGTTGTGTACGGCGGAACTGGGCGCGCGGCGCGGAGTTGGGAGGCATACCACGCCATCGTTGCAACCCTGAAGAAACTCGAGAACGACGAAACTCTGCTCGTGCAGTCGGGCAAGCCCGTGGGAGTGTTCAAGACGCATGATCATGCGCCGCGAGTGCTGATCGCGAATTCGAATCTGGTAGGCCACTGGTCGAACTGGGAGAAGTTCAACGAACTCGAACGCGCCGGGCTGATGATGTACGGCCAAATGACCGCGGGTTCGTGGATTTATATCGGTTCGCAGGGAATTGTGCAGGGGACGTTTGAAACCTTTTCGGCGGCGGGCGAGAAGCATTTCGGCGGCGAGCTGGCGGGCCAGCTAATTGTCTCCGGCGGAATGGGCGGGATGGGTGGAGCTCAGCCTCTCGCGGCAACCATGACCGGCGCGGCTTTCCTGGGGATCGATGTTGATCCGGAGCGCATCAAGAAGCGGCTGAAGACTGGTTACTGCGACTTCATGGTGACAACGCTGGACGAAGCGCTGCGCATTTTGAAGAATGCCGTACGAAAAAAAGAAAATGTCTCGGTCGGACTGGTGGGCAATTGTGCGGATGTGATTCCAGAGTTGGCCGCGCGCGGCGTCGTCCCTGACATTCTCACCGATCAGACTTCGGCCCACGATCCACTGAATGGATACGTGCCGAACGGAATGACTTTCGCGGAGTCCATCGAACTCCGGAAGAGCGACCCCAAGGCGTATCAGGAGAAGTCGCTCGATGCGATGGCGGTGCATGTGGAAGGAATGTTGCGGCTGCAGAAGATGGGCTCAGTCACGTTCGACTACGGAAACAATATCCGCACATTTGCCTTTCAGCGCGGCGTCAAGAACGCTTACGACTTTCCCGGCTTTGTGCCTGAGTATATTCGTCCGCTGTTTTGCGAGGGTCGCGGGCCATTCCGCTGGGTGGCGTTGTCAGGCGAGGCATCGGACATTCACGTGACCGACGATCTGGTTCTAGAGTTGTTTCCCGACAACCGCATCCTGCGCCGTTGGATTGAGCTGGCGCGCAAGCGCATCAAGTTTCAGGGATTGCCGGCGCGCATCTGCTGGCTGGGATACGGCGAGCGCGCGCAGTTTGGCCTGGCCATCAACGATCTGGTGAAAAAAGGAAAGATCAAAGCCCCGATCGTAATTGGACGGGACCATCTTGATTGTGGCTCCGTGGCGTCTCCATTTCGCGAGACAGAGAGCATGAAAGACGGCAGCGATGCGGTCGCTGACTGGCCGCTGCTGAATGCACTTCTGAACACGGCAGCGGGCGCGTCGTGGGTATCAATTCACAACGGCGGAGGCGTTGGAATCGGCTACTCGCTGCACGCCGGCCAGGTTACGGTTGCCGATGGAACGGAGGAGATGGCGAAGCGCATCGATCGGGTGCTCACGACCGATCCAGGCATGGGCGTGATCCGGCATGTGGACGCGGGTTATAACGAGGCGAAAGCGTTTGCGAAGAAGACGGGGGTCAAGGTGCCGATGGGGATCAAGTGAAGCTGCGCGACGCGCAATACGTTCTCCTGTACTATGGCCGCTACATGACTCTGAATGAAACGGCGGCCTATAAGCACCTGCACGCTACGATGAAGGCTACAAAAGGGAGAAGTGACACGTTAGCCCAGCAGGAGGCGAAAGATCACATAACGCTTTCGAAGCTGCTCACGGACGACCCCGAAATAGCGCGCTTGGCAAAGGACGGGTACGAGATTTTTGCCGAAAGAACCGCAGAAAGAATTCTCACTGAGCGCAAAGACGGCGTATTCCTGAATTTCTGCCCTCGTTGCCACGAACTGGCAAGAACTCCAAAGGCCCGACAATGCCGGTTTTGCGGCCTTGATTGGCATCCGGTGAACCAGGCCACGCGTGACTAGAACCGGAAGGCCCCAATCGCCAGGGCCCCTGCTGCTGGCTAACATCAGCCAGTTGCTCACGATCTCTTGGCCGAGCAACCCCGGTCCGCGCCGCGGCCTCGACCTCAAACAACTCGGCATCATCGAAGACGGGGCCGTGCTCTGCGTCGGTGGCAAAATTGTTTCCATCGGCAAAACTAAAGACGCGCTGCGCGATCCCTGGCTGAAAAAGAACCGTAAAAAAGTTCTCGAGATCGACTGCACGGGCAAAGTCGTTCTCCCTGGATTCGTTGACTCGCACACGCATCCAGTCTTCGTCAGTCCGCGGCTGGTGGATTTCGAGAAGCGCATCAAGGGTGCTTCTTACGCAGAGATCGGCGCAGCCGGTGGGGGCATACGATCGAGCCTGGAGGGTGTTCGCAAAGCGGGGAAGCGAGCTCTAGCCGAGAAAGTATCTTCGCTCTTGCGCGATATGGCGGGCCATGGCACGACGACGGTTGAAGCCAAGTCTGGATACGGACTGACAGTCGAGTCGGAACTGAAATCTCTGGAGGCGATCCGCGAAGCCGCCTCCTGTTGGCCGGGAACGGTGGTCGCTACTCTGCTGGGTGCGCACGTTGTTCCACAAGAATTTAAGGATCGCCCGCAAGAGTACGTTGAGCTAGTTTGTAAGGAGATGATTCCGCAAGTAGCGAAGCGAAGGCTCGCGCAGTTCGTCGATGTCTTCTGTGACCGAGGTGCATTTACTGCGGAAGAGACAGCGCAGATATTTGCCGCGGCTCAGCAGCATGGTCTCAGCGTGCGGGGGCACATGGGCCAGCTTACGGAAACGCCGTTATCACAGTTTCTGCGTTTCAATCCAGCATCATTCGATCACATGGATTACGTGAGCGACGACGACATCGTGCAGTTGGCCAAACACGACACCGTCGCCACATTTGTCCCAGGGGCGAATTATTTTCTCGGGCTGAAAGAATATCCGGACGCACGCAAATTGATCGACGCGGGCGTGCCGGTGGCGCTGGCCACGGACTACAACCCCGGCACATCACCAACGTTGAGCATGCCGATGGCGATGTCGCTGGCATGCACGCATATGAAGATGTCGCCAGCGGAGGCCATTGCGGCTGCTACGATTAATGGAGCGTGGGCACTGCGACTCGCGGACCGTAAGGGTTCGATTGAAGCGGGAAAAGATGCTGATCTGGCGGTGTTCGCGGTTGAGGATTATCGCGAAATCCCTTACTGGTTCGGCGCCAACCGATGCGCGATGACGGTGATGAATGGGATTAGTTTTGAAGCGGGCAGTTGACTCGCCTCACGCTCTTTGCGCCTCGCGCTTGAGCGCGCGCTCCAGTGTCTGATCGAGAGCGGACTTTGCCTTCTCATAATCCGCCTGCGAGATTTGTCCTTGCTTGCGCTCTACTTCAAGTTGAAAGAGTTCCTCTTTGATTCCTTCCATCAGCATGGAACTTGGGCGTGCTGCTGATCGAACGGACGGCGTCGAGAGAATTTCGGCAGGCGCGTAATCGTCTTCTTCCTGCATGCCAGACGACACAGAAGAATCAGTCTTCTGCCGAGCCAGCGCGCGCGCCGCGGATTGTTGCCGCGAGGCCACGTAAACGCCGCCAACTACCAACAGCGCAGCGAACCCTCCTAGAATCCACCAGCGATATTTCTGCAGAGGATCGGGAGCGTCGATGGGTGGTCCGAGTCCTCCGCCCGGCCGATTATTCGCCTGAGTTCCGCCACCGGGCGAACTTCCAGCAGATTGGCCGCCTTCGTTCGATCCCTGGCCGCCGCTCTCCTGCGCTTCGAGCGTGCCCTCACCCGAAACTTTGAAGGCGAGATTCTGTCCTGGCGCGGTATTGGAGGCGACTTGCACGGCCGCATTGGGCTCGTTCGGATAGTTGATCAGCTTGAAGCCCGCGGAAGCCGCGGCCGCCGTGAACTGCATCGCCTTGGGAGTCATCACCACGAAGTGCTCCAAGGGATACAGCGATTTGGGATCAAGGTTGGCGCTCCCGGAATAGGGAAGCTGGTAGGCGACTTCAAAACGCGTGAGACCCGGGCGCAGTGGAAAGATGAAGGAGTACCGATTCTTCTCGCCCTCGGGCACGGGCGCGGATTTTACCGGGTTTCCGTTCTCAGTCGTGGCGGTAGCGGAATCTGAGATGATCTGCGCTCCATCGGGAATGTAGAACTCAAGGTTGCGCTCATTCATCTGAGTACGCGGCGGCTTGGAAGTATTCTGCACTCCAAACTCGCGGATCACTTCAATCTGGCCCTGCGCGGCCTGGATGCGCATAATGTCGGCAATAACCATAATGCCGTCTATCTTCTTCCCCACGTCGTAAACTTCGAGTTCCACCGAAGTGGTTCCCGGAGGCGCCATGCGATGGTAAGTGACGTCCTGATGGATGGCGCGAACCAGGTGCGGGGCCTGCGCATCGTCGAGCTTGAAACTGAATTGGCCTTTGGCATCGGTCTTGGTGCGACCCGCTTCTTCCATGCCTTGCGCCAGCTTGAGCAGGACTACCTCATCGCCCGCAGCGGGCTTGCCGGTAGTAGAGTTCTTCACAGTGCCGGTGAGGGTCTGAGCGGTGGTGAACGAAGAGAGAGCGATCAGGGCCAGGGCGAGCAATGCTGCTCTGACCAGCGAAAACCCCTTAACCACAGGGGGCACAAGGGAACACAGGGGACGGACGAGAGTTGGTTTTGATTTCACGATTTTGGTCTCTTGGGGGCGGATGCGACTCCTGGTTCCAGGCGGGCGATCTCGGCCAGGAGCGTGGCGGCCTCGTCCTGCAAGGAAGATTTCAGTGACGCGTAGTCGGCGTCGGGCACCTTGCCGGCTTTGTACTCGAAGTTGAGATCTCGGAGATTTTCGTAGACGGCGTCCTTGCGTTCACGCAGATAGGCGGCGCGAGTTTTCTCCGGACCGAGAAAAAGTTTTCCCGGCAAATAGAAAACGTAGAAGAGAGACGCGGCGGCGAGCGTCAGACAAACGAAAAGCCAGGTCATAAGTCAGTCTCCTTGCGAGCCTGGTCGCGGAACTGTTCGAGCTCTGCGCCGCGGACAGGAATAAGACCATCGGCGAGGGCGGGCGCCGGACGATTTTTCCAGGTGCGAATGACGAGCACGATCAAGCCAAATCCGAAAATGAGCGCGGCGACGGGAATGATGTAGGCAGCGCGGTCGAAGCCCTTCGTGGTAGGTGCGGCTAGAACGGTCGGTCCGTATTTTTGCACGAAGCTCTGTTCCACCAGGCCGTCGCTGTCTCCGCGATTGAGCGCAACCGTGAGTTCGTTCCGCATGCCGTCAGAGGCGGGGCAGCCAACGTGATTGCACTCCAGAAGAATCTGGTTGCAGCCGCAGATGCACATCATCCGATGGCCGATTTCGGAGAAGCGCGTGGCGGGGTCGCCGGCGCCGAGGAGGGCGAGCATCGCCGCGCAAAGAAGAAACGTCTGAGTTGCCTTGCGGCGTGTGTTGGCCTGCTTCGAATTCGAACTATTGGCTGCCATCTTCACCGACTCTGTCATCGAAAGCTGCCGGGCTACTCCCGGCGGACAGCCGAGGGCGGCTGTCCCCACATTTTTTCTTTTCAATCATCAGTCTCCCGTGACCATGGAGGCCGAGCGCGCTGGTTCAAGTCGTGCGGGCGCAGGCACGCGCATGGGTGCTGGTGCATTCGGAACCAGTGCAAGAATTGTGCCGCCGAGCATGATCCATACACCCATCCAGATCCACATCACCAGCGCATTCAGATGTGCTTTCAAAATGGGATGACCGTTATCCGGATTGATTCCCTCAAACACCAGGTAGAGATCTTCGTTGAGCGTCGAGCGGATGTCGGGCATGGTTGAGGTTTGCTGGCTCGCCTTGTAAAAGCGGCGAACCGGCGTCATCGTGCCGATCTGCTTGCCGCCTTTGTAAACATCGAGGAGCGCCCATTCGCTGGCGTAGTTCGGACCGTCGTCATCGGTGTAGGAACGGCAGATCAGAGTGTAGGGACCGATCGCCATCTTGTCGCCATATCCCATTTCCTGCTCTTTGTCCTGATTGAAGGCGGCTCCCGCGAAGCCGATAATCACGACGACTACGCCGAAATGCACGATGTATCCGCCATAGCGGCGCGTGTTGCGATGAGTCAATTGCACCATCGAAGCGAACATGCCCTGGCCGGTGTGCTTGGCGATAACGCGACCGCCGCGGTAGAACTCGCTGGCCACGGTGAGAGTCACGAGCACCGAAAGCGCAATCGCCATTAGCGAATAGAAGTACGAGACATCTCTCCACGGTTTCAGACCAAACGCTGATCCCCAGCTTTGGGGCGTGACCATCAGGAAGATGGCGACCGCAATTGCGCCGATCGTCGGCCACATGAAGTTGCGCTTAAGGCTCTCAATCGACGTTTTGCGCCAGGCCAATAGGGGTCCAACCGCCGTGAGGATCAGAAGCAGCAAAGCTACAGGGATGGCGACGCGGTTGTAAAACGGCGCTCCAACCGTGACCTTGTTGCCTTGCACGAGTTCGGAAATCTTCGGGAACCAGGTCCCCCACAAGACGGTGAAAGTGAGCAGAACGAAAAGCAGATTGTTGAACAGGAAGCTGGATTCGCGCGAGACCAGCGATTCGAGCTTATGCTCGCTGCGCAAGTGCGATTTGTTTTTGAAAAAGAAAATGAGGAATGTGATAAGCGTGATCGCGAGGAACCAGGCGAACCAGTCGCCGATCGACGATTGCGCGAAGGCGTGAACGGAACTGATGATTCCGCTGCGAGTGAGGAATGTTCCCAGGATAGCCAGCCAGAATGTGGCAAAGACCAGCCACATATTCCACATCTTCAGCATGCCGCGTTTTTCCTGCATCATCACGGAGTGCAGGAATGCAGTGCCGGCGAGCCAGGGCATGAGCGAGGCGTTCTCGACGGGGTCCCAACCCCAGTAGCCACCCCAGCCGAGCACGGAGTAGGCCCAGTGCGCACCCAGAAAAACTCCGCAGGTGAGGAAGGCCCAGGTCACCATGGTCCAGCGGCGCGTGATTTGGATCCACTTCTCGCCAGGATACTTCATGATCAGCGCACCCAAGGCGAAGGCGAAGGGCACGGTGAATCCGACGTAGCCCAGATACAGCATGGGCGGATGGATCACCATCTCGGGATACTGCAACAGCGGATTCAGCCCGTTCCCATCGGCTGGAATTGTCCCTTGCATGATCGCGAAGGGGTGCGCGGCGAAATTGAGCAGCAGGAGAAAGAAGATCTGCACGCCCGCCAGAATTACGGAAGCGTAGGCGAAGAGCCGCGGATCGGTTTTGTAGCGCAGACGCAGTACAAACCCATAAGCGGCGAGCAGCAGTGACCAAAACAGCAGCGAACCTTCCTGACCGGACCACAGCACGGCGAACTTATAAGGTCCGGGCAGGTCGCGGTTGCTGTGATGGAAGATGTAGGCGATGGAGAAATCGTCGTGAAAAGCGCAGATGACCAGGATGATCGAAGCCAGAAGAACGGCGGCGAAGGTGGCAATTCCGGCGCGGCGAGCGGTTTCGCCAATGCGTTCTGAACCCTGGCGAAGCATTGCGGCCAGTGAACTGTCGTAGGAAGCTGAGATGGTGGGGTTGCTAGTTGCGGAGCGGCTAGTTGCCTGCCCCCCCGGCGTCACGGCTAGCTGAGGGCTCTGAGCGTTGGCTTGAAAGATGAGCGCGATCAGCCCGGCCAGAAAGGAATAAACGCTCAACGCCAAAGCGAGAAGCAGTGCGAAGCTACCTATTTCCGCCATGAGGGGGAACCCCGCTCTATTTTTCCAGAAATACACCCACGAGGCAACCGCGAATGGCTCCCAAAGGGCGAACTTAGTAGGTGGTTACCAACTGGGCTGATGATAGACGCGCGTACAAACCCGCGCATCGCTGCTAAAGTCGAATGGCGGCGGCCGAGCTGCGGCCGCCGCCATTTGTATTTTAAATAGGTCTCGTGGAGGCGATTATGCGCTCTGCTGGCGGTAACGCTGCCGGATTTCACGCTCCGCGGTCAGCCAGTCCTCGGCCTCGCTTCCTCCAGAGCCAGAGCCGCGCTGTTGGTAGAGTTCGTAGGCGCGACGCCTGATCTCATCTTCCAGATTAATCGGTATCAGATTTTTCCGAGACTCGGTCTTCATGACTTCGAATTTCCGGCCTTCTGATGTAGCTTTCGGTTCCGCCGCAACTTTCGCCTCTGCCGGAGTCTTGCCTTCCGGGGCGGGCTTGACTTCCCGAGTTGCTTTTGCTGCTGGTGTGGCTTGTGCCGGTGTTTCCGCGACTGCTTTCATATCCGGAAGATTGGTCGCAATGCCGTCACCGGTTTGCTCGATATTGCTGTTTGCACGACTGGTCTTGCTGCCTGACATAGATTTGGACCTTGCCATAAATTTGGATACTCCTTAGTTCTGTAAATTCCAGGAATGTGTTGAATTGTTTGGTCAACCTACACTTTGCCCCACAACGTTAGGAGGACATGGAAATTTGCTTGAGTGCTTTCATTGTAACCCGTTGCGGGCTGTGGAAACCTGTTTTTGTCGAAGAAATCGGCGGGTTACAGCTTTGTTATAATCGAAGCTCTCCGGATGGCGCTATCGTCTAGGGGTTAGGACGGAAGATTCTCAATCTTCAAACCCGGGTTCGATTCCCGGTAGCGCTACCACCCAGTCTCCAATGCAGAGAAGTCTCTCCTGATCTTTGACGAAACGAGCGAGAATTGCCCAAATTTTGCGATAGTTCGTCTGAAAAACGGACCGGAGAAACCGTCCTGCCTAGGCCAAGGATAGGCGTTCTATCGCGGATTCTCCCAAGGCCCGATGGAGGTCTTAACTTGCAAATCTTATTGGGCGATCAGTTGCCGATCACAAACCGAATGTTTCGCGAATCCGACTTGACTTCCTAGTGCTCTCGGTTGGGGAGAGCAGATAAAAGTTGTACCGAGGGTTCGAATCCCTTGCGCTCATTCCTGAGAGTTTTCATGAGTTAAGCGTGCATTCTATACCCACCCAAAATCATGCGCCGAATCGCGCTTCACTTCGAACGTTTGTGGCGTCGATACCCCACCCAGAGATAGGCTACTGGGCCTGATGCCAAATTCAGCAGTCCCCACTTCCGCGTGCCGACATCACTGTAGATCATTGCCCATGCGAAGAGCAGGGTCGGAGTGATCACCATCATGAGTGCCGCGAACCTGCCAGCGCCCGTTCCCCCGCCGGGTGCGCTGTCGAGCACGAAGCGCGAGTTGGAAACTGTGACACAAGTTTCCACTTTTTCATTTCCTCAACTCCTTATGTTTCTTGAGCTTTTTCTCGATGCCGAATCCTAGTTCGCCGAGCACTCTTACGGCGCCGGTCTTCCCGCCCTCGAAGTCACCAGAGCCAAGCTGTTGCCCCGTGGCGAACTCATAAGCTGCGCGCCCAAGACTGCCTTAGGCGGGTAACGGCGTTTATCCCAGACCAACTCATAGGTCGTGGTAGGGGCGAAACCATGCTCAGAGAAGAACTGTTCTGGGCCCAGCTGGTCGTACTCGTGTATCGCACGCAGCACGTCACGACGGGTCACGCGATCCCATGCCACCATGTGTTTTTCCTCTCTTTTCGCGATGCGGGCCTCAAGCAGAAAGGAACTGCTTGACGAGAACTGCGGTGTCGTCAGGATTCTCTTCCGGGAAGAAGTGGCCGCCCTTCATCGCCTGTCCTTGCACGCCCGGAGCCCATTGCCGCCAGATGCCCAGCGGCCCGCCGTCTTTCGCATAGAAAGTGTCGAGCGGACCACCCTCCGCCCATAGATGCAGCATGGGGCATTCGATTCGCCTGCGCGCTTCCTTATCCGCACGATCGTGTTCGACATCAATCGTCGCTGCCGCTCGATACTCCTCGCAGATTCCGTGAACACGAGCCGGGTCACGATAAGTTGAAACGTATTCGTCGAGAATCTCTGGGCCGAACGAACCTTGCCCGAAGGGGTTATGGAAGACGGCCTCGGGTGCACCGAGCAGATAACTCTCAGGGAGCGGTTCCTTCTGTGACAGCAAAATCCAAGGCCAATAGGTCTGCGCGAAGCGCGCATCGGAGCGGCTCCAAGCTTCAAGGATGGGAATCACGTCGAAGACAGCGAGACGCTCGACGTTCTTCGGATGATCCATGGCCATGCGGTAGCTGACGCGTCCTCCGCGGTCGTGGCCGATCAGCGTAAAGGTCGGGCAGCCGACCTTGTCCATCACCTCCACCAGTTCCTTCGCCATCGCGCGCTTGGAATAAGGGAAGTGATCGTCTGCGGAAGCGGGTATCCGACTGTGGCCGTATGCACGCAGATCTACGCAGATCACGGTGTGATTGTCGGCGAGCTTCGGCGCAAGAAATCGCCACATCAGGCTCGTGCGCGGGAAACCGTGCACCATGAGAATGGCCGGCCCATTTCCATAGCGGCGCACGAAAATCGTGTTTCCTGAAACTTCGACTTGAGAAGTCTCGAAAGAATCTTGGCGAGCTAAACTTACCCCAGTTTGTGCTTGTGCCGGGTCGGTGAAAGAGTTCTCCAGCATTGCGCCGAAAGATGCCGCTGTGAGACCGCCAAGAAAAGTGCGACGCTCCATTGCTTGTCCTCCTAAATGCCCTTAATCTCGCCGCCGTCCATACGCACAGAAGAGCCCGTCATCCACTTCGCTGCAGGGGATACCAGGTAAGCCATCAGATCGGCAATCTCTTCCGGCTTTCCCAAGCGGGTAATGCCGGCTAGCTCCGGGAATTTCTTGATTGCTTCTTCTACTGTGAGATTGTGCCCAGGCGCCCAACTCTCAAAAAAGGCTCGCCGGCGTCCGGTCATCACGGCTCCGGGGGATACGCTGTTGACCTGGACTCCATCTGTGATTCCTTGTTCTGCGAATGCCTTCGCGAGCGCGTTAATGGCTGCGTTGATGGTCGCGACGGCCGCATATCCAGGCTTGGGATCGAACGCGGCGCTTCCGGAGATAAACACGACAGATCCATTCGAGGCCTTCAAGGCGTCCCAAGCTTCTATGGTTAAGCGACGCGCACCGTTCAGCTTGAGCGCCATGCCGTCATCCCACTGCGCGTCGGTCATCTGGAACAAATCGATTTGCGGCACGGCGCCAGCGATGTTGAGCAGCGCATCGATTCTGCCAAAGCGTTCGAGGGTTCCTTCGATGATGCTCTTCGGTGATTGTGGTTGACGCAGGTCGAGAGCCAAAACCATCGTTTCCGCCCCAAGGGACCTTACTTCGGCCGCAGCATTCTCCAGGTTGTCCTTATCCATTGCCGCCAGCACAATGACTGAGAAATCGTGCGCAAGGCGCAGAGCTGTGGCCCGCCCTATGCCTTGACTCGCGCCGGTGATGATGGCGACAGACTTTGTATTGCCCATGTCCCTACGTCTTCCAACAAAAGATTGAGTGTTCATTTCGGCAAGTACCTAGGACGACAGGGTTTCATGCGCCGCTTCCAGGATTATGTTGATCACAAGCTTTGGCTCCGTGTACATCGGGCTGTGGTCCAAGGGGTACGAATGAACCTTTGCCCGCATGCGATCGGCCATAAAATGCTGCGTCTTCGGGTTAATCATGCGATCCTCTTCGGCGATCAGGAACCACGACGGTTTTGTTTTCCATGTCGGCGTCGGGGCCGCCTCTTGAATGCACTGCACCGCAATTGGCCGTTGCACGGCAGTTGCAATGCTTGTTTGTTCGGCAGAAGCCTTGTGGGCAACCGCTTGACGAAACCCACCGTCCGGAATCCATATGAAACCGTGAGAATCGGGAGCCAACTTCGGCGATTCCGGAGGTTTTGGGTCACGGTAGAAAACCTTAGCTACGGTCTCGCCCTCGTCGGGCGCGAGCGCCGCGATATAAATCAGAGACTTGACCCGCTCTTCCCTCACCGCTGCGATCACGGCGCCAGAATAGGCGTGTCCCACCAGGACCACCGGGCCGCTGGTCCGTTCCAGTGCCTGACGCAAAGCAGTTGCATCGTTGGTTAAGGACGTGAGCGGGATCGGCGCGCAGATGACGTGAAGACCATGCCGTTGCAAAGGCAGAATGACGTTGCGCCAGCACGAGCCGTCAGCCCATGCCCCGTGCACCAAAATTATTGTTGAGTTCGGAGGAAATCCACTTGTCTTGGAAGCCTGCGAGTTCGCGGCAGCCTGTAGGGTGTTTTGCGCTCGCGCAAACTTAACGAGAGAGCCATTGAGAGCAACACCTAGGGATCCAGCTGTGAAAGCACCAAGAAATCTTCGACGTTCCATATTCTCCTCGTCCCAATTACTTTCTGTCAGGAAATGAGTAAAAGGTATTCGTCGTTAAGCCGTTCGTTCTGCTTTCAGCCGGCCGACGCCATTTGCGGCGAAGAAGTTTTTCATCGCGGCCGCGATTTCTACTACGTGTGTCTCAATCGCGAAGTGTCCGGTATCGAGGAATTGCACCTCTGCGTTCGGCAGGTCCTTTCGAAAGGCCTCTGCTCCCGCGGGAATGAAGAAAGGATCGTTCTTGCCCCAGATCGCAAGCAGAGGCGGCTTCGAGTTGCGGAAGTATTCCTGGAATTTCGGATAAAGCTTCACGTTCGACGCATAATCCAGAAACAAGTCGAGCTGGATCTCTTTATTCCCCGCGCGTTCGAGGAGAGCCGTATCCAGTGTGTAAGACTCGGGCGGAATACTCCCTGGATTCGCTACGCCGTGGGTGTACTGCCAGCGGGTTCCTCCGGCGGTCAAAACACTTTGGCGCAGTATGTCCCTGTTTTCTGCTGTTGGCTCGGCCCAATACTTCCGGATCGCTCCCCACGCGTCGCCAAGGCCTTCCTCGTATGCGTTGCCATTCTGCGAAACAATCGCTGTCACCCGTTCACGGTGGGCCATCGCCAAGCGGAAGCCGGTCGGCGCGCCATAGTCGAACACGTAGATTACGTAGCGGTCGATTTTGACGGCCCGCGTGAAGGCCTCAATCGTGCGAGCCAACTGGTCGAACGAGTACACATATTTTCGTCCAGACGGAACTTCGGTGAATCCGAACCCCGGAAGGTCTGGCGCGATCACTCGGTAGTCGGTCGCCAGGCGCGGAATGAGTTCGCGGAACATGAACGATGAGGCGGGGAATCCGTGCAACAAGAGAACTACGGGTGCGCTTACCTTGCCGGCCTCGCGATAGAAAACCTGCACACCATCGGCTTCGACCCTATGGACGGATGTAAGAGGCACGCTGAATCGGTGATCTTCCTGGCTCGGCACTGCGCGTTTTGTGGCTGATCGTGACGTCGCATCATTCATAAGTCCTCTCCTCACTTCTGTGTTGTTTAGCGCAGGTGGGATACCAAGAGAGGCACAGCCCAGTCGAAGAGAGCACATTCAGCGCAAGTCATTCTGGCAGTTGAAGTTCGTAAGGAAGGAACTCGACGGATCTCAAACCGTAGCTGACAAATCTCTGACGGATGTCCGCCGCTAACGGATTTCCGTCGGATCCACTGCTACTGATAGGTGGTTGCTACAACGGCTAGGAGAGTGAGTTGTCGCCAGCAGTCCCGCTGACGCTGCGTTTCTGTGGGCCCGCGGCAGGCCGGCGAATGTGAAGCTTCATCATCCTGTAGGTCAAGGACGTTCGCTTCATCCCTAAGCGCGTGGCTGCGCCACTGATCACCCAGTTGCTTGCTTCGAGCACACGAAGGATATGATCGCGCTCTACCTCCGCGAGACCATTCATCGGGATATTGCTTCTCTTATTGGGCTGGAATGGCTCCAGTTCGGAGGTTGGCGCGCGTAATACCGATTGTGGCGAGAGAATCACAGCGCGTTCAATAAAGTTCTGCAATTCACGGACGTTGCCCGGCCATTGGTATCGCACCAACGCATCCATCGTATCCGGAGGGATTACGTCAATTTGCTTGTTCATGCGTTGAGCGTAGAGCTTCGTGAAGTGCCGCACCAATCTCGAAATATCCTCCGTACGCTGTCGTAGGGCTGGGACCTGGATCGGAAATACTTTCAGACGATAATAAAGGTCCTCGCGAAACGTGCCTTGCTTGACCATGGCAGGCAAGTCCCGATGCGTGGCTGCAATCAGGCGGACGTCAACCTTATGCGTTCGGTTGCTACCGAGCCTCTCGAATTCCTGCTCCTGTAAAACGCGGAGCAACTTCGCCTGAAGTTCCAGAGGTATATCGCCGACCTCGTCAAGAAACAGCGTGCCTTTATCAGCGAGTTCGAACCGTCCCGTTTTTTGGGCGATCGCGCCTGTAAAGGCTCCTTTTTCATGGCCGAACAGCTCACTTTCGAGGAGGCCTAGGGGAATCGCGGCACAGTTCAGTTTCACGAATGCCTTTTCGCTGCGACTGCCCAGCTTATGTATCGCACGCGCAACCAGTTCTTTGCCGGTGCCTGTCTCTCCCAGGATCAGCACGCCCGAATCCGTAGGGGCAACGACCGATACCATGCTCAACGCGGTCTTCAACGGCGCGCTCTCTCCCACGATTTCTCCCAGCTCGGCGCGAATTTCTTCCTCCAGATAGCGTCTCTGTTTCGTCTCCTTGTCTCGATCCTTTGTCGCCTGTTCGTACTCCAATGTGTTCTCAACGGCAATCGCTACCTGATAGGCCACCTGTTCGAGCAAGATGACGTCGTCTTTCGCAAAATGATTGTCCGAACGCCTACAAAGCATCAAAACGCCAACCACGCGATCACGGCCTATGAGCGGAAGATAGCATCCCGTCCTGAGGCCTTCCTCGATCACGCGCTCATAAAGAAGCCGGCCGTCAGGATTCCCAAAGATTTCAGGATCGTCGCGGACCTGTTCGAAGCTATCGATCCGGATGCTCTTGCCCTTCCGCAATACCTGACCCGAGATCGAACCATTCATCGGCACCAACGATCCCTCACGGAAGGGTCCTTTCGCGTCCGGATTGTGCAAGATAGTGACACGCAACGCGCCGATCTCGGAGTCGGGTACAAGCAGAGCAGACACGTCACACTGCATTACCCTGAATAGATTCGTCGACAGCGCCTCAACCATTTGCCGGAGATCCAACCTCGACGTGACGCTGCTTGTGATTTCCAGAAGCAATCGCAGCCGATCGCGTTCGCGCTGCAGTGCTTGTTCGTTCATGTGGCGCTCAATCGCGATCCCAGTAATGTGGCTGGCATTCTCGATCAACTGGAGTTCGTTGGCGCTGGGCCTGCGTGGTTCACGATAGTTGATAGAAAATGTGCCGAGAGCTTTGCCTTCGCTCGTGAACAACGGGCGTGACCAAACGGAACGAATTCCATAAGACAACATGCGGTTGCGATAGTGCTCCCAGACGGGATCGGTCAGGATGTCGGTTACATACACCGGTTCCTTCCGATAAATGGCTGTGCCGCAAGATCCACCTTTCGGACCCACGGCCATGGTCCCTACTTGAGCGCAGAATCCAGGAAGGCTGGGCGCAGCAGCACAATAGAGGGCCTTTCCGTCTTCATCGGGAAGCCAAATCGTGCAAGACATGCCTTCGGCTTGCGATTCAACCAACTGAGCAATGTTCGCTAGAACCTCGGACAGAGGAGAGCCCGCAAAAATCAATTTTTGCAGGTTGAGGACAGACTCAGTCGAAAATAGCCCCAACTCGTTTTCCGACGGTGCGTCCCGCGATAGGACTCTTGCGGGAAACTGTATTGCTCTCTCCATGAATTGTCCTTCCCGCCCCTATTAGATTCGGCTAACCCAGTTTGGGTACCAATACGACGGGAACACGGATGGCGGCCTGCGAGAAGCTTACGATCTTCTGCCCTTTGTGCGGCAGGTTGGGGTACGTCTGTCGCAGGCCAATTTTATAGCGCCAACAGGCCGCCTTACCACTACTTTAAGCCGGAAAGGGGCGAAAACTGCCATTGTTTGGACGTGACGCTCGCCTACCTCAAAGGCAAGGATGCAGAATCGGAAGAAGCTCAGGAACATGCCAACAGCAGCAGTCCAGCCCTCTACGCTTAAGAACTAAAGACATCACGACGGGAGATTTCTGGCTGGGCAAGCCGGGATCTCCCGTTCTCGGTTTTTAGGCTGCCGGTTTCCGTGTTGCCCGTCATCCGCCCAGAATCGATGCCTCCGCACTCATTTTGGCCATATCCGCAATGCGGTATCAGAAAGGCGAAGCAGATCCTCGCGGCTTGCGCCGTTGATCGCCTGAACGGTCATGCCCTGATAGAGGGCAGTGATAAGTCGGGCAAGATCGGCGGCATCTGCATCGTTCGGAAGGTCACCTTCTGATTTGGCTCTTTCAAATCGCCGGCGCAAGGCGTCCTGCTCCTCGACTCTCAGGGCGATAAGCTTTCTGCGGATCGGCTCACCCTCCGCACCACCGGCCAAGGCTGCCTGGATTGTCATACACCCCCGCCGCGACAGCCCCTCAGTAAGAAACTCGGCCGTCCGGCGCAGGATACGATCCGCGACGGCCAACGCCGTCGGCTCGTTAAGAGCATCATGCACGAACGCAACGGGTCCGGCCAGATATCGCGCCAGAGCTTTTTCAAACAGTGTGCGTTTGTTCCCGAACGCCTTATATAGGCTTGCCGGCTGGATTCCCATCGCAGCCGTCAGGTCATTCAGAGAAGTGCCTTCGAAGCCCTTGCGCCAAAAGACGTGCATAGCGCGATCTAGAGCTTCGTCATAATCGAAGCCGCGCGGACGGCCTGCGCGCTTTGGCAATTTGGTGACCGCCATTACGTCAGTATATCATAATAGTTTAGTGATCGCTAAATAAACTGTAACTTCGCATTGCATGATGCCATCTGATCACTGTGGCAGGAAACCGGCTCAAAAGGAGATGAATATGTCGCAGAAGCTCGCAGGAAAGGTTGCGGTGATTACCGGGGGAAGCAGCGGGATTGGACTCGCGACAGCAAAACGGTTCGTCGGTGAGGGCGCCCACGTGTTCATCACGGGACGCCGGCAAAGCGAACTGGATGCCGCCGTGAGCCAGATCGGCCAAAACGTGACGGGCGTCCAGAGCGACGTCTCGAAAATGGCTGACCTCGACAAGCTGTATGCAGCGGTAAAGCAGCAGAAGGGCAAGCTCGACATCGTCTTTGCCAATGCCGGAACCGGGGCGTTTGCTCCGCTCGGGCACATCAATGAAGACCATTTTGACAAGCAATTTGACGTGAACGTGAAAGGAGTGCTGTTTACGGTGCAGAAGGCGCTTCCGTTGCTGCAAGCGGGCGGATCGATCATACTGAACGCATCGATCGCTTCCACCACCGGCAGTCCGGCCTTCAGCGTCTACACCGCGACCAAGGCCGCGGTCCGCTCGTTTGCGCGCACCTGGTCCGTCGACCTCAGGGAGCGCAAGATCCGGGTGAATGCAATGAGTCCGGGCATCATCCCGACGCCGGGTTACAATACCTCGCTCGGAATGACGCAGGAACAGGTCGATCAGTTTGTACAAAGCTCGATCGGCAATATTCCCCTGGGCCGTCCCGGCACCCCGGATGAAATCGCGAAGGCCGTCTTGTTCCTGGCCTCCGACGACAGCAGCTACGTAACCGGCATCGAGTTGTCCGTCGATGGCGGCTTGGCTCAGATATAACCGCGGTCTGCCCGGAACAGAGAACGCGATGTCACATAATGCTCGTCCGGCTATCGAGAATCAACTGCAGATTCGGAGAATGATTTCGCGAACACTGCTTCGATCTCTTTGGATTCAACCTCACCAGAGGAGTTGTAGAGAGGATTCCCGTTCGCATCCAACACGACGACGTGCGGGATGTATCCTTTGTAGAATTGCTTGACAAGTTTCTGCTGCTCGGGCGAACGCTTTGCGTCCAGGTCAACCACCACGAAATGCACTTGATTCCGGTACTTGTTGTACAGTCCGACGGTCCGACGCGCCTGGCGCTTTGAATTGAAGCAGCCTTCACCATACATGATGACGTAATTGGTCTTCCCCGGCACAAAGCCAGACTGCGCGTCGTCTCCCGTAATCAGCGGCCCGTCGAGGCTATCACTCGAATAGTTGAGTTGAGAGTTGAGTTTCAGATTGTCGATTGCGAATGATGTCGTAACCGTCAGCGCCAGTAACAAGGACAATTGCAGCAAAGTCTTTTTCATGGCTATTTCTCTACCTCTAATTGAAATGATTCTTCGTCGATCTTGGATTTCTGCGCGTAGCGAGCAATAGCTTCATCGGCAGCTTCCTGAAAAGACTGTTTGTCTCCCTTGTGCTTAGAGGGCAGGTAGCCCGCGCCGAAGTACAGCTTGCCATCCGGCGTGATGAATGATGTGAGGGGCAATCCCGCCGGCAGATTCAGAATGGCTTGAGCTCGTTGCAACTGGGCCACCAGCTTGGGCGAAGCGTCGAAGTCAACTTTGACCGCGACGAAATGCTGATTAATGTAGTCCGCAGTGGCGGCATTGGTGTAGGTATCCCGATCCATGAGATTGCACCACGGACACCACACCGCTCCCACATCCAGGAGGATGGGACGATCCAGCTCTTTCGCCCGCCCGAAAGCCGCCGCGCCCCAAGGGTACCAATCCACCGGCTGAGAAATAGCCCGCTTGAGGTACGGCGAATTGTCGGCGGCGAGGTGGTTCAGTTTCTCTTGCGCAGGTGCGGCAGCCGTCCGGGCCAAGCTGAAAACAATCGCCAACGCGAAAATTATTCGCATGAAACATCAGATCAGGCTGGCGGAAATAAGTTTCAATCCGCATCATTTCATATTCAAAGAGGAGAGCCGCTTCTAATTGCAGAGCGTCCCGAGATTCATCTATCATCCATCCACGGCGATCGTGAGACTGGTCTTGCCATTTTGAGAGCTGCGTTTCTTAACGTGGAGATTCTCAATCTGCCTACGGGGTGTTGTGATGCCTTTTCTACCGGTTTTGCCAGAGGAACAAGCGAGTGCTGATGTCAGGAAGGTCTACGAATACGTCACTCGCAGATGGGGTTTCCTGCCTAACTATTTTCAGGCTCTGGGCCACGACCCTCAGCTTCTTCAAGACCAGGTGAATCTCTACACGAACGCCATGAATGAGGAGCGTGGCCTGCCCAAGATTATCAAGGAGCAGATTGCCACTGTCGTCAGCGGAATCAACATGTCCAGCTATTGCCTCCCAGCGCATTTGGAGATCCTGGGCCGCATGGGCATGGACAAATCTCTCAGCCGCAGGCTATCGATCGACTACAAGTCGGCGCCGCTGGATCCAAAGATCATGGAGCTGTTGAAGTTTTGCGAGAAGCTTACTACCAGTCCAGGCGACATGCGGCGGGCTGACATCGAGAAGTTGCGAGAGTTGGGCTGGAACGATGCTTCTATCTTCGACGCTGTCCTGGTTACGTCGCTCTACGCCTGCGCCAACCGGTTCTCATCGGGCCTCGGCCTCACTCCCGACTTTGATTAGCACATGAATCTCGTGCTGGTCAGTTCGGCTCGCCTTTACGGAAGCTGTGCCTGAACATTTGGTTCAGCCGTTCATGTACGTCGTTGGGCAGAGGTGCGGGTTCCGTATGGCAAAAAACATCTACGGTCTTGCGCGTGGTATCCACTACGACGCGGCAGTCCTCACAATGCTGCAGGTGGCGCTCAAGTTCGCGCACCAGTTCGGGGTCAAGCTCGCCGTCGATGTACTCAGAAATCTTATCGATGACTTGTCGGCATCGCATTGCGGGCATCCTTTCCGAAATACTTGGTCAATTCCTCGCGCAACTTCAGTCGAGAGCGTAAGAGTCGCGTCTTTACCACGGGGATGCTGAGGCCGAGCAGTTTGGCAGTCTCTTCGATCGTGAACTTCTCGACGTCCCTGAGGGTGAAGATCGTCCGCGACTTTGGGTCCAGCTTCTGGATAACTTCCGCCAGTAGCTGCTGCAGTTCGTTGTTCAGACAGGCCTTTTCCGGATTATCGCCCCAGCTTTCGATTTCCAGGGGGACGTAGCTGCCATCTTCGCCTTCTCGTGGCTCATCAAGCGATGACTCTTTCCACAAGGCACTCTTCCTTAGCTTGCCCAAGGCCACGTTCACCGCGATGCGCACCAGCCAACTGTAGAAGCGCGACTTTCCCTGAAACTCCGCTATCGCGCGATAGGCCTTAAGCGACGCTTCCTGGAGGACGTCCTCGGCATCCTGGTGGTTGCCGGTAATGCTAAGACCAACGCGATAAATGTGCCGGCTGTACTGATTCAACAAGGTAACGAAAGCGTCCGAATCGCCCGCCTGGGCCGCGGCCACCAGCGATTGCTCGTTGTCTAAATGGGTCGGCATTCTCGGAGAATACAGCGCTCTCAGAGGTGGATGCTCTCGAACAGCGTTCCACCATATTACACAGATGGACCAATTCGACAAAAGTCACACGGCAGCGACGAATTCTTGCGCTCTTGGCACTACCAACAAGAGGACCTTCCAAAGGCACAATTTCGAGGAAGGATCCTGTAACTTTCCATTGTGCTTCACATCCCATGTATGCGCCCAGGTTCCTCGGCGTCAATTCGAACGCGAATAGGAGAAAAGTTCATGAACAAGATGATTAGCAGGTTGATGGCAATGTGTCTTCTGGCAGTGTCGCTTTCGGCTTTTGCACAGTCTGGCGATGCCATGAAGCAGGACAGCATGAAACAGGACGACAGCATGAAACAAGGCGACAGCATGAAGAAAGACGACATGAAGAAAGACGACAACATGAAGCACGGCAACAGCATGAAGCAGAACTAAAGCAAAGGTGCTCTTTCTCCCGGTGATCAATGAGTCAGTACCAGTCTATGAAGGTAACTTCCGTCTGCTGCAGGACGTAGTAGTGTCGGCCGACCGGACGTTCATCGGCTCAGTCACCGAGGCCAAAACAATTACCCTGAAAGGAACACTCTTCTACCAGGCCTGCGACACCATGAAATGCTACCTGCCCCAGAAATCCGCTGTCTCTTGGGATGTGCGCGTAATCCCACTGGATGAAGAAAGATCTCCCGACGCGATTCGGCATAAATAAATTTGACCGCGTTGGGGAAGGTGTTCGTGGTTAGGCCCAAGGAGCAGGGAGTTTGAAAACGCCAAGAGGGCATCTGGTTATGTGAGGACGCTCGGTCCTTTCTGAGCCGTCTTGCCTCCAGCCAGACACAGGAAGTATCCATGCAAAATATTTTGCAGGCTGACGGCCAGTTTCCCGGCAATCGCCGACTGAAGCTGGAGCGACCTGGTCATCCGGGAATTGACCGTCGAATACAAGCGGTTGTTGAACACCTGCACGCTAATTTGTGCATGCGCATATCGGTCGCTGACTTAGCACGCTCTGTGAATATGTCTCGTTGGCACTTCTGTCATCTTTTCAAGGCCGAAATGTCACAATCGCCATCGCACTATATGAGGACCTTGAAAATGCGAGAGGCACAAAGGATGTTGTTGGAAACGTTCCTAAGCGTGAAAGAGATTAGAGCGATGCTGGGGAATATCGACCGCAGCCACTTTACCCGGGAATTTAGAAACTATTGTGGTCTGACGCCAACTGAATTCAGAAGACGTCCAAACATGTCACAACCGCACGATTCAACACACTACGCCTCCAAGTAGCAAATTCCGCCACAACTAATCTTGTAGCTTTCTCACTTCTCTCGTATCCCATGTACACGTGCTGCTCGTGACACCGCACGATTCATGCAAAACAGGAGATAGGAAATGCAAGTAGTAGTCTGCACCTCGTTTCGAATGTTTGGAAGGAAGAGTAGCCAACTCGCGTCGCCGTATACCTCCGCGAGCAGGCTGTCCATCGCTGCTCTCGTCATTCTCGGTGTCGGTGGTTTGCTCTCTAACTCTGCTGCTGCGCAAGACTCAACTCAAACGCTGAAAACGCCGATTTTTGTTAAGCAACCGCTCTCGCCAGAAATTCTAGCCTTGCACGCTCGCGTCAAGCGCCCTGTAGCTAAGGTGCCGGCGAACCTGGAGGTTGCGGCTACTACTCTCGCAGCAGGAACAACGAATGTTAATACCGAGCAGGGACCTGGCGGCGGCGCCATCGGGCCGGGGCCCGGTTGCAATTTGTTTCCGGCACCCGCTTCCATAGGAACTTCAGTTCCTCTTTCGTACTTTGGACCGCCGCCCTCTGACACGAATCGCAGCTTGGTCGGGCCGGTTCAATTGCTGGATTCCGGCCAGGTGGACGCAGCACATGGAACCATAACCATTCCTCTTTACTTGGGCCATCTGAAAGGAAGCGGGAAGAATGTGTGGTATATCCTGACCGACGTTGATGACTCCAATGTCGCAGCCGAATTAGGTCTGAATTTCTCCACCAAGCTCACTTTCGCGTCGCACTCGGCTCGTACCGGCAATCTCGATGCCAACGGCAACATCGTGTTTGACGCGGGTACGGTGAACTTCAAGCCGGAGCGGAAAATTATTCCTGGCCCCGCGGGTCACGAATTTCCTCCAACCTTTGCGACCCCGGGATCCGTTGGGGATACAAATTATGGACCGCTGGTCCGAATCGTCAACGCCGCAAATGTGATTTACAACGCTCCCATGGTGGCGTTCGACGTGGACGCCAATGAGATCAGTTTCCCCAACGGTAACGTGGACTATACCAAAGTGCACGACCAGGTCGTAGCTATCGATCCGGTCAACATGACGGTAACCATTAATCTGATCAACGGCTTCAGTTTCGGGCGTCCGGTCTGGTATCTCTCCATGGACACCAGCATTCCACTGGGAGCAGCCATCGAGCACAACACGTTTGCTCCACTGATGCAGAAACTCCTGTTGGGCCACGATGACAGCTTCGCTAGCCCTGTCGAGCGTATCTTCATCGCCACCAACGGACCCGAGTCGGGATCTTGCAACAATCCTCTGCGGCAAGGGCTTTCGGCCGATTTGGCTGACGGCTTCAGACCGAACAACGTCCTGGGCGGAATCCCGACGCTCGCGCTCGATTACAGCCCGTATTGGGATGCACAGTTGTTCGAATGGACCCAGGATGCGATCGACCAAGGGTTCCGGGGACAGGTACGTGAAGAGTTCCAGATTCTCACCTTCGTGCAAGACGGCCTGATCACTGGGCCGGATGGTGGAAAATTTCAGAGTGCTGGCTTCGCCATCAACTGCCCGATCGTTCAGCGCCTCGACTGAGAGTCGCCTGGCTAACAATAGAGTGGCCCGCCATCCCACATTTCGAGATGGCGGGTCTTTTCATACCGTACCTTAGCCAGAACATTCCGCAGTACCTGATTTGTACCGATGGCAGGCTGAGGGGTCATTGATACACAAGATGAATTGGCAATTTTCCGGTGTGGTCTCCATAACCTCGTGAGGGGAATGAAATGACAGTAAAGTTAGTGGTGATTTATCCGCGTCCAGAAGACATCGAAGCCTTCGAAACAGTTTACAACCGGGACCATGTGCCCATGGCAGTCGCGAAACTTGGCGGCAAGACAAAAATTGTAGCGAGCAAAATAGTCGGTTCCCCACAAGGGACAGCACCTTTTCATCGCATTGCAGAGATCCATTTCCCCTCCATGGAGGCTCTGCAAGCCTGCGCCGCATCGGACGGTGGCAAACAGACGCTCGCGAATGCAGTGGCGATTTCTTCCGGCGGCGCACCAATCTTTCTGGTCGCCGAAGAGGAAGTATTCGTGTTTCAAGGGAAGTGACTTATCGGCCGAGAGTTGAAAGTGTCCGGATAACGGGCCGCAGGCAGAGCGACGGGAATATCGTGGCGGCGGGATTTTCCGGCGGCCTCGTCGTGGGGCGATATCTCGGTCAGTTGCCAACACGCCAGCGCGCCTTAAAATCAATTCTGCGCTTTAGGAGGAAAGCGTGTAACTTTCCTCGTCTGAATGCGTCTGCTTAGAAGAGGCAACGCGCGCGAACCCAGGAAGTGTTGGGTTCGTTCGTCACGTTGACGGAGTCCAGGATGTTGATCAAAAAGCCGGCTGACATCGCTTCGTCCGAGATTACTCCCAGGAATGTTTACCTGAACCGCCGGAGCTTCCTGGTGGGCGCAGCGGCGGCTGGAGCCGCGGCGGTGGCAGGCGTCTCACTGTACAACCGTTTGTCGTCCCCCGTCATTACTCAGGCCAGCACAAAGATAGACGGCATCCAGAAGAGCAAGTTCAGCACCAGTGAATCCGTCACGCCTTATAAGAGCGTCACCAACTACAACAACTACTATGAATTTTCGACTGACAAGTACGCGCCCGCGGGGCTGGCCAAGGATTTCAAAACCCGGCCGTGGCCGGTCAGTATCGAGGGGCTGGTGAAGAAGAAGCAAACCCTCGATGTCGATTCCATCATTAGGCTCGCCGCGCCCGAGGAACGCATTTATCGGCATCGCTGCGTGGAAGGGTGGTCGATCGTAGTGCCGTGGATCGGCTTCTCGTTGAGCGTCCTTATTAACCGGGTGGAGCCGGAGCCGAAAGCCAAGTTCGTGAAGTTCACCACAATTTATGACCCAAAGCAGATGCCGGGGCAAAGGCAATCTGTGTTGTCGTGGCCTTACGTAGAAGGTTTGCGTATGGATGAGGCCATGCACCCACTCACTCTGCTTACCTTCGGCATGTATGGCGAGATTCTGCCCAACCAGGACGGAGCGCCGTTGCGCATCGTCATGCCTTGGAAGTATGGGTTTAAGAGCGCCAAGGCCATCGTAAAAATCGAGTTCACGGAAAATCAGCCGATTAACACTTGGAACGAGTCGGCACCGAGCGAATACGGATTTTACTCCAATGTAAACCCGAACGTGGATCATCCGCGCTGGAGCCAGGCCAGCGAGCGCCGGTTGGGGGACTTCCTCAAGCGTCCCACGCTGATGTTCAACGGTTATGGCGACCAGGTTGCCAGCCTATACAACGGCATGGACCTGAGGAAATATTTTTAGGATTCTCCAGAAATGATTCGCTGGCTCAAACCCATTGTTTTTCTGGCCTGCCTTGCACCGCTTGGACGGTTGGCATGGAAGGCGTACTCGGGAAACCTGGGCGCAAATCCGATTGAGGTCATTACCCACTCCACGGGAGATTGGACACTGATCTTCCTGCTGGTTACGCTCTCGGTAACGCCGCTGCGCAAGCTGACTGGCCACCTCTGGCTGATTCGCTTCCGGCGCATGTTCGGGCTCTTCTCATTTTTCTACGTGACTCTGCACTTCCTTACCTACATTTGGCTCGACAAGTTTTTTGATGTACACGAAATGCTCAAGGACATCGCCAAGCGGAGATTTATTACGGTTGGGTTCACCGGCTTTGTGTTGCTAATTCCTCTGGCTATTACGTCGACGTCGGGTTGGATCCGCCGGCTGGGTGGACGACGCTGGAACCGGCTGCATCAATTGATTTATCCAACGGCGATTGCCGGCGTGATTCACTACTACTGGCTGGTCAAAGCGGATGTCCGCAAGCCTCTGCAGTATGCCGCCGTCCTGGCACTGCTGCTCGGATATCGATTGGCGATATGGAGCGTTCTGAAATTCAAGGCAAACAAGGCTGCTCGACTTCCGCGCGTGCAAGTCTCGGAAGGCTAGGTCTCATTTATGAGATACTGCCTTTCTCCTCCTTGATCTGCGCAAAAAGACGGTCGAGATCGCGGGCATTCGAGACATCGCCCCGCACGCCGGTCGCATTCCCGCCAATTTGTTGGACGGCAGTGGTGAGTTCCCGTTCGCGACGACCGGTGATATAAACGTACGCTCCCTCTTTTGCCAGCGCGTTCGCCGCGGCTAGGCCGATCCCGCTAGTGCCCCCTGTTACGAGTGATACCTTTCCATCCAATCTTGGCATTCCGTCACCTCAAGTGTTGTCGGTTCAAGCCGCCGCCTCTAGCAAAAGGTCTTCGACTTTCTTGTCGAGATTCTGCGCGACTGCGAGCGCGTCGGAATTCCCGTACCGAGCCAAGAAACTAGCCATCCTGTCATACGACAGATGCACTCCGTCAGAACGTTCGTCGACGAGTACGGTGACAGGAGCATACGAGCCGGCGTCCGGAACATGCTTGGCCATTTCTTGCATGATGAACGGATTGCCAATGACAAGGCGGACCATCCGCGGCTTATCGCGGCCTGTTGCTTTGCGCACGATGGCGCAGTGGTCAAATTGCACAAAGGACATCAGCCCCGTTCTACCTAAGGCTTTCTGGATTGAGTTCTCCAGTTCGCCGACAGTTCGCGCCTGCTGAGTTGAGGTCCAGAACTCATCCATTTCTGGATGGCCGACGGCATCGTTAATCGCAGCCAATACTTCGTCGAATGATCGGGAGGAGGCCAGGCTAAATCGCTCAACCACAACTGTGCTTACCCATTGCGCATCCAATCCTGAGTTTGAGAAGCTTCTCCAGAATATCCGGGGGGGGCTTGATAGAGGAGGATGAATGGCGCAGGTATGGTTAGTCACCGGCAGCTCTCGTGGTCTGGGTCGTGCAATTGTTGAAGCGGGCCTCGCTGCGGGCAATAAAGTGTTGGCGACAGCTCGGGACATTAAGTCGCTGGCTGATCTGTCGGAACGATATGGAGATCAGGTCAAGCTCTTCGCAATGGATGTGACCGACGAAGCAGCAGCAGCAAACGCGGTAATGGCGGCGGTCGATGTATTTGGCTCGCTGGATGTGGTCATTAACAATGCGGGATATGGCAATCTTTCGTCCGTCGAAGACACGCCTCTTTCGGAATTCCGGGCACAGATCGAAACGAACCTCTTTGGAACGATTATTGTGACGAAGGCAGCTCTTAGGTATTTTCGCGAAAAGAAAGCAGGCCAGTTCATTCAGTTTTCATCGGTGGGCGGAAGGATTGGCCCTCCGGGACGTGGGCCTTATTCGGCGGCGAAGTGGGGTGTCGAAGGCTTCTCCGAGGTGCTTTCGCGCGAAGTGGCACCGCTCGGCATCAAGGTCACCATCGTTGAACCCGGTGGCTTTCGCACAGACTTCGCGGGCAGTTCCACCGAGCTTAGCGAAGGTCATCCTGAATACGATTCGACGGTTGGAGTTACCGCACGATTTCAGCGGAACTACAACGGCAAGCAGCCTGGTGACCCCAAAAAGGCAGCTCAGGCCATCGTCCAGTTGACGCAAGAACGGAACCCTCCGTTGCGACTCTTGCTCGGCAGCGATGCGTACGCCGCCGCGGAGAAGAATGATCTTGCGCGATTAGAGGAAGCACGAATTTGGAAGAAACTCAGTGTCTCCACCGATTTTGAGACGAAGTGAAGAGTAAGCGTCAGAGCAACACACCTGTCATGTAGGGCGCTACGTGCCCGTGAAATCTCATGAAAATCGCTCAGAGTTTAAGCAATGATTCTCAATGGTTGGGAGTGGCGAGATTGATCGAACAGTGGAGAAGCTGAGGCCGAACACCTGTCTGATCCGGAGCGTGCGTGATAGAGCGAATAAATGGGCATTGTCTCTTCCCCTGTGGGAGCGACGATAGCCCGAGACCCTGCTTAATGTACCTTCGGCACGCTCTCCGCTCCCGCCAGGAGGAAACCTATGCCGTATAGGATAGCGGGAATCGATGTACATAATAAAGAAGCTGGCCGTGGTTGTGGCTGACGTCGAAGTTGAAGACGAATACCAATTCGAGCGACGCTGGTACGGAAGCAACCCGGAGCAGTTGCAACTGTTGGCGGAATGGCTTATCCAGCAGCTGGTGGAGGAAGTGGTAATGGAATCCACTGCGCAATACTGGAAACCGGTTTGGGCAGCACTCGAGCAGTATTGGAAGCCAAGCTGTGAGAAGCGGGAAGGTGCGGGCCGGATGTCTGGCACACTCCATCTGGCTCCTGAGACACCAGCCGCTTCAGCAAACGTTCGGCATCCGCCGTGCACTGGCGCCGAGCAGATCTGAAACTAGGCTGGATAACTTGATATGCGCTTCTTCCAGCAGCGCTTCCAGTTGATTGTGCAGCCGTACTTTGTTACGCCGGAGCTGGTATTTTGTGCGCGTCACGGTCCGCCAGAGACGCTGTTCGGCATGGGGCAAACTGGCAATACAGTCGCCCCGGAGGAACTGTGGTGTTCGACTTCCGTCTAGGTCGTGGACGCGATGGGGGGATCGATCTGACCAAAACCAAGCACAAACGGTGGTACCGGAAGGCTCCGCCCGAGGGGGGTCGTGCTGCCGCCTGAGTTGCTTGATCGTTTCGATCGACTCTGGTAAATCATTAACCCATTGTGAGTGTAGCTCCCATTCCTTCATCGCCAGCCGATTTGGAACTCATCGCCCAACTGAAGACCAAACTACAGTACGCGGAGATGCGGATCCGGGTGCTGGAAGAGCGTCTGCGGCTGATGGTTCTTACCTCGGCCCTCGCGTGTCTGCAGTTCAAGGCATTCTCCAAACCGATGGATACGCGGTTCAAGCTCGAACAATTGCATTTGCGCCTGCGAAAGTTTTTCTCCGCCCGCACCATACTTCTCGATCCGCTTGGTCTCATGCAAGAAGGCAGTTTTTCGAGGCAGTGCAGCTAAATCCCCGAGACCCGGTTGCAACTCCGATTGTGGCGCGGATGGACGAACTGTTTGCTGTCGATGCGGAAGCTCGCCGCAAAACGCTGACAACTGCGGCCCGTCATGTCCGGCGTCAGGAAACAGCGAGACCTCTTCTCGATGATATTCGCAGCAAGATCGAGGCAGCGCAATCTGCTGCTTTGCCTTCCAACGCACTTAGCAAGGCTTGCCAGTACGCGCTTGCACTGTGGAAGAAGCTCACCCGCTTCTTGGAGTATCCCGAATTGGAGCTAAGTACTAACCTAGCGGAGAATTGCATGCGTCCGGTAGCTCTTGGTCGAAAGAATTGGTTGCACATCGGCAGCCCACAAGCAGGACCGAAGGTTGCGGCGATTCTCTCGGTCGTGGAGAGCTGCCGTCGGCTGCAAGTTCCGGTGCGCGATTACTTCTCCACGATTCTCCCTGGGCTTGCCGATCTCCCGATTCGGTGCCTTCCAGACCTTACTCCCGCAGTGTGGGCTGCCCGGCAAACATAGACTCAAGCGACCAGAGCATTGGCATGATGGGATTCTTGCGACTACAACCCGATCGCGGTCATTAGGTCATTACTTCCTGTTTGCCGACAATACACGAACTGATTTCGTCTGTGATCGCAGGAGCGTTTATAAGATGCTGATATGGCCGTGGCTAGGACACACTAAGCCATTGGACATATTTTTGCAGGCGAAATGATATCGGAACGGCGCAAGTTCTTGTACCTAGATTGTGGAGCCGAACAAGCAACCGCATTAGTCATTGGTCGAATGCGCATCTGCCCACACGTTCTTGATTTGGGGACGATGCAGCAATGTCTGCATTACAACACAATACTGCTCGGATTTTTGTTGAAGAGCTGCCAACTCCTCCTCCGTTGCCTGCGGCGCGTGGACATCAAAATTGACCCTAATGCTTTCAAATCCAACCAGCACCGTTTTCGACATGCCGAGTGTCCCCTGCAAATCCAGGTCTCCCTCAACGGTCACCTCGATATTACCAGTCGGTATTCCCATCGCGGCGGCGACCATCTGGCAGGTGATCTGTGCGCAAGCGGCTAATGCACCTAGCAGCAGATCGCCGGAGTAGGCGCCGGTACCCGCTCCTCCGACGCCTTTGTGCGCCTGAGCGTCATAGATCGCCGGCCCAGGTCAACCGAACACGAGATCGGCACATCCGTTTTTCTACCGTGCGCCACGAGAGTGATCCTGGAACTCGACGGAGCTTTCCGATATGCGTCTTTCAAAGGCCGCTGTAGCGATCTGATGTCCATTAAGTTCCTCTCAAATCCGGGTCATTATATGCGCATTCACCGGTAGACCGCGCCGGGCTGATTTTTACTTGGCTGATTTTTGCTGGATGTGCTCCCACCCTCCGTCGTTTCCTGAAGGGTGGGAGCGCGTTGGGGAGATTCAACCTTTTGTTTTGGATAAGTCGAGATTGCCTAGTTTGCAGATGCAAGAAGCGTGAACTCTTGCACTGCGAGGTTTTGTGCCCGCAGTTCTTTTTCGACTCTGCTCAGGCGCAACTGGTAGCTCATTCTCCCTTCACGCTTGACACCAGACAGGAAGTACCGGTCGCCGTATCGGTGAAACACAAGAGCCGTCTTTTTGCTCCCGTTCGACGATTCGTCCGCAATGGGGTATGCGAAGGCGTGGTGCTTCCCGCTCCTGATCGCGAGCAATGTTCCTCCAGTCCCCACAACTTGGATTACGCATTCTCCGGCCGGCATCGTCTGGCCGTTCACGAGGAAGGCAAACGGGACCTGTGCTTTGAGTGTGGTGGTGGACATCTGCGCGTTTGCCAATGCCGTCAACCCGACGAACATCAGAGTCAAAATCGCTGCGGTTTGCTTTTTCGTCGTCATTTTAGTGTCTCCTCTGCGAAAAATTGTGGAGGCTTGCCTTCTGGGCTTCTGGCCAAGGCCGAGCCTCATTTCTCTATCTAGTAAGGCGGGAACCGACCTGAACAAGCCGCGCCAGAGAAATAAAAAAGTTACGCCAGCAACCGTTCATTGCAGGCTCTGGCTAGGATTTTTGCCTGTTTTCGTTGTAATGTATTGACACTTCGGGGGATCGATGGAGCTGCCTTCTAGTCATGAAATCACCCGCCTGCTCAAAGCCTGGAGTGGTGGAGACGAGGGGGCCCTCGAAAAGCTCACGCCGATGGTGTACCGGCAATTGCACCAGATCGCGCGACATTATATGGGTGGCGAACGCTCCGGCCACACGCTGCAGGCCACGGCCCTGGTCAACGAAGCCTATCTACGGTTAGTCGATTGTACAAAGGTGAACTGGCAGGATCGAGCTCACTTCTTCGCCGTTTCGGCAAATTTGATGCGGCGCATTCTCATCGATTTTGCCCGCTCGCGAGGTTACCTGAAGCGCGGTGGCGCCGTTGCGCACATTCCCCTGGACGAGGCTCCGTCGGTATGCAATGAACCCGACGTGAATCTGGTGGCATTAGACGATGCTTTAAAAGCATTGGCTGCAATTGATGAGAGGAAAAGCAAAGTTGTAGAGCTGAAATTCTTTGGCGGGTTGAGTGTTGAAGAAACTGCCGAGGTCTTACATATTTCCAGCGATACCGTGATTCGGGACTGGCAATTCGCCAAACTCTGGCTTTTGCGCGAGTTGAGCCGCGAAGGGGTGAGCGATGAAGTCTGAGGTTTGGCATCGCGTCGAAAAACTCTGTCAGCAGGCGTTGGAGCTTGAGGAAGGTCGGCGCGCCGAGTTTCTCCGATCCGCTTGCGGAGGGGACGACGGGTTGCGCCACGAAGTGGAGTCGCTGCTGGCTCACGAGAAGAAGGCTGAGCAATTCATTGAATCTCCTGCTCTGGAGGTGGCAGGCAAAATCCTTGCTAAGCAAGCCTCCAAAGAGACGTGGAAGAACATTATCGGGAGTACGGTTTCACATTACCGAGTAATTGAAAAGCTTGGCGGGGGAGGAATGGGCATTGTTTACAAAGCAGAGGACACCGACCTCGGTCGCCTTGTTGCTCTTAAATTCTTGCCCGACGACGTAGCGCACGACGCTCAGGCTCTCAGCCGCTTCCAGCGCGAAGCCAGGACTGCCTCGGCGCTGAATCATCCGAACATTGTGACCATTTACGAACTTGGGCACCTGAACGGTACCTACTATATCGCAATGGAGATGATTTGCGGCGAGACGCTACGAGCTTTGATTTCGTCCGGGCCACTTCCGTTTCGCCAATCTATCGCGATCGCGACACAGATTGCCGACGCGCTGGCGAAGGCACATGAGATCGGCCTCGTCCATCGTGACCTCAAACCCGAAAACGTTATGGTCGCCCAAGATGGCAATGCCAAGATTCTCGATTTTGGTTTGGCGAAACTCCGCGAACGCCCTCTCGATTCGGACAGCCCGACGATCGTGGGCTCGATCACCGACCCTGGAACTGTGATGGGGACCCTCGGCTACATGTCGCCCGAGCAGGCAAACGGCGGCGATGTCGATTTTCGCTCCGATCAATTTTCGTTTGGTGCAGTGCTCTACGAAATTGTCAACGGGCACGCCGCATTTCCAGGAAACGGCAGGGCCGAAATCATGGCGGCCATTCTTCGCGATCACCCCGAGCGCTTGCCCACAGCAAAACTGCAGGCGCCAGCACCTTTCTTCTGGATCTTGGAGCGGTGCCTGGCCAAAGACCCGAATCAGCGCTATGCGTCCACCCGAGACTTGGCGCGGGATCTAGCCGCAGTTCGGGAGTTGCGCATTGATGCACCGCCGCGCCCCATCGCCGCTCGACAAAGCAATATGCCCGTGCAGCGCACGGCCCTCATTGGGCGTGAACGAGAACTCGAGAATCTTCGCGAGCTTCTGAATCGCGAGGACGTGAGGCTTGTGACCTTGACGGGACCTGGTGGAATCGGCAAAACGCGGCTCGCCGTGCAGGCAATCTCAGAAATAGAGGATGGGGTTGGCGGTGGTGTATGTTTTGTTGCGCTCTCCGCCGTTGCTGGAAACGAGGCGCTGACTTCAGCCATTGCCCAAGCAATTGGATTGCGCGAACTGCCGGGTGAATCGTTGCGCGAGACCTTGCGGGAATATGTGCGCAGACTGACCGAGCCGTTGCTGCTCGTGCTGGACAATTTTGAGCACCTAATTTCGGCGAGCGGCGAGGTTGCGGACTTGCTTACTTTGAACGCGAATCTCACGGTCATTGTGACCAGCCAGGCGCTGCTTCATGTCTATGGCGAGCACGAATTTCCTGTCCCGCCCTTGGGCGTGCCCGACATGAGATCTACCCCAAGCACAGCAGAGGCTCTATTGCGTTTCCCGGCAGTCGCGCTCTTTCTGGAGCGAGCAAAAGCTATAAAGCATGACTTCACAATCACGAAAGAAAATGCGGCCGCGATTTCTGCAATCTGCACGCGTCTGGATGGCCTACCGCTTGCTATTGAGCTTGCGGCATCGCGGATCAAGCTGCTTTCGCCGGCGATCTTGCAAGTTCGCCTGGAATCTTCGTTGAATGTGCTAACGGGAGGTGCGCGTGATCTGCCGTTGCGACAACAAACGCTTCGTGGCACCGTGAACTGGAGTTACAGCCTTCTTAATACTGGGGAGCAAAGCCTGTTTCGACGACTTTCTGTGTTCATTGGCGGTTGTACGTTGGAGGCCGTGGAAGCGGTATGCGACACGAAAAGCGATCTTGGACTGGATGTGCTGGATGGAATGACCTCGATGGTTGACAAGAGCCTGATCCAGCAAATTGAGCATCCGGGAGCAGAAACGCGTTTCGTGATGCTCTCGACAATTCGGGAGTATGCCCTCGAACGTCTGACCGAGAGCGGCGAAGAATTTGCAACTCGGCGCGCCCACTCTGCCTATTACATTGTGCTGGCGGAGGAGTGCGGCGAAGATCTAAGCACTCATCCCGAGTGGCTGGAGCGGCTCGATCTCGAGCACCAAAACTTTCGCGACGCGTTGGAATTTCTGATCCGAACCTCCGATGCGGACTGGGGTATGCGCCTCGGAGCCGCTCTGTTTCATTTCTGGGAGAGGCGGGAACACTTCGCGGAGGGTCGGGCGTTCTTAGACAGGTTGCTTCACCTGCCAGCCGCCGTCCAGCCTAAATTGCGCGCTCGCTTATTGTTCTGCACAGGGGTTTTATGTCAGGGCGATTTCGACTCCGCGCAGAAACTTCATAAGGAGTGCCTGAAAGCCTGCCTCGACATGCACGACCACAGGGGAGTGGCTGTGGCGCTCAATGCATTAGGGGTGACAACCCGGGATCGCGGAGACCTCGATACTGCATGCTCACTCTTCGAACAGTGCGTCTCAACTTGGAGAGAACTGGGCAGTGCCATTGATACAGCTCGCGCACTTAGCAACCTGGCGAATGTCGTCCGGTTGCAGGGCGACTATGCTCGTGCCCACGCGTTGTATGACGAGTGCCTAGCCATCTTTCATGAAGTTGGCGACAACACAGGAATCGCGTGGACCCTGAACTACCTGGGCGACCTCGTTCAGGAATCGGTCGATTTCATTGCTGCTCGCTCCTATTACGAGCAGAGTCTTTCAGCATTCAGAAAGTTGCGAGACGATTGGGGCATCGCCAGCGCCCTATGTGATCTGGCCCGGTTGAGTGCAGCACAAAGTAAGCATCAGGATGCCGAACGCCTTTATTGCGAAAGCATCAGAATGTTTCTGGATCTGGGACACAAACGTGGTATCGCGAGGGTGCTCGAATGTTTCTCCGTGAGTGCGGCAGCCCAATCCAGACCCGAACAATCCTTGCGCCTGGCGGGGGCTGCCGCTGCATTGCGTCATGCATATCGGCTCTCCTCTGATTCCGGCAGAGCAATCCAGACTGGACAAACAGCTGGAAACTGCGCGGAACATGTTAACGAACGCCGCGGGCTTGGAAGCGTGGTCGGCAGGGTGGGAGATGTCGCTGGACGAGGCGCTCCAAGAGGTACTTGGCAAGAAGAACCCTGCCAAGCCATGACCAAACCCCACGTTAACCGGCCGTGCTGGGATCGATCATTCGACGAACTGCGGACACCCGATTCACCGGGAACCCACCACGTCGCCCATGCTCGCGAATCGCCTCCTCGTCCGGAGCAAAGTAAACACAATAGACCTTGTCGCCAGTCACATAACTGTGCAGCCACTTGATTTTCGGGCCCATGTCGTTGAGAACGCCAACTGATTTCTTGGCAATCTCCTTTAGTTCCGCATCCGACAGATTCCCTGCCCCTGGAATCTCGCGCTCGATCACGTATTCAGGCATAACGATCTCCACCGCATCGTCATGGTAGCAAATATTCGTCGGAATCGCGATCAACACTCCATTCCTAGAGACCCAGTATAGTGAAATCCCGTCTCCATGGTGGGCCGGCATACTGATTGACGGGAATCCGCGCAGCTTGTAGCTGGAAGGTCGGCATCCCGCAAGTTTCGGATGCAAGGAATCCCAGTTGTTGCCAAATCGCGAGTTATTCATCGAGCCAAGGATTGCTAAAAGTCGGCTTGTGAAACCCGACTGCAGCCACCCGCCAGATAACGGGCTAAGCAGTAATCCGCCCTGAACGAACCGCACGTGATGACAGGTTTCGAGCGGTTCCTGAACTATCATGCTGGCAAACTGGTGGATGCCGTCCCGAAGCAAACGGACAGGGTGCAGTAGGGTGAAATCTCAAGAATGGGGCACAATTTGAGGCACAGTTTGCGACTGGAAGCATGTAACTTGATGAAAGGACAAGGCACGTTAGTAGATCTCAATCTTCAAACCGGGTTCGATTCCCGGTAGCGCTACCAACTCTCAGGTCCGCCTATCAGTCCGTTGGAGATTGGGTAGTCGTGCCTTGCTCTTCGGTGCCGCGACGTTGGTAATCTGTCCCCAAGATTAGAACCACCTTAGAATTCAAGCTCAGTTGGAACACCTCTCCCCGCCGTCCTCCCGGCAGATGATTTGCTGTGAGGCTTGTCGCAGGAACAAGCGACAAGGTTATGAAAATCAACATTACGAGGAAAGCATAATGGCCGCTGGCGCTGCTCCTGCTCCCGAAACGAAGGTCGAAACGAAAGCCGAAGCTGCAGAGACATCGCAGGGACAGCCCGCGACGTTAAAGACGCGCATCGCGCGCAAGCTCACTGAGATTTTTCAGGGACGCGAAGAATACCTTGGCTGGCGGCAGTAAGTCTCGAACCGAAACTTACAAAGACCTTCTTGTTTCTCGCTTAATTATTCCATAAGCGCAAGACCGCACTAGCAATTTGCTCCAAAGGCACTACCACATTCACGGCCCCGCGCGAGATCGCCTCTTTGGGCATGCCGAACACAACGCAGCTGGCTTCGTCCTGGGCGATGGTGGCAGCTCCAGCTTCCTGCATCTCGCATAGGCCTTCGGCGCCATCGTCCCCCATGCCGGTCATAATCACACCCACAGCTTTGGGGCCTGCGGAGATGGCCACCGAACGAAAAAGCACGTCCACGCTCGGGCGGTGACGCGAGACCAAAGGCCCGTCGACGATCTGGACGACGAAATTCTCGCCGCTGCGATTGACCAGCATATGCCGGTTACCCGGAGCAATCAGAGCCTGTCCGTTTTGCAGCCGGTCGCCGTCGCGCGCTTCCGCGATTTCGATTCCACATTCTTTGTTCAGGCGATCCGCAAAGGCTCGGGTGAAGCCTTCAGGCATATGCTGCACGATTACCACCGGCGGGCAGTTCGTGGGTAATTCTGACAGGAAGAGACGCAGAGCTTCCGTTCCACCGGTCGAGGCGCCGACGGCGATTACGCTATTTGGTGCCGCGGCACGCTGAGATTTATTTTTGCGGGGCAGGACAGCATCCGCCGTGAGGCGAGGAGTGGCTACAAGCCGAGGCTTAATCTGGGCTTGCGACGCACTCCACACCGCATCGAGAAGAATCACAGCCGATTCGTGCAGGAAATCGCGCACGCCCACCTTGGGCTTAGTGATCACCTCGACCGCACCTTCTTCTAGCGCACGAAGTGCGAGTTCGGTGCCGCTGGCAGCCAGGCCGGAGCAGACCACGACCGGCGTTGGCATTTCTAACATTATTTTACGGATGAATGTCAGACCGTCCATGCGCGGCATTTCAAGGTCGGTGATGACGACATGAGGCGGCTCCTTCTGCATTTTTCCCCATGCGATGAGGGGGTCGGCCGCGGCTTTCACGGTGATCCGGCGGTCGATCGACATGATGGCTTGCATCACCTGGCGAACCATTGCCGAGTCATCCACGACCAGGACCTGCAGGCCATTTCCATTCGTAGGCGGCACGACTTTTTCGTCCTCCAAAAGTACTTCGTTTCAGCGGAAGGTTGCCTCGGCAGCCTCTTGAGCGAGCGTCTTCATCCTTAATTCTTAGTTCCTGTCTTCGTGTAAATCGTCGGTTCAAGACTGCGTAATTCAGTGGTCATGCTGTTCAGATTTTCTGCGTGGCCCACGAACAACAGGCCGTTGGCGATGAGATGGCGCACAAGATTTGTGACCACACGTTGCTTCGACTCCGCGTCGAAATAGATGAGTACATTGCGGCAAAAAATGGCGTCGAACGGACCTTCGATCAGATTGGGCTCCTCGTTCAAATTCAGCCTTCGGAAGTCGATCATCTGCTGGATCTCCACTTTCACTTTCATCTCGCCTTCCCGCTCAGCTTTGCCGCGCAGCATAAAACAGTGCAGCAAGTCTTTGGGTAGCTCCGCAGCCTTCGCGATGGGGTAAATGCCCTTGCATGCTTTTTCGAGGACGCGGTTCGAGATATCCGTACCCAGAATCCGAGCGTCCCAGCCCTGTTCTGCGGGAAGATGCCGGGCGAGCAACATCGCCACTGTGTAGGGTTCTTCTCCCGAGGAACATCCGGCGCTCCAGATCCTTAGCCTCCTGGGGCGGCGGCCGCGCTCGGCTTCCGATTGCCATCGCGGAAATACCGTTTGGACCAGAAAATCGAACTGCCGGGGTTCGCGGAAGAATCGGGTTTCATTGGTGGTGATGGCGTCGATCATCCGCTCGCGTTCCTCGTGCTGCCCGGGCTGCGAAACGCACTCGTAATAACTCTTCAGCGAGGTCATTTCCAGCGCACGCAGCCGTCGAAAGAGCCGTCCGCAAAGCAGCGCGGTTTTAGCGCTGCTCAGCCAAATTCCAGTTTCGGCGTAGATAAGCTTCTGAAACTTCTGGAAGAGAACTGGACTAACGGAAAGATGTGGTGGCTGCTCACGACGGGGATCGACGAAACGTGCCTCAACAGAACAAGGATCAGCAGAACAAGAGTCAATATCGTGGGACGGGACAGAATCGTCGCCTGCGGCAGTTTCAGCGGGCACTGCTTATGCTCCCGCCTCGAAGTGCGAATCATTGGCGGGCGCATCCGCGTCCGCCCCTTCGGCAAGCTTTTCTTCGGCGACGGACTCGTTGACCGACAGCATTTCGTCGGCGGAGAGCACTTTGTCGATGTCAAGAATCAGGCAAAATTTCTTGCCCATTGCTCCCATGCCCAGCAGGTATTCGGTCTTCACGCGAGTGCCGAAGGGCGGAGTCTTTTCGATTTCGTCAGCGGAGAGATCGATGACCTGGCTCACGGAATCGGCGAGCACTCCCATGGTCAAGCTCTCGCCCTGGAACATTACATCGGTGATGATGACGCAGGAGAACTTCGAGATGCGGCTCGCCGGCAACCCGAACTTCACCGCGAGATCGACTACAGGAATAACTCTGCCGCGCAGGTTGGTGACGCCGCTGATCCAGGACGGAGTGTTGGGGACGGTGGTGACAACCTCGTACTCAATAATTTCCCGGACCTTCACAATACTGATTGCGTACTCCTCGCCCGCAGTCAGGAAGGTAAGGTACTGCACGCGACTTAGAGGGAGTTGATTCCCTCCCCGGTGCGAAGCCGCGTTCGAAGCCTGATTCGAAGCCTGGTTCGAAGCTCCCATAATTTCGCTCCTCACATCTGCAACTGCCATCTCCGTTATGATCGCCCGCTTGCCGGCGCAGCCAATTTCGCTGGCAGACCTCACTTAAAACGGAGAGAAGTTCGGTTCTTCCTCTACCTTGCTGTTGACAGGTTGATTGCGGCGCTGCTGTGCAAAGTTGCTTTTGAACGCCGGGTTCAGAGGCATAGTCACGCGCTGTTTGCCGTCACGGGCTGGCTGTTCACCGGCGACGCGGAAGAAGGTCATCAACTGCTGCAGTTGTTCGGACTGCGCAGCCAGTTCTTCAGCAGTGCTGGAAAGTTCTTCGGCAGACGACGCGTTGCGCTGCGTAACCGTGTCCACTTGGGACATGGCCTTGTTGATCTGCGTCACGCCCCCAGATTGTTCGGTGGATGCGGCAGCAACATCCTGTACGAGGTCGGCAGTTTTCTTAATGGATGGCACCAGATCAGACAGCAATTGGCCGGATCGCTCCGCCACGCTCACACTCTTCCCGGCTAACCCGCCGATCTCCTGTGCGGCTACCTGGCTGCGCTCGGCCAACTTTCGAACCTCGACTGCCACGACGGCAAAGCCGCGGCCCTGATCTCCTGCGCGAGCCGCCTCGATGGCGGCGTTGAGCGCGAGAAGGTTGGTCTGGTAGGCAATCTCTTCGATCACCGAGATCTTGGCAGCAATCTGCTTCATGGCTTCGACCGTTTCTTTGACCGCGCTGCCGCTCTCTTCTGCCGCCGCCGCCCCCTTCGCCGCAGCCTGCTCCACTTGCCGGCTGTTTTCGGCGTTTTGTGTAATCGACGCGTTCATCTGTTCAAGGCTGGAACTCATTTCTTCCACCGAAGCAGCTTGCTCGCTGGTTCCCTGAGAGAGACTTTGCGAGGATGAGGATACCTGCTGGGCCGCGGAAGCAACCGCTGCCGAGCCTTCGCGGACATCTCTTATGATGCCCGACAGTTTGTGGCTCATCTCGTGCATGGCCTGTTGCAACTGGCCGGTCTCGGAACGATTGGCGACGTCGATTTCTTTGGTCAAATCCCCGGCAGCAATGCGCTCGGCGTGCTCGACTGCCTGCCGGATGGGGAGCGTAATGCTCTTGGTAACGCTGATTGCCACGAATGCGGAGACGATCAGAGTGATAACCAGAAGGAGCAATGCCACACTGCGCCCCAAGGCGTAGGCTTCCTGGCTATCTTTCAGACTCTGCTGCATAGCAGCGGTCTGCAGGTCGATGAACTTTCCCCAGGTTGCCCGGTATTTGTCGAGTGCCGGGATCACATCTCCGCTCAACGCTGCCATCGCCTCGTCACGTTTCTTATCCAGCAACAGCTTCTTGGCTTTTGTCCGTGCCGCTTTGTAGGCGTCCCGGTCCTGGGTAACGATTTCGAACAGTTCCCGCTCCTGAGAAGAGCTGAGACTTTTTTCGATCTCCCCGACTTGCCCGCTGATTTCGTTGCTGATCGCGTCGTTTTGCTGGTTCAGCTTCTTCTCTTGTTCGGGATCAGTCGTCTCGAACAACTGAAAGGTGATGCGGGCATTGGTGATTGAGTGCTCGATGGTCTGGCGCGTCAACTCAACCGTGTTGTACCGCTTCTGGATGGAGGCTGACGTTTTGGCATTTATACGACCGAGCCAGTTCAATCCGATTCCGCCCGCTGCAATCACAAAGAGCAAAATGGTTCCGAAGACGATGCCCAATCGCGTCCCTATTTTTTGATCTTGCCAAGTTTTCATTTGTTTCACCCTCTCTTAACGGCTGCCTTTTTTCATAAAGCTTGCAACTGCAAAGTTGACTCCATCACCCCGCGCAGAAGATTGGGAACGTCGACGATCAAACCTACGCGTCCGTCTCCAAGAACGGTGGAACCGGCGATGCCAGGAACGGCGCGAAACGCCCGGCCCAGCGGCTTCACCACCGTTTGCATCCCGCCCAGCAACTCGTCGACTGCGATTCCAGCCTGAAATTCATTAACCTTGACAACCACCACCTGCTCCCTCTTTGGAAGTTCACCGGGCAGGCTGAAGGCGTGGCGCAATCGGATGTAGGGAAGCGCGTTCCCGCGCAGATTAAGAATCCCGCTCGCTTCCAGGTTGCGCTGCTCCGCGGGCAATTCGGTGCACTCGGTTACGTGCTCCAACGGCACGATAAAGATTTCGGTACCGACTCTCACCGAGAATCCTTCAATAATCGCGAGAGTCAACGGCAAACGGATCGTAATCGTGCTGCCCTTGCCGGAGATACTAGCTACCTCAACGGTTCCACGCAGAGTGTCGACGTTGCGCCGGACGACATCGAGGCCGACTCCGCGGCCAGAAAGATCGGTGACGGACTCAGCAGTGGAGAAGCCCGCCTGGAATACGAGGTCGTAAATATCCTGATCACGAATCTGCTCTTTGGCAGATACGAGCCCGGCCCGCCTTGCCTTCTCGAGAATACGTGCGCGGTCGAATCCCGCTCCGTCGTCTTCGAGTTTCACGATCACGTTGCCACCGCTATGTGCGGCCGTTAGCCGGATAAGTCCGCAGGGATTCTTGCCCTGGTTTTCGCGCAGCGCCGGTTTCTCTAAACCGTGATCGACCGCATTCCGCAACAAGTGCAAAAGCGGATCCTTCAATAGTTCGAGCACAGTGGTATCGACCTCAACGTCTCCACCCACCACTTCAAGACGGGCCAATTTTCCGTGACTCCGTGCGAGATCCCTCACGGAGCGTACAAACTGGCGAAACAAGGGGCCAACTGGGACCATGCGGATACTCATCACTTCACTCTGCAGGTCCATGTAGAGACGCTCAGCTTCGCGATGCATCGCGAGGATAGCGCGTCCTTGTTCGCCCTCGAGCTTTTCGATCATCTGACGCAGGCGGCCTTGTGCAATTACAATTTCGCCAGTCAGGTTCAACATCTGATCCAGCTTGTCGACATCTGCGCGCAACGTGCGGTGACTTGCGCCGGGCAGCGAATCGAGTTTCGCGCCTGGAGCAGTTTCCCCCGGAACTCCATTGGTGCTGATTACTCGCTTCGAACGCTTTTCTACCTCTCGTGCGATTTCTTTTCTCAAGTTTTGTTGTTGCGGAGTCAGCTCAGGCGACCCAGTTTTCGCGATCGAGACCATGGCTCGAAGTTCATCGACGGCCTTCAGCAGCACTGAAATCAACTCGGCGCCCGGCAGCGCGTGTTGCTCGCGAAAGACGTCCAACAAATCTTCTACGACGTGAGCAAAGCCCGCGAGTTCGGTGAGCTCCAGTGAGGTTGCGTTTCCCTTAATGCTGTGCGCCACGCGGAAAACTGCATGCAGAAGTTCCAGATCGGAGGGATTCGACTCCATCTGGACCAATGCCTGTTCCATTCCATCCAGGCCTTCTTCCGATTCCGCAAGGAAAGACACAAGGATTGCGTCACGGTCAAAGTCCGGTAAATCCACGGTCCCTCCTTTTGTGCTCCGCGCTTTTTAGCAGAGACTGGCTTTACAGAGCTGCACTTCTCACTAAACTGATTCTTACTAGACCTGCTCAAAACTCTTGATGGTCGTCAGACCGTCGCTTACCTGAAAAACCAGCCTGCGGCCATGTTTTCCCGAGACGTCTCGCTCTACGACTGGAATGCCCGCAGAGCGAAGAAAAGTTTCGGCGAGATCCACATTCCTTGTTCCCAACGACTGCGATAAGTCGACAGCGAATGCGCTCGATCCACCAAAGACTTTGGCTTGCAAGTTTCTAATTTCGCAGCCCAGGGCAAGCACTTGCTTCAGCAGTTCAGGATTGGCGACATTCCCGTACCGAAGCCGATTCGGCCCTTCATTGACCCCTTCGGGCAGGAGATAGTGGTTCATTCCTCCCGCTCTCTTGTGCCGATCCCACAGGCAGATGGCCGCACAAGAGCCGAGTATGGTTGAGATGGTGATGGGATCGCGGCTTGCGAACACCTGTCCGGGATAAAGAAAATGCCGGGTGTCTTTTGAGTCGGAGCGCGAGTCCGTGTGCGAGTCCGCGTGCTCAAAAGTCTTCATGTACTCCGTGGGTAGGACTGCTGGATTGAATTTGGGGGCAGTCTCTCTCATGCTGAGATTCCTGGTCCCTCGGTCGCAGGTGTCGAAGGTGCGCCCGGACCAAATAAGGGTTTGGCAGCTTCGTCGGAAAGAAGTTTGAACAGGTCCATGTCGGTGCGGTCGAAGGCGAGTTTCTGCGGAAGCAAACGTAATATTGCCAATATCGCGATGGTTTGGTTTGCGACGCGGATAGGAACAAATGCCTGCGCCTTAGCGGTCGCACCGAATCGTTCTCTACTGGGAAGATCAATGTGGCACTCACCGCCCATCACGCGCTGAAGACCGGCATTGCCTAAGGCCTGCAGCAAATCGTAATTCTCAAGGTCAACTCCGAAAGACCAGCAAAGGTGAACCGTTGCGGTTCTGCGATCGACCCGGAACAGCCCGATCTCCTCGCACCCCAGCAGGTTCGCAACAATCTCGCGCAGACCCTCGATCGCGTCCTCTTCATTGCGGCTCTCGGCCAACCTCTTCCGCGCCGCTCCCAGCCGCAGATCGTTGAGCGGATCGGATGTCGAGCGCTTCGCTCCAGACGCATTGTTTTTCTCAGAGCTCATGAAAATCCTTGTTGATCAATGTTGATCAATTCAACCACCAGAAAAACCAATCCGGTACTTCGCTGCTCTACTCGCCGAGGTAACCCTGTATCAGGGCCACCAGTTCGGCGCCGTTTATCGGCTTGGTGATGTAGTCATTGCATCCGCTCTTGAAGCCGGCTTCCATATACGATTCTTCGCCGCGTGTGGTTACCAGAACAATGGGAATCTCGCGTGTGCTGGGCTGCTGACGCATCATCTTGCAAGCTTCAAAGCCATTCATGCGGGGCATCACAACGTCCATCAGGATCAGGTCGGGACGCTCCTGTTGCGCCTTCTCGACTGCTTCCTGCCCGTCGCTGGCGGTGACGCACTGATAGCTTGTACGTCTTTCCAGAATCTCTCGCTCCATCATCAAAGCTGTCTTGGAGTCATCAACCACAAGGATTTTCTTGGACATTAGCTTTCCTCGAAACATTGCGCGAAGGCTGATGCATACATCACCCAACGGGCCCTGACGTTCAACACTGCAGGTCCAACTTAAGCCGCCGCAAATTGGCAGCATCAGCCGCAAGTCCGGTCACCCAAACAGTCGAGAAACGGACGATTTATGAACGGGGGATGCAGGTTGTTAGAAGGCTCCTCCGAGGATTCTCAGCCAGTTTTGCCTTCCCACAACTATTAGTAATCTTTAACATAGCTGGTCATCGCTCGATAGTTACTGCGGTAATTGACAAAAAATTTACAAGGTTGAAATGGCGCTTCATTAGCTGTGGGAGCTTCAGGCGGCTTGGGACGGCTTCCAGGAATGTGGGTCTAATAGCGGCGTAACTCCTTCGAACGGTCAGCAGAGTCTGAAACATGACGTCCAGGCGCTTGCCGTAAGCAGCTGTGATGTTATTTCTGCATGGCGCTGTCCGACGCGGGAGGCTTTTGCGTCAACTGCGCTGGTGTGGGCAACTGTGACTCATCCCACCCGCCGCCTAACGCTTCGATCAGGGAAACCGACGAGGTCATCTGCTCGACTTGAATCGTCGCCAGGGTTTGCTGATTACTCAGCAGCGTAGTTTGTGCCGTCACCACGTTAACGTAAGGATCGATTCCCGTCTCGTACCGTTGCATCTCCAGGTTGAGAAATTCCTGAGCATGGTTGACAGCGGCCTGCTGTCTCTCGACTTGTTGCGAGTAGAGGCGAACGGCAGAGAGGTAATCCTCCACCTGTTGAAAGGCCGTGAGCGTGGTTTGGCGGTAGGCCGCGAGATCGGCGTTGTAGGTTGCCGTGTACTGATTCAACTCGGCACGATATAAGCCGCCGTTGAAAATCGTTTGCGAAATAGTAGGGCCGATGGACCAGAAACGGCTCGGCCATTCGAACCATTTCTTGAATGCCGAGCTTTCAAAACCACCCGACGCGGAAAGTGTGAGATTGGGGAAAAAAGCTCCGTAGCCAATACCTATGGTGGCATTGGCCTCCGCCAGAGTGCGCTCCGCCGCGGCAATATCAGGACGGCGCTGGAGCAGCTCAGAAGGAACACCTGTGGGGATTGCAGGCGGCGAAGTCAGCTCGGGGCGCACTGGAATAGAAAAATCGGTTGCAACCTTGCCTACTAACACGGCGATGGCGTGCTCGTACTGCGCGCGCGCGACTTTCACGTTGATGGCTTGCGATTGCGCGCTTTCCAGCGTTGTCTGCGCTTCGACGACGGAAATATAGTCGTCGACCCCGGCATCGTAAGCGGCTTGTGTTACTTCCAGAGCTTTCTGGTCCGCCTGCACGGTTTCGTCGAGAATCTTCTGCAGTGCGTCTTGTCCTCGGATTTCGAAATAGTATTCTGCCAAACTAGCCTGCTCTGTGAGGCGCTCGTTCTCAAGATCGGCCGCACTCACCTGCGCGGCATATTGTGCCTGGTGGACTTCGTTGCGAATCTTGCCCCAAAGATCGGGGACCCAGGAAATATCCACTGGAAACGACCAGATGGTAGTTTGCTGGCCGGTGCTGGCGGTTTGCCCGCCTGGACTGGTGCCTCCAGCGGTGTTTGTGTTGAAGGCATTCGTGAGATTCGCCGACGCTCGCGAACGTTGAAATGAAGGATTCGTGGTAACCGTGGGCCAGAATTGTGCGCGTGCCTCGCGGATCTCAGCCCGCGCGACCATCAGATTTTCGAAGAACTGCTTAATATTTTGGTTGTTGATATTGACCTGTTCTTCAAGAGCATTCAACTCCGGATCATTGAAGATCTCCCACCATATGCCGCGCAGCATCGCCTCTTGCGGACTGGCGACCTTCCATCCCGGAGCGTCCTGAAAGTTGACCGTCGATTCTTTGTAGTTCGCTGCCGCAGGCGTGGGCGCGCTCGGCCGATGATATTTGGGTCCGACTGTGCATCCCGCCATGCTTCCCAGCGCAAGCATCGAGGCACAGCAGCCGAGTGCGGCGATTGTGGATATTGTGCTTCGAAATTATGCTCATACGTTTTCCGCTAATCCTTGACTGTGTCCTGCCGTCGAGGCTTCTCGACGCTTACGACTGAATCGCAGGCGCAAGCGATCCAGTTCGAGATACACCACGGGCGTCGTATAAAGCGTGATCAACTGACTCAAGAGCAAGCCGCCGACGATGGTGATGCCGAGCGGCCGCCGAAGTTCGGAACCTGTGCCCGTCCCAAAGGCCAGAGGCAGAGCGCCGAAGAGCGCCGCCATAGTGGTCATCAAAATTGGACGGAAGCGCAACATGCAAGCTTCAAAAATGGAGTCTCTCGTGTTCTTGCCTTCCTCGCGCTCCGCCATGAGCGCGAAATCGATCATCATTATGGCGTTCTTCTTGACGATCCCGATGAGCAGCACGATGCCGATGATCGAAATCACGTTGAGATCCATGTGGAAAAGCATAAGCGCGAGCATGGCGCCAACACTCGCCGAAGGCAGCGTAGAAATAATGGTCAGCGGATGCACAAAGCTTTCATACAAAATGCCCAGCACTATGTACACGGCCAGCAGGGCAGTCGTAATAAGGATCGGCTCCGTTGAGAGCGACTGCTGGTAAGCCTGCAGGGTTCCCGCAAAGAAACCCTGGATGGTCGATGGCGTGCCCAACTTCTGTTCCATCTGCTGAATCGCTTTGGTGGCTTGACTCAACGAAACGTTGGGCGCGAGGTTGAACGAAACTGTGACGGAAGGAAACAGCCCGGTGTGATTTACCTGCAGCGCGGTCGTGTTGGTTTGCGCCATGGCGAAAGTTGAGATCGGTGTCATCGCGCTTGCCGTGGTTCCGTTGGCGTTGCTCTTGATGTAGATGTAATTCAAGTCCTGGGGAGACTGCCAGTATTGCGGTGCGACCTCGAGCACCACGTAGTACTGATTCATCTGCGTGTAGATGACAGAAACTTCAGACTGGCCAAAAGCAGAATAGAGCGCTCGATCGAGTGAATCCGCGGTCTGGCCCAATCGCGCCGCGGTAACTCGATCGTAAGTGAGCAACTGCTGCAACCCACCATTCTGCTGATCACTGTTCACATCCTGTAAGCCGGGAAGTTTTTTCATGTTGGCCAGCAGCAACGGTCCCCAGTGCACCAGATCGGTGATGTTATCCGCCTGAATTGTGTACTGGTAGAGCGCATTGCTCGATCGGCCACCGATGCGAAGATCCTGCACCGCCTGCAGAAAGGCTGAAGCTACCGGCAGTTGATTCAGTTTCGGACGCAAGCGGTTGATGATGTCCTGAGCTCCAACTTTGCGCTCATTCAGAGGCTTTAATGCGATATAGATAAAGCCGCCGTTGCTTGCGCCGTTGCCGCCGGTATAAGCATTCACATTGGCAACCGCAGGATCCGCTTTGATGACCTTTACCAATTGCAGGATGGAATTATTCATGAAAGGGAATGAGGCATCCTGCGGTCCTTGCACACCGCCGACCAGCGCCCCCGTATCCTGCTGCGGAAAAAATCCCTTTGGGATGCGGACAATCAAAAAGAAGTTCAACACAATCGTCAGCAGAAGCACGACAAGCGTGAACCCGGGATTCTCGAGTACCCATTCCAGCGACTTGCGATACACCGAAAGCATGCCGGAAAAAAACTTCTCGCTCCAACGATAGAAGCGTCCGTGGCTTCTTGGCTCCTCGGGCTTCAACAGGTGGGCGCACATGGCGGGAGTCGTGGTGAGGGAAATCACCATCGAAACCACAATCGCCGTGGCGAGGGTCACGGCAAACTCCCGAAAAAGCCGTCCGACGATGCCCGCCATGAGCAGGATCGGAATAAATACGGCAACCAGCGAGATGCTGATCGAGAAAACCGTGAACCCAATCTCGCTGGCGCCTTTGAGAGCCGCCTGCATCGGCTTCATGCCCTGCTCAAGGTACCTCGCGATATTTTCCATCACTACGATGGCGTCGTCGATGACGAAACCGGTAGAAATGGTAAGCGCCATCAGCGACAGGTTATCCAAGCTGAAGCCGACGAGATACATCACCGCGAACGTGCCGATCAGCGACACCGGGACTGCGATGCTGGGAATTATGGTGGCGCGTGTGTTACGCAGAAAAAAGAAAACCACCAGAATGACCAGTCCCACAGAGATGAGCAGCGTACGTTCGACGTCGCTGACCGACGCGCGAATCGTAGTGGTGCGATCGAGGACGATGGTCGCGTTGATGCCCTGTGGCAAAATCGCCTGAAGAAAGGGCAACTGGGATCGGACGCGCTCCACCGTCTGAATAATGTTGGCGCCGGGCTGGCGAAAGATGATGACTGTAATCGATGGGGTGCCGTTCAGATATCCCGCGGTGCGCAGATTCTGCGTGGCGTTGCTGACGTCGGCAACGTCCGAGAGGTGAATCGCAGTGCCGTTGTGATAGCCGACGACCAGCGGCTTGTAATCTTCCGCATCTGAAATTTGATCGTTCGTAATAATGTCGGCGGTCATGGAATCGTTGGCTAGGCGCCCGCGCGGCATGTCAGAATTTTGCAGGCTTAAGGTGGATTGAATATTGCCGATGGTCAGCCCCAAGCTTTCAAGCTTTGTCGGATTGACCTCGACCCGCACGGAGGGCAATGCACCTCCGCCGACAACCACCTGGCCCACACCCTGAATTTGCGAAAGCTTCTGCTCGATTACGGTGGAAGCCTCGTCATACAGCTTGGGTGTGCTGTACTTATCGGAGGTCAGACCGAGAATCATGATGGGAGCGTCGGCCGGATTGACTTTTCTGTAAGTGGGGTTCGCCGGCAGATTGGCGGGCAGATAGCTGCGCGCCGCATTGATGGCAGCTTCCACGTCGCGTGCCGCGCCATCGATATTTCGCGACAAGTCAAATTGCAAGGTGATCGACGTACTGCCCAGCGAACTGGATGATGTCATCTCCGTAACACCGGCGATGTGCCCGAATTGCCTTTCCAGAGGCGTCGCCACCGAGGACGCCATGATCTCGGCGCTCGCTCCGGGGAGACTGGAGGAGACTGAAACTGTCGGGAAGTCCACTTCGGGTAACGGAGACACGGGCAGAACCGTAAAACCGATTGCTCCCGCGATCGCGACGGCAATGGTTAGCAGAGTCGTCGCCACCGGCCGGCGGATAAATGGTTCCGACAGGCTCATGTGCTCTCCGGCTTCGGCTCGTTTCCGTTCGCTGGTTCACTTCGTTTTCGATGGCTGAAACGATCGCCCAGGCGATCGAAGAAAACGTAAATCACCGGCGTGGTGTAAAGCGTCAGTACCTGGCTGACGAGAAGTCCTCCGACCATGGCGATGCCCAGCGGGCGGCGCAGCTCCGACCCGTAGCCACGTCCCAACGCAAGGGGAATGCCGCCGAGCAGCGCGGCCATCGTGGTCATCATGATTGGCCGGAAGCGAAGCAAGCTGGCTTCGTAGATGGCATCGGTCGAGCTTTTGCCTTGCTGGCGCTCCGCTTCGAGCGCGAAGTCGACAATCATGATTCCGTTCTTTTTCACAATGCCAATCAGCAGGATGATGCCAATGATTGCGACCACACTCAGATCCTGCCGGAAAAGAATCAGCGCGAGCAGCGCGCCGACTCCGGCGGATGGCAAAGTAGAAAGGATGGTGACAGGATGAATGAAACTTTCGTACAAGACGCCGAGCACAATATAAACCGTAACCAGCGCCGCCAGGATCAACAAAGCCTCATTGGAAAGCGAATTCTCGAACGAGGCGGCTGTGCCTTGAAACTCCGCTTGCAAGCTGGGGGGAAATCCAATCTTCCCGGCTATTTTATTGATATCGCTGATCGCCGTGCCCAGCGCGGCATTTGGGGCGAGATTGAATGAAACGGTGACCGACGGAAACTGTCCCTGGTGGTTGATAGAGAGAGCTTCGGTGGTGTTGGCGACGTGAACGAATGCACTCAGAGGAATTGCGTTTGCGCCGGAAGCTGTTGTGGTTGTGTTTGGTGTGGTTCCCGCAAAAGTGCCGCCGTTGAGCGAGCTACCCGACGAACTGCTCGAAGACGAAAGCACGGTGCCCGAGGGCTGAAGAGTCGCAGCGGACGGCGTGTACAGAACCGATGTTGTGGTCGCATTGGAGCCGGCGGAGCTGGATCCCGAAGCGGAAAACGATGTGGAGGCCGCGGCTCCGGTCGCGCCGGACGAAGCACCAGCCTGTATGTAGAGATCGCTCAGCTTGCCCGGATTTCGCTGCCACTCCGGCTGCGCCTCCATTACGACGTGATACTGATTCAGTTGCGTATACAGCGTGTTGATTTGCCGCTGCCCGTAAGCGTCGTACAGCGTGTTGTCGATCGTGGCCGGAGCAATTCCCAGGCGCGAAGCGGTGACACGGTCGATGTTCACGGAAATTGCCGGTGCACCCGTTTGCTGATCTGTGGCAACGTCTTCCAGGCTTGGCACCTTCTTCAACTGGTCTACAAACTTCGCCGTCCAGGTATTCAACTCGTTGATGTCGGGATCCTCCAGCGTGTACTGATATTGGGTTCGGGTCACGCGGTCGTCCACCGTGATGTCCTGCACGGGCTGCATGAAGATCTGAATGCCCTGCACATTTGCGAGTTGTTGTTGCAGCCGCCGAATCACATCGGAGGCGCTCAAGTCCCGGTCAGCAATCGGTTTCAGATTGATTGCCATGCGCCCGCTGTTGAGCGTGGTATTGGTTCCATCAGCTCCGATAAAGGATGACAGACTCTGCACCGCGGGATCTTTCAAAATGATTGAGGCAAGTTCCTGCTGCTTGGAAGCCATCGCGGAAAATGAAATCGACTGCGGAGCCTGCGAGATTCCTTGAATCACTCCCGTGTCCTGCACCGGGAAAAATCCTTTGGGAATCACGATGTAAAGAATGACAGTAAGCACCAGCGTGGCCACGGCCACCAGAAGGGTGATGGTCTGGTAACGCAAAACAACTTTTAGCGTGCGGCCGTAGAAGGCAATCATGCGATTAAAGGCACGCTCCGAAGCCTGATACCAGCGGCTCTGCTGGGACTTGGGATTGTGCCGCAGGATGCGGGAAGACATCATCGGCGTCAAGGTCAGCGAAACCACCGCAGAAATAATGATGGTGACCGCCAGGGTTACAGCAAATTCGCGAAAGAGGCGGCCGACGACATCGCGCATGAATAACAGCGGAATGAGCACAGCGATCAGCGAAACGGTCAGGGAGAGAATGGTGAAGCCGATCTGCCCGGCGCCCTTGAGAGCCGCGGCCATCGGCTCTTCGCCCTCTTCTATATAGCGCGAGATATTTTCGATCATCACGATGGCATCGTCCACCACGAAACCGGTGGAAATGGTCAATGCCATCAACGAGAGATTGTCCAGGCTGTAGCCGAGCACGTACATGACACCGAAGGTGCCAACCAGCGAGAGTGGCACAGCTATGCTGGGAATGATGGTGGCCCGCAGGCTGCGGAGAAAAAGAAAGATCACCATCACCACCAGGCCGACGGTCAACATCAACTCGAATTCCACATCGTCTACCGAGGCCTGGATGCTGGTCGTGAGATCGGTGAGTTCGGTGATCTGTACGGCGGCGGGCAAATTCGCTTCAAGCTGTGGCAGGAGTTTCTTAATACTCTTTACCACGCTGATCGTGTTCGCGCCGGGCTGGCGCTGAATGTTCAAAACCACCGCGGGGGTCACGTTCATCCAGGCGGCGAGTTGCGCGTTTTCGACGCCGTTGACCACGCTGGCCACGTCTTTCAGCAGAACGGGCGCCCCATTCCGATATGCGACTACAACGTCGTGATAGTCCTCTGCCTGTGTAATTTGATCGTTGGCGTCAATCTGATAATCCTGCCGCGGGCCGTCGAAGTTGCCCTTGGCCGAGTTCACGCTGGTTTGAGTTAAAGCTGTGCGCACATCCTCGAGGTTGATGCCATAGGAAGATAATTTTGTGGGATTGACCTGAATGCGCACTGCCGGTTTTTGTCCGCCGCTGATGCTGACCAGTCCAACGCCATTGAGCTGCGAGAGTTTCGGAGCTAGCCGCGTGTCGATCAGGTCTTCGACCTGCGACAGAGGCATACTGTCTGAAGTAATTCCCAGCGTCAGAACCGGCGCGTCTGCAGGATTGGTCTTGCTATATACCGGAGGTGTGGGCAGATTTGCAGGTAAAAAACTCTGGCCAGCATTAATCGCGGACTGGACCTCTTCTTCAGCAACATCGATATCCAACGAGAGATTGAATTGCAGCACGATGACCGAGACATTGCCTGCGCTGGTCGATGTCATCTGGCTGAGACCTTGCATCTCGCCAAACTGCCGTTCCAGCGGAGCGGTTACCGTTGTCGCCATAACATCTGGGCTGGCCCCGGGATAAAAAGTAAGGACCTGTATGGTTGGATAATCGACCTCGGGCAGAGCTGAGACTGGTAATTGCAGGTAGGCCACGATCCCAACCAGCAGGATTGCGGTCATGAGCAGAATGGTGGCCACCGGCCGCAAAATAAATGGGCTGGAGAGACTCACGGCGCGTTCCCCTCGGTCGATGAGCTGGGTGGGGCTTTCTGAGTAATCGTCACCTTGGAGCCATTCTGCAACTTATCGAAGCTGCTGTCGGCCACCACTTCACCCTCGTTCACGCCTTGTACAGCAGTCTTCCCGCCATCCGATACGCCAGTTTTGATCGAACGCATATTCGCCTGGCCGTTCTGAATTACGTAAACAAATGCAGCGTTGCCGTTGTGCTGAATCGCTGAGCTTGGCAGCAAAATCTGGTCATGCAGCGTTTTCACGAGCAAGCGAACATTCACAAATTCATTGGGATAGAGTTCACCTTTCTTGTTGTCGAAGAGCGCACGCACCTTGACGGTTCCGGTGGTTGTGTCGATCTGGTTGTCGAACGAAATTACTTTGCCGGAGGCGATCTTCTTTTCGTTCGCGCGGTCCCAAGCGTCAAGGGGAAGATTCAACCCGTGGTGCGGTTGCTCCATCACTTCCGCAAGATTGTCCTCGGAGATGGTGGCAACCACGGTGATGGGCTGTGTCTCAGTAATTACCACGAGTGAAGTGGTGGCGTTAGCGGTGACAAGGTTTCCGGGATCGACCAACCGGAGGCCGACACGCCCGCTGATCGGCGCGATGATGTGGCAGTAGGCGACTTGCACCTGATCGTATTGCAATGTGCCCTGATCATTTTTTACCGTTCCCTGATCCTGCAGGACGATTTTTTCCTGATCCTCGAGCGTCTGTCGAGGGATCGCGTTTCTGGCCCAGGCATCTTTGTAGCGCTGCAGGTCCATTTGCGCCTGCGCCAGCAGATTCTGATCGCGCTCCAAAGCGCCTTCTGCTTGCATGACTTGAGCTTCGTAGGGCCGGGGATCGATATCGATCAGGGGGTCCCCTTTGCGCACCGACTGGCCCTCCTTGTAGTGCACCGATGTGATCACACCAGTGACTTGCGCTGTGATGGAATCGGTATATAAGGCTGTGACGGTACCGATGGCATTGAGATAAACGCCGATGTCTCCCTTGGCCGCCGTTGCAGTGGTTAATGTGACTGGGCCGGTGAAGCCCCGCCGTCCACCTGCCGCAGGCGCTGCCGCCGACTGGCTCGCTTGATCGTGATGCTGAAAGACCCAATACAAAATCAGGCAGAGAAGAATGAGAGCTAAAGCCCAGATCCAATATTTCCTTTTCTTGCGAGTGGGATCAGGCTCTCTTGGAGGGAGTTGATGGTCAGGAGGGATGGGCGCACTCGGTCTTTGCTGGTCCATGTGATCCTGTCGATAGCGTCTGACTGTAAGAAATACAAAACATTACATTAATCGGCGTCGGGTAGCCGAGAATAAAGGAAATTCGATGCAGAAGTCAGCTTTCCTGATGCCATGCATTTTGCCCGAAGCTCGAATCGAGGTGTTGATCCAAGACTGGCAAAGTCGACTGCGAATGTGCAATTTTTTGTCGCGATCATTGTCTGCGATCATTGGCTGCTCTCCGATACAAACAGGTAAGAAACCTGATAATAAGCGGTGTACGCATACGAGCGCAGGTCGTCGGTGACGAAGACACCGCGTATGGACAAAAGTCCGGTGCGGTCAGAGGGTGCGAGCTCTTTGAAGAGCTTCCGGTTGCCAGTTGAAAGATCGACGCGCTCAATATGATACGGAATCTCAGCACGACGATAGGCCAGCACCGATCGGCCATCCGCGCTCCATTGAGCGAGAACGTCTGCCTCCGTGAGACCCGGCGCGGGACGCGGCTCTCCATCCGCGATCGAGTAAACGAAATACTTCATCCCGGGTCCTCGTGCGAGAACAAACTTCCCATCCGAGGAGAGCAACCCGTCGCGCGTGCCCTCCGGAGTCACTGGCCGCGGAGCGCCTCCGGCAACCTCTTGTGAGAAGAAGCGCGTACCTTTGCCGGCCTCATTGCCGGCGATGAGCAAACTCTTTCCGTCGCGGAACCACTGAACTGCTTCGTAATTCTCGATCTGACCGCGTTCGAGCTGCCGAGTCTCGCCCGCACCCGTGGGATAGATCACGAGCTGCGGTGGATTCGATTGGAGCACGGCGACAACCCATTTGCCGTCGGCGGAGAGATCCGCGGGCCATCCTTCCCCGAGACGCAGCACGGGCGAACCATCCGTCTTCCGCAGGCACACCGCGTAGTTGGTTCCGAGGGCGGTCTCGGCGAAGAGGAGCGTGTGTCCATCTTGCGAGAGCGCCCGCGCATGCGAAGTATTCAGCCATGAGAGATCACGATCTTCGCTCGCACCAGAAGGGTGGACCATGGCCGCGTAGCGGAAGTCGCCCCGGCTCGCGAGCCATCGCCCGTCGCGAGCCGCGTCCTGAATGGTAAGCCCGCCGGGGGCCTGGTAGGCAATGCGTCTTTTACCGGCGAGATCGACAGCGTAGACGGTGTAGCTGCCGCCGCTGAGACTCGCAGAAAAAAAGATCTCCTCGCCTTTTGGTGACCAGGCAAGCCCACGTGCGCTCCAATAACCCTCCGAAAGCACTGTGTTTTTTCCCGCGAGGTCGACGGTGTTCACTGAGCCGCGGTCATCCCATTTTCGGGGGTGTTCGAAGTAGGCGATCCGATCGCCTTTGGGGGAGAAACGCACATCGGTCATGAAGCCGCTGACCTCTCGCAGCACATGACCGATGGGATACTCAAGCCGGTCCCTGCCCGCGACTTCGCGGATGATGGCGAGCTGCGACCGCTCGAAGCGCTGACGGCGGGTCGCATCGTCGGAGAAATGTGGGGGAAGAATCTTGAGGGCGACGATTCGATCCAAGCGCGTATCGCGTGCCCGATAGACTTCTCCCATCCCTCCCGCGCCAAGCGGGGCGACGATCTCGTAGGGACCCAATTTCGTGCCGTTTATCAAGGCCATGAGTACGCGGATTATTAGGTGCTGCGGATTATAGGTGTTGAAGAAGTGCTCGGGCAAACGCACCACCGCTTTGGAGAACGGGATTGCGGGAAATCGTCATTTCTATTTGCCGTTTGTGAGCAAGAGAGGGCGAGCTTTTTCGATAAGCCTATAATGAGAGGCCCCCAAACATGGCCCTTGCCTCTGGCACAAAACTCGGTCCGTATGAAGTCCTCTCGCCGCTAGGTGCTGGTGGGATGGGCGAAGTGTACCGTGCTCGCGACACGCGTCTGGAGCGCGTAATAGCGATTAAGGTTCTGCCCGAATCATTCGCCGCCGACGCCGAAAGCCTGCGGCGCTTCGAGCAGGAAGCCAAAGCTGTGGCTGCGCTGAACCATCCCAACATCCTGTCGGTCCACGACATCGGCCAGCAGAACGGAATTCGCTACATCGTTACTGAGTTGCTGGACGGGCAAACGCTGCGCGAGAAGCTCAACAACGGACCTCTCTCCTCGAAACGGGCGATTGAGTATGGACTGCAGATTGTGCAGGGACTTGCTGCCGCGCACGAGAAGGGAATCATTCATCGCGACCTGAAGCCCGCGAATTTGTTTGTCAATAAGGACGGGCGAATAAAGATCCTCGACTTCGGACTGGCCAAGCAGAATCCGTTGGCACAGGCGAGCGGCGATGATGCAACCTTGGCGCTCCCGGATGCTCAACCGACCATGCCAGGATTGGCGATGGGTACGGCCGGCTATATGTCGCCCGAGCAGGTGCGGGGCGCGGCGGTGGATCATCGCACCGACATCTTCAGCTTTGGAGCGGTGCTGTACGAGATGCTTTGTGGGCGACGGGCGTTTAAGCACGATACGGCGGCGGAAACGATGACCGCTATTCTGAAGGAAGACCCGCCGGAGTTCGACGAAACGGAAGTGCCGATTACCGCTGGAGTCGAGCGGATCATGCGCCGCTGTCTGGAGAAGTCACCCGATCAGCGCTTTCAATCGGCTAAGGATTTGGGGTTCGCGCTGGAGGCGCTGAGCGGAACCTCGCAGAGTACGGCGAGCCGGAACGCTCTCGTCGCCGCTCGCCCTAAGCCGTGGATAGCGACAGCGACAGCGATTGCCATTGTCGCTGTGATTGTGGCGACTGCAGTTGCTTATTTTGCTGGTACTCACAGACGGGTTGAGCCAGCTCGCTTCGAACGCGTTACCTTCTCTCGCGGTTACATCAAAGGAGCGCGCTTCGCGCCCGACGGGCAGAGTGTCATCTATAGCGCGGCATGGGAGGGACGCCCGTACGAGGTCTTCACTACGCGGATCGGCGGTCATAATGAGCGCTCCCTGGAGCTGAACAATGCGCTGGTCGTCGGAATCTCTACTGCGGGTGACCTGGCGGTGCTGACCAACGTGCGCCGAATTCGAACCACGAGCTGGATTCACGTTGGGACGTTGGCCCGCGCTCCGGCCAATGGTGGCACGGCGCGAGAGATTCTGGAAGCTGTGTGGGATGCCGATATTAGCCGCGACGGCAAGCAGTTTGCAGTGGTGCGCAAACCTGCGGGGCTGCACCAACTCGAATATCCCATTGGTAAGGTGTTGTTCAAGACCAACGGTTATATCAGTCACCCGCGCATTTCGCCTGACGGGGCCGAGGTGGCATTTCTCGAACATCCGCTGTTCGGCGATGATCGCGGCTACGTTGCATTAGCGGACGCAAGTGGAGGCACGAGGCGGCTGACCGCAGAAGCCAGCGCCGTAGACGGCCTGGCATGGTCGGCGGATGGTCGCGAAATTTGGTATGCCGCCATCGGTTCAGAAACGCAGTCTGCGGAGCGATCGGTGCATGCCGTCACTCGGGATGGCAAGACTCGGAGGATTTTTGGGTTGCCCGGAGACGTCACGGTTTGGGACATCGCAGCCGACGGGCGCCTGCTGTTTACGCACGAACTCATCAGCAGCGCACAGTTTGTGGCTTCGCCCGCAAATGCTCCGGAGCGCAACGTTACAGTGTTGGGTCACGGCGTGAATGGCGCAATTTCCTCCGATGGCAAGACTGTGGCCTTTACAGAATCGGGGCCCGGAACTCCAAATGACTATCTCGTGTTCTTCCGGCACCTGGACGGTTCGGCGGCCGTGGAACTCGGGGAAGGCAGCATCATGGGGATGACCCCCGACGGCAAGAACGTGGTCGCGCTTGTTCCCAGCCAGCCGACCAAGTGGCGCATTCTTCCGACCGGGGCCGGCGAAACCCGCACCTTTGATGTTGCACCTGTTCAAGTTGACGACAGCGTGGTTTCATGGATGCCCGGCGCCAGGGAGTTTGTTTTTCTGGGACATGAAGGGGTCGCGCCGCCCCGCGCGTATCGCGTGTCGCTTGAAGGGGGGCCGGCGCAGCCGTTAACCAACCGGGAGGGCGCGCAATTCTGGAATCGAGTTTCGCCGGACGGCGAGTTCGTTTTGCAGGGGGCCAGCGTTGGCATGGAGTGGGGGCAAAACGTAATCGTGGATCTGGCCACGGGTTCGGTCCGCGCGGCGCCGCTGCTAGAGGGCGAGATACCGATAGATTGGGACCAGGACGGCAAGCATATCTTCGTGGAGCAGGAAGGTGAGGAATCAGCCACTGTCTTTCGCGTGGATGCGTTCACCGGGCGCCGCGAAGTTTGGAAGCAAATTAGGCCCAACGATCCGGCCGGTACACTTTCTCTTGCGCACTTCTACGTCACGCCATCTGGAAATGCTTACGCCTATAACGCGGAACGCGTTCTCTCGAGCCTGTACGTGTATTCGCAAAAGTGAATCAAGCCGGAAGCCTGCCGTCAATCTTTTCGGAGTTGACGGTCCCGCCGTGAGAAGACCAGATCAGGCTGATTAGCCTTCGGTAGTTGTCATCATCGATCATGACGAACTTGAACGGCTGCAGACACTTTAGGGTAGCCGAAGCTGGACTAAGTAATTCAGCGAGTCCAAACACCGGTCCTCTGGGCGAGATGAATGTCACTTCTACTAACGATCCAGGAACGAGCGGTTGTGACATGCGAAGAAGGCCTCCGGTGAGGGAAATCCTTCGCAGTCTGCCGGAGCGATGACGACCGTCCTCGAATCGTATGGCAGCGGGAACTCCGGCATGAAACTCGACACGAACGGCGCGTTGCTTACGGTGCGGGCGAGGGAAGTGAGTCATCAAGCTCCAGAATTGTGTTCTGAAACTATGATTCCTAACCGGCCAGCAGGCTAGGTTACAAAGGGCCGGGTATCGATTCGAGAATGGCCAAGAAGAGAGGCTCCATTTCCCATCCCGTAGCGTAGTTGGTGTAGCATTTCTGGAGCATTTCTCGATCATCCGAGGAGCATACCGATGATCATGCGATCGACTTCAATTTTGGTGGCATTAAGTTTTTGTTCGTTAGTCATTGTGGGCGACGGCCAGAGTAGGACGCGCGCAAATGAAAATCCAGTCGGCATCTTCGAGGGCGATGGCGATATTGGCAAGGTGCTTCACCAGGGAGCGGCGGAATATAACGCGGCGACTGGAACGTATACCGTCAGCGGCAGCGGCGAGATTATGTGGGCTGGCTCCGATGCCTTCCATATGGTCTGGAAAAAGGTTACGAGCGATGTGAGTCTGGCGGCCGACGTTTCATTCCTCAGCAAGAGTGGAAACGAACACCGCAAGGCCGTGCTGATCATTCGCCAAACTCTCGACCCAGATTCCGCTTATGCCGACGTAGCCCTGCACGGCAATGAATTGACCTCTCTGCAATATCGCGATGAAAAGGGCGGAGCGACGCACGAGATTCAGACCGACGCCTCAGGACCGAAGCGGCTGCGCATCGAAAAGCGAGGCGACTTTATCTACGTCGCGTTGGGAGATCAAGAGAAAGCGATGCACTTTTCTGGGGCATCGATTCGGACATCAATGCAGGGGACATTTTACGTTGGGATCGGAGTGTGCTCGCACGATAAGGACGCTGTGGAGAAGGTTAGGTTTTCGAATGTTGAACTCGCGAGCAACCTCGCGCCCGTTGAGAAGCCGACTCTTTATAGTTCTTTGGAAAGAATCAGCGTCGCGTCGAGTGACCGGCGCGTAGTTTATCTTGCGCCGGAGCGGTTTGAAGCACCCAACTGGACGCGCGACGGAACGACTTTCCTCTTCAACCGCAACGGCCATCTCTATCGCCTGCCCGTCACCGGTGGTGAACCAGCATTAATCGACACCGGATTCGCCGACCGCTGCAATAACGACCACGGCATTTCGCCGGACCAGACTTCGCTTGCCATCAGCGATCAATCGCAGGAGGACAACAAGTCCATTGTGTATATCGTTCCGCTCGCTGGTGGCACGCCGCGGCGCATTACGCAGCGGTCTCCATCGTACTGGCATGGGTGGTCGCCCGATGGAAAGACTCTGGCGTTTGTCGGTCAGCGCCAATTCAATCACGAAGACAATTTCGATATCTACACGATTCCTGTAACCGGTGGCGACGAGACACGCCTGACTACAGCGAAGGGGCTCGATGACGGCCCAGAGTATTCGCCTGACGGGAAATACATTTACTTCAACTCAGAGCGAACGGGGCACATGCAGATCTGGCGCATGCGAGCCGATGGCAGCGGGCAGGAACAGGTGTTTGCCGACGAATGGAATAATTGGTTCCCGCATATTTCGCCAGATGGGCGGTGGATGGTTTTTCTTTCTTTCGAGCCCGGGGTAACGGGCCATCCCCCGAATCAGAATGTGATGCTGCGCCTTATGGCGCTCTCCGAGAAAAATATGTCCGAAAAGAAAATCACCGTGCTGACCAAGTTGTTCGGCGGCCAGGGCACGATTAATGTCCCTTCATGGTCACCCGACAGCAAAGAGGTTGCGTTCGTCAGCTACGCGCTTGTGCCGGTGGAGAACACCCCGGCGAAATAAATGAGTGGGGGTGGAGAATGCAATCGTTGACGCGCCGCAGTTTCATGCGGATCGGCGCAGGCTCCGTGGCCGCTGGGGCCGCGGTGAAGATGACGCTGTTGCAACCAGCCGCGCTGTGGGGCGCAGGCCGCATGGTGGCGCCGAGCGACCGCGTTCGCTTTGCATCCATCGGCACCGGAACGCGCGGATGCGAGTTGCTGGCAGCGTCGCTCGATGTTCCTGGCATTGAGTGCGTAGCCGTGTGTGATCTCTACGACAGCCGTCACGAAGCGGCTCAAGAAGCCGTCCAGAAGCAGGTTCCGGCCACACGCAACTATAAGGAAATTCTCGACCGCAAAGACGTTGACGCTGTGATTGTCGCCGTCGCGGACCACCAGCATCGCCGCATCGTGGTGGATGCGTGCACTGCGGGCAAAGATGTGTACTGCGAAAAGCCAATGTCACACACCGTTGAAGACGGCTTTGCTATGGTCGATGCGGCGCGGAAGGGAAATCGCATCGTGCAGATCGGAAGCCAGCGCGTCAGTTCCATCGTTTATGAGAAAGCGCGGGAGCTTTACGCCGCGGGCGCGCTCGGCGATGTGTTCTTCATCGAAGGGTCGTCAGATCGCAACTCAGCCAGCGGCGCCTGGGTCTATCCCATTCCGTCGGACGCGAGCGAACAGACTATCGACTGGAATGCGTTTCTGGTAGGTGCGCCCAAGCGCCCATTTGACGCGGCGCGCTTCTTCCGTTGGCGTTGCTTCTCCGATTACGGCGAAGGGCTGGCCGGCGACTTGTTTGTACATCTGCTCTCGGGGATTCACTTCATCTCCGGCACGAACGAACCGGCTAAGCGAGCGCAGTCGAGTGGCGGATTGTTTCGCTGGAAGGACGGGCGCGATTTTCCCGACCTGATCGAAACACTTTACGACTATCCGAAATTTCGCGTTGCGCTGCGCTGCAATCTGAACAACGCTGGTGGCGAACCGATCAGGTTTCACGGCACAAAGGGCACAATGGAAATCATCGGGCAAACGCTGACATTCACGCCGCAGGATACGACGCCGCGGGCGGAAGGATATTCGTTGAAGGGCTGGCCAGCGCGGCTGTGCAAGGAGTATCTGGCAAAGTGGGAAGCGGAACATCCACAACCGGGGCCGCTCGATTACCAGGCGGTTGAGGCGGAGACTTTCACCGCACCGCAGGGCTACAGTGATGTGTCGGCCCACGAGGCAAACTTCTTCGACGCGGTTCGAACTCGCAAGCCAACCGTCGAGAACGAAGAGTTCGGTAACAACGCGGCGATCGGCTGCCATCTGGCCAACTACGCTTATTTCAAGAACACGATCGCCACCTGGGACGCTGCCGCAAAAACGATTCGCGGATAAAAGCAGTCTCGGCTCATATTGCTAAGAAGGACGATTCAGAACTGAGGGAATTGAACTATTGAGGGAATCGAACTTATGCATAGGATTTCGAGAAGAATGTTTCTGAAGACTGCCTCGGCCTCGGCCGTCGGCGCGGCGGTTTGGAGCAACCTCCCGCGGCTGATGGCCAATCCTCTAGGCCTGCCGCTCGGGCTGCAGCTGTATTCGGTGCGCGACATTCTGCCCAAGGACTATGAAGGAACGCTGCGGCAGTTAGGGGCGATTGGCTACCGTGAAGTGGAAGCAGCTGGCTTCTTCAATCACAGCCCCAGTGAAGTGAAGCAGGCGATGGAACGTGCCGGCCTGCGCTGCGTGAGCGCTCATTATCCACTGAAAGATTTGCTGCCGAAAGTAGATGAAACAATCCAATATGGCAAGGATTTGGGACTTAACTACATCGTGTGCGCGTCGCCCTGGTTCAAAGATCCATCGCGTGTGAAGGACCCAGGCTCTCGTGTCGCTCGGGAAGCAATGACACTGGACGACTGGCGCTGGAACGCAGATCAGTTCAATCGCATCGGAGAACGCGTGAATGCAGCGGGCATGCGCTTTGCCTATCACAATCACACGCCGGAGTTTCGTTCGGAAAACGGCATCGTGTTTTACGACGAACTGATACGCTTGACCAATCCTTCGAATGTGAGCATGGAACTGGATTGCGGATGGGCGGCGGTCGCAGGGCAAAAACCCGCAGATTTGCTGACCCGATATCCCACTCGCATTTCCATGCTGCACGTGAAGGATTTCAAGATGGGCCATGGGGTTGTCCCGTTACCGCAACCGCCTTCAACTGAGATGGGTCACGGCGTGATTGACTATCATCCCATCTTCGAAGCGGCCAAGAAGGCTAGAATCGAGCACATTTTTGTCGAGCAAGAGGAGTTCGATATGCCCATGATGGAAGCGCTGAAAATCGACGCCGAGTATATGCGTGCTTTAAGCTAATCTGTCGCGTGCATTACCGCCCGCAGCGCAGCGCGCTACTTTGCTAGCGGAGCGCGCTGCGGATCGCCAGATCCAACCCCACCATCAGCAGAGCAGAGCCCGGGATCACCAGCAGGGCTTTCTTCAGTCGCTGCGGGTCGCCACCGGCAATGAAGCCGATAATGCGGGAACTGACTGCCAGTCCGGTCCATCCGCATGTAATCACGAAACCGATTGCGGTGCCGTCATTCGCGGGAAGGCGTCGCCGACGATGGCGAGCGTCGTGGGAAAAACTGGCGCCATGGAGAGACCGGCAAGAAAAACAAGCACGAGGGCCGTCATCGGTTTTGTGGTCCGCAGCATTAGAAACGTCGTCACCGCCATCGCGACTGATCCCACCAGCGTGACGGTGATGGCAGGTACACGGATGAGGACCGGCAGGATGGCGGCCCGGCCGATCAGCAGGCCGAGCGCGAATCCCAGCGAGAGAATGTTGAGCGCGCGCGATTCTGGGATGCCTTGCGCGACGAGATGGCGCACCAGCCAGTTCCATACGCCAACCTCGCAGGTGATGTAGAGAAAAAGGAATAATCCAATCAGGAAAAGCAATGGCCGCCCCAGTACGGGAACAGCATCTGCGAGCACGAAACGCCCTGCGCCGGCTGGTCCTGGCATCTTGGTGAGAGCCTGGAACACCAGTGTTGCAACAGTAAGCGACGCGATCGTGTAGCAGAGTCGGATCCAATTGCGCTTGAAAAAATTGGCGGCGACGAACGGCGTTGCGAGAGCTCCGAGGCCGAAGAAAAGGTTGGTCAAGTTCAGCGCGGCGGCGCGATGAGTCTCACTCACATCGCTGACCAGCGCATTCGCGGCGGTCACAATAGTCCCGCCGCCCACTCCCAGCAAAAAGAGAAGAACAAGGATGCTGCGGAATCCAGGCGACCGCGGCAGGGCGAAGAGCGCCATAGAAATGAGCGTGAGCCCAAGGATGAGGCCAAGCTTCTTGCCTTCGTTGTCGAGCAGTGGGCCGACCGCAAGCGAGGCGAGGATGAGCCCGAGCGCTTGAGCGAACGCGATGGTGCCGTTCTGACTGGGCGAGAGGTGGAAGCGCTCGGATAGCTCGGGCAGGATAGTGCCCAACATAGCGGCGATCATTCCATAAACGAAAAAGGCAAGAATGGCGGCGAGGATTAACAAGCGTTCCTTTCAACGATTGGTTTCGAGTTGGGGAACATCGATCCAGCGCCGTGTGCGGTGACTCTGGAGCACGGCATTGAGGATGGTGAGTTGGCGTAGTCCATCGACGAACTGCGGATATTCGGGGGCTGCGGCAGATGTGGCGCTCGAAGTTGTGCGGATCGCTGCTTCGCCGATCGAAGCGGGGCTGATCGAAGCTGGGTTAATCGAAGCATAGAAACGCCGGAAAATTTGCTTGAATGTGTCATCGTAGCCTTCGCTGTGACCGCCGGGAAGATCAGCATAGCTGCGCGCCGCGGGCTTGAGCAGAGACGGATCTTTCACGTAGATCTGATTGCCGGTATCGCGATGTCCGACCCAGAGTTCGTCGGGACGCTCCTGGTCCCACGCGACGGACGATCGTGTGCCGTAAATCTCGATGCTGAGCCGATTCTTGCGTCCGGCTGAAACCTGGCTGGCGACGAGGCTGCCGCGAGTGCGCTTGCCCATGTGGAAAATAACGGCTCCGAAATCTTCGGTGTCGACAGCAGTTTCGATGAAGTCCTCCGCTCTCAGCATTTTGGTGGAAAAGGTCTCAACCGATTGTTTCGGCTGCTTGCGCGTTGGGTGAAAAGTCTGCAGGTCGGCACACAGAGAAGTTACGCGCAGGCGAGTGACGTGCTCAGCCATATCGAACCAGTGCGAGCCGATATCAGCCATGCAGCGCGAAGGGCCACCAGCGCTGGAATCGACGCGCCAATTCCAGTCCGTGTCATACAACAGCCAGTCCTGCGAATACGTACCTTGCACAATCAAAATTTCTCCCAGATCGCCGTCTTCGCACATGTGGCGCATCTGCTGCACCATGGGATAAAAGCGCAAGTTGTGGCAGACGCAGTTGCGAACTCCTTGCCGCGCAGCGAGGGACACCAGTTCTTCGCCCTCTTCCACGCTTGTGGCCAAAGGCTTTTCGCAGATCACATGCTTCCCGGCTTGGAGCGCGTCCTGGGCCATCGAAAAGTGCTGAGCGTTGGGTGTGCAGATGTGAACCGCATCGATCGATGGATCGCGCAAAAGATCTCGATAATCGGTCGCAAACGTGGAGATAGAGAAGCCCGCGCCCAAGCGTCGCGCCGCCTCTATGTTTCTTCCGGCGATGGCCGTCGCCTCAACATATTCCAGCCTTCGCACCGCTTCCAGATGTACGCGGCCCATGAAGCCGGTACCGAAGATTGCCGTTCTGATCGGTTTCATAGCGTTCTCAGCGCTTCACTCGAATCGCCAGCTAGACCCACCACGCGGTGCCGGGCTGCTCGCGGATCACAATGCTGTTGAGGAAGTTGGCGGCCTTCGTCAGGCCTTCTTCCGGCGAGAGCAGGCTGTCTTCGTGCTCGATTGAGAGCACGTTATCATAGCCAAACATTCGCAACGTGGAGATAAACTCGCTCCACCATTCGGCTCCGTGACCGTAGCCGCAGGTGCGGAAGATCCACGCGCGTTCGCGCTCTTGGGTGTACGGCTTGGTATCGAGTACGCCGGTGCGCGGCAGATTCGCGGGATAGATCTGCGTGTCTTTGGCGTGGACGTGAAAGATCGAATCCTTGAGCACCCGGACGGCGGCGATGGGATCGATGCTCTGCCAGAAGAGATGGCTGGGATCGAAGTTGCAACCCACATTCGGTCCGGCAATCGAGCGCAGCTTGAGCATCGTCTCCGGACTATAAACAACAAAGCCGGGATGCATTTCGATCGCGATCTTCACCCCGTGATCGGCGGCGAAGTGCGCGTGCTCCGTCCAGTAAGGCGCGACCACTTCGTTCCACTGCCAGTCGAGAAGCTTGAGGTAGTCCGGTGGCCATGGGCACGTAACCCAGTTAGGAGCGGCCGCGTGGGGCGAATCGCCGGGGCACCCGGAAAAATCGACAACCACGGAAATGCCCAGCTTTTCTGCGAGCAGGATCGTCTTGCGGCTCACGTCGCGGTCATGCTTGGCTCGAGCTGCGTCGGGATGCAGCGGGTTGCCGTGACAACTCAAGGCGCTAATGCTGGCGCCGTGATCCGCCAGAATCTTCTTAAACTCGGCGAGGGACGAGGCATCTTCGAGCATCGCGAGCTTGCAATGCGCGTCGCCGGGATAATTGCCGGTACCAAGCTCGACGGTATCGATCTGCAAAGTCTTCAGTTTCTTAAGAACCGCCGTGAGCGGTAGTTGCGACAGCAGGGGCGTGAAGACTCCAATGCGCATAACGCATTCTATCTTGTCGGATCGAGAGATCTGCAGTGACGTTATCCCAGCCTGCAAACCTTGGCATTTCTCCGCCTTCGGATGTTAGACTACGCGCGCTCTACGAGGACCACTCATGCGCAATTGCCAAATTCTTGCCACGCTGCTGATCGCCTTATCTCTGACAACTTACGCCCAGAAATCCGCCAAGAAGCCTGACCTGCCCAAGCCCGTCGACCTGATGTGGGCGGTGAAGGTCCCCATGCGCGACGGAGTGCGCCTGAATGCCACCGTCTACCGTCCACATGAGCAGAAGGACCCGCTGCCGGTTATCTTCGAACTGACGCCTTACATCAGTGACAGCTATCACTCGCGCGCATATTACTTCGCCCAGCATGGATATGTCTTCGCCATCGTGGACGTGAGGGGGCGCGGCAACTCGGAAGGAAAGTTCGAGCCTTTTCTGCAGGAGCCGCGCGACGGCCACGACATCGTCGAATGGTTGGCGCGCCAGCCCTGGTCGAATGGCAAAGTCACCATGTGGGGAGGATCCTATGCGGGCTTTGATCAGTGGATGACTTTGCGCGAAGCGCCTGACCATCTGGCCACGATTGTCCCGGTTGCGTCCGCGCACGCCGGCGTGGACTTTCCGATGTTCAAAAACATATTTGGCGCTTACGACATGCAGTGGATCACGTTCACCAGCGGCGTGACCAGTAATGAAAGTCTTTTCGGAGAATCTTCCTACTGGATCTCGAAGTTTACCGAGCTTTACCTGCAGCACCGGCCATTCAAGGAACTCGATCAGATTGTCGGCAACCCGTCGCCGACGTTCCAAATGTGGCTGAGCCATCCGGCGGTGGACTCAGTCTGGCAGAGCCTGGCGATTTCTCCTGAGCAATATCGCGCCATCCATGTGCCGATTCTGACCATCACGGGCAGCTACGATGGCGACCAGGCCGGAGCCTTCACTTACTACAAGAACCACATGAAATACGGTACCGAGAGAGCCAAGGCAGAGCACTACCTGATTATCGGTCCCTGGGACCACGCTGGCACACGCACACCGAAGAAGGAAGTCGGCGGCTTAACCTTCGGCGATGCCAGCCTGCTCGATATGAATAAGCTGCACACCGACTGGTATGACTGGACGCTTAAGAACGGAAGCAAGCCCGAGTTCCTGAAAAAACGAGTTGCTTACTACGTGATGGCCGCGGATGAATGGAAGTATGCCGACACGCTGGAGAGCATTTCCAACTCCACGCGCGCACTTTATCTCGACTCCGATTCCGGGCATGCCAACGACGTCACCAGTTCGGGAAGAATGAGTGAAGCCAAGCCCAACGGCACGCAGCCCGATCGCTATGTTTACGATCCTCTCGATGTGCGCCCGGCGGAGCTGGAGAAAGAAGATATCAAAAACTCGATCACGGACCAGCGCTATGCGCTCAACCTTTTCGGCAATGGCGTGGTCTACCATAGCGAACCCCTCGTCGCGGATACGGAGATCTCCGGCTTCGTGAAGCTCAGCGCGTGGATTGAAATCGACGTGCCCGACACCGACTTCGCGGCATCGCTCTATGAAATCCTACCGGACGGCGGCAGCGTACAGCTCACCAGTGACAACATCCGTGCCCGCTACCACGAATCGTTGACCCAGGAAAAGCTGGCGAAGCCGGGAGAAGTCAACCAGTACGTATTTGATGGCTTCACTTTTTTCTCGCGACGCATTGCGAAAGGCAGCCGCCTGCGGCTTGTGCTGAATTGCCCTAACACGATCTACCTGGAAAAAAACTACAACAGCGGAGGCGTAGTGGCAGACGAAACCGCCAAAGATGCGCGCACCGCGCACGTGACGGTTTATCATGATGCCACGCATCCGAGCCGGTTGGAGTTGCCGATCGTCCAATGATCCATTCGCCGATTGGGGGTATGGCCGCCAAGTAGACGTTCGCGGACAGGCGACGAGGGAAATTCCGCACTTGGAAGGAGTGAATGGTGGGCGCTACAGGATTCGAACCTGTCGCTTTTCAACAATTAGCGGTACTTGCGCGACTCGGGTGGCAACCAAAACACCGCACGGGAAGCCAAATGGAACAATTACTGGACACGAATTGGACACTTCTGCTTCTTCACGGCAACGAACTCGCCTGAGCTATTCGAAGCTCACAAGCTAGATTCTAATCTATGCCGACCGACTGATCCGCAGTCACCTTTCGCACGATTGGACATGAGACCGCCTGAAGGTCGGGGGCATCTCTCATGAGGATTGTTAGGAAAGGTTCAAAACATAGGAGCCGAGAGCAGTGCAAGGCTCTATCTGGATCAGCCTTGCCCGAGTCGAGGCTCTCAGTCTCTTCGGGACCGAAGAACCATGCCTGGGCTATGGATCAGTCCCCTTTCATAGGTGGGACGTAGGCAAGCAGTCACAAGGTGACGGTTTGGAGGTCGAACTGGATGCAATCTCGCCCTTTCCGGACCGAATCCCCAAAGATTCGCTTTTGTGGGACTCACGAAAAGAGGGCCATTTCTGTCCATGGCTTTCGCATCCGACAGGATGGCCTAGCCTGTCGCAGGCAAGGGTGCGTTAGACTTCTTGCACGAAAGAGTAATGAAGGTTCGAATCCCACTCTCTCCGCCATATTTTCAATCAGTTACAGACCACGAAATCACCCCGAAATCAGTTGGACTGCGAAAGTGCCATCCTAGCCACTTTCGAGTTTGCCCGAGCCATCTCGTCGGTGACCACGTCGCCGTACACGTTAAGCGTCGTACGAATGTCCGAATGCCGCATCAGCTTCTGTTGCACGGCAATCGGAGTCCCCGCTGCGTCCAGCCAAGAACGATAGCTGTGACGGAGGGAATGCGTCCCGAACCTCGGGATGCCGGCCCTTACAGCCGCCTGCTGGAAAGACCTCCAAACCCAAGGGTAGGAGACCGGCAAGCGGCCGATCTGTGCTGGACTGGCAAAGATCCAATCCCTCTCATCGGCAAACGGTGTTGTCTGCCGCCAGGAGTTCATGACTGCCAAGATCTGCGGGTCCACGGATACCTTCTGTTCGGACTCAGCTGTTTTTACACTCCCAACCCTCTGCCGAACGATTCCTCGCTCGATCAGAAGCGTGCCATTCAGCCAATCCACATCAGACCACTTGAGCGCAAGAGCTTCACTCATCCGTAGCCCGAAAGAGACGCACACAACTGCCAGTGTGCGAATCGGTTCCTCGAGTTGTTCCAAGAATCGCCGGAACTCCTCGACTGTGAGGCTGTGCGGCTTCTTGCCCCTCTTTGTCGCTCCCTTAATGTTGACCAGTCCCATCGGATTTCGCTGTGCAGGTACGATTTCAGCCCACATCGCGAACTCCCACAATTGGTAAATCACGCCTCGAATATGGACCCTGCTCTTCGGGGACAAAGGCAAGGACCTCAACCAAAGTTCGACCGCTCGGGGCTGTAGCTCCGTCATCAGCCGGTTTCCCCAGCGCGGAAGAATGTGGTTCTTGATCCAGGCTTCATATCCGTAGCGTGTGCTGAATCGCTCGGGCATCCGTTCTGCTCGATAGCGGTCAACCAGCAACCCGACTGTGAGGATTGACCTCTCCGCTGTGAGTCTCAGATCCCTTCTGACCGTCTCGGCCTTCTGAACGGCATCGGCCCGAGTCGGAAGTTCACCCAAGGTTCCCAGCTTGCAAGACTTGCGCTTCCCGTTTTCTACCCACAGAAAGTTCCAGGTTCCGCGGGTTTTGTTGTAGACGATACTGCCTTTTGGTTTCGGTGCTCTCAATTTGACCTCCTTTGGGAGAGCACAGTTGGCGGCTTGGATGGTATCACGGGAGACGCGAGGAGAGCCGAGTCCAGATCCTGCTTGCGGAACCTCCATCTGCGCCGTTTCATGCCTGAGAGGGCGTATGCCGGAAGGTTTCCTTGGCGGACCCACCGGAGAAGGGAGCGCGTCTTCACCTTGAGATACTCCGCTGCTTCCGAAGCTGTCAGCCAATCGGATTTAACCACCTCAGCAGACTCGACCAGGCTCATATGATCTTCCTGTCGGTTTTTTCGGAGATCAACCATGACTTTTGTCTGGCAACAGTTGTAGTCATGTGACGTGGGTCAAAAGTGGTGTCGCAAGGGGGTATTTCGGGCGGTGTCTTAAGTATTCAAGACACGGGCCGTATTTCCAGGCGTGCTTGAGATGGCGCGACTATTTTAGATTTAATTGGTATGTGCCGCGCGGTTTTTGATTCGCAATAACCAGTTTTCCCCAAAGTGGCGAGTTCTTGAAAGAATCTCGCACGCGGCTAGTTTCTGCTTCCACAGCCGCCAGCAGTGTACGCTTGCCAACCGCCGGTGTACGACACTGATAGGCCTCATGGAGCAATCTGATCATCACAGCCTGGTTGTTAGTAAGCCTGTATTCTTTGCTGCGAAACCGAATAGTCCTATAGTCTGCTGAGGCCACGAAGTCCTTCTGTTTTGGCCGTTCCTGATTTGCCGATTTTGTCCCTTCCACGCGGATTCTTGCCTGCTCGTTCGTGAGCCCAATCGGTCCACGAGTAATGCGATCTGCTCTCTGGACATCAATGTCGATCCCTGCCTGGTCAGCGGCACGTGCCAATTCGTTCTTGAGCTGTTCCCGCCACATGTCTCGGTCGCCACTGATGAGTCTCTCTGTCCGCTCCGCGGAGTGACGCCCATGAGAGCCGGTATTTCGCCACACTCGAATTGAGAAGTCACAGTCACGGGAGCACCACACTGGAGCGCACCAAGGTTCAACGAATCCGGAGGACTCCCTTTCTATCGGGTCGCCGTCACACGCCCAGCGAAACCACCGATCAACAGTTGGTAGGTCAGAGCGGCCAGATGATAATCGCTCGTCCACCAGTTCCATCGCCCTACAACGAGCCCATTCTGCTGGATCGTCGATCGTCCACTCGGTGTGTGAAATAGCAATTTTCACGAGCCTGTCAAAGCTGTCAAGGATTACGCGATTCAAAGACTCCAGGCACTGATCTAATGCGGATCTGAATATATCGTGCGCTTCATTGGCAATTAGCACTTGCTTTGATGGATTGGATTCCTCGTTCAGTTCGTTTTGGATTGTCCCCAAGCGTGCATGTGCATTAATCTTGGACTCCATCAATATCGTGAACGTCTTGTCGAAAAATATCCGCCGCACACGGGCGAGAGGGGTAAGAACGGGAGTCCTTAGATACGTGACATCAGTGCATTCCGCGCTAGAAGGTGAGTCCATAGGGTGCCTTTTCCACCATTATCCGTAATGTTTTCAATAGGCAAAGAGTGACGGATGACGGTATCTCCGTCCCGTGTTTTTCGCTGATTGCCTCGGAATTCATTGGCAGAAGCATTACCTCGTGCCTGTCATACCAAAGAATCCAGCCCTGATTGTGCGGGTCACGAGTCACCCACCCAAAGACATGGGGACCGTTTTGGACCAGAAAGATCCAAGAGGGATTGTTGCGGGCTGAGCAGTCACCACACAAGATTACGGGGGTCACGCTGTCCCGGACGCCTTGTGTCAACAGCGTTTGCCGAAGTTGACCCTACCTAGGTAGGGGGCACCTGTGATCTATCAAGACGTTGTACCCTGGCCTGGGCTGCTTCCAGAGCATGCCGTCGAACCCAGGGGTTGAGATGAAGCAGGACCACGCCTTGCGGCCACATCGTTCCATCTGACCCTACCTAGGTAGGGGGGTACTCCACCCCGGGCGAGTAATGCGATCATGCTTGCCATGCGGAAGAAGACTGGCTTCAGGCAGAAGGCGAAGTAGCAGGAAGCAACGAACGAAACGCCGTCCGAGCCTCAACCTCGAAGATCACTGTGAAAATCGTTGGTGAAGCCTGACGGATTGGACGATCACGTAGTTGAGAGCGATGCTCAAACCACCGGAGGTAACCGGCGCGAAGTTGATGGACTTCGGGCTGGCCAAGGCTGCGGCTGTAGGTTTTGATGCTGCAGCATCGAACGCACCGCTTTTGTCGGCGGCAAGAACGATGAGCGAGGCCAGTCCTATCTCTCCACTGACAACGGCCGGCGCGATCGTCGGCACATATTTGCCCGCAAATTGCGCGCACCGTTTCCGGACCCTACCTAGGTAGGGGGGGTACCCACCCCACCTTTAGAGCTGCCGAGTATAAAAGCTGATTCCGATGAGCTTCAGCCGACTCACGAGTTCCCGGGCCGAATGCTGGGATCGCGCCGGTCCACTGCGACTCTCGCCGCCGGTGTCTTGAAGAACCAGTCTGAGCCATTGCGTCTAAAAACCGGGACAGTAATTGCGCTGCTAGTAGCAAGCAACGTGCTGGGCAATTTTACCTTGAGCCGTGGGATGCACGAAGTCGGCCGGCTGGTTTCTTTTTCGCCCTGGCCCTACATCCACGCATTTGTAAACCCACTCGTGGTTTTAGGGGTGCTACTGCTGATTGTGTGGTTGATCTCGCAGCTCTCGCTGCTGAGCCGGGTGGACCTCAGTTATGTGCTGCCGGTGACCTCGGTGTCGTACGTGCTGACGGCGCTGATGGGCGAGTTCCTGTTGCATGAGCGGGTTTCCACCGAGCGTTGGATTGGAATTGGCCTGATTGGTCTGGGCGTGAGCCTGGTGGTACGCACCGTGCCGCGCACCGCGCCGGTGCTGCACAAATTCGGCGATCTGCCTTACGAGGTGGCGCAATGAAGTGGCTGCTAATTGCACTGATCGTGGTCCCGGGCACAATTGCGGATGTACTAAACACGATGGGCATGAAGCGCAACGGCGAGGTGTGCGACTTCCGGCCGCGCGCGATTTTGCGGTTAATCGCTTCCCTCGCACGTAATCCTTATATTGGTGTTGGCGTGCCGGCCATGGCAGTTTCATTTTTCGCGCTAATGGCGCTGCTTTCCATTACAAACCTGAGCTTCGCAGTACCCGCCACAGCGTTCAGCTACGTGCTGGAAACAGCACTGGCCAAGTACATCCTGAAAGAACATATCGGATGGAGGCGTTGGACGGGCGCTTCGCTAGTCGGCTGCGGAGTCCTGCTGGTATCTCTGGGCGTGTGACGGGCAAACAGGAATGTATGGTCCGCCGCTTTGTCGCAAGCGAAAAACGAAAGTGACAAGATGGTCTGCGCAAATGTATTCGGCCTTTGTGGAGCACAAGCTCCCGGCACTTGTTGCCTGACTATCTGTTGGCGACACGTTAGGATCGACTCGCGCCTCTGCCGGCAATTAAAATAGGGCGGGTCTTCACGGGCGGTTTTATTTCAAGCCAAGCTCGATGGCTTCTAGAGCAATTCAGCGCTTTTCTGTTTTCGGATCGTTTCCAACGGCAGGAAGAAATCGTGTTTTTCTTTGGGCGTCATATCCCTGCCCATGATCTTCCTGAATCGAAGCAAGATTTCTTCGGGTGTCAGGGGTTCTTCGTGGTCGAACACCGTAAACATGACGGTGAAATTTTAGGTCAGTTCGGGCTTGTTCGTCGGTACGCCAGCGCACGGCCTAGCTGACAACGGTAGGAACGAGCCGTGCTGTATCGTCCTTGAGGTCACACCGGGGACAGACAGGCACCGCTACGGTCCAGACCCTCCCGGTTGGTCCCGGCGTGAAAAACGTAGTGTCTACGTGGATGAGTTTGGAACCGCATTCCCGGCACTTGCCTCGAATCAGCTTCGTTGTCAGAGTCTTGATTAGGTCTCTCACGACGCCGATATTTTGGTCTGACATGGTTCCCAAATGGTACCTGTAAGGCCAAAAACGGAGCTGTTCAAAATTGCTCACTTTTGTACGGTATCGAACACTTCGATGTCGGACAAGCGACTGGGGTTACAAATGAAAATCACTAAAATGCCCGACCTTCGGAAATCCGAACCGCTGACTGTTCCAGAGTTTTGTCGAGTGCTGTCTTCAGCCCTCGCAAAATGGGAAGCAGAAGCGGAGGCACGTCGCCCGTGGAGAATTGCAAGAATTCTTGAAAGGCTACGGATATGGAAGCTTGAAGACGAACGTCTTCGCAAGCTCGGGAAAATTCCGTCTGTCGAGGAATTGTTTGCTGCGGAAGAGCGAGAATGGTCGATTTAGCGACTTCGTTCTCAAGGCACAGTTTTGCAATGGCATCTACGAGCGATTTCAATTCTGGGTTTGGGCCGCTTAGGACATTAGCAGCGTTAACAAAGGGTTTGGTCTGCATTTGAGATCCTCTAATCCGATTTATCATGCAGCCCTGTGCGAATTTTGGGTTAATGCCTTGTGGGAGAACCGGGAGTTTTTGGGCAAGATGAGGTTTTAGGCAAAGCCGCGCTCTGAAAGCAGAAATCGGGTTGCCTTCCAACCCTAGCGGTCGCTAGGGCATCAATTACCGAACGGAGAGCTTACTGGGTGTGAAGCAGGTGATCAAAGGTGTGCAAATCGTCCCGATGGGGTTTGCAAACGCCTTCTTGATCGAGGGCGGCGACGAGTTGGCGTTGATTGACGCCGGTTTCCCGGGCAAGGAGTCAGCGGTCTTCGGGGCGATCCGCGAGCTTGGCCGCTCGCCAGACCAGCTCAAGCACCTCGTTTTCACTCACGCCCACCCTGATCATATCGGCAGCGCCGCCGCTATCGTGCGCCGAACCGGTGCGAGGACCTACATGCACCCGCTCGACATCCCGATCGCGGAGCGTGGAGGTCCTTTTCGGCCGATGACGCCGGCGCCTGGTCTGTTGGGGCGAGTTTTGTGCAACCTGTTCTTCCATCCCGAGGAGCGACTGGACCCGGTTGCCATCGACCAGCCTTTGACCCCAGGGGAAATACTCCCCATCGCAGGTGGCTTCGAAGTAATTCCTGTCCCCGGGCATTGCGCCGGACAGGTCGCGCTGCTGTGGCGTCCTGGACGAATGTTGTTCGCCGCTGATGTGTGCACGAACATCATGGGCCTCGGTGATCCCGTTGGCTTCGAGAACTTGGAGGAAGGTCGCGTGAGCCAGCGCAAACTTGCCAGTCTTTCATTCGATGCTGCCGGGTTTGGTCATGGCAAGCCTGTCGCCCGCGATGCGTCGACGCGCTTTCGTAATAAGTACGGCAAACATCCAGAGGAAGTGCATCAACAGCGATCTGCAGCTTAATGCCCCAAATCCAGGGGGGAGTTGGTCGACTGGTTTTGTCTAAAACCCTGCAATTGTTTCTTGCGCCGCTCGTAATACTCATTACCGGTTGGCGGCCAGTCAAATAAGCCCGGGGCTTCGACTTCCGAATCGTCGGCTAACCGGAAGCTATCCAGAAACGCGCCCGCGATAATTTCCGGTTAGCCCGTGATCCGGGCATAATTGCCGCAGCGGTCTAATGGATCGACCCCCTGGATCCACAAGCTGTGAAGCTTGTAACACTCCCTCGACACATAACATGACGAAATTGATCCGAATTGACCTGTATCGGGTTCGCACTCGTGACACTATGGGAGCTATGCGTGTAAAGAAAGGGGAACTATGCGTGTAAAGAAAGCCAGTAAACAATCGGTCAAAGCGACACTTGCCGAGGTCTTCAAGGAGATGGAGAGGCCGAGAGTGGCCAGCTCTGCACGAGAGCATAGCCACGTTTTCGACAGGGTGTCACGCCTCCCCGCCAGGCGAGTCGTGGAGAACAATGTTCAGAAGTGAACTGTGGACTTGTAGCCCGCCATTGTAGTGAATGAAACCCAACTTCCTGAATCGGTTCATAAAAAAGCTGACTCGCGATCGAGTAGTACCCACCATCTCGGCGAGCGTTTCCTGACTGATTTTTGGGATTATAGTCTCGGGCACGCCTTCCTTTCCGAAACGAGCAAGCAAGAGCAGAATCCGAGCTAGTCTCTTTTCGCTGGAATTGAAGAGCTGGTCAACTAAATCCTCTTCGTATCGGATGTTCCGCCCCAACAAATACGCCACAAACATGTCCGACAAGGTATGTTCCTGGTGAAGCGCAAGCATCATTTCCTTTTTGTCGATTCGCATGAGTTCGCAATCCGTCATCGCAGTTGCAGACCCCATGCGTAGAGGCTGCCCGGCAAGACCACCCTCTCCGAAGAAATCGCCCACCGTCAATATGCCTATCGTCGCTTCCTTACCACTCTCCGAGACAACGGTAAGCCTTACCTTGCCCTTCTGGATATAAAACACCGCATCACACGCTGCGCCTTGAGGGTAGATTGTTTGTTTCTTTCGAACCGGCACAATTGTCCGGCCTTTCCCGATAGTGGCAAGGAACTTCTTCGGGTGGAACTCGCGCTTCTTTTTTGTAGTTGCAGTAACGAGGCTCATGTCGGGGTTCTCCTAAGCCAGGAGAGTCCAAAAAACGACTGCGGCGCTCCCGGTGCTCGCGATAAACGGGAGCGAAGGGTGGGGAGAAAGTGACCGCGACGAAGCACTCCGCTCCGCTGAATAGTGCCTTATCGTGTCACGTTTCGGATGGGGAGTCAACGGTCGCAAATCTGAAAGGTGAGCAATATTGCTCACACGAACTAAAGAAACGTGTGCAAGTTTGATCAGATTCCGAAGCCCTGAAAAGGGATAATCCAGGAAAGCTGAACTAGAGAATCGTGTACTACCCTACCGCTCCCCGGAGGATTTATGTGGACCCTTTCAAAGCACCCAGACAAAGAAAGCGATGCCCTTCGGACGCGTCTACGCTTTAACGGACATGGGGCGATTCTGCAGGTACTTGACGATCAGTGCGCTATTTATTTGCAACCCACCGTTGTAGCTGACGAAGCCCTTCTTCCTGAACCCATTCATAAATTTACTTATTCTTGCGCGCGTAGTACCAACCATCTCCGCCAGGGTTGATTGGCTCACCTTGAGATTGTGGTCTGGCTTTGATTCCTTGGTGATCTGCCCAAACAGCAACAGAACCCGCGCCAGTCGCCTTTCGCTGAAATTGAAGAATTGGTCTACCAGATCTTCCTCGATCCGAATAATCCGAGAAAGCAGATATTCAACAAACACCGCTGCAAACTGCGGGTCCCGCCTGAGCGTGCGAATTGTGCTCTCCTTGCGCAGTCTAATAATATTGGATGGCCCAATTGACCTCGCCGTGTAAATCCGCAGCGATTGCCTTCCTAGGCAGCCTTCCCCGAAAAAGCTACCTCGCTGCAGGAAGGCGATTATTGCTTTTTTACGACGCGTGGAGACCGCCGTGAGCTTCGCGGTACCGCTCTGAATGTAGAAAACGGCATCAGCCGGGTCTCCTTGCGAAAAAATGATCTCTCTATCTCGGTAGTTACGAACAGTCATCGCAGCACGGAATTTCCTGCGGAGAACTGCGGCACTAAGATGGAGTGTATTTTTGCTTGCCATTCGGAGCAAGGGCAATCGTACTCACCGAGTGCCAACCTCGTCTAGATGTTCAAAATTGATCATCTGCGACAAGTGGGCATCCTTGCTCCGCCCGCGCCTCACCTGCCACCCGCGCGGACGCCCGCGCGCTCGCCTCGGAGCACGTACCAGTCCGAAGGTGCTTTTTTCTTCCGTGATTTTTGTCGCATCACGGCTAATATCCATCCCGCGCTTGCCCACACCGCGCCCACAGTTAGGACGAGAGTCACTGCAAAGACGTAAGCGATGATTGCAGGTATAGTCGCGTCGGTCGACGACGGTCGATTCCCGTGGGTCAATTTTAGCGGCTCCTCTCAATGCCAGGATCAGTCGGCGGATGCTGACGACCAGCCTGTCCGCCCTCCGGGCTGAGCAAATCGTGCTGTTGTAGGCAGGGGAACAATGGCCCGGATGGTCGTTCCATGACCATCCGAACCTATTTCAATCTTGCCGTTTAGCTCGTTTAGTCGCTCGCGCATTCCAGCCAGGCCGACGCCGGTTTCTGCGCTGGCTTCACGAAGCCGGACCAGCCGCTCGACGGGTATTCCTCGCCCGAAATCCCTGATTTCCAGGATCGCGGTCTCGGATTCGCGTTGAAAACGGACGCTAGCCTGTGTGGCCTTGGAGTGGCGATGCACGTTGGTCAAGCTCTCCTGCAGCACACGGAAAAGAGCAATCTCCGTCGTCATTGGTAAGCGCTCGCCATAGGCCGCAAGGTCCAGGGTTACGTTGATCCCGCTCCGTTTGGCGAAGCCCTCGACGTACCACTCCGCGGCGCAAGAAAAGCCTACTTCATCCAACAGCGGTGGGTGCAGCAGGTAGGACGTGGTGCGAATTTCCTCCGCCGCCTGATCAGCCAATGCTACAACTTCAGACATCAAGCCGAGGGTGGAGGAATCTTGCTTGCACTTGTCCTGAAGGAACGAAACGCTTATTTTCAGCGCGGCCAGTGTTTGGCCAGTGCTATCGTGCAAGTCGCGAGCCAACTTGCGTCTCTCCTCATCTTGCACCCTGAGAAGCCGTTGCGAGAGATTCTGAAGTTCCGCGGTGCGTTCCAGGATTATCGATTCAAGTTGGGCATGCGAGAGTGCCAGTTGCCTAGACTGCTTTGAAAGATCCACATAGGTTCCTCCTGAGAGCGGTGGGGGAGACACGAACGAACGATTCTTACGTTCAGAATTTGGATTGTGTCATTTCGACACTCCACGAATCTGATCAAAATTGCACAGGTGCGGAAATCACGGATGATCAGCCAAAATCGCGCGAAGAGACGGGCTCCCGCTCGCAGCGCGCCATTCCGGCTTCTTCTACTGCGTAGGTCTTGGGATTCTCTCTCCTGCTGGAGCCGCAGCGCTCATTCAAAAAGACGATCAATTCTAACCAGCTTCCCAAGGTTAAAGTTCGATACTGAACACCCTTCGGGGAATCGACAAAGCGAGACTGTACCTCTTCCCAGCACTGGAAAAGCGTTCGTGTTCCGTCGAATCAAGATCGCGAAGGTTGAGGCTTTCAACCCGTTTCTTGCGATCCGGGTGCGAGTTGCTAGCGCCTCATTTCAGGGTTTCGATGCCGGCTGAATGACTGCCGTGCGCGCGTGGTATCCCGACCGCTACAAGGCCAAGGATGCACTTCGGATGGGCAACTACACCATGCTTGGATATGTGGGTGGAAACATCGCCCCGCAATTTTTCTACAGCGGACCTCACTCTTTGCTTCATCGCATGCATCTTAACAATGCGCGCGGAGCGCCGAATCCGGGATTAAACCCGTGATGATCAAATGGACAGTATTCCTGTTCAGTTCTGCGATCCTGGGAATTAGTGGAAGAATCGAAACGGCTATCGGAACAGATCAAGTTCTTGAAAACCGTAGTTCCAAACCAAAGCGCACCTCGCCGACGCGCTACTAGGGCACGTCCCGATTCTACTTGCTGCATGGCTTTTTCCTCGGTTTGGAGCGGTTACCCCGCAGAACCCTCACGGCCCAGACGTGTCGTAAGTGAGCAATTTTGTACAGACCGCATGGTACTTGCCTTGATAAGTTTTCTGAACAGTGGGGAAACTATGAATGCATTTCGCATTTTGGTGGTCGATGATCATCCGATATTCCGTTTAGGCCTGTGCTCACTGCTCGGTTCCCGTGAAGGCTGGGAAGTCTGCGGTCAGGCCGGTGACGGACGTGATGCGGTTGAGAAATGCATGCAGTTGAAACCGGATCTTGTTATTTTGGACATCTGCCTGCCAGGACTGAATGGGGTCGACGCGGCCCGAAAAATCCTGAAAGCCAATCCAGCCCAGAGAATACTGGTCCTCACGGACGTAGGTTCCGATAAAGTGGTCGGCGATTGTCTTCAAGCGGGGGTTCGAGGGTGGGTTCTTAAGTCCGACGCATCCAGTGACCTGACCGCAGCAGTAGAGGCCATGCAGCGGAACAACTCCGTCTCCAGCCTGCGAATATCCGACCTGCTTGTTGGCAGCCAGTCGAAGCAAAGTCCAGCCGGGCTCAGGGTGCCCATGTTGTCGCCGCGAGAACGCGAGGTGTTGCAACTCCTCGCAGAGGGCAGGACCTCTAAAGACGTAGCCGTGATTCTGAACATCGCGGTGAAAACGGCAGAAACACATCGCAGCAACATCATGTCAAAGCTTGATATCCACTCCATCGCGAAATTAGTGCTGTATGCAGTGAGGAACGAGATCATCCACGTGCAATCTCCAGCTGTGGCTGCGCCCCCCGAGCGCCTGAATCGCGTAGCCAGTGTTACTCTTCAGAGCGTCAATTAGGAGTTTCTTCTGTTCCACTCTGAACGACCTTGTCGCCGCCGCGGACGAAGCCCGCTCACAGATAACTGAAAGTAGGCAGCCGACTTCATTGAGGGTCAGGGCCGAGGCACCGCTCGGCGGACTATTATCGATTTGTATCGTAGACATCTGCCGCTAATCCGGGCCGGTTTACTGCCGAAACTTAACCGGTACCGAAAATTCCTCCGGCCGGTTGTCACTGGCAAACCAAAGGTCCCCAGTACCGGTGGCACATTTGTCGTCTGGAAACCTAAAATGCAATTCGTAGTCTTCTTTGTCGTTCCCGCTCAAGCTAATTCGATCTGATCTTTCCGTCGTATTGGATTTCAGGTGGAAAGAAATGCTTTGAGCAGGCCATTCTTCGCCTCCCATGAGGAGCCGTAGCGGCGTGATCTTCACCGGCATCTGGGTGCGATTCACGACGGTTACCAGTCCCCATACGTACATGAACGGCCCTTGCGACGAATGCTGACTTCCGGTGACTAGTATGGGGCCGCGGGTTCCATCGAAATTGAAAAACAGCGGGACGGTCTCTTGCCTCAGCCGCTGTTCCTCTTCCCTCTCGTCGCCTTGGCGTTCTTGCTCAGCATTGGCCTGGGCACGTTCCGCTCGTTCCTGGTTGCGCAACTTTAGTTGAAGCAGATTGAAAAGAATGCTGACTAGAAATGCCAGACCAACAATCACCAACCCAATAGCAGCCATGTCGCTCTCCCAATGCGTTTAGCGTTGCAGTCTCGATGGAATCTTCTGGTTTCAACGCGTCCTCAAATGGCAGCCGAAACTTCCAACCCTTTTGTGGTTTCTCTCGTCACGAATAGTCGCAGTGTCGAGGCTACGCGCTTTTGGCTTTGTCCGAGGTCCTTGGGTTCCTGAGTGATTCCCGATTCTTTCGCCGTCACGCGGCTCGTTACCTGCCGCATTTCGCGGGTATCTTGCGTTCTCTCTGAGTATGTCGGATTTCAGCTTTGCATTATGGTCAGTTTTGTACACTCTGGAATGAACTGCAAGGCAGTTCATTGTCGAACGCCTGTCCGATTAGGGCCTCCGAGCTTTCGCAAGTGCACGTAGCCGAACCTCGCGGACCGCAGCCTTGTTCGCAGGGGCTTCTGGTCGAACGGTGTTTGCGTCCTTGGGAATGGAAACGGACTTGCGATCACGGCCCTTTCCTTCATCTGAGTCAGCATCAAGCTCAAGGCCTCAGCCTCATTATGGCAGCGCTTCCGCTGACCCTAAGCCTTGCCCTACGGAAAGTGAAAAGTATATCCGGGGAACGAGCAATTATGACCATCGTGCCCTCACGGAGTGGCGCATTATTAGTTAGCAGAAGGTCTTCGGATCGGTAATCGGGGTGTGTGTATGTTGAACTGGGCCAGTGCAGCAAGGAAATCTGACGAACCGCCGGTTGCGTATCCCGGAGCGGCTCCTGACTCGGATCGGGCCAAGCGGCCACCACTGCCTGAGGTTCCTTACAAACCATACACGGAGCCAGAGCTGCCAGAGGCTCTTTATGAGCCTTACAAGAAGAAACCAAAACCTGAGGCTGCTTATAAGCCATACGCCGAAAAGCCCGCAGTGTCCGAGGCTCCAGATGAGCCGTACAAGGGCATGTAGCCCGGTGACACGTCTGGGACGATGGCGGTTAGAATCTGTATGAAAGAGAATCTTCGTCATCGAACAATCTGCGCAGCCGCAATTTCTGTAGTCTCTTCACTGCCAGCGCAAACCGAGAGAGGGGGTGTCTGACTCTGACAGGAAAGAGGTCGCAGGAGTCAATTGGTGTTAAATCCCGTGGCTGTTGAAAAACTCACTCGCCGAAAAATGGCCGAAAAAACTTTGCATTAGGAAGCCCTACAAACGACTTTCTGGTTTCCTAGACATTCTCTATTCCTCAAATGTTAGCTGTTTTGGAGGAAAATAGAGTTTTTCAACACCCACGTCTGATTTCGACAATCGAGGAACGGGTAGCGGAAGAAATGGGTACTACAGCACAGTGTCGCCATGACGATTCTTGGCCAAACGGTTCCTAATGCGGAGAAACGCGAGGAGGAGGATCAGACCCTTGCCTTCGCAGGCTTTGGCCCTCGCTTTGTTTTGCGATCAGCGGCAAGTTTGGCTTCCGCTGCGAGGCTCTCTTTTTCGAACCCGGACAAACTGCTCGGGTAGTCGCGAACATTCGTTGAGTACGGCTTTACTGGAGACTTCCGTTTATTCGTCTTGCCGTGCATGAAATTGGATGATAGTGCGAAACAGCTTTGTTCGTCTGTACGCAAGCCTACAAGATTTGCCGTCTGATCAATATTGCACAGTCCTCAACTCGCCAAAAGGCTACGCTACCCCCTACCCTCCAACAAAGCTTCTGGGAGACGATGCCCGATGAGCGAAAATCTGGTTTCCAAAGCTTTTATCGAGTTTCTGAACACTGCAGGCACTCATTGGGCTACGAACGCTTGTCCCGACTGCGGATCAAAATTGGAATATCGAAAGGTGCACATTCTTTTTTGGAGAGCAGACTTGGGAAATCCCACTTCCCCTCTGCGTCAAGTGCCACCCCATTTCACACGTCGTCCCACCCTATGAAGCTTAACAACCCCGAACCAAATAAACGTAACATGTCGGGTCGTTTTAGTGATGTGAATCAGGGCTACTGGCCTAGGATTTTAGATGAGCCGCAGCGCATCATTGAGTTGTGGCCGTACGTTTTAATTTTCATTTCGCTGGCAGGATTCGTGTACCTGTTCGCTGGCGCTCGTTAGAGTGTACGAAAAGAGGAATCATTCGTTCACTCTGGGGCATGTTTGGTGCGCAAAGGGGAATCAGAAATCGTGCTGTCAGCCCAGAGGCTCTCGGCAGTTTACGAAACCACGTCGACGCCCGTCGGAAACCAACTTAAAAGTCAAGTCGGGATTCGCAAGTCATTCGATTTATGATCGCTCGTCGTTCGCCTCACGAGTTCTTGAAACCGGACTCCGCATGTGCCCTGCGGAGAAAAGCAGGGACGGTGGCGCCCGTTCTCAGCAAGTCACCATAGGTTGCTTTTAACAGAGTTTTGCCTATTTTGCCGCAAGGGCCGAGTTTTTGCAATCGCGCCCTTCCGCCAGCAATACTGTGCACAATGGCTCATGTCGGAGGCCATGGAACACAATCTCCCGCTTAAGCCGGGCTTTCCGTGATTGGAGCGATCGAAGAAAACGCAGGTTGGCTAGTATTTTTCGGATATTTACTCTGTTCCGGAGAGTGATAACATCGAAACGGCGTTGTCTGGGCAGAAAGGTGCCGTAAGGAGGTGCCTATGTCTCCTGCTCGCCAAACCAACCGCCTTCCAGGCGGAGGGACGCTCACCCGCAAAACCTCGATCGACCCAGTCCCCCAAACAGCACACACTGCCGTAGGTCCAAGTCTATCGGCCAGGAAGAAGCGCGATTTCGATCCCCACGCATTCCTCGTGACCATCGGCGAGGGCAGGAAATCTCTGCTTTTCCACAGGAAACAAGGAATCTTTGCCCAAGGGGATGCCGCTGATGCAGTGTTTTATCTTCAGACGGTCAAGGTAAAACTGACCGTGGTCTCGAAGACTGGCAAGGAAGCAACGATCGGCATATTAACCGAAGGAGACTTCTTCGGCGAAGGTTCACTTGCGGGTCAGCCGCTCCGCATGGGTTCTGCGGCCGCCATGACGGACTGCGCTGTTTTGCGGATTGACAAGCAAGCCATGATGGAGGCGCTTCATCGCGAACACGAAATTTCCGACATGTTCGTGGCCTATCTGCTGGCGCGGAACATCCGATACGAAGAAGATCTGGTGGATCAGCTTTTTAATTCGAGCGAAAAGAGGCTGGCGCGGATCCTCATTGCTGCTCGCTCATTTTGGCAAAGAAGGCAAACCCGAGCCCGTCATTCCCAAGATCAGTCAAGAGATGCTGGCGGAAATGATTGGCACCACCCGCTCGCGCGTCAGCTTCTTCATGAACCGCTTCAGAGAATTGGGCTTCATTCACTACAACGGCGGACTACAAGTCCATAGCTCGCTGCTCAATGTCGTCCTGCACGACTAGCTGTTTCTCCCAGTTCATTCCCCAGGCAACCAGATAGCAGGGCTCGTGTGAGATTTGAGGTTAGCTTCCACTGCAAGTCACTCGTGAAGTGTGGGTAGGAGCGTGATCTGCAAAGGTGCCGCAAAAAAGCATAGTTGAGCAATTTTGAACAGTCTTCAGAAGCCCGAGTCTTGAAAATGGGTCCGAAGGTGGTCCATGCCCGTAGAGGCTTATCCGGCGCTCCAAAACGCAGTCGTTCTCTGCATCGACGATAACGAGGACGTGCTGGAATGCGAAAAATCGTTCCTCGAAAGCTTCGGGTATACCGTTCTGACCGCTCCAGGCGGTGGCGAAGCATTGGAACTGGCTTGTGCGCACTCGGTTGACGTCGTAGTAGTTGACTACGTGATGCCCAAAATGAACGGGCAAGAGCTAGCCATCGAAATGAGGCGACTCAGACCATTTACGCCAATCATCCTGCTCACGGGGGCAAAGGATGTTCCTGAGCAGGCCCTGAAGTGGGTGGACGCCTTTGTAGCCAAAGATCGCTTGGCCAGCCAGTTATTGCCCGCGATCACACAATTGCACGGACGCGGATCGATGCCTTCGCGTGCGTGCGACGCCTAACGGCCATAGACTGGCCCCCAGTTTCCTTCAGCAGAAAAAAAGGCATCCTTTTAATTCAGGATGCCCAGAGTGTTCAATCCTAGTTGAAGCCCCACCGTTACTGCGGCCGCTTCTCTTCCTGCTTCGGCTGTTCATTCTGCTGCTTCTTCTCTTCCGGCTTGGCAGCGGGCTGCGGGCGCTGTTGCTGCTGCGGTGCGGGTCGCGTCTCCGCTGGAGGAGAAGTGTGTTGGGCCTGGGGACGCTCGGTCGGCGGAGGAGTCTGGGCCCGCGGAGCAGGCTCATTCCGGTTAGGCTCCGGCTGGCTGTTCGGCTGGGCTGTCGGCGGACGACTCGGCTCTGGCCGATTGCTCGGCTGGGCTGCGGCCGGACGACTCGGCTCTGACCGATTCGGTTCCGGTTGACTGGGCCACGCTGATGGCGCAGGATTCGGTTCCGGCCGGTTATTCGGCGCTGGCCGGTCCGGGCGAGCAGCGCTGTTCTCTGGATGCGCGGCCGGAGTATTGGCTGGCGGCTGAACTGCGGCACGGCTATAAGGTGTCCCCGCCTGTTTGGCCGGCACGACGGCGTGGTCGCTAAACGCTCCGGGCGTGGGAGTCGCGGCGACTGCCGGTGTGCCATGGTTCACGGAAGCCCGCAGTTCTGGTTTCGCGCGGGCCGCCTGCGCATGTTGCGTTTGAACGGCCACAGGCGGGATATGTCGCTCATGCGCCACAGCCTCTTCTTGAGGCGTTGGACGCGCGCTGATCCCACCATTGCCACCGTTGTAGCTGACGCGGTTCACCGTGGTGTTGTTGATCACTGTGGTGTTGTAAACGTTGTGAATATTGGTAATGTTCACGTTGTTCACCGAGCGGTTGTAGTAGAACTGTCCGCCCTGCCAACGTCCGCCTTGATAGCCTTCCCCAAAGTACCCGTAGCCGTAACTGATTCCTCCGTAGAAACCCACTTGCTGTCCCCAGTAGCCGTCATAGAAGACAAATCCGTTGCCGCCCCAACCCCAATACGCTGGAGTCCAGAGCAGACCGGGTTCCGGAGCCATTACCCACGTGCCCGGTACCCAGTAGTAATCGTCGTCGGCATAAGCCCAGTACCCAGGTGTCCATAGATAACCGTCGCCGGGACAAAGAGGCTGCTCGTAGACAGGCAGTTCCGGCGGGGCAAAACTGATTGATATTCCGATTTGCGCGCTGGCTGCCGCCGACATAACCAGCAGTACAAGCGCAAACAGGAGTGAACCGATGGAGGAGATGATACGCATTGTGTTTCCTCTTGCCCGAATATCCTTCGCTTTTCCGGTGATGCTCTGCTGCTGCGGGTTGCGTGGATTGGGAGGCACGATCTCCCGGCGAAACGTACTGCAGGCTCGGTCTCGCCCGAAAATAGTTCTGACGGAACTCTCTCATCTTGAAGGTGGAGAAATCTGAGCAATAAAGCTCAGTAACTCGGCAATGGACTTGTTGAGAGTTGAAGAGTCTGGACGCTGAGCAGAATCGCTAGGTCGGCGGCGGCTATTGGTCGCAGAAAAAATGGCCGGGCTCCTGTGAGTCCGGCCTGAAATGTGCGAAAGACTGTGTCGCTGCGCGGTCGTGAGGGCCCGAATGGCCGGTGTTGCGCCGCTAGCCCATGACCGCGCTTCGATCTCAATTACTTGCGACAGATTACCTGTTAGCGTTTTCAATAACTGTTCAATTTTGCACAGTTCCACAAAATAAACCTGGGTGACACTGTCATCATTCGCAGTCGCGATTTTGGGCGAGAGGCTGTGCTGTATGACTCCGACCGAACCAACCGTTGCTCATAAGGTTTTGCTTGTAGATGACGATGATGCCGTTCGCGCCATGATGAACGCGACACTTGAACATAAGGGATTTGAAGTCGTCGCAGCCGCCAGCGTGACAGAAGCTTTGAGGCATATCGCTACCGAGAGCTTCGACGTACTCATCACCGACTTGCACATGCCGAACCCGGGAGACGGCTTTACGGTAGTCACAGCGATGCGCCACTCCCAACCCGAAGCACTTACTTTGCTGGTCAGCGGCTACCCCGACGTGCAGAGCGCCATGGCCGCTATCCTTCTGGAAGCGGACGAAATCATGGTGAAACCGTTTGAGATTGGGAAGCTTGCCGATCTCGTCCGGGAAAAGATGCTCAACCGCAAGCCTGCTGCCCGATTGGAAAAAGAGAGAGTAGGCACGATACTACGGCGCTCTATTGCCAGTGTTGTCGAAGGCTGGCTGGCACGGGCAAAACAGAGTAAAGAACTCAACCACCTTCTGCTGAGCGACGACGAACGTACTGGACATCTCCCTAAGTTGGTCGAAGACCTGATTATCCGCCTCAGCATGCCCGGCACCGCTACGAAGGACAGCGATGCTGTCTTTTCCGACGCCGCCATAGCCCATGGCAAGCTGCGATATCTGCAAGGCTACACTCCCGCGATGCTGGTGCACGAATCACGAATACTTCAGGTGACCCTCTTCGGAACCTTGCAGAGCAATCTGAGTTTTCTGGATTTCAGCCTGCTCTTACCCGATGTCATGACTATCGCGGACGAAGTGGACGCGCAGTTGACCCAGTCGATGGATAGCTACATGGACGCCATGCGGACGCCTGCGGCGGCGTAGCTATTGCCTTAGAGACTTTCGGATGTTGGAGTGTGTCGACACCTGCTTTCCTTGCTTCTTCAGATCCGCATTCAGATATTTCCGAGGCCCCGGTAAATGATCAATATTGAACAGACTCATTGGGAGGCGTGTTTGTATGTTGAAGCTCTCTTCTATGGTAGGCAGGATCCCCATGTTTACGAGCCAACGCGAAAGGGGAGGCGATCCACACATCGTTGCTCTAGTGGAATTGGACATGCAGAAAATAAGGGTGCACATAGTCTTCTCGAGTGAAGCGATCAGAGAACGACTGGAGGAACTGGAATATCCTTTAGGGCCTCCTCGGGAACTTCAGGCCGTGTAGCCCGTGTCGAAGACTGAGAAATTGTGAATGAGTTGCTTAAGTTTGAAGATTCTGATCGAAGGCAAACGCCGGAGGGAAGTATGTTTCACTTGATCTGGTATATGCTCATTGGACTAATCTCGGGGTTTATCGCGAAATCGGTGATGCACGTGCATATGACGATCTTCTGGACGATCGTGCTCGGCATCATCGGATCGATTCTATTCGGCGGCGTTACGCACATGTTTTCGCGCCCCACAAACGAACGTTATCATCCCGCCGGCCTGATTTTTTCCACGCTGGGCGCGATACTGGTTCTCTTCCTTTGCTACAAGCTGAAGATTCATTTTCCCCAGGTCAACCCGTTCTAACGCCGGTCCAGGCAACCTATTGTGGATTGGGTGTCGCGGCCAAAGCCTGAACCGGTTGGTCAGAGGTTGTTTTGGACGCGATGCCAGCATGCGTCTGCTTGTTCGGCGGAATTTCGGTCCCGGCTGGATAAATGAAAATCTGCACCGCACCCCAGCCTGCATCCGAATTTGTCTCCGTCTGCTTGCCCAATCCCAGGGTTTTGAGCTGACTATCATCAAATCCGAAGTTTTCGACCAGATACTCGCGCACAACCATCGCTCGCGCCTCGGTTAGCACCAAGTCCTTCTGGGTGTCGCCCTCCATGCCCGCGGATACAACGACCACCGCAAAACCGAACTGGTTATTGGCCAGGAACTCGCCGCCAGGGTTGAGAGATTTGTGGTTCTGTAGCTTGGCCGAATCCTGCTTATCGAAAAGCTGCTTGGCTGAATATGTGAACTCTTTGATGGTTGCGCCTTGCGGCAGATGTTCGATCTCATTCTTGGCGAGTTCGGCAGAATCTTCGTAGCCCCGGCTATTGAAATACCCGCGCAGGAAGAAATTGTGCTTCATGGCTTCCATGTTCTCCTGGAAGTCGGTTACCCCTGCTTGCGCCTGGGCTATCGTGTCACGCATGGCGCCCGATGTCTGTTCGAGGTTGGTGTAGAGCTGTTTGTCGTTGACCAGCGCTCCTGCTGTTCCCTGTCCCTTGTCGATCTTGGCGCTAATCGAGTCCAGATTGGCTGTCGCCCGGGTGGCGTTCTGAATAGCTTGTTGGCTGCCATCCAGGATGCCGCTTGTCTTTTTGAACAGTTCTGACATTTCGAGTGGCGGCTGGCTGGCAATGATATCGCCATCCCGCACGTCGGCTGCCCCGGCGGATCCAAACGAGATCGCCAGAAACTGGTTGCCCAACAACCCCTCGGTTTCGATTGTGGCCACTGAGTCTTGCTTAATGATCTCGTGGGTCGATCTGCCGAGATCCATGACTACTGTGACCTTTTCACCCGGCTTGTGGGGCAGCACGATGTCGCGCACCGTTCCACTGTGAACGCCGCCCACCCGCACGTCGCCTCCAGCATCCAATCCCGCCACATTGTCGAACTGCGCTTTCAATTGGTACGTGGAGCTGAACAGATACTGCTTGCCCCCGATGACGAAGACACCGACCACCAGAATTGTCAGTGTCGCAACGATGAAAGCTCCCAACCGCGCCGCTCTCGACATATGTCCCCCTACGAATGCCTTAGAAATTCTCTGACAAATTCGATGTCACTCTTCTGAAGTTCTTCAAAGCTGCCTTCGATCACGACTTCTCCCTCATTGAGCAGGGCCAGGCGGTCTGCAATCGTCTTCGCGCTGTGCAAATCGTGAGTCACGACAATGGACGCCATGTGATGTTCCTGCTGAAGCTTAAGAACCAAATCATCGATCTCCGCTGCACTGATGGGATCGAGACCGGCAGTAGGTTCGTCAAGCAGCAGAATATCGGGCTCCAGAGCCAGCGCGCGCGCCAGCCCTACTCGTTTCTGCATGCCGCCCGAAATGTCCGAAGGCATTTTCGCAAGGTCGCCTTCCATCCCCACTTCCGCCAGCAATTCCCTAACCCGGCCGCCCCGCTCAGACTTCGACATCTTTTTCTTATGGTGCTGGAGCGGAAATGCTACGTTCTGCTCGACGGTGAGCGAATCGTAAAGTGCGGCGTGCTGAAACAGGAAACCCATTTGTTTTCTGACCTCACCGAGCTGGTCGAGAGCCAGGTCGGCTATGTCTTGACCGTGGATGCGAACCGTTCCCGAGTCAGGTTTTTCGAGGCCGATAATGATCCTCAGCAATACGCTCTTACCCGTGCCACTGCGCCCCAGAACTGCTAGAGTCTCGCCGCGCTTCACCCTCAGGCTGATCCCGCTTAGAACGTTTTGACTTCCGAAGGACTTATGCATGTCCTCGACAGCAACAACTGGCGCACTGCCGTGTTCCTCGGCTTGCGCCTGCTCGATCGCGGATTCAGTCGCAACTTGCTCGATTGTGTTCACAAGATTCGAATCAATGCTCAAGGGAAAAATATGATGATCAGTTTCACCAGCACAACATCTGCGAGGATCACGAACAGCGAGGACAGCACCACCGAACTCGTAGCGGCGCGGCCCACGCCCGCGGCGCCCCCCTGCGTCCGCATTCCCTGAAAACACGCGATCAGCCCAATGATCAGACCGAACACGGCGGTCTTAAACGTGGGTGGGAGGAAATCGTTGAAGCTCGCGCCATTGAAACCGCTGCTGATGAACTGGTGTAGCGAGAGCGGCTCAACCAGTGCCTGCGTAACCCAACCCATTACCAGGCCGCAAAAGTCGCCAGCAAGGGTCAGCAAGGGCAGCATCAGGATGCAAGCCAGAATGCGCGTCGCTGCCAGCAACCTGTAAGGGTTTACGGCAGATGCTTCGATGGCGTCGATCTGCTCGGTCACTCTCATCGACGCCAACTCCGCGCCAATGCCAGCGCCCACTCGGCCGCTCACCACCAGACCCGTGATAATCGGTCCGGTCTCATGAATAACGGAGAACACGATGGCGGCGGGAAGCAGCGATTTTGCGCCGAATCGAGTCAGGCTGTAACGAGCTTCCAACGAGAGCACGACCCCGGTTGCGGCGCCGGCCAAGGCGACCAGCGGCAGGGACTTTGATCCAATTTCGTCGAGTTGTCGAAACAATTCGCGAAATTCAAACGGCGGCGTCACCGCCGCCCGCACAACTCGCCAGAAAAATATGCCCAGATCGCCGAACCATTCAAAGAACTCGCTGATCACTCCTTTGGAAGAACTCACCGCGGGCGATACGGGTAAGAGCTGTCGCCCCGGACTGGGAGAGCGAATGCCCGCGATTGCTGTTGATTTCCCATCGATCACGGGTTTGGACCCGGATCTGGGGCTCCGTGCCCATTGTTGAGGTGCATGCGCGACAGCAGCGAGTGTGGTCCGCTATAGAGGAATTCGAGGGCGATGTTCCCGCCAACATATCCCAGCACGGTGTAGTTGCCCATCCGAAACGCGTCCTTGCCGTTGTAGCGGCCGGGATACCACGCATAGACGGCAGTCAATGAACCGGCATACGGTGCGATAAGCGCCGGGAAAGAGAAGACTCGATGGCCGTCTTCGCCGTGGCGGGCGGATAAGGTCGAAATCAGGGCATGGCGCAGCCGTGGAAACACGCCTTTGCACTCACAGCGGTAGTACAACGTGTCTTCCCTGAACGCTTCCGCTAGCCCATATCGCGTCGTCGTGCTGATCGCGGCGATGCCAAAGTCCGACCCAAATCGCTTGCCATAGCCTTTAAGGCCTTGTTTCCACTCAGGAGGTTCGTTGTACGCCTGGCTAATGCCAGCCGCAAACGCTGCTCCTACGGCCGGATACGGGCCGAACGCATCGAAGAGGTAGTTCTGGATCTTTGCTTTCTCTGTCGGGCGCGCGTACGTCAGATCCGGTTGCGCCGGGGTCGTGCTTACGATCGTACCCGGGGAGTCTGCTGAATCGAGCAGTGCTTGCGCCTTAGCAAGGACGGGTATGAGAACGAAGACTGCAATTGCCAAAAGCATCGTTTGCCCCATCTTCATATCGAGATACTCCTTGATCAATTTAGGCGGCCCCGCGCACCGTCTGATCTACCTTCGTTTCATCATCCAGCCGATCAGTGCTCCCGCGGTAACGCCCACAGCAAACGTCGTCGCAACGGTCAGCACAAGGTGTCGCTGCAGGCGTTGAGTTGTGTCATCCAGGAATTCCTCGGCAGCATCACCGCCCTGCTTCGCCGCACGCCTTACTACTCCGACGCCATCTTCGATCGCATCGGCAATCGCACCGGTTGCACGAGAAGCCTGGCGAGCGGATTTGCCGATTTGTTCAGCCGTTCTTTCCACTACGGTTTGTGACATGGTAGCCTCCTGTGCATTTTGCGAGCCGGTGTTGATACGTCATTTATTCGCCGACGGCCTTCTCCGCACGGCCGATCCATTTCAGAACTTTCCCGGCTTTCTTCTCCGCTTTCCCTAGTACTTCCAGATCGGGGTCGTTCGTCACCTTTCCGACCTGCTCTTTGACGTTCCCTTTTATTTCGTGAAGCTTGCCCTCGGTGCGGTCTTGCGTGCTTGGTTTCATCATTTTTCCTTCTTCAGTTCAACCGCTACGCGACTTCTTTTCTCTCGACAGTCGCTGGCAGCTGCACCAGCTCCTCAAACAGAGAGCGGTAGTGAATCATCGCAGTTCTAAGGTCTTCGGTAGTTGCTGCGTCTTTCCCAACCCGCAGCGCAATCGCATGCGCCGATCGGTAATTTTCCACCACGCGGGGATGGTCCACAGAAATGTCGGCGGCACGTTGATCGAAATCGGATACGGGATAGCCGCGAGCTTTCATGACGGAGGAAACGAGGTCATCGGCTTCCGCGACTGCCCCCTTCGGGGAATCGACAAAACGGGACTGTACGGCCTGCCACTGTTTAGAATAGCGTTCGTGTTCCGTCGGATCGAGATCGCGGATGTTGAGTTTGTCAACCCGCTTTTCGCGATCGGCTAGTTTCGCTTCTGCTTTTCGTTCTGAGCCATGCGTCAGCACGGCCCGCTCGTACTCGGGCCCAAACTTCTGTCGCAGGTCTGCAGTGGTACTCCTGCGTTTTCGCATGTACAGCCACGCGGCTACTGCGATGATCACAATCACCGCGGCAACGAGCACAATCAGCTTCGGATCCATCCCATTCAAGTTCATCGAAACCTCCACAAGACCAAGTTTGTTCAAGAGGATTCTCCTCGTCGTCAGAACCTGGTGAATGCCAGTATCCAACTTCAAACTTCGGAAAGCTGGTCAGAATTGATCGTCTTTTGAATCAGACCTTGCGGGGGCTAAGACGGGAGTGGCAGTCGCGCGGAGAGGCTCCCGAGGACCCGGTAGGAGACCATTCCTCCCAGAGTGAGCGATTCTGCACAGCGCTTCCGAAGTAAGTGGGCGAATCTATAGGCTAGTTCCACCGGGCAGGAGATGCTCATTCTTCCGGATGCAATCGTAGATCTAAGCTGAAGAGGAGAAGCCATGTCGTTCGGAGTTTACGCGATTGGGTTTGCAATCATGCTCGGCGGACTGATTTTTACGGCGCACATTTGGTGCACATGCCCACACATTGGATTGTCGTGGGCACGCTCGTACTCCTCGGAGTTGGGATTCTGTCGGGCGTAAAGGCGACGCGCCCGAGAGATTCTTCAAACTAAAAGGCATTGTCACCATCTCACCTCTCGATGTTCACTCAATCGTCTCACAACGACTCATCGCGATTTCGTGAAGATTCGTGACGCGGCAGCTCTGCTGTGCCCACAGTAGGAGCAAAAGTCAGAGCGCCGTCATTCGGCCCCCAATTCGTTTCAAACGATTCCCCAGCGGGAACCATGTCAATCCCTGCGTTACGTTCAACTTTGAATTCATCGCTCGACAGAGTGAACTCCTTTCCCAACTTTGCGACTCACCAGTATCGAATGTTGGGTTTGGGAAGACTGTCCAGAATTGATCGTCTAGCATGGATCGCAACGTACCCGGAACCTGACGTGATATGATCAAGTTGAGGCGGTTACCACCTTCTCCTCTTTCAGGTTCCCTGAACTAAGTCAGCCCATCTGAAGTTTTCTCTCCTTAGGCTTTCAAGAAAGCCGGGTCCCCCATGCCTTCGAACGCAATCTTGAACGAAGTTCAGCAACTCTACAACGTGAGTGACCGTCTTGACTTGCTGGCGGAGCAACATCCGCTCGTCTCAGAAGCGCTTATCACAATCTCGGGAAGCGTTCGTAATACAGCCACGTTATTGGAGGTACTGGTTGCGACAAAAATGGCTCCACTCTCCGGATTAGATCCTGCAAGTGCCTGATTTTCTATTGCAATCGGGAAGGCTTCGTTTGTTGGACTGAAGCGCGCCCTAGTCGTGGAGAACGACATTGAGAAGTGAACTATGAACTTGCAGCCCGCTCTCACCGTAGTCGAGGAAGCCTAACTCTCTGAACCGATTCATAAAAAAACTGACCCGCGACCGGGTTGTGCCTATCATGTCTGCGAGGGTCTCTTGACTGATCTTGGGGATCACAGTCTCGGGCACACCTTCCTTGCCGAAGTGAGCAAGTAAAAGCAGAAGTCGAGCCAGCCTCTTTTCGCTGGAATTGAAAAGCTGATCAACCAAGTCCTCTTCGTACCGAATGTTTCGTGCCAGCAGATAGGCTACGAATAGATCGGAAAACCTATGTTCCCGGTGAAGAGCCAGCATCATCGCCTTCTTATCGATCCTTAGAAGTTCGCAGTCCGTCATTGAGGTTGCAGACCCCATGCGTAGAGCCTGTCCAGCCAGGCTGCCTTCTCCGAAGAACTGCCCCTCGCTCAATATGCCCAGAGTTGCTTCCTTGCCAATCTTGGATACAACAGTGAGCCGAACCTTGCCTTCTTGGATATAGAAGACCGCGTCAGCCGCGTCCCCCTGCGCAAAGATTGTTTTCTTCTTGGGAAAAGCCACCACTTTCCGACCCTCGCCGATGGTGGCGAGAAAGGTCTTCGGGTCGAAATTGTCATTCTTCTTGACCAACGTGGTTGATGCCATCAGGCGATACTCTCCAGGAAGTGGAACCTACACTCTTCAAAATTGTGCCAAACTCCGAGCGCCGAAGATGTTCCATTTTGCTCATATTTTGGAAAAAACGCCGGTGTACTTAAGTTCCAACCTGCCGCTCGACCAAATGTTTCGAGAATGAGCAATATTGAGCATCTTCGCAACTGGGGAAAGTTGCACTCTGTGGGGGTGAAGACCAAAGAACTGACCCCGAAGCAGGTATTATCCGTGCCTTGTATCACTTGTGGTGCTGCAATCGGGGAAGTTTGTGAACTGCATACGGGCACCCCGCGCACCGAGCCGCACCGGGATCGGAAACTTTCCGCGGCCGATGCCGTGGAAGCGAAGCCGGCGAACGATGACGGCCGATGAGGCTGCCCGGTGGTAGCTGAAATCCGCGTCGAAGCCAGCAGAAATGCCAAGTGAGTCAGTGCTTTGGCGACTGCAGGATTCTATCCAAAGGATGGTGCACATCGATGGACGTACAGCAGATGAGCAAGGAACAGTTAAGTACCTTAGCCAAGGAATCAGGTCAGAACCTTAAGGACGGCAAGAGCGAAATCGCATCGCTGGAAGCGGATCAGCGGAAGCTGGTTTCTCTGCTCCTGAGCTTGACGAAAATAACCGGCGGCCTGCGGAATCGGCTATTTGAACTCTCTCGGGATAACAAGGCTCTGACTGAATCGCTTGAAAAGCGCCCTCCCGATGTGCATGCGCTATTCTCCGATCTGCGAAGTAATTACAGAGACAGTCCTTCTTTGACTGATTTTCCGAGCGTTCAAGAGTTAGAGCAATCCATTGAAGCGATTCTTGGACCGATTCATTAGCTATTTTTCCGCTTCCTTCTACCTACGAGGCTCTGCCCCTTCATTCGGACGAACCTATCGGTCCAGGAGCACTCCCATCTCGCCGGACTCGCCCCAGGCCTTGACGTATTGCGCTTTCCCAATTGTTGCCGGGCCGTTTGGCCCCATCTCGTAGTAGACCTGTGCATCTGGCGGAAAGTTTTTCAGAGCCTCGATCAGTTCTTTCACAGTCCACTCTTTGTCTGCCATAGTTCCTCCCAGTTACGCGGCCATTTTAGGCTCGCTTCGGCTCGCATCATGCAACGGCCTCCCTCTAGTTTTCTGCTCAAGCTCAGCATTGAATTGGGCGCCGATCAAAACTACGAAGCCGGTCCAGTAGAGCCAAATGCTGAATGCGAGCGCCACTCCCAGGCTGCCGTAACCCTTGCTGTAGGCGGAAGAATGCTGGAAGTAAATTCCGAGCAGGTAAGACAGTCCGATCCAGCCGCTGACCGCGATTAACGCTCCGGGCAGTGTATTCACGAATCTTTGCTTCACATTCGGCGCAACGAAGTAGAGGAGCTCAACCGCGAGAACGGTGCACGCAATTGCGACCGCCCATCGAACAACCGGCCAGAAAATTGCCATTCCGAATGCTTCGGTCATCTTTGCGCTGAAGATAGGGCCCACGAGCAGCAGCCCGAGAGCGACGACGAGCAAACATCCAACCGAGAACGTAAGGCCGATGGCGAGGCTGCGCGTCTTCCAATAGCGCCTCGTCTCGGACACATGATAGGCAGTGTTGAGCGCATCGATCAGAGCCGTAAACCCGCTCGATGCCGACCACAGCGTGAACAGAATGCCAAAGGTGAGCAGTCCGCGGTGAGTGAACAGAATAGTGTCTTTGATCAAATTCCTGAGCGGGCCCATGCTGGCGGCCGGAACCACTCGCGCAATCAGCCCCATGACCTGGCCAAAAAAGTCCGGAAGCGACAGATGGGCAACGACTAGGGAAAGAAGAATTAGAAAAGGGAACAGGGCAAGAACAAAGTAGTACGCTAGCGCGGCGGCAAACGCCATGGTGTGATTCTTTTCCATGTCGCGAACCACGTTGACAACAGCATTCTTAAGGTAAGTTAACCGCATCGGACAAGCCCTGTAATAATCTCGTTATGGTTTACCTCTCAGGTACATTCGGAACAGCCTTGGTAAGGTCATCCATTGAAGCTTCCTTCTTTCTTGGCGCAGGCAGGTGCAACCGTATCAGGGACTCTGCTTGCTTCCACACGCCCGGATCACATTCAATTTGCGTGTGGGACTTCCCGAAAATCCGGTCGTACCAGGGATACTGGGTGCATCTATACGGGCTCGCTTTGTAGTCGAATCGAAAATTTCCGATGATATTCGTTCGGGCCGGATCAGCAGCGCGAATTTCAGACTGGCCGTGGAGAAAGCCATTCGGTTGGTAGAAATTGGCGGCCTGAGCTACGTTCGCCGGAATGACCGCATCATTCTGGTGAATCTTGGAGATACTATCCACTTGAATGGTGAGAAGCACCGGTATGCCATCCTTCTCCAGTTTACGTGCCAGATTGATGGCTTCCGAGCCGCCCCAGCTATGCCCGTAAATGATGATGCGGCCATTCTGTTTCTCGCCGAGGGTTGGAGTCCCATCATGGTTCGCGTCCAACAGGCTCAGTATCCTCTCTCGGGCTTTTTCCCCGTGGTAACTCTCAAAAGTCTCCACGTCGATACCAATGGGGTAAGCCTTGCGCAGTCGCGCTGCGAGCTGCACCTCGCTGTGGACGAGATTATCGTGCTTGATAAACCCGCCGACGAAACCGATGACGATTACCGGCGGTATCGTGGGGGCCATGTTGGGAACAGATTGTGCAAGGCCTGTCTGGACAAGCGCAACGACGGCGCCGAGGAAAAAGACTAACGCGCGAATCAAGACAGCCAATCGCAAACCTCGTTTCTCACACGGATCACGGATCACGGTGCAAGGTTCCCACCACGGTCGGCACGGGCGCAACGGACTTCAACTGGCCAAGTTCGCTCAGTACGGCTTGCCACCGAACTCCGTCCTTCTTCGTCTCGATCGGCACCGCGAGGTCGGAATAGAACTGCAGGATGTTGTCGCGCAGCTCCGGCGACGTCCGATCGAACTTCCGCTCTGACAGCTGAGCGAGCAACGTCGCATAGGTGTCGTCGGTCAGAGAATACTCCGCTGCTTTGGTTGTCTTCCCGCTATCCAAATCACAATTGGGAAGGACCAGTTTGTCGCTGCGCACTTCTTCGAGAAAGGTCCGGTATTGATCGACGGTAGTGTTGATGCTCTTGAAATACAGGTCCTCAGTTTGGGGAGTGGGGTTATTGAACGCCAGCCCTTTGAAGGGACCGATTTTCGGCATGTATCGCAAGAGCGTTGACAGAATCCTGGCTCCCGGGCCCGGCTTGATGTAGTCCTTCCCCCACTGTTTTTCGTAGTCAGAACGCGACAAACGGTACAGGAACTCCTTTTTCGCAAAATCCGGCTTCTCACGCATCAGTTCCTTCTTGTGAGTTTGGAGGGCGACCCGAGTCATTTCTGGAATCATTCGGCTGACAGCGAAACGATACGAACCCACCGCCATATCCTCGTGGGTGAGGACGTCTTTCAATTGCATTCCATAGACGACAGGAAAGACCCTCTCCAGCAGGGGTTTGGAGACTTGGAATCCGATGAAATCGTGGTACTGCTGTGAGGCGTAACGATTCTTTGCGACCTGAACCGTGTCGAACCCGAATTCCGTTTTCAAATGCGCGGTCTTGTCCTGGGCATATCGGACTGACTTGCCAAACTTGGCTCGCAGCTTCGGATACTCGATCGCGACGGCCTGGTTGACCGCGGGGTGACCGGCGATATCCGACGCATAGTGGGACAGTGCGCCCAGGGCGAAGGCATACTCATTGACATCCTGGCTTTCCAGCAGCAACTCACGAACGAAGTCTCCGCTACGAACGTAGTGCACCAGGTTGCTGAATTCTTTACCGCCGAACGGGTAATAGCCGAGATCTTGGATGACGGCGCCGCCATAGGCGTAGGCGTGCGCTTCTTTAAGCTGGTCTTCCGTCAGCCCCGGATATCGCTTGAGCAGCAAGGGACGGATTTCGTCGGACCAGAGCAGGTCGACGATCTCCTCGTGCGTAAGGACGGAGTACGCGAACGATCCGCCGCTGCACATGAGCACGATGAGCAAAAGTGACGTGGCGCGGATAGAAAACAGGCGCCACGCCTTAGGTTTGGCGCCTGGCGATATTGCCTGGTGGGGCATGGCTCAGATCCGCCCGAGAACCAGGAGAATGACAACGATAAAAAGGACAAGGCCTAAGCCTCCGGTCGGGGCATAGCCCCACTCCCGGCTGTGCGACCAGCGTGGCAGCGCACCAATCAGGCCCAAGACCAGGATCACAATCAATATAGTTCCGAGCATATGGGGCTCCTTATTTCCTTTGTGAGTTAACTTTCTTATAGGCGTTTCGCCGGCTTCTTAATGGTCAAAACTGCTCAGTGAAGCAGGAAATGGTCAAAATGGCGGATCAATTCTCTGGTGGAAGATGCGGGGAATGAAAGCGTGGATTGCTTCTCCACAACGCGGACATCACTTCGATCGCTGCGTGCAGCCAGAAAAAATGGCGCGGGCCCAAGCAGCGGACCCGCACCGGTGTAAGAGTTAATCGACTTTCTTATACCTCGAACAGACTGACACAATGCGTCGCAGTCAATTTGCTACTGCCGCGGGCGCTCTTCGGCTTTGGGCGCTTCCTTCGCAGGATGCGGGGCAGGCTGCGCACGGGCTGCAGTCTCTGCTCGCGGCGCACTCTGCTTACGGGGTGCGGCTTGAGGCCGAGGTGCAGGCTGTTGACGGGGAGCGGGCTGCGCATGAGCAATCGGCTTAGGCTCACTGGGCGGACGAGCCTCTCTAGGCTTTGCTGCTTTGTTCTCAGCTGCCTTGTTCTCGTTCGAGCGAGCTGCTGCTTCCTTATTCTCAGCTGCCTTATTCTCATTCGAGCGAGTTGTAGCTGCTTTGTTCGCAGCGGCTTTATTTTCACTCGAGCGAGTTGCTGCAGCTTTGTTCTCGGCCGCCTTATTCTCGTTCGAACGCGTTGTGGCTGCTTTGTTCGCAGCGGCTTTATTTTCACTCGAGCGAGTTGCTGCAGCTTTGTTCTCAGCCGCTTTGTTCTCGTTCGAACGCGTTGTGGCTGCTTTGTTCGCAGCGGCTTTATTTTCACTCGAGCGAGTTGCTGCAGCTTTGTTCTCAGCCGCTTTGTTCTCGTTCGAACGCGTTGTGGCTGCTTTGTTCGCAGCGGCTTTATTTTCACTCGAGCGAGTTGCTGCCGCTTTGTTCTCGGCCGCCTTATTCTCACTCGTGCGGGTTGCGGCTGCTTTGTTGTCAGCTGCCTTGTTCTCGTTCGTGTGGGTTGCAGCGGCCTTATTCCCAGACGCCTTGCTCTCGGTGGCTTTATAAGGTGCTCCCGCCCGCCTGGCTGCAACCGCTCCGTGACCGCTAAAATCCGCGGGTTTGGCCGTTGCAGCGATTGCTGGCCGCCCATGGTTCACGGACGCCAGAAGCGCGTGGTTGCTACTGGCAGCGTGCACATGCTGGGTCTGCAGCTCCGTTGGCGGCCGGTGTTGCTCATGTGCCGCAGTCTCTTCTGCTTTGGTTGGTCGAGCGTTGATTCCACCATTGCCGCCGTTATAGCTGACATGGTTTATCGTGGTGTTGTTGATGACGGTCTTGTTGTAAACATTGTGAATGTTCGTGATGTTCACGTTATTCACCGAGCGGTTGTAGTAGAAGGCTCCGTTGTTCCAATATCCGCCCTGATAGCCGACTCCACCATAGCCAAAACCATAGTTGACGCCACCGTAGAAGCCGACATTTTGGCCCCAGTAGCCTTCATTCCAGGCGAAGGCATTGCCGCCCCAACCCCAATAACCGGGAGTCCAGAGGAGGCCAGGTTCGGGAGCCATCACCCACGTCCCCGGCACCCAGAAGTAGCCTCCGTCTCCATAAGACCAGTAGCCGGGCGTCCAGATATAACCGTCGGCAGGGGCCATGGGTTGCTCGTACACGGGTAGCGCAGGCGGAGCGATCGAGATGGACACGCCGAACTGCGCCAACAACACGGCCGGTACGGCCAGTATCAGAACTGCTAGCAGCAGTAAACAAATCTTATGCATTTTGAACCACCTTGCCCGATCATCCTTCGATTGCCCGGTCCTGCCTTTACTGCTGCGGGCTGCGTGGATTGAGAGGCTTCGCATCCTAGGATTCCACGGACGCACGGGCCGAGTCTGTGCACAACGGCTCACTTTTGCGGAATGTCCCCTTAAAGTTGCGAATCGATTTTCCTGAGATGGCCACGCTGGCACCGGAAGAAAAGAACGCCCCCAAGAGGGTGGACCTGAACTCGCAAAGACTCTGCGATCAATATTGACCAGTATCCGAAACGCCAATCGCTGATACTTACCCTCGAACAAACTCCCACGGGCTGGGAAACTGCCGGACTTTCCGGCAGTAGATCTCTTTTGAACCCGACAGAATAAAGAGTTCTCTTAAGATAACCACCGCCGTGCAAGCTAGTCGGAGAAAAACTACAGGAGAGAGAACATGAAACTTCTTAAGACATTAGCAACGGTATTCTGTCTTATCGCGCTCTGTGCGTTCGTGGTGCCGACCGCAACCGCAGATGACTGGAACAGGGAAACCGTCATCACCTTCAGCGGCCCCGTCGAGGTTCCAGGCGTGGGTGCGCAAATCCTGCCGGCCGGTAGATATGTTTTCAAGATCTTTGATTCACAATCCGACCGGCACATCGTTCAGATCTTCAACCAGGACAAAACCCATGTGTTTACGACAATCCTTGCCATCCCGAACTACCGTCTGAAGACGACTGACAAAACGGTAATCACCTTCCGCGAGCGGCCCGCCGGACAGCCTGAGGCTCTGAGGGCATGGTTTTACCCCGGGCGTGAATGGGGCGAGGAATTTGTATATGCAAAATCGAGGGCCATCGAGTTGGCTAAGGAAGCCAATGAGCCTGTGCTCGCGACCCCGATCGAGTTGGCAGCGGCTCCCATCGAGGCATTGAAGACGGCGCCTGTCGAGGCCGTTGCCCCCACGGGAGAGCCAATCGAGTTAGCCCAGGTGGTTGAGGCACCCCCGGTTGCTACCCCAGTAGCTGCGGCCGCACCACAAACTGCGGCACCCGATCCATTGCCGGCGACAGCCAGCCTGCTGCCCCTGATTGCATTGGCTGGGCTGCTGACGATTGGCGCCGGCTTTGCTCTCTCGGCCTTTTCGAAGCGATCCGTTTGAGCTGAGCTAACGGTAGATCAGAGTGTCAGGTCAACGCGGTGAGTTGACCGGATCCTGGACGGCGAAGGAGGTGGTACGCAAGTACCGCCCCTTCGTCGCCGATCCTGAGCGTTCTTACCGCATGTGAAAGGACCAACCGGATGATAAAGCTGCCTTCATCCGCGCCGGCGCAAAGCAAGGCGAGACTGCATCCCGCAGGATGTTTCGGCATGGGAGCACGCACCGGCCAAGAATTTGCCTCTACACTCCGCCGGTGGGTTAGTCTTCTCGGCGTGATAGCTATAACGAGCTTTGCGTGGGCGCAGGATTCCTCTCCGTCACAGAGCCTGCCGGCCGACCCCTACACGATTAAAGTAAATGTGGACATGGTGGTCCTGCGCGCAACCGCCCAGGACAGCAAGAACACTCTGGTTTCCGGACTCTCTAAAGAGGATTTCCGGGTTTACGAGGACGGAGTGCTTCAATCGATCAAGTATTTCAGCCACGAGGACATCCCGGTCACGGTCGGTTTGGTCGTCGACAATAGTGGAAGCATGATGCCCAAGCGCCGTGACGTGATTGCCGCTGCATTGGTATTTGCCCGCTCCAGCAACCCGCAGGACCAGATGTTCCTGGTCAATTTCAACGAAAAGGTTTCGTTTGGTCTTCCGGACAACATGCCCTTCACAGACCAGATCGGTCAGTTGGAAGTTGCCCTTTCCAGAGTCCGAGCCAATGGCGAGACGGCACTGTACGATGCAGTGGCTGTCGCCCTCGATCACCTGAAGAAGGGGAATCGCGACAAGAAAGTGCTGATCGTAATCAGCGATGGAGGGGACAACGCCAGCAAACATAAGTTGGCTGAAATCCTGACCCGGGTGGGGCAACCTGACGTAATTATTTACACAATCGGCATCTTCGATGACCAGGATCCTGATCGAAACCCTCGTGTGCTCAAGCAGCTTGCCCAGGACACGGGCGGCGAGGCCTTCTTGCCTGAGTCATCAAAGGATGTTGCGTCCATCTGCGAACGGATCGCTCACGATATTCGTAGCCAGTACACCATTGGCTATGTCCCGACAAATAGAAAGCGGGACGGCAGCTATCGGGTCATACAAGTAAAGGCAATCGCGCCGGGCCGCAGACGTTTGGCGGTTCGCACCCGAACTGGTTACTTGGCATCGTCCGCACTGCCATCATCAGCGGCGAAGACGACCAACCATGAAACTCACAACTGAACGGGAGATGTTCCCCACGCGAATTCAAAGGCTTCTTCGTTGGAGTCAACGCCTGCTTTTCATCGCCGGCACTCTTGCGCTCAGCTACGTCGGCTTCAGTTTGCTGGAAGCCAGACTCTACCAAGTCTCTGCAAAACGGTCCCTGGAAAGCCAAATCCAAGTGGAAAAGGAGCACAACGAAAAGCCTAAGCAAGCGGTCAAGAAAGGTGACGTTCTGGGGCGAGTAGATATCCCGAGGCTGGGAATTTCCGTGGCAGTTCTACAAGGGACCAGTTCGCGAACGCTGCGGCTGGGTGCGGGGCACATTGCAGGCACTCCGCTTCCAGGGGAAATTGGGAACAGCGGAATCGCCGGGCACCGCGACACTTTCTTCCGTGGGCTGAAGGACATTCGCAAGAATGACGAGATTCGGCTGCAGACTGCAACTGGGCTATTCCACTATGAGGTAGATTGGGCGAAAGTCGTCGAGCCTGATGACACCACGGTTCTGGAGCCTTCGGCAACAGAAAACACGCTAACGCTCGTGACGTGCTACCCATTTTATTTCGTCGGTTCGGCACCGGAGCGGTTCGTTGTGCGAGCGCACAAGCACTAGCCCCCAGCGCACCCTGGAGGTCGGTGGACTTAGGCGGCCACCTGGAGTCACTCAAGCTGTTGAAACTACAGCATAATGTAGCCCTGAAAAGGCTGGCGTCGGCGGTTCAACTCCGTCCCTGGCCACCATCATTCTAAAGAACTTAGTGGAAGTCTGGCGACTGGAATCGGAGGAAATCACTTACGGTCGATCACCCACGCCTACTGGATGAACCGTTGAGCAGTTTCCTCGTTCAGACCCATGGCGTCGATCATCTTTGCCTGAGCCTCCATGCGCTTGTCCATTCGCGAGTGCGCGTAGACCTTGAGCAGGATTGAAGGGTCTGCCCAACGCAGCATGTCCTGAATAGTTTTGGAGTCGGTTCCGATCTCTACCAAGAACGAGGTTAACGCGTGCCTGAGATTGAGGAAGCCAAACCTGTGGCCTTGTGGAATCTCGATCACCTGTTTGGCTGCGGGCCGGAGATGATCCTCGACCAGAATGAGCAGAGATGCGGCCAGGAATACTAATCCGTAGACGCCGAACGAAAACACAAGCCTGCGACCACGGATCGTAAACGGATCGGGCAAGTATCGGTTTTCCGCGATGGCGCCGCAGAGGCGGGGAAAATCGGCAAAAGAAGTATTCGCGGAAAGCGCCAGCACTGTGACGACTGCGGCCATGGTGACGAAGTAAAAAACGCTTCGGCCAGTCACTGCCAGTGTGAGTTGCGACAGGACACTCTGATATCCGGGCTGCCCTGGTGGAGTTGCAGCGATGTCGTAGGCGCGACAGAGGGTCCGGCCGGTTCGCATACGGTGTCGGGAGCTTGGCGCACGTCGAAGGTCAATACCGTCTCCAAGAATGGGCTGACCGTGACGTATCAGGGCACCGCCGATGGACTAAAGATGTCGGACCCGAACGGCAATAGCTACGACGCAAAGTTTGACGGCAAAGACTATCCGATCAACGGCGACCCGGGCCATACCATGGTTTCGCTGAAGCGGATTGGAGACCGCACCATTGAGGAGACCGACAAGCGGGACGGGAAAATCGTTGGTGTTTACCGCATGACCGTTTCTGCCGATGGCAAGTCGATCCAGGCGGAGTACACCGATAAGGAGCGCGGGACAACGACTGCGTTCACGATGGAGAAGCAGTCGTAGGAGGCTGGAGGCGCGGCGGAAAGCCGCCGCGCTATTTTGCAGGTACCCCCGGCGATGACCTGTCTCGGTACCGATCTGAATCTGTCCGTGAGATCAGTACCCCCTATCTAGGATCACATCCTGGTCATGGCCGCGTGGCAATCCCTAGCTGGCTTCAAAAGCACTACTGGCGAAAAATCGCGATATCAGTCATCGACTCATGAACAGGGGTTTTGAGTTGTAATCGCTTTGGTTTCGAGTCTCAGTGGCGTCTGGGCCACGGGCCCCACTCGTAGGAGGACCGATCTCCTCCGTCTAGTAGCTTCCGAGTTCGAGTCTGATCGAGACGCAACTCTTCTGGACAGCGCCCGCCGGTGGACCAAAACTCCGACTCTTTCCATGCAGTCCCATCAGCGCGAACTCGGATAGCTTCACGAAAGCGACCCGCTGTCATGTTGTCAATCAGTGATCTCAGACGTTCGGTTTCACTCTCCGCCGTTTCATCGCAAGCGTCACATCCGCACGTCGGGAAAGCAACGACGTACCAGCGCCCAAAACGCACGCGGAGTCCCGGAAAATCTGAGAAGGCAATGATGAGGGGCGCTGCACCCACGTCGCACGGCAGGAGGGCTATGCTCGGGCGCGACAGAGTGCAGTCGTTCTCCAACTCGGGGTCGAGGCCGTACGCCTCCCTGTGCTCGATCTCGAACTCGCGCCCTAAACCATGGAGTAATTCTGCCGCACTGTCGTGCAGGGATGCGAATCGCTCCGGGTTTGTAACCCGCGAATAAGCTTCGAGTGGCGGGCCCGTAGCTCCCCACCGGTGTGCGCTCATCGTTCCATTATACGGCCCGAAAAAGCGGAAGCTGGCACCAACAAGACGGTGCGCAACGAAGCAACTGTTGTAACATCGCGATATCACTCATCGACGCTTGGTCGGCTTCGCGTACTTCGCCTTGGCGTCCTTCAGGATAAGAGAGAAATGGCCCACTCTCCGACTTGGCCGAGTGAGCCAGAAACAAGCGGTTAGAACTTCTGCTAGCAGGCCAGAGAAATCATGCTGCCTTAGTTTTTGTCGCAATCTGGTACTTTCCTTCCCATGTATTTTCAACTTCCACGGGGGAAGTCATCCGCCCTTTGTAGCTGCCGCCCCCGGTAAGGCCCTTGAGCTTTCCTGTGCCGCCGGTAAATTTCCAAGTGCCTTCGATGGTAACTTGTGCGCCGGAAGTGACGATCCTGCCTTCGAAAGTGCCGAAGTCGCGGTCCCCATCAGAATGCTCGTTGACGAAGTACCCGCGCTGCGGACCGTTGCCAGCGATCAAGTCTGCCGTGCCCCAGTAGGTAATTTTTGAGTTGTTCCACTGCTCGTCAGTTGATTTCTGAACGCCTCTGACCTCAAGCAGGTTCAGGTCGTGAGTGGAAGTGTCGTGCAAAGCAATAGTTGACTGCGAGGCGGCTCTCCCAGAGAAAGAGCCGGAGAGGTTCGGCATGGGTTTCCTCCTTAGCGGAATTTCCTTTTGATCTCGAAAACAGCACCATGGTACACCCGTCTCGCTTTTTCGCGAGACTGTGAAACGATTTTCATGGGGAGCACTCCCGACGGTCTTCGATTCCGCGCGAGCGCAGCCCTGATTGGGACCATCGAAAATCGGCCAGCAGCATCCCAACTGTTGAAAAATCGCCATAGCACTCATCGTGGTCCTTCCTGTGGGCACTTGAGTGAAATCGGCGTGGTTACACAATTGAGGGAGACGCAGAAAGCTTGTCCCCTCTCATGTAATTCCTGCGCTGCTCTGGATATGATATTGTGCGGTGTCTGGGGAAGAAGTCCCAAGACTGTCTATCCTCGGAAATCAATTCTCCGCAATACATGCCCGGTTTGCCACACGCCCGTGTCTCAAGCGATAGCCAGGCGCATGGGAAGGAGCGGCGCTGATGGCACCGATTCTTCTCTGGCTCATCCTGATTCTCTGCCTGCTGATCTCGGTGGTGAAGTACTTGATGGGCATCATCATGCGCTTCTCTTTTCCACGCACCAAGGCTCGCAAAGACTATACCTACGAACCGGCGGTCAGCGTGCTAATGCCTTGCTACAACGAAGGCAAAACGGTGTACGAGACCATTGAGAGCATCAGCAAGAGCAATTATCCCAACGAGAAGTTTGAAGTGATCGCGCAAGACGATTGTTCGGCCGACGACAGCTACGAGTGGATGCTCCAAGCGCAGCGCGACTTTACCAACATACGTATCAGGACCGGCCGAAACGCCGTCAATAGTGGCAAAGCGCGGTCAGTCTGCAATGCTCTGCAGCTCTCCACATCGGAAATCATCATTTCCATCGATTCGGATTGCATTTTTCACCCCGATGCGATTCGCGAGCTGACCGCGTGCTTCGCCGAGTCCCGCATGGGATCGGTCGGCGGCCGGGTTGGAGTGAGGAACCCAAATGACAGTGTCATCACCGCAATTCAAACGCTGATCTACTATTCGGCGTTCCAGCTTTACAAGATTCCCGAGAATTGGACGCGCAGCATCTGCTGCATCAGTGGATGCCTGTTTGCGATCCGCCGTGAACTGCTGCTCGAGATTGAGCCGGCCATTCGCGCGCGAAACTGGTTTGGGGTTCCAGTAAATCAGGGAGAAGACCGGTTCCTGACCCATCAGACCCTGCTGCGAGGTTATGGAACTTACATCAATAATGATGCGCTTTGTTGGACCACGGTGCCCAACACTTTGTCTGTCCTCTTCAAGCAGCAACTCCGCTGGCGGCGCAGCATCGTGCGCGACTTCTTCTTCACCATGAAAACGCTGCCGCAACACGTCTGGAAGCTGCATCCGAACACGGTCTTTACGCTGGTACTGACGCCGGTGGGAGCGTTGGTGGGTTTGCTGGTCGTTGTTAATATGCTTACACAAGATCCTCTTTCGTGGACCGGACCCGTGCCGCTAATTACCGCGTTGGCCATCGGAGCAGTTCTGAGTTGGGTGATCAAGCGTTATAGCGCCAAAGAAGCGGTCCAGCATCCTTTAGCCTTCGCCGCCTATGTCGCGTGGTCCTTTGTAAGCAGTCTGTTCCTGACGCCACTGGCTCTATGCACCATGGATTCGGCAGACTGGGGCACGAGAACCATGGAAACGGCGGTCGTACAAGAACAAGAGGTGCCTCTTGGCAACGCCACCCGTTGAAGCCACACCGCCGGAAACGAAAACCATCTTGCCTCCTCAAGCGACTAAAGCGCCTGCCGGACGGACGCTGCACGCAATGCATTACAAGCTCGTCCTCACGTTGTACCGAGTCTTTGCGATATCGGTGTTGTATCTCGTATTGATCGGCATTCTCGCGTATGCCTGGGTGATGGGCTTTTATGCGGTGAATCGTTCGTGGGCCGCACCCGTCATTCTGTCGGCCGCAGACGAGAAAAGCCTCGACTTCCGTGAAAAGCTGGTCACCAGCCAGCAGACCATTGAAGATCTGAAAGTCGACACCAAGAAGCTAGGCGATGGTGTCGCTGAAATGAAGAAACATCGCGCCGCGTTGATGGCGCTCGAACCGAAGCTGCAAGCCGCCATCGCGCGGGAACAGAATCACAATCTGGTCGCCGGCCCCGCGCTTTCGACCCTCGACCAACAAAAACTGGCTGACAACGCGAAGACGCAGAAAGTCCTGGAGGCGCTCAACCAGGTGGAGTCGAATATTCACAAGGACCTCACTTCCGGATTGATCACGCAAGGCGATGCCGCAACCCAATTGGCGGCGGTGAACCAGGCAAGGGACGCTTACACCGACAGCAAAATCGCCGAGGTCCTGCTGACCGACAGCGTGCTCGATAAAACGACGGTGGGAACGGGCTCGCTCAACGTGCTGGTGAAACAGGCTGAGCTCAGATCGGAAGTGGCGCAGCTCGATGTCGCCATTAATGTCGCCGAGAAGCAGCTGCTGGAAGAAAACCGGCAGATTGATCGCTTGCATCAGGCGATCGCCACGGCAAAGCAGAATCCATATTACCTGAATGCGTCTGGAGGACAGACGCTCTACTTCGCCTTCGTCCCTTACGACAACCGGGCCTCTGCGACGGAAGGCAGTACCATTTACGACTGTTATCTCAACATGGTTCTTTGCCGCAACGTAGGATCGGTGAAGCAAGCCTTTCCCGGCGAGGAGCAGGCGATCCATCCGATTTTCAAGACGCAGATTCGCGGCTTTCTGATTCAGATGAATCTCGATCATCCTGAATCGGCGAAGTCCAAGACCGTATTCATGGGGCGAAAACCTGTTCTGTTCTAGTCGATGCCTCTGACAGCCCGCCAAGGAGAAGCAAATGTTTCCCAGTCACTGGAAGTGTGTGATGACGTTTGTTTTATTTGCGAGCATGTTCGCGCTCGCCGGGGACACAAACGATCAACTGGCTTACTGCTCTTACGTGGCGCAGCAGGCAGAGGCTCAGCGGGATTTGTTGCGCACTCCTACCGCCTTTGGTGGCCTAACGCAGCCTGAGACAGGTCTGCCGGTGCAGATTGTGGGTGGCGCGTCGCTGGGACTTTCTAATTTCAGAAAGGCCGGCCTCACCATTGATGTGGCCCGCAAGAACTGCGAACTCTACAAGGCAACAACGTCGGCACAGCAGAACGTGCAGTATGCCTTATCGAATCTGGAAAGGGAGGCGCTGACCCACCGGTTGGTCCTGATCGACAATGCCTCGAAAACCCTCAACGACCTGCTCGGTCAGACGGCCAAAATGGTGGAGGCGCAAAATGCGACGCGCCTGATGCTGTTTACGCTGCAGACGACAAAGATCAGGATCGAAGCCGACCGCGCCGACACGCAGTCGAAGATCGCGGCTCTTTACATTCCGCCACTCAGCGATCAAGCGCTCAAAGATCTGTTGGCCGATAAAGAGAATCGTGAGACCAGCGAACAGAAAGCGGTGGACAAGCTAGCTCGCCAGAGTGACTGGGATGTCGCCCTTTCGGTGGGCGTGCATCAGCAAGTCAATCCGATCGCGTATGGCGCTCAGCCCTATGGAACTGTATCGATCAACTACAACCTCGCCAGCCATTCCATCAACAAGCATCTGGATCGAACCGTAGAGGCTTACCACGAATGGAAGAAAGTGCAGGAAGGCGACATTGTGCGCAACGCGGAGGTGCTGCATCGGCAATTGCTCGACAACGTGGCGGCCCAGGAATCACGGCTGAAATCGTTGCAGGCAGAGAGTGGAGATATTGATAAATACCTACAGTTCGTCGCGAATCCAGACACATCAACAGCTCTCGACTTCCGCAATCAATTGACCGCGGCGCGACTATTGTTGCAGATCGAAATCGGGGATGCCAGTTTTCGAGTCGACCGGTTGCGCGAGTATCTGGCAACGAATTATTGATCGCGCCCTCCTCTTCGAGGCTCTTGTAGATGACGGGCCTCAGCGCACTTGTGCCAACGAACGTCCCCGGGTTGTAAACACCGGTCCAGCCGTCGGGAACCCGGTGGCTGCCTGTCAGTTGATGAAACATCCCGATTACACTCAAAGCCGGTCAAGAGAGGCTGCCTTCGTAAGTGCGCTGCGTGCCATCCTGCAGCTCGACTGTCAGTCGGTTCTTCGGGGAGTCGATGCTCTTCACCTGTGCGTACTCGCCTTTCCCGATGCCAGTCTCCTTCGATGCGCGCGAATAGCGCAGCACATCGCCCACTTCGTATCGCTCGGCCCAAGTCCGGTCTGCGCCAGTCCTTTCGTCCCGATCAGTGGGCGGGCGATCACCTGGTCGACCGAACGCAGCCAAATCACAGGATCGGCCCCAGGCTCTTTCGCGACAAACACCATGGCGCGTCCATCCGGGGACAGAGCGAACTGAGGCACGGGAACCGTCAGGTTCGGAGGTCCTGAAAAAACTGCTTTCTCCGGCCAGTGTCATTTCTTCAGTTCCGCGTCCCAGTTCACGACGACGTTGATCGGCTCAGGCGCCTGTGCCTGGTCTGGCGAATTCACCAGGAAGCGCTTCCCGTCCGCCGCCACGTCAAACGGATCCCATGCCGTTCCCATTCGATTTTGGTAGGACACTGGCGCAAGGTGCACAGGAAATAATGCCCTCGGGGCCCCGATGCGCGGGACAGAATTTTTCAAATCCAAGTCGACGGCCATTATGGTGGCGTTATCTGCTCGGAGGAAAAACAACTCCTTCCCGTCACCGCGCCAACGCGGAGAATGACCTCCTCCCGCTGAGACTTGCCACTTGCCCGTCTTGCCAGGAAACGAGGTGATGTATACCTCTCGTTTTCCACCTGAATATTCGCTGAAGGCCAACCACTTCCCATCGCGAGAGAATGTCCCTTGTCCTGGATAGCTTCCGCTCTCTCCGCTGAGGAAAACTGCCGGCTTGCGGTCGCCGGACATCGGCAACAGCCAAAGCTCGGCTACCGTAGGATTCGGCTCATAAAGAATGAAGCGCCCGTCTGGAGACCAGTCGTCGGGAAATTCGGTGGTGTTCGAAGCCAGCAGCAACTCATCGCTGCCCTCGCCGTTTGCGGCCTTCTGGAATAACTGCGGGAATCCGTTGTGACGGGTGGAGTTAAAGACAACCCGGCCGCCATCTGGGGACCAGATCGGTGAGTAGTTGAGCGAGGCATCAAAGGTCAGGCGGGTGTTGTCTCCGTGCTGGAGGTCATAGATCCAAACGTCAGTGGCCGCCCTCGAAGCATCCCCGACGACCACGGCCAGCTTCTTGCCATCGGGAGACAGGCGCGGATTCGCATAGGTGCCGGGATCACCCACCGTACCGATCTGTTTGCCGGTTCGGTCCTGCCAGCGCAGTCGTGAAGGCTCCGCAACGCTCGGAGCACCGCCGTAGGCAAGGATACCGTTGTCGGAAACGGAAAGCATCGCACGGCTATACGGCGCGTTCACCAGGACGCCCTGGGCGATGGGCGCCACGTCACCACTAAGACTCAGATGCTTGGTGTCAAACGCTTGCGCCATCAACGTGTTGTCACGCACAAAAAGCAGATATCCGGGTGCAGCGTAAACCACGTTTGAGAGGTTGCGTAAAAGCAACTTCTTCTCTCGGCTATCTAAGGATCCGATATATTCACCGCTATAGGCACCGCCAACCGCTGCCTGCTGGCGAGTCCTTACGAAGAAAAGGAAGTGGCGGCCATCCGGCAGAAATTGCGCCCAACGATGACTAATTTCTTCCCGCGACCGATCAAGTTCCGTCACTTGCACCGGCGTACCGCCCCCGGTGGAGACACTAAACAGCGGTCCGTTGAAGCTGGGAGAGAAAATGATTGTGCCTTCTCGGTTCCAGCTTCCGCTGCGGCCGTCTGGAGCATCGCAAAGCACCTGTGCGGGTCCGCCAGTCACGCCGAGTGTTTTGAGCTTGCCCTCAGCAAAGAATCCGATGAAACGACTGTCCGGAGACCAGAAGGGATACGACGCGTCCTCCGTTCCCGGCAACGGCTGACTCGTCGCGGCTTCCAGTGGACGCAGCCACAACCTCTGCTTTCCATCCGGACCGAGCGCCGCAAACACCAGCAGCGCGCCGTCCGGTGAAATCATAAGCGGACCGGTATGGTCCCCGACAAAAGCAAACGTGGATTTTTCCGGCGGCGGGATATACGCGTGGATCGCTTGCCGCCCGCTCTTCGCCGCTCCAAAATGAATCGCTGCCAGCCCCACGCATCCTGCAAACAGCAGCGCCAATGCGCCCCACAGCATCTGCTCGCGGTTCTTTCTTTGCCCCGCGACCGGCTCGGCAACTCCCGTTTTCGATCCGCCTTCCGCAATCCACTTCAGTTGCAGCTTCAGATCATGGACCGTCTGAAACCGCTCGTCGGGATCCTTCGCCATGCAAGTCGCGACCACGCGATCCAGCGCCGGCGGCGACATCGGCTGCACTGTCGAAATTGGCTGCGGCTCCGACGCCAGAATCGCCGCCACGGTGCTGGCCTGCGTCTTTCCCGTGAATGCCCGCTTGCTCGTCGCCATCTCGTACAGCACCGCCCCCAGCCCGAAGATGTCGCTCCTCGCATCCGCTTCTTTCCCTTCGATCTGCTCCGGCGACATGTACTGAAAAGTTCCGATTACCATGCCCTCCTGCGTCAGCGGACGGCTGGCCACGGGACTAGTCAGGGTAAGGCCTGAAGCAGAGACGCCCGACTGGGAACACGCCTTGGCCAGCCCGAAGTCCATCAACTTCGCCCCGGTCTTGGTCAGCATGATGTTCCCCGGCTTCAAATCGCGATGCGTCACGCCGCCGCGATGCGCTTTCTCCAACCCCTCGCAGATTTCAATCCCGTACTTCAACACCTGATCCGACGGCAGCGGCCCTCTTATCAAGCGGTCCGCCAGCGTCTCTCCTTCCAGAAACTCCATCACCAGATAATCGGTCCCATCCTGATGCCCGACGTCATACAGCGTGCAGATGTTGGGATGGTTCAGCGATGAGATGGCCCGTGCTTCGCGGTCAAAGCGCTGTTTGGCTTCGCGATTGTCGGAAAGATGCTGCGGAAGGATCTTGATCGCGACCGTGCGATCGAGGCGGGTGTCGCGGGCGCGATACACCTCACCCATGCCTCCCGTACCCAGCGGGGATTGAATTTCATAGGGACCGAGTTTTGTGCCAGAAGCAAGAGCCACGGGTGCACGCCATTGTTGGGCGCCATTATAACTTGCGGAGCAGGTGGCAGCGCACGCAGCGATTCCGGGTGGTTGGTCGGCAAGCCTTACCTTGGGACTACTTCAGGGTAGCCCGTCATCCGCGAGTAATCCGCGCATGCGTGAACATTCGCGCAGACCGCGCCTGCTATGCCGACTTCTCCGTACCGATCCGGCGCACCTCAACACCCGGGTCCGGACCCCGCGAGGCACAGAAGAGCTGAGCGAAATACCGAGCAAGGTGCGTGGCTGCCTTTCCTGCCGAGTAACCGAGAATACGCTATGATGAGATTCTTGCCGACGGACTTGCCAGCCTAAAGCACCCCGGAGCGCCCCGCCCAACTGGCAATGTAACTTTGTAGGAAAGAGGTGAACTCTTCTGCGACTGGTGGAAGTTTCCTGCCGCCGTGTCGAATCTGATAGGTGTCGAGGTGCACCACAGGATTCACCAGCCGGCTGATCACAATGCTTCGATTCCTGCACGCAAGGTGTCCGTACGAAGGAATAATGGCAATGCCCTCCCCGGCCTCGACCATCGCTATCTGGGTGTTGAGATAGTTCACCGTGAGATGGGGCTGATAGGCGACGCCAGCTTCAGCGAGGTGCTTGTTTATAAGCTGCTGCAGTGGGATGGATGGCTGCAGGGAGATTAGCTTCTCTCCTTTTAGTGCGGACCAGGCGTTCGTGGCACGCCGGGATTGCTGGCCGCTGTCTGTGCGTATGACCACCAAGGAAAAACGAAACAATGGTACTCGCCGGACGCCGGGTAAGTGCTTGAAGAAAACACCCACGCCCATATCGAGTGCACCCGACTGAACCTTCTGCATGACGCTAGCACTGTCACCATCAAACAATTGAAAGTGAAGGTCGGGCCGGTGCGATCGGAATTCTTTGATGGCCGGCGCCAAGACACTCGCCATCAGCAAGGGTGGCGTCCCGACTGATAGCGAAACACCGGTTTCGCTTGTCGATCGCCCGATGCGCGACATGGCGCCATCCAACTCCTGCAGGTTGCGTTGGGCGACGGCGAGAAGCTCGGTCCCGGAAGCTGTCAGCGCAACATGGCGTGTCGTACGATCAAACAACCTAACCCCAAGTTGGGTTTCCAACTCTCGTATCAAGAGGCTCAGGCCTGACGGGGTGATGAACAGTGCCCCCGCCGCGCGCGTGAAGCTTCGATGTTGCGCCACTAACAGGAACGCACGGAGCTGGCGGGAGGTAAAATCCATCGTTGAGTATTCCTCATCAACCATCAAGGTATTTGAACTTGTGTCATAAGTCCATCTGTTGTTAAATGCGTTGCACTGCGGCGATTGGGGACGCCCGCGATGCCACCATTAGGAGAACGTACCGGCAAAAGCGTGGTTATAGGAACACGACACCCTGCAGGTTGCACCTACCTGCTCGACAATGCCGGCAAAGAGGCCCCGGGCCGATTCGCCGCCCTCTCCGCGTTGCTGGACCCGGGAACCATTCGTCATCTTGAGGATCGCGGCGTCGCCCCCGGCTGGCACTGCCTGGAAGTCGGCGGGGGCAGCGGTTCCATCGCAACCTGGCTTGCACATCGCGTCGGCACCACAGGACGCGTATTGGCGACCGACATCGATCCGCGCTTCCTTGAATCTCTCAACCTCCCGAACCTCGAAGTGCGCCGCCACGATATAGCCACAGACCCTTTGCCGGAAGCGGCCTTCGATCTGGTTCACGCGCGCCTGGTGCTCATGCACCTTCCGGAACGCGAGACGGCATTGGCGCGTATGATTTCCGCTCTCAAGCCGGGTGGCTGGTTGATCGACGAGGAGTACGATAGCTTCTCCATGCCCGCGGACCCGGCGGTCAATCCCGGGGAGGTTCTCTCACAAACCCAAGTCGCGATGATGCGACTCCTGGACGACGGTGGCGTGGATAGACTCTACGGAAGGCGCCTCATCGGACGACTGCGCGCGCACGGACTGACCAGCGTCAATGGCGAGGCGCGGGCATTCATGTGGCAACGGGGTTCTCTTGGTGCGACGTTGGTGCGATTCACCTACGAGTTGCTTCGAGGGGCGATGATCGATGGCAACTACATCACACCGCAACAGTTCGATAAGGACGTCGCGCGCCTGGACGATCCCGACTTCCTGATGCCGTCAGCAATCCTCTGGGCGGCGTGGGGCCGGCGGACATGAGATGGCACGCGGAGAGTTAGCCTTCGAAGCGATGTTTCGGGAACACTCGGCCAAGGATAGCAAACGGATTTTGCAGGCGGTCGCGGCAAGGGAGAGCCTAATGGCGGCGTCGAACCAAGTCCCAGTCGAGATCGCACCTGCGGAGGACGCCTCGATGAGTGTAACCATGGAAGCCATCTCTGTGCGGGAGCTTTCCAAGGGGTACTCCTGCCAGGATGGCGCGGTGAACGCTCTGCAGCAGATCAGCTTCAGCGTCAGCGAGGGTGAGTTTGTTGCCATCGTCGGCCCGTCCGGCTGCGGAAAGTCGACGCTCCTCAAGATTCTCGCCGGCCTGCTGCCGTCCTCCGCAGGGCAAGCCTGCCTTCGCGGCACTACCATCACCAAGCCGCGCCGCGACATCGGCCTAGTTTTCCAGTCACCGGTTCTCCTCCCCTGGCGCAGTGTGCTCGAAAACTTGCTGCTGCCGGTCGATGTGCAGGGCCTCGGCCGCGAGCGTTATCGGAAGACCGCACAAGAGTTGCTGCGTCTGGTCGGGCTCGAGGAATTCGCGCGCCGCTACCCCTGGGAACTGTCTGGAGGCATGCAGCAAAGAGTCGCGATTACGCGTGCGCTGATCCATGATCCCGCGATGCTGCTGATGGATGAGCCGTTCGGCGCACTCGACGCCATGACCCGCGAGCAGATGAACCTGGAACTGCAGCGCATCTGGATGGAGCGGAAGAAGACCGTTCTGTTTATCACGCACTCCATTCCGGAAGCGGTTTTTCTCGCCGATAGGGTGCTGGTAATGACTCCACGGCCCGGCCGCATCATGGACGAGGTGCCGGTTGACATTCCGCGCCCGCGGCGAGTGGAGGCCATGAACTCCTCGGAGTTCTGCGCGACGGTCAGCTCGATCCGGGCACACTTCAACGCGAAAGGAGCGCTCGATGCGTAACGGCGTCCGCAATGTAGCCCTTACAGCGGCCATCTTCTGTGCCTCCGTGTTAGCAGGAGAGCTGATCATACGCGCCCTTGATGTGCCACCCTACATCTTGCCCGCTCCCTCAAAAGTGGCGATGGCGCTGTGGCGCGGGTTCGCGAGCGGACTCTATCAGAAGCACCTGCTCCATACGCTCCTGGAGACGTTGCTCGGTTTCCTATTGGGCTCGCTGCTTGGGTTCCTGGTGGGCACGGCGGTGGCACTGAACCGCTACGTCGACTACTTCTTTTATCCTTACATCGTGATGTTCCAGTCGGTGCCCAAGGTGGCGCTCGCACCTCTAATCGTGGTCTGGTTCGGACTGGGGCTGAAGTCTCAAGTCGTAAATGCCGCTCTGGTCGCCTCTTTCCCAGTCCTCGTCAATACCATCGCGGGCCTCAGATCGGCGGACGAGGACCGGATGAATCTTATGCGCTCGCTCGGGGCGAGCAAGATTCAGATGTTCTGGATGCTCCGGGTGCCGAACGCTCTCCCGTTCGTCATGGCCGGGCTTGATGTCGCGATGGTTTTTGCGTTAATCGGAGCCATCGTTGCCGAGTTCGTAGGCGCGTCGGCCGGTCTGGGTATGCTGATTCAGAGCATGAATTTCAATATGGATGTGGCCGGACAGTTTTCCGTGCTCCTCATCCTTTCGATCATGGGACTGCTGTTGAACCGGTGCATTCTTCTGATCCGCCGTCGCATTCTCTTCTGGGATCCATCCGAGAAAGAACGCCTCGAAAAAGTAAGGATGGTCCCATGAAACGCACACGGGCCACGTCGGTTACGTGCTTCCTGCTCGCGATCTTATGCTCGAACGCGCCCGCTCAACTCTCCAAGTTGAGAGTCGGTTTTTGTGCGCGCACGATTTCGGCGGGCGCAGCGCCGTTCGCTATTGCCACCAGGATGGGTTGGTTTAAAGAAGATGGAATTGACGTGACCCTGGTGCCATTAGCCGGTTCGTCCGACTGCGTCAAGAGCGTCGCAACCAAGGAGATCCCATTCGCTCTGGCTGCCGTGGAGGCGCACGCAGTCGCTCGCACCATGGGGGTCAAAATAACAACCTTCTACACCGCCTACCAGAGCAACATTTACCAGCTAGCAGTGCCCGCCGATAGTTCCATCCGAACCATCAGTGATCTGAAAGGTAAGACTATTGGTGTGATCTCGATGGGCGGAGGGGTGCTATTCGCGAAAGCTATCATTGCCATGGCGGGGATGGACCCCGAGAAGGATGTCAGAATTGTGGTTGCTGGCGAGAGTGCGCAAACCGCGGCCATGGTCAGGAGCAAGCAGGTGGACGCGCTCTGCCAGTTCGATACACAGTACGCCCTGGTCGAAAACGCTGGCGTCAAGCTGCGCCTGCTGGAGGCGAAGGAGATCGACCGCTTCCCCGGGAATGGCTTTCTCGCGCTCGATGACACGCTGAGAACACGGAGGAAGGATGCAGTCGCTCTGGCGCGAGGCTATGCTAAGGGAACTATCTTCGCCATCAATAACCCGGAAGCCGCAGTCCGCATACTGTACGAGGTCTTTCCAGAGATTAAGCCAACCGGAAAAGACGAAGCCGCGGCGATCCGCGATGACACCAAGGTGCTGCAGGCACGCATCCCAAACTGGAAGCTTGAGAAGAGCGGAGTGAAACGCTGGGGCGAGAGCTCGGAGGCGAACTACACTGAGTATCTCCGTTTTCTGCTCAAGTGGGGAGTTATCAAGGAGAAGGTCGGCGTTCAGGACATCGTCACCAACGAACTCATCGACGAGATCAACCGGTTCGAGGTCAACAAAATTGCGGATGAGGCAAAGGTCTACCGGTTTCGGTGAAGCCAGGGCGATTCTCGGCGCCTGCGGTGACGGATAAGTAAGTGAGTAATAGTGAATCTCAAGCAAAAGCTACCCTTAGATACCCATCCGGCGAAACGGTCAGGAAGTCGGCGAGGGAGCAGTAACCGAGCCAGTTCCCGGACGGTCGGCAAACCTTACCTTACTAGGTTAGGTAAGAGTAGCCCGTGGCATGGTTGGTTGGAAGATCGCCACGCTGCTACTGCAGCTTCGCGTACTCGGCCTTGGCTTGCTTCAGGATGGGGATGTCGGGGTCGGCGTCTTTCCAGAGGCTTGTCCGGCTGCCAAGGATGCCTGTCCGCGTATAGTTGTTATGGCCGACCAACCGCATTTGCCTTGTGGTGACGGCTTGTCACCAGTAGTTGCTCAGCTTGCTCAGGCTTCAGTGGTTTCGAAAAGAAATACCCCTGCCCAAAGTCGCAATGAAGTTCCTTGAGCTGCCTCAGCTGATCTGCCGTTTCGGTACCTTCTGCGACGACATGGAGTCCGAGGTTATGAGCAAGCATGACTATAGTTGCGACAATTTTACAATTGTTGTCGATGTGCATATTCGAGACAAACGAGCGGTCAATCTTGAGAATGTCGACTGGGAAGCGACGAAGGTAGTTCAAGGACGAGTATCCTGTCCCGAAGTCGTCTATGCTCAAACGAACACCAAGAGCTTTAAGATCCGAAAGAATACTCCCAGTTTTCTCAACGTCGGACATGGCCATGGTTTCGGTAAGTTCCAGGTTCAAACAAGAGGGATCGAGGCGAGTCTGCTCGAGAACCGAAAGGATCTCAGTTGCCAAATTGGTTTTGGTGAACTGCTTAGGAGAGACATTCACACTGATCGTCAACTGGGAGTGCGAAGCGTGACGCGACTGCCAGGTTCGAATTTGTTGGCAAGCCTCATGCAAGATCCATTTGCCCATCGCTAGAATTAGCCCGGTTTCTTCCGCCGCTTTAATGAACGTATCCGGTCCGACGAGCCCAACCCCAGGACGCTCCCAACGTACCAAAGCTTCGAAGCCCGTTATTCGTCCTGTGTCAAGAGATGCAATAGGTTGATAGTGAACACGAAACTCGCTGCGGTCGACAGCATTGCGCAAGTCTGTCTCGAGGTTCAGTCTGTCCACGGCACTCTGGTGCATCGCCACATCAAAAACTTCGCAACGCGCTTTGCCGAGCGCTTTGGCCCGATACATGGCGATATCGGCATCGCGCAGCAAGTCCTCTGCTGTGCTTTGAGAAGATGCGCTTAAGGCAATTCCAATGCTGACTGACGTGAATACCTCCTGTCCTTTCAGGGTGTGTGGGGCCGTGATAGCCTTTTGGATCCGCTGCGCAGCCCGGATTGCGTCACTGGGATCCTTGATATCCTCCAAAAGCACCGTGAATTCGTCTCCACCGAGCCTAGCCAGGGTGTCGTCGCTTCGCGTTGTATCCGAGCGCGAGATCGTATCATCGTGCCTCAAGAAGCAAGCGAGTCTTTCCCCGACTTGAACTATGAGGTCATCGCCGACAGCGTGGCCCAAGCTGTCGTTCACCACTTTGAAATCGTCAATGTCGATAAACAATACCGCGAACCTGTATTCAGGATGCCGTTTCGCACGGTTAAATTCATGTTGCAGGCGGTCTCGGAACAAGGCACGATTGGGCAGGTTCGTCAAGGCATCGTGCAGCGCGTTATGCATCAATTTTTGCTCGGCATGCTTCCGCTCAATCGCAATTCCGGCAAGGTGTGCTGCTCGCTCGATCAGATCCAACTCAGGAGTATCAGGCGCGCGTCGTTCGCGGTAGTAAACGGCCGTAGTGCCCATCACTTCTCCTTTCGTCGAAAAGATAGGCACTGACCAACATGCGTGCAGGTTGTGACTCAATGCCAGTTCACGGTAGTCTCTCCACAAAGGATCAGCGGCAATATCAGACACCACAACCGGCTGGCCTGTGTATGCCGCGGTTCCGCAGGAACCCACGCCGGGACCGATGGTGACACCGTCGATTGCGGAGGTGTATGCCTGAGGTAGGCTGGGGGCTGCAACATGTCGTAAGGTCTTTTGATCGAGAAACAGGACTGAACAGAGTGAACCCCTGGACTGACTCTCAATCAATCGAGCCAGGAAGTCCAGCACGTCAGAAAGAGGTTCTGCTTTCGCAATCATTTCCAAGAGGCGCTTCTCTCCGACTAGCAGCGCCTGTTTTACGGTATGCAGTTCCCGCGACATCTCGAGCGCCTCCAGCGCTCTGTTAATCGCCACTCCTAGACTCGATATTTCATCGTTTCCGTCTAACGAGACCCGTGCACCCAGGTCGCCGGTTACTCCAATTCTGGCTACGCCTAAACTCAAATTGCTAATTCGCGACAATACTGCGCTCTCCAGCAGAACCAGGATTATGGCGCCAAACAGGAGGCCTGCCACAAAGAACAACACTACAAAATAAAGCAAGCTTTTCTGGCCTTGTTGATAGATGTTTCTCGGATTTTGTACTCGCAGAATCAGTGCAGGATTTCCGTAGAGGTCGCATACCAGCTGATATCCAACAATTGACCGCTCGTGTAGCGGTTGAATTAGGACGGGCATGTCGGTTGACAAGTGAAGCTGTTCGAATTGGGAGTCGGTCCGCATAGCTGGATCTTGTAGAGGCAGTAAAGACAGCGACAGGTGTGTAGTTTGTGCCAAGTGGTCAATTTCGGCTGCATTGAGCCAGCGGCCCATGATGAGTGTGCCTAGAGCCGGACCGCGACTTTCAGTGGTAAGGATGGACCGGGAAGCAACAAGTAAGGGTCCCTCTGGCAGGATGATCACGCCGTTTGCGCCTCGTGCTCTTGCGAATGTTCTGAATGCCGCGTCTAGACTCTTCGGAACGAGTACGGCTCCCCCGCTTGCTAGAAGTATAGGAAAATCAAGATCTCGTGTTCGACGTGAACGAGGCATTGTGGCGGGTCGAGTGAATGTCGTCTGTCGGAAGAAGCAATTCAGATCGTTCCGTGCGGCCGAAGTTGTGGCTGTTTGGGGTTAGGCGAAGGCAGTACGCGGAAGCTGGTATCTCCTATCGCGCGATTGCGGCAGTAAGGTGGAGCATTCTCGGCTAAGTTCTGATCAGCGAGACATCTTCGGTGCTACTCGTCGCACCCATTTCATTCTCTTGCCCGTGTCGTCGAGGAGCGGATCATGTCCGAAGTCTCGCTTTATGGAATCCGCCCAAGGGCGAGGCTTGGGGCGTGGCCTTCGCTCCTGTCTCAGGACGACAAAGATGGCGGTCGAGGTTTGCCGGAGAGCGCGCGGAGCAAACAGCCCAAAGCTCCGAACAGCGTGCTGATAGGGTTCGGGAATGTGTTGGGCCCAGCGGTCAATGAACTCTTCCAGTGAGCACTGCACGTAAACCCTGCGACGCAGCCTTTTGTCTTTGTACCAAAACCTGACAGTTCGTTCCCCGATTGACAGTGCCTATTTCCCGCAGTCCGGAGGCCTTTTCACGGTCTGCCCCTTCTTGATTGCAAGGGTTGAGGCTCCCCTCCTTTTCCGACCTCCTTTTCCCGCTGTCGATAACTGATAATCCATTCCGGCCTGTTCCTCCGGACCCTACCTAGGTAGGGGGGTAGCTACCCCTAGCTACAACCGGGTTCGATTCAAAACACAAAGCCACGTTTTGAGTTCGGATTATGCACCTGCTGAACCTACGGCTTCGAGCATGCTCAAGCGGATTGCCCGTCTGTGCCAGTAGTAAAAGAACGGCAGCCCGAGCAAGATTGTCGCCATTCCGATGGAAGAGCGAACAGGGCGAGCCAACCACAAATTCAGACTGATCGCCAATCCAGCAATGCCGAACACCAGCACCGTCCAAGGATAGCCCCACACGCGATATGATCGTGGCAACTCAGGCTCGGTGATGCGCAGTCGGATCAGAGCGATAGCGGTTAGTGCAAAGAACAGCCAAATTGCAAACATCTCGAATGAATACAGTTCTTGATATGTGCCCGTTAACACAAGCAGAACCGCAACGCACGCTTGAAAGAAGATTGCACCGCTTGGACTGCGATAGAGGGGCTGGACTCGCTTTGCAAACGCAAAGAAATAACCGTCACGAGCCATTGCAAAAGGAATCCGAGGATAAGCCAGAAAATTAGAATGGAGCGCCCCTAACGCCGAAATGATCATGCCCACTGTGATCCACTTCGCCCCATTGTTGCCGATGAGTTGCACCATCGTATCGGAGGCGACGTGATGTGACTGTGCGACGCGGGACAAGCCTAGCACTCGAAAATATGTCCAGTTGACCAGCATGTAAAGGCTGATCACGACTAGTGACCCGAATATCGCTGCGCGCGGAATGTTCTTTTGCGGGTTCGTGACCTCCTCGCCAATGCGCCCAAGAGATTGAAATCCGTTATAAGCTGCCATGACGGGCACTAATACCATCAGAAATGAACCGAAACCACCGCGCCCGAGAGTAGTGTAAGTATCGGAAGCTGTTCCGCCGACCTTTCCGAGCAACAGTCCGAAGATGATGATTGCGGCTAGCGCAGCCATTTTGAGCGAGGTCAGAACTACTTGGAAGCGTCCCGCCATTCGTACTCCGAGATAATTGCTGACTGCGAGCAAGACGATCACCGCTGCCGCGAGAGGCTGTCCAGCAGTAAGGGTGAACTGGTATGGTTGCGATTGCGAGGAAAGCGTCACATGCCATATGAAAAGTGGAATCGCAACCGCAGGAAACAGAAACTCGACAAAGCGCAAAACCCCAACCGCGATCACAGCCGCCATCCCCGGCGACATTATCATTGACCTCGTCCATCCAAATAGGAAGCCGAACATTGGACTGAGTCCGCGACTCAGGTACACATAGTCGCCGCCTGCCTTCGGCATGGCTGCTCCAAGCTCGGCATAACAACAAACTCCGAAGAACACCAAGACCCCGCCGATAGCCCAAGCCGCTAGAAGACTTGTTACTGACCCAAGTTCTTGAGCCATATCACTGCCGACCAGAAAAACAGCTTGTCCAATCATCGAGCCGACCACCACAGCTATTGCAGACCACAGACCGAGACCGCGCAGGAGACTTGGTACTCGGTCGTCGTGAGTTGTATCCATAGATAGATTGCCGCTAAGCACTCTCGGCGGCTGCCACTGCTAAATCGCGGCCTCTCGGCTTAGCCCAGATCACCTGCTTTACTGGCCCAACGGCAAATACCCAGAGGGTCGCACCTAATAGCGCGACGACCGCGGTTATCGCGAAAGCCCAAAAGAAGTGTCCGGTTCGATCCGCTATGAAACCCGTTAGCGCGGGCACGACAACGCCCGCCAAATTCGCGACGCAGTTTTGTACCCCTGTCCACTTGCCCGCAGCTTGCGGCCCTGCGAGCGTCTGTGCAATAGCCCAAGTTTGAGAAGTGTACATTCCACATGACGCGCTGGCGACCATGAGAAGAATCACAAACAACTCGTCACCGGAGATTGCGCCCAAGACAAGAGATATACCCGTACAGGTGAAAGCGACGAACATAAACGTCTTACGCACAAGCGTCGGAGTTCCGCCTCTGGCGATCCAGCGGTCTGAAAGCCAGCCGGACAAGATCGCAAAAAGAGCCGCGAACAGATACGCGCTACCTCCAATCCTTGCCATGCGATCCATCGAGAAATGACGCTCGCGGACGAGGTAGAAGGGCAACCAAGTGGCAAGGAAGTACCATACATAATTTCCGCAGAATTGACCTGCGCACGCACCCCACGCGGAGCGTTGTTGCAAGATTTCGAGCAGTCCGGGACTTTGCTGCAGGGCTGGTTCAACGGCAGCTTGCTCACGTGGCATCCACTTGAGCCACGGCAAGAGCCAGATGAGGCTCAATAGGCCGAGCACAAGAAAAAATGGTCTCCAACCGAACCTCGCCATCAGCATTCCCCCGGCGAACGTGCCTAGTGCGGGGCCGAGCATCATTCCGCCCATGATCACAGCGTTTGCCGAACCTCGGTGGTGCTCTGCACAATGATGAGCCAGAATCTTCGAGCACGATGGGAAAGCGACTGACTCGCCGATTCCGAGGACGAGCCGAACCATCAGCAACACCACGAATCCGTGAATAAGCGCAGTTGTAGCAGTCGCCAACGACCAAGCAAGAAATCCAGCCGCAGTAACCCATTTCACGTCGAACCTGTCAACCACCCAACCGGATACGATTTGGAACAAGGTGTAGGTCCAGAAGAAAGAGGAGAGCAAAATACCGAGTTGGGAAGCGGAAAGCCTAAGCTCGTCTTTTAGCAGCGGTGCCGCAATCGAGAGGTTGCTGCGGTCAATGTAATTGATGAGGACAGCAATTGCCAGCAGCGCACAGACACGCGGCAACAGGGACGAAGACCCCATTTGAGCTGGCATTACCGACAGTCTTGCTTGAACTTGCATGAGAGCAGCCCCACAGACAATTGCTGGATTCTCCTCCGCTACGGTGGACGTTGCAAGGGAAAACGACCTTAACAAAGCAATTAGGACAACAACTAGGCAGGCCAGTTCTCTTTCGTGATCGAACCCGGTTGTAGCTAGGGGTGGCTACCCCCTACCTAGGTAGGGGGGTACCACCCCTATGATTTTTGGTGGAGGGGTCTGGCATTGGCGGTTCGCCGTGGACGCCGAAGCTCGATACAAAGCGCTGACTACTGCGGCGCGCCATATCCGGCGTCAGGAAACAGCCAAGCCTCTTCTCGCTGATATCCGTGGCAAGATCGAGGCAGCGCAGTCCGCTGCTTTGCCTTCCAGCGCCCTCAGCAAGGCTTGCCAATACGCGCTCGGGCTTTGGAAGAAGCTCACTCGCTTCTTGGAGTATCCCGAATTAGAGCTAAGTACTAACCTAGCGGAGAACTCCATGCGTCCGGTCGCTCTTGGTCGAAAGAATTGGTTGCACATCGGCAGCCCACAAGCGGGACCGAAGGTTGCGGCGATTCTCTCGGTCGTGGAAAGCTGCCGAAGGTTGAAACTGCCTGTTCGTGACTATTTGGCCGCCGTTCTCCCGGGGTTGGCCGGTCTTCCGATCCGGTGCCTCCCAGACCTTACTCCAGCTGTGTGGCTCGCACGGCATTCAGACACGAAAGCGACCGTGGTTCTGGCGTGGAGGGATTTGCGACCACGGCGATTCTGTGCGTCGATCTGAAGGTATGCCGCAGACAAACTGACCGCTACAACGGTGCCCAAAACGGCGGTTGTCTGAGCGGAGGAATTGGCAGAAAGTGCCCGCAATGGCGGCCGCCGGATACTCAGAGGGCGCTCTTGGGCAGCACAGCCGTGAACACGCTGCCTCGTGGACCGGAAGAAGTGAGTTCCAATCTCCCTCCGTGCGCTTCGGCAATCCACAGCCCGATCGCCAAACCGAGACCGGCCCCACCGCTTCCGTTGTTGTCGCTGCGAGAGCGCGCTTTGTCCGCGCGGAAGAATCGTTCGAAAATCCGGCCTTGTAGCTCGGAGGCAATGCCTGGTCCGGAGTCCTGGACCGTCAAACGGTACTGTCCGTCTTCCTCGCTACAGCGCAAAGAGATTGATCCGCCTTCGGGAGTGTACTTGATAGCGTTATCCAGCAGATTCAACAGCATTCGACGGAGAAGAGACTCGTCCGCACGGATGGGTAACTCTGTTTGGGCTTCACATGAAAGCGCAATTTTCCGGGCAGCTGCAAGCGTCCGCACATTCCTCGAACATTCCTCCACCAGCTCATCCAGATAAAAGTCAGTGAGCGCCAGAGGATATTGGCCCGCATCCGCCCGCGCCAGCGTGAACAGATCCTCAACAATATGTTTGAGCCGCTTCGCTTCCTGCCGCAGGATTTGCAGCGACTCCCGGTATTCTCGCGGAGTGCGCTGCTGTTGAGCTAGCGCGACCTCCGCCTCGCCGCACAAAATGGCAACCGGAGTACGCAGTTCGTGGGAAGCGTCGGCAACAAATCGGCGTTGCCGCTCGAATGACTGACTGAGCCGATCGAGCAATTCATTGAATGAACCTGCCAAGTGCCCGAGCTCGTCGCGCGGATTTTCAACCTTGAGTCTCTGGTAGAGGTTCTCGGCGCCCATGCGGCTGGCCTGTGAACTCATGGCCACCACGGGAGCAAGACTTCGTCGCGCAAGGAGATATCCGCCAGCACCAGCGAAGAGAATGGCCAAGGGAATGACAATCCAGAAAGTATCCACCAGGGTCGCAAGGAACTCTCCCTGCCGACGTAGAGACTGCAGAACGATCAGAGTGGCCGGCTGTTGCTTGACTAAGAAATGTCGTACATAGG
>CAVQVP010000005.1:0-230543 GCA_963717205.1 uncultured Acidobacteriota bacterium | reverse complement strand
TCGTGATGACAATCTCGGCTGTTCGCTCTTGGGGAGGAATATTGGGCGATCGCAAGCAGCGGATTGCACGCCAACGCAAAGCGAAGCCGGTGCGCCGTTCGCAAGAACATTGCCGCCTGGCTGAAACCTATGTCGGTGCGGAGTCACCTTGGCGCAAATGGGGGCCTTACGTCAGCGATCGATCCTGGGGAGGCGTGCGCGAGGACTATAGTGCAGACGGGGATGCCTGGCGCTTCTGCACCCATGACCACGCCCGGAGCAAGGTCTATCGCTGGGGCGAAGACGGCATTGCAGGAATTTGCGACCGTTACCAGTTGCTCGTCTTTGCGCTCGCGTTTTGGAATGGCCGCGATCCTTTCCTCAAGGAACGCATGTTCGGGCTTACTCCCAACGAAGGAAACCACGGCGAGGACGTCAAGGACTATTGGTTCCACCTCGACAACACGCCAACCCACAGCTACATGCGCATGCTCTACAAATACTCGCAACGTGAATTTCCATATCGACAGCTCATTGAACAGAACCGGAGAGGTGCAGGCCAACCCGAATTCGAACTTCTCGATACCGGGATCTTCGACGATGATTGCTATTTCGACGTTTTTATCGAGTACGCGAAGGAATCTCCGGAAGACATCTGCATCCGGATCGATGCCTTAAACCGTGGCCCCGATCCTGCTGAACTTCACATTCTGCCGCATCTCTGGTTCCGGAACACGTGGAGTTGGACCTTTCCTAGGAGCGCCGAGCCCATAATCAAGCCTGGGGACCGTGGGAAAGAATATGTCACGTTAGTAGCCGACGATTCCACCGCCAAACCTCTCCAGAATATTCAGCTGCAGTATGCGCTTGGGCGCAGATATTTATACGCGCAGAGTGGTGGTGAACTGCTCTTTACTGATAATGAGACAAACGCTTCGTTGCTGTACGGTCCATCGGCGCTCAACTGCTCTCCTTACGTAAAGGACGCCTTTCATCGCTATGTTGTTAACAATGAGCAGTGCGTGAACTCAGAAAAATCAGGCACCAAGTCCTGCGTGCATTATCAGTGGAATGTCCCTGCCGGGGGTTCGATTGTTATCCGCTTGCGATTGACCGAGCAGGAAACTGCTAACCCACTCCGTGATGTGGATAAGGTGGTTGAGCAGCGAAAGAAGGAAGCAGATGAGTTTTATGAGTGCATTCACCCTCCAAATGCGACCGCGGAAGAGAAGATGATCCAGCGCCGGGCATTTGCCGGTCTGTTGTGGAGTAAGCAGATTTACCCTTTTGACGTAAATCGCTGGCTGGAAGGCGATAACACTCCACCACCTGAGGCACACAAGAGAATTCGCAACATTCATTGGCGTCATTTGAATTCCATGCGTGTCCTCACAATGCCGGACAAGTGGGAATTTCCGTGGTTCGCCGCATGGGACCTAGCCTTTCAGTGCACCACGTTTTCACTGGTCGATCCCGAATTCGCCAAGGAAAATCTTTTGGCTTTGCTCTTCGAGCAGTTTCAACATCCTAACGGCCAGATCCCCGCGTGCGAATGGGAATTTTCGGATCTCAATCCGCCGGTTCATGCATGGGCTGCATGGCGGGTCTACCAAAATGAAAAAGTTGCAACCGGTAAAGGTGACCGCGCCTTCCTAGAAAAATGTCTTCACAAATTGCTGATGAATTTCGCCTGGTGGGTGAACCGGGTCGATAGAACTGGCAACAATGTTTTTGAGGGCGGTTTCCTCGGCATGGACAACATTACTGTTATAGATCGGAGCGAGAAATTTGCTGGGGGCGCCGTCCTGGAGCAATCGGACGGCACCGGCTGGATGGGCTTTTTCTGCCTGTACATGATGCGTGCCTGCCTCGAACTGGCGAATTTCGATCGTGCCTATGAGTTGCTCGCAACTAAGTTCTTCGAACATTTCATCTATATCGGCGCCGCGATGAAAAAAATGGGTGGCCGAGATTACCAACTCTGGGATGAACAGGACGGGTTTTTCTACGATATCCTTCGCTTGCCCGATGGGAACTTCAAGAAATTCCGTCTCCGCTCCATGGTGGGGTTGATTCCTCTGTACGCTGTGGAAGTTCTCAATCGCGAAGACCTTGAGCCCAATCCAGAATTTTTCGGCAATGTGGAATGGTTCATCAAAAACCGCCCCGATTTAGTCGGCAATGCCTGCTACTCGGTCAAGGGGCAAGGCTACGTTCTCTCGATTGTTGATTCCGGCCAGTTTGCGCGCGTGCTCGAATATGTGTGGAATCCTGACGAGTTCCTGTCCCCACATGGAGTTCGCAGCATTTCCAAGTACCATGAGCAACATCCATTTGTTTTCGGAGGCGAAAGTGTTGGCTATGAGCCCGGCGAATCCGCGGTCCGGATTAAAGGTGGCAACTCCAATTGGCGAGGGCCGGTATGGTTTCCCACGAATTATCTGCTCATCCGGACGCTGGTGAAATTCAGCCATGCCCTGGGCCCCGAGTTTGCTGTGAGCACAAAAGCAAGCGACGGTGAGTTCGTCACCCCCCTTGCAATCGCAGCTGAGCTCGCCGATCGCCTCATCAGAATCTTTCGCAGGAACGAAAGTGGCCAACGCCCGTGCTTCGGGAATTACCAGAAATCTCAGGAAGATCCCCATTGGCGAGATCACTTGCTCTTCAATGAGTATTTCCACGGAGATACGGGAGCGGGCCTTGGCGCGAGTCACCAGACCGGTTGGACCAGTTTGGTTGCCAATCTGATCCAGGAGTGGCGGCAACCGGCTAATGGACGAAGTTCTAATAGATGCAAGCCCCTGAAGCGTTAGGTTGAGAGTGTCCGCGAATTTTTGCAGTCGGAGCTGTTGTTAGCAGGTGAGCCGGTTGTTTCAGGCCGGCAGGATGATGCTGGAACACTGACTGGCAGAGGCACAGAGAACTCCGCCTGCTTCATTCGAATGGAAGTATTGAGAAGACGTGGACTGTTTCACTCGTCCAAATCACGCTCAGTTTTCATGAATATGCTTCCGCCTGTCTCTCTTCTGAACAAGCAGTTTATCGCGAGGTCGTGGAGCGGAAAGCGGAATTATGTCGGTTTTACAACAGGGAGGTAGGTTCCGGCCGGGGGTCGGTCCAACCCGCGAGGGGAGGACAGGAGAAAGTCAGCCGGAACCGATGAGCCTCCACGGCGAATTCCCAGAAACTTATACGCCTGTGCTGTTTGCGTATTGCCGTGCACAAACAACCTCTACGCGCTAACCCGGCCTGCAGCACGCATCGCGAGAGACGGGACGTTTTGCGGCAGCCCAACACGCTCCCACTCACGCAAGTTCATCGTACTCGGTGCGTCTTTCGTGAAGATCAGGCGGCCTTCCGAGCCGAGGTCGATTTGGATGAAATCACCCAGTTTCACCTGACCGGTCGAAACCAGGTTGGCAAGCGGAAAGACGAGATTCTTCTCGATGGCTCGTTTCAGATGCCGAGCTCCGTACCGCAAATCTGTGCCTTCTTTCAGCAGAAAATTCTTGACGGTTTGAGTGCAGCGGAAGAGAAACTTGTGAGAGCCAGAGGAGAGAATCCGCTGTTGAACCATGCCTAACTCGATCTCTACGATCTGCTCCAGATGCTCGGGTCGTAGAGTTCTGAATACGACGACTTTATCGATACGGTTCATGAACTCTGGCGAAAATTTGCGCCCTGCCGCTTCGACTGCAGTTCGGCCAATCTTCTCGTCAAGGCATGTCTCAAGAGCCTCGGTTCTGCGACTGAAACCGATGCTTCCGTGGACCAAGCTCGACATCTCGCGTGCCCCCAGATTCGATGTCATAACAATAATGCAGCGCGATAGATCTACGCGGCGATTGTCACCCAGCGTGAGCGTCCCCTTGTCAAGAATCCCAAGCAGCAACTGCCAGAGTGTGTCGGAAGCCTTCTCGATCTCATCGAAGAGCACTATGGAGAGCTTCAACTTTTCCGTATGCCACTGCTCGAGCGCTTCCTGCGTCAGCACAGGATGCGTCTCGCGATGGCCCAGGTATCCTGGCGGCGAACCGATCAGCTTGGCAATTTCATGCGAATGTTGAAATTCCGCGCAGTCGATCTTGATGCAGGCACGAACGTCACCAAAAAGCGCCTGTGCCATAGCTTCCACCAGGCGTGTTTTGCCTGTACCGGTTGGCCCTAGGAACAAAAGATTTCCCACCGGACGTCCTACCGGGTGTAGTCCCGCCAGAAACATCTGATAAATTTCAACTACGTTTTCAATGGGTTGGTCCTGACCCACGATTCTCTGCCGCAGGGCACTGTCAAATTCGGTGATGTCCTTGCTGCGTCGGGTTGGATCAAGCGTATTCGTAAGATTGGTTTTCATACGTCCTATCGCTTTCACTATGTCCTTAGCAATTTTCTTACCAAGGGCCGGGACATCTGCGGTTGTGATTTATGTATTGAAAGTGCGCGCTCATCCGGTCGCGCTAAAGTTGAAATAAAGATCCAGATGGTTTGGGCATAAGCCGCAGTGCTGGCCGAAAGGATGTCGTTAACTGCCAGAAGTTGTACATGACGGCTGAGCACAAGCGGCTCCCCGAAGTGCACCTGGAGCTCATGCGTCCGCTCAATAATGATGTCGACAAGTTTCGCATCCGATCGATTTTCGATTCCCGGCAAAAGCACGATGCACCGCGAGGTTGAGCGCAAGTCGGTCTAGGAGGTTAATGGTGGAGCGGTACGGCCAACGCCGCGCGGAAATGGAATCTCGGGTATCCTGTGCCGGCCTGAAACCTCCCACGCTCTTCAGTGGGTGTCGATAGATCACACGCCGAGCGACTTCATTGTCGCGGATCACCGTACGACCCCTTGAACGATGATGATGGGATACCAACACTGATCACGCGAGCGGGAACACGCTCCCGACATTGACAAACAGGACAGTCTGATTTAAGTCGGCAGGATGGTAAATCCTGCATGGCACACGGAAGACCACAGAGCACTGTGCGGGGACGAAAGCGCTTCACTTCGGCTTCACACTCCATAACATCCTTCTTCGACCTCACGCAGCAAACTTATCGCGCACAAAAGGCCGCTTGAGTCTGTCGTGCGTGACGTGAACTTCAATCGTGTTGTTTTCCTTGTGGAGCAGCCAGGTCCCGGGAAAGTTGCTTTCGCGCTCAGGCCGATCATTGCTGGCAATAATTATGAGTTGTGCCATTGTCGTGTCTCCCTTCGGTTGCACTCCACTGTGTAATGAGCTCAGCTGCGGGTGCGTTGCCGATCAGTTCGCGACAACGCCGTGCTTTCGCAGAATGCCGTAGGTCATGTTTTCCAGCTCTGCCATCACTCCGAGCCGAGGGCGCTGGCGCCGTTCGACGAAGATCGTTTGGTTGTTCATGCTTCACCTCTTCGCCGCTATGCGCTGCAGAACCCACCTCAGCTAAAAGCAACCACAGTGCCAAGCCAGAACTCCGTTGATGACGCGGGGCTACGCAGAGCGATGAGTTCTCTGCGTAGCTCGCCCAAACGAACCCTGGCCACTCTTTTCAGTAGGATGGAGCGGTTGCTTGCGACCAGTTGCTGAGTACGTGGGGGAGACGGCTGCGCCCTGCCCTGGAGCGCGGTATCTTATGGGCTAGCTGACTGCTATCCATCCGGATACCCGTTCCTGTGCCAGGGGTGGTGACGGAATTGTCGATAGGGCACTAAGATTTATTACTGGCTATGACATGAACGCAAGGAACAAAAGTTCCATCGTTCCAATTCAGGTGGGGACAATGAGGCAGTTACGACCAGCAGTCTTTTTGCTCCTGGCCAGTTCGTTGTGGGTTTCTTACGAAAACACCAAAGCTCAGAACGTATCCTCGTCGCCGAGGACGAAGCAACAGGTGCTGTATCTTAATCGCTCGAACTCCGGGCAGCATGTAGTCGTGTCAGTTGGGCAAGCGATAGAGGTGAGGCTCCAAACCATCGGACCGGGGCAATATGATACCCCTCGGATTTTTGGCACGGCGATCCGATTCGAGGGTTCTGCGTTTGCGGAGGCAGCTGATCAAAATCCGGGCGGGCCCAGACAGGACTACCATTTCCAGGCGGCTAGCGAAGGAGAGGCAGGGATCACAATTCCTCATAGTGCTTCGAGTGCCACTTTTACGGTGACCATCCATGTTCACAAGCGAGAAAAACCGTGAAAGCGATGATTCGGTCACGGGCTTGACTATCTGGTGAACTCCGTATCGCAGCCCTTAGATTGGCTCGTCACGCATGAGCACCCAGGTGTTGGCAGAGTCTGCGGAGCGCCGCCCAATAATTCACGGAAAATCAACTACAAGATCATTCGTTTGCTGCGCGAGGCTAAGGAGGTTGTGATAATGGCGACGATTACCTTGTTCTGTTTCTGGTGGTGGGCCGAACAACAACCGCGCTCATTCGAGGAATCAGTTAGGAAACGATTACTAGTGACACATCGATAAAAACCGTTTCATTATTAAGTTGCTGCCGCAGTTTGCTGGCAGACAAAACAAAAGGCTCGCCCAAGTTCGAACGAGCCTTCGATGGTATTGCGTTGGATTAGCAGTTGGCCAACCGAAATCGCATTCCACACAATCGCAACCCTGCACTTTAGTAGTACAGGACCGCGTAGTCGTAGGTGTTAGTTACGTACGTCGAGAAGTAGCAGGGCAGGCCTCCAGTCTGATAAACCGCTCCCCAAAACGCCGGAGAGACGTAGTCGTAGTAGGGATATCCGTGGTCGACGTAGTTGTCAAAGAAGTAGGCATAGCCGCTCGAAGGCAACTGCGAGCACGAGTTGGCGCCGTAGACTTCGAGCACACCTTCGTAGGCCCAGGTCCAGTGCAGCCCGGAGGTCCAGGCGGTGATCCATGAATTCGCGCCGGTGTTGTAGTCATAGGCTTTAGATTCCCAGTACAGAGTGCTGCCCGAAGCGCCCGTCTGCCAGGTACCGCCCCACAGCTTGTCTCCTGCGTTCACCGCCTCAAGCGGGCTATGGAAAGCATACCCACCGGAGCTGACGAGCCAACTGGCGATTCCCCAGTAATAGCCGCCACCCGCAGGACTATATCCATACTGCAGCACCGGTTGCAGGATCCAATTCTGGCTCGCTGGCTCGATGCCATTGAAGATGTAAATCAGCGCGCCATTGACGGAAGGATGGTTGGGCACGTACCACTCGCCGCTCATATTGTCAATATTATCGGTCGAGCTCAGCCACGACAGATTCTCTTGCGAGGCTTCGACCCAGCCATTGACTCCGGGATTCTGCTTCGAGGTTGCATTAGTGCTCTCCGCTTGGTGACGCGTGGAGATCGGAGATTCGGGGCAGGCATCATAGTGGGCGATGAGTGTGCCGTTGAGCGTGACATCACCGGTGACCTTCCCGTCCTCGGAGATCGTGACGTTTGCGCCTTTCGGAATTTCGTGTACGCAATCCGGGCGGATCAGTTGTCCGGGAATCTGCACCCAGTCCGGGTGCTGCTTGGCAACGGCGCTGGTGTTGGAATTGGCCTGTGCGTTCAACATTGCGCCGGCGAACAGTAAGATCGAGGCGCCGCACAGGAGGCGGTTATGGACGATTCGAGACACATTACGGAAATGCTGCATAAACTTGACTCCTTTTGACGTTTCCACGTCTGGAACAGAATTTGAATTTCGTGCCAACTACCGGCTGCCTTCATTCGCGGCATCTTCCGGAGGTGGCTCCGCCGTGTGACAATGCAGATCGTGGGCCAAAACCACAAACATGCAATTTGATCGTTTTGCTTGAATCGTCTTATTGATTACTTGATGGGACGGTTAGCCTTTGCTCGGAGAAGATCCGAGGCCGCTGGGAAGCTGCGAGCGACTCGTCCGCGACGCTATCTCGTTAGATAGGCCTCGTATCCGACCAGATACAGATTGCCCTGGTTTACATCTTGGGGAAACTCAACCAGTCGTAGTTTTGAAGGATGTGACAGATGAAGACCTGAGCTGTTTTCAACTAAGGCAAGGCGGCATTGAGAATCGTGCGATATCCGATTGTGAAAAGAGGAGTGTGGAACGTTGCCGCAGTGTTGAAAAGCGAGACGGAAACCTCATTCTTGCCTGGAGGGAGCGGGACGAGCAGGAACCCGTTCTCCCCAGCTGCATACGGGGCAGGCCGTCAGGTCGGCAGAGTAATAGGTCCTGCATTTGGCACAGGGCAAACCGTACAGAACCTTCCGCTGTGGACAGTATTCGCAGATTGCATCGTCAATATTAATATGCGTCTCCTCGCCGCTTAACAGAACGTTCGCCGAGAAAAGAGTCATCGCGGGCCTCCAAGAGCAGAACGATTCATCAATCTATTCAGTACTGAGGTGTGCTGTCGTCGTCGGGTTCTGTCCATCAGCAATTTTTCCCAGTGCATTCTGAAGTGGTACCTGGTGGAAGGCTGCGACCGCTTTGTCGTCATCTGCATAGAGTTCGATTATGGTTTGTAGATTTGTGCGTCGAAGCGCGTTGGTGACATGCTGGTTGGGCGCAACCAGCTTAAGATCGCCACCGCGATTTCGTGCCGACACGAGAAGTCCTATCAGAACGCCGATTCCACCACTGTCGATGTAATCCACCTCGCGCAAATTCACCACAATGTTCGGGGAACCCAGTAACATACTGCTCACTCTGTCTCGCAAAACTGCGCAGTCGTCACCGAATACGAGTCGACCTTTACAAAGGAAGATGAAGGCGTTTCCACATACTTGGGTGTGTACACTCAGGCTCCTTCCGGCGGCTCGGAAGGATAGGTTCTGATGATCCGTCACTAAGCTGGGTTTACCCATATCTATATTGGCAGCCATGAAGTTGTTCTCCTTCACTTGTTAACTCGGGTGGAAGATCGCTTTCGCATCCGCTGTCTGGCTGAAACGCAATCGAACTACGTCATTCAACAAACTTCCGCCATTCTTGGGCGCATTTCGGACAGCTGGGTAAACGAAGAGAGCAACAGCTTTATGCGACTCGATTGTCCAGAACATAAGGTTTGTGGTCGGAGTCGTGCGCCACATGCACCTCGACTACGCCCTGACCTCGCCGGTAGAGCAGCCAAGTATTAGGATATTGTTCATCGCGGCTCGGCTGATCGTTCCTGACGACTATCGTTAGATTGGTTGCCATCGTCGTGCCTCCCTTTCTGGGCCTGTCCTGGCCCTTTGTTTTTCCGCCTAGCAATTAGCAAGAACCGTGCCAAGGAAAGGCAGCGGAGGATTCGCATTTGCGGCAATCGTGGCATGACACCAGCTAGAGGTGGCTAAACGAATGGATCACATGTGAACTAGCGTGTTTTCAAGGCGCCGGCCCTATCTCAAACACCCTTCTACAGCCTTGATGGGTCCGTGGAAGGCTCGCTGCGCCTCGAGACACGCCCTGATCCTTTATCCGGATGACTAATCCGGTCTATCCGAATGAATAACCCGATCGAAGAGACTACAGATTGTGCGTGTGGCGACTGCCAATCAGCGACACCTTCCACTTTTGGCAGCGGTCGCTAGACCGTTTTTTGCAAACCCTGTTGTTTGCAGTGACTTAAGGGCTCAGACCATTCGCAGCGAACGGTGTGGCGTTTGACGTGCTTTACCCGTGGTTCGAGAGGTGACCAACATGACATCGCAATTGAGCAAGATTACAGATCAAAAAGTAGAAGCTGAACTGGATAGCCTCACCTACTGCGCTTATCTGTTAACGCTGAATCCGGGGCTGGCGATGTCAGTTGTGAGAGCGGCCATCGATGCTCGCCTCGAGGAGGCCAGCACACAGCCCGACCTGCTGCGACGCACCGTAGAACTCTCATTGCGACAACTCAAGAGGGAGCCTCCCGTGGGATGGGATGGCCAAAGTTCGGCTTATGAAGTAGCTCTGTACGGGCACCTCGAGGTGAGCGATTCAAAACCGTTCCGGGAGTGGAAAAAGGATATGAGCGGCAACCCGATTTTTTTACTTGATGCGACTTCCCGTATTGCCTTCGTCCTGCATAACATGCTCGGTTTCAAGGTCAAAGAAGCCGCGGGAATGCTGCAGATCAGCGAAAATGAATATCGACTGCAATTGCGGAAGGCTTACATGCGATTGCTGTCATTGCAGACTAGCCCGGGCCTTGCAGGTGAGGTCCTTGGCCAGACCGCTCTGGCCTAACATCGCACCAGGTAGGTTGTTAGGCGAAGCGAGGCAGGTGTGAACTAGCGTGTTTTCAAGGTGTCGGCGCCCTCTGTCAAACATCGTTCTACCCATCGATTGGCGTCGACACCCCCATCTCTCCCAGATTCGCGATTTGATCCCACGAGTTCGCGCGGGGACTCACTTTCTCGCGAGTTCTATCACGGGAATTTCGGGAGGACAGTTGTATCGGACCGGAACAAGCGAGCAACCCACCCCTGCGCTTGTATGTCCCAGCATGCGATCGTGTCGCCACTCGCCTTGGGCATAAGCTCTAGGACAATCGGCATTCTGAAAAACCTCGCCGATAACAGGCAATCGGATCTGTCCGGCGTGAGTGTGACCGCACATATAAAGTTGGATCTCGCTTCTCGCAGCTTCCTCGAAAATCTCTGGTGTATGGGCAAGCAGAACCTTAAACCCATCCTCCGGCACACCTTCTAACGCCCCCTCCAAGTCATCATAGCCATAGCCATGCGGGTCGTCGACACCGATCACATAAATCGACTCGTCTCCCCGGGAGATTTCGGCTGCTTCGTTGATCAGAATGCGTACACCGAGGTTCTCAAGTTCTATCGCAATTTGGGATTCGTCGTGATTGCCAAGGATCCCGAAAACACTTTGCTCGGTACGGATGGCGGAAAGAATCGTTCGCATGCCCCGATAGACTCCGTCGCACTGGCCTTGAGCTTTGAACCTGTAGTCTCCTGTCATGACGCACAGATCGACGTCTAGGGGCGCAACTAGGTCCGCTACGACCTCAGCCAGGCCATCTAATCCGTCGATGTGCAGGTCTGCAAGGTGCAGGATTCGGAAGCCGTCAAAGCTTGGCGGCAGGTCCTCAAATTCAAGTCGCACGTCGCGCACGATTGGGCGGAGAGCGTTGCGGACACCTCGCGAGTAGAGCCTCGTGGCCTTCAGGAAAGTGTTCAGGACCGGCCCGGCAATGTGATGAGTATGCTTACATTTGTGTCTGTGGATTGCAGCTTCAATTGTTCTGCGCCTGGATAGACGACCTTCCAGGTCGCGTGTTACTTCGTACTCCACACTCAGCATGGTCCTCACTCCTTAACAATCTTTCCGATAGTCGGGTTAACAGGGCTCGCCGACATCATCTAGCTCACAAGGTTTCCTGCAGGCTGCTTGCCACAACGGCATGCCGCCCCGAAAGCGTTTTCCCAACAGCTCGTAACTCGCTGACTATCCGAGTGCTAAACCCAAACCATCTGCCGCAGGGGGAGAATTCGCGGGATGCCTTGCGGGGAACATTGCTCTAACCAAACGGTTAAGTCCCACAATCCTTCTGCATAGTTCCTCAGTCCGAAGCCGACATTTTTCGCGATAAACAAGACGGTTTGTGGAAGCAAGTGCGCGTGAATCGGGACGCATTTGAAACCTTGATGGCTGAGGAGTAGGCCCGAAAGAAACGACGCATCTTTCGTCGTCGCAGCGATGGCAGTGATTCGTGTACTAAATAAACGACAACAAGGCAGGACGTGCGGACAAGATTGATTCAGTTCGAACAAAGAGTCGCAGAGTTGGAGAAAATGGCTGAGGAAGTTCTGGCGTTGGCAGTCAGGTTTTCAAAGCATGAGGAAGTCCAACCTCAATTGTCCATCAAGACTCAAACGTGGTTCCACGCGGCACGTGGTTTCATGGAGAAGGTGTATCCCGAGAAAGTCGAGTCGCTTGAACATTTGGTGTCGAAGCGGAGCGCGGGATGAGCGGATTTATCGATATGGTCAACCCATGGCCACTCACCGACTTGAATCCAGAATTACGTTTATTTTCGCCAATCTTTCGCGACCGCACGAGGGCTGGTACAAGGCAGCGTCGAAAAGGCAAAATCGCTGGAATATGACACCGTGATTACGCTCAGTTCGGCGCTAGTGGCGGATGAGTACGACACGGCACAACAACTCTTCGACGGTTGCAAACGGCGACGAATCTTTACTTCGTGCTGCGGGTAATATCGGACGGGTCGCGCTTGAGCGCCACTAGAAGCCTGATGTCCAAGACGTAATTAATAGCCTTGAAAAATCTGGCGTCACCACGCAAATCCAAAAATCGGAGATTGAGAGTCTCCTTCGAATTGGAAACAACTGTGCTCATCCAAAAGAAGCAATCAAGCCAGCCGACATTCAGAGATTGCTTCAACTGAGTGATCTTCAAAGCGCTAACGCGCCTTTTAGGTCAAAGACAAGTGGTGTGATAAAAACGTGATAGTTCCATGTTCAAAATGCGTCAGCGTCGATCAGAACGAATCAGAACGCGCTTCTGGCAAACGGTTGATGGATCAGTAGAGAATTTTCATAACGCATCAGAACACGCGGCACCGGCCCTCTTTTACTCGAACTTGGCTTCACGAGCCAACATCAGTGCGTCTATCACTTTCCACTTGACCTGATCCCCTGTTTCCGCACAAACCTGAGTATGATTTGTGCGAAAGAAAGGGGAAGAGAGTATGTCGAAGAGCAGGCACACGGAAGCGCAGATGATCGGGGCGCTGAAGCAGGTGGAAGCGGGGCGGAAAGTGGAAGACGTGGCGCGAGAGGTGGGCGTGTCCAAGCACACGCTCTACGCCTGGAAGGCGAAGTACGGGGGCATGGATGTGAGCCAGGCGCAGGAAGCCAAGCAACTGCGTGACGAGAACACGAAGCTGCGGAAGCTGGTGGCGGATCTGAGTCTGGACAAAGAAGCGCTGCAGTCGGTGATCCGAAAAAACGGCTGGAGCTCGTAGCGCTGAAGGCAGCTATCGGGCAGATAGGAGCAGAGTATGCCTTCAGTGAGCGGCGAGCGTGCCGCCTGATGACGATGGCGGTGTCGAGTTACCGCTACGAGAGGACGCGCACCGATGAACCGCTGCGCACGCGGCTGGTGGAGTTGGCGCGGGAGAAGCCGCGCTTCGGGTATCGGCGGTTGCATGTTTTGCTGGGCCGCTCGGGCGAGCATGTGAACCACAAGCGCGTGCATCGGGTGTATCGGGAGGCCGGGCTGATGATCCGGCGGAAGAAGCGGAAACACTGCGTGCGCGTGGGACAGCCGCTGCGCACTTGGACAGCGGCGAACCAGGAGTGGGCGTTGGATTTCCTGCACGATGCGGTAGAGTGCGGGCGGGCGATCCGGGTGCTGAGTGTGGTGGATGCGTACACGCGGGAGTGTTTGACCTTGGAGGTGGATACGAGCTTCGCCAGCCGGAGAGTGACGCGAGTGCTGGATGCCATCGTGGCCGAGCGGGGACAACCGCAAGCAATCCGCTGCGACAACGGACCGGAGTTAACCAGCCGGCATTTTCTGGCGTGGTGCGTAGAGCGCCAGATCGAACTGGCGCACATTCAGCCGGGGAAGCCGACGCAGAACGCACACATCGAGAGCTTCCACGGACGGTTGCGGGAAGAGTGTTTGGCAGTGAGCTGGTTTCAAAACCTGTTCGATGCGCGGCGTAAGATCGCGGCGTGGAGAATCGAGTACAACGAGGAGCGACCGCACAGCAGTTTGGGATACAAAACACCGAAGGAGTTTGCAGCGCGGGCTGCAAGCTTCTACACAGCTGAGCGAGGGGCAATGAACTCAAACGCCGTCCCTTGCCCCTCGCACTCCCCCATCCCGGCTCAAACCCGAGATGGAGCAGCAGAAAGTTGTCGTATTCTTACGTGAACGAAAGCAGGGGGCAGGTCACCGGCTTACTGTCTCTTCCAGGCGTGGTAAGTGCCTTCGATGATCCCCACCTTACGGCAAATGTCGGCCACTTTCTTACCTGCCTCTCCGCTGTCGCAAAACTGCCACTTCGGCATGGTCCCTGCAGGATCGAATCGGCCCGTCGTGGTCCACATGAGACCTGCGGAAAAACTGAACACCTCCTATTTAGTATCGAACGACGACTTGAGCCTGTCTGTAGCCTGGACAAGTACCTCATAGGATTTTCGCAATGCTGCGAGCTTGTCAATTAAGTCTGCGACGTGTTGATCAAGATAGCCATCCCTCCTCGGACAGTGCGTCCGAGCGACCCGATAATTATCAAGCACCTCATCTAGATACCTTCCGAATATCTCACTACTAAAGAATTCCTGCATCCGGGCGTCCGCTCCTTGGTTCCCTGTAACACCCGCCAGAGCCAGAATGCGTGTGTAGTTTTTCGCATCCAGATCGAGACGCCAATCTACCAGATCGTCTAATCTCTGGCAGGCAAGCTGCCAATGCTCTAGGTAACGCAGCAATTGAGGTACAGTCTCATCACGTCGATTCAGCAGAGCGACAGCAATTGCGGCTATCTTAAGAGAATTTATCTTGCTCTTTTGCAACTCGTCATCTATTTCAGTGAGCCGTTCCGAGGCATCGATGTGCAGTTGTCTCTCTAGGAGAAGATCATTCCAAGATTTTTGCAGTAGAGGGGTATAATAATCCCAAAAGCACGAGGTATGAAAAAAAAGCGAGGCATAACGAAGCTGTCCCTCGAGGGCGAATGCGTTGGCTGCCATCAAGCCTGGCCCACACGGCTGCACGTTTTCGTCCATTAACTGATCCTCAATCAATACCATGTGGCCTAGGCATGCATTTGCGTAAGCTATTTCTAGGCAGTCATGCTCAACTGATCCGCCGAGGTCGCATTGTATCCAAAACGGCAGCATGCAGTAGGAATAGGTCCAGGTCATCCTGTCTGGCCTTAGCCCAAGCCTAAAAAGGTATTGCATGACCGCCTCTCTGAGCAGCGATGGTAGCCGATCTGTAAATTTGGAGAGCCGGCTGGAGACACGAGCGTTCAGCTCCAGGAAGTCTGTGTAGAATGTTGGAATACCTTCAATCTTCATGCAGGCGTGAGTAACTGGCAGAGATGTTTACGCGACGTGAACATACGCTGCGCGCGATCGTACACTTCACCGTAGCGCATTCGGGTCGCTTCCTCATATCCTCGGAATTCATCTCGTTTGAAGATGCCTTGCCGCCAAGCGGAGCAGATGGCCTGTGCGGCAAGCCTAGCGCTTACCAAAGCTGGTCCGATGCCTTCCCCATCCCATGGATTGGCCATTCCAGCGGCATCGCCAATATAAATAACACCATCCCGAATGAGCCGTCCCGGCTGAAGGCCGGTTTTGAGCACAGCTCCCTGGAAACGCAAAACTCGTCGTGCTTTACTGAATGAGCGATGCGCTCCAATGACTCTCTCGATGACGCGGGAAAGAACCAACTCTAGAGGATCATGCTGTTCTCTTAGTGCCCTAAGGCTCATGCCTACACCGACGTTGGCAAGACCTCCGGGAAGAGGAAAAATCCAGGCATATCTCAAAGGAAGGTAATCTAGATAGTAAAATTCGCACGTTTCAGCCACGTTGACATTGTCGTAGTAAGCTCTTCCAGCCACACCAACACGTTCGTCAATTTCGCTTACCGAGCTTACATCGCAAGCTGACCCGGCTCCGTTAGCGTAGATTACGACGTCAGCGCGAATTTGTGTCTCGATCTTGTTTGACGCCACACCTCGCAGAATGAAAACTCCCGAGGCGTCTCTGGTTAGATGATCACAGCGACACGGGCTTAACCACCGTGCACCCATGGCGATAGCCCTGCGGCGCAACGTGTCATCGAAGTCTGTGCGACGAATCACATAGAGCTGACCACCGTTGACCTTCAAAGATCCTTCGCGTATTTTGCCTGTGTAGCCGACGGCACGCCATCTAGACACCCTGGCGAATCGGCCGTACCAGTCCGCTTCGGGTTCGAGTCCGAGTTTCGCTAACTCGGCAATCGCCTCCTCGCCTAGAAGATCGCCGCAGACCTTATCTCGGGGAAACGTAGAGCGATCGATCAAACAAACGTCGAAACCCGCTGCCGAAAGATAGTAAGCTGCGGCTGAGCCAGATGGTCCCGCACCGACTACAGCGATTTGGCAATTTACTGTGGTCGGAACGCCCTGAATCATTTTAGCGGGTCTCCGGGCTCAGCCACAACTAACCGTACTCGCAAGCAGCCGGACTGGACGCAAGAAGATCATCGCACGCGCCACCACCGACGCGTTGGAAACAAGCTGAAGCAACGGCTCGGCTCACACCACCTTCACAACAGATTATCTGAGCCTTTCTATGAGCGAAAGAGTGCTGCGCCATTTCGCATTAAGGCTTAGTCGGCCCCTCAATGTGAGTCAAATGACCTGTTGCTCCCCCAGCTACTCTTTCGAGTTGCGCACCAGCGTCCATGAACGCCCGGGCATTCTGCTTAATAATTTTTTCTTCTTCGGGCGTCAGGGTGACGCCCATGCTTTTAGCCGCATTCCCAGGATTGTCAGCTAGTTCGTTCCGAAACTTTTCATCAGACATTGCCCTTCCAACCAATTTCTGTACGTCTTCCCTACGTGCCATATCGTCTTCCTCCATTGCGCCAATGCGCTGATCGTGTGGACAACATCACCTCTCAACAATCGTGCAGAGCGGTTCCTCTCGCACATATGATCTACGATGCACCAGACCAGAGATCGCCTCTGGGGCGCGCCCTTCCATTAAGGTTCTTCACACCAACGCCTGCTCCGCCTCGACTCCATACCGGTTTTGAATCTCTATTGTGCTGGAGCTCAGAAGGTCCATTAGAACCTGAGCCTCGTATCCTTTGGATACCTGTTGAACCACGTTAAGAACTTCAGGGTCGGACAGAAGTGACGTACACAAATGACAGACGTCTACATACCCAGGGAGAAGCTTCCTACCGAGACCCGCGCGCTCAAGCGCCGGAACGAAAGCTGAGGGACCTTGCCTCCTCAAAATCGCGAGTATGCCCCTCAAATAAAACTCTCGCACAAGGTTCAGGATGCTAGTGTTCTTTGCATTCCCAAGCTTCAATGGCTCGATGAACGAGCCAGGCGTACAACACATGTGTGCGTCGCCGTTTGGCGAAATAGTCATCATTGCTCCAGGGCACCGTCCCTCAGGGATTTGGTGTTTTAATGCAAAGGCAGCGGGCGGAAGGTCTGATGCCCTTCCACCTGGCAGAAAAGACATCTCCTGAACTTCCGTTTTCGAAGGCACTGGGCCGATCGCACGCACCAATTGACTCATGGAGGGGCCATCATTTGGTGTGGTGCACTTTACGAAAGTAAACAGTCCAAGCCGGTCCGCCGCAGCAAGGGCACATCGAACTCGCGCGGGGTCTATAAAGTCGCTGTGGAACGGGCTGGTACTGACGGCCATGGTGGTGAGTCCCATCTCTTTCAAAGGCGCGAGCTTTTCGTAGGCCGCTGCTTCACTTCTCGCCCAGAATGCATTTGTTACAACAGAGAGAGGATTGAATCTCGATGCGGCGTGACCAATGCTCCGAAGCAACAGAGGATAGTAAAGAAAGACCTCGCCTCCAGTAAAGCACAGCGTCGAATTGCCGTGAGGGATTTCAGCGGCTTGATCAATGTAGGAGTAAACGTCCGCCTCACCCATCAGATCACGGCGATCTGGTCCCGCGTCGACACAACAGTGCGCGCACTTAGCATTACAATGTAGCGTGAGTTGCAAACCTAACCGCATACGATTCGGGCAAGCGCGGGAGGAGCCTACCATTTATCGCAACATTTGTCAACACACAATTCCTTACACTGTCGCCGCAACATGAGAATTCCTTTTTCTGCAAAGTTCGGAAACGATATATCAGCCAGAAACAGGCAGTGGGGGAGTTGCGGCTGAGGCGGCGTTCTGGCTGGCTGCAGCTCCGGAAGAATTGCCGCCAGCCATGCCGCGTCTGCCATACAAAATCGCCGCAAAACGTCTCTCTCATTTCAACGAGAAAAATGTTGGAAATGTTCACTAATCGGTGTTATTTTTCGCCTTCGGGTATAAAGAGTCGAACCCGAGTTTTTTGTCACGCTGCTAGCTAGCTAGAATTAGGATTGAGTGATGTCACTTTTCCGCAAGATCTCGTTGGATCGCCTGGCATCACCGGAGCAGCTGGATCAGCTGCTGCGGGTTGCTGAACCAAAAGCTTGGTTGGCGTTATTCGCGGTTTTCATTGTAGTTGCCACTGCAATAGTGTGGGCATACGAGGGAACCGTCCCGACCGTTGCCACTGGCCAAGGAGTTATCGTTCGCTCGGGGGGTGTGCTGAACATGGTGAGCCATGGCGCCGGAACGGTATTGCATCTCAATGTTCACCAGGGCGATCGGGTGAACGCTAACCAAGTGATAGCAACGATCGCGCCGCCAGCCCTGGTAGAAAAACGCAATTCAATGCGTGCGGCATTAGGTGAACTTGTGAGTACGCGTCAACATGCGTTAGCAATTCGTCGAAACGTCAAGCTGCAAGTAGAAGTAGTCCTCCGCCAACGAGAAAATGCCGAACGACAGATAAAGGAACTGCAGGATGAAGTCGCAATTGCAAGGCAACAAATAGGGGCCGAAGAACAACTGCTGACGAAAGGAGGGGTCACCAAGGAACAAGTATCGGTCGTTAAACAGAAGTTGATCGGTATTAACGACCAGATTGCCGGCTTAGATGCGCAAGTGAAGGATCTCGATGCCGAGGTTCTCAGGCTGGAAACACAGCCAGACCAGGAAGACGTGGACATGCGAGAGCGGGTATCCACGATGCAGCGTGATCTCGCTGGCATCGAGAAGGAATTAACTGTTGCGGAAAACGTCGTGACTCCCGTGCCGGGCCAAGTGCTCGAATTGAAAGTATATCCAGGCAGCAGTGTTCAGGCGGAGCAGGCAATTGTCAGCATACAACCCGACGTCCAAGATCTCGAACTTCTGGCATATTTGCCGTCACCTCAGGCCGAAGACACAAAAGTTGGGATGGAGGTGCAGGTCTCTCCCTCGACGGTCAAACGCGAGGAATTCGGCTTCATGAAAGGTAGAGTTGTCTACGTTTCTGACTACCCAGCTACTACGGCTGCGTTGATGCATAATTTCGAAAACGAATTGCTGGTGTCCGCGCTAACTATGTCTGGACCTGTGACAGAATTGCACGTTGTCCTCGATCGTGATGCTTACAGTCCTAGCGGGTTTAAGTGGTCAGCCTCAATGGGACCCTCGATACATTTCAGTGCTGGCACCATTTGTTCAGTTCAGGTAGTCACACGTCGGCAACGCCCTATCACACTGGTTCTGCCATACATCAAAGAAAAGTTGGAGTAGGGTAGGAGAACGATGGGCGACGAACCATCATCATCGCTTGACGCAGGAACTTTCGTCGGTGCCGAATGCATGCAAAAGTTCCGTCGCAAGCGTGTGCGGACCCCGACTGTGCTGCAAGTAGAAGCAGTCGAATGCGGAGCTGCCGCTCTTGGGAGCGTCCTCGCCTATTACGGACGTTTCGTGCCGATAGAACAGCTGCGAGTGGCGTGTGGCGTCTCAAGAGATGGTAGCAAAGCCAGCAGCATCCTGAAAGCAGGCCGGGAATGGGGATTGATCGGCAAAGGGATAAAGAAGGAGTTATCCGAACTAGGGGCTTTAACACTCCCGTATATCGCATTTTGGAATTTCAATCACTTCGTGGTGGTGGAAGGTTTTGGACGTGGTAAGGTCTACCTTAATGATCCCGCTACAGGCCCACGCGTGGTGACATATGAAGAGTTTGATTTAGCATTCACTGGTTTGATATTGACGTTTGATAAAACACCTGAGTTTACTCGAGGCGGGGTAAAACCCTCGCTGGTAAAGTCCCTAAAGAAGCGCCTCCCCGGCAGTCAATTGGCACTCATTTACCTTGTGCTGGCCACCTTGGCGTTAGCCCTGCCTAACTTAAGTATACCTATCTTTTCACGAGTGTATGTCGACGATTTGTTGGTAGAAAACAAAACCACGTGGCTGAAACCCTTGTTGTTGATCATGGCAATCACGTGCATAGTGAAGGCGTTCGCCACCTATCTGCAGCAGAACTCATTGTTACGAATGGAGACAAAGCTAACGGTAAGTTCGTCCGCCAAGTTTCTTTGGCATATGTTGCAGCTTCCAATGGAATTTTTCTCGCAGCGCTTTACTGGCGAACTTGCATCGCGCGTGCAAGTAAATCAAACCGTTGCTAGTCTACTCGCTGGCGAACTCACCACAAGTATCGTGAATATCATGCTGATTGGATTTTATGCTGCGCTGATGATGCAATACAATAAAGTGCTAACTGTAATAAGTATTACAATCGCACTCATTAACTTGCTTGCGCTACGTATGGTATCTCGCAGGCGTGTCGACGATAATCGCCGCTTGCAGCAAGAGTACGGTAAGTTAGTTGGTGTATCTATGTCGGGTCTACAGCTAATCGAAACAGTCAAATCGATGGCTACGGAGAACGATTTTTTTTCGCGCTGGGCTGGGTACCATGTGAAGGTCCTAAATGCCGAGCAGCAGCTTGGTGTCTCCTCACAAATGCTTAGTGCAGTTCCACCACTGCTGACTGCTGTCAACACTGTGGCCATTTTGGCTGTTGGCGGGTTACGCGTTATGGACGGCTTGATGACTTTAGGTATGTTGGTCGCGTTCCAGGGATTAATGACCGCCTTCGTTGAGCCGGTCAACCGATTAGTCGACCTGGGAGGAAGATTTCAGCAGGCACATGCGGATCTTAACCGCTTGGACGACGTGCTCTACTATCCGGTCGATCCCGTACTACAGTCGAGCAGTTATGACACATACGATGCACCAATGGAGAAATTAGAGGGCTATCTCGAACTGCGAAATGTCACCTTCGGCTACAGCCGTCTTGACCCGCCGCTTATTTCTGACTTCAATTTGTCGTTGTACCCCGGACAGCGCGTCGCCCTAGTCGGCGGTTCAGGTAGCGGCAAGTCGACAATAGCAAGAATCGTAGCGGGGCTCTATCAACCATGGTCGGGTGAAGTGCTTTTCGACAACAACCCGCGCATGACCTATCCCCGCAGCGTTCTCAGCAGTTCGCTCGCAATGGTCGACCAGGACATTTTCTTGTTTGAAGGCACAATTCGACAGAACCTGGCATTGTGGGACACGACTATCGAGGAGCCAGTGTTAGTGGAAGCGGCAAAGGAAGCGGTCATTCATGACGAGATTGTGAACCGTCCTGGTGGGTACGACTCAGTATTAGAAGAAGGCGGCCGTAATTTTAGTGGCGGCGAGCGACAACGGATGGAGGTAGCAAGAGCACTTGCCAGCAATCCTCGCATCCTGGTACTTGATGAGGCGACTAGTGCCTTGGACGCGCAGGTCGAAAAAAGTATCGACGATCAAATCCGAAGTCGCGGGTGTAGCTGTTTGATCATCGCTCATCGTCTTAGCACAATTCGCGACTGCGATGAAATCATTGTTCTAGATAGGGGTAAAGTCGTTCAGCGGGGCAGGCATGAAGAACTTATCCAGAGTGATGGCATATACGCCGAGCTCGTAAGGGCTAACTAAGCGCCGAGCGGGTCTGCAAAAGATGGTCATGTTGCGCATGAACTTCGATGAAGGCGACATAGTTACGCCAGTTTCTAACATGCCATTGCCGGTGGACGACCCAGACTCAGTATGGATCGTTCAGCAGGGGAGGTTAGATTTATTTCTCGTACGCGTGGGGAGTGATTTGGCAAAGAACGCACGTTATCCTGTGATGCGAGTTGAACATGGATGTGCGGTATTTGGTGTGGCTGTATCAGACGGTCGAGCTTTAATCGTTACTGCATTTCCTGAAACCAAGCTTCTGCGAGTTCGGTTGGACAGATTTCAGGACTTGGCAGGTGTTTGTGATAATCCCACGGTCTCGCTACTGGACGCGTGGATCCATTGCCTTTCCGCTGCACTCGCGACCGTACCCTCCGCCAACAACATTGTCGCTGTGCAAGCCGGAGATTCTGTCGAAGTCGGAGAAGAGCCAAAAGTCATACTCGCTAAGGATGGAATAGTGTGGGTATCTCACAAAGAGTGTTCTGTTCGCTTTCTTGGTAAAACGCCTGTTCCTCCCACTTTTGAGTCGTTCTTTCCAGTATCTAAGCATGGGTGGCTCGAAGTTATGCCCAAGAGCCATTTGCAGTGCCTTGATACTCGATCACTCCTCCAAACAGATCCCGATCTGCGCTCCCTGCAGGCGTTCCATCGGATTGTAGTCTCCTGCCTAATCGAAAAACAACAACATGAAAGCGCCAAAGAGCGTGAGCGTCAGCGCGCCAGGCATATAGCCGACAAGGTCGTGTTCCGTAGTTCCCTCCTACGACTCTCTGAGCCACTGGTGCAAGTCCCATTCGACGTCCAGAGCGAAAGGGAATGCGAAGATCCTGTTTTTCTCGCGGCAGAAGCAGTCGGTAGGGCCAGCGGAATGAGGCTAAAACCGCACTCGGACATGTTGCGAGGGGCGAAACTGATGGATCCCATAGGAGCCATTGCGCGAGCTTCCGGCGTCCGTGTGCGGAGGGTTCAGCTCAGACCAGGATGGTTGAAGCATGACCCTGGGCCCCTGCTAGTCTTCCGAGACGTCGACCAGCGACCCTTGGCGTTAGTGCCGCACTCAGCGGGAAGGTACCATCTCTATGATCCTATTGGACAAACAAGCACCACAGTGAGCTCCGAAGCCAATTCAGGTCTCGCCTCTTTTGCTTATATTTTCTACCGACCGTTTCCATCAAAGAAATTATGCATTAGGGACGTTTTTAAGTTTGGTACATCCGATTGTAAGGCCGAATTGATTTTACTTCTGCTGATGGGAACTGCAGCGGGTCTACTGGCTGTCATCACTCCATACGCTACGGGGATCATTTTCGATCGCTTAATACCCGCCGGAGAACGGGGACAATTGCTGCTCACGGCGATGATCTTGCTCGCCGTCGCGGGGGCGGTAACCATGTTCACGGTCACTCGCAACTTCGCTGTTCTCCGCCTACAAGGGAAAGTGGATAAGGTGTTGCAAGCCGCCATCTGGGATCGCCTGCTAAGCTTACCGGTCGCTTTTTTTCGCAACTATACTTCTGGTGACCTGGCATCGAGGAGTTTGGGCATCGCGCAAATGAGCAGAATTTTGACAGGTTCGGCACTCACAATGATCCTTACCGGCATCTTTTCTATATCCAGCCTTGGTTTGTTGTTCTACTACAGTTCGCCGCTGGCGTTTCTTGCGACCGGGCTTTTACTGTTCGGGGGTATAGTGTCTGCAGTTTTCATAGCGGTCGAACTGCAATATCAGAAAGAGATCTCTCAGCTGAAGGGGCGGCTTTCAGGATCATTGCTGGAGCTCTTGAGCGGCATAGCAAAGTTTCGTGTTGCAGCTGTCGAAAGCCGCGCATTTACAAGTTGGGCGCGAGAATCTGCTCGACTGTATCAGGTTCAGGTTCGTGGAACGCGGCTTTCGAATCGACTAACTGTATTCAATTCCGTTTTTCCTATAGTTAGTGTTGGTGCCATCTTTTACTATCATGCGACCATTCTCTCCCGACCCCAAGCCGACATGCTCACCACGGGACACTTCGTGGCTTTTCTTGCCGCATTTTTGCAATTTTCGACGGCCATGTTACTAGTCAGTTCTTCTCTGTTATCGATGCTTGGTGTCGTACCTTTGTACGAACGTGCGCAGCCTATATTTGAGACCTTGCCAGAAACTGCAGAAACCAAGATCGATCCCGGTAAGCTAACTGGTGCTATTGAGATGAGTCGCCTCACGTTTCGGTATAGGCCTAATATGCCCTTAGTCTTGCGCGATGTTTCAGCAACCATTCAGCCTGGCCAATTTGTGGCATTCGTGGGCGCCTCGGGAAGTGGAAAATCGACTCTGTTTCGGCTACTGCTGGGTTTTGAAACGCCAGAATCTGGCAAGATTTACTTTGACGGACACGATCTTGCGAGCCTAGACGTTCAGGCAGTTCGTCGCCAGATCGGAGTTGTCTTGCAAACAGGACGCTTGATTAGCGGGGACATCTTTACGAATATTGTCGGTTCTTTACCGCTTACTATGAACGACGCCTGGGAGGCGGCATCCATGGTCGGTATTGATGAAGACATCCGATGGATGCCAATGGGCATGCACACCTGGATCGGCGAGGGTGGTGGTGGCCTCTCAGGAGGGCAGCGCCAGCGGTTGCTTATTGCTCGCGCTATAGTCAGCAAGCCGCGAGTATTACTTATGGATGAGGCGACAAGCGCTCTCGATAATCAAACTCAAAAGATTGTTATCCGAAGCCTCGAGAGTCTGCAAGCTACGAGAGTTGTGATCGCCCATCGTCTGAGTACAGTCTTGAATGCTGATCGTATCTTTGTCCTCGCGAAAGGCACTGTCGTGCAAGTCGGGACGTACGAGGATCTAATGGGACGAGATGGTCTCTTTCGTGAGTTGATAAGCCGCCAGCTTATTTAACGGCGCGACGAATTTGGTGGGGTCAAAACAAACTTAGCTTCGCAGAAAGCAAAAATGAGAAAAGTTTTGTATCTGCTTGGAGTACTGGATGACCGAGACATAGAGTGGCTCGCTCAGAATGGCGCGCGGCAGCATGCGAGTGCCGGAACGGAACTCATCACTGAAAACCAACCAATTGAGTCATTGTACATCGTACTAGACGGGGAACTGTCTGTCTGCGTTCAGTCGACGCGAATGGAAATTGCCAGACTTCATGCAGGAGAGATTGTGGGAGAGTTGTCACTAGTCGACACCCAACCGTCATCCGCCTCCGTAATTTCCGTGACTGACTCTTGGCTGTTGTCAATTCGACGTGAACTTCTCTCATTACGTCTATCTAAAGATGTCGCATTTGCTGCTCGCTTCTATCACTCCATCGCTATGTTTTTGTCCGAGCGTTTGCGCACAACGGTGAGTCGGCTTGGCTATGGTGACGTACGGCAAGACTCAAGTGCGGATGAACTCGTCGATGCGTCTCTGGACTCTGTCTCATTGGCAGCGTTGCGCTTTGACAAGATGCTCCACAAGCTCCGCGGGGAGTATAAGCCCTAGAGTTAACTCTAATCGTAACCGTCCGGCATAGGCCGTCTTGAAAGTTTGCGCAGTTCAGCCCATCCCCGCATTCAGGATACGAGGGTGACCCTGACCTAAATGGAATGGCCCTGACCCAAAACCCAACAATTGGACCAAAGGAAACTAGAGCTATCTTAGGCAGGACAGTCCTGAAGAGGAGAAGAGTAAGCAATCGGGGATAGCCTCATCGAAAACTCCTTTCGTCAGCACGTACTAAAATCGCCCACGAGCACGACCTGGTGTTTCGGGGCTCTTCGAATACCAAACTATAGGACTAATTGCTGGCAATTGGGCAGCAATTCCGGCGGCGAGAGGAAAAAGCCTTCCTAGGCCGTCCTTCGGTTGCAATATCATGAGCAACGTTGGTCGGAAATGTCAATCGATAGCGAGTTCCTTTGCAGACGTAACGATCATCGGGTTCCTTCTCCAAGCATTTCAAGACTATCTCTTGCAACCCGAGCGACAGCGAGGAATTTAAAAGCGTCAGGGGTGGTGGAAGTTTGTGCTGGATGTCATCGATCAGCGCGGCCGAAAATCTAGCCTTGAAAGGTCGATGTCCGGTTGCCATCTCATACAATACAGCCTCTGTGGAATAGATGTCGCTCCGCGAGTCAGGGGCCGCCACGCAACTGTTCGGAGGACATGTACGGTAGTGTCCCGGCAATTTTGGAGATGTCGGACAGACTTTCCGTTGTCATTGTCCCGCTAATCCGTAGCAGCTTCGCTAGTCCAAAGTCGAGCAGTTTCGTGGTGACATGACATTGCTGGGCTTGAGGTCGCAGTGGATGATCCCGTGTTCGTGTGCATCCTTCAAAGCCTGGGCAATCTGGATATCCAGAGCTCTAGCCCGGGCTGAAGGCCGGACGCAACGGACTGCTTCGATGTAGACTCACGGGATGAACCCTTGTCCTTTCTGTAATTCGGAGGCGGATGTGATTATGGAGAATGGATATGCATTTTCCATAAGAGATCGTTACCCGGTATCCACCGGACATTCGCTCATCATTCCAAGGAAGCACGTCACGAATGTTTTCGACTTGCCATTCGATGATTATCATGCCTGCTTCGACCTCGTTCGAGCCGTCCGAGAACTCCTGGAACGAGAACATCGTCCAGGAGGATTTAACATCTGGGTGAATTGTGGGACCGTGGCTGGCCAGACGGTTGCGCATGCTCACGTTCACCTCATACCTCGTTACCCGGGTGATGTTTCTAAGTCTCGGGGTATCGTGCGGAACGTGATCCCCGGCAAGGGCGAATATTGAACTGATGCCTGAGTATCTAAACAGCATATTGTAGTCCCTTGACGGATAAAAATCGATTCCATATAGATTCGCGGATGCCACCTTGGCGGCATCACATGTTACAAAAATGCTTGGCTTTCCGTTAAAGGAGTGTGCGGCTCGAGACCAGCGGGTTTGTGTTGAGGTTTGGGTTGCTGCATGAGTTGCATGACGCAAATGCTCAAGGGCTCGATCGGTATGACTTGCTGGTGCAGTTGCTCGATGTCAGGGTGGTGCAGAACGGCGTCATCGACATACATGCGCTCTAGCGTCAGCGAAGATAGGGCTTCCGTTGGCACCTTAACCTCGTTCATGAAACCCTGCCGGTTCTGGGCCTGGGCTTGCGCGTGGTCACGGAAGAGGAGGATCGAAGCGTAGTGGTCGAGCGGGCTGGTAGCTGACTTCATCTGCTTTTCGGCCCAACTAGCTGTGATTGACTTGAGAAGCAAAGCTTCGACAAATATGCCGAGTATCCCTTTAGGAAAATCAGGATTGAGATGGGCATATTGGGCAACAAAATCTTGTTTCGCAAACGATCCGGCGCGCAAGGGACCGCCTGTCGCAAAGCCTAGAGCGCCGGCCAGGCTTTCGGGCTTATTCGAATCAAAGCAATAAAAAAAACCGTCCTCGCTTGGGAGGATGCTATTTGATTGCAGAATTCTTACTGCAATCCCGGCGCTGGTGCCGTGATATAACGACATGTTCTCACCGAAAATTTCTAGGCTTGACGCTAGTTGATTTTGTCATCAAACTGATGTCCGGGAACACGAAATCTAATCCAACCAGTTACGCTAACTCCTCGTGCTGAGAGATGTGGCCTACCCGGGCCTCTAATCGGCGAAGCAATTATGTCGTGAACCCGGGACCGATTGCGACCGGTTGTCAAAATATCGAAATGACAACCTCTGGTCTATCTATCGTCTTATCAATGGCTTGAATGTGGTCGACCATGTTACGTCGTACATTCGCCACGAGAGATAGGCGAAAGTTGCAGAGTTTGGGGTCGTGGTTCTGTATCCCATTCAAAAAAGGGGGGTTACATCATCCATGGAGGTGGAGTGGGTGCTTGAGTTTCCCCTGAGCGTGCACCATTTTAGCTGCTCGCCTCAGCCAAGCTACATCCTCTAACTGGTCTATATTCATTTTGTTAGGAGAATCTGTGTGTTACAAATGAACAAGATCGTCACTTGAACGGGTCTGGAAACGCACGCTAAGGGGATTTTAGGGGCGACACGAACTAAGGGCGCTTTTTTTATATATACACATCCGGCCAGTCTCGGCACGGCAACTCGCGAGAGGGCACCCCCTCTCTCTCTCTCTCTCCCACATCATATTGATAGTGTCACTGTCACTCCTAGGGGAGAAGAAAAGTACGCGCACGGTACTGAGACAGGGGGGCAGTACTTACGAAAAGAGGCACCCCGGCCTCACCCCACCCACCCTTCGCCGCTATTGCAGAATTGGCCTCACCCCACCCACCCTTCGCCGCTATTGCAGAATTGGCCTAGCAGCCGACGATTCAGATTTCTGGAATTCTATGGCGCGCAAGGTCTGGCGGAAGGCGCCAGAAAAGAGGCATGCGGGGGTTGGTAATTTTTCAAAAATTGTTACATTCTAAATTCTTTTGCGTCCCGGTAGTGATGCGCGCACCACTACGGTGCGTGTTCTCATCTGGCCATCGGGAGCATCGCTCGGGCCGTCTAGGGTTGTCCCAACTGCGCATTAACCGCCCCGAGAGCTAGCCTGCTGAAAGCGACTGGTGCGCCCGCGCAGAACTGCGGCTTTGCACGTCACCTGCTGCTCTTCTTCTTTGCAAAGCGGATCGGTTTGTTGCGGAACTCCTTGAGGGTCGCCCGGTACTTCCGCATTCGCCCGGCTCTCTCCTCATGGGTTAGTTTCTCTTGATACTCGCCAGCTCGACACTTGTCGTCGCAGAACCGTCGCCCAACTCGCTCCCTCACAAAGAAACGACCGCATCCCGATCGCCCACATAATCCAAAGGGGATGACCTCCCTCAGTTCCTCGCTCCCAAGGTCATGGCGCTCGATCTGCTCGAGGATGAACTTGCAAACTGGAGCGATGACGGATTCACACCGCTCGGGATATTCCAAAATGAGCGGATCATCTGCACCGGCCTTGTAGCCCCCGTTCGCGTAGATATACATCCTTACGCCCGCAGCGTGGACACTGAGAAACCGAGCAGCGAGACATGATAATTCGACATGTTTGGCGGGAGCTGACAGCCAGGTAAGTACTCGCCTGATGTCCGCACGATGGCGAGTCTCAAGCTCGTTCAGGGAGGCACCTCCCTTCATATCCAGGCAAGCTTGAACATCCTCATCGCCGCCTCCTATCCAGTTCATGCACTCGCTAAGCATTGTCTGGAAGTCTCGCACCTTCTGTGAAGCCGCTTTGCCTCGATCATCTTGAGTGTTCGTATAACAAACGAGACTCTCCCAAATCCGCCGAGACCACAGGTTTCGTGGTGGTAATTTCGCTAGCTTCGCCAAATCAGCTCCCTAAAGTAACGACAACGCTAATGGAATACTCATCGTAATCTACAAAAAGAGAGGGGGAAAGAAAGGAAGAGGTACTAAGAGATATCACTAAAGTAACACCCTATACCGAGCCATTTGACGAATATGGGCGGCTGATTGGGACGTCCATCGTGCGGAGTTAAATAAGGAGGATACATGCCGAACTATGTAAGCAACAAGTTGACCATCACTGGGTTAGATGCCGACCGAGTCCTGAAAGCGACGACAGCCCGTTACCGGGAGGACAACCTGTCGTACTATCTCGACCCCAGCGGTTCCGTCGTTGCGTATTTCTCAAACGAGATTCAAGTCTCTGCTCATCGTAGGAAGCAGCAGACACGAATCTTCCCCGACAAACAGAAAGTGCTTATTCAAGACAGGAGAGTCGAAGTCTTCTTTGAGTCAGCGTGGTCTACACCTATCTGGGAGGTTCAAGAAGTCTCCCGCCAGTTTCCGACGTTGGCTTTCAGACTGCGAGGGTGGGACATCAGTGCGGCGTATGGCTGGTTGTTCTCCATTGCTGCGGGTGTCATCACTGAACTCGACATGCGGGAAAATTGGAATCCTGAACAGAAAGCGTTGGCTGCAAAGTACCGAATCAAAGTCACGTCCGACCGCCTTTACGGAGGGGAGAAAACTGCAGGGACGATTCTCTTCGAGGGTATTGAACGTTACTGGACATGGAGCGGTCATGAAGGCGATACGTGTTGCTCTGTCTTCATCAAAGATGGCAACACGGTGATTCACGAGTCGACTTGGCCTGAAGGGGCATCCCGGGCTGAAGAAGTTTACGAAGCCGTCGTCAACGAACTGCAAGCGGGTCCGGCACCAACACCCCGTGACGGCAACGATGACAGCGACGATGATGACGACCCACAACCGGGCAAGTACGTTGTTGTTAAAGCGTACTCCACAGGGGCAGGACGTTAGAACAATCGGGCTGAGATGCCCGACCGCGAGATGCAAGCAGGAGGGGAATGCCGTGAGAACCATGTCGACCGAAACCGAAGATGACGGCCCATCCACCCCAGCCCTCGACCCACAGGAGAAGAGAAATGAGACTAGCGACAACTACTTTCTAAGAATCGCAATGGCGGCACGCGCACGCGGCTTCGTCATTACTCCGTTACGTGACAAACGTCCGTTCCTGCCAGCATGGAACAAGCACCCGCTGACGACGGAGACGGAAATACGAACAGCAGCAAAGGAGTATCCGACCTGCGATGTCGGGCTGGTCTTAAAACGCAGAGTCCGCGAGCCTTTTGCAATTGACGTCGATGTCCCAGGCGTCATCGAGCGGATGGAGCAGGAGACTGGCAAGACTTTGCCCGAGACGTACACGGTGTTAAGCCGTCCTGAGACTTCACCGCACAAGCGCCACATATTCTTCCGGCATACTCAGTACTCTTTTTCGGCATTCGATAAGAACGTCAACGCAGGTGAATATGACTTGATTGGCACCGGGACTCGCGCCCTTCAAGTCGTGGCAGAAGGATGCGTCAGACGAGACACTGGTGAAACCCGGACGGGAAACGGACTGCCAATCGCCGATTGTCCTGATTGGCTTGCTGACTGGATCGTCGCTGATAGCAAGCGCTTGAAGAATGAGAAGGCTGCTCAGGCTCGCCGGCGCAGGGCTGAAGCCAGAGTGATTTTGACGCAGGTCTCTGCCGAAGAGGCTGCAGAGCGCCGGAGGCTGACTGGGTATGACAAACACTCGAGAGAAGACCGGTACAGATATCTAGTCAGCAAGGCTCGAACATTGAGCAATGCCGGTGTGGCAAAGGACAGACTTCCGGCCGAGTTGCTCTTGCAATACGTCGCCGATTACGGCGAGGTGCGAGATGATGACCCTCGTGGCTGGCCCCTTTCAGCCCTGAAGGACAAGATTCAGTCGATAATCAGTAACCCTGACCTAAAGCGGGGCAATCCACCGCCTATCCGACCGAGGGTGCCCACTGGTCTTGTCATCAAGAAGTCACCAGAATCCGACTGGCAACGGCGAGTCAGAATCGCCCGAGACTTCCCGCAGACGGTAACGTCAAAAGGGGTTTACGACTGGCTTGGGTTGAACTGCGAGAAGGCGGGAGACAAGAAAATCGTTTCCCGAGTGATGAAGGCGGCTGGGTTTTTCGCCAGGCGGGGAAGACGGTGGGCGGTGTGGGAGAAAGTCAGGAACGTGGAGTCGGCCCGGCAAGAAGAGAACGGACCAGTAGCCTCTCCCCCACTCTTACTACCACATCATATTGATAGTGTCCCTGTCACTCCTGGGTAGAGAGAGCACGCGCGCACACGGGGTACGGGGACAGGGGGTCCTTTCTAGGTGGTTTTAACTTTGAAAAATCGGCGTGCCGCCCACCCCCCGCCCTATCTCGCCCACAAAATGGCGTCGGCTACGCCAGCGAAACTGCTCATGAGGTCCCTTTTGCGGGTCCCATCCCGGCCCAGTGTCCGGGCACGCTGCTGCTTGGGTCTCATCCATTAATACCCAAGTGGTCAAAGCAGCTTCACTTCTTCGGCCGACGGAGGTCTGTTCATAAATGCGTTCTCGCCCGCTCGGATTTTGCAACCGCGCTCGTCGAACAGTCGTGCGATTCTCCTGAAACCCCGAGATGAATAGAGGTACTGAGCCGCTGTAGCCATAATGATGCGGTTGATAAAATCCACTCTTCCTGCTTCTATGATTTCTCCCCTCGGCGGTATGCCTTTTTTCATCCTGAAACATGTTCTCTTGTTCAACGGGAAGTAGACCTCGACATTTTCCCGGCCGAAACCTACCCCTATCGTTGCTTGTCTCGCGCCATCAGGTTGAAGCGTAAACACAGGAGAATCTGAAGTCAGAAAGAAGCTCCCCTCCGGTGCGTACAACGCCTGATAGCCCATTGTCGCCAACTCTTTGACTGCGCTGAATGCCGACGTGAACATCGCACCGAGGTTGAATCCCGTCGATCCTTGCTTCAGGTCGAAGTCACCCTTAAGAATGTATTGACGTAGTTTCGCAGGCTCCATGCCCAGCGGCTTCCCGTTCTTCTTCTCAAGGTCCGCCCATATTTGATAGAATTCTTCCTTTTTGCTGGCGGTCTTGACTATCCGATCCCGCGCCACTTGCGCGGCGACATTGTCAAGATTCTCGCGTCAACTCGGGACTCTGGCGAACATGAAGGCAATAAAGATGACCACGCGCCCAGCGTTCTCCGGCGTCAGTTTGTACTGCGGGTTCGCCAGTTTGCAGACAATCAGCGGCTCGGGATTCTGCTTCCTTCAATACATTCTCGGCGGTCTCGTCACGTTCACCTTGTTCCGCGTGAGTGTAGTAATCAGGTCGACGAGCTTCGAGCTTCGGCTTCGAAGCCCGAATGGGCTCGAACTTTTCGCGCACCCAGAGTTTGCCATGCTCGTCGGTGAAGCCTTTGAGATAGAACTTCGGGATGTAGTGCTGTGCCTTCGCTTCTGCGGACACTCTAGCCACACTTTCAACGATACACAAACCCGATGCTAATCCCACTAATGGGAACGTGCCGTCCTTCGATCAGGAATGGTCAGCGGGCGTGTATCAAGCAACGCTCACTGTGGTCAACCTCCGGACTGCGCGTCGTCTTACGTGACCTTCATTCTTTTTTCACTTTGAAAATCCGTCGTCAATCTTTCGCATGATCGCCTCTGCCCATTGAACTGAAGCCGCTATCAACTTGTCCGTCCGTGGGCTTCCTTGTGGCCAACTAAACAGATCATCTGCAGTCTGCATGTGCAGACTAGCGAGAATCGCTGCCATGATCCCGAGCACTCGTTTGCGCCCTTCGTCCACGAACGTAACTCTAGCATGTTCGCTCTTTGTTCGCTACACCGTTTCTTGGGTGTCGCGAGCATGAAACCAGAACCCGAGCGGCGGTTCAAGTTAGACGAGATCGGAGCGTGGTCTGAGCTGAAGCTAGACATCCTGGAGCCGCAAAAAGGTAAACACGTCAGAACCGGCGATTGCTGATTAAATGGAGATCCCCTGCCTCTCCCAACTTCCTTGGCGGGTTCATGGTGTCCCGTCCCGAGTGACCCTGCCCCAAGCCTGCTATCATCTTCTGCCGAGGGGGAAACAACCAATGGGAAATCTGTCCGTCGTCGTCAGGCAGTTAAGAACCGAGCGAAGAACGAGCACAAAGGGAAGTCCATCGGATTGACGCGGCACTTGTTGCTTTGGGTAGTCCTGCCTCCAATGGCTCAAGCTGGGGCATGCACACCATGAGCGCGGCTGCTCGTCGCAAGATCAGCCTCGCGCAGAAAGCGCGTTGGGCAAAGCAGAAGGCGAAGCCTCGGCGCACGATGTCCGCTGCTGGTCGCGGGAGAATCGCGGCAGCACAACGCGCACGTTGGGCGAAGGTAAAGGCACAGCAGAAGAAGGCTGCTTAAGCGTAACCAAATCTGAAGTGGGCAAAGTGGGAACTGAAAGCGTGGGAGTGGGATTACAAGAATCCGAAGAAAATTAGCCCCTCGCTCTCAGGGGAGCAGATGCACTCGAAGTGTGTCACTAGCCGTGGAGGGGGCCTTGCGCTTCGGGGTCATTCGTCCTCGAACCAGACGATTTCAGCCCAGCGATTTTCCGGGACGTAAGTCATCATCCGCGCTCGTTCCGCGATCCGCTGATAGGTCACCTTGTCGGAGGCGGCGATACCGTTTTGCAGCCCCGCCTTTGCGAGATTGAGAATTGCCCGGTCCTCCCACGCATCAGACTTCCGCCGACGTTCAGCACGTTCGGGTATGTCGATTCGAATTCGACACCCGCTCTTGTCTGCCAGATATTTCTCGACGACTGTCTTCGGAATCCGTAGAACGCGGTAGCGACGACGACTCCTAGTCTCGGGTTTGCCAAGATCGATAACTCCCGGCAGCTTCGCAAACCGACGGACGACAGCATCCTCACCACACTTCAAAACAGTGGCGACATCGCGGACTGTCAAAAGCTCGTCAGCCATGAGCAGCATCTCCCTTCTCCCAAGCACTGACTACCAGCGTATCCAACCGATCTTGGCGAGCCTGTGCCCAGGCTGCGTAATGCTTTTCAGTCGTCTTAATGCTGGTATGGCCCAACAGCTTGCTTACCTCTTCCATCGGGATGCCGGCCGTCAGCCAACTGCAGGCGGCAGTATCCCGCAAACAATGCGGAGTGAATCTCGTGTTCTTCCCGAAAGCCGACCGGAAGAGTGTTCGGAGATCGTGTTGCCAGTTTGTGACGGCTGACGTTTCAAGTCCTCCACCTGTCCAGAACGGATGTTCGTTGTCGTTTCGTATGGCCAGAATCTCGGCTGCCACAGCAGGGGGTAACGGCACAGAGACGTGTGTTCCTGTTTTCTGTCTTTTCGTGACCACGCGGACCAACTTCTTCTTCTCGTCTCTTTTGATTTCTGACCGTTGCAAGGTGACCGCGTCACGAATGGCAAGACCGCTGTGCCGCATGAGTTGAACCAGCGCCCGGACGCGGGCGGCTTTTGCAGACTCGAACTTCTTTGGAATCTCAGCCAGGAGCTTCGTGTATTCCGCCGGGGATAATGGCATCGTTGGTGGTTCGTCCGCTGTGATAGCCGAAAGGTTCGGTACGCGCTCCAGCCAGCCGCCGTTGTGACAGAAACGCAGGAACCGACGCAGGCGAGTTTGGACTTGCTGGCGGGTCAAAGACGACGGATACAACTCGTCCCACGTCCCCCGGTACTCGACCAGCATTTCGAGATTGATGTCCGTCGGGAAGAACTTCGAGCGGGTCTCAAAGAACTGTCGGAACCGTTCGAGTTCGCGTTCGTACTTCTTGACGACGGACGCGTTCAACCCTGCCGTTCTGCGCTCCATCAGGAAGAGTTCGATGGCGTTCGCAATCGTCTTGCGCGTCTCCTCGATGACCGTGGGGGTTCCGCCTGCTTTGAAGCTGTTCTCTAGCTCCCGCTTCTTTTCCTCAGCCTGGGCCCACGACCGGGTCTTCGCAGAGCGTCGGTGCTGCTTACCGTCAAATGTCCAGCGCAGATGCTTACGGCAGTTGCATCTTTTCCACGTCTCATCGTCGCGATAGCGGCAACCAGCCGCGTGCCGGACGTAGATTGCGATTGAAGGAACCATGCGTTTTCCTGTGCTTTCAACTAAAACGCTAGCACAGAATTAGCACAATTCGACAGATGTCTTCGGTAACCAATGGAAAGACCCGCTGTTTATGCGGGTCTGAGAGAATGTTTGAATTTGGAGGCGCGGGTCGGAATCGAACCGACGCATAAAGGTTTTGCAGACCTCTCCCTTACCACTTGGGTACCGCGCCCCTGCTCCATACGTTAGCGTTCCGTACGGAAAAAGTCCATCGACCATCGATCTGGGGGAGACACTACTCTGAAAAGGCAAACACTGGAGCGGGAGACGGGGGTCGAACCCGCGACATCGACCTTGGCAAGGTCGCGCTCTACCACTGAGCTACTCCCGCTCGACGAATCCGATTATAAATGACGCGTTCCGCTGCGGCAACGGCGCGTTGATCTCCCCTCGCCCGAAGCTGTCGGTCTGCCGATGCCTAATGCGGTAACCATTGCGGATCTTCCTCAGGCGCCACGACATGGCCGTCGCGCATGTGGATGATGCGATCTCCGTATTTAGCGGCCTCAGGATTATGCGTGATCATCAGGACGGTCTGGCCCAGTTCCTGATTGGACTGCCGCAGCATGCGCAAAACGATGTTGGAATTCTCGGTGTCGAGGTTCCCGGTGGGCTCATCCGCTAAGACCACAGCAGGCTTGTTCACCAGGGCGCGAGCCAGCGCCACCCGCTGCTGCTCGCCTCCAGAAAGTTCGGACGGGCGATGGTTCAGGCGTTTGGCAAGTCCTAGAAGATCGCAAATGCGAAGGAAAAATGCCGGATCGCGATCTCCGTTGCCGGAAATTTCTTGCGCGATAGCAATGTTGGAACGCGCGTCGAGCGTGGGCAGCAAATTGAATTTCTGAAAGACGAAACCAATTTTGCGCTTCCGCATTCGGGTGCGCTCCGCATCGGAGAGCGTGGCGAAGTCGTCGCCGTCCAGAATGACTTTGCCGGAATCGGCACGGGTGAGTCCGCCCAGCAGATAGAACAGCGTCGATTTGCCGCTGCCCGATGGGCCAACCACAGTGACGAACTCTCCCTTTTCCACGCTGAAGGAGACGCCACGCAGCGCGGGCACGTCAATCTTTCCCACGCGATAAGTCTTGTGTAAATCAATGGCCTCGATGAATGCGCCCATGCCAGCCTCGATCTTACACGATGGAAAGGGCAGTCAACCGCCGAGCGCGCCGAGTACGCTGAGAGGTACGAAGGGAAAGAACAGGAAATTCCCACAAATCTTCTCCCTGAACTCTGAGTTCTCGCTGTGAAACGATTTTTTGGGGCTGACAAGCCAAGGATCAGGCCGCGCCAGTGCGCTGCGAAAATTTCGTGGACCGATCCTGCATTCGCTTCGGGCCACGCTTGCGTACCAGAAGCAAGCGGATGCGTTCCAGCAAATCCGCCGGAGCGTACATTCCCCGCGCCAGAAATACATCAGCCTGCGATTCGTGCTCGTAGACACGCGCCTTGCTCGAAATAAGGATAGCTGGAACGTGAGGCGATAGATCCTTGATTGCGGCGATCAACTGCGGACCATCGAGTCCCGGCATGGCCATGTCGGTGACGACCAGATCGATTCCACCCTGTTTGAAGCGTTCGAGCGCTTCTTGCCCACGGGAAAAGCTGGCCACACGGTAACCGCGCGTTTCCAGCATAATTTTCCGATACGAAAGAGACTGTTCGTTGTCGTCAACACAAAGAATCGTGCGTTTGGGTTTCATCACCGTCCACATCCGCTTCTCCAGTCTTGTAACCGGAGGTCAGCGGAAGTTTTCTCTGTTCGTGAAGAATTGATGAGCGAGTTGGATGCTATCGACACGAAGAGTGCCTGTAAATGGCAATTTCTGGCTATTGACATTTCTTAATCGTGTGCAAGATGCGATGTTTCGATGGCTGCGCGCGGTTGACTCAGAGAACAACTTCGCCGCGCATGATTTCAACAGAATGCCCGCCGACGCGTACGTTAACTACGCGGTTATCGGAGCTGTCACTGCGGGTTTTGCGGGGGTTTTCCCGGTATGATGCGCGCACAAAAATCCGGCTGGGCCGCTTCATCTCTACACCCTGTTCAATAAGGACGCGTTCCTCCGGCTTGGCCACGCCATGCGCGACCATCCAGGCCGCCGCACAACCAGCAGCCGAGCCTGTCGCCGGATCCTCGCCGTTGTAGAACAGCATGCGCGCATGCAAACGGGCTTCGGGATCCGTCGTCTCCCGGCTCACGAAATAAAAAAACTTGCATTCAGTCTTTGCAAGATATTCGGCAGCGCGGGTGAGATCGATGTGCAGATTCCGCATGACCGACAGCGACTTCAGCGGTGTCACCGTGTATGGGAGCCCCGTGGAAACCGTTTGGATAGGAAGGGAATCGTCGAAGTCTTGCGCTCGCAACCCAGTCGCGCGCGCGATGGCTCCCCGCTCATGCTGCATTCCGAAAGTAGGATCCAGTTGGGTCATCTCGCCGAACGCTGGTTGCCCGGCACCGTCTTCGAAATCTACTTTCACCTTGCCGATATTCAGTTCGAGGACGACTTGCTTCGCGCCGCTCTGACCCCGCAATGCAAACGCGGTTCCCAGCGTGGGATGGCCGGCGAATGGCAACTCCTCCTGCACAGTGAAGATGCGTACCCTGATGCCGCGCTCCTTTTCTGTGCCGCCATCGCGAGGCAAGATGAACGTTGTTTCCGAAAGGTTCATCTCTTTAGCGATCGCCTGCATTTCGGCGTCACTTAACCCGCGGCCGTCATGGAACACAGCGAGAGAATTTCCCTCCAGGGGCTTTGAAGAAAAAACATCCCACTGCGTCATTGCCAGACGACGTGATGGTTGACTCATAGACTTTTCCTCATAGCTAAGAGTTAATGTCACGGGGTGCGCCACCCGCAAAGAGACAGATGCAGGAGGTTTTCTTATGATTCAGAAAACTCACCCTTGGCTGCGCCACAAACACCCTCGCGGTTGACAGAGAGAAAGAGGACTTTTATTCTAACTGTGTGTTGTGCTCCTTCCATCCCGCCGTCACGTGTTGTTACATGTGTCCGCCGCGGTGTGGGTAGGGAAGAGATCCAATAAAATTCTTCAACCCACCCTCTACGAATCGGGTGGGTTTTTCGTTCCCATCCCGGGTTCCCTCGAGTTTAGTAGAGCGGATGGCACTTTTAGAGCTTCGAACAAATTGAATTCACCAGGGAGACAAACATGAGTATCGAGACTGCTAACGAAACTACAAACAGGATCCCACGCATTAACGACACTGCTAACGAAACTACAAACAGGATCCCACCCATTAACGACACTGCGCCCAACTTCACCGCCGAAACCACGCAAGGAACCATTAACTTTCACGAATGGATCGGCGACGGATGGGCGGTTTTGTTTTCCCATCCCAAAGACTTCACCCCCGTTTGCACCACTGAACTCGGCTATATGGCAGGTCTGCAGCCTGAATTTGCCAAACGAAACACAAAGATTATCGGGCTCAGTGTCGATCCGGTAAGCAGCCATGGCAAGTGGGCCGCGGATATCGAGGAGACGCAAGGACACAAAGTGAACTACCCGATGATCGGCGACCCGGAACTCAAAATCGCAAAGTTATACGGAATGCTTCCGGCCGAGAGCGGCACCACGTCCGAGGGACGCACGGCCGCGGACAATGCCACCGTCCGCACGGTTTTCGTTGTCGGCCCTGACAAGAAAATCAAACTACAGCTTAGTTATCCGATGAGCACGGGACGCAACTTCGACGAAATACTTCGCGTCGTCGATTCGATGCAACTTACGGCCAAGCACAAAGTCTCCACTCCCGTGAACTGGAAACCTGGCGATGAAGTAATTATCAGTGGCAATGTTTCTAACGAAGAAGCCCGGAAACAATATCCCGGGGGCTGGAAGGCGCCGAAGCCCTATCTGAGGATCGTGCCACAGCCTAAATAGCCGAGTAAAACTGGGTTGAACCGATCAATCCGTTTGCTCAAGCTTTCGTAGCACCGCCATGGTTGCGATAAGCGCGGAGGGATGAAGTGGAGGCTCCTTTAGCGGAGCCGTTTTCTTTCGCGGCGTGGCCACTGCCGCGAAAAGAACCATTGCCAACATCAAAGCAATCCCAAGGATTATCGTCATTCGTCCCGCTTTTGAATTACCGGCGATCACGGCGGAAGTTGAGATGCCGCAGCCAGCCTATACGTTTTGTTATGTATTTCGAATCACGAAAGCGTCTCCGTACCCCCGAGAGCCCATTTTTGTTATGTGCGCTAGCGGGCAGACGAAATATTCCGTACGTTGGTAGCCTTGCTTCCGTTCTCCCCGAAAGTTGGAAGAGAGCGAAAGAGGGGAAGGCTCATTGACGAGAACGGCAGCCGATGAGCCTTCTTTTTACCTACCGCTTCGCGATCGAGCGCCGCACATCTCCTGAACCGCATTGCTCCCAGCGGTTCAAAGTCATCATTTGCCAATCCACTCCCGAAGTGCGTCCGCTAACTTTTGCGTAGGTTTCTCGGGCAGCAGCGGAACCGGTTCGGAACGACTAACGTGGAGAAGAGCGTGCGTCAAAGGAAATACGCCTTGGTGCAATCAAGGTGTAAGTACGGTAGATTGAATGAATTGAGCAGGATGGAAGCGCATGCGGTCCGGTGATCGTCCCGGTCTTCAAAACCGGCGGGCGGCAGGTGACCCTGTCACCGATGGGTTCGACTCCCATTCGCTTCCGCCACTTTGTTCTCAATGAATTAGCAGTGGCCGCTGATTTCGTTGCAACATGAGACTGCAACATTTTTGAGGCACTGCGTGATGAAATCGTGATAGTTGTGTGCGTGATTTTTGTCGCGCGCTAAATGTCATTGAACTAGCCGTCTTCCGTTTTTGTGAGCATTTCGAGCCGCATCCAATGCTGCGAAACCGTCAATCCGGTAGCACGGCACTGGTTGGCGCGCGAGGCGAACTTCGAACGTAAGTCATAAATCCGCCGGTTGCTCAATCATCTTCTTTAAAGCTGTGCGCCAAGCTGTCTTGTAGTCACGGAAGTGCGCAGACGGATTTCGCGGGCAGGGGAAGACAAATGGAGAAGAATTGGCGCCGAGAAATTCGCGCCATTGTTTCAGTGCATCGCGACAGTGATCCGTTAGCCAAACCGTGCGTATTGCCTTTACTCATTTTGACGGAAACCTAACGAATGCAAATTTCGAGAACACAGAATTGTCATGGGCAGATTTTGGTTCCTCAAATCTCACGCAGTCAAGTTTCCAAGGAGCTAACCTTCGCAATACCCACTTCGAGTCAAGCGTACTTCGCGACTGTGACTTTGAAGGAGATCAGCTGGACCATACGTCACTTCTCGATGTTTCGTTTGTTTCTCTGTGCAGGTCTCCCGGCCTCGTACATACTGCCCCGAGCTATGTCGACCACCGGACAGTCGTCCGATCCATCAAGGCTCCCCAGCTGAAGGATTGTTTATTACGGATAGGCACAGCACCGATTTTCGTCGAATATATGATTGACTGCGCAAGGTCATTGTCGGAGGAGTCAATGTTTCACCTTCTTCAATCCACTTTCATAAGCTATGGCGAAACCGATCGCAAATTCGCCCAACGCCTTTATGAGGCACTGCAATCTGCGGTTGGCTGGTGTGGTCTGGACTTTTTGTTGTTCGCTCAGCGCCCGACTGCAGTCGGTGCCATCATTGCGGGTCGTGCCGCAGTTGGTGATCCTTGCGTAATTCAACCTGCCGTGAACGAAAAAGCTCGGTGAGTGCTGTCGTCACCAGGCTGAGCAAATCAAGCGGGGAGGTGTCGTGCTTGAGGAGTGAACTCTTCGCAGACTGGCCCTATGCCGTCTTGGATTTAGGGCGCTGCTGGAGTTGTTCGAGCTTTTCGAGCGCGGCGATCTTATGTTTAGTAGCCCGGATGAGGTCGTTAAATCGGGTGGCGAGTTCCCGATTTCCGGAACGTGAGTGGCCAGCAGCTATCAATTCAAACTGTTTGAGCTGATTGCGTTCTTCGGCAAGGTTCCATGCGGTCATGGGGGACTTCCTTGAAATATTTTGGTTGAATGTAGCGCCATAATGCTCGCCGGAGAGCCACTTCACAATCGCACGAACGGTGAAATCCTATCGCACGGAAGTGTTAGGATGTGAGCCAGCCGGATCGGCATCATTTGCACAGTCCTTGCGCTACTCACCCGGGGAGTCGCAATGCTAGGTATTTTGGACAGCTACTCTGGCTGGGGCAGCGCGGCTTCTACGGGGGGAATCCGGCTTTCCTACAGGGGCTTCCTCGATGGGGCTTGTGACTAATTAAATATGGGCCGTCTTCACTTCCCATGATCTTCACGTGAGCCTTGGCCGCTTTCCGTAGCGTGGTGCATTGCATGTTCGTGGTGGCCGCGAGCTAGGTGCGCGTGATGCGCAGCGGTCCTGGTGTTTGCTGCTTCGTGCGGTGCTCACCGCAAGCTACATCGGGAGCCAGGGCCACCATCTGCTGACGCTACTTTCTGCGAGCAATTCACTACATGCTGTGGGCCAGCCGTCAAAGAACGCTAACTCAGATACTGCCCCATTGACAGTGCATTCGCCCGGTGAGAAACTCGGCAGGCTGGCCGCGAAACTGGTTCGCCCGCGCTCGCCTGCCAACGCCTACCCAGTATCTGCGGCCGCAGAATCGCAGCACTCCGAGTATGAGCAATTCTCTTACTGTTGATCGGGAATTCCTCCAGACGCTGTTGGCTTGCGCATTTGCGCTGCAGCAAAGTCAGACGGATAGTCCGTCGCCATCTGCCACTGGGGAAGGCGAGCGATTGACCACGAGCGGAGGGCTCGACGGAGACGTGGAACATCCAATTGTCGACGATAAGCGAAACGTGACCAACAATAATGGAGCCGTTAGCAGATTGAAGGGTGGTGGCTTCCAGGTTCCCTTGCCGAGGCTAGAAGAAGATGATCGAAGTTCCGGGGCTTTCCTGTCGTATTTGGCGAGCACGATATGCGCACACGGCGGAGCAGTATCGGCAGATGCGGCGCTCGACCTTGTACTCAGCGATATTGCCAAGCAAGCGTGCCAGGCGACAAACGCGAGTGCGGCGGCAATCGCTCTGAGGCGCGGAGAGGAAATGGTCTGCCGTGCCAGAACGGGAGAGAGTGCTCCGGAGCTAGGTGCGCCTTTCGAACTGCCGGGCGACTGCATCCAGCCCAGCGAAGCGCTGCGGTGCGACGACACTGAGGCCGACTCTCGTGCCGATGCCGTCGTGTGCCGGCGTCATGAGATTCGCTCGTTCCTCATCTTCCCCCTCCTCAAGCAGGGCGAGTTAGTTGGACTCTTTGAGATTTTCTCCTCACGCCCAGGAGCCTTCGGAGACCGTGATGTTCAAATTCTGCACGGCCTTTCGCGGCAAGTACTGATCGATCTTAACTGCGCGACGGAGATCCCAACTCGCCCGCCAGAGAACGGGCCCCAAACTGCCGCCGATAACATGAATGCGTGTTTTGAGTCATTCCGGGTGAGGCCACCCGAAGTAAAGACTGCCCAATTCCGGCTTCATGATCCGTGGAAGCGGTTGCCGGTTATTGTCTTGATTGCTTTTGCCTTGCTACTGGGGTGGATGCTCGGCCGGATCACGTGGCCAGGGATTATGGGTAAGAAAGGACCTGCGGTTGCTGGCTCTGTCTCACAGGCAGTGGGCGCACGTCCGGCGCTAAGGATCACCGCAAGGCCGGATCCTATCGCTCAACCCGAGGAGAATAGCCATGCCACCCCAAGCCGCCCTCCAGCTCCAGTCCCCCCGAAGGCCATAAACCCCGAAGCGCCCCCCGACAGTTTGGTAGTTTATGAAAACGGAAAAGTTATCTTCCAGCTGAAACCGTTGGAAAATGTGGGTCCCTCCAGCCCGGAATCCGGTGAGACCATCCAGGATCAAGTCGAGGCCCTTAACGAGCCGTCCGCGACTCAGGGAAAAGCAGAAGCGCGACTACTCCAGGGCGTTGAACCGGAATATCCAGAGGCGGCAAGACAACAGCACATTCATGGACTGGTCATCTTGGAAGCAAACGTGGGTAAAGATGGTGGGGTGCAGGAGCTTACCGTGATTAGTGGAAACTCAATGCTGGCAATCGCCGCGTCCGATGCGGTTCGCAAGTGGCGCTTTAGACCGCTTCTGCAAAACGGCCGCGCGGTACGGTTTGTAACCCGAATCAAAGTTGATTTCGTGCTGCCTTGACAGTCTGGCTTGTCGCTCATGGTCAGCGGCTGCACTGCAGGCACTCCCACTCGAATAGAAGTCGCTCCAGAAGATAGCGCCCCGAGCGTCCCGTCTCCATTTCCAAGTAGCACCGCGACGCCGGTTGGCATATCCAGTCGTGGGGGCTAACTGGGTAACGATGGAGGACGTTAACAATGACGGAAAACTCGATTTGGTGGTCCCAACCACGAACAACACGGTGGCGATTCTGCTTGGAAATGGTGATGGCACGTTCAAGAGCTCGGCAAGCTATGGCGTTGGCGCTTCGCCCGCGTGGGTCGCGTTAGGGGACATAAACCGTGACGGTGTACTCGATCTCGCCGTCGCGCCGTTTCGATTAGTGACAACGCCGGCGGCAGTCCGCAGAAGGTGGCGCTAACGGGCAGTGGAAAGTGATAGACGCACTGATGTTGGCTCGTGAAGCCAAGTTCGAGTAAAAGAGGCCGGTGCCGCCATTGGCATCGGCCCGCTTCTTTTGTACGCCGATGTGCGCTAATGCGCCTTTTAGGTCAAAGACAAGTGGTGTGATAAAAACGTGATAGTTCCATGTTCAAAATGCGTCAGCCGTCGATCAGAACGAATCAGAACGCGCTTCTGGCCAACGGTTGATGGATCAGACAGAGTAGAGAGTTTTCATAACGCATCAAAACACACTGAGTGATCTTCAAAACCCGCGGGCGGCGAGTCAACCCCGTCACCGGTGGGTTCGATCCCCATTCGCTTCCGCCATTACTTAGAAACCCTAGGGCTTGGGTCAACCGCCGCAACGGTCACGGAATCCGGCTGCGTCCACACCTCTTTGCCATTGTCCAGCTGCAGTCGATTCATCGTAATTTTCAATTGCTGATGGTCAACCTCGACGAGGAGATAGTGATAGTTGATCTCCTTGCTCTGATACGGATCGTCGCGGGCACGCTCGATCGGGTAAGCATGAGCCGCTCCGCCACCGGAAACAAAGTAAGTGACGCCGCCGTACTGATGTCGCTCGTAGTTGTGTACGTGTCCAGAAAAGACTACGAAGCGGACGCGGACGTGAGCCTGGCGCTCCTCGAGCATCTTAGCCAGACCCTGTTCCGTGGATCGCGCGGAATGCCCTCCACCAAACATTTTTGCGTCCGAGGAACTGGTGTACGGCGGATGGTGAAACATCAGGAAGATAAAATCCACATCGGATGGAATGTTATCCAGTTTCGAGGCCAGCCATTGGCCCTGCGGTCCCGAGATTTCGTCGAGCGAACTATCGAGCACAAGAATCAGCGCATTAGCGGCTCTCACGGAGTAATAGCGGCTGTTCTTCAGCTCAGGAAAGCGCTGGAAATAGTTGCCCAGCGCAATCTTCTCATCTCCGTGCAGGTCGTGGTTGCCAAGGGCAGGATAGACCGGAATCTTCTTCTCGCGCCAGATCGCGGTTTCGCTATCCCAAACCTTCCAATCGTTCGCGTCATATCCGTTGTAGACGATGTCTCCGGTGAAACAAACGAATGCAGGCTTGACCTCAGCGATGGCCTGCACCAGCGCCACGCGCACGGCAGGATTCGCGGCCTCCGTATCTTTGGGGTCGTGAAACCGAGTGTCGCCGTACGCGACGAACCGGAGTGGAGCGTTGACGTTGAGTTGCAAATCAACCGATGTCTGCGCGGCAGATCTCTTTGTGCATGCAGTGAACGCGAGCAGGATCACTGTCATGCATAGGAGCGGAAGTTTGCGCGTAAAAAATCTCTCTTGTAAATGCATAGTGAAAAGGTTACGCCATTGACTGATCTATCTGCTACTTCCCCACCACCAACACTTCGAATTGCCCTGCCTCGGTTGTGGAGAGGAAAAGCCGATGCGTCTTCGGATCCAGCGCCATGGTTTTCGCGCGCGGCAGAGTCTTCACGGTCTCGACCACTGAGTACTTGTCGGGACTCTCTTCGCGAATCACTGTGATCGTGCCTTCGCCGTTGGAGTTGAAGACTAGCTTTGTTTCCGGATCAAAAGCCGTGGCATCCACATGATCGCCGATGGGCAGCGTGGTGATCACCTTGCCAGAGTCCGCATTCATGACGGCCATCACTTTGCTGCGGCAACCAATGAACAAGCGCCGGTTGGCGCGGTCCATCGCCATGCTACTGGGGGAAGCGCACGGCGCAGTGGGCCAGCGCTGTTCTACTGTGAGGTTCCGCGAGTCGATCTTCAACACCAAACTCTCATCTTCCAGATTGTCGTAAACGAAGCCGTTGCCGTCCGCGGTAGCAAATTCAGGTCCGCCGCCGAGATCGATCGTACCCGCTACTTTGCCCGTGGCAGCATCAATGGCGGTCGCGCTATTGCTGCCACCGTTGAAGGCAAAGACTCGCGACGAAGCTGGATCGTAAATGATGGCGTCCGGCTTCTGGCCAGTTGGAACGTCGGCGATGGGCTTCAGCGTCTTCAAATCGAAAATCGTAACGTTCGAGGCCTGCCCGTTGCTCACGAATCCACGTCCCAGCTCCGCTGCTATCGCAATGCCGTGGACACCGGGCGTCTTCGGAATATTTCCAACGATGGATTCGGAATCTATGTCCAACACTTCCACTTGCGTTCCGTGGGATACATACAAATGCCGCGCGGTTTCATCCACGGTGAGATAGTCCCAACTACCCTGACCGGGAATCGGAATTTTCTTGGTGATGTTGTATCCGTCCGCAGCGACGGCTATTGAAGCAACCGAGCCCAAAATGGCTACGACTGCAAAGATTGGCCACACTTGCAATAATTTGACGATTCTGCTTCTCATGATTGTCCTCGAATACTCCGCGAAGAAACACTAACCCTTCAACCTGAAAGGAACCTGAAGCTGTAATGGATGTTCTCTCTTCAGAACTTGAAGCGCAGCATGAGTTGAATTTGTCGTGGCAGGCCGGTGCCGGTATTGGGAGACGCGGCGTTGTCATTGTTATTGTTGAAATTCACGGTGGTATCGATCAGGCCAAGGCTGGCGGTCGGTTGAAGTATCCATTTATTGGGTATCGGATTACCCAGACTGTCCGTCGGCTGAGTGTAGTCGAAACTCAGATTGTTGGGATTCGGATCGCCGTATTGTGTGTGATTGAGGATATTGAATACCTGCGCGCCAAACTCCATCGACACGCGCTCGGTCAGCTTGGTCTCCTTGGTTAGCGCCAAGTCGATCTGCCATGTGTTCAATGCCCGGATCAGCCCGTTCGGCGCATCCCCAAACCTGCTTATGAGGCCGCAGGTATCAACGCAATTCCCGCTAGCATCGGCGACACCGCCAGGAGCCAGCGGAGGTGGAGCGAAAGCCGCGGGATTGATAGGAAGGGTGTGATCGTGCACGCCTCCTGGCAAGAGTATCGGGACCCCAGGAACCAAGTCGGGCCTTTGAGTGGTTTGATCGTTTCCGTCAGGCAACTGGTCTGGCGAGAAATTTATCATTGTGATCGTGAGGGGATGACCAGTGTGCCAGATGCCGAGGCTGCTCATTTGCCATCCTCCGACAATCTTGCCTAACACGCCGGAGCTATTCATGAAATGTTTTCCGGGCCCAAAAGGCAGCTCGTAAACAGCATTGACCGTGACGTTGTTGCGAACATCGAAAACGCTCGGGCCCTTGTCGCAGGGCAGGCAATTCACGTTCTCTGGACCGTTCGATTCCCCGCCGCCGACCGATCCATCGTTAATGGAATGGGACCAGGTATAGCGGCCCTGGAAGGATAGACCGTTCGAAAAGCGCCGCTCGAGGCTCAGCAAAAGTGCGTTGTAAGTGCTGGATCCAATGTCGGATTTGTAGTCAACCGAACCGTAGGGGTCGCCTCCGGGATAGTATTGGTCGAGCGGCCGAGTGCAATTGGGATTGCCGGCCGCGTCCGTCCCCTGCGGCGGCGTGCTGCAGAAATTTACCCCACCCCGCGAAAACAAGCGTACTCCCCGCGATCCCAGGTACTGGGCCGATGCCAGGAAGTTAGACGGCAGTTCGCGATCGACAGTGAGGCCCCAAGTCTCGACATAAAGATCGCGGCGCCCGTGTCGCTGCAAGGCGCGAGGTTGCTGCTGCGGTGTAATGGGCAGGCTGCTGAGGTCGGGATTCACTTGCTGAAAGCCTGGCACTAGCGGCGTGCCGGGGCCGTTTGGATCGAAATTGGCGAACGCTGTATACCGGTCGCTCTCCAGCCCAGCGTTCAGATCGTCATTCTGCGCCGCACCATGGTAGATCCCGAAGCCCGATCGAATTACCGTTTTTCCGTGAAACATGCTCGGCGCCCAGGCAAAACTGACGCGAGGATCGAAGTTCCTGTAGTCCGCGTTGTAAAGAGCGGGATCCTTGGGGCACGACGGAGTATTGATGGGGGTAGGAATCGGAGCGGGAAGGGCAAATCGCCAAGTGGAGGCTGAGCCGAAGCAGACTCCATGAAATTCGCTGACATCGAAGACTGTGGTGCGATTGTCGGCCTCGTGCGCCACGCCGTAGTACTCCCAGCGAATGCCCAGGTTCAGGGTCAGAGTGGGAGTGACCTTCCACTCATCCTGGAAATAGGGAATGTAGAACGTGCGGCGGAGCTTATGACAACACCAAGTATCGGTATACGAGATTCCGTAAAGGTCCGCATTTATAAACCCTGTGTCCGCAGTGCTGCTATTGTCCGCAAAAGAAAGGGTGTTGCCGGCGGTCAGGCCCTGATTAAGCCGAACCCGGCGAATCTCCATGCCCGTTTTGAATGTGTTCCGGCCGTGTACGAAAGTTAAGTTGTCGACAATGCCATAAGTGGTGCCGATTTCATGATCCGCCTGATTATTGTTGATGGTGACCCAGTTATTCGTGGTCACCGAGTAAGGCAAAGGTGGGATTTGTGGATTGATGAACGGGGCACGGTTTATGAACACCTTGACCTCATTCAGCAGCCGCGGCGAAAAAGTGTTCTGCACGGCAAGATAGTATCCTGCAGGATGATTGATCGTCTGAATGAGGTCATAGGGAAGAGAGCCGCTGCCATTCGTACCGCTCACCAGACTGATATCCCGATGCGCGCTGCCATATAGCATCGTCCTGTCATTGATCTTGTAGTCCATCCGGACAAGCCACGTGTCTTCGTGGACTGTGGTGGGCGCCGGGGCAGTAAGCAGGTCGGAATCTGGGAGGGGGTTGGCAGCGTTGGTTTGATCCGCGAAGGCGGTGTCAGGATAGACATGTAATGGGCTGCAGTTTCCGATGGCGCCAGTCGACGCACGCCATGCGTAGGCCTGAAGGATAGAACACATCTGCGGCGACTTGGCAAGAGTAGCTCGCGCCGTGATCGGGTTAGGTACAAGGAGTTGATTCGTCGTCGCTCCGTATTGCCGAAGACCCTCGTAGTTTAAGAAGAAGAACAGCTTGTCCTTCTTAACCGGACCGCCCAGCGACATCCCGTATTGCCCGTATCGAAACGGCGGAATGGCGGGGAGGCCCAAAACGTTGAAATCGTTGAAATTCCGGGCATCAAAAGCTGAATTTCTCAAGTAGCCGAAGACACCTCCATGCCAGTCGTTGGTGCCGTGCTTGGTTTCCACATCGATCTGGCCGCCCGCTTGCGTGCCGTACTCCGCATCGTACAAGGCGCTGTTTACGCGGTATTCCTCAATCGCGTCCTGGGAAATCTGCAAACGCGTTTGCGATTTTTGCGCTTGCTCCTGAATACCGCCGGCGTCGACGCCGTCGATCTGAAAGTTGTTGTCGTCGCGCGCGCGTCCGGCAAATCGGATGGTACGCTGGTCGCCTCCGCCGTCATCTTGCGCGAAAGGTGCAAGCAGCGTGAAGCTGGACCAGTCGCGCCCGTTGTTGGGAAGATCAGCGATCTGTTCAGCGGTGATGACCGTGGATGCTTCCGCGGTGCTGCGGTTCTCGGGCGCTGCGGAAGCATGTACCTCTACTTTTTCTGCGATCGCGCCAACTTCCAGCGTCGTGTCCAGAGTTCTCGTTTGACCAACCTGGAGAATCACGTCGTCAATGATTTTGGTCTTGAATCCCGTATGTGTGACCGCTACCGAGTAGCCGCCAACGGCGAGGCCGGGAAAGCGGTAGTAGCCTTTCGAATTCGTAGTCTGCTCCTGCGTAATCCCCGTGTCTGCGGCGACGATCTTAACCTTCGCCCTACTTATGGTGGCTCCGCTCTGATCACTCACTGTGCCCTCAAGCACTGCGCGATCGATTTGGGCGAACGCAGGTGTCCCTAGAACGAGGAACAGAGAGAAAAGCAGTGCAACCGCCATTTTTGAGCCAACAGATTTCGAGATGACAGAAGGGATCCGGTATGAATTCAGGATTTTCATGGTGACGCTCCTCGGGACGGCCACGTGGAGCCTGCTACGACTGCCGTGGACTTAGGGCAGAAGCTTCATAGCGGTCGGCTCCACGAAAGGCAAAATCCTCTTTTCCAGGATGACGGAGAATGCTATGCGGGGCTTATTACGGGTTGATGAAGATGAGGTTAATATTTCTTCAGATTCGGTCGTCGAAGTTCAGTTCCTGACCGAGGGTCCTTTCTCGAGTTTTCGGCTATTCGTCAGTCTTGAGCGAAGCTCTGAGCGGCAGAAAGACTTTCACAGTACAACCAGGCCCCGGCAGACGATTGGATAACTCGAGGCGGCCGCCATGCGCCTCGCAAATCTGGCGCGAAAGCACAAGCCCAATACCGCTGCCTTGTGGTTTCGTGGTATAGAAGGGAACGAAGACGTTGCCGGGGTTCATCAGTCCAGGCCCGTTGTCTTCGATAGTAAGAACTGCATCTTTCTCGGCCAGCTTCCAAGTCAAAGTAATTTGCGCTCCCGAATTCTCGGGAGAGTTCGTGGACTTATTGCCATTCCGCTCGGATGTGGTCGGTTCCAGCAGAGCTTCGGCGGCGTTGCGCAGCAAATTAATGAGCATTTGTTCGAGCAGGTCGGAATCTGCCATTAATGGAACGTCGGGACCCGGAATCACCGTGAGGGCAACCCTAGATTCGAGAGCGGCGACACGTTTCACCAGATCGGATATCGAACACTCCCGCAAAACCGGCGAAGGCATTTGCGCTAACTGGCGATAGGCTTGCAGAAAGCGATTCAAGGATGCCGCGCGTGCCTCGATAATACTCAGGCCGCGTTCAAAATCCTGGCGTTGCTCGGGTTCCACATTCATTTGCGACAGCCGCGTGCCCAGGCTGCCGGCAATCGATTTAATTGGAGCCAGTGAGTTATTTAACTCATGACCGATCACTCGTATCAGTCGTTGCCAGGCTCCGCGCTCCTCTTCGCGCAACGCCCGGCTTACATCCGAAAGCACGACGAGCGTGTGCGGGATTCCCTGTTGTCGAAACGGACTGCGCCGCACAAACCAGCGGGCATCGCTGCCGAAATGCAGTTGCACAAGCGTTTCGTTTTCACAAGACAAAGCGCTCTGCAAGCCAAGCTCCGAGGCGGTCTTGCCGAGTAATTGCAAAGAGGAGTTCCGGAGAAGCTTCTCTCCAGCCGAGCTCACAAGACGCAGTTTATCCGCGGGATCAAAGGCGAAAATTGGAATGTCCACTTCTTCTACCACGCGTTGCAGCAACGCGGTCGCCTCGATCGCTCCAGTCCGGTGTTGAGCGAGCAGATCGGCAAGCGCATTTACTTCGAGTGAGAGCTCGCCAAGAGCATCTTCAGGAACGGCGAGCCGCGCGCGAAAGGAGTAATCTTCTTCCCGCAGAGCCCCAACAACGTTAGTGAGGGTTTGCAGCGGGCGAACGATGTGTTCATGCAGTGCGACGCCAATCAGCAAGCAAACCAACATCTCGCCGCCGAGCAGCAATACCTTCGATTCGAATGTCCAGGGCTGGATCCAGACAAGAATGCCGCTGACCAGCAAGCCGGGCACGATCAGCAAGGCGGAGAAACGAATGATCCTGTGTTCAAAAGGTGCTCGCGCTGGTTTTCGCAGATTTCGTTTGGATGAATCACCCGTGCCCGGGCTAGAGCCCATACTTTTCCATCCGCCGGTAGAGGGCGCCGCGACTCAGGCCCAGTGCTTCTGCTGCCTGGCTGACGTTACCCTGAAAGCGCTGTAGCGCTTTGCGAATCAGAATACTTTCAACCGCCTCAAGACTCAACTCTTCCAGGTTCTGTGAGGACGGGCGTTGCAATCCAAGGTCGGCAGGCTGAATCTGCTCGGTGCGGCACATCAGCACGGCTCGCTCGATGGTATGCTCCAATTCCCGAACGTTGCCCGGCCACGCATAGTGGATAAGCGTTTGGAGTGCGGACGCGTCAAAGCCATGAATCTGCCGCCGATAACGCGAAGCATACTGCGAAAGAAAGTGCATGGCGAGCACCGGGATGTCCTCCCTGCGCTCCCGCAATGCCGGCAGGTGGAGTTCGACCGTATTGAGGCGGAACAGAAGGTCTTCGCGAAATTGTCCGGCATGGCTGGCAGCTTGAAGGTCCGCGTTTGTGGCTGAGATGATGCGGACATCAACCCGCACGCTGCGCGAGGATCCCACACGCTCTAATTCTCCCGATTCGATCACGCGCAGCAATTTGGATTGTTGTCGTAGAGGTACGTTTCCAATTTCGTCAAGGAAAACGGTACCGCCATTCGCCAATTCGAATCGACCGATGCGGTCGGTACGAGCGTCGGTGAACGCGCCCTTTACATGGCCAAACAATTCGCTCTCGAACAGCCCTTCGGCCAAGCCGCCCGTATTAACAGCAACAAAAGTACGCGTGGCTCGCAGCGACAGGGCATGAACGGTTCGCGCAACCACCTCTTTTCCGGTGCCATGCTCGCCAGTGACTAAGACATTTGCCTCCGATGGCGCGATACGGACCATCGCCTCGAGCACCGATGACATTGCGGGCGAGGTCGCGATAAACTCAGGCCGCCCCTGCGCGCTGAGTAAGCGGTTCTCCGCAGCCAGGCGCGCCGACTCCTGCAGCGCGCGATGCAGCTCGACTTGCGTGCGCAGAATGGAAAGAAGGCGCTCATTTTCCCATGGCTTCTGAATAAAATCGCGGGCCCCACGGCGCATCGCTTCCACCGCCAATTCGACATTGCCCCATGCTGTCATCACAATGACCGGTAGCGTGCTATCGATTCCAACAATCTCCGAGAGTAGATCGAGCCCTTCCTGGCCCGAGGTTGTGTCGCGCGTATAGTTGAGGTCGATCAATACGGCGTCGTAGGAATCGTTTGCCAGCGCTTCGCGAGCCAACACAGGAGAGCGCACTACATCCACCTTGTAGCCTTGCGGCTTTAGCAGCAGTTCGATAGCTTCAAGGATGTCCTGCTGGTCGTCCGCAGCCAGAATCCGCGGAGCATTCGTGATGCTTTTGGTTAGCAGCGGAATACTGACGTCTCGCGGTTTGGAGGAGGTGGGCATCATTTATGGGGCGGGATTGGCGATTGTGCCGTTGCTAGCTTCGCCTCTGATCGCGTCCTGAATTTCGATTCCATTATGTTCCAACGTGCTTGCGGTTGCACGTTCCAGTTCAACTTTAGCTTTTTCGTAAACCGTCATGGCTGTGACAAGGTCCAGCTCCGAAAGGGCGAGGTCGCGCTGCGCCGTCATGGTCTGAAAAGTCGAGCCCGCCCCGAGCGTTTGTTCTTTCTGTGTGATTTCAAAAGTACGCTGCGCCAGGTCGCGCGCTTTGCGAGCCGCATCCACGCGGGCGGCCGTTTGTTGGAGTGCATATTCGGCGTTGCGCACTTCGATCCTGATTTGCTTTCGCAGCTCTTCGCGCCGCAGTTGGGCCTGACGGTATTCGAGCTCGGAACGGTACTGGTCGGCTTTTGCTACGCGATTTCGGATCGGAATGTTTACGTTGAACCCAATGTAATAATCGGGCGCGGTGTTGTTGAATGCATTTTGTAATGCGCCCGAATAGTCGGAGGGAACGCTGGAACTATTCGTCTCGCCCTGAATGTTGAAAGCCGGATTCAGCGGCCCTGCCAACCCCGATCCGCCATAGAAACCCACCAACGATAGCGACGGCAGTAATGCGTTTTTGGCAGCCTGGCGGCTGATTTGGCGGTTGACCAGGTCGATATCGGACTCGCTAAGTTCAGGGCGATCGTGAAGCGCTTGCGCGATTAGGTCCTGGACGGGCTGCACAGGAAGCGTTTGGACGGATTGCAGACGATCCGTAGGTACGACCGTTACAGCTTCAAGCCTTGGATCATCAAGACTTTTGGTCAGCGCGTTCTTGGTCAGCAGCTCTTGTAATTGCAAGCTCGTTTTCGCAACGGTCAAGTCTTGATCGCGCCTTGAAACCTCAGCTTCGGAGCGCATGACATCCATTGCCGGAACGCTCTCCAACTGGAGCTGCTTCTTTGCATTGTCGAGCGATTGTTGCGCGAAGGCCAGCGATTGCTCGTTGACCTGTGCCTGCTCGTATGCATTCACCAGGTCCCAATAGATATTTTCGATCTGCGTGACCGTGGCGATAACCTGATCTTTGAAAGCGATGTCGGAAATTTTCTTGTTATTGTTTGCGATGTGGAGATAACGAAGATTCGGGCCAAAGCCGAATCCGGAGAGCAATTCCTGTTGAAATGAAAAGCGGTACATCGAACCCAGGGCCGGAGACAGGTTGAAGAAAGGGCTATTCGTGGTCTGGCGATTATTGTTGAACTGGAAAGAAATGCTGGTCCCGGTCGGGAAGGCTTGCGAGTAGCCAACGTTGGCTTGTCCGGTATTGAGTTGCAACAGCGGCACTCCATAGATCTGCAAATTGGCCAGAGGAGTAGTTTGATGTTCTGCGCCCACGGACGCGATGATTGCCGGATCGTAGGAAGCGACCGGAGCGCCCGTGCCTAACGTCGATTGCACCAGGCCGGAAGCGCCAGCTCCTGCGCCACCTGCGCCGGCAGTCGTGCCGCCCGCGCCCGCGCCAGGTGCTCCGGTACCAAATCCGCCCACTCCGCCACCAGGAGTACCTTGCACAACTCCGGCGTTCACGCCACGAAAAACTCCGCCAGCTTGCGTGCGCAGAATGTCCATGTTCGCGATCGGCAGATTGTAGCGGGCGATGGCCAGGTCAAGATTGTTCTCAATCGCCAGCCGGATCGCATCTTTGAGCGACAAATACAACTTTCCGTCACGGATGAGCTGAGTGAGCAACGGAGAATTGGCTAGCTGCGGTTCAGGCACATCGCTCGGTGAATACGCGCTAAAAGGATTGCGCGACTTAGGCATATCGGAGACGACGGCATCGTTGGTCTGGGCTCCGGCGATGGCAGTAAGGCCAATCAGGAACCACGCCAGAAGCCGCTTGATCAAACCCCAGGGCGAACTCCTCATTGCTTCACCACCTCTTGTGGCTGCAATTCGGGATTCGCAGTGTCGCTTACCACCCAGCCATCACGTAGTTGAATGGTCCGCGAACCGTATGCAGCATTCGCGTCGGAATGCGTGACTTGGACGATTGTTGTCCCCTGCTGATTGAGTCCGCGGAAAAGTTCCATGATTTCTTTTGCCTGCGAGGAATGTAGATTTCCGGTAGGTTCATCGGCGAGTAAGAGCGCTGGTTTGTGAATCACGGCTCGCGCAATTCCCACCAGCTGTTGTTGTCCACCAGAAAGCTGGCTGGGAAATAAGTCTTTTTTGGCTACCATCTGAAAACGATCAAGCGTGTCCGCCACCATGCCCTGCCGTTGGCTGTGCGGAATGTCTTTATAAGAGAGCGGAAGATCGATGTTCTCCCGCACCGTAAGGTCGTCGAGCAGGTGATAGCTCTGAAATACCATTCCGATATTTTTCTTGGCGAGTTCACCGCGCTGCTTGCGCTTCATCTCATGAACAGCCTGTTCGCGAAACCAGAACTCGCCCTGCCATCCGTCGTCGAGCAGAGCCAACACATTCAGCAGGGAAGATTTGCCGGCACCCGACGGCCCCATGATGGTGATGAACTCACCTTCGCGAATCTCCAGGTTGACGCGCCGAAGCACCCAGAACTGCCCGGCGGGACTCTTATAACTGCGTTCCAAATTTTTAAGTTGAATCATAGTTTCGTCACTTCTATTACAAAGTTCTCATTCGTACCGCAGTGCCACCATGGGATCGATCCTAGCCGCGCGCCGCGCCGGAATGAATCCTGCGATCGCTGCCACTAACCCCAGCAGCAAAATAACCGCGATCAAAGAAAGAGGATCTGAGCTCTTCAATCCAAACAGAAAGCTGTGCAACACCCGGGTGCTGGCCAGCGCCAGAGGAATTCCGATCACAAGACCGATGGCTACCAGCAGCATGGCCTCGCGAAGCACCAACTCCATCACATCACTGCGCCGCGCCCCCAGCGCGATGCGCACACCAACTTCCCGTGTGCGCCCAGCGACTGTGTATGACATCACGCCGTAGAGTCCGATACAAGTAAGCAACAACGCTAATCCGCCGAAGAATGACGAAAGCTTGGCCAGAGCGATCTGATCCCCGGCTCTCTCGAAGACCAGGCTGTCGAGCGTTTTCACAAATGGGATTGGCAGATGAGGATCGGTGGCTCTGATCTGACTTAGAACGCTTGCAAGGGCCTCAGATGGTTCGCCACTGGTCTGCGCCTCGATCACGATTTGAAAAGGCTCAGGCACTTGCTGAAAAGCGAGATAAAAACGCGGCTTGACCGCCTCGCGGATGCTACCCTCATAAACTTTCGCATCGCGGGAAATGCCGACAATCGTAATTGGCTTGTCGAGCCAATCCTGATCGTCAATTCGGAATTGGCGTCCTACGGGGTCTTGTCCAGCGAAGAAGTACTTGACCATGGCTTCGTTCACAACGGCAACGCGCGCCGATGTCCCCGCATCCTGGGCTTCGATTCCGCGCCCCGCAAGGATGGGAATGCCCACCACCTCGAAGTAATCCGGGCCAACGTAGTCTTCCATCGCGGCGCGATCCTGCGGGGTGCCGGTGAATCCGGGGACAATAATCGCTTCGCCGGATTCAGTGCCGGCAAATACTCCGTTAGCTGAGTAGGCCACAGTTCGCACTCCGGGAGTGCCCACGAGACGAGTGATGAGTTTCTGGGCGAGCAGCTTCATCCCGTCGCGACTGTAACCGGCCGCCGTGGGGTCAATCCTCGCGATGATCAGGTGATCGCGGGTGTAGCCGAAATCCTGCGTGATCAACTTCTGCAGGCTGCGGACCAGCAGGCTCGCCGCGAAGAGCACAAGCAGCGAGAGCGCTACTTGCCCTGCGATCAAACTCTTCCCCCAAGCGAATTTGGATCCCGTTTCGCGTGTCGATCGGTTCGCATCTTTCAGGGCCGGCGAGACGCGTACCTTCATCGTTTGCAAGGCAGGAACCAACCCGAAAGCGATCCCGGTAAGCAGAGATACTGTGACCGTAAATGCGAGCACTCGCCAGTCGGGAGAGAGTGGAAGAATTGTGTCAGATCCCAAAATTCCAACCAGAAGTCTTACACCCCAGATCGCAAGCACCGAACCGGCCATCCCCCCGAGAAGGCCGAGCAGAGCGCTTTCCGTGAGGAGCTGTTGCAGCACGCGGTTGCGATTTGCTCCAATGGCCAGGCGAATGGCGATCTCTTTGTTGCGCACCCTGGCCCGCGCCAGCAACAAGTTTGCAACGTTGACGCACGCAATCAACAACACCAGGCCGACTATTCCCATCAGCAGAAGCAGCGGAATCCGGTAGTCGCTGCGTAGCTCGGAAAGGCCACTTCCCCCCGGTGACACGTTTATGTGGATATCTTGAATCGCCTTCCGGTCGTCGGACGAAAGAGCCGCTCCATAGCTTCCTCGCACTCCGTGCTGAAACACGACGTTCAAGTTCGCTTCCGCTTGACCGGGGGTAGCGCTGGGCTTCAGGCGCCCGATCAGTGACAGCCATGATGTATTTACCGCGTTGCGCCAGTGGCGTCCGCGAACGATCTCCGGCTGCATGCTCAGAGGAACAAAAAGAGCCGTCCGTTCGCCCACGACATCGCCGTCGAATCCGGCGGGAGCTACGCCGATCACGGTGAAGGGAAACCCATTCAACCGGATATCTTTTCCGATGATCGATGGAGAAAGAGAGAATTTGCGTAGCCAGTATTCGTATCCGAGGACCAAGACAGGATTGGCTTCTTCGGCGGTGTCGTCGGTGTCGGAGATCAAACGTCCAGCGGCGGGTTGGAGGCCGAGCACGGAGAAATAGTTTCCGCTCACCATGCGTCCCGTAATTTTTTCGTCAGGAAGTTGACCTTGGCCGAAATCGACTTCAATGTGATGATCGGTCGCAGCCGCGCACAGGCCGTCGAAGACAGAGTTCTGGTCGCGAAGCTCTTTATATAAAGGATAAGAGAAGATATCCGCGCGCGGCGTCCCGTTGGAGCGTCCGCCGACGCGTGTAGGATCGCCCACTACCGCAAGCCGTTGCGGTGCCTTCACTGGCAGCATCTTCAGCAGAAGCCCATTCACCACTGTAAAAATGCTGGTGTTTGCGCCAATACCAAGCGCCAGAGTAAGAACGGCAACCGCGGTGAATCCTGGGCTCTTGCGCAATTGCCGCAGCGCGTAGCGGATATCTTGGAGTAGTCCAGTAATATTTGACTCCTCACTCGTAGTACAACGCCACGTTCATGCGCTCGCATCCTGCATCAGCTTCTGGAGTTCTTCCTCGGCTACGACCTTGCCATCGAACAGGTGCACTTCGCGCTGCGCATGCTTGGCGAAGCGCGGGTCGTGCGTGACCATGCAGATGGTCGCGCCATCCTGGTGCAGGTTTTGCAGCAGTTCCATCACCGCTTCGCCATTGCGAGAATCCAGATTTCCTGTGGGCTCGTCTGCGAGAAGGATGGAGGGATGTCCCGCGAGCGCGCGGGCAACTGCCACGCGCTGCTGCTGACCTCCAGAAAGCTGCGAGGGATAATGGCGAACGCGATGCGCCATGCCCACCCGCTCGAGCGACTCCATAACGCGCTGCTTACGGTCGACAGACGGCATCTTTTGCCGGTAGGTCAAAGGCAGTTCGACATTCTCATAGACTGTGAGATCGCCGATCAGATTGAAACTCTGAAAGATGAAGCCGATTTCCTGATTGCGAATGCGGGAGCGCGCGGCGAAATCGAGGTTCTCGACGGGCTGGCCGTTCAGGTGATATTTCCCGCCGGTCGGCGTATCGAGTAAGCCGATAATCGAAAGCAGAGTGGACTTGCCGCATCCGGAAGGTCCGGACATGGCCACGTACTCCCCTTTGCGAATGGCAAGGTGAACTCCGGAGAGCGCATGGGTTTCGACTTCGTCGGTGTAGAAGACCTTTGTCAGGTCTTCAATCTTGATGAGCGATTGTCCTGCTTCGGTCATAAGTTTCTTCCTCGATTGCGAGCTATCACGGATGAGATCAGTCAAGCCGGATGCGGTCGGTGTTGTCGTTGCGCGACATGTCGGAAAGGATCACAGTGTCGCCTTCGTGCAAACCCTCAAGAACCTGGATCGAATTCACAGAAGCCCGCCCAACTTTCACGGGAACGCGCACTGCGCCTTTTCCGTCGGCGTCAAGTTTGAACAAGCTGATCGTGCTGCTCTCCTGGCCGAAAGCTGGGCGGCCGACGTAAAGAACATTACTTAATTGTTCAAGATCAACGGTGCCATCCACGCTCAGATCAGGCCGCGCACCTTTCGGTAAATCGCCGGTGAGCTTCACATCGACGGTTACCGTGCCGTTCTGCACCGCGGGATCGACGCGCATCACTGTGCCGGAAATAGTCCCGTTGTGTGTATCGACCATCGCAGGCTGGCCGATCTGCACATCGCGCGCCTGTGTCTCGGCGACTTTCAACGCGGCAATCAGGTGATTCGGCTGGACGACCTTGGCTAACATCGTGCCCGGAAGCACATGCTGCCCGACCTGCAGAGGCAGATCGACGAGAACTCCTTCGATTCCCGCGCGTACCTTCAAAGCGTCCAATTGCTTCTGCTTGAGTTCAGCGAGAGCGCGGATCTGATCCACCTTGGCTTGCTGCTCTGCCATTTGCGACTCGATCGCCTTCTGGTTGATATCCAGTCGCTCGCCTTCGATATTGTTCCTGGTCGTCAGCTCATCAGATCTGCTTTTGGAGTTTTTGTATGCGAGACCCGAAATGACCCCGAGATCGTAGAGTGCTTTGTCGGTATCGGCTTGAAGTTTGGCTTGGCTGTAGTCGGCATTCACTGTGGCCGCGCCAGCCTTCTGATTCATGAGATTGCTTTGCAGGGTTACGCGCAGGCTTTGGTATTCAGCATCCGCTGCCTTCAATTGAAGTTTGGTATCCACCGCGGCCTGCTCGACTTGGGGATCGCTCATCTCCAGTAGAATGGTGTCGGCTTTCACCTGCGAACCGGGCAGCATGCGAATACGTACGACTGTAGCTTCAGTCTCTGCCGGTATCTGACGGATAAATTCCTGGCTTGGAATCAGAGTGCCGAGGCCTCGGACCTGTCGCAGCATTGCGCCGCGCTTCACCGTATCGGTCCACACCGTGCTGCGCTCAACTTCGGGAGCCGCTGGTTTAAGCCGCGAAACAGCAACGGTTACCGCGCCCAGGCACACAATGCCAATGGCCAAACCGATAATCTGTCGGCGTCGCTTTATCTTTTTGAATTCTGGCCGAGCGATGTCCATCGCCAAAGATTATGCACCCAGCAGGCCGAAGCGCGGGCGACGGCATACCATTGAAACATTGAGGGATGCATGTCTTAATGGGAACTCTTCGGAAGGCAATCTTGTCCGGCTGCGGAATGCAGTGTCCATTATCGGACAGGATTCTTGGCGCAAAATCAGAACGGTCGGCAAATGGTGCGACAACTGCCGTTGTTGCCGCCGTCACCACCATTTAGAAATCCGGCGGGTCCGAAACATGGTCCGCCTGCTTTAGGGCTTGTCCGAGGTAGCTGCGTTTGGCACGCTCCGGGCCGACGAGTGCCGGGGCACCGACACGTTTTGCGCATTCTTATCCTTCAGATCAAGTCCAAAAGTTGGATGCTGATAGGTTCCAGATATGCGCACCGGGACAATTTCCTTGGTCTTCCTCTTCTTGAAAAATGGCTGGATCGCCTTCAGTAAGAGAGCCTTGGCTCCGCTTTCAGTGTTGGAGATTTTCGAATCCAATTTCAGCTGGCCGCGCAGGTCAATCTTGTAACTGGTCAGATTGTAAGTTCCATGCAGGCGCGCGGCTGCACCGGGGACTCCGAAAGAGAGATCGGACAATCTAACTATGCCACCGATGAGATCCTCGCTTCCAGACAAGTCGGTCAGAACAGTCTCGGGATCTGGAGACTCTTTTTGTCCCCGCGCACCGGCGCTTAATTTGTTCACACCTTCCTGCGTGGAAGAATCCGAAAAACTTCCAGCCGCGATTCCAAAGTTTCCCCGCAACTTCACCTTTTTCAGGAACTCTTGTGGACCCGGTGGAATCTCGGCCCGCGCCCGGAAGGTGACACTGCCCGACATGGGCGGACGATTCTTCTCGACAAACAGTCGCAGAAGATCCTCGATGCGCGCCTCATTGGCCGCCAGGTCGATCAGCGCGGTTTTACCTTTCCCGTCTGGGGACTTGGCAATACTACCTTCCGCCACAATGTGGGTTTTCCAGAAATCGCCAGTGACACGCTTCAGGAACGTGTCGCCGTGTGTGGCATCGATGTAGGCACTGAATTCCGTTGTGAGCCGCATCGGATGCCCACCCGACTTCACCACAAAATCCGGAGTGTCGGTCGTTCCTGAAATGTCGATGTGACTGAGGTTGCCTCCAAATTTTCCCGTCGAAGAGAGCGTGCCCGCAATGCCTTCGTACACACTCAAGTCAGCCTGTTCAAACTTATATTCGCCAGAAATCGGCGTCTCCCCCGGATTGCTCCTGTTCCACACTCCAAACCTTCCCGCGGCTGTGACTTGTCCAGGCGGCTCTGGATTGTGGACCTTCACGTTATAAGTAAGCGGCCCGCTCCATCCAACATTTTGCAGGGACGCTTCATGAATATCGAAGCGCAGGGGCTGCTTATCGGGATTGCCGGACAAAAACTCGATAACCGCGCCGTTGGCAACGATCTCTCCAATCGTAATTTTTGATTGCGTTGTGTGAAAAGCCGTGCCGGTGCCAAAAGGCGGAATCAAGACGCGCAGACGATCTGCGGTAATCCGGGTTACATGATTTGCGAGCAAGCCAAGGTAGCTGCCCTGAATCGTCAGCTTCTCAATGGTGATGAGCGGTTGGGCTTGGTTTGGGCCGTGATTGAAAACTACGCCTTCAAGAATGGCACCGGGGGAAGGGAAGTAGGTTTCGTGAAAAGCGCGAAACTTCACCTCACTGTCGCTCGCCTCACGTAGATTCTGCACTACCGTAACCTCGCCGAACGGCCAGTACCGGTGCAACACGAGCGCCAGTATACAGAGCATTGCGATCGTTAGAATCGTAATCAGGATGAGTTTGGAAGAAAGACGATGCGCTCCCTGCTTTCGCGCGTCGAAGTTGACGGGCCGCGCCGCAGTCGAGGGAGTCATAAAGTTTTGAAGCCGATCTGCGGATCAAGGTTGTGTTGAAAACACGTTATGCAATTGGTGCCGTAGAGCCTGGGCTGAATAGCTTGGACGGGAGAAACTTTCTTCCTCGTTGACAGGCTCCGGTAGAACGCGGCGTACTTCGCGCCAGCGAAACTTCCGATTGCTCATGCTCCCGTAATGTCAACCCTGACGCGGCTTACCGCAGACTTTCAGGAGGATTGCAATGCCCCGAACTCTGAGTCTCCCGTGGAATCTCTTTCCGATAATAGTCCTTGTCGCGCGGAGTTGGAGTTGAGATGAACGATGCCTGATTAATCGGATATCCGACTTCAGTCCTGGGGGAGGAGTTCACTTCGGCGGTTGCGTAATTGCTCCCTGCGATGCCGACGACACCAAAGCCGCATACTTGGCAAACACTCCGGTAGGATAACGCGGCTGCGGCGGCTTCCAGTCTTTCATGCGCTGTCGCAGAACTTCGTCGCTGATTTCGACCTCCAACGCTCGTTGATTCACATCAAAGCGAATCGTGTCACCATCGCGAACAGCGGCGATTGGACCGCCCAGTGCGGCTTCCGGAGAAACGTGGCCGGCCATTAATCCGTGGGTCGCTCCGCTGAAGCGCCCGTCAGTCAAGAGCGCAACGGACGACCCTAATCCCTCGCCAACAATGGCGCCAGTGACGCTCAACATTTCCCTCATGCCCGGCCCGCCCTTTGGACCCTCATAGCGAATGACGACGACATCGCCGGAATGAATTTTCTTACCGGTCACAGCGGTCATGGCATCTTCTTCCGATTCGAACACGCGCGCCGGACCGCGATGCTGCAGCCGCTCATGCCCGCTGATCTTGGCCACGCAACCCTCGGGCGCAAGATTTCCTTTCAGGATAACCAGCCCTCCTGTCTTCTTTAACGGCTTGTCGAGCGGTGCGATCACTTCCTGGCCCGGAGTTTCAACCGCGCTCTCGCTCTCTTCTTTGAGCGAGAGGCCGGTAACGGTTTTCGCCTCGGGGTGAAGATGTTTTCCGTGCAACAAGCGCCGGGCCAATAAGGGCACGCCGCCGGCGCGATGCATGTCCGCGGCGACAAAACGTCCGGAAGGTTTTAGATCTGCAAGCAACGGGGTGCGCTCGCTCACGGTCTGGAAATCGTCGATCTGCAAATCGATTCGGGCTTCGCGCGCGATAGCCAACAAATGTAGAACCGCATTAGTCGATCCACCAGTCGCGGCTACAGATGCGATTGCATTCTCAAACGCGTCTTGAGTTAAAATCTCGCGCGGACGGATCCCTTGCTGCAGCAGATTCAGCACCACCTTGCCGCAATCGAAAGCGATCTTATCTTTTTTCCCGTCCATAGCGGGCACGCCGTTAAAACCCATCGGAGAAAGCCCAATCATTTCCATCACTGTAGACATCGTGTTGGCCGTGTACTGGCCGCCACAGGCGCCGGCGCCGGGACAAGCCACATTTTCGAGATCGTGCAATTCCTGATCGGTGATTTTTCCCGCAGCATTGGCTCCGACGGCTTCAAACACATCTTGAATCGTTACGTCCTTGCCGCGATAAACCCCCGCCGCGATGGTCCCGCCATAGAGAACCAGCCCGGGCAGATCCATTCGCGCAAGAGCCATAGCTGCGGCCGGGATCGTTTTGTCGCAGCCCACCACGCACACCACCGCGTCGAATAATTGCCCGCGGCAGACCAGTTCAATCGAATCGGCAATCAGTTCGCGGCTCACGAGCGAAGCGCGCATGCCTTCGGTTCCCATCGTTTCGCCATCGGATATCGCGATGGTATTGAACTCCATGGGAGTGCCACCGGCGGCGCGAATGCCCTCCTTTACTTTGGCCGAAAGCCGCCGCAGGTGAAAGTTGCATGGCATGGTTTCGATCCAGGTGTTGGCCACGCCGATCAGCGGCTTGCGGAGGTCGTCGTCGGTGAAACCGATGGCTTTGAACATAGAGCGCGCCGGGGCCCGGTCGCGCCCGTCGGTGATGCCGCGGCTGCGATGCTTAGGATCCATGATGGAAAGATTACAACAAGAAGTAAGAGTGGTTTTGTTTTATCGCTCGAAGCCTGTCATCCCGAGCGAAGCGAGGGACCTTGGTTCTTGTCTCGCATTATCTGTGTCGTTGTCGCAGGCAAGAACGAATATTTCTCGCGGCTACCGGAAGACAAATAAATGTTTGGATGTCGGATAAAAAAGAATTCAAAAACGGAAACCCGCAGACCGGGAAATGCCAGGAGTTCGCACTCCACACTGCAGGTTTCCAATCGCATGACGCTTCCCAGGAGGCGGCATGCTGCTGACACTTGCTAACAAACCTAAGCCAAGGCTGCGTGCGCCGATTGCTGCGCGACGGTCTCCGATGCTGGCGGATGCGGCGCCCACACAGGTTCCTCGTGCCCGCGTAGTACCGCGCTGGAACGTACTTCGATCACATCCACAATCGCATACCACTCGCGAGACAGTTGGCCGATCTGCTTTTGCGAGACCTCCAGCAGCAGCGTGACCGCGTGATCCTGCCCAGTGTACTCCGCATGCACCGAAGTAAGGTCGAGTCCCCGGCGCGACACCGCGTTGAGGATGCGCATCAGCGCGCCTTGCGCGTTGCGATAGCGAATGTGAAAGACTTGCATGGTCGTTCCCTCGTGTTCGATTTCTTACTCGTCCCCATACACCATTTCCGAAAGCGCCGCTCCTGCTGGAACCATCGGGTAAACGTTTGCCTCGGGATGGCAATCAAATACCAGCAACTCCGGCTCCGGGGAGCGCAGAAAATTCTCGATGAGATCTCCCGTCTCCGCCGACACCGGAAACTCCGCCATGGCAGCCTCGTTCAGCCGCCACGCGTGAATCTTGTACGCCTTCGCAATCTCGACAAAATCCGGATTGTCGCTCAAATCCGTTTCGGCATAATTGCGCTCATAAAAAAGCTGCTGCCACTGCCGCACCATGCCCAGATACTTGTTGTCGACAATCACCATTTTTATCGGCAAGCCGAGGCGGTGAACCGTAGCCAGTTCTTGAATGTTCATTTGAAATCCGCCATCGCCCGAAACGCAAAGCACGCAAGTCTCTGGCTTGGCCAGTTGCACGCCGACCGCGGCCGGCAGAGCGAAACCCATCGCTCCCAGTCCGCCTGACGTGATGAATCCTCTCGGGGAGGAAGATCGATACCGTTGCGCCGCCCACATCTGATGCTGGCCTACGTCGGCAATGATCACGTTATCCTGCGGTAGCCGGCTGAAAAGCTCGTCAAGAAAACGCATTGTCGGTTGCGCCAGTCCCCGCGGATCGGCTTCTGCACGCTCGGGCCCGCAAGCAACCGCGCGCCAACCGCTCCAATCGGGCAGGGAAGCATGGCGTAACTCCGCTTGAAACGCCGGGATCGTATCGGCCAAATTGCCGATCACCGGCACCTCGCAAGTGCGCACGCGATCCAGTTGCGCCGGATCAATTTCAAAGTGCACGATCTTGGCATTCGGCGCGAAGCGCGTCGGATCGCCGGTCACGCGATCATCAAGCCGCGCTCCGAAAACCAGCAGCAAATCCGTTTCATGCAGAGCAGTATTGGCTGCTCGCGTCCCGTGCATCCCCACCATGCCCAGGTAGTACGGTGACTGCGGCGGTACAGCGCCCAGCCCATGAACAGTCGCAAACGCGGGAATATTCAAGTCATCGAGCAGCCTACGCAGCTGCGGAATGGCTCCCGAAAGCTTGGCTCCCGCACCCACCAGCGCCACCGGCCTCATTGCACGTTGCAGCAAAGCCACAATCGTGTCACTGAAAGCGCCCTCGGCGTTCGCTTCTGCCGGTCGTGCGTGTGGAGTGAACTTCGCCGGCCCGGAAAATTCTTTCTTGGCTTTCAGAATGTCCGTTGGAATGTCGATTACCACTGGCCCCGGCCTTCCGCTGCGCGCCCAATAAAATCCCTCGGCAATCGCCTCCGGGATTTCGTCAATCGTCCGCACCAGCCTGCTCCACTTAGTGAGCGAAAGCGTCACGCCGAAAACATCCGTCTCTTGAAACGCGTCGGTCCCGATCATCGCCGTCCGCACTTGCCCGGTGATGCAGACCAGCGGCACCGAATCCATCTTCGCGTCCGCGATGCCGGTCACCAGGTTGGTCGCGCCCGGCCCACTCGTCGCCATGGCCACGCCAACCTTTCCGGTCACCCGCGCGTAACCCGACGCCGCAAACGCCGCGCCCTGCTCATGCCGCGTGAGCACATGCCGCACTCCGCTTCCCTCCAAAGCGTCATACAACGGCATGATCGCGCCGCCGGGATACCCGAACACCAGGTCCACCCCTTCGGCCCGCATGCACTGCAAAACGATATCGGCTCCCTTAAGCATTCACCTTTTGACCCTTGTCCGTTCCAAAATACTGACATCCTGAGCGAGGATTGTTCTTTGGGCTCACCGCAAAGAACAACCGCAGTCGAAGGATCTCTATCTTTGCTTAGGCATTCACCGCCTGTTTAATCTCGGGTTTCGTGCCTTCGGCGGTTTTCGGAGCCTCCGCCGGCTTCTTCCCATCCTTGCCTGGCAGCCAGCTCATCATCCCGCGCAACTGCGCTCCAACAATCTCAATCGGATGCTGCTGCTCCTGATGCCTCAACTCGGTAAAGTGATATCCTCCGTCTTTGTTCTCTTTGATCCACTCCCGCGCAAACGTCCCATCCTGAATGTCGGCCAGAGTCTTCTTCATCGCCGCCCGCGTCGCATCGCCTACAACTTTTTCGCCGCGCGTCAGATCGCCATACTCGGCCGTATTCGAAATTGAGTACCGCATCCGTCCGAGGCCGCCTTCGTAGATCAGATCAACAATCAGCTTCATCTCGTGCAAACATTCGAAATAAGCGATCTCCGGCGCGTACCCAGCCTCCACCAGCGTCTCGAATCCCTTCTTGATCAGCGACGTCAACCCTCCGCACAGCACCGCTTGCTCGCCAAACAGATCGCTCTCCGTCTCTTCTTTAAATGTGGTTTGCAGCACGCCAGCGCGCGTCGACCCAATCCCATGCGCGTAGGCCAGGGCATATTCGTGCGCCCGCTTGCTCGCGTCCTGACTCACGGCAATCAGTGACGGCACGCCGCGCCCTTCGGCATAAACCCGCCGCAGCAGGTGCCCCGGCGACTTCGGCGCAATCATCACCACGTCCACATCCGTAGGCGGGATAATGGTTTTGAAATGAATGCTAAAGCCGTGCGAGAAGCCCAAAATTTTTCCCGGATGGAGATACGGCTGGATGTACTGTGCATACACCGCCGCCTGCGTCTCATCTGGCGTGAGCACGTGGATCCAGTCGGCGCGCTTGGCCGCTTCATCCGGCGCCACCACAACCATGCCATCAGCCCGCGCCTGCTGCGCGCTCGGGCGGTTCGCCTCCAGTCCCACAATCACCTTGCATCCGCTGTCGCGCAAATTCTGAGCCTGCGCATGTCCCTGGCTGCCGTAGCCCAGGATAGCGATGGTTTTGCCCTTCAGGGCGTTGGGATTCGCGTCGTGCTCATAAAAGATGGTAGCCACCGGGGAAGCTCCTCTCGTGATTACTCACTGCGATTACCCACTAATTACTAAAAAAAACCGACCGGTCGGTCGGTCTACGTATGCTACCGGAGGGGAATTCGCGTGTCAAGCCGGAAGTTTCGTTGGTAGCCATTCAAAAACCCGTTATCCCGACCGAAGCATTCCGCTCCGGGTTGACAAACCTCATGGCGATGACAGGGCTTATCGGGATTACAGGCCTGAATGGGACATAGTGTGGGATGCGCCGGCAATTGGCAATCCGGCCCGCAACGCTTTACCATGTCAGCCGATGGCCCGCGAAACCGTGGTCGAGTCCCGGCAGGAAATTCTGCGCACCGCCGCACGCCTTTTTCAGCAGCGCGGATACGACGCGACGTCGATGAACGATGTGGCTGCGGCGCTCAAGCTGAGCAAGGGAGGCCTCTACCACCACTTCCAGAGCAAAGACGAAATCCTGTACGAGATCATGAACCATGCCATGGACATGACCGAGGAGCGCGTGCTCAAGCCGGTGCGTAGCATCGGCGATCCAGGCGATCGGCTGCGAGCGCTGATTCGCTTGCACATCGAAGTCGTGCTCAGCCCGCGCGATCGCGAGATTACAGTGATGCTGCACGAAAACCATCCCCTGCCACCAGCGCTGCGCAAGCGCATCAACTCGCGCAAAAAAGATTACGTCCACTTCCTCGAAAATCTGATGAAGGAAGTCCAAGAGAAAGCTCAGGGAAATCACAACCAGCCTCATCACGCGAAAGCGAAAATCAGCCCGCGTGCCGCGGCCTTCGCGCTGCTGGGAATGATCAACTGGATTTATCAGTGGTACAAACCGGAGGGCGACTTGCAGGCGCCCGATCTGATTCCACAGTTTACCGACCTCATCTTCGGAGGCATCTTCGCGTGACCTCGAGGCGGAATCCGAACCATCGGCCAATCATACGTCGTTAAAAGGAGACGCTTATGATCCCCAGTCTCAGTCACCAGAAAAATTCAGCCGTCGGCTGGGATATTACCGCTTCGGCGAAAGTCGATAAAGGAGAGAAAATTGCCCGCTCTCAAATTCTGGTTAACGATTCCACCGAGTACGACAAATCGTTTGATCCGCCGTTGAGCAGTTGGCAGCAGCAACTTCATCAGCAAGGACAATTTCCCGGCGACAACACCGTGCAGTTGATCATTACCAGTGACAAGGGAGATGACACCGAGGCCGAAGATTCGTGGAGTTAGGCCACTCCGAAAATTCGAGCTGAGCTGGAGTCGAGCTGAACAGGTAAGAAAGGGATCGGAACGTTCGCGTGAAGACAATATTTGCCCGCCTCGCCGAAATCGAGGAGCAGCGCACCCGGAGCCGCAAGCTGTACCACGAGTTCATGCGCGTGCCTGCGATGAGCGCCGGACTTTACGTCCTGCCCGCCGGATCAACTGACCACCAGAAACCACATCGTGAAGATGAGATTTACTATGTCCTCCGCGGGAGCGCACGGTTCAAGGCCGGATCGGAAGACCGTGAAGTTTCCGGCGGCAGTGTGATTTTCGTTGCGGCGGAAGTCGGACATCGCTTCTACGACATCTCAGAAGAACTGGCGGTGCTGGTGATCTTCGCGCCAGCCGAGACCTAAGCTGCCCTAGTTTGCATGGCTTGCCAGATCACATCTATGCGGTCCGAAGACTGGCCTGCGGTTCGCGAGATTTACGGCGAGGGTATTGCCACCGGCAATGCGACTTTTGAGACTGAGCTTCCACACTGGCAGAAGTGGGATAGCGGCCATCGGCAAGACTGTCGTCTGATCGCACGTGAGGCAGAGCGAGTCCTGGGCTGGGCGGCGCTGAGCCCGGTGTCGGCCCGGCGTGTTTATTCTGGTGTTGCAGAGGTTTCCGTTTATGTTTCGCTTTCGGCGCGAGGCCGTGGAGTCGGCAAGGCTCTACTGAAGGAATTGATCGAAAAATCCGAGGCCCGCGGAATCTGGACGCTGCAAGCCGGAATCTTTCCCGAGAACGCCGCCAGTATCGCGCTGCACAAGGCACTCGGCTTCCGGGAGGTCGGCATCCGGCAGCACATCGGCAAGCTAGCCGAAGTATGGAGAGATGTGCTACTGCTGGAACGCCGGAGTGCGGCTGTAGGCCGCTAAAGGGCCGCCTCAAGTCTCGAGACTCTGGTGCCCGCATTTACTTCGGCGGAATCCAGTAAATTTCTTCCTTGATCGCCGTGCGGTCGGCGAAGCCGCGACGCTTCAGGATTGCCTTGCTGTTTGCGATCATGTCGGGATGGCCGCACAAATACGCAGTCGTATTAGTGGCGTCGAGTTCCCAGTGATCGGCATATTTGCGCAGGATATCGTCGGCCCGGCCGATTTCACCCGGCCAGTCGGCGTGATCCCACGGACGGCTCACCGTGGGCACGTACTTGAACCAGGGCAACTCCGCATCAAAGCGATTCAACTCTTCTTTGTAACCGAACTCCCACGGGCGGCTGGCGCCGTTGAGCAGATATAACTGGTGGCTGCCATCGAAGCGTCCTTCCTTCCAGTCCCTGGAGAGTGTGCGTACGAAGCTGACGAATGGAGCTACTCCGGTGACGGTCGAAACCAGCAGGTGATGCTTCCGGCCACTTTCCGTATCCAACGTGAATTTGCCCTTCGGAATTTTGCGCATTAGCAATCCGTCGCCGGGCTGCAGCTTGTAGAGGCGAGGGGTGAGCGCTCCTTCGGGCACGAGTTCGAAGAAAAACTCGATCTCATTTTCAAAAGGCGCAGAAGCAATCGAGTAGGGACGCTCCGTCCGCTTGCCGTCATGTTCCACGCCCAGCGTCGCGTACTGTCCCGGAACGAACGTGAACAGCCCTCCCGACTGGATGCGGAACATCCAGAGATCGGGCGCGAAGTCGACGCGCTGCGTGACCCGCGCATGGAAAAACTTGTCGTCCACTACCGTCATTCGCAGATCCTCACAGCCCCTGACAACAATCCGAACGCTCCCTGAAACTGGCGAGTGGGCAGCATTAAAGTGTTGAGATCATAAATGTGAAGAAACAATTTGACAACCGAACGGTCGTTCGAGCAAGGCTTTTTCTGGAAATAGACGCTCAGGGTTTAACGGCAGTGTTTGCGGAATTCGACTCCAAGTATCCAGGGGCCTCGGCGTCCCGAATCATCCGCGAAGTCGTTTTGTTCGCCGCCGGTGAAGAGTCCGGCAGGGCGCGAAGTTTTTCCAGTTCGTCCTGGCTTTTCTGCCATTCTTTCGGATTCTTCTTGGTCGCAAGCGGAGCATTGGGGTTGGAATAGAACGCGAGAATATTGCTGCGCAGATCGGGAGTAATTTGGTCGAAGTTGCGTTGCGCCAACTGATCCAGCAAATGGGCGTAGGCCTTGTCGGTCAATGCATACTCGCCGGCACGCGTGTCGTGCCCAGTGTCGAAATCGGTATTCGTCAGGTGCGGAGTGCCATCCTCTGTTTCGTGAAGAAGTTTCTTATAGTCCTCCACCGTCAGATCGACACTCTTAATATAGCGGTCCTCTGTTTGCTGATTCGGAATTTTGAAGGCGAGCGCCTTGAAGGGACCTATTTTTGGCACGAACCGAAGGAAAAACGCTAGCACGCGCGTTCCAAAGCCGGGACGCCGGTAGCCTTTGCCCCATTCCCTTTGATAGCTCGTACGCGAGAGATAATAGCGGAACTCGCGAGCACGAAAGTTCGGTGTCTCCTTGACGATCTCCTGGCGGCGCGCGACCAGAGCCACGCGAGTCATTTCCGGGACTACCTGGCTGATGGCGCGCCGGAAAGTTCCGAAGGCCAGATCCTCTTTCGTCAGGACCTCGTTTAACGGAATGCCGTAGGTATCCTGAAACGCCCGCTCCAACACCGGCTTTGCAATCTCGAAGCCGATGAAGTCGTGGTAGCGGTCGGAGGTATAGCGATTTTTCGCAACCTGGGTTACGTCGAAGCCGAATTCCGTGCGAATGTGGGCTTTCGGGTCTTCCTCGTAGGTCACCACGTCGCCATACTTCTTCCTGAGCTTGGGAAATTCGATCGCGACCGCCTGGTTGATAGTGGGATGTCCGCAATTGTCAGCAGAATAATGAGCCAGAGCGCCAAGGGCGAAAGCGTACTCGTCAAGGTCTGAGGATTCCTTGATCAGGGCCACCACGAAGTCGCCACTGCGCACGTAGTGTGTCAGGTCGCTGAAATACTTGCTGCCAAACGGATAGTAGCCCATATCCTGTACGAGAGAGCCTCCGTAGGCGAACGCATGGGCCTTCTTCAAATCATCGTCGGTAGCGGCTGGGAAGCGCTTCTTGAGGAGGGGAATTAAGTTGTCCTTCCATACCAGATCCACGATCTCTTCGTGGGTCAGTACGGAGTAAGCCGCACACGTCTCCACTGTGCAACTCAGTAGCAGTGCAACCGCCAGCCCGAACCAAAGAATAGCGCGCCAGTATCTCAAAGGCCGTGTCATTTGCCGAGGACGAGAACTACAAAACTATCGGGTAGAATACTGCGGCGAGGATGAGGATTCTCTGTGGTCGCCGCCGGAGGTGGACCAAATTTCGCTGTCACTACGTAAACGTTGTGCGTTTTAGAATCCAGCGCCATGGTACGAGCCCCCTGTTGCGTCGGAACACTTTCCGCCACGCTGAATTGGTCCCCCGAGTCTTCCCGAACTACAGTCAGCATGCCTTCGCCGCATGAAGCGAATGCCAGGCCGGTTCCGTCGTCGAAGGTAGTCGCGTCCACGCCTTCGCCAATCGCCGGCGTCGCCAGCACCTTGCCAGTGTCTGCATTCACCACGGCCATCATCTTGTTATCGCAGCCGACAAACAACCGCCGGTTCTTCTTGTCCATGGAGAGCCCGCTCGGCTCCTGGCAAGGCGCGAGCGGCCATTTTGTCATGACCTGAAGTTTGTTGGCGTTGATCGCGGTCAACTCGCTCTTGTCTTCGATGTTCACGAAAATCTCGCCCTTACCGTCGCTGGCGGCAAACTCGGGCTTACCATCCAATTTGATAGTGCCCAGTACGGTGCCATTCGTGGCGTCGATAGCAGTCGAATCCTGGCTCTTGCCGTTGAAGGTGAAAACGCGCTTGGTTGCCGGATCATAAAGAATCGCATCCGGATTGTCTCCCACCTTCACTTTGCTAATGGTCGCGAGCGTCTTGAGATCAAAAATGCTGACCGTACCCTCGCGACCGTTGCTAGTGAATCCGCGCCCGAGCTCCGGCGCGAGCGCGATGCCATGGACGCCGGGCGTATCCGCAATGTCTCCGACCGTCTTGCCCGAATCCAGATCGAGGACCAGGACGTGGGTCGCCCGAGAAATGTAAAGACGACGCGCGGCCGCGTCTGCAGTCAAATAGTCCCACCCGCCGTCCCCACCTACCTTATAAGTGTTCACTAACTTGTAGCCGGGAGCGGCCGCTGCTAGAGTCCCAACTACGACGAGCATAGTGATCGCGTACAACCATCCACGCGTGGTCTTTTCTTTGGACATTCTTCCTCCGCATCTTTGCTGACTGCCGCAGCGTCTACTCGGATGCCAATTTCGCTCCGCAGGTAGCCGTCGCAATCAACTTCACTGGGGGCAGGCCCCACAAGTAACTTTACCCCATTCTGTGTGGCTCCTAGACTTTTAGCTATGAATGTATTTCGCCGGAGGCCGACCGGGCTGAACGTTTTCCCGCAAGACACGTCCCAGCAAGCGCAGGACAGGATTTTGCAAGTTAACGACGCGCGCCTGCAACCCACGCCGGACTACGGTACGCTCGGTCCTAACCCGGATTTTGAGCCCTCCGAAGTCAAGTCTTCGCCGATGCCTTCAGTCGGCGATGCTTCCAATCCTTCTCCTTCGCGACGAGCAACCGGACGCTCGCTTTTGCTTCCCTTGATAGCCATGATGGGCGGAGTGGTAGCTGCGCTGGTAGTCTCGGCTAACACAGGTTCACTCTTTGCCTGGAAAAAGATAGCAGTAGTCTCGGCGAGGCAAAGAAGTTCTATGGTCTCCTCCACGGCGTTTTCGGAGCGCGAACTCGATCGTCAGAAGCCGCAGCAACAAGCGGAGATTCTGCTCACCCGCGCGGTAAGCCGTGCAGACGGAGCCGCAAATCAGAATGAAGGGGCGAACAGGGCCCAGATCGAAGCGCAGATTCAAGCCCGCATTGAAGGCTGGCGCGGCAAGCTCGAGTGGAATCCGCAGTTGAGCCAACTCACCACGGCCGCACTTAATTCTGACGATGAGAATGTGCGGACTTCCGGCATTGAAGTGCAGCTCGCAGCCTACGGTTTGAAGAAGAGCGATTCGACCGTCGACGCCGTGGTGCGGCAGGCCGACGGCTCTAATCACAAAGAAAAAATTTGGGCGATGTGGACTCTTGGCCTGCTGGGGAACCGGGGAGTCGAGACCGATCGTGTGGTTCAGGTATTGACCGCGCACTTGCAAGGTTCAGGCAGGGGCTCGGCAACGGATCGAGAACCGGATAATGATGATGAAGACGTTCGCCATTGGGCCGTCGAAGGCCTCGCGCTGGTGGGGACGACTTCAACCATAGCACCCTTGCTTGAGGCCATGCACAATGATCCGTCTCCGCTGGTGCGCGAAAGCGCTGCCTGCAGTCTTGCCCAATCCGGCATGTTGACTCACGAGCGGCGGCTCACTGCAGTGCCGCAACTCATCGCCTATTCTGACGACCCCGCGCTCGACGCTCAAACCCACGCGTGGGCGTTTCAGGCACTCACCGACATCACTGGACAGCGCCTGCCGAATGAATCTGGCGCATGGAAAGAGTGGTACCGGACGTCAGTGGTCAGTGGGCAGTGATCAGTGGCCAGTGAAATCGAACCCTAGATACCAAACCTCAGTCGTCACGGAACGCAGCCCAACGCGCATGTTGTTTTACTGGCCACTGCCACTGACGACTGCCCACTGTATTTTCATTCCGCCATCTTCGCCACGTGAACTTCGAATCCCGTTTTCGGAAGCAGCGAAGTCAGCGCGAAGGCCTTGAATCCATCTCCGTCGACCTCGCTGTGACGGTAGATGCCTGGCTCACTTTCAATTGTCTCCTTGCGGCCGTCCATTTTCGCCAGAAACGCTTGAGCCTGTTCCAGGGTTGCCTCACCGCCTTTTGCGCGCATCACCACCGCTTCCGAGGCGTATGAGCGCACCAGCTTTGGCCAATATTTTTCCAGCAATTCGGTGCTGGCGAAAATATCGGACCAGATGATGCGCCCGTTCACCGCAACCACTACTCCGACTGCCTTGCGATCGCGCAGTTGCTGAATCAAGCTCTGATAGTTCTGTTCGATCGGCTTGGCGACCTCGTCCACCTTCTCTTTCACATCTTTGTTCTCCATCACGCGTGCATACGAAGTGGTTGATGTCAGCGCGCCCACGGCGCTCGGCGCAGATACTGCTACCTCTTCGCTGATCGATTGCTGTTGCTTTCTGACCTCCGCCCAAACCTGGTTCTGATCTTTGTCGGCCATCGCTTTGGCTCGCACCGAGGGCTGGGCCATGAGCGTGCCGCCAACAACGCCGTCCGCACTGCCCGTACTTCCCGACCCGTACGTTGTTCCTGACGCTCCGAAGTGCTCGCTGGACGCGACCCATCGCCCGGGCTCGACACAGAACACGCTCAGATCGACTGGATCGCTCTCCGCCGGCACGATGCGATCTTTGCCGATCACGCGGTCCTGCTTGCCTCCGGCAACAATCTCACCCGCCAAGAGTAATAGCGGACGCTTCGAATTATTGATCAGCACCAACCGGTTCACCTCCGCGCTATCGTGCTGCAGCGCCGGGGTATTGTGTCGCCGCAATAGTCCGCGAACGTTTCCATATTCGGTGACGACAACTTCGCCTGAGCGCAAACCTTCATCCAACGTGAGAAATTCTCCGGTAGGGTAGGACCTGGAAGCGACTACGGGAAATACTGTGAGACCTCCCTGCCGGATCGGATCCAGCACCTTATAACCGGAAGCGGAAGGCTGCTCCCCGGCGTTTAGCGGCCGCAGGCCCAGACCGACAATGCCAGCTACGCCCCACATCGCGATCACTGTTACAAGCACTCTCGGACGCATAACTTTCCTCCTTCATGGCGGCTTGAAAGCTTCGGCCACAGCGGGTTTAGTGCGAGCCTCCCGGCTGCTGCGAGTCTTCCGCACCACCCATCTCAACCCGGGGGAAGAACGAAAAGAAGGTCTGGCCTTGCGGACGAAATTAATGTCTAGGAGGAACCCGAAATTAATGTTACGAGCGTCTAATGAATTGATAGCATCGTGTAGTGGCTGTAATGTTTGTTCTTCCGGATGAGCTCTACGAAGCCAATCTCCGCTGCAGTGCAATCGGCAGTCAGCGAGCTACTCGCCGAGCTGCATGGGAGAAGTGGCTGCGAAAAATTCGGCCTCACGCGCGAGAATTTCTCTGCGATCCTTTGCGAGGTAGCGGCAAAATATCTTCCCAGCAGCGCGAATCAAACGGAGGTTCGCACCTTTCTTCTAACCCTGCGCGTCGAAGAGCTCGCGCTCGCCCGCGCTTGCGCAGCAGGTAGCGACCCGGCATGGGAACTGTTTCTGACCCGCTATCGCGAGAAACTTTATCAGTCCGCATTGCGCATCGCGCGGGAGGATTCAGCCGCCCGCGACCTTGCCGACAGCCTCTACGCCGAGCTCTACGGCACAACTACGCGCAGGGACGAGCGGGTTTCGAAACTGGCTTCTTTCACCGGCCGGGGATCGCTCGAGGGCTGGCTGCGCACGGTGCTGGCACAGGAATTCGTGAATCGCTACCGTCGCACCAGGCGCCTGGTAAGCCTCGATGAAGAGAGCGAAGAAGGTATACAGTTCGCCGCTCCTGAGCCGGAGCCGATTCCACCCGCAGATTCACGCCTGGAATCCGCGACCGACGCCGCATTGGCTGCGCTACCTAGCGAAGACCGCCTGGTGCTGGCCGCGTATTATCTCGACGGGCGCACCTTGGCCGAAGTCGCCCGCATGTTGGGAGTGCACGAATCCACCATTAGCCGCAAGGTGGATAAGCTGGCCAAGTTGCTGCGTAAGAAAATCGTGGCAGGAATGATGCAGCAGGGCATGGCTCGCTGTCAGGCCGAGGAGGCTTTGGAGGTGGATGTGCGGGATCTGCGAATAGATATTCGTGCAAGCTTGGCGCAAGAAAACCAGGCAGCAACGTTCTCAGGAGAGCGGGGCGGAATACAGTTCCAGCAGCAGCAAATAGCACCGAAAAGCGAAAAACTAGAAACCGGAAACTAGAAACTGAACCCGAAGTCACAAATGCAGGAGCTGCCAAAAATCGTGCTGGATCGCTTGCGCGAAGATCGCTTGCGGGAGGATGGAGTTGTGGAAGCGCATCCCGAGGCCGACCTGCTCACAGCTTTTGTCGAGCATTCGCTGGCTGATTCAGAGCGCGCCCGGATGCTTGAGCATCTTGCCCACTGCACTGACTGCCGCGAAATTGTAATGTTGGCCCTCCCTGCCACTGAAACTGTTGCCATCACCACATCAAGCAGACGCGTTCGCAACCGCTGGTTCAATTGGCCCGTTCTTCGATGGGGAGTGGTGGCGGCGGGAATTATTGCTGTCGCATCGATCGGGATGGTGCAGTACCGGCAGCGCACCTTAAAGAGTGAGACGCTGGCCCCCACTCTTACCGCGCGGAACGAAACCGTCACGACAGCTCAACGTTTTCAGCCCTCCCCAGGGTCGTTCGAACCTCAAGCTGTCCCTCCGCAAATGACGGGGAGAGAAGAGCAGGTTCGAAAGAAGGCGTCGACGAACCCTCAGAACAAGTTGTCAGATGGCGAGTCCGTTGGATCGATGACTGCAGTTCCCAAATCGTATCCCACACCTGGTGGAGCTTCGCCAGTCCGAGCATTGGGAGGCCCAGTTGGGGGTGTTGCAGGGTCTGGTTTTGCGCCCGCAAACGGAGTGACCTCGGCGTCCGCGGCCCGGATTTCGCCGCCGCGCACTGGTCCACAGTTTGCGGTCCCGCCCTCTTCACAAATGGTCGAAGTGCAAACCGAGGCCGCAACTGTTGCGACCGCACAGAGCCGGATTTCGGACCAGCTCGTTCAAAATCAGAAGGAGCTATCGCAAAACAGGCCTGCCACAAATTCAGACGTAGTAAAGGCCAAAGCTCCGACGTCGTTAGAAGCTGTGCCCGGCGGTGCTTCCACGCCGACGCTTGAGCCTTCTACTATTTCTTCTCTGCAGACTACCTCTGCAGTGGTGTCCGCGCCGCCGAGCTGGACCATCAGTTCATCCGGCGTCTTGCAGCGGTCCTTCGACGCAGGCAATACCTGGGAGGACGTCAATGTGAACAGCGTCGCAGGGGCCAGTGCCTCGAAAGAGAATTTCGTTGGCGCTGATAAGAAGGCTAAGGCTAATGATAATGAAAAGAAGGTTCGGAAAGAATTAGCGCAGCCGAGCATGGTCTTCCGCGCGGTGACGGCATTGGGCTCCGAAGTTTGGGCCGGTGGCTCCGGGCCGATTCTCTACCATTCGACCGACTCCGGAGCTCATTGGGTGCGCGTCCTCCCGTCCTCAGCGTCCACTGTGCTCACCGGAGACATAACGGTCATCGAATTCTCTGACCCTCAACACGGGAGGGTCGCAACTTCCTACGGCGCGGTCTGGATCACCGCCGACAACGGGCAAACTTGGAGTCTGCAACCCTGATTCCTGCAGGTCGGCCCGTTGCTGCTTTGAGCGCATTTTCTTCGCGCATCCCCAGTTCTGGCGACCCTCACAATTTCCATTACCAAAGTGACATTTACCGTAGATGAGTAGTTCATTACCATCTGTTTGTGGTTTGGCAGTTCTGGGGGAGGGCTGCCGAGGCGTCTTGGACTGGAAAGTCCAGGGCGCTTTTTATTGTCGGGGAGCACGCGCCCCCAAATGCGGATTGTAAAGGCCACACGCCAATCCGGCGCCATCGGTAAATCCAGCCTTACTTTTAGGGAAGCTCTCCCAAGGGAAGCGTTCGTTTTTGCGACTTCCGCCTTATCCAAGCATCCAACACAGGTGATACGATAGTGGTCGTACCAATTTTTGCAGAAGCAATCATAGATCGCCGGGACCGGCTACGACTGCTCGTTGTTTCCGAAACACGAAGCGTCCGCCGACAGAGCGACGTTACAACGAGGAGAAACTACAATGGCAGGTAATGGAATCGTCGAAGTAACCGATGCAAACTTCGACGCCGATGTTTTGAAATCAGACAAGCCCGTGCTGGTGGACTTCTGGGCGACGTGGTGCGGCCCCTGCCGCGCTCTCGCTCCCATCGTGGACGAGCTGGCCAAGGACTACCAAGGCAAACTCAAAGTTGGCAAGATGGATGTCGACGCCAACAGCTCCACACCGATGCGCTATAAGGTTACCGGCATTCCGACTTTGCTGGTTTTCAAGGGCGGGCAAGTCGTGGAACAACTGGTCGGCTATCGTCCCAAGGACGCGATCGCGCAGGCTATCGATAAACACGTCGCGAAAGATGGCGTCGCCTAATCTCGCCCAGCTAGACTGATACGCGACATATTCTTCAGACGATAGTGAAAGCCCGGGATTTGTCCCGGGCTTTCCTGTCTGAAACCAGTGCTTCACGGTTTCGCTGGCAGGCTGTAGTCGAAGTCATAAGAGTGTTTTCCGGCGTCGATCGTGATGGTAAAAGTTCCCGCAAGATCTGCCAGTTCCCCGGTCCCCGAGTCCGGGACAACGGTGACGCTGAGTTGCGGCTCGCCGCGTCTCATGGTGCCGCTATGCTGCAGGACGAAGCTGCCAGTACGCCCCTTCAGCGTTCCCGTGACCTGCTCCATCGCCACGTAGCCGGCCGACCCTTTCACGGTGCCCATGGCTGAGAGCATCTGTCCCTTGCTGGTCCCCTCCAGATCACCGTGGAACTGTTTATCAATCGACATTCTTCCCAAGCCATCGGCGACGCCAGCGTCCGGCTGCGGCGTCAGCTTTACCTCAAACGTTCCAATCGCATGATTGGTCACAGCTTTCTCCTTCGCGGGCAGGGTGTGGCCCGATGGCGGGTTCTGTGGGTAAGCCAGGACTGCGAGACCAAGGCACAGGCAGATGGGAGCAATCATCTGCGTTCGAAGCGGGCGAGCAAGATTCATAGCTGGCTGATCCGTGTGTGCTTTGATCTGCGCGTACCTTGAAAGGGCGCGACTTCAACCGCGCCGCCACCTTAATATTTCCTCAGCACGCCAATTACGCGTCCTTGCACTTCCACTGACGCCGCGGGAACGATGATTGGCTTCAGGTTCACGTTCGACGGCTGCAGGCGGATGTTGTCGCCTTCGCGGTAAAAGCGCTTCAGCGTGGCGTCGCTCGAATCGACCAGGGCGACAACGATGTCGCCATTGTGCGCTGTCTTCAACTTCTCAACCAAAACGTAGTCGCCGTCGAGAATGGCTTCATCCTGCATCGAATCGCCGCGCACTTCGAGGACGAATACCTCTTTCGAGCGCACGAAGTCGGCAAGCGAAATCGTCTCCGGAGTCTCAATCGCTTCGATCGGCTGGCCGGCGGCGATGCGCCCCAACAGCGGCAAGATCACGCCCGTGTTCACGCTCATCGACTGCTTGAGCCGTCCCTTGGGCGGCAGCAGGTCGATGGAGCGGCTGCGGTTGTAGTCCCGCGTGAGCAGTCCCTTTTTCTCGAGATTCGTGATGTGCTTGTGCACCGTGGCCAGCGAGTTGAGCTTCAGGCCGTTGCCGATCTCCTCAAACGACGGAGAGTATTGATGCTCCGCCACGAAGCGAGAGATGAAGTCATAGACTTCGCGCTGCCTGCGTGTGATCGCCATGCCGCCATTGTTGGCGAAGGGAAGGCGAAATGTCAAGCAGAATCCACAGCTAGCTTCTAGCTAACAATCTCAGGAGACCAACCGCGTGGCAGAAATAGTCGCATGGTCTGGATGGCGGAATCCATGCACGCTAGATTCGCATCCACACTGAAGTGAAGCAGCCATGCGACGTGGGCGTAATCCGGTCTGGGATTTCTGGCTCCCCATGTAGCGCCCAATCGCAGGCTTGGGTGCTGGCGGCCACGATCCTGGGGTCCAGCATGGCGTTCATTGACTCGACTGTGGTCAATGTGGCCCTGCCCGCGCTTCAATCAAGCCTTAATGCGACGGTGGTTGATGTTCAGTGGGTGGTCGAGTCTTACGGACTATTCCTCTCTGCTCTAATCCTGGCCGGAGGTGCGCTCGGCGATTCGGTGGGGCGCCGTTCGATCTTTCTGCTGGGCGCAGGACTGTTTGCCGTCGCCTCCGTCGGCTGCGGTTTGTCATCGAATATTTTTTGGCTCGTGGTCTTCCGCTGCGTCCAGGGAATCGGTGCAGCGGCCTTAGTGCCCAGCAGTCTTGCGATCATCAGCGCATCCTTCGATGAAAAATCTCGTGGCCAGGCAATTGGGACCTGGTCCGGTTTCACTGCCATCACCACGGCTCTAGGTCCGGTTCTTGGAGGATGGTTAGTCGAGCATGCCTCCTGGCATTGGGTGTTCTTTATTAATGTACCAATCGCAGCCGCTGTGATCGCGATTTCGTTGTGGCAGGTTCCGGAGTCTCGTAACGTGTTGGCGCAAAAGATCGACTGGCTCGGTGTTGTGGTCGCAACAGCCGGACTGGCCGGACTCGTTATCGGATTTATCGAGTCGGCAACACGGGGTTGGACCGAACCTCTTGTCATCGGAAGCCTGGTTGTGGGTTTTGCTTCGTTGGTTCTTTTCATCTTCGTTGACAAGCGCACGGCGGCGCCCATGGTGCCGCTTTCGCTCTTCAGATCACGCGGCTTCAGCGGAGCCAACTTATTAACGCTTTTACTCTATGCTGCGATTGGGACCTTCTTTTTTCTGTTTCCGATGAATTTGATCCAGGTACAAGGTTACTCAGCTACGGCGACCGGCGCGGCTGCTCTACCTACAATTTTGCTGGTGTTTTCCCTTTCGCGCTGGTCGGGCAGACTGGTTGCGCACTATGGCCAGAAAACTCCGCTGATCGTTGGTCCGCTCATTGCTGCAGCTGGTTTTATTTTGTTTGCCTTGCCCTCGGTTGGAGCTACCTACTGGCGAACGTTCTTTCCGCCTTTTGTGGTTTTGGGCTTGGGTTTGGCAGTCAGTGTGGCTCCATTGACTACCGTCGTGATGGGCTCAGTCGAACCAGATCGCGCCGGAACAGCCTCCGGTATCAACAATGCGGTGGCGCAGGTGGCGGGAGTGCTCGCGATCGCCATCGTTGGACTTGTGATGGTGAAGGCGTTTGCCGGCAAACTGCAAGATTCGCTTGCTCCTCTGAATTTGTCATCTGCCGTTCGCCGCGAGATTCAATCAAACATGTTCAAACTCGGAGGTCTCGAAGTTCCTTCCGGTGTGGATTCCAACACATCGTCGACGATCCACTCCGCGATTACCCGGGCATTCGTCTTTGGGTTTCGAGTGGTGATGCTGACCTGTGCCGCTCTTTCCGTCGCAAGCGCAGGGGTAGCTTTGCGGATGATTCCCTCGACCAGGCGTGACCGATGATTCGCAACGAACTGCCGCCAAAGGGGAAAGGAGCCCACCGGATGGGCAAAACCCCAGGAGTTCCGTGACAATCGACATCCGAAACTTCCTTTAAACTCGTAACTCTAATGTGTGACGGTTGCGATAAGCGGCCGGGAGGGGATTTATGACGACGGGCTCGTTGCGGATGGTGGCGGTGATTTTGACCGTGCTGGCTGGGGTGATGGTATGGCGGGCGCGGAATGAGGTAATGGCGAGTGGTGCGCCCGGAGGTGGCTCGGCGGCGGCTGTGCCGGCTGCGGTGGTCGATGAGGCCAAGGCTCCCGCTCCGAAAAAAGAGACGGCGGTCGTGGCGGGCGGATGTTTCTGGGGAATCCAGGCGGTGTTTCAGCATGTGAAGGGCGTGGTCAGCGCGACCTCTGGGTACTCGGGAGGGTCGGTGAAGAATCCCGATTATGAGGAGGTCAGCAGCGGCAGCACGGGGCACGCGGAGTCAGTGCAGATTGTTTACGATCCGTCGCAGGTGACTTATGGAGAGTTGCTGCGCGTGTTCTTCTCAGTGGCGCACGATCCGACGGAGTTGAACCGGCAGGGGCCGGATGAGGGCACGCAATACCGGTCGGTGATTTTCTACGGCAACGATGAGCAGAAGCGGATTGCCGACGCTTACGTTGCGCAACTCGAACAAGCGAAAGTTTATCCGCACAAGATTGTGACTCAGGTGGTGGCGCTGCAGGCGTTTTATCCGGCGGAGGGATATCACCAGAATTATGCGAGGATTCATCCGGACAATCCTTACATTATGTTCAACGACGCGCCGAAGGTGGCGAATTTGAAGAAAGAGTTTCCGGAGTTGTATAGCAAGTGAGGAAGGTTGCCTCGCGCTTGGTGTGACGCAAAGTGCGCGACGTGACAATCGAGTCGGAGGAATTATGTTTGAAACGGATAGCGAAGCGGAAGTGAACGTAGGCCGGCGCGTGTTTTTGGCGGGCGCAGGTGCGGCGTTAGGTGGCGCTCTGTTGTGGTCGTGGCGAAAGCCTCATGTGGTGGTTGCAGAGGCGAAGTCGGAGCCGGGAGAAGTGACGATTGTGCAATTCTCGGATGCGGGCCAGCGCCTGGGGAAGGTGAAGATTGCGAAAGTGGTGAAGAGCGAGGACGAGTGGCGGAAGCAGCTTCCTTCAGGAGTGTTCGCCATCACACGGCATGCGGACACAGAGATCGCCTACACCGGAAAATATTGGAACCTGCACGACACGGGAATCTACCGCTGCATCTGCTGCGACAATGCGCTGTTCAGTTCCTCCACGAAATTTGATTCGGGAACAGGCTGGCCAAGTTTTTGGGAACCGTTGGCGACAGAAAATGTGCGCGAGATTCGTGACACCACGCTGGGTATGGTCCGAACCGCAGTTTCATGCAAAGAATGCGATGCGCATCTGGGGCATGTATTTGACGACGGTCCGCAGCCGACGGGGCTACGCTATTGCATGAATTCGGCGTCGCTGCGGTTTGTGAAAGCGGCGTAACAGGAAATCTTTTCGCGAATTAAAGGAGGGACGGCGGTGTGGCCGTCCCTCCTTGGTTTTTAGGCTCGTCTGTTTGACGGGATTCAGGTTGGTGGTGTTTCATTTGCTGTCGCCGTCGTGGTCCACATCTCCAGTGCTCTTTAGCGAAACGGTGTCCGAAGGTTGCGGAGCGGACTTTTGCTGCGCCTCCTGCGACTGAGCTTTGGGTTTAACGGCTTCGTTGGCGTAGCTGGTTTGGGCGCTGCTGATTGAATTCACCATATGAAGGTGTGATCGGTGGGGGCGAGGATAACTTTAGCTGGAAGTGCGGGTCGAGGATTAGAACTCTAGAAGATTCCTGTGGGGAAGAATCAAGTTCCGGCCCCGGTTACCAAGAAGTTGCTGTCCGGTTTTCGGTCCGGATCGTTGGAGGCCGTAACGTCTTGCACGAACTCTCGCCGGCGTTCTGGGCCCTTGCGCTCAAGCACTCGCACGCGGCGGGCGGGCATATTGCTGGGTTCGAGCTTGTGGATGCGGCCGTCGCGAACCTGTATGTGCGCGCGAAACCAATCGGTCCGGAACATTCGTCCGGAGCAATAAAAAGTCACCGAGGCCGCGATCGGGCCTTCGAATTCCTTTCCAGTGCAGGCCAGGATGCGCTTGCCCATTTCCTGAGTCCAAGTCATACCGCCGACCAGTGGATGGTTCAAGCGGCAGCGCTCGAAGGGAACGGCGTGCGAGAGTTTGCGCAACTGCAACAGTTGCAAGAGAACGGAACTCTTGGCCAGGTTGGTGACGATAACCTGGGCTTCGGTGCTGGATACGCGTTCCAGTTTGATGTGCAGATCTGGCGTCCATTCACGCTCGAACTCTTCGCGCGCCAGGGCCAGCCCCTTGTCGGTCGCCTCCACATAACGCAGCGTGGCACGGGCGAGCACCACGCTGAACAGGCAGGTCAACACCGTTGCGATGAGAGGAATGTAGCTGACGAGCGTGATAAAGGAAATACGAAACGAGTTGATCCACTGCGTGGGCACGGTGGTTCGGCTCCTCACTGCGCGCAGGGCGCGACTTTGGTGCAAAAACAGAGGTGATCCGATAGGCGCACAAATAATTGCCGCGCCCATGTTTGTGAGTCAGCATGAGTCTACCGAGAGAGCCGTGTCGGCTCCAGATGCGCATGGTGAGGAGACAAGAGCCGGGCGGGTGCCGCGACTTTGGTAACTGGGAAAAAGGCATTTCACCACAGCGGCGCAGAGAAGAAGAAAAGGAAACGCACGAGCAATTCGGGGTTCTTGTCCGTGCCTCAGGGGTGCAGTCTCGAGCTCGTTCGCACTATTCCAACACACGGTCGTCGAGTTTTTTTCGTCCCCAGTCGGCTGCAGCCTGGACGAAGGCCAGTACCACGGGATGCGGATTTTTTTCCGTGGACGAGAGTTGCGGCTGAAAGAGTGTGGCGACAAAGAAACGGTGAGTTGGCGATTCGATAGCGCGGATCTCTCCTTGCTCGCCGCGGGCAACGACCGGGAAGCCAGCTTCCATCGTGGCCCATTCATAGTCCGGATTGACTTCGAAATTGCAGAAGAATTCCTCGGTTACGATTTCTTTGTCCTTGCCGTAAAACGACTGCAGGTAAGAGCCGGGGCGCAGCTTAATCTCGGGCACCATTCCCGATAGCTTTGGTGCGCTGCCTTTGCGGCCGGGTACGGCGCAGGCTACAGGATAGATCACGACGTTCTTCGATCCGGAGTTGTTTTCGGCGCTGTCAGCGTCCGCGATGCCGAGGACGTTTCGGGCGAATTCGATCAGAGCGTACTGAAAGCCTCCGCAGGTGCCGAGAAATGGCCAGTCGCAGCGGCGGGCGAACTCGATGCCCTTAAGCATGCCATCGAAGCTTTTGTAGGGACTGCCCGGCGAGGCCCAAAGGCCGTCAAAGCTTTCGAGAATTTTTTCTGCGCCCGCGGATTTCAGCGACGGCGTCGGAATCCATTCAGATTCGATTTTAAAATCCAGCTTGCGGGCAGCATGCTGCAGGGCGTCATTAATTGCGTGGTGAGAACGGAATTCGGGATTGAAGTCTCCGAGGATTCCGATGCGAACGGCATTCATCACGTGGTCATTGTACTAGAGGGTGCAGCGCTGGCCGGGGGCAGGTGAACACAAATGATACAGAGATGACTGGAAGGTTGGTGCGCCGCGACCTTAGCTTGCTAAAACCAGTGTGTGAGGGCGTGCAGGCCGTAGAGAGAGAGTAAGGCGAGCGCGGGTCCGCCCCAGATCATGAGCGTGCACTTCCAGCCGAGCGAATTGGCGAGGTCGCGCTGGCTGCGCCAGGAGATCAGAAAAGTTGGATTATTTTTTCCTTTCATTAAGACGACCGACGGATGTGGGTCGAAGCCGTCTGGCTGGGCTTCGGGTTGCGACGCGACTTGAGCACCGGAGTTCAGCGCGTTGTTCTGATCAGAACCGTTTGGCTCGGTCTGAACCTCGCCGTGGGCATCGCTGCCATGAGCGTCGCTATGAACGACGACTGAGGACGGTGTAACTCCGGCCGCGGCCCAGGCGGACGGAGTTGAGATGCCAGCCTTCAAAAGCGCCGCTGCTACTTTTTGCTGCTGTGTCATGTCCCCGGTTTGGGTTGGAGATGGTGCTGGCGACAGGTGAATTACGTTCTGGGAGCCCACCGATTTTTGCAGAGTTCGGCCGCCGCCCATCAGGCTCTCGCTGATCGAACGCCTTTCGAATGTGTCGTCGTCAGCGTGGTTGCGCCCAGTCGCGAACGGCAGAGCGTTTCCTAATCTGCTCCCGCCTGAGTTGAATGAGAAACTAAGCGAGCTGCCAAAGGTGAGCGTATTGTGCTCCTCATCTTGAATCGGCTGCGGAGTAAGCTCCAGACCTGGATTTTCGTCCAGAGTTCCCAGCAGAAACAGGGCGTTCTTCGGCTTGATGCAGAACTCTTCAACTTTGATCTTGTTGGTGGTGCTCACGCCGTGGCGTGCAAGGAAGGCGAAAACGTTGGGAGGCGCTTCCGGCTTCGTGGTGAAGAACGAGTCGCAGAATTCCTGCTGGAAGTCGCGATGCAGATCGAGTTCGGCGCCGCGCGGGTCCACCATGACTTTGCCTGTATTGTCGTCGAGAAAAAACGGGACGTGCATGCTCTCGGCAGCCACCTTCACCCATTGCTTGTTCTTGCCGCTTTGCTTCCATTCCCAAGCCACGGTGCGGTAGTAGAAACAATCGCGCTCGGTAATGGGCGCCTCGATCGTGTAAGGGCCAGCAGCGAGGCCGCTGAGTTCGACCATTCCGAGGGAGGCGCTGCGAACCTTCGAAACCGGGGTATCGAGTATGAGTTTCCGCCGCTGCAACAACCGGAAGCCTTGACAAAACAGATAAATGCCGACAAAGAATCCGATGACGCACCAGAAGATCGGTCGGCTGTCTGACGATCGAAGTAGCAAGGTCGCGAGACTGAATGTAGAGAAGGTCAAAGGTCCAGATCGTGGAGTGAGGTTTGCTCGGATTCAGGCTATTGAAGCGGAAAGCGGCTGGCAGCATAAAACAGCGTTGCGGGCTTACGTTGGTAATCGGATGGACGCAAATATCGATATTTCTTAACCACAGAGGACACGGGGTTACACAGAAGAGGGAAAAGGCATTGCGGCGGCTATGCCTTCCGGTGTCGTTTCAGCAGAATGTAGGCGATGCTGAGCGCTGCGAAGAAAACGAGGCCGCCGAGTTGGTTTATGCGCGAAGAGCGAAGGGTGTGGAGGATGGTGGCGGAAGCCAGGAGGAACCCGAGGATCGATCCCCACATTCCCAGAGGAGAACGCATGGGCAGGGCGGTGAGCTGCTCCGGAGTGAGCTGCCGGCGGAAGCTTACATGCGCCGCGAGCGATATGACCCAGCAGAGGAACAGGCCGGAGAATGCGGCTCCCATGATGTAGAGGAAGGCTTGCTTCGGCGCCCAGTTTTCGATGATGAGTGCGGTTACGATTCCATAGGAAGAGACGAGTAAAGCGAGACGGGGCGAGCCGGAGGCATTCAATTTGCCCATCGACGCAGGTGCCCATCCAGTACGGCCCATGGAAAACAGCAGACGGGAAGCGACGTAGAGTTTGGCATTGGCTCCGGAAAGCGCCGCAGTGAGGACGACGAAATTCATAAAGTACGCTGCAGCAGGAATCTTGGCCGTGCGGAGCACGCTGACGAAAGGGCTCTCGGTGACGCCAGCGTGGTTCCATGGCATAACGCCGACAAGAACGATGATCGCACCGAGATAAACACCGGCGAGCAAACAGAAGGTGAGGCGAGCGGCACGGGGGATGTCCTTCGGCGAGCGCGATTCGCCAGTGGTGACGGCAAGCATTTCGACGCCGCCGAATGCATAAATGGCGAGGAACACCGCGAGCAGAGGCGCGATCGGACCTTTGGGCAGGAATCCGCCTTGCGCGGTGTATTGTGCGGCTACGCGGCCGGTCACGAGTAATGCGGCGCCAGCGAGGATGAAGGCGACGATGGTCGCGAACTTGATCATCGCAAACCAGAACTCGAAGCGTCCGAACAAACTTACGCTGCGCAGGTTGACGAGCAGCAGTAGCGCAGAAAAAAGGAAAACCCAAAACATGCCCGGCACTGCCGGAAGCCAATAGCTCATGTAGGTGGCGGAGGCGACCAGTTCGGCTCCGATGGAGAATGCGATCGAGGCCCAGTATCCGGCGCGGCAAAGGAATCCGAGATAGGGACTGAGATAAATTTCTCCGTAGACGCCGAATGATCCAGCCGCGGGATGTACGCTGGCCAACTCTCCCATTGCCATGGCAACGGTGTAGGCAATAAATGCCGCGACGATGTAGCTGAGGATTACGCTGGGTCCGGCGATTTCGAGCGCGGCGGCTGAGCCGAGCAGAAGCCCCGTGCCGATGGAGCCTCCGACGGCGACCATTGTCATTTGGCCGGCGGTGAGTTGATGATGAAGGCCTTGTTCTCGATTTTGTTCCTCGACGACGTTCCCGGCAGGGGCGAGAGGCATGCCGCACGATATCAAAAACGGAGAGATTCTCCCAAGGGCTAAGACTTGAAAAGCCTTAACGCAGAGTTCGCAGAGAACGGCGGCGGGGCACGCGAAAAGAAACTTTAACATCCACACCGGAATTGGATCCCGGTTGCCGGTGACTTTCGTAATCCGTTGCAGACCCGAACCGATTGCTGCCCCGGAAGTCACCTCCTAGAATCGGAGCAGCGGCACTCTGCCTGAAACCGACCCATGCCCGAGATCACAAATCGTGTCGAGCGAGCCGAGTTAGCGCGGCGCATCGAGCGCGCGGAGAAGCTTTTGCAGAAGGGGAAGGCTGCCGAGGCACTCGAAGAATATCTGCTGGCTTTGCGGGACGATCCAGAAAACGATACGGTGCGACAACTTTCGGCGGACCTGTGTTTATCCCAGAATCGGGGACGCGATGCCGTGCGCTTGCTGGGCGAACTATTTGAACGGCAAGTAAATGCGGGAGACGCTACCCGCGCCAGCCTGACGTACAAGAAGCTGGCGCGGCACGGCAGCCCGACCTGGGAGCAGAAATTTCGCTTCGGGCAATTGCTGGAAGGATCGAATAAAAAACTCGCAGTCGGCGCCTACGAATCGGCTTTGAGCGATCTGGCAAAAATCAATAACAAAAAGGATGCATTGCAGGTGCTGGGCCGGATAGTGGAACTGGAGCCAGTCCAGGCGAATTTTCTCAGGGTGGCGGAACTCTGTTCCGAACTAGGAGAAAGCAAAGCGGCAGCGGAAGGCTTCAAGCGAATCGCAAAACTGACAATGGGGAGCGGTGGAGATCCGGCGCAATGGTTTGAACGCGCCTACCAGGAGGACTCTTCCGACGAAGAGATTGCGTTGGCTTACGGCAAGAGTCTGCTGGGGCAGGGCCAGGTGGGCGCTGCAATTTTTATTCTTGAATCGCAAGTGAATGCGGGGAAGAATTCCGCCGAGCTTCGTGATATCTATGCCGAAGCTTTATTGGCCGCGGGCCGTTACGCTGAAGCAGAGCCGCTGGTATGGCAACTCTTCGAACAAAATCCCAACCGGATGCTGCAAGTGACGACGCTGATTGGAAAGCTGCTGGAGACGGAGCAGGACGCGTCGGCCGTCTCGCTAGCGCGTAAGCTGGGGCAAGTCCAGGCCAAGCGTGGCGAACGGCGGCAGTTCCTTGCCACGATGCAGGAGCTCTCCTCGGCGCAGCGGGCTTCGCCTGAAATGCTGGAGTTCCTTAGCGAGTTGTTCAACGCCGCAAACCGCGAGGGCGATTACTGCCATACTCTTTTGAAACTTTTCGATGTGTATTGCGGTACGGGAGACTTCGGAAAGGCTGCCGAGTGTCTGGACCGAGCGGCAGAGGTGGATCCCTACGAACCCGGCCACGCCAAGCGTTTGGACATATTGAAGAGCAAGATCGACGAAAACAAGTTTAAGGAAATTGCCTCGCGCTTTACCTCGACGAGTCCGACCGCTGCGCAAAAAGCGATCGAGCACGAGGCGACGCTGGGTGCGTCCACTTTGCAAGACTTGATGCTGCAGGCGGAAATCCTGGTGCAGTACGGCATGCGCAACAAAGCGATGGAGCGCTTGCAGCGGATTCAGGAACTTTTTCCGCGCGAAGAAGAACGCAACGAGGATTTGCAGCGTCTCTACATGGCGGCAGGCGTAAGTCCGAGCTATGCCGGGTCTGCGCCGCTGCCGGCGCCATCTTCCATTCTGGCTGCGGCACCAGCAGCCGCGCCCGTCGCCGATCCGGCAGCAGAGATGCGCAACGTTACCCGGGTAGCCGAAATCACCCGCAAGTTGTACCACCAGACGAGCGCTCCGGCAGTGCTGACGACGGCGGTCAACGAAATTGGAGCGCACTGGGATGTCTCGCGTTGTGTGGCCTTGATGCGGACTCCCGGTTCGGCGCCGACGGCGCTGCAGGAGTTCTGCGGCAGGGGGGTGAAAGAAGGAAATTCCAGCGCGATTAAGGAAGTCATGGCCGCGCTGCAGGAGGTGGCCTCAGCTGAGCCCGTCATCATCAGCGATGCGCAGACAGCGTCGGAGCTTCAGAGCGTACGCAAGGCGGTGGCAGAACTGGGAGCCGCAGCGGTGCTGGCGCTGCCACTTAGCAATGGCGAGGATTCCGTCGGAATGCTGGCGCTACTGCACAACAAGCCGCGCCTCTGGCCCCAGACCGACGCGGTGGTGCTTAAGACGCTGGCGGATCAGATGGTGATCGCGCTGAACAACGCAGGTTTGCGGCGCCTGGTGAAGAATCTTTCGGTGACGGAGGAGAAGTCGGGATTGCTGAAGAGGGGATCGTATCTCGATCTGCTGCTGGCAGAAAGCAAGCGCGCTGTTCAAAATGCCGCGCCGCTTTCAGTGCTGCTACTACAGTTCGGGCGAAGCGCAGCATTGGTGAAGGAATATGGCGAGGCTGCGGTAGAGAGCGCGATGGATAAGATTGGGCAGCAGTTCGCAGCCAACATCCGGACCAACGATCTGGCGTTCCGCTACGACACGACGACCATCGCTCTGATTCTGGGAGATACGGCGGAGAAAGAAGCCATGATGGCGATTGAGAAGCTGCGCAAGATCATCGCGGGAGTGCATCTGCTTGGCAAGGACGGATCGCAGAAAGGTCTCGCCATGGAGTTCTCCGCTGGGCTGGCAGAAGCTGTCGTGCGCGAGAACTACGATCCGATCGACATCGTGACGGAAGTGATTAATCGCGCCGAACATGCATTGGCGATGTCAGTGGTGCAGGGGCCGGGAAAGGTTGTAGCGCTGGAGGCGGCGATGGCCGCGGGGGCCGTGGCTTAACCTCAAAACCCACCACGGAGACACGGGGAAAATGAAAGACTTAATCGCAATCCTGCTTTTCGCGTTGCTGTTTTTGGCATCAATGGATTTTGAGTTTTGCAACACCATGCTTCGCGACGATGATCGTGCTCTCAAAATTGAAATGGGGCGCGGAATACTCGTTATGAAGAGCTTGGGGATGGTGAGATGAAGCCTAAAACCAAGTGGGTCTTTCTATTTCCGAAAACTTTCCGACTAAGATTTCTTAAGATTTGGTTTTCTCCGTGACTCCGTTTCTCCGTGGTGGGTTCTCGCCGGTGGTCAAATCTTCTCACCCACTGCTACACTAACCAGTTTGATTATCACTTTTGATCCGTTCTGAGCACGTGGGTCTGTCAGGAAAACCATGTTAAAGCCGGGTGATATTGCCATTGTGAGCGGGGCGCGGACGCCCTTTGGCCGCTATTGCGGCAAGTTGAGAGACTTCACAGCGCAGGAATTGGGCGCAGTTGCCGCCAAGGGCGCAATGGAGCGGGCGGGAATCGATGCCAGGGAATTTGATCACACCGTCTTCGGCAATGCGCAGCAGACTTCGGGCGACGCGCTGTATGGGGCGCGGCACGTGGGCTTGCGCGCGGGATTGCCGATTGAAACTCCGGCGCTGACGGTGAACCGGCTGTGCGGCTCGGGGATGCAATCGATTGTGAATGCGGCGCAGATGATTCAGTTGGATGAAGCGAAGATTGTGCTGGCGGGTGGGATGGAGGCGATGTCGCAGGCTCCCTTTGTGATTCGCGGGCGCGACGGTTTTACCTTGGCTCCCGGCGGGAAAATGGAAGATTCGCTGATGGTTGCGCTACTCGACAGCTATTGCGGTTTGTACATGGCAAACACGGCAGAGCTTTACGGCGAGCAGCAGGGAATTACGCGGCAGGCGCAGGATGAATTCGCGCTGCGCTCGCAGCAGAAAGCGGATGCGGCCTATAAAGAAGGACGCATTCAGGAAGAGCTGGTACCGGTGCCGTTGCGAAATGCGAAGGGCGAGGCTACGGGAGAATCGCTGACCGAAGATGACCACCGGCGTTCGCAGACAACGATGGAAGGACTTGCAAAGTTGAAGGCTGCGTTTGGAAAAAATGGAACTGTGACTGCCGGCAACGCAAGCGGCATTGTGGATGGCGGAGCGGCGGTTGTGTTGATGGCTCTTGAGGAAGCTCGCAAGCGCAGCATCCAGCCGCTGGGACGGATCGTAAGTTGGGGCATCGCCGGAGTTGAGCCGAAGCTGATGGGGCGCGGTCCGGTGCCGGCTACGAAGCTCGCGCTGCAAAAGGCTGGACTGTCTTTGGATTACATCGACCTGATTGAGGTGAATGAAGCCTTCGCGGCGCAGTATCTAGCTGTCGAAAAAGAGCTCGGCCTCGATCGTGAGAAGGTGAATGTGAATGGCGGGGCGATCGCGTTAGGGCATCCGCTGGGCGCGACGGGGACGCGGCTGGTCATCACGCTGCTGTACGAATTGCGGCGGCGGAAGAAGAAGTATGGGCTGGCTACGGCGTGTATTGGCGGCGGGCAGGGGATTGCGATGATTGTGGAGAGCTTGAATTAGCGGAGCCAGGCGTGAAGGCTGAGGTATTGCATCCGACCGGGAGTTGCGGCGTCTCCGTATTGTGGTCGTTGGTCATTGGCGCCGTTCTGCAATGGATGATACCTCTCTTTTTTGAGTTCTTGGGGTGTAAAGTATGCGTGCTTGCTTCGATCTATCCCGGCCTCTGGCCGATCATCCGGGCGACTAGGGGATGGTTTTCCGGCGTTTCGCCTCTCGGCGTTGTTGTGATGAGATCCATTAATACGTTGTTCTACGCGCTACTCGTGTTCGCAGGATTAAGGCTCGGCAGGTTGTTGACGGGTTTATATCGGAGACGGCATCGGGTCAGCTAAGAATGCTTGTCATCCTGAGCGGCGCTTCTTGCCGCGAAGGACCTATGCAGTTTGCTGGCTGATGCAGATTGCATAGGTTCTTCGCTTCGCTCAGAATGACAAAAGCGTTTCTACGAAGGAAGCAATCATGGAAATCAAGAAAGTCGGCGTACTCGGTTGTGGCCTGATGGGTTCCGGCATTGCGCAGGTTTGCGCTGCGGCTGGATTCGACGTGACTGTTCTCGAAGTGGAGCAGAAGTATCTCGACAAGGGCTTCGCCGGGATCGAGAAATCCTTGGCGAAGTTTGCCGAACGTCCGGTTGAGAAGGGCGGGATCACGGCGCAGCAGAAGGACGCAATCCGGGCGCGGCTCAAGGGTACGACGAATAAGTCCGACCTGGCCGATTGCGACATCATTATTGAAGCCATTATCGAGAACGTGGAAGAGAAGAAGAAGATGTATGCATCGATTGATGGCATCGTGAAGAAAGATGCGATCTTTGCTTCGAATACGTCTTCGATTTCGGTGACCGAGCTTTTGACGGCGGTGAAGCGGCCGGAGAGATTCATCGGGCTGCACTTCTTTAATCCCGTGCCGCTGATGAAGCTGGTGGAAGTTGTTCGCACGATCGCCACTGCCGATGACGTTTACGAAACCGCTTACGAGTTCGCAAAAAAGCTGGGCAAGGTTCCGGTGCGCACGTCGGACAAGACGGGATTCATCGTGAACCGGCTGCTGGTGCCGTATTTGCTGGATGCCATCCGCGCTTATGAAGAGGGCGTGGGGTCGATTGAGGACATCGATAACGCGATGAAGCTGGGCTGCGGCTATCCCATGGGTCCGTTTACCCTGCTGGATTTCGTCGGGCTCGACACGACTTACTACATTACCCACGTGATGTACGACGAGTTCAAGGAACGGCGGTTTGCATCGCCTCCACTGCTGAAGCGGCTGGTAATGGCAGGGTGGTACGGTCGCAAGAGTGGTAAAGGGTTCTACGATTATTCTGACCCGAATACTCCGAAGGCGAATAAACTGTAAACGATCTCATATCGAATCCCATGAAACGCAGAAAAACCGATCAGATGCCCGATGAGAACAGCCCGCACGATGTGGCAACGTATCGGCGGGCATGGCACAGCTACGTGGCGCGGCGAAATCTGGTGGTCGTTCTCTTTCTCAGCTTTATATTTCTGGGCTTCATGATCGGGAAGCTCAAACTGGGAGAACCCGCTGACTTCGCCATTTTATTAGGCTGGGTCGGCGTGTACCTGGCGGGCGGATGGTGGCTCACGGAATGGAAGTGTCCGCGATGCGGGAAAGTATTTGGTCACCGGTTGTGGACGCAGCGCTGCATCAGTTGCGACCTGAGCAAGGATGATGTGGCGGCGGTGGCGCGGGGGAAGGCAAGTTCAACGGGAATGGATTTCCCTGCGGTGACCGATGCGAAGAACCAGCACCACTAGGCGAGGATGCTCTAAGGAACAGATGAGGCGGTAGTCACCGACGCGGTATTTCCAGAACTCGCTCAATGTTCCTTTCAGCCGTTCGCCGATCTGGCGTGGGTCGTCCAGCTTGGCAACTCGTTCGTAGAGAAACTTCGAAATGCGGCGGGCAAAGGGCTTGTCGAGCCCGTCGAGTTCTTTCTGCGCGGCGGGATCGAACTCAATCGTCCACTTTGGGCTTAAGGCCATAGCGCCGCATTACTTTTTCGAGTGGGATGGTACGAACCCGCCCGGCACGAATCTCCACGAGACGCTTCTCGGCGAGGTAGATGTCTTCGAGTTCATCCAGGTATTGAAGGATGGCTTCACGCGCGTAGTAGGTTTTGGTACGGCCCGTGCGTTTAGCGAGGCGGTCGAGGCGTCTTTCGATTTTGTCGGGAAGGCGGATGGCTAGCATAGAACCCTCTTGCTATACAATTATAGCAGTCCCATAATTCCAAAATTTTTATTTCCGATAACGGCTTAAATCTATGAACTTCGAAAACATTCTGCTGGAAAAGAAGAATTCGATCGCCTACGTCACTGTGAACCGGCCGAAGGTTTTGAACGCTTTGAACATGGCAACTATGGAAGAATTGCGAGCGGCGTTTCATGACATCAAGAATGACGCGGCGATTCGTGTCGTTATCTTTACCGGAGCGGGCGAGAAAGCGTTTATTGCCGGAGCTGACATTGCCGAGCTGGCCAAGCAGGATGCGGTCAGCGGCAAGGAGTACACGCATCGCGGGCAGAACGTTCTTAATCTCATCGAAAATCTGGGCAAGCCGGTGATCGCGTGCATCAACGGATTTGCTCTCGGCGGTGGGTGCGAGATGGCGTTGGCGTGCACAATGCGACTGGCCAGTGAAAACGCGAAACTGGGGCAGCCTGAAGTGAAGCTTGGAATTATTCCCGGCTACGGCGGGACGCAGCGTTTGCCGCGGCTGGTGGGCAAAGGCATTGCCATGCAGATGGTGCTGGCGGGCGAGATGATCACGGCGCAGGAAGCGCATCGCATCGGACTGGTGAATGAAGTCACGGCGGCGGCGGAGTTGATTCCGCGCGCGGAAGCAATTGCGGCAAAGATTATCGCGAACGCGCCGCTGGCGGTGCAGTATGCCATGGAGGCCGTGAATAAGGGCATGGAGGCGACTTTGAGTGAGGGCTTGTATCTGGAGGCTCTACTGTTCGCTGTCGCTTGCGCGACTGAAGATAAGAAGGAAGGTACTGCGGCATTTCTGGAGAAGCGGACGGCGGCGTTTAAGGGGAAATAGTCAAAATCTTTAACACAGGGATTACAGAGGTGCACAGGATAATACGGGCAGACCACCACGGAGGCACTGAGTCACGGAGAAGAGAGATAAGAAACATTTTGATGTTGAGGCTCTCCCCGAGCCTGATCTCGCCGCTCTTGAAGGCACTCTGAACGCTGCGGATCGGCATTTTGCTATTGTCGTTTCGCGATTTAATGCCTTCATCACTGAGCGGCTGTTGCTGAGCGCCGTCGACGGGCTGCTGCGCTCGGGCGCAAACAAAAAAGATATTAATATCGTGCGTGTGCCCGGGGCGTTCGAGATTCCTCTGGCGGCGCGGAAGCTGGCGGACACTAAGAAATATGACGCGATCATCTGCCTGGGCTGCCTACTGCGCGGCGATACGGCGCACTATGACGTGATCGTGAACGAGGTGACGCGCGGGATTGGGCAGTCGGCACAGGAGACAGGCGTGCCTCATGCTTTCGGGGTTCTGACGTGCGAGACTTTGGAGCAGGCGATCGACCGCGCCGGGCTGAAGATGGGGAATAAGGGATTCGAAGCGGCGCTGGCGGCGGTGGAGATGGCTAGCCTGGCATCCGGCATCCGGCGTCCGGCGCCAGGCGGACGCAAATCATCCCCTCCCCGTCAGCCCTCAGCCGTCGGCAAAAAGCAGGTTCCTCCTTCTCGCTCCGCGAGTCGTCGGAATGACAAGCGTTCTTCTTCTCGTCAGAAGGACAAATCGAGCGCCAGGAGCAGGCGCAAATAATCCTTCCTCTACGTTAGACTGACAACTAGCAACCGAAAACTGGCAACTGTTTTTATGGGGACGCGCCGTAAATCTCGCGAAATGGTTCTGCAGATGCTGTTCCAGGCTGACATGGGGAAGCAGTCGGTGGACCAGGTGCAGCGCACTTTCTGGGCGGAGCATGCCGGGACCAGCGCCGAGGTGCGAGGCTTCGCGGAGGATTTGTTTCGAGTGGCGGCCGATCGCGGCGCAGAGATTGACAAACTCATTGAGGGGCACGCGCAGCACTGGCGCATGGAACGCATGGCCGCGGTGGATCGCAATCTGCTGCGCGCCGGAGTTGCGGAGTTTCTAGGCTACCCGGAAACGCCGCACGCGGTAGTCATTAATGAGGCGCTCGAGATCGCGCGAAAATTCTCCAGTCCGGAATCGGTGCAGTTCGTCAACGGCGTCTTGGATAGCGTGGCGAAAGATTTGGCAAAGACGGCGTAGGCGCCGGTTTCTTCGGGCGCTGAGCCCATGCGTCAGAACTTCTGCCGTCCCCTTCGGCAAGCTCAGGGCCGGCTCTACGGGACTCGTCCTTTCTTCTCATTACCCAGCGCCGAAGCGCTGGCCCATCTTAGGTCGCCCGCTCCGCGTCTGGAATTTGGTAGACCTCCTCCGGCGCTGTACCTGAAGTTTAGTTCTCAAGCACGCGCTACGGTCTCACGGCGACGATGTTCATCTGACAGTTGGTTCCGGTGAAGCAAAAGCTGTTGGTAGAGTTGGCCAGGGGCTGGAAGGAGACCTGATTCTGGTCGAGGGCCAACGTGGTATTGAGTTGGTGCAACAGTCCGTCTGTGCCGGCGACGTAGATAAGCGTGCCATCGGGAGTAATGTCGGCAGCTACGGGAGTTGCGTTGTTTACAAGCGAAATGCCCGAAGTGGCGTTCGTGGCGAAATTATAGACCAGAATACTGCTACGATCGCTGGCAACGATGTAGGCCTTCGTGGTGTCGGGCGAGAGAAAGAAATTGATGGGGTGAAAGGTGCCCTGGCCGATCGGTATGTGAATCGGCGGGAAGAGTTTGGGGGGCGTGACCGGGGGCGTAGTCTGTATTCGGGCGAGAGTGACCCCTTGTGGACACAGCGGAGCAAGCGAGGACGATCCTCCAGGGACTGGCTGCGACGAACTGGTGGCGATAACGTCGATCCCAGTGTTGTCAACGCCGAAGAAAATGTCGAGGCCAGTGGGTTCGAGAGTTACTGGCGGATTTCCAAAGATCGTTGTGTTACCCGGGGCAACATTTCCAGCCGGCACCATCTTCAGGAAGATGGGCGGACCGGGTACGGTCCCGGCGGACAGGGCCGGCACTGCGGAGTTGTCGCACGTGTTGTAAGCCGCAAAAGTCCCAGCTGCTCCTCCGCCCGAGAGTAGGGCGAACGATCCCGTGGAATTGAAAGTAATCGCAGTGGCGGGCGTCACCAAGGAGACGGGCGCTTGCAGGGCTTGGAGACTCGAGTAAATATACAAAGAGTTTCCGCCATTTGCGAGAATGAAGGCCTTCAATCCATCGGGAGAAAATGTTGCCGCGGTTGCATTATTAATATTCAAGGCGACAGTGCCGGCAGCCGCAGACGAAGAAACATTGACGGCATAGACCTGATTGGGAGTCGAAAGGGTATCGGAGAAGATGGCAGCGCTGCCATTTTGCGAAACGCCTATGACTTTGCCTGTGACCAGCCCCAGAGGTGTGCTCGGTGCTGGAAGAGAAGTAAATGGGCTGGTGGTGCCTCCGATGTTCCCGGGAGTAATCGCGACGGCTCCGAATTCGCTGCCCATGTAGGCTCGGTCTCCCGCCGGATCGAATATCAAAGAATTCGGTGGAGCTGGTAGCTCGCTGGGGCGTCCCGGCAGGTTGGTGGAGGTCGCGACGTTGTAAATACCAACCTCGCATTGTGCGTCGCTAATACAGTCCTGGCTGGTGACCAACACGCTCGTCGAAGTGGCACTGCTGCCGCTGCTGGATGTTGAAGCAGCAGGGGTCACCGAGCCCGAAATAGCAGTTACTGGATAAACCGGTTGCGGAATGTAGGGTGGCTGAAGTGCCGCAGGATTCAAAGGGAAACCAATATTGCACGTGGGCGGCGAGCAAGATGCCGTAATAGAAGCGGCCCCGGCGAGAGTCGTGGTGATGGCACAGGTTGTGCCCGGGCCGCATCCGGTAGTTCCTCCCGCCCCAAGCGCGGCGGGTGAAGACGAGACCCAGGTAAGCGGCGGCTTGGGCACGATGCAGCCTTGGACATCGACCGCGGTTGCGGTGATGGTTTCTGATGTCCCCTTGGCAACTACGAAATTCGTCGCTCCGCTAGTCTGCACGCCGTTGACACCTGCCTCCAGGTTGATGCACTGCACCGGACAGGTTTCGAAATAGTAGGGCTGGCTTGAGACTCCTGAAGCTGTGGCGATCACTTGCGTCTGCCCTGGAACGCCGGGAACAGCGGTTGCCTGATTGGTGGCAACGTTGTCGGAAGTAGTCACGATGGGTGTGATGGTAGCCACGGCAGAGTTGATTTCGGTCCAAGTGAATGGGCCAACCGATCCCGTAATCTCGACACCCTGGCCGTAGGCTCTCGCTTGCAGAGTCTGCACCTGGTTCTGCGAGAGGCAGACATTTGCGGCGTTCCTGTTAAAGGGGAGGTCGCAGGCTATGGGTAGAGCCTGCTGGGTGGGGCAGGCGGGGGGCGGAGAATTGACGGGAGGCACTACGCTGACCACGATATTATCGATCGGGGGATGGACGAAAAACAGAGTGGGTGGACTCGTGGCACCCAGAGCTGAGACAGTCACCGAAGCGGTGCCCGTTTGCGCTGGGGTGCAGATACTGTAAAGGGGGGCATTCCAGGAACCAGCGCAGGCCGCACCATTGGGCGCAACGTCGACGATGCCGGGATTGGTCGAGGTAAAAGTGAACGTCGGAGTAATAGCGGAGTTCCCGGCGTTCACCGCAGTTGCTGTGAGTTGTATGCTGGACCCCACTTGCATGGAGAAACTGGTCGCCGGATTCAAGGTGATTCTCAGCGGAAATGGCGAGGGCCCGGGGGGTTTGTGCCCACCGCACGCCGGCAAGAATATGGACAAGAAGATGGTGACGATTATTGAAGCCGACAGACCGAACCGCAACCTTCGCATGCACCCTCTCGTCGCCTCACGGTTGTATCCGATGGGCGCCGCTCAAATGGAATGGAAAACTCGTAGTTTAGAGGTTGGCGGCGGATTCAGCAAGCCGACGGGCACTCATTGCAACATCCCGCTGCTCACCTCATTTGCAGTGGGATGCGGAAGAGCTCGAGACTGATGTATGGTTTGGTGGCTCGGTAGCTTTTTACGCCACGGATCTGATCTGCCGGCAGGCACTCATTTCTCGACTAACGATTTTAGTCGGCCGAGTGCTTGATCCCACTGCCTTGAGACGAGGGCGAGGTGCTCCTTGATTTCTTCTATTGGCGCTGGATCCAATTCGAACAGGCTCTCACGACCCGCCCGTACACAGCGCACAATTCCCGCTCCTTCCAACACCCGAAGGTGCTTGGTGATTGCCTGCCGGGTCAGCTTCGAACCTTCAGTCAATTGAGAGATCGAGTGCGGATTTCCTCGGCAAAGCGTCGCGACCAGGGACAAGCGGGTCTCGTCGCCCAGGGCGGCAAAGACAGGCGCATGAGCCCGCCGTCTGCCAGCCTTGCTGCTATGGCCTTTGTGCGACATGGGTCTCGATATTGCTCATTTGCTGTGTCCAACCGCCGTCATTTATACGGAATGCTTCCGCGCGACGGCCGCCAGGAATCTTGTCGAAGCCCGATTCCGTGAGCAGCAGTAACGTACCACCGGCGGTCTTCTCAAGGCGGAATTCCACAAGCGTAGGCGGTTCGTTGGAGTAATCCTGTTTAGGGTCGACGGCATAAGGATGCCAAGTGAAGGAAAAGAGACGTTCGGGCTCCATTTTCTGCACAACGGCCTCCCACTTCACGTGCTCGTAGCCAGGATGGGTAATCTGACCGCGCGAGATTTGACCGGGGACAAAGGGTCCCTCGAGTTTCACGCGAAACCACTCGCCGAACTCCTGGTAATCCGTGAGCGCGCGCCAGACTCGGGAAATCGGGGCTTTCAGTTCGATACGCTTCTCGATGCGATCGTTCATCTTACGCAACCTCCAGGTTGCATATTAACTTGCGCCGGGAGAAAATGCAACCGTTGGGTTGCATTTCTGAGGAGGAAAGATCTTGCTGCCAGTTGTGCTGCAATAAGTTGCAGGGCCGGCTTAACGCCGTGCTGAACAAGGATGAAAAAGCCACAAGGGGAAAGCAGCGCGGAGACTGTCCCAGCTAAAGGCCAAATCCATCCGGGATTCCTTTGCGCCGACTGAAGAGTAAGGTAGGGTTCGAGACGACGATAACTGGCGTGGACATGCTGGCGTGGACATGCGGAATTTCTGACTAACTTCACTCACGTTTAAAAGATGGTTGACGACGTTTGGATTCAGTTGCTATAGTTGTAAAGTTCCGCGAGTTAATCCAGGCTTGCTGTGTGCCGTGACTTCCTCAGGGTTCTGCGAGGAGCTTGCGGTAGAGTTTGAGAAACGCGTTTCCGGGAAGTGTCGAAAGTGAAGCAAGGCCCGGAAACTTTCCTCGCTGAAACGTTCCTGCGCTGCCTTCTGCCCTTTCACGAGGGCTTCTGAAGCGTGCTGAATAAGGCGCGACAGTAGTCTGCGGAAGGATATGCAGGACAGAGCTGGCGATACGGAGTACCCCCGGAGTTTTGGCCGGGTGCCACCGTCGGCAGCATAAATCAGATTGGGAACCCAGAATCTCCCGCGATTTGTGTGCGGCGAGAAGTATGGCTGGCCGATTGAGCCCGCCAGCCCGGATCGCGCAGGTAAGCGCCGGGATAGCTGATGGCGCTGTGCGCTGCCTGTCCGAACGGGAATGTTGCCGCGCGCGGGTGCGATGTTCACCAGGACGCAGATTTCAGCAAGAGGTTAAGGAGCAGCAAGAGTGCCTACTTTTAATCAATTGGTGGCGAAGGGGCGGAAGCGGCCGAGGTACAAGACGGCGAGTCCGGCGCTCGAGGGATGTCCGCAGAAACGTGGAGTCTGTACTCGCGTTTATACCCAGACGCCGAAGAAGCCAAACTCGGCGCTGCGGAAAGTAGCGCGCGTGCGCCTGACGAACGGGATTGAGGTCACGACCTACATCCCCGGAGTTGGCCACAATCTGCAGGAGCACTCGATCGTCCTGATTCGCGGCGGCCGCGTCAAAGATCTGCCGGGTGTGCGGTATCACGTAATTCGCGGCACCCTGGATGCGGTGGGCGTGGCCGGTCGCCAGCAGGGCCGGTCGAAGTATGGCGCCAAGCGGGCGAAGAAGGGATAAGAAACCAGGTTTCAAAGTTTCAGGGTTTCAAGGTTTTGTGGCCGCACGGTCACCCAACCTTGAAACTCTGAAACCTTGAAACTTTGAAACGTGGAGTTCTATGCCTCGTAAAGGACATACAGCAAAACGGACCGTACCAGCCGACGCCGTCTATGGCTCGGATCTGGTGACGAAGTTCATCAACTCGATGATGTGGCAAGGCAAGCGCTCGACCGCCGAGGGCATTTTTTATGAAGCCTTGACCAAGGTGCAAGAAAAAGGCGGAGATGAAGCGTTAAAACTGTTTACCAAAGCCGTCGAGAACGCCAAGCCGCTGCTCGAAGTGAAAACCCGCCGCGTGGGCGGAGCCAACTATCAGGTGCCGGTGGAAGTGAATTCCGACCGGCGCACTTCGCTCGCGATCCGCTGGCTCCTGACTTATGCGCGGGGCCGGGCCGAGCGTGGGATGGTTGACAAGTTGAGTAATGAGCTGCTGGACGCCGCCAATGGAAAAGGCGCGGCCATCAAAAAGAAAGAAGATGTTCATCGTATGGCGGAAGCCAATAAGGCCTTCGCACATTACAGATGGTAGAGAAGCAGCTCTTAGCCCTTAGCTGAACCGAGGTCGATCGAGCTAACAGCTAAAGGCTAAGAGCCAAAAGCAATTTTTCGGAGCCCAGAAAGAGTTTAATTGTCGTGCCTAGAACAGTCCCATTAGAGCGCTGCAGGAACATCGGCATCATGGCCCACATCGATGCCGGCAAGACCACTACGACGGAGCGCATCCTGTTTTATACGGGAAAGACGCACCGCATCGGAGAGGTGCATGAGGGCACTGCGACCATGGACTGGATGGAGCAGGAGCAGGAGCGCGGCATTACGATTACGTCCGCGGCGACGACCTGCACTTGGCGCGACATTCGCATTAACATTATTGATACACCCGGCCACGTGGATTTCACGGCGGAAGTAGAGCGGTCGCTGCGCGTGCTCGACGGCGCCGTTGCGGTGTTTGACGCGGTGCACGGAGTGCAGCCGCAATCGGAGAAAGTTTGGCGCCAGGCCGATAAATACGGCGTGCCAAGAATTTGCTTCATTAATAAGATCGACAAAATGGGCGCGGATTTCGAACATGCCATCGATACCATCCGCAAACGCCTCAGTGCCAAGCCCGTCGCGATTCAAATTCCCATCGGCCAGGAAGATAAATTTAAAGGCGTCATCGATCTGATCAATATGAAGGCGATCGTGTGGGTAGATGACACGATGGGAGCCGAATACGTCACCGAAGAGATTCCCGCCGAGCTGAAGAAAAAAGCCGAAGCCTTCCATGCCCAGTTAGTCGAAAGCATTGCGGAGAACGACGACGAAATCCTGCACAAATTTCTGGAAGGCGAAGAAATTACCGCGGATGAGTTGCGGGCGTCGCTGCGCAAGTCGACGATTGCGCTGAAGGTATTTCCGGTGGTGGTGGGAACCGCGTTCAAGAACAAGGGCATACAGCCGCTGCTGGATGCGGTCGTCGACTATCTGCCGTCGCCGCTCGATGTGCCGGAAACGCACGGTCTCAATCCTGAAACTGGGGAAAAGATTTTCCGCGAAGCCGATGACAAGGAGCCGTTCTCCGCGCTGGCGTTCAAGATCATGGCTGATCCGTTTGTCGGCCAGTTGACATTTATTCGGGTTTACTCCGGCCAGCTAAAGACGGGTGATTCTGTGCTGAACACGGGTCGGCGCCGCACTGAGCGCATCGGGCGCCTGCTGAAGATGCACGCCAACAAGCGGGAAGAGATCAGCGAAATTCTTGCGGGAGACATTTGCGCTGCGGTCGGCCTCAAGGGCGTAAGCACAGGGGATACGATTTGCGATGAGAAGCATCCCATCGCTCTCGAATCGATTACGTTTGCGGTTCCCGTGATTTCGGTTGCGGTCGAACCCAAGACGAAAGCGGATCAGGAAAAAATGGGGATGGCGCTTGGCCGCCTCGCCCAGGAGGATCCCACCTTCAAAGTTCACACCGATCCCGACAGCGGACAGACCATCATCAGCGGCATGGGCGAGCTGCACCTGGAAATCATCGTCGACCGCATGATGCGCGAGTACAAGGTCGAGGCCAACGTCGGCAAGCCGCAGGTGGCGTATCGCGAGACTATTCGCAAGCACTCCGAGGCGGAAGGCAAATACATTCGCCAGACCGGCGGCCGCGGCCAGTACGGCCACGCGAAGATCAAGCTCGATCCCCAACCGCCGGGCGCGGGCTACGAATTCGTCAACGACATCGTCGGCGGTTCGGTGCCCAAAGAATTTATCAAGCCGATTGATCAGGGCATTCAGGAAGCGCTCGAAGGTGGAATTCTCGCGGGCTATCCGATGGTCGATGTAAAGGCTACTCTTTACGACGGCAGCTATCACGACGTCGATTCGAACGAAATGGCGTTCAAGATTGCCGGTTCGATGGCCTTCAAAGAAGCTGCACGTAAAGCTTCGCCGGTTTTGCTGGAGCCGGTAATGCAGGTTGAAGTGGTTACGCCGGAGGATTACGCCGGCGTAATTATGGGCGATCTGAGTTCGCGCCGGGGACGCATCGAAGGCATGGAGCACCGCGCCGGTTCGCAGGTGATCAAGGCGATCGTTCCGCTGGCGGAAATGTTTGGTTACGCGACCCACATGCGTTCATCGACGCAGGGGCGCGCCGAATATTCGATGCACTTCGCGCGTTATGAGGAGGCTCCGCGGTCCGTCGCGGAGGAAATCATCGCCAAGGTGCAAGGGACGACGAAGTAGGGGGAATTTCGAATGCAGGACACACCTAAATTCGAGATTCATGTTCCTGGGTTTCAAAGTTCTATGGATGAAGCCGGGCGAGCCCAACGTGTGCCGGCATCTGAGTTGCCGCCAATCTCGGATGAAGAACGGGAGATGGCAAAGAGGCTCGGTCTGTCGGAGGAAGCCTACCGCAGAAGTAAGCTCGCCGGAATTTTCGGGCACGAGCGCATGGAAGCGCGAGCCGTCGATTTGGGAGAGCAGGTCGACGCAATTTTGGCTGAAGCAGGTGCGGGCTATCGCCTCGCTGGTGTGACATGGAACAGCGAGAGGCTTGGGTGGAGGATTGAGGTCGAAACACCGCAGGGGCGGCAAAACGTGGTTCTGTCCCGAGACCTAGTAAACGATGCGCTCGATTCGAGAACTACGAGCGAATTGCGGCGCCTGCGAAATATGGTGTTATTCGGGTTGGGCCGGCAGGAACTGATTGTGAAACATTGAAATGGATCTGAGCGGTAGATTCGTTCACTTTTGGCTTTCTCCCAGCGGAAGAGAAGCTTTGAAGGATGTTATTCGCGGGAGTGCAGATTTTGAAGCGTTCGTCGTCGAAGAAGACGACAATGGTTTTTGGATTTGGATGCCCGATAGCGAGCACGGCTCGAGGGAAGTGACTTTGCTAAAGCGAGAATATTTCGCGGCTGCGTCTCTTGAATATGAGCCGCCGGAGGCGCCGAGGGAGCGGCCGCGTGCAGGTTTTGGGCTGCCGAACGAGAAATAAGGAGCACTGGATTTTATGGCGAAAGAGAAATTTGATCGTAACAAGCCGCACTGCAATGTGGGGACGATTGGCCACATCGACCATGGCAAGACCACGTTGACGGCGGCCATCACCAAGGTTTTGCAGAAACACAATCCGAAGATCGTCTTCCGCTCGTTTGATTCGATTGATAACGCTCCGGAAGAAAAAGCGCGCGGCATCACCATCGCGACGGCGCACGTGGAGTATGAGACGGCGAACCGGCACTACGCGCACGTAGATTGTCCGGGCCACGCCGACTACATCAAGAACATGATCACAGGCGCGGCGCAGATGGATGGCGCAATCCTGGTCGTGGCTGCGACCGATGGTCCGATGCCGCAGACCCGCGAACACGTGCTGCTGGCACGGCAAGTCGGCGTGCCTTACATTGTGGTGGCGCTGAACAAGTGTGATGCCGTGGATGATCCTGAGCTGCTGGATCTGGTGGAACTGGAAGTGCGCGAGTTGCTGAAGAGCTACAAGTTTCCCGGCGACGATGTGCCGGTGATTCGGCTCTCTGCTTTAGGGGCTTTGAACGGAGAAGAGAAGTGGGAGAAGCAGATCGACGCGCTGATGGAGGCGGTGGACAAGAGCGTGCCGCAGCCGGCGCGCGAACTGGACAAGCCGTTCCTGATGCCGATTGAAGATATCTTTTCGATTCAGGGACGCGGCACGGTGGTGACCGGACGTATCGAGCGCGGCAAAGTGAAGGTGGGCGAGGAAGTGGAAATCGTTGGTTTCCGCGACACGCGCAAAACGGTGGTGACCGGCGTCGAAATGTTCAAGAAGCAGCTGGACGAAGGCATGGCGGGCGACAACGCGGGTCTGTTGCTGCGCGGCATTGCGAAAGAGGATGTAGAGCGCGGCATGGTGCTGGCGAAACCGGGATCGATTACGCCACACACCAAGTTCAAGGCGGAAGTCTACATCTTGACGAAAGAAGAAGGCGGGCGGCATACGCCGTTCTTCAAGGGATACCGTCCGCAGTTTTATCTGCGCACGACCGACGTGACGGGCGTAGCAGAGTTACCGGCGGGCACGGAAATGGTGATGCCGGGGGACAACGTCAGCCTGGTGATTGAGTTGATCACGCCGGTAGCCATGGAGAAAGGCCTGCGCTTCGCGATTCGGGAAGGTGGGCATACGGTAGGTGCAGGAACCATTGCCGAGATTGTGCAGTAAACGCGGAAGTTGCATAGGTCCTTCGGCGACAAAAATCGTCGCCTCAGGTTGACTAAAAGCTGGTTTAAAGCGGCTTGCGGCTTGCCGCCTGTTCTTTCCTTCCGGAGACGCCGGTAGGGGTTAGAGAGCGTGAAACGTGATTGGAAAAGAGAGAATTCGAATCCGGTTGAAGGCGTACGACTACCGTATCCTCGACCAGTCGACAGGCGAGATTGTGGAGACGGCGCGGCGCACCGGAGCGCAGATCGCGGGGCCGATTCCCCTGCCCACGATGAAGAATAAATACTGCGTGCTGCGTTCGCCGCACGTGGATAAGAAATCGCGGGAGCAGTTTGAGATCCGTACGCACAAGCGTCTGCTCGATATTCTCGAGCCGACGCAACAGACGGTGGACGCGTTGATGAAGCTTGACCTGCCAGCGGGCGTGGACGTGGAGATCAAGGCATTCGGGAAAGAGCATAAATAGCTTGTGTGGGGACAGCCGTCATCGGCTGTCCGGCGGAGCGAAGCTCCGCTGCTTTCGCGGGCGAAGGCGCCCGCGCCACACTACCAGCCAATAGCCGCGGTTAATGGACGGCGGGCCAAGCTGGGTGGAGACGAAGATGGCGACGAAAGTTACAGGCATTCTCGGCAAAAAAGTCGGCATGACGCAACTGTTTGACTCGAAGGGCGACGTGCGTCCCGTCACGGTGCTGCAGGCTGGTCCTTGCGTGATTACGCAGCACAAGTCTGCGGTGAAGGACGGCTACGAAGCGGCGCAGATTGGACTTGTCGAGTTCGTCAAAGAGTCGAAGCTGACCAAGCCCGCGCAGGGCCACCTGGCGAAGAATAATCTTCCCCCGGTGAAGTTCATGCGCGAAGTGCCGCTCGAGAGTGACGGCGATGGTGACGGAGCGGTGAAGGCGGGTGACCGGGTGCTTGTCGATATTTTCGAAGGTGAAAAATTTGTCGACATCGTTGGAGTGAGCAAGGGCAAAGGCTTTCAGGGCGTAGTGAAGCGGCATCATTTTGGGGGCGGTCCCAAGTCGCACGGATCGATGTTTCAGATCACGGGTTCGATCGGATCGTCTGCATTTCCTTCTCGCGTGTTTAAGGGAATGCGGATGTCGGGGCACATGGGCCATGAGCGCGTGACGCAGCGTAACCTGCGCGTGCTCGGTGTAGACAAAGACGAGAATCTTTTGGTGGTGGAAGGAAGTGTGCCGGGACCGCAGGGCGGCTACATCGTCATCACGAAGGCGAAGAAGCCGCCAAGAGAGCGGCGCGGGTTTGCCGGTTCGGCTACGGTCGATCCGTTGAAGGCGGCGAAGAGAGCGGCTAAGAAGGCATAAAACCAGTGGCCAGTGGTCAGTGATCAGTGGTCAGAAATGCAAAGACAATGGCAACGATTGATATTCACGATTTGAGTGGAAAAAAGGTCGGAACCTTCGATCTCGGCGATGAAATCTTCGGCGCGGTCAATGAAGACCTGCTCTGGGAGGCGGTGAAGCACTACCGCGCCGGACAGCACCGCGGCACGCACGCGACCAAGGCCCGCTGGCAAGTTTCTGGTTCGGGCAAGAAGCTATGGAAGCAGAAGGGAACGGGACGCGCACGTATCGGCTCGATTCGTTCGCCGCTGTGGCGCCATGGCGGCACGGTGCATGGTCCGGTGCCGCGCTCCTACGACTATGCGTTCCCGCGTAAGAAGCTTCTGGGCGCACTGCGTTCGGCGCTGGCGTCGAAGTTTGCTGACGGCAAGCTGACCGTGGTGAATGCGTTCGAGTTGAAGGATGCGAAAACCAAAGCGTTCCGCGAAGTGCTTGATGCGCTGAAAGTGGAATCCACAGTGTTAATCGTGGAAGCGCCAAATGCTGCGAATCGTAACCTGGAATTGAGCTCGCGAAATATAGAAGGACTCGAGCTGGTCGCAGGCAATGAGGTTCATCCATACCATTTGTTACGTTACGATCGCGTAATTTTCTCGCATCCGGCGATTGAAAAGTTGCAGATTACTCTGAAAGATAGTTTGCCGAAGCGGCAGCGCAAGGCGGAAGAAAAAGAAGAAAGTTCGAAGAAAGCGTCAGCGGCTCCGCGGCGGCGCACGCGGCACGAAAAAGCGGCGGAGGTGGCCTAGGGCCTAATCAATATGAAATCCGCATACCAGATCATTCGCCGTCCGGTGATTACCGAAAAAGGCCTGGCGATCAAGGAGAATCAGAACACTTTGGTGTTCCAGGTATCGCCCAAGGCGACGAAAACGGAAATCAAGCAAGCGGTGCAGACGATTTTCAAAGTGAAAGTATTTTCTGTTCGCACTGCGACGTATCCGGGAAAAGAACGGCGCCGGGGAAAGTTTGCCGGTTACCGTCCTGACTGGAAGAAGGCGTATGTGCGGCTGCGGGCCGGTGAGAAGATGCCGGAGTACGCGCAGAATTTGTAGGGTTGGTTCCGGCAAAAAGCAGGTTCCTCCGGGTCGCTTCGCGCACCGTCGGAATGACATAGTTTTGGATTTGAGCTGGGAGCTGACGGCTAAAAGCTAAGGGCTGATTTTTATGGCGATCAAAACATACCGACCAACAACCCAGACGTTGCGCTACCGCACGACGATCGTCAACGACGACATCACGACACGGCATCCGTATAAGCCGCTGGTCGAGAAAAAACAGCGCACCGGCGGACGCCGCAATTCGGGCGATATTACGAGTTGGCATCGTGGCGGCGGGCACAAGCAGAAGCTGCGCATTATCGACTTCAAGCGCGACAAGGCCGGCATTCCGGCAACGGTGACGACGATTGAATACGACCCCAACCGCTCCGCGCGGATTGCGCTTCTTGCGTATGCCGACGGAGAGAAGCGTTACATCCTGGTGCCTGAAGGGTTGAAGGTCGGACAGAAAATTGTAAGCGGTCCTGATGCCGATATTCTGGTGGGTAACGCGCTGCCGCTGCGGAATATTCCGCCTGGCACGTCGATTCACAATCTGGAACTGAAGCCCGGTAAGGGCGCGCAGATGGTGCGCTCCGCGGGTGGAGCGGCGCAACTGGTCGCAAAAGAATCCGATTATGCATTGGTGAAGTTGCCTTCCGGAGAGACACGGAAGATTTCGCAGGATTGCATGGCGACCATCGGGCAGGTGGGCAATCTGGATCACGAGAATGTCACCATCGGCAAAGCAGGTCGTACGCGCTGGCTGGGGTGGAAGCCAGTGAACCGCGGTGTATCGATGAACCCGGTCGACCATCCCCACGGGGGTGGTGAAGGCAAGACGTCGGGCGGGCGGCATCCGGTGACCCCGTGGGGCCAGCCGACGCGAGGTTACAAGACCCGGAATAATAAACGCACGGATAAGTTCATCGTAAACCGCAGAGGCAAGAAGTAGCGGCGAGCGAAGCAGGTTCCTCGGCTCGCTTCGCGAACCGTCGGAATGACAGGGAATGATGAAAGCTGTCGGTGAGAGCTGACGGCTGAAAGCTGAGAGCTGAATTTATGGCACGTTCAACCAAAAAAGGCGCATTCGTCGATGGCTTCCTGATGTCTCGGGTCGAAGCCATGAACTCGCGCAACGAGAAGAAAGTTCTGCGCACATGGTCGCGTCGTTCCACCGTGGTTCCCGAGATGGTGGGCCACACCATTGCGGTGCACAACGGCAAAAAGTTTATTCCGGTGTACGTCACCGAAAATATGGTGGGGCACAAGCTGGGGGAGTTCAGCTTCACGCGCAACTTTAAGGGTCACTCCATGCGGGCGGCGACCGAAGTAGCGGCGAAGCCGGCGGGCATTCCGGGCGGTCCGGGAGCGATCACTCCTTCGGCCCCGGCAGCCGCGCCGCCGAAGGCATAAGGGGAAACGCGAATGGAATTTCGAGCGGAAATGCGTTACTTGCGAGTCTCGCCGCAGAAGGCGCGCCTGGTGCTGGAATTGATCAAGGGGCGCAAGGTCGAAGAGGCGCGCAATACGCTGTTGTTTACCAAGAAGCGGGTCGCGGCCAGTATAGGAAAGCTGCTGCAGTCAGCGCTCGACAATGCAAATTTTTTGAGCGCCGAAAAGAATTTGGACGTTGATATTGACAATTTGTACGTGAAGAATGCATTTGCCAACGACGGGCCGAGGATGAAGCGGATTCGTCCGGCGCCGCAGGGAAGAGCGTTTCGCTACGTGCGGCGCATCGCGCATATCACGCTGGTGCTGGCTGAGCGCGGTAATGGCGCGGCTCATCCTGCGGGTGAGACGCGGACCGCGGCGCGTTCTGCAGCTCCCGCAAAGCGGCGGGCTCCAGTGGCGAAGAAAGCGGCAGGCGCTGGAAAAAAGAAAAAGGCGGCTGCGAAATAAACAACAGCAGGTTCCTCACCCGCGCTTTGCGCGCGTGTTCGGAATGACAAAGTTTTGGGTTGAAGTTCTAGGGATTTGGTCAGGAGAAGCAATGGGACAAAAAGTCCATCCTTATGGTTTCCGTCTGGGTTACACCAAGCCGTGGAAGTCGCGGTGGTTTGTGGAGCGCGACTACGACAAGCTGCTGCTGGAAGACATCAAGCTGAAGAACGAGCTCAAGGACAAGCTCAAATCGGCGGGTGTGAGCACGATTGAGATCGAACGCCCTGGCAACAAGCTGCGCATCATTATTAAGACGGCGCGGCCGGGAATTATTATCGGGCGCAAGGGCGCGGAGATCGACAAGCTGAAAGGCGACCTGCAGAAGCGCACGTCGCGCGAGGTGTTTGTCGACATCCAAGAAGTGCATAAGCCCGAACTCGATGCCCAGTTGGTTTCGGAGGCGATCGCGCTGCAACTGGAAAAGCGCGTCGGCTTCCGTAGAGCGATGCGCAAAGCCGTGGATTCAGCGCTGCGCTTCGGTTGTAAAGGCATCAAGGTACGGGTGAGCGGACGGTTGAACGGAAATGAAATCGCGCGCTCGGAGTGGTACCTGCAGGGACGGTTGCCGCTGCACACGCTGCGCGCCGACATCGAATACGGCTTTTCGGAAGCCAGGACCACGTACGGCGTGATCGGCGTCAAGGTCTGGGTGTACAAAGGCGAAATTCTTCCGACGAAGAAGCGTGAGCAGCAGACAGGTGTGGGAGCGTTCTGAAATAGCTGTCAGCCATCAGCTCTCAGCCGTCAGCGATGACGGTTGAGTTGGCTGAGAGCTGACGGTCGAAGGCTGAGAGCTTATTTATGTTGATGCCAAAGAAAGTGAAGTACCGCAAGCAGCAGCGCGGGCGCATGACTGGCAAAGCCTGGCGGGGAAGCACGCTGGCGTTCGGGGATTTCGGACTCAAGGTGCTTGAGCCTGGATGGATTACCGATCGCCAGATTGAAGCCAGCCGCGTGGCGATGACCCGCTTTGTGAAGCGTGGCGGAAAGATTTGGATTCGCGTGTTTCCCGACAAGCCGGTTACCAAGAAGCCGGCTGAAACCCGTATGGGCAAGGGCAAGGGCGCGCCGGATCATTGGGTTGCCGTAGTGCGTCCAGGAAAGATTCTCTTTGAAATGGAAGGGGTCACAATCACAGATGCGACAGAGGCCATGCGGCTGGCATCGCACAAGCTCCCGCTGCGCACGACTCTGGTCAAGCGCGAAACGGCGCATTGAAGAAAAAGCCATAAGTTATCAGCACTCAGCCGTCAGCCATCAGGAAGGATAGTGCAGGCTTTGCTGGGAGCTGGCAGATGAAAGTTTTTTGAGGAATTATGAAATCCGACAAGATTCGAAACCTGACCGACGCCGAACTCCAGCACCAGGGACGAGATCTCGCCGACCAGTTGTTCAAGCTGAAGTTTCAGTTGAACATGGGCCAGACCGAGAGCCTGAAGAAAATTCGCGGTCTGCGCAAGGATATTGCGCGCGTCAAGACAATTTTAGGCGAGCGCACGCGCGCCGCTGCAACGGAGAAACGATAATGGCGGAAGCCGCAACTGGAAAGTCTGCAACCCCGCAGAGCGAGCACGTGCAGGGACGCCGCAAGGAAGTAGTGGGAGAAGTTTTGGCCAACCGCATGTCGAAGACCATCGTCGTGCAGGTGACGCGCAAGAAGTCGCACCCGTTCTACGGCCGCGTGGTGGCGCGCAATAAGAAGTTTTACGCGCATGATGAGAAGAACGAGGCGCACGTTGGCGATATAGTGCGGATCGAAGAGACGCGTCCGCTTTCGAAGTTGAAGCGCTGGAAGCTGAAAGATATTGTGCGCAAGACCGCGCTGGTGCCTGAAATCGCACTGGAGCAGGACGGGAAGTAAGGAGATAAGCCATGGCCGTGATGATGAGAAGCATGTTGGAGGTCGCCGACAATTCCGGCGCCCGCAAGCTGCAGATGATTCTGCCGCTCGGCGGCTCCACCGGTCTCAACGCCGGACTGGGCGACATAATCACTGCCGCGGTGAAGGAAGCTGCTCCGGATGGCCAGGTGCAGAAGGGCAAAGTGGTGAAGGCGGTAATCGTGCGCACGCGCAAGGAGCATCGTCGGCGCGACGGCACCTACATCCGCTTCGATCAAAACGCTGCGGTGCTGATCAACGACGCGGGCGAGCCGGTGGGTACACGCGTCTTCGGCCCCGTTGCGCGAGAACTTCGCGAAAAGAAGTTCTTGAAGATCGTTTCGCTGGCGCCGGAAGTAATTTAAGAAAGCTTTCGGCTTCCGGGAACTGGGAACTGAAAATGCGAACTGAGAATTGAAAAATGCGAACTGTCAGCACAGAACATAAGCGAGTAGACATCCGCCGCAACGATACCGTGAAGGTGATCACGGGGCGAGACAAGGGGAAGGAAGGACGCGTGCTGCGCGTGTTTCCTAACGATGCCAAGCTGCTGGTGGAGCACGTCATGATCGTGAAGAAGCATGTGCGCCCGAACCCGCAGCGAAACATTAAAGGCGGAATCGCCGAGCAGGAGAGCCGGATTGCGATCTCGAACGTGCAACTGGTCTGTCCGACTTGCGGACCGGTGCGAATCGGACACGAAGAGCGCGGCGACCGGAAAGTGCGCGTATGCAAGAAGTGCGGAACCACGCTGGATAAATAGCTGTTAGCTCTCAGCCATCAGCTTCCAGCTTGTGGCTCAGACATTGGCAGCCAGGGGATTAAGTAGGTTTCACGAAGAGGTTGAGCTAAGAGCTGAAGGCTGAGAAGGCCGAAGCTCAAGAGAGACAAGATGGCGAGAGATAAAGACAAAAAGGGATCGAAAGATTCGCAGCAGGAGCAGGCGCGGCCAGAGCAGGCGCGACACAGCGCGAAAGAACGCCCGCGGCTGCGGGTGCGCTTTGACAAGGAAGTGGCCCCGGCGCTGTTGAAGGAGCTTGATCTTAAGAATGCGATGGCAGTTCCGCGCCTGAATAAGATTGTGGTCAACATGGGCATGGGTGAGGCCACGCAGAACTCGAAGATCCTCGACCCAGCGGTGAACGAACTTGGTCAGATCACCGGGCAGAAGCCGATTATCACTAAGGCCAAGAAGTCGATTGCAGCTTTCAAGGTGCGTGAGGGGCAGGCGATCGGAACCATGGTTACGCTGCGCGGGGACCGCATGTTCGAATTCTTCGACCGGCTGGTGAATATCGTTTTGCCGCGCGTGCGCGACTTCCGCGGCGTCTCGACCAAGTCGTTCGATGGGCGCGGCAACTACACCCTAGGCCTGCACGATCAGTTGATCTTCCCCGAGATCTCTTACGAGAAGGTCGACAAGATGAAAGGCATGAACGTCACGATTGTGACCACGGCGGCAAATGACAACCAGGCGCGAGCTTTGTTAAAGCACCTGGGCATGCCGTTCAGAACGCAGTAATAGGTTCAGAGCTTCTAGTTTCCAGGTTTCAATCACGAAGATTGTTTAAGGATTTCATGACTACAGCAAAACGAGTGAAGGACGCAAAGATCGAAAAGAAGTTTGAGGTGGCGCGCGAGAAAAAAGAGCCGACGCCTAAGTTTTCCACGCGCCGGCACAACCGCTGCAAGATGTGTGGACGGCCGCGCGCTTATCTGCGCAAGTTTGGCTTGTGCCGCTTGTGCTTCCGCGGACTGGCATTGCGCGGGGAAATTCCCGGAGTTTCGAAGTCGTCCTGGTAGGGAAGCGCAGCCAAACGCGCGATTTTGCATTCTCGCGCGGCGCGCCCAGGTTCCCTCGGCGGGCTCGGGACAACCTCTTCGCGAGACAAGAGGGCCTCGCTCAGGATGACGGTGGGTAGTTGTAATGGGCAGAAAGAAGCCGCCGCAGGTTCTCCGCCGTGCGGAGCGAACGGGTGGCGAGAGGAGAAGCAAACGATGAGGTTGACCGATCCGGTCGCAGACATGTTGACGAGGGTGCGCAACGCGCTGCAGGCGCGGCACCAGAAGGTGGACGTTCCGGCTTCACGCCTGAAGGTGGAGATTGCCCGCATTTTGAAAGAAGAGGGCTACATCTCGAACTTCAAGGCTACGGAAGAAGAGGGTCACAAGGTCATCCGAATTTATTTGAAGTACGGCGCACACAACGAGGCGGCGATTTCAAAGGCGGAGCGCGTGTCGCGCCCGGGCTGCCGGGTTTACGTGCGCCGCAGCGAAATTCCACGCGTGCTCGGCGGTATGGGGATTAATATCCTGACCACGCCGCGCGGCGTGATGACCGGACGCCAGGCCCGCAAAGAAGGTGTGGGCGGCGAATTGTTGTGCGAGATTTGGTAAGGCAGCTTTCAGATCAGCCGTCTACTTTCAGTAGAAGCGGCGGCGGTGAAAGCTGAGAGCTGATGGCTGAAAGCTGAGAGCTTAGATCTTATGTCACGAATTGGAAAAAAGCCGATCCCGATCCCCAAGGGGGTGACGGTCAAATTGGAAGGCAACGCAGTCTTTGTGCAAGGGCCAAAGGGCAAGCTGGACACAACTCTTCCCGCGGGCATCAAGGTTGAGCAGAAGGACGGAACCTTGGTGGCTGTGCGCGAGAACGATTCGCAGGCAGCTGTCCATGGGCTGGCGCGGGCACTGGTGAATAATGCCGTTGAAGGCGTTACCAAAGGCTGGACACGCGAACTGGAAATCGTCGGCATCGGATATCGCGCCGAGATGAAAGGCAAAGGGATGGTCGTGTTTAACCTGGGCTATTCGCATCCCATCGAGTACCCACTGCCCACAGGGGTCGAAGCCGCGGTCGATCCAAAGCAGACGAAGATCTCCCTCGTTGGAATCGATCGTCAGCAGGTGGGGCAGGTTGCCGCGGAAATGCGTTCGCTGCGGCCGCCCGATCCTTATAAGAACAAAGGTGTGCGATACGCGGGCGAGAGATTGAAGAAGAAGGTGGGTAAGACCGGAGCGAAATAACTACCGGCAGCGAGACATAGGGAATAAAGAAAATGTTTACCAAGAAATCGAAGAATCAGAAGCGCGGGCACATCCACGAGCGTATCCGTAAGAGGTTGACGGGGACGGCGGAGCGTCCGCGGCTGAATGTGTACCGTTCGTTGAATCATATTTATGTGCAAGTGATCGACGATCTGCACGGCCAGACGCTGGTTTCGGCGAGTTCGGCTGAGGGCAAAAAGGAAGACCGGCGTACCGGCGGCAACGTGGCCGCGGCGAAAACCGTGGGCAAGACGATCGCTGAGCGCGCTAAGGCCAAGGGTGTGAGCAAAGTGGTGTTTGACCGCGGCGGCTACATTTATCATGGACGTGTGAAGGCGCTGGCAGATGCCGCCCGTGAAGCAGGATTGGAATTTTGAGTAAACAGCTTCTAGCTTCTCGCTCGTAGCTAAACCACCCCAAATATGGGGATTTGGCTGGAGCCTGGTAGCCAGGAGCTAGAAGCTAAGGAAAAATGCCAACAGTTATCAAAAAGCTCGATGCGAATTCGTACCAGCTGAAAGACCAGGTCGTTGCCATCAACCGCGTCACCAAAGTGGTGAAAGGCGGAAAGAATCTTTCCTTTGCTGCACTCGTTGTGGTGGGCGATCCGTCAGCGGCTGTAGTGGGGCATGGCGCCGGGAAGGCTAAAGAAGTTCCGCAGGCGATTCGTAAGGCAATCGAATCAGCCAAGAAGAATTTGATCAAGGTCAATCTGACGCAGACGTCGATCCCGCACCTTATCCTTGGCCGCTATGGCTCGGGTAAGGTGTTGTTGAAACCAGCGCCGGAAGGTACCGGGGTGATTGCGGGGGGTGCCGTGCGCGCGGTCATGACATCGGTAGGAATTCAGAATGTGCTGACGAAGTCGATTGGCACCACCAATCCGCACAACGTGATCAAGGCGACGTTCGATGCTCTGCGGCATTTGAGGAGCCGCGAGAGTGTCGCGGCTATGCGCGGTAAAGCGGCGCAGGATTTGTAGGCAGAACCGACTACCTTGTACCCGGTAACGAGATTGAGGAATTCGATGACGACGAAAAAGCCAAAAGCGGCGGTTCACGGGAAGATTCACCTGAAGTGGGTGCGTTCGGCTATTTGCGCCCCGGTGAAACAAAAGTTAGTGGTGAAGGGTTTAGGATTCACGCGGCTGAACCAGGTAATTGAGCGACCGGACAATCCTGCGATTCGCGGTATGGTAGCCAAGGTTCCGCATCTGGTTGAGATTTTGCAATAGAAATGTTTCAAGGTTTCAGAGTTTCAAAGGTTTCAAGGCGGATTCAAGTTCCTCGAAACTTTGAAACTTCGGAACTTTAAACTCGGGCTTATTATGAATTTATCCAACATTCGAGCACCGAAGAAGGCGTCGGAAAAGCGCAAGCGCGTGGGGCGCGGGATGGGCTCCGGCATGGGGAAGACGTCCACTCGTGGACACAAGGGCCAGCGCTCACGCACCGGGTCGCGCATGATCCGCGGCTTTGAAGGCGGCCAGATGCCGCTGCACCGCCGCATGCCGAAGCGGGGCTTTACCAACATCTTCCGCAAAGAATTCAATATCGTCAGCCTGGAGCGGCTGGCCGCGCTGGGCGCGGATCTGCATGCGGAACCCATCACTCCGGAAGTGCTTCGCAAGGCAGGAGTGATCAAGGCGAAGCATCCCGTAAAGATTCTCGGCGATGGCGAACTAACGGTTGCGATCACGGTGCATGCGCACAAATTTTCGAAGTCAGCGCAGGAGAAAATTACCAAGGCAGGCGGCAAGGTTGAGGTCTTGCAGTAATGTTTGAGAAGCTGAGGAACATCTTCCGTATCCCCGACCTGCGCAAGCGGGTTCTGTTTACGCTGGCCATGCTGGCGGTCTACCGGCTGGGGGGCCACCTTCCTACGCCAGGCGTGAACTTCCTCAAGCTGGAAGACTTTTTCAATCAGAACCGCGGATCGCTGCTCGGCTTCGTCGATCTGTTCTCCGGCGGCAACCTGCGACGCCTGACGATTTTCGCTCTGGGCATCATGCCCTACATTACGGCGTCGATCATCCTGCAGCTTTTGACCGTCGTGTATGAGCCGCTGGCCAAGCTGCAAAAAGAAGGCGAACTGGGACGGAAGAAGATTACCCAGTGGACTCGATACATCACGGTAATTCTCAGTGCGGTGCAGTCGTTCGGCATTGCCATTGGTCTGGAGAAAGCAGGCGACTTCGTTCTTCATCCCGGCCCGGGCTTCATTTTGATGACCATGCTGACGTTGACTACGGGCAGCGCGTTCATCATGTGGCTGGGCGAGCAAATTACCGATCGCGGGATTGGCAACGGGATGTCTCTGCTGATTTTTGCCGGCATTGTGGTAGGTCTGCCGCGCGGCGTGCAGGATCTTTTGGAAAAGGCGAAGAACGGCACCTGGGGAGCGATCACGCCGGTACTGATGGCGTTTCTGGTCGTATTCATGATTGCCGTCGTGGCGTTCATCGTCTACGTCGAGCGCTGCGAACGTCGAATTCCGGTGCAATACGCGAAGCGTGTGGTGGGACGCAAGGTGATGGGCGGACAGTCTACGCACCTTCCATTGCGCGTCAATGCGGGCGGAGTCATGCCGGTCATTTTTGCGTCTTCGATTCTTACCTTGCCGCAGACCGTCGGTTATGGCTTGAAAAACAGCCGGTACTTTGGCGAACTTTTTCGCATGATCGGCTGGGGCGAACCGCTTTATACATTGCTGTATGCGCTGGGCATCATTTTCTTTGCGTACTTTTATGTGTCGATCGTGTTCAATCCCAGCGAAGTTGCGGACAATATGCGCAAGTATGGCGGCTTTATTCCCGGCATTCGTCCCGGCAAACGCACCGCCGACTACATTAACGAAGTGTTGACTCGCATCACGCTGGTGGGCGCGCTGTATCTGATCATCATTTCGTTTATTCCTGAGTGGATGATCACCGGCATTCACCTGAACCACTTGCCATTCTGGCTCGGAGGAACGCTGTTTGAGCGCCTTCCGGTGTGGGTGACGAACGGGTTGGGAGTGAATTTCTATTTTGGCGGAACGTCGTTGCTGATTGTTGTCGGCGTGGCCATGGATACAGTCACGCAGATTGAGGCGCAGTTGATCATGCGCCACTACGACGGCTTTACGCCGCGGAGCGGACGCATTCGCGGCCGCCGCAACTGGTCGTAAGAAAGCTGGTCGTAAGAAGGAAAGACGTCGGAGTTCGGGCCTCGGCAAACACTGAGAAGCCGAGGTCGGAGGTCCGAAGTCGAGTTTACTGGGGTTGCTGCACCGGACATGGCCTTGTGGGAGGCCGGCCGGGAACACTGTTCGGGAGGCTTTGGCCAACTCGATGGCGCAGGAAACCTCGCGTGACGTAGGCCCCGTGGTATTGCTTGGTCCGCCGGGTGCCGGAAAAGGCACTCAGGCCAAGCGCATCATGGAGAAGTATTTGATCCCACAGATCTCCACAGGAGATCTCTTGCGGTATAACGTCGCCCAGGGCACTGAGCTCGGGTTGGTCGCCAAGGCAGTCATGGATCGGGGGGAGTTAGTTTCCGACGATCTGGTTTGTGAAATGGTCCGGCAGAGATTAAAGCTGCCGGATTGCAAGCGGGGATACATTTTGGACGGCTTTCCCCGGACTGCGGCTCAGGCCGGCTGGCTGGACGCGTTGCTGGACGACAAGCTCTTTGACAACTCGCGGCCCACTCGTGCGTGGCCAATTGTGATCCGCCTGGACGTGGACTATAATCAACTATTGCTCCGGATTACTGGACGCCGTTCTTGTCCCACCTGTGGGCGGATCTATAACGTCCACTTTCAGCCGCCCCGTGCCGATGAACTTTGCGACATTGATGGGTCGAAGCTGGTAATTCGCAATGACGACAGGTTGGAAGTGATTCAGCCGCGCTTGGCGGCGTACCAGCTACAGACTGCTCCCGTTGCGGAATATTATCAGCGCACCGGAAGATTGATTTCGGTCAATGGCGATCTGCCGATGGACGAGGTGACGGCGCAGATTTTCAGTGTTCTTGAGGACCACCACGCTTAGCGTTTTTCTGATAGAGCATGGCGATAGTATGCAAGTCGACGGCAGAGATTGAACGGATGCGGCAGAGTGGCCGCATCGTGCGGCAAGTTCTCGATGAGGTACGCTCGATGGTAGCGCCTGGCGTGACTACGATGGATTTGGAGCGCGCCGCCGAAAGGAAGATCACGGAGCTGGGAGCGAAGCCGGCGTTCAAGGGATATTACGATTATCCCTGCGTGCTATGTACTTCGGTGAACGAAGAAATTGTGCACGGGATTCCGTCGGAAAAGCGGGAACTGACGGAAGGCGACATCGTCTCGATTGATTGCGGCGTCGTGCTTGACGGATACTATGGCGACTCCGCGATCACAGTGCCGGTCAGTGACTCAGTGAAGCCCGAGTTGCGCAAGCTCCTGACGGTAACCGAGGAATCGCTGTATCGTGGCATCGATCAGGCGCGCATCGGAAATTCGGTGGGCGACGTCGGAGCCGCGGTGCAGGAGCACGTAGAAGCGGCCGGATTTAGTGTGGTTCGCGAATTCGTAGGACATGGCATTGGGACGCGCCTGCACGAAGAGCCGCAGATTCCAAACTTCGGCGCGCGTGGCCACGGTCCGAAGTTGCGCGAAGGTATGGTGCTCGCGATCGAGCCCATGGTGAACTACGGCAAGCCCGGGTCGCGCGTCCTGGAAGATAAGTGGACGGCGGTTACCGTGGATGGGAGTTTCAGCGCGCACTTCGAACATTGCGTTGCTGTAACGAAGGACGGGCCGGTGATTTTGACGAAGTAGAGCTTCTAGCTGCTAGCTCCTAGCCTCTAGCTAGGGCGATGCGGGTTGGCTAGAAGCTAGGAGCTAGAAGCTAGGAGCGAATGAGTAAAGAAGACGCGATTGAAGTTATGGCGGTGGTGCTGGAACCGTTGCCCAATGCCATGTTTAAGGTGGAACTGGAGAATAAGCACCAGGTGCTGGCGCATGTTTCCGGTAAGATGCGCAAGAATTTCATCCGCATCCTGCCGGGCGACAAAGTCGCGGTAGAGCTCTCGCCCTACGATCTGAATCGCGGAAGAATTGTTTATCGTTATAAATGACGCCGTTTGGCGGGCGTGTGAGCCCGCCAGCGTCATCCTGAGCAGAGCGAAGGATCTTATGAAAGTACGAGCATCGGTAAAGAAAATCTGTGACAAGTGCAAGGTCATCCACCGCAAGGGTGTCGTGCGGGTGATCTGCGTCAACACGAAACACAAACAGCGCCAGGGATAAAAGCCTTTGGGTGGAGCAGCGCTTCAGCGCTGCGGTCGCGGGCGTAATTGAAAGGGCGGCTTCAGCCGCTGAGGTCGAGAATCTATGGCACGTATCGCAGGCGTCGACTTACCGCGCCAGAAGCACATCAACATCGCGTTGACCTACATCTACGGGATTGGGCATCCTCGCGCTGGAAGCATTCTGGACGAGGCCAAGGTAGATCCGATGAAGAGGGTCCAGGATCTCAGCGAAGAGGAAGTCAACCGCATCCGCACCGTGATTGAGGCGCAAGGGATGGTGGAGGGCGATCTGCGCAAGGAAGTTTCGATGAACATCAAGCGCCTCATCGAAATCGGCTCCTACCGCGGATTCCGTCACCGCCGTAACCTCCCGGTGCGCGGACAGAGAACGCATACGAATGCGCGCACCCGCAAAGGTCCGCGCAAAGGTACGGTCGCGCAGAAAAAGAAGGCGACGGCGAAAACGTAAGAGCAGTGTTCGGTGGCAAGTGATCAGTCGCCAGCAAGAGCTTCTGATCGCCTGACCACTGGCCACTGACCACTGGACACTAAATTATGGCAAAACCAGCAGCAGCGGGCGGCGCGGCCGCACCGGACAAAAAAGGCAAGAAGAAAACGTTCAAGAAGAAGGAACGCAAGCACGTTCCGCACGGCTTGTGTTACGTGCAGGCCTCCTTCAACAACACGATCGTGACAATCACCGACATGAACGGAAACGTGTTGTCTTGGAAGAGCTCAGGATCGCTCGGCTTCCGCGGATCTCGCAAAGGCACGCCCTTCGCCGCACAGCAGGCGGCCTCAAACGCAGCCAATATGGCGCGCGATCACGGAGTACGCAGCGTGGACGTGCGCGTGAGCGGGCCCGGCTCCGGCCGCGAGTCGGCGGTGCGAGCCCTGGCCTCGTCGGGCATCGAAGTACGATCCATTCGCGACGTGACGCCCATCCCGCACAATGGATGCCGCCCGCCGAAGCGGAGAAGAGTGTAAAGCAAGTGGCCAGTGGTCAATGACCAGTGGCCGGTAAGACCAAGAAAGGGTTCGCTGGCCACCGATCAGGCCACTAACCACTGATTTTCGTCCGGGACGAAGGGTGAAGCCAAACCTGTAAACCGGTCATCTAAAAGGAGAACAACTTGGCCCGTTATACCGATGCAGTCTGCCGTTTATGCCGCCGCGAGGGCATGAAGCTTTTCCTCAAAGGCGCGAAATGTTTCAGCGACAAGTGTCCCATCGAGAAGCGTAACTTCGCTCCCGGACAACATGGGAAAGACCGTAAAGCCAAAATTGTTGGCTACGGCCTGCAATTGCGCGAGAAGCAGAAAGCCAAGCGTATTTATTTCACACTCGAAGGCCAGTTTCGTAATTACTTTGAGAAGGCGGCGCGTACTCGCGGCGTAACCGGCGAGCTGCTGTTACAACAACTCGAGCGTCGTCTGGACAATGTGATTTACCGGCTCGGTTTTGCGCAATCGAGGCGCCAGGCGCGGCAGTTGGTGCGCCACGGCCATGTCGCGGTCAACAATCGCAAGGTTGATATTCCTTCTTATGAAGTGAACGCGGGCGAAGAAATCTCCATCCGCGAGAATAGTAAGAAACTCGTCGTGCTGGAACTGGCAAAAGAATTCGCAAGCCACGGCACACTGCCCAACTGGCTGGAAGTAAATCGCGACAACTACACGGCGCGGGTGCTCTCGTTGCCTAAGCGCGAAGATATTCAGTTGCCTGTTAATGAGCAGTTGATCGTGGAACTTTATAGTAAGTAAGACAATCGGGCGATCGGGTCGTCGGGCGATTTCAAATCATCCCATACCCGATCGCAGAATCACCCGGTGTTTTCCGGTCCATTATTTCGCGCCGGATCAGCCTTTGCCGACGACCGACCTGAATCCGGACCGATTCAGGGAGTCGGCGATGAGCCAAACGGCCGAAGGAGAAACAAATGCTTTGGAAAGGTTTTCAGAAACCGAAACGTCTCGCAGTCGATACTTCCACCCTCACCGACAAGTACGGAATCTTCTGGGCGCAGCCCTTTGAACGCGGTTTCGGCACAACCGTCGGCAATGCTCTGCGGCGCGTCCTGCTAAGCTCCATCGAAGGCGCGGCCGTTACGGCGGTGAAGATGGAAGGGGTGCTCCACGAATTTCAATCGATCCCGGGCGTTGTGGAAGACGCGACCGACATCATCCTCAACCTGAAGCAGATTCCGTTTAAGCTGGCGGGCGATGCGCCAAAGGCGATTTACCTGCGTGCCGATCAGCCCGGAGTGGTCACCAGCGGAATGATCGAAGCCGATGGTGACGTGGAAGTGCTCGACAAGGACGTCTACATCGCCACCGTGAGTGAAGGCGGCAAGCTCGACATGGAAATGCGGCTGAAGCGCGGCCGCGGTTACACTTCCGCCGACAAGAATTTCGACGAAGATCTCGGCATCGGATTTATTCCCATCGATTCCGTTCACTCGCCGGTACGCAAGTGCAATTACACAGTCGAAGCCGCGCGTCTCGGCCAGATTACCGACTACGACAAGCTCACCCTTGAAGTGTGGACCAACGGCTCAATCACTCCTGCCGATGCGATCGGGCTGTCGGCGAAACTGATGAAGGATCACATGAACATCTTCATCAACTTCGAGGAAGAAATCGAAACCGGCACTTCGTCGTCGGATGATCGCAAGCCTGAAATCCACAACGAAAATCTGAACCGATCTGTCGAAGAACTCGAGCTCTCCGTGCGCAGCTACAACTGCCTGAAGAACGCGAACATTCAATCGATCGGCGAACTGGTGCAAAAGACAGAGTCGGAAATGCTCAAGACCAAGAACTTCGGCCGCAAGTCGCTGAACGAGATCAAGGAGATTCTCTCCACGATGGGTCTCAGCCTGGGCATGAAGATTGACGAGCACGGCAACGCTGTCCCTGGGCCGACATCGAATCTGGTGCTGCCCGCTTCGGCCTACGGACCGGACGATCAGCTGTAAAAGCAGTGGTCAGTGGCTAGTGGGCAGTGGTCAGAAAGACAAACCGCTAGCCGCTGACTTTCCATATCAAATTGAAGACTGGCCAAGACCACTGGCCACTGACCACTGAGGTTTGCCATGCGTCACAAGGTAGCAGGTTACAAGCTCGGACGGAACACCGCGCACCGGCGCTCGCTGCTGCGCAACTTGGTCACGTCGGTGATCGTGGAAGAGCGCGTCGAGACCACCGTTCCGAAGGCGAAGGCCGCGAAGCCGATTGTCGAGAAGATGATTACGCTCGGCAAACGCGGAGACCTAGCGGCGCGCCGTCTCGCGTCTTCTTACCTCATGACCGATGAAGCCGTGGTGAAACTGTTCGACAAGGTGGGTCCGCGCTTCGGCGACCGCAACGGCGGATACACGCGCGTCATTCGCACCGGCTGGAATAAGGGTGACGGCGCCGACAAGGCGTTCCTCGAACTACTCGGCAGCGAAAAGGTGCTGGACGAAAAGCGCGAGAAGCGCGCCGAAGCCCGTGCCAAAAAGGCTGCCGAAGCCAAGAAAGCGATGGAAGAGGCGGAAGCACAGACGCAGCACGATGGCGGCGTTGAGCCGGTCAAGGAAGAAGAAGATAAGAAAGAGTAGCTTTTGGGTGGCGCAGCGCTTCCAGCGCTGCGATGCAAAACTCCCATTGATAACCCAGAGGCACGGCGCACGCCGTGCCTTTTTTGCTTTGACAAAACTTTGTCATTCCGATCTGGGCGAAAGCGCAAGGAGGGACCTGCTTTTCCGGATAGCGTCTCTAAACGCCCACTCGTACATGTCCCGCCGAGTTCCCCGCTGGTAATCTTGCTGTAAATTGTCATTTCGATACACTCCCGTCAGGATGGGCTTTACCCGCACACAGATCGCGATCGCTGTCGCCGCTGGTGCGCTGCTGGTTTGTGGATTTCTCGGCTACATCTGGTGGCTGAGCAATCAGGGACCGGTGCTGGCGCGCTCCGAAGATCACGATCCGCTCACGGGGCTGCCGGTCAGCATCCGGATGAATCCGCTCCGCGACCGGACGATTGAGCACAGCGCCAATCTTTTTCTTCGTCAGCTGCGCGACGGACACTGCGACGACCTGCTCTCGCAATGGGAGCACGACTACCGTAAGAAATACGCGCACTTCATCTGCGACTCTGAGGCGAAGCATCCGCTTCTTTCCTGGGAATTGGCAGAGTGGGAGAGCGCGCCCCCGTTGACGATCCTTCACTACCGCGGCAAGCGCCGCTACGGTGCCGGCCAGCCCGGAACGTACCAGGAGTTGTTCACTGTCACTACCGAGAAAAAAGAAGGGCAGTGGGTGGTTACGAAGTATGACGCGATGTACTAAAAAGATGGAATCGAGCGCCGTTTTATGGACGCACGTCAGACGCGAGCCCTGAAGAAAATCATTATCTGCTCGTTCTTCGCAATAGCAGCCTTCACGAACATCTCTGCAATATGCACAAAGGTTTACTTTGAAGGTTGGTTACCCCAGAAGCCGGTTCCTGAAGCGCGAAGGACCTTTCCCATGGAAGGAAGTCGCGGTACCACTGTTTATGCCACAGCAGCGGAACTCAAATGGCAAAAGTTTATCTGGTACGCTCTTGTTCCTCTCGAAGGTCTTGGCCTCGTTGCTTTTGGAGTCATCGTCTCCACGCATAAGGTGCCCCCACCTATCAGGAATATTCCGGATCTCTGGTCTTGATCGAAAACCACAACTCCTCCGTGGTAAAACCTATGAATGCCAGAACGCCCTGCCGAGCATGAACCTTCCGCCTCGCGCAACATCTATGCCTTCGGCATCACCTCTTTTCTGAATGACACCGCCACCGAAATGGCTTACTGGGTGCTGCCGGCGTTTCTGGCATCGCTGGGCGCGGGGCCGGCGCAGTTGGGATTGATTGAAGGCGTCGCCGAGAGCGTGGCGTCGTTTGCCAAACTTTTCTTCGGGTATCTTACAGACCATATCAAGCGTCGCAAGCCGGTAGTGGTCGCTGGATATTTGGTTGCGAATGCGGTCAAGCCATTGCTTGCGATGGTTACGGCGTGGCCGCAAATTTTACTGATTCGCTTTACGGACCGCCTCGCCAAAGGTGTGCGGGGTGCGCCGCGCGACGTGATGGTTGCGGAATCGGTGCCGAAACAGCGACTGGGCGCAGCCTACGGTCTGATCCAGTCAATGGATTCGGCTGGAGCCATTGCTGGACCTCTGGGCGCGCTGATACTGCTCGGCCGCTCAGGAATTCGCAGCGTATTTTGGGCGGCAGCGGTCCCCGGAGCGTTGTGCGTGCTGGTAGCGATGCTGGGAATTCGGGAAACCAGCCGGACTGCGCCCGGCGGACAGCCCCTTCGGCTTCGCTCAGGGCAGGCTCGGGCGGCCGTCCCCACACGTGAGAAGCTCAAGCCGAGTGCAGCCTCGTCTTCGGGGGAACGAATCGCTCTGCCCGGGTCTTTCTATTTCGTTCTCGTCGCTGTGACACTTTTTTCGTTGGGCAACTCGAGCGACATGTTTCTCATTCTGCGCGCGCAGAATCTCGGGATACGCGTGTCGCTTGCGCCTCTGCTTGGCCTGGTCTTCAACATTACGTATACGCTTGCGTCCTGGCCGGCTGGATGGTTCAGCGATCACGTCTCGCGGCGGATGGTGGGTTCTGTTGGGTATGGGATTTTCGCAGCCGTCTATTTCATTTTTGCGCGCGCGACATCCACGATAGCTATCTGGTTTGCGATGGCAACTTATGGCTTCTATTACGCTCTCACGCAGCCTGTGCTGAAGGCTCTGGTGGTAGAGAGTGTTCGCGAACAGGTGCGCGGCCGCGCTCTGGGAATTTATTTCTTCGTGACCAGCGTGGCTACTTTGGCCGCCAGCTTAATCACCGGAGAATTGTGGAAGCATTACGGCGCGGCGATTCCGTTTTATGTCTCGGCGGTGATGGCGCTGGCTGCAGCGGCGTCGCTGCAGGTGGCCAAGGGGAGGCCGGATTCTGGTACGACCGCCCGCGATAAAATCAGCGGCGACCTCAGCGGCTAAAGCCATCTTTCTAACGGTCTTTCGATGGCACGAGTGAACTCGTGCCCTTCCTGACTATTTTCCACCATAGAAGAATTAAAACCTGCGCTCCGATTCCGGCGCACGCATCGAGAACCACATCCTGCCATCTTCCGGTGCGTGATGGGATGAAGCTCTGGTGCCATTCGTCGAGACTGGCTACGATTGCAGTCCCAAGAATCGCGATGGCGGACCAGCGCAGAGTCCAATTTATGTTAGATACGGCAGGCAGAGTGGCGCGCCAGGCGCGGAAAAGTAAGATGCTCAGGATGCCGTAGCCAACGATGTGGCCCCCTTTACGAATGTAAAAGTGCCAGTCTTCAAAGCGCTCCCAGTCCAAGCCGAAGAGGAAATGCAGAAGGGGATAGAGAATGCGACCGGTATTGTGAGAAGAAAGCAGGGCACTGGATTCGATGGCGATCACGACGAGCCAGAGAATCGCGGCGATCCACGCCTTCAAAAGATCTTGCCGTTCGGATTTCAAGCGTAGTTGTTACTCGACGCCATAGTTGGGAGCCTCGCGCGTAATCATGACGTCATGAACGTGGCTCTCGCGCAGGCCGGCGCCACTGATGCGCACGAAGCGAGTTTTCTGCAGCAGTTCGGCAATGGTAGCGCACCCGCAGTAGCCCATGCCTGACCGTAATCCTCCAACCATCTGATGAACGATCATGGCGACCGAACCACGGTAGGGAACGCGGCCTTCGATGCCTTCAGGAACGAGTTTATCCAGGCGATTGGACTCGCCATCTCGGGAAGAGACGGCAGCCGAAGAATCACCTTCCGTGCTCTGGAAATAACGCTCGCTGGAACCTTGCGCCATGGCGCCGATCGAGCCCATGCCTCGATACGATTTGAAAGAGCGGCCTTGATAAAGAATCAATTCACCCGGACTTTCGTCGGTGCCGGCGAACAGTGAGCCGATCATGACTGCGCTTGCGCCTGCGGCTAGAGCCTTCGTGATGTCGCCGGAATACTTGATTCCGCCGTCGGCAACGATGGGGATGCCAGCGTCTTTTGTGGCGCGAAAGGCTTCGGCGATGGCGGTGATCTGCGGTACGCCGGCGCCAGTAACCACACGCGTCGTGCAGATCGAGCCAGGGCCGATGCCCACTTTAATTCCGTCGGCTCCCGCGCGAGCCAACTCACAGGCACCGTCGAAGGTGGCGACGTTGCCCGCGAGCAGTTGCATCTCGGGCAGCTTCGACTTCACGACTTTCACGGCGTCGAGCACTTTTGTGGAGTGTCCATGTGCGCTGTCAATCGCCAAAACATCCACTTTAGCTTCCGCCAATTCCTGAGCGCGCTCCAAGAAATCGCCGGTTGCACCAATCGCCGCGCCTACGCGCAGGCGTCCCTGAGAATCCTTAGCTGCATTGGGATACTTCAACTTCTTCTGGATGTCCTTTACGGTAATCAATCCCTTGAGGTTGTATTTGTCGTCGACGACGAGCAGTTTTTCTACCCGGTGCTCGTGGAGAATCTCTTCAGCGTCTTCGAGAGTTGTGCCCACCGGTACAGTGATGAGGTTTTTCTTGGTCATCACGCGATCGATAGGGATATCGAAACGGGTCTCGAAGCGCAGGTCGCGGTTGGTGAGAATGCCGACGAGCCTGCCATGCTGAGTGACGGGCACACCCGAGATTTTGTATTTGCGCATGACTTCCAGCGCGTCGCTGACCTTGTCGGTGGGCGACATCGTGACCGGATCGACGATCATGCCACTTTCCGAACGCTTCACTTTGTCGACCTCATTCGCCTGCTGCTCGATGCTCAGGTTGCGATGAATAATGCCGAGGCCTCCCTGCTGCGCCAGAGCAATCGCCATGTGCGATTCGGTCACGGTGTCCATGGCAGCGCTGACGATAGGAATGTTCAGGCTTATGTTGCGGGTGAGTTGAGTGTTAGTAGCGGCGGTCGCGGGAATCACATCGGAGCGCGCTGGTAAGAGGAGAACGTCATCGAAGGTGAGAGCTTCGGGAACGGGAAAATGAATCATAAGATTGCAATTCTCGCAGCTACGCGGAGTGAAACTATTATTCTAGAGAGCGCGGCGCATTGAGGCAAATGAGAGTCATGTCTTCGGACATTTTTTCGGAGCGCGCGGACCATGGGAAGGATGTTTTTGGCGGAAGGCTCGGATATCACGGATTTTGGACGGGGCTAGTGTTTAGCCCATTCTTGATTGCTCCCGGCTTCTCTTCCGAATTGATTGAGAACAGCATGTAATGATCAAAGCTGTGCCGTCGATGATAGCGATGCCGATTGATCTCGAAGAAAAGATCAGCACTCTGAGGCAGCCACAGATCGATGTCCTTCTTTTGGAAGTGAACTGGGCCATATTCAGCGATCTGATGTTGGACCGCGAGCCGCTGTACGGGGTTCAACAGCTCGGACTCGATGCGCAAAATCTGAAAGTTGTCGGCATTGATCCAGGCGCGCCCTTTTTGGTCAACCCTGTAGGCTTCCGTGCCGACCATATAATTCAAAAGACGATTAGGCTTGTCCTCGCGTTGCTGGAAGCGCATGAGCCAGGCTGCCTGCCCGCGCCATTGGCCCAAGCCTTCACACGTTATTTGGAAGTTATCCCGCATGTCGGGATGAAAAACCAGCGCCAGGGTTACAAAGCCCGTAGTGGCGATATGGTCGGGAAGATCAGGAACTCCATAACGATCGTTGCGATACTCGTCGACCGCTAAAAAGCCCGGGCGCTCCTCCGTGATCGATGCGACGTAGTCGAACTTACGAGTTTCCTTGGTGATGGGACTGCCTACTGGATCAAGTTGTTCGTGCACCAGATCTTCCACGGCCGAAAATTGGGCCATGCTATCTACGAACTGCTTCACACGGATACCGGACATATCCAGCACTTGCTCGGCCGGGCAGGTAACGCCAGCCGCAACGGTGGGTTTTACGTCATCCACTCCTGGCGGTCCCCAGGCACTCGGGGGCAGCGAGGGTTCCGAAGCGGCGAGCACGAGATCGGCGCCGAGCTGCATCTCCCCATTCCCAGCCGAGCCGGAGTCGCGTTTCTCGATCTTGGCGATCAAGGCCTGCACTTGCGGAACTACTGGGTTCTTCGGATTGGTTTGCAGGAAGGTATTCAACGCCTGTAGACCCTCCTGGTCGCGCCCGACATTTGCCAGGGCTTGTCCCAAGGTCACTTGCGCCGCGCTTGCAGCGCTCTTCCCCTCATCGATAGCAAGCTCAGCTTGTTCGCGTGCCTTTTCGTATTCCTTCTGTCTCAGATAAGCATCTGCGAGCAGGTTATGTGCGATCCAGTCCTGGGAGTTGGCTCCAACCGCCTGCTCCAGTGTCTTACGTGCATCTTCGTAATGTTCGCGTTGCAATTGCACCCGGCCCAGCAAGATGAGTGTCTGCACTCTACGCGGGTCTAAACTCGCGGCGCGACTCAGGTAAGCTTCGGCCTTATCCAGATTCTTAAGCTGCATGAACAGATATCCGTACAGGAAATTTATCTGTGCGCTGGACGGAGCGACCTTGTAAACCTTGTCAAGCCGACTCTGCGCCTCCTTGTAATTCGCGGACTTTAGCGCGTCAACCGCACGTTTAGCATCCTTGCGCGCGTTCTTAGGTATTGCATCGTCGGCGGCGCTCAGGTTGACGGCTGTCGGATCTTTGTGCAGATTCACCTCTACCTTCACGGTCTGAATTGTTCCGGTGACGTGCACGTCCTTATGCTCAGTCAGGTAGCCGACCGCGCTGACCTCAAGGTCGTAATCTCCAAAATCCATAATACAAATCGTCGTTTCGGAGTTTGTCGGTAGAGTCTGCCAAACTGTGGAGTCCCTCTTTTGATCGTACAGCTTTGCAACCGATTCACGGTCGAGTCGAGCTCTATTGTCGTCTAACACAGCGATTACTAGACTGAGATGGTCACAGTAGTTGTTGTCTACCTCGTGCATACGGAGTTCTATATTGCCTGCGCCCCCTATGCCTTCTCCGCCTCCGGGACGCTGCCCCCGCGCGGGAATCAACACGAAAAACTGGCAAAGCAAGAAGGCCGTCAGTATCGACCAGCGATTGGACAGATGGCGTTCTCTAACGTAGTGGGTCACATGAGTTAGCAGTTCTATTTCTTAAAGGAGCTAGAACAACTCCACTTTTTTCCTGAGTTCCCAGCGACGGCCGCAGAATCCACTTGATCGCAAGAACAACATCAAATACTGCGCCCGTCTGGCCGTGCTGGAAACGAAACCGGGCGAATTTTAGACCGTTCGAGCAAGGTCTTCGTCAACAAAATGTAAAAACAATTCGAGGTTACCGGGGCGTCCGCAGCGTTTGTCTTTTGTCCCCTTTCGGGCGTATATTAGAGAACTGAGAACTGTTGTGTAGTACCAGCATTTGGCGAGGCACACCAGTGGGCGCAAGCCCACTTTTTAGTTGCAGAGGAATACGCTGGCCAGATGGTCGCAAGCTATTGGATGCATGGCACTTGAGCTTGATCGAGTACGAGAGATAGCGGAGCGGGTAGCCGCCTCCAGCGGGCTTGAAGTCGTCGAAGTGGAGTTGCTTGGAAGTGGTCAGGCCCGCATGCTGCGCGTGTTTCTGGACAAACCCGGTGCAGCGAGCGGCGATCCGCTGGCGGGAGTGACGCACGGAGACTGCGCCAACTTCAGCCGCGAGTTTGGGACCATTCTCGATGTCGAGGATGCAATACCGGGTCGCTATACCCTGGAGGTTTCGTCGCCAGGGTTGGATCGGAAGCTTACGAGAGCGGCAGACTTTGCGCGCTTTACCGGCAGTCGGATGAAGGTGACGACTCGGCAGCCGGTAAACAACAACCGGTTTTTCGAAGGCCGTCTGGAAAGTTTTAGCGACGGTCGGCTAACACTCGATCTGAGCGTGTCCAGTAAGAAGTCGCGCAAGAAAATGAGCTCGGCGGCAGATCAAGGGCAGAAGATTGGAATTGAATTCGCCAATGTGGAGAAGGCGAATCTGGTGCCGGAAATCTAGAAGGACATTGGGTAATTTGGTAATAGGGTAATTGGGCAATTCAAAAAATAATTCGCTTTAGCTCGATCGGTTCTGCTTCGGTTTTCGATTGCCAAGTTACACAATTACCCAATTACCAAATTTGGTTTTCTTATGGCAAGTGAGCTCTACAACACGATCGATGCGTTAAGCCGCGAGAAGGGGATTGATCCGCAGATTGTGGTGACCGCGGTGGAAGATGCCATCGTGATGGCGACGCGGAAGTACTACAAGACGCAGGAAAATCTGCGCGCCGAATTGGACAAAGAGACCGGCAAGATCAACGCCTACGCAGTGAAGACAGTGGTGGAGACGCCTGAGCAGGTGGAGGATCCCGCGCTGCAGATCACGCTGGAAGACGCGCGCAAATCGAATCCGAACCTGGAAATTGGCGGAGAGTTGCGGATTCCAAAAGTTACCGAAGGCATTCTTGGCCGGATTGCGGCGCAATTGGCGAAGCAGGTCATCTTCCAGAAAGTGCGCGAAGCGGAGCGCGACACGGTCTACAACGAATACATCGGACGCGTCGGCGAAGTGGTGAACGCCACGGTCAAGCGCGTCGAAGGTCCGGATGTGATTTTCGACATCGGAAAGGCGGAAGCACGCATGCCGCGCAAAGAACAATCGCGGCTGGAGTCCTTTGCGATCGGCGAACGGGTGCGGGTGGTGATTGCGCGCGTGGAAAAGGCTTCCAAGGGACCGGGCGTGGTCGTATCTCGAGCCGTCCCAGACCTTGTGCAACATCTATTCCAGACCGAAGTGCCGGAGATTTATGACGGCACCGTGGTGATTCGCGCCATTGCCCGCGAAGCTGGGGAGCGCACCAAGATTGCGGTGATGTCCAAAGATAAAGACGTAGACGCGGTCGGCGCGTGCGTAGGCATGAAGGGAATGCGCGTGCAGTCGATCATTCGCGAACTGCACGGAGAGAAGATTGACATTATCGAATATCACGAAGATGCAGTGACGTTCGCCGAGAAAGCGCTGCAGCCGGCGAAAGTAAGCAAGGTCACCGTGGTCGATTCCGGAGGAAAGCATCTGGAAGTGGTGGTGGACGACAGCCAGCTTTCCCTCGCCATCGGCAAGAAGGGGCAGAACGTCCGGCTTGCGGCGAAGCTGCTGGGTTGGAAGATCGACATCAAGAGCGAAGAGGAGAAGCGGCAGGAAGTGGAGCAGCAGATGTCGGCGATGGTGCCGCAAACTTCTACGCCGCTCGAGAAGGTGCCGGGCCTCGGCGATGGGTTGGTGGAGAAATTGAGTGCTGCAGGAGTGACCACCGTGGAAGCCTTGGCCGACATGACGCCGGAACAGCTTGAGGCGATTGAGGGCATTGGGCCGAAGACGGTGGAAAAAATAAGTCTGGCGGTGAATAATTACTTTGCCAGCCTTGATCAGGGTGCGGCTGAAGGCGAAGTGGCCGCTGAAGGCGAGGCGGTGGAATCTTCGGAAGCGGGCGAAGTTGTGGCTGATATGGCCGCCAGCGAGGAAGTTGCAAGCGAAGAAGGTGCGATCGCAGAGGAAGGTGGACCGGCAGCTGAAGCCGCGGCGGAGCCACATGCAACTGCGGCAGACCACAACGAAGGGCAGGCGGAACATTCCGATGAGCAGCCCGCTCCGGAAGAAGAATCCGCTTCCAAAACCACAGAATAATCATGGCACGCTGGCATGAGTTCGACGGCGTGGGACTAAAGAAATTGACTCCGTGAGGTCGCAATGAAGACCTAACTACAACGCGGAGAAACGAAAGGCCGGATGAGTAAGGTTCGAATCAACGATCTTGCCAGGGAAATGGAAGTTAAAAGCAAAGCTATCCTCGATACACTTCCGCTGGTAGGAGTGACTGAAAAGAAGACGCACTCCAGTTCTCTGGAAGAGCACGAAGCGGAGAAAGTGCGGGTATACATCCGCTCCTCGGCGGAAGGTTCGTCCTCGGCAGGTAAGTCTGGTTCGCGCGGGGCTCGCGGCGAAGAAGAAATCAAAACCAAAATCGATCTGTCTCACATTTCCCGGCCCGGGGATGTGTTAAAGGCGATTACGCAGCGGAAGGAAACGGTGGCGCCACCAGCGGCGCCGCGTTCAGCAGCGCCGCCAGTAACGCAGGCTCCGATAGAAAAGCCTGCAACCGCACCACCCGCCGTTGTAAGTCGACCGAGCACCGTTGCGCCTCCGCCGGCGAAGCCAGCGGCCCCCCCTTCGGCCAGTGCATCGCCGGCGGCGGTTACTCCCGCACGTGTGGTAGTCGCACCTCCGTCGGCTTCGTCACCAGTTCCGTCGTCAGTTGCATCAGCGCCAGCGGCCGCTCCACCAACGCGTCCAACCGCGCCCCCTCCGCCGGTTCCATCTGCAGCAGCGCCTCCGGTTGTATCGGCGAGCGCTTCACCGACTGCTTCTCGGCCATCTGCTCCGCCACCTCCGGTGCCGCGCATGATCGTTCCGCAAACCGGGCCGCGGCCGGTGTATAAGGCTCCTGCGCGACCGGCTCCGCCGCCGGTGCAGCCTGGCGTTCCAATCGGCGGCGCGATGCGCGCTGCTCCTGGGCGTCCCGTGCCTGGCCAGCCCATCTTCCAACGCCGTCCGCCGGCTGCGGGCTCAGCGCCAGGTGCGCGGCCGCTGCTCCGTCCTGGCGAGCGCAGACCGATGCATCCCACGCGGCAGTCGCCCGCTGGGGCGCGTCCGTTGGGTGTAGGTCCGGCGCTTCCCCCTCCAGGAACCACGCGGCCGGGCAGCCGTGCGGGCGCTCCTGCGCGAAGGCCGGGCCAGCGCTATGTTCCGCGCGGTGTAAAAGAAGGCCCGATGAAGGGCTATACACCGCCTCCGCGCCTGGTGGTGTCGAATGAGCCGCAGCCGATCACGCGCAGCATCACCATAACGGAAGGCATCAGCGTAAAAGATCTGGCGGAGAAGCTGGAGGTTCGCGCCAAAGATCTGATTTCGCGGTTACTCTCCAAAGGCGTCTTCGCCACCATCAACCAGACGCTCGACGCGGAGCTGGCCAGCGAAATGGCGCGCTTCTTCGGCGCCGATACCAACGTGATCACATTCGAAGAGCAGACGGCGAAAGAGATTGATGCGGCCGCAGCAGGAGAAGAGTCCGCTCCTGAAACTGGCGTGCGTCCGCCCGTGGTCACCATCATGGGCCACGTCGATCACGGCAAGACGACGCTGCTCGACTCCATTCGAACGACCAATGTTGCCGAAGGCGAAGCCGGAGGCATTACGCAGCACATCGGCGCCTATAAAGTCCGAATTACCGACAAGGAATCGCCGGCGTTCGGGCGCGAGATCGTCTTCCTCGATACCCCTGGTCACGAAGCTTTCACGCGTATGCGTTCCCGCGGCGCAAAGGCCACTGACATTGTTGTGCTGGTGGTCGCGGCTGACGATGGTGTCATGCCGCAGACGCTCGAAGCCATTGATCACGCGCATGCCGCCGAAGTTCCCATCATCGTCGCGGTAAACAAAATCGATAAGCCGGACGCCTTGCCCGACCGCGTCAAAAAGCAGCTTGCCGATCGTGGATTGGTTCCCGAAGAGTGGGGCGGCAAGACGGTGTTCGTCGACGTCTCCGCAAAGAAGAAAACGAATCTGAATCTGTTGATGGAAATGATCTGCCTCGTCGCAGACCTCGGCGAGCTAAAGGCAACGCCAGAGCGCGCGGCGACTGGCGTAGTGCTGGAAGCGAAACTTGATCGCGGACGGGGTCCCGTGGCCACTGTGTTGGTGCAGAATGGAACGCTGAACGCGGGCGACAATTTTGTGGTCGGCAACGTGTACGGCAAAGTGCGTGCGATGTTCGATGATCGTGGCGCGCAGTTGCAGACGGCTCCGCCTTCAACCCCGGTAGAAATTATTGGCATCGAGGCTCTGCCGCAGGCTGGCGATCAATTCGTGGTCGTCGCTGATCGCGACAAAGCTCGCGGCATTTCGGAGTACCGCGAGCAAAAATCGCGCGAAGCCGCACTGGCCAAGAGTTCCCGCGTGTCGCTGGAAGGATTGGCTGAGCAGATTAAGGCCGCTGGTACCAAAGAACTGAATGTGATTCTCAAGGGCGATGTGCAGGGCTCAGTCGAAGTGATTACCGACTTGCTCACCAAGCTCTCAAACGACAGGGTGCGCCTGAAATTGCTGCGTTCGGGCGTGGGCGCGATTACCGAAACCGATGTGCTGCTGGCATCGGCGTCAAACGCGATCATCATTGGCTTCAACGTGCGTCCGGAACGCAAAGCACAGGAAATCGCCGAGCAGGAAAAAGTTGATATCCGCCTGCACTCGATCATTTACGAACTCCAGGATGAGATCAAGCGCGCCATGACCGGCTTGCTGGAGCCTACTATTAAGGAAACTTACCAGGGCCGCGCCGAGGTGCTCAACGTGTTCCGCATTCCGAAAGTTGGGACCGTGGCCGGTTGCCGCGTGAGCGACGGCTTGATCAAGCGCGACTCCGAAGTCCGCCTGCTGCGCGACAACGTGCAGGTCTTCAAAGGCAAGGTCGGATCGCTGCGCCGCTTCAAGGACGATGCTAGCCAGGTGACCAACGGCATGGAGTGTGGCATTTCCATATCTAATTATGGAGACATCAAGGTCGGGGATGTGATCGAAGCCTTCGCCACCGAGAGGATCGCCGCGGAAGCAATGGCTTGAAATCAGTGGCCAGTGTTCAGTGCTTAGTGGCCAGTAAAAAACCGATGCGTGACGCGCTAGCGATCTTACTGGCCACTGATCGCTGGCCACTGATTCATGATCGCTTTCCTTACCCTCGAACTTCACATCGAAGCCGCTCAATCCCTCAAGGACAAGCGTCAAGTCGTGCGCAGCTTGAAAGACCGGTTGCGCGCCAGCTTTAATGTCTCTGTCGCCGAACTCGAAGCCAGCGGCTTGTGGAATCGCGCCACCGTTGGAGTGGTCAGCATCTCTGATTCACGCGATTACCTCGATGGACTGATGAAGAATGTCGAGCGGCAGGCCACGCGCATCGCCAACAACCACGGCGCCGACGTGTCGGACTGCTTTGTCGAATATTTGTGATAAGCATAGATTCGCCATCCGCAGTTATTGGCTGAGACCAACAACCAACGACTGACGACGAGCGAGGTTCGTCCCGCTATCACCTTGTTACCTCTGTACTTACCGCTCCCCCGCATTTGTGCGCGACAATAGCACTTCAAAGCCAACACCGGCGGTCGATTTTCTGATATTCTCATGCGTTTTACTTCGAGGTGAACGGTGGAGAAGCGTGGGCTCAAATATCATCGCGGACGGTTGGGCGAAGCCTTGCGCGAGGAAATAGAAACTTTGGTGGAAGGGGAACTGGCCGACCCGCGCATTGGGTTGGTCGGGGTGACCGCGGTGCATGTGGCCGACGACGGCCGCTCGGCGCACGTACTGGTGGATGTGGATGGCGACGATCAGGAGGCGGACCGAAGCCTCGAAGGCCTGCTCGCCGCCAAGGAATATATAAGGCATGAACTGGTCGAACGTTTGCGCTTGAGGCGCGCGCCGGAATTGTATTTCCGGCTGGATCGCTCTGAGCGGGAAAAAGCGCGTGTGGAGGAGTTGTTGGCGCGCGCGAAAAAGAGAATGAAAGCACGCACCGGATCGGACGAGAAGAAGGTGTAGAAGTATGCTGCAGGATGTTCTCCAGCAAATCGAGCAGCGCGACCGGTTCGTGCTTACGTCGCACGCGCGGCCCGATGGCGACGCCATTGGATCGGCGCTGGCGTGCTGTCAGGTTTTGCGCTCGATGGGGAAGCAGGCCGACGTAGTACTGCACGATGGCGTACCGCGCATCTATCGTGCTCTCCCGTTCGCCGATCAGGTGTTGCAGGCCGATCGCGTTGCCGGCAATTATGACGCGGCAATCATTCTCGAGTGTGACAGCATTCACCGCACGCGCCTGGAAGGTTTGGAAAACCGCTTCCTGATCAGCATCGATCATCACGTCAGCGGGCGGCCCTTCGCGGATGTCAACTGGATCGATCCGCACGCTGTTGCTACGGGAGAGATGGTTTTCCGGCTGGCGCGTGAGGCGGGAACTCCGTTCTCGCCGGAAATTGCTACCTGTCTTTACACCGCGCTCATGACGGACACAGGCTCGTTCATGTTTCAAGGAACGAACGAGCATACCTTCGCTCTGGCACGGGAGTTAGTTCTCGCCGGCGCTGATCCCTCGCACTGCGCCCGCAGCATTTATTTTGCCCATTCAGTGGCCAAGATGAGGCTGTTGGGCGAAGCTCTCCGCAACCTCAACACTGAGGGCCACGTCGGCTGGACCTGGGTAACTCAGGCGCAAATGGACCGTTGTGAAGCCAAAGAAGAGGACTGCGAAGGCTTAGTGAACTACGTGCTCTCGATTGGAGAAGTGGAAGTTGCGGCCTTCTTCCGAGAACTTCCCGAGGGACGCTTTCGGGTGAGTTTGCGCAGCAAGGGCCAAGTCGATGTGGCCCGAGTAGCCGAGCGCTTTGGCGGTGGCGGCCATGAGTGCGCCAGCGGTTGTTCTGTGGATGGGCCGCTGGCCCAAGCTGTCCGTCAGATTTTGGAAATGCTGCACCGCGGTCCTTCCGTACAATGAATCAATATCAGGTTTCAAGGTTTCAGCGTTTCGAAGGCCAATTCCTCCGATACATTGCCTGCGATACTTTGAAAACCTTGAAACTCCTGAAACCTTGAAACCTTCCATCCTCCCATGACCAATCGCACCCGCACCGACGTGCTCCTGCTTGCGGGTTTTTGCGCATTTCTGTTTTTGTACGGGCTCGGGCAGTTCGGATTGACCGGAGCCGATGAGCCCCGTTACGCGCAAGTGGCGCGCGAAATGATTGAGCGCCACGATTGGGTTACACCCGTGCTTGGCGGGCAGCCTTGGCTGGAAAAACCGCCGCTTTATTACTGGCAAGCCATGCTCACGTACAAAATCTTCGGCGTGAGTGACTGGGCCGCGCGCCTACCTTCGGCACTCGACGCCACGTTCCTGGTATTGGCGGTTTATTTCTTTCTACGGCGGTTCGGCCCGGGATCCGAACTTGATGGCGCTCTGATCACGGCCTCTTCGGCTGGAATCGTCGGCTACGCGCGCGCCGCCTCGATGGATATGGCTCTGGCCGCAACTTTCACGTTTGCCATGCTCGGATGGTGGGCCTGGCGAGAAAACGGAAAAAAACTCTATCTTGCGATCTTTTATTTCTCCGTTGCTTTAGGAACTCTGGCGAAGGGGCCAATTGCGCCATTTCTCGCCGCACTGGTAATCATTCTCTACGCGGCCTCGGTTCGAGAATTCCGCCTTCTTTTGAAGACGCTCTGGCCGCCGGGACTTCTTTTATGCTGTGCAGTCGCGTTGCCGTGGTATCTCGCAGTGCAAATGCGCAACCCAGTTTTCCTTCACGAATTCATCGTCGAACACAATCTCGGACGCTTCTCACACAATCTTTATCACCATACCGAGCCTTTCTGGTATTACCTGCCGGTAATGGCTTTGGGGCTGGTCCCGTGGACAGTGTTCGTAATTGCCGCCCTCGTTCCGCCGGTTCGCGTTTGGTGGACAAGACGAAAATTACTCAGGCCGGGCCAATCCGATCTGGAATATCAATTCAGCGTTTTTGCGTGCTGCTGGCTGATCGCACCGGTTGTGTTTTTCTCGTTCTCCCAATCGAAGCTGCCGGGTTACATTCTTCCCGCAATTCCTGCGGGCGGCCTGCTGTTGGTGGATTATTTGCGCCAGCATCTTGCACGAAGCGAAGCCCAGCCCGTTGCTAAAATTCTGATCGTGTTGCATGCCTTGTTGGCGGCGGCCCCGATTGTTCCGGCTTTGTTGATCGCCTATCTCGTAACTCAGCATCGTCTCCATGGAGGGCAACCGATGGTGGTGGCGCTCGCCATCGCCTTTGTACTCTGCGCCGGGATCGCTCTCACGTTGGCCCGCAGGGCTGGCCTGCGGATGTTGCGTTTCATCACTCTGATCCCAGTCGTCCTTACGGTAGGAGCCGTATTGAAGTTGGGCTCCGGACCGATTGATCAAACGCTGTCCGCGCGTCCCCTTGCCCGGGAAATTGCGGCTATCGAGACCCATCCGCTGCCACTAGCCGTTTATCATGTGCGACGCGAGCTGGAATATGGTCTTACCTTTTATCGTAATCAGTTAACTTTCAATTACGACTGGGGCAGCGTTCCCGCGGAAGAGCACTTATTGGTGGCGCCTGAAAATTCGTTTGCGGAGATTGCGAAATTGGTGCGTGGCCGCCGTGTCTCCTATCTGGGACACTACGCCGCACAGAACGTGGACTATTACTGGGTTGCTGGAGCGGAAAAAAGTGCAACGCGTTAAGATCGATGTTACCGTCCGGTGTTCAGGGTTTGCCTCCCATCCTTGAAACGCACTAAACTCGAAGATCTGCCGCAAACAAAACCCAAGGTCGTTTTTGGCTGAGTTTGCAGGAGCCCAGTGGAGATTCTCGACCTCAGGCATTTTTCCTCCGTGGATTTGCGTCCTCTGCTCGACGATGAGACCCGAGCATGGTCGAGCATGCTCTCATGGGATTACAACGGATCCGCGGAGATGATCCTGCGCTACGTCGACGCGAAAATCCTTCCCGGGTATGCCGCCATCGAACGCGGCCGGATCTTCGGCTACAGCTTCTTCGTATATGAAGGCAGCAAAGGGGTGGTTGGCGATCTTTTCGTTGCGAATGGCGGGCGTCTGCCGAACGCGCGAGAAGTTGAGATCAAACTGCTTACGCATGTGATTGAGACTCTGCAGCAGTCGCCGGGCATTCATCGCGTTGAAGCCCAGTTGTTGGCGCACCAAGCCGGCAGCGTTGCCCGGCCCTTTCTCGATCAGGGATTCCAGCGCCACCCCCGTTTGTTTATGGTTCTCTCTCTGAGCGATCCGCTTACCAAGCCGCTGCCCCTGCATCCAGACGTAGAAATTCGCCGTTGGACCGAAGCCGATTATCAACCTGCGGCCGCGGTGATTACTGCGGCTTATCGGGGCCACGTCGACGCTCAGATCAACGACCAATACCATACGCTCAGCGGATCGCTGCGTTTTTTGAATAACATCGTTCGCTTTCCGGGATGCGGGTTATTCGATGCAGAATCCTCGTATGCCGCAGTGGATCGGAAAGCGAAAAATCTGATCGGATTAATTCTGTGCTCTCGAGTACGCGGCGATGTGGGGCACGTCACTCAGGTGTGTGTCTTGCCAGAGTATCGCTCGCGCGGCATCGGCGAATCGTTGCTTGGCGCGACCTCTGCGAATCTCCGCAAGCGCGGATTCTCTATGCTGTCATTAACGGTGACCGAAGCCAACGCTGGAGCCGTCGCTCTTTACCGCCGCCTGAATTTCGATCTGAAGCGCGTGTTTGATGCGTTCGTCTGGGAGGGTTAGAAAAGCTTCTAGCTCCTGGCTTCTAGCCAGGCCTTAGATCTTCCAGCTTTGGGGAAAGTCATGTCCCCCTCATCGCGTTCCACTTGGCACCTCGAGCTGGTAGCTAGAAGCCGGAATTCAGCGCCGCACCAGCCACATTGCCCAGCCCGCCAACAGCACCCCGCCCAGGAACATCGCGAAACAATACAAACCGTAGCGAACCATGTCGCGCGTGGTTTCGCGATGCGTAATACCGAAGACGATGGAAGCAAACAGTGCGAAGACAAAAGCCGCGCTGAAATGTGTGAGTTGGATGGTCATAGTTTGCGGCGCAAAGTTCTAGCTACGAATTGAAAGCGGGTCGCGGAAATCGAGTTCATTGTTTCTTCCCGATGGCGATGTGGTAGGCGTCAGCCACGGCAATGAAATTCAGCAGCCCGGCGACAATCATGAATTTAGTTCCATAATCTGCGATGGCGAAAGCGATTGCACCCAGACCCCAGTTCATGGCGAGCGCGGTCATATACAACGCGCCTGCGCCCAAATCTCCGATGAAGCCGAGAATATCGAGAATGTCGCCACCGTTCGCCTTGTAGATGTGTCCCTGCATCATCAAGCCGAGCACGAACATGGTTCCGATCGAGACCAGCAACAAGATGCCGCGGATCCAGCGCTTCTGGATGATGTGTCCGGCTCCCGGAATCAGCCAACCTGCAACCGGAGCAATTATGGCCATCGCGGAAGGCTGCGCTGATTCCGTCTTCGTCTCGGGCTTCGTCTTTGTAGCAGTTGAATTTGCCATCAGATGATTACGATCTCGCGTTGGATGTTGCCGGTGACTTCCGCCGACTTCGGCCGCACCAGCACGTTGACCTCGCTGCGCACGCCGAACTCCGGCAAATAAATGCCGGGCTCGATCGAGAAGCAAGAGTTGGGAAGAATGTGGCGCTCGTCGTGAATTTCCAGATCATCCATGTTGGCGCCATTCGAATGGACGTCCGTACCGATGGAATGTCCCGTGCGATGAATGAAATAATCTCCGAAGCCCTTCTGCTTGATGTAGCCGCGGGTAGCGCGGTCCACTTCCCATCCCGCAATCGGGCGCCCGGAGCCGACGGCGTCAACCACAGTCTTCACGCCGGCGTCGCGCGCCTCGCGCACAACCTCGAAGACCTCGTGCATGCGGCCGCTTGGCGCCTTACCGACAAATCCAACCCAGGTAATGTCGTAATACACCGCACCTGGAATATTCTTTTTCCCCCACACATCGAGCAGCACGAAATCGCCCTCGCGAATAGGCACGGGATGATCGGCGCGTGGCTCGTAGTGTGGATTGCCGGCATTCGCGTTGGCCGCAACGATCGGCGGATCATCGGTGAGCAGGTTTTCGCGCTGAAAGGCTTCCATGAACCACTGTTGGATGGCGTGTTCCGTCGTTCCACCGTTGCGGGCACGCTTTCCGATTTCCTTGAAAGCCGCGGCGGTAATTGCATCAATCGCGTCGCGAGCTGCAAAGTGCGTCTTGATCTGCTCATCACTCCAGGTTGCTTCAAACTGCGCAACCAGGTCGGCGGAACTGACTATGTTTTTTCCCAAGCCACGCAGCAACTCGATGGTCCCCGCATCGACCAGAGAAATGGTGAAGACGATGTTGTTCGGCGAATACTGCATGGCGATGTCACGGTGATTTGCGAGCATCGATTTCAGGGTGTCAAACAGCTCTTGCCATCCTGAATATTGAAGCTTGCTACCCGGAAGCGAGTCGAGGTGCCCCGCTTCGATCTTATGCACCAGTTTCACCGGTTTGCCCTGCGCCGGTATCAAGTAGAACCAGCGACGCGTGACCATAAGCCCGTCAGGCAGCCCCAGAACACGATAGGCAATGGGATCGCGATGATGATGATCGTAAAAAAGCCACGCGTCGATATTGCGCTCGCGCAGCACTGATTGAATCGCGGAGAGGTCCATGGGCAAACTTCTATTGTAAACAATGGAGTGGATTTGAGCGAATCGGAGCTTGCGAAGGCGCCATTCTCTTACAAAGCCGCGAGAATCTTTTCTTGTGGATCTGGTGCTCTGTTATGCAACTTCGCGGGTCAGAATTGTTCTTTTAGTTGCCGCAGGCAACGTCTCGCATGCCGTTCGCAATACTAATCGTGGAGCGCGACCGCGAATCTTCATCAGATAGGGAGCTGTCCGCTTGGCATCGAATTTCGCAGTCTCGCGCAACAGCCAGCCCAGACCTTTCTGTACCATGTCATCTTCATCCGCTAGAAGCGAGTCGGAGAGCTTCTGGATTTCTGGAAAAAACATTCTTGCCCGCGCACCGCGAATCAGCGCCACACAGGCGGCACGGCGACGCCAGCGATTCGGAGACTTCGCCCAGCGGAAAATTGTTTTAGCGCGCGCGGGGGTCCCGGCGATCATGGGAGCTATCAAGTCGTGCACCAGCGCATCGTGATCAGCCCAACTGCTGATGCGGTCGAGCCAGGACTCGAATCGATTGAATTCGTCGTCGCCGAATTCGGCATCGAGTTTCTCCAGCAAAAATACGGCGGCAATTTTCTCTTCCAGCACGGTGCCATTGAAAAGCTGATCGGCGACCTCAACCAGGAAATCGAGACTATGTTCTTTCCGCACTTCCCGGCGGAAACGGCGAGCAGCGCGGCGCAAGTCTGCCGTATACCATCCATGCGATTTGATTTCTTCTTTGAAGAACCACTGCACGCCCGTCGCGTGCTCGGCCGAGCCGCCGTCTTTCAGAGCGCGGCGAATCTGAACAGCAACGATAGCGGGCGTAGTCTTGAGTTGAATCATGGTTACGGGGCTGAGTTTGATGCAAAACAAGGCGGCCAGGCCTGGCCGCCCCTCTTCTTATTTCCCACAATCGACTTACGCGGCGCGAGCCGTCGCCGGCCGATAGCCGCATTCTCCGGCTTTCTTGAAGGCTTGCACAGCTTCTGCGGGGGACATCAGTGGCGTGGTTTGCACAGCCTTGCAGGCGCCACCGCCTGCAAACGCTATGGAAATTGCCGCCGCACTCACGTTGTCAGGCAGTTCAGTAATGACGACTACATCGTATTCTCCAAAGGCGAACCAGGCGGTTTCAAGCTTGCCTCCCAACTTCTCGATCGCGGGTCTTACCGCTTCGATGCGGTTCTGGGGATGCGCCAGAAGCGCTTCCCATCCCTCGCGCGAATACGCGACTTGGTGAAGATAATGTGGCATAGAACCTCCTTCCGATTCACTTGCTGGCAGCGAATGATTCCAGAGGTAGAACGCGAAGTCAAGCGCAGGATGGCCGGATCTCAGTTCGCAGGCGAAGCTGGCGTCCTGAACATGCGATCATAAATCCAGAGCAGCGCAGTGGTCGCTATGCCGACGGCGGTTACGGCCCACCAGATGCGATCTGGCCGATGCGTAACTTCTCCGAAATGATGCATCAGCGTCCCACCGAACCACCCGCCAATCAACGACCCAATTCCGATTGGCAAGAATGCAAAACCCATATAGGTGCCCTGCTGTCCCGGAGGAGCAAGCAGCGCAATGTATTCGTAGTAGCGTGGCTGCTGGATGATCTCGCCCAGTGCCAGCACGAATATCGAAAGCACCGCGCCCCAGATCGTCGGACTGAAAGCGAGTATCAACCACGAAACAGACGTGATGAGCGTACCCAGAATTACCGCTTGAAATGCCGGGATTTTCTTTGTCAGGAAATTCACTGCGAGAGTGAGACAGATTACAGTCAGCCCATCCGTGACCAGAATTTTCTCGACGTTAGCTCCAGAATTAATGTAGCCGTGAATGTACCCAGGCAAACTGATGTACTGCTGCCAGAAAACGACCCAGTAGCCGGTGAAGAGTACGAGAAACCACATGAAACGGCTAATACCGGCCAGTACGATCGCAAGAAGTCCCACCCAGATCCACCAGGGAACGGTGGATTGCGGGTATATCCACAGGCCGATGCGAAGTAGTAGGGCGATGACCAGCACGGGCAGAACCAGCCGGTAGTTGCCTACGACTATGCAGAAGTTCCGCGCGACTGTCGCTATGGAGGGTGGAGGTGCGTCCCCGGGCTTGCGCGGCTCACGGAAGAAAAATAGAACCACAAAGAACATCGCGAAGACAAAGAGCGCCGAAACCCGGTAAACATTTTCGACGCCCAGGTGGGGATGAGCCCATGACGCGAACAGGGGGCCGGCGGCGCCGCCGATATTAACCATGGTGTAGTAAATGGAATAACCAATCGAGCGGACGTTCTCTTTTGAGGCACGAGCAGTGGTTCCAACCACGCAAGGCTTTACCAGCGAGATTCCGAGGGCGGGCAAGATGAGAATAAATCCGACGAACAAACTGAGCGGAACGGCGTTGCGTACGGGCGCCAGCCAAGATGCTCCAATCGATCCAATCAGAAAATATGCGGCGGCAAGAATGAGATACGCCATCGAAAGCGCGCGGCGAAAACCGAGGCGGTCAGCCGCAGCCCCACCGAAGATGGCGAGAAACCAAACCATGCCGCCAAAGATTCCGGTCAAGGTTCCGGTTTGCTGAGCGGAGAAATTCAGTTGCTCTTGCAGGTAGAGGGCAAGCGAAGCGAAGGCTCCATAATAAGAAAGCCGCTCGAAAATTTCGCTGATGTTGGCGACCCAGAACGATCGCTCGAACCCGGTGCGAATCTCCTGCAAGCGCTCGGAAAAACTCAAAGTGGCTCCTTGATGACTCGTGTAGCGCCGGCAACTCCCTACGACAGGCTCAGGACAGGCTCTGCCCGCGTTTGTTCTCGTCCTTATCGGCCGACGTTTATGTCGCGCGCTTAAATTCCGATTCGTTTCCTGACTTCTTCGGCCGAAAGTCCGACTACCCGAATCACTTTTCCACGACTGGCCTGGCCGGAGGCAATGGTAACGGAAGAGCGAGGTACCTTCAAAAGTTTCGCGATGAATTCGATGCAAGCTGCATTAGCTTTGCCGTCGGTTGGCGGAGCCTTGAGAGAAACCTTCAGCGCATCGCCGACCTCGGTTACAGCGTCTTTCTTCGCGCGGGGGTGGACCTTGACTGCGAACGTCACTCCGCTACTGGACTCCCGAAGCGGGATCAAGATCTCTTTCCCAGAGAAAACGCAGTCTCGGCCAGCAGCAGAGCCCCTACTATGGGCACCTGCGGGTGCTGCAGGGTGCGTGATTTCCCAATGCTTGCGATCAGCGCGATCACGAATACCAGCATCGTCACATTCGCAGTGATGCAAAACAGCCGCAAACTTCGTACCTCGCGGTCGTTCCGAATGCGCAGCAAATTCAACATGCCGGAGAACAGCAGAGCCAGTCCCGTCCCCAGGATCCAGATTCTGCCTGTATAAGTCCTCGGCACGAGCATGCAATCGGCAATAGCCAGAACAAAAAGAGCCGCCGCGCAGAACTGGTCGAGAAGGTTCATACCTGTCCCTGTGTTCCTCAGTTTCCCCTGTGGTTAATTTTTGTTCTTTCGCCGAAGATTGCCGTACCGACACGTACGCAAGTCGATCCCTCCTCAATTGCGACTTCGAAATCGTGCGACATGCCCATGGAGAGTTGGTCCATCGCGATAGCCGGCAGCTTGCGGGCCGCAATCGCATCCCGCAATTCCCGCAGCCTACGAAAATAGGGACGCGCGCTCTCTGGATCGTTAGTGAACGGCGGCACCGTCATCAGTCCGCGGAATACTAATGCTTCCAGCCGGGGTGCGGCGATCAGCAGTTCTTCGAGCTCCTGGGAATTCGGGGCCGTCCCGCTTTTCGCGGCTTCTCCGCCGACGTTAATTTCGATGAGCACGTTCAGTTTCTTGCCCATCTTCTCGGCCGCCGCGCTCAACTTCTCCGCTAGTTTCAGTGAATCGATGGAATCCACCGAGGAAAATAGCTCAACTGTCTTCGCCGCTTTGTTGGTCTGCAGGTGGCCGATCATGTGCCACTCGGTGTCGTGCAAATCTCGTAGCAGCCCAGCCTTCCCCGCAAATTCCTGGACTCGGTTTTCGCCGAATATTCTCAGACCAAGGTCGTAAGCCTCGCAAATGCGCTCCGGTGGCTGAGTCTTGCTAACGGCCATTAGCGCGATTTCTTCGAGAGATCGTCCGGCACGCCGCGCAGCGCTGGCAATCCGCTCGCGCACTGCGGCAACGTTTTCAAAAATCGACATAGAGACACTGAACCACGAAAGGCACGAAGTTGGACAAGGGACATTAGATTACCATCGCTCAACCTCGTCTCCTTCGTGACTGAATAAGACTACATAATCGCCGTAGGTGGCGCCGGCTCCTCGGGGCGTCCGGCATTGGCCAGTGGAACCCGCACCATCACCAGTATCAACACCGCCAGCGCGGCCAGGGCCAGCCAGAACGAAGGCGTCCAATGGACCAAAGTCACATCTTTTCCTGATCCCACCAGCCCGGCGATCACAAGCCCGCACAGCGCCTCGCCGGCAATCAAGCCCGAGGCAGTCAGCACTCCGGCATTCTCTACACGAGCCTTCTGGGCATCGTTGTAGCCGCGGCGATCGCGAAGCTTGTCAGTCACCCAGCGAATCACGCCGCCCAGAAAAATCGCAAACGTTGTACCCAGCGGAAGGTACATTCCCACTGCGAACAACATCACGCTTTTTACTTCGATCATGATCATGGCAAGGCCCAGCAAAATCCCAACCACCACCAGCGGCCACGCCATGTCGCCGCCGACAATTCCCTTGGAGAGCATGGCCATTAATCCGGCCTGCGGAGCGGGCAACGCCGAGCTGCCGAAGTGGTACGCCTTATCGAGCACTGCCAGCGGAAAGAACAACACGAGTGATGCCACCACAATGCCAAACAGGTCCCCGATCTCCATTTTGGACGGCGTGCCTCCCAAAATGTACCCGACCTTTAAATCTTGCAGCATCTCGCCCGCAACGGCAGACGATACGCAAACCACTGCTGCCACTCCCAGTACTGCGGCCACGCCTCCGGTTCCCGATACACCCAACGCCACCATGAGCAGTGCGGCAATCACCAGCGTGCACAGCGTCAGCCCCGATACCGGATTATTTGACGAGCCGATCAGCCCTACCAGGTTTCCAGAAACTGCGGCAAAGAAAAAACCCAGAACGATCATTACGAGGGCGGCTACCACCGAAGCTGTAATGACCTGCGAGCTCGACAAATTTCCCGCGCCTCCAATGAAGTAGTAGTAGAGCGCGATCATGGCGAGGAACACGACGCCGACGCCGGCAAAGATCACCTTCGACGGAAGATCGCGATCTGTCCGATTCGTGGCTTCATGGGCCGCTGCGGATTTCTTCAGATCGGACACCGCCCGCGCCATGCCGGCGACTAACTGCTTCCGCATTTTAAATAATGTGTATGACGCTCCTACCAGCATTCCGCCGACAGCGATCGGACGCACGATTGAGTAGTAGATCGCGCCCGCGAGCAGCGGCCACGCGAGTGCCTTTCCATCAGGCTGTGCCGCCTGAATGTATGGGCCAACGGTGAAAGTTAGAAGCGGAACCAGAAGACCCCAGGCCAGCACACCTCCGGCGAAATTGAGAGACGCCAGCCGCGGACCAATAATGTAGCCAACCCCAAGATACGCTGGACTAATGTCAGGAGCAGTTAGCAGGGTTGCGCCTCCAGTGATCGTGGTCGCCACGTTGGGATTCGTACCCGTACGCAGCAGCAACTTCTTGCCCAGCGCACTGATAGTGACCGGAAACGTATTGTTCGCCGAAAAAACATTGACTGCGCCTAACAAATACATGAACCCACCAAAGCCCATGTTCGCAAATAGAATCTTTGCGGCCTTGGCGCCTTGCTGTCCTGCCTTGTGAATCTCAGACGCGGCCACAGATTCGGGGTAGGGAAGCTCCTGATCTTCCACCATCACGCGTCGCAGCAGCGTTACAAAAAGAATGCCGAGCGTGCCGCCGATGACCATCAGTGCCACTGAGTTCCAATATTTCTCGCGTGTCAACCCTGGCCACAGGCCAGCCATTACAAATGCAGGAATCGTAAACACCGCCCCCGCCGCCACCGATTCGCCAATCGAGCCCACGGTTCGCGCGATATTCTCTTCGAGCAGTGATCCTTTCATCAACCGCAGCAGGGCCATGCCGATTACGGCGGCCGGATACGTGGCCGCAATCGTCATCCCGGCCTTCAACCCTAGATAGGCATTGGCCGAGCCGAGGATCGCCGTCATCACCAATCCGATGAGCAAGGCGCGGAAGGTGAACTCCTTCATTTCCATCGTTTCCGGAACATACGGAGTGTATTTCTTCACAGGAGGTGGAGCGATCGTACTCATGGGCGAATCCTCGCAAATGGAATAAGTCGCGATTCTCTAACTGATAGGCGAAACATGCTTATACGCGAACCGCGCCTATCGGTGAAAGATGGAACGGCGGCACGTTAGCACGCGGACGCCTTGCTTTACAAGTGCGATGCGGGTTCCAATCTGTGCACTACTTTATGAGGTTGGCTTGAGTTTCCCCTAAGGGTAAAATCACTACAGTTGTTTGTGACCTCTTTGTTCGACCGGAGGTTTAGTGTGACAGGAAATTCTTCCGACCCGTTCTGGTTCCGGAAATACCTTGAATTTCGTTGCGAGGATTGCGGCAGCGGCACCGGCTTCCGCTCGCGGCGCCGCAACTTTTCCGAACGATATCTTTTGCCTATTTTTTTTCTGCAGCCAGTTCGCTGCGCAGAATGTTTCCGGCGAGACTATCGTTTGGTCTTTATGCCGGTGAAAGATCGGTTGCCTGAAGCGGTGAAGAAGGCGCCGACCACGGCGCCGCGACCCGATCGTAACGTTGCCTAGCGGGGTGGGCCGACGTTATACTGCTAAACAAGCGGGCAATAGAAACTCCGCCCGCCCCAGAGCGATTTCGCGCGGGTAACACGGAGGCCGTCTTCAGCAGTAGTGAGGACAGAATTCGGGCTAGCCAGACCCAAGCTGCAGTGGTAAGGCCTCCTATTGCTTCCCGAACCGGGGACCGCAGCGAAATGGGCGCAGGCAGCATTAGCCGGGCTCGGGCCCGCGAGGTTGCCGAAAGTCTCTTCGCTGTATTATTTCCCTCCAACTGCCGCATCTGCGATACACCGCTGGTTAGAATTTCGCGACTCCCGGTTTGCCAGCAATGCCTGGATGCCATGCGCCCGATCTCTGGTGGAATCTGCACCATTTGCGGCGAGAGGATTTTTTCTCCTTATGCGTTGAACAGTTCCGGCGGCGAGCCGCGATGCGGATTGTGCCGCCGCGTCGAGCCGGCGTTCGTGCGGGCGACGGCGTATGGCAGCTATGAAAGCGGACTGCGCGAACTCGTCCATTTGCTGAAGTATGGCGGAGTGCGCCCGGCTGCAAACGTCCTTGGACGGATGTTGGCGGAAGCGATCGCGAAACTGGAACCAGAGCTTCCGTCCGAGGCCGTGTTGTTGATTCCAGTCCCGTTGCATCGCACCAAGCTTCGCCAGCGGGGCTTCAACCAGGCCGAGATGATCGCGCGTGCAGCGATCAAAACCATTCCGTCGCGCGATCGCTACTGTTTGTGCGCGGGAGTGCTCGAGAGAAAACGGGATACGATTTCGCAAACCGGACTCACTAGCCACCAGCGCCGAGAAAACTTGCGAGGTGCTTTCGGAGTTGTGCAAGCTGAGGCCGTAAAGGGCCGCGAAGTTTTGGTGGTGGACGACGTTTACACAACCGGGGCGACCGTTTCAGAATGCGCGCGAGTCTTACGCCGCGCTGGCGCAACCAGAGTGTGGGTCGCAACTGTAGCGCGCACTCTGAAGATTTCGGCGCAGCACGCCGAGATTGGTTCGGGGAGTGAAGAGATAGAAGAGGGAATCGTAGACGCGGTTCCACTGGCTAGGGCGGTAGGAATCTAAAATATGTCAGGCAGGATGGAATCCGATATAGCGCCAACAGGCAGACACGCCGCGGGCCTGTTTGCGGCGGCGGCGATGCACCGCGACAGTAACGGAAATTCATTGCATGCGCCCGTGCTGGTTCTGAATGCGTCTTATGAACCGATTAACGTTTGCGCCGCGCGCCGCGCTTTGGTTCTTGTGCTCAAGGGCGTGGCTATGACCGAGGAAGAGAATGGGCACTTTCTGCACGCAGCCCGCATCGCGATACGCGTGCCCTCAGTGATCCGCCTGCTGGAATACCGCCGCATCCCGCATCAGAGCCGGGCTTTGTCGCGGAAGAATATTCTGTTGCGCGACCGCAACACCTGCCAGTATTGCGCCACTGTACTCTCGTCGAGTGAGTTGACACTCGATCACGTGGTCCCCCGCTCCCGCGGAGGCTCGTCCACTTGGGAGAACCTTGTAGCTTGCTGCCACACCTGCAATCGCCGCAAGGGCAACCAATTTCCGCTCGAAGCCGGGATGAAGCTGATGCGCGAGCCGCGCGCTTTCAACCTCCACACCAGCCGCCACATCATGCGCCTCATGGGAAGATCAGACGATAAGTGGCGGAAGTATTTGTTCTACTAAGGTTTCAAGGCATCAGAGTTTCAAGGTTTCAAAGTGGAACCAAGCCCAGTCCGTCTTTGCCTTAAAACCTAGCAACCATAGGTAGTGTCCTAATAGTGGGACACTACCAAACCTTAGCGCGCCTTGAAACCTCGACTTAGTTCTACTAAGGTTTCAAGGCATCAGAGTTTCAAGGTTTCAAAATGGGACCAAGCCGATCCGTTTTTGCCTTGAAACATTGAAGCTTTGGCGCCTTGAAACCTAGACTTAGTTGTGGCTCGCTCTTACCGTGACCTCCTCGTCTGGCAAAAAGCTAAAGCCTTGGCTGTCCAGATTTATCGGGCGAAGGAGCAATTTCCCAAGGCAGAAACCTACGGGCTCACATCCCAGATTAGAAGAGCCGTAGTTTCAGTGCCGTCAAATATAGCGGAGGGCCAGGGCAGATTGACCTGCGGCGAATTCTTGCACTTCCTGGGGCAGGCGCGGGGTTCTCTGTTAGAACTCGACACTCAACTGGCCATCGCGCTGGATCTGTGCTACCTCAAGCAGGATCAATACGACCTTGATCGTGACACCTATCAAGTCCTCGGCCTGCTAAACCGTCTGATCGAGTCCTTGCGCAAAGGCCGAGTCCAGCCGGGGTCGAAACCTTGAAACTCTGAAACCTTGCAACATTACTTCTGCGGCGTTTGCGGCGGGTCCGGCTTCTTCTGATCCGGTGTCTTCTGATCCTTCTGATCCGCCTTCGGAATCTCCTGGCCCTGATACAGAATCTTCACGCTCGATCCAAAGCGTTTGTAATCAACATACTTCACGATCTCGCGAATATGAATGTCGTTCAGGTTGAAGTGCAGCGTGTCATCGGCGCGCGTGTAAACCGGAAACCAATATTTGCCGTCGATTTGCTGCCGCCAAGTGGTGAACTTTGGGTAGAGATGTTCAGTCTTATTGCCCTTCTTCTTCGTATCGCGAATTTCCGGCACGGCTTGCCCATAAGTCTTTACGATTTGGAAATCGTTATCGTCCACCCAGATTCGTCCTTGGAAATAACGCTTCTTGCCCACGATCTGCTTCGGAGCGATGTCAAAGACATAGCAATGCAATTCGTCTTCCGTTTGCTGTCCGACATAAATAATGTTGTATTCCGGAATTTCGTCGCTGGTAAGCACGAAGGGCAGCTTGTTGCGAAAGTCCTGGACATCACCCTCATCCAGCGAGAGTCCGCCCTGTTCCAGACTCGACTGCGGCGCGAATACGACGTTCTCCAGCCGCCGGCCTTTGTCGTCAAATAGCACATCGAACACTTCGTGATATTCGCCCGTTGTGGTGCTGCCGTCCAAGGTCTTTACCGTGATGTCCTGCCTGTATGTATATTGATCGCGCGCCGCTTTGAATTCCTTTTCCTTCGCGGCGAAGCGCTGGATGATTTCATCGGGCGTGACGCCCTTCGGCGGAGTATTTTCCAGCGCACCCTCTTGGGCCAGGATGGGCAAGGCTGGGAGCAGACAACTGACGACGACGGCAAAATGCATGAAAATGCGAAGCGGGCGTTTCATAACCATATTTTATCGAATAACTGGGGTTTCGAGTGAAAACGGGAAGGAAAGGCTGTTTAATGCCTACGGCAAATACCCGACCGCGGCAACCCTCCCCCGACCCCTCTCCGCTCAGTGAGGCCGGGAGGAGGGCGCTGCAGTTCTGCCGCATAGTAGGATGCCTTTTCAGTGAAGGGGTTGCCGTGGATAAAAGCTGACCTCGGCCGTTTGAGGGCAGGCCTATGCTCACTAAATCTTGTCATTCCGACCGGAGCGAAGCGACGGAGGAACCTGCTGTCTTGTGGAGTGACGATACTCCCCGACTCGCCATCGCGCCTCAGGCTAGGAACTGACGCTAAAAGCTAGTAGCCAGTAGCCGTCTTTGCTACACTCATCCGTTTGCCGAGGAGATCGATCTCATGCGCCGTTTTTTTCTTGCCGCTCTAGCCTTCCTCACTTTCGCATTCCCCGCCGTCGCCCAAGCCAAGCATCCCTTCACCTTCGAAGACATGATGAAACTCAAGCGCGTGGGCGAGCCTGAGGTTTCGCCGGACGGCAAGTGGGTGATCTTCAGCGTGGTCGATGTGGATCTGGCGGCGAACACCAAGACGCCGCACGTCTGGATCGTGCCCACGGCGGGTGGTCAGGAGAAAGAGATCATTTCGGATCAGGACGCCGACCGGCCGCGCTGGGCGCCAGAGGGGAAGCGCTTCGCGTTCATCTCGACAAAAGAAGGCGGATCGCAGGTGTGGATCGCAGATTTCGATGGCTCTGCTGGAACGGTCACCAGCACGCACAAGCTGACTTCGATTGTGACTGAAGCCGGCGGCGAACTGTGGTCGCCGGATGGGAAGAACATTTTGTTTACGTCAGATGTCTATCCCGAGTGTGACGGACGGCCATCTGATGAGCAATCCTGTGATGAAAATAAGTTGAAGGAAGTGGAGCACTCGAAGGTCAAGGCGCAAATTTTTACTCACCTTCTGTATCGGCATTGGAATGCCTACAAGGAAGGCAAGCGAACTCACTTCTTTGTTGTGAGCGCTATGATTGAAACTGGCACGAACGCCTACGACCAGCTTAGAGGGATTCCCCGCGATCTCACGCCTGGCGACTACGATGCGCCCGTGTTCTCGCTCGGTGGGCAGGACGACTACGCTTTCTCGCCCGACGGGAAGGAGATTTGCTACACCTCGAATCACGACAAGAATCCGGCTGCTTCCACCAACAACGATCTCTGGATCGTCCCGGTCAGCGGAGGGGCGGCCAAAAACATCACCGCCGACAATCCCGCCAGCGACTCGACGCCGCTCTATTCTCCCGATGGCCGCTACATCGCCTATCGCGCCCAGCAGCGTCCGGGATACGAGAGCGACCGCTTTCGCTTGATGCTGTACGACCGCAAGAATGGCAAACGAATCGACCTGACCCTGACCGCCTTTGATCGTTGGGTGGGGACATTTACTTGGGCGGCCGACTCTTCACGCCTGTATCTTGCGGCTGAAGATAAAGGTGAAGCGCCCGTCTACTCGGTGGAGTTTACCAGCAAGGTTGATAGCGAGCCCGGGTACGATATTGCAATTCACCACACGGATGTGCATGTTAACGAGCTGTTTAGGGGCTTCAACGACGATCTCGCTGTCACTCCCGACGGGAAAACGCTCCTCTTCACCCGAATGTCAATCGCGCTCCCGAATGAGATATTCGCCGCTCCATTACCCCCTCTCAGCATGGCGGACCTCGTAAGCTCGGTCAGATCGAACATCCCCCAGAGTGAGATCAAGAAGAGCGGCGTAAGTCTGCCAATCACGCAGGTGAACGAAACTACTCTCTCCAAGATAGCCATGTCCCCGCTCGAGTCTTTCTGGTTTACCGGCGCTCACGGCGACAAGGTCGAAGGCTTCCTGGTCAAGCCGCCGGACTTCGATGCCAGCAAGAAATATCCCGTGAAGTTCCTCATCCACGGCGGGCCGCAGGGCGCCTGGGGAGACGACTGGAGCTACCGCTGGAATCCCGAACTCTTCGCCGCACCAACTTCATCAGGCCCAGGCTACGTCGTGATCATGATCAACTTCCACGGCTCGACCGGATACGGGCAGAAGTTCATCGATGCCATCAACGGCGACTGGGGCGGCGCTCCGTTTGAAGATTTGATGAAGGGCCTCGACTACGCCGAGAAGACTTACCCGTTTATTGATAAAGACCGGGAGTGCGCGCTGGGCGCCAGCTATGGCGGATATGCCATCAACTGGATCCTCGGCCACACCGACCGCTTCAAATGCCTGGTGTCGCATGACGGCATGTTCAACGCCGAATCCGCCTGGGGCACCACCGAGGAACTCTGGTTCAACGACTGGGAGTTCAAAGGCACTCCCTGGGACAATCGCGCGATGTATCAGAAATGGTCGCCGCACGAGTACGCCACGAATTTCAAGACGCCGACGCTGGTAATCCACGGCCAGCGCGACTACCGCCTCGACGTGAGTGAAGGCTTGCAGCTTTTTACTACACTGCAGATGGAAGGCGTTCCGTCGAAGATGCTGTATTTCCCCGACGAAGGCCATTGGGTTCTGAAGCCGCAGAATTCGCAGCTCTGGTACAAAACAGTGAACGAGTGGGTGGATCAGTGGACAAAGAAGTGAGCTGGAGTCGGACCACTTTGTACGAAGAGCACTTCTATGCCACAGGCTAGTGGAGGGTGGTGTTCCCGATGCTACTCTCGGGAAAGGTCTCCATCACATCCTGCAGCGCAGCTGTGGTTCCTGCCGAGACTTGAATCTCAATCTCCAGCGGTCCGGTGAACGCTCCTGATGATGGAACAAAACTCGCCAAACCATTGCCGTCGCTCTGCACACTTACCTGGGTCGAACCTAGAATGATTGGCATTGCTGTTTGTGTGGCGGACGAGGTACTCGGTTGCGGAATTGGGTCCTTCCCAACCGGACGTAGCACGGTTGACTGGAACAAGACGCTCGCAGCGAGTACAGGATTGGGCACTGGGGAAGAGTCGGTCACGCGCACTATCAGAGGCTGAAACGCCGACCCCGTGACAATCTGGCCCACCCCAGCTACCGGCTGTAAGTTAAGCTGCGCTTGCGACACAGCGTACACATTGATATTTTGGCAGGGGTTATTTGCCTGGCCAACGCAGGCGCTCACTGTGATTTCGGTGGCGAAGTTGGTGAGCGCGAGAGTGACGGTTGCGTAACCATTGCCGCCGGTCACCGCGCTGGCGAAGGGCGAGGATGCCGAGCCGAGGAAAAAATTCACGGTTACGCCGGTCAGAGGAGCGCCGCTCTGGTTCACCACTTGAGCGGTGAGCGGCACGGTGAGCGAAGCCCCCTGCGCGATCGAGAGATATGGCGTTGTGACTGCGATGTTGGTTGGTAACGGCGGTGAGGTCGTTATCGTGGCAACTACAGTTTGTGCGGGATTGTAAACGGCAGGCGCGACCTCCGCCGCAATGCTGGCATTTCCAGCAACCGTCGGTGTCACCCAAGACGAGGCTAACCCGCTTTCGTTGGTCACTGCCGAGCAATTGGACGCTCCGTTGCAAGTGGAGAGCGTCGCGCCGTTCGTGGTACTCCATGCCACCGTGGCCCCATTCACCGGAGTGATCATATCGGCAGCGACCACGCGCACAATCAACGGATTAACCGCCTGGGTTCCGACCTGCGTAGAAGGATTTGCTCCCTGCAATAAAACGATCTTGTCGGTGGCTGCGGCCCCGACGGTGAGCGCATCCGTCATGATGGAGAATGCTCCGGAAACCGGATCGTTGATGGTGATGGTTTGTGGCCCGTCACTTTGGGCGGGAACCGCCGCCAGAATCTGGCCGGCATTCGTTGCCATCAGCGGCACGGTGATGTTTCCGACAGACACCTTGAGGCCGGGCGCAAAGCCCGTGCCCTGCAAAGTGACTGTGCCGCCCATCACCGAGACGCGCGCTGGCGTCACAGAGTCTCCGTAAAGTACGTGCGCGTGGTAGTGATAATCGGGGCGCCCGTCACCCCGGAGATCCGAGATACCAATGATAAAGCGATTCGAACTGAGGATCTGCGCGCTGAGAAGGCTCATGCCGAATGTCTCCGAGTTAAACGGAGCCGTTGTGAAAGACGGCGGGGGAATACCCTGGGCATCGCCCAGCGTCCAGATGCCAACCACGGGAGCAGCCTTCGACTCACTCGGGACGCCGGTGTTATCCAACGCTGTGACGGCCACCGAAACAGTGCGATTGGTCTGAGCGGTAATGACGAAGTATCCGGCATCGCCGTAGCCGCTCAACGAGCCAATCCAATCACCGGGGGAGGGAATCGGTGCGGGAGCGCTCCAGGTCTCGCTAGCAGCCCACGAAGGCACGGCCTGCGCGCTGCCGGACATCACAATGTCCTGCTCAAAGTCGCCGCCCGCACTCACCGTCACCACTATGGGCTCCATAGTTCCGGATGGTGCAACTTGCGATGGGTTATAGGGACCCACGCCGGCGGACCACAATGGATCAAGAGCTTCAACTGCGAGCTGGTATTGTGCGGTCCCAGCGCCATTTGGGATCGGTAATCCACCCAGATCAAAGAAGCCTTCCAAAGTCTGGTCCGATGAGCCGAACTCGGAGTAAGCATTGCCCAAGGGATCGTCCAAGCCGGTGATGGGATTGCCAGCATCGCCGGTGAACAGGAATCCGGAGACGGACGACGCGGCATACTTATGCGAAGGCAGCCCGGTGGAAGGATCAATCCAACGCGCGAACACGTTCACACCCTGCATAGGTTGGCCCAGTCCGCCGAGATGATCGACGAAGTAAACCGAGCCGTGAATGCGGGCGTTGCTTGACGTGCTGCCAGGATACAGCCGCGAGAGCGCCGCCACGTCATCGGAAGAAAGCTGGTACGGGTTAGGGTAGCAGACAGTTATCGGCACGCAACTGGACAAGTCCATGTAATGCATGACGGGAAATCCTGCGAAGTCATCCGGCGTCGGCGTCGGATTGCCGGTGATTACATTCAGGTTCAACTGCGACCAGTCCAGACCAAGCACGCTGCCCAGCACGCGCACCAGGCGGTATTCGAGGTCAGGCAGCTGCGACGACTGTAAAGCGCACTGGCCGTTGATAACTACCAGGGCATGGAGAAAATTTGCTCCTGCACCGAAGTTGTCCGCACCTCCGAAGACGGCATTCGAGAAGCACTGCGACGGATCGCCTGCGCCGGTGCCAAGCAAAGCATCCGTGACCGAGCCGTCGTAGTCGTAAACGATGCCCACTGGGTTTTGCGTGGCAGCAGCTGTGATGTCGGCGGGGGCGGTGACCGTTCCGCCCGAATCGGCGGCAATGTTGCTACCGTTAACGTCTTCGGCGAGTTTACCGGCGCTGGTCGCCGTGAGCGCCGCGTTGGAAACGGAGGTCCATACATTGAAGGCGCTGGTGACAAACGCATTAGCAGCCGAGTTGGGCAGAATGGGGCTGAGATCCCCTTGATCGGTGTAGTAGTTAACCTGACCTAATGACCAAGTAATGGGTTGACCCATAGTTCCAGAGTTGAAATAACTTGAGCCTGCAATAAACCTCGGCTCGCCGGCGCAGGAGACTCCCACGAAAAAAAACAGCGTCGCAAAGGCTTTCGCCAGCCGGAACAGAGAGAGCGCTCCGCGCACCATATTGGTTTTCGTGGTCACGTTTCGCTCACTCCTCCCGACTGGATCGCTGCACGGCTAAAGAGAAGTCGGCATACGGGGCAATCGTTCTTCCGCCAAGGATGGGATCTGTTGCCAGAAAGTGAATGTGCTGTGGAGTCAGCAAGATCTCGCCGTTGTTCTTGATCGCGAATCTGCCGATGGGGCCAGCTACAGGACTAGTCAGGCCCAGTCTACTCGGGGAATACAAAAACAGAAGCACGCGTTCGCCGACGCGGTAGCGCTCGCCGCGGTTCCAAAGGCCAGCCCACTCGTGAATCGTCAGGTTCTGACCTGCCGAAGTGCCACGCATGGCGTGCTCCACCTTGAAGGTAACCGCCGTGGATAGAGCGCCTTTGGATGAGGGGTGTCGCCCGACGGAGATTACACGGCCTGAGAAGATAATCCCGGCGGCTTTAACGACTTGCGGAAAAACGATTGGCCGGGGGAACCCTGGATCACGGCCAACTGGATAACGACCAATTGGATCACGATCAACCCGATAAGGGCCACGTGGATAGGTACCGATCGGATCACCGCCAACCGGATCGTGCCCTAGCCGAAGAAAAGGAGCGCCGGGCTCGGAGTAGCTCCATGGAGCCGCGTTTGGCGTCAGGATAGGGATGCGATCGCCAGCATCCTGCGCGCGCAACAACGCAGTAACGAGAATCAACAAAAACGCGGCGAGCAGACGCCAGCCAGTCCCGGTCATAGCCGTCACCTGGGAACGAATGTCTGCTCAGAGGGTTCTGGGAAACCGACGCCATCCTAACTGGTCGTGTGGAGACGCTGCGGTGACAGATGTCACAACCAGCCTGTGGATTACAAGATTCATTCCCGGTTTGAGTCTTATCAGGTGGACCCGAGCCCGGCGAAAGTAAGCGGAGCGTCCGCTAATCTTCTGGCGCAATGTGCCGATAAGCTGATAAGAACGGAGCCTCGCGTGAAGATTCTCCTGAGTTGACGACAGCAAACCTATGCTGCACGAAAACGCGCGTGTGCTTCAAAAAGCTGGATATAAGGTGGTCTGCGCGGAGGACGGCGAGTCTGCCCTGAGGCAGGCGCGGACGGAGGCGCCCGACTTGATTCTCCTCGATATGATCTTGCCGAAAGTCAGTGGTCCGGAAGTGTTGAATCGCTTGAAGATGGATGCTGCCACTGCTGAAATTCCGGTGGTCGTGCTCAGCAGTCTTACCGGGAAGAACCGGCAAAAACTGATTGAAGCGGGAGCCGAAGATTATGTCGAGAAGAACTCGTTGACGCCGGCCGTGGGCGTGAATATTCTGCCGAAGATACTGGAAGACATTGTCTGCCGCATCAACCGCAAACGCGGCATCGCGTTCAGCAGCATTCCGCTGCAAAGGTAGAGTTGCGTCAGCAGTCTGGGCTTCGAATCCAACACAATAAATCCGAACTAGCGCACGCGCCCCTGATGCTCTTCAGCGCTTAGATGGGCGCCAGACAGCAGTAGCAGCCCGGTAAGGAAGGCCCAAAACATCATGCTGACTGATAGCGCGAAGGGCCCATAGACCTCGCCGAAATTCAGCCGAGGCAGGGCTAATATGTATCCATACTTGAGCGCTTCTGAAAGTAGTCCCATGATGATTGCAGTCGGAAGCACGGCGCGGGCGGGAACCTTGCCATTAGGCAATACCCAATAAATCAGGAAGAAGATGGCGATGCTGGTAGCGACGGCGAAGACTTTCATCACGATAAATCCCGCCACGCGAACAAATCCGGTACCGTGGCCGCGCAGCAGGAATCCCATAAGGGCCACGTTACCCGCGGTCAGGGCGATAGAAAGCATCGCCAGCGTTCCACAGCCCAGGGCCAGTCCGAGCGAGATCAATTGATTTCCCACGTACGAGCGATTGTTGGGAAAACGCCAGATGCGATTGAGCGCGACCTCGAGCGGCATAAATACGCCGGTCGAGGTCACCAACAAAATAATGAGCGAAACCACCTGGACGCGATGACGTGTGTCGACCATCGCGTTCAGGTTGCGAATCACGAACTCCTGGCCGGCGGGAAGATAGTCGCGCAACAACTCAACCACCACGTCGTACATGACGCGGGAATGAAAAACGCGCCGTACGAGCGTCATCACCAGCACTACGAAAGGGAAAAACGAGAGAATCGCATTAGCCGCAACGGAGAAGGCAAAGGTATGCACGTCCGTGCGCAGGAGGTACTTCGCCGTAGAAATCGCCATACTGGAGGAGTTCGCTCTCCTTCGCCGGGGCGGGAGGTGCGAGGTTCTCTCTGCGGGATCGAACGCGCTATCCGTGACTCGATCGGGCGCCATCTTCACCAATCCTATCAAAGGGTTGCAGCTAGCCCCGGGTCTCCTGGCGAACCAAGGTTCTAAGGCTGCAGCGTGCCATTTCTTATACTCTGTTAAAGATTAGAATGTGACCGCCGGTTATTTTAGTGCTCTTCCCACTAATTTTTCTTGCGTAACGATTTAATACTCCTTATTATCTCTGGCTTGTAGCCGACGAAGGTCGGGGGCATGGTCTTTTTGTAAGGCAGGTTGATGTCTTGAGCAAGGCAGTAGAAATCAGCGCCGATGGTCAGGCTCCGAAGGTTCGCGCCGCATTTTCTTCATGCGCCGTCGAATCAGGAGTCTTTTTCTTTGGGGGCATTTTCTACCGCACAGAGAGACGCAACCGAGTTCCACTGGATTTCCTGAGGGGGCGCTCCGGTTCACCCGGAGCAATAAAACAGGAGGGTCAGGGAACTATTCTTAATGATTAAAGGAAAGGAGTTTTTTGTGAGAGAGAAGGGAACAGTAAAGTGGTTCAACGGGGCGAAAGGATATGGCTTTATCCAGCGCTCCACGGGTGAGGACGTTTTCGTACACTTCTCCGCGATTCAGGAGAACGGCTACCGCTCGCTCAACGAGGGTGAGACCGTGGAGTTTGATCTGCTCAAGGGCCCCAAAGGCTTTCAGGCGGGCAACGTCGTCCGCGCCTAGCCCGCCGGTTCTAGATTCTCAACCCTCCCGGCCAGCGGGAGGGTTTTTCCTTCATACGGTTGTGGGTGAGCTCGCGACACCCTCAGCTATTTTGTCACTCTGTCTTGGCTCAGCGTGAAATGGAGAAGCGACGTTCTCCGCTAGTGTAGATTCCGCCCCTGCGGGGCGGGGATTTTTCAAAGCATGGGGGTCTATCGTCCGATGACTTTTTCCTCGCAATCCACAGCGCGAGAGGATTGCCTCCCGCGCTGCTGAGCATCGGCTCGATGAGCCCTCCGGGTTATCCCTCGGCATGGTTGCATCCCTGCAGTGCCCGCTTCCGTTTCGCCCGGCGAGATCATTGTAGCTCCGCAACGACCTGCCGTTTCTCAACATCTGTTTGGCCCGTAATTCCGCCAGAACCCAGACCGGCTAGGCCCGAATCGTGAGCTGTGATCGCCTGGTTTCGACAACTATCTATCCTATTTTGGGCAACAACATACCTACCTAAAGCAAAGGAAACTTTAACGCGGATTTAGAATGCGGAAATCATCTCTTGTGGCGATTTTTCCGTGGCTTTAGTGTCCAGAGGAATGCCGCGGTTCCAGCAAAGATAATCCCCGCCGCCAAGTTGACTAGGTTTCCCCTCGGGAAACGGAACGCCCACTGCGCTGCGTATATGAAGATGAAGAACAGAGCTATCGGTACAGCAAAACTTCGCAGCTTCAGCTTCGGTTCACCTTCCTTCCACTGAACGTGCTTGTGGCGGTTCATCGATTGCGCTCGACGTCGCTCCCATCTCGCCACCAGTCAATCATGTCACAAAATCCTGGCTACGCAAAGCTGCTCAAAAAAAGCGCCTAAAGTTCTCTGGCCCGACCTTCCGGCAACGTTCGAGGGGACCATCTGAAACCGCTAGCCGTCATGGACGGTAGCCTTCTTGCTGCCGCGATTGTTGAATCCCAAGAATAAAAACCCGCCATCTGGGGGGTCGTTCTTTGGCTTTGGTTAGGCAGGTATATTATTGCCCTAGTTTGGGGTCTACCAATCAACGAGTTGTACACGTCAGGCCGTTGCCGCCCATTGATCCGATATCCGTCAGAGGCAAATCTTAGCGTGACTTTTCGGTCAAAAGTTGAGTAATCCGCTGGGGTCTGATCGTATTACAGGATATATGTTGGCTCTTCCCATGACCTTGAATACGACGGCCGAAACCGAAACGGCAAAGATTGCGCGAGGCTTACGTGAAAGGGATACGGAGCTTCTTGCAGACCTGGTGGAGCGCTGTCAGCATCGACTGGTGCGCTACCTGCTATACCTCACCGGGAGGCGAGAGTATGCTGAGGACCTTGCGCAGGAGACCTGGATTCGGGTGCTGCAACGGGGCAGCCAGTACAACGGGCGGCAGCGGTTTGATCCATGGCTCTTCGCGATCGCCCGCAATTTGGCAATAGATGACCTCCGGAAAAAGCGAAAAGCGGTAGAGACAGCTTCCTTGCCAAATGATCGCGATGCGGTGCTGCTGTTACCCTCCTCCGGTTCTTCCCCATTCGAAGCCGCGGCTCGAAGCGAAGACGCAATGCGCCTGGCCGGCGGGCCTATCGGTGAGCCGCGAGTTGCCGAACGCTAGAGGACCTAGTCCACCGCCGCGCGTGTACCGAGATGCAGGGACTGCTCAGGGAGGCCAACCGGGAGCAATCCGTTCATCCATCACGCCGCCCGCTGGCGGCGACTCTGACGTTGCTGTCTGGCAGCTTCCAGCTTGCGGTCGCGTTCTGCGTGGATCTCCGCCTGTCGCCCCGCCAGCACGTCCTTAGGCGTGATGTAGCCGGTGGCACTGTTCAGGCGGACGTTGTTGTAATGCTCCACGTAGCCCCCGACCAGACGCCTTGTATCTTCCAGTGACAGCGGCGTCCTCGGTCGAATGCACTCGCTTTTCAGCGACTTGTGCCAGCGCTCAATCTTGCCATTCGACTGCGGATAGTAAGGGGAGGTTCGGACGTGCGTCATGCCCGAGATGCGAATGAACTCCTTGAAGTCGCGAGCAATGAACTGCGGACCATTGTCCGAGATGATTCGCGGCTTCGCTTCCGGGTACTTCTCCTTGGCTCGCTGCAGGATCACCTCGACATCAGCTTCTCGCATGGACTCACGCAGATCCCAATGCACGAGGAAACGACTGAACCCATCCAGAATGCTGCACAAGTAATAGAACGTGCCGCACAGGTTGATGTAAGAAACGTCGATATGCCAGTGCTGATGCGCCTGCAGCGGCTGCTCGAAACCAGTTCCCTTGCGCGATGGCTTGCTCTTCCACCGAGATAATAATCCAGCTTGCTTCAATACTCGCCAAACGCTCGCCGGACTAACCGCCACAACGTCAGCGTCGAGCATCATGAACGTCAGCCGCCGATAGCCTTCCAGCGGGGTCTTCAGATGGAACCCGATGATTGCTTCTTTCTCCCACGGCTCCAACCAGAAATCACGGGGAACCCAACCGTTGTGCTCGTTGACGCACCCGTATCGCTGCCGCCAGTCATAGAACTTGCTCGCGGTCACGCCCAGCCACGGGATGAACCGTCCGACGCCGATCTCGGCCTTCTCCGACCAGCGCCGGACGAAATCCACGACTAGATCCCGCACATCATGCGGCACCCAGATACCGGTTAGAGTTCCCCAAGACTTTTTTTTAGCGCGATGTGCTCCGCCATCAGCTCAGCCAGGACCTCATCCTTGGTCTGTACCTTCTTCTCCAAGAACTCGATCCGTTTCTGCTTCTCCTCCACTTGTCGCTGGGGACGCTCTTGAGACTGAAAAGCGGCGGCTCCGTTCTCGAACAGTTCCTTCTGCCAGCGGTAGAACACCGTTGGGCGCAGACCCAGTTCTTCACAGAGCTCCGAGACTGGCACTTTGTCCACAAGATGCCGCCTCAGGATGGCTACTTTTTCTTCAGGGGTGAAGTGCTTCCGTTCCTTCCTCATACGTTCGCTCCGTTATCTTAACGGACGAACGCTTTCTCCATTTCCAACTGAGGCAGGACAGCTCCGACCCGCAGTTTCTGCCACTCTGGCAATTTTGTCACTCCCAGGAGTTCGGGGCACGACGAATTGGCTTGTGCCAACCGTCACGACCTCGATTACGCACGGGATGGGCTGTGGACAAGATCGGATGTCACAGACAGGTTGTGGAAAAGGTACTTATTGTTGGAGTGTGGTTGACTAACTACTGGTATCCCGTAGTACTATTAAGCTGGAATTTGAGTGGAACAAGGTCAAGGCTAAAGCGAACTTCAGCAGACATGGTGTGAGCTTCGATTTGGCGAAGACCGTGTTCAGTGACCCGTTCGCCATTGAGCGGCTGGATGACAGAGAAGAACATGGAGAGGAGCGTTTTGTCATCATCGGGGCGGCCGAGGGCAAGGCTTTGTTATTCGTAGCCTATACCGAGCGCGCGGAACGCATTCGCATTATTTCAGCCCGAAGGGCAACGCAATATGAGCAAGACGACTACTTCCGGCAAAACGCTTAGGCCTATGGCGCCCGCGGCCGTCGAGGCAGCCGCCCGTGCTGACCGCGACGCGCGACCGTTGACTTCCGAAGATCTTAGGCGGATGAAGCGAACGCCCCAGGCAAAAATCATTCGCCGCGCTCTGGCACTAACGCAGGAGGAATTCGCCGTCCGCTACCATATCCCGCTTGGCACGCTGCGAGACTGGGAGCAAGGGCGCGCGCAACCGGACCGGCCAACCCAGGCTTATTTGAAGATCATTGCCTGCGAGCCGGAGAGAGTCGAGCGGTTATTGAATCCCAGATCGCAATAAGTGGTCGTTCTTTGGCGTGTCTCCGAATCGGCTAACGAAATGCGCGCTTCAGTTCCGGGCTGGTCTTTAATACGTACACTGTGTCGTTCAAGGATTTCGAGAGCTGAAGCCATCCTAAATTCTCGAACTCGTTCAAAATCTGATCAACAACATACTTCTTAGCCCCTACTGCCGACGCGATCGCTTTGCTATCCTGATCCTGCTTGTTCACAATAGCGGTCGCAACGGCGCGACGCAGATCGGCGAAGTTAACGAGGTGGGCCTCGGCATAAGACACGAAGCCCATCGTTGTTAATCGCAGGTGGCTTATCCCACGCGGTCGCCCGCCGAGCACGTGGCTAATCTTGACGTACCCTCGACCATCAAGCACTTCGATGCTATCCAACACATCTTCTCTCTCAATCTTGAGCGCGTCAGTGGAAATGTAGATATCTTCGGGACTAACCATCCCAGACTCTTTTTGAATGGCCTGTTCGCATATCAACCGAAGCACAACGTTGTCGAGGTCCGTTAGGCTTGGAATCGCAACCCCCGACCCCGGTAGGCTTGCCGTCGAGTCGCCCTTATTAGAGGACACGCCCTCCGAGGGCGGTTGGTGATTGGGGATTTCTCCATCGCCCTCAGAAGTTCTTCCACTATGTGCGGCAAGCCCCTGTCCGTACTCACGGCGATTCTGTCCGCTAGTGTTGGTGAATACTTCCGCACTTCGTCGAAGCCGACCCCGTGCCAGACAGGCAGGATGACTTTCTGTCCCCCCACCTCGCGGGTCGCTAGTCCGTTCAGTTCCTGTTCTGGCCAATGTTTTTCAAAAAAGTGACGGCTCAAGATGACAATGCCAAAGCGAGAATTCGCGAGTCCCTGGTCAATCTTCTTACGTAAGCTGTCCCCGACGGAGAGCGAAAACTCGTCGTACCAAACGCGCAGCCCCTTGGCACGTAAGGCTTCGGCGAGTGGCCTCGCGATCGCGTTCTTGTCCTCGCTCGCATGGGAAATGAAAACGTCCCACTCATCCGAAGGGGCGGCGGCCTTATCCCCAGTCACGTCGCGGGGTTCCGGCCCTTCGGATTGAAAGCGCTCCAATGCCCGCAGGTAATTCTCTCCTTTTTGAGAGATGGCCCAGTATGTTGCGCCTGTGGGGTCTTGCCTCAGCCTCATGATGTAGGCCTGCCGGTTCAGATCCTCCATTTGCGCTAGGACGGCTTGCCACTCCCAATCGGAGGTGTGGCCTGTGCTCAGGGATACAACCATCGTCGGGTCAAAGGGTTTGTTCGGGTGGGTTGCTACCCATCGCAGGAGACTAGCCGTGTCCGCTCGTTGTGGAAGGGCGCTCACGTTATTTATCCGAGAATTGCCCTTTCAGCATGCTCCTAAGGCCGGATTCGACCCCGTCAAGCTTAACTTGCAAGGCGAAGTACGCATTAAGTAGTGGGATGGCGGCGTCAATGTCACCTTTTTTCACGGACTGCTGAACCATCGACCAGTGCTGCAAGACCTGAGCCCTTAGGTCATCAATTTGGCGAACCCGGCCGATAATTTGCTGCTTTGTGTTCATAGACTGGGAGCGGGACGTCGTGCCCTTGCCGTTTCCGTCCTTTACACCGGGGGGAATCGCAACCACTGTAGCACCGCAAACTTCATGAGTGACACCTTAATTGAGGTTCGTTAGAGGGTCCGAGTGCCGCTCAGGGGTTCCTATCTGGTGCCATCCCTCCGGGACTCGGCTCCTGCTTTCTTGGCTTACCCGGACTTACGAGTCTGTGTGAGTACTAGTCTTTCGCCCCTCCGGGGCTTGGTCCCTTCCCACTTACTACCCACGGCTTACGCCGTGGGCTGCATTCTGACGCCGCTTCGCGGCTGAGATCCCCGCGGAGTTTCACTCGAAATCTTAACAGCTAGTTCTCACACAGACTCTTATGTCCGGGGCTACTGTATGCCGCCCTCCGAGGCTAGAGTCGGCTGGTTCGTTCCGCGCCTTTCTTCCGATCATCTGCCGGACAACGGCAGGTTTCCTTCGACTTCGCTCAGGGTCCGACTCCGGCCGGAATGACAAAATAGTGAGGGTGTCGGGAATAAAGTCGCTTCACCGCACTTCCACCGACAGCAAATCCCCATCCGACAATCCACCGGGTTTGTAGTTCACCGAGACCGAGCGGTTATTCCAGGCGCACGAGAACGAGTCAGCGCCAATGAGCAAAAGCGAATTGTAGTCTGCGGTACGCAGCTTCAAAACGACTCCGCCAGTGGCGATGGTGAGAACTGCGGTCGGCGCCTGCGAGCAGTCCACGCCCACCAGCCGGCCTTGGACAAACTTTGCGGGGCGCTTGTCTGCTGTTGTGGAGTGAGTGGCCTGTTCGGCGGAGCGCTTGGCTGCGTCCTGCTCCAGCACATCGAAAGGGGAACTCTGATTCGACAGCTTCTTGGCCGATGCTGCCTCGGAAATGCCATATTTCTGCTCGGTTGAAAGCCTTCCCAGCCGCTCGCGGGCTTCGGCGGCGACCTGGGCGTTCTCACTGGTTTCGAGCCGTTCCAGCAGGGCGCGCGCGGCATCCCACTTTTTATCCGCCTCATAGATTTCCGCCAAATGATAAACATAGTGCGTGTTGCGCGGACTGAGTTGCATGGCCGCACGCTCTGCCTGCATCGCCGCCACCGGTCCACCACCTTCCATGCGCGCAAGCGCCAGCAGGTCGTAGGCATCGGCCATTTCGGGATACCATTCGAGCACGGCGCGCAGGTCCTGCATCATGTTAGGCAGGCCCTGGATATCGGTTTTCTTCGCCTGCGCCATGCGGTACTTCAACACCGAAAGGTAGTAGCGAATCCACATATCGCGCTGGTTGAGGGCGGCAGCGTCACCCAGTTCTTCGAGTGCGGCATCAAACTCTCCGTGCTGCAGATGGTCCCACCCGAGAGCGCGATGGGCGATCTCATTTCCCGTCGCAGTAACCAGCATCTTTTCTCCAGTTTCGGTGTCTTTGTTGCTGCCTTTGTTGGCGGATGTTTTCGCCGCGGCCGGACCGGGTCCGGCGGCGAGCGCCTGCAATTCCTGCAGCCCTGCTTCGCGGCGATCAGGAATTCTCACTTTCACCTCAGCGGCTATGGCGCGAGCGTCCGTCTCCGGGATGGTCTTGGCATTGATCACGCTGTCGTTTGGTCCCACGAGCTGCGGGAACCCGTAGACCTGCGGCGCATTTCTCTGGGAAGCGGCCTGCCGAGAGGCGTCGAGCGCCGTGAACAGCGGCGTGAGTGAGTGGAAATAATCTTTTACAGCCTGGTCGAATTGAGCTGGCGTCACGCCGTAGGCTTTCTGAATGGCGTCGTCCACGGGAACATGATGGTTCTCGACCAAATCAAAATAGGTTCCTGTCTCGGGCAGCTTTTTTTCGTGGATTAAGCAATGCACCATCATCCACGACTGGGCATAGTAGAGCGTATGGCGCGTTGCTTCCGTATAGGTTGAAGTGTCATGCTTCATCGTCAGCAGATCGGGAAGCGTGAGCCAGACCTGTCCGCTGAGCAGCTCTGTGAACGACTTTCCCGGATTCCGCGTGTCCTGTTGGTTCGGCAACAGGTTGTCGCTGAAGCCTGACTGCAGCCCGGGATCGCTGCCGATTTCCACCCGCTTATCGTCGACGCGGATCGAGCTGAAATATTCGGCCAGCCCTTCGTCGAACCATCCCTGCACCGGAGGGTAGTTGTAGTTCAACAGCATTTGCGCGAAGTCGTGGGCGACGGCGCGCCAGGATTCTTCCTCGAACAGGTTCAGAACAATGAAGTTCTGGTCCTCCCCGGAAACAAAAAAGCCGGGGAGGCTGATGGGCTGGCCCTGCCGCAAGGGCGCGCTCTGGTAGTAGGTTTTGTCGCTCTTGAAGGCGAGTATGGTCAGCGGGAGCGGTTCGTTGAGCCGTTCCTTCATAAGCAACGTGGCAAAGAAAGCCCGCATCTGTTCAAATCGCAACGCGACTTCGCGGCCTTTCTTATCGCCGGCGTCGGTGATGACACTAAAATGGGTCGAGTGGATTTCGAGCCACGGAGATTGCTCGGCTCCGTGCGCGGACGCGCTCAGGAGAATGCCCAGAAGGATGCCGAGAAGGGTCGCCGGAAGCCATGAAATCGGGATGGGACGAGTGCGAGCCATGGGCATTCCCCGGCAGCGCGGGCAGTTGCTGAAATGCTAACACGTAGTTCGCCTGATGGTGCAACGAAGCGGGTCAGTTTGAATCTGTTTTGAAAGGGCGCGGCTTCAGCCGCGCCGTAAATGCCTCAAACCAATCGCGGCTGTAGCCGCTGCGGGGATGTGCTTTTTGAGCTGGCCCACCACCGAGACGAACGTAATTGACGCGGCAAAGCCCAAAGAAGTTAAATGAATGAAGTCCAATTGCTACCGACTGACCCGCTGTTGAACGCACGCACGGCCGACCCCAGGGGAACGATTACGTAGGAGTGATTTCCTTGCGAAGTGCCAACGGTCCTGCGCCCTGCCTGAAGGCTCTGCCTGCCCGTGCTCGTGTGAGACTCCAACGCCTGATATTTGCCTCGGTGATTCTTCTTGCGGGTACGTGTCCTTGCGGACAGGAGTCCTTCGCGCAGAACTTTTCTTTTTCTCAGAATCTGGAAGCTGAAAGTCAGTCGAACGTCGTCCGCGGTACGGTGGTGAACGCTGTCACTCACGAACCCATTGGCCGCGCTCTGGTTTACTCTCCTGACAATCGATACGCAATGTTCACCGATGGCGAGGGACATTTCGAATTCAGTCTGCCCAAAGCAGCTGACGTCGTGCAGTTCATGGCTCGCAAGCCTGGATTCCTGGAGCGGCAAAATGGAGGGAATGCAGTCGAGGCGTCGCCCGGAAGTGAGCTTACGATCCCTCTGATTCCCGAGGGGTTGATTAAAGGGCGAGTCACGGTTTCCGCAGCCGATCCCGCCAGGGGCGTTAACGTGCAGCTCTTCTTCAGGCAGGTGCAGGATGGCAGCCTGCGATGGACGTTGAAAAATTCAGTCGTCACCAACTCGAATGGCGACTTCCGCTTTGCCGAACTCGAACCGGGCACCTATAAAGTGTTCACGGGCGAGTTGTTGGACAACGATCCGGAAACCACGACTCCAGGCGGTCAACTCTATGGCTTCCCGCCGGTTTACTATCCCGGCGCCAGCAATTTTGCCGGAGCTTCTCCAATTCAGCTAACGGCCCGGCAAATTTCTCAGGCTGATATATCCCTGGTTCGCCAGCCCTACTATCCCGTAAGGATTCCGGTGGTCAACGGCGAACTAAACGGGGGATTGAATATCACCGTATCGCTTCAAGGACAGCACGGCCCCGGGTATTCGCTCGGTTACAACCGGGCAAAGGGTGCGATTGAAGGCAGTTTGCCAAACGGAAAGTATCTTGTGGAAGCATCGAGCTTTGAACAGAACTCGACGAACGGCTCGGTGAACTTGACGGTCGCGGGCACCCCGGCGGAAGGTCCCACCATGGTTCTTGCTCGAAACAATTCGATCAGCGTGAATGTTAAAGAAGAATTCACTTCCACGAATTGGCAGGCCACCGGGAGCATTACCACCAGAGGGCGAACCTTCGCCACGCCAAAGCTGCGGCTCGACTTAGACCTTCGCGTTGAGCCTGTGGAAGAGGACTTCGAGCAGCACCGAAGCGCCGGACAGCTTCGTCCTCCTGCCGGGCCTAACGATGATTTGATGGTCCTCGAAGACCTTGCGCCCGGCCGATATTGGCTACGGCCAAATGCAAACCGCGGCTACGTGGCCTCGGCGACGATGGGCGGGACAGATTTACTGCGCGAACCGTTGGTGGTAGTGCCCGGCGCGAATACGCCCATCGATATTACGTTGCGCGACGATAGTGCTGCGCTGGAAGGCATGCTGCTTGGTGTTCCCACGACTTCACCCACTCCGGGCCGTTGGTCTCCACCCGGCTTTGTCTATTGCATTCCCTTCCCGGATAGCCCGGGGCGGTTTTTGGAGATTTCGGCGTCTCCAGATGGGAAGTTCGATTATCAAACGGTGACACCGGGGGTTTACCACGTCATTGCCTTTAGCAGCGAACAGCGAGATCTTCCATATCGAGATGCGGAAGCCATGAAGATTTATGAGGCCAAGGGGCAGGTGGTCCACTTCGCCGCCGGCCAGAAAGTGACATTGCAGTTGCCGATCACCCAGGGCAGCGAGTAAGACCCGGCAGGCTGTCGGAGAACAGGCGGAATTGTACACAACACCGCGAGTGCATAGATCACTGCAAAATGTACAGATCACCGCAAATGCATAAACCATCGCAAATGCATGAATCTCCGCAAATGCATGAATACCCGCGAATGCGTAAATCACCGTGGAAGAGCGGCGCTTCAGCGCCGCGTAAGCCGCGTAAAACCAATCGGGCTTTAGCCCGGGCGGCCATCTTGGGTCGCGGGTTCTGCTTCGCGATCGTTCTATTCCTGGTTGTTCTTTGTAGGCCCGAAGCCCAATCCTACGCCGCCTCACAGACCGCAGCCCCTCCCTCGGGCTACAGAATCGCCGGAACCGTAGTCAGTAAAGCGGGCGGGCGACCTCTGGCCCGCGCGCGAATTACCGTGCGGGACGCGAACGATCCCAAAAAGTTTCTCTCCATCGTTACGGCTGAGGACGGTAGGTTTGAGTTCACCGGACTGCCTGCTGGGAAGTATTCGCTGACAGGAGCGAGACGGGGATTCATCTCCGCCAGCTACGATCAGCATGATCAATATTCCACCGCAATCGTCACCGGAGCGGAGCTCGACACCGAGACTTTGGTGCTCCGCCTTGCGCCGGACGCCGTGATTACTGGTAAAGTACTCGATGAATTCGGCGAGCCAGTTCGCCACGCCACGGTGCAACTGTATTTCGACGATCACAGCAGGGGTGTAGATCAGATCCGCCAGTCTCGCGGCGCGCAGACCGATGATCTGGGAGAGTATGAATTTACTCCACTCAGGCCAGGCACCTATTTTCTATCAGTGAGCGGCCAGCCGTGGTACGCCGTTCACCCTCCTTCAGAAGCCGCACGCTCGGGCTCGCCGAGTTCAAACGATTCAGAATCAGTCACCGATCAGCAGACAGAGGCTCCGGCGGCAATCGATCGATCCCTTGATGTCGCCTATCCGATTACTTACTACCCGGATGCGAGGGAAGCCGAGGACGCCATGCCGATACCCATTCGCGGAGGCGAGCGAGTGGAGGCCGACTTCCACCTGAATCCGGTTCCCTCCCTTCGTCTGCGCTTTCGCATGGCAGACGATGGCAAGCACGGATACACTTTTCCGCAGCTTGAACAACCCACTTTTGACGGCTCGTCGACATTTGTCCAGGGAAGTGGCGGAAACGTGGTGGGGCCGGGCGTCATGGAGATCACGGGCATTCCAGCGGGCCGCTATAATGTCCGGCTGCGCGGAGAAACAGTCTCTCAAATGAACGGAGTCGATCTTGAAAAAGACGGAGAAGAAATCGATGCCTCCAAGAGCGATGCGGTCAGCAGCGTCAAGTTTGCCGTGCAAATACCCGGGGAGCTCACGCTTCCCCCGCACCTTACGGTAGGATTACGTTCTGGAAATAGAATGGTTGCTGCTTCTCAAGCCGTCGATTCTAAAGGCGAAGCGGAACTGCAGTCGGTCGCCATTGGGAAATATGAAGTCGCGGTCTGGGGTGGAGGTAAGCCCTACTCCATCTCACACATCTCAGCCGAAGGCGCCGAACTCACAGCTCATACTCTTAATCTGGCCGCAGGCTCCGCTGCGTCCGTTTCGCTTACCCTTGTGGGCGGCAGCGTGGAAGTACAAGGAACGGCGAAGAAAGCTGGCAAGGCGGTCGCTGGAGCCATGGTGGTTCTGGTACCGCAAAGTCCGGAGACCGACCACGATTTATTCCGCCGCGACCAAAGCGATCTGGATGGCACTTTCAGTTTGCACAGCGTAGTTCCCGGTCCTTATACCCTCCTCGCTATCGAAAACGGATGGGACTTAGACTGGTCCCAGCCCGGAGTGATCGGAGCCTACTTGAAGCGCGGACGAAAGATTCAAGTCGACAATCAAGCGGGACGACCAATGAACGTCGCGGAAGCGATCGAAGTTCAATCCAAGTAGATGGAGCATCACCAACCCGCTACGCTAATAAATGGATGGATGAGTAAGTTCTGGATAAGGCAGTTCTAATCGCCGCTGGCATGGTTCTGCGTGGGCACCAGAACCAGCCGCGGACGCGTTTCCGCAGGCCGCATCTGCATCTGTGACGCCCGGCCGCAAGCCTGCAGAATGCCGATCACTGCCGCGTAAGCCGTGAGCACGCCAATTCCAACGGAGAGCACTACCGTGAGGCAGAGAATCAGAGGCATGAAATACGAAATCACGATCAAACCACCCTCATTAAATTGCAGTAATCAGATGCCGCGAGCTCAACTTTCGTCTATGCGGCTTCTTCAATCTACCTGCGTTGACGCCCGCCGCTATTGACGATTAAGATACGGAGTAGAGCTGCGCAGTCCTACTGTCGGACAACTCTGTAACCCTGTCGACATTACGGAAGGCCCATCCAGCCCGGCATTTTCAGACAAACTAAATGGCTATTACCAGAATATCGGTGCGCGGGGCGCGCCAGCACAACCTTAAGAACATTGACGTTGAGATTCCCCGCAACACCCTCACCGTGGTGACCGGCCTGAGCGGCTCGGGCAAGTCCTCTCTCGCCTTCGACACCATCTACGCGGAAGGCCAGCGCCGCTATGTCGAGACACTCTCGACTTACGCGCGGCAGTTTCTGGATCAGATGGAGCGCCCGGATGTAGATTCGATTGATGGTCTGAGCCCGTCGATCTCGATTGAGCAAAAGACCACCAGCCGCAGCCCGCGTTCGACTGTCGGTACGATCACCGAAATCTACGATTATCTTCGCCTCTTGTTCGCTTCCATCGGGGTACCGCATTGTCCCAAGTGCGGTCGTCCCATCAGCCGCCAGTCGGCCGAACAGATCGTCCAGCGCGTGATGACGCTCACTCCGGAAGATCGTGTAATGGTTCTCGCGCCGATCGTTCGTGGCCGCAAGGGCGAATTCAAAAAAGAGATGGAGACGCTGCTGAAACATGGCTACACTCGCGCCCGCGTCGATGGCGAAATCGTGAATCTCGACGACGACCTCAACCTCGACAAGCGCAAGAACCACACCATCGAAGTAGTAATCGATCGCCTTCTGGTGAAGCCAGGCATCGAGCTCCGTCTTGAAATGTCCGTGGGACTTGCGATGAAGCTTGCCGGAGGCCTGGTGCAAGTGGCTGTGGTCGGCGGCGATGAACAACTTTATTCTGAAAAACTCGCCTGCCCCGATTGTGGCATCAGCGTGCCGCAACTCGAACCTCGCTCGTTTTCCTTCAATAGCATGTACGGAGCCTGCCCCGAGTGTCACGGCCTCGGCAGCCGCTACGATTTCGATCCGGCAAAAGTCATCACCGATTGGTCGAAGCCTCTGCTCGATGGCGGACTTGGGCCGGGTTCAGCGTCGCAGGGCCTGATTCATGCTTTGCAAGTGACGGCCGCCGCGCATGGCATTGACCTCAACACGCCGTTCGAAAAATTTCCGGAGAGGACTCAGGATCTGTTATTGAACGGCGAATCCGGCCGAGGCAAAACCGGCTTTCACGGAATCTTCGGATACTTGAAGCAGAATCTCGAAGAGTCCACTTCAGAAGGCTATCGCGACTGGCTGATGGATCACATGTCCGCGAGCGATTGTCCGGCGTGTCACGGCAAACGTCTGCGGCCTGAAAGCCTCGCGGTCAAGGTACAGAGCATGTCGATTGCCGACTTCACTGCACTCCCGATTTCGAAAGCGCTCGAAGTTGCGAAGGGCATCAAACTCGCAGGTCGCGAAGAGCAGATAGCAGGCCGTGTCACACACGAAATCGTCGAGCGTCTGCAATTTCTCAACGCCGTAGGACTGAACTACATTTCTCTCGATCGCTCCGCCGCTACGCTCTCCGGCGGTGAAGGCCAGCGCATTCGTTTAGCGACACAGATCGGCTCGAAACTCCGTGGCGTGCTCTATGTACTGGATGAGCCTTCGATCGGCCTGCACCATCGCGATAATGGACGCCTGCTGACTGCGCTCGAAAATCTGCGCGATCTTGGCAATACGGTGCTGGTGGTCGAGCACGACGAAGAGACTATCCGCCGCGCCGATTATGTAATCGACCTTGGCCCCGGTGCGGGGCGTCACGGCGGTGGCCTGGTTGCCCACGGCACGCCCGCCGAAATCATGCGCGAGCCCAACTCGCTGACCGGCGCTTACATCTCCGGTAGAGCGCAAATCAACATGCTGGCCCAGCGCCGTCAGGCCAATGGCGCGGCACTCACGATTCTCGGCGCGAAGGAAAATAATCTCAAGAATCTCGACGTAACTTTTCCGCTGGGTGTGATGACCGTCGTGACCGGAGTCTCCGGCTCCGGCAAGTCCACACTGGTTAACGACATTCTTTATCGCTCGCTCGCACGGCAACTCTATCGCTCGCGCGAAAAATCCGGCGAGCACAAAGCCATCGTCGGCGCGGAGAATATCGACAAAGTCATTCGCATCGATCAATCGCCCATCGGCCGCACCCCGCGCTCGAATCCTGCAACGTATACCGGTGTCTTCACTGCGATCCGCGATATCTATGCCATGCTGCCCGAATCGCGCGAGCGCGGCTATAAAGCCGGACGCTTTTCCTTCAACGTCTCCGGGGGCCGTTGCGAGGCCTGCCAGGGGGAAGGCCAGCGTCGCATCGAGATGAATTTTCTTCCCGACGTCTATGTTCTGTGCGAGGTCTGCGGCGGACGCCGTTACAACCGCGAAACCCTCGCCGTAAAATACAACGGCAACTCCATCGCCGACCTGCTGGAGATGCCAGTTTCCGACGCGCTGCCCATTCTCGAGAACATCCCGCAGGTGAAGCAAAAGCTGCAAACGCTGGTCGATGTCGGCCTCGGCTATATTCATCTTGGTCAATCTGCGGTCACGCTCTCCGGCGGCGAAGCGCAGCGCATCAAACTGGCCCGCGAGTTGAGCAAGCGCCAGACCGGCAAGACGCTTTATCTTCTCGATGAGCCGACCACCGGCCTGCACTTCGACGATGTACGAAAGCTTCTAGACGTGCTGCACCGTTTGACCGATCTCGGCAATTCGATCATCATCATCGAACACAATCTGGATGTGATCCGCAACGCCGACTGGATCATCGACCTCGGCCCCGAAGGCGGCGAAGAAGGTGGCCGCATTGTCGCCCAAGGCACGCCGGAGCAGGTCGCGCGAGTGAAGAAGTCGTACACCGGCCAGGCGCTAGCGGTGTATTTTGCAGGGAACGGCAAGCGCAGCGCGTAGGCTGACGCTCGAATTCGATCAGGGAACGGGTAGGGCACGGCTTCAGCCGTGCCGCTAAGAGTCGATATGCAAGAATAGGGCTTTAGCCCCGGAGGTCCGGATTTGATTCCTATCAGAAACGAAAACTCGCCGGTTTGGGCGGTACATCCTGGTGAAATTCTTCGGGAGGAGTTTCTGGAGCCGATGGGCATCTCCGCTTACCGGCTGGCGGTGGAGTTGCATGTTTCTCCTCCTACGGTCAACGATATTGTTCGGGAGAAGCGGGGAATTACTCCCGAGATGGCGGCTCGCTTGGCCAAGTATTTCGGGACCTCCGAGCAGTTCTGGCTGAATTTGCAGGATGCCTTCGCGGTTTATCAGGTGAGGCGGAAGTTTTCCAAGGAACTCAAAGCCATAAGGCCCATCGCCACTGCGGCGGCCCGGTAAAAGAAGGCGGCCGCATCGTCGCCCCGGGCACGCCGGAGCAGGTGGCGCGAGTGAAGAAGTCGTATACCGGTCAGGCGCTAGCAGTGTATTTTGCAGGGAACGGCAAGCGCAGCGCATAGAGAGTAGAGAAAGGATCTTTTGGCGTCATCAGAAAACCCTCAGTTGGACCCACAGGCGCTTAACGGTGAGGAGCCATTGCCGCTCCCACTCGGTTCCAATCCACTCCCGCCGCCAGTCTTGCTTCCCCCGCCTCCATCCACTTCCGGCGAGAACCCCGTTTGGAGCGGCTGGGATGTCCTGCTGATTGCCGGCTTCACGCTATTAATGTTCGTCATCACCCAACTCATCATTGCGCCGGGGTTGCTCCAGTTCGCCTACCCGCACACACGTTGGCTGGATGTGGCCCAAAAACCGGTGTCTGCTCTGCTGGCGCAGTTGCTGACTTACATCGTCGTCGCGCTGTACATGATCCTGCTAATCGAGGGCAAATATAAAACTCGATTCTGGCAATCCATCCTTTGGAATTGGCCCGAGAGCGGCGCCGCGACTTTTGTGGGGTTGGGCGTTCTCATGCTGGGACTCGACTTCCTGGGACGGCTTTTGCCTATGCCGAAGACCACGCCTTTCGATCAGTTTTTCGCCCGGCCTTCCGACGCCTATCTCACTGCGGTTTTCGCCGTCACTCTTGGACCTCTGTGGGAAGAACTTCTCTTTCGCGGATTTCTTTATCCCGTGCTGGCGCGACGCCTCGGCGTCGTGTGGGGAATTGTTCTCACTGCTGTGCCCTTCGGCCTGATGCACTACTTGCAGTACCGTTCGTGGGGAGCGGTGCTGATCATTTTCCTGGTGGGAGTGATTCTGACCACTGTGCGGGCGATGACCAAGTCCGTAGCTTCCAGCTTCCTCGCCCACGCTGGCTACAACGCAACCCTCATGGTGCTGGCCGCCGTCGCCACCGACGGCTTCCGCCACATGGATAAAGCGGGAATAATGTTGTTTCGGTTTTGATCGTGTGGCGCGGGCACTCCTGCCCGCGAAATGCCGTCAGCACATCAGAAGATGGTTCACAGGCCGGCCTTCAGCTACCTTCTCTTGCCAGCTATTTTGACAACGCCCATAACCCCGTAGACGACCATTGCAGCGCCCCAAAGACCAAACACACCTCCGGTGAACAACTGACCGTAATTTCTGTGGAAGGTTGGCTCGCGGTTAAGTGCGCTCGCGATAGCTGATGCACCTACCCCGAGCCCAACGCCTAAACCAGTGACTATCAGTCCCACGGATTGAAACAGGGTTAAGTTTTTGCCGCCGGTCGAGCCAGTCAACAGGACCTCATCGACAGAGCCCGTGGGAACGAGGTGCTTTGTGTCCTTCGAGCTGTGGCGGGATCGCCGATCGCGTTCGGAGGTCATGCGGTACTCGGCATTGGCAACTCGGTACCTATTTCACCGTCACCGTCAGCAAGTGTGCTCCCGACACGACGTAGTCCAGCGGAGCCGTAGCCGTCTCATCCACATTCGATTCGCCGCTAACCACCATCTCCTGATTGCCGCGCATGCCATCCATCACATTCATGATCGAGATCGGCAGCGTGGGCATCACCTTGTCGGCGACACGCGCTTCGGGATCGGCCTCAAGCAACGACACATAAACGCGGTTATTGGAGTGCTCTTTATTCAGCAATGCGATGGTGGAAGCAAGATCGAGAGTACGGCCAAAGGCCGCGTTGGCGTGACCGATGTGGTCGAGAGTTTCGCCGTCGCTCACCAGGATGCGCAGCGTTCCCTTGCTCGCCGACGTGGGAATCTTCACCGGAATCTGCTGCACGATGCGCTCGCCGCGATAAGGCGCGAGCACCGTCTCAAGCATGATTTCGTCGCCGGGACGAGCTTCGGTTACATCGGTGCGCGCGCTCTCCAGCCGCGCCCAGCGCCGCTCCCGCACCAGGTCGAAATCCAGCTTCACGCCCGCGATTGCCGGAGCGTTAAAAGGATTGTCGTAGATGCGACCAAAGCGCTCGCCTAACGAAATCGCTGCCTGCATGGCCGCTGGCTGTGCGTTCTCCGAGGGGGCGAACATGTTGCGCATGGTTACTTCCGGGAAGCCTTTCACTCCGATGCTGCCAGCCAGCCGGTAGGTGATCTCTTCGCCAAACTCATTCACGCCGTGCAGAGCGTTAAATACAGTTACCATCAGAGCCACCGGCGTCAGCTTCGGATTATTCAGCACCTCGTAATGAAATTGCTTCACGCCCGCTCCGCTGTGAATGCTAAGGGTCACCGGAATCATCTCAGGCTGGCGGTCGAAGACACCGAGAATGCCGGTGTGGCGATCCTGGACGAACGTCCCCACCGGCTCCGTGGTGTTCACAATTTTGAAAGCATTCATCGGCGACGGCAGCGTGGCCAAAACTTCGGCCTTATTCATGGGCAGATCGACGGAGCCGAACTGCAGCAGAGGATGTCCGCAGGCCAGCAGCCGCTGTGGGTCCACATAGGTGACGGTGCAGGTGGCTTCGATATTCATATCGCCGCGCACCAGGATCGCGCTGATGGACGAGCCGGCTTCGACTGGCTCCGGCTGCTTCTCGTCACTGATCGAGCCCGCACCCATGACTGGCACGATTCCGGCGGATGCAAATTGTCCTGCGAAAAGGTGGATCGCTTGCTCGGAAAATCCGTTAAATACGAGCGGAGTTTCGATGGGCTTCAGGTAGTTAGAAAAGTCCTTACTGGTGTCCTCGGTCGATCCTGGCAGCGCGGAAATCTCTCCCGGTGACGCACTCTTACCCGCGACCACACTTACAGAGGGCTTCGACGCAGCAGTCTCTTCCGCGGGGGAACGGTCGAGCGCGCTGATTTCGAGCATATCCGCGATCGGTGTCACTCCAGCGATCGGTTCTTTAGAAAATTCTCCAATGCGAAAAGCGAGCGCCCCCGCGAGCTTGCCCTCGATATAAACCGGACTGCCGCTCATGCCCGCGACCACGCCCGTGTACTCCACCTTTGGCCCGTGCAGCCGCACCAGAATGACATTGCCCTTCGGACCATTGGTGTTGTGCAGCACGCCGAGAACTTCCACATCCATGGCCTCGGGTTTCACGCCCTGGAACACCGTGTAGGCGACCCCGCGCATGCCCGGGTGGATTTGGCTAACGGCAATGGTTTGAGGGTTTTGCGGCACTGGCGCCGAAACCGGTTTTTGTGCAAACGTAGAAGAGGGAAAGGACAGGGAGACAACGAGCAGCGCGAAAGCGAATTTTTTCATGAACTGCACCCGGATGGACTGGAAAGACCACCTTATGCTGAATTAGACTTCGCTAAATTGTAAGTCGTTGCCTGGAGGGGGAATACTGGGAGCCCGGCAAAACATCCCAATCGCGAATCCCTGCGTCTATACTAGCACAAGGAGTTTTCGCTCCCAACAGTCTTTTGTATCCTAAGTTATCAGAGGTTTGCATGTTTGCCCAACGAATGGTCGCCTACCCAAGTTCTCAGCCCGGAACGCAGCAAAGATCGCAACAAAGACCGCAGCAAAACCCGCGCCCGCACCATTTCACCAAGCTGGTGATGGCGTTGCTGGTCTCGCTGTTTCTGCTTTGCAACATCTCTTCGGCCCTCGCCCAAGACCAGTCGCAGACGCCGCCAGACCAGTCGCAGGATCAAAATAACGGCAAGCCCAAACAAGACGCGCCCACCGATGCCGGTGGTCCGACCGGCGACGTCGGTCCCTATAGCATCCCCAGGAAAAATACTGAAGCCCCTCCGCCACCTCCGCCGCCCGCTGCGCCCAAAAAAGTCGAGGGGATGCCCGACTATTCCATCAAGGTAAATGTGCCGCTGGTGAATGTCGACGTGATGGTCACCACCAAGGCTGGGCAGTTCGTCCCGGGATTGAAGAAAGATAATTTCCGGCTATTCGAAGACGGATCGCCGCAGCAGATCACCAACTTCAACCTGTCGCAAGCGCCGATCACCGCAGTGCTTCTCATCGAGTACGCATCCACTAACTACGGCTTCATGATCCAGGCTCTGCAGGCTTCTTACGCCTTCGCCAACACGCTTAGGAAAGATGATTGGATCGCCGTCGCCTACTACGACATGCAGCCACACATTCTTGTCGATTTCACCCAGGACAAGCGAGCCGTTTACGGAGCGCTCAACCAGTTGCGCATTCCCGGATTCGCCGAGACCAATTTATTCGACGCGTTGTACGACACGTTGGACCGGCTTGATCGGGTGGAAGGAAAGAAGTACGTCATCCTCGTCACCACCGGGGTCGATACTTTCAGCAAGCTCACCCTCGATAAAATCACGAAGAAGATTAAGGACACGAAGGACGTAACCATCTTCCCGGTCAGCGTGGGATGGATCATCCGCGAGATGTATGAAGCCCAAGGCCGCTCTGCACCCCACGGCATGGGGATCCCAGTGGGCCACATGGATTACCTGCAGGCCGATAATGAAATGCGCACTTTTGCCGCGATGACCGGCGGCCGCGCCTATTTCCCTCGCTTTCAAGCGGAGTACGGGGAAGATTTCCAGGACATCGGAAACGATATCCGCAATCAGTATTCGCTCTCTTACCATCCCACCAATACCAAGCTGGATGGTACCTATCGCAAGTTAAAGGTGCAGGTAGTAGCTCCCGATGGTGGCCCGCTCAAAGTGAAGGATCCGAAAGGCAAGGAACAGAAAATCGATGTTGTCTCCCGCGACGGATATACGGCCAAGAACACGGTGGATTGAACACAGAACACCAGGAGTGTGCCTTTTGCGACAGCCTCCGGGTTCAGCTTTTACTCGGCCTCGTCATCTCAGACACCAAGGATTTCTGAGAACTGAGAACTGCCATCAATGCATATGAAAAAAGCTCTCCAGTAAAAAGAACATCGCAGCCCCCACAAACACCAACACCGCCATCTTCATCGCCGGTTCCTTGTTCACCTCCGGAACTAAATCGGAAGCCGCAACATAAATCGTCACTCCGGCCGAGAGGGGCAGGCCTGCTCCCACGTGATGGCGAAACAGCGCCATCGTCAGGACTCCTGCCAATGTCGCTCCTCCTAATATCACAGAAGCGCCCCAGGCTTTTCCTCGGCTGCGTCCGCTGGCCAGCATTACCGAACTCACCGTGAAGCCCTCCGGAATCTTGTGCAGAAACACTGCGAAAAAGATGAGCCAGCCCAGCGCGTTCGAAACCAGAAATCCAGAGGCGATCGCGATGCCATCAAAAAAAGTGTGGATGATCAAACCCAGTAGAACGGAATATCCCTTGTGCGAGTGCATGAACTCGTCTTTGTGCGTCTCCTCGCCGAAATGGAAGTGTGGCGTCACCGTGTGCTCGAAGAAATGAATAATGAGGTAGCCCAGCAGAATAAGGAAGGCCGCGCTCCTGCCCCGCAACTCCAGGCTCTCCGGCACCATCTCGACTAAAGCTGTGGCCAGCATGAATCCCGCGCCCAGCGCGACAAAGTAGCGCAGATATCGACGCTCCCAATTGCGTTGCACAATAATCGCGCCGCCAAAAACATTAGCGGCCGCTGCGGTCAGGCCCAGCAGAATGCTGATGACGATGGGATGCATGGAGTAAGAAAGTACCGAGTACCGAGTACCGAGTCAATCCCTGTATTGGCAACTAGGTACTCGGTACTGATTTCTCCTTGAGAGAATTGACCAGGCCGCTGAGGATGCGGCCGACTTCATCAGCACGTCTAAGAAGCTCCGCCGCCTGCGGTTCGGACAGGTAGTCTCTTCGTTGAGCGATGAGTATTTGTGTTTCAAGTTCTGCTAGCGATCCACGCGAGTGGCGTAGAAAGTGACGAAACTCACGATTGCTGAAGTGTGCTTGCCCTTCTGCGATGTTGCTGGGGATGGAGACGGCCGCCCGACGCATCTGATCAGTCAAACTGTAAGTTTCTCGCTTAGGAAATGCCTCGGTCGCGTCGTACAGGGCGGTAACTAAGTCCATCGCCTTCTGCCACGCGATCAAGTCTTTGTAATGCTGCGCCATTGCACTTAGCTTACAACCCGCGGCCAGCAATGGAGCAGTGGGGAATCGCCGACGTGCCTGATTTGTCCCAACTCGGTACTAGGTACTCGCGACTCGGTACTCACCCCGAGTGCCGGATATGCATTACATCTCCGTCTTGCACGATGTAGTCCTTGCCCTCGAGTCGCAGCGTCCCTTTGGCGCGAGCATTGGCTTCCGATCCAGCCTCCAGCAATTGATCCCAGCGAATGGTTTCCGCGCGGATGAAATGCTTCTCCAGATCAGAGTGAATCGCCCCCGCCGCGTCCTGCGCCCGCGAATGCGCGGGGACCTGCCAGGCGCGGCACTCATCTTCTCCAGCAGTAAAGAATGAAATCAGGCCAAGCAATTTATAAGTAGTACGAATCAGCCGCGCCAGCCCGCTTTCCGTCAATCCGTAGCTGGAAAGAAACTCCGCTGCATCGGCATCGCTCATCTCTGCAAGTTCCGCCTCGACCTTGCCGCAAATCGCAGTAGCCGCTGCATTGGTCCGCGCGGCAATCTCGGTGAGTTTATATTTGCTCACCGCCCCTTCCAGCTCTTTCCCTAACTCCGTTGATTCGCCAATGTTGAGCACATAGAAAATCGGCTTCTCGCTGAGGAACATGAAGCCCTTGATGCGCTTCTTGTCCTCGGGAGTCATCTCCATTGCACGCAAAGGCTTGTCGGATTCCACCTGCGCCTTAGCCCGCTTCAGCAATTCGAACTCTTTTTCGAGCTCCGGCGTCTTCATCTTCTTCAGATCTTTTTCCAGCCGCTCCAGCCGCTTTTCGATCTGCCCCAGGTCGCTCACCAGCAGATCGAATTCAACGTTCTTGATATCGCGCAGCGGATCGATCTCCCCGGTGTGCGGAACCGACGGATCATCAAATACGCGCACCACATGCGCCAATGCATCCACATTGCGCAAGTGCGCCGCATACGCACTGTCTTTCAACGCTTCCTGCCCAATGGCGCCCACATCGACGTATTCCACCGACGTATGCGTTAACTTCTTCGGGTTGTAAAGCGCGGCCAGCCGATCGAGCCGGTCGTCGGGAACCTTGGCCACACCAATATGAGCCTCACGAGGATTCGCTCGCGCCTGGTCCGAAAGATGCGCCTTGGTCAAAATCCGAAACAGCGATGTTTTGCCCACCTGAGGCAGGCCGATAATGCCGGTTTTCATAAGGGAAAGCTCTTAGCTGTTAGCTCTTGGCTCACCGTGAAGTCGTCGGCTTGATCAACGGCGAAGGCCAAACAGTTCAGGATAAATGATGTTATGGGGATCACCCAAGCGTGGAGAGCCAGCAACACTCATGTGGGGACAGCCGCCTCGGCTGTCCAAGCCTGGGCGAAGCCCGGCGCAGACCACCACGGACCTCGCGCAACCTAGCGCACTCCGAGCTGTTGCGCCGTGAGATACGCGACGATTAACCCCAGCAGCAGCACCGCACCCTCCACGCGCGTCGACCATACATGCAGTGCATCGAACTGAACCCGCTCAGGATTGTCAATCGGCGCCGCACTCACCTCACCCAACGACGCCCGCAAAACGTCCATGCGCGGAATGATGCCGAACTGCGAGATCAGCGCCAGCGCCAGCATCAAACATAAAAGCACATGCCGCACCGCAAATAGATGCGGAGTACCGTCAATAAGGCGACTGTAGAGCAGGGAACTGATCAGATACACGATCCCCGAGATGAAGCCGATCCAGTGCAACTTCCCCAGGGCGCGGCCAACTACATTGCCCGCGAGATGAGTTGTGGGCAAAACAGAAAACGCCGTAGGCGCAAGCACAAACGCAAAAAAGATGAGCCCACCGATCCAGCAGATAAGTGACAGCAGCATGAGGAATCGCAGGAAGGACATAGCCGGGAATTATATGCTCACGCGGGAAACCGAAAGCAGAACTCACAGTCTCCGCGAGGCCGGAGAGAATTATTCTCTACCTCACCTCTCGCTTGCGCTTTCTGATGTCAAGGCAAACCACCAACGCAAACAAGACCATACAAATCGCCGCTCCAATGTCCAAGATATGCAGATGAAACTGCTCGCTGCCTGTCACGTACACGATCCCGTGAACGTTGAGCGGATAAATGCGCCCGGATTGTACCTCCGCCGCTCTTGGGCGTGCTTTCGCATGGCTCTCCAATGCAAAACTAATCGCCAGAAGAAGTGTCCCTAGACCGCCAAACGTTCGTCCCAGACTGCTCAGTGACAGCCGCATTTTGATACTCCGCCAGGGTGCCCCTTTCTCGCAGCGCCTTTGCGAGAGAAGTGGGCTGTTCGGACGTTTCTGGTCAGCAAACCGGAAGAAGAGTTCGACACCTACACCGGCACAGCCACATTCTCCACAATCTCTTTCAAAACCAGATCAGCCTGCTCCGACTTCTTCAGCGTCGAAGCGTACCCGCCGTTAACCACCACCACGCGGTGTGCAAACACCGGCACAGCGAGCGGCTTGAAGTCCTCCGGGGTGCAGAAGCTTCGCCCATCAAGAAATGCCATCGCCTGGGCTGCGCGGTAAAGAGCCTGCGCCCCGCGCGGCGAAACTCCCAACGACAAATATTCCGACTCCCGCGTCCGCCGCACAATTTCCAAAGCGTAGCTCACTAACGATTCATCTACGCGTATCTGTTTAACAGCCTCTTGCATCTCGAGCACGTCAGCCCCGCTCAGCACCGGCCGCATACTCTGCAACACTTCCACTCCCGCCACAGACCGCAAAATTTCCCGCTCCGCCGCCGCCTCCGGATATCCCATTCTCACCCGCATCAAAAATCGGTCCAACTGCGATTCCGGCAGCGGATACGTTCCATGATGCTCCACCGGATTCTGCGTCGCGATCACCAGAAACGGCTGCGGCAATTCGTAAGAGTGCGCGTCCACCGTGACCTGACCTTCGTTCATCGCCTCCAGCAGCGCCGATTGCGTCTTCGGAGTTGTCCGGTTAATCTCATCCGCCAGCAGGACGTTGGTGAAAACTGGCCCGCGCTTGAACTCAAACTCCTGCTCCAGCGCCGAATACACCGAGATCCCAAGCACATCGGAGGGCAGCATATCGCTGGTAAACTGCACGCGCTGAAACGTGCAATCGATGGCCCGCGCCAACGCCTGCCCCAGCGTGGTTTTGCCCACTCCTGGCACACCCTCAATCAGCAGATGCCCGCGCGCAAAAATACTGACCAGCGCCAGCCGCACCACGTCGTCCTTGCCGCGAATCACGCGGCGAAGCGCCTTTTCCAACTCAGCTGCCTTATGGGATACGGCGATCGCACTCTCAGGAGACATTGACTGGATTTTACTATCCGGCGCAGCCGTGACGGAGTTACGGATGTCACAGGACTTCAGCTTTCAGCTCTCAGCCGTAAGCTCCCAGCAAAACCGTGAAGCGCCTCTCAGCTGCAATATAAATAACACTTGTCATTCCGACCTGAGCAGAGCGAAGGGGAGGAACCTGCTTTCGCCTCCGCTGTCACGACTTCAGAACGAAGGCACGTGCCAATCTTGCGCAACGGAAAAGCTGATCGCTGACAGCGTCTTACTGCATAAACTCCGCCGGCCTGCCCGTGAGCCGCTCAATCCGCTTGGCAATCGGAGGATGCGTCGAAAACAGATTCCCAAAATTCATTCCCAGCAGCGGCTGGATAATAAACAGATGCGCCGTCGACGGCGAAGCCGCCATCGGCACCTGCCGCGAGTAAGCGTCCAGCTTCTGCAGCGCGCTCGCCAGCGCATACGGATTCCCCGTAAAATGCGCACCGGTCGCGTCCGCCTGATACTCGCGCGAGCGCGATACCGCCAGTTGAATCAAGCTCGCCGCAATCGGAGCCAGAATTAGCATAAACAGGCCCGCCAGCCCGCCGCCTCGCCGGTCGTCGCGGCCTCCGCCGCCGCCAAAAATCATGGCAAAGCGCCCCATGCTGGCCAGCATGGTAATCGCGCCCGCAATGGTCGCCGCCACCGAACTGATAAGGATGTCGCGATTATTCACGTGCCCCAGTTCGTGCGCCAGCACACCTTCCAGCTCTTCGTCATTGAGCAGCCCCAGGATTCCATGCGTCACCGCGACCGAGGCGTGCTTCGGATTCCGTCCCGTGGCAAACGCATTCGGCGACTCCGTCGGGATCACATAAATCTTCGGCATCGGTATGCCCATCTTCGGCGCCAGCCGCTCCACCGCCGCGTAAGCCCGCGGCAGCTCCTCGCGCGTCACCGGCTTCGCCCGGTACATAGCCAGTGCAATCTTGTCCGAAAAGAAATAGGAGACGAAGTTCATCACCGCGGCAAACACCAGCGCCAGCAACATTCCACTCTGCCCGCCAAAGTACCGCCCAATAAACATCAGCAGCAGCGTCAGCGCCGTCAGCAGAAACGCCGTCTTAAATGTGTTTCCCATAATGTTGTCGGTCTCAAGTTAAATGGATCCCACCACATTAGATGTTACGCCCGAGCGGGAGATGCAGTGAGCCAATTACCCGGATGGCTCGCCACAAATTGTACGGGGAAACGCGATAATCAAAGCCTTTCCAAGTGGAAAACCGCGGGTTTCTAACCATGAGTGGGCACATCTTCGGATCGTCGACTAGAACTGGCGACGCTGTTCGGGCATTGCCGGTAGCCGCGCGAGAGAATCCTCGATCTGCAGAAATCCCACGGGGCTCGAACTAATTAATCGCGAAGGAGGCATCCAGCGCAGACGGACTCTCCCGGCAGACGGGGCGCAAAAAAGGAGTAGTCTTAACTGTTGCCGCCGGAGGCGTGTTGGCGACGCGTGAAAATGCGGAGAATCCTGTGGCTCAGCGATCGGAGCATATCCTAGGCGCAGACCAGTTGGGGAAGCTGATTGAGGCATTGGTGCGCAGGGGCTATGAAGTCATCGGGCCCCGGCTGCGCGACGGGGCGATCGTCTACGACAAGGTTGAGTCAGTCGAGGATCTACCCGCTGGATGGACCGACGAACAGGAACCGGGGCGTTATCGCCTGAAGCGCCGCGAAGATGATGCCTTTTTCGGATACGCAGTGGGACCACAGAGCTGGAAGAATTACCTGCATCCGGCGGACGTCCGACTCTGGTCGGCCGAGCGCCGGGGTGAGACGTTCCGGATCCTCAACAATGAAAAAAAGCCCGAACGTCCACGTGCGTTCCTGGGAGCTCGAGCATGCGAACTGGCGGCCATCGCCGTGCAAGATCGCGTGCTGCTCGAAGACAAATACATTGATCCCATCTATGACCAGAATCGCCGTGGTGCGTTCATCCTCGCTATACAGTGCACCCAGGCGTCGGCAACATGTTTCTGCGCGTCGATGGGAACGGGTCCGCTGGTGTCAAATGGCTTTGACCTTGTTCTCACAGAACTCCTGGGGTCCGAGGGGCACCGCTTCCTGGTAGATGCGGGTAGCGATCGCGGCGCCGAGATACTGACTGAGTTGGAAACGGTTCCAGCTACCGCAGCAGACTGCCAGGAAGCCGGAGCGAGGGTGAACGCGGCGGCGCACCAGCAGGTGCGTAGCATCGATACCACTGGCATCAAAGAGCTTCTCTACGAGAACTTTGAGCATCCGCGCTGGGACGACGTGGCCAGCCGTTGCCTGACGTGTGCCAACTGCACGATGGTTTGCCCCACATGCTTCTGCACCTCTGTGGAGGATGTAACTGACATTACCGGAGAGCACGCCGAACGCTGGCGCCGCTGGGATTCCTGCTTCACACAAAGCTTCTCCTATATTCACGGAGGCAGTGTCCGAACGTCCGCCAAAGCACGCTATCGGCAGTGGATGACTCACAAGCTGGCCTCCTGGATCGACCAGTTCGGCAGTTCGGGATGTGTTGGCTGCGGTCGTTGCATAACCTGGTGCCCGGTAGGTATCGACATCACCGAGGAGGTAAGGGCGATTCGGGAAGGAGGCAAGCATGGAAAGCCTTGAACGCATCATTGCGGAGCACCCGTTCTTCGTCGGTCTAGATGACAGCTTCACGAATCTGATGGTGAGCTGTGCCTCAAACATGCGGTTCAAAGCAGGCACCTATATTCTCAGGGAAGGAGACCCGGCCAACACCTTTTACCTCATTCGGGAAGGGAAGGTTGCCCTCGAGGTTCTGGCACCCCAGCACAAGCCAATTATCGTTTCGACCTTGAGCGTGGGAGAAATCCTGGGGTGGTCGTGGCTGTTGCCGCCATTTCAATGGAAATTCCACGCGCGCGCTGTCGATGACGTGCGCGCCATTGCGCTCGATGGAAAGTGTTTGCGAACGAAGTGCGAGGAGAACCACGATCTGGGCTACGAGGTTTTGAAGCGATTGGTGCAGATCATAGAGCAGCGACTGGAGGCGACGCGCTTGCAGTTGCTTGATGTATACGCGGTCAGATGACGACGATGGCAACCGCAATCGCAAGCGACCCGATGCTTCCCCAGCCGTACTCCGTACGACAGGTGGCCAAGGAGACGCCGGATACATTTACCTTGAGGCTCGAGCCCGAGAACCAAGTGAACGGAAGTTTATTCCAGCCCGGGCAGTTCAGCATGCTGTGGGTGTTCGGAGTTGGCGAGTTGCCAATCTCCATCAGTGGTGATCCAGCGTTGCACGACCGCTTGGTCTACACAGTTCGTTCAGTGGGCCAGGCTACTCATGCGCTGGTGAATCGGGAAGTAGGCGACGGCGTGGGTGTACGAGGTCCCTTCGGGGCAGGCTGGCCGGTAGAGGCTGCGCGCGGAAGAGACGTCATCGTGGTGGCTGGCGGCATCGGCCTGGCGCCATTGCGGCCTATGATCTATCACGTCTTGCAGAATCGGAAAGACTATGGGCGATTGGTAATACTCTACGGAGGGCGCAGCCCACGCGACCTTCTGTATCGCAAGGAACTGGCGACATGGGCTCGCAACCGCGAGACTCAAGTGCTGGTCACGGTCGACTATGGTGGCCTGAACTGGCGGGGCCACGTTGGTGTAGTCACGACATTGTTCAAATACTCCCGCCTGCAGCCAGCGAGTTCGGTCGCGATGGTCTGCGGTCCTGAGATCATGATGCGCTTCGTCACACGGGAGCTGGAAATGCATGGGCTTAGCTGCGACGATATATACGTTGCGATGGAACGGAACATGAAGTGTGCCGTCGGTTTTTGCGGCCATTGCCAGTATGGACCACACTTCATCTGCAAGGACGGGCCTGTTTTCCGTTACGAGAAGATCCGGAAACTGCTGGAGAAGTATGAGCTCTAAATCAAAACATAAGCCCAAAATTGGTGTTTTCAAATTCGCTTCGTGCGACGGCTGTCAATTAACCCTGCTCGACGCAGAAGATGAACTGCTCGGCATTGCTGGGGCCGTGGATATTGCTTATTTTCCTGAAGCTTCACGCGCGATGTCGAAAGGTCCTTACGATATCGGTCTGGTCGAGGGGTCGATTACCACGTATCAAGATGCCCAGCGCATCCAGGAAGTGCGGAGGCAATGCAAGACTCTGATCACAATTGGGGCGTGTGCTACTGCTGGTGGCATTCAAGCTCTGCGCAACTGGAAAGATGTCGATGAGTTCATCAGAGTCGTCTACGCCACACCGCAGTTCATCAGCACGCTGAAGCTCTCAACGCCCATAGCTGAACACGTTCCGGTCGATTTCGAACTGCGCGGTTGCCCGATCAACAAATACCAACTCGTAGAATTGATCACCGCGACGCTGGCTGGGCGCAAGCCGAATGTTCCTTCATTCAGTGTGTGTATCGAGTGTAAGCGCAAGGCGAACGTGTGCATTGCTGTGGCCCGCGGGGTTCCTTGCCTTGGCCCGGTAACTCAAGCGGGGTGCGGAGCGCTGTGCCCAAGCTACGACCGTGGCTGCTACGGGTGTTACGGACCCATGGAGACTCCTAATACAGCCTCGCTAACGAGCCAGTTCCGAATTCTGGGACAATCGGACACTCAGGTGGCACGTGCATTCCGTGGATTCAACGCCTGGGCTTGGCAGTTCCGCAAGGCCAGTGAGGAGTGTGAGCGGACATGACCGGACGCGGAGCGAGAACAATTCATGTCGACACGCTGGCCCGCGTGGAAGGCGAGGGCTCCTTATACATCAAACTCGTGGGTGAACGCGTAGCCGATGTGAAACTCAAGATCTACGAACCGCCGCGTTTTTTTGAGGCCTTCCTTCGCGGTCGTCATTTCTCCGAAGCTCCCGACATCACCTCCCGGATTTGTGGCATCTGCCCTATCGCTTACCAGATGAGCGCCGTGCACGCGATCGAACGGGCTCTGGGAATCGCGATCGACCCTGCGATTCGCCTGCTCCGTCGTCTCTTTTACTGTGGCGAGTGGATCGAAAGTCATGCCCTGCATGTTTACATGTTGCACGCGCCCGATTTCCTCGGCTACCAGGACGTAATCGCCATGGCGCGCGATCATCGAGCCTTGGTGGAAAAAGCCCTCCGGCTGAAGAAGACTGGCAATCGGATTGTCCAATTGCTTGGCGGACGCGAAATCCATCCCATCTCCGCGGCGGTCGGGGGCTTTTACAAGACACCCACCAAGCAACAGCTACGCGATTTGGTGGACGATCTGGAATGGGCTCTCGAAGCCTCGCTGGAAACTGTGCACTGGACGGCTGGTCTGCAGTTCCCCACCTTCGAGCAGGACTACGAGTTCGTAGCACTTCGTCATGCGGATGAGTATCCGTTCAATGAAGGACGATTGGTGTCGAATCGTGGTCTGGACATCGACGCCGCGGAATACGAAGATCACTTTGTCGAGTTGCATGTCAAGCACTCCAACGCCTTGCACTCCGTAGTGCGAGGAAGAGGCTCGTACCTCGTAGGCCCGCTGGCACGGTTTAACTTGAATTTCGACAAGCTGCCTGAGGTGGCACGCAAGGCGGCGATCGATGCGGGCCTACGACCGCCCGTAAAGAACATTTTCCGAAGCATCGTGGTCCGCGCAGTCGAACTCGTCTTCGCCTGTGCGGAGGCGTTGCGAGCCATTCACGAATACCAGCCTCCGGCCGCGCCACGGGTCGAGGTCCACAACAGAATAGGTGTCGGTCAGGCGATCACTGAGGCGCCCCGCGGGATTCTCTATCACCGCTACGCCCTGGATGAAAACGGGCTGATCGTCACCGCCAAGATCGTGCCGCCGACCTCTCAGAACCAGAAACGAATCGAGGATGATCTTCGCGAGTATGCGGCGCAGTTGGTGGCTTGGCCGATCGAAGAAGCGACCTGGAAATGCGAGCAGGAGGTACGGAGTTACGACCCGTGCATTTCCTGCGCCACTCACTTCCTGCAGGTTGTGGTGGAGCGCGAAGACGTCCAGGACTGAGGCATGCTCATCATTGGCTGCGGGAATCGGCAGCGAAGCGACGACGGGGCCGGAATCCTGGTCGCGGAGCGATTGCGGGAACTGGGCATAGAAGCGGACTTGCGCACCGGCGAAGCTGTGGATCTGATCGAGGCGTGGAAGGGTGCCGACGATGTGATCGTGGTCGACACGGTCGTGACCGGTGCGCCAAGCGGTACGGTTCAGGTGTGGGATGGACGGCACCAGCTGGCTTCCATCGGGATCAATACTTCAACCCATGGCCTGGGTGTCGCAGAAGCCATCGAACTCGCTTACGTTCTGGATCAGCTTCCAATACGGCTCCGGGTCTACGGAATCGAGGGAAGGCAATTTGAACTCGGTGCCGAGATCTCTCCCCAAGTGCAGCGTGCTGTCGCTGAAGTCGTGGGGAGAATCATCGCCGACCTGAGCGCCCCACACGATCGTGGCCGGCCAAATCCTCTCAAGGCAGGTTGTAGCTAAAGCGGGACGTTCTCGTTGTCATCAACTGAGAGACCGACGCGATGCTGAATATTAAGAGGATTCTTCTGCCGGTTGATTTCCCGAAAGCCTCGCTGGGTGTAGTTCATCAGGCTGCGATGTTGGCCCACCATTTTCATTCCGAGATCGTGATGCTGCACGTCATGAAGGCAGAAAGGCATGCTACTGGTGTGCCGGAAGATGGCCCCGAGCCGGCTAGTTGGGATATGCTCGCGGAGATCACCAGAGGTGCCGCGAAGAGCCAGGACCAGTCTCTAGGGCCGGTACTTGAAGGGCTTGCCATTCGACGTGTGTTGGTCAAAGGCAATCCGGCTCGGGCAATTTTGCAGACGGCACAGGTGGAAAAGGCCGACTTGATCATGATGCCCTCCCATGGCTACACCTTCGAGCAGTTTCTTCTAGGCTCTGTGACAGCGAAAGTACTACGCGGGAGCGAGTGCCCCGTTTGGACCGACGCCCATGTGGAAGAATCGGAACGTCCATCACAAGCCTGCAACCTGCTGCTTCTGTCTGGCGGCGTGGGCGTGGGCATGGGCGACACGCATCCGGCGGAGTCTGATGGACATGAAGAGAAACATCATCAGCCACAAAAGGCGTTCGCTATTCGCAACGTTCTGTGCGCAGTCGATTTCGGCGGGCGTAGCCATCAAGCTGTATCGTGGGCCGCGCAAATAGCCGCGGAGTTCGGTGCCCATCTTACACTCGTCCACGTCACTGCCTCGGTGGAGTTCTGGGGCCCTGGTGGCAACTACGTCAATCCCAAGTGGAAAGAGGAGTTGGTCAACGATGCTTCCCATTATCTCGCCGCACTTCAGAAGAAGATGGGCACTAAGGCGGACGTATTAATCGGCAGTGGTGATGTGCCCAAGGCGCTGAGGCAGTCGGTAAAGCAGACGAAAGCAGATTTGATGGTTACCGGATGCTACCCTTATGGCGGCAATTTGAGGATCCACGGCTATGCCATCATTTGCGCGGTGCAGATTCCAGTTCTGAGCGTGTGAGGCTCTGACTCGTGCATTGCTGATCTGGTGCGCTCCTTTGGGATCTTTACGCGCTTCGTCTCCGTTCTGCGTGCGCTCGTTCGACGTAGCGACCTGTTCTAACCTCGACGCGCACCGCTTCGCCCGGCCCAATGAACAAAGGAACCTGGATGGAGAGACCGTTTTCCAGCGTGGCCTGCTTCCAGGCACTGTCCTGTTGCGAGTGCGCCGGCGGCGCGGTCCGCTTTACGCGGGCTTCGGCTACAGCGGGGCAGACGACACTGATCGGCTCTTCCGCAAAAAACTCTACTGGCAACTCGATGCCGGGTTGAAGAAATTGTGCTGCCGGTCCGAGGATGGCTGTCGGGATCTCGATTTGCTCAAAGGTATCCGGATTCATGAATGTGCAGGTGTCGCCCTCGCTGAACAGGAACTCCATCGTGCGCCGCTCGAGTTCCACGTCTTCGAGCCGTTCTTGTGGGCGGAAGTGCGGCTCCCACATTCGACCACTCCTTACATCGGTGAGCTTGGTCTTGACTACTCCGCCTAATTTCGCAGCCCCCGCCTTCGATTCCACTTCGAGCACTCTGTAAATGCGTCCGTCGATACGGATTACTGTTCCTTCTTTCAACTCCGATGCCATGACCATAATCACTCCTTGTGTTGGAGTTCCAGTCTCCGATTCTTCACTCTCATCGGATGCTCTTCAGTGATGGAGATCACTAGCATAGTGACAATACCGCCCCCATCACGTGAATGTGTGACGGGCATCACGGCTAGCCGTGATGCAGGGGAAGATAATAGGAGGCATCCGAGCCTGGTGGAGGTTCTGAAATGCTCGGCAAATGTTCTAATCCTTCATGTTCCGCCTTGTTTCGCTATCTCGAAGAGGGGCTGCTCTTTCGCCTGGAAACTGACCCGAATCTCAGATTGTCCAATCCCAAGGCGCCGGAATATTACTGGCTGTGCCGTAGCTGCTCGGCAGAGATGACGCTCCATATCAGCAATGAAGGACAAGTGATACCTTTTGTGCTACCAGTGCCAGTTCCTCATGGCCCCCAAGGGAGTGAGGTCATCGCGGCAGAGCGGCAGAAAGGGCTATTGCTCAGCGGTGTTAGCTTCTCAACAAAGAGACACCGCGGACGCGCGAGATTCGTCGGCTGAACTTCATAGCGGCTTTTATGTGCCAAAAAATCACCCTTAGATGTGATCGGGAGTACAGCCACCACTACCGACCAGCGAGAAGATATGAAGTAAAACGATCTTCGCTGGAGGTGTCTCATGAAGAGAGTTTTGATTCTCGGTGCCGCAGGCAGGGACTTCCACAACTTTAACGTCTTATTCCGTGACAATTCCGACTACCACGTAGTCGCATTCACTGCCGCGCAGATTCCAGATATTGCCGGCCGCCGATATCCTCCGGAACTGGCGGGAGTGCTGTATCCCGAAGGCATTCCTATTCTCGAAGAGAACGATCTGGAAAATCTCGTAGCCGAACACGATATCGATGCGGTGGTGTTTTCCTACAGCGACATTTCCCACCAGAACTTGATGCATCTCGCCTCCCGTGCCGTGGCAGCAGACGCAGATTTCTGGCTTCTGGGAACCGGGCGCACACAACTCAAGTCCGTGGTGCCCGTAATTTCTGTGTGCGCAGTGCGAACGGGATGCGGCAAGAGTCCAGTATCGCGCCTGGTCGCTTCGGAGTTGCGCAGGCTGGGTCGAAGACCCGTAGTCATTCGACACCCCATGCCTTATGGAGACCTTGCGGCGCAGGCTGTGCAACGCTTCGCCACCATGGAAGATCTCGACCTTCAGCAATGCACGATCGAAGAGCGCGAAGAGTACGAACCGCACATTCGCCAAGGGACCGTAGTGTATGCGGGAGTTGACTACGAGAAGATTCTCGAGCGGGCCGAGAAGGAAGCGGATGTCATTTTGTGGGACGGGGGCAATAACGACACTTCTTTCTATGCTTCCGATCTGGAAATCGTGGTCGCTGATCCACACCGTGCTGGGCATGAACTGTCCTACTTCCCGGGTGAAGTCAATCTGCGGCGTGCGGATGTGATCGTAATCAACAAGGTCGACACGGCCTATCAGCGTGACCTTGAGACGGTCCGCCACAACATTAAGCTCCACAACCCCAAGGCAGTGGTTCTTGAGATGGCCTGCCGAGTCTCGGTTCCTGAATCGTATGTGGTGAAAGGACAGCGCGTACTCGTTGTGGAAGACGGCCCCACACTCACTCACGGAGAAATGCCCTATGGCGCCGGCGTGGTCGCGGCGCGGCAATGTGGAGCAGCAGAATTGGTGGACCCGCGGCCTTATGCTGTGGGATCGATTCGCGGCACCTTCGATCGCTATCCGCACCTGACGAACCTGCTGCCCGCCATGGGTTACAGCGCGATGCAAAGGCACGAACTGGAGGAAACCATCCGCCGCACACCGTGCGATCTTGTGCTGATCGCCACTCCCATTGATCTTTCACGAGTCATCAAACTTGACCAGCCGAATCTCCGCGTGACCTACGAAGTAGAAGAACTCACCCACCCCGGCATGGCCGAACTGCTCGCCAAGTTCTGTCACGAGCACGAGCCAGCATTCGCAGGAGTCGGAAGATGAATACTAAAGATTTCCTCTCGATCCGAGATTTCTCGCCCTCGGAGATCCAGTACTTGCTGATTCTTGGCCGTCAAGTTAAGGCTGACCCGACCGCCTATGGCACGGCTCTCCGGCGTCAGACCCTGGCCATGATCTTCGAGAAACCTTCGTTACGTACCCGTGTAACCTTTGATGTCGGTATCCAGCAACTGGGCGGCTTTTCGCTCTACCTCTCGCCTGCCGAGATCAATCTCGGCAAACGCGAGTCGGTGTACGACGTGGCCAAGAACCTGGAACGCATGGTGCAGGCCATCATGATCCGCACTTTCTGCCACGAGGTCGTTGTGCAGATGGCACGGTACGCCAGCATTCCCGTCATCAATGGCCTCACCGACTACAGTCATCCCTGCCAGGCGATAGCGGACTACCTCACCATTTGGGAGGCGAAAGGCAATCTGGAAGGGTTGAAGATTGCGTTTGTAGGCGATGGCAACAACGTTGCTCGCTCGCTCGTGTTTGCCGGAGCCCAGCTAGGCGCGGATGTTTGGCTGGCCACGCCTCCGGGATATGAACTTGACGCGGAATCTGTGCTGTGGGCTCGCGAGCGCGGCGCAGAAACGGGTGGCATGTGCACCGTGACGAATGATCCCGAAGAAGCGGCGGCAAACGCCGATGTCGTCTATACCGATGTGTGGGCAAGCATGGGACAAGAGGCCGAAGTGGGGGCGCGCAAGCATGTCTTCCTTCCTTACCAGGTGGATATGACTCTATTCCGGCGAGCCAAGCGGGATGCCATCTTCCTGCATTGCCTGCCCGCACACCGCGGCGAAGAAGTCACCAACGACGTCATCGACTCAACCCGGTCGCTGGTGTATCAGCAGGCCGAGAACCGGCTGCACTCACAAAAGGCCATCATGCTGGAGTTGATGAAAGGCGAGTTCCTCAAATTGCCGGAACTTGTCGAGTTGCAAGAGTTGGTGCACGCGTAGGAAGAGTGGCTAGCTGGCAGCTGCAACTTATGAAGACCATGCTCCTTGCCGTTGGCGGAAACTCCCTGATTCGTGCGGGAGAAAAGGGAACAATCCCCGAGCAAAGGGCAAACGCCCAGCGGACCGCGGTCGAGATCGTCGGCTTGATCCGTGCCGGCTACCGGATCGTGCTCACGCACGGGAATGGTCCGCAAGTCGGGGCAGAGCTTTTACGCTCGGAGCGAGGGGCGAGCCAGGTTCCTGGGCATCCGCTGGATGTTTGCGGTGCCTCTACCCAAGGCGAGATCGGCTACATTCTCGAACAAGCGTTGCAAACCGAATTGCAGCGGGCCGGTCTGCACGTGCCGGTGACGACTATCCTCACCCAGAGCATCGTCTCGCCGGACGATCCCTCCATGAAACACCCAAGCAAACCCATCGGCCCTTTCTATTCGCGCGCCGATGCCGAGGAGCGCACACGGAGGTTTGGATGGAAAATCGTGGAGGATGCGGCCCGTGGCTATCGCCGAGTGGTTCCGTCGCCGCAACCGATTGAAATTGTTGAACTCGAGGTCATTCGAGATCTGGTCGAGCAGGGCGTGCTGGTCATTGCGTGCGGAGGCGGAGGGATTCCTGTGGTCTGGAAAGACGGGAGATTGCAGGGCGCGGAGGCCGTCATCGACAAAGATCGCGCTTCCGCGTTGCTGGCTTCACGCCTCGGCGTTGATCTATTTGTTATTTCAACCGACACCGACTACGTGTACCTGGACTACAAGAAGCCCACCCAACGTCCGCTGCAGCGTGTCGGTGCGGCTGAATTGGAAGAGTATTCGAGGGCGGGCCATTTTCCTCCCGGCAACATGGGTCCCAAAATTGAATCGGTGGTGCACTTTCTGCGCAAAGGCGGAAAGGAAGCCATCATTACTTCTTGCGAGAATCTGTGCCCGGCAGTTGCGGGATGCGCCGGTACTCACATGTTCCCCGATTACGACCCTGCGGAAGTCGAGCTGAATGCAGAACTCGAACTGCCAGTGGGAGGGCGCTAATGCCACAGTCGACTATCACCCCTCGTAAGCTCGTTTCGTTTTCTGCTTCGGAATCGGCACTAAGAGACGGCCAGACTTTGAAACACGTTGTCGAGTCTCAGCAATTCACCGTTCCCCTGCTCATGGAATTATTCGAGCGGACGCGAGGGATGGAACACGTGGTGGCGCGCGGAGGGTCTTTGGATTACCAGAACCGCATTATGGCCACGCTCTTTTATGCTCCTTCTACCCGCACTCGACTCTCGTTCGAGGCCGCCATGCATCGTCTGGGCGGCAGGGTCTTGTCCACTGAACATGCGGGTGCCTTCTCTTCAGAGGTCGAAGGGGAACAGGTAGAGGACTCCATCCGAATTATCGGCGGTTATTCGGACGTGATCGTTATCCGGCATCCCGAAGATCACGGTGCGCGGCGAGCCGCGGAAGTCTCTCCAGTGCCAGTGATCAATGCAGGGGATGGAAATGGTGGGCAGCATCCAACCCAGGCCTTGCTCGACCTCTACACCATTTACCGGCAGCGGCCCTTGGATGGGCTGAGCGTCGCTATCGTCGGGGAATTGGACAAGGGGCGCACGGCGCGGTCGCTGTCGTATCTGCTGGCCAAGTTTGATCGGGTAAAGATGTTCTTCGTCAGTCCTCCGCAACTCCAGATGAAATCGGACATCCTGGCTTATCTCGATGAGCATGGCGTGCGTTACGAACTCGAGTCTGATATTGACCGTGTGATTAGCGAAGTGGATGTGGTTTACCAAACTCGAATCCGGCCCGAGCGAATGCGGGACGTCAACGGGTTCAGTCGTTATGCCATCGATTCGACAGTTGTGCAGCGCATGAAACCGGACGCGCTCATCCTTCATCCGTTGCCACGCACGGTCGAGTTAGACAAGTCAGTCGATGCCGATCCCCGAGCTATGTATTTCCGCCAGGCCAGAAATGGGCTCTATGTGCGGATGGCACTGTTGACCATGCTGCTCGAGTAGGAGCGGTCGGTAGGGAATACCTGAGAAGAAAGCGGTAGTGGAAGGAATTAAGACAAAGCGCGAAAAGGAACTTATGACAACGCAATTCATAGAGCAACCCTTACATACTGAGGACTTCGTCGAACTCGAAAACCGATATGGAGCGCATAACTATCGTCCGCTCGACGTAGTGATCGAGCGTGCCGAAGGCGTGTGGGTGTATGACGTCGAAGGCAAACGTTACCTCGATTGCCTGGCCGCGTATTCCGCGGTGAATCAGGGACACTGTCACCCTAAGATTCTGCGGACTCTTGAGGAGCAGGCCAGGAAAGTCACCCTTACCTCACGCGCTTTCCGTAACGAGCAACTCCCACTGCTGTGCAAGGAACTTCATGATCTGACCGGCTTCGACATGGTGCTTCCGATGAACTCAGGTGCGGAGGCCGTCGAAACGGCCATTAAAACTGCTCGCAAGTGGGGCTCCAAGATTAAGGGCATTCGCCAGGACAAAGCCGAGATCATTGTGTGCGCCAATAATTTCCATGGCCGCACCGTCACTGTCATAAGCTTTTCCAGCGACGAACAGTATCGCGATGGCTTCGGCCCCTTCACTCCAGGATTCAAAATCATTCCATTCGGAGATACTCATGCCCTCCGCGACGCCATCAGCCCCAACACTTGCGCTTTTCTGGTAGAACCCATCCAGGGCGAGGCTGGAATCGTCATCCCGCCCGAAGGATTTCTCAGGGAGGCGGCGAACATCTGCCGCCAGAATAACGTTCTGTTGATGGTGGATGAAATTCAGTCCGGGCTGGGACGGACCGGCAAGCTCTTTGCCTACATGCACGAAGCCGTTACGCCCGATGTGTTGATTATTGGCAAGGCGCTCGCCGGCGGGTTCTATCCGGTCTCGGCTGTTTTGGCCTCTCGAGAAATTCTTGGGGTGTACAAACCCGGCGACCACGGCAGCACCTTCGGCGGCAACCCCATGGGCTGCGCGATCGCGCGGACCGCGCTGCGCGTCCTGGTCGAAGAAAAGATGGTGGAACGCTCCGCCGAGCTAGGCGCTTATTTCCTGACTCTATTACAGACGTTGCGAAGTTCCGATTTGAAAGATGTACGCGGCAAAGGCTTGTGGATCGGCATCGAACTCCGCAGCCTAGCGCGCCCCTACTGCGAGGCGCTCAAGGAAGAAGGAATCCTGTGCAAGGAAACGCATGACCGGGTAATCCGCATCGCACCACCGCTGATCATCCGCCGTGACGAGATTGACTGGGCCTTTGAGCGAATCACGAAAGTGATTCAGAGGCATTGAAGGAGGCTGACAGACAGCCGGTAGCCTCACTGATCACTGTGACCTTCCGCACAGACCAGAATCAGCCCCGGTGCTGTAATTTCGATAGAGATCTTCGCCATCTTTTGCGGGCGAAGGTCTGCACCTTCGGGGAGAATCCCATGACTACGCTTATTGAGGATAAAAAAGGCGATCTGGCCGGTCCGGGTATCGGAGATTACAGAGAACTGGAAAACATTCTGCCAAAAGATTACCATTCCCTGCTCTCGGCGAAAGAGACGCAGCAAGCCATTTTTCAAGTCAAGCGTCATATCGAGGACAACCTCTGTAAGCAACTCAACCTGATGATGGTTGAGGTGCCTCTCATTGTTGACGTGGAGAGCGGCGTCAATGACATGCTCGACCGCGACGGTTCGCGAACTCCCATCCAGTTCCATATTTCAAATGATCGTGATCTGCATCCGATCGACGCGCAGGTAGTGCAGGCCGCGACCAAATGGAAACGCGTGGCGCTGAAGCAATTCGATTGCAAGCCCGGTGAGGGCATCTGCACCGATATGCGCGCCGTGCGCAAGGATTATTTTCTCGATCACGACCACTCGGCCTATGTCGATCAGTGGGATTGGGAGCGGGTCATTACCGACGATCAGCGCAATCTGGATTTTCTCAAGTCGATCGTGAGCGGGATCTGGAAGGTTTTAGTTGATGCCGAGAAGTTTGCCCAGTCGCTGTTTCCGCAGCTCAAAGATCCCCGCTATTCCGATCTACCCGAAAAGCTCACGTTCCTGCACGCCGAAGAGATCCTCGACATGTATCCGGATCTCCCGCGCAAGCAACGCGAGACCGAGGTGCTGAAGAAATATCCCGCCGTCTTCATCATTGGCATCGGCTGGCCGCTCAAGGATGGCTATCCTCACGAAATGCGCGCTGCCGATTACGACGACTGGATTACCGACACCCGCAACCAGACCGGCAAAAACACGCATGGCCTGAATGGCGACATTCTGGTGTGGAATCAGGTTACGAAGCGGCGCCACGAGCTGAGCTCGATGGGTATTCGTGTCACTGCACAGACTTTGAAGCAGCAGTTGAAGATGTCCAACCAGCTCGACTTCCTCAAGCTTCCTTATCATCGCGCCATTTGTGCCGACGAAATTCCTCTCTCGATTGGCGGCGGAATCGGGCAGTCACGGACGCTGATGCTGTTGCTGCGGAAAGCCCATCTGGGCGAAGTCAGCGTGAGCGTGTGGCCGAAGATCCTGAAGGAAATGTGTTCGCGAAAAAACATTTTTGTGTTGGAGTGACCGGCATTTATCGGATGCTGCTCGACCGAACCTAATGACGCTTTCAGGAGGACGCCATGGCGCTTCTCGACTCCGTAACCGCAAAGATAATCCGCGATTATTCAATTGAGGAACTGATCGAAGCCGCCAATCTGATGCGCGGTTACGACTTGGTGGCACTGTGCGCGGCAGGGTCAGGTCATGCCGGGGGCACACTTTCGATCATGGACATTGCCGCGGCCCTCTATCTCAAAGTGGCGAATCACGATCCAGAAAATCCGGATTGGCCCCAGAGGGACCGGATTATTTGGTCGGCGGGACACAAAGCTCCGAGCCTTTACCTCGGTCTCGCCTTCGCTGGATTCTGCAAACTGGAAGATGTTGTCGACCTGCGGAAGCTTGGTTCGCCATTTCAAGGGCATCCACACTGGCTCAAGCTTCCCGGTGTGGAAGTATCGACCGGCTCGCTGGGCCAAGGGTTAAGCATCGCCGTAGGGGTGGCTTTGGCTGGAAAGCTCAACCACAAGAACTACCGCACGTTCTGCATCATGGGCGATGGCGAACAGCAGGAAGGTCAAATTTGGGAAGCGGCAATGGAAGCCGCACACCACAAGCTAGACAACCTGGTCGGCATCGTAGACTGCAATCGGCTTCAGATTGATGGGCCAGTCGCTGAAGTCATGAACATCGATCCGCTGGATCAGAAATACAAGAGCTTCGGCTGGGATGTCATGCAGATTGATGGGCACGACATGGATCAGGTTACAAAAGCTTTGTCGGCCAGTAACAGCGGTACGGGCAGGCCGCTGGTGATACTGGCGAAAACGGTCAAGGGCAAGGGCGTCAGCTTCATGGAGAACGTAGCCGGTTGGCACGGAAAAGCTCCCAACCACGAGGAGATGATCAAGGGCTTGCGGGAACTCGGGCTGGCAGAAAAGATTCCGTATGCGAGCTTGTTAGAGCATGCCGAAAACTATCAGCACCAGGCGACTCATGCACTCAACGAAAAGCTACCGCACTTCAGCCGCGATTACTGGTGGAACAGCCTGATTGTGATGAACGCACAGATGGAGCCGACGCGGAAGGGCTTCGGCCAGGCGCTCGCGCAACTTGGCGAAGACGAACGTGTGGTCTGCCTCGGTCTCGACATTTCAAGTTCGATCACACTCAGCGATTTTTACGCCGGCAAGCCGGAGCGCAAGAAACGCTGGATCAGCATGGGGATCGCCGAGCAATCCGCAACAGCCGCGGCGGCAGGATTGGCCAAAGAAGGCAAGCTCCCGGTTTTCGGTACGTATGCAACGTTTGCAGCTGCAAGAAACCTGGATCAGATCCGGACCTCGATCTGCTATGGCAATTTCAACGTCCTGATTGCGGGGGCACATGGAGGCGTCTCTGTTGGGCAAGACGGCGCAACGCATCAGGCGCTTGAGGATTTATTCGCAATGTGCGGCCTGCCCAACATGTCAGTGGTTGTGCCGTGTGATGCGATTGAAACGAGAAAGGCTACCAGCTATCTCCTGCTGCAACACTTTGGGCCCAAGTATATCCGCTTTGCGCGGGAGGCTACGCCAATCGTCACCAGGGAAGAAACTCCGTTTGTTTTCGGTAAAGCAAACGTGATTCGGCTGCGGCACATCACCGACAAGTTTGTGGAAGCCTTCGAAACCTGTCTGGCTGCGGACTACGAGAACGAATCGGAGGATCTGACGATCATCGCTTGCGGGCCAATGGTCCCCGAAGCAATGCGGGCAGCGTACATATTGCAACAGGAATTCGGTTGGGAAACACGCGTCATCAACATGCATACGCTGAAACCAATTGACGAGGACGCTGTAATCCGGGCGGCAAAAGAGACAGGCATGATCATCACGGCTGAAGAACATCAGATAGGTGCATTAGCATGGCGCGTCAGCGGAATCATCACCGGATCGCGAGAGCTCTACCGAGTGCCGGTAATCACTGGGGCCATCGGCGTACACGACCGGTTCGGTGAATCAGGCGCTCCATGGGAACTGATCAAAGCATTCGAAGTCAGCGCCGAACACATCGCACAGGAAGCGGTCAAGTTGGTAAACGTTCGCCAATCTTCAGTTTCAAGGCCTTCCATTCTGCAGAAGGCGTGATTCTCTTCTCCGAGCGAATTGTTGGCGTAACATCGCGATTTTACTTATTGACCCCTGCGAGAGGGTTTTGAGTGTAATCGCCTGTTTTCGACAACTACGAAGATCGGATGGATGGGTGAAATCACTGATTACATCAGCAAAGCTAACCGCTACACTATTGGAGTGAAATCGTGTTGCCCTGACTTCGAGTCCCATCGCCTAGATAGTGAGAAACGCGGTGTTGGAGTGGTGACCGTCAATCACGGCCCCAAACGTGGGTTGCTCTTCTTGATACAGAATTGGGATGAGGGTTCCGTTTACCCGCACGGCGGTTTTGCAATCAAGTTTTGTCCTTGGTGCGGAAAGGAACTGGGCGGACTGGTTGAGTCGCATGCAGCAAGGTGAGGCTCGATGAGCGTAATCGCCTGGTTACGTCAGGGCCGACCGCGATAGTTCTGTGACCGATTGCCCAACATCATGATCTCTCCGTTCCGATTGTTTCTTAGCAGAGGACCATATGAGCCAGGCGATGATTAGGATGATCGGTGCGCTGATCATGTACACGTGCCACACCTGCTCCCAGCACAGCGGCACGTGCATCACCTTAAACTGCTGCGAGCGGTGGATGACCACATTGAAGGATTTGCCAATTGGTAAAACACGATACGACCGCAGGGGCAGAATCGGAATATAGAGCATTGTGATCCAGATGGTTGTGACGTAAGAACCATCTAGTGCTTCTTCGCGGCGGCCATAGTATCTTGTTCCAAAGCCATTCACTGAACGGGGCATGGGAATGCTCCATTGATACACCAGCCAGCCGCGGAGCGTCCACTCCTGGTTCTGAGTGTAATCGCCTGATAGCGTCAGTTGACAATTTCTCGTGCGAGCAGGTCAGGCATGATTGGAAGATCGCTACGCTGCTACTTTAGCTTCGCGTACTCCGCTTTGGCTTCCTGCAGGATTGGGATGTCGGGGTCGGCGTCTTTCCAGAGGGCGAGGAAGTCCTTGTAGGCGACAAGCGCCCGTACGCGGGCGGCATCGGCATCCGCGCCCTGCGAGGTTTTCGACTGCAAGGCATTGGCGCGAGCCACTCCCAGACGCGCCAAGGCTCCCGTCCAGCAGTTCCACACGATGCCGCTGTGGTCGATGATCTTCTGAAACTCGGCGGCGGCAGTACTGCCTTGTCCCGCTCCCAAGTATGCCTCGCCACGCAGATACACCGGATACAGGCAGGAAACATTGGTGACGAACAGAATCTGTCCCAACTCGATTGAGGAACCAGCCTGCAAAGCATTCAGGGCGGGAGCTGCATTCCTCCTGTCCAGTGCCAATTGCGCCTGAATCGCAGGCAGCCAAAGCGACTGCATCTGGGTATCCAGCGGGAACCGTTCCCCTAAGTCTTGGGCCAAGGACTTAGCTCGTGCCGTGTCACCCGCCATGGCAAACGCCAGTGCAGCTTCGCTCGCGACGCCCTGACTCGCGGGAGCCAGATTCAATGCCTCTGCCGCTGTCTGCCGGGCTTCTGTGGCATTGCCGTAAGCCGCTTGTTGCAGAGCGGCGTTAGCCAGAGAGATCGCCCCGCCTTCTTTGTTGTCCGCTCGTACGGCGGAGTCCAGTGCCCGCGTGGCCAACTCCCTGGCCTTGCTCACATGACCAGCGTACGCCTCGGTGTCGGAGGCCAGCGAGAGTCCAAAGCTCTCATATTCGGGCTTGCTCTCATACCACTGTTGCTGTTCTGCCATCGCGGCGGAATCCGATGCAACAAAGGCGAGAGCGTAAAGAGCGTTGCGCATTATGTAGTCATCCAGTTTTCGCGCCTGTGCCTCACGGACGATCTGTCGCGTTTCGTCGAATTGTTGCAGAGCCAGAAGACTGTTAGACAGGTCCTCGTACGGGGCGACATTATCCGGGGCCAGGTGGAGACTTTCGCGAAACGACTCCGAGGCCTTCTCATACTGTCCCTGCGCTGCGTACACGTTGCCTAAATCGAGATGTGCTCTATAGTCTCGCGGATAGTTCCGGATCATCTCCTCGTACGTCTGCGTCGCTTTATCTAGTTCCCCGGTTACACTCGAATAGTAGGCAGCGGTGATCGTCAGCTTTTCCCGTTCGCTAGCGTGCTCTCGCAACTGGAAAGCCTTGGTGTAGTAGTCGGTTGCCCGCCCTAGCTCCGCCAGACCGTAGTAGTCATCGCCGACGGCCCTGTAGCCCATGGCAAAATTCGGATCAAGTTGAATGGCGCGTTGATCGTGAGGTAGGGCCGCGGACCCGCCTTTTTCGCGGTAGGCGTTTTCGCCAAGGCTGTACGCCTTCAGAGCTTCGAGCGAGGACGTGGTGGCCTGTGCCAGTGAAAGATCGAACTTCTTCACCGTAGCCAGCGATTCTCCCAGTTCGGCACGCAGCTTGGACGCGGCCTCGCCCAACGCGTCCAGGACCTTCTCTTTGGACGCCGCCGTCACCTGCTCCTCGGCCAGCGTGTCTCCGTTCTGGCAATTCACCGCCTTCAATCCCAGTACATACTGGCTGCCCAGCCCGGCGATGGATCCAGCCAGGTAGGCCTTGCTGCCCGCCCGCAGGCAAAGCTCGCGAGCGACCTCGGGCGTGAGTTTCGCGCTGCCCGGACGAGTCATCATTTGCAATGTCGCTGCGACCTGATTGTCAGAAAGCACGTTCAAGAAAGGCGATTGCCGCAGGGAGACGCTGAGCGCTGTCTTCAGCGTATCGTCGAAGACAGTATCGCCCGTGCTGTTGGAGAAATCGGCGAGAACGATGGTGTCTTTCTCGGTCAGGCGGTGGGTGGTTTGGCGGGAGCGGACGTAGAAAGCCCCTCCGATTGCAGCAGCGACAAGTATCACGGCTACGGGAATCAGAACCTTCCAGACGTTCCCGCCCGCGAGACGAACCTCGGCGGCCTTCACAGCGTTCGATGACGTAGACGGAGCAATCGCGCGGGAAGAAGCGGATGCTGGCGACGACGGTTGAACGACCTCAGAGCCGCTTCCCGTTGCGACCGCCACCGTGCCGGAACTGGCCGATGCGCCGTGCCGTGATTCCGTGTCCCGTTTCAGCCGCTTTAGGTCGGCCCGCATATCCGCTGCAGCCTGATAACGCATCTCCCGGTCTTTCTCCAACGCTTTGTTGATGATCCGTTCCAATTCGGGCGGAATATCACGATTGAAACGAATCGGTGGGGGCGGATCAGAAGTCAAGATGGCAGTGAAGATCAGCGCACTGGTTTCCCCAGGGAACGGCAACGCCCCCGTGGCCATCTCGTACAGCACCGCCCCAAAAGAAAACAGATCGCTGCGGGCATCCAGTTCTTTGCCTTTGGCCTGTTCGGGCGACATGTAGGCCACCGTTCCCAGCACGGCGCCGGGACTGGTCAGATGATCCGCGTCCACCGAACCGGTTTGCGTGTTGAGAGAAGCAATGTTGCTCGAAGAACTGGCCGTGACCACGACCTTGGCCAATCCGAAATCCAGAATCTTGGCGTGGCCACGCTTAGTGACAAAGATGTTCGCAGGCTTGATGTCACGGTGGAGGATGCCTTCGGAGTGGGCAGCGTCGAGGGCGTCGGCGATCTCGATGGCGAGCGACAGAATTAAATCCGTTTCCAGCGGACGCCCCGTGATGCGGTGTTTCAGGGTCAGCCCGTCGAGAAACTCCATGGCGATGAACGCTCCGCCATGGTGGTCGTCAATTTCGTAGATGGTGCAGATGTTGGGGTGATTCAGGGCCGATGCCGCCTGCGCTTCACGTTGGAAGCGGGCTAGAGCTTGGGTATCTTTCGCAATCTCGTCGGGCAGGAACTTCAGGGCGACAAAGCGGTGCAGCTTGACATCTTCAGCCTTGTAAACCACACCCATCCCCCCGCCGCCGAGTTTGTCGACGATGCGATAGTGGGAAATGGTCTGGCCGATCACGCGCAGAATCTTACGCGGGGAAAACGGGGCAAGTCAATGAAAGCCGTGGAGTTGGCGAGTGGCTCAGGCCACGGTTGTTGAAAAATCCCCATTTCACTCACGTTCCCCGCTTGGCTAACTTGAATGAAATCGCTGTTCTCGTCATCTACCTCCGTGATTATGACAGTTAGGCTTCTCGCTGGCGCTAGGACAGGAATCGGGGCAGGCGTTCTCGGATGGTGTCGTGCAGGAAGCGATGTTGTTTGCGCATGGCTGTCCGATCACACGGAGGGACTTTGTAAATGTGCATGGAAATCTCCACCACCGTGCGATCCAGCGCGCGGAGAGCGTTGAGGAGCCTGTCGAGGTCGCTGGCTCGGAAGCCGTGGGAACGCAAATTTCGCCATGGCTGGCTATTCGGGTGTGACATTGGATTGCCTCTCGGAGCTGCCAGATTCATAGCGCATCTCAGACAGGAAGGGAAACGCAAACAATTGATCGTTGCGATCACTTATTGGGTGGTGGATAAACAGGGGGCACGAATCCTCCATACCACACGCCAGTCTTTGTGCTCGCGCACTATGCGCGTGCTCCCGTCGTGATGGAAGGCGGGACTACGTTTTACTTCGTCAGTCTGCGGGACTGATCGGGGACCGCAAAGCAGTCTCGCGAATCTGCCAAGCCTCTGGTACATCGCCATATTGCTCATCGACTGGGCATCGAAATAGATTCTGTCAAGTACTTTTCGGTTCAGCCTCAAAAGTTACAGATGCAGGTTAGCGGCCCGATATGCGCTTCCTGAAAACGTTCTTGTTGTTCTGTGACGCTATGGCTAGACCGCAGCCTGCATCGGGTCGCTATCCGTCGCCCGGATTTTCTTAGGTACCGGGATGCTTACGATCACGGATGTACCTGATTCATTCGATTCGATGCGCATTTCACCACCGAGTTGACGTAGCCGCTCCTGCATACCCCTGATGCCCACACCTGAACCCCCTGATCGAATTTCTGCTAGGCGTTCGGGCGGTATTCCTTTGCCTTGATCCGAGACTTCAATGTGCAGGTATTCCGCCTCGACGAACACCTGAATGTCCGCACTTTTGCTTCCCGAATGACGGTGGATGTTTGTAAGACACTCCTGCACCAACCGGAAGATCGCAAGCTCCATGTCGCTGGGCAATCTTCCAAGATCGTCGGCAATGTCCAGCTTGATCGCTATGCCGCTGCGTTGTGCTAACCCCTCTACGTACCAGTTAAGGGCTGACGCGAGACCACATTCGTCCAGCAGTGGGGGATGTAGGAGATAGGAAGTTGTGCGTATCTCGCGATGCAACTGTTGAACCACTTCCTCGATCTCTTTTCCTTCTCTAGCCAATTCCGGTGCACTGACTTCTGCCTTCTGGACGAGTTGCGCGAGACTCAGGCCAAGAACCGTCAACGTCTGACCAGCACTATCGTGCAATTCGCGGGCAATACGTCGTCGTTCTTCATCCTGTACTTTCATCAGGCGCAACGTTTCGCCGGCAATGCGAACCTTTTCTGCCCCCTCTTTTTGGTCATGGATGTCGAGGCAACCACCTACATATCCCTCAAACGTTCCATCAGGCTCGTAGCGCGGCACCCCACGGTCAAGAATCCAACGGTATTGTCCAGTGTGATGCCGCAGGCGGTATTCCATCTCGAATGGACGACGAGCATCGAAGTTGCTGGCGTAGATTTGCCAGCAGCGGTCGAAGTCTTCTGGATGCACATTCTTTGCCCACCTATTGCCGGACTCCTGTTCGAGAGTGCGCCCGACGAAGTCCAACCATCCCTTATTGAAGTAATAGCAAAGCTTGTCCGTTCCCGACATCCAGACCATGATGGGCGAAGCATCAGCAATCACCCGAAAACGTTGTTCGCTTTCCCGCAATGCTTGTTCAGCCCGCTTTTGCGGTGTAATGTCCCGCGCCACTTTTGAGGCTCCGATGATCCGCCCCGTAGAATCTCTTACCGGAGAGATCGTCAGGGAGACATCAAGCTGCGTGCCATCCTTACGCCTCCGGACGGTATGGAAATGGTCAACGCGCTCCCCTCGTCGGAGACGGGCGAGAATATCTGATTCTTCGGGGTGGCGTTCCAGTGGAATAATCAGAGTGATGTGTTGCCCGATGGCTTCTTCGGCCGTGTACCCAAATATCCGTTCCGCACTCTTATTCCAACTCGTGATGGTGCCATCAAGGTTCTTGCTGATAATGGCATCATCGGATGAAGCTACAATGGCAGCCAACAGACCCGTTATTTCTTCTGCTTCCTTCCGCTCGCTCATATCCTGGTGGTAGCAACAACCTGGCCTTCTTTAGATTATCGTCGAATACTGGGTGAAGCGCTCGATCAGAGCGCCGAACTCCCCGTTTATGCTAGTGATTCTGCCGAGAGATGCCCAATACAGTGAATACTGTAGGGGCAGTTGCGTCGACGGCGCAAGCTAGTCTTTCTGAGAATCGGCGCGCCAGTCTCAGAAACGTGTAGACGCTGGCTAGCCGCCCGATCCCAAAAACAGGGGGGCGAAAGGCCGCATAGAATTGACTCAAAATTTAACCCCTTCCGAACCACCAGAGCTAAGAGCCCGCACATTCGACTTCCCCTCTGTGGCAGAAGTATCCTTGTTTCGGAATACCGGAGGCTAGAATGCGCCTTTTTCGTGTTGCTGCCCTTCTTGTCATGTGTGGCGTCGCTGTCTCTGCTGTCGGGAAATCTGCAACGCCACAGGACTCCGCAACCAAGCAAGCCGCCCAGCCGGATGACATTCCCAAGTCCATCGCGGAGAGCGTCAGCGGCACGCTCCAGTTCGCGGAAGGGAACTTTCTCGGGCTAGCTGAAGCCATGCCTGAGGGCAAGTATTCCTACGTCCCCACGGTCGGCAATTTCGATGGCGTGCGCAGCTTCGGGGAGCAAGTAAAGCACGTCGCCTGTGCTCAATTCGCCTTCTTCAACGAGTTTGAGGGCAAGAAACCGCCCGAGGACTGCGAAAAGGGTGGGCACGATCCAGCGAAAACCAAAGCCGAGTTGATCAAGTATCTCAAGGATTCTTTCGACTACTCAAATCGTGTCCTCGCCACGCTCACGGCGAATAATGCGCTCGACCGTGTCGAAGGCCGCTATGCCGGACCGAACACCAAGCTGGGTATCTCGGTCATTGCGGTCTGGCACATCACCGACCACTACGGACAGCTAGTCGAGTACCTGCGCCTGAACGGAATCCTCCCACCCTTCACGCAGAAATACGGGGTGAAGGTCAGGTAAGTCGTTTGGGAGGCGGCTTTCCGACTTTCCGATCCTTCGAAATCCTCGTTTCGTTCGCAGATGGCGTTGCCGATGATTCTGTGATCCGCGCACCAAAACAGATAACGTTGCTCTTGCGCTGAATCAGCCTATTATCCCCTAAGTACCATCAGCAGGAGCTATGCACATGTCAGCGAATCAAGTGATCCTTTATTTCGACAATCAGGAAGATGCTGTGCTTTTCACGCTGGCTGCCAGTTCCGTAATGTCAGCAGAAGGTCCGGCCCGTAGCAACAATGCGGCAGTCAAGGTTGCGGAGGAGATTTGCAAAGCCTCTCGAATCAAAACTGCGGGTGTTCTGAACCTTGCCTGAAAGGGGCACAATTAAATGATTCGAAAACTTGCTCTACAAATAGGAGTTCCCACGCTACTCGCACTTATGGCGTGGAATGCGTATCTTGCCGTCAATCATTTAGAAGGGATGCAGAAAATTACGGCGCTCACCATGGAAAGCTCCAGGATCCAAGCGGAAGTCTCGGGTGTATTGAGAGACTTGACCGATATGGAAACAGGTCAGCGCGGATTCCTGCTAACTGGCGATGCTACGTACTTGCAGCCCTACGATGGCGCGAAGGGGAGAATCGAAATGGATTTTGCCAATCTTCGCGCAGGGCTCTCGTCTCGGACGCAGCGCGAACGATCATTGGAATCGCAGTTGGAGTCTTTGGCTAGTTCAAAGCGGGCTGAGATGGAGCGCACGATTAATTTGCGCCAACAGGGGTACCGCCTTCGGTCATTCAGGGTTGTGGATACAAACGAAGGCAAGGACTACATGGATAAGATTCGCCCGATTGTGTCCTCGTTAACGTCGTCGGAAAGCGGCAATTTCGCCAAACTCGACAGCGAGAAATCTGCCAAACTGAAGAATTTTTTGTGGATCAGCATCGCTTCTAATTCCGCCATGCTTCTAATAGCAGTATGTTTGTTCGGGCTGATGAGACGGCATGGGCGAGTGCTGGAAGAAGAAGCCGCTAAAAGCAGAGAAAAGCTAGCGGTGCGTGATTTACAGCTACAAAAACTAACCTCTGCCCTTTCCGGCCAAGCGCGCTCTGAGATCACTGCCATCAACACGATTTCAGGATTGCTGCTGGAGAATTACGGTTCATTTCTTCCACGACAGGGGCACGAATATGCTGAGCAGATGAAAGAAGCGGCGGCACAAATTGAGCGCCTCCGACAAGACTTAATTGGCACCCCCACCCCATACTCCGAGGCAGCTTAGCAATCTCGCAGAGAGCGGATGCCGATGCCGCCCGCGTGCGGGCGCTCGCCGCCTATAAAGATTTCCTAACCCACTGGAAGGACGCCGATCCCGACATCCCCATGTTCGGCAGGCAAAGTGTCGTTCAATTTCCTGCCGTTGCATGATGCGCAGTTTGAAGCCGCCGAGAAAGGCAGGATAGATCTGTTACTCGTTGCCGATGACGGAACTGCCCCAGCACACTTCGCCAGTGAGGTCATCTTTGAAGTTGACCTCGTCTGTGTGGTGGCGAAAGGAAGTCCTTTCAAACGAGCTTTAACGCTGAAGCAGTACCTGGCCGCCGATCACATCGGGATTAACATAGTAGGAGGAATCCAGACGATACCGGAGAAGAGATTATCTGCGATCGGCGCTAAGCGTCATTGTCCGATGGTCGTCCCCTTCCATACGACGGCTATGCGAAGCCTGATCGGTACCAACCTCGTTGCGACGGTACCGAGATCAATAGCGAGATCGGGCAATACGTTCCCAAGCCCGACGCTGACCGGAATTCGATGGGCATTTCTCGCTGCTTTCTTCGGGCTCACCGCCGCAGGTCTTTTCTCATATCTCAGGAATTCTCGTTCGGTCGCTCAGGCGGAGCTCTACACTGCTGTCAACATCTACTTATTGCTTGGGTTGCTGTGGGCGGCGATTTATCTAGCGATAGACGCTTTCTCGCCGGGTTCAATCCGGATTGGAAGCGACCCATCTGACCGGTCAGACCGAGCTGCTTTATTTCAGTCTGATAACGCTCTCGACCGTCGGATACGGCGATATCGTGCCGCTCAGCGGAATGGCCCGTATTCTAACGGCACTGGAAGGGGTGACGGGGGTTCTCTACATAGCGACTACGGTCGCGTTTTTAGTTGGCAGGTTCAGGAACGAGTCCTGGGAGTGACTGCGCCGGGTCGAGAACCGTGAAATTTATGACAACTACAAACCAGGCGTCTTTAGATGCGTCGATGACCAACCTAACGGTCGGCCAAAAAAGTCTTGTCGTTGTCGGTGCGACTGGAATGGTCGGCGGCTACGCTCTTCGCTACGCGCTCGACAACTCAGACGTGAAAAATGTTACGTCGATTGGCCGCAAGAAACTTGGCATTTCACATCCGAAGCTGAAAGAAGTTCTGCATCGGAACTTCGCAGACTGTTCCCCGCTCGCAGACGCACTCTCGAACCAGGATGCGGTGGTCTATTGCCTGGGGACCTACACTGGCTCGGTGTCGGACGCGGAACTCCACAGAATAACCGTGGACTATACCGTCGAGTTCTCACGTGTTCTCCGCGGTAGCAGCCCCGGTGCGGCGTTCTCATTCCTAAGCGGAAACGGCGCCGACCCGACAGGACGAAGCCGGCTTGCGTTCGCGCGCTACAAGGGAGAGGCTGAAAACGCAGTGCTAGCGGCGGGTTTCCCGCATGTTTACCTTTTCCGGCCTGCGTATATCTACCCCGTCGAGCCGCGGAACGAACCAAACTTCAGCTACCGGCTGTTGCGCATGGTCTATCCGGTATTCCGGGTGCTGTTCCCGAACCAGGTCATTCGCGCCGATGATCTGGCCCGCGCCATGGTGGATCTTTTGCTGCGACAGACGCACGAGCGCCAAAGCTTGATTTTGGAGAACCGCGATATCCGAGCCATGGTCGAGTCGCATGTGCCCCTCGGGAATCGCGTTACCTGAAACAACGCGATTTCAACGAGGACTCAGGAATTGAATCACAAATTGAGGCCATGAATGAACGGAATCGTGATCATCGGTGCCGGCTTTGGAGGGCTCGCCGCCGCTAAGGCGCTTAGACATGCAGAAGCGGAGATCTGGGTGATTGACCGAGCGAATCACAACCTCTTTCAGCCTCTGCTCTATCAAGTTTCGACAACCGTGCTGTCTCCTGCTCAAATAGCGTCTCCGATCCGTGGACTTCTGCAGAAACAAAGAAATACGACCGTAATTCTTGGGGAAGTCGGCGGAGTCAATAAAGATGCAAAGTGTGTTTATGTCAGCAATCAGGAGCAGAAGGATGTTCCCCTCCGCTATGACATTTTGGTTATCGCAACAGGGGTCACGCACAGTTACTTTGGCCACGAAATGCTCCGCTTGCCTTGAGCGCCTGCGTAGCGGCGTTGAATCCGCCGACATTGGTGACGAACCCGTGCGGCATCCCCATCCATAGGTCCAGCTTGGCGTCGAATCTTTGACGCTTTTGTGACTACAAAGAAAACAGGTATGGGGATCGGCCTTGCAATATCACGGTCCATCGTCGAGGCCCACGGCGGCCGGCTCTGGGCCGAGAATCACCCATCTAGCGGAGCGACATTCAGCGTGGTCGTACCCGTCTGCTTGTTCAAACCGCCGATGTGGGCTATGTGCGCTAGTCTGCGGATTACTGGAAAAGCTGCTTCTCTTCCTTTCCAAAGCCGTTGCGCAACTGCATTGGACATCCCGATTTGCAAAAAAAAGCGGCCGACGTCGGCCGCCTTCAAACGCTACACGATGATACCGCCTGCTACTGGTTGTTCTCCGCTCTGCTATTAAGAGGGGCCGAAAAGGACCGGACTCACCATGGTTTCAATCCTGGCTGCCATCTCCTCCGCGGGGACACGATTCGGAGTCTGAAACCAGCGGCGTGCGGCTCCAAAAACGGCCCAGGCAGCGGTGGTCGCGGGTAGTGACGCGTCCGCATCGGGAGCCATCCCATGATGGGCAAGTCCTTCCTTGAACATATCCTCAACGATAGGAATGATCGAGCCTTCGAGCGCCATCCGCGACAACTGAGTGGGACAGCCTGTGCTCTCCGCAAGATAGTCGCACACGCCGAGTGCAATGGCGCGCAATGCTCCATTGCAGTCGGTAAACGTTATGGCTCGGCGCTCGATCAGATTGCGGAAGCGGGATTCCGTCATAGCCTGCAACAACGCGTTCTTGTCCGCATAGTGCAGATAAAAGGTGGCCCGGTTCAACGTGGCCTCGTCAGCGATCTCCTGCACAGAGACGTCCTCGAACTCCTTTCTTCATCAATAGCCTGGCTAATGCGTCCATGAGCATGCGGCGACTCCGCAGAATGCGCGGATCCGTCGTTTCGGCCTCGGGTTGGAGAAGCTGGGCCATTTCTATATTGATGAAAGCATACGCCGTTTACGGACCAAAGCGACACTTGTTTATTTTCTTTGAATCGACATATGTCGTCTACTCATCATATGTCGTGCAGGAGGAATTCTCAATGTCGACGCTACTTCATATCGATTCCAGCCCACTCTACGGCCGGTCAGTCTCCCGCGAACTAACCGCTGCGTTCGTCACTCAATGGAAGGCTGCGCACCCGGACGGAAGGGTCATTGACCGAGACCTCAACGCGACGGCCATGCCGCCAATCAATGCGGAATGGGTCGGCGCCGTTTACACGCCGGAAGCGGCGCGCACTCCCCAGCAGAAGGAATTGCTTTCCCTCTCCGACTCTCTGCTCGCCGAATTGGAGCAGGCCGATGAGTACGTCATCGGAGTGCCAATGCATAACTTTGGCGTGCCTTCGGTTCTCAAGCTCTGGATTGACCAGATTGCGCGCGTGGGCAGGACCTTTTCCTACAGTGAGAAAGGGCCGAAGGGCCTGATCACCGGCAAGAAGGCAACCTTCATCATCGCAACGGGTGGGATCTACGACGCCCAGACGCGGATGGCCTCGTTCAATTTCGTGGAGCCGTATCTGCGGTCCGTATTTGGTTTTCTTGGCGTGACAGACGCGACCTTCCTCACCGCAGGTGGGACCAGCGCGCTGAACCAGGGGAAGGACCGGAACACATTTCTCGCACCACACCTTCAAGCCGTGCAGACGCACGCGCAGACCTTCTAAGAGAGGACACTCATGAAAACTACTTCAATTGTTGCTCGCTATTTACTGGGCCTGATGTTTACGGTCTTTGGGTTGAACGGATTTCTCAACTTTATCCACCAGCCGCCGCCCACGAATCCGCTGGCGTTACAGTTTTTTGGCGCCATCGTTGCATCGCACTTTGCCGCGTTCTTCTTCGCGGGGCAGGTGTTTGGTGGGCTGTTGCTGCTCTTCGGCCGATTCGTGCCACTTGCGCTGACACTGCTGGCTGCGGAGCTCTACAACATCCTGGCGTTTCACCTGACGATGTCACCGGGCACCATCGCGCCGGCTCTGGTCGCTTGCGTGTTGTGGATTCTGGTTTTCCTGCAGTACCGCGAAAGTTTCAAGGGCATCTTCAGCGCGAAGGCTGCGACACAGGCATAAATTGCGTCGCAGTATGAGAGGAATGGTACTTGCGTGCTGAGTTGCATGATCGGCGATACGGCACTCGAATGGCGCAAGCGCCCGTTCAGTAAGCGTTTTGAGTGAACGGGGAATTGATTTCAGAAGGAGAAGACATGTCGCAACAACGCACTATCACTCGCGTGGTTAACGTTCCTCCAGCGGCACCTGGATTCGTCGGTCCGGGACATCTAGCTGCGCCTGTCGTGTCTCCCGAAAACTTCGAGATGAACGATCCCTTCATCTTGTTGATGGACGATCATCTTGACATTGGCGACCGGCCAGTTGGTGGTCCTCACCCGCATGCAGGTTTTGAAACCGTGACTCTCATTCTCGACGGCGCGATCTTTGACCGCGATGAGGGCGGCACACTCAACGCTGGCGAAGTGCAGTGGATGACCGCGGGCAGCGGCATTATTCACAGCGAAGACGTCAGGACCAAAGGAAAGGTCCGCCTGCTTCAGCTGTGGCTTACCTTACCCAAGAACAAACGCTGGACTGCCCCCGGTTTTCAAACGATTAACGTCGATGAGGTTCCGGTGCGCCGCGAAAAAGGCGCTGAGATCCGAGTTTATAGCGGTTCCTCGGCCGGCCTTCAGTCAGGCACGCGAAACCATGTACCGGTCACGATGGTCGAGATCAATTTAGAGCCACACGCCTCGGCCGAGTTGGACATAGCTGCATCCTACAACGGCTTTGCATTTGTCATTGATGGTTCGGTTCGAATCGGCGACACCGAGCTGAACACTGGGCAGGTCGGTTGGCTCGATCGGCCGACTGACAGCGGTACGAGCGTGTTGCGTGTGGTCGCCGGCGAATCCGGAGCGCGGCTGGTGTTATATGCGGGACAACCCCAGGGAGACCCAATCGTATCCTATGGCCCATTTATAGGAGACTCGAAGCAGGACATTGCCAGGCTCTTTGCTGAGTATCAGTCGGGAAGATTTCCCCGCCTTAGCGAATTGAAAAAGCAGCAGGTCTAACTTTTCGACGTTCCTCTGCTTCGCCAGCCTTATTGAGTAAGCCAGTTCACCTTGATACATTTTTCTAGGTTGCCGGTGCCTCGGGCATTCGGACATGCCCGTAGCCGCGTGAGTACGCTTAGTCGTGTCCTCGCTCGGCAGGAGAAGGAAATCATCGAAACCGCACTAGAGGAATGTTATGGACAGGTCTCGGCCCATCCGGCGCCGCCACGAAACTCGGGCTGCCCGCACGAATCGCTCGATTCGAAAATCAAGCGTTTCAAAATCAACAAATATCGGTTCAAGGTGCCAGGGCCAGCTGATCCTTTTCCTATTGAAAGAAAAACCACCTGACGGATGGTCATCGCTTTCACCACTGACGGTCCTTACCCCATCGAAACCGCACCTCATCCTCGCCTGTATAGTCGGGATCAAGATAGATGTGCAGGCTCGATATTCGTCCATCTCGAAACTTGAAGACGTTGCAGAAACGACCACCGGGAGTTTTGCCCCCAGCCCATGACTTGCCGGACATTCTGCCCTGTGAAGTTCCTTCAACGACGAGATAGTCGGCTGAAGGAATGAAAGTCAAACGGTCGTAATCGTGTTGAATGGATTCCAAGGTTCCCTCGAATCCCTTAACTATTTCAAGAAACGAGTTCCGTCCGAATCCAAATCCGAATTTAGGGAAATAGACTTCGGCATCTTCGTGGAACAGTTCAAGGACGTCTGAACTTCCCTGGTCAGCTCTCATGAAATATTCGCGAGCGATCTTTATCTTCTCTTGATCATTCGATCCCATTCGTCGTTCCTTCCTTAAACTCCATGGACAGTGCCTCGCCGGGGCCGCTCAGGGTGACTTGTCGCAAAAGAGGCAACCGATGACATTTCGTTATTGCTCCCTTAATTTTCGAAACGCGGAACGCATTTCTTCGACAAAAATGTCCGGCTGTTCGAACGCGGCAAAATGGCCGCCGTGCTCAGCCTCGTTCCAGTAAATGAGATTCGAATAGGTGTGCTCGGCCCAGTTCTTTGGAGCACGATATATCTCTCGCGGGAAGACGGTTGCGGCCACAGGCATCGTTTTGCGCGAGAGCCCCAGGGCCACGCTGCAATCAGCTGGAGCAGCACTCCTCTCTGTGGGAATTGGCGCGGCCTATGTCTTGATTTCGGCTGGGTTTGTTATCAGCGTTCCGATCCTGCATTTTCTCTGGGTCATTGGTTCGTTCTTTCTGACTTTTTATGCCCTCAGTGCGATGATCAATTACGGCGCAGCCTCGACGTTCGCCATTATGATCGCGGTCGCCGTTCCTATACGGGATCGCCATGTATCTGCCGAAACTAATGTGGAAGATACGCTTTGGCTCACATTGGCGGTATCGATAGGAGCCGTGATTTCGGTCGCAGTAGAACTGGCGTTTGCCCGTGTAAATCCGGGCGACGATATTGTGTTGCCCATCGCCGAACGATTGTCCGCGGTAGAGAGTTTGTTAGCTTGCTACGCCGAGGGCTGTCCCCCAGACAACGCAAGCAAAAATAAAGTCATCAGGTTCGGGATGCTTGGAACATCGAGCTTGCGGCGCCTCCTCCGGCGTTCTGACTATTCGGCTCAATACAGGGTGCAAATGAGTGGTGTTGTTGCGCTGGTTGGAAGGCTCGTCGACATTACCGCCACCCTGACTGAACTTAGCTTCGAGCCTACCGAGAGCGATGAGAAGCAATTGCGTGCTTTGGGAGCCACCATCGCGACCATTCGCACTGATCTAATGAACCGGCGACTTTCAAGCTCCATTCACTTTGATTCTGACCATGCCTTCTCCCATGTTCCGTTATTGACCGAAATGCAGAATATAGTTTCCTTCATTCCTCAAGCGTTTACGGACTCTGAGTCAATGAAAGTGCACCTGCCGGCTTCACGCGACATGTCGCGATCGAAACTTATGCATCAGGACGCATTCGTTAATACCGAACACCTCAAGTTCGCACTGAGAGGGTGCTTGGCAGCTAGTGGCTGTTACATCATTTACAACTCCATTGCCTGGCCGGGCATCGGCGCGCCCGCGATGGCCACGTGCCTGCTGACGGCCGTTTCAACGGTCGGAGCGTCTCGTCAAAGGCAGATCGTGCGCTTCGCTGCCTTCGTGGTGGGCGGGTTTCTTATCGGGATAGGCTCGGAGATATTCATTCTACCGCACATCGATTCGATTCCTGGATTCACGATTTTCTTCACACTGGTCATAGCACTCGCCGCTTGGTTCATGACATCAAGCCCGCGATTGTCATATTTCGGATTTCAGATCGTTGTTATCTTCTGCCTCATGAATTTACAGGAGTTCGCGAGACAGACATCGCTTGCAGCGGCAAGAGACCGAGTCGTTGGGGTTGGCTTGGGACTGTGCATGATGTGGCTTGCATTTGATCAGCTCTGGAGTGCACCCGTGGCTGTGGAGATGAAGATGGCGTTTATTTCCAGCCTGCGATTACTGGCTCAACTTTCACGAGAACCCCTTTCGAAGAATCTGAGAGTTGCCGCCGAACGCACCTTTTCGCTGCGTGACATGATCAACAGTAGTTTTGACGAAGTGCGAGCGCTCGCCGATGCCGTGCTATTGGGTACCGGCGTTTCCCGGCAGCAGGACCTTACTTTGCGCCGTCGAATCCTGCGCTGGCAGCCGCGGTTGCGGATGCTTTTCATAACGCGGGTTGCTTTGTGGAGATACCGCCTCCAGGTCCCCGGTTTTGAAATGCCCGCGCCGGTGGCTAGAGCACAACAAGAGTTCGATAAACGTCTCGCTGATGTGCTGGATGGTATGGCCAATCGGATGTCGGGGAAAACCTCGGATAGACACAATGGTTTCAGAATCTCGGTTGAGGATCTAGAAAAAACAATTCAGACCTACGATTCGGGAAAGTCGCAAGAGGCGCTTACGGCACAGCTTAGTGGATTTCTCTCGTTGTCCCGGAAAATCGCAAGTCTGACGATTTCGCTCGATAACGAGATGTCAGTACACGGACAGACTTTGTAGTCTGAAATGGTCGCGCCAAGAATATTGCGGAGCCGCCTGTCGGCATGCGGGCAGAGAAGAAGTCGAGGCGGCGGGGATGTGGCCACGCCGTTTCCCCCCACCCGTGTCGGAGCGAGTTTTCCCTTTACGCTGCTTGGCAATCGCCTTTGGAGCAAAACAGGTCCGAACACGCGAACTTAAAGAGCCGGGTGAGTTCCCCTGCTCGCAATGTGGATTCTACATTGTAATCCCCAAGGCGAACTGGTCGTTCAGTCGGAGCTTTTCCAAGGAGCACATATTAAGGACAAACAGCATAGGAGTTATGGTAGCAATTTCAAACTGGAGCCATGATCTGTATCGAACCTTTTCAAACCCACGGAACAGAACTACAGCGCTAAATATTTAAACACTTCTTTGTACCCGGCGGAACGAAGACCCGGCCTCTGTCGCGACAAGCAGAGGCCCGGAGAAATAGACCTCACTCCTGCAATACCCAACCTTATTAATGCTAACGGCAGACGCCAAGCCCTTCTGGTCTGCTCTCTTCCACTCGTTAACCCTAACGGACAGAGAGGATTATGAATATCGAAGAGGATCGATTTACAAGAACATCAGCGCGATGTGTCGGATTAAGGATGAGGGGTAAATTATTGAAGGCAAATGATTTTGGTGGCCAACTCAACGCGTTTAACACATCTTCTTTCCCGGCGGCTTGCGCCAGTTCGTCATCGAGGACTTTTCCCGTGCGGCAGGTTCTGGAGGGTTGCACTGAGGGCAAATAAAATACGAACCATTGGAGCAGCAATAATCAAGTCTCTGAGCCGAGTAGTGTTCGCAAAGGACTTTTCGAGGACAGTAATCCCAGTTTTCCGGGGCTGGTCAGAACGATGCGGTAAAAAAAGAGATTCGCACTAGGGTCTTGTTCTCAAAAGCGGATCTATAATTTCGAAACTGCGGTAGCAAAGAGACTCTGCTACCGCAGCCTCGAGCTATTGTAGCGTGCAAGAACCCTGGTTTAGGGAATCGTAAATTGCACCTAGCGCGATCAACTCGTTTCGATCGTCGGTCGCGATTGCGCCATCGATTGTGGCATTGGTTTTCTTTAGGGTGCCAAAGATGGCATCGCACGAAGGTGGATCAGAGTTCGCGGCGTTTGAGAGTCGAGCGATCGCCTGGCGAAGCAAAATGATCTCCCCACCTGCCAAAGTGCTGGCTCCGCCGCAAGCCGACGATGGCGCACTCAAGAGTTGCAGCAATGTCATCGATCCCACGCAAGAATCTACGTCGGGAAACAGTGCGCTGACCAGGGTGCTCTGATTGAAGGTAAAATTCGTGCAAGTTCCGCTAGTGATGTATTGAGGGTGGGTTTTGTAAAAACCAACCGTGCAATGCTGGGTGACGTGGGCTGATGCTGGCAGTGCGGCCCCTAGAAGGAACAGCAGGCCAATACACATAACAACCTTTGATCTCATAATGATCCTCCGTGATTTTTTTGACTTTGCATAGCTAGGGCCGAAGTGGTACCGACCAATCTGCCCTGTTGCAAGCCGACTCGTTCGAGCAGGTAAGGCGGTACGGCCACACAAGTCTGCCCAGCCTTCTCGAGGCTGTCAAGCTGACAAATCTTGCATAGAGTCGAACTTCTCCATTCACGACAGGAGGAGGAAGCGGCATAGGTGGAGCGAGACCGTTGGTTCAGAATTCTCGATAGCATCTGAGGAACAAATCCCAAAGGACAGTCACTGAGCCGATTCTTTAAGCCAGTTAACAAAGTCGCCACTCTGAACCATGGAAGGATGTGCAGCCAATGAATTTCACATCGCGGGGGAGGCGAAATGGCAGAAGCTGCGACCCCGAACGAAACCCCAAAGCCTGATACTTCGACGTCACCGGTCTGTAGCTAGGGGTGGCTACCCCCTACCTAGGTAGGGTCCGGAATTTCAGCGGCGCACCGCTTCGGAACCCACGCTGACGAAAATCCACGATGTCTATATGACCCCGGATGGTCGGGTTGAAGGCGAGGATCAGCGACGACCAACGCCCTTGAAGGTGCGAGGTCGATTCTGCGGCAGCCTGAGAAAACCGACAATGGACTGAAGTAGTGCTACATCTCGGTCGCACCTCGGAGGATCATAACGTACACGTTGGCGCCTTCCCAAAAACCACGCTGTACCTCGGGATGCAGCATTGTCCATGCCGACCTGAGAGTTCCTTGCGGCGATGCGTCGTAGGCTAAAAGACACGCATAGTCGTAACCCCACTCTGGATGCTTCTTCGTAGGGGCGAGGCGTGGGAGACCGAGATAGAAGAACGCTTGATATATCGACGCAACCAACTGCCGCTGTGCGTACTCAACCGAGCCGCCGCGCCGTGGAAAATACTTCCCCTCGAATAATATGGAATGCGGAAACGGATCGCGCAACGAGAAATCAGGGCAGCTTTGTGTCAAGCCGTGACCTTTTTCGGGATCGCCCCAATCCCGGTAGATGTCAGTAGCAGTACCTACAACTTTCTTGAACGGGTGACGCTCCCAACGAATGGGTGAATAGCAGGAAATCTCGGGCATTGACCGATGGTACTCATTCAAGAGAGCAAGCCGCGACTGATCTTTGGACAATCCGCTGTGGGTTTGGATCATCTCGAAGACAATGGGTAGTACCTTCCCGTTGAGAAACGCCGCTTCCGGAAGACGCAAGTGTTTCTGTTTGTCGTCGGCCTTGGCTGCCGCAACCGTCTGCCGAATCCGTGACTCCATCTCGGCGGGGCCGGGTAGGCTATTGTTCAGGGTTCTTTCTAGCTCCCCAAGAAACGCCAGTGCCTCATCTTTAGCCGCAATGTGTTCCGAACTTTGCATAGTGGTCCGCAAGGTCGAGTTCAAACTATACACTTTAGCTGAATCAGTCCGCTGCCAAGGAAAATCGAGGCAAACCCCGGCGCGTCCGCGTGATTTTTGGAACAGAATGGAACAGAAACAGGGTTGAGGGCGGACGGAAGTGATTGAAATGTGGTGGCCAGGGACGGAGTTGAACCGCCGACGCCAGCCTTTTCAGGGCTGCGATCTTTGAGCCTAAACCCTTTTTCATTCAACAACTTAATCCGTCAAGATGGCCGATTTATTGTGACCATTCTGTGACCAGCGCCGATGTTCGCCTAAGCGTCGGCCGAACCATTAAACGAGAACACTTAAAGAGGATAAGCGAATCGAAGCTAACCCTTGAAATGCGTTCTCATCCTGAGTACAATTGTTCTCGGAATGAGTACACGCAACGGTCTCGGGGACCTTCTGTTCGGACGCACGCGGGGCGCTATCCTCGCCCTGCTCTATGGCAGGGCCGATCAATCATTCTACACACGCCAAATTGCACGCGAAGTAGATGCCAGCGTTGGCGCGGTTCAACGAGAGCTTGAAAACCTCTCGAAAGTGGGTCTTATCATTCGCAGTTCGCTGGGCAGCCAAGTTTTCTATCAGGCGAACCGACACGCCCCCATATTTCGAGAGATGCAGGCCCTGGTGAACAAGACAATTGGCATCTTTAGCGTCTTGCAATCGGCATTGCATCCTTTGGCGAAGCGAGTCCTTGTGGCATTTGTTTACGGCTCCGTCGCACGCGAGGAAGAAACGGCACACAGTGATGTTGATCTAATGGTTGTTGGGAAGGCCACACTTGACGAGATCCTTTCGCGGCTTTCTACAGTGGAGAAAAACATCGGCCGCCCTATCAACCCGACCGTGTATTCCGTCGAGGAATTCAAGTCGAAACTTGCGAGCGGGAATCATTTTTTGACCGCCGTGCTCAAAGGCCAAAAGGAATTTTTGCTAGGAGACGAGGATGAGCTTAGAAAAGTGGGTGGAGTACGGTTGGCTAAGGCGGGAGCCGACCAGCACAGGTGAGATCAAGGATCTTCTGGGAATTGTGGATCGTAGCCTTGCGGATTCAAAGGTCGAAGCTGTTTCGACCGACCTTCGATTTATCGCTGCTTTCAATGCCGCGCTCTGCATCGCGACGACAGCGCTCCGCGCCTCCGGTCTTCGCACCGTTAGCCAAGCGGGTCACCACGTAAAAACAATCGAATCTCTCGAACTCACCATAAAAGCCAACCCGAAGGTCATTCAAAGATTCAAGACGTTCAACAATAAGAGGAACAAATCGGTTTATGACGTTGCAGGTGCCGTGTCAGATCAGGAATTGGAAGCGATGGTGAAACTCGCGGAGGAACTCAAGGACAACACCCTAGCTTGGCTGCGAAACCTCCATCCGGAGCTATTGCCGGCCGGGCCGAGTGGTCCGACCCGTGCGGGAGGAGATTAGAAAGTCACGCCGGAATCAAGGGAGCCTTCACGGCGACTTCCCCGAAATATGGCCTCTTTATTGTGACCACTCTGTGACGAGCGCCGATGCTCGCCTAGGAGTCGGTGTAGAAATGTTCGGGATCAGAAGACAAGAGAAAAAGGTAAGTGGGACTGCGGCCTCTGCCGAGACAGTGACCATTTCACTCGTAACTAACAGAAAACACGCGGCACGGATGGCGCTACAGAAACGTTTTAGTAAAATTCGGGAACAATTCGTGGACTGCATTCGTTCTGCGGTTAAGCCCGGACTCGAATCCCCCCGGGGCAAGTTCCAGGGCCGTGTCGAAGAAGTCGACACCGACCGCTAGATCAAACCCGCTCGCTTGAAGAGTTCCTTGCCTTCCTGTTAGGACTGCTTTGCGAACAGCGCAGACGCGTCGAGCCCAGACTTCTAAGGTCACTTAAACAGGCAGATCGCGAACAATAAGGCCGCTACCATGACGATCGATGGTCCAGCACCAAATTTCGGAACCATAGCGTTCAGCAGTAACCCAGCCCCAACCGACACGGCGCTCGCGACTGACGAAGCAATCAGAAAGTGGGACATCTTGTTGGTCAGACGGCGTCCAATGGCTGCCGGCAGGATAATCAAGGAACCTGCCAGGAGTGCCCCCATGAAGCGCAATCCCACGAGTATGGTCAAGCTGAAGAGCAAGAGGAAGAAGAGGTCGACGCGATCGACCTTTACTCCAGTCGCCATTGCCAGTTCCGGAGAGAACAGAGTCAACACGAGTTGGTCTCGCAGTTTCCAGATCGCGGCAATGATGAAAGCCACTGCGAAAGCACCCAGAAGAAAGCCAAGCAGCGAAGTCGCATGATTTTCCCCGAACAGAGCCTCGATCAACTCATCGCTAGGTGTTATGGCAGCCCCAATTCCAAGCGCCGCTGCGAATACAACGCCGATCGCGCTCTCAGTTGCCAGCCCCGTTTTCTTCTGCAGTTGCCATATCAACAGCGTTCCTAGAAAAAGTGTCGTCGCGGCGCCAAGCAGCGGATTGATCCTCAGCAAGAACGCCAGTCCGAATCCGGGGAGGGCCAAATGAGAAATGACGTCTCCAGCGAGAAGCATGCGTTTCATCAAGGCAAAGCTTCCGACCAGGCCGGCTGCCACGGCGAAGAGAAGGGCGAGCATTATCGAGTAACCGGCGCTGGTGTGAGATAGCCATGACATAAAGTTGTCGGAATCAGACTCCGTGGTGGTCCTGGAGGTGCCGATAGAACTTGGGTGGAGCTGAGTAAAGGGCCTCCAATGCCTCGGGAGTGAGCACTTCTTTCGGTGGGCCAAAACAAGGCTTCCCCTTGCCAATGCACAGGACCGTTGTGGCGTAGCGGTAGACGACACTCAGGTCGTGTGAGACAAGAACTACGGTTATGCCCTGCTCTTCTTTAATGCGGTTGAGCAATTCATAGATGCGCTCCTCGGTGAGTTCGTCGAGGCTGGCTGTCGGTTCGTCGAACAAGATCACGTTCGGTCGCCCTAAAAGTGCGGCGGCAATCAGTATTTTTTGAAACTGCCCACCCGACAGGATGCCGATGTTCGCGCTCAGCAGTTCAGCGGTAAGATTGGTCACGGTGGCCGCCCGCTCTATGTCCGACTGGCTCAATTTAAGGAAACGGGCCTCGGCATTCAGCAAGTCACTCGCCGACAGTGGCAGTTGCCGGTCAGCGGCCACCCTTTGCGGGACATAACCGATGCGTGCAGTCTCCACCCAGTGAATCTCCCCTTGGTACGGGAGGAGGTGCAGAAGGGTTTTCAGCAGCACCGTCTTTCCTGCACCGTTGGGGCCGATGATAGCAAGCATCTCCCCCGCATGGAGCTCAAAACTCAGACCCGATAGAATGCTGCGCCCATCCAAGTTTACTGTTAACCCTTGTACCGAAAGAATTGTCTTCGACAGCCCCTGCATCTCAGTCACTCACCATTTCGCCAATCATTGGACTTATGCTGTGATCGTGATCGCAGCCAGATACCGTTCGCCAGCATGAGCGCGGTGAAGGCCACGACACGCCTTACGAATGCGTGCGTCAACCACAGTACTCCTAGTTGCAACCGCCGAGCTTCCCTCTCAGAATTACCTTGGTGGCGGGAGGCTACGTCTCAGCTTTGAGTGAAGATTGAAAATGCCCTGAAGCGTGCTACAAAGGCAAATCCTTGATTCAGTTGTTCATTCAGCTCGTACTTTCAGTGTTCTACAAGAATTCTCGCCGCAGTATCGTGAACGCCATCGACGAAACAGGCTGGAATGTGTGCCTACGTCCTTCGCCGGCAATCCGAAGATGCGTCCCTCACAGGGCGGGGCAAGGCAGCCCAGACTTTCATTTTATGCAGCAGCCCGCCGAATTGGGCCCGCTTGTGCGACTTCGGCGCATGTAGCCGCGCATTGACGGCACGCTTGAGCACACTTCCTCATTGTTTCACCTTCGGATTTGCCGCACTCTGTCGCACAGGCTGAGCATAGCTCGGAACAGATACTGCACACCCGGTGAGCGAATCCGGAACTGCCCGTAAGTAGGGTTACGCAGGTTCGGCACAATTCGAGACATTCGTTACAAAGTCGGATACAGTCCCTCATCATGCTCGGATCTTGGTCCAGGGACTCAGCGCGGCATTGAGCGCACCAGCGTGAGCACTGCAAGCACTCCTCTATACATCGCTCAACTGTTTGACTGGAAATCGTCATCTGATCCTCCATTCTTTATCGTAACTCTTGAGTATTGTTGGCGCCTCGACCACTCATTTTGCTTCGGCACGACCTCAGCCCTCGCTGCTTGCACCGAAAAGAAACGCGAGCAATTCGGCATTGATTTGCTCCTTCAGAGTTGAGCACGTGTACGATCTGCCCGCATAGAATCATGGAAGCACTTTCGCTACAAACCTCGCGTGCTCGGCCAACGAAAGCGATGGCCGCAACCCCACTCCGCAAATTACCAGTAAAGCCGTTCTGCTATGTGCTGCGCGGCATTCGGAGAGGGAGTAACCGAACCCGACGCTACCAAGGACGAGTACAGAGCTCGTTCCGCCGCGAACCAGTCAACCTCAGGTGAACCGAACGGACGATCCCTCCCTTCCCAAAGCGTGTAAGCTAGTTTTGCCACGAACTCGTGGCGGTCCTCTCCTAGAAAATCGGTGGTGAGCTGCATCGGTTGTTGCTTTTCCGGTGACTTAAGTTTATCGAGCATTGGATTGGTTTCTCGAATTCTGAGTGAGCTGGACTCCTCCCCCGCTGCTTTTGTCATCCCATCGCTTGCACGATCGTCGTGAGGGAATGTCCCTCTCGATCGACCTACTCGCGATCGATGTGAAACATTCTCGCCACCCATCGAGGCTCCCATCGACCTCTGAAATCTAGTATGTTCGTCTCTGGTGTCTCTGCCTTGATTTGCCTCCCTAGCTATTCGGTACCGCAGTAGAGCAAGTTGGTGGTTGTGCTATTTGTTCAGTACAATCGAGGCATCTTCCATACTGGCCCGCTTGTTCCACCCGTGGAAACGCGAGAAGTCACCCGCATTCCATGCCTCGCGGAGTCCAGGAGTGCTCAGATCCCAGTCTGGGCGGATTTCACTCGTCACGACGCGCAGATCGTGCCAAAGATCGACGACCGATGGACGCCCCCAGAACCAGTAGCCGTTATAGATGCTGTGGATCACGAGGCCCGGCTTGAGCACGAGCGTATGCGGGATCATCGGATTATGCTCGGGGTCGGTGTACTCCTGGATGTCGAGATCCTTCTGAATGGTTCGCTCGGGGTCCGAAAGGAAGGTCCACTCGGCTCCGAGCGATGCTCGAAACTCCTGGAGTGTGTGGTGATCGTCGGTAGAAATCGTGGCGATCTGTGTGTACGCCACCGCGATCCTAGGGTAGAACGCGGCGAGTTCCAAATGCTGCTGGTGCTCCTTTGGGCAATAGTGGCCGCGCGCAAGCGTGAGGATTAGTGGATCTTCGCCCTGTAGCTCGCTCAGCTTGCGCAGTGTGCCCGTCTGATCGGGCAGTTCGTAGTTGGGGAAAATGCCTCCGAGCACAATATCAGAACGCATGATTGGACTCCTCTCGTTTTCGCTTTCATGTTCATCTCCCTTGTGCGATGAAACCAGGGACGCCTGTTTTCACCACATCATTGAGTCTCTGCCTAGTCTGAATGCGACTGATTTCGTTTAGCGCATCCTCCGGAAGGGCAGAGATGTCAAAATTCTCTCGCGCACGAGCTGCGGTTTTGGGTGTGGTAAGCAAAGCCGTGCCGCGCTGAACCGCCCATGCCAATAGCACCTGTGCCGGCGTCTTTCGAATTCGTGTGGCGATTGCCGAAATGACAGGATCGTCGAGCACCCCTGGCCTCATTCCGTGACCCAATGGCGCGAAAGCCAAAAACACAACGTCCTTTTCTTTGCAGAATTCCAGAAGCTCCGTTTCCGGCAGATAGGGATGTGATTCGACCTGGACCACGGCTGGCTTGATCCTTGCCGACTCGTAGACGGGCATCAATTCATTCAGGCTGATGTCCGACAGTCCGATGGCCCGGCACCTGTCGTGGTCCACGAGGCTTTCCATTGCTCTCCAGGTGTCGAGCAAAGTCACCCCGGTGTCATAGAGGACATTGCCGTTTTGATCGCGTGGGTCCTGCTCATCGCCCCGCTGAAATGCATAGGGAGTGTGAATGAGGTAGAGATCCAGATACTTGATACTGAGTCTGTGGAGACTGGCCTCGAAAGCCGGTTCGACGCGTTCGGGCCGATGATTAGAGTTCC
>CAVQVP010000004.1:0-635854 GCA_963717205.1 uncultured Acidobacteriota bacterium | reverse complement strand
CAGGACCGCGGCTCCAGGCGCGACTGGAACAACCCGGAAAAAGCCGGTCGCACGTCGATGAAGATCGCGGCCCACAGCACGGCCACAAAGAGGGCCAGCGGAAGCCCGCTCGGGGCCATCAAGGCGTGGAAAGTAAGGATGTTGACAATCACCGGCGCCAGCACTGCCACCGCCAACGGTACGTAGCGGTTGAGCAGCAGAAGCACACCTGCGATGACCTGAAACGCGAAGATCACCCACAGGTAATGCGAGCCATAAAGGGCACCCATGAACTGACCAGCAACACCCGCTGGCGGGGGAAGGGGAATAAAGTCCAGGAAGCCGTTCAGACCCATAACAAGAAAGATCACGCCCGCCAGATAACGGGCGATTACGGAAGCGGTTCTCATAACCGAGTTCTCCTTTTCGATCGGCGCCATTGCATGACGTCAATTATATTGATGTCAATATAATTGATGATGTATACTGCTAGGAGATTCAGGATTTTTATGACCCGAGGCATTCAAGGGACGGACCACGTCTGGATAGTAATGATGAAGGCGATGCGCGCCCTGACAAGGTACGCAGCCGCTGGTATTGAAGAGACCGGACTCGGCCTCTCGGATTTCGGCGTGCTGGAACTCCTGCTGCACAATGGGCCTTTGCCCGTCAATACGATAGGCCCGATCGTCGATCTGACCCCAGGCTCGATCAGTATCGCTGTCGATCGCCTCGTCGCGAAGGGCCTGGTCAGCCGGGTCGAGAGCGCCGAAGACCGACGCGTTCGGATCGTTGCCCTCACCCCACGCGGCAAGGATCTCATTGTTTCCGCCTTTCGAAAGCATTCCGGGCAGATGAAGAAGGTGTTCTCTGAACTAAGCCCGGAGGAGCTTCGTAGTCTTGAAGTGAAGCTCAAGAAAGTCGGCAAGCGCGCTGCCGCGCTGATGGAGGAGAGACACCATCTGGACTCACATTAGGGGCGAGCGCCAGGCATAACGTGGGCATGGCCCCCGCAGCGGCGCACTGCATGAAGGGCAGAATCAACAAGTCGTAAGCTGTTTGTCATCGAGATTATTAAGGACATGAAGAGTGATGGTCTCGACATCGATGGCGTTCCCCATATCTACGTTTCGACCTATCAAGACCCCAGCAAGCAGGTGAACGTGGTGTTGCGGACGTCACTGCCGGCGAGTCTGCTCGAAGCACAGATTCGGCATGAAATCCAGAGCATCGATCCCGGTTTGCCCGTATTCAATGTTGCCTCTATGAACGACATCCTTGACCGGTCACTGGCTTCACGCCGTTTTTCTGCCGACCTGGTGGGCGGATTTGCTGGACTGGCGGTACTTTTGGCCTCCATCGGAATTTACGGCTTGTTGGCTTACATGGTCGGCCAAAGATCGCGCGAGATCGGTATCCGCATGGCGCTGGGTGCGCGGCGGGACGACATTCTGAGAATGTTCTTACGCAAGGGGGTTGCGCTTGCCGGCGTGGGAATTGTTGCCGGAGTGGTTGTTTCTGCATCGACTGCATCGATGATGGCAAGTTTGCTCTATGGCGTGCGGCCGCATGATCCGGCTGTGTTTCTGATCGTGCCTCTGCTTTTACTGGCAGTGGCCGCGCTGGCTAGCTATCTCCCAGCACGCCGCGCGACGAAAGTAAACCCGATGGTCGCCTTGCGCGAGAGTTGAAACGCTAGATTCAGGACTTGCGGACGAGCCGGTAAGAACAAAGGAGAACCATTCGTGAGAGCTGGATGGATGAAATGGAGAACATTGATACTGCTTCTGGGAAGGGCACTAGCAATCCGCGCCATTTCCCAGAACGCCTGTGGCGCAGCCCAGCTCTCGCGCTATCCTGCTCTCCGCAACAATTCATCGAAAAATGAGGATAAAAATGAACAGAACTCTCGTAATTCCCGCCGTGCTGTTACTAGCCGCGTGGGCGGCTGCACAAACAACGCCTGCACAGATGAAGAACCCGGTCAGCACCACCCTAAGGGACATCCTGCCCGGCCGGCAGAAAAACACCGTTGCAGCCGTCGAAGCTATGCCTGCCGACAAGTTCAACTACAAACCCACTGCCGACCAGATGACGTTCGGCCACCTCGTCGTCCACATGGCCGAAACCAATTACCTCCTGTGCAGCAAAGCCGCCGCCGTCCCGGCTCCCAAGGACGAGGAAGTAAAAGACACGGACTCGAAAGACAAGCTGGTGGCCGCGCTCAGGGCCTCGTTTGATTTCTGCTCCGACGCGCTGACGAAAATGGACGACTCAAAACTGGCCGAGACCACGGAAATCTTCCCCGGACGCCAGGGTTCGCGTGCCTGGGCCAGCCTGATCCTAGCCGGTACTTGGGCCGACCACTACGCCGAAGCCGCAATGTATCTGCGCTTGATCGGTGTGTTGCCGCCTACCGCCAAGAAGTAAGAGTGAGGGTGGAACGGCCGCCGGGCGCCCTCGTCCCTCCAAGCCGCCTCAAAAGCATCTGTCTGAACCAAGCCACAAGGTTCACCATTGCTGATCGGGTGCTGTTTCCCTCCGAGCCCCTATTGAGCAGTATTCCAGCCTTCGACACTATAGTGTTATGATTCTACTATAGAAATCAGTTGCGAGGAGAAGTTACGTGTCGAAAAAACAGAAGACTCGCGGGATCTTGAGTTTGAGCGAGATTGGCCGCCGTGTGCGGGACGAACGAATTCGGCGAGGATTTTCACTGGAACAATTGAGTCAGCGATCACGGGTGAGCCGCAGCATGATTTCCGCCATCGAACGAGGAGCCAAGGCGCCCACTGTCGTCGTCCTCCACCGCATCGCGACCGGTCTTGACACAAGCCTCTCCCGCCTTGTCGAAGAAGAGACCAGCGCGCGAGTAATTGTTCTGCGCCACAGCCGGCAAAAGGTGGTGAGGGCAGCGGCAGGTTGGGAACGGCGAATCCTGTCCCCCGTCTTACCAGGAGTTGAATTCGAACTCATGCGCATCACGGTTGGCCCGCTGGTAAATGCTCCCATGTTCCTCCCTCACGCCCACGGCTCGCGCGAGTACGTAGCGGTGGAGAAAGGCACGCTGCTGTTCACGCTCGATGGCGAACCACATACTCTAAAGGCTGGTGACAGCATTTACTTTGATGGTGACTGCATGCACGGATTTCGAAACCCCAGTCGCGTTCCCTGCGTGTACTACCTGGCAATGGACGTCTCGGGTGACGCCGCCGGAACCAACCATCGTCCGGCTCCGCCAGAGGTTGAGTCCGCGAGTGAGATGCATCCGAGTAAGCGCGAAGTGGGTTCTGCGAGCACCAAAATGCCACGCCGTCGCCAAGTGCAGGAGGCGGTCCTGGATGAGTGATTCCGTGGCGGGAGGAAGCGACACAATCTCAACCTGGGGTTCTAGCATCATGATCGTTGACTCAGTAGTTCCAGCAACAATCCGCATTTCCTCTTCAAGCACGCGACTGTCCTAGCTCGCTCAGCCTCAGGGGCCTCCGCGGGCACAAGCCTTCTGCGACACTTGACTGCGTCACCTCCGCTTTTATCGTTGTGCTCTATAATGGAAATATGGTACTATAGTGCCAACTCAACGAAAGGCGGTTGAATAAAAGATGCCTGGAACAGGAGCCGGAGCGACACGAGCGTTTCGTGATCCAAACCAAAATCAAAATGTGAAAGGAAAATGTCAGATGAACAGAAAGAAAGCGGTCGTAGCATTCATTGCGCTCCTTACGTGTGCCTTGGCTGGTCAAGCATTGGCGCAGGGCCCCGAATTCAAATCCAATGCCGATGACCTCGCGAAAATTAGCAGCGTGGTGGAGGAGTTCCGTCAGGATCTTATTCACAAGGACGGGTATGCCATAACGAAGCTCATCCTGAACCCCGATGTGCTCTTTCATCACATCAACAGCCAGGAGGAGGTTGATGGCGCCCGCAAACAAAACGCTCAGTTCGATGGGGTTGGCCCGAGCCAGCTAGATGGAGTTGTGAAATTACTCGCTGCGTCGAAGGACAAACTCGAAGAGAAATTTCGCAATATCGAGATTCGCCAGGACGGTGATCTAGGGCTGGTGACATTTAATTACGATTGGGTCGTCAACGACAAGGTTCACCATTCAGGCGTCGAACACTGGCAGGTGTGCAAAATTGATGGGCAGTGGAAGATCCTGTCCGTTACCTGGACGATCTATAGTCACAGCTGACAGCCAACAGCGCTCCAGAGAACAAGGCGAGCTTACGCCTGGTGATTTCGCCGGACCGCTGAAGAAGGAGGAGCGGATGGTGATTTCTGCGCCGTCCGCCAGAGGGAAGGGGAATTCGCTTACATATTTAAGGAGTGGGGAGCCAATGCCTGTTCTTCAGTATGCCCATCTCGATGTTTTTACGGATCAGCCATTCACGGGCACCCAGTTGGCCGTGTTCCTCGATGCCGCCGGAATTGACGAACAGCGGATGCAGCGGATCGCGAAAGAATTGGCTTTGCCCGAGACCACATTCGTATTGCCTCCCGAGCCTGTCGGGACCGAGGTGCGCGTCCGCATTTTCACGCCGTCCCTGGAGCTGCCCATGGCTGGGTCTCCGACAGTTGGAACGACCTTCGCGCTCGCCGGAGCGGGACGGCTGCGTGCAGGCGCGGATAAGACAGTGCTTGGCCTGGGTATCGGACCAACGACTGTGGGGCTCGAGTGGGGTCCGGACGCGCTGCGCTTTGCCTGGATGACGCAACCGCTTCCCACCTTGGGGCCTGTCGTCGCCGACACCGTCGCCGTTGCCGCCGCAATTGGCGTTCAACCAAGCGACCTTGCCGGGGGGGATTTGCCTGTAGAGATCGCTTCTTCTGGCGTCCCGTTTGTGTACGTTCCGCTAAAGTCGCGCGCGGCGGTCGATGCGGCATCCCTTGATCGTGCGAAGCTGTGCGCATTACTCCGCGCGGTTAACCTCGAAGAGCACCCTGTTTTCGTATTCTCGCCCCAGCCGGCCAATGATGATGCCACGGTGTACAGTCGAATGTTCGCGCCCAGCTTTGGCATTCCGGAGGATCCCGCCACTGGCGCCGCCAGTGGACCGCTGGGCGCATATCTGCTCCAGCATAACGCCGTATCATCTGACACGGCCTCGCGGCTCGTGAGCCTCCAAGGTGTCCGGATGGGCCGCCCAAGTCGTATTCACATTGCGCTCTCTAGCCGTGCTGGAGTTCTCGAAGAGGTTCAGGTCGGCGGCGAGGCTGTCGTCGTCGGCGAGGGAACGATCCGCGCATAGCCGGCTGCTTGCTTTATGCCGTACCGGTGATTCGCCTTTGTGATTGCGTGGGCATGATTTGAGGAAATCCCTTCGGCGTCGGCCTTGCTGTTGAAGTGCTCGCGTTTGGCGGCGTGGTGCTCGTCAACACACTCGGTCGAGACCAACGACGCGAATCAGCACGCTCATCTTTTCGAATTCTTCGAGCCTGTAGAGCGTCTTGGTGTCGGTGGTGCAGTCAATGGCGAGGATGGCATCGAGTTGGCCGATTTCATGCTGCAGGATTTCGGGGAGATCGCGGTCGTCGCCGCACGCACTTCGTGCCGACGCTCCGTTCTGCTATCGGACCGTGATTTCTTGGGGCTGCTCTATCTGCGCAACGTAATCAAGCACGACAGCGTGTGAAGTCGTGGAGGTGTAGTCCGGGATCGTACCTCGCGAATGAGAGCGAGGTTGCAGGAAGGCGCATGAGAACCCTAGTCGTGGGTATTGGAGCACTGGGCGGACTGATTGCTGCCCGACTGCGGTCGGCCGGATCGCCCGTTTGGCTGGCGACCCGGAACGCCGAATCGGCAGTCAGGCTGAAGGCATCCGGGCTACGGGTGACTGGTGTGGGAGGCGCAGTGTCGGTCGAGACCGTGGAGGTCGCCCCCTTAGACGAGTATCTTACCGGCAGCAGGTTTGATCTGATCGTTCTGGCTACCAAGGCTCACGACGCCATCGAGGTGGCGTCAAAGTTGTCTGGGCTGCTCGAACCAGGTGGCACCCTGCTGCCGATCCAGAACGGCGGTGTGCCCCAGATGCTCGGGGACCGGCTCGGGGAATGCGTGCTGGGAGGTTTGTCCAATCTTGGCGCGACCATGACTGAACCGGGTATTTACGAGCAGCGCAACGCGGGTCATCTACTGATCGGTGAACTTGCTGGTGGCGAAAGCGAGCGGGCGGAGCGAGTTCGTCAATGGCTTGGCCGCGCGGTGGAGCTAAGGGTCACGCCAAATCTTCGCGGGGCTGTCTGGTCGAAGCTCCTGCTGAACTGCTCGGTTACCACCCTCGGGGCAGTCGCGGGAGGGACGATGCGCGAGTACATCACCTGGCGAGAGGGTCGCGAGGTCTTCGAGCAAGCCTATGACGAGGCCCTGTCGGTGGCCCTGGCAAGCGGCGCACGACCGGAACGGATGATCGTCGAGCCGATTCCGCCAGCCCGGTCTGGGCGCAGCGTCCCGAGCGAAGAGTACGATGCCTGGCTTGATCAGATACTCAAAGGCTACGGTGATGTCAGACCCTCAATGTTGCAGGATATCGAGCGCGGGCGCATTACCGAGATCGACTTCATCAACGGATACGTCGTAAGCATCGCTCCGCAATTCAGCGTTCACACTCCCGTAAACGCCGCGATCGTGGAGACGGTCCATGCGATCACGCGCGGGCAGTTGGCTCCGGACCCGTCGCTGCTGGAAATAATCCTGCAAGCGAGCCAATAAGCAATCGGGGAGCCTGTGATCTTGCCGGCCGGTATTCAGGAATGTGAGTTCCGACTAAGAAGCCAAACAAGGCAAACCAAGAAGCTCGATCGATCAATATCTCCTTACGCAAACTCGGACGTGTGTGCTCACTAAACTAAGACTATGCAAGCGAATGGCTTCGTATTTTCGGCCCGATATCTCTCGACCTTTTTCAGGAAATGATCGGCGGCTGCATCTGGGACGAAAACAGTCGCAACTATATTTGCCGTCTCGGATTCGTGCCGAACGGCAACTGGCTCAATGTTCTTTCTTCGATTTTCAAGCAGGTCGGCCGCCATCCCCGAGCCCGGATGGATCTCAAAGTCCAGATAGAAACCGGGTGTGTCTTGCGCCAGATCAGGTTCGCGCTCACGGCGCCAGACCTCGGCCATCGTCAGCGCAGCATCGACAGTGGATCGGATTGCCTAGGCGTGTGTGGCCCGATCACGCTGGGGCAGCGGCGATCGTGTCGGAGGGGTTTTGCTGGTGTAGGGTTCGGGCCGGCCGTTTTTTCGGAGGTAGAGATGCGGGCGATCGCGCGGTAAGTCCGGTTTCTATCGGGAGGCTGCCTTTCGTTCCTGTAGAGCTGTCAAGAGAGCGTCGGCACTCTCTCTTTGTGGTCCCAGCGATTGGCACGTATTTGACGATAATCGTCTTTTAGGCCACTGGCAAGCATGACTGCCCTGTTTGATACTTGGCAGTGGCATCGCGTGCAAACGAGCCTGCTGGAAGGGATTTTGATGACCACATTATTTCAGGACGTCCGGTATGGACTGCGGGTGCTTTGGAAGAGTCCCGATTTTACCATCGTAGCAGTTCTTTCTTTGGCTTTGGGCGTGGGCGCGAACACGGCCATTTTTAGCATCGTGAACGCGGTTTTGTTGCGTTCGCTTCCTTTTTCGCACCCGGACCGGTTGGTGAAGATCGTGGCCAGCAATCGGGGCATGGGGGCGCGGGATATTGGGTTTTCGGTTCCGGAACTGGACGATCTTAGATTAAGGGCCGGCGCACAGCGTCCGGAACATCTAGAGATAGCGGTCGTCCGCCCAACTATTTTTCCCTGAGGACCAATGGCAGAGACGTTCGAAGCATACCGAAAGCGAGTCCTGAGCTATCTTGGCGATGAGGAGCCGATCGGTGTCCAACAAGCCACTCCATCCCAGCTCGAGCGTCGACTGCGCGATGTTGCGCCCGAGGAGTTGATCCGGCGTCCTGCACCTGAAAAGTGGTCAATCGCCGAGATCGTAGCGCACTTGGCGGACGCGGAGCTGGCGATGGGGTGGCGATTGCGAAACATGCTGGCGAATCCGGGCGTGGCCCTGACGTGGTGGGATGAGGCCGTATGGGCAGAGCGCTTGGGTTACGCGCAGCAAGAGGCGAGCATTTCGGCGGGGGTCTTTCGGGCGCTGCGCGAGAGCAACCTGCGACTGTTGGAGTCGGTCCCGCGCGCACGGTGGGCGGAGTTCTACGGGGTGCACGAGGTACGCGGACGGCAAACGGTCGAGGAGTTCGTCCGCTTGGAAGCGGGACACGACTTGAACCATCTTCGGCAGATCGACCGCATCTTGGGTGGGTGTATGACCGGGCAATCGTGATGGCTCGGGAATGCCGCCGAACAAGCTGTTGCAGCCGACACCCAGTCAGCAAGTGTTTCTCCTTCGGCTTATATAGGGCGCGGCTGAACAGCGGCGTTAACCAGCGAAAACCGGCGCCAAGTTTGGCAACGTCGACTTCACGAATCGTCGCCTTGCGCGAAAGTTGAAAACAGTTGGGGTTCGGGCTATGCATCTTAGCCCGATCGAGGGGGATTCTGATGACCACGTTATTTCAGGACGTGCGGTATGGACTGCGGGTGCTTTGGAAGAGTCCCGGTTTTACCATCGTAGCGATGCTTTCCCTGGCTTTGGGCGTGGGTGCGAACACGGCGATTTTTAGCATCGTGAACGCGGTTTTGTTGCGTTCGCTTCCATTTTCGCACCCGGACCGGTTGGTGAAGATCGTGGCCAACAATCGCGGGGTGGGGGCGCAGGATATTGGACTGTCCGTTCCCGAACTGGACGATCTCAGAACAAGGGCGGGCGTCTTTGAGCAGGTGACCGTTACCTGGCCAACCGACGTTAATCTGACCGGCGCAGAGCGTCCGCAACGTCTCGAAGCGCAGGGCGTCAGTCCTAACTATTTCTCCATGCTCGGTACCTCAGCGCACATCGGGCGGGTGTTTGGCCCGGGTGACGAGGAGCAGGGTTTCGCCGAAGCGGTCGTGATCAGCGATAGTCTGTGGGCCAGAGGGTTCGGCAGAGATCCCGGAATTCTGGGCAGAAGGGTGCAACTCGACAATGATCCCTACACGATTGTCGGCGTTCTTCCCCCCGGATTCCGCCATCCGGGCAGCACGCTTGCCACGGATGTCGAAATATGGGTGACAGCGGGATTCAAGGCCGATCCTTTCCCGAAACCTGATCGCAGCCTGCGGTTCTTGCCCGGAGCGATCGGACTTTTGAAGCCTGGAATCAGCCGGGTGCAGGCGCAATCCAGGTTGGACGCGTTCGCCTCCCAGCTGCGGGCGGAATACGCCACCGACTATCCAGCGGGATCCGACTGGTCGATTGAGGCTGAACCGCTGCAGGAATCGCTCGTCGGCAATGTCCGGCCGATGTTGTTGGTGCTGATGGGCGCCGTGGTGCTGATTATTCTACTGGCCTCGGTCAACGTTGCGAATCTGCTCCTGGCCCGGGCTTCCGGCAGACAACGAGAGTTGGCCCTACGGCTGGCACTGGGGGCAAGCCGGGCGCGCATGATTCGGCAGTTACTGACCGAATCAATGATTCTGTCTCTGATCTCCGGCATTGTCGGAGTGCTGACCGCCATGGCAGCGTTGCATTTTGTGCAGCTTCTACCCGCCCGAATTCCCCGGCTGGCCGAAGTGCAGGTGGACTGGACGGTGCTGGGTTTCGCTTTGTTGGTTTCTGTTCTTGCCGGGCTCGGGTTCGGATTGGTTCCGGCCCTTCAATCTTCGAACGCCGAAATTGCAGTAGCCATTCGGGAAGGAGCCCGAGGCTCGGGAACTAGTGGTAAAACCAACCGGTTGCGTGGTCTGCTGATCGCCTCAGAGTCAGCTCTAGCGGTGGTGCTGATGGTGGGAGCGGGTCTGCTCTTGCGCACGTTTTGGGGACTGCTTCAGGAAAATCCCGGTTTCAATCCATCAAGAATTGTCGCTGCCAATCTCTGGCTTCCAGTACCCAACAATCCTGATATGGATCGCTACGCCAAGCCTGAAATTTTGAACTCTTTCGTGCGGGAGGCGGTGCGCCGCGTGCGCGCTATCCCGGGAGTTGATCTCGCTTCCATGACCACTGATTTACCAGTCACCCACTCGTCGCGGCGACGCCTCGTCAATATTGAGGACCGTCCGGAGGAATCTGGCAAAGGCCTGTTTTCTGAAATCACCAGTGTGACTCCTGAGTATTTCAAGGTGTTGCAGGCTCCGTTGATACGCGGACGTTATTTCGCGGAAGACGATGAGCCCGGCAAACAACCAGTGGTCATCGTCGATGAAACTACGGCTCGTACTTTCTGGCCGGACCGCGATCCGATTGGCCGCCGTTTGAGCATTGACCGTTTGAGCATTAGGGGCGCAGCTGCCAACCCGCCGTGGTCGACCGTAGTGGGAGCGATCAAGGACATCAAGAACGATGGTCTCGACCAATCCGGAGGCCCCCACATCTACTTACCGATCTACCAGGTGCCAAGAATCCGGACTTTGAGCGTGACGGTCCGGACATCTTTGTCTGCCACCAGCCTGGAGCCGCAGATACGTCGTGAGATAGAGGCCATCGATCCCAATCTGCCGGTTTTCAACGTCCGTACAATGAATGAGGTCATTGACGGTTCTCTGGCTTCGCGCCGTTTCTCCGCGGAGTTGGTGGGAGTATTTGCCGTGGTGGCGCTTCTGTTGGCGTCAGTGGGAATTTACGGTCTGTTGGCCTATATGGTGGGCCAGCGGGCGCACGAGATTGGAGTGCGCATGGCGTTGGGAGCCATGCCCTCGAACATTGGGAAAATGATCGTAAGCCGGGGTGTGGGGCTGGCCGGCATCGGAGTGGGAATCGGTCTGCTCGTGTCGGGGATCATGGCCCCGCTGATTTCCAGTTTGCTGTACGGAGTTCGGCCTATTGATCCGGAAGTGTTTATCGCTGTGCCGTTGATCCTCATGGTGGTTGTACTCTTGGCGAGCTACATGCCGGCGCGGCGCGCGGCCAGGGTGAACCCGATCGTCGCCTTGCGCGAGAGTTGAGGACATAGGCTTCGGACCCTGGATATTGCTATTCAACGTTAGCCACTTAAGGGGGGCGGTGCTCCCCGTCGAACTGCTTCCGAATCTGTGCGCACGTCTGCGTGGCACTCTGGCCAGGCTTGAAGAGGTGCTTCGTGGCCGTCCTCACACAATCTGATCGGGTCGGGAATTGCAAACGAATCTCCCCCGAACTTTTTCTCCCGCCCGATTGGCGCGTGAATGGGCCTAACCGGGATGGAGTCTTAAGGCCCTGCAAGGGAGCGAATATGGCTACAACTCAACCTGTAACTGACTGGAAGGGGGAGTGGTTCGAGATTGAAGATGGAGCGTACTTGAACACCGCAGCACACGCAGCCATGCCCCTGTTCGACTCCCTCTACAACTTCGCGCGCTGGCTGGTTCACAATTCCAGCGACGCCGAGGGTCTCGTACAAGAGACCTATCTCAAGGCTTTACGCAGTTTTGTTTCGTTTCAGTCCGGCACCAATTTCCGGGCGTGGATGTTTCGAATCCTGAAGAACACGTTTCTGAGTTCTTGCTCAACACTGGAGCGGCGCATGACCGATGCGATGGTCTCAGAGGAAAACGGACCTGAGCTCGCAGTTGATATGGAAACTCCCGAAACGATTCTAATGAATCACTCTGATTCCCAACGGCTGCCGCGCGCCATCGACGATCTGCCGCTGCCTTACCGCGAGGCCCTCCTTCTTTCTGATGTGGAGGAAATGTCGTACTAGGAGATTGCGGAAATTTGGCGCTTCCCCGGCTATGCGGCTTGGACTCTCGCCAATAGCCATTCCTTCGGCACTGACTGAAAAATCAGTTCATCTTCAGGGACGGTGAAGTCAATTCCGCAGCGCGTACACGCGAACTCACACCACGATTTGGCATTGTCATGTCCCGTGCGGTCTGGTGGCCTGTAGGAAATCACTAATGCACCGCAGTCGGGAAGCGGGCAAATCGACCCTGCCGCCACCACCTCATCGCGCTCATCCCAGTCGTTTAGCATCGGGGCCTGCCTCCACGTTCGTCCACTGTTACTAAGAACGCGCGACTAAAGAAAATATTCCCGACATCCCGCATATGACCGTGATTCTTGCAAAACGGAGCGCTACCGGAACGGCAACAAACTAAACACGAGCATTTCCCAACAACTGCAGCGTGCCTGATGAACCGTACCCCGGGCGGTATGGAATAAAAGATCAATACTTTCGTTATCTCTAGTGAAAGGCAACGTGGTATTTAAAGCAAAGGAATTCAACGTGAACAAGCTGAAGATGATGCTAATAGGGCTCACGATCTTATCCGCAGCGTCGGCAAGGACAGTTGCGCAAGTGGCGAAAGATGCGGGGACGGGTGTGCAAGCGGTACATGAAATTCAGGTGACACTCAGGAAGTACGAATTTAGCCCTGGCTCGCTGCGCGTCAGGAAAGGCGAGCGGGTCAAGCTAGTCATGGCCGCGGCGGACCACGATCACGGATTCAAGCTAGACGACTTTGACATCAACCAGAAAATTCCTAAGGGAACGACGGTTGTCGTCGAATTCACCGCTGACAAGGCTGGCACTTTCCAATTTCGCTGCTCGAATGTCTGTGGCATAGGCCATAGAAGTATGAAAGGAACACTGGTAGTGGAGGAGTGACACACCTCAGGGTTCAAGCAAGAAAATCAAATATAAGGAGATAGACAAATGAAGAAGAATGTGCGAATTGCAGGTGTTGTAATGCCGGTGATAATTGCGATGCTGCTGCTGTTCGCGGGATCATCGCGCGTCACAGCAAGTGACCAACCCTCCGCAGCAAACGTGGGGGTGAAAATCGATAACTTCGTTTTTGGGCCGCAGGCGATCACGGTACCCGTCGGAACGACAGTTACCTGGACCAACAGTGATGACATTCCTCATACGGCCGTGAGCACGGACGGCGTTTTCAAGTCCAAGGTGATGGACACGGACGAAAAGTTCTCTTACACGTTTACCAAGGCGGGAACGTATCCCTACTACTGCTCGGTCCACCCGAAAATGACCGGCCAGATCGTGGTGAAGTGAGTAAGGGCTCCCTCCATTTTGCAGCGCGACCGCTATCGGAGCCCTTTTATTCACCGCCATTTCTGCCCTACGCGCATAGCCCAGAACGGAACGGCAAGAGAAACGCTTCGGCGTGCGATCTCACTTCTTTCTGGAGCCTATTTTGAGAAGACTGTTTCGCATCGGCTTTGTGGGGGCGGCTGCACTTTTATTCGTCACTCGGATCGGTGCGCAGTCATCCGCTGTGGAACCGGAGGCGAATCCCGGTCGTCCCACGGTTTCAACTCCCGCAACATTGACGCCGCTGGGCTACCTGCAATTTGAAAACGGTGGGCTTTATTCCAAGACCTCACCTGAGTTCACAACGCTATTTGGCATTAACCAGGTCACCAAGCTCACGGTTGCATCCGGCCTTCAGCTGTTGGCCCTATCGGAGCCACTAGCTCAAGCAAGTGGAGCTACCGGCGATGCTCTCTCCGGCAATCGCCCCGGCGAGGTCTTCGCCGGATTCCAGGCCGTCGTATTGCCCGGGGAGGGGCACAAACCTACTGTAAGCCTCAGCTACATTAGCCGTCTCTATGCGAGTCCCGCTCCGGAACTTGACATCGGTACATTCAAGAATAGTGCATTGATCCTGGTGAGCGATGACCTCGCAGGTTTTCACGTCGACATCAACGGCATTTTTTCCGAACAGACGAAAGGCAGGAGGAGATGTGAGTAGCAACGTCCTCACCGCGTTGTCCAGAAACGACTGGCACCCTGATCTTGTCCACGATTTTCCATCCCAGTGTCTACAGCGCGATCCAAGCATCGACGACCCGGTGAACGATACCGGACTCGGCCCGCGGTGCGGCGATTTCCAAGTTTCGGGTGAGTTTGCTCGTTAGCTGAGCCTGATTTGGAATAAGAAGACCTTCATGACAAAAGAGGAACTTCGACTGGCCGAATCTCGGACGCGCAAAGAGCATTGGAAGCGCTGGGGGCCCTACCTCAGCGAACGTGCATGGGGCACAGTGCGCGAAGACTACAGCCCGCAAGGTAATGCATGGGAATACTTGCCACACGACCATGCGCGTTCACGCGCCTATCGCTGAAACGAAGACGGCTTGGCGGGGATCAGCGATCGCCGACAGATGATTTGCTTTGCCCTCGCACTGTGGAATGAGCATGACCCGATTCTGAAAGAACGGATTTTCGGTCTAACTGGAAACGAAGGCAATCACGGCGAGGACGCGAAGGAATACTATTTCTATCTCGACAGCACGCCTTCGCACTCCTACATGAAGTATCTCTACAAATACCCGCAAGCGGAGTTTCCTTACGCGAAGCTGCATCAAACGCGTCCGTTGCCTTGAAGTCCGAGTCGGCAAGTCGCATCCTTATTACAACCGTCTCTCCCGAATCGAGTGACAGTTTGTAATGGGCGGCTGCTTTCGAGCCAACATGTTCGGGGTTGACCGCCTCCCTGATACCGTGCACGACATGGTCGTTGATGCCGTCTTTGACGAAGGGAGTGCTATTCTCGACTCCAAATAGCCTTTTTGCGTTTGTCTCACCGTCGCGTAAAATTCATCGGCCTCACGTCGCCGGAGCGAGAACGTTTCCTCGAAGGCATTGGCAAATGGACGAGAATTGCAAATTACTTCCTCTTACACCATGCGTGAAAAACCGAGAAGATGTATTCCTCATTGAACCGGAACGATATCGAATTCTATTTTGACTTCGTCTTTGACCTTAACGGTTCCGCCCGCGATGCGTATGGGATTTATGCCGAAGTTGCTCTGCTTGAAAGATGCGGAACCGCGGTAGTGTCCCGCCTCTAAAGAAACCAGCACAACAACTGGTTGATTCCTTCCATGCAGGTTTAGATTCCCACGCACCTCCCAATGAGCGTCTCCGGTTTGGGTTATTGCGGTAGAACGGTATGAAATCTCTGGAAAATGCTCGACATCAAGAACCGCATTTCCTTCCATCGTGTGTTGGATTTCGTCACGCTTCTCGACCGAGATCTCCGGGTCAAGCACACGCATCTTGCGCGAGTCCACGCGCAGCTGAACGCTTGGACTGGCGGAGGCATCGATCTTACCCTCCTCAATCGGCGCTTGTATTTCGTGATCGTGGGCAAACGCAGAAAATGCTCCTGACTTGAAGACCCGAATCTTCAAACTGGACTTGCTCACGTTGATCGCTTGGGTTTGGGCGTAGAGGTTGTGTGGTCCGAGGCAGACAACGATCACCAGCATTTCCAACGCCAGCCTAAGTCTCATGGAATGCACCGCCAACAACATTAAGATTCCGAACCTTCTCAGGGCGGACATTTTGATTTTATCCCGGACCTGTTAACAACCAGTAAGTATTAAGTATGAGGTGCCGTCGCCGGCCAGCCGTCACACGAATGTAAAGAGATTGTTATTTGTTTGTCGTGGAGAGTCATGCAGCCACATTGCTCGAATGCCCGCGCCGCCCTCTCTGTTCTCCGTGGCCTTCCGCAGGTTTGTCCTGGCCTGTGAAGCCGAGGGGGATATCGCAGGGCTCGCTGCAGAAGTTGAGTTCGGTCCGACGACTAGAACGCGAATCTGTAGCCGAACCCGCGGACCGTTCGGAAGCGGATCGAACAGCTTGGATCATCCTCTAGCTTCTGACGGAGTTTCATAATGTGATTGTCGATCGTGCGTGCGGCGGTATCTCCATTTTCGTTGCCCCAAACTTTGTTCAACAACTCTGCGCGCGTGATGATGCGATAAGGGTTTAACGAAAAACCGCAGAGTGCTGAATTCACGGGCAGTCAGAGCTATTGACGTACCGTTTCGGGTCACTTCCATCTTCTCGAAATTCACCACGATGCCATCAAACATCACTGCACTCGCTCTGGTAGGCGGGTTGCTGTGACGCAGAGCCACCCTCATCCGGGCCAGCAGTTCCCGCGGACTAAAGGGTTTGGAAATGTAATCGTCCGCACCCATTCATCTTGGGCTAAGTTGCGCCGGCGATTGTCAGGCAGGTGTCAATTGTTTGCAATCTAATAGACCAGACCAAGACCGCATGCTTTTCTCGATGCTCTCCTGCATTCAATAATCTGGCACGGGGTTCAGGTACCTTAGTCCATGCGCCATGGCGACCTCTCCGGCCAATGCCGTAGGGCCTCCTCGGCCCAGGCGGTAGTCTTATCCGCATGGCACGTTGTGCAGGGATTGGGGATTTGATACTTGTCAGTCATCGCCGGGGTGATGAAGGCAAAGGTATGCGCGCGTACCTTCACATCGGCAATTGTCGTCTCGATTCTCGGCATATGACATGCAATGCAACTGCTTCCTGCTGATCCTTTCTTGTGATGCGTATGCTTCTCGATAGTGCCGGTGCGCGGGCCATTCAACGAAAGCGGGCCGTGGCAGTCGATACATAATTGGTCAGCAGGCTTTCGCAATTGGGCGTAGTTGTCCGTGCCATGCACGTCATGGCAACTGAAGCACGTCACCCCGCGCCGGTACATTACGCTTTGCACGAAATCATTCCCTTGCATGCGGTTCTTATGCGCCGTGCCGTCGGGATAGTGCGTGAACGTCGCCGCACCCAGCGTGTGCTCTTCAAGTTGCCAAAACTCCTGTAGATTTAGTCCCACCTGGTACCCAACGGGCCAGTCGTAATACTTGCCGCCGATGGGAATCGTCAGAGGGCGTCCTTGGGAATGGCATTGGATGCACGTATCGCTGGCCGCGACATAATCCATTCGCGCCGGATTCAGAATGTTTCCGCGAGATGGGTGCTCCACATGCTCACTGCCGGGCCCATGGCACTTTTCGCATCCAACGTTCCACTCCGCCACCTGTTTGGTCTGGATATCGTAGTCGACGGAGTGGCAGCCATCGCAGGTCGGGCCCGTGGGCCGCTGCATATTGTCCGGTGGATAAAACGGCTCCCACCAGTCCGTCCCCTTGGCCACGGAATACGGCCGCCAGACTCGATGGCTAACATCCCACTGCGCGGGTTCCGGAAAATAATCGTCTCCTTTTTTCGTAAAATAACGCTGCTTCCAAATGCCGCCGTAAACCAGGGCGACTTGGTCTTTCGTGAATTTGGCAATCGTATTGGTTGCCAGATCAGGAATGATGGCCTCAGGATGTTCGCGAGGATCGCGAACGACATTCGCCATAGGTGTCCTCCGCCAGTGTTCGTAGATTTGCGCGTGGCACTTCTGGCAGGACTGAGAGCCAATATAGTGAGCCGCACCGGCAGTGGCTGACTGCCGCGCGTGCTCCTCCTTTGTGAGCTGACGCAGGTCGCGGATGTAGAGAACCAACTTCCAACTGTCGTCGCCCTGCTCGTCGTGCGGTTTGGCCCACCCCGGCATTCCGGTCAGCCGCACGCCATTCCGAATGATGTAGCGGATCTCTCCGTCCGTGAGGCTTTGGGTTTGAGGCGCACGCAAATCCGGAACTTTGGGGTAAAGGTTCCGGCCCTCTTGGGTCTGTCCGTCGCCATCCGGCCCGTGGCATACCGCACAACGGTCCAGGAAACTCTCGCGGGCTTCTTTCAAGACTTCCGGCGTGGCCTGCCATGGGTTTGCTTCCAACCTTGCCTTCCGCGGGATGGCAAGGTTGCGCGTGGTTCGCGCCACAACGGTTTCCAAATACGATGGCTGGTCTGCGGTGCTAAGGCCATGCCAAATCAGCCGCGCTCCGTACTGGCCAAGAACAAGCAGTGCCACAGTACAGAGCAAAATAAAAACTTTCCAAGCTTTCATACTGGAGATTATTACAGGGCAGCTTTGCTGCTATGCAAATCCACGGACGGGGGAGGCCAGCTCCTGATTATTGTTACCGGACAACTGACCGTCACTGGCCTCCGACAGGCGTATGGGGAGCGCCGACCACGCCTCCGAACGCATTGTCGCGCTCCGCAAGAGTCGGATGAGGGAAATAATCACCACTTGCGAGGTACGGCTGTGACCGCGACTTTGTGTCTCAAATTGCCCGTCGATGGGGGGATGGCTGGCTTCTGTTGCGTCTTAGTCGATGGCGGTGGTCAATGAACTTGAGACCTGGCTGAGACGGTCCTGAAGGGAGGTCTGGAATGCACAACTGCTTCCCGGACCCGCGTGAATCCTCTAAAATCGCTTCACTTGGCGCACTCTCTTGCGACCTGTCGAGGGAGTGAGTCATCATCTACTTGGGTATGGGGTGGATCAAAGCCCGGCGTTCAGCGCCGAGTTTGTAGATTGTAAGGGCTATGGGTACAGACCCGATCATTGCGCCTCAAAGCGACAGCCACCGTTATGCGGCCGTTGTGCGCATCAGCGAGGCGATCGCTGCGTGCCGGGAACCTGAGGAACTGGCTACAACTCTCGCGTCTGAGATTAGCAAGTTTCTGCAGTTCGATCACCTTTACTTCGTCGTGGTGAAGGAGAACTCCCAGGAGATCGAATACCTGGTTTGGGGTAAGGGCCCACTACCTTTTCCGGAAGTGCCGATAGAAGAGTTGCTGTCCTTGTGGGATGCTGTGCGTAGTAGTGACCCACAACATACTGGCGATTGGGACACGGAAGAGAGGTACCCGCGATTTAAAGAATGGGCAAAGAAAATGGGCCTCGGGTCGGGGCTCCGTGTACCCTTGACGACGCCGCATCGTCGAGTGGGTGTTTTCGGAATCAACCGGGATACAGTGAATCCATTCAGCGAGGAAGAAATAAGCTTCCTGCGGCTGATCGGGCGTGTCGTCGCGTTCGCGCTTGATGATGGTTTGAATCTCAGGCGCGCGCAACATCAAAATGATCAGCTGCAGTTGCTTCTCGAGCTGACGAATCGAATCACCTCAAATCTTGAACTTCGGGATCTGTTGCGTGGAATTGCAGCCAACATACGCGAGGTCATACACGCTGATGCGGTAACAGTTGCGCTGCCCGACGCAGCTTCGGAGAAATTCAGGTTATTCGCCATGGATTTTCCGCATGGAAAAGGGGTCGCCAAGGAAGAGTTGCTCGTTACGCCAACTGAGGCCGTTAAGAAAGCGCTACACACCTTGAAACCGGTGGTCGTTGACATGCGGGAACGTAACGAGCTCACGTCTGAGGCATCTGACATTGTGGCTGCGGAGGGTATAAAAACCTTTTGCAGTATTCCACTTGCAAATCGCGGCCGGGCCCTCGGGATTCTGTCAATTTTACGCACGACGGAGACTCCCTTTTTGCCGGGAGACGTCGATTTCCTCAGCCGGGCGTCAGGCCAGATCGCCATCGCCATTGAAAACGCATTGGCATACCACGAGATTTCGCAACTCAAAGACAAACTCGCCCAGGAGAAGCTCTATCTCGAAGAAGAAATCCGCAGCGAGATGAACTTTGAAAACATCATCGGAAACAGCCCGGCGTTAAAACATGTTCTGGAACTCGTGGAAACGGTTGCCCCCAGCGATTCCACGGTCCTGCTGCTGGGGGAAACCGGAACAGGAAAGGAGTTGATCGCTCGCGCCATTCACGACCGCAGCCGACGCAAAGATCGCACGTTTGTGAAGCTGAATTGTGCCGCCATTCCTACCGGTCTGCTGGAGAGCGAACTGTTTGGACATGAAAAAGGAGCTTTCACCGGCGCGATTATTCAGAAAATCGGTCGAATGGAACTGGCGGATCAAGGCACTTTGTTTCTGGACGAAGTGGGTGATATTCCGCTTGAGATTCAGCCGAAGCTGTTGCGCGCGTTACAAGAGCGTGAATTTGAACGACTGGGGAGCATTCACACGCGAAGAGTGAATATTCGGCTCGTGGCAGCAACTAATCGCGACCTCGAAAAGATGATTGCGGACCGCGAATTCCGCAGCGATTTGTACTACCGCTTGCATGTATTTCCGATCCGGATACCGCCTCTGCGGGAACGTAAGGAAGACATCCCACAATTGGTGAGTTACTTCGTCCAGAAGTTCGCCAAGCAAATGCAGAAGAAGATTGAAGCTATTTCACCGGCCATCATGAAGGGGCTCATAGCATGGGACTGGCCCGGCAATATCCGTGAGCTAGAGAACTTTGTCGAGCGGGCGGTCATTGTGACGCGCGGCAGGTCGCTTGAGGCACCGCTCGGAGAACTCCGGAAAACAAATACGGTAGCGTTCCCGCACGCCGAGCAGCATAACCTCGAGCAAGTCGTTGAAGAAAGAACAGATTCGCGAAGCGACCAAACCAGCGCTGCTAACGAATACGAAAGAAAGCAGCGCGATGAGATCATATGGGCGCTAACTGCGTGCAGGGGACGCGTCGGCGGTGCCGATGGTGCTGCCGCACGCCTGCGAATGAACCGCACGACTTTCCTTTCTCGAATGAAGAAATTTGGGATCTATGCGAAGCAGTATGCTTGATCTCCAGCCCGCCTCGTAGCTTCGACATTTTCGACGCTTTCAACTTCTTCGACCTCGATATTTCGGGTTCCGGCGTTCCTCTCCTTAAAATTCAGCGACTTGCGGCTCCGCAGGTTTGGTGTGCGCCTTGCCTTGTCTTAAGTGGGAGAAGCAATGCTGAAGATCTCGCTCGTCGATAACGCCAGGCAGCGTCGGTTGATTGTGGAAGGAAAGCTCATAGCGCCGTGGACAGCCGAGTTAAGGAATGCGTGTCAAGAGGTAAGAGCAGACCTTCGTGGTCGCGAACTCGTCATCGAGATGAAACATATCACGACGATCAGCCAGGAGGGCGAGAACGTAATCCTTGAGTTGATAAACGGCGGTATCCGATTCCGCTGTCACGGCGTGTTTACGAAGCACGTAGTGAAAGAACTAACTCGCCGCGTAAGTAGGAATCTAGGGATACGAGCTAGAGATTGAACAGGCTCAATTAAAGGAGTTCTTGATGGAAGGAGTTGCTATGGAACTTGGTCTAGTAGAGAGCGAAGCCCCGAACGACATATTAAGTTTCGAAGACGAAATCCGCAACGAACTGCACTTTGAAGAGATCGTCGGCAGAAGTGTGGCTCTGCAGCGTGCGCTCCGGGAAGTCGAGGTTGTGGCACCGACCGATTCCGGCGTACTGATTCTGGGAGAGACGGGTACGGGAAAGGAGTTGATCGCCCGAGCGATCCACAACCTGAGCACCCGGCGAGATCGACCCTTTATCAAACTGAACTGCGCCGCCATTCCCTCCGGTTTACTGGAAAGCGAACTTTTTGGCCACGAAAGGGGCGCATTTACCGGCGCCATCATGCGCAAGGCGGGCCGCTTCGAGGTGGCAGATAAGGGTACTCTGTTCCTCGATGAAGTCGGTGACATTCCACTGGAGCTTCAGCCTAAATTGCTGCGGGTGCTGCAGGAACATGAATTTGAAAGATTAGGCAGCACCCGTACCCAGCAGGCGGATGTTCGCGTGGTTGCCGCTACCCATCGGGACCTGAAGCAGATGGTGGAAGACGGGGAATTCAGAAGCGACCTGTATTATCGCCTACATGTTTTCCCCTTGCCCGTTCCGCCCTTGCGAGAGCGCCGCGAAGACATTCCCCTTCTCGTGCGCCACTTCGTTGACGAATATGCTCGACGCATGAACCGGCACATTGAAACGATTCCACCCCGTGCGATGGAAGCTCTCACAAGTTATTCATGGCCGGGCAACGTGCGTGAGCTGCAGAACTTTATCGAGCGGGCGGTAATCCTAACGCCGGGGAGTGTCCTGCGTCCACCTCTTGCGGAGCTGAAAGAGACTGCTGTCGAAACCCCCAGTTCGGAGCTGAGCACCTTGGAGGAAATGGAGCGTGGGCACGTGCTGCGGGCGATCCGAGCCTCCAACTGGAAGATTGGTGGTCCGAATGGCGCGGCCGCACGCCTCGGTATGAAGCGGACCACCCTGGCCTATCGGATACGTAAACTCAATATTCCGCTCCGTCCTCAATGAACAAAACGAATGTGTGCAAGCCAGAATCAGAAACTGGACGCTGGCACAGACCTTACGTCCGCTCTTGGTCGTTCGCGCCGTAGGGTTTCTAGCAAAATTGTGGCGGCGCAGATCGGTGCAGGTCGCGATGCTGGCGCTGCCAACCATTTTCTTCTGCCCCCTACAACCTGTGAGTCAACATAACGCTGGTATCGAAATGTCGGCCCGCATTTTGCAAGACAGCAGACGCTTGCCAGAATGTGTGATCCACGGGCTAAAGCCATTTCTTATTTTGACGTGTACTAGCCTCTGACGGCGGTTTCGGCGTTGATGGTTGTGTTCTCTTTCTCAAGCCAGAGCGAAGCGCAGGCTCGAAGAATTCGTCGAGGTTCCGATGCACTGAGGGCAATATGTTAGAGAAACAGAAATCAGGGTGCAATATCGAAGATCCGAAATGCCTGGCGAAGCAGGGTGACGCCACCGTGTCTGTAATCTTCGTCGGTGTAGTGATTCTATTGATATTTTTTCTAGCATTGGCGTCGCTGTACTGGAGATCATAGGCGCGTCAAGTTCGATGATGGGTACGCGAGGGGCCGCGCGTGAATCGGCTCGACTGAATCCTGGGAAGGTCTGAGACCATCTCACAGGTGGCGAGCCATGGAAAAGTCAAGTAGTGAAAGAGTGCTGGTAGTCGAGTCAGATGATGCATTGAGAAATAGCATCGTCGGTGCGTTGAGCGATGCCGGATACGAGGTTTCTACCGATTGTCGCGAAGGAATGAAGTTTGTCCTTAAATTCAGTCCTGATGCAGTTGTATTGGGCGCTAATCCGCCCCAATTGGATTGTTGCGATCTTCTATCCGAAATCAAAGGATCCGAGCGGACTCAGAATATCCGCGTGGTGATGCTTTCTCCCGGAGGATCAGCCGAGCGGACTCGCGGGCTTGATCTGGGCGCCGATGATGTCCTGTCACTGCCCTTCGATGTTCATGAATTGTTGTCACGGGTGCGTTGGCAACTGCGGAACAGACACGCCGTTGAGGATTTTCGGCAGCAGGCTCACACGGTCGAAGAGAACCGCAATGCTGCCCAGCAGGTGGTAGCCGCGGTCAGCGAGGAACAGCGGACACTTCGAGTTGGCCGGATAATCGCCCTTGCCATGGTGGGGGTTGCATCTGTGGCTTTTCTGATTTTTTATCACCGCACTCAGCAACAGAACACCCGCGTTTATGCGGCGATCACTCGATTACAGACCGGAGCGCTGACGGAACAAGAGCTGATGGACCGCTCGCGTCGCGTCCTGGAACACGTGCAAAATGATCCATCGCCACCACGTGATTCCGAGGAGCTTCACCTTCAGAAGCAGAGCCAGGACCTGAGATCACAGATTGCAAGCGGCGGCACTCAGAACATCTCTGCGTTGCAAAGTCAGTTAAGCGTGGTGGAAGATCGCTTGCAGCGGCTTGAGGCTGGAGGCAAGATCGCGCAGACGATCATTCAAACTTACGAGCCCAGCGTGTGCCTCATTCACGTTGTAGTTGGCTTCCGCGAGCGCTCTACTGGATTGAAGCTACGCTACGAGGGCGTGACAAGCACAGGCGAACCGGCGACAGACGAGCACAGCAATCCGCTCGTCGGCGTTACCGGCGGCGGTCCGGAGGTACACATCGATGTTCTTGGCACCGGCTTTCTGGTTTCGGACAAGGGGCAGATCCTCACCAATCATCACGTGGCTGAACCTTGGTGGGACAACGATGATTTGAAGGAGATGACGGACCAAGGGGTTGACCCAGTTGTCATCGAAATGACGGCATATTTTCCTGGCATCAGCCACGGGATCTCCATGACTACAGAAAGAATTTCGCCGGAGGCGGATGTAGCGCTCCTGAAGGGCAACGTTTCAGGACCGAAAATCAAAGAGGTCGCTTTTCCCGAAGGTGATCGCTCGGCGGTTAGCGGTGGGCCGGTCGTGCTCCTGGGATATCCCACGGGGGTTGATGCAATTCTTGCTCGCAGTGGCGAAGAAACAATCCGGTCCATTGCGACTGCAACCAAAGGCGAGCCGAAAGCGGTGGTGGAAGAACTTGCACGGCGGCACTTGATACGCCCGGTTGTCACGCAAGGTCACATCGGCGACGTCCTGCCCGACAAAATCATTTACGATGCCCAAACGTCCATCGGAGGCTCTGGCGGTCCTCTTTTCAACAGCGAAGGCAAAGTCATCGGAATTAACTTCGCCATGGTGCGCGATTTCGGAGGAGCAAATTTCGCCATCCCGATAGCCTACGGAAAGTCTCTCCTGAAAGCGGAGACCGATAGTCTTCGCCGTTAACAATCGGTCTGTCGTCACCTTCAGCATCTTCATCCGTAGCGCAAACGATCCTATCTATTAAAGAGTCGCCCTGTGTGATTCGTCCCTTCTGCACTTTTCTGAAGGCCATTAGGTTTCCGGCGCCATTTCTTGTTGACGAGTTCGGCTGTCGAGTGTCGGCCTTTCTCGACACTTTCGACCTCTTCGACAGACTCCCTTGTTGCACTGCCTGAAAACTTCCTTCAATTGCCGGCACTTAACTTCGTGTCGTTTTGGTATGCAATTTGCCTTCGGAGAAGAGTGCAATCGCGTGACTGGCGCGCCTGAATCGACAAGACGGCTCCCGGGCCACATTTCCCCCCAACCGAGCAGCGTCTCGATTCAGGCGCGCCAGTGACGCGATTGAAGCGGAAGTTCATTAACTCGACTGAGGGGAAAGAAATGATGAAGCAAATATCTACAGCTTTAGTTACTGGGCTGCTCCTGCTGAACGCACTTGGCTGCGGCAACGGCAAGGTGCGGGCTGCAGCCCCGCCTCCACCACCGGTCGTCGAAGTCGCTCCGGTCATTCAAAAGGATGTGCCGGTTCAGGGCGAGTGGGTAGGAACGCTCGAAGGCTACGTCAACGCGCAGATTCAGCCTCAGGTGAGCGGTTACCTGATTCGCCAGGATTATCACGAAGGCGCATTCGTCAAAAAGGGTCAGCTTCTCTTTGAGATCGATCCCCGTCCCTTTCAAGCCGTGCTTGATCAAGCCAAGGGACAGCTGGCCCAGGCCGAGGCGCAGATGGCGAACGCCGAACTGAATGTGAAGCGTGATATTCCCGAAGCGGAAGCTCACGCCATTCCCCAGAGTCAATTGGATACCGACACTCAAGCACTCCGCGCGGCGAAGGCCTCCGTTGAGGCAGATCAGGCGGCAGTAGAACAAGCCACGATAAACCTTGGCTACACAAGAGTCACTTCCTTGATCGACGGAATCGCCGGCATCAACACTGTGCAGGTGGGCAACCTGGTGGGGCCGTCAACGGTCCTCACCGCGGTGTCGCAGGTAAGTCCGATCAAAGTTTATTTCCCCATCAGCGAACAGGAATACCTGCGCATGGCGGACGGCGGCAGTCCGGGGAGCGTGGACTTTCTGACGCACGCCTCACGAATCCCGTTGCGGTTAACTTTGGCCGACGGGAGTGCCTACCCGCATCCAGGCAGAATCATCTTCGCGGACCGCCAGGTAAACACGCAGACCGGAACCATCCAGATCGTGGGCGAGTTTCCCAACTCCAAGAGTCTGTTGCGACCGGGTCAATATGCACGCATTCAGACGCCCACCGGAAACATTACGGGAGCGCTGCTGGTGCCGCAGGCGGCGGTGAGTCAGCAGCAAGGAAGCTCTCAAGTGACAGTCATCGGCGCCGATAACCGGGCGCAACTACGCACCGTACAAGTCGGGCCGACAGTGGGCACGTCCTGGGTGATCACCTCGGGCCTGAAGCCAGGAGAACGCGTGGTCGCCGTTGGAGCAGACAGAGTCAAGGAAGGTGGGCTAGTGAACCCCACACCATACAAAGGAACGGAGGAGCGCTGAGCCATGGCGAACTTTTTTATTCGAAGACCGATCGTCGCGATCGTGATTGCCATTCTTACCGTCATCGTCGGTGCGATCTCAATCGCGACCTTGCCGGTAGCCCAGTTCCCGCAGATCGCTCCACCCGAGATCAGGTTGCAAGCGACCTACCCCGGTGCAGACGCACAGACTCTTGAGCAAGCAGTTGCCACTCCCATCGAGCAGCAAGTCAGCGGTGTGGACAACATGAGTTATATGTATTCGCTGAACGCCACGGCGAACCAGCAAACAACGCTGTTCGTCGATTTCGATCTCAAGACTGATCCCAATACGGACCTGCTGCTCACGCAGTCGCGTCAACAGTTGGCCAACGGTCAGTTGCCGCCCGAGGTGAACAATTATGGAATCACTCTGAAGAAGGCGACCACTGCTCCGCTCATGCTGATTTCCCTGTACGCGCCGCGTGGCACCCACGATTCGAACTACCTGGCTAATTACGCATACATCAACCTCAACGACCCCGTGGGACGCTTGTACGGTGTCGGCCAGACCCAGGTATTCGGGTCAGGGCAATACGCTATGAGGCTGTGGGTCAAGCCTGACCAAATGGCCAAGCTGGGTATCACCGTCACGGACATTGCTAACGCACTTCAGGCTCAGAACACTGTGAATCCGGCTGGACAGGTCGGGGGGGAGCCGGCTCAGAAGGGTCAGCAGTTCACCTATGCGGTGCTGGCTCAAGGCCGCCTCACTTCTCCGGAACAGTTCGGTAACGTCATCGTGCGCGAAGCTCCGAATGGGGGAACTGTTCGCGTCCGAGACGTGGCCCGGGTCGAACTGGGCACGCAAGACTATAGCCTCTCCGGTCGTCTGAATGGCGAGCCCTGCGCTGTCATCGCCGTCTACCAGTTACCCGGAACCAATGCTGTTCAAACCGTGCAGGGTGTCCGGAAACTCATGACACAGATGAAGCAGCGCTTCCCGCAAGACATCGATTACACAGTTTCGCTCGACCAGACACTCCCCGTCACAGAAGGGATGAAAGAGATTCTTTGGACCCTCGTGATTGCGATTGTGCTGGTAATTTTTGTCGTCTATCTCTTCCTGCAAGACTGGCGCGCCACTCTGATTCCGATGCTGGCGGTGCCTGTCTCGCTGATCGGCACATTTGTCATCTTTCCGCTATTCGGCTTCTCGATCAATACGCTTTCGATGTTTGGTTTAGTGCTCGCTATAGGACTAGTGGTCGACGACGCTATTGTGGTCGTCGAGGGAATACAACACCACATCGAGGAAGGTTTGGCTCCCAAGGATGCAGCTCGAAAAGCCATGGAGGAACTTTCGGGTCCCGTCGTGGGTATTGCTCTAGTCTTGGCCTCGGTATTTGTCCCAACCGCTTTCATTCCCGGCATCACCGGCAGGCTGTATCAGCAATTTGCCGTCACCATTGCGATCTCTGTGACGCTTTCCGCGTTTAACGCTCTCACGCTGAGCCCTGCGTTAGCCGCGCTGCTGCTCAAACCCAAGAAGCAGACCCGCGGACCGCTGGGAAAATTCTTTGGCTGGTTCAACACCTACTGGGACCGCTCCACCGATAGCTTTGTCCGCTGGTCGGGAGACCTGATTCGCAAGGCTGCGGTGGTGATGGTGCTGCTTGTAGTCGCCGGCGTGGCAGGGTGGTTCTTCAGCAAACATCTGCCCAGCAGCTTCCTGCCCGACGAAGACCAAGGCTACATGTATATCAATATGCAACTGCCCAATTCGGCGTCCATGGAACGCACAAGCGCTGCTGCGAAACAGGTGGAGCAGGTCCTCGCCAACACGCCTGGAGTTCAGTACACCACAAGCGTCATCGGCTTCAGTTTGCTCAGCTTCGTCCGGACTTCGTATAACGCGTTCTTCTTCGTAAGTCTCAAACCCTGGGATGAGCGCAAAAGCAGGAGCGAACAATATCAATCCATTAAGGCGAGTTTGAACCGGGAACTCAAGCAACTGCCGGAAGGGACGGTCTTCAGCTTCTCGCCACCGGCGATACCGGGTGTCGGCACTGCCGGCGGCGTCACGTTTGTCCTGGAGGACCGCGCCGGCAAGGATGTCCAGTTTCTTTCGGATAACCTGGCCAAGTTCATTGCAGCCGCTCGCAAGCGTCCAGAGATCGGCTCAATCTTCAGCACGTTTGTGCCGAGCGTGCCGCAAAAGTTCATCAATGTGGACAAGGACAAGGTGTTGAAGCAGGGGGTCAACTTAACCGACGTCTACAACACCATTCAAGCGTACATGGGCGGCTTATTCGTCAACTACTACAACGATTTCGGTCGTACCTGGCAGGTATATGTGGAGGCCGAAGCGCCTTACCGGGCGACCACCAACGATCTTGGACAATTCTATGTCCGCAACGGCCAGGGCCAGACGGTGCCTCTTACCGCGCTGGCAAACTTTGAGACCCGTTACGGCCCTGAGTTCACCATGCGCTACAACGAATACCGGTCCGCACAGATCAATGTTAGCGCGGCGCCCGGTTACAGCTCTGATCAGGCAACGGCGGCACTGGAAGATGTTTTCAAGCAGACCATGCCCCGCGAAATGGGGTTCGACTACAGCGGAATGTCGTACCAGGAGCAACAGGCGCGCGAAGGAGTGCCGTCTTCCGTCATCTTCGGATTTTCGCTGCTGTTCGTTTTCCTGATTCTGGCGGCACTCTATGAAAGCTGGACAGTACCTTTCAGCGTGCTGCTCAGCACTCCGGTCGCGGTCTTCGGCGCTCTCGCTGCGCTCTGGCTGCGCCGCTTCGTAATCGGCCTTTACCTTCCTCAGTACATGGTTCAGATCGAGAACGATGTCTATGCCCAGATTGGCCTGGTAATGCTCATCGGCCTGGCTGCCAAGAACTCGATTCTGATCGTCGCGTTTGCCAAGGAAGACTATGAAAAACGCGGCATGTCGCTGGTGGATGCGGCACTTTCCGCGGCGAGGCTTCGCTTCCGGCCCCTCATGATGACCGCGCTCGCCTTTATTCTCGGCTGCGTGCCGCTCTGGACAGCGTCCGGAGCAGGCTCGGTAGCACGCCAGATCATGGGCACGGCTGTAATCGGAGGAATGGTCGCGGAGACGTTTATCGGCAGATTCTTTGTTCCCGCGATTTTCTACGTCGTTGAGAAGATCTCAGGCGCTGAGAGACGGAGAGCACTGCCACTCACGCCCGCCGAGGCGCCCAGTCAGGGGGACTGATTTATGAAAAACACTGCTCTGTTAGGAATTCTAACCGTGCTGGTTCTGGAAGCCGGCTGCATGATGGGGCCGAAATACAAACGGCCGACTGCAGATGTACCCCAGGAATACCGTGCACCCGCTCCGCAAGAGGCTTCCCAAGCCTCGTCGCTGGGCAACGAGCAATGGTGGCAGGTGTATCAGGATCCGGTGCTCACGCAGCTGATTCACACTGCCATTGCGCAAAATTATGACGTTCGCATCGCCGCCGCCCGCATGCTCGAAGCCCAGGCACAAGTCGGCATCATTCGCTCCAACCAGCTTCCCTCGGCCAGCGTAGGTGCGGACGTTTTCAGCCAGCAAAACGCTAAGGTGACGAAGCTGTTTCCCGCATATCAGGTCAATGGCGGAGAACTGAACCTGTCGGTGATCTGGAATCTGGACTTCTGGGGAAAATACCGGCGACAAACCGAGGCGGCTCGTGCCCAGTTACTCGCAACCGAGTGGGGGCAGCGAGCAGTAATTTCTTCGCTGGTCGCTAATGTAGCGACGGCTTACTTCCAGCTCCGCGCTCTCGACAGCGAACTCGCCATCTCGCAGGACACGCTGACGTCGCGCCGACAATCCCTCAAGTTAACTCAGGTGCTTGAGAGCCATGGCTCAGGCTCAGGGCTTGACGTAAGTCAAGCGGAGCAACTCGTCTACTCCGCCTCGGAAACGATCCCCGATCTCGAGCGGCAAATTCAGCAGCAGGAGAACGTGCTCAGCGTCCTGCTCGGAGAAAATCCCCAATCCATTCCCCGCGGACGCGCGCTGACCGAACAGCCCGTCCCCCAGAACGTTCCGGCCGGCCTTCCATCGGAATTACTGGAGCGCCGGCCGGACGTCCGTCAAGCAGAGCAGATCATGGTCGCAGCCAACGCGCAAATCGGCGTCGCCAAGGCGTCATTCTTCCCCAGCCTGTCGCTCACCGGACTGGGAGGGCTGCAGAGCAATGCCTTGCACCAGTTCATCACTGCGCCCTCGGAGACTTGGTACGCGGCCTTCAATGTAAGTCAGCCTGTGTTCCAAGGAGGGGCCCTCCGGTCTCAGCTCAGGCTCTCCCGCGCCAACTGGCAAGAAGCAGTGTTCTCTTATCAGCAAACCGTTCAGGACGCCCTTGAACAGGTTTCCAATTCCCTCATCGCTTCTCAAAAAGACCGTGAATTCCGCGAGCAACAGGAATTGCTCACGCAGGCAGCGCAGCAGACCGACCAACTGTCCGAGGTGCTTTACAAGAACGGCGGCGCGAGTTACCTCCAGGTGCTGACCAGTGAAACGAATTACTTCTCAGCGGAACTCAACCTGGTGCAAGCCCAGCTCAACGAGCGTTTGGCGCTCGTTCAGCTTTACCAGTCCCTTGGCGGTGGCTGGCAACAATAAGGGAAGGACAAAGTTTCTTAATAGAACTCCAGTTGCAGACGACGGATCTCCTGAATCTGGACCTGCATTATGAAACGGATAGCATTTCTTTCAATCCTCTTCGCCGCGCTCATCAAGTTCGCGATTGAGCGCGCACGGTTCGACTTATGGATCATGATTGTCGCGATGGTTGCTCTGTTGTGGAATCTCGTGGGAGGGGTGAAGCAATGACCCAAAGAGAAATTCGTGTCGGAATCGTCGGTGCAAACGCCCAAAAAGGCTGGGCGAACGTGTCGCACGTCCCGGCCATCAACGCCTTCCCGGACTGAAGCTCGCGGCTGTGGCGTAGTGACAAATCACGACGTGCTGGCCATGTATAGAGATTTCCGCAAGGTTGCTGAGCCAAGAGAACTCCTCGGTCAACTTGCGAATCTGTTTGTCGTGATTACCTTACCCGATTAGGAAAGGTTTGCCCGTCACTCGGGCACGATCCCCAAAAGGACCCCGGAATTAGCGGATCGGTCCTTCCGCACTGCAAGCGGTGACCCGCATCACTGCGGTCTTGCACCGTCCATCTCATGTTTAATAAGGATGTATTCGCATTGGGCGGCTTCGCGAGTTTTATGGGACAGGTACGGCCTTCTTGCCCCGACCTTGGGAAGATTTAGGAGCAGCCTCGAATGGTTAATGGGGCGTGATCTCCTTCCGCTCACATCGGTGGCCTTTGTGGTGATGTTCATTCTGTGGCAGCTTCAGCGTCGCGAATTGGAGCGGACTTGCGAAGCTCGCCGGCAGGCGACTGAACTCTCCCGCCAGTTGGAGCTTGAACGTAATCAGGCGCAGGAAGAAATCTTCCGCTGCCTGTGCGAAGATCGCGAGTTGAACAAGGAGAAATTCCAGTTTCAAGCCCAGCTCGCCGAGTACGAAAAATACTCCACGCTGGCGCAACTGGCGCTGGGCGCGGCGCACAGCATTAACAATCCGCTGCTGGGTATCCTGTCGCACCTGGAACTCGAGCTGAAGAGCGCCAGCGATCCCGACCAGCGCTGGGAAATCGAGCAGTGCATTGCCGGCACCAAACGGATTTCCGCCACCCTGCGCGGGCTTGTCAATTACGCCCGGCCAGGCCCCCTGGTTTTGAGCAACCTCAGCCTGCACCGCTTGGTTACCGATACCCTGAGCTTCCTCGAAGGCCAGCCTGCGCTGCGCGGCAAACGAGCGAAAAATCAGGTTCCTGAGAATCTGCCCTTCATTCTGGTCGATTCCAATCAGCTTTCGCAGGTGCTGATGAACCTTCTGATCAATGCGGCCGAAGCGACGCCCGACGGTGGTCGAATCACCGTTTCCGCCAGCAAGCTCCCTGCCGCCGACAGCATCGAAATTCGTGTCAGTGATACCGGCTGCGGCATCCCGCCGGATATTCTGCCACACGTTTTCGAACCTTTTTTCACCACCAAGCAGGGCAAAGGTACCGGGCTTGGCCTCAGCATCAGCGCCACTTACGTGCGGAGAAACCAGGGCGAGATTCGAATCGATAGCACAGTCAATCAAGGAACTACAGTGACGATCACGCTGCCCATCCGGCAGGAGGAGTCGCACAAAGTCAAAAAAGAAAGCGAGGTCGTAGCCTGAAAGCCACGGTTTGAAAAGACTCGCGAAAAAATGCCCTACACCGCCCTGATCATCGATGACGAAGAGCTAACCCTACACACCATCTCGCGCGGCTTGCGCCAGGAGGGATTCGAGGTGTTCACCGCTCTCTCCGGCGAGGATGGCCTTAAACTCTTTCACGACGAAAAGCCAGACCTGACTTTGCTGGACATCGTGCTGCCCGGCATCGATGGACTCGAAGTGTTGCGCCAGGTCAAGCAGGCGAACCCGACCGCAATCGTCATCATGATGAGCGCCTACCATCTGGTGGAGCGCGCCGTCGAAGCCATGAAGCTGGGCGCCTTTGACTATCTGGTCAAGCCGTTCCCTCTGGACGAAATGCTTACCATTCTTCATCGCGCCGCCGAAGTGCTGGCGTTACGAGTACGCGTGCGCGATTCGGTAGAATCGGAACAAGGCCGCTACGACTTTGGACGCATCGTCACGCATAATCCAGCCACCATCACCATTCTGGAAGTGGCTCGCAAAGCTGCGGAAGCTGACCGTACCACGGTTCTCATTCAAGGGGAAAGCGGCACCGGAAAAGGGGTGCTCGCCAAAGCCATCCATTACGCCAGTCCACGCAGCTCGATGCCGTTGCTCGAAATTAACTGCGCTTCTTTGCCCGATGCTCTGCTGGAGAGTGAGCTCTTTGGCTACGAGCCGGGGGCTTTTACCGACGCTCGACGCCGCAAAGAGGGACTGCTGGAGCGCGCCAATGGCGGCACCGTTTTCCTAGATGAAATCGGCAATATGTCGGCCAGCGTTCAGGCCAAGATCCTCCGCGTGCTTGAGGAAGGGACGTTCATGCGGCTCGGCGGGACGACCATGATAAAAGTGAATATCCGCCTGATCGCCGCCAGCAACGACAACTTGAAAAATGCGGTCAGCCAGGGCCGCTTTCGCGAAGACCTTTACTATCGCATCAACGTAGTCCAGCTTTTCATTCCTCCCCTGCGCGAGCGTAAGGAGGATATCGTTCCTCTGGCGCTTGAAATCCTGCAGCAGCTCAACCGCGAGTTAAAAAAATCCTTTACCGGATTCACTCCCGCCGCGGGCGACCTGCTGGAACAGTATTCCTGGCCCGGCAACATTCGCGAATTAAGAAACGTCCTCGAGCGCACCATGATTCTCACCGCGCAAGGCGATATTGACGCCACTCATCTCCCCGAAGAAATTCGCGACCAGCATGTCGAGCGGCACGCCCTCGAAGCCTTCTCCGAGGACGACATTTCTCCCACCGGAGACCAGTTCCTCAGCTTGCACGCCCTCGAAGATAACTATATCGAACAAGTCCTGGCTGCCACCGGCAACAATAAAACCCAAGCCGCCCGCATTCTGGGCATCCACCCCACTTCGTTGTTGCGGCGGCTCAAGAAAAAAGCACCCGATTAGAGAGTCATCTCACGGCAAACGAAAGCCCCGAGCTCTTCGCCCGGGGCCCCCGTTGAAGCTCGAACTTACGCTTTGCCGTGAGCACCCGAAATGATCCAGCGCTGGGGCGGCGAGTTTTTGGGCAGAATGTCCAAGTAGATTATTGCGTAATGGAAGGCCACCACCGCAGCCGCAATGGTCGCCAACGTTGCGGCGAACTCCGTCCATTTGGGCACATAGTAGGCAGCGGAAGAGGATTGCAATCCCGTGATCGAGACATTCAGCCGGTTCGTCATAAATCCCATCACCACCACCGCGCAGGACAAGTACAACAACTTCGGATTATTTCTCACCTTCTCCATATTCAGCAGCACCAGCGGCACAATCACCAGCAGCGCGATCTCAAGCCAGAACAAACCGGTTGCCTCGCGCCACATCCACAGATATTGCGTCGCATCCCGGTTAATCAGATCAACGGCGCGAAACACACCGTAAATGGCCAGCAGCGGCGCGATCACCCGGCTCACATCGCTCAGGATGGTCATATCAACCCGAACATTCAGCGAACGCACGCAGATGTAGATTGCCATGATGGTCAAAGCTAATCCGGCCGGGATTGCGGAAAGATAAAACATGGTGGTCAGGTAAGGTGAATACCAGAGCGGATCGAGCTTGCCCTTGGTGATTAGATAAAGTCCGCCAAGAAATGATTGATGCATTGATGAGAGCAGCGTTCCAGCCAGCACCAGCGCAATCAGGAGGCTATGGTGCCAGCGCAGATAAAGCTCGCGCGCTCGCACCCAGGGAATCTTCTCCACCAGCGCCGGCGAAAATTCCAGCGCCAGCACTGTGGTGTAGAGCATCACACACCACGACACCTCGAACAACACCGAGTGCCGGTTCCACATGAAGATGGGATGCCAGATTCTCCACGGCAGCCCGAGTTCATACAGCATGCCCACACATACGGTGCAGTATCCCAGAAACGAGATGAGCACGGCAGTGCGCAGAATCGGCCGGTAGCGTTCGAGGCCCAGCAGATAAACCGCCGCTGCAATCGCGAACCCGCCTGCCGACAACCCAACGCCACACAGTGTTCCCAGTCCGACCCATAAGCCCCAAGGCTGCGGGTCGGTCAGGTTGGTTGACGCTTTAAAGCCTAGAGCGAAGCGGGCATACATCGAATAAGCACCAGCGGCGAAGATCAGCGCCACCACAGTGCGCCAGAAAGTGATTTTTGGAAATCGTGTGGCAGTCATGGCTCAACCCCTTCCCTTTTCAGATTTCTCGCGGGCTTCGGCCAGAGCAACCTGAGTCCGGCGTTGTGTGATCCAGTACAACCCAGAGAGCAACGCGCCGCCCACCAGGATTACCGTAGGCCCGTCGCCCAATGCATTCGCGGTCAGCACCGGCATCGCCTGCTTCAGTGCAGCCGTGAAACCCAGCTTCTCGAAAGGCACATCGGAGATAAAGAATACCGACGTCCCGCCAGCTTCATCGCTGCCGTAAATGTGTTTCACATATTTCGAATCGTTGAGGATGCGGCGCTGGGCTTCTTCCAGAATGTCGTCGTGGTTCCCCACAATCGAAGCCTGCACTGGACAAGCCTCCACGCAAGCGGGCGGCTGGCCTTTCGCCTGGCGCTCCGCGCAAAAATCGCATTTCTTCACGTAAGGCACAAGCTTCGACCACTCGTATCGCGGCACGCTGAACGGACACGCCACCAGGCAGTAGCGGCAACCAATGCATTTCGCTGCGTCATAAGTGACCGGTCCAGCAGGAGTCTTCCTGAGCGCGCCTACCAGACACGCCGAAGCGCAGGCGGGATCCTGGCAATGCATGCACATGCGCCGCACAAAGCGTTCGCCGTGATCCTCTACCACGGTGAGAGCGGTGGGTGAAAGCTTCGTCTCCGTATCCATGGGAAATCCGTGGATTTGCTTGCAGGCTTGCTCGCAACTCCGGCATCCGATGCACTTCGTTATATCGACGAGGATTGCGTGTGTCGTGGCCATGACGATTCTCCTTTCCGTGGTGGACGCCGTCAGGACAAAAGAAACTCTTTGACTACCTGTCGCCGCACCTCCGGTGTGAGTCGCAGAAGCAGACCGTTAATCGGGGATCCTCCATCCTGCGCCAGCGCCGGGGACGGTCCCGATAACATCGCACCCAGACGGGCCACGCTGTTTTGCATCCAGGGCGCTACCATCGATCCCTGGATCAGATTTCTTTGATTCACTTTGAAGTCCGGAGCCTTCACCATCGCGATCCAGCCATTTTCATAGGGATCGTCCGTGACCAGGCTCGGTTCTCGTAGCGCGTCATTGTTAATTGCCATCACCACACCTTCCACAGGAGACAACAGATCCACGCTGGTGCCGTTGCTAGTCAGCGTGATCAGCTTCTGTCCCTGACGCACCCACCGGTTGGCCCCGCGTACCTCAATGTGATCGATTTTCCCCATCAGATTAGTGACAAACTTATCCACCCCAACCCGCGCATCCTCGGGACCCTCCTTCATTGCCCACGTATGCCCCAGATGAAAGCAGTAGCCCTGTGGAATCTCAAAACCGTATTCGCGCTTCACCAGCGGCGGTTGCGGCTTCGTCACAATTTCAGACTCCAGTACCGGTTCTGCTTTCGGCTCGATGAAATATCTGACGCTGATGATCAGAAGGAACATCAGCAGCACAAATAGGATTGACATAAGACCCTCCTCTCGGATCGACCCGGTCGCGTGTTGTCCGGCGCCTTCGCGCCCGTTACGCTCTCATTCAGTGCACGTGACGGGCAAATGCGATTGCTCCTCTGATCTGTTGCAGAACATGGACTTGCGCGAAGGGATCATCCCGAAAGGCGATCTAAACCACTGCGTTTTGCAGCGGGCCAGAGCATCTTGCACTAGTGTGACAAGCTGGGCCTTGGATGCCAGTGCTCAGAGGGAGATCATGAACGTCGGCTTCAGAGATTGTAGGAAATCCTTGACGAATTAGTGGCGCTGACAGACTTGAAAAGGCTGTGAACCTGCCGCGTCTGGCGGGCGCTATTATCCGCTACAGCACACCGCCAGTCTTTATTGCCAGAACATTCAGCGCCATCTCCAGCTTGGTGATGGCAGCGCCGATTTCTGGATGCACTCCAATCTTCTTTTGCAGCGTTTTCAAAATCTCGTGAGCACTCTTGATATGCGCTTCTGCCTCGGCTGGATTTGACTGAGGATTTCGTTCCTTTGATGTTTCCATTTCCACTCGCTCCTGTGCTTCTTAACTCCGTACAACATGTCGCTCCTATTTTACGCATTCGACGCTACCCGAGACTTGGGATCACTCCCTAACTAGGTAAGTGGGAATTGTGTAGCTTGAAACAAACAGTCCTCTAGATGACCTCGAATCATCGTGTGCTGGTCAAAATATCCACCGTTAATTGGTCCAGGCGCTCGTAAGGCAATCGCTTCTTCATGATGGCGTCTTTATCGAAGAGGTGTGACAGCAGAGCTGAGGCCCCTTGCTTCGAGTAGCGTCCAACCGGAGGACTAGCAGCGGGAGCGGACGAAATCTCCTTGAGAATTGCCTGAATTTCCTGGTCCGCATTCCAGCAGCACGCCTTCTCCTTGAGGATCAGGTACGTGCGCATGCATCCGCTGGCAAACTCTCGCACGCCGTCGTAGTCTTCGGTGCGGTAGGCGTGAGCATCGAAGTGCCGCGGTCCCGCGTAGCCGACATCTTCCAGAAACTTTACCAACCAAAAGGCTGATTTCAGATTTGCCGAGCCGAAACGCAGGTCTTGATCGAAGCGGCCCGGCATTTGGTCGTTCAGGTCGATGTGAAAAAGCTTGCCGCACTCCCAAGCCTGCGCCACTCCATGCATGAAGTTCAGACCGGCCATCTGTTCGTGGGCGACTTCCGGATTTACACCCACCATTTCGGGATGGTCGAGCGTCGGAATGAATCCGAGATAGTGGCCGGTAGTCGCCATGTAGATATCCGCGCGTGGTTCGTTGGGTTTAGCTTCCAGGGCAAACTTGTAGTCATAACCGCGGTCGAGGCTGTATTCGCAGAGATAGTTGACCGCCTCGCGCAGACGCTTGACAGCTTCGTCAGCCCGGCGGCAAGCATCGGTTTCAACCCCTTCGCGACCGCCCCAGAGCACGAAAATCTTCGCGCCTAGCTCTGCCCCCAGATCCATTGCCCGCATGGTTTTTTGCAGAGCATAGGCGCGCACCTCGGGGTCGTTAGCAGTGAAAGCTCCATCGCGGAAAACCGGGTGAAAGAACAGAGAGACGGTGGCCATCGGTACGACGATTCCGTTGTCCTTACAGGCCTTGGAAAATTTCCGCACGATGCAGTCACGCTCGGCGGGGGTGGCGTCAATGGGAACCAGATCGTTATCGTGCAGATTCACTCCCCATGCGCCGACCTCGGCTAGCATAGCAACAATGTCCACAGGCTGAAGCACTGGACGAACAGAATCGCCGAAGGGATCGCGACCACGATTCCCTAGCGTCCACAGGCCAAAAGAAAACTTATGCTCTGGTTTGGGCTGATATTGCTTTTGGTCTGTCATCAAATCTCCCTTAATGATTGCTTTACATGTTTACTGAAAAATTGACTTTAGCGCCGGATAGATTCTCCGGTAAGACGCATAGTTACTCGCCAGCGCAGCCGCACTTGTTGGATTCGGTGTGACGCGATCGCGTACCCTGACCACGGCATCGCAAGCGGCGTCAACCGAGGGCCAGATCTGCGCGCCTACTCCGGCGAGAATGGCCGCCCCATAAGCTGCGCCTTCTTCGGCTTCCACTCGTTCCACTTCGCGACCGTAAACGTCCGCTTGAATCTGGCGCCACAACTGAGAGCGAGCGCCGCCTCCCCCGAGACGGATGCTCCTCACGGGCACCTTCATCTCGCGAAAGATGGTGAACGTGTCTTGCAAACTAAACACCACACCTTCGAGGATTGCCCGCACCACATGGGCCCGCGTGTGCGATGCGGTCAGGCCTACCAGAGCTGCCCGGGCGTTCGAGTCGAGGTAAGGAGTGCGTTCACCCATCAGATATGGAGCCCAAAGCAATCCGTCGGAGCCCGGAGCGACGCCTGCAGCTTCGGCGGTGAGTTGCTCGTAGAGATCCGTGGCATGTTTCGGTTGGTCGCAGAGGAAACGATCGCGAAACCATCGCAACGAAAGGCCCGCCGCCTGGGTCACGCCCATCACATGCCAGCGGCCTGGAACGGCATGACAAAAAGTGTGCAAACGTCCTTGCGGGTCAAGTGCTGGACAGTCTGTTGCCGCAAAGACAACTCCCGATGTTCCAATCGTGGCACTGACCGAGCCAGGACGAACGATACCCATGCCCGTAGCTCCAGCGGCTTGATCGCCCGCCCCGGCTACGACGGGTGTTCCTTCAGCCAAGCCAGTCGCGGCGGCTCCTGCGGCGGAAATCTTTCCGCATACTTCGGGCGACTCATGCAGAGCCGGCAGCATGGACGAATCAATTTCCACCGCTTGCAACACTTCGCTCGACCAACGCCGGTGCGCAACGTCCAGCATCAGGGTGCCGGAGGCATCGGCCATGTCAGTCGCCCGCTCTTCGGTCATTTGGAAGCGAACGTAGTCCTTTGGCAGCATTACCGAACGGACCCTCTTCCAATTATCGGGTTCGTTTTCCCGGACCCACAACAGTTTTGTAAGGGTAAAATTCGCGAGCGCCGGATTGCACGTAAGCTGAATCAGCCGCGCCGGACCGATTCGGTGGTTAAGTTCCTCGCACTGCTTTTGGGTGCGAACATCGCACCAGATCAGGGCCGGACGAACCACCTTCCCTGCGCCATCGAGCATGACCGCGCCGTGCATCTGTCCGGAGAAACCGACACAGGAGACCTGATCGCCGCGCAGGTCCCCTTCGGCCAAAGCCCTGCGAACCGCAATGGCGGCGGCGCGCCACCAGTCCTCGGGGTGCTGCTCCGCCCACCCGATATTTGGAGAAGCAAAGGCGGCGTGTTCTTCCGTGGCAGACGCGACGATGTGGCCGCCTTCATCAACGATTACGGCGCGAGTTCCGCCCGTGCCGACATCGATTCCGACAACATACTTCGGCATACTCAGCCTCGTCCACTTCCCGTGCGCGGTGACAGACGGCTTATTGTAGTGCTTGAAGTTTTCGTATGGCGGAAAGGTAGTCCAGTGTCAGCGTGCGTCCAGACTTTCCCTTCACGCCTGCATGGGGGCGAACGCGTTGAGTTTCGGGGCGGTTCTCGTGAGGGCTTGCGAAGCCGCAGCCGATCACAGCCTCTGCTCGAACACGCCGTTCTAGGACTCGGGTCCTGGAGCAAATTTGTAGCAGTAGAGCGCCCCGAACGTGGCAAGAACCACTCCCCACCACAAATTGGCGTGAAGCTGAAATAAAACCACTGGATTCAGGGGTGGGTGCGCCCATTCCCAAATTCCCGCTCCAGCGATCAGCACTCCGTTGACCAATAGAGACAACCCGATGAAGAACCAGATTGAAATGCCACTGCCATGCATGTTGCACCAGCCTCCTCAAAAAAACTGTCTTACCAGAGGTCTCACCAGAGAAAGACGTTCAAAATCACTAATACCACAATGACCACTGCGGCCCAGAAAATTGGCTTCTTGTAAAGAGGAAGGTTCCCAACACTGGGAACTTCGGTTAATCCATAAACAAGCCCAGTCAATTCCGCGGCAGACTTGGGTTTCGTCGCAAAACTCACCACCACGGTAACGGTGACGCAAACCAGGAAGGACCATAGTGCCTGATACATATCTTGCGCGAGGGCTTTTGCATTTGGCGACAAAGCCACATACCGCAGAGCCGCAGGATCCACCTTGACCCAAGCCCACATGCTGATGGAAGACAGGGTGCCGCAGAGCAATCCCCAGAAACCAGCGGGGCCGGTTGCGCGCTTCCAGAGCATCCCGAGGATGACCGTACCGAACAGAGGAGCAATAAAAAAGCTGAACAGTGCCTGCACGTAGTCCATGATGCTGGCGAATTGCATGACCAGATACGCTGTGCCCACGCTGATGAGAACGCCGATTATTGTTGTCCAGCGGCCCATATTTACGTAGTGGTGATCTGGTGCGTCTTTCTTGATCAGGGCGCGATAGATGTCATAGGTCCACACGGTAGTGAATGCGCTTACGTTTCCAGCCATGCCCGACATAAAACCCGCGATCAATGCGGTAATCCCCAGTCCAAGCAGTCCTGGGCCGCAATATCGAGCGAGCATTAAGGGAAGAACGTCGTTATAGCTGTGGCCTCCGGCAGTGACCGCCGATTCCGCCGTGAGTTTCATTGGGAGCACCGCCAGTCCTAGCAATCCGGGCAAAATGACGATGAATGGAACCAGCATCTTGAATCCCGCACCGATGATAGGAGCGATCTCTGCGCTACGCAGGTCTTTGGCAGTAAGCACGCGTTGCACCACGAGAAAATCCGTCGTCCAGTAACCCATCGAAATGATTGCGCCTAGGCCGAACACAATTCCGGTCCAGTGAATGCCCATGGGGTTGGTGGTGAAGGAACCTAAACCCGACCAGAGGTGAACGTACTGCGCCGATGCTCGCTGCGTGATGAGGACCTTCAAATTGCTCCAGCCTCCGGTTTCATAAAGGCCAAGAATCGGAATGAGCAGGGCCCCCGCCCAGATGAGAAAAAACTGGAGTACTTCATTGAAGATTGCCGATCTCAACCCGCCGAGCGCGACATAAACGGCGACCGTGAGCGATGAAACCCAAATGCTGAAATTGATGTCCCATCCCAGCACGATTTGCATGACCTTAGCCATCGCGAACATGTTGACGCCGCTCATCAGCACGGTCATGAATGCGAAAGAAATCGCCGATAAAGCGCGGCTGGACTCGCCGAATCTCAATTTCAAATACCCAGGAACCGAGTGGGTTTTGGAGATGTAATAAAACGGCATCATGACCAGTGCCAAAAACAGCATGGCGGGAATCGCGCCGATCCAGTACCAATGCGTAGCGAGGATGCCATATTGGTAGGCGGAGCCAGCCCAGCCCATTAATTCCAACGCGCCAAGATTGGCCGAAAGAAAACTAAGTCCGGCGACCCAGGCCGTCATTTCGCGTCCTGCCATGAAGAAATCCTCACTCGTATTGGCCCGACTCTTCAGGTAGAAACCAATCGCCAACACGAGCGCGAAGTAGAAGGCAATAATGACCACATCAACCGAAGACAAATGCACGAGCCTGGTCGCCTGAAACAAAGCCATCGCTGCCATCATTGCTGATTCCTCAATTGTCTGTGGTACGGCGGCTATATGCCTTCTTAGGAAGCATTTGCCCTACGAGTGTTCTGGATCGAAACCCTGTATATCACCGCTTCACCATTTTGGGCGAACCTCAGGAACGTGCGGCGGTAAAGCGTAAACCTTTTCGAACGACGGCGTCATTTCTGTGCTACTAATGAGTCATGTCTCAGGAGAAATCCACATTACGAATCAATACTCTTAGGCCACGAAACCCGCGCTGTTCGGTCTGTGGATGGAGATTTGGAAGCGAGGATTTTGCCTAAGACCTGATCGATGCTTTTGCACTCCACGTCCGCCGCGAACACATGCCAGGGAGCTCCAAATTCAAATTAATGACGGTCCCCCAGATCGACAATCATACTGGACCAACAGCGGCCTGACCGGAGTATCGGCGGACAGACGGGTCGTACAAGATTGGAACAACTCCCAATTAAACTTACAGAGTTTGACGGGAGCGAAATGCGACACTGATCGATGAATCAACCCCTAACAGCTTGTGGACGTTTATAAGTTGCCCTTCTCCAGCATGCCCGCCGTCACCAGCTTCTTCTCAATATGTCGCTGCAAAATTTGAATCAGGAACTTTCGCAAGTCGGCTGCCTGCGCCTTCGGCCATGACATTCCTGCAAAACTTTCCACCGGAGCCCGAAACATCTGCGCAGCCAGGACACGCGATTCCCTCGAGATCTCCGACGATGCCAGCCGCTTGTCGTCGGTGCACATCAGACCATCCGCGAGCGCGTGAAAATAGGCGCGGCTGCCGTTCAAGTTGCGGCCGCAAACGATGCATTCGGTCAGTTCGGGCAGAAAGCCCACCAGCCGTGTCAGCCAGAGTTCGAAATATGTCACCGGCATCCAAACATCCGGGCCAGCCAAAACATGCAACACCGAAAGCGTCAGCCGAAAAATGGCATCGTTGGCTTCGCGATCGGGCAGCAACTCATCCAACAGCTCGGCCACGTGCGCGAGCGCTACAGCCCGCGCATAGCTAACCTCGGTAGCCAGAGGAGACTCCAGCACCTCGCAGGCATCCAGGCGTGCCAACTCTTGCCGCTCCCGCACCTCGTAAAATGCGCGCACGTAAGTCAGCGGCTCCAGAGCGCCGCCGAAGCGCCGCTTCGACTTCTTTGCCGACCGCGCCACCCCGCGCACTTTGCCCTCCGCGCGAGTGAACAGCGTGACCAGCAAATCGGCCTCACGCAGCGGGTAGGTGCGCAGCACGATCGCTTCCGACTCCATCAATGCCATGGATGCAAATTGTAAATGGATGAACGATATAAGAAGGAAAGGATGTAATCTTCGGGGGAGGGACAGACCGCTTAAAAGCATGATGGGCGATCGTGAGGGTCCAAATGCCGCCGTAGCGACGCTAACCCATGATCGCCCCGAACCACTTGAATCTTACTCACCTAGACTAGCTGACGCGCGGATCTTGGACAATACAGCGGATGCCTTAGAACCCATCGCCGGAAAGGCTTTATTCTCGCGAACTTTATTCCCGGCGATCAAAGCGAATGCCGGCTTTTCGTCTAGAATCAGCGGCCGAAATAGGCTGCGTTTTTCGCGGTGAATTCGTTCCACTTCTCCGGCAGATCGTCGAGCGCGAAGATGGCCGAAACCGGGCAGACCGGCACGCAAGCGCCGCAGTCGATGCACTCGACTGGATCGATATAAAGCAACGGCTCGGTCGCGTATTTGGGATCGTCCTTCTTGGGATGAATGCAATCCACCGGACACGCATCCACGCACGCGGTGTCTTTGGTGTTGATGCAGGGCTCGGCAATCACGTAAGTCATAAGGGTGTGAGTCTCCTGAAGTCTATGCAGGTATTTTACTACTACCGCGGCGTCTCCGCGAACCGCACATTCTAGCAAGAATTGCGCGCGGCGGTACAGGTTTATTGGCCCACGCAGGCCTCAGCTAGTGAACCAGAAGTTTTCCGCCGAATCACGCCCCATTAGTAGGGACAGTCCAGAGTAGGGACAGTCCAGGCTGCTTGGGCAAAAACGAAACGGCCAGCAGCGTCGCTGCCAGCCGTTTATCATCCTTCTTCGCTACCGGACCAGAGAACTCCGGATCACTTCACGATTACCGGTGTCCACCACCGCCATGTCCACCGCCTCCACCGTGGAAACCGCCGCCACCTCCACCGTGGAAACCGCCACCGCCTCCACCGTGGAAACCGCCGCCACCATGAAATCCACCGCCGCCGTGGAAGCCACCCGCCGAACCATGTGCAAATCCTCTTCCACCGTTAAATCCGCGTCCACCGGCGAATCCGCGTCCGCCACCAAAGCCGCGACCACCGAAGCCGCGTCCGCCGAAACCAACCCGGCCGAAGCCACGGTTGAAGCCCCAACCACCGCGCCAGCCTCCCCAACCACCGCGCCAGCCATACCACGGACCAGCGCCGATGAAGATTCCACCCGCAAACCAATCAGGCCCGTAATAGCCGTACGGCGCGCATGCGTAAGGATAGTATCCATAGTAGCCGTAATCGCATACCGGTGGCCCTCCGATTCCAACGCCAACCGCGACCTGAGCCTGCGAGTAAGTCAACGGCAGCATCAAAACACCAACCAACGCCAAATATTTTAGGTAACGCATGTGAACCCCCTTATCCGAGATCCGCCACTCAGCCGCCAAGCCATCGGATCTGCAGGCCTTCTGGATTTTATCTCTTTCCGAAGCGCCTACCTATTTGAACTCGTTTCTCAAGAAAAAGTTGCAGAACAGAGGGTGGCTGATTTCAGCCATGCTGCCTGAATTCAACCACTTGCGGGAAGCGAAGGATGCAGGTTTTCCCTTAGCAGAGTAGCAGCACTCGTGCACATCCCTCTTGGCTGCAATTAGGGCAAAACGGGGGAAAGTGGCGCGCTACTCAATCGAGAACACAATTGCGCTCCAACGACGATAAACCAAATCGATTGCCCGAACGCGATAATGGTCATTCCGTGAACGTCGACCTGCAGATGGCCGATAGCGATACCGACTATGATTAGCGGGCCAATGACGCAGCCACAAATGGCAACTCCACGGCCGAGGCCCCCGTTACGCAGCGCGGAAACGGACCACAGAACAATCGCGACGGAAGCCGCGATGGAGTAGATGCGCGCACAAGCTTGATTGATCTGAAAGATGCCGTAAATGACGATCTTCCACTGCTCGGCATTCGCCGGAACGTCGCGGACCATATGGAGCATAATATTTGGGACGATGAATCCGCTGACCGCCGTAGCAATGAGGAGCGCCACGCATGCGAAGCCGTAGGTGACGATCGCAGCGAAGGCGAGGCGATCGGCAGCGGCGATCCGCCGAACAAGGCCGCAAGTTCCCAAGAATAATATAAGAAAGCTAACCATAGCCAGAGAATGCGCCGCGCCAGAGGCGACCGCTAAGTGCGCCACTTGGTCGCTTGTAAACGAGACCGCTCCCGTAGGATGAATAGCCATCGTGACAATGCCGCCAAGTGCTCCGGCAATAAGTGCGATTCCTGATTTACGATCGTCTGTCATGACGACACTCTATACATAAATCAGACATCGGTGATGGGCGATGCGGAGATACGGAACAAAAAGGCCGGATATGTCCGGAAGCGTGGTGCCATGAAGGCCGATCGAATCGAAGAAAAAGCTGCCAAGCCGCCTGATTCGCAAAGAAAGCCGCGGAGAAAGATAGACCGGCGTATTCTGCGCACCCGCGAGGCGCTGGGCGATGCACTCGTCGCGCTGATGCATGAGAAGAACTTCGAGGACATTACCGTGCAGCAAGTGCTGGATCGTGCCGACGTTGCGCGCTCAACCTTCTATGAACACTATCGCGACAAGGATGACTTGTTCGTGAGCGATGTGGAGGATTTCCTGGAGATGTTTTCCACGGCATTGAAGCGGCATGGGGACCGCAGCAAGCGGCTGGCGCCAGTGCGGGAGTTTTTCGCGCACGTGCGTGAGGTTCGCGAGTTCTATTTGGCGTTGATGACGTCAGGCAAGCTAAACGATGTGCAGACGCTGGGACGGGGAATTCTTGCGCGGTCCATCGACGAGCGATTACGGATGGCGGGCGTGGAGACGGATGCGGTGCGGCGAGCGGCCCAGGCGCATGCACTGGCGGGGAGTTTGTTCTCGCTGCTGGATTGGTGGGTCAACACAGGGATGAAGGCGGATCCTCAGGAAATGGACGACCTGTTCCATCGCATGGCGTGGAACGGATTAGCAGGGCATTGATCGCCGAACGATGATCGTCGACCGTCGACCATGGCTCGTTCACGGCATGAGCGCTTGATTGGACAAACCAGACAAAACAGAGGAGCCGTGAACAGCCTCAACAATCTTCACGCTCCAACCAACTCCTTCGTCTCGCTCGGCTCGTACTCTACGATATATCCCGCCACCGCGCTGGCTGCGACCGTCAAAGGCGAAGCCAGATACATCTGTCCCGGCCCGCTGCGGCCTGGGAAGTTGCGATTCTGGGCGCTGATGACAACTTGATCGGGACGCGTTGAGACTCCCGGCCCCGCATTGATGCAGGCGCCGCAACTTGGCTCGATCACAATCGCCCCGGCCTTCTGAAACACATCCAGATATCCCTTGCGCAAGCAGTATTCGCGCGTTTCCTGCGATCCGAACTGGATGTAGAACTTCACCGAATCGGCTATGCCTTTTCCCTGCTTCAGCGCATCGGCGAGCACGGCAGCGTACATATCCATATCTTCATTCTTGCCCGCAGTGCAGGTGCCTCCGTAGGCGATCTCCACCGGCACGGGTGTGTTCAGATCGCGCACATACTTTCCGTTGCCGGGATCGCCGGGGGTCGCGACCATCGGCGTAATTTCCGCCGCATCGAGTTCGATCACATGCGCATACTGCGCATCTTTGTCGCTGTATAAACCCTCGATCATCGCCTCGGCCTTCTTGCGATCCATGCCGCGCCGCTCGACAAGGAAGTCGACGGCTTTTTTGTCCGGCGCGACGATGCCCGTGAATCCGCCAATTTCAGCCGCCATGTTGGTCATGGTGGCACGCTCATCCACGCTGAGCTCTTCGATGGCCTCGCCCGCATACTCCATCACTTTCGCGAGAGCCTTGCCGCTGCGCACGTAGTCGAGGCTCAGGATCTTCAGGATGAAATCCTTGGCCGTGACATTCGCATGCTTCTTGCCGCGAATCACGATTTTCACCGACTCCGGCACCTTCACGCGCACATCCTTCGTGATCCAGCTATTGAACACGTCGGTCGTGCCGATTCCGAAAGCGACGCAGCCAATCGCGCCGACGTGCGGCGTATGCGAGTCCGAGCCGATATTCAACTGTCCCGGCAATGCGTAGCTTTCGAGAACAATCGAATGGCAAATGCCTTCTGATCCCTTTCGGTCTTTCAATTCTCCATGCAGCTTGATTCGCTGCCTGGCAGCGAACTCCTGCTGCTTGAGTTTCAGTTGGGTCGCCAGGTCGAGCAAACCAAGTTTCTTTTTCTCCTCGGAAATCACCTCGTCGAGAAATGTCAGGTGATCGCGGAAGAAAATAATACTCGAAGCATCGTTGACCTTCGCATCCTTACCGACGTAGCGCTCGAAAAAGATGGCAGCCATCGGTGTAACGTACTCATGACTGAAGCGAAGGTCGGCCTGCGCGAATCCGGTGTCGCCAGGCTTCACAGCAGCCACGCCGACTTCGCCTTTGTCGTTGATCATGTGCCGGGCGAAGATTTTCTCGGCCAGTGTCATGGGGCGTCCGCCAGTTTTGACTGGCGGCAAGAAAACTTTCTTCTGCATCCGCGCCACGTTGAACGGAAACAGCCCACCGTACTCGATCACCTGGCGCGTGATCTCATCTTCGCCAGCGGTAAACTCGCTCAGCGGAATTTCCTGCCCGCTGCGAATCCTGTCGATCAGCGAAAAGTCCGTCGAAGTCAACACACCGAGGTTCTGACAATTTTGTTTGTAAATGCGTTCGATATTTTCGGCGATCACTACTTGAATGCCCGCGCACATCTCAGCATATGGCGATTGCTCGCGGCTCGATCCCTTACCCCGCCGCTTCCCGCTTACCGCGCACACAAATCCGCCGCGCTTCACCTCGCCTCGTCCAATCGGCGTCACGCTGCCACACTTCAACCCAAGGTATGGAATCTCGCCCAGCGTCTCGTCGAAGTAAAAGCAGTAGTGCGCCGGAGTAATTTCATCGGTCGAAATATCGTCGCGCAGCTTGGGGTTGTTCGCCGGATTTTTCGTATCCCACGGCAGGTCCTCGCCCGCCAGCTGACGCTTAATCAGTTCGGGATCTTCGGTCAGAAAAAGAATGCGTCCTTGCAGCCGGACCCGGTCGGGTCGCTTTTCGATTTTGCGTTCCAGAAGAGAGTTGATCACGTTGATCCTATGCGCACTTAAAATGACGGGACACGCGCGAGCGGACACGCTGCTCCCACTATTGTAACGCGGCAGGAGGGCCCAACCGCCAATTCTGAGCGGAGCTAATGATGCGGGTGCGCGGCCTTATCAAACTTTTCCCCCGCAGCAATCGCCACCTGAAGGCGATTTTCCTTCGGCGCCAAAGGGCACGTGGCATAAGGCGTCACCGCGCACGGAGGGTTATAAGCCCGGTTGAAGTCGAGTACCACCGTACCGTCGACCACGGGATCGGTCTCCAGAAATCGGCCGCCGGGATAGGTATCATTCTTAGCGGTCAGATCGTTGAACACAAACGAGAGTCCTTTCGATGGCTCTCCGCCTAACGCGGTCAACCTCTGCTCCTGGCCATCAATCTTGAAAAGCACGGTTCCTGCCACTGGCACCGGAGTCACGTCGCCCAGAACGTTGGGCACATCGACCGTCTTTTTTCCATCCGACGGCACCCACTTCGCCGTCACCCGGTAATTCATGTCCAGTGGATAAAACATCAGATCATGGAAGTTGCGAACCGCGGCGCTGTCGGTATCCTTCAGGCGAATGCCCACGCGTTCGCCGCGCACGATCACATGGAACTGCAGAGTGCCCATCTCGACCACGGAGGCATGTCCCGAAACATCGGAGTCTAACTTCGTCGAAGTTAGCGGCTTGCCAGCGAGCGTCGCACCTGCCTCCGGAAGCGCTTTGATCGTGACATCTTTTCCTTCGAGATCGAATTCTCCTGCATGAGCCGGACCTTTCGGAAATACGATTGCATTCGCTTCATCGCTGCCAAAACTGTTCGCGCCAGGCTTTAACCAATACAAACCAGCCAGGGGCAGCCAGCTCTTTTTTAAATCGTCAATCAGGTCGGCTTCCCACTTGTCAAACGATTGCACGTAAGCCGGATCGGGTGCAGCCAATGCCGAGCCGGCGGCATGGGCGAATAGAATTGCAGATCCCAGCACGATGAATGCAGCCGCGGCCAGTCCAGTTTTCCAAGGCATCGCATCTTTCCGTTTTTCCTCCACTCTGCGATTCATCTTTTGTACTCCCGCGGATCGGGTAGTGGCTGCAAATCCCGCCCCGCAAAGATTTCCTCAAACTCCTGTAGCAGCGCCTCGTGAATCAAGCCGTTCGACGCCACGGTTTCGCGGCTGTTCATCTCAAACGGCGAACCATCAAAGCGCGTGACCGTGCCACCCGCCTCTTCCACAATCAGCACCCCGGCAGCCGTGTCCCATGGATTGAGATTAAATTCCCAAAAGCCATCGAAGCGTCCCGCAGCCACGTTGCACAGATCGAGCGCCGCCGATCCGGCTCGACGCACTCCGTGCGAGTGCAGCGTGATCTGATGATAAAAATAAATATTCGGATTCTTGTGCCGCTTGTGGCTGGGAAATCCCGTGGCCAGAAGACATTCCTGCAACGCAGCCGTTTTCGAAACGTGGATGGTCTCGCCGTTGAGGTGCGCACCTCTTCCCTGCTCAGCAGAAAATAACTCATCGCGCGTGGGATCGTAAATCACCGCAGCGATGGAATGCCCAACCTCTCCAGGAATGCGGCGTTCAAGCCCCATCGAAACGCAGAAGACCGGATATCCGTGGGCGAAATTTGTCGTACCATCGAGCGGGTCGACGTACCACCGGAAATCGCTGCCTTGATCATTGAGTCCCTGCTCTTCCCCAAGAACGTCATGACCAGGCCATTGTTGCGTAATGCGCTCGCGAATCAGTTTCTCCGATGCCCGATCCGCAGCCGTCACCAAATCCGCGTCGCCTTTATATTCGATCTTCAAATGCTGGCTGAAGTAGTGCATCAACAAAGCGCCCGCTTCGCGTGCAATCGCTGACATGGCGGGGAGAAAGCTGTCGTGATTAGATGTCATTGCGTTTCAGCTTTCGGCCTTCGGGCTTTAGGAATACCCTAGCACGCCTTGTGGGAGAAGCTCGAGTTTAGGGGATGCAGCCGTAGCTTCAGTAGTCGCGATGACGCCCGTCAAACTTCTCGGGCCGAAGCCGAAAGCCCGATTCACTTCTTCCTGCCGCCGTCTTCGGCGATATACATGATCTCGTGCTTGAAAATAAAAAGATTGGGAGCGCCTTCGCGCGTGAGCCGCACCATATTCTTGTCGTAATACTCGATCCAACCGCTCACCGTCTGGCCATCCATCAGCTTAACGCTCACCAGTTTCTGCTTCTCGCCGAGAGCCTTAAGGAAGCCAGCTTCTTCGAAAGTTTCTTCTGGTGGCGGAGTACGGCCGCGCTTGGCGGCATTGGGAGTTCCCTGCGCGCGGAAAGACATGTCGACATTGTACACGGAGCGGCTTGCGCCTCGTTGGGTCTATCAGTCGAATGACCCGATGAAAAAGTTTCTCGGGTAAGCACGCACCTTCTCATCACGCCTGCGACCGCTTGCGCATGTGATAAATCAGGTATACGACGACAGCGATGTTGAGCACGAACACCACCACTTTCGGCCAGCTTGGATGCCGGTGAATCTCGTAAATCTCAATCGGCACCAGGGAACTCGTAATGATCACGGTGAGCCATTCCCCCCAGCGCTTGCGCAACCACAGACCCGTTCCCTCGGCTAAAAACAATGCCGCATAGATAAAGCTTCCCACGCCAACTTGCTTGATTTGTGCAGGACTTGCATTGGAGGCTTTCGCGAGCGCAACGTCGAGAAAATGCTGCCCCGGGTCGAGCCTTAACGCCATAATCCAGTGCTCGAGCACGCTGCCCAAGTCTTTGTGAAGAAGCCTGAATGCACCGATGCCAAGTGCGATTAGCGATGCCGCCTTAAAGAATTTAAATACTGCGATCAGCCGAAGCATCCGGTCGTCGGAGAATTTCATCGTGAGTCATTATGCCTGAAGCAGAGAGTTTCCAGGTTTCGTACATAGACGGTCGGCACGGCGTTGTTTTGAATTTCATCCACACAGAATAGGCCACAACCGAAGTCGTGGCCTCTTTTTTCTATCCCTGATTTATCCGTGCGAATCCGTGTACATCGGTGGCGGAGAAGTCGTTAGTGTCTTCCGCCGCCAGGCCCGCCGCGTCCACGATCACGTCCGCCGCCACCAGGACGTCCGCCGCGCCCGCCGCGCCCACGGTCGCGTCCACCTCCACCAGGACGTCCACCGCGCCCACCACGATCTCCGCCATGGGGACGATCGCCGTGAGGCCGGTCACCGCTGGCCACATGCGGCGCGCCGTCCCGATTAAAGTTGGGTTCGCCTTCGGCTTCATCGGGGAAATCTCCACCGCCTTCAATGACCATGGTGCCGGTTAATGCGGGAACCGGCTCGCCTTCCGCGGCTACTGCTGCGGGGCCCTCGGGCGCAACGCCCCCGCCCTGCGTCATCTTTGCGCGCTGCTCTTTCAGAATCGCCTTGCGCGAAAGCCGGATGCGGTTGCCTTCCACTGCCAGCACCTTCACCAGCACCTGGTCGCCTTCCTTCAACTCGTCGCGGATGTCGCCAATGCGATGCTCCGCCACTTCGCTGATGTGCAGCAATCCATCAGTGCCGGGAATGATTTCGACGAACGCGCCGAAGTCCGCGAGCCGCGTGACCTTGCCGAGATAAGTCTTTCCTACTTCCGCAGTCGCCGTCAGATCGCCGATGATCTGCAGTGCCTTTGCCGCCGATGCCTGATCGCTCGACGCAACCTTCACCAATCCGGAATCTTCCACATCGATCTTCACTCCGGTTTGCTCGACGATGCTGCGAATCATCTTGCCACCCGGCCCGATCAGATCGCGAATCTTATCGACCGGAATTTGCACCGTATAGAAGCGCGGAGCGAAGTCAGAAATCTTCTCGCGTCCTGCAGTAATCACTTCTTCCATCTTGCCGAGAATGTGCAACCGCCCGCTCTTGGCCTGCGCCAGCGCCTCGCGCATAATCTGCGAGGTAATACCGGCAACTTTAATATCCATCTGCAGTGCGGTGATACCATCTTTTGTGCCAGCAACTTTGAAGTCCATATCGCCGTAGTGATCTTCCGCGCCCGCGATGTCTGTGAGGATGGCATACTGCTCGCCTTCCTTCACCAATCCCATGGCGACGCCGGCTACGGGAGCCTTCAACGGAACTCCCGCATCCATCAGGGAAAGCGACGCGCCGCAAACCGTCGCCATCGACGACGATCCGTTCGACTCGAGAATGTCCGAGACCACGCGCATCGCGTAGGGCCACGACTCTTCCGATGGCAGCACGCCCGAGATGGCGCGCTCTGCCAGTGCTCCGTGCCCGATTTCTCTGCGCCCCGCTCCGCGCAAGAACGCAACCTCACCCACCGAGAATGGCGGGAAGTTGTAATGCAGGATGAAGCGTTTCTTGGCTTCGCCTTCGAAGCCTTCGAGACGCTGCATATCGTCGCTGGTGCCGAGCGTGGTTGTTACTAATGCCTGGGTTTCGCCGCGGGTGAAGATTGCGCTGCCGTGCGTGCGGGGCAAAACGCCGGCTTCGATCCAGATCTCGCGGACTTCGTCAAACGCGCGGCCATCGGGACGACGTTTCTTTTCGAGAACCTGTTCGCGGAAGATGCGCTCGCGCAGAGTTTCGAAATACTGCTTGAACTTCGCCTGCGCCTCTTCGTCGTCTTCGGGAATTTCGGCTTGCAGCTTTTTCTTGAGCTCTTTGACCAGCAGATAGCTCTCGGCCTTGGGGTGCTTCTTAGTGTCGAGGCGGTCGGACAAATCCGCGGCGATTTTCTTTTTCAGCGCGTCGAAATAGGCCTGGTCGAAGTCCGGCGGCGTCACTTCACGTTTTTTCTTACCGGCTCTGGCGGTCAAATCGTTGATGGCGGCGCAAATCTTTTTGATTTCGGCGTGCCCAAACTCGATCGCGTCGACCACTACTTCTTCCGTCACTTCCTTGGCGCCCGACTCGATCATCACGATGAAGTCGGAGGTTCCGACGACCATGATGTTCAGCGTGCTCTCACGCATTTCGTCGTATGTGGGATTGATGATGAACTGGCCGTTGAGCTGGCCAACGCGTACCGCACCGATTGGACCGAGGAACGGAATGTCGGAAAGCGCAAGCGCGCAGGATGCGCCGTTGATGCCGAGCACATCGGGATCGTTACTGCTGTCGGCGGAGAGCACGAAGGCGATGACTTGCGTCTCGCACTTAAAACCTTCGGCGAACATCGGACGGATAGGACGGTCGATTTGCCGGCTGGTCAGCACTTCTCGCTCACTCATGCGGCCTTCGCGCTTGATGAAACCACCGGGAAAGCGTCCGCCGGCGTAGGTGTATTCGCGGTAGTCAACGGTGAGGGGAAAGAAATCGATTCCCTCGCGGGGATCGGCATTTGCGGTCGCGGTGGCGAGGACGACGTTATCACCCATGCGGACAACGGCCGCGCCGTGGGCCTGCTTGGCTAATTTTCCAGTTTCGAATGAGAATTGTTTTCCGCCGGTAAGGTCAACTGTTACGGAACTAACTTCTGGTTTCATTTTTCATCCTTCTTATAGTGATCAGGAGAGCGGTCGCGCTGCCCTGGTTTCGCGTGTGAGATTGCAAAATCATGGAAGGCATGATCGGCCGTGGGATGAGCGGGTGCCATGAGAGTTGGGTCGTCCCCAAAAAATACGCACTGTGGAGTTGGCTCAATGCTGTTCCGGCTTCAAGAGGAAGGCGGCGTTCTCAGAGAAATGTTCAGAAAATATCCTGGGACGGTCCGACCTAACATTCCCACTTCTCGCAAAAAACGCGAGAAATGGGGCACCCAGGTTCGTTTCCCACGCTTATTTGCGGATGCCGAGCTTCCCAATGACAGTTTTGTAGCGCTCGGAATCGTATCTCTTGAGGTAGTCGAGCAAGCGACGCCGCTTGCTGACCAGCATAAGCAGGCCGCGGCGCGAGCCGTGGTCCTTCTGGTGCGTCTTGAAGTGGTCCGTCAACTGGCCAATGCGTTCACTGATGATGGCGATCTGAACCTCGGGACTCCCCGTGTCAGTCGCGTGCGTCTGATACCGGTCAATGACGGATTTCTTTTGCTCTCTGGCTAGCACTAACCTGGTGCACTCCTGTTCTGTTTTCGATTTATCTTGGTGACAGTAGTGAGGTTATCATGCGGCGGGAGGGGGTGTAAAGGCGCGGAGGACGGGATTGAAGCCGAAAAGCCATCCGGTGGGATTAGTATGCCTTCACGGCACTGAGCATCATTGTTCTTGCATCACTTCTCAACCGCGTCCATGTCGAACACGCGGACCTGCTGGTTTGTGTGGTCTCTGAAGGCGAGGAAGGCGAGGCATGCGTTGTCAAGTTCGTCGCCGGTCCTGATTATTTTCACGAGGTCTGCGGTTGAGGTCGGCGGCTTCGGCAAATTGTTGGCCTCGTTAACGGCAAGCATGCCTACAGCTTTTGCACCCGCACGCTTCATGTTTGCTTTCCAACGGGTCTCGTAGTCAGCTGCGAGACTGTCTAGAATCGCCTTCTCCGTGCGGCGAAGATCATCGTCGCTCGCTTCTCGATAGCGTCTGCTCAATTCGTCGAAGGCGTCGCGGAAGCCCATTCGCATTCTCATTCCAAGGTTCCCTATCTCGGAGGTCTGCTCGATCTGTTCTCGGAGGCGGCTGACTGTGCGAGAAACCTCTTCCTGTATTTGCCTGTCGATGGCGCGGCCTACCTTGCGCCTCGCTGCTGCATCCACCATCTCGCTGATGTTGTTGCTGTTGAACTCCTCGTCCATGCGCTTCTGGGCCTCCGTACGTACGGCAACAATGACTTCATCCTTGGCTTTTGCGATCTCGTTCTGAGCGGAGGCCCTTACCGCTTGTACTTGCTGACTCGCGTCAGCCTTCACGTCTCCAAGGCTGCGGTAAAACATGAAGAGAGCGACCGCTGATATCAGACCTAGAGCGATGGACATGTACCTGACTAGGCTCTTGAAGTACGACTTCAAATGTTCGTACTCAACTTCGGTAGGTAATTTGGTTGGCGGCGCTTCAAATCTGGGACTGGGGGGTGGTTGCGCTTCGGGCGTGGGTGTGGCAGGTGTGCTCACGTTGCTGCCTCCGAAAATGTCGAGACGAAAGGCATGCCGAGGTTTGGGCGGCGCGCCTTTCCTCGGGTCTATTTGTCGGCACTATCTTAGCTTGAGGCTGCCCCGTCCGTCGCGATTTGCGGCGGGCGGGTGCCGCTGCGCTCGCTGAGCTTCATCCGCGGAGAACAGCAGGTTCCTCACCGAGCTTTCAGCCCGATTCGGAATGACATCCCGTTTTTATAATCGCGAAATTCTGATGTTGGCGCCAACCTCCAAAGCTTGTCATTCCGACGGCTTCAGCCGTGAGGAACCTGCTGTCTCGTGCACCGGCAATGGCGCGGAGCGTCGGTCGCGGCTTTCGTGGCGGGCGCCGGCGCTCGATCGTCAAGGTCGTCCCCACAGAACCACAGGTTCCTCACCGGGCTTTCAGCCCAGTTCGGAATGACATCCCCTTTTTTTAATCGCGAAATTCCGAGGCCGACGCCAAGCTCCAAAGCTTGTCATTCCGAACGACTTCAGCCGTGAGAGTCTGCCCTGAGCTTGCCGAAGGGAACCTGCTGTCCTTCGCAGTGGCAAGGGTGCCAGCCAATTTGGGCTTTTGCACCGGACACGTGTGACATCCGCCGCTGCCTGAGTTCCCGCCAATCCTTAAAGTCTTGCATAGGAGTGGAATGGCACAAGAGCGGCGCTACTACGTGTACATCATGGCGAGCAAGAGTCGCGTGCTTTACATCGGCATAACCGGTTTTCTCATGGCGCGAGTCTTGCGGCACAGGGCTGGCGAAGGTGGAGCGTTTACGCGAAAGTATCGCGTGCATCGGCTCGTTTACTACCACGGCTTTCAAAATGTGGGCGACGCCATCGCGCGAGAGACGGAGATCAAGAAATGGAGGCGGGAGAAAAAAGTAGCACTAATCAACGCGGACAATCCTACGTGGGAGGATCTGTCGGCAGGTTGGGGCGAGGCGGCAGTTATGAGGGTGTCGAGAACAGCAGGTTCCTCACCGGGCTTTCAGCCCGATTCGGAATGACATCCCTTATTTCAGCGCCTCTTTACGGCTTAAGCCCTCCTTCCCGGTCAAAGTGAAGATCAAGGTCAGAGGCGAAATCACAGTCAACACAAAGGCGACGGACAGAGCCGGCGCTGAGCTTGCCGAAGCGAGTGTCCGTCCCACACGAGCAACGGAATCCGGAAGAGTCTCTGATCCGTAACCCGGACAAATCAAAAGCCCGGCCTGATCGGGGCCGGGCTTGTTTTCTCGGGTTGCCCAAATTGCTAGGCAGCCGCGGATCTCTTGGAGCGACCCTCCGTCGTGATCGGCTGAGCTACTTTACGCACGAGGAAGGGTTGCAGGTTCGGCTCAGAACCGGCCCACTCCAAACTGATGATTGAGTGTCCGGGCTGGGTCGTAACGAAATAGCGTTCTCCGTTGGGGCTGGTTACTTCGAACTTGCCGGTCTCGCCCTGTAAAGCCTCGGCAACGTCGTAGGTTGAAATGCTGTCATTCAGTTTCATGGGGACTTCCTCCATTCAGTTACAGATTGTTGTGGATTGTCCCCTGCCCTAGGGAGGAGCGTTATTTTTATGATAGTACGCTAGCGGACAGAGTCAAGGCCGCGGGCTGATTTTTCGCTGATTTTTTCCTACTGGATTCGTACTAGAGAATTTACCCGAGAACAATCGGCGGGTGGCGACCTTTGTGCCGCCACAGCCGAGGCTCCCCATCCGTCGCGCATTCCGAGGTAAGCACAATGACCTCGATTCGGGATGACCGTTCGTTTCTGGGGGCGATAACGATCTCAGTGCATGGAGCTCTCATGCCTTTGGAAGTAGCCGAGCTTATGCCTTTGCTCCTCCGGCAACGGTATTTCGCGAGGCAAGATCTCTCGAAGTGCCCAGTCAATGCGATCGACGGCTTCTGAGATCACACGATTCAGTTGCTGATTTTCGGTATCATCCAACAGCGAGATCGGGCTCAGGGCGTTGCGGATGTGATGATTCATCTCCGCAATCACCTGCATCCTCGCCATGGTGAGCCGATGCCGTTCCCGGGTAATCTGCACTAACTTTGCGGTTAAGAGGCTCACGAGCAAGGCGGAAAAGGCCTCCGCCAAAAGCCTTTCGCGGGATCGTCCAATATCCGGCACCAGCGCATAGTGCATCAACTCCGTGGCTAGAAATGACACAATTCCGACGGCGACTGCGGCCCCAACGACGAAGCCCCACGAAGTTGTCAGAATCCGTTCGCTCGCGAAACGCGGCTTGGATGTTGGATGAGCAGAATCGTTGTTCGACATCGCACAGCTCCTGTCTATAAGTGGATGATGGTCCCGCGGTTTTGGTTACCCGGTACGAACATTTGTGGTAATGCTACTGCCGTCGCCATTTTCTTAATTGTCTCCAGGCCTGCACAAGTTCCTGGATCGCACGGGCAGGAGGAAACGTGTGGCTGTTGATGATGCGACAGTCGCGATAGGCGCGCTGGTAGAAGTCGAGGACGGCGTTCATGCTCAGGTGCGCCAGATTTCCGGCGAGTTCGTCCAGATGTTCGCGGCTGAGTATTTCTTCGCGTTTTTCGGGATCGGGACGGCGGGCCATTGCTCTCGGAGTCTAGCATATTCGCTATTTGTTCGCCTATGATTTCTCTCGCAACTCTCTAGGGCGAAATTTCCCGCCTCCGGGCTGCAGCGGGCGCTGACCGTCCAACCTCAGACTGAAGTCTTTCGGATGGAATGCCGATGAATGACATGCCGAGCGATGAAAGAATAGTTTCGTCCCCGGCTAGACTGCGCAACTGCGAGCACATGGGATTTTTGCGAGCATGGCTATAGAAGTGACCAGCCCGGATAGAAGATCGGTAGCAGAACGGCTAAAAGCGGCCACCCAGGAACTGCAGAAGTTGGAGCAGTTCGTGATCTCTGGCGACTGTGCTCCGCGAGTTTTGTGCGACTTCCGCGATGCGGTTGATAGTATTCGCCAGACCGCATGGGCGGTGCAGCAATGGGGCGAGTTGCAAGAACAGCATCGCGATCCGTATACGGTTTTGGATCTATTGTCCGTTGAGCGGGTGCGTCGCGCTACACAGATTATGAGGGACCTGACGACTGACCTGGAATCGCTGGAGCTGGGGTTGGAAACCCCCGGGCTGGCAAAACTATCTGAGGCTGTTAACGGTTTGCACGAACGCCTCTCGCCTCTGTTCAAGAAAAAATTAGTTTAGCAACTCGCTGGTCGCAACTTCATTCTTCCCTTTCTTCCCTTCCTGATTTCTCCTCTTCTCTTGATTCATCCTATCTTGATTCATCCTAGTTTTTTCAGCCATAAATCTCCCGCTATGAAGAGGGCGAAGACCACGGAGATTACACCGTTCATGGTGAAAAAGGCGGCGTTGAGCCGGGAGAGATCGTCGGGCTTAACGAGGGAATGTTCGTAAAGGAGGAGCAAGGTGACGGCGCCGACGCCGGCGATCGCGAGTTTGCCCAGTGAGAAGGCTGGGAGTAGAGCGATCAGCAGAATCAGCATCACGACGTGGAAGACGCGCGCGACCCAGAGAGCGCCGCGGATGCCGAGGTAGCGTGGGATGGAGTGGAGTCCGGCGTCGCGGTCGAATTGAAAATCCTGGCAAGCGTAGAGAATATCGAAGCCGGCCACCCAGAAAGTTACGGCGGCGGTGAGAAGAAGGATGCGAGGATCGAGCGAGCCCCGAACGGCGATCCATGCTGCGGAGGGGGCGATGCCGAGCGCAAATCCCAGCACGAGGTGCGACCAGCGCGTGAAGCGCTTGGTGTAGGAGTAGAGAAGCAGAACGGCGAGCGCAACCGGTGAGAGCCAAAGCGTGAGGCGATTCAGTTGCGAGGCGGCGACAATGAAGATGGCGCAAGAGACGATCACGAAGGTGGCGACGAATGCGGGCGAGAGCTGCCCGGCGGGCAACGCGCGGGTGCGAGTCCGGGGATTGGCAGCGTCGATGGCGGCGTCGGCGAGTCGATTAAAGGCCATGGCAGCGGAGCGCGCGGCAAGCATGGCAACTACAATCCAGAAAAGCTGATGCCCCGTCGGAAGGCCGGAGGCGGCGAGCATGGCTCCGCAGAGAGCGAATGGGAGAGCGAAGATGGAGTGCTCCCATTTGATCATCTCGAGGGTGACGCGAAGGTTGCGAAGGATAGGCACGAGCTTGGTCGGTTCTCAACTCAGACTATCAGTTCCGGACCTCGAAGTTCACGCGAATTAGCTGTGCTTTGATCAAAGAGACAAGGGAAATCAATGGCACCCAAGGTCCAAATAGGCCGCAGCAAAATTTCGCACTACCGGGGAATTTCCACAATTGACAAGCACTCCCCGGTGCGGCATTATGGGTGCATTCGTTGCGCCCCGTTTCCTCTCACAGGAATATATTATGTTCGGATTGGAGGGACAAATGTCCGAATTAATTCGCAGGTTTTGGTCTGGGGATGAAGGACAAGATATTGCAGAATACGCGGTGATGCTCGCCGTGATTTTGGTTCTGGTAGTGGGTACGATCCGGCTGATCGGATCCAATGCAAACAATGTCTTCTCCAATACCGCCAGCTCGATACAATAACGGGCCGCTTTCGAAGGGCAGAACGCAGTTAGATCTTAAGGAAACTTTTTGGCGCAATTTACCTCGTTTACGGTGCCGTTTCGCTACTACCGGTTTCGCGGAGTAGCGGCTGCGGCGGCACTTGCGAGGCGATTGACTCATCCATGATCGACTAGACTTCACGCAAGAGCTTAGCTGGAGGCCGCGATTCCAAGGATCGCGGCTTTTGCTTTTTGGAAAAGAAACAGCCTTCAACGCGAAGGCACGGAGAAACGGAGAGGTAACAAGAGCAATCAAAGATTTACGTGTCTCTGTCCTCTGGGGTGAAAAGGTCTAAAAACTTTAGGAGAACTTTAATGATCGTCAACATGTCGGAGAAAGCAACCGAGCAGGATATTGCGCACGTCATCGAACGCATTCGAGAAGCGGGCTATCAGCCGCACGTTACGCGCGGTGTGGAGCGCACCATTGTGGCCGCCGTGGGAAACGGGCGGCGGCATGAAATCGAGGCGTTGCAAGTCGCTCCGGGCGTTGAGAACGTGGTCGCAATTGCTCAGCCGTTCAAACTGGTCAGCCGGCAAGTTAAGGCGGAGCGATCGGTAGTGAAGGTCGGCGGCGTCGCGATTGGTGGGCCGGAAGTTGTGATCATTGCTGGACCGTGCTCCGTGGAATCGCGGGAACAATTGCTAAACACGGCTCACGCTGTGAAGAAAGCTGGGGCAACCATGCTGCGCGGCGGGGCTTACAAACCGCGGACCTCTCCCTACGATTTTCAGGGACTGGGATTGGAAGCGCTGAAGATTCTGCAGGAGGCGCGCGAGCAGTCGGGGCTGCCCGTGGTGACCGAGGTGATGAGCACGGAAGATGTGGAGATCATCTGTGAACATGTGGACATGCTGCAGGTGGGGGCACGCAATATGCAAAACTTCGCGCTGCTGAGGCGACTGGCAACTGTCAGCAAGCCGGTGCTGTTGAAACGCGGGCCTTCCGCGACGGTGAAGGAGTGGCTGCTGGCGGCGGAGTATCTGCTCTCGGGAGGAAACAATCAGGTGGTGCTTTGCGAACGCGGCATCAAGACTTTCGAAACAGAAATGCGAAATACCTTCGACCTGGCGGCCGTGGCGCTGGCGCGCGACCTTTCTCATCTCCCGGTGATTGCAGATCCATCGCATGGAACCGGCAAGCAGAGTTTGATCGCGGCAGTTTCCCGAGCGGCGGTCGCAGTTGGAGCCGATGGACTGATTATTGAAGTGCATCCGTGTCCAGAGCGGGCGCTTTCGGACGGGCCACAGTCCTTGGATTTTGCGGGATTTGAGAAGGTGATGAAGGCCATTGGCGAACCTCTGCGGCGAGTTGCGGTTGGGAACTCGGCGGTCACAGCAGTATGAGAACCTGTTGCTGATTGAGGCAGGAACTAGAGCGCGTTGACAATGAGGACCCAAGACCAATCTGAGGGCTCCTCGAATGTTAAGTGATGCAAAGATCTAACTAGTTTGATTTGACATGGTAGGCGCGGCAGGAATCGAACCTGCAACCACCGGATTAGAAATCCCCCGCGCCTACTCTCTTCGCCGCTATCCATCAGTGTTTTCACCATCTTCCTTTTTTGTGACGGTGCATTCGGAGTCATTCGGTGACGACCTGTTGCGAGGCATTGGGCAGACTTCGGGCAGGATTCTTGCCACACTAGGTCCGGGCTTATCACGCTCCTTTCTGCCGAAGTACGGCCCCGTACCAGTGGCAATACAAGCAGAAGACGTTGTTGCAGTTCGTTCTATTGGGCAATCCGCAGACGATTCAATAGTTCAAGGATTTCGCAGCTCTGACATTCGAATACTTCTAAGGAGCGATAAAAAGGATGCAGCTTCATTTCCCGGTGGCTGTAGCAGCGGTTCTCGGAATCGCCGCGCGGTCACAGGTGCAGCGCAGGACAATGCAGAACTAGTCTTCAATGCCACGCGCAGAAACATCTATTGCGTTGCACCCGATGTCGGCGAGGTATTCGATCCACCCCCCAAAGGCAGTGACCCAACCAAAGTGCTTGATGTGAGTGGCATGACAAAAGATAGACCCTGCGGTAAATTAGCCGACTACAAAGGTTTCCTCGTCCAGGAAAAACGCAGCGAGTTACGTGTGTTCCGGCGAAAGTTTCTGACACGCTACTCGCTGTTCGTCGACAGCGTGACCAAGATTCAATCGTTTCGGACTCAGGACCTCAAAACCGCGGCTAATCTGACGACTCCTCTTTCCAATGCCGTCACGGGAGTCAGCAAGGGAGCAGTTCCGAAGGGCCTGGCCACCAACGGAACGTTGACCCTCCGCAATGCCAAGGATCTGGTTACCGAGCTGCTGAATCCTGCCACTGCTTCCAATCCGGTAAGTGAAATCGCTTCCGATTGGGTCGTTGTCAAGCGCGAAGCGGAAAACGTTCTCAACGATGCCCGTTCCTTTCGGGCGACCTGGGGTACCGTCGTCGGGACCCCGACTGTCGCGAACGCGTGTTTATCTGGTTATGCCGCCGCGAACCTGATCTCTGCAAACGAATGCCTTGATGAGCTCAATCAGGCGCAGGTGAGCGGCAGCTTTAGCAGGTCATTACCGACCTATTCCGATGAAGATGCTTTTCGCGCGCTGTTCGTCAAAGATAACGCCGCCATCGCGATGGTGGCTTCGCTTGCCAATCAGCTGGCTCTGCAAACTCCCTCCCTAAGAACCTCTAACAAAACCTCGTAGCTATCTAAACTGTTGAGACACAAGTGTCGAAATGCTGAAATCTCGGGGAACAGGCGCCTGGTCAGAGAGAGCTCAGAAAAGTCTTGATCTGCTGCCGCTCCCCTGGGGTCAGGTGATCGTAGCGCTGGCGGATTGTGGTTGCTTCTCCGCCGTGGCGTTTGATGGCTGCTTCGATGCCGGGGGAGTTTCCATCGTGCATTAAGTCCATGCGGAATCTGAGGCCCCACAACGGAGCAGTGCGGAATTTGTTGGCGGTGGATTGGTCCAGGTATTCCGGTTTGGCGGCTTGGGGGATGCCGTCTCCGGTGCCCACATCGTGCAGCAGGAAGTCGCTATAGGGATGGATGACCGCACTGCCCAGGAACTTCGTGACTTTGTACGTACCGCCGTTGATGCGCGTTCCTGGCGGCAGAGTCTTGTAGGTTGGGACGTGGCAAACTGCGCAGCCGATCTCAGTGAAGAGCATTTCTCCGGCGTGGGCGGCGGGGCTTGCGGCGAGGTTGGCGTCGCGGGCTGGCGGGCTTGTGTGGCGGATTTCATCTACCAGGCGTTCCAGTTCGGTCTTGTGCGTCTTGGCGTCCGGCGTGTCGAAGGGGGTGGGGATGTCGCTGGCCGCGTGCGTCGGATATTCTTCCGGGTAAAGGCGATTGCGCATGCCGAGTTCGTTGCGCAGCGAGTCGGCGCAGGAGGACATCAAGCTGCTGTGCTGACTCTTCCAGCCGAAGCGGCCTACCTGCAATTTGGTCGGCGAACTGCCTGCTTCGAGAACCGGGGCGCTAACAATGACGCCCGCGATACCAAGATTCGCTTGGCGCTGTTGCTGAAAATTCTGTTCGATGTCCCGGCTGCCGATGGCTTCAATGTAGCCGTCGCCCAGCAGATTGAGGGAGATTCTTTCGCCGCTGATCTGCTTCGCTGAGGGTGAGCTTTGAGCTGATTCTCCGTTCCGGTGGCGGATCCCGCCCTCAGAGGCTGGAATAAACTTTCCGTCGAGCAATGAGCCCGTCCGCATTATCGTCATCGCGCTGGCGCCAAATTGAGCCGGAACGCTGTGGCAGCGTTCACAGCTTAGCGCGTTGTGGGGATAAGGGCTGGATTGACCAAACGACCCAGCTGCTTGGAGCAGCAGAACAAGACAAAGCGTCCTCGGGAATGAAATCGCAGTTATTCCCCTACGTGGTTTAGCAAGCCCATCTTCAGTAACCAATATGAAACAATAGATTGCTTGCCCACAGATGTCGGAGTTTGGGTTAGGCGGGTCGCCCAGCCTTAGTCTTCAGTCCTATGCTCGGTTACCCGGCCAAGCTTAGCGTGGGCGGGGATTTATGTTCATCTGTACCAGGACCGAAGAAGTTTGTCAGGTCGATTGAACAACACGCCTAGGTTCAACGATTCCGCGGTTGACGGCCCCGAAATGTCAGCAGGATGGCTCCTATTACGAGAGCCAGTGCTCCTACACTTGGCCCTGTCGTCTGCCTCCAAAAAGCAAGGTTCTCGGCGGTCTCAGGTGTTACATAGCGAAGATAACCATGGTTTACCTGCACGGGCGAAACCTGCCGTGTCGCCGCTACCGGAGCGTCGGGAGCCGACGAATATATCGCGGCTTCCTTGGAAAACAGTGTATATCCAACGAAAAAGAATAAGCCAACCGCTAGCGCAATCAAGACTTTACGCCAGACGGGGAGTTCGGAAAACTCGTAGCTCCCGCCCCACAATGTTGGTACTCCCATTCCTGATCTCACCTGTCAACGGTGCCCTACTGACAACCGCAATTCCTTCCTGCGAGTGGCGTTACCACGGTGTTGGTCACGTTTACGGATGTCCTCGTGCCCGAGCCCCAACCGGTGCCCACCGTCGCACCACCACCTGCGACGACTCTGCCTTTCGAATCGCGACCACCAAATCCATCTGCCGTCGCAGCGACTCCTTCGCCCCCACCCGCGCTTCCGCTGATGAACGGGCCAGCCAAACAAGAAATCGAATGCGCGTTTGAAACGGCCCCGCTGAGCCCCAAACCGAAGCCCCAACCAGAGGCAGGTTTCGACCCCGGATTCGGTTCAAGTGGATAATATTGAGGCGAGTTCAGCCAACCCACGTTGCTAACGTCTCCGCTTGGAAAAGCCCCACCAGGAAGCACCGTGTACGTGTTGTACACACCGACATTTCCGCTCCCATCAACCACAAATCCGCCTGAATACTGAAAGTTGATGAAGCCTAAATTGACGTTGACCGTTCCGCCCAAAGAACCAGTCCAAAGCCCAAATGGGTCGACGAAACTTGTCGGAGAGTCATACGTGTATTGGTAGAGGTTAGGTCCGAACGCGAACCCGGCTGCATCTTCGCTAATGAACCTCCCGATCTGGGGATCGTAGTACCTGGCTCGATAAGAGTATAGCCCGTTGCCATCGTTTTCGCGCCCGGTGTACTGGAACACGTTAGTGCTTGACCCCCCGGAAGATGTCGTGCCGCCAAATGGATCATAGGCGTATTGGGCTGTGGTGTTACCGGATGAATTTGTAAGTGCTAGGACGCTTCCGAGCGCGTCAACAATTGGACTGTATGCTCCCGTCGAGTCGGTCCGGCTGAAGAATTCGTCGACCGCTCCGAGAAGTCGGTTCGCGATGGGCGTGGTTCCGGAAAGCTCTTGCCCCGCGTTCCAGCCCTCGTACAATAGGTTGTTCCCCGCGGCATTGAGCGTTCTCCGTCCATACGAGTCGTATTGGAAGGTTGTGGTTCCTCGGCTGATCAGTTGATTGCGGCCATTCCAGGTATACGCCGCTACTCCATCGTTCAGAATATTTCCATTGGCATCGGGTGTGATTGTCGTTCCGTTCCAATTGGTCAGCTCATTGGCCACGTCATAAACGGCCGAACTCACGGCCTGCGGGAACCCTGTAGCGGCCAGACTTCCTCCCATCTGTGTGCGGCGGCCAGCGGCATCGTATTGGTAGGTAAGAGTGCCGACCGATGTGCTCGTCCCCAGCTGGTAGCTCATGCTGTTGATGCGCGAGTCGTTATCGTAGCCGTAGGTCAGCACGATGCCGTTGGGCAGCGTCAATGTGTTGCGACGATTGGCATTGTCGTAGGTGAACTTAGTGCTGTTCGTGCTGACCGGACAAGTGCCCTGTCCAAGCAGGAACTAGAGCGCGTTGACAATGAGGACCCAAGACCAATCTGAGGGCTCCTCGAATGTTAAGTGATGCAAAGACCCAACAAGTTTGATTTGACATGGTAGGCGCGGCAGGAATCGAACCTGCAACCACCGGATTAGAAATCCGGTGCTCTATCCATTTGAGCTACGCGCCCTCAGCACTAAGTTAACTCTAGCCGCTCCAGTCATTTCACCGCAACTTCAAGCCCGCACCAGATGCGCTAGGCTCGGCTTTCGACAGTAATTAGGCAGGGCCCAGAGGATACCAACGATCTGATCTTACCGGGCGCTCGCAGGGAATGGTGTTACCGTGATGATCGTCGCGCTTGTGAGCGCCCTGCCTGTACGGAGTTCTGAGGCCGAAACTGCCGCATTGTCCTGCCCAGTGCTCACGCTCCGACAACCTGAGGAAGTCGAGACAGTTCCTCATCGGTGGTGTCATTGGGGACTGAGCATCCCGGCGTCAGAATGAACTTGCTGCCAGCCACATTCCTGGCGGTCTGCCATTGGCTGCGGATCTGCTCCGAGGAGAGATCCTTGTAATTCTTCTCATCGATTCCGGTGGCAATCGTCTGCGAGAACTTGCTGCGCACAGTGCTGACCGACACGCCGCTGGACTGGACGGACCAGTTGACGACCGGGGCCTGGAAGTCGACAAACTGGTCAACATATTCATTCTCCCAGTGCAAATGGAGGAAGTTCAGTTTAGCGCTGGCGGTCGCTGCAAAGAAGCGCTTGTCAAACGGCGCGCTGAATTTGGCATAGTCTGCCGGTGAGAGCTCCGCGCGGTTGGCGTTCGCAATCGAAAAAAGAACCCCCGAGGCGCCCGCAGCAAAGGCGCGCTTTGCGTGGTTGATGTGCGACTGCGTCAGTACGTCCAAGGCGTCGAGCAGTCGCTGCGGGTTCTGCTGCTGGAGGCGAACGACCTCATCCTTCGACGAAAGTTTGACTGCGACCTGCCAGGGATTGAAAGCGGTTTCGAGAATATACGCGTCTCCGTGCAGTCCGTCACGGATCAGTTCCAAGGCACGAATCTGCTCGGGGAAGGGGTTGTCTAGAACCTTCAGCTCATACCAATTGCCTTCGGGCTTTGGGTACGGATAATCGCTCATCACCTTCACGATGTCCGTCTTGTGCTTCCAGTGATAATCAAGTGTGGCCTTGGCGTGCTCTTCGGGAGTCTGCGGTCCGAAGTGATGCCAATGCGTGAATGGCGGACGGTCTACATCCTGCCCTGCCAGTGCCCGGTCTACGCGCTCTTTGCGGGTGAGTGGGTCTCGGCCGGCTACCTTTCCGAGAACTGGTTGCGCAACAGCGACACCAGCAGCGGCTGCGGCGGACACGAGGAAGCTTCTACGACTTATCATGATTGACTCCGCGAAAAGGATGAACACCCATTCTATGTGTCGAAATCTTGCAATATCTGAAGATACAAAAAGTGTGGGCGTAGGGTCGACGCTCTCCCTGACTTAGGGAGTAGACTCCGAATCTCAGTATCCGCCTTTTGCGACATGAACGTTCTCTGAAAGCAACTGCTTTGATGGTAGCTTGGCGTATCGAGATATTCCAATTGAGCTTAATTCCCCGCAAAAAAGCCCGCCAGCCTCCTCCCCCGAGTTGGCTAACGGGCTTAATCTTGCTGTATTGATTCGTCTAAATTATGGAATAGAGAGCGGGCGCTATCTGTGATTGCCATCACTGGCGGATGTTCCCACGAAATCCCGGCAAAGGCTGTCGCCGCTAAGATCTGTTTCCTGTGCGTATAAGGCTGGGATCAATCATTGAAGTTCAAACACCACTCGCCGTCGAGGCGCGAGAGAAAAACATCGCCGGCATTGAGCATGTCGAGTAGATCGTGTCGAGGGGAATTTGCAATCGTCCAGCCGCTGCGGCATGTAAAAAAACAGTTTTTCTCGGAGAACTCGCCCATTCGATTGTTTTGCACCACCCCGTGAAGGCCAATCGCGCCACGACTCCAAGCATCGTAAAAAAGATGATCGAGAACATCTTTTGCGAATTGCCGCTCACCGCCAATCTGCACTACTTGTCCGACTCGGCCCGGCTTCAGATAGTACAGGTACCAGCCAAGAATCCTGTTGCCGTCATCGCGAAGAATCGTTTTCCTGAGCTCGGCGCTGGGATGCATACGCTCCATAAAAGAAAGAAGGTCTTTCAGGGAACGCAGATCATATTCCGGTAATAGAGAATACCCACCGCAGAACTCGCCGAGGCACCGAAGAAGTGTTTCGGCATCAAGTTTCGATGCGCGCAGAGGGGACTCGATTTGGCGGAATAGACTCATCCTAAGCCGTGCTCCAACGTTATCAACCAAAGTGCAAAAAGGCTCTGCGGCAAACCTTAGGCGGGCGAAAAGTGAAGGCCGGGTCAACGCTGATATAACGTGAACGGCGTAAGCGCTGGGACGCAGCGCACGCGCCCAACTTACGCTCAGGGGCACGATAGTGTGGAATCCCAATCTCTCAAGCAACATTCGAGATGAGTCGTTGGCTGAATCCGACAAGGAAAGATCCTGATCTCCTTCGGCGTACCTCTCCAGCAAGCGCAAACCTGCGGGACCGCATCGAGCCTCGGGATGAACGACAAAGTTGCCTCCAAAAGCAACGCGAATAGTTTCGCCGCAAGCCGACATCTTCCGCCGAATCACGCCCAAAAATCCGTCGATCCTGCCTCCTTTACTCTCGTGGACGAGAGAAGGAACTGCGCTATCGAGCCAGGGATTATCGGCGAAATAGAGTTCGTGGAAATAGGAGAGTGCTGCCGGCGGGGCAGGTCCCTTGCCTCGGCGCAAAAAATTCCACCACAGATCGGCCACTTGCGCGATGTCGTTTTCGAGGAAGGGACGTACACCCAAATCGTTACTCGATGATGCGAGTGGCCGGGAGATAAACCGTTGAGCGGGCAATACAGCAGGAGTACTGCTGAGTTCCACCTCGGGTTCGTGCACCGCAATCGTTGAGTCTGCCCTGCCAAGCGTGCGCGAACCGAGCAGCGACTCGCCTGTCCCATCGATATAACAGCGTGCGACGCTATTCAGCCTGGTCTCGAATTGCCAACTAGGAGGGGACGGCTCGCTGTTGAATCGAGGAACTGACGATCGAGAAACGAAATCGCCGTTCCCGCCGTTCAATCGATTTTTCGCGGGCTCCGATTTCCAATCGCGTCCCTTGCTGACGCGGCTCAAAACCGCGGCCAACATCCTAGGAGTGGGCGCGTCATAGAGACTTGCAAGCGGGGCGACACACCCCAGCTCCCGCTCAATCAGGGCAAACAACTGTGCGGCAGCGACGGAGTGACCACCCAGCCCAAAGAAATCATCGTCTGGCCAAACCTTGCGAATCTTCAACACGCGCTGCCACAGCGAAATCAGCGCTCGGAGCAGTGTGGGCTCGGCCAGCGAAGAACTCGAAAGCGAATCGGATAATTCCAGCGGAGACATGGGAGCGAACGGCGCCAGTGGGGCAGGCAATTCACGAGCAGTATGCCACGTTGATGTCTGAGCGGAATTAATTCCAGTTACGGGAGAAGCTTGCAGCCGGGCGAGATCCACAACCTCCCGCGACGGCTCCGCGATAATTCCCCGGAAGATGGACTCTAGCGTTGCCAGCCATTCTCGAATAGTAAGATCCTCAAAAAGCCCGATGTCGTAGTGACACCGAAGCTCCACGACGTCTTCCTTCTCGACCGCATTCAAATAAAATTCGAATGACTCGTAACTCTTGGCATTGGTATCGTACGCCACGGTGAATCCCGACTGCGGGAGTTCCTCTGGCTTGAATTTTTTAACGTGGGTAAGGCCGGCGGAGATCGCAGAGGCGCCGGGCTCAGAGACAATTGGATGCAAGTCCTCCAGCAAGCTGATCATCGTGAAAATGGCATTGTCTTGGGCAGCAAGAAGTTCGCCCTGGATTCTGCCAAGAAAAGCGCTGACTGCTTCGCCCTGACGCAGCTCTACGACGAATGGGACTAGATTAATGCAGTGGCCAACCAGATTGTTCTGTCCGACGACAGGTTGTTCGGCGATTGGCAGCGCGATGACAAAGCGATGCTGGCGTGAAACGCGGGCGAGAAGGACAGACAGCGAACTGAGAAGAACAACGAAGAAGCTGCATTGTTGTTTTGCCGCCGCCGCTTTGAGACCTTTGACCATCGGCGGCGGAATGGAATGATCGACACGGGCCGAACTAAATTCGCGCCGCGTGCCTCGAGGGTGATCGGCCGGAAGTCGAAGTACCGGAAACCCGTCCTTGAATTTGTCCCGCCAATATCGGGCCGCTTCGCTGAATTCGTCGGAGCGGTGGCGTTGATTGACGCTTCGCATGTAATCTACGTAACTGCCAGCCTGCTCCAGAACTGCCGGAATGCCGGAGATCTCTTCGGAATAGAAAGCACAGAGATCATGGATCAATACGTCCAAGGACCAACCATCGCAGATGATGTGGTGCGCCGTGAAGACGACCGCCGCGCGATCGGACCCCAGCAAAATCAACTGGCAGCGGAACAATGGACCCAGGGGAAGAGGAAATGGCAAGGAGGTCTCGTCCGCAATCATTTTGTGGAAACGTTCCTCCTGCCGGACCGGATCTTTGATCGAGGTAAGATCGATTACGGGCAGCGTAATTTGCTGGCTGGGTGCAATCTTCATCCTCAGTCCGGCTTCATCGAAGCTGGCGCGAAGAGCATCATGCCTCGCGAACACACGCTGCATGGCTCGCGTCAGTTTCTCGACCGAGATATGGCCGGACAAACGCACGGTCACGGATTCGTTATAAGAAGCGGATAGGCGCTGAGATAGACGCGAGGAAGCGAAGATTCCCCGCTGAGGAACCGTCGATTCAACCTCGATGAGGGCGGAAGACGCTTGGGCGTTGGTTTGCGATTGGCTTTCGGGCGGGGAAACAACCGTGGAAACCTCAGAACTGGCCGAGGCGGCTGCAGTCGAGCGATTCTCACCGGCTTTCTCCAGAAGGGTAACTAAGCGGGCGATAGTGCGCGCCTGATCGGCGACAACTTCATCGAGTCTCCGGTTGCTTGACGAAATATCCGTTTCGTAAGGTGCAACGATTGACGAAGTGCCCAGAGAAGGTGCAGGTGCGGCGGATTTTTCCGCAAGAATCTCTGCCGGCAAAGTGGCATCGAGATGCGCCACTAGCATGTCAATATTGGGCATTTGCTTCATCAGCTGACTGAAGCTGATCTTGATCGAAAACTCCTTGTGGATTGCAAAAGCCACTTGCGTCAAAGAGAGCGAGTCGAATCCCTGCTCCATGAACGTGGCTGACGTACTGATCTGTGCGCGTTCCCGTCCGGAGAGCGGAACAAGCAGGTCGAGCACACGCGAAGTTATCCGGTCTGTGCGAGAAGGGGACGAACTTTTCGTGGCAACGCTCTCGGGAGACACGGACGCAGACGCCTCAACCGGGGTCGGAATGAAACTCGCCGCCTGGAGGCTTGCACCGGTCACGGCAGGGTCAACCCAGTACCGCTGCCGCTCAAAAGGATAGGTTGGCAACGGAATGCGCCGACGTTCTTCATTCGCGTGGAAGGCTTCCCAATCAATGGTTACGCCGTTCAGCCAAAGAGAACCTAATGCGAAGAGCAAAGTCTCCCACTCGGCGTTGTTCTCGTGAGTGTCGGGAAGGGTGGGAATTGCCGTGCAGGGATGTTCCGGCGGAAAATGCTGGCGAGCCAGCGAAGACAGTGTAGAGCGCGGCCCACATTCCAGGAAGAGGTCGTGTCCTTGTTCTTTGAGATAAAGGATCGCTTTCGAGAACTCAACCGTTGCCCGGGAATGGCGGGCCCAATAAGAAGGGTCGGAGGTTTCCTCGGCGGTTGCGGGGCGTCCCGTCACCGTGGAAACGAATGGCCTTGTCGGTGGCCGCAAATGGATTTTAGCCACGGCTTTGCGTAGTGGCTCAACTATCGGATCCATCATGGCTGAGTGGAAGGCATGCGAGGTATGCAGCCGGCGGCAAACGATATTCGTCTCTTCAAGTTGCTTCTGAAATTGGCATATATCAGCTTCCGGGCCTGAGACGACGCAAAGATGGGGGGCGTTATTGGAGGCGATCTGGAGCGCGGGTGGAAGAATCTCCGCTATCGAACCCGCGCTACCGCTGACTGCCATCATGCATCCGCGCGGGAGATTCTGCATCAAGCGGCCACGCAGCGCAATGATGCTGAGAGCATCCTCCAGTTCCCAAACATCCGCCAGGGTTGCGGCTACAAATTCTCCGATGCTGTGTCCCACCATCACCGCAGGCTCGATGCCCAGGCTCTGCCATAAACGGGCTAGAGCATATTCGATGACGAAGATGGATGGCTGGGTAAAAAAGGTGTCCTGCAGTGAGATCCGGGCAGTCTCTTCGTCCCCGCTCCGCGGATAGAGAAGTTCGCGCAAATCCCTACCCAGATGCGGCTTGAGGTATTCGCAACAATGGTCTACGACCCCGCGGAAAAGCGGCTCATCCCGATAGAGGTTCAGCCCCATGTTGACGTACTGCGTGCCCTGACCTCCAAATAGTAAAACTACAGGAGGATCGCGGCGCTCGCAGCGTTTGCTGCTACAGCGCAAGGGGTTGGGCTGTTCGAGCAGTCTGGCGGCTTCCAAGGAATCGGCCGCGACAACAAAACATCTGTGGGCCATTTGCCTGCGCCCGGTTTGGAAGGTGTATGCGGCGTCCGCGAAGGATTCCGAAGAGGCGCCGGCGAGATGCTCTGCCAATGCACGGGTATAGGCCTTTAGCGCAGCTGGAGTCTTGGCCGAGATGGGGAAAAGCTGCAGCGGACGAGAAGGTCCTGCGCCCTTCGACGCCGGTGCTTCTTCGAGAATGACGTGGACGTTAGTGCCCCCAAAGCCAAAAGAGCTGACGGCTGCGCGGCGGGTTTCCTCGTTTCGCGGGAAGGGGACGAGTTTGTCTGCCATAAGGAAAGGGCTGCCGGCGAACTCGATCTTGGGATTCGGCTTTTTGAAGTGAAGTGTAGCTGGGATTTGCTCGTGATGCAGAACCAGGGCCGCTTTAATCAACCCCGCAACTCCCGCCGCATTCGTCGGATGCCCAATATTTCCCTTGATGGACCCGATATAACAGAACTGCTTTTTGTCTGTCTTGTTCTCAAAAACTCTGCGTAACGCTTCGAATTCGATGGGGTCACCCACGGGCGTGCCAGTGCCGTGCGCCTCGATATAGCGAATGGTTTCGACCGGGACATTGGCATTCGCTTGAGCCAGGGCAATGGCATCCATCTGGCCGTCCACGCTGGGGGCCAGAAAAGAGGCGGGACGCGAACCATTGTTGTTTTTGCCCGTGCCGCGAATAACGGCATAAATGGTATCGCCGTCACTTACAGCATCGGCTAGCCGCTTAAGAATGACGACGCCCGCGCCGTCACAAAACATAGTCCCCGTCGCGTCGGCGTCAAAAGGGCGGCAGTGGCCATCCTTGGCAAACGTGCCTCCTTCTTGATAAAGGAAGCCACTCTTTTGGGGCACGGTGATGTCGACGCCTCCCGACAAAGCAATGTCACACTCGTAATCGAGCAGCGAACGATACGCCTGATCCACGGCCAGAAGAGTTGTCGAGCAGGCCGTATTGATGCTGATAGCGGGCCCGCGAAGGTCCAGGAGATAAGCGGTGCGAAGAGCGATGTAGTCTTTCTGGTTTCCATATTCAACCGCCAGCTTGCCGGCCATGGCCAGGAGATCCGGGTGCGTCAGCAGATTGGTTGTGTAGTAGTGATTGTCGCCGACGCCCGCAAAAACTCCGATGCGCCCTTTGTATCGCTCCGGATCGTAGCCCGCATTCTCCAGCGCCTGCTGCGCAAGCTCCAAAAAGACGCGCTGTTGCGGGTCCATCACCCTGGCTTCCAGCGGGTTGATGCCAAAGAAGGCGGCATCGAAAAGATCAGCTCCCTCGATCAAACCTCGAGCCCGGATGTAGTCCGGATTGTGGCGGAGAGATTCATCAATACCGGGGCTCAATTCTTCTGGCGAAAATATGGAGATTGACTCCACGGAATTGCAAAGGTTCTGCCAGAGTTTGTCGAGGTTATCGGCGCCGGGAAAGCGACCGGTCATGCCGATCACCGCAACATCTCGATTACCGTGATTGTCGTGCTGGGAGCGGCCATGACGCGCCCGGTTTTCAGCTTCCGCCAGAAAACCAGACTCAGTTTCCCGCTCCGTCAGGAATTCTGCGAGCTTCGCGATCGTGGGATATTGAAAAAGTTTGACCGCCGGAATCTCACGTCCGAAGCGCGTGTGATAAGAACTCACCATGCGGACTGCAGCCAGCGAATTGCCTCCCAAATCAAAGAAGCTATCGTCGATGCCAACTTCTTCCAGCTTCAGCAAGTCACGCCAAAGACTGGCCAATCGCTTTTCTACGGCTGTGCGTGGTGCGATAAATTCCTGAGAGAGAAGTGGCCGTTTGCCCTCAGTCCGTGGCAGAGCCTTGCGATCCAGTTTGGCATTGGGCGTCAGTGGAAATTTCTCCAACCGCAGGAATGCCGAAGGAATCATGTAGTCTGGGAGCGTAGCTTTGAGGGATTGAGCCAAAGAAGTAGAACTCAAGTTGGCAGGCCCCGTGTAGTAAGCGACCAGGCGCTTATCGCCGGGACCATCCTCTCGAAGGACGACAACCGCCTGTGCAATTCCCTCGATGCTCGCCAGAGCGCTCTCGATTTCGCCCAGTTCAATGCGAAATCCGTGAAGCTTTACCTGATGGTCGAGCCGTCCCAGAAACTCAAGCGTGCCATCGGAGCGGTAACGTACTTCATCGCCGGTGCGGTAGAGACGCGCGTCTGGATCTTCACTGAAGGAGTCAGCAACAAACCTTTCAGCAGTGAGCTCGGGACGCTTGAGATAGCCACGCGCCAACCCCGTGCCACCAATCCACAGTTCGCCGGGCATGCCAGAGGAAACTGGCCGCAGAGTTTCATCGAGAACATGAAACTGGGTATTGGCAATCGGGGGACCGAGAGAGATTTTGTCGGCGGACGTGATCCGCGCGGTGGAAGACCAGATGGTGGTTTCGGTCGGCCCATACATATTCCATAGTTCGCGGCAACGGGGGAGCAACTGACCAGCAAGCTCCGGGGTGAGGGCTTCGCCTCCGCAAAAAATTCGCAGGTCGTTCTTTCCTTCCCAGCCGCTATCAAGCATCATTTGCCACGTGGCAGGCGTCGCCTGCATCACTGTGATCGTGTGTAGCTGAAGCAAACGTTGCAGTTCAAGGGCGTCCGAAGACTGTCCCGAGGTGGCAATGACGATCTGCGCGCCGCAAGTGAGTGGGAGAAGGAATTCCAGGATTGAGATGTCGAAGGAAGTGGTGGTCACCGCCAGGTGTGTATCCGAAATGGCCATCCCAGGCTTCTCCCCCATTGAGAGCAGGAAATTGACCAGTGCACGACGCGGGATCAAGACTCCTTTGGGCTTTCCGGTGGATCCGGAAGTGTAAATAACATAGGCAAGAGTTTCAGGGGCGCTGCTGGACGGAAGATTCGCAACTGGATAGTGAGAAAGGGGTTCAGTTTCGCAGTCGAGCAACACTATGTTTGCGGATGTTTCTTGCAAGCTTCGTTGCGTGGAAGAATGTGCTAACACGAGCGAGACTTCAGAATCCGCCAGCATGAACGACAGCCGCTCTTTCGGAAACTTGGGATCAAGCGGCAAGTATGCCTTGCCGGCTTTGAGAATCGCGAGAAGGCTGACAATCGAATCAAACGAGCGATCCAGACACACGCCTACCAAACCTTCAGGACCGAGTCTTTGTTCAAGGAGGAAGTGTGCCAACCGGTTCGAGCGGTAATTCAACTCGCGGTAGGAAATCTGCTCCAACCCGATTCTGAGAGCGGGAGAATCAGGCGTGCGCTCGACCTGGTCTTCAATGAGCTGGTGCGGACCTTGACTCAAAACCGCAGCGGTCCCCGCCGGGGCAGAATTGAATCCAGAATCATCCAAAACAATGAGGTTGGAGCTTTTTGTCAGACCATCCTCCCGCTGACCGCTTCGTGGCGAAATCTTTAGGTCAGATCGAACTGGTTGCGATTAAGAACTGCGCGAGAGGGAGGTAGGTAGTTCCAATGATTATGAGCTGAGGCTAGTTTCAAGTCTGTGATCTTAATCACGTGAATTCACACTTTAGAGTTGCACGAGCGGCGTTTTATAACAGCGATCATTAATCATTAGGCCCGGTTCACAAGATTCCGCCACCGGTTCCGGTGACGTAAGTAACCAGCCAACGAAGGATGGCCACACTTTTCTTGACCTTCATCGAAATGCCGGACCTCTGAGATGGCCGAAAAACGTAAGCCACGGCCCAGCCGAATATCCGAATCGACTGATGGATGGCGAGAATGACACCGAAGACAACTGCTCCCAGCCATCCGCGATGTTTGCGCCACAATCGCAAATTCGCGCGGTACATTTCGAGATAAAAGCGAACAGGTGCATTGGAGGAACTTGCCCCGCAGTAGTGCAGGGCGGCGGCATCGGAAAAGAAAACAAGGTTTTCTCCCGCTTGGTGGAATCGATAGCACCAGTCAACATCCTCTCCATACATGAAAAATTGGGGGTCTAGTAAACCGACACGGTCAATTGCCGCGCGTCGCGCCATCACGAACCAACCAACGAGCACTTCGACAGACCTCGTCGCTCCATGGTCGAAGTCAGACATCAGGAAGCCACCAAAGAAGCGGGACTTTCTGAACAAGATATCGAGTCCAAGAGCCCGGCAGAGGGAATTCCAAATCGTGGGAAAGCGCATGGTTGACCGACCGATGATTCCTGTCGGCAAAATCATCTTTGGACCAACCATCGCAACGCTGGGATTCGCGGACAGGTAGTCCAGCATGGGGGAAATACAATCATCAACAAACTCCACGTCCGAATTCACCAGGCAAATGATGTCGCCTGAACTCGCTACAATCCCGATATTGTTGGCTTTCGCAAATCCATAGTTCTCCGAATTTCGAATCAACTTGAATTCTGGAAAGAAATCCTCAACCATCTCAGGGGTGCCGTCAGTCGAACAATTGTCGACGACAATCACTTCGGCATAGACATCCTGGCAGTGCTCACGCAACGATTCGAGGCACTCCAACACGTATTTCCTGGCGTTCCAAACCACGACAATCACAGAAACTCGGGTCCGACGGTTTTGCAGTTTGGAAAGTGATGTGGCTATCGCTGAGGACTGAGCGTTCGTGTCCGCTTCTGCAACTCCGTTTAGTTCATAGCTCTTCGTAGGCGTCATATGACTCTTCTGAGAATAAGCACAGATGGCTGTGAAGCTAGCTCTTTATACCGGCATTGGGGCCTCTTCGGGCGTTGCTAGAACAGGATGCCAATGGCTCCCAGGAATTGCCGTAAGGCGCTGCTCGCGCTCGTGAGGAAGGAGATAAAAGGAAACGCTCATCTGATAAAACTGCTGCGAACTTATACGGCTTCGCAGAGCTTCACTCATCCGAGTCGTCATAGTTCCTATGATCGAACTTCCATCCTTGACCCTGATCTCTGTGAACATCACGCCGACGACGGATTCGCCCTCGTACCATCCTGTGATATCGGTCTCTCGAGTGGCCGAGGTAAGGTCCGACAGAATCTTCCCGAGCGCATCGCCGTTTCTCTCGGCGGGAAAATACTCCTCCATTTCAACCAGCATCAGCAGGAGGAGCTTACGGCAACGTTCGGCTCTCTTTTGTTCGTGCCTAATTGCGCCTCGGAAAGCGTTCTCTTCCAAGTTGCTGCGGTCGGCAGCAGAAATCGGCTCTGCCGCACGTGGACGTAACTCACAACCCTTGTTGGCCCGACGTAGATTCATGACTCCTCCGCTGTTTCTCCTTGTTTGCGAGGAGAAACTGATCAGCAACCCCTCTGCTTTCCTGGCTGGGGAGGAGCCTTCATGATCAGGAGGCGTAGCTCTATTACGATCGAAATGGGGAGGGCCGGGGGATGATGCTGCAAAAGCCTGCAAGATCTTGCGCCAACGGCGCCTGGCTTGGGAATACCAGCCGTGGCTTCGCCCTCCAGGTCACAATCGATTTACGTGACCTAGCTTGCAGGTGGTCCTGCTGCGATCTCAACGCGAGATCAGAAAAAATACCGATCGGGGGAAAGGTGGATTCTCGGGGAGGACCGTACCGTTATTGAACTCTTCAGTGCCCCATTGCCCACAGAGTGTCGTCGGATTCGAAGGAGATGCCAGCATGCGACAACTTGTAAACCTCTTGATTCTAATCCCCAAGGTACGGAACAGTCTGTGATGGCCGTTACAGTGCGTTGTGATCCAAGTCTCCACAACCTCGGCGACAACTTGGAATCTCGGGCGGCCAATGCAAAGATGGTGTATCGGTTGGCCCTCCGCGCGGCCTAAGTATCGCATAGCCACGGCTATGTTTCGCATGGATAAAAATCCCAAACCATGCCGGATTTCGGCGAAAATAGGGTTATGAAGGCCACAGAATCCGACAGGGAAAGCCTGTTGCCAATTTCGCCGCGCTCGCGTTTTCGAGCCGCCATGATTCTCGCGATGGCGGTCGATGCACTTCAGATTTGTGTCTTTCCCTTATTTGCTGAAGGCGCCCTGTCACCCGCCGATGACATTCTTGATCTTGGAGCAGCTGCCGTGATGGTACATCTGCTCGGGTGGCACTGGGAGTTTCTGCCGACGTTCGCTGCTAAACTCGTGCCCGGAGTTGATTTGGTTCCCTTCTGGACGCTTGCCGTCGCCAATGTGTATCGCAAATGGAAGCAGATTCCGATCGTCGTGCAAGACGCCAGCGATGAGCGACCGGCGCTACCGGGGCCTCAGAAGTAGTAAGCAGGACCGCCCCGTACGCAAGAGCGCAAGACTAGAAGCCAAAAAGCCATCTCATAAATAGTCTGGAGCAGCAGGTCGAGGTCCCTCAGGGGCTAAAGCCCTCGTCTTTATTGGCTCTGGGCGGCACGACTGAAGTCGTGCCCTTCCCGAACCATTTCTGAGATGGCTTCTGGAAACTTGCCCTAGCTGGGCCACTTGGTTCAAGGTTTCCGGAAGATAACCAGTGCTCGAGCCGGTCCGCATAGGTTCGGCTGGAGCGGTGCTCCGAGCCATCCAGCAGCTTTACTCGGTATTCCCGATTCTCAATGGCGTGAAGCTCCCGAATGCATCGGACGCGCACGATCCGGGAGCGATGAATTCGAAGAAACTGCGACGGATCGAGTTTCTCTTCGAGTGAATTCATAGTCTCGCGCAGCAAATGGCAGCGCCCCGCACTGTGTAACTCCGCATAGTCTCCCGCTGCCGCGACCCATTCGATGTCCTCGGTGAGAACCACCTGGATACGGGAACCGCTGCGAACGGGAAAGCGGGTCGGGTAGGTCACGCAATTGCGATGAAGCATCTCAATGATTCGCTCGGCCATCCGAAGCTTGGAAGTGGAATCTCCCATCTGCCTGGCTCGTTGGACAGCGGCGCTGAATCGCTCATCGTCCACGGGCTTCAGAAGATAGTCCAGCGCGTGGACTTCGAAAGCGCGCAACGCGTGGCGCTCGTAAGCAGTAAGGAAGATCACCGAGGGCAGACTCTCGCTGGGCAAGGCTCTTAACACCTCAAAGCCATCCATGCCGGGCATTTGCACATCGAGGAAGACGACATCTGGAGAGAGCGCAAGAATCTTCTCAACAGCGGCGGAGCCGTCCCCGCACTCTCCGACGACCTCGACATCCTTGAACTTTTTCAGCCGAAGCGCCACTCCGCGCCGCGCCAGAGGTTCGTCGTCAACAATCAATGCGCGCACGCAGCCCCCTCAAGCTCCGGAGCAGCTTTTCGAAAAGGCACTTCGATTGTCACCTCACAACCGCCCGCCTCCGGCCACGATAAGGAAAACCTGTGGTTGTCTCCGTACAGCGTCTCCAGACGCTCGGCTGTGTTCGCGAGACCAATGCCTTTGGAAAGTTTGCCATTGTGATTTGAAGTACGAGGCCCGGAATTCCTGATCGCGATCAGCACACGGTCATCGCGAAGCATGCTCTCGATCTCAATCGTTCCTCCCTCAATCAGAGGCGCCACTCCATGCCGAATGGCATTCTCCACCAGGGGCTGCAGCAACATTCCCGGAACAATCGCGTCGAGAGTGTCTTTGGAGATTGCCATATCGACTCGAAGTCTGTCCCCGAGTCGAGTTTGCTCAATCGCAAGGTATTGCTCGACAAATGCAAGCTCGCGAGAAAGCGGCGTCTCGGGCAGCGCGTCATTGTCCAGCGTTGCCCTGAGGAGTTCACCGATCTGGGCAAGCATGCGCGTTGCTGCCGCAGCGTTTCCCTCCAAGATCAGGGTAGATGCCGCATTCAGGGAGTTGAACAAAAAATGGGGATTTAGTTGGTAGCGCAACGCACTGAGGCGGGCCGCACGTGCTTCGGATTCCGCCCGCAACAACCGTTCCCTTTCGCGCGCCGCTTGTTGCCATTGCTTGACGCTGAAGTAAAGTGTGCACCAAAGAAAAAAAACTACCGAGGGCGGCAGCCAATTGTCCAGAAAGTCAGCCCAAGCGATCCTGAAAGCCTGAAATTTTGCGAACTCGAAGACAAACGTGGCGACGACGCCCAGCGCCGCGGACCACGCAAAGGCGCGCGCCTCCAAGGCAAGCCACGGTAGTGGGTGGCGCAGCAGAGACCGGCACAGAGGGCGCAACAAACAACTTCCAAGGAACCATATAACGCAGCAGATAGTCTGGTCCCGAAACTCTTGCCAGTTATGGTAGGGGAGCACTGAAAGCAGCAGCAGTAGATAAAACCCGACCCATCCCATCGCCTGTAATTGCCAGAACGACGGAAATCCGAGTTCATCCCGCTTCAGCACGATCCATATTTTAGCCCACTAAGCCAGTGGTCAAGCTTCATTTCGTCGCGCAGAACGCTCGGTTCACCGCATTTCCGGAGCATCCTGCAATTTGCCTGAATCAAACGGTTATCTGTGAGCTATCGTTCACGGAGTGGATCTCGACTTTGTTTGAGATCAAGGCGGGGAGATGCGCCATAACCTTAGTCTTCAAGGGGGGTAGTCCGATGGCAGAAAGCGTAAGAATGCCGATGGCGGCTTCCGCTGCAGTTGGCGAATTGACTTCAATCCGTGCGAGTGTTGTGCCCTGGTATGTCTGGTCAGCCGCGATGGCAGTGACAGCCACGACGGTGGGCCTCTACTGGGATATTTCCTGGCATATTGGAATCGGGCGGGACACATTTTGGACGCCCGCCCACATGGCCATCCAATTTGGAGCGGTACTCACCGGGCTCTCCTGCGCGTATCTGATTCTGCACACCACGTTCGCAGGTGCAGGTGAAGGACCGAGCAGAGACAATTCGGTTAAGGTGTTGGGCCTGCGCGGCCCGCTCGGGGCGTTCATTGCAGCCTGGGGCGGGTTTTGCATGCTCACTTCGGCCCCCTTCGATAATTGGTGGCACGACTCCTACGGCTTGGATGTGACCATCCTCAGCCCACCGCACGTGGTGTTGCTGGTGGGAATATTTGTCATGGGCGTCGGCGGACTCATCCTGACGACTGGGCAGATGAATCGGTCCTCTGCCGACGGCCGACGCCAACTCGGGCGCCTTCTTTTATATAGCGGATCGCTGCTGCTCTGTCTGCTGTTTATGCTGGGCTACGAATACATTGGTGATCAAACTCTCATGCACAGCGCGATTTATTATCGCGTCCTGGGAATGATCGCGCCGGTGGTGCTGGTTGGAATCGGTCGAGCTTCCGGACGCCGTTGGGCTGCCACCACGCTGGCTGCGATATACACCGCGTTGTGGCTCGCTGGGAATTGGATCTTCCCTTTGTTCCCGGCACAGGCGAGGCTCGGACCCGTGTTCACGCCGATCACGCACATGGTGCCGCTCGGATTTCCTGTGCTGGTACTGCCCGGAGCGATCGCACTGGATCTTGTGCTTGAACGATTTGACGGTTGGGGTGACACATGGAAGGCAGTAGTTGGTGGTGCCGGTTTCATGGCTGCAACTCTCGCCGTGAACTGGCCATTTGCTTACTTCATGATGTCTTCCCACGCGCGCAACTGGATTTTTGCCATGAATGAATTCGGTTATAGCTTTCCACCTTCTCAATATCATTTGGCGTGGGAGTTACGTGCTTACGAAAACACGCGAGCAGAATTCTGGGTTGGGATGCTCATCGCGTTGGTCGCGACCTCGCTCTCTGCGCGCCTCGGCATGCTTTGGGGCGACTGGATGCGTCGGATTCGCCGTTAGCGGATTCGGCGCAGCAATGACATCCTGATTTACATCTTCGGCTGTGAAGGAGAATCGTATGCGTGCTTGGGGAATTACATTGGCTCTACTGACGGTAACCTCTACCGCCTTTGCACACGTTGGAAGCCCGGACGTGTATTTTGAGGGCGATGCCGGCCCGTATCATTTACTACTCACGGTAAATCCGCCGGCCATGGTTCCCGGAATCGCACAGGTGCAAGTTCGCGTCACCTCCGGAGCGGTCAGCAGCATCAACATCGCGCCTGTCTATGTAAACGGCAAGGATCAAGGCATGCCCCCGACCGCTGACTTGATGCAGTCCTCAGCGATCGATCCGCAATACTTCACTGGCAAGGTCTGGCTGATGGAATCTGGTTCCTGGGAAGTCCGCGTTGAGGCTTCCGGGACACACGGAATCGGAAAGCTGGCAGTGCCTGTGCCTGTGTTTGCGCGACGGATTTTGCCAATGCAAAAAGCCCTTGGCGCTCTGCTGTTCGTTTTAATGCTGTTTCTCTGTGTTGGTATCATCTCGATTGCCGGCGCGGCCGCTCGTGAAGGCGGGCTTCCCGCTGCTGCCATTCCTTCCCCGCGAAACAGGAGACTCGGAAGAATCGCAATGGCAATCTCCGCAGTGTTGGTTGTAACGATCGTAGCTTTGGGCAACTGGTGGTGGAACGCGCAGGCCGCCGATCTCAAGCGAAACATGTTATACAGCGCTCCGCCGCTCCGGGCTACTTTCGACGGAACAGATAAGCTCATGCTGCAAATGGATGAAGACGTCTGGCACAAAACCCGCAAAGATCAGTGGTCGATGAACCTGATACCAGACCACGGGCACCTGATGCACGCATTTCTGTTGCGGCTGCCAGGGATGGACCGCTTCTATCATTTGCATCCCGAGCAAACGAGCGAGGGATCGTTCACCCTGACGCTGCCCACAATTCCTTCAGGCCGATACAAGATTTTCGCCGATATCGTGCGCGGCAATGGATTCCCGGAAACTATGGTTAGTGAAATTACCTTGCCGGATGTGACAGGGCAATTATCTTGCGGCGACGATTCGGGTGTGGAGGCTTTAGCATTCGAACCCTCCGCCCCAGCAACGAATATCTCGCCGCTTGTCGATGGCGGGCGCATGATTTGGGAACGGGATCAAGCGGAGTTGAAGGCCGGTCAGGTCTCCTGGTTCCGCTTCCGCGTCGAAGATGCCCGGCATGAGCCGGTTAACGATCTTGAACCCTACATGGGCATGGCAGGTCATGCGGAGTTCGTGAGATCGGATTTGTCCGTGTTTGCACACATTCATCCGGCGGGTTCGGTGCCGATGGCGTCACTGATGATTGCGCAGAAAAATTCCAGCTTGCCTATGGACCACAGCTCGCGTCATAGCCTTACGGATGAAATTTCATTTCCCTACGGCTTTCCGCAAGCCGGCGACTATCGACTATTCGTCCAGATTAAGCGACGTGGCCAGGTTCAGACTGGCGTGTTCGACGCGCATGTAAAAGGCTGAGCGGCACGGTTGGGTAGTGGTGCACTTTGAACTGTCATCCTGCGCAAGCGTTTTTTGCGCGACGAAGAGCCTGTCCCGAGTTTGTCGAGGGAATCTGGGCGATCCGCGCGAAGCGTCGCGTACTTTGCTACGCAATGTTCTTCATCGATTCCAGCAACGTGAGCCACGGCTGTTGTGCAATCCTATCAAATAATGACAAGTGTTCAAAAACGCGATATCAAGCCGACAATTATTCGGTCGGAAGCCCGGTCGATGTGGTATTGGCCTCGCTGGAGAATCGGGACGGTTGAGGACGGTAGCCATTGCGGGTGCGCACCTTATATTTCTTCATTTGATCGCCTACGAGCTTTACTGTGATGGCCCGCCAGCCGGTGTTGGGGTTGGGCTTCGGGTAATAGCTTAACGAGTACAGGTGTGCCAGATCGTCGCGGATGGAAGCAAAAGCTCGCTTTTCGTCTTTCCAGTCTTTCGCGAAGTAAGCTTTGCCACCCGTGGCCGCAGTCATGCGATCAAAGACCGCGGTGGACACCGGTTCGAGCTTAGCCTTTTGCGTACTGATCATGTAAATGGAAACTCCGGCAGACTGGGCGAATTCCGCAACATCCTCGGGCGGCACCACGCTGGAGTTATCGGGGCCGTTGGAGAACACGACAACGACTTTCCTGCCGGTGTTTAGAGCCGCGTCTTTCAGCGTCAACAACAGCGCGTTGTAAAGGGCTGCCTCGTCGCCGGCTACAGTTGAGCGCACGGCGCGCACAACTTGCGACCGGTCGGCGGTAAGGGCGGCGGCGCGCGAGAGGTTTCTGCTGTATGAATAGAATGCGATCTTGTCTGCGCTTTGGAGCGAGCGCACAAATTCGGTAATCGCATCCTGGGCAAAGACAAAGCCCCGGTACATGTAATCGCTGGTATCAAACAGCACGAACACATTGGCTCCGCTTATCAACGAATCGAAGGTTTCAGGCGAGCCACCATCTGAAGAAACCTTGCCCAGATCACCCGAGGGAATCGCAGCCGCGTCCTTCTCCGCAAACTCGCTCAAACTGCGAGCCGGCTCATTGCCTTCCGCAAAGGTGGCTGTCTTCTCCAAAATCCCATCCTCTACGATGGCAAAATCCTTCGGGCGAAGGCCAGTGATGTAATTTCCATTCTTATCCGTCACCGCCACATTGAGTTGAACCATGTTCACCACAACGTGAAGGTCCGGACTCTCCTGCGCGTGAACCGCAGAGTTATCCCTGCTGAATAATCCAAGAAGAATCAGAATTGGCAGAAAAAATTTCTTTACCATAGCTTCCGAGCGTTCCTACTCTGCGACCCCATGGGCTCGGGATCGCTGCATTCTCGATCCACACTTCGAACAAACGCCTCAAGGCCCAGCGGCGCTAATCCTCGCAGGCGGAGCCAACTTGCCATCGACAAAATCCTGGCCGGTTTCGTGCATCGCACGCAGGAGCGCCGGCCAATCCTCAAAGTCGGTGGCGAAAATCTTCTCTACCATCCGCCGCGTAAGCTCCGGCACGAGATGGTTCAACATAACGGGTGAGTATCCTCTCTCATCGGCTAGGCGGGCCCAGTAGAGATTCGGCGAATCCCAGGATTCCGCGAGAAAACGGCTGGGAAATCCAGCAAACGACGGCATCGGCGCCACATTTAGGAGTTCAAGACCGTAGTTCTGTGCCATGCTGGGATGTGGTGTTCCAAAATCTTGGGACAAGCGCTTCCAGTCGACTTGTTCCGGGTGCTGATGGCACAGGAGCTGCAATTCCTGGTTCGCGGTCCCCCATGCTCCGGATTGATCCGGGTACTTCTGCTGAAACACCGCCGCAAGATAGAAAGTGTCTGCCGGCATCATTTCAGGAATAATTTTCGATACGCGTCCGGAGCTCAGGGCTTGCTCGACTTGCCGGGTTCGCTGCGGAAGCAATCGATCCGAGAGAATGTTCATGACCTTGCCTCGCAGGGCTTCGTCGTTCGCCGAAGCGGTCAGGAGCTCTTCTCCGGTCCGCTGATAAAGGGCAACCGCATGCAGTTCGGTTGGGCTGACATTCCACCAGCGGGGCAAGATCGAACTCGTCAAGAGTTGCGGTGTCATCTCCTTCCAGATGAGCGCCTGAATGTTATCCGGCGAAATGAAATCTTGCTCGAGCTCGGCCAAGGCGTAAGGGAGATCGGCAAGCGAGCCCACGAAATGCGCGCCTCCACCGGCGGGAGAACCCTGACCCAGAAGTTCCGGCGCCTGCCAGACTGACTTCATGCCAGTAATGGTCTCCCCAGCAAAGTCGTGCGAGCGGACAAACAGCGGATTGTTGTGAAGCGCCTGCGCACCCGGCGGCTCGTAATAGGCGTAGTTCAAACCAACCAGCGTGTCTCTAAGGAACGAGGAGAGCTGGCCACGCGCCTCATCGATTTGAGATCGAGAAGCCGTCGGAGACTTGAGGATTTTGGGCAACTCGGTTCGCATCTCCAGCTCGGTGTGATGATTGTTGTAGATTCCGGCGGCCCATTCCGTCCTCTCGCCATTCGTGAAGATTGGCCGCGGCATCTCAAATTCTCGCGTTTGGCCGGCTAGCAGAATCATGTACTCTGGAGGCTGCTTCCCTCGCACCTTTTCGTTCAGGGCATCTCCGAGCGTCAGCAGAGTATCGAGCGAGACTAGTCGCTGGTCGTCCAGTACCGAGCGAATTCTCCGGGAAACCTCCCGGTGCATCTGCATTCCTTCTGCAGTCGTCTGCTGGGGTCCGGCCAGCAAGTCGATGATTTCGTCTTGCGACGCTCGCGTCTTGCCACTCGAAAAGCGGAATATTTCTCCAAACGAAGTTCGCCCGGCTTCATACAATTGAGAGGCTGATCGAACCGTTGCAAAAGGCTTGATCACCTGCTGCCACGAGTCATTCATGTGCAGGTTCGAAATCTGTCCCTGACGAGCCAGAATCTGCCAGATTCCTATATTCGCCTGGAACGTACCAAACGCGTTTCCACGCAGTGAAGAGGGCGCGTTGTTCAATCCTTGAATTACCTCGAAGAACAGCGCGATCGATTGGTCATTTAACTCCGAAAACTCGGAGAAAATTCGATACTGGTCGCCAAACTCTTCGAACTTGCGGGCTAACAGGTGGACCGTCGCCGGCGACAGGCGATGCTCGGGAGATCGCCTGCTATCAAGTTCGCTAATGGCCATATATGTCTGCAGCGGTCCGCTATCGGTGGGCGCCCGGGACATGGCGAACATTATCTGCACAAGCTGATCTGCCGCCGTCAGACTGGCACTCCACTTTCCCGATCTCCGCACGATTTTAGAGTTCTGTCCCTGAAAAAGAATTTCTTTCCACACATCGAGATTTCCGGGGATGAGAGGCTCGCCGTTGCTGTCCAACTGAAGTCGAGTGGTGAGAAGCAACAGCGCGGGCGCCGGTCTGAAAGAACCCCTAGTGGCCGTGACAGAGGGGTCAGCCGAGCGCAATCCGTCGTAAAACAGGCGCAGTCGGGCGGGCTGGGTAAAATACGCTTGCTGTTTGCGGCTCACTCGCGAAAGCACATCAAAATAAGCGGCCAGCCAACCCTTATCTTTCGCCAATAACCTTTGGATGAATGCAACCGGAGCCGCGGGACTGGCTCCGACCAAATCCTTCCATGCAGATTCTGCGCCTGCTCCTCCCGGTACAACGACTCGCCCGTCGCTGATGCAAAGGCTTCTCCCATAAAAATCGAGAACGGCCCCATAGGGTAGTAGCTTTCCGATCCCAATGGATTGCTGCAAGAATCTACTCGTTTCGGGGTCAAGTTTGGAGAGAGCCCAGTACAGGCGTGAGATCGCCGGATCGTTGAGAATCGTATCAATTAAGTCTTTGCTGCTTTCTTTGTTGTTCGTCTTGCTCGCCCTGGTCCAGTCACTTTCAGCGAAGAGCACCGGCACCGGAGCAGAGGAATACGTGTATTCGAAGGGTTTACCTCCTTGCAGGGTTCGCTCTAGTTCGGGGATGGGGAAGCCGGAGTCGATGGCAAGAAAAGCCCTTTCGGGATCCTCGGTCTGCAAGGATGCGCCTGGATCCCCGCAATTTGGCCGGGTGCGATAACCCAGAATTCGGAGAAGCGGCCGGGCATCATCACAATTCGTAACGCGAATGACCATTCCGTTGCTGGCAGCCAGATTCGCCAACTCCCGGGCCTGTACGACATAGCGCCTCAGCAGGATGAGGAACTCAGTTGCTCGAGCTGGCCCCTCGTAGCCCTGCGTGACCACGTTCCGGCTGAGCAACGGCAGGACCTCGTCAGGCGTAATCTTTTGGCTGATTCCCGCCATGCGCAGAAAGGACCGCTGTGGGCCTGGGATCACAAACTGAGATGAAGCCGGAAGTGCTCCGTCTTCGGGGGAAGAACTCACCGCCGCAACCGGGCGATTCGAATCCGTGGCAAGGGGCTGTTCGCCGGCATCCGCGAACAAGTCGCAGCTCACCACAGAAAACGCAATCAGGACGTAGACGCAAAGACGAGATTTCACGGCTGGTTCCTTAGAGAGCAGACGAGACCGTCACTTAACCTGGAATCTCTCGCGGGAAGTCAGGGGGGTCTTCCGTTCGCGAAATCGAAATGCCCCAGATCTAGGCTTTGTGAAAGCCAGGCCTTGCTCCACTTCGATGTCGGCAAAAATACTCCATATCGCGCCACTAGCCAAGCTGTTTTTTTGATTTTCTTTCTGAGGAGGGATTTTCGCGGTGGAAATCGTGTCTGGTTCTCACCGTGAATCGAACCCGCGGCGTTATCGGAACCCCAACCGTGTGAATAGATTGTCGGCAATCCTGGGTGATTCGGGAGTGTTGGTGCCCCGCCCTGGGCTCCAGAACGGAGTTCCAGAACGGGCTTCCAGGCCTCATTCCAACTGCCGGGTGGAGTATTATGCGGTCGTCGCGTGACATCCGCTCCTCTATCCCGCCGGCTTGCTTATATCGATTGGATGCGCGGCCTGGCCTGCCTCCTGATGTTTCAGACGCACTGCTATGACTCCTGGCTAAGTCCGAGCGCCCGCCAGGGCAAGTTCTTCATGTACTCGCAACTGGGAGGAACCTTTCCTGCCCCGCTATTTCTATTTCTGGCTGGGGTTTCATTCGCACTGGTCACGGAAAAGCTGTTGAAGAAGAATTTGCCTCCGGTGCAAATTGCTCGTGCCACCATCCGCCGCGGCGCGGAGATCTTCGCGTTCGGCCTGCTATTCCGTCTCCAGGAATACATCATCGCCTGGGGCTGGGCGCCGTTGAGCGATCTGCTGCGCGTGGATGTGCTCAATACGATCGGCCTCTCGATGATGCTGATGGGGGTTCTGTGCTGGCTAGTGCTCACGCTTCGGCAGGGAGCCGAGGCCAGGGTCGCACTGGTTCTTGCGGCGGCCGGAACGGCTTCGCTGATTTCTCTACTCACTCCACCGCTGTGGACAACCTGGCGTCCGGACTGGCTGCCGTGGCCTCTGGAGTCTTACATCAACGGAGTGCACAATCTGGGCACGCCACAGGCCTGGCTGTTCCCCATTTTTCCCTGGACTGCTTTCGCCTTCGCCGGGCTGGCCGTAGGATTTATTTTGCAGAGTGAGTGGGCACATCAGCGTGAAGGCCTGACGTTTTTCCTGGCAGGCGCAACTGGCTTAGGATTCATTGCGGCCGCGCGCTGGTTCAATGCCCAACCCCATCAACTTTATGCAGTCTACGATTACTGGCACACCAGCCCGAATTTCTTTTTGATTCGCGTCGGCATGCTGCTCGTCATCCTGACCGCGACTTACGGCTGGTGCCGCTGGGGCGCCGGACAGTGGGGCTTTAGTCCACTGATTCAGTTGGGCCAGGCTTCCCTGCTGGTTTATTGGGTGCACCTGGAATTTGTCTACGGACGCGCTTCCATTCTGCCCAAACACGCCGACAGCATCCGCACTGCCTCGCTGGGATTGTTAACGATCTTCGTGGCGATGCTCGCGCTTGCATACTTCCGCACGCGGCTTAAAGGACGAGGAACGGATGTGGTGGCGTGGTTCTGGCGTCCAGTTCGCGCGAACTGAGGCCCTTGCTATAATCGCTTCGCCTATCGCTGCAATGGTCGGAGAAGACCATGATGGCTCCCCACGAAAAGCTGGCCCAGTACGTTCGCTCCCTGCCTGATTTCAAAGTCTACGAGACCATTGACGTGTCGTACGGCCATATGGGGGCGACCATTGCCGATGCCGTGCTGCAAGCGAACAACAAATACGAATCCAACGTGACACCTCGCGTGCAGCGCATCTTGGCGGAGTATCCGGAGGCGCGAACAACCTCTGCCGTCGTGCTCCAGCTCCAATCGGTTCCGCCGACAATATTTCTAAATTGGGGCGGCGAGGATCGAGCCACAAGATTTTGCCAGGTCACGGAGCTTTTCAAATCGGCGGGAGTCGAAACCGAAGAGGATCTGGGGAATTGGCTGACCGACCCTAGCAATTGCGCAAAGCTTGATGCCATTTACGGCATTGGCCAGAAGACCGTCGACTATTTCAAAATCCTTTGCGGCGAATCAACGAGTGCCATTGATCGCCATCTCCTCGCATTCCTGGAGCTGGCCGGGATCAAGACGTCGAGTTACCACGACGCACAGGAGACAATCAACGCAACAGCCGACCTGCTGGGAATTGACCGTGCTTGCTTTGACCATAGTATTTGGCAATTTATGCGGAAGCGAACTCCTGATTGCAAAACGCAGTTACCCACCGGAGGTAAATAAACGCAATGGCTGTCACACGTGAGGTGTTGTTCCGCCAATTATATTATCGGGCGAACGGAGATGGCCGCAGGTTGTGCAAGTGTAAACAGTGCGGTGACGGACCGATGTCAATCGTAGCTGCAGCAGTCTTGTCAGAGCCATGCGATAACTGCGGGGCGATTGATTGGCGCGAGCTTAAGGAAGAGGAATTCGTGTCCGACACAGGCCTAATGAGCGACCTCCTCACATTGCACTCAAGCCACCTCGCCTCACAAATGGGAAGCCTTTATGAGGCGGATGTCGAGCCCGAGGAATGGAGGAAGGTTCTGAAGAAGCTCGTTGAGGGCTTTGAGGGTTTCGGAGACGAACAGACGGCCACGTGGCTGCAGCTCAACGTGAAGAGGCATCCGAAAATCATGGAATATTTGCTCGACGAGTTCTATACGCGGGAGTTCCTAAGAAAGGCGCGTAAGCGGGTCGACCGGACTATGAAGCTAACAGCAATGGTTCCAAGGGCGACACCAGATCCCGAAGTGAACATCTATCTGAGGGAAGCAACACGATGTTGGATTGCTGGCCTCTGGCAATCATCTGTGGCGCTGTCGAGGACCACTTTGGAAATAGCGCTAAGGCATCGTCTGAGGGAGGGACAGGAGTTTCTTCCTATGGATGACAAGTTTGAGACGGTCATAAAGTACGCATATCGGTGTCGGGTGATCGACCATGCTCACCACGAAATGGCCGAAGACGTCCGCAAGAGAGGTAACGAGGTTGTGCACGGCTCCCCCGCAAGCGAAGACCTCGCCGGTCGGGTGCTCACGCACACTCGCGGCGTTTTGGCTCACATCTACTCTGGGTGAGATATTAACTGCGGGCCGCCGAGATTTGAAGCATACTAGCGAAACCGCTTGGCGAATTCTACGACCTCGCGTTCCGCCCAGCGCCCATCGTAGCCGGGATCACCAGCGCGCTCGCCTACGAACGCGCAGTGACCACCGTCATCGACCTCAATGTAAGTAATGTTGGGATTGGACATCAGCGCATGCCGTGTTTCTGGCAAAATGCGAATAAAGGGATCGTTCACCGCATGAATCACCAGCGCAGGCTTGGCGATGCGGTCGATCACATTGGCTGCGGCGGCCCGGGCATAATAATCGTCGGCACCCGTGAACCCGCAATAGTAAGCGGTGACACGGTCGTCGAAGTCTCGCAGAGTGCGCACCCCACGCAACCTGGAAGCATCGAAGCTGCCCGGAAAAAGCCGCGCTTTGTGGCGAAATCTCCGGAACAATTGCACCAGAAAATAATATTCGTAAATTCGGTTGGCAGGTTCATGTAGAGCATCTGCCCCAGCCGCCAAGTTGACCGCCGGACAAACCGCCGCCACCGCACGAAACTCAGCCGGGCCTTCGTTTCCCCACTCTCCCGCGAGCTTCAGAACCAGATTGCCGCCCATGGAAAAACCGATCAGCACGAAGGCAGGAACCTTGTCGCGCTCGACCAGGTTGCGTACCACGGCTGCCACATCCGCCGATCGACCTGAGTTGTAAAGGGTGGGGGCACAATGGTCCATGCCGCCGCAGTTGCGCTGGTTCATGCGCACCACGTTCATGCCGGCGCACAAAGCATTGCGCGCGATTCCCAGCATGTATTGCGATTCACTCGATCCCTCAAGCCCGTGCACTACGATCAGGGTCAGCGCTCGGCGATCTTTCTGCCAGTGACAGTGGCAAAGCACGGGAACGCCGGCCTCCACTTCAATGAGACGGCGTTCGGCGGTAGGTAACTCGATTCGGCGCGGAAGGAAAAAGGCTGCGAGGGTTTGCACATGGCCTCCCGCAAGCCATCGACGCGGTCGAAATGCTGTGCGTCCAACGCCCGTCAGCCCAGCGCCCGTCAGCTTTGAGGGTGCAACGATCTGAAGATTACTCTTCGACCCAATTTCCGAATCAGGCGGCTCAGGCGTCGCTGCCCCAGTTTGCGAAGTTCCCACAAATTGATTCTAATAGGATCATTCCATTCCACGGGAGTTCGTCATGCCGATTTTTGAATATATCTGCCAGGAATGCCAGCACGAGTTTGAAGCCTTGGTCTTCGGCCGCGACAAGGCAAAGTGTCCCAAGTGCGAAAGCAAAAAGCTGAGCCCGCAACTTAGCGTTTTCGCGGTGTCCGCAAAAAGCTCCAGCGGCGTACCAGCCTCTACCGGGTCTTGCGGCTCTTGCGGCGATCCGCGCGGTCCAGGCGCCTGCTCGCTGGGTAACCTCGATTAGCGACCTCGATTAGCAGCTGAAACTGGCCAATTCGACGATCGATCCCCTGCTGGTAACCAATCTTTGGGCACTGCTCCACCTGTGACCGTCGTTACCTTTGTTGGTCTGCCCACCCCGCCTACCATTCGCTGATCCCCCTTTCAAAAACCAAGGAGCATCGCATGGATCGGCGCCAACAGTCGCGTGTCTTCGTTGATCTCCCGGTACACATCTGGGGCATGGACGCTCATTCCCGCCCTTTCACTCAACCCGCCAGCCTGCGCTCCATCAGCGGACGTGGGGCTACTCTGCAGTGCGTGGACGCTCGATTGAAGCCGGGCGAAGTAATCGATGTTTTGTACCAAGGCACCAAAGGACAATTCCGCATCGTGTGGTGCGGCAAACCCGGATCGGAAATGGCTGGAGAAGTCGGACTTGAAAACCTTTCCGCAGACGCTCGGCTCTGGGATGTTGATCCGCTGCGCTGTGCTGCAACGGTGGGGCAGGGTTAAGAAACCTTTATCAGCCGCTTCGATCTTTTGACTGAGGAACAACCGGGGGAGGGCGGGAGAGAGCCGAAACCCGCCTTGCGCGGGGTTGTTCGAAGTATGCCGTGACGGCACGACGAAGGCAAGCGGAAAGCACACCAGCAGCTCTAATTTTCATTCCGGTTGCAGAGAATTTCATAGTTGCGGGCTTTCAGTCCGTGAAAAACTGCAAGTTCTGTCATCTTCGATTGCTTTCGGAGGGAACGAGACCTCCGGCGATAAGATAAGCTCACTTCGCAAAAGGTTCCTGCAAGATCACCTTCCCTAACAATCTCACGCGGTAAACTCGCAGAGATGCAAGTGAGAATTCTTGGATCAGCGGCCGGCGGTGCGTTTCCACAGTGGAATTGCGCGTGTAGAAACTGCCGAGCACTGAGAGATGGAACTTTCCGCGGTAAGCCGCGCGGTCAAACCCAGGTTGCGATCAGCGAAGACGGCCGCGTGTGGTTTCTGTTGGGCGCATCTCCAGACCTGCGCGTACAAATCGAAGCCACGCCCGAACTGCATCCGCGCGATGGCCTGCGCCAGTCACCCATCGCCGGTGTCGTGCTGGCTAATGCCGATCTCGATCACGTCCTCGGACTGCTTCTGTTGCGCGAGCTTCAACCCCTGCGTATCTACGCCACAGCGTCCGTTCGCCGTATTCTCCACGACGACAATTCGATGTTCCGCATGCTGCAGAGAATTCCAAATCAAACAGTATGGTCCGAATTTCGTGGCAGTGAAGAATTCCATTTGTGCAATGCGCGGGAGCAAGACTCGGGTATAAGTTGTAAAGCGTGGTCATTGGCTACACATTTTCCCGCCTACGTCACAGCAGACCGCCAAGCGCAACTCGCGCCAAACGAAGCATCGATGGGTTTCATCGTCCAATCATCTGCGGGCTCGCGATTGGCCTACATGCCCGCCGTTCCTCAATCGGACGATGCCCTGTTGGAACATCTCAACACCTGCGATGTCCTGCTATTCGATGGCACCTTCTGGAGCGATGACGAACTGATTCGAGTGCAGGGCAGCGGGCAAACCGCGCGGCAGATGGGGCACATCCCGGTGAAAGACACTCTAAAAAGGTTGGCGGGAGTGCGGCACCCGCGTAAAATATTCCTACACATCAACAACACCAATCCCATGTTGGATGAGGCAAGCCCACAATATCGCCAGGTGCGGGGCGCGGACTGGGAAGTCGCGGAGGATGGATGGCAGTTCGACCTGTAGAAAATGAGACCGCATCGCAAACCGATAGTTTGCTCTCGCTCGAAGAGTTACGCGCGCAGTTACAAGCCACGGGGGAAGAGCGTTATCACCACAAGCATCCTTTTCATTTGCTGATGCACGAAGGCAAGCTCAGCCGCGGACAATTACAGGCTTGGGCGCTCAATCGCTACTACTATCAGAGCGTGATTCCGATTAAGGATTCGATTATTCTTTCGCGCGGCCCGGACCCCGTGTTCCGCCGGGCGTGGCGCAAACGCGTGGTGGATCACGATGGCGATGCCACCAGCGAAGGCGGCATCAAACGCTGGATCAAGCTGGCGGAAGCTACGGGGCTCGATCCGGCGCAGGTTCGTGCCGGCAAAGGCATTCTTCCGGCTACGCGATTTGCTGTGAACGAATATTTGAATATTGTGCGCAGCCGGTCGCTGCTGGAAGCGGTCGCCTCGTCGCTGACGGAATTGTTTTCTCCGCAGCTGATCACGTTGCGCGTTGATAAATTGCGCCAGTACTATCCGTGGCTGGCCGGCGGTCTGGATTATTTCGAAGCCCGGCTTTATCAAGCGCCGGAAGATTCGCAGTTCGCAGTGAATTATGTCTATGACAACGCAAAGACGCGAGCCGAGCAGGAGTTGGCTTTCCAAGCTTTGCGCGACAAATGCGACATTCTATGGGCACAGCTCGACGCACTCTACTTCGCCTACGTGCAGCCCGGATGGCCACCGCCCGGAGCTTTCCAAATCGAGACCGACTAGGATGAGTAGACAAACCCTCTGTCATCCCGAGCGCAGCATTGCGATTGGCACAATCCATCACAATGCGAAGTCGAGGGACTTGCTTCTTCTCTGCAGCTCACGGCAGGGGGAGGGCAGATAACTAGATGGCTCCTCCGCTAGATTCCAGCCAACCGCACCTGGCAGCCGGTTGCCGCTGGGGTGCAGAGAATAAAAGCGCCAGCGAACAGGAACGCGTGATCCTGTTTCCCGAAGGCGCGATTCGCTTGCAGGGCACGGGCCGGTTAGTGCTCGAGCGTTGCGACGGCCAGCGGACCTTCGGCGAGATCATCTCAGAGCTGCAAGCCCAGTTCGGTGATGCCGACCCTGCAAAAATTCGCAGCGACATCAGCCAGTTCCTCGAGCAACTACGGCACAAGCGGATCGTCGACTACTAGCGCAAATCCTTTCGATGTCATCTCGAGTGGCATTTCACTGATTTTCCTTTTTGACTGTGAATTTACATATCCATGACACGGCATCGATGACAATCCGCTACAAAAATTATGAGACGGGCGAAATCGCCCGTCCAGCGCCCGATTTCAGTCAACGAGCAAGAAGTCCTGATAGTTTAGTCGGATAGCATGACGAAATCAGATCTCTATAGGTTGCAACTTTCTTCACATTGCGGCTAGCAACAATGGTCTTTACACTGACGTAGATCACGCTCTCGAAATGGAAGTTGTCGAAGTAAAAAGAAGTAAAAAAAGAGGAGACCACCGCCAAGGTAGACCCCCCATGAGAATTCCCCGGTTCTTTTCGTTGCTTTTTTTAGCTGCGCTCGCTTCTACTGCAGCTTTCAGTCAAATCCCGTACCCCAATCCGATCAAGCACGTGGTTATCATTTACCAGGAGAACCGGACGGTCGACAATCTCTTTGGCAGCAACAACCCGCTAAATAAGTACAATTTGCCGGGGCTAGTCGTCTCCACCTCGGGCCAAGCGTACACAATTGTGAATGGCAAGAAGAACGTATTCACCGTAAAGTCGGCTCCCATCCCGTTGGCATCCGCGATAGGCTCTACCGGCAGTATTGAGGCGGATGACTACGATCCTGATCACTCCCACTTGCCCGCCTTCGTTAACGCCTGCGACGCGCCCGCCATAACCGACCCGACTACGGCTTGTCTGATGGATGGATTCAACCACGTAGGGATCGTCTGCCAACCGGGAGCAACCGGATGTCCGGGGCTTGAATATCCAACTTACGCCTACGTTCGCTACAAAGATGTTGTCCCTTACTTCCAGATCGCCTCTCAGTACGGCTACGCGAACTATATGTTCCAGACCAACGCGGGACCGAGCTATCCCGCCCATCAGTTCATTTTTGGCGGCACGTCACAGTCGGGAATGAGTCCTGAGCCAACCTGGTTCCTCGCCGAGAATCTGTCCCCGCAAACCGACAACAATGGTTGTTTTTCTCCTGCCAACGTCACCGTCGGGGAGCTCGATCCCAGCAACCAAACCGAGGTCAAGGTGTACCCCTGCTCGACTCACAGAACCATGGTCGACCTTTTCACCGAGCACACTCCTCCAATTAGCTGGACGTATTACACGCCGGGCGAAGGGGGCATATGGACGGCGCCCAACGGTATTTCGACCCTCTGCACCAACGGCGGCACACACTGCGAGGGCAAGTATTGGGGGCCGTGTGCACCGACCCAAACCGGATGTATCGACCTCGCCCCATCTGATGTCCTCACCGACATCGGCAATTGCAATTTGCGGCAGGTGAGCTGGGTTATTCCCGACGCCCTGGAATCTGACCACGGCGGGTCGACGGATGGTTCTGGCCCCTCTTGGGTCGCCTCCATCATCAATAAGATAGGCTCAAGCCCTTGCACCGACGCGGTGCACGGAAAACCCCGCACCTATTGGGAGGACACGGTTATCCTTGTAACCTGGGATGATTGGGGTGGTTGGTACGATCACGTCGTGCCCCCCGCACTTTCGCCGAGCGCTCCTGCAGTCGCTTCGTCGTATTTGTACGGCTTCCGCGTACCTCTGCTGGTCGTCTCGGCCTACACCCCCGCCGGAACAGTCAACAACACTATGGGCCTTGACTTCGGCGCCATGCTGAAATTTGTCGAAGAAGTGTTTGGCGGTCTCGGCACCATTTCTGACGATCCCTTCAACCCGTTCGCCGATTACTTCGCGAAGGACGACCTTCATGGTTTTTTCCAGTTCACCAAGCCGCCGCGTCTTTTTGAACCGATTGACGCTCCGATCAACGAAGATGTCTTCCTCGATCCCAAACGGCCGCACGACGGCCCCGACAACGATTGAGAACCGAAACGATTTAGGCGCGACCACAGTCGCCGGCGGAAACCATCTGCAGCGTCCTTCGCTGTGAGAGGATGGCTAGCCTCGTGCCAGTTGGTACCGGACCTAAGCTAGATGAGTTTCGGCATCGTTTGTTTAGTGGAACCGACCTACTCCGCTTCCGGTTGCAACTTACTTCATCTTGCAACTTTCTTCGTCCTCGGGTAGGAAAGACGGGCCATAGCTTAAAGTAAGTAATACAAGTCATCATTGGGAGATCACCGCAAGGTGGAGCCTGATGACAATTTCCACTCGAGTTCTGTTGACTCTCTTAGCCGCAGTCGGCTCCACGGCCGCTTTTGGCCAAATTCCGTATCCGAATCCTATCAATCACGTCGTGATTATTTACCAGGAGAACCGCACTGTCGACAACCTCTTCGGCAGCAACGCCCCAACCAATCAGTACTATTTGCCGGGACTCGAGGTCTCCACAGCCGGCCGAGCCCACATCATGGTCAATGGCAAGAAGAGCGCATTCAACGTACGGTCGGTTCCGATTCCTCTAGCGTCCAGGCTAGGCACCGCGGACAGTATCGAAGCGGATGACTACGATCTCGATCACTCCCACGAGCCCGCGTTCGTGAACGCCTGCGATGCCCCGGCAATTACAGATCCGAGCACCAATTGCGCCATGGATGGATTCAACCGCGTAAGGGTCATCTGCGATACAGGAGCGGCTGGCTGCCCCGGGCCTGCTTACCCGAACTACGCGTATGTTCAATACAAAGATGTCGCTCCTTACTTCCAAATCGCTTCCCGGTACGGCTACGCGAACTATATGTTCCAGACTAACCAGGGACCGAGCTTCCCTGCGCATCAGTTCATTTTCGCCGGCACCTCCCAGTCCGGGTTGTATCCTGAACCAACCTGGTTCATCGACGAAAATGCACTCAATGTAAGAAGCGATGCTCTCGCCCCGGCGAATGGATGCATCGCTCCCGCCAATGCCACGACTAAGCTGCTCAATCCGTTCACTCAGACTGAAACATTCATCTACCCATGCTTCACTCACAGGACCATGGTCGACCTCTTCGCCGAGCACCGTCCCCAAATCACCTGGACCTACTACACGCCCGGCCAAGGATCGCTTTGGACAGCGCCCGATGCCATATCCAGCATCTGCAACAGCACTGACGGTACGTGCGGTGGCACGTATTGGTGGCCCTGTACGTCTGGCCTCAACGGATGTATCGATACACATAATCCTGCCGATGTGCTGATCGATATCGACCACTGCAAACTCCGCCAGATGAATTGGGTCATTCCCGACGCCCTCGCATCTGACCATGCCGGAGCGACGGACGGGTCTGGGCCTTCCTGGGTTGCCTCCATCATTAACAGCATTGGCAACAGCCCCTGCACAGACGTTGTGAACGGCAAGCGTCGCACATATTGGGAAGACACCGTAATCCTTATCACTTGGGACGACTGGGGTGGCTGGTACGACCACGTTGTGCCCCCGCCACTCTCGCTGCGGGCTCCAGCCGTCGCCTCCTCGTATGTGTACGGCTTCCGGGTACCGTTGCTGGTTGTCTCTGCCTACACTCCGGCAGGCACAGTCAACAACACGGTAGGCCTTGACTTCGGAGCCATGCTCAAATTTGCCGAAGAAGTGTTCGGCCTCGGTACTATTTCTGATGATCCCTCCAACCCGTACGCCGATTACTACGCGAAGGACGACCTTCATGGGTTTTTCCAGTTCGCTAAACCACCGCGTCTTTTCGAACCCATTGCAGCTCCTCTGAAGCAAGAGACGTTCCTCAATCCCAGCCGGCCGCATGACGACCCCGACGACGATTAGGGACGGCAACGATTAATCGCAGCGTCCCCATTAATTCGTTCATAATTAGAGAGCGGCTCTTATGATTCCAAACCCGCTCGCCCTCATCGCCGAGATCACGCACCGCTGTCCGCTGCACTGCATTTACTGCTCGAACCCGCTGGAACTGGCAGCGGTGAGTTCGGAGTTATCCGCTTCGGAGTGGATCGATATTTTTCAGCAAGCGGGCAAGTTAGGGATGTTGCACGCCCACTTCACGGGGGGCGAACCGCTGGCCCGTCCGGATCTGACGGAACTCATTGCGGGCGCGCGTGCCGCGGGCCTTTACACGAACCTCATCACCTCCGGCATCGGACTTGCCGAGCCCCGATTGAAAACGCTCGTCGATGCAGGACTCGATCATATTCAGATCAGCTTTCAGGATTCGCGCGAGGACTCTGCCAATTGGATTGCCGGCGCCAAAGCGCACGCGCACAAGATTGAATTGTCACGCGTCATCCGCCGCTACAAAATCGCTTTCACCGTAAATCTCGTGGTGCACCGGCAGAACATCGATCACCTCGACGAGATGATCGCTTTCATCGAGCAACTTGCCCCCGAGCGCATGGAGATCGCTCACACGCAGTATTACGGCTGGGCACTGAGGAATCGGACTGCGCTATTGCCGACGCGGGCACAACTTGAAAAAGCAGTCGAATCCGTCGCTTCCGCGGAGAAACGCCTTGCCGGACGCATCCGCATCGACTCAGTCGTGCCCGACTACTACGCGCGCTTTCCCAAGGCCTGCATGGGGGGGTGGGGTCGTAGATTGATGCTCATCAATCCCTCGGGCAAGGTTCTTCCCTGCCACGCCGCGGAAGTGATTCCCGGCATGACGTTTGAAAATGTCAGGGAACAGAGTCTCGAATTTATCTGGCAGCAGTCTTCTTCTTTCCAGCGCTTCCGCGGAGAGGAATGGATGCCGGAGCCTTGCCGCAGTTGCGATCAGCGCGCGGTGGACTTTGGCGGATGCCGCTGCCAGGCTCTCCTGTTAACCGGCGACGCTGCCGCAACTGATCCTGCCTGCTCACTCGCTTCCGCGCACCACATCATCGAAGAAGCATTGGCCGAAGCCAACTCCGGCGCCTCCGTTTCGCTACCGGTTCCAGCGGCGTCGTTCGTGCAGTTACAGCAGCGGACCGGAGATCTCTGGAGCTACCGCACAAATCCTGAGTAAAGTCGCTCGATCATAAAACTCATCAATGACGGCTGCCGAAGATTCTTACCAGCGCACACCGACGGTGATCGGGCGGAAGTCGGTGGTTGTACCGTTCGCCGATCCGTGCGAAAGTCGGTACTCTGCGTAGATCTCGACGCCGCTCGGCATCTTGCGCGCCACGCCTGCTCCAATGTTGTATCCGAATTCGTTCTGGCTGGAATTTACAAAGTTGCCGCTGAGAGGGATGCTGAAACTTGGGCACGTGCCGCCCCACCAGGTCCAGAACGGGTTACACGCAGTACCTGGCACGGCCGTATCACCATTCAAACTGCCACCACGATGATAAAAGCCAGGCCCGAACAGTACATATCCCCTGAATTCCTTGGTCACGGGAATGTTAATGATGGGATCGAGGGTGAAGGCCAGGACGTAGCTGGTAGCGCCAGTTGCCTGGGCGATCTCCAGGCTGGAGTCTCGCAGCGGAAGGTCCGCGTAAATGAAATCCGCGCGCAGCCCAAGATATTTGTTGGCGTTGCGCGCCACTCCGACGGTGCCGACAACGCCTCCTCCCCGCACAAACGTCTTCGTCGATCCGCTGTCTGTATTGGCGCCAGCGCCGAGGTTGAAATTCCAGTTTTTGAAATCGTGCGCGCGCTTCTTACGGCGCGAAGTCGATTCCTCCTCGGCTGGCTCCTGCCCAGTGGCGGGTGGTTGCGCCGCGGGAGCTTGCGCAGTGGAAGCTGGTGCCGAGGGTTGTTGCGTACCCTGTTGCGTATCTGGGGCTGGTGCCGCGGGCGCGGCTGCGGGAGTCTGATCGGTGGGCGCTGTCTGAGAAAATCCGGGTATGGCGAGTATAGTTGTCAGGCTTACTAGAACGAGCAGCTTCAGCGCACTCGCGATCGCGAACTTTCCCATCATCCATTCTCCTCCCATAACCGGGCGTGGTGGCGGACCGCAGCGCTCGGCATGGAGAGAGAGGCGCCGTTTAGTCAAGGTTCCGCTTGTGATTCCTCGCAAGAAGGGTGGGCCCTCGTTGCGGCGGGATCGCATCATCTTATCAACTTTGATGCTGACTGTGCCGGACAAGCCGCCTGACGGTGGTTTGCTTTCCGCTTCGCGCAGGCGATGGCCGCACGTATGATAAAAAAGAATTTCATTTCTTGAGAGCCGACTTTGCCAAAGACTCCAGCGCAGGAGACCGATCGCATCCCCGTTGTACGAGAACGCGCCTCCGCGCGCCATGTTGCTTTGGTGGGCTTCGGAACCGTGGGCCGCGCCGTGGCCAAAATTCTTTGCGAGCGTAGAAACAACAACGAAGACGGCTTGTTCCGCCTGACCCACATCTGCAACCGAAACGTCGAGCGCAAGAAGCAGCCTTGGGTGCCGAATGACATAATCTGGACCGAAGACTTCCATGCAATTCTCGACTCCGATGCCGACATCGTGGTTGAACTGATCGGCGGCCTGGCGGCGGCGGAAGATTTAGTGCGAAGCGCTTTGAGCAAACGCAAGTCGGTGGTCACGGCCAACAAGCAGCTCATTGCCCGCCATGGTCCGGAGTTGCTGCAGCTTGCGAGTTCGAATGGCTGCCAGCTTGAGTTTGGAGCCTCCGTCGCTGGAGGCGTCCCCGTTCTGCCCGCGCTGCGCACCGGGCTTTGCGGAGATCGTTTGCAGGGAATCGCCGGCATTTTGAACGGCACGTGCAATTACATTCTCAGCCGCATTGAGACCGCTCGCATTCCTTTCAGCGAGGCACTCGAAGAGGCGCAGGCTCGCGGCTATGCCGAGGCCGACGCCAGCGAAGACCTCGATGGTGGCGATGCACGCGCCAAGCTTTCCATCCTGGCGCTGGCCGGGCTGCAGGTGCGCGTTTCTCCAGGAGATATTCGCGCCCGCACCATTCGCGCCATTGACGCGGTCGATTTCGACTATGCTGCTGATCTCGGCTGCACCATCCGGCAGATTTCGCGCGCCGATTTGCGCACGGATCTGAAAGACGATGATCTGAAAGGCAATGATCTGAAAGACGCGATGTTGTTCGCCGACGTTGGGCCTAGCCTGGTTCCCACGGCGTCACCCTTCGGTCGCGTACAGCGCAATCTGAATCTGGTTTTGACCTCGGGAAAATACGGCGGTGACATGGCCTTCCTCGGCGCGGGGGCGGGCGGAGATCCAACGGCCGTGGCCGTAGTCTCAGATTTGATGTTCGTTGCGGAGAGCCTCGCGTCCGGGCCACGTCCGCACTCCCCTTTGCGACTCGCGTCCCCAAAAGTGAGTTGCGACTTTGAAACTCCCTGGTATTTGCGCTTGGTGGTGAAGGACCAGCCGGGAATTATCGCGGGGATCGCCGCGATCCTCTCGGCGCATCAACTGAACATCGACGCCGTGCTGCAAAAGCCGGGCTTCGACAAAAACTCTCTGCCTTTTGTCATCACACTTGAGCCGTGCCGCGATGCCCAGCTACATCCTGCGCTTCAGGAAATCTCGGCACTGCCTTATGCCTTGCGCCCATGCCTCTGTCTGCCGATCTTGCGCTGATATTAACTCTTGAAAAAGCGAACAATCCCTTGCAAGCCATTAGCCTTGCAAGGGATTCCAATCGTTGTTTCAACTCGGGTCTTACATCTGGCACCTGACACCTGGCCGCTACTTCCAGAAAGGATTCTTCAATCCAGCCGGGGCGAGCGCGCTGTTAGGGATTTTCGCTTCCGTGCCCGAATCGTCCGATATTTTTTCATCCTGCAAACGCGACGAAGATTCATGGGGATCTTCCTGGCAGAAAGATGGCATCTTAAGAGGAGAATGTTCTGAGTTCATCGATACCTCCACAGGGTTTATGACTTCTCTCGATTGAAACATCCTGCTTGGCTTGCGTGGGCTGCAAAATCCTGATGCCTCGCATCGAAAAATCAACTGATCAAATTAGAAGCGGTAGGGCGAATTTCAGCGCTTCCGGCAAAACTGCTACGATGTCAGTCGCGTAACCCTGCGCAAAATTCGTATTGGAATTCGCACTTAGGAATTCATAAATCTCATCTCGAGGGCGATCCTTCATGAAATACCGCAAGCTGGGCCGAACCGGATTTGAAGTCAGCGACATTTCCTATGGGCTTTGGGGCATGAGCGGCTGGAGCGGCTCCGACGATCAGCAATCGCTCGATTCGTTGCAACTCGCCGTCGATTCCGGCTGCAACTTCTTCGACACAGCGTGGGCCTACGGTGAGGGCAAGAGCGACGGCTTGCTAGGCGAAATCATGGCGCGCAATTCGAAGAAGCGCCTCTATGCCGCGTCGAAAATTCCTCCGGCAAACGACAAATGGCCCGCGCTGCCGACATACAAATACCACGATGTGTTCTCCGCAGACCACGTCCTCAAATACGCCGATCTGGTCCGAAAACAACTTCGAGCGGACTCGATCGATTTGCTGCAGTTCCATGTCTGGGATGATAGTTGGACTGACAATCCGGAGTTCCGCTCAACGGTTGAGAAACTGAAAGACGGCGGGTGGATTCGCTACTTTGGCCTCAGCCTGAACCGCTGGGAGCCGGAAAATGGCATCAAGGCTTTGCATACCGGTTTAGTTGACGTTGTGCAAGTGATCTACAACATTTTCGATCAGGCTCCGGAGGACAAATTGTTTCCTCTGTGCCAAGAACTCAACGTGGGGGTGATTGCGCGCGTCCCCCTCGACGAAGGCAGCCTGGGCGGCAAGATGACCCTAGAAACCCGCTTCCCGAAAGACGATTGGCGGGCTCTTTATTTTGGACCGGAGAACTTGGCGAACACGATTCAGCGCGTTGATAAGCTCAAGCAAATTGTTCCCGCCGGGATGACGCTTCCGGAAATGTCACTGCGCTTCATCCTGTCGCATCCCGCGGTCAGTACGACGATCGTGGGCATGCGTACGGCGGAACACGTCCGGGAAAATGTCGCCGCAAGTGACGCCGCCCCGCTCGACTCCGGTTTGCTCGGCGAATTGAAAGAACACCGCTGGGACCGCGTCCCGCAGCACTGGTCAGATTAGCGCTTCGCTCCAACGACTTCTGGTAGTAGCTGCCTCCTCGGTCTACCCTCGCTTCTATCTAGAAGCATGAGATCAAGTTCGCGCCAGACCGCTCTCGCCTCGACATTGCTAGCAATCCTGCTCGCGGCGAGCCTTTACGCCGAAGCCCAGAACCCGCGAGGGTCGCTTCGCGGCACAGTGCAGGATGCCACGGGCGCACGCATTCCTTCGGCCGTGATCGTTGCCCAACTGGCGGGCTCTTCCATGCAGCGCACTGCCACCAGCGAGGACCGGGGTGAGTTTCGTCTCGATGATCTGCTCCCCGGTTCCTATCACATGACCGTTACTGCGAAGGGCTTTAGCCAGGCCACTGCGGATGTAGGTGTAGCAGTCAGCGTGGTTCGCGATATCGTGGTCACGTTGAAGCCGGAAAACGCTCGTGAGATGGTCAAGGTGGAGGGCAATTCTTCGTCGGTCACGACAGAAACGATTGATGCGTCGAGTGCGGTGCATGAAGGCGTGGTTGGCAGCCATGACCTCGAATCGCTTCCGCTACCGGCGCGCAGCTTCGCCAACATCGCATATCTAGTGCCTGGCACCGAACCCGTCGAGCCCTCCGATCCCACCAAGGCGCGCATTACGGCCGTCTCCACCGGAGGAAGCTCGGGCTTGAACAACGAATTGTCTGTCGACGGAGCCGATGATTCCGACGATTGGATCGGAGGCTTCCTGCAAAACTTCTCGCCTGACGGCATTCAGGAATTCGCGGTGCGCACCTCGAATGAAGAGGCCGACACCGGTTGGACCACGGCCGGATCCGTCGTGATCACAACCAAGCACGGCACCAACGAGTGGCACGGGAGCGGGGCTTTCTATCATCGCCAGGCGGCACTGAATGCGCGCTTTCCCATCGAGAATCCGGCAGAAACGTGCACCAACGGAGTTTGCGTGCGCAATCCCAAGCAGCCATTCTCGCGGCAAAATTACGTCGGTACGCTTGGCGGGCCGATCGCAAAAGACAAGGTTTGGTTCTTTGCCTCATTCGAGAACGTACATGAGAATGCCAGCATCGCCTACAGCCCCGCCAGCGTCACACAGTTCGACGCACTGGCTCGGTTGGCTGCGGATGGCCTAATTTCTGGTGTTCCTTCGATCGCCGTTCCCGCGACTGTTCCCATACCGTTTCGCGATTACATTAGTTCGGTGCGGTTTGATTGGGCGGAGTCTTCGAAGTCACAATGGTTTCTGCGCACGTCGCAAGACAGCTACCTCACCCACAATGCGCTGGTGGCGCAGGGCACGCTGCCCTCCACCGGATTAACCACGCATAACAACTATTGGAACGCTGTCATCAGCAATACTTATACTTTCAGTCCGACCTGGCTGGGAAATTTGGTTCTTGGCGCGAGCCTGTTGCACCTGACCCAGACTCGGGTTTCGGATCTTGGATTTGCGCTGGCGTTTCCGTTTAGCTCCACAGCGTTGACGATCTCCGGATTCGAAACCTTCGGGGACAATCAGTTCGCCACTCCCATCACTCTTTTCCCGGACTTGCGTAATCAGGACAAATACCAGTTTCGTTACGACCTGAGCCATGTTGCCGGAGATCACGCGCTCAAGTTCGGAATCGACTTCATTCACGAACCCGTGCTGAGCGGCGCGTTTGCATCGACCGCGGAGACTCTCGCCAAGTACGCCAACGACCCGGTCTATTATGTCCAGAACCCAGGCGTATTCGGAACCTTCAGCCCACGGTGTGTCGACTTCACTGCGTCGGATGGATCCACTTGCAGCTTTGCTCCCGCTGGCGATGGCAGCTTCTCGCAAAACGTTCAGCGGCTCGCATTCTACGGCGAGGATTCGTGGCGCGTTTCGCACCACCTCACGGTCAATTACGGTCTGCGTTACCAGACAACCTTCGGACTCGTCGAGGGAGAAGGACGAAGCGAGCTTGAGAATAGCGCATACATAACTCTGCAAGCGCTGCAGATTCCGGTTGTGCCCAGTGTGCCGCACGATTACCGCAAACAAATCGCGCCACGTCTTGGAATCGCTTACTCGCCTGCCGGCAGCGAGAAAACGGTCGTTCGCGCTGGATTTGGCATGTTCTACGACGATCTTGCGCAGAATGGCTGGGCGACTGCCTTTCAAGGTATCAACAACACAAACGCAACTACGGGTACGTGCAGCCTTACGGGCGGTCCGGGAACTTATGCGCTCACCGGAACCGGATGTCTCACGGGAGGCTCCGCAAGCACTGGAAATCTTCTCGGCTCCGACTACAAAACGCCGTACGCGATTCACATTACAGGCGGAGTGCAGCACGCTTTCAACGAACATTGGCTGGCGAGCGCTGATTATGTGCACGAGCAGGGCAGTCACGGGTATCGCGGCTTCCCCTACGCCGGCGGCAGTAACTTGCTCACTTCGCTCATTCCTGCGGCGGACGCAACCGATCAGATGGCTGTGGTGCCGAATGTGAATGTGTTCGAGTCTGACAACCGTTCCAGCTACAACGCGCTGATGTTGCATCTGCAAGGCAACATGCGCCGCTTCAATCTGGTCGCCAACTACACGCTCTCGAAAGCGCAGACATGGGGATGCCTGCTCGGCGAACTGTTTGATTATGTGGATGGCGTCTGTCCACAAGAACCTGGCCAACCCAATGCGGGGTTCCTGAATGCCTTCGGCCCCGGCGACTATGGACCATCCGGGGAAGACGTTCGCCACCGCTTCGTGATTGCCGGCACGGTGCACCTTCCTGGCGGTTTCGAACTGAGCACCATCAATCAGATTGAGAGAGCGCGCCCTATCACGATCACGAACGCCGACAACACTGACCGAATCTATGTGAATGGAGCCTACACCAGCCTCGACGAATTCCGCGGCACCCCCTACATTCAATCCGACCTGCGCGTGACGCGCCCGTTCAAAATCAACGAGCGCTGGCAGGTTGATCCGTTCATCGAGTTCTTCAACCTGTTTAACCGCAACAATCCCGGAGCAAACTTCGCCGTAAATGTCGCGCAACTTCCGGTACCCGCAGCCCAGATGGCGCCGAATCCAGTCACCGGTATCACCAATGTCACCAGGATCTGCACCAATGCAAGTTGCACCCAGACCACACCCATCACCAGCCTCAAGCAACTTGAAATACCCGAGGGCGCTTTGGGAGATTTCTTTGGCCCCGGCACAAGCGTCGGAATTCCGTTCGCAGCACAGCTGGGAGTGCGTGTGATTTTCTGATTGAATCGGCGCTAGCGCACCAACCACTCGGTGGCCGTGTGTACCAGAAGCAGCAGTTGGCTATAAGTGATGGTCACTGTGGCGAGGACTGTTGCTGCTGCACACAGCGCGCATAGATGAAGAGGCGAATATCCGCCTGTAGGAATCTGGCTGGGCTCTGTCCATGCGATCAACCGCTCCACGCGCGCGTTCACGGACTCCGCTGGGCTATGGACTAAAGCCGTGGTCAGCTCTGCCGGAGGCTCGAGCGGTACCATCCGCGATAATTTGATAACCGCGGCCGCCAGATCGAGAGCTTCGGAAGCGCTCGAGACCGCGGCATCGTCGGCGGCCATCTCAGTGGCTTCGCACCAAGCATTCTCGAGTTCCACCATTCCCGGAAACGCAACCAGACGCAGCATCAGCTTTCGCAGGTTATCGCGGCGGCGTAGGTGCACTGCTTCATGCCGCAGCGCGGTCTGCAATTCCCGATCGTTCAGCACAAACTCCGCTGCAGCCGACAGCCAGACGCTGGGACGCAAGATGCCCACAGCCGTCAACGGGGGCGCGACCGCCGCAATGCGCATGACGGAAACCGAGACCTTCGGCTCGGGGATCTTCGATTCAAGGACGTTCGACCCGAGAATCTTCGGCTCAAGCGTCTGGGAACCCGTACTCGATCCGATTACGCTTGCTTCGATCGACCACCGCGCAACCATCCGCGAAACCCTCAACAGTGCCAGTCCCGCATTCCACATTCCTGCCAGAACTACTGCAATCCCACAGACACCCATCACCGCCGGCAAAGTGCCGATGGATTCGTTTGCAGCGCGAGGCTCGAGCAGAAGGAACGAGGGAACTGCAAAGAAGAACGTTGCAGCAGTTGCAATCACGAATGGAGCCATCCGCAAGACAAACAGCAAATCTGCGCTGCGTGTAGCCGAATAGCGACATCCGCTACGCCAGATGTTCCGCCAAACGCCGTAAATTGCACCCGAGAGCGCGCTGTAAAGCAGGAAGAAGATCGAAAAGGAAACGGCGATCCCGCGTACGGCGAACATCACTCGGTCTCCTTCGAGTTCCGCTGGACCTTATCCTGTCGTCCCATATTCTGTCGCCCCATATCCTGTCGCCCCATATCCTGTTGGCTCAGTTCGCGGCGCTTGCGTTCCACTAGTTTTCCCAGATCGTCGAGCAATCGCTTGTCGTGCTCGCCCAGAATTTCCACCAGAAATGAAAGCGGCAACGATGAGGCCGGACTCGCATCCAGTAATTGGCGAAGGGCATTGCCCGCAGCCTCTAGATGCAACTCCTCACGGCTGAATCGCGGAGCGTAGCGGAATGCCCTGCCCTCCTCCGATCGCGTCAGCAGACCCTTCTTGAACAGCCGGTCCAGCGTAGTCATCAACGTGGTGTATGCCAGATCCTGGTAATCGCCTTCAACCAGCTCACGGACGGTGGCGCTGCCGAGCGCCCACAGCCCCTCGAGCATGCGGACCTCCAGCGGTCCCAGCTGCCGCGATGAGTTTCGAAATGGAGGAAAAATCCGTTTCATTCGCCTTCCCACCGGATCTCACATTCTACCGTGAATCGACAAGCGCTCGTCAGATTGGGTTGTTCCGGCTCTCACGCAACTCCCTGATGATTCTTCTCCGTGACATCTTCGATCGCGAGCAGGATGAACGGATGACCGGCCTGCAGTTCAACGCTGCGGGCGTTGAGCAGCATATCACGGGCTCCGATGCGCGGAAAATCGTGAGTCATGGCGAAATTGTCCACGCGGGAATTGCGCGGAATAATTTCCTCCAGCAATTCCCGCAACTTTGGAATATTCCATTGCCCGTTTCCCAATTCGTAGATTGGACGGTTTTCGGTCTCTTCCTCCGACGTATTAAAAGTGCGGTAGAATGCCGGATTCGCAGCGGTAACCTGCAGCCGGGAATCCAATACTACGATCGGTTCCCGAGCACTCTCGACAATCGTGTCTGCGTATTCCCGCGTCTGATCCAGCTTACGTTTGAGAATGTTAACGTCCTGCAAGCTGATCACTGCACCTTCGATGCGATTGTCCCAGGTCTTGTAGGGGCGCACGTGTAACACTTGCCATTCTCCCTCGTTGGTGCGGACTTCGCGCTCTTGGGAGGCGGCCGCGGTTGATCGCGTCGTGGGCCATTTCCTCCAAATCGTCTATGTCAAGGTTGGGTCGAATGTCGCCCAGGCGCCGGCCCACATCGGCTGGCAATAAGTTCAATAGCTTTTGTGCGGGGGGAGTAAAGCGCCGTATACGCAAATCGTTGCTGACCATTACCACCGGCATATCGACATGGCCCAGCAGATTCAAAAGATCGTTATTAGCCGAGCCCAGTTCTGCGTTGCGGTTCTGCATCTCCTCGTTGAGAGTGGTAAGTTCCTCGTTGGTGGATTGCAGCTCTTCTTTGGCGGTTTCGAGTTCCTCATTCGTGCTCTGCAATTCTTCATTTGCCGACAAAACCTCTTCATGGGCCGCTTTGAATTCCTCCGCCGTGGTTTCGTGCTCGCAAATCAGAGTTCGCAATTGCTGACGCAACTGCTCGGACTCGCGCATCAGCACTCCGGTCTCCTGCGCCGTGGAGCTGGCCTGTTTCACTGCCCTACCGCCTTTGCGCCCGGCCTCTGGAGCTGATGGCTTCCGACTTGGCTCTTGAAAAACGACCACGAAAAAGCGCTCCAGCGCCGAAGGTCCGCGCAACGGCAGCACTTCGATGTCTATCTCTCTCATGCCTCCCTCGGATTTGATCCGTAACCCTTCCTTCCGCATCACGCTGTTGGTCTTCTTTGCGGTGTCGAGGGCGGCGCGCAAATCGATCAACAAACCCTCGCGCGCCATTCTTGCCAGGCTGAAGCTGGGCGAACCGGCCGGAGGCTCCAGATAAGCGCCCGTCTTGCCATGGAATTGCACTATCTCCAATTGCTCGTTCACGACGATGCTGGCGGGAATAAACCGGTCCAGCAGCAGACGCTCCACCTCATGCTCCAAGGTAACCGGAGAGGGTAAATCACGCACCAGTTTTGCCGACGAAGGCCAACCTGGGATGTGATCCTCCTTTCCAAAATAGGTGGTCAGTCGCGCCGGGGTTTTCCGCTTGCGGTAAATCTTATCCTTCTTGTCGACCAAGCCGAAATGATCTGCAAATCCTCCCAGGTTTTCCGCCGTTCCCAGCATCAGGTAGCCGCCGGGTTTCAGCGCGTAGTGCAAAGCGGGGATCACCCTCCGCTGCAAAATTGGTCCCAAGTAAATCAAGAGATTGCGGCAGCTCACCAGGTCAAGATTGGAGAAGGGCGGGTCTTTGACCAGATTTTGTTTGGCGAAAACGCACATATCACGAACTGACTTATTGATCTGAAATCCCCCATCCAGCCGGACGAAGAATCGCTTCAGTCGCTCCTCGGAAATTTCCGAGACCGCCGCCTGCGGGTACAGGCCGGTGCGGGCACGCTCCAAAGCAGTGTCGCTGATGTCGGTGGCGAAAATCTGGATTGCCGTGGCTGCCTGGGAGATATTCCGGCAGTGCGTCCACATGTATTCGAGCAGTGTGATCGCGATGGAGTATGCCTCCTCGCCGGTGGAACAACCCGCCACCCACACGCGAATCGGGTCATCCGGCTTACGTCCCTCAAACAGCTTGGGATAAACATATTTGCGCAGCCCCAGAAACGTTTCCGGTTCGCGGAAAAACCCGGTCACATTGATCAGCAAGTCGCGGTATAACTCGCCCAATTCTTCGGGCTTCTTGCCCACGAAGTGCAGGTAGTCCTTCAACGTTTCAAGATTGAGAACCACCATGCGCCGCCGGATGCGGCGCTGCAGCGTGGAGTGCTTGTAATTGGAAAAATCCACTCCGGTCGATTCCCGCAGCAGCCCGAAGAGGGCGTTCGCATCGCTTCCTACCATTCCCTGAGAGCCCACGTCCTCAGCCGGCAATAGTCGTGCCACATAAGGGTGTCGGCTGAACGCGGCCAACTCGCGGGCGATATCTTTCGGGGAGAGGATAAAGTCGATGCATCCCGCATTGACGGCGTTGCGCGGCATGGCTTCATATTTCGCTGACGCTTCATCCTGCGCGAATGTAATGCCTCCCGCCGCCTTGATGGCACGGCAACCCTCGGTACCGTCGGAAGCCGTGCCCGACAGAATCACTCCAATGGACTGTGCTCCCGAGCTTTCTGCCAGGGAGCGAAAAAAAACATCAATCGGCATGTGTGCCCCGCGGACTTGGGCTCGCGAGCCAAGTTGCAGCACTCCATTCTTGATGGTAAGGTTCGTGTTGGCTGGGATCACATAGGCGTGATTCGGCTGCACCACCAGACCTTGGGTCACTTCGGTGACGGGGATCTTCGTCGTCCTCGCCAGGATTTCCTGCAGAGCGCTGCCATGCTTGGGGTCGAGATGCTGTACCAGCACAAAGGCCATGCCGCTCTCTTCCGGTAGATAACGCAGGAGTTCAGAAAATGCCTCCAAGCCACCGGCGGAGGCTCCAATGCCGACGATCGGAAACAGTCCCCGAGCTCCTTTAACCTCGATCACCGTTGACGCGCCACGAGTTGATTGGATCTGTTTGCGGGGACGACCCTTCATGGAGTACCTGCTGAAAGCGGAACCTCTCCAGAACTTCTAAGAAGCCAAACACCGATAAATCTGCCGCCGCCCGTCGTGCCCTCAAACCGCGGGATGGGACAGCAGGGGAGAACTTGAGCGATCGTAGCCCGACGTAATCTCCCGGTCAATGAATACGAGTCCTAGAACGGTCACAGCGACGTTCTCTTTTCCCAATATAGGAAGGGTTATTTGGAACTCCAAAGACTTTTCAACCCCGAGAAACACGAAGAGGAAAGCTGAAAGCCCGGAGGCTTCACGATCTTGGGCAGTAATGTCTGGTTACCAGATGCCGATAGAGAGACGCAGAGCCCACTGTGGTCCGTCAGATCAGGACTAAGGAGGAAGGACCTTCTATGATGCTCAAACCAATAGTGAACACCACAATATCTTGCTTCTTATCCTTTCAGCCACAAGCGCCGGTCAAGCACCTCCGGAGCTGCAGGCCAAGTTGAGTGCCGAGATTAAGGTGTTGGAAACTCTGAGCAAAGATCCCCAGCTGGTCGGCGGAGTGAAGACCTATAACTCGACTCCGGCTACTGCCGAGGCAAAGGGCATGACGAATGACAAGTGGCACAGCCTTACGCTCTTTGATCCTTTCGTCCGGGCGATTGGCAAGGATTCTCTCTCCGAATATCTGAAGACGAAGCGCGACGATGTGATCGCCAAAATCTTCGTATCCGGAGCCGACGGAGGCAAAGTGGGATTCGACGCCAAGACCGAGCACTGGACGCATAAAGGTATGCCCAAACACGATGTGCCGATGAGCGGAAAGACCTGGATCGGTTCGGTAAAGCTTGACGATTCTACCGGATTGCAACTCATTCAAGTTGGGCTGCCGGTCCTCGACGGGGCGAAGCCGATTGGGTCGATTGTCTTCGGACTCCGGGCCGACAAACTTCGCTAGCGTTCCTCCTTGGAGAGAGTGAAACCGATGAACCTAAGCATTGCGCGACGGATGAGTCTCGCACTGGCCGCTTCGGTAGTAATCACCGCTGGCGCCGTCGTGGGATTATCGTATTTACTGCGGGTCTCTGTGTTGTTGTCGAGCAATGTCGCGGCGACCGCGCGCTCCCAAAGTCAGGGTTCATTCGAGCTTTTGGACTTCGCTGTCAAACTCCAGGGCGGTACGCAAAGGATGGTACAGGAGAGAGATCCTGATGCCATCGAAGCCCTCCTGAATCAGAATGAGGCTCTGGTCAAGCAAGCCCAGATGAAAATCCAACAGACTGCGGAAGGCAACCCCAGCATTGCTGCAGCTTTCGAAAAGCTCACGCGGGCCGATGCCGAAGTCACCGACCTCCTCATGCACGCGCACAATGTTGAATCGCATCAGGCGATCATTGAAAAGGCAAACCCTGCGTTTGAAGAATTTCTGCGTGCGATTTCCGAGAATCAGGACAAATTAGGGCGAGCGCTGGACGATCAAGCCGCACGAGCCAATGCGCGCACCCGCCACATTCAATTTGTGGTTTATTTTCTGGTGGCCATGAGCATGTTGTTGATGTGTCTCGGCAGCCTGGCTCTGGTGCGAACCATTTCGCAGTCACTGCGCCGCCTAACCGGCATGATTCAGGATATCGCTGAGGGCGACGGTGATGTCACCAAGCGCCTGGAGATCATCGCCAATTCCAGCAACGACGAACTGAGCGAAGTCGGCCGCCTCTTCAATCTATTTATGGACAAGCTGCAGGAACTCCTGCGGGGAGTCGCCGCCCATACGCGTAAACTGGCGGCGGCCAGTCAAACACTGCTCGAAGCCAGCCAGCAGATTACGACCAATTCCGGGCAAACCGCCGCTCAGGCCAGTGCCGTTTCCCGCGTCACGGAACAGGTGAGCCAGAATCTGCAGAGCCTTTCAACGGGAGCCGGGGAGATGACATCGACGATCCAAAGCATCGCGGGTAACGCGAATCAGGCTGCGAAAGTGGCCTCCGGGGCCGTCGAAACCGCGCAGGCCGCCAACGCTACTGTGGCCAAACTCGGCCAGTCTGGCGCTGAGATCGGTATGGTCATCAAAGTCATCACGTCAATCGCGCAGCAGACCAACCTACTCGCCTTGAATGCAACCATCGAAGCCGCCCGCGCCGGAGAAGCTGGCAAGGGCTTTGCTGTCGTTGCCAATGAAGTAAAAGAACTCGCCAAGCAGACTGCCAAAGCCACCGGGGACATCAGTCATAAAATCACTGCCATCCAGAGTGACACTCAGGGAGCGGTTAAGGCGATCGGGAGCGTAAGCGGCGTCATTAACCAGATCAACGACATCTCCGCGACCATTGCCGCCGCAGTCGAGGAGCAGAGTGCAACGACTAACGAGATGACCCGCAACGCCAACGAAGCGGCCAGCGGAGCCGGCAACATCTCGACCAACATTGGAGGAGTTGCACAGGCTGCCGATTTCACGTCGAAGCGTGCGCAAGAATCACAAAGAGCGGCTCAGGAACTCGCTGCCATCGCGTCGCAACTGAGTGGACTGATGGCGCAGTTCAAAATCGAACGAGATGCGCAAATCGATACAGAGTTACCGGTCCGGCGAACCACGGCCGCCTCAGCGGGCGCCTGATGACGGGGATCTGATTAGTCGAGAATCGGCATCGGACCGCATGACAATTCCCCGCCTCCATGTCCGCAAATCAACAAAATGAAAATAAGTAGTGGAAGGATTCGGGAGGAAAATCTGGGGTGGGAAACGGGAATCGAACCCGCAACCGTCGGAGCCACAGTCCGGTGCTCTGCCAGTTGAGCTATTCCCACCGCCGTCGTCATTATAGCAACTTCGATAGCAACTGCCCTGCCTTCATGTCCGAAGCCGCCAGCGCCCCTTGATACTCGTAGTCTTGATACTCGTGGTAATAAAGATTGGAGACGTGAATCAGCTTCCCCGCCTGCTCCCGAAATCGTCTTCACAATCCGCGCATGTGTGCCCCAGCGCATTCACCCCCAGCCTTCGGAAGAAAGTCGAGATAGCTCCGGTTCTCAGGGTCGTAAAGAAACACGCCCTTCCCCCGCGTCAACACAATGGGACACCGGTTGTAAGTCCCCAGCAAATACCGCCGCTCCAACTCCGCGATCTGTTCGAATGTTTTCATAGGAAGAATTAGGTTCTACCGGATGAAACTGGACGCCCAATCGCTGCCAATACGGGAACGAAAAAACGTCCGAAGGACGTCTGACAATAGCCCGGCGTTTCAACGCCGGGTAAGATCGAGAGTGTTGGAACCCCGTCCCGTTAGGGACGGTTGAACTCCCTCCCGGAGTCCCTCATGGCGCACACCTACGTTTCCGAACTGATCCATTGCGTCTTCTCCACCAAACAACGCCGAAATCTAATCTCGCCTGAGGTGCAACCACAACTCTGGTCCTTCCTCGGCGGCATAGCCCGCAAGAACGGATTCAAAGCACTCATGGTAGGCGGTACCGAAAATCACGTGCACATCCTGCTGTCATTACCTGCGACCATGGCGCTAGCCAAAGCCATGCAATTGGTGAAGGGAGCCTCGTCTCATTGGATAAACGAGACCTTCAAAACGGAATTCGCCTGGCAAGAAGGTTATGGAGCCTTCACCGTTGGCGTCTCGCAGAAGAACGATACGATCGCCTATATCCAGGGCCAGGCGGAACATCATCGCAAACGCAATTTCGAAGAAGAGTTTCTGGCGTTCTTGAAGAAGAATGGCATCGACTATGATCCGCAGCACGTGTGGGGATGAATTCAGGCATCCCTACGGGATGCGGTTCCTCGCGGGCAAACGGACCCGGCGTTGAAACGCCGGGCTATTGTCAGGCGTCCTCCGGACGCGAACATCGACGCATCGCGTCGCAGGCCGGGCTACTCTGGCAGTGCGCAACGCCAGGACGACGCGAGGCGCAGCGTCGGGAACATCCCAGACGCAACGTCCGGAGGACGTTTGAAAGTAGCCCGACGTTTCAACGCCGGACGCGATGTCGAGAAACTCAACCCCGTCCCGGTAGGGGACGACTGAACCCCGTGGCAGCTTTCGCTTCAACGGAGCGAGCACAAGCACGCGGAGAAGCTGCGCTACATGCATCGCCATCCGGTGAAGGACTGACTGGTGCGAGCACCCGAACAATCGCCGTCGAGCAGCTACCGCAGCTGCGCCTACAACGCGGAAGGCATGGACTCTTTCTTCGGGGAGCTTGGAGGCATTCGTAGGGTCTACCAGTGCTCTTTTTGCGGTTCTCGGAAGAAAAGCTAATAACGCCTGGTGCAAAGTCATAGCGGCGCAAGCTACGTTGACGGGTGTATTCTCTTGCCGTGCCAGAATCCCGACTTAAGAAAGCCGCGTTTGGGGTCGCAAGAAGTGAGCTTCGGCGGAAATCCACAGCCCGTTGTGACATCCAACCTTTGTCTCACGGATCTTAGTATCCAACTTCTTTGACATCCGGATTTTGCGGGGAATTTCGCACCAGCGTGATGATCCCAAAGATCGAGGGGTGGGGGCACCCACGATTCTCAACGTCGGAGCCAGCCATCCAACACCGCAACGACGGCTCAAACTTTATTTTTTGGATCGAAATCCCAAGAAGTTTACCCGCGGCCCACACCGACGTATTCAAATCCCATCGCTCGCAGCCGCACCGAATCCAGCAGATTCTTGGTATCCACGATGATGGGCTTTTTGAGAAGATGCTTGATGCGTTCGAAATCGAGCGCGCGGAATTCCGGCCAGCCCGTGCCCACGACCAGCGCATCCACGCCTTCCGCCGCGACGTAAGCCGACTCGCAATAGCGCACCGAACCATTCAGCCGCGTTTTGGCCTCAGAGAGCGCGACCGGGTCATAAGCGCGTACGCGTGCACCCTGGGCCACCAGCGTTTCGGCCAACCGTATCGCGGACGATCCCGCCACTGAGTTCGTATTCGGCTTAAAGGCCAGCCCGAGGATTCCAACCTCTTTGTTCTTGACCGAATTCAACGCCAATGCAATCTTCTCTACCAGCCGTTCAGCGAGCGTATGGTTGACGTCGCGAGCTGCGCCCAGCACCTTGAGCGGAACGCCATTGGCCTTCGCCAACTCCGCTAGCGAATCCAGGTCTGACTCGGCAAAGACTCCGCCCATGCCCGCCCCCGGCTGCAGACAACGCGGAGCGATTTTCTTGTCCAGGCCCAGAGCCAGCGCCAGGTTCACTGCGTCCGCGCCCACGCGTTCGCACAAAGCAGCGACCTCGTTGATGAAGGAAATCTTCGTTGCGACGAAGGCGGTCGCCGATTCGCGCACCAGTTCCGCCGTCGCCTGGTTGGTGACAATCACTGGCACACCGCGCATCACCAGCGGATGGAAAATCTGTTTGAGAACCTGCACGGCTTCGCTCGAGTTCGACCCTAGAATCAACCGGTCGGGCCAGTTGAAGTCTTCCACCGCGCAACCGTCGGTAAAAAACATGGGCTGCGAGACGATGTTCCCCTGCAGTCCCGCATCCTTCAAGGATCTTTCCAGCGCCGCGGCTGTGCCTACTGCCACCGGAGTCACGACGATCAGAATCGGAGGCTTGGCCGCCAGACGGGCAATGCGGAGCGCAACGTCGGAGAGATTCTCCGCTCCATCTTCGGCCAGGAAAATAACCTGAATCTTGCGCGCAAAGGATTCGATGTCGGTGGAATACGCCAGGCGCCCCGCCCGCACGTTTCGCCGGATGATTTCCTTGAGGTTCTTCTCGAAGAACGGAATGTTGCCCTGGGCCATTTCGACCATGCGGGTTCGGTCAGGGTGACAGCAAGAAACCGGTGTGCCAAAATCTGCCAGACAAGCCGAGATCACTGTTCCCAGATATCCCGAACCATAGACCCCAATCTGCATGCGTTCCTCCGGGCTGGCGGAACCTCACGTCCGAAGCGGCGTTCGGCGCGGGATTCGGGCCATTCCCTCTCTTCTCTGTTTACAGCGCCGCCAGAGGCGCGGCAATGCACGGGAGGGAAATGTACCAGAGGCCATGACCGCACAGCAGGGTAACGTAACCGGCAGGTAATCAGGACTGAAGTTGTTGTGCAGCCGGTTCTTATCGTGATACCAGGGTACCGCCCAAGGGAACCGGGGCGAGGTCAATCCAGCAGCCGGGCGCGTCTTCCCGCACAAAAGTGAGCCGGTCGAGCAAGATTCGCCGGCTTTCTGAGTACTGCCGCCAGCGCTGGCGGGCTGTCGCGAGAGCCTGTTCCGCCGCTTGTTTTGTAGCCATCGTCCCTACCGTTAGATGCGGCACATACGGCCACTCTTCCGTGTACGCGAGCGCCTGCGTATTGAGTTGATCGTGCAACTCTTGCAGACGCGAGGCCCCGTGCGCTACGTGGATGTAGACCGTGTACGTCGTTGGGACAAACGATTCCATGTCGCCCAGGGTCACTTCAAAAGGTTCGACATGGCCGCAGATCCGTGCCATCACCTGCAACGCCTCGGCTTCGGTTCCGTGCAGGGGCCGCGGCGGTAAAAAGGTAAGATGCGCCGCGAGATGAGGCAAGTCGGGGTGCAGCTCCCGCCGGAGGTTTTCGACGAACTCTCCCACTGGACTTTTGACGTAGGCGACTAACGCATACCGCTGGCTCGGCATATCCAGTGAAAAATTATAGCGCGTTCCGTCGTTTTTGATCGGTGGATTCCGTAGAGTCGTTGACAATGTCGGGCGTAGCGCACCGCGTAACGTTTGGTAGTGGCGGCTTCGTTCACCGTGGGCTCTGCTGTATAGTTCTGTACTCCGCCGCAAAATTTACTAATCATTTCACTAACCCTGGAGGCTTTTCCCTATGTCAGCACATTTCCGACGGCACCGGCTCCGAGTAGGTTTGATGAGTCTCCTGTTCATGGTTGAATGTGTCTCTCAGTCTTTTGGGCAAACACGCCATCATGAGAAGATTTTCGGCGGCTACTTCGAAGAATGGGGCATCAATTACGCCGGTTACAACATTGCGGATTTGCAAAAGAGTGGGGTGGCCGATGAACTGACGCACTTGATCTACGCCTTTGGCAACGTGACACCGACTTCTTCGCCGGCGTGCGCCATTGCCGATCCCGTGGCCGCGTACCAGAATTCGCGACTTCCCAGCGTGAGCGGCAAGCCCTACGTTGCGCCACTTTATGGAAACTTTGGCGCGATCCAACAACTCAAGGAGCTTCATCCCGGTCTGAAAGTGTTGATCTCCCTGGGGGGACAAGCGGGCGACGTTACGGGCTTCGTGACCGCCGCGGCCACGGCGGCCAGTCGCACCGCGCTTGCTTCCTCCTGCATCGGCATGTTTATTAAGGGCAACATCGCTGCGGGCGTCACCGCTCCCGGCTTGTTTGATGGTTTCAACATCGATTGGGAATTCCCCGGCGTGGCGGACAAACAGAACTTCACTGCTCTGCTGAAAGAGTTCCGCACACAACTCAACGCCTTGGCGAAAACCACCGGAAAGAAATATTTCTTGACCTTTGATTCGCCAGCGAGCCCGAAGAAATATCTCAACATCGATCTTAGGGCCGCGGCTGCACAAGTAGACTTCCTCACCATCGACGGTTACGACTATGCCGGATCAGCGGACAAGCAAACCAATGAAGCGTCGTCACTGTACGACACGGCCGAGGACCCTGCGCTTGCCGATGAACGCTGCATCGATGCGACCGTGAAAGCCTATTTGAAGGCAGGTGTACCTGCGGCGAAGTACACTATGGGCCTGCCGTTGTATGCCGTCGGCTGGAGCGGCGTCCCGAACGTGAACCATGGTTTGTACCAGAACGCAACCGGAGCTTCACCAGTTCTGTTGGCCGACGGATCGGGTCCGTGCCCGAACCCGGACAAAACCAGTGCGTCTCCGGGTTGTGACACGGTGTTGACGGCGGGATTTGCCACCTACTCGACGATTGAGAACCTCACCGATAAGTACGGGTACACCGCCTGGTACGATTCAACAAGAGTCGGAGCCACGCTCTACAATCCATCCACCGGAACCTTCTACACCTACGATAATCCCGCCGCAGTGGCAGCCAAGACGGCCTACATCAAGAAACACAAACTCGGCGGCGCCTACGTGTGGGCGCTGAACGACGATGATGCCAACGCATCCCTGACGAAAGCGATTGCGGCTGGCCTGAAGTAAATCGAGACTTCGGTGTCCACCGTGTCGAGAATTGTCCCGCTGACTCCGCTTACGCCGAATCAAGAGCAAGTTCCATGATTGTTTTTAAGCGGCGATAGGAATCAGCCCTCCTGGCGTGTCGATGCGTGAAATCGTGATTTGTCGACAACGGAGATTACTTGGTTCCCTGCTGGCGACGGCGGAATATGCGCTCCCACCAAGATTGCTTTTTGGGGACAGGTCTGTCCCCTTTGGTTAGGTCGAACTTCAGAGAGAACCGCTGGACGCCCGCCTTTTCCGTCACGCTGGCTTCATCAGCATCGGCGAACCACGCTTGTAGTCCTTCTGTCGCGGACCGGTTGGTGTCATCTTGTGCATGCAGGTCTTCGGGTGTAATTTCCTGGCGTTCAAAAAAGGCCCATGTGGGTATCAGAGACTGCATATCCTCCCAGAATTGCCTATCCTCAGCACTCAGGACTTCACCCTTCCAGATGCGGTAGCGAATACCGAACAGCCGAAAAATCTGCTCACGATCATCTTCGGAAATTTTGAACAGTTCACGAACATCAGGTAGTTCGTCGTCCCAGTAGATGCCAGCCACGGGCAACAGACACGCCTGCCTCTTTGCATCCACGCGATACGTAAGCGCCGACAGCCTAGTAATCGTGGTTTTGGCTAGGACGTTTGACATTTAGAGAATTATAGGGCTGGAACTTGGTCGTTGCTGAAAACAGGCCCTCGCTCTCGTGCGCCGCTGCGCGATCCCGGCTATAAACGCCGGGAAAAGATTCCTACTCCTGGGTCCGCCCACCACCCTCCGCATCGATTTCGTTTTTCGTAACAAGATTCCGTCCTTATCGCGTTTTTCCACAGTCTGAAACAAAGCCGCGGCCTGCCTTGGACGCCCCACACTTTCTTGTGGTTAGCGAGTCGCGTGCAAAACTGTAGTTCGGATTGCGCAACAAGAAAAAAGTTTCTTGACTGCGCCGCCTAAGTCGGAGTAGGCTCCTTCGACATTAGTGCTATAGAGCAGTTTGGAAGTTGTGAATCTTCCGTGAATGCTGAATATGAGGACTGAATACAGCTGACTCTCAACACGCGGAGTCCGATGCAACCGCAGCCGGACTCTTTTCTTAATCACCCAACCGCGGGCGGATCGCTCCGGCACGTCCCCCGAATCAAGGAGCCACAATGAAGCGTGCTTTACTTTTCTCTTCCCTGCTCAGCGTCCTTATCTCGGTTTCGCTGTTGGCGCAAGCGTCAGTCACTCTCAGCCCGTCGAGCAACAACTTTGGGAGCACCCCGGTCGGCACAGGCACCGCGTGGTTTACCTTTACTCTCTCCAACAGCGGCAGCTCAGCTGTGAGCATCAGCAACGTCACCGTCAGCGGCCCATTCGTCGTATCCAGCAATTGTGGATCCTCGGTGGCCGCAAACGGCTCGTGTCCAATCTATGTGTATTTCTACCCATCTGCGGCAGGTGCCGCCAGCGGCACCCTGACAGTGACCGACAGCGCCACGAATAGCCCGCAAACCGCTTCCCTCAGCGGAACCGGCGGAAGCGGTGGGAGTTGTACGACCACGCCCAGCGCTCCAACAGGATTAGCGGCGTCTGGCACAACCAGCTCCGGCACAAACTTGAGTTGGACTGCGGACACTCCTCCGGCGAACTGCACCATCAGCAGCTACACCGTATTGAAGAACGGAACCTCCATTGGAACCGCAACCGGCACATCGTTTGCAGTGACCGGCCTTTCCGCTTCCACCGCTTACAGCTTCACAGTTGAGGCGACCGACGGTAACGGCACGTCGGGTCAAAGTTCCGCGCTGAATGTGACGACGCTGGCCAACAGTTGCACGACCAAGCCGAGTGCGCCCACAGGATTAGCGGCATCTGGCACGACCAGCTCCGGCACAAACCTGAGTTGGACTGCGGACACTGCTCCGGCGAACTGCACCATCAGCAGCTACACCGTCTTGCAGAACGGAACCGCGATCGGAACCGCAACCGGCACATCCTTCGCGGTGAGCGGTCTTTCCGCTTCGACCGCTTATAGCTTCACTGTCGAGGCCACGGATGGCGCTGGCACCTCGAGCGCAAGTTCAACGCTCAGTGTGACCACGCTAGCCGGCAGCGGTGGCTCATGCGCCACGGCATGGAGCGCAACAGCCGTCTACACCGCAGGCATGACGGCGAGCTTTAGTGGAGAGAACTACGTTGCCAATTTCTGGACCCAGAATCAGAGTCCGGCGACCAACAACGGCGGGTCCGGCAGTGGCGAACCCTGGACTGCGACCGGCGCTTGTTCCAGTTGCTCGTCTGCCCCAGCAGTTCCGACGGGATTGGCGGCCTCCGGCACGACCCAATCCAGCACCAACCTTAATTGGACGGCGGTCAATCCACCCGCAGGATGCACAGTGAGCTACAAGGTCCTGCAGAGTTCAAGCGTAATTGCAAGCCCAACCACAAACTCCGACGCCGTAACTGGTCTTACTCCGTCGACCACCTATAGCTTCTCCGTAGAAGCGACGGACTCGGCCGGTACCTCGGCGGCGAGTTCGGCCATCAACGTAACGACTTCAGCCAGCACCTGCACGACCAAGCCGAGCGCGCCAACGGGATTCGCGGCTTCCGGCACGACCGATTCCAGCACAAACCTGGCTTGGAATGCGGTTAGTCCTCCCACGGGATGCAGTATCAGCTATTCGATCTCGGGAGGGCCTTCGACTCTCACCACCAGTTCAACTTCCGATACTGAGGGTGGACTGACGCCTTCAACCAGTTATACCTTCTCGTTGACAGCCACTGACTTTGCGGGTTCATCGCCTGCAACGACGGTGACTGTGTCGACATCCGCCCTCAGCACTCTCTTTATGGGTGGATGGTATGAAGAGTGGGGCACCTACTATGCCAACTATAACGTTGCGCAATTGCAGTCGAATGGCGTAGCTGGCGTGCTTACGCACCTCATCTACGCCTTTGCCAAGCCGGTAGCGAACGGCAGCAACGTGAATTGTGAGCTTGCCGATACCTACGCCGACTATCAGAAGGTGGTTCCTCAGGTGCCTGGGGCTACTCCGGCCACGGCCCCGCTGCAAGGGAACTTCGGTGCGCTCGTCCAACTCAAGCAACTCAATCCCAACCTGAAGGTGTTGATCTCCATTGGTGGATGGAATCCACCAACCTACAACACGCTCTTCGACCAGGCAGCCAGCACGCAGGCGCAACGCCAGGCCTTTGTCGGCTCCTGCATCAACCTGTTCATCCAGGGCAACATCGCCTCGGGTGTTTCCACCGGCACTCTCTTCGATGGCATCGATCTCGACTGGGAGTTCCCCAACGCAAACGACACGGCCAACTTCACTGCGTTGTTGACCGAGTTCCGCAACGAACTGAATACACTGACGGGAACCACCGGCAGAACGTATCAGTTATTGGCTGATCTGGCTGCCGGCCCATCAACCCCGGGCGCGGCCGCAGACTCAGGCAACGATGGCGGTTATGACACCATCAACATCGCGGCAGTCGCTGCGGAGTTGAACTATATGAATGTCGACGGCTACAACTACGCCGGAGACTGGTCCAACGCCACCAATGACGGGTCTGCGTTGTACGACGAACCCGCCAATCCGCTGTACGGAAAACCGGCTGATGATATCGACGCTACTGTGCAGTACTACATGTCGAAGGGTGCGCCGGCAGCCAAGTACACCATGGGGTTCCCGCTCTATGGTGCGGGCTGGGCCGGTGGTCTGACCTCATCCAACGGCGGCATGTACCAGAACGCAACGGGAGTTACGGATCCGACCGGAGCCACAACTCCAAATGGAACTTCTCCGGTTCCCAATGCCAATGGTGTAGGTAACTGCCCGACAGGTGATAACCAGTCCAGTCCGACTACGGGATGCGACGTCCTGTTGACCGACGGCCTGGCCACCTATGGGACCATCGTCAACCTGCTGAACAACGGATTCACGCCCAGCTATGACTCGACTCGCTGCGCGGCCCGTATGTTCAACGCAACCACCAGCACGGCATTCAGCTATGACAATGCTACGTCGGTGCAGTGCAAAGTGAACTTCATCAAGTCCAACGGCTTCGGCGGCGGCTACGTTTGGGCGTTGAAAGACGACGACGCGAACAGCGACCTGACTAAAGCCATAGCGGCAGATCTCAATCCGTAGGAGACCTTGCGTCAAGAATGACACAAGGGCAGGCTGACTTAGCAAGTCAGCCTGCCTTTACTTTTGCCCCCGTTTGATATTGGGGGACCGCGCTTAGCGGTCCCACCCGTTACGCTGCATGCGCAACTCGTGCCAGCCCGGCAGAATCTTTTTCATGTCCTTGTGATCGCCAGAGATTATGGTGCTTCCAAAAATATGGGTTGCAAAGTTCCGCTATATAGCTCTATACTCCGGCGGTTCGTACTTTATGAATCCTTGGAGGCGTTTGCTATGTCAACTCATTTCCTCCCTCGCTTGCTCCGAGTGGCTTTGCTGACTCCGCTGTCCCTCGTTGCATGCATCTCCCCCTCATTCGCACAAGACCACAATCAAGGCAAGATTCTCGGAGGATACTTTGAAGAGTGGAGTATCTACTACGCTGGCTACAACATTGCAAACCTGCAACAGAATGGTGTGGCCGATAAACTGACGCACCTTATCTACGCTTTTGGCAACGTGACGACCAGTCCTTCGCCAGCATGCGCTATCGCCGATAAATATGCCGACTATCAATCCCCCTACCTGCCCAGCGTGAATGGCACCCAGTACACTGGGCCGCTCTATGGAAATTTTGCGGCGATCCAGCAGCTCAAGGGACTCCATCCCAATTTGAAAGTGCTCATGTCTTTGGGAGGGGCGTCTGCTGTCAACACTGCAGCTTTCGTCACCGCTGCCAGTACTGCCGCCGGACGCAAAGCCCTGGCTACTTCGTGTATCGATATGTTTGTCACCGGCAACATCGCTGCGGGCGTTACTGCCCCTGGCTTGTTTGACGGTTTCAATATCGATTGGGAGTTTCCCACCGCAACCGATACCCAGAACTTCACGGCCGTGCTGCGAGAGTTCCGCAACCAACTGAACGCACTAAGCAAGACGACGGGCAAGCACTACACTCTGTCGTTCGACGGGCCGGCGGGCGCGCAGAACTATGTCAACATCGATCTTCGGAGAGCCGCCGAGCAAGTTGATTTCATCACCATCGATGGCTACAACTATGCTGGATCGTGGGAAACGCAGACCAATGACGCATCGCCGCTATTCGATTCCCGCCAGGACCCGTTGTTTGGCCAGGACCTCGATATCGACGACACGGTTAACGCCTACCTCAAGGCCGGCGTGCCTCCCTCTAAATACACAATGGGTCTGCCTCTATATGGCGCCGGATGGACTGGCGTCCCTAACGTGAACCACGGTTTGTACCAGAACTCAACTGCCCCTTCTCCAGTTCCCAATGCCAACGGGGTGGGGAACTGCCCGACGGGTGACAACCAGAACAATCCGGCTGCGGGATGCGACGTCCTCTTAACCTCGGGTCTTGCCACTTATGGAACGCTGGCCAACCTCCAGTCAAACGGGTACAGCAATTACTTCGATCCACGAAGAATTGCGGTATCGCTATACGATCCGGCCAGCGGGACCTTCTATACCTACGACGATCCCGCGACGGCATTTCTGAAGATGATCTATATAAACCTTAAGGTTCCAGGAGGCCTTGGCGGTGCTTATGTGTGGGCCGTGAAGGACGACGATGCCAATGGAACCATGGTAAAAACCATGGCTGCGGGCCTGGGGCGCTAAACCTTGGGTCGTTACACGCTGATAGGTGAATAAATGACCGAGGCAGGCTGGCGAAGGAAGTCAGCCTGCCTTCAATTTTGCGTAGGCGGCACTTACTTGTTTGGCGCCTCAGGAACCGCGCCGACTAGATCGCGCAAGGACTTGATCACTGTGAAGCGAACCAGTGCCTGCGGTTTCTCGGCATCGTCCAAGACTGCCATCCGCGGAGCTTTCCAACCTGCAGGCGCGGGCAGCCCCGATGAGAGATAAGAAACCGCTTCGACACCCACTGTGCCCAATTCGGTAAGCTGCTGAGCCCGTGATTCCGCCTGAGCAAGTCTGGGCGAGCCAGCCATCAAGTGCAAGATTTCAGGCGCTGCCGCGATCCAGGCTTTGAAATTAGTAGTAAGTTCGGTTTCTTCCTGAAATCGTGTTGCGGGGCCTTGCAGGTAGGCGCGCATGAGCAGTTCAAAATTGTGGCGCGATGGTGGATCGGCCGGTATGGAGTCTACGAGTTGATTCAGTGGCGTGAGTTGATTCGGGTGCTGCATGTGTGCGCGCTCGTCGAAAGTGACCGGCTCCAGAACGGACGCCAGGATTTCCAGCGGACCAATCTGTTCATTTCCGGCCAACTGGCGGAGGCTCACTGCTGTCTCAGAGATGTGCTGGAGACCAAGGGCTTCAAGTCGGAGTGACTCGACGCCGAGTCGCCGGTACATGTCGTCTACATTGTCTACATCACGCGGCGACCAGAACCTCTCGGCGATGGCTGCAGCACGGGGCCAAATTCGCGAATCGATGTCCAGTGGCGAGGTTTGCTCAGTCCACATGCAGGCCTCGCCTCCGAGGATGCGCGCTTGCTGCTCAGGGCTGAGGCCGCTCGATGCCGGTAATGGGTCGACCATGTAATGTGCTGCGGCGGTGCTCATAAGATTTAGGTAATAGCCCGCCGAGAGAATGCTGCTGTAGCCGTTTCTAGCTCCGGTGGCCAGCGAATCGAAGCCGCGCCAGCTCTGCACAACGATGTCCTTGGGCAGATCTGGGGTGAGAATTTCATCCCAGCCAATCATATGTTTGCCATGCTTCTCGATAATTTTGAGTAGACGCTGGTTGAAATAGTTTTGCAGCGCGGCTGTGTCTGGGAGTTTATGTTCGCGCATGAAGCCCTGGATGCGCGGATTAGCCTTCCACTCTACGCCGTTATTCTCATCGCCTCCGATGTGCAGGAAGTTGTCAGGAAAGATGGCTGCCATCTCTCCGATAAAAGTATCGAGGAATTTATAAGTGCTTTCTCGCGTAGGATCCATCACCGGACCAAAGACGCCGAACTCGCGCTCTATCTGGAACGGGCCGGGGCCGCTGGCAAGATCAGGATATCCAACGAACCATGCACTGCTGTGCCCCGGAATATCGAACTCGGGCACAACCCGGATGCCGCGATCGCGCGCGTACGCGACAATTTCGCGGGCTTGCTCTTGGGTATAAAAGAGACCGTCGGAGCCGAGCTCAACGAGCTTGGGGAAAGCTCGACTCTCCATGCGGAAGCCCTGGTCTTCACTGAGATGCCAGTGGAAAACGTTCAGCTTAACAGCGGCCATCCCGTCGAGAGAGCGTTTAATAACGTCCACCGGCATGAAGTGGCGCCCGCAATCGATCATGAGGCCACGCCAACGAAAACGTGGAGTGTCACGAATTGAGACTGCGGGAACAAAATAACCCGTTGCATCAGACTGCACGAGTTGTTCCAGGGTCTCGAGTCCGCGCATGGCTCCGACCACAGTCGCCGCATGCAGGCGCGCACCTGAGGAGGTGACTTCAAGAGAGTAAGACTCGTCTTCGTCGACGGACTGAATGGTTTCCCCGCCTCCATCGACGCTGATTACCAGCGCCGGGGGCGTGTTCGGGTCCGGCGGATGCGTTGGAATTGAAATGCCAGTCCGAGTTTTGAGGTGATTAAGGCTGCGCGCGATGGCGGCGTCGAGGCGAGCGTCCCGATAGTGTTCCGTGGTGGCAGCAAAGGCGGGGGTGAGAACGAGCCGTCCTTCCTGAGTAGAAAGATGCGACGGTTGCGGCATCAAAGTATTGACGAATGCGGAAGCTGTCCTTGGCAGAGGCGTTGCCTGACTCTCGGCGGACGATAATGCCGCGCAGGACAATCCTATAAGACTTGCAAGAATCGTTGTGACTATTCTATGCATGAGGGCCTCTTTCTCGCGGGCCTTGTGGCTGTGCCGCCTTAGCGAAAGCGCCGGATAAACAGGGTGTGCCGTTCCGAGCGGTAGAAACCGACTCCATAAATCGTGGCCTTGCCCTTGGTGGAATAAATGATCTGGCGGATGCGCAGCACCGAGGCGCCCCGAGGCACGGCCAGCAACTCAGCGATGTTGGCATCCGCCGATGTGGCATCAACTTCTTCATCTGCGTAGGCCAATTTCGTAAGATAGTCATGTTCGAGAATCGCAAATAGGGAGCTTCTTCCGAGAGGGGCCGATGCCAGATCGGGGAAATCGGCTGCGGCTAAGTAGCAGGTCTCCAGCGCGAACGGCTCTTCGCCCGTAAGCCGGAGACGTTGGATCCTCAGCAATCGGCTGGCTGCAGGCAGCCCGAGCCTGGCAGCCACTTCCGGATCGCCGTCAATTACCTTTGCCACCAACACTCGGGAGCGCGGGGCCAAACCACGGCTCGACATCTGCTCGGTATAGCTCATCAACTTATTAAAGTGAATCTTGGGCACCGCGACGAAGGTCCCGGCCCCAAGGCGGCGCTCCACGATTCCTTCGTGTTCCAGGCCGGCCAAGGCATGGCGAGCCGTCATGAGGCTCACCTTGTGGGTCTTGGCCAGTTCGCGCTCAGACGCAACCGCATCGCCCGGTTTCAGACTCGCGGAGGCGATGCGGTCACGGATCGCGCTCTGGATTCTTTTATAGGCTGGCATCCTGTGGCGATGGTTTCCTGACACATTGATTGTTTTCATTGCTTCCGGGCTCTCGGGCCGCAACTTCTGTTCTGGACGCGCCCAGTTGCAGCGCCTTATGCTATATAGCTTATTGAGGGTTTGATGTAAAGCTCAATCCTTGAAAGGGATGGCGCTGATGGTCCTTTACAGGGTATTGCCATAGAATCCGGCGCGCGATGCCCCACCCCGTGTGCAGGCTTCAAGACTTGTGGATGCGCTGGATTTAACCACCAGCGAATAATCGCGGCTTGATGCAATTATTCCCAACTTGGGACTGATTTTGACTCGCAACCTCCTTCATTTTCGTTTCTCTGCGTTTTGCAGGAGATGGTCCGTCGGTGCGGTATCGCACAATTTTCTTCTGCCGATTCCCTTTTTTTCTTGACTATGAGCCATTGCGTGCTATATAGCATAGTGCGTTTACATTAGAAGCCCGTTTGCAAGCCCCAATTTGGGAAGTCGGCTTGAGGAGGCGTGCCATGACCAACTTGACGTACGGAAGGCGTAGAGACTCAACCGAGGACGATCGCGGAGTTGTACGGAACCACTTTTCGTTCCTCGCAGTGTGTGCAGTTATCCTGAGCTTTACAGCCGCAGGCTTGGGACAGGAGTTGGCGGCAACGCTCACCGGCACAGTAACCGATCCCAGCGGGGCCGTGGTGGCGGGCGCGACCATTGTGGTTCACAGCCAGGAAACGGGCTTGGACATCCGCTCCGTAATCACGAGCGATACCGGCAGTTTCAATATCACGAACCTTCCTGCAGGGCGCTACACCGTCACGGCCAAGATCAGCGGATTTCAAACCTACGTGGCGAATGACGTAATTTTGAACGTTGCGGAAAAACACACTCTCGATGTGAAATTGGTAACGGGGAAGGCCAGCGAGACCATCGAGGTAACGGCGGAAAATGTCGAGATTCAAACTACGACGGCAGAGCAATCCGGAACGGTTACAGGCGACCAGGTTCGGGAGTTGGCGCTGAACAATCGCAACTTCGAGCAACTGATCCTTTTGCAACCTGGCGTTGCCAATCAATTGCCGGACAAGGTCGGCTTCGGTTTAGCGAATAATACCTCAATTTCGGTGAACGGAGCCCGCACCGGCGCGAACAACTATACCGTCGACGGGGCTGACATCAACGACAGCGGTTCGAACGGAACCTTGCTGAATACTCCCAGCATCGATGCCATCCGGGAGTTCACCCTGGAGCGCAGCAACTACGATGCGGCATTTGGGCGCAGCGGGGGCGGTCAAATCGTGGTCGCAACGAAATCAGGGACGAACCAATTCCACGGCAGCGCTTACGAGTTCAATCGCAATAACTTTTACAATGCGAATACGTTTGCAGGTCGGGCCTCGATTGCAGCCGGGCAACCGCTTTCGTCCGCAGATACCGTTCCGATTGAGCGCTACAACGACTTTGGGTTCACCCTCGGTGGCCCACTATTCATTCCGAAGCTGTACCATCCGCAGAAGGACAAGACCTTCTTCTTCTGGTCGGAGGAATGGCGCAAAGCCAGCACGCCCGGCCTGAATATTATCAATGTGCCAACTCCGGCGGAGCTCGCGGGTTCCTTCGCCAGCCCAATTAACGTTGCTCCTGCGGGATGTGTGACCACCGCTGGCGGCATATCCACCATCAAGCCTTCCTGCTACAGCAAGAATGCGGACGCTTACTTGACGGCCATTATGGCGCCCAACCCGCCCAATAGTTCGACTGGACAATTGATCACGAACTACAGCCAGTTAAATAACTTTCGCCAGGACATCATTCGCCTTGATCAGAACATCGGCGACAGGGTGCGCGTCTTCGGACGTTACATGGAAGACGTAGTCCCGCAGAATGAGCCCTTCTCCCTGTGGGGTGGCGGAAACTACCCTGGCGTAGAGAACACATCTGTGAACGCGCCCGGCCGCAACCTGGTAGTGAATGCCAGCATGACGATCTCCCCCAAAGTGGTGAATGAGGTTGAGTACGTGGATGCCTGGGGAGCGATCAATTCCACGCTAAGCGGAATCGCAAACTCGCCGGCTTTTCTTAGCAAACTCACCAACAACACAAAGTACACGGATCCCAACGGCCGCGCGCCCAACGTAGGCTTCACCGGCGGGACACAGGCGGTGCCAGCCCTTACCGGCTTGGGCAACGGAAGCGCGCCCTACTTTGAGCGCAACATCGACAAGAATATATTCGACAACCTTTCTATCCAACATGGGAATCACACCATCCGGACCGGCTTTACCGCAATGTGGATGCAGAAGACGGAAAACGCTTCCTCTGGCTTCGCAACATTCACTTTCAGCCCCACGAACGGCAACCCGGCGTTCGCCAATTTCCTGCTGGGGCAGGCGGATAGCTACACGCAGCCGAGCAAGGACACGATCCCCCACCTTAACTATGTGAACTTCGAAGTCTACGTGCAGGACGACTGGAAGGTCACACCGCGTCTGACGATAAACGCCGGCGTGCGCTGGAGTTACTTCCCCTCGCCCACCGACAGTAACAACACGCTGAATAATTTCGATCCCCTTCTGTTGAGTGCGGCCAAAACCGCGGTCATCAACCCCCTCACTGGAAATATGACCGGCGTGACAGCCAGCGGCACCGCAATTGACGCAGCACATTACGCCAATGGGCTTATCTTCCCTACCGGTACCGCTTGCACGACGGCTCAAGCGATCGCCCCGCAGGTAGCTTGCTCACCCTTCGGCAGCCGGGTCAATCCCAACTCCGATAACAATTGGGGACCGCGGCTGGGTTTGGCCTGGGATCCGCGTGGAGACGGCAAGATGGCTATCCGGGCCGGCTTCGGCATCTTCTATGACCGTACCTTAAATGGCATCTGGGAGCAGAATGCCTTCGACGATCCTCCCTTAGTCCAGACTGCAACTGAGAACAACAACAGCAGTAGCAGTCTGAATCTGTTTGATAACCCCCTGGGTGGGCTGGTGGGGGCTCCGCCGCTCGGTCCAAACGGTCTGATCGCAACCGGAACGCCAACCTTCAAGGTCCCAAGCTACATGGATTACAACCTTTCCGTGCAGCGCGAAGTATTGCCCGGCACCGTCCTCGAAGTTGGATATGTGGGTACGAAGGGCACGCATCTGCTCGGCGATGTGGATTTCAATCAACCCACAGAGGCTTCGCGCTTGGCGACCCCCGGTGACGACGTAAACTTCATCCGCCCGTACGCCGGGTACGGCGTAATTACCGATCGTATTCCCATCTTCACCAGCAACTACAATTCCCTGCAAGCTTCGCTGAACCACCGCTTCAGCAAAGGCCTAACGGTGGAACTTGGCTACACATGGTCGAGGCTGCTCACGACAAATCCCCAAGACCGCTCCTTGGCCACCTATGACACCTACAATTTAAGGCGGAGCTACGGGCCATCCACTCTGAACACTCCGCAGATGTTTATCGCCAGCTATGTATACGATCTCCCGTTCTATCGAAACCAGAACGGCTTTGCTGGGAAAGTCCTGGGTGGATGGGAAATCTCCGGCATCACAACCATCCAGACAGGTCAGTCCCTTTCGATTACTCAAGGTTCCGACCCCTTCGCCGCAGTGACGGTTCCAAGGTCGGTGGGTAATTGCACAATCTCGGCGACGACAACTTCCTGTCCGCTCTATCCCGGCGGTCTGGGCATGACCCGTTCCGGCAGCACGGTTCAAATCCGCGCCGATCAGATCGGCGATGGCAGTGGCCCGAAAACCGCGGCGCACTTCTTCAACACTGCGGCCTTTACCGACGCAGTGGGCCACTTCGGTACATCTCCAGTGGGCGCGATTTATGGGCCCGGACTGCAAGTCTGGGACATCTCGCTCATCAAGAACATAAGATTCGCCGAACGAGCCGGGTTGCAACTCCGTCTCGAGACCTTCAACGCCTTCAACCACGGCAATCCCAGTACAGTTGATACCAACGTGGACGACGGAGCGAGCTTCGGCACCGTCAACGGATGGCACGATCCGCGCAACGTGCAGATCGGCGCCAAGGTAAACTTCTAACCGGCAGTTCCAACCCCTACCAAGCGCACGCCTCGGCGTGCGCTTTTACTTTTTCCTCACTAATCCGTGATCGAATGCTTCTGGGCAACGCCCTCACTGGTTTTCGTTCTTTCTAATCGCCGCCGCCCTGCGTTTCTCCTGTATATCGAGCGCAATCTTTTGTTCATTCGCTGCCTCGGGAACCTTTCCGAGCTGTCGCAGCACGGTACCGAGAACAAAGTGTGCCTCGAAGTAGTCAGGATCAATCTGAATAGCTTTGCGAAGCGGCTCAACCGCCGCTTGGGGATGCTGCAATGCCAGCTCAGTCTTACCCAGACCGAACAGGGCCTCGGCATAACGAGGATTCACCGCCAAGGCTGCGCGAAAATGAGGCTCGGCCTCTGCGGGCTGGGACTTATCCAGAAGGATCTGGCCGAGAATGCAGTTCGAGACCGGGTCGCTGGGAAAGCGCTGCAGTTCCATCCGGAACTCCTTCTCGGCAAGTTCGTTCTCGCCCTCTCGCCAATACTCGAAGCCCAGGCCGGAATGCGCTCCCATGAAGTTCGGGTCTGCTTCCACCGCCGCTTGATACTCTTTGATCGCTTCCGCTCGATTCGACATTTGGTCATAAGCCATCCCCATCATGACGTGAGCGGATGCAGAGTTTGGATTTACCTGCATGATTCGAGCGAATACGCTCGTAAGCCTTTTGTAGTCCTTCATCCGCAGGTACGCCTTCCCCAGCATGTCGAGGGTCTCCAGATCGGATGGCTCAACGTGGTTCGCGCGCTCCAGATATCCGGCGGCCTCGGGATAACGATCAAGAGCAAAGAGGGAAAGGCCGGCCAGGTCGAGAATCTGAAAATCGGTTGGATACGTCTGTCGCCATCGGCCGAAGCAGTCGCCACGCTGGCAAGTAGCGTTGAGCTTTAAAGTAAGCGATAGCCAGATTGCGTTTTGTCGAAGCGTCGTCAGGGTGGAGTTTTAGCGCGTCTTCGTACAGCGGAATCGCCTCGGCAGGTCTGCCCATCCGGGCCAGCACAATTCCCAGATTATTTAGTGCAGCCGGCGAATGCGGGTCGATTTTTAATGCACGCCGAAGATCTTTCTCTGCAGCCGCGTTGTCCCCTTTGTGCATCGCTTCCGACGCATCTTCGAGGTAGGTGTGTAGTTGTATTTGCGCGTCGTCCGAGAGCGAATTGCCCGGCGCCCGCGTCTGTGCGGCCACACAATGCGCAATCAGCAGCCATATTGCATACATCCTCGCGATCCGAAGGCTGCGCAATTGCATTCGCATAGCCCAGATTGTAGCCTACCTCGCGCAGGCTATATTCCACGGTCTCGCTATAATCAAAGGAGGCATACTCTGAGCCTTAGTCTAGACGCAGATGGACTCGGAAGGCGAGTTCCGACCCGTCCGCGTCCTGGGCGTCACGAATAAGACTGTTAGAAAAAATGACTGTAGCTCTTCAACATCCTCTGCGAAAGATCCTCGAGAGTCGAATCGCCATCATTGATGGAGCGATGGGCACGACTATCCGTACCTATGGGATGAACGAATCTGACATCCGGGGAGACCGGTTTAAGGACTCGACAGAAAGACCTGCTGAACAATGGTGACCTGTTCTCCCTGACTCAACCGACGATGATCGGCGACATCCATCGCCGCTTTTTGGAAGCTGGGGCGGATATCATCGAGACGAATACCTTTGGCGCAACCAGCATTACCCAGAGTGAATTCTTCGTGGACGATCCGCGGGAGCATGGCGGGAGGAAAGATCCTGAGTTTTACCAAAAGGTCATCGACGATTCATTCCTCGGCAGCCTGGCTTCGGAGATCAATGAGAAGTCCGCGCAGCAGTGCCGCGAATGGGCCGATCGTGTCGGGACGGCAACATCGCGTCAACGGTTCGTGGCGGGATCGATTGGGCCTCTCACCGTCTCCCTCTCGAACTCGCCGGATGCCGATGATGCCGGCTTTCGCGTGGTTACGTTCGATCAGGTGAAAACTGCTTACGCGCAGCAAGTGCGCGGACTCATAGCCGGTGGCGTGGACCTGCTGCTGGTTGAGACCATCTTCGATTCACTCAATGCCAAGGCGGCGCTCGTCGCGATCCGCGAGGTGTTTGACCAGGACGGCAAAGATCTGCCCGTAATGATCTCGGCGGCTGTCGGTCGTGGCGGCGAGACGATGATCTCCGCTCAGACCACTGAGGCATTCTGGATTGCCGTGGCTCATGTGAAGCCGTTCTCCGTGGGACTCAACTGCTCCCTAGGTCCCGATCTGATGTATCCGTTCCTGAGTGACCTGTCGGAGAAAGCCGACGTTGCGATCTCGTGCTATCCCAATGCCGGTTTGCCGAATCCTCTCTCGCCGACTGGATTTGACCTCCAACCGGCGGACATGGCTCGTTACCTCGGCGACTTTGCGCGCGGCGGCTTGCTCAACATTGCCGGCGGTTGTTGCGGCAACACTCCCGAGCACATCGCGGCGATCGCGAAAGCCCTCGAAGGCCTGCCTCCGCGAGAACTGAGGGCGGCTTGATGACATTGGACGATCAGCGACGCGACGGCGTCACTGAGACAAGGCCTCTCCGCCTGTCGGGATCCCAGCCCTTCACGCAGCAGCCTGGCGTCTACATCATGATCGGCGAGCGGACCAACGTGGCCGGTTCGCCCAAGTTCGCCAAGCTGGTGAAACAAGGCAAATTCGAAGAGGCGGTAAGCGTCGCCCGGCAGCAAGTCGAGAACGGCGCGAATGTCCTCGACATCTGCATGGACGAAGGCATGATCGACGGCGTCACGGCCATGACGCGCTTTTTGCAGTTGCTGGCAACCGAGCCCGAAGTTGCCAAGGTGCCGTTCATGATCGACTCCTCGAAGTGGGAGGTCATCGAGGCCGGGCTCAAATGCCTGCAGGGAAAGGGCATCGTCAATTCGATCTCACTGAAAGAAGGTGAAGACAAATTCCGCCGGAACGCCGCCGCCGTGCTCAAGTATGGCGCGGCTGTGGTCGTGATGGCCTTCGACGAGCAGGGCCAGGCGGCAACCTACGAAGAGAAGATCCGAATCTGCGAACGTGCCTATCGAATCCTGGTGGATGAGGTCGGTTTCCCGCCTGAAGACATCATCTTCGATCCGAATATCCTCACTGTAGCCACGGGCATGGAGGAGCATAACAACTACGCTGTCGACTACATCAACGCAACCCGCTGGATCAAAGCGAACCTGCCTCACGCCAAGGTCAGCGGTGGTGTTTCGAACATCTCATTCAGCTTTCGCGGCAACAATAAAGTTCGGGAAGCCATGCATTCGGCGTTTCTATATCACGCCATCGCGGCGGGCATGGACATGGGCATCGTGAATGCCGGAATGCTCGAGGTGTACGAAGAGATCGAACCTGAGCTGAAGGCGCTTGTCGAAGACGTGCTGCTGAACCGCCGTCCCGACGCGACTGAACGCCTGGTGGAGTTCGGCGAAACCCTAAAGAACGCGGGCACGGTCGTGAGTGAGAAGAAGGCCGAAGAATGGCGCCACGGAACAGTCGAGGAGCGTCTTTCGCATGCGTTGGTTAAAGGTATCGACACCTACATCGAGACTGATACCGAGGAAGCTCGCGTTCAAGTTGGGCCGGCCACTGCTTGTAATCGAAGGTCCGCTAATGGCCGGCATGAGCGTGGTGGGTGATCTTTTCGGGGCGGGCAAGATGTTCCTGCCCCAGGTGGTGAAGTCTGCCCGCGTGATGAAAAAAGCCGTGGCCTACCTGACGCCATTCATGGAGGCCGAAAAAGCCGAGATGGCTGCATCGGGCCAGGAGGTCAAGGCGCAGGGAAAAATTGTGCTGGCCACCGTGAAGGGTGACGTGCACGACATTGGCAAAAATATCGTCGGCGTCGTGCTCGCCTGCAACAACTATGAGGTCATTGACCTCGGGGTAATGGTTGCGTGCGAAAAAATTCTCGAACGCGCCAAGGCGGAGCAGGCGGACCTGATCGGGCTCAGCGGACTGATCACGCCATCTCTCGACGAAATGGTGCATGTAGCGCGCGAAATGGAGCGTCAAGGCTTCAAGTTGCCATTGCTTATCGGCGGAGCAACCACAAGCCGGGCACATACGGCAGTCAAGATCGCGCCGCACTATAGCGAACCCGTAGTCCACGTGCTCGACGCCAGTCGGGCAGTGCCCGTGACCAGCAGCCTTCTGAGCGACGACGGGAAGGCAGCATTTGTCGCGCAGCATCGCGCCGACTACGAGGCGGTGCGCAAGGCTCACTCCGCTCCACGACCGAAAGGCGTCTCCTTGCAGGTTGCTCGCACCAGGCGCACTCCAATCCAATGGCGGCCCGAGGATCTGCCAACACCCTCGTTTACCGGTGTGAGAGTGTTGGACGATTTTCCGCTGGCCACGCTGCGCGATTTCATTGACTGGACGCCGTTCTTCCACACCTGGGAGCTAAAAGGGGTCTACCCTCGAATTCTCGAAGACGAGCGGCAGGGTGCACAGGCTCGTCAGATTTTTGCCGAAGCCAATGCCCTGCTGGACGAGATTATCGAGGAAAAACTGATTACGGCGCGCGGTGTTTACGGCTTTTTCCCCGCTAACGCGGTGAGCGACGATGTGGAATTGTACACGGACTGCAAGCGTGCAAAGGTTCTGGAGCGATTCCACTTCCTCCGCCAGCAGGCAAATCGAGAAGGTAGCGAGCCCTGCCTATCGCTCTCCGATTTCGTTGCGCCGAAGGAAACAGGTTTGCGCGATTACATCGGTGCCTTCGCTGTGACCAGCGGGATTGGCCTGAAGGAACTGTGCGACCGATTCAAAGCGAAAAATGACGACTACAACGCGATCATGGCGGAGGCCATTGCCGATCGCCTGGCGGAAGCTTTCGCCGAATGTCTGCACAAGCGAGTACGGGAAGAGTGGGGTTACGGCTGCAATGAGGGCTTGAGCTACGCTGATCTTATTAAAGAGAAATATCGCGGCATCCGGCCGGCCGCAGGTTACCCGGCATGCCCGGATCACACGGAGAAGGGGACGCTCTGGCGTTTGCTCGATGTGCAAACGAATACTGGAATGCAAATTACCGAGTCGTTCGCAATGTGGCCGGGGTCCAGCGTAAGTGGGCTGTATTTCGCTCATCCGGAGTCGCGCTATTTCAGCCTGGGCAAGATTGAACGCGATCAGGTCGCCGATTACCACCAGCGCAAGGGGATGAGTGTAGCAGAGGTCGAGCGATGGCTCCGCCCGAACCTGAACTATGATCCTTAGGGCCTGCTGCGGCGCTCGTCTGTTCGCCTGCCCCTTCAGTTCTGCGATCTTGATCCTGACATGGTCACGACGGTCGTTGTAAATAACCGGCTAATAATGGCTTATCCTTGTTCAATGGACAGAAGAGCATTTCTGAAGCGATCCGGAATGGCGGCGCTGATTCCGCTGTGTGCGCGCCAGCTATGGGGAGCCGAAACGAATCTTGCGCGCGATGCGGGAACAGCGTACTCGCGGAATGTGGCGTCTGTTCGTGCAGGGTTTCGGCGGAGGCGGCCATCGGATGCGAATTGGCCTTCCCAGGCAGCGTGGAAGCGGCTGAATGATGAAGTCGACGGGAATTTGATTCCGGTGGAATTTCCGATCGAGGCTTGCGTTAAAGACACGGGAAGCGCGGGCTGCCAGAATCTGCTCAACAATATTCACAATCCCTATTACATCGGAGACCAGCCTGGCTTGACGCAAACGTTGGGATGGGTGGACGCGTGGGTGAGCAAACCCAGCGTTTACGTTGTGGCGGCAAGCAATGCAGATCACATCGCGGCGGCGGTGAACTTCGCACGGGAAAATGATTTGCGGCTGGTGGTGAAGGGTGGAGGGCACAGTTATCAGGGAACCTCGAACGCGGCGGATTCGCTGCTTGTGTGGACGCGGCGCATGCACGACATCACCATGCATGAAACATTTGTTCCGCAAGGATGCCAGGCCACGCATGCCCCGCAACGCGCGGTGACCCTCGGCTCCGGTGCGATTTGGATGCAAGCGTACGACGCAGTGACGACAAAAGGCGGCGCGTATGTGCAAGGCGGCGGCTGCACTACGGTCGGCGTGGCAGGCCTGGTTCAGAGCGGAGGCTTCGGAAGTTTTTCGAAGCACTATGGAACCGCGGCGGCTGGATTGTTGGAGGCGGAAGTTGTCACCGCAGATGGGAAAGTGCGCATCGCTAATGCATGTACGAACCCAGATTTGTTTTGGGCGCTGAAGGGCGGCGGAGGAGGAACATTCGGCGCAGTGAGCAGAGTGACGCTGCGCGTGCGGGAACTGCCGGAATTTTGGGGCGCAGCGATCCTTACAGTGAAGGCCGCGTCGGATGACACGTTTCGACGTTTGCTGCGGTACTTCGTCGACTTCTATCGAGAGCATCTTTTCAACGATCACTGGGGCGAGCACGCGAGCATTACGAGCGACAATGTGCTCGACTTGTTGATGGTGTGCCACGATTTGAGTACGGAAGAAGTAAAGAAGATATGGCAACCCTTTCTGGATTGGGTGGCCCGCTCGCCGGCCGCTTACACAATCGAAGGACAACCGATTCTGGGCAGTATGCCGGCTCGGCATTGGTGGGACGTGGAGTGGAGGAAGCAGAACCATCAAACAGTTTTTAATCTGGACCAGCGGCCGGGAGCAAGTTCCAACAACGCGTGGTGGACGGGAGACGCAGGGCAAGTGGCGTGGTTCCTTTACGGATACGAATCGCTGTGGATGCCGGCGTCTCTGCTCGAATATGATTCGCGGGAGCGGCTCGCGCAGGCGCTGTTTGCCGGTTCGCGCCACCAGGAAATCGAGTTGCATTTCAACAAAGGGCTGGCGGGAGGACCGCGCGAGGCACTAGAGGCGACACGCGATACAGCGACGAACCCCGCAGTGCTGAATGCGTTTGCGCTGGCCATCGTAGGCGACGCAGGCGGCGGATACCCCGGGGTGCGCGGCCATGAGCCGGATGTTGAGGCTGGACGAAAATCTCGGCAAGAGATCCACAAGTGCGTAAATGAATTGCGCTCGCTCGTGCCGGATGACGGTGCGTACGTTTCGGAGAGCAACTTTTTTCAGGAGAACTGGCAGCAAGCGTACTGGGGAAGCAATTACGCTCGGCTGGCGTCGGTGAAAAAGAAATACGATCCGACAGGATTATTTTTTGTGCATAACGGCGTGGGCTCGGAAGAGTGGAGCGAGGACGGTTTTGTGAGGAAAGCTGAAAGTTAATTCGAAAGTCGAGAGTACCGGCACGGTTTCAAGACGGTCGAGGCCAGAAATCATGTTTTGGAGTGGCGACAAAGTTGGGAGAGTACTTTAGAATCAATTCTGTTAGTCATGTCGGGGCGTAGCGCAGCCTGGTAGCGCACCTGCCTTGGGCGCAGGGGGTCCGCGGTTCAAATCCGCGCGCCCCGACCAATAACTTCCTGCTGCACCAATACATTCTGGAAGCGCCAGTTTTCGTCAGTTGAAACTTGGGTCCAAATAAATGCGCTTCCAACTTCTCCGCTGCCACACGCCGGTCTTCGGGCAGCGAAATGCAGGCAGGTATACCTGGGGGCAAAGCAACCACCATTGGTTGGAGAAACTGCCACCTTATTGGAATGCCCTAGGTTCGCGGAATCATGCTGAAACAACCCCATAAAGAGTTGCCAGCCACTTCGGAATCACCAACTCCGGTGCCCGAGTACCGAGTCGGAGTCATGCCGAAGTTGATCTCCCCATGATCGATTAGCTGGTCGACAAGAGGGGACCGTCACCAGATGTGATGGAAATCACATACAACAGTGACGCCTGATGCAGCAGTCCTCGAACCCCACCGCGATAATGGCCCTCGATTAGAAACCTCAAATTAAGGCAAATACAGCGCAAATACAGCAACGACAATGGCTAGGAGTGCCCGACCGATCGCGGGATGCCTGGTAGGAGGTTTCTCTGTCTTGTTCTCGTCTTGATGGGGACGGGGCTGACTGGAAGGAGTTATACGATCCCGGATTTCTTCCGTCAGTAGGGGTTTGCGTAGTGACGGCTGCATTCATCGACCAGCTAGTAATGCATCTTTCGGACAATATAACGCCGTTTTGGGAGACAAAAGATGAGATTCGAGATAAGAAAAGTGGCGCTCTCTCTACTTGTGGTAGTCCCTATCATGGTTTTGCTGTTTTTTTCTGCGGTGAATCCACCCCGCGTGGAGGCAGTTCCTAGCTATGCGAGGCAGACGGGATTGGCGTGCAGTGGCTGCCACTACGCTCCTCCGGAACTCAATCCTGCCGGACGAAGATTCAAACTGACTGGCTACGTCGATCGAGGAGACGACACCAAAACCGTAAAAGCTGATGGCGGCAAAAAGCGCGCCGCCCTAGATCTGCTCGCGTCACTGCCACTGTCCGTCATGCTGGAGACTTCGTTTACCTCTCTCAAGACAGCGCAGCCGCAAACCCAGAACGGCAACTTCGAGTTTCCTCAAGATTTCTCCCTGTTCCTTTCGGGCGCATGGACGAGCAAACTGGGAAGCTTTCTGCAGGTGACATACAACACGCAGGACGATCATTTCACCAGCGACAACACGGATATCCGCTTCGCGAATAAGACGAAGATGGGCGGCAAGGAACTGGTCTACGGCATCGATCTCAACAACAATCCCACCGTCGAGGATCTTTGGAACAGCACGCCAGCGTGGGGCTACCCGTGGATCGCAAGCGACAACGCTCCTACTCCCAACGCCAGTCCTTTCATCAACGGCGGTTTGGCCCAGGACGTAGCGGGACTCGGCGTGTTTGGCATGTGGAACGACCATCTCTATCTGGACGCGGCCCTCTATCGCTCTGAGCACGTGATGGGACCGCAGCCGAACTCAGGCATGGGCGCGGGCTTCAATATCCGCGGCGTCGCTCCTTACTGGCGCCTGGCGTGGCAGGAGTTAACTGGAAAGACGCAGTATCAAATCGGAACTTATGGTATGCACCTGCGTTCGACGCCCAATGAAATCACCGACGCCACCGGGGCCAGCATTCCGACGGATTCGTACACGGACTGGGCAATCGACACGCAAATCGATCGCACAGTCGTCAGAACTGACGTGCTTTCATTCCGGGCTACGTACATCCGGGAAAACAACGATCTGCTGAGCCTGCTGTTTCAGGGCGGTGGTCCAGGGAGTCCGACTCCGCTGGTATCGCAAGGTTCGCACCATTTGAACACGGTAATGGCCAATGCCGAATATCACATCGGCAACAAGTACACGGGTACGTTCGGATGGTTCAATACAACCGGGACATCGGATGTCGCATTTTATCCGTCGGGAACGGCCGTGAGCGGCAATTTCAATGGCGACCCGAGAAGTGCGGGATACATTTTGAACGTCTCTTACTGGCCGTGGCAAAACCTGCAACTCGCGGCACAATATACCGGCTATACGCGCTTCAATGGTGCAGCGACGAATTATGACGGCTTTGGCCGCAACGCGAGCGCCAACAATACGCTCTATCTGGACGCCAGGATCTTTTTCTAGAGAAGAGAGATAATTGGCTTCCATTGCAGCAGGGTTTTCTTAGCAGCAGGTGAGCCGTTGTTTACAACGATTTCAAAGGAGAAGAGAACAATGAACAGCAAGTTCGCAATGAAGATACTCGCTGTCGTCGCGCTGATCGGTGGGCTGGGCGTGACTTCGTGGGCCGGCGACATCGACGGCAAAGTTACTGGAATGAAGGGCAAGTCGGTGGTCTACGTCGAGACCATTGCGGGTAAAACCTTTCCCGCTCCCAAAGAACACCCCGTGATGGACCAGAAGGGGCTGGTCTTCGCCCCGCACATTTTGGCCGTCCAACAGGGTACAACGGTCGACTTCCTGAACAGCGACACAGTGCAGCACAACGTCTTCTGGACCGCGATCGGTAGCGATAAGAAAGCAGGACACAATCTCGGCACATGGCCCAAGGGTGAAAAGCGATCCTTTACCTTCGACAAGCCGGGCGTCGTGCCGGTGCTCTGCAACGTGCATCCGGAAATGGCGGGATATGTCATCGTCAGCCCGACTCCTTATTTTGCCGAAACCGACGACAGCGGCAATTACAAAATCAAAGACGTTCCGGACGGCAGCTACACGCTGACGGCATGGCATGAAGGCGCCAAAAACCAGTCCAAACCGGTAACGGTCGCCGGCGGAGGCAAAGCGGATTTCACCCTGAGCAAGTAAGGAGCAGCCGAGGACGTTGCGGGAGCGGTCATGCTGCGCCGCTCCCGCGCTTCTCACTGTCCTTAGAGCACAATTCCTGCAAGACTTCACGTTGGTTGAAACTGACCGGTTTGAGATACACACTGTGCCTTCATGCTGAAGCGATACAAAAACAAACGGGTCGACGGCGACTGGCTGAATACAAATTTCCCATGCATGATGGCCTGCCCCGCCCACACCAACGCCGGGCGCTATGTCGGCTTGATTGCAGAGGGCCGCTTCGAAGAAGCGTATCGCATTGCCCGCGACCCCAATCCACTGGCCAGCATTTGCGGACGAGTGTGTGCTCATCCTTGCGAAACCGCTTGCCGTCGGGGCGAGATCGACCGGCCGATTTCGATTCGTGCTCTCAAGCGGTTTCTCACCGAGCAGTTTGGGCCTGAGTCCAAGCATCCTATTCACGTCAACGAGGGACGGGGACAGAAGAAGCTTCCTTTCAAAGTCGCCGTAATCGGTGGCGGTCCGGTAGGCCTTTCGGCCGCGCACGATCTTGCTCTCATGGGATACGCGGTGACGATTTTCGAAGCCGCACCGGTCGCGGGAGGAATGCTATATCTTGGCATTCCCGAATACCGCCTGCCCCGCGACGTTGTGGAAGCGCAGGTGCGCGAGATTCTCGAAACCGGCGACATCACGCTCAAACTGAATCACGTGGCGGGCCGCGACTTCTCGGTCTCCGATCTGCGCCGTCAGGGCTTCGATGCCGTACTCATCGCCGTGGGCGCACACCGCAGCCGCGATCTCAGCATCCCAGGCGTCGATCTCGACGGCGTGCATAAGGGGATCGACTTTCTGCTCAACGTAAACCTGGGCTACAAGTTCACCATCGGCAAGAGAGTGATCGTGATTGGCGGCGGCAACGTGGCCATGGATGTGGCGCGCTCGGCGGCGCGCGAGGTAGTGCGTCAGCATGCCGGCGGGGTGCAGGACGCTGAGCCTTCCACGGAAAACATGACCGCGGTCGCCACGCGGGAGATGGTCGACATTTCACTCTCGGCGTTGCGCATGGGTGCGCGTGAAGTGAATCTCGTCTGCCTGGAACCGCGCGAGCAAATGCCGGCGGCTTTGGAAGAGATTGAAGAAGCGGAAGCCGAAGGCATCATTCTGAACCCCGGGCTGGGTCCCAAACAAGTCATCGGCAAGAATGGCAAAGTGTTTGCCCTCGAGACGCTCAAGACGAAATGGGTCTTCGATCAGAACAAACGCTTTAATCCAGCATTCTTCGAGGGCAGCGAAAGCCAGATCGAGTGTGACACCATCATCATGGCCATTGGCCAGGCCCCCCGCCTCGACTTCCTCACCGCGGAAGATAAAGTTGAAATTTCTCCACGCGGCCTGATCGCCGTCAATCCTCAAACCCTGATGACCTCGGCTACCGGTATCTTCGCCGGCGGCGACTGCGTCTTCGGCCCGCGCCTGATTATCGACAGCGTAGGCGATGGCAAACGCGCGTCCGTCGGAATCGACGAGTACCTTCGCAAGAATAAACATCCCGAACCGATCATCGAAGTCGAAGTGCTGAAGCGGCACGGCATGCCGCTGGATTACCTGGACATCAACCGCCAGCCAGTACCCATGCTTCCTCTGGATAGGCGCACAGGCGTGACTGAGGTGGAAGTTGGCTACGACGCTCCGGAAGCGATTGCCGAAGCGCAACGTTGCCTGCACTGCTGGGTGAATACGATTTTCGAGGGCACTCCGGAAGACGGCAGCATGTGTATTCTGTGCGGCGGCTGCGTCGATGTTTGTCCGGAGAAGTGTCTGGAACTGGTCTCGCTCGATCGCATCGACTTCGAACCCCAAACCATGCAGCACATCCGTGACAACCAGGAATGTTTCGGAGTGGAATTCGACGAAGTGGCGGCCGACGAACTGGGCATCGTTACCGGCGCCGCCATGTTGAAAGATGAAACTCGCTGCATCCGTTGCGGCCTCTGTGCCATGCGCTGTCCCGTAGGCACAATCACCATGGAATCGTACAACCTCATTCCCGCCGAGCCGACGGGCCTGATCTCGGTGGCGGCGATTGGAGCAGGTCTGCAGTCGAAGTAGGTGAAGAGACACATATGCCAGACGAAACCAAAACCGCAAACACCGACAACGCGGTCGACCGCCGCCAATTCTTTGCGAAGCTCGGCCTGGGCTCGCTCGGCATCGCCGCTGCCGGCACGGCCGCGTTCGCGTATCAGTTCCTCGAGCCGAATGTGCTGTACGAGCCCTCGCCCGTGGTCAACGCCGGCAAACCCGACCGCTATCCGCTGGAGTCGGTCACGCTCGACGTGAACTCGGGCATCTACATCATCCACTCGCAGGAAGGTTACTTCTCGCTCAGCGCAGTGTGCACGCATCTAGGATGCCTTACCGCGTGGAAACCGGAACTGGGCATTATTGCCTGCCCGTGCCATGGCAGTAAGTTCAAGCAAAACGGAGAAAAGATAGAAGGGCCTGCGCCCAAACCTCTGCCGTGGAAACGCGTATGGCTCAACGACGACGGAGATTTGCTGGTAGACCGCTCGACCGACGTTGCTCCGCTGCAGCGGGATTCTTTTGTGAGAGTTTAAGCATGGCTGGAACACATGGCTAAGACAATCGACCAACACTTCGACAACTTACGCGAGACCCGAGTGTGGCGCTCGATCTTCCGCAGCGGCACCGGATCGAGCACACTAAAGCGCGCGCTGGCCATCCAGCAAAACGTTTTTCTGCACTTGTTTTCCACCAAGGTGCGCACGCGCATGCTCAGCTTTAGCGCGACGTGGTACCTGGGCACGCTGACGCTGGGGACGTTTCTGATTCTGGTCGCAACCGGAATCCCCCTGATGCTGTACTACCATCCCTCCGCGCCTCAGGCGTATGCCGACACGAAGGATCTGCAGTTCGTGGTTTCGTCCGGATTGTTTCTGCGTAATCTCCATCGCTGGTCTGCGCACACCATGGTCTTCCTGGTCTTCGCCCATATGTTCAAGGTCTTTTACCGCGGCGCTTACCGGGCTCCGCGCGAGTTCAACTGGGTGATCGGGGTAATTCTTTTGTTGATGACGCTGCTGCTCAGTTACACCGGCTACCTGCTTCCCTGGGATCAACTGGCCTATTGGGCAATTACGGTCGGATCGAACATCGCTTCCGCCGTTCCGCTCATGGGAAATAAGATTCGCTTCCTGATGCTCGGAGGAAATGCGGTCAACGCCAACGCGCTGCTGCGTTTCTATGTGCTGCACTGCATGATTCTGCCGCTCGCGGCGATGTTCTTTATCGCCATTCATTTCTGGCGCATTCGCAAGGACGGCGGCCTCTACTCCCACGCCAGCGAACCGACAACACTGCGGGCGAAAAATGCTGACAGCGCCACAGCGAAGGAGGCGCAGTAATCATGGCTGATTCCAAAGACTTCATCGCGGGCGTTGATTCGAACGCGAAGCGATCTCCCCGCCGGATCGTTTTCATCACCCGCCGCACTTCGGCTCAGGTGAAAGCCGAAACCGAAGATCAGGTGCAAACTTTTCCCGAGGTGCTGTTCCGTGCGGCCGTCGCCATTCAAGTGCTTGGCCCTTGCGCTGGTGTGGATTTCTCTCATTTTCGACGCACCCGCTCGAAGGCCTGGCCGATCCTTCCCACACTCCGAATCCGGCGAAAGCTCCCTGGTACTTCCTCGGGCTGCAGGAAATGCTGCACTATTTTCCTCCGGTCGTCGCGGGCGTGCTTGTGCCCGGCTTGGTGGTGATGGCGCTGATTGTTATTCCGTATTTCAGGGTCAACATCGAAGCGGAAGGACTCTTCTTGAAGGACCGGCAGCGGCGGCTGCAGATCTTCTATTTAGTCGCTACCGGTTTGTCGTTGTTCCTGTTGCTTTTCAAGGTGTATGCGGCACTCGTCCCCACGTTAATCATGGCCGGAGTAATGCTCGTGGCAGCGCAGAGTTCTCCGCAATCGTCTTCTGCCTTCCGCCGGTATCTGGCCGGGAGGCCGCTTTCCTATTGGGTTATGACATGGTTCTTATTCGAACTGGTGGTGTTAACTGCCATCGGCACATTTTTCCGCGGGCCGGGCTGGGCTTGGGTCTGGCCGTGGCAAGGGTCCTGATCTGCTTGAGAAAGTCGCGCTCATGAAAGAAATACTCAAGTCGCTGTGGCAAAAGTTGTTCGGGAACAGCGTTCGTGCGTTCGGCGTGGTCAGCCTTGTGTTTCTCGCTTCGCTCGCGATCGCCCCCGCGAAAAACTACTTCAGCGAGTGGCGTCATTATCAACACGGCTATTTGAAGATGATTCGCAACCGCAGCGATGCCGTGACGCTGCAACGCCATTTTCAGGGAGGGATTCAGCAGATCTGGCTGCCCGACCTCGCTGTGGTCGACCGCTGCACCAGTTGCCACGTTGGTTTGAAAGAAGCCAGCCTCGCCGATGTAAACATGCAGCCTTTCCGCCCGCATCCGGTAATTCCACATAAGCTCGACCAATTTGGATGCGTCGTCTGCCATCGCGGGCAGGGCGCAGCCACAACCGTAGCCGAGGCGCACAGCAGTACGCTGGCGTGGGAGCAGCCGATTCTGCCGGCGAAATACATCGAGTCATCATGCGGCGAATGCCATCGCGGGCCGTTGCCGGGCACGCCCCAACTCAATCGAGGCCGGCATCTGCTATCCCGCTACGGCTGCGTGCATTGCCACACCGTAAAGCTGCCCAACGGCAGCACCATGAAGGCGACCGACGATCCGCCCTCCCTCTCGCACATCGCCGACAAGACCACGCGCGAGTGGATTTATGCCTGGCTGAAAGATCCGCAAGCCTACGCAGCCACGGCTACCATGCCGAATTTCAAGTTGAGCGATGACGATGCGCGAGACCTGTCCGCATTTCTGATTGCGAACAGCACGCCTCAGCCCGGAGACACTGCTACGCTTTCGGCTAAGGCGTCGTCCGATCCGGCGGCCGGCGCCAGCTTGTACGGAGAATCTTTCTGCGCCTCATGCCACGCGGTGCAAAATGCAGCCGGCAATCTGGTTGGCGGCGATGTAGGCCCCGAGTTAACTCGCGTGGGCAGCAAAGTAAAGCCCGAGTGGCTGCAAGCGTGGCTTCGTAACCCGCGCGCCTACGACGCCGAAACCGCGATGCCGCACTACCGCTTCAACGATCCTCAAGTGGCGACGCTCTCCGGATTTCTACTGGCCAAGGCCGACTCCGATCTGCTCGCCAACGTTCATCTTGAAGCAGCGACTCCGCAGCAGATCGCGCACGGCAAGCGCCTGGTCTCCGACTATGGTTGTGTCTCTTGTCATGAAATTGCGGGCATCAAAAAGCCGGAGAACTTTGCCCCCGAACTCAGCCGCATCGGAAACAAGCCGGTCACTCAACTGGTGTTTCTCCCGGGCATGCAACACACGCTTCCCGATTACATCGCGGCCAAAATCAAGCAGCCGCGTGCGTTTGGGCAAGCCTTGAAGATGCCGCAATACACTTTCACGCCGGCACAGATCGATTCGCTGGCCACCGCTCTGCTCGCGCTGAATGATCGGGCCGCCTCGTTGCCTCCATCGCTCACGGTAGCGGCGACGCTGGAGTCGGATTACCAGCCCGCAGGCAAAGCCGGAAAGCTGATGACCGACTTGGCTTGCTTCAGTTGCCATCGCATCAATGGCCACGGTGGCGACATGGCGCCGGATCTCACTTGGGAAGGCAGTTCCGTGCAGCGTCAATGGCTGGTGGAATTTCTGAAGAACCCCAATACGCTGCGGCCTTCCCTGATTCGGCGCATGCCGAAATTCAACCTGACGGATGACGAAGTCAATGAACTCACGGACTACATTATGACCGTGTACCAAAGTCCGGCGATCGACCGCGATTCCATGCCGCTGAGCGGCTATCCGCAAGGCCAGATTGAGTTGGGCAAACAGCTCTTCTACGGCAAGTACGCCTGCCAGGGCTGCCACATCGTGGATACCAAGACTGACAAGGGCTACATCGGTCCGACCCTGACGCAGGTCGGTTCGCGCCTCAACGCTGCCTGGATCTTTGAGTGGATGAAAAACCCGCAAGCCCTGCGGCCAGGCACGGCCGAGCCCAACCGCGCCATGAGCGACGAAGACGCCCGCGCCTTGACGGCGTTCCTTATCGCACAAAAAGCGGGAGGCAAATCGGAGGTCGCAAAAGCAAAGAAATGACAATGACCCGTCCATCTCTGGCCATCGTTACATTGCTTGCCGCCGTGCTTGCCACGTCCTGCTCGCACAAGACCGCGTCAGCGCCGTTGCCCACACCGACCGCATTCGGAGCTGCCATCGTCGAAACCAGCGGTGAAAAGCAGACTGCGCAGGCGGGTACAGCTCTGCCGCAGCCCATGGTCGTGCAGGTGAATGACGATCAAGGCGCTGCCGTGCCCGGCGCGCTCGTTGAATTTAGCGCTGCACCAGAAGTGACTTTCGATCCGGCCAACGCCCTTACAGATTCGAGCGGCCAGGTCACAACGACCGTTACGCTTGGCAACCTGGCAGGCCGATATCCGCTCACCGCGTTCACGACGAATAAAGCACGAAAGAAAATCACGCAGACCATCGAAGAGACCGCTCTTGGTTATCAGCAAACCTTAGGGCGACAACTCAACGACCAGTATTGCGAACGCTGTCACAATCCCGAGTCGACCGTAGAGCGCGTGTCGAACTTCGACAACCTCGAAATCAAACCGCATCCCTTCAGAGACGGCGATACCCTCAACAAGATCAGCGATGCCGACCTCACGGCTATCATCAGTCACGGCGGGCCCGCGCTCAATAGGTCGGCGCTCATGCCGGCCTGGGGCAGCACTCTCAGCAAGTCCGACATTCAGGCGCTGATATCTTATATCCGTGCAATCTCTGATCCCCCTTACCGCAATGCTGGCCCAGTGTATGGGCCTAATTAGTGTGTTCTGGGATATGTCTGATCTCCTGTAAAACTGCACCATGTTCAAAAACGTGACTTTACACCAAGAGGTTGTCCTGACCCAGATAGCGGGATATCCTATTTGGGCGGCTGAACACGCAAGGCGTCGAGCGTGGCGTGGGACCACCGAAGGTCTCCGCGAGCCCGTTTGTGGCCGTAAAGGCCGATCGTCTAGCTAGCGCGTCTAGAGAAGTTGGCCAAGCTCACGTAAAGATCCCCAACCGTATGCTTGGGTAACCGTGATGCCGATTGTTGAGTTGCGAACGATCCTCAAAATCGCGAACGGATTCCGCCAAGGTTTCGCACAAATCGTGCAAGTCATTGGGAACCGAGGTATAGCGCGGTTTGTTATGAGGCCAAAACCGGATCCCGCCTCGGTTCAGCCGGCTTCGCAACGCTGGCGGGTTGCAGGCGATCCCTCAGCAACTGTTCTCCGCGTGCGAACAGCTCCTCCCTGGAAATCTTACCGGCATCGACATCGGCCAAGATCGATCTCTGGGCTGCGTAGTCTTTGTTTACAATGCCCGCTTTGCTCTGCAGCATCCGCCACGCTTTACGGCGCTCGACCGAGAACAACACGAGCTGCCGCGAAATCGCACGGTACTCGGCGTCCCCTCTCGCGCCCTGGACCTTGATGTAGACGCCGAAGTCGGGAACGTAGGAGCGGTGTTCAGGAAGCAGGTAGCGGCGATACACCACATCCTGCTGCGTGATGCGGACGAGCATGTTTTCCAGCGGGATCAGTTGTTCCGCCTGGTCCTTTTTGATCTTCTTGAAGTGGTTGCGGAATCTGGCCTCGGTAAGGCACCAGTGGGCAACGGTGTAGCGCGAAACCTCTTCCGCGCCCTTCGCCTTCGACTCGTACCAATCCCTGTCGAGCGAGGGATTGCCCTTGAGATCGAGCGTTTCCGGATAGGTTTCGCCGAGCCGCGGATTGAAGACGAATTCCGGCGCGCCCCGCGAGTCGCGCACGCGCTGGGCTTGGGTGAGCGCCATGTCGTCGCCCACGCCATGCTCCGGCTGGCAGGTCGAGAAGCACTGCAAGAATGCGGTTCCGCGATACTCGAGGCCATCGAGAATCGCCCGCAAAAACTTGGGTGGGTTCGCCAGCGAGACCTGTGCGACGAACGGAGATCCATGCCCCGCCAGAAACGTCTCGGCGACGGTCTTCTTTTCGGTGGTCTTGCCCTCGGTCGCCGCTCCGAAGACATTCATGTCATTGCCACCTGGCATGGGCGTGGAATCGGAGTTTTGTCCTCCGGTGTTGGAGTAAAGCTGGGTGTCGAGCATGACGACCTTCACGTTGGGGCGATTCTGGAGAATCACCTTCGACGTGTTCTGGTAGCCGATGTCGCCCATGCCCCCATCTCCGCCGACCGCCCATACCTTGGGCAGCTCAAGGACTTCGAGATCGGTCATGAGCATGTCGCTAAAATGCGCGAACTCATAGTACTCGCGCGGCGTGATGACATCCTTTTCGCGACCGAGCAGCGCATCGGCAAGCCGCTCAGGGATGACGGAGCGTCGGCCGTGATCGACGATGAAGCTCTCGCCCACCAGCCAGCCTACGGTGACGCCGTCCTGGAAGAGCGAGTTCATCCAGGGATAAGGATATGGGTTGTTCGGTGGAGTCGAACCGTAGACCGTGTTGCAGCCCGTATGCGCGGTCATCGCCATAACGCACATGCCGTTCGGAAGCCGGCCATCAATCGCCTGGAGCTGCTTGTGGTTGAAGGCCTCCTGCCGCATGACGCTGGTAAGGGCGTCCACGATTGCCTGGTCGGAGATGGGGCCGTTCACAGCAATTCGCTTCTTGGTGTCACGGTCGTCCTCTCCACCTAGTCCCATGATCAAATGAGCCACGGCTTGCCGCAGCAGGTCGTACTCTTCTGGGTTTCTCTGTTTGAGCGCAGCTAGCCTCGCAACTCCGGCCTTGTCGAGTTCGTCTGCTTTTGAATGCAGCCGGTCGGCTTTCGCGTGATAGAGAGGCCTCATGTAGGCTTCGGTGGCGGCAGAGATCGCGCGCAGCACGCTCTTTTCGCCGCAGCCGGCGCAGGCACCATCACCGCAGACCATGGCATCATAGTTGTGCCGGGCCATCAGCATGTTGCGCAGCGTAGCGGTCTTGGAGTCCTGCGGCCGTTCATCGGTGTAGAGGCCCAGGTATTTCTGCGGCGTATCCGGCAGAAGATTCACGAAGCCGGTGCCCGTCTCGTGGTCGGCGTTGACCTCCTCGGTTTCCTCGACCATCTTCAGGGCCGCGTGCTCACCGCATGCGGTTACGCAGGCAGCGCAGCCTTTACATAAGTCGGAGACGAAGATCGAGAAGATTCCGCCGGCGCCGGGCTTCTTTCGCTCCGGCGTCGCGAAAATGGCATTCACCTTCTGGTAGGCCATGGGCACTTTGTCGATGATGGCGAAGAGTTGGCGCTTGGCCTCTTCCGAGAACCCGTCCACCTCAGCCGTAATCTGGCGGAGGATTTGAGGCAGCGGCGTTCCTGAATTCTTGGCCACCGCATCGGACATCATCTGACGCGCGCGTTTCTCGATCTCGGGAAGGGATTGCAACATCTTCCCGCGCTCGCCCGGATCGGTGACGTAGCGCGTGACTGCAGTGTGCAGAATCGTCTCTACGTCTTGCGCACAGTTGGGCAGGGCGGTATCGGGGCAGGCCACGATGCACTCCATGCACTGGGTGCAGTTTTCCGGGATGAAGAGCGGCGTGACGAGGCGCGCGACATACTTCGACGCAGTATCGCCGCTGGCGCTGGCCATAACGCCTATCGAAGCCAGCGCAGACGACGGCTGGTTATATCCGTAGCCAGAACGGAACTCGGCATCGAAGGTCGCGATCCGAGTGAACGGAGTGCGCTCTGCCTGGCCGGCGGGGGCAGGGAAAGAACGGCATCCGTTGCCGTTATCCTCGCTGTTCTCACCAATAGCCGTTGGCTCAAGTGCCACACCGCGCATCGAGGAGCGGTCTTTGGCTTCGAGCTTGCCCACGCGGATCTCGTGGACGCGTTCGAAGCCCTTCGTCATCACTTCCATGTTCGACTTGACGACGGCTTCACCGAGCTGACCAAACTTCTTCACGTATTGCTTGCGAACCACGTTGCGGAACTGCTCCTGGGTTATGCCGAATTCGCCAAGTAGCGGCGAGACGGCGAAGAATGCGCCCAGAAAAGCGTTCCCCTGCATGCGAAGTTGAAGGTCGACGCGGTCGGTCGCCATGCGCGCGATTTCGAAACCGGGCAAGGTGAACACCCGGATGTTTTTCTCGATGACCTGGTTGCGGGCCCATAGAGGTAACCGCTCCCAAGCCGCGTCGCCCGTCTCATCGCATTCCCACACCAGGCAGCCGCCGTCGGCCATGCCGGCCAGCGGATTGGTGTGGGTGAATGCCTTCGGGTCGCAGCAAAGCACGACATTCACGTGACGAAGGTCGCAATTGACGCGGATTCTCTCCGGGGCCGCAACCAGGAAGTAGGCGGTGGGAGCGCCTTTCTTCTCGGAGCCGTACTTGGGATTCGCGCTGACGTGAATGATCTCTTTTGGATTGCCTAGCACATCGACAACCTTGTCGCGCTCATAGAGGAGGTCGTTCAAATCGCCCAGGATGGCGCCCAGGTTCTTGCCCGTCGTGATTGCTCCCCAGCCGCCGATGGAGTGGAAGCGAACCGCGACCGCGCCTTCGGGTAGAAGCGACGGCGTTTCGTCCGACTTCACCTCGTAGGGATGATCGACTCCGAGCACCATAAACGAAATTCCATCGGAGGCACGCTTGCCGTCGGTGCGAGCGCGAGCGCCGGTGGCAAACTCGTATGCGCCGAAGATCTGCTCCGGCCGGAAGTCCCGCGAGCCACAGCCATAGATGCCGGAGAAGAGGCGGGGCATCTGCTCGGCGGTGATGGCAGGCAGCCCGCTGGTCGCTGGACGACCGCCGGTCTGCAATGCCTTATTGAGCGCCGTCCGGATGTCGCGGCCCATCGGGTTGTCGCCCGCCAGGGGCTCGTCGGTGCGCTCCAGTACGATGACATTTTTCTTCCCGGCTAATGCGTTGATGACGGCGGCTTCGGGGAATGGTCGAATCACGTTGAGGTGGATGGAGCCAACCTTCGCGCCTCTGTGTTGGCGAAGATAATCCACGGCGGCTTCGATGTTTTCGGCTGCCGAACCGAGTGACACGAACACGGTGTCCGCGTCTTCGCCCTTATAAGCGCTGAGCATGCCGTAATAGCGGCCGGTCAGCTTTCCGAAATCCGCATAGGCCGCTTCGAGGAACTGCGCGATTGGTTCGGAGAAGTTGTTGCGTCGCGCGGCGATGCCCTGCATGTAGTTCTCTTGATTCTGCACCGGCCCGAGCAGCACAGGATTGGTGAGATCGATCATGCGCGGCACCCGGCGGCGCTTCGGACCAAACAGGATGCGCTGGCTCTCAGTCGGACAGTCGATGATGTCGTTCGGAGCGCCGAGGAACAGGCGGATCAGCTCCGACTCGTGCTTATAAAAAGTTCGCTCCAGATGGGAGGTGAGAAAGCCGTCCTGGCAGTTCATACCGGGCGTTAGGCTCAATTCGGTCACGCGCCGCAGGATGAGCGCCTGATCGGCGGTCTGCTGAGCGTCTTTGCCGAACAGAATGATCCATCCCGTGTCGAGCGCGCCGTAGACATCGTCGTGGCCGCAGTGCACGTTGAGCGCGTGCTTGGTTAGCGCCCGAGCGACCACCTCCAGCACCATCGTCGAGCACTTGCCCGGCGCGTGATAATACTGCTCGACGCCGTACAGGATTCCTTGGCCCGAAGTGAAATTCACTACCCGTTTGCCGCACACGGAGTGCGCAATGGCTCCGCCCTGCGCCGCATGCTCGCCCTCGGCTTCCACAGCCAGGGTGCTGCCCCCGAAAACATTCAGGCGGCCTTCGGCGTAGGACTGTTGATAGAGTTCACCTAATTCGGTGGAAGGTGTGATGGGGTAAAAAATGCCGGCATCGGCAATGCGTGTTTCCGTATGGTAGGAGACCAATTGATTACCGTTTGCGGTGACTCGTATGCCAGGGTAGCGAGGTGCGGTAGTCATAATTACCTCCGCTAGCGAATACTTCGCGGTAAGCTGTCATTAGAAATATCTTCACGGTCGACATTCCAATCGCGAGTGCCAAACACAAACATTTTCACCCTTGTGGCTCACACTTGTCTGTGATCTATGTCGCATCTGGAAGTGCGGTCGCATCCGGGCGGGATGATCAGCCGCGGGATCTGACCGAGTTTCCGTTCCGTTTCGCTGCCGAACCTTCCTTGGGCAGGTTCCCTGCGGCTACACTGGCCAGTGGGTTTTCAGCGTCCCCCTCTTTCGAAGAATAGAGAAATTCTTCGATTTCCTCGATTCGTTCGCTGGCGTCATGGTAACCAATCTCAATGAGGTCTCGCGTGTAGCTGGGCGTGAATAGCAGGTAACTCATCAGATCGGCACAGGAAGCCGCGTCTCGTCCCAAACTGGATACAAAATAATGGATCAGAGAGGGCATGTCTCGCTGGTGCTGCTCCGCCAAATCGGATAAATTGACCGAAGGCGCGATGATGAAGGTTCCCAATGGCCGTATCTTTTCATGTCCTTCAATCCCAAGCTGATGGATGTGGCCATCGTTGAGCAACTGATTCAAATGTTCAAGGTGCTCAATGTCAGTTGCAAGATTGTCCAGAAACATTACGTTCAAAAGAACTCCCAACACTTGCGCGAGCGAAGGGTTTCTCTCATCCATGGTTTCCTCTCGACTCTCTTTATTTCCGCAGCGGACGCCGATCGCGAAAACCTTTTCCGCCCCCAGGCGGACCACCGGGCTGAGAGGTTGTTGAAGGCGGACACAACCATCACCGAAGAAGGCGGACCCACGCGGGGTTTTGAGTCTTACAGGCTGGAAAACCATAGGAATGGCCGAGGACGCGCAGACGTGGTCGACCGTAATCTTCGTCGCCACCGTCACCACTCGGATCCGCTTCCACATCGGATGGCCCTTCCTTCCCTGAATGAAGAGATAGCTTTTCCCCGAGTTGTAGTTGGTCGCGGAAATCGCGAGAGCGTAGAGATCTCCGCGCTTGATGTTTTCCTGGATCCGGTCGCAGTCCAGGTGCTTATCGAGAAAATGGTGTAAGGGGGTGGCATCTAATAATGATCGGGCGTTGCCTCCCCCGAGAACTGCTCCAAAGGAGAGATCTAGTATCCAGGTTATGGAATTATGTACCTGGGAGAAGACATCACAGTGAAAGATGTCGGAAGGTTCGAGAGTTGCCCAAGCTTCTGCAATACGCTGGGTTGCCTGAGCAAAATCGCCGCAACCTGTGGCCAGAGCGGCTCCATTAATCGCTCCCGCGGAAGCGCCTCCTATGATCGGAAAAGGATTACCCTGTGTTCGGGCGCGTTTCAGTTCGCCAATGCGCTTGAGAACACCGGCTTGATAAGCGCCGCGAGCACCGCCTCCCGTCATGACTAGACCGACCGCATTTTCCATCGTCCTCCCTCCCTGGGCCGGATTTGAGAACATCCAGTTTAGTCAAAGCTTCCCATGCGGCCACACTCAGTCATAGAGTCTCCCGCACCTAGCCTTGTAGCGACAGTCGCGCAACCAAGCCCGTGGAGTGCGCGATGACAAGCGTGTTCCCAACCTCCATGGTTCTGCGTAAAGACCTGCTCCCATCGGCGATACAATTGCCCGTCAATGCTATTCAACCTCACTGGCTCACGCTTGGCTGTGACGAGGCTCACGACGCCGCGTGAGAATAATCTTGGGGATTCTGGGCTGGCCGACCTTCTTCGCGTGGCCAAGATTGCGAGCGGATCGGGCTAACCGGCATGTATGGTCCGCGCGCCAGCTTATTGGCTAAGGCCACTGCGGCTACGTTACGGTGGGTGCGTGTTGTGAGTTGGGCTAGCCAAATCTCCGTAAAGATTAATTTGGCTGTTCGAAGCCAGTGCCACGGACCGAATGGCCAAAGCAGCTAGGAAGAATCGTCAGGTGGACATCAACAGCATATATTTCTCGGGCTGGCGGTCGAAGGCTTGCTTACATCCTGCACAGCAGAAGTAGACATCGGCTCCCCTGTGCGCTGATTTGTATCTTGCTCCACTCACATTCACAAACATGCCGCAGACTGGGTCGCGAGCTTCGTTATTCGGCACTGGCGGATGCGAAACTGGCAGTTTCAGAACTGGCAAGCTCGAGTCTGCGAACGGGCTCTCAGGTCCTTCAACCGCTTTCGTTCGAGTACCTTTTAGCTGGATGATCTCGGCAAGAATGCTCACCGCGATTTCTTCGGGCGAGGCCGCGTGGATATCGAGGCCGGCCGGCGCGCGAATATGGTTCACTCGGTCGGAGGGAACTCCCGCTTCACGCAGATACTCGGCCACCTTCTGAGCCTTGACCTTGCTGGCCACGAAAGCAACATATTCGGCGCCGGTTCTAGCCGCTTGTTCGAGCGCTTCCTCGTCACTCTCTCCCTGGGTTGACACCACGATGAAAGTGTCGCTCGTGGTCTGACGCTCGTTCAAATTCAATTCGCTCAAATTCGATTCCGTCTGCAGCAGGTCCACATTCGGAAACTGCTCCCGGTTCGCGCCGAGAGCAACTACAGAGACTCTGTAGCCGATGGCTTTGCCCAGTCGGGCAAGCGTTTGCGCGACGGGAGAGCGTCCAAAAACTAGAATGTGCGGTTTCGGCAGGACAGGCTCGATGTAGATATCCAAGGTGCCTCCGCTATGGCAGGTCATGGTGTAGTCCACGATCCCATCCTCCGGCGCGGCCGTAGGACTGATCCGCACCAGCCGCGGCTTTCCATCGGCCAGCGCTTTCAACGCTTCCTTGATGACCACAGGTTGAGCACAGCCACCGCCGATCCAGCCCCACATCTTTCCGTCCGGGAAAATAATGGCCTTGTCGCCAGGCTTGCCGGAGATGGGAGCCTGAAAACGCACCACGGACGCGGTGACGAACGGCTCACCCTTCGCCAGAAGTTCAGCCGCTTTGTTCAGGAACTGATCAAACATGCTTCACCCTGCTATTCACGAAGCTATAGGTGCCGCTCCAGCGCCAACAAGCTCTCCAAATTGTGCGCCGGAGCAAACACATCGATATGCGGCAGAGCCGCGCTCATCCCGCACGTAATCGGCTGATAGTCTTTTAAACCCAGCAGCGGATTCAGCCAAATGACCCTGCGGACGCGCCTTTTCACCGCCCTCAGCTCCGCCGAGAGAACGCCGGCCTCTCCCGTATCCCAGCCGTCACTAAGAATCATGAAAAAAGTATCGCTGGATCGCAGCTTCCTGCCGTGGAGGTGGTTAAACTCCCGCAGCGATCCGCCGATATTGGTCCCGCCAGACCAACCCGCCGGCTGCTGCGACAAAGCCTGCATTGCCTCCTGCAGGCGTTGAGCACGCAACAAACTCGTTATCTCAACCAAATTCGTACTGAAAAGAAAAGTATCTACCTGCCGGAAATGTTTTTGCAAAGCGTAGAGAAATTTCACCAGAAACAAACTGTATGCGCTCATCGAGCCGCTGATGTCGAGCAAAGCAACCAGCCGGTGCGGACGAAGCTTCCTCTCTCGATATCTCAAGGTCACCGGCTCGCCGCCACGGCTAATGCTGCGGCGGATCGTCCGGCGCAAATCCACCTGCCCTAGCGAACTTCCGATTCGCCGCTTGCGCTGCAGTCGCCGGCTCATCTGCTTGAACAAGCGAAGGGCAATCTGCTCCAACATTGCCATGTCGCTTTGTTGCAGAGTTGAAACGTCTGCCTTGCTGAGCCGCTCGCGCGCGCTTGCTCCAGCGACCGCCAGGCTTCCGTTTTCTTCAAAGGAACCGTCATCGCGAGACCCCGTTGACATAAGAGAAATCGAGTCTCCTTTACCGAAGGCAGCGGAGCCTTCCTTCTTCGGCCGCGCCCCGCGGTTTGCTAATGACTCGGGTTCCGATCCTCTCCAAAATGCTTGAAAGCATTCCTCGAAAAGGTCCCAGTCGTCTTTTGACGAACACAGAATAGATCGCAACCCAAACTTCAGATCTTCACCTCTACCCGCGCCAATGGCCGCAGCCGCCTCCAGTGCGCCGAGAGTTCCTTGCACCCCAGCAGAAAGGCCCTTCTCACGCGCAAAGCGGCAGAACTCGACGATGTTTCTGGCCGCATCGCTCGGTTGTTTCAATAAATCGATCACAAAACCCTTCCCACCGCTCCCTCAACAATTTTGCCCAGCCCGGCGCTCCTGATTTTCGCGCCATCTTCCACAGACTTGGAAATACACCCAAGCGTCTCTTCAATAGCAGCCTCATCCAGCCGCACCTTGCCCAATGCCAGCAACGCTTCGGCACAATCCAAAGTCTCCGCCACTCCCGGAGGCTTACTCAAGTTGAACCCCCGCACCGACTGCACATATCCGACCACCTGCCGCGCCAACTCCTGCTCAATATGAGGCAATCGCGTGCGCACAATCTTCATCTCTTTTTCCAGATTGGGATAGTCAATCCACTGGTAAAGACACCTTCGCTTGAGCGCATCGCCCAACTCCCGGCTGCGATTGGAAGTGAGAACGACATATGGAACATGCTTCGCATGAATAGTCCCCATCTCCGGAATGGTGATCTGATAATCGGAAAGTAATTCGAGCAAAAAAGCTTCGAACGCCTCGTCGGCGCGGTCGATTTCGTCGATCAGAAGTACGGGCGCTGCGTCTTCCACAAGAATGGACTGCAACAAAGGCCGCTCCAGCAGAAACTCGCGGCTGAAGATGTGCTTCTCTTTCTCCTCGACCGATTTGTCCGATCCTTCTTCGATCTTGATAGCCAGCAGTTGCTTCTGGTAATTCCATTCGTACACGGCCGAGCTGACATCCAGCCCCTCATAACACTGCAGTCGAATGAGTCGCGTACCCAGGTGTGAGGCCAGCACCTTTGCGACTTCGGTTTTACCAAGACCAGCATGTCCCTCGACCAGAATTGGTTTGCGCAGCTTGGTGACCAGATAAAGCGCGGTGGCTAGTGACCGGTCGGCAACGTAACCCAGGCGCTCAAACCCTGAGACAATCGCATCGACGCCTTGGTTTGCAGCAACGGAAGGAAAAGTTGGGGACATGCCCATGGTAGTTACGTCAACTGCACTTGCTCAGGAACCGCTCTCAGATTTTCCGCGAAACAGTCCCTTGGTGGCTTTCCATGCAACGGACGTAGCCTTGATAGGAGCAACCTCAGCTCCGGTCGCCTGCGCAGCGGGAACATCAGAGGGATCTTTCAGCCGTGCCTGGAAGTTTTTCAAAAACTCTCCGAACATAATGTTCGAAACCTCTGTGATAACTCTCGATCCCATCTGCGCAAGAATTCCAACAACCCCGATCTCAGAAACGCTCGTGACTTCTGTGCCGCCGCTGTCCAAAGCGCAAAGCTCCCCAGTCATCTTCATGGAAGCGCTGCCACGGCCGCGCACATCCTGTCCTTTACCGAGAATTTCGATGCTGCGGTTCTCCGAATCGAGTCGCACAATCTGCACTTCACCGTTGTAGTCGGTGACGCTGGGGCCAACCTTCACTCTAATCGCGCCCTTATAAGTCTTCTCATCCACCTGCTCGGTGATCTGCGCCCCGGGCACGCAGGTCGCGACTTTTCGCAGATCGCTCAGAAATGCCCACACTTTCTCTACCGGCTCGGGCACCTGGAAAGTTTTTTCAATCTTCAGCGCCACTATGCAGCCACACCTTTCTCCTGCAGAACCTTCCACACTTTCCACGGCGTGATCGGCATGTCGATATGCTTCACGCCAAGATGAGACATAGCGTCAACCACCGCATTGACAAAGGCGGCTGGAGAACCGACGTTAGGAGATTCTCCCACTCCCTTCGCCCCGAAAGGATGATGCGGCGAAGGTGTGCATGTCTTGTCCGTCTCCCAGTGCGGAGTTTCGACCGCCGTCGGCAGCAGATAGTCCTGAAAACTTCCACCCTGAATGTTGCCGCTCTCGTCGTAGTCGATCTGTTGCATGAACGCGATGGCCAGCCCCTCGGTGAGGCCGCCGTGAATCTGGCCTTCCACGATCATCGGATTGATGATGTTTCCGCAGTCGTCCACAGCAACAAATCGCCGCACCTTTACTTCGCCGGTACCTTTGTCGATATCGACCACGCAAACATAAGTGCCGAACGGAAAGGTGAGATTAGGTGGATCGTAATAATCGACGGCTTCCAATCCTGCCTCGAGACCGGGAGGAATGTTCGTGTATGCGGCGAATGCGATTTCCTGAATCGTCTTGCTCTTGCTGGGAGCGCCCTTCACAAAGAACTTGCCCGGCTCCCATTCCAGATCGTTCTCGTTGCATTCCAACAAGTACGCTGCGATCTTTTTCGCCTTTTCGCGAATCTTGCGGGCTGCGATCGCGGTCGCAGCTCCCGAGGTTGGCGTGCTTCGACTGGCGTAGGTTCCCAGACCGTAGGGAGCGGTGTCTGTGTCGCCTTCTTCGATAGTTACGTCGGCAGCAGGAATTCCCAGTTCCTGCGCCACGATCTGGGCGTAAGTAGTCTCATGTCCCTGGCCTTGGCTCTTGGTACCCATGCGGGCCATCGCCTTGCCGGTGGGGTGAATGCGAATCTCGCAACTGTCAAACATCTTGATGCCGAGAATATCGAAGGTGTGCGCCGGACCGGCGCCCACGATTTCGGTGAAGCTCGAGATCCCAATCCCCATCAGTTCACCTTTTTTTCTTTTCTCTGCTTGCTCCTTGCGCAGTTGCTGGTAGCCGATTTTCTCTAGCGCGAGGTCCATCGCCGCTTCATAGTTGCCGCTGTCGTAGGTCCAGCCGAGCAACGACTTGTAGGGAAACTTCTCCGGCGGAATAAAGTTCTTGCGGCGAAGTTCGACCGGATCCATCTTCAACTCCAGCGCCAGCACGTCTACTACTCTTTCAATCAGGTAGGCCGCCTCGGTCACGCGAAACGAGCAGCGGTATGCGATGCCGCCCGGCGCCTTGTTGGTGTAGACGCCGTCGACTTCGCAGAATGCCTGAGCATACTCATAGGAGCCGGTGCAGATGCTGAACAATCCCGCGGGAAACTTGGTGGGTTGAGCCGCGGCGTTGAATGCGCCATGATCGGCGAGCGTCTTCACGCGCAGGGCCTGCATTTTGCCGTCGCGATCGGCGGCGATCTCGGCGGTCATGTGATAGTCGCGGGCAAAACCCGTCGACTGCAAATTCTCCGAGCGCGTTTCAATCCACTTCACCGGCACACCGAGCGTAAGCGAAGCCACGATCGCGCAAACATATCCGGGATAAACTGGAACCTTATTGCCAAAGCCACCGCCGATATCTGGCGAGACGACACGGATGTTGTTTTCCGGAATTCCGCCGACTAAAGCAAACACAGTTCGGTGCGCATGCGGAGCCTGCGAGGTCATGTAAACCGTCAGCCGCCCAGTAGCGCGACTGAAGTCTGCGACGCAGCCGCAAGTCTCGAGTGGCGCGGGATGGCAGCGCTGGAAGAACGCGTTTACACTCGCCTTTACGGCAGCCTTTTGAAAAACCTGCTCGGTCGCCTGCCGATCACCCACTTCCCAATGAAAGATATGATTATTTTTCTGCTCGCGGTCTTCACGAAGCAGCGGAGCGTCGGCATCGAGCGCCTTTTTCGGATCCACAAGCACGGGCAGCTCTTCGTATTCAACTTCTACTAACTCGGCTGCATCGGCGGCAGTGTAGCGATCTTCCGCCACAACGAACGCAACTTCCTGCGATTGAAAGAGGACCTTGCCCGTAGCAAGCACCATCTGCTTGTCGTAGGAAAGTGTAGGCATCCAGGCCAGGTTCGCCTTGGCAAGATCCTCACCGGTTATCACGGCCAGCACTCCCGGGACTGCCTTGGCTTTCTCGGTGTTAATGCTCTTCAGGCGTGCGTGCGCGTACGGACTGCGCACCAGTTGCCCATAAACCATGCCGGGCAGATGCACGTCGTCCACATAATTGCCTTTGCCCTGGATGAATCGCAAATCTTCCTTGCGCTTGATGGAATGGCCCATGCCGCCGATTTCAGGAGATGTTTTGTGGATCACTGTGCCACCCCTTCCGCCACGTGAGCTTCGCTCGCAGCTTTCGCCATCTTCGCCGCCGCGTACTGCACGGCGCCCACAATGTTCTGATAGCCGGTGCAGCGGCACAGGTTGCCGGAAATTCCCCTGCGAATCTCTTCCTCGCTGGGATTGGGATTGTTATGCAGCAGCGCGTACGACGACATCAGCATTCCGGGGGTGCAGAAGCCGCATTGCAGGCCGTGCTCCTGCTTGAACCCCTCCTGCAACGCATGCAGCTGGCCAGCGCTGCTCGCGAGGCCTTCGACGGTGAGAATCTCGGCGCCGTCCGCCTGCACGGCAAACATAGTGCACGATTTCACCGTCTTGCCATTCAACAAAACCGTGCATGCGCCGCAGTGGCTGGTATCGCAACCAATGTGAGTGCCCGTTAGTTGCAAACTTTCGCGGATGAAGTGGACCAGCAAAAGCCGCGGTTCGACCGCCGCTTCCCGCTCCCTGCCGTTCACTTTCACAGTAATCAATTGTTTCTTTGCCATCGGCAGTCCCTCGTTCGGGTCCCAGAGACTATATCGAAACTACTTGCCAGCTCTTTCGGCGGCGCGGGCGAGAGCTCGCTTCGCCAGTTCCTTGATAAGCCCCTTCTTGTATTCTGCGGGGCCACGCAAATCAGAACTTGGTTGCGCGTCATCGGCCGCCAACTGCGCAGCTTGGCGGATGTTCGCCTCGTCGAGTTTTTTTCCGCGGAGAATGTTCTCCGCCTTCTGCACCTTAATCGGCGTAGGACCGACATTAGTCAAACCGATGCCGACTGTTTGAACTGCGCCGCTGCTATCCAGCGTCACCTGCGCGGCGACAGCCGCGGTGGCGAAATCTCCCACCTTGCGCTCCAGCTTGAAATAAGCGCCGCCGCTGTGCGGCAGAGCCAAGGGTACTCGAATCTCTGTGAGGATTTCGTCTGGTTGCAGTGCGGTGCTGAACAGCGACAGAAAAAATTCCTCGATGGGTATGACTCGTTCGCCGCGGGATCCAGTAGCCACAACCTGCGCCCCCAAAGCAAGCATGGTCGCCGGATGATCGTTGGCAGGATCGCCATGCGCCAGGTTTCCTGCTACCGTGGCCAGATTGCGCACCTGCGGATCGGCGATCACGTGAGCGGTATCAACAAGGATAGTATATTTCGAGCGAATCAGCGGCGAAGCCTCCAACTCGGCTTCGCGCGTGAGCCCACCGATCTTGAGAAAGCCGTCCTCTTCCTTGATGTACGACAACCCGGAGATGCGATTGATGTCGATCAGGTAGCCGGGGCGGGCAATCCGAAGCTTCATCATCGGGATGAGACTCTGCCCGCCGCTAAGAATCTTCGCATCATCTCCATGCTGCTGCAGGAGCGTGATGGCTTCAGGAATTGTGTTGGGTCTCAGATACTCGAAGGCTGGTGGGATCATTGCTTAACCCTCGTGAGTGCGGAGTCCAGTCCCGTCGGTCAAGGCGTGGATGCTGGAAATGGCGCTAAGGAAACGCGGGTAGTACGTTACCACACCGGGGTCAATTCAAGAAATCCCAAACCCGGAAATTGCAACACAAGACCGATACCTAAGTCTGCCCTATTCAAGATACGATCCCGCCTCCGTCGGCGGCCGCGACCTCCAATCCTCAATCGCCCTCCGAATCGCTTCCGGAGCCAGGTTGCTGCATCTCATCTTGTAATCCGGGATCCCGCCCAGCGCTTCGGCGACCGCGTGCTCCGATATCTGTGACGCTTCCTCGACGGACTTGCCCAGAACCATTTCTGTGGCCATTGAGGAACAGGCAATGGCGACGGCGCAGCCCATGCATTTGAACTTCGCTTCCTGAACAATGCCCTGCTCGATCCGCAGCGTGATCAGTACTGTATCGCTGTCCACCGGACTCTTCACGATTGCCTTGCCCGAAGGCTGGGCAATGCTGCCTACGTTTCGCGGCTCGGCATAATGGGCTCGGATCTGTTCACTGTAAAAAACCATGGACACCACGAAAGTCCCTGCGTCTGGATTGCACTCCCGCGTTCTCGGGAACTATCATACGTGATGGCATGTCATCGGATCTCTACGCCAAAGCCGCCGAACTTACAGCCCAAGGGAAAACTTTTGCAGTAGCGACAGTGGTTCGTGTGGAGGGGTCCTCTTCGGCCCGGCGCGGCTCCAAGGCCATCATTGACGCTCAAGGGAGGCTGGTTTTCGGCTGGGTGGGCGGCGGGTGCGCCGAAAGTGCCGTTCGAAACGAAGCCCTGCGTTCTATGGAGGTGCGCCAACCGCTCGTTATCACTCTCGACATGACCGACGAACTCCTGGGTGTTGGCATGCCCTGCGGAGGGAAAATGGAAGTTTATATCGAACCGGTGTTGCCTCAACCCGATCTGCTCATCGCCGGTCATGGGCGGATCGCCGAAGCCCTGGCCACGTTCGCGCACCTGCTCGGCTTTCGCGTCATCGTGAACGATCCCGGCGCCGACCAGACTGCATTCCCACAAGCGCAGCAAGTGATTGCCGAAGATTTTGATCTGGTTCAGACACCCATCGGATCAAACACCTATGTCGTGATTGCCACACAGCACAAGAATGACCACCTCTGGCTGCAAAGGGCTCTGCGCGGGGAGGCCGCTTACGTGGCGTTAATCGCCAGCCAGCATCGGGCCAAGCTCGTGCTCGAGTACCTCGCCGCAGAGGGCGTGCCGGAGGACAAGGTCGCGAGAATTTCTGCGCCGGCAGGCCTCGACTTGGGGGCTGCAACTCCAGAGGAAATTGCGCTCAGTATCATGAGCCAGATCGTAGCCTTGCGGCGCGGCGGCTCCAGCCGCGCCTTACGCCTGACAGAGCTGGATGTGCCGGAGAGAGACGTCTCTGAAAAGGTAATCACCCAGTGCAACGCGCACACGACAGACTAAGCGCGGACCATCTTTATTGTCCTTATTGTCCTTTATATTATCCGAACATTCCCCGATCATAGTTCTCCGGCCTTGGTGGCCGGATTTCAAACCTCGCTGACTCGCTTCTGCCTTTCAGAAACGATTTCCGCCATAATGCTGAGTGCGATTTCCTCTGGCGTCTCGGCTCCTATCTCCAGTCCAGCGGGCACTCGCACGCTGGCCAATTTTTCCGCTGGAAATCCCCGCATCCGCAGGCTGCGAACGACTTCATCCCCTCTCTTCTTCTTAGCAACAAGTGCGATATAGGCGCTGTTGGCCGCCAGTGCTTCTTCGATCGCCTCCTCATCGCAGATGCCGCGGCTCGCCACAACCACGTTCCGATCGGGATTCGCCGCAAGCACGGAAAAATCGAGCGCGTGAAGCACTCGATCTGCATCGGGCAACTCGTCAGCGGCCAGCAACGGATCCACCACGGTCACCGTGAATCGCATCAGCTTTCCCAGTTTCGCCAAGGCAGCTGCCATCGCGTCCCTGCCGACAATGACCAACTCCGGCTGCGCAGCTGTTGCGCCGACAAGGTTTCGTCCGTGAAGATCCGCGGTTTCAAGCAAGACCTTCTCTCTTTCCATGCGACCGCCGGCACGACGCAGAGCCTCGAAATCGCTCTGCCGGTCAATGTCCAGCAGGATTCCCGCATCGTCCACCGGCAACTTCACAATGCCTTCGAGATGGTCGCCGAAGATTGCGCGGCATCCGATATCGCCGTCGAGGGCCATCACCTCAGCGAAAACCGAGCGGTCCAAGAGCACCGGGTTACCGCGAAAACCCCGGTAAGTTGGAATCACGATCTGCGCCCTGGAACGATCATGCTCCGCCATCAACAGGTCGAGCGTCGCAGGTCGGATAAACGGCTGATCCGCCAAAACGATGAGCGCACCTGCGCATTCTGGATCCACGGCGGAAAGTCCAGCCTTCAACGAAGTTCCCATGCCCTGCCGATAACTCTTATTGAGCACTACACGTGCATTCTGGACATCGATTTCCCTTCGGATCTCCTCCGCTGCGAATCCTAGAACCAGAACGATTTCCTTGACCGCGGATGCGCGCACGTGATCGAGCACGTGCTGCAACAGAGGACGGTCCTCCAGCAGCAACAGTTGCTTAGCTGTCCCCATCCGTGTTGAAGTTCCTGCCGCCAGAATTACCGCCGCAAAGGGAGAAGCGATGTGCATCATCTAACTCCACAATTGCTAGTTTAGTATCAGACGACCCGGTGTGAGCATCCACATCCCCGCCTCATAAGAAACAAGGGCGTAATCAGTTGGGTGGATTCCAACCTTCAAAACTGCCGAAAATAAAGCGGGATTTCGATCGCCACTTCGCGTTAACAGCCTCGACCACAACCTTCAGCCATTAACTAGGCCAACCCGGAAGGGATACCGCTCGGTAGCGGGAGTCGGCTTTTGAATATCTTGATCTCGAGGTTTGCCTGAACTTCAGAAAATCCAACAGCTCAATCTTGGGTCTACAGGTTAGCCTTAAGAAGGCACAAATCCTCCCTTGGCCATCCGAATAAATCGTAAAGATCGGCGGGGCTGTAGTCGATATCCGAAAAGATGTGGTTCACCGCATTCGGATCGTTATGGTCAGCCATGAAACCTCCTAGGCTTCAGGAAGCAGGCGAATTCTATCAGCGATACAGGAGGCGGTCAATGCGTTCTATAAGTCGGATATTAGTTATTGACATTGCTCTAACACAGGAATACTTTTGCGGTCATTCGGCGAGGCGACCCAAGGTTAGAACAATCTACGTGGGCACGCCGGTGACTTATGCCAGCCGCATGGGCCCCCGAAGTGAACCTCTAAGTTCTACAAACGGTGACTTTGTGATCCACTTTCATCATCCTTCCTGGCGCGCCAATCGCGACGATCCTTCTACGGCCACGCGGGTAAATGAGCGAAAAGTGCGTTGAAAAAGGGGAAATAACATGGCGATCAGACTTGCAATAACCGTGGCAGGAGCCGTCTCCCTGGGTTCCTATGAGGCTGGCGTTCTTTATGAGATCCTCGACGCACTCGCGCAACACAATGCGGGTCTTCCAGATGACCAAAAAATTCTGGTGGATGTTCTCACCGGTGCCTCTGCGGGTGGGATGAGCGCGACCGTGCTAGCCCAAAAATTGATGTTCGAAGCCGATTCCCTAACCGATGCTTATAACAATGCGCTGTATCGGGCTTGGGTGCAGGATATCGATATTAAAGGACTGCTTGCGCTTCAACATGGAGAAGATTCGTCGCATTCGCTTCTCTCGTCGGATCTGGTCGAGACTCTTTCTGCCAAGTATCTGAGCCAGCGGTATTCAACGCACATTACTCCAACCCCGGTGAGGCATCCCGCGGCTGCGAGCGCCATCAGTTTCGGTCTGGCCTTGTCAAACCTGAATGGAGTCGATTACTGTTACCAGGTCAAGCCCAGTGGGACTTTCACCTACACGCGTTTTGAGGATCAGTTACGTGCCAAAGTGGATGCCACTTCGGATGTACTCGAATTCTGGGAGCCTTTGCGCAATGCTGCCGTGTCTTGCGGGGCCTTTCCTTTTGCCTTCAGAGTGAAAGATCTGGTGCGACACAAGAGCGAATACGATTCGCCCAACGTCGTATTCCCCATGCCTTTCGAAACATTTGCTTACACTGACGGTGGAGTATTTCAGAATGAGCCTTTGGGATTGGCCAAAAATCTTGTCGACGAGATCGATCAACACGTAAATAACGATTCTCGCTTTTATTTGTTTATCGCTCCGCACGTAAAAGCCTCGATTGCGCACTCCGACTTCAATGAAAGTGGCGCCAACTTTAAAGCCACGGCTTTACGGCTGGTCAATGCGGTTTATGGTCAAGCGGAGTTCCAGGACTGGATTCAGGCCGAGCAACTAAACCAACGCATCTATCTTTTCAATCAAAGAGCGGTCGAGCTAGAGGATGTGATTGCGGGGAATAAGGTTCAGCCCGCAGCGCTGAAAGATGCTGCAAGTGGTCTGCTGCCATTGCTTTTCGCAGGGAGGCCGCAGGGCGCAGAAACTATCGACGAAGCGCGACAGCGCCTGGGAAAACAATTCAGCAAGGAATACGGCGATCTGAAAACGTCCAAGGGCGAGGACGTCGCCAACACCTGGATCGACTCCATTCTCACCCTGGAAACTGCGGCAGATCTCGGCGAACGGGACGAGATGGTCATTTACGGCATCACAGCCACGCCCGCAGAATTGGCAGGCTCGCAACTGGAGGCGTTTGTGGGCTTCTTCGAACAAGAGTACAGAGATCACGACTACGACCTTGGCCGCACCAAAGCCCGCGAGTTCCTCCAAAATCAAAGCGGCGTTCTGGGCACAAAAAACAACTTGCCAACAATCAATTATGTACCTAAGCCAATTCATCCGATCGACCATGACTTGGACGGATTACTTATCAAGGATGTCCCGAGTGATATCCGCGAATCCGTGAAGAGCAGGTTAGATGATCGTGCCAATGTCCTGCTCCAAGAACTGAATGTCGACTGGGCGGTGCGGGAAGCGATCAAGCTGGCCGTTGTCGATCCGCAGCTTAAGAAGTTGTTGGATCTGTGATAGGTCAAATCCGATCAACCTGGGGCTTTCCTGAAAGGTCTCGCACCGATTCCTGGATTCGAGAAATTGAAATCCAGTAAGTTAGATGTGAGACACGGCTTTGTGCCTCAGAAACGGGCTCGAAGAGATCAATGGCAATCTCCCCGAAGCTCACTTCGGGCCCGGAATACCCTCCGGTTGGTACTCGCAGCAGACCTCGCGCTTGCGGCCCCCGTTTAGGACAGGAGCGTGGCAGGATATTGGCTATGGGAAGAGAGAATCCGGTGCTGGTGCTGGCGTCGGGAGACGATCCGCAGTTCGCCATGTTGAACGAGCTACCGCACACAGTATGTGGGGAGGTTGCCGCGTGTGTTCAAGCCGCGAAGGATGCGACGGTGATCTTGCTGTGGTCGGGGACGCGGGAGTTGCTGCGCGAGTTGTTTGGGATTTGCGGGAAGGTGCGCTGGGTACACTCCCGGGCTGCGGGACTGGACAACCTGTTGTTTCCGGAACTCGTGGAAAGTCAAATCCTGCTGACCAACGGACGCGGCTTGTTCAGCGCGTCGCTGGGGGAGTTTGTGCTGGCAGCGATTTTGTATTTCGCGAAGGATTTCCGGCGGATGGTTCGCAACCAGATGGCATCTGTCTGGGAGCCGTTCGACGTGCAAGATATAGGTGGACAGACGGTTGGGATTTTGGGCTATGGCGACATTGGCCGAACCGTGGCGAGCCGCGTGCACGCCATGAGCATGCGCGTGCTTGCGACGAAGCGGCATGTTCCGGGATCGACTGATCCGCTCGTGGATCATTTCTACAAGCCGGAGGAACGGCGGGAGATGATCGCGTTCTGCGACTACATTGTGGCGACGGCCCCATTGACCAAGGAGACGCGTCACATGATCAGCGACGCGGAGTTTGCGGTGATGAAGCCGACAGCGGTAGTGATCAACGTGGGACGTGGGCCGGTCATCGACGAGGCGGCACTGCTCCGTGCGCTAACCGCCAAGCGAATCAAGGGAGCGGCGTTAGATGTGTTTGAGCACGAACCGCTACCGCCGGGACATCTGCTGTACAAGCTGGAGAATGTTTTGTTGTCGCCGCACTGCGCGGACCACACGGCCGACTGGCAGGATCAGGCGATGCGGTTCTTTCTTAAGCAGTATGGCAGGTTTGAGAAGGGCGAACCCTTGAAGAACATTGTCAATAAGCGGCTGGGATATTGAGCTAGGGGTACCCTGCAGCAATGAAAACGGCCCCAAACGGGCTTGGAGCAATCTCCTCGAAACTTACGAAGCCCTGGACCTATCCTGCTTGAGAATTCAATTGCCGCTTCCAAATTCAGTAATATCCCCCGAATGGAAGTCAAGGTACCTTTTAGCGAAGTCGAGTTCTCGAGGGGGCGCATCAAGCTCCGCCACGAGGACGGAACTTGATGGCCCATGTTCAAACGATAACAATACCGTGAGAAACCGTTACGGATAGCTCACCACCGTAACCGGTGTATCCGGGTTGGCGATAGTCGACGACCCGCCTATGCCGTTGACCACGTTCAGGATTCCTCCGGACCCAGACGTGGAGAGGAAGATTGTAAGTAGATCGTTGAGGCTCTTCGGCGGCAGGGTGCTCGGGACCTCAAACGCATTTGCCGCGAAGATGTTGACGCCCTTATCGAAGAAGCTGTAGCTGCCCATGCCGTATCCCTTGAAGCTGGTTACGTGATTGGCAACTTTGAAGGCTGCCCAACCGTCGATACCGGGAGCCTCCATCCATGCCGCCTGACTGGGCGGATCGTAAGGCATCTCGTTTTGGAAGAAGATGTCCGTGCCTCCGTTGCCGTTCCAGATTACATCGTATTGCTGGTAATGCTCGACGAAAAGGCCGTACGCGGTCACATTGTTGCCGTTGACGATGAGGCCGGTGTCGGCAGTGTTGTCGGTCCACCCAACGCCATTGCCGTGGTCAGCCCGCCACGCCCAGATGTCATCGAGGATGACGTTGTCACTGTTGACGACCAGACTGTTCGCCGCGCTTCCCGGCTCGGCGCCGCCGATGCGAAAGAACACATCGTAAATGCCAGACGGGTCAGAGGCGTTGTGACTGTTGTGGCAGAAACCGCATAAGCCGACCTGCAACAGCACGGGAGAGTTTTTCGGGCCCGCATCGAAAATCATCCCCGAAAGCAATACTCCTTTGTCGCTGGCGACGATCATGGATGGGTCTCCGTTTTCTGGAATCAGCGTTGGGAAACCGAGACCGAGCACCACCGTATCGGGATACAACGCCACTAGACTCTGGTCAAGGTTATAAATACCCGGGGTCAGAATGAGGTCAAAGCCGAAAAGCAATGCGGCATTGATCAGCCACGCCGGGTCCGTCGGTTTGGCAATGAAGAACCTTTGGATTGGGATGGAAGAGCCGGGTGTTGGAGCGGCGGCCCATGTCGTGCCCACCGAGTTATGCTGCACGGCAGGGACGAAGACGTTGTAGTTCCCGTTGGAGTCCAGGTATAGGTATGGTGCCTCGCGCGTCACAGGGCTGGTCGCGAGTGTGGTGTACGGGTTGCCGCATGGAAAACATTGCGCAGGCGCACCCACGACGCCGGAGAATACCTGGTTCCAAACTCCGTTGCTCCAGCTATCGACTATGCTGTTCCTCACCATAAACTGCTGCTGAGTGCCATTCAGGACCTCGCTGCCCGAAAACGCCGAGTCGGCGATGAATCCGCCGCTTGAGAAGTTTTCGGCGCCTCCGCAATAGTCGAAGAGCGTGACGAAGCCGTTGACGGCCACCCGCCTCATTGGTGAGGCCTGCGAAGTCGCCCACATCTCAGCCGAGTTATTGCAGCCGGCACCGCCGGGGTCGGGGGTCGGCGGCGCATACGCTGGGGGTGTACTCGGCAGTGTCAGGTTGATGGTCAGGTTCGAGAGAGAGCGCCAGAAGTTGGTCAGTGCAACGCAGCTCTCACTCGAGCCGGTGCCTGAGCACTGGTTGAATACATCGATCGCTCCATTAATCGTGACGTCGCCCGGAGATCCGCCAAGTCCGGCCACGCTGGTGTAGTACCCCACCTGAAAAACAAGCGGGTTGGCACTCGAACCATACGTGCCGGGCTCGAACAGCAAAGCATAGCGCTGAGTCCCGAACTGGTTGGGGACCTGTTGCGTTGCGATGGCGTCGACCGTCGCCTGGATCTGGCTCTGGGTCATGCTGGGATTGAAGATGTAGACGTTCGGACCGAAGTTGGGTTGGCTGGGCGACGTAGCGGCCTTCGATGCTAAAGGCAGCGCAAGGGATACCGCCAGAAGAGCGGCAATCATCACAGAACAGCTCAGAATATTTCTTTGTGATCGTCGTGGATTCCACCTGAATATCTGCATAGTCACACACTCCTCGGAAAGTTTCGTTCTAGGCATTTCACGGTCAGCAAAGCACCGGAGAAGTGGGAAGGCCAAGCCTCTGCAGGAACCGTGCGAAGCGATATGCTTACCCTAACGCAATGCTCACCCTCCGCGTAAGAGACTGCCGTTTATTTCGCAATTCGTAACAAGGAACGAACCTGGAAAGAATCGGACGGCTGGGTAGTTGGCTCAGATTGAATTCATTCTCCTACGAGGCCGTCATCCCGAAGCGCGGCGTACTTGAGCCGCAGCGAGGGATCTCCCATAGATACGGCCAGCGGGAGGTCCTTCGTTCCGCCTGAAAAACGGCTGCACTCAGGATGACCAAAAACTATTGGCCGAAAAATTCAAAATTGAGCCACCACCGACGGCTGGGGGTATTGCGCGCTGTCGAATTCCTCGCCACTCGAAACCTTTGGTTAGTTCTTGGAATCTGATGAACAGACAAGGGAGCTCGAACGTTCGATGACGGCCAAGATGACGGGCAAAATCGCACTTGTGACTGGAGCCGACGGAGGCTTGGGAAGGTACGTCACTCAGGCTTTCCTCGATGCCGGCGCGACGGTGGTTGGGGTGTCGCGAAAAGTCCAACCATCCGATTTCAACAGTCCTTCCTTTACGGCCTTGCCTGCGGAAATCTCAACGGCGGCCGGATCACAGAAAATGGTCGACAGCGTAGTCTCGCGCTTTGGCAGGCTGGATGTTCTGGCACACACTGTGGGCGGTTTCTCATTCGGCGGGCCCATTGCGAAAACCGATGATGCAACGTTTCAAAGAATGTTCGAGCTGAATCTGAATTGCACGTTCTATGTCTTGCATGCCGCAATTCCCGTCATGAGAAAGACCGGTAAAGGACGCATCATTGCGATCGGCAGCCGCGCGGCACTGGAACCTGCAGCCGGGGTTGGAGCGTACAGCGCATCGAAAGCCGCAATGGTATCCCTGATAAGGACAGCAGCCCTGGAAAATAAGGATGTAGGAATTACGGCGAATGTGATCCTGCCCGGGACCATAGACACGCCTGCGAATCGCAAAGAAATGCCGAAAGCCGACGTCAGCAAGTGGGTGCAGCCGTCAGCAATCGCCGAGTTGATCGTCTGGCTAGCCAGTGATGCAGGTCAAAATGTCAATGGAGCGATGATTCCGGTTTACGGCAGCGATGTCTGAGACTACCACCGGAGCATTCGTCGACTCGTGCGCGCAAACCAGTTCTAATCAACTATTCTCAGATTGCAACCCTCACCCAAGGTTCAAGGCACAAGGTTCAAGGCACGATGACCGCCGCTCCATCGATCGCATCATTCTTGACGGCAGCGAGCGCTTCATTGGCCTGCTCCAGTGAGAACGTTGTCACCTTGGGCTGCAGCTGAATCTCGGCGGCGATTTGGAGAAAGTCGTGTGCGTCCAATCGAGTCATGTTTGCGACGCTACGTATTTGACGCTCGCCCCAGAGAAGCCGGTCATAGTCGAACTCTGGAATCCGATCAAGGTGGATAGCGTTGATCGCGACTACGCCTCCTTGTCGCAGGCTGGAAAGTGCGGCGATCACCACGTCTCCGCTGGGGGCGAAGGTTACGGCGCGATCGAGTTCGACCGGCGGCTTGTCAGTTTCGCTGCCAACCCAAACGGCTCCTAAAGAAGCCGCCAACTGGCGATGCGAAGCGCCGCGAGTCGAGACAAACACTTCGCATTTCCAGGAGCGCAGAACGGCGATCGCCAGATGTGCGGATGCACCAAAGCCAAACAACCCGACGCGGTCTCGCGTTTCCACGCCGGCCACTCGCAGACTTCGGAAGCCTATAATTCCGGCACACAGCAGAGGCGCAGCGTGCAGATCGTCGAGGGCCGGCGGGAGTGGATAGACAAAATCGCTGCGCGCCGCCGCATACTCCGCGTAACCGCCGTCAGTGGTGTAGCCCGTAAAGATCGGCGAGTCGCAAAGATTTTCGAGTCCGCGCCGGCAGTACGGACAATTTCCGTCAATACCGCCCATCCAGGAAACGCCCACCCGGGTGCCGAGCGGCAGCGCGGATGTAGCGCCCTCGATAACATCGCCTACGATTTGGTGGCCGGGAATCAGCGGCCGCTTTCGCGGCGGTAATTCGCCCTCGACGATGTGAAGATCGGTGCGGCAAACACCACAGGCTCGAACCTTCAGCAGCACTTGGCCGGCCGCGAGCGAAGGTTTAGCGACTTCTTCGATACGAAGAGGCTGTTTCGGCCCTTTGAGAATCGCAGCCTTCAAGGTTTCGACCTCGGCAGTGCGATGCAATCTGCAACCGCATTCCAGGATATCGCCTCTCGTTCCGCTTTCTCAAATGCGTCCAGTCGCAGGAGACGGCGCGACATTTTCATCCCTTGCAGCCAGCTATGAAATGCGTTTAGAGTTGCAATCTCGCGGAGTGCTCCCATGAGTCGCTCGATTTCGCTGCTCGGTTTAATTCTGCTTTCGGCTGCTCAGTCTTCTGCTCAACAGGATTCCGACGACCTCTTTCGCTTTGCCGTTTCGGGCGATTCGCGAAATTGCGGAGACGTCGTGATGCCTGCCATTGCCAAAAGCGCACTCGATCATCATGTGGACTTCTACTGGCATCTGGGCGATTTCAGGATGATGGGAAGCGAGTTGTCGGGAGGTTACAAGGCCATTGTGGATGAGGACATGTGCCAGGAATTCAATCATAAGCCATGCGGAGACAAGCCCGCTGTCGGCGAACTGAGCCCGGAGCAGTACCGAAAGATTGCCTGGGGTGACTTTATCGCGCACCAAGTTGCACCGTTTGGGACCTTGCCCGTATTTCTGGGCATTGGCAACCACGAAATGTATAAGTACGGTGACTCCGACCCCAACGGCGACAGAAGCCATGCCGACTTCGTTGCGCAGTTTGCTTACTGGCTCCATCGCCCGGAAATCGCAACTACCCCGGCTGCTGAGAACGTTGCGTATTATCACTGGAAAAAACCACCTGTGGATTTCGTTTATCTCGACAACTCCAGAGAAACTGGATTCGACAGCGAACAATTACGCTGGCTGCAGGAGGTCTTGGAGACCGATCGGACGGACGAAAAAATCCTTAGCGTGGTGGTCGGCATGCATCGCGCACTCCCGAATAGCCTCGCTTGCGGACACAGCATGAACGGCGACTCCCCAAGAACTGACGACCCTCCTGATGTCCAGAAGCAGCGGGAAAAGCTGAATGCACAGAGTTTGCAAAGCGGACTTGAGGCGTATAAGGCTCTGCACAAGTGGAAGAAGGAAACGGGAAAGCTTGTTTATATCCTTGCGAGCCACTCTCACTTTTACATGGCGAACATCTTCGACACAGGCTACTGGCAAAATCCGCAGAATGACGGCTCGGTTTTGCCTGGCTGGCTGGTGGGCACTGCCGGCGCCCGACGTTATGTGCTTCCGCCGGAATTGGAGAAGCGGGCGAACGTCTTGGCTAAAACCTACACCTATGGATATCTCTTGGGCTCCGTGAGGAAAAACGGCAGCATCGGTTTTCAGTTCGAAGAACTCACCGAGCGCGATGTGCCGGATGCCGCCGTGCAAAGCTTTGGCAAGGATTTCGTGCAATTCTGCTTCTATGCAAATCGCGACAGTACGTGTCACGAACCGCCAAAATCGTGCGGCTACAGCGAACCCCTTTGCAAGCAACCCACAGCAAAATGAGGTTAATTCAAGAACTTGCCGGGTTCGCGGATGGCCTCGGCCAGATCGTTCAGGAACATTGCTGCGCGGGCGCCATCGGCGGCGCGGTGGTCGCAAGATAAAGTCAGGGTAATCATGGGGCGAACTGTGGGCTTCCCCTCGACGGCAACAACTCGATCGGCGATGGCGCCGACAGCGAGAATCGCGGCTTGCGGCGGAGTGATGATCGCACTGAACTGATTTACGTGATACATGCCGAGGTTGCTGATGGTGAAGGTGGCATCGGCGATGTCGGCCGGGCGTAACTTTCCGGCCCGTGCCCGCTCGGCAATATCGTGACGCTGCTGCGCGATTTCCGGCAGACTCGCGGTGTGCGCGTTAGGGATGACTGCTGCGACCACACCGTCATTGACAGCAACGGCGACTCCCATGTTGACATAATCGTGATGGCGAATTCCGTCGGCGGTCCAACTCGAATTCAATCGCGGATGTTTCAGCAGCACGCGCGCGGTCAGCGCAACCAGCACATCCGTGTGGGTGATGCGGATCTTGTGCGAGCGCTCGACCTCGGCGGCCAGCTGATCCCGATACTGGTTGAGCGCGAGGGCTTCAGTCTCGCGCATAACAAAGAAGTGGGGGACAGTAATCCAACTCTGCGTGGTGCGTTCGGCCATGAGGCGGCCGAGGGTGCTGGGAACTTCGAGGCTCGTCGATTTCTTCTCTGTCTGTGTGGGGGCTACTGGCGCCGCCGGAGCAGCCTGTACGTCAGATGCAAGAATCTCACCGCCGGGCCCAGTTCCACGCACGGTCGCGATATCCACGCCTAATTCCCTGGCCAGGCGACGGGCCTTCGGGGAAATCCTTCCGCTTGCGGTTTGAACGCTGGAGGGCTCTGCAGCACTCATTGTCATTGCAACCGGCGCGGCATGTGACTCTGCCGTACCTCTTGAGGCCGGAGCGGGCGATTTGTTTTCCGCGGGAGGTTTTTCACCGGGCGCGACAATCCAGGCAATGGTCTGCCCCACGGGAATGTCGCTCCCGACCTTGCCAGTAATTCCGGCGAGGACGCCATCGGCAGGCGCTTCGACTTCCATCACCGCTTTATCGGTTTCGATCTCGAGAAGGGGCTCGCCTTTGATAACGCGGTCCCCTTCGTTCTTTCGCCACGCAATGAGCTTGCCGGTTTCCTGCGCCATTTCGAGAGCGGGCATAACTACACTGAAGGCCATAGATTTGATGGGGAAGGCTACGCTTATATTGTTCAATCAGCCTTCAGTCCGAAACTCCTACCCGCTCAGTTTTCGCGCTGGCTTCGATCATATCTAGCACACGCGCGCTGGGCGCTGCTTCGGTCTCGCGAGTGGTGGGCAGTGGTCCATTGACGGTGAAATAGTGGGCGCCCGCCACCAGAAGCTCTTCTGCTGGGAAGCGCGTGATTACTTCGTGTCCGGTCGGTGTGACCACGATTTCTTCCTCGATGCGGGCCGCGCTCCAGCCATCAGTCGAAGGCCAGAAGGTTTCGAGCGCGAAAACCATCCCCGGCTCGAGGGTCTGCGGATGCTCAAGCGAAACCAAACGCGAGATGACGGGCTTTTCCCAAATCGCAAGGCCGATACCATGGCCATATTGCAGCGCGAATGCGGCTTCCTCATTGGGGAAGCCGAAGTCCTGCGCCTTGGGCCAGACGGCCGCGATCTCCGCAGTGTTGCGCCCGGGACGAATCAGTTCGATGGCGGCATCCAGGTAATCGCGGCAGCGCTTGTAGGCGTCGACCATGGCATGCGACGCGTAGCCGACGGTGAAGCAGCGGTAGTAGCAGGTGCGATATCCCATGTAAGAATGCAAAATGTCGTAATAGACGGGATCACCGGGGCGCAGCACCCGGTCGGAGAAGACGTGCGGGTGCGGATTGCAGCGCTCGCCGGAAATTGCGTTGACGGCTTCGACATATTCGGAGCCAAGATCGTAGAGCACTTTGCTGACCAGGCCCACGGCTTCGTTCTCCCGCAGGCCGGGCTTCATGGCGCGATAAAGTTCGTCGTAGGCGGCGTCGACCATCATCGCGGAGGTGTTGAGCAGTGAGATCTCGTCCTGCGTTTTGATCACGCGGGCGTTGGACATGAGTTCCTGGCCATCGACGACCTGAATGCCCTCCCGCTGCAGCGCAAAAAGAACCGGAAGCTCGATGATGTCGATGCCGACCGGCTCTTTGTGCAAGCCGCGCATTTCGAGCTCAATGCGAATCTTTTTGGCGACGTCTTCGGCGCGTCCATGCTCCGGCGACATGGTGCCGCGGAGCATAGAAATTCCCGGCCGCGAGCGCTCGCCGAGCCATGGGCAATTCAGTTGATGGTGCTTGGCGGCGGATCCGAAATCCCAGAGAATCGGCTCGTCATTTTGCGGCAGCAGCGTGAAGCGGTTGGCCTTGTCCTGGGCCCAGGTGCCGATGTGCGTGGAGGTCAGGTAGCGTACGTTGTTCATATCGAAACATAGCAGCGCTCCCATCGAGGACTTCGCGAGAAGATCTTTCGCTTTTTGCAGACGCTCGCGACGGAGGCGATCGAAGTCAATTCGATTTTCCCAATCGACTGCCATAGTTCCATGTGTCTTTAGTGCCATAAATCAGCTCCTAGCTGCCAGCTTCTAGCCCGAGACGAGACGCCCTCACCACAGCCGCCCGGACGGCGGCGCTACGACTTGCCACACATTTTCCGAGCTGCATCAAATACCGTTTGCTCCGTTGGTACGGTTGCGTCTTCGAGCGGCGGTGAGAATGGAATGGGAACGTGCATCGCACCCATTCTTTTCACCGGCGCATCGAGATCATAGAATGCGCCCTCGGCGATTACGGCGGCAAGCTCAGCGGTGACGCCGTAGCGTCCATAACCTTCGTCGAGCACGATCACGCGGGAGGTTTTCTTCACCGAGTCGATCAGAGTTTTTTCATCGAGCGGCCAGGTCGTACGCGGATCGACGACTTCCGCGCTGATGCCATCCTTCTCTAATAAGATCGCCGCGCCGAGCGCGACTTGAACCATGCTGCTGGTAGCGACCAGCGTAATGTCATCGCCAGCGCGTTTCACATCCGCGACGCCCAACGGGATCGTGTAATCCTCTTCCGGAACTGGGCCTTTGAGCTTGTACATCATCTTGTCTTCAAAAAAGACGACCGGGTTCTCGTCACGGATCGCAGCTTTCAGCAGGCCTTTCGCATCGTAAGGCGTCGAGGGTAAAACCACTTTCAATCCCGGCACGTGGCTGAACCAGGCGTGCAGAGACTGCGAATGTTGGGCGGCGGAGCGGCGCGTCGCACCCAATGTCGTGCGCATCACCATGGGAACTTTCCAGTGTCCGCCCGACATGTAGTGTGCTTTCGCGGCCTGGTTCACCATTTGATCCATGGTTAGGGTGATGAAGTCGCCGAACATAATATCGACGACCGGACGCAGGCCCGTCATGGCTGCTCCCACGGCAACTCCGGTGAACCCAGCTTCGGAGATCGGAGTATCGACTACGCGCTTCGCGCCAAACTCCTCGACTAATCCGGAGAGAACTTTGAAGGGCGTGCCCGCTTCCGCAACATCTTCGCCGAGGATGCAGACACGCGAGTCGCGGCGCATCTCTTCGGCGAGCGCCTCACGCACTGCCTGCGCAAATGTGAGTTCGCGTTCAGGCATAGACGTGCTTCTCCACTTCGTCCACGCTGGGATAAGGCGCAGAAATCGCGAACTTCACAGCCGCCTCCATAATGTTGCGAACTTCGGACGCAATTCGATCGAGAGAGGCAGCATCAGCGTAGCCCTGCTCGATCAGCCACTTGGCTAAAACCTGGATGGGATCGCGGTCCGTCTTCCAGAGATGTTCTTCCTGTTTGGAGCGGTAGTATTCGCGATTGATGTCACCGACGTGATGTCCGCTGTAACGGTAGGTATCGCACTGCAGGAATGCGGGACCGCCGCCCGAGCGCGCACGTTTCACCAGACGACTCGCGACCTCATTTACCGCGCGAACGTCCTGCCCATCGACGCTCGCGGCCTCAATACCGAAAGCGGTGGCGCGGCCAAGAATGGTGCCGGCGGTGGTCTCCTGAAAGTGCGTATATTCGTTGTATTGATTGTTTTCGCAGACGTAGATCACGGGCAGAGTCCATAATTGCGCCAGGTTCATCACTTCGTAGAGCGAACCTTGGCCGAGCGCACCTTCTCCGAAAAAGCAGACTGCCACGCGATCCGTGCCCAGGTATTTCGCGGCGAATGCCGCGCCGGTGGCGATGCCGACGCTGCCGCCGACAATCGCGTTGGCGCCGAGATTGCCGGTAGCAGGATCCGCAATGTGCATCGACCCTCCCTTGCCACGGCAATAGCCGGCTTCTTTCCCGAGCAATTCGGCGAACATGCGATCTGGCGATGCTCCTTTTGCGAGGCAATGTCCGTGGCCCCGGTGCGTACTGGTGATGTAGTCATCGACGCGCAAGGCTTCGCAGATTCCCACGGCTACGGCCTCTTCACCGCTATATAAATGAGCGAGTCCGGGCATGAGAGCGCGGGTGTAGACCTCATTCACCTGCTCTTCGAAGAGCCGAATGCTTACCATCTGGCGGTAGGCGTGGAGCCATTTTTCTTTTTCAGCCGCTGTATCACGGCCGACTTCCGGCTTGGACGTCGCTGTCGTCATTTTCTCGGGCCTCCGGCAGTAACCGGCGTCGACACTCCAGACATCGCGGCCAGCACATCGAACATGCAGGCGAAATCATATTTCGTCCAGCCCATGCCGCGGGCTGCGGTTAAGATTTCATTGCTGGTCGCAGTGGTGGGTAGTGGTACATCGAGTTGACGGCCCAGGTCCATCGCGAGGACCATATCCTTTTGCATCATGTTCACATCGAACCAGGCCTCTTCCGGCTGTTGCAGGACGAATGGGCCGCGGTATTGAATCATGGGTGACGCGATTGCGCTATGAACCAGTACGTCGACCGCAGTCTCTCGCGGGATCCCACTTTTCTCGGCGAGCAATACTCCTTCAGAGAATGCCAGCATCTGCACGGCAAGACTTAGATTCACTGCGATTTTCATCGACAACGCGAGGCCGTTGTCACCAACGTGCGTCACTTTGGGCCCTATGTCGAGCAGCAGCGGCTTTACCTTCTCGAAGGTCTCGCTCCGTCCGCCGACCATCACAGAAAGCTTACCTTCCTGTAACGTAATCACACTGCCGGAGACGGGCGAGTCGACCATATCCGCACCCTTCTCGCGAACTTTCGCAGCGAGCGCACGGCTCACACTCGGGCTTATCGTGCTCATGTCGATGAAGATCTTGCCGGCGCTTAAGCCAGCCAGCATTCCGTCGGGACCTTCGGTGATGGCGGCGATGGCGGCGGCATTCGTCACCATTGAGAAGGTGAAATCGGAGACGGCCGCGGCAGTGCGTGGCGAATCGGCCCACTGCATTCCTTTTTCAACCAGCCACTGGGCTTTGGCGCGCGTGCGGTTGTACCCGGTCACGGTGTGTCCCTTGCTGAGCAGACGATTGACCATCTGGCTGCCCATCACTCCCAGACCAATAAACCCGAGTTTCGCCATCCGCCACTGCCTCCAAACCTTGGTTCGAACCGAAACGCTGTACGATTAGAAACCTCATGAAGTGAGTCTTGATGCCGCCGGCGCCGATTTCCCAGGACGCTTACCCGTGGCCGAAACCTGCGAGTCCTGGCGCACTTGCTCGAGATGGGCGCGCATTGCGTTGCGAGCCTTCTCCGGATCTCGTCGCTCCATGGCCTCTAGGATGCGCTTGTGATGAACCTGGCCACGCTGCGGGCCGCCTTCCACATTGAAAATCTTTATCCGCTGCTCGCGCAGCAGGCCCACGATGGAATCGATCAAAGAAAGAATCAGCGGATTGGCAACCGCCTCCGCCAGGGCGAGATGGAAGTCAAGGTCGGCTTCGATGTAGGCTGCCGGATCTTTCTGGGCGCGGTCCATGACTGCAACCGCCTCACGCATCGCGGTCAGATATTCCTCCTCGATTCGCTCCGCAGCCAAGGCAGCGATTCCGGGCTCCAAGATCAAGCGCAGTTCTGCCAGATGCGTGGAACTCTCCTGCTGGCCGATTTTCACCATCAAATCGAATGATTGACGCGCCGCGTGAGTAGTTCCATCCGTAATGAAAGTCCCACGGCCGGAGTAGGCCTCGACCAAACCCTTTTCGCGGAGCGCCTTGACTGCCTCGCGCACGGCGGTGCGGCTAACGCCGAGACGCTGGGCCAACTCACGTTCGGCGGGGAGTTGGTCGCCGGGTTTCAGCGACCCATTCAGGACGGACTCCTCAATCTGCTGGACGATTTGTTCGTACAGGCGCGAAGTCCGGACGACTTTGTACACTGGAATTACTCCCGCACGGGCCAGTTTGAGGGAACCGGCGTTGGTCTGGCTACTATACCGCAGGTCCAGAGCTTGCGGTGGGCCTTTGACGGCATTAGGAGAGGAGGCGAGCATAGTTGGTATTTAGGTACGGTGGTATGACAGCTAGGACGATAACACCCGACGCCTGTGCGATGCAAGCACTATCGAAACCTCGATTTTCCCCACACAAGTGCAGCAAACTTCTAATTTCTCAGCTTTACCAATAAGGCTCACCACGCGGCCCGAACTCGAAGAACCCGGAGAATTTTCTTGACTTCATTCGGGAAGCAATGGTATGGCTGTCGGACCAGAATAACGGAGGAAGTTCCGATGACATACCGAAGTACGGCCCTGTCCGCGGGTCACGTGACTGCAATCGCCCGGAACGCTCTTTTTGTTCTCGCTCTAAGTCTGATGAGTGTGTGCACGATGGCCCAGTCCACTGCCGGACGCGTGCTGGGCACTATCACGGACCAGAGCGGCGCCTCCGTTGCCGGAGCAACCGTAGTTGTTACCGACACACAGCGCGGCACATCGCGGAGCCTGACGACCGGCGCCTCTGGCGACTATGCGGCTCCCGACCTAACCCCGGGAATCTACAAAATTCGGGTTGAGGCGAGAGGCTTCAAGTCGGAGGAGCGGCCCAGCATTACGGTCGAAGTTGCGACCGACGTTCGCGCGGATTTCGCGCTGCAGCCGGGCAATGTCTCCGAAGTCGTGACTGTTAGTGGAGACATACCTCTGCTCAACACGACCTCCGCCACCCTTGGAGGCACATTGAGCAACCAGGAAATCAACGACCTGCCACTCAACGGCCGCAACTACGAAAACCTGTTGCAGCTTCGTCCCGGCGTAATTCGATATCCGGGAGGCGGATTCTCGACCACGAGCGCCGATGGGTTGCGCGCTGAAGACAACGCCTACTTCGTCGAAGGCTTATTCAACAGCGAGCCCTACTCCGGACAGGCGATTATTAATGGCGCGGGAATCGCGGGAGACTCGGCGACAATTCTGCCGATCGATGCGATTCAGGAATTCAACCTTCAACAAAACCCACCGGCAGAGTACGGATGGAAACCGGGAGCAGTCGTGAACGTGGGCCTGAAATCAGGCACGAATCGCATTCATGGCACTGCATTTGGTTTCGGCCGCGACGGCGCACTGGATGGGAGGAACTATTTCAATGACGCTCCGAACCCGAAATTGACTCGGACGTTGGAGCAGTTTGGAGGCAGCCTCGGCGGCCCCATCATCAAGGACAAAGCGTTCTTCTTCGCGGCCTACGAAGGCCAGCGCTATAACGTGGGCAACTCATTCGGTGGGATAACCAGCCCGTCGATGGTGCACATGACGCCGAATGGAACCTGCTCCTTCGGCTTTGCTGGAGACTGCGCCGACAGCATTCCGGATGCGATCGCGGATATCACAGAACCGGCTGCCAAGGCGGCTGGCGTCATCGTGAGCCCCGCGAGCCTGCTTATTTCAGGGTGCTCTTTCTCGGGTGGCGCGGTCACGTGCAACGGCTCAGGATTTCCCACCAACACGGCGCAGAGCATCAATATCACCAACGGATTTAATAACGTCGTACACGTCAACAACGTGGTCACCAAGATTGATTACAGCCTGAACCAACGCCAGACCATCAGCGGCATGTACTTTTTTGGAAGTAATTCGGGCACAGTCGAGGATTTCCCCGAGCTGCAAACGAAATGGCTCTCTGATATTCACACTCGTGCGCAAGTGGTGGGCGGCAATTGGATTTGGACTCCCAACGCCCGCCTCGTGAACGAGGCCCGATTTGGCTACAACCGCCTCTACCAGCCGACCCTGCCGGGCGACCTCAACACACCCGCCTCCGCATACGGTTTGGACACAGGAGTAAGCGGACCTGAAACCGGCGGTCTGCCACGCATTGGTTTCGGTGGCTACTTCTTCCCGGGGCTCGGTGGTTTCAAGTGGCCCAAGTTCCAGGGACCAGATTCGATCACGCAGTTTGTGGATCACATCTCTTACACTGCAGGCAAGCACGACTTGAAGTTCGGCGGTGAACTTCACTACGACAAAGTCAACAACGCGGCATACGGCAACGCCCGCGGCAGCATCAATTTCCTGGGTGGCGTCGTGAGCCCGAACCCCGGTCCCGCCGGTTCGGCCCCGCTAGAGGATTTCTTTGCGGGCGCGCCATTCAAGTCGACTGTTGAAGTGGGAAATCCAACCTTGCAGCTGCACAATTGGGCGTATGCCCTGTTTTTCCAGGATGACTTTCGAGCCACCAGGAATCTGACGCTTAACTTCGGCGTTCGCTACGAATTCAGCAGTGTACCCCAGGAAGCTCACAATCTGCTGGGCAATTTCGAGCCCAAAGTAGGTCTGGTGCAGGTGGGACATCAGATCAGCAGCCTCTGGAACCCCGATCATACGAACTTTGGTCCCCGCGCGGGCTTTGCATGGGATATCGGCGGTAACGGCCGGACTGTGCTGCGCGGCGGCGGCGGATTGATATACGAAACCGTGAACTGGCAGTCGTTCGTCGCTTTCAACAATGCCTTCGGACCGGGCAGCGTTCCGACGGGAGCTCCCATTGACGCCGCGGGAGATACATCCGGTGGCACGATTACGACAAGCAATGTCACCGTCAAGAATTTCCTGAGTTACCCCACCACATGGGACGCCGCGAATGGGCCGCTATACGGCGGAAGCACGGTCAATTGCTCTCCGGTCCTGCCCAGTGGCAATCCGGGTAGCCCGTGCCCGATCATGACCGTTGATCGCGGCCTCACCACGCCCTACGTGTGGAATTGGACGTTGAACGTGCAGCACTCCTTCACTCCCAACCTTTCAATCGAGGCCGCATATGTGGGCAATCACGGATCGAACCTGACAGGAATTAGAGACATTAATCAACCGCCAGTAGGATCGGGCTGGACGCCCGCTGGTGTGGGCGCTGGAACTCTCGCTGCTTGCCTCGCCAGCGCTCCTAACTACAACTCAACCACTTGTGCTGTCGATAGCGGGAATGAGGTCGCCTCGGAACCGTTCAACACGAAGTTCCCCTACCTGGCTAACATCTTTCAGATGAGTAACGTCTACCGGTCGAACTATGATGGACTTCAAGTCACGCTGAACGCGCGCAACTACCATGGCCTCAGCATGGTCGCGGGCTACACCTACTCGCACGCGCTAGATGATGTGGGCGCGAACTGGGATTTCGGCTACGGCTCGGGTTTGCCGCAGAACGCTCACAACGCCGCCGCCGAGTATGCCAACAGCGACTTCGACATGCGGCATCGGTTGACCGTGTCACTCACTTATGCGATTCCCGGTCGCAAGGGCTTCGGACAGCTTCGCGAAGGTTGGGAGGTCAACTCGATCATCACGCTGGAAAGCCCGCAGTACTGGGGGCCGATGGACGAGGGAACCGACGCCGCAGGTGTAGGGCCCTTGCCGGTGAGCCCGCCTGCGCAGTCTCCAATTCGTTGGAGCTTCTACGGCAAGACCTCCGATTTCAAGTCGCGGAAGGGCGTTGGGATTCCATATTTCTCTAGCGCGACGAATCCTGCGTGCGCGGCTCAGGCGCTGGCCGTAGATGGAGGAAATCCGGGGCGTTCGACAGCCTCGTTGAATCTGTTTGGTTGCTACGCGAACGGCGGCTCGGTAATGATTCCGCCACCCTTGGGTGAGTTCGGAAATATGAGCCGGAACATGTTCGAGGACACCGGTTTCAGGAACTTCGATTTCTCCGTGGCCAAGAATTTCCACTTCGGAGAGACCATGCGGCTCCAGGGTCGCGTCGAGTTCTTCAACATTTTCAATCACCCCAACTTCGCGAACCCTTACGGCGGTCAAAATGGATTCGGCTTGAATGATCCGTCGGTTCGTCCTTTTGGCTGCGGCTGCGCCACCCCAGATATTGCCGCCGCCAACCCGGCAGTAGGATCAGGCGGACCACGCTCTGTGCAGTTGGGATTGAAGTTTACGTTCTAGTGGTGCAAGCAATGCGAATGATGCAGGAAGGCCGGACGCAGTTTCAGTCCGGCTTTTTTTCGTCGATAGCTCGCGCCGTACGAGGCAGAAGAAAAGGGTCAGGTATGAAAATAAGAGGACAGTTTTATTTTGCAACTTTGCTGGGACTTTTCGCACTCATTCCGGCTGGCGCTTCCGCTCAAAAAGAGGAGCGGCGCGAGCGCACGATCGATGAGATCAAAACCGAGGCCATTCATCGCGCCGAAGTTGGGCAGTACCCGCTGATCGGGCTCGACCCAGGCGACGTGAAAGAGGCTTTCCAGAGCATCCACACCAGTGACAAAGATGAGTGGGCCACCGGCTTTATGCGCGTTGCGGATCGCTATTTCAATGAAGCGAAGTCGCTGGAGAAAGACAAGTCCGATCCTGCCAAGGCGAATGCCGATTACATACGGGCGTGGCGGCTTTACTCGTTCGGGCGCTGGCCGATTCCGTCGTCGCCAGGCAAACAGCGCTCCTATGAAAAAGCCCTCGAAGCATTCCTGGATCACGCTCGATTTTTCGATCCTCCGCTTGAGGCTGTGCACATTCCCTTCGAAGGCAAGGAAATCATCGGCTACCTGCGGCTGCCGAAAGATGCGAAGGGGCCGGTTCCGCTGGTGATCGCTGTGAATGGATTGGATAGCCGCAAGGAGGATTTGACGGAGAGTTTCAGCGCGATTCTTCCGTTTGGGATTGGCTATCTTGCGGTGGATGGTCCGGGGACCGGGCAGAATCCCATTAAAGTCAGCGAGACCGCGGACCGCATGCTTTCACGGGTGATTGATTACGCGCAGTCGCGGCCTGAGGTTGATAAGAACCGCATCGCACTGCACGGGGTGAGCTGGGGCGCTTATTGGGCAACGAAGATGGCAATCGTCGAACGGGCGCGTCTGCGCGGGTGCAGCGCGCAATCGCCGCCGGTAGACAGGTTCTTTCAGAAAGATTTCTTGATGAACAAGCTGTTGGGCAATCGCGAATATTTGTTCGACCAGGTGCCCGCGCTTATGAACATTCTGGAGGGAGTGCACACGTTAGACGAGTTGGGCGAGTTTCTGCCGAAGCTGTCACTGGTACGCGAGGACCTGCTGGGCAAGCCCATGGCGCCGATGCTGATCATCGCCGGAGTTCTCGACACGCAGGTTCCCATCGAAGACGAATACCTGCTGCTGAGTAAGGGAGACGTGCCGAAAGAGGCTTGGATCAATCCTCACGGAGGACATCTGGGACGGCAGGTGGGAGTGTGGCCGGATCCATTGATTTTCAAACAAGTAATTATTCCATGGTTGGTGAAAACACTGCAGTCTCCGGCGAACTAAACAATTGCTGTCCTCTTACTCACTATGCCTACCCCCAGCGCGACCTCAGAGTTCGATTCCGAAACCGCCGTAAGTCCGCGCCGGAAGCCGTTCTACGCCTCGCTGTGGGCGCAGGTGCTGTTCGCCATGGCGGTTGCGCTTGTGCTCGGATACTTCAGTCCGGCGCGCGCGGTCGCCATGAAGCCGCTGGGCGACGCCTTCATTCGGATGATCACCATGATCATCACGGTCCTCATTTTCTGCACGGTGGTCACCGGAATCGCAGGAATGAAGGATTTGAAAAAAGTCGGGCGCGTCGGGGGCAAGGCTCTGCTCTATTTTGAAATTGTTTCCACGATCGCGTTGGTGATTGGACTGATTGTGGGCAATGTGGTTCGTCCCGGCAGCGGCTTCAATGTGAACGCGGCTTCTCTCGACGCCCGCGGCGTCGCCGATTATGCGGGCCAGGCCAAGGCGCAGAGCGTCACGGAATTTCTGATGCACATCGTTCCGACCACGATCACCGATGCGTTTGCCAAGGGCGACATCCTGCAGGTAGTGTTCGTCTCGATCCTGTTCGGCTTTGCCTTGTCGTCGGCGGGGCCAAGGGCGAAGCCAATTGTGACGCTGCTGGAATCGCTGACCCACGTCATTTTCCGCGTCGTAAATATCCTGATGCTATTTGCGCCGATCGGCGCCTTCGGAGCCATGGCCTTCACCATCGGAAAGTACGGCTTAGCTTCGCTGGGGCCGCTGGTGAAGCTGATCGCCACCTTTTGGGTCACTTCAATCTTATTTGTGCTCATCGTGCTCGGAGCTATCTGCTGGGCCGCAGGATTCAATATCGTAAAGTTCCTGCTGCACATAAAAGAAGAAATCTTGCTGGTATTGGCCACCAGTTCGTCGGAAACCGCAATCCCTACGCTGATGGAAAAGCTTGAAAAACTGGGCTGCTCGCGCTCTCTGGTGGGTCTCGTGGTGCCCACCGGCTATACCTTCAACACCGACGGCAGCAGTCTCTACATGACTCTGGCGGCTTTGTTCGTTGCCCAAGCCACCAACACGCACCTGACGCTGCTGCAACAAATGACAATCTTCTCGGTCGCGACCTTAACGTCCAAAGGAGCGAGCGGGGTGCAGGGAGCGTCTTTCATCGCGCTGGTCGCCACCTTGTCGGTCATCCCGACGATTCCGGTGGCGGGGATGGCTCTGATCCTCGGTATCGACCGCTTCATGAGCATGTTCCGCGGACTCGTGAACATGATCGGAAACGGCGTCGCTACCCTTGTCGTGGCGCGGTGGGAGAATGAGTTGGATCGGCAAGCGCTGCAGCGCAAGCTGGCGTAAGGGACAACCGTGTCCCTTCCCGTATTGGTCCCGGAGGCATCCTTTAGTAACCATTACTGCACAATTTTCGCTGCACGTTAACATTCTTGAAATATCTTCCAAGTAACATATTTGCAGGAGGCTGCCATGGGCTCGCTGCGCGGTTCGAAATCGCTTCCGCTGCAAGTGGCGGCCGTTTGTTTCCGCAGGCGGGGAGCGGCGGTGGAGTTTCTGCTGGTCAACACGAACGGCGGAAACAAGTGGACTTTTCCCAAGGGATCGCCGGAGGCCCGCCTCTCTCATAGCCAGTCCGCAGAGCGGGAGGCCGCAGAGGAAGCCGGAGCGCTCGGTACCATCGAGCCGCGCCACTTCCATCTGTACATTCACTCCAAAGGTGTGTTCTGGCAGCCGGGCGGGGTGCAAGAGTTTGTGGTAAAAGCTTTTCTGATGGAGATTCACGAATTGCGCCGGCCCGATGAACCGATGCGCCGGCCAACCTGGTTCAGCGCGGAAGAAGCTCGGCAACGGCTGGCTAAAGGCCGTGAAGTGAAGTATGCGCACGAACTGCAGGCCGTGATCGATCGCGCGCTGGAACGGATTCACGTTCACAGCGAATTGTGGGGCAAGTATCCAGAAAGCCGCAATGGGCGCACCGCCGCACACCCCTAAATTTCCACTAAGCTGCAATTGCCCGCAGGGGCTAAAGCCCTCGCGTTCTTTGGCTCTGGACGGCACGGCTAAAAAGCCGTGCCCTTCCCAAACCATTTACGAAATGGCTTCCAATTTTGTGAGACGATGAATCCAGCCCATGATTCAGCTTTCTGGCGCCGGAAAACGCTTCGGCCACAAGCTTCTTTTTGAGAACACCGACTGGCTGATCACGCCGCGCGATCGCGTTGGCCTGGTGGGCGCGAACGGCACCGGCAAATCCACGCTGATGAAGATTCTTGCCGGGCTGGACACGCTCGACTACGGCTCGCTCACCATTGCCAAGGGAACTACGGCCGGATACCTGCCGCAGGACGGCCTCTCTCTTTCCGGCCGCACCGTCTTCGCGGAGTGCATGTCGGTATTTACCGAACTTCACGCCATGGAGCGCGAGTTGGAAACGCTGACTCATCGCATCTCCGAACTCGACCATCAGAGTCTTGAGTATGCTGATGTTGCAGACCGTTATCACAGCCTGGAACATGAATTTCGAACCCGCGATGGTTACTCGATTGAAGCCGACGTCGGCCGCGTATTGATGGGGCTGGGGTTTCGAAAGGAAGATTGGGAGCGACAGACGGATGAATTCTCGGGCGGCTGGCAGATGCGGCTGGCGCTCGCGAAACTGCTGCTTCAGAAGCCCAACCTGCTGTTACTCGATGAACCGACCAACCATCTCGACTTGGAAGCACGGAACTGGCTGGAAGAATATCTGCACAATTACCCGCATGCCTTTGTTCTGATCTCGCACGACCGTTATTTTCTCGACGTAACCATCAACAAAATTGCGGAGATTTGGAACAAACGTTTCTGGTTTTACACCGGCAACTACGACAAATTTCTGGCGCAGAAGACGCAGCGCAACGAGCAGTTGCAAGCGGCATATCGGAATCAGCGGGACCGCATCGAGCAGCTCGAGGTTTTCATCAATCGTTTCCGGTACCAGGCGACGAAAGCCAAGCAGGTGCAGAGCCGCATCAAGGAACTGGAGAAGATCGAGCGCATCGAGGTTCCGCCGGAAGAAAAGACGATTCACTTTTCCTTCCCGCAGCCCAAGCCGAGCGGACGGATTGTGGCCGAGTTCGAGGGCGTAGCCAAGAGCTATCTGGCCAAAAGCGGCGCGGAGAACGGCCGCTCAGGAGCAAGTGGGGAAAAAGAAGTTTTCCGTGAAGTGAATTTCTTGATCGAGCGCGGCGACCGCATCGCGCTGGTGGGAATCAACGGAGCGGGCAAATCCACGTTGATCAAGCTGCTGGCAGGCACAGAACTTCCCACGCAGGGCGAGTTTCGCCTCGGCCACAACGTTCAGGCCGACTACTTCGCGCAGGATCAGTACAAAGAGCTCGATCAGGATGCACGTATTCTCGACGATCTGGGGGCGGAGTCGCCACGTTCCACCCAGACCGAACTGCGCAGCCTGCTGGGATGTTTTCTTTTTTCCGAAGACGATGTATTCAAGAAAATCGGAGTGCTTTCCGGCGGTGAGCGCGGACGCTATGCGCTGCTGCGGCTGCTACTGCATCCGGCAAATTTTCTGTTGCTCGACGAGCCCACGAACCACCTGGATCTGCGTGCCAAAGACGTGCTGCTTGATGCGCTCATGGAATACACCGGCACTGTCGTCTTTGTGTCGCATGACCGTTACTTCATCGATAAGCTGGCCACGCGTGTCTTCGAAATCGGCGACGGTAGGGTTGAGGTCTATCCCGGCAACTACGAGGACTATCTCTGGCGCAAACAGGGCGGAAGTGCCAAGCAGAATGAGGCAATTCGCCAACAACTAAGCGCGACTGAGCCCGCTCTTCAGACTCCTTCCAACGGTAATCGTCCTTCCTTCGACCTTTCCTCAAGCAACGCGCCTTCAGGTAACGACGCTCCTGAATCTGGCAAAATGAAGCGCCTGAATCCCCTCAAACGCAAGAAGATGGAAGACCGCGTCCATGAATTAGAAACAGAAATCAGCCGAGTGGAAGACTCCATTGCCCAGTGTGAAACGGCCATGCAGGACTTCAAAAGCGCCGGGGAAAGCCAGCGCCAGGCCCAGGAGTTGGAAGACCGTAAATCTGCACACGCCGCGCTGGTGAAGGAATGGGAAGATCTCGCACAGTCACTGCAGGAGGCCGATTAACGGCCCATCCCGCTGCGCAACCGTACAGCCTCTTCCGTAATCTCGAAGGATTGCTTACCTGTGTGAAATAGTCAGATTGGCCTATGGGACACGAACTGACCGGCGGCCCAAAATTCCAGACCCAGCGCAGGCCGGCTAGAATAACGTGCGGCGCGCGGAACCGAGGAAGGTCGCAATGCTTCAACCGTCAGACTACACATACAACGGAAAATCAGCTTCGAACCCCAACTCCAATCCGATAAAGACTGTCACCGCGCCCATCGAGCAGGCGACAATCGGCCGCACGCTCGTGATCAAGGGTGAGCTCAGCGGCTCCGAAGCGCTCTACATTGATGGCCGCATCGAAGGCAAGATCAGCATGCCAGATAACCGCGTCACCATTGGCCGCAACGGCATTGTGCAAGCCAACGTCACGGCCCGCGAAGTCGTTGTCCTCGGCAAGGTGAGCGGAAACATCGAGTGCAGCGATCGTGTGGATATCCGCAGCGAAGGCTCGGTCACAGGAGACGTTTCCACAGTACGCATCAGCGTGGAAGACGGTGCCGTGCTCAAAGGCGGGATTGAAGTACGCAGCGGCGAACAAAAGCAGAACAAAGCACAAACTCAGTCGAAACCTGTGGAAGCCCCGAAGCCCGTTGCGGCAGAGGCAGCAAAGGCGATGGCAGCGCAAACTGGCGCGTAACCGCTTCACGGCCCGATATTGCAAGTCAAAAGGGCACGCTCACGCGTGCCCCTGTTTCTTTCAAGCTCCTCTTCTGACTTGATCTTTCTGACTTGATCTTTCTGACTTGATCTTTCTGACTTGATCTGTATAACCGATCTCGCCTACCTACTTGTTCTCTTTTGGCTTCAAGTCCAAAGCCGCGGAATTCATGCAGTACCTAAGCCCTGTCGGGGCGGGACCATCCTCAAAGACGTGCCCCAGATGGGCGCCACAGTTGGCGCAGCGGGCCTCGGTACGGACCATCCCATAACTTGAATCCTTGTGTTCTTCGACCTTGCCTTCGCCCGCGGGCTTAAAGAAACTTGGCCAGCCCGTTCCGGAATCGAATTTCGTGGAGGAATCGAACAACGGCTCACCGCAGCAGACACAGTGGTAGGTGCCCGCGTCCTTCGTCTTCCAGTATTTCCCGGTAAAGGCGGGCTCCGTTCCTGCTTCACGAGTTACGTGATACTGCTCCGGCGTCAGCTTCTGTTTCCACTCAGTTTCACTTTTTGCCAATTTTTCTGCCATGTATGCTCCCCAGTTTAGAAATGCTTTTTCATCACTTTATCGGAATGATTGAGTTGGACTATCCGTTAGATGCTCTCCTGTCGAAAAAGAGGCTAATCTGATGAGTGGCGGCACTGATCACATCTTGTCCTGTATTGTCTGTGACGTCCGTCACAATCACATTGTGACATCCAGACTTGTGGTGCACAGCCTCAGCAGGAGAGTATCGCTGAAACGTCTGCGAGTACCAATGGCCCGGCGTCCCCCTCCAAGGGCTCCGGGCCTCTTTTTGTTTAGTCCGCCCGTTTATCGCCAATGTTGCGGTACTTGCCTCTGAAGAACAACAACGGTTCGCCTTCGCGCACCACTACTTCCTCTACCTCTGCGATAAAGATTGTGTGATCGCCGGCGTCCTGCGCTGATTTTAGCCTGCACTCCAGATAGGCGAGCGCGCCATGCAATATCGGAGTGCCCTTCACCGTGCGGTCGAAACGCGCCCCAGCCTCCGCTTCGGCGCGCTGGTTCGCAAGCGAATCGGCGCGAACCACCCGGGCGTAGTATTCGGAAATCGCCCGCTGCTCCGCAGACAGAATGTTTATTCCGAAACGCTTCCTGGCATGAAGATGAGCGTGAGTGCGGGCGGTATGGTCCACGCACACAAGGATGAGCAGCGGATTGAGGGAGACGGAGGCGAATGCATTGGCGGTCATGCCGTGAACCTCGCCGTCCAAGTCCACCGTCACAATAGTCACTCCCGTGGCGAAGCATCCCATCGCCTTTCGGAATTCGAGTGGACTGACGCTCATGTCCGCTGGGTTTCCCTGCTCGCGCCTGCCTACATTACCATGCTGCAGCCCGTCGAGGTCGATGAGTGAAATCGCTGATAGCGACAGTTGAGCTCTTTGCGTGCAATAATCCGCACCATGAAGATATTGAAAATCGGTTACCGAGGGCAAACAACACCGTGCATGTAATGACAGACGCAGAGGTTCGGGAGTTCGAAACCAAGAATTCATGGAGCACTGGCATTTGCATCGATGAAGACGGTGATCTGTACTACAACACGCCCGAAGCGAACTGCATCACCTTGCGTTATCCCGAAACTCCTTTGCGCATAACCTACTTCGCCCGATTGGTCTCAATGCTGGGCACCTTTGGCGACGAGGCAAATTTCCATGGAGCACTCCTTTGGCTTCGTTACTGGAATGCTGGCAGGTCGCAACTTGAGAAGAGTGGCTGGCGATTGGTGGAGCGCATGCGTATGGGGTTCGGTGAGTTGAGACCCCTTGGAGTGGCCAATGGGCACTGGTTTCGCGAAGATGAACTTGCCGACCTTGCGGCGTTCATCGTCCCTTGCTTCGTTTACGGCTGGGACGCATACATTGTGCCGTCTAATACTGGTTGCTTCGCGTTTATCAGCCACGACGAGTTCTGGTGTGTGGCTACTCGAAAGCCTGAGATGCATTCCCGTTTGTTGCAGGACTTTGAGAAGTTGGAGCCACGGGTTGACTCCGTGAGACAGCGTTTCTGCCGGTCTGAGAACAATGGCCGTGCGACCTAAGGCTCAGCCATTATTGCCGTAACATCGCGATTACACTCAACCCTGCAAGAGCCGGTGGTCAGGGTTCAGCGGACGGCCAGGTTTGTGTTGACTGGACACCGACCCCAGGCCGACCACTGATGTATGATTCGATGCAGCAGACCACCTGCGGAATCCGGCATCATGATCCCAGCGTCAACTGAGACCACGGCCCAGAAACATGTTTCATCCTGCGCAGCAGAACTAGGCGAGTTGGCTCCAGGATCGCCCATTTCGTGTGATCTCGCTATGCGGCTGATTCTCTGCAGTGATGAGGATCTCCCCGCACTGCTCGCGGCCGCCCGCGCTGCTAAAGAAAACTTCAAGCCCGGCGTCATCACCTATTCGCGGAAGGTTTTCCTGCCGCTGACCAACCTGTGCCGCGATTACTGCGGTTATTGCATCTTCCGCCGCGATCCCGGAGAGCCGGGCGCGCATACCATGACTCCTAAAGAAATCCTTTCCACCGCCCGCGCCGGAGAAATGATGGGATGCACAGAGGCCCTCTTCAGTCTTGGCGACAAGCCGGAACTGATTTTCCCCGAAATGCGCGAAACGTTGCGGCATCTTGGCTACAAATCTACGCTGCACTATCTGGAAGCCATGTGCGAGCTTGTGCTGCGCGAGACAAATTTGCTACCGCACCCAAATCCGGGCCTGCTTAGCGCGGAATGGATCTCCCGCCTGTCTGCCGTTTCACCTAGTATGGGTCTTATGCTGGAAAGCACCAGCCACTCGCTGCTCGCCGCGGGCGCCGCTCACGACAACGCTCCCGACAAAGTCCCGGCCAAGAGACTGCGTACTCTTGAGGAGGCTGGAAAGTTACGAGTTCCCTTCACTACTGGCCTGCTGATCGGTATCGGTGAAACTCCTGAAGACCGCGTCGATGCACTGCTGGCGATTCGCGACTTGCACGAGCGCTACGGTCACATCCAGGAAGTGATTGTCCAAAACTTCCGCTCCAAGCCGACGATTCCGATGGCTCACGTGCCAGAGCCCAGCCGTGGCGAGATGCTCCGCACAGCGGCGGTAGCTCGTTTATTAATGCCCAACGTCAATATTCAAGCGCCTCCCAACCTCAATGCACCGTATTATGAGGAGTTGCTGGATGCTGGGATCAACGACTGGGGAGGAGTCTCGCCACTGACGCCGGATTACATCAATCCCGAAAAGCCCTGGCCGCATCTGGAGGAACTGCGCCTGCGAACCGAGAGCAAGGGATATCAGCTTCGCCAGCGTTTGCCAGTTTATCCGGAATTCTTACCGGAGCTCGAACTCGCTTCGCGGCCAGAATTGTTGACGGAGAAGCTTCGAGCCGCCCGCAACAGTGAGGGCCTCGCCAAAGGTACGGAAAAGAGGGCGGCATGATTTGTGTACTTACCGGAGGGACTGGCGGAGCTAAGTTTGTGGATGGTTTGCGACAGGTCATTCCGGCGGAAGAGATCACGATGGTCGTCAATACTGGCGACGACCTGCTCTGGTGGGGTCTCTACGTCTCCCCGGATATCGACTCGATCACCTACGTTCTCTCCGGCCTGCTCAGCCGCGAGCGTGGCTGGGGCGTGAAAGGAGATACTTTTCTCTGCCTGCAGGCCATGGGACAACTGGGCGAACCAACGTGGTTCCATACCGGCGATCGCGATCTAGCGGTGCATCTGCTGCGATCGCGCCTGCTGGCGGAGGGCAAGACACTATCCGGGGCCACGGCGACGATCTGCGACAAGCTTGGTGTGAAAGCGCGCATTCTTCCGATGAGTGATTCGCGCGTGGAAACGCGGATCGATACGCCTTCGGGCGAGTTGAGTTTTGAAGAGTATTTTGTGCAACGCTGGTATCAGGATCCGGTAAACTCGGTGCGTTTCGCCGGAGCCACCGACGCTGAGCCTGCACCGGGAGTAATCGACGCTATAGTTTCTGCAGACGCGGTGACTCATAGCTCCCAGCAATCCTATTACGAGCATCGGTCCGATTCTTTCTGTGCCTGGAATCCGCGAGGCTTTGCGCAGCGCACGGGGCAAGGTGGCCGCCGTGAGTCCAATCGTCGGGAACGCCCCCGTGGCCGGCCCGGCGGGGATTCTGATGACCGCGCAGGGGCTGCCTTGTTCGATCGCTGGTGTCGCTAAGGCGTACGAAGATTTTCTTGATCTCCTGGTTTGCGACACGCAGGATGCGCGGGCGGCCGAAGTACTTCGACGAAGCGGCTTGCGGGTGCAGTGCGCGCAAACCATCATGCGATCTGCTGAGGACCGGGCCGCGCTGGCTCGAAGCGTGCTTTCATTCACAATACCCGGCTTGCATTCCGACGGACCTGTTACCACCGACAAATCTGCAGCCCGCGCCGCCACAGATCAGCCGTGATTCTCGTTCCCGTGAAGAACTTGTCGGCGGCAAAGCAGCGCCTTGCTACCGTGCTGGATCAGGCTTCACGCACGAAATTAGCGCAAGCGATGTTGCACGATGTGATGGAGGCGATTGCCGCGTGGACACGCCGTCCTGCCTGCGCGCTCGTGACCAGCGACCCCTTCGCAATCGAACTGGCGCGACAGTACCATTTCGAAATCATCCCTGATCCCACGAACCCGGGCGAAAGTGGCGCCATCGAGATGGCTACGCGTCTCTGTGTTGCGCGCGGCATCGACAGCACGCTGGTCATACCGGCGGACATTCCACTGATTCGGGCCGGCGAACTTGATCAGATTCTCGACGCACGCTCCTGCGGAAGGCTCGGTTCTGGTTCCTGCTGCCGACGGGCGCGGAACCAATGCCGCCTTCCGCCGGCCCGCGAATCTGTTCCCTCTGCGTTTCGGAAACGATAGCTTCAAACCGCACCTCGCCGCCGCCCGGGCCACCAGTAAATCCTGCATCGTGCTGCATCTACCGAGCATCGGAGTGGACGTGGACAATCCTGAGGACCTAGAACAGCTTCTCGTGCACCCCGGCGAAACTCGCACGCAGAGCCTGCTTCGCCGCTGGAGACGTGACGGCGGCTCGCTCGCAACCGGCACGGAGGGCGTGTGAGCGGGTCACGTCGCCCAAAAAATGAACGGCAGAGGCAGCAGAAGAAATCAGAATTGAACGAGTTTCAATTGAACCAGTTTCACACCGAACTCCGTGTCATCCCTATCTCTCTCGCCGATGAAATCAGCCCCGGCGATTTGATTGCTGACAAACTCCTGCAATCCCTACGAGAACATAACGGCACAATCGAACCCGGTGACATTCTTGTCGTCAAGCACAAGATCGTTTCCAAATCTGAGGGTCGCATCGTCGATCTGAGAACGATCAAACCGTCCGCCGGCTCCATTGCCTGGGCAAAGAAATACAAGCTGGACGCCCGCGTCGTCGAGCTTGCTTTGCGCGAGAGCCGCGCCATCATCCGTCGCAAGAATGGCGTATTCATAACCGAAACGCGGCACGGTTTCATCTGCGCAAACAGCGGCGTCGACGTTTCCAACGTTGACGGCGGCAGCCACGCACTGCTTCTGCCCGCGGATCCGGACCGCTCCGCGCGCGAACTTCATCGTGAGATCAAGAAGCGCACCTCGCTCGCCATCCCGGTTCTGATCACTGACACGTTCGGCCGTCCGTGGCGCGAAGGTCTGGTTGATTTCTGCATTGGTATCGCGGGCATGAAACCCATGCGCGACGATCGCGGACGCCGCGATCCTCACGGCTATAAGTTGCAAGCCAGCCTTGAGGCTATCGCTGACGAACTGGCCTGCGCCGCCGGGCTCGTCTGCGGCAAGTTGAACCGCACTCCGGCCTGCATCATTCGCGGATTTCGTTACGAAGCCGCCCGAGGGCGAGTGCGCGATCTGCTGCGCCCAGCCGCATCTGACCTATTCCGCTAAACTTCGCTACACTGTACGAACGTGGGAATGCGTCCTGTAAGGAGGGAACCCGTGCCCCGCCAACTCTCGATAATGGAACTGGAAAGTTTTCCCTCTCTCGATTGGTTCGATGTTGCTGGGACCGTCTCGCCAGCCGTGCGATCTTCGCTGCAGCGAATCCTCGAAAGTCAAAACGGCGACTCTATTTCCCTGCATGAGGCGTATGCGCTCGCAAGCGTCGATGGCGACGACCTGCTTGGACTGCTTGCGGCCGCCAATCTGCTTCGCGCCGAACTCTGCGGCAACCTCGTCACCTACGTCGTGAATCGCAACATCAACTTCACCAACATTTGTTTTGTCGGGTGCAAGTTCTGCGCCTTCAGCCGTGGCCCGCGCGAGTCGGATACTTATTTTCTAGAGCCCGATCAAGTCGCGCAAAAAGCCATCGAAGCCTGGCAGCTCGGCGCCACTGAGGTCTGCATTCAGGGCGGGCTGCCGCACGGATTGCCTCCGTTTTACTATCGCGACATCTTGCGCGCAGTGAAGAACGCAGTGCCCGGGATGCACATTCACGCGTTCTCGCCCATGGAAATCGTTTATGGCGTTGAACTCACCGGCATGTCGCTCGCCGACTATCTCTCAATGCTTCGCGAGAATGGCCTCGGCACCCTGCCGGGAACGGCAGCTGAAATTCTCGACGATGAAGTCCGCAACATTCTGTCGCGCAACAAGCTTTCTACCGCGCAATGGATCGAAGTCATTCGCACCGCCCACCGCTGCGGCATTCGCTCTACTTCGACCATGATGTACGGACACACGGAAACGCCCGAGCACTGGGTTCGCCAGATGCGCTTGCTGCGCCAGATTCAGGATGAGACTGGAGGCTTCACCGAATTCGTTCCGCTCGGATTCGTCCATCAAAACACGCTGCTGTTTCAGCAAGGACTGGCGCGTTCCGGGCCTACTCTGGCTGAACACCTCAGAGTGCATGCGCTGGCGCGGCTTCTGCTCGCCGGATCGATCAACAACATCCAAGTTTCGTGGGTGAAGCTGAACCGCCGTCTCTCGCAACTCTGCCTGCACGCGGGCGCCAACGATTACGGCGGAACCCTGATGGAAGAAAATATTTCGCGCGAAGCCGGAGCCACCGCCGGCCAGTACACCAGCCCGGAAGATTTCCAATCGTTGATCCTCGAAATAGGCCGCGTCCCAGCCGAGCGTAACACCACCTATACGCGCATCCAACTTAAGTTACCGCTCGACGCATTCATTGTCGAAGAAACGCGGGAGCCGCAATTTGCCTGACGCGCATCCCATCGCAATTCTGGGAGGAACCGGACCTGCGGGCATGGGCCTCGCCCTGCGCTGGGCGCGGGCAGGCGAGACTATCATCATCGGATCGCGCGAGGCGCAGCGCGCGCAGCAAGCAGCCTCAGAGATCAAGAAGAAAGCCGGAAGCCAAGCCGTCGTCTCCGGACTGGAAAACTCTGCCGCCTGCGCCACGGCCGATCTTCTGGTCCTTACTGTGCCGTTCGAGGGTCAAGCTACGTTGCTCAAGCAGCTAAAATCGGCGTTCCGTCCCGGAAGCATTCTGATCGACGCCACCGTCGCTCTAGCCGCCAGCGTAGGCGGCCGCGCCTCGCGCACGCTTGGCGTCTGGCAAGGCTCGGCCGCGCAACAAGCAGCCGAACTCGTTCCAAAGGGAGTGAGCGTAGCTGCCGCGTTTCACAATCTGTCAGCTGAGTTATTGAATGGAGACGAAGCGCTCGACTGCGACGTCATTGTCTGCAGCGACGACGCCAATGCCACTCAACTCGCGCGCGCCCTTGCCGCGAAGATTCCAGGCGTCCGCGCAATCGATGGCGGCAAACTGGAAAACGCCCGCACTCTGGAACAGATTACCGCTCTTCTCGTTGGACTGAATATCCGACACAAGGGGCACGGAGGAATCCGCATCACCGGGCTGCCGCCGGAAGCGTACCGCTAGAGTTCACGCCTCTCAGAAGCCAACGAAAACTCCCAAAGGAGCACGAAGGCCCTCAGGGGCTTAAAGCCCGCGCCCCTTTTGGATCCTGGCGGCACGGCTGAAGCCGTACCCTTTCAAAACATTCCCTTGTAAAATTACTTTCGCCATTCCTCGCGCCAACCGAGCCGTGCCCTTTCAAAAGCGTTAAGAAGACGAACACTAGAACGAAAATTTCAGCGAAAATTGAATCAGCCGCGGTGTGCCCACCGTTGAGGTAATCGGCGCCGAGCCGCCAGCGGACGAGACCGCTGCCAATGCCGGAATCTGGAACGATGGATGGTTGAACAGATTGAAAAAATCCGCTCGGAATCGAAGGCTCTCCCGTTCTCCCAGCCTGAATGCCTTATCCAGCGTAAAGTCGACATTCTTTTGCGGCGGTCCGATGATGCAGTTGCGCGGCGTGTTGCCGTAAACCGTTGCGTCACTCGGCGAGCCGTTGGAAAGCGTCGGGGCCAACGGATCGGGAGTATAAGCCGCAGCAATTACCCAGTTACTCAGCCGCGACTCCGGGCTGCCATGGCTCGAAGCGTTGCCACACCCAAATCCGGGACCGAATGTTGCGGTCGACGATGGGGTGCTCGCCAGAGCATACGCCGTGCCTCCCGCAGGATCGTAAACTGTGATCGGCGCACCCGATTGCAAGACGATTACGCCGCTGGCTTCCCACCCGCCCAGCGCTCCCTTTGTGAAACCGCTGGAGTTGGAAAAGAATGGGAGTTGGTAGACAGCGCTGGTCACGAAACGCTGTCGGCGGTCGAAATCGGAAAGGCCGCGAGAGGCCGCCGCGTCATTTTGACTGTTGACGCGCGTAAGAAACGCCACCGAAGCGGTTGAAACATCGTCAATCGACTTTGCCCACGTATAGGCGCTCTGATAGTACAATCCCTTTCCGAAACGATGCGCCAACGTCGCTTGGAGTGCGCTGTAGTGCGAGTCGGAGTTGGGAGCGAAGTCTTCGAAATCTCCGGGAGCAATACCGATATACGGCGCGCGGAGCGAGGCATTCTCCACAGTAGTGTCCGTGATCGTGCACGACAGGCCCTGCGCCTTTAGATTAGTGCATCCCTGTCCTGGCACGACGACTGGAGTCTGCGGCGTGGCAAGAGTGGCTTGATCGGGATCGTAAGTGGAACGCAGCCGAGTGCCCTTGGTGCCCACGTAACCGAGCTCCATGAACCAGTCCCGGCCCAGCTCGCGTTGAATGGTGAAGTTCCACTGCTGCGTCGTGCCAACAACCCAATGCAGCGGCACTGCGAGTTGAATCAAACCATTCACGTTGCCGCTGAAAGTTCCTCCGCAGGCCGTGCCCACCCCGGTGGCCTTATTCCCTAGCGTGCACGGGGTGCCCACGCCCTGCAGGATCGCAGCCGTCGGTACGTAGGTCTGCGTGGGATTGGCACCGAGCGCCGGAACCCCATTGGGAAAAGCGGCGCTGTGCGCAAACAGGTTGGCCAGACTGTCCGCTCCAGGAAGGAAGCCCACAAGAAACGGGTAGGTCGGAGGAACAATGGCAAGGTTATCCACCGCCCCCAGATCCTCCCGCACGCTGTAGATGCCGTAGCCGCCGCGAATCGACGTAGTGTGCCGCCCCGCGACGTCATAGGCGAAACCGATACGCGGTTCCCACACCGTGGCGTACTCATTGTTAAGTCCGGCGGGGTTAAGGGTTCCGGTGATGCCGGAAAGTCCAAACTTGTTGACGCACTTGGGATAGACATAAGGCTGGCCGGTTGTAATCGCCAGAGTCGGGTCCGTGTTTCCGGTATGACAAAGCGTGTCGTAAGGCGCGCCCGCAAATTCGTTTCTAAAACCAAGGTTGAGAGAGAGCGTCTTGCTGACACGGTAATCATCCTGCGCGAACCAGGCGTAGCTGGGAATGCGATAGTCGTGATTGCCCAGGCCGCCGCCGCCTTCGCCTAACAACGGAGCGCCGGCAAGAAAGCTTTGAAAATCCGAGCCGAAACCACTCGCGCCGGAAATAAAGAAAATCAGTCCATTGTCGGCGATAGGTAGGCTGCGGCGCATGGCAACGCGATCCGCCTCTCCGCCAAAGCGCAGCTGATGCGCGCCCTTGCTCCAACTCACGGTATCGACCCAGCTGTAATTGTTGGAAAGCGCAGACTGCAGTTGGGTGGGATACGCGCCGAATGCGAAGGTGTCGAACTGAAGCCGGTAGATATTAGGATCGCCGGCCTGGCCGTTTACGCCCGTCGCTGTGGGCAGATTGATTCCGACCTGCGCGTTCGTAACCGGCGGCTCGTTGTTCAGCTTGTCGCTGATGATATTCACGCCAAAGCGGAATTCGTTGATCAGAGTATTGCTGAATACATGCGTTTCGGTAATGCTGCCGAAACGGCTGTGTAGAGGGATATCCAAGGGGAAATTTAGGTTGTTCACACCCGGCTGCCCGCCGGTTTGAATGCCGTAAGAATCTGCGCCGAAGGGCTCAAACGTAGTTGAGTTCGACCAGAAGAATCTCTCGGATACGCGGTCCTTCCCTCCGCGAAACTCGCGGTCCCAATTCGCGGTGAATTGATTGTCAGAAAATTTCCCCGGATCGGTAATGAGGAAGGGCTCCATCGTGCCACATGGCGTGGTTGAAGGAACATTGGGGAGCAATGGGAATAGGTATCCTCCCGCACCGGCGCCAAACTGATTGCTCTTTACATTCAGCAGATTGAACGCGACAGGATCGATCGTAGAGGCTCCGCAGGCGGTTCCCAACGCGGCAGGCGACGCGCGATCGGCGGCAGAGACATAGGGAATGCTGGTATTGATAAACGTTCCCGGTGAATCGCCGCTGCGTTGACGAGTGCCCTGCAGATTGAAGTAAAAATAGCCCAGCTTGGCTCCCGGGCCGATGGGCCCGCCGATATCACCGCCGAAAATGTTCTGCTTGATGACGACTTTGCCCAAGAAATAGTCGTTGGCGTCCAGCACCGTGTTGCGGAAGTACTCCCAAAGATCGCCGTGAAATTTTGCGCTCCCGCTTTTCAGGGAGGCATTGATGTTGCCGCCGCCGTTGCGTCCCTGTGTAGCATCGTAGAGGCTGGTGCTGACCTTGAACTCCTGGATCGCGTCCGGACTCGGCAAGGGCGTGTAGGTCAACTCGCCGAAAGCATAATCAGCGACCGTGATGCCGTCGATCAGATAGTTATTGTTATCCTCGCGCCCGCCGTTTACGTGCATGTAAACCTGGCCACGGCCAAGCTGCGCGGCACCATTCAAATCGGACGACGCTCCCGCGGAGAGCGTCAGCAGTTGCTGAAAGTTTCGCGTAGCCAAAGGCAAATCTGTGATCGTCTGCGCCCCGAGAGACTGGCCCGTGGTGGCGTCGGTTGTGTTTACCTGCTCCACCTGGGATTGGACTTCCACGACTTGCGTCACCGTACTCACTTTGAGCACGGCGGTCATGCGGGTTGTTTCCGTGATGCGCACGACTATCCCCGGAAATGTGGTGACGGGAAAACCCGGCTGCGCCACCTCGACCGAGTAGGTGCCTACCGGCAGGAGAGTAACTACGAACAAACCCGCCGCGTCGCTTGTTGTCTGGCGCAGCACTTCACCCGTAGCTTCGTTCTTGACGATCACTTTGGCATTTGCGATAACGGCTCCAGATGCATCCTGGACCACGCCTTCGATAGCCCCCGTGGCTCCGCCTTGCGCGAAAGTCATTCCAGCGGATAGCGTGACGAAAAGACTCGAGGCCACCAGCATCTTCCAAAGTGATTTCATTTTGTCCTCCGAGTGGACGATTTGTTCTTAGCTCACTCGCCCCTTGAACGGTGCACTCATGTACTTGCAGTAAGTGGTGAGATAACAAGGGGATATATCACGATCCCGTATCGATGTTCAAGGAATAAGCGAGGGATCGCTAACTATGCAAGCGATGCATTCACTCGATTGGAATTTTCAATCCGGAATATTTGTGGATGGATCTAATCTTCGACGGCCTGCGCCGTCATCTCAGCAGGCTCGCCGCTGGCAACGTTTTGAGCTACGATCAAGCGCCGCGCCTCCACACGAATCTTCGGAAGCTGCAATCCAAACCAGCAGGCGCCTGCGAGTGATGCCATGCCGCCGATCGCAACGGTCAGGGGTGCCCCTAATCGTTCGGCAAGGGCGCCGCCGAGCAACGCTCCGATCGGCGCCATCCCCATGAACATCATCGAATAGACCGCCATTACCCTGCCTCGCAGCGCATCGGGCACCATCACCTGAATCAGAGTATTCGAGCTTGCCATCTGCAGCATGATCGTGTAGCCCACGGGCAGCAGCAAAATCACAGAAATCCAAAATGTGTGCGACACCGAGAAAATCACCAGGCTGGCTCCGAATCCGGCGCTGCACCATGCCACCCAGCGCCCCAAACCCTTCACTCCTTCGCGGAAAGCCAAAGTCAGGGCGCCCAGAAGAGCGCCCACGCCGGTAGCGCCCATCAGGACGCCCAACCCGCGCGCTCCGCCGTGCAGAATCTGATCGGCGAAAATCGGCATCAGTACCGCATAAGGCATTCCCACCAGACTCACCAGGCCCAATAAGAGAAGCAGCGCCCGAATCGGCGCAGTTCGGTTCACGAAGCGAAATCCCTCCATCATGTGCTCGAACGGCGACGCCATGGCGGCACGCAGCGGACTCTGCACCTTCATCAATAACAATCCAATGATCACGGCGATATAGCTCAACGCGTTGGCAAAGAAGCACCAGCCTTCGCCAATCTTCGCCACCAAAATCCCCGCAATTGCTGGACCGATCACGCGGGCGCCATTGAACATGGAAGAGTTCAACGCGATCGCATTCATCAGATCGTCCTTGCCGACCATATCCACCAGAAAAGATTGCCGTCCCGGGATGTCGAATGCATTCACCACTCCCAGCAAACCGGCCAGCACGAAAACATGCCAGACGTGAACCTTCCCGGTTAGCGTCAGAGCTGCCAGAATAAGTGCAAGAAGCATCGCCGCGGTTTGGGTGGCGATCACGATGTGGCGGCGATTGATGCGGTCGGCCGTGATCCCGCCCAGCGGCGCAAACAGAAATACGGGGACCTGGCTGGCGAATCCGACCGATCCCAGCAGCAGCGCCGAACCAGTCAGCCGGTAAACCAGCCACGATTGCGCCACAGTCTGCATCCATGTGCCGATCAGGGAGATCAGTTGCCCGCTGAAGAAGAGCTGAAAATTACGGTGTCGAAGCGCCCGCCATGCCACTTGCCAGCGCGATGCCTGCGCTGGCGCGGTATTGCCGCCGTTCCCTGTCGCGTTTTCCTGAATCGGGATTCTGGTCTCGGACACGTTCGCTTCTTTGGATGACAACCACCGGCCTTTAGACCAATATAACTTGAATGCGGACTTGAAATTGCGGTCGAGAGAGTCCAAGAGGGATATCAGAATCTTCAGTTTGGGACAGTTTTAGAAACAATAATCGGATGCGATTTTTTTGACTTCCCAGACGAGCCGGACTGCGCTACAGTTGCAGTTGTTCTCTCCCCGGCGAATCCCTAAGGAAGGAACACTAGCATGACGACTCCTCCGGTTGGTGTTGAACGCCGTATTGGACAGCGCTTCGGCTTTAACCTTCCAGTCTCGCTGCGGGACATTGCCTCCGGAACCGAAGGACTGGGTTTTACCCAGGACCTGAGTTCTCGCGGAGTTTTCTTTTTCACCGACATGGCAATCAGCCCGGGAGCGGAGATCGAACTCACTCTGAGAATGCCTTCCGAGATCACCCTGGGCGAGAACATGCGCGTCCGCTGCCGAGGCCGGGTTTTGCGCGTTGTTAAACCCGCGGATATCGGCTGGCAGCGTGAAGCCCCCGCCGAACTCACGAACGGATTAGCAAGGATAGAGTCTGCTGAGACCAAAATCGGCGTGGCAGTTTGCTTGAGCGGCTACGAATATCTTTCCGAGACTGAGGATGATTCCGCCGACTATCGCCGCATTTCGGCCCTGCATGGGGCGTGCGAAGCTGAACGTCCGGCTCCCACAGTGTCAGCCAGTCCGCGCAACGCCACGAGCTGAAAACGCTTCGCACGGGCGTTCTCCCAAAGCGACCTGTTCTAGCCCGCAGTGGGCTTCCACCGGCACACTTTATTTCTGTCGGCGCCCCTTTTCAAACTCCGTGGCTTCGCTTAGAATGCTTTCACTGTTGCGGAGTGGTTGGGAGTTGCTCCTGCGGTGCGCCTTTCCCCCAAGGCTTTTCATCTTGCAGACCGCTTCTGCGTTCTCCGCGCGAATTGTGTGCATGTGCTCTCAGCTCATTACGTAGGTCACTTGGCCGAGAGTACTCCCCCTATTTAACATGCAAACACCGAGAGAAATCAGCGAGAACCGTACGATGCATGGGATCGCCGTTGCGCTCCTTACCGAAGATCGGGATCATTTATCGCAGTTGCAGAGCCGCGTAGAAGCTACGCGGCTGGGCCGGGTTGTTTTCAGCGGCGTGGGCTTTCCTGTCGGACCCACTGATCCCATCCTTCGTCAGATTCAGGATTTCCGTGCCGAGGTGGTCATCGTAGATATCCCTGCGGAGAATCCGCAGCGTGCCATCAAGGCTATTGAACTCATACAAGCCAACACCCTCCAGTTGGCAATTTTTGCCAACGGAAGCATGCAGCAGCCGACCACTATCGTGGCCAGTATGCGCGCCGGAGCCGGGGAATATCTGGATGACAACGCCGGCTCTGAGGCGCTTCTCGAAGCTCTCACGCGTTTCAGTTCTAACCGCACCCGCAGCCGAGGGGGCCCGGGCAAGGCTCGCATATTCACCTTCCTCAGCGCAAAGGGGGGAGCGGGAGCCACCACGGCCGCGGTCAATACCGCTGTAGCTTTGCAGCAATCTTATGGCAACGTTGTACTAGTGGATTTTGCACCTGTCGGCCACGCTCACTTGCATCTCAACCTGCGTCCCAGCTTCGGCGTGCCCGACGCGCTCGAAAATTTGCATCGCCTCGACGCTTCCCTGCTCGATGGCCTGATGACCACTGCCAAAGACGGCTTGCATCTTCTCGCGGGCCCGCAGCAGCCTTATCAGTCGATCCCGACCCCAGCTGAGTTGGCGCGCCTCTTTGATCTGCTCGTGAATCACTACCGCTATGTGGTAATCGATGCCTCCAGCCGGCTCGATGCAACCACGCGCCTGCTCTCCGATCTTTCGAACGCGGTGCTCATGGTTGCGCAAACGGATGTGGTTTCGCTGTGGAGCGCGGGCCGCATCCAAGCCTACCTCGAAGAAGGGGCGGGCAGAAACCGGCTGCGAATGGTTTTGAATCGATACAAAAAGATTCCTGGTTTCACTGACGACGACGTTGAGCATTCCACTCGCTGCAAGGTATTGTGGAAGATTCCAAATGCGTTTCAGGCAATCTCGCCAGCTATCGATCACGGCTCGCCGGTGGTGCTACAAGAGAGTCAGGAAGTAAGCCGTTCGTTTCGGGCGTTGGCCGCAGCATTGGCCGATGCTTCGTCGACGGCTGAAGGCGGACTGGACCTGGTTTACGGTCAGGAGAAACCGGACACAAAGAAGAAACCGGCCGGCCACCTCGTCATTTCACCCGCCCGCGCTGGTCAGTAGGTTCCAGTCGTCAGTACCGGGTACGCAGCAACCTTGGGGACGATTTCGCAATTAACATCTCACGGCAGGAAATTCTTTTCGGACTCGGTCCCTCAGGGGCTAAAGCCCGCGTTCTTACTGGTACTGGGCGGCACGGCTGAAAGCCGTGCCCTTCCCGAAACCATTTATGAGATGACTACTTCCCGAAACCATTTATGAGATGACTAGATGACTACTAGTTTTTGGCCGGCGGCGCTTCCTGAGGGAACCTCTTGAATACCACATCGCTCGAGACCGTTGTCACATTCTTCGCTGCATCGTTTACGTTCTCGGCGAGGGTTCCCTTCAGCACGTAATACGATTCGTCGCTGGGATTTTTTCCATCGCCGCGCTCCACCGTCCCCTTGAAATCGAACCAGACCCCGTGCACCGCAGCGGTGGTAAAGTTGAGCTTGCTGCCTTCCAACTTGCCGCTGCGGAAAAACTGATCAAGAAAGGTTGCGTTGTCGCTTCCTCCTTCTCCGTAACGGGAGATGAATCCGGTCACCCTGCCCTCGTCCTCCACAGTAATTTGCACGAACTCTCCATCTTTCAAAAAGCTGTACATTCCGGAGTACTCCGTACCCGGCGTCGCCACGTGCGCCACGGAGGGTTTTCCCTCGCCCGGAGGCACAGTCTTGGAATCCTGAGGATGCGCTGAGTCGAGCGGAAACGCGACAAAAGCGACGGCGAGAATGGCAGGCAACATCTTCATGGAAACTCCCTAGCCGGCATTTATCGTACCGGCATTTATCGTACTGCGCCCACAACAAAACACATGCCCTCCCGATTTTGCAACAATCTGCCCATGAAGGCGCCCGAGCATCTAAGATAGACGGATGTGCGCAGCGACGCCAGGCAGCGTCCAACCAGCAGAGAGCCAACTACAGGGAAGGGATATCCGTCTGCTGATTACGCCGGACCCTTGGTCTCGCAACTTTCTGCAGAATCTAAGCGAATTGTTTCAGCTGAAGAAATCCGCTCCGCACCTTTCGTCCGCGCCCGCTGCTTTCTGGCCAGACGTCTTCGTCGAGCGCAGATTGCCGTGGCTCCGGTTCCTGCAGTCCGGCGCATATCACTTTCTCGTGCTCGTAGCGATCTGGGAGGGATCGCAATTGCTCGCCTTACAGCCTCACGCCGACCCCCAACCCATATTCACCCCTTCTGAAGTCGTTTATTACACTCCATCGGAGTATCTGCCGCCGATCAACACCCTCCCTGCGGCCCCAGCGCACACGCAAAAGGCTGATCCGGAGTATTCTGCCCAGCCCATCATTTCGGTGCCACCCCAAGCAGACAACCGCTCACAGACCATCGTCACGCCGCCCCACGTCCAACTAAAACACGATGTTCCCATGCCCAACATTGTTGCCTGGCAGGCGGAACCGCAGATCCCGATCGGCCCAGCGCCGGTCGTCCTAGCATCGGAAACATCGCGTCTCGCGCCGCGGATGGAACGGTCTGTAATTGCGCCGCCAACGGATATGCGGGATGCACAAAACGCCGCGCGGGCCAACGTACCGGCGCTGATGGGTCCGCAGCCAGCTGTGATCGCACCGCCGCCGGCTGTAGAGGCCACCGCCGACCGGCGTCTGGGCGATCTCAATATTGGGCACAGTTCGGTGATTGCCCCAGCTCCGCAGCTTTCGCTGAATGAACAACGCGCGCTGCCAGCCAGAAGCTCTACAGCCTTGAGCAGTCGATCCAATCAAGTCATCGCTCCGCCGCCTTCGCTGGGCGCGTCCGGTGGCTCCCGCGCAGGCGGAAATGTGATTGCGCTCAGCCTTCACCCCGCGGTGGGCGCGCCCCCCGAGCCCGCTGCGGGCAATCGCCGCGGCACCTTCTCGGCAACGCCGGAGGGCCATCGGGGCGCGTCTGGCGCGGCCGGAGCTTCGACTGGGGAAGGAAGCGGAAAAGCAAACGCAAGTCGGTCTGATAGCAAAAGCAGTGACGTGCCGTCGGGACTGTACGTGGGCAAGAGCTCAAATCCGGTCACCTCGCCGGTTGCGGGCAAAATCGGCCCCACGGATTTAAGCGCCAATTCGGTTAACCCGAACCTGATTGCAAGCGCGCGACCGCCACGGGTCTCCGCGCGCGCATCGCGACCCGAGAGTGAGGGCAAACTTTCTGATGTGGAGCGCCCGGTTTTCGGAAATCGCAGATTTTATTCCCTCAGCCTTAACATGCCCAATCTGAACTCTGCCGGAGGAAGTTGGATTATTCACTTTGCGCCGCTGAAAGCGGATGCCAACTCCGCAGAGTCTTATTCTCGCCAGGCCGCGGAGCGCGCATCTCCCTCCGTCGCACCTCCCGACGATCTCTCTGCGCCCTCGGCAACGCGCAAAGTCGATCCCGCTTATCCTCTGGAACTAATGCGGCAGAATGTGAGCGGAACTGTCATCCTCTATGCTGTGATCCACACGGACGGTACGGTGGGCAGCGTCCACATACTGCGCAGCGTTGACGAACAACTTGACCGTTTCGCGAGCGAAGCCATCGCCAAGTGGCAATTTGAGCCCGCCACGAAGAACGGCGCTCCCGTAGAGGTGGAAGCCACGTTTTGGATTCCGTTTCGGCCGGGGAAAACGGGATCAAACTTCTAAGTTTGATAGGGCCTTATTGAAGGCTCAAATGAATTCTTACCGGGCCGCCGCTTTCTTCTTTTCCAGCGCGGCGTAAATTGCCGGGTCGGTGCAAATTTCGTAATAGTTTCGTTCAGTCCAGCCCACGACTGAGAAGTCCTCCGCGTTGACTCGTGGCACGCGGCTCTGGCGCACAACAATTTTGCGGAAAATGTCACGGTCCACCGGCACAGTGCCGCAGGATAGCTGGTATTCTCCCTTATCTGACGAGGCTGAGGGCGGCAGCTTCACCGTGAGCGGCACCAGCGAAATCTCCTGCTCCAGCTTGCGGAATGCAGCTTCGTTCATGCGAATGCCGCCCAGGTTATAGCTGATGACGCAGTCTTCCGGATTTCCAGACTCCTCGGCGCCCGCAGCCTGAAACACATACACGTGGAACGGTCCCGCCTGCGATTCCATAACCTTGCGGGCGCGTTTGTTGCAGGAGGAAAGACGGTCACTCTCATTCAGGGCTTCGGAAATCATAATCTGATGTTTGCCGTCCATGAGATAGAGCGGCGCTGACTCCTGCAGCGTAATCCCCACGCCCAACTCAAGCTCCGGCATTCCGGAGCGCTGCATTAATTCGTTGTAGCCGCGCACAATCTCGATCACTTCCCGCGCCAGCACACAGGCCCGGCTGACGGCGAGCTCCGGCTCCCCGGAACGCTCAAGGATTGCCAGGATGATGGCGTCGCCCTCGAGAAAAACTTTTTGCGCCCCATACTTGCCGAGCAGCTTGTTTACCGGGTCGTAAAAATTCAGGCTGAAGTAAGAGGCAGGATTGAGGCCCTTCTCCATCAATGTGCGGGTGAGCCGGGTAGAGTCGCGAACATCGGCCTTGAGCACCACGTGCCGCAATACGCGGTCTTCCTCCGGCTGCTGTTGCTCCTCCGGCAGAAAGAACTCGTAGAGCGTGCCGTTCATGCGGGAAAGCTCGCGCAGCTTCTCGGTGCTCACCAGGTTCACTGAATCGAGCGCGGCGTTCAGCGTTTCCAGCCGGCGCAGATCGCGGTGATACTGGGAAAAATCCTGCAAAAAGCGAGCCGCCACTTTGGCTCGCTCCGCGCCTCTGCAACCGGCGACCTTGGCCACAGCCGCATATAAGCTGGCCGGCGAGAGCTTGCCATGCTCTTGAATCATGCGCTCCACACGGTCGCATTCAGGCCGTGAGATCAGAGCGTTCTTGAGTTGCTGCGGATTAATGCGCGGAGCGTACTCACTGAGCAAGGGCACAGTGTAGTACGAAGCAATCACGCACTCCATCACCTGCTCGTCTTCGAGCAGACGTACCCACTTCGCCAGTCGCTCCTGCTGGGCCACACCTTCCGCCGTCGAATCATCGGGGGTGCCAGTGCCCACTAGTGCACGCGAATTTTCCGGAGCGCACAGCCAGGAATCGATAACTTCGGTAGTCGTTGGTTCGCCGTAAAGCGAACGCATGAAGCTCCACACCACATCCTGCAATCGCGGATAGCGGTCGGGATCGCGATCCCAGTTGCCGAGCATGACATAGTGTTCGGCGCACAAGTAATCGTCGCGGCCATCTTCGGAAAATGCGAGGCGATTCACGAAGAGGCCGTAGCTGGCAAGGGCTGCACTGCTGGCTGCTCCATTCTTTTCGTCGTTTACTTCGCCAGCTGTGGCCTGGCGCAGCTTAGCCTCTCCGAAGAATGAACGCCGTGTGCGGGCCAACGTCTCCTTCTCGATTTCGCGCAGGGTCTCGAAGAGATCTTGGCCCGTCTTGCGCAGAATAATCTTCTTGCGCACCTGGAAAGCCGCTACGCGCTCGCGATATTCCACGCCTTTTCCCTGCCGTATGCCTTCGTAGGTTTTGAGCAGAACGCGGCAGCGCTCTAGTACCTGAGCAAACTGCTGGTGCATCTCAGTGCGGAGAAATTTGGTCACGGCGAGCCGCGCCAGCAAATCAACAGAAATCCTTTCTTCTTTCTTAGCGCGATTCAGGGACGCCAGATGTAACTCGGCGAGCAGCGCCTTCCAGTCACCTTTCTCCCCTGGGCTGCTGCTGATTGTTGGTGCGGCGGCTTTTCTCATCCACACCGGCCCCTGGTTGCGCAGCGGGGCCTCCGCCGCCAACAGTCCCTCCAGTTCACCATGGCGGACAATCAGCCCCATCACGTGCGCCCGGGTTGCCTCTACAAAGCGCGGGCTGAGAACGACGTCGTGCCGGAGATTGTCCACGCCGACGGCGAGGCCTTCGAGGGCAATTGACGGCGTCGCCGCGATCAACTTTGGCGGCGCCAGCTTTTCGGGCTCCTTGCCCAAGCGGAAAATAGGAAGTCGAGGCATTCCGAATATAAATAGAATTATTGGAAGTTACTGATTACACATGCACATGTCGAGGCTAGCATGGTAAGAGTGAGCTTTGAAGTTACCTCGGTTATGGGGTGAGTTTTAGGGGTCGATAGAAAAAGCCCGACCACTAAGGTCAGGAAGTGTCACGAAGGTAAAGCATCAGACGTTATGCAGCGTCCCGGGTTGCGTGGAAATATCAACGGTTCGCTTGAGCTGGCCGCAGGCCGCGTAAATATCCCTGCCTCGGGGACGCCTCACAAAGGCAGGAATGCCCGCGCCCCGGAGAATCCTTTGAAACGCCTCCACTCGTTCTTCCGCTGGCGTTGTAAAGTCAATTCCCGGCCCAGGATTCAGCGCGATCAGATTTACCTTGCACCGCAGCCCGCGTAGCAACTCCGCGGCTTCCCTTGCGTTTTGCGGCTCGTCGTTCACGCCTCCAAGCAGCACGTATTCGAAGGTAATGTATTCGCGCGTGCGAAGAGGAAACTCCCGCGCCGCCGATATCAACATTTCCAGATTCCACTTCTTGTTCAGCGGCATCAGCCGCGTGCGCAACTCATCGTTCGATGCATTCAAAGAAATTGCGAGCTTCGGGCGGATAGTCTCTCCCCCAAAGTCAAGAATCCGCGGAACGATCCCCGCCGTCGAGACGGTCATTCGTCGCTCCGCAATGCCCACGGCTTCGACCAGTAGACGCGCCGCCTTCATGAAATTGTCGTAATTCAAGAACGGTTCGCCCATGCCCATGAAAACCAGGTTGACGCGATCCTCCGGCGGCGAGACTTTCTGATCCTTGAGCACCTCGCAAACCTGGCCGACAATCTCACCCGCAGTCAGATTGCGCTTTACCCCTAGTAGCGCGGTCAGACAGAACTGACAATCCACGGCGCAGCCCACCTGGCTTGAAATACAGATCGTCGAGCGACTAGGCTTCTGGGTGGCGCAGCGCTTCAGCGCTGCGATAGGCCCATCCCCTTCCGAACGGGCTTTAGCCTCTGGGGTATTTGGACCGGATTCCGCCTCCTCACCAGCCTCCGACCCATCCCCCGCTTCCCCGCCATCACCCTCAGGCATCCAAACGGTCTCCACACTCTGCCCATCACCAAACCCAATCAAATACCGCACCGTCCCATCCACCGACTCAAACTTCTTCTCAATCCGCGCCGTCCCAATCGTGACGCCACTCTGCGACAGCCGCTGGCGAAACTCCCGAGACAGCGTGGAAATCTCCTCCAGTGTTCCCACGCGCTGGCGGTATACCGCGTCCATGATCTGCTTGGCCCGATAGCCCGGCTCGCCCGCATCGCTCACTAGAGCGGTGATCTCCCCACGGTCCATGCCGAGCAGGGGCAATTTCAAATGTTCGCCCATTGGACAGCCTATTTCTCTTTCCAGTGCCGATGTGGAACTTGCCTAAATCCTTTCAAGGTAATGATTCTAAACAACTAATACGTTATTGTCGCACGCCGCTCCTAGATGCGTTAGATGTGTAAGAATAGTAGTGCCGCGCTGGGAGCTTCCGCATTCTCGCTAGCGCATCCAATTCATATTCGAAGTTGAGCTACAACCTAAGAATTCATCATGGTAAAAGAAGTTCGCAATATTCGCCGTCAGGTGTTGCCCCACGGCCTCACCGTCATCACCGAGCGGATGGAACACATCCGTTCGGCTTCCATTGGCATTTGGCTCGAAACCGGCTCGCGGGATGAAACTCCCCAGGCCAACGGCATCTCCCACTTCATCGAACACATGGTCTTCAAGGGGACCAAACACCGCACGGCCGAGGAGATCGCCCGGCAAGTCGATTCCATCGGCGGCAACATGGACGCCTTTACATCGAAGGAGTGCATCTGCTTCAACGTCAAGGTGCTCGACGAGAACGTTCCTGTCGCACTCGAGATTCTCACAGACCTGGTGCTCCACCCTACATTCGATGCCGAAGACATTGCCCGCGAACGCGGCGTAATTCTTGAAGAAATTAAGATGGACGAGGATAATCCCGATTACCTCGTCCACGAAATCTTCACCCAAAACTTCTGGAAAGACCATCCTCTGGGTAAGCCTATCCTTGGAACGAAGGAAACGGTGAAGCGATTCGAGCGGCAGGCTGTGCTCGACACTTACTCTCACCGCTTCGCGCCCGGCAACATTATCGTGGCTGCCGCCGGACATCTTGACCACGATCACTTCGTCGATCTGGTGGTGAAGCACTTCGAGCATCTGAAACCGGCCCAGAACGGCTTCCACTCCGCGGAGCCGAAAATTGTTCCCCGCATCGTGCTGCGCAACAAGAAAGCGCTTGAACAGGTGCAGCTCTGTATTGGAGTTCCGGCCTATCCCATTGCCCACGAGAAGCGCCACGCCGGCTACATTCTGAACACTCTGCTTGGCGGAGGCATGAGTTCGCGGCTGTTCCAGAATATCCGCGAGCGCCAGGGTCTGGCCTATTCTATTTACAGCGACCTCAATCCCTACCGGGACACCGGATGCATGGCCGTTTACGCCGGCACTTCTCTGGCTTCGGCGGCGAAAGTGGTGCGGTCGGTGGTGAACGAATTCCGCAACCTGAAAACTCAGGCGGTGCCGGAGGAAGAGCTGCGCCGCTCCAAAGACCAGCTCAAAGGCAGCCTGATGCTGTCACTCGAATCCAGCACTGCGCGCATGTCGAATCTCGCCCGCCAGGAAATGTACTTTGATCACTTCCAGGATCTCGACGAGCTCATCGAGAAGATAGAAGCGGTAACGGCCGAAGATCTGCAAACGCTGGCCCAGGAATTCTTCAAGACGGAATCGGTCGCCGTGACAGCGCTCGGGAACTTAAGCGGATTGAAGATCTCTCGCGATCAGCTCGCCTGCTGACAGCCTCGTTTTGGAAGGGCGCGGCTTCCAGCCGCGCCGCAAAAACCCACAAAAATCAATAGCGGCTTTAAGCCGCTGCGGTGTCCCTGTGGCTGATCCTTTCTGCGTCCATGTTGTAACTTCCTGCGGCGCCGGCTCATCCCATCTCAGCCCGCAGGTGCAAACCTGCCGGACAACCGAACTCGATACTCACCTCCAAGGAGAAAACCATGAAGAAGATGTTCACCAGTTTGACGCTCGCCTGTATGTTGGCCGCCTCGATGGCAGCCTTCGCCCAATCCACCAGCCAGGATTCAATGAAGCAAGACGACACCAAGCAAGACCAGATGAAAAAAGACGATTCGATGAAAAACGACTCGATGAAGAAAGACGAGATGAAGAAGGACAAGAAGGCCAAGAAAATGGCTAAGAAGGACCAGATGAAGAAGGACGACAGCATGAAGAACGATGACATGAAGAAGGACGACAGCATGAAGAACGACCAGATGAAGCCGAACTAATCGCCGTCCGCGTGCAAGCGCGGGCCATCGGTCCGCGCTATTTTCCTAATGTCCAGCCGTACTCAGATCTTCCTCTTGCTCCTGATCTTCTTCTTCCACCTCTGAAGCAGTTGCAGCAACCTGCTGCCCTGACGGTGGTATCAGCCCCGTCTTCAGATATTGGCGCAGACAGCGCGTACAGGGCACATAGCCATCCCGCATCGCTTCTTTCGCGGTCATCGTCCGCTCTGAGGCTTTGTCACGGATGAACGCACAACCCGGCACGTGGAAGAGCTTCGATCCGTCTGAAACCACAACCACCAGGTCGGGAGGAATATTATTACCGGGTTGTGCATGCCGCGACTGGACGAAATTCTTGAACGTGAGCGAGTTCATCAGGACCACGCTCCCGGCGATCAGAGCCATCGCCGCCACCGGAACCAGCCACGCCGACCAACTCGACCATCTCTTCCCCTGCACGGCAACGTCGCTCGCCAGCCGCTTTTCTAACCTCCGGCTGAAACCCGCCGGCACCTCGAGCATCCGCTCATCTCCGTACAGCTGGACAACATTGCGCATCCCTGCCAGCACCGAGGCGCACCGCTTACAGCTTTGGAAGTGTTCCTCCATCGTCTGACGCAAAGCCTGATCTACTCCCCCGTCGACGTAATTCGAAATCTCTCGCCACACCTGTTCGCAGTTCGCTTTGCTCTCTACCATGGTTTGTTCCCCTTCTCGAATGGAAGCCGGCTGAACCAGCCCTGCTCCCATCCGGCGGCCAGAAGATCGCGCAGCATCAGCCGCGCCCGCAACAGCCGCGTCTTCACCGAAGCGACAGAAATCCCCAGGGCCTCCGCCGTCTCTTGGATGTTCAAATGTTCCATATCGCGCATCACAAAAACCTCACGATACTTTCGATCGAGAGTGGCCAGGGCTTCCGCCAGACGTTGCCGAACTTCCTTGCGTTCCAGCGCTTCCGACGGAATCTCCCGCCAGTCGGCGAAGTCCCGGGGCGCGTATTCGGCTTCTTCGTCGGGGCGACGATCGTCGATGCCTTCCATCACCACAGTTCGCTCCCTTCGCCGGCGCATCAGGGCCTCATTCACCGTGATCTGGATCAACCAGGTGCTGAAGCGCGCCTCGGCCCGGAATTGCCGGATATTTGCGAACGCCTTCAACATCGCTTCCTGCGCGGTGTCCTCGGCATCTTGCTCATTACGCAGAATCGCTAGAGCCGCGGCATACACCCGCCGTTCATAAGGCCGGACCAATTCATAGAACAACTCATTCTTGCCGCGCTGCACGTTCAAAATCAGATCCTGCTCGCGCGTCGGTGTGGTCTGCTCGGGATTGGTCAACACCATGTCGGGTTCGGACATCTTGTTCGCAATCCTCGGTGGCGCGCGTGGACCATCAAGGGCTAAAGCCCATTTCTTACCTGGCCGTACCTGCGAGCGCGCCCTGATGCGGATCTTAATTGCACCACATGCCGTCAAGGTTCGTATCAGGGTATGGCTTTCGCCATGCCATGAGCGCTGCTTTAACAGGTTGCCCTCAGCTACAATCCGGTCAGTACTCCGGATCTTTCTTCCAACCGGTCAGCATCGAAACGAAATTGTTCCAGCCGTGCAGGATCACCATCACCAGATGTCCGAGCACGAAAAATAAAATCGCCCACATCACGGCAAAATGCCAGATGCGAGCGTAGTGAAATCCTCCCATCAACCGGCCGAGCCAGGAGAATTGAACCGGCTTCCATACGGCGAGGCCGGTCAGGACGGAGAGGACGCCCAAACCAATCGCGCTGGTGTAAGCCTGTTTCTGCAATGGGTTATAGGCTTCGCGAAGCGGCGGCTTCGGTCCGAAGAAAAAATAATGCTTCACCATGGGCCATACGCCCGGGATATCGCGATGCGTGAACAAGACCTGGCGGTAATTGCCACTGAAAAGCTGGTACCCGAGATAGAGAGTGCCGGTTCCGATGTAGATCCACATGAAGGTGAGGTGCCACTGCAAGGCCCCGCCCAACCATCCGCCAATGGCGAACGCTTTCGGCCAATGCAGCAAATCCTTCTGAGGAATCTTGGCGCCAAAGCTGGGGAAGGCGCGGAATATCTGCAACCCGCTGCCCACCATCACGAATAGAGCGACGGTATTGATCCAGTGGCAGAGCCGCACGACGAACGGATGCTCGTAGACCGCGCGCGTCACAACTCTGGGTTCGACGTCGGTGTCTTCGTCTTTGACGTGCGGCTTAACAATTTCGATGACTGCTCCGCTCATTTTCAAACCTCCACTCCTAGCTTGCAGAAGCTCGCCTCGGCCAGCGAGATGCCAATGCTACAAGCCATAAAACCATGAATAACCCTGATCTTCCCAGTAGCCGACCTTATCGAGCACATTCGTGACTTTCAACTCAGTTAGATACTTTGCCTGCTTGTAGCCAACCTTGGTAGGAATCTGCAGGCGCAGAGGGGCTCCGTGTTCCCGAGTGAGCGGCTGATCGTACATTTCGTAGCAAAGCAGGCTCTGCGGATGCAGCGCCGTGGCCATATCCAACGATTCGTAATAATCGTCGGCGCAATTCACTGTGATAAAGCGAGCGGTGGGATCGGCACCGACCAAATTCAGAAATTCCGACAGGCGCGCACCGCCGAAGCGTCCAATCACATCCCAGCCTTCCACGCAAATGTGGCGCGTGTTCTGCCGAATTCGAGGGAGGCCCTGCACTTGAGCCAGTTTGTATTCACCAGGCCTCTGCACGGCACCGCTGACGGTTAACGTCCAAGTGTCGAGGTCCACTCCAGGGTCGTCGATGTCGTAGCCGTTGATGGGAAACTTCGCGAAGGGGGCAACATCAGCATCGTCGAAAGTCGGAGCAAAATGGCCCGGGCGGAAAAGCCGCTCCGATACCCAGTCGCTAAAACCAAGCCCCTTTTTGAGCAGACGTTCCTGCAAGCCGGGAATGGCAAAAGCCCCCAGCGCAACCACCGGCGTCAGTTTGAGCAACTCGCGCCGGGTAACGCCCCGGAACTTCTTTTCTTCCATTCGGCGGTCGTTGTTTTTCGTGCCCAGATTTTTCATGCCCGGACCTTCATAATCTGCGTTTGCAAATAGCTAATGTCGACCAGTGTTCGACGGTGAGGCTTACCCAACCAGCCAGTCATGGGATTCACAAGACCCTCTGGAAGTTACGTCCCGACTCCATAAGCCCAGAATCAGAATCATAACGGGAGCAGAAGCCTCGCTCCACGCACCTTTTGCTGGCCTTTCGCACTCTTGCGGGGCATACTGATAGTAGCGCGCCCAAGACGACCTTAGGTTCCTGAATGTTCGATCTGCGATCGATCATACCGAAAACGGATCGCGCCTTCCTGGCAGATTTCCTCAGGATTGCGCCCGAGGATCCGAAACAGCGTAAGTTGATGTTGGCATCCCTCTGTCTGCTTCTGGTTGCGCTGGGCTTCGTCCTATGGCGTAATCGTGATTTCTGGTTTCCGGATGAGCAGGAAGCGGAATTCGATGAGCCAATCGAGCGTTCTCCCGTGGCTAAGGCTGTTCCAGTGCACCCTCCCGCTTCAGTCGCGAAATCGCCGTTAGCGGCCACACCGCAACCAAGGCGGAAACACCGAGTCACGGTTGAAGCCAATGCGATCACTCCTTCCGCACAGGATCTTCCAGATCCTCCTCCAGTGACCATTAGCGCTCGCACAGTCTTACCCCCGCTGGATGTAGAAGTGGTCGCTGGCGATACGCATCGTACTATCCGGCCCGGCAGCAGTTCCGTGCGCGTGGACTTGCAACCCGGCACACCCGCTGAATCAATCGCGGTGCAACCCATCGATGAAGGCGGTAGCACCGAGCCAAAGGAAATGGCCGCGACCTTAACCAGCGATGCGGCCGAGCGGGTGCAGATGTCCGCGGTTGCGGCGGCGATAGTGGCGCGCCCGGTGAAGCCCGATTATCCTCTGCTGGCGCGACAGATGAAAGTGCAGGGGTCGGTGATTCTGAAGGCATTGATTGGCAGAGACGGAATCATTCAGAATCTGCGCGTGGTGAGCGGACCGCGCATCCTGGCCTCCGCCGCGGAGGACGCCGTGCGGCAATGGCACTTCAAGCCGCACCTGGAGGGCAGCGAAGCGGTCGAGACCGAGGCTAAGATCACGGTTAACTTCACCATCTCAACGAACTAGTTTCGGGTCTCAGGATTTTGGTCTCGGGCAAAGCCCTAAGACCTGACATCAAAGATCTAATACCTGCCACCAAAAATAACGAGCGCCTCGAATCTCATTTGAGATCGAGGCGCCCGGGCAGCCCTCCCCCAGAACTGCTCACCGAGTAAGTTAAATGTGCCGCAGGAATTTGCAAATGGCACTCTCGTGCCACTGGATTGCCCAAAAGTGCTATATACCCTAAGTAATTGCAAATGCTGCATTTCGCGACTTGTGAAAGCGGAATTGCCAATTCCTCGCTCGCCGCCCGGCGCCGTTTGAAGTTGGTAGCTCTTCTGCCGATGGATAAATCAGCATTGTTCTCGCAAAAGCCCCCATGCCAGCCTTTCAGGATCCCGATATTTACCGCAATATCCTCGACACGTTGCAAATTGGAGTGAGCGTTCTCGATTTGGAGAAAAAAATTGTTTTCTGGAGCGACGGAGCGGAACAAATCACTGGTTATTCACGAATGGATGTTCTGGGCCACTCTTGCACGGAAAATATTCTTCTTCATTGCGACCAAAGCAGATGCGAGATGTGCAACGAGAAGTGCCCCTTGACGACGGCATTGCACGATGCCAAACCGGGGGAGGCAATGACCTTTATTCACCACAAATCGGGATACCGGGTCCAGGTGCACATCTGGGCAATCCCGCTGCGCGATAAGCACGGCTCAATTATCGGTATTATCCAGACCTTCGAAGGCGAGTTCGACGTGCATGGTACTAACTCGAACTACCGCAGCATGAAGGAACACGGCTACCTGGATGAAGTAACCGGATTGCCCAATCAAGCGATTATGCAATCCCACCTGCGCGAAACGCTGGGGACGTTCAAAGAGCTTCTCATCCCGTTTGGCATTGTGTGTCTAGCGACCGACGACTTCAGCCAATTCCGAGCAAAGTATGGGCAGGGGGCGGCCAGATCCATTCTCCAAGTTCTGGGTCGAACTTTGAGGAATACGGTATGGCCAACCGACGTGGTGGGCACCTGGGGTGACAATCAATTCCTAGTAATTTTGATGGGTTGCAGCGAGAAATCCCTGCAAGACGTTAGTGCACGCATGCTCAGGATGCTCTCCCGCGCCACCATAAAGTGGTGGGGAGAAGAATTATCGATCGCACTTTCTATCGGATGTACCGGTGCCCAGCCCGGCGATAGTGTGGAATCCATTTTGCAGCGTGCGCAGCAAACGATCGGTGGAGGTCGAGTTACGCCGCCGCAGGCCGCCGCCCCGGCTGGCACAGCCTTATCCACAAAAGGTCTCACGAGCTAATTATGTTTGCGATTATCGGCCTTGTCGTGGTCTTCGGGTGCGTGGTGGGGGGATATTTGATGGAGCACGGCAATTTGCAGGTGCTCATCCAGCCTGCGGAACTGGTCACCATCGGCGGAGCAGCCATTGGTACGGTGCTGATAGCCAATCCGCTTCACATTCTCAAGCAAATTGCCGCCGGGATCGGCGGCGTTTTTGGCGGCTCCAAGTACACCAAGCAGGCTTACATCGATTCTCTCAAGATGATGTACGACCTGCTTAATAAAGCGCGCAAAGATGGCTTGATGGCGCTCGAGAATGACGTGGAAGAGCCGGAGAAAAGTCCTCTCTTTTCCAAGGGCCCCGCGGTATTGAAAAACCACCACGTCCGGGATTTTGTCTGCGATTCACTGCGCATGGCGATTACCGGCGTCGATGCCTTCGATCTTGACCAAATGTTGGACCTCGACATGGAGGTTCATCATCATTGCGCCGCACTGCCCACGACGGCGCTGAGCAGTATGGCCGACTCTCTGCCGGGACTCGGAATCGTGGCTGCCGTGCTGGGAATCGTCATTACCATGGGCGCGCTGGGCGGTCCTCCGGAAGAGATCGGGAAAAAGGTAGCGGCAGCGTTGGTGGGCACGTTCCTGGGAATTCTTCTGTGCTATGGGCTTGTCGGTCCCATCGCGGCCAACATGGTCAAAATTGCCGACGACGAGCACTCCTATCTTTACGTACTGCGCGTTCTGATTGTGTCTTTTCTAAAAGGCACGGCACCCATCATGGCGGTGGAAGTTGCGCGACGCGCAATTCCGGGCCACGTGCGACCTTCGTTCAAGGAGGTTGAGGCCGCCTGCCGAAACAAAGGAGGAGGCGAGCAAGCACCTGCGGCCGCTGCGGCTTCCGCTTAGGCATCTCTCTGCCCAACCTGATGGACAAGAATACGCGCCCCATTATCATCATGAAGAAAAAAGGCGGACACGGTGGCCATCACGGCGGCGCGTGGAAGGTGGCCTACGCGGATTTTGTTACGGCGATGATGTCATTGTTCATCGTCTTGTGGCTTCTTAGCAGCAGCAAGCCGGTTCAAGAGGCGGTCGGCGGCTATTTCCGAGATCCAAACGGCACAGCGGAGAAAAAAGGATCCATCAATGTCGGCGCCGGCGAGAACTTCGTTCTCACGAAAGACGACATGCCCAAGTTAAAAGATCAGCTCGAGCTGAAAATCCAGGAAATGCGCGACTTCGATAAACTCAAAACCCACGTTGAGATGACCGTCACCTCGGAAGGCCTCCGGATCGAACTCACGGAGTCCGCCTCTGGCACTTTTTTCGACAGCGGCAGTCCTAAGTTGAATGCCGACGGACGCGATTTGCTGATCACGCTGGCGCAGGAACTGGGTAAGCTACCGAACAAACTTTCGATCGAGGGCCATACTGATTCCAAGCCTTACGCTGCTTCCGGCAACTACAGTAACTGGGAGCTCTCCTCCGACCGTGCCAACGCAGCGCGTCGCCTCATGCAGGCCAATGGAGTCGGGCCAGACCAGGTCACCCAAGTTCGCGGCTTTGCGGATCAACGCCTGCGCAAGCTCGACGACCCATTGGATGCTTCCAATCGCCGCATCTCGCTTATCGTGCAATACATAGTGGTCAACAATGGCGCGGAAGACAAAAGCGCGAAACCATCTGCCGGAGTGGAAGAAAGAAAGTCGGAGGAAAAGGCCGCGGCCCCCTCTGCTCTGCCTTCAGGGAAAAAAGAATGACGCCATCGACTGTTCTTGAAATAACTCTACAATTTGCCTCCCGCCTTCACGAAACCCAGGCTGTATAATCCCCCGTTTGATCACTTAGACCAGGAGTTCGGTCATCAGGAGTTCGGTCATGAAGAGGGTTGTGCGGCTGGCTTGTTTCTTGGTGATGTGTTCCGTTATTTCCTCGCGGTCCCAGGAAAAAGTAGACCTGGAGACTATGGGTCGCATCCGTTACGAAGGCTTTCACGACTCCAAGGTAATGGATTTCGCCACGGGATTAATGGATTCTATCGGCGAGCGGCTGACTGGCTCGCCCAACATGAAGCGTGCCAACGAGTGGACACGCGACCAACTCACCGCCATGGGTCTCTCGAACGCTCACCTGGAACCCTGGGGGCCGTTTGGACGCGGTTGGGCTAACCAATACGTCAACGTTCGTATGACCTCGCCGGATGTGCTTACGCTGCTTGCTTATCCGAAGGCTTGGACGCCCGGAACGAATGGCGTGGTGCAGGGGAAATGCATTCGCGCCACCATCGAGGACCAGAAAGATTTCGACAAATACAAGGGCAAGCTGGCAGGAATGATTGTGATCCTCGGCACCGACATTGAGGCGAAACCAATTATAGAGGCCCCTTACAGACGCTATAGCGACGACGACCTGGCGAAACTCGCTGAGTACCAGACTGCCACCGAACACCCGCCCTTAAGCTTAGCCGACTTCCTAAAACGCATGCAGTTCATCAAGGATTTGAACCAATTCTTCGCCGACGAAAAAGTGCTGGCCGTGATCGACCATAGCCGCCAGACGTCAGGCGGCGGAACCGTCTTTGTGATGTCCGGCGGATCCTACAAGTCCGGTCAAACAACGACAGTTCCTCAGCTGACTATGGCTCTCGAGCATTGGACCCGCATCGCACGGTTCCTGCAGCAGAAGAAGAGCGTTTCGCTTGAACTAAATGTCACCAACACTTTTTATGATGACGACCCCATGCAGTACGACACCATCGCCGAAATTCCCGGCACCGACAAGAAAGATGAAGCGGTAATGCTGGGCGCACACCTTGATTCCTGGCACGCGGGTACGGGAGCGACGGACAATGGCGCAGGAACCATCGTGATGATGGAAGTAGTGCGCATCCTGAAGGCGCTCGACATCAAGCCGCGCCGCACCATACGAATCGGCTTGTGGAGCGGCGAAGAACAAGGCCTGCTCGGCTCGCAGAGTTACGTCGAGCACCATTTCGGTTCGCGCCCTCGAATGGATGAGCCCGCAATGAAAGACATGCCGACGTTGCTGCGGCGCGAAGCCGGTGAAGTTACGGTGAAGCCGGAGCAGGCGAAGATCTCAGCTTATTTCAACGTGGACAATGGCAGCGGCAAGATTCGTGGCGTTTACCTGCAGGAAAACGAAGCGGTCGCTCCCATTTTCGAATCCTGGATGAAGCCCTTCAAAGATCTGGGCATGACCACTCTCACCATGCGCAACACAGGTGGCACCGATCACTTGTCGTTTGATGCCGTCGGCATCCCAGGATTCCAATTCATTCAAGATCCCCTCGATTACGAAACCCGCACGCACCACTCGAACATGGACGTGTATGACCGCCTGCAGCCAGAAGACCTGAAACAGGCCGCCGTAATTGTCGCGGGCTTCGTCTACGATGCCGCTATGCGCGACCAGATGCTGCCGCGCAAGCCCATCGAGAAGCCACTGCCGAGAGAACCGGAAAAGAAAGAAGGCCAATAGGATTGGCGCGGAGCGGCAGGACAGCTATTTGTGCGGAGGGTGCCCCATCTTTGCGCGTTCTTTGCGCAAAGGTGGGATTGATCCTGCGATCTGGGAAGAGCGCTGTTAATTAGGGGCTGAGAGCTGACAGCAGAGAGCCTCCCTACTTCACGAACGTCAGCCCATGTGGCACGGCCCACTTGAAAACATAAGCGTAGAGCAGAACGATGATTCCAACGATGGAACCGAGCGCCACCGAGTGCCACACCACATAACGGAAAATAATTCCTTCGTTGCCCACCTGCTCGGTGGCGGCTGTAGCAATCGTGATCGATTGCGCGTCTACCATTTTTCCCATCACGCCTCCGGCACTGTTGGCCGCGCACATCAGCACTGGATCGATGCCGAGTTGTTGAGAAGTAATTCGCTGCAGGCTGCCAAAGAGCGCGTTGGACGAAGTGTCACTGCCGGTGAGAGCAACTCCCAACCATCCCAGGAAAGTACCGAAGAAAGGATACAGCCAGCCTGTACGAGTAAACGCCAGACCCAACACCGCGTCCAGACCGGAGTAGCGTGTCACATAGCCCAGTCCCAGCATAAATGAGATTGCAATCATCGCGAGCCGCATTCGAACCAGAGTCCTCCAGAAGATCCTCATCAGCTGCACAGGGCCTTGTCCGAGCAGTAATCCGGAGACAATTGCGGCAAAAAAGCATCCGGTACCTGTGGCCGAAAGCCAGTTGAAGTCGTATCGCGCCGGCTCAGGAGTTGGCTTCGGAACCACCGGCGCGGCGCGAAAAACGGCGTTGTGCAGGTAAGGCACATCCCATCCCGGAGGACCGGGACGCAGTTTTCCGTTCGGCAATACCACGCGAAACGCCGGCGTGGTGGACTGGTTCATGGCAAGTTTTATTTTGGGCAGTCCCCAGAGCAACACAAACAACGAGAGGATGGCGAAGGGCGTCCAGGCCTTGAAGACTTGTCCTGCAGTGTATTTGTGTACTTTGACCAGGCCATCGAAGTTCTCCGGCTTCCATTCGCCGCCAAACTGGTCCGTGATCCCCGCCGTCGGTGAGGGCAGAGCCGCCGGATGGTCGTCATAGTCGAAGCGCCAAATTTTCTTCGGCTTCCAGAATCGAAGGAATATCAAGACAGCGACCAGGGAGACAACGCCTCCCATAATGTCCACCAGATTGCTGTCCACGAAGTTGGACCAGAAAAACTGGGTGAGAGCGAATGAAACTCCAATTACAAGAATGGCGGGAAATACTTCGAAGGTATCCTTCCAACTGACCATGGCTCGCACCAGCCAGAAAGGTACGATGACCGCGGTAAAAGGAAGAATGCGGCCAATCATGGCGTTGAGATCAGATTCCGGCAAAGCGGTAACTGCCGCGAGCGCGTGAATCGGAGTTCCGATGGCTCCCCAGGCAACCGGCGCGGTGTTGGCAATCAGATTCAACGCAGCTGCGTGGAAAGGCTTGAATCCCAGTCCGATCATGAATGCGCCGGCAATCGCGACCGGCGCGCCGAAGCCGGCCGCTCCTTCAATGAAGGCTCCAAAACAAAAAGCCACCAGCAGCACCTGCAGCCGGCGGTCGGCGGTGATTCCCGCGATCGACTCCTTCATGATTTCGAATTGTCCGGTCTCGACAGAAATATCGTAGAGGTACACGGCAGCGAGAACGATCCATGCGATTTTCAAAACACCAAAGGCCACGCCGTACCCAAAGCTGAGCCCCGCCAGTGTGGGAGGCATTTTGAAAAAGATGATCGCGACCAACACCGCCGTAGTCGCTCCCGCGATGGCGCACCAGTGCGGCTTCACTTTCAGGCCGGCGAGCAGGCTAAAGAGAACAATGATAGGAAGAGCCGCAACCAGCGTGGAGAGCCACCAATGACCGAGTGGATCGTAGATCTGTGTCCACTGCATAACAACCTCCTCGCGAACGGAGTCAGTCGCCTAGCAAATGCAGGTAGTACCGTGGAAGAGCGGCGCTTCAGCGCCGCGTAAGCATCCACCATGATTCGGGCTTCAGCCCCGGTGGTCGCATTTCCTACCTGTCTCACACGGATTCCCAGCTCTTCGGAACATTCACGTAAGAACGATCCAGATCCGCGACCGATGGGCAGCCCAGCAACCTGAGCGTGCGTTCCAAATCCGTTCGCAGGATCTCAATCGCTCGATCGACGCCGGCTTCACCAGCCGCAGCCAAACCATAGGCGTAAGCGCGCCCGCACAATACGGCACGCGCTCCCATGCAAATCGCCTTCACCATGTCCGCTCCGCGACGAACACCTCCATCCATCAACACCTCGGTGCGGCCCTGCACGGCTTCGACGACCTCCGGCAGCGCCCGCAACGAAGCCGGAACCCCATCAAGCTGTCGCCCGCCATGATTCGAAACTGAAATCGCTGCCGCTCCTTCATCGATGGAACGCCGCGCATCGTCGGCCGTTAGCACGCCCTTGACGACAATCGGTCCTTTCCAAATGTCTCGAATCCATTTCAGGTCGGCCCACGTCACAGCCGATTCCGCCAAAGCCGCCGCCACATCGATCAGCGGCAATGGGCCTTTGCCCGGAACAATCACATTCGGAAGTCCGGGGAGGCCGCCATCAAGGAAATAACTGATGAGCCAACCCGGACGCGAGAGAATCTGGGGAAGAAACGGGATTTTCTCGAACGGCCCGCCGCTGATCAGTTCCTTCATTCCGTTGCGATAATCGCGCTCGCGAATCCCCGAGACTGGGGTGTCAATGGTAACCACCAGCGCGTTATAGCCCGCGTTTCGCGCACGTTCAATTGCGCCCTCAGCCGCGCCACGCCCGCCCATCAGATACAGCTGATAGAAGACAGGTCCGTTGGAAGCCGCCCTCACATCTTCGAGTTTGTGTCCTGAAATTGTTGAGAGAATATAGCCGATGCCGCCCCTGCCGGCAGCCCGCGCGGCCACCACTTCTCCTCCTGGATGCATCAATCGGCTGTACCCCACCGGCGCGAGCATGAACGGAAGAGAAAGGTTGAAGCCGAGAACCGTCGTGCACAAACCACATTCGGAAAGTGCGACCGCATGCCGCGGGCGAAACGTAATGTCATTAAAGATTCTGCAATTCTCTCGTAGCGTAACCTCGCCTTCGGCGCCGCCGTCGAGGTAGTCAAAAACTGATTTGGGGATTCTTTCCCGCGCGATGGGACGGAAATCCTCGATGCAAACTACTTTGGGCGACGCAACGGTGCGAGCGGCTCTTGTCATCTGCGATTCCAATGTACGGCAAAAGCAGAATATCGTACCACTGTGTCAATCCGCGGAGCGATGGAAATTTCCCAGCGCGACCGGCGTCTACTGCCAGCGCGGCTTTACTTCAGCCTAGAACGATATCCGGCAACTCCGCGAGCGTGGTGATTTGCGCATCGGGCGTCTCCGGGATTCGCTCCGGCGCCTGGCCGAATCGGTTGCACCACAGGACGCGGAAGCCAAAGGCCTTGGCAGAGTATGCATCCCAACCATTTGAGGAAAGAAAGCAGATACGATCCGCGGCGACGTTCAGGCGCTCGCAGACTAACCCGTAAACAGATGGATGCGGCTTGTAAACCTTGACTTCCTCGACCGACAGTACGGCATCGAAGAGGTGAGCGATCCCGGCGTTGCCTGCCGCGGCGTTCAGCATGCTTGGAGTTCCATTGGAAAGTATAGCTACCTTCATGCCTGCCGCACGCAGACACTTCAGCGTGTCGGCCACCTCTGGGTATGCGTTCAAGACCAGATAAAGATTCATCAGCCGTTCGCGCAATATGGGATCTTCGATGCGATCCGTCGATAAAGCAAAGTCGAGGGCGTCTCCGGTCACCTGCCAAAAATTCGCGTGACGGCCGGCGAGACCTCGCAGCCAGGTATATTGCAGTTGCTTGGCACGCCACAATTCGGCAAGTGGCTGCCACTTTTCTCCAAGAGAATCCTGTGCGCTTTGGGCCGCACTGTTGACGTCGAACAGTGTGCCGTAGGCGTCAAAGACACAGGCCTCGATGCCGCTAAGTTTCAGCTTCATGATGGGGACTCTTTCTTCTCAACTCAGATGCGACTTAGCCTTTTCGCTCAGCGAGCGTCGTCGACACACGCGAGGAGTCTTTGCGTCGATTTCTACGGTAAAGCATCTTAGAGAAACGAGAAGACCACCGCTACCAGCACAATCTTCTACCAAAGTTCACTGAGGCAAGTAAACCACATGGCACACCTGTTCGATTCACTCGTGGTACGAGACGTTAAGTTTGCCAATCGTGTGTTCGTATCGCCAATGTGCCAGTACTCGAGCACGGACGGATACGCCGGCGATTGGCATTTGGTGCATCTGGGTAGCCGCGCCGTAGGGGGAGCGGCACTGGTGTTGACGGAGGCGACTGCTGTTCTCGCCGAGGGCCGCATCAGTCCGCAGGATCTTGGGATTTGGAGCAACGATCACATCGACCCGCTGGCCAGAATCGTCCAATTCATTCATCAGCAAGGCAGTATCGCGGGGATGCAACTGGCGCATGCCGGACGCAAAGCCAGCACGTACCGTCCGTGGGAAGGTCAAGGCACCATTCCTGAAAGTGAAGGCGGGTGGAAGAATGTTGTTGCTCCAAGCGCCGCGGCTTTTGCCGATCATTATCCCGTGCCGCAAGCCCTGTCCAGCCGGGGCATTGAGCGGATCGTTGGAGCTTTCGCGGATGCGGCGCGGCGAGCCTGTGACGCCGGCTTCCGCGTAATTGAAATTCATGCCGCTCACGGATATCTGATTCATGAGTTTCTGTCACCTCTCAGTAATCAGCGATCGGACGCCTACGGCGGCTCATTCGAAAACCGCACACGCATTTTGCGCGAAATTGTCGCTGCTATTCGGCGCTCCTGGCCAGAACGAGCGCCGCTCTTCGTGCGGATTTCGGCGACCGATTGGACCGATGGCGGCTGGGATATTCAGCAGTCCGTGGAACTCGCCCGACAGTTGAAGGAACTAGGAGTGGATCTGATTGATTGCTCTTCGGGCGGCAACGTGGCTTCCGCAAAAATCCCGGTTGGACCCGGCTATCAGACACCGTTTGCCGAACAGATCCGCCAGGAATGCCATATCCTGACCGGCGCGGTTGGTATGATCACGTCTTCCGTTCAGGCCGAACACATTGTCGCTACCCGGCAAGCCGACGCGGTGATTATAGCCCGCGAATTTCTCCGCGATCCGTATTGGCCGTTGCGAGCGGGGCATGAGTTGGGACAGCCGATAACGTGGCCCGTCCAATACGTCCGAGCTGCGCCGGAAGGGACAAAGGCGCGCACTCCCGCCGACCTCAAAAATCTGGAGTCGTGCTTCGAGGAACAACACGCCATTCCGAAACGCTGACTTCACCTGGATGGGCGATACACTCGGCACGCGAATTAGTTTTACTCTTTTACTCTTCGGGCTCTGGCGCCGGCTGGTGTCCCTCATCTGATTTCGGATGAGCTGCAATGATTGCCTGCCAGTTCAGCATGGCATTCCAAAGCAGCCGCTGATCTCCGCGGTTGAGATCGCGATGCATTGGGTTGAAGTTGAAGCAAACAACGTGTCCTTTGCCCACAGGCATGTCTAAGATCGCCGGCCTGCCGATCAGATTCTCCTCTCCCCAGGCCTGTCCGCTCACCACGAACGCTTTGCCTTCGCTGTCGCCCCATTCCATCACGACGCCGCTGCGGTCTTCCGGACCATCAAGGCACGTGGTGCAGTAGGCCATTCGAAGCCAGCGCCGTGGCGTGTTGTACAGAGGAAAGTTCTGCCTGAACACATATGTGTGCGCGGGATAGCCGTATCCGATGGGATGGTCGGCGCGGTCGAATGTAACTCGCACGTGGGCTCCGGGCGTTCGCGTTGCAGCCTGCTGTGAGGCGGCAGATGAAGCGCCACCGCCTCCGGCGGCGCTGCGCGGAACGCCTCCAGAAGACCGCCGGACGAAGCGGACGAGTCCGCCTTCGAGCGCCAACATGCTGCCGCTGCCGAGCGTCACCATCAAGCCTTCCTCTTCGATGAAATGCTGGATCTGCTCGAGCCCCTCGTAGCCGATTCCGCCCGTAATGTCGTCGGATTCCGCGGGAGTGCCGAAACTGGGCGTCTGCGCGGTTTTCTTGAAAGGCATCGGCGACCAGGTTTTCGGCAGACCTTCAATCTGCTCGGCAAGTTCGAGATCGACGTGCCCGTAAAGCAGGATGTCGATGCGCGAGCGCAGATTTCCGGCACGAATATCTTCGTCACGCAAATATGTGTACGGCACTTTGCGCTGATCGAGCGAGTAGCGGATCCATCCAATCGAGTCGGTGTCGGCCCAGGGAACCCATACACCGATGCGCGGTGCTTGCGCCCGGTGTTTCGGGACGTCCGGTGCAGTCGCAACTTGCGTGAAGTCGAGGCCCAGCTCCTCCGCCGTCGACTGAATGGCTTCGGGCAATCCCGCTTGGCGGGCAAGAATCCACGAACCTGCTGGAAACTTCTCGCCGCCCTCCTCGAATTCACGTTCGGCAATTTGAATTTCGAAATTAGCCAGACGATAACGAGCAGCGAGAAACGATTCCTGGCCAGTATCTTTCAGCAGATAAACCGGACCCGCTCCGCTCACCCGTCCAGCAACATGTGGCGGCTCCGTGAGCTTGTCCAACGTAGCGCTGCGGATCGATACGTCGGCTGTCGGTATCACTTGCAAGTGATAGTGCGCGGGCAGCTCCCACGAAACGTCATCGTAAGGCGCTTCACCATCCTTCGGATAGTGCTGCGGTGTTAGCAGATCGACAGCGTAGTTGCGGTACGGCTGATCCAGGCGGACCACGTAGGTTCCGGCAGGAAAATTTCCTTCCTTGATCTGAATTGCGGTCTGCGCGCGTGCGACTTCGATGTGCTGGCTCATGAGCCGTTCTACCATCTGTGCCACTCGCGCCGGGTCGCCTTGATTTTCTGGAATGAGAAAGGCATAGGGGGGCTGCCTAAGGCCTTTCTGCCAGGAATCCCACGACTTTTGGTAGAAGTTACGCAACATTTCTTTGGAATGGCTTGCCGATTCGTCGAGCGCCGCAAGAGCGCCCGTCTCCTGGTAGTTGAGATTATCGCGAGCCGACCATGTGACCTCCCGCGGAGCGGGCAGGGGGCGGTACCACTCCATCGTGGCTGACGAAGGCGAGATTGATCGCTGCTCGGTCTCGGCGCTGCCGTTGCCAAAGGTTTCATAGCCGCGTCCAATACTGTTGTGATTCATGGCCACGGAGTCGAGATACAAATGAGCAAACCCCTCCCCAAAATTCCATGTCGAAACGCCGGGCATGCCCATGGCCGTCATCACTTCTACTTCGTGAAAGCTGAGTTCAAGAAACTCGCTATAAGTAATGGGGTCAATGTTGGGGTTATAGGGACCGGTGCCGTTCCAGGTCATCATCAAAGGCGAGCCCTCGTGCAGGTCGTGAACGACCGTGGGATGCCACTCGTGAAACATGCGGTGTACGGCTTTTGTGGTCTCGTGAGTTTGCTGGTGGGTATCGCGATTAATGTCCACGAAGGTGTACTTCGACCAGTACGGTGGCGACTGCCGTGGCAACATTGCCCGGTCAGTCTTACCTTTGAGATAGCGATAGAACCAATCGACCATTTTGTCCCGGCCGTCCGGATTGGAAATAGGATTGATCAACACGACGAGCTGTTCGCGGATGCGCCGAATCATGGGCTGCTCGGAAACGGCGAGCCGGTAAGCGAGTTCGAGCATCGCTTCAGTTGAGCCGGTCTCATCGGAATGCAGCGCGGCATTGAAGTAATAAATCGGGCGGGAGCTTTGGATCAGTTGGTCGGCCTCGGCCTGGTCGGTTCGGCGCGGATCCGCTAAGGCCGCAGTGGCGGCTTTCAGTCGATCAAGATCTCGGATACCAGCCTCGTCTGCAATGGCGAGCATTAGGATCTCGCGGCCTTCCTCGCTACGCCCAATCGTGAATACGCGAACGCGCGGGCTTGTCGCCGCCAATGCTCGGGCATAGGCGTAGGTTTTCTCCGTGCCCAACAGTTCTCCTGGTGCGCCCATGATGCGGCCTAGGAGTTTCTCCGGAGACCGCACGGTATCGGATTGAGGAATGTACGAGACCCAAGGTGAAACGTAATGCGGGTCGGTCGTAGCTGCTGCGATCGCCTCGACCGAGCCGGCCTCGGGAACATCAGGACTTTGTGCAATCGCGGCGACAGACGATGCGGCGACAGACAATGCAAACGACAAAATCCATCCAAGTTCTGGTCGGAACACGAGAACCCCCTGAGGTCGATTGAGGCGGAAGTTTAACACGCATAACCCTTAAGGACTCAGGGCAAGACGAATCGTCGCGAGCGGCCTCCTGAACCTGGTATTTGGTGGAACTCCGTCGAGACAAAAGAAGCCCCGCTCGCCGAATAAGAACTCAAACCTTCAGCCAAAGCACTGGAAAGCTGTGGCCGAGCCTGCGAAAATCGGTATCACTAGTCACCAGAGTTGCCTTGTGTTCGAGCGCTAGTGAAGCGGCGAAGCTGTCTGCAAAATAAAGCTTGTACTTAACTTTGAGGTCGGCGGCTTGGCGGGCCCTGCTAGGCGTTACGTCTAGCACTTCAATCGGTAGAGGAGCAACCACATCCAGGGCCACTCGGGCTTTTTCCGGCCCACCTTCGCGGAGAATCGTGCCGTACACTTCCCCATAGTTGACCGCCGACATCAACAGTTGGGATCGCCCCCGAATCGCTTCTTTCACAAGTTCGTTAACTTTAAGAGCGTCTCCCTTGCGTTGGAGAAAAGCAAACAGTGCGCTCGCATCGAGCACATACGTTTTCATTTGCCCCGCTTACCTTCTCTGCGATGGTCTTTCTCCCAAGATGCCAGCAAATCCGGTCCGCCTGCCAGGAAGCCCATGACACGATCGACGTACTCTTCAGTGATGGGCTGAATGACGATGCGGCCGAACTGATCCTCCAGTAACTTAACCTTCGTTCCCGCTTCGATTCGATGCTTGCGGCGCAGCGCCACCGGGATCACAAGTTGGCCCTTGGACGTAAACGTAGCACATTCACCTGTCATGCCTTACATTGTAGCATAAGTAGGACATATGGCGATGAAGGCTCAATCTTCACCGGAAATGGCAAGGCACGGTGACTGCCTTGCAGCAAGTGCCACACCGGAAACCACGCAAATATGTGATCGGCGCAGGTCACAGATCGTTCTGCGACCACCGTGCTTCATAACAGCGTTACTAGCTTTTCACTGGCATGCAAAACAACTAACGCTCCCTACAGCCAGCCTTTAGCACGCGCGATCCGCGCCGCTTCGACGCGATTGCTGGCGCCCAACTTGCTGATCGCTTCAGAAAGATAATTCCGAACGGTGCCCTCGGAAAGGCGCAACTCACTGGCGATATCGCCGCTTGCCATACCTTCGCCAGCGAGACGTAAAACCTGGCGTTCGCGATCGGTGAGCGGGTCCATTTCTCCCCACGCTTCCATCGCCAGCTCCGGATGAATCACACGCAACCCCTGATGAACGCGGCGCACGGCATCGGCGAGTTCCTCGGCACGCATGTCTTTCAGGAGGTATCCCGAGGCGCCTGCTTCGAGTGCGCGGCGCAGATATCCCGCACGGGCAAAGGTTGTGACGATGACGACGCGGGTCCCAGTCCGTCGCCGTTTCAACTCCGCAGCAACATCGAGACCGCTCATGTGCGGCATTTCAATGTCGGTGATGAACACGTCGGGTTTGTGTGTAAGCACAGCCTCGAGCGCTTCTTTTCCGTTGCGCGCCTGTGCGGTCACAGAAATGTCGCCTTCGATTTCGAGCAGGGCGGCCAGAGCGCCTAACACCATGCCCTGATCCTCCGCCAGAACCACGCGGATGGTCTTACGGCTTTCTTTGACCGAGGGATTCAAATCTGGTTGCCCTCGGCCTTCACCGCCAGTTCTTTCAGAGGCAGAGTGATGGTCAGAGTTGTGCCGGCTTCAGTGCCGCGATGCAACGTGCCGCCCAGCATTTCGACTCGTTCGCGCATGCCGCGCAATCCGTTGCCTTCGCCGCTCGCCCCGCCGAGACCGTCATCCTGAATTTCAAGGCGGCAGGAACCGTTCTGCTGCTCGAGGCGCATGCGGCAGGTGCGGGCCTGCGCATGTCTGAGAACATTGGTCACGGCTTCGCGAACAGCCAGGGAAAGCACACTCTCCTGCACTGCGGGGAGTTTGACCGTTGTTGCAGCGTCGCATTGAACGACCAGACCAGCGGTTTCAAGCGTGGTCTTGGCTTGTGCCAACTCTGCCACAAGTCCTTGAGAGCGATATCCGCGGATCGCATCGCGAACCTCGGAGAGAGCCTGCCGCGAGATTCGCTCGACTTCGCCGATTTCCTTTCCCGCCCTCTGAGGATCGCGATCGATCAGCTTGCTTGCCAGCTCCGACTTCAGCGTGATGACTGACAAAGTGTGCCCGAGAACATCGTGGAGATCGCGGGCAATGCGCTCGCGCTCGGCAACTTTGGCGAGGTGCTCGATTTCTTCCTGCGCGCGAAGCAGTTTCTTGTTGGTGCGGTTACGCTGGGCGAAATGAATATTGCTGATCCCAATTATGAAAGCAAGGCCATTCGAGAACAGGAGGAACCAACCGTTGAGATGGAACGCCCACCACGTGAGAAACCCGGCGGCTTCAACCGCAGCCAAAACCTTAAATCCGTCGACTTCATTGTCCACAACAAAGGGTCCGCAAGCCGCGGCGAAAATGAAGAAGGTCGTCGCCCCGCCGTTGTACTTGGCGAAAGCGGCGCCCAGCGCCAGCATCGCCGCAAGGTGCAGTAGGCCTTGACGACAGCTGACCCAAAACAGGCCGAAATATAGCGGCAAAAAAGCAGCCGTCCCTAATAAAGTGAAGAACCATACCCTCGCGCTGGCATGGCTTTCGATGGGGTCGAGAAAGAAAAAGCCGAAATACAGGACGGAATAGCACGCCCAGGTGTATTCACTGTTCTTGGGAACCAGTCTCATGGGGCTATCGCGCCCCCAGCGCGACTTCCAATTCTAAAAGCGGAGTGATGGCCTATCCCGATCACATCGCCCATCAGCGTCGCCCTTTATTATCGTCCATCATTATCGTCCATAATCGAGATGCGTCAACTCCGGCTTCTTCTGAGATTAGCGCGGGTCGCGGCGTACCAGACCAGAAACGCAGCCGGTATCAATATCATCAGCCAGTGCACGCCGCCATAGAGCGCGAGCACGCCGAGAACGATCAGGGCCAGTGTCGATCCGTATCCTTTCCTCTTATCTGCGCTCATAAGGTACTCACCTTTCTCCCGACGGGGTGCAATCCATGTGTCACAAGAACCATCGATCTGCCGGAAAGCAGCTCAGCCGTAAAGCTTTCCCTGGTCCCGCTGGAAGCCGATGCGCGCCACTCCCAGGCAGATAAGAGTAAAGCCGAGTAAAACCTCCCAGTGCGTCGCCGCCGACTGATGTAATCCTGCTCCCACGGTTCCGAGTGCAAGCTGCGACAAGTGAAATGGCGGAAGCGCGAGTGCGATCTGCCGCACGAACTTGGGTAGAAACGCGTAGGGCACCCACAACCCGCTGCAAAATGACAGCGGTAGATAGATCAGATTGATCGCGGCGGGCGCCGAGTTTGGCCCAGCGAAGTAACCAATCGCCAAACCCATGGCGGAGAAAGGGAGAGATCCGGCTACGAGTGTTCCAAATAGTTTTGCCATTTCCGCGAGTGGCATTCGCACTCCGCCGAAACCGACACCCAGCGCCAGGAGCAACAATACAACCGTGGCACTGAAAACCATGCTGAGGATCACTTTGGCCGCAAAGTAGGCGAACGGTGGCATTGGGCTAGCGCGCTTCACCTGCAGCCATCCCAGGCCACGGTCAGAGGCGAGGCCAGACGCCGTTCCAAACAGCGATGCGCCCATCACTCCGAACGTGCCGTAGGTGGCAATCAAATACGTCGGAACGTGGGTGCCTCCGATCGACTCCTTCGAATTCAGCACCAAACCGAACAACACGTAAAACATCAGCGGAAAACTGATCACGGACGCGGTATATACGCGAAGGCGAAGGTATTTCAGGAACTCATACTTCGCCTCCTTCAGATAGATGTTGGCAGTGTGGCTGGGGGACCGCTGGATCTGAGTGCTGGTTAGAACTGCCGCTGCAGAGCTCATAGTTTCCTCGCTTTCTCCGCTTCATCAATGAGTGTCAGGGTGCATGACATAGCAATGGCGAATTAGTTTTGGCGATTTGTGTTTTCGCCGTTGTCTTGAGTAAGAGCCAGAAACGCTTCTTCCAAACCCGCGTTCGTAATTTCCAGACCTGAGAGTGAAGAGTCGCGTGCCAGCAATGCTCGCACCACAGGTTCAGCCTCGCGTGCGCGGATTTCCATCGCCTCGCGATCTTGCCGGGCATCCGTCACACCGGGAATCTGAAGCAAGTTCGCCACGCTGAGCGCCGTAATGCAGCGGATGCGCTTGCCACTAGTCTGCGCTTTGATCTCCGACGGCGTGCCTTCGGCGATGATTTCGCCCTGGTTGATTACCGCGATACGATCAGCGAGAGCGTCGGCCTCTTGTAGATAGTGTGTGGTCAGCAGGACGGTTTTTCCGCGCTCGACCAAACGGCGAATTTCATCCCAGAGAGTGCGGCGAGCTTCGACATCAAGCCCGACGGTGGGTTCGTCGAGAAACAAGAGATCAGGATCGCCACAGATTGCCAGGGCAAACAAGGTTCGCTGCCGCTGCCCGCCGGAAAGATCGCCGAACTTACGGTCTCCCAACTTTTCCAGGCCTGCCGCGGCGAGCACTTCGTCCAGTGGCATCGGTTTCGCGTAATAGCTCGAAAACAGATCGATATGCTCGCGGACGCGCAGAGTCTCGGGCACCTTCCCGACCTGCAGCATCGCACCCGTGCGCATCCGGTTTTCAGGGTTTGTCGGATCGCCGCCGAATACGCGGACTCTTCCGGAGTTGGGCTGCATCAACCCCAGCAGTAGCTTCACTGCGGTGGTTTTGCCCGCGCCGTTGGGGCCCAGCAAAGCCACGACCTCTCCTGCGCGCACTCGAAAATCCACCCCGCGCAGGGCCTTGACGTCGCCGTAATTTTTCTTCACGCCCTCGAGGCGGGCTACGATCAGCTTCGAATCCGTGGCTTCGGTCCCCTTTTGCGAGATTTCGATTTGTTCCGCCATTGCGATCATCTTCACTCCTCTTGGGTGTGTGGTGCTCTGCAAATGGGAATTGAATTCGCTTCCCGCCCAGTGATGGAATCATCGCGGAAGAGCAAGACATGCACCAGTGCCATCCATCACGGGAGCGGCGTGACAAATGTCATCCTCTCTTAGAAACGAGGGGGGATTCCCGCAGTGCCGTGTGCGCGGCAGCGAAATCCTAGTGAACAGCTGTGAGTTTTTCGGGTCGAATCAGCAACGCAAGCCTCGGGAAAAGAAAAAGGCCGGCTGCGTCATCGATGACATTGACCTGGCAAGTGTAAAAACCCGGCTTTAGAGTAGAGAGTGGCAGGTCTAACTGGAAAACTCCGGCCTTGCGGTCCCGGGCATTTAACTCCGTAAGTTCAACCTGTGAGCTTTCGAAGACTTTGGCTTTTCCGCTGAACAAGGCCACATTCGTTAGCAGGCGGATGCCGGCTTTGGCAGAGCCAACTTCGGAAGGCTGTGGCGCACTCGACCGGCCAGGGTCGTAAACTTCGTAATAAAGGCGCAAGTGCTGTGCGGAAGAAAAGACGTGGGTCACGTTTGGAATGATTTCCGAGCCGTCGCGGACCAGAGGATTCGCAGTCGAACTTTTCTTCGCGGGTTGCAATTGGCTCGCGAGCACAATCGAACTCATCTTCAGCGGTAGCGACTTCAGATCTGGGACATCGATGTCGGTTTCAAACGAGCCCATGAGTCCAGTTTGGTTTTCGCGCACTACGAACTTGAGGTGATATTTGCCCGGAGGCAGGCTTACTCCGGTGTCATACTGCACGTTCTTTTTCTGCACTTCCGACGAAGTATCAATCGCGAGCTTGACCGTGTCGCGAATTCTCGTCACCGGATGATGCTCGCCGTCGAGCACAACCCCGATGATATCCAAAGTCGCCTTATCGCGGTCACTGCTGCGGAGGAACGGAATCTGCGAACCCGGCACCACCAGCGAAATCGGAATGAAAAACTTGCTGGCCTCCATGCGAAAGTAGGCAGCGCCCAGATATAACGGCAAATCTGTGGCGGGAAGTTCGGAGGCGAGTTCTTCTTGTAATTGAAGTTCTTTATCCTCCTTCGTGGAGTGCTGATAATCCGCGGGCGCGTAGTAGCCACGCCGATAGTCGATCTTTACACCGGGGACCCTGACCTTTACCGCTATGCGCCGATAGCGCCCATCCTTGGCGGGATTGCTGCTGCGATAGCCCAGAAGATAGTAGGTCGAGGTATCCTGCTGCACTCCTTTGAAGACCTGGCTGAAATCATTGGAATCGAGGAAAGCTCGTCCGCCCGTGTCGCTGGCCAGCGTGACCAGCGTTTCCTGGGTGGTAAAGTTGGAGTTCAAGGCATTGATCATGGACTGCCCGGAATAAATGGAAGTGCCGCGCAGGCTGGCGTTTTGCGCCTCTCCGCCGGGGACGAGCGCCTGCAGTCCGCGCAGGTCCATGGTGTAGATCGCTAAATTGGAGCGCACGGCTGCGTTCGTGGCTGCCCGCAATTCTGCCTGGTTTTCGATTCCCGTGCGGTCCATACCGCTGGAGAAATAAATCAGCGACTTTTTCTGCTGGAGATGAGATAGTTTCTCCGCGACTGAACGCAGCGCCTCCAGCCGCCGGTCGGTATTGAAGATGTTGTATTCCGTGTCGTCTGCAGTGAATGGCTGCCCGGTATCCGGCGTGCCTTCGGTCGTGCCTGTGGTGCCTTCTTCGAAACCTTGGCCGCTCCCCTCGCCGAAAGCCTGAAGCTGTTTCTTAAGCAACTCGTGATCGGAAGTGAAATCCTGATTGACTAACAACGAACTGCCGAGAGAAACGATTGAGACTATGTCTGCTGGGGCCATCTGTGTGTCGACATAGTGTTCAGCAGATGTGACTGCGCGATCGATCTCGTCCGGTTCCATCGCGGAGAGATCGAAGAACAGAACGATGAGGCGGCGATCCTTAAATTGATCCGCCGCACTCGTAGCAGAAGTCGCAGCGGACGGATTTCCCGGCTGTGATGATGCTGCGCCGGTCAGCGGTTTCGTCTGAGCCACGTCCTGGTTCGCTACGGCGTCAATGTTTTCCACATCGAAGGAGATCACCTTCTGCGGCTTGTTATCCTCAAGGATTGTGAAATCTTCCGCTTTGAGGTTGCGGACAAAGTTTCCGTTCTTGTCTCTGACTGTCACATTCACCAACACTAGATCGCTTTGCACGCGAAAGGTGTACTCCGCCTGCTCTTGCGAGGGCAACAAGGAAGGCAACAGCGCGAGCAATGTGGCGAGAACTCCACGAGCTTGTCGGTTCGAAGTAGAAGCCATACAGTTTTCCTCAAAAGCGGAAGCGCGCAGTCATCGTAATTTGCCGCATCGCGCCAACCGCCGTAACCCGCCCAAACGTTGGTGAAGTAACGCTCGTATCGATCGAAGAGTAATTCGGGATGTTAAAAACATTTGTGGCCTGCGCCCGCAACTCCAGCATGCGCGACTCCTTCAGCGGCACAACCTTGGTGAAGGCCATGCCAAAGACTCTAGTTCCGGGCCCGATGATGCTGTTGCGACGAGCATCGCCAAATTGCCCAGCCGGGAGCGTTTTGACAAATGCCTCGGTATTGAACCACTTCTGAATCGAGGGATTGGAAATACTAATCGATTGTCCCGGAACCAGATCAGGACGAAGCGTACCGTTGGTGCCGCGGTTCACGTCCGTAAAGTTTCCAATCAGGCGCGGCGTAAAGGGAAGCCCAGAGGCGATAGTCCAGTCTCCACTCCACTGCCAGTCGCCGAAAATCGCACGCAGCGGAGTATTGCCGGTGAGCCAGCGCTTGTCGTGTCCAAATGGGAGTTCCAACAAATAATCCCCAGTGAACTTGTGTGTCTGGTTAAAGCTTGAGAGCCCGCGTTCCGCCGAAAGGTCGAATGCATTCTGCGCTACATTGGCTGCGCTGCTGCCAGATGAGGCAGCACCTCCCCCACCTCCGCCGCTGGCGCCGGTGCCTCCAGCACCCAAACCGGGAGTGTTGGCGCCCGATGTTGCTCCCGCTCCGATGGATGATGCATCGTCGATCGACTTTGAAAACGTGTAAATCCCACCGATGGAAAAGCCTTTCGCCAGCCGCTTGCGCAAGCGTACCGAGGCTGCATTAGCTTCCGAGTCTGCAACGGAATTTTCATACGTGAACGCGTCCACATTTGGAATCCGAATGCCGGTTGCCGTCCGGTTGGGCGCTTCGAGAATGTCGAGGTCCGTGCCTTTGGTTCCGCTGTAGTCGATATTTAGCAGCAGCGCGGGCCGAATCTGCTGTTGAACATCCAGATTGCGAATCTGCACATAACCCAGCCGGTAATTGGGATTCACCGCGTAATTATTGGTGATACCGTTCGCAGAGGGCGGCGGAAAACCGTTCTGCAGCGTGAGATCTCCGGAAGCGGTCTGGATGTTAGTCTCTGCTGTCGAGAATGGAGGCTGGAAGGCCAACTGCTGCACGATCCCCTGATACGCTCCGGTGTTGTAGTTGATGCCGTATCCGCCGCGCACCACGGTTTTGGAGAATGGCTTCCAGGCAAAACCGACTCGCGGAGCAAAATTCCTGCGGTCAGGCCGCACAAGACTGGCGGGCAGGCCGCCGCTATAAGGTCCGGTTTGTCCGGGCAACACCAAGGCCACTGGCGGCGGGACGGAAGCTGAATTCAAAATCGTGATGCAGTTTATACTGCACTGCAACACACTGGGTGCGAGATCAAGATTCGCGAGGCGATTATTTTCTTCCGTGAGCGGCGACACATATTCGTAACGAACACCGAGGTTCAGTGTTAGATTGCCGCGCATCTTCCATTCGTCCTGCAGATAAAGATCCCAGTAGTTGCCGTGGAAGTGGTAGTTGTCCTGCCCAAACTGAACCGAGGTCTGCTGCGGCAATCCCAGCAAGAAGTCGGCAAAGTCGTATCCCGTCCTTGGCACAGGCTGGCCGGCAGCGTTCAATTCGGAAGTATTGAGGCCTGTGAAGATGAACGAGCCGCGCGCGTTGCTGTCGGTTTCGGTGTTGAGTTGCACGCGCCGGAAGTCTCCACCCCAACGCCATGAATTCTTGCCGTGAGTCCAGACAACATAGTCGGAAAATGTGTATGTCTGGTTCCGCAAGAGCTGCGGAGTCGTATCCTGAAGGCTGGCAAAGTTGGTAAAGGAAAGATTGGGCAGGCCCCAGTCAAACGGATTCTGCGACACGCCGCTGATTCCCAATGCGCCGGTAATGTCGTCATTGAACGCATACAGATTCTGCGTTCGCGTCCGGCTGCGATTGAAGTCGAAGCGAACGCTGTTAGTAAGCTTGCCGATGCTTCGCACATAGGAAACGGGCACATCAAAACTTCGGACGCCGGTGCTCCCGCCGACACTCGGGAATGGATTCGTAATGGTAGAGCTCGCTGCGTGATAGTGAAACCCAAAAGTCAGATTGTTGCGGGGAGCGTTCCGGCCTCCGCTGCGGCGTCCCCGCACTGGCGCATCGCCAAAGGTATGGTTCACGCGCACATTCAGGTCATCAGTGTCGTTGTTCGCCGAAGTCACGAAGTGAAAATTCTGAAAATCCCCGGGCAGATTCGGTAGAGGGATGTACGCCAACAATCCCGCCGCAACCGGATTAATTTGCGAGATTGTATTGTTCGGGAACGGAGTCTTCGTCGAGGGGTTGTAAATTTCCACCGGTGTCTGCGAGAAGTTTCCTTCCCGCTCCAGCAGAGTGGGGACCGTCGAGAACCCCTCAAAAGGATTCTCTCCACGCTTGCCGTTGTAATTGGCGAAGAAAAAAGTCTTAGCGCCGCCGTGATAAATCTTAGGAATGTTCAGCGGTCCGCCAATGCTGCCTCCGAAGCTGTTCTGCAGATATCCTGGCTGCGTCGCGGGTTCGCCCACCAGCGAATACGGTGCGGCATTGAGCGCAGAATCGCCCACTCCGTAGTAGATCGACCCATGCGGATGGTTAATGTCAAAACCTCGGCGTCCGACGATTGTCATCGCACCCCCGCCGCCCCCACCTCCCCCGCCGAAACCTCCATGGCCGCCTCCGAATCCTCCCGGCCCCCCGAAACCCCCGCCCTGCTGGCGGGCATCATTGATGCGCTGCTCGAGTTCGCTTCCACTCATTGCGTTCAATGGATTCGAGGTGTTGCCGGAAATGGCGATCGACTCGGTTGCACTGTTCGGATCGATCCCTGGAACGGGCATGCCGGAAGGCACAACATCGTTCATTGAACTGCCGCCCGCTTCTGGACCACCCATGCTCTGGATTGCCGAGAGACTTTGAAATCCGCGTTGAGCCGTGGCAGGCCCGCCAGGCCTTCGGGGCTGGGGATTCGCCTGCTGAGAGCGCGATAGAAGCATCAAGTCAAAATTGGCTTGCGCATTTTGATGGGAGGCGTCGACCACAACCTGCTGCGTTTTGTTCGCAAACGCGAACATCTGTACGGCAATCGTGTAGGAGCCATACGCCGCGACCGCCACGGAATAACTGCCACTAACATCCGTCCAGGTAGTGTTCTTATCGGCTGAGGATTCGAGAGTAACGGAAACGGCTGCACCCGGAATCGGCATGTTGCCTGACTTGATCACGCCGTGAATTGTTCCAGTCATTGTTTCGGTTTGGGTTTCGCTCTGGGGTTCGGTCTGGGGTTGGGTTTGAGAAGTCTGAGCAGGGGCATGGGCCGGGACAGACAACAAAAGCAAGCAGGTGAGCAAGAGCCGGAGCACACCCTTGCACGCCGCGACAATCGGCCACTTGTCCCTCACCTGCGTTCGCATTCTCCCGGGTGGCGCCCGTGATGGGATGATAGCCCGATCGTCTCGGAGTCACTGTAAAGTTTTATCTATTTCACGCGGCGCATTTTTTTCCCGACGTGATCCCAACTGCGTAAAGATTCGTAAAAGTCGCCGCGCCCTCACAACTATGCGCTCATAATCTGGTTAATACTTTGGACCAACTCGAAAGTTCCTTAGGAGGAAATATCATGCTTAAACATTGCTTGCTCGCGCTGATGCTGGCTGGCCTTGTCTATACCGTCACGCCTTCTGCTATCGCGCAAGACAGCGGCAGTAGCGATCAGCAGGCTGCACCGGCCGGTGCGCCGTCCGAACACGGAGGACGCGGCCACATGGATCCGGCAAAGCGGACCGAGATGCTCACCAAACACTTGAATCTGACTTCAGACCAGCAATCCAAAGTCTTGGAAATTTTGAAGTCGGAACAATCGCAAATGCAAAGCTTGCGATCGGATTCCTCGACTCCGCAAGCGGATCGTCATTCCAAAATGATGGAGATTCACAAAGCATCCAACGACCAAATCCGCGCACTTCTGGATTCGAACCAGCAACAGAAGTTCGACACGATGCAAAGCAAGCACGAACAGTGGCAGGGCCACCATGGGGACGGACAGGCTCCCCCGCAATAATCGGAGTACAACAAGACATCAGATGCGTGGCAAGCATTCGCGTCTGACACGGATCGATCTGGAAAATGGCTTCTCACTGGTCGCAGTGCGAAGCCATATTTTCTTAGGGCATCGGGTTATCGCAATGTCTTAATTGTGATATCCCTGGCGCATCAGGAAGAGGTGCGGGCAGCGAATACCACCGTATGGCCGCTTGGTTCGTGGACTCCGATTTCACGCATACCGTAAAACGTGACGCGCTCGGGCAGGGCAATCTGATAGCCTTCGAGCCGCTTCAAAATGTCGGCGAAATCCTCGACTTCAATAAACAGGCCAACGCTGTTGGAGTGGGCTTTCGGCGCAAACTGAGGGGCATCTTTGCGGACGCTGGCGACGGTTTGCAGCATGAGTTCCGCCCCCTCGCGCACGAGGATAACAAAACCGAGCCGATCCCCCTCCGGGACTTCGACGGTTTTTGCGAAACCCATGCGGTCGATCCAGAATGGCAACGACTTCTCGATCTCTTCAACGATGAGCACGGCTGTGATTTTCATGCTTCGATACTAGAAGACCCTCGTTGTCGAGTATTGGAAAAAACGGCCATGGGAGTAAGCCCCGTGAAGCTGCGGAAATCGCGGATAAAGTGCGCCTGGTCAAAATATTCGGCTTCGAGCGCAATGGCAGACCAATTCAGCCGATCCATATTCTGCTGACCCATATTCAGCTGACGCATATTCAGGTGACCCGCGGCACGGGCGATCTGGCAGGCGTGGCGAAAACGAAGCACGCGGCACAGATGTTTGGGGCCAAGCCCACTCTCTTCCAGACAGCGCCGCCGAAACTGGCGCGGGCTCAAGTTCGCCTGACGTGCCACGCTGTCCAAGTCGGCATTTCCGTTGGCGGCCGCAATCGCCTCGATGGCCTTCTGCACAGGATTGGGCGCTGGTTCTGGCATGGGCAGGCTACTGAGCAGAATCCGCATGGCATCCTGAATCGATCTTGCATCTTCCACCTTGACCTTCAACTCGTGTGCACGACGATCCCATAAATCTTCAAGCGGCGCCGAGCCGTCGGTCAGTGCCGCCGGCGATATGCCGAGGAATGTCCCGGCCATACCGGGCTGAAACCGGATACCGGCCATGCTGACACCTTCTGGAAAATCGAAGCGTTGCTCTTGCGTCATAGTGCCGATGGCGCGCAAGCCGTGTTCGCGATCGTAAACGATGTCGAGACATCCATCCGGCGGAACTCGATGCCCACTCACGGCGCTGTCGCTCTGGAGCCGCCATACGCACTCGACCCATCGGGTGAGCGAAGCGGCCGGCGGTTGTTCGCTATAGGACGGCATTTACGGAAAGGAGTTTATCACCACCACGGAATAATGGACCAAGGCAGGAACGGCCTCGATATCCCGAAGTCTCAAAGCAAGCCGAATCGATCGCTCGAAAGAATTCATTTGGAAGCGCTTAGGAGTCCGACTAAGATTAGCGAACCGTTGATTAGCAAACCATTGATTCGCAAGCTCATGATTACGCAAATTTCGACGATTCTTCGCCGTCGTTCGTCCCAAGCCGTCTGCGTTTTTCTTCTCCTCGCGTTCGGCTGCGCAATGCTATCTCCAGCGCAGGAACTGCAGTCTACGAACGCTCCGGAAGCGCAGGGCCTCAAGCCGATTCTCAGCTACATTTCCTTGGCTTGGGATACATTGACCCGCTCCATGACTGAGTGCCAAAGCGTCGTCGACCCCAAGCTAAAAACGTCGCCGGTGCTGTACTTGCCGGCAAATTTTCCGGAGCCGCCCGCTGTGCGCAAGCTGGCCGCCGATTGCAATGTGCAGATCGAGCATCTGCCAAAGGAGATCAAGAAACTCGGTGAGTTTGACACCAGCACATTCCAGCCACAAGGATTGCTGTATCTCGAGAACAAATATGTCGTGCCCGGCGGACGGTTCAACGAAATGTACGGGTGGGACAGTTATTTCATTATTCGAGGCTTGTTGCGCGCCGGACGCATCGAGCTCGCGCGCGGCATGGTGGATAACTTTTTTTTCGAGGTTGAGCATTACGGCGCGATGCTCAACGCCAACCGCACATACTATCTGACCCGCTCCCAGCCTCCTTTTCTGAGTTCAATGTTCGTCGACGTTTATAAGGCGATGCAGCAAAGTGGTCATGCCGACAACATCTGGCTGCAGAAGGCATACGGCGATCTCGTCGAAGACTACATGCTGTGGAACGTCGTTCCGCACCTGGCGGGAGACACGGGCCTGTCGCGCTACTACGACTTCGGCGAAGGCCCTCCCGCAGAAGCCGTGCAGGATGAAACGGGCTTCTACCGCAAAGTGGCCACGTATTTCTTTTTTCATCCAGCCCAGGCGGACGACTACATTCTCGAAAGTCTCCCGACAACTAAATTGCCCACTGCTGGGGCGCGCTATGCCCTGCAGGTCTGCGACGCCGCCACCACTGTGGACACACCGGCGTGCGAAAAGGCGCGCGAGTTCAAGCTGAGTCCCGACTACTATAAGGGCGACCGTTCGATGCGAGAGTCTGGCTTCGACGTTAGCTTCCGATTCGGACCATTTGGGGCGGCAACGCATCACTATGCCGCGGTGTGCCTCAACAGTCTGCTCTATAAAACCGAGAAGGACCTGGAGCAAATCAGCCGCTGGTTAGGCCATGACGCTGATGCCGTGTCGTGGAGCAAAAAGGCCGAAGAACGCAAGAAGTTGATCACGCGCTATCTTTGGAATCCACAGCAGGGGATGTTCTTCGATTACGACTTTCTCACCAGCCAGCGATCGTCGTACGCTTACGCCTCTACTTTTTATCCCTTGTGGGCAGGGCTTGCTACCCCCGAGCAAGCCAAAGCCGTGCTGAAAAATCTTTCCGCATTGGAGAAGCCTGGTGGCATCGCGATGAGCACGCAAGAAACGGGCGCGCAATGGGACCTTCCATACGGCTGGGGCAACATCCAAATGCTGGCGATCGAAGGCCTGCGGCGCTATGGCTACAACGCCGATGCAAACCGCATCTCGTATGAGTTTCTCTCAATGGTCGCGGAAAATTTCCGGCGCGACCGAAACATTCATGAGAAGTACAACGTGGTCACTCGTTCCTCGGAAGCTCACGTCCAAATGGGCTACCAGGCGAACGTGGTCGGTTTCGGCTGGACGAACGGGGCGTTCCTGGAATTGTTGCATGCACTGCCGAAGGATATGGTCGCTCGCCTGGAGAAAGAGCAAGACCAACCAATCCCGGAGTCTAAGTAACCCGAGCCTAAGTAACACCCAGTCTTGCGCGATCGCACTTCACATTCGACAGACTGACTAGGGATGCGAATCTTGTTTCGTCTGCAGTTCTTCCGCCAGCTTCAACTCGCTCTCCGCTTCTTCCTTTTTTCCCATGTCGCGATACGTCTGGCCTAGCAGGTGATGCGTGATTGAATTATTCGGATCCATCGCAGCCGCCCTCTGCAGGGCACGCACTGCCAACTCGAATTCCCCTTTTTTCTCCAAAACTTTTCCCATCAAGATATAGGGACCCGTGGAAGTTGCGTCCAGCCAGATCGAGCGTTGCAGAAGCCTCTCCGCCTCTTCGAACTTCTGCAAGCGGGAATAGGCATCGGCAAGCTTGTAGTAAGTGGCAGCATTGCCCGGATTGATCGCAATTTCCTTTTGAAACTCGGCAACCGCCTCGGGGATTCTCGACTTGTAAAGATACAGCTCGCCCAAAAGAAAATGTACCAGGGGAAGCTTGGGATCAAGGTTCGCGGCCTTTTGTGCGTATTCTTCCGCGACTGGGTCGAACTCCTGGCGCAACAGCATGCGCGCGGTAAAAAGATAGGCTGCGGCCGATTCTGCCGGCACATCGAACATTCGCGCGAACGCGGCGCGCGCATGAGGATAATCCTTCGTCTGGATGTAACAAATGCCCAGAATATAAGCCGCGTCCACATTCGCCCGCGGATACCAGCCCTGCACTTTATCGAGCAGCGGAATCGCGTCTGCAGGATGCCCGCCTAAGTAATACGAGAGGCCAAGGAGCTGGACAGCCTCTCCGTTGTTTGGATCGCTTTCCAAAGCCCTTTTCAAATATTCAATAGCTTTGGGATAATCGCTCTTCTTGTAGTGAGCGGCGCCGAGTTCCAGGTCCACGCCCTTCGCCCCAGGGTTGCTGGCCTGGATGGATTGCAAGTCGGCAATCGCTTCATCGATCTTGCCCTGCTGCATTAACTTCCGTGCAGTCGAAAAATCAGGGGCGGCCTGCGACAGCTGCGTCGAAGGCGCATCCGGAGCTTGCTGCGCTAAGGTAAATCCGGAGATCATGCTAATCAAGATCATCCAAATCAAGAACACCACACGCCACATCAGCCGCACAATCGGATTCTGCATGATTTTATTTCCTGAAGAATGGGGCGAGATTTGTTTCTTGTAAATCGCGACAGTACTCCAAGTCATGAGCCTCAGCGCTGGTTCATCTCTCGTTGCAGCTCTTCCAGATTTTCCTTCGCGAGGGAGTGATTGGGATCGATCTGCAGCGCCCGCTCAAGATGTGATTTCGCCTCGGCGAACTTCCCCATTTCTGCAAGAGCACTCCCCAGATTCGCCTCCGCGTTCGCATCGTCCGGCTGCGTTCGCAGGGCCAGGCTGAATTGCTGTGATGCGCCTTCAAAATCGCCCCGTAAGGCAAGCAAATTGCCAAGATTGTAGTGCGCATCGAAATAATCGGGACGCGTTTTCAGTGCTGCCCTCAGATAAGGCGCAGCCTCATCGGCTCGCCCCCGCGCCAGCAACGCTGTTCCCATGGCGTTATTCGCAACCGCATCGTCGGGACGCAGGCGCAATGCCGTCGCATATTCTCGCGTGGCATCGTCCAGCTCTCCTCTGGCCTGCAGCATGGCAGCGAGATTGTAGTGGGCTTCAAAATCGCCGCGATTCTTCTCCACGTTATGCCGCGCCAGGGCCTCTTGCAGGACCATCCGCGGGTCGCCCTGAGCAGCGTAATTCACGGGCAGCACTTGCAGCCAAAGGTGGCACATCTCGTCACTCGATCGATTGCCGGCCCTCACTCGCACCGGCGGATGATTCGGGTTTAACGGGTTCTCCTCGGAGTTGTCGTACACGTACCGTCAACGTGACGGCCGTGCCCTTGGGCAACAAGACCGGCTGCTCGTACCGGTAAACCGCCTGCCAGCTTAAATTCCAGCGTGGAATCTGGATCAGCGTTTCTCGCGTACCGTCGGGTAACGTGGCAAAGGCCTGGATCTCTTTTCCCAGGTAGTGCGCGTGCGGATAAATCGCGAGCAAGTCAACGTCGATGGGCAACGTAAATTCGTCAGTAACTTCAAAATCCTTTTTTCCCGCCGGAATATCGAGCTTGGCGTCATTCTCAAGCTGCAGCAACATGGGCAGCTTGGTCGCAGGTTTTGAAGTGAAGTAGAGACCGATACTCGGCTGAATCACTTCCGGCTTCCCGGAGGGTTGCAGATGCGTGTTGAGGATGAGGTCAGTGCCTTTGTCCAGACGCAGCGCCATGCCCTCCGGCTCAACGTAGGGCACAGTTCCAGGCTTCCAGAAAAGCAGGTGACTGTCGGGATCGAAGACCTGAGATTCGATTCTGATCTCCATCCCCCCAAACCCCGCTCCCGGTGCCGCTTCCCGGTTGCGCAACGATCCGGCCCGGTCGACCAGAATATTGGCGTGGTGTACGTAGCGCTTGTCACCGGGGCGGATCTCAATTGCTTTTACCCAACGCGTCTCCCGAATGGGAATAGGGAAGATGAAATTCCAGTAGGTATCGGTTCCTTGTGGAGGAAGAACCAGCGGCTTCTCCGCGGTGAGAATCAAGTCGGGAGTGCCCAGTTGCCAGCCCTCGACGAATTTCGGCTGCGGAGGCAGATCCAGCGCAGCGCCTTCCACTGCGCCCTCGTCCACCCATCTCTGGATCAGCGCGATCTGTGCATCCGGCAGCCGCATCTCGTCGGCAAACTTCAGATCCTGTGGCGCAGGCAGCCATGGAGGCATATTGCGCGTGCGCGTGACCTCCGCAATCTGCCGTGCGTGTTTCTTCACGTCTTCATATGTCAGCAGAGAAAATGGAGCGGCCTCACCCGGACGGTGACAACTGGAGCATGAGTGGAAAATGACGGGAGCGATGTCGTGATTGAAGGTTACCTGCCGCTCGCTCGAATTAGCTGCCTTCGCAGGTTGGGGAAATCTTCCTCCAAGCGCCGGCAGAAGAGCACACAATCCCAGAAGCAGTGCCGGTAGCCACTTTGCGGGCGCCGGCCACGAGAAACTCACTCCAGGTCCGAGATGTAGCATCCCACTCCCTTAACTGCGCTGCGTGCCGGCGGCTTGCCAGTGAATGCCGCCTCGATCGCGTCGTTCAACTCATGCGTGGTCGGCACAGGACGCGATCGGCCAAACTCCACATACCAGTCATCAATGCGCCCGTGATAAACGAGGTGGCGATTGTTGTCGAATACTGCCACTTCTGGAGTGATCTCCGCTTGCCCAAGTTTCACCAGCACGTGGTCGGGATCGCGTAGCGCCGGCATCCGGTATGAGTAATCCAGCAGGTATTTGCGAATCTCGGGAGACGTCTCTGCCTTGTCGGGAAATACCAGCCAGAAATTTGCTTCGCGCTCGTGCTCCGCGCTTATCTTCTGAATCACCGGGGCATAGCGGCTGGAGACAGGACAATCACGGCGCAAGAAGACTAAGACGACGATCTTGCCGGGGGAGGCGTTGAGCGGGTTGACAGATTTTCCTTCGAGATCGAACGCACTTTGCGGCGTGTACCGGATTTGCCTGCCCGAGACAGACCATCAGAATCGCCGCGCTCAAGCTGCACGCCCCAATGGCTGACCGACCTCTGATCATAGAAACCATTTTCGCCTTTGAAATTGTTTTCCTTGCGTCAACTGTGGAAATTCTAGCGCTGGCCGGGGCCGCACTTTGCCGGTGCCTTCCTAAGTTGCTCGAGCGTTTGTTTAGCCGCCGCCAGATCCGGATTAAACTCCAGCACGCGAAGCGTATAAGTCCGGGCCTCGTTGACCTTTCCCTCAGCGCAGTACGCACGGCCCAGGTTGAGTCCGATACTGCTTCTGTACGGCGCATTCTGAAACGCGGAAAGCCACAAGTTAACCGCCGTTGTTCACTTGTCCGCCTTGTGCTTCGATGACACCGAGGTTAGTCTCGGCGTCGATCAGATCAGGATCAATTGCCAGAGCCTCCTTGTAGAACTCGCGGGCGTGCTCGGTAGCTCCTCGCTTCTGCTCGATGTATCCCAGCGACGATAGAAGCGCCGGATCCTGCGGCGATTGTTTGATTGCTTTCACAAGTTGATTACGCGCTTCAGGCTCCGCATCCGTCATACCGCCTTCGGCCAGCGAAGCCCAAGCCAAGGCAAGGTCGCGCTCATCCTCATCCTTCTTGTCGCCGCCAGGGAACGGGACAAGCTGGGGCATGGAAGATGGCGAAGCCCGATCTTGAAGAAATTGCGGCGAGACTTGAGGCCGGCGTGGAATGCGGTGATCGGTCACCTGTGTGTGGGCTACGTCCGCGCTAAGTGAAGCTGGCATGTGGCAGCCGGCGCAATCGGGATTGTCTGAATGATGTTTGCTGGCGAACGCCGCACCATGGCACGCCAGACATTTGCTGCGGTAGTACGCGACACGATCCTCTGCCGATGGTGACTGGTGCGGATCATGACAGCTCATGCAGGACATCGCGTCACCCGATTTCTTCTTGCACTGGCTTTGCGCCAGCGCTTCCACCTGGCTCACCGCGCCCAGAGAAAGCGCAGCAGAGGACTTTTGCAACCCGACCAGCACGAAGTAGCGAATGTAATCGGAGAGCGTATCGCCTGGCCGGTATTCGTAAACATGATGTCCTGCACGCTCGATCGCAACTTTGCCCTCGAGATGGCATTGCATGCATACCTCATCGCGGCGAGCCGGTGACAACTTCACGGGATTGACGATCGCTGGATTGACGATCGCGGCATTGACCATCGTCGCACCAGCAATCCCTCCTCGCGCAGCATGCACCGCGCCGGGGCCATGGCAGCGTTCGCAGCTCACTCCATTCTGAGTGAACGGGGGGTCTGGGTAACGGTTCTCCGTGCCTCGCAGCGGCGGCCGCATTCCGCTGACGTGGCAATGAAGACAACTGGAGTACGCAGGAAGATTCAGCGGAATCTCGCGGGCCGACTGGTACGCCGGAGCCATATCCCACATCTGTTTGTTCGTATACCAGTTTATCGGCGACTCAAATAGGAAGCCATCGGTTTCAAAGAGGTACGTTCTGCCGCGTCGCCCCGAGCCGATAAAGTAAAGAAGCTCCCGGTTGCCCTGCACCCCGGAATCTCCGGAAGGATCCACACTGATCCGATCACTACTAGGACGATCCATACCAGGACGATCTGTGCTAGGACGATCAAAACTCAACCAGGCGCGTCCTGCCTCGGCATAGATGCGATAGTGCACCCCCGATTCCTTGTGTGTGAATTCGGCCGGGGTGAGAGCATCGATCGCACGTCCACTCGCGTGAGCCATCGCAGTACGCTGGTAAGACTCGTAGATAGCGGCATGGCAGCGAGCGCAAGCTTCGTTGCCGACATATCCGTTTCGGTCGATGACTTTGGACGCGGCAGGAGTTTGATTCACTGCCGGATTCTGCGCCGCGAGAGCGACACCCAAAAACGTTGCCAAGGTAATTATTGCTGCCCCAACCCGCGTGCTAAGCCAACCCCAGAAAATCACCTGTCGCCCGCCTACCCAATGTCACCCCATTGTATGCGAGAAAAAAGAGGGAGTCCCGAAGGACTCCCTCTGGGAGAAGCGGGTCGATCTAAAAGATTACTTTCAAAGCGAATTCAAGCTGCCGCATGCCAGTGGCAGATCCGGGGGTAGCATCGTGCTCAATATCCGTAATAATTCCTGTGGCTGGTAGCGCCGCGCCGGCTGGTGTTGGGCAATCGATACAGGTTCCACCGTTCTGGTTATTGTTGAAGCCGAGCGCCGGGTGATTGAACACGTTGAAGGCATCCATGCGGAACTGGAGCCTCGCGCGTTCGGTCAGGGAAAAATTCTTCAAAATGGAGGCATCGGCAAAAAATACTCTCGGCCCCCGATAACTGAAAACACCAATGTTTCCGAGATTACCCTTGCCTGGATCGGTAAACGCTCCGGTGAGAGATGGCAATGCCGTGAAGAACTGCTCGTACGGAGTGCCAGCCGACGAGATTCGAAGCCCGCTGGCACCGGTGTGGAACGATCCAGAACCCTTATTCGGACGGCATATGCTTACATCCTCTTCGCCGCCGCATTCGTTCGTGCTTGGCGTCCAAGGCAGCCCGCTGCCCCAGGTTGTTGTGCCGGTGATCTGCCAGCCCCCAATAATCAGGTCTTCGGCGCGGCCCGCGTTGCCGGCAAACATCCTTCCTTTGCCGAAGGGCAGCTCGTACACCAGGTTGTTTACCCAGACGTGGTCTCGGACCTGATCGTCCGGTCCGTAGGCGACGGCTGGGTCGTCGGGATAGTAGTTGTTGTCGTATTTGTAGGCGTGGGCGAATGTGTAGTGCGATAGGAACTGCAGACCATGGGAGAAGCGCTTTTCAACCTTGACCTGGAAGGCATCGTATTTGCTGCTGGCATCGTTGCCCAGGTAGTTGTTCTGGTCGGTAGAGCAGCACTGCAATACGCCGGGAACAAGCCTCGGTGCACCGGGAAAATTCGCCAGCGTGTTCGTCGGGTCGGCGTAGCCGGGGTAGGTAAATACGTTGTAGTAGGGTCGACGGTATACCTGTGGCGTAATGGTGGTGCAGCCCGCGTTGGCGCAATATCCGTTGATTGAGGGGTTGTTAACGTTGTAGGTTGGCCCGTCACCAGCGAATACGTGAGTGCCTTTGTTGCCGACATAGGCCACCTCGAGAGAAGTGGTGGTGGTAACCTGCCGCTGAACCGTTGCGTTCCAGGCGTCGAGGGTAGGGAGGCGTTGGGTCGTCGGACGGATATGGGGCTGTACGCAAAGCTGAGTGTTCTGCCCCGCTGCGTTGAAGATCGGCTTCTGATAGCAGTTCGGCCCCGATACCGGTAGCAACCCGTTTCCGGGAATGGCGGGGAAGGTAAAAATCGGCGGGCCCTGCTGCAGAGTGAAGGCAGGCACCTCCTGACTGGCGCCTTGGGCTAGCTGTGCGGCAAGAACGGGCAGAGTCTGCGTGACGGTATGGCCGAAGTTCGAGCCGAAAACCCCCATATCGAAGCTGCGACCGTAACCCAAGCGTACTACCGTCTTGGGATTCACCTGATACGCAACCCCAAATCGTGGGGCAAACGCATCCCAGGCGTTGTTTATATTTCCGTTCAGACCAATTCCGCCCTCACCGGCTACGCGGTCCAGACCTTGAACCAAGTTGGCGAAACCGCCTTTGTCTTTGCCGTTAACATATTCCGGAAAGTAAACCTCCCATCGTAGGCCGTAGTTCAGGGTGAGCTTTGGTGTGATGCGCCATGTATCTTGGCCATAGTAAAACATCCGATGTTGCCGTTCCGCTGCGTCCAGACTGGTACTTACATACCGGCTGACTTGGGTCACGTCGCCCAAAAGGAATGAAGCCCAGTCCAAGCCACCCTCACCGCCCGTAGGGCCGCCGGAGGTAGTCCGATAATCGAAGGTGTAATCGCCGGTGCGTCCGGCGTCGCTCGGCACACGTAGATTCATGGCGTACCGGAAATCCGCCCCGAATTTGAAGGTATGATTACCGTGGATCTTGGTAACGTTACCAACCCACTGGAACTGCTGCTCACTCTCCGTCAGCGGACAATTGCAGCGCCCAACCCCTAGCCCATCGCCCCAGCTAACAGTCGGAGCACCAAAATTCCCGCTGTTGGCGGAGGCGGTCGATGGCGTCTGGTTCAGCAAGAACCCGCCCCAACCGGAGGTCTCAAGCGCTTGAGCTCCGGCAAGGTTCGCATTTGGAATCCCGACGGTGTTCATCGGAGTAGTTCCGCTGTCAGGTTTTGAAGCGATTGGGTTGTATTTGAAATAGCCGAAACGGAAATCAGCCAGCAAAGTCGAACTGAACGTCTTCGTCACTCCAGTGGCCAAGCTGTAATTATGGGTGTTCGAACTCCCCGACAAACCGCCCGGCCCGAATCCCACACCCTCAAGGACGCCGTAAGATCCTTGGCCAGCTACATTGAAGACGTCCCGGCTGAAGCGGCCGAAAATCTGTACCGTCGGAGAGGCGGTAAAGTCAATTCGCGTGTCGAAGGCGTCTTGCTTGAAGGTTCCTGATCCTGATGCGACATAATTGTTGAACACCGCAGAATTGCTAGGGGCGGGAAATAGAGCGAGTATTGCCGCAGCTTGCTTGGAGATGTCCCCAATCGGAATCTGGTTGTTTGCGTATGGGACACGCCCCAGCCCGCCATCACCGGGAATAGGTTTGTAAACCTGCCCGCCTTGGACGACGGGTGTCTTCCCCGCGCCGCTACCGCCCTGTTCCACCCCTAAATACTGGCTCAGGTCGCAGATCCCAGTAGACGTAGCCGGGTTACAGGTTTTCTCGACCGTGGCAGTCGGAACGGTAAGCACGTTCGTCGCTCCGTTGGTCTCACGCGTGCCTTGATAATCGCCAAAGAAGAACAATTTGTTCTTGATAATCGGGCCGCCAATGGTACCGCCGAACTGCTGCCATTTGTCCGAAGGGATGAACTTGCCAGTAACCGGATTCGGAGCGAACTGCGTGAACGGATCGCGGGCTGCAGTTGCGTCAGTTCGCCGAAACCAAAAACCTTCGCCATGAAAATCGTTGCTCCCGGACTTCGTCTGCACGGTTACGACTCCGCCCAGCGCTTTGCCAAATTCGGCGTCGTAATTCTGCAGGTCGATCTTGGTTTCTTGTATTGCATCCAGGTTCGGATTCACCACGATGATGCCTAAGATTGGGTCTTGGTTATCCGTACCATCAAGCTCGAAGGCGGTCCCGCTGAAATGCTGGCCGTTGACGAAGATCTGCTGGCTGCCCTGCGGATTTTCGGTCGCCGCGTGGCTCCAACCTACCATCTTCTGGGTGCCAGGAGACAGCAACTCGAACGACGTAAAATTCCGGTTCATGATCGGCAGGTCTTCTACGTACTTTTCGTTGAACTCGATCGATACGTCGGCTCGATCGGTCTTAAGTTGTTCCGTTTCGGCCGTGACTTCTACCTGTTCGCTGGTGGACCCAAGCTGAAATTGACCGTCGATGCGGGTCGCGGTGTCCGCCGAAATGGCAACATCCCTGAACTCAATCACCTTAAAACCAGACCCTTCGACTCGCACTGTGTAAGGGTCGGGGATCAAATGGGTCACGGTGTAGTTGCCACTCTCGTTAGTGGTGGCTTGGTCGTTCGTGCCTTTCGCCTGATCTGTCACGGTGACCTTGGCGCCGGAAACCGCCGCGCCAGAAGGATCCGTGATCGTGCCTTCGATGCTGCCAAAAACCGCCTGACCGAAGCACTCAGAGGTCAAAAGACCCCAGAGAAGCGCAAGAATTGCCATAGCCGCGAACGCTGATCTCTTCATGGGAACTTCCTTTTGGGCCCCAACCCGGAACAGAGTGGTGGTGATGTGTAGCCTGCAAGTCCTAGTACAAAAGCATTATTGGCAGAAGTTTCATTAGGTTTTATACCGTTACGGGTGTAAAGTACTTAAACTGCAGTAACATACAGCATCAGTTACAACCCTGTCACATGGCTTTGACGCATGGTTTCGTTGCGGGGCGGGAGCAATGCTTCCAGCAAATAGATAAACTTATTAATAGTCATAGCCTCCACAACTCGGAATCTTTGTGTAAGCTCCTTCGTTATCTCGCCGAACACTCTCTCGATCACCCCGGCGCAGCCCTCAAGGAATACCAGATCGCTACTGAAGTGTTGGGGCGATCAGGTGGGTTCGATCCGCAAAACGATTCGACCGTTCGAGTGCAGGCTGGACGCTTGCGCGTGAAGCTGGCGGACTATTACTCCCACGAAGGGCCGGACGATGCTGTCATGGTCGAGTTGCCAAAGGGATCCTACGCTCTTACATTCCATATCCGCACTCCGTCTACATCCGCCGGGTTAACCGAAGTGCCCGCTAGAGGTGAGGATGGTGATCGGCGGAGGGCCGTCCAGCGTTCGAGCCGGGGCTGGGTGATCGCCACTGGTACGCTCTCAGTTTTGCTCGCTGCTACCTTGCTGACGGGCACGCTGCTGCTGGCAGGTCGTCCCCGGAGCAGCACGGGGGCGAACACCTCGATTCCTCTTCCCTATCAAGTTTTCTGGAGCGGCTTCGTCAGTGCGCCACAGGCGCCTTGGGTAATTTTCAGTAATGGGAGTTTCGTGGGCCGGCCGGAGACCGGCATGCGCTATTTCCAACCGTCGACTGATTCGCAAGCGTTCATTTTGGATCACTACACCGGAGTTGGAGAGGTGCTTGCGATCCACCAACTGGACCGCATCTTCGAGCTCTTCAACCGACAGCTTCGGGTAAAGCGAGGCAGCCTGTTCTCGCTCGACGACGCCAAGAACAACGACCTTATTTTCGTCGGATCTCCAGCCGAAAACCTTACCCTTCTCGATCTTCCCGGTACTCAGGAGTTTGTTTTCCAGCGGGTGGCTGCCGGGGCGCGCAAGGGAGACTTGGGAGTGCTCAACGTCCATCCGCAGTCGGGCGAGCCGCAGATGTTTTTGGCCAGCCTTTCCACTCAGCCGACCACGGAGGACTATGCTGTAATCGCGCTGGTGCCGGGAATTGACCCTGCGCGGTCGGTCCTGATTCTGGCCGGTACCACAACCTTCGGCACGCAAGCGGCAGCGGAATATGTGTGCCGGGAAGATTCGCTGGCGCAGTTATTACGGCGTCTGAGCATCTCGAAAGCGGAAGACATGAAGCCATTTGAAGCTCTTCTGCATGTCAAAGTGACGCACGGCGTTCCCGTGATTACCGATATAGTGACCGTGCGCAAGAGAGCCGCCTAGGCGACTACTGGTAACCCCCGCCGCGATTCTTCCAGACCGACTAGTGAGATGACTGCTCCGGCGGAGTAAGGTGAGGGTCCAATTCGGCTGCCTTTCGATATTCGTCCCTCGCTTCTTCTTTTTGGCCCTTCCGGCTCAGCGTCAATCCCAGCTCATAGTGCGCCATGGCGTAGTTAGGCATGGCGCGAAGCGCGGCCTGGAACTGCAAGATCGCTCCGTCGAGATCGCCGGCGTTGAGCAGACGACGGCCGGAGTTCGTGGCAAAAGTGGCCGCCTGCAGATCGGTCTTCTGTTTGGTGACCTCGGCGCCGGCTTTACTTTCAGCGGCGGCTCCGGCATTGTCGCCGAGTTGGCGTAGCACAGCCGCCAACGTGGTGTGGGCGCCGGCGAAATCGGGATCGAGACGAATTGCCTGTCGCAGAGCCTCGGCCGCCTCCGGCAGTTTGCTCATCTGCTTCATCACGGTTCCCAGAGTGTAGTAGGCTTCGGCGTAGCCAGGCTCAATCTGGATCGCTTGCCGCAATTGCTGCGCTGCGGCGGGAAAGTCGCCAGACTGCCACAGAGTCACTCCCAAGCTGTAGTAGGCATCGGCCAACTTGGGATCGAGACGAATCGCTTCCTTCCATTCTGCAATGGCAGCCGGGAGATCGTCTGAGAGTTTCAGCGCCAGAGCGAGATCATGGTGCAGGCTCGCGTTTTCCGGATCGACCTTCAATGCTGCGTGAAACTGCAGGATGGCGGCGGCGAAATCCGTTTTCTGCAGATATGCGGTGCCAAGGTTTCCTAAGAAACCCGCGTCCTCGGGATGAAGGCGAACCGCTTCCTGAAACTCCTTGATGGCAGCGTCAGCATCGCCACGCTGTAGGAGTGCGAGTGCAAGATTGTTGTGCGCTTCGGCGTCGCCTGGAGTGAGCGCAACCGCTTTGGCAAAGGCGGTCGCGGCGCGCTCTGGATCGCCTTGTCGCTGCAACAATAGGCCGAACCGTGTTTGCAGCGCGGTGGAGTTGGGTTCGATCTCGACCGCATGCTCGTAGCTCCGCAAGGCCTCATCGCGATTGCCTTCCGCCTCAAAGACCTTCCCCCGGTAATACCAAGCCATCGCGTCTTTTGGATCGAGTTGCAACGCACGGTCCAGCATCTCTTGCGCTTTTTTCGTCTCGCCCGCGCCGGAGAGTGCTGCCCCGAAGTGGAAATATGCCGGTTCGTAGTTCGGTTTGAGTTTCAGGGCTTCCTGGAATTCGCTTTCGGCGTCGGCGAACTTAGACTCCTGGGCCAACAGCGATCCGACTTCATCGTGCAACTGAGCTTCTTTCGGTGCGAGCAAAAGAGCTTGCTTGAATTCGGCGATTGCGTCATCAGTTTTGTTTTGCAAACTGAGAGCCCGCCCGAGTGCCTGATGAGCCTGCCACCGCTGTGGTGCGAATTGTACGGCAATGCGAAACTCCGCAATCGCGTCATCGAGCAGGCCCTTGGATTGCAGCGCCTGCGCAAGGTAAGCATGGGCGATCGGCAAGGAAGGCCGAAGTTTGACTAAAGTGCGGAAGTGGATTATTGCTTCATCGACCTCGCCCTCTTGCAACAACACCTGGCCGAGCATGTTCTGGGCGTCGGCATTGCGCGGACTAGCTTTTATGGCCTTCTCGAAGGCATTGCGAGCGGCTGGAAGATTGCCCTGCTGAAATGCCGCAACACCGCTTTGGTAGGCCGTTGACGCTGTACCGTTCGGCGGCATCGTTTGGGGCGAGGCAATCGCTGTGTGGCAGACGATTGCGAAAAAGAAGCAGCTGGCGGAGAATCGGCAGGCACGCATTAAAGTCGGAGGGCAACTTTGCCGCACAATCAGCCAACATCCGCGCGGTCAAAATCGCTATGACCTATTCTATCTATCCCAAGAGTTGGACGAAGCTGTTGACAGTGCTGCTGGCGCTGGTTTCACAGGATAGCGCAAATCTGCCTTTCGGCGCATGGCAGCGTGCCAGCGAGAGTCCCATCATCTCTCGACAAGGCATCGGCTGGGAATCCGCTGGCACCTTTAACCCTGCTGCAATTCTTCGCGACGGCAAAATCGTAATGCTGTATCGCGCTCAAGACATGGGCGGCACCTCGCGCCTGGGCTATGCCGAGAGTACTGACGGAATCCATTTCACGCGCCGCAGCGAGCCGGTATTCTCTCCCGAAAAAGACTACGAAAAAGATGGAGGCGTGGAAGATCCCAGGCTGGTTCAATTCGATGACACCTACTATCTGACCTACACTGGCTACAACAAGAAAGATGCACAACTCTGTCTGGCCACCTCGAAAGATCTAATCCACTGGGAAAGAATAGGAGTGATCCTTCCTGCCTACAAAGGAAACTGGAATGTTCGCTGGACAAAATCAGGAGCGATTGTGCCCGAGAAAGTTGCCGGCAAATACTGGATGTACTTTCTCGGGACAACTCCGGACAACAAAGATCAGATGGGACTCGCATCTTCTGCGGACCTATTGCACTGGTCGGAAGCGACAAATGTGCCAGTATTGCCTGTGCGGGCGGGCGATTTCGATTCTCGCGTTGCCGAACCCGGACCTCCGCCGATCGTGACTCCCAACGGAATTTTCCTTATCTACAACGGCGCGGATGACAAACTTGTGTACCGCACCGGTGTCGCGGTGTTCGACCGGAACGACCCGCGCGTCCTGGTCTCGCGGACAAGCATCCCGATCTTCGCTCCCGAAAAACAATGGGAGAAAGTAGGTCAGGTTCCGAATGTTGTATTCGTGGAAGGCATGGTGCCGCAACGAGAGCGATATCTGTTTTATTACGGAGGCGCGGACGCAAACATCGGCGTGGCACAAGCGCCGGTCTTACCATCGGAGAATCGCGACAAAACGCCTCGGTAGTGGGTCAGTCTGATCTCCACAGGATGTCTGATTCCGTGGCATCATAGCGCTTATCCTGAAAGCGCTAGCTCGAGGCTAAGAAGAAAAGATGAAACCACTCCAAATCGCGCTGTCGCTTCTACTATTGACGATCCTGTGTCCTGCGCAGAACACACCGAGCATTGTTATAAGGTTCCTGAATGGGAAGAACGGCAAACCCATCAGGGATAAACAAGTAACCATTGGACTCGGCAAAAGCGGGGCCATTGCGCGAGATGCTGATTCAAAGGGCGAAATTCTATTGGACGTTTCCGGTGTGGAACCGCGCGAACTTCGCGTTCGGCCAGACGACTACTTTGATTGTCGGTTCAAGCACGACCAGATGGGGCCGGGCGGTCTCGAATTGAAATACTCGCTAGATGAGATTGTTTCCAAGGGCATTGTAGGTGACAACTTTTGCGGTAAGGCACACGTATCACCAACCCCAGGCGTTCTCACGCTATACTTGCGCCCTAGGACGTTCATGGAATTGTGGAAGTTGTAGTCCTGTGGAAATCAGACTGACCCACAGCCAACGCCTCAGCAGCATTGACCACCGTCACTCATCCACCCTAACATTCGAAGTCATACCACTTCATCTTGAATTACGAATTTCTGATCATGCCGTCGAACATCACTCGTTCCATTGCGCTGCACCGCAAGTTTTCTAAACTCGCGCGAGGTTGGAGTCTATTGTTTCTAGTTGTCCTCGCACAGGGGCAGCAAGCGAAGATCCCGCCACCGGTCAAGCCCCTCGCCAATTTCACCGATGTTGCCGAGAAGGCCGGTCTGACCATGCAGGACATCTTCGGCGGTATCGAAACCAAAAAATACATCATCGAGACCACCGGCACCGGGGTCGCGATTTTTGATTATGACAACGACGGCTGGCCCGACATTTTCCTGGTCAACGGAACCAGACTCGAAGGATTCCCTGCAGGCCACGCTCCGAGCAATCATCTATACCGCAACAATCACGATGGAACTTTCACGGACGTCACGGTGAAAGCAGGGCTCACAGCTACGGGTTGGGGTCAAGGCGTGTGCGTGGGAGACTACGACAACGACGGCTGGGAGGATTTATACGTCACGTATTACGGAAAGAATCGGCTCTATCACAATCAAGGTGGCGTTTTCACCGAGGTTGCGGAGAAAGCTGGCGTTGCCGGTTCGGGAAAAGCATGGGGATCAGGCTGCGCATTCGTCGACTACGACCGCGATGGCAAACTCGACCTCATGGTTGCCAACTACGTCGACTTCGACCTAGCGACGGCCCCCGCGCCCGGCCAGCGTGCAACCTGTGTGTGGAAAGGTGTTCCCGTGATGTGCGGCCCTCGGGGGCTTCCCGGTGCGAACAATATTCTCTACCACAATAAAGGGGATGGCACATTCGAGGACGTAACCACGAAAGCGCACATCGACCGCACCGACGGGCACTACGCGCTAAGCGTCTCCACTCTTGATTTCGACGAGGATGGCTGGCCCGACATTTATGTGGCCTGTGACAGCACCCCCAGCATTCTTTACCGAAACAACCATGATGGAACATTCACCGACGTTGCAGTCACGGCGGGTGCGGCCTTCAACGAAGATGGCCGCGAGCAGGCCGGAATGGGATCGACCATCGGCGACTATAACGGCGACGGGCATCTGGATATTTTCAAAACCAATTTCTCCGACGATACCTCTACCCTGTACCGCAATAACGGAGACGGAACCTTTACCGATGCGACCTCAGCCGCCGGCCTCGGTTTGTACACGCAGTATCTCGGCTGGGGCACGATGTTCTTCGACTTCGATAACGATGGCTGGCCCGACTTGATTCTCGTGAACGGACACGTCTACCCCGAAGTTGATAGCCAGCATCTGGGCAGCAGCTACAAAGAACCGCGGATTCTCTATCACAACAACGGCGACGGAACGTTTAGCGACGTCTCTGCCTCGGCAGGCACCGGCATTACAACTTCGGCGTCCTCGCGCGGGCTGGCGGTTGGCGATTTGTGGAATGATGGGAAGTTGTCCGCGGTCATCAGCAACATGAACGCCGCACCCAGTCTGTTAGTAAATCAATTCCGAACTCCTAATCATTGGATCGCGATTCATACGGTGGGAACGAAATCGAACCGCGACGGCATCGGCGCGCGCATTTCGGTCAAGACTGCGACCCGAACTCTGATCGATGAAGTCCGCAGCGGATCAAGCTACATTTCGCAGAGCGACCTGCGAGTACACTTCGGCCTCGGATCTGCGACCAAGATGGAGTGGGTGGAGATTCGCTGGCCGAGCAGCCTGGTGGAACGATTCTCAAATCTCGAAGTGGATACGATTCAAACACTGAAGGAAGGAACGGGGATGGCGGTACCGGCCGATTCGAAGAAACCGTGATCAGTTCACGTCTTCACTTTGCCGACTTCGAATTCCTCTGAAACTGCGTCGTGCGAACAATCCCCTCGCCTTCTTTCACATAAATCAACTGATTCGCCTTGATGTCTTTGACTGTGTCGAGCTGTCCGCTCGGCCAATGGATTTCGAGCACGTCCACCTTCTCCGCTTTCCCCAAGCCGAAGTGTACGCGCAGGTCGCTCTGCGAAATGTAGCTTGATCCGCTGCGGACTTCATCAATCTGCTGGTGCGGTTTGGTCTCGCCAGGGAAATGCGCAATGCATTTGAGCCGCGCCCCGATGCCGCTGCGGTTGGACTTCGTCCCGATTGTGCGTACCTTGATCCAGTTGTTCTCCAGCTTGGAATCGCAGCGCAGCAGTTGCGGATAGTCGTTCACCGTATTGACCACCACATCGATGTCGCCGTCGTTGTCAAAATCCCCGAAAGCACAGCCTCGCGCCGCCACCGGCTCGGAGATGCCGGTACCCGCGTTCAGAGAAACATCCGCAAAATGCCCGTTGCGCAGATTCCGATACAAAAGTTTTCGTTGCGGATATCCAGCCTCTGTTTTCAGTTGTTCGACTTCAGGATAGACATGCCCGTTGCAGATCAGAATGTCCGGCCAGCCGTCGTTGTCGAAGTCGAAGAAACCGCATCCCCAACCGAGAAATTGCGTATGCGCTCCCAAGCCTGCGGTAAAGGTCGTGTCCTCGAAGTTGCCGCCACCCAGGTTGCGATAAAGCGAAGGCGTGTCTCCGGCGAAGTTGGTCTTGACCAAATCGAGATTGCCGTCGAGGTCATAATCTCCCGCGGAGACGCCCATCCCCGCCTGCGGCTTGCCATCCGGACTAAGCGCGCATCCGGCCTCGATTGCAATGTCCTCAAAAGTTCCGTTGCCCTTGTTGTGATAGAGGGCGCTCGCCGTCGAGTCATTCGCCACATAAATGTCCGGCCAGCCATCGTTGTCGAAATCGGCGGTGAGCACTCCCAGGCCGTAGGTTCCGCTGGCCCGAAAGATTCCCGCCGCTTCGGAAACATCACTGAACGTCCCATCTCCATTGTTGTGGTAGAGGATGTTCTTCCCGCCTTGCAGCCCCGGCGGGCCGCAGGCCACCATGACGCTTTTGTATAGACAAGGTCCTGATTCAGGCACCGGCGCGGTCGCCAGATCCAGGTCAATGTAGTTTGCGACAAAAAGATCGAGCCGGCCGTCGCGATCGAAGTCAACAAAAGCACAGCCGGTATTCCAACGCGTTCCCTTGCCCGCGACTCCGGCCTTCTGGCTAACATCGGTGAAAGTCCCATCGCCGTTGTTGTGGTAGAGGACATTCTTGCCGTAGTACGTAACGAACAGGTCTTCATAGCCATCGTTATCGTAGTCGCCGATGCAAACCCCTTGTCCCCAGCCGGAATGCGCGACCCCGGCCTTGGCGGTCACGTCGGTGAAAGTGCCATCGCGGTTGTTGCGGAACAAGTGCGACGTTGGCTCGCTGCCCGACGGAAAGCCTTCCAGTCGCGATCCATTCACCAGAAAAATGTCGAGCCACCCATCGTTGTCATAATCGTAGAAGGCAACGCCACAACCCGTGGTTTCGAGCAAATATTTGTTTTTGTGTTCACCACCGAAGATGGTTTTCGCATTCAGTCCCGATTCCCTAGCCACGTTAAGAAAACTGACGCCAAGATCGGCGCTATCCACCTTCTGGCCTAGTCTCTGCGTTCCGGCCGCCGCCTGGCGTCCCGGCCACGCCATCGCAAATACATCTTCCAGAGACACTACAAGCGCTGACTGGCTTAGAGATTTCAGAAACTTGCGGCGTGAAGATAACAAAGGGAACAAGAAGTCGGTACCTGGGCAGCTTAGCTCGTGCTGGCATTCGCCCTTACTCCTTATATTCACTGCACTTCGACTTTGCAACCTTCGGCCAGGTCGGCCCATTCCTCCCAAAAAATTCCCTCCGGCGGGCTACCATTTTCTTGCGGCGAGGGTCTAAGAGGTAGATGGCAGGTGGTTTAGGCTACCAGTCCATTCTGCTCGGGTTAAATCTCTGGAACTAAAGCAACTCTGGCTGCGTAGTACACAATGGCGGCAGAAGAAGGTCTCGATTTCCTGCATACATTCGGGAGGCGATTGTGAACGGAAACGGAAATAACAAGAAGAAACGTCGCAAGCTGGTGATCTGGGGGATCGTTGTGTTGGCGCTCGTGCTTGTAATCGCGGGCGGCGTGTTCGCGGCCACGCGTGGCGGCACCAAGATTGATCCTTCGAAGCTGGCGAAGGTGGAAAAGGGCGACCTCGCCAAGAGCGTAGTGGCGACCGGAAAAGTTACGCCCATCACCAAGGTCGAGGTGAAGTCGAAGGCCAGCGGCATCGTTAAAAAGCTGCTGGTGGACTACGGCGATCGGGTGAAGAAGGGACAATTGCTGGCGCAGCTCGACAAGGTAGAGATTGAGGCGCAGGTTGCACAGTCGCGCGCGGCTTTGGATGCTGCCGAGGCCAACCTCAGCAGCTCGCAGGCCGACTTCGAGCGCGCGAAAGTAGACGCGGAAGGACCCGACGTGCCTCTGCTGAAGCGTGCCTATGATCGCGCCGTAGGCATGGCGAAAGATGGAGTGGTTTCCGCGTCAGCGCTCGATGATGCTGAGAAGAATTACGAAATGTCGTTGAACAAGCAAAACGTATCCAAGGCGCAAGTGACGGTGTTGAAGGCGAAGATTGCGCAGTCGAAAGCGCAGGTTGCGGAAGATCAGGCCAACCTCAAGCAGCTCGAAGAACAGCTCAGCTATACCGACATCATTTCTCCAATCGATGGCATTGTGCTCTCCCGCGATGTGGAAATGGGCGACGCCGTCAGCTCGATCCTCGTGTTAGGCTCATCGGCCACGCTGGTGATGACCCTTGGCGATACCAGCGAAGTCTACGTGAAGGGCAAAGTCGACGAGAGTGACATCGGCAGGGTCTATCTCGGACAACCGGCCCGCATTAAGGTCGAATCGTTCAAAGACAAAACTTTTACCGGCAAGGTCACCAAGATTTCTCCAATGGGCGTAGAGAAGGACAACGTCACTACATTCGAAGTTCGGGTTTCGATTCAGAATCCGGGCGGCGAATTGAAAGCCGAGATGACCGCGAACGCAGAGATTATTCTCGAAGAGCATAAGAACGTGCTGCAGATTCCGGAAGGCGCCATTCTCTACGACAAGGACAAGAAGGCTTCCGTCGAGATTCCCGATCCGAAGGGGAAAGATGGCAAAGATAAAATTGCGGTTAACATTGGGATCTCGAATGGCGCGAAGACGGAAGTGCTCAGCGGGTTGAAGGAGGGCGATCAGGTCGTGCTGCAATAAGACGGGCTTCGGGGGAGCCTGCCCTGTTTGGCCGAAGCCCCGAGCGAAGCCGAGGGGAAGTCGAAGGGGCTGACGGCCTTCGACTTTTCAAAACTTGCATGGAGCTACTCGACATGGGAGCTACTCGACATGAATAAGCAACGCATTTCTGCTACGTCTTTGAGGCGCACCTTGCACCCGGCGATCGCGCTAATCGTTCTGCTGGCCGCTACCTTTGCGGCGGCTTCCACGCCGCAGGGACAATTTGAGAAGACGTTCCAGGTCAGCGGCCCCGTCGATCTGGAAGTGCAAACGCACTCGGGAGATATCACTGTGCGCACTGGCCCCGCCGGCTCGGTCTCCGTTCGCGGCAAGATCTATGTCGGGGACCACTGGCTGTTCGGAAACCGGCACTCCGACGTAAGCGACATTGAACAGCATCCTCCGCTGCGTCAAGATGGCAATAGCATCCGCATCGATTACGTAAATGTACGGGATATTTCGGTGGATTATGAGATCACCGTCCCTGCCGACACCTCCATCCGCACCCACAGTGGTTCCGGAGATCAAACCATTGAAGGCACTCACCGCAACGCCGATGTGCAGACTGGATCGGGCGATGTGAGGCTGACGCAGATCACCGGTGAAATTCGTATTCAAACTGGATCGGGCAATGTTCGGGCGCGAGAGATTTCAGGGCCGGTGCGCGGAGGCGCGGGCAGCGGTGACATCGAAGTCGAGGAAACTGGATCGGGTGATATTGATCTGCACACTGGCTCCGGAAATGTTACGGCCCGGGGGATTCAAGGCGCATTTCGCGCGGATGCAGGGAGCGGCGACATAACGGCCGAGGGCACGATGGCGGGCGCGTGGGAGATTCGCACAGGATCGGGGAATGTGCGCGTCCACTTGCCGGCGGACGCCGCTTTCGATGCCAATATTTCTACAAGCTCGGGCACCCTCGACGTGGACGCTCCGATCACGATGACCGTGCAGGGCCGCGTAAACGAGACACACAAGACGATTAATGGCAAAGTCCGCGGGGGTGGGCAGTTGCTCACCCTGCGAACGGGATCGGGCGACATTCACATTCAATAGCAGTGGTCAGTGATCAGTGATCAGTGATCAGTGGTCAGTGAACAGTGAACTGATCGAAAACTGACCACTGACCACTGACCCCTGACCCCTGTTCGTATTACCTACGTGCCTTGACTCTGTGGTTTCCAGCAATTACTTTCGAGTCTTTGGGGATTTGTGTCTCCCATCTGTGAGGAACCTTGGCGCAGCGTCCGATTATTACCCTGACCACCGACTTCGGCAACAACGATCATTTTGTAGGCGCGATGAAAGGAGTCATCCTGGATATCGCGCCGGATGCGCAGATCGTCGATATCTGCCATGCTGTGCAGGCCTTCGACGTGCTCGATGGAGCGCTCACCATTTCGCAAGCCTATTCTTACTTCCCGAACCGGACGGTACACGTCGTGGTTGTGGATCCGGGCGTAGGGACGGCGCGGCGCCCGATCGTCGCCTCTTGCGACAAATATCACTTCGTCGCCCCGGACAACGGCGTGCTTTCGCTGGTCTACGCGCGCGAACCGCGCATGCACGTGCGCCACATTACAGCCGACCATTATTTCCTGCAGCCGGTCAGTAATACTTTCCATGCTCGCGATATTTTTTCTCCAGTGGCCGCTTACCTGGCGAAGGAGGTCGATGCGCTCAAGTTTGGAGATGAGGTAGAAGACTTCGTAAAGTTCACCGCGCCGAAGCCGAAGGCCGTCGATGAAAATCGCCTGCGCGGGGTGGTGCTGAAGGTCGACCGCTTTGGAAACCTAATCACCAACATCACGCCACAAGATGCTCCCATGCTTTTCCAACCTGATGCCAAAGGCTTCAAGATCATGGTGGGCAGCCGGGAGATCACAGAAATTCACAGTGCCTACGCCGAGGGCGCCCCCGGCGAGGTTGTCGGTATCCTAGGAAGCATGGGCTTTCTGGAGATCGCCGCCAATCGCGGAGCCGCGGCCCAGTTAACCGGAGCTGGCAAAGGAAGTGACGTCAGCATTATCCTCGGCGAAGGAGCCGCCACTGGTCAAAGCGCGTAAAACAGTGAACAGTGGCCAGTGGCCAGTTTCCAGTGAAACACAGCGCAGCTGCCGGCCACGGATTTTACTGCCCACTGATCACCGGCCACTGACCACTGCTTAACTCTTCGGCTTGGGGTGCGCGTAGCGCTCCATCTCACCCGTCCACTTAAGAAATCGCCACAGACTGACCCGCTCCCGCCACAGAAATTCCCAGAATTCAATAAAGCCGATCTGCGTCATCTTAACGCCGCAGTAAGTCTCGATGCGCCACAAAAGATACGGACTGCGCCACGGAGCCAGGCGATGGCCTTTCGTAGCGTTCCAAAGAAAGCGGAGCGAGTGGCGCATGGCATCATCATAAGTCAGAAGTTAGAACTACGAATGCAGAAGTAGGACTGGGCGCAATCTTCGTACCTCCGCCCCGTGTTAGAATCCAGTCTCCGCCAGGGAAGTCCATCCAATGTCCGATATAAATGCCCGCCAGCAGGCCGAAGACCGCTACTATACCGCGCTCGATTTGATGGCAGATGGAAAACTGGAAGAAGCAGTCGTGGCTTATCGGGAATCGCTGGCCGTCGACCCGGCATTTACCGAGGCCATGCATGGGCTGGCCCGTGCCCTGCAGGACTTGCAGCGTTACGACGAGGCGATCGGAGTGGCGCAGCAGATTGCGGAATTGGACCCCGACGACGTGCTCGCCCACACCAGCTTGTCGGTCTTGTATCAGAAAAAAGGAATGATTCCGGAAGCAGAGGCTGAGGGAGCCAAGGCACGAGTGTTAGGGTGGAAGCAGCAGTTGAAGAAGGGCTAGCTATCAGCTGGCAGCAGTCCGCAAGACTTGGACTTGCCTGATGGCAACCCGTGGAGAATTCAATGACGGCCACCAAGGATCCATTTAGTATCAAGATAGCTCTCCGCCATCCCGCGTTTAGTCCGAAGAAAATATCGGAGGCCTTATCGCTAAAGCCTGAGGGATCCTGGGCGGCTGGCCAGAAAATCGTCAAGGCGCCCGCGAAATGGACCTTCTTCTACGCGTGTTTGCAAAAGGGCAATCATATCTCCAAGTTTGAGGGTGCGTTGAGGAACGCCGTCTTGTTTCTCGAAAAGAACTCGGCTTTCTGGGCTGACTTCATAGGCGGGGACGGAGAGGTGGAACTGATTCTGAACCACACGATAGCCCCACAAGATGAGGAAGGGGACAAGTGCTTCGAGTTACACTTGACTCCAGCTTTCTTGCGCGACCTCTCCATTCGGGGAATAGGCCTGAGAGTGCAAGGCTGGCAGGGGAACGTCGAGAGGGCAGGTCTCAGAGGCAAGAAGATCGGCCGCTTCAAGCTAAGGGCCAAGAGCTAATAGCTAAGAGCTTTCTCTACAACTCGTACTTCTTCATTAAATGCCGGAACGATCGGTAGGAAATACCGAGAAGATCGGCGGCTTTCGTTTGCACTCCATTCGAGCGATCAAGAGCACTCTGCAGCAGCGTGCGCTCGATGTTTGCGACGTAGCCTTCCATCCCCACCCCCTCGGGAAGCACAGCGCCTGGCGCGATCTCGGATACGCCTCCATTGATCCCCAGCCCTGCAATCCCCGCCCCTGCCGCCGCGGCGCGGGCCTTGGGTCGCTCCGCTGGCAGTTTGACGTGCAACTCGTCGGTCATCTCCAAGGCAACCGCGCGCTCAACCGTGTTTTCCAGCTGGCGAACATTGCCTGGCCATTCGTAATCACAGAGAGCATCGAGCGACATTTTATTGACGCGCAGGATACTTCGGTTGGCTGCGGCCGCATATTTCTTCAAAAAGTGATTCGCTAGCAATGGGATGTCTTCGCGACGCTCACGCAAATTCGGCACGCGAATCGGAATCACGTTGAGACGGTAATAAAGATCCTCGCGGAACAGATTGTCGGCGACGGCTTTGTCGAGATCGCGATTGGTGGCCGCAATGACGCGCACGTCAATGGGGATTTCACTGGTTCCACCGACGGGGCGCACCGTGCGCTCCTGCAGTACGCGAAGGAGCTTTACTTGCATGGCCAATGTCATCTCGCTGATTTCGTCGAGAAAGATGGTGCCGCCGCTAGCCACTTCAAAGAGTCCGCGTTTGTTTTGATTGGCGCCGGTAAAGGCGCCCTTCAGATAGCCGAAAAGTTCACTCTCGAGCAAAGTTTCGGGGAATGCTCCGCAGTTTACCGACACGAATGGTTCCGTGGCGCGCGGGGAACAGATATGAACGGCACGTGCGACCAACTCTTTTCCCGTACCGCTCTCGCCATGAATCAGGACCGTGCTCGCGGTGGAAGCGACCGTGCGTACCGTCTGCTTTAGTTTTTCCATCGCAGCGCTGGACCCGATGATGTTATCGAGCGAGTTGTGGGACGCGGCGTCGCGGCGCAGAGCGAAGTTCTGTTTGCTGAGGACCAGTTTTTCGAGCACCCGGCTGATGGCCAGCCTGATTTCATCGACCAGGCCAGGACTCTTGCGAATGTAATCCGAGGCTCCTCCGGCTTTTACCGCTTCCACCGCGGCCTCATAGTCTTCCACGGCAGTGATCAGGATGACGGGAGAATCGGGCGAGACGCGATGAGCATGACGCAACACTTCGATGCCGTCAATATTTGGCATCTTGATATCAGTGATGATCAGATCATAGAGTGCGCCATCAATTTTATTTTTCGCCGCCTGTCCCGATTGCACAGTCTCGACACGGTGTCCGTCGCGGCGCAGGGCGATGTCGAGCATTTCACAAATCGACCGTTCGTCGTCGCAAACCAGGATGTTAGCCACGTTCTTTCCCTTCTGCCGCCACAGTTGCAAGTTCCGCGAGTGCAGTTGCTTGTCGCGGGGGGGCGGATAAATTATCGGCTTGGTGAGGGCCGGCCGAACTCTCCGCGGCGGATTTGCCCGTCGCAGACCCGGGCGCGCCGGATCCGTCTGCATCTAGCCGCCGTAGCCTGAGGACAAAGGTGGTTCCCTGCCCTGCCTTGGATCGCGCCCATACTCTGCCTTCGTGTGCTTGGACGATCTGATACACCACGGCGAGTCCAAGACCTGTGCCGCCTTCAAAGTTTGATTGGAATGGTTCGAAAATTTTCTCTGTCTGTTGCGGCGTCATTCCACTCCCGGTATCTGCAAAACTAATCTGCCAGTCATCTTCGATGCGGTCGATTGCTACCTTCAGAGTGCCACCCTCTTTCATAGCACGGACCGCGTTCTCGGCAATATTCCAGAAGACCTGCTTGATTCGGTCTCCATCGGCGATGACCCACGCTTCAGGAGCGGCAAAGCGGTTTTCAATCGAGATACCGGTACATTCTGCGGTCATGCGGTGACGCATCAGCGTTAGGGCATCCTCCAGCAATCCCACCAGATCGACCTTATCGAAACGATATCGTTTGCCGCGGGAGTAGGCCAGAAAGTCAGTGATGATTCCGTTCAGCCGTTGCGACTCGCGAGTTACGATGTCGAGAAGGTGGCGATGCTCCTCGGTCATTTCAGGTATCCCGGAAAGCATGCTCACGGAACCTGCGATGGATGTGAGTGGATTGCGAATCTCGTGAGCGATGGCCGCGGCCAGTCGACCCACAGCGGCCAGCCGGTCCTGAATGCGGACTTCGCGCTCCAGTCGCCGGATCTCGGTGAGATCGTCCATGGCATAGACATAGCCAAGCACGCCGCGCTCCGGGACGTTCAATGCAGCCACTCTCACTCGAACTGTCTTTCGAAATGTTCCCGGCGTATCGAAGCGAACCTCCGCATGAGTCTGCAATTCTCCGCTGGGTAGCGGGTCGAGAAATAATCCAGCAACGGATTTTCCCAGCAACTGGTTCAGAGGGTGCTCCAGAAGTTTCTGCGCCGCGTTGTTGACCAGAGTGATTCGGCCATCCAGACTCGTAGTGATCAAACCACTGCTGACCGACTGAATAATGTTTTCATGCAGGATCTGCAGATCTTCGAGCGCTCCACTGGCGTCTTTCAGCTGTACCCGCGCCTGCCGTAACTTGGTGACCAGCAGGCTCGCGAGATAGGCGACCGCCAGGAAGGCAAAGAGGTTGACCAGAATCAGCCCCTGCAGGGTCTTCAGTTCTGGATGGGTCGTGCAGTAAGAGTGCACGACTCCGTAATAGTTCAGTTCGAGAACCGTGCCATAAAGAATGAACGCCAGGGCTGCTACCAGATGCGCCCATACACGCGGAAGCAAAATGCCAGCCACAATGATGACCAGCGGATAAAGAAAGTTTAAGGAACTATCCCAGCCTCCTGTCTCATGCACCAGCAGGCTGACCATGATTAGATCAGTGAGTACTTGCAAAGAAGCCTGTACCCTATACTCTTGCCAGAAGGACAGTAGAAGTACGTAGAAAAGCGAGACGGTGTACCACAAGAGGATCGTGCTTAGAAAAAAACGCAATGGCAAGTGCGTGAGCGTCAACTGCGTTACGGCTAATTGGATTCCCAGCAGAAATGTCAGGATCAGTATCCGTACTTTGACCAGCCATGCCAGCCAATTCCGCTCGTCGAATGTCGATTGCATGAAGTCCCGCTAATCTTGAAGATGATCTCCAAGGAATTCCATCGCAGCCTGCGCCTCTCTGACGAATGTCGCTAATGGCAAGCGAAGGCTGGCAAGTGTATCGGCCCAAAACGCACGGCGTCCAGCCAATCCACCTTTTTGTTAACCAGCCAGCTTGGCGATCATGGCGAAAAGCGGCATATAGAGCGAGATCACGATTCCGCCGATCACAAAACCGAGCACGCCAATGATGAGCGGCTCGAGCATCGCCAACATGTCTTTGGTGGCTGCGTCAACTTCTTCTTCATAGAAGTCGGCGATCTTTTGCAACATGCTGTCCATCGCGCCGGTGGCTTCGCCAACACCAATCATCTGCGTCACCATGTTGGGGAAAACGCCGCACTCCTTGAGGGGATCAACAATGGTGCGGCCTTCTTCGATGGCCTTGCGCACTTTCATCAGCGCTTCTTCTAGCACGGCGTTGCCGGAGGTCTTGGCCGTAATCGCCAAACCTTCAAGTATTGGCACGCCTGACGTGATCAAAGTGCCCAGAGTACGAGTAAAGCGGCCCACCGCGATCTTGCGCAAAAGAGTGCCGATAACCGGAAGCATGAGCAAGGTCTTGTCGAAGTAATAGCGGCCCCTCGGATGCTTGCGAATTTGCTTCAGGCCGAAGACTGTGCCTCCGACGGCCACCAGGAAGACCCACCAGAAACTCTGCACGAAGGCGCTTAATCCCATCACGATACGAGTAGGAAGAGGCAACGCAACACCTAATCCAGCAAAAAGATTGGTGAAGATGGGCACCACCCATTTCAGCAGCGCGCCGACAATAAGCGTGGCAAGGCTCACGACCGCGATGGGATAGATCAATGCCGATTTGACGGCAGCTTTCAAACGAACCGCCTTCTCGACGTAGGTCGCCAGTCGCTGCAGAATGACGTCCAGAATACCGCCGGTTTCACCCGCTTCAATCATGTTGGTGGTGAGGTCGTCGAAAACGGTCGGATACCCCCGCATCGCATTGGCCAAGGTGGCGCCGCCTTCTACGGTGGTGCGGACGCCGGTCAGAGTTTTCTGGAAGGTCTGGTTTTCCTGATTGGCAGCCAGAATTTCCAGGCATTGCACCAGCGGCAGTCCGGCGTCGATCATCACCGAGAACTGGCGGAAGAAAATTGCAATGTCTTTGACTTTGACTTTGGTTGATCCGAAGGTGGGCATTGCAAACTCTTTGCCCTTTTCACGGATTGCACCGGCAGTAATCTGCTCGCGCCGCAATTGTTGCCCAAGCGCCTGCTTATTCGGTGCTACGCGCTCTCCGGAAACCTTTTGGCCGGATGCATCCTTACCGGAAAATGTAAAAACTGGCATGGTCTTAGCCTCTCCTCAGTGTCGTCGCTGATTCGTCAAATTCGACGGCAAATCGAGTCTTTGCCGACATCGCGAGCCGCCGTTCACGATGCCGCTTCATCTCTGTTATCGCTTGGCCGGGGCTGCGCCCTTTGCCAGGCCAGCTCCTGCCGTAGTGGGCTTGTTCACCAACCCCGCACCGCGGTTAATCATTTCCTGGAGTTCGTCCTGATTACTGGAGCGCTGCAAGGCAACTTCCAACGAAATCTGTTTCTGGAAATACGCCGTAGCCAGCGCTTGGTTGAATGTCTGCATTCCGAACTTGTCCTGTCCCGACTGCATCGCCGAATAAACCTGGTGAATTTTGTCTTCGCGGATCAGATTACGCACGGCTGGATTCGGGATAAGGATTTCCATAATCATGGCCCGGCCTTTGCCGCTGATGGTTTGCAGAAGGCTTTGGCACATGATGCCTTCGAGCACCAGCGAAAGCTGGGCGCGAATCTGAGGCTGCTGATGTGCAGGGAACACGTCGATGATGCGGTTGATGGTGGAGGTAGCCGAATTGGTGTGCAGAGTTCCGAAGGTCAAGTGTCCAGTTTCGGCGATGCGCAGTGCCGATTCGATTGTTTCCAGGTCGCGCATTTCGCCGATCAGCACCACGTCTGGATCTTCGCGAAGTGCAGCGCGCAAGGCGTCGGAAAAGCTCTTGGTATCGGCGTGCAGTTCACGCTGGTTGACTACGCAGTTCTTATTCATGTGCACGAACTCAATCGGGTCCTCGATGGTGAGGATGTGATCGTGGCGTTCGCTGTTGATCTTGTCGATCATGGCCGCCAGGGTTGTGGATTTGCCAGAACCGGTCGGCCCCGTGACCAGCACCAGACCACGCGGCTTGTCGCAGAGCTTACTCACCACGGCGGGCAGACCCAGCTGGTTGAAGGATTTGATTTCGAAAGGAATCAGACGGAAGACGGCTGCTGTGGCACCGCGCTGGTTGAAGACGTTGGCACGGAAGCGGGCGAGTCCTTTCAATCCGAAGGAGAAGTCCAGTTCAAGGCTTTCTTCGAAGCGATGCTTCTGCGAATCTGTCATAACGCTGTAGGCCAACTGCTTGGTCTCGGCCGGCGTCATCTGGGGAAGATCCAGCGGCACCAGATGGCCGTGAACGCGGATCTGGGGCGGCGAATTCGTAGTGATATGGAGATCGCTGCCATTCATCTCCAGCATTCTTTTCAGCAAATCACTTAAGGACAAGCCCATAATCGTGATCCCCTCTCACTCCTGATGTTTCATCTCTCAACTTCTGATTTCTCTGACGAACTAGTGAATCGTCTCGCGGGCAACTTCTTCCAAAGTGGTAATGCCTGCCGCCACTTTGATCAGACCGCTTCTCCGGAGCGTGATCATGCCGCGCTCGATGGCTTTCTTTTTTAACTCGACTGCTGAAGCGCCCACCAACACCAGTTCCCTTATTTCATCGTCTACTTCCATGACCTCGTACAGACCGCAACGGCCCTTGTATCCCGTGTTGTTGCAAACGCCGCATCCCTTACCTTTCTGAATTTTGATGGTCTTCGCCTCTTCGGGCGAAAATCCCTCCTCGATCAAGGTTTGTACCGGAACCTCCACCGTCTCCGAGCATTCCTTGCAAATTCTTCGAATCAGCCGCTGGGCGCAGATCAGGTGAACCGATGTCGCCACCAGGAATGGTTCAATGCCCATGTTCATCAATCGGGTAATTGTTTCTGGCGCACCGTTGGTGTGCAGCGTAGATAACACCAGGTGGCCTGTGAGAGCGGCCTTGATGGCGATTTCCGCGGTTTCGAAGTCGCGGATTTCGCCGACCAGGATGATGTTGGGATCCTGACGCAGGAAGGAACGCAGAGCAGCCGCGAAGTTCAACCCAATCTGCTCTTTCATCTGCACCTGATTGACCCCGCCCAACTGAAATTCGACGGGATCTTCGGCCGTCATAATGTTTGTGTCGGGCTGGTTCAGGCGCGAGATCGACGAGTAAAGAGTGTTGGTTTTTCCTGATCCAGTAGGACCGGTGACCAGCACCATGCCGTAAGGCTTGAGGATGGCCTTCTCGAACTTCACCAGGGATTCGGGCTCGAAGCCCAACTTGGTCATGTCGAGGCGCAAATTTTCTTTGTCGAGCAAGCGGAGCACGATCTTCTCGCCCCAAAGCGTGGGCAGGGTGCTGACACGGAAGTCGAGCTGCTTTTTGCGGCCGCCGATATTCATCTTCAGCATGATGCGGCCGTCTTGCGGCAGTCGCTTTTCGCTGATGTCGAGCTTCGCCATGATTTTCAGGCGCGAGGTTATCGCATCCTTGAGCTTCATCGGCGGCGACATAATCGACTGCAGCACGCCGTCAATACGGAAGCGCACGCGGAACTCTTTTTCGTAGGGCTCGATGTGGATGTCGCTGGCGCCCCGCTTCACCGCGTCGCCGAGGATGACGTTCACCAGCTTGACCACCGGCGCTTCGTCGGCGGCCTTCTCCAATTCAGACAGACCCATTTCCTGGGATTCGGCCTGCAGTTCGACGTCTTCGTCACTCAGTTCGGTCATCGACTGCATGACGGATTCAAGGTCTTCTTCTTTGCCCGCGCCGTATGACTTGTCGATGCCAGCCAGGATCGAGCTTTCGGAAGCCACCACAGGCTCAATGTTGAAGCCGGTCATGAACTTGATATCGTCCATCGCAAAGACGTTAGTCGGGTCGACCATGGCGATGGTGAGTGACGCGCCCACGCGGCTTAAGGGAAGAATCTGGTAGCGTTTGGCAGTTTCAAACGGAATCAACTTGACGACCGCCGGGTCAATTTCGAAATAAGAAAGGTTGATGGCGGGTACACCGTACTGGCGGGAGAGAAAATTCGTGACGTCCTCATCCGTGAGGAAGCCGAGCTTCACCAAGGCAGATCCCAGACGGACATTCTGTTCCTTCTGGGCCTTGGTCGCTTGTTCCAACTGCTCTGGGGTAATTATCTTCTCTTTGACGAGAAGGTCTCCCAGCCGTTGAGACATACTTCGATCTCCTATCCACTAAGTGGAACAATGCCGGGCCAACTCACCAGCAATAACGCGAAGCACCGTTTCCTGCTGTGGGAGAGAGAACGGCGTCGTTGCGTTGACACAAATTGTCACAGTAAGTCGATTACCGTACCAGTTACCGTAGTACTTGGACTTGCCGCGTTTCTGCAGATTTCGTGGGGCATGCTCCAAAACCCGCGCCAGATGAACTTTCTTCTGAGAAGAAAGCAAATCCCAGGCCGTGGTACATGCACTTCAGTAAGAGGGAGCCAGAGCGGCACGGATCACAATGACTCAACTTGCAGCAGCGTACACTCAACGATGAGGCCTTGCTAACCTTGCTGGACGACGCTAGAGGAGATCAGATTCGGAGCTACTACCACACTTTATTTCAGTCGTGGGGACGGCAGCATTGGTGGCCGGCGCGATCGCGTTTTGAAGTGATTGTTGGCGCTTACTTAACACAGAACACAGCATGGACGAACGTAGAAAAAGCTTTGACGAATCTTCGAAATGCACGACTGCTGAGCATAAGAGGAATCCGCCAGGCTTCTCTGGTTGAAATCGAACGTCTGATTCGTCCCGCAGGCTATTTCCGCCAGAAGGCTAATCGGCTGAAACTGTTCGTTGCGTTTCTGGACCAACGATATAGAGGCTCTCTGGCAAGATTGTTCGCAGCACCGACCGGAAAGCTTCGCGAGGAACTACTCAACTTGCATGGGATCGGGCCGGAGACTGCTGATTCCATCCTGCTCTATGCGGGGAACCATCCAGTGTTTGTAGTGGACGCCTACACGCGGCGGATACTCGCTCGCCACGACATTCTGCCGGAAAAGGCGCCTTATGAGGAAATTCGGAAATTGTTCGAACAAGCGCTTTTTCCTGTTGCGCAGTCGGTTGCCGACTCCGAAGCAACGAGAAAACAGTATTTAGCAGCAGGCCTTCCCGGCACTGCGCATCCCCCGTCCGCGATGAGTACCTCCAAGCGCACCGGATTAACACAGGTTTATAACGAGATGCACGGCCTTATCGTGGGCGTTGGAAAGCATTACTGCAGAAAATCACAGGCACGTTGTGACGAATGCCCTTTACAAAAGTTCCTGCCTCAGCCTAAGTAGACAAGGTTGAATCCTCGAAAGGCCTCTTGTCTAAGAACTTTTGGCAGTCTGTAATCCTCGGGGTGGCAATGGTTTCGTTGTGCTGCGCTCAATCGCTGCGGCGTGAGGCAGATAACACCGGGGTCCTCATCGGCACCGCGGTTCGTCCTTCACTATTTTTGGAGACCGCCTACGCGTCGACCCTGGCTCGCGAGTTCAGCATGGTTGAGCCAGAAGATGCGATGAAGTGGCGGGTCCTGCGTCCGGATGCGAACACCTTCGATTTCAGGCAGGGTGACGAGGTAGTTCGCTTCGCACAAATTCATCAGATGAAGGTCCGCGGCCACTGCCTGGTCTGGGATCACGACAATCCCGATTGGCTGGTGCAGGGGCATTTCACTTCCCCTGACTTGTCCCGGCTTCTTCACCAGCACATCACGCGAGTAATGAAACATTACAAGGGTCAGGTTTTCGCATGGGATGTAATTAACGAAGCCATGGATGAGAAGGGCAATGTGCGCAACTCGATTTGGTACAACGAACCTGGCATCGGGTTGTCGCAGGGTGGCACAGCTTATATCGAGCAGGTATTTCGGTGGGCGCACAAGGCCGATCCGCATGCGTTGCTTTTCTACAACGAAGCGGAAGGTGAAGGATTGAACCGCAAGTCAGACGCGATTTACGCAATGATGAAGGACTTCAAGGGGCGGGGCGTTCCTATCAACGGAGTGGGGCTGCAGATGCATGTACCGACGCTCGAGTTGGATACGTCAGCCCTTGCCGCAAGTCTCTCTGCGAACATCGCACGGCTCACGGCGTTGGGGTTGCAGGTTCACATTACCGAGCTTGATGTCGCCCTGCCGATAGATGCGAATGGCGTGTCTCGGCCTGACGACTTAGTCCGTGAGGCGGATCTCTACCGCGGCATCGTGCGCGCATGTTTAGGACACGCGGGCTGCACGGCGATCCAAACCTGGGGGTTCACCGACAAATACTCGTGGATCGGATCCCATTCGCGGCACACTCGCGGGCAGGGTCTGCCCTTCGATCGAACGTACCAGCCCAAGTCCGCCTACCGCGCGGTATTGGAAGAACTTTCTGCGGGACGATTGCCCCCTCATTGACCTCCGCAATCCTATCGGCAACAGAAGTGTCTTCAGCAGCCAAATCTGCATCTATAATGGCTTCCAGTCCACTCGCCGCACGTACTACTGAGCTGCAGCGCTGGACACTGGATTCACGTGGGGCAGACCGTTACAACTCGACCCTTGAATACTTCCAAGCGCAAGCAATACATCATCCTGCTTGCGGCGTCAGTTTTTCTGCTGCTGGCGATCCTGGTTTCCCAGACCGCGTTTGATCTCACTTTTTTGCGCCCGGGAAATAATCAGCAGATCGTGGTATTCGCGGCGCTTTCGGCGCTGATCTTCCTCCTCTTCGTAGCGCTGACCTTTGTCCTGTTTCGCAATCTCTTAAAGTTGTTTGCAGAACGCCGCCTCGGAGTGCTGGGTTCGAAGTTTCGCACGCGCATGGTCGCGGGCGCGCTGCTGCTGTCCTTTGTCCCAGTGATGGTGATGTATTGGTTTTCTTATGGATTGATGAATCGCTCCATTGACAAGTGGTTCTCGACTCCGGTGGAGGAGGTGCGTGCGGATACTCATGCAATGGCATCGCTGCTGGGCGAATATGCAGCGCACAATGCGCATGCCGAAGCGTCCGAGATTGCCGCCTCTGCCGATGCGCAACACGCTTTCTCGGGGCACGGATTCTCACCAGTGGTGAGCGAATTCCAGTCTCAGGAGATAACACTGCAGGGGGGATTCGCCGTGGCAGTCCAGGATGGCAATGCGGAGGCTAGCTTCAATGCGCCCGCGCCTTGGTCGCTACTGAAACCGAGACTGCCGCTGGCAGAGGCAGCCGCGGGCCAACCTGCACGCTTTACGTGGGAGCAAACGGACTATACCTTGGGCAGTGCGCCGGTTGGAACCGACGGAGTGATTCTGGTGGCGATCCCGCTTCCAAAGGCGTTCTCACAAACCGTAAATCAGCTGGAAGGCAGCCAGCAACGTTATTTCGAACTGGCCCATGAACGCAGGCTTGTACGCCGTACCTACCTGGGCCTGCTACTGCTGCTGACTATGATGGTGCTCTTCGTGACCACATGGCTGGCACTGTTTCTCTCGAAGCTGGTGACTCGACCGCTGGCGGCGTTGGCTGAGGCAACTCAGGAGATTTCGCGCGGCCGTCTCGACTATCGGATTGACGTAACGGCGGCCGATGAGATTGGGGACTTGGTGCACTCCTTCAACCGCATGGCGGAAGAACTTGAAACCAGCCGGCGGCAGATTGAGGCCTCCAGCCGGAATGCAAGTGCCGCCAACGCTGAACTCGATCAGCGTCGCCGCCAGATGGAAATCATCCTCGAGAGCATTCCCACAGGAGTGTTGTCACTCGACGCTCGGCGGTATGTGACTCACGCCAATCAGGCGCTTCTGCGCATGTTCCACCCCGAAGGCTACGCGGAAGGAGAACATGTGCTGCGTGGTGCACGATTGGCAGACGTGTTTCCGCTGGAAGTCCTGCAGGATCTGGAGCCCTTGTTGCGCCGCGCCGATCGCATGGGCATGACCACTAGCCAGATGGAGATGCCGCTGCAGCGCTCTTCTCTGAATGTGGCAGTCACCGTCGCAACTCTGCGTCATCAGGAAGAGCGATCGGGATACGTGATCGTCTTCGAGGACCTCTCCGATCTTCTGAAGGCTCAGAAGCAGGCTGCGTGGCGCGAAGTGGCGCGCCGTGTCGCGCATGAGATTAAGAATCCCCTTACCCCCATCGCACTCTCCGCGGAACGCATTCAGCGTCATCTGGAGCGCGCCACGCCTTCAGACAAAGCATCGCTGGAAATAGTTCGCTCCTGCGCTGAAACTATTGCCGGCGCCGTCCAGACCGTTCGTCAACTGGTTGACGAATTTTCCACTCTGGCTCGCTTTCCCGCATCCAATCCAGGCCCTGCTGACATCAACGAAGTCATCGAGAGCGCACTTTCCATGTTCGATGGGAGATTGGACGGTATCGATCTTCACAAATCGCTCGCTCCCGACCTACCCAAGGTGATGGCCGATACGGAAGCCATGAAGCGCGCGGTCGCGAATCTGGTAGATAATGCTGCGGAGGCCATGCAGGGCACGCTGGTTAGGGAGATGCAAATTTCAACCTCGCTCGTAGCCAGTCGCGATGCAGTGGAGATCACCGTTGCAGACACCGGTCATGGCGTAACCCGCGAACTTAAGGAAAAGCTTTTTCTGCCATATTTCTCCACCCGAAAACGCGGAACTGGACTCGGCTTGGCGATCGTGAGCCGCGTCATCGAAGAGCATCACGGGTCGATACGCATTGAGGAAAACCAGCCGGTCGGAGCGCGCTTCATCGTGGAGCTGCCGGTCGTTCCCGAACCTGCGCTGGCCACTGCCACAGCTCAGCATGCATAAAGTTCTCATCGTTGACGACGAAACCGGCATTCGCGAATCCCTCGAAGGAGTGCTGGCCGACGAGGGTTACGACACTGCTTCGGTAGACAGCGGCGAGGAGTGCCTCAAACTGCTGCGCCGCGAGCACAACTACGAAGTTGTTCTGCTGGACATCTGGTTACCTGGCATCGACGGCCTGGAGACGCTCGAAAAGATCCATGAAATGGATGAGCCTCCGGAAGTAATCATGATTTCAGGCCACGGAACCATCGAGACCGCTGTGCGTGCGACCAAGCTCGGCGCCTACGACTTTCTGGAAAAGCCGCTTTCGATCGACAAGACCCTCATCCTGGTTAAGAACGCAATCGAATCCAAGAAACTGCGCCACGAAAATGTCGATCTGAAGAAACAGCTTCACGGCAAAAGCACCATCGTGGGCGATAGCATTCCCATGAAGGCGCTGCGGCAGCAGATCGGTCTTATGGCGCCAACCAACGGCCGAGTTCTGATTTACGGCGAGTCGGGCACAGGGAAGGAGCTGGTGGCGCACGCGATCCATGCGCAGAGCTTGCGCAAAGACGAAACATTCGTTGAGGTTAACTGCGCCGCGATTCCTGAAGATCTCATCGAAAGTGAACTCTTCGGTCATTACAAAGGATCGTTTCCTGGAGCAGCCACCGACAAGGAAGGCAAGTTTCAAAAGGCAAGCGGCGGAACACTGTTTCTCGATGAAGTGGGCGATATGAGCCTGAAGACGCAATCAAAAGTTCTGCGCACCCTCGAGGAACAGCGCGTTGTTCCGTTAGGCGGCGACGAAACGATCATGGTGGATGCGCGCATCATCGCCTCGACCAACAAAGATCTGGAAGAGGAAATTGCCAAGGGAAATTTTCGTGAGGACCTGTTTTACCGGCTGAATGTCATCCCGTTCTTTGTGCCTCCTTTGCGCGACCGGAGGGAAGATATTCCGCTGTTTGCGCGGCACTTTCTGAAGGAATTGGCTGCGACCTATGGACGACGTCCGCGCGAGATTACCGACGATGCAGTCGAGGTGCTCATGCGTTATTCGTGGCCGGGCAATGTCCGGGAATTGCGCAATGTGATCGAGCGCATTGTGATCATGAACCCCATGACGACCCGATTCGACCGCAAGCATTTGCCGCCGCTGGTCCACCGCGACGGTCACCGCCGAGTGGCGAAAAACGAATTTTCTACCCTGCACCAGGCGCGGGACGCCTACGAGCGCGACTTTATTCTGAAGAAGTTGGATGAGAACCACGGAAACGTAACCCGCGCCGCCGAAGTGTTGGGCCTGGAGCGCAGCCATCTCTACCGCAAGATGAAAACCCTGGGCATCGCGGCCAAAGAATAGCTCGCCCGCGAATCGACGGGCTACCGCTTTACCATGTGGATTTCAGTGCCGTTCTTTCTGAACTCCACCTTATCCATGAGCTGGTTGATGAGAAAAATTCCACGCCCGTGATTGGAATAAACATTCTCGCCGACCGTGCATTCGGCGATGGCCTCTGGAGTAAAACCAGTTCCCGGATCTCGCACCACGATTAGTATGCCGCGATCTTCGTCGCTGCTTACCAGGCATTCCACGGTCTTGGTGGGATCTTCTTTAGCGCCATGAATCACAGCATTGGCTAACGCCTCTTGCAACGCTAATTCAATTGAGTCGTCCTTCCCATCCATGTCCTTCATCTGACGGACCACCTTCATCACTTCTTGCACCACGGGATCCACGGCCATCCGGTCGGCGGCAAGCGTGACGCGCAAAAGCAAATTCAGCTTGTCAGGGTCAAAATCCTTTTCGGGAAGAGGCTGCTGGGAAGTATCCGCCGATGACATGTTTGAGGGGTAGTCCAAAAGCTAGTTTAGTCTCCACAATGATTCTATCCGTCAATCTTCAATACGACCACCAGTTAGAGAAAAGTTAAGACTTAGGAATTTTCTTCTATCTGGCTTCATTCACTTGTCAAAACTGTGTAAATTCTCTCCAAGGAATACTAATCTCCAGAGGCTTTCTTCGGAGAAGTCAGATGCTCTAATTGCCGTCTCCAGTCAAGTTCTTCGACAAAGGCACGTGATTCGCGCCAGTTCGGGTGTACTTTGACATAGAGTTCAAGGAAAACTTTCGTGCCCATCATTTTCTCGATTTGTAGTCGCGCCGAAGTACCAATCCGTTTCAGCATCTGTCCCTTCTTGCCGATCAGGATGCCCTTCTGCCCCTCACGCTCACAATAGATAGTCGCGGAAATACGGGTCAACTTCGCGCCCTCTTCGAAGTTATCAACGATCACCGTGGTTGCGTAAGGCAGTTCTTCTTCGGTCTCGACCAGCACGCGTTCGCGAATGATTTCCGCGGCCATGAAGCGTGCCGGCTGGTCTGTGATCTGATCTGGCGGAAAATAAGGCGGACCGACGGGCAGAGCCGCCGTGACTTGCTTCAGCAGGATGTCGAGCCCATCCCGTTTCAACGCGGAGATAGGGATGATGGCATGGAACGGATGCAGCTTTTTGTATTCTTCGATCAAAGGCAGCAGCTTGCCCTTACCTCCTCTCAGTAGATCAACCTTGTTAAGCACAAGACACACTTTTGTCGATGAGTGCTTCAGCATCTGGATAGCGAACTCATCGCGCTGATCGAGCTTGCGGGTTGCGTCCATGATGAGCAGGACAACATCGCATCCCTCAAGAGCCTCTCGCACTTCGACCATCATCTTGCGGCCGAGGGAACTGTCTGGCTTGTGTACGCCCGGAGTGTCGACCAACACGATTTGGGCGCCGCTTTGTCCTTTACTTTTTGGCAGGTTGACGATGCCCTGAATTCGGTTGCGCGTGGTTTGGGGCTTGGGCGAAATAATCGCAAGCTTTTCGCCCACAAGCGCATTGAGCAGCGTGGACTTGCCCGCGTTAGGGCGGCCGAGGATGCAAACAAAACCGGAGCGGAAAGGCATAGGATCGGACCCCGGACCTCGGACCTTAGGCTTCTCCGGACAGAAACAAGATTGCAACCCAGGGTCTGACGCTTCAGGTCTGAGGTCCGAAGTCCGAAGCCTGACTATATCAGCTTCAACTGGCGTGGTTGCACCGCCGTGATCCTTACCCGCTCCACCTTGCGATCTGTCGATTCGAGAACCTCGAAGCGCAGGCCGTCGTCATCCACCGTTTCACCTTTTGTTGGAATGTGCCCCGCCAGTTCACTTACAAGACCAGCGACTGTGGCCGATTCCCTTCCGTCAGGTTTTGTGCCGAACAGTTCGGCAAGGCGGTCCACGTCCATTCCGCCGGAAACGATGAACGAATGATCATTTTCTCTCACGATCTCCGGTTTCTCGTGTTCATCGCGGATTTCACCGACGATCTCTTCCACCAGATCTTCGATTGTCACCAGTCCAGCCACGCCGCCGTATTCATCCACCACGATCGCCATGCGTATATTGTCTTTCTGCATCTGGCGCAACAGATCGCTGCCCAATTTGCTCTCGGGCACGAAATATACGTCGCGCCGCATCAGCGTATCGAGGGTTCGCGTGGAAGCCTCACTGTCAGGCACTTGCAAGACGTCCTGCGCATAAACAATGCCTTTGATGTTGTGGATGCTCTCCGCGTACACAGGAACCCGCGAGTAGTGCTTGGTGCGCAGCATTTCGATGAATTGCTCTACTGTGGTTTCCACCGGCACGGCAAAAATTTGCGGGCGGGGCTTCATCGCTTCGCGCACCGTTTTGCCGCTAAACTCCACGGCGGATTGAATCAGGTCGCGGTCTCCCTCCTGGATAATGCCTTCTTCCTGGCCCGCTTCAATCAATGCATCCACGGCCTCGGATGCGCTTTCCGGCTGCTCCCGCGTGTTTTGGTGAGTGAGCGATGCCACCGATTGCAGAAATCCCAGAACGATGGTCACGGGTAGGACGAGGTAAATGAAGATTCTCATAAGCGACGTCCAGCGGATGAGCCACTCCCCGTTGGTGCGCGAGAAGAAAACAAAGGGCAGGAATTGGTTGAAAATGATGACAATCAAGATCAAGCTTATAGCCGCTTGAAGGATTTCGTAGACGCTCCACCGCTGGTCGCCGAAGACCACAAAGCCTACCAGCAAGGAGATCGTCGCCGTCGTCAACTGTTTCAGCACAGACATCGAAAGCGATGCGCGGGCGCGGCTCACCCTGAGCTTCGGCTCGACCTTTTGCTCGAAGACGTCGATATTGTCCTGAAAGTCACGCGAGAGGAATTTCCCGATCTCCTGGTAGACGCGATCCACATAGGATGCCAAGGCCAGCAAAGCTAGAAGCGGAATCATCGCAATTGCAACAGTCCAATTCATGCGCTCCTCCGCCTGTGGTTGGAGAAATGGATTCCGCCTCTTCTAGGCGTTATAACTTGCGCGCGCTCAATCAGAGAGGAGGGCAGTTTCAAGCGCCGTCTCAACTGGCTTTCTTTGTGGGCCATCTCACCGTGATCGTGCTCGTGATCGAAGCCAGCCAAGTGAAGGATCCCGTGCAGGACAAGAATTTTTACTTCTTCCGCCAGAGAATGCTCTAGCAGGTTGGCATTATCGCGGGCAATATCGGCGGAGATCGCTATCTCACCTGCAATGCGTCTAGTCTGGTGGTTTGTGGCCGGCGGCGAAGGAAACGACAATACGTCGGTGGCTTTGTCTGCACCCCGAAATTGTCGATTAAGAGAGCGCAACTCCTGGCTGTTGGTCACTAACACATTTACCGTGTCACGCACGCGAACCGCTCGCTTGGCCCGCAACACAAAGCGTTCGAGCGTTGACCGGCTCAGTCCGGCAATTCTTTTTCGAAAGATAACCAACTTTGTCTCAGTGTTTATCAATATCAATCGTGTTTTCGGTACGGCCGCCTGTGCGGTGAATCGATTGCCCGCAAAAGAATACAGGAGGGCCAAAGTTCAGCCCTCCAGTCTCTAGACCTTAGTCTCCTGAAGCGGTAGACCGGTCATCTGGATTCGCCATCTCCGAGCTCTTTCCATTGGTGCTCGGCGCTCCTGTGCCGCCGGTCTCGGAGCTTCTTCCCGCCCGCCAGCAACAACATCTGTTGCTCGGCAACGTGCGTTCTATGTTCGTCATAGGCGCGGATAATGCGCTGCACCAGATGATGCCGCACCACATCGGATTCGTCGAAGTGCACGAACGTCAAGCCCTCCACTCGTTGCAGGATGTCGATAGCTTCGAGCAACCCACTTCGTCGCGTGTTGGGCAAATCGATCTGCGTGACGTCTCCGGTAATAACCGCCTTGGAGTTAAATCCGAGACGAGTAACGAACATCTTCATCTGCTCAGAAGTGGTGTTCTGCGCCTCGTCGAGAATCACGAACGAGTCGTTCAAGGTGCGCCCGCGCATGAATGCGATCGGCGCGATCTCAATAACATTTTTTTCCAGGTAGCGATCGACCTTTTCAGGGTCGAGCATGTCATAGAGCGCGTCATACAACGGCCGCAAGTAAGGATCAATCTTGTCCTGCAGAGTGCCCGGTAAAAATCCAAGACGCTCGCCCGCTTCTACTGCGGGCCGCGCCAGGATAATTCGGTTTACTCGCTTCGCCAGCAGCGCGGAAATCGCCATAGCCACGGCAAGATACGTTTTGCCTGTACCCGCCGGGCCAATACCGAAAACCATGTCATGTTTCTCGATCGCCTCGACGTAGCGCCGCTGATTCACGCTCTTCGGTTGCACCATGCGACGTCCCAGGGAGCGCTGGCGTCCGGCGTCGGCCAGCCCGCGCAAAGTTGCAGTCGTATCCGCCGTGAGCACGCGCAGCATGCTGTTCAGGTCGCCGTTATTGAAGCTGTATCCGGAGCGCTGCAGGCTTTCATAATCGGCGAAGACCTGCTCGGCGCGTGCCACGTCGCGAGCAGCACCTTCAAGTTCAATCGCATTGGCGCGCAGATCAATGGTGACGTTCAGGCCATCTTCCAACAGGCGCATATTCTCATCGCGCGTGCCAAACAAGGTTTCGATGTTGGGACTAATTCCGATACTTTTCTTCATTCAGTCTCTTTGTCGAAGTTATGTGTGGCCGGAAATACGGACACTTTAGCCACTTCGCAGACAAAACAGGATTATGCCTAGAGACGGGACCAGCCGGGATGCTCATGCCCAAAGGGCAAGTCACTACCATTAATGAAAGCCTACCCCGCGCCGGGACGGGAGTCAATGGCGAGACACAGCTATTGCTTTTGCCGTGGTATTCGTTGCTGCCGCAGGAACAGCCCGCGTCCTCGCCCACTCACGCATAGCCTCGATCTCTTCTGCTCGCGTGGTCGAAAGCGGCACGGTTTGCGCCAGCGCATCCAGCAGCGACTGCGTCGCCAACGGTTTTTTCTCGCTGTATGCCGCGTACAGCGCTCCCTGCACGGCGGCATCAATTTCCGCTCCGGAATATCCCTTCGCTGCGTCAGCCAGATGATCGAGGTCAAAGTCGGCGGGATTACGTTTCCGCCTTGCTAGCTGAATAGAGAATATTTGCTTACGCTCCGCCTGAGTTGGCAGATCGACAAAGAACAACTCATCAAAGCGCCCCTTGCGGATCAGCTCCGGCGGAAGCACCGTCACATTGTTGCATGTGGCAGCGACGAAGACGGGAGCTTTCCGATCTTGCATCCAGGAGAGAAACGCAGCAAGCAAGCGCGACGAAACACCCGCATCTGCCGACGCTGAATCCGGACCACTGCCGGCAAAAACTTTTTCCAGTTCATCGACCCACAGCACGCACGGCGCAAGCCCTTCCGCAACCTGAAACACCTTCCGAATTCGTTTTTCCGTTTCGCCGATGTACTTGTCGTAGACGGCCGAAGTGTCGAACTTGACGAGCGGCAACTTCCATTCCCCGGCCACGCCCCGCGCGCAAAGCGACTTGCCGCATCCCTGCACGCCGAGAATAATGACGCCGTGAGGAGGCTCCAGACCGAACTCGCGCGCTGAATCTTCCCACGCGCCTCGCCGCAGTGCGAGCCAACGCTTCAGGTTCTCCAGCCCGCCAACATTCGCTAACGTGTCGCTGGTCTCAACAAACTCCACCATTTGCGAGCGCTTGAGCAGGGTTTTCTTGGCTTCCAGGACGTCCGCAACAACCTCTTGAGACAACGCGTACCGCGTCACGAGCGCCTGGGAGACGGCACGTTCGGCCTCTTCCTCGGTCAAGCCGCGCAAATTTTCGGACATGGCGTCCACGCCGTTGGAGTCGAGTTTCCTCTGTAAGGTGTGCGTTTTAGAAATTCTGACCAGAGTCTCGTCGATGATTTGCCGCAGCCGCTGCCGGTCCGGCAAAGGCAGATCGAGGAACTCCACCAGGCCGCTGAGTTCCGGTGGAATCTCGATCTTCGGCGCCGTCAAGATGACAGTGCGGCGATTGGTGGAGAATTTTTGCCCGACGTCCCGCAAGCGCCGGATCACAGTCGGATTCTCCATGTGACGATGCAGGTCTTTCAATATGAAGGTTGCCTCGATCGAGATGCCTTCCAGGTTACCCAACATCTGCTCGGGTTCGCGGCTGTTATAGATGGCTTTGGCATTCTCTACGGACTCCAAACTATTGGCTGAAAGATTACCGGCGAATCCCTCGTTGATCACTTGGCCCACATCGCTTCCGCAGCGCGTCAACCCGCTGGCGATGCTCCATTCGAACGCCGCAAGGCCGAGGCTGGAACAAGCGGCCCGGACCAGGCGCACTGCGCGCATCTCCTCAACCGTCTCCATCACAACGATGGGAGTCGAGGAGCCGATAAGCACCTTCAAGCGTTCCAGTACGGAAGCCATATCTGTTTGACCGGCTTGCAGTTACTCCCGTACAATAACCTATTCGGACCCACCCGAATATCACTCTGGAAACACGAAGGTAATCGAATCAGACATGGCTAACCATCATTCGGCGCTGAAGCGCGCCCGTCAGACCGAGAAACGCACTGCCACCAATCGCGCCAATACTTCCCGCCTGCGCACGGCGCTGCGCTCGCTACGCGAGACCATCGAAAAGGGCGACAAGCAAGCCGCCGAACAAACCTACCGCCAAACCGTATCCGCGCTCGACAAGGCGATTCAGAAGGGCACGCTGCACGGCAATACCGCGGCGCGCTACAAGTCGCGCCTGGGCGCGCGCGTAGCGGCAATGAAATAGCTTTCTGCCTTAGACGTTCTCTGCCCCCGCTTCCGCCAGATGGTCCTAACCTTCAAATCGACGGGGCGGACACTGTCTCACTTTAACAATCCAGCCAACCGCAATAAACAATCTGGCATCTAGTAGCCGTTTCTCGGTGAAATCAGCCGCGGAAACCTCCACCTGCGCGCGCAAGTGTCCGCCACGCGAGTGCGGAGAAATATGGCAGGCGCCTGTGATGCCGTTCCATTTCGTCTTTGTCTTCGTCTTCGTCTTCGCTTGCCTATAACTGCGTCCGCGGCCGTGTCGCTCACCGACCAACAAACTCAGCCCCGAAACATTTAAGGAGGAAAGAGATGCCGTACCGAATAAATGGCCGTGGCGCCATCCTGTTTTCCGGTCTTTGGTTGATTGCTGTTTGTCTGCTCACGGCGGGTGCTGCCCTTGCGGCGGGTGCTGCCCTTGCGCCAGATCCTGCCGCCTCAGGGGGCGCCGTTAAAGGTCCTCTCTTTGGCCGCGAAGTGATCGTTGATAACCAGCGCATCACTGGCGAGCCCAGCCTTTCCATTGATGGCCAGGATCGAATTTATGTTTCCACTCCTTATGGCTTCGCGACGACAGCCAGTTTCGTTTGGCGGTCTACTGATCACGGCATGAGCTTTCACTTGGTTCCAGGGAACGCGCCTCCGGTCGGCAAGCCGCTCGTCACCTGCGTGGGCGGCGGAGACTCCGGGCTGGCTCTGGACAAGGAAAACCGGCTTTACTTTGTCGATCTGCAAGGACTCACGGACGTAAGCAACAGCGTCAGTTCCGACCAGGGCGCAACCTGGTCGACCACCTGTGACGCGGCCAACGATACCGGTGTAGACCGCCCGTGGATCGCCGCGTTTGGCGATCCGCAATCCGGTGGCGCACTTTATCAGACCGTCGACGAGGTCGAGCAGTGTATTGGTGCTTGCGAGCCTAATCTGGGCGAAGTGGGCAGCAATATCGTCGAGATCACGCGCTCCCAGGATGGCGTCACATTCACCCCTCTTCCGGCACAACAGATCGAGCCTGATGGAATTGTTTCCGGAATCGTTACAGATTCTAGCGGCGGGGTTTACATCTCCCACACCGGATTGACGGACGCCAACGGAAACCTGACCAACGGATCCGACGCCAATGGAAACACCAACGCAGTGATCGTGGTGCGCTTCCCCAACGGTTACAACCAGACCACTCCAACCGTGCTGAATGGCCAAACCCTGTGCCAGGCTCAGCCCACTCTTTGCACCACCGAAGTGGTTTATCACGGCCCGCTCGACAGCTCGGGCAACAGCACCATTACAGTGGGTCAGGACTTCGCCCCCATCGCCATCGACCGCTCCGGCAATTTGTACGTGGTGTGGGCGCAGGCCCCGGTCGACAGTTCAACCGGGCAGGTGAGTGGATCGAGCCAAATCTACCTTGCGGTTTCTACCAATCACGGCGCCACCTGGGGCTCTCCCGTAAGAGTGACTGCTGTAACTCCGAGTCTGCAGACCAGCCTCTTTCCCTCCGTCGCCGCGGGTGATGCCGGTCGGGTTGATGTTGTGTGGTACGGAACTCCCACGCTTGGCTCCTGCCCCGGCCAGCCCTGCGGATCAAGCGCCATTACAGGGCATTGGTCGGTGATGATGGCGCAGAGCTTGAACGTCATCGTCAACGGGCAACCGAACAGCACGCCAACGTTTGCGACTACGGCCGTCTCGGAAGTGTCGAACCACTATGGTGCGATCTGCACCTTTGGAATCTCTTGCACTACCGGCGGCGATCGCGGATTACTCGACTTCATCACCGTGACGGTAGGGTTGAAGGGAGAAGCCAACGTGGTGTGGGCGGACGCAGTAAACCAGAATTCGGATGGAAGTGGAACTTCTTCGGCGTTGATCGGGTTTAACCGCCAATACGCCGGGCCGAGCTTGTACGCCAGCATCGGGCAAGTGAAGGGAACCGCCCCTGCGAGCGGCCACGCGGCCGGCTCTCCGGATGCAATCTACTCCGCGAACGGCCTTGCCATCGACGCGTCGACCAATCTAATGCTGAGCCAGGCTTCGGTCGCGATGCCTGACTCGCAGCACTACACCTTCACCATCAACGTAAAGAGCCTGAGCACGCTTGCCGTGTCGCCCACGCTGGGCGGCACTGATGCGGTTTGGCTGGTGCGTTGGGAGGTGCCGGACCCTCACGGCGCAGGCCACACCTACTTCGCCGCTATGGAGTCGGACCACGGGGGAACTCCGACTTTCTTTGACGGTGAGACCACGACCTTCGACAGTGGTGAGGGATTCTTCATGACGTATCCGCCGGTTCACACTATTCAGGGCGGTTACAAGAATTCTTCGAAAGGCGGCGTCATCACTCTCACCGTTCCGGTTGCCGATGTTGGCGGCAGTTCCACGGCAACGCTTTATTCGCTGACTGGACTGAGTGTTACGCAATCCACGGCGTCATCAACCAACACGGTTTTCAATCAGATCGACGCCACCGCGCCGTTCGACTTTGTTCCGTGATTAAGAGCGACGGCTAGAAAAGAAACGGCAGACCCAAAAGGTCTGCCGTTTTCTTTTCGACTTCATGAAGGCTCAGCGAAAGCCAGGAAAGAGAAAACCTGTATGACTGCAGTGCTCCTTAAACTCCGCTCCGAATTGCGCGGTCAGCATAGCCTCTTCCCTCTTGGCTTTAATCCAATAGCCTAGAATAATCAGGCAGACTCCTACCACGCATCGCCATCGGTCAATCGCCAGAGCTGAGCCGATCGCGGCTAAATCCACTCCCGAATAGATGGGATGTCGAAGCCGCGCATACGGCCCGGTGCGGATCAGCTTGTGATCTTCCTTGATCGTGATCCGGGCGCTCCAATATTGACCGAGATGCCAGCGCGCCCATAACGCCAGCGCAATGCCGGCCCAAGTGAGCGCAACTCCCGTCACATTGAGCGCGTAAATGCGCGGGAAGACTTTTTTCCCAAGAATCCCGATCCCTGCTTCGCCGCTGAACAGCAGGACGAATCCAGCAATTACAAGAACAAGGACGCCGTAACGCGACGCGAACGGCTCACTCCGCTCGGTGTGTCGCGTCTTGAGAGCGCTCACCGCCCAATAGACGACAAAGACGATCCAAGGGCCTTCGATGAGATACTTCCAGATCATTCTTCTTTCTCCGCGCGGCAGAAGCCAAGAGATGACGGCTGATAGCTGACAGCTAATCGTCACACCGGCAACTGGTTCTGCATCCATCCCGGAGCTTCGAGCTTGGGTTCGGTGGTCAGTTCGATGACCAGACGCTCCAAAACCATGCGCTTACTTACGGGATTGGAGCGCAGGGCAAGATCGGCTTTGGCCACGAGGCGAATGGCGCGGGTCAGCTCGCGGCGCGATTTGTAGCGGCGCGCTTGCTTGATGATGTCGTCGGCGGCAAATGGAGGCACGCGGAAGCCTTGCCACAGCGCGGCCCAGAGCATGCGCTGGTCGCGGACGTTTCGTTCAAGAATCACCAGCATCTGGCGGAAGGTTTTGGCCAGCATGTAGATGTGGCCGATGGCGGCTTCTTCGCCGTCGCCCGAAGTCAGAATCGCGTCCAGCACTTCCAGAGCGCGGACGCGGTCTTTAGAAGAGATGGCGTCAGTCAGTTCATACAGCGACCGCTGCTTAGCGGCGAGCACCATGGTTTCTACGTCGCCCAGCGTGATGCGGTTGCGGGCGCCCACGTAGAGCATGAGCTTTTCCAGTTCGTTCGAAATCATCATCATGTCGCCGCCGAGCGCATCGACCAGTTCGCGCGCGCCGTCGGGATCGATCTTTACCGGCACCTCGCGGCTGGCGCAATATTCGGAAATCCAGCGGACCGCCTCGCCTTCTTCCACGCGCGCCAGTTCGACGATGGCACAGTACTGGCCCATGGTTTCGCGGATGCGTTGGTAACGCTCTTTGTCCTGCATCTCCATGCGGCGCACGTCGGCTGGAATGCTGATGTGGTCGGCGACAAACACAATCAGCGCGTCCGGATTCGGGTTTTTGCAATACTCCTCGATGGCCCCAAGTTTCTCCTCATTCGAGCCGCGGCCAAAAAGATTCTTCACGCCACGCACGAAAAATACCTGGAACGGGGCCATCAAAGAAGGCGTGCGGGCGCGGTCGAGAACTTCTGCGAGATCATTTTCCGCGAGGTCAAACTCGAACAAACTGAAATCACGCAGATCGGCTGGAACCAGGTGTTCGAGGATGGCGTCACGGAAACGCTTGCGGAAAAAAGCTTCATCGCCTACGAACACGTAGGCCGGACGGAGCTTTCGCGACTCCAGTTCGCTGACAAAGCGTTCGGCTTGGGCAAAGGCACGCATTCAGAAACTCTGTCGTTGGTCGATGGTCATTAATCGCTGGGAGGCAGCGGAACCGCTAACGAACAGCAACCAACGACGAAGGACCCTTCGAGACTCTACCATCTAGAAGCCCTCCAGAATGTTGGAGACCAGGGTACGAGCAAAATCCTGGGAGAGACGGTGGAGGGCGGGGGAGTTCTCCTCAAAAAAGCTGGTCAAGTCTTGCGACACTTCATACTGCTCGCGAAATAGATAGGAAGGATTCTGATAGAGCACCTTGCCCTGGCGATCGGTTAGCGCCACGCTCATGCTTACCACCACCAAAACGCTGGCCGCCTGACCAGTCGCGGAGTTGTAAGTCAGCGGCGTAGAAGACGCCGAGAGCACGGTGCCGCGCAGCGTGGCGTCGGCAGCATCGCCGGTATTGTTGAGAATGTGGTAGTGCGTGCGCGTCGCAAATTCGCGGACCACCGACGAGGTGAGCAACTGCTCGATGCGGTACTCTCTGGTTTCGTTTACGAAGGCGGTGACCGCGATGGTCCTGACGTTTTCGGGAAGCTGCACGGAGTGGCCGCCCGTGTGATATCCACAACCGGCGCCAGCACTGGCTAAGACCAACGCCAGCCATGCGGCCTTGCGAACTATCATTGGATTTTTCCCAGCGGGCGCGTCGAGGTCATACTCTCGGCGCATTCCACTGCAGTCATAGCCGCGATGCGCAGGTTGTCACCGGCCGCCCAGAACCAGATTCCATTGGGCCTCGCGGGTTCGCTCTTCAACGAAACCAGAATGTTAGGCTGACCCGCCGTGTTTACATTATTTGGCTGCGAATCGTCCTCCGCTCCTGCCAGCGTCACGTGATCTCCGCTAAGCGCCTCGGACAATTTTCCCTGATCGACCGGTTGCTCCATCTCCAGGAAAATGGCCAGCGAATGGCCGTGAAAAACGGGTGGTTGCAGCACCATGAGGGCGGGCTGCGTTTCCTCGGCTCCGGCCAGCTTTAGATAGTGGCGTCGCACGCGCGCTTCCAGCGCATCCAACGACTGGCGCGATTTTTGGCCGTACCGCGCAACCAGGTTGAAGGCGACCTGCACATCGAACACCTCCTTCGGGAGAGACTGGAACGACAAAAGGTTGACGGTCTGCTGATGCAACTCGTCCATGCCCTTCTGTCCCTGTTCGGAGGCAGGCTCGAAGACCGTCGCCACAACACTCCGGATGACGCCAACCTTGCGCGTCCGCAGAAGCAGCAAAGCCAAAGTCAATGCCGCAGGATGAGCCACGACGCACGGGGCCGGTTGCAACTCAGGTTGCCACATCTTTCCCCGCTCACGCTCTACCCAGACGGAGCGAACCTGGGCGCCGGCTTCCTCTTCCAAAGCGCCGGAAAGATCGATGATCGTGCTGCCCGCATCACGAGCTCGTTTCCAATTATTGCGGGTACATTCGGCGTCAGCCGCAAAGAAAGTGAAGTCCACATGAGTGAACTGCTCCGCTCGTACGCTCTGGATAAAGTTGATTTCGTCGCCTGTGGCCTCGAGTTGTCCGATCGACTCATCGTCATCAAGCAGGCGCACATCGACGGCGGGGAAGCTGCGCTCGTTGAGCATCTCTGCAATTTCTTTCCCTTTGAGCGTGGCCGCGCCCACGATGGCGACACGATAGAGCTTTCCGCGCGCTCCAGACGGAGAGGATAATCCAGCGATTTTAGGCGGCGCACTCATGAAGTCTGGGATAGCTCCTTGTAGGCGGGCGGCGGAGGCTGTTTTTTGCGGCGGAAGATCCACTGCAGCCGCCAGAATACTCCGGAAAACGTATACAGGAGCGCAACGGCAAAGAGCACAGGCTTCGAAAAGAACCAGATACCGGCGACCAAACCGCCCAGCAGAACGATCAGCCGAAAGGGATGGCGCGAAGAGAAATCAATATCTTTAAAACTGTAGAAGCGCCAAGTGCTGACCATCAAATAGCCCACCGCAGCGACCATCGCCAGCCACGTCATCGCGGTATACCAGGACTCGAGCGGCACGCCGGATTGAAAATGAACCACCGCTGCAATCACTCCGGCACCGGCCGGAATGGGCATGCCGACAAAATATTTCTTCCCGGGCCGTCCTGGGTTAGAGGGCTGCGGATTCGAAGTAATATTGAAGCGCGCCAAACGGCTGGCTCCAGCCATCAGAAACAGGAAGGCGGCAATGGCACCCAATTGTGTGAGCTTGATGTTCCAATCGGTGAGCGCGACGGGCGGCATCAGGTGAAATCCCCACGTCCACGCCAGCATTGCGGGAGCGACGCCAAACGTGATTACGTCCGCCAGGGAATCGAGCTCCTTGCCAAAGTCACTACTGGTGCCGGTCATGCGCGCGACGCGCCCATCCAGGCCATCGAATAAAACCGCGAATCCAATTGCTTTGGCGGCGTTGTCCAAGTGCCAGAAGTTCACTGCGTTCGCGTGCACGACCTCGAGGATGGCATAGAAGCCCGCCGCCATATTTCCGGTAGTAAACAGCGAAGGGAGGATATACATCCCCTTGCTCATACGGCGCCGACGGCGTCCTTCTTTGCCAGGATTTGGAGTAGGAGCATCCATCAGCGCGCCCTCTCGGAACTAGAATGATGGCTCGCGCTGGCAAGTTCCCCCTGAGGTTGCAGGTACGCTAGGACGCTCGCCCCGCCGCGCACCCGGTCTCCGACCTTGACCTGCAAACCAGCGGAAGCGTTAAGCAACACATCCACGCGCGAACCGAATTTGATCAGTCCGACGCGCTGGCCGCGCTGCAGCCGGTCGCCGACCTTGGGATGAAAAACAATTCTTCGCGCCAGCAATCCAGCGATCTGCTTGAAAATCACAACCTGGCCGTCGCCCTCCATGCAAACGACATTTTGTTCGTTCTGCTCCGCCGAGGCCTGATTCATCGCGTTCAGAAACTTTCCGCGCTGATAGCAAACCGCGCGGACGTCACCCTCGATCGGCGACCGGTTCACGTGCACATCGAACACGCTCAGGAAGATGCTGATGCGAGCCTGCTTGCTTCCGCTTTCAGTCATCCACGACACGTCGGTGACTTTGCCATCAGCGGGCGATACCACGGCACCCGCCGCGTCGGGAATCACGCGCTCCGGATCGCGGAAAAACCATAGAAAGAACAAGGCAAGCAATCCAGGAATTAGCGCCCAGACCGGACGGGCAAACCAACCCGCCAGAAAAGCAGCAGCAATCAAAGCCAGCGCGTAATAGTAGCCGTCACGAACCATGAGATTAGAATTCAATTATAGAGCAGAGATGCGTGGCATCGGCTCACGTTGAGTTGGAAAAGCACGTAAGCCTTAATCGTAAGTCCAAATAAAGAAAGGCGCTGATGAGCGCCAGTGGGTAGATACAAAACCGCCCCAGCGGCTGCAGCCGCTATAAGATGGCCAGAAAAATTATGCTACGTGAGTTCCGAACTGCTGCCGATACTGCCGCTCGATCGACTGCATCTGATCTTTCAGACGCAGCTTCAGCTTTTTCAGACGAACTTCTTCCAGCTTTTCGTCTTCGCTGAGGTAACGTTTTTGGGTGAGTGAATCTAGACGTGTTGAATACTGCAGGTGCTCCTGAGCCAGCTTGCGAAATTCGTCGTGATTGGTCAGGAGAACGTCATTCGGAGTCAGCATCCAGCAGACCTCCAACCGGGGGATTTATAGGCTCAACTTACCACAGCCCCAAAAACGGTTCAATGCCGAAATCTGGTGCAGTCTCGATATGAGAAAGTCCTAAGAAAGGCTGAGTTGACAGACGATTGCGTCCTCCGGAGGGTCGGCATAGTAACCCTTGCGCAATCCTGTCTCTTCGAAGTCGAACTTTCGATATAGAGCGCGAGCGCTGTGATTCGACTCGCGGACCTCCAGAAGTATTCGCGCACCCTGCTGCGCGCGGGCATATGCGATGAACTCGCCCAGCAGGCACGTGGCGACCCCACGGCGACGGGCCGTGCTCTTCACGACAATATTTTCCAACTCCCAATCCTCAAGAACCCGGTGTGCCAGCAGGAAGGCAAGAATTTCAGGGGTCTTGCTTGGAGTCTGCTCTGGCAGCGCTGCATGCTCATTTTCAACTACCCAAGCGAGGCGCTCGGCATGCTTCTGACGGCTTGTGATCGCAAGCTGGCCCTCGTATAGCTGTCGGGACCAGTGGGAGGTGGTCACACTGTCGCGGCCAACTTCCATGATGGCGGGAACATCGGCGACATTGGCCTGTCTCACGCGCAACCTAAGATTTACTCTTCTCGAGCATCTCGGCGTCAGTGCGGCGGATGTAATTCGCCTCCAACTGTTCAGGCGTTACCGTCTCGCCGGACTGAATCTTACGCCAGCCCAATCGGGCAACTGCGGCCGCAGAGATCGATGCGAGAGTGGTAACTGACAATCCTGCTGCGACAGCCGCCCCGGCGATAATGGGATCAGGGGTGACCACGGCCCATCCTCTAGCTTGGATCAGGAACTCATCTCTGCTCAATATCCGCTCTCGAGGCGCCTGGCCAGGCTTAGCCGGGATTTCATACTCCCCGACATAGATCTCACCGCGCCCAGCGTCCAACGCCGCCATAACCTTACCTCTCGCTCCACTTGTAAAGACGCAGGCTTCCAACAGAGACAGACTCGCAATTGGCTTGCCCAGCACCTCGGCCAGACCCTTGACTACCGCTAGGCCGATTCGCACTCCGGTAAACGATCCCGGCCCTGAAGCGACGGCAAGAGCACCGATGTCCTCCTTCGCGAATCCACGGTCGGAAAACAGCGCCGCTATTTGAGGAACAAGCTCCGCAGAAAAAGTGCCACCGGCCAACAACACAACGTCGATTACTTCTACGTCACTTCCATCACCCGCTCTCTCCCCAGCCCGCGCCAGCGCGATGCTGCCATTCTTGCCGGAAGTATCGATTGCGAGAAGAAGCATGAAAAAGGAGTGACGCCTATCCGCAGAATGTATTGAGCATGGGGATCCGCGAAAACCCGTGGCCTGTCTTAATCTTGACCCTTTGACCTACGCCGCTTCGACCAGCTCGAGAAGCACTCCACCGGTGCCCGACGGATGAACGAAGACATATCTATGACCGCCCGCGCCGATCTTAATTTCCTCCGACACCAGGCGCACTCCGTCTTTCTTCAGGCGAATGACAGCCGCCCCTAGATCCGGAACACGCAGGCAAACGTGGTGCAAACCTTCGCCGCGCTTGGCGATAAATTTCGCGATCGTCGAATTTTCCGACGTTGCCTCCAGCAGTTCCAACCGGCTTTCGCCCACCGGCACCATCACCAGCCGCACCTGCTCCTGCTCCACCGTTTCTTCGGGAGAGATAGTCAGCCCAAGTTTTTCGTAGATTGCCTTCGCAGCCTGCAGCGACTTCACCGCTACCCCGAGATGATCGATTTGAACCATCAATCTTTTCCCATCTCACTTCTTCCAATGGTGCCCGCGATCTCCTCAACCAGTGTATAGGGATCGCGTTTGTGTTCGGCAATTTCGACCGCGTAACGAGCGATGGAGCCATCCTGCAGCCGGGCGCGAGCTTTATCCAGCAATGCATCGCGCAGCATCTCAATCAGTCGCTCCTGCCAGTTCTCAACACTCTTGCGGAGCGCCAGGTTTTCTTTGCGCAGGTATGACTGATAGTCCGAAACCGCAGCCGCCAATTCCTCAACGCCGATTCCCTGGCTGGCGACGGCCTTCACGATCGGCGGAGTCCAGCCGTCGCTGCGCGTGGCCAGCGACTGCAGCGAACGGATTTCACGCTCCACGTGTTCGGCGCCATCACGGTCGCTTTTATTGATCACGAAGATGTCGGCAATTTCCATGATGCCGGCTTTGATGGTCTGCACATCATCGCCCATACCCGGAACCAATATCAAAATTGTGACATCAGCCAGCCGCACGACATCGACTTCATCCTGTCCCACGCCCACCGTCTCGATCATGATCAAGTCGCGTCCCGCAGCATCCAGCACCGTGGTTACGTCGGCTGTCGTGCGCGCAAGGCCGCCGAGCGAGCCGCGCGTCGCCATGCTTCGAATATAAATCCCGGGGTCGGAAAAATGCTCCTGCATGCGGATGCGGTCGCCAAGAATCGCCCCGCCGGTGTATGGACTTGTAGGATCAACCGCAACAATCCCCACCGTGCGCTTGTCTTTATCATTACCTCTGCGGTAGAAACGGGCCAACTGATCGACCAGCGTGCTCTTCCCCGCTCCGGGCGGCCCCGTCAGGCCCAAGACCTGGGCCTTGCCGCTGTGCGGAAACAGGGTCTTGAGTAGTTCCGACCATCCCGGCGCGCGGTTCTCCACAGTCGAAATGGCACGAGCAAGCGCGCGAACGTTGCCGGAGCGAAGCTCCTCAATCCATGTCTGGATGTCAGGGTTCAAACAGTCAGTGTAAAGCAGAGGACGAGGAAGAAGAAATCCGCGGGCGTTACACCGTTGTCACGGCCGATGCGAACGAATTGGCCATGGCATCGCCCCATGGCTCTTTCAAATCGAGAGCGATGGCGTAGGGTAGGGAGGTGAGCTTCGGTGGGGTGAGTGTGTGGCCTAGTACTTTCATGCGGTCTAACTCGGTTTCCTGCAGGAAGAGCTTGTATCCGCGAATCTGCGCTAGCAATTTCTGTCCGTCAGCGGTCGTAGTGCGCAATAGGGGCACGAATGCACCGTTCGCAACAATCATCGCAATATAAGAGGCGACCGGAACCCATGTGATGTCCTGGGCGAGCACCCGCGCCGCCAGGAACGTAGCCCCAGCAAAACCAAGCGAGAATGCCACATACCTTACCGGCTGCTTTTTTCCGCCGAGCAAGGCCATGCTCATGACGGCGGTGAATCCCTGGAAGAAAAGAAAACTCCAAATCACAAGGAACAGTGAACTGCTCTCCTGACCGGTGCTGAGAACGACCGCTAGGCCAAAGATGAGAGTCGCCAACATGCCCAGAAGTACGATCCACGCGTTCCATGTAGAGCACTTCCCTTCGAGCTGCAGTTTCAGTCGCGCATACGTGACTCCGACCAGCACGTTGATTCGAGGATCGGAAGCTGCGAAAGTGGTGGTAGTCGTATACTGCTTGTTCGAGGTCGACGGGCCTGCGCCCAATGCCGCAAGGTCCACGTATTCATTGGCCCGGAACGCGGCGTCCTCGAAATCACCGCTTTGGAAACGGTTAGCTTGGAAGTTGCTGACGGGCTTGGAAGCGGGACCAGCGACGTTGGCATTCGAGTCGAACAGCAACTCGGCGATCGACGCTTCTTCCACTGGCAACTGGTTGAGATCGGTGTCGCACTTCTTTGTCCGCCAGCAGGCGAACGACGCTCCCTTAGCTTGCACTTCGATGTAACCTTTCACCGCAAGGCTCGCCAAACACGCTGCAATAGAGGTGCCGTCGACAACTCCGCTAACCACGTATCGCATGGCCGCCGGCGAGAGTCCTCCAGGTGGCTCGTATTGCGGAGCCGTTGAGTATCGCTCGACATTCCGCCGCAAACACAGCCGGGCTGAGATATAGATAGAAAGTAACAATAGGGGCGCAAGAAAGTAAGGCGGACCATATCGCCCCGCGAAACCACCGCCCTCATGGATGTATCCTTGCGGCCATCGCATCGTGATCGACAAACTTTCGTGGGAGCGCACATCCCTCGTGCTGAACTCAGCCCCATCGGAGAATTTCGTAGTCTCGATCGGCGAACCGAAGCGCCCCGCATACGACGACTCCTGCACTGATTCCGCCGGAACGCCCGCTGGCAAAACTACGCGTACGCTCACCGAGTCATAGCGGATCGACAACTTGTGACCTGTAACGTTCCAATAAAGTTCGTCGTTGCCGCCCGTCGGACGGATTGCTCCAGTAACCCTGTAAATCACGTTCAATTCATGCTGGCCGGGCTCAACGGAGTTCGCCCTAGACTTGTCTACCATGACCTGATAAAAGCTGTGCCGGTAATGGTCGAGGTGAAACGCGACCGGCTGTCCGTCGACCGTAACCTTCTCTACCTTTACTCGGAGCCCGTTATCGTCAGTGTGACCGGGATTATAGTTACGATCCCACCGGTCCTCAGTGCCGATTGGAATGTCGCAACGCAAGCCAAAGTAGCGGTCGTTTTCGGGGATCACCTGAGTCTCGTCCACCAGCAGTGACGAGTCAGGATTGATCGTTATCGTTGCCTTTAGACTATTAACATGCCAGTCAGGCTGCGTAGATGTGGGAGCAGCCGCAGCAGACACGCCGAGTAAAAACACCGCCGCAAGGCGAGAGTAGGTGCTGGAATTCATCCTTGCGAAATTCTGCACCTGCAAGAGCAACAACGACACTGTCAAACCGCGGATTGAAAATCGAAAGTAACGTCAATTCCTCAGCAATTGCCGCGCGATCACCAGTCGCTGAATTTCACTGGTTCCCTCGCCGATCGTGCACAGCTTCACGTCGCGGTAATATTTCTCGGCCGGATAATCTTTGATGAAACCGTAGCCGCCGTGAATTTGCACCCCCTCATTGGCGCACTTCACCGCGACTTCGCTGGCGTAGAGTTTTGCCATTGAAGACTCGAGCGTCGTTTTCAAGCCGGCATCTTTCATCGACGCCGCACGCATGGTGAGCAGACGGGCCGCGTCGATCTCCGTGGCCATATCGGCCAGCTTCCATTGAATTGCCTGGAACTCTCCAATTGCCTTGCCGAACTGTTTACGCTCCTTCGAATAATTCAGGGCAGCTTCGTAAGCGCCCTGAGCCATACCCAGCGACAGGGCGGCAATCGAGATGCGCCCACCATCGAGCACGCGCATCGCGTCGATGAAGCCATCTCCTTCCTTGCCCAAAAGATTCTCAGCGGGGATCACACAATCTTCGAAAATCAGCTCCGCCGTATCGCTGGCCCGCAACCCCAGCTTGTTCTCTTTTTTGCCGGGACGAAATCCCTTTGCGTCTTTCTCGACGATGAACGCGGAGAGCCCGTGCGTGTGTGCCGTCCGATCGGTCACGGCCAGAACCACAACCACATCAGCGTAGTGGCCATTGGTGCAGAACGTTTTCGTGCCATTGAGCACCCAGTTGTTCCCGCGACGCTTCGCGGTCATGCGGGCACTGCCCGCGTCCGATCCCGATGAAGGCTCGGTCAACCCCCAGGCTCCGATGAATTCGCCCGTGGCAAGTTTGCTGACGTATTTCTTCTTCTGCTCCTCGCCGCCCGCGAGAAAAATGTGATTGGAACAAAGCGACGTATGTGCCGCCACGATGATGCCCACCGACCCATCCACGCGCGACAACTCTTCGATGGCGATCACGTATTCCTCGTAGCCCATGCCGGCTCCCGCATATTCATTGGGGAAAACCGTTCCCAATAATCCAAGCTTGCCCAGCTGTTTTACCGTACAGAGCGGAAACTCGCTCGCCTCGTCCCACTTCATCACGTTGGGCGCAATCTCGCGCTCGGCGAACTCGCGGACGCTTTTCTTCAGTTGCTGCTGCTCGTCACTTAGTTGAAAATCCAAGGATCCTCCATCGGCTCAAGGCCGATTCTGTGATTAGAACATAGCGCTCGAAAGCGGAAAAGTTACCTCAGGCAGAAGAGGGAGGAAGTGGAATAAGCCGCGTCATTACTGAGGATATCGGTCATAAGGACTTTCCGTCCAACCGACCGTATGGTTTGCCGCCATAAAGATTCTGACAACTCTTTATGGCTGCCCAGAATCAGCCCGCAACCTCGTCCAGTATGAACCGTTCGAAGACCTCGTTCGATAGCAATCGTCCGCGTGGCGTCAGGCAGAAATATTCTTCCCTCTGTTCCAGCAGTCCGTCTTCTACTAAATCCTCAATCGCAGGACGGAGGTTTTCGATAGCCTCGCCGCCAAATCTTGCGGTCAGCTCCCGCAGGCTAATGCCTCGGTTGAGCCGCAATCCTAGAAAAAAACTTTCCTCCAAAGCTGCGTGGCGCGAGACCGCCGTGCGCTGCGGCGGCGCTCCGCTTACGAACTTCTCCAGCGAGTCGCTGTGCGCGAATCGCACTGCGTCGACGTCTGTGTCTGAGCTAACAGCCGGCAGCATCGAATGTGCGTCGACGCCGAAGCCGAGATACGGCTGGCGTGTCCAATACTTCAAATTGTGTCGTGACTCGAATCCTATGCGGGCGAAGTTAGAAATCTCGTACTGCGCAATCCCAGCCGATTGCAGCCGATCACAAGCAGCAACATAAAAATCCGCGATGGCTTCTTCATCAGGGACAAAGTGCGCGTGATAGCGCTTCCCGCCCGCCAACAGCTCCCGCCCCAGTCTCGAATCCTCATCCACTTCAAGCATGTAGACGCTCACATGCGGTGGCCCGGTTGCGATGGCTTCTGCTAAAGAGAACTCCCAGTTCTCCGAAGTCTGATGCGATAATCCGGCGATCAGATCGATATTAATGCTGGTAATTCCTGCAGAGCGCAATCGAGCGATGTCGGTCAGCACGATCCCGCGCTTGTGGAGCCGACCAACCGCCGATGCCTCCTGATCCACAAACGATTGCACGCCGAGGCTTACGCGGTTCACACTGCAACCCAGAACACTCTCCAGCGTTGGATCCGTGAGCGTGCCGGGCGCGCACTCGACTGTGACTTCAGCGTCGCGAGTCACCTCGAACTGCCGCCGTACGGCGTCGAAGATGCGCTCCAATTGCGCGGCTTCGAGCATCGTCGGCGTCCCGCCCCCGAGATAAATGGAATCGACCGTGCGCTCAATCTCCCCGCCCATTTCTGCCGCGACCTGAGGCGCGTTCTCAATGTCGGCACAGACGCGATCCACATACCGGTCGAAAACTGCCCGGGAAAATACGTCGGAGGCAAAGTTGCAGTAACTGCACTTGGTGCGACAGAACGGCACCGAAATGTAAATGCCAAGAGCCATGCCAGACTATTATCACATCTGCATCGCATCGAACCCCGACAACGTTTTCCATCCCGGCGGCTGCTTCAGCATCCATATTGAGGTACCCTGTTAACGGGGCTGCTGGCGCCCGTTTTAAGCACTGATCGTTTTAAGCACTGATCCAAGAACCCGATGTCTCAGGAAGAAGAAGTACTAGGCAAAGCTTATGACAGCCGACTGATGACGCGGCTGCTCAAGTATCTGCGTCCCTATCGCTGGCAAGTGGCGATCGCTTTGGTTTCAATTCTCCTTAAATCATTCGCCGACGTGCTGGGGCCCTATCTCACCAAGGTTGCGATCGATCGTTATCTTGCCCCTGCGAAAGGGGTAACTTCGTCCGGTGTCTGGAGCTGGCTCAGCCCGCGCGCCGTCACTGGAATCGCGCAGATCTCCGCAATCTACGTGGGACTGCTGCTGTTTAGCTTTCTGCTGGAATTTCTGCAGACCTACTTCATGCAGTGGACCGGCCAGAAAGTAATGTTCGATCTCCGCCGCCAGATCTTTCGCCATTTGCAGCGGCTCCACGTTGCTTTCTTCGACAAGAACCCGGTCGGCCGGCTGGTGACACGCGTTACCACCGACGTGGACGCTTTGAACGAAATGTTCACCTCCGGCGTGGTGTCGATCTTCGAAGATCTTTTCGTACTCTTCGGCATCCTCGGTGTAATGCTGTGCATGAACTGGAAGCTGGCGCTGATCACGTTTGCGGTCCTGCCTTTTATCGTGGTGGCGACAAAAATCTTCCGGGACCGGGTGCGCGATTCCTACCGCCGTATTCGTGTGGCGATTGCGCGCATCAACTCCTACCTGCAAGAGCACGTTAGCGGGATGGTCGTACTGCAGCTCTTCAATCGCGAGCGCAAAGCCTACAACCGATTCTCGGAAATCAACCGCAATCACATGGATGCGTATAAAGACGCGATCATGGCCTACTCGGTTTACTATCCCGTGGTTGAAATTCTTTCTGCGATTGCGATTGCGTGCGTAATCTGGTTCGGCGGCGGTGACGTGATGCGCAATGTTCGAGCAACCAGTGTGGCCGTCAGTTTCAATTGGAAGACTCTGATCGCGTTCCGCCTGGTGCCAACCGTGGCGTCACTGGGTGTGCTCGTCGCTTTCATCCAGTATGCTCTGCGCTTTTTCCGGCCGATCATGGACTTCAGCGAAAAATACAACATCCTGCAGTCGGCCATGGCGGCGAGTGAACGCATCTTCAAGCTGCTAGACGAACCCGCGCAGGTGGTTTCCCCTGCGGTGACCAAGCGTCCCGAAGGCCCGGGCCGCATCGAATTCGATCACGTCTGGTTTGCCTATCGCGACACGGAAGCAAGCAAGAACTCCGAACCTGGCAAGGACCATGTGGGGACGGCCGCCCCTTCGACAAGCTCAGGGCAGGCTCTCGGCCGTCCAGCCGAGCAAAGCTCGGCTAGCCCTTCTCTTTCAAGCGATAAATCCCCCGACTGGGTGCTCCGCGATGTAACGTTTACCATCGAACCCGGCGAAACCGTGGCCATCGTCGGCCACACCGGCGCAGGTAAGACCACGCTGATCTCGCTGCTGCTGCGCTTCTACGATGCTCAGAAGGGGGCGGTCAGAATCGACGGCGTGGACGTCAAAGATATGGATCTCGCCGACTTGCGCAGCCGCTTCGGCGTGGTGCTGCAAGATCCATTCCTGTTCAGCGGCACCATCGGCGGAAATATCCGGCTCGGCACTACGCGCATTCAAGATGCCGACGTCGAGAAAGCTGCGGAAGACGTGAACCTCATCGACTTCATCCGTGCTCTGCCCAAGGGCTTCGACGAGGAAGTCCGGGAGCGCGGTTCTACTCTTTCGACCGGACAGAAACAGCTCATCTCGTTCGCGCGCGCCCTGGCCCACGAGCCGAAGATCCTGATTCTCGACGAAGCTACGTCGAGCGTGGATACCGAAACCGAATTCCGCGTACGCGACGCGCTCAGCCGCATGGTCGAGGGGCGCACATCGCTGATCATCGCGCACCGGCTCTCGACCGTGCAGCGCGCCGACAAGATCATCGTCATGCACAAAAGCCAACTCCGCGAAATGGGCACGCACCAGCAACTCCTGACCCAGCGCGGGATTTATTTCAAGCTGTATCAGCTTCAGTACAAGGATCAGGAGATCAATGCGGCGCGGTCACCCCTTCGGCAGGCTCAGGACAAGCTCTCGCCCGCGGACTCCGAAGTGACTGCAAGCGCCGACGATTAGTCGCAATCTGACACGAATGGCCGATGAGCGCACGTCTCAAGCTAAACAGGTTTTCCTTTCCGCCGAATGGCGAGACCTCGTGATGTTGAACTATCAGGTCGACCCCGGTCTCTTGAGGCGGTATGTACCGCCCGCCACATCGCTGGATTCGTTCCAGGGAAAAACATACATCAGCCTGGTTGGCTTTCGGTTCTGCCGCACCAGGTTGCTTGGATATCTCCCAGTTCCGTTTCATACCGATTTCGAGGAGGTAAACCTACGCTTCTATGTGCGCCGACAAAATAGCGACGGCAGCGAGGACCGAAGGGGAGTCGTTTTCGTCGCTGAGATTGTGCCCAGACGCGCAATTGCCGCAACCGCTCGCCTGGTATACGGCGAGAACTACAAATACGCTCGGATGAGGCACCGTATCGAGACTAAAGACGCGAGCAAGAGCGCCGCGTACGAGTGGCAGGTTGGCGACCGGTGGTGCCGGCTGTCGGCTCAGACCGAGGGGTTTCCGGCAGTTCCTCAAGCTGGAACGGTGCAAGCGTTTATCACCGAACACTACTGGGGATATTCGGTTCAATCCGATGGCGGGTGCCTAGAATATCATGTCTCACACGCTCCATGGCGAGTGTGGGCAACCCGTATCGCGGGCTTTGAAGGCGACGCTAGCGCTGTTTATGGGCGAGAGCTTGGAGCAATTCTTCAACGTCGCCCTGACTCCGCGTTCGTGGCCGATGGTTCACCGGTCATCGTCTTCAAGGGCGACAGAATTCTATGAGGCTGGCCGACCGCGAATCTGAATCTGCGCTGCCTCGCGAGGGCTGGATCCTCTACGACGCAGGATGCGGGTTCTGCTTTGGTTGGGTTCACTACTGGAAGAAGACAGTTGAAGCGAGGGGCTTCGCAATCAAAGACCTGCAGTCCGCTTCTGCCGAAGGCATTCTGCAAATTGAGCCAGAGAATCTGCTGGATGATATACGAGTATTGACGCGCAGCGGACAATCGGAATCGGGCGCCGACGCATACTTGTACGTGGCGCGGCGAATCTGGTGGGCATGGCCTTTCTACGCAATCTTCAGTCTTCCAGGCTTTAATTGGATCCTTTGGTGGGGCTATCGCTGGTTCAATCGAAATCGGTACCGAATCTCCCGCCACTGTCCGCTGCCGCAACATTCCAGTGCCGGCCGTGTTCCGAAGGACAGTAGCTAGAAATATCTAGCCACGTCATTCGCTTTACAATGCTCTGTTGCGAATCCTTATCTCAGCCGGCGAAGCTTCTGGCGAAATGTACGGCGCGCAGCTCATCGAAGCTCTCCGCAGGGCTGCCGCGCGAAGGGCCGCGGAGCTTCGCTCCGTTGGACAGCCGGGGGCGGCTGTCCCCACACAAACTGCGCTCGAATTCTTCGGCGTGGGTGGTGACAGCATGCGCGCCGCTGGTTGCGACACGGTAGTCGACGCGAAAGATCTCTCCGTCGTCGGCATTACCGAAATCCTCAGCCATCTGCCGAAGATCTATAGCCTCTACCAGCATCTGCTTAGGGAAGCCGATAAGCGCAAGCCCGATCTCGCCGTCGTCATCGACTCGCCCGCTTTTAACTGGCGGGTTGCGCGAGAGATGAAGAAGCGAGGCGTTCCCGTTGTCTACTACGTTGCCCCGCAGTTCTGGGCATGGCGTCAGGGACGCGTCCGCCTGCTGCGTGACTACGTCGATAAGGCGCTGGTAATCTTCCCCTTCGAGGAGGAGTTTTATTGTGAGCGTGGAGTGGATGCCACCTTCGTCGGCCATCCACTGGCCGATCTGCCGCTCCCAGCAATCGAACGCACCGATTACGCGGCGCAATTTCATCTCGATGCCGGCAAGCCGTGGATCACGATCATGCCCGGCAGCCGCGTCAAAGAAGTGCGGATGAATCTGCCGACCATCCTCGAGGCGGCCGAGCAACTTGGTCCTGATTACGAATTTTTGCTCCCCGTCGCCCTCACGCTTGACCGCTCCTTCCTACAAAACCTGATTGATCGAAGGACACTCAACCGAACATCAACTACCCCGCACAAGATCACGCTCGTGCCCGAATCTCTCCCCGCGCTCTGGCACTCTCGCGCCGGCATCATTGCCAGCGGTACAGCGACGGTCGAGGCCGCGATGATGCGCACGCCGTTTGTAATGGTCTATTGCGTCTCGTCTCTTACATATTTTCTTGGCAAGAGGCGAGTAAAGGTCCCGCATTTTGCCATGGTCAATCTGATCGCTGGAGAGCAAATCGTCCCTGAACTTGTACAGCACGATTTCACTGCCGCAAATGTTGTGGCCCGCGTGCAAGAGATCCTGCCGGACAGTTCCGCTCGCGACCGTATGCTGCGGGGCCTCGCCCAAGTGAAAGCTAAGCTCCGCGTCCTGCGGAGCGCCACCGAACTCACAGCCCAGCACCCAGCCGACCGCGCCGCAGAGATCATCTTAGAAATGCTGGATCGGAGGCCATCTTCACATTAAGCCGGAGTACGCTGCCGATCTCCTTCGGGGGCTAAAGCCGGCATCCTTATTGGCTCTTGGCGGCACGGCTGAAGCCGTGCCCTTCCCAAACCTTCCCCACACCTGAATTTTCTTAGTCCCAAGCTAGAAGCTGGTAGCTAGTAGCCCGTCCTCCTAAACCTTGTGCTCGCAGCATCTTTTGGGTGAGAATCTTCATCATAGGGAATGGTTAGCCCCGTTTCCTGGAGATTCTCCTTAATGCAGATTCGCCCTCGGCGCGCCCAGAGCGTTCTTTGCCGTTCCCTCGCCCTGCTGCTGCTGGCCTTCATCGCGACCCGGTCGTGGGCCGCCGAGAAAGTCCACTTGCGCGTCGACGATTACCAGATCGAGGCCGAGCTTACTCCGCATCTCCATCAGATTTCGGCGCGAGCCAAAGTGAAATTCACCGCCCTCCAGGACCTGAACACAGCCGTCTTCGAACTGCATAACGGACTGCGCGTCACCCGCGTTCTTGATGACAAGAACCAGCCGCTGTCTGCCGAGCGCGTCACGCAGGATTCGACCGTGCGCGTGCCGCTGCCAGCCGGCCTCGCCAAGGACGCTTCTACCACGCTCACCTTCGAATACGAGGGTGACCTGGAGACCGCCGACGACAGCCCAGTTCCAGGCCTCATGCTCGCGCACATCGGCGATGACACCAGTTACCTGCTCTATGCGGGACGCTGGTTTCCGGTGAGCGGCTACGGAATTAACCGTTTCACCGCGACCATCAGCGTCACGGTGCCGGCTCACATGGTGGTGATCGGCAGCGGCAAGGCCACGGTCAGCGACAATCCGCCCTCGAAGAAACCCAATACAAACGGACTCCCGACCAAGACATTCACATTTGTTTATTCGAAACCAAGCTTTCCCGGCACCATAGTCGCCGGCATCTTCCAGGAATACAAGAGCGACGAAGCTGGAATGAACCTCCACGTCTTCTTCAAGCCTACGCACCAGGCGCTGGCTCCCACATACACGACCACCGCCGTGCAGGAATTCACGTATTACATCACGCTGTACGGCACTCCTCTTTCGCAGAAGCTGAACGTCGTCGAACTCCCGGGGGACACGGTTCCCTACGCCTGGGCCCCTGAGATCGCCGCGCTGGCTGGCCCCTCGATCACCGAAAAGACGAACTATCGCCTGCTCGCGAATGCAATTGCCCATCAATGGTGGGGTGTTTCCGTGAGTCCCGAGACAAAAGACGATTGGTGGCTGGTGGACGGCTTTTCCCGCTACTCCGAAGCGATGTACGTGGAGAACGCTGCCGGCACGGCTGGTCTTGAGGAAGCCGTCAAGGACATGTCAGTCGGCGCGCTGGCTTATGACACCGTGCCCCTCTCTAGCGCGAACAAACTCGATCAGTTCTCTACAGAGTTTCAGTCGCTGGTCACCGACAAGGGTGCGATGATCCTACACATGCTGCGCTGGGTGCTGGGCGAGGACAAATATCTCAAGACCATGCGCGAGTTCGCCGAAACCTATCAGGGGAAATCGGCCTCCATGGACGATTTCCGCACCATCGCGGAGAAAAACTACGGCGAGCAGCTCACCTGGTTTTTCTCCCAGTGGCTCGATTCAACCGGGGCTCCCGAATTCAAAGTGAAATACTCCGTCTACCGATTGGGGGGGGCGCGAGCGACAACTCAGGCGTCCAAAGACAAGAGACCTCCAGGATTTCGTGTCACTGGTGAGATTACACAGGATCTCGATCTGTTCCGCATGCCCGTAGATCTGCGTATCGACACCGATGGAAAAACGGAAGACAAGAAAATCGAAGTGGTGGGCACCAACTCAGCGTTTAGCGTTGAAACCTTCGGACGCCCGCGGCGCATCGCCGTCGATCCTGAGCATCATGTGCTCACTAACTCTTCGGACGTGAAGCTGCGCTCTTCCATTCTGCGCGGCCAGGCCTTGCAGCAGCAGGGTGATCTCTCCGGTGCGCTGGGCGAGTTCAACAAAGCGCTCGACATCAACAAGAATAGCTCTCTGGCGCACTACCGCGTCGCGGAGATATTTTTCCTGCAGAGAAACTATCAGTCCTCGGCTAACTCATATCGCTCTTCCATTAACGGGGACGGAGAGCCGCGTTGGACCGAAGTTTGGAGCCATATCCAACTGGGCAAAATTTTCGACATCACCGGACAACGGGAGCGCGCCATCAACGAATACCGGCAGGCTATCCAGACCAACGACGATACCTTTGGCGCTCTCGAAGAAGCGCGTAAGTATCTGCAGAAAGCTTTCGAGCGGCCGAAAAACAAAGATCAATAGTTAAAGAGCAATAGTTTTGGGAGCATCTGTGGATGCGTTCACTCGCCTTTTGTGCCAGCACCCAAAGCCTTAGGTTTCTTTCTGCCGGGAAACCAGCTCGAGTTTCGAGTGATCTCCTTCGTCGGACTGAACTCTAAGACCTCACATGGCAAAAGCTCGCGGCGCTTGGCCTCTGCGTTCGGAGAAAAATGTCTTACCGCTTCACTCGCCCGGAGATGAGAATAGGGCACGAACGAACCTTGACGCATCCGGCCAAGTACTTCGTCATGAGCCTCGAACTGCACTTTTTGCAGCGCATCTTTTTCTCGCTCTCGCTCTCGCCCTTCTTGCAGTTTGTCAAAAGCGATACTCGTCGGGCCGTGCAATTGCTGAATGCGCGCTACCGCCCCCTCCACCACCCGCACAAATTCTCTTCCATCGCTTTCACGCCCTTCTCGCAGGTATTTCTTCGCGTCCTCGGTAGAAAACCAGGTTCGATTGCGATTGGCCTCTTTCGGTTTTCCCAGGCGTAATACAAGACAGAGATGAGCGTGTACGGCCAACCCTTTTTCCGAGGATCGTTTTCCCGCTGATCGTTCGGCTCTCTTGCACGCGGCACCTCGCTTCCGGCAGATGTAGCGCGCGAACGAAACCTCTTCGATGCGGCCGTGAACCCCGGCTTCCTCGAATGCCTCGAGCGCTGCCGCTTGTGCGTGGGTCAGCCCCGGTTCGGCGCTGCCTTTGGGAAAAGTCCAGCGACCGCCGTTTCGGGTCCGCACCAACAGAAACTCGATGCTACCGTTTCGCAAGCGGTAACACACCGCTGCTACCTGCTCACATTCACGCAACTTGCGGAGATGGGCCAGTCGCACAATCCCGTTTGAGCGCTGACTGGGCGGAACTGACGAACGGACCAATAAGCGCGAGCCTAGATCGTCTGAGTCTGGATCGTTTGAGCCTCGGCTATTCCTTGCATCGGCACCCATCGCCATAGAGTGCACGATGTCATCCGAATGTGCCTAGAGCAACTTTGGTTCTCTGCGCATGAAGCGCTTTCCGATGTGGCCGAATACCGGAGTTCCCCGGAATCTCTCTACACACTTGCGTTTGGCGACCCTGCAACGACAATATTCATAATTCGCCGTCTGAAAATCGCCGCAGGAGAGATTCTTGGAGAAGATGCACTGTCTTCGCTGTAGTCGCGAACTCGAAACCGGACACAAGTCCGTTGCGCTCTACATGTTCGCGCAAACAGTTGGAATCAAGCCGCGGCAAAAATCGGCGGCACATCGTATTTCTTTCTGCCCCCAATGCTCCGTATCCCTGGCGATGGGCCCTCCCCCAGAAGGCGCGCTCAATATGGCTGCGTGGCAGATGATCCGCGATCTTGTTGGTTCAGACCCTGCGTTGAATCAGGCCGCCTGGGAAAGCCTGAGCGGAGTATTAGGATTGCTGCCGGCCACAGGCACCGATGGCGCACCCCGCTCCGTTCAAGGTGGGGGATATTTCGAGTTCTAAGAAAGCGATGCGGGAAAGGACAGTCCCGTCCTCAGTCAGGCTCCAATCCACCGTTTGGCTGCATCGATGGACCGGAAGATCGAAAAGCTCCTTTGAGTCCGCAAGATTTTGTGCATGCGGGCTGCATGGTGCTGGATTTCGTCGCGCACCACGAACGCGCGCTTGGCTTCCTCTGAGAACGGATCGATCTTGTCCGCCAAACGTATGAACTCATCCGGTCGCAGATCCATCTCTGCGACCTCTGTGAGATCCACAATTTCGGAGAACTCCGGTTTGAATCGCGGGTCAGTGCGGAGCGATGCCGCATACTTCTCGATGTCGTGGACTGTGACCTTCCTTTGGAACTTCACTGACACTAACCGCTTCCCTGGGTCTAAAACGTAGTTTGGCAGCGCCGGAATCGGGAGGGGTTGGTGTCGACGAACTGTGCCCGGAGTGGTCATTTCCCCGTGGGGAGATAGGCTGCCTGGAGCCCAATTGTTGAGATGAATCCCACCATTTCAATATCGGATGGAATTGGCCAAACTTCAGTGCTCCAGGCAACAATCTCACTCCGGCACGTCCACAATCTTTGACCGATATCCGCCTCGGATAACCTTTTCCCTCTTCCCACGGTCTAAGTAACTAACCGAAGACGGGAACTTCGCATAGCCCGGCTACGTATTACCGATCAGATGCTTTGAAGAGAAGCGGTTGGGTGGGATTGAGACCCCTCGCCCGACCGTTACCCGGGGCCCCCACGCACCTCCCCGGAGCCGTGGGGGCACATTTATGCGAATGCTCGTCGACATCATCCGGCAGTCGCTCTCCACCCTGTGGGCGCACAAGCTGCGCTCGTTCCTCACGATGTTTGGAATTGCATGGGGTGTGGGCTCGCTGCTGCTGCTGGTAGGTCTCGGCGAAGGCTTTCGCAGCGGCCAGGACAAGAACCTCGCAGAGCTGGGTCAAGACATTATGTTTGTCTTTCCCGGCCGCATCCCCGCCGTGGCCGGCAGCTACCAGTCAGGGCAGCCGTACTACTTGACCTACGGCGACTATCTCGCCATCCGTGAACAATCCAGATTCTTGCGTGCGGTTTCACCCGTGTTGGAGCGCGAAGACATCCGCGCCGTCAGCGACTACGGTTCCACCAACGGCCAGGTTTTCGGCGTCGCGCCGGAGTACAACCAGATTCGCAATACTCCTATCGAGCCTGGACGCTGGTTCAATGACGAAGACAATTCCCAGCATCGCCGTGTGGCGGTGGTGGGATGGGAACTGTTAAAAAACATGTTTCCCGGAGAGCCGGCCGTCGGCAGCACCATCCTGCTCAACGACATGGATTTCAAGGTGATCGGCGTCATACCGAAAATTGGGAAAGAGGGCGAGAACGGCACCAACCACCGCATCTTCGTCCCCTTTAATACCATGCGGATGCTTTTTCCGCTGAAGGCTCAGAATTCCGAGAATGCCATTTCATTCCTAAACTACCGCCCGATCAGGAAAGAGTTGCACGTCGAAGCCAAGAACGAAGTTCATGCCATCATCGCCCGGCGCCATGGCTTCGATCCCAGTATCGACGACGCGTTCATCGATTGGGACACCATCGACGGCGCCATCCGCGTGGCGAAGATTTTTGACGCCATGGACTGGTTTCTTGGCGTCGTTGGAGTTGTCACCCTTGGATTGGGAGCCATCGGCGTCATCAACATTATGCTGGTTTCCGTGACCGAGCGAACCCGGGAAATCGGCTTGCGCAAGGCGCTGGGAGCTACTCACCGTAATATCATGACGCAGTTTTTTGTTGAAGGCGCATTCCTGACCGCGTTCAGTGGCGGCATCGGCCTCGCGATCTGCAGCGCATTCGTCGCACTGCTGGCGCAACTGCCTGCTCCGGAAGGATTCGATACACCGCGAATCGTGCCTGCTTCCGCCATCGTCGCCATCGTGTCGCTGTCCATCGCCGGCATCGTCGCCGGTATTTATCCGGCGCGAAAAGCCGCGCTGCTTCCCCCAGTGGAAGCGCTACGGCAGGAATAAGATTCGGAGTATGCATTTGGAGCAAACATGTTAGGCGATCTCGGCACACAAGCTCTTAGCGCTTTGAAACATAACCGGCGCCGCTCTATCCTCACCATGCTCGGCATGGCATGGGGCATCGCCACGGTTGTCTTGCTTCTGGCCTACGGCTCTGGCTTTCGAAACGCCGTAATGATCGCCTTCCGTACTTTCGGGGGGAACCTGGTCGGCATATTTCCCGGACGCACTTCTCTTCAAGCAGGTGGCACCAAGGCAGGAACCCAAATTCGCCTGACTCGCGACGATCTCGACTATCTTCGCGCCGAGTGCCCCATGCTCACTCGGATTTCGCCGGAGGTAGATAAGCAGAGCTTCGTCTCCTTTGGTACTCGAGGTGGAAGCTACGCCATCCACGGCATCTATTCCAGCTACGAGAAAATCCGCGCCCTGGATGTGGGCGAAGGCTCATTCTTTGGCGAACAGGAAGATTACACTCACTCCCGAGTCGCCCTCATCGGTTCCACTGTGAAGAAGAAACTTTTTTCTGGCCAGAACGCGCTGGGGGAAAGCATTCGCATCGATGGCATCTCCTACAAAGTGATTGCTGTGATTCAGCACACGATCTCGAACAGCGACGAAGACATGAACTCTCTCGTCTATGTTCCGTACAGCGCCATGAGCGATCTGAAAAACACGTATTACCTCGACGGAATTTTCATGGATTACGAGGGCGACCACAGCAAGTTCGTCGAGGCAGTGCGCCACTCGATGGCCTTTCATCATGGCTTCAATCCGAAAGACGATCGAGCTATTTTCGTTTTCGACGCTGTGAAAGATCTTGCCGACCTCAACGTGATCACGGTTGGTATCAAGCTTCTTCTCGGGTTTATCGGTCTGCTGACGCTAGGCATCGGTGGCGTAGGCCTGATGAACATCATGCTGGTTTCGGTGACGCAGCGTACCCGGGAGATCGGGGTTGAGAAGGCTCTGGGAGCTCACCGCTGGCACATTCTCTTTCAATTCCTGGCCGAAGCGCTGGTGATCACAGCTCTGGGCGGGCTGTTTGGAGTTGTACTGGCTTATCTCATCTCATGGTCGGTAGGTTCTATGACTTTGTGGAGTGCCTTTATCGAAGACGCGAGCGAGGGCGACATCCATCTTTACATTGATTCCGCCACACTGATCTGGTCGACGGCCATACTCAGCTTCGTAGGCATCGTCAGCGGAATGTTGCCGGCCATCAAAGCAGCGCGACTCAATCCCATCGAAGCTCTGCGCTACGAGTAGACTTCACTCTTTTCGGTCTGTCATCCTGAGCGGAGTTGTTGGTTCGCGAAGCGAAGCAACAACGCAGTCGAAGGATCCCTTGCAGTTCAACACTACCGCCGGTCCGACGAGGAGTTTCTGCCGCAACTTCTGGCTACCGGGACGCGAGAGAGAGCGTTAAGCAATCGCCGCGCATTCTTGGGTGACCGCAACAAATGCGCGGTCTCCAAGACACCAGCCAATTCTGCTGCTGGAAGCAGGATAGCTGTTCTCCTGCCACTTTTGCGGATTGCTACGACTTCCTTTTTCACCGCCACGCGATCGAACACCGAATCTATATTCGTCCCGCAAGTTCACAAATGAGATTTCTTTCATGTTGTGCACGTCGTCCCAGCCTAAACTAAACAACCCTTGAAGGCCGGTAATACTCTGGCCGCTCGGCATCGTGAAGCAATTTAACCGTTCCTCCTCAGTTGCCATTCAGTTCGTCTCCCTCTCCTTGCATGTCCTTCGGCATTACCCTACTTTACAATTATCCCTGTGCCCGAAACCGCCCTCACCCGTCTCGATCGCGTCCTGGCCCGGCTGCTCCTCTGCGAGCATCCTCTGCTTAACTTCTCGGCGCGCAGCCAAAGGGCGAAGGCTCTGCATTCGATGATCCGGGCAAGACGTGCAAGGCGGAGTTTGCCGTCACGCTTGAGGAGAAAAAGCCCACCGCGGAACTCCCGCGCTCGTTCCGAAACGCTTCCGGCCGATTCCGAGGTGCTTGACCCTCGGACTGCGTCCCCCCACAACCTCTTCTGGCGTATGCGTCCGCCTTCGCCTATGATTATTTACGTCTCGATGCGGACGTAAATTAATGTCAGGCGGAGCTGGTCTTGGGAGCATTCGGAGAAAAACTTCGTAAACAGCGCGAGCAGCGCGGCATCGAGCTCGATAAGATTTCGAATGCCACAAAAATCAGCACTCGCATGCTGCGCGCTCTTGAAGAAGAGCACTTCGATCAGCTTCCCGGCGGCGTCTTCAACAAAGGCTTCGTCCGGGCCTATGCCCGCCAGGTTGGGCTGGATGCGGAAGAAGCTGTAAGCGACTATCTGGCGGCGTTGCGCGAGAGTCAGGTTCAGGCACAAAACATTCTTCCCGATTTCCGTAAATCGGTCGACGTCGCCGCGCCGGTGGCCTCTCGACTGAGTCGCCCCAATGATGTTCCAAAGAATGACGGAGGCGTTAAAGATTTTCCGGGCGACGACATCAAACCCGTCGACCCGGATCCGCGCCAACGGAATCGTGACGAGATTCGAAGTAACGTTGTGACTCGGGCCAACAACAAGAAGGAGGATGTTCCTCGGCCAGATCGTTCGTCGTTGCCGATCAGAACGGGCCCTCTCCCCGAAATTCAGCCGGAAGCCCCCGGCAAGCCTGGTATTCCGTGGGGCAAGCTGGCCGCGGCTCTGCTAGTTGTGTCCGCCGTGCTGGCCTTCTGGAATCTCCGGCGCCAGAGTCAGCAGACGGACGCTTCGCTGCCCGCGGCCCCTTCGAATCCGGCTCCGCCTACCGTGGCTACGGTGCAGCCTTCAGTCGGATCGCAGCCTTACAGCGCGAACCTTCTGCCTAAGGTCGACCAAACCAAGATCGATCGGACAAAGATCGAACAAGCCAAGGTCGACCAAACCAAGATTGGACAAGCTAAGTCCGACCAAGCGAAGCCCAGTCAGGCAACGCCGGATCACGCAGAGTTCCCATCTCCGCCCGTTTCAACTCCCACTTCGACGACTACGCCGGAAGCTACCTCGGTCGCACCGGCAAAATCTGCTGCTGTGCCGGCAGCATCCGCGTTGAGCTCTGACCCCAATCCACCAGCCGCGAAAGCTTCGGTTCACAACCCCGCGGCGAAATCGGCGAGTACTTTCACTCTGCTCATCCGTGCCGAGAAAACGTCATGGGTGTCGATTCTGGCGGACGGCAAACCCGTGGCGGAAGAAACTTTGATCGCTCCCGCACATACCTCGGTTCGCGCGACTCGAGAGATTTCAGTAAGAACTGGCAACGCCGCAGGGATCAGCTTCCTCCTGAATGGAAAAGAAATTCCAGCCCAAGGTGTCGATGGCGAAGTCAGACTGTACACCTTCGATGCTCAGGGAATGAAAGCATCTGAGGTGCAGCCCCCGAATTCTGCACGCTAAACGCCATCGCAACTTCAAGTAGAAAGGCTCCCGCGGACTAAGTGCCAGCTAGCGGGAGCTCTCTCTTTCTGCGATTCTTAAGTGCCCGTCTTCGCTGCCTGCACCCCTGAGGAAAAAATGCCCGCAATCTTCGTTCCGACGGGCGATCCCAGCCCAGTACATGCATCCCATCCCGGACCGGCTGAATACGCTCCGTTGTTACCGGAGGTGATGTCATCGAAATCGCCTGAGGCGTCGCCCGCCTGATAGAGCAAGGGATTCATGAAGCCAATCGGCTTTCCCACGCTCTGGTTGATCAGCGCAACCAATCCCGCCCATAGCGGAGCGACCGCGCTTGTCCCGCCAATTACGTCTGGCTGTCCATCGACGAGGGTAACGTAACCGGTGGTTGGATCGGCATCGCCCGCCACATCGGGAACGCCTCGGCCAACATACTGGCTTGGATTGGCAGACGGAGGCACACCGGCCCCATTCTGCCAACTGGGAAGCGGAAACACGTCGCTGATTCCGCCTCCGGTTGCGCCTTCATTGCTCGCCAGTTCGTTCCAAACAATTTCGCTGGTGACGGTATTGCCCGAGGTCACAAGCTCGGTCCCTCCGCATGCCAGCACATTCGGACTGGATGCCGGGAAATCGACGTGATTCGCTCCGTCGTTTACGCCATCAGTCGAGCCATCGTCTCCCGCGGCGGCACAAACCGTTACTCCCATCGCCGCCGCGGCTTGAAATGCCTCGTCCATCGACGTCATTGCCTGCTGCGTCCACGAAGACTCTGGACCGCCCCAGCTGATCGAAAGGACGGACGGATTGTTCGTACTGTCATGCGCAGCCGTAGTAATCGCGTTCAGAAAACCGGCGTCCGTGTTCTCCGCGAAATAGACGACAATGTTGGCCCCGGGCGCGATCGCTCCCGCCACTTCAATATCCAACATCACTTCGCCATCGGGTCCACTCGGATCACCGGTCGGCTGGTTGCTCCCGTTCCCGACTGACACTGCTGACACGTTCGGCGTCTTCGCGAGGTTGAGTTGACTCCAGTAATTGCTCAGATCAGTGGAGTTGTATCCTCCGCCTAACTCGATCAGCGCAATGCACTCTCCCGATCCGTCAACACCGGTGGGATAGTCATAAAACGCGGCAACTTGCAGGGGCGTGTACGACAAGTTCACGGCAGCGGCACGGACACCCCCTAGTCCTTGCCGCCTACGAAAATGCGGCTTGGCTTGCGGACGATTGTCCAAACCAAATACTCCCTCCACCACCCCCTGCAATTCCGCCGGCAACTGCACCGCCCCTGTGCGCCCGCGATATTTTCCACTCGGATGCTCGTAGGTTTTCAACTGCACGTCAAAAGCTCCATTCATGGCAGCTACAGTACCGGAGAGGATGACCGTCCGGCGCGCCGCACTTTTTTCCTTCACAATAAGTTTGTGTTCGCGCGCAAACGCCTCCACTCGCCGAATGCTATCAGGGTCGGCTCCGTGGCGCTGCTCAAAATCTTTGCGACTTAAAATCGTACGTTTCTCAACTGGCTTTGTGAATTCATCGGGGTTAACGATCGGCTTCTTCTCCGCGCGGGATCGCAAGCGTATGGTCACGTCGACCATTTCGTTAGGATTGGCTGGACCTATCTCTCGCGCTCCTTTCAGCGGAGCGCGCTCACTACCGGCAAGGGCAAAGTGCTTCTTCGGAGTAGACATGGTTCTCCTTTCTGTCGGGCGATGCCGAATAGGAGGAAATGCAGAGCAGCATTATTGCGGGAGTTCGCGTGCGGAACTCCAGTCGGGGAAAGGGTTCAGCCCTCTGCGATCCTGCGGAATCAGTGCTGGCCCGTTAGATGCTGCCGAACTTAGCACCAGCCCAACCAGAAAGCAACCGGTTCTTTCGTCGTGTTACGAAAAACGAACAAGATGTCGGATCAAGTTATTGCAGCTTGAATCTTTGAGGGGAGTGCAAATTACTGCACATATTCTGCTGGAGTTGAAAAAAAACTCTTCATCCATTGCTATTCCCCCCAGAACGGGCTAGGATAGCGCCATTTCGCGGATGGCTAACGATCCTGCATACAAGTCTTTCAAGCCTTCCGCGACTCTACCAGTTTGCAAAGGTGACCGAATGTGCACTACAGGTTCCGGTCCCATGTTTATTGAATGTTAATTGAACTGTGCCTCACTGTCAGGAGAGCGTGTCCATTTCTAGTGGTCTCAACTGTTCTGACTAAGGCTTTGCTAACTCGTTCCCAGGAGGAACAATGAATAAGAAAAAAGAAGAGCATCCAGTAACTACCTTCGGCCGGTTGCAGGCGATAGGACTGTTTCTGGTCGTCGCCACACTCGTCGCAGGCGTAACCCTACCGGCATTCGCCGGACAGTTGATCCCGCACAACACTCCCAGCTATGTAACTTCGGCGCGCAATCTTGGCGCAGAGGATCCTTCGAAGATCATCGAAGTTAGCATCTGGCTGCAGCCTCACAACCGGAGCGGACTCGATCAGTTGGCGCATAATCTCTACAACAAGACCTCACCCGAGTACCGTCACTGGTTGAAGAGCAGCGACATCGCTACCCGTTTCGCCCCGACGGCAGCAGAAGCAAAAACCGTCAGCACGTTTTTCGAATCGCACAACCTGAAGGTAGTCAATGTCGGACCCAACAACTTTTTCGTGAGAGCGCGAGGAACCGTCAGCGATGTAGAAGCGGCGTTCCAGGTACAGATGAACAAGTACCTGGTGTTCGGGGAAACCCTGCGAGCCAACGACCGCGATCCTTATGTAGATGGCGATGCAGCAGCGCTTGTTCAGTCCATCGCAGGCCTGGACTCGGGCAAGTATACCCATCCCCTGGCGCAGCGTCCGACGATTCTTCCTAACGGCAAGGCTGCTCCTGCTGCGAAAGTCGATTCCAGCTCGAACACCTTCTTCTCCTCCGCTTGCTTCACGGGCGTGAAGACGGAGAAATTCACTGGCGTGACTTCTCCCGCGGCCAACAGCGGGGAGGCTACTTACAAGGGCAACGGCTACTACACCGACATATTCAGCCCGGGCTGCGCCTACACGCCTCGCGAAATTTACACCGCCTACAATCTGACCGGCTTGTACGGTGAGGGATACAGTGGAAACGGGCAGACCATCGTCATCATCGACTGGTGCGGTTCGGTGACCATTCGGCAGGATGCGAACACGTTTTCGGCCCGGTTTGGCTTGCCTCTGCTGACTTCATCGAACTTCAGCATCATCGAAACTCCAACCCCGTCGACGTGCGCTGGACCAGATCCTGAAATCAATATTGACGTAGAGTGGGCGCACGCCATCGCTCCGGCGGCCAACATTGATTTGGTGGTCCCGCCTTCGGCCAGCTTCCAGGACGTCGACCAAGGCGTTTTTTACGCCGTGAATTACGATCTGGGAAACGTCCTCTCCGGCAGCTACGGTGCGCCTGAATCGTTTACGCCACCTACGGTGCTAGCTACCGAGGATCTGATTTCAGAAATCGCGGCAATCTCCGGCATCTCTACTAACTTTTCTTCCGGCGATGACGGCGACTTCACGGCATTCGGAATCCCGGCCACAGTCAGCGCTCCCGCAGATTCGCCGCACGCGACGGCAATCGGCGGCGTCAGCCTGGCGCTAACGTCCACTAACACCATTGCTTGGCAGGCAGGCTGGGGCACCGATGAAACCCTGCTGAATGACGAAGGAACACTTTTCGATCCTCCACTCGCCTTCGGCTTCAATTTTGGCTCAGGAGGAGGTGCGAGTGGCTTCTTCTCGAAACCGTCGTTCCAGTCTGGATTGCCTGGGTCCGCGCGCCTGTTGCCTGACATCTCCTGGCTCGCTGATCCGTTTACCGGGGCCGTCATTTTCCTGAGTGAGCCGGGCGAAACGCCAGCGTGGTATGCCTTCGGTGGCACCAGCCTGGCCGCGCCGATGTTCTCGGGTCTTTGGGCCCTTGCCAATGAGGAGGCAGGTACGCCTCTAGGCCAGGCTGCTGCTTATGTATATACTCTGCCGTCGGAAACGATATTCGATGTCGTTCCCCTCGGATCAACTCACAACGTGACCGCGACGATCAAAGAATCGAGCACGGTCACAGACACTTACACCGCGTCTGAAGTCATGGGAGGAGCGACACCTGCCGCGTTCTATACTGGCTTGTGGAACGTTAATTATTTCTCAGACTTGGTGTACGCGATTTCGTTCGGCACCGACTGCTCGTTGCTACCCGCTACCGATCTTGACGGGACATCGTGCAACACGCCGCAGGCTCTACAGACGGCTGTGGGCTGGGACAACGTAACCGGAGTAGGAACTCCGAACGCGCAAGCCTTTGCTGACGCGTTCAAATCCGTAAAGTAAAACGCAAACCTGGGTTATGGCAACCTGGATTATCGACCTCCACCGCCTTCGGGCGGTGGATTTTTTTTGGTGTTCCAGACCGGCGGCTCTAGTCTCCGACAAACACAACATAGGAGCAGTTCCACAATGACGTCGGTAAACTCCCGCGAGATTGTGCGGTGAGAATGATGTTGTATTCTCCTGCGGTCCCACGGTCTATCTCGCGCAGCATCGTGGCTTGCGGTGCTTGTAGGGTTTGATGATCTTTCTGCGGCTCGATCAGCGCCAGCGTCGTCAAAAATTCATGCAGATCGGCGGTTCGCTGAGCCCCAGGGACTGCGAACGAAACCTCGGCGTTTTGTGAAGAGAAGTGCCACGCAAGTGACGCTGCCAGATTCACCGCCCGTTCATAGGCCTGATCAGAAATCACTCCAGCCGCCGGATTGTCGAAGACTATGCATAACTTACGCTCATCTTCGCGGCTGAATTCACGCACCTTCAACGACCCTGACTTGGCCGTAGCCTTCCAATCAACATGGCGGGCTGAATCCTCAGGCATGTACTCGCGGAGACGATACAAGTCGGAACCGCGTCCGCGCACAAAACTCTCCCACTCCCCGGTTACCAGCGGCAGAATTTCAAACATCTCGTCAGGAGGTTCAACTGGCGGGTACACCAGAATCTCGCGCTGCAGAGCAACCTCCCGCGTTTTTGTAAGGAAGGCAAAGGGGAATCGCGTCGCTAAGCCAAAACCTGATTCGCAATATCGCCCGCGTCGCTCAAAGCGCAATGGCAGATCCGCCCGCAACTCGGTATTCGGCGGCAGATACGGGAAATAGGCCATGCCCTCGAATATTCCGGGGGGAAGAGGTTCGGCATTCACACGTCGCACTCGCCAGTCACGCACTCGCAACCACTGATTCTGCGGAGCACGGTTCAGCGGGAATGCGAAGGTAGTTCGTTCCCAGCGCCATTGCCTGCGAATCTTCTTTCCTTTTTCCTTGCGCGCTGGAACCACACGAATCGAGAACGATGGAAGGAATCGCCGCGGATTATGCAGCACAATTTGTCCCATGACGGGGCGGCCGGCAAACACCTGCTCGGGGAGACGAACCTCGAGGTTCAATCTGCGCAGCACACACGCGGAACCTATTCCCGACACCAGGATCGCAGCCAGCATCGCCGCCACCACGATGTACAACAGATTATTTCCCGTATTCAGCGCCGCAATGCCGATCACCAGCGTGACCAGCACATATACAACTCCCGCCTTCGTGACTTCGTAGTGAAATGTCCGCCGCAAACGCTCGATGGCCACGCGTCGCGCCAGATAAGGCACGGTGACCAATCCCACGAACGCCGCTATCAAGAGGGCAATAGATGCCAGGATCACCGACACCCACAGGTTGCCAGCCTCGCCCGACGCCGTGGAGAGCAGCGCTGCGCCGAAAGCCAGCCCCAATCCCACAAGGGCGAGCAGGAACTTTATCCACACTTCTCCCGACGAGGATTGCAGCCTCACTACAAACCGTCGCATGCCGAAGTGACTGGGCTCAGCGGAATTGACATATGCGGGGTTCACTGTTCGCAGCGTAGCATTCACCGACAGAACGGGCAATCCACAACGGCTTGCGGGACAAGCCTTCGTAACTAGATGCATTCACTCGATCAGCCCGCCTGGCGGAATCCCAAGGCGGGCACGAACTTCTCCTAGGGTCATCCGTAGCATAGAATCGTACGAGGTAGGATCGTGATAAAGTGTGCGCTGTCCCCTCGCCCTACAGAACGCACGGCAGACTCGCACCGCAGAAATGAGCAATCCAATCGCGGCACCCGACAAGTCAAGCCAATACACCAACACGGTCCGGCATCCCGCACGCAGTTCCCAAGCGGCGATCTCCGCCTCTCCAATCCAGTCGGTCTTATAGCCAGTAAGCACATGATGCAAATCGTGGAGCGGAGCCGCCCAGCGATGGGCTTTTGTGTTGGGGAAACGGATCCGTACTTTCCACAGCTTGACCGCGTAGGTGGGAGCCGAGTAGTCCTCGACCTGGAAACCGTTAAAGGCGAGGAACCTGTCACGAGCCTCCCGAATGGTCAACCCATCGGGATAGCTAGGACAGGAAGAGTCAGGATCAGAGGCTAGGTCGCTCACACACTGAATAGATGCGCCATTCTAATGGGAGGTCCAGACAACGACTGACGCAAGGGCCATGCAGACCGCTATTACAGCGATCAATATCCCGACAGCTTCTTCTTTACGAGAGGAGGGTTGCGGAGAAAGCCTTCGTAACCGGCGAAACCAGGGCGAAGACTCCCCAGGAACACAATGCGCAGAAAAAACTTGCTGGCGGTCGGCACTTCAGCCCTACTTCGATCCTTGCTTCGTCGATCCTTGTTTCGCCGCCGGCGTCAATCCAAAAATCTGCAGCTCTTTATAGGTCGCCACATACACCTTTCCGTTTGCCACCACAGGAACCTGATTCAAGTCACCGCTGTAGTATGACCAGGGACCGGTCACGTAGCGGAAAATCTGAGTCATCCCGCCTACAGCTTCAGGGTTGAACGCGTGAAGCACAGTACTGGTCGATTTGGCAGAAACTGGACGGGACAGCGCCCAGATAATTGGATTCGAATTACCATTCGACGACACGCTGGTGAAGAATCCTCCGTTCTGTCCCGTAACAATCGCATTCGACTGCGCAACTCGGGTGAGCGTCGCTTTGGGCGACGTTTGCAACTTCCACACTTCGACGTGGTTGCTTCCACTGCTCACCACCCGCGCCAAGCCATCATTCGGATCGACAAAGTAGGATTCTCCGCACCAGCAAGGGCCGACTCCGTACCTGCCGAGGACATTGTTCTTCGTGGTCGAATATCCTCCCAACTTGTCTTCGTTCATGAAGTACATGGTTCCGTACTTGCCGGCGGCGACGGCGAGGTGCGGCATCGATCCGGGTTGGTCAGGCAAAACCAGCACTCCGCCCGAACCAAAATCCGCGTCTTCCTCGTCGAGCGTGGCCTGGTTCGAGGGGGTGAACAAATCAACTACCGTCGTAAGATCCGACGATATCTTGACCACGCTTTCTTGAATATTGCTAACACCATCGTAGGTGGTTCCAGCGTAATCGGAATTTCCCGTCACAAATAAAACATTGCCCGAGTCGTCCGCCGCCGGACCATATCCTGACATCCAGATTGAAGACAAAAAGAAACTGTTCGGCGAAGTGGCTTGGATGTCGTTAACCCGGTTGGCAGAAAGCGGCGCCAGCGTGGACGCATTCCAACCCAGCAGCCAACCCCGTGAGAGGTTCGCTGAAAAATCGCAGAAGCTGCCAAATCCCGCGTAGATGTTGCCGTTCGCCATCAACAAGCCGGGACGCTGCCGCTGGTAAGTGGCATTGAAGGTAAAGGTGGTTCCGTCGGTAAGAGTATGGGATGCACCCACAATCATCGGAGTCATTTTGTCGGTGAGGTTGCCGAGGTCCAATGCGTGAAGGCGATAAGCCGGACCTGTGCTGTCCTGAGTGTAGGCAATCAAATAAAGCGTGTTGGTGCCGACATCGATCACCGGGGTCGAATTGATGCCAACGTTAGGACCGTTGTTATTGCATCCAAGCGGCCAACTCACCGGCGTACCGAGATGGTTGCTCACGAGCACAGTTCCAGCACTGGCGTCGATGGAGTAGACGGTGTCATTTGCCGTCACGATGTACACGACGTCGTGAACTCCCTGGTTGTTCCCTGCCGTAATATTTACGCCTGGAACCATAAGAGGAACCCCATCCACTTCATCGTCGACCGGAACGGTAACCAGCAGGCCGAATGAAGTGCTCGCAACATTCGTCGGGGTCAACACGGTCTCGGTTGAATTCCAGCCGGTACGGTAGTTGTCGTTGTGATAAGTGGTGACGGCGGTTTGCGCCGTGGCGGTCGCGGTGATGGCAAGCACCACGATGAATCCAAGGCGGGAAATTCCGGCCAGCACACGGACGTGTGCGTGAAGACGAAGCGGCGTCATCGTTCCCCCAAAAAAGTGGCGCCTGATTCTAGGTCGTTCGCGGAGCTACAGTCAATTGGAAATAACGCCCGGAGATGGAAGGCTCTAGCTTGTCAAGGGGGTGATTGACTCGAACTGTTTTAGTATTCTGCCAATTCTTTCATGGCGCGGAATAAATCGTTCGCCTGCGGCAGGATCGCGTCTTCGAGAATCGGCTGGTAGGCCACAAAAGTATCGGCGGCGGCCACGCGGCGCACCGGAGCATCTAGTTGATCGAACAGTTGATCGGCGATGCGAGCCGCGATCTCCGCGCCGTATCCCCAGCTCAAAGTATCTTCGTAGGCGACGAGCGCGCGATTTGTTTTGCTAACCGACGCCGCGATCGTCTCCCAATCAAACGGATTCAAACAACGTAGATCGACTAACTCCACTTTCACTCCGTGTTCGCGTTCGAGCTTCTGCGCCGCCTGGAGCGCGCGCGGCACCACCGCGCCGTAGGTAATCACGGTCAAGTCCGTTCCCGGCTGAACAATCCTGGCCTTGCCAAACGGAATCATGTATTCGGAGCCGGGATAGGGTGCACGTCCGTAAGTCTCACGATACAAACGCTTGTGTTCAAGAAAAAGCACGGGGTCATCGCAGCGGATCGCAGGTGCGCAGCAGTCCCGCAGCGTCCAGCGCATTCGAAGGAAACACCACGCGCAATCCGGGAATATGCGTGAACACGCTCTCGCCGCACTGCGAGTGGTAAATCGCGCCGCCGGTTAGATAACCGCCAATGGCAACTCGAATAACCACCGGGCAGGAAAACGCGTTGTTCGAGCGCCAGCGGATTACCGACAGTTCGTCTCGAATCTGCATCATTGCTGGCCAGATGTAGTCGAAGAACTGAATCTCCACCACCGGCTTCAAGCCGCGCGTTGCCATGCCAGTCGCGCGGCCCACGATGGAAGCCTCGGCCAAGGGTGAATTGAAGACACGGTCGTTGCCAAATTCACACTGCAAGCCGAAAGTGAGTTTGAAAACTCCACCCTTCCCTTTTACCAGCTTGCGCTTTAAATATTCTTCGCGGCTGCAGTCCGCGACGTCTTCGCCGAAAATCACGATGCGCTCATCGCGCTTCATTTCATCGCGAAGGGTCAGGTTGATCAGGTCGGCCATGGTTTTTGCCGCCGGCTTTTTTCCATCGGCGGAATCGGGGCCGACTAACACCTGAGTATCGAACGCCGCAGACCTGGGGTCGAGGTCGGGAGAATACACAAACTGCTTCACAGTCTCAGGAGCCGGTGGCAGGGCCTCGAGCGCCCGATCTACCGCGGCCTGCAGTTCTTCCTCAACTTTTCTCTCCAGGTCGTTGATGCCCTTCTCGTCGAGAATCCCTTCGCGCAGCAAAAACATTTGCGTGCGCGAAACGGGATCGCGTGCCGCATCCCTCTCGCGCTCGGAATCGGGGCGGTACAAACGTTCGTCATCGGAGAGAGAATGCGAGTACGGGCGGATCACGTGGGCATGCACAAACGCGGGCCCGTGGCCCTGGCGGCAATACTGCGCGGCGCGTTGAAACGCCGCGTAACTTGCCAAGGGATCGGTGCCATCGACTTCTTCAAAATGGAAATTCGGAAAGCCCGAGACCAGCCTGGAAATACTCCCGCCTGCGGTCTGGACTTCCACCGGCACCGAAATTGCATATCCGTTGTCTTGCACGCAGAAAATCACGGGCAGCTTGCCGAGGGCAGATGCGTTCATCGCCTCCCAGAACTCACCTTCGCTAGTGGTGCCGTCGCCGAGCGAAACGTAAGAAATTTCGTCCCCGTGGAAGGCCACATTTTTGAACTGGCGATAATCGGGTGCCCCATTTTTCGCGTCCTTTGCGAAAAGTGGGATTTCCGCGGCCCGTGGATGCTGCGAAAAATAGCGTCCCGCCTCAGCGCATCCCACCGCCTGCAGAATCTGAGACCCCGTCGGTGACGATTGGGTCACGATATTCAGCCGCTTGTATCCCCAGTGCGAGGGCATTTGGCGTCCGCCGGAGCTGGGATCATCGGCTGCTCCCACCGCCTGCAGAAACATCTCCAGCGGCTTAGCCCCCAACGCAAGGCACAACCCGCGGTCGCGATAGTAAGGATAGAACCAGTCGTAACCCGGCTTCAAGGTCATTCCGGCAACCACACCGATGACCTCGTGCCCGGCTCCCGACATTTGAAAGAAGATTTTCTGCTGGCGCTTGAGCAGGATTTCCCGGTCGTCGATCCGCCGGGAGGTATACATGAGGCGGTAGGCCTCTATCAACTGCTCGCGCGTGAGGCCCTCGTAGTTGCGCGACTTCTTGCCGCCATTGGCTACGACGGATAGCTTGGGGTCGGTTTTTGTTGCTGCCATCCGGTTCCTTGAAGAAGACGAATGCGTTATGAATATCCCGGCTGTCAAATAAGGTGCCTAGTATTACCGGGCAGGTTGCATTGTAAATCGGAAGGGCTGGATTGGAAAATACACAAGTTCAGTCGAATTCGAAGACTTCCTGTTCCGCCGGATTACTCCATACAGGGGCAAACGACTGCCGATGCAGCGGCGTCGGGCCATATTGCTGCAGAGCCGCCAGATGTTGCGGCGTGCTGTAGCCCTTGTGCGAAGCCAGGCCGTACTCCGGGAAGACGGCATCCCACTCGCACATCATGCGGTCGCGCTCGACTTTAGCCAGAATCGAAGCCGCCGCGATCGAGGCGGAGAGCGCGTCGCCGTGGATAATTGCTCGCTGCGGCAGTTCGCAATCCAGGCGCACGGCATCGATCAGCAAGTGATCCGCGGCGGGTTGCAATCGCATCACCGCCTCCCGCATAGCAAGCCGCGATGCCTGGTAGATATTGATCTGATCGATGCGGGCCGCATCCACCGCCGCCACCGCCCAGGCGACCGCGTGCTGGCGAATGCGCGGCGCCAGCAGTTCGCGACGCTCCGGCAAGAGCAGCTTGGAATCACGCAGTCCTCGAATGCGATAGCCGCGATCGAGAATCACCGCTGCCGCCACCACCGGGCCGAACAACGATCCGCGCCCCACCTCGTCCACTCCCGCAACCAGGGTCGAGCCGGCCGCCCACGCAATTTTTTCATAACGGAGCGTGCAGCGCAGCCTTTTCAGCAGACGCAGCTTGGCTGCTGCTGGGGAAAGGGAAAACTCTGACGCAATCTTGGCGCTAACCGGCATTTAGAGGTGAGATGCCACCATCTTTACCTGTCCGCACGAGCTTTCGCAAGTAGGAAAATTATTCAGTTCAAGAAGTTGCGACTCGAAAATCAGCGGCGAGACCCGCGTGGACTCCTAAAGCTTGAAAGTCCTACCCCCTAGTAACCATTACTTCGATTACGAACGTACATTGTCCATCAGGACATGTACTGCTAAGTTGAGAGCGTGAAAGAAGGGATCCAAACGCCGCACCACGGAGTTTCACAGGAAGCCGCTCCTATCGAGAAGTTGATTCACTTGGCGCTGCCGGTCCGCCTCATACACATGCAGGACGGCGAGCGTGGCGAGCTTGAATTGGTTTGCACCTATGACATCCATCCACGGGGGGCACGCCTGCTGAGCTGTCGCGACGTAAAGGTGGGGGATTTTGTTACGGTCGAACGTGGACGCACCAAGTCTGTTTGCCAAGTCGTCTGGACTGCCAATCCCGACTCCGAGCTGCGCGGTCAGTTCACGGTGGAATGCGTCGAGGGTAGCAGGATTCCGTGGGAAGAAGAGCTGCGACAAATGGAGGAGCAGTATCTGCCGGTAATTTCAGGCGGAGACGGCAGGCAGCCTACCCTGAAGGCCTTCCGTAGACATGAGCAGAACCGGCGTCGCCGGCCGCGATATCAAGTGCAGGGCGGAGCGGATGTCGAGTTTGCCGGGCGATCCCGTGTGGAAGGCCGCCTGGAGCAGATTTCCGAGTACGGCTGCCTCATCAGCGCCAGCAATCTGGCTACGCCTGGAACTTCCCTGAGACTGGTGCTGAACATGTGCGACGTCAGTGTGGCGCTGCGGGGACACGTAAGATACACGGCCGAAAACCGCGCCATGGGTGTCGAGTTTCAGGAGATTCGGCAGGGCGGCCGTCCTCTGCTGGACTACGTTCTGAATCAGTTGAAGAAACCTCAAAGCGACGACTTCGCAGACCTCGAGGTTATCACCGAAGACTTGGCGGCAATCGCCGGATAGATCGCTTTCAAAGCCCGCCACAAAGCCCGGCGCGTTCGAGGTGCGACGCGAGAGACGTCGCTAGGAAATCAGCTGGGTTTCTCGACGTCGCGCAGGCGCGCCGCTTTGCCCTTCAGCCCACGCAGATAATACAGCTTGGCACGGCGGACCTTAGAGGAGCGCAGGAGATCGACCTTGTCGATCACTTTAGAGTGAATGGGGAAAATACGCTCCACGCCCTGGCCGAAGCTGATCTTGCGCACAGTGAAGCTGGCCTGCGGTCCGTTGTCGCGCTTGATGACCACGCCTTCAAACGCCTGCAAACGCTCCTTGTCGCCTTCTTTGATCTTGACGTGAACGCGAACGGTATCACCCGAGTTGAATTTGGGAATATCGGTGCGTTGAGTTTTTGCCAGCAATTTTTCAATGACCAGGTTCGACATGATAGTTAGCCCTTCCCAATTCTCAATCTAAAATCGTGATTTCGCTCTCAAAACTCAGTCGCGATCTTTGGCCCCATCTTCTCTGATCGCGGCCAGAACCTTATTATCTTCCTCGCTCAGCGCCGCTCCCTCCAGCAGGTCAGGACGGTTACGCAGCGTTTTTTCCAGCGCCCGCTGCCGACGCCAGAAGCGAATTTCTTCGTGGTTGCCAGACATCAACGCCTCTGGCACTGCCATCCCCCGAAACTCCGCAGGCCGCGTGTAATGCGGATAATCCAGCAATCCGTTCGATCCGCAAGTCGAGTTCGCACCGCTCGGGGTTTTCGGGTTTACGGCGCTCGGCTGCTCAACCGTAAACGATTCCTGTTGCGTTGATGCTTCGTTCCCCACCGCTCCGGGAAGCAGCCTCATCACTGCCTCGACAATTACAGCCGCTGCTATCTCCCCACCGCTCAGAACATAGTCGCCAATTGAAAGTTCGCGGTCGGCAAGAAACTCTGCTACTCGCTCATCTACGCCTTCGTAGCGGCCACACATAAAAACCACGCGGTCGAGCACGGCCAACTCCGCTGCAACTTTCTGAGTAAACCTCCGCCCCTGCGCCGAAAGCAGAACTACCGATTGCTTCGCCCGCGCCGCAATGCGCTCCTCGCGAGGTGCAACCTCAAGCGATTCCAAACATTCAAAGAGCGGTTCCGGCTTCAGCACCATGCCCTCGCCGCCACCAAACGGACGGTCGTCTACGGTACGGTGACGATCATGAGTGAACTCCCGCAGATCGTGGACTTGAATTGTCGCCAGCCCTAACTCCTGAGCTCTTCGAATAATGCCGTATTCCAACGGTCCGCGAAAAAAGTCCGGAAAGATGGTTACAATATCGGCCTTCATCTTGGATCGGAGAGCTCCACCACAAAGGACACGGAGTACCCAGAGTAGGCACAGGACTTTTCTCTGTGATCCTCTGTGGTTATTTCTTTTTTCCTTTCGCTAGCGTCGATTGCTCTCGTTTTTCTTCCGCCGTCAGCGGAGCATTCACTTCCAGCAGACCTTCCGGCAAGTGCATTCGTACTTGCTTCCGCTCCACGTCGACCTTGTCGAGATACGCTTCTGCGAAAGGAACCTCAACCAACCTCGCTGCGGCATCGCGTACGATCAACAAAGGCGCTTCCCCTGCTCCAAACTGTACATCCTCGATACGTCCAATCTCGCGCTCGCCATCGAGCACCGAACAGCCTACGAGGTCGCTGACGAAGTTCCAGCCAGCTTGAAGTTTCGAACGCTGGATGCGGGGCACCTGCAATTCGCAGCCAATCAGCGTTTCCGCTTCGGAGATCGAATCAACTCCCGCGAACTTCAGCACAAGCATACCCTTGTGCGGCCAGATCTCCTCGACTTCCAACTCAAGACGATGCGCTTCGTGATTCCGCGGGAGTGCCAGCAACTTCATCCCGATCAGGAATCTTCCGGGAACATCGCTGAGAATCTCGCTCGCAACTTCGCCGCGCCGGCCCTGCGTTTTCACCACGCGGGCCAGCGTAATGAACTCATTTGTTTCAAGATCGCGAATGGTCCGGTTCCCCGCCCCGGCGCTCTGTTCGCGAAGGGAAAGTAAAAATCCCTCGGGGGCTAAAGCCCGGATTCTCATGGCCCGATAGCGGCGCGGCTAGAAGCCGCGCCCTTTCAAAACCTGGTGAAGCCACTTCTAGTTGACGATCGACTAGTCGATGACTTCCAGAGTGTATCGTTTCCGCGCTCGCACTCCCGCAGCGCTCAGCAACGTGCGCAGGGCGCGTACGTTGCGTCCTTGCCGTCCGATGATTTTGCCGACATCATTTTCGGCCACTTCCAGTTCGAGCACATCGTCGTCGAGGTGGTCAACGAAAACCTCGTCGGGAGCGTCAACCATCCATTTCGCAATCTTCTCGATAAGAGTGCGAACGTTGGCAGTAGATTCAGGCATGCAAATTCCTAGGCAACAGAAGCCGCAGGAGCAGCCGTGGGCTTGGCGTAGAGCTTCCCGACGCGCTCGGACATTTGCGCGCCCTTCGAAACCCAATAGTCGACGCGATCCCGCTTGAAATCGACCGTGGCGGGGTTAGTGCGAGGATTATAAGTTCCAACAACTTCCACCGGCCGTCCATTGCGTGCGCGCGCCTTCTCAATCACCACGATGCGGTAATGCGGTTGTTTGCGCGCACCCATGCGCGACAGTCGAATCATTAACACAAATATATATCCTTGTTCCGGAAGCGTCCGGCGAGGTCAAGACAAACATTTATTATGCCGGAGGTTAGGAGGATTTGCAACGACGGCTGGTGTGGTTCCTGCAACTAACGTGTTATCCCTAGACTGTGTATCAGCGCTTCCGTCGCAGCGGTTTTCACAGCGGGCCCCTGCACGCGTGATGGGATGAATGAGCGTTAGCCCAAACTGACGCATGCCTCAGCGGCTATAAAGCCCGCATCTTTATCATCAGTCAGACGGCACGACTGAAGTCGTGCCCTTCCCGTTTCTCCCTCCAGCATCTTTCCCCGCCCTGCTAGACTCAAATGTTTTGGAGGTAGCGCTTTGCAGGCAGTCTATATACTCTCCGCGGTGCGCACACCGATTGGAAAGTTTGGCGGATCGCTCGCTTCTCTAACCGCGGCCGACCTGGGAGTCGTCGCTGCCAAGGCTGCCATGGAACGCGCTGGAATCCAGCCGGAGCAAGTGGAAGAGACAATCTTCGGCAACGCGCGGCAAGCCGGCGGAGGGCCGAATCCGGCGCGGCAGATTTCCATTCGCAGCGGCGTGCCGCAGGAAGTGCCAGGGTTCACGGTGAATAAGGCTTGTGCGTCGGGTCTGAAGTCCATTGCGTTGGCGTATCAGGCGGTTCTGCTCGGCGATGCGAGTTGCATTCTGGCGGGCGGTACGGAATCCATGTCGCGGCTTCCCTACTATCTCGAGGCGCGCTGGGGCTATCGGCTCGGCAACCAGGAATTGGTTGACGGCATGTATCGCGACGGATTTTTTTGTCCCCTGGCAAAAATGGTGATGGGTGAGACCGCGGAAGTGCTGGCTGAGCATTACAAAATTTCGCGCGAGGAGCAGGATGAATATTCGCTGACATCGCAAACTCGCGCTGCTCGCGCGATTGCGGCCGGGCGGTTTGACGCCGAAATAGTTCCGGTCAACATTGAAGGCAAAAAGGGTGCAACCACTTTCTGCCGCGACGAACATCCGTTCCCGGATGCCAGCATGGAAAAGCTGGGTAAGCTGACTCCGGTATTTTCAAAGACCGGGACAGTCACGGCAGGAAATTCCTCGGGAATCACCGACGGCGCGGCTGCCGTCGTTGTCGCTAACGAATCTTTCGTGAAAAAGAACAACCTGACGCCGCTGGCGCGGATCTCGGCCGTCACGTCGGCTGGAGTGGATCCGCGCACGATGGGGATCGGGCCCGTCCCGGCACTGCGTAAGCTGGAGGAGAAGCACAACCTCAGGCTGCACGATTTTGGATTGATCGAATTGAACGAAGCCTTCGCCGCTCAGGTGATCGCCTGTGATCGCGAACTGAACTTCAACCGCGACCGGCTCAACGTGAACGGCGGTGCGATCGCAATTGGGCATCCTATCGGCTGCACCGGCACACGAATCACTGTGACTTTGGTGCACGAGATGATGAAGCGCAACACGCGTCGCGGCGTAGCCACACTCTGCATTAGCGGCGGGATGGGGATGGCGTTGGCTCTGGAGAATGTGGTGTGAGGAGCGAACCGCCGTTTCGGTTGGCAATCGAAGTCGATGCGTCACGCTGCTGAAGTTCATGCAGCCTTACTAGGCTTTCGATGGCTACAGCCTTGACGAGCGAGCCCGCATTTCGTTGAGCACTTTGCTGCGCGACGCCAATCTCGCCGCGTATGCCTCATTTCTGGATGACGCGACACGGTGATTGATCAGCAACCTCTCTCGATTCTCGTCCCCTTTGGGACCAGCGCAAAGTTCTGTTATGCTTTTTTCCTTCCAGTCGTTCATGGAACCCTCATAGCAGTCGTGGGAAAAAAGGGAGACCTACATGTTTCGATCCTATTCGTTTCGATCAGCCGCGCGTATTTGCAGCCTACCGGCGTTACTTCTGACCGGCAGCTTGGCGCTGGCACAGGAGTTTTCCGCGGATGTGGTGACCACGAAGCCAGACAATACTCGCATGAGCAAGGTCTACGCGGGCAAGAACAAGGTTCGGTTCGAAGTGGCAGGTGGGAACGCTGCCATGGGACCGAGCGCAATCATCTTTGATGATGCGCGACACACCTACACTGTCGTTATGACGGATCGTCGCATGTATATGGACGCTCCACCAATGATGGTTAAGCCGATGATCACCAATTACTGGCGGGTGCAGGACGTGAACGATGCCTGCCCGGATTGGAAGAAGACTGCCGAAGCGGCCGGAACGGACAAGAACTGGGGCAGTTGCACAAAGATAGGGAGTGACAATCTAAACGGACGGAGTGCAGTCAAGTACGAGGGTGTCTCCAAGAAGGGCGAGAAGATGCATGTGTGGGTGGACACGAAACTGAACGTTGTCGTAAAGACAGACGAATCCTCGGGCGGATTTGAGCTGCGCAACATCCAGGAAGGGTCGCAGCCGGCGAGCCTGTTTGAAATTCCTGCGGGCTACACGAAGATGGCAATCCCACTCGGCCAGGCTGGCAATCCCGCCGGGGAGCGGCAGCCGCACTGACTCTCTGTTCGAATGGGCCGCGTTGACTCCCGCGAAACGCGGTCGCTATACTTTTCTCAGGCTCGCGATTTCAGGAGACAGCATGCCCCTTTCCGCGGTAATCGTTGACGATGAGCAGCTCGCGCGCGATGAACTCGCCTTCCTGCTCAAGAATACCGGCGACGTCAATGTGGTGGCGCAGGGGAAAAACGGTCTCGAAGCCATCAGCCTCATCAAAGAGCACAATCCTGATCTCATGTTTCTCGACGTCCAAATGCCCGGGCTTGACGGCTTTGGAGTGATTAAGAGGCTTCTCGATAAGAAGATCGCTCTGCCTAAGATTGTCTTCGCGACGGCTTTTGATCAGTACGCGGTAAAGGCGTTCGAGGTCAACGCGGTGGATTATCTTCTCAAGCCTTTCGACAAAAAGCGTGTCGCGCAGTCGGTGCAGAGAGCTCGCGCACAGCAGGGGACGGAGGGCTTGCCGGCCGAAAAGATCGACAACCTCGTCCGCATGCTGCAGACGCCGAAGACCCAAAGCACGAAAATCTTGCTCAAAGCCGTCGGACGAATGTTTCTGGTGGACCAGAAAGAAATTTGCTACGCCTCCATCGAGGATGGAGTAATCACGGTCGTGACTGCCGGAACGTCGAGCATGGAAGGACATTCAAACTGCCGAACCTTGGAAGAACTGCTCGCCAGCCTGGATCCAGGAATGTTTTGGCGGGCGCACCGGTCTTACCTCGTAAACATCAACCGGATTCGTGAGGTTGTGCCCTGGTTCAAGAGTTCTTATCAGTTGCGGATGGATGACAAGAAGCAAAGCGAAATTCCAGTCAGCCGCGCTCAAACCAAACGGCTGCGGGAATTGTTCGGACTCTGAGGCTCCCGCCTCTGCGGCGCGGCATCGGCTCCCCATCTGCCTGCCCTTATACAGACGCGATCACGTCTGTTCGGTTTAAGATGATTCTCAGGCGTGACAGTCGGAGGGTAGCTGAGACTTAAGCCACCCTCCGGGGTGGGGGAAGATCAAACCGGAGAAAGATCAAACCGCCATAGCTTCCAGACCAGTGCGGTCGCGAATGACCAGCGTGGCTCCCTCGATCCGGATCAACCTCTTCTTCTTCAGATTACTTAGCAACCGCGTGACCGTCTCACGCGAGGAGCCGATTCGCTGCGCCATTTCCTCGTGGGTCATCGCGGATCGCAAGTGTCCCTCGTTGGATTCCTGCAGTCCCCGCGGAGCACATGACGATAACAGCAACCGGGCAAGTTTTCCTGACGAGGAACGCGCCAGCACCAGATCATGGATGTCGCGATAGGCGCCCTGGAACTCGCGGCTGAGCCACGTTGCGGCGTGCACTCCGACTTCACTCTCGTTCTGCAGAAGACTCATGAAGTCCGTGCGACCGATAAAGTTTAACTGGCACGCCGACGCGGTCTCGGCGGTCATTTCGTAATCCGTTCCGGAAATGGCAGCGCTTAGACCCAGCACCTCACCCGCTTCCGCCTGTTTCAGGATCAGCACCTTACCGTCTTTGGATGTGGTTGAAAGCTTTACTTTGCCGGAGCACAGTACAAATATGCCCCTCGATGTCTGCCCCTCCACGAAAAGCAGAGCCCCCTCTGGCATGACGGTGTGGTGGCTGATCATGTCTACGGCCCTCATCACCGGGGTGGAGAAACGGCAGAAAAAGCCTTCGCGACTTGCCTTGCAGCCCATGCAGCTCTCGATGATTTCGAGACCGTGGGGAGTTCTCATGCCTGCCTCCGTTGTCGAAGTTTGCCGGCGTTCCCGATCCGAAAGGATCAGTTCCGGAGATTTCTGCCCCATTCCTTGAGAATTTTCGAGTAGGGACCGGGCGTGAGCCCCCGTTCCGTCCAGCGGGTTGCGCGCGGCGGAAATAACTTCCCATGCGGCGCCGGTGTCGGAACGCCGTTCCCATTCGACTTTGCATGCAAACAGGTAAAGAAAATCATTCAAACTTGGGTTAGTACGACAACTAACGTAATCGCCCAATTGATCCGGCACCGTAACCAAACAAGAATCGACTGGAACCTCGGGCCAAGCTTCATCAGGGTCGACTGCCGCACCTAGCCATGCGTTACCTCCCAAAACTGTGTGCGCCTTCGAGAACGGCTTAGCCGCCTCCGGCACCAAGCGCACCAAACTATTCGGCGGAAAATTCCGAGCCACTAGCACGGTTCACCCCTACTCCGGATGCGGCCAGATCCTGACGAGCGCACAACTCGTCGGTTCGCGTTCGGGAAACCCCGCTCTCATTTCTGCCGGATACGAACGCTATTGCACTTGGCGTTCCAAAATGGCCCCGCCCTTGTGGACGGTATAACTCCAGGAAAGAAAGACGATCCCGCGGGGATCACCAGCCTTGGAACCCGATGTCCGCCGACTATTCGGCAGATCGGAGAAAGTTCGGCACCCAAGGCTCACACCGTTCTCCAGGCCTTTAGTCGCGCCTCGGCCCTGAGTAGTCCTCGCGCGTGATGCCCAGGCGATTCATTTTCGACTGAAGGGTCGTGCGCTTTAGACCGAGCCGACGCGCGGCTCCCGTGGGTCCGGAGATAATCCCACGGGTCTCTCGCAGCACACGAATGATGGCTTCCCGCTCGCTCGCTTCCAAGGAGGGCTCTGCAGTGTCTGCGGTCTCGGCATGGAACTCAGCCAGGGGCGCTCGTAAGGCGGTTCCGTCTGTAAGAATGACGGATCGCTCAATGAAGTTTTCCAACTCTCGGACGTTGCCCGGCCAATGCCATTGCACGAGGGTGTCCATGGTTGCGCTGGGAATCGTCTCAATTGCATGATCCAAACGGCTGGCAAATTTTCGAACAAAGTAGCGGATCAGCAGAGGAATGTCCTCGCGCCGCTCGCGCAGAGACGGAAGCCGAATCGGAAACACGTTCAAGCGATAGAACAGGTCACTGCGAAACTGTTTCTGGGCAATGCTCTTCGCCAAATCACGGTTGGTAGCTGCAATCAGCCGCAGGTCCACTTTGATGGTCCGCGTGCCTCCCAACCTTTCGAACTCATGGTCCTGCAGGACGCGAAGCAGCTTCGGTTGCATTTCGAGAGGAATTTCGCCGATCTCATCGAGGAAGAGTGTGCCCTGGTCGGCCAGTTCCAGCCGGCCGATCTTCTGGCTGACGGCACCCGTAAACGCTCCTTTCTCATGCCCGAACAATTCGCTTTCCAACAGACCCGTAGGAATCGCGGCACAATTCAAGGTAATAAAACTGCGCCCCTTACGCTTGCTTGTGCGATGGATGGCACGGGCCACAAGACCTTTCCCGGTGCCGGTTTCCCCCAGGATGAGCACGGTGGCATCGCTGGCAGAGATGATCGCGATCTGGTCAAGAACTTGCTTAAGAATGGGACTCTCCCCGATAATTTCTTCGAAATGAAGTTGAGCTCGGGGTTCCCCCTCCATGTAATGTCTTTCCTGTTTCAGCCGTTGTTTCAGCTGCTGGACCTCGCGTGCGCTCCGTGCATTTTCCAGAGCGATCGCAAGTTGAGCCGCGACCTGGTTCAGAAGCGTGAGATCATCGGTATGAAACGCGTCGGTCCGAGTGCTTCCGAGAACCAGAACTCCCAGCGGTCCTTTGGGCCGAAGCAGTGGCACGCAACATAGAGACTTGAGTCCCTCGGAGCTCAGGCCAGCCAGCGATCCGGGGGTCAAGCGCTTGCAACTCAGCTCCGCTGAAGATCAGAGACGAACGCTCCTGCAAAGCCTTACCTCCCGGTCCCTTGGCGGTATGGATTTCGTCGCCGACACCAAGATTTTTTCCCAGAGGGAAGTCGATCGCCTGCGGATGCAACTGCCCGGTCTTTTCGTCGTGCAGCGCAAGAGCCGCATACTCCTGCCGCAAAACCCGGCGCAGATAGGCTGAGATCTGAGGAAAGATCTGCCGCACATCCCATTTGGAGGCGAATAACCGGTTTACCTCCATCAGCACCTCATGCCTTTTTTTCTCCTGTCGCAGCCTCGCGGAAACTCCTCGCAGCGATTCTTCGAGCTTCTTTTGTTCGGTAACTTCAACCGCAATGACGCCGATTTGTTTGACCTTGCCGGTCGCGTCTTTGATGGGAATGAAATGCTCAATCCAGTGACCAGCCTCAGTCCGTGTGGGCAACATGAAGCTTATTTCGAGGTCCGCGATGGCTTGCCCGGTCGCCAACACCTGCCGGAACTCGGGCTCAATGACTTCGGCAAAGTCACCGAGGATGACTCGGACGCTGCGCCCCAAGTGCTCAGCGGCGGGCACCCCATTCATCTCGGCCATAGTTTCATTGACTGCGAGATACCGGAAGTCTTTATCCAAAATACATAGCCCCACTCGGGACGCTTTGAAGTAAGCGGTCAATAACTGTTCCGACTCCATGAGCGCTTCCGGAGCGGGGAAGGAAACGATACTGCCCGACGAAGGGGGCTCACGGTGGACCGTATCCATGATCCCGCGCGGCCGGTCGACCGGTCCCGCCGGAGCGCTGGGGGCGAGCTCTGCGTTTTGGGGCGTCCCTATCTGCGCCTCGTCTGTCTTTGCCTGTTTGATCTTTGCTTGTTCGATCTTCAGTTCGTTATCGGTGTGGGCTAGCTCAAGCGCCGGCGCAACGGTCGCAGCCACCTTTTCCAGCAGTTCGATGTCGCGCTGGCCAAAGGCTTGATCTTCACGCCGCGCGACCTTCAACACTCCCACTGGCCCTTTTGCCGAGAGAAGAGGAGATAAATATAAACACCTGACTCCAAGTTCCATTCCATGCTTGACGGAGTCAACAGACAGCGCCGCAAGGCTGGAATAATCGAGCACCATACTGCGGCGGCTGCTGAAAGCTTGCCCGGCCAATGTCCCCTCAATAGGAGTCAGACCGTGAGGTGCCAACTTTGAGGCCATCTCAACGTCGGGCGTGTGCAGGCGCAAGGATTGTGAGATTTCGTCGTACAGGTAGACACCAACGTAAGCCTGCACCGCCCACCTCTGCATGGATCCAAGGATCGAGGCGACCGACCGTTGCAAGTCCGGGCCGCGCGCGTCAGGACCACCAACCTCCAGCAGAAGCCGCAGCCGGCCTACTTCTTCTGCCAACGTTTCATCTGCCAATGTGGTATCGATGCAAAGGGCCACCATCTCTGCGACGCGAGCTAGAAAATAGCTGTCCTGATGGCCGAATGCGTGCATCCGTTTGCTGGCAAAGCCGAGCGCCCCCAGCTTTTCGTGGAAGTTAGTCAAAGGGAGCACACAGTAGGACTGAATCTCCTGTTCGCGCAGCCATCGCAGTTCGGACTCGAATTGCTTCTCTGCGGTGAGACCATCGATGCAAGCAGCGGCTTGATTTTGCCACACCGACCCGATGATGGATTCCTCCACCGGCACTTCTAACGGCCCCTGCAGCCACCGAGATTCCTCCCACAAATAGATTTTCATGATTTTTTGACGGGGGTCGCAAACAGAGAAGGTCAGCAGATCAACGGAAAGGACAGCTCGAAGATGGGGAGCAAGCTTAGGGAACAGTTCGCCGGGGTCTTGGCGAAGACATACGATGTCCGCCATCCCCAGAAGTGCAGCGTGTCTCTGGGGATCCAGATCAGTTTTCGACACATCAGAGGGGAACATCAATCACTCCCGCGGTTCTCCCCCTCATGAGAACCTCGAATACTTTCTAATAATGCTCTAATAATATTAGCCGTAAAAGTTGCTATTGCGTCGTCCCTATCGGGGCAATTTTCGTTTTTCGTAAAGCAGACATTTCTAGAATGGGAAATCCCCCACCGCTAACCTTTGAAGAACTTTGACTCCCGCAGCTTTGGAGACGAGGGGAAAACTAAGGCCCCCACAGTCTGCCGAGCCGACGAGCGTCGCCAACGCCCAACCCACTGAGTCATTGTTATCGATGATCGCTACGAGGGGAAACTTCGACAAACCACCTCCCACCACCACAAAGTCAAAGGTAAAGGGAAACAGCGGCCGAATCCATTGTGCGTTGGTATGAGTGTCTTTACTTTGGTAAAGGTAAGCTTAACGAAGTGTTTATCACTTTGAACTGATCGCTTTGATCTTCATCGTTTTGGACCAGGAATACCAATCTTCTCCGCCATCCTCACCAACTCCGGTAGTGACTCCGCATCCATCTTCTTCATCAGCTGGCTGCGATGAACCTTTACCGTGGCTTCGGTGGTTCCGAGTTCAGCGGCTATTTGTTTATTGAGCAGGCCGGAAACCACCCGGGGCAGCACCTCGCGCTCGCGCGGAGTGAGCGATTTCAGGCGCTGCCGGAGCATTGCGGCCTCCCCCTCCCGATGTCGCCTGGCGCGGTCACTATCCAACGCCTCGTGAATCGCATCCAGCAGATCCTGGTCGCTGAAGGGCTTGGTCAGGAACTCGACCGCTCCCGCTTTCATGGCCCGCACCGACATGCGGATATCGCCGTGGCCTGTGATAAAGATGATCGGAATGTGGTCGTTGGTCTCAGCCAACTCGCGCTGAAGATTGAGCCCGCTTTCCCCGGGCAACCTGACATCAAGGACCAGGCAACTCGGCGCATCGGGCCGTTTCGCTTGCAGAAATTCGCGTGGCGAGCCGAAGAGTTCGACCTTTAGACCCACCGACCGGATCAAGCTCTTGAGTGCATCGCGGATCGAGGCATCGTCATCGACGACGAAAACGATACTAGACGGCTCGCTCATCTGACGCATCTGCCTTTGGCATAGTGAATTGAAAAACTGCTCCCTGGGAAGACCCCGCAGTAAACCACAAACGGCCGCCATGAGCCTCGACAATGGAGCGACTAACCGATAGTCCCATACCGATACCTTCGCGCTTAGTGGTGAAGAATGGTTCAAAGATGTGGTCTGCTTGCTCCGGATCGACCCCCACTCCCGAATCATGAACCTGGATCAGCATGCCCTCCGGGTGCTTTGCCGACTTGATTAGCAACTCCCGCGGCCGATTCGTGATCGTGCTCATCGCATTGATGCCATTCAGAATCAGGTTCAACAGAACCTGCTGTAACTGAACGCGATCCCCCAGCACATTTGGAATATCCGGCACGAGTTCCGTCTGAACCGCGACACCGCCCCGGAGAATTTCGTTGCTGGCCAGAGTCAGCACTTCGCGGATGACCGCATTCACATCAAGCCGCTCCATCAGAGGTGGGCCTTTTTGCAGCAGTGCGCGAATTCTCCCGATCACGTCGCTGGCCCGATTCGCTTCCCGGACGGTCCTGTCGATGGCTTCCCGAGTCTCCTCCAGATTGGGCGGTTGCCCAGCCAACCAGCGCTGTGCGGCACTGCCATTCGTGACCACAGCCCCGAGCGGCTGGTTGACCTCATGGGCAATAGTGGCAGCCAATTCTCCCATCGCAGCCATGCGGGTGACGCGGGCGAGATCCGCCTGTGCCTGACGCAACTGCTCTTCGGCTCGCCTCCGCTCAGTCACATCGATACACGAGCCAATGTAACCGGCAAAAGATCCATCCGGATTGAATCGTGGCACCCCGATGTCGAGAACCCATCGACATTCGCCGTCGTGCCGTCGCAGGCGATACTCCATTCTGAACGCCTCGCGGCGATCAAAGGCCTGTACGTACGTATCCAGGCATCTCTGCAAGTCTTCAGGATGGACGCCCTCCGCCCAGCCATTGCCAAGCTCTTGCTCAGGGGATCGGCCGGTGAAGTCCAGCCAGGGCTTATTGAAGTAGGTGCAGAGCTTGTCAGTCCCCGCCATCCAGATCATCACCGGAGCACTATCGGCCACTAACCGAAAGCGTGCCTCACTCTCAAGTAGTCGTTCTTCCGCTCGCTTGCGTTCGGAGATGTCGCTAAACACAACAACCTGACCGGTGATCTGGCCAGCGGCGTCCCGCATGGGGGCGATACTGTAAATGACATCGAAGAACGTGCCGTCCTTGCGGATGAATACATCTTCGTAGTTCTTCAGAGGCTGCCCACGGGTCAGCGCCTGGAAGCCGATACATTCGGAGGAGGGGAAAGGCCGACCATCTCGATAATGGTGATGCGTCATGTCGTGCATCCTCTTGCCGCGCATTTCGCTGAAGCTCCATCCGAAGAGTTCTTCGGCTGCCGGGTTCATCGAGGTGACCAGCCCGTTCGTGTCCATCGTGTAGAGCCCTTCGCCAAGGCTCTTCAATGCGGCTTCATCGAACTCCGCCGCGCGGCGCAGCGCCTCCTCCGCCCGCTTGCGCTCGGTGATGTCTCGCCCGATGGCAACGCTCGTCCCATCCGAAAGATGCACGAACGCAACGGCCAAATCTATGACTCGCCCGTCCCTCACCCTCACCTTTCGGTCACTCCACTCACCAGTTGAAGCGGAAATGAGTTGCAGAACAAATTGGCGATATTTCGGGTCGGGATAAAACTCGGCAAGCAGGTCAGGATTTTGTTTGCGTATTTCTTCCAGCGTCCAACCGAGCGTGCGCTCCCATTCTGGATTGACCAGCTCGAGACGGCCGTCCTTGCCTATGAAAGATATCGTGACGGGGATATTCTCGAATATCTTCTCGAAGACTTCCTTCTGCTTTCGCAATTCATTTTCGGCACGCTTCTTTTCGCTGATATCGCGAATAAAACCGGTAAACGCCCTGTGCCCGTTACTGATCATTTCTCCGAATGACAGTTCCACCGGAAACTCCTGGCCATTCTTGCGCAGGGCGGTAAGTTCGGTACCTTGCCAGTTGAGGTGCCGTTGACCAGTCGCCAAATATCGCCTGAACCCAGCCTCGTGCAGCTTCCGCATATATTCCGGCATGAGTCCGGTCAGGGGTTTCCCGATCAAGTCGGCTGGGTCGTACCCAAAGATTCTCGTCGTAGCGGGGTTAGCCAGCAGGATGCTGCCACTTTCGTCGATGCTGATCACGGCGTCGCTGGCTGCTTCGACAATGACGCGATACTTCTCTTCGCTGCCCTTGAGTTCCTCCTCAGCCCGCTTCCGGTCCTCGATATCGAAAGCGGAGCCGTACCACTTAACTATACTGTCCGTCTCGTCGCGTAGCGGCACTTTCCGAAGAAGCATCAGACGGTATTCTCCATCCGCCCGTCGAAGTCGTGATTCGGCTTCGAAGGGTTTGCCGGTTGCCACAGAGGAGCGCCACCTGCCCACTACGCCCTGAACGTCGTCGGGGTGAATTACATGGGTCCATCCCCATCCACGAATATCTTCCAAAGAAGCGCCCACGTATTCCAGCCACCGCTTGTTGAAGAAATCGACATAGCCGTCGGGACGAGCGCTGTGTAGCATCGCGGGAGCAGTGTCGATCACGAGCCGGAGGTGTTCTTCGCTTCGGCGTACGGCATCCTCTGCGCGTTCACGTTCGGCAATTTCCTTTCTCAGCGCCTGGTTGACCGCCTCAAGCTGTGAGGTTCTCTCGGCGACTCGGCGCTCCAAGTCTTGGTTGATCCGTTGAATTTCGGCGCTCGCCCGCCGGTCCACGGACGAGGTGGCGATAGCCGCCACGAGCACGATCAAGGTCGCAATGACAACTCCAGAGCCGCCAACGGGGGAGATGCTCACGGTGTGCGAAAGGTCAGGAGGCGGGGCGGAGAAAAAACTTGCGGCAGCCATTCCGGTGTAATGCATCGCGGAGATAGCGGCTCCCATGAGTATGGCGCTGCCCAGCCCTCGGGGAACACTCCATCTGGTCTCCTCTCTTAGGCCGAATGCCAAAAGCAACGCAATTAGAGAAAACAAGACTGCGAGCAAGATGGAACACGTCACCAGAAAGAGGGAATACTGGGTGATGGCCGGTAATCTCATTGCGGCCATCATGATGTAGTGCAGGCCCGCGATGCCCACGCCCATAATGACGCTGCCGGTCAAGGCCTCGATCCGGCCCATCTTCCGGCGGCTTGTCACATAAAGCGCGACTGCCGACGCGAGGATGGCCACCAGGAGTGAGGCCAGAACCGTCGGCCAGTGATACTCCACGGGCACAGGCAAGCGGAAGGCCAGCATGCCCTTGAGGTGCATCGCCCAGATGCCGATGCCCATGGCAATGGCGCCACCGCTCAACCAAACCAGGCGAACCCGGCCCCGTGCGGCGGTTACGCGTCCCGCAAGGTCGAGCGCGGCGTAGGACGCGGCGATGGCTATCAACACCGAGCGCGCCACCTCGCCGTAGTCGTAGAACCCGGGGAGTCCCGCGTTTGCAGAGATCGTCACAACGGATCCCTCGCCGCTTTTCCTTGCCTCAAAACTTGTAGGCCGAACCAGAAGTTCTGAAATACTATGGCCCGAAATCCATGACCCGCCCGAAATCTGGTACCAGGGGAAACTGAAGCGTCTAACAGTGTACGCCCTCAAGTCAAACGCGGCACACGATGTTGCGATCCAAAGAATTAAGAATGAATACAGATGAGTTCATCGCAAGGGGGCGCAGGACAATTGTCGCTGGCCTCATATGTCGGCCACGCCAGCGTATAATTTTCATGTGGCACGCGGCTGGGAGAGTAAGTCGGTTGAACTGCAACAGGACGATACCCGGTTCACGGAAGAGCCGAAGCGAACCCTGAGCCTCGAACAAAGAAAAATCGAATCCCACCGAGAAGGATTGAAGCTTTCCCGTAGCCGGATTCTGGCGCAGCTCCAGTCGGCAACAAATCCTCAGTACCGTCAGATTCTGGAGCAGGCTCTCGCCGAGATCGACGAACAGATCGCTCAACTGGGGTCACTCAAGGCTACCTACCCAGCTAGGCTACCTTGGCTGCGTTACCTGGGTCGCGAACGTGAGTGCATCGAGCACGCCGCATTCCTGCCGTATAATGCGTTATCCCCATGAAAGCTTACGTTTACGTCTCGCTCAAGAAAAGTGTCCTCGATCCCCAAGGCAAGACGATCCAGGGCGCGTTGAAAAAGATGGGTTACAAAGGCCTCGAGGACGTTCGCCAGGGAAAGTATTTCGAACTTACTCTCGACGGCGGATTAAGCCGGGAAGAAGCGCAAAACGAAGTCGAGCGGATTGCTCGCGAAGTTCTCACCAACCCGGTCATCGAAGAGTTCCGTTGTTCTCTCGCGGACTGAGTTCTGGAGTCCTCTCATGTGTGGCATTGTTGGCTATGTCGGCAAGAAGCAGGTAGTTCCGATAATCATCGAGGGATTAAGGCGACTCGAATACCGCGGTTATGACTCGGCTGGAATTGCGGTCGCCGGCAATGGCGATGGCCTGCAGTTGCGACGCGCCGAAGGCAAGCTGCGCAACTTGGAAGAAGCGATCCGCCTCAAACCCCTGGACGGCAGCTATGGCATCGGCCACACTCGCTGGGCCACCCACGGACGTCCCACCGAAGAAAACGCGCATCCCCACCGCGACTGTACGGGAAAAATTGTCGTCGTCCACAACGGAATCGTCGAGAATTATCTCAGCCTCAAGAAAGAGCTGATCGAAGAAGGCCACGCGTTCTCGACCGAAACCGATACCGAAGTCATCGCTCACCTGATTGAAAAACACCTTTTCAAAACCGGCAACGGCCACCACCCCACTTTGGAAGAAGCCGTCCGCCGGACAGTGAAAGAACTTACCGGAGTCTTTGCGATGGCGGTGATATCGGTCGACGATCCTAATAAGATCGTGGCGGCGCGCAACGGTCCTCCGCTCGTGGTTGGCCTGGGCAACGACGAATATTTTGTTGCTTCCGACGTGCCGGCGATCCTCTATCACACGCGCGACATCTTTTTTCTTGCGGATGGCGATCTGGCCGTGGTTACGCTTTCGGGCGTGCAGTTGACGGACTTTGACGGAGGGCCCATTCGGCGCCAGGTGCAGCACGTGACCTGGGATCCGATCATGGCGGAAAAGGGCGGCTTCAAGCACTTCATGCTCAAAGAAATTTATGAGCAGCCCCGCGCCGTCCGCGACACCACGCTGGGACGCATTTCGCTCGACACCGGCCACATCTTTCTCGATGAAATGCAAATCAGCGACGACGAATTCCGTGCCGCGAAAAAGATCAACATCGTGGCCTGCGGAACCAGTTGGCACGCCGGGCAAGCCGGCAAGTTCATGATTGAGGGTCTCTCCCGCGTGCCGGTCGAGGTCGATTACGCCAGCGAGTGGCGATACCGCGATCCCATCGTCAATCCCGACACGGTCACGCTGGTGATCTCGCAATCGGGCGAAACCGCCGATACCATCGCCGCCCAACGCGAGGCCAAAGCGAAAGGCTCGAAGACTCTGGCGATTTGCAATGTCGTTGGCTCGATGATCACCCGCGAAGCCGCCGGGACTATCTACACTCACGCCGGACCCGAAATCGGCGTGGCCTCGACCAAAGCTTTCACCGGCCAACTCACCGCCCTTTATCTCTTCGCTCTTTATGTCGCGCAGGTGCGAGGCGCTATGACGCCCGAACAGACTCGCAAAGCCGCCGAGGAGCTTACTCTCATTCCAGGCAAGCTTGAGAACATTCTGACTCACGACGAAAAATGCGAAGAACTGGCCAAGCGATTCCAGCGTGCGCAGGATTTTCTTTTTCTTGGCCGCGGCATTCACTATCCCATCGCTCTGGAAGGCGCCCTGAAGCTGAAAGAAATCTCCTACATCCACGCCGAGGGATATCCGGCGGGCGAAATGAAGCATGGTCCCAACGCGCTCATCGACGAAAATCTACCCGTCGTTATCGTCACCACGCGGGACGCAAACAATCCCGATTCGATCGTGCGTTACGAGAAGACGATGTCAAACCTGAAGGAAGTAAAGGCGCGCTCCGGTGTGGTCATTGCGCTGGCCACCGATGGCGACGAAGAAATCAAAGAAGCGGCTGATTACATCCTCTACGTTCCCGCCGCCCCAGAAGAACTTTCACCCATCCTGGAAATTGTTCCGCTGCAGTTGCTGGCTTACCACATCGCGGTGCGGAGAGGCTGTGACGTAGATCAGCCGAGGAACTTGGCCAAGTCGGTCACCGTGGAGTAGCAATTTGATGGGCTTTTGGGTGGCGCAGCGCTTCCAGCGCTACGGTTCACGCACTCAAACTCGCCGGCTTTAGCCGCTGAGGGGACAAACCCTTATGCATCACGAATCTCCAAGGCCGCCCACCTCAGCTTCGATGTCGGTTTGGCAAAAATCATCGCCTTTGAACAGCAACTTCTCGCCCTTCTCCTTCGCCAGCGCATAAGCGAAGCAATCGCCAAAATTGAGGCCCGCACGATGGCGTCCTTTGCCAAAATCGCGATACGCCGAGCGCGCAATTTCGGCTTGCCTGCGGGTCACCGACTCAACGACGATCTCCGCCTCCCGGAAAAAATCGTCGAAGCGACGGCTGGCTATCGGGTCACGGCTGCTGTCGATCACAATGGCAGCCTCCACATAACTAACCGCAGAAATGCCACATGCTTCGGCCCGGTCCAGCGCCTGCGCCATCGCCGGCGCCTCCGGTTCGGCTCGCAAAATGGCGATGACGACCGAGGAATCTAGGATCACTTCGGCAGTCCTTTCTCGTCATATAACATTTCCCCATGATCGATGGAACGGTAAGGCTCCTTCAGATGAGCAGCGCATTCCCTGCCGATCTTCAGCAGCCTCTCCGCTAACGTGCCGTTCTTGGTTTCGCGCACCCGTTCCAGCCTCTCTCGGACCGCCTTGTCCACTGCTGCAGTCATGCTCTCGCCTGTCAGCTTCGCCAACTCGCGCACCAAGCGGTGGGTTTTCTCGTTCTTGATATTTAAGCTCATGTCTACCCCTCTACCATATCTCTTATACCATTATACCATACCCGCCTCGCGTCCCCGAATCCGCCCAGGACATTTAACTATAACTCGGACTTGACCGCGGATGACTGCGAGGAAATCAAGCACCACCAAGTTTGGGAGAAAGGAAAATTCGAGTGGAAGGTCACAACCGCTGCAGCCAAGCAATCTCTGCTAACGTCTTAAACAGTTAACCGTCTCTGATTTACGTACTGGTGCGTTTGGAACTCTTTGTCGAAGGAATAGATTCTCCATGAAGCAAGCTTCCGCTCTCGCTCTGCTCTTGATTTGCGCCGGTACGCTTTTTGCTCAGACCGGCGCCAGCGCGTCGCAAACATTTTCGCTGATTCCGGGACTCGATAGGAGTCTGATGGATACAGCCGCTGACCCGTGCGTCGATTTTTATCAATACGCATGTGGTAACTGGAGCAAGCTGCATCCGATTCCGAACGATTCCCCGTACTCCGACCAGTTTTACAACCTGGACCAATACAACCGTCAGGTGCTGCACGGAATTCTAGAGAAGGCTTCGGCGGACGATGCGTCGCGCGACGCAACCAGTCAGAAGATTGGTGACTACTACGCAAGTTGCATGGATGAAGCGGCGATCCAGCGGAAAGGGCTGTCCTCGCTGCAGCCAGAGCTCGATCGCATCAACGCGCTTAGGAGCAAGGATCAGTTGCCGGATCTGCTGGCGCACTTTCAGCTGATCAATGTGAATGCGTTTCTGGGATTTGGATCGCAGCAGGATTTCAGGGATGCGACCCGATCCATCGCGGCCGCCAGCCAAAACGGACTCGGGCTTCCGGAGAAGGACTACTACTTACGCACAGGCGCCAAAGACGAAGAGATTCGCAAGCAATATGTGCAGCACGTCACCAATGTGCTCAAGCTCCTAGGGTCCAGCGAGACCCAAGCGGCGGCTGATGCAGCGGCGATTATGAAGCTGGAAACAGCGCTGGCGAAAGTGTCGCTTGACGTCACGTCGCAGCGCGACCCGCACAATGTCTATCACATGATGCCGAACAAGGACCTGCAGGCGCTGACACCGGTCTTCAATTGGGAGCGTTTTTATTCTGCGAGCGGATCGCCCGGGTTTGCCGAGATCAACGTCGCCGAGCCCGAGTTTTTCAAGGGGATGAACCAGGTCATCAGCCAGACGGATCTTCCGACGATTAAAGCGTACTTCCGTTGGCAACTGGTCAGTTCGATTGCAGGTACGGTCCTTCCCAACGCGTTGGATGACGAGAAATTCGATTTTGGCGGACGTAAACTGGCGGGTATTCCCGAGCAGGAGCCGCGCTGGAAGCGGTGCGTGCAGAGCACAGACGGAGCCCTGCCGGAAGCGTTAGGCAAAGCTTATGTCGACCAGCAGTTTCCCGCAGCGAGCAAAGAAAAGGCCGTGGTGATGATTCGAGACATCGAAGCCGCCATGGATCGCGACATCGATTCGCTGGACTGGATGAGTGCGGCCACGAAAGCACGCGCCAAAGAGAAGCTTCACCTGGTCGCAAATAAAGTTGGCTATCCCGGTAAGTGGCGTGACTACTCGAAGCTGGAGATCGTTCGCGACGACGCCTTTGGAAACAGTTTAAGGACAGCGGAGTTTGAGTCGCGACGGCAGCTGGCAAAGATCGGGAAGCCAGTGGATCGGCAAGAGTGGCTTATGTCGCCTCCCACCGTCAACGCCTACTACAACCCCAGTATGAATGACATCAACTTTCCAGCGGGAGTGTTGCAACTTGCCTTTTTTGATGCCACCCAGCCCGATGCCCTGAACTACGGGCACATCGGATTGTTCATGGCACACGAAATTACGCATGGCTTTGACGATGAGGGACGGCAGTTCGATGGACATGGAAATCTGGAAGACTGGTGGACCAAAGAAGATGGCGACAAGTTCACGCAGAAGGCGCAGTGCATTGTCGACGAGTACGCGCAGTTCAGCGTAGGAGACACGAAGCTGAACGGCAAGCTCACCCTCGGCGAGAACACTGCGGACAACGGCGGACTGCGGCTGGCTTATATGGCGTTCCTGGCGCGAGCGGCGCAAGAGGGAATCGATCTCGACAGAAAATCCGGGGAGGGTTATACCCCAGTGCAAGAAATGTTCGTAGGATTCACCCAGGACTGGTGTGCGCAATGGCGCCCCGAAGTGGAGCGGCTTGTGGCGACGACCGATCCGCATTCTCCAGACCGCTTCCGGGCGAACGGCGTGCTAGTGAATATGCCCGAATTCGGAAAGGCATTCGGTTGTAGAGTGGGACAGCCGATGACGCCGCAGAAGACGTGCCGGGTTTGGTAGAAATCGACGGTAGTCTGAAGTCCCAACTTCCAGCGTCACTGATCCGCAGAACAAGATCTGCGGAATTATTTGATCATTTATCAGCAGCCGCCATCAGGCTGCTGACGCCGCTGAGAAGCTTCTCCGCTGCTTCTCCTGGATCGTCGGTAGCAAAATTCTCGTCCAAAATAAGCAGTCCGACCGACGGATCAATTTCTTCCAGAGCTTTGCGAATCGGTTTGCCGTGCACGGATTGGATGCGCGCGGAAACCACCACCAATTTTGCCTTGGTTGCCTTGAGCAGGATTTGGGCGTCGTCGATCGACGTAGTGGTCAAGGCGTTGTATCCGGCACTGCACAGTACTTCTCTCAGGAACGTGCATACATCGGTGGAGGCGTAGACGCAGAGCAGACGCGGCCTCGAGTCCCCGGTCTTTCCCCGCGAATATCGCGATCCTAAATAGGCGGCCGTAATCGCTTCTTCGATCGACTCATAGACTTCAAATTGCGCCAGCAGGTTGGTCAGTTGAAGCACCTTGTGGACCTTGGCGGGCACGCCGGTGAGTTTAAGGTCTCCACCCTTGGATCGTGCGGCTTGCACCAGGCGCATCATTGCACCTAATCCGCTGCTGTCAATGAACTCCACTTGATCGAGTTGCAACACGACATCGCCGTACTTCTCGATGGCGTCCACAACCCGCGCGTGCAGCGTAAAGACTTCATTTCCGGCAATGATCCGCCCGTGACACTGAATGAGCAGGACATCGCCAACAGGGCGGCTCTCGAGTCGCAACTGCATCACGCCTCCTCACTTTGGATTATGACTGAACCGCGTATGACTGAACCGCGACTGCGTCGGCCTCCGGCGCGTTTCGCTCGGCTCCGCTTTCAGACGATGCGGCGTGCGGGACCATCCGGCCGGATTACGGTGCGCGAATCTTACTTCGGTAGAGCGGGCAAGTCAATGTGAGTGGGTTGGAGGAGCCGTGAGGACTGTCCTCAGCCGCGACAAGACCACCGCCAACCCTGCGATGGCAATTCCCCAAATGGTGAAGGCAATATTCACTACCCACGCCGGCGCTGCGCCCACTCTTCGCAACAAAAATGGAAGAAAATTCCAGGTCGTGATGTGAACGTAATCCCAGGGATCCTGCGTCATGGATTCGCTGTTCAATCCCCAGGCGCCCATTTTGCCCAGAGCAAACGCAGCGATGTTCTTGAAGCGCAGCCCGATCACGAACGTGGGATGGCCCAGCGTCTCCATCTGATAAATTTCGAGCGGAAGCCAGAACGCGAGCGATGCAAGCTGGATCACCAAGCTGATGGCGATCAATACCATTCCAACACGCCAAATCCCCCGGCCCAAACTTTCGCGATAGTGCAATAACAATGGCACCGCGAGCAGAGCTGCCAGTTCCGCCGAGGTCGAAACATAACGATCACCCCAGGCATGGTCGCCCGTCCAGTACGTGTAGCGCGCGTAAAAGGCGATGTAGCCGAATAGCAGCAGTAGAGAAGTCACGGCATAGGCGCGGACTTCCGGGAGGAGACGTCTCCACAGCAGCACAAGGACTAGCAGCGCAAGTACGAGCATTGGGTCAAAGAGAAAAATTGATTTTTCGGGCTTGAAGAGCGCACCCAAGAAGCCCTCGTGAAATGGAGTGCTCCACGGAAAGTTGGGAGGCAACGCCGGGTCGTTAAGGCGCTGCTCTTTCGCGAAAATCGGGATGTAGGTGCTGGTGAACGACCCGAAGCGGTAGAAGTTGTAGAGACGCTCGACGAGCAGAAAGAACGCGTAAACCGGCGCGGCAATCTTGCAATAAGCGAGCAGGCGCTGCCACAGCGCACGACCCCGTACCTGCCCGAACCAAAGCACGGCCAACAAGAAGACGCCCCCTGCTAACAGGTCGAGGCCGGTGGTCAAACGAGTCAGCAGGTTAAGGCCAAGCGCGGCCGAGCCGATCACGAGCGCCCGGCGCCCGCCCGTGCGCAACCATTCGTATTGAAAGGAAAACCCCACCAGAGTCAGAAGCATGATGTAGTTGTTCTCCATCATGTTCTGGGTGTAGTGGAGATGCGTGGTGCAGAACAGCAGTGCCAGCACGCCCGCTACGGACTCTTTGACGCTAAAATGCAACTGCCCGAGCAGACGGAAGACGATCAACGCAGTCAGGACGTTGATTAGAATGTTCGTGCTGCAGGTGACGATAATGCTACGCACCGCGGGGTCTTCCTCGTATCCGGAAAATATGTGCCAGTGCGCGATCCACGTGGCGATCAAATCGGCGGGGAGCATAAGTAAAGACTGTCCAATGCCATACCAGCTATAAAGCCGGCCACCGCGGCCGTGTAGGCCGAAATCGGGATAGTCGTCGGGAAATACTTGTGGCTGTGAGGTCCAGAGCCAGTGCGTGGTCTGCAGACGATACGTAGTGTCAGCTGTTCCTAGTTCTCCAGACTGCACTACAAACGCCAGCAGACCCGCGGTCAGGCATAAGAGGAATAGAGGATCACAGAGCCAGCGGCCGAGACGTGAAGTCATTCGTTGCGATGGTAATACAAAGCGGCGTCAGACCTCACACGTAAGACCTCAGCGAGGTCGGGTATCCGTTTTCCTACATTCTTCGTTTGACGCGATAGACTGTAGCGGGAAAGACTCATGCCAGCGTGCTCATCTTGCGGTACCGATATCCCTGTAAACGTCCGCTTCTGCTCGTCGTGCGGAACGCCAAGTAACACCGACGAAATTGCAACGCTCGACTTCGCCACCGCAACATCGCCTTTGCCGCAGCGTCCTGCTTCCTCGTCTTCTTCGCGGTCGCCATCTCGTCCATCCAGTTCCGCCGAATATCTCAGTGAAGGCCGCTTCCTGCCCGGCCGCCTGCTTGCCGGACGTTACCGCATCATCGCGCTTCTTGGAAAAGGTGGCATGGGCGAGGTGTACCGCGCCGACGATCTCACGCTCGGGCAACCCGTCGCTCTCAAGTTTCTGCCCGACGAAGCTGCACGCGACCAAGGTCTGCTTGAGCGTTTCAAGAATGAAGTGCGCCTCGCGCGGCGCGTTTCGCATCCTAACGTTTGCCGGGTCTACGACGTGGGCGACGTGGAGGGCCATACCTTTTTCACGATGGAGTACGTCGATGGCGAAGACCTGGCCTCGCTGCTCCGCCGCATTGGCCGTCTACCCGAAGATAAGGCTCTCGACATCGCACGCCAACTCTGCGCCGGATTGGCTACAGCCCATACCAAAGGCGTGCTGCATCGCGACCTGAAGCCCGCGAACATCATGCTGGATGGACGTGGACAGGTGGTGATCACTGATTTTGGATTGGCTGGAGTTGCCGGTCAAATTCACGGAGCAGAGGTGCGCAGCGGGACGCCAGCCTACATGGCTCCCGAGCAACTCGCGGGAAAAGAAGTCAGCACACGCAGTGATATTTATTCTCTGGGACTGGTGCTGTATGAGGTGTTCACCGGCAAGCGTGCATTCTCGGAAAAACCCGCCGACAAGGTGCGCGCGAGCGGAGACAGAACATTAAGCCGTCCCTCGTCGGTGGTCAAAGATCTCAATCCAGTGATCGAGCGCGTGATCCTGCGCTGCCTCGAGACGGAGCCTTCTGCGCGGCCGGCCACGGTACTCAGTGTGGCTGCCGCGCTGCCCGGCGGCGATCCGTTGGCAGCGGCGTTGGCGGCGGGCGAAACTCCCTCGCCGCAGTTAGTGGCCGCGTCCGGCGAAACCGCCGGTCTTCGATCACGAGTCGCGGTCGCGTGTTTCGCCGCGGTGCTGGCGGCATTGGGTTTGGTCACTTTTCTGGGCATTCATTACATCGGACTCCAAAAAATGCAGCTGGAGTTGACTCCCGAGGTACTTAGACAAAAGGCGCGCGAGATCATCGCTCAGCTCGGTTATCCGGAGCGGCCTGCTGACAGCGCCTTCGATCTGCGATACGACGGCGACTTCCAGGATTACGTTGAGAAGAACGACAAACCACGACCCAATTGGGATGCCGTCCTCGGGGCGCGGCCTTCGCTGCTCGCATATTGGTACCGGCAGAGTCCCGATGACATGGTCGCGCAGGGCTTTCGCGACCAGTTACTCAATCCTGGCATTGTGACGGAGAGCGATCCTCCGACGACTCTTTCGGGGATGATTAATGTAGAACTCGATCCGCAGGGGCGACTCACTTATTTCCAGGCGATTCCGCCGCAAAAGGATAGTTCGAGTGCGCAGCTGGCGCTGTTTGATTGGAATGTTTTCTTTTCTGCGGCCGGACTCGATCTCTCGCAGTTCAAAAAAACGGAGCCGGCTTGGAACTCGCTGGCGAACTCTGACACGCGAATGGCATGGACCGGCGCTTGGCCGGGGACGACGCGACCGCTTCGCGTGGAAGCCGCTTCGTGGCAAGGAAAACCTGTTTTCTTCTCGCTTCTCGGCGACTGGACGAAACCGGATCGCATGAAAGCTCCGGAATCGACTGGAAAGAAAGTGCAACAGGCCATCACAATTGTATTGTTTTTGGCTTTATTTCTTGGTGCGGTTCGCCTGGCACGGCTGAACTATCGCCAGGGACGCGGCGATCGCGAAGGCGCTTTGCGTCTGGCGGTTGTGATGTTTGCGCTCGAGATTCTGTTGTGGCTGTGCCGCGGGCACATGGTTGCCGGAATTGACAGCCTTCTCCTGCTTATCCTCGCGGTCAGCACGGGCCTGTTTGTCTCCGGCACAACATGGCTGCTGTATCTTGCGCTCGAACCGTGGGTGCGGCGGCGCTGGCCGCAAACCATTATTTCGTGGAGCCGTCTGCTGTCGGGCCAGTTTCGCGATCCGCTGGTAGGGCGCGACATTTTATTTGGAGTGATGCTGGGAGTCCTCTGGGTTCTCATCATTCAGATCCGGTCGATCGTTACGATCCACATGGGAGCCGTACCCAGTCTCGGTCAAATCGAGTACCTCGCTGGCGGGCGTGAGGCGCTGGGCGCGTGGCTCATGCAAATTCCCAGTTCGATTCTGGGGACGCTGGGGTTCTTCTTCCTGCTCCTCGGACTGAAGATTGTGCTCCGCAAAGATTGGCTGGCCGCAATTGCCTTCGTTGCCCTCTACGCGCTGCCTCAAGGGCTTACTTCCTCCCACATGGCGGTGGATTTGCCGACGTGGACTCTCGTTTACGCCATCGCTGTGCTCATCGTCTACCGCTTCGGACTCATCCCGCTGGCCTGCGCCATCTTCACGGTCAACATGCTGTCGAATGTCCCGTTCACCGCCGACTTCTCCGCATGGTATATGGGCACGTTCATTCTCACCCTGCTTAGCGTGGTAGCGCTGGCTGGTTGGGGGTTTTACCATTCACTCGGCGGAGAGCCATTGTGGCATGTAGAAATGGAATGAATGGGTCTTTGTTTTTGAGGCAGGTGTGCGGACGGCGGGTACCCGTGAACCTTAACTCACCTTTCTTGATCTCTTAAACTTATCAGAGGCGATTCTGGTTGACTACGCCCCCCGAGGTCGGTGAATTCAAAATGATTCGATTCTTAGCCCCGGACCCGAGGCGGAGGCTAGACGGTGGTCCCGCGTTAGCAACAGATAGGCTACATGCAGCGGAGGTGGAGTTGAACGCGCTGGAACCGGCCGGGGTGTAAGATGCGGGAGCCTTGGAGTTCAATCAGAAACTGCAACGGAAAAGGAGAATTCAATGAAGCGATCACTGTTGCTAGCTGGAATAGCGGCGGCAATCATCGCCGCGTGGTCCGTGGGGCGAGTACACGGGCAGAACGAAATGAAGAAAGTCGTTTATGTCTCCTCGGATCAAGCAAATTACACGACAAGCGTCAAGGGCGTATCCATGGCCAAGATATGGGGTGACCCCAACATGGGAGCGCACGCCACTTTTACCAAGTTCGATCCGGGACAGGATAACGGGATGCACACGCACACGAACGATGTCTGGATCGTCGTGCTGAAGGGCGCATATTTGTACAAGGACGATGCGGGAGAAAAGCGTGTAGCCGCAGGCGACTTCTTACGCGTCCCTGGTGGACACAAACACTGGAGCGGCGGCGACGCGAAAGACGGCGCGCTGTTCTATGAGGAGGGATCCGGGAAGTTTGATTTGATTCCGGTGAAGTAGAAAGCCGGCCGGTTACCTTCAGGCTGGTAATGGCCCGGACTAGCCATTTACCGATGTGCGGCTTGAGTTTAGTCTTCTGATTGAGCAGCACTTGGGGGAGGGCTGATCGACATACGTCCCACGACTCGAATGAGCCTGGGGCGTTTTGTTTTGCGCTCTATTCAGCGGCTCTCAGACAACCGGGAACGTCACGGTTTCTTAAACAGGCTCGCCCTGACCTGCTGCCACGGAATGACATCGGAGGGATTCTGCTCATGCCGGGCGATGCGATAGTCAAGCTCCGCCCGTTGCGCCTCCGTCAGCGATGCGGAGTCCGCTTCCAGGCTTTCGCAAAAGGATGTGCCAACCCGCCACCCGACAGCTTTATCTAAACCCCTCGAACCTAAGGTGCATCTGACTTCCTGATACTTTTCGCGGACTTGGCGGGACATTTGTGATCTGGCCGGCCTCCCCATGGCGCGTTAAAACACGTTATGCGGGCCTCCGCCAAAAGCGTCCTTCTTCTACTTCTGATACGCCTCGTGTCCCTTCCGGGCGCGGCCCAACACCCCGACCTTCACTACTACGCAGGGGTCGTTCATACCTTAACACCGGACGAAGGCCTGGCCGTTCTTGGGGCGGCGCTCGATTTCCGCCACTATCGCGGCTCCGAATCTGATTGTTCCCATTTCGTCCACGCACTTTACCAGCGTGCAGGCTTCCCCTACGGCTACGCCCCATCGATTGACCTTTATTCAGGCATCGACCAATTCCAGCGCGTAACCACTCCGCAAGCCGGCGACCTCGCAGTGTGGCGTGGACACGCCGGCATTGTGGTCAATCCAGTACAGCATTCCTTTTTCAGTCTGCTGCGCTCCGGAGCGGGAGTCGAGTCCTACGACTCGCCCTATTGGAGACGCCGCGGACATCCGCGGTTCTTTCGTTATGTCAAAGGGAATCCGGGTATAGGGCTTGCGACTTCGTTGCGCAACGCAAGCCTTAAACCCGCGGCTGGAGAGGATGCCGCCTCTGAGCGAGCCGCCAATGATGATGATCCGAAGCGGAGCGAACAGTTCTCAAACGAAGGCAGGTCTTCGACAAGGCTTGCCGATACGCAACCAGCGAGTCCGGTCATTCCTCAGTTTGTGGTGCTGAACTCGCCTCACCCAACGCCGGATCAGCTCCGAACGGCCTTCTTGCAGTCCTGCGCAGATTTTGGGGAGAGCCTCGGTGGACGGGACCTCTTCAAGTCAGATCAATCCCTGGTTGTTTTCGACCATTTCATCGTAAGGAAGTTGCACATCTCGGGAACACAAGGCTGGGCAGAAGTTGAGATCGATGAACTGGTTTCCGTCACCGCGGGCAAATCTGAGGTGCACGAACATTCGGAGCGGCAACGCTGGCCCCTCATTCGCCGTGCCCAGGCAACCTGGGAACTGTCGCTCCCGCAGCGCACGATTTATCTTCCGCAAAACATCGCCGCCCACATCACCGCTCAACAACTGGCGCAACTCACTAGGGATACTGCCAGCAATTCCGATAAAATTCAGAAAATCGAATTAGCCCAGCTTCTGAATGTGCTTCTGCAAAAATAAAAGCCTCAGAGAGATGGGACCGACCGTGGAATCCCACGCCTCACAAGTGCGCGAAGCGACGGGCAACTGCTGGCAAGCAGCTCTTGGGTGGCGCAGCGCTTTCAGCGCTGCGATTTAGGCACTCAAGCTCGACGGCTTTAGCCGCTGAGGGACTTCCTCAATCAGGAATTCTTCTGTTCGAGCCGCCCTTGCGTTTCCTGTGAGGCGGAATATAGTGAAATCGAATCAGATATATGTTATTGCCCTTACCGTGCTTTGCAACCTTTAGCAAATCGAGTACTCCAAGGAAGCCGGATTCCCGCGCTAGTTCCGGAGTAATATCAGGAAACCCGATCGGTGTGACCGACTCGATTTCGATCTCCCCGTCTCCCATGCGATAGCGGCGGCCTTCCGCGACATGCGGCCTCGTCCAAATCCTGACGCTGCAAGTGATGTCGCCGCGAACCACCCCTTCACGAAGACGCTTTGCAAAGACCATGCGCTCCTCTGGACGACCGCTGCAGCACGCGATTATACCCGTCATTTCCGCCTAAATGGGGGCTGGCGCCCAACTCTGTCATCCTGAGCGGAGTTGGCGGTCGGAAGCGAGCGACAACGCAGTCGAAGGATCCCTTGCATGATGGGACAGTCGATGGCACCCCAGGGAGTTCTCCCCGCGCAGTCGGGAGCAGGGGTCGAGACTCCTTGCGGACTTCGTGGCACTTCAGCCGGGCATGGGGTCCTTCGACTGCGCGGCTGCTTCGCATTCGCGAAGCAGTCGCTTCGCTCAGGATGACAGGGGTGTGGTGTGCCGACAAAAGCTGGAAGGATGGGGCCGTGGAATCCCACGTTTCGCAAAGGACGCGAAACATGGGGCACCCTTTTTCCGGGGAGGGGGACGCCAAAGGCGGTCCACCCGCTGATCTAGAAAAGACAGAAATGTTCGTTCTCAACCTCAAGATTCCCCTGTAGCAACGTGCTCACAAAGTAGTCTCTGATAGCGTTTCTTTTTTCTTGAGGCCAGTCATCATAGCTCGCGGGGGACACGACGAAGTTCTCACAATTGTTGAGGATGAGTTTGGAAAGAAGGTATTTCTGATAATGTTTTTCGGCCGTCAATGTTGGGTGAAGAAAGGGCCTAACGAGTTCGCCGTCCTCGGGAAGATATCCAAAAACGACGACCGACAGTTCGCTGCTTTGGGGGAGAACATTTAAGGCTATTCGGACGTAGTCGCCATTCCTAGTCTGGTGATCAATGGAGAATAGAGAACAGACCGCCACATTCGCCCGCTGATGGCCTATGTAGATCACGTCATGCAGTACGTCTCCGTATCGCTTTGCGATTAACGCCTTGTCAAAGGAGCATTTGTAGTGATGGGTCGAATGCGATTTCACCATGTATTCCAGGGCAAGCATGCCGGCGGGTTCGGGTTCATTTCCGGTGTCAAAGCCGAGTTTTATCCGATCTTCGTACGAGGCTTGGATTCGCACGGCTGCCTCCATGAGAGCGTGGAGTTCCCGAGCTACAGCTCGATATGAGGTCAAGAATAGGTGCTCAGGATCGTCGGCTTGAAAACTCTTTGTGTCGATGGCCTTGAAGATTTCCGAATCGTGGCTTGCGCAAAAACCGCCGAAGGTCGTGGCTTGATTGCGGCCTACATCATTGAAGTCAATTGCCGGTCCGGTGTTCTTATCAATTCTCTTGGTCAAAGCTTTGACATGTCCGTCTCTGACTGGCAGATCCAGAATCTGTGAGTTTTGGACCGAATGCGCTTGAACCACGCTGTTGTGGCAATTCATCCCAGGCGCCAGGCAGCGACCAAACCGCAATTTGCTACGGTCAAAGAAGGACTGCAGGAGCTCGTTTGGAATTGCCACGGCACTAGATTACGCCTGGCCCGGAAGTTATGAATCACCGCCGTTCCGTCGGAATCCCCTGGCGTCTCCACCGCATCTAAACCTTGACAACGTTCCACTCAGGTCTTAGCATGGAGCTGTTGGCAATCATAAGCACGTTGATTACAAAGCACTTATTTGATCAACGGTAAGTTAACAGGAGACAATTTATGGCCAAGATTATTGGAATTGACCTTGGAACCACCAATTCTTGCGTGGCGGTGATGGAGGGCGGTGAGCCCAAAGTGATTGCCAACGAAGAAGGAGGGCGCACTACGCCTTCCGTGGTTGGGTTTACCAAGACTGGGGAGCGGTTGGTGGGGCAGGTGGCGAAGCGGCAGGCCATCACCAATCCGGAGAACACGGTTTATTCGATCAAGCGCTTCATGGGGCGGCGCTATGACGAGGTAACGGAAGAGATCAAGATGGTGCCCTATAAGGTGGTGAAGTCGGGCGACCACGTGGCGGTGGTGGCGCAGGGCAAGGAGTATACGCCCCCACAGATTTCGGCGCTGATTTTGCAGAAGCTGAAGAAGGCTGCGGAAGACTACCTCGGCGAGAAAGTGACCGAGGCGGTGATTACCGTGCCCGCATATTTTAACGATGCGCAGCGGCAGGCCACGAAAGATGCCGGGCAGATTGCCGGGCTCGATGTGAAACGAATCATCAACGAGCCCACGGCGGCGGCGCTGGCCTACGGCCTCGACAAAACTAAGGACGAAATGATTGCCGTCTACGATTTCGGAGGCGGAACGTTTGATATTTCGATTCTGGAAGTCGGAGAGGGCGTGATTGAAGTGAAGGCCACCAATGGCGACACGCACCTCGGTGGCGACAACCTCGATCAGCGAATCGTCGACTGGCTGATCGATGAGTTCAAGAAGGATGAAGGTCTCGACCTGCGCGGCAAGGGGAACGAGATGGCGCTGCAGCGGCTGCGCGACGCAGCCGAGCGGGCGAAGATTGAGCTTTCGACCACCATGGAGCACGAGATCAATCTGCCGTTCATTACGGCAGACGCCAGCGGTCCGAAGCATCTGGTGAAGAAGCTGACGCGGGCGAAGCTGGAATCGATGGTGGAAGACATCATTCAGAAGTCGGTGGGCCCGTGCAAGCAGTGCATGAAAGATGCAGGCGTGGATGCCAGCAAGATCCAGGAAGTCGTTCTGGTCGGCGGACAGACTCGTATGCCGCGCATTCAGGCGCTGGTGAAAGAGTTGTTCGGCAAGGAAGGCCACAAGGGCGTGAATCCCGATGAAGTGGTCGCGATTGGGGCGGCGATTCAGGGTGGCGTGCTCGGCGGCGAGGTGAAAGATCTTTTGCTGCTGGACGTTACTCCGCTGTCGCTCTCGATTGAAACGCTGGGCGGAGTGGCGACGCCGATGATTCCGCGGAACACGACCATTCCTACTAAGAAGACGGAGACGTTCTCGACCGCGGCAGATAATCAGACTTCGGTTGAGGTGCATGTGCTGCAGGGCGAGCGTCCCATGGCGGCGCAGAACCGGACTCTGGGCAAGTTCCATCTGACCGGGATTCCGACCGCTCCGCGAGGAGTGCCGCAGATTGAAGTGACTTTCGACATTGACGCGAACGGCATCCTGAACGTAACCGCGAAAGACACGGCTACGGGCAAGGACCAGAAGATTACGATCACGTCGTCTTCTGGGTTGTCGAAGGAAGAGGTCGAGCGCATGGCGAAAGAAGCCGACGCGCATGCCGCTGAGGACAAGGCACAGCGCGATGCGATCGAGGCCAAGAACCAACTCGATAGCATGGTCTACAACGTCGAGAAGATGCTGCGGGAGAACGGAGACAAAATCTCCGGCTCGGAGCGTGGTGATGTTGAGAACGCTGTGGCCGATGCCAAGAAAGCGCTCGAGTCGAATGACAAGGCGCAGATGGATAAGGCGCGCGAGAACCTGACCAAGGCTTCGCACAAGCTGGCCGAAGAGATGTACAAATCGGCGCAGGCGAAGGGCCCGGCTGCGGGCGCAGGGCCGGGTGCTCCGACTGATGGAGCTGGTGCCGGCCCTGGGGGCAACGGCGGCGGTCAGAAGAAAGACGAAGGCGTCATCGACGCTGAGTACGTGGATGTAGAGGACAAGAAATAACTTGTCATCCTGAGTGGAGTGGATGTTTCGCGAAGCGAAGCATCCACGCAATCGAAGGATCCCTAGCGGTCATGCGGGGAGATGGAAGCGTTGAGGAGTTCCCACAGTGCTGCCGATGCAGTTACGGGAACTCCTTAAATTTTGCGGGGCGGGGGAACGATGGATTTTCAGGTGAATGAACAGACGTATTTCCTCAGCCTGGCTGAGGATGAGAAGTTGTGGGAGTTTTTTGTCTCAACACCGAATGGCGCACGTCCGATTCCGGTCTATGTGGATGCGCCACCGTCAGGGCCGGTGGTCATGTTACAAGAAGAGAAGCAACGGACAGTGAACTGAAGTCGGACCGTTAGATTGTCATCCTGACGGAGTCGGTGCGTCGCGGAGCGAAGCACCCACGGCGTCGAAGGACCCCTTTCAAGCGTGCGGTGACAGGGACCTAGCTGGGCGTTCTCATGATGCTGCCAGCGCGGGAAGGAGAGTTCGCAGTGGGATTCAAAGGTATGGGGTCCTTCGACTGAGTTGCCGTTCGCTTCGCGCACGGAAACTCCGCTCAGGATGACAAGTTTCGGTAGGATTCGGCGGTACAGGCGCACATCTTAGATGGCAACGACTTCCAAAAAAGATTATTACGAGATTCTGGGAGTGAAGAAGTCCGCGTCGGCGGAGGAGATTCGCAAAGCGTTTCGCAAGCTGGCGCGGAAGTACCATCCTGACGTTAATCCTGGGGACAAATCGGCCGAGGAGAAGTTCAAGACGCTCTCCGAGGCCAACGACGTCCTCAGCGATCCCAAGAAGCGGAAGATCTACGATCAGGTTGGCTTTTATTCCGACAACATCGACCCCGCGACGGCGGAAGCGTACGCGCGTGGCGGCGGGACTGGGGGATTTGCTGGAGGAAGCGGCGCGCCGGGAGGGTTTCCCGGCGGTGGAGCAGGGCACGCGGGTGGACAGGGCGTACCTTTTGACTTCAGCGGCTTCGACTTCTCGGACCTGGTGGATGGCGCGGGTCGAGCCCGGCGAAGTGGCGGTGGCGGCGGATTTCGCGACATTTTCTCGGGAATCTTTGGCGGCGGACGAGGAGCGGCGGCTGAAACTGGACCCGAAGCGGGCTCCGACCTTGAGTATCAGGTAAACGTACCGTTCTGGACGGCCATTCGCGGTGGCGTCATGCGGCTCAACATCACGCGGCAAGATGTTTGCACCACCTGCCACGGGCAGGGATACATCGAAGCGCCAGGAAAGTGTTCGGAATGCAATGGCACGGGACAGATTACGCAGACCGGCGGCCGGATGAAGTTCAATGTGCAGTGTCCGAACTGCCAGGGCACCGGCAAGAATATTTCTACCTGCCCAACCTGCCACGGCGAGGGAACGGTGAGCCGCACCGAGCCGATGGAAGTGCGTATTAAGGCCGGGACGCGTGACGGGCAGCGCATCCGCCTCGCGGGGAAGGGCAACGCTGGAGCACACGGCGGACCGGCGGGCGATCTCTACGTGATTATCCGGATCGAGCCGCATCCTGTATTCCGGCGCGACGGGGACGATATCTACCTAACGGTTCCAGTCAGTGCAACCGAAGCAGCGCTGGGCGCCAAGATCGAAGTGCCAACCATTGATGGGCGGGCGCTGCTGAAGATTCCACCCGGCACGCAGCCGGGACAAAAGTTGCGGTTACGCGAAAAGGGCGTGCCCTCGGCTACGAAGGAAGGCGTGCGCGGCGACGAGATCGTAGAGATCACCGTCAGCGTGCCCATGCCACGGGACGAGCGCACCAAGGAACTGCTGAAGGAACTTGCCAAGCTCAATCCCGAAGATCCGCGCGAAGAGTTGTGGAAGAAAGTCTAGCCTGACGGTTCAATCGGGAAAGTCCAAGTGCCTGTGGTCGATACGTTTGGCACTCTCTCCCTTTCAAATTAAATTGACGCCGTCATATAATTTACTTGACTAAGTCAACATTCCTTATCAATACTAGAGCATGGCTTCCACGGCCCCTTCCCCCGTTTCCGATGACCGCATCGCAGCCATCCGCCGTTTCAACCGCTTCTACACTCGGCATCTCGGGCTGTTGGACGAAGGCTTCCTCAATAGCTCTCTTTCCTTGACGCAGATGCGGGTTCTGTACGAATTGGCGAACCGCAAACAGTCGACGGCGGCGGAAGTGGGCAATGCCTTGGGGCTCGACCCGGGTTACCTGAGCCGGATTCTGAGCGGCTTCGAGAAAGACAATCTGATCGACAAAAAGGAGTCTCCCCACGACACGCGTCAGACTCTGCTGGCGCTCACAAAGAAAGGGCGGCAGGTATTCGAGCCGCTGAACGCCCGATCCGACCAGCAGGTGAGGGACATCCTGAGTAAGCTCTCTCCTGGGAAGCAGGCCGATCTACTGCACTCGATGCAGACGGTCGAGTCAGTGCTAAATCCTGGAACCGCGACCACAACATCGTACGTTCTCCGGCACCACAGGCCTGGCGATATGGGATGGGTGGTGTGGCGGCACGGCGTGCTTTATTTCCAGGAATACGGCTACGACGAGCGCATGGAGGCGTTCATCGCCGGAATTGTTGCTGAATTTATCGAGAAATTCGATCCCGGACGCGAAGCCTGCTGGATCGCGGAGAGGGATGGCGAAAATGTTGGGTCGGTATTTCTGGTGAAGAAATCTCAAACCGTAGCCAAACTTCGCCTGCTCCTGGTGGAGCCCTCGGCGCGGGGGTTAGGGATTGGAAAGCGACTAGTCGAGGAGTGTGTTCGATTTGCCCTACGGGCCGGTTACAAAAAAATCCTGCTGTGGACCCAGAGCGAGCTGATCGCCGCTCGCAGCATCTATCAGAACGCCGGCTTCAAAATAGTCGCAAGAAAGAGGCACTCCAGTTGGAGCCGGAAGGATCTGGTTGCCGAGACTTGGGAACTGAAGCTGTGAAACGTCGGGAAGGCTGGAACAACATTGAGGGCCCGGCCGAAAGCCGGGCCCTTTCAAATCTCCACCCCTACTTCTTCATGCTGGGATCGTCGGCTGGATTAATGTAATTGAACTTCACCGGTGACATTCCGTGGATCTGGATCACCGTTTCCCCGGAAGCGGCCGCGTAGTGGTGCATGGACGGATCGAGATAAGCAAAACTGCCTGCGTCGAAACTCATCATTTTACTGGCCTCGAATTGATCGCCCATACCGACTTTGAGTGTGCCCGACAGGACGGTAACGTTCTCCCTGTGGGGATGCGTGTGAGGGGCGACTTTGTAGCCGTCCGGCATCTTGAGACGAATGGTGAAATCGCCCGAGGAGGCCATGGGGTCGCCTTCGAGGACGGCGAGTTGCGCCCCGGGAGGGAGGAATGGGGGTGCAGATCCCCACTTCACCTGATCCGGAGTGAAAGCGTTTTGTGCGTGGGTGGGTTGCGCAGTAGAAAGGACAGCCAGGGAGAAAGCTAGAACGACGAGAAACGGTAGTCTCAATAGGTCCGCCTCCAAAGCGGTTGCGGAATGATAAATCGAGAGGGATAACACGACAACAGGCTGGCTCGCCCCGGTTCGTCGCAGCCCTTGCAGCAAAGCTTTTGCCGTTACCTCCGACGCTGACCTCTTTGACAAAAATTTCCTGAGAAATTTCACATTTTTCTTGCATCCGTGGAAATTTCCCGTAATCTCACAAATGCGAACTAACTCCAGCGGAATTTCTGGAATCTAAACAAACCAGAAAGCTCGAGCACGCTTTCGAAGACGAACTCGAAAGAAGACCAGCCCGCTGCGGAGTAGCTGAGAGTGAGTCGCTTGAGGAGGAAGCCATCGAAATTGGCAACAGCTAGCGCCCCGCGTCAACAAACCGGAAATCTCCAACCTCTCGCCGTGGTTCCTGGTAAAGCCCCCAACCGGAAAAAATTCGTTCGCTTGACCTTGTGGCCATTGGTCGCCGCTACCTTCTTTATGGTGTCGGGCGGAACCTACGGCACCGAAGACATCGTCCACGGAGCCGGCTACGGACGCGCCATTCTGATTCTGCTGCTCACTCCGCTGCTCTGGAGCCTGCCCACGGCCTTCATGATTGGCGAGCTTTCGAGCGCGCTACCGTATGAAGGCGGCTACTATGCCTGGGTCCGACGCGCCATGGGAAATTTCTGGGGATTTCAGGAAGCCTGGCTCTCGCTGGTAGCGTCGATTTTCGACATGGCGATTTATCCCACGCTGTTCGTGGCGTATCTGACGCGCATGTTCCCGTGGTTCCAGCAAGGCAATCGCGGATGGTGGGTCGCGCTGGCCGTGGTAATTGCTTGCGCTCTCTTGAATATTGCGGGCGTGAAAGTGGTATCGCTGACGTCCCTGTGGCTGTTCTTCGCGCTCTCGGCTCCGTTTGTGGCCATCGTCGTTTTGGCTCCTTTCAAGATGGGCGCGTTGGCCAACGCGGTGACCAAGCCGACCACTTCCACCGTTGATATTCTCGGTGGGCTGCTCATCTGCATGTGGAATTACATGGGCTGGGACAATGCCTCAACCATCGCTACCGAAGTTGAAAAGCCGCAGCGGACCTATCCGCGGGCGATGCTGGTTGCAGTGGCGATTGTGGCTTTGAGCTATGTGCTTCCCTTCGCCGCGATGTGGATGACGGGGCTAACTCCGAGCGCGTGGGAGACCGGCTCCTGGGCTGATATTGCCGGCCTGCTGGGTGGGCCGCTGCTGCGCATTGGCGTGGTTCTCGGTGGGGTCATCAGCGCCTTCGGAATGTTCAATGCGTTGGTAATGAGCTACTCGCGGCTGCCTTTGGCGATGGCCCAAGACGGCATGCTGCCCGGAATCTTCTCCAAGCTTCAGAAAAAGTCCCGCGCACCCTGGGTTGCCATTGTGGCGCTGGCAATGTGCTGGGCCATGTGCCTCGGCTTGGGCTTTGCCCGGCTGGTGACGCTCGACATCCTTCTTTATGGCTTCAGCCTGCTGCTGGAGTTCGTCGCGTTGGCAGTGCTGCGCTTCCGTGAGCCAGATCTCCCGCGCCCGTTTCGTGTTCCCGGCGGATTGTTTGGCGCGATCGCGATCGGCATCCCTCCGATGCTACTGCTGGGTTTTTCCATCATCCGCAGCGAGCATGAGCAAGTGTGGAACATGAGCTCCTTCTGGTTCGGCATGATACTGATCGCGGCTGGCTTCGTGGCTTATGCGATTAACCATGCGCTGAAGCCTTCAGGATGGACCTCACCTATTGAGAAGCCGGAACCTGTCGCCTAGACTTTGGGCCACGGATAAGCACAGATTTACACGGATTTAGCCTTTTGGATCCGTGGGAATCAGTGTCATCCGTGGCCCGACTTGTTTTGTTGTAAATTGGTTGCGGCGAGAATTCCGGACACATGACCAAACGCAAATCCAAGGGCGCGTACATGATCTCAGCGGTGGCCGAGATGTATGGCATTCATCCGCAGACGCTGCGCCTCTATGAACGCGAGGGACTGCTCAAGCCGTCACGCACCGAGGGCAACACTCGCCTCTACACCGACGAAGATCTGCAGCGCCTGGAGTTCATCCTGACGCTGGCCCGCGATTTGGCGGTGAACATCAGCGGCATTGCGATCATCCTGCAAATGCGGGAGCGCATGGAGGAGATGCAGCGTCAGATTCAGGAGTTCGTGCAGTACATTCAGGAGGAAGTGCTCACCCGCGCCAATGCCGCCGCCGATCCTGCGAAAGGAGCGATCGTGCCGGTGCGCCGGGCGATGATGACTCCTACCGTGGCGACGGGGAAAAAGCGGTAAGGTCGAGCAATCAGCATTCAGCACTTAGCATTCAGCCACCTGATGGTGCACCAGCCTTTGCTAATCCCCTGCGACAATGTGGTTGCAATTGATCCTGGCGTATCATATGGAGTCCTTCAGTACCAGACTGGCTGAGTGCTGAATGCTGAGTGCTGAATGCTGCCCTTCAAGCTGGCTTACAGCGACGCGTATTACCTTCCGATCGGTGAGCATGTCTTCCCTGCTGAAAAATATCGGCGCATCCGCGACCGGCTGCTTGCGAGCGGCATTGCCGAAGTTGGAGATTTTCTGGAACCTGAGCCCGCCACTGATCAGGACATTTTGCTGGTCCACAAGCCGGAGTATGTGCACAAGCTGAAGACCGGCACGCTTAGCCCGCGCGAAGAAATGGAAATGGAGGTTCCTTACTCTCGCGATCTGGTGGAAGCCTTCTGGTTGGCCGCCGGGGGATCGATTGTGGCAGCGCGAAAGGCTTTGGCCGACGGCGTCGGCATCACCATTGGCGGCGGCTTTCATCATGCCTTCCCCGACCACGGCGAAGGCTTCTGCATGATTCATGACGTAGCCGTGGCGATCCGGCGGCTGCAGCGCGACGACAAGATTCGCACAGCAATGACGGTCGACTGCGACGTGCACCAGGGCAACGGCACGGCTGTGATTTTTGCCGGTACGCAAACTGCAAGCGAGCCGTTGCCTTCGGCGGGGGCTTCGACGCGGAGTTCGTCGCCCCCGAGTTCAGCCCTTCGGGGCAGGATGCGCGGGGTGCACGCCAGGGATGTTTTCACCATCTCGCTGCACCAGCACAACAACTATCCACTGTGGAAGCCGCCGTCCTCCATTGATGTGGACCTGCCCGATGGCGTCGAAGACCATGATTATCTGGCCTGGCTCGACAACGCGCTGAGTTCGGGGCTGCGCCAGTTCGAGCCTGATCTGATCTGCTATCTCGCCGGCGCCGACCCCTACAAAGAAGACCAACTGGGCGGCCTTTCTTTGACAATCGAGGGATTGAAGCAGCGTGATGAATTGGTGTTCCGCGCAGCTCGCGCCCGCAGACATTCCCGTGATGGTTACCTTCGCCGGTGGGTATGCGCAGAATGTGGAGGATACCGTGACCATTCACTGCAACACGGTGGTTGCGGCGAAGGAAATATTCGGTGCAACGAAGTAAGCGCGTGAAAAGTTATACTCGATGGAATGGTCGTCACGCCTCCGAACCTCTCGCACAGCGAACTCTACGGCATCCTGCTCAATTCCGTAGCGCCGCGCCCGATTGCCTGGGTGTCGACGATCAGCGCATCGGGACAGCCGAATCTCGCTCCTTTCTCCTTCTTTAATGCAGTGTGCGTCGATCCGCCGCTGTTAGCGTTTGCGCCCGGACTTCGACGGCCCAGGCAGGCCGAAGCCGGCCATGGCGACGCCAAAGACACGTTGCGGAACATTCGCGAGACCAGGGAATTTGTCGTCAATATCGTCACCTGCGAACTCGCCGAGGCGATGAATTTGACCAGCGGCGAATACGATGCGTCGGTGAACGAATTCGAAGTGGCAAAGGTTACTCCGCAACCATCGAAGGTCGTACGTCCTCCCAGAGTCGCCGAGTCTCCGGTCAGCTTTGAGTGCAGCCTTCATCAGATTCTCGACTTCTCTTCCGCGCCCACGAGCAGCAGCCTTGTGATCGGCCAGATTGTGGCGATCCACATGAACGACGCACATCTCAAAGACGGCCACTTGGATCGTAATTCGCTGGACCTGATCGGCCGCATGGGCGGCATCCAGTACACCAGGACGACACAACGATTTGAGATGGTGCGGCCGAAAGTTAGGTAGCCTTCGAGAACTGGGAAGCCGGCACTCCGTGTCCGGCGAGGAAATTCCAGAGTATTCGCGATCTATTACATAAGACGTCCGCCAAGAAGGCCACCTACGGCGTCCTGCACAAAGTGGGCCGTCATGCCCGGCCGCAGGCTGCGCCGCCAGTACGCCAGGAGTCCAAAGAAACAACCATAAACCGCGATGACGCACATATACTTCCAGCCCTGATATCCATGGGACGCACCAAACGCCACGCCTTGGAGAATCAGTCCCGCCGCCGTGCTTTTGGTCAGGGCTGCGAACTGCCTTTGCAGATAGCCGCGAAAAAAAATCTCTTCACAAATACCACCCGTCAACGACAGCATGACCCAAAACACATCCTCGATTAGTCCGTTTGGGAAAAGGCTAAGCACGCCAGGGGTTGAGGTCACCTTCAGCAAGTAACCCAGACCTTGCAAAACCAAACTGGCAGCAACCAGGTACAAAACGGCAATACCCAGGTCGCGCAGCACTGCCCGCGCACTGGGCCAGCTTCCGCCGATCAATTCACGCATGTCGATACCCCGGCGCCGGATGCCAAACCAGATAAACGCCGTTAGCGACCATTCGAAAGTGATCACAGTGAGATAGCCCGCGACATGCCCATGGCCGATGGATGGCAAACCCTGTTGGCGTGCGCCGAGCGCAGAAAGTCCGAACAAAACGAGCAGGACTACAGCCGTATGCCATGCAGGTGCAATGGCTCGAAGGCCAGCTTGGCTGGGTTGAGCGAGAGTCGTAGCCGCCGTAGGTTCCATAAAAGTGTTACGAGCAATGCCGTTGCAAGGTTCCAGCCTATACCACGCGGTCCGGCTGCTAAAATGGCACCTTACCTCTATGTTTGAGAATCTTCAAGAAAAACTCCAGCGCGCGTTTAAGTCCCTTCGCGGCCAGGCCCGGCTGAGCGAGGAAAACATCGCCGAAGCCTTGCGCGAAATTCGACTCGCGCTGCTTGAAGCCGACGTCAATTTCAAAGTGGTCAAAGAATTGATTGACCGCATCCAGGCCAAGGCTGTGGGCCAGGAAGTGCTGACCGCGCTCTCGCCTGGCGAACAGGTCATCAAGATCGTGCGCGATGAACTGGTCGAGACGCTGGGCAAGGACACGGCGCGCGTGAAGTTCGCTTCGCAGCCGCCCTCAGTTGTGCTGATGGCCGGGCTGCAAGGCTCGGGCAAAACGACTACCTCGGGCAAGCTGGCACACTGGCTCAAAGCGGGAGGGCATCGTCCGCTGCTGGTCTCGGTCGACGTCTACCGTCCTGCGGCGCGCGAGCAGTTGAAAATTGTGGCGCAGGCGGTCAAGGCTCAGATCTACGAAGGCGAGGTGACTGAGGCAAACACAGCTACCGTCGAACGACTGGTGAAAGAAGCGCGCCGCGAGGCCATCGTTTCCGGCTGCGACGTTCTGATCGTCGACACCGCCGGGCGTCTGCACATCGACGACGAACTGATGAACGAGATGCAGTCGCTGAAGAAGCTGCTGAATCCTTCGGAGATTCTGTTCGTCGCTGACGCAATGACTGGGCAGGACGCGGTGCGCTCCGCCGATGAGTTTCACAAAAAGCTCTCGCTCACTGGCGTCATCCTCACCAAGATGGATGGCGACGCTCGCGGCGGCGCAGCGCTTTCCATCCGGCAGGTCACGGGCCAGCCCATCAAGTTCATCGGCGTGGGCGAGAAATACGATGCGCTGGAGCCGTTTCATCCCGACCGCATCGTGTCGCGCATTCTCGGCATGGGCGACATCCTCTCGCTAATCGAGCGCGCCGAATCACAAATCGACAAGAAAAAGGCGCAGGAGATGGCCACCAAAGCCCTCACCGGCGACGGCTTCTCCCTCGAAGATTTTCGCGACCAGTTGCGGCAAGTGAAGAAGATGGGATCGATGAAGAGCCTGATCGGCATGCTGCCCTCAATCGGACCTTTTTCCGGACTGCAGAAGGCCGCCGACAACGTGGACGAAAAACAGATCAACCGCGTCGAAGCCATCATCAACTCGATGACCATGCACGAGCGCAATCATCACGAAGTGATCAACGGCAGCCGCCGCAAACGCATCGCCCGCGGCTCCGGCACCAGTGTGCAGGAAGTGAATAACCTCCTCCGCCAGTACGCGCAGATGAAAAAAATGTTCAAGCAGATGGGCAAGCCCAGCTTCGCGCGCAGGATGGCGGGGATGAAGTTGCCGGGGGTGTAGAAGCACTGGTCAGTGATCAGTGGTCAGTGGCCAGTGGCCAGTGGCCAGTCTCCAGAACGAGCCATTCACATGGACGCTCTCTTCGAATATCTCCTTAAGGCTATAGCTTACGCATTTAACGCCTTCGTGCACTGGCTGAAAGTGCGTGGCACGAGTCGGTGGCCTTTTGCGAATGCGACTATTACCGCGCCTCCAGTCAGTTCGTCGGGGTTTGGCTGCCCAAGTGTGGAGATTGTCTATTCGTACCGAATCGAAGGCGAGCTGTATACCGGGATTCACGAAAAACCATTCCTGTCGACCGACGCGGTAAAGGACTACGTCGAACGCTTTGGAGTGGGAAGAAGCATTATTGTTCGAGTCAAACCTAGCAGCCCTGAAGTGTCGGTAGTGTGCGAAGGCGACCAAGGCGTTCTTATCGGTGCACAATTGACGTCATGAAATGGCGCTCCCTCGAAGAGACGTCCCCGGAAGCTGACGTTCGTTCACTGCGCGAAATCTTCGCCGAGCGCAAGGAACTGATCGCGAAGTACGTTTCTGCTGAGACGCAGGCCATTCACGCCCGAGCTGTCGAAGAGTTAAAGCAAAAACGGCTGGCCGCAAATATCCTGCCCGTCGGCGAAAAGATTCCGGAGTTTCAGCTTCCAGATCACGACGGCAAGATTGTCTCTTCATCCGAATTGCTCTCCAAAGGACGGCTGGTGCTCTGCTTCATCCGCGGCCGCTGGTGCCCGTTCTGCGTTGGTCAGATGGAGGCCATGAATCTCATCCTGCCGGAGATCGAACGTGCGGGAACACCGCTGGTCGCGATTTCGCCGCAGACGGTGCAGCAATCCTTTTGCATGCGCGACCAGCACAAGCTGCGCTTCCCGCTGCTCTCCGATGCAGGCAACATAGTGGCCCGGCAGTTCGGTCTGACCTACCGCGTCTGTGATGAACAGCGAGCAGTCTACCAACGCGCCTTCGTCAACTTGCCGTTCGTAAATGGCGACGATAGTTGGGAACTGCCGATCCCAGCGACCTACATCATCGACCGTGATCGCTCGGTTCTCTATGCTTCGGCGAACGAAGATTACACGGAGCGGCCTGAACCGGCGGACATTCTTGGAGTTCTCCGCGCAAACCACGGGGGCTAAAGCCCGTGTGATTTGTGGCGCTTTCGCGGCGCTGAAGCGCCGCTCTTCCGCGGTAGTGCAGGCCCTTGCGGCACCCTTCGGCGCGCTTCGCTTGCTCAGGGCAGGCTAAGAACTTAAGTCGTGCCCTTCCCGGGCCGGCCTTGCCGATCGTGCGCGGCAACCGCTGGGCTCTGCTAAAACAACAGCTTTCGGTACACTGAATACTTCATGAACTATATCTACGGCATCAACGCCGTCACTGAGGCGATCAAAGCTCGAGGACGGGCTTTTCAGTGGGTCGGGATGGCGAAGGAGCGGAACGACATCCGCCTGCAGCGGATGATCGAAGAGTGCCGGAAACTCGGCGTACCGGTTCGCTTCCTGTCACGGGTTGAGCTCGACCGCATGGCCGGCAACGCAGCTCATCAGGGAGTGGTCGCAGTCACCTCCGCCAAACAGTACAGCGACCTCGACGATGTGGTTGGCGCCAAGCGCGGACGGTATTCCTTCGTGCTCGTACTCGACGGTGTGGAAGATCCGCATAATCTCGGTGCGCTTTTGCGCACAGCCGATGCTGCGGGCGCCGATGGCGTGGTGATCCCCGAACGGCGTGCAGCGGCCGTCACGGGCACAGTCACAAAGTCTTCGGCGGGAGCCAGCGAACATTTGCCGATCGCGAAAGTCACGAACATCGCCCGCACGGTAGAAGAACTAAAAGAACGTAACATCTGGACGGTTGGTTTGGACGAACGCGGGAAGCAAACCTACGATGCCATCGATTACAACATGGATTGCGCGCTGGTTCTGGGCGCGGAAGGTAAGGGCCTGCACGATTTAGTGAAGAAAAAATGCGACTTTCTGGTTTCGATTCCGATGCTTGGAAAAGTGCCTTCGCTGAACGTGTCGGTTGCGGGTGCCGTGGTGATGTACGAAATCGTGCGGCAGAGACGGTCGCAGGATCAGGATAAAAAGGCGCTCTCGGGTGCGAAGTGAACTACCGTGGGCCGCGACTGTTCTTTCTCCTGCTCTTGCTTCTCTTTGCCCCTCTAACACATGCACTTTCTCGTGACCGCGAAGCCTTCTCGTTTACGCATTACGACCTGCATGTCCAAATCGATCCCTCGCAACAGCGACTTGGGGTTCGCGGCCACATCACTCTGCGGAATGATTCAGGAACTCTCCAAAAAACCGCGGTGCTGCAAATTTCTTCCTCGCTAAGCTGGCTATCGATCAAAGCTAACGGCAAGCCCTTGGAGTTCGCCTCACAACCTTACAACTCTGACACCGATCACACCGGGGCGCTTTCCGAGGCAATTGTGACTTTGCCAGACGCAATAGCTCCCAGGGGGACCATCGATCTTGAGGTCGCCTATGAAGGCGTCATCGTGCTGGATGCGACGCGGCTCACGCGCATCGATACACCCGAAACCACGGCCCACAGCACTGATTGGGATCAGATCAGCACGAAATTCACGGCGGTACGCGGAGTGGGGTACGTTGCGTGGTATCCGATCGCGACCGAGGCTGCGAGTCTCTCCGAAGGTACGGACTTGTTCGAAGTGTTGAGCCGGTGGAAGGCACGGGAGGCCGCTTCCACCATGCACGTGCAAATCACAGTGTCGAGCGACGACGAAAATGAAAAACCTGAACTTCTGGTGAATGCGACGGCATGTCCGACGGCGCACGAAGTGATACATCAGTTCGTAGCGGATTGCACCTACCGGTCGATGGCTTCGGCGGTGCCAACTTTTGTGATTGCCAATTACGAAGTCGCGGAGCGTGCGGATATCGCCGTTCACTTCTTGTCCGGTCACGATTCTTCGGCAGTGAACTATGCCGATGCCGCAGAAAAGGTCGTACCACTCATTACGGAATGGTTTGGGGCGCCGCGTTCGAAGGCCGAAACTGCCGATCTCGCCGATGCAAATGCAGCACCATTCGAGAGCGGCGCTCTGTTACTTACACCGCTGGCTAGAACGGACCCCAAATTGGCGGGCTTGGTTGCCGCACACCAACTCACGCATGCGGCTTTTTCTTCGGCGCGACCCTGGATCAACGAAGGTCTCGCCCACTTCGCGCAGGCGCTTTATCTCGAACAGCAGAGTGGACGTCAGTCTGCGCTCGATTACATGGGATTGCACAGCTCCGCGTTCAGCGTGGTAGATAGCGAAAAAGCCACGCAGACTATCCCGCCGCGATCCGAAGATGAAGTGAACCACTCGTTGGTGAATTCCGCCGACGAGGGACTTTATCGCAGCAAAGCGATGTGCGTGTGGTGGATGCTGCGCGACATGGTCGGCGATCCGGCATTGAAGAAAGCTCTCGCCGCCTACCGGCCAGGGGAGGATAAAGAACCTTCTTATCTGCCGCGATTGATTCAGGCGCAGACGCAGCGCGATCTGGAGTGGTTCTTCGACGATTGGGTCTATCGCGACCGCGGCGTGCCTGATTTCAAGGTTGAGTCGGCTTTCACGCGCAAGACCTTGCCGGAAGGTTACATGCTCACGATTACGGTGGCAAATCTAGGCGCGGCCGGAGCTGAGGTTCCCCTCAAAGTGAAGTTTGCCGGGGGAGAAGTAACGAAACGCCTAGTGGTGCGCGGCAAGGGCAAAGGCGTGATTCGCGTCGAGGTCCAAAAAACGCCGGAAGAAATTGTGATCAACGACGGCAGCGTGCCTGAGAGCCCCACCACCAACAATAGTTTTAAGATTGAGACGAGCGATGCGGCGAAGTGACTGTTGTGAAGTTTACCAATGCTGCGAGTTTGGCGGCCGCTTTACCCGAATCGACGGATCGAACCGCAAGTGGTATTCCATCCGCCAGATGGTCGACGTGCCCGGCCGCTACCAGAGCGGCCGCGGCATTCAGCAAAACCACATCGCGGCGCGGAGAGTTCTTCCCATTCAACACCTCGCGAATAATCCTCGCATTGTCCGAAGCATCTCCGCCAGCAATCTCTTCGAGCGTCGCTGGCTTCATGCCGAACTCCCCGGGATCAACCTCATATGTCCGCACCGATCCATCGCGCGCTTCCGCGATGCGCGTCGGTCCAGTGATGGTGATCTCGTCAAGTCCATCAAGGCCATGCACCACCAACGCCCGATGCAAACCCAGCATACTCAACGCTTCGGCGAGCCTCTCGACCATGTCAAGCGCATACACACCTACAACTTGTCCCGATGCGTGCGCGGGATTCGTGAGCGGACCGAGCAGATTAAACATGGTGCGCAGCCTCAACTCCCGCCGCACCTTCTGTACTTGCTTCATGGAGGAGTGCAGATCAGGTGCATATAGAAAACAGATTCCGATTTCCCGCAGACACTGCGCGGATTGTTCGGGAGTCAACTGGATGTTCACGCCCAGGGCCTCCATCACATCGGCTGAGCCGCACTTCGAGCTGATGCTGCGATTGCCGTGCTTCGCAACACGAACACCCGCGCCTGCAGTCACAAACGCTGTTGCGGTTGAGATATTAAAAGTTCCGCTCGCATCGCCGCCGGTGCCGCTGGTATCAACAAGAGACGACTCGAGGAGCGCGTCGCGACCTGTGCCGCTCAAATCGAGAGCGCCGGATCCGGAAGGATCCGCCGCGGCAAGCGAGATAGGAAAAGGTCTCGCCGCGGCGCGGATCGCTTCTGCAAAGCCGACGATCTCTTCAACGGTTTCGCCCTTCATGCGCAAGGCAACGAGCAGCGCCGCGATCTGCGCGTCGGTGCACTTTCCCGCGAGCACCTCGGTCATCACTGCGCAAGCTTCCGCCCGCGCCAGCGATTCGCCGTGATGAGTGACGCGATGGAGGGCGTCGAGGATCATGCATTCGGAATTGTACGGGATAACCGTTATTCTCAAGCAGAGGCATTAAGGTATTACGCCCTCGCGGCCGGTCCCTTCAGTCTCGGCACAAAGTATTCACGCCAGGAATCCGGTAGTGCGGCCGTGGCAATCGCCTTCTGCAATAGTTCGCGATTGTATCTGTCGCGGACGAAGAGCCGGTTCATTTCAGCGATCGTAACGCCTTCCGGATTCCGGGAAATAGGCTGGAAGGAGTCTCCCTCCCCCACCTCACCCTCCTGTTCCACTGAGAAATAAAACCCGCTGCGTCCACTGAGGAGAAACCGTTCTATCATGTCATCCCGTTGAAACTTAGCAGCCAGCTTATAACAAGGCATGCGCGGCTGACGGACCATCACAGTAGCTGAGCCGATTCGAAGGCGGTCGCCGACGTGAAGTTCGTCCTCGTTGAGGCCTTCACTGAGACCCTGGGTCGTGAAGTTCTCGCCGAACGTCCCCCATGGCAACTCCATTCCAGGCAGTTCGTGTCGCCAATACTCGTAATGTTCTGATGGGTAAGCATAGACCGCTTTGTAAGGACCACCATGAACGGTGAGATCTGCTTGCTGATCGCCTTCCAGGTTCAACGTTCGCAGCATGATCCGCCCCGACACCCCCTTCTTGAAAATGCCGGTGTTGATGGTCGATCCTTTATAAACTGTGAGGCGCGGTCGCGCGACGTTGAGCGAGATTATTTTCACGTTTGAGTCTTCGCTTTCTTGCGAATCTAATCGGGTCCCTTCTCCGCGACTGTTCCGCTTTGGACTTAGATGTACAGTCGATTGGAAGGACGCGGAAGGTAGTTTGCTCAAATCCACAGGGCTTCTATAAAATTGAGGGTTTGCTGCCCTCAGTCGATAGCCGCAAGCAGGTTCCTTCCGATTCTTAGCTAACGAGCGTCATTATGAAAATCCATGAGTACCAGGCCAAAGGAATTCTTAAGAAGTATGGTGTGACGGTGCCACGCGGAATAATAGCGACTTCCCAAGAAGAAGCCGACGCCGCGGCAAAAGAATTGTTCAGCGCAGGCGCAACCGGCGTGGTCGTCAAGGCGCAAATTCATGCGGGCGGACGCGGCAAGGGCGGAGGGGTAAAGATCGCCAAGTCCGTCGGAGAGGCGGCGGAACTTGCCGGCCGGATGCTGGGCATGAAGTTGATCACGCATCAAACTGGCCCCGAAGGCCGCACGGTTCGGCGCCTGCTGATCGAAGAAACTCTGCCCATCGAAAAAGAATTGTATCTGGGGATATTGGTAGATCGCGCAGAGGGCAAGCCGGTGTTCATGGCCTCGGCCGCAGGTGGAATGGAAATCGAGCAAGTCGCGGCGGAAAATCCCGACGCTATTTTGAAGCAACACATCGATCCCGGCATGGGACTTGAAGCATTTCAGGCGCGCAAAATGGCTTTCAAGCTTGGACTTAGCGCCAGGCAGATCAATCCGGCAGTGCAATTTCTCTCGAACCTATACCGGGCGTTTCTCGATACGGATGCATCGCTCGTCGAGATCAATCCGTTCATCACCACCACCGATGGCCGGCTGTTCGCGCTCGATGCGAAACTGACCTTCGACGACAACGCGCTCTTTCGCCATCCTGATATTCGAGAATTACGTGACATTACCGAAGAAGATCCACTGGAGGTCGAGGCCTCGAAATACAGCCTGAACTACATCAAGCTCGACGGGAGCGTCGGATGTATGGTGAACGGCGCGGGGCTGGCGATGGCGACGATGGATATCATCAAGTACGCCGGCGGCATGCCCGCGAACTTCCTCGACGTTGGGGGAGGCGCAAATGCCGAGCAGGTCGCGCACGCTTTCGAAATTTTGCTCAGCGACAAAAACGTGCGAGCGGTGCTGATCAATATCTTTGGTGGCATTCTGCGCGTGGATACTTTGGCCACTGGCGTGGTGGAAGCCGCGAAGAAAACTAACATCAAGCTTCCCGTAGTGTTGCGCCTCGAGGGTACCAACGTGGACGAGGGCAAAAAGATCCTGGTGGAATCCGGATTCAACTTCGTGGTGTGCGACACCATGAAGGATGCCGCCGATAAAGTTGTGGCTGCGGCGCGATGACTTTCAACGCCGCTGTCATCCCGAGCGAAGCGAGGGACCGTGGTGTTCGTCGGCGGTGACACCACTGCAGACAAACACCAAGATTCCTCGTTACCTCGGAATGACAAGGAAACAAATGCAAGTGAGGAATTATTCTTATGGCAATCCTGGTTGATAAGAACACGCGACTGATCGTGCAGGGCCTCACGGGACGCGAAGGCACCTTCCATGCCAAGGCTTGCGCGGCTTATGGGACGCAGGTTGTGGGCGGAGTGACGCCCGGCAAGGGCGGTACCACTCACGAAGGCTGGCCCATTTTCAACACCGTGCAGGAAGCGGTCGAAAAAACCGGCGCCGACACGACGGTGATCTTTGTGCCTCCTCCGTTCGCGGCCGACGCAATTATGGAAGCGGCCGATGCCGAGCTTGATCTCATCGTGTGCATCACCGAGGGGATTCCCACGCTCGACATGGTAAACGCCTGGGAGTTCCTGCAGAACCGTCGCTCCCGCCTGATCGGTCCAAACTGCCCCGGAATTATCTCGCCAGGAAAGTGCAAAATCGGAATTATGCCGGGGTCAATCCACAAGGAAGGTTCGATTGGTATTGTCTCGCGCTCAGGAACGCTGACTTATGAGGCCGTGCACCAACTTACGCAGCGCGGCATTGGGCAATCGACCGCCATCGGCATCGGCGGAGATCCGATCATCGGAACCAACTTCCTGGACGCGCTTGACCTGTTCAATCGCGATTCTGAGACCGAAGCTGTAATCATGATTGGTGAAATTGGCGGCGACGCCGAGGAGACTGCGGCAGAATTTGTGAAAACAAAAATGAAGAAGCCGGTCGTCGGATTCATCGCCGGACAAACTGCTCCTCCGGGCCGGCGCATGGGACATGCCGGAGCGATCATCTCTGGTGGAAAAGGGACGGCTGCGGAAAAGATCAAAGCCATGGAAGCCGCCGGCATCCGTGTGGCAAAATCTCCCGCGGCCATCGGGGAGACGCTCGTGGCGGCTCTGGGGGTGAAGGTTTAGTAGTAACTGAGGACCAAGTACGGGGTAGCCGGTAAAAAAACGACAGAGGCAACGACTAAGGACTAACTAACGACCAACTATGAAGACTCTGCAACGCACTCTTACCATCGTGAAACCTGACGCCGTCGCCAAGAATGCAGTTGGCGACATCATCGAACAATTCGAAAAGAATGGCTTCCGCATCCTCGCCATGAAGATGCTGGAAATCTCCAAGTATCAGGCCGAGCAATTTTATGCCGTGCATGCGAGCCGGCCATTCTATAACTCGCTCACTGATTTCATGTCGAGCGGACCGATCGTCACCCTCGCTCTGGAAAAAGAAAATGCCATTGCGGACCTGCGTAAGCTCATGGGCGCCACCAACCCGGCTAATGCCGAGGAGGGCACAATCCGCAAGAAATGGGCTTCGAGCATCGAGCACAATGCCATTCATGGCTCCGATGCCGAGGACACGGCGCGCTTCGAGTTGAGTTTCTTCTTTGCGGGTTACGAACTGGCGAAGTGACAGCGCTTGCGGCCGTTCGACAACCTGGCTCTGGCTCTGCTCAGGACGCTAAGGAAGCGGGAGCCGCAGATGTCATCCCTTCGGCAGGCTCAGGGCAGGCTCTGCCCAAGTGAACGATCTTATCTCACCTGATGTCTAGACGTACGATGTCTAACGTCCAAGGAACAAGCTACCCCAAAGCCTCGTACAAGTGACCTTCGACTCGGTCCGCTACCTTGGGTAACTCCTTGCGGGCATACTGCAAGAAATGCGGCGCACTCCGGTGGGCTTCGAGTGCGGCGTCGTCTTTGTACTGCTCGTAGATGAAGAAGCGCCGCGGCTCGGTTTTGTGCCGGTGCACCTGATACATAAGGCAGCCCGGCTCTTTGCGGGATTCTTCGGTGAGCTTCACAAAAATTGGGGTAACATCTGCGTCGTGCCCCGCTTTCGCCATCCACGTCACTGCCAAAACCACCATCGTGCGCTCCTTACGCAGTCTCCATGCCTGCGATGTGGGAACTCATTCTAGACTTTTTGGGATGAAGTTGTCTTCATTTCAATTTCGAATGCGTCGGTGAAGATTATCTGGTCCCGGTCCGGACCGGTGGAAACCATGCCGACCTTCGCTCCAGTTTCCTTTTCCACGAACGCCAGGTATTCTCGCGCTGGCTTGGGTAACAGCTCGAACTTAGTAATCCCCTGCGTGGAGGTCTGCCAGCCTGGCATCTTCCTGTAAACACATTCAATTTTTTCGTAGCCGCTGGCTTGCGCTGGAATCTCCACAGTTTTCCTGCCATCGATCTTGTAGCCCACGCAGACCGGAATCTCCGACAGCTCATCGAGTACATCCAGTTTGGTTACCACCAGCCACGAAATGCCGTTAATCATGGCAGCGTAGCGCAACAGAGGCAAGTCGAGCCAACCGGTACGCCGCGGACGCCCTGTAACAGCACCAAACTCGTTGCCGCGCTTACGGAGTTGCTCGCCTAACTCGCCCTTCTCCTCGGTGGGAAATGGTCCTTCGCCGACGCGCGTGCAGTATGCCTTGGTCAATCCAATCACCGAGTCGATCGCATTGGGAGCGATACCCGTGCCGGTCGCGGCGCCGCCGGACGTCGCGCTGGAAGAAGTCACAAAAGGATAGGTGCCATGGTCGATGTCGAGCATCGTGCCCTGTGCCCCTTCAAACAGAATGGCCTCGCCGCCGGCTAGCGCCTGGTTCAGCAGTAGCGCCGTGTCACATACGAAAGGCGAGATTTTATCGGCCGCCGCAGCGTATTCCGCGTACATTTTGTCGGCGTCAAGCGGTTCGGTATTAAACAGTGCATGCGCAATCATGTTCTTTTCGCGCACCGCATTTTCAATGTGCTTTCTCAGCAGTTGCAGATCGAGGAGATCGGCAACCCGCAGACCGCGTCGGCCCATCTTGTCTTCATAGGCAGGACCGATTCCGCGGGAGGTGGTGCCAATTTTTACGCGGCCGGGGGCGTTCTCCGCCGCCAACTCGATCATGCGATGGTAAGGAAGAATTACTTGTGCGCGGTTCGACACAAAAAGATTGCCGTCGACTCTGACGCCCGCTTCGCGAAGCCCTCCTACTTCCTTCAGAAAGGCCATGGGGTCGAGAACAACGCCGTTGCCGACCACACTGCGGCAACCCGCCCGTAATACTCCGCAGGGAACCAGTTGCAAAACAAATTTTTTGCCGTTGATGATGACCGTGTGTCCGGCATTATGGCCGCCGGCGTAGCGGGCGACCACAGAGAAACTCTCCGACAGTACGTCGACAATTTTTCCTTTGCCTTCGTCGCCCCACTGGGCACCGACAATTACCGCGGTCTTGCCTCGCTTCAATGCCAACTCCGTCACAGGGATTTCGCGGGCGCATGGCTGCGCCGCGCGTGCTCTCCACATCAGGGTCGCACACGTCTTGCCGCGGCAAAACTTTTATAACTTGCTGGGATGAAAAGCGGAGAAGATGTGTACAGCGTATCTTATCGTGCCCACGCGACGGATGGCAACGCAAAGCCGGTGACCCGCGCAAAGATCATGAGCCCGAGAGTACGAATCAGGCGTCAGCCTTTCCCATTGGACAAACGAAACAAAACGCTATAAAAAGAAATACGAAAGAAAAGTCGCTGGCTTCCGCCTGCGATAAAGCCGCCAGGGGGTAAGCAAACTCGATTGCTGAACGAAGAACGACGCCGCGCCATTTTGGAAATCTTGAACCGCCAGGGACGGGTCCTAGTCGCGGAACTCTCACGACATTTCCAGACGTCTCAAGTTACGATCCGCAAAGATCTCGAGATTCTGCACGCTCATGGGCAGGTTCACCGCACCCACGGCGGGGCTCTGCCGGCCCGCGAAAGCGTTTTGGAGGATCCATCTCTGCGGGAAAAAGAGAAACTGCATCGGCAGGAGAAACTGCGGATTGCGGAGGCCGCGGCCAGCAAGGTGATGGAGGGTCAAGTCGTAATTTTGGACTCCGGCACCACCACGACTGCGATCGCCCGCGCCTTGCGCGAATTTCGCAGCCTGACCGTCGTAACGAATGCGGTCAACATCGCGGCGGAATTGACCGGGACTGCGGTGGAAGTGATTCTTACGGGCGGCACGCTGCGCAAGAATTCGTTCTCGCTGGTCGGCCCTATTGCGGAGGAAACCTTGCGCCGCCTGAGTGCTGACCTTCTGTTTCTTGGGGTCGACGGCTTCGATGTGCATCACGGGCTGAGCACTCCCAATCTGCTGGAGGCAAAGGTAAACCGCGTGATGGTCGAGATTTCGAAGCGCACGATCGCGGTTTGCGACTCGAGCAAGTTTGGGCGCCGCAGCCTGTCGCTGATCGCCCCCCCGTCATCGCTTCAGGAAGTCATCACCGACCGTGGAATTTCCAAATCCGATTTGCGCAGTTTGAAACAGGCCGCAATCGAGGTCACGATCGTCTGAACGGATTGCACAACAACATAATTTTTCTGAGTCAATCCAAGAACTGATTTGCAGGAGCCCTGATGCCAGCCTTTGACGTAACCATCGCCGGCGAAATCAATCTTGACTTGATCCTCTACGGACTGCCCGATGAACTTCCACCCGAGCGCGAACTGCTGGCGGATGGCATGATGCTGACCCTGGGCGGATCCTCCGCGATCATGGCGCACAATCTCTCTTCGTTAGGCAGCAGCGTGGGATTTCAGTCGCGCATCGGCGACGACGAACTGGGCTCAGGCGCTCTGCTGACGTTGCAAGAAAGTGGCGTGGATATTTCGCGCGTGCGTCGCGTTCCCGGTGCGGTGAAGACTGGGCTTACCGTCATCTTGCAGCGCGAGGCCTGGCGCAACATGGTGACCTATTCTGGAACGATTGCTGAGCTGGTCTGGGACGATCTTGATTTGGACTACCTTGCCAATTCGCGCCACTTTCACCTCTCCTCTTTTTATCTACAGCGCGGGCTGCGGCCACGAGTACCGGAGCTTATTCGCAAAATGAAAGAGGCCGGTCTCACCACATCACTCGATACCAATGACGACCCCGACGACGGATGGAAGGGGGGGCTGGATGAGGTGCTGCAGTATGTAGACGTATTCCTGCCAAATGAGCGGGAGGTCAAGAAAGCCGCGGGAGTCGCCGATGTCGAAGAGGCCGTGAAAAAGCTGGCGGCGATTGTTCCCTTGGTCGTGGTGAAACTGGGCCGCCAGGGCGCGATCGCGCAGCGCGGCGCAGAGCGTTTCGCATGTCCCTCGATCTCAGTCGACGCCGTCGACGCGGTTGGGGCTGGAGACAGTTTCGATGCGGGGTTTCTGCATCAGTATGTGCGGGGCGCGGATTTGACGGCATGCCTTCGCGCCGGCAACATAGCAGGCGCATTTTCCACCACGCGGGCCGGGGGCACGGAAGCTTTCCGCGACCAAAAATATCGCGACCAATTCTTTCGAGAACATTGAGAGAGATTCTTTTGGTCGTGGTACGTGGTAAGGATGCGACGCAAACGCACGATTATTACTTGGAATGACAACCAACGTGCGCACTACCGTTCTTTTCCAAGTTTCCTCTCCGGCCCAATTCGTGAAATTCTCACGTTACTCTGGTTACCTTCGGCGTTGCTAATACTGGAATATCCTCGAAACGGGACCCACCAATGAAGAAACTCAATTTTCTCGTTTCGCTCACGAACGACGATAACGACTACCAGCAGGAGCAGGCATCTGCGGCGCAGCAAGCTGCCAAGCGGTTGGGTGTGGACATCACTATCATCCATGCTAACAACGACGCAGTTACGCAAAGCCAGCAACTGCTGCACTACATCCAGGGGTCGGCATCGTCGCGGCCGGATGCCATCATATTCGAACCAGCGAGCGGAACCGCGTTCCCGCAGGTCGCCAGGGCCGCCACCGCCGCCGATATTGGCTGGGTCGTCCTGAACCACGACCCGGATTATCTTTCGAAACTTCGCCTGAATTGCCATGTTCCAGTTTTCTCTATCAGCTCCGATCACGATGCGGTCGGCAAGATTCAGGGTAAGCAGTTTGCGCAACTGCTGCCGCAGGGCGGGTCCGTTTTGTACATTGAAGGCCCGATCAATAGTTCGGCTGCGCGGGCACGAACGGCGGGCATGATGCATTCGAAGCCCGCCAACATTCATGTGAAGACGCTGCGTGGCAATTGGACCGAGGAAAGCGCCTACCGTGCCGTCGGTTCGTGGCTACGACTGCGTACTTCGCAGGAAAGCCTTTTTGATCTGGTGGGAGCCCAGGACGACAGTATGGCCGCGGGCGCCAGAAAAGCGTTCGCGGAAATGGCGGAAGGCGAGCGCGAACGATGGCTGAAGATACCTTTTACAGGCTGCGACGGATTGCCCAAGACGGGCCAGTCGTGGGTGCGCAGCGGCCTGCTGACGGCTACCATCTATATCCAACCCAACACCGACCTCGCTTTGGAAATGTTGACTGAGGCGATCCGCACGGGAATACAACCTCCGGAGCGCAGATTGATTGTTCCGGAGTCGGTGCCATCGATCGAGGAACTTACTGCAAAAACACCCGGTACGGGCAGACAGCATCGCTCAGCCGGTGTGTGAAGGTCGATGGAAATCTGGTGCGCAAGGCCGAGGCAGGTTCGCCATCAGCAAATTGCGCGAAAATGAGATGCGATCTCGCCATTCCGGGATTGCACCTACAGAATCTTCCCTTGCAAATTGAGGTTGCGACCTCAGAGAACATCACTCAGGCAGGACTTAGCGCAGGGCAAACCTGCACTACGAAATTAACCCCTCCGTGCTGGGTTACTTTTTAGAATCTTTGACGTTCTGAGATACCGACGAGTCGGCGGCCGACGCCTGTTTCTTTGACAAGTTCGCCGTTTGAACTGGTTGCTGATTTGGCTCCGGCTTAGTTTGATCGGACGTCGTACGCGCCGACACGGGTCGCGGTTCCTGCAGCTCAGACCACGCGATCAGTTGCGGACCGATCACGTCGCTCGGCGCTGGGAGAGAAGGGCGACCGTGATCATCATTATCCTGTCCCTGTGCGAACACCCCAGGGAGCGCGGTTAGCAATGACGCCAGTACGATTACAAGAATTGTCTCTCGTTTCACGATACCTCCCGAGGGACGAAAGCAGCGAAGCCGACCGGCATTAACAAAAGGCGCGGGTGCATATTTTTTGTACAGCGTGAGTTGCGATGCGTCTATACACGGTTTCACGTAACTCGGCAATTATGGAAATTTGGATTTCGCTCCGGAGGGCTTTTCTACAACGCGGGCTTTTCTAGTACAAAGATACAAACTTTACTGTATGGGCAAGCGTGGCTGGTTGCATTACGCTGTGTGCCTACTCGACAGACGCCCCCATCGAGCAGGTGTCGTTTCACTGGGAGAGACGGCACCTGCTCCCCTTCTCCGACCGTTAGAAATGGTCACAAATCTCCTGCGAGCGCGCCTTTTCTTCTCGCAAACTTTACAGCTCCGAAAGGCGCCAAATACACATTGCAGGGGATTCTTCGGGCATGACCCAGGTCTTACCTTGGTTTCTGGCTGACAGGCAGAATCAACTCTGAGGAGGGCATGATGCTTTATTGGACGATTGTGTTCCTGGTGATAGCGCTGATCGCTGGAGTCTTAGGCTTTACCGGCGTGGCTGTCGCGGCGGCGGGTATTGCCAAGTTGCTGTTTTTCGTTTTTCTCGTTCTTTTTGTCATTTCACTCGTCACGCACTTGACGCGTCGCGGGTCTGTTTAGAGGTTCCGGACCGGGCGGAACTGTTGAAGTTTCAAGCATCGACGGCTGGATGTTAAACATCTTCCACATCCTGGCCCTCGATGCTTTTTTATTGGGGAGTTGGATTGTCCGCTTTATCCTTTGCGTTTTCCTTCGGTAGGGCTGAGGTGATGTAACGTCAGGATGCCTCCCAACCTTTGCAATATTTTGCAGCAACTAATGTATAGATTGCGATTAAATCATCGAAGGCGCGGAAAAGCGCGTTTTCTTAGGAGAAAAAGGTTTTATGGCAGATGATATGGAGAAGAAAAATCAGCCGTCCGGACAATATGGACAGGGCCAACAGGGTAGTCAGCAGGGCCAACACGGCAGTCAATCCGGGCAGCCTGGCCAAGGCCAGAGCGGCCAGAATCAGCCTAAGAAGGACAATCGGGGGCAGAACGAGAACGAGCAGGACGACCAGAACCGAGATCGTCAGCGCCGTTCAGCGTGAGTTGATTAGAGCGGAACCGGGTCCCGGCCTTTTGGGCCGGGACTTCTCGTTTAACGCGAATTGTTTACAGGATATTGTTAATTAGAAAGAACAAGGTGGTGTGTTTGACGCCAAAAAAGAGCGATGAACTGTAGAGGAAGCCAGATGACAGCTGAGAAGAAGCGAGTCAAGAAAGAGCGTCGACAAAGTGAGCCTCTGCTAAACGCGGTCGCGCGCAAATTGGGACATGCCGCCGGCACATTCAGCAAGGCAACACAGGGATTCGCGGAGGCTTTTTCAGCTATGCCTGTGGCCGTCACTGCAAAGGTGCGCGACGCAGCTCTCTTTGGCGCTTCGACAGATGCAACAGGCAGCGATCCCCGTGCCAAGAAGAGTTCTACCCATGGCCGCAATCGTAGAGTGAAAAAGGGGCCCAGCGCGAGGAAACGTGCGCCGAGCGCGCGATACTCGCCTTCACGCCGGAAAAGCACCAAAAAGAAGACGAAGTAACCCTCAAAACCATTCATCTTTTTTCGCTCAGCTGATGCCTCGCCATGCTTTATACAGCGCGGACCATTGCCAAGGCATGAAGCGTACGGAGTCCGGGGTATTGTCTCGGCCCGCATTCACAACCTAGTTTGAAGTAAGCCACGCGAGAAGAGCCAGGAAGAATTGGCATGGCGGAAACCATTCTAGGAGAATACAAAATGCAGAAGGACTCATTGCGAGAGCTGTACATCGACGAACTTCGGGATCTTTACAATGCGGAGACGCAACTGGTAAAGGCTCTGCCGAAGATGGCCAAGGCGTCCGCGAACGATCAGTTGCGGCAATCGTTCGAAGAACATTTACGCCAGACCACGGAGCACGTGTCGCGTCTGGAACAGATCTTCGAACAACTGGAGGAGAAACCATCCGGCAAAAAGTGCCTTGGCATGGACGGTTTGGTCAAAGAAGGGGCCGAGACCCTCAAGGAGAATTTGCCCGAAGAGATCAAGGATGCCGCGATCATTGGCGCAGCCCAGAGGGTGGAGCACTATGAGATGGCTGGATACGGAACAGTGAGGGCCTTTGCCGAGCTTCTCGGCGAAAATGAACAGGTGTCGCTGTTGCAGCAGACGCTGGAAGAAGAGAAAGAGGCTGACCAGAAGCTGACCGAGCTTGCGGAGGAAATTAATGCCCAGGCGGCGGAGGGTCAGGGACAAGGACGAAGACAAGGACAAGCCCCGACCGGTGCACGCGAAAGCCGGAGCATGGCCACCAAATCCAAGCGAGTCGCCTAAAGAAAAGGTTGAAGTGGGGACCAGAAAGGGCCATTCCATGGCCCTTTTTTTCGCCTGTAACAGTAACTACGGGATTCACCTGATGGCGTTCCCCCTGAAGTCCGACTACGGTATTCTCAGGTTAATCCCGCAGTAAATCACCCACTTCGAGGTCGATATGGCAGACGCAGCCATCCATCCTGTAAGCAGTCCCCATAGCAACGTCCAAACCTGGCGTGAACTTTATATCGCCGCTTTATTTGAGACCGACGCGAATAGAATTCCGCACCGCATCGCGGAAGCTGAGAGAGCAATTGTGGCAAGGTCACGAGAACTTTTTGCGGCTAGTTCTGACACGATCGAAGAAGATCAAGCTTTAGACGATGCTTTGTATGCACTGCGTGCACTCCAGAGCTGCCTGCAGGTTCAAGCATCGGCCGCCTAAAATTCTCTATTGGCGACCGGACTTTTGCGGGAGATTCGTGTCCCTCGTCCCTTCGCTCCCCCACCGATAAGCGTAGGCTTCAAACCCTCCAGAGCTGAGCGAGGGCACGCGCCGCGTCGGAAAGGGCACGTTTTTCGGCGTTCGCTTGTGAGATCCTTAACAATCTCGCGCGAGGGACGATAGGCGCCCGGTATCGCAAATTCCTCTTGACGGCGAGATCCGCCTGGTGAATTTCGCATACCGCGGTCTCGAACACGCGTTTGAGGTCTTCGTGGGACGCCGAATGATGCGTCTGAATACTATTATTTTGTCCTACAATTCTGGATGCCATTAGAGAGAAGCTCAACTTTCTTACGTCTTGACTCTGGGAACTTTAAAATGGCCTTGGCTGGGCAACAATACTGTTAAGCACCGGTCGCCAATGGTCTGTTTCCCTACCTCGGAGCCTTTTATTCCTGTAAATTCGCTCGCAGAAAATCTCATAGAGATTCGGATGCTTGGCGCACCCCGTGTGATTTTTCTCGAGTGACTCGTTCTCGCTGAATTGTTACGATTCCTAAAATCATCGAGGCCTCCAGTTTCCTCGGCTAATCTTCGCAGCCGTACTGGAGGCCCCAAGAATTCTGCGGTATTGATCAGAAACAATGAAAGCGCAGAGCAAGATCAGCTTACTTTGCGTCGCGTCGTGCGGATCTCTTTTTCCTCGATGACATCAGAATCATCGTGGTCGTGGTCTGCGGTCGATTCATCCGCTCCCTTTTTCCCCGCGTCCTTAACCTTGCCCCAAGCGTTTTGTACTTTGCCCTCGGCCTGTTTGACGGCTCCATGGGCTTGTTTATCCGCGTCTCCGGTCCATTCGCCCACCTGGCGCTCCACGCGACCGCCCACATCCTTCAGCTTGCCTTCCACTCGATCTTTATTCATGGCTGCGTCCTCTCCTTGGAGTATCGAATCTTCGTTTTCGAACTTTGTTCAAACACCGTCGGGCGTGAGACTTAGAGTACGGGGCTTCGGCCTTGGATCAGGCGGATCAGCACCGCAACGATCGCCAGCACGAGCAGAATGTGAATGAATCCGCCCAGCGTGTATGAGCTGACCATACCTAGCAGCCAGAGAATCAACAGCAGAACGGCTATAGTCCAGAGCATTGGCACTCCTTTCCCGGAAGCGTATGTTCCGGTTGATCAGCAACTGCAACGCAGTTTAGGTGGAATCGATTGCGGCAGGTATCCAGTAGACTCCCTATTCACGGGGCGATCCAGCTCTACTCGGATACAGCACGGGTAAAGAAAATCGAAGAGAATCTACGGTTCGCGCCTGAGAGTTAAGCCTGGGCGAAAGATTGACTCAATAGATTTGGACGATTCCGTTGCGCACGGCGTAAAGCGTGAGATCCGCTACCGAATGCAGATCGAGTTTCCGCATGAGGTTGGTTCGGTGCGTTTCCGCGGTTTTTACGCTGAGGCTAAGAGCGATCGCAATTTCCTTGGTAGTCTTTCCTTCGGCGACAAGCTGAATGACTTCCCGCTCCCTCGGCGTGAGAATGCACTGCGTGGAAGAAACGGTATTCTCGTGTGGACGCAGATAGCCATCCAACATCATCTGAGCCACTTTCGGCGTGAAGAAAGTCCGGGAATTCTCTAAAGCCTCCACGGCAGCGACCAGGTCGCGGCCGGCATCGGACTTCAGCAAGAAGCCGCTAGCGCCGGCGGCCAGCACTTCGCGAACAACCTGTTCGGAATCGTGCACCGTCAGAATCAGAATGCGAGCCTCGGGAGCAGTTGACAAAATCTGACGTGCCGCATCCAGTCCGTTGAGATTCGGCATGCCGATGTCGAGAAGAAGCACATCCGGTTTCAGATTGACGGCTTGCGCTACGGCTTCACGACCGTCTTTGGCCTCGGCGCAAACCTCCCATCCGGGGTGGTCTTCGAGCAGCGAGCGAATGCCTTGCCGTGCGATCTCGTGGTCATCCGCGATCAGGATTCGAAGCACGTTCTCTCCCTCCGAAACGAACCGAAACCTTGCCGGCCTCCCTATTCGAGTCTTTCCCTTTTGAGGCAACTTCTTGTCTGAGAGATAGTTGCGGTTAGGGGAGCGCCGGTTGCAATAAGACTTTCTATATGGAAATTTGATGCCCAATTGCGACCTCCGGAGGCAGAAAGAATGGCATCTAAGATCGGCACGGAGGAGCATCAATGGGTTCATCAGCCGCTGCCTGGTGGTTTTCATTTTCCTCAACCGTTGTCGCAAGTGCGATTTTGATTTCTAGTGCAGGGGCGCAGGCCCCCCCCGTCGCATCGGGTGCGACGCCCTCGCCTACCGCTGTGAATGGAAGCCGGCAGACGGCGCCACCGCAGACCGCGCCGACTGGAAACGGATCAGCCCAGAGCCCTATTCCTGATCAGAATCCGGCCAGCCAGAACCCCGTGAGCGGAGAGCCAACTTCCAGTGACCAAGGCGGAATGTTTGTTTTTAAAAAGCAGGTGGAAGAGGTTGTGCTGCACGCCACGGTATTCGACGAGGAGCATCACCTGGTTTCCGGCCTCGATCGGAATGCTTTCTCCGTGATTGAAAACGGAGTTTCGCAGCCCATCACATCATTCCGGCGCGAGGACCTTCCAGTGGCAATGGGCATCGTAGTGGATAATTCCGGCTCCATGCGGGACAAGCGGGAGAAGGTGAACCAGGCGGTTTTGAATCTCATTCGCGCCAGCAATCCGCATGACGAAATCTTCGTGGTGAATTTCAGCCAGAAGTCTTATCTGGATCAGGATTTCACCTCAGACGTAAACCTGTTGCAAGCTGCGTTGCATCAGGTTTCCGCAAGGGGAAGCACGGCACTCTACGACGCAATTGTGGCCTCGGCCGTTCACCTGAGGAACAACAGCAATCTCGAAAAGAAAGTGCTGCTCGTAATTACAGATGGGCAGGACAATATGAGCGAGGCAACATTGCAAGAGGCGTCGCGCCGGCTGGAACAGGCAAACGGCCCAACCCTTTATGCGATTGGTTTGCTTGGCGGCGGCTTGCAAAGATCGGGGCGAGACGCGTTGCAGGATCTAGCAGGAGGGACGGGGGGTATCGCTTACTTTCCGGAGTCGCTGGATCAGGTCGATAATATTACGCGAGCCGTCGCGCACGATGTTCGCAGCCAGTATCGTATCTCCTACAAGCCAAGAAATCAGAACGTTAAACCGGAGTTTCAGGAAGTCCACGTTGAGGCGCACGCCCCAGGGTATGGGAAGCTCACAGTCCGCACAAGGAGCGGCTACTATCCCCCAGAATCCGGCCATTAAGTTCGCCAGCGATTTCTAAGCTACGGTAGTTTCCGTCGTGTTCCGCAACTGCGGCGGCATCTGGATCTGGATGATGTTGTTCTTAATCGCATACACCACCAGATCGCGGATGGAGTGCAGGCTCAGCTTCCGCATGATGTTGCTGCGATGCGTTTCGACAGTCTTAGTGCTCAGGTTAAGCAGTGTAGCGACTTCTTTTGAGCTCTTACCTTCGGCAAGAAGTTGAGTGACTTCGCGCTCACGAACCGTCAGCGTCGGAAGATTCGGCGGCTCATTGCGCGACATAGTGTGCCCCTTGTCGAGGAAACCCGCGAGCACCAGATCGTTGACCCGCGGAGTGAAGAACATCCGCTTGCTCTGCAGAGCTTCGACCGCCGAAACCAGATCGCGAGCCGCGTCGGACTTAAGCACAAATCCGCGCGCCCCTGCGTCGAGAGCTTCACGGATAACCTGATCGGAATCGGTAATTGTCAAAACAATCACTTTGAAGTGAGGATCGTGTTGCAGTAATTGCCGCGTGGTATCCAGGCCATTCAGATAAGGCATCCCAATGTCAACGATTATCACATCGGGCTTGAGTTGCTTGGCCATTTCGACCGCCTCGCGGCCGTCAGATGCTTCGCCGCACACTTCCCATCCCTCACGTTTCTGGAGAAGAGAGCACAAGCCGCGCCGCACTATTTCATGGTCATCGGCCAACAAGATACGTAGCTTCATGGCAGATCCTTCCTTCCACTACCCTGAGAGATCGGACGAATTCAACTTTCCCGGACCCCAGCGCTCAACATGCAGCTTGCGGACTTCGTGCGAGCGCTGTAAACACACGATGCTGGCTCACTGCCTCAACCGCCTCCAGCAGATCCCGTGCCGCATTCGATTTCACAACGTAGCCGCGGGCGCCTGCGTCCAACGCTTCACGCATCATCTGTGGAGAATCGTGTTGAGTGACGAACAAAACTTCCAGACCGGAGGCTTTTCGCTTGTGCTGAATCACCCGGCAAGCTTCCAGACCGTTCATCCTGGGCATCGTAACATCGAGCACAACGACATCGGGGCGCAGAGCCTCGACCTTGTCGAGAGCCTCGAGCCCATCAGATGCTTCCCCGACTACTTCCCAACCGGATCGCCCTTCTAAGAGAGTGCGTAGCCCTTGCCTCACAATAGGATGATCATCCACCAACAGGATCCGAACCGCCATAATTTCTAGTTTCCGAGGCAGCGTGCGTCCCTCTGCAACGGCTGCTCTTTTTTTACTTTACGATGTTACCGCCGCAGGAGTCTACTTGCGCGCCCCCAGGCTAAAGGCGTTTCACCCGACGAGGCTATTTGAAAATAACATTGTCTTACCAGCTCTCGTATACAGAGAACACTGTATTTTTGTCTATAACTTTCATTTCGAGTGTCTAGTTTTCCGTGGAACTCATTGCTGGGAAATAGGTTTCCTGATGTAACAGCGCGTCCACAGCCTCAACAATGGAGCCGACGTCCGATTTGGCACAAGCCCCGCGAACGCCCACCCTACGAGCCTCTTCGGCCAGCTGTTTGGACAAATGGATCGTAACCATGAGAATTGGAATCTCGGGGAAGAGCTCCGAGATTTGCCGTGCAACATCCAGGCCGTTCAAATCTGGCATTTGAAAATCGAGCAAAATCATGTCGGGGGGATTTTTCTTTACTCTTTGCAGCGCCTCTCCTCCCGTTCGCGCCTCATCGGTCACTTGCCACGTGCTCTGCTGCTCGAGCAAGGCTCGCAGATAATGACGGACAGCCGGATTGTCGTCTACAACAAGAATTCTAACCAAAGCGCCCTTCCCTTTTAGCTCGTTTTGGCTATCGCTTGCAGCATAGGAGCGCCAGCCGACCCTCGCAATACCGTGAAGGCCCTACGCGGGATTATCCAATCGGATTACCAGATTCCTTTGTCGCTTCCCGTGAGCTTAAATTCGAGCGCTGCGGCTGCAGCCAAGCCTGGCAACAGGCTCAAGCGCAGTGCGCTTAGCAGTTCTCCGTTGAGCACGAGGCGCCTCCACTCCGACACGTAAAGCTTCGCCGCCTGCGGAAAAATCGGGATGCGAAGAAATTTTCGCCGGAAGTGTACGAGTTCGTTGCCGAATCGCGCCGCACTCGTCACTAAGGGCGGCAAAGGCAGATCGTTTCCGCAATACGACTTGACATAACCCGACACCGTGACCAGATAAGTCGCCAAACCGTCCCACAATCCTGCTGAGCGTGCCAGAGACTTGAGATAGTTGTAGTCAACCGCGCCTGAGTTCACCAGCAGGGCCGTATCCACCACGTCGCATAGCCGAAGATAAAAGTGACGATACATGCGTTGCAGCGTGCTGATAATCAGGCGATCTTCTGGCGCCGGTACCCGGAGCGTGTGCCCGCCGAACTCCGCCTTGCGGGATCTTTTGACCAGGGAATCGGTAATCGCAACCTGTTCTCCTGTCTGCCCGAGCCGCGATACGTGCACCTCGACCAGTTCGGGCAGGCCCGGAACGACGAAATTCCATTTATTTGCCAGTCGGTCGCCCCAACTCCGTCTCTCTACGCGCGCCTTGAAGCGCTCGCGCATGATCGCGACGATGTCGGCGCTTTCCGCGTTGCTGTAAAGATCGAGGTCACTTCCAAGGTCGGGCCAATGATCGAGTGATTTGATCACAATCACATCGCCCACCTGGCCCAGCGCCTGGCAGATTGGAAACAACTTGGACAACGCGCGCTGAATCCGCGCGCTTTCCTTCAAGATCGCGTTCTCGCACCATTGAGCCTCTTCCTTTTCCTGGGCGACCATAACTTCGCGGAGAGCGGGAAACGCGCGCATGATCACATGATGCGAGGTGGCGAGGCTCCATAGTTCACCAAAATCCTGGCGTCCATAGATTCCGACCGTCCGGGCGACCTCCGGCGTCCAAGCCTGCCTTGCGGCGGACTGACCAGCGCCGCTACATTTTGTTGACCCCAGCAGGAGTTGGGAGAGCAGCGTGAGGCACCCTGTGGAGTCTTGCACACCTGTCATAAATTCTATTGCTCGTATAGTCATGAAGTGGTCGAACCCGTGCGCCGTCGTTCGATGCGAAATGTAGGATGTGAAAATGGGCAGGCAGGTTGTTGGAAAGGCCACTCCTGGTGCGGTTTCACAGGTTCCTACAGTTTCAGCGTGTTAAAATAAAGTCTCCCATGGCTATGATTCCACGCAGAAAGACTGTCACCGGCGTCGTCGGCGGTGTACGTGTCGGCTCGGATGCACCGATTGTGGTGCAATCAATGACTAATACCGACACTGCAGACATCCCATCAACCGTGCAGCAGTGTGCGGCGCTGGCTCGCGCCGGCTCGGAACTCGTGCGCGTCACGGTTAACAACGAGGAAGCGGCCGCCGCCGTTCCCCATATTGTCGAAGAACTCGACAAGCAGGGCGTGCGCGTTCCCATCATCGGCGACTTCCACTACAACGGGCACCTGCTGCTGACCAAGTATCCGGAGTGCGCGCGCGATCTGGCGAAGTACCGCATCAATCCCGGCAATGTGGGCATTGGCCGAAAGGACGATAACAATTTCCGCACCATGATCGAGGTCGCGGTGAAGTATCAGAAGCCGGTTCGCATCGGCGTGAACTGGGGCTCGCTCGATCAGGCTCTGCTCACACGCATGATGGACGAGAACTCGCGTCTCGCCGAACCGAAGGACGCGCGTGAGGTCACCATGGAAGCGATGGTGGTAAGCGCATTGAATTCTGCCGACCTCGCCCAGAAGTTTGGCCTGCGAGAGGACCAGATCATACTGAGCGCGAAAGTAAGCGGCGTGCAGGATCTGATCGACGTTTACCGTGCATTGGCCGCTCGCTGCCGTTACCCACTGCACCTCGGCCTAACCGAAGCTGGGATGGGAGCGAAAGGCGTGGTCGCATCGGCCGCGGCCATGGGCGTGGTACTGCAGGAAGGCATCGGCGATACCATTCGAGTCTCGCTGACGCCCGCGCCCGGAGGCGACCGCACCGAAGAAGTTCGAGTAGCGCAACAGATTCTGCAATCCATGGGGATTCGCAGCTTCACTCCGCAGGTCACGGCCTGCCCCGGATGCGGACGGACCACCAGCACGTTTTTCCAGGAAATGGCCGAGCAGATTCAGACTTACCTGCGCGAGCAGATGCCAACCTGGAAGGGGCGCTACGTGGGCGTGGAAGAGATGAAGCTCGCCGTGATGGGCTGCGTGGTCAATGGTCCCGGCGAATCCAAGCACGCCAACATCGGCATCTCTCTACCGGGAACGTTCGAGGAGCCGAAGGCCCCGGTCTACGTGGATGGACGCCTGTTCACCACACTCAAGGGGGATCGCATTGTGGCGGAGTTTATTGGGATTCTCGACGAGTACGTTGACTCACACTACGCGGCGCGCGTTGTTCAAAAAGACGTTCAAAAAGAAGAGCTAGCCACGCGAAGTTAGGTTCAGTTTCGCAGTCCAACCTCCGCAATGTCGTCCCGAGCGAAGCGAGGGATCTTGGTCCCTGCCTGCGCTACCTGGTGTCAGCGCGGTGAGCAAACACCAAGATCCCTCCGATGCGCTGGGGATGACAGGGCTGATCAAGTCCGTCAGAGGCCGTCGCCCCCTATTGCCCGCTCAGCAAGAAGATCGGATTTTGATTCGGTGGTTCGCCGTTCGATTGAATAGTGCCCGCGCTGAAGGCCGCGGGCAGATCAGTGACCAGCGTATCGGCCACAGAGGGAGCGCCTGGGTTGTTGGCATTGTTGTCGGAGGTATTGATGACGGCGATGGCACCAGCATCACACATGCTCACATAGACGCGGCTACTGTCCGGGGAAGCAGCAGTGAAAACTCGAAAACGTGTCGTGCTCGGGGAATACAGTGCTGCCGATGTGCACGCGGCCACAGGTGGCACGGCATACTGATACGTGTTCGTATTCAGATTCGCCGAGAATGGAGGGTTGGTCAGCAACCTGAGTGTTGTCTTCAGCGTGAAATTGTTGGCATCGAACACAGCGAGGCTAGGGATCACGCAGGCAGAGGTTGCACCGACGAAAGGGTCAGGACAAGACGCTGCCGTCTGGTAGCTGGCAACGTAAAATCTACTGCCATCGGGCAAAGCCGTCACAGAAGTGGGCAAGCATCCCGAAGGACATGGGGTTGAACCTGCGGCAAAAGAGATAGCTGCTATTTGAATGGGTGTATCATTGGCGCCGCCGGAGACAGAAAAGACATACACCGTGCTGGTCGTGGGATTGGTAATATACAGACGATTCAGGTTGGGATCGTAGAAAATGAAGTTCGCCCCGGCACCTACGGGGAGGCTACTCGTGACGGTATCTGTGGCAGTATCAATCGTCACCAATTGCCCTGTTCCGCCTTGCGTTAGCACGTAAACCTTCTGACTGTCGCTCCGAGCCACCATCCACGCAGGAGTGATTCCAGTAAAACCGGTTAGTACATTCGGCGACAAATCCACGGTATTTAGACTGCTAACGGAATTGCTTCCTTGATTCGCCACGTAGAGCTTGAGGCCGTTCGGAATCTCGGCCAACGCAACCGGATTGGTCCCGACGATGGCAGTATTAACTACCGCGCTGGACGATGTATTGATCGCGCTCACTGAATTCGTGCCAAAGTTGGCGACGTAAAGAAATCCAGTCTGCGTTGTATTCAAAAATGCTGGCAACGACCCCGTAGGCAAGGGGATCGAGGTTACAGCCCCCAATCCGGTCGCGGTGCTGGACTGGAAGGCCGGTGTGAAGGCCGAGACGACATCCACGCCGCCGGGCGACAGACTCCCCGCACTCGCGACGAACACCTGGCTGTGGTTGGGAAGGATCGCAGCGTGCGTCGGATTGTCGCCCAGGTTGGGCGCACTTTTGTCAGAACTTGGGGTCTCGCCGACGATGCTGTCTCCGCCGACGTCGATCTGCATAGCCCCCCCGGGGAAGTTGGGCACGTTGTGGCTAATGCCGAAAACGGCATGGAAGTTCGCCGGCGCGGGAGGCGCCTCTACGGGACATCCCGGAAGTCCGCCCTCCGAGCAAGGAAGAACCACCGGACGGTAGACCTGCCCACAAGCCATCCATAACACAATTGGAGCCACCATGGCCGCCAACCGGCCCGCGCGTTGAAAACTCATCGGCACCCCAAAGGAATATTTGATCAGCGAGGAATTCAACATTCTAACGGCTGGGCACAATCTCCGCTAGTGCAAGACGGCTTTCGGGCTTCGGCCGCCAGGCTTCCGCGGCCCCTCGTTCTGGGATGCCAAAATGTCGAAGCAAGTTGGACCGTTCAGAAAGACAGGTAGGGACGTCAAACGACTGCAGACTGTAGCAATCCTAGACGCTAGGTTGACGGCTAGGTAAGAAAAGAGCGAGCCGAAGCCCGGAGGCCGAGTCCGAAAACCGCGCTACCTGCGCCGGGACTTGCCACCGGCGGCAGCTGCTGGCGCCTGTGCCGTGGCGGTTGCCGCGGGCTTTTTCTTGCCTTCCATCTGCGCCAGGCTCTGCTTGAGAGCGGCCATTAAATCCACTACCGGAGCTAGCTTCTTCGGCTTCTCCACGGCTACCACTTCCCCGCCCTCAAGCTTGGCTTCGATCAGCTTCTTCAGATTTTCCTGGAAACTATCTTTATATTTTTCCGGGTTCCACTCATCAGCCAACGCCTCAATCAGCTGGTGCGCCACCTTCACTTCGGCTTCTTTCAACTCCACGTCAGGAGCGCCAAAGCCTTCCACCTTCTTGACTTCCTCCTCGTAGTACATTGTGTGCAGCATCATTCCGCCTTCGTGCGGCCGCAGGAAAACCGTGTACTCGCGGTTGTGCATTGTGATCTTCGCGATAGCGACATACTCGCTCTCCTCCAGCGCCTTGGTCAGCAGCGCGTACGGACGCCGCCCCGCCTCTTCTGGCATCATGTAATACGACGACTCGAAATAAACCGGATCCACGTCACCGGCCTTGACGAATTCCAGAATCTCCATCGTCTTAGCGGTCTGCGGCTCGATCTTCTTGATCTCCTCCGGCTCGATGACGATGTACTCGTCCTTGCGAAACTCGTAACCTTTGACGATTTCGCTGCGGTCGACGACCACGTTTTCCAGCGGACAAATGTATTGTTGCTTCACCCGCTGCTTGTCCGGCCGATGCAGCATGTTGAAAGAGATGCCGGAACTGCGCGCGCCCGAGAACAAACGCACAGGCATGGAAATGAGACCGAAGGTTAAGTGTCCAGACCAGACCGACGATGGCATAGTTCCCTCGCTTGCAAAAGTCTAACAACTACGCTTGCAACCGTACGGCAAAATAGCCTAAACCGCCCAGAATTGGCAGTTTAGCTTAGCAAATGAACTTTGGATGCACAAATCTTAGGGCGGGGCGTACCGAAATTCGAAGCCGGAGGGGATGGGGTCTGCGGGGGTCGTGTCCCAGGGGTTGTAGTTAACTGAGGAGGTTCCGGATTTGGCGGAAGAAGACAGAACGCAGCGACGTGAGCTTAACTCTGTTTGCCGCCTTCAGTTTTCAGCATTTCGATCATCACGGCAGGAACAATCCAGATGGATTTTTCCTGAACCTTCCCAGCGCCGACGCTCATCTTTGCAGCAAAATCCTGATCCTGAGCGGGATCTTGATTAGGAGACGAACATGACCGACCTCCGTTATCCCATCGGCAAATTCCACTTTGATGGACCGACCACCGAAGAACAGAAACAGAAATCGATGGACGAAATCGCCCAGGCCCCGGCCAATCTGCGCGCAGCCGTGAAAGGGCTTTCCGAGCAGCAACTGGACACGCCTTACCGCCCCGACGGCTGGACCGTGCGCCAGCTCGCGCATCACGTTCCCGACAGCCATCTCAATGCGTATGTACGCTTCAAACTAGCCCTCACCGAGGAGGAACCGACGATCAAGCCATACGCGGAGGACCGCTGGGCGCGATTGTCAGACACGCAAGCTACTCCTGTAGAAGTATCGCTGGCGATGCTGGATTCTTTGCATGATCGATGGATTCGGCTCCTTCGTTCTCTGCAACCAGAGGACTGGAAACGCAGCTTTCGCCATCCCGAACTTGGCTTGGTCAGCCTTGAAAAGAACCTGGCGCTTTACGCCTGGCACGGACGCCATCACGTCGCTCACATCACTTCGTTGCGAGAACGAAACGGCTGGTAGACCGCTTCCGGCTTTCGGTTTCTAGTTTCTGGTTCGAGGTTCCCTCAGGCGTTCGTGCCTCTCAAGATCGGGAAACTGGAAACTAGAACCTTGCGCGACAACAAAAAGTGCCCTAGCTACCCATAACTTTGGTCATCTTTTCCCCATGTTGGCCGCCGGATACGATTTGGCGTGTCCTTTTTCGTGTCAGTATTCATAGCGTTTCAACGGAGCTTGCTGCGACCAGCGTCCGTCTTGGTGCTTCTGCTTTCGGCCGCAGTTGCCCAGCAACCAACGCCCGTGGCTCCTCCGGCCCCGCAGCCAACAGGCACGGGATCGGAGCAGTCTCTCGGGACCGTCGTAAAGAATTCCAAGAAACAAAACTCCAAGGGCAAAAAAGTAATTACGGAAGATGACATGGATGCCGCGGCCAACATACTTCCCCGCATCCGTATGGACGACGCGGAAAATTCGGACGAAATCATTGCCGCGATCGCCAAATACAAACAGAGTCACAGCCCCGAGGAGACGGAAGCAGCCGTACAAGGTTGGTATGAAAGATACGATACGGACCTGGCCGCGGCGATCCGGCAAAATCAGACCGTAAGCACGCTGCGAGAAGAAAACTTGAGCAATGGATACGAGATTTGCCGCGAGGGCGGAGACTACCAAAACTGTGAAAGCCGCCGCCGGGCCGAATATATTGGCCAGCGGCATGATCAGTTCACCATCCGGAACAATATGGCTATGGAAGTGCGAATTCAGCACGTGTTCATGAAAGTGCGCAACGGCATTCTGCACTACAACCTCCGCTACGAGTGGTTCAAGATTCGGACTACCAATGGGATCGACACGTACTGAAGGCCTCTAGTTTCTAATGTCTGGTTTCCAGTGTCTAGCGTTGTAATGCAATGAGAGAGCTACGGAAGACGAAAGACGGAACTAGAGACTGGAAATCGGAAACTGCAAACTTCTCTACGCGTTCTCACGTCATGCCAAGTTTCCACAGCAAATAACTGCAGGCTTCGCGCAACACCGCATAGAGACGTTGCAGACCACCGTGCGGGCGCGAAGCTGGCCGGGGCGCGACATAAACCGGACCAACTCCCTCGTGCTCGAGCAGTCTCTTGATACGGAAGACGTGGTAGGCGTCACTCACGGCAACGCAACTGTGTAGTCCATTGGCGCGCATAATGACCGCCACGCGCACCGCCGATTGAGCCGTGTCGGAACCCTGTGTCTCGGCGATCAGGTCGCGCTCGGGAATTCCGCGGCGCTGAAGATAATCACGGCCCACGCCGCCTTCGCTGAAGCTGGGATCGGACGCGGCTCCGCCGGTGGTGATTACAACTGGAGCAATTCCTTTTTGAAAAAGATCGAAGGCATGATCGAGGCGCGCGCGCAGCACAGGAGAGGGATGACCCGAGTACTCCGCCGCGCCAAAGACCACGATGGCGTCCGCCGCGTGCGTTTCTTGCAAAGACCCCTCACGCGCAATCCGGATGCCGGTGAATGTGAGGAACGCCGCCAGCGTAGCCAGCAAGAGTCCCTCAAGCCTTAAGAGCATTTGCCGCACAGAAGGCCGGTGAACAGAATCGTCAGTCATTCTTTGGCAAAGCTCTTTGGCAAAGCTCATCCTTTGGCAAAGAAAGTAGAAATGTCGTCCGCGGGGATTGCGCCTTCGCGGATGATGCGCCAGCGCGCTCCTTCATCCGTGAGATCAACGATTGTGGATGCGACGTCACGCGGAGAAGTGCCTCCGTCGACGATGATGCTAATGCGGCCCTGCAACTGATCGCGCACCTGCACGGCACTGGTACACTCCGAAGCTCCACTCAGGTTGGCGGACGTGGCTGTAATCGGAATGGCCGCGGCTGCCACGACTGCTCGAGGAATCTTCGCATTGGGCACGCGCAAGGCGACGTTACCCGTATTCGCTGTCACTTTCAGCGGAAGTCGCGAGCCTGCTTTTACGATAATCGTCAGCGGTCCTGGCCAGTATTTTCGCGCCAGGGCATAGAACTCCTCAGAAAGGGCCTTCGCCAGTTCTTCCGCCTGGTCTGCGTTTTCGATGAGCAGCGAGAGAGGCTTGTGACGCGAGCGCGTTTTAATGTCATACACGCGATCCACTGCGCGCAGGTTAAAAGGATCGGCGGCCAACCCATAGAACGTATCCGTCGGCATGCCCAGCACTTCGCCTGCGCGAATCTGGTCAGCGGCGTACTTTATCAGCGACGACTCGGGACTGTCACTACTGATTTTTACGATTTCAGCGCGCACGGCGCTCCCTTCGTGATTCTTTGGCTTGAAGTGTTTTGTCCGTGGAACCTACCATAATACGGCAATGGGCCGCAAGGGAGGAGGACGCCGGGGGCAGTGTCTTAAAACACTGTTATTTAGGACACCACCTGGCGGCGTATCATCACGTCCTTAGAATGAAAAAGTCCTCAGAACCCGTTTTTAGCACGCAGCACAGGCTCCGCCGCATTGAGGGTCGCCATAATCCTCTGGTCAAACAACTGCGCCAGGCGTTTTCACGCGCGGAACTCACCGAAGGCGGAGACTGTGCCATCGAAGGCGTGCGCATCCTGGAAGAGGCCATCCGCAGCGGCCTGCGCTTCAGCGCTTTGTTCTTTCGCGAGTCCGCGCAAGACCGCGCCGGACGCCTGTTGCCGCAGATTGGCGCGCAGGTCGAGACCTTACTGCTTCCTGACAAGTTATTCGATAGCCTCCTACCCAGCGAATCCCCGCAGGGTGTAGCTGCTCTGGTGCACCTGAAGGAATTCTTGCTCGACGATGTGGTCGAACGGCTGCAGGTGGGGCCAATTATCGTTATCGCTGGCCTGCAAGATCCCGGCAACCTAGGCACGATTCTGCGATCTTCTGAAGCGTTCGGAAGCGCGGGCGTTATTCTGGGCGAGGGCACGGTCAGCCTTTTCAACTCGAAGGTTGTCCGCGGCTCGGCCGGATCGGTGTTTCGTCTGCCAATCGTTCATGGGCGTGGGAAATCAGGCACCGAACAACTCGAAGACGTGTCACAGAAGCTGCGGACAAAAGGTGTGCGCCTGATCGCCACCTCGTCGCACAAGGGAATAACTTTGGATCAGGCAGACTTAACGGGAGCGGTGGCGATATTTTTCGGCAACGAGGGCGCGGGCCTGCCGCGCGAAGTAATGGCAAAGATGGACGACTTCATTTCCATCCCGCACACTCCGCAGGTGGAATCTCTCAACGCCGGCGTGGCCGCGAGCATCGTATTGTATGAAGCCGCGAGGCAAAGGAAATAAAACGTGTTTACCACAGAGACGCAGAGACACAGAGAAACACAAAGAAGGCAGCGATCCAAGTTCTGGGATTCTGGGGCTTTTTCTCTTCCTGGTGTTCTCTGTGTCTCTGCACCTCTGTGGTGAAATAAGACTTCCATGGGGCTCTTCCAACCTACTCCGAACGTCGACAGCGCCACCGACCGCACCCGGCCTCTGGCGGATCGCATGCGTCCACGCACGCTCGAGGAATACGCCGGCCAGGAGCACCTGATTGGTCCGGGCAAACCCCTGCACACGCAGATCGAGCGCGACGACACCGGTTCGCTCATCTTCTGGGGACCACCAGGCACAGGCAAAACTACGCTGGCAAAAATTATCGCGCGCATGACCAAGGCGGAATTCATCGAATTCTCCGCCGTCCTTGCGGGAATCAAAGAAGTCAAGCAGGTGATGGCTGACGCCGAGCGAGCCCGGCAATATGGAACACGAACCATCGTCTTCATCGATGAGATTCACCGCTTCAACAAAGCCCAGCAGGACGCTTTTCTTCCTCACGTGGAGAAAGGCAACATCCGCCTGATCGGCGCCACCACAGAAAATCCGTCGTTCGAGATCAACTCCGCGTTGCTCTCGCGCTGCCGCGTCTACGTGCTGAATCCGCTGACCGAAGATCAGATCGTTCAACTCTTGAGGCGCGCCATCACAGATGAAGAACGCGGCCTGGGCGCAATGAAACTTCGAGCATCGGATGAGATTCTCAAGAGAATTGCCAGCTACACCAGCGGCGACGCGCGCAGCGCATATAACGTGCTGGAAGTTGCCGCCGGCCTGGCTCAGCAAACCTTAAAGCAGAATCCCGAGATCACCGATGATATCGTTCGCGACGCGTTGCAGAAGCGCACGCTGCTTTACGACAAAGCCGGCGAAGAGCATTACAATCTGATCTCAGCGCTGCACAAGTCCGTGCGCAATAGCGATCCCGACGCCGCTCTCTACTGGCTCGGCCGCATGATTGAAGCCGGCGAAGATCCGCTCTACATTGCACGCCGCGTGGTCCGAATGGCGGTCGAAGACGTGGGCCTGGCCGATCCGGGTGCACTCTCGCTCTGCATGGCCGCGCGCGATGCAGTGGATTTCATTGGCATGCCGGAGGGCAATCTCGCCTTGGCGCAAGCGGTTGTTTATCTCTCAGTCGCACCAAAGTCGAATGCGCTCTACACGGCATACGGAGAGGTTCAGCAGGATATCGAACGGACGGCGGCGGAGCTCGTCCCCTTGCACCTGCGCAATGCGCCCACCGGGCTGATGAAAGGCCTGGGCTATGGCAAGGATTATCAGTACGCCCACGATGTCGAAGGTAAAGTCGCCAACATGCAATGCCTTCCTGACAACTTGCGCGACCGCATTTACTACCGTCCGACGAATGAAGGGATTGAGAAACGGATCCGTGAACGCATGGACGAGATCAAGAAACTACGCGGGTCCACTGCTTCTGATACGTCTTCACCTTCCAAGAAAGAATCTTAGACATGCATCGCCGCATCTTATAAAGCGTCGTATTTCCCTATTTCGCGTCCGCTTCTAAGCCACAAGGGGCTGGTTTATATGGCCACGAACCCGAGAGTCGCTTCCATCGAGGTTCCACCGGTTGGCGCCTTGCACGATGGTCAGGTGGAAGACCTGCAACGACTGCAGAAGGCGGCGCAGAAGATCACCTCGATCCTCGACCTCGATCAACTCATCGACGATATCGTGAATGACGTGGCGCGTTCTTTCGGCTGCCTGGAGGCCAGCATCTACCTGCACGACGAGGAACGCCACGAAATGGTGCTCGCCGGAGTACACGGCTGCAGCGTCAACCACAAAGGCCATCGTTTGAAGATTGGTGAGGAAGGCATGGTTGGGTACGTTGCTTCCACCGGACAGATGCGCTACGCGCCCGATGTGCGCAAGGATGATTACTATATTGCGTGCGAGCACTCCACGCTCTCCGAAGTGGCGATCCCACTTCATGTCGGCGAACACCTGGTCGGGGTTTTCACGGCGTCGCACCCGGAACTGGATGCTTTCCCTCGCCAGCAGTTGAGAATTCTTCAGGCACTCTGCGATCACGTGGCCGTGGCCGTTCATAACGCCCGCCGCTTCCAATCGGAACGCGTAGCGCGGGAAACGATGAACCGTGAGGCGCAGGAAGCCCGCCTGATGCAGCAGGCGCTATTACCCAAGGCTTCGCCGTACATACCCGGCTTCGTCATTACCGGTCTTAGCATCCCCGCCAGCGCGGTCGGTGGTGACTGGTACGATTTCATTTGTTTTCCAGACGGCCGGTTGGGTATGGTGTTGGCCGACGTTTCGGGTAAAGGTATGGCGGCGGCGTTGCTTATGTCGGCGACTCGCGGGATGCTGCGCTCGCTGGCGGAGGCCTGCTGCACTCCGGCCGAGGTGTTGAGCAAGCTGAATGGCTTGTTGGTGGCGGACTTTCCGGCAGGCAGGTTTGTCACGTTGGTCTACGCCGTGCTCGATCCGGCTACTCGTATCGTAACCTTTGCCAACGCCGGACATCTGCATCCGCTGTTTATCGACAATGACGGACAACACTTCTTGGATACTGAACGTGGACTGCCGCTGGGTCTGACCTGCGGCGACTATTCCGAGACTACGGTGGCTTTATCGCCGGGTTCGCGCCTTGTCTTCTATAGCGACGGCATTACCGAGTCAGTAAACGCCGCGGAAGAGGAATACGGATTGGATCGTCTCGCCCGCCATGCATCGGGACACGACACATCTGCGATGAGCATTCTCGATGATGTCCGCGCGTTCGCAAATGGGGTGGGGCTGCGCGACGACGCAACCGTGGTGTTCGTCGGGGTTGGGCGCTAGAGGCTGAAGGTGATCAGAAGCGCGCCCGGTGCTCTACCAGAATGCACCGATCCATGACGACGAAGATTCCGTTCCGGCGCGCTTTCTCGGCGGCCTTTTCGTGGATCACTTCCTCCTGCATCCAGATCGCTGGGACCTTCAAACGAATCGCCTGATCAACAACTTCCTCGACGAACTCCGGCCGCCGAAAAATGTCCACGATGTCTATCTTCTCCGGGACATCGAGCAGCGATGCATACGCCTTCTCGCCCAGGCAGGACTTGATCTTAGGGTTCACAGGAATGATGCGATATCCCTGGCTCTGCATGTAAGCCGAGACACCGTGGCTGGGACGCAGTGGATTGTTGGAGAGTCCGACCACGGCGATAGTGTTGGCGCGTTTCAACAGTTCGGCAATCGGATCATTTTGAAGTGAGGTGGCCATGGATTTTTATCATTTCTTGTTTGCCGACTCGAGTTTCTGCTTGTACATCTTCAAAGCCAGCTTGCGAACTGTCTCCGAGACCTCCTTGTTGGCGGAGATATTTTTCAAATCCTGTGTGAGCAAATGCTTCATCAAACCCAAGCCGAGATCGAGTGGCGTGCGCGGGTTCGAAACCAGGTTGCGCACGACAATGTAATTCTTCATGAAGCGGCGTTTCAATGGAATCTGCCGCAGCACTGCCTCTAATACGTTTTTTTGCAGTGCAAACTTTTCGACTTCGCCATCGGAAAGCTTCGGGGCATCCAGCACTGCCAGCGCCACAACTTTTGTTCCGTCGCGAATCAGAATTGAACGCTCTTCCTTATTGCCCTTCATTGCGAGTTGGATGCGGCCCTTCACGTCCAGACGATTGATCTTCTGGAGTGTATTGTCCCGATGGGCAGGTTGCGCAGCCGCTCCGGTCGCGCGTTTAGCGCCTGCCGCCGCTGCGGACGAACCCGCTGCACCGGCAGCAGCCTGCTCGGTGCTGCCGGCAACCTGGCTCATGTGTTTGTTGTTTTCCGACACCGGAACAGAGTCAGCCCCCAGTAATTCCACGGTGCCTCCTACGGGCTGAAACGGCTTATCTTGTTCCTGGGATATTTCCGTCGCGTGTTCGGCGAGATACGCGGATACCGCTTCGTCGGGAACGTCACCACCTTCGTCGGGATGTTGTAAAGGATTTTCCGGGCCGGTGGCTTCGTCAACGGAAGGGGCCGTTGGGGCTTGCATTGCAAGGTCAGTAACCGGAAGGTTTGAAGCCTGCTCCTCTTTCGCGGTTAGCAATCTCGCGACAGTGGCAGCGCCGTCGGCCTTGAGGTATGGATTCGACTTCAGAGAATCCAGAATACCCGCAGAAGCCCGCACGCGTGAACTCTGCAGCAGGATCGCGATGGACTCCTGTGATGCGGAGATCGCGAACTTGGCGAGTTCACTCTCCGCGACAGACGGATTCTCCACTAACGCAGGCAGTAGCTTGGGACGAAGATTCTCCGGTGAAACCAGGTAGTCCAGGACTTCGCGGGGCGTCTTGGGATCGGAAGCCGCAGCCAGAGAAGCCTTCTCGTCCCACCCAGCCAAAGTCATGCGGGCGAGGTCGCCGAAAATTTTGTTATGTTTTGCCAGGTACACAAGAATCTCGATGTTTTCGTCGGGTGGCACGGAGAGGGCGCCCTTCGCCGCAAACTGCATCATGTTTGACGGCAGCTTGGAGGCGCGAATTAGATCGATCTGGCGCGGCATCAATTTACCTCCTGCGAAAACACTAAGAAGCTACCGCTAGGAAGCACGGGTATGATCCGGCTCGCTCTTCGCGGCGGCTTCCAGTTCTCTGACCGCTAGCTGGAATTCCCGAATCAAGCGATTCGGCTTGCTCTCGAGAAATTCCTCAAGCAAAGTCCGGTAGTACCAAAGAGTTCCATCGCGTCCGCCGTGAAAGCGCGCCCATATTGCCTCTCCCACATCCCGGTAGTCGGTGAGAATCGAACGCACATTATTTAGTTTGTCCGCAGCCGAAACCAGTCGTGTCTCCGCATCAGCGTTCTTCAAATGCCGGATATAACTCTCCTTGCGCTCACGCCAAGCTGGCTTGGGAGTGGTATCAGAATCCGTGCATCCGGCTACAATTTTCGCCACGCGATTGCCGAAGCGCCTCCGAACCTGGGCCAGCATTGGCGCGCCCCCGCAGTCCTCGACCACATCGTGCAACAGCGCAGCGATCGCCATGTCTTCATCCCCGCCGAACTCCAGAACCAGTGACGCAACCCCCATCAAGTGCGCAATGTAAGGAATCGTCGAAGCCTTGCGCGCTTGCCCGGCGTGCTTGTCGGCAGCAAAAAGAAACGCGCGGCGGAAGCGCGGACCAAGCTTCAGCGGTCGTTTTTTCAACGCCGATTGCTGCTTCAGCGCCGATGGGCTCTTTCTCTTCGGGCTCACGATTGTTTTTCTCCGCGGCGAGCCAGCAAATAGGCTCGAATAAAAGGCTGCAGATCGCCGTCAAGAACGCGATCGACGTCGCCGACCTCAGCCTTGGTGCGGTGATCCTTGATCATGCGGTAGGGTTGCAGAACATACGAACGAATCTGCGAGCCGAAATCATTGTCGAGTTTCGAGTCCTCAATTTTCTTCGTAGCGACGCGCTTTTTCTCCATCTCGAATTCGTAGAGCTTGGAGCGCAGCATGCTCATGGCGCGTTCGCGATTCTTGTGCTGCGAGCGTTCATTCTGGCAACTGGCAACCAGGCCTGTGGCGATGTGCGTAATACGCACCGCCGAATCCGTCGTATTGACGTGCTGCCCCCCCTTGCCGCTGGAACGGTAAGTATCGGTGCGAATGTCTTCCGGCTTGATCACTACTTCGATGCTGTCGTCGATTTCCGGCGAAACGAAAACGCTGGCAAACGAAGTATGCCGCCGCTTGGCCTGATCAAAGGGAGAAATGCGCACCAGTCGATGAACGCCGATTTCGCTGCTCAACAGTCCAAACGCGTACTCACCATTTACGGCGAACGTGGCCGATTTCAGGCCCGCTTCTTCGCCCGGCTGATAATCGTAAAGCACGGTTTCGAATCCCTGCCGCTCTGCCCAGCGTAGGTACATACGCAGCAGCATGTCAGCCCAGTCTTGCGATTCCGTTCCACCGGCGCCAGGATGAATCGTCACGATCGCGTTCAGCGGATCGTTTTCTCCCGAGAGCAGCGTCTCCGTCTCGAGTTTGTCGACCAAGTCGCGCAGCGAATCGATCTCGCGGCGCAATTCTGCGTCGACACTTTCGCCTTCTTTCGCGAGTTCAAAGTAAGCGGCAATATCTTCGGCGCGGCGTTTGAGATCGGCGTCGGTTGCGAGCAAGTGCTCCAGGCGCTTTTTCTCCCGCATCACCTGCTGCGAACGCTGTGGATTTGACCACAGATTAGGCTCGGCGGCTTGCTTTTCGATTTCGGCTAGTTGTGGACGCAGTTTGTCCGCGTCAAAGATACTCCCGGAGTTCGCTCACTTTTTTGCCCAGCGATCCGTATTCCTGCTCGAGCTCTTGATTCATGAGGATGTTTCTGCTTTCCTGCCTGGTTTCTTGCGATTCGCGAAGCGCGTCAGCAGCGCCCCTGCTGAAATTATCGCACAGAGCCAGGCGAACCAATCGCCGTACCGCGTGTAGAAAGTGGTTACGGAGGTGAGGGCGTAGGGAGCGATCAGCGCACCTCGTTCTTTGCGCGGAAGGCGTACTACGGTCTGTCCGTAGGGATCGATCGAGGCTGTCACTCCTGTGTTCGTGGCGCTCAAAAGCCAGCGGTCATTCTCGACGGCGCGCATGCGCGTCTGATTGAGATGCTGAGCATAGGCGCCGCTATCGCCATACCAGCCGTCGTTCGACAGATTCACGAGCACTTGCGCGCCTTGATCTGCAAACTCTCGCACCTCGCCAGGAAAAACAGATTCGTAGCAGATGAGAATTCCGAGGCGGGTGCCTCCCGCGTCAAGTGGAGATCGAGACGCTCCCGCGTGAAACTCTCCGACCTCCTTGGTCAAACCTCCCGCAAACGCAAAGAGTCGCGGAAACGGCAAGTATTCTCCGAAGGGCACCAGATGCACCTTGTCGTATCGCGCAGTCCAATCGCCCGACGGACTAATGAGCGCAGCCGAATTGAAAACCTCAGACGCCGACCTGCCGCTTTGGGATGCAGGAGCGTTGCCGATCGCGCCAGTCACCACCCAGGCGTGCGATCCACGAGCCACCTCGCTCACAGCACTCCGAAATAACGGATCGCTCGTATAAAACGGCGCCGGCGATTCCGGCCATACGATCAAGTCAACGTGACCCGCTTTCGAATCGGGCGCAGCCGATGAGCTAAAAGCCGCAGACTTGACGGTGAGTTCGGCAATTTCGTGCAGCGTGCGCTCGAACGTATCGCGCGTCCAGGTCGCATCTGCCGAAAGGTTTTGCTGAACCAGAAGCGCAGTGTGATCTGTCGGCAGCGCAGGAGCAGGGACGAGACTGCCGGCTTGCAGCACTGCAGCCGCGGCCAGCGATGCAATCAGCAACATGCTGCGGTTTTTCTTAGGCACGAGGAAGGCCGCAGCAACTGCAACATTCACCAGCATGATTTCGAACGAAATTCCGTAAACGCCAGTCGCTGTGGTAATGCGGCTGAGCGAGATGTTGTCCACTTGCGCGGAGCCGAGCAGGTTCCACGGGAAGCCGGTGATGCGATCTCGAGCCAATTCCACGGCGACCCACAGAAACGGCGCGGCGACCAGAGCGCGACGGTGGTCACGCCCTGGTCCCGCTGCCAGACTCAACAACAAACCGAATGCCCCGTGATAAAGACCGAGGTAGAGACAGAAAAGAAAGAGAGCGAGTGCGGCTAGCGGCTGGGTTAAGCCGCCGTATTGATGCATCGTGTCATAAATCCAGTAACACGTGCCGGCGTACCAGAGTATCCCCGACGTATAAGCCAGCAGAAACGCCTGCCCGGGCTTCGCACTTTGAAGATTAACCGCGCCAACGATTTCCAGCGTCCCCGCCGGCCTTGCGCGCAACAAAGCCACGATCAGCGGAGCGAAAGCGACCCAGGAGAGAATGTAGATTCCGGGTAGCGGAAAGATGAGGATCTGCAAGAGAGTCGAGAGAAATACCAACAGCCAAGCGCTGAAATGGATTTGCCGCACTGGGAAGAATAACAAAATGCCTTATCATTCCGGGCGGGCTTCAGACCGACGGGAATCTGCTTTCCCTGACGACGCGAGGGCACTCCGCACAAACTCGACAATCTCGGGCGTCACGTAGGGAGGTGGCGTAATCCGAAAGACCGGCAGCCCGGCGACTGGCTTCAGAGAAACGTTTTGCCAAGCCGATGCGGCGATTTTTGAATCGTCGTGAAGAATCACCGCGTCGGCGCGATCCAGAAACTCCCGCGCCGAAGTTTTGAAATCCCCTGTGCCCGGGTCGAGCACCGTCAGATATAGATCAGGCCGTAAGAACTTCAGTACACTATTCGACTCCACCATCACGTGGCGCGATCGTTCCAGCCGCTGCCGCAACGCCGGCATGGCTTCGGCGAGCCTGCCTTGCTCAGTACGCACCCACAACGCGCGCGCGGCACCCGCAAGCAGAAAGCGGGATGTGTCCGACTCTCCACTGCGATCTTTCTCTTCTGAAATCGCCCAGCTATGGTCGGCGGTGGCGCAGTCGCACGGCTCTCCATTTGCCGAACAAACGCCGTGGCCGTACTGCGTAATCTTCACAGCAGTCCAATCGTACTCCCGCAGTGCGAGAATCAGTCCCGCGGCGACACTGGTTTTCCCAACGCTCCGCGAATGCCCGCCAATCACCACGATCGACACGGCTATCTCTTTTTCCCCAGTCGCGCCAGCGCCGCCAACTGCTTAAGATACTGCCGCACGGGCTGCGCCGGAGTTCCCCAGAATGCCACGCCTTTCCCACGCAACACTTTGTTAGGCAGCACGCCGCCCTGCCCGCCTAACATCACTCCCTCTTCAATGCGCGCGTGTTCTCCAATACCGACCTGCCCGCCGAGCACGACATCGTTCTCGATGACAATGCTGCCGGAAAGCCCGGTCTGCGCGGCGATCACCACATTTTGCCCAAGCCGGCAGTTATGGCCGATGTGCACAAGGTTGTCGATCTTCGTTCCTCGTCCGATACGAGTCTCGTCGAGCGCCCCACGGTCGATGGTAGTGTTAGCGCCAATTTCAACGTCATCTTCGATAACGAGTCTGCCAACCTGGGGAAACTTTTCGTAGCGTCCGTTCTTCGGGTCGCGCACATATCCGAAGCCATCACTTCCCAGAATCGCTCCAGCGTGCACGATTACGCGATCCCCTATCGTTGTACCTTCATAAATCGTAACGCGCGGATAAATTTCGCATTCCCGCCCAATTTTCACTTCTCGGCCAATAGCGCAACCAGCTCCGATGTGCGTGCCTTTGCCGATTTGCGCATCCTCGGCAATAACCACGTACTCCTCCACCGTAACGCCGGCATCGAGTCGAGCCGAAGCGTGCACCACCGCGGTTGCGTGGACGTCAGTCTTAGAGTAATCGCGAGTTCCGTCGAAGAGAAAACGCGCTGCGCGGGCGAACGTCAGTTTAGGGTGATTGCTAATGAGCAGTGGTTTGTCCGCTGAGCTTGCCGCCAATGTAGCCGCGGCAAGCTCACCCGCAATCACCGCGCCGGCACCAGACTGCAGAGCCCGCCGCAGGTATTTTTCATCTTCGACAAACACCAGGTCGTGAGGCGAAGCGGAGCCGATACTGGCCACACCCTCAATCTCGACACTCCCATCGCCTTGCAGCGGGGCTTCGACGGCCTTGGCAATCTGTAACACGGAGCGCTTCATCACATTTACTCCGTTCTCACTCTATAGCAGAGTACGGAGATGACGAAAGTGTTAGGCCGACGGCACCGCTACCCCAAGCGTCCCTTAGCCTACAATCAATCCATGGAAAGGAAAATCTTCTGGATGGTATTCACTGTGCTCGGCCTTCTGGCGGATTTTCTGCTGCCGATCTGGTGGGGTTTGGCCGCGACCGTTCCTATCCTTTTCGTCTCATGGTGGGTGGCTTACCGCAGCGACTGGTTCTGAGACGCGGTCGCGGGGGTGGTTGTGGTCGTGCTGCAGAGGCCTGTGGAGGGCGATGCCGTTGCTGCCTGGCACATCGTAAAAGTGCCACCCGTTGCATTGCATCCCGAGCCACCGGTCACGGTCCAGGTGCCTGTGACGGAACCGTCGCTCAGCGAAGTCGGACTCCCCGCGATGGCGACCGTTCCAGTTACCTGTCCGTTGAGCGTAAGCGTACTGCCGGTGGCTTGCACCGTATATGTCATGGTGCCTGTCACGGCACCCGTACTCGTATTGGGGCTCAAATCCATCGTCCCAGTCTCCGTCCCGCCATCTACGGGGAAACAGGGGGAAGTTCCGCCTTCGGACGTAAGAAATTGGAAGTAAGTAATGTCCAGACCGCCGCCGCTATTCACCGTAAATTCGGTGTTAAAGCTGAACCCGGAGGCCTCGCCGCTCCCTCCCAGCATTTCCGCGCTCCATACCCCACCTGCGGCCGTCTGAGCGGTCTGGGTAGTTACGGTGTGAGTGCCGCCGCAGCCGTTGAGCATCAGCGCGACGAGCAGCAGGAGGGCAACTTCCTTCATGAATCTTCCTTGAGTTTCAAATCTAATCCTGAGATGCAGGATTTAGGGCACAAGATTTCTGCTGCAAGATTACAGAGATGCAGGCTGGCTGGTCAATGGATGCACCGATGATCGGCAGGGCCTCGAATCCCCCAGATACAATGTGGGGACAGCCGCCCTCGGCTGTCCGTCGAGCAAAGCTCGACCGCATCGTATTGAGGTTAGTAATAGATGTCAAAAGAACATTTTGTCATCCGCAGGATCAACTTCGCGAACGCGAAGCTGATGCGAAGTCGAAGGATCCCTTTCCCCTTCGAGGCTCCGACGGCACATCAGGGTGCGCATCGCGCTTCGGAAACGGAAATCGCCGAGCCTATTGGACCCAACCTACTGTATCTCCCCGCTGGCTTTTCTCCTCAAGCCCCTCGCTTCCCCTTCAATTCCGCCAGCAACTGCTCAATCCGATCTTCCTTCTCCAGAGCGGCTAACCGATCTTCCATGTTGTCGCCGGCAATCTCCGACTTGGCTTGGCCCACCGCTTCGGAGTGCGCCACCTTCCGCTTCATGCGGTCGAAGGCCGCAGCCTTCGAACCGTCGCCCATGGCCATGCGCGCATCGCTGGCCTTGCCCACCGCGCGGGCGCGGCGATGTTGCGCGATCAGGAGATCGGCTTTGGTCTGTGCCTCGGCCAGCTTCTGCTCGAGTTGGCGCAGAGCGGACTTCAGATTCTCCACTTGCGCTTTCTGGTCGGCCATCTGCTGTGTATAGCTCTCGCTCATCTCGCGATAGCTCTCCACACGCTGCAGCGATGCCCGTGCCAAGTCGTCTTGTTTCTTATCGACGGAGAGTTCGGCCTTGCGCATCCATTCGGCCACTTTGTCCTCATTCTCTTTCTGCTTTTTCTCGAGCAGGTGCTGATCGGCGATAGCAATCGCCACCTGCGTCTTCACCTGCAACAGTTGGTTCTGCATGTCGAGAATTACCTGCTTGATCATCTTTTCCGGCTCCTCGGCCTTATCGATCAGGTCATTGAGGTTGGCCCGGACTAATGTGGAAACACGCTCTAGTAATGCCATAACGGACTCCTTTTTTGAGCTTTTAGCTCTTAGCTTTGTTGCCTGACGTTTCTTGCTTCATGTTCGCGATGCAGGGCGGCGCACTGCGGACACTCGATTCCCTTACTCCGGATGGTCCCTCCGATGGCGATGCCAATTGCCACTCCAACGGCCAGCCAGATGGCCAAGTGTCCGGCGGCGACTCCGAGGGCCGCTCCCAGGGCTGCACCCAACGCGATTCCTAATCCCACACCTTTCGATTGCTTATTCATAAATCTTTACTCCGACTGCACCTTGCCCCGCTGGGCTCTGAAGGACAGCCGAGGGCGGCTGTCCTCACACGAAAATTCCTACACGAGCATCCCTAAGCGCTTCACTTCGCTGCGTCCACCACCGGCGGCTTCGGTGGCTTGTCGCCGATCTGCCGCACCTTTCCCAGCAACTCTGCCAGCGGCATGCCCGAAAGCGTCTCGAACAATGCCGGCACTTGCGCCGCCATTTTGGCGATGTCGCCGGTGATCTTGTTCATTCCAGAAGCATCGCCGTTCCCAGTGGAGACGATGGTGATCTTGTCGACGTTCGCCAGCGGACTGGCTAGCGCCCTTACCACCTCCGGCATGCTGGTAAACAACCGGTCGATCACCGCGGCTTGGTTATATTCCTGATAGGCCTCGGCTTTCACGTTCATCGCCTTGGCTTCGGATTCACCTTTCTTGAAGATGATTTCGGCTTCCGCTTCGCCCTGGGCGCGTATCGACGAGGCGTGCCCTTCGGCTTCTGCGATCAGGCGCTGTTTTTCGGCCGCGGCTAGCGTCTCAATTCTCTGACGCTCAATTTCGGCCTGCTTCAGCACGGTTGCAATCAGTTCTTTTTCGCGGCGGTTGATTTCCGCCTCCTGCACCTTGACCTGCTGTTCTTTCTCTACCTGCTGCACCTTCACCTGTTCGGCCACAACCTGCTGCTGCATGATGTTGGTCTGGATGTCGTATGCCTTGTCGGCTTGCGCCTGCTGGCGCTTTGTGACTTCCAGAAACTGCGCCTTCTTCACTTCGAGATCGCGCTGCGATTCGGCTTGCTTGGCCAACGACAATGTCTCCGCCAACACTCGCTCCTGATCGGCTTGCGCCTTGGCGACCGCCGCTTCCCTCTGTGCCAATGCGCGCTTGATCGCGGTATCGCGATCGGCTTCCGCCGTTGCAACGTCGGCATCGCGCTTGATGCGGGCCACATCCGGCTTGCCCATGTTGGTGATGTATTCATTCTTGTCGCGCACTTCCTTGATCGTGAATGAGATCACTTCCAGGCCCATCTTGTTCATGTCTTCAGCGCAGGTCGAGCGCATCCGGTCGGAGACCATCTCAGGCTGCTTCACGATTTCCTCCACCGTGAGTTGCCCGATGATGCCGCGCAAATGCCCTTCCATTACCAGCCGGATCAGCCCTTCGCGTTCCTGATCGCTCTTGGTGAGAAACTGCTCGGCCGCCGTCAGCACAGACTCTCGATCGGACTTCACCTTGATTTGCGCAACTGCTTCAACGGTCACCGCGACGCCTTGTTTGGTGTACAGATCCTGCTGGGGCGCCACGTCGAACGACATCAACTCCAACGACAGATCGCGACAGATCTGCACCATCGGAAGCACCAGCGTGCCGTGTCCCTGCACCACGCGCGTTCCGCCCAAGCCATACACGATGAGTGCCTCGTGAGGCCCCGCCTTGCGATAGAGCCTGGCCATTCCGCTCATCAGAAAGAGGATGACCATCACCCCAAGCCCAACGAAAATCCAAATTTCAACCATGCGTGACATCTCGAACATAACGCCTCCCTCTCAAACTTTTTCGCTACGACTGCTGATATCGCTTGATTACGTTCAAGTCGTGCACAATCCTCTGCGGATCGTTGTGCCCCAGAAAAACTTCTCCGTCGAACATCTCAACGCGGACGCCGGTCCGCCCCCAAACGTAGGCTTTTCGATTGCCCACGCCGCGGATGCCAAATCCACGTAGAGCATTCCAGTTTTGTATTTCGTAGTTCTTGATCTGCAGCAGCGGAATCGACTTCAGGCGAAATCCCAGCGTTCGAATCTCAACTCCATGACGGGTGAAATAATAGTGAAAGCCATCCCAAGCCATGGCGTAAGTGGCCACGGTAATTACAGCGACGAGGCTCAGTGCGAACCGCGCGGTCGAGTTTGGAATCGACAGGGCAATGGCTGCCAACACCGCCAATGGCACAAGAAAAAACACTGCCAATCTCCTTCCCGAATGAACTTCTTCCGCTAGCACCTCCGAGGCCGAGAGCGGAATCCCGCGCTTTTCGCCGAGTGCGAAGGCCGCGATCACAATTCCACCCAATACGCTGACAACAGCAAGTGGCACGATCGAAATCGGACTCCCGACGAGGTTGTAGTCCAACGTGGAATTTAATAGATACACGAAGGTCCAGATTTCAAGATGCAAGAACACAAGCAGTGCCCACGAAATCTTGGCCAGCTCGTACTTCCTCTGGACGAGATACAACACGACTGAAAAGGTGGCGGCCAGAAAAAGCAGAAAAGCCAAGTCGAAGTAGCGGGCGGCGTCACGCGTCATCCATCCATTGGCGCGACCGGCCGCGTCAAAATGGCTGGCCATGCGGATCGGGAGTCGATCCCATATTTGCCAGTAGCGAATGCCCAAGGCAACAGGCGCGAACCACAACAGCGCTATCAGCGTTTTGTACCAGCTCCGGGTCACAATTTCTGTTCCTTGTCGGTGGTTTCCGCTGCGGAGCTTTCGCCCGACATCTCGCTCCACAAACGTACGTAAGCGATTCCCTTCTCGTAACGCGTGACCACGACTTCAGTTCCTTTGGCGATGAAACCTCCGTCGTCGCTGCGCGCGCCGCACACGCGGCGGGTTCCCATCTGTGCGTAGACGATTTCGCCCGTCCCGCCCTGACGGATGGAACTGGAGACGCGGCCCAGCACTCCCGTCATCTCGTAATCAGCCGGGTCCATGTTTTCCTCCTCCGAGATGAGGACTCTGCTCAGAAACAGGAAGATGATTCCTCCTCCAATAAGGCCACTGACCACCGAAAGCAATAGTCCTAGACCAACCCATACCGACGAGAAGCGTGTCAGCAAATATCCTGTGCCGCCAAACCAGGCTAGGAATGCGGCTAGCGATGGCGGATTGAACGGCGATACGCTGCTGCCGCGCGCGGCGTGATTCGCCCCTGGTGCCAGCGCTGGCGCCGGCCCGTGGGCAAGTTGCAGATGACCGCCCGCGACTGGAGCATGGGCCCCCGCACTCCCCACCGAAGGCATCTGCCCGCCAGCGTGCCCGTGGAAATGCGGTAGATGCAATCGTCCGACGCGCGCTCCTCCGAATACAAACGAGAAGAAACTGAAGCAGAAACCGATGGCGAAACAGATCAGGTAGAAGTCCGCCCATGTCATTGAATATGTCATCGAATAAGCCATGGAATAAGTCATCGGATTCTCCTTTCCTCGGCACTCGCGGCCCGAGCAGGTTTCGTAGGAACGTGGTTACCGCGACGACAATGTCCGCCTGCCACTAACTCCGGCCGCAACGCTTCGAGGAGGCGGTCGGCCAAGCCGGGCGTGTCGAGAATCGCCCCCAGCAGCAGCAGGCAGCGGCGAGTATCTTTCTCCCGTGCTGCTTTGATCAGCACATCGCTCACCTCTGGATCGCCGACAAAACGTTCCGAACCTTGCAACAGCCAAACGTCAAGCTGCCCTTCCGTCGTGCGCAAATCCGAGGTCAACTCCGTGTGGTACCCCTCAGGATCGTCCACCAGAAAGCCGGGATGCACCTTGAAGAACTTCGCCAGCAGCGCGCGCGACGATTGCGTCATGTGCGGACGAGAGCCGTTTTCGATCTGCGACAGGTACGACTGGCTGATGCCCTTGCGCAGCTCCTGCCGGATCGCCTTCACCATTTCCTGTTGCGTTAAAGGACGGCCAAGGCCGCGGAGCGAACCTTCCACCTCGCGCAGGTAACGAATTTTCTCTCCCAGTTTCATATGGCTGATCGCAATATTTATATTGCAATATGCGATGTTTGTCAAGAAATGTATCAGCCATGTTTTTAAGGGGTTATGAGCTACGGATTGCTATCAGTGGCCAACCGCGCGTCTGAACTAAATTCCCGCTTCAATCCGTGACCGCGGATCCAGGTAATCCCGCAATGCATCGCCGATGAAATTAAACGAGAGCACGGCCAGCATGACCGCGAGCGCGGGAAAGAGCACGAGATGCGGCGCGTCGAACAGGTGGGCGCGGCCGTCGTTGAGCATCGTGCCCCAGCTAGCCGTAGGTGGAGGGACACCCAGTCCCAAGAAGCTCATCGTGGCCTCTGCCAGGATGGCTCCGGCCATACCGATCGCGGCCTGCACGATCACAGGCTGAATAATATTCGGCAGAATGTGGCGGACGATAATCCGCAAGTCGCTGGCACCGAGGGCGCGGGCGGCTTCGACGAATTCACGTTCGCGCGCAGCGAGGACTTGCCCGCGAACCAGACGTGCGTAGCCAACCCATCCCCCAAGCGAGAGTGCAAGAACGAGATTGAAAATTCCCGGACCGCGGAAAGCGACGAAGGCGATGGCAAGAAGAATTCCGGGAAATGAGAGGAACGCGTTCATCAGAACTACGTTGACAAAGCGGTCGATGGCTCCGCCGTAGTATCCAGCGATGGCGCCGATGACGAGGCCAAGGGCGAGCGAAGCAGCGACGACGCAGCATCCGACCAGCATCGAGATGCGCGCCCCGTAAATGATGCGCGAGAGAATATCGCGGCCGAGTTCGTCGGTGCCGAACCAGTGCGCGTGAGATGGAGTTTCGAGGCGCGCCGGTAGATTGATGGAGGCGGGGTCTTGGGGTGCGATCCAGGGAGCGAAGAGCGCGAAGATCACGAAAATGAGGACTAAGACAACGCCTGTCGCGGCCAGCGGGTTGTGGCGGGCATTCCCAACAACGGAGCGGCGGAGCGAGATGACAGCGGTGGGCATGCTGGAATTTGGACGCTAATCGGTCTTGAGTTCGCTTCCGAGTTGTGTTCTCATAAAACTATTGCTGGACCACTGCTGGTCCGCATGCGCGCCTCAACCTCCACCCTCAGCTTACATTTTTAAGGAGGAAAATCATGAGCAAAGTTTCGTACATTCCCAAAGACTACAACTCAGTCACACCCTACCTGATCGTCAAAGACGCTGCCCGCGCCATTGAATATTACAAGAAAGTTTTCGGCGCAACCGAAACGGTTCGCATGAATGGACCGGACGGCAAGATCGGTCACGCCGAATTGAAGATCGGAGACTCGCACATCATGCTGGCCGACGAAAATCCCAGCATGGGGGAAGGACACACCAGCGCAACCACCGTTGGCGGCAGCCCGGTGAGCCTCTACGTATACCTTCCTGACGCCGATAGCGTCGTTAAACGCGCAGCGGACGAGGGTGCGAAAATCCTGAAGCCAGTGCAGGATCAGTTCTATGGAGACCGCAATGGCTTCATTCGGGATCCATTCGGACATCTCTGGGGCGTGGCCACTCACGTGGAAGATGTTTCGCCGCAAGAGATGAAAGAACGGATGAAGAAGATGATGCAGGCAGCGTAGCTTGATTTGGACTGGAGGCGGGGCAGCCGTGCCTCGCCTTTAGGCACTCCGGGGCTGATATTGATGACGCTCGAACCAGTCCTTGCTCAAATCTCTCCAGGAAGGATTCGTTGACACGATGAGGGCAATTTTCTTGATGCGCAGCCAGCCCTTGATGCGCTTCTCGCGTTCGATTGCGTTGCGGACGTCCTGAAAACGTTCGAAATACACTAGGCGGTCGACCTTGTATTTCCCGGTAAATCACGAGCCACTTCCCGCCTTGTGCTCGCGGACCCTCCGCATGAGATTGTTGGTAACGCCCGTGTACAGAGTCATTGAACGGTTCGTCATGATGTAGACAAAATACATAGGTCCTTCGCGTGGTAGTTTCCCGGCCGCGCTTGGGCACGCGTGGCTCAGGATGACAAAGTAGGGGTGAGATGTCTGTGATGGATGAACTTGGGGGGAAAAAACGGCGGCGTGCACTGTCCTACTCTTACGATTTGTCATCCTGAGCGCGGTTTTTGCGCGAAGGACCTATGCAGTTGGGCGGTGCCACTGAGGTGGATGGGCGTTGCTGTGGTGTAAAGATGAGCCGTCCCACGTGGATTGATATACGACATCCGGCTGACCGATAACGAATCAGGCAGCCGATGGCTTAGGGTTTCCAAGGAGACCCTTTTCAAGATCCGAAATCGTTCGTGCCAACGACCCAGGGAGGAACTTCTCACCCGCGGCCTCCCTGCAACTAAGACACAGCGCCCGTCCCTTGTAAACATTCTCGTAAACGGCTGCCGTCGGCGCAAATTCTCTGCGGCACCGTTCACATGCAAGAATCATCCCAAATCTCCCTTCTTTCTCCACTCAGTCTACTCGTTCCCGCCAAAAGATGACCCGTCAGAATTAAGCTAATGTCAAAAGCGATGACGACCGAGCCGGAGTAGCCCCCGAAACAATTGAGAACCCCTTTTCCTTTTCCAAGGCCTCATTCCCGGATCCTCGGGTTCGCCACGGAGTACAAGACATCCGTCAGGAAGTTCACTGCGACGTACGTCAAGCCAATTGCCAAAATGCAGCCCTGCACGAGGTAGTAGTCGCGGTTCGAGATGGCTTGGATCGTGAGGCGGCCGATGCCGGGCCAGGAGAAGATCGTCTCGGTTACGATTGCACCGGCCAGGAGCGCTCCGAACTGCAGGCCAAGCACGGTGATGATCGGGATCATGGCGTTGCGTAAGGCATGGCGATAGACGACAGTGCGCTCGGGAAGCCCTTTGGCGCGGGCTGTGCGGATGTAGTCCTGGCTGAGTTCTTCGAGCATGGAGGTGCGCACCATGCGGGTGAGGATGGCGGCGAGCGCTCCCCCCATCGTGAGGGCGGGCAAGATCAGATTGGCGAACGAACCTGCGCCCGAGACCGGCAACCATCCGAGCTTGATCGCGAACAACAAAATTAGAATCGGCCCCAGCGCGAAGTTGGGAAACGACAAGCCGAAAAGGCTGACTACGCTAAGGAGGCGGTCGTCCCATCGGTTGCGGCGTTGGGCGCTACGCACGCCGGCAGGGATCGACAGAATAATCGCCACGAATAGCGATGCCAGCGTCAACTGCAGCGTGTAGGGATAACGCTCCGTCAGCAATCGCGTGACGCTTTGGTTATAGCGGAACGATGGGCCGAGGTCACCGTGCAGAACGCCTTTCCAGTAGTGGATGTACTGCTCGCCGAGCGGCGCGTCCAGGCCGTAAGCGTGTCGTGTTGCCGCGATATCTGCTGGTGGCGCGCCCTCGCCAAGCATCTGCTGGATTGGATCTCCGGGGACGAGATGGATCAGCAGGAAGACGAGCGAGACGACTAGCCAGATTACTGGCAGAGTGTAGAGAACGCGTTGGAGAAGGGCTTTCGGCATGGATCAGTGATCGGCGACCGGTTAATCTCCAGTTTGCTTAGCCGGCTCCGCCTTGCCGCCGATGCTTTCCAGCCTCTCGATTTTTACTTTCGCAATGCGGTGGCCTTCCATCTCTTCGACTGTGTAGCGATGGCCTTCGTATTCGAAAGACTCGCCGAGGTGCGGAATTTGTTGCAGGCGAGCCAGCACGAATCCAGCGAGAGTTTCGAAGCCGGCGTCACGAGGCAGGAGCAAACCGTGCTGGGTCTCGAGGTCGCGGATGTTCACCGCACCTTCGAGTACTAGAACCGACTCATCGGCCAGCGCGGGCTCCGGCGTCGACACATCGAACTCGTCTTCTATATCGCCGACGAGTTGCTCCAGAATGTCCTCGACCGTGATCACTCCCGCTGTCGAACCGAATTCATCGACCACCACGGCAAGGTGACGTCGGCGCTGCTTGAATTCCTCCAGCAGTTCGGAGAGAACTTTCGTTTCGGGAACAACCAAAACGTCGTGCATGATCTGCCCGATTTGCGTGCGCGCAATTCGCGAGGCGACTGGTTGGCCGAGATTCACCAGCCGCAGCCGCACCCAGCGGACAAGTTCCTTGTAATACAGCACTCCGACGATGTGCTCGGGGCCGCGCTGCGGATCGTACACCGGAATGCGTGATTTCTGGCCTTCCACAACCCGGTTCAGAGCATCGTCCAGGGTCAGGTCGGAGGGCAAGGAAAAGATATCGGGTCGCGCAATCATCACTTCTCGGACAGTGATGCTGTCGAGCTCGATGGCATTGTGGATCATTTCTTCCTGCGACGCCGGGATCTGGCCGAACTGCCGGCTGGCGGTGACGATAAGCTTGAGTTCGTCGGGGGAGTGGACCGCGCCTCCGCGGCGAGTCTCACGCGCACCGAAAAGCCGCAAGACCAGGCCGCCGGAGCGGCGCATAAAAAAAAGCAGGGGGCGCGTTAGGGTGAGGAAGGCTTCCATGGGAGCGGCAACGGCAAGTGCAATCTGCTCGGCCCGCTGCAGAGCCAGCGTCTTCGGCACAAGCTCGCCCAGCAGCACATGCAAGTACGTGATCAAACTGAAGGCAATCGCAATGGCGATGCCGTGCGCGTAAACCGCCGCGTGCGGGACTTCTTGAACGAAGCGGAGCGTTCCCACTAGGCTGGCGACCATGGGTTCCCCGATCCAGCCAAGAGTGAGGCTGACCATGGTGATTCCCAATTGAACACCATTGACTACCTCGTCGAGATGCTGATGGAGGCGTTGTACGACGCGGGCACCGATGCGGCCGGAGACAATGAGCTGCTGGATGCGGGTGTCGCGAATGCTGACCAGGGAAAATTCCGCAGCGGCGAAAAACGCATTCGCTGCCACCAGGAGAAGGATGAGAAGCACCCGGAGCAGCACAAAGGCGATCATGGATGCGTAATTCTAACATTCTAAAAGGGGCTTGAGCCTAAGGAACCGTATTCGAAGAGACCTAAAGGATAGTAGCGAGGGGAAGGGTTTTTTCGAGTCGGCGTCCGAGACACAGGCCTTTTTGACTTCCTTTACACCCCAAGCCTGCTTGCCGCAAGTTATGAAGTTACTATCTTCCGCGATTCGCGATTGCGCACCTCAGTAGTTTCGGCTTTTAGGATATGTGACGCACTCGAAGGCGCCCGAGTCCCGATCCGGGAATATCTGAGAAACGTCTTATCAGTAAGAAAACGCTATTGATCGCACCCGCTCGCAATGCAGTCTGTTCTGACTTCGTAACGCTCAGCAATTTCTTGTTCCGCAGGATGAATTTTGCGCCACACTGCCGAGAGTTTCGTTGGGGCACCCCCGTACCTCTCAAGTCTGAACCCGTTTTAGGAAGCTGACCTTTAGTTCTCTGCGGGTAATCCGCGAAATCCGACTCCGTCCCGCCACCCGCGCAGGACGTGAATGCGGATTGTGGAGGGTTCCATGTGTGCATTCTATGCGGCCGAAACAAAAAACCTTTCCTCTTCCCATACCTTCGAATGCAAGGCCAGTAGGATTCGTCAAGAGAAATGAGGTCCATCACACTGATGCCAAGCTGGGTGGTCTTTTACCTGTGGTGCGGGATGGCCGTCTTCGTAAAATCCTGCGAGTCATTGAATCCCAGCCGTCTCTCAAGATTCATGAGTTGGCGATCGAGTGCAACTTGAGTCCATCACACCTTCAACACCTCTTCAAACAAAGCACGGGACTTGGCTTGGGCGTGGTGCTCACCGAACAGAGGATGCAGCATGCAATCGAGTTCCTTGCACATTCCACTTTGAGCATTAAGCAGATCGCCTCTACCGTTGGTTATGAACATACTTCGAGTTTCTCGCGCGCGTTCGAACGGCGCTTCCGGCAGACGCCCAGTTCCTACCGGCAAGCACAGGATCCGGACAAGGCGGCCAGCCAGGAATTGCTGAAATTCGGCTAGTAAGTCGTTATTTCTAAGAAGAAACGGGCTGAAAAAAAGAGTAAGGGAGGTAGAAGAACTGCAGCTGACATTGTTAGTTAAGAGATCTAATATAATGGGGCACTACCACGAGTTTCAAGCGCCTCTCTTCTCAGTCTCTTGGCACTTCCGCCGGGAGATCGGCTGCGCTGGCGTTAGTCATGGTCCTTCTGGTAAAGCCGGACCCGTTGGAGGATTGAGTGTTTCTTTTCTTCTTTGACTCCTCCTGCTTTGTAGTTAGCTACACATGGCATCCTTTCGATCAGGTAATACCCTGCGTGTTCTCGTTCTTTGCCTTTCACAATTCCCGTTTTCACGAACGCCTACTGAAATCCTGGAGCGCAGACTTGGGTTTCCTCCGCCCCTTATGCATACCAATTCAGCAGGCAAGGCGCGCCACGCTGTTCCTCAAGGCCCGACTAGGCACTTAGAACCTGGCACAGGTTGTGCGGCCATCTTGATAAGGTCGTGACTTTAAGTTGCTCGAAGCTTATTGTTACTTGCTCGAGAAGTTACAGCCCTCACTTAGGCATGGGGCATATTGTTGAGTAGCTTGATTAATAGTAAATTGAAGAGTGTTAGCAGATCGTGCTGTTCTTAGCCGATGTTGTTAGCCTCCGAGGTTGCGCGACTCCAAATATGTATAGGGTAGCTCTCAAACATTTTTATGACGATCGCAGGGAGACCAATGGAGTGAGACGCATCGGCACGCGCTAGGATGTCTTAGCCACAGATCCTAACTGGAAGCCGCAGCCGCAGTGAAAATCGGTGGGCAAAATGTTGTGAGATGGACCTGTGTCTCGTATCGGCCTTGATTGCAAGAGCAAAGGAACTGGTGGGCAGTGCAGGACTCGAACCTGCGACCTCCTGCTTGTAAGGCAGGCGCTCTAACCAGCTGAGCTAACCGCCCTGCGGTTAACTCTAACGAGCGTAACATCTTATCCCTATTCATGCCACCCGCTGAGAGGCCGGAGTGCACAGCTCAGTGCACAGCGGGAAAAATCAATGCACAAGCGGTCTGGTTTGCTGCCCAGGCTCACAGCTTGCTTCCGGAGGAATCGCGCGGGAGAATACAGCCTCCGCCGTCTGCTTCTGCGCGTCCTTCATCGAGTGCACGTAAACGTCCATGGTGATTCTTGAGCTGCTGTGCCCGAGCCACTCTTGCGCGAGCTTCACATTAGCAGTGCGCCGGTAAACGAGCGAACCTGACGTGTGACGCAGCAGATGCAAACCATCTGCACGCGACTGCTCGAAGTTGATACCTAAGCTTCGGAGAGCAGTCTGCAGCGCCTCGCGGAGCTGATCGGGATTCAATGGCCGCCCGCCCGAACTGGCGAACACATAATCCGAGGGTTGCGTGTACGCTGACATGGTTTTGTGATTGAGCAGAGCATGATTGAGTTCCGGCACCATGGGCCGTGGCCGAATCGAGCTGCTGGTTTTGGGGGTTGTTTCTTGCCCGCGATAGATGGCGCGCCGGACGTGTAGTTCATGTCCAGCGAAGTCCACATCTTCCCATTTGAGTCCGAGCGCCTCGCCGGTTCGAATACCAGTGAAGACCAGGGTCAGGTAGAAGGCTTTAGTGCGAACCGGCAACGCATCGAAGAGCGCATACACTTGTTCCTCCGTCAGCGACGGTTTTTCGGTCTTCTCCTCCGGCCTCGGAGCAATTCCCTTCTTGACCGGATTGTCGGAAATAAGGTTCAACTCCTGGGCAAACGCGAACATCTTCGCCAAAATCGCATGAAGGTTGCGTCGGGTCTTCCTGCTCAGACCCTTCGCCTCCATGGCCCTGTGGAATTCGACGATCTTCGTTGGCGTAATCCCAGACAGCGACATGCCCTCAAAATGAGGGATGATGTGCCGCCTGACAGAGCTTCCCTGCGTAACTTGCGTGCTCGGTTTCCATTTGTCGCTCTGGTACTGCCCCCATTCATTTTCGATATAGGACCCGAAGGTGCGAGGAGCTGGTTCGTCCGCGCTCCCCGCACTAGTTCCGTGGAGTTTATTTGCCAGCGCGGTCATTGCCGCTCCATAGTCGCCGCGAATCACCTCGGACACTTGGCGAGTCTTTCCTGTCGAGTCGTCCTTGATCCGCCAGCGGATGAGATGGCGATTTGGACCGCGTTTTTCGATGTGGCCTTGTTCTCGTCTCTTCATGGTTTTCTCCTCTTGGATTTGGACCAGCGAGCGTGGGCTGCCTTGCGGGAAATCTCCCGACGCTTTTTCGCAGAGAGCTTCTCGGCTCTTGCCCTCGCGCCTTTGCGCCCGAGACTGGCGAGATAACTGGAAACCTCGTTAGGCAGTTTCGACTCGTTGTCCTTTTCCATGGCCGAGACTGTACTCTTCCTATACCTGCCCGTCAAGCATAATTACAGCATGTTTACTTGAGGTCCATGCTGTGCTCTTGGAGCCAGTGATCCAAGTCACGGCGGCGGAATCTGATGCGCGGCTTGTATCCGTCGCCGATCCGCAGGTGCGGCACGGAATCGAGATGTTTATAGATCCACTTAGCAGACATATTGATGTAGCTGGCCGCCGCCTCCACGTCGAGCATCGTGGCTTTCTCGACCGAAAGGAACCGGTCCGGGGATGCGGGCGCGGCGGGCGCGCTTAGGCGAGCGAGCAGAGTGACGCGGATTTCTTCCAGCTCGCCTAACAAGCGCGGCAACTCACTGGGCGGCAATTGACGCGCTGTCGCGAGTATGGATTGGAGTTGTTCTCGCATCAATTTCCTCAGAAGCTACTCGTCCTCATTGGACCCCTGCATAATCGCGTTGTGCTCCATGAGCACAGCCCCTAGGAGCGATTCTTCGGGCTGGGGTGGCTGGAGAACTCTATCCGTCGCCAAAACGTTCCCTACGGGCCGCCGTGTGCGAAATCTCCGACCACATAACCGGCATTTCTTTTCAGCGCGATCCTGTCGCGCCTGACGGCGATATTCTTTCTGGCATCTCCCCGAACACGTTACCGCCCGTCGCGCCGCCCGCTCGGACGGAATCGGCTTTCGACAATGTATGCAGAACGTTTTCATTTTCCATTCTCCGAGTCAGCTACGCGGATATGGCGCATCTGGGCTTTTCGGTTTCCAACCGTCCTCATACCGATGCCCACCCGTCATGCTCGTGTCCGCTTAGTGGATTCGGATGGCAGCGCGCGCAAACCAAATCCCCCTCGGGTCGTGTCCACCATTCAGCTTTTGTTCCGTGGACGTAGCAGCGTGGGCGATCTTGGGAACGCGGGGCTGGCTCAACGCTTGTCAAACCAGCCCCGCCGTCGTCCGGGTGAGCGTTGTGTGTTTGCCGTGTGTCACCCAAACTCAAAGAAGCATTACTGGGAACCGGGTGTGTTGTTGTGTTGTGGTGTTGCCGGGTTTGTTTAAGGGTTGAAAGGTTAAAGGGTTGGGGTGTTGCGGTGTTGGCGTGTTGCAGTCTTGCTGTGTTGGAGTGTTCGCGTGTTCGCAGGTTGGCGTGTTGGAGTGTTCGCGTTTCACTGCAGAAGGAAATCTCGCGGACAATCGAATAAAAATGTGCCGGATGAATCGCCTTGCCGCTCCGATCCCGCTTCACGGTTTCGATGCTGATCTTGAACGTGTGCCCGACAAAAATCCCGAGGTCCACGTCGCTTCCGGTGGGCTGACCGCCGTTCACTTCCACCCACAAACTTCGGAATTGGCTCTGCTGCCCAGCGTGCGGCTTCTTGGGATTCGTGCCCAGCGCGAGGAATTTGCAGAGGCTACCGCTGTAGGGCCGTCCGGTGTAATCGAACGGCTCCATCACCAGGCGGACAATCCACTTTTTCCAACGTCGCGACCATGCAACGGTTGCGTCTGCGCATCTCGCTGTGTAGTGGCCCTCATCGAGCAGTGGGCGCGGCTCTTCGACTGAGATCATTACGTTCCGCTCGGCGCTCATGCGCGATGACTCCTTGACGCGCTATACACTGTCGGCGAGGACACGAGTGAGGCGGGCGCGCGATCAAGCAAGATGGGAAGTTGCTCGGCTAGGCTGGGCGCAAACTCATTCATTGACGCTTTCTTGCTCCGCAAATTTCAAAAGATCGGCCCGTCGAATAAGAACGCGTCGTCCGATGCGAAAAGCGCGCAAGCCGCCGTTCTTAATCGCCTCGTCGATGACCCGCGTCGAAACATCGAGCATCTCTGCTGCTCTGTCGCGACCAACAAGAATCTTCTCTCCGCCCGTCACTGAAACTCCTGCAGTCGTCATGAGTGAGTCTCCACAGTCGTGCTGTTCTCCGGCGCTGACTACTCGGAAACATTCAGCGCAATTTGGAATGTAGCTCGTAGACAGGGCTGCGACAGTGACAGGAAAATAGTTGTTTGCCGATTTTTACGTCACTAAGATGGAACTGAGAGGGCAAAAGAGATGGGCCGCAAGTGGAAAGACTGGGGAGATTATTGCAAGGACGTTCCCGGTGCCGAGGTTGCCTTCAAGAAACTCTGTGAGGCTGGTTATAATCGTGATCCTGAGCGCCTTAAGAAGCTCGTTGTGTTTGTCCACTTCTCCGACCTCCCGTCGCGCTCGGTTCTTGTGGACGGAGCCGCCTGTAACCGCCTATCCGCAAGTTTAGAAACCGCAGCGGCCCAACTGAAAGCTGCGCTTCAAAGCGATTGGTTCAGATATCTCGGCTTGCCCGCAGTCGATGCTCATGTGCAAAGGCTTCGCGATCTGCAAGCTGAAAAGTCCCACCAGCGGACTCGCAGTGAAATTGAGTCTCTGGAGCCGCCGATAGAACTGATGGGGATTTTGCTGCCAGCCAATGCATTGCTAAGCAGGAAGCCGCCAGTCGTGACGGCGACAGTGGCGACGGAGCGCGCGCGCGGCTTGTATGGGCATATGCGATTCGCTGCCGATTACTTTAGGAAAATCGGCGAACACACTGAACCGAGCAAAGCGGGTAAACACACAAAACCGCTCTTTAGGGCCGACCTCAACTGGTACTGCGTAGATGAACTCTTGCGCGATGTTCGGGAAACGACCGGGAAAGCGCACTTCAAAGAGATTGCTGTGCTTTTGTCTGGCGGGGCCTCTGGCGAGGGAAAGTACAGTACCGAGGCTTTGAAACAGCGCGCTGCAAGACGCCTGAGCCGCCCCAGCCAGGTTTCCTTTGAAATGGGTGAACCATCTAATCACGCGGACAAAAACCGGACAGCCTGAGCGAACTCCTTGATTGGCAAGGCATCCGAAGAGAACGTTAGGTAAGTGATCAGACGGGCTCCCGCGCAGCGCGCGACCCATGCCTTAAAAGAAGAATGTTTCGGAGTCCTGCCGCGCGTATTCAATCACTTACAAGCAGCCAACCCCCTCTCAAAAGGGCCAGAAGCCTCTCAGTCGGCTCTTAATTTACAGCTTAACTAACATCGACAAAGCGCGGTCCTGTGAAGAGCCGTTGGGGAGTGCTCCAATGAAGCAAGCAGTGTGGCTGCCTCGATTTTGCGTGGGCAGGGTCCACTTAGCGAACTCGGAGCCCATGTGGTAGGGGGTGGTGGGGGTGGTAGGGGGGTTGACACACTGCGACACCCTGGCGCATACTTACAAGGTTGACCCCAATGGTCAACCCTTATGAGGAAAAGCAGATTTGGTGGGTTATTCAGAAGACTGCGCAAGAAAGCAGGGATGGGAATCAAGCGGCTGGCACCAGAGCTGGGAGTGACGTACAGCTATTTGAGCAAGCTGGAAAATGGGGCCACTCTTCCGTCTGAGAAACTCGTTTACAAGACGGCGCAATATTTCTCCTGTGATCCCAACCCTCTGTTGTTGGCTGCTGGTAAAGTCCCTGCGGACATTCTGCGGATACTGCAAGAAAATCCGGAGGATGCATTCGAGTTTTTGAAACACCGATTCGGTGGCGGGAATGGCAGCAAGCAAAGACCGTGAAGCCCTTCTGAGAATCGTGGAGCGCCGCACCGAGTTGGACGACCGCTTTCGTAACATTCAGCGGCTCGGGTCTTCGGGGGGATTCGGCCATTTCTCCATGTTGTTCCGTGCTGACGATACGGTGACAGGCAAGCAGGTAGCGCTAAAATTCTATGATCCGATCCAGAGGTTCTCACCGGACAATGCCTATCGATTCGGTAGTTTCGAGAGAGAAGCCAAACTTCTCGAAGAGCTGTCGGGAGAACGAGATATTGTCGGATGGGTAGCACCTATCAATCAATTCGTGGAGAAGTTCGATGCCGGCGGCGGCATCAGTTTGAATGTTCCTTTCGCATACTTTGCTTTAGAACTTGCAGAAACGGACTTGAGTTCGGTCATCAGCGCTGGACAACCAACTGCAAGACAGCTCTTAGACTGGTACCACCCAATATGCAGATCTGTGAGGAGATTGCATCAGCTCGGATACACACACCGCGACATCAAGCCTGGAAACTTTCTAATCATGGCAGATGGTTCTATCCGATTGTCAGATTTTGGGACAGCGAGACGTATGGACAACTCCAGCCCCCAGCTTTCGGCAAGCTACACTTATCCACCAGGCGATCTCACCTATGCTTCGCCGGAAACTCTGGCGGCATTGCTCGATGACGATGCTGGTCTGGCTTACAAGGCAGACGTGTTCGCGCTCGGCGCGGTCCTATTTGAATTGGTAACTGGCACTGTGCTCGGGCTCCATCTCTTCGATCCGAGTTACAGGGCCGATCTGACGATGATGATGGCTGCGATCACGCGCGGCAAGCGAAAAGAGGCGTTCGATCGCCTTATACCGAATATTAGGGACAATCATCCCCTGCCCAATCTCTTTGCGTTTGCTCCGACTGTGCCGCGTTCTATTCTTCCCTTGCTGGACGACCTTTACAAGCAGATGGCGCATCTCGACTATCACAAACGCTTATGTGATTTTGACAGGATTTGGCTCAGAATCGAGAGTTGCTTGAAGGTGCTGGGAAACGAAGCAGCCTATCAGAAGTGGCGCGAATCTAAACGCCGTTATCAAGAAGCCAAAGAACTCAAAGCGGAGAGGCGCAACAGGCGGTTTCTCGCGACAAAAAACAAGGAAACATTATGATTCTCACAACCGAACAACCTGGAGTAAGGGAATCGACGCCGCCGAGTCGTTACCAGGTTGAAGTACCGGCAACGAATCCTCTAATGCCGACCGGACCTGTGTCGCTGGTCAAGGAAGGAAAAGAGATTTCCCTGAATTGGGACGTGGCAGACACGACCGAGGCAGAGGGTATCGCAAAAAAGATTGTCTCCGAGTCGTTAGCCAGGTCACGCGAGCAAGTGGAACGACACCCAGAAAGCAGCCGGGCTTATACAAACCTTGGAGTTGCCTTATTGAACGCTGGATCGCTCTCTGAGGCAGTATCGGCATTCCGAAAAGCTCTAGAGCTCGATTCTGGCAATTACGTGGCGAACATAAATCTCGCAAAAGCGTTGACTACCCAAGGTCGGTTTGACGAAGCGGGACAGCTCTATCAAGAACTCGATATCGCCTTCCCAGGCAATCTAACGCCGCTGATGGGTCTTGCGTACCTTGCCATGCGGCAGAATCAGTTTGCGGAGGCTGAGAAGTTGTTTCGTAACGCCATAAGCAGGAGACCTGCGACTCCCGTTCCTTTTTATCACCTTGCAGTTCTGCTACTTCGACGTGGTGAAACGAACGAAGCAATCCATTGCTTGAGAACTGCCCTTCGACACAACACGAGGTCGGCGGCTCTGTACCAGACACTCGGAGTTGCTTACGCTCTCGCAGGACAGAATGAGCGCTCAGCTACGGCTTTCAAGACAGCACTCACACTATCTCCGAACCTCGGTGCAGCTCTGAAGGCGTTGGCGAACACATTCGTAAAGATCAACCAGACCGATGCTGCCATAGACCTACTGAGCGCGTATCTCGACAGGGAACCGGAGGACCGCGATGCTCGACTCGACCTCGCTCGGGCTTATATGAGTAAGCAGCGATTCTCTCCGGCTAGGGCGCAGTTGATGAAGGTATTCGCATCGTGCTCTTCTGAGGACCACGTTGCTGATCGGAGGTCGGAATTAGCGAACGACATCGGGTTCACCTATTTTAGTGAAAGAGAGTTCAAGGAGGCTGAGCAATGGTTTAGGAGCGCCATTCGATATTCGAGTAGTCATGGCACGCTCCCTTATAGAAACCTAGCACGTTTGTACACGGTTCAAGAGAGATACATCGATGCTCTAGAGGTGTTGGGGCGATCCCGTGAAATATTCGGAGATGACGCTGACACAACAATGGCGAAGAGCTTCGTTTACGCTCAACTAGGAGAGTACAACCGTGCTATCTCCGACTTGGAATCGCTGGTTTCTAATGGCACTGACAAGCCAGTTGCGTATTCCATGCTCGGGTGGCTTCTAGCGGATGTGAAACACGACTACGGAAAGGCACTGAAGATCCTAAGCGACGCCTATTCGCGGTTACCGGCGGATCCGGTCGTTCTAAACGACCTAGCATATGTACACCTGATGCTCGGCAATACCCAAGCCGCTCGTTCTTTGCTTGAGCATCAGCAACTGTCGTCCAAGAGCATCTCGGATGTTGCATTGACTGCAACCCGGGGACTCCTCTATCTAAGGGAGGGAAATCAGGAAAGGGCGAGACACTTCTACCGAGACGCAGCTACCTTGGCTTCCCATCTCGGCCAAAAAACACTCGCGGACAAAGTCAGACAGAAAATGCATCTTGAATTTGCACAAGAGGCCTTTAGAACCGGCGACACGGTCACCGCCTTGAATGAAGTTAATTCGGGCCTGGCCACGCGCAAGGGCAGACCAGACTATGAGGCAGACCTTGTCGCTCTGCAGCGGAAGCTCTTGGGGCGGGGATGAAGGATTAACTGCCTAATCGACTCTGAGCCGGTTCGCTCGCCGTTGCGCACACGTTCCGTAAACCGTTATGCTCGATTTGAAGTTCGAAACCCATAGCAGAGACGGCCCTTTCCGCCGTCGGGTAAAGCTGTCGCCAGCCACAAACCGGCTGCCCTGTGACTGCTCGGGTCGCTCTGCACAACACTCTCCACTACGAGGGAATGAAGTTTTTTGAACGCTCGTATGCTCATATCGGTAGGCCAGAAAAAAAACATTCGTTTCATAAATTCATAAATGGCGAGGGAGCGCGGAGAGAGGCGCTGTCAATCTCCGGAGCGAAGCGGAGCCCTGGAGCGGGTTAGAGCGGAAGGAGCGTAAGTGTAAGAGCAAACACATGGTTGACACATTGAATCCGCAGCCAGCGTGACTTCGCCACTTATACCTTTCGCGTCCTCGTTCAGCGTCAGGACATGACCGGAGCCGAACGATCATGGGCAAGCCAGTACGAGATCAACGACGTGGTTCGCTACACTCGGGGCAGCAAAACCATCGGAATCGAGGCTGCCGCCTATGCGCGATCAACCCAGCCGCAAACCTGCTCACGGTCGAGAAAGCGAACCACGAACTTGCGACCTACCCGCCGCCTCACCGGCGTCAGCGTCTACCAAGACATCGAACACGCGCTTTCCGTAGGCGACCGCATCCAGTTTACTGCCCCCGACAAATCACTCGGCGTTGCAAATCGCGACATGGCTGCGATCAAGGCGATCCACCCCGATGGTCGCTTGTCCGTCCGCCTCGACAACAACCGCCAGATCGAATTCAACCCCAACGAGCATCGTCATCTCGACCACGGCTACGCCGTTACCAGTCACAGCTCCCAGGGGCTTACCGCCGAACGCGTCCTCGTTCACGCCGATACCAGCGTCGACCCGGACCTGCTCAACTCCCGCTTCGCCTACGTCTCCATCTCTCGCGCCAGCCACGAGGCCACGCTCTTTACTGACGGCATGGCAAAACTCGGTCCACAATTAGGAGCTGAGGTCTCGAAGACATCCGCTCTGGAAATCAATCGGACTTCATCGGTTGCTCAGGGAATGTGGATAGGGCGCTGACGGACGTCTTCGCCTCAATTACCACGCCGCTGATTAGTCCAATGTGACGTGTCCTAGTTCTAGTTCATCGTTGAGCAGTGTTACCAGTCAGAAAAACTGATTACTTTTAGGAATTGCCTGACGCTCGGTAGTCGACGATCTGACCGCTCACGCCGCCGGATCCCGTTGGTCCGGGTCGTCCCGGCGGTCCCTGGGGGCCGGGGGAACCTGCGTTAGTGCCCCCGCATGTTGCCGTGCCCGGAGCGCCTTGGCCACCCGGTCCTCCTAGGCCGCCAGCACCTGCCGCACCTCCCGGACCGCCTTGCCCTCCATCGGTCTTTATCACAAGCCGCTGAATGGCACCCGACTGCAGCCCTGAACCTACATCGTAGATGACCGTTCCACCATTACCGCCTGCCTGCCCCTGAGCTCCATCTCCGCCCGTGCCGCCTTGACCACCGGGTCTTCCAGGAGAGCCGCCATGGCAACCCGTAATATCCCACGTTTGTTGGTAGCCCTGCTGACCTCCCGGTCCGGGGGAGCCTCCCGCTCCATCTGTGCCCTTTGCACCGTTCTCTCCAGTGTTCTCAATCTGCAATGAAGTTCCGGTGATCCGATCCGCCTTGATCAAAATGGGCGCGGCTGAACGACCGGTTGCTGTTCCCGATTCGTATGAAATAATTTTTGGGGCGCCTTGTAGCTCGATCTCGGAGGACTCGAAGGTTAGCCGCTGGCCGTTAGTTACGAGAATCGCATCCGAGCTGAAGACGATTTTCTGTGCCTTATAGTTTTTCGGCGCGGTCAGCGTAACCGTACCGGATATAGTTTCGAGTGACACTCTGCCGGACGCGGTTGGCGCGCATGTTCCGCGCGTCGTTTGCAGAATGAGAACCCCTTCTTTGTTTACAGGTACATCGCACTTTAGAGCAACTCCGGCCTCACTTATGTTTTGGCTCTTGACGATAGGAGGCACACATTTTGCATCATATGCATGAAAGAACTGCACCTTAGGAGAGACGTCGTCGCCAGCGGTGCGCAGCCAATTAGCATGAAAGATAACACCTCCCTCTCTGGAGGTGACTGAGCATGCGAGCGCTGCATGAGCTGACCCACAACTATTCTCAATGCATTTTGTCCACGCCTGTAGGATTTCCGGAGCCGCCTGCTTCATTGCGACAACTAAGTTTGAAAAGCTCTGCGACTCGCTCGTGTTATTGCTGCAGTGAGCGCTTTTCCAGGTGCTTTTTTGTGAATTCGAAAAAGTGGCGCCGATCTTGACTGGGATATCGTAGATGGGAACTCCAACCGAAACTCCCGCATTCATTGCGTCATCAGCTGTGCTGAAGTTTGTCGTGCACTCCCAAGCGGTGAATGCGTCATGCGCAGCCTGCGTCTTGTTGATGTTAGTTGTATTGAATACTCCTCCAGCCAACACAGCCCGGCATTCTTGGCAGTCCGGATTCTGTGCATGAACAAACGAGAGAGCACTGACAAGAAACGGGGCAAAAAATAGGTACGTGGATCGCATAGTGGTTTTGACCTCTCATCGAACAAAGTGGACAACAGTTCCGGAGCCTGCCAACCGAAAGGAACGCTTTCACAATTCGGATATGGCAGATCAAACGCCGTCAACGCCATGACGGTCTTTCACGCGCGGCAACATCCCTCTGTGTTTCCCACAGGGCAAACCGCCAACCAGTTGGCACAACTTTGACCTAAGTTCTTCACTTGACGGCTGCTGGCTTTGCCGCCGGCGCGTTCAGGGTTTTAGGGGCCTCCGCTGAGGCTGGGGACAACTCCCAGTTAACGGAGAATTGACCGGTGCGTAAATCGGTTTCAAGTGGCTTTGCCTTGCACTTCTCATTGCGACGGATGAATACAAATTTCTGGAGTGATCCGTGCGACGCAACCTGTTCGGTGGATCCGAAGCTCTGAGACGTGAGGTTTTGAAGCTGTTCCGCTGACATGTCAACGAGCAACTCCTTGGATGCCGTCGTGAAGCCTCCTCCCAAAATGGCAACGCCTTGAGTGAAGCCGTGAGCAAAGAAAGGTTCGATTGCGCTCCCGAGTGTTGCCAAAGCCTGAACCGTATTGAAATAAATGGCCCTTCGACCCGTCAGCTTGCGGTCAGCAGAGAAAATGCTAGTGACGTGATCGAGAGAAAAAGCAACAAGAGATCCCTCTTCCGTACAGGCGTCGTCCGGCGGCTGCGCGGCTTGGTGCTCCGTGACGACGCTTATGCCGCCCAATGGAACGACGATCGCCATAGGACATTCATTGACGATAGAAACCTGGATCGCGTGGAAGTTCTTGGCAACGCCGTTTCCATACTTATCTCCGGCTTGTTTCTTCGGAACGATCTGAGGAGTAAGTTTTACCTGTGATTTGAAGTCGCAGGACTGTGTTCCTGTTTCGAACGTAACGAAGCTAGAACCGGTCGATAAGGCCACTTCCTCCAGCGCGTAGTTGGCAGGCGCGGTGAACTGAGCCAGTATTTTCGAGTTGTCCAGCGAGCGCGATAGCACCGGGATTGGAGTTGGAGTGACGCCCGCCGCAGGGAGTACCGCTATATGGACACTGCGCATATCCGTAATGCCGGCGAAACCCGAACCGGTGATCTCAAGGACGAAATCCTGCTTCGTTGCACCCTGAGACGTGCTTTGGGACGGTGCTTGAGGGAATACCACTACTGAAGAAATCTTCGGTTCGGCTGCCGGCGGTGGTGCGAGGGCCGCAGCCTGTGGCACCTGCGCCGCCGCTTGGGACGCTAACGATGTCGTCAGAGTGAGAATGGAAACGAACACTAAGACGCCGATACTTGAAGGTCGAAAGACTGGCACATATCCTCCTCGCACGATTGAATTTGAACTTCGCAACTAGACGACCGAGCACCAAAAGGTGCTAGGCAGTGGCGCGTTATTGAGTGGTCACCCACCTTCACGTCGGCACTTTTCGCGACTGTCACGTACCGAGCTGTCTTAGATTCTTTCCGGGTGAGAATCATTAAGCGTCATATCCAAAGAAACGAGAACCGAGTCAAAATGCCTTTTTTCGATTTGTCGAGGTGCTGCTTAGGAAATGGTCATTTCGTGCTCGGGCTTTGCGCGAAACCAGATTCAAGCACTTGATATACAATTCGGGCGCACAGCCCTGGGAGTAGATCTGGCACGTCATTCGTCCATGTCGGAAGAGCAATTGATCCGAGCCTGCGCCGAATCGGATGACGACACGGCCTGGGATGAGTTCGTCTTCCGTTATCACAGAGCGATTAGCCTTGCGGTCATCCGGACCCTATATCAATGGGGCCACGCACCGACGCAGCTAGTAGATGACCTTGTCCAGGAAACCTATCTCAAGCTTTGTACGGACCACTGCCGCCTATTGCTGGCATTCGCGGTGCTGCATCCGGAGGCGGTTACTGGATACATAAAGACAATCGCTGCCAACGCGGCACGCGATCACTTCAAGTCCGTCCATTCTCAAAAACGCGGCTCCGGGCGGGAGGAATCGCTATCGGATGTCGATTCCAAAGCTGAAACTGGGGGTGTGGGCGGGCAAGGAGCAATGGAGCGGCAAGTATTGTTGAAACAGATTGACGAATGCCTGAGGACATGCTCGGCCGGTCCCGAGCAAGAACGAGACCGCCTGATTTTTTGGCTTCATTACGAACAAGGCATGAGCGCCAGGGCGATCTCGGTTTTACCCGGCGTCGGACTGACCAGCAAGGGTGTGGAGAGCGCGATCCTACGGCTCACGCGTCTGGTTCGCCAGCAACTCGTTGACGTTCGATCCGAGACATCTCGCGGAGTTGAACCGAGCGAAAAAGGATTTCGCCCGGCAGAATCGTATTGATAGGAGAAGCTGGTTTTGACACGGCCATTCGACAAACATCTCGACAGCGACGAGCTTGATGGGCTTGTTTCGTTGCATGCGGCAGGTGTCTCGGATTCCGGGCGACTCTCGGATATTGCACTGGGAGACGCCCAATGCCACGTTGATTCTTGCCAGGACTGCCGCCGGAAAGTGCAGATGCACAAGTCTGCGCAGAGCGAGATTCTGCGTGTGGGCGTACCCAGCAATACGCCACCTGGGCCTGATTGCATTGCGGATGCCGAGTGGCTCAACGTGGCAGCGGGTTTGCTGCCAGAAACGAAGACGACAGAGCTAATGAAACACGCGGCCCAATGTGGACACTGCGGACCTCTTCTGAGAAACGCTGCGGCCACTGTCTCAGATGACGCAACCCCGAACGAGGAACAATTGCTTGCAAACCTGGGTAGCGCACGATCTGCATGGCAAAAAGACATGGCTGAGATGTTGCGCGGGAACAGTCAAGGCCGCGAGCCGGGCGCTAGGCGCATCTCATGGTGGCGAGGGATCTTTTCCTGGCGACGACCAGCGTTTGCAGTTGTGGCATTGGCTGCCGTCGTGTTGGCTAGCTTGCTGGGTTTACGGGCGCTTCGACCGCCGTCCGCCCAACAGTTGCTCGCTCAGGCGTACACGGAGCACCGAACTCTCGAAGTACGAATCTCTGGAGCACAATATGCACCGATTCGCGTTGAGAGGAGTCCCGGCGGGTCAAGCATCGACAAATCACAGGCTCTTCTGAAAGCCGAGGCTCTAATCGGCGAGAACTTAAGGAAGACGCCGGACGATCCTGTGTGGCTCCATGCTAAAGCTGACGCCGATCTGCTCGACGGCAACTACGACTCAGCGATCACATCACTGCAACGTGCGTTGGAGACTCAACAGAACGCACCTGGATTGCAAACAGATTTGGCGTCGGCGTATTTCTTGCAAGGCCTGAGTGAGAATAGACCCGCAGACTACGCCTTGGCGATTAACCTTCTTGGGAGAGTCTTGCAACAACAGCCAGACAACAAGATTGTGTTGTTCAACAGAGCGATCATATTGGAACGCATGTTCTTGTTTAATCAAGCGGTGGAAGACTGGGAGCACTACCTTCGACTTGACCCTTCAGGGCCTTGGACCAGAGAAGCTTCTGAACGTCTGCAGCGCCTAAGGTTGCGTCAACAGACTCATGACAAAGCCTCGCGCGACCTGTTGATGGAACCCAATCAACTGCTGGAACACGTGAACCAGCGCGACGAGAAAACTTGGGGGCCTGTCGACAGGAGGATTGAGGAATATGAACACTTAGTAGTTAGAGATTGGCTCAGGGAGGCTTTCCCTTCCTCGTCAGAACTGCGGTCAAATGCTGCCGCCCTCGAAACACAACGAGCGGTGCGACTCATTGCCGCAATCTCCAGCGCAAGACACGCAGACAGCTGGCTCGACCAGCTGTTAACCACCTCTGCGCTCCCGGACTTTTCAAAAGCTGTCGGCGCTCAGGGCGAGGCCCTAGCTGCTAGCGAACGGGCAGACTATGTGCTCGCCCTACACGAATCACGCGTCGCTCAACAACTCTTTATACAGATGGGTAACGCAGCGGGATTGTCGCGCGCAAGGTTTGAAGAAGTGTTTGCTCTCCATTTCTCAAACAACGCTCCGGAATGTGCCACGCATGCTGCTCCGCTCGTAAAGGAAGCGATACGCGACCACTTTGCTTGGATTGCTCTGCAGACGCAGATTGAAGAAGGCATCTGCAGAAACTCCGAGGGCGACTATGGGGATGCGAACGCCATTCTCGCTTCCGCCGTAACCAGCGCACAATCCTTTGATTACCCAACTACTCAGATGCGAGCACTCACGATGGGAGGTCTCGTAGCCTGGTCTGAGGGGAATGGCGACGCCGCATGGTCGGATCTCAGTGCCGGATTGCACCACTGCTGGATAGACTTTTGTCCCGCCATGACGATGTACAGCTTCTATGCGAATATGGATAACTTCGCCGAAGACTCTCGTCAATGGTACTTACAGGTGCTGCTGGTGCAGCAGGCTCTCCTTACCCTCGGCGAGGACCCAGACCACTTGATGCGAGCGTTTGAACATAATCGACTCGCGAAAGCAGCGATGCTCGCGCGGATCCCAACCTTGGCACGCGAGCAGCTCGCCATCGCAAACCAATTGCTAGCCACCCTTCCACAGACTGACGTTACGAGAAACTACCGAGCTGGAATCACAATCGATCTCGCAAAGCTTGAAAGTGAGGAGGGCAATTCTGTTGCTGCCTTCAGATATCTCGCTGCGGTTGGCCCCCAAATGCCAAAAATTGCTGACCACTACGTGCTGGTTGACTACTATCAGACTCTTGGACACCTACAGTTGAAGTCGCATGAGATCGACAAAGCAAGAGAGTCGTTGCAATGGGCCGTTGCTTTCGCAGAAAGGCAATTGTCATCCCTTCGATCCGAGCATGAGCGGTTGGCGTGGCGACAACTAAGCGGAAGTACGTACCGTGATCTAATTGAACTCGAACTAGAAACCGGCCGCCAGCGGTCGGCCTTAGATATTTTGGAATGGTATTTGGGCGTTCCTCTGAGATCCGGACATGAGTTAGAAGCCAACGAGTCCCACACTATTAAGAATGATGTTTTTTCTCTTAACCAAGCCGGCAAAAAAGCTCCGCGCTTGCCTGCTTTGGATTTCGCGACTCAGACGATTTCGTCCTTCCATAACAGTACCCTGATTTCCTTCGCTATTTTGTCCGGCCGAACCGCGGCCTGGGTGTCGGACGACCGTGGAATCTTCTTCACTTGGATAGAAGGGGATGCAAGTGATCTTGCACTTCTCGCACGGAGTTTCAAACGATTATGCGCAGATCGCGATGCCGATCCCACCGTGCTAAAGGCTCAGAGTAAACAGCTCTACGCATCTCTGCTTGCTCCTATTGCTGTCCACTTCTCGACGGAACGCACGCTGGTTTTCGAGGGAGACAGCGAACTCGTCGACATACCGTTGCAGGCGCTTGTAGACGAACGTGGTGACTATTTCGCAGACAAGTTTTCCGTCACGACCTTGCCAGGCATTTACTACATGTCGCGTCTCAGACCGACATCACGCATCTCTCCGAATGATCAACTCCTTGTGGTGGCCGCTCCCACCGGGAGACGTGGCCCAGGACCATCGTACCCGCTACCTGATGTTTTAGAGGAGGCAAGCGAGGTAATTGGAAAGTTTCACAATGCGCGGCTACTTACGGGGAACCGAATCGATGAACAGACTCTTAGAACTGAATTACATCGCGCCGTGTTGTTCCATTTCGCAGGCCACGCTTTAGCAAACAGTAATAGGTCAGGTCTGATATTAAGCGGCCTGCCTTCCGACGGGGAAGAGAGTCTTTGGAATGCGACACGCGTCCTTTCCGTTCGGCCAGATCGTACGCAACTAGCAGTGCTCTCTGCATGCTCGACGGAAAGCGGCAGCTCGAAAGGGTTGGACGACCCGGATAGCTTGGCGCTGGCATTTCTCGAAGCTGGCGTGCCCCACATCGTCGCAAGCCGATGGAACGTAGATTCGGCAATCACCGTTAGATTTATGGACTCGTTCTACGATGCCCTGCTAGCGGGCAAGTCTGTCCCACAAGCCGTCAGACAAGCGGGTATCCACATTCAGTCTCTACCTGGGGCACAACGTCCATACTATTGGGCGGCTTTTAGTTCGTTTGGTACGTCATAACAAGTGAGGAGATCATGACAACTCTCTATACTCGTTTGCTCTCTCTTGGAGTATTGTTGGCTCTGTGCATCGGATGCAACCACAGCGATTCATCTCAAACACCAAAAAGTGGCTCCGCAAGTTCTGAAATGAAGCCAGCCCAGGCGGCAGCCCCTATAACTCTCGATCTCATAGTAGGCGGGCCCTTTGCCTTCGTGCAGAAGAATGACAGCCTTATTATTTGGATACCCAATGTCAAAGACCACCCAAAACCGATCGGCCTGGCTTTAACAGACATCCCTCATCTCGGGGACAGGCCTAGGGAATTTGAGAAAGGTGACTACGACTTCACCAAAGGGATACGACCTTCTACGGCAGGCAACATCCTAGTCCCCGTCCAGGCGGCCAGCATATTGTCATGGTCGGTAAATAAATACAATCTGTCAGCCACGCCAAAGAAGAAACCGTATCTCACAATTAAACTGCCAATCCCGCGGGAGATTGTCCCTTGGAATGCAGATCTGATAACGGTCTCCGATACCGGAACTGGATCCAACGTGGCCACGACTCCTCGCTTGTCCACTATGGTCATCCTCCGGTATCAGTTTCAGGACGGTGACGTGCCAGAGATGACCGCGGCTGGACAACCGACGTGGAAAGCGATGCCTATTCCGAACGGCAGCGAACGAATTCTCTTGCTTGCGGTCAATCCTCCGGATCCCAAGGAGGGTGAGGACGAACACATGCATGCTCGGGCCGCATTTTCTGAGCTAGCCAAAATGGTCGGTGTCAAGCAAACCATTGATTTCCCAAGCGGCACATATACCAGGAACCAGCCCCTTGTTCCTGGTGTACTGCCAGACGACCTCTTGGAAATACTCGACATGACTGCGTTAAAACCCGCGGGAGCCTTGAAGGCGAACCTCGGAATCTTCATTGAGACATTTGGGAAGATGAACGATTGTAAAGCGTCAAATGCCCTAATCACAAAGTGAAAAGGACGCGTGGCTTGGCTATTTGGCGATATTGCCAGGCCAGCGTTGGCTGATGCGAACGGTCACCGAGGTCGAAGTACAGAAGTAGAGGAGTAGAGGAGTAGAGGCCGCGCTGCACACGGTTGGATTGAAAGGCTCTACATGCAGCCGCTCACGTAGATGCACCGGTCGATTGATCGAGGTGGTCCACAAGTTCTTTGATTTCGTTCTCAAGAAACTCGAACTTTGGTGGGAACATGCGATAGAGCTCGGCGATACGGAATGCTACGCCTATCTTTCCACTCTGCGACCTCTTCCAGGTGGACGCCGCTTGGCCGCGGCTCGCACGGGCCGGTTTCGCGCCAAACCATAACGCAAGAGCGGTTTGGCACTCACCGCGCTTTCACTCACGCCCTGCCACCCTCCCTCAGCCTCCGCTCTGTCCCTTGCACCGTTCCGCCTTGTTTTTCCCCGCTGCCGCTCAAGTGGAGAAAGAAACAAGTCGGAAACGGCAGAAAGGGAAAAAACATGAAATTAGAAGAAGTCAACACACGAACCAAAGAGGCCGTGGATTTCCTCGTTGCAGCATTGGAGTCCGGTCACAGTGAAGTCCTCACCGCATACCTCGTTACAGACTTAGTGGAGTCTAAAGTAGATTAAAATAGAAATGCTGTTTATGCCGCGTCCCAAAGGCGTTCCGAAAACAGGCGGGCGGAGCAAGGGTACCCCGAACAAGGCGACGGCCGAGATCAGAGCAGCAGCAGCCAAGCTCTGCCCTGCGATGTTGCGCATCTTGGCGAAGATCGCGCGTTCGGAAAAGACAGAGGAAAAGGTCCGCGTCGATGCTGCTAGGCACATTCTTGAATACGGCGCTGGCAAGCCAACTGAGATGCATGAGTACAGCGGCCCGAACGCCGATCCCATTCCGGCAAGCATAGATATCCAGGAACGCATTCGAGCCATTACCGACCGGCTTCTAAATCGCGCGGAAGGTATTCGGATTTCGTAACAGTTCCGGGACGACCGGATACATGATCATTTTGACTGTTTAACTGTTTAACTGGGCCGACAAAGCCGCACGAATAACCGCCGTAAATCCGCGACGGAACCCATTCTGCCAAGGACCGAGTTGGTTCCGAACCTGCTTTGATGTGCGATAATTCGCCTTCTCCCCGGTTTACATCGCAGGATGACGTAAGGCATGGCGCTCAAGAAATCCGATCTCTACTCCTCACTTTGGGCCTCGTGCGATGAACTGCGCGGGGGCATGGACGCCAGCCAATACAAGGACTACGTCCTGTTCATGCTGTTCATCAAATATATCTCCGACAAATACGGAGACTCTGACGATTTCGCTCCGCCAGTCACGATTCCGAAGGGAGCCAGCTTCAAAGACATGGTCGCGCTCAAGGGCGACAGCGACATCGGCAACAAGATCAATACTCAGGTGATCCAGCCGCTCATTGATGCCAATTCTCGCCTCGCCCGCAGCGACTTTCCGGACTTCAACGATCCGAATAAGCTCGGCGAGGGGTCGGCCAAGGTGGAGCGACTTTCCAACCTCATCGCCATCTTCCAGAAGCCGGAGTTGGATTTCTCGAAGAACCGTGCCGAGCACGACGACATCCTCGGCGATGCCTATGAATACCTCATGCGGCACTTCGCCAGCGAGAGCGGCAAGAGCAAGGGGCAGTTCTACACGCCCTCAGAGGTCAGCCGCATCATGGCCAAGGTTATCGGCATCTCTCCGACGAACAGCAAAGCCGCCACTACCGCCTACGACCCCACCTGCGGCTCCGGCTCCCTCCTGTTGAAGGTCGCCGCACAAGCGGGGAAACACATCACGCTGGAAGGGCAAGAGAAGGACGTGACTACCGCCGGTCTCGCGCGCATGAACATGATCCTGCATGACTTCCCGACGGCCAACATCCTCTCCGGAAACACGCTGTTCGATCCCAAGTTTAAGGATGGCGTGCAGCTTCGCACGTATGATTACGTCGTCGCCAATCCGCCCTTTTCGGACAAGACCTGGTCCACGGGCCTCACACCCGCGAGAGACGGCTTCCAACGCTTCGCCTGGGGCGTGCCGCCCAAGAAGCAGGGCGACTACGCCTACCTCCTGCACATCATCCGCTCGATGAAGGGCACAGGCAAAGCCGCCTGCATTCTCCCGCATGGCGTCCTTTTCCGCGGCAATGTCGAGGCCATCATCCGCCGGCAGCTCGTTCGCTCCGGCTACCTAAAGGCCATCATTGGACTGCCCGCGAATCTCTTTTACGGCACAGGCATCCCGGCTTGCATCCTCGTGCTCGACAAAGCGAACGCAGCTGTCCGCAGAGGCATCTTCATGATCGACGCCTCCAAGGGCTTCATGAAGGACGGCCCGAAAAACCGCCTCCGCGAGCAGGACATACACCGCGTTGTGGACGCCTTTACCCGGCAGGATGAAAGTGATGCGCGCTACGCCCGCATGGTGCCGGTCGAGGAAATCGCCGACCCGAAGAGCGACTACAACCTCAACCTCCCGCGCTACATCGACAGCACCGAGCCGGAGGACTTGCAGGACATCGACGGCCATCTGCGCGGCGGCATTCCTGAGCGCGACATCGATGACCCGCTAAGGCTAAAACCCTACTGGAAAGTCCTTCCCAGCGTTCGCGCCGCCCTGTTCAAAAAGGGCGACCGCACCGGCTACTGCCAGTTGCGGCTCCCTATCGCCGAAGTGAAGCGGGCCATCTTCGGACACGCGGAGTTCACCGCGTTCCATGATTCCGCGACGAAGCTCTTCATCCAATGGAAGAGAGCCAGCACTCTGCTGCTCAAGGGCTTTGCCAAAGACGGCCATCCTAAGCCGCTCATCGAAACCATCGCCGAGGATTTGCTCGCCACATTCAAGACCGCGCCCCTTGTCGATGCCTATGACGTCTATCAGCACCTCATGGACTACTGGGCTGACACCATGCAGGACGATTGTTATCTCATCGCCGCCGAAGGGTGGAAGGCTGGCGCGCAGCCTCGAGAGATCCGCTCGGTGAAGAACAAGGAAAACAAACTCGTCTGGCCGGAACCGCACGACTTCAAGAAGGGGAAGCGCCGCTTCAAGTCCGACCTCATCCCGGCGACTATTCTCGTTGACCACTACTTTGTCACCGAACAGGATTCCATCGCCGCCATGGAAAGCGAGCTAGCCGCCATCGAACAGGATCTCGACGAAAAGCGGGAGGAGCAAAGCGGTGAGGATGGGCTACTCTCGGAAGTGATTGAAGGCGAGGGCGAGAAGCAAAAGATTGCCGCCAAAGCCGTAACGGCGCGCCTGAAGGAAATCGGCATGGACACGGACTTTGCCGATGAGCGTCAGGCCCTTGAAGACTACTCCGCCCTGCTCGACAAGCAGACAGACGCCAAAGCTCGGCTCAAAGCAGCACTGAGGAACCTGGATGTAAAGCTCGATGCCAAGTACCCCCTGCTCAACGAGGACGAAGTCAAGACGCTTGTGGTAGACGACAAGTGGCTGGCCACTCTCGCCGTCGCCGTGCAGGCCGAACTAGACCGCGTCTCCCAGACTCTCACAGACCGAATCCGCCAGCTCGCTGAACGCTATGCCCGCACCCTGCCACAGCTCACCGAAGACGTGGCCACGCTCTCTCGCCGCGTGGAGGAACACCTCAAGAAGATGGGGATGGTATGGGAGTGAAACCCGGCTACAAGCAGACAGAGGTGGGCGTCATTCCGCAGGATTGGGAAGTTACCACGGCAGCACTGGTTTGCGAACTTGTTGTGGACTGCAAGAACCGCACGCCGCCCGTGATGGATGGTGTCGATTATGCTGTCGTGAGAACTCCAAATGTGAGGAACGGTCGCTTCGTTCGGGAGGGGCTTCGTTTTACCGACGAGAAGTCGTTCGCCGAATGGACAGCTAGAGCGATTCCCCAGATTGGAGATATTCTGATCACGAGGGAGGCGCCCTTGGGTGAAGTGTGCCTCGTTCCACCCGATCTTCGAGTGTGCTTGGGGCAACGCATGATGCTTTATCGCCCCGACCCGGACAATGTCGTCACTGGCTTCCTACTTCATGTTCTCTCGTCGTCTGGCGTCCAGGAGAACCTCCAGAAAAAAATTGGCGGTTCTACTGTTGGCCATGCGAGAGTCGCTGATATTCGCAACCTCCAAATCCCTCTGCCGCCTAAGAAAGCCGAACAGAGGGCCATTGCCGACGTGCTAGGCGATGCGGATGCACTTGTCGAATCGCTGGAGCTATTGATCGCTAAGAAATCCCACCTCAAAAAAGCGGCCATGCAGCGACTACTCACTGGACGGACCCGACTCCCAGGCTTCCACGGCGAGTGGGAAGTGAAAAGCCTATTCGACCTCGCTGAGCGCAAGAAGGAGCTTTTCGACGATGGCGACTGGATTGAGGCGGAGTTCCTTACGGATAAGGGCATTCGACTAGCACAAACCGGAAACATCGGCGAGGGGTACTTTGCTGACAAGGATACCCGGAAATACATCTCGGCAGAGTCTTTCAAGAAACTCCGATGCAAAGAGATTCAAGTCGGAGACCTTTTGATTTGTCGCCTTGCCGAGCCGGCGGGAAGGGCGTGCATACTGCCAGACATTGGCGAGGATCGTATGATTACAGCCGTCGATGTCACGATATTCCGCCCACCTGCCTCGCTTACTGACCGTCGGTTCCTTGTAAACGTATTCAATACCCTAGGATGGTTTCAGTCCGTAAACGAACGATGCGGAGGCACGACTCGAACCAGGATTGCACGGGGCCAACTTGGTAAGATTGAGATCAAACTACCGCCTGTCCCCGAACAAACCGCCATCGCCGCCGTGCTGACGGACATGGACGCGGAGCTGGCGGCGCTGGAGCGGCGGCTGGCCAAGACCCGCGACATCAAGCAGGCCATGATGCAAGAGCTTCTGACTGGCAAGACTCGTCTTGTTCCACGAGAGGCTTCCCATGCCTGAACAACCTCGCTCCGAACGCAGAACGCAGAACCGCATCATCGCCTTGTTCACGGACAAGAGACGTACCGATTACCTCGGCTACCGCTACATTGCCGATTGGAGGCAGCGGGAGAACAACCGCTCCATCGAACAGATGCTGCTGCGGGACAATCTCAAGGAGCGAGGTTATTCCGGCGCGCATATTTCCGCTGCGTTGCAGAAGCTGATGACCGCGGCAGACGCCACAGGCATTACCCTCTACCAGGCCAACCTGCGTACTTACCAACTGCTGCGCTATGGCGTGGACGTCCAGATCGCCGCCGGGCAGGCACACGAAACCGTGAAGCTGGTGGATTGGGAGCACCCCGAGAGAAACGACTTCGCAATGGCGGAGGAAGTAACCTTGCGCGGCGGTTACGAGCGCAGGCCCGACCTGGTCATCTACCTGAATGGCATCGCTATCGTGGTGATCGAACTGAAACGCAGCTCCGTCGAGGTAGGGGATGGCGTGCGCCAGCTCATCACCAACCAGGAGGAGATTTTCAACAAGGACTTTTTCACGACGGTGCAGCTCGTCTTCGCGGGCAGCGATTCGCAAGGGCTACGCTACGGCACGGTCACCACCAAAGAAGAGTTCTTCGTGGAATGGAAGGCGGCGAATAGCGGCCCACTGACGGCTGGCGTGTTGCTTGACCGGCCGCTCGCCGAGATGTGCGAGAAGTCCCGCTTACTCGACCTGATCCGTAATTTCATTATCTTCGAGAACGGAGTAAAGAAGGTGCCGCGCCCGCATCAGTTCGCGGGCGTGAAGGCAGCCCAGGAGCGCATTCGGCGGCGGGAAGGCGGTGTCATCTGGCACACCCAGGGCAGCGGCAAGAGCATCCTCATGGTGATGCTCGCCAAGTGGCTGCTGGAGCATGATCCCGAGGCCCGTATCCTCATTGTCACCGACCGCGATGAACTGGATAAACAGATCGAGGGCGTGATGAAGAACGCCGGGGTCATCGGCGAAAACTCCCCATCGCCCCGGATCACCTCACGAGCGGAGTTCGTTGCCAAACTTGGGGCCACCACGCCCCGACTTCTGTGCGCGCTGATCCACAAGTTCGATCCCGCTGACCTTACAGGCCCACCGCCGCCCACACACGGTCGCTTCTACGTTTTCGTGGATGAATGTCACCGCACACAGGGCGGCGACATGAACAAGCAGATGAAGCGCTGGCTAGAGAACGCGATCTTCATCGGCTTCACCGGAACGCCGCTCCTTCGAAAGGACAAGCAGACCACGCGAGATGTGTTTGGCACCTACATACACACCTACAAGTTCCGCGAGGCTGTGACGGACAAGGTTATCCTCGACCTTAAATACGAGGCCCGAGATGTGCCGCAGCGCCTCACCTCGCCACAGGCCGTCGATGCGTGGTTCGAGCAGAAGACAAAAGCTCTGAATAATTTTCAGCGCGCCGTTCTCCGCAGGCGCTGGGCGACGATGGGGGACCTGATGAGCGCGGGCGAGCGCAAGCAGCGCATCATTGCCAGCATCATTGAGAACTTCAGCCTCAAGCCTCGCTTGAACAACGACCGGGGCACAGCCATCCTCGTTGCGGCCAGCATCTATGACGCTTGCCACTACTACCGTCTCTTCCAAAATACGCCCTTCGGCAAGTATTGCGGGATCATCACCTCTTACGAGCCGAACCACAATGCGATCTCTCGCGAGCCACCTAATAGCGACGAGCGGTACAAGTTCGACACCTATAAGCAGCACGTCCTGGAAAACGGTCAGACCACGAAAGCCTACGAAGATGAGGCCAAACGACGTTTTATCGAGGAGCCGGCCAATCTCAAGGTGCTGATAGTGGTGAGCAAGCTCCTGACCGGCTTCGACGCGCCGAGCTGCACCTACATCTACCTCGACAACGAGTTGCGCGATCACAATCTATTCCAGGCCGTCTGCCGCACTAACCGGCTCGACGGCGACGACAAAGACTACGGCTACATCGTTGATTTCAAAGAACTGTTCGGGAAAGTACAGGAAGCCATCGCGGTGTACAACTCCGACGAGTTGGATATTGACGAGGGCCGGGGCGGTGACAACAACGTCATGCTCAAGGACTGGTTGGTAGAGGGGAGGAAACAGCTCGATGTCGCCCGCGAAGCGCTTCGCTATCTTTGCGATCCGGTGCCCCCACCGCGCGAGATGGAACAATATCTCCATTACTTCTGCGGAGATGCAAGCAATCCCAACGCTCTCGCCGAAACAGAACCGTTGCGGATCTCGTTCTACAAGGCTGTGGCCACTTTCGTTCGCGCCTATGCCGACATCGCCCAGAATCTGTCCGAGGCGGGTTACTCGGCTGCCGAGGTCGCAGCTTTACAGAAGGAGGTAGCTTTCTACAGCGATACCCGCGCCGCTATAAAGAAACACTCCGGTGAGGAGCTGGACATCAAGCCCTACGAGGCGGACATGCGCCACCTCCTCAACACCTACATCCAGGCAGACCCAGCCGCCGATTTAGGCAACCTGAACTCCCTGTCGCTCACCGAACTGATCATCAAAACCGGCATCCACGATGCCATTGCAAGAAAGTTGAACGAGAAAGGAAAGCTCTCGCGGAACGCCATCGCCGAAGGCATTATCAATAACGTCCGCAAGACCATTATCCGCAACCAGCTCACCGACCCTAGGTTCTATGCAGAGATGTCAAAGCTGCTGGATGACCTCATCAAAGAGAGCCGTGCCGATACCGCAGCCTACGAGACGTTTCTGAAGAAGGCGGAGGATTTGGTAAAGCGCATGGCGCAAAAAGACGCTGGCAGCCACCCTGCGATGCTGAACGGTTATCCGGGGGCCATCGTACTTTTCAACAATCTGGCCAGCTTCCCCGCTACGATATTCCAGTGCCCTGCGGATGAAGATGGGAAGGCTATGCTCGCCCTCCAACTCGATCTCGCCATGCGCGAGAATGCTCCAGCCGGATGGAAAGGCGACGACACCCGCGAGAAGCAGGTGCTGAACGCGCTTTTTCCCATCATGTCCAGGGACCGGCAGGCGACGCAGGCCGTTTTCGAGATCATAAAAAATCAACCGGGTTACTGATGAACAAGACCATCCAGCTTGCAGAGATTTCGATACTGATGACGCGGAAGGCTATCAAGCATGTCCATCTCTCCGTTCATCCACCGAGCGGCCGGGTGACTCTCGTAGCTCCGGTCGCAACACGTCTCGATGTTGCCCGCGCTTATGCGATCTCAAGGCTGGGCTGGATTCGCAAGCAGCAATCGAAACTCCTGGACCAGGCCCGTGAAGCGCCTCGCATGTTCGTAGAGCGCGAAAGCCATTACCTGTGGGGACGACGACACCTCCTTACCATTGTCTATCGGGAAACCAAGCCGTTCGTTTTGCTAGACCATAGGCGGATCACGCTCACAGTACGCCCAGGCAGTGATGCTCGAAGACGCGCCGAAGTGATACATGAGTGGCATAAATCGCTCCTTCACGACGTTGTGCCGCCACTCATCAAGAAATGGGAGGTGAAGCTGAAGGTGAAAGTGGCCCGGTATTTCCTGCAACGGATGAAAACCAAGTGGGGGAGCTGCAATCATAAGGAGGGACACATCCGACTCAACACGCAACTCGTCACGAAGCCGAAGGATCTCCTGGAATATGTGATCGTTCACGAGATGGTTCATCTCATTGAGCCGACGCACAGTGATCGCTTCTTGACGATCCTTGGGGGACACTACCCTACTTGGCGCGAAGCCCGCGGAGAACTCAATGAGCTGCCGTTAGCTGCCGAGACATGGAGGCAATGATCTTCTCTGACTGTTCGAGTGTTCGAGAACAGTCTGAGATCGATCTTGCTGATCTTCAGGGGGAGATTGCACCGCCCCAAGCACTTGTCTGATAAACAGCATCGGACATCTTACGCGATAGCTTGCACTCTTCATCCCGGACTCCCCGCGCGGGAAGAACCTCACAAAATCTTACAAAAAAGGCATGAAAGGCACGCCGAGAAATAGAGAGAGCTGGATAAATCAAGAAAAAGCACCCGGTAGAAGGCAGAATCGGACTAAATCGGACCAGAAAACGAGAAAAAGACCTACCTGCGCGACAAGTCTGCGCGCAATCGTCCTTCTCCAGTTTCGGGTCTGGACACGGACGCTTGAATACTGGACTCGGGAAGCCCGCCGTATCCAAAATGTGAATCAGTTTCCCCGGTTCTGGATCGCCCTTCTCGAAGGAGTATGCGACCAAGACGTCGAGACGGGAGAGCTATTCCCACCTGCCTCAGAGAGCCCAGAGCAACTCCCATCTGGTTAGGCCGCATCAATAACCAGCCTATTTAGTTTCAGCAACGTAGAGACGCCTCAGTGCATAACCCGAAAGGCTCAGTGCACAGAAAATTGCAAATCATTTTGAGCACCTGAGCCGGACCCGAAAATGCACTCGCGAGTATATCTAGCGCCGCCCCCCCCCGGCAACGAGGGTTTTTTACTGTACTTCCTTAATCTCAACGATGTGGGTCTCCCCTGTCCGCGAACCGGATTGACCTAGCCGAAAGGCAATCGTGAACTTGCAATCGGAACAGTAGCCCACATCGAAGTTCCCCATTCTGCCGCTTCCACCTTCGAGTCCAAAAGCCTTGTGAGCACAGTTCGTTGTGTCAGGGTGCTGTTTAATGATCGCTTCTGTCATTTTGTGCTTTTTCCCTTCTGGGCCTCTCATGTAATGCCTGGTATAGCCGAATGGTAGTACCAAAGTGTCCAAAAGTAACCTCAGTAATATTGCACAGGCGGCAATTCTCGGTACAATTGACTTGTCAGTTTCTTGGGGGCGTGTAGCTCAAATGGACCGGAGCAAGTGTCCACTAAACACTAGGTTGTGGGTTCGAGTCCCACCACGCCCTCGCCCGTCCCGATAACCCGTCAGGTAATACGACCTTAGGAAACCTTGCAATTTGGCCGGAATTGCCAAATAATACCCTCAGTGGACACTAAAGCTCTGTGCCCCAGTGAGCGCATGGGAATGACCTACGCCCACGGGCGCAAGCCTGTGAAGGGGGCTGGAATCGCTCAATGCGCTATCCAGTCCCTTTAATTTTTCCGTAATTCCACATCCTTCAAGGTTAGGCGGGAGCTGGTGTTAAGGCGGGCGACAAACGGGCGCGCCCTTCGCTGTGTTGCCCGGATCATGCTTGCTTTTGCAGCGACGATACGAGGCCCCCACTTCTCGGGGCCATCGTGATTATTGCTAAGTACAAACACGCCTATCTGAGCGCGCATGACTTCGGCGGGATAGGTTGAGCATAGATTTCCGTCCCCAGTGAGCAGATACCAGCCGCGCTTTCCACACTCTTCAATTATTTCTGGGTCTGAGACATCCTGTCGTCCGTAAAAACAATCGTGGTGAATCTGAACAGTGAAGCCTGCTCCTCGGAGAAGCATTGGCAACTTCTCGACACCAAGATTCCTGTCCAAGAAGAATGTCGGATCAGGCTGCGGCTGCTTCGCAGTAGTGGATCGCCGCTTTGACATCACTCGGCTTTAACCTGAAATCCCGCGCTAACACGGGGATGGATTCGCCAGCTTTGGCCCGATTCCAGATGACCTCTGTCATGATCCCACTGCCGCGAAGGGCAGGTCTGCCGGATGAAATGAATGGATTTATTGCAACTCTTTTTCGTTTGTCTCGTTGACCTGGACGGAGCGGAAAAACCACGAGTGGGCGTCCTTGGGGGTCGCGCTCAATCCGCTCCAAATATTTCCGGAGCACTTGCCTTATACCATACTGCCCACCCTGAGAAATATTCAGCGGCTGCTTTAGGGATTCATTCCCGAGCTTCTTCACAAACAGATTTTGCCCGTATCTCAAGAACACATGGGTCAACAATGGACGCGCTGTTCTTACCTCAGAGCGGAGATAATCAACGGCGCGGCGTACTCTGTTTGTCGGAATATTTTTTTCCCGCGTGGCAGCTAAAACTTGTGCCTCAGCAAGATTAAAAAACGAAAGCAAGTGCCGAGTCGGATCGGCGGGTTCAATCAACGGCGGAACGTGCCGTTTACCACCAGCGGCGGGAAATGAATATCCTCGAACCCAAGATCGCAAGGTGCGGACTGGAATACCGAGGTAACGTGCTACCTGCTCGATACTGTAAGCGGGATAGTCGCGCACATCTTCCGTAGTTCGGGCTATCCTGTGCCGAGCCATCGACCGGGAAGTATACCTAAAGGACGAACCGAAGTGGTAATTACTGCGTTGTGTTACAAATTCGGAACGGGGAGTTGGCATTTCGGCCTCCGATTGGATACACTTCTCCTAGGTCATCGGAGATGGCCGAAAAATCTTTAAGCCCGCCTTGCACGCGGGCTTTTTTTGCTAGCTACTGCACTTGCTGCTTTCCGATTGAGTCCCGCAACATCAACCGCTTTCCGCCGACTCCGTTCAATGCCGGCAGGGTTCTGTCCCCGTCTTCTTCCTCCCGGGAGTTGTGTCGGAAATCGAACTCACGCAGATAACGATGCAAGTGCTGCTTTCCAACATGGTGATAAACACCGTTGATTCCACGCTATCATCAATTTTGAAGATTTCCTTGCCGATTTTCAAAAGGCAGCGGATAGGTACTTCAATGATTTAGCCAGTGACGCCTAGTTACAGGCAGCATTGACGACCGTGCCGCGCTAGGTCTAGCGGCGCCAATTGGAGTTTAGCCCACGTGGAGGATGGGGCAAAGAGATTCCAAAGTTACAACAAGCCCGGTTCCTGGCCGGACTTGAGGCACTGCCAAATTTTGGGCGAGATTTAGTAGCCCCAGTGCACAAGCGGTGCACAGAGGCTGGGCGAACAGGGGTAAACTAGGGCAGAGTTATCTATGTGGGCTTGAGTTAACTACAAGAAAAGAAAATGGGTGGCATTCTAGGGGAAAATGTTTGCTGTGCAGGCGCTCTAACCAGCTGAGCTAACCGCCCCTCGGTAAGCCGCGACTAAGTCGATTCAAAGCGCGGTTTCAGAAGAAAATGCCCCGCGGCGGTGGGAATTCAATTGAGGGGCATCCGCACGAAGCACTTGCAGTGAGTATAAGCGAGCGGTGAAAAAGCAGCAAACACCGGGACATTTTTTTCGCGCGAAGCTCGTGCGAGAACGGCGTCTTCACGACCTGCACTTTCACTCAGACAGACTCGTCCTGCTAGACTGACGCGGTGCGGCGTCTGATCATCAATGCCGATGATTTCGGATTTACTACTGGCATTAATCGCGCCATTGTCGAGGCTCATACTCGCGGAATCGTCACTTCCTCCACGCTGATGGCCACTGGCCAAGCATTCGACAATGCCGTGAATTCGGCGAAGACGGTTCCCCTCCTCAGCGTGGGCTGCCATGTTGTCTTGATCGATGGCGAACCGGTTCTTGATGCGAAACAATTGCCCTCCCTTGCTCTTGCACACTCCGATGCCGGCCACTTCCGGGACGGCTTGAAGTCATTTGCCGCCCGCGCCTTCACCGGCCGCCTGGATCCAGGCGAAATCGAGGTCGAAGCGAGCGCGCAGATTCGCAAACTGCAATCGGCTGGGCTGAGCGTCTCCCACGTGGATACTCACAAACACACGCACATGTTTCCGGCAGTGCTGCGGCCACTGTTGCGCGCAGCCAAGGCCTGCGGCGTGTGCGCGATTCGCAATCCCTTCGGCCCAAGCAAGCCTTTACGGTCTGGCGAACTGTTGACGCGACCCAATCTCTGGACGCGATACGCGGAGGTACGAATTCTCGGAGCGCTTTCCGCCAGGTTTCGCGATTCGGCGAGAGCAGAAGGAGTAGTGACTCCCGATGGTACACTTGGCATCGTCGTAACTGGAGCACTGGACGAAAAGCTCTTCCGCGCAATCGCCGCGATCACTCCCGAGGGCACGTGGGAGTTCGTCTGCCACCCAGGCTACAACGACAATGATTTGAAGTCGGCAAAGACCCGGCTGCGCGAATCACGGGAGTCCGAGCTACGGATTTTGACTATGCCCGACGCGCGGCAGTTGCTGTTGAATCAAGGCATCACTTTGATTTCGTACCGGGAACTGACCTCGGACAACGGCAGATGACGAAGCTCTTTCCTCGGGACTTACCGGGAGTCGTCGAGAAATGACTTTCGTAACCTTAGACCAGTTGCACCGGCAGAGTATCATCTGAATTAGATTCGATAAAGAATTCAGGCTGGGAGACCTTGATCATGTCGGTTGCAGGGGCAGCGCCGCGCGCGACCTTGGACTTGCGCGTGCGTGTGTGGGGCATGGGCGCAAACGATCAGCCGTTCCATCAGAATGCCACAGCCCAGAATGTCAGTTGTACTGGCGCGTGCATTTGCGGCCTCGAGCATGAATTGAAAGTGGGCGACGTCATCGGCGTTCAGTATGAGAAGAAGAAAGCCCGCTGCAAAGTCATCTGGGTAATGGAAGGCGGCGGGATAAAGAAAGTTCAGGTCGGAGTTCAGCTGGTGGTCGACCAGGAATGCCCATGGATTTCCGAACTGCCGACGGAACTGCGCACCAACATGCCGGTCTCCACTCCGGATAATCGCAGAAGGTTTCAACGCCACAAGATCTCATTCCCCCTCGAACTCCGCGACGAACGCGTGAACACCCCGATGCGATTGAATGCCACTGACATCAGCGGCAATGGTTGTTATGTTGAGACTGTCATGCCCTTGGCGATTTCTACAGCGCTGCGTCTCGACTTCTGGATCGATCAGGAACACGTTTCCGCCTCCGCGACGGTGCGCACCCGCGACCCCGGAGTGGGAATGGGTATCGAATTCACAGGTCTCCCCGACGAAGCTAAGGGGCGTTTCCAGGCCCACCTGGATAAGCTAGACCCAGGCCTTTCCAAGTCGGCTACGCCCTCCGAATAGTTCTGCTATACGCCGTTTCCACACACTAAATACAGGCCGCGACTGTAGAATGAGCATCCTTTATTGTTTCTCGCCATCGAATTACGGGACTATTGGGAAAGGGCACGACTCGCAGAATGAAAATCGGGATCACGTGTTATCCCACATATGGCGGCAGTGGCGTGGTCGCCACGGAACTCGGCTTGGAGCTCGCTCAACGCGGCCACGAGATTCACTTCATTTCCTACGCCCCGCCCATCCGCCTGCGCGGTCAGGAACACAACATTCACTATCACGAAGTCGAAGTATCCCGTTACCCGCTGTTCGACTATCCGCCGTACGATCTCGCGCTGGCGACGCGCATGGCTGAAGTCGCGCAGTTGTACGACCTCGACCTGCAGCACGTGCACTATGCCATTCCGCATTCGGTGAGTGCGCTTCTGGCGCGCCAGATGCTAGGGGACGGTTCTCGGGGACGCCGCCTGCCTTTCGTTACGACGCTACATGGCACAGATATTACTTTGGTGGGATTAGACCGCTCCTATCTGCCCATCACGCGTTATTCGATCAACCAGAGCGACGGCGTCACGGCTGTATCCAACTACCTGCGCGACCGCACGATGCGGGTCTTCGATGTGAAAAAAGAAATTAAAGTCATCTACAACTCGGTAAATTGCGATGTGTACAGCAGGAGCGCGGCCTCCCCAGAAGCGCGGCTCGAGTATGCTCCGGACGGCGAGAAGTTGCTGGTTCATCTTTCAAATTTTCGTCCGGTCAAGCGACTCTCGGATGTAATCGAGATATTCGATCGCGTACGCAAGCAGATGCCGGCGAGATTGATGCTGATCGGCGATGGCCCTGACCGTTCCGTAGCAGAATGGTTATCGGTACAAAAAGGAATCCATGAAGATGTTCTCTTCCTGGGCAAGCAGGATCAGGTACAGGAGAAGCTGGCAATCGCTGACATCCTGCTGATGCCAAGTGAATTGGAATCTTTCGGCCTGGCGGCGCTGGAAGCCATGGCATGTGAGGTGGTGCCGATTGCAACCCGCACTGGAGGAGTGCCTGAAGTGATTGAACATGGGACGAGCGGTTATTTAGCCGACGTCGGAGATGTGGATACGATGGCGCGCTACGCGATCGAGCTGCTGAAGGACGAAAGCCGGCTGCGGGCCATGGGCAAGGCCGCTCGCGCCGTCGCACAAGCGCGATTCTGTTCCAGCAGGATCGTTCCGCAGTACGAAGATTTTTACCGGCGCGTGCTCGAGCGCTCTTCGTAGAAAGCCTCTGGAATCGCTCCCGAAGCCTGCAAAAGTGGCAAGCGGATTCGCACCAGGGTTCCGTTGCCTTCGCCGCTGTCGATGGTCATCCGCGCCGTATCCCCATACAAAACATGCAACCGTTCGGAAATGTTGGCCATGCCGATACCAGCGCCCGCGGTGCTCTCCGGTTGCGTCGCCGATATCCCCACGCCATCGTCCTCCACCTCGATGACCAGGCGCGACTCAGAAAGGCGGCTGCGCAGATAGATGCTGCCGCCCTCTACCATGGAGGCGAGGCCGTGCTTGATTGAGTTTTCCACCAGCGGCTGCAAGAGCATGCTGGGAACCATTACATCGAGCGATGCCGGATCGAGTTCCTTCACTACTCGCAACTTATCGTTTCCGAAACGAACCACTTCAATGTCGAGATAGTTGTCGATGAATTCCACCTCTTCCCGCAGCGGCACGAAAGAATCGGTGCTGTTAAGCAAACGCCGGAGAATGGTTGCCAGTTTGGAAATCACCTCACGAGCCGTATCCGGGTCGAAGCGCACCAGGGATGAAATCGAATTCAAGGTGTTAAAGAGAAAATGAGGATTGATCTGGTTCTGCAGCGCTTCCATGCGCGCATGTAACAGCAAGCGCTCCTGCTCTTCCAGTTTGATCTGAATTCGTACGCTGTTGAAGATCTTGAGCTCAATCCCGATGGCGATTGCGGAAGCCGCAAAGATCACCGCCTCGATCCACAGGTTGCTAATGTCGAGGCTGAAAATCGAGTGCGGGAAATACCGTGCCAGTTCGCTCTGCACGAAACGCAATCCGATAATCGTCGTAAAGAACATGATCTGCCAGTCGAACAGGCGCGGCGTGGGCAGATTGCGACGAATCAGGCGAAAAATACTTTGATCGATGAATGGAGAAAACGACCAGATGTCGTCCTTATCGGCGGCCATGGTACGCAGTTGGCCTGCGATGAAACCGCAAAGCACACAGAAGGGCAGTGCCGCCCATTCGCCGTGCAGCACGGCCGGAACCCCAAGCAGCGCCCCGCCGAGCGATCCCGCCCAGCGTCCACCAATCACACCCAGCAAGAGAGCGGTTTCAAAACTCAGATCGCCGGCGAGAAAACTTTGGGCGGAGAACCGGATCCACACGCCGAGCATGATCGGCAGCGCCATCCACAAGACCAGATAGATCTTCTGCCGAAACTCGCGTTCTTCTCGAAATAAGAGCGACTTAAATTCCTTGGAGCGCACCAAGCTGCTCGACACGGCCGCAGCCACGCCAAGCTTCACCAGCAAATTGATCCAAATAAGCCGAGGTTCCATGCGATTGAGGCGGGCACATGCCCGTGAGAAAACTGTAGCACGAGCCGATGACTCTCTTGCGTCAGGAACTTCGGAACATCCTGCGGAGTCTTAGGAAGTACAATACGTGGTAAGTGGTTCGCACGCATTAGCGGAGGACTCCCATGCGCCACATCTGCATCGCTTGGCTAGTCGCGTTTGCCGCGCCCATTTCCCCGCAGGCACAGGTTCAAACTCCGCTTCCGCCGCCGCAGACCGCCCGCCAGGCCTTGATCGAGATGTTCCAGGGCAAGAGCGCTGACGCTTTTGAGAAACACCTGCCCGAGGTCGCACGCAGCACCTTGATCCGAAAAGGCGAGACCTCGGAGACGTCTCTGCTGCAAACATTCTCCATGATGGGTCACCAACTTATTGCGGGAGGCCGACGCGTCGAAACTTTCGATGTGGGACCGAACCTCTTGATATCGGAACAGGAAGATGGCAAGCAGAAGGTTGAAGTGACGGTCGAGCACGATTCTCTCATGGGCGAACAAGACGAAATTGAAGTGTCGATACACGCTTACAGCAACGGAGAACCGCAGTTTCTCCCGGTCATTCCCCGCTTCATTTTCTCCATGACGGAGGAAAAAGATATATGGCGATTGAGTGAAGTCACGGTGGCCACGCACATTCCGCTCACCGATCCGGACTACCTGAAAGGGGTACGCAAGAAAGCGGACGAGGCGGACGAAAACATGGCGTCAAGTCGCGTCACTATGATCGTAGCGGCCGAAATGAGCTATGCATCCACGCATCCTGAGCACGGCTACACGTGTCATCTGGCCGAGCTGTTTGATAAAGCTGACACAGCTGGCATCCCGCCTCAGGTGCCCGGGGTTTCCGGCCCGAACTCAACCGGTGACGAATCGAATGGATATCATTTCTCCGTCTCCGGTTGCGATGGCAGTCCCGCTCCTAAATTCCAAATCACCGCCGTTCCGACCGAATCGGATTCCGCGATGAAGGCTTTCTGCGCTGACGAATCTGGGAGAGTCCGATTTGACGCGAACGGAAGTGGCGCCGCATGTTTGAGCGGAGAGAGATTTCTCAACCAGTCCCCGCCCGTTCTCCCCGGTCCGACGGACTAATTCATTTGTTCTTCAGAAAAGCGCGTAGATCGCGTCCCGTCATCTCTTTCGGTTCATCGACACCCAATATTCCGAGCATCGTGGGCGAAATATCCCGGAGCGAGCCGTTCGGTTTCAGCGTGAATTGCCTGGCATCTTCGGCGACTACGATGAAGGGCACAGGATTGGTAGTGTGCGCCGTGTGCGGTCCGCCGGTCGCGGGATCGATCATCATCTCGGCATTGCCGTGATCGGCGGTGATGAGCATGGCACCGCCCTTCGTCCGAACCGCCGCTTCGAGGCGGCTCAGGCACGCATCCACGGTCTCGACGGCCTTTATCGTAGGATCGAGCTTGCCCGAGTGCCCGACCATATCGGCATTGGCAAAGTTTACGATGATCACGTCAAAGGTGCCGTCTTCCGTGGCCTTTACAACTGCGTCGGCAATTCCGCCGGCGCTCATCTCCGGCTTCAGATCGTAGGTCGCAACCTTCTGCGACGGCACCAGCACGCGTTCTTCGCCAGGAAAGGGCTGTTCCACGCCGCCATTAAAGAAGTAGGTGACGTGGGCGTATTTTTCGGTTTCGGCGACACGCAGGTTGCGCATGTTGAGATTGCCCATTACGTTCGCAAGAATGTTCGCCATCGACTCCGGCGGGATCACTACAGGCAGGCTGAAGTTCTTGTCGTACTGGGTCATGCAAACATAGTGCAAATTCTCGGGGACGCGGTCTCTCGGAATCGTGGCGTCTAGATCGGCCGCGCCTGGAAGATCGCTGCCGCCCTTTGCGTTTAAGCCACTGTTACGCGCCAGCGAGCGCGTGATCTGGCGAACCCGGTCGGCCCGGAAATTAAAGCAGATGCAAGCGTCGTCATCACGAATGGTCGCCAGTGGTTGTCCGCTCTTATCTTTATCCGTTCGATCGGTGCACACGAAGGGCACGACGAACTCATCGGTGACGCCGCGGTTGTAAGAATCTTTCATCCCCTGCACGGGATCGGCACACTTTCCGCCCTCCGCGTCGCCGAAGACCATTGCGTTGTGGGCCTTCAAGATGCGCTCCCAGCGCCGGTCGCGGTCCATCGCGTAGTAACGGCCATTCACCGTGGCAATCTTGCCGGAGTTGTACTCCCGCATCTTCTGCTGCAACTGTTCGAGATAACCCGCTCCGTTGGTGGGCAGCGTATCTCGGCCATCCATAAAAGCATGAACAAAAACACGATCCACGCCATTCTGCTTTGCCATTTTCAGCAACGCGTAGAGGTGAGCTTGTTGCGAGTGCACGCCGCCGTCTGAGAGCAATCCGAACAAATGCAATCTCCTTTCGCCAACACGCGCATGCTTCATCGCGGCGAGCAGCACCGGATGCGAAAAGAATTCTCCGTTCTGAATCATCAGGTCGATTCGAGTGATGTCCATATGAACGATGCGGCCGGCACCGATGTTGAGATGTCCAACCTCACTGTTGCCCATCTGCCCTTCAGGCAAGCCGACAAAGGGTCCGCTGGTGTGAATCAGCGTGTTGGGATATTCGCGCAGCAGCCGATCATAAGTGGGCTTGCGCGCGAGCGCGATGGCATTTGCCTTGGTCTCGGCGCGATAGCCCCAGCCGTCGAGGATGACGAGTACGAGTGGTTTGGGACGCAAAAGCAGCTCCTAAGTTTCTAGCTATCGGCTTCGGGTTGGCACGGCTTCAGTCACAGGCTTACTTCTGGGGTGGATCGGTTTTGTCCTCGGCCCGCTTGAGGGCGGCGTCGACTTGCGCCTGAATCTTTGGATACACCGCTCGCATCGTTTCCGCCGTCACCGCCGGCATCTCGTGAAGAAACTTCTGTCCCGTTGGAGAACTATAAAACGCAGTCAGGGTATCGATGTCAGATTTCGTGAAGTGCCGCTGATAGACGGGAACCATGTCGTTAAGCATGTCGTTCAAAGGGAAATCCTTCAGAAATTCCTCCGACTGGTGGTCCATGCGCGCGAGTTCGGCGTCGGAGATGTCTGGATGCCGCTTCTTGACCTGCTCGCGGCTTAAGGTTCGCATCTGTGAAAACAACTGTTGCATCATCTGAGCCATCTGCTCGCGGCTTGCCATGACATCAAACAGCTTCTGGATGTCCTCTTTCGAAGCTGCATCGGGAGCAACGGAAACGGTGGTCTGCGCTGTGCAAATGGACAGCCCCAGCAAACACACGAACAGCAACGACTTGAATTTCATAAACACTCCTCGCGGTAATAGTCTAACCCTGCGATCTCGACAGACCGTGCCGCTACCAGATCACCTCGACAGGATAGCGCGCGAATAAGGGATCGGACGTCAAAATCGGCAGTTTTTCCTCAAGGCTCTGCGCGATCAGAATGCGGTCAAACGGATCGCGATGGTGCATGGGGAGACGCTCGAGAGCGAGCAAATGATCAAAGCTGATGGAGAGCGTCTTGATCCTGTTCTCCGCCAGTCTACTGAGCACGTATGGACCGGCAGGCCGAGGGAAATTCAACTTGCCCGACTGTGCCTTGATAAGAATCTCCCAGACGCTTGCAAGGCTGAGCAAAAGGTCGGTGCTTCCGGTAAAAATGTCGCGCGCGTGATGCGACATCCTCGAATCCCCGGCAAGCGCAAACAAGAATGCATGGGTATCGAGGATAGCCTTCATTTCGGTATAACAGGTCCGTTATAGAATAGGTCCTCAATATCGGGATCGGGATCATTGAAATCGTCGGGAACTGTGAAGTCACCCTTCGCGCTGCCGAAGACCCTCTTTTTTGGCATCTTCTTCACTGGCACCAACTTGGCGACCGGCTTCCCGGCTTTGGCGATGATAATCTCTTCGCCAATCGCAACCCGCTCTAACAGCTTGGAAAAATTGGTCTTAGCTTCGTGAACATTGACTTCCATGAAGGTAATCATAGCTTAGTCCTGGACTAAGTCAACAGCATGTTCCTAACCGTTATAGTTCAGCGCCTTCAGCCCCAGAAACTTTGCCGAATTCCCCAATTCCGCCTCAATCCGCAGCAACTGGTTGTACTTGGCGATGCGGTCAGTGCGCGAGGCCGATCCGGTTTTAATTTGCCCTGCTCCAGTGGCGACGGCGAAATCCGCGATGAATGTGTCTTCAGTCTCGCCGGAACGATGCGAGATCACCGACGTGTAGCCATTGCGCCGTGCCAGGTCGATTGCATCCAAAGTCTCACTGACGGTGCCGATCTGGTTCAGCTTGATCAGGATAGAGTTGGCGATTCCCTTCTCGATTCCTTCGGCAAAAATCTGAATGTTGGTGACGAAGATGTCATCGCCGACAAGCTGAATCTTGCCGCCCAATTCCTTGGTCAGGTTCTGCCAGCCGTCCCAGTCGTCTTCGGATAAACCATCCTCCAGCGAAACGATGGGATAGTCCTTCACCCACTTCGCCCAAAAGTTCACCATATCGTCGGAACTCTTGGCAGATTTGTCCGACTTCTTGAAAACGTATTTGCCATCCTGATAAAACTCGCTGGCCGCGGGATCGAGTGCGATGGCGATCTCCTCTCCCGGCTTGTAGCCAGCCTGCTGAATCGCCTCCAGCACAACTTCGATGGCCTCGACGTTCGACTTCACCGAAGGCGCAAACCCACCTTCGTCGCCAACGGCAGTGTTGTAGCCGCGTTTTTTCAGCACTCCCTTGAGCGTGTGGAAGACTTCCACCCCCCAGCGCAGCGCCTCAGAAAACGACGGCGCGCCCACCGGCATCACCATAAATTCCTGAAAATCGACGTTGTTGTCAGCGTGCGCTCCGCCGTTGAGGATATTCATCATCGGTGTCGGCAATGTATTGGCGCCGGCACCGCCGAGGTAGCGATAGATCGGAAGGCCGTATTCCGCCGCGGCCGCGCGTGCCGCCGCCATGGAAACCGCAAGAATCGCATTGGCGCCCAGCCGACCCTTTATTCTCTGTGCCGTCGAGTTCGATCATTTTCTGGTCGAGCGCTCGCTGATCATATGCATCGAAATTCGCGAGCGCTTCCGCAATCTCGCCGTTTACGTTTTCCACCGCTTTGAGCACGCCCTTGCCGAGAAAACGCGCACTGTCGCCGTCGCGCAGCTCCACGGCCTCGTGCTCTCCGGTCGATGCTCCACTCGGAACCATAGCCCGGCCAATCGTTCCACTCGCAAGCTGCACTTCTGCTTCCACTGTAGGATTGCCGCGCGAATCCAGCACCTCGCGCCCGATGATTGCTCCAATATTGATCATAACACGCCGCCATCCTTATCTGAGTCTGAATATGTGACCTGTGAATCCTCGTCCAGGCGCACAGCGTACCGGGAGCACCTGAGTTGAAAGTGAGACGCCGGCCCGTGATAGAGCCCTTGCCCATGTATGTCCTAGCCTTTGTGGATACGAAACCCCTGATTATAGCGGATTGGAAATGACTGCAGTGTTACGGGAGTCCGCACCAATGGCAGAAGGAGCGCAGCATTCATTCGCAACATTCATCCATGTGATAAAAAGTTGTCTGCACGAAAGGCAGGGTGATGAGAAATTTGACCCGACGGGAAGTGTTGAAGGCGGCAACGACAGGAGCGGTGACTGCGATGCTAAATCCGTTGCTGGGGAGCGCGGAGATCGAGAAGGAGGTAAGCGTGAGCCAGCCCGAAGCGGTACAGACAATGACTGAAGACATCTGCTTTATGGACGCAACGACGCTTGTGGCCCTGCTGCGAACGAAAAAGATTTCGTCGGTTGAAGTGATGAAGGCGCACCTGGCCCAGATCGCGCGTGTGAACTCGAAAGTAAATGCGATCGTAACCCTTGTAGACGAGGATCAGTTGCTCGCCGAGGCACAGGCGGCGGACAACGCGCTCGCCAAGGGCAATTGGCTGGGGCCTTTACATGGATTGCCGATCGGGGTGAAGGATTTGCACGCCACCAAAGGCATTCGAACGACTTATGGATCACCGCTGCACAAGGACGAAATTCCGAAGGGCGATTGCCTGTTGGTGGAACGGGGAAAGAAGGCTGGAGGGATCGTGATTGGGAAGACGAACGTGCCGGAGTTTGGCCTGGGGTCGCAGACTTTCAATCCCGTGTTCGGGGCGACGAGAAATCCGCACGACCTTACGAAGACATGCGGAGGAAGCACGGGAGGTGGTGCTGTCGCAGCGGCTTGCGGCATGGTGCCACTGGCTGATGGCAGCGATTATGGCGGATCGCTACGCAATCCTCCGAACTTTTGCGGCGTGGTGGGACTGCGACCATCGCCGGGACGAGTGCCCAATACTCCGGCCGACTTGGCCTGGCAACCGTTTTCGGTGTCCGGAGGTGTTGCGCGCAACGTCAAAGATCTCGCATATTTTCTGAGTGTGCTGGCTGGACCCGACGAGCGGATACCGATTTCCATTGAGCAGCCCGGGAGCCAGTTTGACCAGCCGCTGCATAGCCGAAGTTTTAGGGGCGTGCGCGTCGCCATGTTCCGCGATATGGGCCTGCCGTGGGAGCCGGAAGTGAAGGAAACAGTACGCGCTCAGGGGAAGGTTTTCGAATCGCTCGGGTGCATCGTGGAAGAAGCAGAGCCCGATTTTCGGGATGCCAACGAATGCTTCCTGAGCTGGCGGCACTGGACAATGGAATCGAGATTCGGCGACATCATTGCCACAAGCGGCGATCAGTTGAATGAGTATGTGCATTGGCACGTGGAGGAAGGCCGCAAATTGACCGGGCCGTATTTGGCACGAGTGGAAATAAAGCGATCGGCGCTGTATCAACGAGTGCGTGAGTTCATGGACAAGTACGAATTTTTCGTGCTACCGGTGAATCAGGTTTTGCCATTCGATGTCACAGAACACTACCCGACAGAGATTAATGGCGTGAAGATGGAAAACTACCTGGCTTGGATGAAATCCGCCTGCTACATCTCGGCTGTAGGGAATCCCGCCGCCTCGGTGCCGTGCGCGTACTCGAAGAGTGGTCTGCCGATCGGAATACAGATTGTCGGACGCAATCACGACGATTGGGGAGTCCTGCAGATGGCGTTTGCGTTCGAGCAGGCCAGAAATTTGGAGAAAAGGAAACCCTTGGCACTGGGCTGAGTTAGAGTGAGGAGATCAATCGCTCGGGCTATTGGAATTAAATCGTGCGGCACTCTTGTCTTGGCTGGTTCCCTAGCCTGGCGCGGTGTTGTCCCGAGCCCCGTGAAGGGTCTACAGTCAGAACAACAATTTCGACAGTTTAGGGTTGGAACGATCTGAGGAGGGGTCATGAAGAAGTGGACAGTTCTACCTTGCATCCTGCTGGTGGCGGCCTTGGCTGCAGCGCAGACCAGCTTGCCCGTACCTGCGGGTACGGCTCTTATGGTCAAACTCGAAACAACCCTCGCGACCTTCAGCAACAAGCCCGGCGATCCCTTTCAAGGGAGCTTGACGCAACCCGTGGTGCTCAATGGCCAAACGGTGATTCCCGCTGGCGCAAGAATAGAAGGCCGCGTCACAAAAGTGGCCGAGCCGCGCCGCATTGCTGGCAAGCCAACCATCGGGATTCTGCCCGAAGCATTGATCCTGCCGACCGGCGAGCGATTCTTCCTCGATGCCACGCTGGTCGACACGAATGTTGGACGCGATACGGACGTGAACAATGAAGGCGAATTCAAAGGATCAGGCCACGATCGCCGCGACCAACTCGAAACCGGCGGCGGCACAGCCGGCGGAATGCTGATTGGCGGCCTGGTCGGTGGTCCGGTCGGGATCGTTGTTGGCGGCGTCATTGGGGCCGGCGCCACCGGAGCTCACTACCTCAGCAAACATCGCTCAGCCACGCTGCCTGCGGGCACCACGCTTACGATTGAACTCAACCGGCCGCTCGCGATGACGCCGGCTGTGGCAAGCACGGGACAATAAAGTTTCTTACTCTTGAATGACGCCGGAGGCTAACCTCTCCGGCGTTTTTTGCTTCACATTCCCGCTCCCAACTCCGCTTCGCTGAGCAATTCCAGTTCGATCCATCCTTCCATTGGCAGCGCATCCACCGGCAAGCGATTCTGCCAAAGACTGAAGCGCAGTTTCAGTTTACTTGTGGGCGGGATCGCCGCTGGGCTCTTGCTACCGGCACCGGCACTCGAGCCGAGGTTCGCCAGCAACCAGATCAACGGCAATCGAAACTCAAAGTTGCGAAGCAAAGCTGCACGAGCGCTCTGTTCCCCCGGCGTCGAAGATAGGTTAGAAGAACCATCCGATGCAGCTGCCAACGATTCCTCGCAGCCATCCACCTTCCATTGCCTCAGCTTGCGCTCTTCCACCCTCGCGTCGAGCCGTAGAACCCGCCGGGGACGCACTTCTCCCTTCGCCCACGATTCCAGGTTCGCGACGACATTAAACTCCATATCCGGCACCGCTCCGGCAAAGTCCAATCGGCCGTAGACGAACGTGCTGTCGATCCCGGCATAGACGGAGTCGAGCACGAACTGTTTTCCGTGCATTGCGCCGGGACGCTGATCGGCAGTGAATACGGCGGCGCCCATCCATTCGAAGTAGCGAATCTTGTCCCCCAGTACGTGGGGATGAATATAAGCAGTCTGCGGAGTGAATGCCGGGCGCACTTCTGCGGCAGTGATCGGTTGCGCCAGATAATCCGGCGGAGTCGCTCCCAATGCCTGATAAACGTTCGAAAGATGTTTGCGGTAGAGTTCGTCAAAATCGCGATCGTTAGCCGAGTGATGCTCCGGCCCGTACCACCAGTTCCAGTCGCTGCCCTCGGCGATCAGGAGTTCTTCAAACGCCAGTTTGCGTTGGGCCTCGGTAGCCTTGGCCGCATGCTGAGCGTAAAATTCGCGCGCGTAATATACGTAGTCCCAGGAGCGATTGTCCTCGGGCGCGCCGATCCAGACATTGAAGTTCGCATTGATCCACGAGCCCGGCACAATTGAGGGCAACGGCGATAGGTTGCGATGCCGGGCAATCGCCTCCGAAATCGTAACCGCTTCGAGGCCGCTCTCGCGCTGCAGCGCGTCGTAGAATCTCCGCAAAAATTCCCGGCCAGACTTTGGATAGTATTCCCAGGCATTTTCTCCATCGAGAATTACCGACACCACGGCGTCGCGACCTTGCGCCAGCACGGGTTGAGCCGCCTCTTTGATATCGCTTAGCAGATGTGCGGCAGCCTCCTTCGGATCCATCCCCGAATAGACGAATCCGATCAGGTCTGAAATAGTGTGATCGCGAAACACCATATGCATGGCGGTCGTGCCATGCTCGTAGCGGTGAATATTATAAAGTCGTTCCGCCAAATGCGCGGGCAACCGGCCATTTCCATCCCGTTGAAAAAACACACCTGTGCTTCGGCCGAGGACACCCTCGTCGGTGGCCATCCATTTAATGCCGAGGCTATGCGCGATCGCGAGCGTCTCTTCCGAAACGCTGCCCTCCGAGGGCCACACGCCCTGCGGCCGCACTCCAAACACCTGCTGGTGAAGATCGAGGGCGCGCACCAGTTGCTCGCGCGCGTCTTCGGGATGGCGAAACCGGTTCTGGGGCAAGGGCAGGCCCGGCGATGAAGTTGCCCCAGCGTTGGTGTCGCACACCAGAGGAAGAATCGGATGATAAAACGGAGTCGCCGAAATCTCGATCGACTCTTTCTTCGCGGAATCGGCATATGCCGGCAGAACCTTGGCCAGAAGCTCGCGCTCGCGCGCAATCACAAAGCTCTGATCTTCGAGGGAATAATTCCGCTCTTTCTTGATCAGCGCACCAATATCTTTGTCTTCCAAAAAGAATTCGTCGAACCAGGCGATCTGCGAAAGCACCTGCAGGTCGGTGAAGTGCTGCACCTCGAAATATTTCTCGGCTTTTTCGGCTACGTAGCCGTGCTCGCGAAACCGCTCGCGCAACTCCCAGTAGCGCGGATAGCGCCCAATCACGTTCGTCGGGTTCGCCTGAAAAAGATACTGCAAAGCGAATTGCCGCTCAGCAGGCGTCAAATCTTTCGCCGGCTTGGCTGCAACCTTCAAAAACGGATCCTGGGCCGTGCCTGCCACGTAATCCTGAATTTGAGTGACGAGCGAGGGCACGAGGTTGAAGTTCTGATGCACATTGGGAAATTCGTCGAGCAGTTTCACCATGCCGTAATAGTCCTTGAGCGCGTGCAGGCGCACCCAGGGTAAACGATATTCGCCCGTCACCAGATCCTTGTAGAAAGGCTGGTGCTGATGCCAGAGAAAAATCAAACGCAGGGCGGGCATGGCTGGAAAAGTCAGTCTAGCATGGGGAATTAACGCCCTAGCCGCACTCAAGGACATGGTTCGCGATTCGCTGGGCGGGACCAAGGCAACCCCTCTCCGCCGCGATGTCTCTAAAATTGCAGTCTTTGCCACCAGTTTTCTCCCGTCCACTTCCGGTACACTAGAATTCGGAAAATGCCAGAAACCTCCATCCCGGCCTCTGAACGTATTACGCTGCTCTCCGACCAGGATCTCTACCTCTTCAACGAGGGCAGCAACTATCGCATGTACGAAACCGTCGGCGCGCATCTGGTCTCTCGCGACGGCAAAGCAGGGGCAGTCTTCAGCGTGTGGGCGCCCAACGCGCGACAGGTTTCCGTGATCGGAAGCTTTAACGAGTGGAATATCAAGTTGCACCGGCTCGTTCCCCGCAGCGATTCCGGCATCTGGGAAGGCTTTATCCCGGGAGTAACCAAGGGTGCGCTTTACAAATTCCACATTGAGTCACGAGAGCACGGTTACCGTGTGGATAAAGCGGATCCCCTCGGCTTTTTGCACGAAAAACCTCCCCGCACCGCGTCCGTGGTGTGGGACCTCGGCTATGAGTGGAGCGATCGCGATTGGATGGAGAAGCGCGCTGCCCGCAACTCCCTGCGCGCCCCGCATGCAATCTACGAAGTTCACCTCGGCTCGTGGATGCGCGTACCCGAGGAGAACAATCGCCCGCTAACTTATCGCGAGACCGCGCCCCGTCTCGCGGAATATGCCGTGCGCATGGGCTACACTCACGTCGAATTCATGCCGGTGATGGAGCATCCTTTCTACGGCTCGTGGGGATATCAGACCACGGGCTATTTTGCTCCGACATCGCGCTATGGCTCTCCGCAGGATTTTATGTATCTGGTGGATTACCTGCACCAGCACGGCATCGCGGTCATCCTCGACTGGGTGCCCTCCCACTTCCCTTCCGACGCTCACGGACTGTCCTATTTTGACGGCACTCATCTCTACGAACACGCCGACTCGCGGCAGGGCTTTCACCCTGACTGGAAGACCTACATCTTCAACTATGGGCGCACTGAGGTGCGCAGTTTCCTGATGTCGAGCGCCATGTTCTGGCTCGACAAATATCACATCGACGGCCTGCGAGTGGATGCGGTCGCGTCCATGCTCTACCTCGATTATTCGCGCAGGCCCGGTGAGTGGATTCCAAACAAGTTTGGTGGGCGGGAAAATCTGGAAGCCATCGATTTTCTTCGCCGCTTCAATCAGGAGGTCTACAAGGAACATCCTGATATTCAGACCACCGCGGAAGAATCTACTTCCTGGCCCATGGTTTCGCGGCCAGTCTACCTCGGCGGCCTGGGTTTCGGGATGAAGTGGGATATGGGATGGATGCACGACACGCTTGAATATTTCAAGCAGGATCCCATTCACCGCAGGTACCACCACAGCAAGCTCACCTTCCGTATGCTGTACTCGTTTCATGAAAACTTTGTGCTGCCGTTGTCGCACGATGAGGTCGTCTACGGCAAGGGATCGCTCATCGGCAAGATGCCCGGCAACGAGCACGACCGCTTTGCCAATCTACGTCTTTTGTTCGGTTATATGTATGCGCAGCCCGGCAAGAAACTGATGTTCATGGGCGATGAATTTGGCCAGGTTCGGGAGTGGGCGCACGACACCAGCCTGGAGTGGGATGTGCTTCAATATCCAGTTCACAGCACTTTGCAGAACTGGGTGAGAGATTTGAACCGGCTTTATCGTAGCGAACCCGCCTTGCATGAACTCGATAATGACCCCGCAGGTTTCGAGTGGGTGGATTGCAATGACAGTTTGACCAGCACGATTTCTTTGCTACGCAAAAGTGAATCCGCCAGAGAGACCGTTCTCATCGTGTGTAACTTCACGCCGATTCCGCGCCTCGGCTATCGCATCGGCGTTCCAAAAGGCGGCTACTGGCGCGAACTGCTGAATAGCGATGCCTTGGATTACGGCGGAACGGGCGCTGGCAACCTCGGCGGAGTGAATGCAGAAGAAGTGCCGGCGCACGGCCGGCCCTATTCGCTGAGACTCACGCTGCCCCCGCTGGCGGCACTGTTTCTGAAAACCGGGTAGCGCGGCCTCCCCTATGAGCCATCGGCTGTCAGCCTCTGAAGAGCAATGAGACCAAGAACCATGCGATAGAAAAGTACCGCAAACGCTCGAAACAAATGTGGCCAAGGCCCGGTTTCCGCGGGACTCGTGCCGCCTTTGGTCCGCTTAATCTTCTGGAGAAGCAGGACATTTCCAACCACAAACCATGCACCACTGACCATAAGGAAAACCGCAAGCCGCGTACTACCGGGAAGCGTATACCCAGCCGCGATGACTCCGGCCAGCATCCCTAGCTCGATGAATATAATCGTGAACTTTTTCAACGAAGTCTTCTTCGCATGAGCCTGGACACTCGACAGCAGCCCGCCGATGACAGACTCACAATGACGAGGCCATTCTGCGACGATACGCTTCGGGAGTTTCAATCAGAAAAGTCGTTTGACCAGCGAGCACCAACAGATCCTCATCGCCGCTTATCAGCAGATCTGCTCTGCCGCTCTGGGCTAGATCCAGAAAGGCTTGGTCTTTTGCGTCGCGGCACACGACCTCACATCTTTCTCTTGGCTCAATTACATCGCAGTAAGGAAGATACTCAGCCAACAGTTCCCCATAGTCGGCAGCGGAAAGTGCAAATTTTGGGTAACCCAGAACTCGGATAAGTTCCGCTGCAGTCGCACGAGAGAGCAAAGACACGCATCCGACCTCCCGCCAATGCTGGCACAGCCACCCCAATCGGCCGTTTCGAAAAAGCAACGCCGACACTACCGTGGTCGTATCAAAGACCACGCGCCGGCTCACTCCTTTTCGCGCGCCCACTTGACAGCGTCAGCTACATCCTGTTGATTGATTCCAAGTTGGGCGAGGCGGGCGCGCACTTCGTCGGCACGGCTTCTTTGCAATGGCCGCAGGATAATGCACTCCCCATCCGTGCTCACCTCGAAATATTCAACTTCGCCAAAGCGATTCATCACTCCTTTGGGAAGTGTGATCTGGTTCTTAATTGTCTTTTTTGCCAGCATACTCGAATTAAACAAGGAAACAAGGAAATCTTACCACATCGTTCCGCGCCAGGGGAAACCCTACATAACCCGTTGATCCCTAAGGCGCAATTCGAACATTCCGCAGAGGGACCGTCGACACCTGCCGTGCTATGCTGCCCTGAGAACTGGTCCCATGCGGATTCTGACCCGCTATATTCTTCGTGAAGTCACCTCGCACGCCGTGATCGGCGCAGCAATCTTCACCTTTGTGCTGTTCACGCGTGATCTGGGACGCATTCTTGAACTGGTAGTCCGCGCCAGCGCGCCACTGCCAAGCGTTGCCGAAATTTTCTTTTATACCGTTCCGCTCGCACTCACCTACACCATCCCAATGAGTGTGCTGGTGGGCATTCTTATCGGGCTGAGCCGGCTTGCCGCCGACAGTGAAATCACTGCGATGCGCGCCAGCGGCATGGGCGTATGGGACTTTGGCCGCGTGCTGGCCATCTTTGTCGCTGCCGCGTGGGCGCTATCATTACTCAACGGACTCTACTTGGCGCCTTGGTCGCTGGCATCGCTCGGACGTCTCGAGGATCAACTCAAAGGCTCACAGGTTTCCTACGAAGTGCAGCCCCGAGTTTTCTACGAAGGCTTTCCGAAGCTTGTGCTCTACGTGCAAGATGTTCGCAGCGCTCAAGGGGGAGCAGTTTGGAATGGCGTTTTTCTAGCCGACATAACCGACGCCGCGAATCCGCGGATCACGCTGGCGCGCGAGGGCATTCTCGTTCCCGAGGGCCAGGATCGCCTTCACCTGCACCTGGTGGAGGGCTCCACACACGAGACCGATCCCGCGAAAGCCGACCATTATCAGATTTCGTCGTTTCAGCAGACCGATATTCCCATCGAACTGCCTTCTTCGGAAAACAAGGCGGAAGAGCAAATCCCAGTCAAAGCAATCGGTACCTGGGCTTTGCGCGACCGCGCGCGGAGCGTCGATCCCGTATCGGCGCGATGGTATCTCATCGAGTTTCACACTCGCTTTGCATTGCCCACGGCGTGCCTGGTTCTGGCGATGGTTGGCATTCCGCTGGGTCTTTCTTCGAAGAAAAGCGGCAAGTCCGGCGGCTTTGTGCTCACCATTGTGCTGGTGTTCGTTTATTACTTCATCTCTCTGATCGGAGTTTCCCTGGCCAAGCAAGGCCGAGTCAGTCCCGCCTTCGGGGCTTGGCTAGCCAATCTTGTATTCTTTGCAGCCGCGTTGTTTCTGCTGTGGCAAGCGGAGCGGCGGCCCATTGCGCTCTCTGCGATCAAGCTGGCCTGGAAGCCCAGCAAGCCTGTGAAAGTTCCGGCTCATGAAGCCAGGCATTGGAAAAGAGATGTCAACGCCTTTGAGCGCGCTTCCACGCGGCGGCGAGTTTTCAGTGCGAGCTTCCCCACTCTACTCGACGATTACGTGCTCCGAGATTTCTTCGTTTACCTGGGGATGATCGTTTCCACATTCCTCGTCCTTCTTCTAGTGTTCACTCTGTTCGAGCTGCTAGGGGACATCTTACGCAACCAAACGCCCGCCTTTGTGGTCGCGGAATATCTGCTCAACGTTGCTCCGTATCTGCTCTACAGCGTTGCGCCACTGATTATGCTGCTGGCGGTGCTGATCACCTTCGGGCTCATGAACCGGTCCAACGAAATCACCGCGATCAAGGCGACCGGAACCAGTATCTATCGAGTCATCCTGCCTGTGATGACTGCGGCCGCGATGCTCGCCGCTGGATTGTTCCTGGCCGATCAGTTTTATCTTCCCCATACCAACAAGCGCCAGGAAGCGCTGCACAATCAGATCAAAGGGAAGCCTCCGCAAACCTATCTGCGCCCCGACCGCCGCTGGATTTTTGGCCAGCACAACGACATTTACTACTATCAGTTTTTCGATGCCGATCGTGATCAGTTCGCCAATCTCACGGTTTTTGAAATCGATCCCGCCAGCTTTGCCATCACGCAGCGCATCCACGCAGAACGCGCTCACTGGGCTGACAGCATGAACCGCTGGATCTACCAGCAAGGCTGGCAGCGCTCGCTGAACGGAGCCGCGATCGCCAGCTATCACGCTTTCGACGTTTCTACGTTTCCGCAACTCAGCGAGGCGCCGTCCTATTTCAAGAAAGAAGTCAAGCAGTATTCCGAGATGAATTACGAGGAGCTGCGGCGCTACATCCGCGACCTGCAGCAGAGCGGCTTTGACGTGGTTCGCCTTCGCGTGCAGTTGAACAAAAAGCTTTCCTACCCGCTGATCACCCTGATTATGGCGGTGCTCGCCGTCCCGTTTTCCATGTCGGCTGCGAAAAAGGGAGCCATCACCGGAGTCGCGGTAGCAGTCGGAATTGCCGTAGTCTACACCGTGGTTTCGCGATTGTTTGAGGCCATGGGCGATATCAGCCAGTTGCCCCCTGCACTGGCCGCCTGGTCGCCGGACCTGATCTTCGCGCTGGTGGGCGCGTATCTGATCTTAAGAATTCCTACGTAACTTGGTAACCGCCCGATTACCGCGACACAATCGCCGCAACACAACTACTTCACCGCAACTCCCGAGGGATAGTTAAAGGTTGAGGTCGCCGTTTGCGGGATTAAGTTTCCGCTGGCAGGGGTGATGGCGTATTGCGAAAGGGTCGCAGCGTTAAGATTTGAGACGAACATCCAGGAGTCGTCGCTTCGGATTGCAATCGAGGTTGGTCCCGAACCAGTGGCGATAGGCGCCCCAGTGAATGCCGTCAAGGACCCGTTGGATGCACTAATCCGGTAACCGGAAACCTGGTCCGATCCTGTATCCACGACATACAAGAAATTGCCGTATGCATCCTCAGCCAGAGGCCCGGGGTTATCGCCCGCTGGAAAGGGAGAGCCGGTGACCGTTTGCAAATGGTAGTCCGCAGTTGGGCAGTTGTTCGCCAAGGAGACAGCGTTGCAGATTGTATAGGCGCTGATACTGTTATTAGGAATCGCGTTCGACACGTAAACGAATCGGTTGCAGGGATCGACTGCCACGCCAGAGGGCACGGTACCGGTTGGAACTCCCAGTGTTGCCGCAGTCGGAACCAGAGTGAGGCCACCTGCAGTTGAAACCGAATAATTCAGCAACACATAATTGACGGAGTCGGCAACATAAAGATTTTCAGTCGTGGGAGCTGTAAAGCCCGAACAAGGGGCGAACTGAATCGGGTAGACAGTTGAAGTCAGTGCCAGGGCTGATGCGCTGGGGGCTTGCCCGCCGGGCTGGTTGGGGAGGGAAGTAGCCTTGCCCACTTGGCTGAGGCTGCCATTGCTGCCGATCGAGAAAACCGAAACTGTCCCTACGCTACCCTGCGCCACGAACAAAAACTTGCCCGCCGAATCAACGGCGATCGCTACCGGATTTGATACAGAGGTCGTGCCGACGGAAGATAGCTTTCCGTCGGAGGCTACCTGATACGAAGCGATTCCGGTTTGGCTGGGTTGCAACACCGCATTCTCCTGCACGATGACAAAGGCGAACGTACCCGCAGGATTGAGAACGACCTGGGTCGGCAGTCCCGGCGTCGGAGGACCCTTGACGTTATTGATCTGCGACAGGTGACCATTTCCCAGATCGAGGCTGAAGGTCTGCATCACCGCTGATCCCTGCGTTGGCACCACCACCAAGCCATTGTTGGACGTTGAGTATGTGTTGCTGCAAGCCATCGTGAGACCGATTGTAATCAGAACCAGAATGGCCACAATCCAAGTAAAACGCGTCCGCATTCTTCGCTTTATCTCCTCTGAGCGTGCCGATGGGTTCTCCGGGCAGGAACCAGCCGGATGTGAACACAATTTTAAGGCGTGAATTGCCATCCACTTATGTATCAGGAATGCCCGGGAAGAGCAACTTCACCCGGCACTGATTGGAACCGCAGAGAGGGCCACGAGTTGCCTGGGAAACAGGTGGCCAGTGGTCAGTTGCCAGTGGTCAGTTGCCAGTGCCAGTAAAATCCCAGCAGCGCACTAATCACCGAACCACTGGTCACCGCCCACTGATCACTGATACCGGAACGGCTTCGAGTGCTTCCTTGACACCAGCGTCCGGTGGCATTAGAGGCAGATGGATCTCGACCATCAGTCCACCGTCGGCCCGGTTCGTCGCTGAAACACGTCCGCCGTGGAAGCGTACCGCGCGTTCGGTGATCGCCAAGCCTAATCCAACTCCTCCGGTCTGCCGGCCACGGGCATCGTCCAGGCGGTAGAAGGGCTGAAACAATTTTTCCAGCGCATCTGGCGGCACGCCATCGCCGCAATCGGTAACACGAACCACTGCTTCCTCCTGGCCCCCACTTTCCCTCTTCCCCAGATGAATCTCAACTGTCGTGCCTTCGCGCGTGTAACGAATGGCATTGCGCACGACATTCTCGATTGCGCTGTGTAACAGAGACGCATCCCCACGCACTCCCCAGCTTCCCGCGGGAATCTCGCTGTGTACGTGGCAACGCCTCGCCTGCGCCTCGAACTCGGCATCTTCGGCGACGCTGAGGACAATTTCGTCCAGCAAAACCGGGCTGGAGGGCACGCGTTGCTCGCCATCTTCCATGCGCGCTAGGGTCAACAAGCGGCCAATCAGTTCGTTGAGGCGGCCAGCTTCGAGCTCGATGCGCTCGAGCATGGTTGCGCTTTCCGGACCGGAGCGCTGCCGCGCCAGCCCCAGCGCTACGTTCAATCGCGCAAGCGGAGATCGCAACTCATGGGAAATATCATTGAGCAATCGCGATTGCGCCTTCACTAAAGATTCCAGGCGGCCCGCCATAGTGTCGAAGTCGCGCACGAGGCCCGCAATTTCGTCCCGCCCTTTGTTGTTGGGATCGCCCGCACGGGCTGTGAGGTCGCCCGCAGCCAGCTGCTGGGTCGCCGCGCGCAAACGTGTGACCGGCTTGGTCATGTACCACGACAAGAAATAGCACACTATTCCTGAGGAGAGTACGGCGATGATCAAACCAGGCATCGGTATTCCCCACGGTCCAAAGAACACGCGCGGTCCAGGAGGCAGTTCCATCGCGATGGTGTAAAGGTGGTGACCATCGTTCGATGCCCTCGACTCGGTCAGGATTTGCGGCCGCGGAAAAACCATTCCTGGATGCGGTGGCAGTGGCCGGCCCGCAGCAACATGCTCCGCCCAGCCGGGGCTTGATCGCCCTGAAATCTCCATTCCCTGCTCATCGAAAACATAAGCCCTGACATGCTGCTTCATCTGCAGATTTTCCAGGTACTCGCGGGCCTGCTTTGTACCCCCACTTTCATAAGCGTCGATGGACTCGGCGAGCGTGGTCGAGCGAAGCGTCTCCCAGGTCGCATTACGCTGCGGCCGAAAAGCCAGCATCACCAGAATGGCGAGGACGATAAACAGCGCCTGGGCCAACCAGAAGGAAATAAAAATTTTGAGGAACAGGCTCTTCATGGCGCGGTTTTGACCTTCTCTGGAGCCTTCTCGCCCGTTGTTTCCCGTGGTCGCGCAAAGATGTAACCCACTCCCCGAATCGTCTTGATGTGTTCGTCGGCGTCGGTATCGCCAAGTTTCTTTCGGACTTTGCTCACGTGCATGTCGATGCTGCGATCAAAGGGAGAGAACTTGCGGCTGAGCACCGCGTTCACCAAACGCTCTCGCGGAACCACGCGGCCGGCTTCACGCAGCAACACTTCCAGAAGATTAAATTCCACCGAGGTAAGGTCGACTAGCTGACCATCGCGGCGAACGCTGCGAGTTGCTGGATCGAGTTCGATCTCTCCAACGCGGACGATGTCCGGCGCGGATGGAACCGACTTGTCAGTGCGCGTACGCCGCAGGATTGCACGAATACGGGCAACCAGTTCCCTCGGATTGAAAGGTTTGGGCAGATAGTCGTCGGCGCCGATCTCGAGGCCGACAATGCGGTCCACATCCTCCCCGCGAGCCGTCAGCAAAAGCACGGGCATGCGCGAGGTGGCGCGGATTCGTCGCAGCACCTCGAAACCGTTGATGCCGGGCAACATAACATCCAACACGATCAACAAGTGGCCGCCGGCGGCGGCGCGCTGCAAGCCACTCTCGCCGTCATGCACACAATCCACCACGAAGCCCTCGGCCTGTAGGTACTCGCTGACGAGGGTGCAAAGTTCAACATCGTCGTCAATAACCAGAATGCGTTCCATCTTCGTAGACTTCATTAGTTATTGTGCATCAGACAACGGGTCGCGCGGGTAAAGAATTGTCAAATACTAAACCGCGTCGGCAAACTCAGAGTGTTTCCCCGTTTGACAAAACTTTACTCGGATTGACGGTCTTTTTACCACCTTTTCCTGCGGATCGTGTTTCTATAAGGGTACGGAAAACTCTCAGGTTCCGGAAGGAACCGATCGCCAAAATCGAAAAACTGAGAGGTCAAAGCTTAGGAGTAAACACGTTTATGAAATCAATTCGTTTTCGGTTCCTCGTAGCGGCTCTGGCCGTGCTGTTGGGCGCTGTAATCGCCAAATCACAAACTGCGGATTCGGCTCCGCCCCCGCCGATGCACATGCATGAATTCGGTCTTGACGGCCACATGATGGAGTTCTTCGCCAAGCAGCTGGATATTGCGGACGCTCAGAAGACGCAGATGAAGGCCGTCCTGCAAAAAGAGCACGCCACCATGAAACCGCTGATGCAGCAGGTTCATCAGATGGACGAGCAGCTCACGCAATATGTAGAAGGCGCCTACGATGAAGCCAAGGTGCAAGCCCTGGTAGCGCAGCAGGCGCAGACCCTGGTGCAAGTGAAAGTTCAAGAGACACGTATTCACAACGAGCTGTATCAAATGCTCACACCCGAGCAACAGGCCAAGCTAAAAGAGATCGAGGCGAATCGCGAAGCGCGTATGCAGCAACGCATGCAGAGCGCTCCGGCGAACGACTCGCACGAATAAGTTTGCAATAGCGCGGGGTTGGGTTTTTTCTCCTTGATCCCGCCCCGCGCAAAACGGCGCATCCCGCCCCCAGGAGTATTGCCATGGATTTTGCTCAAGTATTCATCTTCGACCTAGGATGGGCCTTTTTCGCCGCCTGGGGAACAGCCCTTGCAGCGGTCAGCGTAGTCGCTTTCGGACGGGACATCGTCCCATCTGCGGGCAGGGAGACCTCAACCACAAAGGTCACGAAGTCACTCTAAGGACATCTTTCTCTTCAGAACCTTCGTGATACTGAGTGACCTTTTGTGGTTCAACCCTTTTAGCCTTTTTGCGAGACTAACCGTCCTTCGCCCCAAACCCGGCACCCCTGCTAGAATTTCATCTACACAAGCTGCATGATTCCCAAGAGAATGCGACCACTCCTGCCCTACCTCAAGCGTTACCGATGGGGATTCGTGACGGGCATTTTCTGCGTTTTTCTAAGCAACGGCGCATGGGTGCTTCTGCCTCAGGTGATCCGCCATGCGGTGGACGACCTCAATACTGGGGTCACTTCAGCGAAGCTGTTGCATTTTGCTTTACAGATGCTGGAGGTCGCCGCCGTCCGCGGGATCTTCCTGTTCCTGACACGCTGGATTGTGATCGGCATCTCGCGTGACATCGAGTTTGATCTGCGTAACGATCTCTTTGCGCATCTGGAGAAGCTTTCCCATTCTTATTACCAGCGCATGCGCACCGGCGACATCATGGCCCGGGTAACGAATGATTTGAACGCGGTGCGCATGCTGCTGGGTCCGGCGATCATGTATTCGGCCAATACACTCGTGTTCACGGCCGCAGCCCTGTCGTTCATGTTTCGAATCAGCCCCAAACTGACGTTTTACGCCTTTCTTCCATTGCCCGTGGTGAGCATCGTCATACAATATTTCGGGCGGCGGATTCACGAACGTTTCGAGAGAATTCAAGCGATGTTCTCTGACATCTCCGCGCGGGCACAGGAGAATTTTTCCGGAGCTCGTGTCATCCGTGCCTACGTTCAGGAGGAGGCGGAGATCGCTTCCTTCGAAAGCGCCAACCAGGAATACATTGCGCGCAGCCTAAAACTGGTGCGGCTCATGGGTATGCTCTGGCCTACGCTGGAATTTATGCTGGGCCTGGCGATCGTGCTGGTGTTGTGGATCGGCGGCCGCGAAGTACTAGCTGGGCGCATGGAGATCGGCGGCTTCGCCGCCTTTAACATCTACATGATGCAGCTTACGTTTCCCATCATCGCACTTGGTTGGGTGGTGAACATTTTTCAGCGCGGCACGGCGTCGTTGGTTCGCTTGAATGAGATTCTGCAGGAGCAACCCGATATCAAAGATGGGGCAGAAGCCCGCAGTCTGCCAGTGGAGGGCGAAATCGAATTTCGTGGGCTCAATTTTGGATACGATGGAAAATCCGTTCTGCACGACCTGAACCTGCGCATCCCCGCTGGCACGAGCATGGCGATTGTTGGACCCACGGGCTCCGGCAAAACCACTCTGGTGAATCTGATTCCGCGTATTCACGACGCCGCGCCCGGAACAGTTTTAGTAGATGGCCGACCCATCCGGGATTTTTCGCTGGCATCGCTGCGCAGAAATATTGGATTCGTGCCGCAGGAAACTTTCCTCTTCAGCGAACGCATCCGCGAAAATATTGCTCTGGGTGTAGAATCTGCCACCGATCAGGAGATTCACGATGCGGCCGAAGCCGCCAACATCGCCACCGATATCGAGAGTTTTCCCGAACGATATCAAACCATGGTGGGCGAGCGCGGGATCACCTTGTCCGGCGGCCAAAAGCAACGCACTGCCATTGCGCGGGCTTTAATTCGCAACCCACGCATTCTCATCCTCGACGATGCGCTCTCCAGCGTCGACACTCACACCGAAGATAAGATCCTCAATCACCTCCGCGAAGTGATGCAGGGCCGCACCACCATCTTCATCTCCCATCGCGTTTCCACCGTCCGCAACGCCGACCGCATCGCCGTGTTGCACGAAGGACACATCGTGGAATTGGGCACGCACGACGAACTGCTGGCCTTGAACGGCTACTACTCGGACCTGTATAACAAGCAATTGCTCGAAGAAGAACTGGCCGAAGTCTAACGCTGGTTACGTGCCAACCCAGTTTCCGGTTGAATTCGGACACTCTTTCCATGCAGCGAGTCGACGCACCTGAGATTCTCGATTCCGACGCGTGCTCCGCATGCGATGTGGAAATTTCGATGCGGGATATCGGTCGGGTCAACCGTTGGTTCGGCGGCGTAGCCACTACCCAGAAGATGGTGGAACGCGCAGCGCGGATTAGCGGCGCAACAAATCTGTCTTTATTAGAGGTAGCGGCGGGCTCCGGTGAAGTTCCGGAGATAGTTCGGCAGAGGCTCTCACGGCGCGGAATCGACTTGGATGTAACGCTGCTTGACCGTGCCTCGTCTCATCTCGCCGCCAGAAATGGCGCAGACGGAAATCACGTCCCGAAGAGCCACCGGGTCGTGGCCGATGCGCTTGTCCTACCTTTCGCCGATGGAGCGTTCGACCTGGTGAGCTGCAGCCTTTTCGCACATCACCTGAACGCGCAGCAACTCGCCGACTTTGTTCGAGAAGCGTCGCGGGTGAGCCGCTGCGCCGTGTTGATCAATGACCTGATTCGGCATCGTCTGCATCTGGCACTAGCTTGGGCCGGTTTTCCGCTCATGCGCAGCCGGGTTGCCTGGCTGGATGGCCTCACGTCCGTTCGTCGGTCTTATCTTCCGGAGGAGATGCGAGGGGTCATCTCATCTGCCTTTCCTGAGACAGTGCCGCAAATTGAGATCGCGCGCAATTATCTTTTTCGCATGGGATTGATTGTGTGGAAGGGCCGAGTGAGCTTTTGAAGTGGAATCGTTAGCGATGTATAAGTGCTCTGCAAATCGATCCCGCCGTCAGGCGCCGGAGCTCCAACTGGCCGAAACCGCGAATAGCATCCCCTGCTGTTCGGATGCGATTATTTAGCCTTCCCAAGCTCCCCCGCTTGCATTCGAGACTAAACTGTCCGCCAGGGGATTTTCCCCATACCACACCTAAGGAGAGAGAAACACCATGAAACGCATTTTCGCAGTTGCTCTGTTGCTCCTGTCGCTGGCTTCGGTAGCTTTGGCCGACGGGGGCTATCCCCCACCTGCAAGTTCCCGCATCTCGCCCGTGGGATCTGCCAGGGCTTAACGGAATGCGGTGCCAAACCGGGAGCAGATGAGGTAAGCTGCTCCCGGCTATATGAATCTGCTCCTCTGGTCCATCCCGCACTGGCTTCTGGCGGTGCTGCTCTGCTTGATGCTCCGGAATCGCGCCTACAAGGCGTGCCCGTGGTTTTTTGCCTACGTGGGCTTTGGGGTGGCTGCCGATGTGGCGAGACTTGTTACGCACAACCACCCACACTCCTATTTCGCGGCCTACTGGCTTACCGAGGCCGGCTACGACGTCCTCGGCATCCTCGTAATGTATGAACTGATCCGCATGGTTCTGCGGAACCTGATCCGCACCTGGTGGGGCCGCCTCATCTTTCCCGCTGCCCTGCTCGTCGGCGTCCTCCTCAGCGTGGCCCGAGCACACGCGGCCCCGCCGCAATTTAGCGGCATCCTCTACTACATTGTGGTCGGCGAAATTGCCGTCCGCTGCGTGCAAGTTCTCGTCTTTGTGGTGACGGTAGCTATCGTCCTCATCTTTGGCTTGCGCTGGCGGCAATATCCATTCGGCATTGCCACCGGCTTTGGACTCTACTCGGTGATCGCGTTGTTGATGACCATGAAGTTTTCGGATTTTGGAACAAGCTTCAAATTCTTGTGGGGCCGGACCTTAATTGTGGCATACTCTTTTGCCGTATTGATCTGGATTTGGTTTTTCAGCGCTCCCCAGAAGCCCGATCCTGAATTACCGGCCCTTACCCCCGAGGCATGGAAAGAATATCAGGCAATGCTTGACCAGTACCTGAAATTTCTGCGGAGGTTTCGCTAGCTGTGTTTTCCCTGATTCTGATGTGGATGTTAGTTGGCTGCGGCGTGCTGGGATTGGTGACTGTTTTGTATTTCGCGTGGCGCGGAGTGCCTCAGCGCGCTATCGACGACGTGGTCTATTTCCTGTATCCAGTCGACTCGGCTCTGCTCGCAGCGCTGCTTGATCCCGCGACCGATCATGACTTGCGCTGGAATTTGGGTCCACGCAACTTCCGCGAGGCGCAGCGCCGGCGCATGCGCGTATTCGGGGAGCTGCTGCGGCGCATGGCGCATAATTCCCGAGTGCTCGTAGAGTTCGGCAATGCTCTGAGCCTCGACGACAGCTTCGAGCCGGGATTCGGCTCCAAGCTGCACGAAGCGGCCGCCAACGTCTGCGTCTACTGTACGGGCGCGCGCCTAAGACTTCGCGTCTGGTTATCGCTTCCGGGTGGGTTCGGCCTCTTGCGGACGCCGGGGCTCGCGGACCTGCGCAAAGCCGCTGACGTCGATGGTGTCAAGGCTTACGACGAACTCAGGACGGCCGCGGCGGAAGCCTTCGCGAGGCTTCGGCCCGACGAACTCGATGCCCTGACCCGCGGCCTGTAACCGGCTGCGGAGAAAACATTGGCTGGCGCCTCTGTCGAGCAAAGACCCCAATACGATTCACGCATCGTCCGGGAATTTTTTGGCGCAACTTCTACCGGACCACCAGTACTTCACGGATGTTATCGCGGGCAAGAAAGAATTTAATGGAAGCAAAGTCGCGGAACAAGGTTTCGATGTGGCGGTTGTTGAATACGCGCTGTAACTGGAAACCATCTTTGCCGACGGGACCTCGACGGGCGTCGCCTCGCAGCTCAATCTTCTGCATTTCCAGAATGTCGGCTCCGACAATGTGGAAGCGATGACAGGGCGAATCCGGTCCAGCGTCGCGGGTATGGAAAAAAGCCAGTAGCATGCCGCCCGGCTTCAGCACCGACCACAGCCGTCCCACCACCGGCTTTACCAGGCTCTCATCGAGATAGTCCGGCAGATTCCAGCACAGGATAAAATCGAATCGAGCGGCCGGATAAACCAGGTTATCAGCAAGAAACTTGCGGCTGTCAAGAGCGTCATTCCCTTGCTCATCCTTGGTAGGAAGTCCCGGATCGGTCGAGGCCGTCAGCAAATCCTCGCTATAGATTTTGTGGCCGCGCTCGGTGAAGTGTCGAATATTGGTGGGCGAGGTCGAGCCGAGATCCAGGATACAAAGACCTTCCGAGGACTCCCAACTGCGGGACAACTCTCCCAACCCGCTGGAGCGGCGGGTAAGTTTCGGCGCGACTGGTGCCGCAACCGTCTCCGCTCCAGATGTACCCCGAAAAAGTTTCATGAAATTCTGCGAGACTGATGACATCCAGGAACCATGGCCCCTGATTAATTCATTCTAAAGAATTTGGCGGCGGGATGCTCCGTTACCCCTACACTTCGGTAACCCTGGGTTTGCCAAAGTCGGTTCGCCAAAAGTCCCTCACTTCGTATCGGCACGGTGAATATCAACTTTGCCCCTCAAGAACGCACCTTCTTCGATTGAGATTCGCTGAGTAGCAATGTCGCCAGTGACGCTCGCGGACTTACGTAATTCGACGCGATCGCTGGCCTGTATGTTGCCCTCAAGCTTCCCTTGAACGACTACGCCCTTGGCGTCCACACTGGCCTTGACCTGGCCGTTCGGACCGACTGTCAAGCTATTGCCCTTGAGGGAGATACTGCCCTCTACCTGGCCGTCCAGGTAAAGGTCTTCGCTACCCGAGAGATCACCCTTGATAACCACAGACTTACCGATTTGTGCCAATCCACTTGCTAATCCACTGGCGGGTGCGCTCATTTGGAGGATTCTCCTTGCAACGGAATCGGCGAACGGCTCTCCGAGTGAGAATTCTGTGAAACTACCGGGAAGCCACCCACTGCAACGACTATACGCAAGGCAAGGAGTGCGCCGCAAGCGGTGATACGGCCTGGCGCATACCAAATCTACTGTAGGGAATGCCGCAGGCTAATTGCTACACTAGAGGTGTGCTGGAGATGCGAGGGAGATGCGGGGTATGGTGACGCTTTCTCGAATGGCCGTCACTCTGTCGCTAGCTGTTGTGCTCGCGGGAATGGGTGCGACGGGCGTGGGCGCTGGCGCCCAGAGCATTGTCGAGGATTCCGTGCCTCCGGTCGAGCTGGTTCGCGCCACAGTTGCAAACGAGGTGGCCGCCGCGAACCAGGATTCGATGAAATACATGTGGCGCGACCACAAGAAGACCCCCTGGGGATCACAGACCCGCATCTATGTGGAAACGCGAGACGGCATGGTGGGGATGACAGTCGCCTACGACGATAAGCCGCTCACTCCGCAGCAACGGCAGGATGAGGAGGGACGCCTGGCCGGCCTCGCGAGCAACTCTGGGCAACTGAAGCGCAAACAGCGAGAGCAGAAAGAAGAGGCCGACCGTACCATGCGCATCGTCAGAGCACTGCCGGAAGCTTTCCTGTTTGAATACGATGGTACGGAAGCAGGAACGTCGATTGTAGGCGGGGAGGGTACGCGGCTGGTCCGTTTAAAGTTTCGTCCCAACCCCGAATACCGGCCACCTTCTCACGTGGAAGATGTCCTTGTCGGCATGGCTGGGGTGATTCTGATTGACCCGGCTTCGCGCAGGATCGCAGAGATTGATGGCACTTTATTCAGAGAGGTCAGTTTTGGCTGGGGGATCCTGGGACATCTCAACAAGGGCGGTCACTTTCTGGTCGATCAGACCGGCGTGGGTGAGGATTGCTGGGAAGTCTCGCGAATGGCTCTGACTTTTAACGGCAAGATGCTTTTGTTTAAAACCATTGCGATCAAATCCGATGAAATCTTCAGCCACTTCCGCCGCGTGCCGCCCGATACGACGTTTGCCCAAGGGGTCGAAATGTTGAAGGCGGAGCAATCCAGGCTGGCACAGGGAGGCCCTGAGACGGCAAAGGCAGAATGACTGCTCACGCCCCCGCGCGAAGCGTTTCTTTTTTCACGGTTAGTTTCTCAATCAAATCTTCTTTGATTCGATATCCCCTCCCTGGCCGGTCGCTAATTGCAATCAATCCTTCCGAAGAAACGGTCACTTCCGGGTCGATGATGTCTTCCTTCCAGTAGCGCTTCGAAGCGGAGACATCTCCCGGCAGGCTGAAATTCTCCATCGTAGAAAGGGCAATGTTATGGGCGCGGCCAATGCCCGATTCCAGCATGCCTCCGCACCAGACGGGAATATGCTGCGACTGGCAGATGTCGTGGATCTTTCTGGCCTCCGTGAAACCTCCCACACGGCCGACTTTGATGTTAATGATGCGGCAGGCGCCAGTCTCAATGGCAATGGCTGCCGCGCGCCCGCTCACGATGGACTCGTCAAGGCAAATGGCCGTCCGCAGCTCTTTTTGCAGGCGCGCGTGATAGAAAATGTCATCGTCCCAGAGCGGTTGCTCGATCATCAGCAGGTTGAACTGATCGAACGTCCGCAAGTGCTCTACTTGATCGAGCGCATAGGCCGAGTTCGCATCGCAACTCAGCGTAATATCCGGCCAGCGCGAGCGGATTTTTTCCAGCGCATTTACGTCCCATCCGGGCTTGACCTTCACCTTGATGCGGCGATAGCCCGCGGCCAGTTCGATCTGAATCTTCTCGAGCAATTGCTCGAAGGAATCTTGAATGCCGATGGAGACTCCGCAGGAAATTTCGGTTCGCCTGCCGCCCAACAGTTTCCAGAGAGGCAAGTTTTTCTGTCGTGCCTCCGCGTCCCACAGCGCATTTTCAAGCGCGGCTTTCGCCATACGATGTCCGCGTACTCTGGAAAAAAGAGCGACGCAGTCTCGTGCCGATTCGAGGTTGCGCCCCAGGACAGCTGGCACGAGGTAGCGAGTGATCGTAGGCCAAGCGCTTTCGATCCACTCGCTGCTGTAGAACGGATCTTCCCCAGCCACGCATTCGCCCCATCCGTCAACTCCGTCGCAATGGGCGGTTAGCAGCAAAATACGGCGGCTATACGTCCGTCCGAAGCTCGTCTCGAAAAAATGGACGAGTGGCATGTGAATCTCGCGGAGCGTGATGGCGTCAATCTTCATAATTTCGAGGAACAAACCGATTCACCACAGAGACACAGAGCCACAGAGAAGACACTAATCCTTTGCTTTTGGATTCTCTGTGGCTCTTTGCCTCTGCGGTGAAATCACTCCTGCGAAGCATAGGACCACTCCTCATCCCATTTTCCAAGCAGGACCTTGCCGTTGCCCTCGGAGTCGCGAGAGTAACCTAGCACGTTGAGCCCGCTCTCGAAAGCGCGGAGGAACTGCTCGCGATTGCGTTCCTGCACCTGTTGCGCTTTGCTTCGCGTTTCGGCCGCAGCCTTCCACTCATAGATCTGCGCGGGAACCTCAATGACAGCCTGTTGGCTGAAGGGAGGATTTTTTCCCGTAGCCAGCAAAGTTTCCACACGCTCCGACTTCAGCCACCACTCGGCAATCAGCCGGTCGCTCGGCAATCCTCCCTGCAGCGGCGACGAGGTGAATCCATACTGATTAATGTTGTACCGGCGGGAGATTGCGCCAAGCTTTTCAATATTCAAATAGGAGTTCTTGATCTCCAGCGGATCAAAGGTCCACTCGATAAGTTCTATTCCGCGCGCCAGCGCGTCTTCCCGCTGCAGCAGCTTGAGACGGCGTCCCAGTCCGCCGTTGCGGTGCTCTTTGCGGACGGCCAGCATATGCGAGTGAAGATAAACGTGGCCCGATCGCGCGCCCGGCACCGAAAGAGCGAACCCCACCATTTCCTTGCCGTCGAAAGCTCCCATCACTTGGCCGCCAACTTTTTCAGCCACAACAAACATTCGCAAAGGGACCAATTCGGCGTCGGTGAAGTTCCAAATCTCTTTTTGCAGCGTGACGCACGCCCGCAGCTCATCGAGTCCCTGGCAGCTCCGAATCACGATGGCATCTGAACTCAACCCTGCTTCTCCTGTAGCTTCGCCTGTTGCCACAGCGATTCAAGTTCATCCATCGAAGCGCTTTCTGGAGTTGTGCCGCTCTCCTGCAAGCGTTGCTCCATCCACTGAAAGCGCCGCCGGAACTTGCGATTGGTCTTGCGCAGCGAAGATTCCGGATCGAGCGAGAGATAGCGGGCGATATTCACCAGCACGAAAAAAAGATCCCCGACTTCTTCTTCCAGCCGCATCCGGAGGTCTTCAGGAACGTTCTGGCGTCCGGAACCCGCGAATCCGCGGCCTTCCGGGCGTGGCCCAGGAGCGGGAAATTCCCGCAGATGGTCCCGTAGTTCGTCTGTCTCTTCCGCGAGCTTGTCGAACAGGCTCTCAATACTGGGCCAGTCGAAATTCACCTGCGCGGCGCGCGAGCTAAGTTTGTGCGCCTCTAAGAGAGCCGGCATAGACCTAGAAATCCCGGACAAAATTGATTGTGCAGAGGCTCGAACCTTCCCGGGAGCGTCCTCGGCCGGGCTCGCAGTTTCCTGCGAGCGTTTCTTGCGTTCTTCTACCTTCAGCGCTTCCCAATTACGCTTTACTTCTGCCGAGGTATCCGCTTTGGCGTCGCCGAATACATGAGGATGCCGGTCTACCAGCTTGCGGGAAAGCCGGTCGAGAACATCGTCGATGGAAAAGGAGCCCTGCTCCTTCGCCATCTCCGCATAGAAGAGCACTTGCAGCAGCAGATCGCCGAGTTCTCCCGGGAGTTCCTCCCAATCGCGATTGTCAATGGCTTCGAGAACCTCATACGTCTCTTCGAGCGTATAGGGCTTAATGGAATCGAAGGTCTGCTCGCGATCCCAGGGGCAACCGCCGGGCGCCCGCAGGCGCTCCATGATGGCGACTGCGCGTTCGAAACGTTCGCCGGTGGTGGACACTGGCAACCAATGTAAATGAGCAGCCACGGCATGAGCAATGCGCCGCCGCGCAGGCCCTCGCGCTTGCCCCGAGCCGATATTTTTGGTGTCTCGATTTCGATGGCCGCCGCGACTTTGGGCAGCCCCTCCGCGGTACCAAGGTTACCTTCTTTTGCTGACGAACCCGGTGCAGACTCTAATAATTACCGGGCTCAGGACTCGCTCTGCCCTTTACAATTAGCTCGTAAAACTTCGTATCTGATTCATACAACATGGTCTTAGCAGCCAACCCGCGGGGATCCCTGGAAGGCCAGCACTTTCAAGTGGTGGTAATCGGAGGTGGCATCAACGGCGTCGCCGTGGCGCGGCAGTGCGCCCGTTCGGGCAAGCGCACGCTTCTGATCGAGCAAAACGATTTCGCATCTGGCGTCACCAGCCGCTCCACGCGCATCATCCATGGCGGACTGCGCTACCTGGAGCACGGCGAAGTGGGGCTGGTTCGCGAATCGCTGCGCGAGCGAGAAAGCCTGCTCCGAGAGCGATCTCATCTCGTACATCCGTTGCACTTCCTGCTCGTTATGAACGAGAACAGCCAGCGCAGCGCGTTGAAGGTGCGCGCCGGATTGTGGCTCTACCAGCGCATGGCGGGAAAACCGGCCAACACAGATACCCGGGAAATGGAATTGAAGCAGTTGGAGCGAGCGCTGGACGCCGGGCATCGCTGGTCCTTCTTCAATTATGAGGACGCGCAGTGCGAATTTCCGGAGCGGCTGGTGGCGGAATGGTTATTGGAAGCCGTCGACGCCGGGGCAATTGTGCGTAATCATATGGAAGCGCTCGCGGTCGATGTGACGCATGGCCGGGTGCGAGGCGTACTGCTGCGTGATCAGATCACGGGGCGGGATGAACGCGTGGACGCCGGCTGGGTGATCAACTGCAGCGGACCGTGGGCGGACCGGGTTTGCCAGCGTTCCTCGATTCGAATGTCAAAGCCGATGCTGGGAGGTGTGCGCGGTTCGCACATTGTTCTGTCGCGGTTTTCCGGCTCGCCGAATGCGGCCATGTACACCGAGGCGATAGATGGGCGTCCCTTTTTCGTTCTGCCCTGGAATGACCAAATCCTGGTGGGAACAACCGAGGTTGCCGACGCCGGCGACCCGAGCCGAACGCTCCCTGCGACGGAAGAGATCAGTTACCTCGTCCGCTCGGTGGCGCAACTTTTTCCCAAGGCAAAGATTTCGACGCAGAGCGTAAAGCACGCCTTTGCCGGAATTCGGCCGCTGCCTTATTCTCCGGACAATCGTCCTTCGTCTGTGACTCGGCAGCATATTCTGCACGATCATGCGGATGACGGAGCGGTCCACATGCTTTCGGTGATCGGAGGCAAACTCACTACTGCAGCGTCGTTGGCCCGAGAGTGCGCACGGAAGATCGGATTGAGCGCTGCCGAGCCGAATGCGGCGGTACTGGCGCCGGGACCAGCCCTCGATCCACTGCTGGACGAGGCTGTGTTGGAAATTGCGCGCATCGGATCGGTGAGCGAGGAAACGGCTCGCGGCATACTGGAATGGCACGGCAAACGAGCCGCTGATATCGCTCGCATGGCTTTGGTGGGCGCCGAATTGCGGGCGCCGATTTGTCCGCATACCTCACATGTAGTCGCTGAGGTCGTGGAAGCATATCGCAGAGAGTTCGCGGTAACGTTGGGGGATGTGCTGTTGCGCCGCGTGCCGGTGGCGTTGGGCGCGTGCTGGTCAGAGTCATGCAGCCGCGAAGCCGCGCTGCGCATCGGCGCCGTGCTGGGGTGGAACGAGCACACGATGGGCGCGAACCTTGAATCGTTTGAAACCGAGCGCGCAGCCTTTCTTCGCCCCGTGGGACGGGCTGCCGCGGCATTCGAGGCCGCAGCCGATTGATCGCGGCATTCGACTTTCTTCGCCACGGATCGCAAGGATTCACACGGATAAAATCAACCAAAGAAGAAGTATCCATGGAAATCTGTATGAATCCGTGGCTTCTTGCTTCACGCTCTGGCCTTAATCTGCTGGCCTTAGCGTGAGGGCCTTAGCGTGAGCACAAGCCGTCCGGGGTGGTCCGAGATAATCCCATCCACTTCCCACTGCGAAAATCGCTTCATATCGGCGCGGAGATTTACCGTCCATACCAGTACCTTCTTGCCTGCGGATTTCATGCCGTCGACAAGCTCACAATCAAGCAGCTTGTAGTGAGGAATTACATATTCCACTGGCAACTGAGGCCAGCGGCCTAACTCAGCTTGGGTTTCGCAGATCACGCCGAGCGGAATCGTTGTGTCGATGCTGTGAAGAGCTTCGAGCACTCCCGGAAGAAACGACGAAACCACGAAGCCGCGCGCAGGAGAAAGGCTCCGTAACAATTCGACAGCCATCGCCTCCAGCCCGGCAACTTTCAGCTCGATATCGAGGAACGCTGTGCCCTGATAGCGATTGAGGACTTCGCGCAACAACGGCAGGGCCAACTGCCGCGCGGAAGCCTGGGCGATGTTGATGCCCCGAGTATTCGCGTCGTGACAGATCACGCCTTGCCCGTCCGCACTGAGGCGTACGTCAAATTCGAAGCCGTCGCACCCAGAAGCCAGCGCAAGATCGAACGAGGCGGGGGTATTTTCAGCAATGGACTTTTCACCGCGCGCGCCACGGTGACCGAGCAGAAGAGGATGGATCGGCATCGACTTCGATTCTACCGGGAGGGGACTGATCGTTTGTAACTCCCGGAGTTAATCCAGATCGAAATCGCGGATGGGTTTCCCCGTGTCAGGAGTTTCCTTGGCCTTCTTTACCGCCTCCTGAAATTTCTTTTCCAGAAGTTCCGAGGCGTGCTTTTGCGCCTCGACCGACTGCCGGAAGATCGATTCGCGGCGGCTATCCTGCTCCTTCATGGCGCGTGCGGCGTCTTCCATGTCGCTGAACATTCGGGGCTTCACGGCAGCCGTGTGCGCGATCACAGCGGCGGTCGCGGTATCGATCTTCAGCAGCGCGCTGCAGCAGGGACAAGTGACTTCGATGGTGGCAGAACTTTTCGCCATTGTGCGAATGATACCGCAAACGGGTACGTTTTGGCCCCTTAGCGATGGAGTTTGATCGGAAAGAGATGAACCAGCCCTAAGAGTTCCCACCCCAGCAGAAAGATCGAAAGCAGGACTATGAGAACCGCCATCAACTCTCCGAAAGTGAGGCCGCGGCGGTTCGGCTCGAAGCGCCGCGCCGCCAGGGTCAGGATATTCAGTGTGGCGAACCCGAAGACCACAGCCCAGAGAATGTTGTAGATGTCGTTGCGGCCCTTCGCAAGACGCTCAGATAAAAGAAGAGTTGCCGCCAGGACGGACTGAACCCGCAAGGAAAGCGCGGTCTGCGCGGTGCGCGCGATCAATGACGTTGTCGAGAGAGCCATAGCACATGCCGAACGAAATCCTTTTTCCTTCGGCCCGAATAATTGGATATTACATTTTTCCTTACGCATCGGTCACGGAGGGGTATATGGCAAGGCATCAGCAGGTCGTCATACGGTCGGAGTTCCATGCCGCTTTCAGTAAGATTGATAGATGGCCGAACGGCGCGTCATTTTCTTTGATGTGGGCAACACACTTCTCTTCCCTAACCGCACGAATATTCTGGCTCCCCTTGCGCGTGACCGTCAGCCCACCCTCGAACAATGGCAGGCGCTGGAGCGCAGAACCAAGGCTGAGTTTGACCGGGGCATGCAGGAGGGCAAGGTCGATCACAGCTTCTGGTGGATATTTCACACCCACCTACTGGAACAACTCGGAGTGGACATGGGGCTTCGTGAGGCGCTGGTAAAGAACACGCAGGACTCGGCCAACTGGGACCAGATTCTGCCGGGTACGCTTGAATCGCTCGCTCGAATCGCAACGAAGTTCCGCATCGCCGTGATCTCCAATTCCGATGGCAGGATCGACCAAGTGCTCTCCCGCTGCGGTATCGCGGAGTGCTTCGAGAGCATCACAGACTCAGGAACCATCGGAGTAGAGAAACCTCGTCGCGAAATTTTTGAAGCGGCGCTGCGAAGCATGAAAGCGCACGCGGAGGAAAGCCTCTACGTGGGCGATGTGTACTCCGTGGATTACGTAGGAGCCCGCGCTGTGGGGATGGATGCGGTTTTGTTCGATGTGGCAGGCGCTTACCGCGACCGCGGCGAACTGCCTCGCGTCGACTCCCTCGAGCAATTGGAAAACTGGCTCCGGCGATAACCTCCTGTCGTACAATTCTCGATCATGTTCGATTCCACCCGACTGTTGTTGTTTCTAACGGCAGCGCTGTTACTTGCCATTGCTCCGGGGCCGGGAATGTTGTACGTGCTTGCCAGAAGTCTGGCAGGAGGCAAGCGGGAAGGCGTGCTCTCGGCGCTGGGCACATTTCTCGGCGGCATGGTGCACGTTCTGGCGGCGGCCCTGGGGGTTTCCGTTATCCTGGCGCGTTCGGCGATGGCGTTCGCCACCGTGAAGTATGCGGGCGCGGCCTACCTTTGCTTCCTGGGAGTGCGAATGATTCTCGACGCTCGGACGCAGGAGGCTTTTTCTGCGGATGATTTTCCTCAGAATAATTTTCCTCCGGATGATTTTCCTCAGAATGACCGCCGGGCCCCAGCGGTCAGGGCCAGACGAAACCCGCTATGGCAGGGCGTAGCCACGGAAGTGCTCAATCCCAAGACGGCGCTGTTCTTTCTTTCCTTCATCCCGCAATTCGTTAACCGGGGGAGCGGGCATATGTTCTTTCAGTTCGTCTTATTAGGAACTGTGTCGGTTATTTTGAACACTTCCGCGGATCTGATCGTAATCTTGTTGGCGGGACCGGTCGGAAAAAAGATTCGGTCCTCGGCGGTATTTCGGAGGAGACAGAGAACGGTGACTGGCGCCATTATGATTGGACTGGGAACGTACCTGGCCACGAGCGAAAGTCGTTAGGCGCGTCTCACGCTAGAACCTACAACTCTAAAATCTGATGGTCATGGCAATCAGTAGGCATCGTCTGATGGATGGTTCGCAGCAATTCGACTCCGTGGCGAGCTACAAAATACGCGCCGGCTATTCCCCGCTCCTGCAACTCCCCGTTGGGATAGAGCATTTCGCTGAGGACTGCCGCATGCCGGCTGACGACTTCACTGCGGCGGAGTTCGGCGGCCAGTGCGCGTTCCCGGAGGCGGTCGAGCTGGTAGTGAATCTTTGAAGCACCGGTTTGGCTCGCTTCAACCAGCGTCGGATCAAGTTTGGCCAGCGCATCCTTCAGCCCGGAAAAAGACTCTTCCACCGACTTGTTTGCCCGTTCAAACGCCGCCTGCAAGTCCGCTGGCAGCGTGCGCGAGGCCAGGTTCTGGCGCAGCGCCTCTGGCCCTTGCAGCGTGTCCAACACCGTGATGCCATACTGTCCCAGCCAGCGCTGCACCTTGGGCTCGACAAGAGTTGCCGAAAAACGCGGCACGATCGGCGTTACGCGGCCCAGCAACATTTCGTAAACCGCGCCCACCTGCGCAAAATATGCTGCCTCGGCAGCGCCTCCGGTGTATGCCAGCGTGGGCAGAACGTAATCCTGCACAACCGGGCGCAACAAAACATTCGGACTAAAACTTTCGGGCGTTTCGGCGATGCGATCTAGCAATTCAGAAGACGAAAGCTTTTGCGTTCCGGATTCGCTGCCGATAATAAATTCTGCGCTGTTATCCGAGCCGTTAATCCTGCGGTGAATCGCAGTGCGCGCGCCGTTATGCAAGGTGAAAAGCAACACCGACGACGGCGTCACTTTCACCTGCTGGTAGTAGCCCGCCTTCTCCAGTTCCTGGCCTCGCGTGAGCAGAGCGGCATCCAAGTCTTCCGCGCGTTCGATCGCCTTTCGATAGATGGGCGACGCGACGCGATGCAATTCCGGATCAGATGCGTCGAGTAAAATCACACCCCACTGACTGAACAAGCGCGTGAAGAAGCGAGCAAAAGCGGTTCCCAGCGATTCGCCGGGACGATAAGACTCGCGCAGGAACTGCGATACCTCGGAGTCTCCCAGTAAAGCCGCCGCTTCCTCCACGACGGGCAAAATCTCTTCGCCCAAGCGCACCGCGCTTACCGGAGCGCCTGCCACACTGTGGCTGGAAGTCGTAAATGTTCGAAGAGTGCCGTCGGAGCCGGGTACGGAGACGTGATTGACCTCCGCAAGGTCATGATCGTAAGTGGCCAGCCAGAAAACAGGAACCGCATCAATGCCCGCGGCTGCGGACTCTTCGGCCAATTTGATCGCCGTCAGAGCCTTGTAGATGGCAAACATCGGGCCGCCGAACAGGCCCACTTGCTGGCCAGTCACGACCGCAGCGGCGCCCTGGCGCAAACGACGAATGCTCGACAAAGTTTGCGGCGAAGCACCCCACGATGAATTCTGGCGTTCGAGGATCGCACTGACTTTCTCTCGACGCGCTGGATCGTACTGTAGAGTCGAGGCCTGCGCCTTAACCCATTCACTGAAGTGCGGGGAATGCGGATAGAAAGGCCGGACGCTGGGAGAATAGGAGAGGAAATCGGTAAAGAGGCGAGTGGTTTGCGGGATTTGGGCAAAGGGCAAACACTGCGCTCTCACCGCGGGCTCTCCTGACAACGCCGGTTTCTACATCTTTGGACGGATGAGATCATCGCAGGTCAACGCCTTATTTCACAGTCCGGCGTCCTAATTCAGATGCCGTAAATAGGCACAAGATGCAAGATAATAGAGAGTCATTGGGAAGGGATGCATTAATGAGTTTGGAAGTGTCTCCGCTTAACATTTTTATACCGGCCACGGTTATGCCAATCACGCTGGAGGGATCCATCGTCCGTCTGGAACCGATTCGCCGCGAGCATGCAGTGATCTTTTGGGATCTGGCCAGAAACGATGCAGACGATATTTTCCAGTGGATTCCTTACCGCATGAAATCGGCGGAAGACTTCAAGCAGGTAGTCGACAAGGCGTTTGTTGAGCAGCAACGCGGCGAATCGGTGGTATTCGCAACGATCGAGCGCAGTTCCGGGAAGGTGGTCGGCAGTACGCGCTTCATGAATATCGACCGCACCAATCGCCGGGTTGAGATTGGCTCCACATGGATTGCTCGCGCGTGGCAGCGGACGGCTGTCAACACGGAAGCAAAATATCTGATGCTGCGCCACGCCTTCGAACTGTGGAAATGCATGCGCGTGGAACTCAAGACCGACGCGCTAAATCAAAGGTCGCGCAATGCGATTTTGCGCCTCGGCGCGAAAGAAGAGGGCACGTTGCGCAGGCACTTGATCACCTGGACCGGCCGCGTGCGCGACACGGTTTACTTCAGCATCCTGAATGAGGAATGGCCCAGCGTAAAGAAAACGCTGGAATCGAAGCTTCAGCCGGTGAAATAACAGTTCGTTGCTCACTCGCAGAACACTCGAACCTTCACCTTCGCCTTTTCATCCTTCTGATCCACATCAACGCTGAGGTCACTGAGTTGCTCGACCAAATCCTCCAGATTTTCTGGCTTGATTTGAGTCAGGTCGAATGGTATGCCCTTCTCATGCATCGCGTCGTTGGCGCGATGCAGGGCCTGGGGCGGAATCAATCCCGCCAGCTTGACACCCGCGCGCAGCAACTGCATTGGGACTCGCACATTCACCCGGGTCGGACCGTCGTGCCGGCCATCTTCTTCCGCGTCCACCTCAACTCGCAGATACTTTGGACGGCCTTTCGTTTCGGCTGCTGAATGCTGTTCCGAGAACTTTGTCGTCGGTGGTTCTTCCGCAGCCGAGATCAGCCGCTCTGCCTCTTCCGCAGTGATCTTTCCCGCAGCCAACATCTCCAAAATCTGACGACGATGTTCACTCATACGGCCTCCTATAAAATGCAAATGGAAACGCCAGCGCTTCGGCGATCCAGATCGAACTCAGTCTCCCGCAAGGCGCTCAAAATCTGCCACACCACGACGAATCCGCGGAACGGATTCACCCGGCACGCCAGCGACGCGACTAAAATCAACGGCGACAACAGCACCATTAGCGGCACAAATAGCAGCCATACCAGAATCAATGGCACCCACAGACGAAACGTTCGGCTTTCCCGGTTACGCAGGCTAACCACTGCCACAAACGGAATCATTTCAATGCCTCCATCTCGCGGATCGCGTCTTCCGCCGTGATCTCTCCGCGACCGAGCCGCTCCAGAATTTCGCTCTTTGAGGGCGTGGGATTGTGCTCCACAAACTCCAGGCTCTCCGCGATGCGCGTCAGCCGCGCTTTGATCGTCGGATAGCTGACCCCAAAAACCCGTTCCATCTCCTTGATCGAACCGTGCGAGCGGACAAAGGCCGTGATAAAGACCTGATCCTCCATCTCCATCCGCGCCAGTTGAGGAAGCTCAAAGCAGCCTTCAATGGCAATGTCCTTGTCTGGAATCCGCACGCGCTCAACCACAATTCGCTGCCCGGATGTAAGCCGGGTTAATTCTTGCCAATCCTTAGGAGATTTTGATTCTGGGCTCATGTTTTATTAATATAATTAATATATATATTGATTTTAATGAGTTGTCAAGAGTTAATTATTGATTAGTGTTATGCTGTCATTTTGAAATCTACTATAGCTCCGACGCAGTGGTGGACTGGTTCTTAATGGCAAGTTTTGTGAGGAGCGGTGGAAGCCGCCTCACAGCAGGTTGGTGTCGATGCCCGCGATAAATTGGACCCCAGGAATCACCTTGCCGATGAGGTGCCTGTCGTTCGTCAGGAAGAGATCCACCCGGGCCTGCGCGGCGCAAGCCAAGTGGATCGCATCGGGCGCTGAGATCGTTTGCTTAGCGCGGATGCTGGCATAGTAGTCAGCTGTTTCCAGACTGTAAGCGATGACCTCGACGAAAGGGGGACGGAAAACATCCCGTATCTTTTTCGCAGTTTCCCTATTTCCCGTCTTACATGGGCCGACAAGAATCTCGCCAACGGCAAAGGTGCTGGTGAAAAGCGAATCTTGCCGCTCTTCCATTTTCTGCAGCAACTGGCGCACACGCTTGGCATAGCGGGGATGGTCCTCGATCCAATAAACGAAAAGCATTGTGTCCCAGTAGATTCGGCTCATGGTTTGCGCGGCGAGCCTTCAGCTTCCCGGTCCCGCTTTTCCATTGCGCGGGAAAACTCAGCCCGTTCCCGGCGGATGAAAGTCTCGCCGCCCCCTAGCGATGCGAAGATATCTTTCGCAATCCCGCGCAGCGCCAAGAATGCATCGTTGGCTGCCGCTTGTTTCAGATGGGGGTCGATGAACTCATAGGTGTAAGTCACGGTTGTGCTCTGACCAGACGGCGGACCGGTTTTCGAGATAAGCCTGAGATGGTTCTCCGTCAGAAACTTCTTGGAACCGAGAGCAGCACAAACCAGGGGAACTCGATTATGGAGCGCCAGAGACCTATGGACTGTGCCGACATTGATCGAGACGGTCCTGTCACCCCTGCGGCGCGCTGTCCCAATGTATTCCTCAGCAGCGTGCTGACGGACGAGATCGGAATCTGAAACCGACGTTGTGGTATGCATTCTTATCCTTTTATGCATGTATATGATTGCATATGCATGCATAGCAGGTCAATAAAAAGACTGACTAGTCATTCTCGACTTTTTTTCTTCCAGCCGGGAATATTTCCTGCCCTCCCCAGTTATAGCGTCAGGAGCCTCCTGAGATTCCCTGAACTGCAAATAACTGGTCTTAGCCGATCCTCTCAATCAATCCCTGGATTGACTGAGACCAGCTGCCAATCGAATTCAATCCCCGAAACGGGGCGCACAGCCAACTCTCGTTGGCCCGGAGGAGACTTGTCCCATGAAGCACAGAAAACTTCCTATTCTTGTTTATGTTTCCGCGCTGCTGGCCACAGCGTTCGGAATCGCGCAGAAATCCCCAACCGAAGCCCCAGCCGGCTTCTCGACGCCCAGCTTTGATGGCGCACACAGCGTCAGCAATGGGATTGCTGAGCCTCCCGGCGACACTTTCGCCCTGGATCAGCAGCGCTTTGAGAATCGCAATGACATTGCCGCAGGATTGGGCCCAGTTTACAACGCCACCTCTTGCGTCGATTGTCATCAAAACCCAGTCACCGGAGGTCCCAGCCAAATCACTGAACTTCGCGCCGGACACAAAGACGCAAACGGGAACTTCGTAAACCCCACCGTGCTCATCAACGACGGCCAGAACAGCATTACTGGACGTTCCATTGTGAACGATCGCTCTATCTGCCCGCAGGCGCAGGAGCACTTGCCCTCCACCGAAACGATTGTTACGCGTCGCGCGGTGAACAATACCTTGGGAGATGGATTTGTTGAGGCGATCGACGACAACACGCTGATCGCAATCGCCAACCAACAAGCGCAACAAACAAACGGAGTGATTCACGGCGAAGCTGTAGAGGTCGCGCTCTTTGAGGCTCCAGGGCAAACCCGCATCGGCCGCTTCGGCTGGAAGGACCAGCACGGCAGCCTGCTGTCGTTCGTAAGCGATGCATATCTGAATGAGATGGGGATCACCAACCGCTTGCGACCGACTGATACCACGACCGTTTGCAAAACCACCACCGATCCCGAGGACGTGCCAGACAATCTGGGCTTGGCCGACATCGACCATTTCGCTCAGTTTGTTCGGGGCACGCAAGTGCCTCCCCGTGACACTGCTCTCGCCGGGGGTCCGGCTGCAATTGCGGGTCAGCACCTTTTCGAAGAAATCGGCTGCAGCACGTGCCATGTCGAATCTATTGCCACACTGCCCGCAGGCACGGCGATTAACGGAGGGATGTTCACCATCCCAGACGCCCTGGGGAATAAGACAATCCATCCCTTCGGCGATTTTCTGCTCCATGACATTGCAACCGGCGATGGCATTATCCAGGGCGGTCCGGCGGATACAGCACCCAAGCTGCGTACCAGCCCGCTTTGGGGACTGCGTATGAAATCGCGCTTCATGCATGACTTGAAATCTCTCACTCTTGAGGCCGCGATTGCCCGTCACCAAGGTGAGGCCGCGCAAGCAAATGGAAGCTTCCAGGGTCTGAGTTCGACACAGAAGCAACAGCTATTGACGTTCTTGAAATCCTTATAGCTCTCTCGCAGCTGAACTCGAGGCACGGGTACTCTCCCCCGTGCCTCTTTTTTTCTCGAGCTAACACGGCTCAGCAGACGGGGGGGAAACTGTTCAGAAGGAGCCAAGCCAAGTGGAACCAACGGGCCACCCACCTCATCGAATCAATTGACTTCCGTTCCGGGGCAACCTAGTCTGGAAGTGGTTCTTTACAAGGCCAATCCCACCAGTGGGGGCGTCACGGCTTCGACGGAGATGCTTGCGGCCAAGAGGCATGCCGGGGGGCACACACCCGTAATCGTGGGCAAAATGATAATTGCCAATCAACAAATGGCATACGCAGCCTAATTAATTAGGCAGCCGCTCTCCACCGCTTCGCCCTTGGGCGGTGAGCGAGCGTCACACAGAGGGCTGCTCTTCTCCGCTACGTCTGGGCGGAGAGGTTAAGATCACAGGCTAGCGGCTAGCGTTTCTTGTCCGTTCTGAGCGTGGGCCGCGAACGTCCTGGGGGAATCGCCAGCAATGGCGACCAACGCCTGGGGCATGAACGCGAATAAGCATGTAGTCTCTTGACCAGTAACATTTTCGGACGCGGGTTCGACTCCCGCCGCCTCCACCAATATACAATTTATTATCAATCATTTACGGACACATTTTAATTTCGCACAATAGCATTCTCCGGATGCGGGTTCTCCGCTGGGCTTCTCTCGCGGAGCCTGCCCTGGAACCGCGGTCCGAAAACCCAATCAGTTCATTTTTCCCCCGTTCCTGCCAGGAATAATCGATCGTTCGAGTGGTTCGTAAATCGGCGAGAAGGAAAACGTTTGCCTCGCATTTCAGGCATTTCCGCCGATTGCGTCGAGATCGGCAATCACTTCAGAGGGAATTTGAAGCATCGAAGACTGAAGATTCTCCCGAAGATGCTTGAGGGAAGATGTGCCAGGAATCAGCAGGATATTGGGCGAGCGCTGGAGAAGCCAGGCAAGCGCAACCTGCATCGGTGTGGCCTGAAGGGACGCCGCGGCTGTGTCAAGCGCCGATGACTGTAGTGGAGTGAAACCTCCCAGCGGGAAAAACGGAACATACGCTATAGCTCGCGCGGCCAGGTCATCGATGAAAGCATCGTCGTTCCTGCTAGCCACGTTGTAAAAGTTCTGCACGCAAACTATCTCTGTGATTGTCCGAGCTTCACCCAACTGCTTGGGAGTAATGTTGCTCAGACCGATATTCCGGATCAGTCCCTGGCGCTTGAGTTCGGCGAGGACGGTCAGTGGTTCCTCGATCGATTCCTGCCTCGGTTCCGTGATTCCGCCGACCCGAAGATTGACGACATCGAGACGCTCGAGGCCAAGATTTCTCAGGTTGTCATGGACGGCATCCACTAACTCCTGGCGAGATAGCGCGTGAAGCCAGGATTTGTCTGGACCTCGACGAGCGCCTACTTTGGTGACGATCACGAGATCTTTGGCATAAGGATAGAGTGCCTGCTTGATAAGCTGATTGGTCACATGGGGTCCGTAGAAGTCGCTGGTGTCAATGTGGTTCACGCCCGACTCTACCGCCTCTCGCAGAACAGCAATGGCGGTATTCACATCCTGCGGCGGTCCCCAGACGCCCGGTCCAGCCAGTTGCATGGCGCCGTAGCCCATGCGGTTTAATGTCATGGACGTGCCGGGCAGAGCGAAGCTGCCCGTGAGGTCTTTTTGTTCAATCATTTTCATTTCTCCTGGTGCCTTGTTCTTGTTTATTTGATGAAGGGAGTTAAAACGACTCTCCAACCATTTCTTCGCTTCTCTTCCAGAGCGCTTCGGCAGCTTTTGGATCGATCGCGTAACTGCGTACACCTTCGTTTATGGCGACGGGCAGATCGTCCGGCACGATGCGGCCGACGTGACAATCCTCGCAGTACTGACCGCCGATCTCGTCGGCGGAGGCGACCACAGCAGCCCACACCGAAGTCGCGGCTCCTTGTGGAATCGTCTTCCACTGGAAGGGACCTTTGCCCTGCGCTGCGAGTTGCTGATTTATCTGGTCGATCATCTTTTCTATACGGCCTGGATCTTGGTAGCGACCGAGTTCGGTCTGAATACCACCTGGGTGCACAGCGGCCGCGCGTACGCCACGGTCCCGGTGCCGTTTGTCGAACGCGATCGCGAAGAGAATGTTCGCCGTCTTCGATCGGCCATATGCGACCATGGGGTCATAGGGTGTTCGTTCAAAGTTGGGATCGACAAGATCGACGTTGGAGTAGCGGTGACCGGCGGAAGACAGGTTGATCAGCCGTCCTCCCGTCCGAATGAGCGCTGCAATTCGGTTGACCAGGACAAAATGGCCCAGGTGATTCGTCCCGAACTGCGTTTCGAAGCCATCGACTGTGCGGCCGAACGGTGTGGCCATCACTCCGGCATTGGCGATGACCACATCGAAGGCTTCCCCTCTCGCCAGCAACCGGTCGGCGCAGGCACGCACGCTTTTCAAGTTGGCAAGATCGAGTTCAACCAGTTCAAACCCTCCGCCATAGGCCGAGGCGTCGTTTCGCACCTGCTCGGTTGCAGTTTTGGCCTTGTTCAAATCTCGCGCCGCGCCCACAACCTGAGCGCCATGCGCGGCGAGCGACCGCGCCGTTTCCACGCCGAGCCCGGCCGAAACACCGGTTACGAGAATCCGTTGGCCCTTCAGATTCACGCCGGACAAAACGTCATCTGTGGTCGAAGTTGCGCCGAATGAAGTTGTCTCAAGTATGTTCGTCATTTTCAGCCTCCTTGTACCGACACCTTTAAGTAACTGTTCACTATCGCTCACGCGTTAGCGGCGCGAAGCCATGGCGTCCGCAGCGTGTTCGAAATAGTGCTCCGCGTTCAGATCGGCGATGAGACCAGGCTCTACCTGCCGCCATCCCAGTCGTTCCTGCGTTTGTGCGCTGGAAGCCGGACCGTCCATAGCAAAGAACATAGCGATCCAGCCAAAATGAGCGGCTGCTTCCTCGCGAGACTTGCTGACGACCGGTACGTTTAGGCCGCGGCCGATTGCCGCAGCGATCTCTCGAGTCGGCACGCCCTCGTCGGCCACGCCGTGATAGCTCGCCCCAGAAGTACCTTTCTCAAGCACGAGCCGGTACAAATGAGCTGCATCGAGCCGATGCACAGCGGGCCAGCGGTTGAGCCCGTCGCCTATATATGCGGAAACGCCCTTTTCTTGTGCGATGCTGATCAGGCGCGGCACAAAGCCGTGATCACCGTTGCCATGGACCGATGGAGGAAGCCGCAGCACAGATGCGCGGACTCCGCGAGCCGCCAACCCAAGTGCCGCCTCCTCCGACTTGCGGGGGAAACTGGGATTGTGTGCATCCTCTTCTGTTGCGAGCGAGCCTTGGCGTTGAACGAGCAAGGTCCCGGAAGTGACGATGAACGGGCGATCAGAGCCCGCGAGCGCGGCGCCGAGAGTCTCGATGGCGCGCCGGTCCGCCTCGGCGGCAGGCCCGTAGTTTGAGAAATCGTGGATAAAGGCGGTGTGGATCACTCCGTCGGCAGCAGCAGCTCCGCTGCGAAGGCTATCGAGATCTTCGAGCGAACCGCGATGCACCTGGGCACCAGCGGCGATAAGCGACTTGGCGCCCGCATCCGAGCGCGCAAGGCCGAGCACCTGATGACCAGCGTCGATCAGTTCTCGGACCACTGCCGTACCAATAAAGCCTGTAGCGCCGGTAACAAAAATACGCATATTCTTTTCCTCCTAAGCATTTGTGAATTCGGTCTGTAGAGACGAAGCGTTCACTCCATTTGGGAGCCGAGTCGAAACCTTTGCAGTGATCAATCGCAATTCGCGGGCTGAAGTGGGCAGTCCTTCGGTCTCGATCAACTCGTGCAACCAGTCTTCTGCTGAGAGCTCCGCCTGTTCTGACCCGAACAACTGGGTGACGGCATTGAAGAATGCTGACAACTCTCGCTCCGCCATCGTCATGACGTCGGCGCAAGGAAAATTGAAATTCTTCGATGGTTTGTAACCAGCCAGTGCATTCATGTTCCTTACCTCTCGGAGCCGGAGATCGAAGCCGCGGAACCCGGAACCGCTATTGACAGGCCGCCGGGTTCCGACTAAAACGGAGAGTGCCTCCGAATCACTAGATAGGATAACCGGAGACTACCTCCGGTTGCAACTTTTTTTATGCCGACCAAGAATCAGAAAATTGCCCCACGAAAACCGCGCACCGACGCTCAGCGGAACCGCGGGCGCATTCTGGAGGTGGCGAAGGAGGCGTTTACTCGGTCCGGCGCGAACGCCAGCCTCGATGACATCGCCAAAGAGGCGGGTGTTGGAGCGGGAACTCTGTATCGCCACTTTCCCACGCGAGACGCGCTGATCGAAGCGGTCTATCGGACTGAGGTCGAAAAACTGGCCGCAGCCGAGAAGAAGTTCTCCGACGCCATGCCCCCGGTTGAAGCGTTGCGAGCCTGGATGCTCTTGTTCGTGGACTACATCGCGACAAAGCAGATCATCGCCCCTGCACTCAATACGCTCGTCGGAGGGCCTTCGAAGCTGTATGAAGGTTCACGCAGTCAGATCCAGGGAGCGATTGATTCGCTGGTGAAGCGCGCAATCAAGAGAGGCGACATTCGTAGGGATCTGGAGCCATTCGATCTGCTTCGGGCGCTGATCGGCGTATCCCATGTGGCCTCCGGCCCTGACTGGCAGCAAAGCGCGAGGAGACTCGTGGACATCCTCATCACAGGTTCGCGGCCAATCAACTAGACGCGAGACGCAAGGTTCGTACGCCGTCGCAGGCTTACAAGCGTCGAAAACTTCGCCTGTTCTTTAACTGTCCAATAATCGTTTCCAGACGTTCCTTACAAGGTTTTATGGAGCCACCCGCGTCATCGCACCAGTCAGATAATCTGAATCGGGATCTACCGACACTTTGAGAGCAAAGAAGAGCTTGCGGGAGACGCCTTCGACCACGCTTGGAAAGTTGCAATGGATGCGCGCTTCCAAGGAACAGAGAAGATCTCGAATAGCGTCGATCGTCTCAAGCAAATCGTGCGGAACTTTCGGGACCGGCGTACAGGGCTAGTGCCGGGAGGCTGCCCGCTGCTAAACACTGCCATCGATTCCGACGATGGCAATCCTCAGTTGCGAGCCAAAGCCCGCCGGGCTCTCGGTTCCTTGCTTGATCGTCTGCAATCAATTGCCGACGAGGGGCAACGACGAGGCGAGGTGCGTGCTGATGTCGATTCGGCGAAATTGGCCACCTTCATTGCAAGTACGCTTGAAGGCAGCATAATGGTGAGCCGTCTGCAGAAGAAGGGAGAGCCTCGTGACCTTGCCGTCCGTCATCTGGAGGAATACCTCGAAACCAAAGTTCGTGCGTGAAAATCGAAGGTCGAAGCTGCCAAGTCATGAGTAGAGAGATATGTTGCTCCAAGGAGCACACCGCGTCTTGCTGCAACTTTCCTTCAATGCATGCATCTAGACAGCGAGGCCCGATTCCCTAGAGGAGACAAGTCATGTCCTATAGCATATCGACCTTGCTGCTTCGTAATCTGAGCGACGTATTTGGGGAAAATGACCCCGTGCGTCGTCGCGCTGCAATCGACGAGATCTGGCACGAAGATGGTGTATTCCATGACCCCAAAGGCGGTGCATTTCGTGGCCGTGACGAGATTGATCGCATTGCTGGTGTGATAAAAGCAACGCATCCAGATTTCAAATATCAGCCCCTCTCCCCTCCAGAGGAGCTAGGTGATGCCGGACGGGTTCGATGGGTATCGGGCACTCCCGGCAAACCACCCGCTTACGCGGGAACCGATTTTATCGTCGCCCGGGACGGTCGCATTTCTTCGCTCTATCTCTTTTTCGACAGCCTACCCTGAGCTGGACTCTGCTGCCCACGGTACGCGAATGACGAGCGTTTTTCGGCAACTCGGACTGTGTCAGTTGGCGAGCAATCTCGAATATACGCACAAGCGGCTATTGCCATTTCTTAGTGGATGATCGGCAATTCAGAAGTTGAGAGCTAATTTCCGTGTAGCCCGTTATCAGGGAGTGTTTACAATCGATTCGCACAAGCCTACTTGCGGCTCCTAATCGGCCAATCAGCGCTATTCTACGAAAACACCCGTTTCGCTTTCTTTTGGACGTCGCGACCATGCTGGAGAAGTGGATCCAGTCCTCCAATGCTGCCGGATCGCTGCCGGATCTCCGGATAACGGAAACAATCGACGAGATGATCGTTTACCATTCCAACGGCCTGCATGTGGGCATACACGACCGTCGAACCAACGAAACTGAATCCCCGACGCTTAAGGTCCTTGCTGAACGCATCGGACTCGACAGAAGTCGCAGGAATCTGTCGCATGATCTTCCACTGGTTAAGTTTTGGCTGCCCGTCAACGAATCGCCAGCAATAGGAGTCGAAGCTTCCAAACTCTTCCTGGATTTTGAGAAACGTGCGTGCGTTGCGCACCGCGGCCTCGATCTTCATTCGGTTGCGAATGATCTCAGGATTTGATACGAGCTTCTCGATTCGTCGAACCGAATAACGCGCGACTTTCTCGGGATCAAACCCATCGAAAGCGCGCCGATAACCTTCCCGCTTCTTCAGTACAATCGTCCAGCTCAACCCGGCCTGTGCAGCTTCAAGCACGAGAAATTCAAAGTGCTTGCGGTCATCGTGGACGGGGACACCCCACTCGCGATCATGATATTGGAGCATAAGCGGATCATCGGCACTAACCCACGAGCACCGTTTTTTTATCACATCGTCGTGCATTGAGACCTCTCTCGAAACTTTGGCCGCAGTCGCCTGGTGCGGATGCAATCCTGACCGGAACCTGTCATTATATGCACGACGGATCGCGCCGCGCCGGAGGTCGCGATGGACAAGAACGCTTCACCGAAGGCAGATAAGACTCCGCAGACGCCACCTGAAGCTCCCTTCACTACGTTCATTCAATTGGACGGAAGGTCGGCCGTTCCATCGCAGTTTCGTACTCCGGGGACTTTTACGATCACCCGCCTACAGTCGCCGGCCGGGCTTCCTGACCGAATCACAAAGCTATCGCCCGTCCCCGCTCTCCTAGTGTCGATCTCCCTGAAGTCTCTGCCATCATCGAGCTACCAAGTGTGGACAGCAGACAAGCTCATTCCCACATCTATCGTTCACCCGTTTCGCTCCAATGTCATCGATTTCGATTCACAACCAAGGTGCTGGACAGGTAGTGCCTTCGATTACGTTCACTATTCTGTCCCTCGTAAGGGGCTCGATGACATTGCTGAGGATCTCGGTTTTGGCCGGGTAAGTGACTATCGCCTGGCAGTGCTCGAAGACGATCTAGTTGTGGCCCAGATCACCAAGAGCATCCTTCCGTTTCTTGGGCGCAAGGACCGTCTTTCTGTGCTGGCCCTCGATCAGTTCAGCCTCGTCCTCGGAGCACATCTTCTGCAGCAGTACGGTGTACTCCAGAAAACAGGCCAGCGTTCAAAGGGAGGTCTGGCGCCATGGCAGAAGCGACGAGCCTCGGAACTTCTACATAATAATATGCATGGCCGGATCCGGCTTTCTGATATTGCACGCGAATGCGGACTATCCGTCAGCCACTTTGCCCGCTCATTCAAAACCTCTTTCGGCGCCTCCACTCACCAGTGGCTGATTCAACATCGCATTGACCACGCCAAACAACTGATGAGCCAGACCAGCATGTCGCTGATCGAGATCGCGATTCAGTCGGGTTTTAATGACCAGGCAGCGTTCACGCGCACATTCCATCAACTCGTCGGCGTCAGCCCCGGAAGATGGCGACGGCATTACATGACAAGGCAATTCTCAGCGTAAGCCCGCTTTTTTCGTGAAGAGCCGCGCCTCTGGTCGGTAAGTGCGACTCTTTTTTAGGCAATAAACAACAAAACCAGCAAAATTCTGCAAGAGAGCAGGTGGGCTTGAGCCTAGGGTGAGTAACATTATGACTGCAGATTCCACGCAACGCACAGAACGTCTGACCCGCAACAACGCCCTGCTACTCCTGGTGGATCACCAAGTCGGTTTGTACACGGGCGTACGTGACATCGACGTCCTTCAACTCAAGCACAACATCGTTGGTCTAACACGAGCAATGCTCGTGCTTAAAGTGCCAATTGTCGTGACCACAACCACGGAGAAAATGTGGGGACCGCTTATCCCCGAGCTCGCCGATATTCTGCACGGCGTGCAGAGAATCGAACGCACCACAGTTAATGCGTGGGACGAGAAGCGCGTCGTCAACGCTGTTAAGACGACAGGGCGCAAGAACCTTATCGTGACGGGCATTTCCACAGATGTTTGTCTCGCCTTCCCAGCAATGGCTGCGCTGGCCGATGGGTTCCAGAGTTATGCAGTGATCGACGCGTCCGGTGGCTTCAGTCAGACTCAGGTTGACATGGGAATCGTGCGCATGCAGCAAGCTGGTGTGGTTCCTGTGGGCTATTCCAATGTCGCTATTGAAATTTTGGCCGATAATGCGGCACCGGAGGCCGAGGCGGTCTATGGCGCTCTCGGCATGCCGTTCAGCACGTTGGTCTTTGGTCTGAGGCAATATTATTCCCAAAGTCGTGTGAGCCAGGTCGTGTGAAAGGAGAAGTCGCGCGTCGGGGCATACATGCTGATGTGTGGAAAAGGAAGATGTGGGGGGCAGAAAAAGATAAAGGAGAAGAGACAATGACATCGAGATCCAGTCAGACCAAACCAAGCATCGTCTTCTGCCACGGGCTCTGGGCGGACGGCTCCTGCTTTAGCAAAGTGATTCCAACACTTCAGCAGAAGGTCACGAGGTGATCGCCGCCCAGTACGGGCTCAACACAACCGCGGACGACATTGCCACCGTAAGAAGCACGCTGGGGCGGGTCAGCAGCCCGGCCATTCTTGTCGGTCACTCTTACGGCGGAAGCGTCATCACCGGCGCCGGAACCGACGACCGCGTTGCGGGGCTGGTTTACATTGCCGCGCTCGCTCCGGACGCCGACGAGACATCTCAGACACAGCAGTCTAACTTTCCGACGACGGACGTCTTTTCCTACATCGAAGTCGCGGACGGACGTATCTGGCTGCGTTCGGAAGGCATCGACTGTTTTGCAGGCGATTTGTCCGAGCAGGAAAAGAAGCTGGTTTGGGCGACCCAGTGCGTACCGGATGCCGACCTGTTCAACACGAAAGTCGGAGGAACTGCCTGGAAATCGAAGCCAAGCTGGTACATCGTCGCCAAGAACGATCGCACCGTCCACCCCGACATGGAGCGGTTCGTTGCTAAGCGCATGGGCGCCAAAGTGACCGAGGTCGCCAGCAGCCACGTCCCCATGCTCTCTCACCCGGACGTAGTGATCGATGTCATCCGTGCGGCCGCAAATGCAGTTCAAGAGGCCAAGGCAGCAGCGTAAAGCGGGTCGAGAATCGTATCGTCGGCCAGCGGCGCTTCAGCAGTCTCGGTAACCATTCAGTTGGGTGGCCGATGCAGCGCGATGATTTGGTGTCAGTTGACGATGTCCAGTTCGGTTGAACAATGAGACCAAGGTGTTTTTTGCCATGACTGAATCAGTGGCGCACGTGCGGGTGATCGAGGAAACGCCTGCGTACTGGAGGGTTGTGTTCGATTACCCGCCTTTCAACATCGTAGACGCCAGCATATTCGAAGCCCTACAGGACCTGCTCGCGCGAATGAACGCCAGCCCGAGCCTGCGGGTCGTCGTATTCGAAAGCGCGAACCCCGAGTTTTACCTTGCCCACTTTGATTTGACCGGCAAGATAGGGAACATCATGACTGCTGTCGGGGCTCCCGATCCTGATAGATACGTTCGTACGTCTCACCAAGTCCCCGGTCGTCAGCATCGCGAAGATCCGAGGCTGCGTCCGGGGCATGAGCAGCGAGTTCGTCCTCGCCTGCGACATGCGCTTCGCGTCGCGCGAGAACACGCGACTCGGCCAGCCCGAAGTCGGAGTGGGACTGCATCCCGGCGGCGGCGGTGCGGAACGTCTTCCACATCTGGTCGGTCGGGGCCGGGCGCTCGAAATCGTTCTCGGCGCGAACGATTTCGACGGCGACACCGCGGAACGATACGGATACGTCAACCGGGCACTTCCAGACGCCGAGGTGGACGGCTTCGTCGACGCACTCGCGCGCCGGATCGCCTCCTTCGACCGGCGTGCCATCGCCGCCGCGAAGAATCTCGTCAACCAGGTCTCGTTGCCGTCCGCCGGCCGGCTCCTCGACGCCATCACCTCCTTTGAGACCGCGCTGACGTGGCCTGAAGCGCAGCAGCGAATCCAGAATGTGTTGCAACGCGGACTCCAACGAGACAGCGACTTCGAAACTCGCTGGCCCGAGGTACTCGGCACGCTGCTTGAGACCTAGTCACCGTGTCGCGATGCGCAGCCTCGCCGAGCGGGCAAACTTACTCGCGACGCCCTCCGGCTTTTGGAAACGGGAACTCCTCGGCGCCAAACCAATCGCGGTGTGTCCATTGCGCGACCCTTCGCGCACGGCCCGATATCCTTGACGAGTGGTTGGTCGCGGATTGTTCGTGTGGTCCAAGTCGGATGTCATGGCCGTCGCCGCGGATCGCGGTTACGGTTTGATGTCACCTGCGGCTTTTTGAAGCGCTTCGACCGGGATTGAGTCCAGATAGTAAAGAGTCGGCTCATTCTCGCGTTTGGCGACGAAACCGTCGCCCGATTTCACGATTGAAACCTTCTCCACGCGCTTGCCATCGTCAGAGGATACCGTGATCTCAATTGTGGGGTTGGCGAAACCGGAATCGACGAACTTGCTGGCGGCTAAATCTCGCAGGTCTGAGATTAAGGTTTGCACGCTCCCGGAATTCAACTTCTTTCCATCCGACCACCAGTCGGCGCCGGCCTTCGTCAGGAAATAAGCCTTAGAGCCAGCGTGCATCTCGATCTTGGTGGGTTCGTTGAAGCCGAAGTCGAACAGCTTCTTGTTGCGGAAATCGTCGAGTTTTTTGTCGAGCGCCTGGCCAAGGCTCGAGTCAACTTTATAGACGCCATCGGCCACGCTCGACTTTGCGAAATATGTGTCTTTGTTCTTGCTCTTGCGAACTTGGAGCTCTTGCGTTCCGGACGGATCAATTACTTTTGCCGTTGCTATTGGCGCGGCTTGAGCGAATGCCGATGCGGCTTGCTTCGCCTCCTTATCCGACCCGCTGAGATCCATCCGGGCATCGGTCAACTTCGCAACCAATTCACCGACCTGAACACTATCGGCACGCAGAGGTTTGGGCTTCAGGATTTGCCATTCGTCTTTATAGCGTCCAAACTCAATTTCCTGATTTTTTTCGATCAGTTCCAATCGGCTCACTTTGTCTGGACTCACCGTCAGCAGGCGCTTGTCGCGCAGGTCATCCAGGCTCTTGTCGATGCTGGTTTTGTTGTAGCTGGCCATGGTGAAGATGCGAGGATCTCCCGCCAGCATCGCGTACACCGAACTCCCCGCAGGCGTGGCATCCCCGATCAGGAGCTGTTGGCTCTTATTGTTCTTTTCGGTGATGTCTACTTCGACAGCGGGCTGATCGAGACCAAACTGCTTCACATCGGATGCTTTGTCTTCGACCACGCGCTCGGAGTTCAAGGAGGACAGCGAAGAGAGCATGCTGGAAACGGTGCTTTGATCGGCGCCGAAAGGTTTTGGTTGCACGATTTGCCAACTACCGGAATTGCCTTTCGTGAGAGCGACCGGCTCGCCATTCCTCGGCTTTATCCCAAGTTGAGTGATCGATGCCTGGTCCAACTTGAGGATAGCGGGCGATGTGGCGGATGCCTTTGCGACTTCATCAACCGGCTTTTTGCGTTCGGACCAGTAGAGCGTACCGACGAGCGCGAGGAGTACCAACATTGCGAAAATCAGGCTACGAATTTTCATGGGGCTTCCGGTCAATCCTCGAATCGGACATTCCTCGAAGCCGAGGAATTTGTTTACCTCCTCTTCCACCACACTCCAATGCCGACGACGACAACGATTCCGGGTAACAGGAATTGGCTGATAGCGCGAACCCAGCTCAACTGCGCGCGTGTCATCGTAATGCGGCGATCATCCTGCTGCTTAGGCCGGATGGAGATCAAGTCTTCATCGGACGCGAGCCAGTTGACGGTGTTCGTGGCCAGGTCGCTGTTCCCATTGAAATCGATAAAGCGGTTGGCAATCCAGGACGAGCTTCCTACGACGACAAAACGTCCCTGGGATTTCTCCTTGCCCGTGTTGTACGTGCCTGCCGCCGCGATGGTCAGAGGCCCTTTCTTATTTTTGGGATCATTCACGTCGACGGCTGGTGATCTTAAGTTGCTCGTCGCCAGGCTCGTGCCGGACGAATCGAACAGCTTCTGCACGCTGGTTTTGTCGGTGTTCTTGATTTCGATCGAGCGCGACAGAGGAAAACCAGTTGCCGTTCCTTTCATATCGTTCACAATCGGCTGAGAGCCATAGCTGGTGACCAGCGCCACTTGCGGTCCGAGCCCGGCTAATTGTCCAATCGGGTTCAGATCGAGAATCAGATCCTTGTCCATGGTCACGCCCCAACTTTGCAGCAAGTTGGTAAGCGCATCGTTTTCGGCGATTTCTTCGTGGCCAAGTTTGAGCGGCGGGTCGAGCAGCAGCAAGGCGCGGCCGCCATCCTCGACATACTTCTTGATCGCATCCACTTCCGGCTGCTGATAGTCCTTCGTGGGACCGGCAATGACCAGAGTGGTACATTCGCTGGGGACCTCGGCCTTCTGCAACAGGTCGACGCTCTTTGTTTCGTAGTCGTCCTTGGCGAGGCGATCCTTAAATTGCGAAAGGCCCTCGCGCTGGCTATCGTTGAGTTGATGCTCGCCACTGCCGGCGGCAAAGCAAACCGTGCGCGTGCTGCTCTTCAGGTCGCGGATGAAGGCGCCAGTAACACCCTCTTCCGTCATGCTCTTGGCTTCGTCCTTTTTCAACCCGACCTGGACGATCGCTTTACCGAACTCCGTGACGCCCGCTTCTCTCGCAGCTTGTGGATTTTTGTCTGGATCAATGTATTCCACGTGCACCTTCGGAGAGAGGTTCGCATATTCGTCCAGCAGATCCTTCCCGTCGCGAAATCGCGTGCTCTGGTTGAAGTAGGTGATGGTCGCGTCTTGCTTCAGACCCTTGACGATCTTGGCGGTCTGCTCAGAGAGGCTATAGCGTTTGTTCGAGGTCGCGTCGTACGACTTGTTGTAACGATCCGCCAGTATGTTGGCAACAATGATGACTGCGATCACAACAAGAATGTAGGTAGTTGCGTAGGCCGCGTACTTCGTTTGTCTGGCCTTTAGCCATTGGCTTGCCATTATGACCTCCAGCGCAGGGATTCCATGGAACGCGCCGTAAAGAAGAGACCCAGAAAAATCGCTGTAAGATAAAAAACTGCATCCTTGGAGTCGAGCACACCTCGGCCGAATGAATCGAAGTGCGAAATGATCGACAAGTAGGAGAGCACTCGCGCCCAGCTTGCAGTTTCATATTCGCCGACCCAGCCAATTACCCACAGCAACAATTCCACACCGAAGGTCACCGCGCCGGCGATGATCTGATTCCTGGTGAGTGTAGAGATGAAGGTGCCGATCGCCAGCAGCGCGCCTGCCTGCAGCAACAGACCCAGATACCCTATCGCCAGGGGCTTCCAATCCGGATTGCCGTACCTGAACAGAAATGCAAAGTTCAGGGCTGTGAAAAGGAGCAAGCAGGAATAGAGCACCATCGCCGCCAGCCATTTGCCAACGATGATTTCCAGGTCGCGGATCGGAGAGGTCGAAAGCAATTCGATCGTGCCGGTGCGCTTCTCTTCCGCGAACAGCCGCATGGTGATCATGGGAATGAAAAACAACCCGATCACGCCTACGTTCGACAAAAGAGGCCGGATGATCTGCTCGTTGAGATTCATGGGGAATGTCTGGCCGCGCATCTGCATCTCCATGCCCTCAATCACGAAAACACCGAGCGCATTCCAGAAAAAGAAACCGAAGATCACGCCAAACATGAGCAGCAAGATATAGGCGACTGGCGAGACGAAGTAGCTGCCCAATTCTTTTCGGCAAATGATCCATACATTTCTCATTGCTGCGACTCCTTCGCCGAGACTTTCTCATCGTCAGAAGACGGGCTTCCCGTGAGCTGAAGGAAAATTTCTTCAAGGCTCATGGCAGATGGCCGAAGTTCATTGAGATCCCAGCCAGACTCGACCACGGCGCGCGCCAGATCGCCCCGAACCAAGCGTCCCTTCTGGCTCTCCACTTCGAAACGGAAACGGCTGTCAACCTGCTCTTTGCACTCCACCCGGCTGACGCCGGAGACTTGCTCCAGTTTGTGCTGCACGATCGGAGCGTCGAGATTTCCATTGCGTCCAGCGATCTCGAGCACAACGGATTCGGCGCCGCGAGCCCGCGCCTGCAGATTGCGCACCGAATCAGTCGCCACCAGTTTTCCCTGGTTGATGATGATCACTTGTTCGCAGGTCTGCTCGACTTCGGGAAGAATATGTGTGCTGAGGACAATGGTGTGGTCGCCGGCCAGATCTTTGATGAGGTCTCGCGTCTCGTTGATCTGTTTGGGATCGAGTCCGGCTGTGGGCTCGTCGAGAATCAGCACGTCGGGATTGTGAATAATCGCCTGCGCCAGACCAACTCTTTGCCGGTAGCCTTTGGATAACTTTCCAAGAAGCTTGGTTTTGACATCGGCTATCGCGCACCGGCCGCAAACGTAGTCGACGCTTTTCTGCAAATCTGCGCCTCTCAGCCCTTTCAGCTTGCCCACAAATCTCAGATACTCGACCGTCTCCATCTCGGGATAGATGGGCGGGGTCTCGGGCAGATAGCCGATTCGCCGCTTGACCTCAAGCGGGTGTTCGAGCACATCAAAACCAGCCACGGTCGCCGTGCCGGCAGATGGCGGCAGAAAGCAGGTGAGAATGCGCATGGTCGTGGTCTTACCGGCGCCGTTGGGGCCGAGAAATCCAACGATCTGCCCCTTCGCCACTTCAAATGAGATGTGATCAACGGCGGTGGTGCGGGCGTACCGCTTGGTCAATTCTTTTGCAGTAATCATATTCAGTTCTTGTCAACAGCGAGAGTCCTCAACCGTTGCGCCGAGCCACACTGGAACAGTGCGGGGCCTAGTGTCATATTAACTAGAGTCATATTAAAAAGCGAGACTCCAGCATGTCAATTGCTAGTGTCTCCGAAATGTGGAGCGAAGAAATAATTTTGTCCAATGAGGCGCGCTGCGATGCCTCCCACTTTCCTCCCTGTGTATATTTGAACTCATTCGTGTTTCTGCAGGAAAACATTCCGCTCGCTCCTCTGACCACCATCAGAATCGGAGGCTCGGCAAGGTATTTCGTCGCCGCCAAAAACGTCGGCGAAGTGCAGGAGGCCGTGACTTGGGCTCGCTCGCGCAACCTGCCCCTGTTCGCGCTGGGCGGCGGCAGCAATCTGGTAGTCGCTGATTCCGGCTGGCCCGGCCTGGTGCTGAAGATAGCGCTCCAAGGGATCGACCGGCGCAGCGCCCATGATGAACACGGCGATGACGAACACGGCAAAGTTCTCTTCGATGTCGGCGCCGGCGAATCCTGGGACAAGTTCGTCTCGGACGCGGTGCGAGCACGCTGCGCCGGCGTGGAATGCTTGAGTGGCATTCCGGGCAGTGTCGGCGGTACTCCGGTGCAGAACGTTGGCGCGTATGGACAGGAAGTTTCCGAAACGATCTCTGCCGTGCAGGTTTTGGATTTGAAAGATGGCCAGGTACGCGAACTCTGCCCTGAAGCGTGCGAGTTCAGCTATCGGTCCAGCATCTTTAACAGCACCGAGCGTGGACGTTTCATCGTTCTGCGCGTTACTTACGCGCTCACCCCCGACGGGAGCCCGCGCATCAGTTACGCCGATTTGAAGCGCCATTTCGAGGGTCGCGAGACGCCTCCTAATCTCGCTGAAACTCGTGAGGCGGTGCGCCATATCCGCGCTCTCAAAGGGATGCTGCTCGTTCCGGGAGATCCGGATTGCCAGAGCGCTGGCTCATTTTTCAAGAATCCGGTGCTTTCCGAAGAGCAACACAACGACTTGAAGAAGCGCGCAGCCGCGCGAGGATTAACCGTGCCCAGCTATCCCGCACTCGAAAGCCGCAAGAAGGTTTCGGCAGCGTGGCTGGTCGAGCGCTCCGGCTTCGCGAAAGGATTTGGCTCTGGGCGGGTTGGCATCTCGACCAAACACGCGCTGGCTATCGTCAATCGCGGCGGAGCCACCGCCGCCGACGTTCTTGCGCTGAAAGACCAGATCCAGCATCGCGTGGAAGAAATTTGGGGCGTGCGCCTTGAGCCGGAGCCGGTTATGGTGGGCTTCTAGACTGAGATAGGCGCCACCCCGGTTCGTGACCCCAGTTTGTCCATTAGGGCCCCCATTGGATGGGGTAAGGTGCAACGATCCGCCCGGCGGCGCCTCACATTATTCATCGGCAAGTCTTGCCGCCTCTTTAAAGATCTCGACAAACATTTTTCGCGTCAGCTTGCCCGTCTGCGTATTCTGGTTCGAGGGATGGTAAGACGCGAGTAACACCTTACCTTCGGGTAACCGGTAACTGGCGCCATGTTTGAAGAGATAGGGTTGCTTGGTGAGCAGAAGGTTGCGACGCTTCAAATAATTCAGATAGGCGTCGAAGCCGATTTTGCCCAGCGCGACCACCACCTTTACTCTTTTTAATCCTGCAATCTCGCGGTCGAGAAAATACGAACATTCGGCGAGTTCCTGCGGCGTGGGTTTGTTCGCGGGTGGCGCGCAGCGGACCGCCGCCGTGATGTAAAGATCGTTCAGCTCAAGCCCGTCGTTGCGATCGGTGGCGTTGGGCTGGTTGGCGAATCCCGTCTCATACAGCACGGGATACATGAACTTGCCGGACGCGTCGCCAGTAAACGGGCGTCCAGTACGGTTGGAGCCGTGCGCACCCGGAGCCAGTCCCATGATCAGCACGCGAGCCTCGGGATCGCCGAAACCAGGCACAGGCTTGCCCCAGTATTCGCAGTCGCGGTAAGCCCGGCGCTTCTCGCGGGCCACTTGCTCGCGATAGGCCACGAGGCGAGGGCAACGGGTGCAGGCGATTAGCTCATGGTTGAGGACGGTTAGCCAGTGGGGGAGGTGTTCAGCCATCTACTACTTCTTGCCTCCCTTCGACAGGAAGCTTCTGAGCCACGGCGTTAGAAGCCTGTCATGCGCTTGGGGACTTGCCTCAATGAACGCTATGAACCTATTGCACGCGTGGTGAACTACTCCGCGGATGCACGCCTCGCATCCATCCTTGCAGTGTCCGTGGTTGTGCTCCAAGACGACCACGGCCTGCTTCTTGCATTCGCCGGAGTGTGCAACGTTGCGAGCGTGGAAGTAGCAGTAGTCACTGCCGTATCCGCAGACCGGACAGATGCCGTACTGTTCCTCCAGCAACTTGATCCGAAGGGCTTTCCGCTCACGGGCCTTCATCAATACCCTTCTTTTTCGTTCCCGAGAAGCGAATCTACGTCCACGCCTAGCGCATAGGCGAGAGCCTTAAGCTCATAGTCAAGCACGTGACGGAGACCGTTTTCGATCTTGGCCACGGCTGCACGATCGAGCTGGATGCCGCGCCGAGCTAACCTTCCTGAAAGGGCATCCTGGGTTAGAGCTGGCGTAAGACTTTTACGGACCCGTGCCACGCGCCTGCCAATGATGTTTTTACGCGCAGGCTTTTTTTTCACAGAGAGAGGGTACTTTGCTTAGAGGTCTGATGTGTTCTAAACTAGAACACACTCCGGGCTGCAGAGCCGTTGGCGAGATGGTAATGTGGCGCCTGCCGATCTGAAATTAAGGAGACCTGACACGATGGTTGATCGTTTAGCCGGAATTAGTCCTAGCAATGCCGATCGCGCTGCTTGGGGCATGCTGACCATGGCCACCTTTGCGCGGGCGGCTGGTCAGAAAACGGATCTGGGTGCCGACCCAGAAACAGTATTGGCCGATTTGCTTGCTGACCTTATGCATTGGTGCGACGCTCAGCGGACTAACGAAGGCCCCCGCCAGCCCGTCGATTTCGAGTTAGCCCTTAAACGAGCCTACCTCCACTATGGGGAAGAGTACGCCAGCAATGGAAGAAGGTAGGCGCAGCCTACTTCCACCGTTTGACGCTGCTTCCGTCTGTCTTTACACTCAAATTAACGCCATATGAATTCAGTGCGGTTCCGTTTACTCGACGGAGCCTCCTGGACCAGGCGGGTTGTGAAAGGCGAAACGTGAGCCCTACAGAAACCACAGACGCGGCAACGGCGGAACCGAATAAGAAGGACATCAAGCGCGAGATTTCGGTCGAGATCCCTGCCGCCGAAGTTGCCCGCGAAACCGAGTTGCAGATTCAGCGCTATCAGAAGAGCGCGCGGCTGCCCGGTTTTCGCGCCGGACACGTGCCCGCGTCTATCATCCGCCAACGCTTCGGCGAAGGGCTGAAGAGCGATGTGGCCGAGGCTCTGATTCCGAAATATTTTCGCAAGGAAGCGGAAAAGCAAGGGCTGATCCCCGTTTCGCAGCCCCGCGTCACCGATCTGCACATTCATGATGGCGAACCGTTGCGCTTCAAGGCGAGCTTCGAAGTGCTCCCGGAAATCCAGGTTGAAGGTTACAAGGATTTACGCGCCGACAAGCCGGAGATTGCCGTGACCGACGAGGAAGTGGAGCAGGCGCTCGCCAACGTACGGGAGCAGCACGCGACCTATACCACCGTCGAGGGGCGAACTCTCGCCGAAGGCGATTTCGCACAGGCCTCCATGGACGGGAAGCCGAAAGATGGCACGGATGTCGCGGAGGCGAAGGCCAATCCCGTGCATATGGACGATGTGCTCATCGAAATGGGCGGCAAGAATACTGTGCCGGAATTTACTCAGAATCTTAGCGGCGCTTCCTCCGGCGATGAGCGCACGTTCGATGTGATCTATCCCGAGGACGCTCCCGACAAACGGCTCGCTGGAAAAACTTTTGTGTATACGGTGAAGGTGAACGGCATCAAGCAAAAGAGCCTGCCCGAACTCAACGACGATTTCGCCAAAGAGTTGGGCGAGTTCACAACTCTCGATCAGGTTCGCAAACAGATCCGCGAGAATATGGAAGCGGAACGGCGGCACAACGCCGAGCGGGAAGCCAAAGACAAGCTCGTCGCCGAACTCGTGAAGCGCAACGACTTTGACGTACCCGAGTCTTTAGTCGACCGCCAGATCGATCTGCGCCTCGAGCGCGGCCTGCGCGCGCTGGCGGCGCAAGGGATGAAGATGGAGGACTTGAAGAAAATGGATCTGCCCCGGCTCCGGGCCGGGCAGCGGGATCAGGCGGTGCATGACGTAAAGTCTTCTTTACTGCTGGAGCGAATTGCCGACCTCGAAAAAATCGAGGTCACCGATGCGGAGATGAACCGCGAACTGGAATCTCTCGCGCAACAGTCAAAACAGACTTCCGAGGCGGTCCGGGCGCGTTTGACACAGGATGGGGGCCTCGATAGAATCCGAATGAGAATCCGCAGCGAAAAGACCCTCGATTTTCTTTATCACCAGTCCGCGTAAATCGAAAAATACGTGGACCACTTTCGATCCTCCCCAAGCCGCGAGAGCGTAATTCGGGGCGGAGTGTGGCAGGTGCGGCAGGTTAGATAACCATGAAGCAAAACGATCCGCAAATGATGTTGGTACCAATGGTCATCGAGCAGACCGGACGTGGCGAACGCGCCTACGACATTTATTCCCGGCTGCTCCGCGATAACATTATTTTCATCGGCACGCCGATCGACGACAACATCGCCAATCTGGTGATTGCACAAATGCTGTTCCTGGCTCAGGAAGATCCCGAGAAAGACATTCAGCTTTACGTCAACTCTCCGGGAGGCTCCATCACGGCAGGCATGGCCATTTATGACACCATGCAGTACGTCAAGAATGACGTGATGACGCTGTGCGTGGGCCAGGCCGCCTCAATGGCCGCTTTGCTTTTGGCGGCTGGCGAGCCCAAGAAGCGGCTGGCATTGCCCAATTCGCGCATCCTCATCCATCAACCATCGATGGGAGGATTGTCCGGACAGGCCACCGACATTGACATCCACGCTCGGGAGATCCTGCGCATGCGCGAGATAACAAACCAGTTACTTTCCAAGCACACCACGCAGAAGCTCGATAAGGTAGAAAAGGACGTGGAGCGCGATTTTATTATGAACGCGCAGCAGGCTAAGGAATACGGAATCATAGACGATATCATCTATAAGACTGGAAAAGCTGTATGATCTGCCTTCGAGAAAGCAGTGCCGAGTCAGACCGAGTCCCGAGCAAATTGCCCGTACTCGCAACTCGGTACTTGGTACTCGGTACTAGAGAAAAGGAGTGAAAGCCGAGTGAAAACTAAGTCCTCCGACGAGATTCTGCGTTGCTCGTTCTGCCACAAGTCGCAGGATGCCGTAGCCAAACTGATCTCGTCGCCCAGCGACTATCCGCGCGCCTATATTTGCGATGAGTGCGTGGCGGTCTGCAATTCCATTCTTGAGGACGATCGCACGGCCACTCCGGCAACCGCTCCGCCCAACCAACTCCCGAAACCGCAGGAGGTCAAAACCTTCCTCGACGAATACGTGATCGGGCAGGAGCAGACCAAGAAGAAGCTCTCGGTCGCGGTTTACAACCACTACAAGCGCATCTTCATGAACCGCCAGAAGTCAAATGACGGAATCGAATTGAGCAAGTCGAACATCATGCTTATCGGTCCCACAGGCACTGGCAAGACGCTACTGGCACAGACTCTGGCGCGCATGCTAGACGTACCGTTTGCCATCGTCGATGCCACCACTCTCACGGAAGCCGGCTATGTAGGCGAGGACGTCGAAAACATAATCCTTAAGCTTCTGCAGGCCGCCGAAGGCGATGTGAGCCGTGCCCAGACCGGCATCATCTACATCGACGAAATCGATAAGATCGGGCGCAAGGACGAGAATCCCTCGATTACCCGAGACGTTTCCGGCGAAGGCGTGCAGCAGGCGCTGCTCAAAATTCTGGAAGGCACAATTGCGAATGTTCCTCCGCAGGGCGGCCGCAAGCATCCCCACCAGGAATTCACTCCGGTCGACACCACCAACATCCTCTTTATATGCGGTGGGGCATTTGTCGGGCTGGAAAAGATTATTGGAAGGCGCGTGGGGAAAAAGTCGCTGGGCTTCCGTGGCGGCGAGGAGGCCGAAAAAGAGGACGTTGCGGTCTCACGCAAACGGAACTTCGAACTGTTGAGCGAGATCCAGCCGGAAGATTTGATCAAGTTTGGCCTGATTCCGGAATTCGTCGGACGCCTGCCGGTGGTAGGCATGCTCGAAGATCTTGACGAATTTGCCCTCATCGAGATCCTCACCCGCCCCAAGAATGCCATCATCAAGCAGTACCAGCGCCTCTTTGAGTTTGAAAATGTACGCTTGAAGTTCAGCGAAGAGGCTCTGCGCGCCGTCGCCCGCCAGGCCATGGCCCGCAAAGTGGGTGCTCGCGGACTGCGCATGATCCTCGAAGAGCTGATGCTTGACCTGATGTTCCAGCTGCCTAGCCAGAAGAAACTAAAGGAGTTTGAGGTCACGCGCGAGATGGTGGAGAAGCGCAGTGCATCGGTTGCCACCTTAGACAAGGCGGGATAGACAAAAGGGAGTAAACTGGCAAGAGTTGGACGAACGCACATTATCAGGTATCATTCCGCGCGACTCCGGGGAGATTGAGTGACCACAGCCAAGGAAAAATTTGAGTCCAAAAAGCTACCGATGATGCCCATCCGGGACGTGGTCATCTTCCCTTTTATGATGACGCCGTTCGTCGTGGGCCGCGAGTCCAGCGTGCGCGCTCTCGAAGAAGCGCTCGCTGCGGACAAGAAAATCTTCCTGGCTACGCAACACGACGCCTCCATCGACGAGCCGAAGTCGAACGAGATCTATCAGGTCGGCACCATCGTCAATATCGTCCAAAGCCTGAAGCTGCCCGACGGCAATATTAAGGTTCTCGTGGAAGGCGTTGAGCGCGGTCGGCTCTTACAGGCCACGGACGCCGATGGGTACATGCAGGCGAATGTGCGGGTGGCCCGCTACCCCACGGAGATGAACGCGCAGATCGAAGCCAGCATGCAGCGGGTGACCACGCTCTTTGAGCAGTATGTAAAGCTTTGCCAGGCGCTCAATTACGAGACCATGATCTCGGCCGTGCGCATGGAGGATCCAGCCAAGCTCACCGACATTATCGCGGCGAATTTGCAGCTTTCCATCGAAGAAAAACAGGAATTGCTTGAGATTTTCGATCCCTCGGAGCGGCTGACCCGCATCGCCGACGTGCTCGATGTGGAAATCGAAAAACTGAACGTCGACCGCACCATACAGTCGCGCGTGAAGCGGCAGATGGAGAAAGCGCAGAAAGAGTATTACCTCAACGAAAAGATCAAGGCCATCCAGAAAGAACTGGGCCGCGGTGAGAAAAGCGAATTCGACGAACTGAAGAAAAAGGTCGAAGCCGCCGGCATGCCCAAAGAAGTGAAAGACAAGGCGCTGCAGGAACTGAAAAAGCTGGAAGCGATGCCGCCTATGTCTGCCGAATCCACGGTCTCGCGCAACTATCTGGATTGGCTGCTGGCGGTGCCGTGGAAGAAGCGCTCTAAGGAAATCCGCAACATCGCGCGCGCCGAGAAAGTTCTCAACGAAGATCATTACGGCCTGGAGAAAATCAAGGAGCGCATTCTCGAATTCCTCGCAGTGCGCCAGTTGGTGAAGAATCCCAAGGGCTCGATTCTTTGTTTCGTTGGACCTCCCGGCGTTGGCAAGACTTCGCTGGGCATGTCGATCGCCAAGGCTACTGGACGTAAGTTCGTGCGCATGTCGCTCGGCGGAGTACGCGATGAGGCCGAGATTCGCGGCCACCGGCGTACTTATATCGGCGCGTTGCCCGGCCAGATTATCCAGATGATGAAGAAGGCCGGCACCAAGAATCCAGTCTTCATGCTCGACGAAGTCGACAAGATGTCGATGGACTTCCGCGGCGACCCGTCAGCGGCATTGCTCGAAGTACTCGATCCCGAACAGAACTATATGTTCGTCGACCACTATCTCGACGTCGAATATGACCTGTCGCAGGTTTTCTTCGTAGCCACCGCGAACGTGATGCACACCATTCCTCCCGCGCTGCAGGATCGCATGGAAGTGCTCCGGTTGCACGGCTACACCGAGCAGGAAAAAGTCGAGATCGCCAAGCAATTTCTGGTTAAGAAGCAGATGCTGCAGGCCGGCTTGTCGGAAAAGAACGTGAAGTTCTCCGATGACGCCATCACCACGCTCATCCGCGCCTACACGCGCGAAGCTGGGGTGCGCAATCTCGAGCGTGAAATTGGCAATGTCTGCCGCAAAGTTGCGCGCAAGGTGGTGAAGGAAGGCCAGAACTATACGATCGCGGTTACCGGTGAGAATGTCACCGACTTCCTCGGCGTAATCAAGTTCCGCGACACACTGGCGCATGAAAAGAGTGAAGTGGGATTAGTCACCGGCTTGGCTTGGACCGAAGTTGGCGGCTCCATCCTCAGCACCGAAGCGACGGTGGTCGACGGCAAAGGCAAGCTCACTCTGACGGGCAAGCTCGGCGATGTGATGCAGGAATCGGCACAGGCTGCTTTGTCGTACGTTCGTTCGCGGGCCAATCGTCTCGGCCTGACTCGCGATTTCTACCGCACACTCGATTTGCACGTGCACGTTCCGGAAGGCGCCATCCCGAAAGATGGACCATCGGCGGGTATTACGATTGCAACCGCGATCGCCAGCGCGCTGAGCAAGATTCCCGTGCGTCGCGATCTGGCGATGACCGGCGAAATCACACTGCGCGGCAAAGTCCTTCCGATCGGCGGACTCAAGGAAAAACTGCTGGCCGCGCACCGTGCCGGACTCTTCGAAGTGATCCTGCCGCAGGACAATGAGAAAGATTTGGCTGAGGTTCCCGAAAATTTGCGCACCGCCATGAAGATGCACTTCGTCGATACTATGGATCAGGTGCTGCAGATCGCGCTGGAATCTCCCCTGCCCACATTCCATGCAGAAGAAACCACGCAGCCGATCGCACCTTTGACCTCGAACACCGGCGATAGCCCGACAGCGCACCAGTAGTCCCCTGGAACTGACCTAACGTTTAGCCGCTGTCATCCTGAGCGGAATTGCCGTGCGCGATATCGGACGACAACACAGTCGAAGGATCCCTTCCAACTGAGTGTCACTAGGCACTCGTCAGGGAGTTTCCGTCATGAAACCGGACTGCATCGTAAGAACTCCCTGCTGTGCTGATTTCGGTACCGGGCGTGCAGGGGGTCCTTCGACTCCGCAGATGGCTCGCTGTCGCGCACCATCTGCTCCGCTCAGGATGACAGTTCTTGGTGGGAACTGCCTGATCGTCCTATTTCCTGTGACGCGTTACAATAGGGACTCCTTACGATGTCCACGCCTAACCAAAGCCAAATTGCTTTCGAAAACGGGCCGGAGTTGCCAGCAGAAGAGGCACAAGCTCGGACGACGGGAATACTACCTTCGCAGGAAATCAGTGCCCTCATCGATCGTGGGAACATAATCGCCGCCCCTGCCGTCAATCCTGACCACATCCAACCGGCGAGTCTCGATCTGCGCCTCGGCGACATGGCGCACCGCGTGCGCGCCAGTTTTCTCCCCGGCCCAAATAGTACGGTCGAAGCAAAAATTAAAGAACTGCGCATGACTCGTGTCGATCTCACCGGCGCGCCGGTTTTCGAAAAAGATTGCGTTTACATCATCCCCTTGGTCGAGGAGTTGAATTTACCGGAAAATATTTCGGGGAAGGCTAATCCAAAGAGTACGACCGGGCGCCTCGACATTTTCACCCGATTGATCACCGACTACGGCACCGAATTCGACCGCGTGCCTCCGGGTTACAAAGGAAAACTCTATGCCGAAGTTGTCTCCCGCACATTCACGGTTGCCATTCGAGCGGGAATGAGGCTAAGCCAGTTGCGCTTCGTACAGGGAAATCCGCGAGCCGGTGACCGGACAATCAAAGGGTTGGATCAGGAAGAACCTTTGGTCTATATGGACGAGGAAGACTCCCCGAGCAAAGCACGCACCGAACGCGGATTGAGAATCACAGTAAACCTCGAAGGCTCCGAACCCGGCGAAATCATTGCCTATAAGGCGAAACGTTATGCTCCCGCAATCGAGCTCGACCGGATTAATTACTACGCAACGGAGGAGTTCTGGGAAGTCCGTCACCAGAGTACCAACAAGAATCTGATTCTCGAGCCTGACGACTTTTATATTCTTGCGTCCCGCGAGCGGGTGCGGGTCCCTCCGGAATACGCGGCAGAGATGGTTCCTTTCGATCCTTCCGACGGCGAATTTCGGATTCACTACGCCGGCTTCTTCGACCCTGGATTTGGTTACGGCTCCAGCGATATCAAGGGAACCCGCGCCGTACTCGAGGTTCGCGCCCATGAAGTTCCGTTTCTGATTGAGCACGGGCAACTCGTCGGTCGTCTGAACTACATGCCTCTGCTCTGCCGCCCCAACAAAATCTATGGAACGAATATAGGATCGTCGTACCAGCACCAGGCGCTTACGTTGAGCAAGCAGTTCCGCAAGAGTTAAGCGCAGTGTTCGGCGCCAGCATAGTAGGCCACCATTCAGCGTGTCGTCCCGATACCCGGCGTTCTTCAGCGGGGTGAGGGATCTCGGCCTGCAACATCCCGAACGTGGCGCACTCTGGGGGAGATCCTTCCTTCCGCCTGAAAGCCGGCTGCGCTCAGCATGACACGGGACGAAGGGAAACATAGGAGTTCAAACTGATCCACCGCCCGACGCTACCGTGCTTGCCAACCTTCCCCGCTACATTGCACACTGGCACATGAGGGTTCTCTCCCGATTCCTGGCGGCGGCCACTGACGCGGCGCACTTCCCTGCTCCCAGTCTGCCGGAGGTCGCATTTCTCGGCCGCTCGAATGTTGGCAAGTCCAGCGTGATTAACAGTCTCGTGGAATCCAAGCTGGCCCGCACCAGCTCCACGCCGGGACGCACGCGCAGCATTAATTTCTTCGAAGTGCGATGGCCAGGAAAGCCGCGCCCAGAGGTCATCTTCGCTGATCTTCCCGGCTACGGCTACGCCAAGATTTCCCGCGAGATTTCGCAGGAGTGGCCGAAGTTTATCGAACCTTACCTTAACCACCGCCCCACGCTAGCTTTGTGTCTGGCCCTGGTTGACATAAATGTTCCCCCGCAAGACAGCGATCGGCAGCTCTTAGATTTTCTTAATGCCTCAGGCCGCGACTTTATTCTCATCGCCACCAAAAGTGATCGGCTTTCAAATAACCAACTGGTTAACAGGCTGAAAGGGCTCGCGGAAGCATATCCAAAACTGCCGGTGATCCCCTTCTCAGCGAAAACCGGGGCTGGGCGGGATGCGGTGTGGAATAAGATCCGGGAATCAGTGGCCAGATTCCCCGCGACTGCGTTCCAATCCTAAACTTTTCCCGTAGCGGAACCCGCTGGAACTCCATGGTGCTTGCAGATGACCCAACTGCAACCGTTTCGTTCAAATCTTCCGTAAAGTAGAGCAGTACCGCATCCCGCAGAGACCGCTCGTACATTCAAAGGCTTGCGCGGATTCGGCGATTCGACCGCTATGTCCGATGAAACCGATGACGGGGCCACTTACCTGGCCGCCTTGAGGAGGTCTGGATCAGCGCAGGGGGCGAGTGCTGCACCTGCTCCGGCGAGCGAGGTAGCAGCTTCCAGCCAAGCTCAATCCCCGATTGCCGGCTCCTCAACCAAAGCAATTGGCGCCATCCCGGAGCGCCGCAATAGCCCGCGATATAAATGCAAAGGCAGCGCGCGAATCCAGGAAATCGGTGGAGTGACGTCGACCTGGGCGACTTTCGCAGATATCAGCATGCACGGATGCTACGTGGAGTCAGCCGTCCCCTGTCGCGTTGGCACGCGACTCGAGTTGAAGCTTGAAGCCAATGGCTTCCGGGTCGAGGCAATCGGAGAAGTGCGCGTGGCCTACCCTGGCCTTGGAATGGGCATCTCTTTCTCTAAGGTTTCAGACGAAGATCGCAACCGGCTGCGTGAGTTGGTGCGTTCCGCCTGTCGGCCTTCTGTGATCCTGGGCTCGCGGATTGCCATGCCGTCCGCGCCGATGGTCCAATTTGATGTTTCTTCGGTGGCAAATCCCACTGCCGTTTTGCAGGCCATGCTGAACTTCTTCAAGGATCGCCACATGATGGGGCGCGAAGAATTTCTGCGGACTCTGCGAAAAGGGGAATAGTAGTTCCCAGTTCCCAGTTTCCAGTTCCCAATGCTTAGTTTTCAGTTCCCAGTTCCCAGATCAGTTTTTTGTTCCAGGCACCAGGTACTAGGTGCTGATCGTAGAACAACCGATTCCCTCGATTGGTTATGATGAAGCTCTATGGCGCTCTACCTGATTACTGGTATCGGTGGGTTTGTCGGGTCGTCTCTGGCTCGGGAGCTTTTGAAGCGGGGCGAACGGGTTCGCGGTGTAGACAATTTTTCAACCGGCAGGCGGGAAAATCTTTCGGAGATCGATGATCAGATCGAGTTTCGTGAGGCCGACATTCTCGATCTCGGTGCAATGAGGTTGGCATGTGCAGGCGCTGACTATGTGTTGCACGAAGCGGCGATTCCTTCGGTGCCAAAGTCAGTACTGGATCCAATCGGAAGCAACCATGCGAACGTGGATGGCACGGTGAACGTGCTCGTGGCAGCCCGCGATGCCAAGGTGAAGCGGGTGATCTATGCAGCGTCGTCGTCAGCCTATGGCGATACTCCCACGCTGCCCAAAAACGAAGGCATGGCGCCGGATCCGATTTCTCCCTATGCAGTGGCCAAGCTGGCCAGCGAACATTACCTGACTTCGTTTTACCGCTGCTATGGATTGGAAACTGTGTCGCTGCGCTACTTCAACGTTTTTGGCCCGCGACAGGATCCTTCGTCGCCATATTCGGGCGTGCTGGCAAAGTTCATTACTCTGATGCTCGCCGGAAAACAACCCACTATTTTCGGTGACGGCGAGCAGAGCCGCGATTTCACTTACATCGACAACGCCGTCGACGCCAACTTGCTGGCCTGCAGAGCACCCGCAGCTCAAGTTGCGGGCAAGGTATTCAATGTGGCGACAGGACAGAGGGTCAGTCTGAATGAAACCTTCGAGGCTCTGCGCGGGCTCACTTCATATTCCGGCTCTCCTATTTATGGCTCGGAACGCGGCGGAGACATCAAGCATTCCCTCGCCGACATTTCTCTCGCGGAAAAATATCTCGGTTACAAACCCAAAGTGAGTTTTGAAGAGGGGTTGCGTCGCACGGTAGATTGGTACCGTAGCGCGGACCCCGGACGTCAGACCTAAGGCGTTAGGTTGGAGCGATGCGTCGAGGCTGAGGGCTGAGGTCCGACGTCCCGAGCCCCGTTACGTTGGTTATCTTCGGCACAGTTACGAAGGCGATTAGATTGAGAGCATGACACTCTCATCGATGGTAGTCTCGCGCGATTGGCAGGAAGTCAGTGTTCTGGAATGCATTCTTGGCGGCTTACATATCGATGTTGCGGTCGAGAGCGAACCGCAACGAGCTCTCGCCCGCCTAACGAAATCCAAAGTCGATGCGCTGATTGTTGACTGTGACCTCAACGGTACGGGACAATTCTTTCGCGAATTGCAGCGCGAAGCCTCGCGGGCAAGCACGGTGCCGCTCGTGATCATGGGTGGTCCGCAGGGAAGACGCGATTTGGAGGAAAGCGGCGCACTGTTTGCTTTCGACAAGCCGATTTCTGTGGAACAAGCGGTACACACGCTTTCCGCCGCGCGCAATATGATTCTTGACGGCCGCTTGCGCTATCACCGCGCCGGACTGGAGGTTCCTGTGACCCTTCGTGGCCGCAATAAACAAAGAACCAAGGGACAGCTTATTAACCTGAGTCAAGGCGGCCTGCAGGTTCGCGTCGAAGATGGATTCGAAGCACGCGAAGCGTCCCATGTATGTTTTGCGCTTCCCGGTACAAGCTGTGGATTGAACGCCGATGTAGAAGTAGCCTGGTCCGATAGCCGCGGAAACGTTGGCGTCCGCTTTGTGAAGATGGCGCCGCCGATGAAACATACTCTGCGGCTGTGGCTGGCGCAACAGTATTTTACAAACTAGGGAGAAGCAGTTCCCAGTTCCCAGTTCCCAGTTCTCAGCTCCCAGTTCTCAGAGGCTTGCAGGGTTATCGGAAGCGGCTTGATTCATCAACTTTTTCTTTCTCCCCAATTCCAGATGCTGCTCGAGCCAGGCAAGCGCCCAGGCTTGCTCGTCCAAATACAGCAAACAGAATCCGATACGTGGCCACGACGAAGACCGCTGCCGCCAAGGCCGCATATAGAGTGAGCGGCCACTGCGGAAGTTCATGAGCCACCGACAGAAAAATTAGAGCGAACAGCAGCAGTCCCGCGAACATCACCAGGCCATCCACCATACGCGCCAATGTGGGTCCCGAGAGCGGCCGGGAAAACCAGTTCAGTTGCACATCAGGGTCGCCCTCCTGCCCAGCAAGATCATCTTCGAAATCTTCCTCGTAAACAGGGGACACGGTTGATGTTTCATACTTGCGGACAGCCACAGGATCGAGCGTAATCGGCGGGTTCGGCGATGCTGACAGAGTTAGCCCGTCATTTTCAAGCGCGGTTTGGCCACCAAACATCGAGCGAGGATGAATTGTATCGCGGGCGGCGGCATCCAAAAGATTGGAAAAAATCCACTCATCGATCTGATGACGAGTGCGCGCCGGCAGATCTACGAAGCGAATGCCACACTGCCCTGTAGGTGTAGACCAACTAACCTGTCCATAGGCTTCGACAGAGAGGCGAGGAAATCTCAACTCAAAAGACACGCGGACGCGTTCTTGCTCGCGCAGCGGCGCCACAGCTTGCACGGCCACGCCTTCGTGGTTGAGATTGCGGACAATGCCGCCGTTGGCTTCATCCAGGGTGACATAGGTCAAGGTCCGCAATTCATGGCGGTAGTGAACCCGAGGTTGCCGCGCGGGAATTGTTAGGACTGACATACTCTCCGCCAAGAAATGGCTCGGACGAGATTGCACCTCAAATTTTATTTTCATCAGAGCCAGACTGTCAGTAACTGGATTGGTTCCACCGCAACAGAGTGGCGGATGATGAATTAGGATCTCTCACTCGCACCAAGGAGTGCATCGCGCACCGGCCGCTCCGATGCCAGCCATACCTTCACGACCTCGAAGACGATAGCCGTAGCATAAGTGACTGCCACCCAAACACAAACTTCTTCGATGGGCAGGCCGGACCACGCTCCGATGAAGAGACCGATCATTTGATGGTGCTGAAAGTTCCACCAGTTGTAGGGAACAGCCAAAGTAGCTTCCCAAAGCAGGCTGACGAGCAACATAAAGAAAAGCGTGAGACTGAGGGCGCGCCAGTTGATGAAGCGCCGCGCCACCGGGAAGAAACTCATCGCCGGGGCGAGTGCTCCGAGGACGAGAAATGTAAAGTAACCGGGAAAACCCGCCTGGTCTGGCGGAAGCGCAAGATGCTTTTTGTAAAACCACGCGGCGCCAATCAAAATCGCAGCCAGGATTAGAGAAGTCGGATGGAACTGCAAGAGGCGGCGCATCTTCTTGGCTTCGCTCGGGTAATCAGAAACGTTGTAAGCGGCCAGCCAGAACTCCCCGAGCCATATGTAGAGCAGAAGAACTGCGAGGAACCCAGTGAAATAGAAAATATATTCTTCCAAGGGAACGGAACGGCCGAGTGCTGGCGCAGGTATACCCAGGGTCGCGCCCAAGTTGGGAAAGCAGAAGAACCACTGTGCAAAAACGAAATCGAGACCGAATCCTAATGGAACGAGTATGACGAGGGTCCAGAAGAAAGCGCGCCGCGGAACGTGCAGTCCTTCACTGGGTAGAAACCATCCTGCAATGACCGCGCTGGGGACGATAAACAGGAGAAGGCTCCAGGTATAGCCGAGCGGCGAGGAGGTCTGGTTCACCGGAATGAGCGGGGCTGGCGTACGCACGGTGTGCAGAGTGATGGCGGCCGGAATCACGATCATCGCCAGCATAGCGATGACGATTCCGGCGCAAATCGTGGGGCCGGGCAATCCATGAGAGTGGGGTGCGGGCATCAAGTCTCCTGCGCAAGCGATTCTCTGATATTTTTAACTCGGTCTGCGAAATGCCAGGGATTTTACCCGTTTGTTTGACCGCTGCGGCGATCCCACAGAAATGTTCGGAATGTGAAAAGTACCCGACGGTCTTACCAAAGATCATGCCCGATAGGGCATATCAGCTAATTGCAACTGGACAAAAATCCCGGTAACTTAAAGTGAAAGCTTGGAAAAGTCCGGCGGGGACATTGTTGCGACCCGGCGCTTAAGAAGTTGACGGGATACGCAAAGTGCGGTATTGACAATGGCTTGGCTGGATGGCCACGCTTGCGACGAGGAAGGCAGCTGGGCCGCAATCGCAATGGCGACGATTCCCACCAAAACGACGATTGACCAGTCAGCGCTCGACCAGTCCACGCCAGACAAGACAGCGATCGACGGTGACGCCAGAATGGCCGGAACGCAGCTACCGGCTTGGCCTCCCGGGCCGAATTCATCTGGGCCGAGGCAAGACGATTCTCGTAAGAACGTCCTCCGCAAAGCGCGCGAGTTTCGTCCGTCGGGTGTCAACGCTCTGCAGGCGCTCCTGGCATTCTCCGCGCTGCATCAGCAGGTACGGAACCGGCGCGCCTTGGCGTCGCGCCTCCATGGATTTGAGACGATTGCAGCAACCGCGGAGTTTGATGCGCCAGAGCAATTTGTTCTGGACGAAGTGCTGCAGATGGTGGCGGAGCGAGCCATCGCCATCACGGGTGCAGATGGACTCGGGATTGCGCTGGCGGAGAACAACGAGATTGTCCTGCGCGCCTCGGCCGGAACGATTAAGCCAGATGTCGGCGCGCGCATCCAGCGCGACTCGGCGTTCTCCGGAGGCTGTTTTCGGATGGCGCAAATTATCCGCTGCGACGACACCGAGACCGACGATCGCGTGAATCTGTACGCCTGCCGGCAACTGGGCGCACGGTCCATGGTAGCAGTGCCGCTGTGCGGACGGCGACGCGTCATTGGTTTGTTGGAAGCGTTCTCAGCCGAGCCGTACGGCTTTAACGACAGCGACGTGGTCAGCCTGGAACTCCTTGCCGAGCTCATTCTCGGCGCTCTCAAGCCTGAGGACGAAGAACGCTTTGCGGAATCTGCACAAGTCGCCGTAGCGGGACTGATCGCGCCTGCCGACACAGCCCTGACTCAGACAACGGAACCACCGTCTGCTGAAAAGGTCGTCTCGGCGGCCCCGCCCGCGCCGGAGATTAAGCACGAAGTTGACGTCGCGTCCTTAAACGACGCGGTGGCCGCTCCAGCATCGGTAGATAAACACGAACTTGACGCGGTAGATAAACACGAACCTGACGCAGAGGACCTCGATCTCAAAAAGCTTGATCTCCAAAAGCAAGACAGTGAAACTCTCGATACCGCGCCGAACCCTGCGCCAATTCCTCATCATCCAGGAGTTGCAGAAGTTCTGGTCCTGGTGGTGATCTTTGCACTGGTCGCTGGCGGATTTTGGTGGAAGCTGAAAAATGCGCAGATGGGCAAGGCATTAGTTCAGCCTCCAAAAGTGATCAGCAAGTCCGAGGATTCTGCGAAGCACTCCTCGTCTTCCGTCTCTCCAAGCTCGGTCAAACCTAATTCCACCTCTCCGTCCACCGCAAATGTCGATGCTGGTTCAAAGCCTGGGTCGCTGAATTCTGGAATCAATTCCAACGATGTCAACGCTCCGGTTACGACAGGAAACGCGACTCCGCAGGAGCTTTCGAAGATGCCACGCATTACTGGAATCCGGCACTGGTCTTCCGCCGATTCCAGCACGGTTGTCCTCGACCTTGAAGATCAGGTGCAATACGAGGCGCATCGCTTGTCAGGGCCGGACCGGATCTACTTTGATTTGCACGACACGTCGCTCGCGCCCGAACTCGAGGGGCAGACGATCGAAATCGGCGACTCGCTACTGGCGCGGGTTCGTGTGGCACAGCCCGTCTCCGGTTTGACGCGACTGGTGCTCGAGACCAAAGGCAACTCAAATTATTCTGTGAGTCTGGAGCCCAATCCCTACCGCCTGGTGGTGCAAGTGAGAAAGCCCGGCACCGACCCCAAGGCTCAGGTAAATCTTTTCCCCGGTGCAGAAGGTGACCGAGGAAAGTTGTTTGCCATTGTGGTTCCTCCGCCCACGCGCGAAGACCTGCAACTTCGCGCGCGCGTGCCGAAGATGCGCATCGTAGTGGACGCGGGCCACGGCGGCTGGGATTTGGGCACGGTGGGACGTCGTGGCTTGCTGGAGAAAGACCTGGTTCTCGAGATTGCCCAGCGCCTGGCGAAGCTTCTCGAAACTCGATTGGGCGCGAAGGTGATTCTTACCCGCAATGACGACAACTACATCCCACTCGACGAACGGGCTGGGATGGCGAATCAGGCGCAGGCTGATTTGTTTGTCTCGGTGCATGCAAACTACAGCGACCTGCCTTCGGCGCGGGGCGTGGAAACCTATTACACCAACTTCTTTTCATCACCCAACGCTAAAGATCTCGAAACTCGAGACCAGACCCACGGTGCCGCGACTGCGGCCGTACTCTCACCGGCTGAGCTGCACGACAAGATTGAACAGTCGCGGCGGCTGGCGGCCAGCGTACAGCGATCGCTCTATGGAACATTGTCCGTGCAAAATCCTGGCCTGCGCGACCGGGGCGTGAAAGAAGCCTCCTACGTGGTTCTTACCGAAACTGCTATGCCAGGAATTCTGGCGGAAGTTTCGTTCGTCAGCAGCCCCGCCGACGAACAAAAACTGCGCAGCGATGGCTACCGCGAACAGATTGCGGAAGCGTTGTACAAAGGCATCGCGCGCTACGCGGCAAATTCGCGCGGCGTCAAGATGGCCAGCGCGGTCAAGTAGTACCGAGTACCTTCTTGTACCCAAGTACTCAGCAGCTCCTGTCATGCTGAGCGCAGCCGGGAGGACCGTTAGGTCCTGCCGGTGCAGTCGAAGCGTCCCTGCCCCCATCCCGAAACTGGAAGCTGTTCTATGGAACTGTGACGTCCATCACAGCCGGTTCAACTGACCGTCTTCGATCATGCTCGGATGCGCGACCAACGCTACTATTGCGTTTACGTCCTGGGAAGCCTGACGGGCACTCTATACATCGGGGTAAGCGGCAATCTTCACAAGCGCGTCTTTCAGCACAAATTCCATCACTACGAAGGCTTCACTGCCCGCTACGAGGTGGTCCGCCTGCTCTACTGGGAATCTTACGACGACGTCCACAAGGCCCTGTCCCGTGAGAAGCAGCTAAAGGGATGGACACGCGCGAAGAAAATCGCGCTGTTCGAATACCGCAATCCGGACTGGAAGGACTTGGCTTCGGAGTGGTACCCGTGGATGCTGCCGGGTGGAAGTAGGAATGCTTCGACTCCGCTCAGCATGACAGGCTCCGTTGTGGTCACCCACGAAATCCCACTCGCGCCCTCAGCATGACAGGTCTTGTTTGACTGAGTCAATTTGACGGGACGAGGCCGTGTTTTGCAGCTGCTTTTGCTGCCGTGGTAGTCTATTTCGCGCACGGAGTGCGCGAATCCCTGTCGTCCTATTCTTGCGGCCTAATCCTAGGCATAAGGAGCGATCGAAATGAAAAGGCGTGCTCTGTGGCTGTGCTTTGTGACGTTGCTGCTGTTCGTGATGGCGCCGGCGGTGGTGGCGCAGAATCCCAATTACAACAACGGTCCGGTGTGGCGCGTGATTTACGTGGACGTGAAGCCGGGCATGGGCGACGCGTTCTGGAGCGATATCAAGGCGAATTTCAGACCAATTTACGACGAGTTCAAGAAGCAGGGCTGGGTGGTGGACTATAAGTTCTATACGAACCCCGTGGCGGAGCATCCAAATGACTGGAGCGTTGCGATCGCAATCGAGTACAAGGATTGGGGGACACTGGACGAAATGGCGGAAAAGGCGGCCGCAATTTCGGAAAAACACTATGGCAGCCGACAGGCCATGATGGATGCCGCGAAAAAACGCAACGAATTCTCGCCCACTCTGAGTACCTCTCTCGCCCGCGAAGTAACCTTGAAGTAGTTGACAGGATAAGGAGAAAAGACGCCGCCCTTTTGGGGCGGCTTTTTCTTGTGCGGGAGAAAAGCGCCCTCTCGTGATGACATTTCAGGCAAGGCCAGAATCCAAAGGGTGCATGCGGCCGGAAATCCCACCTTTCGTACAGAACCCAAAATCAAAATCCCCACCCTAGTCGCAAAGAACCCGACTAGGATGGGGCACCCTCGGGTGCTTTTCTTGTTGAATCAGTTTCCTGCTGGGACGCCGCCGTATTTCTGCAGCCACTTCAGTTCTTCGCGCACTTTGATTTTGCCGTGCCAGGGATTCTCTCCCAGGCCGTGGCCTTCTCCGGGAAAGATCACCAGGGCATTTGGAATGCCGAGCGAGTACAGAGCGTGCTCTAACAAATAATCTTCCAGCACGGCGACGCGAATGTCCTTGGAGCCGGCGACTATGTGAGTGGGCGTGCGGACTTTGTTGATTTGAAAGATGGCAGCCTCGTCGTGATAGCGCTGCGGGGCTTCCCAGGGACGTCCGCCCAGGAAGTAAGCGTCGTCGTAGGTGGTGTCGTCGTTGCCCCAGTTGCCGACGTGCTCGACCGCGCCTGCGCCGGTAACCGCAGCTTTGAAGCGCGTGGTTTGGGTGATGAGCCAGTTGGTCATGTATCCGCCGTAGCTGTAGCCGCCGATGGTGAGGTGGTCGGGATCCGCTATGCCGTCTTTCACCAGCGCGTCGACGCCTTCGAGAATGTCTTTGCCGGGGCGCGAGACGATGACAGGAACGATCTGCTCGAGGAACTTGTCGCCGTATCCTGTGGAACCGCGGTAGTTGGGCTCGAAGACCAGCCAACCGTTGGTGGCGGCGAGCGCAGCCCATTGGTACCAATCGGCTTCGAAGTGGTTGCCGTCGGCGTCCGCGGGACCGCCGTGAATGAAGGTAAACATGGGCAGATGTTTTTGCTCGAATTTGCCTGGGGGATAGATCAGCATACCTTCGACCGTGGTGCCGTCGTCGGCCTTCCAGCGATAGGGCTTGCCTTGAGGAAGATCGCTTTGTGCGAGTTGCTGGTTAAACGCGGTGATGGGACGCGCCTGGTCTAATTTGTCGGGGCCGTCGGCTAAATAGACTTCGGCGGGTTTTTGCAGCGAAGAATATATGAAAGCAATCCGGGAAGAGTGTTCAGCGGTTGAGAGAATTTCGTAAGTGCCGTCCCACCCATTCAATTTGCGCAGAGATTGGCCCGGTTGCGCGACAGAGTACATGGAAACTTCGGTTCCGATCCGCGCTGAGGCAAGTACGTTGTTGGTTGCAACGGCGTAGCGCTCGACAGGGCCGATGAAGTCCTTGCTCCACTGCTCGACCGCGCCGCTTTCGCTGTCAACCCAATAGAGATGCGGCTGGAGATCGCGATAGGGACCGGCAACGTCTCCGACTTCGACGCCGAAGAAGATATGGCGACTGTCATTGGCCCAGTGAATGTGGTTTTCCACCGCCTGGTTGTGCGTGAGTTGGCGAGGCTGCGAGACGAATTTTTGGTCTTTGGAAAACGAACTTTGTACCCCGAGTTCACAGGCGTAGATTTCGACGTCTTCATATTTTTCCTGGCGCTGGCTGACGGCATTGGTGACAAGGGCGAATTTGTGGCCGTCGCGCGAAGCGGCGATATCGTCGACTCGCAATCGGATGTTCGCTATCTCGGTTGCACCTGGGGTGAGATCCGATTCCTTCTCGGCTTCGGATTCTTCTTTTGTAGATTCTTTCGTGGCGGCGCTAAAGTTGCGGGCAAGAGCAGCGTTGAGATCGAGAGCGAATATGGTGTCGCCGCGCTCGGCGGTGCGGTATTGCAGAACGTCTTTCCACTGCTCGTGGTAGTCGTCTTTTTGCTGCTTGGTCCAGGGATTGCGAGTTGCGAAGTAGAGAGTGTGGGAGTCGGCGGACCAATCGAATGCGTGGACGTCTTCCTGGCCTTGAGTGATTTGAATGGCTTCGCCGCCGGTGGACGAGATCACGTAGATCTGGCTGACGTCGCCTTTATCGCCTTTATCGCCTTTGTCTTCTTTCTTGGCATCGCCTGAGTCGGAATCTTTCTCGGCTGTTGGCTTTCGTTCGGAGCGGAAGGCAATCCAGCGGCCATCGGGCGACCATTTGGGATCGACATCGTGTCCCGATTGCGTGAGTTGGATCAGCGATCCAGGCGGCGATCCGGATTTGGCGTCGTCGCGATAGAGCCAAAGATCGGTGCGGAAGATCTGCTGATCCCAGTCGGCGCGTTCGGTTTCAATCACAACGGAGCTGCCATCTGGTGAGATCGCCACGGCTGAGTAGCTGACTGAGTTGAAGAATTCTTCGAGCGTAAGCTTGGGTTTGCCATCGGCGAAGGCGGACGAAGTGGAGCTGAGAATTAGAGCTGACAGCAAGAGAAAATCTGAAAGTTTCATAAGGGCCCTTGGCGGGAAGTAGGGTTATACAACGATGAGTTCGCATGCGCAAGTTTTGAGCTGAGTAAACTCGACCGCGAGGCTCCGGTCGGGATGACAATTCACGATGTAAGTTTTACTGCACAGGCTCGGCGCTCTTTAGGGCCTCGTCGAGAGGCAGGCTGGGACGCGAAGCGCCGTGAACAATTCGCCATCCGTCGTCATAGCAGCGAAAACTTGCGGTGGAGCGGTAGTGAACGTCGGGAGAGTAGAGAACGGCGCCAACCTCATTCAGCGGAATCCAGTGCCACGTAAATTCGACATCGGCGGCACGGCCCAGTTTGCTGATGCCGGTGACCGCAACCAACTCGCGTCTTGCGGCCGGAATGCTGAAATCCTGCTTGCTGGCATCATCGGGCGGCAGAAGCGCTCGAAATGTATCTACGCCCGAGGGGGTGAGAGTAACGTCCCAGCAGGGTGGCGGAGTTATATCTGGAGCGCAGCGGGCTTGCACAGCGGAAATCCAGCCGCGATGCTGCAACACAAGGGTCTCAGGGGAGAGATAGTCTTGATTGGAAACGATGCCAGTTCGCAGTTCAAACTGCTGCGGAGCGCGAAATGTGCTGGAAGCTGCGATCAAATCTCTGGCAAGACGGCGGGTGAGAAAGTCGCGCGGAGAGCAAGCCCAGAGCAGGAGCAGGCTTACAGTGCACAGAACGGAGATGGAAAGTTTTCGCATCAGTGAGGAATCAGGTTAGTGAATTTGGATTGTAACCTTTTTTCCGTCTATTCAGGTCGTATCGATACGTGGCGGATTCGTGCTTCCCCGATGCACCGGCCACCTCGGCGGCTTAAAGCCGACATGAAACAAGCTGGTTATCGCAGCGCTGAAGCTCTGCTCCACCCAAATCGCGAAGGTCCGCTTTCCCGAAGGCCGTAGAGGTATGCAGCTACCAAATACCGTTAATTGGTATCTCGCAGAACTCTCAGATTTCTCGGATTGTATACAACAGTGATCTTTTGTGCGGCAGGAAAGGCCGGGATGCAATCTGACCTTGGAAGGCGTTTGACCAGCGGCCTGGAATTTTGGTTGCGCAATGAGGGCAACTGCCATCTGGCGTGAGCCGGTAATCTTTGATCAGGTAGCCATACCGCTCGATCAATGTTTCGCCGCAGTGCGGGCAGCGCGTATCCTCCCAGCGGCCAACCATGCCGGGAAGGTTTCCGGCATAGATGTAGCGAAGGCCAGACTGGCAGCCGATTTCGACGGCACGCAGGAGATCTTCAGGGCGGGTGTCTCGCGCGACATCGTTTTGCATTTTGTAATCGCCGTGAAAGGCGGTGACGTGCCAGGGAATGTCTGGAGAAATTCCGGCCAAAAATTCGGTGAGGCGCCGCAATTCTTCATCGGAATCATTGAAGCCCGGGATGAGAAGGGTAACGATCTCGAGCCAGAGTCCCATGTCGTGGATGCGACGAATGCTATCGAGGATGGGCCCGATACGGCCGCCTAGCTCGTGATAGTGACGATCGTCGAAACTCTTCAAATCGACTTTGTACAGATCGAGCCAGGGACGCAAATACTCGAGAACCTGAGGAGTGCCGTTGCCGTTGGAAACGAAGCCGGTGAGTAATCCGGCAGCTTTGGCTTCTTTGAAGACCGCTACCGCCCATTCACTCGTGATCAGAGGTTCGTTGTAAGTGCTGACAAGGATTTTCGCGCCCTGAGCAATCGCGTCGCGCACCAGGAGCTTGGTGGAGGCATACTGCGGAGGCGAGACGGCGCCTGGATCGCGCAAAGCTTGCGAGGTTACCCAGTTCTGACAATACGCACAGTGAAGGTCACAGCCCATCATGCCGAAGCTGTAGACAAGCGCTCCTGGATGCGCGTGAAAAAACGGTTTTTTCTCGACCGGATCGCATTGGGTTCCGGCTGTGTATCCCCACGGGACATAAAGCGTGCCGCCGCGATTAAAGCGGACCTTGCAAACGCCCGGCTGGCCTTCAGGGATGGGGCAGCAATGTCCGCACGCGAAGCAGCGCACGCGGTTTTTGTCGAGCTTCTCGTAGAGATCGGAATTGGCTTCGCAAACGTGCTCGTCGAGAATACTGCGTAGCGTGGACAAGGACGGCCTCTGATCTATTCTACCGCCACGGGGGACTTCGGACCTCGGGCCTGCGAAGAGCAGGAGCCGAGGAATGCAGCGATGCGCGTGCGCATCCGTAGAAATGTTTGGCGTGAGCCGCGGATGCCGCGGCAAGGTGGGGATTCTTCGAATGCGTTGCCATCCGCTGATCGCGGACGACAACTTCGCTCAGCATGACAAAATCAATTAGACCGAGTGATTATCGACCGGGTATCGGCTTCCCGCCCGATTCGTGCTGTTGGTACCACATCTCGGCCTGCTGTTCGATGGCTGCGGCTTGGGCACGGGTCATGCCGTTCGCGAGGAGGCTAGCGAGATCTTTGCTGCCTTCCTGGCCGCCGGCGCGCGCAAGTACTGCCCAGAAGTAGGCTTTGGTCGTGTTTTTGGGAACTCCACGACCGCCCCACAACATTAGTCCCAACTTGTACTGGGCCGGTACGCTTCCGTGCTCGGCGGCGTCGGTGAACCAGCGGACGGCTTCCGTCTCATCCTGCTTGATAGCTAGTTTGTCGTCACCCTGAGCATAGAGCAGACCCATCGCATTTTCCGCGGCTGGGTTCCCTTGCTGCGCTAGCTCGCGAAGCTGGGTGAGATTGGAGGAATCGATTGACGACTTCTGTGAAGCAGATTGCGCGGTCGCCGGCGACGAAGCCAGAACCGTCGATTCTCCGTTGCGCTCGCGGGCCTGTACTTTGGCCTGAATCCACGGCTGAATCCACGGAGCGCTGATGAAGCCGACCGCGAGCGCCAGAGTGGCGGCCGTCAACAAGAGGAGATAAAGATGAGTGCGCGGGAGACGGACGCCGCCGACCGAATCTGGATCGGCGGGGGCTTCGTTAATGTTGTTTATGGCTCCTCGATAATGAGCAAACAGAACACTATCCGGAGCGGGCGAAAATGGTGTAGCGGAGGGTGGCGGCGAAACAGAAGGATCGTCTGGCGGTGCAGCGCGCTTCACGGCGGCGAAGATCGTCTCGGCTAGACGCTGAAGAATAGCGGCATCGTTGTCGTCGAATGCATTGGGTCTTTCGGAAAAGACTTCAAGCAGGCCGATTACTTTGTCTTGCTGGTTCGGCCGTATCGGAGTAGCTAGCATGGAGCGAATGCCGAGAGCGCGACAAGTTTCCGGGTCGACGCGTTCGTCATTATCAGTATCATCGCAGCGCAATGTTCTGCCTGCCCGAACGCAATCGCCGGAGAACCCTGAGCCTATGCGCAGGGCTGCGCCCACGGGAGGCGCACTCTGGCCCGAACTGGCCCGGCAGATCATGGCTGTGGCATCTTTTCTCGCAAGGGCAATGGCGGCGCCAGACGCATCCAGCAGAGATTGAGCGCGGGACACAATAAAGGAAAGAACTGTTTCGAGGTCTGCCCCAAGAGACTCAGCTTCTCTCTGCACCGCGGAGGTGGCGCTGAGTGTATCGGTATAATCCGGCCGCGACTCGGAGATCGAAACCGTTGTGGACGGGAACCTGCCACTCGATGCAGCATTGGCGGCTCCGGCCATCGCATTGAGGAACAGCCACTCGCGCAGGCGGCGCTGGTCGGAATCCGGAAGGGCTGGAAATCCCAGACCAACTTTGCCATCCGGCTCTGACCAAACTACTCGCGCGGTTACGGAAATCTGCCCACGGGCCTCGGCCAGATCCAGACACAAATCCACACCCTGGTCGATTTTCAGCGGCAATGGGCATTGCACTGCAACGCCCCCCTCGCTGATGTCGACGACTTCGTAGAGATCGAGCATCTCACTCTGAGAGGCTCCTGTGATAGTGGCATACGCTGGCGCATGCACTTTGTGACGAACCCTACGACGGCGGTTAGCGGTTACGGGTCGAGGCGATTGGATAGTGGCAGACATTTGGAAGGCCCGGGTGCAAGTCTAGCTGTACATAGTAACCCGATTTTGGCCAAAAGTAAGCAATTTAAGAGCTATAGGTAGTGGCTGAATTCAGCCACTACCACAGCTATAAGGGCGTTCCCGAACGCCCGTACAACCTTGCCAGATGCGGCCCAGTCTAACCAAGTACTAATTTAGCGGGGACGTGCGGGAGTGTGTAGATGTCGAAGGGACAGATGGGTTTCATCCGGTGCGGGCTTCTGATGGCCGTGATCCTGGCTACGGCCTTCCCCGCGGGCGCGGCGCTTGGAGGAGACGCCTCCACGATCCAAGCCGATCAAGTTCACATGCAAGGCACCCGGCGAACCATCGCTGCGGAGTCTTATACCGTGCACGAAATACAGGGGGCCAGCGGCACCGTTGTAAGAGAGTACTTTTCTTCACCGGGAATCGTTTTTGCGGTGTCCTGGCATGGGCCGTGGATGCCTGACATGCGCCAGATCCTGGGCAGCTATTTTGAGCAGTACGCTCAAGCGGTGCAGTCCCATCGCGATGATTCTTTGCGATTGGGACGCAGGCCGATCATGATCGATCAGCCTGGATTAATGGTGCAAAGTGGCGGACATCCCCGTTCGTTTGCCGGCAAGGCTTATATTCCCGACATGTTGCCAGCAAACGTGAGAGCCGAGGACATCCAATGAAAAATCTCAGGAGGTTTCTAATCTTTGGAGCGTGCTCGGCATTGTCCTGCTCACTCGCGTGTGGCGGAGGAAGCAGCCATAGCAGTAGTAGTGGCACAAGCAGCAACTCATCAAACCAAACCATCGCGTCGGCCGGGCCCAATGTTGCTTCAATTTCGGTAAATACTGGGCCAGCCATCAGCGCCGGCTTTTCCTACGCGAATGGTGCGTTCGCCAGCGCTACCGTTTGTGTGCCTGGAACATCTACCTGTCAGACAATTGGTGGCTTGTTGGTGGATACCGGCTCTTCCGGTTTGAGAGTCCTCTCGTCCGTATTGACAGTTGCGTTACCGCAGCAGAAATCGGCCAGCGGCAGTCCGGTTGCCGAATGCTTGCAATTCTTGGACTCTTATACGTGGGGGCCAGTGCAAACGGCCGATATCCAGATTGCAAGCGAGAAGGCGAGTTCTGTGCCGATTCAAGTGCTCAGCGATACCGATTTCACGGTTCCCAGCAGCTGCACCAATGGATTACCGTCGGCGGATACGCTCGCCAGCTTAGGAGCGAACGGAATTCTCGGAGTTGGTCTTTTCGCGCAGGACTGCGGCTCTACCTGCCCTGCGACCGCAAACATATATTACGAGTGCGCCTCCGGATCCAGTTGCCAGGCGATAAGTCAGAGCGCGGCGCAGCAAGTGCAGAATCCGGTAACCCTATTTGCCACGGACAATAACGGAGTAATTATTGAATTGCCGGCCGCTTCCGGAGCAGAGGCAAACATCAGCGGCTCACTGGTATTCGGCATTGGAACGCAGTCGAATAATGCGCTTGGCGGATCCAAGGTCTACACTGCAGACGCCACAACTGGGAACTTCACCGCCAGTTTCAATGGCCAAACCTTCTCCGATAACAGCTTCATCGACAGCGGCTCGAATGGTTACTTTTTCCCGGATAGCAGCATAACCCAGTGTGCCAGCAACAGCGGAGCGAGCGGATTTTATTGTCCCTCCAGCACAGACAATCTCTCCGCGACAATTCAAGGAACCAACAATGCGAGCGCCAGTGTTGATTTCAGCATCGCAAACGCAGTGAGCCTGTTTTCCAACTCGGGCGATGCGGTATTCGGCGATTTGGGTGGCCCGTCGCCCAGATTTTTTGACTGGGGTCTTCCATTCTTCTATGGCCACAATGTATACATTGCGATCGACGGGAAGGGTGCTCCCGGCGGCACCGCGCCTTACTGGGCTTACTAGATTTATTTCTTTCCCCGAGCACGAGCAAGCGGGGAGAAATTAACCAGCCATGCGAGAAAGGCGTGCGCAATGGATGGTGGAGATTCGGGAGATCGCGGCGACCATCATACTGGAAAGTAATTGCATGGTGGCCACATCTTTCTCGTCAAATGCGCTGGGAGACGACGACAGCACTTCGAAGACGCCAAGAGTGCGACGGTAGTAGCGCAACGGAGAGACCAGGATTGAACGCACACCCAATCGGCGGCAGCTGGCGAGATCCACGCGCGGGTTGCGCTCGGCGTCATTGCAGAGCATGACTTCCCCGGTGCGCACGGCTTCGGCTGAGATGCCGGCATCGGTCTGCAAGCGAACACCGAGATCTGGGGCAGTACGTCCAGCGCGGGCGCGACACACGATCTCATTGCCGGCGCGAAGAGCGATGGCGGCCCCGGTCGCGCCGGTGAGGTGCTGGGCTCGCTCCGTGATGGCGCTGATAGCTGGTTCCAAGTCCAATTCCGCGGCGTGGATGTCGACTTCTTCGCCCGGATGTACGGCGCGAAAACCAGAGATAGGATGGGCGGCATTCGCCACGCGGAGCTGGTTTCGCAGCGCAGTTGAGGGCACACGAGCGTGATAGTCCGCGACATCCAAGATTTGAGGGTCAGGCACCGTGCGCAGCAGGTCGCGGACAAGGCTATCAAGTTCAGAATCCGTGATGAGATGAGCTGTCTGCTGCTGGCGCAGCGATCCGCCCAGCACGCGCGATAGGCTGAGCAACGATGGGTTGCCGCAAGCCAGACAGTGCGGCTTGTTGTTGGTACTGATTAGCTCGCACTGTATGCAGAATGTCGCGGTGTGAAGAGGAACGAAATTTACATCCTTGAACTGGGTGCCATAAATTGTCTTGCGAAACATAAATGCTTGCCCTCAATGATAGGAGAAGATCACGGTAAATAGGGAGAACAGAGTTGGACAGTGTCCGCGATGGTTCCAACATGTGGAAAACTCTGGACTTGATGAAGTGTGCAAGAGCTTGCAGTCGCGCTTCGTTGTCGAATACCACTTGGTCAAGGGGATGTAGAAGATTTCTTGACGGGCTATTGATCTCGGGACGGTTGGCAGGTAAAATGATTGAACGCTTAAGACATAAAGTCTTCAGCTTATGGAGTGGACAACAATGCAATGGACAGCACCTGCTTTTGAAGAAGTTTGCCTGAATTGTGAAATTAACTCTTACGTAAGCGCAAAGCTGTAATCGTCGGCCCTCCCTGTCGCTTTGTCCTTCCCCTGGATACGGCACCCACGCGAGTTTTAGGGGGCGTCTGCGGTGCTACGCGGTCTTGGCATTGTTGAAGAGGTTGTGAAGGTAATTTTCTATCCCGCCTGAGCTGCAATAAATTCCTGATTATCCTGAGGTAGCTGCGGCGGGATCACCTGCACGCCGTGTTGAAGAACCCTATCCAGCGCATTGGCGAGGGCAACTGGAAAACCCGACGTCAGAAGATTGATATCAACTTGTAAGTCCCGCTGCGAATACGCGCGGTGCACCAACAGCGAGCCGCGGTGGCGACTGGACGAACTCACCAGATCGAGTGTCAGCGTCCAAAACGCCACCCCTTCGAGAGATCTGGATCTCCCCATCTTGCCCCAGTGGAAAAAAACTTCGCCGCGCCGCAACTGCGCGCCAGTTTCAATTGCTTCCGCGGGATAGCACTCACCTGGAAAAAGATTGAATCTGACGTCGAACGCATCGAAATCGTTGGAGCTGAAAGCCGCTTCCAGAACGTAACGGATCTGGTCAAAATCGCGAGCCACTTTGAGTTCCTCGGTGGCTCGGCGGATGGCAAGATTGTTGATGAAAATCTGAGGTTGCTCGAGCGTGCGCTGCGCGACGCGCCCCAGTTCTCCGAGTTCGAGGTAGCCAAGGCGCTGGACGCCAATCCAGATGCCGATTCCAAGCACCGCGAGAACCAAACCCAGAGAGCTGCCGGTGGGCCACAGCAGAAACAGACTCAGCATGGCGAACACAGCCGAGACCCCGTAAAGCACAATGACCACCTGGCGGTGACTAAGCCCGTGCTGCAAGAGCTTGTGATGAATGTGCTCGCGGTCGGCGGTAAACACGGGACGCCCGCTGATCAGGCGGCGGAGAATGGAGAGTACAGTCTCCAGAATCGGCAAGCCAAAAGAAACAACCGGAATAGCAACTGCGACAATGGTTGGAGCTTTTTGCGCTCCCTCTAAAGCAAGGGCGCTGAGTAGGAAGCCGATGAAAAGACTACCCGAATCTCCCAGGAAAATTGTCGCTGGATTGAAGTTGTAGCGGAGAAAACCAAGGATCGCCCCGGCCAAAGCGATGGTCATTATCGTGACCAGAGAATATCCGTTCAAAAGTGTCACCACAAATGCGACGAGCGTAGAGAACAATGCGGATCCAGCTGCCAGGCCATCGAGCCCGTCGATGAGGTTGAAAGCATTTGTAATCGCCAATACCCACAAGATTGTCAGGGGCAGTCCGACAAACCAGGGCAGTTCATGATTGCCAAATAACACTGGGATGTTCACGATGCGAAGTCCGCCTATAAACAACATCGTGGCGGCAATTGCCTGCACCGAGAACTTTAAGTAGTGGCTTGCACCGTACAGATCGTCATACACGCCCAATAGGAAAACCAGGGAAGCTGGCACCAGTATAGTGAGCAGGGTCTTTAGCGAGAACGCCAAGGATGCATGAGGAATTTCAGCGGCAACGGCTGCAGCTACCACCATGCTGACGGAGAAGGAAATGAAAATAGCTACTCCACCTAAGCGCGGGAGTGGAGTCGCGTGCAAGTGCCTCTCCTGCGAAGGTGCGGCCACCCATCCGTGTCGCAATGCAAAATCCCGCACGTAGCGGGTGAGCACAAATGAAAACAGCAGCGATACGAAAAAAATTCCGAAAAAAGCTACTGTCAACGATCCCCCTAAGCCCACGGGTAACAAATCATGATCACGACTCCAGCATCGACACGGACCTTCCGACACTAAGTATTGCAGCAGCACGGCGCTGAATGGGAGTGAGTTAGTGGGTTCCTTCTGCGGCATTTGAAAACTCGTTGCGACCCGGCAACTTCGAGGCCGAAATTCAATTTCCGAGGGGCGAATACCGCCCAAACGCACGAACCAAGAAGACTAAGACGTCAAAGGCGATTCAGACTGGATCGGGAGATTCCTATGCTAGACTTCAGCGGAGACTACCCTAGGGGCTTGTAATGGAGTTTGGCAAATCTTGTTTTGCCCGTAGCAGCAGCTTGTTTGCGCTATCTATGGTTTTGGTTTGTAGTTCGGTCATCGCGACTCAGGCACAGAGCGTATCGGCATCCGCGCGTCCGGAAAATACCCAATCACTTCCTGCTGCGCAACCGCTTTCTCAGGCTGCGGCATCAACCTCGCACAATAATTCTGCTCGTGCAGAGTCTGCACAGACTCCAGAGTCTGGCGTCACTGACATTTCGCCGCAGCTCAAGCTGGATAGCGGCGATCTGATCGAAGTAAGCGTTTATAACGTACCCGAGTTGTCCACCAAGGCGAGAGTGGGTAATTCCGGAGACATTTACCTTCCCCTGATCGACTACGTGCATGTCGGCGGCCTCACCGTGGAAGAGGCGCAATCCCTGATCCAGAAGCGGCTCGAAGATGGCGGCTACGTGCGCAACGCTCACGTCACGATCTTTCTCGACGAATCTGCTTCGCAAGGCGTGACGATCCTTGGCGAAGTTGCCAAGCCCGGCATCTATCCAGCGCAGGGGGAACGCAAGTTGTACGATCTGATCTCTGCGGCAGGAGGATTTACAGCTTCGGCAGGACGAAAAGTAAGCATCATCCGGCAGCACAGTCAGTCGGACCCGATCACGATAAATTTGCCGAGAAATCTGGCCGATGACTTGCAAAATAATATTGAGATCCTTCCGGGCGACACCATCACGGTGCCGCGGGCGCCAATTATCTACGTGGTGGGCGATGTGGGGCGTCCCACGGGCTTGCTGGTGGACAACGGCAGCTTGACCGTGCTGCAGGCGCTCGCGCTCGCGGGCGGAACCAATCACACGGCGAAGATGAGCGCGACGCGGATCATTCGCAAAGGTCCTACGGGAATGACTGAAACGAAAGTTCCGCTGAAGAAAATGCTGGAAGCGAAAGCTCCCGACATAAACTTGCAGGCAGATGACATCTTGTTCGTACCACTCAGCGGCGCCCGAGTCGCGGCGGCGCAAGGGCTGCAAGCGGCGATCGCCACGGCAACCGGACTCGCCGTGATTGCCGCCCACCCCTGAATGGTGCGCGGCACCGCTAAGCTGCAACTTCAGCTGTATACGATGCTGGCAATCGCAACAATTTTTCGAGCGTGCGAATATATTTCTCGGCGGTCTGACTACGGGAGAACTGGCGCACGACGAATTCCCTCCCGTTCTTTCCCAGTTCACAAGCGATATCACGATTCGCCGCGAGGTGGCGAATGGCATTCGCAAGAGCCTCAGCATTCTCCGGTTCGATCGTGATGCCGCTCTTGCTTTCCTCCAGAATCGCACGCGCCTGTCCATCCACGCCCAGAATGACTGGTCGTGCGCATGACATAAATTCCAGCATCTTCGACGGAATCACTGTTTTGAACACATCGGCTTTCTTCAGCAGAACCAGACAAACATCCGACGCGCAGATGAAGCCGGGAATCTTCTCGCGAGGCTGCTGATCGACAAATCGCAGGTTACGTAGACTATGCTCGCGGGCCATGGCCATCATGCGCTCCTTCTCAGCGCCTTCCCCCAGCATCAAGAAAACAATCTCGGGATTTGTGTCTCGCAGGTGCGCGGCAGCTTGAATGATCGTTTCGAGCCCGTGCGCCATCCCTATGGTCCCCACGTAGGAAACGACGAACTTTTCCTCCGCACCCAACTCTCGTCGCAGATTGATTGCCACTCCCGGAGCAAACAGATCAGTCTCCACGCCATTCTCGATTACTGAAATCTTTTCGCGAGGCACTCGCCAGTGTTTCGCCAGGTAGTCTTCAAATGCCGGAGTGACCACGACGATATGATCTGAATGGCGGTACAAGAATCCGGCAATTCTCGCTAAAACCCGATACAACAGCGAACCACTTTCGCCCATGCCTACAGCCGCCAGCGATTCCGGCCATAGATCGCGCACCTCGAACACAAAGGGTACGCGCTTGCACTGCGCCAGAAACCAACCGGAGAGTCCGACCAGCAATTGTGGCGAGGTCGCAATGACGACGTCGGGACGAGGCAGAAAAAAACCAGTCAAAGCTGACGATGCGCAGAACGAAGTGTAGTTCAACATTCGCTCATGTGCTTTACGGTTAGGAAAAGGAAGCAGCCAGGTGCGAACCACTTCTACGCCGTCGATCTTCACGCGAGCAACCAGTTTCCGAAAGCTGTCGCGATATTCGGGCGGCACAACGCCCGTGGGATGATTGGGGAAGCCAGTCAGCACTGTCACCTCGTGCCCCGCGCGGGCCCAGTGCGCCGACAACTCGGAGGCTCGGGCCGCGGGCGCACCCATCTCGGGTGGAAAATATTGCGAGATGTATAGGATCTTCATTCTGTGATCTTCGCGCGATCCAATAATTGTGAAACCCTGATCCTTAAGAAGCCCGATCGAAGCCGCTGGCAACTTGAAGGCATTCGTTGCGGGGAAGCTGTTTCACGGCGACGGGTTGACCCAGGCACCGCGACTCCTCAAGCGCAAACGTCGCCATCATCGAGCTCACAACTTCGTGGAAAGGGATCGGCGACTCGGTGCCCTCTTGAATCGCACTGATAAAGGCTTTCCATTCGCCACGGTGCCCCTTATCCTGCATAAGCGAGCGGATGATGCGCTTCTTTCCGCCCCGAACCAGTTCGAGCCGCCGGAAGTCTTCCAGCATGGCAACGCTGCCGCCACCGAAAACCTCAATTCGTTCTTTTGAAAATGACTTGTCTCCGTTCGCAAGGTAGCTGATGGTACCGTGCGATCCATCGGCAAAGCGTAACGAAGCCACGACATTGTCATTGCTGTACTGACTCGGATTTGGCAGACTATGCGTCTCAAGATCAACCGGCGATGAGCCCGTCAGGAAACACAGAAAATCCACGAAGTGGCACACCTCACCGATGATGCGCCCTCCACCCTGCTGCGGATCGTTCAACCAGTGATCGGGAGGAAGGTATCCTGCATTCACGCGATAATGAATTGCCAGTGGCTCACGCACCTCCTGAAGAAAACTTTTCATGCGAATTGCCAGCGGAGCAAAACGACGATTGAAGCCAACCATTAGGAGCTGAGTATCGTGATCGCCGTATGCAGCAGTAATTCTTGCGAGCTCCGCTCCGTTGAGGCAGAGCGGTTTCTCGCAGAAAACATGCCGGCCCGAGTTGAGAGCTGCCATCACTTGGACTGCATGCAGATGGTGGCGCGTGGTAATAACAACCGTATTGACCGCAGGATTACTAAAAACCTCCTGCTCATCTGTAGTACAGGAACGAAATCCAAACTTCCAAGCGACAAACCGGGCGTGCGAACCGGTCGCCGCGCCGGCAACGGCAAGTTCCACACCGCCCACTCGCTTGATGGCCGGCAAGAGAGTGGTTGTCGCGAAACTTCCGGCTCCGAGAAAACCGATCTTAACGGAAGTGCGACTTGCGATTGGCCGATCAGAAGCATTCACATCTACAAAACGAGAATCCTTGGCAAGATTGGGGTACGCGATCAACACTCCAAGAAATGCCTCGTTAGTTTTTCCTTTGATCAGGTCATAGGCGGCGTGCGCTTGCCCGATCGGGAAGCGGTGAGTGATCAACGAATGCAAATCGAGCTTTCGATCCGCTATTAGCCGCAAAAAAGCTTCCATGTTCCGATTTTCGGTCCAACGCACGTAACCGATGGGGTAGTCGATTCCTTTCTCCTCGTACGATGCGTCATAGCGGCCGGGCCCGTAGGAGCGGGAGATGCGGAAGTCGAGTTCCTTTTCGTAAAAACATCTCCGCGGGATATCCATGGCCACGGCCCCCACCGCAACAACGACGGCCCGATTCCGCGCTACCGCCCCAGCCAAATTTACGGGATCGTTTCTGGCCGTTTGTGCGGCAATGAGGACCGCATCCGCACCATGACGGCCGGAATACTGCTGGCATAAATCTCGGAAGCCGGAAAATGATGTGCTTACCGCGTCCGCTCCGAGGCGCAACGCCAGATCCGCGCGCTCGGCGGAGACGTCCATCCCTAATACACAGCAGCCGGCGGCCTTAAGAATCTGCACCATCAATTGGCCCAGCAGACCCAAGCCGATCACGGCGACACGATCGCACAGCTTGACCTCGGCCGTTCGCACTCCATGCAGTGCCACAGCTCCTACCGTCGTAAAAGCAGCTTCGTCAAAACTTACGGTATCAGAAGGAATCCGCGCGACCAGCAGCCGTGGGATGCAACCAAACTCCGCATGCACGGCGTGTCTCAAGCCAGCACAAGCGACGCGATCTCCGGGGCTGATGTCGGTAATGCCATCGCCCACCGCAACCACAGTTCCCGAGCTGCTATAACCCAACTCGCTTGGTTGATCGAGACGGCTGCGAATTGTCGACGCCGTCGCCAGCAACCCGTCACGGCTGATTTTTCCCAGAACCTCGCGGACCAGATCCGGCCGCATTCTGGCTTTCTGAAGCAAGTTCTTGCTGGCAAACTCCGAAGACGCTCGCTCCGTACCCGACGAAACCAGCGATGCCGCGGTACGAACCAGAACGCATCCCGCCAGCAATTTCGGGGCGGGAACCTCAGCCACGGCAACTTCTCCACTGCGGGAATCCTGGAAAACCTGCTTCATTCTCTGGGCCCGTTAACAGACGATTGCGTTTCAGCCATATGCATTGGCAGCTGCGAAAGACTTACTCGATGAATCTCGCATCCGCCCTGAGGATTATCTAGGTGCCCAATGCTACGAACCACTAACTCGTCATTTACTTTGTCGACTCTGTGCCGTTCGTTCGTGAGAAGCACGGTAACGAATCGAACCGGAAGCGGTGATCGCGTCTGGTAGAGCAGAGAAATGGCTGGCTGAAGCTCACCGTAGGTGGGCGCTTCCCAACCGAATGCTTGCGCATCCTCATCCGCCATCAAGGCCGCGCGATTCCCAATCAGAAGACGCTTGCCCCCTCGTATGGCGATCGCACTTGCCCTGCAACTCGAAAAAATATTCCAGCGAATCGACGACGGCTTGGCCGTAAACACAACTTGAAAAGGAGAGTCAGAAATCACGTAAGGAAAGTCCGGGGACAGCCAATGCAACCGCACGTCATGGTCGCCGCTTCCCTCTATGTCATCCACGATGACCCAACCCGCGCCGCGCAGCCATCGAACGGAGCGGAGATGCTTCACACCGAGATCGCGGTAACCGTCGTGCTCTCCTTCAAAGCGGTCGGGATCTTCACCGTTAGACGAAGAAGATAACCGTCCCGAAGCTTGCGCCCAGCCGACCCAGAGAAATCGGCCGGCTCGCCGCATCTGGTCGCGATGATCCACCGTGACCGTATTATGAATGGAGGTTCCTGCGAGGCCATTGTTCCACGGCGGCCCGCCGTTGTAGAGATAGGTTCCAGCATCACGAGCCACGTTGATACCGTGCCACCATAAATCCACATGCAACTGATCGGCCTGGAAAGGCCTGCGAGTGTAGTTCCCCGCCCGGATCAGCCCCCAGAAAGTCTCATCGCCCAGACGAAAGTATCCAGTGTTGGCGGACGGAGGCGAAATATTGGCAGCTTTTTGTTTAGACGCTGGCTCGACCCCGAACCATATAGCAGCTTCGTCCCATGGCCCCGGCTTGAGAGCAGATCGATCCAAAACCGCGGCACCCAACTGCAACAGCGGACGAAAATCCCTATAAGCTGCGGTCGCGAGCGGAAAAATCAGGCTGCCATCATTGGAACCGTAGTTTGGCGGAATTCCGCTCGCCGGATCTACCCACGCACTCGTGAACTCAAAGGCAGCTTGGGAACGATTGCGAATGCATCTGTGGAGCGGCACATCGTAAATCTCGGCAACGCGCAGCGTCCACAAAAGCAGATGCAGGATCATGCGCTGGTAGTTGAAGGAATGCTGATGCGAAACTCCTTCCGGCGTGATCTGGTCTAGAACAGCTTCATGCAGCAGTTGCGTGCCGAGCTTCTGCCAAACCTCTGCGTCTTTTAATTCTGGATAGAGGGTACCTGCGGTCCACAGCCCAACGGCTTCGCTGATCAAATGATTGCTGCGCTGCGAGCGGGCATAACCGAGCGTCCGCGCCGTTCGCCAGGCATGCGCGGCGATCATGGAGACAAGCAAAGCGACCCGCTGGCACGTGGTAGAGGACGAATGCACGAACGCGTGCAGCGCGAAGGACCACGCCAATATCCGCAACGAACATTCTTGTCCGCAAATCCATAGCGGACCGGCCATTGGCGGGCTTTGGCGGGCCCAGTCTTCGATTGCCTGCCAGAAAGCCTCGGGAAATCGCTGGTCGCCACTGAGCGCGTAAGCGCGAATCAACGGGTAGACAAACAAAAACCTGGACGGCTCAAGGATAAATTTCAGATCGCCGTATTCAGGGGAGGCAAACCGCATCTGCGTCCACGACTGGTGTGGTGAAACGCTTTGCCCGGTAACAGGATTGTGAAACCAGCGCGGCGGAAATTCGCAAGCGAATGACAGTTGTCCAAAAAATGGGAGGTTGCCTTCGACAATCTGCTCCGCTTCGGCAAGAACAGATTTTTCACCGTCCTGCCCGACAATTCTTTTTATACTCGTCCTCAGTGCCTGCGCACGGGCGAAGAAAAATGGCCGCGTACCATTTTGTCGCGCAGCCCGCATTTTTTCCGCAGACGAATCGGGCGCAATCCGTTTTAGATCCCAGGCGTCCCAGCCGCGCACTGACCGCATTTTTCGCGACATTAAGCCACTGCCACGCTTCAGTTCGTATTCCAGGCGAAGCATGCCGTCGCGCGCGCCGAAGGTTCGGCCGACTTGCAAGATGGTCTCAAGCCTACCCATGCATGCGCTCCGCGACGGCCCCAATGGGGCTCTGCGTCAGGCGTTCGGTTGCTCGCGCCCGAAGCCATTCATGCATTACGAAAAATTGGTTGTCTTTGTCTTTATCGTTGTCACTGTCGCGATCAGTTTGCGGGATTGCAGTGATTGCGCCCCGATCAAGGCTGGCAACTACTACTCCGATCTTCTCAATGCCGAAAGCGATAAGCCGGTTGCGCAAGTCAGTCAACGAGTTACATCTTGCTGCGTCGGTAAATTCATATCTCTGCAGAATCGGCCCAGTATCAATTCCCGCATCCAGATAATGGATAGTGACGCCGACTGGAACACCTTTCAGCAACGACCATTCCGGACTGCTCATGCCCCTAATTTCCGGGAGCAACCCTAGATGCACATTGAGGACTCCGAGGCGAGGGACGTCCAACAAGGGCTTCCGCAAAATATTGCCGCCCGTAAAAACGATCAAACCCGGCGACCATTGCCTGACACGCGCAATCGAATTAAGCGCGTTCTGGTTTTTGCTGACCACAACCGGAAAGCCGTAAAATGCCCCCACCTCCCGCAAGGAACGGAAAACGCCACTTCCATTTTTGAGCAACGGCTGGAGGTAGGAATTGTGCACTATCCCTTGAGCATTGCCGTGATTCGGAATCAACTTCCTCCGTGCGTAGCGCGTCACATCCCTGACGCCCCACTGGGCAAGCTTGCGCAACAAAGTTCCGCGCTCGAAAGTTGAAAGGACAAGCGCCCCAACCGGAACATGCCCGCATCCGGCCAAGCGCATCGCCATGGCGCACGCAGTTTCGCTGTACACGCTTGAGCCTAGAACTACGATGCGCATTGCAATGCCTCAAATCCACACGCGTCCAATGCGTGTGTTAAGCGCTGTTCCATAAGGAGAGCATCCGCGAGGAACTTGCATCCCCAACTGATGTAGCGTAGCGGCTGATAGCGTCCCCAAACTGGATAGGAACCGCAGACTCCCCCTGCGATTCCTGGCCGCCCATCGGTTGGAATGATTTGCTTCAGCATTTCATTCATCTTGAGCGCGGCATTGAGATAACGCAGGTCGCCGGTAACCTCAAACAGCCGCAGCCAGATGCACGACATCTGGGCGTTTCCGGTAAGACAAGTGAAGCTGTGCCCGCATTTGAAGTCCGATTCGTATGCGCCAGGCAGAAACTTACTTGTCTCGAACTTTCGCATTAGCACCCATGCCGATTTTGCGACCGCCTCGGTAGCATCCTTGCGCCGCCGCAAAAGCGCGCATTCGAGAACTCCCTGAAGCACGTATGCGATGAAGTGAAGAAAGTTGGGATGGCCACTCAGGTTGATGCCATCGATCCAACCGCTAGGGCGGAAGTGTGGCAGAACCCAATCCAGATTTCGTTCGGCCGCTTGTCCGTATCGATGATCCGCCGTATGTTCGGACAACTCGGCGAGTGCCCACGAAACCATGCTGTAGTAAGTGTGAGCAGTCCCCTGATATGCACCCCTACCAGACCACGAGCCATCTGCCTGATGCATCTCTACCAGCCAACTACCGGCGGCGATCGCTGCATCTCGAATTTCGCGGCGGTGCGTTTCGCGATGGGCGTGAACCAAACCTTGAAGGATCTGACCTGTGTTGAACACCGACGGCTGTGTTTCGCCGTCTAGTCCACATGGGAAAGAACCAGTTGACATCTGCAACGAAAGCAGCCATTGAGTGGCCTTTTCGGCCGCAACCAGGGCATTGTCGCTCTTAGTTACGCGCGCAACTTCGTAAAGCGTCGGAATAATGTAGCCGGTGACCTCCGGATAGGATTTCGAATATCCTGCGAGCAGGCTGTAGTAGGCCGCGATACCCCCATCAGAGCGTTGTGCCTCGATAATCCATTGCAGCAATGACTGCAGCACATCTCTGCTGTCCCGCTTCGTTGTTGTGTACGAATAGAGATGGCGTTGCTCTAAGGTCAGGCGAATTTTGTCCCACACGAGCTTCTGGATCACAGGAACCACGCGCTGCGGCCTGCGCAGCAGGCCTGTCACTTCTTTTAGTCCTCTGGCGACTTGATCGGTGACGGCGTTCTGAATGCGGGCATTGTCCTTGGAAGTGGCCAGAATGTCCGTAATCGCAGATGCTGCTATGCCCTGCTTCGACTCGCTTGATAGATTCACGCGGAAGCGGCCTCCGGAAAATGGATGAACTCTTCCGCGGTCTTCTGTGCTCCCGCATCGATAAAAATTCGCATCCAGTGCTCCAGCGTCAGGAGCTGCCAGATTTGCATCGACCAATCCTCAACTCCTTTGCGGTGTTCGTCGATGAAGCGGCGAACCGCTTCGGGGCGAAACAATCCACGCTTTCTGATGTTTGTATCGGAAAGCACATCGTCCACCATCTCGCGCAAATCGTTCGCCAGCCAGTAGTCGACCGGAGCGGCAAATCCGGCCTTGGGCTGCTTCAACACTTCAGCAGGCAGAACATCCTTCATCGCGCGCCGGAAGATGTGCTTAGTAGTCGGCCGGAAGAATCCTTTGAGTTTTGAATTCGGCGGAATATTCCAGGCCGCAAATTCGGCCAGTTCACGATCGAGAAATGGCACGCGCACCTCAACCGACGATGCCATACTCATCTTGTCGTTATAGTTCAGGTTAAGACTGGCCATGAAAATCTTAGTGTCGAGATATAGCATCTGGTTCAGGAAGTCGGCGCTGCGCACCACATCGAAGCTCGAATCGTGGCGAACGGCGGGATCAGAGGTGCGAAGCTGATCCTGAATCTCTAGCGAATACAAATTCAACTTTTGAGCGCAGTTGAGGTAGGTACAATTGAGAATGAATTGCTCTTTGGGCTCAAGCGATGCGCTGCGAGCCATCTTCTTCGCCAATCGCACGCGTCCTTTCATCGCTGTACCGCGACAACCAGGCAAGGCATCCAGGGCAGACTCGATCCCAGCGCGTAGCACGCCAGGTATTTTCTGATACGCCTGGGCCCAGCGGTGGGCGGTATGCTTCCGATATCCGGCAAACAACTCATCTCCGCCGACACCTGACAGCAGCACAGTGACTTGCTTGCGGGCCTCGCGGCAAACCAGGTAAGCCGTGATAATTGCAGGGTCGGCGACGGGTTCGTCCATATGCCATGCCAGACGCGGCAATAGCTCGGCGACATCCGGTTCGACCACAATCTGCTGGTTCTCGCAGCCAAGTTTCTGCCCCAGCCGTGCCGGCACATTGGGATCATCCAGCGTGGTCTCGCCGACGCGGCAACGGTGGGGGAAGGTAATCGTATAAGTTCTCACGGGCTGCTTCGCCGCCCGGCACATCATGGCCACTATGCTCGAAGAATCCAACCCCGCGCTGAGAAATGCTCCGATCGGAACATCGCTCATCATTTGTCTTTCCACTGAAAGCCGAAAGCGCTCGCGAACCTCGTCGGCGAGATCTGCTTCAGAGCGCTCGTAAGACACATCGGCGCGGGGAAAGGTCAGGTCCCAGTACTGCCGAATTTTCAGTTCGCCGTTGTGAAACGTTGCGCAGTGTCCAGCGGGAAGCTTGTACAGCCCGCGGAACATTGTTTGTGGATCTGGCACCCAGAGGAAGGTCAGATACTGATGCAACGATTCCAGATCGACTTCGGCATCGATTCCCGGCACGTGAAGGAGCGCCTTCGCTTCCGACGCGAATGCCAGCTTTCTGCCACAGTGGACGTAGTAGAAAGGTTTTACTCCAAAATGATCGCGCACCAGAAACAACTCGGGCTGGCCCGAGCGCAAATCACAAATTGCAAACGCGAACATGCCATTGAGGCGATGCACGCAATCCGCGCCCTCTTGCTCGTAAAGATGAAGCACAACTTCGGTGTCGGTGTTCGAAGAGAATCGGTGGCCTTTATTTTGCAACTCACGGCGGAGTTCAGCGAAGTTGTAAATTTCTCCGTTGTAAGTGATCCAGACAGTGCCATCCTCGTTGCGCATCGGCATGCGGCCGTCCGCCGAAAGATCGAGGATGGCAAGCCGGCGGCTTCCAAGGCCAATGTAGGAACCGTCGGGGAATCTACGATCCCATAGGCCGGAATCGTCTGGGCCGCGGTGTGACTGGACGTGCGTCATCCGTGTCAGTACTTCGCGATCCCCGCAATTTGCCAGCCCGCTAATACCGCACATTGCTTCCTCAATCCTGCGCCTTAATTCACCGATTGCTGTTTCAATTCGTAAATCTTGGCCTTGACGTGAAAAAACTGTATGCCCTGAAAAACGCAGTAAATCAAGCCCGGAACACCATCCAGAAATCCCAGGCAGAACACGAATTTGTAAAGAAAGTAAGCGAGCGACGAACCCGGCAAAGTGTAGAACTTTCGCTTAAGCCAGCGGCGGCGCTGCGCCTGTGTTCCGGTCAGCGATGGAACTAACTCGCCACAATTTCCGTTGCCGTTGAGCCAGACCTTCGCTTCCCAATTGGAGTATGCATCGTGCTTGTGGATGTAGTCCGAAAGCGAAGCGACGTTGTGATGAACCAACGGATGCTTGAGCTTCGCCGCGCGTCCCTTCACGACCACATGTTCATGAACCTCCATATCTGCCATGGAGCAGTCCTGATCTTTCAACCGGCACTCATAATGGCCCTTGCCTCGACGAAATAAGGAAAGCTTGTAAAAGCTTGCGCCACTGTGCCACAGTTCGCGGCCGAGAAAGTAAATACGCAGGGAAATATAGTAGCCGTCATAGTGGGGATCCTGAATCGCGAGCGCTATCTCCCGCTTAAGCTCCGGCGTGAGGGACTCATCTGCGTCGAGCAGAAGAACCCAATCGTGCGACAGGGGTAGCGATTCCATCGCCCATTGCCGCTTCTTAGGCCAGCCACCTCGATAGTGAAATTGCACCACTTGGGCGCCGTGAGAGCGCGCAATTTCGACTGTCGCGTCAGTGCTCTGAGAATCTACGACATATACCTCCCCAACATCGCCCAGGGATGCGAGGCAGCGCGGCAGATTGCGCGCCTCGTTCCGCGCTGCGACGATCACGCTTACCGGAAGAGCTGCGGTCCTGCGCGTTTGTGGCACTACTTCTAATTCGGCTAGATTTTGCATCGAGAGTGGAAGCGAACTCTCAACATGTTATCCCGAGTCGCTGTGGGTGATTAGTTACTGATCCACTACCCTCGCAGTGGATTGCGTGATGCCGACTCAAGCCAAGCGGTTGATGCTCGGTGGGAATTTATAATGGTCCACGGCGATCAGCACGCTAGCGAATGCTGCTCGCACCAGCATTGCAAAACGTACAAGGACCACGGACGCGACCACGAAGTGCGGCCTTGTAGAAAGTCCTGCCACACGTTGCGCACGGCCGATCCGCTAATCAACGAACCCACGAACTCCGTCGCCGATTTTGCGAAACGACTCCTCCAGCACTGGACGCAACGCATCTCGCAGCCAATGCTCGAATGGCAACGTGAACCCTCGCTTGGGACGATGGACGATCTCATCCGGAAGTTGGCCGCCTAGCGCCCGAACCAGCAGAGCCTTCGGCGTCCGTGCATCGAGCTTCCGCGATCCTGGTACAGCAAAGAGAGCTCTCGCCAGTTGATGGTCGATGAACGGCACGCGCACTTCCAGGCCGTGCGCCATGCTCATGAAATCAGAATCCCGCAGCAAGGTGTTCAGCATGTAACAGCGCGCTTCCAGATAGGAAACGCGGTTGACCGGATCCAATCTCATGGCGCGGCCATAGCTTTCATTTAAGGGCTCCTCAGCACGCTGGAATGCGTTGGAGTCAGGCTTCAGTTTCAGGCAGCAACTCTCGAAGTTGTTCCGGCGTGAATAGCATTCGCGAAACAAAATATGGATGAATGATTCCGCGGCCGTTACGGCCGAGAGCGGCCAGTTTGCGATTCTGGTCGCTGGAGGGGGCAACCGCCGCCAACATACTTACCAGTGGACCGCGTATTGCCTCAGGAATGTGCCCTGACATACTCGCAAACTTTTCCATCCGCGGCACCGTGCTGAAACTGGAGTAGCCGCCAAACATTTCATCACCACCCAAACCGGAAAGAGCAACCTTCACGCCCGCTGCCCGGGTTTTTTGCGCGACGAAATACATGTTGATTCCGTCAATCGTGGGCATGTCCATCGCGTGTATAGCGGGCGCGATCGCGGCAAAGAAATCTGCCTGCGAAACTGAAATTTCGTAGTGATCAGTACCAAACTTTTGGGCGATGGCGCGAGAATACTTGGCTTCAGAATAATCCGACTCCTGAAAGACGATGGAAAACGTGCTCGGCCGCACACCGTTCCGGCTCAGTATGCCGACCAGGCTGCTGGAGTCGATTCCGCCAGAAAGAAACACTCCCACTGGCACGTCGCTCACCAGTTGCAGGCGTACCGATTCATCTAGCTGTTCCGGCAGCTGGGTTTCGATTGTGGCGCGCGTGTTCCCACTGTCACAAGCATTAGCGCAGCCTTCACTTGCAGGATCAGCCAAGTCCCAGTACTGAATTTGTTGCAGCTGACCTTCGCCCCAAGTCAGATAACAACCTGGCGGAAGAGAACTGATTCCATCCACCAATGTGTTTGGGTCGTAAAGCGATCCAAAAGTCAAATAGTTGATAAGGCCTGCGGGATCGATAACGCGCCTTACTAGACCCGTTCCGAGCAGAGTTCGAAGCTCGGAAGAAAACATAAAGTACCGATCGGAGATGTGGTAGTACAGGGGTTTGATTCCCATCGGATCGCGAGCGACGAACAGGCGGCGTCGCTGCATATCCCAGATCGCGAAAGCAAACATCCCACGAAACTGGGCGAGGCACTTCTCTCCCCAGTGCGAGTACGCTTTAAGGATCACTTCGGTATCGGAAGCACTTCTAAACTCCAGCCCCGCCCGCTCCAACTTCGCGCGAACTTCTCGGAAGTTGTAGATCTCTCCGTTGTAGACGATCCAGTTGCCGGTAGCGGGATCGTTCATGGGCTGATGCCCGAGTGGGGATAAGTCGATAATCGCGAGGCGGCGATTTCCCAGACCGACTTCGATAGTTTCTCCGGCGGAGTCCTGCAGAATGACCGTGCCGCTGTCATCGGGCCCACGATGGGCCAAAGATTGCGTCGCGCGCTCCAACACTTCGCGAGGCACACGAGCGTTGCGGGCAATGAGACCGAAGATTCCGCACATCCGATTCTCACTTTCTCAGGACTTTCAAATCATCTTACGCCAAAGGTTCACCGCGTCATCACAACCTCATCGCAGTTAAGACCGTGTCTAACTTTGTACCCCAAGGTCGCAGCACAAATCCGGCTGAAATCAACAAGGGGGGAGACACCGACTGCGCGCGAAACCACGGACTCGACAGGCGGAGGAAAGCGCATCAGGGTTTTATCCATCAGTTTCAATACTCCCCTTAACCTCACAATTACTTCTTAGCAAGGCTCCAGCGTAATTGCAGCAACTGGTCGACGTGTTTGTCCCAGCTGAAATCTTGCGAGCGCAGCAGGCCCAGCTCGCGCATAGCCGAAAACTGTTCCTTCGATTCGGTTATTCTGATGACCGTCTCAGCCAAATCCTCCGGAGAAAAACGCGGAAAATACCGCGCAGCTTCGCCGCAGATCTCTCTATGGACCGCCAAATCGGATGCAATCACGGGCAGACCGCTGGCCATTGCCTCCACCAGAGGGTGAGCGAATGTCTCAGCATAGGCAGAAGTCACATAGCAATCGCATGCGCGATAAAGGTGATGCAGCGAGCCGTAAGGAATTGCGGCTAACTCGACAACCTCCTCACCCAACCGAAGTTGCTGCACCAACTCGCCTGCGGCGTTTGCGTTATAGTTCCCGGGATTGCCCGTGGAATTGAGTTTGCACGTGAGGATCAGCCGAACCGTTCGAGGATGCAACTTCCTTTTCAAAATTTCTGTCGCGCGAATTAACGTTTCAAAATTGCGGTAGTAGTTATAGTGGCTGACGAAAAGCAGACGAAGTGACCCTTCGGTCTTGGCGAGCTGCACTTCTCACCTCTTGGCGGAAGTAGTGCTTGATCGCGGAAGAAAAGTTCACGATCAAAACCGTGATGGATGGAAACGACATCCCTCCCCGCCCATTGCCGCAGCTCGGCAGCGAAGGTTGCGCTCGGAGCGACTGTGCAGTCCGCCGCCCGCACCGACCATCGAGCGAGCGCTCCCTTCAGTTCAGTATCAAGCCACAACCGGTAATCTCCTCGTTTGCGCAGATCACGCACAAAATCACTCGACATGTAGAGTGCGTTTCGGCTCAAAAGGATTTGCGGCACCGGCGAGCGGTAAAGAGCGAAATTCCCTGTGGACAAAAGAACGTCGGCATCGGCGCGGCGAATTAGACTCGGCAAGTTTTGCTGCTCGTACCAGAATCGTCGTCCCGAGTCCATCGTAGAGTCTGCTCGTAAAACATTAACCTGAGCTGATTCTTTGATCTCGTCGCGCAATGTTTCACGCAGCAGAACGGTTGTGCGCACGTCGCTCCGGGCTGCCAGCCGTGGCAAGACGTTACGGATGTACGTAAGCCCTCCGCCGGCACTGGCCCCGAGCGCGTTAACAAAAAGGCGGATCATTCTTTGAGGGTCATTCTTTGACAGCAAAACCATTTGCTCGGAGCATTTGCCGCAATCGCTTTCGTCGGCTGCCCCACCAGAGGTCTACAAGGCCTGAGTAGAGGAAGCGATATTCCGAGGCGGAGTATTTCACCTCAATCTCTCTTCTCCACAAGAGGGCTGGGCTATCGCGTCGGCGGTCGATTGCGCCAGCGCAGGGAGAAAAGCAGAAACGATGGTGACGCTGTATTACTTCCCATGCCTTGGCATCGACCGCATTCCATCCGAATGTCCAAGCGAATGCATCAACCGGTTTTTTCGTCCATGCGGAAAGCTTGCGTGCGCCGTCGCCAATCTCACGCTCCAACCTCTCCGGGGAGAGCGGTATAAGCCGTTCATGCGTGAGCGTGTGATTACCAATTGCATGCCCTCGAGCCGACAATTCTTCAATCTGTACGGGGCTCATCGGTTTCCAGTCCTCCCATTTTTCGTCGCCGGGTCGAGAGTCAGGATTAATTCTTGAACGATAAAAGGCGAGCGCATCGCTGGCGGAACATTCCGCAAAGGCCGGTACAATAAAAAAAAGACCACGGCCTCCAAACGATTCAAGCAAAGGTGCCGCGACCGTGTAGTTGCTCTCCCTTCCATCATCAAAGGTAAACAGAACAAGAGGCTTTGAACCAGCATCTGGTTCGGGATTGCTCCACAACCCGGCAAACGATTCGAAGTCAGTAATCGTAAAATGGCGGGAGACCCACTGCAGTTGCCCGCGGAACTGCGACTCCAGAGCCTTGGGCGTTTCGTGAACGCCGATAACCAAAGCCCGCGGACGGCGTCTGCTTTTTTGGATTCTCAGGAATATCTCATTTGCATGAGCCAGTGTGGCAGCCTGTATCAGTAGCGCCCGAGCTTGGCTTCTGAGATTCATTCCATTCAAGAGGAACACTAGATCAGCCCGTCGCCATCGGCTGGAACGGGATACCAATCGCACGTCGGCAAGAGACTTGCCTTATCGAGAACCCATCCATTCGGCGCATCAAACGCGCGACGCTGAAAACCTATTTCGCACAATATCTTCTGCCTCTGTGGATCCTGGCTACGCAGCACCAATGCTTCGACGGCCTTGTCGTAGTGGGCGATCAAGGCCCCGATAATGCGCAGCCATTCCTGAAGAGGAACCTGGGGGTAAACATCGAGCACGTTCAGCGTATGGATTTGGCCGCGATAGCCGCGAGTCCGCTGGTTGACCGCGACCAGAATTTCCCGGTCGGGTTTGCGGCTTCGAAAGGCGAACACCGCTGCCGTTGCATCGCTGCCAGAGAAATAGCGCCACCGAATGTACGATGGTTCGCGCAACGCAGTCAGCTTGGCCGAGTGAAAATGACATACCAAGTCATTTGCCTGTTCAGCAGATGTGAGAAGCTGCAGCGCTTCGGAATCCCTGCGATCGATCTTCAACCGCCGAAGCATGCCCCCGAGCCTGGAGATGGGACTTCCAGCCAACCGATGAAACATGGGATGCAGATTTCGTCGATGCGCGAACTCCTCGACCACCGGCGGCCAGTGAAGAATGCCGAGGAGTTCGGCTTCTGAGTATGGAATGGGACTCGCTCCCGCCGCCTTCCACAAAGCAGCAGCCTCCGCGTTAGCGGAGGTACCAAACAAAGGCCACTGGCTTCCCAGCCGCGAATACTGGAGGAAGATGCGTCCTCCATGCCCGCGATGACGCGCGTCGACATAGAACATGCTGGAGCCCATCATCAGAATTCTCTCGTTCTTCAAGCGAAACGCCTGCGGGCTGCACAAGATGCACCCTACGAATTGGCCAGACGAACGGAGGCCGAAGCCCAGCGGGTGTTGTTGTTGGAGTGCCGGATTCTCAAGCAGGAACCAGCGAAGATGCGCCTCCACAGCCTCAACACCGCGACCGGACTGAGCGGCGATGAAGCTGGCCAAATCGGCGATGTCATCGTTTAGAATTGGCACCAATTCAGCGTGCGGCAATGTCTGCGGAGGGATTGCACGAGCCGCGGTCATCGTCATTGCGCAGCTTCCTTGTAAATCTTTCGCAAGCTCTGTGCCTGGTGGGAAAGCGTAAGTTTATTGACAATGGTCCGTCGCGCTGCGGCACTGAGCTGGGTGCGCAGTTCGGCGCTTGTCAGTAAAATCTGCAACCCCTGCACCAGTTCTTCCAGGCCGTCGACTGGAATCAACCATCCATTGCTGCCGTGATGAATGATTTCGTCGATGCCCTGACCCTGGCACGCGACCACCGGTTTTCCGCAGGCCATCGCTTCCAGATAAACGCATCCAAGCCCTTCATATCGGCTGGGCAAAACGAATAGCATGCATTTGCGCATGGCTTCGGCGACTTCAGCCCGGCTTCGCCGTCCTAGAAAATGAACTTGATCGTTGATGCCTAGTTTTCCGGCCAGATCTTGAAAACGATTTCGATCTGCCCCTTCCCCGATAATGTGGCATTGCAAGCCCGGATGCGAATCCTTCACTCGACAAAAGGCCCGGAGCACAAGCTCATGCCCTTTTCCTGCTAATAGAGTTCCGACTGCCAAAATCGTCGGCGGCCGGTCTGTGGTTGCCGCCGGCGCAAATAACCGGGGGTCGGTTCCGTTGTAAACGACCTTAGCGGCAACCGCTGCGCCAATTCCATCGATCAGCGATTGCCGGATCTTTCCGCTGATGCAGATCACCCTGCTCGCGCTCTTGTAGACGGTTATAGAAGTATTCCGGCGCCACCGGGCAGCAATCCCATTCTGAAAACAAGTGTTAAAAACATCCAGACCATGAATCGTAACAACAAATGGAATCTTCAAACGCTGCGAAAGAAGTAATGCGGCATGCCCGCAAGGCAATGCTGCATGAGCATGGATCACATGAATCGGAAATCGACGATGAAGCTGGCTGACCTCTCTAAAAAGACTTGCATTCAGAAATCGGCCCGCGCTCGACAGACCAAAGTTGCCGGGAAGCTGTGGATAGCGAACCCATCGCCCCGGAAATTCCTGACTTGGTTGGCGGCTGGCATGATAAATCGAGTCGACCGCGATCACTGAGGACGCGACATCTTGAGCTTTGAGCTCCCGAAGCGTCTCCGCCACAAAGCAGCCCCTCACTTCGTCGCCGGAAGAGGGATAAAAAGGCGTGAGCGTTAGGACGTGCAACTTGGCTGGCATTTTCTTTCTGCCGGGTTGCAGGTGCAAGCTTGGGATGGCCGTGATGTTCGAACTATGTGCAGTCATTGGACTGCTTCGCGTGATCCACAATGAGTTCAGTAACGCCTTCGATGGTGAGGAATCGCGGATCCTGCAAATCGCGATCGGAAAACTGCATGGCGAATTCCTGCTCTATCTCCGTGACAAATTCCACTACCTCCATTGAACTGAGCCATCCCGCCTCGAAATAGTCAGTTTCGCGAAGGGCGTCTGGCTGCTTTTCGAGAGCATGTTTTCCGATCTTCCCTCTGGCCACAAACCAATCGATCAGCCACTTATCAGGCGTTTCTCTCGACGCTGCCATTGCTTCACCTCTCAATGGCCACGCAGCGCGCCGGCGAACCGTCGCATCCTTTCAATTTGAGAGGCATCACAATGAGCTCCACTTCTGTTCTAGCCAACGCTTTAAGATTTGCTACATATTCCACCAGCACTATTCCAGCCCCTAAGAGCACTTTGTGGTTAGGTGAATCTTTTTGACTTCCTCGCGAATGGGCTGGGTTATCGGGAGACGGCGTATCCATCGCGATCAGGCGCACTCCTTTTTCAGCAAGCCATTGCGCCGCCGTTTCTGCCAGGAATGGATATTCGTTGTAGAACTTCATATCGCCAAAATACTCGGTCCAACCGGTACGGAGAATCAATCGCGTTGGCGGCTTGTCGCCCAATCTCTGCTTAAGGTCTGCGACGTCGATTTCGTGCAACGGCCCGCACCCAGTGAAATCGGCGATGGTGGCCGGACCAATAAGCACATCCAAAAGAACCTCATCGATGGTCGCGCCATTGGCAATGAAGTGACGTGGCGCATCGGCGTGCGTGCCAACGTGGGTTCCCAGAACAATCTTCCTGGTCTCGCGACCCTCGATTCCGTGCCGCCCGAGAATTGTGACTTCAACCACGGGATGCCAATGCGTGGGGAATGTCATCATACCTTCTTCGATGGGCAAGGAAAGATCGACAATTTTCATGCGTCTGCTTTTCTTAAATTCAAGCGCAGCTCTTTCCGTTGCCCTGCCGTCAGTGGGTTAAGCCGGCACCCTCGTTTCATGCGTCCGCAATGCCAGAAGGGAACCCACTTGTAGCTTTTCCGCCACCAACTCGCGAATTCGGGCCTTTTGCACCTTGCCATTCGCAGTTCTGGGAAACTCGTCGATCGCCATGTAACGTGCGGGTTGCTGATGCTGGGCGAGATTACGTTTCGCGTGTCCGAGGACAAAATCGAGCATCGACTCCAGTTCCACGCCGCGCTCAAGCTTCAAAACTGCGACGATATCCTCGCCATAAAGCTCGTGCGGAATACTCACTACGGCCACGTCTACGATGCCTTTAATGTGCATCAACTCTTCCTCGATTGCTGCCGGGCTGATATTCACCCCGCCACGAATGATGAGGTCCTTTTTTCGACCTGTAATAAAAAGTGAACCGCTGTCATCAAGGTGGCCCACGTCGCCGGTAGGAAACCAGACTGATGCATCCATTTCCATCAACCTGCAATCGGCGTGCACATAACCAGCCATCAGATCAGGTGTAAGAATCTGCACTTCCCCTTCGACGCCAGGGTCAACAGGCTTTCCATCATCGTTGACAACTCGCAGAGCAACTCCTGGCAGCATTTCACCAACATAGCCGTTTCCTCCGACGACGTCCTGAGTACGGGCGGTGACGAATAAAGTCTCCGAGAGGCCGTAATTCTCAATCAGCCGTACCCCGTATCTGGATTCAAACTCATGCTTCACTTTCAGCGGAAGCGGAGCGAAACCGACAAATGTATGCCGCACCGAGCTACGGCAAAACTCTTCGCCAGTGCGGCCGCGATCCATTCTCAACAGGATCGACAACACGGTCGGCGCCAGCCAAAGTGTATTGACATGGTTGTTCCTGGCCTTGTCCCAGAAATGCAGGCTCGATCGCGCATCGAACACGTGATCCACTACAACGCTGGCCCCACACAAGAACGGCAAGACAAGAAGGTTGTAGAAGCCTCCCATGTAAGCCATCGAAAGCGTGAGGTAAAAGCGCTTATCCTTGTCGATCTGTTGTGCCGTTGCAAATGCATTGGCGTTTCGCAGCATGCTTCCCAGCTTATGGGCTAATCCCTTGGGCTTTGCTGATGTGCCCGAGGTGTACATGATCGTGACCAGATCTTCGACATCGGCGGTTTCGAGCGGCACAAAATCACCAGTCTCGCTGAGCGTGTCGATCCTGATCAGGTCGGAGTCATTCGATTCTTTGATCACGTCCCGTGCGGTTGCCAAGCGAAGAACATTCGGTTCAAAATTCGTAATCGCACCCACGCAAGATACACTTGCGACGATGTTTTTTGGCTTGCAGTTCGCAAGAATAAATTGCACATCAGTTTTGCTCAGCGCAGGATTGATGGGAACGATAACTGCGCCAAGATAGATACAAGCGAAATAGAGCACGGCCAGCTCGTAGCAGTTGGGAACCATCACTCCAACTCGATTTCCTTTACGCACGCCTCGTCGGCGGAGTTCCGCAGCCAACGCGCAGGCTTGCCGGTGAAACTCTCCGTAGGTAATTTCACGGCTCGTGATGGCATCGACCAGGAAGATGTTCGGCCCGCGGCGCGTCACGATTTCCAAAAACGCTTCCCGGATGTTCGTCTCGTCGATGCTCATATTGCTGATATTCATTGCGTCGCCAGGGCGCTGGGTTGAGCCGACTTCATTAAATTTGAAATGGCTACCCAACGATCCATCTGTCCGCGATAGGCCTGGTTGGGATCAATACGCAAAATTTCACGTCCCTGCATATCGATTTCTAAACGGGGGAAGTGGCCAGCGGTGATTACAACACCTGCAGGCGTGAGAAGTTGATCGATCAGTATGGAGTCGGCAGAGTTTGGCGGACAGAGAAGCAGCGCGACGCCAATCCCCAGGTCGAAATGCATCCGGTCGGAGAAATCCGCCATCTGCCAGCAATTTTCCGGCGCTTCCGCCGGCAAATTGCCATGCACGACTACATTGTTGAAAGTGTCGCAACAATACCGTAGCAGAGCGCTTTGCGGATTTCCGTGAATCATTATGCAGAAATCGCCATAGCGCTGGGCGGTAGTCATGACTATATCTTCCATGTAGGCGGCGAACAGACGCTTGCTGCGCACCGGCATGATTCTCTCCGTACCCACAATTTCTGCGAGCGATTCAGGCCACTCCGCGGCCCACGAGCCTCCGTCCTTGTCGTCAAGAAACAAAGGGACGCTACTGCCGGTCATGCGCAAGATTTGTTCGAGCAGTTCAAACGATCCGTACACCACTCTCCCGAGTACTACATTGCCCTCGGCGAGCAACAGATCCGCCAAGATCAAGTCTGGAGAATGGGATTCCGAAGCGACGAGTTCGAGCACTGGCCGGGCGCGGCGCTTCGCGCAGGTGACGATCATTCCATCGACTAACGACTGCACGGCTGCGAGCGAACTGCTGATGCTGTTGGCAGAGATGCCGGGCACGGTGAATGATGTCAGCAATTCGCGCGCTTTTGCTCCAGTCGCTTTCGGCAAATTCCTGGCCACGCGGTTCAGATTGCCGTCATCGAGGTTGACGGGGTCGAGTTTGCCCATCGCCACAACCAGCCTACGTAGCTCAACACCGTGCGTCCGGGCAGCGGCTGCGACCTTTGGAAGGAATGCGGAATGAAACTGGCTACATCCCATCGCCACCGACATCATGTCGTAAAGTTGCATCTGCGACATGAGCGGGCCCATGAATTCTTCGGCAGCATCCATAACATCGAACAAATCGACGCCGGTTTCAATGCCAAGATTCTTGAAGACAGCTACCGCGATTTCCGTGGGAACGTTGCCTGCGCTTCGTCCCAATCCATAGAGCGTGGCATCGATGAAGCTCGCTCCGCAACGAACGGCCTCGACGCTATTGGCAACCGCGAATTGCAGATTACTGTGGCCGTGGAAGCCCAGCTGGCACGAGCAACGATCGCGTGCCGCGCTCACATATTTGCGTACGTCTTCGGGAAACATGCTGCCGGCGGAGTCGACGCAATAGACAATTTCCGCCCCGGCTACAGCGCCTTCTCTTGCTTTTTCACCAAAAGATTCGGCCGAAATCCCGTAGGTTTTCATGAAGTTGAGACAGGGCTTGAGCCCCAATTCTTTGGCCAACTCCAGATAAGGATAGGACTCTTCGATCGCTGTGGCGTTGGAACCGATGCGGACAAAGTCCAAGCCGGCTGCGCGCGCGGATCTTAGCTGATCGGTGGTTCCAATTCCTGGGATGAAGAAGCATCCGATTTGAGCATCAGGCGCAGCTAGTTTGGCCGCCTCGATGAGTCGCTCATCCGTGGCCGGCATTGCACCTTTGCCGGCTTGAGCGGCCCCTAATCCTACGCCGTGACCCACTTCAATCCAACGAAAACCAAGCTTCCCCAGGACACTCGCCAGAATCGCAGTGTCGCTTTCGGTGAACTTAAAGTCGACGGCGTAGCTTCCATCGCGCAGCGTACATTCGAGAATCTCGACCCGTTCGCCGATCGAAAGATTTTGAGACGTCAACTTGTCCTTCCTCCGAAACCCTAACGGATCCGCCGCGATCACTTATCTGCGAAGATGCAGTTGGTCGATACCGCCATAATACGTGGACTCGGCTGAAACAAAATGGTCGAACTCCTCGGCTCACGAACGGGAACCAAATCTATCAACACAAAAGCTGCTACCCAGAAAAACACGCAGAGGTAAGACCCTACGGCAAACAGCCAGTCTTCAAAAAAGGCATGTACCAGCCCAGCGCTCGCGACCAGTGCGAACGGAATGCAATAGTGAAACGGGCTCCCAGTTTTTCTCATCCATCGGTAAACGTGAGCAAGTGTCCGAAGCAGCATGAGAAGCAAAACTAGAAACGGCACGGCACCGAGTATTCCCGAATACTCAGCCAACGCCAAATAGCTGTTGCCGTGCTCCCGATTCGTTCCTTCCTTCGTATACACGGAGGACGATGCAGAATCGGGATGAAGATCCCCCAGGTCACTCGTGCCAAAACCACTGCCAAACCAGGGGTGACGTTTGACAACAGAAAGGGTCTCGCTCCACGGGGAAACACGAGACTCGAACACACCATGAACTGTGCCTCGCTCCTTATAAAGAACCTTTCCTGTAACTGATGAAGCCAGTTCATTCACGTGAGAGGGATCGACGACCGCCATGACAGTCAGGAGGAAAACACCCACGAATGCGCATTGTAGGAGCCTCCGCTGCTGACGTATGGCTATCGCAAACAAGAGGATGACCGTCGCTGTACCGAGGATCGAGGCGCGGGAGTTGGAGATATAGAGAAGCCCTCCGCACAGGAGCAAGGCGAAAAATCGACGCTGCCTAAGCCCCCGAGTTTCAGCCGTCGCCGCTGCCCAGAGCAAGATGGGAACGGCCACCACGCCAACGACAGCCCCCAGAGCGTTGGGGTTACCGAAGACACTGAAATGCAAGGCGATATAGCACACTGCAGATAAATAAACCAGGACTTCACTGGCGAGTACCAGGCTACTCACAAACTTTTTCTCGCGTCCCGCAATCGCGATGCGCGCTCCTGACGACGCGTACAGAAACAGGAGAAACAGACTTAATACTTTAAGCAAAGCGGGTTTCGGCTTGTCGGAAACCACGGCTGTGACAATCGCCGATGCCACGCAAAACAAAGCCACGAGGTGAAACGATCCAAAGTGTCGCGCGTGTGGACGCTTGATCCAGATGAGAAAGCCGCCTAACGCGCCTATCGCCAGGAACAGCCAGCGTAGTGACATCGCTGTACCATAAGAAGGAAGCGAAGATCCTGCCCACAGAAAGGTTCCAATCAATAAAGGAAAGAACGCGTTTTCAAAATGACTAAGGCCGAAAAACGCGATCTGCAATGCAAGAATCGCACCGAGGATAGCGGTATTGGCGAATAAGCCGGGCCGGTGCGCCGCCGAAGCAAACAGCAAGAGAATTGCCGTTATTCCCGCAAGGAGGAAGATTAATTGAGTCCGGCCCTTCATCAACCCCTCTCGCATAGAGACTCCACCGCATTCACCAAACCTTCAGCCCACGCTTCTGGAGAGTAGGCCTCGATTCTCTCGCGGCTCTTGGAACCCATTTCCGTTCGCAGAACGGAATCACTTGCCAGGCGTGTCATGGCAGAGGCAAGTGCTGCACGGTCCTTGGGTGCGACGACAAATCCATTCCAGCCATCTTGCACAAGGTCGGCGACGCATCCCGCAACCCCGGTAACGACCACCGGAAGACCACACGACATGGCCTCATTCACAACCAGGCCCCACGGGTCGCTATGAGTTGGAAAAATCAACGCGTCTGCAAGAGCGTAGAAGTCGGACAACCCCTCTCGTTGTATAAACCCCGGGAACTGGATGGCTCCGGGTGCAATTCGCGCTGATCGCTCCATTAACGCGGGCCGATCCGCACCGTCTCCGACAAATACTAAACCAACTTTGTCACGAATCTCAGTGTCTAACTGGGCATATGTTTCCAGAAGTTCGAATATTCCCTTGTCTTTCACCAGTCGGCCGACAAAGAGAAAGTAACGCGAGGGCAGGGAGCGCCGAGCACGCACTTCGAACTCGTTGCGACGAGCCTGCTTCGCTGGTTTCGAAAATAGCGTGACGTCGACTGCGTTTGGCGCTGTGAAGATGAGTTGATCGGATATTCCAAAATCCTTCAGATACTTTAACGACGATCTGCCCGGAACAACGAAAGAACGACAGAAACGCAAGAACTGCGCCTTTAGGAATTCGACGGGACGATGCCCGTGTCGTTTATCCAGGGCTGTGCTTTCCGACCAAAGCAGCAAAGGAACGCGATGAAATTTCGCCCAGTAAGCGGCCTGCCAGGAGGTCAGATAGTTATATCCGCCACATAAGACCGCGTCCGGCCGGAGCTTATTCAGGGTTGAAAGAACGCTGCGGTTAATCAACACATTGTATTTGCCGAGTCGCCGCCGCCACGACGGAAGCACGTCGTACTGAAACTCGATCTCATCCGTATACACTCGCCACTGGCGGATGGTGGGATCGTTTTCGGAGAGAAAAACAACATGCAGATCCAATTCTCGCCTCTGTGCCAAGGCGTTGAAAACAGGAATGCGGTAAGGCGCGATGATCTCGGTCACGATCACCAGTTTCGGGATCAAGCAGCCGACTCCGATGCCAGATCATTTCCTTGCGCTCGCGCCAGACGCGTGAAGATCGTCTCCCACTGACGCGTGATGGCGTCCCAACTGAAGCGAGCCACGTGAGAACGCCCCGCCTCTCCCAGCGTGCGGCGCAAATCAGGGTTGGTGAGCAATTGGCCTAAACGTTCCATGATCTCGTCGTCTGATGCTGTCAGGAAGCCTGTTCTTCCGTCAATTACGGACTCTGGTTCATAATCCTTGCGAGCAATCACTGGTAACCCACTCGCTGCCGCCTCCATCAACACTCGCGGCGATCCTTCCCATCGGGAAGGAAACATAAAAATATCTGCGCTCCAATACTCCTCGCGAACTTCAGTCCGTCCGAGTGTGCCGCGCATCGCAACGTTCGCCAGTCCCTGCGCTCGCTCGCGCAGCTCCCTGGCCATTACGCCATCTCCGACAACAACAAAATCGGCCTGCGGGTAGCGTTGCGCCGCGTCCAGAACAAGTTGTGGCCCCTTGAAACCACGAAGCGCTCCCACGAAAAGGACGCGGGGTCTCGGATTGGGCAACTGCTCGCAATTGCGCCTAAAGAAATCAGTATCAACACCCGTGGGTACCACTTCGCTTCGAAGGCCGTAATTGGTTTCCAGACTGCGTTTGACGAATGCAGAGTTGCTGAAAAGATAGTCACAACGAAAGACAGTCTCTTCGACGAGCCGCCTCGTTTGCGGAGTAATCGTGTCATCCCGCCAGTCGGTTTGCGATTCGATTGTACCCACGATCAGACTGCGGCTTGTGGTAAGAGATCGCAACCTCAGATACCACCGGCTGGCGGGCGATGCCTTCAGGTAGAAGAGAATGTCCTGCTTACCGAATAGGAATTGTGCGAGCAATGGAATCGTTTGCATCCGATTCGGAAGTCGGATTAACCGCGTATTTGGCCGGCTGGTGATCTGCTGGGCGGGAGATCCATGAACGAACATCGTCACGGAAAAGCGGTCGGGATTTAATCGGCTGACGATCTCGCGCGCGTTTATCATTTGCGCGTTCGTCAAGCCCTCATCCGCGAAAGAGTCGATCAGGATATGGACCGGCTTCATAACGCAGAATTCGCGGTTGCCAAAGCCCTTGCAGTATTGAGATCGACATCGCGCAAGATCGCACGCACGTAAGCTTTCGAAGGTTGTCGGGCACAGGCCCTTCGTAAGTGTTCGAGCGCACTTTGAAGCAAGCGACGCCGCTCCGGCTTTTCCGCGGCGCTGGACAAAGGTGCGCGCTCCCCCGGATCAACCTCAAGATCAAACAGATGTTGAGCACCAGTATCGAAGTTCGACAGCAGTTTGTATCGCGCTTCGCGAACTGCGAGTAGGCGCGCTCCGCGCCGCATCTCTAGCTTAAAAGGATTGGTGCATCCTGCAATACACTCAGAAATTGCCGGCTCACTCCACGAACTTCCTTCTTGAACATGTTTCCAGTGACTCTGTCCCTGGAATTCCGCCGGGATCGGCAATTCGGCCGCTGCCAATAAAGTTGGCGCCAGATGCAACAGACTGAATGGGTTACCGGAAACCGGTTTTTTCTTGGCGCCCGGCACGCGAAGAAGCAGCGGTACGTGAATCAATTGTTCGAACAGGGACGGTGCATGATAGCGGCAATCGTGTTCCAGGAATGCTTCTCCGTGATCTGCTGTAAGAGCAAAGATGCAGTTCTCCCAAATCTTGAATTGACGGAGGAACTCGACCAACCGCGCAACCTGCGCATCCACCCAGCGAATCCCCGAGTCGTACATAGTGACGATTTCCTCGCGGCGACGGCGAAGACGTTTGCTCGCAATATCAAAACGGTTCCAGTAGGCGTTGAGATATCGCGCCCGAGAAGGGGTCAACGAATTCTCGCCAAAAAGTTCGAGACCTTGGTCAGTGGGATAGTACGGGGAATGCGGATCCATGAAGTGAAGCCACAGGAAAAAAGGATTTTTCCCAATCGAGGCTAGCCAACTACGAGCGCTGTCGACGATTACATCTGCGGCCGAGAAGCGGCGGAGCATATCAAGCGACCTCGCAGCTGGGGCTCGCCGCTGGCAGTATTGAAAGTAAAGCTCGTCGTAGGCGGCAGCCAACCCCGGACCTTTATGGCTGACCTTTTCCAAAATGTGGTTCAAACCTCCAGCCCAGCCGTTGAGTTTTTGCCCGTTTGCACCATCAGGGATGGAGTACGGAACGAGGTCATCCAGAAAATCGCGGAATGTATCAAAACCAAAATCGTAACCGAAGCGCGCAGAGAGGTAGGGATTGCCAGCACCGAAAAAAGCCGTCGCATATTCATTTTCTTTCAATACGGAAGCGAGGCTCGTTTCTCCAGAAGCAAGTCCCAGCACCTCCCGCCCCATTGCCAACGGATAACGCGACGCCATGATCGCCGTAAATGAATAGTAGGTGGGAACGCCCGCCACAATGGCCGTGGGGAAGACAAAGCATTCGTTGGCAAGACCATCGAGAAACGGAGTGGTTGGGCGGCGATACCCCAAGAAACCACAATGATCAGCTCGTAGGCAGTCCACGGTAACGAGGATCACGGATTTCCGGGGGACCATTTACGCGCTCCGCCCCGCAGCAAATGCGGCGGTGGCAAATTTTCGTTTTATCACGGGCACTCGCACTGCCGATTGAGCCGAGTGCAAAGCCCCGCTATCGACCAAGTCGTATAAATCCTCGTCACTAACGTATAAGAGATCGGGGTGCAGCGCTTCCAAAGTGGTCAGAAATTCGTCGAGTAATGCGAGCGTCCGGCTGCGAAAGTCCTTGATGGTCGAGTGGAAGTTGATGGAATGCACCGAAACGATCGCGGGAAGACCACGCGAAAAACAATCTTCGGCCACTTGCACGCAAGCTGCCATAGAAAAATTCTGCACAATGGCGGGCTCGAAATCCATCGAACGGTACAGATGCAAAATGCCGTTTGAGTCGAAGTGCGGCGGGAGTGCGCTTCCCGGGCCGTTCTGCGCAACGCGAACGCCATTCTTCGCCCATGTTTTGTGCGTATCATCATTTGCGCGATAACCGGGAGCGCAAGCTGATGCCGGAGCTTTTGAGAAGAATTCCGTAAAGCCCTCGACTGCGGAATCAATCAGACTATCCTGACTCGGAGAGTTCAAGAACGCTTCTTCTCGGCTTTGTTCAGAGTCCCAATATTCAAATCCAATCCAGGGCATCCGCCAGTGAATGTATGGAAGTCCCGCGTTCCATAAGAGTCGCAGAAGAACGCCTCGCTCTCCCGGGTCGTTCAAGTGTCGTTCCGCTGCCCGCCGACAGAAGTGCGTCATGCCGTGCAGTGCCGGCGACAATATACCGGCCGAAATTCCCTTCCGGTAAGCTTCAAAGAGTCCGGAACGGTTCCAGCCGTCGGGAAGGCCTTCAGTCAAGCGGCACACATATATCTGGCGAAAATTGTTCGCGATCACTTTCGGAAAATCGACATTCGCTACCACGAAGTTCATGCCCAGGCAGGCGGGCCGCCCGATTGAATCGCGATGGCCACGCAGCATCGTCACGATTGCAGCGACGTCGTCAACCGTTCTCGAGACTGTAGTAATCATAGTTACGCTCGCCGAGGTTGATCCCCTGACTCCGTAATTCTTCCCAACCTTCCTGATCCCTTATGCCAACTCTTCCCCAGTCATCGCTCTGCAACACGACCAGCGGCCGGCCGAAGGTGAAGCCCTCGACCGGTAGAAGAGAACGCCCGCGCCGCCACGCTTTCCGCAAGATGCCGCTTACGGAGCGCTCACCAGTATAGGGGTTTACGTCAGTCCTCATTTCACGGCCAGGACACTGTAGTTCACAACAAATTGTTGGTTCCGACTGCCGGACAAGTTGTCCAGTAACGCTCCAGTCAGGTTGAAAAGAGGACAAAGGCTGCGCCGATATATAAACCGCGTCGCAGGGTAACGCATAAAGACGTCACAGCAGCTATTCACGGTTCGAAAAAATCCTGCCACGCTGCCACCTTCGGCCGTAACTTCCACTCGATTGAAAGCAGCTAGCAGGCGGCGCAAACCCTGAGGCAAGAAACGCCAGCACTCCTCCTCGGCATCGGTCGGGCAGACGCTCGGAACGCTTAGAAGCAAAGCCCCGCCCGGTTTCAGCACGCGGCGGATCTCATCGATAACTAACAGTGGCTCGGCAATGTACTGGAGCATCTGGGTACAAATTGCAAGGTCGAATTGAGAATCGCGTAGAGGAAGTTGCTCACCGCGAGCCACAATGCTTACAAGCGGCGTGGACCTTAGATCCACGGCAACATATCGATGAACCTGCTGCGCGATTAACGGACGATACGGCTGAATTCTGCCGCCAACATCAAGCACTTCAAGAGGATTTGACGAAACCTGAGACAGCCAGCGATCGAAGATTTTGCGTCGTTCTTTCAGAACCAGCCAGTTCGGATTAGTGATCCGGGGGGAAACACGTTCTCTGCCCTCCTCGATCACCTCGTGCAAAGTCGGTAGCATATCCATTCCTTGACCGGTCGGCACGCATTTCTGAATAGCCTGTGCCATTCAGATATATCCCAAATCTTTCAGCCTCTCCTCGACCACCTTCTGATCAGCTCGATCTATGTCGATCGTGTCCCGCCGGAGCAATTCTTGCAACAAGAAGATCAGAAGATCGTCCAGGGCTCTAAACTCGCTGCCAAACCTCTCTTCTGCAGCGACGCACAAATCTTCGGGAAGTCGAATTTCACGCGATTCGCTCATGATTGACGAAGCAGCCTCATGGTCTGAATGTTGCATGCACTCGGGTCCAAATCGCGTTCGTAATCAAGCGATCGTCGGCATCCAGCCCGGAAGCGAACGTCACAACCAAGAACGCTCCATAAGCCAGCAGCAGGGCCACTACGATTTGTAGCCAATCAGACCCAATCGCTGCTGAAGTCTTGCCGACGAGTATCATGACCAAAAGAGCGCTGCCAATTGAAGGCAGCAACTTCAGATAGCTGCGATTATACGGAGTGAGCTTCATTGCTTTGCGCACTTCTAAGAGATTCCATGCATTCGTACCTGCATTGGTAATAGCTCCTGCCATCGCCGCGCCGAGCGCCCCCCAAAGCGGGACCAGCTTTACACACAGGACTACCATGAGTACGGCCATCACGGCCTGCACACGAATCAGGCGCCGCTGGTTGCCCGACATCAGCAGAAGATACCCCACCGATCCGACAGCACAGTTGACCAGCTGGCCGCAGGTGCCGATGACCAAGAGAGGCCATCCTGCCTCGAAATCGTGGCCGAAGATACCCATGATGGGGCGCGCGTAAACGATCATTACCATTGCCAGCGGCAATGTGAGGCCCAGCATCCACTTGGTGAGAGTCTGGAACAAGCGCCCCAGCAGAGCGAGATCGCCACGAGTGTGTATATCGGCGATTGTCGGAGCAAAGATCTGATTCACCGACTGCATAATAATGGGCTCGTATGCAACCAGAGCGGCGGCGACCGCATAAATTCCGACATCATGAGCTCCGTGATAAAAACCCAGGGCCACGCGATCCGACTGCGCCACAAAAAATTCCATCGAGCTGACCCCAAACATCGCAAGGGAGAAAGACCAGACTTCCGGCTCGATCCAAAGCTTTTTCAAGTTCGGCGACCGGGTCGCCACCGGAGAGAGGCGCCACACCTGGGAAAGTAGAAGGATGATCACGAGAGCTGCACTCACAACCTGCGCCACGAGGTATCCCCAGAGGCCCGTTCCCAGAGTAAGCAATACCACGGTCAACACCATAGTGACCGGGCTGGCTACAAACTTGGTGAGCATAGTGCGGCGACCAACTTCTTTGTAGCCCGCCAGGACTTTTCCGAAGAAGGCGCTGAGAGCGCTCGCAATCATGATCAGCGCGAAAAGGGGAAGGTATCGCACGAGTCTCGGGGAATGATAGAAATTCGTCGCGATCCAGGGACCGAGTTTGAGTAAGAAGACCGCAAAAATCAGATTGGTCGCCAGCAGTATCCAGGTGCCATTCCACAGCAGTGCCCGCAGCGCTTCGGTTTTCCTGGATGCTGTGTACAGGGCCACGAAACGCATTGCTGAATCCGGCAGACCCAGCACGTTGATCATGCCAAGGAAGCCGATGATGGTCATGCCCAAGGCATAAATACCGAGAGTTTCGGCTCCCAAGGCGCGAGCAAGGTAGACCTTGAAAACGTAACCTAATACAGCTGTAAAAAGTGTTCCAGCGAATACGATTCCAGATTGCCGGGAGATCTGTCCCATCTCCGTCTGGAACTTCAGTCTCTCCAGTCCGGCTGGTGGATCTATTTTGTCCAGACAAACGTCGGGAATCGTGTGGACCGGATTTGTTGCTTCGGCCTGCAGTTCAGTTAGCAAACAAGGCTCTCACTTTTCTTTGGTTCATTCCAATTTAGTTCGTTCCAATCGGTCCACCAGCTCAGTTCTTATTGCGGACGACCTGAGTTCCGTTTGTCGTCCGCCGCCGCTCTGCTTTCTGCAGAGCATACGTCGAACTGCTGACTCGATCTTCGGAGATTTTTTCAGAACGCTGGCTGCACGATATCTCACAACCTCACGCAGATGACGCCGCCAGGATCTCGTCATGGTCACGTACACTGTCTGTCGCGTGCTGTTCCCAAAACGCTCCTTATAACCTTCCGCACCCAGTCCCAAATCAACCACTTTCATCTCGTCGATGTCACAGGCGTCGATAATGATCCGCGAGAGCAAACAGTGGCCTGGGGAATTCTCTTCCTGACGACTGTCAAACGTTGGCTGATACCAAAACCAACTACCGTGGAATCGAAAACCGTAGTTCCAGGCAACCGGCCGGTCCCCAACCATTAACATGCTCAACGTAACCACTCCGGTTCCGGAGAATCTTCTGGCAAGCTCATCCAGAAAGTGCCGACGTTCGGGCGTGGAGAGGCTGCTGGTGCGATTTGCTGCCTGAAAGCGCGTCACATGCGCGTGGGCGAACGCCGGCAATTCGGTTTGTATCTTGTCCTGCGATCGCAGATGGACAAATCTCACCGGCCCTTCATGCTCCATTGCTCTTAGGAAGCGCCGAATTTTTTTCTTGCTTGACAACGCATTTTTCATTACCTGCCGTTGTTCTGCAAACCCCAACTCTACCTGGGCGCACAAGTATGCCGGACGGATGTAGAGCTGCAAATCGTGATTCCGCGCTGCAATCCGAAGTGCGGAAGACGTTGCTGAATCGGCCGGGAGGTTCGCGAGCGCGATGAAGCTTGCCTTCATCTCTGTCTTTGCGAGTTCCGCAAGAACTGCGTCGACGAACAACGCCCGCTGTTGCGTCGGACTCAGAAACTCGCAGTAATCCGCAGTGGTGGCGGCGAGGAAGCTTATAGTTTCCTCCGCGGGATCAGTTGCCAGCGATGCTACTCCGATCAGGCTTTCACCCTCATAGCCTAAGAACAGCAACGGCTTCAGCGAAGCTCGATAAGCAGACTGCACCGCCAGCGCCCACTCGCTGGTATAAAACACTTCCGGCCGTTCCATCTGCAGCACCAAATCGTTCCACTGCCGGCATAGCTTGGGATCTTCGGGAATTTCTCTGTGCACAACAATGCGCAGGTTCAATCCTCGCGCTTCGGCCTTCGAAAACACATGGTCGTTGACCGACGAAACGCTACAGGCGCTCAATTGGAGTTTCCTCCGGGCAAACACGCCCGCAATGCGCCGTGGAAGCCCGAAACATGCGCTTCGAATTCGGGCAGATTCATCTGCGACGTCACGTGTACACGCGGTATTGCAAATCTGGGCAATTCGGCCCCAAAACCCCCTCCAACATTCATGAAGGCACACTGGAAGCCCGCGTGTTCGGCCATCTGCCATTCTCTGTCGGTAACAGATGCCGAATCCCCGAAGGGGTAGGCCAGAGCCCAAACCCGTTTTCCCAAAGCATTTTCCAGAGCGCTTCGGCTTTCGGAAATTTCCTGCCACGCTAACTCAGAACTCTGCTGTGAGAGTACGGGATGGTCCAGAGTGTGCGAACCAATGCACATCCCGTGATCCACAAGTTGTCGCAATTCGTCCAGGTTAAGCAGGCAGAAGCGCCTGCGCCGTGCTTCACTGTTTGCAAACTCCGTGTCTCGTGACTGGTTCAATCCGAACTGAATGCGCGCAGCCTCAACAAAGTCGGCTCGTTCAATCGGATCGAATTGGGATAACTGCTTCAACAGTTTCCCCCAAAGCACTCTTCTCGGCGTCGTTCTGTTGAGTTCGATGGTGATTCCAAACTTCGCAAAACTGAAAGTACCCTGCGGTGCGGCAATCAGCGCCAGGTAAAGATCTTCGTACCACAACCGCTGAGACTTCTGCACGGTCGAAGCAGCCAGCACGAAGAACAGACAGGAAAGATTTTCCTCACGCAGAACCGGCACCATGTCGGTGAGAGTATTCAACAGACCGTCATCGCAAGTCAGCAACACCGATCGCTTGGGTAACTCTCTACCATTTGCAACCCAATCCAGAACCTGCTCGGGAGATACAACGTGGTAGCGCGATTTAAGCAGATGAAGCTGGCGGCGAAATTGTTCGGCACTCACCAGCCCGCCATCCTGGTTTGCGTCGGTGACCTCGTACCCGTCAGGCAAAACTCCGTGATAGGTAACTACGCACAGGTCTCCACCATTCGCTCTGCCCCTCAGATAGCCCGTTCTTGACAAGCACGGATATACGACTCGCTTCAAAACAGGACTAACCATCCTCATGGACGGATCACCAGATCCCAACTCAGCGGAGTACCGCGTTCCGCATCGCGCGTTGCCCGCTTGCCCAACACTTCGCTCAAATGTCGCGGGTGCAACCCTTGCCCCGGACGGATCGATCGAACATTCTCGGCCGTAAACGTTCCTCCCTGCTTTACGTCCTTCACCACGAACAGGGAGCGACGAAACGCTTTGCTGGCTTCCTCCTTGCCGCTCACGCCGAACTTCACTGCGCCCAAAGCTTTCTCCGCAGTACGCACCGCATCGACCATACCCTTAAACTCGTGGGGCTCCAGCGAGAATGCGCTATCCGGCCCCGGCGTCGAGCGCGACAAAGTCAGATGCTTTTCGATAATGCAAGCGCCCAAAGCGACCGCTACCACCGGCGCCGCAATTCCGATCGTATGGTCGGACAATCCTGCGGGCACAGCAAAGCGTTTCGCCATCTCCGGAATCGTCCGCAAATTCATTTCCTCTGGAGGCGCCGGATACGCGCTGGTGCATTTCAACAGTGCAATCTGCGTCGCACCGGCCTCGCGAGCTTTGCATAGAGCCTCATCGATTTCCTCAACTGTGGCCATCCCCGTGGACATGACCAACGGTTTGCCGGTGCGTGCCATTCGCTGGATGAGAGGAATATCTACTAACTCGAAGGAAGCCACCTTGTACGCCGGCACTCCCATCTCCTCGAGGAACTCCACCGCACTTGAATCAAAGGCAGCCGAAAAAAGATCCATTCCCAAATCTTCGGCGGCCCGCTTGAGCCTCGGCTGCCAATCCCAGGGTGTGTATGCTTCCCCGTAAAGATCATGAAGATTGCGACCGTCCCAAATCGTTCCGCCGCCGATGCGGAACGGCTCGCGATCGCTGGCAAGGGTGATGGTGTCGGGCGTGTAGGTTTGCAACTTGACGGCGTCGGCACCGGAATCCTTCGCTGCACGAACAATCTTAAGGGCGGTATCGAAACTCTGTGCGTGATTGGCGGACATCTCGGCCACGATGTAGACGGGATTATTCGGCCCGATCTCTCGTTTTCCGATTCGCATCGTCCCAATCGTCATCGCGTCACCGTCATTGCGTCATTCCCAACGGTCGAGGCTAGAGCAACCGCGTCGGGCGTGAACGGGAGACGACGGCCGCTGCGGATGATTTCCATCGAACGATCACCTTCGTTGAAGACAAGATCCAAAGCTGACGCATAGGGACAGAATGGCTGAAACATCTGCCTGTATTGCGGATGGTCGTAGTTTTGAAACGCTACCTGAATTCCGGCCTCGGAGAATCGGTCCAGGTCTTGCAGCAGGTAGCCGGCGGAGCCCAAGGGGGACAGGTAGAAATCAGCCTCCAGTCGCCGACAAAGATTCACCAGAAGTTCGCATCTCTTGCCCTTTTCATCCAAGTCAGACGAACAGATTAGTTTCGGGCCGATGCCCAGCACCCGGAAAAACCATTCGATGAGACCAAGATTCAAATTCACCAGGGCTGGGTACTCACCGTGAGTTGAAAGCGCTTCGAGCAGTTGCGGAAAGTAGAGATCAAAATAAGGAGCGCGCCTATAATTGTGCTCGATAACGCGCAGGTGCTTCTCCCAAAAGCTGGGCTGGCAAATTCTCACATCCTGAATGCGCTGGCCCACACTACGCTGAAAAGTTACGGGGACCGTCAACCACTCTAAACCGTGGGGAGTCTTGATACGATTGCGCTGTTGCCACGATCGCTTCTCGAATTGGACGCTGTCGAGCGCAACCACACAATCCACCTGATCCATCAGGTCGAAATACCCTATCCAGGGCAAATACGTCGGCTGCGTAATTACGACTCTCACGATGCGCCATCCCTCAACACGAAACGCTCACTCGCCTTGCGGAACCCCATCGATTTCCAGAGGCCTCGCGCCTTGGCATTGCCTTCGACCACTTCAAGTTCGATCTTTGAAGGACCGTACTCCCACAGTTCTTTGATGGCTTGCGCCGCACACGCCCGGGCGATTCCTCGTCCGCGAAACGCTGGGGCCACATACAATTCGTAGACCCTTCCACTATTTCGAGGCAGGAAACGGTGCTTCTCGATACCGAAGAGAATGAAGCCCGCACGCTCTCCGTCGCTCACAATCCACCTAAGAAATACATTTGTAGCAGCTTGGATCGTCTCAAAATAGTGTTGTTCCCAATCCCTGTGAGGAGTGAAAGATTCGTTTAGCTCGGAGAAATACTGGACCGCCATCGAGCGGAACTGATTCCGTTCTGATTGGGTAATGGGAATCATACTTATAGAACTCACCCGTGCCCCCTGAGGTGACGAAGCACCCGCTCCGCGCCCCCGCCATCAATTATCTGCCGACCGATCGTCGCCATCTGCCGGCGCAATTGTTTCGACTGCCCGAGTTCTTCGACGACTTCAGCCAACTTGGAATCGTCAAAGTCCCTGACAGCCCCAAGATTTCGAACCGCCCCTTTCTCCTCCAAGTCCTCGACGATTTGCGCTTGAACTGAATTTCTAGAATAGCTCAACACTACGCAACCCATATACAACAACTCCCAGAGCGTACCTCCGGCAACAACGATGGCCATATCTGCGTCAGCCATATTCGTGCTCATATTGGAAGAATTGAATTCCACGCGGACGTTAGAGAAACCGAATCTCAGCAACTCGCCAGGATGATCGTGAGCGGGACCGGTGATAATTTTGATTTTGTAATCCGGCTTCCGGGCCAACGACTTTGCGACTTTGGGTGCGAGATTCTCGGGATCGCTCCCGCCCAGGGTCACGAGAATTCTGCTGCCTTTTTCGGGAAAACGGCGGATCTCGCGCCCGGACGTGAACTCCCGTCGCAATAGCGCATAGGATTCTCCTAGTAGCAGCTCAACGTCAGCGCCCCGTTTTCTGTAGGGGGCCTCAGAAGCACCCAGGTTCAGGTTAAGAATCAAATCCACCGGAAACGAATCGCGTTTTGCAAAATCGTCGATCAGAAGAGTGCGCATCGCGGAGGATCGCAAGTGTTCAAGAAACCCCACGCCGAACCGGTCCCCATCAACCACGAGCCACGCGCTGCGCAACTGGCGAGCGACTCGGACCGTGGCTTTCGCATCTTCGATCTCTCCCGGGGTTTCAGAAATGCTGGCCACTTCAAACCCTTCCGAAGCGAGGCGTTGCTTTAGCGTTGCAGGCGCCTCGGCAATTGCAAACACCGCTCGGCCGGACGCTCCCTGCCACGCCTGCGCCAGCGCGAGACAGCGCATAATGTGGCCTGTTCCTATGGCGCGATTTGCGTCTGCGCGGATTAAGAGAATCTCTTCGTTCACACGTTAGAATTCGTGGTGCTCATCACTGGGCTCAAATCGCGGCTAAATTGCATGGCATGTGCCAGGCAGCCATCAACTGCTTCAACCGTTCTGGTGCAACGGAGCGCCAGCAGTGATCGAAGACGTCCGCGCCAGGACGTTGCTGCAGATATTGTGGAATTTTCTCGATTTCGCTCGGGCTGTTGAGGCCAATTCCCACTCTGAAGCGAATAAACTGCTCGACGTAGCCATACGACTGAGATTCCAGCCATCTGCACAAAAAGCATGGAATCCCGCGAATCGCACATTCTGACGCTACCGTTGAAAGAATCGTAACACCGAACCATGCATTGGCGAGCAAGTCCTCGGTAAGAGAACCGCTGATAATATGCGCCGAAGCCCTTTGTAATGGGGAAAGGACGCGGGCCAGCACCTTAGCGCGTTGTGCTTTGCTTTCCGCTGGATGCAATTTGATTACGAGCTTGCGTCCGTTGCGCAAGGCTAATTCTGCCAGTGAAGGCAAAATATCCTGGTAAAACCCCTCCGCACGTCCACCAGTCGCTTCAAAAGGTTCCGAGATAAAAAGGATATATTTCTGGAAGTTCGCTTGGATCGAACGCTCCGGTTGGAATTCAGAAGGCAGCGCGGGAGCGGCAATCTCGATTCTTTCCGCTGGCACCCCGCACCTGCGCACTAGATAATCTTCTTCCATCTTTCCCTTTGCCCAGATCACATCGCCATAGATGCGCTTGAAAACATAGCGGCCGTCCAATGCTCCATGATGGCAAGCGATGTTCGGCAATCCCCGTGCGGAGGCAAGAAGCAGCGGGATGCGAGTGTAAGGGTTGCTGTCGTCGGCGCAAAGCACGCCTTCGACTGGCTCGGTGTCGAGAACATTCCGCCAGGCATCGCGCACCTCGAGTCCATGGCGAAAACGCTGGGGAAAAATATCCAGATACCCAAGCCGGTTTAGCATGTCGAATTCAGCTATGCCTTTTAATGCTTTCAGGAAGGAGTGCCAGGCGTTCGCCAGGTGTGCGTTTTCTTCGCTCCGGTCGCGGAGCGATGCATACGAAGTTAGCCAGGCGCCAGTTACATTACGCGGCAAGCCCCGGATCCAGCCACTCCGTCGCGTTGCAACCAGGAGAAAATTCTCTTCTGAAAAGGTATTGGCATAGGCGATGCCGGTGCGCGAAACATTGATGTACGCGGTTGGAAGCAACACTACTGGTCGCGTGGATGGCGGGCGCTTGCCTGTCAAACGTCCGCGAAGCTGGTATCCTGCATCATATTTATCCCAAAAAACATCGATCAACTGAGGTGCGGAAAGTTTGGCGGAAACCCGCGCGTAGTGTGCCAGCCCACTTTTCTTTGCATTCCGTCGAAGAGGAAACACCCTGGTGCGCCCGCTCAACAAACATTGCAGAATACTGGCATGAAGGCCGGGTCGCGAAAAATGCACTTTATCACCGGAGCCGATTGTGCTCGCAAAACGCCGCAGCAAGATCAGCGCTTCCACCTCTTCAGTCAGGAGAATCGACATGATCTCCCACCAGTCCAGGCCATGTTCGTCGAGTAGCCGACCGCAGCCGAGGCCCAGCACGTCACGAATTTGGTGGAAGTCATTGAATCGGTTCCGCAGAGAATCCAGTGTTGTCACGGGACAGCGGAACTGCCGATTCCAACTTACGTAGCTGGTTTCACCTCCCCGCCCGAGATCAACGATGAGGTCCCACGGTAAATTTTTCCACGGCCCTTTTTCTGGATCGTCTTCAGGATGTATGACCAGAATATTCATGACTGATGTTGATCAACTGGTGGCGACGACTAGGATCGCAGCGCCTAACCTTCGCATACGGACTTCTGTTTAACGTCTCGATTGATCTCGGCGAGCTGCGGCTCGCGTTCCATCAGCTTTAGTACATCGCTCAACAGGAATCTGTCGTCTCTAAAGCGGGAGTAAACCGCGAGAACAAATTCCAAATCTTCTGGGGTGTCCACCGTCCATCGATGGGCGCTATTGTCCTTATCACCCATTACCGACAGAATTCTGAACTTTTTGGGATTCTCATAGATGTAGGGGGTAACGTGAGAACGTTGATAGGGATGAATCGCGTTAGCGCACGCCAGTTGCAGCGCTGCCAAAGTCATTACTTCCGTATCGAGGCCGCGGGGATAGGTGGGGACGCAAGTATTGGAGGCATAATCTGGGCGTTCTTCCAAGAATGCACGAACCGTTTTATCGATGATCTTGGGATCAATCAGGGGGCAGTCGGAAGTGATTCTGACGATCACCTCGGCGGAAAAGTGTTGCGCGGCGCGACAATAACGATCAAGAACGTCCGCCTCATCGCCCCGGAAACAGGCAACCGACAGGCGCTCGCACTCCTGGACGATGGCCTCGTCTGCTGGCTTGACGGTGGTGGCTACGACGATTTCGTCCAGCAGTGTGGCACGACGAGTGCGATTCACCACCCTCGCCAGGACCGTTGCACCGCAAAGATCTTTTAATACCTTTCCGGGCAGGCGGGTACTGCCCATGCGGGCCTGGATGATAGCGACGACTCTCACGTTTCTCCGTTTTTATTTCGTGGTTTCAAGCTTCGATTCGCGACCTGGCGCTAAACTTTATTCTTTGACGCGGAGCAGGAACGCGGTGTCGACATTTTCGTTTTCCAGGTAACGCAGGCGCTCTTCGCGCACCAACTCTAATTCTGGAAACTGTTCGGCGTACAGGCGCGCATAATCCGTCTTCCACAGAAGCGCGTGGTGTCCGCGATAGGCCACTTCGGTCATCTGCGGAGCGTAGTATTCGATTCCCCAGATCCAGTGCTTCGCGCAGCGGCGAATTTCGCCGAGAGCGAGCGGCAGGTCGGCAGGCGCAATGTGGATGAGGACCCCCGAGGTGAACACCAAGTCGAAGAACCGGTCGGAATAAGGAATCGCGAGTGCCGATGCTTGCCTCAGAACCGCCGCGGGAAGGCGCCCCCGAGCGCGCTGCAGCGCGTAGTCCTGGATTTCGATCCCATGCAGGTTGGTGAAGCCCATCGACTGCAGCATCAATAACTGGGTGCCAACGTTACAGCCCACTTCCAGGATTCGCGCGTCGCGGGGAATCGACTCCAGAAAGCGGCGATTGATCACGCTACGCGTGATGCCATAGTTGCGCTGATAGAGTTCATCGAGTTGCGCCGGAGTAAAAGTGTTGCGGTCGGTGTATTCGCGGCCAAAATCGCCGCTCCAGGTGCGAATTTGCTCGGTGTCGGGCAGCGGGTTGGTTGCCACTGAAGTCTCTTTCATTGATTACTTCCTGAAGTGCGCCGCCACTTTGCCGACGGCTTGGATTACATCCTGTACGTCTTCGTCGCTCATTCCGTGGAACATCGGAAGACTAATGAGACGCTCATAAGCGTCTTCAGCCACGGGATACTCGCCTCCGCGATATCCGAAACGATCGCGGTAATACGGATGACAGTGCACTGGAATGTAGTGGACGTTGACTCCGATGTTCTCCGCCCGCAGAGCCCGGAAACTCTCACGTCGATTGGCGTTCAGCCTTTTAAGGTTAAGGCGGATTGGAAACAGGTGCCAGGCGGGATTTACGTCGACCCGCACAGCTGGCAGAGTTATTTCCATTAGATCGCGAAATGCCGTCGCATAACAGGCCGCAATTTCTCGCCTGCGCGCCAGATTTGCATCTAATTTTTTCAGTTGGGACAATCCGAGCGCGCACCCGATGTCGGTGAGCCGATAGTTGAAGCCAAGCGCCACCATTTCGTAATGCCACTGTCCTTCAGACTGACGCTGCCTCGCATCGCTGGAGATGCCGTGATTGCGAAATCGACGCAGCATCTCGGCATAATCAGCGCGGTCCGTCGTTACCATGCCGCCCTCTCCGGTCGTAAGATGCTTCACCGGATGAAAACTGAAGACGGTCATGTGGGCGATACTGCCTGTTCGCCGTTGTCGATCCTCTGCGCCCAGCGCGTGACAGGCGTCCTCGATAACGGTCAGTCCATTGCGTACGGCCAGTTTGAGAATCGCATCCAACTCTGCGGGATGCCCTGCATAATCCACCGGAAGTATCGCTCGCGTTCGCGGCGTAATTCGCTCTGCAACTTTTTCCGGATCGAGGTTGAGCGTGTCGGCGCAGACGTCCGCAAAAACCGGAGTCGCTCCCTGATATAAGACGCAGTTAGCCGTGGCCGCGAACGTTATCGGCGTAGTAATGGCTTCGTCGCCGGGCTTGAGACCCGTCGCGAAAGCAGCACCATGCAAGGCTGCGGTTCCTGAACTGAAGCTCACGGCATACTTGGCTCCGACCCGGTCCGCGAACGCTTCTTCGAACTCCGCTACCTTCGGTCCAGTGGTCAGCCAATCCGAGCGCAGAACCTCCACGACCGCTTGGATGTCATCGTCCCCAATTGACTGTCTCCCGTAAGAAAGCAGCGTGTTCCTCACCGGAGTTCCACCGTCAACGGCGAGAAGTTCTTCTGTGTTGGCTATTCCGCGCATCGCGTAATCCTAATTGTTCTGTTCGCGGCTCTCGGGTCTATGCCGGGACGCTGGCCCTCGCCATAACTCCGGGCTCAATCAATTCCTGGAGTTGCTGGTGGCTTAACCATTGTTCATTACTGTCGCTGGTGTAACGGAAGTCCGTTGGCAACACGCGGCCACAGACCCAGTTGCCTCGATTCCACCAGGGATGCGCTGGCTGGATGACGAACATTTCATCCACCTCGACTGCGCTGCGCGCTTCATCTTCGGAGAGCAGTACCTCATGCAGTTTTTCTCCAGGCCGAATCCCGATGTACTCCACGAGGCACCCCGGGGCGACAACTTCGGCAAGATCGAGCAGCCGCATACTTGGAATCTTGGGCACGAAGATTTCTCCGCCATGCATCTGTTCAATCGCACCAATCACAAAACGCACGCCGTGTTCCAGAGTGAGCCAAAAGCGAGTCATGCGAGGATCGGTGATGGTGATGCGACCTTGTTTGCGCTGCTCCATGAATACCGGAATTACGCTGCCGCGGCTGCCGACAACATTTCCGTAGCGCGCACAGCTGAAACGAGTCTCCTGCGCGCCGGCATACGCATTGGCCTGCACGAACATTTTTTCGGCGCACAGCTTAGTCGCTCCATACAGGTTGATTGGATTCACCGCCTTGTCAGTGCTGAGAGCGAGGATGCGATGAACGCGCTGATCGATGGCCGCATCGATCACGTTGCGGCCGCCCATTATGTTGGTTTGAATGGCCTCAAAGGGGTTGTACTCGCACGCCGGAACCTGCTTTAACGCAGCCGCATGCACCACGACCGTAACACCGGCGAGAGCGCGCTGCAGCCGGGCAAGATCGCGCACGTCGCCGATGAAGTAACGCAGGCTGGAATGATCGAATCCGGAGATGCGCATATCATGCTGTTTGAGCTCGTCCCTGCTGAAGATCACCAACCGCTTGGGGTGATATTCGCGCAGCATGATTTCGATGAACTTCTTCCCGAAGGAACCTGTCCCGCCGGTCACCAAAACGACCTGTTCCGCCCAATTCATGGAGCCGCCTCAATCATTTTTCTTAACCTTCACGCGACGCCTCATCCTGTCGGCCTCTCGCGTTAAACTGCGTGCGCCAGCTGCCATCGAATCGGGGTGCCTTGCATTTTTGGCAGCCGCGAAATCTTAAACGTCTCGAGAATCGTCGGGGCGACGTCGAAGAGCCGCAGGCCTTGCACTGGCTCCGTTGTCGTTGCCCTGCTTCGCGCCAGATCTTTTCCCTCGGCCATCAAGAAAATTCCGTCCCAGTTATGGTTGGCGCCATCGGGCCCCGTATCGTTTTCCTTGCTGTGGATTTTGCCACTGCCCACTAATCCACTCGACCGCCAGTACAGATCCCCGAAGAAGACGCTAAGATCGGGGGCGATGTTGCGCGTTTCCTTGTAAGCCTCTTCCGAGAGCACGACGCGTGTGCCAATCGGCCGTCCCTCGGAGTCGCCCAAAGCCTCCAGCTCTTCTTTCAGTTTTCCGCGCAGAGCGTCGCACGCCTGCCTGGGAACGGAGCCTTGCGGTTCGCGCCCCTCAATGTTTAAAGAAATCCGGCCATAGTATCCGCCTTCGCCCCAAGCCTGAGTGCGCGGCCAGTCAACTTCCAGTTCGTCGAATCGCGTGGGCAGGGTGGGATACCGCTTCAGCGCGAGGTATCCTTTTTGCAATAACCATTCGTTGATTGCGATGGCACCATCCATGCGCTTGGCCCCGTGGTCGGAGACAATCATCACGCGAGTGTTGGCGTCGGCAAACTCCAGCAACTCGCCCACAAGAGAATCGACGTACTTGTAATACTCATAAATCGCATTACGAAAAGGATTCTCTTCTCCCGCATACAAAATGTGCTGTGCATCCATGAACTGCCAGAAGCCGTGATGGATGCGGTCGGTTCCCATCTCGACCATCATGAAGAAATCCCATGGACGCGTCTTGAGGAGATGTTTGGCCACAGTGAAGCGCTTGGTGGTCATCTCATAAATCTGGCTGAGCAGCCATTCTTTCTTGTCGGTGCGGAAGCCTTTGACGTCGACCATGTAATCCCCTACCAGGCGCTGCACCTCGGGGCGAAGGTCGTGAGGATAAGTGTATTGGCTTTGCGAACCGGGAGTGAGGAAGCAACTGACTAAACTGCCCCGCAGCGGCTTTACGGGATAGGTTGGCGGCACACCGATGACGATTGAGTTTTTTCCCTCGCGGCTAAGGATGTCCCAAACCGTCTCTTCCTTGATACTGGCCGAGTTTGCTACCGAAAGTTTGTCGTAGCCATGCTCGCTGCGATTGCGGAAGCCATAAATTCCAAGCTCGCCGGGATCCCGGCTGGTCATCATGCACATCCAGGCTGGTACCGTGATGGGCGGAGTACTGCTGCGCAATTTTCCGTGCACGCCAGCGTCAAAGACGCGCCTGATATTTGGAAGGTCATCGAGCCAGCGGCCAAATACCAACTCCGGATCGGCACAGTCCAACCCGATCACCATGACTTTTCGTTTCGGTGACGAACGAAACAACAAACGCAGCTCGCTTTCCAGCTGGGATCAACGATTGCGGAGTAGTATAGCGGAGTTTTTTTGGCACCGGCGCGAACGATGCGTTGGTGCACCAAGAACGCCACTCCTCAGATTCGTTAGGGACAGCGATGCTACATGATTGGCGAGCTTTCTCTGGGTTGCATGTGCCAGGATTAGCACTGCTCCCGGGAACGGCTTTGAAAGCCTGTTTAGGAGCGCGCATGGAGTCCGGACCGCTAGTGCAGGTCAATAACCCGACCGTTCGCGAAATACAGACGGCCGGCATGGATTTTGGCGGATCGACTGGCGCGCGCATCTACCCCGAACTTCTATCGCATGAGTCGGCTCTCGGGGAATATCTTCGGGTTTTGATGAAGCGCAAGTGGACCGTAATTGGCTGCGTGTTCACCATTTTTTCCGTCGTAGCGATTGCCAGCCTTAAAATGACCCCGGTGTATGAAGCAAGCGGCAGCATCGAAATCAACAAGCCGGATTCCGGTCTAGTCAACTTCAACAATTCTCCCACCTTCAACGTCGACTACTACGATCCGACTGAGCTCGAAACCGAAGTTATGATCCTGCAAAGCGATCTTCTGGCGCTGCAGGTAGTGAAGGAGCTGGCCCTCGACCGTCGGCCAGAGTTCGGGGGAAAAACGGCGGCGCTGCCTTCGTCGCTCGATCTCGCGCCCGACCCACTTCAAGCCGATTCCGGGCGAAGCTCTGCTCTGCTCTCCGGTTTTCGGAGCAATCTCAAAGTTTCTCTTTCTCCCAACACTCACATCGTCAAGGTAAGCTTTCGCAGTCCCGACAAGGATTTGACCGCGACGGTGGTGAACACGCTGATGAGCACGTACACGGAGAACAACTTTAAATCCCGCTTCGATTCCACGATGCAGGCCTCGGACTGGCTTTCCAAGCAACTGGTGGACTTGCAGATGAAAGTGGAAACGTCGCAGGAAAAGCTGGTGCGCTACCAGAAAGAACATGAGATTCTTGGCATCGACGAAAAGCAGAACATCACCACCGCGAAGCTTGACGAATTGAATAAAGCGCTCACGGCCGCCGAATCTGAGCGCATGGACAAGGAATCAGTCTACCGGCTGGTTCAGGCCGGAGATGCCGACACCATCGCGTCTGCTGCCAGCGTTCTCGATGCGGCTGGGCCCGGTGGTGGCCAGTCAGCATCGTCGTTACTGGAGGGGCTTCGTACCAAGCAAGCTGACGTAAAGATCCAGGTTGCAGAACTGAGCACGCAGTTCGGACCCTCTTACCCGAAGGTGGCTCAACTCACGGGCCAGTTGAGGGAAATCGATGCGCAGATCCTGGGCGAGACAAAGAAAGTCGCGGGCAAAATCCGCGGCCAATATATGGCCGCCTTGCAGCGGGAAACCATGCTGCACGATGCTCTCGAGAAGCAGAAACAGGAGGCGAACAAGCTTAACGAAAGTGCAATCCAGTACAGCATATTGAAACGGGATCTCGAGAGCTACCGCCAGCTCTATGAAGGATTGATGGAGAAGATGAAGGAGGCCGGAGTTTCCGCCGGACTTAAATCCAACAACTTTCGCATTGTGGACGTCGCCCGCGTCCCCACTGCACCCATCGAACCCAATGTTCCGCGGAACCTCGCTTTCGCGTTGATGCTGGGATTGACCTCAGGCGTGGGACTCGCCTTCCTGCTTGAAGGATTGGACAACACGGTCCGGACTACCGAGCAGGCGCAGATGATCTCAGGACTTGCGCCGCTGGGCATGATTCCGCTGGGCTCAAGGACGAAGCGTGAAAGCGCAAATTCCAACCGTCTGGCTATCGCATCGTCCAATGAGGCAGTGGAATTGGTTACGCAGGTCAGGCCACAATCGCAAATGGCGGAATCCTATCGTGCGTTGCGCACATCGCTGCTGCTATCGAATCTGGGCGCCCCACCTAAGGTGATCATGATCACGAGCGCGCTTCCGCAGGAGGGCAAGACGACCACCAGCATTAACTGCGCGGTGGTATTGGCTCAGAAAGGCGTTCGAGTTCTGCTGATCGACGCCGACCTGAGGCGGCCCAGCATTCACAAAACGCTGGGCATCGGCCCCCGGAGCGGCTTGAGTAATGTTCTGACCGGAAGCGCCACGTTACAGCAAGCGATCGTGCAATCTTCTGTACTGCCGAACCTTTCCGTCTTGCCCGCGGGAACGCCTCCACCCAATCCAGCTGAGTTGCTGGCTTCTGCGAATATGCGGAATGTATTGGAGGAACTGCGCGGACAATACGATCACATCGTAGTGGACACGCCCCCCGCCCTCTCAGTCACCGATGCCGTCGTATTGTCGCCGCGTGCCGATGCCATCGTGCTAGTCATACGCTCGGGACAAACGACCAAGCAGGCGCTGCGCCGCTCTCGCGACATTCTCATGCAGGTGAATGCGAAGGTCTCCGGCGTTCTATTGAATGCGGTCGACTTGAGCTCTCCCGACTATTACTACTACTACGAATACCAGGGGAAATATTCCCGCTACTATCGCGACGATGAAACGCATGAGGATGAGGACGGTCGCCGTGAGGAGACTGCTGAGGTGACGCCCAGCAGCGCCTAGCTTGAATGAGCAAGAGCGTTCGTGATCGCGATGCCATCTGGACGCATGGAAATACCGCTTAACACAGCCTCGCGGAAACGAATCGCACTTGGCGCGGGAGTGGTCCTTTGCCTCCTCTATGTAACTCTGGCGGGGCGGCTATTTATTGCTTCCGTGCTCGGTGAGAGATCGGACCTCCGAAGTCTGCAGCGGGCCGCTCATCTCGACAGTGGCAACGCAGACTATCGCGATCACCTTGGGCGCTACTATGCCCTCGTTGCCCGAGACCCGGCGGCTGCCATCGAGCCCTACCGCGCCGCCGTGCAACTCGACCCGCACTCGGCGCGTTACTGGTTTGATTTGGCCTCCGCCTACCAAGTGCTGGGAGACAGCTCGAATCAAAGCCTGGCACTCGCGCGAGCGATCGAGGCCGATCCGGCAACGCCGGACGTGGCCTGGGAGGCGGCCAACTTTTACCTTGTGCAGGGCGAAAATGAGAAGGCCATGCGTGAATTCCGCGTGGTTATGGAGAATGAACCGTCTCTGGCAAATCTTGCGATTCAATATTGCTGGCGGATTAATCCGGACGTGGACGCGCTTTTGCGCAACGTCGTCCCCCCGAAGTCTGCAGCCTATTTCGCGTTTCTTGATCTGCTCATGGCCAAACAGGAGACAGCGGCAACCGGCAAAGTTTGGGCCGCCCTGATGGCGACCGCGGAAAACTTCGAGTTGCGCCAGACTTTCGAGTATTTTCAATTTCTCATCAACCACAAAGATGTGGATCAGGCTCGCTTAGTGTGGCAGCAAACCACTCCACGCTTCGGGCTGTCTTCCTATTTGCCCACGAAGAACAATCTGGTGGTCAACGGCAACTTCAGTCTGGATGTTCTTAACGGCGGCTTCGACTGGCACTATCAGAAGCAGCAGAGCGTCAAACTCACCCTCGATCCCAGCGATTTTCACAGCGGACATCGCTCGCTGCTGATCGCCTTTGACGGACCGGGAGTCACTGACGCCGGCATTACTCAATTCATCGCGGTCCAGCCCAATACCGTCTACGAATTCTCTGCGTACTACAAGAATGGAGAAATCGAAGGTGCGGGAGGAGCCCATTTCACACTTCAGGATGCGTACACGCAAGCCGTCGTGTATGACAGCGACGAACTGAAAGAGGCGGGATTCTGGAAATCTGTGAGTGGAGCATTCACTACGGGAGACGATTGCCGCCTACTGGTGCTGCGTGTCAGGAGGCTGCCCGAAGGTAGCCCGATTCGCGGTGAGCTTTGGGTCGACGATTTCCGCCTCGTGGCCAAGCAATAATTGAACCGGGTGATTTCAATCGCATGAGTGCAAACGGTATTACTGAAAGCTATCGCAGCGAACTGGCTACCCGGGCCGGCTCGGCGCTGCTCTACGGACTCTTTGGCTTATTACTGGTTGGACCGCTTGCATTCGGCGCCGTCGAAGCCTGGTCGATCTTCCTGGTGGAAGCGGGCTCCGCTGCATTGCTCCTATTATGGATCGGGAAGCAGGTTTTCGAAGGCAGAATGATGATCCGCCGGAATTCCATATTTCTGCCTATGGGAATCTTTGGCCTGCTTATCGCTTCGCAGCTTGTGTTTCGCATCAGTGCGTATCCGCACGATACGATGGCGCTGGCGCTACTTTATGCCTCGTACGGCATATTGTGCTTCCTGGCTTCGCAAACGCTGCTGCGGGGTTCTCAGGCGCGCAGGCTCGCTCTGATTTTTTCACTGTATGGAGCTGCATTGGCCGGCTTCGCGTTGATCCAGGGTATTTCCTCCAACGGCAAGCTGTATTGGATTCGCCAGCCCCGCATGGGAGGCTGGATATACGGTCCCTACGTAAATCACAACCATTACGCCGGCCTCATGGAGATGCTGGTTCCCATTCCCCTGGTGTTATCGCTGACCCGGCTCGCTCCTGCAAAGCATCGGAACATGGCCGCTGCTGCTGCTGCCCTGATGGTCGGCACTATCTTTCTTTCAGAATCGCGTGGTGGCATGTTGGCAATTGTGGCCGAACTCGTGATTCTTGCGATCTTTCTCGTGAAGCAAAAAAAGGGGCTCCGTACTGCGATCGGCCTCAGCCTTTTCCTGGCAATCATGGTTGGATTGCTGACCTGGATCGGAGGAGCCGAACTCATCCACCGCATCGCCAGCGTAAGGCAATCGCACTCCGAACTCCCCGGCGATATTCGCACCTACATTAACCGCGACGGCTTTCGGATGTTCTTAAAAAAGCCGGTCCTGGGGTGGGGGCTGGGGGCCTTTCCCGTTGTGTATCCGCAATTCCGCAGCTTTTACACAAATTTCTTCGTCAATGAAGCGCACAACGATTATCTGCAACTGCTGGTGGAGATGGGGGCGCTGGGATTTGCCACGATGCTGTGGTTTCTGGTGATCGTCTATACCAGCGCAATCAAGAAGATCGGGAACTGGAGCGAAGAGATCAGTGGCGCCGTGGCGCTGGCTTGTCTGCTGGGTTTAAGCGGTATTCTGGTTCACAGTTTAATCGATTTCAATTTGCAGATTCCCGCGAATGCCTCTCTGTTTTATGTGTTGTGCACCATTGCCGCGTCAGAGCCGTTCGTTCAGCCAATGCGCAAGCGGCGGACAGTAAGCAGCATGCCTTCCGCCGAAGTGGTGACGCCGCAGGAAGCTTTGGAGCAGTCCGCCACAAACTTCTAACCTCGAGCAGCGGAGTTGCCATTTTCTCAACGCCATTGATCGACCATCTTCCACCAAATCATACGCAGCCATTCATCCACAAAGGTTTTTGCCCATTGCCGATGAGTCCACCATCGGACTCCAAATTGTGCTTCATCGCGGGCCGCCGCAACGGAATACTCATATTGAGGAAGCTCACGCCGGAAGACATTCAGCGCGCGGCGCGTGTGGAAATCCGAGGTCACAATCAGCACTCTCTTAACGCCCTCCCGCGCCAAACAGTTCTCCACGTCTTTCGACTCGTCTTTCGTCGACAGTCCGTGGATGGGGCATATGCTGACCGACGCTGGCTGTGGCAAATCCGAAATATATTTCTGCGCCAACTGAATCTGGGTGAATTCGTAGATGGTCGAATCGGTCGGCACATCGAGCAGAACGGTTCTCCCGTATCCTTGCGAGAGAAGTTGCAGGGCGAGCTGTGGACGCTGCTTTGTCTCTCCCGCCAGCACCAGAATCACATCGGAGCGTTGCGGTGCATCCACCAAGAGAAAGCTGCCAGCCTTCGCCGCCAAGCCGACAAACAAAACGCATAGCAATATTCCGGTTAGAATCCATCCGCGTTTTGCGATCCTTCTGTTCATAATTTCCGTCATTCCTGTCTTAATTCCCAACTCCGGAAGCGAAGCCTGGTTCGCCAGTAGTACTCGACCGTCCGGTGCAATGCCATCCTAAGACCGCGTGCTAGAATCGAAAACGAAACCCGCTAAGAATTGAAGAGAAGTCACTGCGATAATGACGAATTCCTCTACCGCAACTCGTTCGCCCGAACAACTTAAGAACAAAATCCAACAGCGCCAGGCGCGAGTGGGTATCATCGGCCTTGGCTACGTGGGACTACCCCTGGCCTTGCTGTTCAGCGAGCAAAAGTTTGCTGTCACCGGCTTCGATATCGATCAACGCAAAGTCGACATCCTGGCCCAGGGCGGCTCTTACATATATCGCATCAGTGCGGAAGAAATCCGGGCGGCAAAAGCGCACGGATTTTCGGCTACCTCCGATTACTCCCGAATCGTCGAGATGGATGCGATCATCATCTGCGTCCCAACTCCTCTCAACCAATATCACGAACCCGATCTCAGCTTCATCACCGATACCACACATGCCATTGCACCCCATCTGCAAACGGGGCAATTGGTGGTCTTAGAGAGTACAACCTACCCTGGCACCACTGAAGAAGTGATGCTGCCGATTCTTGAAAAAGAAAATAAAAACGGCCTGAAGGCGGCCCGCGGCTCCTCCGATGGGGAAAAAGAATTCTATGCGGCGTTTTCTCCAGAGCGCGAGGACCCAGGCAATACAACTGTGGCCCGCCGCGACATTCCTAAGGTTGTAGGTGGAGTCAACGCCCAGGCCTCCGAACTCGCTGGAGCCCTCTACGGGTCTATCTTCACGCGGACGGTGCCAGTCTCATCGCCGGCTGCAGCTGAAATGACGAAGCTGCTCGAGAATATCTATCGCTGCGTGAACATCGCATTGGTGAATGAGCTCAAGATGCTTTGCCTGCGTATGGGATTGGACATCTGGGAAGTCATCGCGGCCGCTTCCACCAAGCCTTTCGGCTTTCATCCTTTTTATCCGGGACCTGGGCTGGGGGGACACTGCATTCCTGTCGATCCCTTCTACTTGTCGTGGAAGGCCAAGGAATGGGACTTCCGCACACGCTTCATCGAGCTGGCGGGAGAGATCAATACCAACATGCCTTACCACGTGCTGGCCTCCGTCGGTGGAGCGCTCAACCAGCATAAAAAGTCCGTGAACGGGGCGCGCATTCTTATCCTTGGCGTGGCCTACAAGAAAGATATCGACGATCTGCGCGAATCCCCAGCACTCACCATCATCGAACTCCTGCAAAAAGAAGGAGCCCAGGTCAGCTATCACGATCCGTACTTCCCTTTCATCGGCAAAGGCCGCAAATACGATTTGCAGATGAAACGGACCGAGCTCGAAAAATTGGGGCAATACGATTGCATTGTGATCATTACCGATCACTCCGACTACGATTATCGGAAGATTGTTGTCGAGGCAAAACTGGTGGTCGACACGCGCAATGCGACAAAGGGGATTAGCAGTCCCAAAGTGGTACGGTGCTGATCAACTACCGGGGCTTCTGCTCAAGCAGCATTCTGCACAACCGGGATTGTGCACAAGAAGTCAGAGAGACGTGCCTGGCGGCACGCCCCAGGTCGACGAATAATCGCTACCTCGCGACTACTGGATGGAACTGGCAACGTTCGAGAACACGTTGTTAGCATTCGAGCCAATAAGGCGGATCGTACCAACCACGATCACCAGAATGACGGCCAGCATCACCGCGTATTCAGCGATGTCCTGACCGCTCTCACCGTTCCAAAGGTGCTGCAAAGTTCTTGCCACGGGCTCCGTCTCCTTAGAAATTCGTGTCAGCTGCCACTGCAAACGGGAATAGATCCCCTGCTACTGTGACCGGATCAGTTGCTGTCCCGAGGCTGGTCTTGGAACAATGATAGAGGCACCTGTGGGTACCGCCAATGGCCCTTTAGTGCTATATCGTGTTATTCAGCTAAAATCGTCTAACTTGTTGTCAGGCAATGCTTTTCAACGGCAAGGACTGATTCACGGCAAAAAGTGCAAGCTCCAGACGCGTGGAGACTCCTAGCTTGTCGAAGATGTTGCTGAGATGATGCTTAACCGTGTCTTCGCTGATCTTGAAGTATTCCGCGATCTCTTTATTCGAGTATCCCGCCACGACGGCAGCAACAATTTCCAGCTCGCGCGGGGTTAGGCCAAATTTCTTCTGCCGCGCTTCGTCGGAGGAAGACTGCACCAGGGTTCGCAGATATTGCACGAGGTTAGAGACGCTCTCCCGTCCCACCCAGTACTCTCCCGACATGACGGTATGAATTGCCTTCAGGAGCAGTTGAGTGGCAGAATCTTTCAAAACCACTCCCCGCGCTCCCAATTGGAGAGCCTCTACGATCTGGCTCTTTTCCGCCGCGGCCGTCAGCAGGATCACGCGCACCGGAGTCGACGATCCCACGCTGAGGTCCCGCAAGGCCTCCAGGCCAGGATGCTTGGGCATGGCCAAGTCCAGCAGAAGAATGTCGGGCTTCATTTGCCGCGCGAGTCTGACCGCTTCTGCGCCGTCCGACGCCTCACCGATTACTTTCAAATCCGGTTCAGCTTCCAGAAGCCGACGCAAACCATCCCGGAAAATCGGATGGTCGTCAGCGATCACGATACGTACAGGCTGTGATTTCTTAAAGTTCATCGGAAACTTCTCCACCCCTCGGAACCTTAATCTCCAGGCGCGTCCCTACACCGGGATTCGATTCTACAGTGAGCGCGCCCGCAATCAAACCGACTCGTTCCTTGATGATCGTCGGCCCCTTTCCCAGTTGGTCAAGTTGGTCCTGGGACAAGCGTCCGGAGAACGGGAAACCCTTGCCATCATCTTCCATCGTCAGGCTCCACTGAGCCGGACTCTCACTCAGGCGCACCAGCGCATGGCGGGCTTGACTGTGCTTGCGCACATTGACCAGTCCTTCCTGCACAATGCGCACAAGTTCCCGGCATACCTTTCCTGGCATCTGCGGCTTCTCGACATCGGTTACAAAGCGCGCTGTAATTCCCGTCTCCCGCTGAAACCGCTCCACGGTGTCGGCGACTACGCTGAGGAACTTCCGTGCATCCACATCAATTGACTTCATCTGTTGCATTAATTCTCGCAGCTTCAAAACCTCTTCGCGCAGCAAGCCCTGGATCCGGCCGAGTTCCCCTTCGACGACCGCGGGAGAGGTTTCCGCTTGACGCCGCAGAACATCCACTTGCATCTCCACCGCAATCAGCGACTGAACGGCTCCATCGTGCAGTTCCCTGGCAAAGCGAGCGCGTTCCGCAGCTCCGGCGCGGCGCCTCAGCCGGTGCAGCAGGTAGACGTTGTAAACCGCCGGACCCACCTGGCGCAACAAGTCCAGTAGAAAGCGTAGCTGCTCCTGTGTGTCGCCTCGCCATATGGGGTCAAAAACGAAGACTCGTCCGCGCCATTCGCCTCCGAAGACAAACGAAATCGTAATCAGGGATCGGAAACTTTGCCGCTCCCTCAGCCCGACTAACGGTTCTTTGGCCGGCGACACGAGCTGATTACCATCGCCATCGAGTGCGACCACCGACCAGCGATCTCCCTTGTTCGTCGCATAACAGACATCACCGGGAAAATCTTCCAAGTAACTCTTCTGGGTGCGTTGAGAAGAATCCAGCCACACGAAATCGGAGGGCTGCTCGCCCTCATAACGCAGCTCTCCCAGAAAGATTCGGTGACTGTGGATCTCTTGCGAGGCGATCAGCAACCGCTCCGCGCCGTACATGCTGACAATCTCCCTGCAGATCTGCTGCAGTGTCCCGGTCAACCCGGCTTCTACGCGTACCTTTGCCAGCATGCTGGTGACGACGGCTTTCTCTGCCCGCAATTTCTTTTGCTGTCCTGCAAGGTACCCCAGGAGCAGTCCCATTACCAGCAGATAGATGGAGAGCATGAATAGACGCTTCGGCTCAAACTGCACCAGATTAACGTTCAAGCCCGATAACGCGCGCCACGGAAGAGCACCCCTTGGCGTCCATACATGCAGGAAAAGGAAGCTCTCCATCCATAGCAACGCGACCTCGGCGGCAGCTGTGCCCAAGGTTTCCCACAATCCCCAGCGATAGGCTGCGGCCGCCAGTACAAAAAAGAAGAAGAGGAAAAACGGGCTTCGCGCCTCTTCGGCAAATACCGAAATGACTGCCGGCCATACGATATCTGCAATATGTACCAGGAGGCGAAATGCTGCCGTCGACTGCTGCCTGCGCCGTAACAGCGTGATCACGATAACGCCATGGATCAGGTACAACCCTAAGAGGCCGTAAGCGACAGGGGATTGACCCAATTGTGTTGGGTCCATATACACGGCGGCTAATGCGGAAATCGCCAAGAAGACGCGCGCGGTCGCCAGCCAGCGCTCGATGCGGCGCGTCTCGGTGGGATCGTTTGGAGCCTGTGATCGGCTCAAGAAGCCGTGATTGAGTTCCGCCTGCAAAGAAATCACTTCCCGCTTGCGAACCGGATTATCAGATTCACAGAATGTCTCGCATATTATTGATAATAAAGATTGAGAGCAAGGAAAACTTTACGTTTGGCTTGACTCGGCATTCTCAGCCGCTTACCAGCGAGATTCCCTGATGTTTCTTACAGATTACTTCCGTAACCGAGGACTGCTCTAATCCCCGTCTAGAATGGCTCCGAGGACTGTTTTCTTGCGCAAGTACTACCAGCTCTGGACCGCAGCCGTCGCCGCGTGCCTGACGACGCTGGTACTGGCTTCGGTTTTCGTACCTCACTCCTTTCGCCTAACAGCACTGAGCGATGTGATCCAGTGTCTTTTGTTGTTCTCCGGGACAGTTTCCCTTATTCCCCAAGCGGTTCGGTCACGTGGGCGTTTGCGTCTTTTCTGGATACTGATGGCCACCGGCATTGGCTTCTGGTTTTCCTATCAAGTGCTCTGGGTTTACTACGAAGTCTGGCTGCGTAGTGAAGTTCCGGACTTGTGCGCCGGAGACATGATCCTGTTCCTTCATATCGTGCCACTGATGGCCGCTGTGGCGCTCCGTCCGCACGCCCCGCAGGATGAATATGCCGCGCGCCTGCGTCATCTGGATTTCGCTCTGCTGATGATTTGGTGGGGATACCTCTACATTCTCATCGTAATCCCCTGGCAGTATGTCGTGCCCGACGCCGTGCCCTACAACCACAATTTAAACTCTTTGTATCTGGTCGAGAAATTGGCATTTTTGAGCGCCTTATTTACGGCCTGGCTCGGCAGCAAAGGCGGCTGGAAAACCTTCTATGCCAGCCTCTTCGGCGCTTGCCTCACGTATGCCGCCGGTTCTTATGTAGCCAACTGGGCACTCGGCCGAAACACGTATTACACCGGCAGTCTCTACGATATTCCCCTGACAGTCGCAATGGCGTGGATTACTGTAATCGGGCTGTGGACGCGTGAACGCGAACCGCAAACCGGCGTCCGTTCCACCTCCACTTCTCATGGAGTATGGCTGGCGAGGCTTGGCATGATAGCAGCCTTTTCACTTCCATTGTTTGCCGCGTGGGCTCTTCTGGATGGGGCAGTCCCCCCGCGCATACGTTCGTTCCGCCTGGTACTGACTCTGGGCGCCGCCCTTCTTATGGGCATCATGGTTTTCGTGCGACAGCGGCTGCTCGATCGCGAACTACTCCGGCTGCTCACGTATTCCCGAGAGTCCTTCGCGAACCTGAAACGCCTGCAGGCCCAGATCACGGAGTCGGAGAAACTGGCGTCGATCGGCCAACTGGTGGGTGGGGCCGCGCATGAACTGAACAATCCCATCACCGCAATGCTGGGTTATTCCGACCTACTGTTGTTGAGTAAGCCGCTCACGCTGGAACAGAATGAGATAGCGGCGAGAATCGGGCAACACGCGCGCCGCACCAAATCCCTGGTAGCGAGTCTGATCAGTTTCGCGAAGCCGAGCCCCTCCGCAGTTGGTCCGGTGGATCTCAATACTTTGCTGCGGACCGCAGTGAAACTCTCGCAACCGCAGTGGCAATCGTTGCAGATGGAGGTGCGCACCGAATTTCCGCACGAGCTTCAAATGGTCCGTGGAGACTCCAACCAGTTGCTCCAGGTCTGTATACAAATCATTAACGATGCAATGCACGCGGCGGAAAAGCGTCGCAGCCACTCTCTCACCATTACTGCGCAACCCAAAGACGGCGTCGCCATTGTCAACATCTGCGATACGATGCTTGCTGCCGAAGTCCAGCATCAGGAACTCGCGCCGGTCGGTACTCTCTCGAGTTTGGGACTCGGCGCATGCCAGGGCATCCTGCGACAACATCATGGGCGAATTCTCTACCAGGAAGATCCCAATGCGGGCCTCGCAATCCGCGTGGAGCTGCCTCTCATCTCGCCCGACTTAGAGAAATCCACAGAGCACGCCGTTCCGGCGATGTAAAATCGCTGACATCCGGACAACCTCATCTGACGGTCCGAGACACAAAGTAAATCGGATGAACTTCCGGGAAAAATACTGGGAGAGTTAAAATGATCGGCTTCTCCGTGAACGGCAAACGCGTCGATCTCGACGTGGATCCTTCTACTCCGCTGCTCTGGGTCATTCGCGAGCAACTGGGCCTCACCGGCACAAAATATGGATGTGGAATGGCGCAGTGCGGTGCCTGCACCGTGCACATCAACGGAGAGGCAGCGCGTTCGTGTGTCGCACCCGTGTCGCGGGCAGCGGGGAAATCCGTTACCACCATCGAGGGCCTGTCGCCCGATCTTAGTAATCCGCTGCAACGTGCGTGGCTGGAAGAGGATGTCCCGCAGTGCGGCTACTGCCAGTCGGGGCAGCTGATGAGCGCGGCGGTGCTGCTGCGCGACAAACCCAGGCCGACGGATGAGGACATTGATGAAGCGATGACCGGCAACATTTGTCGTTGCGGAACGTACCCGCGTATCCGGAGAGCGATCCACCGGGCTGCAGAAATCGCGGCGAAGGGAGATGCGCGATGATCCGTCGCAGGGCAGCTGAAGAAATTACAGGCAAAGGAATGCAGCGCCGAGCCTTCCTCAGGGCATCGGTCGCAGCTAGCGGCGGGTTGCTGATTGGTTTTCGCCTTCCCGGATTGAGCCAAATGGCGTCGGCGCAGTCTTCCGCTAATGTTTTTATGCCGAACGCCTTCGTTCGCATCGGAACCGACGAACGCGTTACGGTCATCGTGAATCATTCGGAAATGGGGCAGGGCGTCTACACTTCTTTACCGATGTTGCTGGCGGAGGAGCTCGATGCAGACTGGACGAAGATTGGGTTCGAGCCGGCTCCGGTCGATCCCAAATACAATCACCCGGCTTTTGGCATGCAGATTACGGGGGGCAGCTCGAGCGTCTGGTCGGGGCTGGAACAATTCCGCCAAGCCGGTGCCGCGGCTCGCGCCATGCTCGTCGCCGCGGCGGCTCAACAGTGGAACATAGACTCCAGCACCTGCAGAACAGAGTCCGGAGCAGTGTTTAGCGGATCAAATCGCAGGTTGACGTACGGTCAACTTGTTGACGCCGCGGCCAAGCTAACCCCGCCGGAGCACGTGCAACTGAAAGATCCAAAGACGTTCAAACTGATTGGCAAGCCAATCAAGAGGCTCGACACTCCCGAGAAATTGAACGGCAAGGCAGTCTTCGGAATCGATGTCAAATTGCCGGGAATGCTGACGGCGGTGGTCGCTCGTCCACCGATTTTCGGAGCGAAGATGAAAAGCTTTGACGATTCCCGGGCACGCGCGATGCCGGGCGTTCGCAAGATTGTTGCGATTCCCGCAGGCGTGACTGTGATCGCCGATACTTTCTGGCAGGCGAAGATGGCGAGAGAAGCGCTTCGCGTCGAATGGGACGAAGGCAGCATGCAAAGCTTCAGCACGACTCAAATGATGCGTGACTTCCGCGAACGTGCGAAGTCCCCTGGCACGAGCGTGCGGAAAGATGGCGATCCCGCGGCGGCGCTGGCGAATGCAGCTAAGAAGGTCGTGGCTGTGTATGAGGTTCCTTACTTATCGCACCTCATGATGGAGCCGTTGAACTGCGTTGTGGATTTGCGAGCGGATTCTTGCGAAGTTTGGACTGGCTCGCAATTCCAGACGGTCGATCGCGCAAATGCGGCGAAAGTCGCTGGACTGCCGAACGAGAAGGTTCAGCTCCATACGACTTTCTTGGGTGGTGGATTCGGACGCCGCGCCAATCCACAATCCGACTTTGTTGTCGAAGCGGTTCAGGTCGCCAAAGCGGCGGGCGCTCCGGTAAAAGTCATTTGGACGCGCGAAGATGATATGGCAGGCGGGTGGTATCGTCCCGCTTTCCTGCATGCCATCGAGGGCGGCGTCGACGCGAACGGAAATGCGGTCAGTTGGAGATCGCGTCTCGTCGGGCAATCGATCATGGCTGGAACGCCGTTTGCGGCGATGATGATGAAGGGGAAAGATTACGATCCAGCATCGGTTGAGGGCGTTGATGATCTTCCCTACGCGATTCCGAACGTGGCCGTGGAATCGCATCAGGCAGAAATTAATGTACCGGTGCAGTGGCTGCGTTCGGTGGGACACTCGCACACTGCGTTTGCGGTTGAATGTTTCGTCGATGAACTCGCTGCCCTCGGCGGAAAAGATCCGTATCAGTTCAGGCGTGCGATGCTGCAGAAACAGCCCCGTTATCTTGGCGTGCTCGATCTCGCCGCGCAGAAAGCGGGATGGGACAAGCCGCTGCCGAAGGGAATGGGGCGCGGGATCGCCGTCCACTTTGCCTTTGGAAGCTATTCTGCCCACGTGGCGGAAGTGTCAGTCACGGATGGCAGAGTTCGAGTGCATCGCATGGTGTGTGCGATCGACTGCGGGCAGTATGTAAATCCGGGCATTATCGCGGCGCAAACTGAAGGCGGCGCGATTTTCGGCGCATCGGCCGCGCTCTTCCAGGAGCTGACCTTCGAGAATGGCCGCCTGCAGCAGACCAACTTTCACACTTTTCCAGTGATGCGTATGAATGAGTGTCCGGAAATTGAAACCCACATTGTGGAAAGCAACGAGAAATCCGGCGGGATCGGCGAACCGGGTGTTCCATGCGCCGCACCGGCAATTGCAAACGCTATTTTTGCCGTAACCGGAAAACGAATCCGCCGGCTACCGATTCGTATGACGGAGGCCGTATGAAGCGCCTGCCCATATTGCGATTATTTATCACGAGCATGATTTTGTTCGGTGTCGCCGGAGCGCTGCGGTTCGCGCGCTCTGCGGCCGCAGCTGCGCCCTCGGCTTCACCGAAGCCGGTCGCGGCCAGCGGCGATGGGGCACTCTTCACCGCATTTGTTCCGGTGTTGCGGCATCCACGCTGCATGAACTGCCATTCCCAAGGCGATTATCCGCGGCAGGGCGATGACGGACATCCGCACACCATGAACATACGGCGCGGCCCCGTCGGCTTTGGAGTTACGGCGGTAAAATGCAGCACCTGCCACCAGGATCACAATCTTGACGGAGCACACTTGCCGCCGGGCGCGCCGGGCTGGCACCTGCCGCCTCCGAGCATGCCCATGATCTGGCAAGGATTAACCGACGCGCAGATCTGCGAATCGATCAAGGATCCGAAGCAAAACCGCGGCCGCAACCTCGATCAACTGGTTGAGCACCTTACGGCAGATAAGTTGGTGATGTGGGGCTGGAATCCTGGCGAAGGTCGAACTGCGGTCCCAATACCGCACGATGAATTCTCGGCGATGGTAAAACAATGGCAGGCGGCGGGAGCGCCTTGCCCGGCGAAGTGAAGAAGGAATCGAACTCGATTATTTGTGTCGAATTTCGACGGGCGCCCGCGTACGATCCAGCGGAAGGACTTGCAGTTGCCATTTGAGCGGGATGGACAATGGCAGATAGCACATGGTTTGGTCGCAGGCCTGATATTCCAGCTTGGCGGTAATTATGAAGATTTTCCCGTACTTTCCCAACGATCCCCAGAACTCTGGGTTGGAGCTGACTTTCACATCCTGGCTGATGCGAAACGTTCCATCGAAAACGGGAACATGCTCGTCGATCACCGGCAGGAATAATATTTTGGATTGAGGATAAATCGCCGGCTTGAATTCCATCTCCGGCATTGGGTCCACCTCTAAGTGAACGGGCTTGTAACCTTTTGCACCGGGCGCGTATACATGCATATCCGGCGTCAGCCGCACTTCGGCAACGAGCGTGATACGCGTGCCTGGAACGGCGACTGAATCGGATTGCTCGACCGCCAGTTGTAAATGCGGGGCCTCAATCGTCTCGGTTACTTGCTCGCCCAACTCCGGAAAAAGTTTGGTGATAACACTGTTTCCGGTAAGCCGCTCGCGGTACCTGGCTTCGAAGAACTTCTCCCGAATGATGCCCTTGGTATCGATGAAGAAATATCCAGGACGCGCAAATCCCTTCTGCATGCCCGTAGCTTCTCGATTAAGAACACCGTAGGTGCTAATGGTTTTCGAATCGGGGTCCCCAAGCAAGGGATATTCGATCTTGTGCCCATCGGCAAAGAACTTCAGAATTTCTTGCGAATCGTAGCTGATGGCAGCCAGCTTGATTCCCTGCTTCTCGAATCGCGCGACAGCATCCTGCAGCTGAACCAGCTGCCCTTTACAGAATGGTCACCAGTCGGCGGAGCGGAAAAAAAGAATGACGGTGCCCCTCGTTCCCCTCAGGGTTTCAAGAGTCTGAAGCTGCCCGAACTGGTCGCGAAGCGAAAATGCGGGGGCCTTCTTGCCTACGGCGATACCAATGGACATGGGCTCAATCGAAGCGACCTTAATTGAATCGCCGCCCATGGTTCCGCGAACGGTAACGGTATCTCCGAGATGCGCGGTTGCGGATTTCTGCGGCTGAAGGGCGTAGATGACTCGATTCGTATCGTCATACAGCGAGAGCTCCGCCCCAGGTACTTCCCGCATGCATTCAGGTGATTCGCTGAAGGCTTCGTCTGCGTTACAGGCGCTTGACACTATGACGCCGGACCATGATCCGGAAGTGGCCGGTCTGCTTTGCGCAGTCGCAGCAAAAGTTGTCGTAAGGGAAATCCCTAGTAGGCACGCCACGAAGATTTTCATCGAAAGGTATCCTATCCGACAGCGTCACTCCAACCGCTCGTTCTTTTCTTTCTATCCTTAGTCTTTCTATCCTTGAGCCGCAGCGATCGCCTACTGGCTCTTCACCCTCGTGGCTTCGAACTCATCGCCCTTTTGCCAGCCGATGAGGCGCGACAGGCTTGCCGCCTCCCAGCCTAACGCGAATCCGAATCGCGCCATCGCCGCGTCGCCGACAAAGTTCATCTCGGAATGATACTCGTCGCTTGGCTGATGGTAACGCTTCTCGATGAATTCCTTGTTCTGGGCCACTCCCCAAGCCTCGTCGTGACCTTTGAACTTCATGCCTTCGTTGATCGAAAAGGATGGAATGCCCACGCGCGCCAGACTGAAGTGATCGGAGCGGTAAAAATGTCCGGCCTCAGGGCGCACGTCAGGACGGATCGCCAGCCGAAATTCCTTTGCCGTGGCCTGCACCCAGGGATAGAACGTAGTCCGCTCCGCTCCTGACACTTCTACATCTTCCGGCGCTCCGATCGGCTGCACATCGTCGTAATTCAAATCCAGCGCAATCTTCCCTGCTGAAATCGGCGGATGCTTGCCCAGGTACTCGGAGCCCAGCAGTCCCTGCTCTTCCGCGGTGACGGCTGCGAAAATTACTGACCGTCCCGGACGCTGCTTCGCAACGCTGAATGCGCGCGCCAACTCCAGCAGAATTCCGCAGCCTGTGGCATTGTCGGCGGCGCCGTTGTAAATGTTGTCGCCCGGCATATCGGCGCGAATGCCCAGGTGATCGTAGTGAGCCGTGAAGATCACGGCTTCATCTTTTAAAGTCCGGTCAGATCCCAGCAAAATCGCCACTACGTTCTGCGACTCAAAATTCCGCACCTTGCTCACCATGTGCGCCTTTAACTTTGCTCCCAGACTCACGGGACGAAACTCGCGCGAGCGCGCATCGGCGATCATCATGTCAAGATCCATGCCGGAAGCCGTGGCGAGTTTCTTCGCCACATCAAGCTGTATCCAGGATGCAACCTTCAGCGCGGGACCTTCCAGCTTCAGATAAGATTTCTCACCAGAGTTCGAGTTCCGCACCACTTCCCAGGGATAACTCGCCATATCCTCTTTGTGGATGAGAATCACGCCCACTGCGCCTTTGCGCGCCGCCTCTTCATACTTGTAAGTCCAGCGTCCGTAATAAGTGAGGGCTTTGCCTTTGAAAAAATTGGAATCGTCCGATGGCGGCTCATTCACCAGCATCAGTAGCACCTTGCCGCGTACGTCCGCGCCTTTGTAGTCATCCCACTTATATTCCGGGGCTTCAATGCCATAACCCACGTAGACAATCTCGGCATCGACATCGGTCTGCGCCTGCTGCGTTTGATCGTAAGCCACATATTCGTCGAGCGGCTTCAATTTCATCGCCGCACCTTGCTTCGGCAGCAGCGAAAACTGCGTTTCCGGCAGAGTTGTGATTCCGACAAGCGGCACCTTTTGCAGGAATGACCCGCCATCGCCGGCGGGCTTTAATCCGTACTCCGCGAACTGCGTCGCCATATATTCAGCTGCAATATCGCCGCCTCGTTGGCCCGTCCCACGGCCTTCCAGAAGATCATGCGAGAGATAGCGAACGTGCCAGCGAATGTGTTCCGGATCGATGGTCTCCATGGCGGCGAACGCAGCAGAGGGCAGACGCACGGACACTGCCTCACGCTTCACTGCAGCGGGCGGCGCCGCAGGGACCGCACCGCCAGCCGCCCACACCAGCGGGCTGAGAATGGCAATTACGCCAAGCACACTTACTCTTGCGATTGCATGCATGTATCAGTCTTCTCCCGCGGCGATGGGGGTTCGGAAGCGAAAAGCGCTTATCGCCAGCAATGATTTTCTGGGGGCTGATGGAATTGTAAAGGATGCGAAGGCCTTTGTTATTGAGGTTAATCGGTACCGTAGGTCATCGCCGCAAACGGCCTTTCGACGAATTCTCGGCTGTACCTATGGTTCTTCTTTCCGGGATGAGATCGGATAAATGTCCCGCGACCGCAGGATCAATTCTTTGAGCCTCAACCAGCGCGGAAGTCGCGAACGTCTTCTCCGGGCTTGAATACCACGACGGGCGCCCTCTTTCCCGACTCAGCCATCTTGCGGCTTACATCTTCAAAGTCGGCCTTTACCCAGCCCACGCTGGAGACCTCTATTTCGCCATCCTGCGCAACCCAGAAAATCGTGGGAACGTTCGTCAGCCCGTATGCATTCGACACCGGATATTTAGTGGTGTCGTCGAGGAGCACAGGAAACGTTATTCCAAATTCTTTGGTGAAAGCAGCCGTCTGCTTTGGATCATTCTGCGAAACGCCGATGATTCTGACGCTGGTGTGTCCATAGGCCCGCTCCAACCGTTCGAGAAACGGAAACGCATATTGGCACGTGGGACACGAAACTTTGAAGAAGGCCAACACCAATGGTCCATTTGCCAATTCGTCACGCAGCACGAAGCGCCTACCATCCAAGGCTCTGAGTTCAAAATCGGGCGCCTTCGTACCCGCGGTCAATGCCGCCATCCCTAGTCCTCCGGTTCGTTTTGTCAGGATGTTTCTGAGCCAGCGCGTACAGCCCGCCCTGACTGCCTTCATTTTAGATGATGCGGTATGGGGAATGCAGAGGTTGGAGAGGATCAATAGTCGATACTTTATCGACTTAAAGAACATCTGCCTTTCTGAGAATCTTTCTTGCTAAACCCGTAAGCGGCATTTGCTTCAGCCGACCGATTGGAATCCATTTGCCCCCTGGTGGCGAGGCAGTGCTGTCGCGCCACACTTTGACCGTGTAATCCGTCACCGTAATCGAATGCCGCAGCGTGTATGACGGAGTACCAACGCCGTTCGCGTCTACCTTTTCTGGTAACTCCCACATCCCCGCCATCAGAGACGCTTCCTTCGCCCGCTGCACTAGGAACACCTTCCCCTGGCGACAGTCGAGCGCGTAGTGGATCTCGCGCTTTTTCTGCGGCACGGACGGGGCTGTCACCGCCAACTCCCCGCGCGTCGCGCAAAGCTCGACCACAGGACACGTCAGGCATGCTGGGGCGCGCGGGGTGCAAACGGTCGCACCCAATTCCATCATCGCCTGATTGAAATCGCCCGGACGCTTTGCATCGAACAGTTCGTTTGCGCCTTGCCACAATTCCTCGCCCGTCAATCGCTTTCCTGACACCCGCTGCAGCACGCGTTCGACGTTCCCATCTACCACCGCAACCGGCTCCTCAAACGCAATGCTAGCGATCGCAGCCGCAGTGTATCGTCCAATTCCGGGCAGTTCCCGCAATCCCTCGTGCTTCTCGGGAAATCTTCCGCCATGCTCTCGCACGATGACCTTCGCCGCCGCGTGCAGCATGCGGGCGCGCCGGTAATATCCCAGGCCACTCCAGGCCGCAAGCACGCTGCTTTCGCTTGCCTCGGCAAGTTTTTCTACCGTAGGAAAGCGCCGCAGGAATTCGTGATAGTGCTCAATTACCGCCGCCACACGTGTTTGCTGCAACATGATTTCGGAAAGCCATACGCGGTAGGGATCGCGATTTGCTCGCCAGGGCAAATCGCGCCGGTGGTGGTCATACCAAGCGAGAAGGCTTCTGCGAAACCGCTGTTGCTGGGAATTGGAGAACGAGCCGGAAATGGGTTGTGCCTTCTTCACGCTCTCAGGCCAGAAATGGATTTCTTACCCGCACCGTGCCATACATGCGTCCGTGTTCAAAATCTTCGGAGAGAATCTCAGGAAGGCCATAATGCTCGGCGTAGGCCCAGAGTTGGGCATCGTACCAGGCGAACTTGTACGCTGCCATTCCAAGCATCGCGGTGCGAAACACTTTTTCATTCGGGTAGAGAATCTGGAACTCGTTAAGGAAATCTTCAGCTTGACGCCACGCCTCTTCCCATGTAAGAAAAGGCCCGGCGGCCCGCTGCCTGGTCACCGCGTTAACAAACTCCACCATGGCCTGATGCGGGATGCGCAGCACGCTTGCCGCCGCTCCGCGGCGAAGAAGATTGCGAGCCATGGTCCGCTTTTTCGGGTCGCTCGGATCGTAGCAATAGACCATGATGTTGGTATCAACGAGGGAAGCCACGCGGCAGCCCCCGATCATCGTTATACAAATCTTCACGGGTCCAGCCACGATCATGTGGGGCCGGTTTCCCTCGATTTGCTTTTAGTTGCGCAGCTTGCAACTTGTCTACGCGCTTCATGCCGGCATCGAATAGAGCCACCCGCTCCGCGGCGGTCAGTTGCTGGCCCGACTTGGCTTTGCGCCGCACCAACTCGACTCGAATACTGTCGCCCGCAGGAACCCATTCCAACTCATCGCCGGGACGAATGCCATATTGATCGGCAATCTTCTTGGGGACGGTCAACTGGAGCTTGGAGGTAACCTTTGGCATTTTCCTTACTGTATCAAGGATTAGATCCTTACTGCAAGAGTCCTTCGTGATAGCGCTGGCGCCATGTCTGATCGGCTACTCCCATGTCCCTCGCCATTGACCCCACACTCCCAAGCAGGAAATAATAGCCGCGCCTGGCATCCGCAACATTTGCGTGAGGGCATTCACGCCTGGTAGCAGCGAGGAGCATTATGAACGACTTCAACCGCAAGGTGGAAGACGCGTCGGCGCGCGTCAGCAAGACTGTCGCCGAGGCTGCGGAACGAATCGAGAAAGAGATTCCGGAGTTCATCAAATACCTGAACGACGAGGTTCTGCCCACGGTTCGACAGCATTCGACTCAAGCTCTGCGCACCGCGAGCCAAAAGCTCACCGAACTGGCCGACTACATGGAGCAGCAAAAAGCCTCGCACAAATGACGCAGCTCCGCACGGCATTCGTCTTCCACGCCCGGACTCTCATTCTCCTTCTGATGTGGCTGCTCGCGAGTTGCGGCCATCCCAAGCGGGCGCGAGTAGATATACCTCCGCCTCCGGCCGCGACTGGGGAGCCTTGTTCAAGCGCGCCATGTCCTGGAGTTGCTGGGAAAAATGGCCGTCAGCCTGGCGCCGAAGAAAGCGCTGACCTCGCTGAACCTGCTATTCCCGCCGGTGCCACGGCGCTGCTTACCGAAACCGGGCGCGCAAGCTGGTACGGGCCTCCTTATCACAACCGGCGAGGATCGAATGGCGAGGTCTACAACATGCACGCGATGACCGCGGCACATCGTACGTTGCCGCTGGGCTCGATTGTTCGGGTTACAAATGTCAGCACCGGCCACACGGCGCTGGTGCGCATCACGGATCGCGGACCGTTCATCCCCGGGCGGATTCTCGACTTGTCGCTGGCTGCGGCGCGCAAGCTTGATGTATATCTGCCAGGAGTCGCCGAGGTGAAGGTGGAGGTGATGCAAACTCCCGTCCCGCTCGATACTGGCGGAAAGTGGGCGGTACAGATTGGCGGCTTTCCCGAGGAAGGGGCTGCCGACAAAGTTGCCGACCATCTTATGCGCCGTTACCACACCGCCAAAGTGCAGCGCTTCGCCAGTCCCGCAGGGGATTGGTGGGTCCGGGTTCGCGTGCTCGATGATGATCGTCAACGTGCCCAGAACCTCGCCGCTGAAACCCACACTCCGGAAGGCGCTGTATTTGTGGTCCGACTGGATTAGAAAGACAGAGGCCAGTGATCAGTGATCAGTGGCTAGTTCGCTAGCCACTTTCTTACTTAATGCTATCCTCACGCCGGAGGCCCTGATGACCGACCCCACGAGCAATTGCCTGTTCTGCCGCATTGTTCGCGGCGAAATTCCTTCGAAGAAGGTTTATGAAGATGAGCATGTGCTCGCTTTTGAAGACATTGATCCGAAGGCGCCGACCCATGTGTTGGTAGTCCCGAAGAAACATTTTGCTGGCTTGAAGGAAGCCCACGCTTATGACGCTGAAGTGATCGGCCGCTGCCATTTAGCGGCAGCGGAAATCGCGCGGCAACGGAACATCGAGCAAGGATACCGGACAGTTCTCAACGTGGGTCCTGGAGCAGGCCAGTCAGTGTTTCATCTTCACGTTCATCTCTTAGGTGGACGCCAGTTAGGCTGGCCGCCGGGATAAGACAGTTCTCGGTTCTCAGTTTCCCGTGGACGTTTTCAGTCAGCTTTCGCGCTACTGCACAGTCGGACTTTCGTCTTCCGGAGCTCCATGCCGCCGTAAAAGCTGCGGCAAGTTTTGCGAGAACGCAGATCGCGGCAGGACCATGTCGCATCCTACCTCATGGGCTTTCTGCTTCAGATCGCCTTGCACGTGCGAGAGGAACCCGATGATCGAGGTTCCCTTCTTCAGCTTCGACTTCAGCTTGGGGATGAGCGTTAGCGGCTTCGCGTTGGCGTTGTTGAGGTCAAAAATAATCAGCGACGGCTTCTCCTCGCCATTCTGCTGCATGCGCTCGGCCAGGTCTTTGTCGTTCTTGGCGAACTCGACCTTAACGTTCAACTTTCGCGCAGTCTCCTGAATCTTGGCCTGAAAGAAAAGATCGTCGACGAAGGCAAAGATACGAGAGCTTGAATCTTCGCGCGCCGGAAGAGGCTCGGGATCGGCCGGCGCAAAAGGCGCAGCAAAGCCGGGCCGCGCTCCGCGACGCCCTCCCTGACCATTGTTGCCGCCCAAGGCAGCGCGATAACTGTGGTCCATAGGCGCGGTATAGATGCCGTCCTGGTTGTGGCGCGACTGGCTGGGACCGGCGGGGCGGGGGCCGCGCGGATTATTAGAACGGCGTCCGCGACGCCGTCGATTTCTGCCTCCGCCGCCACCGGAGGGTCTACCTGGTCCTGCGTTCATAGTCCTCTCAAAGCTGCTGGGCCGGGCCTTGGACCCGGTGCAGTGTTGCAAACTCTCGCGGATTCAGTTTCCCCATTGGTTGCGGAAGGCTCTGGCCGCGTTGGCGCTCAGTCACTTTTCTTGCGGAGGCTCCCTGACGTCTCAGTCGCACCTGTGAATCTTCAAGTTTCGCGAACGCATTCGAGGAGCGTGGACCGCTCTCCACGCGCCATTGCGGTGGGCTGAACGCAATCGCGGTCGCCGCTGTTTCCGGTAAAGCAAACTCGTACTGGCGAAAAAAACTAATTTATGCGTATCGGTTATCCGTTATCGGAGTCCGTCGCGCCGCCGGGAACGGCCTGGGGCGCGGAAGGCCAACGCGGGAACGAGGCCAATGAGAACAACCTAATGGTACTCGCCCTTGCGCGGACGCGCAAGGGGCAAAGTGGGGAGCTTTTTGCACAGGAGGACAATGCCTCCCGGGGCACGGGGCTTCGAGTTTCGGCGGAGTTGTTAATTGATGATCGCTGATTGCGTCCAAAGCCGATCCGGGTTCGTCAACAATCAGCAATCAACAATCATCGATGAGCGATTTTTTGGGAGCTACTTCGCGTCCGTAACCTGTTCCCTTTTCTCGTCATACACTCCGAACTTTTTCGCGATCGGCTTCAGCGTGGGATAGAACTGGACAAAACTGTGCTCGACAGCGGCGTGCTCTTCATGGCACGACCAGCAACCGTTCCCCTTGGGCATGGCTTGGGAGGTCTTGCCCTCGGCATCGAATCCGAAGTAAGCCCACTTTTCGGGATAGCGGCTGGAGTCTTTCACTTCGACCGCCAGGCCCATCAAGTCGGTTTGAAAGTGGCCGGTCTTGTTGATCGAGCCTTTGCTTTGAGCGTCGCGCTCGTCGATGACGAACATGGTCTGCTCCGGCCATTTGCCGGAAGCTGCAAATTCCTGATAGGCCCAGCGCGGGACAAAGACATTGGTAAACATTTCGTGACTGCCCGGAGCGGGGCTGTAATTCATGCCATAGCCGGCGGAGAGAAACATCCACTCGCGATAATCGTCAGGGCGAAGAAGTGCGCCCTTGGCGTCGTATTGCGGCTTGGGAGATCTCTCTTCAGGCGCCGCAGCCAGCGGGGCGAAGCAGAGTGAGCACAACAGCGCGACGGAAAGAGTACGTTTCATCGAATTGCCTCCTGGCAATCTTGCTTTAGACGAATCTGGCTGGACAATCCTAACCAGTCGATTCGCGAAAGTATCAGGCCGCGCGGGCTGAAGACCAGACGCTTCACTGCAGGAAGACAGGGCTTCGCTGCATTTTTTCCATTCGGCCGTCGCCATCGACTAGGATTCTCCCTATGGACGACTCCCGGCTGCGCTCCAACTCGCCGCGATGGTACTGGATCGTGGCCATCTGGTCTGGCGTCGGATTGTTCGAGGCCACACAGACTGTCTTTGTGATGCGCGCGGAAGGCATGCACCATTACTGGCTGCGCCTGTTCTTCACAATTTTGTTTTCGTGGCTGCCCTGGGCGTTGGCCACCCCTTTGGTGCTGCGTCTGGGTCGCAAATATCCTGCGGCGGAATGGAGGCGTGTTTCTGCCTGGCCCGCGCATCTTGCCGCTTGTGCCGCCATTGGCCTGGTATCTGCCGGATGGGATGCGGTCTGGGAAGTGTGGCTGAACCCGTGGGCCCTCTCGCCCGCCCCGGAGTCGTTTGCGCAACTCTGGCTGCACAAATTCGACAACGGACTGCTCGCGGACGTTATTCTCTACGGCGTGATTCTGCTGGTCGGCTCGATGCTCGATTCGCGCGAGCGCCTGGCCCGGCAACAAACCGAAACCGCACGCCTAAACGAGCAACTTTCGAAGGTGCAACTTAGCGCGCTGCGCCGGCAAATTGAACCGCACTTTCTTTTCAATACGCTGAATGCCATCGCTGGCCTGGTGCGCGAGAAGAGAGACGACGACGCGATCCGCATGATTGCCGCACTCAGCGACTTCTTGCGCCGCGTGGTGGAGGACTCCGGCCGGCAGCAGGTGCCGCTGGCGGAGGAACTGGAATTTGCCCAACAGTACCTCGACATTCAGAAAGTGCGCTTTGCCGAGCGTCTGCAGATTCGCGTGGATGTGCCTGCCGAACTCTTCCCCGCTCAAGTTCCCAGCCTGATTCTGCAGCCGATGGTCGAGAACGCGGTCAAGCATGGCATTGCGAAACGCGTGCAGGGAGGCGCGATTCGCATTGCCGCGGCGCGCTCGAACGGCAGGCTTACGCTCAGCGTTTACAACGACGGTCCCGGGTTGCCCGCGGGATGGGAGAAGACGCAATCCGGCGTGGGGATCTCGAATGTGCGCAGGCGCTTGCAAAACCTGTACGGAGATGAGTTCGAGATGAGCATGAGGAACCAAGCGCCCGGCGGCGTGGAGGTATCGGTTAGCGTGCCTTTCGTTTTTCAACCGGCGGCGAATGCGCTTTTCGTCACACGGAAGTCCGAGGAGTAATTCGTGCCCGCGCCAGAACTTCCTAAGAAATTAAGCACGCTCATCGTGGACGACGAACCACTGGCACGCAGCAATCTTGCCGTGCTGTTGCGGCAGGACCGCGAGATTGAAATCTGCGGTGAGTGCAGTTCGGGTGCGGAGGCAGTGGAAAAAATTCGCAACACGAAGCCGGACCTGGTCTTTCTCGACGTGCAGATGCCGGAATGCGACGGCTTCGACGTACTCGAACTGCTGGGCCGCGACTTGCCTCCGGCTATCGTCTTTGTCACGGCTTACGATCAATACGCGCTGCGCGCTTTTGAAGCTGGCGCGCTCGATTACCTTTTGAAGCCGTTCGACAACGACCGCTTCGAGCGCGCGCTCGGTCGCGCCAAGCAAAAAATCGCTCGTGGTAAGGATGTGCCGAGAAGCCTGGAGCGCATCGCCATCAAGAGCGTCGGGCAGATCTCGTTTGTGAAAGTCTCAGAGATCGATTGGATCGAAGCTGCGGACTATTACGCCTGCCTCCACGTAGGTCCGAAAACACACCTGTTGCGACGCAGCATGTCTGAACTCGAACAGGATTTGGATCCGGTCACGTTTTCCCGCATCCACCGTTCAACGATTGTGAATCTTGAGCGCGTCCGAGGTTTAAGGCTCGGCGAAGACGGTGAATACGAACTGCTGCTCGAAAACGGCGCCAGACTCCGCTTGAGCCAGCGTTACCGCAAGCAACTGCAAGTCCGGTTGGGAGTTCGCTGATCAAACTGCCTTGCGATGCGTCAACTCTCTACTGCGACGACACAGCCAGATTAATTGAGAAGGGAGCATTCGAGTTGGTAAGCGGGACCGGCCCGCCAGTAGTGGCGCTGATGGTAACGACATAGTTGCCGGGAGGCGTTCCGGCATTCTTTAGGCTGTTGTTGCTGTTGTTATTTCCGCCGCAAGAGCCCAGCCACAGTGTGGAGAATCCGAGAACCATGATCAAGCTAAGCAACCGAGCGGCCCGAGTGCGGGGCCTTACAAATACAAATCCAAATAAACCGGGCAGCAGCAGAGCATAAAAGATGCGGCTGCGTCCGAAAGGCGGACGAAACAACTCGGTGGTCACGGGTGTGGTCACGAGGGTCACAGTTACCGAGCTGGCGTTCGTCGGCTGGCCATTGCCCGAAACCTGGCAAGAGATTTCAGCGGTGACCGGAATTCCAGAGCAGCTATAGGTGAGTGGCAACACCGTTGTGCTGTTGCTGCTGTTGATGAAGCCGGTTGTGCTGTTCACTGCGATCGCGATCTTGACGGTTCCTCCCACGCCAATGGGGAAGGTCGCAGCCGTCGACGAGAGAGTGAAGGTTTCGGTGCTTTTAGTCACCGTCAAATTGAGAGTGGTGGAAATCGCCGCGCTCCCGCTGATCCCCGTTACCGTGATTGTCTGAGGCCCCTTAGGCAGGGCCATGTTTGCTGCCGTGTTAATGGTCAGGCCAACAGATACGGAGGAGGTCCCGTTCAGTGTGACGCTAGCCGGATTGAAGCTGCAAAGCGCACCAGCAGGAAGGCCGGAACAACTGCCGCCACTGGAAACTGTGGAGTTAGTGAAGTTCACGGTCCCTGTGAAACCGCCCGAGGGGGCGATGGTTATAGCCGACGTGGTGGGCGGTCCCGTTTGTCCTGCAGAAACAGTAAGGCTCGCTGGGACTGCGGAGATGGTGAACGGAGTCGTCACGGTAACGACAGCGGCAGTTGACGTCGAGCCATCATGGGAGGCGTCTCCCTCATAAGTAGCAGTGACGCTGTTCGATCCCGCCGGAAGAGCCGTGGTAGTGAACGTCGCAGCCCCGGAGGCCAGGGTAGCTGTACCCAGGACCGTAGTAGATCCGTTGTTCGAAGTTGAGAAACTTAATGTCCCTACGCTGCTGGCGGGAGTAACTGCGACCGTGAAAGTAACCGGCGCGCCGGCGAAGACGCTCGTGGCAGAAGGCGAGATCGTGACTGAACTAGCCGTGCGAGAGGCGGCCCAGGCGATGGCCAAGGCATTGGCATCGACGGAGCCGAGACCCGTGACCAGATTATAGCCAGTGGTTGCGTCAGCGGCCGAGGCGCCAAAACCGGAAATACCCCCGGACGGACAGATCACATAGTTGGGCTGCCCTGTAGGAGTATTTGCCAGGCAATAAACGTTGTTATCGCCGCTCGTTACGTGGTGAAAGGCGCCACTCGATGTATTCTGGGCCAGCCTATATAGCGTTGAATTGATGTTGCCCAAGCCGGAGCTTCCGAGGTACTGATTGATCAAGGTAACGATGCCGGCGAAGACAGGTGTCGAGGCGGATGTTCCGCCGACAAGCGAAAGGTAAGTATCAACCGCGGTTGAAATACCACCCGCGCCACCTGGGCTGCACGTGCTCGTTGTGCTGGTGCTATTGGAGACAACCTCCTCCTGCGGAGTGCAGACAATGTAGCCGGGATAATTCGGAGACGCGAGAAGTGAGAGGTCGGGCACGAAACGATAGGTGCTCTGCGGGCTCGTTAACCCAGGAATCGTTATTGCTTGCTGCCACGTAGGTCGGGCGAATCCGCCGCCGCACATACCACCAGTTTGCGTAACACAGTTGCTTACGCCGCCGCCGCCGATTGAAATCCAAATATCTTCCTGTACCTGCGCCGCCGTTGCCGTGGAAGTGAGCGCAACCCAGCCCGTCACGGCGGGAGGACCCCCGTTTTCACAGAACGAATCGCTCGGGTTCGCTCGGCAGAACTGGGCAAGCGCCTCGTTGTCATTCCATGAGACCTCGTGCCCTATGAGGGCGGTGAGGACAGAGCCCCCATCGGCTCCGTTGCTGGGGCTCCAAAAACTGCTGGTGAAATCGGCGGCGGGAATTGAGGTGCCTCCAACGCCTGTGACCTCTGGGCTGCTGGCGGGATAATTCACGGCCAACCCGCCTCGCGCTGTTCCGAAAGGCGGATTAGGCGTGGACGAACTGGTAGTGCCCGGCGGATTATCGTCGCAGGCGAACGAACCCGTGTCGCCTGCGGAGTTTAGGATCGTGATCCCCTCGGTATTTCCCTGCTGAAGCTCGGTTTCCAGCAATTCGTTTTCACGCTCGCAGAGCCCATAGCTCATGCTGATGACCGGCGCGATATCGTTGTCGATGGCGTAAGCAAGGGCGACGTTGACTCCGCCGCTGGTCCCGGTGGAATTGATTGGAGCGTTAACAAAGACAATTTGCGCATTCGGGGCGACTGCTCCGGACCATTCGAGGTCCAAGTCAGCCTCGAACAGATCCCCAAAAGGAGAGACGCCTTCGTCCGCACCGACGAGCACATACTGAAAATTCGTCGTATTGCAGCTCGTAATTAAACCTGTAGACCCCGTGGCGCAGGTAAATGAGGGTAGGTCGAAGCCGGAACGGAAATCAACGAGGTCAGCTAGATAAACATCCGTCTGGCCAACGATAGCGAGCCTCTGACCCGCGCCGTCAATGGGCGTCGATGCGTTGTAGAGAGGATTGATATCGTAGAGGGTAGCAATGTCGCCCGGCGCCAAGAAGTAATCGGTTGCACCCGAGATAGTCGTTGTGTATCTAGGATGCGGGCCGCTGTTGTCGCTACGAACGGGGCGCACGTACATTGGTTTTGGGCGGAAGTCGGTAAGGCCGCGAATTCCAGTGACAACGCCATTCAACGCGGCCGGTAATTGGACCGGAGTTGAATTAGCAATATGCTTTTCGCCATTGACATCAAAGTAGTGGATTTCGGTGTTAAATGCGCTTTGAATTTGGGCCGCTGTCCCGCTTAAAACTATAGAATTGCGCCCGCGAGCCACCTTCAGTACCGTTAAGCCTTGCGACCCGAGCCATGCGGTGATCTTGCTTATATCGCCCTCGCTCAGGCCGAAACGGTCTGCATACTGCTCGGGCGTAAGCCATTTGTGAAACTGGGGTGAAGAGCGATCCTGTTGCTGCGCAAGAAGCTGGTCAAGCTCCATTTGCTGACTTGATGAGGGCGCAATCGCGAGCGTGACATATTTGAAAGGGAGGCCAGCCTCAACCGGGCCGCGGTCATACTGCGGTGACGCCTTGCGATGAATGTTACCTGGAAGAATGACCCTCTGCGAGGGCTCGATTGGGCCGAGAATGCGGTCCGATTGTGCGGCAACGCACAAGGTTGAAGTCAAAAGCAAAAACAGGCACTTCCAAGAACGCATGCAACGCTCCGTCTGGGTCCGGGGTTATGTGTGTTTATTCTTCAGCTTATACGGCTTTCTGAACTCTGATCAAGTTTGACGGGCCAAAGGTTGTATGCGCCTCACAAAGCTCTACAACCCCGCAACGCGCGACGAGTCGCGTACTTTGGATCGAAATTACATCCCAAACATGTTGGGATGGAGTTTGGCATATCCATGCTCCTGAGCCCACAGGTCGAGCGGGATGGAAGCGAGTTCGTCGACCACCGGTTCGGCTAAACCATCCTTGGCGAGGTCGATCGATTTGATATAAATCTGGCAGGTATCGCAGCACTCGACGCGAATGTGAGGGAACGTTTCTGCCGTGTAGACGGGAAGCTTGGCATGGTCTTCTTGCCCGCATCCGGGACAGACGACGCGGCGAAATTCCCATTCGGCGAGGCAGAAACCGCACACTAGCCTGCGCTGTGCGCCGTCACCCAACGGGCGCAGGACGCCGAGCGCGGCTCTGCGGCTACAGACCGGGCATAGCGAGTGCGAGTAGCCCTCAAGAGGCAGCTGCGATTGGGATCGGACGAACTCCGCGTACGGTTGCAAGAACGTGAGGGCGAGAAATCCTTCAGGATTCGAGGGCGGCTCGCCATAGTCAGACCAGACGGCATTCAGCAATTCGAAGCAGGCGCTGGCCGGCTGGCTGCGCAGTTCGTGCGCGACTTGGGCGAGGCGCTCGGGACCATGCTTTTGGACGATGGCGAGAAATTGAGGAAAGCTAGCGGTAAGGATTGCATCGCCGGCATCTTCCGAGCCCGGAAGTCGGCGGGAAGCCCATGCTCGTTCCTGGAAAACAGCCGGCGGGACGCCGGCGCTACGTTGGTCGTACTCGCTACCGCCGTCGGCGGCGGCGTGGTGTTCCATTTGCTGGTATAGCCCTTCCTGGAAGTGAGCGATATGAACGTAGAAACCTAGAATTTCGACGGCAAAAGAATGCTGGGCGGCGAGAACTTCCGCCCGCCGGATGCGCTTCTGCCAGACCGTTTTGCCCACTGGGCGATTATGGGGCTTCGATTCCCGGGAGGCAACTGGCCTCGAACAGCAGTCTTATCATTCCATACAGATTCTCCAGCATTGACTGTGTGGCTCGGCGGGGTCTATAGTTTTTGGAAAATATGGGGCGCAACCCGGCCGCAGTAACGTTTGCGGTCGCACTTGGATAACCAGGGTTCAAAGTCAAGAGCATCGAAGTCTGGTGGCAGTCTGGATTCCGGTTTTGTTTCGATCAGTACGTTTCGATAGGCGATCGAAGTAGACGGAGGATGCGCAATGGAATTCTCCCGCAGAGCTTTCCTCAAAGGTGCACTCGTTGGTGGGGCGGGTTTCTCCCTCCTGGGATTTGATCTGAAGCCCGCTGTGGCGCAACTGAAAGAACTCAAGATTGCGCGCGCGACAGAGACGCGCTCCACGTGCCCTTATTGTGCGGTGGGATGCGGCGTCCTTATCTACACGATCGGCGATCGCGCCAAAAACGTCACGCCGCAGGTAATTCACGTCGAAGGCGACCCCGACACTCCCACTAATCGCGGAACGTTGTGCCCGAAGGGCTCTTCGCTGGAGCAGGACATGCTCAACCCGCGCCGGTTGACGAAGCCGCAAGTGCGGCGCCCCGGCGCGACGGATTGGCAGGACATCTCCTGGGATGACGCTCTGAATGAGATTGCACGCTGGACCAAGAAGACGCGCGACGATACTTTCGTAGAGAAGGACGCGAACGGCCATACCGTGAACCGGTGCGAAGGCATTTCATTCATCGGCGGCTGCACCGATACCAATGAGTTCAATTTTCTGGTCGTGAAGGCCATGAGGGGGTTGGGCTTGGTCTATTTAGAAAACCAAGCCCGGGTTTGACACGGCCCCACGGTCTCAAGTTTGGGACCAACATTTGGACGCGGGGCCATGACCAATGGCTGGGTCGACATCAAGAACACCGACATGATGTTGATCATGGGCGGGAATCCCGCGGAAAACCATCCCTGCGGATTTAAGTGGGCGATGGAGGCCAAGCGGAACCGCAATGCCAAGCTGATCTCGGTAGACCCGCGATTCACCCGTACCTCATCCACCGCAGATCTCTTCTGCCAAATTCGCGCCGGCACCGACATTGCGTTCCTCGGCGGCCTGATCCGCTACGCGATCGAAAACAACCGGATCGCGAAAGAATATCTCGTCAACTACACCAACGCCGCCTTCGTGATCAAGGAAGGTTTCAAACTTCCGGAAGACGGGCTTTTCTCCGGATTCAATGCCGAGACGGGCAGATACGATTTATCCACGTGGAATTATGAAGGAGCCGGGAGTTCTGCCGGACAAGCTGCGACGACCGGTCATGCGCCCGAACCCACTCCAGGCAAGGTCGGAGGAGCAACGCCACCTCCGGCTCTGCCTCCGAATGTTGCCTACGACGTCACGCTCCAGCATCCCCGATGTGTTTTCCAGTTGCTCAAGCAGCAGTATTCGCGCTACACGCCCGAAACAGTGGAGCGGATCACTGGCATTCCGAAAGAGCAGTACCTGAAAGCCGTGGATCTCTTTACCTCCGTCCGCAAAGATGGAGACATGAAGAAGGTAGCGACCATCATCTACGCGGTGGGTTGGACGCAGCATTCGTTCGGAACGCAAATTATCCGCACCGCTGCGATGATTCAGCTTCTACTGGGAAACGTTGGGAGAGCGGGGGGCGGAGTCAACGCCCTTCGAGGCCACTCCAATATTCAGGGCGCCACCGACATGGCCGGGCTCTTCGATTCCCTGCCGGGATATCTCAAAGCGCCCATTCCGGCCGACACGGATTTGGCGGCGTACCTGAAGCGCATCACCCCAGGAGCTTCCAAGCCTTCGCCGTGGGCTTCATTCAACTACTACTCGAACACGCCGAAATTCGCGGTCTCGTTGCTCAAATCGTTGTATGGCGATGCTGCGAAAAAGGAAAATGGATTCGCCTTCGACTACCTGCCCAAGGTCGACCGTGACTACTCGTGGACCCACATCTGGGACGACATGTACAACGGCAAGGTCAATGGCATGATGGCGTTCGGCATGAACGGTGTGATGATCGGCCCGGATACAAACAAGAACATCAACGCGCTCAAGAAGGCCGATTGGCTGGTTGTGGGCGAAATATATCCGGATGAGACCAGCGAGTTCTGGCGCGCACCGGGAATTACTGCCGACGAACAGAAAACCATCAACACTACGGTGTACCGTTTGCCCTGCGCGGGGTTCGCGGAAAAAGACGGGAGCATGACCAACTCGGCGCGCTGGGCAACGTGGAAAAATGCAGCCGTACCACCTCCTGGAGAAGCGCGGCTTGACCAGGATATTGTTGCCCAGATTTTCCTCCGAGTTCGTGATCTCTATAAAAAAGAGGGCGGAAAATTTCCTGACCCCATTCTGAATCTGAGCTGGGCTTACGCCGACGCGGCGCACCCCTCACTTTCGCAGATCGCCATGGAAGTGAACGGAAAGGCCCTGGCGGACTTGACCGATCCGGCAACCGGACAAGTGATCAAGGCTGGCCAGCAGCTGCCCGGTTTTGCATGGCTGAAAGATGACGGAACCACCACCTGCGGCAACTGGATTTATTCCGGAAGTTGGACGGAGGCAGGAAACCAGATGGCGCGTCGCGGCACGGAGGATCCGTCAAACCTGGGCATCTACCAGAACTGGGCGTGGTCGTGGCCGGCAAATCGCCGCGTGCTTTACAACCGGGCATCCTGCGATCCCGAGGGCAAGCCGTGGGATCCGTCGCGGAAACAGGTGTGGTGGAACGAGGTCGCGGGAAAATGGGCAGGCAATGATGTGCCCGACTTCAAACCGGATTCTCCTCCCAAAGATCACATGGGGCCGTTCATCATGACCCAAGAGGGAGTGGGACGGCTGTTCGTACCCCTTGGAGCGCTGGCAGATGGACCCTTCCCCGAACATTACGAGCCGATCGAAAGTCCAATCAAGAATCCGCTGCACCCCGGGCAATCGAATAATCCGCTGGTGAAGAAGTTCACTACGCCGTACGACAAGTTTGGCACTCCGGAGGAGTACAGCATTGTCTGCACGACGTACCGGTTGACCGAGCAATATCACTATTGGACGAAAAATAATCCGATGAATGTGCAGTTGATCCCGGAGCCGTTCATTGAAATCCCGGTCGAACTGGCGAATGATTTGGGCGTCAAGGGCGCAGAAAAAATCAAGGTGATCAGCGCGCGTGGCACTTATATCGCGAAAGCCTTCGTCACGAAGCGGATCAAACCCATGACGATCGATGGCAAGAAGGTCTATCAGATCGGCTTGCCGATTCACCAGGGCTTTCGCGGGATCACCGAAGATGCAGGAAGAGATGCGCGGACGCCGGCGAATTTGCTGACGCCCGCCGTCGTCGATCCGAATGCCCACACCCCTGAATCCAAGGGCTTCTTAGTGAAGGTTGAGAAGGCGTAGGGAGCAAGCATGAGCCAGGCCTCAACAGAAATTGTGCGAATTTCGGGACATGCCGGGTCCGTCCCCGGCGCTGGGTTGGACAGGGAATTCCGGGTCTGCAAGCTGGTGGACACGACCACGTGCATTGGCTGCAAAGCCTGCGAAGTGGCCTGCCTGGAATGGAACGGTTATCCGTTCAGCGAAACCACTTTTAATAACAGCTACCAGACCATGCCGGAGACAGCATGGAATTACTGGAACCTGATCAAGTTCAACGAACATGAGCGCGAAGACGGCAGCATGATGCTTCTGATGCGCAAGGATCAGTGCATGCATTGCGCCGATCCGGGTTGCCTCGCTGCATGCCCAGCCGACGCCGCCATCGTCCAGTATGCCAACGGCATCGTCGATTTCCAAGAAGCGAACTGCATCGGTTGCGGATATTGCATGACAGGCTGCCCATTCAACATTCCGAAATTCAGTCCGACGGCGCGCAAAGTCTTCAAGTGCACGTTGTGCAATGACCGCGTGTCGGTGGGGCTCGAACCGGCGTGCATCAAGGCGTGCCCCACCGGATGCCTCCATTTCGGCACCAAGGCAGAGATGAAGGAACTAGCAGAAACTCGTGCCGAGCAACTTCGCGAAAATTCTGGTTACCGCGATGCCGGAGTTTACGACCCTCCGGGAGTCGGTGGAACTCACGTTATCTATGTCCTGCACGACGCGAAAAATCCTGAGTTGTACGGCGGACTGCCGAAGGATCCGCACGTTCCGTGGATAGTGCGGTTCTGGAAGGGACCGGCGAAGTGGATAGGTAATCTTGCCATGTTGTTTGGCGTCATCGGAGTGACGCTCCACTACTTCCGGTACGGCCCGAAGGAAGTCCATTCCGAGACACATGAGAACGGAGGGAAGCCGTGAGCTCGCACGTCGTTTCTTCGCCACGAACCACCGGAGAACCCGGAGAACGCATCCTCCGCTACACGCTGTCCGAGCGCGTGCATCACTGGGTGGGCGCCGTGTTCTACATCTATTGTTTGATTACCGGCTTAGCCTTCTGGTCCCCGTACATGTATTGGCTCGCGGCTCTTGTCGGCGGGGGACCGACTGCGCGCTTCTGGCATCCCTGGCTTGGCCTGGCCTTCACGTTCTCCATGTTCTGGATGTACAAGATGTGGAGCGGCGACATGGCTACGACTGATGCCGATCGGCGTTGGAAGAAAGCGATAAAGTATTACATCGAAAACGACGACCAGCATCTTCCCGCTGAAGGCCGCTTCAACTACGGGCAGAAACTGTTTTTCTGGCTGATGTTTTACGGCGTAATCCTGCTGGTGATTTCTGGCGTCGGGCTCTGGTTTGTCGAGGACATCCCCTGGAGTCTGCGCTGGCTGCGTTATCTGGCGGTTACGCTCCACGTTACCGCAGCGCTGGCAACCATCGGTGGCTTTATTCATTCATATCTACATGGGCACGGCCATGGTCCGTGGCGGCTTCACTTCGATCATCCGCAGGAGAAGTTTCCACGAATTGGGCGAGAACCCATCACCGCCTCTGGTACGAACAGGTCACGAAGGGCAAGTCGAGCGAGCGATAAAGGCCGATCGAGTCGATCTCGACCCAGCCGAACGGGAAATCGACTCCTGGCGCAATCCGAGGCGCCGATGTGCTGCATCCAAACTGCTGAATAAGCACCCTGGCTTTCAGTACTCCGAGAGAGCTCATGCGCCTCTTTTGCAGTGATTACTCTCATTGCCACGGCCATCGTTCTTCCTCTGACGCTGTTACTCGCCGACGGTGTCGACACCAACTTTCACAACGCACCAGACTCGGCCAAAGCATGAAGAATCCCTACGATGAAAACGCGGCCGCGACGCAAGCGGGAGCCGCTGTACGCGCACAATTGCCTCTCGTGCCACGGCAGGACGGGAAAGGCGCACGGCAACGTGCCGTCGCTGGTGGACGGCAAACTCGAGACGGCGACGCCGGGCGAGTTTTCTGGTTCATCACCAAGGGCGACAAAGAAAATGGCATGCCCTCATGGGCGAAACTGCCGGCGAGGCAGCGCTGGCAAATGGTGACCTACGTAAAGTCGATGGAATCTCGCCCACGACGCGAGGAGTGCGAGCGCGCTGCCGCCAGATACGGGCGCTCCGAAGATGAAGGCTCCCCCCGACGCCGCCGTTCGCCGACTTCCGCTACGAGAAACCGGGCACGACCCACAAAATTAGGGTGAAAGACCTGCCGCCGCCGTATGCAACCCAATCGGCGGAGAATGGTCCGGAGGTGGCGGCGCGACCAGACAATGCCTGGCCGGTGGCGCCCCCGGGATTCAAGGTGGAGTTGTACGCCACGGGACTCGACAACCCCCGGACGTTGCGGACGGCGCCGAACGGAGACATCTTTCTTACCGAGAGCGACCCCGGCCGCATCCGCGTGTATCGCGGGCTTACCAGAGACGAAACCCGAGCTGTTGGCGATCTTCGCGACCGGACTGAAGCATCCGTACGGACTGGCGTTTGATCCCCGGGCCCGGACCCGAAGTGGTTGTATGTGGGGAACACCGCCGAGGTGGTGCGCTTCGCTTATCACAACGGTGACCTGAAGGCGACCGGCGGACCGGAGCACATCGCAGATCTGCCATACTGCAGGGCACTGGACGCGGGCGCTGGCATTTTCGCAAGACGGCAAGAAAATGTTTGTGGCGGTGGGCTCGGGATCGAACGTGGACGATCCCGACACGCATCCCACCGAGAGACTCGCGCCGATATGTCTCGTGTGCAATCCGGAGAATTGCGTGTTGAGCGTGTACGCCTACGGTATTCGGAATGCGGGAGGCGGGATTGCCGTAGATCCGAAGACCGGCGAGTTGTGGTGCTCGGTGAACGAGCGCGACGCGCTGGGCGACAACCTGGTGCCGGATTACATCACGCACGTGCAGGAAGGCGGATTCTACGGCTGGCCGTGGTGGTATATGGGGGCGGGCATCAGGACCCGAGACACAAGGGAAAGCATCCGGAACTGAAGGACAAAGTGATCACCCCGGACGTGCTGTTGCAACCGCACAACGCGTCGCTGGAACTCACGTTCTACGACGCGCGGCAATTCCCTGCCGAGTACAAGGGAGATATTTTTGCTTCGGAGCACGGATCATGGAACAAGAGTGTGCGCGTGGGCTACGAGGTGATTCGCGTGCCGCTGCATCAGACCGGCGACGCGAGCGGCGAGTACGAGGATTTCCTGACCGGCTTCGTGCTCCCCGACGGTAACGTCCGTGGGGTCGACCGGTAGGGATAACGGTGACCCCCGATGGCGGACTGCTGGTGAGCGACGATGGATCGAACTCGATCTGGCGAGTCAGCTACACGGGAAAGTAACCAGGCGGAAACTTTACCGCTACCACAATTTGATGAACTGACTGGAAGTGCTCCCTGTCGAGCGGCGCGTGCACGCGGAATGGCCGGATCCTCGTGAAATAAAACGTGCGGGGCAGGAAAAAGGTCAGTGGTAAGGTCAGTTACCCTGCTCAGATTGAGCGGAAGCGGGAGCGGGAAATGTACCTCGGTAATCTCAACCCCGTGGAACCGGGCTGCTAGGCTCATCGAATGCCGGTTTTCATCGATGATGTCAGAGGTGGGGAGAACCGTGTCCGCGAGGACGCACAGATTTCAGACCAGCAAGTGCCAGCGCTGGTTGAGTTGTTGAAGAACCGTTCCTATGCCGAGATCCGGCAACGGATGTATGACCGCGAGCCCGGGAGCCCGTGGTGGACAGCGTGCCGGACTGAGCTTGACCTGCGCAACGGACAGCAGTTCGGCGAAGCATCGCTGGCGATGTCGCGCACGGCCGAGAAAATGAGGGCCTCGGTGCAGCATTTCAAGCAACTGACCGATACCTTGCATCAGGCGACGAAAGATGTCGCCGATTTGCTGCGTGGAGCTCATGAGGCCGGGCGCCGCCTGGAGATCGCAGTGTATGTGGCCATTGGCGTAACCCTCGTGCAATTCTTCAACCTGATTTTCGAGATCTTTCAAAAAGCACTGAGCTCTTGTGGCGCCCAGCGTTAGCGGCGCTTGAGAGCTTCCAGTTCATCCAGAGTGCGCGGCCAGTCCGATCCCAATAGCCGCGACAAACT
>CAVQVP010000003.1:222500-1505377 GCA_963717205.1 uncultured Acidobacteriota bacterium | reverse complement strand
CCGAGGCCAGTAAGCAAGCGGCTAATCCACTAGCCAACGTCTGGCTGATGCAGGTTCAGCAGAATACCAACTGGATAGGGATGCCCGCGAACAATGGAAACCGAGTCCAGAGCAATCTTCAGTTTCAGCCCCTAATGTCGGTGAAACTGAGTGATGACTGGAACCTGATTACGCGCCCGATAATACAGATGTTCAGCACGACGCCATTCCTCGACCAAACCGGACAAGACAAACGTGTGACAGCGTTCGGCGATACAGTGCTCGCGCTTGCCCTATCGCCTGGCCCCAAGCTGGTAGGTAACTGGCTGCTTGCTGCCGGCCCGTCGTTTATCTTTCCGACTGCAACGAATTCTCTGATCGGCGAGAACAAATGGCAGGTCGGACCCGCCGCTGCGGTTGGGTATCAAGGCAAGAACTTTATAACTTACGTGTTTCCGCAACAGTGGTTCTCGGTCGGCGGTGACGGTCGAAAGACCAGCCATATGTTGTTGTACTACGCCTTTGTCCACGTGTACTCAAACGGATGGAGCCTGGGAACAAATCCCAGTATGTCCGTGGACTGGGAAGCGTCGAGAGGTAACAAACTGGCATTTCCGGTGGGCTTGCAAGTCGGAAAGCTGCGCAAACTCGGGCCCTTGCCGGTGAAGTTCGACGTGCAGGCCCAGTATTACGCCGTGCGTCCGCAAGTCAATGGCCCGAAATGGAATCTTCAGCTCCAAATAACCCCGATTCTTCCGGCATTGATCGGACGCAAGTGATGCGGCGGAACACGGCCATGCTGGGCGCACGACATCAACTTCTGATTTCTGAGGATGTAAGCAGAACGGAGACAAGTATGAAACGAGAAATATCGGGGAATCGTCCGTGGCGAGTCATCATAGTCGGAGGCGGGTTTGGTGGGCTTCGTGCCGCCCAGACGCTGAAGTCAGACTTGTTTGACGTGACCTTGATCGATCGTCGCAATTACCATCTTTATCAGCCTCTTCTTGGTCAAGTTGCGGCCGGCTCACTGTCGCCCGGACAGATTTCAGTCCCACTGCGAAGCGTGCTAAGCAAGCAAAAGAATACCCGTGTCCTTCTGGGTTCGGTGGAGGACATTGACGCTGATTCGAAGCAGGTAGTCCTAGCTGATGGCACAGTTCTCCCCTACGACTCGCTAATTGTCGCAACCGGCTCGCAAACTTCGTACTTCGGGAATGACGAGTGGCAGGTATGGGCCCCTGGCTTGAAGAGCATCGAAGAAGCCACACTTGTCCGTCACAAGATTCTCTATGCCTTCGAGGTCGCAGAGCGGATCATGGATCCAGTTGAGCGCCGTGAGTGGCTGACGTTTGTAATTGTTGGGGCTGGGCCCACTGGTGTCGAGCTCGCTGGAGCCATTGCCGAGATTGCGCGACAAACGCTAAATAATGATTTTCGCTCCATCCGTCCGGAAGACAGCCAAGTCATTTTGCTGGACGGAGCGCCCAGAGTGCTCATGTCGTTTCCAGAAGACTTGGCCGAGAAGGCGACCCGGTCTCTTGTGAGGCTTGGGGTGAGCGTAAAGTGCGGCGTGACGGTGAAGAACATTAATAAGGAAGGACTGACAATTGAGAGCGGAGAAAACCTAAATCACATCGCTGCGAAGACCGTGATTTGGGCCGGTGGCATTAGGGCCTCTTCACTTGGACAAATTCTCGCCCGCCGCACGAATGCTGAAACTGACAAAGCAGGAAGAGTCAAGGTAGAACCTAACCTGACGATTCCGAACTATCCTGATATCTATGTCGTTGGGGATCTTGCCTGCTCTGTCGACGCGCAGGGAAAACCCTTGCCGGGAGTGACGCAAGTGGCCGTGCAAGAAGGGCAGCATGCGGCCAAGGCAATCTTGTACAAAGTGAAACGTCAGTCGAAACGCGCTTCCTTTCAGTACTCCGACAAGGGCTCACTTGCAGTGATCGGACGCTGGGCGGCAGTGGCTAATGCCTCCGGGGTTCATCTCTCAGGCTTCCTTGCCTGGATCGTGTGGGCCTGTATGCACGTGGTGAATCTCGTCCCCTTCCGGAATCGGCTTTTGGTTTTCATTCAATGGGGATTCGAGGACTTGACGTTCAGTCGTGGAGCGCGGCTTGTCACGGGTACCGCTCCGACCGATTTCAAATTCAACAAAGACGTTCGTAACCATGACGTCACGATGAAAATCGGACCCGAGACACTTGTTGGGCCGCGCTGAGCGAGCTAGCAAACGGAAGCCTAGTTGGGGCAACCAGCACGACCCGGGAAAATGAACGTGGTCTTTCGTGTTCTGCGAGAAGCTGTTAGGATATTTCTGTGCTAAACATTTGCTCAGGTTTTGTCGGCGGTTTCTGCCAGGTTGGCTTCAATCTGGATCGCCCGGAGCAGTCTGCGGAAGTGGTCGTGCAGATGGCGCAAGTGCTGGAAGAAAGCGAAATTTGTAGGCGGTTTGGGGGCGGTTCGGACAGGAATCGCGCTCTTTTGGGCAACGGAGGCAACTCCATGCACCATATGCAAATTGTGCAGAGCCGCATAAACACTGCCTATTTCGCATCTTGTTGATTTGGCGAGTGGGGACGTAGTTCAGTTGGTTAGAACGCTGCCCTGTCACGGCAGAGGCCGCGGGTTCGAGTCCCGTCGTCCCCGCCATAACTTTTCAAGCACTTACCGGAGGTGCTCGATCTTCGCTCGGGCACAAAAAGGCATAAAATAGGTACACGTGTTGGAGTCTGTCCAAGCAGAGCCTACGTTTCTAGTGTTTTTTCTGGGGAACAATAGTGCTCCTGGTAGTGCTTGACGAGGGTCTCGACGCTCACGTTCTTGAGCAGTAGTTGCGGGTTTGTCGGTTTATGGTTAGACGGATTGCATCGACCGCAGACTGCGCTGCTGATTCGGTTGGAAATTCCCCCACGGACCCGACGACGATGTTCTTTCGGCAAACCGAGCCGTCGATTTGGACTTCTCTCCATCGGAACTCCCAAACCTTTCCTTTCCTGCGATCCGCCAGTTTCAGACTACCGTGCTGATGACTCGTGCGCCTCATCAATCCTCCTTTGTTGAGGCGACACGGATGGCTGCCTCAGCTCAGCGCAAGTTGAGTGGCGGGTCGATGGTGAATATCTTTGGAAAACGCCGGCCTGCCGGCCTTCTTCGTTCTCAGCCAAATCTCCAGGTCAGAAGCGCGGAATCGCCATAGTTTCCCGACCTGGATTACGTGAATCTGGCGATTGCGGGCCATTCTCTGCAGCGTCTTTGTGTGAATGCGGAGCAACTCTGCTGCTTCATCGCTGTCCAAGAGTGGCTCGAAGACGAATTCATGTCTGGGCCGGGCTGGCTGGGAGACGGAGCGAACCTCGATGGCTGGGATGCGGACATTAATGGACTCCTTAGTCAAGTCACCATTCAAGTCGATTCGGCTATTCCTGGGGATGTTCTATAAATGCAGATTCGATTTACGTCAAACGGGCATGATATTTGAGGAAAACACAAGTCCGTGCCATTTTGCGGTGTACGCGCCCCTTAAGGAAGACGGTTCATCCCGTTGACGAACTACTCAAGCTGGGCGTAAAGCGGCAAGAGGTGCCCTATGCAGACTGAAAAAACAGTCGCCGTTGACGGCAAAAAGTCCGAATCGAATAGAGGGCGACCAGTGGCGTCGTGGGAGCACAAAGTTACCACCCAGAGTGCTCTCAGTTGAAAATTCCTTTGGATGTCTGGCATCGGAATTCATGACCATGAAGGGGCCTGCCGCCATTAGCCAACTTGAGGCAGACTTCCTCTGCTGTGGCGGGCGTGATCACGCGATCTGTTGGAAATCGGGAAGTTCCGGAATCTGCCAACTTCCGATTAGCTCGTAACGCGTCAACTGAGGTCGCCGTGAAGAAATCAGTGTTGTGAATCCGGCGCCAGCAGGAGGATCTTCCCAATGCCGCCTTTCTCTCCGAGCACGTGTGCTTGTGCCGCATCACGCAACGGCATCCGGCGAGCAATAGGCAGAGCGAAGTTGCCATCGCGCACGTCGTCGGCAAACTCACGCACCTTGGATGGATCAGGCTGCGCACGCACACGGGTAATCTTCACTGTCGGATTGTTAGCCGCCGCACTTTCCGGCAAGACAGCGGTGTAGCCAAAGGAGCCGCCCTGCTTTACCTTCGCGATCAGCTTCGCTGCAACGTCACCGCCAACGGTGTCCGCAATTGCATCCACTAGGCGGAATTTCTTAATCGCTTCATCGTCATCAATCGCTAGCACGTCCGAGACCCCGAGGGAGCGGGCGTCATCCAGCTCTTTCCCGCGAACACCTGCGATCACCTCCGCGCCTATCTTCCTGGCCGTATGCACCGCCGCGCGCCCAACACTGCCGAGCGCCCCCGTTATCAGAACAACCTGTCCCTTTTTCACGTTTGCCGCAAGGCGCACAAGCTGGTCTCCCGTGAGGGAAATCAACGGGATCGCGGCCGCGTTCGCCAGGTCCACGCCATCCGGCAGATGGGTCACGTCCGAATCGTCCACTGCTACCAATTCGGCATAGGTCGCGTTGGATAGTGCAAGAACGCGGTCGCCCGCCTTGAAGTGCTTCACATTTGCGCCCACCGCCCGTACGATGCCACTCACATCGCGGCCCAGAATCGCCGGAAACGACAACGGCGAATCCTTTTTGCGCATGCCTGAACGCAGTTTCCAGTCGATCGGATTAACGCTCGCAGCGGCTGCCGCGATCAGTACCCTACTTCCGCCAATCTGCGGTTCGGGAACGTTGTCTTCAAATTTCAGCTTCTCGGGACCGCCGTACTCATGCAGCACCACTGCCCTCATCACCTATCTCCAGAGCTCCAAGTATATTCTGCCTCAAAATCAGATGCACGGGAGCCGACTCGCGTCTCAACGGGATAACTTCCGGCTTGTCGCCAAGCCGGAAACTACCACTGGGTCACGCAGCGGGTGATTCGGATGGAGTGTCTGCCGCCATGAAGGAGAAGGCTTTCAAATTGCTCCAGCGGATCACCAGTCTCTTTGAACGACATTCCGTGATTTGGGAGAGCCTCCTGCGATCGCACTGGCGAAGGCAAATCTCTTCGTCAATTCGTGGCAGGGGGCCATAGTGGTCGCTCGTGCGGGCGGCGGACTGGAACACCTCCGCAAAGTCTTCCGCGATCTCAAAGAAATGGTCGATCTCTCCTAATAATCCGAGTCAGCCTTGGTCCAAGTCCCGCGAATCGTTGATCGGCTATTCGGAAAATGGCGCATTTGCCACGAGGTCGGCAAAATTCGGAGGCGCGAACCCCTCGACGTAACGAATGCCGAAATCTCTGAGAATGTTGTCTATGGTGGTCATCGGCTTCTGGCGAACGACGTTGCAGAGGCAACCTTTGAACTGGGTCTTGAATGCCAAGCGCGGAAATTCACTCAGGATCGCACGCTGTTTGTCCTGCGGGATTCGATCGAGGCCCACTCCGAGAACGTCACCGCGACGCCTGAGTGAACCATGACGACCTCGGGTTCTTTGTGGAGCGCGAGAGTAGGGGTGGTGTGGAGTGCAATCGCATCCCACACAAGCTGCATCTGGTGCGCTGAGATGCCCTGATCACTCAGAAACACGCGGGCCGCGTTTGCTCCATCCACTTCGAAGCGGTTCGCTCCCGTGTAGCGATCTGTCAAGCCCAGATCATGCAAAACCGCAGCAACGGCCAACAGCTCCGCGTCCGGTGCATGTTCGGCGCCCTCTGAAAGCACGACCCCAAACAGCCATGAGCGCATGACATGGTTGAATAGGAACGGCTCTAAAAGACCGCGTGCTAACTCCATTGCGTCGCGGACCGAGAGTTGTGTCGGGCACTTTGATTCATCGAGTGAAGCATCCTCCGCCCAACGAACAACGACGCTAACAACGAAGGAGGAGACTATGGTCTTCGCAGCCCGCGGCATCATTCAGAAGCTTCACAATCTTGTGGTCGAGATCGTGCGCGATCGTGAGCGCATCCTGGTTTGCGTAGGGACTCAGAAAGCTAACCATCTTGTCATATGACAAATGGACACCATCTTCCCTTTCATCAACCAAGACAGTCACCGGCGCATAGGACCCTGCGTCGGGCAACATGCTTGGCCATTTCTTTCATCACTAAGGGATTGCCGATGACGAGCCGCACCATCTTAGGTTTGTTCGATCCTGTCTCCTTGCGTTGTGCAGGAGATCGCTGACGAAGCCACGTTGAACCGGGCCACCTTTTTAGCTGTACTATGCGGACAAAAACGCGTTGTTGCAGGCCATGACGGACTAGTTAACGGTCGCGGTCCAGTTAAGAACCACAGAGTAATTTTCGAGAAAACCCTTCCGTGGTTCCAGTACCAGAAACTTAAGCCCATCCGGAGTAACTGCGTACTGGTTGACGGTGGGATCTGGTACCAGTCCCGTGCCGAATAGCTTTCTGGGAACGCCTATTTGGGGAGGCGAGCCGTGCTCCACGGTTGCTGACATCATTTTTCCTTCGAGATCTATGAAGAAGAGTTCTCGGCCGTCTCCACGCCAGCGCGGCTGGGCACCTCCCGCCACCGAAACCTGTTTGATGTAATGAAACGAAGGAAACGACGCCAAAAAAACTTCCCATCTTCCAGTGCGATTTTCCCCATAAGCGATTAGCTGCCCGTCAGGAGACAGGTGAAATTCGTCTTTTATGACGCTTGATGAATATACTGCTTCGGGTTTGTGATCGCCGCTCAGAGGTATGATCGAAAACGTCTTCGTGTCGTGCGTCAGCAAAAAGCGCCCATCCGCAGACCAATCTTCGATCCAGTGCCTGTCATTGTCGCCATAGATCGGCTGTGGCTGCTGCGTTCCGATTTCAATCTTCTGTACCAAGAAGGGCGGATCAGACCCACCGTTCGGAAGAAGATTGAAGGCAACATAGCGCGAGTCGGGCGACCAAACCGGATCCGACTGCGCATGCGGATCTGTCGTGAGAGGAGTCGTGGTGTCACTCGCCAGGTCGATCAGCCACAGACTGCCGGTAGCATGCTGATGGAAAGAGTTCAATGCCAGGTGCTTTCCATCCGGCGAAAGCGTGAATTGCTGAAAATCGATCACCGGATCGAGGCTGCCAGTCACAGTGCCGTCTCGAGCGTACCAGTTGAATTGATCGAAAGATGAGCCGGTTGCTGTGCCATAGATCAGCACCCCGGTTTGAGAAGCAGTGAATTCGGAAGTGCCAAGGTAAGCAGGAGAAGCCGCGACATTGCGAGCCAGCAACGACGGTTCACCAATCTTTCGCAAAGCTTTCCAGTCCATGCGCTGAGCAAAAAGCGTTCGGTCTCGCGCGAACAACAAATAGTCGGGCACGGCTATAGCCCGACTTTGAGTCGCCAGCAGCATTACCGGAGGTCCGCCTTCCAGTGATTGAGCGTAGACTCTCGCATCCGGATCGCTACTGGTCAGGCTGGTGCGAGCCAAATAGATAAAGTGCTTGCCGTCAGGCAGGAACTGAACCCACATTTGGCTAACCTGTCCGGGAAGGAGCGTGGTCACAGCCGTGGCAACCTCGCCCGCGGGAGCGACGCGGACGATCGGACTGTTTACCGCCCTGGCAAAGAGAATGGTCCCATCGGCGCCCCAAGCGCCTTGCGCAATTTCCGGAACGCTGCAGATCACCTCTGGGACTCCACCTGACCGCCGAACCTTCTTCAGCTTGGCGCCCGCCCAGAAACCGATGAACTCCGAGTCCGGCGACCAGAAAGGCAGAAGTGCTCCTTCGGTCTGCTCAAGTCGTTGCGCTTCGGACGAACTCAAAGACCTCACCCACAACGAGCTTTGCCCAGTGGCATCGGTGGCCGCGAAGGCCAATGTCTGGCCATCGGGCGAAACGGCGATGTGTTCGAAGGGGTGCCAGTTGCGATGTAATCTCACTCCCTCTGGCAGACCGAGCGACAGCCGTACCGCATTCATCGAACGGGCTCTCGGGCCAGGCTGAAACAAAACTATCAGGACTACGCTGGCGATAACTAACCCGGCAACAATCACGACTGCTGACTTGCGCCGCCATGGCGGAGCAAGCGCCACCGGAAGGGCAGTTGCTAAACCTTTGTCTTCGACTCTTGTCAGTGAGGACCAATGGAACTCCGGCACATACGACCCGGGCGGAATCCCGATATGGACGGAGGTGGATGTGGCCTCCCTGTAGTATTGCGCAAGCCTCTTTCGCACTTCTGCCGCTCGCACGCGGACGACACCGTCATTTGAGGTGTCGAAGTCGGCGGGTCGCCCAAACAATTCCACGCCGATCATGCGCTCGGAGAGGGTATCGACTTCACCCGCCAAGGCACGTTCTACCACTAGGCGAAGAAAGTCCTGGCACTGCTTGCTTCCGGCGAACGCATCACTTGAAATCACCAATTCGAGCGCGCCTCGAACCGAAGCAGCCTGTTCTGCGCTGATCTTGGCTGGCCTTTCGAACTGCTGCCCGGTTGACATCTCGCCCTAATCCTACGCTTAGACCTCAATACAGACACGTTTTATCTCTAAAACATAAACATCAGAGTACACTTCCCAGAACGCTTCTGAAACGGTGTTGTTCAAGGTAAACTTGCGTGAATCGCGTTGAGCGTTCCGGTGCCGATTACTCACAGCCAACGATAAGGTCAGAGAGAAATTGGCCATGAATTCCAGACAAGAAAATGTCGTGTCTTCGCGGGCCGGACCCGTCGCCGGTTCTTTTCCGGTGTTTTTCGTTCGCATGTATCCTTCTTTTTATTCTTTTTGCCCTAGACTGCCATAACGCCGGCGGTGGTGCTTCCGGCATCCTCCTCACTGTCATTGATCAAGGATGGCTGGGTTCCGGCCCACGGCTCGCCCCAGAGCTGGAAGAGTTTACGAGACAAACGGGTATTCGAGTTCAGATCCTGTCCGCTCCGGAAGCGGCCGTGGAGCAACTAGCAACTTGGCGCGAGCTGCTTGACAGCCGGGCAAAAACCCCTGATGTTTACGCCATTGACATAATCTGGCCCAGGCTTCTGGCGGACAGTCTCATTGACCTGAGACCTTACGTGCCGACGGAAGACATCGCTGCACATTTTCCGGAGCTGATTGCGAACTATACGGTCGATGGCAAACTGATAGCTCTTCCGCACAACCTGAACGAGGGCTTGTTGTTTTACCGCACTGATCTGCTGGCAAAGTACGGATATGGAGCACCACCGAAAACCTGGGAAGAACTCGAAACCATGTCCAGACGGATTCAAGCCGGCGAGCGCTCGAACGGCAATAAGGATTTCTGGGGCTTCGTTTGGGAAGGTGCGCCGTCGGAAGCATTGACCTGCAACGCATTGGAATGGCAAGTGTCCGAGGGTGGTGGGACTATTCTCGACGAGAACGGCAAAGTGACGATCAACAACCCGAACACGATTCGGGCGTGGAGCATGGCAGCACGTTGGGTAGGATCCATTTCGCCGCCCGGAGTCACGGCATACCGAGAGTGGGATGCCTTCAATATGTGGCAAGCGGGAAAGACTGCATTCATGCGCAACTGGACCAATGCATATGTGGCTGCCCGTGCCGAGAACTCGCCAACAAAAGGGCACTTTGACGTAGCTTCCCTGCCCCGGGGTCGCGCCGGCTTCGCAGCGACGTTGGGTGGAAATGGCTACGGCGTTTCGCGCTATTCGCGTCATCCACGCGAGGCTGCAATGCTCGTCCGTTTTCTTGCCAGCCCCGAGGAGCAAGCCAGACGCTGCCGCAAGTCCGCTGAGCCGCCTACGCTTCCAGCGTTATACAAGGACGCTGACGTCTTGGGTCCAAATCCTTACGTGTCCCGCGTTCTGCAAGTACATGAAGGCTTAGCGTTGCGACCATCTGTACCGGCGGGAAAAATGTATCCGGACGTTTCACGCGCCTATTTTGAAGCTGTCCATAGCGTCCTCACGAGTAAGCAATCTGCCACACAAGCGGCGGACGAGTTAGAAAAGCATTTAACAACTATGCTCAAAACACATGCTGTTACGGCAAACGGCACATCTATTGAAGAGTCTCGGAACACGCGCTAGCTGCGAAACGCGAAGCGCGCAATCGAACGTCAAATGCAACTGAGTGGAACAAGAGCGGAGCATGGAGCCCTCGGGGTCGGACATTGGTTTCGTCAACGCGATATCAGTATTGGGAAACGTCTAGCCGCCTGCTTTGTGGCGATCATCGTTTTGATGATCGTAGCTGATGGCCTGGCAGTTTGGCAGTTCAGACGAGTGGAGAGTTCCACAGAACGCCTAAGAAAATCCGACCAAACCTTGCAGGCTGTTGTCCGCGTACACATTGATATGGGTAGCTTTAGGGACAGAGTTGCCGTCATGGCAAACAGTCAGGAGACTCACGAATTTGCAAAAGATACGGCATCTCTACGGGAAAAGTTCTTGGACGATGTGGAGCGCGCCCGAAGAATGGTTATCGCATCGCCTGAACTGGACGAGAACAGCACGACCTCCAGCGCACTTGAGACGCTGAGGACAGCTCTCCCGGCGCAACTCGATACAGTGAACGAACTGGCCAATGCTGGCGATTGGACGGCTGTTCGGCTCCGCTTGGCGCATCAAATTCAGGATTTGCGTGAGCTGAGCTTGTCGCAGGTGGAGAAACTTGATGAGCAGATGGGACAGGCACAAAGCGCAGCTCTCGAAACGACCAGACAGGCGCGACGTAACCTCTTTATAGTAGTTCCCATTGCCGCTCTACTAACGTTGCTTGCGGCCGCTGTGCTGGGCTGGTATCTCACTCGAAGTATTACTGTTCCCTTGTCCGAACTCGCCTCCGGCGCTCGCGCACTCGCGCGCGGCGATTTTCAGCACGAACTCCATGTCGCCGGAAATGACGAATTGGCACTCGTAGGCAGGGCATTCAACCAAGCGGCCCGGCAACTTCAGGAACTCTACAAAGAACTGCGAGAGCAAGCCAGCCTACTGAGTCTCACGCATGACTCGATTTATGTGCGCGATATGAACGCGGTCATTCGCTATTGGAACCGAGGTGCAGAAGTGCTGTATGGGTGGTCGGCGGAGCAGGCAGTGGGCGAGGTTGCCCACGAACTTCTGAAAACTGTCTTCCCAGTACCGCTTGAGCAGATTGAGGCCGAATTGCTTCGTAGCGGCCGCTGGGAAGGCGAGCTTTCGCAAAGCAGGAAAGACGGAACCCGTGTGGTCGCGGCAAGCCGCTGGTCGCTCAAACGAGATGAGTGTGGTGCGCCGGTGGCAATCCTGGTGACCAGCAACGACATCACGGAACGCAAACGTGCCGAAGAATCGCTGCGCGAGAGTGAAACCCGTTTCCGGACCTTTGTAGACCACGCGGGGGACGCCCTCTTCGTCTACGACCTTGAGCAACAGACCGTTGTTGATGTGAACCGGGAGGCCTGCGACAGCCTTGGTTACACTCGGCAGGAGATCATCGGGAAGACGCCACTCACCTTCCACCCGGATTCCTATCAACAAGAAATGGAAGTAGTCGCCGAGCGGGCGGTGGCGGGCGAGACCGTGTTCGACACACACTGGCATCGGCGAAAGAATGGGACGGTGTTTCCTGTCGAAGTACACACCACCCGCGTCTTGTATGGCGGTCGTCAGTTCTTGCTGACGGTAGCCCGGGACATCAGTGACCGTTTGCGGGCCGAAGAAGCTGTCCGTCAGAGCGAAAAGCAGTTGCGCGAGGTCATCGAGACCATTCCTGCAATCGCCTGGACTAGTAGCTCGGATGGATCGGTTGAATTCGTCAACAAACGTTGGCATGAATACACGGGCATGTCACCACAGGAGGCTGTAGGCTTCGGATGGAAGAGTGCCTTTCACCCCAAGGACATCGACCGCTTCGTCGAGAAGAGGCGTGCGTCACTCACGACTGGGGCTCTATTCGAGGACGAGCTTCGCATCCGTTGTGGTGAAACTGGAGAATATCGTTGGTTCATATCGCGTGCAGTGCCACTGCGCGATGAGAGAGGAAACATCATCAGGTGGTACGGAACCGCAACCGATATTCACGATCGCAAGCAGTCGGAAGAGAGACTTCAAGTTGAGAATGTAGTGCTCCGTGAGGAGATTGATAAGGCTTCGATGTTCGAGGAGGTCGTGGGTGCCTCTCCGGCCCTGCGGACCGTGCTTTCGGCCGTGTCCAAGGTCGCCCCGACGGACTCAACCGTTCTCCTCACCGGCCAAACGGGGACCGGCAAAGAATTGATTGCGCGTGCAATCCACAGGAAGTCTGAGCGCTCTGGGCGAGCCTTCATCAGCGTCAATTGTGCTGCGATTCCCCAATCCTTGATTGCTTCGGAACTGTTTGGGCATGAAAAGGGAGCCTTCACCGGCGCTCTGCAGCGTCATCTAGGGAAATTCGAACTGGCTGAGGGGGGCACGATCTTCCTCGATGAAATCGGAGAACTCCCGATGGAGACGCAGGTTGCTCTCTTACGAGTTTTGCAGGAAAGGGAAATCCAGCGCGTGGGCGGCACTCAACCGATTCACGTGAATGTGCGGATCCTGGCGGCTACAAACCGTGACTTGCAAAAAGCGATTGCGGCAGGCACCTTTCGAGAAGATCTGTTCTACCGGTTCAACGTCTTCCCCATCCACATTCCGCCTCTTCGCGAACGCACAGAAGACATCCCAATGCTGGTGGAGTACTTCATCGACCGGTTTGCGAGAAAGGCGGGGAAAAACATCCGGAGCATCGACAGGCAGTCACTCGAACTCCTGGAGTCGTACTCCTGGCCGGGAAACATTCGTGAGCTCCAGAATGTCGTCGAGCGCTCGGTCGTTCTTTGTGACACGGACACGCTAAGGATTGACAATAGTTGGCTCTCCCTGGGAAATTCGCAACTCGACAGCTCAACGGGGTCTTTGGCAGGTAAAATCCAAGCACAGGAAAAAGAGTTCATTGAAAAGGCGCTGGCAGAAACAGAGGGCAAAGTTTCTGGTCCTTTAGGCGCGGCCGCGAAACTCGGCATCTCTCCTTCCGCCCTCGAGTACAAGATTCGCCTACTGAAGATCAACAAGCACCAGTTCAAAAGGTACTTGCGCGAAAACTAACCGCGTGGGACTTCACGCGGCACCGTTGTCAAGCACGAAAGGACGATTGTGGCTGTCATGTGTCACATGAACTTCAATGGTGTCTTTGTCCTTGTAAAGTAGCCAGGTGCGCGGATACTTTTCTTCGCGGATTGGCCGATCGTTGCTGACGATGATTCTGAGGTTTGCCATCGTCTTTTCTCCTTTCAGTTCACTCGTGATCGGCCGAATTTGGGGTCTCTCGCGAACCAGCCCGCTGACGACGCCGTACTTGCGCAGAGTGCGGTAGGTGATGTCTTCTAGCTGCGCCATAACTCCACCCCGAGGGCGCTCGCGTCGTTCAACGAAATTCGCTTGGCTTTCCATTGACTCACCTCTCGTCTGCATCTGCACTGCCGACCGGCTTAGCTAAGAGCAACAACGGTGCCAACCCGCGATGCGCAATTTGGAGCGTGGCTGTACGGATTGGAGACCGCACCGAATAGCCTACATACGAGGTGAGCCTGTTTATTTCCAGCGGGATACGCGGGTAGTTTAACGCTCTAAGCAAGAGTGAAAATGTCTCCGCGAAATGCTAGCTGCGCTTCCGTAACTCACTAAAAACTCCGAATTCACCAAAAGTAGTGACTGCCTCGAAGAGCCAAGCCCTGTGTTTTCAAGTGATTGGCAATGGCTACCGCATTGCTTTACATAATCGCGTCGGACGCCAAGGAGCCAAGATGCTAAGAATCCAGAGAGCGTCGAACGGAAAGATCGTTTTCACGTTAAGCGGCCGTATAGCCCCGGAAGACATTGACGAGTTGCGGAGACTGTTCGCCCTCGAGCGTTCTGGAATTCAAGTGGTGCTGAACCTGAAGGAGCTTGTATTAGCGGATGGCGAAGCAGTGGAGTTCTTGGCCGGATGCGAAGCCGCCGGCATGACTCTCAAAGATTGCCCGGCTTACGTTCGCACGTGGATCAACCGGGGGAAGGGGTAGGAGATTGTCATGGCAAAAGTGATTGAGTTTTACATACCGGTGAACTTTCGGAAGCCGTTGAGGAAGTCACCTCAGCCGCAACTCGGAAAAATCATCGAGTTTTGCCCGCAGACGAAGAGATCAGCTTAGCTGCTATTCAACTTTTGCGGATTGAGAGGAAATATGACGTTCATTCCCACACAAACCGGCTTTATGTGTCTGAAAGATTCCGAAAAATTGTTGCGAGCCATCTTCCCAAACTATCCCAGCTTGGAGCCGTGCCATTCCGCGCCACGTCTGGAACCGATTCTCCGGAGCAGTAAGGAATACGTGAACGAAGAGAAGATGTCTGTCTGCTAGTCACTTTGTTCGTATAAGTGCTCGCAAAGCACTGCAAGTGTAAAGATTCAGGAGGAGACCATGGGCGCGACCGTTGCTTTCACCGACCTCGGAAGCCTCGCAGGAGCAGGTTTTCCCAACGTGAGCGAGATCGAAGACCAGCAGCTTCATCTAAAAACAGAAATTGGCTCTGAGCACTGTTTCGAAGATATCGTCGGCAAGAGCCCAGCCATTCAGATGGTGCTGGAACAAGTTGCGATCGTCGCACCCACCGATTCCACGGTCCTGCTTCATGGAGAGACAGGAACGGGGAAGGAATTGATTGCGCGCGCGATTCACAACCTCAGCTCTCGGCGCGAACGCCCCTATGTGCGCATGAACTGTGCCGCGATTCCCTCGGGACTGCTGGAAAGCGAACTATTCGGGCACGAAAAGGGAGCCTTCACAGGAGCGCTATTGCAGAGAAAGGGCAGATTCGAGTTGGCGGACGGAGGTTCGCTGTTTCTGGATGAGATCGGCGACATCAGCCTGGAACTTCAGCCGAAACTATTGCGCGCCATCCAGGAGCAGGAGTTCGAGCGACTCGGAAGCTCAAGGACGATGCAGGTTAACGTGCGGCTCATCGCCGCTACTCATCGCGATTTGCGAGCCATGATTCAAGAAGAGCAGTTCCGTGAGGATCTCTTCTACCGTTTTAATGTCTTCCCCATTGAGATTCCCCCTCTGCGGGAACGGCGCGAGGACATCCCTCTGCTCGTGAATTACTTCGTATCTAAGGTATCCGGCCGCATGGGGAGACAGATAAAGTCCGTTTCTAAACGGGCCATGGAGATGCTGACAAATTGTCCGTGGAAGGGAAACATCCGGGAATTGGCGAACTTCATCGAACGCGCTGTCATTCTCTCACGTGGTCATGAGCTAGACGTACCGGTTTGCGAGCTTCCCACGTCATCCGAGATCAGGGTTGCTTTGGGAACGCGCTCTACGTTTCGACAAGCAGAATCCTCTGTAATTATCGACGCTTTGAGAGCCGCATCGGGACGGATCGCAGGCAAGGGGGGAGCCGCCGAGCGTCTCGGATTGAAGCGTACGACGCTGCAAAACAAGATTCGCCGCCTGGGGATTTCGAAGGCGAATTATTGCCAGTAGCTGCATTCCATGTCTCCGGACAGGCGTTGTCCGGAAGGATCAAACAAGAGCAACGCTATATCGTCGAATGAAACTACGCTGGACAACAGGGTAGCGAGGCTGTGTAGAACTACATCGACCGTGGGCTGCGCCCCGACGGCACCAGAAATCTTTAGGAGCGCACGGTATATCTTGTTAGGTCACCATCGATGGCAACATCATTCTGGTCGGTCGTCAGTTTCGCACTCACGCAATCGTTATGTTCGGTAGTTCTCTAACGGGACGCCCGAATCTGGTCGCCAGTTTGTAGAACCTCTCGGCTACTTCGGACGTATCCGCATAGCTCAAGTGTTCCTGCGCTTGTTGGAGAAGGACCGTATGCAGCAATCGAGTGTCGTCGTCGTTCAGTTCGATAATCATGAGATCCTCGCAATAAACTAGCTAGGCCAAGTGCAATCATGTTTCCAAACCAAGAAAACCAAACTGTGAACTTTTACTTTGCTCCGGTGCCCGCATTTCTACACAGCGTGCGAAGCGTCGTGATTCTCCTCCACTGACCTTACGTGGCCGTCGTGAAGCCATGTCATGGCATGACAATTGGCGCCGAGCACTGCCGCGCGGGACACATTCAGGCGTAAAGCGCAATCTTGAATCGACGATCGGATTGCAACTCTGAGTACCAGGACTGTCCGGCAGAGTGGATCCAATTCCGCCATCAGTGTTTGGGCGTCGGTTCCAAGAATGAGGTCGAGACTAGACACGCGTTCTTCAGCATCGCCCTGCGATGAGTGCTCGACATGTGGGCATCGTCGATCCTTGTACGCGGCTTCACAGATGCGAATCGCCTCCGTTCCGTGTGATATCGCACTGGCAATGGTCGCAGCCTTGGCCCACTCGAGAAGCCAATCGCGGAAAGGGCTGTTTCCTTGAAGCGTGATCTCACAAGCTTGGACAACCGCCTGGTCCGCCGTTGCTTGATCGCCAGTGATCAAGAACGCAAGCCTGCCCAGAACATTTCGTTGATCCTGGAAGCAGGCCACGACTTCGGCTGCCGATGCATGATTGCGGGCATCCGTACTCGAGTGAAACCAGGACATAACTCTCCTCTTTCTCTAATGCCCTTCGTTCTCATTCGCTCTATGTGGGTTCATGCTCTTTTTCCATCTCAGGCAATTCGAAATCGCGACAAGGCAGGAGTGAGTGGCAGGCGGTGCTCAATCGACATGGTCTCGAGCGAATATGCAAACTTCGCACCGCAGTCACAGCACACCCGGTAGGTCTCGCCTTGCAGTGTGAACACACGGCTGAGGTGAACGTGGTAACACCCAAACAGGAAATCAAGGATAGCTAGGAGGATCGCCATAGACTCTCCTTTGTGAGTTTCCTGCTTGTTTTGATCGCGTGATCCGTTGCCAACGTCGAACAGTTTGCTCTCCGGTAGATCGATTGGCTAAGAAACAAGTCCGACTCCCTTAACACGGAACTGAATTCAACCGTGTGCACTGCAGGCCACCAGCCACTTCGGTCATCTCGCTAAGCTATTGGTTCTTGGTGTAATCCCTGCATTCCGCCCGCCGGCTGTCATGACCTCTCAAGGGCACTGCCGCAATGAGGGCACCGATCTCTGGTCCGCTGCTCGTGCATGTTCCCGCAATTCAGTGATTTGCCGTGCTACATCTTTGGCGAGCTAAATGCGTTACTACGGTTGCGATGCATCGATGGCTGAACTGCTTCGAAATGGCACTTCCGGCAGAGCTACCGCGGCACACGAGACGTTCAACTAGGAACAAAGGATTCAATATGTACGCCACAAAAGTAGTCAATGGCGTCCCCGCGATCCAGCGCGATGGGCAAAGTGTGTTGAGTGTTTGCGACCAGGATTGGGAGTTTGCAAACTGGCTGTGCGCGCTACTCAACGAACTGGGCCGCAAGTCCGAATTGCTGCTGAACGAGCACGACCAGGAATGGCTCAAGGCGATCGATAGCTCCTTCAGAAGGACGGTACAGCATGCCTGATATCAAGACAGCCCCCACGATTTCTGTTGTTGTTCCTTTTCATAACGAGGAACCTAATGTCATTGAACTGTATAGCCGCCTGCAAGGCGTCATGGAGGAGCTTGGTCGCAGTTACCAGTTCGTCTTTGTCGATGATGGCAGCAGGGATCTTACTTACAAGTTGCTGAAGGAACTCGCCGAAATCGACCCTCATGTAGTCGCCGTTCGGCTGCGTCGAAACTTCGGCCAGACCGCAGCGCTCGCTGCTGGGTTCGCGCACAGCACTGGCGAATATGTGATCGCTATGGATGGCGATCTTCAGCATGATCCAGCAGAGATCCCAGTCTTTCTGGCAAAGATCGAAGAGGGCTACGACATCGTGAGTGGGTGGCGCAGCCACCGCATTGACAATTTGTTGCTGCGGAAGATCCCTTCCCGATGTGCGAATTGGCTGATGGCCAAGCTCAGCGGCGTCAACATCCACGACTTTGGGACAACCTTCAAGGCGTACCGGGGCGACCTGCTGCGGCAGCTACCGCTCTATGGCGAAATGCACCGTTTCATTCCGGCTTTGGCTTCGGCCTACGGAGCCTCGATTTGTGAAATCCCCATTCAAAACAACCATCGGAAGCACGGTGAATCGCACTACAACCTTTCTCGTACGTTCCGGGTATTTTTCGATCTCATGACGATCCGATTTCTGCTGCGCTACATGTCGCGCCCGCTCCACTTCTTTGGCCGGCTCGGCGTGATCAACATGGGTCTAGGATCGGCGGTTGCACTCTGGCTGCTAATTTGGAAGGTCCTCACACGGACCGACGTCGTGCAGCAACACGGGTTGCTCCTGATCTTTGCGGCCGTGCTGATCCTGGTAGGGCTCCAACTGGTGGCGCTCGGACTTCTCGGCGAGTTGGAAGTGTGGCAGTACTTCAATCCATCCGCGCGCAGGCCCTACGCAGTATCTGAGGTACGTGATCTGCAGGCAAATCTGAGGGTTCCGCTTCCGTCGGAGGTGGCCGCAGCAAACCGGAGCTTCTGTGCTGAGTGAGGTTCAAAATCGTAGCGTTGGCTGGTATCGGGAAGCCGTGATTGTGCTCCTGCTGACGGTTCTGGCATTCGCAGTTCGCGTCTATCGCGTCGACTTTAACAGCCTGTCCGAGGATGAGGTGGCCAAATGGGCGGCCGTTCAGGAGTATCGACATGGACACTTTGCCGGGGTCAATAGCGAGCACCCGATGCTGCCGAAGATGCTGGCTTGGGCCAGCCTGACGGCTGGAGAACGATGGGGCCGGCTAGCCGCCGCGCATGGCTGGTCTTCGCTAAGTCCTGAGGGGTGGCTTCGTATGCCCAACGTGCTGTTCGGGGCTGCCGCCGCCGGAGTTCTTTTTCTTTTGTGCCGCCGAATGATGGGAATCGCGGGATCTTTTGCAGCGAGTTTCTTCTGGGCGGTTTCGCCCCTGCCAGTCGCGCTGAATCGACTCACGAAGGAGGAAACGCCGCTTACCTTTTTCACCTTGCTGGCCTGCTACTTCTACTGTCTCGCCGCCCAACCGGCAGATCAGGATAATAGTGCGCGGCGATGGTACGACCTGAGTGCCATCGGTTTTGGTCTGGCTTTCGCCTCGCAGTACATTCTTCACCTCCTCGGTTTGAACGCGATGGCCTGGTTTCTTGCCGGAAAAAATGGGCTGAGTCGCAAGCCGTCTCAATTCAGTTACAAACGTTTTTTCCTCGTGATGTTTCTTACCTTTGTTGTGGTCAACCCGGTCATTCTCTCTCCGGCCAACTTCAACGGCATCTTGCATTGGCTCCGCCATGACGGAGTCAAGCACAGTGGCTACGATTTCGATGGCACGCTGTATATGAATTTCCCCGCGCGCCTGCTTGCCGGGGTACCGTGGTTCTACTATCTCTGGCTGGTGCTGGTAAAGACACCGGTTCCGATCCTCACGGCCGTCATTGCTGGTTCCGTACTGCTTTTGCGAGATCGCCGGACACTCGCGTCGTGCTTTTTTTTATCGCTCGGGCTGGTTCAATTAGTCGGGCTGTCCGTCAGCGGAGCCAAGTGGATCCGTTATTCACTTCCGCTCCTGCCCTTCCTCTACCTCGCAGGCGGATATGCGGTGCAACAAACACTGAAGGCCACGAAAGGAAAAGTCCTGTCCCGAGCCCTTGTGGGTTTCGCCGCCGTCATCTTGCTTGGATGGCCGTTCCTCGAATTGCACTCTTGGGCACCCTACTATTCGTTCTACCTGAACTCAATTGGCGGAGAGAAACAGAACATCACACGCTACTTTGCACCGGATGAAGTTTCTGAGTTTGACACGCGCGAGGTAGCGCAAACGGTCTGTCCGTTCGCCCCGCTTGCGACGACGGTAGCAACTGCAAGACCGATGAGCATGGCCTACTATCTGCATGCCTGCGGGCGCGCGGATCTTCGGATTGTGCCGCTTTACAACACGCATTACGCACCGCATGACGGAGATCTGATTGTGCTTGAGCCTTCGCGCCGTTTCTTTGAAACGCAGAGATTCTTCGATGCTTTGGGAAACTCTGGGATGCCCCATAGTGAAATCCGCGTCGGGCCGGTTTTGGCGAGCACGATTTATCTCTTCGATCCGTCCGTGCCCGGACCAAAGAGCGGGAAGGAAGAGTTCACGCTAACCCAGTTGCGGGGGGCACCACCTCGGTTCGAGAACGAGGCTCAAGAAACCGCATTGACAAACACAAGCAGGTTTGGATTCTCAGATCTCACCAGGAGACTCTTGCAATGACTCCGCTTTACCACGCGAGGAAATCTGATGGGCGCTGGTTTGTGCGCGCATTCGCTTTGTTAATTATCGGCGTCCCAGCAGTTGCACAGCAGGCAAATGTATCTGCACCTCTGAGCACCGATGAGGTGATGCAACGTGTAGTTGCAATGAACGAAATACGTGCCAAGGCACTCGAGGGCTATTCCAGTGTTCGCAGCTATCACCTGGAGTGCCACTGTCTGTCACACAAGAAGGCCGACATGGTCGTACGAACTGACTACCAGTCACCAGATAAGAAAGAGTTCACGGTCTTGTCAGAGAGCGGCTCTGGCACGGTCAGAGACCGTGTGTTCAAGAAACTCCTGGAGGCGGAACAGGAGTCGATGCGGGATGAGAATCAGCAGCGTTCGGCGATCACACCCGAAAACTATACATTTCAAGTGTCTGATTACGAGAAGACCGATGCGGACGAATTCTATGTGCTCGATGCGCAGCCGCGAAGCAAGAACAAGTTTCTGTTTCGGGGGCACATTTGGGTGAATGCAAAGGACTTCGCGATAACTCGAGTCGAGGGCGAGCCGGCCGTCAACCCCTCCTGGTGGACTGTCAAAACTGACTTCAAACGTCGCTACCAAAAAATCGGTGACTTCTGGTTGCCGGAATCCAACCAGAGCGAAACGAAGGTGCGTGTTTTCGGCACAGCGGTTCTAAGCATTGAATATCACGATTACCGGATCACGCAGGCTGGTGGTGCAACAGTAGCCTCGGCCCCCAGCGAGGCGCTAGCAGCTACAGTAGCCGAAGAGTATTAAAAAGAACATCGATGCGCGCTGCATTTGTGGCATTTATGGTTCGGCGCTCCTAATGATCACTACGGCAGTCCCGCTAGCCTAAAGCACCCGCCGAGTTTCGCGCAATCTCACGTTGGTCGGCGCAGATGGGAATCCTTCGGCAATCCCAGAGAAGAAGGAGCCGGCGAAGGGCGAGAATGCGCCGACTATCCATCTCCCTCCTGAACGAAACTAAGAACGCCGTCCATCAATGGCATAACTGTAGGCGGATCGAGGGTGTTCAGTGAATGTGGCCCCGGCTATCCGTCTTGATGTTTTCAACGCTTATCAGTCTGTGCCCAAACCTGCATCTGCTGATGACCTTTTGCAGGCAGCTGCCCTCATCTGGGCACCTCGGGATGCGATTTCAATGGTCCGTGTCCCTTTCCTAGAACGACTTCCACTTGGCCCACAAAATGCCTTCATAGATGCGTGAGGCAAGACCGGGTACCCGACGTTCTGACCTGATCCGCGTGGCAATTCACAGGGCGAGAGCGATGCTGCCTAGAAAGGAATCTATGTAAATGGCGACTTGTGACCATCCTTCGGAATTAGTTTATCGGATTGCATACCCGAGCCTTCAGCGGCCTGGATTGCGAATTGATCCGCGGATTGCAGCATTGCCGACGGAAGAGGAAAAACACGCTCCTATCCCTCCCAGTCGGCAAGGAGTAGAACAGGGTTCCTTATTTCGCGAAATTGAATCAGGCGCGAAGTTAGGGCGAAATCCCTTAGCGGGAACTGGCGCCCTGGCCTTGCAGTGTCTCCTCTTGCTGGCAGTAGTTGTCATTCCGCTGTTTCACACGGACCCACTCCCCAAAAGGGAAACGCTGACGATGTTGTATCTACAGCCGCCGGCCGCGGCTGGCAATGCCACGAAGCTTCGAGCACCCGCACCTCCGTCTCCGTCGGCATTTACTCCGACAAGCACTGGCATTCTCTCGCCAGTGCATAAAACGCAAGAAGCGCCGCCACCTCCGGTCGGCACAACGGGTGGTGTCGTCGGAGGAGACCCTGGTGGAGTGGTGGGCGGCATTTCCGGCGGAGTGTTTAGCGAAATGCTGAATAGTGCGCCAAGCGTTCCAGTCGTTGCGAAATCGCCTGTGCCGACGCCGGTAAAGAGAATCCGTGTCGCTGCCCGCGTGGCCGAGGCGAACCTGATCCACGACGTTACGCCGCAGTATCCGCCGGAAGCGGGTCGAGCGCGCCTTGAAGGCACGGTCCTGCTGATGGCAGTGATCGGCAAGGACGGTAGCGTCAAGGATGTGCGAGTTGAGAGTGGTTTACCAATACTGGCGCAAGCCGCTATTGATGCGGTGAGGCAATGGCGTTACAAGCCATACATGATCGACGGAGAACCGGTTGAGGTTGACTCGCGCATCACGATTAATTTCACGCTGTCGGGAGCTTAGGAGTATCCATAATGCTGCAAAATAGACACACCTCGCACAACCGACGTTGGTCATCGCTCCTGAAGCGGGCACATCTGTTGGTGCTGTTCGTCGTCGGTGCAGTGGCCGTTGCCGTACCGATGTCGGCGCAATCTTTCACGGCGGCGGCCGCGAAAACAGGAACCGTCCTTGGTACGGTCGTCGATACCACTGACGACCCAATTCCCGCCGCCAACGTGATTCTTCAAGGGCCCGCTGGCCACCGTCTCACGGCTATCACAAAAGACGACGGAGGGTTTGCAATCGACCAGGCCCCCGCCGGAGTCGCCTATCAGATCACCGTCACCGCTGAAGGCTTTGCAGACTGGAACTCGTCCATTACGGTCGAACCGGGTGAGAACAAGAGGGTACCCGAGATCAAACTTCGCATTCTGGCTGTGCAGCGCGCGGTCACTGTGAGTTACTCCTCGAGGGAAGTTGCTACCCAACAGCTCAAAGCGGAAGAACAGCAGCACGTTTTACGTGTCATACCGAATATTTATGTGGTGTACGAACCTCACCCCGAGCCGCTTACTACGAGCATGAAGTTCCACCTGGCATACAAAAGCCTCACCAATCCGTTTTTCTTCGTCCGCACGGCTGCATGGGCTGGCATCTCACAGGCTCGTGACAATCCTAGCGAATGGGATCAAGGTTCGAAAGGATATGGCAAGCGGTTGGGAGCTGGCTTCGCCGATGCCGTTACCGGAAGCTTGATCAGTAACGCTATTCTGCCATCGCTTCTGCATCAGGATCCTCGTTATTTCTACCAGGGCAGCGGCAGCAAGAAGTCTCGGGCTCTTCATGCCATGTTGGCGCCAGTCGTCTGTAAGGGAGATAACGGCGCATGGCAGCCGAATTATTCTCAGTGGGGCGGCAGTTTAATTGGGTATTCCATTTCAACCGCTTACTACCCCGCTTCGTCTCGTACGGTCGCGCATGTATTCCAGACTTTTGGGATTGACATGGGTCTACATGTCGTCGGCAGTCTGGCTCAGGAGTTCATCTTGGGCAAATTCACCAGCCGAGGTAAGCACTAGTTTTCGAGCGCTGCGAGATGTTGAAAGACAGAGTGGTGAGCGCGGATCTGCCGCACTTCGGACACGGAGGGCTACGGTCTTCCAGGAAGTTGTAACAATTGGGCGGTGGGAAGCTCTCCGGGGAAGAACGTGTTGATTTTCATTAATGTCGCGGGGAATCACTTTGTTGTCGGCTGTCGAGGGGAACTCTGGAACGGTCATTCTTGAGGTTGATTAGCGAACTGACCGTCGGTCGGAGCTTTTTATCCGGCCCAGACATGATTAGTATCCCAATTGGGCCGCCGCGCCTGAATCTTGCTGGCTTGTTCTGCCCACCCGCAGTACGGACTGCTTGCCTGTCTCGATCTCAGGGATGCCCTGACGTGAAAAGTGGATTCCGCCAGACGACTTCAGGAAAACGACTTGCACTTCACCTTTTGTTTTTCGTTAACGATCATCGCCCGCTCCTAGTTAGTCCTTTCGGGGCTGCTCACCGTGGTAGAAGTCTTTCTCTTGGCTTCTAATTCGTTGATAGCCGCCATAAGTAGGATTTCTGCGAGAGTGAAGCTCATAATCGTGTTTTGCGTGATCTTGAACATAAGCACCTCATCTTGATACACGCCAGACATATTGCAGTTTGTTTGCCAGTCCGCGAATCGACCTAACTGCCCCTCACCGCGAGGATGAAAGCAAGTTTCACCCCACATCACTGCCCGCGTGCGGTCAATGCCTCAATAGGGGCAGCTCCAGAAAAAGTGCTCACATTTATGTCATTGCTAAAAGGCGGCTTGCCATGCAACCGATTTGGAGACCAGCGTGCGATCACCTGCTCGGCAAAGCTTCGTGCCTGAGATAGGAGGAACGATCCATGGGCTCATCAATACTAATTGTGCGGGCGGCGTCGAACCGCGCCTCACTCGTGCAGGGAGTTCACCAGAAGTATGAGGCCGAATTTAATGCTCTACATATGAACTGGGTCTTGGTCGACGACGCAAAAGGAAATTCCCGAGCCCAAATTCGATGGGTGGTTGACCCATAAGCATGCCAGCCTCGAATACTCATTTACGATCGGCATCCGTTGCTCTTCCATCCGTCGACGGCGGTTGCGCTTCCAGTATTGTTGCTTGCGGCTGTGTATTCGTCGTGATCGGCGCATATTGTTTTTGTCCGAGCGTATTTGCCCAGACATCGGATTCCCCAACAGCGGATCAGCCGACCAAGTCGTGGGCAGCCACAACGGACTTGAAGAGCGACAATCTCCTTCCTGAACGTATTCCGGTTCGAATTATCGAAAGCCATAGCCAGAATGGCAACCGGACGTTGGACACGCGATCGGTCGAGATCCGCGGGACCGATGGACATTTCGAACCTTATCAGGACATCGAAAGGGAAACGCTGACCGTCGATCCTTCCACCGTGAAAACTACAAAGCGCACGTTCGCTCGGGAAGTAAATGGGAGGGAAGCCCTCGTGCAAGTAACCGAAGAGGAGAAACACATCCTGCCCAGCAACAACTCGAATATCGTGCGCGTGACCTACAACCCCGATCTCAATGGAGGGCTTCAGGCAGTTCAACGCGAAATCGTGGAGACGAAAAACATCAGTAAGGACGTGGAAGAAACGAACACGACGCTCATGCTCCCTAGCATCAACGGCGGCTTGGCTCCAGCTTTCAAGACGCACGAACTCCGCAAGCGAGCGGCGAACGATATGGTGGAAACTGAAAAAACCACATGGCTTCCGGACGGGAATGGAAAGTGGAAATTGGGCGAAATACGGCAAAACACCACGACGCAAGAAGGCAAAGCCGGCAGGATCGAGGAAAGGGTATTTCGGCCCGATGCGGAGGGAAAGCTAGGTGAAATCTGTCGTGTCGTGAGCAACGAATCCGAGAGCACCACCGGAGAGGAAAGCAGCGTCGTGGAAACCTATTCCATCGATGTCCCTGGTGCCACGCAGGACGGGAGCCTGCACCTTGTTGAGCGCAAAACCAGTACCGGGAGCTCGAATGCCGCTGGTGAGAGAGCAACTGAACAAAAAGTCGAACAGACCGATCCGGGTGATCCCGGCTCGGGTCTTCGCATGTCGGTATTGATCGACGGCAGGATGGTCCCCGGACCTTCGGGAGAATATTCCACAGTAACCATTCGAGCGCGCGACTCGAACGGGAATTTTGGCATAGTCTCGGTTGATACGACGAAGGCGGATCGGATTCCTACCGTGCAGATTCAGCAAACGCCGGCCCAAAAGCCGTAGTAAAGCTATCGCAGATTGATTTATGACCACTCCAACTACAGGTCAGCGGCTCGGGTACCTTCGGCTTGCTGCCCAAACTCGGTCACTGCCCTTGGCAGGTCATTCGATGTCTATGTCGGGAGGTTCCAATCCATTGTGAGACAGGTATTTTCATCCACTTACAACGGCCCGCTTCTGGCAGCCGGATTGCGAATACGAAGTGCGACTTCAAACTGCTCGAGGGGAATAGGCCATGCTCGGAGAACTGATGAACATCCCGACTGACACGCTCATTGACATGCTGTACATCATCCTCGCCGGAGAAGTCGCTGTCAGTGCCAGCGATGCTAGGGAAATCGAACAGATTCAACGCGAGTTGCAACGTAGAGGCGACGAGCAATGCTGGAGCCTTCAAACTGTCAATTGAGAGACCCCTGCAATCAGTTCTTGGGCTGAGTGTTGACGCAGACGAAGGCGGACACTTGCTGGGCCCCAAAGTGGCAGAAGAGCACGAAGACGAATAAGGAAGGGAAAATGACCCCGTTAACAGAAACTGAAGAACTGGCCAGACCACTGAGCGCCGAAGGGATTGCACGATCAACCGTTGCGGGTGCACCGCTCAGCCCAGATGAACTGAGCAGGATCGATGCTTATTGGCGCGCGTGCAAATACCTTGCTCTAGGAATGATCTACCTTCAGGCAAATCCTCTCTTGAAGGAGCCACTAAAACCAGAACATATCAAGAACCGACTGCTCGGCCATTGGGGCTCAAGCCCAGGGCTCGCCTTCCTCTACACCCATCTGAGTCGCCTCATAAAGAGAGACGATCTCGAGATGGTCTTTCTCGCAGGCCCAGGACACGGCGCCCCGGGAGTTCTAGCTCCTATCTATCTGGAAGGCACGTACAGTGAAATCTATCCGGAGAAAAGCGAGGATGAGAAAGGCCTGCGAGAGTTCTTCAAGCAGTTCTCATTCCCTGGCGGTATTGGCAGCCACTGTACTCCAGAAACCCCGGGTTCGATTCATGAAGGAGGTGAACTGGGGTATGTCCTCTCGCACGCTTGCGGAGCCGCGTTTGACAATCCCGAACTGATCGTGGCGGCGGTTGTGGGTGACGGCGAAGCCGAGACCGGCCCCCTGGCCACATCATGGCACATCAGCAAGTTTCTGAATCCAATCCGCGATGGGGCTGTGTTACCCATGCTTCACCTCAACGGATACAAGATCAACAATCCGACTCTGCTCGCACGGATCACTCACGAAGAACTGGAAGGCTTGTTACGCGGGTATGGCTGGAATCCCTACTTCGTGGAGGGATCCGATCACGACAGCATGCATCAGGCAATGGCCGCGACGCTTGAGCAGTGCATCGCGGAGATTAAAGGCCATCAGCAGGAGTGCCGGAAGAACGGCCTTGCCACGCGGCCGCGCTGGCCGATGGTGGTATTACGCTCGCCAAAGGGATGGGGCGCACCGGTGGAAGTGGACGGGCACCGGCTTGAAGGCTTCTGGCGCTCGCACCAAGTCCCCCTGGCCGACGTCAAGAATAACCCGGAACACCTGCGCCTCCTCGAGACCTGGCTGCGATCGTTCAAGCCGGAACAGTTCTTCGATGAGTGCGGAAGGGTACGACCGGAGATCGCCGCATTTGCGCCGAAAGGGCAGCGCCGCATGAGCGCCAGTCCGCATGCGAATGCAGAGCTCAGGAAAAAACTGCGGTTGCCCGAGTTCCACGATTATGCCGTCAAGATTGACCGCCCGGGAAACACCGAAGTAGAGAACGTTCCGCCACTGGGACGTTTTCTGCGCGATGTCATGAAGTGGAATATGGACAGCTTTCGAGTGTTCGCGCCAGACGAGAACACGTCCAACAAGCTTGACGCGATTTATGAGGTCTCGAAGAAATTCTGGATCGCGGAAAGTTTCCCCGAGGACCGTGACGGAACAGAACTGTCTTCGGATGGACGAGTTGTCGAAATGTTGAGCGAGCACACCATGGAAGGCATGCTCGAGGGCTACTTGCTCACGGGTCGCAACGGCTTTCTATCGTCTTATGAAGCTTTTGTGCACGTGATCGACTCGATGTTCAATCAGCACGCCAAGTGGCTGTCCATCTGCAACCAATTATCTTGGCGCCGCAAGATCGCATCGCTGAACCTCCTCATTACCTCAACCGTGTGGCGTCAGGATCACAACGGCTTCACTCACCAGGATCCTGGCTTCCTGGATGTAGTACTCAACAAAAGCGCCGCCGTTACGCGCATCTATCTACCGCCGGATGCCAACTGTCTGCTCTCCGTAGCCGATCATTGTCTGCGATCGGAGAACTACATCAACGTAATTGTCTCGGACAAACAGAAGCATCTGCAGTACTTGGACATCGATGCCGCGGTTACCCACTGCACAAAAGGCATTGGCATCTGGAATTGGGCCAGTAATGATGAAGGCCAGGAACCCGATGTTGTTTTTGCTGCCGCGGGCGATATCCCCACCCAGGAAGCTCTGGCCGCGACGGCACTGCTTCGGGAACGATTCCCTGACTTGAAAATCCGATTCATTAACGTGGTTGACCTGTTCAAGCTGCAACCGAGCACGGAACATCCACATGGCTTAACAGACGCGGACTTCGATTCTCTGTTTACGACCGACAAGCCGATCATCTTCAATTTCCATGGCTATCCCTGGCTAATTCACCGTCTTGCCTATCGCCGCACAAACCACCACAACCTGCATGTGCGCGGTTACAAGGAGAAAGGCAACATTAACACACCGATGGAACTGGCGATCAACAACCAGACAGACCGGTTCAGTCTTGCGATCGACGCGATTGACCGCATCCCGAAACTGCAGCGCATCGGCGCGCACGCCAAAGAAGAGTTCCGCGATCTCCAGATCGCATGCCGACGTCATGCTTACGAGTACGGGATCGACAGCCCGGAGACTAGTGGTTGGAAGTGGCCTTACGACAAGCGGTGACTGAGTGCCTGCTGTCGCTACGCTCGACCATGCGCGTGCGTTCGCGGCGTGGGTTTCAGGGTACCGATTGAAATGGGATATCGGGTAACTCGCCAACCCCGAGAAATCGCTAAAGGAGCTTGAACATGAGTACGAGTGCAACGGCCAAACGGCCCGCGTTGCCAGAGGAAGCTAAACGTCTTAGTAGCAAGTATGGCTGTGGTCCAGTGCAATTCTCTGGAACAGACGAAGCGCTCTATGAGCGGCACCTGCTGTTCGACAGCGGAGTCGATTTGGCGGACGCGACGGCACGCGACCGTTTCGAGGCCCTTGCCCGGTCCGTGCGCGACGTTCTCTCTCAGCGGTGGCTTTTAACAGAGAAAACTCATCAAGAACGAAATCCTAAGCGGCTTTACTACCTCTCGATGGAGTTCCTGATCGGCCGCTCACTGGCAAATAATGTCACGAATCTTCTGCTCGCTCCACTCACAGACCAGTTCACCCAGGACAAGAAACTGAACCTCATCGAGATCTTAGAGCAGGAGCCGGATGCGGGATTGGGCAACGGTGGCCTTGGACGTTTGGCCGCCTGCTTCATTGAATCTGCCGCGACGATGCAGCTACCCGGCGATGGGGTACGGACTGCGATATGAGTACGGCATCTTCAAGCAATCCATCCAGAAGGGATGGCAACAGGAGATGCCGGACAACTGGCTGCGTTCTCCCGATCCATGGGAGATTGCCCGTCCGAACGAGAAGGTGGAAGTCAACCTAGGTTGCTCGTTCGAGCTCAGCGGAGGTAGCCTGCGCCCGGTACCGGGGCGTCCGTCGACTCTGATCGGCATCCCATTTGACCGCCCCGTAATCGGGTACGGTGGTTCCACGATCAACACACTTCGACTCTGGGCCGCGGCTGCGCCGGACTTCTTCAACTTTGAAGAGTTCTCTCACGGCGATTTTGTAGAAGCGTTTACTCAGACCCTTGGGGCCGAAACCCTGACCCGCGTCCTTTATCCCGATGATTCAAGAGTCATGGGGCAAGGGCTACGCCTGCTGCAGGAGTACTTTCTTGTTGCCTGCTCGCTGGCGGATGCAGTGCGGCGCTTCCAACGGACCAACTCGGATTGGCACTTGTTTGCAGACAGAGTGGCCATTCAGATGAACGATACGCATCCGGCTCTCGCAGTTCCGGAGCTCATGCGACTCCTTGTTGACCACGTGCACCTTGAATGGGACGAAGCCTGGCATATCACACAGAAAACGCTGGCATACACGAATCACACCCTATTGCCCGAAGCCCTCGAAAAGTGGCCTGTCAAGTGGTTTGAGGAGATGTTGCCCAGGCACCTCGAGATCATCTACGAAATCAATCGCCGTTTTCTCAGCAATGTTCGTGGGCGGTTCCCAGGCGATACAAATCGGATTGAGCGCGTGAGCATTGTCGAGGATGGCCCCGACAAAAAGGTTCGTATGGCCAACCTGGCGGTCGTAGGTTCTCACAGCACCAATGGGGTGGCAGAGATTCACTCCAAGCTGTTGCGTGAGACAACGCTCAAAGACCTGGCAGAAATCTTTCCGGAACGTTTCAACAACAAAACGAATGGTGTCACACCCCGGCGCTGGCTGCAATTATGCAATCCTGGACTCTCGGGACTCATCACTGACGCAATTGGAGATTCCTGGATCCGTGATTTAAGTGAATTAAGCAAGGTCAAAGCATTCACCGAGGACAAAGCCTTTCGAGATGACTTCCGCCAAGCCAAGCGAAATGCTAAGCGACAATTCTGTGATTGGCTCCGCCGGTCGACAGGGCAGACCGTTGATCCGGAGTCGATCTTCGACTGCCAGGTCAAACGCATCCACGAATACAAACGCCAATTCCTGAATGCACTCCGGATCGTTGTGCTCTACAACCGGCTGCGCCAGGACCCGGGGCTCAACCTGTACCCGCGTACGTTCTTTTTCGCCGGCAAGGCCGCGCCTGCCTACCGGCTCGCCAAGGTGATCATCAAGTTCATTAACAATCTGGCTGCGACCATCGACGGCGACCCCACAGTGCGCGGACGGCTGAAGGTGGTATTCCTGCCCGACTACTGCGTTTCGCTCGCAGAGCAACTCATTCCCGCCAGTGACGTCTCCAACCAGATCTCGACGGCGGGCTATGAAGCCAGTGGGACAAGCAACATGAAGTTCATGATGAACGGCGCGTTGACGATCGGCACTCGCGACGGAGCGACCATTGAGATGGCAGCAGAGGCGGGTGAGGAGAACTTCTTCCTCTTCGGTTTGACGGCTGAGCAGGTGCTTGGCAGTCGCGGATGGTACAACCCGCAGTGGCATTATGACCACGACCCCGAGACCCGTCAGGCGCTGGACTTGATCTTCTCGGATTATTTCAGCTGCGATGAGCGAGGTGTCTTCGAGCCGTTGCGGGACATGTTGCTGAAGCAGGGCGACCACTACATGCACTTGGCGGACCTGAAGTCGTACCTCACGGCAGACGCGCAGCTGAACGCGTTATATGCCGATTCCGACGAGTGGGCGCGCAGAGCCATCCTGAACGTAGTAGGCTCGGGGAAGTTCTCCAGCGACCGCACCATCGCTGAATACGCAGCAGAAATCTGGCATGTGCAGCCATGTCCAATACCAGAGAAAGCGTAAAAGAGGACGCAGACATAAAGAAATAAAGAAATGCAAAGCCGGTTGCCATGCAAAAAATGAAAGCGGAAATTTATTGATGCAAGTGCCGCCGCGTCCAATGGGTATGGCCAGCCTGGGGTCCTGGTCGTTTTGCAGACAAGGAACTATGCAGTGTGTCCGAATGGCGAAAAGCATTCGACTGATTGGTTTTGTCACCGCCTGCCTGCTGCTTTGTTCGGCGCAATCCTTTGAGCCCGCGTTGCTTCTTCGAATTGCTCCCTTCCTGAAGAAATCCCTCACTCAGACATATGTAACCTCAGAATTTTCGGGCGCCATTCTTCTACAAGGTGATCGCTGATCGATGTTTTCTCGCCCATGTCGGAAGCAGTGTCTGCCCGTATTTGGGCGCGGGAATCAGCGTCATTCCGTCTAAGTTGTTCTGCTCGAAGGTGTGCAGAGTGGCCCACATATTGCCTCCTGAAGACGCAGGACCACAATGCTAGTGACGCTGTCGTACTTCGGCCCGCCTTTAAACGGGCGCCCGACACCGAGGAAAACCAGAAAGAACGATGAGCAAAAAATCCAAGAACGACAAGAAATCAAAATCAACGCTGGACAGCGACACTAAACGCTCCGGCGTCAACGGCCAACCGAAGATCGGCAAAAAGGAGTACGAGGCCGAAATTTTCAAGCTTCAAGTTGAGCTGGTCAAGCTCCAGGACTGGGTCAAGGCGACCAATGCCCGCATTGTGATCATTTTCGAAGGGCGAGACGCTGCAGGCAAGGGCGGGATGATCAAGCGCATCATCGAGCGTGTCAGCCCGCGCATCTTTCGCGTGGTAGCGCTCCCCTCGCCAACCGAGAGGCAGAAGACACAGCTCCCTGCCCAGCGTTACATTGAACAGCTGCCCGCCGGAGGTGAAGTCGTCATCTTCGACCGGAGCTGGTATAACCGCGCCGGTGTTGAGTATGTGATGGGCTTTTGTACCGAGGAAGAGCACAGGGAATTTCTCAGGGATTGTCCCATCTTCGAGGGCTTTCTGGTCAGCCAGGGCATCATCCTTCTGAAGTACTGGCTCGAAGTATCGGAAAAGGAACAGCACAAGCGCTTCCTCGCGCGAATCGAAGATCCTTCCAAGCGCTGGAAGCTTAGTCCGATGGACTTGGAATCGCACCGCCGTTGGTACGACTACTCACGCGCTCGGGATGCCATGCTTGCAGCCACGGATACAGCAGCGTCGCCCTGGTACGTCGTTCCGTCAGACGACAAAAAGCGAGCCCGCCTGAACTGCATGTCGCACATACTCAACAGCATCCCGTACGAGGAGATTTCTTATACACCTCCCAAGCTTCCGCCAAGGCAAAAGCCGAAAGGGTACGTAGAGCCGAAGCAGAAGCATCGAACCGTCCCGCAGGTCTGGTAGCCCCCAGCATGGCAAATCATCGGTGGTTCCGTCTCTTACCTGAGTGGCTGGTCTCCTGCCGTACGGATTGGCTGCGGCCCGACATCGTCGCGGGGCTGACCACCGGTGCGGTAATCATTCCCAAGGCGATGGCGTATGCCATGATGGCCGGGCTGCCGGTCCAGGTGGGCCTCTATACAGCCCTAGTACCCATGATGATCTACGCGGTGTTCGGGACCTCGCGTGTGCTCAGCGTCAGCACGACCACAACGTTAGCGATCCTGACCGCCGCTCAGCTGGGGCAGGTCGCGCCCAACGGCAACCCCGCAGCCCTGCTGAGAGCCTCAGCGACGTTGACGTTGCTGGTGGGAGCCGCGCTTTTGCTGGCGTCCCTGCTTCGCCTGGGAATCGTGGCGAACTTTATCTCCGAGCCGGTGCTCGTTGGTTTCAAAGCCGGCATCGGGCTGGTCATTGTGGTCGACCAGATCCCGAAAATCGTTGGCATCCACTTCCCAAGAGGGACATTCGTTCAGAACGTCCTCTTAATCGTTCACCATCTTCCAAAAACTTCGTTAGCAACGCTGGCCGTTGGGCTCTCGATAATCGTGTTTCTTCTGGGAATGGAACGGTTCCTGCCGAAGGTCCCAGCGCCGCCGCTGGCTGTAGCTGCTGCGATCGTGGGCGTGTACTTGTTGAACTTACAGCATCGGGGCGTCGAGCTGGTGGGTCACATACCGCAAGGTCTTCCTTCGCTGATGAGGCCAGACCTTTCGTTGATAAGCGCGCTGTGGCCCGGGGCACTCGGGATTGCTTTGATGAGTTTCACGGAGACGGTTGCGGCCGGCCAAGCCTTCGCGCGAAAGGACGAGCCCGCGCCGCGAGCAAACACAGAGCTGCTTGCCACAGGACTCGCTAATATCGGAGGCGCAATTCTCGGTGCGATGCCGGGGGGCGGCGGCACCACGCAAACGGCAGTCAACGTCAGTGCGGGAGCTCGCACGCAATTAGCGGAGATGGTAACTGCGGCAACGACGCTAGTGACGATGTTTTTTCTCGCGCCACTCGTCGCGATGTTGCCGCAATCTGCATTGGCTGCGCTAGTGATTGTTTATTCCTTTGGACTTATCAAGCCGATCGAGTTTCATGACATTCTTCGTATTCGCAGGACCGAATTTTCCTGGGCGATCGTGGCTTTCGCAGGCGTCGTGATCGTCGGCACGTTAAAGGGAATCATCGTCGCGATAATCGTTTCCCTGGTCACACTGGCATACCAGGTAGCCGATCCTCCAGTGTATGTCCTGCGCCGCAAGTCAGGAACCAACGTGTTCCGGCCGCAATCGCCGGAGCATCCCGACGACGAGAGTTTTCCTGGCCTCTTACTGCTCAGGCCGGAAGGTCCAATTTTCTTTGCGAATGCGGCACAGATCGCACACAAGATTGAGCCGCTGGTCCGGGAAGCGCAACCGAAGGTCGTCGCCGTCGAAGCTAGCGGAGTCCTCGACATGGAGTACACCGCGGTGAAAATGTTCGCACAACTCGCGAAGAGGCAAAGCCAGCATGGCGTTCAACTGTGGCTGATTGGCATGACTCCCAGAGTGTTGGCCATCGTACAACGATCACCGCTGGGGCAGTTGCTGGGACGCGAACGAATGCATTTCAATCTGGAGATTGCCGTTGCACGCTACCTGGATGATGCAGCCGTGCGCGACCAGCCCTGAGATATGGCGCGTCGAGCTGATGCAATGAACGGCTATTTTGACCATGGAGTGATTTGAGCTACCTTCTCATCCTGCGGCATATTCAACTCCTACCCTTGCCGAAACGTACAAAGTCGCCGCCCTAAAGGGTCTGAACAAGATCTAGGTCACAGCATGAGCGAAGAAGTACCGAGTCGGTCTCGATGCACGAAAGAGGCTTGAATCGCCTGCGCCAAGGTGTGGCGTAATTGTGGCTGTATGTTTCTCAAGCTTGCCAACGTCAAGCATTTGAATGCAGTTCTCTGTGCGCGCAAGACTTGTGTAAGTTATTGGTACATTGTGAGTTACTAGAGCATGGATGGCAGCGCCCTTCTTGTCTCTTAATCAGTAGGTCCTCATCGGTCGGCCGAGTCCACCCGTTTCCAAAGCCTTCGGAAACGATTATGCGCCTGCCCTACGACACCGCGCGATCATCTTCATCTACGCCCACTGGGTCGCTGCAATCAGCATGGCATGGGCGAGGGCATCATGCGTTAGGACCGTTGCGAGCGGACGAGCATTCCTAATTTCTTCAGGGGTGGGCGGCGTAAGCTCAATGATGTAGTCCTCCCCGTGTCCTCATTTGAACGGACCAAGTTCAGGAACTCGTTTTTCTCCTCCGGTGACGAAAAGGAAAATAGAAGCTCGTAAGCGCTGGCGTCAGAATCGCCGAGAAGTGCCAGCGAGCGTGTGTTCGTGAGATTCGCATATACGAGTCTCTTCCGCGCCGCCAACTGCGGCGTTCAGCATATCGTAGTTCATTTTGCTTCATCCTCTTCGTTGTTCTCCTGCCCGATTTCTGTGTTTGCTTCCGATGTTCCGTCTGGTGGATCGGACGTAGTCGCGCTCAAACTATCGACAGCAGCGTCCGAAGCACCCACGCCTTTCAGGCTCGTTGTAAGCAGGGACCTTGCCATCCTGCCGGGTGCCCGAGGACGCAACTGGGACACAAAACTCAATGTTTGGAATCAGAAACTTGCGGAAACCGCGAGGTTTGAGTCAACCGAATCAACTAGATTGGTCGGGGAGAGAGGATTTGAACCTCCGACCCCCTGGTCCCGAACCAGGTGCTCTACCAGGCTGAGCCACTCCCCGACGATGCTGCGGGTGCCTACAGGGAACACCTTCACCCGCGCAGTTTTTAAATAAGCACAACGATTATAACATCGCGATCCTTGTGGCTCTTGCTGGTTTTGACTTCAAGGCGGACCGGCTTTTCTGATTCCCGCTAAGTTCTTTTGTGATGTCGACGGCGAGTTCCCACTGTTGTATCTCTCTGCTGAATCACTTTCCGCTACACTGAAGAGGCCTATTTTCAATGCGACTCGATCCAACGCAAATATGATCGTCCTCTGCGCTAATCGCCTGTATACGCCACAGGAAGTAATAGAGGACCCGCTTCTATTTATCGAAGATGGAGTAATCTCCGTGGTTTCCTCGCGGGCGGAGCAAGAGATTCCACGGAATGCGACAGTCCTCAATTTTACGGACGAATTCGGCGACGCCATTCTGGCTCCAGGATTTGTCGACATTCACATGCATGGCGGCGCCGGCCTCGATGTAATGCGGGCTGCGATTGCAGACTTACCGCACCTCAACAACTTCCTGACGAAGCATGGCGTCACCGGCTATTTCCCCACCACCGTTGCGGCGCCGCTCGACCAGACCTGTGTAGCCCTGGAACGCATGGCCGATGCCATCGAGGCGTCTCAGGATTCATCTGCGAGCAATGGTGGAGGCGTGCAAGCCCGGCCGCTCGGCATCCATCTGGAAGGTCCGTTTCTCAGTCACAAACGCCGTGGAGTCCATCCCCCGGAATTCCTGGTCAAGCCCACGCTGGAAATTTTTGAACGCCTCTGGCAAGCGGCGCGCGGCCACGTGCGCATGATGACCATTGCCCCCGAATTGCCTGGAGCACTGGAAGTAATTGCAGAGGCAGCGCGCCGCAACGTCTGCGTCAGCATCGGACACTCGGACGCTACGCTGGATGCTGCCCGCGCAGGAGTGCGGGCTGGCGCACGCCATGCCACTCACACCTTCAACGCCATGCGGCCGTTGGATCATCGTGATCCTGGCATCCTCGGCGAAGTGCTTGTCGACCGGCAGCTCACCGCCGATATTATTGCCGACGGAATTCATCTCGCACCCGAAGTCGTGCAGCTTTTCTTGCAGTCCAAAGGACTCGAACGCTCTGTGCTCATCACCGACGCCACAGCCGCAGCTGGCATGCCGGATGGCACCTACCAGCTCGGCCCCATACAGGTCGAGGTCAAAGACGGGAAGTGCACGATGGATGGAAAGCTCGCCGGCAGTGTCCTGACCATGGACCGCGCGGTCCGCAACGTGTCTGAATTCGCCGGTTGGAGCCTGCAGGATGCGGTTCGCGCCGCCACCCTGAATCCCACGCGCGCGGTTGGCCTCGCGCAACACGGTCAGCTGATGGAAGGCGCGGAGGCCAACATCATTGTGCTGAGCGCAAATGGAGAGGTGAGGAAAACAATAGTTCGCGGTGATGGCTTCTAGCGCGGTTTGTGGCGGGCGTCAAGAACAACGTAGCAAAACTACGTCTCTATGCTGTTAACGTAATCGTTATACGATTGACCTAATTCGGCTTGCGTTCCTTGGCCTCGGCCAGATAGCGCAGCAACATGGCCTCATCGGATCGACTCAGTTGATCGAGGAAGGACGTGTCTACCTTGCCATCTTGCACCGTCTTTGACGCATTCGATTGACGCAGTTTGTCGCCCAGTTCGGGCTCGTTGCTCATCACCTGGGTGTAGAACCACAGGAAGTGGCGCATCTGGTCGAGCGACTTGCACAGAGTCTGGATGGCCTCCGTCTCGGGCAGGGCGCTCAAGGCCTCCATCAATTCGGGGTCGCTGGGCGCTTGCATGGCGGCGCAGTTAAGCTCCCGCTGAATTACCCGCAGATCTTCGGTGACGCGCATCATTCGTGTGTGCAGGTCGTCCATCTCTGAATTGATCCCCATGGATTAGCGACTATCTGCGTGCCGTTTGAACATCTCATCGGCAGTAGGAAGCGGATAGATGTCCCACGATCATGCGCTTTGGTAATTCAAGCGATTACCTTGGTCTGAAAAAGTAACCTAAGCAATCGACGGCGCCGAAACCCGCTACTGGCAAGGGTTTTCACGCCATCGCCGAACGGATCTCCGGCACGCTCACAACCCGAATCCCGTGCGCCGGATTCTCCACTGCAGCCATCAGTGCAGTTACCATTTGTTCCAAGGTCACCAGTCCCAACCGCAGCGCGCCCTCGCGGGTTGGCGGCAGCATTTCGGCAACTTTGTAGATTGGGACCAGAAGATAAGGCCACAGGTGTCCCGGGCCCAGCACATACCAGGGCCGCAGGATGGTGGCATTCAGGCCCGCTGCCTCGATGGCCGCTTCGCATTCGGCGCGCACCGCGATGTAAGCCTGCATCATGGGTGCGGGATGGGCGACGCTCAGGTATACGAAGTGGCGAATGCCTGCAGCCTTCGCCGCCGTCACGGCTCCCAACCCGGAAACCAGATCCACTTTGCGGAATTCCTCCGCCTTCGCGGGACTCGGATGAGCGACTCCAACCAGTTGCACGAACGTGTCCGCCGAAGATATTTTGTCGGAATAACTGTTCCAGTCCAGCGCGTTTCCCAGAACCGGCACCGAGCCCGGTGGTAACTTCTTCTCCGAGCCCGGACGCACTAGCGCCCGCACCTCGTGCCCGAGCTCCAGCAGCCGCGGAATCAACCTCAAACCCATATACCCGGTTCCCCCGGTGATGAAAACGGGTCGACGCTGTGTGCTCATCGAATCTCTCCCTCGGAAATACGCAAGAAGGTTGCCTTCGGATTTCCGGCGTATTGTAGACGGGCCCAGGCCGTGTAGCGACAGCAACCCCGGTTGTCCAAGCCAGTGACCATGTGGAGACAACCGCCTCGGCCGTCCAAGCCTGCGCGAAGCGTGGCGCCCAGGCAAGACTGCTTCCCGCATCGTCGCTTGTGATACAAACGCACGGATGCAATCCGCTGCCCCAACCCCACCCACGCACCAACTACTCCGCGCGATCGGCCGCTGGAGCCTGGTCGCGCTGGTGGTGAACTCCATCATTGGCAGCGGCGCGTTTGGCTTGCCCTCGACAGTGGCGGCTCTCATCGGCAGTTATAGTCCCTACGCCGTACTCGCTGCCGGCGTTGGAATGAGCGTGATCATCGGCTGCTTCGCAGAGGTTGCGTCGCGCTTTCAAGAAGCTGGCGGACCCTACCTCTACGCTCGCGTCGCGTTCGGGCGCATGATGGGAATTCAAACCGCATGGATGCTCTGGCTTGGACAAGTGGCTGCGCCCGCCGCCAATGCGAACTTGTTTGTGATCTACCTGGGCGAATTTTTTCCACACGCCAAAGATCCGCTGCCACGCGCCCTTATCCTTACCCTGCTAATCGGGGTACTGGCGTTCATCAACGTTCGGGGAGTGCGGGCTGGAGCGCAGGTGAGCAACCTGTTCACAGCCGCCAAACTTGTTCCACTCTTTGCCGTAATCGTCCTCGGTCTGTTTGTGCTTCACAGGCATCATTGGGAAGCTGCGACTGCTTCGGTTGTTCTACCTCGAACTAGCCAATGGATGAGAGCTTTGCTGCTTCTGGTTTTCGCCTATGGCGGATTTGAGACAGCGCTCGCTCCAATGAGCGAAGCGAAAAATCCCCGACGCGACGCCCCCTTTGCGCTGTTGGCGGCTCTCCTGCTCTGCACGTTGATCTATGCCCTAATCCAGTGGGTAGTTGTCGGAGTCCTGCCGGATGCGGCGCACAGCCAGCGCCCGCTGGCCGACGTTGCGCGGCTAGCGGTTGGTCCCATAGGCGGCGCGCTGGTTGCCGTCGGCGCGCTGATCTCCTTCTACGGGTATCTCAGTGCGAAAATTCTTGCCATGCCGCGCGTCCCCTTCGCCCTCGCCGAGCAAGGAGACTTTCCTAAAGCCTTCGCCGCCGTCCATCAGCGCTTTCACACGCCGTACGTTTCGATCCTAGTCTTCGCGGCCATGGTCTGGGGATTAGCGCTGGTCGGTGACTTCAAATGGAATGTAACGCTCTCGGCAGTAGCACGGCTTCTCTACTACGGGGTAGGTTGCGCAGCCCTGCCCATCCTTCGGCGGAAGCAGCCTGAAGGCGCGATGTTCCGGCTGCCTGCGGGAAATTTCTTGGCCGTGCTGGGGGTGCTACTTTGCGTGGTTATGGTGACGCGAGTGGATTTTGGACAGTCTCTAATTCTGGTAGCAACGATCGCGCTGGCGTTGCTGAACTGGGTGTTGGCAACTCGTGGAAGTGCCGCCGGTTGACCGGCACCCGGCCAAGCCCTTACGCTCCGCCACTCTTAAATCCCACCTCGCGGCCGATCTCATCATCATTTTGGCCGGTCCTGAGCGCCGTGATAAATCCGCAAAACTTCGATGCTCTGCTCCCTCACACGATAAACAGCAATGTAGGGCAGGGGTGGGAACAAGAGCTCCCGAGTTCCTTCCTCGCGTCCGACACGGCCAAGATGCGGCCACCCTTTGAGGGATTGAATGGCGCGATACACTTTGCGAATGGACGCTTGTTGGTAATGCGGATGGTGCTCTTTGAGATAATCGCTGATGCGCTGTAGGTCGGCTGCGGCGGCTGGCGTCCAGCGGATACGCATTCTTATGAGCGCAGCATCTGCTCCAGACGAGCGTTCATTTCTTCCTGCTCAATGAACTCGCCCCGGTCGGCCTGCGCAATACCCTCCCGGATTGCGGCTCGAAAGCGGGCATCTTCTTCAAGCAGCCGCAAGGCGGCATCCTTCACCAGCCTTTCGGCGTCGGTGCCTTCCTGGGTTGCAATCTGCGCCAGCTGCGCTTCCTGCTCAGGAGTGAAGTGTAGTTCCATCGACTTCAGGGTAACGAAACGCTCCGCCTTAGGCAAGTCCTTGTACTCGTCCAGAATGATTGTTGACACTCGATAGAGTGTCAACAATCATTCTGAACGGGAACAGTCCTACAGCCCTCGCTGCTCCAGCTCGAGTAGCGTCTTCTTGCGCTCCACGCCCCAGCGATAGCCGCTTTCCTTGCCATCTTCACGGACCACGCGATGGCATGGAATCGCAACTGCAACTGGATTCGTGGCGCATGCGCGGGCGACGGCGCGGCTCGCGGTGGGCTGGCCAATCGCCTTCGCCACCTCGCCGTAAGACCGCGTCGCGCCGAAGGGAATCGACTGCAGATAAGTCCATACGCGCCGCTGAAATGCAGTGGCGCGGATATCCAATGGCAGAGCGGCGTTCAACTCGTTGCCCGTCATCTTGGAGAGCAAGGTTTCCACCCAGGCTTGTAGTGCACCCTCGTCGGGTTTGCGCACGGCAAATGGAAATTCTCGCTTCAAGCCTTCGAGCAGTTCGCCATCGGAATCGGCGAACTGAATCGAGCAGATTCCCCGGTCGGTGGCCGCGATCAGCATGCGTCCGAGTGGCGAATCAGAGACGGCGTAGCGAATCGTGGCGGCAATGGCCCCCCGGCGATATTTGTCTGGCGTCATGCCCAGTTGCGACGATGTCTTTTCATAAAGGCGGCTGCTCGAACCGTAACCAGCGTCATACATGGCGCGCGTCACGTTGTCTCCGGCCTGCAGGTTGCGTTTGAGCTGGCGCAGGCGGCAGGAGTCAGCGTATTCGCGCGGAGTGATACCGAGCGCTGCCTTGAAGCGCCGCTGCAAATGGAACGGGCTTTGCCGAAATGTCTTGCTCAGTCGCCCAAGCGTGATTGGCTCGTCGAGGTGTTGCTCAATGTAGCGGCAAATCTCTTTCGCAAAGTCGGATTGCGGATTGCCGCTGATCAACCTCGGCCGGCAACGCAGGCAGGCGCGAAAGCCAGCTTGCTCGGCCTGTTCGGGACGCGAGAAGAACTTCACATTCTCACGCCGCGGACGGCGGGCTGGGCACGAGGGCCGGCAATACACGCCGGTGGTGGATACGGCGAAGACGAACTCTCCGTCGTGGGTCGTATCGCGCGCGATGACTGAGTCCCAGCGCCGGTTGTCGTGGGCCTGATCCTCGGTGTGATGATCCGCGATCATCTGCTCCTTCGCTGGTTTTGAGTTGGACTGCGCGGCCGTCATATCGCTGGGGATTCTCTCCACGAGTATGGCATTCGTGGCCGTCATTGGGAAAGTCATGTTTGTCGTAATCATGATAGCTAGACATTACGGCGGAGCAGACGAGCGGACTATCCGAATCTTGCGGGCAAATTGAATTAGTCGGATCTCAATTTTACTACTCGTCTTACTACTCGGTTTGCACCCGTTGGCCGAAAAGACTAGATTTCCTGTGGGTTTCCTTCATACATATGCCGAGGACATGCCATTGAATAAGATGCGGTTAGGAACATTTACGACGCTTCTGGTTATGCTGTTAACCTCCGCGTTGGCGGAAAAAGCTTCGCAGCACCTGCTGAGCGCCGACGAGCTTAAGAATGTAGTGCCCTCCGAATTCTTCTTTCGTGGACAGAAGGCTCCGACCCAATTGCGAAACGCGGCGGGATTTCAGATGAGCGACGGCAAGATCACATTTGCCGCTCTGGTAGACGCCTCGGGATACTCCACGGCGATTCAGCAGAAATATCAGGGCATGCTCGTCACCGAGTCTAAGCTGAAGATCGCGGGCGCGGAATTGCCCCCGGGAGAATACGGCTTCGGCTTTACGGCTGACAAGTTCCTCGTTATGGATGTGGCCAACGAAGAAAAACTGAGCGTACCGTTCGCGACCGATGCAGAGTTGAAGCGGGCCGTCCCGCTCAAGATAGTTGAGGACGGCGGCGCCTACCGGTTATATGCCGGAAAGAAATGGGTATCGCTGAAGCCGGAGTAAACCAAAGAAGCCAATAAGGTTTCCGAGGGTAATTTCTTCATAATTGCACAAACTCAGTTTCCCAGCGGATGGAACGGACCAAGAAGGCTGGAAGCTCCTGAACGCTTGCGTAATTCGGTAAGCAGCGCACTGGCCGCATTGGTGTAGGTCTTGGTCGGGTCGGAGGGATCGGCCCAGACGGCGTCGTAGATAATTTGCGCCGCTTCCTTAAGATCGATGTGCAGGGCGGCTTCAAACACATCCACGCGCTCCTGCAGCCGGTCGTAACACGGCCTGCAGATGGAGGCCGCTTCGGCTGTTTCGCCCTGATGCTCTCCCAGTGTGCAGCCCGCTGGCGCATCGGAAGCTTCCCCATCCGCCGAGAAAAGCTGGGACTTGAACTCCTTCAGAAACGCCTCTCTCTGTTGCTCGAGCATGGCAGCATCGGCTTCAGGGTCAGTCGCTGGTTGCGGTATTGGAATCGCCCGCGTTACAACTGGCGAAACTCTCTCTTTGCTATTGCAAGCTGGGCAGGCGTCGAGGATGGCGGGGTAGTAGAGACGGCAATTGGCGCAGGGCAGACCGAAGCCGGAGGACTTGTGCGACGCGTCGGCTCCGCTGCGGACGGCGTTGCGAAGATCACTGCGCACTTTTGCGGCATTATTTTGAACATCGCTCTGAGCATCGCCCCGAAGCTTGATCTCGGGCTGAAGCAAGGAAGAAGTAGTTTTGGTGGCTCGTGACGGTGTTGCCTGAGTCAATTCCATAATTAAATTCCCTTCATGTGTGGCGCGGAGCGGGTGCTGCGCTGGCACGGGCAGGCCCCCTGGTTTTCAGTGTAAGTAGGCTCACTTTCGGGTCGAAAATAACGTGAGTACAGTGGCCATTACTGTCCCAGCGCCGGTTACCACGAATTCGGTTCCTTCACATTTCATTGCCATTTTCTTAATTTTTCATTTCTTGCATCAATTTCAGGAGTTCATCGCGGCGGGCGCGGTAAAGGTGGCGCTCGGGATCGAGGCGCGTCGCGGTCTCCAACTCCGATAAGGCTTCCTCGTAACGGTCCATCGTCATCAGGCACGCCGCAAGAGAATAATGGTTGTCGGGAGACCCATTCAGGCGAAGCGCCTCGCGAAATTCTTTTTCTGCCGCTGGCAGTTGTTGCTGCTGGAACAGCGCTGCGCCCAGGGCTTGGTGGGCGGTGTCAGAATCGGGATTGAGCGCAACCGCAAGGCGCAGCTCGCGCACGCCATCTTCCAGTTTCTCATCCATCAACAACGCTTCGCCGAGGATGCGGTGCTCGGTGGAGCTGGTGGGGTTCTGGAGCACGGATAGTTGCAGCTCGTTGACCGCGCTGCCGTAGTCCTTCTTTGACATGTAAGCGCGGGCGAGGCAGGTGTGTCCCTGCTGCCATTCGGGATGCTGCCGATAGAGTTCTTGCAGTTCGAGCTTCGCTGACTCGAAGTCGCCTTTATCGCAATAAGTGTTGCCCAGGTTGTTGCGTACGGCGGCATCCTGAGGCGCGAGGCGCTTGGCTTCCCGATATTCGCCGATAGCCTCGTCGAGTTTGTTTTGTTCGTGCAGAACCATCCCAAGATTGGAGTGAGCTTGCCAAAACACGGGATTAAGATGGATCGCCTGGCGATAGGCGTCAATAGCGCCGGTCAGGTTCCCGGCTGCGTGCAGGGTGATGCCGAGATCGTAATAACTGTCAGGATTTTTGTCGTCGCGGGCGAGCGATTCGAGAAAAGCATGGACCGCCGCCTCGTATTGCCCGTTGGAGTAAAGACCAAGCGCAAGAAACTGGTAAGCCTCCGCGTTTTGAGGATCCATGCTAAGGGCGGTGCGCGCCTCAGCGATCGCGTTGGGGCCATCATCGAGACGGTAGAAGATGTACGCGAGGCTGCTGTGATTCTCGGGAAAATCAGGCATCAGTTCCGTCGAGCGCGTAACTTCGTCGAAAGCCTCATCCCAGCGTTCCTGTTGGCGAAGCATTGCGCCCAAGGCGAAGTGCAGCGCGGCATTGTCGGAATCCGAGGTCAAGGCCTGGCGCAAAGTCAACTCGGCTTCGTGGAAGCGGTGAGCGTGGGCATCGGCGAGAGCGTGAAGCAAAGTCTCGGGAATGTCAGACTTCGACGTCTCGAAGCTCGAGGACCCAGTAGCCCGCGATGGCTTCAGGTTCTTCAGCGTGCGGATAACCCTTGGATCGGCGCCGGCCGATTCAAGTTGGCGAATCTGTTCCTTGCCCGGGGTGATGGTGATTCCGCGCTCTTGAATAATGCGGACGAGGCGGCTGCTGGGCACGCCCGCCGTGAGCCAGGCCGTCAACTGGATGGCGTTTACCGGCTGGCTTTCGCTGGAATGGGCAGCCAACGAACCCACCGAGGGAAACAAAAAAAAGAGAAACAAAAAAACTGACAGGCCCTTGCGCTTCACTCGAATCTCCGGGCAACGGTTCGGCTTGCTGGATACGCCAATGGTCGCGCTGATTGCTGAACGGTTCGCGGTCGTTCCTACCGCCGATCCCACATTACCGTGGCACTAGAACCCGAGGTAAGATCACGGAAGTAATGGGCTGGAATGGTCGGGCCGAGAAGCGTCGTGCGTCTGCTATCGCAACGGGCTGTGATTTGAATCACAGCGCGGATTCTCCTCAGGTAGCAAACTGGGAGAGTGGGGAGGGAGCCCGGTTGTGCCATCCATACTTGTGGGCGAGCAGTCGCGAGGTTTGACTTCCCCATGCTCGTCCGGTAACGTATTACTAGGTTGTGGTGTCTTTGGAGGTTCCTATGCTTGAGGGTCTATTTCAACCGACGCACCTGATCATCATCTTTGCGATTGCCCTGCTGGTTTTTGGTCCCAAGAAATTGCCTGAACTCGGCAAGGGTTTGGGTGAGGGAATTCGTGCCCTGAAAGAGGGTATGAAGGATAATGCTGCGGCTCCAACCGAGCAGGCCAAGACTACTGAATCCAAAGAGCCCAAAGCCTGAGCGCTAAACTGGCGGTCTCTAACCTCAAATAAAGATGCAGTTGCTGTCTTGTGACCATTTCCTGTCTTGTTCCGTAGTTCCGGGCCACCTTAATTTAGCATTTGAGCTGTGAAAACTTCTCTGGAAGCTGGAGGTAGAAGTGTTGCTTAAAGACAAACTTGTTGTCCTCGGTTTAGTTTTGGCAGTCGCGCAAGCAGTATTTGCCGATCAGGTCGTCTTGAAGAATGGTGACCACCTGAGTGGCAAGATCGTGAAGTCCGATGGCAAAACCCTGGTGCTGCATACGGACTATGCGGGAGACGTCACCCTCGATTTCAAGGTGATCACGAAGATCACGACTGATGAGGAATTACATGTCAGCACATCCGACAAGAAAACCATGGTCGGGCCGGTGAATGAGAACGACGGAAAAATCGAAGTAGCTACCAAGGCCGGTCCGGTGGAAGTTCCGGCGGGAAATGTTGTATTGATCCGGAATGATGCGGAGCAGGCCGCTTACGACAAGTCGCTGCACCCCGGTTTACTGCACGGATGGAATGGCGGAGTGAACGTAGGCTTCTCGGTGGCTCGCGGCAACAGCGAAACCACTAACCTGGCGTTGGGCATCAATGCCGTCCATCCCACCTTGAATGACAAGATAACAATCTACTTGACGTCGATCGATACTGAGAATCAGTTAGCTACTCCCAGCACGGTCGCAGATATTATCACATCAGGAATCCGCTACGATTACAATCTGAATCCGCGGTGGTTCGCGTTCGTAGGCGCCGACTTCATGAGCAATGCGCTGCAGGATCTGGATTTGCGCGGCCTGTACGGGGGCGGCCTGGGTTATCATGTGATCAAGTCCGACAAGACTGTCTTTGATCTTCTGGCTGGCCTCAACTATACCCATGAAACGTATTCGGACGGTCCGCCAGTGACTCCTGCCACTGTTCCCCCAACTTTTACTTCTTACGGCGTAACCAACAAATTTGCTGCGCTGACATTGGGCGAGGAACTGACGCAAAAGGCTGGGAAGTCCACGGTGGTGACAGAGAAGTTCTATTTCTATCCGGCTTTGTCGGGTTCGTATACCGGCGACTATCGCGGAGAGTTCGACTTCGGTACAGTGACGAAAATCGCCAAGTGGCTGGGCTGGCAGAACCAATTCAGCGATATATATGTTTCCAACCCGCCTTCGACCGCAAAGAAAAACGATCTGATCCTGACGACCGGGGTGAACTTTACCTTCACTCACTGAGTACATTCTTCCAGACTGAAGTTGAAAGCCGCTCGCCAGGCCCGAACCTAGAAGCCATCTGATAAATGGGTTCGGCAAGGGCACGACGCTTACGAGGTTGCGGAAAAACTCAAGATTCTCCACGAAAAGGGAAGGGCACGAGTTCACTCGTGCCGTTAAGTCATTGAAAATACGTCCGCGCTTTAGCGCCTGCGGTATGCTTCTAGCACTCTCAACGACTTTTTCTGCAACCTCTAGCCGTGCCGTCCAAGGCCAATAAACACGTGGGCTTCAGCTCCCTGAGGACCTCACCCTTCCGCTCCGGATTGTTTATGAGATGGTTATGGACTCCGCTGGCAGTTATCGGCGTTTCTTGCTCACCACGACTTGAAAAATTCGTCTACTACCGAGTAGAGTACTGTTTCCCGTTTCCCGGGTTTCTTTAAATCCCTCAACAACAGGAGTTTGTCTGATGCGTCGCGCGTTGATTGTGCTGGTTGCTGTCTGCTGCTGCGGTGCGTTCTCCATCTCGCAAACCGCGGATGAACTGATTGCCAAGAACATCGAAGCCAGGGGCGGGATCGAGAAGATGAAGGCGATCAAGACCCTCCGCATGACCGGCAAATTCGAGGGTGGCGGAGGATTCACGGCTTCCGTCGGACAAGAGAACGAGCGCCCCAACTTGATCCGGCAGACGTTCGCGCTGCAGGGAATGACCGCTGTGCAAGCGTATGACGGCACCACCGGTTGGCAGATTCAGCCCTTCCAGGGAAAGAAAGATCCCGAATTGCTGGGAGAAGATGACCTGCGCGACCTGCTCCTGGATGCCGAATTCGACGGACCTCTGGTCGATTACAAAGAAAAAGGCAGCACAGTGGAATTTCTGGGACACGATGTGGTCGATGGAGACGATGCCCTGCGGTTGAAGGTGACGCTGAAAAATGGCGACATCATTTATGACTACCTCGATCCCGATACGTTTATTGAGTTCCGCAGGGAAATCCAGCAGTTTATTCGGGGCTCGGTTCGCGATCGCGTGGTGGGCTTGGGCTCTTACAAGCCGGTGAACGGCGTAATGTTTCCCTTTTCGCTTTCGAGTGGACCCAAGAACCATCCTGACGCTCAAACCACCACACTGCAGAAAGTAGAAGCGAATGTGACGATTGATCCCGCGGATTTTGCTCTGCCTGCGTCTTTGAAGACCGAGGAAAAGAAGTCCGGGATGGTCGGGATTAAGTGAATCGCCTGTATGATCGGCAACTGCTCCGCGAAAGACGCTTGCTGGGAATGACAATCAAACGTAAAGGACTCGTAAAAATGAAAGCATCCGCTCGCAGTTTTTGGGCACTGACTGTGCTGTTCGCTGGAGCATCGCTGTGCCACGCGCAAGCGCCCTACCGTTACGATGCGGCCACGGTTTCAGGATTGCCCGCCCGCAATATCGGTTCAGCCACCATGAGCGGTCGCATTGCAGCGGTGGATGCGGTAGAAGAAAACGGTCGCATCACCGTCTTCGTGGGCGCGGCAAGCGGCGGAGTGTGGAAATCAGTCAACGGCGGCACGACATACAAGCCCGTGTTCGATCGCGAGGATGTGCAGTCGATTGGCGCGGTGGCGATCGATCCCTCGAATTCGAAAATTGTATGGGTAGGCTCCGGCGAAGCCTGGGTGCGAAACAGCGTCTCGGTGGGCGACGGTGTGTACAAATCGACCGACGGCGGCGAGAACTGGACCAACGTTGGCCTGAAGGACAGCGAGCACATCGCCAAGATCCTGGTGAACCCAGGCGATAGCAATGACGTGTTGGCGTGTGCAACCGGGCATCTCTGGGACGATAACGACGAGCGCGGTGTGTACCGAACAACCGACGGCGGCAAGACCTGGAGTAAAGTTCTCGCCGGAGTGAATGGTTCGAGCGGCTGTGCCATGATTGCACGCAGCAAGCAGGAACCGAAGACTATCTACGCCGCCATGTGGGACTTCCGTCGGCAGGGCTGGACCTTTCGCTCGGGCGGTCCGGGCAGCGGGATTTTCAAATCCACCGATGGCGGCGCTCACTGGACTGAAATCACTGACAGCAGCATCGCGAAAGGTCTGCCGCCGAAGCCATATGGCCGCATCGCGCTACAGGTAGCTGAGTCAAAGCAGAACGTTATATACGCAAACATCGAAGCAGAAAAGGGCCGAGGACTTTACCGCTCTGACGATGCCGGCGCGCACTGGACCAAACTGGACGCCAGCCAGTTCATGCTGTGGCGTCCATTTTACTTTGGCAACCTGATCGTCGATCCCAAGGATGAAAACAAGATTTTCAAACCCGATGGCCCGCTGCTTCTCAGCACGGATGGCGGCAAGAGCTTCAGTGTTGTGTCCGGGAACGGGCACGGCGACTTCCACGATCTCTGGATCAATCCGAAAAATCCGAACATCGTGATTGCCGGAGACGATGGCGGCCTGTGGCGCAGCGAAGACGGCGGCAATCGCTGGAAGCACCAGGTCAACCTGCCGGTTTCGCAGTTCTACCACGTGAGCACCGACAATGCGGATCCGTATCATGTCTACGGCGGCCTGCAGGACAACAGTTCCTGGGTCGGCGACTCGTCGTATCCGGGCGGCGTCACCAACGCGCGCTGGGAAAATATGTTTGGCGGTGATGGCTTCTGGATGTTCGAGGATACCTCCGATCCGGATTATCTCTACGCTGAAGCGCAAGGCGGCGAAATTGGGCGAGTGAATCGCTACACGCACGAAATTCGCGATATCCATCCCTGGCCGAATTACGGAGAGGGCAAGTTGCGGTTCAACTGGAACACGCCGATTCACATGAGTCCCAACGAGAAGGGGACAATTTACATTGGCGCGCAGTTCCTGTTCCGCTCTCGCGATCATGGCCAGTCCTGGGAGCGCATCTCTCCGGACCTGACGACGAACGATCCCGAAAAACAGAAGCAGGAAGAGTCCGGTGGAGTGACCATCGACAACTCATCCGCGGAGATGCACACGTCGATCTATTCGATTTCAGAATCGCCGAAGAATGGGCAAATCATCTGGGTTGGCACCGATGATGGCAACGTGCAGATCACGCGCGATGGCGCAAAGACCTGGACAAATGTGGTTGGAAACGTCAGTGGCCTGGGAAAAAATTCGTGGGTCACCACCATTGAAGCTAGCCGCTTCGACGAAAGCACTGCATATGCCACCTTTGACCGGCACACCTTCGGAGACATGAAGCCGTACGTCTACAAAACTACCGATTACGGGCAGACGTGGACGGCGCTTCCGGCACAGGAGAGCGGCGTGCGCGGTTTTGCCCATGTGATCAAAGAGGACACGGTCAATCGCAATGTGCTGTTCCTGGGCACCGAATTCGGCCTTTCGATTTCAGTGGATGGCGGACAACACTGGGCGCAATACAAAGGGACGGATTTTCCCGCAGTTCCGGTAGACGATATCGCAATACAGGCTCGAGAGTCTGACCTGGTGCTGGCGACGCACGGCCGCGGCATTTGGATTGTGGACGATATTTCTCCGCTACGCACCCTGACACCGGAAATGATGAGCAAAGATGCGAGCCTGATTCCTGGCCGGCCGGTAATCCAATACTTTGATACCTTCGGCGGATGGCCGGAAGGCGACGAAGCTTTCCACGGCCGGAGCCGGCCGACCGACGCACAGATCACGTATTACCAGAAAGGACGGCACATCTTCGGCGATCTGAAAATCGAGATTTTCGATCAGGATGGGAAACTGGTTGACACCGTCGCTGGCAGCAAGCACCGCGGATTGAACCGCGCGAGTTGGTCCATGCATCTGAAGCCGCCGGCCGTCGCTCCGGCGGCGTCCGCGCTGTTTGAAGCGGCGCAGGGACCACGCGTATTGCCGGGTACTTACTCGGTGAAGCTGACCAAAGGCGATCAAACTTATACCGAACAGTTGAACGTTGCGATCGATCCCCGCGCCAAATATTCGATGGAGGAACGCAAAGCGCAATTCGAACTCTCGATGAAAGTTTACAAACAACTGGAACACATGACGTTTGCCGTGGAAGCCATCGAAGGCGTTCGCGACTCGGCCAACGCGAGAGCGGCCAAGCTGGCGGAGAAAGATCCGCTCCGCAAGCAACTGCAGCAACTCGCTGCAGATTGCGATGCGCTACGCTCGAAGATCGTGGCCACCAAGGAAGGTGGAATGATCACCGGCGAAGAACGCATTCGCGAACACCTGGGGCAACTCTACGGTGCGGTCACCGGATACGACGGCAAACCTACCGATTATCAGGTCGCCCGGACCGATTCCCTGGGTCACGAACTGCAGGATGTGATAGACGACTTCCAAAAGAAGACGCAGGCAGAGCTGCCCGGAATCAATACCGGCCTGAAGAAGAAAAGATTGGAATCTATCACCGTGCTCGCTGAGGCAGACTGGCAGAAAAAGAGGGCAGAGTCCTCAGGGGGCAGCGGTGCGGGAATGCAGGCTGGCGAGGGTCAGGTGCGGGAGATAGATTAGGCCCCAACGTGAGGTAATCACCATTGCTGCGCCGCCAGTTCCGTATCGCGCAGACTCTGCCGTAGACGTAGAGGGTGGCGCCGACCGTCACGGAACTGGCTGCGTGCTGGATAGTCAGCCATTCAGCGCAAGGTTTCGCGATCGTTTCTTAATAGCGTTTCAGAAGTAGAATTTCATCGCGAACTGGATGAAGCGGGGGTCGCGAGCCGCGACCGCCTGCCCAAACTGCGGCGTACCAAACTCCACCGCCTGCGGCTCCTCGCTGATCGCGCCGACCGGGCCTAACAACGGGTTTACGTGATTCCAGATGTTGAAGAATTCGGCTCGAAATTCGGCGTGCATCTGCTCGCGAATCGGAAAAAGTTTGAAGACCGAAAAATCCCAGTTCTGCAAGCCCGGTCCACGGACGATGTTCCTGCCCGCGTTGCCAAAGGTGAAAAACGCTGTGTTGTCCACGAAGGCGCAGGTGTTGAACAGGGTTCCCGGCATACACGGCTTCGCGTTCGGATTGCCCACAACGTTCGGCCGCACTTCAAAGAATCCGACCGCCCCACCGCCGTCGCTGGTCGAAACGTTGGTCAACGAGTCGGTAATCGTGAACCAGTTGCCTGTCTGTGCCGTGGTGATGCCGGCTACTTGCCAATTCCCGATAACTTGATTTAGAACGCCGCTGGCGCTTCCGCCGAATTTCTTCCCGTGTCCGAACGGCAACTCGTAGGCATAGTTGATGACGAAGCGCTGTCGTACATCGAAGTCTGCGTTGCCATATTCAAGCTGTGGGAACAGTTCGTTGCGGAAGTCGCCATTATTGAGTGAGCCAAGGCTGGCGCTGGATGCATCGTCCAGTGAATGAGCGTAAGTATACGAGGCTCCAAACTGCAGCCCACGAGAGAGTCGTTTTTCAATATGCAGTTGTAGCGCGTTGTAATTGGAATAATCGTTGGCACGGAGGGTATCGATGAGACCGTCAACCGCCGGAAACGGGCGCCGCGGCGCGGTCGGGCAATTTTCGGGAGTGTTGCCGTTGGTCGTGCAAAAAGTCACGTTGGGCTGAGCCTGATTGCCGTTATACAAGCCGTAGAGATTCGAACCATGCGAGCCTGCGTAGGAAACACTCAGCAACACTTCACTGGGCAACTGGTATTCAAACCCGAAGTGCCATTGCTGCGTGTACGGAGTTTTCAGTGTCGGGCTTTCTGAAAACAGCGTGGGCGTATTCGGATCGATCAGCGAGCTCGCGGGGAAACCTTGCGACAGAACACTCAGGCCCGGAATCGAGCAATTCGAGCTTGGAGTAGCGGGGTTGGCATCTGAGTTGAAGCACGGCTGCGTGAAGTTTTGCGTAACAAAAAAAGGGGGGTTGAAACCGGGACTGGGGTTGGAAAATGGCCCGTTCTCCTCGCCGCCATAGAAAATTCCGTAGCCCGCACGCATTACCAGCTTGTCGGTAATTTGGTAAGCGGCTCCCAGCCGGGGAGCAAAATTGGTCAGGTTCGGAGAGATCAGTCCCGAACTTCCCGTTCTTTGAATGGGAATCAAAGTTGCCAGAGTTGGAGTCAGCACCGCCTGCTGGCCCTTTGGAACGACCAGGGAATCGGTGGCGAAATCGAAATTCGCCTCATCATTGTGGCTTGCCTTGACTGTAGTGAAGAGCTCGTAACGAAGTCCCAGGTTCAAGGTCAGTTTCGGAGTAACGCGAATGTCATCTTCCGCAAACCACGAATAATCGCCTCGATGATAGATGACATTGTTTGCGTTCGTGATCGTGCCGCCGTCTGGGATACCTAACAGGAAGGTTGCAAATGCCTCGCCTCCCGTGGTTGGAGCGGCAACGTTGTCGGTGAAGTCGCTGGCAAAGTTCATCGTGCCTCTCGAAGCCGCCGGCTGAAAAATTGTGAACTCGATCAAACGCAACTCGGTGCCAAATTTCATCGAGTGCCGGCCGTAGACTTTTGTCAGATTTTCATCGATCACGTATGCGTTCTGTTTCTCGATGGATGGCAGGAATCCCGAGCTACCGATCCCCGCGGTCCCATCGTTAATTGCGATGCTCGGCAGTCCGCCGTTGTCCGGTCCAAATGGAACTCCGGGAAACCCTAATTGCGCGGCGACGTTCTGGTTGGCATTCAACTGAAAACGGTGAGAATTGATCCGATTGTAACCAAAACGGAATTCGTTGATTGTGGTTGGAGAAAACGTATGCGTCTCGCTGATGGCGACGCTTCGGTACGAATTATCCTGAGTGCCATCCTGGAACGCTCCCCCATCGAGAGCGTTGTTGAAGGGCGATGGAATGAAGCTGGGCTGGTCTTCATAACTGAATCGTCCGAAAAGAGAATCGCGGTTACCGATGTTGTGGTCGATGCGGACGTCAAAGTTGTTTTGATCGGAGCTGCGGCTCGGTTCCGCGAGAAAGTTTGAGCCGTTGAGGTTCACATTGGGCGCCGGGAACAGCGCCGAGAGGCGCGCCGCCAGGGGATCAATTAGCGCCTTGGGGAATATGTTCGTTGGATGGCCCGCGGCATCGACTCCAATCGGCACACCGCAGAAGCCGCTCGGGTTCAGACCTGAGACCTGGGTGAGGCGGGTATTGAAGATTTCGCCCGAGTATGTGGGATGCCCGCTGCAATCGACTGCTACTCGCTTTGTCGGATTGCCGTTCATGTCCACCGCGGTGACCGGAGTATTCGTCAAGAACGACGAAAAGTCGCCACCAATCTCGGCGGGTGTCGGAACCAGAGACAGTTGAGGCAGAGCCTGGCGAATGCGAAGACCTTCATAATCGCCGAAGAAGAATGTCCGGCTCTTGATAATTGGGCCACCAAAAGTTGCGCCGAATTGATTTTGCTTGTACCCGGTGCGGCCGAACGCATCGAACGCGTTGCGCGCATCGAAGACGTCATTTCGTAGAAATTCGTACACGTCCCCGTGAAATTGGTTCGTGCCGGATTTAATGACGGCGTTCATCACCGCGCCGTTGCCGCGACCAAATTCCGCGCTGTAGGCGTTGGTCTGAACTTTGAATTCCGCGATGGCGTCGACCGAAGGTTGAATAACGTACGCGCTGCCGTTCAAGACATCGCCCAGGTCGGAATTGTTATCGACTCCGTCGAGTTGAAAGTTATTCTGCAGGGAGCGGGCGCCGTTCGAGCTGAATCCAAACGACGTTTCGACGCGCGAACCCGGCTCGCTCGGGCCTACGCCCGCGCCCAGCAACGCGAGTTGCGCGTAGTTACGGCCATTGAGCGGAAGTGTTTCGATGGTATGGCTGTCTTGTACCTGGCCGAGTCCCGAAGTTTCGGTCTCCAGTTGGGGACTGATCGAGGTGATGGTCATCGACTCTGAGATGCTGCCGACTTGCAGCGTTACGTCGACGGCGGCACGCTCTTGCACATCGACTGTCACCGGGCCGGCCACGGCTTTCTTGAAACCTGTTTTTTCGATTGTCACCTGATAGCGGCCCACTTTAAGAGGACCAGCGACGTACTCGCCCTGAGCGTTGGTTGCGGTTACGATCTTTGTCCCGCGGTCGACGTCGGTGACGGTCACCTTGGCTCCGTCAACAACGGCATTGGAGGCGTCTTTTACAAGCCCGGCGATGCTCCCGGTATCTTTCTGCGCCACAGCCGGAATGCCGGCAAGTACGACGAGTAACGTTGCGGCAAGAGGCCGCCAGGAATTCTTTAGCAGAGTCTTTACAATCTTAGGCAACGAGCGGCGCGACGTGCTGTTCATGGCGAATCCCCCTGGCTTGCACGGAACTTCACTTTCAAGAACTTGCATTTCAAGAATGAATCAGAACATTCTGCACGACCCGGCTGATGGCGCCGCTCGGGCTTGGGCAATCCGGTTTCAGGCCACGACTGATAGAGAAAAACAGGCCGAGCAGTTGCCCAAACATGACATCCAGCGGCGGACGGTAATCGTCACCGCTCGCGAGTGACGGAGAGGGCCGCAGCACATGCTCGGCCTCGGCATCAAGTCGCGAGTCACAAGCGGCGCTCACTACCACCCGAGTAGCGACTAATCGCTTCCTCCCTATTTCCTGCAGCAGATCGGTTTCGTACTTCAGAACCTTTTCGTCTCCGGAGAGAAAAGCCACCAGCAGGGTTTGTTCATCCAAGGCCGCCATCGGACCGTGACGCAAGCCCAGCGCGGATTCCGACATGGTTTGGATCTGCCCGGCGGTAAGCTCCAACAACTTCAGCGCAGACTCAGTAGCAACCGCCTTCAACGCCCCCGAGCCGATGAAACAAGCCTTCGTAAAGTTTCCATTAGCAAGATTAGCGGCGCTCGCTGCGGCCATGCCGAGGAAGTTTGTTCCCGCTTCCACCAACTGGTGGAGGATTTTCTCGTAGGATTCCAAAGTTTCAACATGGGCCAGGCATTGGCCGAAGACAACCATGTTCGAGAACGAACTCGTCATCGCGAGTCCACGGTCATGCACCTCCTCCGGCAACGCGATCCCAAACACCTGCTTGTGACCGGAGGCCAGTCGAAGCATTCGGGCGTGCGTGTTGCAAGTTACAAGCAGGTGATGGATGCTGGGATGGCTCTTCAATGCTCTTTCAACAACCGCAACTCCTTCGGGACTCTCGCCCGAGCGTGAGAACGAAATCCAAAGATGCGCACGGCCAGGCACCAGAAACTCGTCGGCGTGAGTGAGGAGATCCGTGCTCGGAACCGCCAGCACCTCACACTGCCACAGTCGCCGGAGCAACTGCGCTAGTGAGCGCCCAATGTAGTCGGAGGTTCCTGCGCCAACCAGGAATACGGTCGGCCGCCGCGTACCATCCCAGCCAATGCCGGCGGACTGCAGAAATTGACGAATCTCCCCTTGCCGCTCTCGAAAGCGCTCGTAGGTGGCCAGCCAGGTTTCAGGCTGTTGCGCAATCTCTTGTGGCGTGTGCAAGAGTCCTCGGAATTGCTTCTCGTCTTGCGGCAGCGCCAACAGAGCGGAGAGAGGGTTCATAGCAATCAAAAGAAATCCGAAATTAAACGCAACAAATACTAACAAATAACAACCGAAAAAGAAAGCATATAAAACTCACCGATTGCCGGGATTTTCTTAGGGACGTTCCGTGTAACGTTGGTAGAGGTCTGGCCGGAAGTGTGTGTTAATGGTGCCTGTAACTGAAACCTGGAAGCTCTTCTCAAACGGCACTCCTTCGATGCCTTCCGCCCTCAGATGAACCGTGAAACCACCGGTGTGGGTATAGGCATGCGTGACGGATGCGCCCTCGGCGCTGGTTCCATCTCCGAAATCCCATTGATAGGAAAGCGCGGGCACACTATCTGCGGTACTTTCCGCGGAAAACGCTGCAGGCTTTCCGGTTGCGATCTTTTCCGGAGGCTGCAGGTTTATCGAAGGGGCAGATGCGGGGATCGAAGTATCGACAATCTTCACCATCCGCACTGAATGAGGCGCCACCTTCAATAGGAGCGAAGGTCGATTTTCAGCGATCGAAGCCCCAGCGCTAAAAACGTCCGAAACGCCGTTGTGCGCGCCGATTTGTGGGTCAGAAAAAAGGTCGGATAACGAAAATTCATGTTCTCGTTCTTTGGAGGTCCAGTTGAACACTGCCAAAATCGCCTGCCGCTTGCTCTCATGCAGCAAGAACACGCTCGGCATCTCATCGTCGGGGGCGTAGCTCATCAAGTCGAGCGGTTTGGCGGCACGACCAAACAGTGCCATGTTGAGGAGGTCGCGATTCTGCAACAAGGCCATGTGATCTGCGTCCAGAAACAGAGTAGGCAAATCGTCGCCGACTTCGAACATCCCGCCGGAAACTGCCCCAAGCGCAATCGCGACTTGAGCTTCTCCCAGCGTCAGCGGCTTCGGTCCGCCGTGGTCCTGTTCTCCGGCGCTTTCTTGCCGCGAAACGGAGAATGCATCAGGATCGCTGATGAAAAAGTTCCGGTTCATGTAGTAACGGGCAGCGATGCCTGGAGCCGCATCGCGGCTGGCCTCAAAGGAATGGCCCGTGTCGCAGGAGATTCGTCCCGTGTCGACAAGCCCTACCGGGTTCAACATCACGCTCCCGTCTTTATCCAGAAGCACTTCGTCTCCTACGGCTTCGCGAATGATCCGCAGTCCAATCCGCTGCGCTTGAAGCGCGGTCGTGTGCGGAACGTAGTAATAACCCTCGATGGCAGAATCGTCCATGAAATCGAGCTTGATGTAGCGGATGCCCCACTCCCTCGCCAGCGTCGTGTAGGTCTCACGCAAGTACTGCTGTGCCCCGGGATTCGTCGTATCGAGCACGTAAAGCTGGTCGAGGTTGGTTGGTGTATCGGGTGGTTCGGTCACCCAGCCGGCATGGATGGGCTCTCCCTGCGCATTGTGCACGAGCCAGTCTTTGTGATTTAAATACACCGACGAACGTTCCGACACCTCGAACGGCGCAGTCCAGATTCCAGGTGTCAGGCCGAGAGCCTGCACCTTCTCTTCAAGTTTTTTTATTCCGTGCGGATATTTGTTTGACACCGGTGTGGTGTAGTCGCCGCGGGCGTATTGATAGCCTTCATCGATGTGGAAGAAGTTGTAGCCGGAATCTTTCAGGTGAGCTGCCAGAAATTCCGCATTCGTCAGCGCCGGGCCCTCGGTCAGGCCGAAGTAATATGCAGTCCAGCTCCACCATCCAATTGGTGTCGCCGCCGTTACCCTTGGAGCATGCAGCCGGCGAATGACTTCACCGTAGGCTTCCAACTGCGCATGGTAGTCGGAGGATAGACTCGCCACCAGCTTTTCCGACGCGAGGCTCTGGCCCGGTTCCACGGGCAGGCTGAGCTCGATCTGATCTTGCTGCGGCGAAGTTCGCAATGAATTCTCCTTCGCGAGTTCCGTGGTGCCGGTGGAATCAACTTCATAGCTGGTAATGCCCGGTCGCTTCTCGTCAACACGCAGCCGCAGCACGGTAAGCCATTTCTCGGAGGTGAGCGCTCCCAGAAATAGACTCTGCCTGCTTTGCCGGTTGTAGATCAGTTGGCTGCCGACGGCGCGATGCATTCCATCGGTTGGCTGTGCAAGGTCATGGATCACCATATTCGGCCGGTCTTCGCTGAAACTGTCGGAAAGGACGCGGTCGCCCGACAGCGGCCCATCCAGCGCAAGCAATGGGCTTTTGGCGTCGAGCGTGCGAATGCTCTGCACTGTAATCTGCGTCCCGGTGGTATTGCGGACCTGAACTTCGATCTCCGCGAACATTGATTCGGCGCGCAACCGGACGCTGCATACGAGTTCAGGTTGGCCGGAGAATCCGCTGTAGGTAATCGTGAGCTGCGAGCCCGTTCCCAAGTCGTCACTGAAAGGCGATTCCTGTATGTCATGTTGCCGATAGTCGGCGGAACGCAGCCACCGATGATTCACCTGCGCCGCTACCGCCCCGGTGAGCCAGTCGCGTGGATTCTCTTTCGATCGAACCGTGTACGTGCCCGCTTTCTGGTCCGCCTCGATCGCGAGTTTGGAGTTTTCGATTTTTGCCGTGGAAGCGGCAGCCAAGGCGGCGCTCTGCGGTACCAGGGACAGAACGAAAGTCACTACGATCCAAGTCGGTACGATCAGAGCGAACCATAATCTGGGTGTCGTTTGCATAAGAGATTTTTTCCCGAGACTAAGCCTGAAGGCTTTTCTGAATCGTGCTCAAACGAAAGTAAAGGTAACGGTTCGTAATATACCTGGGAACGCGTGACTGTCAAGAGCAACGCCGAGCGAATGCGCAATATGAATCTGGTTTCGGGGAATCTGGTTCAGGGGAAAAGTCTTCTATCAGGCAGGCACGTCTCTGATTTTTTGCTCCGACCCAGCTCTTACTGCGCGAGCTCCAATTCAACTTTCTTCGCGGAGGGATCCAGCCTCGTAATCTTAAACTTGCGAATTTGTCCAGTGCGAGCGGCTTCAGGTTTTGAATCCAGCGCTGGCGTGGCGCCCTTCCAGCGCGCCTGGAGCATCGAACCCAGGGAGGATAAATCGGCCTTTGAGGAGGGCGCTGTCTCGGCCCGCGATGCTTTCTCGGTTGTCGGTGTGGCCGCATTCATGCGGCAGTTGGCCTCGATGCCTTCGCCCAACTCTACACGCGCTTGTCCATTCGAAATATCGATCAGACGGCCGGAAACAACGTCGCCTTCTTTATGTTCGGCAATATATTCATCCAGCCCGCTGGGCACCAGTTGCTTTATACCCAGCCGCAACTGCCGCTTCTCGGTATCAACCGCGAGAACCTGAGCCTTAATCAGCTGTCCAACCTTCACCACTTCCTGCGGATGGTTAATACGCTTCTCTGCGCTCATGTCGCTGATGTGGATCATGCCCTCAACGCCTTCGGTAAGCTGAACGAATGCACCAAACTTCGTGATACTGACGACCGGTCCTTCGATCACGGTGCCTGCAGCGAAGCGTTGTGCCGCGTCGGCCCACGGATCTCCCAGCGCTTGCTTCAGCCCAAGTGAGATGCGACGCTCGCCCGCATTCACTCCAAGGATTACGGCATCAACAATCTCGCCGGGCTTCACCAGCGTGCTGGCGCTTCTCAGTTTTTTCCCCCAGGACATCTCCGAAACATGGATCAGCCCTTCGATTCCCGGCTCGAGTTCCACGAACGCCCCAAACTCGGCCACGCGTGTAACCGCGCCGCGCACGCGTTCCCCGACGTTGTACTTCCCCGCCACCTCATCCCAGGGATGAGGCTGCAACTGCTTCATGCCCACCGAAATGCGCCGCTTCCCGGAATCATTCGCGATCTTGAGCACCTTGACTTCGAGCTGCTGCCCCACGGAAAGCACGTCCGCCGCCTTGTTGACACGGCTCCAGGCGATGTCACTCACGTGCAGCAGCGCATCAACGCCGCCGAGGTCGACGAATGCGCCGTAGTCGGTGAGGCTGCGAACCGTCCCACTCACCGTATCGCCCTCCTTCATTTCCGAATAGCGCCGCTCATTCGCCGAGCGCTCTTCCTCTTCGAGGACGGCGCGGCGGTCGACGACAACATCTTCGTCGGCCACATCGAGCTTGATAATCCGGCAAAAGATCTCCTGCTCCACCATTTTCTCCATTTCAGCTGCGTCGCGCGCTCCGCTGCGCGAGGCCGGCATAAACGCACGCACGCCCACATCCACGCTGAGCCCGCCTTTGATCACTCCTGTTACTGTGCCCACAATTGTCGCTTTATCCGCGAAGGCCTTTTCCAGCGTCGCCCAGTCATTCGGCCGCTCGACCTTGGCCTGAGTGAGCTGGTAGTAGCCCTCGGGATCACGCCCTTTCACAGAAACGGAGAGCTTGTCGCCAGGCTTTACTGTTTCCCCAGAAGCCTGCAAGACAGCGAGCGGCAGCACGCCTTCACTCTTGAAGCCGATATCAAGAAAAACTGAGTCGCCGGAGACAACAATGACCGTGCCCACGATTTGCTTGCCGCCGTCTTCAGTTTTGCGAGTGTGGCTTTTCTCGTACTGCGACAGCATCTCGCCAAAAGCCTCGCTGGTTTCAGCGGCCGATTCGGCAGTGAGTTGGGAGTCTGAAGTGTCGGGGTTGGACATGATCAAGTCGGGAAGTACCAAAAGAAATGGTAGGCACGAGGAGACTCGAACTCCTGACCTCTACCGTGTCAAGGTAGCGCTCTAACCAACTGAGCTACGCGCCTATTCCTGGCTATTGTACAACTTGCGGAGATTTCAGCGCACTATCGTGATCCACAAACGATCCACAGAAAATTCGTCCTGTGCGCTGATCTTGTTGTCGTTGTCCCCTTGGCCGTAGAGGTCGAGCGTCGTCTGCACCTTGCTGTGCCTGAGCATTTCCTGGACGGTCTTCGGATTCACATGAGCTGTGTTCACCAGCTAATTGCTCAGCGAGTGGCGCAAGTTGTGACGTTCGAAGCGGTATCCATCAGAAATCTTAACGCCTGCGGTCAGAGCCGATGGGCTCTGGGGGAAGGCTGCTCGACAGACGCTCGCGGCAGCTCTAATCGGACCGGGGGCGTTTGATTTTGCAGAAAAGCTTCATCAATTCTGTTACAAATTCCGAACTCGGGGGGCTGCGGATCAAATACAGAGGGCGGCCTTATGTTAATCCTGATCCGTGCGGGTCCGCTTGAGAGAAGTTCTGAGAATGCTTCAGCTCAACGTGTGTGCGAAACGCTTTATCGAGCATTTTACTAGTTTCTCTGTGGGTACTCGGCCCATCGGCCACGGCCTTTTCGACGCAGATGACCTCGTGGCACTCAGAGCACTTGCCGAAACGATGACTGGCGCGATCCATTTCGCTCCTTGGCCCAAGCCAACCCGTGTCGATCAACTCTGGGTTTTTCATACCACCAGTTTCCCACAGCCCAGACCTCGATTGCTACCCCTCGGTTTCTGGCGGTTTGTACCCCCATCTGGCCCCAGTCCGGTAGGCCCCCAGAAACCGTGTATCTAAAGCCGCGTTGACGGGGGTAGCTTTGGCTACGTTCTAGGGTTTTCCGAAAAAGACTTGAGCCGTTCCGATAGCTGCTTCGATTCCTGAATTAATTTCTCAGCCTCAGCGATCAAACGGACAGTATTCTTGTTCAGTTCCTCGATCTTGCATCGCAACAAGGCGGACTCTTCTTCATGTTGCGATCTGGGGATCACTTGCGTGCTGTTGAGCAGCATAGCGGGCCTCTGAAAATGCGAATTACCAGATTGCACAAGAGACCGACGCCCGGAGTTGGTGCACGGCGGAGGGATGTGTAAAGGGACTCCTTGGAGTCTAGCACTTGCGTCAGACTAGGTCTAGGCAACTGTTGTAAACAGGCGATCCGCGCCCGCACTTCCTATCGTTATTCGGCTGGCAGCAACGCACCACACTCCAAGCAAAATGGCTTTGAGCACTCTGTGATCGCACCGCACGACGGGCAAATCCTTTGTGATCCCTAAGCCGCGATCTTGGGATGTCCTTCGAGAGAACCCCAGAATGAAGACCTCTTCATTAACCGACGAGTGAAGACGGACTGCACGATACGATGGAACAGGTGGGTTCCAATGGCGGCCTCATTCCAGAAGCAGGAATAAACCGACAGGGCACTGGACCTTAGTAATTAGGTAACAACCGTATTGAGGCGACCGCTATTCCTGCCGCAAGATCTAAGTATGTGAGCGAATCCTCACGAATATCCCTTAGGAGTACCAAAATGCCCTCCCTCAAAATCGTTCATGCGTTCCTGGACACTGAAACACGCAACACCTTGTCGCTGCCCCTGGCAGCCCTGATTACGGGTGCTTTATCACAGGTAGAGAGCACAATCGAACTCACGAACCGAGTTTGCGACTCGGTATTTAACCGCTCACTACAGACGACCGACTCACCGATTGGTTCCGCGGTTGCTCAGCGATGAACCTCTCCCCGCACTCAGGACACTGGATATGCTGAGGCGTGGGAACGGATGGCAACGGAATGGCTTTTACAATGCGTGATTGTGCCTTCCGCTTTGCGGGCGTCACAGCCTGAACCTATTTGTCCATCGTGATACTCGCCTTCGCGTGGCGCATCAGTGCTTGCGTGGGTCAGTGCCCCTGCGCCAAACAAGAGGCATAGTGAATCGCGATTGCTGTTGCCAAGTTGCAACCATGGCGGCGACAATCGTGATATGCCGAAAACGTCGCACTCAGAAGATTTCCGTTCCGCCTCGCCGACTGGGGCGCGTTCTCCTTTCTCCCCGGGGTCAATGGTCGTTGTCACGCTGGGCAATCCCAGGGACAAATTCTGGGGCATGATTCTGGCGCTTGCCGCCGAAGGGCTGAGCATCACTGGCATCGAGCTGGCGTCGTTCGAAGATCTGGTTGTGATGGTGAAAGATGGCGAGCCATTTACGCCAGCAGTTGTATTTTTCCCCATGCATCGGATTGAGCGAATCGAGCTTGATCTTCCCGATGGCAGCCTGCCATCTCTTTCGCAGCGCTTTTCGGCGAAGACGGCACTGGATCCCGCGGCAGTCCTGGAAGCTCGCGGAGTTAGCGGGGCCGCCAACGAGAGCGTCGATTCGCGTGCCGTGCCTGCTTCCTCATCGATGCTTCCGGCGAAGGATCCGGCATGAAGCTTTCGCAAATATTTACCGCTCCGAATCAGCTTACGCTGCTGCGGATGGCTTTTGTTCCGTTTATCGTGATCGAATTGGTAGACGGCCGCTATTTCTGGGCGCTGGTTCTCTTTGTAGTGGCCGGCTTCAGCGACGGCCTGGATGGGCTGTTGGCTCGTAAGCTGCATCAGCAAACGTTACTCGGCCAATATCTCGATCCCATTGCCGACAAGCTATTGTTGAGCACCATGTTTCCGGTACTCTCGATTCTTCACAAGATTCCGTGGAAGTTCACGGTGCTGGTTTTCAGCCGCGATATTTCCATCCTCGCCGCAAGCGCAGTCCTATTCGCGATTTCGGGATTGCGCGATTTTCGGCCGAGCATCTTCGGGAAGGCGAACACCTTCTCCCAGATCGCGGCCGTATTCTTCGTGATGCTCTTTTCGATACGACCAGCACGCTGGATCTGGATTACGCGTACCGTTTTCTTGCGCGCGACGTTCGCCTTCACGATTATCTCCGCACTGCATTATGTTTTTCTGGTGCAACACCGGTTGCGGTCGCACACTCATGTGCTCGCCTCCCACTCTTCGGTCGACGTACGCGCGAGTTGACCCTTTTTCTTGCATCCCCCTAGAATTAACAGTTCGTCTCATTAACGTTCACCCCTGAGCCCACAATCACCCTATGGCCCTACGCCTTTACAACACTATGTCCTCGCAGATCGAGGAATTCCAGCCTTTGCGTGACAACGAAGTGCGCATGTATGCTTGCGGCCCCACGGTTTACGACTATGGGCACATCGGCAACTTCCGCACGTTTATTGCGGTTGACATGCTGCAGCGATTCTTGCGCCAATCGGGCTACAAAGTGCGTTACGTGATGAACATCACCGACGTGGACGACAAGATCATTCGCAATGCGGCGCGCGACGGAGTCAGCGTTCGGCAGTACACCGCGAAGTATGCAAAAGCCTTTCTCGAGGATTCTGCGATGATTGGCATCGAGCAACCGACGCTGGTGCGCGCCACCGATCATATCCCGGAGATGGCGGATTTCGTGGCGAAGCTGGTGGAAAAGGGCGTCGCGTACCGCGCGGAGGATGGATCTTATTACTTCCGTATCGCCAGCTTTCCGCGATATGGAAGACTGTCGAAGAAAGATTTTGGCGGAATGCTCGACGGTGCCCGCGTTGACGTTGACGAATATGACAAGGACAGCGCGCGCGACTTCGCCTTGTGGAAGGCGCCCAAGCCAGGCGAAGCTTCGTGGGACTCATCGATTGGGCCGGGGCGTCCGGGCTGGCATCTGGAATGTTCGGTGATGTCGATGGAAGAATTGGGTGAGAGCTTCGATCTGCACGCTGGCGGAGAGGATCTCGTCTTCCCGCATCACGAAAACGAGATTGCACAATCGGAATCGATGACGGATAAGACGTTTGCGTGCTTCTGGTTTCACGTGCGTTTTCTTCTCGTCGAAGGCGAGAAGATGTCGAAGAGCTTGGGAAACTTCTACACGCTTCGTGATCTGGTGTTGAAAGGACACAAACCGTCGTCGATCCGGTATTTGCTGACGTCGGTGCCCTATCGCAACCAGCTCAACTTTACCTTCAATGGCCTCAAACAGGCTGCGGTGTCGGTGGAACGGCTACGCAATTTTCGCCAGCGGCTGATTACCGGCAATTTCCCTCCGGGGTCAAACTCCGAAATGCAATCGCTCGCCGGTGGGACTGTCGACCGCATGCGGGTTTCGCTCGAAGACGATCTGAATACGGCGCAGGCGCAGGCTGCGATCTTCGAGATGGTACGCAGCGCCAATTCCGCGCTGGATTCAGGCCAGGTCAAGAAAGACGACGCCAAGCCACTACTGGCGGCGCTGGAGAAATTTGATGAAATTTTCGCGGTCATCGCGGACGATGATTCCGCGAAGATGAAGCAAGTTTTCGAGTGGGCACCTACCGAGGGCCGCGAAAAAGACATCACTCCGGAGCTGCGAGAAGCGGTGCAATCTGGCCAACTCTCTGACGCCGATATTCAAAAGAAAATCGACGAAATGGAAGCGGCTCGCAAAGCCCGTGACTTCAAGACTTCTGATGCGCTGCGTGCGGAACTGACCGCCGCCGGGGTGATTATCGAGAACACAAAAGACGGCGTCCGCTGGAGAAGAAAGTAATTCTTGCGGGGTGGTAAGCTGAGACTTGAAGCCTTGCAGGCTTTATGAAATCTCTCGATGAATATCTCCGCGACGCCGAGCTAGCTCACGGGCATCTGTGCGCGGGACAGGTCTTGGGCGTTCGCCTGGCGATGCTGGGTCTCGCGAAACTTGGGATCGAAGATCCGCAAGGCAAGAATCCGCACGGCAAAGATCCGCACGGCAAAGAAGACCGCAAACGGCTCGTCACTTTCGTCGAAATCGACCGCTGCGCCACCGATGCCGTTGCCGTGGTCACCGGCTGCCGCCTGGGCAAGCGTGCCTTGAAGTTCCGCGATTGGGGAAAAGTTGCGGCGACGTTTGTGGACGTCAGCACTGGCAGGGCAATTCGCATTGCAGCAAGAGAATCGTCCAAAGCTCTTGCCCGGCAGATGCATCCTGAAATCGCAGACAAAAATCAGCAGCAGATGCGGGCGTACCGCGAAATCAGCGACGATGATCTGTTTACCTTCCAGTGGGTAAAGGTCGAGCTGCCGCCCGAAGAATTTCCCGGATACAAAGGCGATCGCGTGGTGTGTGCGGCGTGCGGCGAAGGCATCAACTTCCGCAGGGAAGTGCACAGAGACGAGAAGGTGCTTTGCCGGTCATGCGCCGGAGAGCGCTACTACGAGCCAGCCTGAAGTTCGACCTAGCCTTCTGCCGCCTGCTCATAGGCGTGAGCGACGCGCAGAATTGTCGACTCGTCAAAATGCTTCCCCAGAATCTGCAGCCCGATCGGCAGCTTTTCGCGCGTCTCGCCGCAAGGGATAGAAATTCCCGGAATACCCACTAAATCTGCCGTCACCGTGTACACATCGGCCAGGTACATCGCAAGTGGATCATTCGACTTTTCGCCCAGCCGAAACGCGGCGGTCGGGCTCGTCGGCGTGACAATCGCATCCACTGTGCGAAAGGCTTCTTCAAAATCTCGCGTCAGTAACGTGCGCACTTTCTGTGCTTTCAAATAATACGCATCGTAGTAACCGGCACTCAGAGCGTAGGTGCCCAGCATAATACGGCGCTTTACCTCGGCGCCGAAGCTATCGTCGCGGCTGCGCCGGTACATCTCCGAAAGCGACTTCACTCCGGGCGCGCGATAGCTGTAGCGCACACCATCGTAGCGGGCCAGGTTCGAAGACGCTTCCGCGGTTGCGATCAAGTAATAGGTAGGAATTGCGTAGGGCGTGTGCGGTAAAGAAACCGGGACGACCTCGCAGCCCAGGCTCTTCAACGTATCGATAGCGGATTCGACTGCGTGGCGGACTTCGTCGTCGAGTCCTTCGCTGAAATATTCTTTGGCCATGCCCAGTTTCAATCCGCGCACCGGCTTTTGAAGATCGGCAACGTAGTCCGGAACCGGCGCGTCCGACGAGGTTGAATCCATCGGGTCGCGCCCGGCAATGGTTTGCAGCACGATTGCCGCGTCCTTCACCGTCCTCGAAAGTGGTCCAATGTGATCGAGCGAAGATGCAAAAGCGATTAGACCATAGCGCGAGACGCGTCCGTAGGTTGGCATCAATCCCACCACGCCGCAGAACGATGCCGGCTGGCGGATCGAGCCTCCGGTGTCTGAACCAAGTGCGACCACAGCCATATCAGCGGCCACTGCGGCCGCAGAACCTCCCGAAGAACCGCCTGGGACTCGGCTCAAATCACGGGGATTGCGCACGGGATGGAACGCCGAGTTCTCGTTCGAAGAACCCATGGCAAACTCGTCGCAATTCGTTTTGCCGAGGATCACCGCACCCGCAGCCTCCATGCGCGCTACTGCCGTACAGTCATAGGGCGGAATGTATTTGGCGAGGCTCTTCGATCCCGCGGTGGTGCGCACGCCGCGCGTCGACATCACATCCTTGATCGCGACCGGCACACCGCCAAGAGGCGGCAGCGGCTTGCCCTCCGCGGCGATACGGTCCATTCGGTCGGCCTGCTCGAGAGCGCGCTCCTTGCAGAGAGTAAGGAAGGCGCCGATTTGTGCATCCTCTTTTTGGATTCGGTCGTAGTGCGCTTCGGTGAGCGCGAGCGCAGTCGTCATGCGCTCCTGTATGGCGGACCGGGCGGCGTCGATCGTGAGCTGGGTCAGGGTCATGAGGAAAGTGTTCAGAGCTTAGTGGTCGGTTGGAGAATTACAGAATCCGCAAAAGCGCAACATCCTGTGTCTGACGACTGATCACTGGATACCTATCTTTCAATCACTTTCGGCACTCGGAAAAAAGTTCCGTCGGCGTCTGGAGCGTTCGCCAGCGCGATTTCCTGGGACAGAGATTTGCGCAGCCCCTCCACAATATCCTCCCGGTTCGCGTACGCAAATCTGTCGCTGCCCTGTTTAGAGTCGTCGATGCCATAACGATCGGAGACCTGTGCCATCGGGGCCACATTCGTAACGTCCAGTTCGTTGAGCCGCTCGACGTAGTCAAGAATGGAGTTCAAATCCCGCAACATGCCAGCGCGCTCTTCAGCGGAAAGATCCAGGTTGGACAGGTCGGCGACGTAAGAAACATCTTTCTCCGTAACTTTCATTTTCTGTAATGTTTGTCTTCTGTAATGTTGTCCCGGAAAACAGTTTCAAGTCGCCCGGCTTATCGGCGGCGAATCAGAAACTCGATCCGTTCAACCTTTTGTCCGGCATAACGATTCAACGCGGCAAGATAACGCGGAGCCAGGCTCTGCATCTCGCGTTTCCATCCAGCATCAGGCACCTCGACGCGCAGCACTGCATCGGCAAAGTCCGTGGCTTGCGTACGCTCGGCCACAACCGAACCACAAACCAGTGGCCAGGCGAGCAGCGGAGCCTCGGCCTGCGGCACACGCCGCAGGCAACCAACCACGATCTTTTCTAGTCCCGCGCCTGCTTGTTGCATCACTGGCTCCGGCAACGAATATTCTCCCGCTTGTACCGCTAACAATCGAACATCACGAAACTCCGATTTTAGCACTCCCGTTGTCGCGTGCGCGTTCGCTGAGCGGCTGCGCTCAGAGTGGGAACTCGCGTCTTACAAAATCGAGGGCCGCGTCGTGCGACGCTAGTCTACCTTCGAGTTGCGCATCCTCCACGGTCTCTAAGATTTCGCGGAACCGTGGTCCGGGCGCATAACCAGCGGAGATTAGGTCGTCGCCGGTAATCAATGCAGCCGGGCGGATTGTTTCAGGCGGAATCTCGGCGATTTTTCCCAGGATGAAATCATAAGTGCTCAGGTTCCCATGGCTGGCCAGGCTGTCGGCGCGGTGCAGCGCGAGGTGCTCGTCAAAGTTCGGCATGCGAATGAATTTCTTGAGCGTCGACTCCTTCATGCGCGACACATGGCCAAAGCGCATATGATTGTCGACCAGAGCCAGCACCTGGGCAGTCTCGCTGCTGGAAAACCGTAGGTGCTTGCAGATTTCTTCGGCAATCTTGACGCCGACCTCCACATGGTTGTCGAACCGAATACGGTCGGGAGCTACACGAAAGGTTGCGGGCTTGCCCACGTCGTGCAGCAGCGCGCCCCACGCCAGAGTCGGCGGACACGGGTGCGGCAAATGATCCAGGAGCAGCAGCGTGTGCACAAACACGTCACCCTCGGGATGAAACTCCGGTGGCTGCTGGACACCCTTCATGATCGAGATTTCCGGGAGCACTTCCCTGAGCAGTCCGCTCGCATCCAGCAGAAGGAATGCCTGTCTGGCGTGGCCCTCGGTGAGCATCTTTGTGAGTTCATCACGAACTCGCTCGCGGGAGACAACTTGAATTTCGTGTGCCTGATGTTGAATAGCGGTCATGGTCTCGGCATCGATTTGATAGCCAAAGCGCGCCGCAAAGCGTATTGCGCGCAGCATGCGCAACTTGTCTTCTGAAAAGCGCCGCTCGGGATCGCCGATTGTGCGGATGATTTTAGCTGCGAGGTCCTCACGCCCACCAACATAATCAAGAACTTCATTCGTCAGCGGATCGAGCATCATGCCATTGATCGTAAAGTCGCGGCGGGCAACATCCTCGCGAGGATCCTGGCTGAAGCGCACTTCATCGGGATGGCGTCCGTCCGAGTAGCCAAGATCGCTGCGGAAAGTTGCGACCTCAACGGTTCTCGCTTTTGCCACGTCATCGCCTGCGTTCGAGCGCTGCTCCTCGGGCAGCGGCACCAGCACCACTCCGAACTGCACGCCTACGGCATAGGTGTCAGGGAAAATCTCCATCACTTGCGCAGGCGTTGCGCTGGTCGCAATGTCGTAGTCGGCGGGTTCGCGCTTCAGCAGGAGATCGCGCACGCATCCGCCTACCAGGTAGGCCTGAAAGCCGCGTTGGCGGAGGGTCTCAACGATGTGGATGACGAAGGGCGGAAGCATCAGGTCGTCATTTTCTCCAGTATGTCTGTCGCCAGTAGTAGAGTGTGGTGCTGTCATGGGGATATGTTTGCCCGTAATCGATTCCGCGCACAAGCGTCTCGATATTGTCCGTTTGTTCGTTTATCAGACGCCACTCGGGGTCACGCTCATCAACGGGTCTCGGCCTTCGGACATGAGATACCATGCGAACTTCACTCGCCCCCAGTTTGGCGAAGTTACGTTGTCCGTCGATTAGGCTCACCCGATTTGCCCCTCCCATGCGCGGAAAACGCAATTGCGAGATGTCGTCCTCCCAGAAGCAGATTTCGCAGATGTCATATGAGCCGGGCGGCTCGCTAAAAATTAGAAAACCACAACAAGGACACGGGTACTTGGCAGCATCGTTCATGACATAATTTCGAGAGACATGATCGATTATGCCAGACGCTTACATCCTCGGCATCGAGAGTTCCTGCGACGAAACTGCCGCGGCCGTGGTGCGCTCCGGAGAGCAGGTCATCTCAAACGTCGTCGCTTCGCAGATTGCGACTCATCAGCCTTACGGCGGTGTTGTGCCTGAGTTGGCGTCGCGCGAGCATTTGCGGGCGATCGTTCCGGTCGTACGCCAGGCATTGGCAGAGGCCAATCAGACTTACAAATCTGTGGATGCGATTGCGGTTACGCAGGGCCCGGGTCTCGCCGGGGCGTTGCTCGTCGGCATCAGCTATGCGAAAGCTCTCGCGTATGCCCTCGATAAGCCACTGATAGCGGTCAACCATCTCGAAGGTCACATCCATGCCGTCCTGCTGGAAGAGCGTCAGAAAGGCAATGACGAGCTGCAATTTCCCGTGCTCGCGTTGGTGGTTTCGGGAGGACACACCCATCTTTATTTGGCCGCGCTGAAAAATGACGGCTGGACTTACGACAACATCGGTCACACTCGCGACGACGCCGCCGGCGAAGCTTTCGACAAAGTTGCAAAATTGCTTGGCTTGGGATATCCCGGAGGCCCGATCATCGACCGGCTCGCCCCGCATGGCGATCCAACTGCCGTGAAATTTCCGCCAACGCAGATCAAGCATCGGGATCGCCGCGACCGCCGGGGCGGAAAAGAAACTGAGAGTGATCGCCCGCGCTTTGACTTCTCCTATAGCGGCATCAAGACTGCCATGCTGCGCTATGTCGAAGTTCATGATATGCACTCTTCCATCGAGAAGCGCCGCCAGGCATTGGCGAGCGTTTCAAAACCTAAGACCGAGGACTATCTTGCAAATTGCGACAAAAAAACTCTCGATCTGATTGCTTCATTTCAACGCGCGATGGTCGAAGATCTGGTGGGAAAGACCCTGGCAGCGGCCCAATCCTACGACGTGGCTACACTCTTCGTGACGGGCGGAGTGGCGGCGAACAGCGAGTTGCGAACAACATTTGAACGCAGGGGCGCTCAGGATGGCCAGCCGGTATATTTCCCCTCTCGTCCGCTATCGACAGACAACGCTGCGATGATTGCAGCCGCTGCATATCCCAAGTTTCTGGCAAAGAATTTTGCTCCAATGGATTTTTCGGCCGAGGCGAGCCTTCGCCTGCGATAGTTTGCCTTTTCAGAAACTGGTTTCTAGGTGTAGTGAAGAATATCCAGTGAAAAAGAATAAAAAATGAAGAAGCAAGCGGCCAGTGGCGCTACTTCGCCGCGCCTTTCACCTGAGTTTTCCCCATCACAGCCTCCAGCGCCTTCTCGAGCTGGCCCTCGATGTCGATATCTTTATAAATGGCGAAGTTGGCGCGATTTTCCTTTTCGTCGAAGCCGCTGACCCGGCCTGCAACGATAATAATCGGTATCTTTTCGGTCTTGGGGTTCTTCTTTAGCGCGGTAATTAGTTCGCCGCCCGTCATCTTGGGCATTTGCATGTCCGTAACGATCAGGTCGGGTTGGCTGCGCTCTAGAATCTCCAGGGCTTCCGCTCCATTGGTGGCAGACTCCACCGCAAAACCGCGCCCCTCAAGGAAGCGGCAAACGGTATAGCGGATTAGCATGGAGTCATCGACGACCAGCGCTACGGCAGGCATGAAATCACACGTGCAGACACGCACGCCCCCGTTGGCAGACTAGCAAAGCGCTTTTGACGTGAGCAAGCTGCAATGCGCCAGAGCCGATTACTTTGGTGATCAACTCGCGTGGGTTAAATTAATTTCCCGCTTTACGATTCCTGGACTTCGCCGTCCGTGCTTTCTTCAATGCTCATGTCCTTGAGTTCGCTCGATTCGAAGATCTCGCGGCACTCGAGGCACTCCACGAACTCGGCATCCTCTTCGCGGCTCACGATTTGCACGCGGGGATGCTTACAGGGCTGGCGGGCGTTTTGAGGGTGTGAAAACGGCTTTGAGCTCATAAATCCGGAGGCTCTGCCTGTAACAACTGCGTGGAAGGCAGGTTCGCGGGAATTTCCCGGTATTTTAGCCCTGCTTTTTCACTTGTCAAGTCCTTCGGCAGAAAGTCGGCAATTTTATTTTGTCCATACCTTCCCTCGATCGGTATAGGAGCGTGCGTCGATACTCAAATTCCGACCAAAGTCGTCGCCTAAACTTAAACCGTTCAATCCGCGATATTTACCATTCACTTTACGCTTCCGACGATTGCCTGTAGGGCCTTGCATACTCTTCGCGGGTTGGCGTAAACTGAATTACGATGGAAAAGGTCGTAGTTAATTCCCGACTGAATATGTCGGACTTCGGCGGGCCAAGAACCGGTTCTGAGGATAGGTTTCGAGAATGCTCAAGTTGACCAAAAAGGCGGACTACGCGCTGATGGCCATGAAGCATTTGGCCGACCACGCGCGTGAGGGAAGCGGCAGCGCCAGCGCGAAGGATGTCGCCGATGCCTTCGGTATCCCTCCCGAAGCCCTGGCCAAAATCTTGCAGCGGTTAGCCAAAGCTGGTCTGTTGCTTTCGCATCACGGGACCAATGGCGGATATAGGCTGGCGCGGGCTGCGCATACAATCTCAGCTTTTGAGGTGATTCAAGCCATCGACGGTCCGCTCTTTATTACTTCGTGCGTGACGGTTCGTGGCGAGTGCGGTCAGAGCGATCGTTGCAACATCCGGGAGCCGCTCCGCAAGGTGAATGAGAGCATCGAAGCTGTGTTGAAGCGCATCAAAATTTCACACATGCGAGAAGAGCCCGAAGTGGCGGAGGGTGCATCAGTCAAGGCCGTACTGGTCACAATCGTCTAGGCAGACATAGAAGAAGGCAGATTTAGAAAAAGGAAGATTGATTTCAGATTAAAGAACGAGGTAGGAGAAGCAATTATGAGCACGGATGTAAAGATCCCCCAGCAACTCCCAGTCACGAAGCACTCCGCTCCCCAGGGAGTGAAGCTACCGATTTACATGGACAACCACGCCACCACCCCCATGGATCCGCGTGTGCTGGAAGAGATGTTGCCCTATTTCATGGAGAAATTTGGCAACGCCGCGAGCCGCAATCACTCTTTCGGCTGGGCGGGCGAAGAGGGCGTGGAGACCGCGCGCGAGCGCATCGCCAAGCTGGTGGGCGCCACGACAAAAGAAATCATTTTCACCTCGGGTGCCACCGAGAGCGACAACCTCGCCATTAAGGGCGTCGCCGAGATGTACCGCGAGAAGGGCAATCACATCATCACCGCGGTTACAGAGCACAAAGCCGTTCTTGACACTTGCAAGCGTCTCGAGAAATACGGCTATCGCGTGACCTACCTGCCGGTGCAGAAAGATGGCCTGATCGATCTCGAAGATCTCAAGCGCGCCATGGATGACAAGACGATCCTCGTGACCATCATGGCCGCGAATAACGAGATCGGCGTCCTGCAGCCGTTTGCCGAGATTGGCAAGCTATGCCGCGAGCGCGGGGTTATTTTCCATACGGACGCCACCCAGGCAATCGGCAAGATTCCAGTCGATGTGAACAAGCACAACATCGACCTGATGTCGATCTCCGCGCACAAGATGTACGGACCCAAGGGCGTGGGTGCGTTATATGTCCGACGCAAGAATCCCAGAGTCCAGATTTCCGCCATTATCGATGGCGGCGGCCACGAGCGCGGTATGCGCTCGGGGACGCTCAATGTTCCCGGCATCGTCGGGTTGGGCAAGGCTTGCGCCATCGCCTCGGAGGAAATGTCTCGCGAGGCCGTGCAGTTAGGTGCATTGCGTGATCGCCTGCGCGACCGCATCATGAACCGCCTTGATGAGGTTTACATCAACGGCACCATGGAGCATCGATTGCCTGGCAACCTGAATATCAGCTTCGCCTATGTGGAGGGTGAGTCCCTGTTGATGGGCATTAACGATATCGCGGTTTCCAGCGGTTCGGCATGCACCTCCGCGACACTTGAGCCATCTTATGTATTGAAGGCTCTGGGCACTGGGGATGACTTGGCGCACAGCTCGATTCGTTTCGGCATTGGCCGCTTCAATACCGCGGCCGAGGTTGATTATGTGGCTGACCGCGTGATTGAAACCGTCGAGCGCCTGCGCGAACTTTCTCCGCTCTATGAAATGGCGAAGGAAGGCATTAATTTGAAGGACGTAAAGTGGGCAGGAGAGTAGTCACACGAACGGGAAGGGCACGACTTCAGTCGTGCCGCAAAGGTTCTGATTGAATGAGGCTTTAGCCTCTGGGGTAAAGTTCTGAGAATTTAGGAGAGCAAATGTCATACAGCGATAAGGTGATCGATCATTACAACAATCCCCGCAACGTCGGCTCCATGGACAAGAGCAGCGCCGACGTAGGCACCGGTCTGGTCGGCGCACCTGAGTGCGGCGACGTCATGAAGTTGCAGATCAAAGTGAACCGCGAGACCAGCGTCATTGAAGAAGCCAAATTCAAGACCTTTGGCTGTGGCTCCGCGATTGCCTCTTCTTCCTTAGCCACGGAATGGGTCAAAGGCAAAACGGTGGACGAAGCTCTTGCCATCAAGAACATGGATATCGTGAAGGAGCTGTCGCTGCCTCCGGTGAAGATCCATTGTTCAGTGCTGGCCGAGGATGCCATTCGTGCCGCGATCGGCGATTGGAAGAAAAAGCAGGAGAGCGCCAAGCCGGCCGAGTCGACCGTAGCGCAGTAGATCTGTCGTGGGGATCTGCAGCGGTTTAGTTCTGAAAGGGCGCGGCTTCAGCCGCGCCGTAAACGGTTGGGAAAGGCACGACTTCAGTCGTGCCGTAAGCGTCCCCTATTGATGACGGCTTTAGCCGCTGAGGAACTGTGTCAGGAATTGGAATGACAACGGCAACCGAACAAACCGCGCAAGCCCCGCAAACCGCACCCGCCAAGGGCATTCAGGTTACCGACAAAGCCCTGGCTAAGGTTCGCAGTGCGATGGCCAAAGAAGGCATTTCGCCCGAGCAGGGTGGTTTGCGCCTTGGCGTACAGGGTGGCGGCTGTTCCGGTCTAAGCTATAACATCCGCTTCGACACCCAGCCGCGCGAACGCGACCGCATTTTTCAGTACGGCGATGTGCGAGTGTTCGTCGATCCGAAGTCGTTTATCTACCTGCACGGCATGGTCCTGGACTATCAGGAGACGCTGATGCAACAGGGATTCGTCTTCGTGAATCCCCAGGCCACGAAGTCGTGCGGCTGCGGCACGTCTTTCTCCGCTTGAGGTCTGCTCGTGTGGCTCGGACACTCCTGTCCGAGAAAGCTCACCACGAAGCTCCTTGTCTGCTGCGGTACGGATTTGCTCGTACAGTTGTTTCAGAGTTATGACGAATTTGACGACGATTACCGCAAAGCCCGTACCCGAAGAAACGCAATCGTGCTGGTCGTGTGGGACCATGCGCGCAGTGCACTTCTGCGAGGCCTGCGGCAAGGTTCAGCCTCCCGCGCCGGTGGACTATTTCACTTTCTTCGGACTGCCGCGCAAGTTGAACCTTGATGTCGCCGCTTTGGATCGAGACTTCTATGACTTGAGCCGCAAGCTCCATCCTGATCTGAACGCGAAGGCTGGCAGCCAGGAGCAGGAGTGGAGCCTGCAGCAGAGTTCGCTGCTCAATGACGCTCACCGCACATTGAAAGATCCGATTAAGCGAACTCAGTATCTCCTCAAGCTGGAAGGCGTGGAACTGGAAGAGCAATCGAAATCCGCGACTGAGCAGGCTCGTTTCAGCGGAGAAGTTAAGAAACAGATCGTTCCGCCCGATTTGCTCGAAGAGGTTTTTGAGTTAAACATGCAACTCGAAGAATTGCGCGCGCAGAAGAAGATGGGCGAGGACGATCCGGCCCTGGTCGAGGAAATCGGCCGGCAGAAGCTCGAACTCGAAGAGAAGCACGAGGCGCTCTTGCACGAGTTACAGGATCGCTGGAAGGTGTGGGATGGAATGATCCAGCGCGAGCAGAACGGTCAGCCCGTCTCAGAGGAAGAGCGCAAGCAGGAGCGCGACAAAATGGTGGATTTGTTGAACCGCAGAAACTACATCCGCAATCTGGTGAGGGATGTGAGCGAGGTTTTAGAGAATTGAGAGATTGAGTCATCGGGGCGATTGTGCAATTGAAAGACGAGGGGTTTTCAATCGCAAAATCACCCGATCGCAAAATCACAAAATGTCCTCTGATCGCATCGTCGGCATTGACCTCGGCACCACGAACTCTCTCGTGGCCTTTATGCAGGGGGAGAGTCCTGTCGTGATCCCGGGCGACGACGGTGTGAATCTGGTGCCATCGGTGGTAGCGCTGGACACCAACAACCAGCCCATCGTCGGAAACGCCGCGCGTAATTCTCTAATCGAACATCCGGAGCGCGCCGTCTATTCCATCAAACGTCTCATGGGACGCGGTATCGATGACGTTCAAGAAGAATTGAAATTCTTTCCATTTCGGCTAGCCGAAGATCTGCAAGCCGGTGAAGTTTTGCGCATCAAGCTCGGCGATAAAACGTTCACCCCGCCGGAAATTTCGGCGCTGATTCTTCGTCAACTCAAGCGCAACGCCGAGCGCTTCTTCGGAGCCCAGGTCAGCAAAGCGGTGATCACTGTACCCGCGTATTTCAACGACGCGCAGCGCCAGGCCACGAAAGATGCGGGCCGCATCGCTGGCCTTGAAGTTCTTCGTCTGGTGAACGAACCCACGGCCGCGTCGCTCGCCTACGGTCTCGACAAGAAGCAAAATGGCATTGTCGCCGTTTACGATCTCGGAGGCGGCACCTTCGACATATCAATCCTCAAGCTGCACGACGGCATCTTCGAAGTCATCGCCACCAACGGAGACACGCATCTCGGCGGCGACGACATCGATAATCTGCTGATTACAATCGCACTCGACGATACTCTCGGTGATCTAGGACTAGACCTCCGCCGCAACGCCGAAGCCGTGCAAGCGATTCGAAAAGCTGTGATCGAGGCCAAGATTGCGCTCTCGTCACAGCCTTCGACGAAGCTCGATGTTGAACTGCCAGGCGGCAAGCGGTATTTGCGCGAAATTACGCGCGAACAATTCGAGCAACTGATCCAACCCATCATTGACCGCACCGTCGGTCCATGCAAGCAGGCTTTGAAAGACGCTGGCCTCAAGCCGGAGCAAATTGACGAAGTCGTTCTCGTGGGCGGATCTACTCGTATCCCCAAAGTTCGCGCACTTGTGAAAGAACTGTTTCACCGCGAACCGCATACCGATCTGAATCCTGACGAAGTGGTTGCACTGGGCGCCGCGGTGCAAGCCAACATCCTCGGCGGCGGATCGGAAGCCACCGAGAATATGCTGCTGCTCGACGTGACGCCGCTTTCCCTGGGCATCGAAGTCGCGGGCGGTGTTACCGACAAAATAATTCTGCGCAACTCAACCATCCCCGCATCGGCGACGCAGTTCTATACCACGCAGGTCGACGGACAGGCGAACGTCGCGATTCATGTTTTGCAAGGCGAGCGTGAACTGGCAAAGGATTGCCGCTCTCTGGCGCGCTTCGATCTCAAAGGTATTCCGGCGATGGCCGCAGGAATGGCGAGAATTGAAGTGAAATTCCTGATTGATGCCAACGGCATCTTGCACGTTTCGGCCCGTGAACAGCGCAGCGGCAAAGAATCTGAGATTCAGGTCCAGCCCAGCTACGGCCTGACCGACGAACAAGTCGAGGGCATGATTCTAGACTCGTTCGACAGCGCTGAAGAGGATTTCCGGCAGCGCCAGCTCATCGAAGCGCGCAACGAGGCCGCGACCATCCTCGCTGCGCTCGACAAAGCGAAGAAGAGTCCGGCGTGGGGGCAACTCACTACCGACGAGAAGAAAAAGATTGCAAAGATGGAGAAGGCATTGGTCGCGGTGAAGTCCGAAGAGGACTATCAGGCGATCCGCAAGGCCATCGACGCGCTTAACCAGGGGACGATGCGCCTCGCAGAATTAATGATGGACAGCGCTGTCTCGGTTGCGCTCAAAGGCAAGACCATGGAAGAGGCCGATATGGGAGAAGGCCCCACCGCGCCACATCCCATGGCTAAAGCGGAGTTTGAGTAATTGTCATCCTGAGCGGAGTAAGGCTTCGCGAAGGCGAAGTCTTACGGAGTCGAAGGATCCCTGCAGTCACATAAATTTCGCAGGGAAGGTAGTTGGTGGGCGAAGAGATCCTTCGGCTTCGTTCATTTCACGCGTTGCGCGAAATGAATTGCGCTCAGGATGACAAGAAAGAATCATTGAGGTAGACATGTCACAAGAGAAATCGCAAGGTGCCGGCACAGCCACCGAAGAAGCTCCCGGCCCAAACACGCTCGGCCCAAACACAGTGCAGATCACGTTCCTGCCCGAGGGCAAGACGGTGCAGTTCGAGCACGGCAAATTGCCCTATGAAGATCACGGCAAGGAAGAGTCGATTCTCGACATCGCGCTGAACTACGGAATCCCGCTCGACCACGCCTGCGGCGGCAATTGCGCCTGCACCACATGCCACGTCTGGATCAAAGAGGGGGCCGAAAATCTATCGCCGATGGACGACGACGAAGCCGACCGCCTGGACATGGCGGCCGACTTGCAGTTAAACTCGCGTCTCGGTTGCCAGGTCCAGATTACGAAGCCCGGGAAGGTCGTGGTAGAGATACCGGCCTGGAATCGCAACTACATATCGGAAGAACATCACTAAAAGCAGCCGGCAGCAGTCAGCATTCAGACCTTGAGGGAATTTGAGGTCTTGCGTTTGAAAGACTAAGGTTTCCATTATTGGCGATGACGGGCTGAATGCCGATTGCTGAATGCTGAGTGCTTTTCTCGAGGATATTCGCAAATGCCCAAACCACTTACTTGGGACGATGCCGAAGACATCGGCATATTACTGTCTGAAACTCATCCTGAGGTCGATCCCCTGACCGTCCGCTTCACCGACCTCCACCGCTACGTGACCGAACTCCCCGACTTCAAAGGCGATCCGAAAACCTCGAATGAGGGCAAGCTTGAAGCCATCCAAATGGCATGGCATGAAGAATTTCAGGATCGCACTCAAGGCTAGCCAAAGACACCCCGCGCTGAACCCTCCGCATTGCCCGATTTTTTACATCCTTGTGACAAACGCGACTTCGAGCCAGTCTAAAGTCCTATCTAGAGTTGTGGCTATGCGGTTAGCTGTTCGCGCTCGCTATCAACTTCTCTCTCTGTCCGACTGCAAAGGGCGCGGCTCTCAACCCGTGCCCTATTTTTCCTGCTTATTCCGTTAAAAGACATCTCATAAATGGGTTCGGGAAGGGCACGACGTTCAGTCGTGCCGTCCAGAGCCAATTAGAGACGAGGGCTTTAGCCCCTGAGGAACCTCGACCCGCTGCTCCGTGCTATTTATGAGATGGCTTCTAACCGGCCGTTGCCGGAACCGGCTCTTCCACGCTGGCTTCGCGTAGAAATTTTGCCGCTTCCTCGGGCGGTGTCGGATTAATGTAAAAGCCCGTGCCCCACTCGAATCCCGCGGTCTTGGTCAGCTTCGGCATGAACTCGATGTGCCAATGATAGTGATCGTTGGTTGGATCCTGCGCCGGTGAAGTGTGGACCACAAGATTGTAGGGCGGATTATCCAACACGCGGTCCGCTTTGATCAGAAGCGTCTTCAGCGCCTTGGCCAGGTTTTCAAACATGTGTGAGGAGGAATTTTCGAACGCCGATTCATGCTGCTTGGGCAGAATCCATGTCTCGAACGGAAAGCGCGGCGCATACGGCGCAATGGTCAGGAAATTTTCGTTTTCGGCTACCACGCGGCTGCCATTTTCAAGCTCCTGTCGAATGATGTCGCAGAAGACGCAGCGTTCTTTGTAGAGGAAGTATTGTTTTGCGCCTTCAAGTTCCTGAACCACGTTGATCGGCAGGATCGGCAGTGCGATCAGCTGTGAGTGCGCATGTTCCAGCGATGCTCCCGCTGCTTCGCCGTGATTCTTGAATAACAGAATGTACTTGAAACGCCGGTCTTTTTTCAGATCGAGGATGCGGTCGCGAAACGTCCACAGGACATCTTCGATGCGCTTTGGCGGCAGCGTTGCCAGGCTGGCATTGTGGTCTGGCGTCTCCACAATCACTTCGTGCGCCCCGACGCCGTTCATCCGATCGAACATGCCTTCGGCCTGACGGTTGAGATTGCCTTCAATCCCCAGCGCAGGAAACTTGTTTGGTACCACTCGCACGGTCCAACCCGGAGTATCGCGCTGCGAGGCTGGACCACCATTCGATCCTGGACGGTACGCCTGAATTTCCGGCGGAGTCTTGCCCTCGTTTCCGTAGCAGAAGGGACAGAAGCCGCCCTTCAACTTCACATTTTCCCGCGCAAAATCCGTCGGACGCTTCGCGCGGTCGGTGGAAATAATTACCCAGCGTCCAACAATAGGATCTTTTCTCAGCTCAGGCACTCACCAAACCTCACAAGTAGGATGGACGAATCCACAATTCTACGCCGTCAGGGAGGAGTTCCGAAAAACTTCAATCTGCGGCTGGCTGGCTTTGGACTGGGCATAGTATACGCTGACCACATCGAATCTCCACTGGCACGAAAGTGGAAAGCGCCGCAAATACTCGCGCACTACCATCGCGATCTCGCGGCGCTTATGCCGGTCGACCGCCGCTTCCCCGGGCTTCACATCGCGCGTCGTCCGTGTCTTAACTTCCACGAAGCAAAGAACATCGTCTTCCCATCCGATCAAATCAATCTCTCCCCGGCAGCGCGGCGACCGGAAGTTGCGCGCTACCATCGTGTATCCCAATTTCCTGAGATGAAAGTAAGCCGCCTCCTCTCCACGCCGCCCAGTCAGATGATGCGCGGCAATCGTCTCTGCGGGAAGAGTACGCTCGGCCAGCCAGTCAAGGAATCGAAGGATGGCATGTGTCGGACGCCCTGCGAATACGCGTTGGGACAAGGCACGTCCAGCAGACACATGAAGACCTTAGCATTTACTCTACCTGCTGCAGTTCCCCGGCAGATGTGATGTTTGCGGGGAACATGCCTGTGGAAAAATCTGTCAATAGGTAAACGGGTGAGCTTTGCCCAAGTGCCTGATAGCATGAGGCAAATATTGGTACTAATCGACATGACTAACCACACGCTGATACCAAAGAAGTTGCCGTGACAGGAACAGCGTTGGTTTCGACGCTCGAAAAGTGGGCCTAAGATCGTGAGCTTTCAGGTTGCAACTTGCGAATGCGCTTTAGCTTCGAGAATACTTGCGCGTTGGGACGAGCGGCGAGAGAATTGCGTTCATGCAAAGGAAGGCGTGACAGCATGAAACGAGCACTTTTACTTGCGGGCATGGCGGGCGCAACAATAGCTGCCGCAGCATGGGCGGCGATTGCGAGCTGGATGTTGCTGGCCACAGGGTTGGGTCCGCTGCCAATCTGGGAGCCAAGTATTGAGCCAAGCATCGGCATCCACCGATTGCATTTGAGTGTGCTGGATTGGATGGTTGGCGCATATCTGCCGCTCATCCTGCTGGGCGCGTTCTGGTTGTGGCGGCTGGCCCGTAGCTCAAAATAGAAAAGCCCGGATGCTAGTCCGGGCCGTTGGAGTTCTGAACAATTCTACCGCGCAAATCCAGTGTACAGGATGTGCGCGTGGGTCGCTTTACATTTTTTGCTTCGTCTCGGGTTTCGGGATCGGACGATCACAAGTCGGACAGTTCACATACCATTTCATCGCTTCGAATGGAATGGGAGAATTCTCTTTCATTACTAATGCTAGGTGAGTGCCACAGGTTTGTTCTTCGCATTGCAGCCATCCTGTCACGATCCAGCCCCCGAAATGCGATAGCACTTCCACGATACCCAAGGCTGAAACCGGAGGCAGTCCGGCGCAATTTTGAGTTCGCGCGTGTTTGCATGAATTGCATACGAGAGCAGCAATCTCTTTTCCCGTGGATTGGCCCGCTGGAGAGTGAGCTATTCGCTCAAGCGTTTTCTCGGGGAGCCGAATGGTCTCTCCGCAATCAGGGCAATGAACCGAATAGTGAGATCCCGTCTGCATAGCGCCGCGAATTATATCCCTAGCTCTTTTTCTTCGCTACAGGTTTAAGACCCATTGAATGGGCCAATTGCTTCATGTCGCCATTTGTTATCTCATGAAGAAATCCGGGGTTGTGGGCGATGCTGACGTAACGACTAGCAGAGGCTCTATCCATGTCGCGTGATTTGCTACGTGCGGAATGCCAGCAAAGCACATCGGCCGCCTGTAGCGGCACACGGTCTTTGCCGCCGGGAATAATCTCTCCTACGAGATCACTTAACCATGGCTTCCCAAGTGCTTTCAGATGTTTCGCCGTGTGGGAGTGAAATTCCTGGATATGCTTCGTCGCTTCAGACTTCCGCTCGACCATGAAATCCACTTTTTCAGCTTCTGGATGGACCGTTGCCACATAATCCAGAACAATCACGGTATAGGCTAGGAAGCAAAGATAATCAGGCTCATAAGACTTGGCTCCGCCGCTGGCTACGACCATCTTTAGGGTAGCGAACTGCTCGCGGAATTTTCCTGCATTAAGATGTGCGCCAATTGGATATAGGCTGCCCATCGTGCGGATTACCGCAAAGGCTTGCTCCACGCGATCATCTCCCGCGTCCCACGTCAGCCCGTGTCTTGCAAGCCATTGCCGACTGCGAATATCAGTCATGTGGAGATAGGGAATATTCGGCGGACCATCAAGAACGCGCTCCTGCCATGCAGGTGCAAAGAAATCAGACCAATCTGTTTCTGGTGCTACGAATCCTCCCAGATAGAAGCGATCATGTTGTGTTTTGCCAGCACTTTCATCGGAACCTGCCACAAATACAGCCATGCGACGCTCCTGATTTGGCAGTCCGCAAAACAACGACCGCACTAATGACACCGCCAAATCTACCGATTGACTTCCGTGACGCACGTCGCCTAGACTCGCTCTCTAGGAGCAAGTTTTGGCGACTCACCCTAAACCTTCGGCCAAGAATGAGCAGGGTGAATACGCGACGTTTGAAACGGCTCTTAAAAAAGTCTTGTCTGTTCCGCACTCCGCGCTCAAGGCGCAACTCGACCGCGAGAAGCGGATGCGGAAACAGCGGACGAAACGGGCTTCGGTCCGCGCTTCCCGCGCAAAGGGTTAGAAGGTCGTTTCTCCCACCTTGCCAGTCACCTCTGCGAAGGTTAACCGCTTCCCCGCAATCTGCGATAAGGCTAGCTCGAATCTCTCATAATCTTTCAATGGTCGGTCGTTCGCGTCTTTGCGATTGTTGAATCGGAACGCTTGCTCATCGACGTAGCGAAACAAATGAAACGGCTCAACTGCAACGTAGGTGCCAGAGATTCCGCGCTTCAGGCACGACCAGAAGTTCTCAATCCCGTTAGTGTGGACGTTCTCTTTCACGTAGCCTTCGAGATGATTGACCACCTTGTGAATGTAACCGTCCTTCAGATTGTAGTAGCCGGGAAACTCATCGGTATGAACTTCCGATCCCGGCTCAACCATCTCGCGCACGATCTGCTCCGGCAAGTTTTGTTTGCGGTGAGGAATCACGCTGGCTTTCACTTTACCGCCGCGCTCCAGCATTCCCATGACAACGGCCTTGCCGTGTACTCCGCCTTGCATTCCACCTTGGCTGCTCATGCGCTCCCGCTTGTCGCGGTGCATAAATCGGGCCTTGCCACCGATAAAAGTTTCGTCCACTTCAACCGGGGTGCCGCTACCGCCGAGCTTGGTCAGGCTGCCAGTTTGCAGGGCGAAGCGCAGACGATGCAGGACAAACCATGCCGACTTTTGGGTGATGCCCAGAGCGCGGGCCACTTCATAAGAGCTAACCCCGTTCCGGCAGTTGACCAGCATCCAGAGAGCGGTGAGCCACTTGTCCAGAGTGATCGGCGAATCCTCGAAGATGGTCCCGAGTTTTACGGAGAATTGCTTGTGGCAGTCCTTGCACTTCCAGCGCTTCTGGGTCTTCAGGTAGTAGTGCTCTTTGTGGCCGCACGCAGGGCATTCCGGGCCATTTGCCCATCGGAGGCGAGCTACGGTGTCAATGCAGACTTGCTCGTCCGAAAAGTGCCGGATCGCGGCTTGAAGTGTCTGTGGCTGTGTGCTTTCCATGCTGCTAAGGTAGCACACTCACCATGGTTAGTCAAGTAAATTCTTACCCAAATATTTCTAGAAATGTCCCAGCGACCATTCTCAATATGATATAATATAGATATAAAGTAAATCTTTAAGAAAATGAAGGCGCGGCCTACAGGCTGCGCCTTTTTTCGTGTCGGGAAGATGTAAGGCGCGTTCCCCTGGGAGTGAGATGGCCAAGTTTGGCGTTTTCAAGAATTATAAGGAGCGAGGCGAATGGGTGGAAGCCAAGTTCATCGCCGAAGCCCTGCGCTGGGGCTACAAGGTCCTGAAGCCGTGGGGAGACTCCCAGCCCTTTGACGTAGCCGTCAACTTCGGCAACCGCATCGTGAGGATCCAGGTGAAGTCGACCACCTACCGCGTTGGCACGGGATACCGCTGTGAGTTTGAGCGTGCCAGCGCGCCTTATACCCTGAAGCAACTCGATTTGTTCGCCGCTTACGTCATCCCGCAGGACGCCTGGTACCTCATCCCGGCGCGGGTGCTGGTCAACGGTGACCATCTGAAAAAAGGCCCGATGCTCTTCCCGATGGAGCCACACATGAAAGATCGGTACCTGTACGAGGGATATAAGGAAGCGTGGAAAATCCTTCGGCCCAGCCAGAACGGAAGTGCGGGAAGATAAAACTTGCGAAGCCCGCTTGACTTCACGCCGAGGCTGTGACAGCCTTGCTGCCGCTGAACCATTGAAAATTCAAACACAGGAGAGGGCTACGTATGAAGAAGCTTCTCGCAATATCGCTTTGCGCAGTTTGTCTCAGCATCGCAGGCATTGCCGCTCAAATGGGTAGCGGCGACTCGAAAGCATCATTCGACAAGTGGGTAGACGAGGCTAACAAAGCGCAGACCAACAATGACGCCAAGTGGATGGAAGCGAACTTGGCCGCTGCCTATGTCGAAGGCACGAGCTTCGGCACGTGGATTCCGAAAGCGCAACTGATCAAGGATGCCAATGATCCGAGCAACAATAAGTTCACCAAGAGCGATATCAGCGATGTGCAAACCGAGGTTGTCGGAAATGTCGGGCTTGCGCGCTTCAAAGAAAGTTACGACGCTGTGATTGAGGGCCAGCACCGCGCTCGAACTATTATCTGCAGCATGACGGCCGTGAAGCAGGGGAGCGCTTGGAAAGGGCTGTCGAACCACTGTTCGAAAATTGAATAGGCGGATGGCCATCCTTGTTTTCTTAGACACCACCCTTGCGTTCTTTGCAAGGGTGGGAACCTCCGACCTATAAGTCCTGAGAACGGAAGTCTGGATCGAAGTTCGTGGCGCCCACCCTTGCGAAAACCGCGCAAGGATGGGGCGCCCCCAGTTGGAACGGCGCAGGCAAAGACAAGAACGAAAAATGGTAAACGCCGGGTGCCCCATTTCTCGCGTTCTTGGCGAGAAGTGGGGCTTTTCGCCGACACCTACCAACCCTCAGCCAGCGCTCCGCCGAATTTTCTCCTTCCACCGACGGAAACCGGGGACTGACGGCTCCCCGTCCCGGGTTTTGCCCCCAATGCGAGGTCATGTCTGTGGCGGATGAACGTTGGCTGGGCTTAACGTGAGCTCAGACCAAAAGCCCCACTTCTCGCAAAGAACGCGAGAAATGGGGCACCCAGCACCCAAGTCTGATTTTGATGCGTGCTTGAACCTCAGCCAGCGCTCCGTCGAATTCTCTCCTCCCACCAGGTCCAGTCGTTGATACGAACCAATCCCGCTTCTCCATAAGCGTAAGATCGGTAGCTACTCCACCGCCAATCCTCCGGACTCGCCACGAGTCCGCGCACCACCGGATTGCGATGCATGTACTTCAGCTTCTCAACCTCTTTTTGCTGGCCCCACAGATTGAAATCGTAGAAACGGCTCTGCCAGAACCGGCCGGAGAATTCGCCCCCAATCGCCAGCCGCAGGGAGACGCTCAACTTCACGGCCTGAATTATCTTCGAGGGATCGCCAATCAAAGGTTCGGAAATCAGCAGATGTACGTGTTCGGGCATGACCACATATCCGATCACAGCAAACCGATAGCGAACGCGCATCAACTCGAGGACAGCAAGCACCAGGTCGCAGCGCGCGGGATTGCCAAGTAGCGGTCTGCGTCGGTAGCAGCTCCAGGTGATGAAATGGAGGCTTCCCGTGCCGTAATAACGCTTTAAGCCCCAGGGCATGGGGAAAACCTACGCACCAATGCGAGGTCACGTCTGTGACGGATGAACATTGGCTGGGCTTAACGTGAGCTCAGACCAAAAGCCCCACTTCTCGCCAAGAACGCGAGAAATGGGGCACCCAGTATAGTTGAGGGATGCGTCGCGAAATGGGAGATGTGGGCCACCCGCTCGAAAAATCTGCAAATCGAGTGTCGATTCCCCGCCACCCCGTTCGACGAGTAAGTGGAGCCGCACCGCGCACCCGGCGCCTGACAACTTTCTGTGCCCGGCGCGGTCCAGGCTCTTATATAAAAGTAGCGGCCCTGATAAGGTGTCCGCACAACACTCGATACTCATTACCCAAGGAGAACGCCATGCGCTTCATGATGATCATGTTTCCGAAAGTCTACGAAAACGCAAAACCCGGCTGGGCGCCCGACCTCAAAAGCATGGAGGCAATGGGCAAGTACAACGAGGAACTACAGAAAGCCGGCGTGCTGCTCGCGCTCGACGGGCTGACCCCGCCCGCGACGATGAGCGCGCGCATCACCTTCAAAAACGGAAAATCGAAAGTGACCGACGGTCCGTTTACCGAAGCGAAGGAAGTGATCGGCGGCTACTGGATCATCCAGGTGAAGTCGCGCGAAAAGGCGCTCGAATGGGCCTCGCGCATCCCCGGAAAGGATAACGAAATGGTCGAAGTTCGCCGGATGTTTGACATGACCGACTTCGATCCCGAGACCCAAAAGTATATCCAAGAGAAGTTCGGCGACGACGTGGCCGCTGAGATGAGGCAGTAGTAAAGAAAGTCGCCGCGAAAAGCTGGGGACAGACGGAACGTTCCCCAATTTCCCGTGGAAAAACGGAAAGCGTCCCGTCCGTCCCCAGTTTCGTCCCCTGCCAAAGAACGCAAGGATGGGGCACGCTCAGTGGGAACGGTGCACGCAAAGATCGTAAAGGCAGGCCACCCGCCAAGGCTTCAAAGTCTCATGAGCGCTGAAAGGGGTCAGGACAATCAGATGAGAAATGTAATCTTCGCAATCAACATTACCCTGGATGGCTGCTGCGACCACACCAAACAACTGGCTGATGAAGAAACACATGAATACTTTACCCACCTCATGCAAGATGTCGACCTGCTCGTCTTTGGGCGTAAAACCTATCAATTGATGGTTCCTTATTGGCCTGATATCGCAAAAAGCCAGTCTGAGACAAAGGCAGAGAACGAATTTGCTCGAGCATTTGACTCCATCGACAAACTCGTTTTTTCACGATCACTCGATAGCGCTGAGGATAAAAACACGAGAATCGTTCGTACGAACCCTGGCGACGAAATACTTAAATTGAAGAAAGAACGAGGCAAAAATATTTTAGTCGGTGGTGTCGATGTTCCTTCACAACTTATCGAGCTTGGCTTGGTGGATGAATATTATTTTGCCGTTGGGCCAATCATTGCGGGGGAAGGAAGGCGGTTGTTGGAAGGTGTCAGCTTGCGGGAGAGCTTGCAATTAAAGCTTATTGAGTCAAAGTTTTTTAAATCAGGAAGTGTCGCGCTTCGTTACTTGAAACAGTGACAGACAACTCTGCGACAGCCAGGCTACTGGGGTGGCCCAGGCTTTTGATCTTGCGGGCAATGCCAACACAGTGGGTGCCCCGTTCCTTCGCGTTTTTTGCGAAGAGCCTGCCCTGAGCCTGTCGAAGGGGCAGGAGTCGGAAATGCCGGCGCCAAGTGGCTTTGTGCCAAAACCAGTGAAGTACAATTTGACTTCGTGCCTCAAAAGCCTGGTCACGAGGGCGCGGTTTCAAACGCGGTAACGACAGCGTAGAATTTGTGCCAATTCTACGGAGAGCGAAAAACAATGCGCCGGTACCATCACATCGGAATTCCCACTACTGAAGCAAAGCCTGGCGAGACCCACTTGAAACATCTGAAACTGTTTGTCGTCAGCCACGAGAAAAGCGAATTTGGCGTGGAGTGGATGCGTTTCGAAGCGGACGCGGCGGTCCCTGATCTCGTCCGGCAAGTTCCGCACGTTGCGTTTGAAGTGGCTGATCTCGCCTCCGAGCTTGCTGGCCGCGAAATCCTGATTCCTCCCAACAGCCCATCCGACGGCGTCCGCGTGGCGTTCATAGTCGAAAACGGCGCGCCCATCGAACTGCTCGAATTCACCGACCCCAACCATCCTGCCCGCCGCCAGCAGAGCAAGATGCTGATATAAACACCCTCCATCCAAAGCATCTCTTAGAGCGAAGGCGAGCACTTGACACCTTTCAAGAGTGGCCGGCTAACGAGCTGAGTTCCATCAATCAAGCCTTTCCCAACCCCCGCCTCCAAGCCAACCTGACTCCCCGTGGCTTCTTGGTTGTGAGCGAGAAGCGATATTTCGCCCCGGTTTGATAATCTGAAACGAGGAAAAGCCGCTGGCTGGTTGCTAAGACCTGGCGGCGAAGAGTCGAGAACTGAAAGCCTCCTCCTATCAAACCGCGGTCGCCCGTCTGTTGGCGCTGGGGCACGAACTGGCCCAGACGCCTTCGCACAAATTCGATCTTGCGCACATGCAGGTGCTGTTGCAGGCGCTGGATCATCCGGAGCGCCGCTTTCCCAGCGTGCTGATTGCGGGCACGAATGGCAAGGGGTCAACGGCGGCGACTCTGGCTTCGATCCTGCGGGCTTCGGGATTGAGGACGGGCCTGTACACCTCACCGCATCTGGTGCGAATCAACGAGCGGATTCGGGTGAATGGCGAAGAGATCAGCGATGACGATTTTGCGTTCCTGCAGGGCGAGGTGGATCGCGTTGCGGAGAAGTTGGTGGAGCGGGCAGCGTTGCCGTGGCATCCGAGTTTTTTTGAGATGATGACGGCGATTGCGTTTGAACACTTCGCCGACGAGAAGGTAGACCTGGCGGTGCTCGAAGTCGGGATGGGCGGACGACTGGATGCCACGAACGTGGTGGAACCCCGAGTCAGCGTGATCACCGATATATCGCTGGATCATCAAAAATTTCTCGGGAATACCGTGGGGGAGATTGCGCGCGAGAAAGTTGGGATTATTCGTCCTGGCGGAGCGGTGGTGACGCTGCCGCAGCAACCCGAAGCGAACGATGTGATCGGAAATACTATCCTGCAGCTGGGGGCGAGAGCGGTGAACGCCGTTCCTTATGTGCCGCCAGTTTCGCCTCATAGTCCCGAGTACCTGGTACCGAGTACCGAGCAAGGCAAAGCCAGCTTCGTGTATCGATATCTCCTATCAGTGATGGATGAGGAGATTCTGGTGGAGACGCCGCTGGTTGGGCGTCACCAGCTGCGGAACGTGGCTCTCGCGATTGCGGCGGCGGTCGAGTTGAAGCAGCAAGGATTCAGGGGCATCACGCCAGCGAGCATGGAGAGAGGTATCCGGGAGACGCGCTGGCCGGGGCGCTTTCAGGTGATCCCGGCGGGCGAGGGCTGGCCGGAGATGGTCATCGATGTGGCGCACAATCCGGCGGGCGCCTGGGCACTACGTTCCGCGCTCTCGGAGCGCTATGAAGACCGTCCGCTGATTTTTGTTTTCGGCGCGATGCGGGACAAGGCAATCTCGGAGATGACGGAAATTCTGTTTCCGCTGGCAGAGCGAGTAATCGCAACCAGGCCGGCGAATCCGCGAGCGGCGTCGCCAGAAGAAATTCAGCAGGCAGCGGCGCGAACCACGGTTGAGATCGAGGCAGTACAAGATGTTCACCAGGCCGTGGAGCGGGCACGGACGCTTGCCAAGCCTTCCACGGTGATTGTGATTACTGGGTCGATTTATCTGGTGGGCGAAATGATGCGCGCGGTTGGTGTGGGAATCTGATAAGGAAGCGAGCCAAACACGCGAGTAATGCGTCGCAAGAGCGCGACGCTTGCTCGGGATGACAAGGACGGGCGGTTTTCCCCTAGAATAGAAGGGTGCAGGAAACGAACTCATCATCATCAGTGGAAGTGGAGCAGAGCCCACAGGCCGCCCCGATCGCTGCCCCGAACGCTGCGCAGCGGGGCACTCCGCACGCGATCCCGGGGAAAAAGTACGGGTGGCTGAGCCGGCTCCGTTCGTATTTCATTCTTGATCCGCTGATCTGGCTGTACACACTGGTCCTCGGCCTGATCGCGCTTCCCGGCGGATTGTTCGACCGGAACGGACGGCGTCTGCACTGGTTTTCGCGGGCTTGGTCGTGGTGCATTATGAAAACGATCATGTCTCCGGTGAAGGTCACGGGCCTGGAGAAGATCGATACAACCAAGCCCCATGTCTACGCGGTGAATCACGCTTCGGCGATGGATATTCCGGTACTCTACGTTTACCTCCCATTTCAATTCCGCATTGTTTTCAAGAAGGAATTGCTGTCGTATCCGATTGTGGGTTGGCAACTGAAGCGTTCGGGGCAGGTGTGCATCGACCAGCAAAAGCCCACCAATTCGATTGCGGCGATCCGATCAGCAGTCAAGAGTCTGAAGGCGGGAATGCCGCTGGTCATTTATCCCGAGGGCGGCCGGACACCGGACGGCGAGATCAAGCCGTTTCTGCCGGGGGCTTTTTTTCTGGCGCTGAAAGCGCAGGTGGATATTGTTCCGGTCGCCCTGATCGGAACTTACGAACTGCTTCCGATGGACACCTACCACATCAAATGCCGACCGCTCGAGATGCGGGTGGGCGAGCCGATTTCAACCTCTGGGCTAAGCGTGCGGGATCTGGAAGCCGTCTCGGCGAAGGTGCAAAAGGCGATCGAGGATTTGTACTACGCGAAAAGCCCGGCTCCGACATAAATATTTTCCTCGTAACTTTTCTTCGTCCCTGCCGTTATCCCTGTGTAAGACTACTCCGCGCGGAGAATTCGTTGAAGGCTCTGAAGAGAGAAGCGGACGAGCGGCTTCTGATCGAGGCGGCGCAGAAGGATCCTGCGCGTTTTGCGGAGCTTTACCAGATCAATTTCGAGCGCGTCTACGCCTACGTTGTGCGGCGGGTGGGGGATCGGGCGGAAACCGAGGATCTGACCTCCGAGGTATTTCATCATGCGCTGGCCAACTTGCGGAGATTTGAGTGGCGTGGGATTCCGTTTGCGGCGTGGCTGTTCCGGATTGCAGCGAACCTGATTTCAGACCGCTGGCAAAGCAAGAGCCGCGAGCAGGCGATCGACGAGCCGGAAGCGATTGAATCGGCGCAGGCCGGCGGTACAGAATTCGAAGAAGTGGAGCGCAAGGCAACGTTGTTTCGCTTGGTGGATACGCTGCCGGTCGAGCAGCGCCGGGTGGTGGTGCTGCGGTTCGTGGAGCAAAAAAGCATTAAGGAAGTCGCGCAGGAAATCCGGAAGACAGAAGGAGCGGTGAAGCAGTTGCAATTTCGCGCACTCAGCAGTCTGCGGGCGCGCATGGAGGGTGCCGATGCCTAAGCGCTCTCTGAATCCGCCAAACAGCGACGCGAAGAAGATCGAGCAGCTGAACCGGGCGGTCGACGGAATGCTCGCGCGAGTGGATGGCAGGCCTGTAAAGGTGGAGGCTAGCGTCGAGCCGCTGGTGCGCGTGGCTACGGACTTGCGTGACCTGCCGCGGGAAGAGTTTAAGGCACGACTTAAGTCTGAATTGTTAGAAGGGAGAAGAACTATGAGTACCGTTGCTGAACCCGTTGTCGCTGTTCGCACGAGCGCAAGCCCAAGATTGACGTTCAAAGATGCGGCCAAAGCCATCGAGTTCTACAAGCAGGCCTTTGGCGCGAAGGAAACAATGCGCTTCGAAGTGGGAGGATCAATCGCGCATGCCGATATCACGATCGGCGACTCGTCGATCAAGCTTTCCGAAGAATGGCCGGAAGGGGGAAGGTTCAGCGCGGAAACGCTGGGCTTCTCGCCGGTTGAGTTGGGCCTGCAGGTTGCCGACGTGGACTCTTTCGCGGCACGTGCCGTGGCTGCCGGGTTGAAAACGGTTCGGCCGATCAAAGATCAGTTCTACGGCCGCCGTGAGGGAAGCTTTGTTGATCCCTTCGGCTATACCTGGAACATCGGCACGGTGAAGGAAGAACTGTCGGTCGAAGAGATGCACCGGCGTATGAAGGGGATGACAACCGGGCCTGAGGGCGGGCAAATGTCATCGAAGGAAAAGGGAGTGAATCCGGTTCCGCCGGGCTTCCGCACGGTGACGCCTTACGTGATCGCGGCCGATGGAGATGCGATGCTCGCATTTGCAAAGCAGGCGTTTGGCGCGGAGGAGACTTTCCGGGCAATTGGCGGAGCTGGAGGAATTCACGGGGAAACGCGCATCGGCGACACCATGCTGATGATGGGAGGCGGGATTCCGGGCAAGCCATTCAACGCCAAGCCGAACACGACGGCGTTGCACGTCTATGTCGTGGACACCGACGCCGCCTATGAGAAGGCTTTGCAGGCGGGAGCAACTTCGGTCAGCGAACCACAGGATCACGAATACGGAGAACGGGGCGCGGGCGTGAAGGATCCGTTTGGCAACTACTGGTACATCGCCACGCACAAGGGCGAGAACTACATACCGAAGGGATTGCATAATGTGAATGTATACATGCATCCGCTGCGTGCGGAGCCGGTGATCAGCTTCCTGAAACGAGCCTTCGGCGCACAGGAGTTGGGGAAGTACGCTTCGCCCGACGGCGTGGTTCATCACGCCGAGATTCGCGTCGGCGATGCCGTGGTCGAAATGGGCGAGGCCCATGGCCCCTACCAACCCATGCAGTCGATGTTCTACATGTATGTGCCGGACTGTGATGCCGTGTATCAGCGGGCTTTGGCGGCGGGCGCGAAGTCAATCCAGGCGCCGGCAGACCAACCCTACGGCGATCGCTCGGGTGGAGTGACCGATCCGTTCGGCAATACCTGGTACATTGCGACCCACATCAAAGACGTACAGGCTTGAAAGTGAGAGTGGGTGGGTAGAGCGATGGTCGTCACCGATAGCATCTACCTGTTGCGCCCCGATGATCCCGTAGTTGTTTCCGATCCCGCCGAGGGGGCCAGTTAGAATCGGAGAACTCTTCTAAGCCGAAAACTGTAAGAGCGTCGGCCATGTCCTCCTCGCGCTCGGCCTTCAATAAATCGGTAAACAGCTCTTCGTATGCCATAGCTTCCTGGAATGCGATTATTTCAGCCAGTGAATTTTGATTTCCCTTTCGAGTGGCCTGAATTCGGGGTCGCCAGTGACGAGTTCAGTCCTCCTTTCCTTTGCCAGCGCGGCGGCAAAGGCGTCGGCCAAACTCAATTTGAAGCGCGCCTTGAAATCGGCCGCGGTGTCGGCCAGCGCGCGAGTCGTGGAATGAAAATCAATCGGCAGGCCCTGAAGGACCTTCGCGGCCTCCGCCCACGCCGCCGGGCCGTTTTTCTTCACGATGGAGTACTTCACCTCGGCGTAGTTCACATCGGTCATGAGGAGCGGGCTGTCCTTCTTGCCGGCGGAGACGAGCATATCTTCCATCGTCCCCGCACCCGGCTCGTCGCGGAAGTAGGCGATAAGTGCGAAGCTGTCGAGCACCTTAGCCGGCATGGCGCTCCTCGAGTGCCCGTTCTTGTTTCTTGTGCTGAGCCCAGTCTTCCGTCAGCGGCTTGCTTCCCGGCGTGCGCTTGAGGATACCGCGCCCGCGCTTGATGAGCGCCGCCGTCATGGGCTTGAGAAGTATTCCCTCCGGTGTAGCTTGGACCACGGCCTTTGTCCCATCCTCGATGTCGAATTGCTTGCGCAAGCGAAGTGGGATGACGACCTGCCCCTTCGTCGTGAACCATACAGTTTCGAGCTTCTCAGTTGTACTCATATGTTTGAGTATGATATAGTTTCAAAAGTCCGTCAAGACATTAGAAGTAAGATTATGGCTTAGTGGGTGGAGTGTCGCAGCAATACCAAACGCTCTTAGCAAGAGCGGAATTCCACGGACAGGGGGCTGGCCCATCCTTCCGCCGGCCACGACTGAGGCACCACGAACACAAAAGCAAAAGCCCCAAGGATCGCTCGGGGCTTTCGTACTGAACAACGTTCGCTAAACACTTAGTGGTGCTGGACGACGCCTGCCAACACCAATCGTACCAGCCACGGCGACCACGTCAACGGCATTTGCCTTATGTTCCGGAAAGCAGGTTCCTCATCGAGCCTTCGGCCCAATTCGGAATGACAAGTGTGTGGGGATGGTACCTTAGTCCCTAACTCCATCCATGAACGCCCGCAGCTTGCGCGAGCGCGAGGGATGTCGCAGTTTGCGCAGGGCTTTGGCTTCGATCTGGCGGATGCGTTCGCGGGTCACGGCGAATGACTGGCCGACCTCTTCCAGAGTGTGTTCGCTGCCGTCTTCGAGGCCGAAACGCATCTTGATGACTTTTTCTTCGCGCGGGGTCAGCGTGCGCAGGACCTGTCCGGTCTGGTCCTTGAGGTTCACGTTGATTACGGCCTCGGCCGGCGAGACTACGGCGCGGTCTTCGATGAAGTCGCCGAGATGCGAATCCTCTTCTTCGCCGATGGGAGTTTCGAGCGAGATGGGTTCCTGCGCGATTTTGAGAACTTTCCGTACTTTCGCGACGGGGATGTCCATTCTCTTAGCGATCTCTTCCGACGTAGGTTCGCGTCCCAGTTCCTGCACCAGCTGCCGCGAAGTGCGGATCAGCTTGTTGATGGTTTCGATCATGTGGACGGGGATGCGAATCGTACGCGCTTGATCAGCAATTGCACGAGTAATCGCCTGCCGAATCCACCACGTGGCATAAGTGGAAAACTTATACCCGCGGCGATATTCGAACTTGTCCACGGCTTTCATCAGGCCGATGTTGCCTTCCTGAATCAGATCGAGAAACTGCAGGCCGCGGTTGGTATATTTTTTTGCGATCGAGACGACCAAGCGGAGGTTGGCTTCGATCAGCTCGCGCTTGGCCTGTTCCGCGTCCATGTCGCCCTGGATGATTTCGCGCTGAGTGCGCTTGATCTCCTGGAACAACAGGCCAGCCTCGGCTTCGAGTTTTTCAATTTCGCTTCTTACGGCGCGAGCCTGGCGGCGGTATTCTTTTTTTTGATCTTCACTGCGCGTGGCGTCGGCTTTGCGCTCGAGATTCCCAGCCTGGCGGTCGAGCGAACGCATGCTGTCAACAGTTTTGTTGACGCGGTCGATCAGGCGCTTGCGTTCGGCATTGGTAAAGCCGAGCTTGCGCACGGCCAGAGAAACCCGCACGATGCCGCGGGCCAGATTGCGGCGGGCGCGCCGGTGATCCTTGGGACGCTTCTTTTGCGAAACGGTTGCGTATTTCTCCTGCAGGACGCCGACCTTTTTGTAGAGCTTGGCCATGTCGTCGATCTTGCCGGTGAATTCGTTCAAGCGGTTCTGCAGAATCTCGTCGGTGATTTCCTCCTCGTCGAAGGTGACAACCTCCTTGATGGAGCGCACACCTTTTTTCAGGTCTTCGCCCATGGCAAGAAGGTCGTGAATCACGATGGGCGACCGGGAAAGTGCTTTAAGCACGCGCAACTGGCCGCGCTCGATGCGCTTGGCGATTTCTACTTCGCCTTCGCGAGTCAGCAGCGGGACGGTTCCCATCTCGCGCAGATACATGCGGACGGGATCATTGGTTTTTTCCAGAGCGCCGGGAGTGAGGTCGAGTTCGACATCTTCTCCCTCTTCGCCTTCGTCGAACTTCTTGTCGAGCGCGGCGGAAGGCAGTTTTGGGCCCTCCAGCACGTCGATGCCTTGCGTGCCAATCGTAGTGAGCAGGTCGTCCAGGTCTTCGGGACTGTGCACATCGTGCGGGATCAAGTCGTTAGCTTGATCGTAGGTGAGATATCCCTTCTCTTTCCCGGCATCGACCAGCTTTTTAATGTCGTCGTACTTGTCTTCAAGAGCCAAGAGGCGTGTCCTCAAATTCGTCAATTCGCTCGCGCGGAGCGTCGTGGTACAGTCTTAAAAGGTGGGAATATGGGGTGGCGCGGAGTTGTGCACCTAGCACAAACTTACAGAGTTTAGCACATAAGTGCTGCGCCGTCTATCAGTTGCCCCGCGAAATCCCGTAGCCCGCCGCTATCCCTAATTCTGCTAAATACTTAGATGGTACCAAGGGCCGTTTTGTTTCAACCTGTTTTGGGCACTTTTCCTGTTTCAAGGCGTACTCACAGCGCTTTTTCAGCCCGTTTTCTTCAACACAGGTTCGGCCAGGCTTGGATCTCTTAACGCTCGGCTCAGCCGCTCTAGCTCAAGCAATAACTCTTTCATGCGTACTCTATCGTCGCTGATGCCGGGCTTCTTCAGCTCGCGCTGCACCCGGTCGAGGTGACGGCGCAAACGGATACGGCGTAGTGCGCGCACTGCGCCCTCGAGACGCTCAGCGCTGAGTTCCTCGTCCTCCTTCAAAAGGATGGAAGCGAGCATACGGCGCTCACCGTCGGAACATGGCACCTCCATTACATCGGCAATTTCCGTCCCCGCGTTGAGTAGTGCATCGACCAGCGATTCTGTGGCTAAACCGCGATGAAGGCCCTCATTCTCGAGTGCGTAGCGCGCCTGGCGCGCGGGATCGAATTCTTCTTCCGCACCGTCGCGAGCGGAAACATGGTCGGCTCCGGGCTGCATCTGGTGCGCCGAAGCCAGCGCCCGGATGAGAATACGCTCGGCGTCGGTAGCTTGCGCTTCCGCGGAAGCTTTCACTGACGCCGCGGAGCGATGCGCAGCCACATGCCGCAATTCCTGCCGGAGCACAGCCGAGTCAATACCCAGCTTCTGCGCGATCTCCTGCGCCAGTTCGTCGCGGACAATGCGGCTGGGCACGCGTTGAATATGGGGCAACAGATAGTTCACAGCATTTTTTTTGCCCTCGGCGCTGCGAACTGGAAAATGACTGCGCGCACGCTCGATCAGGTAATCAAAATATTTCTGCGAAGCGCGCAAAGCTGCTCCGTATGCGTCTTTACCCTTGCGGCGAATGTAGAGATCGGGATCGAATCCCTGTTCGAGGGTCAGCACCCGGATGTTGAATTCTTCTTCCACCAGCAAACCCAGCGTGCGCTCCGTGGCTTTTGCGCCAGCGGTATCCGGATCGAAGTTAACGATAACGTTTTTGCTGAAGCGGCTGAGCAGCTTGGCTTGCATCTCGGTGAATGCCGTGCCCGAGCTGGCGAGGATGTTGTGAAATCCGGCTGCGTAGACGGAAATACAATCCATTTGGCCTTCGACCAGAATCGCGTAGTCGAGCTTGCGGATGGCTTCTTTCGCGTGGTCCATATTGAACAGAACCCGGCCTTTCGAATAAATTCCGGTCTCAGGGGAATTCAAATATTTTGGACCGGCCTTCTCCTCGGAGGCCAGGGTTCGTCCCGTGAAGGCAATGATTTTTCCAGCGTCGTTGGCGATGGGAAACATTACGCGATTGCGGAATTTGGAATAGATACTTCGGACGTCGGACTTCGGACCTCGAACCTCAGACCCCGGACCTGCGGCTTCGGCTTCAGGGCGCTGAGGTCCAAGGTCTGAGGTCTGACGGCTGTCCTCCTGCTTCCACGAGAACAACCCGCTCTCCCGCAGCACCTCTTCGCTGAACTCGTTTGCCAGCCGGTCGCGCAGGAGGAAGCCGGAATCGGGCGCGTAGCCGATGCGAAAGCGGGCGATCGTTCCTTCGTCCAGCCCGCGGCCCAGCAAATATTCGCGCGCGCGTGCGCCCTCAGGACGCTTCATGCATTCCTGGAAAAATGCCGCGGCGTGCTCCTGGATGTCGAACAGCTGAGCGCGCAGCCTGGCTTCTTTGGCCTCTGCGGGACTTGAGTACGTAGCTTTTGGCAGCGGAATTCCCAGCTTCTGCGCGACCACTCGCAAAGCCTCGGGAAAGGTGATGTTCTCGATCTTCTGCACGAACTTGAATACGTCTCCGGACTCGTGGCAGCCGAAGCAGTGGTAAAACTGGCGCGTGGCATGCACCGAAAACGACGGCGTCTTCTCGCCATGAAAGGGACAAAGGCCCGAATAATTCTGCGCACCTGACTTCTTCAGCTTGATGTAATCGCCGATGATGCGGACAATGTCCGCCTGCTGCTTAACGATTTCTTTGAAGTCGGCAGACTCGGTCATGAAGGGAGAGACACTACTCCGTAAGGATTGTGAGGCAGAAAAAGGCTGTTTGAACTATACCGGAAGCTGATTGCTGTGGAGAAGCTGTGGAACGCGGAACTATTGTGTTGATGCCCTAGGAAAAATAAGGCTCTATCGACGAATCCTGCCATCCATCATGCTGAGCGGAGGAGGATCGTCCGAAGGCCGATTCTCCGATCGCCGGTATACGGTCCGTCAGACTGGAAGCCATCTAATAAATAGTCTGAAGCAGCAGGTCGAGGTCCCTCCGGGGCTAAAGAGTGTGCGTGAGAACTCGTGCCGTCCCTTTGGAGTCTGTGTCGTAGCTCGGTTACCGACCACAGATCCCAACTTGCTCGTGCGGTGCTTCTGTTGACTTAACTGCGGGCCATGCGGGTGAGATTGTAGGCGATGGCGGCCAGCATCCATTCCGTGGTCACTGCCTCCAGTCCACGCCGGCGAAACTTCCGCATCCCACGTTGCTCTTTCAGGATTCCGAACACCGGTTCCACCACCGCCTGCCGCCTGCGATACCAGGCTCGTCCCGTCAGGCTGCGCAGCTTCTCGCGCATGCGCAGATGTTCCGGATCCCGAATCTTCCGGCGCCCGATGCCTTCGGCCCGTTCTCCGCTCCTCATCTCGTGCCGCAGATTGTTGTCCGGCACATACAGATCGATCCCGCGCTGCTGCATCGGGTGCAATGCTTCTCCGCTGAAAAATCCCGAGTCTCCCGTCACCTTCTCCGGTCGCGCCTGGCAATGTCGTTCCACTTCTTCCACCATCGGCACCAGCGAGCCGTTGTCGGTCGCGTTTTGCGTCACCCGCGCCGCCACGATCAGGTGATCGTCACTCACCGCGAGATCCGCCGTGTAGCCCAGTTCCCAGCCTTGCGCCGTGCGCAGAAAACGGCTGTCGGGATCGGTGAGGGAAACCTGCTGCCGGCCCTTCGTGGGCAAGGCCGGCACCGCTTGCTGTTCGAGCGCTTGTTGCTGCTCGGTGCTCAACCTCACTCCGCCGTCTTCCTCCGGATCCTGCCTGCTCGCCTTCTGCTGAAACTTCCGCACCAGTCGCCGATCCTGCGCCCACTGCTGCCGCCGCGCCTGATTCCACTCCACCACGCTGCTCCGCGCCGCATTCGCCCCCACCCGCGTCGAGTCGATGGCCACGTGTCCCAGCTTCCCCATCCCCGCCCCCCGCGCCATCTGCACCACCTGCGTGAACACGTCGTTGATCGCTCGCCGATGCCGCCGCAAAAACTCGCTCAGCGTCTTATGGTCCGGCGTCAGTCCGCCCCCCAGATAACGGAACGCCAGATCCTCCCGGATTCTCCGCTCCAGCCGCCGCGTTGAACTCACTCCCACACAGAATGCGTATAGCCACACCTTCAGCATCATCGCCGGCGGATACGCCCTCCGCCCCTCCGCCGCGTAGGCTTGCTCGAACTGGCTTACATCCATCTGTTCCACCATGGCGTGCACCCGAAAACAGAGATGCCCGGCCCCCAGCACATCCTTCACGTTCGGCGGCAGCAGATACGCTTGCTCCGGATCGTAGGCGAAAAATCTCGACATGCTTCTTTGTCGCCTACTTCTTCCATGAAAACAAGCCCCTGCTACGACACAGACTCCTACGCGACTCGCGCCACTTTCCCACTTGCCCCCGCACTTACGTGCGGGGCTATCCCATGCCGTCCCTGTCGGGACTGGAATGCGGCGGTTGCGCACCACGTCTTCGCCCAAAATTCAGTTCTCATGCACCCTCTAAAGCCCTCGTCTTTATTGGCTCTGGAGGGCACGACTGAACCTCGTGCCCTTCCCGAACCCATTTATGAGATGGCTTGATGGCTTCTGATCCGCGGAGCGCGCGACTCTGTGGCCCCAATGCGCTATGCCGGGCGAGCAGTTTCGGTGGTGCGTTGGTAGTAGGTAGGAAGGCCGGGATCGAGCTTGCGGCCATTGTCACTAAACCGCGGCAAGTGGATTATCCCCGCCCTCTGCAGTGCAAATTGCAAAGTCGTGGCCAGCACACCGAAACCATATTTCACGCTGCGGCGGAAGTTAATCGACGAGGCCTCTTCGAAATATTTCGTGGGGCACGACACTTCTCCGATGCGAAAGCCAAAGTACACGCACTGCGCCAGCAGCTGATTATCGAAGACGAAATCATCGGAGTCCTCCAGCAGTGGCAACTCCGTAAGCACCTTGCGGCTGAAGGCGCGGTATCCGGTGTGGTACTCCGAAAGCTTCACGCGCAGAAAAAGATTTTCGAACGCCGTGAGCGCCCGGTTGGAGATGTATTTGTAGACCGGCATACCGCCGAGCAGGGCCGTCCCGCCGATAATGCGCGAGCCCAGGACGACGTCGTAAACCTCATAGGCCACCATGCTTGCCATGGCGGTTACAAGGAGCGGAGTGTACTGGTAATCGGGGTGAAGCATGATCACGACGTCGGCTCCCGCCGCCAGGGCTTCGCGATAGCAGGTCTGCTGATTGCGTCCGTAACCGTAGTTCCGATCATGCAGGTAGACCTGCAGACCCAGGCGTCGAGCCAGCTCCACGGTGCCGTCAGAACTGCTGTCGTCCACGAGTATGCGCACGTCGACCATTTCCGGGAGTTCGCCGACGGTGGCCTCAAGCGTCTTCTCCGCATTGTAGGCGGGCATTACGACCGCGATGCGCTTGCCATTGATCATGTGTGAATGTTTCATAATAGCTGAGAGCAGCGGTCGAGGACCACGACGTAGGGATTTGGGCAGCGTCCCGCCCTGTCCGTCGGCCCTGACGAAGAGCAGGCGAGCTTCGCTTGACCGCACAGCCGAGGGCAGCCGTGCCCACATGAGCGCTTTCACCCTGGCTGCTCGTGGCTTGCTCAGGTTTGCGCGCTGTGAAAAACTAGAAGGTCACAGTTGCATTTCGTGCCTCGGCGTTGTTGAGCTGAATGTGGTTCGGTCGATCAAAGCCATGCCTGCAAAGCGGACACTTTTCGAGAAGATTTGGGATGCGCACCTGGTTGCGCAGCCGAGTGGCCGATCTCCCATCCTTTACATCGATCTGCATCTGGTGCATGAAGTAACCTCGCCGCAGGCCTTCGATGGTTTGCGAGCAGCGGGAAGAAGAGTTCGGCAGCCCGCTCGCACCGTGGCGACCGTGGACCACAATATCCCCACCGAGCCGCGCGGAACCGTGATCACCGATCTGATTGCGGCGAAGCAGATTGCCGCGCTGCAGACCAACTGCAAAGAATTCGGCGTGCAGCTCTTCGACATGGATTCGCCCGACCAGGGAATTGTCCACGTGATCGGCCCGGAGCTGGGATTGACGCAGCCCGGAATGACGATCGTCTGCGGCGACAGCCATACCAGCACCCACGGCGCATTCGGCGCGCTCGCCTTTGGAATTGGCACGTCAGAGGTGGAGCACGTGCTCGCGACACAATGCATGGCCCAGCAGAAGCCGAAGACCATGAGGATCGACGTGCGCGGACGCTTGCCGGAAGGCGTGACCGCTAAAGATCTGGCGCTAGGAATTATTGGGCAAATCGGTACCGATGGTGCCACCGGGCATGTGCTCGAGTATTCCGGAGAGACGGTGAGGTCGCTCTCGATGGAAGGCCGCATGACGCTGTGCAATATGAGCATCGAGGCCGGCGCTCGGGCCGGCATGGTGGCGCCCGATGAAACCACATTCGCGTATGTGAAGGGGAAGCGATTTGCTCCACGCCACGACGAACGGAATAAAGACGAATGGAATAAAGCGGTCGACTACTGGCGCAGCTTGCCAACGGATCAAGGGGCGACCTTCGACAAAGTGGTCGAGATGGACGCTGCACAGCTTTCTCCGTTTGTGACCTGGGGCACGAATCCAGGCATGGTGGCGCCGGTGACCGGGCGCGTGCCCGAGCCTGGCGGCCTGAAGGAATCGGACCGGCGCGCGACCGAATTAGCTTTGCAATATATGGGACTTGAGGCGGGGAAACGGATTGAAGATATCGGGATCGATCGTGTTTTCATCGGATCGTGCACCAACTCGCGGATTGAGGATTTACGCGCCGCAGCGCGTGTGGCGCGGGGTCACCATGTGAGTTCGAAAGTGCGGGCCATGGTCGTGCCTGGGTCGCAGGCCATCAAACGAGCAGCCGAGCAGGAAGGACTTCACCAAATTTTTCTGGATGCGGGCTTCGAGTGGCGTGAATCCGGGTGCTCAATGTGTCTGGGCATGAATCCCGACATTTTGCAGCCCGGCGAACGCTGCGCTTCCACGAGTAACCGGAATTTTGAAGGGCGGCAAGGGCGCGGAGGGCGCACGCATCTGGTGAGTCCGATGATGGCGGCCGCGGCGGCGATTGAGGGACACTTCACGGATATTCGGAATTGGAAGTTTCAATGAGGCTAAACGCCAACAGAAAAGGCCGCTGGAAGCGCTGCGCCACCCAAAACCAATTTCTTCCGGCTGGAGCGAGAGGTAAGCCTCAATGAGACCGTTTCGCGAGCATCGCGGCCGTGTCGCCCCGCTGGACCGCATCAACGTCGATACCGACCAGATTATTCCCAAGCAATTCCTGAAGCGTATCGAGCGCACCGGCTTCGGGCAGTTTTTGTTTTACGACTGGCGCTTCTCCGCGGATGGAAAGAAGAACGCTGGAATTTGTTTTGGACGAGCCGCGGTATCAAGGCGCGAGCATTCTGGTGGCGGGGAAGAATTTTGGCTGCGGCTCCTCCCGCGAGCACGCTGTGTGGGCGCTGGCGGATTTCGGATTCCGCGCCGTTATTTCATCGTCGTTCGCTGACATCTTCGCCAACAACAGTACGAAGAATGGCTTTCTCACCGTCCGCCTGAGCGAGGCCGAGGCCGCTGAAATAATGAGGCGCGCCCGAGAGTTCGAGAATTATGAACTTACCATCGACCTGGAGCGGTGCGAAGTCCGCGACGATCACGGCTTGAGCGCAAAGTTTCCCATCGATGAATTCGTACGCCACTGCTTGTTGAATGGGTTGGACGACATTGGACTGACCTTGCAACACGAAAGCGAAATCGCCGCGTATGAAGCGCTGCATCCCGTGTCACGGGCGCTGCAATCGGCGAAACGGTAAGCTATGGTCAACCGGAGTAAAGATTTGTAAAACTCGCTCGGTAACCTTGACCTGCGCAGAGCCACAGTTGATGCTTAACGTGTACGGTTCTACTATTAAGCCTGTGTTCCGGTTCCAACCGATCCGCTCCAGCGGAAACATATTGTCGCAAGACGCTGCTGGCTTTATTCGGGTAGGTGCCGCGACCTAGTCAAAGTGAATACGTCTAATAAATGGCTGCTTATCGCCTATCTTTTATCTTTTGAAATATTGCTTCCAATAAACCGTGATGATGATCGATTCGAGTTTTCCGTCAGAAAAAAAGCGCTTCGCTGTTCGTGATGCACTTCGGCGGCGCCCGATGGCCATTGCACTGGCCCTGCTTTGCCTCTTTTTTTTCGGCTGCGGCGGTGCCGATTCCAAACAGCAAAAAGCACAGGCCGCGGGCCCGCACGCCGTTTCGGTCGCCGTCGCCCAAGTGCAAAAGCAGGATGTTCCGGTTTATCTCGTCGGCTTGGGCTCAGTGAGTGCGTTCTACACGGCGAACATAAAAAGCCGAGTCGACGGCCAGATCATGCGGGTCAACTTCCAGGAAGGACAGATCGTAAAAGAAGGCGACTTGCTCATCCTGATCGATCCGCGCCCCTATCAGGTGCAGCTGGAGCAGATGCAGGCGCAGTTATTCAAGGACCAGGCGACGTTGCGTGATGCGAAATTAAACCTGGATCGCTACACCACATTGATTCCATCGGGAAGCATCGCACAGCAGCAAGTTGACACGCAGAAGTCAACCGTGGATCAACTGGACGGCCAGGTTCGGACCGATCAGGCGCAGATCGATAACGCCAAGCTGCAAATTGTCTACTGCAACATCACGGCGCCATTCACCGGCCGCGTCGGACTGCGACAGGTGGATCCGGGAAATATTGTGCACGCTGCTGACACCAACCCCATGCTGATCCTGACGCAACTGCAGCCCATCGCCGTGATCTTCACGCTGCCCGAGGATCAGTTGCCGACCGTGGCACAGCACATGAAGAGCACGACCCTGCTGGTGGAGGCCTACAGCCGGGACAATCAAACCAAGCTTGCAACCGGGAAGCTGCAGACGATTGACAATCAGATCGATCCGACAACCGGAACTGCAAAGCTGAAAGCTGTCTTTGACAACAAAGACAATCAACTTTGGCCTAACCAGTTCGTCAATGCGAACATGCTTCTGGAGACCAGAAGGAACAGCACGGTTGTTCCAACCGCCGCGATATTGCGCGGTCCGCAAGGTGCGTTTGTCTATGCGGTAAAGCCCGACAAGACGGTTGAGGCGCGCCCGGTGGCTATATCGGTCACGCAAGGCAACTCCACTATCATCACCGGCGGACTTAATCCGGGGGACAGGGTGGTGACGGATGGGCAGGACAAGCTGCAAACTGGAAGCAAGATTGAGCCGCGCAATAGCGGGTCTGGCGACACGACTGCGGGGCAAAATAGCGGCACCGCACTTTCCGGCAGCCCAGCCGGCTCACCGGCATCAGGAAATTCGGCTCCATGAGTATGAGTCCTTCACGGCTATTCATTCTCCGACCGGTGGCAACTACGCTGTTGATGGTGGGAGTGCTGCTGGTGGGGTGGGTCGCCTTTATGCAATTGCCCGTCTCCGCCCTGCCGGAGGTCGACTACCCAACCATTCAGGTAGTCACTTTTTATCCCGGAGCAGACCCCGAAGTAATGGCCTCGTCGGTTACTTCGCCGCTGGAGCGGCAATTCGGCCAAGTTCCGGGACTGAGCCAGATGACTTCAACGAGCTCCTTTGGCAGCTCGGTGATCACGCTGCAGTTTGGGCTCGACCAGAACATTGACGTAGAAGAACAGCAGGTGCAGGCTGCAGTGAACGCGGCTTCTACCTACCTGCCAACAGACTTGCCGAATCCCCCCATCTACAACAAGGTCAATCCGGCGGATGCCCCAATTCTTACGCTGGCGATGACGTCAGACTCGTTGCCTTTGTCAAAGGTGGAAGATCTTGCCGACACGGCTCTGGCGCAGAAGATCTCGCAGCTACCAGGCGTAGGGTTGGTGTCGATCAGCGGCGGACAGAAGCCCGCCGTGCGAGTTCAAGTCAATCCAACTGCGCTCGCTTCTTATGGATTGGGTCTTGAAGATGTTCGCACCGCGCTCGCCGCCGCAAACGTGGATCAGGCGAAGGGAGTCATCGACGGGGTACGCCAGTCTTACACCATCGGCGCCAACGACCAACTCTTTTCCAGCGAGCAATACAAGCCGATCGTCGTCGCGTATCGCAACGGTGCACCGGTTCGGCTGAGCGACGTAGCGAACGTGATCGACGGCACGGAAAACACATTGCTTGCCGCGTGGATGAATTCCACTCCCGCGGTTATCGTGAACATTCAGCGCCAGCCGGGGGCAAACATCATCAGCGTGGTCGACCGGATCAAGAAATTGCTGCCGCAATTGCAGGCATCCCTGCCCTCTGCGGTGAAGGTGCAAATTCTCACCGACCGCACCACGACCATCCGCGCATCGGTGAAGGACGTTGAATTCGAACTGGCGCTGACCATCGTACTGGTGGTCATCGTTATCTTTTTCTTTCTGAGAAATTTGCGGGCCACTTTCATTCCCAGCGTCGCGGTTCCTCTGTCGATCGTGGGAACGTTCGGCGTGATGTACCTCCTCGGATACAGCCTCAACAATCTCACGCTCATGGCGTTGACGATCTCCACCGGCTTCGTGGTGGACGATGCCATCGTCATGATTGAAAACATCGACCGCTATCTGGAAGCGGGAGAATCGCCCCTGGATGCGGCTCTTAACGGGTCGGGACAGATTGGCTTCACCATCGTCTCGCTAACCGTGTCGCTGATTGCTGTGCTGATCCCCTTGTTGTTCATGGGCGATATTGTGGGCCGGCTGTTTCGCGAATTCGCGGTCACGTTAGCAGTGACCATCCTTGTGTCGGCAGGAGTTTCACTGAGCTTGACGCCAATGATGTGCGCCAAGCTGCTCAAGCATCGCAAGGAAGGAGAGAAGGGACGCTTTTACGAGGTCACCGAAGATTACTACAACCGGGTGATCGCATTTTACGGTCGGACCGTGAAATGGGTGTTGAAGCACCAGACCGCAACGCTGTTGGTGACCTTCGGGACACTGGTTCTGACGCTCGTTCTTTATGTGGTTGTGCCGAAGGGATTTTTCCCGGTGCAGGATACCGGTGTAATTCTAGGAATCTCGGAGGCTCCGGACAATATCTCGTTCGGTGCGATGTCCCAACGCCAGCAAGAACTGGCCAAGGTGATTCTTAAAGATAAAGATGTTGAGAGCCTGTCCTCATTCATCGGGGTTGACGGCACAAACACGACGCCCAACAGCGGCCGCATCCAAATCAACTTGAAGCCGCGCGATGAACGCAGTGATGACGCTTCCGCCATCATACGGCGACTACAGCCCGAACTCGCCCAGGTCAACGGCATTACGCTTTACATGCAGCCGGTGCAGGATTTGACCGTGGAAGATCGCGTGAGCCGCACGCAGTTCCAGTACTCCATTGAAGATGCGGACGCGCAGGAATTGGCGCAATGGACTCCGAAACTGGTCGAGAAACTGCGCGCCGCGCCGGTGTTGCGCGATGTAGCCACAGATCAGCTCAACGGAGGGCTGAAAACTAACATCACCATCGACCGCGACACGGCGTCGCGGATGGGAATACTTCCACAGGCCATCGACAATACGCTCTACGATGCTTTCGGGCAGCGGCTGGTATCGACCATCTTCACGCAACTGAATCAGTATCACGTGGTGCTGGAAGTATTGCCCAGTTTCGCGCAGACGCCTGATGCGATGAACGGCATCTACGTTCGCCCTGGAAACATAACTCCTAACTCCGGGGCTCCAACAGCCAATGCTGCTACGACCGCCACTAGTGGCAACCCGGTTCCGATTACAGCATTCACGCGGATGCAATCCATCGGCACGACCCTGGCGGTCAACCACCAGGGACAATTTCCCGTTGTGACCCTCTCGTTCAATCTCGCACCGGGAGCGTCGTTGGGCGAAGCGACGACAGCGATTCAGCAGGCGGAAAAAGAAATCCAATTGCCGGCGAGCATTCACGCGTCGTTTCAAGGCACGGCTGCGGCATTTCAAAATTCGCTTTCGAGCGAACCGTTCCTGATCCTCGCAGCCATCATCACGGTCTACATCGTGCTGGGAGTTTTGTACGAAAGTTACATCCACCCGATTACGATTCTCTCTACGCTGCCCTCCGCAGGCGTAGGGGCGATTTTAGCTCTCATGATTACGGGGAACGATCTAACTGTGGTTGCCCTCATCGGCATTATCTTGCTGATCGGTATCGTGAAGAAAAACGCGATTATGATGATCGACTTTGCTCTCGAGGCCGAACGCGAGGAACACAAGCCGCCGGAGGAAGCCATTTTCCAGGCGTGCCTGCTGCGCTTCCGACCGATCATGATGACGACGATGGCCGCGCTGCTCGGTGGTTTGCCTCTGGCTCTCGGCTCCGGTACGGGCGCGGAATTGCGCCGTCCGCTCGGGATTACGATCGTGGGCGGCTTGATTCTTAGCCAGTTGCTAACGCTCTACACTACTCCCGTGGTTTATTTGTGGTTTGACCGGCTGGCGCACAGGTTTGAGAAATACAAGATTGGAAATCCGATTCCGCAGGAGCTGCCGGGGGATTAGAACGCGAAGAAGAAACAGCAGGTCCCTCCACTCCGCATCCCAGTCCCTTCGGGAACGGGACGCTCCGGTCGGGATGACGGATCGTAGTTGGGACACCAACCGCGAGCCTTATTAGACGATGAGTATTTCAGCTCCATTTATCCGGCGTCCGATTGGCACGTCGCTGTTGGCGGCGGCGCTGCTGCTCTCAGGGATTCTCGCGTTTAACTTATTGCCGGTGGCTTCTCTGCCGCGAGTGGATTTTCCTGTGATCAGCGTGGGCGCGCAGTTGCCGGGGGCCGACCCGCAGACGATGGCTTCGGCGGTGGCTACACCACTTGAGCGGCAGTTCGGACGCATCTCGGGTGTGAACCAGATGACTTCGTCGAGCCAACTGGGCTCGACCGGCATCGCATTGCAATTTGATTTGAACCGGAACATCGACGCCGCAGCGCGCGACGTACAGGCGGCGATCAATGCCGCGCGCAGCCAACTCCCTGCCAACCTGCCCAGCAATCCGACGTATCGCAAAATCAATCCCGCGGACGCCCCCATTCTGATTCTGGCGCTCACCTCGGATACGGTTCCGGTGGCGCGTTTGTACGACACCTCCGACTCGATTCTGGCGCAGAAGCTCTCGCAGGTGAATGGAGTGGGCCAGGTGTTTACATACGGTTCGGCGCCTCCGGCCGTGAGGGCCGAAGTCAATCCGATGCTGCTCAACAAGCTCGGAGTAGGACTGGACACCGTGCGAAACGCGCTTAATCTCGCCAATGCGAATCGAGCGAAAGGCCAAGTCTCGAACGGAACCACCTCCGCGTCCTTTGATGACAACGATCAACTCTTTGTGGCGGATCAGTACCAGTCGCTGATTGTCGCCTACCGCAACGGCGGGCCAGTGCGGCTCTCGGACGTGGCGGATGTGCAGGACTCAGTGGCGGACGTACACAACCTTGGCCTGGCCAATGGCAAACCCGGTGTGCTGGTCGTTATTTTCCGCCAGCCCGGTGCCAACGTCATCGAGACTGTGGACCGCGTGCGAGCTCTGATGCCTTATCTCCAGTCCTCGATTCCTCCGGCTATCAAGCTGGCAGTTGTCTCGGACCGCACGATTACGGTCCGTGCCTCGGTTAAGGACATTGAATCCACGCTGCTGATTTCGATCGTACTGGTGATTCTGGTGGTGTTCGTATTTTTGCGCACGGTGAGGGCTACGGTGATACCCAGCATCGCCGTGCCGCTTTCGCTGGTCGGAACCTTCGGAGGCATGTATCTGCTGGGTTATAGCCTGGATAACCTGTCGCTCATGGCACTCGCGATTTCCACCGGCTTCGTGGTGGATGACGCCATCGTGGTGTTGGAAAACATCATGCGGTACGTCGAGCATGGGATGGACGCCGTGCAAGCAGCGTTCAAAGGGGCGGCCGAAATTGGTTTTACCGTGATTTCCATGAGCACCTCGCTGGTAGCGGTATTCATCCCCTTGCTGCTCATGGGCGGGATTGTCGGAAGGCTGTTTCGCGAGTTCGCGGTCACGCTGAGCATTGCGATCGGAGTTTCGCTCTTGGTATCGTTGACGACGACTCCGACGATGTGCGCCAAATTCCTGCGCCCGCACGAATCGGACAAGCGGCACAACGCTTTCTATCGCGCCAGTGAATGGTTCTTCGACAACCTTCTGGCGACGTACCGGCGCGCGCTCAAATGGGTACTGGCGCATCAGCCCGTGACCTTGCTAGTGACTATTCTCGTAGCCTGCCTGAGCGTGTACCTCTACATCATCGTGCCCAAGGGCTTCTTCCCGCAGCAGGATACGGGACGGCTCAATGGCTCGGTTCAGGCGTCACAAGACATCTCATTCCAGGCCATGAGCGGCAAGATGGAACAGTTCGTGAAAATCGTGCTGAAGGATCCAGCGGTCGATACGGCGGTCGGGTTCGCTGGTGGAGGTTCGGCGACAAACCAGGGCCGGTTCTTTGTCATGTTGAAACCACTCGCGCAGCGCGGCCAATGCAAGACCCCCCACTTCTGGAACCCTTGCTACTTTAGCGCCGACGATGTGATCAATCGATTGCGGGGTAAACTCGCGGTGGTTCCGGGAGCCACGCTGTTCCTGCAAACGCAGCAGGATTTGACTATTGGCGGGCGCTTCGGGGCAGCTCAGTATCAGTACACGATACAAGGCGAGGACTTGAATGAACTCAACAACTGGGGTCCGTTGTTGTTCGAGAAACTGCGCCGGCTTCCGGAACTGCGCGACGTAAACACCGACCAGCAGGATAAGGGATTACAGGCGCAACTGGTGATTGACCGTGACACCGCCAGCCGCTTGGGAGTAGCGGCGCAGGATATCGATAATGCGCTCTATGACGCCTTCGGCCAGCGGCAGGTCTCGACCATGTACCGCCCGCTCAATCAGTATCACGTAGTCATGGAAGTGGCGCCGCAATTCCAACAAACCACAGAAGCCTTGCAGAATATCTACTTGCGCTCGTCGAGCGGTGCGCCGATTCCACTGGCCGCATTCACCCATTTCACTCCCGCTAACATACCTCTTGCAGTGAATCACCAGAGCCAGTTTCCGGCGGTTACGATTTCATTTAACCTGGCTCCCGGAGTCTCGTTGGGCCAGGCGACGCAAGCCATCGAGACAGTCCAGCGTTCCATTGGTTTCCCCGCCACCATCCAGGCAAGCTTCCAAGGCACAGCGGCGGCGTTCAAGGATTCGCTCTCCAGCGAACCAGTCCTCATCCTCACTGCTCTGATCACCGTCTACATCGTGCTGGGGATGTTGTATGAAAGCTACATTCATCCCATCACGATTCTTTCGACGCTGCCCTCGGCGGGCGTGGGCGCGCTTCTCGCGCTCCTGATCACTCACAACGAGCTCAACGTGATAGGAACGATCGGCATCATTCTGCTCATTGGATTAGTGAAGAAAAATGCAATCATGATGATCGACGTCGCACTTGAGGTGGAACGCACGCAGGGAAAGAAGCCTGTGGACGCGATCTACGAGGCCTGCCTTCTGCGTTTCCGTCCGATCATGATGACGACAATGGCAGCGCTACTGGGAGGTCTGCCGCTGGCACTTGGCACGGGTACCGGTTCGGAACTGCACCGCCCTCTCGGCATTACGATCGTGGGTGGGCTGATTGTGAGCCAGGCGCTCACACTCTTTACCACGCCTGTGGTCTACGTGTATCTCGACCGCCTCAGGATGGCCCTACGCGGTGGCGAAGATATATCTCTGGCAAAGGGTACTCCTGGAGCGGCCGCGCCGAGCCCGGCCCACTAAGCAGGACAATCACCGATTCCGCTAATCTGGAACTACACGCCAGTTGGTTGATGCTAGACAAGCAGCGTGCAACCTGCTTTCATATACATCGCATCGCAGGAGTGGGTGAATCGTGGGAGCTTATAAGCTGTAGCTCATTGCCAAAGTTGCAAGGGTCACAGGGGACGCTCAAGCCACCACCCCTTTTTCCTGGCCGTCACCGTATGATAAAGAACGTTCTGTTTGAACGCCGGATTGACCCGGCAGCCAGTATTATTGTTCTTCGTTTCAAATTCTCTCAGGAGTTAGGAATGCTTCAGAAGGCATTGAGTCTGGTGATTGCTGTGGCAAGCATTGCTGTGTGCATCGGATGTAGCAGTACGAGCCACTATTTGTTCGCCACGCTCCCAGCCACAAATCAAGTTGCGGTCTACCGGGAAGATCCCACAGCCGGGGTGCTTACGCAAATTGCTGGAAGTCCTTTCGCGGTGGGCGACGGTGCGCAGTCCCTGGTGCTGCATCCATCTGGAAAGTTCTTGTACGTGGCAAATCCTGGTCAGAATGAGAACGATATTTCGCTGTTCACCGTTGCCAGCAACGGAGTTCTATCTGAGATCTTTCCGCGAACCTCGGTTGCGCCCCTCGCCTCTCTGCCCAAACTTCTTGTCATTGACGCCGCAGGCAGCTTTCTGTACGTATTGAATGCCGGATCAAACAATATTTCGGTTTTCTCGATCAATGCCACTAGTGGTGTCCTCAGCCCTGTTGCCGACTCTCCGTTTACTGTTGGACTGCCGGTGCTGAACATGCAGCTCACGCCATCCGGGAATTTTCTTTATGTCACCGCGGTGGGCCAGAATAATGGATTGATCGTGGGGTTCAAGGTGACTTCAGGAACGCCCACGTTGGCCAGCCTCACCAATAGCGACGGCATTAATCCATTCGGGCTCGCGATCGATCCGACCGGCACTTTTCTCTATGCGGCGAACACCTCGTCGAACTCCATTTCCATCTTCAAGATTTCTTCCTCAGGCGCCTTAGGCGAGGTTTCCGGGTCTCCGCTCAATACTTATAATGATCCCGTTGCATTGCTTCTGGATCCCAAGGGACAGTTCCTTTATGTTGCGGATCAGGCCGCCAACAATATTGCGGTATATTCGATCACCGCGGGTACCGGACTACCGGTAGGTCTTACGACTTCGACGAGTCTGTTCGCCTTCGCGACCGAAACGAGTCCGAGTGTGCTGGCTTTGGATCCGAACGGGAATCATTTGTATGTAGGCAATCAGGGCTCCTCGGCGGGGATTCAGTCGTTCCAGGTAAGCAGCGGAAATTTGAACCCTATTTTTACCTATAAGGTCGGGAATACGCCGAGCTCGATTGGCATACTGCAATGAACTGTACGCAATATACCGTACTGCAATGAACCAGGAAAGCGTCAAAGGCAATTCACCCCAAGGAGGATTCTTTTTACCCGGGAAACACAAACAAAAATTGCAAACTCTGCGACAATAACAAGGCCGGCGCTGGTCCCCCCCGCGTGCAACCTTCACGGGCGCCCAAAACATCGAATCAACAGAAGACTTTTCGGATTCGGTTGGCTGGGATGGATTCCGTGCCGAGACTGACTTCAGGACACAGAATCCATGAGGATCGCCAGCGCGGCAAGTGCCTTCCCGAAGCATTACTACACCCAGAAGTTTCTTCTCGAACGCCTCCAGGACTATTGGGGAGATGAGTTGAAGAATCCCCTGTTGCTGGCGCGGTTGCATCGTAATGTGACTGTCGATGGCCGTTATCTGGCGATCCCCGCTGAGCAGTACGTCGACATCAAGACCTGGGGCGAGGCCAATGATATCTGGATCAGGGTCGCACAAGAGCTGGGCGAACGTGCGCTCTGCCTCGCCTTGCACAACGCTGGCATGACGACAGACGATGTGGGGGCTTTGCTGTTCACGACCGTTACAGGAGTCGCCAGCCCATCCATTGATGCTTTGATCATTAATCGCATAGGGCTTCCAACCAATATTCGCCGCACTCCAATTTTTGGCCTGGGATGCGTGGCTGGCGCCGCCGGCATCGCGCGCGCCGCGGACTACGTCCGGGCCTATCCCACTCAGGCGGCTGCCTTGGTATCGGTCGAGCTCTGTTCGCTTACTCTGCAGCGAGCGGATCTGTCGGTGGCTAATCTGATCTCGTCCGGACTCTTTGCCGATGGCGCTGCCGCGGTCATTGTGACTGGTGCTGAATTTGAAGCTTCTCGTAGTGACAATTCGGAGCCGCAGGATTCCGAAAATGGCGGTGCCGGAGCGAAGCGTTCCCGACCCAAAATTCGTGGACCCAAAATTCTTGCGACCCGCTCGGTCTTCTATCCCGACACGGAAGAAATGATGGGTTGGAACATTTCCGAGAAAGGCTTCCGCATCCTGTTATCGACGGAGGTCCCCACCTTGGTTCGTGAAAATCTGGGAAGAGACGTGGATGCTTTTCTGGGGGATCTCGGATACAAGCGAAGCGACCTGAAAAGTTTTGTTATGCACACGGGAGGACCAAAGGTGCTCGACGCCACGGCTGCGGCTCTGGGGCTGCACAATGGAGAACTCGATGCCTCGTGGGATTGCCTGCGCAAGGTCGGAAATCTTTCTTCGGCGTCGGTACTAGTGGTGCTCGAAGACGTAATGAAGAACCGGCGTCCTGAGGCTGGCACGCTGGGTCTGCTGGCAGCGATGGGGCCGGGCTTTTGTTCCGAGCTCCTACTCCTGGAGTGGTGAGGTCGAAAGTTTGAATTTGACGGACGTTTTTGTGATTGGTGGCGGCCCGGCCGGGCTGGCGGCGGCGATTGCAGCCCGCCAGCAAGGATTCAACGTGGTGGTTGCTGACGGCGCCAAGCCACCGATCGACAAGGCGTGTGGCGAAGCGCTGATGCCGGACGCGATTACGGCGCTGGAACGGCTGGGTGTTTCGGTACCCGCGGCTGAAGCCTTTCCAGTTCGCGGTGTGCGCTTTCTCAGTTCTGATCTGTCTGCGGACGCACTGTTTCCGCCCGGCTGTTTCGGTCTCTCGGTTCGCCGGACCGTCCTGCATCAGATTATGACCGAACGCGCCGCGGCGCTCGGAATCGAGTTGCTTTGGCAGAGCGCGGTCACGGAAATTTCCGGCGAATCCGTTCATCTCGGAGGGCGCACGATCCGCACAAGATGGATTGTAGGGGCCGACGGAGCGAATTCCCGCGTGCGCCGCTGGGCGAATCTTGACTCTCAATCGCGAACCGCGTTTCGATACTCCTTTCGCCGGCACTATCGCGTGTCCCCCTGGACTGACCGCATGGAAATTTATTGGGGAAAGGACAGCCAGGCTTATGCCGTTGCCGTCGGCGACGAGCAGGTATGTGTGGCTGTCGCTTCGCGGGATCCCAAGCTTCGCCTGGAAGAATCGTTCTTGGGGTTTCCGCAACTCAATCGTCGGCTTCGCGGGGCGGAGCCGGCCTCTGCGGAACGCGGCGCAATCTCTGCCAACAGCAAACTGAAATGCGTCACGCGGGGAAACGTGGCGCTGATCGGTGATGCTTCCGGCACGGTCGATGCGATCACAGGGGAAGGCCTCGGCCTTGCCTTCAGTCAGGCTCTGGTGCTCTCGGACTGTCTCAGGTCCGGCGACCTCGCCGGCTACCGGGACGCCCACGCGCGTCTGGCGCAGCGTCCTCTACTGATGGCCCGATTGATGCTCACGCTCGACGGCCGTCCTCGGTTCCAGCAACGCACTCTCCAGGTTTTTCGCAAGCGGCCCGCGATTTTTCGGCGATTGCTTGCCCTGCACGTTGGAACTCTCTCGCCCTTTCATCTCGCTCTCGATGGGCTCACCCTGGGATGGGGGCTACTGACTGCGTAGCGCGATCAACCGAGACGCGTGGACTATTCGACGCCTGTGGTCTCCTCTCGCGGCGGCGGTAGTATTTCTCTTTCTTATAAGCGTCCGCGTTCCGGCCGCCGCGCAGGGCTTGGCCATTCAGCTTGATCCGCAGCGCACGACCATCAACTTCACGCTCGGAGACGTACTTCACACGGTTCGAGGAACTTTTCATTTGAAGAGAGGTTCGTTGCTTCTTGATCCCCCTTTGGGTAAGCTCACCGGCGAAATCGTGGTGGATGCGACCAGCGGCGAAAGTGGAAACGGAATGCGCGACCGGAAGATGCATCGTGAAATACTTGAAAGCGATCGCTACAAGGGAGATTGTATTCCGTCCCGATCGGTTCGAGGGAGTGGTGTCACTGCAAGGAAAATCCGCAATCCGCGTGCATGGAATTTTCACCATACATGGATCAGATCACGAACTAACGATCCCATCCGAGGTTGAGCCCTTCGCCGACCACTGGACCGCGACACTTCACTTCACAGTGCCCTATACAAAATGGGGGATGAAGAATCCGAGTACGCTTTTCTTGCGAGTCAGCGAATCGGTCGACATTGACGTAACGGCAGTTGGGGCTCCTAGCCAGCCCTAAGTAAACTTCCAGGGCCGGCGAAATCAAAAACCATCCAGCGGCGAGATTCCCTTTCCTTCGATGCATTCGTAGCAGCGTCCCGCCGCCAGGTTCGTAAACTCTTCGGTTCTGCCGCTCGGCCAAATAACTACGGCGCGCTCAACGCGATCGCGTTTCTCTAAGCCAAAGGTAACTGGAAATTCAGATTGCGAAAGATAGCTGGAACCGCTCTTCACCATGCGCGACTGGCTTAAGCCACTCGCGACAATGCGCACCGTTGCGGCAATTGCATCGCGATTCGACTTGGTGCCCACGAGTCGAAAGCGAATGCTGTGATTTCCGGCAAGCTGATCATTTCGATAAAGGTAGGCGGGACCATTGTTGGTGGTCAGCAGAAGATCGAGGTCGCCATCGCGATCGAAGTCGGCATAGGCAAGTCCGCGCCCGACCTTCGGCTGATCGAATCCGCCGTTAATTTCCGCGGCAACATCACGAAAACTTCCTTTACCATTGTTGAGAAACAAGAGCGGGGGTTGGGCATAACCCACGTTGCCGCGAATGTTGCGCACCGTCTCGTCGATGTGGCCATTGGCTAGGGCAAGGTCAAGCCAGCCGTCGAGATTCGCGTCAAGAAAAACACATCCAAACCCCAGGCTATTCTTAGAAGCCAGGCCTACTCCGGACTGCGCCGCAACATCTTCGTAAGCCTTGCCTCCAAACTCGTAGAGGCCAGTCATCTCGTTGTCGAAATTCGTGATGGCCACACCGGAATGGCCGGAGTTCATAAAATCTCCCACATCCACGCCCATGCCGGCTCGAGCTTTGCCTTCGCTGCTGAATGCCAATCCAGCCTCGACCGCGGAGTCTTTGAAAGTTCCGTTGCGCTGGTTTCGATACAGCTTGTTAGGCTGAGTATCGTTGGCAACCAGCAGATCGGGCCATCCATCCTGATCATCATCCACCATCGCGACACCGAGAGATTTTGAACTGCTGTCAAAAATTCCGCTGGAAGCTGTGACATCTTCGAAGGTCCCGTTGCCCCGATTGTGAAACAGCCAGCAAGTCTCGCCACGATAAGCCTCAGGCGTGCAATAGGATTTATGCTTGCCATCCAAACTGCAGAATACATCGCGCTCGGGCGACCACTTCACGTAGTTGCAAACAAAAAGATCGAGCAGACCGTCGCGGTCATAGTCGAACCAAAGCGCAGATGTGCTGAACCCAAGGCGCTTTCCCAGGCCGCTCGCGTTGGTTACGTCGACAAAACCTCCTTTGCCCGTGTTGTGGAACAGATGGTTCTGTCCGACGCAGGTGATCAGCACGTCAGGGAAACCATCGTTGTCATAGTCCGCAACAGCCACGCCCATGCCGTACATTTCGACATCCAATCCGGCGGACGAAGTTACGTCTGAAAAAGTGCCGTTCCTGTTGTTGTGATAGAGGCGGAGCGTGGAGCGGCGCTGCTTGTGGCCGGGCCAATCCATTCCATTGATGAGAAGAATATCTTGCCAGCCGTCCCTGTCGTAGTCCAGAAAGGCGCAGCCGGAACCCAAAGTTTCGGGCAGGAACTTCCCTCCGAACGCTCCACTGTTGTGTCGAAATTGAATCCCGGCTGAGGAAGTTACGTCCACAAATCGGAAGCCTGGCGAGATTGTTCCCGGCCCTGCCGCTAGTGCTCGCAACAACGGCAACTGCGACGTTGATACCAGACCCGCCATGCCACGCAGACCCAGATCACGCAGAAAAGTTCTGCGATTCACGGAACATTCACCAGCCCTGCACGGATGGCGTACACCACGAGCTCGGCAGTCTTGTGAATGCCGAGTGCGTTCATAATGTTGGCGCGATGAACCGCGACCGTGTTGGCGCTAAGGTCGAGCGATGTGGCAATTTCTTTGTTCGACTTGCCATCCACAATCATACGCAGGACTTCGAGTTCCCGTGGCGTAAGCCCACTGCTGCGCTCTCCCTTGAGCGCCGACGGCTGCTCCACTTGGGGATCAAAAATCGTTTCCCCGCTGGCAACGCGCCTCACGGCTGGACCTAGTTCCAGGTTCATCGCGTTCTTCAAAATGTATCCTTTGGCGCCTGCGTCGATTGCCTGCCGCACCCAGGTGCTTTCAGAATGCATGCTTAGCATGAGAATGGCCGTCTCCGGCCTATCCTCAAGAATTTGCCGCGTCGCATCCAGGCCGTTCATCCCGGGTAAAGCGCAATCCATGACCACCACCTGCGGCGCCAATTCATGGGCGAGCTTGACGGCCTCTTCGCCATCTCCGGCTTCGCCGACAACGACCATGTCCGACTCATCCTCAAGCATGCGCCGAAATCCGCGCCGCACCAGGCTGTGGTCATCCACTAGCAAGACTGTGATTTTCTTGGTCATGTTTGTTTACGTATGTCTTGATCTTTGTTGGGGGACTCAATCCTGTCCCGCGGTACGACAAGGTGTAAGAGTGTGCCGCCAGCGGCGGGAGTTGAGAAAACAATTCGCCCGCCCATCAATTCCGAGCGCTCCCGCATCGCCACCAGTCCTATGCCCTGCTTCGCTGGCCGCCCGCCGAAACCTGATCCATGGTCTTCCACGTCCAACTCGAGCGTCGAGGGCCGGAAACGCAGTCGCACCCAAGCTTGCTTCGCGCCGGAATGCCGAGCTACGTTGTTCAACGCTTCCTGCAACACGCGGTAGATTTGCACAGCCCCACTTCCCGACACATTGAACGGGATGCCCTGCTTTTCATAGGATATGGCAATTCCGGTTTGCCTTTCCACGTTTGGAATATACCAGTCGACCGTGGCTTCCAGTCCCGCTTCATCCAGCATTACCGGATGCAACGCCTGCGACAGGCTTCGCACGCGGTCCAGCGTATCCTGCGCGATCTGGCGAACTTCCTGCAAGTCATTGCGCAAGGGCGAATTCTCCGGCAACTGAGTTCCCGCCCGCCCAAGCATCGATCCCATGGCAGTGAGAATCTGGCCAAACTCGTCATGCAATTCGCGCGAAATATAGCGTAGCGTCGATTCCTGCGTCGCAATCAGTTTCTGTGCCAGTTCGCTGCGCCGCTCCGAAAGTTCAGCCATGCGTGCAAAAAGCCTGCGGTTCCACCGGATCATGGAAAATCCGGTTAGCAGAATCGCGATCAGGGTCGCTGCCAGGAAGACATAGACCTGGCGCTGCACTCGGTCATAGATATGAACGACACGCTGCGCCGCCTGCTCTTCATTCTCGCTGTTCTGCACCAGCAGTCGAGCCACGGCCGTGCTTAAAGCCGCTTGCCGCGCCTGCAGCGAAATCTGGATTTGCTCTCGCGCATCTTTTTCTTTGCCTGCGCTTGCAAGAACGAACACCCGGCCGACTGCATCCCAGAACTGTGAGAGAGAAGTGCTCAGAGAAGTGCTCAGCGAAGCGCTCTGCTCACTCGTTCGGCTGGTCGGGGCGAAGCCGCTCTCGAGACGCATCGCATCGTCAAGATCAGTGTGAATACGCTGAAACTGCGCTGACCATGCGGTGAGGGGATAGGGTTCGTCGTTGTCGATCATGTCCCGCATGGCTACAGCGAGCAGGTTCAGATCGTTCTGGATGCGCAGCAACTGCAGGGAATCCTTGCGATTGCGATCGATCAGTTCAGACTGTAGCCTGCGTAAACCCGCAATTTGCCAGGTGATGTAAGCGGAATACAAAACGACCGCCGCCAGTGTGATGATCAGGCCGAGCAATAGGCCCAGGGTCGGAGAACGCTCGGGCGAAGGCGGACGTGGCACGCACCGAGCATACAACGGCTAGCCCGGCCATGTCACAATGCAGTAATAATGAAGCGAATCCTGCTCGCGCGGAGTCCAACTAGACATTGAGTATCGATTCCAAGGCAATTCAGAAAGCTCCAAAAATCGACAGACTTCGTGCCGTTGTGCCGGAAGTCTGGAAGCTGATGCGTCCGCGGCGCTGGCTGCTCGCGCTCGGCTTTGTGTTGATGGTCATCAATCGTGTCGCCGCTCTGGTATTGCCCTACTCCACAAAGTTCTTGATCGATACCGTAATCAATAAACATCATATGGACAAACTGCGGCCGCTGGTTTTGTTCGTGTTGGCCGCCACGCTGATTCAGGGCATTACTTCATTTTCGCTGACGCAGTTGTTATCTAAAGCGGCGCAGCGCTTGATCGCGGAATTGCGCGAACAAGTACAAGTCCATATCTCGCGCTTGCCAGTTGCGTTTTACGACGGCAACAAAACTGGAAATCTGGTGGCGAGAATCATGAGCGACGTGGAGGGAGTGCGCAACCTCCTGGGCACCGGCCTTGTGGACTTCGCCGGCGGATTGGTGACGTCTGGAATTGCGCTGGTGTTGTTGTTCCGCACCAGCCCTCAGATGACGCTGATTGCGGTTGGCTCGCTCGTCTGTTTTGCGATTGCGCTCAACAAGGCTTTCGCGACCATTCGTCCCATTTTTCGCGAGCGCAGCAAGATCAATGCCGAGGTTACTGGACGGCTTACCGAATCCCTTGGCGGAGTGCGGGTGATTAAGGGATATCACGCCGAAGAACGCGAGGAGGCGATCTTCTCCAAGGGCGTGCGCCGCCTGCTGGATAATGTGATGCGCACCCTCACTGCCACCTCTGTCATGAGCCTTTCCGCAAGTGTGCTACTCGGAGTTGTAGGTGCAGTCACGATGTATGTGGGCACGCATCAGATTGCCGCCGGCACGCTGACGGTGGGAGGTTTTTTCTCCTATACCTTGTTGCTGGGCTTTCTGGTTGCACCAATCATGCAGATTGTTTCGATCGGAACCCAGCTCACCGAAGCACTCGCGGGCCTCGAGCGGACGCAGGAGATCATGCAGGAGCGGCCGGAGGATCAAGACCCCAATCGTTCCGTGCAAATGCGCGACATCGTTGGCCGGATTGAGTTCGATGATGTCACCTTCAGCTACGACGGCATTCACGAAGTGCTCCGTGACATTTCTTTTCGCGCCGAGCCCGGAACAGTAACGGCGTTGGTCGGGTCGTCGGGCTCGGGGAAATCCACGACCATCGGCTTGATCTCCGCTTTCTATGTGCCTACTAGAGGCAGAATCCTGGTGGATGGAATCGACTTGAGCACGGTACGCCTGGACTCGTACCGCACGCGCCTGGGAGTCGTGCTGCAGGAATCGTTTTTGTTCGACGGAACGATTCGCGAGAACGTTGCATTTTCCCGTCCCGCCGCGAGTGAAGAAGAAATCCTGCACGCCTGCCGAATCGCGCGCGTGGACGAGTTCGCCGAATCGTTTGCCAACAAGTATGAAACCGTGGTCGGAGAACGCGGCGTGAAGCTCTCTGGCGGCCAGCGGCAGCGTATTTCGATCGCCCGCGCCATTTTGGCCGAGCCGCGTATTCTAATTCTCGACGAGGCGACCTCCAGCCTCGACTCCGAATCGGAGCAGATGATCCAGCATGGTCTTTCTTATCTCATGCAGGGCCGGACAACGTTTGTAATCGCCCACCGGCTGTCAACCATCCGCCGTGCAGACCAGATTCTTGTAATGGAGCAAGGACAAATCGTGGAGCGAGGCACCCATGAACAACTCTATGCCGCGCAAGGCCGCTATTACGATCTCTACACCCGGCAGCACGGAGTTGAGGAAAACCTTTTTCTTGCGCCGGGCGAAGGAGACAAGGCTGAGATTGATGGAAACGGGGCTTCCGGTCCTGCGCGCAATGGCGACGTGAAAGCCACCGATGCACTGCGCGTGCTGAAAGGCGAGGTCCGCTAGCGCATGGGTGGCGCGCATAAATCCCCACAGAACGGCTCGTCTGCAATTCATGCCGAGCAGCTTTGCCGCCACTACCGCATGGGCGCCGCGCTTATTCGCGCCGTCGATGGCGTAACTCTTACGGTGCGCGCTGGAGAATTTGTCGCTCTCCTCGGCAGTTCTGGCTCGGGGAAATCTTCGGTATTGAATCTGATCGCCGGCCTCGACCGTCCAACCTCGGGCAGCGTGGTTGTCCAGGAGCGCGACCTGGCGCAACTTTCCCGTGAGGAGCTTGCCCGCTATCGCTTGCATACTGTGGGCATGGTCTTCCAGTCCTTCAATCTGATCGCCAGCATGACGCTCGCGGAAAATGTGGAGCTGCCGCTGCGTTTTGCCGAGATCGAACGTGGGAGGCGTGACAGTTTAGCGCGCGAGGCGCTCGGACGGGTTGGGTTGCTGGGCCGCATGAATCATCGACCAAGTGAACTCTCAGGCGGGGAACAGCAGCGGGCCGCGTTGGCGCGCGCCTTGATTAACCGTCCGCAGTTGCTGCTTGCCGACGAGCCCACGGGTAATCTCGATAGCCGGACCGGAACTGAAATCATGAATATGGTTCGCGAGTTCAATCAGCAGTTGGGAATGACGGTCGTCATGGTGACGCACGAACGGGCTTTGGCCGAGCGTTATGCCGAACGCCTCATCTTTCTGGCGGATGGCAAACTGGTGGGCGATGAATCGAATTCCATCGTAGCCGATGCTGCAGCAGGCCATTCAAGCGCGGATGGAGCGAGGCTATGAAGCTTCCCGATCTGACCGAACTTGCCTTGCGCAATTTGCGCGAATCTTTACTACGAAATTCCCTAACCACCATTGGCATCTCGGTGGGCGTGGCCTCGCTGGTCGCAATGCTTTCCCTGGGTATCGGTTTGCAACAGCTCGCCTCACGCAGGCTGATGAAATCGGGATTGTTCGACACCGTCGTGGTAACCTCCCGCCGCGATTTGCACAATTTTGGCCGCGATCGCGAAGACGAGCGCAACGGGCCGGCTCCTGGCGAAAGCCGCATACTCGACGAGCCTACGCGCATCGAAATCGAGCATCTGCCCGACGTGGTGGAAGCCTATCCTGACATCCGGTTTATCACGGAGTTGCGCTATAACGACAAGCCCCATTTAACGGCAGTTGCTGCTTTACCCGCCTCCGCGAAAACCAACGATGCGTTTGAAGGAGTACAGGGGCATTTCTTCTCGTCCGACAAGGCGCCGGAGGCAATTCTTCAGAAGACCTTCGCGGAAGAATTGCTGGGAAAGACTCCGAAGCCCGGCCTCGACGAGACCAATGTGGCGGAACTGGCTGCCCCGCTTCTGGGCAAGGAGTTAACCATGCGCTATGCCCAGCGCGAGGCTGCGCAGAACGCGCCGTCGCCGCTTCGGCGCGACAATTCACCTTCTCTCGGCGACGGGGATCTCGCCAGTGCGGCATATTCCGTCGTCTCTCGCGAGCAGAAGTTGAAGATCGTTGGTGTCGCCGATCTCGATCCCGAGAGCATGCGCGGTCCAACCCGGGCGCGAGTTTTTCTTCCTCTCAAGCTCGCCGAAGGTCTGCACGTGATGCAGCCGACGGACCTGCGTGAGATTTCCCGCTCAGCCGGCGATGCTCCGGTTTATTCTTCTGTCAGCGTGCGAGTTAAAAGTCCCGCACGGATAAGGACCACGGAAGACGCCATTAAGAAGATGGGCTTCAATACCTTTTCCATCCTTGACGCTACGCGCAGTTTGCAGCAGTTTTTCGCGGTGCTCGATTTGTTTTTGGGAATTTTCGGCAGCCTTGCGCTTGCCGTCGCATCCATCGGAATCGTGAACACGCTGGTGATGGCTATTCTCGAGCGTCGCCGCGAAATCGGCATCATGAAAGCGATTGGCGCCAGCGACGGAGATGTCAAGAAACTATTCTTCGCGGAAGCGGGCGCAATGGGCATTCTGGGCGGCTTCGTCGGTGTCGCTCTGGGGTGGGCCATTGGCCAAGTCATTAACTTAGGCACGAACGTCTATCTCAAACGTCAGTCCCTGCCGCCAGAGCATTTCTGGTCGGTACCGTGGTGGCTTGTGGGCGCGGCGATTCTGTTTGCCTTCATCGTGAGCCTTGCAGCGGGCCTTTACCCTGCCGGACGTGCAGCCCGCCTCGATCCCGTGCAGGCCCTGCGCTACGAGTAAACTGAGTCAATGGATCGTTCTTCACGAATCCAATATTTCCCTATCGTCCTATCACTCGCGGTCTTAATCCTTTCGCTTCCACTTCACGCGCAGAGCCGCATCGACTGCAACGCGCTGAACAGCCGCATCCTGAAATCAACGGTCCACTACTGCGTCTACCTTCCCGCAAGTTATGACGCCAGCCCGAAGTCCCCCGCGCGCTATCCCGTACTCTATTTTCTGCACGGACTTGGTGACAACGAGCGCACCCTTTTTAACAGTGGTGGATGGACGCTGCTCGATGATCTACGCCGGCAGCACAAGATTGGAGAATTCCTGATTGTCGCTCCCGAAGGCGGCCGAACCTTCTATATCAATTCCGCCGACGGTTCGATGCGCTACAGTGACTTTTTTCTGCGGGAATTCATCCCGCTCATTGAAAGCAAATACCGCATTGCCGAGGGAAGAAATAATCGCGCGATCAGCGGGATCTCCATGGGTGGATATGGGGCGTTACGCTTTGCGTTTTCTCATCCCGAATTATTTTCGGCCGCCAGCGCGCAAAGCGCAGCGTTGATCACCGAAACTCCGCGAGAACTCGACACCGCCGCCCGTTCGGGAGCCCCGCTGGGAAAGTTACTGGCGACCGTCTTCGGCACTCCGATCGATGTACAACATTGGAACGAAAATAATCCGTTTGTTCTTGCAGCAAAGAATCGAGCGGCCCTGCGACGGCTGGCTATTTATTTCAACTGCGGAGAAGAGGATAACTACGGTTTTGAAAAAGGGGCGTCCGCGCTGCATGAGCAACTTGAAAAGGAAGGCGTGAGGCACGAGTATCATCTGTACCCCGGCGACCACAGCCTGGCCTATTTCCTCGGGCACTTCACCGAGGTTATGGAATTTCATTCACAGGCGTTCGGGCTGAAGTAAACGGCGCGAATTGGATCTGTGTCACCCATAAGGTTGGCTAGCTTTCGGCCTATTAACTGATCCACCGAAGCCTCCGTGATTGTGTGCATATGTGCGAGAGAAAAATGCAAGAAAACTTTCCCAGAGCACTCTTCTATTCGCGCTTATAAACCGCTTGGCGAAGGCGGCTCACCCCTGCGTTCGGGTCCATGAGTTCTATAAAAAGGGATGTCAAGAAAAAACTCAGCCTCGACCGGAGTAGAGATTCTTTCTCGAGATCCAGCCCACTGTAGGTTCGCTTCTCTGGAGAAGCTTGGCTTGTTATCCATCCTGGTAAATTGCTCTGCTGATGGTGGCCATGCGATCGAGTTTGAGAAAGCGGCAAGCAAGCCGGTTGCTTCCGAGGCAACCATGGTTCTATCCGAGGCTCGTGGCCTATGGCTATTTCTGGTTATCCGAGAGGGCATAACGTGTAATGGGTGACTCGGTGCCAAAGCACGCGGGGCCGATCTCATTGACTGATACTCCTCTCGAACCGAGCATCTCCAGAACGCGACCGACCACCACCGGAGAGAATCCCAGAGATGGAAAGCCTTCTTCACCGGAGATGCTCAAGCTGCTTGCCGACGCAAATGTTTGGATCGAAACTCACTCCTTTTTTCCACATGGTTAAGGTGATGGTGGCTATCTTGCGTGCCAGCGTCAGCCGGGCCATTTTTCCACCCGAGCCACATAGAAGTCGTGCAGGGGACCAAGACGTGTGCTGGCAGAGATGGCAGCACTTTTGAAAAGGTTCTTCACATCCTTATTGTGGTAGTCATTCAGACCGCGCACTGGGATGCGCTCGCGGTTGCGTTGCAGTTTGCCTCTGACGTAACGGTACTCACCGCGGTCATGAGTCTCGACGGCGAAACCGCTGTAGGCCGAGAGCTGCCGCTTGGTACGGAAACGGTGAGGTGTTTGCAGCAATGCCACCAGCAAAGCGGCGCGAATCGGGCCGATCGAAGGAATCTGGCGAAGTAACTTCACCGCGCGGGATGCTTGTGGCTCTCCACCACGAAATCGAGTCGCGCTGCTTGATGCAAGGGCTGCAGCAGATCCAGTTGCTGATAGAGTCGTTGGGCTCGAACCCGAACTCGTGGTTCCACGAGCTTGGCCAACCACTCGGCGCGGTGACGTGGAGCATAGACGCTGGTACCGCTGCAGGGAATCGCCCAACTTCGGTACAGGGCTTTGATCCGATTCATCACGCGAGTCACATCTTTAGTGAGGGTCAGATAGCTGCGTAATCGGGATGTTACAACATTCATGCGTCCTGGGCCGCAGATGATTGGTGGGCCGCAGCAGCGCGAAACTCTTGACAATGGTGTTCTAATTAAAATGCATTGCCAGATACTCCACGAGCGAGTCCGCCGATGCGCCGCCTGAGAGCCGTCGCCCATTTATCGCTAACCCTCCTCGTCTCACTTACCTTCGCCGTAGCTCAGGCGAAGGACATGAATAACGACGAACGCCACCAGGTGGACATCATGCTCTCGCAGGTTACGAGCGACGTTACGAAGCATTATTACGACCCCAAACTACACGGGGTAGATTTGCCAGCGAAGGTCAACTTGGCTCGCGAGCAGATCAAGCAGGAAAAGTCGCTCAACATGGCTATGGCTCATATAGCAGCGGTCCTAGACAGTTTGAACGATTCTCATACGTTTCTCATACCGCCTCGCCGTCCCTATGTTCTTGACCATGGCTGGACCATTCAGATGATCGGTGATAAGTGCTACGTAACACGCGTTCGCCCGAGTGGAGATGCGGAGGCCCACGGCGTAAGAACCGGGGACCAGTTACTGGCCATCAACGGTTACCGCATTGGCCGCGACAATCTATGGAAGATTGAATTCGCATTTAACGTGCTGCGCCCCTTGCCCCAACTCACCGTTACGCTGCGCGATCCGCACGGAGAGGAACGCAAGGTAGGCCTCGAGGCCCAGTTTCGTCACCGGGCTCATGTACAGGATCTGGACATGAACACCATCCAGAAGATGGAGTTGGATGAAGAAGAGTGGGCCCGAGAACAGCGCATCCGCACCGTCGAGTACGGCGACGAGTTGCTGGTCGCCAAGCTGCCGTCGTTTATGTTCGACCAGTTGGAACTCGATAAACTGATCTCTGAGGGTCGCAAGCACAAGGCGATGATTCTCGATCTTCGCCAAAACCCTGGCGGGAATGTCGAGATAGAGAAGTCGCTGATCGGGAGCCTCCTCGACCGCGATGTCAAGATCTACGACCGCGTCGGGCGTAATTCAACCAAGACCGTTGTTGCCAAGTCGACTCACCAGCCCTTTGACGGCAAACTGTACGTGCTGATTGACAGCAAATCGGCGTCGGCTTCAGAACTGCTAGCCCGCATCGTGCAACTGGAGAAGCGCGGCATTGTCATTGGTGATCGCAGTTCCGGTAGCGTCATGGAATCGAACAGGTATTCGTACAGTGCTGGCATCGACATGCTGATGTTCTACGGTGCTTCCATCACTGATGCCAACCTGATCATGTCTGACGGCCAGAGCCTGGAACATGTCGGGGTCACTCCCGACGAAGTTACCATTCCCACTGCCGCCGATTTGGCCAGCGGGCGAGATCCGGTTCTGGCCCACGCTGCAGAAATGGCAGGCGCAAGAATTACTGCAGAAGATGCGGGCAAGATTTTTCCCTACGAATGGCCTAAAGATAAATAATCAATCGCAACCCATTTGCCCAGGCCAGGCCTACCTATTTCCGCAAACTCCGCCCAGTATAAGACGTTCGCGAAACAATCTGCGCATACCTCAGTTGTTGTTAACAGACGTGGCTGTTGAAAAACTCCATTTTCCCCAAAACAGCTGAGATTCGGGGAATAGAAAATGTCTAGGAAAACCAGAACGTCGTTTGTAGGGCTTGCTAATGCAAGGTTTTTTCGACCATTTTTCGGCGAGTGAGTTTTTCAACAGCCACAAGGCGTTTACACTCGTCGAGAATTAGCCCAACGGCCTCGGTTTTCACCCACCAGTGCAACTGGCGTGATGACACTTTGGTACCGCTTACCACTGCCCCTTAGGGTTCTTTCAATCTCCTTCGCGCCGCGCCACAATCAACTTTCGCACTGGAAACGGCCCCGACCACATGGAAAAAGCCTTTGCTACTGCCCTGGCGCCTACTCGCCCAACTAAGAAGGTCGCGGCGCGTGCTGCCCTGGTTGACCTCAAAGAATCTTCCAGATTTCTGCTCACGGAGTGCTTTCGTCAGTTCGGCATTGAAGCTGTGGTTACGTCTGCAGCCTCGGCCGAGCGCTTGCGGCAGGAGAAGTTCGAAGCCTGCGTGCTCCCTTTGGCTCCCGGCGCCGAAAAGGTGATGGAGGCTGCGCGCACATCTCCCTCGAATAGCCGTCTTGTGCTCTACGGCCTCGGGGGGACCGCACAGGATGCCATGCGCTATTCCAAGTACGGCATCAATGCCATGTTCCAGGAGCCTCTGGAACGCCCTGCGGCGCTGAAACTGGTACGCGCCACCCACATGCTCGTGCTTCATGAATTTCGGCGCTACACGCGCATCCCGATCATGACGGAAGTCACGGTGGTTAGTAACGACGGCCGGCGCGTCAGCGCTTCCAGCATCGAACTTAGCTCCGGCGGCATGTCGTTGAAGAGTTCCGAGGAGATGCCAGCGGGAACAAATATCGAGATTTCATTCTCTCTGCTCACTCTGCCGCGCGTCTCGGTGCGCGGGGTTGTGACCTGGCACAAGACGAAATCCTTCGGAGTTCGCTTCGACGCCGACGACGAACGCCGTCAGAAGGTCAAGGAGTGGATCGACAGCTACCTGGAGAGCTAAGCCGGCCTGAAGTCCAAGAACCGCGCACCTGAAAGCATGTTGTCCACCGCCTTCCCGTTACAATAACCTGGTGAACCAAGCCAGCACACACGAGGTGCCTGCCACGACAGAGAGCGTGTCCGGTCCACGACGCTTTACGCTCCGGCAGCGAATCGTTCTGCGCATCATCATCGCGGCAGGATACTGGTTTATCCGGCTGATTGGTCCCACATTGCGCGTCTGCGTCTCCCGCGAAGAAGGCGCGCAGCAGAGCATCGGCGAACGGCCGTTGATTGTTTCCTTCTGGCACGCCTGCATGATTCCGGCGACCTACATCTGCCGCAATATTGGTGTGCGCGTGATGAGCAGCTACAGCTATGACGGCGAATATATGGGACGCATCATCCGGCGATTTGGCTTCATCGCCGTTAAGGGATCCAGCAGCCGCAATGCGGTTCGTGCGTTGCTCGGACTGCGCCGCGCACTCGAGGAGGGTTGGACGGTGGCTTTCACGCTCGATGGACCTCGAGGTCCGCGCTACAAAGTGAAGCCCGGACCGGTGGCATTGGCCCGCTCTTCGGGTGTTCCGTTGAGCACGTTTCACATGGCCGTCGATCGCGCATGGGTGCTCAATACCTGGGACCGGCTTATGATTCCCAAGCCTTTCTCCCGCGTCCTGGTGCGATTCGGCAAACTTATCCCAGTTCCGTCGAACGCCAGTGACGAGGAGGTTGAACGCTATCAGCAGGAATTGCAGGTGTCACTCGATCGCGTCCGCGAATTTGCCGAGGAAAATGTAAGCAGACTCGGCGGAAAGGAGTTCGTTTATTTCAAGCCTTCCACGAGGTAGAGGTCGGACAGAATACGGTGATAGCCATACAAGCACGATTTGCCGTCGGGAGTGATAAGGATGGGACCAATGCGGCTTACGCCTGCTGAATCGGAAGGCATGAGCGCCTTCCACAGAGTCTTGCGGCCCGTCGACAGCTCTAGCCGATAGACGTTGGCTGGCAGATCCCCCGGCTTGTAGAAGTAGATTGCCTTTGCGTCATCACTCCATTGAATCGGTTGCTCTCCCACCTCAATACCGGGAACGGCCTTAGGTTCTCCGCCTGCAACCGGATAAAAATATGCTTTCTCATCCGGCCCAACGCCAACCACCTGCTGACCATCAGGAGAAAGGACAAGAACAAGAGGGTCGATTCCCTCGGGTGAGATTGGCACTGGCTTTGCCTCGGAGGAATCCTGCAAGTAAATGCGAGCAGCGTGACCGGGTTCCTTGCCAGAGAAAAGGAAGCGCCGACCGTCTGGAAGCCACCTTGCCCGGCTGTGATTGATAGAGTCGTGAGTGAGGGGCTTGGCTTCGCCAGGCCCGGTTGGAAGAAGAACAAGTTGGGCAGGAGTTGAAGGCGGACTGGCAATCACCCATCTACCATCCGGTGAAACGCTGATGGCAAGGCCATCCCCCAGGCGGACGGCCGAAATCTCACCGATCTTTCGCTGATACACAGAGTAGTTCGGACCTCCGCCTTCACCGGCCTCGGTAAAGAGCAGCACCTTGCCATCCGGCGATATGTCCGATGGGTAGGAGTAGTCGAACCACGACAGATCCCGTTCCTTGCTTTCAACAGCGGCGAGGCCAATGAGTTCGCGCCGCCAAGTGTCCCGCGATAGAAGGACGCGCCCATCCTGCCAAATATCCTGTAGCGACAGAGTGTCAGGAACCCGTGCAATGAGTCGATCTTTTCCGCCCAAGGTGGCGCCGTAAACGGCGCGTTTGAGGCCGAGACGGTCAGCGGTGAACCATACTTCCCGGCTGTCAGCAGACCAAGCCAGTCCCTGAATAGTTTGGAGCCCCGTAGCCAAGGTCTTAGCATTTCCGCTCAGGTCTACGACGCGAAGAGAACCTCCGTCATCGCCAGGCAGAGGATGATCCAAGAACGCCACCAGGTCGCTTTTTCTTGAAACTCTGGGATGGCTGATCCAACCCGAAGTTTCGTACAGCACTTTCCCGATGGGGAATTCAAGACGGTTTCGACCGTTAACATCCCTGACGATCGCCAGGTTATTGCCATCCGGCGACCAATCTGCCCACTGCACGTTTTCCAGCACAGGGCGTGGAGACCCACCGTTGAGTGGCACTCTGGCCAGCGTGCCCACCTGGGCATAAACTCCGGAGGGGCGACTGTCCATCGAAACTGCAATTTCTCCCGAAGAGGAGATAGCTAAAAGCGCGGCACCGCTGAGATTGAGGGAACGCGATTGCGGACTTTCCGGGCTGGTAATGAACAGATCGGTAGGAGATCCCTCCCATGAAGCGCCGTAAACGACCGACTGTCCGTTGGGCGTAAAATGCGCGGACCGAATGGTACCTCGACGAAAGGTGAGCTGATGGTAGAGGGGCTGTGACATCGGCATCCAATCGGCGCGGAGAAACCAGCCTGCAGCTGCGCCCAGAATGAGGACGGCGCAAGCGACTAATCCTGTTGATCGGATGGAATATCCCTTCTTGGCCTCGGCTGCCGGCGGTAAAGCTCCGGCGGGCCGCATCGCTGATTCGGAACCCGGCGCCACCGCAATCCGGCTTGAGTCCAGGTCGCGTTTCAAGCGCCTTAATTCTGCACGTATTTCGGAAGCCGTCTGATAGCGAAGCTCGCGGTCCTTTTCGAGCGCCCGGACAATGATGCGGTTGAGATCGGGCGGCAATCCGGGATTGAGCTGGGGCGGTGGCGTTGGGACGCGATTGAGGATGGCTTCAAAGATAATCGCCGAAGTGCTGCCGCCAAACGCTGCCCTCCCAGTACACATCTCATACATGACCGCACCGAAGGAAAATAGATCCGTGCGGGTATCGAGTTCTTCTCCACGAGCCTGTTCGGGAGACATATAGGCAACGGTACCCACCGTGCTGCCAGGGCTTGTGAGTTGCTCTTCCCTAAAATCCGCGATCGTGGAACCGTTCATCGAAGTGTCGAGATTGCGGCTCGCGTTCAGTTTGGCAAGTCCGAAGTCGAGAATCTTTGCCTGCCCGCGGCCAGCGATGAAGATATTCGCCGGCTTGATGTCACGATGTACAATACCGCGGCTATGAGCTGCATCGAGCGCGTCGGCAATCTGAATGCTCAGCTCCAGCAACTCATCGATTTTGAGCGGCCGGTTCTCAACCTTGTGCTTGAGCGTCTGACCGTCCAGAAACTCCATCGCGATAAATGCTTGCCCGTCTTGCTCGCCAATGTCGTAGATGGTGCAGATGTGGGGATGGTTCAGTGCCGACGCGGCCTGTGCCTCGCGACGGAAGCGGCTCAGCGATTGCGGATCGCGCGCGACTTCGTCAGGCAGGAACTTCAAGGCGACGAAACGATGCAGGCGCGTGTCCTCCGCCTTGTAAACCACACCCATGCCGCCGCCGCCCAACTTTTCGAGGATGCGATAGTGAGAGATGGTTTGGCCGATCATTCGTGAGATGCCTGACCTTTGGGTCGATTCATCTTACGGATAGGGCATCCGCGAGTCAACGAAAGCAATCCCAATTCCGCTTGGGCGGGGTGGCTCCCTGGTGGGAGGTGCACGGGAGCTCCGCTACAATCTTTGAGCGTCGTTCAGAAGACGATTATGGCTACGACTGCCACATATACCGCCCGAAAAATAAGCCCAATGCTTACGGTCGCCAACATGGAGGAAACACTCACCTTCTACCATGACATCCTTGGATTCCGGGTTGCGACGAAGTCTTCTGGGTATGCCATTGTCGAGCGCGACGGCCAGACCATCCACTTCATGAGGGCCGCATCCGAAGAGGTCATGCAGTGCGTCCGCGGGCATACCGAAATCTACATCGAAGTTTCCGGTATTCACTCGCTCTGGCAGCATGTAAAGACCTTTAAAGGCCAGTACAGGATCCGGGAATTATTTGAAAGAGATTACGGCATGACCGAGTTCCACATCGGCGATCCAAACGGCTGCCTGGTATTTGTTGGAGAGCCGACGCTCGCCGGAAAAATAAGTTGATAACCGTGAACTTGATTCTCGCCGATTTGACTTACTGCCGATTCTGGCGATAAATTCCTTTCACCGTCGTTTTCGGTTCTTTGAAATGTCCTTCGGTTTGCGCGTCTTCGCCCCTATGGCGAAGACAGGGAAGCGGGTGCAATTCCCGCGCTGCCGCGCAACTGTAAGCGAGAAAATCGCGGGCGGTCACTGGGAGCAGTCCCGGGAAGGCCGTCGGCAAGAACTCGGATTTCCAATCCTTCGCAGGGATTCGGACCTCCTCACTCGCAAAGCCAGGAGACCGGCGTAAACCGTCCACCTTAACCCCTTTCGCGTGAAAAGGAGGATTGGTTATGCGCGCAATCTGCGCTTCGTTTTTGCTCTTCATGATCGTCACGGTGGCATCCGCTGCCGAACTCAAGATTAAAGTTATCGACCCTCAATCGGCCGCTATTGCCGGCGCTCAAGTTTCGTTGCTGCGAGCGGGAGGCACGCTTGTTCTAGGTACGCAAAACACATCAGCGGAAGGACTCGCATTTCTGCGCACGTCCGGCCCCGGACCCTACCGTGTCGAAGTTCTGGCTCCCGGTTTTGCCGAGGAATTCGCCGATGCTCCGTCGCAAGGCGACACCATTACTGTGCGTCTGCGTTTAGCAGTAGCTTCGGAAACAGTGGTCGTGAGCGCAACCCGCAGTCCGGTTACGGGCGAGGATTCGGGGGCCGATGTAGAGACCCTGAATGGCGAGCAGTTGCAGGTCATGAACCCGGTTGCGGCGGACGATGCTTTGCGCTTTCTCCCCGGAGCCGTGGTCAACACGGCCGGACAGCGAGGTGGGCTTTCTTCACTCTTTGTGCGCGGCGGTGAATCCAACTACAACAAAGTGATCGTTGACGGCGTAAGCGTAACCGAACCCGGAGGAACGATCGACTTCGGTACGCTCTCCCTCGCCGGAGCCGACCGCCTGGAATTCTTGCGTGGTACGCAGAGCACTCTGTACGGCTCCGACGCGATGACGAGCGTGTTGCAGGTGTGGACGCGCACCGGGAGCAGCCCAGTCCCCGAGCTTCGCTTCGGCGCGGATGCGGGCAATTACGGCACGGAAAATGGCTACGCATCCCTGGCCGGCTCCCACGGACGCTTTGACTACAACGTCTTCGGCAATCAATTCAATACCAGCGGCCAGGGCCCCAACGACGACTACTCCAATTCGTTGGAGGGTGCGAATGTCGGCTTCTCGGTTAGCGACCGGATCTCCCTCCGCCTGCGCGCCCGCCACGACAACAGTGTGACGGGAACCCCAGGAGCGTGGAATTTCAACGGAAGCAACGTGTTCGATATCGGTGGCGTGACCTATGTGCTCTCGCCGGACCTCGGCGCACGTGCCCGGCAGAACAATAACCTGGCGAGCCTCGATCTCGCCGTTAAGACGGGATCGAAGTGGACGCACCATTTGACCGGTTTCGAATACAACCTGAAAACTACCAGCCTGGATAGCGGCATTTCTCCGGAAAATACCCCCTTTGGCACGATCAACACGCCTTTTGAGGCCCTGGTGAACATTAACCGCGCGGGCTTCGATTACCAGGGTGACTACGTTGAACGTACCTGGGCCGAAACTATCGTCGGCTACGAATTCGAAGACGAGAACGGCTCGGTGAACGATCCGATTCCGGCAGATTTTGCAAGCGGTGGCCACGGCTTGCGTCTTAACGAAGCGGCATACGCACAACAGGCGCTAAACCTGGGACGGCTGAATATAGTTGCCGGTGGCCGATTCGTTCACAACACCACCTTCGGTAACACCGGTGTTCCTCGTGTTGCGCTCGCGTTTCAGGCCCTCCGCGGCGGACGCATCCTTTCGGGCACGCGTTTGAATTTCTCCTACGCCACTGGAATCAAAGAACCCCGCTTTGAGCAGACTTTTGTCAGCAGCCAGTTTCAGCTTCCCAACCTCAACCTGAAGGCTGAGCGCAACCGCGCCTTTGAAGCTGGTTTTCAGCAGAAGTTTATGACCCGCTTCGTCTTCGCAGCGAACTATTACAACAACCTGTTTCATGATCAAATCGAGTTCGTGACCGTGAATCCCACTACGTTTGTAGGGCAGTACGTCAATCTGCAGAAGTCACTTGCTCATGGGACGGAAGTCGAACTGCAAAGCCGGTTAACCCAGCGCCTCTCCTGGAACACGTCGTACACTTACACTTCCACGGAGATTCTGCTGGCTCCTGCTGGCAGCGCTCCACCCTTTGCTCAGGGCGATCCGCTTCTCCGTCGGCCCAGGCACTCCGCCACCACATTGTTCACCTACCTCGGAGCCCGCTGGGGTGGAAATCTCGGCGGCAGCTTTGTAGGTCCACGTCCGGACTCTGACTTTGACGGCTTCAGCATCAATCACACGCCGGGATATTTTCTTCTGGACCTGGGGGGTTGGTACAAAATCAACTCCCGAGTGACGGCATACGCCAACGTGGAGAACGCTCTCGATCACTTCTATGAAGAAGTAACCGGATACCCGGCGTTGCGAACGAATTTCCGCGCGGGGATTCGCTTCCGCTTAGGAGGCGAATAAAAATGGAAAGAAATAACCCGGGTAGCAACAAAATGTTGGAACAGCCGCCCTCGGCTGTCCGCCTCGCGCAGCGAGGTTCTTCTCTATTTGCCACCGCTGCTGTGTCGGGGAGGGTTCTCAGCTCACCTTCTCGGGAGGCCTTGCCATCGCAAGCGGCATCGACGCCGCCATCTTTCCGGAGAAGTATTTGGTTCGAGCCAACAACAGCTTCTCAATCTCGACTCCGCTCAGGGGCTGCTGGCGGCCTAACAGGTGAGTGACCAAGGCGATCTGCGCGAAGTGCTCGACGGTTTCCATTTTCATGTAGGCGTGCTCAATGGTATCCCCGTAAGTGACCACGCCGTGATTCGACATCAGGATGGCATCATAGTGCGGCACATAAGGCTCGAGAGTCTTCGCCAGCTCCGAGGTTCCTGGCGTGCCATACCGCGCCAGCGGAATGCATCCCAATCCCACAACCACCTCACAAACCAGCGGCTCCGTCAGCGCCATGCCCGCGGCGGCAAATCCCGTGGCCGTCGGAGGATGGGCATGTACAATCGCCTGAATTTCGGGACGCATGCGATAAATCAGAAGGTGCATCCCAATCTCGCTGGTCACATTGCGCCGCCCCGCAACCCGCGTGCCCTCGCGATCTACGATCACCATGTCGCCCGCGCGCATTGCGCCCTTGCTCACGCAAGTTGGCGTCACCAGGATACGCTCGGCATCCAGCCGCACTGAAAGATTCCCGTCCATCGCCGCCACGAAGCCACGCTCATGCAACATGCGCCCGTAGCGAACAATTTCTTCCCTATGTTTGCGTTCAGCGGACATGGGTACTCTCTCGGGGGAGTGACGAAAAAGCGGCTGCTACGACTTCTCCCGCATAGTACCGCACCTGGTCCCGAACAGACAAATAAATTTACCGAAAACATACCAATAAATTACGCGAATCAACCGGTCCCGGTACGCATCCGCTCCGCTCCTTCCTCCTATAATCTGACAGTGTGCTGGTTTCCGACTTCCACTTTCATCTTCCTGCCGAACTCATAGCCCAGCAGCCGCTTGCCGCTCGCGACGGATCACGAATGCTTCATCTGCAACGGGGAAGCGGCCAATATGCCGATCGCGCCTTCGGCGACTTTCCGGATCTGTTGCGGCCTGGCGATCTTGTGGTCTTCAACAACACACAAGTTTTTCCAGCTCGGCTTTACGGGCGCAGGGTGGGCATCCGTGCACAAAATGTCGGCCGACACAATCCGGCGGCCCGCGATTTCCTGCGCGGCCGAATCGAGGTGCTGCTGACCCGCCAGCTTTCCACCCAGCCCAACGACTGGGAATGCCTGGTTCGGCCCGGGCGCAAAATCGGCATTGGAGAACGATTGTTCTTCGGCGACGGCGATGAACTGGAAGCGCAAGTCATTGCCCGCGGGGAGTTTGCGGAACGTCGCATCCGTCTTCAGCAGCGGGAGGGTCGGGAGGATTTCTTTGCGGTCTTGGACCGCATCGGCCACGTCCCGCTGCCCCCTTATATCGAACGCTCGGATTCTGTCTCTGATCGAGAACGCTATCAAACTGTCTATGCCCGGCAGCGCGGCTCGGTTGCGGCGCCAACAGCCGGCCTTCACTTCACCCCCGCAATCCTTGACCGAATCCGGCAGCGCGGGACCGAAACTGTCGAGATCACTCTGCACGTCGGCCTCGGAACCTTTCAGCCCGTCCGCGTCGATCGCGTCGAGGATCACAAAATACATTCGGAATCCTATTCGATCTCGAGTGAGGCTGCTTTGGCCATCAATCACGCTATTCGGGATTCTCGCCGCTTAATCGCCGTGGGCACTACTACGGTTCGAACTCTCGAACACGCTGTTCGCCTCGGTGAAGAGTCGATCGGTCCCGGCGCGGCCGCCGCGGACCTCTTCATTTATCCAGGATTCGACTTCAAGGTGGTATCGGCAATGCTGACCAATTTCCATTTGCCGCAATCTACCCTGCTGATGCTGGTCAGCGCCTTCGGCGGGAAGGAAAATGTGTTACGCGCCTACGAACACGCAGTCTCGGAGCGCTATCGCTTTTATTCCTATGGAGATTGCATGTTTATCGAATGAAGCTTATCGAATTACACTTATCGATAGGCGTCCTTGGATAGTAGACTGTTCTGAACCTGTGTCTGTAGAAGCAGAATCTAGCGCACGCTGAGACAGTGGGACATGGTTAGGCCGGCACTGGCAGGTAATTCAACAGGTCCAGAAAAGGCGGCGCAATGCCCTGAGTGCGCAACAGCACGCTAATCTGTGCCACGTGTCGCGCTTCATGAATCACGATGTTCCACAACAGGCCATCCACCGTATACCGCTTCCCTGGCCTGTCGTGCACCGTCACGATCCGTTTCAATTCGTCATCCGTCAGGGTGGCGAGGTAGGTAAGGGTGCTCCGCTCTACGACCCGCCAGTAGTCCAGCAGCGTCTTGAGCGCGAAGCCGGCATAAACAGGGCCACCCGGGGTATCTTTGAAGGCGGGAATGTTCTGCCACACCGGCTGCTCGTGCAGGATCTCCTCGCGAATCCAGAAGTCCTCCGTGGAGGCTACATGAAACACGAGGTCCTTCACACAGTGAAACCGCTCGCCGTTCAGCAACGGGCGGGATAAAACCTCGTCCGGCACGTGCTCCAACGTGGCCCACAAATCCTGGCGGGCCCGAACGAGATAATCGTAGGCTTCAGGAATGTTCATTCATCTCTCTCTACTCCAATAATCCCATCAATTCCTTTAAACTCCAAAATAGCCCACTACCCATCATTGAACGGCCTCTGCTCTCACTCACCCTGCGTTATACTTTTCCCGGAGCATCCTATGGCCACTGCTGTAAGGCAGGTTTCCATCCAGCATTTCGTCGCGGAACTCCGCAAGTTTCCCGAAGTCGCTTTCGATCAGACGGAGCAACTCCGCAGATTCATGCAAGATTCGCCGTTGAACCCCGAGTCGCTCACGCCTTATCTTATCTGGGACCGGCAACACTACACCCGCAACTTGATCGACAAGACTCCTCTCTACGAGCTGATCGCGATCTGCTGGGAAGTCGGACAGGGGAGTTCCGTCCACAACCACCGCGACCAGAACTGCTGGATGGCCGTTCCCATTGGCCGTTTGCTGGTCGAAAACTATCATGTCGTGGATCAGGACATCGCGGGCGGCAAGTGCACGATCAAGGCCATTGAAACAGTTGAGATGAATGTGTCGCATCCATGCGCGGTCGACCCGCTCGAACCCGTCCACCGGGTTTTCAACCCCCGGGAATTTAACCAGCGGGCCGTCAGCCTGCACGTCTATTCCCGACCGTTCGACACGTGCGTCGTCTACTCGGCTGAGCAAGGCACGTGCGGTGAAATCCAGCTGCATTACACCAGCGAGTACGGAAAACCCGCTCACTCATGAATCGACAGACGCCGATCCGCCTTCTTCCGCCCCTACTCATCGCGGCGCTGGTTTTCACCGCCAATGCTTGCGAGAAACAGAAGGTGAAGCAAGTCGAAGAAGCACCGGCCTCCGATCGCGTGAATCCATCGCCAGTCGGCACAACTCAGACGGTCTTGCAAAAAACCTTCGCGCTGAAAAACTCGGCAACCTTTGCCTTTGAGATCCCTCCACACGCGACGAGGCCCCACCTGCACGGGATTTTTGAGTCGTACGTTCGCGAGCTGCATGGCGCGTCGGATGACATGGCAAACGTGAACTTCCTGATCTTAAACACTGATCAGTACTCCGATCTTGTGGGCAACCGTCCCAGTGAAGCCCTTCTCTCGGTCGACGCCTCGCACAATCAGTCAGTGAATCTCGACCTGCCCGCATCCATGGATCAACCGGTGAAGTATTATCTGGTTTTCCGGAATATCGTCGGCGGCAGCCCTTCCAAAGTCGTGCAAGCCGATTTCCATGTGGATTTCTGACCTCAGGCGAAAGCTGAGGATTCACAGTAGCAGTAAAGGACAACGCCTCCACCGCGCGGAAGGCTCTTTGCGACTGCTAAACTGTTTCCTTGCCCCCACGGAAGCAATCTTCGAAGCCTGATTCCGTCGGCGCGCCAGCATCGGCCAGTTCGCCGGCCCCTGCTCGTAAACAAAGCGCCTCCGGACGCGAGCGCATCTTTCTGATCGACGCGATGTCGTTCATCTTCCGCGCCTATCACGCCATGGCGCGGCAGCGCTCGGGAATGTCCACCAAAGCCGGCGTTCCGACCGCCGCAGTCTTAGTCTTCGTCAACATGCTGCGCAAGCTGCGCGACGATTTCTCACCCTCGCATCTCGCAGCCGTTTTCGATGTCGCCGCCAAGACCTTTCGCGCTACCCAGGCCGAGTCGATCACCTCAGTTCGCAAGTTCGATATCAAAACGCAAACCTTCACCGAGATCGAATACAAGGGCTACAAGGCTAATCGCGCCGCCATGCCCGAGGATCTCGCGCAGCAGATTCCTTACATCCGCCGCGCCCTTGAAGCCTATCGCATCCCCATCCTCGAGCTCGCCGGCTTCGAGGCGGACGACGTCATTGGCACTCTCGCCCGCAAAGCCGCCGCCGCGTCGCATCCCGTCTATGTCGTTTCCAGCGACAAGGACATGATGCAGCTCGTCAACGACGATGTTCAGATCCTGAATCCTCCCAAAGACAATTTGATCTGCGATGCCATTAAAGTGGAAGAAATTCTCGGCGTCCCACCAGAACGCGTCGTTGATGTAATGGCCCTGCGCGGCGACAGTATCGACAACATTCCGGGTGCCCCGGGCATCGGCGACAAAGGTTCAGTTGAAATCATCAAGCGTTTCGGCAGCGTCGAGCAGGCGCTCGACCACGCCGCGGAGGTCGAAAAGAAGACTTATCGCGAATCTCTTTTGAACAATCGCAACATCATTCTGTTCAGCAAGAGCATGGCTACGATCGACACCAATGTTCCTGTCGAACTCAATATCGAAGCGATGCGCGCCGGGGAGCCCGATCTCGATTTGCTGCGACAGCTCTTCACAGAACTGGAATTCACTTCCCTGCTAAGAGAATTGCCATCGATTGTTCAGGTCACCGAAGCAAATTACGTCGACGCGCAGTCTGCCGGTGACGTGGAAAGGGTCGTTAATTCTCTCGCGGAGGAAGGCTCCCTGGCGATTGCCGTGGAATGGGATCGAACCGAAACGCCTGTGGTAAGTGATGAAGAAGTGCCCGAGGAAGAGACACAGGAAGCGATGCTCCCTCTGACCGGTGCATCTTTTTCTCCTGCAGAAACACCGGAACCCGCAGCCGGGCGCGTGGCGATATCCGGCGCGGCAGGATCGGCGGTGGTCGTCAAACTGGATTCCGCCGAGGCTGCGACTAAACTGCGCCACATCCTGACCAGTGCGGCAACGCCTAAATCAATTCACGACTACAAAGCGGCGATTCACGCGCTCGATTCCGTAGACATTCATCTGCGGGGAGTGAATCACGACCCGATGCTTTATTCTTACCTGCTGGATCCCACTTACTCCTCGCATCGCCTCGCCGACGTTGCTTTACGCCGCTTCAATCTCAAGCTCAGCGGCGATCTTGCCGAAGCCGCAGACGTTACCGGCCGATTGACGACGGCTCTGTGCGACGAAGTCAAGCAGGCGGGACTGACCAGACTCTACGAAGAAATCGATCTCCCGCTCGTTCCCGTTCTCGCGCGCATGGAGCAAGCCGGGGTAAAAATCGACACGGCGGCACTGGCTCAAATGTCAGCCGAACTGGAACGCGAGATTGGCGTCAAAGCCAAAGAGATTTACGAAGTTGCCGGAACCGAATTCAACGTCGGTTCTCCACGCCAACTCGGCGACGTTTTATTTAACAAGCTAAACTTGCCCAAGCCCGTCAAGTACGGGAAGGGCCGCACCATCTCTACCGCCGTCGACGTTCTCGAAAATCTCGCCGAAGATTCTCCCATCGCGCGGATGGTTCTCGATTATCGCCAGCTCACCAAGCTGAAGTCCACCTACGTGGACACTCTGCCGGCACTCATTAGTCCAGCATCCAAGCGCCTGCACACCACCTTCGGACAAACCGGAACCGCCACGGGACGCCTTTCTTCGGCCAATCCCAACCTGCAGAATATTCCCATCCGCACTGAACTTGGGCGGGGGATTCGCGCCGCCTTTATCGCCGAGCCGGGCCATGTTCTGTTGACCGCCGATTATTCGCAGATCGAACTTCGGCTGCTTGCTCACTTCTCGCGCGATCCGCTTTTGGTCGAGGCCTACCGCCGGGGTGACGACATCCACACGCTCACGGCATCGCAAGTTTTCGGAGTGCCGCCGCTTATGGTCACACCCGACCATCGCCGCCAGGCCAAAGTTGTCAACTTCGGAATTGTGTACGGCCTCTCGCCTTTCGGACTCTCGCAAAATCTCGGCATCGAGCCCGCCGAAGCAAAACAGTTCATCGCAAACTATTTCGAGAAGTACAACGGCGTCCGCGCCTTCATCGACAAAACTCTCGAAGAAGCGCGCCGCGATTTGAAAGTACGAACCCTCTTCGGTCGCATCAGGCCCATCCCTGATATCAATAGCAAGAATGCCAACCAGCGCGGATTCGCGGAGCGCACCGCGGTGAATACGCCGTTGCAAGGTACTGCCGCGGACCTGATCAAGATCGCGATGATCCGCATCGACGCTGCCCTGCACGAGCGTCGTCTGAAATCGAGAATGACGCTGCAGGTCCACGACGAACTGGTCTTCGAAGTCCCTGAATCGGAAGTAGAAACCATGCAGTCATTGGTCCGCGAACAAATGGAAAAAGTTCATGCGCTCGCGGTGCCTCTGCGAGTAGAAATGGGGGTTGGGCCAAATTGGAGGGATTTGGAATAAATTTTGTTCGAGTCGACCGCCTTTCGCAATGCCCCGTTTGACCGCACCATCCTTATAGATTTAGTACCCGTGTTATACTAAAATATAACTGAGGGAGAAACCGTCATGCACACCACCAACTTGCGTAAGGTCGGCGGCTCGGTCATGTTGGCTGTCCCGCCCGCGCTGCTCGAGATTCTTGATCTACAACCCGGCGCCAAGGTCGGCATCGCGATCGAGAGCGGCCGTCTCATCGTCGAGCCCAGCCAGCGGCCCCGCTACACCCTCAAGGAGCTGCTCGCCCAATGTGACCCGAAGGCCCGGCCTTCGAAGCGAGGCGCGAAACAGCAACGAGAATGGCTCGATAGCAAGCCGGTCGGCGGCGAACTAATCTGACGGGCAGCAGGATGGAACGAGCGGGGGGAACGTGGAATGAAGCGCGGCGAAATCTGGCTCGTCAGCCTGGATCCTACATCAGGGCACGAGCAAAGGGGCCGTCGGCCGGTGCTAATTGTGTCACCGGAGGCTTTCAACCGGATCACGAAAGTCCCCATAGTCCTGCCGATTACAAGCGGCGGTAATTTCGCGCTCACTGCAGGTTTCGCCGTTTCCTTAGTCGGGGCTGGAACCAAAACAACAGGAATTGTCCGCTGCGACCAGCCTCGCGCTCTCGATCTCGCGGCGCGTGCCGGCAAGAAGCTGGAAAGTATTTCAGACGCGACCATGGATGAGGTCCTAGCGAAACTTTTACCGATATTTGAGTGAACTGGAAGGGCGGCATCGTCTCTAGAAGCCATCTAGCCATCTCATAAATAGTCCGAAGCAGCAGGTCGAGGTCCCTCAGGGGCTAAAGCCCTCGTCTTTATTGGCTCTGGACGGCACGACTGAACTGTCGTGCCCTTCCCGAACCCATTTATGAGATGGCTTCGTGTCCAGGCGAAGCGCGCGGTCTCGCGCACGGCGTACAATATTTTTGTGGTCCCTGCTCAACGCCAGGACAATCCGCGCCAGGACGATCCTCCGCACAAGCATCAGAGGCACGCGATTTATGCCGAGGAAACTTGCGGCCTGCTGCTGATCGCTTTCCTGTTGCTGGTTCTCACTGTCATCCGCTACTGGCACGCCATCCACTGGAGCGTGCGCTGACGGTGGCTTCGGCGCAGGCTGAACCGCTGCTGGTTGTGGTGCTTGGCCCCACAGCGAGTGGAAAGACCGCGCTTTCATTGGCGCTCGCTGAGCGCTTCGGCGGCGAGATCGTGAACTGCGATTCTGTCGCCATGTACCGCGAGTTTGAGATCGGAACGGCCAAACCCACTGCGGCCGAGCGCGGTCGAGCGCCACATCACCTGCTCGATTGCGTCGATCCCACGGGCCATATCACCGCCGGAGAATACGCGCGGCAGGCGCGTCAAGTGCTTGAGAAAATCAAAGAACGCGGCAATTTGCCACTTATTGCGGGAGGGACCGGTCTCTACCTACGCGCCCTGCTCGACGGACTCTTTCCCGGTCCGCAGCGCTCGGAAGAATTGCGCGAACGGTTGAGAGAGAGAGACGACAGCCGCGGCGCCGGTTACCTTCACCGTATTCTTCGCCGCTTGGATCGGGCGGCGGCAGAGAAGATTCATGCGAATGACACGCCAAAATTGATTCGTGCGATTGAAGTTTGCCTGGTCTCACGTGCGAAGATGACGAAGCTCTGGCAGCAGCACGGGCGCGATCCCTTGCTTGGCTTCCGCATTCTGCGCGTTGGTCTCGATCCAGATCGTCAAGCGCTCTACGAGCGAATCAACCGTCGTGCGCAACAGATGTTCGAAATTGGCTTAGTCGAAGAGACACAGCGCCTCCTTGAAAGATACGGCGATGCGGCGGGGCCCCTCTCTTCGCTCGGTTACAAGCAAGCGTTGCAACTCCTGCATGGAGAACTGACCTTCGAACAGGCGCTGCAAGCCGCACAGCAGGCGCACCGCAACTACGCCAAGCGCCAGATGACCTGGTTTCGCCGCGAGCGCGAGGTTTACTGGCTGCGGGGCTTCGGCGATGATGCGCAGATTCAGCGCGCGGCGGCAGATTGCGTTTTGGGCGACTCAAGGCCCAACACCTGACACTGTGCTTTCTGCTATCGTTTGCTGATGCATCGTACGGTTGGCCTGCTATTACTCTGTTTCGTGTTCACTCCACTAGCGTCCGGCAAGGAAAAATACCAACACCCAAGACCGATTCGCCAGACGCGCGACGGCGAGAAATGGGCGGAGAAGACTCTGCACAAACTCACCGTCGAAGAGAAAATCGGCCAGGTGTTTATGATTTGGTGCCGCGCCAGTTTCCTGAACGCCGAGAATCCGGAATACCTGCAATGGCGCGAGTCGATGGAGAAGTACCACGTAGGCTCGTTCGCCATGACTGTCCACGTAGATGGTCCGTATCTGCTGCGCAGCGAGCCCTACGAAGCCGCCGAGCTACTCAATCGTTTGCAGAGCGACTCGAGACTTCCGCTGCTCTTTGCCGCGGATTTTGAACGTGGAGTTCCGATGCGTCTAATGGGAGCCACGATCTTTCCGCATGCGATGGCCTTCGGTGGAGACGGCAAGCCACAAGACGCAGAAACCTTTGGGCGCATTACCGCCGAAGAAGCGCGCGCGATCGGCATTCACTGGAATTTTTTTCCCGACGCTGATGTGAATTCCAACCCGGCCAATCCCATCATCAATACGCGCTCGTTTGGGGAAGATCCCAAGCTGGTCGGCGATCTGGTTGCGGCCTATATCAAGGGTGCGCATGAGGGGGGCATGCTGACCACAGTCAAGCATTTTCCCGGTCACGGCGATACTGCGACTGATTCCCATCTCGGAGTTGCCAGCGTTAACGTCGACCGTGCACATCTCGACTCAATCGAGTTGCCGCCTTTTCGCCAGGCAATCGCGGCGGGAGTTGATTCGGTCATGGTGGCGCACGTGACTGTGCCTGCGCTCGATTCTGATCCCAACCACGTAGCGACAATTTCGCCGGCGATCGTTTCTGATTTGCTTGAAAAACAGCTGGGTTTCAATGGGATCATCGTCACGGATGCCCTCGATATGGCGGCACTGACACACCTCTTCGCCGACAACATTGGCAGGGCTGCCGTCGAGGCTTTCAAGGCGGGGAACGATCTGTTGCTCATCCCCGCCGACTTTCCCGCCTCGTACAATGCCATGCTTCAAGCTGTGCAGTCGGGCGAGATTTCCCGAGAGCGCCTCGATCGCTCGGTGCTCAAAATCCTGAAGACGAAGGCGTCCCTCGATCTGCAAAAGGCCCGCATGGTGGACGTTAGCGCCGTCGCAACGCAGGTGGGGAAGCCGGAAAACCTGGCTTTCGGCCAGCGGGTCGCCGATGATGCCGTCACGCTGGTGCGCGACAATGGCAAGGTTTTGCCGCTGAAGTCCAAGGGAACCGCGAAGGCCGGGCTTCCGTATACAACACAAGAGGAGACACACAATCAGGTTGTTGCGGTGCTCTTCTCCGACGATGTGCGAACCGACTCCGGCCGTGCATTCGCCCGCGAACTTCGGGCGCGCATTCCGGACGCCCGCGTACTGTACGTAGATCCGCGCATCGCGGCCGGGATGAGCGATGAAGTGTTGAAGGCCGTGGACGAAGCCAAAACGGTGGTGGCCGCCGTGTACGTTATCCCCACGGCCGGGAAAATAACGAATACCGTGGCGATGGCGGATGCGACCGGTATTTTGATGCAGCAATTGCTTGATCGCGCGGCGCAAAAGACTGCGGTGGTCGCCATGGGGAATCCATATCTTGCGGCAGACTTCCCGAAGATTGAGAATTATATGTGTACGTATTCCAATGCCACGGTGTCGGAGACAAGCGCGGTCAAAGCGCTTTTTGGGGAAATTGCAATTCGCGGCCGACTTCCCGTGAGCATTCCCAACGTCGCCCAGCGTGGCGCCGGCATCGACCGTCCGGTTCGAGTGGCCAGTGGAGGAGTTGAACATGCTCAAGAATAAATCGAACGCGTTTGTGATCGCGGTAGCCGTTGGTTTGACTGCCTTGCTACTGTCCGGCTGCAGCGTCAATGTAAAGAAAGAGGCCAATGGGCAAGACAAACAGGTGGATATTAATACCCTGGTCGGCGGCATCCACGTCAGCAAGGAGGCGGACGTTGCCGACGTCGGACTGACTGTTTATCCCGGTGCGCGCTTGAAGCAAAAGGACTCCGACGGCGGCGATAAAAGTGCGAACGTGAATATTTCGGGCTTTGGTTTTGGAATCAAAGTCATCGCGCTCGAGTACGAATCCGACGATGCACCTGCAAAAGTCCTATCCTTCTACAAAAACCAGTTGAAAAAGTATGGAGACGTTCTCGAGTGCCACACATCAGGGCATTTCAATATGGATATGAACATGGGATCGCACGGTTCCAAGGACAGTTCGAACGAGTTGACCTGTGCGGGCACTCACGGCGATAACATTGAGCTTAAGGTCGGCAAGAAAGATGATCAGCACATAGTGGCCGTGGAACCGGAAGGTAAGGGATCGAGATTTTCCTTGGTTTATGTGCGCACGCACGGTAAGGACGCGGATATTTAGGAACGGAGTTCGGTGGTCCCAAAAGCGGCGAGGGGTGTCCTCAGCCTGCCAGGGTTGAGCGGCGAATTTCCGCTGTGGTAGCATCCTAAGGTTTTGGCAAGGATGTCGGGCTGGCCTGTCTACTGCACTGATACTCTTCTGGGCCTTCTCCCTTTCTACGCCTGCGAAGGAGCCTACTCGTGAAAATTTATACCGGAGAAAACATTCGTAATGTAGCGATTGTGGGGCACGGGCATTCGGGAAAGACGTCTCTGCTGGCGGCAATGCTGTACACCGCGGGTGCAACACCGCGTCTGGGGCGTGTGGATGACGGTACGGCAACCACCGATTACGACGACGAAGAGATCGCGCGCAAGATGTCGATTGCCGCCTCCGCAGCCTACGTCGAATGGGGTAAAACGAAGATCAATGTAATCGATACGCCGGGGTTCAATATGTTCGTCCACGAAGCCAAGATGGTGCTGCCCGTGGTGGATGCGGCGATCGTGGTGGTCGACGGTGTGGCCGGCGTTGAGGTGGTGACGCAACGCGTGTGGAACGATTGCGAGGAGTACAAGACGCCGCGGCTGATCGTGGTGAATCGCATGGACCGCGATCGAGCCAATGCCGAGCGTGTCCTGGAGTCGCTTATCAATGCATTTGGCCGTAACGTGATTCCGATTGAGCTGCCTATCGGCAGCGAGAAGAATCTGACGGGCGTGGTCGACCTCGTGCGCATGAAGGCGTACACGTATGAGCTCGGCGGGAATGGCAAAGGGAAGGAAACGGAGATCCCGGCCAACATGCGAGCGCAGGTGCAGGAGTCTCATGAGCAACTGGTGGAGTTGGTGGCCGAAGGCGATGACAAATTGATGGAGAAGTTTTTCGAGGCAGGAACACTCGCAGAGGAAGACCTCATTCCCGCGCTACATAACGCGATTCGAGAGGACAAACTCTTCCCTGTCGTTTTCTCCTCCGGCCTCGGGAACATCGGTGCGGACCGGGTGATGGATTTTATTGTGGACTATACTCCGGCACCGTCCGAGCACGAGTGGGTGCAGGGCGAGCCGGCTGCATCTGGCAATGGCGATGCGCCCAAGCGGCATGAGACGGACGCGGAGCCGGTTTCGCTCTATGTGTTCAAGACGGTTTCGGACGCGTTTGCCGGACGAATATCGTATTTCAAAGTATTCTCCGGAGTTCTGAAGAATGAGTCGACAGTCCAGAACTTTTCGCGTGGATCGGCGGAAAAGCTCTCGCACATTTCGATCATGCTGGGCAAAACGGCGGTGCCGGTGACAGAGTTGCACGCCGGGGATATCGGAGCGGTTGCGAAATTGAAAGACACGCTTACCGGCGATACGCTAGGGGATAAAGCTGCACCGATTCAGTATCCGCGAGTAAAGCTGCCGGAGCCGGCGATCACCTTCGCCATCGAACCGAAGAGCCGCGCCGATGAAGACAAACTGGGGCCGGGGATCCACAAACTGATGGAAGAAGACGCCATGCTGCGTTTCTTCCGCGACCCGCAGACCAAAGAATTTCTCATCGCCGGGACCGGGCAGCAGCATATTGAAGTCACGGTTTCGAAGCTGAAGAAGCGCTATCACACCGAAGTAGTTTTGAAAGCTCCCAAGGTGCCTTATCGCGAGACCATTCGCGCCAAAGCGGATGTACAGGGACGCCACAAGAAGCAAACCGGCGGCCACGGGCAGTATGGCGATTGCAAAATCAAAATGGAGCCCATGCCGCGCGGCGGCCAGTTTGAGTTTGTGAACGATATTTTCGGCGGCGCAATTCCCAAGAACTTCATTCCCGCCGTGGAAAAGGGAATCAAGGATGCGGCGGCACGCGGCTATCTTGCGGGATTTCCGGTGGTGGATTTCCGCGTGATTCTCTACGACGGTTCCTATCACGACGTAGACTCGAATGACTTGTCGTTCCAGATGGCCGGCCGCATCGCCTTCAAGAAGGCCATGGAAGTGGCCAAGCCTACGCTGCTCGAACCCATCATGGTGGTCGAGATCACAGTTCCGGACGAATTTGCCGGTTCGATCATGGGCGATTTAAACAGCCGCCGCGGACGCATTCAGGGCATGGACAACAAGGGCGGCAACACCGTGGTAAAAGCCGAAGTGCCTATGGCCGAGATGCTGACCTACGGTGTGGATCTCACTTCGATGACCCAGGGCCGGGGCAGCTTCAACATGGAAATGCACCACTACGACACCGTGCCGGGACAATTGCAGGAAAAGATCATTGAGAAAGCTAAGGCTGAGCGAGGCGAGGTGAAGGAAGAAGAAGAGTAGGGTCTCAGTTTGTCCTGCGGCTGGGACGAAATCCAGAGGCCATCGCGTACGCCGCACTGGCAAACTCTCCAAACAAGAGCAAGACCGCAAGTGTATAGACGACAAAATCCTTATTTCCGAAATTCGGCTCCTGCGAAATTAATCGGAATTCGCTGATCATTGCAAACGAGCCGACACCGCCGAGAAGAAAGAGGAGGAGGCTTCCCGCCACCGAAATCATCCGGCTAATCTTGCCTTGCCAGGCTTCGGATGCAATTTTTCCAATAAAGTACCACCACACTGTCGCCACAATACCGACAACGATGACCCTCGGGGTGCTGTCGCTCGCGACTAGCGGCAAAGAAACCGGAAGGTCTACGCAGAAAAGCGGATTTCCTCCGCTGGCTATTTTGTCGCCGAAAAACTCAGTTGCAAAGAAAAGCAAGAAGTGGAGCGCGGGTAGGACGAATAGCAACCTCTCCGGCAAATGCCTCACGAGGTTTTCGGCCCCTGCGCCTTCGCCAGCTTCGCCTGCCGCTCGTCGAACGTCCAGAATCTTGCGGCCCTGAGTTCCAGCGCGCAGGCAACGTGTAGAGTGTCGAGCGTTCGCATCCCGAGCTTCGGTCCGTAACGGCGACCCAGGTCGGCGCAAACCTCGAAGGCGTTCTCGGGCATTGCCATCTCAAGCCATAAGCCATCGGCCCGGTCGCGCTTCAGGATTTCGAAGATCAGATCGGCATCAGCCAGAGAAATCTTGCGGTAGAAAACATGTTTGGCGATGGCATGGGAACACTCGGCGGCATGAAGAGGAGTAAACCAAACGCGGGCATTTTCTTTCATCAGCTCTTCCGCCGCTGCGGAATGCACATCTTCGATTACAGAGAAACAATAAAGCTGCTGTCGGCGTAAACCGTCAGTAGCGTCCTCGGTCTTTTATCAGGTCGTCAACAATTGTTAGGACCCGGTCTCCGAAAAGTTTCTTGCGGCTAGCGGCGAAGTCGGGCCACTTAACAGCAGACGCGCCTTCGTTTTCGATCTTAACCTTCGGGCGTTTGACCTTCTGCTTTTCACAGTTCTTTGTCGCCATTGCGTCCGCCTCACTACTCTCTGATTATAGCTGCGTGCATATTCGGCCGGGCTTCGCCCGATCGGACAGCCGAGGGCGACGGTCCCCACACGGAAGTAATCAGCTGACGGCTTTGCTTTCAAACCGCTGCAAGCCAATAAAAAGCAAAAGCAGATCAAAAAACAGCAGAGCAACCACCACGGCAACCGTGGAGAGGTGCGGGAATTTCGGCACCAGCGTGGCGCGCAGGCCCTCGCTGGCATAAACCAGAGGGTTGATGAGCACAATCTTCTGCAGCACGGGAAAGCTGTTCAGCGCACTCCACGGATAATACGTGCAGCCGAAAAAGATCATCGGCGTCAGCACCATGCTGAACATCAGTCCGATGTGTTGCTGGTTCACGCTGCAGCCCAAGGCAAGGCCTCCACTAGCGGAAAATAGTGCAACCAAGAATGTGATGGCTGCGAAGCTGACTGGAGCGGTAATGCTAATCTCTACCGGCCGCAACAGCAGCCATGCGAGTGGAATCACCACCAGTCCGGCGACTAACGCCTGCACCATTCCGGCGAAGACCTTCTCGACGGCTAGCCAGTGATTTTCAATCGGTGCGAGCAGGCGATCTTCGATTTCCCGTGTGAACTGAAACTCGGAAATCACCGGCATGGCCACGGCCCAGACTCCCGTGAATACCATGCTGATCGCCATGATTCCCGGCAGCAGCAGGCTTTTGTACTGCGCCGGCATGTAGCCGCTCTGCACCATGACCCGCCCAAAAATAAACACGAACATAAGCGGCTGCAGGAATGTTTGCAACACCAACTGAATCCCGTTTCGGCGGGCCACATGGGCGTCTCGCGCGAGCAACGCACCAAAAGTCTTCCAGTTCAATCGCGCAAGCTCCTTCCGGTATGGTGTAAGAACAGATTTTCGAGGCTGGGCTCGGAGATGTGAACGTCGCAGAGTTCAGCGCCCGACGAGGCCGCCAGGCCGGCGATTTCCGGCACCAGCGAACCGCCGCGGTCGGCATAGATATCAGCGGCCGTATTGTCCACGGGACGCACTTCCCGCACGCCGGCGAGCAACTGCAAGCGTTGCAGCAGGTCGGAGGTTCGCTGTCCAAAGCGAAGCCGCAGCAGGAAGCCGCCCGGAATTGAGGCCTTCAACTCTTGCGGCGTGCCGATTGCAATCACGCGGCCGTGATCGATGATGGCCAGCCTCCGGCAAAGCGCGTCGGCTTCCTCCATATTGTGCGTGGTCAACAGAACCGTTTTTCCTGCTTGGTTATACGCTTGGACAATTTCCCACAGAAGAATTCTTGTCTGCGGATCAAGCCCGGCGCTGGGCTCATCGAGGAAGAGCACCTGCGGATCGTGCATCATGGCGCGGGCAATCGAAAGCCGTTGCATCATTCCGCCGGAGAATCCTCGCACCATTTGATTGGCGCGATCGGTAAGTTTGAATTTGTCCAGCAGCGCACCAGCACGTTCATTCCGTTCTTTTGACCCAAGCCCGAAGTACGCGCCGTGAAACGCCAGTATCTCGTGTGCGGTCAAAGAGAAGTCCAGATTCGGGCGCTGTGGCACTACCCCAATCAGGCGCTTGACCAGCACTTGCTGCTTCCAGACTTCGTGATCGCCAATCCACGCTTGTCCACTCGTCGGCCGTACACGAGTGGTGAGAACGCCCACGGTCGTCGACTTCCCCGCGCCGTTGGGTCCGAGAAGTCCGAAAATTTCTCCGGGAGCAACTTCGAGAAACAGTCCGTCGAGTGCGGTGATCTGGGTCTTGGCCTGCTTGGCTCCTCTGGCGTCAGCGCGGGGAATAAATCCGCCCCCGGCGCCCATAGGAGGGGGAGAATTGTAAACCTTGCGGAGTTCCACGGTACGAATGCCTACGGCCATGAAAGTGTCACGCCAGCGCCGAGCGGGTTTTCCAAGCTTGCAGTCAGGGAAGTATAAACTACGAACTCATAATCCGCCGAAGCCGATGCAACCATGAATACCGATTTCTGTGCCAGGCCTCTTTACTCAGAGTGGCCGTATTCACAGAACATATTCACTGAACATTGCGCGAGTTCGCATTTCGTTCTACCATCCGAAGCAGTGGCTACGCTGCGAAACAACCCCAACCTGAATGACAGCCCCGAGCGTATAGTTTCGGCGGCGGCGGTGGAAGATGATTCATCGTTTGAACTGAAGCTTCGGCCGCAGCGGCTGGGCGAGTTCATCGGTCAGGCTAAAGTCAAAGAAAATCTGGCAGTCGCGATTGAGGCGGCGCGGTCGCGCGGCGAGGCTATGGACCACGTGCTGCTCTATGGTCCGCCCGGCTTGGGCAAGACGACGCTGGCCAATATTATCGCCAATGAACTGGGAGTTCGCTTCCAGCCGACGGCAGCGCCGCTGCTGCAGATCAAAGGCGACCTAACTGCGATTATTACCAACATGCAGGACAAGCAAGTCCTGTTCATCGATGAGATTCACCGCTTGCAGCCGGTTCTCGAAGAGTTGTTGTATTCGGCGCTGGAAGATTACAAGCTCGACATTATCATCGGCCAGGGGCCTTCGGCGCGCACGCACACGCTGGAGGTGAAGCCGTTTACATTTGTGGGCGCGACCACGCGGGCGGGATTAATTTCAGCGCCGCTGCGCGCTCGCTTCGGGATCGTCCTGCGGCTGGAGTTTTACAGTCCGGAGGATTTGCGGGTGATCGTGGAACGGTCGGCAGAGATTCTGGGAGTTGCAATCGACGAAGCGGGCGCGATTGAGATTGCAAGCCGTTCGCGCGGAACGCCGCGAATTGCGAATCGCCTGCTACGCCGCGTGCGGGACTATGCCCAAGTTCGCGGAGCGGGGAAGATCGATTTGCCTACGGCCCAGGCAGCGCTCCAAATGCTCGAAGTCGATAAGTACGGCTTCGATGAAGTTGATCGGCGCCTGTTGCTGACAATTATCGAAAAGTATCAGGGCGGGCCGGTGGGTGTGAATACACTTGCAGCGGTCCTTGCTGAAGAACCGGATGCGATTGAAGAGATTTACGAGCCGTTCCTGATGCAGATCGGGTTTCTGAACCGCACTCCACGCGGGCGCGTGGCGACGCAACTCGCATACGAATACTTTGGGATCACGCCCAGCCGAAGGCAGAGTTCATTGTTCTGAAAACAAGGTTCTGAAACCAGGTTTTGAAACCAGCAGATCCCTATCTAAGAGCCTTTCATCCAGTGCCCCCTCTATCAGTGACCCTCTATTTCGGCATTCCGAACAAAACATGTTTTTCTGTTTCATGAAGCTGCGAATGGTGTATCTTGCTGGTTCCCCGTCTGGGGGCCGGGGAAGGCGAGGGAGTATCCCGTTTGGCCTTTGTGCGCCGTCGAGTTCTTAGGCATTTCGTAACATCAGCGAGCTTGACTGTCCTCGCTTTTTCTCCTGCTCAGCGGGCCGCGGCTTCTTCCCGGCCAGGGGCTTCGAGGTCTCAGAGTGTCAGCGTTTCACCTCAAACTGCGAGTTCCACGCCGCAAACTTCCAGTCCGCAGAATCCGCAGATAACTCCGCAGAACCCTCCTCCTCCAACCGATGCGAATCAAGCACCGCCAGGACAAGCACCTGCGCCTACGCAGCAGATCCCCGCCCCTTCGGCTCAGTTGCCAGAGCCGGCCATTATGAATCCGGAGACGAAGCCGGCACCGAAGCCGGCAATTGCGCCTCCGACCCTAACGATCCCACGTTTGGCGCGCGCTCCCGCGCTGGAAGACTTCATGAGTATGAAGCCGGAGGGCGCGACTGCGCTTCAAATGGTGAAGGTCACCGGCTTTCTGCAGCGTAATCCGCATGATGGCGAAGAAGTCTCCGAAGAGACGGTGGCTTATCTTGGCTACGACCAGAAGAATCTGTACGTCGTCTTCGTATGTTTTGACGATCCCGGGAAAGTACGAGCACGAATGTCGCGCCGCGAGGATATTTACGACGACGACGAAGTCGAGGTCATGCTTGATACGTTTCATGATCGGCGACGGGCTTATGCCTTCCAGACCACTCCGCTCGGAGTGCAATGGGATGCGATTTGGACCGAAGCCACTCGGCAGGAGGTGAATGGAAATTTCGATACGTCATTCGACACGGTGTGGGATTCGAAAGGCAAGGTAACCAGCGAGGGCTTCGTTGCGTGGATGGCGATTCCGTTCAAGAGCCTTCGCTTTCCGGCAACCAAACGTCAGGAGTGGGGAATTATTCTTTACCGCGGAATTGTTCGCAAGAACGAGGACGCTTTCTGGCCTCAAATTTCCTATAAAGTGCAGGGCCGGCTGGGACAGGCGGCTACGTTGGAGGGATTGGAAGGAATTTCGCCGGGGCGCGATATAGAGCTTATCCCGTACGGAATTATGCGTGGCTTCCGAGGGCTGGATCAGCGCGACCCGTACAATCCCTATTTTCAGAACGCGGTGGCCCAGGGGCAGACGGGCATGGACGCCAAGTTCGTGATCCACGACCACTTCGTATTGGACCTGACCGCGAATCCGGATTTCAGCCAGGTTGAATCGGAGGATCCGCAGATCACGGTGAATCAGCGATTCGAAGTGTATTTTCCCGAGAAGCGCCCCTTCTTTCTTGAGAATGAAGACTATTTCCGTACGCCGATCGACTTATTTTTCACCCGCAACATTCAAGATCCCTCTGCGGGGATTCGCTTGACGGGTAAGGAAGGGCCGTATTCCGTTGGTTTGATAGCCAGCGATGACCGCGCCCCAGGAGTTGCGGTTCCGGCATTCTGCCCGGCGACCTCGCCGATTTGCTCGAATAGCCTCTCCGGCGATCGATCCTATTTCACGATTGCGCGCGTGAGCCGCGACATTTTCAAGCAGGCAAGTGTCGGCGCAATCTTTAGCGATTGGGAGTGTCCGGCGACCGGCGAATATAACCGTGTGGGCGGAGTCGACACGCGGTTGAAGTTGAATGCCAACTGGGTGTTGGACGCTCAGGCTGTTACGAGTTCGAGCAGCCTGCAAGGATTGAATGTCAGCAATCTCGAGACCACCTGCGAATACAATCTCTTCCCGTTCAGCTCAGGCAATTTTGGAAAAGGAAACCACTACGCGGGCCCTGCCGACAAACTCGAGCTCCGCCGTAACGGGCTGCACTTTAATTACATTGGCAGCTACCAGGATGTTAGCCCCGGCTTCGTCACCGTTCCGGGATTCGTGAACCGTGTCGACATTCGCGGACTTTACAATACAATCTACTACCGCTTTCGCCCGAAGAAGGGCTGGGTCCTGAACTGGGGACCATCGATGATCCAGCGCTACGTCTTCGATCACGAGGGCAACCGGCTGGATACGTATTATGATCCCTACCTGAAGATTGAGGGGCGTGGGCAGACGCTGATTTATCTCTCTCCTTACGATGAGTTGCGCGAGCGCCTCCGGCCGCAGGATTTTTCTTTTCTGAATTTATCTGTGAACCAGAACTTCGACTACCACGAACATCAAAGTAATTTCTTCCTTCAGAACGGCTACTTTCAAAAGGTTAAGGCAGGGGTAACCTATTCCTGGGGAGACGGAGTGAACTTTGTGCCTGTGGCGCATGCTCTGCCGCAGTCGCTTTTGTCGCGCCTGGACACGGCTACTGGCACGCTGACGTTTCGTCCAGTCAAGCCATTGAAGATTGAAAACACATATCTGTTCGAGCGCCTTCGGGCGACCAACAACGAATATCTTCTGGCCCTCGCTCAGAATCCTGGCGTTCCTCTGGGCAAAGGCATTTTCAACAACCACATCTTACGCAGCAAGTGGAATTGGCAATTTACTCCACAACTCTCTCTGCGCATGATTCTGCAATACAACTCAGTCCTGGCGAATACGCCGGGGAATACGGTCTATCCATATACATACTTTCCGACTCAGAAGGAGTTTAATGCCGACTTCCTGATCACGTACCTTGTGCATCCCGGCACCGCGATCTACATCGGCTACAACGGCGACCTGCAGAATCTGGACCATCAGCTGATGCCCGGCCCCGAAGGGCCTGCGGGGCTGTACACGGCGAAGGGCTACATCAACGACAGCCGGCAGTTTTTCGTGAAGGTGTCGTATCTGTTCCGATTTTGAGGAGCTTGTCATCCTGAGCAAGCGTTCTTTGCGCAGCGCAGGATCTGGGCGCGCCGCGCTTTTGCGTCGCTTCCTTTGCGACGCAATAACTGCGCGTTTGGCGCGCTCCGGTATAGAGGGCACCAGTGCCCTCACAGCTGGATTGCTGAATCCTGCGCCATTCCGTTAGAATCTAAAGACTCGAATTGAGGTTGAACCCAATATGAAAGCAGCCATTCATCCCGCTTATAACGAAGTCCGCGTGCACTGTGCATGCGGCAATGCCTTTGTTACCCGCTCCACTCATAAGGGTGACATCAGCGTCGAAATCTGCTCGAACTGCCATCCCTACTTTACCGGCAAGCAGAAGCTGATGGATACCGCCGGCCGTGTGGAGCGCTTCCGCCGCAAGTACGCCAAAAACGCGCCTGCTCCCGCCAAGCCGGAGTTGGCGAAGAAGTAAGCCACGGATTTGCGCGGAGCGGCACTGATAAGTCGGAAAATCAGCCCTCGCCAAGCGGCGGGGGCTTTCGTTTTGCCACGCCAAGTAGAATAGTAACGGTGAAGAAGTTTTGGGACAATTCGTGTGGGACAGGCTCGTTTGGAGCGGACACTCCCTTCGGCAAGCTCAGAGCCTGCCCTGAGCTGGTCGAAGGGGCAGCCTTTGTCCGCCAAGCGGCGCCTCTGCTGCCAGTACCCAAGAGCCTTGCAATCGGCAGGGTCACGATCTCCCCGGCGACGGTCCTCGCTCCCATGGCTGGCGTCACCGACACAGTCTTCCGCCGCTTCATTCGCAACCTCGGCGGATGCGGCCTCATCATGACCGAGTTCACCTCCGCCGATGGCGTGCTGCGCAAGAAAGATCAGAAGGCCAAGCGCTATTTGCATTTCTATGAAGACGAGCATCCGATTTCGGCGCAGCTCTTCGGCAGCGATCCGCTGGTGATGGCCGAGGCTGCGCGCATGGTCGAGGGCCTCGGTTTCGACCTCGTGGATTTGAACCTCGGCTGTCCGGCAAAGAAAGTTGTGAAGTGCAACGGAGGCTCCGGGCTGCTGCGCGACCTGCCGGCCATCGGTCGCATTTTCGAGGCCGTACGAGCCTCAGTGAAGATTCCGTTTACGGTGAAATTTCGTGCGGGCTGGAACGATGATGAGATCGTCTGCGTAGAACTGGCGCGGATGGCGGAATCGTGCGGGCTGGCGGCCGTAGCGTTACACGCGCGTACGCGCGAACAGGGCTATAGCGGTCAGGCTCGTTGGGAGTGGATTGCCGCGGTGAAAGATGCGGTAAAGATTCCCGTGATCGGCAATGGCGACATCCGCACTCCAGAAGATGCTTGCGCCATGGTCGCCCAGACCGGCTGCGACGCGGTGATGATCGGGCGCACCGCACCCTCGAATCCGTGGATCTTCCGGCAAATTCAGCAGTATTGCACAGGGATGGAAAATGCGGGCCTCGGCAGTGCTCATGTGGGGACAGCCGCCCTCGGCTGTCCAGTCGAGCAAAGCTCGACCGGTTTTGGCATCGGCACCGGCTTAGATGGAGAGACATCGGGCCTTCGGCCCGAAGGACAGGCGAGGGCGGCTGTCCCCACATGGCTGGTGGCGGAAGCTCCGGCAGCGGGCAAGCTCTACGATGACCCCAGCGAAGCCGACCGCTACCAGATGATCCGCACCTACTTTCAGATGCTGATCGAAGAAGAACTCCCGGACGCGGTCGGCAAGATGAAGCAGTTCGCCTCCTGGTTTACCCATGGCGTCCCCGGCGGGGCAGCGTTGCGTAAAGCAATCTACGAGTCGAAGAGCGCGGTGGAAATCTTGGGGCGAGTGGAGGAATTTTTCGAGGCAAAACTATGCGGCGCAGACGCCCCTTCGACAAGCTCAGGGCAGGCTCTCGCCCGCGAAGGGTGAGCGCAGACCGCGCCACGGCTTATGAGGACTCAATTCCTCAGGGCACCACGGCGACAGCGACCCGCACTCCTGGGTACCGCGGATTAAACAGGAAATACCCGCCGCCAACGAAATCGATATAGCAGTGGTCGGTGTAGGCCCATCGAGCAGGCCAGGGCTGCCCGATTTCGAATCGGTACCCGCCGTACCCGAAGCGCGGATGACCTGCCACCATAGTTACGTGGCCGACAGCGAAGTAGTGCTCGCGTCCAAAGTGGGCGCGAAAATGTTCATCAGAAATTCGCCGTAACTGGGCGTGTCTCTCTTCATGAGCGACATGCTCTTCATGGGCCACGTGCCGCTCTTCAGCGCGCCGCTCCTCGTGAGCCTCGTGCCTCTGTTCTTGATGTGCTTCGTGCCGTTCTTCCTTGGCCTCTCTTCGTTCCCCATCCCGGTGCTCGTCTTGAGCAGCAACGGAAATAGCGCCTCCCAGCAAAAATGAGGCGGAAATAACGATGATAGTTGCGAATCGCTTCATGATCCCTCGCGCGAAAATTGATTTCGACACCAGACGCGGCCGAAGACGCACGGCCCAGTTCAAGGTAACAGGATGGGTTTCAAAAGAAAGTTACCGAAGAACAAAGGATCGCTATACCTTCCGCGCCACCATCTTGCCCTGCTCGTCCTTCTCCACATAAGCCCAAGGCGTCTTCGGATCGTGCGTGAAAACTGTCAGCCATTTCTCCGGGATCGCGTTCGCGTAGTACTGCTTCCTGCTCTCGATGGTTTGCAGCGGGTAGAGATCGAAGCCCATACCCCAGGTGATGTCGATGTGCGCGGTGGTGGGGATAAGATCGGAAATGTAGCAGGCAGTTGTGACCTCAGGGGCTAAAGCCCGATTCTCTTTGTGCGCTTCTGACGGCGCGGCTGGAAGCCGCGCCCTATTAAAACCAGGACGGCCGTTCGCGATCACGGCTTGCATGTGCGCGGTATGGCCGGGGAAGGTTTTCACCGTGATGCCGGGGATGATTTCTTCGCCACCTTTGAGCAGCGTCATCTGACCGCTCTGGACTAGCGGATCGTAATTGTCAGGGATGTAGCTGATGGCGTCGCGCTCGCTGGGACGCCGGGCGTATTGCCACTCGCCCTCCGGCGCATAGTACTTTGCACGCGGAAACGTCGGAACAATCTTGCCGTCTTTGCCTCGCACTGTGTTCCAGCCGCAATGGTCAAAATGAAGGTGCGTATTGATGACGACGTCGATATCGTCCGGGGTCACTCCGACAGCGGCGAGATTAGCCAGCAGCTTCGCGGGCTGGCCATAGAACTTGACCATGCGCTCAGATAATTTGTTGCCCATGCCGGTTTCGACCAGCACGGTCTGCCTCCCGGTGCGGATCAGCAGCGAGTTGAGTCCGGCCTGAACGTAGTTTCGTTCGTCGGCCGTGACTTTGTGCGACCACATAATCTTGGGGACGACCCCAAAAAATGCGCCGCCGTCGAGGGGATAGGTTCCGTCAGAAACAATGCTGAGTTCGAAGTCGCCGAGAGTGAGGCTGGACATTAAGCTAGTGTGCCACAGAGGCCGACTTCATAGGCTTCGCGATCGGCTTGGCGGATGGCACGGCTTCTTCCAGAAAGCATGTGGAATGCGCCGACCCAAGCCCAGAGCACCGCAGAGAATATTTTGCACGCACCATTCGAAGCGATCCTTGCACTCGCTGGGGTGCACGATCGCCATTCCCCGACAGATCATAGAGTTAGCTCGCCTTCAGTTGCATGGCTCAAGCTGGCATATCAGTTGCTCCAACCACCCCACGAGGCTGCTAATCCAAAAGCCTTGCAACCTCCAGGGCGAAAGCCGGTACCAACCTTAATGATGAAAACAATCAAGATCCGGTACTGGATTGGAACGCTTGCTTTGGCCGGTGCTGTCGCTTATGCCTTAGCACTTTTCATCGCAACCCCGGGAGCAGCGGCGGGAGGCGGCTCCAAAGAAACTCCGTCAAACTCAGCTGCCCAATCATCGCCCCCGGCGCAATCGTCCCCGGCGCAATCGTCTCCGGCGCAATCAATGGAGGCTCAGCCGCAGACTTACGACGGCGTGATTACTGACACTCATTGCGAGGCGAAGCATTCTGCTCCCCTAGCCGAGACAGCTGCCGAATGTACTCGAATTTGCGTCCATTCCGGGGAGCGATTTGCTCTCGTGGATGGCGACAAAATGTATGTTCTCGAGGGCGAGCCCGCGGCGCTGAAGCGCGCGGCGGGAGAACGGGTTAGGATTGCCGGCACTCTGAATGGCAACACGATCTCTGTGACATCCGTCGGCGCTCCCAAGTCCTAGGCCTCCCACTCGGACTGCCTTAGGGTTGAGTGGGCTTAACTTCCGCCAAAGCGGGAGGCACTGGAGAAGGCGCTGTAGTACTCGTGACCACCGGTGGCACGGCCGGGACTGGAATGGAAGTTCGGGTGAAAGCGCGTTCATCCCACTTGCCGAAAATCATCTTGCCGGCGGTAGTTTGCAGAACGGAAGTGACCGAAACGTCGATCGTCTTGCCGATCATCTTCCTCGCGTTATCCACCACCACCATGGTGCCGTCGTCCAGGTAAGCGACGCCCTGGTTGTATTCCTTTCCTTCCTTGAGGATGAATACTTTCATGATCTCGCCCGGCAGGACAATCGGCTTGAGCGAGTTCGCAAGTTCGTTGATGTTCAGCACCTCGACGCCCTGCAATTGCGCGACTTTGTTCAGGTTGAAGTCGTTGGTGATGATCTTCCCCTCGTAGACCTTGGCCAGCTCGATCAGCTTCAGGTCCACCTCGCGGACGGCGGGGAAATCATCTTCCACGATCTGGATCTGCAGCGTGGCCATCTTCTGCAGGCGCTGCAGGACGTCGAGCCCACGGCGTCCGCGGTTGCGTTTCAGGGAGTCGGCCGAGTCAGCCACGAGCTGCAGTTCTCGCAACACGAACTGCGGTGTGACAATGACACCATCGAGAAATCCGGTTTCGGCAATGTCAGCGATGCGGCCGTCGATGATGACGCTGGTGTCCAGAATCTTGTAGCTTTTCCGGCCTTGCTTCTCGCCGCCAAAGATTCCGCCAAGGGCCGCCAGATTCAGCAGATCGCCCTTGCTCGCGCCCACGATCAGTCCAACGTAAGCCATCAGCAACATCACCAGAATCTGGAGGAAACTCTGGGTGCTACCGGCAGGCACACTGCTGCGAATGACCAGCGCGAACAGGTAGGCTCCGCAGATGCCGAGGATGCTTCCGATGGCGGCGCCGATTAACCGCTTCAGGCTCACGGTCCGAAGCTTCCACTCGAATAGCACAATCGCTGCGCCTACCAGCGCACCGATCCCGGCATCCACATTTGGGGAGCGCCCAAAGGGAGCGATTACATAGCAAGTAACTGAAACTACGATGACAAAAAGAAGACGAACAAAAATCAAGTCCACAGTATGACCTCCCCCGGATGCAGCTTCGCCCATGCTGTAGCGCGACGCACCGGTGCCGCTCCTCGCCGCCCCTGGCGGGAATCGGCAAATCGTCATGCGGGGCGCGCAAGAATTAGGGGAATGAATGTACGCCCCGTCCCGGCCCGTGGAGGCGGCCGGAAAGGACTCTGTAATCCGACGCGAAAAGTATATACCCGAAGATAAAATATCTGGAAAAAACTAAAGACTGGCCGGCTTCTTGGATTCCCACACGGGACGAACGTCCTACAGTTCTGTTCCCCTCGCGCTACAGTTTCAACCCCTGTCTTGGCTTGCCGGGATCGGCATCTTAAACCAGCGATCCGGGATCTGCTGAATGAACATGCAGATCGAACAGGCATTGAGCCTCGAGGACTGCCTTGGAGGATGTCCATGCGAACGTTCAGGTTCTTGAATTTAGCGATTCTCACAGTGCTGGTCGGAAGTGCGGCCCTGGTTTATTCGCAAGACGAAAAGCCGCAAGATGATAAACCCGCGCGGCAGGAGGAAGCAAAGCCGCAACCCAAATCGGATGAGGCTAAACCGTCCCGTCCTAATGAGGCTAAGCCATCAAAGCAGGAAGAAAAACAGGAAAAACAAGACGAAAAGCGCACACAAGAGCAATCCCACGATCAAGCTATGCCGGACCGCCAGGAACATCCTGAGCCGGCAGAGCACTCTCGCGAAGGGCAGGATCATCCGGGGCAGCAACAGGCTCATGCTCACCCGGCGGGCAAAGGCGGGCATATTCCAGATGACAAGTTCCACGCTCATTTCGGACGCAGCCACACCTTCAGGGCACAAACGGTAATCGTTTCGGGCCAGCCACAGTTTCAGTATGGCGGCTATAGCTTTGAGTTGGTCGATGCGTGGCCTGTAGGCTGGGCATACACCGACGAGTGCTACATCGATTACATCGATGGAGAGTACTTCCTCTTTGATTTGCTTCACCCGGGCGTTCGCATCGCCGTTTTCGTGGTCATGTGACGTTAGCGGAGACGCCGATTTGTCCGGCGAAGGTGGCCCCTCTGATGCGGGATCCATTTCTGGTGGATTCATCCTCAACAGGGTCCACCTTCATTCATTCTGGGCGAACAAATCCTCTTGAGCGGCGCGCCTATGGTTGCGCGTCCTGCTAAACTTGCGCGAATGAAAGCCTTAGTCATCACCAGTCTCAAGGGTCCGGACTCGCTCGCCGTCCAAGACACATCTGAACCGAACTTGAAGCAGGGACAGACGCTGGTCCGCGTGGCTGCAGGAGGGCTGAATTTCGCCGACTTCATGACGACGAGGGGAGGCTATCCTGGAACCCCGGATCCGCCTCTAGTTGCCGGACGCGAGTTCGCCGGCGTAGAAGAAGCTAGCGGACGCCGAGTGATGGGCTACATGCAGTGGGGCGCTTTCGCCGAGAAAGCCGCTGCCTACCAACACATGCTCTGGCCCGTTCCCGATCACTGGAGCGAGGAGCAAGCCGCGGCCTTCCCCGTCAATTACTTTACGGCATATCTGGGCTACTGGCAGGCGGGCATGACCCCCGCGGCTATGTGGGGACAGCCGCCCAAGCCTGCCCTGAGCGGAGCCGAAGGGGCTGTCCGACGGAGCGAAGCTCCGTTCCGTGTCCTGATTCACGCTGTCGCCGGAGGCGTGGGGACCGCAGCGGTGCAGATCGGGCGCGTTCTCGGAGTTGAAATGTACGGAACTTCTTCCTCGGATGAGAAGCTGGCGAAGGTGAAAGAACTCGGATTGCAACACGGAATCAATTACAAGCAACACGACTACGAGGAGGTCGTGAAAAATCTCACGCGCGGTGACGGCGTGGATGCAGTCTTCGAGATGCTCGGCGGCGAGCATACCGCGAAAAGCCTGCGCTGCCTGCGTGACTTTGGACGCGTCATCCAGTACGGCACCGCTACTGGCAAGCCGCCACAACTCGATCTGCGGGCGCTGTATGCGAAGTCTGCGAGCATCCAGGGCTTGTGGCTGACCTACCTCTCGCAGAAGCGCGAAATCATGGAGCCAGCATGGAAGCAGCTTTCCGAATGGATCGGTCTGCGCAAACTCACGCCGGTAATCGGCAAGGTCTTCCGACTCGAAGACTCGATAGAAGGGTACAAACTCTTGCAGGAGGGAAAGAATTACGGGAAGGTGGTGCTGAAGATTTGAAAATCGCACTCTCGGGAACTAATCTCGCCCCAGGTATCGAATGATTCCCGTGAAGGCACGGCCGTTGGCGTCGATGAAGGTGGGGGCGGGGTGAGTTGGATTGAGAACTCCATTGGCGAGATTTGGATTGGCGTGATTGGTGACGTTGTCGAAGCCGCCGCGGAGTGCCCAATAGCGTCCGAAAAGATGAAAGCGTTTTTCGAACTGCAGATTTACGGTGTAGTAAGTGGGAAGGCGGAACTTTCCGGGAGGATCACCGGGCGCAATCTCTCCTTGATCGGTGGTCGCCAAGAAAGGCAGGCCGGTGCGCGCTTCGGCGGAGTAGACCAAATCTACTTTGTGTAGGATCGGCAATCTGAAAAATGGCAGGATGCCCCATCCGACAAAGCGGTTGGGCGTGTCCCAGGGATAAGGACCGGGCAACTGCTGGCTCAACAGTGGAATGTCTAAACTAAAATCGAAGACCTGGTTTGTGGTCGCGCGTGATCGTGTATATGCGCCGAAGATTTCGTAACGGTCGCGAAATCGGTGGCGCATGCTCACCTGAAAAGCGTAGTAGCGATCGTCGCGACGATTCTCAAGGAGAAAGTTTCCGTTCACCTGGCCATTGATCGTGTTGTAGGCGAAGCCGTGGACGCCGCGCTTCTCGAGGAACTCGAGTTTCATGAAGATTGCGGCGGGCAGTTTCTTTTCCAGGCCAAGACTCCAGTTTAAGTACCGCGGTGCGGTGAGCGTGTTGCGGTTGACAGTGAACGTGGTCAGTATGGGGATCGGAGCGGGCTCCGCCCCTGGCGGCGTTTTGCAACTCACAGATGTGCCGTTCGCTTCCTGCGGGCACCCGTTCGAATCGAAAAAGTAATCGATCCTCTGTCCTTCGAAGGGTTGATGGATTAAGCCGAGAGTCGTGTTGTCGTAAATAATCCCGATTCCCGCCGAGAGCTTGGTATTGCTTTCATCGTCAAGAATGTAAGTGCCCGCCAGGCGCGGTGAGAAGAGCGAGGTCCGCACGATCTCATCCCAGTCGAAGCGCAAGCCGGGCTCGATGAGCAGACGATTGGTAATCAGCCAGCGATCCTCGGCGTAAGCGCTTGCCTCAGCGTTATAAAGCGTGGAGTAATTGCCGGCTGAAAAAATCGAATAGCGCGTGCAAGTCGTCGCGGGCACAATGGGCATGCCATCGGCATTCGTTGGACAAGGCAACGCAGGCTGATCCTGCGGCGGCTGATTCGGCTGCAGAAACGAGATCGGGTGCCGCAGAAACTGCGCGTCGTAGTTCAAGCGGTCGAGGTCAGTGCCGAATTTAATATCGTGACGACCGTGCCACTGACGCGGAGGAAGGTACAGGTTCGACAGAGCTTGCACTCTGCGGGCCAGAGTGTTTTGTTGCTCGAAGTAATTGCCCGTAGCTCCCTGGTTGCCTGCCGGTCCAGGCGGCAGCACGATGTAAGGATTGTTTCCATGAGGAGTGAGCGCCACAGTGTACTGACCGACGCCGAATCCAGTTTCGAGCAGCGCTCCGCCGCGAAAGTAGTATTGGTCTTTGAACGAGCCCATGTACGCGCTTTCGACATCGGCCGCGGTGCTCGCCTGAGGCTGCAGAAGCGACAGCCCGTCGTATGGATCGTGAAAGTAGTTCGACAGGAAGCTAAGCGTGACGATGTTGCGCGTGGTCAGATTGGATTGCAGCTTCACCAGATTGTCGATGCGCCAGACGCGGTCGCTGTCGGCGCCCGATGGCAGTTGCTTGGTGATGTTGTTGTCGTACTCGCCGTTGAGGGCGTCGATGAACCACATCTTTCCTTTGCGAATCGGCCCTGACATGGTGTAGATGGGCGTCCATTGGCCGAGCGCAATTCCTTTAATGTCCTGCAGCCCGGGAATAAAGTCGGTTGAAGTAACCCGGAAGTGGTCGTTACCCATCCGCGTGTTCAGGGCGAGAATACCGCCGGAGCCCTTACCAAATTCTGCCGGCTCCCGGCTTGGCGTGACTTCGATCGAGCGGAACGAGTCGACGCTGGTCCGCACCAGCAGCTGGCCGTTTGTCGGCTGGGTCACATTGAAGCCGTCCAGAAGCACGAGTGTTTGCCACGTCTCGGCGCCGGTGAAATGCGCCTGACCGAAGGCATCGGGCGTAACTCCCGGGATGATGTTGAGGGCATTGCGGTAATCGTGTGTCGCGGGGTAGGGAATATCTAGAATCTCGGTGCCGCTGAGTTCCTCCTTGCTGGAGATTTGAGCGGGATCGATGGCTGGCGCGGATTCCGTTACGTTCACGACTTCTCTCGCCTCTTGCTGATGGGAAAGCGTTACGTCCACGTTGGGGGTGATCTCGGGTCGCACATTGGATTGGGAGATTGCGTAATAGCCGGCCTCCTCTACCCTCAGTTCGTAGCTCTCGGAAGGCACGACGGAGAATTCGCAGTGACCGGCGAAATCAGTTTCGCAGCGCAGCGGGAAGGCTGGCGACGGTGGTTGCAACAGCACGCGCGCGGACCTGACGGCCACGCCATTTTCGTCGGTCACAGTGACCGTAAGTTTTCGTTCCGTAACCGGAGGCTGCGAAGACGAAGCTTGTGACAAGCACGGCAGTGGAGACACCAATGCCAGCGCGAACAACAGAGTCCATTCCACCGTTGCGCCGCGCGTTCGCATGGTTCGAGTATGAAATCATTCGAGCGTCGCGGCAAGATGGGTTGCGAAATTTCTTATCTCGTTCTATAAGTAGCTACTGCTCGTCTTTACCCGCAGAAATTCAATGACCTCTCTCGGAATGAGCGCCATCCTCCATTCGCGCTTCGAACTCTGTACCAAAGTGATCCCGCTGCACTAAAGTTACTTTGAGCGAGAGTACCGTCGTGGGACAATGCATTGCGCCTTGAGCGCATAGGTCAAGTGCTCTGTTCACAGTGCAGTAGCGTCACTTGGATTTGAAAGTGGTCGCAGATGATACCTAAGCTCGAACGTACCGTTTCGAGCTTAACCACATCGAGCCTAGCGAAAGAAAGAGGGCTTCGTGCTCTGGTACTTTACATTCTTTTTTATCTCCGGATTTTGCAGCGTTCTTTACGAGCTCGTCTGGCTGCGCCTTTCCATGGCGCAATTCGGTGTCACCACTGCCATGGTCTCCATTGTCCTGTCAGTCTTTATGGGCGGCCTCGGGTTGGGCTCGTGGGCTAGCGGGAAATGGATTCGGCGGCATGGAGATAACATCGGCTTTCCGGCTCTGCGGCTCTACGCCGCGATCGAACTTCTGATCGGTGTATCGGGAATCCTGGTCTCTTATGAGTTGGGTTGGGGCCGCAGCATCCTGGAACGCCTTGGATCAGCTTCTTCTACGGAATACTATGTCGTATCTGGAATCTGGGTTGCACTCTCCTTACTTCCTTGGTGCGCATTCATGGGTGCGACGATTCCCATTGCCATGCTGGCGATCCGGCGCGCGTTTCCTCCGGAATCTTCACGGTCTTTCAGTTATCTCTACATGGCCAATGTAGCCGGCGCGGTATTAGGAACATTCCTTCCTTTGTTCCTGGTGGAGCTGTTGGGCTTTCACGGGACTTTGAAAATAGGTGCCGCCTGCAATGCGCTGATCGCGATTCTCGCAATGTTGGTGTCAAGGAGTGCACCGCCGACGGAAGTGCGCGAAGTCGCACCACCTGCCAGTGAAGCTGTGCCAGCGGGTACGGGAGAAGGATTTCTTTTAGTGTTGCTGTTCGCCAGCGGCCTGACGAGTATGGGCATGGAAGTAGTCTGGGTGCGGCAATTCACGCCTTACGTGGGGACGGTGGTTTACGCCTTCGCGTCAATCCTGGCGGTCTACCTTGTTGCCACGTTCGTTGGATCGCTGATATACCGGCGATGGAGTCTCCAGCAGAAAAAGGAAGACGCCCTGCTCTGGACGCTCCTGGGCCTTTTTGCTGTATTACCACTGCTGGCGGCAAGCCCAAAGATTATTCTCTCTTCGCTACTGCGCCTGTTGCTGGGCATCGCGCCCTTTGCCGGCCTGCTGGGCTTTCTAACGCCGATGCTGGTCGACCGGTGGGCGCGAGGCAATCCTGCCAGCGCAGGTAAAGCGTATGCGGTGAATGTTGTGGGCTGTATCCTCGGTCCGCTGGTAGCCGGCTTCCTGCTTCTGCCCTGGATCAGCGAACGCTGGGCGCTACTGTTGCTCGCGTTACCGTGGCTTATCCTTGGTCTCCGGCCGCTGGTTCCGTCTGGCCAGGCATTTGGCTTTGCGCCCCGGGTAGCGTCTTATCTTGTGTTGCCACTCGTGGCCGGGATCTTCTTGACGAGTGAGGGCTACGAAGGGGAATACGGGGATGGCAGCCGCGTGCTGCGTGATTCAACCGCCACCGTGATCGCAACCGGAACTGGTATGCACAAGTCTTTGCTGGTTAACGGCTACACCATGACGGTGCTGACGCCAGTCACCAAAATGATGGCGCATCTTCCACTGGCTTTCCTGGATCGTCCACCACAAGATGCCCTCGTCATTTGCTTTGGAATGGGGACAACGTTTCGCTCGCTGCGTTCGTGGGGAATACCGGTCACGGTGGTGGATCTCGTACCCAGCGTGCCACGCTTGTTCAGCTTTTTTCATAGCGATGCTTCCCAGGTGCTGAGTTCTCCTTTGGCGCACGTCGTAGTCGACGATGGCCGACGGTACCTGGAACGAACAGCGCGGCAATACGACGTGATCACGATCGACCCTCCACCGCCAGTGCAGGCCGCGGGCTCCAGCCTGCTCTATTCCGAGGATTTCTATTCCGTGGTCCGGGAGCGTCTGCGGCCCGGTGGCATTCTGCAACAGTGGCTGCCGTCTGGCGACCGCGAGGATTTGGCGGCCGTCGCACTCGCTCTGAGACGATCGTTTCCTTACGTCCGCGTGTTCACCTACGCGGGAAATGCGAAGCAAAACCCGGGATTTCATTTTCTCGCCAGCGACCAGCCCATACCCAGACGTTCGGCGGATGAATTGGCCGGGCGCCTGCCCGCCGTCGCGGCAGCCGATTTGGTAGAATGGGGCCCGGAAACCGCGGCCCAAGATCAATTTGGAGTCCTTCTGTTCGAAATGCCCATTGATCAGTTCATTGCACTGTCGCCCACCACCCCCGCCTTGAGCGACGATCGGCCCATCAATGAGTACTACCTCTTGCGTAGCTCTCTACGAGGCAGACCCACGCAGTAATCGACCGATGTAGCCAACGACGGGCGCCAGTGTCCATTGAAGAACAATCCTTGGTTGATTTAACCCTAGATTGATTCAACCCAGGATTGACTGCGGCGATAAATTCAACAGGGGAACCCTACCTCTGATAGGCTTACGGGGAAATTCACGTTGATCGCATAGATACCGAGGCTCCGCGTTCTTAACGTAAATCTGCGGCCATGACCAGAATTCTGCGGTTCTTCCGCCCATCCCATCAGCACACTGCCTTCTCCGCCACGCTGCTACTGATGGGGACCGTAATGCTTTCACGCGTGATCGGCTATATCCGCGAGGCCTATATCGCCTATGCGTTCGGTGCGGGGGCGCAGACCGACGCCTACGTCGCCGCTTTCACCCTGCCCGACTGGCTCAACTACATTGTGGCGGGTGGAGCAGCTTCGATTACATTTATCTCGATCTATACACGCTTTCTCGCCGAAAAGCGTGACGCTGACGCGCAACACACGTTTTCTGTCGTCATCACCGTCATGAGTTCCGTGATGATTGCTGGAACTCTGCTCGCTGAAATTTTTACGCCCCAGTTCGTACGCTGGATGTTTCACGGTTTCTCACCGGCGCAGGTCGACCTGACCGTCCACTTAACCCGCATTCTGCTCCCGGCGCAAATCTTCTTTTACGTAGGGGGAGTTGTCTCCGCCGTTCTGCTCTCGCACCGTCTTTTTCTTTTTCCTGCCTTCGGGCCGCTGCTCTACAACGTCTTCATCATTGCTGGCGGTGTCTTCGGCGGCCGCTACCTCGGGATTGCTTCGCTGGCATATGGCGCGCTGGCGGGAGCTATTGCGGGCCCGTTTCTGGCCAGCGTAATTGGTGCGGCACGTATCGGCACGGGATATCGTCCTTCATTCGATATCTTCAATCCCGCGTTCCGCGAGTGGGTAAGGCTTTCAATCCCACTGATGCTCGGCGTCTCCCTGGTCACCGCCGACGACTGGATTCTGCGGCACTACGCCTCCAGCGGCATCGGCGATATTGCCCGCCTGAACTACGCCAAGCGCCTCTTCGCGGTTCCCATCGCCGTGCTGGGCCAGGCCACGGGACAAGCTTCACTGCCGTTTTTCGCGCGATTGTTCAACGAGAAGCGGCTGAAAGAATTCGCCACCACGGTAAACGATTCCGTTTACCGCGTCTCCGCTGCGTCGTTTCTCGCTACGGGATGGATGATGGCTGCGGCCTTTCCCCTGATCGATCTCGTCTATCGCCGAGGACGCTTTCTAGTTTCCGACACGCAGACCACAGCCGTTTATTTTTTCTGGTTCTCGCTCTCGCTCGCGCTCTGGTCGGCTCAGGGACTCTACGCCCGCGCCTTCTACGCCGCCGGGGATACGCTGACTCCCATGGCTGCTGTTACCATCATCACCAGCGCGTCGTTGCCGGTGTATTCGCTGCTCTTCCACAGATATGGCGTGCTCGGATTGGCCTGGGCCTCCGACATCGGCATCGGAGCGAATCTGCTCGCGCTCGCCTTCCTGCTGCACTACCGAAAAATGGTTTCGCTGAAAACGCTGCGGTGGAATGAATTAGGAAAGGCCGGCCTGACTGCGGTGGTCGCCGGCGGCATCAGCCTGGAAGTCGCAAATAGTATTACGCCGTTCGTCTCCGGCCACGGCAGCCGGATCGCTGACGTTCTGCAGTTAGGATTGATTTCCGTGACCTGGGCCGCCGCAACCGCCGTGGGACTGTGGCTGCTTCGCTCACAACTACCAACCGACCTGCGCCGCCGCAAAGCAACGGCGTATCCCGCGGTCGCCGAAGGCGAGAGCAAGGAAATCATGGGGGCGGGCACGCAACCGTAGTTGGTACCGAGATTGTCCAACGATAGACGCCGCCGCAAGCCTGCGGACCATCGTCATGAAGTTCTGCAGCTGCTCCACTACTCTACGGCCGGATGATCACGTTCGGATCACGCCGCTCGCCGTCGATGTGCACGGTGTACTTGTAGGGATGGTTGTGCTCGACATCAGGCCGTGGCTTGCTGGAGATGCTATTGCCTGGGTAAAAATACCAGGAATCGAAAGGGGTCTCCTTCTCGAAGACCACGACGAAGTCTCCTGCATAGTCCCATTTCACGCTGTCCTCCACGCCGATGACGATGTCCTCCGGGTCGGCGTCCGGCTCGTGGTGCGGCTGGTGGCTGAGCTTCACGTTCTTCGGAATGGCTACTGGCTTTCTGACGCCCATGTTGTTTCTCCTTTAGTGAGATGTTGGTTGATTGTCAACCAGCTGACGAAAACGCTGGTCCGTCTTCAAATTCCCAAAGATTGGATGATCACGCGCAAAGAACCTGGAATAACCTTGCTTAATCGAATGCTGGAGCGCTGCGAATGCCGGCTCCGTCATGCCGAACTGGTTGTATATTTCCGCCGCCTTAAACAAAAAGTCCGAATTGTCAGGGGCAAGCGCCAGGGCTCGCCGCAGGAGAGTCATCGCAGCATCTTTTTCGCGCAGCATGGCGTGATAAAGGGCCAGATTGCACAAGACCACGGCATCTCTCGGGTTGACTCTGAGAGCGGCGTTGGCCAAGGAAATCGCCTTCTGATAGGCCTGTGGAGCTTGCGATTGTTCCTTGAGAGTCCAGTAATACGCATCGCCCAGGTTGCCCCACATCTCATAATCCCCTGGGTTGAGCTTTACCGCCTGCTCGTAAGTGCGAGCCGCCTCCGCGAATCGCTGCTGGAAGAAGTAGGCAGTCGCCAGATTGGAGTAAGCGTCCGCAGTCGGGCGAATGGCGACAGAACGCTCAAAGAGCGGTATGGCCTCGGTGTAGCGGCCCAGGTTGAGATTGACCCCACCCAGGTTGCTGTAGCCGCGCTCGCTGTCCGGAGCTAACGCGACCACGTGAGAAAACATTTTGGCCGCATCTTCATAACGCGCCTGCGTGTAGTAGAACGAACCCAGCCAGTTATAGTCCGCCCAGTAGTTTGGATGAAGGTTGATGGCCCGCTGGTAATTGGCCTCGGCGTCCGTCAGCCTGCCGAGACTCTGGTAAGCCAGGCCCAGCCCGCGCAACGCATCATCGCTGTCGGGGTCAAGTTCCGCTGCCCGCTGGAATTCTTGCGCCGCCTTCTCATAGCGGCCAGTACCGTTGAATACAACCCCAATGCAGGTGTGGCCGTTAGCCAGCTCGGGCCCCAACTCCACGGCATGCTGGCACGCTTGCGATGCCCGACCGACCCAGGTTTGGTCGTGGGTCTCTTCGTACTTGTGCCAGTAAGCCTGGCCTAAGCCAGCGTACGCAAAGGCATAGCTGGGATCGCGCTCCAAGGCATGCGTGAACACAGCGACTGCACTATCCACGCTCTCCGGCTTGTGATAATCCTGCAGATAGCCGCGACCACGCAGATAAAAATCATACGCGGCTGGCTCGGCCGTGCCATGATTCACCGCTATGGCGCGGTCCTGGCTCTGCAGTTCCAGGCCCAGCATATTCAGTACGCCATCCACGACGCGGTCTTCCACCGCAAACGGATCGTTGGCCTGAGTAGTAATCGTGTCGGCTTGCAGTTGACGCCGCGTCTGGGCATCCACCAGGCTGTAGTTGACACGAACGAGTGTTCCGGACTCACGCACGCTCCCTTCCAGCACGAGGTTTGCGCCAAAACTTTTATGAGCCTGCTCGACCGTGTTGACTCCTTCCGCGAGTATCTCGCTCGGCGGCACCACCTGCAGGGGATAACGGATCCCCAACTGCTTCAGCCGGACTGCGAGACTTTCCGTCAAGCCGGCGGAAAAGGCGCGGCTGTTGGCATCTCCGGCCGACGAATTGAAGGGCAACACAGCCAGGTACTTCTGATCGGGAATATCCCTTCTGCCCAGCCAGTGCTCGATCTGGTGTCTCTTGAAAGCCGCACCCGCCAACAAGACCACAACTAACAAGCCGAGAATTAAGGCTCGATTAACGCGGAACCTTCGAGATGGGGCAGGCGGAAGCAGCGGTAAAGTCTTGGGGATTCAGGGCGCGTAGTTCCGCCGATAGTTGCGAGGCTCTGGCGATACGATGTTCGGGAGCCTTAGCCAGCATCCGGCTCACTATGCTTTCCAGCGCAGGCGGTACTTGAGGGTTGAAGCCTCGGACCGGAGGCGGCGATTCCTGCAGTATTCGCTGGCTGGTGGCAACGAAGCTTCGGGCCTTGAAAGGTTGGTGGCCTGTAAGGGCTTCATAGAAAACCACACCCAGCGAAAAAATGTCGGCCCGTCCGTCCGGATGATTGTCCAAGAGCACTTCCGGGGACATGTAGGCAGGAGTGCCAGCCACCACGCCCGGCGCCTCGACGGTGGAGGTCTCGTCGCTGCGGGGAAGATGCTTGGCCACTCCAAAATCCAATATCTTCACCTGCTGAGTGGCGGTCAGCATTATGTTTTCCGGTTTGAGATCGCAGTGCACGATGCCATGGGCGTGCGCCGCCACGAGAGCATCAGCACATTGCAGCGCGATGTGGAGAAACTCCTGCAGGTCAAGCGGACGGCGCAGGCGTTCGCGCAAGGTCTCGCCCTCGACGTACTCCATCACCAGGAAGATTTCGCCATTCTCTTCCAGCACGTCGTAGACCGCCGCCACGTGCTCACCGGTCAGTCCGGAAGCACGCTCGGCTTCTTTGAAGAAACGCTGGCGGTAAAGTTGATCGGCGCGCAGATGCGGGGACATGCGCTTGAGGGCAACCGTCCGCTTCAGCCGGAGGTCATCGGCGCGATACACCTCGCCCATGCCACCGGCACCGAGCTGGCCTCGGATCAGAAAACGGCCAGCCACGGTCCCGGACTGGGAACCGTCAGCCGGGGCAATGGCGGCTTGTCGGGATGGAGACTCCGGCATTTGTAGACCTCGCCGAGCACGAGCTAGCAAATTGAGCCGGGGGGACTCACGGGGGGGCAGCGCTGCCACCCTACGGATTATGCCGCTATATTAAACCTAAAAACACGATTCCTGTAGGAGATCTGGGGAAGAATTGGGCTTGGGCAGTAAAGACCGGGCTTTTGCAACCCGAGGCTGGCTTACGAGCAGCTTCCAGAGCCAGAAAAAAGCGGACACTCGCATTTCGGGGCGAACTTGATCTCGCGGCCTCCGGTAGGATCTCTGCTGGACAAGACTTTCGTGCGGGCCTTTGGAATGACGCCGACGGGTCCGCAGATTGCCGCAAGCCCTTGCATTAATTTGGTACGGGTGTCCTGTTTGGCTTCGCAAACTGCCTTCGTGCAATCTCCAGAAAGGCCGCCGCAGCAGGATTCTTCGGGTTCGTTGTCCTCCCAATATCGACTGAGGTCCAACGGCGAGAGCGTACCTTTTTGAAAGTTACTCCTGGAGTCACGATGCTGGCGATGCAGGCGGGAGCTAGCGAGACGCCCAATCCAGCCGCTACCAGCCTCAAGGCGGTCGGCCACTGCGGGGTATCCTGCACAAAATTCGGTCGGAAGCCTTCAGCCTCGCAACAAGCGACCGTTCGATCATAAGCCAGCGGTCCCATCCTGCGCGCAAAAAAAACGAAAGGTTCATCCTTCAAGTCGATGGGCCGGATCGCAGTCTTTTTGCTGAGAGGATGGCGCGCCGGGAGCACTGCGACAAAATTCTCGCGCAAAATCGGCTCAATCGTGATGCCCTCTCGGATTTCACCATCGCGCAAGAACCCAATGTCGAGGCTTCCATCCTGCACAGCAGGAATCTGTTCCGCCGTCACCAGTTCGCGCAGCCGCAATTCGACCTTGGGATGCATGCGCCGGTAACGTTCAATGGCTTTGGGCAAAGCGGTGAACATGATCGAACCGCTGAAGCCCACGGTAAGAACGCCTTCATGGCCGCTCCCCAGCCGCCGTGCCATATTGAGATCGTCCTCGACCTTCGCGAGGGTATGGCGTGCGCGCTCCTTGAAGAACTGGCCGACCCTCGTGAGCTTAACTCCGCGAGTGGTCCGGTCAAACAGCTTGTATCCAAGAATGCCTTCGAGATTCTTGATTTGCTGGCTCAGCGGCGGCTGTGCCATTCCCAACTTTTCGGCAGCCTTTCCGAAATGCAAAGTTTCGGACACAGCTAGAAAGTAGCGCAAATGGCGGAGTTCCATATCTTGTTTCATACTCAATTCATCTTATTACAGATTATTCGGATATTGGACATATCTATGGGAAGGCTTCTATTGTTGTGGAGATGCCGGTGATGGCGTGCCGAATCAAGAAAGGAGTCCGTGAATGCTGTCGGCTAAGGATCAATCTCGTGTGATTTGCCAGGTTAAGATTCGCGAGTTTCAGCCGGGCGACGAAGCCTCATTTCGCAAACTCAACGAAGAGTGGATCACGCGATACTTCCAGATCGAATCAAAAGACGAGAAGGCCTTCGCGGACCCGCAAAAAGAGATTCTGGCCGACGGCGGCAGGATTTTTTTCGCAACCGTGGAGAGGCAGTGTGTGGGCTGCTGCGCCCTTCTTCGCCGCACTGACGACGAGTTTGAGGTCGCAAAGATGGCCGTCACAGCGGCGTTTCAGGGGAGCGGCGTCGGCCGCAAGCTGCTGGACGCCGCCATCGAGGCGGCTCGATATGCTGGAGCGCGAAGTCTTTACCTGGAAACAAACCAGATCCTTGGGCCTGCGATCCGGCTTTATGAATCCATGGGATTCAAACATCTACCTCCATGCCGAATAACTCCCTCTCCGTATGCCCGGTGCGACGTGTACATGGAGAGAATTCTGGCCTAGCTGGAGGAAGAATCTTAAGCATAGATTAAAGTGGCGGAAAAGCGACGAGGTCCGCGGTTGACTAATTTTGGAATAGAACTCCCTGACACTGAAGCGAAAGTCGAGGCGCAATAGGGATCTTTCGACTGCGCTCAGGATGACAGCACAGAAAAAACAAAACGGCGGATGTTCGCAATCCCTGCGAACTTCCGCCGCTAATCTTCAGAACGAACCCTAGCGCCGACGAGACAGCTACGGCAAACTTAGGCGCGCGCGCCGACGGCCGCAGTTTCGGGAACTGCAGCGCTCTCATCCTTGCCGTTGGCCTTTTGCTGAGCCGGCTGGCCGCCCTTGCGGATGTCGATACCGCCTTTAAAGTAGGCGCCGTCTTCGATCGAGATGCGCGCCGCTACGACGTCGCCGGTGAGCGAGCCGTCGCTTCGGATATCCACGCGATCGCTGGCCGTCAGGTTGCCGCGCACTTTCCCGAGGACGACGATTTCACGGGCATTAATGTTGGCCGCAACCACACCGTTACGTCCAATGGTGACGCGGTTACCCGCCAGGCTGATCGAGCCCTCGACCCGGCCATCAATATAGAGCGACTCCGATCCAGTCACCTCGCCCTTGATCACCAGCGATTTGCCGATGGTTGCCTGATCGGCAGTTGTGGTGGTGCCGCTCACCGCACGCGGAGCAACGGCAGGTTCATTCGCCATGGTTGCGGGCGCGCTAGGAGTAGACATAGTTGGACGCTCCGGCTCGGCTGGCCGGCCAGGGGTCGTAGGCTGATTCGTCGGCTTCCACATGGATAAAAAGTTCCTTTCCTTGTTGGGATTGGGATCACGTGCCGCACTTGCGTAACCAAATGAAATTGTACTCCGCCGTCTCAAAGTGAGCACTGTGGAAATCCCTTTATTTTCAATCGAGTTTGCTAATTTGGTACGCACTTTCGTGATCTTGCGCCTGCGGCCCGGAAGATCGTCGGACCTTCCGTTTCGGCACTCTCACCGTGTAAGGATTCCCGTTTAATGCTACCGACTTTACAGTTCGACAGTCTGAAGAGAGTATGCTCTTTGGCACAAAGCTTAGAAGTGGATTCGTGGGACGATTTTTCGAGCAGACGACCAGCCTCGCAGGAGCAAAAAGATGTCACAACCAGCCGTGATCACGCCAACGCCTTCAGCCTTCACCATTGCCCGGCCCCAGCCCGGCGAATACGCGCCTTATTACGACCGCTATATTTCCCTGATTCAGGGCGAGGAAATTCTCACCACGCTTGACCAGCAGCGCAAGGAGACGATGCTGCTGCTCTGCGGCCGCGACGAGGAGGACGGCGACTACCGTTACGCGCCAGGGAAGTGGAGCGCCAAGGAGGTCCTCGGCCACATCTGTGATACCGAGCGCATTTTCGCCTACCGCGCCCTGCGCATTGCGCGCGCTGACGCCACGCCCCTCGCAGGCTTTGAGCAGGACGATTACGTGCGAAATGGTGCATTTGCAAATCTATCGCTCGCGGATCTAATCGAGGAGTTCATCGCTGTTCGCCGCGCGACGCTTTCGCTGTTGCGTACTCTTGACGAAGCGGCATGGGTGCGTCGCGGGATCGCCAACAAGAATGAAGTGAGCGTCCGCGCCCTCGCTTATATCGTCGCGGGACACGAACTGCATCACCGCAGAATTCTGGAAGGGAAATATTTCGTGGGACGCTAGCGCTGGACGACGCGTTATGCGGCCCCCATCCCCGCTGTCATCCTGAGCGAAGCGAAGGATCCCTCGTTTTTCTCGGGATTATGGTGGTATGGATTTTCTTGGGAGACCTCACATCCAAGACCGAGACCTGAACTTCCATGTCCTCAGTTGCTCTCCAAGAACTGCTCCGCGGCAAGGGCGCTCACGCCGATCCTGTGGCGTGCGTTGAGGATATCCCTGCCGAACTAGCGGCACGCCACGTCGCAGGATTTCCTCACTCTATTGGACAACTCGTCTTCCACATGAATTACTGGATGGATTACGAACTGCAACGCATTCTTGGCAAGAGGCCATCGTTTCCGGAACACAGTTCGGAAAGTTTCCCGCTATCGCCCACCCCCGCCGAGGCGCAGGAATGGGATCGTCTAAGGAAACTCTTCACTGAGTTGCTGATGAACTTTAATGCGCTGGCGAATTCTTCCCCGCAAGAGATGCAGCGTCAGATCGTAAGTGCGCATGTAGGCGATACAAAGCTCGCCGGCACGCTTGAGGCAGTACTCTGGCAGATGGTCACGCACAACAGCTATCACACTGGACAGATCGCGATGATCCGGCGCATGCTCGGCGCGTGGCCGCCACGTCGCGGCGGGGACACGTGGTAACCGCACAAAAGCGTTAAAAGGATGGCCAATGAGGACTATCGCACTGTACTTTGTGTTGCTTCCACTTCTGCTCGTAGGGCAAGCGGGCCCGGAAACAGATGAGCACGCCATTCGCGAAGTGATGGATCGGTTCATGGACGCCTGGAATCGGCACGATGCCAAGGCCTTCGCGGCGGTGTTCTCCGAAGATGCGGACTTTACAAACTGGCGCGGCACGGGCGCGAGTGGTCGCGCAAAGATTGAAGCTTTTCACGCTCCCATGTTCGCCACCATCTTCAGCAAAAGTCACCTGGAATACCGATATCCAATCGCGCTTCATCCGTCCAGAAGTTGCCGCGGTCGACGTACGGTGGAAGATGACGGGGGCTATCGACCCTCAGGGTAATCCCCGGCCCGACCGCGAGGGATTGCTGAGTTTCGTAATGGCGAAAAATGCGGGACACTGGGAAATCGTCGTGATGCACAATCTGGATACATCCGCGCTACCTCCGCCAGCGAAATAAAAGAAGGCCCTAAGGTATGCTGAGAGACGGCTGATCGCTGACAGCTCCGCATGCTCACCGACTCCACCATCCTGAAACACATTGCCCACCAACCCAAGCGCGCGGCGGGATTCAAGCAGCTAGTGCGCGAGCTCGGTTTGCACGGAGACGCGCGCGAAGAACTCGACACGCATCTGCAAAAGCTGGTCGCCGCCGGGGAATTGGTGCAGCTCAACTCTGATCGTTACGCTCTGCCTCACGCCGCGCCGAACAAGCATGACAAGAATCTAGTGGCGGGGCGCCTGACCATGCACCGCGACGGCTTCGGATTCGTTATCCCGGACGCCAGTTCGCTTAGCCCGCAGATGAGGGCGCGCCTGGCCGGCGATATCTTCGTTCCACCGAACGCCATCGGCAATGCGATGCATGGCGACCGTGTGCTGGTCGATGTCACTGCGGTTCGTCCTGATGGCCGCGCAGAGGGGCGCATCGTGCGTCCGGTGATGCGAGCGCATCCGACCGTGGTCGGAATTTTTCACTACGGCAGCCGCTTCAACTCGGTGAAGCCTATCGATAGCAAGATCACCATGGATATCGTGATCCCGGCGGGTGCGGAGCATCCGGAAACCGATGTTTCCCCTGTGCCCTTCGGGGTCAAAACCCTTGAACCGCATAGGGCACAGAGTAAACAGAAGAGGGCTACTTCCGTGGACCGCGTGCTCGGGGACGAGGCAGCACGCCGCGTAGAGTGGAACGATCTGGAAGGTGTGGTCGTCGACGTCGAAATCACTGACTGGCCCACGCCCACGACGAATCCGCGCGCCCGTGTCATTGAGATCGTTGGACGCCCGGACGACTTCGGAGTCGATGTCGAAATCACGATCCGCAAGTTTCACCTGCCACACCACTTTCCCGCGGCGACGCTGGAAGAGGCGCAGAAAACTCCTGCCGTGATTCCCGCGAGCGAACTTCGCCAGCGGCGCGATTTCCGCACCCTGCCAATCGTTACCATCGATGGCGAGACCGCGCGCGACTTCGATGACGCGGTCACGGTTCGCAAGCTGGACGACGGGAATTTCGAGCTGCAGGTGCATATCGCCGATGTTGCGCAATATGTTAAGCCTGACTCCGCGCTCGACCAGGAGGCGCGGCTGCGTGGCACCAGCGTCTATTTCCCCGACCGCGCCGTGCCCATGCTGCCGCTTGAACTGTCGACCGACGTCTGCAGTTTGCGACCGCATCTCGACCGCCTCGTATTGTCGTGCGTAATGCACATCGATCCCCACGGCGAGATCGTAAGCTACGAGCTCTCTGAAGGCGTGATCCGTTCTGCTGAGCGCATGACCTATACAGCCGTCAATGCCGTGCTCGAGGGCGATGCCGCCGCGCGCAAACGGTACGCGGAGCTCGCTCCCACATTCGAACTGATGCGCGACCTGGCAATGATCCTCAACCGCAAACGCCAGCGCCGCGGCTCGATCGACTTCGATCTGCCCGAACCGGTCATCGAGTTCGATGAATTTGGATTGATGAAAAGCATCACGCGCTCCGAGCGCAACATTGCTCATCGTCTGATTGAAGAATTCATGCTCTCGGCCAACGAGTGCGTGGCACATTATCTCGAATCGAAACACGTCGCATCTTTATATCGTGTTCACGAAAAGCCAGACGCCAAGCGTGTCTACGACTTCGAAGTGATTGCCGCGACTTTCGGCTATTCGCTGGGAGTAGGGCCGCTGCCCATTCATCGGGTGCAGCTCAAGACTGACCGCCGTGCCGCTCGTGGCACGGGCAAGCAAGCAGGAACGATCGAGATTCCCAAGGATGTTCACATCACCCCGCGCATGTATCAGAAGCTGGCGGCGAAGATTGCGGGCAAGCCGGAAGAGCGCATCCTGAGCTACCTGATGCTGCGATCCTTGAAACAGGCGCGTTATTCGGAAGAGAACCTTGGCCACTTCGCGCTGGCCGCCACCAGCTACACGCACTTCACATCGCCGATCCGGCGCTATCCTGATTTGATCGTGCACCGAATCTTGAAAGACGTACTGCGGGATTCCGCCGAGCGGCGCGAAGGTGCAATCGCCGTCGGAGTTTCTCCAGCCACTACGGCGAGGCATCCGTCAGGGCAACATGAGGATGAAGCTGCGCCTTCACCCTGGTCGAAGCGCCGCGATCACGCCGGTCACCACGAAGCCCTGGAGCCCCTGGGCGGCCCAATCTCGCTCGATGAACTGCATAACATCGCCGAGGAATCAAGCCAATCCGAACGCCGTGCCGACGACGCGGAGCGCGAGCTGATGGAGTGGAAAAAAGTTAAGTTCATGCAAGACCGCGTGGGCGAGGACTTCGACGGCCTTATCACCAGCGTCACCAAGTTTGGCTTTTTCGTCGAGCTCACCGATTTGTTCGTCGAGGGCCTGGTTCCGCTGAACACGCTTACCGACGACTTCTACACCTACCACGAGAACACGCGCCAGATCAGCGGCCAGCGCTCGCGCAAAACATACAGCTTGGGACAAAGGATTCGTGTTCTGGTGGACCGCATCGATCCGGTGGAGAAGAAAATCCAGTTCGCGATCTTGGAAGATCGGCCAGTTCCCAAGCACAAACGGAAGAAAGGCTAAGGCCTATGTTCATCTTGCGTGCAGGTCGAATGTTGCGTGCCTTTTTATTGCCGCTGTGTCTGCTGACCACGACAGGAGTCCGGGCTCAATCATCGCTTGCGTGCAAATCCGTCTTCTTCAAAGTAGCGCTCAATGCTCATGACGACTTTGAGCGCGAGCTAGGTGGAGGCTTGTTGTTTCGAGTGAAGAGCCAAAAGGAGCCGGGCTGGTTCATCGACATCGTTCCGGCGGAAGAGAATAAGAAAGATTACGTTTACGCCGTAAATCTGCCCTTGCGGCAGAATCCCAATCAAACCCTGGGACCTGGATACGGCGAGACAGTCGATTCTTCTTTAGGTCACCCGCATGTGATGAATTTCCTGCTGAAGCGGTCCGACTATGATCGGGTTTCCGGCCTGATCGGTAACGTCCTGTGGTCTTATCAGACCTCTGATCCGGACAAGGCATTGTCCGATTACACCAACGCCGTCGACGAAGCGAAAAAAGGCCAGCTCAAGGTTACTATCTCTTCCCACAAAACTGATCCTAAGACCGGCGCGCTGGTTCGGATAAAGCTGCGAGTGCAGATTACAACTCCAATGGACTTCCAGTTTGCTCCGGGATTCTACCCGCTCCCTGCTTCCTGTCGGGATTAGCCACAATCTTGTTACGACGTCATGCTGAACGTAGCCGTCCTTCAGGCGGAGTGAAGCATCTCCGGCTCAATCATCCTGGCGCACAAGCCAAACTGCATGACTGCCAAAATCTCATTTGAGCCGGACCAAAACAACCCGCGGGTGGTAAAATTCTTGAGTTGAACCCCATCCGCCGCGAATGCTGCAGCGGGTTCCTTCCTCGTCGGGACGTGGCTCAGCCTGGTAGAGCACTCGCTTGGGGTGCGAGGGGTCGGCAGTTCAAATCTGCCCGTCCCGACCAATTCTCTTCTTGCCCTCCTTTCATGAACTTGTGGGCGTAGCTATCCTTCACTATTGGACCGCGCTCAAGGTCAGCGAGCATAAACCCTGTTAGCCACAACCATTCGCGTAAGATGTCCGCATCCAGAGGTTGAGACCGAATGAACCAGATGACTCGACAGCAAATCCTCGATGCAATACACCCCCTGAACGATCCCTTAAACGAAGCTCGGCGCTTTGAATGGTTGACCACATTGGGCTACCAAATGACCATCTCCGCGCGCGTTGGCTATCCAACCGTGGAAAACAAGATCGAGCACCTTGTGGCGTTTAACGAGATGCAGCATCAGCTCTACAACTACATCCGGCACTGCCGGGCTAAGGATCAATGGAACACAGTGGAGGATTTCTTAGAGGGTCTTCGTAAGTTTGCAGTGGCATCGGGCGTTGGGGGTGACTTCGGTGCTGCTGTGCATTCATCCCTGCGATCAGTTCTCAGTAGCGGCGGCAGCAGCTCGCAGCTGACGTAACGTCGCAGTTACCCTCATTAAGAGTCGGAGCGCACCTCAAGGTGCACCGCTGGGGGCTGGTAGAGAAGAAAAGTTTGAAAATCGTTTGCTAGGGCCGATCATTTTTTGTCCTTGAGGTCCCTCGCAAACTGCGCTCGGGATTTCGCCAGCGGACTCTCCCCTTCGCTGTCGCTCAGGGTCACCCCGCTAAACGGCTCAACTTGGGGTGCGAGGGGTCGGCAGTTCAAATCTGCCCGTCCCGACCATTTCATTCGATTAAGCGCGATGTTCGGAATCCTACGGTTGGTAGATTCGCACGGTAGAAAAAGTTGCGTTCCCGCGGTTCGGACCGTTGGCGCCGCCGATGCAATACAACTTGCCGCCGACCGTAACGCCCGCGCCCAACGTTAGAGCTTGAGGCATCTTCGCCAACATGGCCCAGGTTCCCTTCTTCACGTTGTAGGCTTGCAGTGTGTCGAGTGTTACGCCTGTTTTGTTCCCGCCAGCAATGTAGACCACGCCATTGATGGTCGCCGTACATCCTCCCTGCCCAGTTTCCAGAGCAGCCGACAGCGGTCGCCAAGTATTGGCGAAGGTTGTGTAGCCCTCGTTCTCATTGGTGTAGCCGGAATTCTCCAGGCCTCCAGCGGCTACAATCGTTGTATCAAACGCACCCAACTGAATCTCCGACTTCCCGTCGAGCAACGCAGCTTCCGCCTTCCATGCATTCGAGGCCGGAGTGTATTTTTCCACCTTGGTGGTGCGTGAGCCGTTATATCCGCCGATCACGTAGATATCGGCACCCACTGTGATTGCGGTTACGCTGTTGAGAGGGTCTGGCATGGCGGCGACCTTGGACCATTTATTGGTTGCCGTGTTGTAAGCCTGCGCGGTCGTGGAAATAACCTCTCCCGACGTAGCTCCGCCGAACATATAGAGGACATCCTTCACCACGGCCGACGCGCCAGCCCAAGTGGGCGTTGGAATGGGAGCACCCTTGGACCAGGTTTTTGTCGTCGTATCGTAAATGTCGGTTTCGGTCACAAAAGCGCCGGAGCTGTTTACGCCTCCCGCTACATAAATTTTGGCGCTGACCGCTCCATAGCCGGCTCCCATGCGCGCCGTGGGCATGGCCGCTCCCTGGCTCCACACAGTGTGCTCAATTTTGTTACGAACGTTCTTTTCCGATTGCGCCCACAGATTGAAGGAAGCAGCGAGAAGCACGAACACAGAAAGGTGCCGTCTCTTAACGGAATTCATAAGGAATCTCCTTCTCGACAGCAAAAACCGCGAGGAGCATACCACCATCCGCCACTTCGTAAAAGTCCACGGATTGTAAAATCCAAAGTGCACGCCCGCAATCGGATGCGCTCTAAACCATTATTCACGCTTCCCGTCCGAAAGAAGCGGCCCGTGCTCAGCGATGGATTCTCCAGTACTCCCACATGACCCACAAGGCACCGCTAATGAACACAATTCCGGTTATGCGTATTCCCCACAGGTTAGCTGGCGTCCGCTGGCTCCAGCGACGTTGCACTCGCAAGTAGGGTGTCGTGTAGGCTCTCTGTTCGTGCCACTTCCTCCTGCCCCGCCGATTCAACCATGCGTTAAATGCCAGATGTTTCGCCGGGGCAAAGAGGCACAACACTCCGTAAGCCAGAAACAGCAGTAGGATGAAGAAGGCCATCAGCACCAGATTCTAAGCCGAAATCGCCGACCCAGATCGTGGATTGTTGAAAAATCGCGGTTACACAACTATTTTGGCTTTTCCGAAGGTGCGATCTGTACCCGAACAGCCTGACTCTTCGTGGTCTGCGCAGTATCCACGGAGACGATCCCAAGATTGTCGTTTGCGTCCAGCGCTTCAATGCTTCGCGTGGCGTGCGATCCGGAAGAACTTGGGCTGACCATGTCGATGGTGATTGTGGTCACTCGCAAACCCGCGCCCGGATCGCCGGGATCGGGCCTTTCCACTGCCTGCTCGCTGGTTTGCCGGCCCGATGAAGTGGTTTTTCCGATCGTCGTTGTAAGCTCAACCGGGTGCAGACTGCCGTCCCGAGTCACTCCTGGAACGTCGAGGGAATCAGTTTCAACGGATTTCACCGTTTGTCCGGGAGCGCTCTCAGATTCCTTGCTTACGGTTCGCGACACCTCGTCTAGATGGCCATCAAGGTCGGAGCGCGAGACAGTCTGCTCGCTGCTGCGATTCTTGCCGTCTTGATGAATCGTAGTTTGCTTCGTTTCTCCGACTTGCCAGTTTCCGTTGCCATCGGGAAGCAGCGTGGTTTTTCGAGAGTCAATCGTGCCATCAGTTCCCTGTTGACGGCGTTCTTGCGTCTTCATCGCTGGAGCCAGGTCTCCATTGCCGCCCGGTAACATTACTGTGGTCTTGGTTTCCTCTACACCCTTGCTGATCGTTTTCGTCTCTTCGATTTGGCGCTGCACCAACTGGAGATTGCCGTTGGCGTCGGGATTCGAGGTGGAGCGCACCACGCTGGAATCTCCTCCCGGGAGTGTGCGCTTCTCTTCCTCCGTTACCTGCACCAGGGTTTTTGCGCCATCGGAATCCCGGCCGAAGGTGCGCGTAGTGGTTCGAACCGTGGTTGCATTGACTTGTACAGTTGTGGTTTCGATGTCCTGGTAAGGTTCGAAATTTCCATCGGTTCCGAGCCGCTGGATCGATCGGTTGTCTTGCGTGCGATTGCCACTGTGGGTATGGCTTTCGGTGGTGCGAGTGGGATTTACGTTACTGTATTGCGGCTGGATTGTATCCGTGCTGGAAGTGTTGACATCTTCGCTCGGCGAACCGGGTGCTTGCGCCCAAAGCGTGGGAGAAAGAGCGAGACAGCAACAAATGTGAATCGCTAGCGGTAGGAAACTTCTAGAGCTCCTGCCGTCTGACCTGCTACGGCAGCCATCACTGCATTGTCCCATCCTCGCAGATCGGCTACCTTCATCCCGGTGCCAACTATTTGCGGTCCCCATGTTCTAATTGTCCCTCTGCAGCGTACCTGTGTCCAGGATCGACCAAGCCTCGCTTATTTGCCTTCTTCGCGGCCTTGCTTAGGCTCATCCCAACCCCGAACCAAGAAAAGCACTTTGACCGGAAGTGTCCTTCCCTCACAATCATAGAAAGCTCGACCTGAATCACGCTCGTCGACGCGCCATCGTCAAAGTTCTTTCCAGACGGTAGTTTGCAAGTAGTTCAACTCGAGGGAATTTCTATGTCCGGGCAAGTCATTTTATATTTCGAGGATCAGGCCGACGCGCTGCGCTTCGCTTTAGCCGCAGGATCGGTAATGGCGGGCGATGGAGCTCGCGTCACGGACGATTTGATTCAGGAAACGGCACGCGTCAGCCGCATTCGCATCGACGCCGCTAATGCAGGCAAGATCAAGAAATCGGCTCCGGAGTGCGTGTCGTGAAGATAGTCGAACCACTGTGACGATTGCGAGAGCGCGTAGATCCTAAGACCCGGTAGTGGCTCAGTCTCAATTTATTCTCCTACGAGGCCGTCATCCCGAAACGCGGCGTACTTCAGCCGCGTGAGGGATCTCCAATAGATACGCCCAGTGGGAGATCCTTCGTTCCGCCTGAAAAACGGCTGCACTCAGGATGACCCCGAACTATAGGCCGAAAAATTCAAATTGAGCCACCACCAGAGAGCCAAGGGCCGCTTTATCCCGTCCGCCGTGTTGAGAGTAAATTTAGAATCTCCCGCAGGCCCTGGCGGATGCGCCGCATTTCTACTGGCGATTGCACGGGGAATGGAATTGCAGCCTGACCTTTTTCGGTTTTCGCCTCTGAGCGCAGTTGCTGGCGCGCGCCTACAATCGTGAATCCCTGATCATAGAGCAGTTGCTTGATGCGCAGGACGCTTTCCACGTCGCGCCTGCGGTACATCCGCTGTCCCGTGCTGCTTTTCACCGGCTTCAGTTGCGGAAACTCGCTCTCCCAGAAACGCAGCACATAGGCAGGAAGGCGGCACAGCGTAGCCACTTCGCCGATGCGGAAGTAGAGTTTGTCTGGGATGAAAACTTCGTCCGCCTTATTCTTGTCTGCGCTCTTCTTCCTGGGGCTCATATTCTGGGGCTCATATTCTGGGGCTCATATTCTGGGGCTCATGTTTTTTGCATCCCCTAGCGCTCTCGCTTCGAGGTCCATATTGTGACACACCGCGCGATTCCTTATGGAAAATTTTGCGCAGAGAATCAGGTTGAAACCTAACATTTAGGATCATTGCCCGCAAAAGGAAACGCCTCTCAAGAAACATTCTCCTGAGAGGCTGGTTGAAATTCTCGGCCCACCGCGAAGTATCGTCTCGCTGACGGTTAGTGTTTCTTCTTTTTTGCCTTCTTCTTCGTTGCCATGAAGGTTCCTCCGTGAACGATTTTCCCTTGCAAAGGTTTCTGTACTGGGCCCGAATGCATAATGCCACCCAACTTGTGGTACGGGCAGCATCCTTAGCACAAGATATTGAGCCAGTGTAAACAAAGTGTCAACAGAATTTTACAATTGGCTCAAGAATTCTTACTCTTCCGGTACACTGCCCCTCATGCGGCGCGATCCAGTCGAGCTGGAAATCTTCAAGAATGTTTTCCACTCCATTGCCGAGGAGATGGGCGCTGCGCTCCGCCGAACGGCTTTTTCTCCCAACATTAAGGAGCGCCGCGACTATTCCTGCGCTGTGTTCGACGGAACGGGTGAAGTGATCGCCATGGGCGACCACATGCCGGTGCATCTGGGGTCGATGCCAATGTCGGTGAGAGCGGCAATTGCGTCGTGCCAGTTGGGTCCCGGAGACGTCGCGATGTTGAATGATCCCTTCCGCGGCGGAACTCATCTTCCCGATATCACACTGGTAGCGCCTGTTTACGCGGGCCGCGGTCCCTTCGCCAGGCTCAGGGCAGGCTCTCACCGGCGAGAAACTCGGAATCGTCCTGATTTCTACGTTGCTTCGCGAGCCCACCATGCAGACGTAGGCGGCACCTACGCCGGGTCAATGGGACTATGCCGTGAGATTTATCAGGAAGGATTTCGGATTCCTCCGGTGCGGCTCGTGCGGGCAGGCGTAATGGAACACGATGTGCTATCACTCCTGCTCAACAACGTGCGTACGCCCGAGGAACGGGAAGGCGACCTGGGAGCGCAACTCGCTGCCTGCCACACCGGGGACCAGCGGCTTCGCGAGGTGTGCGCCCGCTACGGAATCGACCGCATCAAACGCGCGGCGCAGGAGTTGCTGGAGTACTCTGAAGAGCTGATGCGCGCATTTCTGCAGAAGCTTCCGGCGGGCACGCATCGCGCCCAGGATTTTTTGGACGGCGACGGCATCAGCGACAAGCCGGTGAAGATCGCTGTAACCGTAAAGGTCGCGGGCCGGAGATCCGCATCTTCATCTCTATCTTTGCAGCCGATGGTCACTGTGGATTTCACCGGAAGCGATCCGCAGGTGGAAGGCAGCGTGAATGCGGTCGAAGCGATTACCTATTCCGCATGCTTCTACGTCTTCCGTTGCCTGCTGGCGGATGATGTTCCCGCGACCGCCGGTCTGATGCGCCCCATCCAGGTGATCGCTCCCGAAGGGACAGTTGTGAATGCGCGTCCTCCAGCAGCGGTCGCAGGCGGCAACGTGGAAACTTCTCAGCGCATCGTCGATGTGCTGCTGCTTGCCCTTGCCCAGGCCATTCCAGACCGCATTCCGGCAGCCGCTTCGGGAACCATGAACAATCTCACCATCGGTGGAATCGATCCTCGCACGGGCAACCCATTCGCTTACTACGAGACGATCGCGGGTGGCATGGGCGCGCGGCCCACCAAGCCTGGTGTCTCAGGTGTTCACACCCACATGACGAATTCGCTGAACACACCCGCGGAGGCGTTAGAGTATGCGTATCCTCTGCGAGTTCGACGCTACTCTCTTCGGCCTGGTAGCGGCGGAGACGGAGAGCACAGGGGTGGCGACGGCATTATCCGTGAGATCGAAGTCCTTACCGATTGTGGGGTTACGCTTCTCGCAGAACGTCGCACGCATGGACCATGGGGACTGGCCGGCGGCAATCCAGGTGCGCAGGGACGAGCAAGCGTGATTCGCAACGGTGGCGCGATCGAAGAGATGCCGGGAAAGTTCAGCACGCGGTTGCAATCTGGAGAACGAATCAGAATCGAATCTCCTGGCGGCGGAGGCTGGGGCCCCGTGGATGGGAAGTAAAGTTTTCGTGCGGTGCGGCTTTATTTCGACTCAAGAATTTGAGGTCGGCATTCGGTTTCAACAGGAAACGAGGACGATCTATGCACATCGTCAAATCAGTTGGAGTGCTCTCGATTGCTAAAATCATGGCATTGGTCCAGGCTTGCCTGGGCCTGATCTTCGCTCCCCTCTTCCTGCTCGTCGGAGTACTGGGGTCTCTGGCCGGCCAGCAGAAAACTCCATTTGCCGGCATGTTTGGCGTATTTTTCGCCCTATTCATGCCGGTACTCTACGGGGTGATTGGATTCCTCACAGGTGCGATCGGTGGCTTGCTCTATAACCTCTTTGCCAAGCTGGTGGGCGGCTTTGAACTCGAGATCGAACTGCAGCCGCAGACTCCGGTGGCGCCTTATCCCATCATTCCTTCCGTCAGCCAACCATCTACTTCCTAGGACGCGATCTCATGAGCGACATTGCATCTCACTATCTTGAGGAAGCGCGGCGTCAGTTCCGCGGCCACAAGCGTATGGCGGAGGGCGCGATGACGCAACTTCGCGACGAAGACTTCTTCGTTACTCTCGATCCGGAGGCGAACTCCATCGCAATTCTCGTTAAACATCTTGCCGGGAACATGCGCTCTCGCTTCACTGATTTCCTTTCCAGCGACGGGGAAAAGCCGGACCGTTTCCGCGACCGCGAATTTGAACTCAACCCGGCAACCACTCGCGCGGATGTGATGAAGTGGTGGGAAGAAGGGTGGAGCTGTGTCTTTGCGGCAATCGAAGCGCTGAGGCCTGAAGACGTAATGCGCACCGTCACCGTGCGCGGCGAGCCGCATACAGTAATGCAGGCGGTCAACCGGCAGATCGCACACTACGCGCAGCACACAGGGCAGATTGTATTTTTGTCCAAGCATTTGCGCTCCAGCGATTGGAAAACGTTGAGCATTCCGCGTGGCAAGTCGGAGGAGTACAAGACTGTCGCGCCTAAGCCTCACAAGCCGGCGAGTTAAGCACAGGCGGTTTGCAACATGCGGAAACTGACCCGCTACCCTGCAGCAAAGTGGATTGACAATGGGACTTATCCTGAAAGCATTGAGAGAGGTGGAACGAGTTGGCCAAAAGGGTGATCGAACCAATCTTTGTCGCTCCAAGTTCGCTAATTGCTATAGGACCATTCCGTCATCTGTGGAATCACCCTCCGAGCTTCGTTGGAAAAAATGTTTGGTTGGCTTTGTTCACGGCATTCACAGCTTATTTCGTTATCGCTCTCGGCTTGACCTACTTAATGACCCTTTGTTGGAGAGTCTGGAAATCAGAATGAGCCATGACGAAACTAAGTAGCCCCTAACCCGGCAGCTCCGCCGCGGTGCTAGAATCATACGTTTGCGTCTGAGCCTCAATTCGTATAGGTAGCCTTCATGCCACCCACAATGCTTGCTGTTGTAAAACCGGAAGCTGCGCCGGGCGCGGAAATCCGCGAAGTCAAGATTCCGGCCTTTGGGCGTACCGATGTGCTGGTCAAAGTGAAGGTCGCATCCATCTGCGGCACCGACCTGCACATCTATAACTGGGACCGCTGGGCGCAAAACCGCATCCATCCTCCGCTGATTCCGGGACACGAATTCTGCGGCGAAGTGGCCGCGTTCGGCAATGAGGTCACCAGCGTGAAGGAAGGTGACTTCGTTTCCGCCGAAATGCACGTGGCTTGCGGCAAATGCCTGCAATGCCGAACCGGCGAAGCGCACATCTGCCAGAACGTAAAGATCATCGGCGTAGATGCCGACGGAGCTTTTGCCGAGTACGTAGTCATTCCGGAGTCGAATATCTGGAAGCTTGATCCCGCCATTCCGCAGGAATACGCGTCGATCCTCGACCCGCTCGGCAACGCCGTGCACACCGTGCTCGCCGGGGAGATCGCCGCCAAAACCGTGGCCATTACGGGGTGCGGGCCAATTGGGCTGTTTGCCATCGCCGTTGCTCGGGCCGTGGGCGCAACCACCATTTTTGCCATCGAAGTCAACGAGCACCGGCGCAAGATCGCGCGTGAGATGAAGGCTGATTACGTGATTGATCCGTCGAAAGAAAAAGCCAGCGCCTTTGTGATGGAAAAAACCGGCGGGCTGGGGGTGGACGTGGTGCTCGAGATGGCCGGCCATCCCGACTCAATTCGAACAGCCTTCGAGATCGTGCGGCGTGGCGGAAGAATTTCTCTCCTCGGCCTGACCTCCAAGCCCATCTCGTTGAACTTTTCCGAAGACATTATTTTCAAAGGCATCACAGTGCAAGGCATCAATGGACGCCGCATGTACCAGACCTGGTATCAGATGAGTGCGCTGCTCAAAGCCGGCAAGCTCGACCTGCATCCGGTGATTACCGACCGAATCTCCATGAGAGACTTCTCGAAGGCGATGGAGCGGCTGAAGACGGGCGAAGCCAGTAAAATATTGGTATACCCGAACGGCGTAAAGTAAGTGTGTGGCGCGGACACTCTTGTCCGCGAGTTCTCCGCCACATATCTTAACTGCATACCGACGTTCGGTCCGGGGAACTTATAGACGGGAGGTCAACCCGTGGCCCTTGATGCATTCGTACGTTGCACCTGCATTCGCGATGGCAAGGCCAAACCCCATCCCTTCCCCGACCGGCTGACGTTTGACGAGGCTGGCGACCCGATGCTTAGCGGCGATCCTTCCGACGAGGAGTGGGATGCCCACGACCAGTGGCTTACCGACTCGTGTGAGCACGAGGGATACATTCTCTCCATGTTTCTGGGAAACATTACGCGGGTCAAGAATCTGCGAAGCTTTCTTCGCGCGTTGCAGGGAAGTCCAGGGCCGCGATTCCCTATTCTGCTGGAAAAAGTTCTATACGACGGCACGCACACCGGCGATTGGATCCCAGTGGAAGAATCGCCGGCGCTGCTGAAGGAAGTCGAAACCGTCCTCCACTCCAGCGATATTCTGGCGGAATCGGAAAAGGAGTTTTTCAACAATATGAAGCAGCTCTGCGAAGCCAGCATTCAAACTGGAAATCCAATTATGTTTTGAAGAACTTGTTTGCCACCGATTCACACGGATGAACACCGATCAATTCGTAAATTATGGAATTCGGCGTGTTTTGGGGGACTAGGGTGAGGACTCGCCAACCGCATCGTGCTGTCGACACAGAAGTCGTCAAGGCCTGGCTCGCCGCTGCGGAAGATCTTGGCCTGAGAGTAACTGCTCCGTTCACGCTCATGACTGAGTCGGGGAACACGGAGATATTTGAGGCTCTCATTCACGATTTCGGCGGACCAAAGGGCACAGTTACAGGTCGCGTCACCGGCCATGGGGGCGACCCCACAAAGTCGCGATCCGAAGCCGGTTACTACTGCTCGAATCTCTCTGATTCATATCGACGCTACGATCGGGCGCTCTTCGTAGCCACTCTGGATGACTGGAAGTGGTTCGGAAAAAACGAGGATCGGCCGCCTTGGTACACGGGGCGCGCCTGGGGGCGTTAGTTCCGTAGGACCATTTGGCATCTACTTGATAGGCTCTATCCGTGTAAATCCGTGGCAAAGAACTTTCGAGGTTCTATGACCCCTGCAACCCGCACCAATCCGCTCTCTTATCTCACCGACCAGCTCAACGAACTTAAGGCCAAGGGCACGCACTTCAAGTTGCGCGTGCTGGAGGACGAGCAGGCGCCCGTCTGCACATTCGACGGCAAGAAAGTCATCAATCTGGCGTCAAACAATTACCTGGGGCTGACCACCCATCCGAAGCTGCGCGAAGCGGCGCTCGAGGCAACTCGAAAATACGGGGTGGGGTCAGGCGCCGTGCGCACGATTGCCGGCACCATGAAGATCCACATGGAGCTGGAAGAAAAAATCGCGCGCTTCAAGAACGCGGAGGCTTGCGTCGTTTTCCAGTCCGGCTTTGCCGCGAATGCGGGCACGGTGTCGGCGGTGCTCGGCAAGGATGATTTCATCATCTCCGATGCCTTGAATCACGCCTCGATCATCGACGGCGCCCGGCTTTCGAAAGCAAAGATTCTGGTCTTCCGCCACAAAGATGTCGCCCACGCAGAAGAGCAACTCGCCAGCGTAAAGAGCGAGCCCGGCAAGAAATTGCTCATCAGTGATGGCGTCTTCTCGATGGATGGCGACATCGGGCCGCTGCCCGGACTGTGCGATCTGGCGGAAAAATACGGCGCGATCATGATGGTCGACGACGCGCACGCTTCCGGCGTTCTAGGACGCAACGGCCGCGGCACCATCGATCACTTCAACATGCACGGGCGCGTCGATATTCAGGTTGGAACTTTGTCGAAGGCGATTGGCGCTCTAGGCGGATACGTCTGCGGCACGTGTGATCTGATTGATTTTCTCTATCACCGGGCGCGGCCGTTTCTGTTTTCGACTTCGCATCCGCCGTCAGTCGCGGCGACATGCATTGCCGCTTTCGAGGTTCTAGAAAACGAACCCGAACGCATCGAGAAGCTCTGGGAGAACACACGCTTCTGGAAAAAGGAACTCGGTCTGCTCGGCTTCGACATCGGCGGCCGCGCCACTCCCGCCAGTGAAACGCCGATCACACCGATCATCATCGGCGACGGCAAGCTCACCATGGACTTCTCCCGCGAGCTCTTCAAAGAAGGCGTCCTCGGCACCGGCATCGCCTTTCCGACAGTGCCCGAAGGCAAAGCCCGCATTCGCACCATCATGACCGCGACGCATACGAAAGAAGAGTTGCAGCAGGCGCTGGAGGTGCTGGGGAGGGTTGGGAAGAGGATGGGAATTGTGGGCTGATCAATCCGCCCTGTATACGATCTTGCCGCCCACAATCGTCGCCACAACCTTGCCCGTGAACTGCCACCCATCAAACGGCGTGTTGCGCGACAACATACGCAACTCGTCGGCCATGCCTCCCTCACCCTGCCCGTCAAGCCTTTCCTAGATGCGGAATCCCGCAAGATATTTGCGATGGGTAAGACGAGATTCAGTCCCGGAGGTTTTAGTATTGAGGAGGGACCGGGGCTCGTCATGCTGATGCGCCGCAGTCCCGAAGGGGACGGAAGTCATTAGCCCCGCACGTAAGTGCGGGGTGGGCGGGCGTTTAAAACCAGAGTCCCTTCAGGGACGGCACCTGTATGTCTCACACACATGCTGCCAATTTCGTGCATTGCGTATTCAGTACCAAGGAGCGGCGGAACCTGATTTCCGCTGAATTGCAAGAGAAGCTTTATGCTTACTTGACCGGTATAGCAGACAACCTAGGTTTCAAGATTCTGGCCGCTGGCGGCACGTCTGACCATGTGCACTTGCTCATTGGGTTGCCGCCTGCGTTGACTCTCGCTGAAGTTGTGCAGAAGCTGAAGGCCAATTCCTCACGCTGGCTTGGGGAGAACGGCATGCAATTTGAGTGGCAGAAAGGATATGGAGCTTTCAGCGTAAGTCCGTCTTTGCTGTCAAAGGTCCAAGCCTATATCCGTAATCAGGCAGAACATCACAAGAAGAGGAGTTTTGAGGAGGAGTTCCTGGCGCTTCTAAAGAAGTCTGGCTTGACCTACGATGCAGAACACTTATTTGCAGCCTGAGTGGCGTCGCTAGCGCGACTCGACCTTTCCCTTTTAAGCTTCCCCGCACTTACGTGCGGGGCTAATGAATGCCGTCGCTTCGCGACTCTGTTCAATCTGTGCGATATACAACCTTCCCCCCCACAATCGTCGCCACAACCTTGCCCGTGAACTGCCACCCATCAAACGGCGTGTTGCGCGACAACGAACGCGACTTGGCGGCTTCGAACGTCCAGCGCTTCTTGGGATCGAAGATGGTTACGTCTGCGAAGTTGCCGCGCTGCAGCGATCCGCGGCCGCGGAGATCGAAGACGCGTGCGGGGCCGGCGGTGAAGAGCTCAACGATACGCGTAAGCGGAATCTTGTGGTCGCGGTGAAGCTTGGTGATGGCCAACGCCAATGCGGTTTCAAGTCCCGTGATGCCGAAAGCGGCGCGCTCGAACTCAACCTGCTTTTCGTGTGTGGCGTGAGGCGCGTGGTCGGTGGCGATGGCATCGACGGTGCCGTCGGCCAGAGCGACCAGAACGGCCTCCCGGTCCGTGGCCGAGCGCAGCGGCGGGTTCATTTTAAAATTGGTGTTGTACTCGCCCACGTTTTCGTCGAGCAGAGTGAAATGGTGCGGCGTCACTTCGCAAGTCACGCGAGCTTTTGCGCGCTTGCCGCGCCGAACGGCCTTGAGTGCATCCGAGGTGGAAAGATGCGCCACGTGCAGGCGCGATTCGCGAATCTGCTGCGCGAAGTTCACATCGCGATCCACGATGTTTGCTTCGGCGGTAGCGGGCATCCCACGCAGTCCGAGACGAAAGCTGGTAGGGCCTTCGTGCATTGAGCAGGTCTCGGTCAGGCGGGTATCTTCGGCATGCTGCACCACCGGCAAGTTCAGTTCGGCGCCGAGCCGCAGGGCCGCGCGCATAACCTCGTCGTCGAGTATCGGTTTGCCGTCGTCGGTAACGGCGACGGCTCCCGCCCGCTGCAGCGCGGCAAAATCGGTTAGAGCCGCTCCTCGCGAGCTGCGCGTTGCGGCGGCGATGGGGAAGACATTCACCACGGCGCCGCGCTCGGGGTGCCGCAACCATTCAACCCACTCCTCCGTGTCGACCACGGGCAAAGTGTTGGGCATGGTGCAGACTGAGGTGAACCCTCCGGCGGCAGCGGCTGCGGTACCGGTGGCGATGGTTTCCTTGTACCTCTGCCCCGGCTCGCGCAAGTGAACATGCAGGTCGATGAAGCCCGGGGCAACGATCAATCCGCGCGCATCGAATTTCTCGTCGGCGCTGGCGCGAACTTTGTTGGGCGGTGCAATCTCCGCTACACGTCCGTCACGCAGAAGAACGTCCATAGGCGCGTTGATCTTCGCCGCCGGATCGATCACATGCCCGCCTTTGATCAGGAGGCTTGCGGCTTCGCGTCTTTGGCTTTTGGTATTCACCATTCAGTGCTCGGCAGTGCTACCCGCAGATCAGCAGATCCGTCTTGATCAGTACAAATCCCGGGCTCATTTCGCCTTGCCCAGTGCCCTTGCCAGAATCGCCATGCGCGTGGGCACACCGTTGCGGACCTCATCCACGATGACGGATTGCGGGCCATCGACGACTTCAGACGTCAGTTCCAGCCCACGAATGATCGGCCCGGGATGCATGACGATGGCGTCGCGCTTGGCCAGCTTTTGGCGCGACGTGGTCATCTGGTAGCGCGCCATATAGTCTTGCAGGTTGATCTTCATCCCCGCGAGGCGCTCTTGCTGCACTCGCAATAGCATGATCACATCGGTGCCGCGCAACGCCTCCTCGATGTGGCGAGTGATGTGCAGACCCGGAGCGAGGCTGGTCGCGAATTCCGGCACGAGTTCGGGCGGGCCGCAGAGTGTGACCTTCACGCCAAACCTGCTCAGCAGATGACACGCGGAACGAGCTACCCGGCTGTGGTAGATGTCACCGATGATTGCAACCCGCAGGCCCTTGAAGGACTTCTTGTGCTTCAAAATGGTGAAAGCGTCGAGCAGGGCTTGGGAAGGATGCTCGTGCATGCCATCTCCAGCATTGATCACGGGAATGTCGAGATGTTTCGCCATCAGGTGAGGCGCTCCGGCTGCGGGATGGCGAATGACGATGGCGTCTGCCCCCACCGCGCTCAGCGTGTAGGCGGTGTCCAGCAGAGATTCGCCCTTTTCGATGCTTGACCCTGAAGACTCGACCAGTGTTGTAATCGCGCCCATCGACTTGGCGGCAATCTCGAAAGAGGATCGCGTGCGGGTGGAAGCTTCGTAAAACAGCAGCATGATGCGCTTGTTGCGCAGCAGAGGCCGAGCCTTGAGAGGATTCATGCGGCGCGCCAGCTTCAGCAGCCCGAGGATTTCCTTATCCTCCAGGTGCTCAATGCTGAGTAGTGATCCGCGTGCCGGTTTGTTCATCGCGTAAGAATACAAACGGTGCATCATACGCGCCAAATGTTTTCCGGGCAAGACCGACACGAAAAGACCGGCACGAGAAGGCGTCCGAGAGGTGTTTATTCCAGACCGGCCAGCTCAGTTACGTTCGACCACGCCGACCCATAAAGCGCGCGCCGAGAGCTCCTCCCAGACTGCCCAGAGCAATGAATGCCAGCAGACCGAAAATCACCGAGGCCACCATCATGAAGGCGAAGCCTCCAGGGGATTTTGCAAAGTCCAGGAAGGGCTGGACTTCAGGACCGGGATAGTGTGCGGCCGCCTGCTGAATCTTGTTCATCATTTCGTTTCGCAGCTCGCCTCCTTTGTGAAGGACGGCGACGGCCAGGGTCTCGAAAATAGTCGACATACCGAAAAGCAGCAGGCCGCTGATGGCGCCGAGCCTGGCACCGGCAGCGGGCCGGATAACAATCCCTAAGCCGCGGCGGCGGGAAAACACGACTGCCAACAGCCCTGTGCCGAGGGCAGCCACAAATGGATTTAGACCGAGAAATGTGAGTACCAGAGCAATTGCAGCCGCGAGGGCGCACGGCTTCATGTCGCTAGACCAGCTTTCGGGCAAGGCGTTCGCGGTAATACCGGGAAGGACCGCCTCGACTTCAGCATCTCCTGTCGCGACTGCTCCATCGGCGGCGAGAACGAGTGCAGGCGAAGGTTCCGGAAGCGTCACTCGAATTTGCGGCGCGCCGCATTGTAAGCAGAATGGCTTGCCGTCCTCGATGCTGTGCCCGCACTTGTGGCAGGAGTGGTCCATCGGAGATTCAGGTGGGACAGACTTGAAGGTATCGCACGGTGAGCCGTAGATGCAAGGAAGTCGCGGCGCCTAGCTCGGAATCAAGAGCCGCTACCACTCCAGGCCCACTCCGGTGTATTATCCTTCCGCGATGTTAGGCAACCGAAGCAACGAGCAATGGATCTCGCAATACGCGAGCAGCCATCGGCATCCGGTAAACCGCGCCTGCCACACGCTGGGCATTCCAACCATTCTACTTTCGATCCTAGTTTTTCTTGCCAGCATCCTTTTCCACCGGCTCTGGCCGTATGCATTGGGATTATTTGTCCTGGGATGGGTTTTTCAATTCGTCGGCCATGCGTTCGAAGGCAAGCCTCCGGAATTTTTCCAGGACTGGCGGTTTCTGTTCGTCGGCGTCCGCTGGTGGTGGGCTAAGATTCACGGCAAGGCATAAATCCCCCGAGCATCCGTGTCTCTTCGGAAGAATGTCCGCCAACCTCAAATCCAGGGTGACACGTCGAAAGAAACCCGCATGTTCCCTCAACTGGCCCGCTTCACCGATCTCGGCTTGCTGCTCCTGCGATTGATGGTCGGCTTGGTCTTCGTCACCAGCGGCTACGGCCATCTCAAAGATCACACCGCCCGCGCCCAAAGCATCGGAATGTCAGTACCCTTTACCATCTTTCTCGGCATCGCGGAAGTTGCCGGAAGCTTGGGTGTTGCCTTCGGAGTTCTTACCCAGCTTGCGGCTTTTGGTCTGATCCTAGTCATGCTCGGCGCTATCGAAAAAAAGATTTTTGTTTGGCACACCGGCTTCTGGGGCAAAAAGACCTATGGCTGGCATTACGACCTGATGTTTATTCTCATGAACCTAGTCATCGCCTTCACCGATGGCGGCGCCTACGCGCTGATGCATTAGTCGACGTTGCGGGGCCTTATCGGGTTTTCCTTAAGGCGCCTTCGTGACCTTCGCCGGTGAAAATTTTACAAATACCTCGCTTGCCCTCGTCGCGTTTCTGTTCTATGCTGTCAGCACCTTGGGGTTCCCGATTCAAAGAAAGTATGCAGCGCCTGACCGCCAGATTGCTGTTGTTCTTCGCGCTTGCGGCAAACCTTGTTCCGCTCGCGCTGGCGGTAACGGCTGCCCCGCCGCATGCCTGCTGCGTCCGTAAAGCTGCGCATCGCTGCCATGAACTAGCCGAGGGGGACTCTTCCCAGCCTGTTATTCGCGATACCGGCTGTTGTAATCACGATTGCTGCCGCGCCGTCACCACCGCTCAGTGGGCCCACCCGCAGCCCAAGCTGACAGCGTTCTTCTTGCACCCTATCGATGTTCTCCTCGCCATGTCCCAAGCGAACTCCCCGGCGGCCGCTTCTGCCGAGTTTCACTCCTCACGCGCCCCGCCAATTTACTGAAGTTTCTCCAAGCTTGACTGCGCTTCATTTGCTCAACGCATAGCTGGCGCGTTCCGCCGGAACGCGCCAGCTCTATCCAAGCTCGAATCGGCGCGGTTCTGCTACGCCCCCAACCCGATTCACATGGAGGAGAAAATGAATTACAAGAAGACCCTCTTCGCCCTGGCGATATTCCTCCCCAGCGTCTCAGCCTTCGCGAACGTCTACGGCGCCATCCGTGGCGTGGTGCACGATCCGCAACATCGTCCGGTGCAGAATGCAATGGTGATGTTGAGAGCGAAATCGTCGGACTGGGCCAAGACGGCCTCCACTGACGCGAACGGAGAATTTCAGATCAATGCCGTGCCCTTGGGCGACTATACGGTGAGCGTTGCCAGCGTGGGTTTTGAGCAGACCGCACAGGACATCACCGTCATCTCGGGGACCGTACCGGTTGCTCACTTTCAATTACGAGTAGCTTCGGCTCGCGAGAATGTCACGGTCTCCGCAGCCCAGGCCGTCGTGCCTACTGACAGCTTCACTCCCATCACTCTGGTGGACAGCCTCGACATCGCACGTACTCCTGGCGCCGATCGCACGAACAGTCTGGCCATGATCACCGACTACACTCCGGGCGCTTATGTCACGCACGACATGCTCCACATGCGCGGCGGGCACCAGACTACATGGCTGTTGGACGGTATTCCCATCATCAATACTGCGATCGCGCAAAATGTTGCCCCACAATTCGATCCTAAAGACTTGGAGTACGTTGAGGTCAATCGGGGCAGTTACGGCGCGGAATTCGGTGACCGCACCTACGGCGTCTTCAACGTGGTTCCGCGGACCGGCTTTGAGCGCAACAACCAAGCCGAACTCGTCCTAAGCGCAGGAAATTTCTACCAGACCAATGACGCGTTCAGCTTCGGAAGCCACACCCGAAACTTCGCCTACTACGCCAGCATCAACGGCAACCGCAGCAATCTCGGCTTGCAACCGCCGGTGCCACAGGTCGTACATGACGCCGTCAACGGCGTGGGCGGCTTCGGGTCTTTTATCTTCAACGTCGATCCCTCTGACCAGCTCCGCCTGATCACGTCGCTACGGCGGGACTATTTCCAGATCCCTTACGATCCTTTTGCTAACGACATTGAAAACAATCCCGCAAGCGGCCAATACACTCCCAGCATCGGCCTGCGCGATGGCCAACACGAGGCCGACGCCGGCGTGCTCTTCACTTGGCTGCACACTTTCAACTCTCACCTCATGACCACGGTTTCTCCTTTCTACCACTACAACAGCGGAAACTATGACAGCAATCCCAATGACGTTCCGATCGCCACCACGGAAGACCGCGGCTCTACCTACGTTGGAGGTCAGGCCAACTTCGCCGCCAACTACAAGAAGAACGATCTGCAAGTTGGATTCATCAGCTTCTACCAGAGCGATAATCAGTTCTTTGGGGCCATCTTCAATGACGGCAGCGGAATACCAACGATAAGCGACACCGAACATCCCACCGCGAATTTCGTAGCCTTCTACATCGACGAAAAGTTCAACCCCTTTCCCTGGCTGACGCTGTCTGCCGGGATCCGGCCCACCCGCTTTTCCGAGGGGAATTTCGCTGTCACCTCGATCGCGCGGCCGGTGGACGAGACCGCCATCCAGCCGCGCTTCGGGGCGACCGTCACCCTCCCCAAGCTTCGCTGGACGTTCCGCGCATTCTACGGACACTACTACCAGGCGCCCCCGATCGAGACCGTCTCCGGTCCGGCTCTTATCAACTTCACCGGGCAGCAAGGCCTAGGATTCGGCACACTTCCCGGCGAGCGGGACGAAGAACATCAATTTGGAGTGACGATTCCTTATCGAGGATGGGTGCTCGACGCCGACAACTTCCAAACCAACGTCGTCAACTTTCTCGACCACAACAATATTGGCGCTTCCAGCATCTTCTTCCCCCTCGCTGTTTCCCAGGCCTTAATTCGCGGATGGGAACTCACGCTCCGTTCTCCTCGCCTCGCTCACCGCGGGCAAATGCACCTCGCCTACTCCAACCAGATCGCCGAAGGCGCTGGTACGATCGTCGGCGGTCTCACTGTGCCGGGAGCGATCTCCCCCCAACTGACTCCACTCGACCACGATCAGCGCAACACGCTCAACGTCGGTGGCGACGTCACTCTGCCCTGGCACGCCTATGCTTCTACCAACGTTTACTACGGCTCTGGGTTCCACAACGGTTTCCCCGGCGCGCCCTATCCCGGCAACTATCTGCCCCAGCACACCTCCTTCGATCTGTCGCTTGGAAAAGACTTCGGCGAGCGTTTCACCATGTCCCTGACTGCGCTCAACGTGGCCAACCGCCGCGTCGAGTATGACAACAGCCTTACGTTTGGCGGATATCACTGGAACAATCCGCGCGAGATTTTTGTTGAGCTTCGTTATCGCTTCCACTACTAAGGGCAGATCAGGACTAAGCTCGGAAGGGGATCGCTGATGCTCGGTAAGGCGATAAGGATCCGACTAATATCGATCAGACTAATATCACGGATGATCGGAGATAATAAAGAAGAATAAATATGCCCAACCGATTCGATTCATGCTCCAGGTGTCTCCCACTTCTTTGCGTCTGCGTCCTGCTCGCATTCTCCGCGGCCTGCAGCCGAGGACCATCCCAGTCAGGTCCGAACGCTGCCAAGCGTTACGCACTCAAGGGAAAAATTATTTCCATCGATAAGCAGGCTGGCACTGCCAATATCGACAACGAGCCGATCGCTGGTTTCATGGATGCAATGGTGATGCCGTACACGATGAAACCTGCTGACGTGCTCAATCAGCTGCAGCCCGGAGACTCTATCACGGCCGATGTCGTGGTCGGACCAGACAAGTACTGGCTTGAGAATGTTAAAGTGACCGCACATTCGCCTGCCACTGACACGAAACCCGCAGCAAACCTGCACATTCCTGCTCCCGGCGACGAAGTGCCGGACTTCAAGCTGATTAACCAAAGTGGCAAAGGCATTTCGCTCCATCAATATCGCGGGCAGACGGTGGTCCTCACGCTCATCTACACGCGCTGCCCCTTCCCCGATTTCTGTCCGCGAGTCAGCCACGAATTCGCCGCAATCGATAGCAAGGTCTTGGCTGACCCGGCTCTCTATGGCAAGACTCACCTGCTCAGTATCAGCTTCGACCCCACCCATGACACGCCTAAAGTTTTGCGCACTTACGGCTTTTCTTGCGCCGGAAGGAAAGACTCTGCACTCTTCACCCACTGGGAGTTCGCCGCGATTCCGCAAACTGAGTTACCTGAATTTGCCAATTATTTCGCTCTTACCTACAACGAAGAAGGCGGACTGATTACACATTCGCTCAGCACGGCGATCATTGCTCCCGATGGAAAGATTTCCAAGTGGTACCATGGCGCCGACTGGCAGGCCTCCGATTTGCTGCAGGATATCGCAGCAGTGCATGCTGCCAGTTAGGCGTGGAACATATGCAAGTCAATGGGAGCGTACTGATAAATGGATTTGAAAGGGCACAGCTGATTTGAACACGACTGAAAGGACACGGCTTAAGCCGTGCCGTTAAACACCGCGTCAAGAATTCAGGGCTTTAGCCCCTGAGATTGAGTCGCACGTCATTCATGAAATAACCGCAGACAAGAGAATGAGGAAACTCACATGAGGTACCTTCTGGTCGTGTTGGCGACTCTCGGGATTGTCGTTTCCGCTCTCGCCCTGCGCGAGCACTACCGAACCGAGGGCGATTCGCCCTGCAGCATCAACGAACGCTGGGACTGCGGCATCGTCAATCACAGCCCCTACGCGATGCTGGCAGGTGTTCCGGTCGCAGCTCTCGGCATCGCCGGATACATTCTAATGGCAGCGCTAGCATGGCGACGCTCCTATCGCCTGATGTTAGCCGTCGCATTGGTCGGCCTAGCTTTCTCTCTATACCTCGCCCACATCGAAAAAGACATTCTGGGAGTGTGGTGCATCTACTGCGTCATGTCTCTCGGAGTTATTTCGCTGATTACTCTGTTGACGTTGGGGGTTACAGCCGTCTCCTGGCGATCGCCGCAAATAAACAAGGCGGCCTGAAGAGCCGCCTGATTTCCTATCCGTGTACATCCGCGCAAATCCGTGGCGGATTCTAAATATCCAGATTCTTCACGTCCAGCGCATTCTCTTCGATAAACTTGCGCCGCGCTTCCACGTCCTCGCCCATCAGCGTGGTGAAGATCGTTTCGCACTCGGCGATGTCTTCGAGCTTCACTGACAGCAGGGTCCGGCGCTCTGGATCCATGGTCGTCTCCCAAAGCTGGGGAGCCGTCATCTCACCCAAGCCTTTGTAGCGCTGGACGTCGTAGCCGCGGCTGCCTTCTTTCTTCACGTACTCAAACAGCTCGCGCGCCGTGGCCTTCTCCACCGGCTCGGCGGCGGCTCGGCCCTTGGTTGCAGGAGCAGCCTTGGCTCCTTTCTTGTCGGACTTTTCATCTGTGTCCACGCCGGTGTCCACGCCCTCGTCGTCTCCGGCTTCGTCGCCGTTGCTGCTCACCGCGCCCGCCTTGGTCAGAGCTTCCACGACGAACGGCGGCTCCAGATAAGGTTCAATCTGTTTGAACTTCGAAATCAGCTGCCGGCACTCAGCGCTTGACGCCAGTTCCCAGTTGATCACGTGTTCGGAACCCTGCGAGTTTACAATGCGCACTTCCCAGAGGTTGTGCTCTTCATCGAAGACCGGCTCGATGCTCTTGAACTTCCGATCTTTCTGTAATCGCTTCAGCTCTTTTTCCAGCTTCTCGATCTTCTTCGATGGCGTATTCTTGTCCCCCTCGAAATCCGAGTGCTTTGAAAAATCCAGTTTGGGCAGCAGTTCCGTAACGCTCTCGTCGCGCAGACGCTTATTGACCTTGTCGAAGAAGTTGAGATACTCCTTCAGCACGCTCATGAAGCGCGTCAGGTTTGCCCCCTCCAGCTTGGCCGCCCCCTCGCCATAGCGAACGATCAGTCCGTCGGCGGCGCGCTTCAGCATCACCTTGTCGAATGCATCATCGTCTTTGATGTACTGCATGGACTTGCCCTTCTTGATCGAATACAGCGGCGGCTGCGCGATAAAAACATTGCCGCGCTTGATCAGCTCCTGCATGTGGCGAAAGAAGAACGTCAGCAGCAGCGTGCGAATGTGCGATCCGTCCACGTCGGCGTCGGTCATCAGGATGATTTTGCCGTAACGCACCTTCGTAGGATCGAAGTCATCCTTGGCGATGCCCGTGCCCAGCGCCGTAATCATGGCGCGAATTTCTTCATGCGCCAGCATCTTGTCGTAGCGAGCCTTTTCTACGTTGAGGATCTTGCCCTTGAGCGGGAGAATCGCCTGGAAGCGCCGATCGCGCCCCTGCTTCGCCGTCCCGCCTGCCGACTCGCCCTCCACCAAAAACAATTCGCAGCGGTTCGGATCGCGCTCCGAACAATCCGCCAGCTTCCCTGGCAAACCGCCCGAATCGAGCGCGCCTTTGCGCCGCGTCAGATCGCGCGCCTTGCGTGCCGCCTCGCGTGCCCGCGCCGCATCCACGGCCTTGTTGATAATTTTTTTCGCGACGGTTGAATTCTGTTCGAAGAAAGCTCCCAGCCGCTCGTTGATAAATGCCTGCACCACGCCGGCGATATCGGAATTCAGCTTGCCTTTGGTCTGCCCTTCAAACTGCGGCTGCGACAGCTTCACGCTGATCACCGCCACCAGGCCTTCTCGCACGTCGTCGCCGGTCAGGTTTTCTTTTACATCCTTGAACAGGCCCATCTGCTGCCCGGCGTAATTGATAGTCCGGGTAAGCGCCATGCGGAAGCCAGAAAGATGCGTACCGCCATCGACGGTGTTGATGTTGTTGGCGAAGCTGAACACCGACTCCGAATAGCCGTCGTTGTATTGCAGGCCAATCTCCATGGCAACGCCGCTGCGCTCTGCTTCCATGTAAATCGGTTTGTCGTGCAGCACTTGCTTGCCGCGGTTCAGATGCTTGATAAATTCCGCGATGCCGCCGTTATATTTGAAATCTGAATGCTTGGCCTCACCGCTCTTCGCATCGGTAGAACGCTCATCGGTGAGAGTAATCAGCAATCCCTTGTTCAGGAACGCGAGCTCGCGCAAGCGCTGCGCCAGCGTGTCGTAGTTATATTCCGTCGCCGTAAAAATACTTCGGTCCGGCAGGAAATGGACCTTCGTCCCGCGCCGCTTGGCCGCCCCCGCCTTCTTCATCTTGCTGGTCGGCTCGCCCTTCGAATAAGTCTGCTCCCAGGTCGCCCCGTCGCGCCAGATTTCAAGTTCCAATTCCTCGCTCAATGCGTTCACGCAAGAGACGCCCACTCCGTGCAGTCCGCCAGAAACTTTGTACGTGGACGAATCGAACTTGCCTCCCGCGTGCAGCGTCGTCATCACAACCTGCGCCGCAGAAATCTTTTCGCCGTCGATGTCCATATCGTCGACAGGAATGCCGCGTCCGTCATCGATGACGGTGATCGAGTTGTCGATGTGGATCGTGACTTCAATCTTGGTCGCGAAACCGGCCAGGGCTTCGTCCACGGAATTGTCCACCACTTCATAAACGAGGTGGTGCAATCCCAGGTCGCCCGTCGAGCCGATGTACATGGCCGGACGCTTGCGCACGGCTTCCATACCGCCGAGCACTTTGATCGAGTCAGCAGTGTAATCGCTCTTGCTTCCCCCATTATTTCCGCTGAACGGAGTCACAATTGCGTTTTTTGTTTTGCTATCAGTGATGGGAGTTTGAATCTCTTTGGTGGCCATTCCGCTCCGCGGGAGAATGCCCCGACTTTCTCGCAAAACTGGGTCCGGCGAAGCCGTTTGAAACTGACTTCTAATTTCGGCCCCAATTAAGGTTTGCCGCCTCTACGAACCGACCTCAAGTTATTGAAATGTCTTATACTTAGGTTCGTTTGGCGAGTAACAGAATTATACCACAAATACTCCATTTTCGGCCCTCGGGTGAGGCCAGAACCGTTCCGGTAAACCGCCGATCCGCAAGGACTTCCGACGACCTCCTGACGGCGCTCACGGGAGCGGTTGTGTAAGACTCAAGACTTGTCTGTGGCCTTTCATTTTCGGCACCTACTTCGGCACCCCGTTCCGCACCCTGGCCGCTGCTGCGTCATCTAACAGTCCGTCCCTGCTAAAATAAGCGGACACAGGAGTGACCATCTAGAATGGCAGTTCCCGTTTCACAGATGTGGACTGTAACGAGCTACGTGCTTCGCCAAAAGCTCGCCGGTCGCAAGCAGTATCCGCTCGTGCTGATGCTCGAGCCTCTGTTCCGCTGCAACCTGGCTTGCGCCGGATGCGGCAAGATTCAGTATCCCGCCCACATCCTGAAAAAAGATCTCTCTCCAGAAGAATGTTTTCGCGCAGTGGATGAATGCGGCGCGCCCATGGTTTCAATCCCTGGCGGCGAACCGCTCATGCACCCACAGATAGCCGAGATTGTGGAAGGCCTGGTTGCGCGCAAGAAATATATTTATCTGTGCACGAATGCCCTGCTGCTCAAAGAGAAGATTCATCTTTTCAAGCCGAGCAAGTATTTGACCTTCAGCGTGCATCTTGATGGCCAGCGCGAAGAGCACGATCTCGCCGTCTGCCGCGAGGGTGGCTACGACATCGCAGTCGATGCCATCAAAGAAGCCCTCAGCCGCGGCTTCCGCGTGACCACCAACACCACGCTATTCGACGGCGCCGATCCAAAATCCGTTCGCGCCTTCTTCGACGACATGATGGAGCTCGGCCTCGAAGGCATGATGCTCTCCCCCGGCTACTCCTACGATAAGGCCCCTGACCAAAAGCATTTCCTCGGCCGAGCCCGTACCCGCCGCATGTTCCGCGCGATCCTGTCGAACCGCAAGAAGAACTGGCGGTTCAATCTCTCTCCGCTCTTCTTGGAATTTCTCATGGGCAAGCGCACCTATCCCTGCACGCCCTGGGGCATGCCCACCTACAACATTTTCGGATGGCAGAAGCCCTGCTATCTGCTACAGGATGGCTACGCCGAAACCTTCGCCGAGCTTCTCTCGACCACGAATTGGAGCAACTACGGCACCGAGTCGGGCAATCCCGCTTGCGCCAATTGCATGGTCCACAGCGGCTACGAAGCCTCCGCGGTGAATGCGACATTTAGTTCGCTCGGCGGATTCTTCGCCACCGTCAAAGCCACGCTGTTCACTCGTTATCGCGACGAAGAAGCGCTACGCTTGTTGGATGAGCCGCAAGCGCCAGTGCACCCGCTGGTGCAGATCGCGCGAACAGACGAATCGCTGCAAGGGACCCGCGCGTAAGCAGGAAAAGACTATGTGGGGACAGCCGCCCTCGGCTGTCCGGCGCCGGGCGAAGCCCGGTATCCTGCAAGGGAAAAGCGATCATGACAGGCAAGAATCCGGGCGAGAAAAATAGCAGACTATGACAGGCAAAGAATCCGGACACATCGATCACGAAGCCGCGCAAGCGGTGCCGCATATAAATCCTGACGCCCTGGAAGTCGCTCCCGGCACCGCCCACGAACAACTCGAAGGCTGGATTCCACAACTCGCCACCGAGGAAGAAATCCGCGTCGCGCTGGAAAAGGCTTTCGACTATCGCGGAGACGTAACCATCACTCGGAAAGATGGCCGCAAAATCGAAGGCTACCTCTTTGACCGGCGCACCGCGGCCACGCTGAAGGATTCGGTCGTTCGCCTCTATCCCAAGAACTCGAACGAAAAAATCTCCATCTCGTACGCCGATATCGCCGCCCTCGCCTTCACCGGCCGCGACACCGCCGCCGGAAAGAGTTGGGAAGCCTGGATGAAAAAATACGCGGCAAAAAAGGGCGCCGGCGAAAAGAACATCGCCCTCCAGCCCGAACCCCTGGACTGAATTGCGACCCATACCAGAAAAGCAGATTCCTCGACTTGCCGTCGCGTTCGCTCCGGACCGCGCTCGGAATGACAAAGGAAGTGAGTTGCAAACTCCCACTCCTTCAATGTCGGAGGGTCCAAGTTCAACTAGCTATTTCTTCAAAGCCCGTGCAGCAATATCCCCTCGGTACTGCGCGCCATCGAAACGAATTTTCTCGCACGCCTGATATGCCCGCTCGACGGCAGTGCCCAATTTCGGTGCTCGCGCCGACACTCCAAGCACACGCCCGCCCGCAGTGTAGAAAGCCCCGTCGCGCCGGCTTGTGCCCGCGTGAAAAACTTTCACACCGTCGATTGCGGCGGCCTGATCGAGACCGCTAATCTGTTTCCCCACCGCAAACGTCCCCGGATATCCACCAGAGGCCATCACCACGCACACCGACGCATCGCGCGACCATTTGAAATCCCCATCACTGACCCGGCCTGCAATCGATGCCTCCAGAGCATCCACTAAGTCGCTCTCCAGCCGCATCAGAATGGCCTGTGTCTCCGGATCGCCAAAGCGGCAATTAAATTCCAGCACCATCGGACCACGCGCGGTCATCATCAGTCCGCAGTAGAGCACGCCTTTGTACTCCGCGCCCTCGGCCTTCATGCCCGCAACCACGGGACGCGCAATGTGATTTACCAACCAGTCGCGCATCTTGTCGTCGACAATCTCGGCGGTCGAATACGCGCCCATGCCGCCTGTGTTGGGTCCAGTATCTCTATCGCCCACTCGCTTATGATCCTGTGCCGCCACTAGCGGCGCAACCCGCTCACCATCACTCAACACCAGAAACGAAAGTTCGTCGCCCTTCAGGCATTCTTCCAGCACAACGCGCGCGCCGGCCGCTCCCACCATCTTTCCGCTGAACATTTCGGCGGCCACGTTTGCCGCCTCTTCCTTGCTCGCGGCGATTACTACTCCTTTACCCGCCGCCAATCCGTCAGCCTTCACCACCACCGGCAAGTGAAAGTGCGTGAGCGCGGGACGCACCTCCTCCACTGAATCGCAAATCGCGTAAGGAGCGGTTGGAATGTGGTGTCGCTGTAGAAATTCCTTGGCGAAGCTCTTGCTCGACTCCAGTTGCGCCGCCGCCTTGGTCGGGCCGAACGCAGCCCATCCACGACGCGTAAACTCGTCCACCACGCCCAACGTCAGCGGCAATTCCGGTCCCACAACCGTTAAGTCCGGCCGCAATTGTTCTCCCAGAGCCACTATCGATTCCAGGCTTTTCAGGTCAACTGGCAGGCACTCTGCTTCGTCCGCAATGCCGCCATTGCCGGGCGCGCAGTACAACTTCGAAACCCGTGCCGACTGCCGCAGCTTCCACACCAGCGCGTGCTCGCGACCGCCGTTGCCAAGAACCAGAATTTTCATAGCCAGAAAAGGTCAAGGTTAGGGGAGAGCAGGAGGACTGTCAAACGCGGATCATTTTTAGCGCGTAGCGGAGAGGCGCAGAGACGCGCGGAAGAAAGCAGATCAGGCGGGAGCCCCGTTCGTGTCACGCGATTGCGGACCTGAGAATGAAGACCAGGACTCTAAGACCCAAGACCTGAAGCCTCGGCGCCGGTCTCGTCCACGCCTAGGTGCCTAGGTGGTGGAGCCGGAGTTAACTCTACTTAACTCCCTCGCCGTATAATTTCCCCAGATGATCACCGTCTCCAAAGAAGATTACCTCAAAGCCATCCTTGAAGCTGAGAGCGAAGGTGAGTCGGTTATCTCTGCCCGCCTCGCAGACTGGCTGAAAGTGTCGCCGCCCGCCGTGACCATGGCGGTTCGCCGTCTTAAGAAGGACGGCTTGGTTCGCGTTCCGGCCAACGGACACGTGCGCCTCACCGCCGCCGGCCGCAAGATTGCCCGCAAACTCACCCTCCGCCATCACCTCATCGAACGCATGCTCTCCGAACTCTTTGGCATGGAGTGGTGGAAGGTTCACGATGAAGCCGAACGCCTGGAGCACGCTGTCTCGCCCGACTTCGAAGCCAAGCTCCTCGCGAAACTCGGCAAAGGCGGCATCTGCCCCCACGGAAATCTCAGCGAGATGGAGAGCCCCGCCAGCCGCCGCCATCGCGGTCTGCTGCTGCTCGCCGACGCCGCCCCGGGAGCGACCTACTTGGTCAGTGGAATTTACGAAAGGGACCGCCGCCTGCTCGAGTTCCTCGAAGTCCGTGGAATCCGTCCGGGTTCGAAGTTGCGGCTGCTCGAACGCAACTACGACCAAACTCTCACGCTATCAACCACTGCCGGCAACGTCTCCCTCGGCCGCGCCGCCACGGAACGCGTCTGGGTCTCTGCCCCCTGAGCGGGCCCGACCCGGTAACCAGACGCTTAACCTGTAAACCTCTTAATTCTGTCATCCTGAGCGAGGATTTTGCTTCGCGAATGCGGGCAGAATCCCAGTCGAAGGATCCCTATCAGCTTGCCAGGTCTGGCGAGGCGTTGCGGAGCCCTCGCCGCACCCGTCGCTTGATTAACCATGACCTGGTTAACTATGGTTTATCCCATAGTGTATACTTACGCTAATTTCTGCTTAGAAAGTCCAGACGGACGTTGGTGGGGACCATCCCTCACTGGAATCAATGAAGCCTGTTGCCACCGAAGCCGAAGAAATCGTCATCACTCACGAAGACGTCGACCGTGCCCATGATCGCGTCCGCGTCTCCGACGCCCGCGCTCGTCGCGGCTTTTCCTCGAAAGCCCGCCTTCTCTGGTTACTCGTCGGCCCCGGCGTCCTGGTCATGTTGGGAGAAAACGACGGCCCCAGCATGCTCTCCTATGCCGCCACCGGCGCCAAATTCGGCATCGGATTCTTCATTCCCTTCGTCGCCCTCACGTTTTGCATGGCGATCGTTGTCCAGGAGATGACCGTCCGCCTCGGCGCCGCCACGCATCGCGGTCACGCCGAACTTATCTTCGAACGCTTCGGCCCCTTCTGGGGATGGTTCTCCATGCTCGACCTCGGCGTTGGAAACTTCCTCACTCTCATCACTGAGTTCATCGCCATCCGCGCCGGCCTCGGATTTTTCGGCGTGCCTCCCTGGATAGCCATCCTCATCGCGCTGGTCGTTCTCTACGCCGCGCTCATGAGTCACCGCTACTGGACCTGGGAACGAATCACCCTCGCGGCCGCCGCCTTCAATTTAATTTTCATTCCAGTCGCTCTGATGACTCACCCCAGTTGGCATGCGGTCGGCCACGCCGTCATCACCTGGCAACCGCTCCCGGGCTTCAACAAAGACACGCTTCTTATCGTGCTCGCTGACATCGGCGCCACCGTCACGCCTTGGATGCTTTTCTTTCAGCAGAGCGCCACCGTCGACAAGGGCATGACCACAAAAGATATTCGATTCGGGCGAATCGACACCGTCTTAGGCGCCACACTTGCTGCCGTTGCAGCCATAGCGACCATCCTGGCAACTGCCCCGCTTTTTGCCCATCAGATGACCGCCGACAATTTTCAGGCCGCTGAGTTTGCCCAAGCGCTGCAGCCAATTATCGGCCGCTTAGGCGCATCGCTGTTCGCTCTCGGCATGGTCGAGGCCGGCATCGTCGCAGCCATCACCATTTCCACATCTTCGGCCTACGCCTTCGGAGAGGTCACCCATCGGCCGCACAGCCTGAATCTCCCCATGGGCGAAGGCAAATCGTTTTACGCAGTGCTGACGCTCTGCGCCGTGGCGGCCGCAGCCATCGTCCTCATTCCAGGATTGCCGCTGGTGTATGTGGTTCTGGTGGTAAACGTGGTCGCCGTTCTCGCCATGCCTCCCGCCCTCGTATTTCTCTTCATGCTGGTAAACGACAAAGAAGTCATGGGAGACCTGGTCAGTCCCCTGTGGGCGAACATTCTTTCCACCGGAGTGGTATTTCTCCTGACCGCAGCCGGCATCCTCTTCGGCGTCAGCATCATTGCCCCCAACATCTTCGCCGCATTGGGAGGAACGTAAGCATGAATCCCGACGCATACAAATATCCATGTGGGGACAGCCGCCCTCGGCTGTCCGTTCGAGCGATGCTCGAAGGATTCCTGTCCCCATCTATGAAATTCGACTCTCGAGAAAACCGACCCCATGACTAAAACGCAACTCGCGCCCCATCCCGTCTCGAGCGCCGATCAAACCCTTGCCCTATCGTCCCTCGAACACGATCAGCTCGCCAATGCCAAGAAGCACCCCATCCCGCGCCGCCATCTCAAAGGCCCCGAACTTCTCGTCCTTTGGTCGCTCCGCATCTATCTCCTGTTCATGATCACCGTCGTCGCCTATCAAGTGTGGATCGCAGCCCGCTAGTCTCTCCTCGTCGCCTGCGCCCACTGGGCGAGGTCACGCTACGCATTCTTCCCCAAAAAGACTAAACTTATAGGTTCCCTTATCGGTAGCCAGCCGAGCGGCGCCAGCCAACTCGCGGCATCCATCTATCAGGAAGGCCATCATGTCCCTAAATAGTTTCAACTCCCGCTCCCTTCTCAAAGTCGGAAAAAAAGAATACGAAATTTATCGCCTTGATGCCCTCGACAAGCAAGGCATCTCCACCAAACATCTGCCATTTTCGCTGCGCATCCTTCTCGAAAATCTCCTGCGCACCGAAGATGGACGCAACGTGAAGAAGGAAGACGTGCGTTCGATGGCCGCCTGGAATAAGAATTCCAAGCCCGACAAAGAGATAGCCTTCACTCCCAGCCGTGTCCTGCTTCAGGATTTCACCGGAGTTCCCTGCGTCGTCGACCTTGCCGCGATGCGCGACGCCATGCAACAACTCGGCGGCGACCCAGCGCTCATCAATCCTCTGCAGCCAGTCGAACTCGTGATCGACCACTCCGTCCAGGTAGACGAATTCGGCACGAGCAGCGCCTTCGACATGAACGCCCTGCTTGAATTCCAGCGCAATAAAGAGCGTTACTCGTTCCTACGCTGGGGACAAACCGGATTCCACAACCTCGCCATCGTCCCTCCCGACACTGGCATAGTCCATCAAGTTAATCTCGAATACCTGGCCCGCGTAGTTTTCGTGAATGAAACCGATGCAAACAGCGGATCTGCTGGCAAGCGCACCGCCTACCCCGACACTCTGGTAGGCACCGACAGTCACACAACGATGGTCAACGGACTCGGGGTTCTGGGATGGGGTGTGGGCGGCATTGAGGCGGAAGCGGCGATGCTCGGGCAGCCGGTTTCGATGTTGATTCCGCTGGTTGTGGGAGTGAAGCTTACGGGGCGGTTGCGCGAGGGGGGGACTGCTACTGATCTCGTTCTGACGATTACCGAGATGTTGCGCAAGCATGGGGTAGTGGGAAAGTTTGTCGAATATTTCGGTCCCGGCTTGCGCGATCTGCCTCTTGCCGATCGTGCGACGATCGCCAACATGTCGCCGGAGTATGGCGCTACGTGCGGCATCTTCCCTGTCGACAAAGAGAGTTTGAAGTATTTGAAACTCAGCGGGCGCAGCCCGGAACAAATCGCGCTGGTCGAAGCCTACTGCCGCGAGCAAGGACTCTTCCACGATGACAAAACGCCCGAGGCAGAATATTCCGAGCTGGTCGCTCTTGATCTCGGAACGGTTGAGCCGAGCCTGGCTGGACCGAAGCGTCCGCAGGATCGTGTAGTTCTGTCTCAAGCCGCCGACTCTTTTCAGAAAGCTCTGCCCTCGCTGGTCAAGCCGAAAGCCGCCGCGAAGACTTCCTCTGCCCCGGTCGTTGCAAACTCTGCGCGGTGGGAGCAGGAGGGCGGAAGTCCGGCGGCAATTGGAGTCGAGGATCCCAACGTGCACGAGCACGTTCCCGCCAGCGTGAAGAACTCACTCAAACACGGCAGCGTTGTGATCGCCGCCATCACATCGTGCACCAATACTTCGAATCCTTCGGTGATGATTGGGGCCGGACTGCTGGCGAAGAAAGCTGTCGAAAAAGGTTTGTCCGTCCCGCCCTGGGTGAAGACTTCGCTCGCGCCGGGATCGAAAGTCGTGCGCGACTATCTGGAGAATGCCGGTCTCACGCCTTACCTCGAAAAATTAAAATTTCATATCGTGGGGTACGGGTGCACTACCTGCATCGGCAACTCCGGGCCGCTGCCCGCTGAAGTGTCGCAAGCCATCGACGAAAAGGATCTCGTCGTTGCTTCGGTGCTTTCCGGCAATCGTAACTTCGAGGGGCGCATTAACTCCGAAGTTCGCGCGAACTACCTCATGTCGCCACCGCTCGTTGTCGCCTTCGCGCTCGCCGGACGCATCGACACCGATCTTCGCAAAGACGCCATCGGCAACGGCAAGGACGGCAAACCGGTTTACCTTGCCGACCTTTGGCCGACGCAACGCGAAGTTGAAGAGGCGATTCAACATTCGGTCACCGCCGAGATGTTTGCGAAGAGTTACGCGGATGTTTTCCAGGGCGACGAGCGCTGGCGCAGTCTCTCCGTTCCCAAAGGCCAGACCTATGCCTGGGAAAAAGATTCTACCTACATCCGCCGCGCTCCGTACTTCGACGACATGAAGGTCCAGCCTTCACCTGTTGAAGACATTCACTCTGCCCGCGTACTGGCGGTGTTGGGAGACAGCGTCACGACCGACCACATCTCTCCCGCCGGCTCCATAAAAAAAGACAGCCCTGCCGGAAAATATCTGCAGGAGCACGGCGTCAAGCCCGCCGATTTCAATTCCTATGGCTCACGCCGGGGCAACCACGAAGTCATGGTCCGCGGCACCTTCGCTAACGTCCGCCTGCGCAATAAACTGGTCAACGTGGAAGGCGGATTCACGCGTCACCTGCCGACCAATCAGGAAATGTCAATCTTCGACGCTTCGCAGAAATATATCGCCGAGGGCACGCCACTCATCATTCTTGCCGGTAAGGAATACGGTTCCGGATCTTCGCGCGACTGGGCCGCCAAGGGGCCTCGTCTACTCGGAGTTCAGGCGGTCATCGCCGAGAGCTACGAGCGCATCCATCGCTCAAATCTCGTCGGCATGGGAATTCTTCCGCTGCAATTCGAAGCAGGCAAAACTGCGGAATCGCTCGGCCTGAGCGGCGAGGAGACCTACGACATCGTGGGACTCAAACCCCGCCTGGAATCAAAATTCGCCATCGGCCACACAATTGCCGTACGCGCCACTGACGCTGCGGGGAAAACCAAAACCTTCGAGGCCAGAATCCGCATCGACACGCCGCAGGAAGCTTTGTACTACGCTAACGGCGGGATTTTGCAGTATGTGCTGAGGCAGTTGCTGGCCGGGAAGCCGAGCGCGCAGACAGTGGGAGTATAGGATCCCCCTCGCAGGGAATTTGGGAGCTTGTTTTGCCGGAGTGCCCCACCCTTTGTTTTTGAAGGGTGGAATTCCACGGTCGTGTTCGGTTTTGATTTTGTGCTGCCTAACTGGGGCTGAAGCGCCGCTCTTCGCTATGGCATGGGCCCGCATCGCATACTGAGGGTAAATGGAAACAGAAGCGCCAGCGCTACTGGGCAGGCACATTCGTCTCGAAGCACTCAATCACCGCCACGTCGACGGCCTGGCGGCCGCGGCGGGAGCAGATCCATCTCCTTATCAGTCTCTTTATCAGTGGAGTCCCGTCCCGCAAGGCAAGTCCCAAGCTGCCATCTACGTCGATACCGCCCTGGCGTGGCGCGACGCCGGCACGGCTGTGCCTTTTGCGATCGTCAACGTGAACGACGGTGTCGTTATCGGCTCGACGCGATTCTGGAACCTGGAGCGATGGGCGTGGCCGAGGAGGCATCTACGGCACGGACGCCCGGTTCCCGACGCTTGTGAGATTGGCTACACATGGTTCGCCCGTTCAGCGATCCGCACTGCGGCCAACACCGAAGCGAAGCTGCTCATGCTGACGCACGCCTTCGAAAGCTGGGGAGTGCTCCGCGTGTGCTTTCACACTGACGTACGGAATGAACGGTCTCGCGCGGCGATCGAACGCATCGGCGGAAAGTTCGAAGGGATTCTTCGTGCGCATCGCATGGCCGCGGATTTTATTCCTCGCGACTCGGTGCGGTATTCGATTGTGGAGGCGGAGTGGCCGGAGGTTAAAGAAAAGTTGAATCGGCTTATCGATCGCAGGGGCTGAAGCCCAGTCCCTTTTCGGCTGCTTACGCGGCCCATTCGACTTCGCTCAGGGCAAGCTGCTAGAAGCGCCGCTCTTCCACGGTTGTACGAAGCATCGAGGTTTGAACGTTCAGGGCCACGACGGAATCTTCGTCAGCCGGAACATCCACGTCAAAGGCAGAGGACAGGAATGTCCATTCCACACACACGTCTAGCGGGGGGTTGAGGGTTCGGCATTCTTCTGCTCGGCTAGCGCCTTGATGTCTTGCGTTATCTCTTCCTGTCTCTGGAGGTGCAAGCGATGCTCCTCCGGGTCGTGTTGATTGGGGTTGGCTTCGAACTCTCGATTGAGTTCCTTTAGAGTCGCGAGTTCGCTCAGGAGCGCCATCATCTGTTCGGATGCTTCGGTGGCCATCATCTCCTCCGCCAATATACGTTGGCTTTAGATGGAGGCGGGCGGCGTAAGGTTGGCGACAGGACCTCTCTTCTTGGCGGAAGCTTTGTTACACCCTATTAATATTTTAGGATGAAGCCATGGTGACTCTGGGGGCATCTTAAAAAGGAAAAGTCCGCATAGTATCGCCACACGGCCGATTTCTTCCCAGGAGTTTCATTTCTATGACATCCACAGTGAGCGCTGTAGCCGCTGAGCGGCAATCTGCATCGTCATCTTCCGAACAGACACTTACCCCAGAAGAGCTTCGCAAGATTGATGCGTATTGGCGCGCCTGCAACTACCTTTGCGCGGGGATGATCTACCTTCGCGACAATCCTTTGCTGAAGAAGCCGCTTCGACCGGAGCATTTCAAGAATCGATTGCTGGGGCACTGGGGCTCCGATCCTGGGCAGACGTTTACGTGGGTCCATCTGAATCGGGTAATTCGAAAGTACAACCTGAACATGTTTTATATCTCGGGTCCGGGGCATGGCGCTCCGGCAGTGCTTTCGAACTGCTACCTCGAAGGGACGTATTCGGAGATTTATCCCGAGAAAAGCCTGGATGAAGCGGGGATGCTCAAGTTGTTCCGCGCGTTTTCTTTCCCGGGCCAGCTCGGAAGCCACTGTACGCCAGAGGTTCCGGGGTCGATCCATGAGGGCGGCGAGCTAGGGTACAGCATTTCGCATGGGTTTGGAGCGGCCTTCGACAATCCGGATCTGATCGTGAGCGTAATGGTTGGCGACGGTGAGGCTGAGACCGGACCGCTGGCTACCTCGTGGCATTCCAACAAATTTCTGAACCCGATCCGCGATGGCGCGGTATTGCCAATCCTTCATCTGAACGGATACAAGATCGCGAATCCCACCGTGCTGGCCCGCATCACGGTCGAAGAGCTTAGCGATCTTTTCAAGGGGTATGGCTGGATGGCGCATGTAGTTGAGGGCGGGGAGCCTGAAGTAATGCACCAGAGAATGGCCGCCACGGTCGAGAGTTGCGTGATAGAGATCCGTGCGATTCAGGAGAAGGCACGCAGGACCGGAAAACCTGACCGGCCGCGATGGCCGATGATTATCCTTCGATCGCCAAAGGGATGGACCGGACCGAAAGAAGTGGACGGACATAAGGTGGAGAATTTCTGGCGAGCGCACCAGGTTCCGGTGCTCGATGTGAAAACGAATCCAGAGCATTTGCGGATCGTTGAACAATGGATGCGCAGCTACAAGCCGGAAGAGCTGTTCGACGAGCATGGTACGCTGGTGCCCGACCTGCGCAAGTTGCCGCCCACCGGGGAAAGGCGAATGAGCGCTAATCCTCACGCCAACGGGGGCAAGCTGCGCAAGCCTCTCAATCTTCCAGATTTCCGCGACTATGCTGTTTCGATTGACGCGCCTGGAGCGAAGGAGATTTCGCCAACGGAGACTCTGGGAAAATTTCTGCGCGACGTAATGGCGCGTAACATGACCAGCTTTCGAGTGTTCAGCCCGGACGAGAATGCGTCCAACCGGCTGCAGGATATATACGCGGCGAGCCTGAAGACGTGGCTTGCTGCGATCAAGCCGGAGGATGCGGACGGTACAGAGATTGCTCCCGATGGCCGCGTGATGGAGATGCTGAGCGAACACACGCTCGAAGGCTGGCTTGAGGGCTATCTGCTCACTGGACGTCACGGGCTTTTGAACACTTACGAGGCTTTCGCCCACATCATCGATTCCATGTACAACCAGTATGCAAAGTGGCTCGAGAAATCGAAGCTCGAAGTCGATTGGCGTGCGCCAATCTCCTCGCTCAACCTATTGATCTCGTCGCTGGTCTGGCGACAGGATCATAATGGCTTCACTCATGAGGATCCCGGCTTTCTGGATGTGGTGAGTAACAAGAGCGCGGGAATCACGCGCATTTACCTTCCTCCTGATGCGAATTGTTTGCTGAGTGTGGCGGACCACTGCCTGCGCAGCCAGGATTACGTAAATGTGATCGTCGCCGACAAGCAGCCGCATCTCGTATATCTAGATATGGAGGCTGCGATTCTCCACTGCACCAAGGGGATCGGCATATGGGACTGGGCCAGCAATGACGATGGAGAAGAGCCGGATGTGGTTGTGGCCAGCGCCGGCGATGTCATGACGCAAGAAGCGTTGGCTGCGGTCGCTATTCTTCGGGAGGGCCTTCCCGATCTTAAGATTCGTTTTGTCAATGTGGTGGACTTGTATCGCCTACAGCCGGATTCGGAGCATCCGCACGGGCTCTCCGATCGCGACTTCGATTCGCTCTTTACGAAGGACAAGCCCGTTATTTTCAACTTCCACGGATATCCCTGGCTCATCCACAAGTTCAGCTACCGGAGGACGAATCACGACAATATTCACGTGCGCGGATACAAGGAGAAAGGCAACATCAATACGCCGCTCGAGCTCGCGATTCGCAATCAAGTGGATCGCTTCGACCTGGCGATCGATGTCATCGACCGCGTTCCGAGGCTGCAGGGCCGCGGCGCCCATCTTAAGGAGTGGCTCAAGGCACAGATCATTGAGAGTATCAACTACGCGTTCGCCGAAGGGATAGATAAGCCGGAAATCCGGGGGTGGAGATGGCCGGCGGCGAAGCAGGCGAGCCATTAGGTTCGACCTTACGAGGCAGCCGGAGATGAGCAGACTACGAAAAAGTCGGCCACGGATCGCAGACGACGACCACTGGGGCTAAAGGCCAAAGAATTTGCGATCGCTTACGCGGCGCTGAAGCGCCGCTCTTCCACGGTTATGGCCGAGTCTTTCTTCGCCCAGGAAGGGGCATGGTAGCGGTAGGGAATTTCCTGAGTTATAACAATCTGGATGGCCTTGTTCGATCCACTATTCGGCTCGGCGGCGATGGGGGAAGTCTTCTCCGATGTCGCGCGTCTTCAAGGCATGCTGGACTTCGAAGCCGCGCTCGCGCGGGCTGAGGCCAGCTGCGGTGTAATACCTGCCGCTTCGGCCAGAGCGATTGCCTCCAAGTGCAAGGCGGAGCTGATCGATATCGATGCTCTTGCGAGCGCAACAGCCGATTCCGCGAATCCTGCGATCCCTCTTGTGAAACAGCTCACGGAGTTGGTCGCGAAAGATGATCCTGAAGCAGCCGGATTCGTTCACTGGGGCGCGACCAGCCAGGACGCAAACGATACCGGGCTGGTTCTGCAGATCCGCAGAGCTCTCCATCTTATTGAAGACGATCTCAGTACTCTTTGCGCGAGCCTGGCACAACTGGCTCAGAAACATCGTTCTACATTGATGGCTGGCCGCACGCTTATGCAGCAGGCGCTGCCAACGACCTTCGGGGTCAAGGTTACCGGGTGGCTGGACGCGATGGGTCGCCATCGCGAGCGCGTTGCGGAAACCGGGAGCCGCGTTCTGGTTTTGCAGTTTGGGGGAGCGGTTGGAACGCTCGCTGCTTTGCGGGAAAAAGGATTGCAGGTAGCCGAGGCCCTGGCGGCGGAACTCCGCCTGGAGCTTCCGAACATGCCCTGGCATTCCGAGCGCGACCGCGTGGCTGAGGTAGCGACCGTACTTGGTCTTTGCGCGGGCACACTGGGCAAAATGGCGCGCGATATTTCTCTGCACATGCAAACCGAGATTGCGGAAGTCTTCGAACCAGCGGGCGAGGGGCGTGGTGGCTCTTCGACAATGCCTCATAAGCGCAACCCCGTGAGTTGCGCGGTCGTGTTGTCGGCGGCCACGCGAGTGCCCGGCCTGGTCAGCATTATGTTGAGCGCCATGGTGCAGGAACATGAGCGGGGCCTGGGCGACTGGCATGCAGAGTGGGAAACGTTGCCGGAGATCTTCCGGCTGACCGGCGGAGCGCTGCATCAGATGGGGACGACTGTCCCTCGCCTCGAAGTCGACGCTGCGCGGATGAGGCGTAACCTCGAAGCGACCCATGGTCTGATTTTTGCCGAAGCCGTTACCATGGCACTGGCAAGCCACATCAGCAAATCGAGTGCGCGGAAGTTGCTGGATGCTGCGAGCAGGAAGGCTCGCGAGTCAGGAAAACATCTCCGCGAAGTACTGGCGCAGGAACGCGCCGTTACTGAGGTTCTGTCTCCGGCGGAGCTGGATCGCTTGTTCGCTCCGGAAAATTATCTGGGCGTCGCTGAACAGTGGGTGGATCGCGTCATCGATTCGAGTCGCAAGGATTCGAGTCGCAAGCGCTGAGTATTTCTGTAACCGCAGCAAGGATAAGGATAAGCTATGCCGTTCGCCGAAGTTGCAGAACTGAAGACGCACTACGCGCTCACTGGCGACAAAGGTCCGGTGCTGATGTTCTCGAATTCTCTGGGCACTGAGTTTTCCATGTGGGATGCGCAGATGCCAGAATTACAGCGGCGCTTTCAAATCCTGCGCTACGACACTCGCGGTCATGGAAAGTCTTCGGTAACGCCCGGTGACTACACCGTGGAGCAGTTGGGGCTCGACGTTCTCGGCCTGCTGGATTCGCTTCGCCTCGACCGCGTGCATTTCTGCGGGTTGTCAATGGGCGGCAGTATCGGCATTTGGCTGGGTATTCACGCTCCTCACCGCCTCCATCGACTGATTCTCTGCAACACTGCGGCTCGTATCGGCACGAAGGAGGTATGGAACGCGCGCATCGCGACGGTGCGTAAAGATGGAATGAAATCCGTGGCTGCAGCCGTCGTCGAGCGCTGGTTTACGCCGGAGTTTCGCGCCTCGTCCAGGGAAGAGGTCGTGAGAACGCAGCAAATGCTCGAGAACTCGCCGCCGCACGGTTACGCAGCGTGCTGTGCGGCCGTACGCGATATGGATGAGCGGGAAAGGGTGGCGCGGATCAAGGTTCCGACGCTGGTGATTTACGGTGGGCGCGACCCAGTCATCCCGATCGCTGACGCGCATTTTCTTGCCGACCAGATCGCAGAATCGAAAAAGGTCGAACTCGATGCTGCTCACCTATCGAACGTCGAGCGGGCCAGCGCGTTCACGGAAGCGGTAAGTAACTTTCTTTCCTCATGAGGCCTTGCACAATCTATGACGCCAACGGATGACAGCAAGCGCTACGAACAGGGCCTGAAAATCCGGCGTGCTGTTCTCGGCGACGAACACGTGGACCGGGCCGTCGCCGCGACCACAGACTTCAACCGCGACTTCCAGGACTTCATTACCCGCAACGCATGGGGCGAGATATGGGCGCGTCCAGGCCTTCCGCGCCACACTCGCAGTCTGCTGACACTCGCGATGATGATCGCTTTAAATCGTGGCGAGGAATTCCGCATGCATCTGAAAGCGGCCTTTAACAACGGCGTTACGCGCGAGGAGATCAAAGAAGTGCTGCTGCAGTCGGCCATCTATTGTGGCGTGCCGGCGGCGAACTCCGCTTTTCAGATGGCCGCCGAGGTCTTCAAAGAGATGGACCGGAAAAACAAGAGCAAATCCGAGAAGAGGAAATCGTAACTGTGACAGTCCCCCAACCGTCAACGTAGCGCGTGAGTGTTCAATTCGTGCCGATCTCAGTGCGAACCCAAGTCGGAATTGTTGGTGCGGGACCTGCCGGTCTCGTGCTCTCTCACCTTTTGTATCTGCAGGGGATCGACTCTGTCGTAGTCGAAAATCGCAGCCGCCAGTACTCCGAGCAGCGCGTCCGCGCAGGCGTTTTGGAGCAAGGGACCGTTGACCTGCTCACCGAAATGGGCGTCGGCGAACGGCTGAAAGCCGAGGGCTTGGTCCACCATGGGATCGAGCTGCGCTTCGGAGGCCGTCGGTCACCGCATCGATTTTCAGGATCTTACCGGTGGAAAAGGAATTACGATTTACGCGCAGCATGAGGTTCTGAAAGATCTGAACAATGCCCGCCTCGCGGCTGGTGGCCAGGTCTTGTTCGAAGTTGAAGATGTCGGCGTGCACGACTTCGATGGTTCCACGCCGAAGATCCGATATAGAAAGGATGGAAAAGACTTCGAGCTGATCTGCGACTTCATCGCCGGGTGCGATGGGTTCCACGGCATCTGCAGACCCAGCGTTCCGGCGGGAGCGTTCACACACTATGAACGCGAATACCCTTTCGGATGGCTGGGCATTCTGGCGGAGGCACCTCCATCGTCGAAAGAGTTGATCTATACCTACCATGAGCGCGGCTTTGCCCTGCTCAGCATGCGGACACCGCATATCGGCCGCTTGTACCTGCAGTGTAAGCCGGATGAGGACATTGATCGATGGAGTGACGAAGACATCTGGAAAGAACTTCAGATTCGTCTGGCTTCAGACGGATGGAAGCTCACCGAGGGCCCGGTTCTGCAGAAGGGCGTAACTGGCATGCGCAGTTTTGTGGTCGAGCCTATGCGATACGGCAGGCTTTTTTTGGCGGGAGACTCGGCGCACATTGTTCCGCCAACTGGAGCAAAAGGGTTGAACCTGGCGATTGCCGATGTGCGGGTCCTGGCGCGTGCGCTTAAACACTTTTATGACACGGGAAGCCGCGACTTGCTCGATACCTATTCTGATGTGTGTTTGCGGCGCGTCTGGAAAGTGCAGCGCTTCTCGTGGTGGATGACCTCGATGCTGCATCGTTTCCCCGATGAGAATCCATTCGACCAGCGACGACAACTTGCCGAACTGGACTATGTGACCAGCTCTCGGGCCGCAGCGAAGACGCTCGCGGAAAATTATGTTGGGCTTCCGATGGAGTGACGGCTGTGCAGTTTGAACAACATTTCATTTTGTCATTCCGAACCGGGCGTCCCATGCCGGTGAGGAATCTGCTTTGGCCGGGCAAAAGCAGATTCCTCGCGCGATAGAACTGCCCTTCGGAATGACAAACTTTTCAAGGTGCACCACTACCCGTTCTTCCGTCTGGAACCCTTCTTCGGTGTGGAAAGTGCGTGGATTACATCCGGAGGTAGAGGCACGCTCTTGAGCCGGTGAGCCTCCGTAGGATGGACGCCGGTCCAGACGCGTGTCTCCCAGCCTTCCATGGCCAATTCCTCATCGCGCAGAAATCGGTGGCTGATCACGAAGCTGCTCTTTTTCCACTCTCTCACGGAGGATTCTGCTACCAGTTCATCACCGTACGCCGACGGAATGACGAACCGCGCGTGCGCTTCCACCACCGGAATACCGATCACGCCATGGGATAAGAAAAGTTCTTTCAGAGGAAGCCCCGCCGCACGGAACAGGGCGGACGTGCAGTTGTCGAACCAGCGAAAATAGTTTGCGTAGAAAACGATCTGGGCCGGATCACAGTCTCCGAACTCGACCCGGATTCGCACACGATTCGTGAACATGGGTGAGTGTTTACTATAGCTGGGCGCAGACCGACTTGCTTTCGGTGTACAAGTCGAGCGCCGCGTGTCCCATTTCGCGGCCCCATCCCGATTGTTTGTAGCCGCCGAACGGCAGGGCAGGATCGAAGACGCTGTAGCAATTGATCCACACCGTGCCCGCGCGAAGCTTGGCCGCCATGCGGTGCGCCTTGCTGATATCGCGCGTCCAAACCGCAGCCGCCAATCCGTACACGGTGTCGTTCGCGAAGCTTATGACTTCTTCCGGCTCATTGAATGGAATCGCCGTGACGACGGGACCAAAAATCTCTTCGCGAACCACTTTCATCTCCGGCTTCACGTCGACCAAAACCGTAGGCTCGACAAAATATCCGGTGTCGCCAATCCGTTTGCCACCAACGACGGTTTTGGCGCCTTCCTTCGTGCCAAAATCAAGGTAGCCGCAAACACGGTTAAGCTGTTCCTCTGAAACCAGCGGCCCCATGTTGTTTGAGGGATTGATCCCGGGCCCTATTCTAAGTTTTTTGGTTTCCCCGGCGAGTCCTTCCACGACTCTGTCGAAAATGCTCTGGTGTACGAACAGGCGGGAGCCGGCGGTGCAAACCTGCCCTTGATTAAAGAAGATGGCATTCGCGCTTCCGGGAATGGCAAATTTCAAGTCGGCGTCGGCCAAAATCACGTTCGGAGACTTCCCTCCAAGTTCGAGCGAAACTTTTTTCAGATTTCCGGTAGCCGCGTTGGCTATAAGCCTGCCGACCGCGGTTGAACCGGTGAATGCGATCTTGTCCACGTCAGGATGGGCCGCCAGCGCGGCCCCGGCCGTTTCGCCGAAACCAGGCACGATATTCACCACACCATCCGGAAAGCCCGCTTCCTGAATCAACTCCCCCAACCACAAAGCTGTGAGAGGGGTTTGTTCGGCGGGCTTAAGTATGCACGTGCACCCAACGGCGAGCGCGGGAGCGAGCTTCCAGGCAGCCATGACCAGCGGATAATTCCAGGGAATAATCTGGCCTACTACTCCAATCGGCTCGCGCACGGTATAGGCAAAATATTTGCCTCGCGCGGAGATCGGAATGGTATTGCCTTCAACTTTGGTGGCCCATCCAGCCATGTAGCGGAAAAATCCTACGGCGCTCGGGACATCGACGATGCGCGAGAAGAGCAGTGGCTTGCCGTTGTCGAGGGTTTCAAGTTCAGCGAGTTCTTCGAGGTTCTGCTCGATCAGGTCGGCGAGCCTCCAGAGAAGGCGTCCGCGCTCGGCGGGAGAAACATCGGGCCAGGGTCCGGTTTCGAAGGCTTTGCGTGCCGCTGCTACCGCCTGGTCAATCTCCAGCCTGCCCCCCTCGGCCACTTGCGCCAGAACCTCTCCGGTGGCAGGGTTGCGAGTTTCGAAATTCTTGCCCGACTGCGCGCCGACCCATCGGCCGCCAATCAGCAGTTTTCTAGGTTGGCTCAGGAATTCCTGCACGGAGTGGCGAAGTTGGATGGGTTCGGTTGTGGTAGCCATGTGTCTCCTCTATTGCCATTGTACTGTGGCTGTGACCCGGAAAATCCCGAGATTTCCCGTGTTCAGCAACCAGATGCAGCGTAAAAAACACTCCTAGCATTCCACTATTACCAATGTGGTTCGCGTGGTGTCAAACTAATGGCATTTCCCGGTGTACCACTTCAGCCATGCTAATCGCCGCGGCGGGCCGCTAGCGGGCGTGCCAGGGATCTATCGTCCCACGAGTTATCTGGCTTGATTCCTAACTCGTAAGGTTCCTTTGAGCCCTTCATTGGCATCTGAGTCATTGGAGCGTTCTAATGTTCGCTACGACAAAGTAAAAGGCGGCTCGGCAGCCGCCTTTCCAAAGCTTAGAACTGACACCGTGGATTTTAGTACTATCTTCCGCCAGCCGTCGCCTTCGCCACCGGCGGCATAATCCCGGCAATCTGCATACCTTCAATCAGCGACAGAACATTGCCCGCGGTAGCGCCTGTATCGGTGCACGCATCCACATACGGATGCCGGCTTCCATCGGCGTGCATCACCAGTACATTCGCGGCCGCCTGCTCCTTTTTCGCCACATAAGGCAGATGATGCCGGTCATTCCGGCTCAACGTGGGTCCCAGCACCACCAGATCGAACGCGCTCTTCTTCAGCGCTGCTTCCGCGGCCTTCCGGCCGACGGCCTTCTCTACCGTGTGGCCGGCCTGTTCAAACGTCTTCGCTGTGGCCTCCTGCTCGTCGGCATCCCCTTCACAATAAAGAATCCTTAGCTTGCTTGCCTTCGCCATGAGTGCTAGTCCTCGCCTGGTGCCGGGATTCTTTGCCCAGTACCCGACACTCACGGTAGCAATCGCACCGCGCCCTGAGTACATCACCGAAGACCAGCGACGAACGGACCCAATCCATGCGAGAAGCACGCCGCATCCTGCTAAGCAAAACTCTGCACATCGAAACTTCTTCCCCTATGCCGATTTCAGAGCTACACTTTTGGCCCAGAGGGGCCTCACATGTTTCGCGCTTGCATCGTCGTCAACATTTTCCTTTTCTTTACGGTTGCCGTTGCTGCCGTCTGCGCGGCACAGGAATCCGACCAGTCCACAGCAAGTTGTAATCTAGACGACGGCCGCCAGGTCTATATCCGCTACAACCCGGTTGCCACGAAAGCTGAGAAGGCGCCCAACGGTAAACCCTGGGCTCCTGGCGGCGCTCCCATGACTCTATTCACCGAAGTCCAACTGAGCTTCGAAGGCTCAACCATTCCCGCTGGGGCATACACGGTTTATCCGATCCCGGGCAAAGATAAGTGGACTTTGGCCATCAATAAAAACGTTACGCCCCACTCTGCGTATGACGAGAAACAGGACGTCGCGCGCGCGCCGATCGAGACCGATCAAGTGAGTCAGCCTTCGGATGCGCTTGAGGTTGCGTTCGCGCACGTTGGCGAGAAGTGTACGCTTCGGATTTATTTCGGCAAGGCGGCTTGTTTCGCTCCGTTCACAGCGAAGTAAGGGGGGCGGCTTCGGGCAACACGAGCATCGACTCCGCATTGCTGCGAAAATCTTCCTGGCGAGAAATCTATTCTGCGAAAATCTCTCCATGCGCTGTTTCCCGATCCTATTGTTTTTCGCCGCCGCTAGCGCCCTCGCGCAGCCTGCCCCGCAAACCCGCTTTTCCCGCACGACGGAAAACCTGCGCGGAGTAAGCACTGTATCCGAGAAAATTGCCTGGGCTTCCGGCACTCACGGCACCTACCTTCGCACCACCGACGGCCGCATCTGGATCCCGGAGCAGGTTCCCGGCGCCGAAACTCTCGACTTCCGCGCGGTGGTCGCCTTCTCCGAGGAAGAAGCTTTCCTTATGTCTGCGGGACCCGGCGACCAATCCCGCATCTATCACACCGCCGACGCTGGCCGTCACTGGTCTCTCCAATTCACGAATACAAATCCAAAAGGCTTTTTCGATTCGATGGTTTTTTGGGATCGAACGCATGGGATAGTCCTCGGCGATCCCATCCCCGATGAGGCTGGCCACCTGAAATTTGAACTACTGATCACGGAGAACGGCGAAAGCTGGACTCCGATCCCGTCAGCTCAGCTGCCGCCCGCACTGGAAGGCGAGGGGGCCTTCGCTGCCAGCAACACGTGCGTCGCCATCCTATCCCCAACGCAGTCGTGGAAGAGCGGGCTTCAGCCTTCCGAAAACGAAAGGGCCTCAGCCCCCGACACCAACATTTGGTTCGCCACCGGCGGCAAGGCTGCTCGCGTCTTCCATTCTCCCGACCGCGGTCGAACGTGGCAAGTCTCCGATACGCCAATAGTTCACGGTACCGACTCTGCAGGCATCTTTTCGATCGCCTTTCGCGATCCGAATCACGGGGTAATCGCCGGAGGCGATTACAAGCGTCCCGACCAGGCCGGTCCCAACCTCGCCTTTACCGATGACGGCGGCCGAACCTGGACGCTTTCACAAATCTTCCCGCAGTACTATTACTCAGCCGTCGCCTATGACCGCACAGCCAGGAAACCGGACGCAGAAAAGTTGAACGACAATCAGGCCAAGGTCCGCCTCTTCATCGTGGGACCTAAATCGATCTACGACTTCCGTCCGCCGCGAAACCCGACGCGCATCAGCCCTCGCAAGGCGTCCGGAACCCAATTCAACGCTGTCAGTCCTTACCCTAATGGTGGGGCCTTCGTTGTCGGTCCCAAAGGCTCGATGGCCATTGTTCCCTAGAACGCCCCCTAGAGCGCCTGGGAACATCATTTTGGGCTTCTAGCCGACTACCCAGGAGTCCATCCGCCCTACGTTCCGTGAATGTCCAAACAACCCTTGCTCGTTCGCCCGAAACCCATTACCCTAATGCGAGCCGACCTATGTTTGCCCCGCACCCCAATCTCGCGGACGACGTTAACGAGGCGATTATCCAATCGGAAATCGAAGGAGGGGTATTTCTTCACGATCTTCCGCCATCGACTGTTCTCCACATTCAAACGCTTCACCATTGCTACACCGCGGTTCTACTGGGAGGTAGCGACGCGCTTCTCTCCGGCCATCCCGAATTTTGCCCGGACCCGGTTCATGTCGCGATTGCCGGTTCTACCTGGGGTGGCTCCATGCTCAAGTTGCAATATGTAGGACGGGGCATGCACCTCGAATTTCATCATCCCGAATACACTACTCCCATCGTCACCTCGCCTATCCAGGAAATTCGGGACTCGACCCCACTCTCTGTTTAAACGGGTAAGATTCGCCGCATCTTCCACGACCATTGACTTGCGAAGCCGCGCCCTCTAACATTCCCCGGAAGCCCATGCAATGGGCTGAGACCGAAGACCGATACTCATGATCATCTCGACGCGCGAAGTTAGCCACGTTACGATCGTCGACGTTAACGGACGCATTACTCTGGGCGATGAAACCATGCAACTCCGCGATACAATTCGCAGTCTGATCGCGGAGGGCAAGAAAAAAATCGTCCTCAACCTCGCCCAGGTCGATTACATCGACTCCTCGGGCGTAGGAGAACTGGTGAGCAGCTACACCGCGGTTCGCAACGCCGGCGGCGACCTCAAACTTCTGAGCCTCACGAAGAAGGTACACGACGTTCTGAATGTCACCAAGTTGTACACCGTCTTCGACATCAAAGAAGACGAATTCAGCGCGGTAAAGTCGTTCGACTACTTCTTCGCCAAGTGAACTTGGTGCTACGGGATTGGGTGCTGCGAGATCTGGAGCTGGGTACTCGGTGCTGCTAACTATTTGCCATACTCCCGCACTTCTCCGTCGACTGCCACCGCGAAATATTTATGAGTCTCGACATCGCGGAACTGCACCACCTGATGTTTCTCTCTGGCGAGTTTTCCCCAGTGGCTCGGCTTCTCGCGGTTCTGTTCAATCGCTTCGAACCTACGGCCATTCAATTGGAACTGAACCATTCTCAGCCGGCCGCTACCCACTCGCTTCACCTGTGATTTTTGATCGCCGAGAATAACTTCCTCGCGACTCATTAGCTGTGCCGCCACCGATCCCAGAGCTTTTTCCACGTCAGTCAAGTCCGCCTCCCACTTCGCTGTGGCTCAATTTGAATTTTTCAGCCTATAGTTTGGGTCATCCTGAGTGCAGCCGTTTTTCAGGCGGAACGAAGGATCTCCCACTGGCCGTATCTATTGGAGATCCCTCACGCGGCTGAAGTACGCCGCGTTTCGGGAAGACGCCTCGTAGAAGAACAAATTGAAGCCGAGCCGCTACCTCCCACTTCGCCGGGAAATCCGAATCCATTTTCGAATGATAGACCGGAAGTTTCGACGACTTGCTCCACCGATTACTTTTTCGATTCCTATCTATTTCGATTACTTTGCGCGAAAACAAGCGGACCTGACGAAAGTGCGTGGGTTACCGGCGAGGGCAGCAGATCAAGCTCTGGCGAGGTAGTGAACTGTAAGATCAGGCAGGATCAAGTTAGTTAAAATCCTGCTGCGGTCCCACTTAGGCCTTGGAAACTTCCGCGACAATTAAGAAACTCCCTACCTTCGGCGCTCCGGAAGCGGCATGGTTCCACTCTTACCACTTTGATTCCTTCATCAAACGAATCGAAGCGTGCGCCGAACTATCCTTCAATCTCGCCTTCAAACTGGAAAGTGAGCGGAGATTCGGTATCCCTGACAGAGCAACTCGCTACTTCTTCCCGTTCAGCATTTCCACTACGCGTTCATAATCATCGACGCTGGCGTACTCGATCACGATGCGGCCCTTGCCGTTGCGATCTTTGATCCTCACCCGCATTCCGAGCGTTCGCTCCATCTCCATTTGCGCTGCGCGCACATTCGGATCCATCCAGCGGGCGCCGCGATTTTTGTTCTCCGCACCAGGTGCCGGCGATCCAGGCAGCGGCGGCAAAGAGCCATTCAGACGCCTCACGCGGTCTTCAATCTCGTCCCACTTCAGGCGCTTCGTCACCACTTCTTTCGCCACCAGCAGGATGTGCTCTTCATTTTCCAACCGTAAGATCTCGCGGGCGTCGCTGAAGCTTAAGCGGTCTTCGAGCATGTAGCCCATGACTTCCTTCGGCAGCCGCAACAGGCGCATGTAATTCGATACGGTCTCCCGCGAAACTCCGATGCGCTCGGCAATCTGCGCCTGCGTAAGCTGAAACTCCTTGCTCAGGACGCGGAAGGCCTCCGCCTGTTCCAGAGGATTCAAATCCTCCCGCATGACATTTTCGAGGACGGTCATCTCGGCAGCTTGCTGCGGCGAGAGGCGCCGCACCAACGCGGGAATCGTCTCTTTGTCAGCCATCTTCGACGCCCGCAAGCGCCGCTCGCCCAGCACCAGGGTGTAGCGTCCTTCTTCTTCGGCCGGACGCACCACCACCGGCTGCACAACTCCGTGTTCCTTAATCGAGTCTCGCAGCTCGATGAGCTGCTCCTGGTCAAACACGTATCGCGTCTGGTAGGGATTCTTATCGATCGACTCGATTGCAAGATTCACCACCATTTGGCTTGGGGTGGTCTGCGCTTGAATAAAAATCGCCGCGTCGGGTTGCTGCTCGAAGGTCGGGACAGGCAGCCCCGGTTTTACGGCCTCGAGCTCGACGCCCACGCCGGAGTGGTCCCGAACTTCCACATTTTTGTCATCCCGAACAGAGTGAGGGACCTTGGTTTCGCCGCCATCCCCATCGCTTTGTACTGACGTCACTATCCGCGGCCCGGGCAGCAACGACTCGAGCCCCCGTCCCAGAGCTCGACGCTTTTCTACCTTATCTACCTTCTCTTCTTTCTTCTCTTCTCTTTTGCCGATCGCCCGCCCCGCAACATTCTCCGCCGCCGCCGTCGTCATCCTGTTTTCTCCCGTGAACCTCAGTGTCCCGAAAGTATTTCTCGCCGTGCATCGATCGTCGTATATCGATCATCATCGATCTAATATATCGATGGTTGTCGATATGCTGATTAATATAACTTCAAGCGCTAATCGCCGAGGGCACAACCCCTGCTGCCGCCATATGTTTCCCGATGATTTCCTTCGCCAGCCGAATGTAACTTTCCGCCCCCTTCGACCGGGGATCGTAAACCAGTGCAGCCTTGCCGTGGCTGGGCGCCTCCGCCAGGCGTATGTTCCGAGGGATGGTCGTCGCGCAGACTTTATCACCAAAGAAATTGCGGAGCTCGGCCATCACCTGCTGGGCCAGGTTCGTTCGTTCGTCCAGCATCGTGAGCACCACGCCTTCAATCTCAAGCCCCGGATTTAGCGCCACGCGGATTCTCTCCACTGTGTCGAGCAGCTCACTGATACCCTCGAGGGCAAAGTATTCCGCTTGCATTGGGATCAGCACCGAGTCGGCAGCCACCAGGGCGTTAAGAGTCAGCAGATCAAGGGCAGGCGGACAATCCAGCACGATGTATTGAAAGCGATCGCGCAGGGGCGCGATTGCATCGCGCAGGCGATACTCTCGCCGGTCCGCCTCAACGAGTTCGATATTCGCCCCGATGAGGTTTTTGTGTGCAGGAAGCAGCCAAAGCTGTTCGAGCTCGGTTGTGGCCAACGCTTCCTCGGCCTCTGCAGCCCCGAGTAAAAGATGATAAGTGGAAATTCGCTCGGGATCTTTCACCAGACCCAAGCCGCTCGAAGCATTCGACTGCGGATCGCAATCGATGAGCAGCGTGTTGACTTCCGCTGCGGCAAAGGACGCCGCTAGGTTGATGGCGGTCGTAGTTTTGCCTACGCCGCCCTTCTGATTGGCAACAGCGATGACGCGTCCCATAAATTGTCGAGGAGCCAGAGTCTCTGCAGCATAATGCGATTTGCTTTTCGAATGCAATGCGGAAGTGCTGTGGACAAGTTGAATTCGTGTGCATAACTGGTTCAGTGTTCCGGTGGGAACATTTTGTGCTCCCGGCAGGACGCGGCGATACTTGTGGGAACGAGTGTTCCAGTCGGAACATTCAAGATTATGTCTTGTAGAGGACCGGTGGATCGAGCGCTAAAAATAACATAGTAGGTTCAAGACGTTCCAACTGGAACACTTTCGTAGGCTTGCGTTCGACAGGAATGTTATCGCTCAAAGTTGGAGAAGGGCTGCAAGAAGAATCAGAATAAAATGGCGGACGTTCCACTTTGGCTCGCGATGTCCGTCAACGTTGGCCATAAATCGAGGTTAGTTACGCTAGTCATCCCACCTGTTGATCCTTGTGGTTCCAGCATTTTCTGAGAGCGCCTTCGCTGCAGTACGCTAGGCGCAGCGACCCATCAGGAGCTGGCGGGATTGCGAGTCAGGAATCGGGATCGGAGCTCGCCAGATAATATCAGGCAGCACAGTTTGAGCGGTCGGCAATTGCGGCGAGCTGATAAGAAGCGCCAGGCGCCCGGCGGGAGCAAGAAGAGTACGGGCTACGCGTAGCACATCGGCGAAGCCCTCGACGGCACGAAAAGTGACTACGTCGAAGGTGAGAGTGATAGTTTCCGCTCGGACGTTCATTATGTCGATCCCCGTCAACGTCAGGGCTCGGACTACCTCGCGGAGGAAGGTGGCTTTCTTGTGATTGGATTCGATGAGCGTGAGGGCAATGTTAGGGGCCCACAGTTTGATCGGAAGTCCGGGGAAGCCAGCGCCAGAACCAAGGTCGGCCAGGCGGACAAAGCCTTGCACCGCCGAGCACGCTGAGGACGCCGAGGAGTTCCTACTTGGGTTCGTCTCGCGATTGCGGTTAGGAAACAAGTGACTGGCGACGAAGAAGGATTCGCCGAAGTGGCGGGCGACGATTTCTTCTGGATCGCGGATAGCGGTGAGGTTGATGCGCGCGTTCCAGCGGAGGAGCATATCGATGTACGTCGATATATCGCGGAGTTGAGTCTGGGACAGAAGAGCAGGTTCCTCACCGGGCCTTCGGCCCTGTTCGGAATGACAAGGATTTGAGATGGGGAATAGGAAAGGCTGGAGCAGTTCGGCGATGAGGGCGGGGCGCATGTGGAAGTCCGATTGTAGATGGTGGGAAGAAAATCCTTCAACGCGCATGACAATCAGTCTGTGAGGGCGAGTCTCTTCCCCCTGCCGGGGCTGGCTATGTTTGCGGGGGTGTGGCAAGCTGGAGGGATGAAGAAACAAGCGGCGGACAAGTCGTTTCATGATCGGCGGTACCAGGAGCGGAGCGGGCGGAAGCGGCGCGGAAAGCTCCGAAGAAGAAGGTGGCTCCGGAGTCTGGGAAGAAGAGTGGCGAGTCCAAAGTAGCCAGTTCCGAGTAGCTCGGGTCCGAGTGGCGTCCCTTACGGCTGGCGGTGGCGCCGGCAAGAAAGCGGATTCCTCGCTGCGTTCGAAATGACAAACATCCCTTAATGAAGAACATCCTAGGACGCCTTGTGTTGACATGGCGGTGATTTGTTCTGTAGATTCTGTTTGAACTGAAAGTACTGATATGGCGACTTTGAGTGGAGTGCAGAAGGCGTACATCCTGCATTGGGGCGAGATGGGGACGCGGTGGGGGATCAACCGGACGGTGGCGCAGATCCATGCGCTGCTGTATTTGTCGCCGCGGGCGCTGCCAGCGGAAGAGATCGCGGAAACGCTGAGCGTGGCGCGATCGAATGTAAGTACGTCGATTCGTGAGCTGGAGGGGTGGGGGATAGTGCGGGCGGTGCATGTGCTGGGCGACCGGCGCGAACATTATGAGTCGATGAAGGACGTGTGGGAGATGTTCCGGCTGGTGATTGAACAGAGGAAGCGGCGGGAGATCGATCCGACGCGGGAGATGTTGCGGAGAAGTTTGGAGGAGATCGATCCCAATGAGGCAGGGGCCGACTTTACTCGGGAGCGGCTGGCGGCGATGGCAGGATTCTTCGAGGCGGTCACCGAGCTGCACGATCAGATGAAGCAGCTGCCGACGGGGACGGTGCGCAAATTATTGCGAATGGGGACGAAGCTGAGCGGAAAGAAGAAGTAGCAGCGTGTACCGAGTTTCGCGCTCAGATGAATGACAACCGTAACGGCTTTTGGGCCGCTGGACATGGTAGGGATGCTTCGATTGCGCAAGACCGTCCTTCGGACGATCTTGCTTCGCTCAGCACGACAAGGGTTTATATTTTCGTAGGTGGGTTGAGGAATGGCGCAGGTTGAAGAAGGCAAAAAGATTTGGGTGACGCTGAGCGGTCTGCCGCTCGCGATTGCACTGGAGTGGCCGTTTCATCGGTCGACTTCGGGGGCGGATTTTTGGGTGTTGCATGGAGATATCCGGCTGGAAAATTCAGAGGGACTGCATGCTCCGGTGGCGGTGAATTTGTCGGCAACGGTGCGGGAGGTGTTGCCATCGCTGGAGCCAAAGGATGCGGAGGCCCCGGTGATCAATGCGTTGCGCAAGGAAGTGGACCGCCGGCAGATTGAGTTTGCGAAGTCGGGGAAGCTGCTGCCGGTGGCATTTTCGAGCCGGCATTACGACTTTAAGCGCCAGAAATGGGTTTTTGGAAAAGCAGCCGACGATGTGATTGCGACTTTTGTGGAGCGGAAAGTTTATTGGACATGTAAGAGTGGACAGACGCGAGTTTGGATTGGCGATCCGACGGAGGCGCAGTATCTGGAGACTACGCCGGGACATCTGCTGGAAGTAGCGGGGCGGTTGGTGGCGGGCGATGGGCTGGTGCGGATGGAAGGGGAGTGGGCGGAGGCGACTCCGGGGCTGATGGGGCAGGCGGCGAGATTTGACGGCGCAATGCGGACGGCGGTGGAGGATTTGGAGAAGAAGCACGCGTTTGAAAGAGGGTAAGAGTACCGGGTTCGAGTACTGAGTGCCGAGAAAATATCCGTAAAAATCCAGTGAGGCGCAGAAAACTTTGGCGGTTCGGTTCAGTCTCGCGGGCCCTGTAGGCCGCTGAGTCGCATGGGATAGATCTCGAATCGGTTAAGGCCTGCGCGCACGGACGGATCATTCTCGCCAAATTGCCGAGCTTCGGCCTCATCCTCGACTTCAAGCACGGCGAGCCCGAAGGCTCCGCTGGTCGCCATGACCGGACCGAAAACGAGAATCCTGCCTGCCGTGAAATGTTGCTGAAAGTAACGGGCGTGCTCTTTCATCAGGAGGTTTTCGTCGTCGGTAATGTCATGAGGAAAGGTGGAGCGGGGAGGGATGAGCTTGAAGAAGTAGTGCTGTTTGCTCATGGAGAATGCATTCTAGCGCATGTTGGGCGCGCCGCAAAAATTGAAAATGCAGGACGCGGCGCGGCTCAATCCGCGGAAGTTTCCCCGCCCCCCTCAGCGGCTGAAGCCTTTTCCTTTTCGTTTTCGTCTGCGGCACGACTGAAGTCGTGCCCTTCCCAGTTGTGCCACCTCGTAGCGATCTTCGATAACAAATCCAGGCCGTTCCGTCTACGATTCTTCGGAGGACTTGCGGGAGAACAGTCCCCAGCAGAATCTTGGGGCGATGGCATAGTTTAATTGGACCATGACGATGGCGGCGATGCTGTAATAGGTGTTGAAGAAGCAGAGGGCGGCGCCAGCGGCGTAGAGCGACTGCGCGATCACGATGCGGCGGATCACGGCAGGGTGGATATCGTCCGGGAGGTCGTCGGCGAGAAGGTTGGCGCGGGTTGCGTAGCTCCAACTCCAAAATAAGGTGAGGCCGAGGAGCAGGATATTGCTCCAATAAACAAGCAGTGCAGTGCGGTAGTGGATGAACTCGGCTAGCAGCGCCGTCGAGAATGGCGTCAGCGAGATGCAGCAGAGAAAGGCGATGTGAATCCAGGCGAGGTTACGATCGGCGCGGGCAAAGTGGTTGAGTTGGGTTTGCTGGCCGACCCAGAAGATGCCGTTGGTCATGATGCTCATGAGGAATACGAGCAGGCGTGGCGACAGTGCGATGAGGATGTGGCGGAGGTCGTGCTCCGAGTGGACTGCGTCTATGGCGGGGACGCGAAGGTCGAGGACAAGGAGGGTCATGGCAACCGCAAAGATACCGTCACTAAGAGCGGCGAGGCGCTCGACGCTTTGTCCGGCAACACGGTTGTAGAGCGAGGGCATCGAAACGAGTTTAGCGATCGTTTTGTCGAAGTCAAAGGCTTAAACACAGGGGCTCACAGAGGAAAGGCCGCGTGATCGCGGAGTGTGTGCTGATCAGATGCAATATGAACGTGCAATCTGGGTGGGCAGGGCGTGCGGCGTGCTCGTGGCGCTGTGCCTTTTGGTGGTAACGGGCAAAAGCCGAGGGTGGGCGCAGGGCGACGAACCGGGCCAGAAGCAGCCGGAACAGAGCCAGCCGCAGGCGGGTGGGTCGAGTCAAGCGCCAGCGCAGGAGATTCCAGATGCGCCGGGAGAGACTAGGAAGGATGAAAGCGCGAATCCGGTGCAGCAGATCCAGGACAAAACGAAGCAGATTGTGTCGCAGACTACGGACACGGCCAAGACCACTTTCCTGAAGGCGCGAGATTGGGAGTCGGGATGGATAGCTGGGATTTATGTGGGCAAGAACCGGAAGCTGGTTACGCTGACGGCGGCGGAGCGGAGAGAGATTTACTTGCGGCAGACTTTGACCACGCCGGAAGCTTACATGAAGAGAATGTTCGCGGCGGGAATTGACCAGGCGCGGGGCGTTCCTTACCAGTGGGACGACGGATGGGCAGGGTATGCGGAGCGGTTCGCGTCGCGGGAAGGGCAGTTTATTGCGGCGAATTCGCTAGCAGCACTGGGCAATGCGAAGCTGGGATATGAAGTGCGCTACGACCAGTGCAAATGCCAGGGGCTGTGGCGGCGGACGCGGCATGCGTTTATCAGGAATTTAGTGACTTACGATCGCAGCGAGGAGCATTTGCATCCGCAGTGGGCTCTGTATGGAGGAGCGTTTAGCGGAGGGATGATTGCGACGGCATGGAAGCCGAGTCCGAAGAACGCGTTTACCAACGGTGGACGGGCGGCGGCGGAGCAGGTGGGATGGGGGACGCTGCTGAACTTCTTCATCGAGTTTTCGCCGGAGATTAATCGGAAGCAGGGAGTGAAGTAGTACCGCGTATCTAGTGGCGGGTTGCCGCTATCAGAAATCACCTTAGCGGCTAAAGCCCACATGCTTTATTGAGCAGCATATGGCACGACTTGAACGTCGAGCCCTTCCCGGTCAAAGTCAAAGGCAGCGGGCAGGAGTGCCCGCTCCACACATGCAACGCGACCTACTGAATCGGCAGCGTGCCTCCGTTGCCGTTGGGTTCTTCCTCCGGCGCCAACACTACGGCGGCGGCTACTTTGTCGCCGGGCTCCATGTGCAGGAGGCGGACGCCTTGAGCGTTGCGGCCGGATTCACGAATGGTTTTTGAATCCATGCGGATGATTTTGCCGTAGTGGCTGATGAGCATGACTTGGGACGACTCGTCAACCAGCGCGATGGCGACGACTTTGCCGACGCGCTCGGTGGTCTTGATGTTGATGACGCCTTTCCCTGCGCGATTCGTGAGTCGGTATTCCTCGGCGGGGGTGCGCTTGCCGTATCCGTTTTCGGTTACGGAGAGGATGAGCGTGCCCTTCTGAGTCAGGTCGACAGTCTCGGTTGGTGCGACTTCGCTATCGACTGCGGATGTCCCCTCTGCCGCGGCGAGTCCGCCGACTGGAGCCGCGCCCGGTTTCGGCGTGACCGTCATGCCTACTACATAATCTCCCTCTTCCAGGTTTATGCCGTTGACGCCATAGGCGGCGCGGCCCATGGGGCGAACGTGGTCTTCGTCGAAGCGGATGGCCATGCCTTCGTGAGTGGCGATGAAGACGATCTGGTTGCCGTTGGTGATGCGGGCGGCGACGAGTTCGTCACCGTCTTCGATGTTGATGGCGTTAATGCCGTTGGCGCGGACGTGCATGAACTCGCGCAGCTCTGATTTTTTCACCAGGCCGTTGCGCGTAGCGAAGAATACGTATTTACTTTCTTCTTCGAGGTTGCGCACAGCCAGCATGGTGCGAACGGTTTCGCCGGGTTGCAATCCAATGAGGTTGCCGATGTGTTTGCCTTTGCCGGCGGCGCTAACGTCGGGGATTTCGTACACCTTGAGCCAGTAGACGCGGCCTTTGTTGGTGAAGATGAGAATGTAGGCGTGAGTGGAGGCGATGAAGAGGTGCTCGACGAAATCCTCGTCGCGAGTCTTCATGCCGGTGCGGCCGCTCCCACCGCGGCGTTGCATGCGGTAAGTAGAGATGGGCGTGCGCTTCATGTAGCCCGAGTGGCTGAAGGTGACGGCGACCTGCTCGTCGGCGATTAAGTCTTCAAGAACGATTTCGGCGGCTTCGTCTTCGATGCGAGTGCGGCGCTCGTCTCCGTAGAGTTCTTTAACTTCTTCGAGTTCCTTGATGATGACGGAACGAAGTTTTTTCTCGGAGGCGAGGATCGATTCGTAATCTTCGATGCGCCCGCGAACTTCTTTCAGCTCGTTGGAAATTTCGTCGATCGAAAGTTTGGTGAGGCGATGCAGTTGCAGTTCCAGAATTGCTTCGGCCTGGCGCGTGGTGAAAGGCTTTTCGGGATCGAGCCTGGGAGCGCGGCCGGTGGTGTTGATATCGATTTTCTTGCCGCCGAAGTAGGCGACTAGATTTTCGCGGGCGTCGGCGCGATTTGCGCTGGCGCGGATTATCGTGATGACGTTGTCGAGGTGATCGAGGGCGTTGAGATAGCCTTCGAGAATGTGTTCGCGGTCTTTTGCTTTCTGCAGCAGGAAGGCGGTGCGGCGGCGGACGACTTCGACGCGATGATTGATGAAATGCTTGATGGCCTGGATTAGGCCCATTTCGCGCGGCTGTCCGTTGACCACGGCCAGCAGGATCATCGAAAAACCTTCCTGCATGGAGGTGTGTTTGAAGAGTTGGTTGAGAACGATTTGAGGCTCGGCGCCGCGCTTGAGTTCGACGACGATGCGCATGCCGTCGCGATCGCTCTCGTCGCGCACGTCGGAAATATCTTCGATGTCCTTGTCGTTGACCAGTTGCGCGATGCGCTCAACCAGGCGAGCTTTGTTCACCTGATAAGGAATTTCCGTGACGATAATGGCCTGCCGGTCTTTTGTGATGTTTTCGATGGCGGCTTTGGCGCGCATCATGAAGCGACCGCGGCCCTCGCGATACGCTTCGAAGATTCCGGCCCGTCCGTGGATGATGCCGGCGGTGGGGAAATCGGGGCCCTGAACGAACTTTAGAATTTCAGCGAGCTGCGCGCTTGGATTGTTGATGAGCGTGATGGTCGCGTCAACGATTTCCGTGAGATTGTGCGGAGGAATTTTGGTGGCCATGCCGACGGCGATCCCGTCAGAGCCGTTGATGAGCAGGTTGGGAATGCGCGTGGGGAGAACATCGGGCTCGACTTCGCTGCCATCGTAGTTGGGACGGAAGTCGACGGTTTCTTTGTCGAGGTCTTCGAGCAGAGCGGTGGCGACTTGCGCCAGCTTGGCTTCAGTATAGCGATCGGCTGCGGGAGGATCGCCATCGACCGAGCCGAAATTTCCCTGACCGAAGATTAGCGGATAGCGCATGCTCCAGGTTTGCGCGAGGCGGACGAGAGCGTCGTAGACCGCGAGGTTGCCGTGGGGATGGTACTTGCCCATGACGTCGCCGACGATGCGGGCGCACTTGCGCGTTGCGCGATTGGGCTGCAGGCCCATCTGCTGCATGGTGTAAAGAATGCGGCGGTGCACGGGCTTGAGCCCGTCGCGAACATCGGGCAACGCGCGGCCGATGATGACCGACATCGAATAGTCGAGATACGACTTGCGCATCTCGTCTTCAATGTTGACGGGCTGAATGTGCAGAGCGCCGGGGCTGCCGTCGCCCGGTGGCGTCGGAGGAGTCAGGGGAAGTTCGGGATTTTGATCGTCAGGCATATCTTTATCAGTTCGTGAAACTTGAGATCCCTCGCTTTGCTCGGGTCGGCGGCTGCGGGCTGAGACGCCCGCAAAGCGCCGCCGGTTCGGGATTTTGATCGTCAGGCATGTTAGCTTTTGGCTCTTAGCTCTTAGCTACGATTGCGGGGCCGCCCGTGAACGAGTATCCGGGCTCTCCTGAGTCTCGTAACTGGCTGTATTTAAGGATGTTAGGATCACTTTTAACTCTGTTAATTATACCACGACTGGGAGCTGAATCGCCTGAAGTGTTGATTGAGTTGAGGCTGGGTTGCAGCAGTGTTCCGCGTTGGGAAATCTGCGAGAAATGATTGCGATCCATGGTCGGACATCACCGGGAATCAGGGGAGCAGGCTGCTATGCTGCGCGGCGATGAAGCGCACTCCGTCGAACGTTGTTGCGTCCAAGCGTGTTCCGTCCAAGCATGTTCCGTCCAAGCGTATTCCGTCGCTCGATGGCCTGCGGGCTATCTCTATTTCGCTGGTTGTAGCTGGGCACTGGGTGGAGTTGCATTACCACTCCGATGTCGCGGGCGCGTTTGCAAATCTGGGCGTCAGAATCTTTTTCATCATTTCCGGATATCTGATCACAACGCTGTTATTGAAGGAATATAAAAAGAGTTCGACCATCCGGCTGCGGGAGTTCTATGTGCGCAGAGCATACCGCATTCTGCCTGCCGCAATGGTGTTTATGCTGCCGGTATTCGTGATTTTCTGGCACGAGTTGCGCTGGTATCACGCCGCGGCAGCGGTCTTGTATCTCACGAATTTTGACTTTTCGCATCCCTGGTTTTTGGGACACTTGTGGTCGCTGAGCGTGGAGGAGCAGTTTTATTTCCTGTGGCCCGGCGTGCTGAAAAAGTGGTATCAGCATCGCGTGGGAATTCTTCTTGGAGTCGTCGCGTTTGCGCCGCTTTATCGAATCGCCTGTCATCTGCTGCAACTACATGGCAGGGCGGACGAAACCTTTCCCGCAGTGGCTGACATTCTAGCAATCGGATGCCTGGCTGCGATTCTTGCGCCGCGGCTGCCAAAAATCAAAGCAGCGTGGTCATTGGCGATGATCCTGCCCGTGGCGCTGGTCCCGATTTATGCGGGGACTCTGCACTTCCACATTACCGCGCTGTTGCTGCTTGTGCTTTGGCCGGTGATGCATCTTTCAATCGCCGGAGTGTTGTTGCACGCGGTGGAGACTCCATATTGGATTTTGAACGTGCGACCGCTCGTCTGGCTGGGAAAAATCAGCTACAGCCTTTATTTGTGGCAGCAGTTGTTTGCTTACGGCAATCCACACATGCGCTGGTATTTTGTGTTGTTTGCGGTGGGACTCGCTACCACGTCTTACTATTTGGTGGAACAGCCGATGTTGCGAATGCGGGAAAAAAGGGCGCGCGAGCAGCAAGTGGAAGCCGTTTGCGTTGTTCCGGCAGCGTGAAAGTCTCGGGCCAGCTCTGCTTCACGGGCGGGTGATGACTTCGTTGGGTGATGATGGGAGGACGAATCTTACGTTGCGGCTGGTATTGGCTTTCTGAGTCTCACTCACGTTGAGAGAGGAAAGTTCGATTTTTTTATTCCAATATCCGTCGGTGTAGTAGTCGCCGCGGACGTAGAGCATGCCATCTGCAATGGCATAATCGCGGACTTCTTCGCTGTGCCCGTCGCGGAAAACAAGGACTGCGGGTGCCACTTCATTCGCCGGAGACGCCGTGATCCCGGCAAGGCGGTTCGGTTGGGTACGCATCGGTGTAGCTTGCTGAGCACCATTTTCATCGTCATTAGGGCCGAAGTTCAGCGGCAGGGCCTCGCCATCGATTGCGGCTCTAGCGACGCGGACATAGCGGCCGCCTTGCAGTTCCATCACCAGGGGCTGGGAGGACAGAGAATCGCGCGAGTTGCCAGAAATCATGTCAGGCCGTGGTGAACCGGACGCGGAGCCAAGCATCTGCTGCGCGGCTTGCAAGACGTACGCAGGAGGCTCAGAGGCGACCGGATAGCCAGTCGAATAGATATCGCCCGGATCAAAGGAATCTCCGAAGAACGGGAATGGAAGAGAAGCATAGGGCGCGTATGGATACGGATACGGAGAAGACCGGCGGAATCCGGAGTGAGCAAACGCTCCGCGCCGGCTCGTAAAGCCGTTGAAGTGCGACCCCGTCGGTCTGCCTGCGGCGACGGCGTGCGCGGGAGAGCCAGATGCAGATCTCTGGGCCGAGGTGAATGGTGCAAGCATTAGGAGTAGCAACAACAGCGGTAAAACTGGACTGCGCCAGAAATTCCCTGCGGGGTCGAAAATAGCGAGGGGGCGCATGGTTAATTTTCCTGGGCTGTAGGCGGCAGCTGGAACGTGACTCCGCGGTCGTCGTTTTTCTTTTCGGTAGCTGGGAGATCAAGGTCCGCCAGCGCGATCTTGCGCGGATGACCTGGACTTAGATCGTAAAGTGTTTGAGCGACGATGGCGTAGTTCTCCACTTCAACGCTGCGACCGTCTTTGAATACGAGGGTGGTTGGGGATTGCAGTGATTCAGGAGCCGCATCGGCGCTCGATTGCGCCGCAGATGCGTTTTCCATCCCACTGTGCGCATGGGCCGGGCCCTCGTACGAAGGAGGGACGTAGGAGGCAGCGCCCGCCCCTCGGCGGTCAAAGACAGTCGGACCTCCTTGATACTCAGGATCGTCGTCATCATTATTATCGCTACTGTTGCTGGCGTCGTTTGCGTCGACGGCGTACGGAACCGGGACCGCATACCAGTACGGGTAAACATACGGAGAATAGGAATCGCCGTTGGCAGTGCGGTGCGGGTGCCGGTGTTCGCGAGTGTTGGACGAGCTTGGGGAATGCGGAAAGTTGCCGGAATGGGTTACGCCTGAACTAGACTGCCCAAAGCCGTTGTGAATCGATGGCGCGCCCGTGGGCGGAACAATACTGCCAGTTGGCGGCGCGACGCTGCCAGTGGGTGGCGCAGCGCTGAAGGAATGTCCAGAACCGGAAGAAGACGCACTATTGATTTGAGCGCGACTGCTGGTCACAAAAAGAGGAGGGAGCAGAAACATCCCGAAAAGCGCCAGCAGGGCTGGAATCGAGCGCTGAACCGGGCAGATCACATTATTATGATACTCCAACCGGAACGACATGGCGCACCTCCGGATAACACTTGCCTTTGAATTTAGATCGCGGGTGGACGGGACGAGATGCGCGGGAAATTGTAGAGAATTGTCACCCGACTTGCGGCTCGGGACGTGTCAGAAATCAGTCAGAAATCATCCGTGCGGCACCTGCCACAGAGCCATGAGACTCCAGAGGATATACGCGCCCAGCAATCCCCCGACACAAGCGGTAATGAGGAGACGATACGGAGTTTCGATGAGATCGGCTACAACGCCGGCGACGAAGATCAGCAGGAAGGGGATTGAGGCGACTAGAAGTCCCGCGCCAGCGACATGAGGATGGGCCATCGCCATGCCGATGAAAAGCAGGGCGACCAATCCAGGAGCTGTGTTGCCGAAATAGCGAGTGCGCGGCCACGCGAGGTAAGTTGCTATCGCTACGGGCAGGAGCAAAGCAAAGGCAGGACATGCCCGCAGAATTTGTAATGCAACCTGCCGGTAGACTCCGAGCACGGTAAAGGCCCGCCAAGTTGCTCCCCAGAAAGAAGCGTGCTGCATCCCCTGGAAAAAAGTGCGGGGATGGAAGAAGTAGGTTGCGAAGAGTATCGCCAGCGCCACAAGGCAAGCGGTGGCCCAAATGATGAGGGCTGCAACCCGCCGAATAGGTGCAAGATAGAGCAGGAAGGCGAGCGCTAAAGGCACCACGATGATCATGGAGAATTGGGATCCTATGGCAATCGCTATGGAGACGCCGAGCAAAACGATGCGGCGCCAATTCCACAGAATGACTTCGCGCGGGGCGTAGAGCGTGTGGGCGACAGCGATGGCGGTGAAGATCCCCCCAAAGGCTCCCCAAGCGCCGAGGATTTCAGGCTCCGTATGCCAGACGGCACTGGACTGGATCATCGAAGGAGAAAAACAATAGAGGGCGAGGGCAAGGAATCCTCCGGTGTTTCCGCAGAGGCGGCGGGCGACATACCATAACGAAGCTCCAAGGAAGACTCCGCAGGCGAGGAAAGGAATGCGCGGAAGCCAGCTCCCGTATGGCGATGATTCAGGATTGGGCAGGGCCCGGGGCAAGGCGAGCAGGGGCGTGGCTGTCACAATTGCGAGGAGCGGGGAGTGCTCGGTGTCGAAGCCATCGGCGTCCCGATAAACCTCGATGGGAAGCGCACCTGCGGAATCGGGGTAAGGCGCTCCGGCGACGGCTCCGCCGTGGAGTTGTCGCCACCCTGCTGCAATGCGGGCTTGCTCGGAGGCGCCCGGACCGACGCTTTCACGAAAATCGGAGGCCAGTGACTCTGGGGGGCGCAGTTCGCAGCGGACGAGCCAGACAGCCTGTGCCAGAAAGCCCACGAGCAACGCTCCGGCCAGAAACTGCGGACGTCCGAAGCGTTCGCGGTCGAAAAATCGCGTCATAAGGGTGAGCCGAGTGTTTTACCATGGCGCAGGATGATTTGGGAAGCGAGAGACGCGGCACTTTGAGTGCGTCCTGACTTGAATTGAACGATCTCTGGTCTGAGATCTCTGGTCGAGTGCGATGCAGGAAGGGATGAACATTTCGAGCCGGAAGCAGGAGCCGGAGTCAACTACTGCGAGCATTCCGACTCCCGCGCCGGATTTTGCGGTTCAACCCTCCTACGTACGCGACGTGTTCTTTGGACCAGACGGACTTAGAGCGGGGTGGGGACTCGCGTTCTATGTGGCGATGTTTTATCCGCTGCAGTTTGTCGCCAGCCGCTGGGCTGGATCACTGGAACTGGATGCCAGCGGATTGTGGCCGATGATGCTGGAGGAGTTTGGAGTGCTGCTCGCGGCAGTGCTTCCAGCGCTGCTGTTGGCCAGAGTTGAGAAGCGTCGGTGGGGTGTATATGGTCTGCCGCAGCAGCAGGTGTTCGGAAAATTGTTCTGGGTCGGCGGGGTTTGGGGATTCGCGGCGATTACGTTGCTGCTTGCCGCGATGTATGGGCTGCACGTGTTTGAAGTGGCTCACTTGGCAATTCACGGTTTGCGAATTTGGAAATTTGCAGTGTTTTGGGGTGTTTTTTTTCTGCTGGTGGGCTTCTATGAAGATTTTCTTTTTCGCGGTTATTCGCAGTTCGCGCTGACGCGGGCAATTGGTTTCTGGCCGTCTGCAATTTTGCTGTCGTGCACATTTGGCCTGATCCACTCGCAGAATGCTGGTGAGCAGTGGCCGGGCTTGCTGGCGGCAGCAGTAATTGGGTTCTTCTTCTGTTTGACGCTACGCCGCACGGGAACATTGTGGTTTGCGGTCGGCTTTCACGCGGCGTGGGATTGGGGAGAGACTTTTGTTTATTCTGTGCCGGATAGTGGCACTCTTTTCCCCGGGCATCTGCTGAAGTCGTCGTTTCACGGGCCAAGCTGGATTACAGGAGGGATGGTTGGGCCCGAGGGCAGCGTCTTGTGCTTTGTGGTAATCGCAGGGGCGTGGGTGCTATTTTCGAAGCGTTATCCGAAGGTCGTATATCAGGTGGCACGCTTGAACGAATAAGTAGAAAAATAATTTATCCTGCGTGGTGAGGTTCTCTGGGACTCTAAAATGGAAACGACTCCGAAACATTCCTCCGGCGAATCATCTGACGGTTTGCGGCAGAGCCTGGGAGATGCGATCCGATTCTGGGAGCCGCGACGTATTGCCTACAATGCGGTTCTCGTCATCGTCACCCTGTTTTGGGTTTTTGTTTCGTGGCCTCATTTTCGCCCGGCGCTGACCCTGTCTTCACTCTTCCTGCTTGCCATTCTCGCTTTGCTGGCCAATCTTTGTTATTGCGCCGCTTATTTCGTGGACATTCCAACCCAGCGCTCAACTCTGAATGCAGTGTGGCGCAGTCGCCGCTGGATATTGTGGTCACTGGGCACGCTCTTCGCAATGGTGTTGGCGAGCTATTGGATCAATGACGAGATTTATCCCTTTGTTCACTGATGGATGTTCACGATGGATTCTGCGGAGAGGCGCCAGCTCCAGGGATTTCAAGTGATCATCGCGAAGAAAGGTGCGCCGGATCGTCTCAATAAATTAGCAAAAAATGGATTCTTCATGAGCGCAAGATCTCTTTTCATAACGACTTTGTTGTCGGCCACGGCGATGGCAGTTTTTGCACAATCGGTACAGCGACCGCGAATTCGCGATCTAGGAGTGGAAATCGGCGTTTTGCCCACTGGCCCGCTCAATGCCATCACGGATGTTGCCGGAGTAAAAGTAGGCCAGACGACGCTGATTCGTGGCGACAACATCCGAACCGGTGTTACAGCTATTCTGCCGCACGGAGGCAATCTTTATAAGGAGAGGGTTCCGGCCGCGGTTTTCCTGGGCAATGCATATGGAAAACTGGCTGGCTCGACGCAGGTAAACGAGATGGGCGAGATTGAGGCGCCCATCCTGCTGACCGCTACGGACTCGGTTCCCAGAGTGGCGGACGCTGTCATCACCTACATATTCAACCTTAAAGGAAATGAAAATGTGCTGTCAGTGAATCCAGTGGTGGGCGAGACAAACGACGGCTACTTGAGCGATATTCGTTCGCGCCCCATTTCCGCCGACGATGTAATTTCGGCGATCAACAACGCGGCTGTCGGACCCGTCGAGGAGGGGGTTGTTGGTGCAGGCACTGGCACGGTTGCGTTCGGGTTCAAAGGGGGAATTGGGACTTCATCACGGCGGCTGCCAGCGTCGCTTGGCGGTTACACAGTGGGGGTGTTAGTCCAGACAAATTTTGGTGGGAATCTGATTATTGCGGGCGTGCCTGTCGGCAACGAGCTGGGAAAGTTTTATCCTCAGCCGGCGTCTAGCGGAAACAAAGAGCCGACGACGGCTGCGACGGCGCAGTCGGTGGATGGCTCTTGCATGATTGTGGTAGCTACCGATGCTCCGCTGGAGCACCGCAACCTGAGCCGGCTGGCGGCACGCGCCATGATGGGACTGGCCCGGAGCGGATCGAGTGAAAGCAATGGCAGTGGAGACTACGTGATTGCATTTTCCAGTTCGGCAGATGTGCGTATCGACCCGAATAATGCGCTGTGGCAGCCGAAAGGACTGTTGAGCAACGAAAGTATGTCTCCGCTATTCGAAGCGGTGATAGAAGCCACCGAAGAGGCGATCGATAACTCGATGTTCCGGGCGCACGACGTGTCTGGGAACGGTCACACAGTGAAGGCTTTGCCGCTTCAGCAAACCATCGATCTCTTGAAAAAACACAACGCACTCGCCACAAAGTAAAGGCGTGACGACTCATTGGTGGTGGCTCAATTCTGATTTTTTCGGCTATAGTTTGGGGTCATCCTGAGTGCAGCCGTTTTTCAGGCGGAACGAAGGATCTCCCGCTGGCCGTATCTATGGGAGATCCCTCACGCGGCTGAAGTACGCCGCGTTTCGGGATGACGGCCTAGTAGGAGAATAAATTCAAGCTCAGCTGAGCTGAGCCCCAGTGTACCTGAGTTGATTGCCGAACAGTTGATCGATGAACTCCGAAGTGGATTTGCTCAAACCGTTGAAGCAGTACTGGGGCTACAGTACCTTTCGCCCGTTGCAGGAGCGCATCGTCCGCAGCTTGCTGGCCGGGCACGATACGTGCGTGGTGATGCCGACGGGCGGAGGCAAGTCGTTGTGCTATCAGTTGCCGGCCGTCGTGTCGGAAGGAACGGCAGTGGTGATTTCTCCGCTGATTGCGCTGATGCAGGATCAGGCGACGCAACTGGCGCAGATGGGGCTTCCGGCTGCGGTGCTGAATAGTACTTTGAGCGACGCGGAGCAGGGAAAGGTGATGAGCCGCGCGCGCGAAGGTGCTTACCGGCTGCTTTATGTTTCGCCCGAGCGAGTGGCGCGAGGCGATACCATGGGTTGGTTGCAGCATGTGCCCATCGCATTTTTCGCCATTGACGAGGCGCACTGCATCTCGGAGTGGGGCCACGAATTCCGTCCGGAATACCGGCAGTTGAGCCGGCTGCGCACAAAATTTCCGGATCGCCCCATTGCTGCGTTTACGGCGAGCGCCACGCGGCATGTGCGGCATGACATTCTGGCGCAACTGCAGTTACGCAATCCCGACAAATATATTGCCAGCTTCTATCGGTCGAACCTGCGCTACCTGGTGCGCGAGTGTGAAGGAGCGGAGCAAATGGAGTTGCTGGTCGATGCGCTGCGCAGCTACTCCGACAGCAACGTGATTGTTTATTCGCCGACCATCAACCGCGTTGAAGAGACAGTGGATTTTTTGGAAGACCACGACATTACCGCCGTGGGTTACCACGGGAAGATGGGAGCCGAGGAGCGGCGTCGTAACCAGGAGCGGTGGATGTCCGACGAAGTGCGCGTGCTGGTGGGGACCATCGCCTTTGGCTTGGGCATCAACAAAGCGGCGGTGCGGGCGGTGATTCATTTGTCGCTGCCGAAGTCGATCGAGCAGTACTACCAGGAGGCTGGCCGCGCCGGGCGCGACGGCGAGACTGCGGATTGTGTTTTGCTGTGGCAGAAGAAAGATGCCGGGCTGCTGGGATTTTTCGCGAATCAGATTCTGGACTCAGCCGAGCGTGAGCGGGCGTGGGGGCGGTATCGAATTATCCGGGAGTTTGTGGAGTCGAGGCGCTGCCGTCACCAGCAAATCTGCGCGCACTTCGGAGAAACTCCAAAGTGGGAGACTTGTGCCGCGTGCGACGTTTGCGGGACCAGAGCGGGGTGGATGGCGAAGTCTCCTGCAGTGGCGGCGGAACACAGGTCTGCGGCTGGTAGGAAACGATTGCCGCTGCTGCCGGTTCCCATTACGGCTGAGGGGGCTGAGGCTGAGGAATTGCGCGAGTATCTGCGGGAGTGGCGCCGCGCCATGGCCAAGGAGCAGAACGTTCCCGCTTACATTGTGCTGCATGATTCTTCGCTGGAAGAGATTTGCCGCCGGCCTCCGAAATTCTTCGCGGAATTGCTCGAAATTCCGGGGATCGGCGAACGCAAGGCGGAAGTTTATGGACAGCCCATTTTGGATGCGCTCAAGAAATTTGACCAAGGGGAACGGGCAAGTCGGTCGGAACGGAAGGCAAAGCCGGTCGATGAAACTCTGCGATTGCTGAGCGAAGGCCGAACCCTTGAAGAGATCGCGGAGGCCCGGGGACGGCAACTCTCGACGATCGTGAATGCGGTCGCGAATCTCCTGGAGACGGGGCAGGTTGAGTTTCAGCCTGCCTGGGTGAGTCCGGAAAAGCAATCGGTGATTGGAGCCGCGTGCTCCCGGGTTGGGTTTGAGCGACTCAAGCCGGTGAAAGATATTCTGCCGCCAGAGATTACTTATGATGAGATTCGGCTGGTGGTGGGAAAAATTAGGCGCGAGATGAGGGTTAAGACCGATGTTCCTGCGTAGCTTCCTAAGTGATCACTTCCTCGGGGTTCTTGCGCCGTACGTGTTTAACGCTTGGATGAGTCGCCGGAAACCGCACCGGGCAAATCAGCAGTCATCTGTAGTTTGAGAACTTGCTTGGCCGCCTCCTGGCCGGAGCGGATGCAATCGGGAACGCCGATGCCACGATAGCCATTGCCGGCAAGGGCCAGCCCTGGCAACTGCTGGCGCAGGCGCTCGATACGGTCGAGACGTTCGAGGTGGCCAACTCCGTACTGTGCCATGGCCGACTTCCATTTGTAGACGCGGCCAAAGAGAGGCATCGCCCGCAGCCCGAGGATCTGCTGCAGCTCGTTGCGGACGACAGCGATGATGGCGTCGTCGGTTTGCTGCGACATCTTTTCTGCGGTCGATCCCGCGAAGAAGCAGCGCAGCAGAGCGCGATCTTCGGGGGCGCGGTGGGGAAACTTGTTGTGAACGAAGGTTGCAGCCATCAATTGCCTGCCTTCACTGCGCGGTACGAGAAATCCGAAGCCCGGAGGAAGGGACTGGCGAACGCTGCGATCATAGCCGAGTCCGACGGTGATGGAAGAACTGTACTGGATGGCGGCGAGTTCGGCAGCGAGTTCCGGGCTGCAGTTCGACAGAAGTTTCGCTGCGGCGTGAGTCGGCACAGCGAGAATTACGGCCTCAAAATGACCGGACTTCGGTCCAGCCGAGACGCTCCAGTTTCCCCCAGCCTCGCGTTGAATCGACTGCACGGGAGTGCAGGTTAGAAGTGAGGTCTGGTTCAGCCGCGGCACCAGGGATTCGACGAGATGCTGCATGCCGCGGTTGAGAGAAGTGAACAGCGGAGGCGCTGGCTTGTTTGCGGGACGAAGCATTTTTTTGCGTGCGGCTAGCATGGCTCGGCCAAGACTGCCGTGAACGCGCTCCATCTCGGCGAAGCGCGGAAGAACCGCACGAACGCTGAGGCTGGCCGCTTCGCCACCGTAAACGCCAGAGAGGAGCGGATCGGCGAGGCGATCGACCATCTCCGCGCCGTAGTGGCGTTCGACGAGAGACGCTACACTTTCATCGGCATCCCCGGCGCGCGGGGGATGAAGAAGCTCCCGCGCCATGCGCAGTTTGGTGGACCAGGAAAAAAGCGGAGAGAATCCCGTGGCCAGAATCTTTGTCGGGACCATGAACATCAGGCCGTCGGGCATCGGGATGAGGCGGCCATGCACCAGGATGTAGGTTTTGCGCTCGGCGTCGTTTGAGCCGATGAGTTGATCGCCGAGGCCGAGCGAGCGGCAGAGATCGGCGGCCCATGGCTTCTCGCTGATGAAGGAATCTGGGCCAGCTTCCACAACGCAGCCCTGAACATGCTCCGTACGCAGGACGCCCCCAAGCTGCTGCGAGGATTCGTAGACTGTGTATTCGAGTGCTCCGGCGCAGCAATGCTCTTCGAGCGCGAATGCGGCGGCGAGTCCGGTGATACCGCCGCCGATGATCGCGATGCGAGTCATGGGATTCGACTTCCAACTTTCGGTATGCGGCTTTCCGCTTCCGGATTCATTGGCGAATGCTCCTGAACCATGCGAGCCAGGTTCTTCACATTTTCGACCGGCGTTTCCGGCAAGATGCCGTGGCCGAGATTGAAGATGTGGCCAGGGCGTCCGCCTGCAAGGTGCAGAATGTGTTCCGCGCGAGATTTCAGTTCTCTCCAATCCGCGAAAAGCAGTACCGGATCGAGATTGCCTTGAACGGCGCAGCGATATTCGAGATCTCTCCACCCTCGGTCAAGCGGGATGCGCCAATCTAGGCCGATGACTTCGGCCCCGGTTTCGTTCATCGCCGGAAGCAGCGTGGCGCTGTCAGTGCCAAAATAAATGATTGGAGCGCCGGACTTTTGAATGCCCTTGACAAGTGTCGTGACGTGCGGCAAAACGTGGCGGCGATAGTCCTCCACGCTCAAACAACCCACCCAACTGTCGAAGATCTGGATGACGTCGGCGCCAGCGCGAACTTGAGCAGCGGAGTATTCAGCAGTCACGTCAACCAACTTGCGCATCAACTGATCCCAGTTGGCCGGGGAGTTGTACATCATTTTCTTGGTGTGCAGATAATGACGCGAGCCGCCGCCTTCGATCATGTAACTGGCGAGAGTAAAAGGTGCTCCGCAAAAACCGATTACCGGGAGCTTGCTCGCGAAATGTTTCGCAACCAAACTCACCGCCTCGGATACATAACCCAGCTCGGCGGCGCGGTCGGTGCGAAGTTGACCCACATCTTCGAGGGTGCGAACAGGCCGTTCGATGACCGGGCCCTCGCCGGCGGCAAAATGAAAGGGCAGGCCCATCACTTCGAGAGGAAGCAGCAGGTCGGCAAAAATAATGGCGGCATCAACGCCAAGAAATTCAGCAGCAGTAATCGTTACTTCGGCGGCGAGTTGGGGCTTCTTGCAGATTTCAAGCAGGGAATGTTGTTTGCGAACGGCGCGGTACTCAGGCATGTAACGCCCGGCCTGACGCATGAACCAGACAGGAGTTCGGTCGACGGGCTGCGACTTGCAGGCGCGAACGAAGATGGAATCGGGCGCAGACATGACCGATTACTGTAGCATTTTTTGGCCAAGCGGATGCGTGAGTTACGGTTGTGCGAGACTAAGAGCAGCTGTGCCCATAGGTGCAAATGAAGAAAGGTGTCGAATCTACGCGCTGGGTAATCGCATTCCTGATAATGCTCACTGGCTGGATGGCATGGCTTGTCTACGTGATTTTGTCTTCTCATCCCGATAAATTGTTCGGCGGATTTTTTCTCGTGATGGGATTGCTGAATGTGCTCTTCTATAAGAGCACTGGTAGGAGATTCTTTGCAAAGACGCAGTCCAGTCGGCCTTTCGTTGCCAATTTCTGGGCGCCGAACGGCGAGGGAGGAATCCAGCTTCTCTTTCTTGGAATTGGAATCATTCTCGCCGTTGCAGGATGCGTCCTGATCATTCTGGGTTCAGCGTAGGGAGTCAATATGACGCACGTCTCGATCATGAAAGAGAGCGTAGAGCTGGCCGTTGCTGACGGAACGCGGATGGCAGCTTATGTGGCGCGACCGACGCGGGAGGGACCGCATCCCGGCTTGCTACTTTTTCAGGAAGCGTTCGGCGTGAATCATCACATCCGCAGCGTCGGCGACCGGTTTGCCGCGGAGGGATACGTCGTGATCGCGCCCGAACTGTTTCATCGCACGGCGCCGCCGGGTTTTGAGGTGAGCTATAAAGACTTTCCTTCGGTCATGCCCCATCTAAAGGCGGTGACGACAGAGACGGCTGAAGCGGACACCAGGTCGGCCTTCGACTGGCTGCGGTCGAATGCGCTGGTGAAGCCGGGTGAGATTTCGAGCGTGGGATTCTGCATGGGTGGCCGCGTTTCCTTTATTGCGAACAGCGTGGTTCCGTTGCGCGCGGCGGTTTCGTTTTACGGAGGAGGGATCGCTCCCGGTCTTCTGGATCTGGCGGCGAAGTTGCACGGGGCGACGTTGCTGATCTGGGGCGGATTGGACAAGCACATTACGCTGGAACACCGGAAAGCGGTGACTGAGGCGTTGAGCGCCGAACACAAGACTTATGTGAACGTTGAGTTTTCGCGTGCTGATCATGGATTCTTCTGCGATGAACGAGCAGCGTACGACCCGCACTCGGCGCGACAGGCTTGGGCATTGACGCTGGAGTTTCTGCGCTCGTGAGGAACCTCGTGACGCATCTTGCGGCGACGCTCTCTTTGCTCATCATTATTATTGGGGCGACGCAGCAGATCACGATCGCCGGTGCCAAGGGATACGAACAACAATCCCAACCTGTTTCGCTGAGTACCTTCTATAAGGATGTGGTTCCGATCCTGCAGGACAAATGCCAAAGCTGTCACCGAGGTGGCGAAGCCGCGCCGATGCCGCTGGTGACTTATGAGCAGACGCGGCCATGGGCGCGGAAGATGGCGGCGGCGGTTGAGATGAGGATGATGCCGCCGTGGTTTGCAGATCCCCGCTACGGACATTTTGCCAATGATCCATCATTGAGCGTGGAGCAGATCGCGACGATCATGGCGTGGGCAAATGCTGGAGCGCCTGCAGGAGATGCGAAGGATGCGCCGGCACCACGGAAGTGGAGCGAAGGCTGGAATATTCCGCAGCCGGATGCAGTGGTGAAGATGCCCAAGCCGGTACATGTTCCCGCGCGAGGCGAAGTGGAGTACACATACGAGATTGTGGCTACGCATTTTGCCGAAGACAAGTGGGTGCAGATGGTGGAGGTGCGGCCTTCGAGCGCGGCGCATGTGCACCATGCTGTGGTGTACATCCGGCCACCGGATTCGTCGTGGCTTCGGCATGCGCCGGTGGGCGAGCCTTTTACGGCATCGATGTTGAGCGATCCGGAAGAGCAGCGTCAGGCGCACGAGACCACCAGCGATCTGTTGTTGGTGTACGCGCCGGGAAGCGCTCCGGACCGGTGGGCTGATGGGATGGCGAAATTTGTGCCGGCGGGATCGGATCTGGTGTTTCAGATGCACTATACGACCAATGGCGAAGCAGCAAGCGATGAGACGAGCGTTGGGCTGGTGTTCGCGAGGAGTCCGCCGAAGCAGCGGGTTGTCACATTGCAATTGAATAATCACGCGCTGATGATTCCTCCGGGAGCGGACGATTTTCGCGTGCAGGTTCAGGGAACGCTGCCCAACGATGCGACGCTGCTGAGTTTTTTCCCGCATATGCATCTGCGCGGAAAACGATTTGAATACGATATTGTGCATGACGACGGAAGCGTGGAAACTTTGTTGCGCGTGAATTATCACTTTCACTGGCAGCTGAGTTACAAACTGGCGCAGCCCCGGGAGTTGAAAGCCGGGACGAAGTTGCGCGCAGTGGCGTGGTATGACAATTCGCGAAATAATCCGCATAATCCCGATCCCGAGAAGATGGTGACATGGGGCGATCAAACGCCGCAAGAAATGATGGTTGGCTTCTTCGATGTGGCGATTCCGGCAGGAATGGACAAGTGGCGATATTTTGTCAGGCCGGGCGGCGCTGGTGGAAAGCATTGATTGAGCGGGGTAGCAGTCTGACAAGGAAGCGAGCCAAACGCGCGATTCACGCGGCACAAAGCACGCTTAGCTCGAATGACAGCGAAATAGTTGCTGACTGCGGTGGTATTTGTAACACTGGATTGGGCTCATCCTTTTGAAGGCGAATCCGGCATCTTTCACGACACATACAGATAACGCGCAGAGCAGGCGCGGTCCGCTGGTTGCTTACTGCGCGCTGGCCGCGGTGTTTCTCGCGGTATACGTCGGGTCCATGTTCACTCCCGGCCTGCTGGATGATGCTGACAGCACGCACGCTGAGGCCGCGCGCGAAATGGTGGTGACCGGCGATTATGTCACCCTCCACATCAACGGTGTTCGGTATCTGGAAAAGCCGCCGCTGCCCTACTGGCTGGTCGCATTCAGTTATAAAGTTCTTGGCGTGAACGAGTTCAGCACGCGATTGCCGATGGTGCTGTCGATCATGCTGTTGGGAATCCTGGCATTTCGCTGGGGCCGGCGTGCATTTGGGGAACGCACAGGTATTTATGCTGGGTTGTTCGTCTACACCTGCGCGGGCGTGTATCTCTTTACTCGTGTTTTGATCCCAGACGTGCTGCTAAGCCTGTTGATCGCAGCGGCACTTTATTTTTTTCTGACCGCACTGGAGCCGGAGGCCGCACCCTGGCGATGGTATGCGGGATATGCGCTGATGGCGTTAGGTGTGTTGACCAAGGGATTGATTGCGCTGGTCTTCCCTGGTGGCGCGGTATTTTTCTTTCTGGTGCTCACCGGCGAATGGCGGCGATGGCGGGAGTTCCGGCTGATCTCGGGGTTGGTGTTATTTTTGGCAATCGTCGCGCCGTGGCACATTCTGGCGGGCTTGCGGAATCCCGGCACCAATGAACATCGGGGCTTCTTCTGGTTTTATTTCGTGAACGAACATTTCCTGCGATTTCTTGGCAAACGATATCCGCGCGATTACAACAAGCTGCCCGCAACGCTGTACTGGACGTTGCACATGGTGTGGCTTTTCCCGTGGAGTCTGTACCTGGCTGCTGCGATAAGGACTGCGATACGAGAGTGGCGAAACCGAAGCAGCAGCATTTCTGGCCGGAATGAAGTGCAGTGGAAAAACGATTTTGCGACGCGGACCCGGTTGCTGTGCTGGATCTTTGCGGGAGTGGTGCTGATCTTTTTTGCCATCTCGACCAATCAGGAGTACTACACATTCCCCGCGTATTTGCCGCTCTTGCTGTTGCTGGCCGACGGAATTGCGCAGTGCGAACAAGTGGAGTGTGAACAGGGAGTCCGCGCCGGCTGGCTCGTGCCCTCCGCAGGCGTTCTGGCTGTGATTGGGATCGCGGCCAGCGTCATGCTGTCGATTGGGCTATGGCAGTCGCGGAATCTGCCGTTCGAGGCGGATATTGGAAATGTTTTGAGCCGGCAGGACATAGACGCGTACACCCTTTCGACATCGCACATACTGGACTTAAGCTATGCTTCGTTCGCGGCGCTGCGGCTGCCGGCGGCGTTGGCGGCAGTGGTGTTGCTGGCGGCTCCGTTGCTGTCGTTCATTCTGCGTCTGTTTCGGCGACACTATTCTGCGACTTGGGCGCTGGCGGCGGGAATGGCAGTGTTTCTGGTGGCGGCGCACATTGCGCTGGGTAGATTCGGCCCTTATCTTTCTTCAAAGCAACTAGCGCAGGAGATTGCGATCCGGGCGAAGCCTGAGAATAAGGTGATGATTTATGGGGACCAGGCTTTCGGCTCGTCATTATTGTTTTATCTACAACGGCCGATCGACCTGGTGGAGGGACGGACAACGTCGATGTGGTTCGGTTCGACATTTGCGGATGCGCCAAAGATTTATCTGAGCGATGCGGATTTGCAGCGCGATTGGTCCGGCCGGGAGCGCGTATTCTTGTTTGTGCCTCCGCATCAAAAGGCAAGAGTAGATGGGATTTTGCCTGAAAAATTTGTGATTGCTGAACTTTCTGGGAAGTACGTGTACAGTAACCAGCCGTAAAAGAGTGAAAGAGTGATTAATAAACTCGAATCGCGGGAGGGCGCCGGGAACCTCCGCGCGGCGATCGCTGACAAGAATTCCTTCTTGAATCTCTTACGAGGCTTTTTCATGATAAATAACAAACCAATGTTAGTAATTGGAGCATTTAGCTTCGTGGCGATTTGCGCCGTGCTCCTTGGCTTGGCACAAACGCAGTCGGGAGTTTCTGCCGCGGCTAACACCGCGCCGAAGAAGGCAGAGGAGCAATTCAAAAACATTCAGGTGCTCAAGGGCATCCCAGCTGATCAAGTGATTCCTGGGATGCAGTTCATAAGCGCCTCCCTTGGTGTCGAGTGCGAGTTTTGCCATGTGCAGGGTGCGTTAGAAAAAGACGACAAGAAGCCGAAGCAGACGGCGCGGAAGATGATGGAGATGATGTTCACCATCAATCAAGAGAACTTCGACGGACATCGCGAAGTAACCTGCTATTCGTGCCACCGTGGCAGTACTGATCCTGTGGTAACGCCACCGGTGATGGCGGAAGATCTAAAGCCGAGCGTCGGCGAAGCGAAGAAGAGCGAAGGAGGGGCAGAGACGAACGAGGCCAGCGGTCCCACCGGCGATCAGTTATTGGACAAGTATCTGAAGGCGGTGGGCGGCTCTGCTGCGATCGATAAGGTTACGAGCCGCGTGATGAAGGGAACGATCACATTTGGAGACCGGGATGTTCCCATCGATATTTTCTCGAAGGATCCGGACAAGCGAGTATCGTTCACGCACACTCCCGATGGAGACAGCGTCACCGCTTTCGATGGCCACGATGGCTGGTTGGGCGCTCCGGGGCGGCCGGTGCGCGAGATGCACGGACCGGACATCGACGGTGCAGCTATGGACGCGGATCTCCACTTTGCGGCGCACTTGAAGGGGATGTTCAGCGAACTGCAGGTGCGAGGCATGGAGAAGATCGGCGACCACGATGCTTACTTCGTAGTCGGCAGGCGCGGCGAAAAAACGCCGCTGCGACTTTATTTTGACGCTCAGTCTGGGTTACTGTTACGGCTGATTCGTTACGGAGAGACTCCGTTCGGGCGGATGCCCACGCAGATCGATTATGCGGACTACCGCGAAGTGGGCGGAGTGAAGATTCCATATCGCTGGACGCTGGCGCGGCCGGGCGGGCGCTTCACGATTCAGTTGACCGAGGTCAAGCAGAACATTCCGGTTGATGACGGAAAGTTCGCCAAGCCTCCTGTAGCTGCGGAGGTGCAAAAAGGGTCGGCGAAGTGAACTAGGAAGCGAGCCAACCGCTGCGATTATTGCGTCGCGCAAAGAACGCGACGCAACGCGCGGCTCGCCCAAGATCCTTCGCTGCGCAAAGAACGCTTGCTCAGGATGACAGCAGGATTGCATAACAAAACCTGATGGGAACGATAAATACTTTCAATTTCCGCGAAGAGGCGGCAAACGATAAAGTGAGCGCGTGCCGGATTGTGTTCACATGGATCTCGCTTGCGGAAGCACGAACATGAGAACAAAATCATGACCAAGGTCGAAGCAGTCATACAAAACTCCAAGCTGGAGGCGGTAAAGAGCGCGTTGCACGAGATTGGCGTCGAAGGCATGACGGTGATCGAGGTTCGGGGACACGGGCGGCAGAAGGGTCACACCGAGGTTTACCGAGGCCGCGAATACAGCGTCGATCTCATTCCCAAGACCAAGCTGGAGTTGGTCTTAGCGGATGCGATGGTGGAGAAGGCAGTGCAAGCCATACTCGAAGCGGCACGCACGGGTAAGATTGGCGACGGAAAGATTTTTCTAACGCGCGTGGACGAAGCGATTCGTATTCGCAATGAGGAGCGGGGCGAGGGCGCATTGTAGGGCAATGTCTGGGGAAGAGACCGCAATCGTATTAAGGCATTAAAGATAATTCCATTCATACATCACCAGGCATCGTAGCGACTGAGTATCAGCACTCCTCTCCCAAAGACATGAGAGCAACGGTCACCCATCGTCATGACGGCAGCGTCTTCACTGATTAGTGAACTGCGGGGTTCCCTCGCCGAAGAGTCGGCGAAAATTGGTCGTGATTTCGCAGTGACGGGGAATGGACGCACGGCAGTCGCGCGACGGACGCGGCTCATCGAAGAAATCCTCAGGCGGCTTTGGCAGGACATGGTTTCGGCCGATGAGCAAGGCCCCGCGAACTTCGCACTCGTAGCGACCGGAGGATTTGGGCGGGGCTGGCTGTTTCCCTACTCTGACATCGATCTGCTTTTTCTGTATGCCGATCGTGGCGGCGAAGAAACTCACAAAGAGGCCATCCAGCGATTCTCCCAGGAACTGTGGGACCTTAAGCTCAAGTTAAGCCCTGCATCGCGCACTTTGGCAGAGTGCGACCGCTTCGATCCCAACAATACGGAATTTACGATCTCCCTTCTCGATTGCCGCTACCTGGCGGGGGACCACGGGTTATTTGCGCGGCTTCATGACAAATTGATTCCCAAGCTGGTGATGCGCGAGTCAAAGCCGTTGCTGCGCGGACTGGCCGAAGTAACGCGGGAGCGGCATGGAAAATATGGGCAGACAGTATTCCATCTTGAGCCAAACTTAAAAGAGGGACCGGGCGGTCTGCGAGACTACAACGTGGCTTGCTGGCTGGCGCTGATCTCTTCCATGGGCCAGCTCGGCGACTGGCCTGAAGCCAGCCTGCTGCGCGCACCGGTGCGTAAGCAGTTGGATGCGGCTCTGGAATTCCTGATGGCAGCTCGATGTTTTTTGCATTTTCGCCACGGCCGGGACGACAACGCACTGAGCTGGGAGGCGCAGGACGAAGCCGCGGTACGGAAAATCGGAGCAGCAGACGCAGCGGAGCTGACCGCTGCGGATTGGATGCGGATTTATTTCGGGCATGCCCGCGCAGTGCAGCGCACCGTAATGCAGCTGCTCGAGGAGATTCCGGAGGCGTGGTCTTCCTTGCGACGGCAAATTCAGGACTGGCGGTCGCGGCCCTCGAGTCCTGATTTTTCGGTGGTGGATGGGCTGATTTTTTTGCAGCAGTCATCTTCGCTGCAAGATCCTGAAATGCTCTTGCGGCTGTTTCATTTCATGGCGCATCACGGGCTCAAGCTGAGCGCAAACACTGAGCACAGAATCGAACAGGCGCTGCCGGCGCTGGCCGTGACTCCGCCGCGGGGTGCGGAACTATGGCTCTACCTACAGGAAACGCTGCTGCAACCGCATGCTGCGGAAGCTTTGCGCGCCATGCATTCGCTCCGCCTGCTCACTTTGCTTCTGCCGGAACTGAAGCCCATCGATTCGCTGGTGGTTCGTGATTACTATCATCGCTTCACAGTGGACGAACACTCGATTCTGGCTATTGAAAGTCTGCACCGGTTGAACCAATCTCAATCGGAATGGGACAGGCGATATGCGGAGTTGCTGACGGAGTTAGAGGATCCGGAGTTGCTTTACCTCGCGCTGTTGCTGCACGACACGGGGAAAGGAGTGCCGGGCAACAATCACGTGGTGGCGAGTGTGGAGATAGCCGGCCGCTGCCTGGATCGTCTGGATGTCGAGCCGGGGGAGCGGGCGATGGTGTTGTTCCTGATCGCAAACCACCTGGAAATGTCGGCGCAACTGCGGCGAGACATTTTCAACGCAGAAACGGTCGCGTCGTTCGCGGAGAAGGCCGGCACGCCCGAGCGGCTGAAGATGCTGTGTCTGTTGACCTATGCGGACATCAAGGCGGTGAATCCGGAGGCGCTGACCCCGTGGAAGGCAGAAAACGTCTGGCAGCTTTATATTTCCGCAGCGAACTACCTCAACCGAAGTGCGGACCAGCGTGTGCACGGCGATGCCAGCGACGACAAACTGGCTCGGCTGCGCAGCCTGGCTCCTGTGACGGGTGCGAAGTTCAAGGACTTTGTAGAGGGATTTCCGCAGAGGTATTTGCTGGTCCACTCCGCCGAACAAGTGATGGCGCACATGGCGATGGCGGAGGAGTTTCGTCGTGATCGGGTGCAGGTGGATTTGAAGCGTGGAAGGCATTGGTATGAGCTGACTCTGGTGACCAAGGATCGTCCGTCGTTGTTCGCTACGTTGACCGGCGTGCTGGCGGCCTGGGGAATGAATATTGTGAAGGCCAATGCTTTTTCGAACCAGGCCGGAACCGTGGTGGACACGCTCTACTTCACCGACCGCTTCCGCACGCTCGAGTTAAATCTCTCAGAGTGGCAACGATTCAAGCAAAGTATCGCGGCAGTATTGGCGGGTGAAGCGGATCTTGATCGCATGCTGCGCGATCGTCAGCGCGGCGAAAAGCACGCCAGAGTCAAGGTGATGATAGAGACTCGGATTGATTTCGACGACCTGTGTTCGTCGACGAGTACGCTGTTGCAGGTGATTGCGCAGGATCGGCCCCGTTTGTTGCATCGGATCAGTTCCTGCCTCTCGCGGCAGGAGTGCAATATCGAAATCGCGTTGATTGACACCGAAGGGCAGATGGCGATCGATGCCTTTTATTTGACATCGCGTGGGAAAAAACTGCCGGCGGAGTTGCAGAAGAAGGTGGAGAAAGCGTTGCTGGAGGACTTGAAGAGTCTGGAGCTGGGCGGATAGGCTTTTCAAGAGGATTTGCTGCTAGTTACTTACCGTGATGAGAGCGCGTCGAGCTTCGCTCGAACGGACAGCCGAGAGCCTGCCCTGAGCTTGTCGAAGGGGCGGTTTTTGGCTGAGGAGGTTTGCGGTGGCCTCGCATAACCTACGGTGGTACCATCCCGTACTGATATGAGCAAAAGTCGCTGGTTCTTCTCATCATTTCTATTTCTGTTTTTTCCTCCTACCTTCCTGGGAATATCCTCGGCACAAACACAACCACAATCGCAAACGCCCGCGCCTCATGCGATCGTGCTGCACGCTGCTCGTTTACTGGATATAAAGAGCGGACGTTTGGTGAAACCGGGCGAAGTGCTGGTGCAGGGCGAACGAATCGTGGAGGTGGGTTCGTCAGTGAAGCATCCGGCGGATGCGGAGGTGATCGATCTGGGGGATCGAACTTTGCTGCCTGGGCTGATTGATGCGCACGTGCATTTGTTTCTGCATCCCGGCGCGGAGGACTTGCAGACGGTGGAAGAATCAGTGCCGCAGCGCACGATCATCGCTCTGCTTGCGGCGCGGGACGACTTAATGGCGGGCTTCACGGCAGAACGCGATATGGGAACCGAAGGGGCTGGGTCGGCCGATACCGCGGTTCGCAATTCGATTGATGAGGGATTGCTTCCGGGCCCTCGGATGCGCATCAGCGGGAACGCGATCGACATCCTCGGCGGACACGAAGATGCCATCCACTACAATCCGGCTCAGCATGTGCTCTCCAATGCCACCTACGCCAACAATAAGGACGAATTGGTCGCCGCGATACGGCAGCAGTTTAAGGAAGGTGCAGACTTCATCAAGATTTACGAGACCGGGCCCGACAAGGTGCGGGACGGCCAATTCTCTACGATCTATCAATACACCGAAGCCGAATTGAAGGCTGCGGTCGAGGAGGCGGCGCGATCGGGCAAACGCGTCGCGGTTCATGCCACTGGCGAACCAGGAACGCTGTTTGCGGCGCGGGCGGGAGTTGCTTCGCTTGACCATGCCAACCAACTCGGCGAAGAAACCATCCGGCTGATGCGCGAAAAGCAGATTTTCGCCGTGCCGACCTTTACCATCTTCGACTACTTTGCCGATCACGCAGCTACGCCGGCACAAGCCGCGCGCGAGCATGCGATGCTCGATTTGAAGGTGCAGGACTTTCGCAAACAGGTCGCGGCGGGAGTTCCGATGGCGGTCGGCTCCGATGTGGGTCCATTTCCTCATGGAACGCAGGCACGGGAATTTGTGCTGATGGTGAAGTATGGGATGTCGCCGCTGGCGGTGATGCAGGCTGATTTGCTGAATGGAGCGAAGTTGCTCGGCTGGGACGGGCAAATCGGTGCCTTGGAGCCGGGATACCTGGCCGACATCGTTGCGGTGCCGGGTGATCCGCTACAGAACATCAGTGTGCTGGAACATGTGTCGTTTGTGATGAAGGGCGGGGCAGTTTACAAAAAGTAAGGTTGTCTCACAACGCGCAGTCAAACAAATTCGAAGTCCCTTCACACGCGAGTGATCAGTATGGACTAGGGATGCTTCGACTGGGTAGGACCGTCTTTCAGACGATCCTTCTTCGCTCAGCATGACAGGGTTGAGGTGGGAGCTCTACCAATCGTTGCGGGAGTTGCCTTTATTCCAATTGATGTCGGATTCGGCGACATCGTTGCGAGTCTGATTACGACGGCGATAGCAGACGAAGCATAACCCGATGCTCATCAAGGTCGGGGGAGCGATGAGGATCAGGATGCCACTTTTCAAAGCCTGAATCATACGCGCGCCCGAAGAGGCTGCTTGGGTATAACAAAGCGCGCAACTCTGACCGGAGGCCGGCATCGGAGCGAGCAGGATGATCAGTCCCACCAGCACGGTACCAATAATCCAGACTGATCGAGAAACCTTCATCGATACCTTCTTCCCCAAGCGACTTGGCGAAGCCAGCTTGTTCACCTAGCCCGGTCACCTAGCCCATGGTACGCCATTTGAGACGCGGAAGGCGTCAGACCATCCATACTGCAGGCCCATGATTACAGCCACGGTAAAGATCAGGACGAACCAGCGCAGTCCACGACTGTCCGACAGGTGCATGAAGAACAAGAGCGCGACCCCAGCCTCGATGCACGCGACGATCATCATGCGGGCAAACATCTGTGATGCGCTGATGTCCTGATAGGCGATGACAAATTGGATCCCGGCCAGGGCCAACAGGCAAACGTAAACGATCAGATCTCTGGTCATCCCACCATTCTTGGGTGTGTCTGCGGTTGTCATAGTAGTTGCCTCTTTCCAGTCTTAGTGAGAGAGATTCATGAGATAGACCAGCGGCACCACAAACATCCAAACCAGGTCGACAAAGTGCCAGTAAAGGCCCGTAACTTCGAGGTCATCGGCCTGGTAGCGTCCGCCCTTATAGCTAATTCCCACCGCGATCAGAGCGACCACGCCGCCGCTGACGTGCAGCAAGTGCAAGCCAGTGATGCTGAAAAAAAGCGAACTGAACGCAGGGGTGCCCCACGGATTGTGAAATAGCGTCGCGCCCTCGTTGATCAGCCCCATCCATTCGCGAAGATGCAGGGCGGCGAACAGAATTCCGGCAACGGCCGTAATCATCATCCAAAGAAAGGCCTTGGCCTTGTCGCCGATCTCAGCCGCGCGTACCGCGATCATCATAGTCAGGCTGCTGGATAGGAGAATGAAGGTCATGACCGCAACGTTGGTGATGCTGTGAAAAGGCCTTGGCCAATTCGGAGTGGCGCCCCGCGTAAATCCGTAGGCGACCAGGCAACCAGCGAAGGTTGCGCTGTCTGCGATGATAAACAGCCACATCGCCAATTTCTTGGCGGGGACTGAGAATGCGGGCGCGGTCATTATCTCCGTCGCGGTGGATCGCGACACCTGCCCGTGAATTGAAAGATCGGCTTGGCTCACTTTGCCTCCTACCTTTAACTGGGTTAGAGCTTCATCCAAAGCAGAAAAAGCAGGTACACCCACAGGACACCCATGAAATGCCAGTAGCGCGAAGTGGCGTCCAGCGTACTTCTTTTCAGAACAGAATGATTCAACTTCCCGATCACGCGCACCAGACCGCCCAGGCCGCCGAGCAGATGAAGCGCGTGGGCCACGGTCAACACATAGAAGAACGAGTAGCTGATGTTAGTGGAAAGTTTGAAGCCCCGAGATCGGAGCTGCATCCAGGCGAAAGTCTGCCCCGCAACAAAAAGCAATCCTAAGAACAGCGTTATATACAGCCAGCGAGCTGGATTCTCTGCCCGATGTTTATCGTGCGAGTCGCCCATAAACGCTGCAACCCGGCGGCGCGATACTTCCAAGGTGACGCTGCTGGCGATGATCATCAGTGTGTTCAGATAAAGCACCGGGGGAAGAGTGATATGCTGCCAATCGGGAGCCGCTCCCTGACGAACGATCAGAGCGCTGGTGAAGGCGGCAAAGGTCATCGTAATACCCGCCAGCGCTACCCAGATACCGGTACTTGCGGGAGGAGGAGCGTGATGGTCTTTGACGCGGCGCAGATCGCCATCGGCGGGAACCAGATTGCGCCAGCCCCCGTTTCCGGAGCCCTGGCTCGGCAAACGTTCGAGTTCGATTTCCGGCGGTTCGTGAGCTGTGGTTGCCATACTGCTAACTCTCCCTGGTAAAAACTGCTGACCCTGTTTCTTAAGGTCCGAAAACGTATATCTTCAAAATGCTACTTACTAGATGCTGTGTTACTAGAAGCACAAAACCTCAGGGGCTAAAGCCCGCGTCAGAATTGGCCTTGGACGGCACGACTGAAGTCGTGCCCTACCCAACCCAACCCTGCCCTACCCAACCTGCCTACCCAACCCTGCCTACCCAAAAGCCATCACAAGATAGCTTCTATTTACTGCCGTGCCCAGCTCATTTGTTTATTTCTCTTCGTCCGGGCTGTGAACCTTCTCCGGCGAGGTTTGCATGATGTAGTCAGCGCTCGCGCCCTCGACGCTGTACTGATACGGATCGTGATAGACCACGGGCATCTTATCGCCAAAGTTGTTGTGGGGCGGGGGTGTGGCTGTGCTCCACTCGAGAGAAGTGGCCTCCCACGGATTATCGTTCGGAGCGTGCGCGCCCCAGAACCGGCTATGAATCAGGTTGTAGACGAAAATCAACTGAGCAAATCCGGTGAACAGCGCCGCGATCGTGATGAACTTGTGCACCGGGATCAGCGGGATCAGGTAGTCGTCCGTGAAAGCCTGGTAGCGGCGCACGTTGCCGGCGATTCCGAGATAATGGAACGGCATGAAGATGCAATACGCGCCCACGAAGCTCATCCAGAAGTGCACCCTACCCCAAGTCTCGTTCATCATGCGCCCTGTCATCTTGGGGAACCAAAAGTAAGTTCCGGCGAAGATGCCAAACATGGCTGCAACTCCCATCACCAGGTGGAAGTGGCCGACAACGAAATAAGTGGCGTGCAACATGATGTCGATCGAAGGTTGCGCCAGGAAGAATCCGCTTACTCCGCCGCTAATAAACATGGAAACGAAAGCCAACGAGAACAGCGACGCGGAATTGATGCGGAGTTTGGAGCCATACAGACTGCCCAGCCAGATCAGAACGATGATTGTGGACGGAATCGTGATGACCAGAGTGGGGAACGAAAAAGCCAGTGAGGAGACCGGATTCATCCCGCTGACGAACATGTGATGGCCGTAAACCATGTAGCTGAGCACGGCAAGGGCTCCCATCGAATAGATCAGCACGCGATGGCTCAGCATCGGTTTGCGCATGTTGGTGATGAGCACGTGCGAAACAATGCCCATGCCCGGCACGATTGCGATGTAAACCTCAGGATGTCCGAAGAACCAGAACAGGTGCTGCCAAAGCAGGGTCGATCCGCCGGAGTGCGGTAAGACCTGGTCGTTGATCACCAGGTTCGACGCGACGAAGAAACTGGTTCCGGCAACGTGATCCAGAATCAGCAAAATGCATGCAGGCATAAGCACCGCAAATGCCGTCAACCCCATCACGGAGGTAATAAACCAACCCCACGCGGTGAGAGGAAGGCGCAGCAGGGACATGCCTTTACAACGCATGTCGAGGGTTGTGGTGATGAAGTTCAGCGAACCGAACAATTGCCCCACGCAGAAAAGACCGATCGACGTTGCCCAAAGAACCACGCCCAAACCCTCGCCCGGACCACCAACCGGTCCAATCGCACTTAAGGGGGCATATTGAGTCCAACCGCCGAGGGTCGGCCCGTCTCCGAAAAAGAATGACGCAACCAAAACCAGGAAACCGGTGAAGGTAACCCAGAACGACATCATGTTGAAATGGGGGAAGGGCATATCTTCGGCGCCGGTCTGGATAGGCAGAAAGAAATTGCCGAATGCGGCGAACGGCGCGGTTGTGAGCACAAAGAAGACCATGATCGTGCCGTGCATGGTCATCAACTGCAGATAGTACTCGGGCGTGAGGACGTTGCCAGGAGCGCCGGTGCTCGAAAGCCAATGCAGTCCGGGGATCGCGAAACTGCCCCAGCCCAGATGGATGCGCATGATCCAGGAAAGCACCATGCCGATCAAGGCGGCCAGCAATGCGAGCGCGTAATACTGCTTGCCGATGACCTTGTGGTCAGTGCTGAAGATATGCTTTCGAATGAAGCTGGTGGGAGCTCCGTGCTGCACCGCATGAGCTGACATATCGTGCATTGTGGTCACCTCACCTCAACAGAGATTTTGTCCAGTTTCCTCGGGGCTAAGCCTGGATCCTCTTTTGCCCGCGTCCAGCGAGGTCCTTCGCAAAACAACTTCCGAAAGACTTCCTACTGCAAAGCCGCCTGCTGCTTAATCCAGGTATCGTAATCTTCCTGAGACTTCACTTCGAGATAAGCCTTCATGTTGTAATGCCCGAGGCCGCAAAGCTGAGTGCAGACGATTTCGTACTTACCGACTTTGGTTGCCGTGAAGTGGACCGTCACGTCCAATCCCGGGACGAAATCCTGCTGGATGCGCAATTCGGGAACGTAGAAGGAGTGTCCTACGTCTTTCGAATGCATCAGCAGGTGAATCTCGCGGTTCACGGGAATGGCCATCTCTGCGGTTACGATGTCGTCTTTGGAATCCTGGTCGTTTGTGGTGTCGAGGCCGAAGAAGTTCGCGTTGGCCTCACTGATCTTATCGGCGTGCAACGGGCCGAAAGTTCCATCCGGGCCGGGGTAGCGGAAATAAAATGCGAACTGTCCCGCCTGGACTTGAACGGGCAGCGCATCGGCTGCGGGAGGCGTGAAATAGACGCTGGCCCACGCCTTTACTCCAAACACGCCCAAAGCCAAGCACTCCGTGCCGACCAACAGGAACGCAGCGACTACCAATCCCGCAGCGCCACCTGGGAAATTCTTAACCTTGTCGCCGGGCTTGGGGCTGGAGAACTTCCAGATGAAAAAGGCCAGGAGGAGCTGAGAGGCCAGGAACGAAATACCAGCTTCCAGCATCGTATCGGCATACTGTTCATCAATCAGATGGCCGTGGGTGGAAATGTCCTGTGGCATGGGCCACATGTGCATCACGATGGGAATCGCCGAGGCAATTGCGATCAGAATGATCGTTACCGCGAATAGCTTCGCCATATCGTTCCGCCTTTGGCCATTAAACAGGCCTAAGTTGTCGAATCGCCGCAGCGAGAACTACGGCGATTCGTGAATTGCCTTGTACCCGTGCCGAAGTTTACCTTACTACTTCGCCTTAAAAGTAAAATTCGCAGTTCCCGCGCCACCGGCAGCGACGGTAACCTTCTGCGTCTGCTTCTCGTCCGGTTCGTGCCAGGCAGTCACGGTGTAACTTCCGGGCGGCACGTTGTTAATGGTGAAATTGCCGCTGTCGTCGGTGGTCGCGTACGGACCCTTGACCACAACGAACCAGCCGTGCATCCAAGGATGGATGTTGCACTGCACCGGAATGACTTCCTCGGCCTTCCAACTCTTTTCCACGGGTGCTGCTCCAGGGGGCTGCGACTGGTTCCACGGGATATTTCCGGTCATCGGGTTGGGCAGCGGATGGATATTGTGGGTGGTCTGGTCACTGGTCGTAACCTTGAATTTCTGGTTGACGTCCATCGCCAGTACATGCGGCGTATACATACAGTTCTTTTGATCGAATACCGGCTCGGTAGTCGATGCCTCCGCCGGGCCGCTGTAACCTTCGGAGATATAGACGGCTACATTCTCCAATCCACCACCCGAACCGACCACAGTCGTTTCCATGTGGGCGGGACTGGCCGAGTTGGCTTTGACGCAATAAGGATCCTTCGACATGTCGATGCCCCGCATATGCGGTGCCGCGCCGTCGAGTTTTACGGTTCCCGTAATTTTGCCTTCGCCAGCCGCGCTCACTTTCTGACCTAATATCAGCGCTCCACACGCTACAAGAACTACTGCCAATAGTACAACCGCGAAATTGTATCGATTTTTCATGGAAGTTTCTCCTTGGAAACTGCGAAGCTCAAGCTTCGACTGCGATGCCACTGTAGGCGCTACTGTTGTCCCGCAGGGGCGTTTGGATCAACCGGCTTCAGGCCAAGCTGCTTCGCCATCTCCTTCTCTTTGCTGTGCTGACGCATAAAAGTGCGGAGATAGAAGACCAAATCCCAAGCCTCATCGGGCTTGATGTTGTCGGCAAACGACGGCATGGGAGTGCCATCCAAGCCGGTCATGAATATGCGATAGATGTCACGATCGGTATCGCCGCACTTTGGACGCGTTCCGTCGGTGAAGTTGAAGGCTGCGATCGGACGACCCAGATCGTCAGTGAGAGTAGCGGCCGACGGCCCATTGGCCATCCCCTGCACGCCATGACACTTCCAGCACTGCACTCGGGCAAATACCTCGCGGCCTGCCTTGATGCGTTCTGGAGTAACCTCGGGTTCGGGAGGAATTGTGATAGGAGTTCCTTGTTTTTCATTCGCCCAGCGCGGAGAGAAGTGCTTAACCCAAGCTACCAAGTCGGCGCGCTCCTGCTTAGTAAAGGTGCTCCATTGCGGCATAGTCGAACGGTCGAGGCCGCGGGCGATAGTGTTGAAAAGATCTTCATCCGTGGGCAAGGTCCCGGTTGGAGTAGAGCGGCATTTGAACACTCCTAGCTGGAAATCACGCGGCTTGGGGTACATGGGCGGCTCGAGCCACTGTGCATTCTCGCCATTCCCATCGCCCAGCGGGCCATGGCAGCCGACGCAGTAGCGACGATAGTCAGGCTGGGCATCTTTAGCATGGCCAGTAATATTGCCAATGTGGCTTTCCGTTCCGATACGCGTCTCGATATCGAAGGTCGAGAGCTGCGCCGATGAAGTCAGCGGGAGGGCCAAAAGCGCAGTCGCGCCCAGCAAAAGCATCCACTTCTGCAATCTTGTCCGCATGTCTTTCCCTCTCTTACGAAATCAAAAGCTTAGAAATCAAAGTCAAATCCGATCAAGAGCTCGCTTGTATTGAGGTTCGTCCCATCGGGAGCGGTGCCGTCCTGATGCAGCCAGTTGTATTCGTTATGCCACGCAAAACCAGCACGGCTGGTCATGAACGGGTTGTAGCGGTAGCCGATGGTGTAGGTGGAGATATTGCCGAGATTCGAGGGAGTTCCCACCGTCGCTTGCTGCGACACCCTTTCCAACTCGTAGCGGCCGATAAAAATCAGCTGCGGACTGTATACGTAGTGAGCCTCGAAGAGGGCGCCGTTCCAACTGGGCGCTCGTGCGGTCGCCGGAAGGGTCGTTCCCGGCACATTGTTCGGAGGGCAGCCGGTGGGAGTCGTGCACATTACCCCTCCGTCGCCATCCGTGTTTACTGCGTTGCCGTAACCCTGGCCGAACCATGCGTTATCGGAGCCGTGCTGAGTCACGACTTGAAGATCGAAGTGTTGACCCAGGTAGAATTGTCCAACGAAGCCCACACGGCTGAATCCTTTATTGCCAATTCCCGATCCGGGGATGGGCACCCCGCCTGAAGTCCGAAAGTACGTTGCTGCCTCTCCCACCATGGCGTAGAAGCCGACTCGCTGCACTCCGAGCTTCCCAGTGTCAAAAGCCTGGCTGCCGGTGAAGAACCCAGTATAGGAGTTAGATCCCAAAGTCAAGCCCACGTTTCCATCCTGCGAACTAATGAGAGCAGCGGAAATGCGGGTGCGGTCGTCCACAGAATGTCCCATGTACTCGAGGCCGAGCTGATTGTCGCCGATCTGCCCGAAGATATTCCCATCGCCCTGAGGACTGAAGTGGTACGTCTGATAAACCCCGCCGTTACCCGTTAGTGTCAAAATGCGCTTTTCAGAAAGCAGGTTGTCGAGTTCGAATTTACCGAGCTTGATATTGAGCCAGGGGCTGCCGAACAGGTTGTCCAGGCGGCCCATGACGGTTTCAAAATGAAAGGTCGCAGTTGAGTCCGACGACGGAAGAACATAGAAGGAGATGTTCTTCTCAAGAGTGCCGCCGGTGTGGAAGTCGAGGCCGCTGAGGTCAAAACCGGATTGTTCGACCCGCTGTATCGTCGTTGCGCCGGTAGCGGCACCCCCGGAATATACGTCAACCGCGACTTTGCCAGTGCTGACGCGGTGCCAGATCGGCGTGATACGGAAGGTAACGGGCCAGTACCCGGGATTCTGCCAGATCGGAGCATCACGATCGTTCATGAGTTGGTAGCCATTGTCCTTGAATTTTTGGCCAAAATAGTTGAGCATCGGCCAGGACTCGTGGCAGGCTGAGCAGCGCAGGCCATACTTTCTGGCGAATGCAGGCAAGGCGTGCGCCGGCTGGCTGAGCGTGAGCATCATCGGCGCAATAACCACAGCCAGAGATAGAAGGGAAATCGCAGAGTGAACTACCTTGCGAAGATTGGAACGACTCAAGACGTGCATGGCCGGCTCCTCGGCAAGATTAAATCAAGATCGGTGATGAAAAAAATCCCACAGAACGCCGTAAAGAGACGCAGCAAACGCGAACCCCTTCACATTTGCTACTCGTGACACTAAAAGAACAATAAAAGGTTCTACCACCGTACCGCGCGAAATCCTACTACGGCCCAAAGCCGAAGTTCAAGTGGTTTTGACAATTTTTTTACAATGTCATCCTTCAGCGTTGCCCCCACTCAATATCTGGCATCGACCCTCGGAGGGGCCGAACGATACGCTGACGCTCTTCTTCCAGCGTCTCTGGCATCCGCGCCTTTCAGACGTGGCCCGCCTTTCCCTGCATAGCAGACTTGAAGGAACTCAGGTCTTTCCTTTCGATTCCGGTGGCGAATTTGGCTAATAGCGAACCTCACTTGGGCGACCCACACCTCTGCTCTGCTTCACGTTTTGACCGCTTGGCACCGTATCACCGTGCGAAACAAAATACGCTCCGCCAGTTGAGCCCCTGTCACAGGTCAGTCAAACGTTTGTATCTTTACAGTGAAAACTGTGCTTCCCGAGCCAAATGTCTGCAGGATTCTCACAAACCATTTACCTGTCTGCTAGCCACCCGCTCGATTGCCTGCGCCTTCCCATGTTGACAGTTACGTGCCGAGAGTACGAGACTTTGGAGTCTGGGACGGAGATCATCGTGAACTGTGACAGGAGTTCAAAACCAGAAGCAGCGGCAGACTAGAAATCGTGCTATCGCGGGGCTCCTGCTTCTGGCCCTGCTTCTGGTCTTGGCGGGGGCGCCCCCACTTCTGGGCCGCGATAAAGACAAATTGCCTTATGGGGAAGGCTTGATTGTAAATATTCCGCTGCCAGCGAGCGAGGTCGAGCAAGTTGTGGTAGACGTCACTCAGAATGGCACAATTCGGGGAACCAAGGAGTACAACAAAGACGAGTTCGTCGCGGGCGCAAAAGCGGCTACCTCCGCGCGCGTATTTCCAGCATGGGACCAAGAGGGGAAGGTCTTCTACAAAATTCGCGATGGGGCTATCGACCCGCGCAACTTCAAGGATAGCGGAGACGTGGGGACGCTCGCAGTGAGGTACGTGGTGGCACCGCAAGGAGAAAAGAACACGGTTTTGCGTATTGACGCGCTTTTTCAAGAAGACTTCCGGCGCACGGTTCATCAATCGAACGGCTCGGTCGAAAGCGCAGAATACAAGGACATTCAGGAGCACCTTGAAGCCATCGAGGTGATGAAAAAGCAGAACATCGAAGCAGAAAAAGAGCGGCAAGAGCAACTGGCGACGAGGCGGACTTTCACGATACCGTCTAATGATCGTGCCGCACCGACGCCTTCATTCGCGCCCCCGGACGAGCCTCAAGAGACGGAAAATCGCGCGGCGCCCCTCGCGCGCATCGACCCGGCACCAGCTTCGAGCACGGCGCAGCCTTCTAGAACGGCGCAGCCTCCAGACGATGCGCCGCCGCTACAATCCGCGCCCGGGAAAACGCTGGAAGAGCGAGTTCAAAACCTGCGCAAGGAGGTTGAACGAGTGGTGAAAGCACCGGGAGCCCCGCTAAAGTCCGCTCCTTTTCACACGGCGAGCACGCTGCAATCCCTAACTGCTGGTACGGAAGTCCTGATTCTGATTTCAACGCCTTATTGGTACGGCGTGGAGACGCACGAGGGACAGCACGGGTGGATCATGCGGGACCAGTTGGAGCAGCGATGAAGCATGGTTTCGCAGGTTCGGGCCGTTCGCTCGCGGCCTCATTATTAACTTTTGTCGCGGCTCTGTGTTTCGTCGAAAGCGGCTACCCGCAAGGAAGCGGGTTGGAGCGTACGTTCCCCCAGTCAAAGGCAACTGTGGAGCAGGCGCTCAAAGGAATGCAAACTGCCACGGCGGGGCGTTTACCGGTGCTCGATGGCTTCGCCACGTCAGTGGATCATCCTTTGGAGCGTTTCCAGCGCGGTTACTATCAGTCGAAAATTCAAGTCAGCTCAACGGCGTCGGGAGGATGCCTGGTGCGTGTGAGCGTGCAGGTGACAGCCTGGTACGCCGACCCGGTCGCCGCTCATTCTGGATATCAACTGCTCACGTCGAATGGCCGTCTGGAGGCGGACCTGCTCGATCAACTGGCGGATCAACTCGCTAGCAAAGCAGCACAACCCAGCGTAAAGAGTTTCCCATCCGCTGTGCCAGCGCGAACAGACAAGGCTCCGGATCTGGCCGAACCTAATCCGGTTGAACCCAATCCGGCCGAACGTAGTCCGGCCGAACCTACGATTTCAGCGCCGGTGCCCAGAATTCCGGAAAACGGCGGCAGTTTTTCATCCTCCCTGGCCCAGAGTCTGGCGGAACAGGAAAAAGAAAAGAATGGCACAGAGAGTGGGAAGAACAAACTTGACGAGCAGGATGTACGGGGGCTGCAGGCCGAGGCAAATAGCCTGGAGGAGATTCTGAAGAGCCAGGCGCATCCTACCAACCTTGTCGCGGTAAAAAAATCCGGGACCCCCGTAGTGGCCGCCGCGAGTTTGAGCGCTAAGACACTGTTCCTGGCGAGCGCACACGATGAGTTCGAGATGCTTGATTTTAATCGCGACTGGGTCCATGTGCGCATCTCAGGTCTGTCCCGAGGATGGATCTGGCGTAACAACCTGGAGATGCCGGCCAGCGTTCCAGACAGCGACCTGCCTCCCAGTCCGGTGCCTTCGGCGGGGGATTTGTTCCATGTAACGCGGGAAGAAAAAGCGCAGTTCCCCGGGGACTGGGGCCCTCTTCGCGGGAAAACCGTAAAAATCGTCTCGGTGGAAAAGATTAATGAATCCCAGAAAGATGCTGGACCTCTATTGAGATTGGAGTTCGCAAAATCGGTTCTGGACAAGGATTACCCGGAACTCGCGCAAAAGCCGCAGGAATTGGCGGGAATTGTGCTGATCTTCGATTCCGCAGACGGAGGGATGATTGCCGCCACGCTTCCGACGCTGCAGCAATGGAAGGCCGGTACATTGTCGGACGCCGCGCTGTGGCATCAATGTTTTTTTGATCCGCCAGAGAGCTTTACAGCGGGTGGTTCTTCGGGCGGCCAGTAGCGGATTAGAACAGCTTCTCAGAGTTTAATCCGAGCCAGTTTGCTGGTCGATTCGGAGTTTGGACTTGACTTTAGAAAGCCATGAGAGTACCTATGCAATCCTTGGAGTTTTTTCGGCGGCCTTGTGGGAGCTGCCTCCTTGCCCGGTTCGGGAAATGTGTCTGACCCTGTGAAGGAAGCGGTACGACAACCACATCACTAACTTTCCAATGAGCACGATGACCCAGCCACTCTTCCTTCTACGCAGGCAAGCAACCGTTCTACTGCGCGACTACGCCGAGTTGATGAAGCTGCGTGTGACTAGTTTGATCGTTATGACGGCATGGTGCGGCTACTATTTCGGAGCGCAGAAAACGGGAGTCTCCTCGCTATCGTGGGGCCTTTTCCACGCCTTGCTGGGTATTGGGCTGGTTTCCAGTGGAACGGCGGCGCTCAATGAAGTAATGGAGCACGAAGTGGACGCGCATATGCGCAGGACCGCGCAACGTCCGCTGCCGGCAGGTCGGATGAGCCTGGCTCACGCGATGACGGCGGGACTGATTGCCACGGTTGGAGGGTCCATTTATTTAGCGGTGTTGACGAATCCTTTGACCGGGTTGCTGACTTTCCTGACGTCCGTTGTATATCTTGCCGCCTACACGCCACTCAAGAAGGTTTCTCCCATCTGCACTTTCGTGGGCGCTTTTCCTGGGGCGATGCCGGGAGTTTTGGGCTGGACCGCGGCGCGAGGCCGTCTCGAGTGGGGAACCTTAATCCTGTTTGCCATCTTGTTTGTCTGGCAGTTTCCACATTTTTTCTCAATCGCATGGCTCTATCGCGAGGATTACGCGAGTGGTGGAATTCGCATGTTGCCGGTAGTTGAAGAGGATGGACGCTCCACGGCCCGGCGCATTGTGGGCTACTCGCTGATTTTGATTCCACTCAGCATGCTGCCGAGCTTTTTCGGAATGGCGGGCAGGATCTACCTGGTTGGAGCTCTGGTTCTAGGCCTTGCACTTTTCTACTTTGGCGCGCGTCTGGCATTTCTGAAAATGCCGTTGAACAGCGCTCGCTCCAAGATGATGGCTCGCCACGTCTTGCAAGCCACAGTTATTTATCTTCCGTTGCTGTTTGCTCTGATGATGGGAAACGCATTGCGTCCCTGAAATGGCTGCAGAGTTGGGTTGACCATCTGCCTTGTCATCCGCAGGATTTGCTCTAGGCTATCGTGTGCAATCTGCGGTGACGTGCTCAACGGGCCGTGAATTGACCTGGCTATTGAATCGAGCTGCCGACTTGAGAGAACACGTTGCCTGCGTTGGAACCAATCAGCCGGACCGTGCCCACAACAATCACAAGAATGACCGCAAGCATCACGGAATACTCAGCGACGTCTTGTCCTTCTTCATTCGACCAGAGTGTATTTAGAAAGTAGTCCATGATTTCTCCGTTCAGAGTGCTCCAGTGCTGGCGGAGGCCTTTCTTGCCTGCTCTCCGCTGGAATTGAATAGACTGACTAACCAAGCTTCCTTTGCGTGCGATAAGGCCTGGAGGCCGACCTGGTATTCGCCCGTCCCAGCCAGAAGCTTTGTCCAGACTACTGAGAATTCCATTCGGCGCTGGCGGTAAAAAATAATCAAGGTGTCGAGCGCCTTCAGTTCGTGTCGAATCGCCCCCAACCGCGCCCCAAGGGGCGTGAGGTCGAGAGTATGCGCCAGTCCTTCAAAGGCAACACCGGCTGCGTCTGTTCCCCGCACGCGGACGGGTAGCACAGCCTGCATGCGATCCTGCTGACGCCGGTTTGCTTTGGCAATCATGGCTTGTGTTTGATCCTGGAGATATTCTGCGACGAAGCAGTGGCGAACGGGAATAGCTCCGACGAGTGAGGCACAAAGGTAACCAAGCCAAGCTCGAAGAAGCATGCGAGGTCAAAACCTGGAGCAATCGCATGCGAATTTCAGAGCGGGAAAATTCAGCTTTGACTACAGCACATATCAGTTCGGCGGTCCGCTATTTCGCGTAGACTGAAACGACGGGTTCGGCATCTAAATTCGGCATCTGAGGCGGTCATGCGTTACAGGGGAATTGGCTGGGTTGTTGGATTGTTCTTGCTGGGTTGGAGTGTGACGGCGAGGTGCCAGAATCTATATCACGAGCCGGGTTCTGGTGGTTCGTCGTATTTCACACAGAGTGCGCCGCTACCCGTCGAGGAGGTAACCCGGAGGCTTCAGGAAAGAAATGCGCAGCAGGCTGCGGCGTTGGTTGAGTTCAGCGGCAGGCGCGTCTACCGAATGCAGTATCGCGGTTTCCCGAGTGATCGTGACGCCGAAATGGTAGTGGATGTGACCTACCACGCGCCCAATGCAAAAGAGTTTCGCGAAGTGTCGCAGAGCGGGTCCCGGTTCCTCGTCGACCATATCTTTAAGAGACTGCTGGAGAGCGAGCAGGAATTTCTCAACCAGGAGAACTTCCAGCACAGCGCGTTGACCACTGCCAACTACGATTTCACTTTTGCTGCGTACGAAGCGACTCCAAACGGCGCGCAATACGTGCTTAACCTCTTGCCCAAAACCAGAAATAAGTTTCTCTACCGCGGAAAAATCTGGGTTGATGCGAAAGAGTTCGCCGTCGTGCGGATCGAAGGGGAGCCGGCTAGAAATCCGTCTATATGGATCAAGAACACGGAAGTCGACCACAAATACGTCAAAGTGAACGATTTCTGGCTTCCCGCAGAGAATCATACGGAAAGCGCGATACGCCTTGGAGGGCGGGCCATTCTCTCCATAGAGTACAAAGATTACAAAATCACAAAGATTGCGGACCAGCATGTCTCGAACACCGCGCCCAAAGCCTCGAAGTGACTTCGCCATCCTGCTAACCCCTTAACACTGTAGAAATGTATATTGTGAATTGCCCTCTGACGACTTGGGCGGCTTTGTGGCGATAGTTTTAAATTCTCGAAGTCCTGCAGGCGATACGGATTGATCGGGCTGATTTCATATTTCGTTTTGGGCGTGGCGCTGATTGGTACTTTATCTTCAGCCGTGTTCCTTATTCTGGCGATATTGGGCGTTATCCGGTTTCGCTCCGAAGCTCGGAGACAAATCAGTTGCGCTCCTGACGACGCGCATCTGCCTGCAGTCTCCGTGCTGAAGCCGGTGCACGGTCTGGAGGCCCGGCTCAAAGAGAATATTGAGAGCTTCTTCCGGCAGGATTACCCCGACTACGAAATTCTATTTGCGGCCGATGAGGCGGATGATCCGGCTCTCGATGTTGTGCGGGAAGTGTGCGCTCGCTATCCAAATATACGAAGTCGGGTTCTGGTAACCGGCACGCCGTGGCCGAATCCGGTGGTCTACGCGTTCCATTGCATGGCAGAGGCTGCGGCACACGACATCCTGGTTACGACCGACAGCGATGTAGAAGTTGGTCCGCGATACCTGCGAGAAATCGTGCCCCCGTTACTCGACCCGGAAGTTGGGATGGTCACATGTGTGTACCGCGGCAAGAATGCGGCTGGATTTTTTTCCGGGCTCACCGCCATCGGGATGTCAGTGGAGATGACGGCCGGGGTGCTGGTGGCGAATCTGCTCGAAGGAATGAAATTTGGGTTGGGGCCGACCACCGTTGTGCGCAAAGATTCGCTGGCCAGTATTGGCGGCTACACCGCGTTGCAGGACTACATTGCTTATGATTTTGCCATCGGCAACTTGATTGCGAAGGCGGGTTACCGCGTAATGCTCTCAGGGTACGTGATCGACCATGTGGTGAACCAGAAATCTTTACGCCGGATGTGGCAAAACCAATTGCGCTGGGCGCAAACGACGCGCTACTCGCGACCCAAGGGCCATTTCGGAAGCGGATTGATCTTCGCGATGCCGTACGGTCTGCTGGGATTTGTGGCAGCCGCGGCGTTAGGGCACTGGAAACTTGGAGCACTGCTGCTAGGCGTGGCTGCGTTGAACCGCTTGCTTGAGGCGTGGCTGGTAGGCTGGATGGTGGTTCGGGATCCGCAAATACGGCGCGCGCCGTGGCTCTATCCGCTGCGCGACCTGCTCGGCTTTGCAGTGTGGTTCGCCAGCTATCTGAATCTGCGATATGTCTGGCGCGATAGCAGGTTTGAACTGAAGGGGACGCGAATCGCACTGCGTCAGAGTTCCTCGAACAGTCGATAGCGGGATGTGAAAGCCTTACCGCCAAGCCCGCGCAGTGTTCGCGAAGGACGTAGAAGAAACGCTGCGAATCATCGTGGTCCTGCTTTCATCATGAACTTAAATTGCATTTCCCCAGCGGAGGTTTTTTGCGCGTTCTAGTTACCGGCGCCGCGGGTTTTATCGGCAGTCACATAGTCGACCACCTTCTATCCGCGGGCCACACTGTAATGGGATTCGATAATATGTCGACCGGGCAGCGACGGTTTCTGGAAACTGCGTTGCCTAATCCTCGCTTCACGTTTCATCAGGCGGACTTGCTCGACCGAAATAGTCTGCAATTGGCAATGGAGGGTGCGGAATTAGTTGTTCATTTTGCAGCCAATGCTGATGTGCGCTTCGGCACTGAACATCCGCGCAAAGATCTGGATCAGAACACGATCGCAACCTGGAACGTGCTCGAGGCAATGCGGGATCAGAACTGCAAACGGATTGTTTTTTCTTCTACGGGATCGGTCTACGGCGAGCCGACGATTTTCCCCACGCCTGAGTCTTGTCCTTTCCCCATACAGACCTCGTTATACGGTGCGTCCAAACTGGCTGCGGAAGGCCTGATTCAAGCCTACTGCGAAGGCTTCGGAATGCAGGGATATATTTTTCGCTTCGTATCGATTCTTGGCGAGCGTTACTCGCATGGGCACGTGTTCGATTTCTGGCGGCAGCTTTCCGAGCATCCGGAACACCTTCATGTGTTGGGCAACGGCCATCAGCGGAAATCTTATCTTTATGTGCACGACTGCATCGACGCAATTCTGCTCGCCCTCGAACGTGCCGATGCCAAAGTAAACATTTTCAATCTGGGCACGGATGAATTCTGCGAGGTCAACGATTCCATCGGATGGATTTGCGAGCATCTCGGCCTTCATCCAAAGCTGACGTATTCCGGAGGTGAACGGGGTTGGGTGGGGGATAGTCCGTTTATTCTCCTCGATTGCTCGCGGATCCGTGCGCTGGGCTGGAAGCCGAAATTAACTATTCAGCAGGCCGTGTTGGCTACCATCAAGTATGTGAGCGCAAACCCTGCCTAGAATCACACTGATCTTACATATGGCGTACCTTTTCGCGCGGACAGGAAGTTAAAACTGTTAGCGATGTGACAGTGACATTTGTCATGTAAGCGGGATGACGACTCCCACTGGCGTCCGCGTTCAACCCGATTGAGTATGGATTCGGGTTGGTTCAGGCGGACTGCGCGAGTACCATTTGAAGGTTCGAGACGAGGTTGGCGGAAGCGGAGTCGTTCGTTTATCCTTGAAGCCTACATTTTTAGGTGATCTCGTCCGCGCATTCTTCCTGGGGTTCAACATGACTTTGAGCCGGTTTGTCACCAAGAACGCCTTCCGAAACAAGCGCCGCAGCATTCTTACGGTGTTGAGTATCGCTTTCTCTTTGCTCTTGCTCACCCTGATGATGACCATTTGGCGAGCTTTTTATCTGGACGAGGGCAGCGCTGAATCCGCCGAAAGGTTGGTGGTGCGGCACCGCGTGTCGTTGACTTTCAGCTTGCCCGGCTTCTATCGAGAGAAGATTCGCGCTGTCCCGGAAGTCGTGGCCATAGTGCCGGTCTCCTGGTTCGGAGGAATTTACAAGGATGACAAGCCGGAAAATTTTTTTGCGCAGTTCGGTACCGATCCTGAGGAGTTTTTCAAAGTATACCGGGATATCAAGATGTCGGCCGAGCAACTGACCGCATGGCAGCGGGATCGACAGGGAGTGATCGTCGACGACACCCTGGCAAACAAATACGGGTGGAAGCTGGGTGACCGGATGGTTTTGAAGGGAACAATCTATCCAGTTGATCTTGAGTTGTATGTTCGGGGCATTTTCAGTTCTTACCCAGACGACAAGGCCGTCTATTTCAACGCCAAGTATGTGGAAGAGGCGGTTGCGTTTTTCAAGGGGCAGGCGGGTACCTTCAGCATTCTTGTGGCTTCGCCCCAGGATGTAAGCAAGGTGGCGAGCACGATTGACGATATGTTCCGCAATTCGCCACAGCCCACAAAAGCGGAGAGTGAGAAGGCGTTCGGACTGGAGTTCGTTGCCATGCTGGGCAATGTGAAGGCCTTCATCCTCATGATTTGTTTGGCGGTAGTTTTTGCGACGTTGCTGGTTTCCGCCAACACCATGGCGATGTCGATCCGGGAGCGAACGCGAGAAGTGGCGGTTCTCAAAACTCTGGGCTTCACCCGGCAAAGCGTTCTCGGGCTGTTCATAAGCGAAGCGGTGGCACTGGCTCTTGCTGGCGGATTGATAGGTGTCGGACTGGCGTATTTGTTGATCTACGGCGTGTCTCAGTCACCGTATATGAGTTTCTACAACATGAAAGTGACCCCCGGAATGTGGGTGATGGCTCTATTCGTCTCGGGATTGGTGGGGCTTGCAAGCTCGCTGCTTCCGTCTTACCACGCATCGCAGGTCAATATTGTGGACGGGCTGCGCCACATCGGTTAAGAGCGGATTGAAATATGACATTAAGCAGTTTTGTCGTGCGCAGTGCATTCCGCAACAAGCGTCGCAGCGTGCTTACGATGCTCAGCGTCTCTTTTTCCCTGTTGTTGCTCACGCTCATGATTTCTATCTGGCGGGCGTTTTACATCGATCAGGTGGCGCCGGAGGCAGCCCGTCGACTGATTGTTCGTGACCGTGTGTCGCTTGCGTTTTTCCTGCCGGCCTACTATCGGGAAAAGATCCGCGCCGTACCCGGGGTTATGGCAGTGGTGCCGGAGACGTGGTTTGGAGGCCGCTATATCGATGACCGTCCGGAACATTTCTTCGCCCAAGTGGCTACGGATCCTGACGAATATCTAAAAGTCGCGTCCGACAAGATCGTGCCGCCGGAGCAGTTGAAGGCGTGGCAGCAGGATCGCGCCGGGGCTTTGGTGGACGTGACCTTGGCAAACAAATATGGCTGGAAGCTCGGCGACCACATCACTTTGCTGGGAACAATATTTCCGGTCAATCCGGAGTTGACGATTCGCGCGATTTATCACCGCGATCCGCCGCAGAATTCCTTGTATTTTCACACCAAGTACCTGGAGGAGGCGGTGCCGTGGTTCAAAGGTGAGGCGGGCTGGTATGCGGCGCAGATCGACTCCGCCGACGGCGTGGGACGGGTGTCCAAACAAATCGACGACATGTTCCGTAACTCGCCTCTGCCTACGAAGAGCGAGAGCGAAAAGGCTTTTCAACTCAGCTTTGTGGCGTCGCTGGGAAATGTGAAGGCTTTCATCCTCGGGATTTGCGGGGCGGTCGCATTCGCCATCATGCTGGTTTCGGCCAACACCATGGCGATGTCGGTGCGCAGCCGGACGCGTGAAGTAGCCTTGTTGAAAACTTTGGGGTTTACGCGAGGGCGCGTGTTGTCGATCTTCGTCAGCGAATCCGTAGCTCTGGCGGTGGCGGGGGGCGTGCTTGGCGTTCTGGTGGCGATCCCTCTGATCTCGCTGCTGACCCGCCGGTTCATTGGATTGGGAATTCCGCTGGATATGAAAGTTAATCCGCCGACGGCAGCGCTGTCGATTTTTGTCGCGGTCACCTTGGGACTGGTGAGCGGCTACCTACCGGCGTACAAAGCATCACGCACAAATATTGTGGAGGGCTTGCGCCACATCGGCTAAGAATGCCCCAATTGAGATGAATTTATGGCGATACCGATCAGCTACAACATCCGCAATTTGAAACTTCGCAAAGGCCTTACCATCATGACCGCGCTGGGTATCGCGTTGACGGTGACGACCGCGATCTTCCTGATGGCGTTGCTGGCGGGCTTGAAGCGCGCTTTCGTTTCCAGCGGCAATCCGAACAATGTGCTGGTGCTGCGCAAGGGATCGGAGGCGGAGCTATCCGGTGGCTTCGACGCCGCACTGTTTCCGACGCTGAAAGTTCTGCCCGGCATTGCGAAGGATAGTCGCGGCGATCCCATGGTTTCTGGCGAATGGGTAGTGGTAATCGTGCTCCCGCGCAAGGATGGCACGGGCGAAGTTAACGTGACGGTGCGCGGAATGATGCCAGACGGCCTTGAGCTTCGGCCGAGTGCGAAGCTGATCGATGGCCGGTGGTTTGAGACCGGACAGCGTGAAGTGGTGGTGAGCAAGTCCATACGCGACCGCTTTGCGCACGCGAACATTGGCGACAGCATGGAGTTCGGCAAAGGATCGTGGAAAGTTGTCGGAGTCTTTGACGCCGGAGGCTCGGCATACGAATCCGAAGTTTGGGGAGACGTAAATCAGATGGCGGCGGATTTCGATCGGCAGGGCGGGTATTCTTCCGCCTACCTGCGGGCTACCGATGCCATCGCCGCCGATGCGCTCAAGAACCGGGTTAGCGACGATCAGCGTCTGAAACTCGAAGGAGTTCTGGAGACAGATTATTACGCGAAGCAAACCAGTTCGGGGGCTCCCATCAAATACATCGGGATCGTGGTTGCGATCATCATGGCCATTGGATCGAGTTTTGCGGCCATGAACACGATGTATGCCGCAGTCGCGTACCGCGGCCGTGAAATTGCAACTTTGCGAGTGTTGGGCTTCTCTCGTCCCGCGATTCTAACATCGTTTGTGCTTGAATCGCTGATGTTGGCAATGCTGGGCGCTATCGTTGGAATTCTCCTGATGCTGCCCTTTAACGGAATGCAAACCGGCACGTCGAATGCAGTAACGTTTAGCGAAGTTGTCTTCAGCCTGCGGATCACGGCGCAAGTGGCAGCTTATGCGATTGTTTTTGCGCTGTTGATGGGCTTCTTTGGCGGACTTTTTCCAGCTTGGCATGCGGCGCGGCAGAATATTCTTAACGCGTTGCGAGGTTGATCGGAAAGCCGCATCCGTATTTGATTTATGCCGATTGACGCAAAACACGAAGACCTGCAGAGCTTGCGAATCGACCGCACCGCTCGCGGGGCAAGTAACGGCGAACCGCCGGCGTGGGCGCGCCGCTACATCGTAATTGGAATCGCGGTCGTAGTCTTGCTGAGTTTGTCTGCGCTCGCGTATCGCCTGCTGGCGCGGGACGCGCCGGAGGTGGAGGTAGTCCGCGCCTCCCCGGAGAGCAGCGATGTGGGCGGCACGGTGCTCTCGGCGACGGGCTACATCGTCGCGCATCACACTATCAATGTGAACTCCAAAGTGACTGGTCGCCTCGCTTGGATTGGCGTGGAAAAAGGCGACAAGGTCAAAGAGGGACAAGTTCTGGTGCGGTTGGAGGATGAGGAGTTCCGTGCTGCCTACGGTCAAGCAAAGGGCGCAGTCGACAATGCTCGCGCCTATCTCGATGAACTTGAGCACGGATCGAGGCCGGAAGAAATTCAACAAGCTCAGCACAACCTCGACGAAGCGCTGGCTACGCTGGTCAACGACAAACTCACTCTGGATCGTACGAAGGAACTCTCGACTGCCGGCGTGGTTGCCCGGCAGGCGCTCGACGACGCTACGGCGAGGTTCGATTCGGATCAGCAGCGGGTTAATTCGCTGGAGAAGGCTTTTCAACTGATGAAGATCGGCCCGCGGCAGGAAGAGATTGCGCGCGCGCGTGGAGCGTTGGCACAGGCCCAGGGCCAACTTGATTACGCGAAGTCGCAGCTTGACGCGACGGTGATTCGCGCACCCGTCACCGGCACGATTCTTGATCGCACCGCAGAAAAGGGGGAACTGATTACCGCGCAGTTTGCCAGCGCGGCGGCTGGCGGGCCTCAGGGGTCGGTTGTTTCGCTCGCCGATTTGAACGACATTCAAGTGGAGCTCGATATTGCGCAATCTGACTTCGCGCGGCTGGGTCCAAAGCAGAAAGGTATTGTCACCGTCGATGCTTATCCCGATCGCAAATACAACGGGGAAATCGCGCAGATCTCACCGGAAGCGAATCGGCAAAAAGCCACGGTGCAGGTGAAAGTTCAGGTACTGAATCCGGACGAATATCTGCGGCCGGAAATGAATGCCACGGTGAAATTCCTGGCGGACGAGAAAAAGCCTTCGAACACGCAACCCGCGGGAGCGTTTGTGCCGGCGACCGCGTTGCGGGACCATGACGGCAGGAAAGTGGTTTTTCTGGCCTTCGACGGGAAAGCGCGGATGCGTGAAGTTCACGTCATGAGTCAGCGCACCGATGGATTTCTTGTCGACGGCCTGGTGGGTGGGGAAAGCGTGATCAGCGCGGGGCCGCAAGATTTGAAAGATGGAGACACAATCAAAATTAAGGGGCACTCATGATGAGCACAGTTGTCGAAAACAAAATCGCTACCGGAACCAAAGTCATTCAGGCGCGCAACGTCAGTAAAATTTTTAAGCGCGAGGCGTTTGAGGTAAAGGCGCTTGATGATGTCTCCATTGACATCGCGGCCGGCGAATTCATGGCGTTGATGGGACCTTCGGGATCCGGCAAGACCACGCTGCTGAACATGATCGCGGCGATCGACCGGCCGACTTCAGGTGAGTTGCTGGTACAGAACCAGAACATTTTCCGCTTCAGCGATTCCCAGGCGGCACACTGGCGCAACGAGCACATCGGGTACGTCTTCCAGACATTCAATTTGATCCCGGTACTGACTGCTTTTGAAAACGTGGAACTGCCTCTGCTTCTCACCAAATTGAACCACCAGCAGCGGCGGGATCACGTCATGACTGCGTTGAAACTTGTAGGTCTCGAAGAACGCGTCAACCATCTTCCGAAGCAGCTTTCCGGCGGGCAGGAGCAGCGCGTAGCAATTGCTCGCGCCATTGTGAGCGATCCTACGTTGTTGCTGGCCGATGAACCAACTGGCGACTTGGACAGTCACTCCGCTACGGAGGTTTTGGAAATCTTGAAGCGACTGAACGAAGACTTCCACAAGACGATTGTGATGGTGACGCATGATCCGCACGCGGCTTCCTATGCGCACGTCACGCGGCATCTTGAGAAGGGAATGCTGCTTCCGCCGGAAGGGAAAGCGTAGGGTAGGTACCTTATGGGCTGGGGCTAGGAAAGAGTGCCGCGGGCGGGCTTACCAGTTGCAGGTTTGTAGTCCGCCGGATAGAGGACTACGCAGCGGTTCGAACCCTCGCCGTCGCTTTCGGTGCGGAGATCGGATTGATCGCGCAGTGCGAGGTGAACGATGCGGCGCTCGCGCGAAGACATAGGCGCAAAGTGGAAGGGGGTTCCGGTCTGGCGAACCTTTCCGGCGGCGACGCTGGCGGCCATGCGAAGTTCCTGAAAGCGAATCATGCGCTGGTTTTTGCAATCGAATGAAATCTTGTCGTGCTCCGCGGAAGGCAGATGCAGAATTTCAAGAGCCAGCAATTCTAGAGCCCGGAGAAGTTCGCCTCCGCGGTCGAGGAGAAGCGCGGAATCGGGACCGGAGAAATCGACGAAGATTTCCGGCTTCTCCCATTCGCTCTGCGGAGGGGGATCGACGACGATGCGGTATTTGAGGTGAAGGCCACCGTCAGTGACGACGGCCTGCAGGAATTCGTTGATCTTGTTAGCGGCGGCGAGTTTGTCCATAAAAGAAGCTCTTGGCTGTTAGCTTGAGAACTTAGAATCTTTACCACAGGGGCACAGAGTAACGCCCGCTCGAAATCTTATTCCCAATAGCGCCTCCTCGAGCCTCAAGCTAAAGGCTGTTTCACTTATCTTTATCTTTCTTCCGCGCGCGTTTTTCGATCATTTCGCGCATTTCGCGGCCCAGCTTGGTGCGGTTCATGATGGCCTGCTGCGCAATCGAAATCAAATTGGTCTCCGCATAGTACAGATTCAATCCCGCTTGCAGATTGAAGAATATGAAGCCCATCATCAGGGGCATCATCACGGTCATCATTTTTTGCTGCGCGGGATCCATGCCGGCTTGCGGTGTCATACGCTGCATGGCAAACATGCTGATGACCATCAAAATAGGCAGCAGGAAATAAGGATCGCGTGCGGAAAGATCGGTGATCCAGAGCCAATGCGCGTGACGCAGATCAAGGGCGACGCCGAGCATTCGGTAATAAGCGATCAAGAATGGAAACTGGATGAGAAGAGGCAAGCAGCCTCCCGCGGGATTGACGCCTTCTTTCTTATAAAGCGCGCTGATCTCCTCGTTCATTGCGGCTTTGCGCGGGTCGCGGAGTGTGTACTTCTTGTATTTCTCCTGGATCGATTTGATCTGTGGTGCGATGCGCTGCATCTTGAGCATCGACTTCATCTGCGTGATTCGCAACGGAAGCAGCGCGATGGTGATGATGAGGGTTTGTATTACGATGGCCCATCCCCAGTTGGGAACAATGTGTTTGTATGTCCACTTAAGCCAGAGGAAGAGCGGGCGAGCCAGAATGCCCCACCATCCGAAGTCAACAACGCCGCGGAGATCTGGGTTGTCGTTTTTAATCGTGGGAACGGAAACAGCATCGAGGACGGCGAGTTCCTTCGGGCCAACGAACATGCGCTCAGCAGTTGGGCCATGCAGGTTGCCGACGGCTGCTCCGAGGACATCGACTTTTGCAGTTTCAGAGGAGCCGGGCTTGGACGGAATCTGCGTTGAGTCGCGCAGGGTGACCATGGACGCAGCCATGGGCTCGTCGGGAATAAAAATGGCGGTGAAGTATTGATCGCCCGTCCCGGCCCATTCGAAGGATCCTTTTAGAGTATTGCCTCCACTAATACTCTTGATGGCGAGGCGCGAGACGAAGCTGGGAAAGACAAGCGCTGTGCGCTCCGTGGAAGCATCGTTGTGGTAATCGATGCGGGCGGCGGCGTAGGAAGCGGGAGTGAGTTGGTCGCCAAATCCGGCCGGCCAGGCTGGCGGCGCAAAAATTTCCGCGCCTTTGTATACAACGGAGGTTTCGACATTCAACACGTAAGTGTGGTCGAAGCGGAAAGTCTTGCGGATCACGAGATCCTGATCGGCGTACTCGAAGGTGATCTCGGCCGGGGCTGATAGTTCGCCCTGATTCGAAGCAACGTAGAGAGCGGTGTTGAGGCGATTGCGCAGAGTCTCGTCGTACGTCCACAGCGAAAGTGGATAGCCGAACTTAGAAGCGGCGAGTGGGTTGACGAGGTCGAGCGGTCCGTTTTGGGCGTCGTTGTCGAATTTTTTCAGGATCCAGGATTTGACCTGGGCGCCGCGGTTGGTGAAAGTGATGCGGTAGAGACTGTTCTCGATAACGGTTTCAGTCTCGGCCGAAGCCTGCTTCGTGATCGTGCTTAAAGGAGCGGCTGGGACTACAGCTGCGACCGCCGGAGCGGCTGGCGCGGGAGCGGGCTGGGACTGCACCGGCTGATTTTGCGGCTGAGCGGTGGGCGCCTGCGGCATGTATTTCTTCAGCAAAGGCTGAAAAACAATCAGGACGACGAAAGTCAGGAGAAAGACGAGGAGAAGCCGGCGCTCAGCTCCTGGTTCCTGGTGAGGATTTTGAAAGTCTGGCAAAGTTTTACTTAGCACCTCGGGGGCTAAAGCCCACTCGTCAGCCTGGAAATTTCACGCAGCGCTGGAAGCGCCGCTCCACCCACGAACCGCAACCCCTACCAGCTGCCAACCCAGTGAACCCCAGAATCGATCAACCTGAGTCACAATTCTCCGCAGTGGCTCGCCTGCTTGACCACTGGATCGTAGCCGGCGCGCGCGAAAGGATGACAGCGGAGAATACGCGTTAATGCCATCCATCCGCCACGCACAGCTCCGTAGCGCTCGATGGCCTCCATCGCATATTCGGAGCAGGTCGGCAGGTAGCGGCAGGCTGGCGGCAATATGGGCGAGACTCCCCACTTGTAAGCCCGCAGCAGTTGCAACAAGACGAATTTGGCGCACAGCTTCAAGATCGGTTTCCAGTTTCCGGTTTTCGGCTACCTGCCATTTTTGTTACTTGCTGAATCGGGTGCTAACTTTTCTGACGGCTTTGGGGCCAGCTTTTGTTCAATGATCACGAAGGCGCGGCTTACTTCATTCAATATGTCTGCGAAATCAGCGGCCAGCAACGATTTCTTCGGATTGATGACAACATCTGCAGCGACTCCGGCCGCGGGACGGGACATGCGAACCGCTTCGCGCAGGCGGCGCTTCATGCGGTTGCGCTGCACAGCACCGCCCAGGGCCCGGCCCACTGTGAATCCGATGCGAGGACCTTGTGTCGCAGCGGCTCCCACCCCGGTTTCTACATTCATCGGACGCGCTAAATAAAAAACCGTCATGGACGCGGAAAAATGCCGGCGCCCTTGTTTGTAGACGCGCTCGAAATCGGCATGACGCAAGAGGCGCGCCGTGCGCGGGAATCGTGCTTTGACTGGTGGCATGGCGAAGTCCGGCCGAATTCCAAGCATCTCCTCAGCCATTATGCCTTCGTGGTGCATTGGACGGCTGATTGTGTCGACTGTGGAAGTGAGCGGCACTAGAAACGCTACTCGCGGAAGCCGGGCTTCACGGAGACCCGCTTCCGCCCTTTGGCGCGGCGGCGGGAAATCACCTTCTTGCCGCCCTGGGTCTTCATGCGCACGCGAAATCCATGCTTCTTGCTTCGCTTGCGCCGGTTGGGTTGGAATGTACGCTTGGGCATGAAAAATAGCTGCTCCTGATTCCGTCGACAGTGTTAGGGCAAACGATGAGTATAAATGACGGGGTGGCGACAGGGCAAAGGGGGTAAGAGGCAATTCTCAGTTCCCGAGTTCCGATCCTGATTTCGCCTTCAGAAGTGTATCGATTGTAGAGTCGACGTTTTCAGGAAGTTCGGCAATGCGAACTGAGGACTTGCATCATTCGCGTTGCAGTTAGATCGACGGTACTTGACAGCGGCAGCACTTCGGGTTGCGAATAACGCTCACATGAAAATTTCACGCGAAGATTTCCGCACGAAGAAAAAATTTTGTGCTACTATGCCGCACGGTCGGCTTTGAAATTCTCATTCACAATTAGCAACCGAGCGCGACACAAGGCGCATTCCGCAGTACACTAAGAGTTCCATCGGCAAGTAGGTAAACAGCATTTTTTACACGGGCGCCCTCAAGCCAGCCGCCGGGACGCCGCGGCGGGTATTTCATAATTATGTCAGCCACCACCTTATCCCCCAATCCGTGGATGCGCATACTGGATGCGTTGGAAAAAAAGATAAACCGGCACTCCTACGACACCTGGTTAAAACCGACGCGCTATAGTCACTCGAGCGGCGGAATCTTATTTGTGCGCGTGCCGACGGCGGAGTTCCGACACGCCGGCGACAAGTATGCGGACCTGATCCAGGAGGCGATCGACAACCTGGGCCTGGAATTCAATGACGTAAAGTTCGTGACGCCGGACGACGATCCGGCGGCGACGGCGGTGCGCCATAACGGCGGGCTCTCTGCCCCTCCTGTTTCGACCGGCCCAGCGCAAGCGCGCTTCGACTGGGATGGCGCGGCGCAACTGAATCCGCGTTATACCTTCGACGCGTTTGTAATTGGCTCGGGGAACCAGTTTGCGCATGCCGCGTGCCAGGCGGTGGCGGAGCGTCCTTCAAAGGCCTATAACCCGCTGTTTCTGTATGGCGGCGTTGGAATGGGCAAGACGCACCTGATGCAGGCCATTGGGCACGAGGTGAAGCGGCGCCAGCCGCAAGCGGCCATCTGCTACGTGTCGAGCGAGAAGTTCACCAACGACATGATCAACTCGCTGCGCTATGACAAGATGACCACCTTTCGTGACAAATTCCGCGGCGTGGACGTGCTGCTGATCGACGATATCCAGTTCCTGGCAGGCAAGGAGCGGACGCAAGAGGAGTTTTTCCATACCTTCAATGCGCTGCACGACACGATGAAGCAAATCGTGATCGCGAGCGACCGGTCCCCGAAAGAGTTGGCAGAGATCGAAGACCGGTTGCGCAGCCGCTTTGAGTGGGGATTGATCGCAGATATCCAGCCGCCGGATCTGGAAACGAAAGTGGCGATCCTGCAGAAGAAAGCTGAGCAGGAAAAAGTAACGCTTCCGACCGATGTGGCCCTCTATGTGGCGCAGAATATCCGTTCGAACGTGCGCGAGTTGGAAGGTGCGCTGATCCGGCTAGTGGCCCATTCGTCGCTGATCGGCGCAGAAATCACGCTGCCTTACGCACAGCAGGTGCTGAAGAATTTTATCGATTCACAGGCAAGGAAGGTCACCATTGAATCGATTCAGAAGATGGTTGCAGAGCAATTTGGACTGCGCTTGGTGGAGATCAAAGCCAAGGACAATTCGCGGGCCATTGTGTATCCGCGGCAGATTGCGATGTATCTCGCAAAGCAGATGACCGAGGCTTCGCTGCCCGAGATTGGACGGCAGTTTGGAGGAAAGCATCACACGACCGTGCTGCACTCGGTGGAGAAAATTGAAGAGGTTCGCAAGAACGACAAAGATTTGAACAGACTGCTGAATAAACTGACGGAGCAATTGGGCGGTTAAACGGCAGCGAGTTTGGGGTTTTGCACCGAGTGGCGCAGTCTTCCTTCACCGAGGCTGTGAATGAGATGTGGAAGCTGTGCAAGGGTAAGGGGAGTTGGCAGAAGAGGAAATCTTTCTCGTGCAGCTCAGCCAAGTTCCAGACCGATTTCTCACACGAAGGGTCGGAGCCAGGGCGGTGAGAACAGGCAGGTTGGTCGAGTTTTCCACTTCTGCGCGGTGCCTACTGTTACTGCTGGTTTTATAGGTTTTTTATTTGATATAAGGGAAGTAATAAAAGTAGGGCGCGGGCAGGGGAGCAAAAGTCTATGCCGGTGGAAGCGGTCGTTACAGCGGGAGCGGCGGTGGGAGCCATGGAGATTACAGTCAGCAAAGTTGAATTGCTGCGGGAGTTGACTGCCACGCAGGGTGTGGTCGAGCGCAAGACCACCATTCCCATACTTTCCAATTATTTATTCGAGGCGGCTGAGGGCAAGTTGTCCCTGACGGCAACTGATTTGGATTTGAGCTTGCACACCTCATGCCACGCTAAAGTGAAGAAGGAAGGATCGTGTACGATTCCGGCGCGTAAATTGCACGACTACGTGAAACTGCTGCCGGACGCCGATATCACGATCAAATTGCTGGAAAATCATTGGGTCAGCATCCGCTGTGGGCGTTCCAACACAAAGATGGTGGGGATGGCGAAGTCGAATTTCCCCAGTTTGCCGGTGTTCCCGACGGCGGGAGTGGTGAAGATTCCAGGGCAGGTTTTGCGAGGGCTGATTGCGCGGACGGGATTTGCGATCTCGAGCGAAGAATCGCGCTACACGCTGAACGGTGCGCTGATGCTGCTGAAGCCTGAATCGATCACCATGGTAGCCACAGATGGTCATCGCCTGGCCCACTGCGAACGCAGCGGAGAAAAGTTTGAAGGCGTCTCCGGCGAGATGAAGACCCTGGTGCCAAAGAAGTGCATGGACGAACTGAAGTCGCTGTTGGATTCGACGGATGCGGAGACGGTGGAATTCGCGAAGGATGAATCGACACTATTCTTCCGCATTGGATTGAGGTTGCTGACCTCGCGGCAACTCACGGGACAATTCCCGAACTTCGAAGCCGTTCTTCCCAAGGACAACAGCAAGAGCATCACGCTGAATGGCGACGATTTAAACTCGGCCATTCTCCGCGTGGCGCAGTTTGCCGACGAGCGTTCGAGGGCGGTGCGGCTGAAGCTCGAAAAAGGCGAGGTGAAACTTTCTGCGTCATCGACGGAAGCGGGTGAGTCTGAGGATTCAATTGAGTCCCCTTATGATGGTGAAGTGTTGACCATCGGCTTCAATGCTCAGTACCTGGTGGACTTTCTTAAGGCCGCAGGCACCGACGAAGTGCGGCTGGAGTTGAAGGATTCGCAATCCGCAGGGCAATTGCGGCCGGCGGAGGGCGATGATTATAAGTACCGCTATATTGTGATGCCGATGAGAATCTGAGGAAATCAGTCGGTTCTGTTGCGTTGTCACTCCCTGAGCGTGCAGTTTCTTCGGTAAGCAGGTATTGAGCGGTGCGCTTGACCTGCGAGCCTTCCTGTCATACATTTGCCGCCAATCCTTTTTGGAGGCGTGTCTAATGCTGGACGGATTTAAGAAGTTCATTCTGCGGGGAAACGTTGTGGATATGGCGGTGGGCGTGGTGATTGGCGCGGCCTTTGGCGGCGTGGTCACGGCGCTGACAAAGGATCTGCTCACGCCCCTGATCGCAGCACTGGTGGGCAAGCCGGATTTTTCTAATCTCGGATTTTCAGTTCGTGGCACACCCTTTCCGGTCGGGGACTTCATCAATGCCTGCGTGGGCTTTTTCCTGATTGCTGCCGCCATTTACTTTTTCGTGGTTACGCCGGTGAACGCATTGATTGCGCGCATGCACCGTGGCGAGAAGGCGCCTGATCCGACGACCAAGAAGTGTCCGGAGTGCCTGAGCGAGATTCCCATTGAGGCGCGGCGGTGTTCGCACTGCACGCAGCCGCTGGTCGGGCGCGCAGCGTAGACCTGTGCGCGCAGGAAAACTAACGCCCTGGCTCGTTGTCCCGGTTTCTGTATCTGCGGGCAGTCTTGCGTGTCTTGGCCAATCGCATCTTCTCTCGGGAAGCCCGCCGAGGTCGATACGGAAATGCTCGTGAATTTTACGCTGTCGGGAAATTAGGTGTCCGTGCTCGGGTAACATGGCAGTATGAGCCGCCGCCTTGTCTTTTGTACTTTTCTAGTAATCGTATTAGCAGCTCACGTGCTTCGGGCGCAGACTCCGGTACAATCCTCGTCTTCCTCCCCGTCGAAGCACGTCGCGAAATCTTCGGCGGCTGAAGGCTCTCAGCTGGGAGCCGGTTCGGTGAGTGCTGGCATGTACCGTAACCCCGCTTTTGGGTTTACCTGCAGAATTCCCGCGGGATGGGTGTTGCGGACTGCAGAGATGAACGTGCAGGACAAGGAGGTGGGTGAGGCTTCCGACAAAAGCGCTGATCCAAAAGAGGCTGGCTCTCGGCCCGCGCAGGAAAACAATCGAGCTGCGCCTGATCGAACAACGGCCGTCGGCTGTCCCCACACGGGCGGATGTGGACGAGTGCTGCTCGCGGCGTTTTCGCGGCCACCGGAGGCTCGGGCAGAGGACGTGAATGCGTCGATTCTGATTGCGGCGGAGAGCGTGGCAGCATATCCGGCGTTGAAGGATGCGGCGCAGTATTTCGGGCCGGTGGGGGAGATTGCACGGTCGCGCGGATTTGAGGTCGTCGAGGAACCGTATGAGTTTGCGATAGGGACGAAGACTGTGGTGCGTGGAGATTTTCAGAAAAATGTGGGATCGCGGGTGATGCGACAGTCGACGCTGGTGGTCCTGGCGAGCGGGTATGCTGTGTCATTCACGTTTATTGGCGGCACTGAGGATGAAGTGGAGGAACTGGTACAGGGGTTGAGTTTTGGGACGGCCGCGAAGACCGCGCGCTAGCGAACGCGTGGTGGAGCCCCTGAAAACTCCTGCATCAGTGCTGTGAAAGTTCGCGATGGACAGGTACGACCACATAGAAGGATCGCAAGGTAAAAGCCACAAGTAAGAGGACTGATGAGCAAGACACTGGTTTCGATTGTCATGGGAAGTGATTCTGACCTCGAGATTATGCGCGAGGCTGGGAAGGCGCTGGAGGTATTCGGGATCGCTTACGAGATGGATGTTACTTCGGCCCACCGTTCTCCGGACCGTACAGCTGACTTCGCGCGTAAGGCTGCGGGGCGTGGCATTCGAGTGATTATTGCAGGAGCTGGTGGGGCGGCGCACCTGGCGGGGGTGATTGCGGCGCATACTACGCTTCCGGTGATTGGAGTGCCAATTCCTTCGACGTCGCTGCAGGGGATGGATTCTTTGTTGGCCACTGTGCAGATGCCTGCGGGTATACCAGTGGCGACAGTGGCCATCGGCAAACCTGGTGCCACCAATGCGGGCATCCTTGCGGCGCAGATGATCGGACTGGCGGATGCGTCGATCTCGGAGAAGCTTGTGGCGCATAAGGAGAAGCTGGCGCGCGGGGTGGAGGAAAAGTCGAAAAAGCTGCGGGGATCGTTGGGCTAAGCAAGAACGGGAGCTAATGGCCCGATCTTGCATGGGAGCCTTATCGCAGCGCTGCAAGCGCTGCGCCACCCAGAATCACAGAACAATCAGCATCTGAGTCAAAATTCAGCTAAGAATCTGAACTCAAAATCTGCAGCCAAAAATCTGAAGTCAAAATCCCCACTCTCTCGCAAAGTACGCGAGCAGAGTGGGGTACCCGCGATCTTTCGTTGTGCTATGGCGCAGCCGGAACGTAAACCTCTTCAGGCGCTACCAGATCCACCTTGGGCACTTCAGTCCTGATTCTTATTCGCTGGAATCCGGCTTTCTTCGGTGGCTTCGCTAGAAATGTCAACAGATACTGATTGTTCAGCCGGTGGGTTACGTCATCCAAATAGGGAGCAAATGAAACAGGTGCCCCGGTAAAACCGACATCATATGCTTCGCCTCCGGTTTTCTCCGCAAGCTTTGATAGATAAAGCTGGCCCCAATAGGTTTGCCAGTAGCTGTGCCCGAAGTGGCCGATTCCGGGGGTATAGATAGCGGAAACGATGATGCCGGCCTTCCGAGCGTCGTCGATGGCAGCGTCGAGATAGGGGTCGAGCAAATCGTTGCTGCCGTAATAACGATCGATTCCGTCGGAGGCCATGATCACCTCACGGCGGGCGGTGCTTTCGGGCCATCGTTTGACCAAATCGCTGAGAGAAAAATACGGGCTGCCGTTGGCGCCAGCGATTCCCTCGGGAAGACGCAAGGCGTTTGCCGCTTGGGTATGGTCGCTCGTGAGATTCTGTTGGATTCGTGCTATGCCGTTCTGCATATAGGCAATCCCGATCTTAGTCGAGGCCGGCTGTCCAAGAATGAACTGCCGAATGCCATCCAATTGAGTGCCCAGTGTGACGTTGGATCCGTCGTCGAGCATAACGAAGAGCTCGAGCGCCGCGTGGTCGCCCTGGGCGGGAACCCAATCGGTGACGGTGTCGCGATCATGCCCCTCAAAAACCATGACATCCTCGCGGCTGATAACGGGCGGGTTGGAACCATGATGAGATTCGGCGGTGACCACCGTGCGCACGGGGATTCCGTTTGAGGTCGGAGCTTGCGCAGAAAGGCTCGCTGGTGCGCATATCCAAACAACAAATCCCAATATCAGGTTAGCCAGAAAACAGCGCTGCTTCATAGACGCCTCCTGACCGCAGGGCGGTAATTGTTGCTTAACTGTTTAGATTCAGTGTCGCCCCGAAACGGCGCATCAGAAATCGACCATACAGGGGGCGCAGTCGAAGTGGGGTCAATTGCGCTGGGATTGCCACCCAGGGTTACAGTTTCAAACCCCTTAGATATTCGCGGAAGGCATCGCCTAAATCTTCGCGTTTGAGGGCGAATTCGACCGTGGCTTTGAGGAACCCTAATTTGTCGCCGGTGTCGTGGCGTCGGCCTTCGTAGACGTAGGCGTACATTTTTTCTTTTTGCAGCAGCATGCGCATGCCGTCGGTGAGTTGCAGCTCTCCACCGGAACCAGCGGGGGTGTTGGCGAGGCACTCGAAGATTGCCGGCGTGAGAATGTAGCGACCGATGATGGCAAGGTTTGAGGGCGCATCCTCGGGCTTGGGCTTCTCCACCATGTTCTTGATTTCATACAACCGCGATCCGAAGCGGCTGTCGACGGGCTTTACGTCGAGGACGCCGTAGGACGAAATCATTTTGCCCTCAATGATCTGGGTAGCGAGGACGGAGCATTGGGTCTGATCGAAGACCTCGACCATTTGTTTGAGGCACGGGACCTTGGCGTCGATTACGTCATCGGCCAGGAGCACGGCGAAGGGTTCGTCGCCAACGAGTTCGCGGGCCATCAGCACGGCGTGCCCGAGGCCGAGGGCTTCTTTCTGACGGACGTATGCGACGTGAATCATGTCGGAAATGGAGCGGACGATTTTGAGCAGGTCGGTCTTGTTGCGCTGCTCGAGCATCGTTTCCAGTTCGTAGCTGACATCGAAATGATCTTCGATGGCCTGCTTGCCACGGCCGGTGATGATGAGGATCTGGTCGCATCCCGAGGCCATGGCTTCTTCGACGCCGTACTGGATGATGGGCTTATCGACCAATGGAAGCATCTCTTTGGGCTGCGCTTTGGTTGCGGGCAGGAAACGGGTGCCCAGGCCGGCGGCGGGAAAAACGGCTTTGCGGACTTTCATGATCATGAGGGATGCGGCGTCGGTCGGTAGTCGTTAGTCGTTTGTGACTGGGTATGAGTTGCCGGATAATTGTACAAGTTTGCGTTTGCGGGTGGCGAGCGGGCGGGCGGAATAGGCTAGGAATCGTTGGTCATTCACAATTTGGGGACTTCACGCGGCGCTGAAGCGACGCTCTCTCCCTGCTCCTAAATCACTTGCGGCGCGACTAAAGCCGCGCCTTTTCAAAACTCAGACCTGTCCACTTGCGGAGCGCACTTCCGAGGCGGTTTCTGTGCTTGCCAGTTGCTCAAGGACGGTGCGTAGAGCGCGCAGGACCTCGTCTGCAGCCGTCGCTTTCAAAACAAATTTCAACATGCCATCAGGAGTGAACTGCCCGCCACGCTGAGCGGAGACGAAGCGGGCTAATTGTTCGGGGTCCACGGCGGCGTTTTGCTGGAATTTCAGGGTAACGGAATCGCGTTTGCGTTCGATGGCGTTTACGCCGACTTTCATGCACAAAAGTTTAAGGGAAGCGTAGTCGAACAAATTCCGCACTGCATGCGGAGGCGCGCCATAGCGGTCTTGCATTTCGGCGGCCACGTCGGTGAGTTGCGATTCTGTCTCGACGCGCGCGACACGTTTGTACATCTGCAGACGCTGGTTTTCTTCGGGGACATAGTCCGCTGGAATGCGAATGTTGAGGCCGAGATTGAGCTGGGTTTCGGCTTCGTCGGGTGCGGCTTCGCCTTTCATCTCCCGGACAGCTCGCTCGAGCATCTGGGTGTAAAGCTCGAAGCCGATAGCCTCGATGTGTCCGCTCTGTTCGCCGCCGAGCATGTTGCCGGCGCCGCGAAGTTCGAGATCGAGCGCGGCGATTTTGAATCCCGCTCCGAGGTCGGAAAATTCCTTGAGAGCGGCGAGGCGGCGGCGCGCGATGGGCGTGAGTTCGATTTCCGGCGGAAGCATGAGATAGGCGTAGGCGCGGCGGCTGGATCGCCCGACGCGGCCGCGGAGCTGGTAGAGCTCGGAGAGGCCGAGGCGGTCGGCGCGGTTGATGAGAATCGTGTTGCAGAGTGGAATGTCGAGACCGTTCTCGATGATTGTGGTGGATACCAGGATGTCGGCTTCGTGATGCATGAATTTCAGCATCACTTTCTCAAGTTCGCCTTCCGACATTTGTCCGTGGCCGACGATGATGCGCGCGGGAGGCACCAGCGCCTGAATCTTGGCGGCGATCTCCCAGATGGTGTCAACGCGGTTGTGGACAAAATAGACCTGGCCACCGCGCTCGAGTTCCTGCTCGATCGCGGACTGGATTAATTTTTCGTCCCAACTGGCAACCACGGTTTGAATCGCCATGCGATCTTTCGGCGGGGTTTCGATCACGCTCATATCACGCAGGCCGACGAGGGACATGTGAAGAGTGCGCGGAATCGGCGTGGCCGACATGGTGAGCACATCCACTTGCTTGCGCATTTGCTTGATGCGTTCTTTGTGACGGACGCCGAAACGCTGCTCTTCGTCTACGATGAGCAGGCCTAGATCGGAGAACTTAATGTCCTTGGAAAGGATGCGGTGGGTGCCGATGAGGACATCGATTTTGCCAGCTTCGGTTTTTTGAAGGATTTCCTTCTGCTGCTTTGGAGTGCGAAAGCGGCTGATCATTTCGATGGTGACGGGAAACGGCGCGAAACGCTGTTTGAAAGTTTCAAAATGCTGAAAGGCGAGGACGGTCGTGGGCGCGAGGACTGCGACCTGCTTATTGTCGCTGATCGCCTTGAACGCAGCGCGCATACCGACTTCCGTTTTGCCGTAACCAACGTCGCCGCAGAGCAGCCGGTCCATGGGCTGGGAGGATTCCATGTCACGCATGACATCCTTGATCGCCTGGGCCTGGTCTTCGGTTTCGTTGAATTCGAAGGCGTCTTCAAATTCACGGAACCATTCGTTGCCGGGAGAGAAAGCGTGTCCAACGGCGGTTTTGCGCTCGGCGTAAAGCTTGAGGAGCTCGTCGGCCATGTCTTTCATGGCTTTGCGGACACGAGCTTTTGTCTTCGACCACGACTGCGTGCCAAGATGACTGAGGACGGGCTTGGCGCCTTCTGACGAGCGGTACTTCTGCACTAAATCGAGACGCGTCAGCGGAACGTAAAGCCTGGCGGCCTCGGCAAATTCGAGCAGCATGAATTCAGCCGGACCATCGCCGTGGTTGATTTCTTTCAGTCCCTGATACTGGCCGATGCCGTGCTCGACGTGAACGACGTAATCTCCGACTTGCAAATCGCGGAAGTCGGAGAGAAACGCGGAGACCTTGGATTTCGATCGCTGCGGACGCGATGCGACGGATTCGGATTCGTCGAACAGGTCGCGGGATCCGAAAACGGCGAGATTCGCGTCGGGGAGCAGCACACCATCGGGGATGTAGGCCGTGGCGAGCGTGGTGGTGAGTACTTCGCCGGCGAAATAACTGGTTTCGTCGGCATAGCTCTCGCCGCCGCGCGTGCGGCTTCCGAGACGGAAGGAGACGTTGTATTCGGTGAAGACGTCAGCCAGACGCTCGACCTCGCCGATGTTGGGGACCGCGAAGAGGACGCGTTTACCGTCGCGGTTGAGCTTCTGCACTTCTTCGAGCATCGTGGTAACGGCGCCATGGAAGCGGGGTGAGGATTGGGTGAGGAAAGTGATTGCCGCGTCTTCGCTCTCGTTGACCGTGCGCGTAATGCCGAGGTGTTCGATGTCTGCGCCGGGAAGCGCTGCTGTTTTCGGCCACCAATCGTCCGGGCGCAAGTAGAGATCCTCGGGGCGAACGAGGTTTCCGACACCGCTGCGCTCATGGACCTCCTGAACGCGGGTCCAGAAGCGGTCGAATTCCTGGCTGAGCTGATCGGGTTCGTCGAGAAGAATCGCAGCCCGCGGGATGAGATCGAAGATGGTGTGGTCGGCTCCGGCGACTGGGGAGTAAAACTCCCAGCCGGGAAAGATATTCACTCCTGCGGAACGAACGGCAGCCTCGACGATTTCTTCATTACCAACTATGCGCTTGCCGCTGAGGCGAGCGTGAATTGCGCCGAGGAGATGTTCGCTGACGGGGGTTTCTGTGAGCGGGAGCAGCAAAGCCTCGTCTACCGGCGCCGAAGAGCGTTGTGAGGCGGGATCGAACTTGCGAATGGAGTCGGCTTCGTCACCGAAGAACTCGATGCGCAGGGGTCGGTCGGCTTCGGGCGAGTACACATCGAGGATACCGCCGCGCACCGCATACTGGCCGGGCATTTCGACGACATCGGTGGATGTGTATCCGACCGAGTTGAGATGCGCTAGCAGCGCCTCGAGGTCGAAGGATTCGCCACGGCGGATGGTACGGGCGAGATCGCCGTAGTATTCAGCGGAACGGAGGCGGATGGCGGTGGCCGCAACGGGCGAGACAACGATGGAGGCTGTGCCGGTAGCAATTTTCCAGAGGGCGGTTGCACGTTCTTCCTGGAGTTCGGGGTGCGGCGAGAGATTCTGGAATGGAAGAACGTCGCGGGCTGGAAGCGGAATGACCGACTCGGGATCGCAAGCCGATGTCAGTTCACAGAATCCGCGGAGGACGGGAACGAACTCTTCGACGGCGCGGTTATCGTTCATAACGAAGATCAGCGGGCGACCGGCGGCGCGTTGAAACAACACGAGCAGCAAGGCTTTTGCCGCGGGTACGAGGCCGGACACACGGATACGCCCCGTGCCCTCCTTAAGGTGGGAGGCTACACGCGCGAAAGCGGGAAGCTTTTCTACGTCCACGAAGAGTTCGCGGACGAAGGGAAGAAGCATGCAGATTTATTTTAGCAGGAGCGAGGGCGGCTGCCTCGGCGGCTAAAGTCGCTCTTACTTTTTTGTGGCACCTACGGCGCGGCCTGAAGCCGCGCCTTTTCAAAACTTGGGCAAAGTCAAAATTTGTAATTCTTGGGAGTAATCGAGCGGCAGTTGGGAAGACGGCCAGCGAGCTTCGCTCGACCGGGCAGCCGAGGGCGGCTGTCCCAAATACGTTGTTTACTGGCGCAGTAGCGGCCGAGTCAGACATGTTGGGCCGCCTGATCCGTTGACGCAGATTTCGCTGCCGGGAAAGGTGCGGACGTCGAATCCGGCTTGGCGGAGGCGGGCGTTCGTGTTGCGATTTTCTTCGATTGCAAGCAGCCGGTTGTTGCCGAGTGCGAGGACGTTGCAGGCTAGTGTGTCGCGTTCGGAAGGATCGATTTCGATGAATTTGAATCCGCGTGATTTGAGAACTTCGACTGTTTCGACCGCAATCCAGGGGAGATCGACGAGAGCAGTGCGATCGTTTAACAGGCTGATCAGAGACATTAAGTGCAGACATGCGGATGGGCCTTGGCCGTAGGGCAATGGCGCAGAGAGAACCTCGACGCCTTTGGGTGCGAGTAGTTCATGCATTTGATAGATGCCGGCTCGGTTGGTGCGATAGCCGTGGCCGATGAGCAGTGTTTTCGAATCGAGCCATACCATGTCGCCGGCTTCGGTGGTGCCGGGCGGAATTATTTTGGCCAGCAGAGGAATTGAAAAACGCAAGCAGAATGCACGCTGGTGCTCCCCTTCGGAGACACGATTGGGTTTGCCGGGACGCATTACGATGAGGCCAAAATTGGTGGGCAGCGAGGCATCGTGAGCGTAGACAGCGTCCAGCGAGAGTTCATTGGATGGGTCGAGTTCGATGACTTCCGCGCCCGCAGCTGCGAGTTGACGGCAGAGGGCATCGTGTTGAGTCTGCGCCTTTTCGAAATCTGGAGCATGGTGGAAGCCGAGATCGCGCCACGATGCGGCCTGCTCGGGGCGATTCCATCCCGCTGCACGGGGCGAGCAAACCAGCACTCGCTCGAGGGCCCCGACCATCGAGTGTCCGTTGAAATGAACTGGCGTCATCGCCTCTGGCATTTTGTCCTTCCAAGGTTTTGAAGCTGCCGCGCCTGCTAGGAATCTATATGGGCACTATGGCAAAAGCAACGTGGGAAGGCGCAGTGCTGGCCGAAAGCAATACAACGGTAGAGGTCGAAGGCAATCAGTATTTTCCCCCGGAGGCGATCCACAAGGAATATTTCAAGCCGAGCGACGCACACTCGGAGTGTCCGTGGAAGGGCACGGCGAGTTATTACGATCTTGACGTCAATGGAAAACACAACACTGGCGCTGCTTGGTTTTATCCAGAGCCGAAGGCGGCAGCGAAGCAGATCAAGGGATATGTGGCATTTTGGAAAGGGGTGAAGGTGGAGAAGTAGGCCGTAATGGCGCTTTACTTTGTGCTAGAATGTAAAGCATGGCGCAGGCGACCATTTCATCCAAGAACCAAATCGTGATTCCGCGGGAAGCCCGGGAAGCGCTCGATTTGAAAGCCGGCGATAAGGTATTGGTGGTGGTGCGCGGCAAGAGAGTGCTTGTCCTGCAGAAGCCGGTCTCCCACAGAGCAGCCCTCCGGGGAATAGCCGGGAGCACTTATCCGCCTCAACACGTTCGCAAGGAACGCCAGAGTTGGGAGTAGAGCGGCTACCTCTGTTCCTGCGGCGGCACAGGCGGATCGGTCTCGATACCAGCGTCTTCATTTACCAACTGGAAGCGAATGCGAGATGTGTCGCGCTCACCGATGCCGTCTTTTCCTGGATTGAAAGAGCTGGCCATGAGGCCGTGATTTCCACGATCACGATGACGGAGTTGCTGGTTCCGTCGTACCGGGACAAGGACGAAAACCGAGTTGATGCGTTTTACGGCTTGCTTTCCACGTATCCCAACCTGCGGTGGATTGCGCCTGACCTGGAAACGGCGGACCTCGCGGCGAAACTGCGCGCCCAGCATCGCCTGCGGACACCGGATGCGTTGCAAGCGGCTACCGCGATCCGAGAAAATGCAACAGGATTCATCACGAATGATCCAGTATTTGCCCGCATCGAAGGATTTGAGACGGCTGTGCTGGACCTGCTCCTCTAACGTCCGCCGTCCCGCACTCCCCGGCTAGGGCTTCGTGCTAAATTCCCAAAGGCCATCTTTCACCTTGGCCTCAAACACAACTACTGGTACGGCTGTCCTCCCCCGTCCGGCGACCCGTTCCGAATGACTGGCACGCTGTAGTCTGCGGCTCGCGCTAATGGTGGCTGCGCGACGTGAGTTGCACAGAGATACAACAGTGAAGCCGCAATTACTGTGAGCACGCAATTTGTGTAGAGACTGGATTTCATTTTGGTCCCAACACCGAAGGTAACAGCCGACGGAATCATAGTGTAAGCGGCTGCTAGAATTCCACGTGGGCACGAAATGACGGTACGAGCACGGGGCCGCGGTCGCGGTTGTAACCGGGGTCATTAATATGTTGCAGGCCTGGTGCCAGATAAATGCCGCGCCAGACGTGGACGGTGTAGTAGGACTCAACGATATTCTCGCGGCCGTAGTTCAGTTTGCCGTCGCCCAGCAGGAAACCGAGGCCGCCATCTCCGAGATAGGTTTGATGATCCTTGGAGATTGCGTTGGAAATGATGGCGATACCCGCGCGATCCTGTTTACGGTGCCACCAGGCGCCGCTCGCTCCCAGTCCTTCCACGAAGGTTTGATCCACTTCGGTATAAGCGAAGGATTCAGTCTTGCCGTTATCCCAGCCGAATCGAGCGAATGCGGTCAGGTAGCGAGTGAGACTTTGCTCGAGATTGATGCCGAAGCCATATTTGCGCGTGATGTGCCAGGGATGGCCGGTGATTTCTGGAACGGGTGTGAGACCTTCTTCAAAGTTGGCGATGGCATCGCGATAGATACCCATGTTGGCGTAATTCGTGTAGGCCAGCAGACGGACAACGCCGGATTTCTTTGGAATCAAGCCATGACGCAATTCGTACTCCCAGTTTTCGGCATGCGCTTGCCAGGGGCGCCACACCAGATCGATTCCGTTTGCGACCTTCGGCATTAGGGCTTCGGCAAAGCGGAATCCCCAATTTCGATCTTCGTAGTCTGCCGTAACGCCCACAGTGTAACCGCGGGTGTCGGCGGCGTAATCCCAAGCACCGTTGTTGTCGGTGGTCCAGTTAATGAACTGTAAGTGAGTATCGGAGCCGACAGAGTTTATGTCGAAGAAGTCGGGCATGGTGAACTTGCCGAAGCGGAGTTCAAGGCGGCGGCGCGGCAGTTCTTCGAACAGGGAAAGATAGCTGCGCTGGTTTTCGATTTTATCCTTGCTCAGGGCAAACACTTTGTGAATCATGGCGCGCCCGAGGTAAGGCGCTTTGCTCAACAGAGGATTTCGGACGATATCGAGGTCAGTATTGCCCGCCAGGCCGAGGCCGAGGCTGAGTGCGTCTCCGCCGGCTTCTTCAAGGTCGACCAGAAGCTCGGTGGAATTGCTGAGGCGCACTCCGGTGTAGAGCGTCACGACGCGGGAAGTGGCTTTTTGATAGTTGGGACTCAAACTGTTTGTGCCGCTATAAGCGGCATGGAACGGAGGATTAGTCTGGAAAATGAAGTTCGCCTGCCCAGAGAGCCAGAAGCGCGTGTTTTTGAAATGGGGGAACATTGTTTCGGCGTCGTCAGCCGGCGGCGGGTCGGGCGCGGCCTGGGGGACGGCCTCTGACTGAACCGAGGAGGGCGCGTCTGGCTGTTGCGCCCGCGCGGGGAGGGCCGAACCAAGAACGGCGGCAGCCCAGAACACAAGCAGCAGGCAGCATGCGCCGCGACTGACGAATTGGGCTTTCCAGTTCACTGCGTCCGACTTCCCCGTGGCGGGTTAACTATAGTTAAGTATATCGAAGAGTAGTATATCGAAGCCCATGGCTCGACGGCTGGCGAACTATCCAATGTCGAGTGAACAGTTCGCCCAGTCGATCGAGCCTACGCACCGCTTGTTAAAGGAATGTTACATGCCTGAGTGATTTCAGCAGTCCCTAGCCGACCACTGCATGCGGAGTTCACGGTTGCCGCTTCTGCCGGTGACCACGACCCAGTTCATGCGCAGAGGTTGCCGTTCCGTGGGTTGTTCCTGCCACGGAGCGGAAACTTCGTAACGAATCACGCGCTCGAGCTGTGTCGTCGCCATCGCCATTGGTTGTGTGAGCAAAGTTATGCAAGCCATTGTCGCCGCCCTCCTTTCTATAAGTTGTCAACCATCTCCTTTGATGTCGTGCTTCGAAAAAAGCGGTAAAGAGTTCATAAGGATTGGCCGTAATCGACGCTTTCAGTGAGCGCCCGGTCCGAAGACCCCCGCGAGATCGATCACATGATAGAACACGGGCAGGACCATCAGGACCAGGTATCCGCGCAATGCCATCAACGAAATCTTTACGCTCCAGGTCATGGCCATACGCCCCAGCACCGACGTGTCGACCTTCTTCTCCCGCACATCGTCGAGGGGATGAACCACGGCAAATTGATTCTCCGCGACGCTGCTGATCGTGGTTGGCCTGAGAAACGCCATCACACTCATGTTTGTACCTCTCCTCTCTCCCTTAACTGGCAGGGAACAGGTTGGGAGCGACTACTTGGGCCGCCAGAATGAGGGAAAGAATGAAGAGAACGATTATGATCGTCCAGTTCACCCAGTTGTTCCAAGGTTTGTTCACATACTCTTCGCCGAGCACCTGTTTGTCGTTGAGCAGCAATTGCAAGAAAATGATGGCGGAAGGCAGCATGATGCCCGCTAACACCTGAACTCCGATGATGATCAACTGCAAGGGCGCACCCGGGATCAGCACGATCGCAGCAGCCAGCGCGACGCAAGCTGCGTAAGTCGCGTAGAAGCCCTTGGCCTTGCTCACTGGCATTTCCAGACTGTGCGGCCATCCCTTTACTTCGCCATAGGCCCAGGCGCTGGAGAGCGAAATTGCGGTTGTGCCTAGCACCGCGGCGTTGATCATCAGCAAGAGAATGCCTCTGCGCACTGCTTCGCCGGCAAACGGCCGAAGATCATGGGCCAACTGTGCGGGATCGGAAAATACAAGACCGTGGACCTTGGCGGCATTACCCGCAATCATCATGCAGGCGGCGACCACGATGGTGAACACGGCTCCCAGAAAAGTATCCAGGCGGGACCATTTCAGGTCGGCAAAGCGCAAGCGCTTATCCGCCACGCAACTTTGTTGGAAGAACAGCTGCCATGGGGCGATCGTAGTGCCCACGATTGCGACCATGAGAAAGACCAGGCTGGTTGTGACTCCACCAGAGGGCAAACCCGCAACGAACGTGTCGTGAACGACTCCGCCCAAAGCGCCCGGCCGCAGCTTGAAAGCGATGAACAGCCAAGCAGTATCGAGCAGGCACAGAAACACTGTGATGCGTTCCCAGCGGCGATAACTTCCGGTGAGCACCATGAACATGAGGCCGACCGCCGCAAGTGGCACGCCCACTTTCGGCGTGATGTCCATGTGGCTCAGCGCCAACGCGATCGCAGCAAATTCAGTGACCAGGGTGAGGAAGTTGACCAATTGAAGATCGATCAACGAGAACAGTCCCCACCACTTGCCAAAGCGCTGGTAAATCAAGGTGGCGTGGCCTTTGCCGGTTGCGATTCCCAGCCGGACGACCATCTCCTGAATGAAGTAAGTGACTGGGAGCAAGAGCAGCAAGAGCCAGAGCAGCCGGGTCCCGTACTGCGCCCCGGCTTGGACATAGGTTGAGACTGCGCCGGCGTCGTTGTCGGCTTCCATCACGATTAATCCTGGGCCGAATACGACCAGGAATGTAAGTACGTTGCGGGCCCACTTCGAGTGGACGATCTGTCCACGAACTGGCGGTATCGCGGTGCCCGTGCTACCTGCTCCGACAATGATTTCTTCCTGCATGCCTTGTCCTACGGAATGAATCGCGCTAACGTGGAGCGCAGACGTACCAGTGCGCGGCCGATACCACGTTTCGCGTGTTTCTTTGCTCAAAAAAGAAGCGTGCCTTGCAGCACGAGCCTCGATCCCTCGCTGTCTTCATTTGTTCGGTCAGAAGAAGCAGAGGTGAGGCGATAGGCAGGATGAAGCGTATCGTGGCACCTGACCGCTGGTTCTACACCGGAATGCCGCCGATAGTACTCGGCGGATCTGACGCAAAAGCTGTGTGCATAACTCCTTATTCGGTCCTGGCGGAGGCTCTGGATTTCCCACCAAACGTCTTATATCATACCCCCCTAGGGTAATGGCAAGAGAAAAAATGCAAAGAAACGAGAAAAAATGCAGGATAAGATTCCCGTGATTTCAAAAGAAAAACAGAAGCTTCTTTTTCGCATTAAGCGGATACGCGGACAGTTTGCAGCGGTTGAGCGGGCGCTAACAGCCGGCGATGAGTGCGCAGATATTCTGATGTTGCTGGCTGCCATCCGAGGCGGCGTGAACGGATTGATGGCGGAGATCTTGGAAGATCACATCCGCCTTCACATGATGAATCCGGACCACGAAATGGAATCTCCCGAGGAGTTGGGTGAGGACTTGATCGGCCTGGTGCGAGCCTATTTGAAGTGACGGGCGGGCACCTCGAGAAACAAAAACTAGAGAAACAAAAACAAAAAGGACAGCCCGGAGCCCCCGAAGCCGTCCTTAAAACCCTCCCGGTTAGAAGGGAACTGTATGAATTCAAGTTACCTTGGCGATGTTGCGCAAAGATGGCAGAACAATGAATATCTGGTTAATTTGTTAGTCACTGCGCTGCTATAGTAATCGGTTGTCGCGTTTGACTCGCTATCAAACACCGCCGACTACGGAGCAAAACGATGCCGTCCACACTGTCCCGAAAAGTCGAGCAGTCGCGGCGATTGCAGCAGCGTGCCGAGAGCATGATTCCCGGCGGAGTGAACTCGCCGGTGCGTGCCTTTGGTTCCGTCGGCGGCGATCCTCTGTTTATTGTGCGTGGGAAGGGCTCACACATCTGGGATGCCGATGAGAATGAATACATTGACTATGTCGGCTCCTGGGGACCTCTGATTCTCGGCCATGCTGCGCCCGACGTGCTTGACGCGATCTTGGGCGCCGCCGTCAACGGCACCAGCTTTGGCGCGTCCACGCCAGTCGAGGCGGATTTGGCGGAACTGGTGCTGGCCGCGTTTCCGCCGATGCAGAAGGTCCGGTTTGTGAGCTCCGGAACCGAAGCTACAATGTCGGCGATCCGACTGGCTCGGGCTTACACCAAGCGCAAATATATTGTGAAATTCGAAGGTTGTTACCACGGGCATTCCGACTCGCTGCTGGTGAAGGCCGGTTCAGGAGTGGCGACGCTGGGCATAGCGGGGTCGGCGGGCGTTCCCGAGGAGTTCATTCAATTCACGCTGGCACTGCCGTTCAACGACATCAAGGCCGTGGAGTACGCCTTCCAGAAATTCAAGCATCAGATTGCTTGCGTGATTGTCGAGCCGATCGTGGGCAACATGGGATGTGTTGCCGCGGCGGACGATTATCTGGTGGGCTTGCGGCTGATTACAGAACGCGAAAAATCGGTGCTGATTTTTGACGAGGTAATGACGGGATTTCGCGTGGCTTTCGGAGGAGCGCAGGAACTTTACAATATTCGTCCTGACCTGACAACCATGGGGAAGATCATTGGCGGAGGGTTGCCGGTGGGCGCCTACGGCGGGTCGAACGAGATTATGAATCTGGTGGCGCCTCTCGGTCCGATGTACCAGGCGGGGACGCTCTCGGGCAATCCGCTGGCAATGGCGGCGGGATGCGCGATGTTGAAGCATCTGCATGATCACAAAGAGGAGATTTATCCCCGGCTCGACAAGATGAGTGCAGAACTGGTTGAAGGTGTTGCGTCGGCCGCGAAGGATGCGGGTGTACCGCTGTGCTACAACCGCGTGGGCTCGATGTTTACCTGGTTCTTTACGCCGGGGCCCGTGACGGATTGGGATTCTGCGTCGAAGTCGGACACCGAAGCTTTTGGCAAATTTTTCCGCGCCATGCTCGACAAGGGAATATATTTGCCGCCGTCACAGTATGAAGCCGCATTTCTGGGAGCCACCCACACGCCTGAAGACATACAGCAGACAATCGCCGCAGCGAAGCAGGCATTCGAGAGGTTGGGGGGATAAATAGACTTCAGCACAGAGGCCCTTCGGTTTCGCGCAGGGCGGGCTCCGACCGGAGAAAATCGCGGACTTGAAAACCTTATCTGACAGATGATGGCTGAAGGCTGGCGGCTGAGGTTTCCAGCATCTGCGGAACGGTTACGAATTCATAGCCTTCGGCTTTATAGCGGGTGAGCAGGTGATCGGTGGCGATGACCGTTTGGCGACGGTCCTCTCCCATTTTCTTGTGCCCTCCATCGTGCAGCAGGATCACGTCGCCGCCACGAACCTGCTGAGTGACCTTTCTCTCAATTACCGCGGCCGGCGGAGCGTTCCAGTCGTAGCCGGTGACGCTCCACATGATTGTTTTCAAGGCAAGTTCGCCTGCCAGGCGCAGTACGGCGGGGCGGCGGCCGCCAAAGGGAGGACGGAAAAGATTTGAATGTCTACCGACGGCATCTTCGAGCGCGGCACGACAGTCGGAGATTTGCTTACGGATTTCAGCCTGGCTTTTCAAAGTGAGTAGCGGATGCGTGAAGGTATGGTTGCCGACAACGTGGCCGGCGTGGACTATTTCGCGGACGATTTCCGGGCGCTGCAGCGCGTAGCTTCCGATCAGAAAAAAAGTTGCGTTAATATTGTGTCTCGCCAGTACGTCGAGTAGTCGCAGCGTGTGCGGATCATTGGGACCATCGTCGTAGGTAAGCGCAATCTGGCGCGTTCCGCGCGCTGCTCCGGTGAATGTTTTCCCGTACCACTGGCCGCCTGGCGCCATGGACTGATAGCCCGCGGCAACCGCCGCGGCGCCCGAGACAGCTGTGACAGCAAGGCCGAGCATGAAGGGATTGTAACCGCATTGAGTATTCGAGTAATTTCGTAATTGACGAATTTGAAATCTCGATAGTTATAGGAGGTTCTGCAGTCCGATCACCGATCGCCCCATTCTTCATGTTAACTCTTCCCTCAATTGCCACTGGGCGCTATCCGAGATATCCTGCCCATTCCGAAATATTGCGACGACATGGCTAATCTCTTTGAGCTTCCCCGCTACATCGCTGTGGAAGGTCCGATACGAGTCGGCAAAAGCACCCTGGCTGGCATTCTTGCGGAGCGGCTGAACGCGCAGCGAGTGATGGAACCCGAATCCAATCCTTTCCTGGGCGCTTTTTACGAGGGCGAACTGGGCGCTGCGTTTCAGGCGCAATTCACCTTTCTGGTGCGGCGCTTCGAGCAGTTGCATGCCCTCGATTTGGGACCGCGTTCGCAAAGGACAGTGATTGCCGACTACATTATCGAGAAAGATAAATTGTTCGCCTGCCTTAACCTTACAGACCAGGAGCTCGATACTTACAATCGATACTACAATCACTTTCGCGAGCAATTGCCCACGCCGGATTTGGTCATCTACCTGCAAGCCACGCCCGAGGTGCTGAAGAAGCGGCTGAAAAAAAAGAACGCGCCCGGCGAGCGCGCTGTCAGCGACGAATATCTGGAAGAAGTGGTGAAGGCCTACGAACATTTCTTCTTCCACTACACGTCGTCGGACTTGCTGATCGTGAACACCTCAGATATTGATTTCGTCGACCGCAACGAGGACCTGCAGGAACTGCTGCGCAAGGTAACGGAGCCGATTAAAGGGACACAATACTTTCTGCCGTTGGGCGGTCAGGAGGCAGTGGGAGCTTGAAAATGGTGGTTGGTGGTTGGTCGCTGGCGTGCGGTCTGTTTGATCTGGATGGCGTATGCAGGAGCTTCGGCTGGGCGATCAACTGATTCGGTACGACCGCGATGCGACAGCAGTGGCCTATGCTGCACTGCCGGGCGGAGGCGCTGATCGTTGTGGCTGCGTACACTGTCGCAACTTCGCTGTTCAACGAGATACTGTGTATCCACAAACCTTTCGGGCGCTGCTCGGCAACCTCGGAATCGATCCTAACAAGGAAGGGCACGTCTACGACATGGTCGGACCGTTTGAGGATAAAATCCGCCCAACGGGGGGATGGTTTTATTTTGTGGGGGAACTGGTTGAGCCGGGTCAGCGATTGATCCAGGTTGGCGAATTCCAATACTGGATCCAGCCGTCTTTTCCTCCCCCTCCCACTTGCTTCGGTGGGGATGTAGCTGCAATTGAGTTCGCGACGCGCGTTCCGTGGGTGTTGGACGAGACGCCGGCCTAGGGGGCCGTACTCCTACTTCTCATGTCGGGGAAGTGAATAAACGGAGAGCGTTTTACCTACTCTCGAGAATTCCGGATCGGCAGTGACCAGACATGCGCCGCGTTCGATTGCGAGTTCCGCGGCGAAGGCGTCCGCATACCCCAGGCCGTGTTTCTGCTTTAGACCGCCAGCCCGGGACGCGCGTTCTCGGTCCACACCGATGACGACGATGGGCAGTTCTTGCAGCACAGCTTCGGCTTGCCGGGCGCCGGCTTCGCCATGCCAACGCCATTCAATGTAGAAGACTTCACCCCAGGTAACGGCCGACATCAAGAGCGGCCTGTCCTGCCGCCGAGCTTCGTCGAAGAGCTTCCGAATCTTCTGCGCAGCGCCCTGTCGAGCCTCAAAGAAACCGAGGAGAGCGTTGGCGTCCAGCACGAAGCGCCGCCCGCCTGCGCGAGATGCCGCAGGCGTCACGGCCGTTCTTGCCGGCGTTCGCGCTCCCTCTCCCTTTCGCGCTCCGCCAACGATTCCTCAAACATGGAGGGGGCACCGGGCGTAGGCTTCTGAAATCCCATAATTTCGTCCAAGCGCCGCGCGGTAATTGGGGTCAACACCAGCCTGCCTTTCTCTTCCGTCCACATGGCGGGCGTGCCTTTGTCCAGCCCGAATTGTTCGCGCAATTCGGCCGGAATCACTACCTGGCCCTTGGAGCTGATCACGGTGCGATATGTAGCCATAGACGCATCTTACCATTAAGTAAGACGCCATGCAAGCGTCTTACCCAACAAAGATTCCCTGCCTGGCAAAGCCCACAAACGGCCATCGACGAACGACCTTTTTGCCGCTACAATACCTTGAGCATCTTCGAAGATGCTGAACAGGCTCTATCCGGCTGGGCCGGAGGGGCACTGGAGGACATCATGAGCATCACCCCGATTGGCGGGCGTCTCCACGACGAGCGTTTTGAAAAATCCCGCCTGAAGGTCACCACTGCTTCCCTGAGGGAACTCAAACTCCGTCACGAACCTATCACTTGTCTGACCGCCTACGACTACGCGACTGCGCGCTTAGTGGACGAAGCTGGCATCGAGATGATTTTGGTGGGTGATTCGCTGGCGCAAACCATCCTTGGCTATGAGAACACGCTCTCCGTCACCGTGGATGAGATGCTGCACCACGTGAAGGCCGTGCGACGCGGTGTGAAACGGGCTCTACTGCTGGCCGACATGCCTTATGGGTCTTATCACGTTGACTCCGAAAGTGCCCTCATCAACGCCACCCGCTTCGTGAAAGAAGGTGGCGCAGAGGTGGTAAAGATTGAGGGCGGCGAAAAGCGCGCCGACCTGATTCGCCGCATCATCGATGCCGAGATTCCTGTAGCCGGACACATCGGACTGACGCCGCAATCGGTCAATATGATGGGCGGTTATAAAGTGCAGGGGAAAAATCTCAGCGAGATTGAGCAACTCGTGCGCGATGCCGTAGCGCTCGATCGTGCAGGTGTGGCTTGTATTGTGCTGGAGGGAATTCCGCGCGAAGTGGCGGCAATGATTACCGCGGAAATAAGCACACCGACGATCGGAATTGGAGCTGGTCCGGAGTGCGACGGCCAAGTACTGGTGTTCCACGATCTTTTCAATCTGACGTTTGCGCCGCCGGCAAAGTTTGTGCGGCGTTACGGGGATGCGGCCACATTGATCAGCCAGGGCGTGCAGGCGTTTCGCGCCGATGTGAAGTCGCTGCAATATCCGTCGGATGAGGAGTCGTATCACTTGCCGAAGGAGACGAGGGCAGGGTTGGATACGGTGCTGGCACGGAAACGGGCGATGCAGCGGTGAGAAATACTTAGCCGCGGATCTGCACGGATCCGACGGATAAGCTTCGGAGTAGGACTTCAATCGCGACCCGCGCCGGTGCTAATCTATACGTATCGAGGAGGTAGTATGACGAGCCTCTTGCCCGCGTTTTTCTTCCCTATTTTCGGCTTCGGCTTTGTGATGTATTTTCTACCTTCGATCATTGCTCTTGCCCGCAGCAAGAGGGACATTACCGGCATCGTGCTGCTGAACTTCTTCCTGGGCTGGACCATGATCGGATGGGTGGTTGCCCTGGTTTGGGCGGTGAAAACGGACGTGCCAATGGTGGTGCGGTGAGTCTGTCCGGCGCTGCGAATTGCTCGCAGACCTCCATAAGAGTTGTCGTTGAACTTGTATTGGTGATGACCTTTTCCCTCGCCGCATGCTCGCGGCAGAGCGCATCTCCCTCACTGGACCCGACTTCTTTGCTGCAGTCGATCGCCCCAGCCGATGCCTCGAAGTATCCGTCACTGCGAGAGGCCAAACACTGGAGCAATCCGTATTTGGTAATCCGCGCGGATCGCGTGGGATTGCTCACCGGTATCGCCGCCAATGAAGAACAGATCCTGAAACCAGAAGAAATCTTGAATGCCCTGGCGCAGTTGCCGGCATCGGCGTGGCCTTACGGGCGGGTGGTCGCGGTTCTTGTGGATGAAAAACCGGCGACTCCTGAGCCGGACAAGATCGCGCTTCGGCGCAATCGCGGAATCGTCGAAGGTGAGCTTGTGAGTGCGCAGGTTGCCATTCGCTGGATCCCCACAAGCTGAGAGCAACGGCCCGGACGGGCGATCCGACATAATGAAAATCCTCCATACCGTTGAAGAAATGCGGGTCTCATGCCGCGCCGCTCGAGTTGGCGGTAAACGGCTGGGATTTGTTCCGACGATGGGCGCGCTACATGAAGGGCACTTGTCGCTGGTCCAAGCGGCGAAGGCATCGTGCGAAATAGTCGCAGCGTCCATTTTTGTGAATCCAAAGCAGTTTGGTCCGAATGAAGACCTGAAGAAGTATCCGCGAAATTTCGAGCGTGATCGGGAGCTACTGGAGCAGGAAGGCGTGGAGTTACTTTTCGCGCCGTCGGCGGAGGAAATGTATCCCGCCGGCGCCGTGACCTGGGTTACGGTGGAAGGGCTGAGTGACAAGCTGGACGGGCGTTCGCGACCCGGGCATTTTCGTGGGGTCACCACGGTGGTAGCTAAGTTGTTCAACATTGTTGCGCCGGACGCGGCATTTTTCGGGCAGAAGGATGCGGCCCAGGTTGCGATCATCCGCCGCATGGTACGGGATATGAACTTTCCCGTGGAAATCGTTGCCTGCCCGATTGTGCGCGAGGCGGACGGGCTCGCGATGAGTTCACGCAATGTCTATCTCGATTCGCAACAAAGAAAACAGGCACTGGTGTTGCATCGCTCGCTGCTGAGTGTGAAAAAATCCTGGGACGCTGGCGAGAGAGAGGCAGCAGCACTAAAGGCCGCAGGGCGCGAAGAAATTGCGCACGAGAGCCTGGTCCGGCCCGATTACCTGGAAATCGTTGATCCTGACAACTTGGATCCTGTCGAGCACCCTGGCAGCGGAGCGCTGGTGGCAGTGGCGGCGTTTGTTGGAGCGACGCGGTTAATCGACAATATCGTGCTTGTCTAGAAGCCACCTTCTAAATAGTCCGGAGCAGCAGGGTCCCTCAGGGGCTAAAAAGCCCTCGTCTTTGTTGGCTCTGGGACGGCACGACTGAACGTCGTGCCCTTCCCGAACCCATTTATGAGAGCTTAGATGGCTTCTAATCTGCAGCGTAAGATGTTCTGCAAACGGCCTGCTGCAACTGAAGCAGCATCCAGCTCCTGACGGCGCGTTTTACGCTAAGGCTGCGGGCTGAATGAAGTGGTGGGTCCCGAGGAAGTCTTGGCCGAAGTATCGTGAAGCACTAACTTTTGGCGCACCAGGTTTTCCACTTGCGACCAGAGGTTGGGGTCGCACTCGCTCTGCATGTGGTCGGGAGTAAAGACGCGGTCGAACCAGGAAGCTTGCGGGCACGGTACGGGATCTTTGCGGTAATCGATGCGGTAATTCCCCAGGATGTCAGTTCTGGCTGGGTCGGCGGCCATGATTTGCGCCCGGCCGTGGACGAAGCCGTGGGGCTGATAGAAATTTACGGCCTCAGCGACGTTGTCGGGAATAACTGAATCGTTCTGCCACAACTTGGCTACACTATCCACTTGCACGGTGAGCAAAACCGGAACGCCATCCCGTCGCAGATCGCGGGCGAGCATGACGGCTGCTGAGGCTCCCCAACTCTGGCCGAACAGGACAATACGTGCACGAGTCTTTTCTTCCGCGGACAGAACGCCGTCACGGTTGATGTCCAGCAGGCGGACAATTGCCTCATAAGCTTGTTTGCGGCGCCGGTTTTCAAAAACCCGAATATAAGTTCCCGGAGGGGCGGATTGACGGATCCGCTGTGCGAGCTGAACCGGGCCGTGATGAGGATTCTCATGCCGGACGAAGCCGCCGACAAAACCGATCACAATGTTCGTACGAGTCGCAGTGGTTTCAGAGTGAAGCGCCTCGCCGTCGAGAGCTCGCGAGATTGACGGAAAAGCGGCAACGAGAACTACCAGCGAGATGACCAGGGCACGAAATGCAGCGAATCGACGCATGCCGTTCTCAACCACTTCAGATGATTCTTTCTGGGGGAGGATGCTGCAAAAATTTGCGATCCGTTTGCATCGCTCCTAAGAACGGGTCGGTTAGGGTCAAAAGCCTCTATCCATGAGGCTTGCGGCTGATTTGACCCGGGTGTCAGTCTACACCCGTTTGTCAAATTTCGGCGTCGGTTCGACAAAAATTCTGGGGGGAAAGATGGAAAGGAGGAAAGAAGACAAAGCGTCGAGCTTCGCTCGAGCGGACAGCCGGGGGCGGCTGTCCCCACATGAGCACTGCGAAAAACACTATTTCTGTTCCCGGTTGGTTTTGCTGGCGGACACGAATGGGTTTCCTGCCAGGAGGTAGCGTAGAGGCTGGTCCGTGGCTTTGCTGATGCCGACGCGTGGAGTGATACGGATGCCGCGTGGGCGAAAGTCATCTTCTCCAATCCACAAGCCGGAACGCGGGGAAGTGAGATCGCAGCCGTTATCGCGAAGACGCGTGATGCCGAAGGCTTCAGCCAGGCGTCCCGGGCCGCTGGTTAGTTTGGGAAGATCGCGCGGACTCCGCAGGGTGATGCCACGCGCGTGTGCCATCGCTTCGATTCCGACGAGCGGTTCGAGGGCGCGAAAAAGGACTGCTCCAGCTTTGCCCTCGCGTTCGCAGGAGACGTTGAGGCAATAGTGATTGCCGTAGATGAAATAAACGTAGGCGAAGCCAGGGGGACCGAACAGAACGGACGTGCGAGCGGTATTGCCGGCGGCAGCGTGGGCGGCGGGGTCACTTTCTCCGAGATAAGCTTCGACCTCGACGATGCGAGCCGACAGGGGCAGGCCTTTAGAGTTGCGGACCAAGACCTTGCCGAGAAGTTCGCGGGCCACGCGCCGTGGGCTGCGAGCGAAGAATACGCGGTCCAGAGGATCAGGGCTTGGATTCAAGCTTTCGCGCATTGGTGATATTTTCGGGCTTTATCGTCGATGGGTCGTGGCTCCCACGGTGATTTAGACTTCCCAAATGCCAATCGCGCTTAGGCTGCGCCTTTCGCCGATTCCTTCAAGTAGGCGAGCACCTCTACCGCATGGCCTTCGGGTTTGACTTTGGAAAAGATGTGCAGGATTCTGCCGTCCGGTCCGATTACGAAAGTGGTGCGAACCACGCCCATGACTTTCTTGCCGTACATGTTCTTTTCTTGCACCACGCCAAACGCGTCTGCGACTTTTTTATCGGCATCCGCCAGCAAGGAGAAGGGCAGCTTGAATTTGTCCTGAAACTTCTTCTGCGCCTTGGGCGTGTCTGGGGATATGCCAAGTAACACGGCGCCGGTTTTCTGCATCTGTTTGTAGGTATCGCGAAATTCACAGGCCTCGACGGTGCATCCCGGAGTATCGGCTCGAGGATAGAAGTAAAGTACCACTACTTTGCCGCGAAGGCCTTTCAGCGAGATTTCTTTTCCATTCTCGTCCTGCAAGCTAAACTCGGGAGCCTTATCATTGATGTTCATGAGCAACTCGTTTCTTGGGAAGTCAGCGGGAGCGGCGTCGTGCACTTCGGCATTGGCCGGACGAAGGAGCGGACGTCCGATCTCCAGAAAACTCTTATACCGCAGATTGGGGCCGATCGTCACGGTCATTCTAGCGCTGTCTGTCTTTGCGCTTCAACAGAGCGCGGCGCAGGGAAGGCCGCAGCTTAAGCGGCCAGAAGACACTGCTCCGGAAAAGCCCACTGAGACTAAGAAGAAAAAAAGTGAAAAAGGGCCGCGAGCTGTAGGACTCTTGCTGCTCAGCGGTGGCAAGGCCACTTTAATCCCGATCGCTATTTTGATCGATGGAAAGTTTCATGATGCCAGCGTCTACAAGGCTGACCCGGTGCCGATGGCACTGGAAGGCGGGACGGTTTACGAGGTCGAACAGACGGGCGAATCGCAGGGACTGTTTACGGTCATCGGGGCGCTGCATAGCAAGAGGCCTGGCGCCACGACTCCGTGGCTGGGGTCAGGATCTTACGTTCTAAACGGAGCCGAGCCCGCGAAGAAGACACGTAAAGCGGAAGACATGCCGGTGGGATTGGATAATAGCACTGACGCCCCGCCGCGGCTGACCAGGGGGAGTGAATCAAAAACACCGGCGCCTTCCGGCCCCGGTTCTGCATCCACACCCGGCGGTCCCGCCGGAGCGGGATCGCCCGAGAAGCCTGGGGCTTCTGGCCAAGATGCGGAGAAGAAGACGACAGCATCGACTCCCACTGCGGATCATGGTGCTAAGGGGCAGACAGCGCCTGGACAAGCATCGCCGAGCCAAACAACACCGAACCAAACATCTCAAGCGCCAGCATCTCAAACGTCTTCGTCTCAGAGTTCATCGACTGAAGGTTCAGCATCACAGGGGCAGGCTTCGGGGAGCTACTATCGTCCGACGCTTCGCCGAGGTAAGCCGACGGACACTGCGCCGCAAGAAGAAGAAAGCACGCCGAAAGTGAATAAGAGTGTTTCGCCAGCGACGGCGGACGCGGCCCCTCAAGCTCCGGTGCAATTGGTGCCGGCAATTTCCGATGCTGGCGGGCCTGATGCGCAGTCGTATAAGTTCTTCTGGAAAGAAGGCGAAGAAGATGAGCGGCGCCAACAGATGCTTGCGCTGGCGGCGGATGAGGTGCGGGCCTATGTGACGGCGCGAGAGAAAGGTGCGATTCCGGCCAAGCCGCCTGCGAAGAATGCTGGTGTGAAGGCTGGTCCAACGGCCCATAAACCGGCAAAGCCAGCGCAGCCTGTGTTTGAGAACACTCAGTTTCGCGCCTTCGATGTTTGGAAGAACGGCCAAGTGGTGATGATCTTGTGCGCAGAAGCGCATTTGCCTCCCACGACAGGGGCGTCTGCAGCCCCGGAACTGTACGACGTTGCGATCGCGGCGAAAACCGATATTTACGGCAACTTGCGAAAACTGTATTCAGGTGTGACCGACAAGTTTCACCTTGACGTGACTCCACGTCTGGAACTTATTGACGTTGTCGATGCGGATGGCGATGGGCGCGGGGAGTTGTTGTTCCGTGAGACGACGGACGCCGGCAGCGGATATGTGATTTACCGGGCGACTGCGGACAAGTTATGGAAGATGTTCGACAGTCTGGGGGCGGAGTAGCGAAGTCAATTCTCAGTCCTCAGTAAAATTGCGCGATCTACGCTGGGAATTGGCGGGATTAGGTTTCGATTCCGACGTAGCAGACGCGCCCAACCAGGTAGTCGGAAACAGATTTGCCTTCTTCCATGTTCATGATCTCGATGGGATAAGCCTGGTTGTGCGGACGAAGGATGAGTTGACTGCCCGCAGTCTCCACATATTTCACCGTGCAACACCCGTCCTTGAGCACAGCGTACATATTGAACTCGCCCTTGCGATAGGGCTTGAGTGAGTTGTAGTGGCGGTCGATCAGGAGTGTGGCTCCAGGCAGGAGGCGAGGGTACATGCTCATGCCTTCGCGGGCGTCCGCCTTGATGAGGACGAAGCGCTCCCATTGTTCGCGATCACCTTCGATTTCCGGTTTCAGTTTCTTAAGAAAGCTTTTCTTGAACTTCAGAATTTCTTTGACGTGCATGCTCGTGAGAAGGGGGTGGGTGGCGGCGATGGTTGAATCAGTCAGGAGGACATTCTGGAATTCGTCGTCGCTGGGAGGCAGGATCGAAGCCCGCTTGTTGACCTCGGAGGGATCGAGCAGATCGAGGACCGAAAGATGTTGGACGGCGAGTACCCGGTCCATCCCCTCAAGACTCAAGCCGCGCTTGCGATTCAGGAAGTTGGAAATGTGGGCCTGCTTAAAGCCGGTCTGCTGAGCCAGGCGGAGGCCGGTCAGATCGCCGTCATCAATTCGTTCCCAAAGAGCATTGCGCAGGTTTTCTTGCAGCACACGGAATTTCATAGCTCGGAGTATAGCACGCGTGATATAGCAATAAGCTACTCGCCAGCGTTTTCCACAGCCGCATTGGTATAACGACCTTGACTGCAAAACTTAGGAGCTATACGATTGCAACGTTCTATAACCCAAGTAGTTTTCCAGAGATTATTTATCCATGAACAGCGTGGACAACTGCAACGAAGGAAAGAACTTTATCGAGTTCCGCCGGAAAGTGCGTGCTGCCGAGGTGCTTTCCGCAGCCATGGACCAGTTGTTGAAGACGCTGCACTTTAGCGGGCGGATCTCAGTGGTGGTACAGAACGGCCAAGTGCTCAAGTCAGGCTATGAAGAAGGGTTTTTTCGTCAGAGCCAAACCGGTTCCCGACGGGAACAAGGGACCGCGGTCGAACCATAGCAAGGGGCAATCAGCTTACAGCCTTGCTGTGGCGCTCAAGGCGACACGGCCAGCCAGTAGATTCAACAACTAAATAGCTCAAGCAGGCCATCGTAAAAAGAAACGAGCCCTGCGTTCGGAGCCGCTTGAAGAGCGGCTACTGGCGCAGGGATTTTTTGTGCACGCGAGCAGGGTGCAGAACCCAGAGGAGAAATGCAGATGAAGGCAAAGAGCAGGCCAACGAACGATGAGTCTTTGGAGCTGAAGTATTGCGAACGGTGTGGCGGATTGTGGCTGCGTCCAATAAGCAGCGGCCAAACCTATTGCGTGGCTTGCTCGCGTGAGATGGCTCAGCTGCCACCCTCGTCGAGCGAGCCGGAAAGAGAGAGGGTACCGCGCAAACAGCGATCGAAAGTGGATGACAGCGGCCGCGCAGGTTATCGGACCGACATGATCAATCTTGAGCCTTTGGGAGGGTTGGCATGACCGAGTTCATTCATTGGATCGAAGCACAGGCGGGCGAACCGGAGACTGCGATTGGGGCAACCACCGTGGCGGAATTAATCTCGCCGCAACAAGGTCAGCTCTCGCCACCGGAGTCTTCGCCGAGGGGCAGTTCCTGGCCGGATTTGCCGATAGACACTTTCACGGCGCGAACGGCAGCCGCGGATATTGAAGATTTGGAGTTGCGAGAGGAGGAAGATTGGGACCGGGATCCGGACTTGTGGCTCTACCGAAGGAAAACAACCGCGTTGCTGCGGCGGTATATGCAATGGTCGCTGGAGGCAGGACGAGTGCCGTCTCTGTTGGGGCGGGAGTTATTTCGCGCGAGGATTTCGGCATACACCTCAACCACATTCGAAGCGCGGGTGATCTTTCTGCACGACGTGGAGATGTGCCTGGGACGGTTGAAGGGCTTCGACGGGCAGATTGTCGCGCGCATCCTGTTGCAAGAGTACGATCACGAAGCGGCCGCACGCATTCTTCAATGTGATCGCAAGACCATTGAGCGCCGATTGCCGGAACTGATTGATCTACTGAGCGAAGCTTTTTTAAAAGCCGAATTGATCGATCGCCTGCCGGAGACGGCGGAGGAAGCTCTGTGAAGCGCGAACGAATGAACATCAACGGCCTGTGGACAAAAGTTGTCAAGGGGGAAGACGGGTGGTCATTTGCTCAAGTGATTGAAAACGCGGAGAAAATAAAGGTACTAATTGACATGACTAACCAAACGCTGACACCAAAGAGCTTGCCGTGACAGGGAAAGCTTTGGGTTCGATGCGCGAAAAGCGGGCGGAAAACCTTGAGCTTTCAGGTTGAAAATGGAGAACGAGCTTAGCTTTCAGGAAACCATCCGGTTTATCCTGTGGTATTGCGCCGCGTAGCAATCTTGGTGTACGGGCTTGCCTTTCTCATTCGTTTTTGCGTGTTCGACTGGAACTGGTTTGTCGCAGATCGCACAGAGCGGAACCTTGAACGCAAGGACGCGTAGTCGCTTTGGCTTGGTGTGCGACATGCCGCGAATTATATCTCAAAAACTGGAGGACACCGTGACAGGACATGAAGATTTTGAAAAATTGACGACCGAAAATTTCCCGGAGTTCAGCGAGTCAGAATTGCGTCCATTCTGGGATTGGAAGGACGGCAAGACTGATTTCCGTCCGAAGAGTCGTCGTAGCGTCAAAGTGGTAGACGTAGAGAACTGCGTCGCACCCGAGAGGCACTCCATCTAAGGTCTCGCTCGCATTTCCCGCATTACGGTAATCAAAATGGCAATTATCGAGCGTGAACTCAGTGCTGTAATGCGTACCGGCGGGAAAAACCATTTTCTTTGCACTCAGGTAAACCTTACCGTTGACAATCCCATCAATTCTGACGAGTGCTCTGAGGGTCGCATTGCCAGCTCGGACCGTAAGCCGCATGACCCGATTTTCCTCCTTCCACAGATTGAGGTATTCGAGTGACTCTTGAAGGTCAGTCATAGCGCCGCGAATTATACGCCTAGATGGTTGTCGGCTTGTCGTCGGGCGTCCTGGAGCGGTGTACAATTTCACCCGATTAAAGACGATAGCGCTGCCAGAAAGCGAGTGTCACCGCATGAAACGAACATCTTTATTTTTGGGGATACTGACGCTGGGTGCTTTGGCATGGGCGGCGGATTCGATCTGGATGCTGCGCGAAGGGGATGGTCCGCTGGGAATGTGGAGCGTCCTCTACGCAGTCAATCAAGGAACCTGGTTAGAGCGGTCGCGTTTGCGCTTGAATCTGCCACTCTTCCTGGTGGGCACATTCCTGCCGCTCATCCTAGTGGGCGCGCTCTGGGTGTGGCGCTGGGCCCGTAGCTCAAATGGATAGGCAATTAGTGCGCCACGGGAACATTGCGATGCTCATTTTCCCGATCATTCGTTCGTCGGCGGGGTGTGTCCGGTGCAGATACGGTTTGCTTACGCCTGTCTCTGCCGACCGTGAACTTTACAACTAGGGCAATGCAGCCAATTCCCACGGCGATGGCGGAAACAATCGGGGAAGAAGTGACGGTTCCAACAAAAAGTAGAATCGTGCCGATTGCGAGGCCACCGATTACAAACGCGTCATTCTTAAAGTCGCGTCTCACAGTTTACCCTCTACCTTCGCCTTAATGAAAAACCCCAAAAGCGCTATCCCCAGCGCGTTTGAACCACATCCTAGCAGGATAAATTGTTTGCCGCTAGGCACTGGAAGGCCACCCCACTCTTGATGTAAGGCGATCTGCGCCATAAGGGTGATAAGTGTGAATACAAAGTACCAAGCAAGATTTTCCCTACCCGTCGGGTCCATTTCCAACACATTGACGGCGGCTAGAGAGAAAGCAGCGAGAGTAAGATCAAGGCCAAGATAAAAATCGTCTAATCGGAACGGACTTTTGCCTCGGACAATTTTCTTGAGCAATCCGCTTACGAGGATGAGAACCACAGGTATAGCGAATGCGCTGAATGTTTGATGGGCGGTAAGATTCACTCGGCACAAATACTAGCCGAAGGGGTTGCTGTGGAAGGCGAATTTGCGCTGTGGAAAAACCCGCCATAATGCCACGAATTATACTCTGCCGCAGTCAAGCAAGCCCCATAGTCAGCAGGTTCGCTATTTGGGGTCTTACCGTAACGGTGATGATTAGGCGCGCGTCGGTGTCTTCTGGTATTCCGCCGATAAGCGGTTCCAGCATGATGTCCGTATCGACTGAAAGTTTTGCTACAAGAGAATCATCATCTAACAGAACGTAAAATGGCGTCTCATCCGGTCCCGGCGGTGGATATGGATTTCCTAACTCTTGAAGCTGTGTAGGTCGTCTCAGCGCATCGAAGAGGGTTTTGATTCGATTGTCAATATCGCCCTGCTGAAAGATTTCCCCAGGTGGCGACGGGCGTAGGTAGAGAATCTCCAATCCACACCAAAGGCTTAAGTCGGTGCTGACGAGCGGAAGAAATCGGTAATCTTTTAATGGTCGATTGTCCGCGAGGAGCTTCAATAAATTTGGCCCTCTTCCTTGACCGCGATATTGGAGGCCATCAGCATCCGCTCTGGCAATGACTCCTAGATTTCGATCCACCTGCCACAGTCTCTTTAGTTGAGGATGAAATGCTCGACGAATTGCGTGTTTGTTGGCTGTATTGCGATTGTTGTTGCCCGACGGCCTGAGCGGTCCTTCGTAAGTAAGCCGGAATTGCATCAGCACCTCGCCGCTTTCAAACGCAAGATCGTTTCGATAATTGCAATGTTGACTTTTGACACACAACTGCATACCCTCGATTCCAAGGGCAAACAGCAATGTCCCAAAAGTCAACTCGTTCCGCTCCCGCGAAGAATGAGAACGAGTATGCAACGTTTGAAACTGCTCTCAAAAAGGTTCTGTCTGTTCCACACTCCGCGCTCAAGGCGCAACTCGACCGCGAGAAGCGGATGCGGAAACAGCGGGCGAAACGGGCTTCCGGCCACGCTTCCCGCGCAAAGGGTTAGAAGGCCGTTTCTCCCACCTTGCCAGTCACCTCTGCGAAGGTTAACCGCTTCCCCGCGATCTGCGATAAGGCTAACTCAAATCTCTCGAAATCTTTCAATGGTCGGTCGTTCGCGTCTTTGCGATTGTTAAATCGGAACGCTTGCTCATCCACGTATCGGAACAAATGAAACGGCTCAACCGCGACGTAGGTGCCAGAGATTCCGCGTTTCAGGCACGACCAGAAATTTTCGATCCCGTTAGTGTGGACATTCTCTTTCACGTAGCCTTCAAGGTGGTTGATGACTTTGTGAGTGAAACCGTCTTTCAGATTGGAGTAGCCGGGAAATTCGTCGGTGTGCACTTCCGCTCCCGGCTCAACCATCTCGCGCACGATCATTTCAGGAATGCTCTCTCTGCGGCTTGGGATTACGCTGGCTTTCACTTTGCCGCCGCGCTCCAGCATTCCCATCACAATCGCTTTTCCGGCTCCGCCCTGCATTCCGCCACTGCTGCTCATGCGTTCCCGTTTGTCGCGGTGCATGTTCCGAGCCTTGCCACCGATAAAGGTTTCATCTACTTCGACCGGAGTGCCGCTACCGCCGAGCTTGGTCAGGCTGCCAGTTTGCAGAGCGAAGCGCAGACGATGAAGGACGAACCACGCGGACTTTTGAGTGATGCCCAGAGCGCGGGCCACTTCGTAAGAGCTAATCCCGTTCCGGCAGTTTACGAGCATCCAGAGAGCGGTGAGCCACTTGTCCAAAGTGATCGGGGAATCCTCGAAGATGGTGCCGAGCTTGACGGAGAATTGCTTGTGGCACTCCTTGCACTTCCAGCGCTTTTGAGTCTTCAGGTAGTAGTGCTCTTTGTGGCCGCACGCGGGGCATTCCGGGCCATTTGCCCATCGGAGGCGAGCTACGGTGTCAATGCAGACTTGCTCGTCCGAAAAGTGCCGGATCGCGGCTTGAAGTGTCTGTGGCTGTGTGCTTTCCATGTTGCTAAGGTAGCACACTCACCATGGTTAGTCAAGTAAATTCTTACCAAAATAAAGTTAGAAAAATGTCCCAAACACCATTTGCAATATGATATAATGGTTTTATAGAGTTAAGTAATAAGCAATAGTTATCGAGGGCGCGCCGAAGAGCGCGCCTTTCGTATTTTGGGGAATAGCTTAACCCTATTGCCCTTCACGGTGTTGAATTCCCCCGTTGATTTTGCCAGGGAGATTTGTTTACGGGCGTGCCGTGGGATAAGAGAGGGCGGCAGCAGCCGAGTGGAGGCGAGGGTGGGCATAAAGAAGTCGACGGCCAAGAACGGAAGGCCAGCGAGAGAGTCAGTCCAAGAAAATACTGTGCCGACAAAGAAGCCGGTGGGCGTTGTCCAAGCCCGGGAGAACGTGGCGGACCTGGTAAGAAATTCGGCGGCAGAGATTGCGATGGGGATGATCGAAGGGGCGAAGGCCGGGCAACTGGCATCGGCGAAATATTTGTTTGAAGTCGCGGGGCTGTATCCAGCGACTGAGGAGACGGAAGAAGAGAGGACGGAGGATTCGCTGGCTTACACGCTGCTAAAGCGCATGGGGCTGCCGACCGAACCCGTGATTTCCGAGAACATTGCAGTAGCAGCAGCGCTGACCAGAGGCGCGAGAGATGCCGCGCAGAAGACGGCGAGTGTTCCCCCGGAAGATGCCGGACGCGAGGACGGGAGAAGTTCGGCCTCACTGCAGATCACGGCGCAGGAGCCGCGAAGTGGCAGTGATACCGTAGAATGAAGAGGAGCTACAGTACGAAACAGCCAGGACGGCCATCCTCACTATCGATTTCACGGCGGCTAGAGTCGCGTTGGAAGATGCGGTTTGAAGCTGTTCCGGCGGGTGGCAATTCTGTCCTCAAACTCCTCAGCAACCTTGGCGCGGGCAAAAATGCCCGTGCCGCACGACGCAAGGCAGGGATGGACATCACGTGGGTGACCGACCGGATTGCGGTCGGAGGTGGAATCTGGAACGCGGACAACATGGCGACCGTGTCGCGTGCGGGGATTACCCACATCATTGACATGCAGATTGAGTTTGACGACACGCCACTGGCGCAGCCGCACGGAATTTTCGTTTGCTGGAATCCGGTCGACGACGACTTCGAGCCCAAGCCAGCCGAGGTGTTTGAGCGTGGGGTGGAATTTGCGCTGGGGGCATTGGAAGAGGAGAGAGCGAAATTGTTTGTCCATTGCGCGGCTGGAGTACATCGAGCGCCGATGATGACGCTGGCGCTGCTGGGCGTGATGGGGTGGGAAGTAGAGGATGCGATGGATTTGATCGAAGGGCGAAGGCCGGCGGCGGATTTTGCCGAAGTTTATGTTCGGAGCGTGGAAAAGTTTTTGAAGGGACGTCGGTAAGGGAGTTGTGATCGGGCTTCGGCTTTGATGACAGACCTAGTTTGAGGGAGGAAGTATGTTTCAGAGATGCCGCCCGGCGGGGCGGCTTTTTTATTTGGTGCTGGCGGTGGTCGTTTCGACATGGAGTGTCCGCCTTTCCGCGCGTGAAGGACTTTCTGAAGCGAGCGCAGGAAAGTCAGCAACTCCCCCAGCGGCGAAGCCGGCTCCGGCAGAACCTTTGCCGCGGGCGGCTTCGCCGTCCCCCCAAAGCGGCCTGACGATGACCAGTGTGGCGGACACCGTTTACCTGGTGAACGGTTCTCCGGCGCAGGGGGTTCTTGTGATTACCTGGCCGGCATTTTTGACGGCGAACGGGACGGCGGTTGCTCCCGGAGTGTTGAATGTAACGCTGGGAACGAACGGCGCGCTGAATGTGGAACTGGTATCGAACGCAGGAGCTACGCCGGCGGGCGTTTATTTTACTGTCGTCTACCAACTTGGAGCGGGTGAGGTAAGAACCGAATATTGGGTGGTGCCTACAAGTTCTCCAGCGACGCTGGCGCAGGTGCGAACCACGCCGGGATCGGGGACGGCGACTCAACCTGTGTCGATGCAGTATGTAAACACGGGGCTGGCAGCGAAGGCGAATGACAACGCCGTGGTGCATCTTGCTGGGACAGAAACGGTGACCGGAACCAAGAGTTTTGTTGCGCCGCCGAATGTTCCGACGCCGGTGGGCACGACAGATATCGCGAACAAAGCATACGTAGATTCTTCCGTGGCCACAGTAGGAGCAGGAAATTTTCTGCCGACTGCGGGTGGGGCGATGTCGGGACCACTAACTTTGAGTGGAAATCCAACGGCACCGCTGCAGGCTGCCGCGAAGCAATATGTGGACGCAAGCACAGCGGCGAAGGCTAATTTGATAAGTGGCTTGGTGCCGACAAATGAACTGGGAAGCGGAACGGCGTCAGGGTTGAACTGTTTGCTCGGGAGCGGGACGTGGGGTCCATGCGGATCGAGCGCGAACGCGACGGCAATACAGAGCGTGCCGGTAGCGTCGAGTGCGCCTGCGAACGGGCAGGTGCTGGCGTATTCCTCGACCGCGGGGCAGTATTCGCCGGTGACTCCCAGCGGAGCGCCGGGCGGAGTCGTGAGTGGACCTGGAACCAGCCAGAACATCATCCAGCCAGTGGGGACGCAGTTAAGCGTGAACAATCTGAGCGGGATTCGTTATGTGACGGGGACGGATAACTGGAGTGTGAGTCCGAGCGGAAGTCTGACCAGCGGAACGCAGGCGACAGTGACGCTCTCCCCTTGTCCTTCGGGAATCGACACGAGCGGAAGCTCGATGTACTTGGTCTACCTCAGTGGACAAGGGACGCCGGAGCCGGCGATGGTGACGGGCGGAACATGCACGAGCGGGGCCGCGACGGGGACGATCGTGTTCACTCCGAAGAACGCGCACTCAGCGACGTACGTGCTTGGGAGCGCATCAAGCGGGATCCAGGAGGCAATCAACGATGCCTGCGGCGTTCCAAATGGAAGCGGGGGGAATCCGAACGCGCGCGTGGTTCTTCCAGCGACGGGGTCGACCGGGAATGCGCTGCCAGTGTACGGATCAATTTTTGGACATTGCAGCCGGGCATTGATTGAAGGAGACGGAACGCTGCTTTCCTGCTCGACCCGCGACCGGTGCGTGGTCTTGGGTGATTTGACGAACTCGAATCACTACGGGGGAATTACGCTGCGGGGACTCAACATGACCTCGACCGTGAACTCGGATGGATGCCAGATCACGAACACGCAGCGGCTATCAAATGTAGTGACAATCACTGTGGCGTCTGGATGCAGCACGATCCAGACCGGGGATCTGGTGAATATTAACTTCACCGACTTGCCAAACTATTGGGGAAGTCATGGGCCGGTTACGGTTTCTGGAACTTCCATTACTTATAGCCAGACGGGGGCAAACCTAGCATCGGCGGCAAGCCCGGGGACGATTGCGATTCAAAATGCTGCAATCGAGGACAATGCTCTTCCCGGAACAATGGAAAACATCAAATACAGTTCCGTGGGCGGTGGAAAATTCAACCAGTTTTTTGTGGTCGACAACGACCAGGCGTCGACGATTCGTAATTTTGACAACGGGTCAAATTCGCTGTTGTGCACGGCCAACCATTGCGGATCGTTTGTCTATTCGGCGGGAACGACGGCGGCCACTCCCGTGCTTTGGCTGGACAAGCTGAATATCAGCGCACAGTGCGGCGGCAATGGAGTGACGGTTTATGCGAACAACAGTACTCACGTTACCGATAGCGTGATTCAGGGCTTTGGGATGTGGGGGGTGTACACCTCCACGATTTTAGGCAGCTTTGGCGGAACGCAGATCGATAACGTATACAACGAGGAAGGTGCGGGGCCGTGTCCGAACCCGTACTTCGGAAATACGTTCAGTGCCGCTGGGATCATTTATTCGTCGGGAGGCGCTCCTTTGTTGGTGAGAGGCGGGGAGCAACCGAACGGGTGGATGCCCGAGTTTGCGAATACAGGTTCGACTCAATACAACTATTACGTCGTGGTGCATGACTCGACGGGGGGTACTAGCTACCCTCTGTACGCGGGCTACGCGTTAAGCAGTGGGACTGGAAGTATCACAGTGCAGTGGCCGCACGTTGCTCCGCTGGGGACCGTGACCTACGACCTGATGCGCATGACACCGGGCTCGCTGGGGGCGGATAGCATTGTGTTTCCAGTACAAGGAGCATGCAGCGGCGGAAGCCCGACGGCTTGCGGCAGCGTGGCGATTAACCTGGCACAGTGCAGCGGATTGGTTTGTACTTACACGGATAGTGCCGCAGCCAGTACTGCGACTTACGCGATTGCCACACCGAGCTGGTTCCCGACGCTTAATTTTTGGCCGGGAGGGCTGGTGTTGAATGGGATTGGGACGCAGAATGCGGGTAACCTAGCTTCCGCGTTCCTGGATACGGACCAAGGAAGCGCAAACAGTTCGGCATGGATTTCAGTTGCGGGTTTCTTGCGTCCGACAATTTATGCGCGTCAGTGCTCCGGCGGGGCGCAAGTAGCGTACGGGGGAGCATGGATACAGTGTCTGGATGGGGACAGCCACGGGAACTCGTTTGCGCCGGTTGGTGCCCTGCTGTTGAACAACGGCCCGAATGCGGGTAACCAGGCGGCGGGCCTCAAGGGGAGATTGAACTTTGCGATGTCCCCCGGAGATGGCATCAATCAATCACACATCATAACGCTGGTGGACTCGAATCCTGCGAAGACGCTGGCGACGACATTGAACCGGGCTCCGAACGATGCCGCCGACACTTACATCGGACTAGATCAGAGCGCAGGGGGCAGCCCGCGGAATTTAGCGCAGCTTGCGTTTGGGGCTCCCGTAGCGATTTCATCCTACATCGGGAACGCCGGGGATAACGTCAGCTTTCTGGAGCGGCTTACTGCTGGGGGGAAGACGTTTAATGTCCCAGTGACTGTCAATGGAAACTTGACGGTAACGGGAATCTGCACCGGTTGCGGCGGAGGCGGTGGAACAGGGACAGTAAACAGCGGAGCTAGCGCGCAAGTTGCGATGTATCCGGCGAATGGAGCAGCGGTGAGCGGGGATGCAAGCCTGACGGACAGCGGCTCTACGTTGAACTATTCGGGAAGCAACGGAATCTCAGCAGCGGCAGGCAACTTCAGCGGAAACGTGACGGTCAACGGGCAGTTGTTGGTGGCGGGACCGTGGATGGTGAGCTCACCGATTCCTGGATCTGCGATGTCGGCGGCGGGAGCGGGGACATCGGCCCTGGGAATCTCGAACGACGGAAACTTTTACATCTCGGCTAGTGCAGGGACGCCACAGAAAGTGGCGACGACGGAGACGAGTTCCTATTTTTCGAATCTCTTCCCGGAAGATGCGAATGACCTCGGAGAGTACAACGGGACGACCGCACAAAACTTGCACATATATTCCAGTTACAGCAATAGCTCGACGTGGCAACGGACGTCGCTGGGGTTCGACGCGACAGATAGCTATGCAGTATTGCGCAGTGAAAATTCGACATCGGGAGCAGCGCCAGGATTGGGTTTTTGGATCAACAGCGGGCTGAAGTGGGTGATCGATCCGAGCAGCAACCTGAAGCCGTGGGCCGATCAGACATACAACGTGGGGACTTTCAACCCGGCCGGAAGCGGCACCGGATTGAGGCCGGGGACGGTTTACGCGGCAGGGAGTCCTACGAGCAACAGCGGCTTCGAGTTGGGAAAATTCGCCAACAACAGTTACGAGATTTGCAACGACACGACGAATGGGACGATCGTGAATGGGCTGGCTGTGCTCACTACAGCCGGTTGCGCGGCGAAGTCTGCTAGTGCGCTGACCAGCGGGGCCATTGGAGTGGTAATTGCCAATGCAGGAACCACGGGAGTGGCCACACTGGCGCATGACGGGTACGCGTATTGCAGCTTCGATGCGACCGCAACTGTCGTCGGCGACTACGTCGTGCCCTCAAGCACGGCGAACAGCGGATTTTATCCTTTGTGTCACGATGCGGGAGCGACGCAGCCGACGGGGACGCAGGTGTTGGGGCGAGTGATGCAGGCGAGTTCGGGGAGCACGACGGTGCAAATGTTCCTCGGTATGCCGGGTTCCAATGTCAGTACCAGCGCATCGTATTCGATCCCGTGGTTTACCGCGAACACAACGGGAACGGCAATTGCGTTCTCTAGCACCGCAAATAAAGCAGAGTTGTGGGGAGTGGTGTTAACGGTTCCCCTGAGCACGACGCAGGTCACGTATTACGTTTCGACAGCGGACAACACGAGCAACACGTATGACATTGGAGTGCTGAATAGCTCGGGGAACATCGTTGCGCACATTGGGAGCACAGCAGGAACAGTGTTCGGAGGCAGCGTGGGCTGGAAGAACTTGAGTTGGGCCGCGAGCGCGACTCTGCAGCCGGGCAAGTACTATTTGGCGGTCACGAGTAGCTGCACGAGTTCCTGCGCGCAGATTTACGGCGGGAGTTCCACTGGGTTCGCCTTCGTAGGTGGGCCCGGTGGGACTGCGGAGAGCGTAACAGCGGGTGGAACGCTGAATAATGGGATCACTATTCCGGCGGACAATCCGACGGAAGCAACGATCATGGCGTGGGAGATTCATTAAGGTTCGGGCGGGCATGAGCAAGGGCTTGCGAGCTGCGCTCGCATGGACAGCCGAGGGCGGCTGTCCCCACATGAGTTGTATGAGTTCCGCTGTCCATGCATGAGGTGTATGAGTTCCATACACATTCCTACAGTTCCAAGAAGGAGAACATCATGAGCAACAGCATCAACCCCGAAGCGGCACAACCAACCGCGACACTGGCGTTTGAGCAGAGTGATCGAAACCCGACGGTTACGAAATGGGGCGGACGGGCTGCCGGGGGTGGGCAGATCAATGCTCCGGCATCATCGAAGAGCATGGTGACGCAGCCTGGACCGGCTGTCTCTCCTGATGCAGGACTGCAGAACTATGACACAGGAGACATCGCGGATGGGGTTGAGGACGACGCTGAACGAGAGGGATAGCTTCGGGCGTTAGAGTTCACCTTCCAAGAACGTATCGATCCAGAGCCATTGGCGAAAGCTGGTGGCTTTTTTGTTGCGGTAGGAAAGCCTACACAATCAAGGACACGAAGTTGCACGAAGGAAGTTTTAACAACATGAGACGAATTTTTATCATCGCGTTTCTGATAAGCCCAATGTGGACTCAGATCTGGGGCGCGACCGCGTTTGCGACGACTTACTACGTGAGTTCCAGCGCGGGGAGTGATGCGAATAGCGCGACTTCTGCGTCGACGCCGTGGCAGACGATTGGGCACGTCAACGCGCAGACACTTCAGCCGGGGGATTCGATTCTGTTCAAGCGGGGGGATGTTTGGAACGAGAGCTTTGCACCTACTTTTTCGGGCACTTCTGGAAACCCGATTACCTTTGACGCTTATGGCACGGGGACGGCGCCAAACTTAACGGGATATTATGCGGTGCCATCTTCAGCATGGGTGCTAGTGACGGGGAATGCATGGAAGGCACCATTGCCCGCGACTTACAGCACAATCAACTTTTGTTTATTTGGATCTATCTGGGGACAGAAGGTCGCGGCGGCAACGGCCAACTTGACGGACAAATGGGACTTTTATCTCGCCAACGGTTATGTGTACGTTTACGCCCAGGCGAATCCCAGCACTTTTTATGACGAACCGATTGTGCCCATGGCATTAAGCAATGTGCCTGTGATTAATATCAACGGGCAATCGTGGCTGACGTTCCAACATCTTCTGGTGAACTGGTTCGATCAGTATGGCGTGTACGTGCAGGGGACCAGCGATCACCTGATATTCGCGAACATGGAAGCTGACTCGATGATTCCCCAAGGGACGCAGCCTCTTGGGTTCTACGTTAATGAGAGTGCGCCGGGACCGGGGGACATCAAGATTTATAACGCGGAAGCGCACATGAATTACGATGGATTCCGTTTTGACGGGGCGGCGACTGCCATCACGATGGTGAACGACAAGGCGTATGCGAATCGTGATGGAGCGCTGGTAGACAACACCTCATCGGTCACATATTCTCACTGTCATTTTTACGCGTCGAGCCTGGCGGTGGCGGGGTCAACGGATGTGCTGTCAACGACGGGGAGTGGGCCGACGGCGGGAGCAGGGAATATTGCCGCGGATACTCCACCGGCGGTTCAGGTGTATCAGAGGTATCCGGCCCAGGTGACGCTGACGGTTGACGATGCGGGGATGACACCTAATGCGGATACTTACTACGAGAGCACGGTGTTGCCAATTGCGGATGCGGCGGGAGTTCCCGTGGGAGCGGCGATTACGGTGGGATATCCGCTGGCGCAGACTCTGGTGTCCGAGTTCCAAGGTTGGATCAACGCGGGACGGGATGTGACTTCTCATTCGATGTCTCACACTTACTACACGAACACGGATTCTCTGGACATTCAATACTCGGGAAGCGGAACGGCGGCGGCGCTGAGCATCAGCAGTAAGACGCTGACGATCACTGTAACGGGTGCGAGCGACAGCGTTAGTTACAACTTGGCGCAAGGACAGCCGCAAGGGACAATTTTGGGGCTACAGCAGGCGCTGGCGGCGACGGGAAAATTTACGACCTCCTACCTGACGCCGTGCCAAGGGCCGTACGGAACCGGATGTTCGGCGCATACGGCGCAGGCTTTGCTGGCACAGGATCTAGGAGATGTGAGCGGGCAGGATGTGAAAACGTCGGTCTATCACCTACTCCTGGATGTTACGCGACTTACAACGGATGAGATTACATTATCGCGACAGTGGATGACTACAAATCTAACCGGACTGCCGGCAACACCCGTGTACGTGTATCCCGGGGGATATGAGACGACAGCGATGCAGGGGATTACAGCGGGCGTGCCGTATGCGGGAGCACGCGGAGCGCTGAAACAGGATCTGGGGGTGAAAGATACATACGCGGATGGATTTAATCTGCAGAACATTACCAGTTTTGGAGTGAATCCATCGTGGATGGGATTACAGCCGGCAGTTTTGAATCAGAAGATTGGCGCGCTGGTGTGGAAAGAGGCGGTGTGGGGAGTGCCATGGGGAATCTTCTGGCATTGGAATGCGTCGACCGAAAGTGGCGAATTGAGCGCGACGGAAGTCACGAATCTAATTGGGGATTTCAAGACGAGTGGTGCGACGATCGAAACGAACACGGGATTGGTGAAGTGGCTAATGGGCGGGACGCAGGAGACTGGCACCGATGGAAATTATTACTACGCGATGCCGGCGATCAGCACGGCACTGGATTTCCGGCCGACGAAGAATTCGCCGGTAGTAAATGCGGGGCAGAACCTGGGATCAGCGTATGCGCTCGACATCAATGGAGTAAACCAGAACAGTTACGGGAACGGCTGGGAAATTGGAGCACACGTGTACCAGGGCTACGCCGTTTATGGCGAAGGCGGCGGAGCGGGAACATCCAAGATCGGTGGCACGCCGAAGGTGCCACTTGTGGCGACGCTGCCTCAGGTTTGGGTGAACAGTTATGAGGGCGACTCTCTTTTCACTTACGAACTTTCCTTGCCGAGCACTTGGGTGACAGGTCCGGCGCCGGCCTGCACGTTCCACGCGCCGTACTGGACGGGATCGGCGACGAACACCGGTTTACAGTCGGCAATCAACGACATCGAAGCTTGCCGAACGGCGACAGGCGCGGGCATCAAGCTGGACATTCCACCGGGCCTGTATACGTCCGCGGCGGGGCTGGTCATTCCGCAATCGAGCAACTCCCAGGCATCGTCATTCCTGATCCTCGCCTCCACGCAAGACTCGAGTTTGCCTAATGGCACAACTGTGTGCAGTCATGGGATTCAGGACAATCTCGCAACCTCGACCGATCCGGGAGTTGAGAACGCCGACTGCACAGGGGATACGATGTCGTATCAGTTGGGCACCACCGTGACCAATATTTCCGCCGGCGCTTTCACGCTGGCCAATGGCGCGGTCACCAGCACCTCGAATTACGACGACGTCCAGTCCATGTACACGCTCGAGTGTTCGGGCACAAATTGCGCCTCGCTGACCACCTGCAGCCCGCTGGGAAGCTCGTCATCTTCGAATCCCCCCAAATGCACGTCGACCACGATCGCCCCGGACCACTGGCTGATCGAAGATGCCGAAGTGCGCATGAGTGCGGGCAACACGGGGAGTCAGAATATTGTCAACCTCGTTCCGACCTTTACGGAGACTTCCACCACGCAGCTTCCGACGCACATCCATTTCCGAAAACTCTGGATCCATGGCGACTACACCAGCCTGACGGCGGGCTTCAACCAAATTTCGGATGGGATGGCTCTGTCTTGCGTGTACTGCTCCGTTCTCGATTCGCAGTTCAGCGAGATGCTGCGTCCCGGCGCGGAAGGGCACGGGATTTATACGAGCATGGGCTATCAGCTCAAGATCGTCCACAACTGGATCGAAGGACAATCGATCGGCATGATTTCTGGAGGCTTCCAGGGGGCGGGCCCTAGCATCTTTGGCTTAGTGCCGCATTCCGATGTAGAGGAGCGACGGAACCGCTGGACCTTCCCGTGGACCTGGCTGGGGGTGGGTACCATTCCGAGCGGTCACTGGTCGGGATCGAGCGTGGTCCGCAAGAATGCCGATGAGCTGAAAGTCGGGCAACGCATCCTGCGCGCGGGAAACATCCTCGAAAACGTGGATGGCTCCGGCGGCCAGGGCGGAGTGAATCACGACATCAAGAGCCAAGACTCCTCGACCGGCCTGGGCACGTACTATCTGGGAACGACCACCGACGTGACCGAGATTGGCAATATCTTCCGCAACGATTGCATGGGCATGGAGACGGTGCGGTCGGTGGCTGGAGCCGGGAATGGCGGCGGCTCGTCTTCGCTGGTGAATCGGGTCAACGTCACCCAGAATCTTTTCTACAACCAGGCGCCCACGAATTTCGGCTGTAGCAGCGTCAACAGTGGCTTCCTGCTCGACTCCGGCGGCCTCGAATGGCAGGGTGTCCCGACAGAAAACGCCGAAGGCACGGCGGCCACGTTCGTCGCCAACTGTTCCGTTGATCAAGGCGGCTGCATTGGGCAGATTGGATCTGGGACTGTCAACACCGCAGGGACCGGCTGTGTCGCAGGCGGCGGGATCACGATCAGCGGGCCCAACCTCGCGGGCGGCTATCCAGCGAGCGCTACCACTAGTTGTACCTCGGGAGGAATCTCCGGCGTGAATATCACTGTCCCGGGCTCGGGCTATACGTCCGTCACGGCCACTCCGGTCAACGGAAGTGGAACGGTCACGCTGAACATCAATGCGAGTTCGACGGCACCCACAACCGGAGCGCAAGTCCTGGAGATCAATGCGGGCGATCCCGTCTCGCTCCGGCAGTGCTCGTCGGTGACGGCGTTCAACTCGACTCTCAGTACCGTGAATGGAAAGCAGTATCCCAATGTGCGCGGACCTCTGGCAACGGTAGGTTCCGCGGCCTGGACCGGGACGCCGATCACGGGAAATCTCACGGTCACTTATCCGTGGACGACAACGGCAGGCGCGAGCGATACGGCCGGCTACTGCAAACTAACGAACATCCAAGGCGGCCCCGAGAACTTCCTCTTTACGCACAACACGGTCATCAGCGCCTCCGTGAGCCAGCTTGTGACCAGCGGAAACGCCGTCTCGCAACCGCCGGGCGGCCCGAATTATGCGCTGAACAATAACTTCCGAGACAGCATCTTCGTGGGTGGCCCTTTAAGCAACACCAGCATCGGCAGCGGGTCGAATGCGATGGTGAATTTCAACTTCGATACTTCGACGCTGACTCTGGATCACCTCGTGTGGCCTGGGCAAACCTCGTTCACTGCTTACTGCAACAACCCCACCTACCCCTGCGTCACGCCGACGATGTTCTTCCCGGCCACGCCCTACTGTACCGGGGCCACTTCCACCTCTTCCTGCGTTGGGTTCGCAGGAGCGATGAGCACTTCGTCGATGCCGATCGTGTTGCCCGACTATCACAACTTTGCACTTAGGTCAGACAGCGTGTTCGCCGGGGGGAATTCACACGGGCTTCCGACGGGACCGCCATGGGAGCGAACATTGCAGCCATCGACTCGGCCGAAACGCAGAACATCTATGTTTGCCCGACGAACTGCGGTGCCACAGGACCGTACGTCGACTCGCCCACACCTCCGATTGCGAAGAGCTTTTTTGGGGAACACGTGAATGTGAGTGCCGATCCATTCCCTACCATATCGTTCGGTGCGTATCGCAATCTGACCGGGCAGACGGATTGGGCCGACATTGAGACAGCGAGCGGAACTTACGGGTTCACAAAACTCAATGGCTGGTTGTCGAAGGCTGCCACCTCTGGCGTAGATGCCATGTACACGTTCTTTCGGACGCCGACGTTTTATTCCTCGAACCCTACCGGAGCCTGCACCGGGGCAAGTACCGGAACGTGCTATCCGCCGACCGACATTGCCTCGAGCTGCACCAATGTAAATACTTTGAAAGACTGTGATGGAAAGACGGATGGCACGGACCAGCACTTCAGGAGCTTCGTGACCGCATTAGTGGCTGACGTTGGTCCCCAAGTCAGTTTTTATGAAGGGTGGAACGAATACAACCAGACCTGGGCGGGAACTACGCCGCAACTGGTGCGCATGATGCAGGATGCTCGCGCCATCGTGCTGGCGGCCAATCCGTCAGCAAAATTCCTGAACCCGTCTGTGGTTTTCACTTACAACCCGACTACATGGGCAACGGATCTCACGCCCTGGACGACTCTGATGTCCACCAGCGGGATCGACGCGGTGACGGACATCATTAATATCCACGGGTATACGTTGAACACGCCGTCGAGCCTAAGTGTGGCGGAACTCGAAGTGCCGTTGGTCACGGGAGTCCGCGCAACGCTGGATGTTGCGAATAGCGCGAAGCCTCTCTGGATTTCAGAATTTGGCTGGGGCGCCAGCATGACGAATGGATTCACTGACCCCGATCAGAGGGCAGCTTACGTGTCACGGGCGGAGATCATTGCGGCGTCCTTGGGCGTACAGCGCACCTACTGGTTTGGCTGGGATGAGGGGAATGGCGCAGGAACGCTATGGTGGGCGAACAATATTGATGCGGAGGGCTGCAACGGCTCCGGCGTGGCAGATGCCGGCGGGTATCTATGCCAAGCGGGCGCCGCTATGCAAACAGTTTATGACTGGCTGCTTCATGTCAGGCCGCAAGGCAGTTGCGGTGGCCCAGCCTATCCCTCGCTAGGAGTGTGGTCCTGTTTATTTACGCAGGCGGGCACAGGCGAGGTGGCGGAGATCGTCTGGGATTCCTCCCAGACTTGTAGCGCCGGGAACTGCACCACAAGCACGTACACGCCGAGCCCGGGTTATACCCATTACTCCAACCTGGCTGGGCAAACGACGGCAATTAATGCTGGCGTGGTGCAAATCGGTGCGAAGCCGATTCTACTGAATTAGGTTGTTGATCAGAAAAATGGAGTAGCGAGAAGGCGAGCGGGCACGGCGAAAACCGTGCCTTTTCGTTTGTGCGTGTGAAATCGGACTGGAGGAAGATCATGAAGAACACGACGATCAGAAGGGTATTGATGGTGTTGATGTTGAGCGGAACGCTCATCGGGATGGCGTGTACGACTGCGTGGATCAGCGAGGCAGAGCAGATTGTGGCGGCACTGATCCCCGCGACGGCGAACCTCGTGACGCTGGTAGCGACGCTGCAGGGGTCGAACGTTTCTGCTGCGGACTTACAAACGATCCAAAGTGCCGGCTCACAGGCGGGAGCTGACCTGCAACTCATGCAGTCGCTGATCGCACAATATCAAAATGCCGAAGCCGCGGCGCAACCGGGGCTGCTGAACCAGATCCAGGCGGCGCTGCGAGCTGTGCAATTGACGCTAAATGGTTTGCTGCCGGCACTGCATATCAAGGATGCGGCGTCGCAGGCGAAGATCACGGCTGTGGTGGGGATACTGATTTCGGAGGCAGAGTCCGTGGCGGCCATTGTGCCGCTGGTGAGCGCAAGCGCGTCGCCTGGAATGACAGCGATGGCTGCAAGGCAAGTAAAGAGACAGCCTCCGCTAAGTGCGAGTGAATTTGTGACTTCGTATAACGCGACAATGAGCGCGAAGAGCGGGAACTCCGGATTGGACCATGCCACAGCAGGACTGAGGATTCATGTGCACGGGAAGTTCTCGCGTTGGGCGAGTGCGGGGCTGTTGAAGTAAGGGAAGAAGTGTCGCGGGAAGAACGAGGAGAAGCCAAACCGTGGAGGATGATCTTTTTTTATTGCAGCAATTCGGACCATTTCTCGACCGGCAAATAGGAGAGCAGAAAATACGGGACTGGCTGATTGCGCGACTGCTGAAAATTCGTACCAAAGAGGGCGGGAGCAAGCTGTTGCAGTTGAATCGAGCGCAGCGTGAGTATTCGAGGAGATGCGGCAGACAGAACATCGTTTTGAAGGCGCGGCAGGTGGGAATTACGACGTACGTTGCGGCGCGATTCTTCCTGCAAACCATCACACGACCAGGAAGTCTAACCGTGCAAGTAGCGCACAGTCAGGAATCGGCAGAGACAATTTTCAACATTGTGAAGCGCTTTTGGGAGAACCTGCCCGAAGCGATGAAAGGAGCGCTTGTGAGGTCGCGCTCGAACGTCCGTCAGATGGTGTTTCCGCGGCTCGACAGCGAGTATCGAGTGGAAACGGCGGACGACAACGCGGGGCGGGGGATGACCATCCATAATCTGCATTGCTCGGAGGTCTCCCGCTGGCCCCGCGGTGGGCTGGAGACGCTGGCGTCCCTGAGGGCAGCGGTGGTGCCAGGGGGCGAGGTCGTTCTGGAATCGACACCGAACGGGGCGAGCGGGGTGTTCTACGCAGAGTGGCAGCGGGCCAATGAGACTGACTACACGCAGCACTTCTTCCCCTGGTGGTTTGAGGAGAGCTATCAAGAAATCGTCGAGAAGGAAAAGATGCTAACGCTAACTCCGGATGAGAGCGAGTTGATGCAACGGCATGGACTGAGCGAGGGACAGGTTGGATGGCGCCGCAAGCAATGGAAGACGCTGCTCAGCCTGGCAGGCCAGGAGTACGCCGAGGACCCGAGTTCTTGCTTTCTGGTTTCTGGTGAGTGTGTGTTCGAGCTGGCAGCCATTGAAAAAGCGGCAGCGTCCGCTGCGAATCCTATGGTACTGGAGGACAACGGAAGGCTTTCGATCTGGTTCCCTCCGCAGAAAGGAAGGCGGTACATCCTAGGAGTAGACACCGCGGGCGGAGGGTCAGATGGCGACTATGCCTGTGCGGAGGTTGTTGAGCGGACCATGGGAATGCAGTGTGCGGAGCTGCATGGCCATTTTCCTCCCCTTGAACTGGCGCGCCGTGTGGCCGAACTGGCACGGAGATACGAGGGGGCGCTAGTGGCAGTTGAGCGAAACAATCACGGAGCCGCGGTCTTGGCCCACCTGACTTACGCGGAATACGGAAACCTCTTCGAAAAAGATGGTCAACTGGGATGGCTGACGTCCGCAGCAAGCCGTCCGGCGATGATTGAGAACATGGCGAGGGTGCTGATGTCGGAGCCGGAGTTGTTCCACAGTTCAAGATTGCTGGAAGAGTGCCGGACGTTTGTGAGGCGCACGGACGGAATTGCGGCTGCGGCCGAGGGCGCGCATGATGACTGCGTGATGGCGATGGCGATTGCATTGGGAGTACGCCGGGAAGACGCCGGACGAGGATTGAAGAAAATGGTGAGGATGGCAAGTCTGGAGATGGAGCTTCCGCCAGACGGGAGTTCAGATGTCACATCGTAACTCGAAGAGGTTGAGGTAACATGTCTGGCCCATAGGTGGAAGCGAGTTGGCTTCCAGGCGGGAAGAATGCGCGCGCCATACTGATTTGGTGGAAGCGGTCCAACACGTGAGAAGAATGCGAGGGGGGGCGCAGGGACATTTGATGCGTTGCTCCGACGGGCAGTTCTACGTGGTGAAGTTTCGAAACAATCCCCAACATCTGCGAGTACTGACGAATGAAATGTTGGCAACGCGACTGGCGGAGCGAGCCGGGCTGCCGGTCCCACGAACGGAGGTTGTTGAAGTTGGCGACTGGCTGGTGGAGCATACGGCGGAGTTGAGCATTCATCTGGCGCATAACACCATCCCGTGCCAGGCGGGACTACAATTTGGTTCGCAGTACGCGGTGAGTCCGCTGGAAGGGCAGGTGTTCGATTATCTTCCGGCGGAGATGTTCGGCCTGGTGCGAAATATGGAGACGTTTGCCGGGATGCTGGTGGTCGATAAGTGGACCGGAAACGCGAATGGACGGCAGGCGGCATTTTGGCGCAAGTTGCGGGAGAAGAAATATACGGCGGCGTTCATCGATCAGGGATATTGTTTCAATGCCGGGGAGTGGACGTTTCCGGATTATCCGCTACGCGGAGTGTATGCGCGGAATGAAGTGTACGAGACGGTGCGCGGATGGGAGTCGTTTGAACCCTGGCTCTCGCGGATCGAGAAGATGGAAGGGGAAGTGGTGTGGAGTTTGGCGGGCGAAATTCCTCCCGAGTGGTACGGCGGGGAGTGGGACGAGTTGGAGAAGCTGGTGCGGACGTTGATTGCGCGGCGAGGAGTGGTGCGGGAGCTGATTGAGGCGTTTCGAGTTTCGCTCCGAAGGCCGTTTCCGGAGTGGAGGGAGCAGGCTTAACGCACAGCCAGAACAAGACCTTTACCACAGAGGAGACGGGGGATGCAGGGGAGAGGTCGGGAATAGGGCACAGATGGGTGATCGTCGACACCTCGAGTTTTTCCTGCTGCGGTATGTGCCGGACGCGGTGAAGGACGAGTTCGTCAATATTGGCTTGGTGATGATTGAGCCGGGGCCCGGGACGGGCCAAGGCAGATTCGCCGATGTGCGATTCACGCGGGATTGGCGGCGAGTGTTGTGCTTGGATCCGCAGGCGGATGTGGAATTGCTCGGGGCGCTGGAGCGGGAGATTCGGGGACAACTGGCGGCGCATGACAAGGATGCTCTATTGCGGCGGTTAGAAGATTCCTTTTCCAATGTGATTCAGCTTTCGCCGGTGAAGGGATGTGTGGCGGAGGATCCGGTGCGGGAGATCGACGAGATGGCTTCGATGTATCTGGAATCAACGAGAGTTACAGGGAAGCGCATTGTGAGCGGGCGTCAGCGGATTTTGGGAAAGATGCGGGAGGCGTTCGAGCAGGCTGGAGTTGCAAAGTTCATACTTCCGGTTCCGGTGGCGCCGTATACCAGGGCCGGGGATCCGTTTCAGTTTGATTTTGGATATCGCGTCGGTGGGGAGATCAAATTGTTCCAGGCTGTTTCGCTGAAGGCGGGTGTGGATGCGGCGGTTTTGCTTGCTGCCCGTTATCCGCGGATTGCGCCAGTGATGTCGAAGGTCGCCGAGGCGGTGCCGGTGCTAACGGCGGTGATTGATGACGACCTTGATCGGGGACATGAGAGTGTTCAGTTCGCGCTGAGCATGATGGAAGAGGAGAAGATTCGGATTGCGGTGGCTGCGGAGATGCCGATGATTGCGGAAGTGGCGCGTCGGGAGTTGAGAGCGTGAGAGCTGTCGGGGATACGATCGGGCTTGTGCTTATCCTGCTCGCTCCGGTCGGCCTCGCCTATAGCTGGTTCTTTTACTTGACCCGAATGAAGAAAGAGCCAACTGGCTGGCGCAAGGGAGTCACACTTCTATCGCTCGCTCTGGTCTCGCTAATGGCTCTGCTGTGGCTGGTAATGGTCGCGCTGGCGCCACGTGCGGGCGGTGGTGTGGGAGTGAGTCAGGATTGGATTGAGTCATGGCACAGACCTGTCTTCCGTACCTTGCTGGCGGCTCTTGTGTTGGGGTTGTTCGGTCGGCCACGATTGATCTTGCCGATTGCGGTTGCATGCATAGGAACAGCGGTATTTTGGATGGTCAGCACGATGCCTTAGTGCAAGGTGAAGTTGAAGCAGATGCCTTGCTACGGCGGGGCTTTTTTGTTGGAGCGAGTTTGCTGGAGTGGACCGGGCAACGTCGCATTGATTGAATCGAGCTGCGCTCGATGGACAGCCGAGGGCGGCTGTCCCCACAGGAATCTCGACTAAAAGAAAAAATCTTATGAATATTAAAGAGACGTTGCGCGGCGCGATGCGCCGGATCGCGGGAGTGTCCTCGTCATCGCTGGTGGGTGCTGAGAAGAAACGGCGGACACTGCCGCTGCCCTCTATTTTCAACTCGTATGGGCCGCCGGGAGACATTATGCCGAAGCCGACGGCTTACAACTTGCGGCGGTTTTCGGAGATTCCGGTTCCGCGGCGGGCGATCAATTGTATTAAGGACCGTATTGCTGGGATGCGCTGGCGGATTCAGCCTCGGCAGGGGATTGCGCTGGAAGCGATTCCCGACGGCGCTGAGCGCGCGCAGATTCTCACAGAGAACTTCAACTCGCCGAATCCGGATGATTCGTTCCGGTCGTTTTCGGAGCAGGTGCTGGAAGACATCATTGTGGGTGGGTACGGGGCGATCGAGGTGCAGACTTCGGGGGACGCGCAACATCCTTTGCTGTTGTGGCCGGTGGATGGATCGTCGATCCGAATGAACCTGGATTGGGACGGGTCGCCGAGTGGGCAGCGTTACTTGCAGGTCACGGATCAATCGGGGCCGCGGAGCCAGATCAAGCTGGATGACGACGAACTGATCTACATCCGGCTAAATCCGCGGACGCATACGGCGTTTGGATTGGGGCGGCTGGAAGTGGCGTTTGAGACGGTTAATGCGTTTATGGGAGCACACCGCTATGCCTCGCGGCTGGCTTCGAATTCGGTAGTGCAGTATGCACTGTGGCTGCAGGATTTGACGCCGGAGCACCACGAGCGATTGATTCGCTGGTGGCAGGACGAGATTGAAGGGACGGGGCGAGTGCCGATCCTGTCGGTCGAAAGCAAACCTGAAGTGCTGAGATTTGGTGGAGGCACCGATGCAGATTTGCGATTGCAGTGGCAGGAGTTCTTGCTGCGCGTAATCGCCGATGCTTTCGATCTGCCTCCGTTTTACCTTGGAGTTGAGGCGGATGTGAACCGTTCGACTGCGGAAGAGTACAACGACCTTGCGTTTCGTCAGGCGATCGTGCCGACGGCGCGGCTGTTGGCGGAACATCTCACGCGAGATGCAATTCAAAAAAGACTGGGATGGAACGATCTGGAGTTTGTGTTTGCGGAACTGGACACCCAGGATCCGCTACAAGAGGCGCAGATTCAGCAGATCCTGTTGCAGAACGGAGTGCTCACAGTGAATGAAGTGCGGAGGATGCGAGGGTTGTCGGATTTGGAAGGGCCGGCTGCAACGGCTAGTAAAAGGGCCTCATAAAGTCGTGATGAGAACTCCCTGCAGCGGAATTTGGTGTGGAAAGGTTGCAGGGGTCCTTCGACTGCTCACGTGCTTGCGCTATGCGCGCAAGCACGTGTTTCGCTCAGGATGACAAAGTGTGAAGAAGGGCACATCGAAATGATTGAACTGGAAAGTATGGCGGTGGCGATGCCAGAGGTGACCGGGCATCCGAACCGGAGGGACTTTCACGGAGTATTGACCGTGGTTGATATGCCTTCGCAGCAAGCACCCTCGGGCGCGAAAGGGCATTTGGTAGTGCTGACGAAAAGAGCGGCGCAAGCGGCTCTGGCTTCTCTGCTCGGAATGGCGCTGGATTATTCGCCGACTCTCGACCGTCACGACGTGCGGCGCAAGGTGGGCGTGATTACCAGGGCGGAGATAGTGGGGCGGAATTTGGAAGTCGGGGGGTATCTATTTGCACGGGATTTTCCTGAGATTGTGGAGCAGATCGCTAAGGCGGAGCATGGCCGGGATCGACGGTCTCTTGATTCCTCGTGCGATAAGCCTGTCTTAGAAGGCACGATGCATGCGAAAAGAAGGCAATCAACGCCCGGAGGATGGGTGGAAGGATACAGACTGAGGTCGTCCTTGAGGGTGGCGGCTGAACGAATTCTCAGTTTTGTAGCAGCAACGCGGCGAGGTTCAGAAAATGTGGGGCGGTATGGAGGATTTTGCAGGATGCTACGAGCCGAGACTAGCACGGCTGCGGCGGGCGCAGCCGGGCTTGGACTGTCGTACGAGATAACGGATGTGCAAGTGTCTGACACCAGAGAACGGGTCTGGTCGCTGGCGAAGGTGACGTTCACTGGCGCGGCGATTCTGCGCAAGGACAAAGCAGCATACCGAAATACCTGGATTGAGTTGAGTACCTAGTACTTGATGCCGAGCGACGAAAGAAAGCATTTTGTGGTGAAGTTCATAGGAGGAGAAGAGCATGAACGAAGAGATGGTGCAGCAGTTGATGACGACGGCGGAGCGGCTGGCGAATGCGGCTGAATCGTTGGATCGTGTGCTGGGTAGGCTGGATGCGCAGCAGGAAGCGCTAAACACGAAGGTGGACAGAATTGCAGCGGCGGTGGAGGAGCAGCCGTCGAATGGAATGTCGGCACGCGGTGAAAGCGGGCGGCATTTGCAAGAGCGGGTGACGGAACTCGAGAAATCAAACGCCGATTTAAAGGCGCAGGCGGCGCGGATGGCGAGGAAGACGCTTCCGCCGCTGGTTTCGTCAATCCTGGCCAAGAGCTGCGAAGAGTCCGGCGGCGAGAAGCTCGACAAAGGGGTGCTGGACAAGACATTGCAGAGCCTGAGCGTTGAGCAAAGGATCGCCGTAAAGTCGGAGTTGGCACGCGCCGGGATTATCGAGTAGAGCCACGGGTTCGGTGTCCGGCATTTAGCTCCCGGCCCCAACAGCACTGCGCAGGCACGACATTGGTCGTGCCCTTTTTATTTTGTGGCGGGACAACGCAATCGAATTCAAATTGGAAGAAAAATCGACTGAGGAGAAAACATGAAGGGACAATTTGTGGATTTATACGCGTCGGCCGACTACCTTGGGCCGGGTGCGATTGAAATTAACCGGTACCAGACGGAGATCTTCGACATTGTGCGGCGGCGGGGCGCATTCGGTCAGAGGATCAAGCAGGTGCCGGCAACCGGGCATCCTTCTCGATTCTTCGAGGAGACGGCGATCAATTCGCCGACGGCGACGCAGGCATTTGTCGATCCGCGCAATATTGCGCCGACGGTTGGATCGCCGACGCGCGTGGAACTGGCGGTGCCGCTGAAGGCGTTGGTTTCGCAGATCAACTACAACCTCTTCGACCTGGAAGTAACGGCGCAGGAAAGCCAGTTCGCTTACCTGCAAGCGAAGGACCTGGCTGATTCAGTGGACGGGCTGCTGCGCACGCACGACGTCGCGTTGTGGAACGGCACGGACACATCACTGAGTTCGCCCACAACGCTGCAGTATTTCGGAGTGATCGGACAAATTGTGGCGGGCGGGAATACGACGACAATCGCGACGAGTGCGAGCATCGTGGACGGCATCAAGAGCACGATTGCCAACATGGTTTCGAGTTCGTCGTATGCGGTACGGCCAACGGCGATCTATTCGAATCCGGTGCTGTTGGACCTGATCGACCGGGAAATGAAAGCGGATTTCAACGTGGTATTGAACAACGTGGAAATCACCGGCGGCATGAGGGTGAAAGCGTTGAGCACGCAGGCGGGAGAGCTTCCTTTGATTCCGGATTGGGCGGTTCCTTATACGGGGACGCCAGGTTCGGGCACGGCAGTCCTGCCGGCTTACGTGGTGACCGAGGATCTGATCGAGTACCACTGGCTGAGCGATCCGAATCCGCGGGTGTTCAAGCTGGGACTGCCCAACGCCCTAACCCAGCAAATGGTGGTTGTAAAGTTCGGAGCACCCGTAGTGAAGGGGGCGAACTTCGCGCACTACCAGGTGAACATACAGCGTTAGTGAAACCGTCGTTGGTCCCTTCGCTTGCTCAGGGCAGGCTAAGGTCAGTCGTTAGTTGTTGGAATCGCTTCATTGCCAACGACCAACGACTGACGACCAACGACACTTTTTTGTAACCGAGAACTGAGAACCCAATATGAACTATCTCGCTACAACGGATTACTTGACCTACGGGTTGGATGCGACGACGGATCCGTCATGGGTTACCGCGGCGTCGGCGATCATCGACGCGCATTGCCGGCGACTTACGCTGGGCGTAAATCAATACGAAGAACGGCTGAAGATGGCTCCCGACCTAAATACGGTTCGGGTGAGCTATCTGCCAATGGTGACCATACCACCAGCGACCACGCCAATTGTGACTTTGCAAGGTCGATATGGAATTCCGCGAAGAGGAGAATGGCCCTTTCCTGAAATGAGCCTGGAGTTTGCCCTGGCCTTCTCGCTGCCGGGAATGTGGAGTGCGATTGATCCCACAACCATCGATATATGGGCGAACAGCGGCGAACTCACATTTCCGGTCAATGCCTTGGGATTGTTCTTCAACGAAGTGGACGTGGTCTATAACGCGGGGTGGAGTACGATCCCGACTCCGGTGCAGGTAGCTTGTGCGCAAATTGTGAAGAACGCGCAGGCAACGCCGGGACTGAATGTGCAATCGAGCCAGATCAACCTGCTGCGGCTGCAGTATTTCGGACCGACATTAATAGATGACATGGTGCGCAGCTTATTGGCGCCCTTTATGGCGCAAAAGGGTGGGTAAGAAAGGCGCCGCGTGTTAGTCGTTAGATCGCGAACGGAGGGAATCATGGGCGGCGGAATTTGTGGGGCTGCATTGGTGCGGGCGGCGAATGCCATGCTGCAAGCGCTGGGTGGAGATCAGGTGAGCTTGCTGTTGCCGGCGACGGCTATGTCGAGCGATGCGGCGGGGCCGTTGGGCCTGGTGGATCCAGGAATACAGGAAGTGGTTGTTACCCCAGTGGTAGCCCGCAATCTTCCGACTGGAAATTTGGGACCGGCGCGCAGGATCGAATTCACGCTACCGGCCTCGGCGATTGAAGTCCAGTTGCCGATGCTCGGAATGGGATCGGTAGAGGCCTTGTTCGATGTTGCACTCGGGCTGACGTACGATGGCGATCTCTTTCACATTGAGACGGTTGTACCCGAGAATTTTGCCGGGACGGCATATTTCTATGTAGTGACGGCGGTGGAATGAGAAAAGGCGGCGGCAGATATCAGCCATCCGACGTCGGAAGAGCTTTTACCACAGAGGGCACGAAGGAACACAGGATAAATCGAAGCTAGTAGCGGGGAGCTAGTAGCTAGAAGCTGGTGTCCATGCAATTTGCCAAAGATAGTTTCTTTCTTGCACTGCAGCAGCGGTTGGCAGGATTGAATCCGGCGCGAAAGGTCACGATCAACGGTGCGACTGTGCCGGCAGTGTTAGCGGCGGAGAACCTGCCGCCTGCCTCGACCGAGCCCCAACCCAATACCTTCTACATCGAGTGGGGAACGGCAAGCGTTATCGATGGGCATGCGGGTAATGCTGCACTAATAAGTGTGGACTGCGTTATTTCGTACTACACGATGGGGACAGTACAAAGCATGGTGGATCGGGGGCGAGTATTGGGTCAGCTCGATAACGAGTTGCTGAGTATCTGCCAGCCTACGAATACTGAGAAGTACGACTATTCGCAATCGCCGAGCGTAAATCTGGGTACGAGCGTGTTCTGGAATCAACCGGCATTTGCGCAGGCGACCACCACCGGCCTGGAGGACAACACACTTGCTTATCAGGCGCGCGGAGTGCGCCGGGCGATGTATGAACAAGCGTATCAGGATGGACGCGCAGAGCGGCGGGCAGAGATGACAGTTTTTTTCTTCTCGGAGGTAACTCTTCTATGAGCACTTCGCCATTGCGCCCGGCCATGATTCCAGTGACGCGACAGATGCGGGCGTATTTTGCGCCCGTAAATCGGACGACCGAGACGCCGACAATTTTTGATCCAGCCGCGGCGGGTGTGTTCGCGCTCACTTCACCGCCGATTCCCTGGCTGGATCTCGGCTGGATCGAAGGTTTCGAGCGGTACTACGGAACGCCGACAAATGTGGTGCGGTCGGGAACGAACACATTTCCGGCGGTGCAGTTTCGAGGACCAATCGATGCGCGGGTAGAGTTCGACTTCCGGGAATGGGGCAAGCTGCAGATGGCATTGGCGGGAGGATCCGAGCACATGAATGTTCTGGCGACCAATCCGAGTGCGACACCGGAGCCCTCGGGCGGAACACCCATGGCTGGGGCGGCCGTGCTTGCGGGATCGACGGCGAGCCAGATTGTTTTTGGGACGGGTGCAGTGAACGCATTTACGCCCGGAAATCTAATTGCCGTAGATGTCGATTATCAGCAGCAGATTGGATACGTGGGATCAGGGATTTCGGCGGCGTACGTAAGCAATCCTGCAGCCGTAAACCGCGACCTGAATTATGTGCGGAGGGTGACTTTCAACGTAGGTCGCGTAGTGGAAGTCACGACCACGTCGGCCATCTTGGCGCAGCCTCTGCTGGCTGGAGTGCCGGCCACGGGAGCCTCGGCACAAGTTGTAATTGCGTTCGTGGACCGGGAGGGTGGATCGTTTTTCCAGGAATGGTCGGCGCTGTTTGTGGCGGAACCGGAGTCCGGTGGGCGAGTTTGCTTTTACTATCCAAGGTTGAGTCCGAATCCGGGGGCAGGCGGGGTCGGAGTAAGTGAGAACCCCGGTGCGGGACTGAAGCCGCCGAAAAGTGGCGGTGCGACGAAGACGAGTGGGACCACGAGCACACAAGCGAAGAGTATGAAGAGTTCATCGCAGATGTTTCTTCGAGAAGATGTTTCGGAAATTGCAAGACCGCTGACGTCGCTGGGTTTGCATGCATCGTTCATCGCGCTACCGTTCGTGGACACGAACGACGGGCAAACGGTGTTGTGCTATCGAAGTTACTTTCCTGCTGCGATGGCTGCGGTTTATTAGGAACGGGGCGAGTCCAGGAATCAAATGGGGTAAGCCATCCGAAGGCTGCGTCCAAGTTCGTAAATTGTGACGTGCCGGGTCTTCGACGGCTGGGGAACGACCACAGGTGCCAATCTAGGAGCAGCTTTTCACCAGACACGTCTGCCAAAAACACGATCGCCTGCAGCGTCTTGATGCAGGAGGGCGAGAGTGTGCAGCGAGCAGAAAGGTAGCATCGCAAATACGAGATGAAGCTGACAATCGACAATCTGCAGGGGCAGGGGCCACAAGACTATACGGGCGCGTTAGATGGAACAAATTTACCTAAGGTGGAACGCAAGCACAATCAGCCCGCAGAACTGCAGTTCAGTCTAGTGGCGAATTCGCCTGGCTTCGTAGTTCCAGTGACAGGTGCCCGGGTAACCCTGGGCAGAACTAATGGCAGTGATGTGTTTACTGGATATGTGACGGAAGCGCCACAGTACGAATACCTCGGTTGGGGAGAGCAAGGTCCGGTGTACCGCTACAAACTTGTAGCGCAGAGCGACGAAGTTTTGCTCGATCAGAAAGCGCTGCCGAACCATTCCCCTTTCGTGGGCCGGAGCGCGGGTAACGCGCTCCGGCAATTGGCCCAAGATGTATTGCCGGGAGGGTTCGACACCACAGGACTTCAGGATGTGGACACTCTCGCGATTTATTCGGTGAACCCGCAGAAGAGTTTTTCATTTCACGCGGCAGAAATTGCGGTGTCAGCGCGGGCAAGCTTTCGCGCGATGAACGGGGCGCTCATCCTAGCACCGGTGGGAGCATCGACATATACGCTGAATGAAAGCGACGCGAATTTTTCACCTGGGGGGTTGGAACTGAACAGCCCAAACCTGCTGGCAAATGAACTGACCATAATCGGGCAGAACGAACCACAAGCATATGTGCGCAACTACTTTGTGGGAGATGGATTGAGTCGGAAGTTCTATCTTTCGCAGAAGCCGTTTGCACAAGCTAAACCAGCGCTGATTGACGAAAAGTATCTGGAGGCTAGTTTGGACCCGACGACGTGGGTGGTAAACGATCCGTCTTCGGCAGTTTCGGTTGTGGCGCAGACGTTACAGATAGCGGGCGGAACTGGCGTGGATGGGCAAACCACGGTGAGCTTCATTGAGCAGATTGAACTTGGCGGCGCACTGGAGTTGCAGCACGGAGACGTTACCTTCACGGCCGCATCACAGGGCGTGCTGGGCGGATTGTATACGGGAGCGATCTCAGCCGGAGGATGTTTGGCTGGATTCCAGATCGTGCCGTCGGCCACTGATTCGACCATTCAGGCGTTGATCAATGGATCACCGACGGGACCGGTGATGGCGACGGCTCCGGGGCATCAGTATTTTTTCACAACTTATGTGTATTCGATGGAGGTCTACCGCTCGGGAGAGACGTATCACTCTTCGTTGCATCCTGCGGGAAGCGGTTGGGGTGGAGCGGCGGTGGCGGCGAATTTGCGGCTGGTGCTCGAGGTACAGGACATTGACCCGACCAATCTCGCAACGCTGGTAGCGCCAGCGACGGTGTTGTATGACAACGTGATCGATGGCGCTCCGGGACTCTGCACGTATGCTTTAGTAAATTCGACAAGTCTGCAGTGCAGCATTGCGTACACATATGCGGCACATATTGCGCTGGCCGAGGTGAGAACGGCGTTACCCGGCGCAGCCTATTTGACCCAGCTGGTGGGCGCACTTTCGGACGGAGCGGAGTGCGAGATTACGAGCGACCCTTCGCTGGATTTCTATCCGCAGTATGTTCCAGCACTGAATCAGCTGATTGTGGCGGGTTATCGCGGCAATGGGCGAGCAGTAGCGCGAGTCCAGAACACGGCGAATGTAACGTCGCTGCAAAATGGAGCAAACGATGGGACGAGAGGATCGGTGCGTGTGGCGAAGACTCCGGCAGCGCGAACCGATGCAGATTGTGAAAATGCAGCATTGGCGACTCTGGATGATGCGTTAGGGCCCGCCTGGTCGGGAACTTACGACACATGGAGCGATTTCTTGCCGGCGGCCGCAGCGGACATCTTTCCCGGCGACGCAATCATAGTGAACGTGCCATCGCGGGGCGCATCTTTTACGGCGATTGTTCGTGAGGTGCGGATTCAGATTGCCGATCCGGCGGACGATCGAAGTTTCTACACGATTGGATTCGCGAACGATTTGGCGGCACCTTTGGGAATGGAGTATGGCGCCACCTCCACTGTGATTGCGTTGCAGGATATACCCCCGGTGCTGGCAACTACGCAGGTGGGCACTTACTATCAAGCGAACTTGACGGAAGCGCAGATCACGGCGGTGACGTCGACGACAGTGCAGGTCGATGCTGGGATGACGCCGCCGAGCGGGAGTGGAATTGAGGTCAGACAAAACGACTACGGATGGGGGCAAGCAAACGATCGCAATCTACTGGGACGATTCAGCACACAGGCGTTCAGTCTTCCCCGGTTAGCGCGAACTCAGGATTATTTTCTGCGGCTCTACGACAGCTCTTCCCCGCCCCGGTACTCACGTTACGCGGCGGCACTGCATGTCGACTATCCGCTCTGAGAATTCTGGCAATGAAGGGATACGAGTATGGGAGTCACCGACAGGGAATTGGCGCTCCACGCAATCAACAACGAATTCCAGCGAGAGGTGCTCGACAAGCTGGTACGACTGGAAACAAAGATGGACACGTTGATCGGAAACGGGCAACCGGGACGGATCAAGCTGGTCGAAGACAAAGTTGCAATCCTCGAGCGTAACGATTTACGAAACAGCTTTCATAACCGGCTGGTAAATGGAGCCACCAGCGCGGCGATCAGTGCGGCAATCGCGCTGCATAAGTACTGGCTTAAGTAGATATTTAATTCAACAAGCAGTAAAGAGGAGAGCTATGAGCACGACACCGAGTACTACGATCGTCAGCAATCTGAAGAGTGCAACCGCATCCACCGCCAACACCCTGAAAAGCGCGAGCGCGGGTGGAATTGATATGGCCGGGATGCTGGTTCTAGCCTTGAGTAAGGCCAACGAATTGAAGGTTTGTCTAACGCTGATCGTCAGATCTACGGACGGGGCAGATCCGAACTTGACCGCGCTCAACAACATTCTGGCAAGCCTGACTTAAGGCGAGCTGACGAAGTGAACGCCCTACGAACGCCGTTAATGGAGGATGATGATGGATTTTCTATCTCAATTGCTGCGAGGGATTGCGTTTGTTCCCGCTTTAGTTAGTGGAATCGAGGGGCTTTTTGGCGGCAAGCCGGGAGCCGATAAAAAAGATGCGGCGATGTCTTTTCTGCAGAATGCCCTGGCGATGACAGATGCCGTGGCCAATCGAGAAATCATTGACCCCGTCAAGTTCAGGAGTGGGCTGTCCCTCGTGATAGATGGGACAGTGCAGTGTTTAAATGCCTCGACCTGGTGCAGGCAGCCGTTCGTCTCAGGTATCCAACCCAACGCTTAATCGAGCTAGCCGACTTCCTCTGTCCAATTCTCTAAAGTCTTCTTGACCAGAGCCATGAACTGGTCGGCGACAGCACCGTCGATAAGACGATGATCGTAGCCGAGGGTGAGGTGCACGACGGATCGGATGGCGATCGAATCATTGCCGTCTCTGTCAGTGACGACCAAGGGCTGCTTGGTGATCCCGCCGACGCCCATAATTGCGGAGTTTGGCTGGTTGATGATGGGCAGACCGAAGACCGCACCGAACTGGCCGGGATTGGTGACGGTGAAAGTGGAGCCTTCCACCTCCTCGGGCTTGAGTTTTTTACTGCGGGCGCGTTCGCCGAGATCGGTTATGCCGCGCTGCAGGCCGAGGAAGTTGAGGTCTCCGGCGTTCTTGAGAACTGGGACGATCAGTCCCCAATCAAGGGCGACAGCGATGCCGACATGGATCTGGCGGTGGTAGCGGATGCTTTCGCCCTCAATCGACGCATTGATGATCGGCCATTGCTGGACCGCAATGATGGCAGCTCGTACGAAGAACGGCATGAACGTGAGGCGGACGCCGTTGCGCTGCTCGAAAGCATTCTTGTGTTTGGCGCGCAGGCTAACGATGCGCGTGAAATCCACCTCATACATGCAGTGCACATGAGCGCTGGTGCGGCGCGACTCAATCATGCGTTGTGCAATGATTTTGCGCATGTTGGTCATGGGAACGAGGTCGCCGGGATAGGCAGCGGGAGCTGGCGGAGCGGCCGTACGCGACGGAATGGACACAGCTGCCGGCTGCAGAATCGGGGCCGCCGGAGCGCTCGTTGCGGCCGACGGGCGCTCGATGAAGGCCATGATGTCTTGCTTGGTGATGCGGTCGCCGAGTCCGGTGCCCGAAATTTGCGAGAGATTGATGCCGTGCTCGCGAGCGATCTTGCGGACGAGTGGGGAAGAGCGTGCCTCCTCTTCGCCTTCTTCGGCTGGCTCGTGAGCGAGGGGCTGTGGAGCGCTGGCGGCTGGTGCCGGTGTTGGCGCTGCGGCTGATTTCTTCGCTTCTTTCTTTTCAGCAGCCGCTTTTTCTGGAGCGGGTGCTTCAGGGGCAGGAGCGGGCGCCGACTTCGCGGGTGTTTCGCCATCGGAGGCAATCGTCCCGACTATCGTGTTCACACCGACCGTCGTGCCTTCGGAGATTTTGATCTCCTGAAGCACTCCGGAGGCAGGTGCAGGAATTTCTGCGTCGACCTTGTCTGTAGAGATCTCAAAGAGCGGCTCATCGCGTTGGACCTTATCGCCAGGCTTCTTCAGCCACTTCGTAATAGTGCCTTCAACGATGGATTCGCCCATCTGCGGCATGATGATGTCAGTCGGCATGATTTCCTTCCGAGGCCCACGGTTCGGGACAGAGGACCAGATGCAAACGGATATTATAACGGGTGGGTAACTCGTGTTGAATGTTCAGGTCGAAAGTCCAATTCAAAGGCATGACGGTGGCCCAAATAACGAAAGCGGCCGAACGGCTGACACTCCGCCACCCAAATAACGTTATGACGTTGGTTCGTAAGTATGGAGCGCGATGTTGGCTCCCTAGTCCGTATGCGTTTGTGACTGCTATCGTTTTTCAGAACGAATAAGGGACAGACCTGCCTCTGGTTCCAATTACAAGCCCTTGCCTAAAGTGGATACTTCCCTTACTTTTCGAAGCCCCTACTTTTTTTCTTCCTCGCCGCTTGGAGCCTGCACGCCGAAGCTGGTCTTCCAGTAGTCCTGAACGGCAGGGGGCAACTTCTCTAAGTGCGACAGCAGGCTGGTGATCTTCCACATATCCTGCTCGCTAAGAGTTTTTTCCCATGAGGGCATGCCGGTGTAGCGGATTCCGGTGCGGATGGTGTAGAAGACGTGCCACTCAGGATCGTCGGGCGGATCGGAAATGAAATTAGGTGCGGGGGGATAGAAGGACATGGCAAGAGAAGCCGGCTTGCGGTCGAATCCGCCGTGGCAGAGAGCACAATTCATGGTGTAGAGTTTCATGCCGTCTTCAAAGTTCTGATCGCTGGGTGGGAGTGGATTTGTGACATGGGGAGCGTGCCGGTCCGTGGATGCATCGACGGCCCCCATGGCGATGCGTTTCTCAAGGTGAGGCGGGGCTACGTTCGCGTTTGTCGGGATAAAACCGAGCATGGCGACGCCTAGCCCGCCGAGAATGAGTATGAGAATGGTTACAATCATGCCGAGTATGAACTTACCCATCGGTTCCTCCGGGAGAATCTATTGTGGCAGAAGAGTGGTTGAGGCGCTAGTTAAGTCACGATCAAAAAGCCCCTGCTTCGTGGGGCGGACAGCCGAGAGCTTGCCCTGAGCCTGTCGAAGTGCCTGCCCTGAGCTTGTCGAAGGGCCGCTATCCTCACTTGTTTCATCTTCATTCGAATGTCAATAAGCTCTTAGCTTACAGGCTTCGCGGACTACGTCACTGACTTTGGGCAGGTAATATTCCTCCTGCGGAGGAGAGAACGGAATCGCCGAGTCGAGTCCGGCGATGCGGACGATAGGGCCATCCAAATCGTCGAATGCCTCCTCGTTGATGATGGCCGCGATTTCGCCGGCGAGGCCTCCGGTGCGGGAATGCTCGTGGAGGATAATCACTTTATTTGTCTTCTTCACGGTCTGCGCGATGGCTTCGCGATCGAGCGGCGAGACGGTGCGCAGATCGAGGATTTCGAGATCGATCCCGTCGTTCTTGAGAACTTCGGCCGCCTCCAACGCAGTGTGGACCATGGCGGCATACGTAATAATGCTCAGGTCGCGGCCTTCGCGGGCGAGGCGTGCTTTGCCGATGGGGACGACGTAGTCGTCCTCAGGAACTTCACCCTTGATGCGGCGATAGAGATATTTGTGCTCGAAGAAAATGCAGGGATTGTTGTCGCGAATTGCTGCTTTGATCAGGCCCTTGGCGTCGTAGGGCGTGGCTGGGCAAATGACCTTAAGGCCAGGATTGTGGACGAACCACATCTCAGGATTCTGCGAGTGGAAGGGCCCGCCGTGGACGTATCCGCCGCTGGGGCCACGTAGGACGAGCGGGGCTGGCGCACCCCAAAGGTAGTGCGTCTTCGCAACCATGTTGGAGATCTGGTTGAAGGCGCAGCCGATGAAGTCCATGAACTGGAATTCGGCGACCGGGCGCATGCCGGTGAGCGACGCTCCAAAGGCTGCGCCAACGATGGCTGACTCGGCGATGGGGGTGTCAATGACACGCTCGGGGCCGAAGCGGTCGATGAAACCATCCGTGACTTTAAAAGCCCCGCCGTAAATGCCGATGTCTTCGCCCAGGCAGAAGACGGAGGGGTCGCGGTCCATTTCTTCCCAGATTCCCTGGCGGATAGCTTCGAGGTAGGTTAGTTGGGGCATAGTTAATTGTTCTTGAAGGCGGCAAGGATGCGAACTGGTTGATCCGTGCCGGCTGTTTCCTTTGGGCCCCCATTTGAAATTTTCTCCGACACTCCACCGGAGTGAGGAATATATTCAACTTCCCTGAACAACGCCTTGGCTGAAGCCCTTGGGGCGAGCTCCAAGGCGGGAAGTGTTATCCCGTCGGCTTGAGTGGCGGAGATCTTGATCTGTCCGCGTATACGTACACGCTCGCCGGGACTTAGCGTGACGATGGTTCCGGGTTGTGTTGGATCTCCATACAGATTGAGCCAACCCAGGGAAATCGAATAACGCTCACCCCAATTCAAGAAAAGCCCCACTTGAAGTTCGTAGACTCCGAATTTCGCACTCTCGTCTTCCGGTTGAAGGCCGGCGAGATGTGGAGTCCAAGGAATCTGGAGGGGGATTTTGCCCACATTTTCAATTGTGGTTTCGATCTCTGCCGTGTCTCCATCGAAGTACTCGGATCGGTCTAGGTAGGTGAGGTTGACCCGCAGTTCACCGGGAGCGGCCCCGCCGCAAGCTATACTCATTCCGCTGTAGCCTCCGCCACTGCATACTCCTTCTTTGTTGCATTTCGCTGGTGGAGATGGCGGATACCGAAGGTCTAGTTGAGGTTTTACGCCCGTCAGATCGAGAAACGCAATCACCTGTGCAGTTCCGAGAACTGTGCAAGCTGCGAATGCGACGACGAACACTGCAGTTCTGATCTCGCGAGTCATTTCAGGTGGACGGCCGCTTCGGTTTCTTTGTAGCCGCAGGTTCCCTTGTTTACTTTCGGCATGCCGTATTTAGGTTTGATTTCATGACAACCGTCTTCGCAGAATACGCCACCTTCGGCCGATTCCGGCGTCGGCATCGGCGAGTTCACCGCAATCTCTCGTTCTTCTTCGATCACACGTTCAACTTCTGAAATCAATTCGGCTTTCTCCTTCGCCGTCAGCCATTTCTTTTCTTTCACCAGGTAATTCTCGAAGCGCGCAATCGGGTCACGCTTCTTCCAGAAGTCGAACATCGGCTTGGGCACATACGCGGCGGCGTCGTGGATGGCGTGGCCCTTCATGCGCATCATTTTGGCTTCGATCAGCGTGGGGCCTTCGCCGCGGTGGGCACGCTTGACGGCGTTGTGGGCGGCGTCGTAGACCTGGCAAGCGTCGGTGCCGTCGACGATCACGCCGGGAATGCCGTATCCGATGGCGCGTTCGGCGAGATCTCTGCAGCGGTACTGCATTTCCGACGGCGTGGAGTAGGCCCAGAGATTGCTCTCGACAATAAGCACGAGGCCGAGATTCTGCACGGCTGCGAAGTTGATGCCTTCGTAGGTGACGCCGGTGGACTGGCCTCCGTCGCCGATGTACGTCATGACGGCCAAGTTGCGTCCTTGCAAGCGAGCGCCAAGCGCGACGCCGGCCATCACCGGAATGAGGTCGCCGAGCATCGAGATCGGCGAGACCATGTTGCGCTTTTCGATGTCGCCGAAGTGCGAGGTGCCGTCGCGGCCGCGTGTGGGGGAATCGGCTTTGGCCATGTACTGCATCATCGTGACGCTGGCGCCGAAGCCGCGGACCAGCAGCGACCCCTGATTACGAATCATCGGCGCGAACCAGTCGTCTTTATCGAGCGCATAGGCGGAGGCGCAGGAGCAGGCTTCCTGGCCAAGTCCGAAGTAAACTCCGCCGACGACTTTGCCCTGCTTGTAGAGATTTTCGAGCGCGACCTCCATCTTGCGGTTGAGCAGCATGTAGCGGTAGATCTCGATGGCTTGTTGCTTGCTCAAGTACTTGGAGTCGCGGATCGGCGGGACCGGGGCGTCGAGGTTCCCTGTCACTTCATAGCGGACGTGCTCGGCGCCGTCTTTGTCCTTCTCTATCCACTGGTGAACTGAGAAGTCGGGGTGTTCCAGGCGCGTGTCCGGAATTGAGTAGGTCCGAAGGCTCGTGTCGTTGTTCTTAGGGTAAGACGCGGATTTAGGCCGAGATGCCCCGTTCTGCGGACGGCAGCCGTTGGAACCAGACTTGGACTTCGTTTTTTTGTTCACCATGTGACCGCAGCGCTGAAAGCGCAGTGTATTGATGGTATCGCGAGAGCAGGGAAAAGGGCTAGGGTAACCACACAGGGTTCAGAACACTGAAGTGCGGGCGTTACCGCAGTCACGCCCAGGTTGTCTCGTCTTCCTTATGGATCTGGCGGAAGTCGGCGGGCAACTTCATCGGAACTCCGACGGCACGGCCGAGCAGCGCATCGAGCGTTTCGACCCACAGCATCTGGCTCGAAAACACCGCACCGAAGTTGCGCGAGATGGATTCGGCGACTGCATTCAGATCGAGCGGTTTCCCGAGTTCTTGTTGCATCGAAGTCACGGGTTTTGAAGTGATGCCGCAGGGGATGATCAGGTCGAAAAAGCTGAGGTCGGTGTTCACGTTGAGGGCGAAGCCGTGAGAGGTGACGAAGCGCGAAATGTGGACGCCGATGGCTGCGATTTTGGCCTCGGCTGCATCGTTGGGCCGGCTCGCTTCGCTTCGCCTGACAGCCGAGGCGGCTGTCCCCACATGAGCATCATTGTTGTCTGCACCGGTCCACACTCCGGTTAGGCCTGGCACTCGTTTCGTGGGAATCGCGAAATCGGCGCAGGTGCGGATAAGAACCTCTTCGAGGCGGCGGACGAACTCAACGGCGCCTAGTGTCTTGCGCTTGCCGTCGGGTGTGGCAAAGCCACGCAAATCGAAGATTGGATAGCCGACGATTTGGCCGGGACCGTGGAAGGTGACGTCGCCGCCTCGGTCGCATTCGAAGAGCTCAACTCCGCGTTGGGCAAGGAGTTCGGGCGAAGCGACCACGTTGGCCGCTCTTGCGTTGCGGCCTAGTGTGACTACGGGCTTGTGTTCTAGCAGTAGAAGAACATCGCCGATCTTTTCCGCTTTGCGCAGATCGACAAGTTGCTGCTGCAGGCGAAGGCCGGTGGTGTAATCAACGGTACCGAGTTGGACTAGAGAGATCAAATTCATTTCGCCGCGGATGTGTGCGGATCAAAATCTTTTTCACTACAGAGACACAGAGTCACAGAGAACTGCTTTTTCTGGATTTCTCTGTGTCTCTGCAGTGAGTTATGCATTTATTGCGATCCCATAAACGCTGTTTGACGCGTCGAGCATGGCTTCGGCCAGCGTCGGATGGGCGTGGATGGTCCACATCAAATCTTCTACGGTGGCTTCGAGTTCCATGGCGGCAACGGCTTCCGCAATCAGTTCGGTGGCTTGCGGGCCGATGATATGTACGCCGAGAATCTCGCCGTAGTCCGCATCAGAGACAATTTTAATGAAGCCTTCGTGCTGGCCTACGATCGATGCGCGCGAATTGGCGGTGAAGGGAAACTTGCCGATCTTTACGTTGTATCCGGCTTCGCGCGCTCTCGTTTCTGTCAGACCGACGCTGCCGATTTCAGGATGGCAATAGGTGGCGCCGGGAATATGTTCGGGGTTGATCGGCTTTCCCGGCTTGCCGGCGATTTTAGCGACAGCGACGATTGCTTCCATCCCGCCGACGTGCGCCAGTTGCGGGCTGCCCAGGACGATGTCGCCGACCGCATAGATGCCCGGTTCGACCGTCTGCATCCAGGAATCGGTTTTGATGAATTCCCGGTCGGGTTTAATCTTGGTTTTCTCTAGGCCGATGTTTTGAGTGCGTGGCTTGCGGCCCACGGCGATCAGGATTTTTTCGGCATCGATCTTCTGCTGTTTGCCGTCGACCGTAATGGTGACGGCAATCCCCGTTTTTGTCTTTTCAACTTTGTCTACTTTGGCGCTGGTGTGGAAATTGATGCCGCGTTTGCGGAATACACGGGCCAGTTCCTTGGACACCTCTTCGTCTTCCACCGGAACCAATCGAGGCAGCATTTCGACGATTGTGACTTCGCAATCGAATGAGTGATAGATCGAAGCGAATTCCACCCCTACGGCTCCAGCACCCACAATCACCAGCGATTTGGGAATCTCTTTCAGGCTGAGAACTTCAATGTTCGTCAGAATCCGGTCGTTGGCTTCAAGGCCGGGCAACATCCGGGCTTCGGAACCGGTGGCGAGAATGATGTTCTTCGCCTTCAGATGGCTGGCTTTGTTTTCATTCACGACTTCGATCATCAATAAGCCATTTTGAGCAGGCCCAGTCAGCTTGCCGTAACCCTTGATGGTGTCAACTTTATTCTTCTTCATCAGGAACTCGAGACCCTTCGTATGCTTGGCCACGATCTTTGATTTGCGTTCCTGAATCGCACCCCAGTTAAGTTTGCGCGAATCGACACCCTCGATCCCAAATTCCTTGGCGTCTTTGAGATGGTCCCAGATTTCAGCGTTGAAGAGCAGAGCTTTGGTCGGAATGCAGCCGACGTGCAGACAAGTGCCACCGAGGAATCCATCTTTCTCGATGAGTGCAGTTTTCAGGCCCCACTGGCCGGCGCGAATGGCTGCGGTGTAGCCAGCCGGACCGCTGCCGATGATGGCGACATCGTAAATGGTTTCAGGCAAAGTGATTGTCCTCAATAGGAGAGATGACTAAAAGGAAACGAATGATTCTAGAACAGGGTGCGCCAAAAAGCATTCAGCACTCAGCCATCAGCGTTCAGTCCTAGCACATGCTATGCGCTTTGGCTGAATACTAAGTGCTGAGTGCTGATGGCTGGAGCCCTGACTCAGTTGTTTTCGTTGCTGGCGCGCTTCCACGAAATCAATTCGCCGATCGTGGAACTGGTGCTTGAGACCGGCTGCTTGTAAGCCTCGACCTCGGAGCGCGAAGCCTCTTCGCCGACCGCGCGAATGCTCAGTCCGACCTTCTTTTCTTCCGCGCTCATCTTGATGATTTTGAAATCGTGCTCCAAGCCAGGTTCGAGGTGCAACGGCTGCCCGTTACCGTCGACTGCTTCTGACTTGTGACAGAGACCTTCAACCCCTTCAGCGATTTCCACGAAAGCACCAAAGGCAGCGACGCGCAGTACTTTGCCGTGAATCACATCGCCCACGTGATGCTTTTCGAAGAAAGTTTCCCAAACATCGGGTTGAAGCTGCTTCACGCCGAGCGAAAGACGCCGCTTGTCCGGTTCAATCGCCAGGACGATGGCCTTTACGCGATCTCCCTTCTTGAGCACTTCTGAGGGATGCTTCACGCGCTTGGTCCAGCTTAGGTTGCTGACGTGCACCAAGCCATCGATGCCATCCTCGATTTCGATAAAGGCGCCGAAATCTGTGAGGTTGCGCACCCGGCCTTCCACCGTCATCCCCACAGGATACTTATCGTGCAGCGCGTCCCAGGGATTCTCTGCCAGTTGCCGCATGCCCAGAGAAATGCGACGCTCGCTGGGGTTCACATTCAACACCACACACTCGACCTGATCCCCAACGTTCACCAGCTTCGACGGGTGCTTCATCCGCTTCGACCAGGTCATTTCGCTGACGTGAACTAAGCCTTCGATACCCTGCTCGAGTTCAACAAAAGCGCCGTAGTCGGTAACGCTGATCACGCGACCGGAAACATGCGCACCCACCGGATAGCGGTGCTCAGCGTCGAGCCATGGATCGGGCGTCAGCTGTTTGAAGCCCAACGAAACCCTTTGCTTCTCTTTGTCGTACTTCAGCACCTTCACTTGAATCTGATCGCCGACGTTGACCAGATCGCGCGGGTGGGTGAGCCGTCCCCAGGACATATCGGTGATGTGTAACAAACCGTCGAGCCCGCCCAGATCGACGAAAGCTCCGTATTCGGTGAGGTTCTTCACGACTCCGGTAAGAATCGAACCTTCTTCCAGATGTTCAAGCGTCTTGCTGCGTTTTTCGTTCTGCTCGCCTTCAAGCAATTCCTTGCGCGATACGACAATGTTGCCGCGCTTCTTGTTGACCTTGATCACCGTGACTTCAAGGGTTTGGCCCTTCATGCCATCCAAATTGCGTATGGGCCGCAGATCCACCTGTGATCCCGGTAAAAACGCCCGCGCACCCAGGATGTCGACCGTCAGGCCTCCTTTTGTGCGCTCAATCACGACGGCCTTAATTGGCTTCTTCGAGTGATGAGCCTTCTCCACCTCGTCCCAGGCGTGGAGTCGCGCCGCCTTCTGATGCGAGAGGTTGACGTAACCTTCCTCGGTCTGTCCTTTCTCCCGCATCACGTCGATTTCGTCGCCCGGCTTCACCTTCGGCTTGCCCTCGTGATCCAGTACCTCCGAGAGCGGCAACATGCCTTCCGACTTTGTCCCGATGTCGACCACTACGTGAGTAGAAGTGAGCTTTAAAACCGTGCCTTTAATGACGCGGTCTTCTCCCACCGCCTCTTCGGTCTCTGTAGTAAAGTTCTCCAGGGCCGAAGCAAAGTCCTCGCTGGCATGTTTGTCGTCCGCCGTTGATGCTGGATGGGACGATTCTTCGGTGGAAGATTCTGACGAAGCGGCAGTTACGACCGAAGCCTGCTGCTCGGTCGACATGGGTTCAGCCGCAGTCGGTTCTGTTTCGGTTGCGACGGCGCTGGTGGAATCGGAGTTATGGTTGGTGTCGTCGAACAAAGTCACGCCTCTCTGATACCTCGCACTCGGTGCGGGGGGTACGGGATCTGCCTGGCGGACTGCTGGAGTGAGTCGTTTGGTTGTGTTGGGCTCACCCTGGCGAGTGAGCTTGGACAATCCCAGCTGCCGGACGTTTTAACAGAAACCCGCGTCCAAAGGGAACTACTCGACTATAGCAACGCCCCGCAAACAGTGTCAAACCTAATTCTTTCATGTTACGAAAGTGTTTCAAGCTGCGTGTGCGAATAGCCGCGCTCGGCGATCCAGTGATCAAAGCAAGTGATTCCGGCGCAGCGATCACGGCTCTGCAATGCCCAGTTTTTCAATACGCACTCCATCTGCTACGCTGCTTTTGCGATGGATTACCTCTGGACCCCATGGCGTTACGCTTACGTGTCGACCGCGGAAAAATCGGTTGGCTGCGTCTTTTGCGAAGCCGCTGCTGCGAGCGACGACCAAAAAGTGCGCATTGTTCATCGCGGTCGGCTCTGCTTCGTTATTTTGAATACTTATCCCTACACGCCGGGACATGTGATGATCGTCCCTTACACTCACCTCGACGAACTGCGCAAGCTGCCGCCTGAGACCGCTCACGAAATGATGGATCTATCACAACGGATGGAGACCGTGCTTCGCAACCTTTATCATCCTGACGGAGTAAACCTCGGCATGAACATCGGCAAAGCCGCCGGCGCCGGCATTGCGGGACACATCCACATGCACGTCCTGCCACGCTGGGTGGCTGATGCCAACTTTATATCGGTCGTGGGTGAAACGCGGATTCTACCGGAAACGCTCGATCAGACGTGGGAGAGGATGACGAATGCATTATAAAGCGAAGATTTCTGGCTATCTAGTGTTGTATTACTAGCATGAATATCCTGCACATGAAGCGGGATATTCATGGTACGCTCCCTACCCCACTTCATTTTCCACCTCAACCGCAGGGGCAGGTTCCTCCGGAGCCGCGCTGGCCTTAGGCTTAAGAAACTTTGCGCTGTCGAGCAGCGGCCGCCCGAGTGACGCATTGTAGCTCGTCCAAGGACTCTCCATGTCTGCCTCACGCTCAAAATGGGCGCGCATGGCCTCCATCTTGGAGTCGAGATCGTCCATGTAGTGCAGTAGCAGCGCCTCGGGAAACATGGGCAACTTGGGCGAACCGAATTCATACTCCCCATGGTGGCTGATAATCAGGTGCTCAAGGAGCGTCTTGAGTTCGGCGGGAAAGTCTGGCACCAGCGCCAATTTCGCCTGCAACATCTCAAGCTCGATGATCATGTGCCCGAGAAGCTGGCCGCGCGTAGTGTAGGAAAACGAGCGGTTATACGTAAGTTCGTAAATCTTGCCGATGTCGTGAAGGAATGCGCCGGTCAGCAGTAGATCGCGATTGATTTGAGGATAATTCCTGGAGATCAGATCGCACGATCTAAAAAGCGAGACCACATGATCAAGCAGCCCGCCGATGTAGGCGTGATGAAGTGTCTTGGCAGCGGGAGCACTGCGGTAAGCGGCCGCGATCTCTGGGTCGGACATGAAGGCCCGCACCAGCGACTTGAGATGAGGATTCTGAAATGAAGTGACGAACTCGGTTCAGCGCCTGCCAGAGTTCGTCAACATTCTTTGTGGTCTTGGGAAGATAGTCGGAGAATTCGATTTCCGATTCGCCCAGCTTGCGCAATTTGTGGATGGTGAGTTGGAAACGGTTTTTGTATTTGTTGATAAGGCCTTTGATCTTGAGAAAATCGTCCTGCTCGAAAACGTTGAGAACCTCATCCACATTGTCCCACATCTTGGCTTCGAGCTGCCCACTGCGGTCGCCGAGAGTGAGGGCGAGATAAGGTTCCCCGGTCTTCTTAGGCTTGATTTGCTTAGTCACCACCACGAAATTAGAGGTGACGATCTTGTTTTCGTGGCGGGTGCAATCGCTGATGTAAAACTCCTTCATGCTGCCCATCAGTGTAAATCAGAAACACGAACACGGTGTGTGGGCGAGAGGAAACCCAACCCGAAACCACCGGCTACGCTGAATAGGTCTGCTTTTTAGAGAAAGCCCAGCTTCTTTTTCTTCTTGAGCTTCTTAGCTTCAGCCGCCTTCGCGGTAGCCACCTCGACGGGCTTGGTTTCGTTGGGACTTTCTCCGGAATCGACGTAGCCCTGCTTAATATCGATATAGGCTTCTTCGCGCAGTTTGGTCAGATAGGCGCGCAGCGCAGGCTGCAGCTGCTGATAGTATAGGGCGTCCTGGATCTTGGGCTCGACATCTTTCAAAGGCGGAATACCTGCCATCTGGTGGCTGATAACTTTCAGAATGACATATCCCTGCTTGGTGCGGATCACATCAGTGACATCGCCGGCCTTCATGGCGAAGGTTTTATCTTCCAACTCTTTGGCCAGAGAGCCGCGTTTGAAGACTCCGAGATCGCCACCCTGCGCAGCTGAGGGACCGTCCGAGGATTTTTTCGCGACATCTTCAAAGCTCGTTCCCGCGCGAATCTGTTTCAGAAGATCGTTGGCCTTGGCTTCGGCCGCCGTCAATGCCGCCGCTTCCTCGGCCTGTTTGCGAGCGGGGTCGTTAGCAGCATCTTGAACCTTCGAATCATCGGGAACCTTGTGAGGAGCTACCAGGATCTCGCTCAATCTTATCGACTCCGGCTGCTCCAGTTCATTCTTGTGCGCCTCGTAAAACTTCTGCTCTTCGTCTTTGTTGATGCTGAGGTGCGAGCCGACCTCTTCGCCGATCACCTTTTGAGTGATGATCTGGTTGCGCATGTTCTGCTTGAAGTCTTCGTAAGAAATTCCCTGCGAGGTAGCGGCCTTTTCAAGCTCTTCCATCGTTTCCAGCTTCATGTCCTTGCGCATCTGGTCGAGGCGCTTGATAAGATCGGTATCGCCCGTGATGCCAAGGTCCTTGCCCTTCTCGAGCAGCAGTTGCTGGTCAATGAGGTCGCGCAGAACATCCTTCTCGCGTTCGGCGTAGAGCTTGTCGGCGTTGGCCGCGTCCTGCTGCTTGACATCATCCTTAAGCTGATCTTTGCTGCGGAGGAATTCCGAGCGGGTGATGATCTGGCTATTCACGCGCGCGATTATTTCTTCAACCACCTGCGCGCCCGCGAATGCGGGTAGACACGCCATAGCAACGATAATCAAAGACAATTTCTTCATAAGAATTTCCGATGCGCCGCCTGGATGGGCAGGCGAAAGTCATCCGAATATTTTACTACTTCGGCCTGGATCGGCTGGGATTTAATCGGCTTTTCGTAACAGAGACTCCGGAGCCAACTTCGATGCCCGTCAATGGACGACGAGACTCCCCGCAGACTAGCCCGTCCGCATTAGCGTTAGAGCGGTCATGTCATCCGGAACCACTGGTGCGCAGGTGAACTCCCCAACGCCATTCAAAATAGATTCGCAGAGCGCTTGGGCATGAAGCGACGAGTCGTTACGCAGTTGATCTTTGACTCGCTCCAGGCCGAATTCCAGATCTTCGTCCTGGTCATCTTTGCACTTGCCTTCAACCACTCCCCGCGAGACGAGTAGAAAAACCGCGCCTTTCTCCAGGCCAACGGTTGGAGCCTCGCAGGTGGCGTGAGAGAAAAGGCCAAGCGGCAACCCTGTGGACGCGAGTTCGACGATGCTGGTGCTGTCGCGCAAGAGTCCCGGCGTATGCCCAGAATTGGTGTAGCAGAGCGTGCCGAATTTTTCGTGATAACAGCCGATAAATGCGGGACAGGAGTGAACCCCTCCGGCTGCTTCCATGATGCCCCGGTTAAGCTGCAGGCAAAGAGTGACCATTGCCTCGGACTCGTTGATGTCGGAGCCTGAAAAAAGCTCACTTCCAAGCGTGCGGAAAATTTTCTGCGCGGCGGCCAGAATCACTTCATTATTCTCGCGACGGCCAGCCACATCAAGGAGCCCAAACAAGATGCGCTCCGGGCTCAGTCGCACGGAGTCATAGAAATCTCCAGCCACCCGTTTCCCATAGGTGGCAGCCGCAATCTCCGCGCCCGCAATCTTCGGAAACTGGCTAGGGACGGGCTCGACGGCTGGGAGGGGTTCAGGAACGCGGGACTGAAACAGGGCGCACATTCGAGGCAAAGACTAAGAGCCGAAACTAGCACAAGCGACGGAGATCGGCAAATGATGCTTCCCTCTACTCGCCATACTTGTCGGTAAGATATTTGCCAATTTCAGACTCGAGCTGGCCATAGTCGGAGTGTATCGTCGCACGCAGGGCGGCTTCGGTGGAATTGCCTTCGCTCAGACGTTGCAGAATTCGCTGGATGTCCCCCATGCCGTAAGCGTCGTTGATATAGGAAACTGCGGCCAACGACTCCGCATACGCGACGTAGGCTTCGCCACCCGAGAAGCGCATAAAACTGCCTTCCAGTGCGTTCAGCGGGATGTTGCGCTGCGTCTTGAACAGTTGGCCCAACTGGCGTCCGTCGCTGCCCAGGGATTTCGGCTCCTCAAGCTGTGCGATTCCTTCGTGCAGCCAGGGCGGACAGCGGCCGGCAGAAAGCTGATTGATGAATGAGTGGGCCAGTTCATGCTTCAGAACCCGCGCCAACTCAGAGGTCATCGAGCTGAGGCCGTTGATTGGAATGCGGAGTTTGCCGTCATTCAAAGCTCCGCTCCACGAGGGGGCGCGCGTCACATCAAAGAAAGCTTGTTCCGTATAGAGAGTCACCAGAATGTTGTCGCGCGGTGGCGTGCCCAGATCGCGAACCAGATCGTCATAGTCCGATTCGAGCGCCATCAGGATTTGCCCGCGGAATACTTCTGAGGTCTGTTTCCCCTCATAGTGCAAAACGAAGTGGCTGCTCTCGCGCTGGGCAAAATCAGTCTCGACGTTTTGTTCGCGCTGCGCTTTTGCCAGATACTGCTGCACGGTTGGATCAGGACGCAGATCAAGCGAATGCTTCCATGAGGCAACTGCATCCTTGGTGCGGTCGCAGGCCTGCTGAGCATAACCCAGGACGGTGTAGGCGTCGGGCGAATCGGGCGCGGCGCGCACCGCCCGCTGCGCGTAGGTGAGCGCCTGCGTGGCGTTTCCAGTTCGCACCAGCAGCGCTGCGTAATAAATAAGGACGGTAGAGTTCTCCGGCTGGAAACGCAATGCGCTCTCGAAGTAGCGCCGCGATTGATCAACGTTTCCGTGCTCAAACTCAAATTTGCCGGCGATGAAATCAGCGGTCGCGCTCAGCTCAGCGTTTCCCTTACTTTCAAGTTTCGCAACGGCGTCGGGATCGACTTTCCCATCCTTAACAATCGTCTTGGGAAGGTCGCCCTCGTTTGCGAGACTCTCAGCCGGAACGAAAACAGGAAGATCACCGCTCTTGCCCGCACTGGATGCTGCAAAGGCAGGCATTCCACCCGCCTCGACCCGATCAACGGAACTCTTGGGAATCGCATAACTGTCATCGCCGATATCGTACTCGTAGCGATTGCCGTTCTCCCGGACATGATCGGCGAGAATGGTACGGCCATTCTTCAAATGGATCGTGTCAGCCCATGCCGCCGAGGCGAGCATCATCCCCATCATCGCTAAACTAGTGACACGAAGCCGCATTGAAGCGCATTCTAGCAACAGTGAGGCGGCTCACCACGTGACTAAAGTACCGCAAACAATTGGCATGATGCTGGCGGTGTGCCTGGCGATTTTGTCACTCCCGCCGTTATCGAATGCGCAGGCAACGCCAGTCCAAAAGCACTCCGGACCAGCAGAATCCCTCTATCTCCAGCTTGCCAGCGTTGGACTCGATCCTTCCCGAGTTTTCAAAGTGCGGAGCGCTTCACTGGATCGCTCCTCGATTCACATCACACTTGAAGACGGCACCATCGCCTTCACCAAAGATGTGATGGGAAGAGTTACCGGAGCTTTTTTCGAGGGCGACGGCGAACTGCTGCTGAGCCCGCCCACCGATGTGGAACGAAGAGCGATGAGCCTGTTCACGGGCATGGCAATCCTGGAAGAACGCTTCTCCACAGCCTATTTCCGCTTCAACGATGAGAGTGCCTCCGAGTTGCAGCCAGGCTTAAGGGCGCCTGAAGAGGCCGAGGAGTTTGCCACCCGGTGGGACGCCACGGCGCGCAATCTGGCACACGACGATGCGATGCGATTGCTGGCAACTTTCAGCGACTTGCTGCCGACAACAGGCGAGACCTCTAAGGAATCGCCAGCCGGAAACTCCTCAGACCCCGACGATCACATGATGCACGTTCGGCTGCAGGGAACAAAACTTGGCATCTTCGACGTCTTTTATGACTCGACGGCGGAGGAGCAAGTCGAGGCCGGACAAATCAGGACGTCCGACAACGGGAATGTTTATTACGACGTTTGGACCTCATTCTCGATCAACGAGGCTGCTCCAACTGGAAGTCTTCAGCAAGAGCTACCCCAGAAGCTGCCCAAAGAATCGGAGCCTCGCGGAGATCGGCTTCGAGTACGCAGTTATGTGATTGATGCGCACGTGAAACCGCCCAAAGAGCTGGATGCAGAAGCTAAGCTGCAACTCGATGCGGTGCGTGGCGGATCGCGGTTCCTGGTTTTCGAATTATCTCGTTATCTCCACGTTCAAACCGTCGAGGTCGACGGGCGAGTGGTGGAATTCATCCAAAACCCAGCGGTGGAGGGTTCTCGGCTGGCACGCGCCGGGAACGATCTGGTAGCTGTGATTCTTCACGCAACCAGCGCCGAAAGGACAAAAGCTCAGCCTGCGCTTTGTCTACGGCGGAGAGGTGCTGGCCGAGGCTGGCAAGGGCCTGCTCTATGTGGGTGCTCGTGGCGAATGGTATCCCAATCGGGGATTAGACATGGCCGATTACGATCTTACGTTTCACTATCCAGTCGGTTGGACCCTCCTGGCGACCGGAAAACCTGTGCCAGTTTCCCTGCCGCCGAGTGCTGAGCAGACTCAGCCGCAGAATGTCGGCGACCAGCAAGTGGCGCGTTGGGTTTCCGAACGGCCCATCCCCATTGCCGGCTTCAACCTCGGCAAGTATGTTCGAGCCGAGGCGAAAGCCGGCAATGTTTCTGTTCAAACCTACGCAACCGCGGGCGTGGAACGAGATTTTCCCGCTCCTCGACCGCAACCTGTCGAACCCGAAACGCAATCACGGCACTCCCCGATAGTCCCGGAGGCGCCGCTGATGCCGCCCTCACCCTCGCCTGCACACAACGCGATGGCGGTGGCCGAGGCTACGGCACAGGCCATTCGTTTCTATGCCGATCGATTCGGTCCGTTCCCGTATAGTCAATTGGCCCTAACTCAAATGCCCGGACGCGAGAGCCAAGGCTGGCCCGGCCTGGTCTTTCTTTCCTCCTATGCTTTCTTGAATCGCGAGGATCGTGAAAATCTTCACATAAACCCCACGGGAGCGTTGATTGAGCAGCAGGTGCCCGCCCACGAAACCGCCCATCAATGGTGGGGGGACTTAGTCACTTGGCGAACCTACCACGACCAGTGGTTTTCCGAGGGATTGGCGAACTATTGCTCCTTGATGATGCTGCAGGAAAAAAATCCTGCGGACTTTCGGCTGGTGATGGAGAAATATCGGAAGGATTTGGCTGATAAGAATCAGGAGGCCGGCCCCGTTACGTTGGGAGGACGTCTGCTTTCCTCTCGCTTTCCACAAGGATACGAAGCCATCAGCTACGGACGGGCAACGTGGTTGTTCCATATGCTGCGCTCAATGTTGCAAGATGCCGCTGAGGATGGGGAAAAAAAGGAATCGAGCCACCGCGATCTAGGGGAGCCTTTCGTGCGCTCTTTGCGCAAAATCCGGGAACGCTACGAAGGAAAATCTATCACCACTCGTGAATTGTTCGACGCTTTTGCGGAGGACTTGCCCTCGTCGTTGCGATACGAGGGCAAACCGTCGCTGGACTGGTTCGTGAACGGTTGGATCAACGGAACCTCTCTGCCCCGGCTCGAACTGGAGAGCGTTAAATTCATAGCAAAGCCGAACGCAACCGTAGTGACCGGAGTGATACGGCAAAAAGACGCGCCGGAGGATCTGGTCACCTCAGTTCCAATATATGCAGTGGTTTCCGGCAAACCGCCTGTTTACTTGCGACGCGTGTTTGCCGACGGAGCCGAGACATCGTTTCACCTAGCTGCGCCTGCGGGAACACATAAGCTCTTGCTCGATCCAAACGGCACTGTCCTCACGGCTCCAAAAAAAGGTTAAGAACCCGGGCAAGACTGAGAAGAAGCTAGCCGATCTTTCCCAGCCAATCCTTCCCAGCAGATCTTTCCCAATGGAGAACAACTCCGCGCACGATCGTGCCGGAACGGGCCGCAACACAGTCAGAAGCTCCGTCACACCAGCCCCCGTGCGAGTTATCTGACTGATTTTTCTTACCTGCGCAGTATTGCGCCGGCAAAGCAGGATGGCCCCCGACTTGCTGCATCGCTTCTGGTCCAAACCCTACGGATTTCAGTTTTTGCGACCCGTTCGACAGGGCAGACAGAGAGAACGAAATGCAAACTGCTTTGGAAGTTGCATCTGTAGCCACGACGCAAGCCGCGATCGGAGGCGCGATCGGAGGCGCGTTCGGCGAGACCGGCCCGCAACGCAAAACGATTTTGCTGGTTGAACCCGAAGCATTTGTGCGGAAGGCAACTGTCGAAGTCCTGCAGTCGGCAGGATACGGTGTCGCGGTTGCGAGAAGTGCAATCGAAGCATTAGCGGCTGGCGCCAGATACTCGCAGGTCGATCTACTTCTGCTGTCTGACGTCAAAATGTCCGGGATCGACGGCCGCAAACTGGCAGAGGAGTTCAAGATTCTACGTCCGCAAGCTCAGGTTCTGGTGATGAGTGACTCGGAAGACGAACTCGCCCCGGGTCAGTTATCTCCTTATTGCAGGACTTATCTGGGCAAGCCGTTCTCCGCGCCTGTGCTTCTGAGAAAGGTGAGTGAAGCGTTGGACGGGACTTTGCCCCTACGGAATCTCTGAGTTAATCCGCTGCTCTCCTTCGCGTCCTCCGCGCGTTTCTTCGCGAACTTCGCGGTTCAGGTTCCTGACCTCCCCGACATGACCGCTCCGACGTGATCGCCACCTGTTCAGATATCCCTAAGGATGAGACACGGGCGGCCGCTGAGAATGGCTCTCTTCGGGTGGTGGATTTGCCGTGCCCTCATGCGCGGACAAGATGACAATATCAACGCGCCGGTTTTGAGCCCGTCCCTGCGCAGTAAGATTGCTGGCGATCGGATGATATTCTGCGTAGCCTGCGGCCGAAAGCCGCTCCGGAGCAAAGCGGTGATCGAGGATCAGCAGCCGAACCAGTTCTGTCGCCCGCCCGGTTGAGAGTTCCCAATTGGAGGCTATCAGGGCCGTGTGAATCGGAATGTTGTCAGTGTGACCTTCGACGCGCAACTTATAAGTTCGGATCGCCAAGATCGACGCTATGCGCTCGATCGCCGACAAAGACTCCGGCTTGATCGTTGCCGATCCGCTATCGAAGAACCCGAACTCTCGCAGGCTAACCACCAACCCATCGGTTTCTCGATGCAGCGCAACCTCGTGCAGCGCGATCTCATTGCGCAGAGCCTCTCGCAACTCACTTTGTAGCGTGGAAATATCCGTATCTTCGGACGCGGCTGCCAGAGAACTCTCTGGAGCCGAGGCGACGCGTCCAAGCTCAGTGTTGCGCTTGACATTCTGGATGGTCTGCACCGTACTGAACGGCATTGGGTCATTGAGATCAAGCGGAATCTGCGTCGTTGAGGCTGGAAAAACTCCCAGCTCCTGAAAGGCAATCTGGATTGCAAGAGCGAGCTTGCCGACTTTTTTTTGATCGACCTGCGAGGAGGCAAAATTGATGTAAACGTCCACAACATTCGTAGTTGTATCGAAAGTCAAGTTCCAGACATGTTCGATGATCATCGCGCGCGAGACCTGGCGTCCGGCGTTGCGCATCAGGTATTCCAGGAGAGAAAATTCTTTCGAGGTAAGGTCGATGCGGCGGCCGGCGCGCTCGGCCCGGTGCTCGACGCGATCGAGCTTCAGATCTTCCACCACCAGCACGGACTCCGACGGCAGATGGCTACGCCGCAGCAATGCCCGGATGCGCGCCGACAGCTCCGTGAATGAGAATGGCTTGGGAAGATAATCGTCTGCCCCGGTGTCGAGGCATTGCACGCGGTCTTCGACCTTGCTCCTCTGCGTGAGAACCAGCACCGGCAGACTCGGCCGCTTCAGCCGCAGATGACGCAATACGCTTACACCGTCCAGCTTCGGCAAATTCAAATCCAGGATCACCAAGTCATAGTCGAACTCGCTCCCCATGGCCCGCGCCTGCTCCCCATCCTCCACCAAGTCCACCGCATAATGCTCTGCTTGTAGCCCCTGGCGCACAAAACTGGCGAGAGCCGCATCATCTTCCGCAATCAGGATTTTCATAAGTGGGCCTTAATTACAAGAAGATTCTAGTTAGAGAAAGCTCAGTTGAAACGGAAACCGCGCTGCACGAAAGTGTGGGTTTGCAGAAACGGAGCAAGGTTTCAAAAGGGGATTGAATGCATCACAGCCAACTGTCATCCTGAGGCCCGCGCTCTTTGCCGACCGAAGGACCTGTGCAATCTGTCGTCGGGACGTGCGCTGCAAGCACGTTCGGCGCCGCTTGCAAGTGCATAGGTCCTTCGTTGGGAGTCCACGGCTTCGCCGAGGACCCCGCCGGGCGGGTGGCCCACATCTCTCATTCGTGAAGGATATCTTAAATAGGCTGGGTGCCCCATTTCTCGCGTTCTTTGCGAGAAGTGGGGCTTTTGGCTTGAGCTCACGATAAGCCCGGCCAACGTTCATCCGTCACAGACATAACCTCGAGGGGTACGTAGGGTTTCTTCATGCCCTGGGGGTTGAAGCGTTATTACGGCACGGGAAGCCTCCATTTCATCACCTGGAGTTGCTACCGGCGCAAGCCGCTACTCGGCAATCCCGCGCGCCGCGACCTGGTACTTGCTGTCCTAGAGTTGATGCCCCTTCGCTATCGTTTTGCCGTGATCGGATACGTGGTCATGCCAGAACACGTACATCTACTGATTTCCGAACCTTTGATTGGCGAACCTATGTTTGGCGATCCGTCGAAGGTAATTCAGGCCGTGAAGTTGAGCGTCTCTCGGCGGCTGGCGATTGGGGGCGAATTCTCCGGTAGGTTCTGGCAGAGTCGCTTCTACGATTTCAATCTGTGGGGCCAGCAGAAAGAGGTTGAGAAGCTGAAGTACATGCATCGCAATCCGGTGGTGCGCGGACTGGTGGTGAGTCCGGAGGATTGGCGGTGGAGTAGCTACCGATCCTATGCTTATGGAGAGGCGGGATTGGTTCGGATCAACGATTGGACCTGGTGGAAGGAGAAAATTCGGCGGAACGCTGGCTGAGGGTTGGTAAGGTCTCGGCGAAAAGCCCCACTTCTCTCAAAGAACGCGAGAAATGGGGCACCCGGCACCCGGCGTACGGAGAGTTGGGATTGGTTCGGATCAACGATTGGACTTGGTGGGAGGAGAAAATTCGGCGCAGCGCTGGCTGAGGGTCGGTAGGGTGTTCGCGAAAAGCCCCACCCTTCGGCTCCGCTCAGGGCAGGCTTTCTCGCAAAGAACGCGAGAAATGGGGCACCCGGCCACCCGCCTCTTCGAGTACCGGCGTTCCGCTGACGGAGCAGTTTGTTAATCCTCGTTACGCAATTTCTCGCAGCGCGGACACTCGAACGGTGCTTCTTCTACAACGGCCTTCAGGGGGTTGGGACTACGCTTTTGGAAGCGTATCTACATGGCTACAACGTCATCGGGTTCGATTCGGTCTCGGCAGGATCCGGCAAATAGAGAAATAATAATGCGAATGCATTCAGGATGAACATGCGCAGGGCCGAGAGTTCGCCGTTCCATACGCTGGACTCCCACATCAAGAACCATTCTCCACCAATCGTGACGAACCCAAGCGCCCAGAGCAGCAATCCCAGCCAAAGACCGGCTGTGGGCAGTGTTTTGGCAGCGTCAAATTGCTGTTTGGAGCGAAGCGCGGAAAACAGGCGTTTCGCGCCGAGCCCACAGATGCAGCCGGTCATGAGTTCCCATAGGATGATCGTCCAATATGCGAGGTGGTGCAGTTGGGGGGTGCGTATGGCCCGCCACTGCACATGCGCATCGGCGGGGATCGAGTCCATGCTCAGGACATGTTCGACAAATTTGAAATTGGTCCCATAGTCGATCGTGTTGTTGAAGGCCACCAGCAGGAAGTACAACGCCAGGGTGCTTGTGAGCAGTGTTTTTCCGAGTCGAGAAAGCAAGGTTCGGTTCCTCTCAATGCGACGACCAGTGTGGCATGTTTTCAGTGGGATGCAGCAAATAAAAACCTGCCGTTGGCGCTGCAAGCGAACGTTCGCGGGCTCAAGTGGCAAGAGCGTACGAAGCGTTCGTGTAACCGCGTTTCCTCTCTCCTCAAGCCTGCCGGCTGAGGGTTGGTAGGTCTCGGCGAAAAGCCCCACCCTTCGACTTCGCTCAGGGCAGGCTTTCTCGCAAAGAACGCGAGAAATGGGGCACCCGGCTTCGCCGAGGACACCGCCGCCTCAGGATGACTCAGCAATCGTCCCACTCCCGCCGAACCCAATCGGTCAATTACTCTCGGTCGGCGCTCACAGAGATAATTGGAAGACGGCAATCTGCCGACGATTCTGCGAGCCTGAGGACGTTCCCCATTAATTCCCGGACCAAACTCCGATGAAGTCCCTGCTCATGCCGGGGATTGCTCTGGCACTGCTGGCAGTGCTCCTGCATACCGGCCTGCTCGCGCCCGGTCCTGCGCTCGTTACCTATTCTTTTTTCGGGGCCTGCGATCGCTGGCCTTCTGCTGTCCTCCCGGTTTCACTCGAGCCGAATCTTCTCCGCTTTGGTGGTCCTAGTCCTCGCTCGGCAGGCCGTCTCTTATTTTTCTTCGGGACATCTCTCTGCAAGCGGGCCCGGAGCAACCGCTCTGGCTGCGGTGGGCATACTTCTTCCTCTCAACTTCGTTATGCTCTCGCTCCGGCAAGAAAGGGGATTCACCTTCTCCAGCCTCGCGCCGGCGGGAGTTTTTTTGCTCGTTCAGTCCGTATTTGTGGCCGTGCTTTGCCGGCCAGAATCCCCGGCCGCGCACCGCGCCGTGCTTCATCCTCTTGTGCCGGCGCCTTTGGCATTCTCCACACAACTCTGCTTCGCAGCGGCGGGAATTGTGTTGCTGATCCGCTACCTGCTATTCCACAAGCCCGCCGAGAGCGGCCTGTTGTGGGCTTTGGCGGCATCCTTTCTGGCGCTTCGCTTCGGAGGGGTGGGAAGAATTCCTAACGCATATTTCGCGGCGGCCGCATTCATCCTGGCTACGGCGGTCGTCGAGACGTCCTACCTGCTCGCCTATCACGATGAATTGACCACTCTGCCTTCCCGGCGAGCTTTCAACGAGGCTCTGCTTCGGCTCGTGCCGCCGTATTCCATAGCCATGGTCGACATCGATCACTTCAAACGTTGCAACGACACGTACGGCCACGACACGGGAGATCAGGTGTTGCGCATGGTCGCCTCAAGGCTGGCGCGAGTGTCGGGAGGAGGACAGGCGTATCGTTGCGGGGGAGAAGAATTCGCCATACTTTTTCCCGGCAAAACTACCTTCGAAGTTCTGGATCATCTTGAAGACCTGCGGGCAGCGATCGCTGCCAGTACGCTGCACTTGCGCGGCCCCGATCGCCGTCAGCAGGTGCGTGGGCCCGATCGCCGCAACCCGCGTGCGCGGGGGCGCGCCCAGATCGGCCGTGTCCAAACTGGCCGTATCCAACTGCCGAGCGATCCGGCGGCTGTCCGAGGCACCAGCGCCGACTGAACTCTCCGTTACTGCCAGCATCGGAGTAGCAACTTCAAGGGAGGAAACAACGTCGGCGGAAGAAGTCGTTAAGGCAGCCGATAAAGCCCTCTACCGCGCGAAAGCCGCAGGACGCAACCGCATCGAAACTGCCTTTTCTGTGGGCCGCCGCGCTCGAACCAAAACGGTCACCAGCGCCTGAAGGGAAGTCGTCCCACGAGTTTTACGGAAGTTGTGAATCGATCCAAGCTCACCCATGGCGTTGTGAGTAGAAGCCATCAAGCCATCAATAAATAGTCCGGAGCAGCAAGGCGAGGTCCCTCAGGGGCTGAAGCCCCGAACAGAAAAGGAACGACTTATCGCAGCGCTGAAGCGCTGCGCCACCCAAAACCTGAATTTTTCTGTAACCACTGAAGGTCGCGCCCTTCCCCGACCCCATTTATGAGATGGCTTGTAGTGAGGATCTGTAAAGGAACGTCAGGCCCGGATCGTCACACTGATTTGAGGTCCGGGCCCGTACGTTTTCGCAAGCACCACAGGCCGTGCGGTCAGCCCGCGGTAGTGGGGGGAATCGATTTGTTCCGACCGCTGCCGGCGCAGGCGGGGCACTTCACGCGGATAAATGCAATGCCCTCGGACTTACCGCTGACGTCCACGGACTGGGCAATGTATCCGGTTCCGCCGCAGCGCGGGCAGTTATTCGGATCCACTCCTCCCCCTCGGTTGTCAAGGAGTCTTTCACCAATTCGCGTTCCCGGCGCCAGAAAGTTAATCTTGTTACGAAAACCGAACAAACCCCAATAACCCGCCTCCACAGCCGCTTTTGAGCGCTAACGTGCCGATCTCCAGTTTACTTAGTGAGTTCGCCGATAAATACGCCGTAAGGCTCCAGCGAGACCTCGCTTCCTTGAACGCCGGAATGGCCGGTCGCCACAAGGCTCTTAGCTGAGGTGAAGCCGTTGCCCTTCAAAGCGAGCGCTACTTTCTGAGGGGACTTCGACATATTCAGCGCCACCACTACGACGTCGTCCTTGTATGCGCGCAAATAGGAGAGCACGTTCGCGTCGTTCCCGTTAATCGCCCGGTAATCTCCGTCCATGAGCGCGCGGTTGGTGTGCCGCAGCTTCAGCACCTTGGTGTAGAACCCAAGCACCGAATTCGGATCTTTTAACTCATCGGCCACATTGTGCGTTTTGTAAGTCGGAGGGACCGGAAGCCACGGCGTCCCCCTCGTGAAGCCTGCATTTTTGCTGTTGTCCCATTGCATGGGAGTCCGTTCGCCGTCGCGGCCTTTCTCCTTTGGCCATCCTGTACGTCCGATAGGATCTTTCACGTCTTCTTTGCGAGTGGGCGGCGTGGTCTTCATTCCAATCTCTTCCCCGTAATACATAATCGGTGTTCCACGCAGCGTCAGGTAAAGTCCAGCCATCACCTTGGCGATCTGATCGTTGTGCTCGCCATCTCCATAACGATCGGAAGAGCGCACGATGTCGTGATTGCTGATGACATACACAGGCCATCCCCCGGCACCGTCGATGGCGGCGATGTGCTCGCGAAAAACCGGCGCCGAAAAGTTCAGCTTGGTGAACATCAGATCCATCGGCATCTGCAATTCATCGCTGTGATCGCCGTAGTATTGCCGAAGTTCTGAGACATCCTTTGTCCAAGTTTCACCGATCAAGACCGCGCCGCTTTTGTCAGCCACCTGCCGCAGCCCGCGCAACACGTCGTGGACCTCCGGGAGCTTGGTGTTATAGATCCGGTTTTGAATTGGGTCGCCATAGGCATTCATGCTGGGCAGGTCGGGATTGTCCCGCAGCTTGGGGTCCTCAAAGAGTGTGTCGACCGCGTCGAGCCGGAAGCCAGAAACCCCGCGGTCATACCACCAGCGGGTGACGTCAAACATGGCATCTTTGACGGCAGGATTATGCCAGTTTAAGTCGGGCTGCTCGGCGTAGAAGAAGTGATAGTAGTATTGGCCGGTGGAGGGATCGAACTTCCAGGCCGATCCGCCGAATTCTGAGGTCCAGTTGTTGGGCGGCTGGCCGGATCCTTTGCCGTCGTGCCACATGTACCAGTCACGGTGCGCCGACGTGCGCGAAGACTTCGAGTCCAGGAACCATGGGTGCTGATCGGAGGAATGATTCACGACAAAATCGAGAATGATGCGGATGTCTCGTTTCTTGGCTTCGCTGGCCAGTTGATCGAAGTCCGCCAGCGTCCCATACATTGGATCAATATTCTCGTAGTCGGAAACGTCATAGCCAAAGTCCACCTGCGGTGAAGGGAAGCAGGGGGTGATCCAGATGGCATCCACTCCTAGTTCCTTTAAGTAATCCAGCTTCGACGTGATTCCTTTCAGATCGCCGACGCCATCATTATTACTATCCGCGAAACTGCGGGGATAAATCTCGTAGAAGACCGCGTGTTGCCACCATTGATGACCTTCTGCATCCACGGCGTGGGAGGAGGTTTGAGCGGAAGTACGTGAGCCTGAAATGCATCCCCAGATCACAAGCGTGGCCACACATAGAACGATCCTCATTATTGTTTTCATGGTCGCAACCTCCATCGAAATTCCGCGAAATCCATCGCGTTGAAATTGAACTCTTCTGCGCGGCGGGTCAAACTCGTCGCAACACTTGCTCAAGGCTGGTTGAAGTGGATGACAATCGTGCGATGCGAATAGTCGCCGCCGTTCTCCGGTGGAATCGCAATACGAATCTTTCCCTCTCTCGTCATAACCGCGCCTTCGACATAACTGATCTGAGCTGGATTCCAAACTCCAAGCTGGTATTTCATGCCCGGCACGCCGGAGACCTCGACGGTTAACTGGCTCCGATCGGAATTCCACCGCGTTGCGATCACTCTCAGGCCGCGACTCGTGCTGCCCAGCGGCGGAAGCTCGTTGTCCAGGTTCAGCCCAAAATCATTCTTCACCCGGATGATCAGGCGGTTTACGCCGTCATTTACGGGGAAGCGTACGGACAAGTGCTGGTCTTCGGTGTTTGCCTGAATTTTAAACGGGAGCGGTTTTCCACTCATTTCGACCGAAACCACTTGAGTCCTCAAACTGAGAGCAGGCGAGAATTCAACCCAGCAATCGCCGTTGCCGCTGCTCGTGGCCTCGATAGTAATCGCGTCCAGTGTCTTACGATATTGGAAATCGACGCGCCTCTTATCCAGGCGCACGTTCCGGATTCCAAACGACGTCCAGTTCGCGGGCGCATGCGGCGCCAGCGTGATCTGTCGATTTTCAGCGTCGGTTTGCAATCCGAATAGTCCGCGCAGGATAGGACTGACCACCATTGCCGCGGACCAGATCTGATGTGGCGAACTGGTCGAGAATCCCTGATAGTAGTCGCCAGAAAGCACTTCCGTGAAGTGGCCGAGCGAGCCGTCAAAGCCCAGGAGCGCGTTCGCGCGCAGGTTCAAGTATGCCGGCAGATCGCGATGATATCGGTATTCGCCCACCGATGCCCATCCTGTAAATAGCGGCCAGACCGCACCGAAGTGATAACCGGAACCGTCATAGCGGCTGGAACGCGAAGAGATAATTCGCATCCCCCAATCGGTTTCGTGATCCGCATCCGCCAACTGCGCGATCGTTCCTTCCGCATGATCCGCGTTTGCCAGCCCGAACCACATGGGCACGGTCGACAGGACAGTCGGCTCATCGACGCGCTGATTGTTTTGATTCAGTGCGTACACATAAGACTTAATCTCGGGCGACCAAAACGCCCGGTCCAGCGCCGGTTTCTGACGCTCGAACTCCGCAGCCAGTTCTTTTTTCAACTCTTCTTTGCCAACGAACCCTGCCAGTCTCGACAGCGACTGCAGCGCTTCCACGCCCAACGCGCTCTGATAAAACTCATTCTTCACGGGAAGCAGCGGCCCACCTTCCACCCACCCATGTCCGACGCCCGCATTCTGCGCGAAGCCCTGCGAATCATAGGTCGAACGCAGGAATTGATAAGCCCTCCAGACGTTGTCCCATTGCGCGCGTACGAATTCAATGTCGCCGCTCTGGGTCGCATAATCATCCATCGCGATAATGAAAAGCGGGGTCGCGTCGGCTGAGGCGTAGGGATACGGATATTCCTGAAACCACGGCACAAAATTAGCGCTCTGCGCAATTTCGTGCGGAACCTTCCCATCCTTACGCTGATATTTGCTGATGAACTCTAGCGCGGTGCGAGCCGTCGAGTAATCTCCCGCTGCATTCAGCGCGAGGGACGTCCAAAGGGAATCGCGGCCGAAGAACCACGCAAAACCTGGCCGCTGGCCGACTCCGGCCGTACGATATCCCGCCACCAAACCAGTGCCCAAATAAGGATTCGCAACCAATCCCTGGATCATGCTGATTCGCGCCCAATCATAAGCTTGCTGCAAAGCATTGTCAGGAAGCTCAAGGCTTACGGTCTGCGCGAGATAGTTGCGGTAATACTCGGCCGAATCATGCTCCAGTTGCTCGTAGGATGCAGCCAGATGCTCGTATGTTTTCTGCGCATCTTTCTGTGCATCTTTCTGCGCGTCACCGAGACCCGCTACGGAAGCGGCAATCACGAGCAGTTTTGTCTCGCGTCCTTTCTGTGTCACCCCCAGGCGAAATGAAGTCTCATTCGACGACGAATAATTGGTTTCATAGGCCGGGTGCACATCCTCTGCGGTTGGAGAACCCACCAGGGCCGCGAACTTTTTCGATTCCTCACCGAAAACCACAGCGTGCCGGGCAGCGTCCCACTCTTGATATGTGCCGCCGAGGGCCGCCGGCCACTCGAGCGCGAAATCGCCCACAAAGCCCGCTTCCACTTCGAGCGGCTGCGGGCTTTCAATCTCTAATCGAATCACTGCACCCGGCTCACTCACGGGCACGAACAATGTTTCTTTCACGCGAAATAAATCGCCCGCGTAGAGCAGCGTCGCAGACTCGGGACGCACGGTCAGCGTTCGCGCGAGACTTTCCGCAGGAAGCGCGCGGCCGCCAATATGAAAGGTCAAGTGAAAAGCGCGGAGGACTTTCAGGGGATAAACCCACGCTTCGAGGCGCCCGCTCTCGTCGCCAAATAACCCAGCACGGGTTCCTACCACTGGCAGAAATTCCCACGTGCGCACGGTACGTGATAACTCCAGGCTCGGGGCCGCCTGCTGCGCCAGTGCGATTGGAATGAGAACCGCAATGGAGATGAAGAGAGAAACCGCAACTCGTCGATCCACAATTCGGCGATCCACAGCTCGCCGACCCACAACTCGCAGATCGAGCCGCCTGCCGCCGGAGCTTGTAAAGTGTGGGGTCACTGAATATAAGAGTAGGGGCGAATCTTAGCACGAAAGGCTTATCCGTTGGCCTTCGCAGAAGAGGGCTATCCTATCGCGCGTGATGCGCCCCACCACCAGCATTGCTGGCGAATAGATGTCTGACGGAAAACGCACTATCGTTGGGTTGGGCGAGTTGCTTTGGGACCTGCTTCCGTCGGGCAAGCAGCTCGGCGGTGCGCCCGCCAACTTCGCTTACATCACGAATTTGCTCGGCGACACGGGAATCCCGGCCAGCCGCATTGGCAACGACTCTCTCGGAGAGGAAGCGTTGCAGCGCTTGAACCAGCTAGGCCTTAGCCCCGCCTCGGTTCAGAGCGATCCGATTCATCCAACTGGAAGTGTCAAAGTTGAAATCGATAAAGATGGCCAGCCCCGCTTCGATATCCTTGAGCCGGTCGCCTGGGACTTTTTGGAGTGGACGCCGGCATGGCAGCGGTTAGCTGAGGAAACAGACGCAGTCTGCTTCGGATCGTTGGCGCAACGCTGTTCGCAAAGCCGGACAACGATTTGCAGATTTCTGCACGCCACGCGCCCCGAGGCAGTCCGGGTTTTCGACGTCAATCTAAGGCAGAATTTCTATTCGCACGAAGTTCTTGCGGAGTCGATGAAGCTGGCAAACATCGTGAAACTGAATCATGAAGAGCTGCCAAGGGTAGTGCGAATGCTCGAATTGGAGAATTGTGCCGAGCCGGATTCTGCCCGCTGCCTGCTGACTGCGCATGATCTGGACTTGGTTTGCGTGACTCGCGGCACCGGCGGCAGCATCCTGATATCGCGCGATGATCGCTGTGAACACCCCGGCTTCAAAGTGAAGGTCGCCGATACGGTGGGCGCAGGGGATGCGTTCACCGCCGCTCTTGTGCACGAATATCTTCGCGGCACTCACCTGGCGCAAATCAATGAAACCGCCAACCGCGTCGGTGCCTGGGTCGCCAGCCAGTCCGGCGCAACGCCCGCCCTGAAAGCAGGTAGCCTGGAGCGAACCTTGGCTGAGATTGCCTAGCCGGTTATGCAGACAATCTGTTGCGAATAGAAGGGCGGGCTGAACGATCGCCAGTGGCGTGTCCCGGTCACTGCACTTTTAGTTTATTCTTTCTGGTTTGGCTTTTAGCGTCAGGGGGCCCATGTCCACAATATCCCGAATATTTGTTTGTTTATGTATCTGCATTTCATTTGTTCTCTGCGTCCAATCAGGCATCGCGCAACAAATTCCCGAGAATACCTACCAGGACCTTCATTGGCGCATGATCGGCCCGTTTCGCGGAGGCCGCACTCGGGCCGCCACGGGCGTACCAAGTCAGCCGAATATTTTCTACATGGGCCAGGTCAATGGCGGAGTGTGGAAGTCAGACGACTACGGCCGCACTTGGAATCCAATTTTTGATCACGAATCCACGCAGTCGATCGGAGCCATCGCCGTGGCTCCTTCAAATCCCGACGTTATTTATGTTGGCAGCGGTGAGGGCCTGCATCGCCCCGACCTTTCGGTCGGCAACGGAATTTATAAATCTATCGACGCGGGGAGAACCTGGACTCATCTAGGACTACACGATGGTTTTCAAGTCCCCGCGCTGGCGGTCGACCCTCGTGATCCCAATCGAGTCTTTGCCGCGGTGCTCGGCCATCCCTACGGCCCGAATGAGGAGCGTGGCCTGTTTCGATCCACCGACGGCGGCGAGACCTGGCAGAAAGCAATCTATAAAGATGAGAACACCGGAGCCTCCGACGTAGAAATCGATCCCAGCAATCCCGATGTAATCTACGCGTCGATGTGGGAGGCGCGCGAGGGTCCCTGGGAGGACAACAACACGGTTAACGGAACCGGTGGTGGATTGTTCAAGTCTACCGATGGCGGAAGCACCTGGCATCCTCTCACCAACGGCCTGCCGAAGGATCTCTCTCAAATCAACCTCGCCATCGCTCCTTCGAATCCGCGGCGGCTCTATGCCACACTCGCCGTTTCTTCGGGCCCACTCGCCGTCTACAGTTCGGACGATGCCGGAGAAAGTTGGGCTAAAGCAACCGATGATCCGCGCCCCTCAGGCCGCATCGGCGGCGGTGATCTTGCGGTTCCCCGCGTGGATTCGAAGAACGCAGACATCGTTTATTGCGCTAGCACGGTGACGATGCGATCGACCGATGGCGGTAAGACGTGGTCAGGATTCCGCGGCGCGCCGGGGGGCGACGACTACCAGAATCTCTGGATCAATCCCAACGACCCGAACATTATTCTTCTGGTCAGCGACCAGGGCGCTCTCGTAACAGTGAACGGCGGAGCTTCATGGAGCTCATGGTACAACCAGCCCACCGCGCAGATTTATCACGTCGCGGTGACTCCCACTTTTCCCTATCGCGTGTGCGGAGGCCAGCAGGAGAGCGGTTCCGTCTGTATCTCCAGCCGTGGCAACGACGGCGAAATCAACTTCCGTGACTGGCATCCGGTCGGCGTGATCGAGTATGGCTACGTCGCGCCCGATCCACTCGATCCTGATGTGATCTATGGCGGCGGCAGGAGCGAGGTCTCAAAGTTTCATTGGTCCACGGGCGAGGTGCAGAACATAACGCCCATTCCGCTTCGCAGCAGCAAATACCGCTTTGACCGCACCGAGCCGTTGATGTTCTCGCCTCTCGACCCGCACACGCTTTATTTCGCCAGCAATGTGCTCTTCAAAACCACTGACGGCGGAAATTCCTGGCAGGCGATCAGCTCCGACCTTACGCGCGAGAATCCCGGAATTCCCGCGAGCGTCGGCAACCTCATTCCGAAAGGGGCGGACAAACAGCGTGGAGTCATATATTCCCTGGCGCCTTCATTCAAGAACATCAATACTCTGTGGGCCGGAACCGACGACGGCTTGATCTGGATAACTCGCGACGGCGGCAAGAAGTGGAGCAACATCACCCCAAAGGAAATTACTCCTTGGAGCAAGGTCACGCAGATCAGCGCTTCGCATTTCGGTGAGGAATCTGCGTACGCATCGGTAAGCCGCTTCCGCATTAATGACGAGCATCCTTATATCTACCGCACTCACGATGGCGGGAAAACCTGGAAGCTGATCACAACCGGCCTTCCCGATCTCGGCCCGGTGGATACTGTGCGTGAAGATCCTGAGCGTAAGGGTCTGTTGTTTGCCGGAACGGAAGACTCCGTGTGGGTGTCATTCGATGACGGCGATCACTGGCAATCGTTGCAACTGAATCTGCCGCACACTTCCATGCGCGATCTGTGGATTCACAACAACGATCTCATCGTCGCCACTCACGGCCGCTCGTTCTGGATCCTGGATGACATTACTCCGCTGCGGGAGACGTCGGATTCGTTAGCGGCCGCCGATCATCTTTTCACTCCAGCGCCGGTCTATCGAGTGCAGCGTGATACCAACCCCGACACTCCGATTCCGCCCGATGAGCCAGCCGCCGCCAATCCGCCGGATGGCGCAATCATCGATTACTATCTCGCGCACACCGCTTCTTCTCCCGTAACGCTCGAAATCCTTGACGCGCACGGCCAACTGGTTCGCAAGTTTTCGAGCGATGACAAGCCTCCGGTTACCGAATCTGATCTCAAGCGACAGCTCATCCCTCTTTACTGGCTGCGGCCGTTTCGGGTGTTGCCCTCCGATGCCGGCATGCACCGCTGGGTTTGGGATCTGCACTATCCCACGCCCGATTCCGTTCGCCACGACTATCCCATCGCTGCCGTTCCTGGAGGCACGCCCCGATACCCGCTGGGCCCCAATGCTTTGCCCGGTACATATACGGCGCGGCTCACGGCAAACGGAAAAACTTATACCGCTCCCTTCACCGTCAAGATGGACCCGCGCATTCGAATCTCGCCTGCCGGCCTGGGGAAGAAGTTCGAGATCGAAATGCATCTTGCCTCGCTCCTGAGCCAGACCGCCAATGCCGTATTGCAAGCTGGATCAATTCGCGAGCCGTTGCAAAAGCTGGCTGACCAGGCGAGCGGGAAAACTCGCGATTCCATCAATGCTTTCCAAAACAAACTTGCCGAAGTCGCTGGAACGCAGCCGGGATCGGCAGCCTCCGCTTCCGATGCGATCACGCTCACACGAACGAACGCACAACTCGCCGTCTTATACGGCCAGGTCTGGCAAGCCGATGCGGAACCGACCGCCTCGCAGTCCGACGCCGTCGCCGCTATCGATCGCGACGTATCGGATGGAATAAAGCGCTGGAACGAGCTTAAGGTTTCGGATCTCGCCGCGCTGAATCGCACCCTCCGCGAAGCGAACCTGCCGGAGGTGAAGATCGAGCCAGATCCGCATCGAGAAGAAAATATGACGGACGAAGAGTAGCGTGGTGGCACTCGCCTTCTAATATTTGGTAGTTTTATCTGTGGACGAAAGTTAGTATTTTGTCTCTCCAGCCGCGAAGCTGTGCAAGATCTTGCCATATTTTGGTCGCCACTGAAATTAATTTTAAAATTTGCGCACGGATGAATTGAAATTACCAGAAAGCGCGGTATAATCCTGCGTCCGTCAGATTTCGACAGGGTCCGATGGCAAAGTTCTCCCCACCGCTTTTACCTGTACAAAAATAAAACTCGTTAAATTGAAAAAACCAAAAGAGAGAAGGAGCAAGATGAACAACTCGCTCGCGGGAAAGTGTCTGATCGCAGCCATCCTCCTGATGCTAATGATGCCAGCACTGGCAATCGCGCAGGACGCTGCAAACTCGCCTTACCTGGCCACCGGTGAAACCGGAACCGTTCACATCCATCCCACTCCCGAACTGAGCCGCCACATCCAGGCGGAGCGGGGCACGATTAATACTCTCGGGGTCTTGAGCTACAACGGCGGGCCGATCATGACTGGTGAGAACTTCTACGCAATTTTCTGGGTACCTTCGAAGCTGCAGAATGGGTCTCCTACCAGCCTGACTGCCAAGTATGAAAGCGTGGCCAAGCAGTTCCTCAATGACTATCCGTATCATGGCATCGCGAACAACAGCACACAGTATTACTCCACGACCTCTGGGACGAAGTATTTTGCTGCGAAGGGTGGATTGATCGCCTCTTACATCGATACCAACCCGTATCCGGCCAGCGGTTGCACGGACACCGTGACCCCAGGCAACTGCATTACCGATGCCCAGTTGCAGGAGGAGATTTCGAGGGTGATGACGCTGGAAGGATGGACCCCTAGCTTAAGCAAGATGTTCATCGTATTTACGTCCTCGGGCGAGGGTTCGTGTATGGCCAGCAACAGCTGTGCTTACACCCAATATTGCGCATATCACGGCTACTTCGGCAGCACGACGACGCCGACGATCTACGCCAATATGCCTTATGCCAACCCCACCTATTGTTATGACGCGGCGACCGGACAGCACGCTCCGAGCGGCGACATTGCGTCGGACGCGAACGTCAACGTCACCAGTCACGAGATCACCGAAGCCAATACGGATCCTGAACTTAATGCTTGGTGGGACACAGGAAACGGCGAAGAAATTGGGGATCTGTGCGCGTGGAACTTCGGCACCGCCGGTTGGGATAGTGGTCTCGCCAATCAGATGTGGAATGGCCACTACTATGACCTGCAGTTGGAGTACGACAACCATACTTCCTCCTGCGTTACTCTCGGTCCGTAGGGATGAACGTTTAGCAAGGATCCACCTCCACACAAATGGACCCCAGCCATCGCAGTTCGCGGTGCTGGGGTTCGTTTTAGGGCCGGTTCGTGGTTGCAACAAGTTCGGCGCTGGCCTGAGCAGCGCCCGTCATTTGCAGCTATAAGGCTTCTACCGCGCTCTGCAGCCTTTGTGCGATCTGCGCAGCATCGCTGCCGGCCGCAAAGGTGATCGGCTTGCCAATACGCACGCCAATCTTCCCCGGAGGTGCAAACTTTCTGCCCGCCTGCTTCACTTCAAACAATCCCACAATTCGCATGGGCAGTACTGGAATGCTGAGATTACTCGCCAGCAATCCAATCCCACCCCGAAACGGATTGATCTTGCCGTCCACCGTATGGTGCCCTTCGGGAAACACAAGCACGCTGTATCCGCAATCGACCGCCTGACCCGCGTACTTGAAACTCTGTCGGAATCCGGCCTCTCGCGGCAGCGGAAACAAGTTCAGCAGAGAAACCCCCAGCACCCACTGTGTACGGTCATAAATTCTGCCGAAACGGCCTCTGCTGGCAGCGGGGGTGCGCAGCGCCTCCAATGCCTCGCCGCCCGTCGCGGTTGCGATTCGATTGCGAAACCGCGCCGGCAAAGCCGTCTGGATGAATCCCACATCCACATCGCCAATATGATTGCAGACCACCAGTATCGGTCCGTTCCAGTCGCGTAAGTTCTCCTGTCCTTCAATTCGCGGCCAGCCCAACAAAAACATTGCCGGCCTCATCAACAAATAATGAGCCAGCCATCGAAGCCACGTTACCGGCCACCGCAACGTCCAGCCAGGATAGTGATACTCGGCGTGCTGCCGCGACTCGCCCTTCAACATCTTTTCGATATCAGCCACGGTATGCACCGCGCTGAAACGCGCGTCGCCAAGATCGACCTGATAGCGATCTTCCAGCGCCCCAATCAACTCCACTCGATCAAGCGAGCTAAGACCGAGGTCAGAGTCGAGTCCTGCTCGAGCATTCAGCCCCGTCACATCCCTTCGCGTGATGCGCCCGATCAACTCCATCAGCGGACTGGCACTCGCAACATTCTTTCCTCCGCCCTTCAGAATTCCTTGCTTCGCGAATTCAGCAATTAAGTTCCGCTTCGGTTTCTGCGTATTCGTGCGCGGAAAGTCTCGCTCAGGCCACTCGACCCACATCCGCATGCTCTGAAATTCTGCCAGCGTCTGGTTCGCACGTTCCACCGCAGATTCCACTTTGCCCTCGCCGCGCAAGATCACCACCGCGCACGGCTCTGCGTTTCCCTCGCGCTCAATTCCCACAACCACACAATCTTTAATTTCCGGCTGTCGTCGCAACGCAGCCTCCAAATCCTCTGGATAAATATTTAGTCCGGCCGGCGTCACGATCACTTCTTTCTTGCGTCCTTTAAAATAAAGATTTCCGGCCTCATCCAGTGCGCCCACGTCTCCAGTGCGATACCAGCCGTCGTTACCCGCAACTCTGTCGGCCACTTGCTGCCGTCGACTCCCATCCCAGTACCCTGCAGCCACTCCGCCTCCACGAATCAAGATTTCGCCATCTTCGGCAAGCTTCATCTCCCGCCCCGGCAACACTTTGCCAATCGATCCTTTCCCCAGCTTGAAGGGATGATTCACGCTGATCAGCGACGTCGTCTCCGTCAGCCCGTATCCTTGGATCGCGGCGTATCCCAGCCGTCCCCAGAATTCTTCGGTCTCGGCATCGAGGGCCGCACCTCCGCAGACAAATGCCCAGAACTTCCAGCCGAACTGCCGATGGATCGCACGAAAAGTCCACCACCGGTGAAGGAAGTGCTTCTTCTCCGAGGTGCGGAAGCGTCTCCTGAAATCCTCTAGCTTTCCACCGTCTTCGAGATCGCGCTCAATCTTCTGCTTCAGCGATTGCAAAACCCTGGGCACGCTTACCAGCACCGAAACTCGCTCTCGCCGAATCGTGCTCATAATTTCCGACGGCTTCAGCTCCTCCTGAAAAATCACGGTCCCCCCGAGCAATGGAGGCAGGAACATCCCGAGAAATTGCCCGAAGACGTGGCTGAGCGGCAGCAAATTCAAAAACCGCACCGGATGCACCCACCGCTCATACTTCAAATAAGGCCGCATCTCACCTTCCAGCGGATCGATGTTGGCCAGAACATTCCCATGCGTGATGACCACGCCCTTAGGCTCAGCAGTAGTCCCCGAAGTAAACACAATCTGCAGGGTGTCATCGTGGCTGATCGGTACCTGTGGCAGAGCAGCTCGGAAGGAATCTTCACTCGCCTTCGACAAATCGTCGAGCACCAGCAGCGGAACTGCAGCCTCAGGCTCGTCAGCATGTTCGACCGCGTGCCGTCGCGAGCAAACCCAAAGCCTCGCCTCAACCTGCTGCAAAACTCGCCCAGCAAAATCCGCCGAGGCGCCATCATCCATCGGGACCACAACGACGCCGCACATCGCGCATCCAAAGAACGCCGCAACCCACTCGGCGCAGTTCTCACCCCACAGCATCACCCGCTCGCCCTTGCCAATGCACCGCGCTTCCAGTTCCCGGCAGAACTGAAAGGCCATTTCCAAAACCTGCCCGTAAGTGAACCACTCCATCCGGTATCCGCGGCGCTGGCCGTAGGCCCGCTCATCGCGGTGCGCCTGAAAGTTCGCCAGGAAAAACTCTGCTAACGATTCAGCCATGGATAAAGAGTGGAGGTGCAGAAATAAAACTGACGCCGCGCCTCTCAGGCAAGTTTAGTAGCAGAAGGGAGCGAGCGCACATTTGCGACGCAGACTCTGAGAAACGAAACCGCATGTGTATTCAGCAGGAGGGGCTCCGGAGCGGGTGACATGAGGCCGGTTCGAAGACAGCGGCGGCGATGACGGTGCGTGGTAAGCTATGGCTGCTTCAAATGATCTTGAAACAATACTACCTGGGCTGCCTGGCCCACGCCTCCTATCTGCTCGGTGACGAGGCCAGTTGCACTGCCATCATCGTGGACCCGCAGCGCGACATCCAGCAGTACGTGGTCGACGCGGAGAAATTCGGGCTGCAGATCCGCCACGTCTTTCTCAGCCACTTCCACGCCGATTTCGTTGCCGGTCACCTGGAGTTGCGCGACCGCTGCGGCGCGACCATCCATCTCGGCTCCCGCGCTCAAGCGGATTACGCTTTCGCAGCGATGAAGGACGGCGATACCCTGGACTTCCCGGGACTACGGTTGCAGGTGTTGGAGACTCCCGGGCACACCATCGAGTCGATCTCGATCCTGGTGTTCGATCTCGGAAAGAACCCGGCGCAACCTTACGCTGTTCTCACGGGCGACACTCTGTTTATCGGCGACGTAGGCCGCCCGGACCTGCGCGCCTCGCTAGGGTGGAGTGCCAACGACCTCGGCTCCCACCTTTACGACTCGCTCCATAACAAACTTCTGAGGCTTCCCGACGAAACCCTTGTCTACCCGGCACACGGCTCCGGCTCGCTGTGCGGGAAGAATCTCTCCTCAGACACGGTTTCTACGCTGCGGGTTCAACGGCTGATGAATTACGCGCTGCAGCCGATGACGAAGGAGGAATTCGTTCGGCTCGTCACCGCAGACCAGCCGGACGCGCCTCCCTATTTCACATACGATGCCGTTCTGAACACCCGTGAGCACACTTCGCTCGATAGGAATCTCGAAGAGGTTCTCCATCCCATTGAACTCAATGAGGTCCTTAGGATGGGAGATGCGGGCGCTCAAATTCTCGATGTTCGCGACGCCGCGGAATATGCGAAAGGTCACATAGCGGGCAGCATCAACATCGGACTCGGCGGCCAATACGCGACGTGGGCGGGGACCGTACTTAACCGCGCCAAACCCATCGTGATCATCGCCGAGCCCGGACGCGAGAAGGAAGCAGCTTTGCGCCTGGGCCGCATCGGTTTCGATCACGTCAGCGGCTACCTGCAGGGAGGCATGGAAGCGCTTGCTGGCCGGCCCGACCTGGTCTGGCCAACCGAACGAATCAGCGCACTGGCGGTCGCTGAGGAACTGGCGAACGGCAATCCACCGCTGCTATTGGATATCAGAAACCCGCGCGAGTGGGCGACCAAACACGTTGACGGCAGCGTGAACCTTCCCCTGAACCACCTGCAAGAGCGTATCGCCGAAATACCACGCGACCGCCGTATTGCGGTCCACTGCGCGGGCGGCTACCGCTCGTCGATCGCCGCCAGCATCCTGCAACAGTACGGGATCACGAATCTTGCGGAGATGGCCGGGGGGCTTGCCGCCTGGGAAGCCGCGAAACTGCCGGTAGTTTCGTAAGCCTAACGACGCCTGCACTCATCAAGAATTGCATAACGCCGGGTTGTATCATGGTATTGAGATGGCGTTTCCTATCCGAGTCTGTAGCGTCTGCTCAGAAGAGTTCGAGCTGAAGCCGGACAAGCCCGGCTTTGCCAACCACTGCCCGGCGTGCAGCAAACCCACGGAAGCAGAGCCTAAAACGAAGAAGGGGATCGACGCCGACGAACGCAAGAACCTGGCGGAAGCGAACGAAGCCCGGAGACGAGCGATGCGCGATCTGCTCTACCGCAAGGATAGCTAGCGACTTCCGAGGTTCCGTTACAGCTAGAAGCCGTGCTGCGTGGAGTCTTACTCCCGCCCCACCCCCAACGCATCCGCCACCCGATTAATATAGTTAAACCAAGACGCAATCAGCGTAATCTGCAATATCCCGCGATCGTCAAACCCCACCGCCCGCAGCCCTTCGATATCATCCTTCCAGACCTTGGTCGCGTCCTTGGTCAGCTTCACGACGTAGTCCAGCATCACCCGCTCCTGCGGCGTGATGGGCGCGGTCGTGTAATCCTTCTCCAGCGCCTCCACCAATTCACGGTCCAGCGTCACCCTACGCAGAAACTCTGCGTGCGACTCGATTCAATACACACACCGGTTGGTCACCGAGACCATGGTGGTGATCATTTCATGCTGTCGCCGGCTCAACGGCAACTCCGGCGACATCAAAGCCCCAAAAGTTGCGAACGAATGATAAAGTACCTCGGGAATCAGCGTGTGCGACCCCACAATCGACGATCCTCCCGACTCATCGGGGTGCACGGGTTCGGCATACTCCTTGGGATATAGCGAGCGCTGCCCTTCGATCGCCTGTCGCAGTTTTTCGTCGGCCTCTGACATCGGGATGGTTCGAATCCAGGTCATAAGCGTGATTCCCCTTCGTCTGGCATAAAGCTCCGTTTTGAAAGGGCGCGGCTTCGAGCCGCGCCGTAAGATTCCCTAAAAACTGCATCTGGCGGCGCGACTAAAGTCGCGCCCTTTCAAAGCGCAGCCGGAAGATTACATTCTGCCACCACCGCCGCCACATAGCGCTTTTGTACTAGAGAGGCCGTAGACCCGCTGGGTCCACCGCTGATTCCGTTGGTAACCCGTTCGTACACTCCCTTTTGGTAACCCTTGGTAACCATGCGATTCGCCCCATCCAGCCGTACAATTGACCTTGTCCAACCGGCCATCTCGAAAGAGGAGTTTGGCCATGTGACGGTCTCCCAGAGCGACACTGCTGGGACGTCATCAGGGTTTCAGTTGCAGATGTTTTTGGTAAGACGTTTTTGTAAGACCAGGGTCTGGAGTCCGCACTCTTATGGCGTTCGGTTTCGGGTTCAACAAACAAAAAGTTCTCAGCGCTGCGGAAAAGTATATCCAGCAGGGCAAGACGCAGAATGCCATTGCTGAGTACGAAAAGATCCTTAAGGCCGACCCCAAGGATCTCACAGTCACCAACACCGTCGGCGACCTCTACTCCCGCCTCGGTGAGGTCGATAAAGCCACCGAATGCTTCAAGGCTGTCGGCGATGCTTATGCCAATCAGGGTTTCACGGTCAAAGCCATCGCCATGTACAAGAAGATCAGCAAGCTCAAGCCCTCGCTCGAGAGCGTGCTGAAGCTGGCCGAACTCTATACCCAACAGGGACTTTTCAACGATGCCCGCGCCCAGTATCTGCAGGTCGCAGAAGAATTTCTGAAATCCGGCGAACTGGATAATGCGGTTCGCATCTTCCAGAAGATTTTGGAAATGGATCCGGAAAATACCGCCATGCGCATCCGCCTGGCGGAAGTTTACATTCGCCTCAACAAGAAAAATGACGCCTGGCAGATTTTCTCCGCCGCGGCTGAGACCTTGCGCGCCAAAGGTTTGTTGAGTGGCGCCGAAGAAGTTCTGCAGCGCATGCTTACGCTCGATCCTGGCAACAGTTACGCGCTGCTCATGCAGGGACGAAATCTGCTCGAAGCCGGCGACGCCGAAGCTGCCATCGAATCGCTGCAGAAGATTCCCGATCTTGATTCCAATCCCGATGGCCTTCGCGATCTGCTCAAAGCGTATTTAAAGACCGGCCGTCTTTCCGATGCCGGTACGCTCGCCACAAAACTGCACACCGTTCATAACGACCTCACCGCTATCTCCATTCTCGCCGACGCCCTTATGCAGGCCGGCCAGTACGAGAACGCTCTCCAGGTCTATGACCAGCACGCGGATCGTTTGCTCGCAGAAGACTCCGGCAAGGTCCTGAAAAATCTGCATTCCATCATCGGATATGTGCGGGACAACCCGGCTTCGCTCGAGAAGCTTCTCGATCTTTTTCAAAAATCCGGCGAAAACACTCACATCGCCGAAGTTCTGGAGTTGCTGGCACACGCTTCGGTTCAGTCCGGCGATCTACCCCGCGCTCGCGATCTCTATCAAAAGCTCGCGACGATGGAACCTGGCAATCCCCTGCACATGAACAACTATCAGCAGGTGGTAAGCCAGCTCGGCGGGCCTTCGGCCACGAAGCTCATTTCGGCTGAAGAAGCGGCCGTGATCGTCGACGAACTGGAAGCCACTTCTCCATCGATACACCAGCATTATTCCGATGCGGTCGCTCTCTCGGTGCGCTCGGCGCTCACAGATGCTGAACTTTTCATTTCCTACAACATGCCGGCCAAGGCTCTGGGACCGCTGATGGCAGCGCTGCCGCAGGCTCCCAGCGATCTGCGGCTGAATCAGCGTCTGGCTGCGCTACACACTCGCGCAGCTCGTTTCGCCGAGGCTGGCGTCTGCTGCCGCACTTTACAAAGCATCTATTCTGAAGCAGGATACCCCGAAGAGGCTACCCGCTACGGCGAACTCGCGGATCGCTACGAAGACCGATCATCCGCTGGCGTTGTCACTGACTCTGTTGTCGTCGACCACGCGGCTTCTATTACAGAGGAAATTCCAGAAAAGATTTCGATTCCGGCGAAGTCCGCCGCTCGGTGGCCAGCTGCTGCGTCCGTATCTGTGGAAGAACCCGAGTCTCCGGAAGAGGCAGAATTCGCCATTGTTGCCGATCCGGGGGAGCATGAGCACCAAGCCACGCCCATCGAGGAATCTAGCCCTGCGGTCGCAGAGATCGATCTCTCCTCGGAGTGGGACGATTCCATCAGCATTGAAACCGACACTCAGCCTGCCGAAGCCGCAGGAATCGAGATCACCGATGCCGTCGGAGATCACGACGTTCCTGCCGAGATCGGCCAAGGCAATCGCGGAAAAGAGTTCGACCGGGAAAAAGCCAACGAGACGATCGAAGAGATCCGCTTCTATCTCGAGCATGGCATGCCCGAGCAGGCCTCCGCAGCCTTCGAGAGGCTTCAGACTCTTACAAGCGACGAAGCCGTCTTGTCGGCGATCGAAACTGAAATTCAAACCGCGTCGCAGCACACACCCGCAGCGGAAGAATTATCGACCGTCGAATCCATTTCCGAATTCGCGATCGACCAGCCTGCCACTGAATTCGCTGTCGACGAAATCCCCGAGTCTCCAGAACCTCCGGAGTCTCCAGAAGCTCCGGCAGTCGTCGAACAAGTTTCTCCCGAGCCGCAGCCTCCAGTAGCAGAGCCTCAGGCTCCGATCGAGTTGCACGCCGAGGAAACAGCAGTCCAACCTTTCGTAAGCGAGCCAGCCCTGAGCGCGCCAGCAGTTAGCGAACCTCCGGAGAGCGCAGTTCCACCTAAGCCGACTGCGGGTGTCCTTCAGGAGTTTGTTTCTGATCTCGAATCTTCTCTGGGTGCGGAGTTCCTTCCAGGGGCGGTTCCGCATGAAGCCGAGCCTGACGTCGAACACGCTTCGTCCGAAACTCCGCGGCCTGAGCACCGCGAACCCGAACTTGAGTCCGTAGGGAATGCTGCACCTACTACATTTGGTGTCTCGGAACCTGAATCGATTGGCGAGTTTGTCGCTGATCTCGAAGAGTCTCTCGGGGAGGACTTCCTCAAGGGCGCTCCAGTTCCCGAGGCAGAGCCCGCAGCGGAAACTCACGCAGTCGCCGAGGTCGAAGCACCGGTCACTCCGGCTCCGCCGCAGCATCGGCCCGTTCCAGCGCCGGTGTCTGCTCCGCCCGTCACCGCTCCCGCTGCCAGTGCCGCCGCTGCCGCAGCATCCTCAGGCGCTTCCGCAGTTTCCGCGCAGGCGATCAAGGCACAACCTTCTGCACTGATTCCCGGCGCAGCAGCCGCGGCAAAGGCTTCTCCCTTTGGAGAAGATGCTGGCGTGGATCTCGCCGAAATGTTCGGTGAGCTCAAACACGATCTCGAAGTTGGCGCGTCCACCACCGAGGAAGATCCTGAAACCCATTACAATCTTGGCATCGCTTTCCGCGAGATGGGCCTGCTCGACGAAGCCATTGGCGAGTTGCAGAAGACCTGCCAGGCCGTCGATCGTGGGCATCCTTTCCCGCAAGTCATGCAAACCTATACCTGGCTGGCGCAGTGCTTCCTCGACAAAGGCGTGCCCCAAGCCGCGATTCGCTGGTATGACAAGGCTCTTACCGCCCCGGGCGTCGACGAAGATACTCGCACCGCTCTTCACTATGAACTCGCCGCCGCCTACGAAACCTCCGGCGACAAACCTTCCGCCCTCAAACACTTCATGGAAGTTTACGGCCGTAACATCGATTATCGCGACGTTGCCGAGCGCATTAAGCCCCTGAAGTCGTAAAATAGCGGGATGGGCTCTGTCCCTAATTTTTTCTTCCAAAAATACAAGTTTGGTCCGGACGGACACCGCTGCCGTCCCGAGCGCAGCGAGGTTGTGCCGCCGGTGTCGCTTGCCTGGGCAGGAACCCGCCCCCAACCGCGGAGCGCCCAGTGACCACCGACCCAAACAGGCCCGTTGAAAGCGGAGGCGCCACGCCTTCTCAGCCTGCGCCCGCCGAGGCAAATACCAGTACGGCGCTCCTCGATCCTCCTCCTTCGAGTACGGCGCCCCCGCCGCACCGCAGTGTGCAACTCTGGATGCACCGTACCTCGGTTTTTCTTTTCGTACTGGTTAGCGCCATCGCCGGCGTTCTACTCGTGATTCTGCCCTGGACGCCTGAATGGACAGACAACTATCTTCTGCTCTCGTTCCCCTGGCTTCGTACTTTTATCTCCACCGGTTTCTTTCGCGGATTGTGCAGCGGCTTGGGATTGCTCGACATCTGGATCGGCTTCTGGGAAGCCCTGCACTACCACGAACACAACTAGCCCCATCGACTGCGGAGACGTTCCATTGATAAACCTTCAATTGAATTATCCAATTCTGCCCGGACAGCAAGAACTGTTCGCCGGTTTGCTACGTGAGGTAATCGCAGCGGAACCAAGGCAAGTGACGGAGCTGCCGCCCTATGGAGGAACCGATGAGCATCGCCGGACAGCGGCGGACTGGCTCAGCCGCGATGGGCATGCAGTAGCGAAAGAGCGTGTGCTGCTGTGTATGGGCGGGCACCACGCAGTTTTCGTTTCATTGTTGGCCCTTGGCTTGAGGGGACATGGGATTGCAGTTGATCCGCTGACGTATGGGAATTTCAAAACACAAGCGGGTAGTCTGGGGATTGAATTGCGGCCTTGCGCGGGTGACGAGCAGGGCATGAAGCCAAGCGCTCTCGCGCATGCTGTGGAAGCCCATGGCCTGAGCGCGGTGTACCTGATGCCGACGGTCCACAATCCAATGGGGACTGTGATGCCTGAGACTCGGCGTCAGGAGATTTGCGAGGTGGCTCGAAAGCACGATTTGCTGATTCTGGACGATGATGCGTACGGTTTTTTGGAAGCGAATGCGCCGCCGAGCTTCGCGGTGCTGGCACCGGATCGCAGCTTCTCCGTTTGGAGTTTCACGAAGCCATTCGCGCCGGCGATGAAGCTTGCGTTCCTAAGTTTCCCCGAACAATACGCAGACCAGTTGACGGCGATGATCCACATAACTTCCAGCGGAGCTCCGGTAATCTTCGCCGAGGTAGCTACACGGTTAATTCGGAGTGGAGCATTGACTGGTCTGCTTGCGGCAAAGCGCGATGAAGCAGCGCGAACGCAGAAGCTGGCGCGCGCGATTCTCGAGGGGCTTCATGTGCAAGGCCATCCTACGTCTTACCATCTATGGATTGACCTGCCGGAAAATAAACCAGCGAAGGTGATCGCGGACCAGCTGAAGGCGGACGGGGTTTTGGTGAGTTCATCCGATGTTTATCGAGCTACCGCAAGCGTAAAGGCTAATGGATTAAGAATCGCTCTGGGCAATGTCCGCCAATTGTCGATATTGCAGGAAGGACTGCAGCGAGTGAGGGATCGGATTCAAGCTTTGGCGGTGGCTTCTTAAGGCGTAGTCAGCGTGACTGACGATTCCGTCCCGCTGCGGTCACATCTTCGATATTCTGAAACCTGAGATCAGAAGCCCGCGTGTTCACATCTTTAGTCTTAACGAGACCGACCTCATGTCTGAAAAATTGAAACCCGCTCCCCTGGCGTACGAGAACCCATCCTTCATCAACAGTCCCGACGGACGGATCCTCCGCATTCTGGCTGAGTATCAGGAACCGCTCGCCAGATTTCGGCGCGAACAGATTCAGGACACGGTCGTCTTTTTCGGATCAGCCCGATTTCAGGGAAGCGCTGCCGCCAGAAAACAACTAACCGCGGTGGAAAAAAACCACGCGAATGCCTCCACCACACAACAGGAAAAAGATCGAAAGCGCGCCCTGGCCGCTGTTGACATGGCCCGTTACTACGAAGACGCTCGCCGCCTGGCTTTTCTTCTCACGGAATGGTCGATTCAGATTCCCGCCCGCCGCCGCCGCTTCGTTGTCACCACCGGGGGGGGACCCGGCATCATGGAAGCCGCCAACCTCGGCGCGCACGAAGCTGGAGGCAAGAGCATCGGCCTCAACATCAATCTGCCCTTCGAACAGAATCCCAACTCCTACATCACGCCTGCGCTCAACTTCGAGTTTCATTACTTTTTCATGCGCAAGTTCTGGTTTGCTTATCTGGCTAAGGCCCTGGTGATTTTTCCCGGCGGCTTCGGCACCATCGACGAACTGTTCGAAATCCTCACCCTCGCTCAGACCGACAAACTTGCCAAGAAAATTCTTGTCGTCATCTATGGAAGCGAATACTGGCACCGCATCATGAACTTTCAGGCGTTCGTGGACGCAGGTACCGTTGCTCCAGAGGATCTCAATTTGTTTAAGTTTGTAGATACGCCGGAAGATGCTTTCGCCTTTCTCCGCGACGGTCTCACCGAATATCATCTGGGCGGCCAACCGAAAAAAGAGAAAGAGCAGGAGGTCCTCCCGGAGATCGCGAGAACGAGGCCATGACGAATCCTAAGAGTGTTTAAGTGAGGACAGCCGCCCCTTCGACAAGCTCAGGGCAGGCTCTCGGCTGTCCGACCGGGCATAGCCCGGTTGTCGAGCTGACAATCTGATGGCTGATAGCCCCCTTCTCTACTACATCACGGATCGCGCCGCCTTCCCCGGCGACGAGAGCACGCGAAGCCTGCGTCTCCTCGACAAAATCGCCGAAGCTGCAAGCCACGGTGTCGATTACGTCCAGCTCCGCGAAAAAGACCTGCCTGCACGCGACCTCGAATCGCTGGCCCGGGAAGCAATGAGCATCATCCACCAACTGAGAACCGAGAACCCAGAACGAAGAAAAGATCGAGGAAAACAACGAAGAACAGCTCTCCTCATCAACTCTCGCACCGACGTCGCTATGGCCGTCGCCGCAAATGGAGTTCATCTCCCCGCCGGCGACGTCTCCCCCGAAGAAGTTCGAGACGCATGGAAGTGCGGAGCGGGCGTTCCCTTCGACATGCTCAGGGCAGGCTCTGCCCAAGAACTGTCACCACACGATCCACTGATCACAGTCTCCTGTCACTCTCCGCAAGAAGTATTCCAAGCCGCTGCCAGCCACGCCACCTTCGCCGTCTTCGCCCCTGTCTTCGAAAAAAAAGATTCTCCCGCAACCCACCCCGTCGGTTTGGATGCCCTTCGTGAAGCCTGCCGAGCAGAGATCCCCGTACTCGCGTTAGGAGGAGTGACTCTGCAAAATGCCGAGCCCTGCCTGCGCGCCGGCGCGGCCGGCATCGCCGCCATCCGACTCTTCCAGGAAAGCGACATCGCCACAGTCGTGCGCGAATTGCGTGGCTAGATGCAATCCCAGTCAGATTGCGACGGGCACGACTTCAGTCGTGCCATCGGCGGCTGTCTGAACGGGCGGCTTTCGCCGCTGAGGTCCGCTCCGGATTGTCAATCGTAGGATCTAACTAAGGAGCCGCGCCACTCTTGTGGCGCGGCTCTTTTAGAGCAATTACTGCGCGGGAGTTACCGACGCGTTTGTTGAAGGCGCAGCCGCCGGAATTGTTGTGGTCGCCTCCGTATTTTTTACGGGATCAATCTTCACCGTGGCCAGAATTTTCGCCAGCCGTTTGAAGACCTCGTCACGATCCACAGCCTTGCCGCCTTCGTCGGTCTCAACGCCTGTGGTCGCAACTTTCAGCGCAAACTCGTAGCAGCTTCCATTCTCAAAGGTATGAAAGTACTTCGCGGCTTCCTTGCGCGTCCCGTCCGTGGCAAGCGTTTCCATCGAGTGCAGCTCCATGTTGCCGACCATCAACTTCGACGATGGCTTGGCACTCTGGTCCGTGGCTTCAATCGGCGTTGCAGGGTTGGTCTTCTCTTCAGAGTTCTTCCCTTCAGAGGTCTTCTCCTCAGAGATCTTCCCTTCGGAGATCTTCGCCTCAGAGAACTCTCCGCACTGCTCCTCCGTGAGCGACTTGTTGACGCTGACATCAAAGAACGCCGAAGCTAGATCGCTCTTGGGATATACGCCCTCCGGAATAGCCACAGCCACAACCGCTCCTCCGCCCGGTTGCACAAAGTCCATGGGCACAGGATCGGACGAAATCAGTTCGTCCGCGGCATCGCCGGTTTTAAGCACATACTTTCGCGGATATTGGAACGAGACGCCCGTAGTCTTGTCCGCATACGTTACGGTCGTAGGTCTGCGTACAACTTTCTTATGCACTGGTTTGGAGGCCGGCGGCATTGTGGGTGTGGCCGGCGCGCTGGTTGTACCGATTGCAGTCGGCGGCGTCGACTGGACAATTGGCGACGGGTTGCTCGCGCTTTCGGTCTTCGTTTTCTCGCTGGAGCATCCCACTGCGAACGAACAGACGATCAAGATCGCGGCGAATACCAGCGGGCTGGCGGTTGTTCCGAGATTGATTTTTCCCCATGCAATGGAATTCAAGATTGCCGGGGTCCGGCGATTTGGCGTGTTGAGTACTGATGTGTTGCGAACTGGTGTGGCACGAAACATGTTGATACGGGTCATGGTTGGTCACCTCCTGCTGCTGAGCAGCGCAGAGATGAGTGCACTGAGGAGACCAATGCGGGAGACGTTGATTTTCCAGTGGGTTAGCGTACTACCGGACGCCCGCTGTCGTGTTGAGGCAGACACTGTGTGACGCAGAGGACACACCGCAACGGCGATATGGACGAAAGAGGAATTGAGACACAGCCGGCGAAGACTCCACTGGTTACGGCTTTACACGGCACTAACGCGCCGAATCAGATCCTCCTGCTCGGCCTTACTTTCGGCGCCGATGGTAAAGGCGTCGAGCACTCCCAGCGACAGCGCATAGCGCAGAGCCTCAGACTGGCGATTACGCAGATCGCCCTGCCCGAGAATCTTCATCCCGATCACTGCTTTACCGGCGGATTTCATCTCGCGCAATACGCTGACCACGGTTTCGGGATCGGCATCCATATGGGAACCGATGGGATTAATGCGGGCCAGATCAACTTCCACCCACGGCGACTTCGCCGCCGCTCGCAGCGCCTCAATGCTGTGGCACGAACAGCCGTGCGCCCGAATAACTCCCTTTTCCTTGGCCTCGGAAAGTACATCCATGACGCCCTTGAAACGCCCTGTCCAATCACTTTCGGTAAGGCAATGCATGAGGCAGATGTCGATGTGATCAACCCCCAGCTCGCGGCGAAAACGATCAAGGTCAGCGCGCGCAGTCGCAGGGTCGCGTGCCCATGTCTTCGTGAGCACAGTGACTTTGTCGCGCGGCACGTGCTTTAGTGCCTCGGCAACGTGAGGATGGCTTCCGTAACTATCGGCAGCGTCGAAGAAACGCAGGCCGTGATCGTAGCCATTGAGTAGCAGCTCAGACAATCCTTTCACGCCGAGCGCCGTCTGATTCGAATGATGGCCCGAGCCAACCGTGCCCGTTCCCATGGCCAGACGGCTGGTCTTGATGCCCGTGCTGCCTAGCGTGACAAGGTCGGAGGCGGAAAACTTGCCCAACGGCGGCTGGGTTGTGAGGGCGGCCAACAGGTCTTTCGAACTGAGCCACGCGGCTCCCAGACCTGAGGCAGAGCGAATGAGGAATTCGCGGCGATGCATAAAGACTCCTGCGAGGGCGCGCTCTAAAGAATGATAACTCTTCGCAATAGATTTTTGTCTTCTTCCGTATCTCCGGTAGTCGCTCAGTTTGATTTGTCATCCTGAGCAAGCGTTCTTTGCGCGGCGAGGGATCCGGGCGAGCCGCGCGTTGCGTCGCGGTTTTTGCGACGCGATAATCGCGCGCCTTTGGCTCGCTTCCTTATCATTCAAACTGCTTTCGGAAACCGTCCAGCTCCTGGCGCATCTCCGCAATCTCTCTTCTCAGTTCTGCTACTTCCCCTTCTAGACGAGCGACCCGGTCGTTGCCGGACGAAGAGCTTGCCGCTTCTCGCATCGGCGCAACTTCTGCAGGAGGAGCGTCGTCCGAAAACAAGTGCATGTAGCGCGACTCTTTGGTCCCCGGCTGACGGGGTAGCACGGCTGCCAGCGGAGGCTCGCGCTGGCTGAGCCGGTCAAGCGTCCCCAGGACGTCATCAAGCGCTTCAAATCGATACATGCGCTCCGCCCGGCCACGAAGCTCGCCCGGAGTCTGCGCCCCACGCAGCAAGAGCACACACAGAATCGCAATCTCCCGCCGATCGAAATTGAACACTTCCTGTAAACGGTGTTCATATTTCGTGACGCGACTGTCTGCACCGCTGGCCGGCCCCGCGAGCCGCTGCGCTTGCAGCGAATCCAGCGCTACGCGCACCGCCTCTTCGTCGAGCGCCATTACCGGATCACGATTGTTCTTCTGATTGCACGCATTCACCAACGCATTGAGCGATAGCGGATAATAATCCGGAGTGGTGATGTCTTTCTCGATCAGCGCGCCCAGCACTCGAACCTCGATGTCATTCAGAAACTCCACGCATCACCTTTGAGGCATTTGATCGGACAGCTAAAATAACGCCGTCGGACGCCGCTTCCACGGCTTCCCTTTCTCCTGGGAAGTTTTTTCTATCTCGTTCACGTAAGCACCCGTCTGTGTCAGCACGTGATGCAGATCGTTGCCCAGGCTGAAAAATGTAAATCCTTTTTCTAGAAACTCTCCAACTCTTGCCGGACCGAACAAAAATATTCCTAGGATCACATTATTCTTTCCCGCCTGCTCAATCAGTTTTTTTGTCGCGGCATCGAGTTCCGGCGAAGTGTACATGTGCGGGAACTCGTATTTGTTATACAGGCCCATCGACATGCAAAGGTCATTCTGTCCGAGAAAAAGAATGTCGATCCCCGGTACGGCCGCAATCTCAGCCATGTTCTCGATGCACGAGGCAGTCTCGACCTGCAGCGCGACGATGCCGTTATTGTTAAAGTTTCCCGCATAGCCAAGCAGCCCAGCCTTGTTCATTGACCGCTGCGGAAAATAAACCGAGCGCGTACCCACCGTGGGATACTTTGTGCAACTGATCGCCTGGCGGGCTTCTTCGGCAGTATTGATGTAGGGAATCAGAACTCCGTCGGCCCCCAGATCAAGCGCTTGCTGAATGCCAGGGCGGTCGTTGTACGCTCCCACGCGCACCAGCGATTTCGCGCCGCCATTCGCGATGCCACTCAACATCGCCGATAGTTTCTCATTGTGCATGGGACCGTGCTGCGTATCGACGAGCAACCAGTCGTAACCGCTGTGCGCAAGCTGCTCCACAATTGTGGGGCTGTGCGAGTTGATAAATAAACCCATCTTTGGAATTCCCTGATGAAGTTGCTTCTTGAATTCAGCGCCGCTCAGAGCGGGTTCCGACATTTGAGTTCCTCCTGGGTACCAGCAGAATTGTGTAGTCTATCGCAGTGGCCCGCAAGGAACGGCGAACCCCGCATGAATATTTGCTAAATCTGTGACCTGGGGACACGCGCTTGATTCCTTGATATAGTTCCCGAGGAAGATGGAGTGGCGTCGATTCACTGGCGCAAGGAGCAGGAATGCGGCTGCTATTGAACTGGGTTCTGAGTGCGTTGGCGGTGTGGATCGTGTCTCGGGTGGTGCCGGGAATCTACGTCAGCGGCCCCATCGCGGCTCTCATTGCTGCGCTGGTGATCGGCTTTATCAATGCGACAGTCGGCCTGTTGCTGAAAATTCTCACCTTCCCGCTGACGCTGGTTACTCTGGGATTGTTCTGGTTCGTAATTAATGCCCTCATGCTCAAACTGGCTTCGGCGCTGCTGTCGCCAGGTTTCCAAGTGCGCGGATTTCTGGCTGCATTTATCGGCGCAATCCTGCTGAGCCTGGTGAACATGATGCTAAAGTGGCTCGTCCATCCGTCGCCGGATCGCGGCTAAGGGTCGTCTTTTCAGGATCGTCCTCTAAATGCCAGTCCTGCGAAGCAAGGAGAAACTCATCGCAAGCTATGCCAGCCTCCTACTCACATTTTCAGCAACAACACCTCACGGAGGCCACGCTTGAACCGCCCCTCGTTTCGATTCCCGGCGATTGGTTTCTCATGGGCTCCGTTTCAGGTCAGGATTGCGAACGTCCCGTCCACCGGGTCTGGACCGATAGTTTCCTCCTTGCCGCCACTCAAGTCACGAACGCGGAATACGAACGCTTCGTGAACTCGACCGCCCATGAAAATCCGCCATTCTGGAATGACCAGAATTTCAAACATCCTCAGCAACCCGTCACTGGCGTCTCCTGGTTTGACGCAGAGCGTTACTGCCAATGGCTGGCAGCGCAAACCGGCCGTGCCTACCGGCTTCCGAGCGAGGCCGAGTGGGAGCGTGCTGCCCGCGGCAATCTTGAGCAAAAACATTTCCCATGGGGCAACGACCCACCCCAATCTCTACCCGACTATGCAACCCGTTGGAAGACCGGGCCCGAGGCCGTCGCCCGTTACTCTCCCAACGCCTTCGGCCTTTATGACATTTGCGATAACGTACATGAATGGTGCAGCGACTGGTACGATCCCAACTATTACGCCACTTTGCCCGAGCGAAATCCGCGCGGGCCGGAAAAAGGCCAGCGAAAAGCATCGCGTGGCGGATCATGGCGCCATCACGTGAAAGTAGCGCGCTGCTCGGCCCGCTCCAGCATCCCTCCCGATTTCCACTACGCCGACTACGGTTTCCGCGTGGCGTGCGACCGTTGAGCGCGCGTTCTGTTACAGTTTGTCATTCCGAGCCGCGCAGTACCCGGCGAGGAACCTGCTGTTGGCTCGATCTCCCTAGAATCCGGAGCACTGATGTTCAGCCCAGATCTCCTGCAAAACAAGCGCATCCTCATCACTGGTGGAGGTACCGGCTTGGGCAAAGCCATGTCCCACCGCTTCCTCGAACTGGGCGCGACCGTCTACATCTGCGGACGCCGCGAAGAAGTTCTCGAAAAAACCACCGCCGAACTCTCCGCCGCAACGAGTGGTTCTATCCACGCTCTGCCTTGCGACGTCCGTAACCTCGATGCCGTCGAAGGCATGATCAATGAGATCTGGCAGACCGCCCCGCTTGACGTCCTCGTCAATAACGCCGCCGGAAATTTCATCGCGCGCACCGAGGAACTTTCTCAACGCGCCTTCGAATCCGTGATTGGTATCGTCCTTCTCGGGACGCTTCATGCCACTCTGGCTTGCGGTCGCCGCTGGCTCAAAGTCGCGCGCCCCGGCACGGTCCTCAACATCTCGGCCACCTATGCGCCGGTTGGTTCAGCCTACGTCGTTCCTTCCGCCGTGTCGAAAGCCGGCGTCGAAGCGCTCACTCGCAGCCTCGCGGTCGAATGGGGCAATCGCGGAATTCGCATGAATGCGATAGCGCCCGGCCCCATTCCCACGCAAGGCGCCTTCTCGCGTCTTCTGCCTCGTCCCGAGCTCGAGGCGCTGGCGCTCGATCGCAATCCGATGCATCGCTTTGGCACGAAAGAGGAATTGGCAGATCTTGCAGCGTTCCTCATAAGCGACGGCTCTGCCTACATCAACGGCGAAGTCATTCGCATGGACGGCGGCGAATTCCTGCAAGGCGCCGGCGAATTCAGCAACTTGGGCCGCGCCCTTACCAATGCTGATTGGGAATCCCTAAAACCCCCAAATCGTCGCAAGCCTCCAGCAGATTCATGATGTCGGACAAATGCTTGCAGACTACAGCCTGCTCCGAGGCGCACTTCCCCGCGAGATAATCGGAGCCACCATCGTTAATGCCTGGAGCGTGAGCCCATGCTGGCGCATCCAACCACGAATGGAGGCCCGTTATGTACGTTGTTCTCGGAGCAAGCGGTAACACCGGCCGCGTGGTGGCCAAGAATCTTCTCACCAGCGGCCAAAAAGTTCGCGTCATCGGCAGGAATGCAGCTCACCTGCAGTTTCTCGCAGCTGAAGGCGCGGAGGTTTTCACCACCGATCTAAGCGATGTCTCAGCCCTCACCAAAGCGTTCCAGCAAGCAAACTCAGCCTACGTGATGATTCCACCCAGCCACACCAGCAACGACTTCCGTGCTTTTCAGGATCGCGTTAGCGATTCGATCGCAGCTGCGGTGCAAAAGGCCGGCGTCAAAAATGTTGTTGCCCTCAGCAGCTTCGGAGCCGACAAAACGAGTGGGACTGGTCCCGTAGTCGGCCTTTACGATCTGGAACAAAAGCTTAACCGCATTGACGGGGCGAACGTTCTTCACCTGCGCGCCGGCTACTTTATGGAAAACACGCTGCCGCAAGCGGCCGCGGTCCGCAAGATGGGCTTTGCGGTTGGACCTGTTCGTCCCGATCTGAAGCTTCCGATGATCGCTACCAGCGATATCGGAAAAGCCGCAGCCGAAGCTCTGTTACGGCTCGACTTCCAGGGCAAGCACACACGCGAACTGCAGGGTCAACGCGATCTCGACTACACTGAGGCCACTACCATTATCGGCAAGGCCATCGGCAAACCCGACCTCAAGTATGCGCGCATCCCGGACGAACAACTTCGAGGCGCGATGGTTCAAATGGGAATGTCCGACAATTTCGCCGGTCTGATTCTCGAAATGGCTTCTGCACTCAACTCCGGAGTAATGCGAATGCTCGAACCTCGCACGGCAAGAAACACCACCTCGACGACGTTTGAAAACTTCGTTGCCGAGTTCTTCGTCCCGGCCTATCAACAACAAGCAGCAGCATAGCTCGTTTGGGCGCAAGCTCCTGTCCATCCCCTTTGACTTTGCTTGCCTTGAAAAACGACGGCCGCGTTCATCCGAGCGCGGCCTTTCGTAGTTCAAAAAAATAAAATCTAGCCCCGCCCCACTGCCTCCTGTCTCATGGTCCGAACCACAGTATGAGCCATGCTCTCCGCCACGGCCACATCGCCTTCGTCAAAATTAAAGGGCTCCGGCGCGAACACCATCAGCAGGCCGACCGTGTCCCGTTCATAGCGAACCGGTGCCGCCAGAATCGAGCGCACGCCCAGACGACGGCAGCTTTCGAGGTCAACTCGCGGATCGTTTTCCGCGTCATCGCAGCGTAAAGCTTTTCCTTCGCGGAAGCATTCGCCTGAGAGTCCTGAATTCACATCCAGGCGTGTGCCCAGCGCAGGCGCGCTAGCTCCCACGCTTGCCCGGCACAGCACTTCATTTTTGTGCGCCAACGCGATCGCCGCGCTCGTGCCCCGAGTAAGCGCGCGAGCACGCTCTCCGATCATCCGCAGCGCCGCCGCTAGATCGTTGCCCAACGAGCTGAATTCGTATTGCACGGTCGCCGAGGCAGCGCGTCCCTCGCCGTTCCCAACCAGTTCTGTTTCCGCTTCCAAGCTGATCGACATGGGACCACGATCCGTGCTCCCCGGCTTTCGCGCCGCGCCCCAACCCCACGCCCGTCCCAACGTAAGCTTCGGTGCCGTTCGGCTGGGTGCTCCAGCATTGATTGTGAGCCAGTCGTTCAACCGTTGCCGCGCTTCCTCCGGCAACTCGGAGAAGCGCACGCCTGCGCGCCCCAACGCATCCGCCCACGCAATGTAGCCCGTGGTTTCCATGTGCACGGCGGGTTCAGAAAGATCAATCTCAAGCCGGACGCGCCGGTCTTTATCAATATCAACCCCAATGTTCTTGCCGTTGGCGTTTAGTCCGCCCAGGCCACTCCCGGTCTGCATCGACAATCCTTCCTCACTCAAGTCTAGAATCATGCCGCCGGTTACACCATCGAAGCTGGCAAACGCGGGAGCATGCACCATTTGGCGCAAACAGCGCCGCCGCTCCGGAGCGAATTCCCGATTTCCTTCCATGCCTCTGCCTAACCCAGTCTGAGACTCGATGCTGAAAACGTCTCAAACAGACAATGATGAGATTCTCGACGATTGCAGAAAAGTGTTAGCTCAGGTTCCCCTTGCCTCGCGTCGTTTTCTAAGCGGCCGCAAGGTAAACGTAGCGCAGAATAAACAGGATTGTGAGGATCCAAACCAGCGTGTTCACTTCGCGAATCTTCCCGGCTGCAATTTTTACGACGGTATAAGAAATCAAACCAAGGCTAAGGCCAGTTGCAATACTGAATGTAAGAGGCGTTGCCAGCATCGTAATGAACGCTGGAACAGCTTCGCTGAAGTCATGCCAGGCGATTTGCGCAATCGACTGCGTCATGAGAACCCCAACTAGAATAAGTGCGGGCGCAGTAGCAAAAGCTGGAATCGCGGTGGCCAGTGGCGAGCAGAATGTGGCCAGCAGGAAGAGTGCGGCGACGGCGACGTTGCTCAGCCCCGTGCGAGCTCCGGCAGCAACTCCGGCCGCGCTTTCGATGTAACTCGTCACCGTCGAAGTTCCAGTCAAAGATCCGAAAATAGTCCCCACGGCGTCGGCAACCAGGACCCGGCCCACACGTGGAATCTTGCCATCCTTGATGAATCCGCCTTGCTCGCATACTCCGACCAGGGTGCCGACGTTGTCAAAGAGATCTACAAACAAAAATGCAAACAGAATTTCGAGCAATCCAAGGTGGCTGGCGCCACGAAAATCAAGCTGCAAAAACGTAGACGAAGGGTGTGGCACAGAAAAGACTGCTGCCGGCCAATTCGTAATTCCTCGGAGAATTCCCAGCAGCGCCGTGCCAAAGATGCCGATCAGGATCGCTCCATGAAGCTTTCGCGACATCAGGATCAGCGTCAGGATCAGGCCGAAGCAAGCCGTCTGCACTTCCTTGTCGGCGAAGCTGCCGAGGCCCACAAACGTAGCCGAATTCGCCACAACAAGTTTTGCGTTGCGCAATCCCACAAACGCAATGAACATCCCAATCCCTGCGGCGGTCGAGTGCTTCAGGCAATCGGGCATCCCATTCACAATTTGTTCGCGAACCCGCGTCACAGTGAGCACAAGAAAAAGAACGCCAGAACAAAACACCACCGCAAGCGCGGTACGCCAGGGAACATGCATGGCGATGCAAACGGAGTAGGTGAAGTAGGCGTTCAATGACATTCCCGGCGCCAGCGCGATCGGATAGTTGGCATAAATTCCCATCACCAGCGTGGCCACTGCCGCTGAGACGCAAGTCGCAAAGACCACGCCCTCCGCCGGCATTCCCGCCTGCGCAAGAATCTGTGGGTTCACCACGATGATGTAAGCCATGGTCACAAAAGTGGTGAGACCGCCCAGCATCTCCTGCTTTACAGAAGTGTTGTTAGCGGTGAGTTTGAAGTAGCGATCGATCAATTATGTCCCCCTGTTTGATTTTGATGGGAGATCGGACAGGCTTAGTATTCGATTTTGTTGGGCTTATTTTCCCACGCATGAAACGCCGCCAGCGCTTGTTCGCGCATCATTTGAATCATGGGAATCTTACGCTGCAAGTGCGGCTGGGCGAGTTCTCGGTAGATCAGAGAATCGTCAAATCCGATCCTGGAGGCATCAGCGTCGGCGTTGCCAAAATACACGCGGGAGAGGCGAGCCCAGTAAATTGCCCCAAGACACATGGGGCAGGGCTCGCACGAGCTATAAATCTCGCAACCATCAAGAGCAAAAACGCCAAGCTTCCGGCAAGCCTCGCGGATGGCAACCACTTCCGCGTGCGCGGTAGGATCGTTCGCGGATGTGACCCGATTCGCTCCCTCGGCAATAATGGCGCCGTCTCTTACCACAACTGCGCCGAAAGGTCCGCCGCGTCCGGAGTGGACGTTCTCCATCGAGAGTTGAATGGCGCGGGCCATGAAAGGATTGTCCATGTGTTCGCTTCCCCAATTCCTACCGATTGCTGCGCGATCAACCCGCGATTCCGCAGACCAGTCGACATGGACTTTTGCGCAGCGCCGAGTAGCGAGTATATGCCGGGAATCAGAACCTCGTAAAATGTTGTTTTCATTTTGGGCACGCACATTGTATAAGCACGGTGACGCGGATACGCTCCTTCTCGAAGGCGCGGGCATGGAGTTGACATTTTGATTTTGCAGGCTTTCCGCTCTCAGCAAGTCGTTACTTCAGACGGGATACGTCCGGCCGCAATCCTGGTCGAAGGCGACCGGATCAAGGCTGTTGTCTCTCATGATGGAGTGCCCGTCGATGGCTACCGAGTGCACGATTTCGGCGAAGCGGCGATTCTTCCCGGACTCGTCGATTCCCACGTGCACATCAATGCCCCCGGGCGCGCGGACTGGGAAGGATTCGAAACCGCAACGCGAGCCGCAGCAGCAGGAGGCTGCACACTTCTCGTGGATATGCCCTTGAACTGCGTTCCAGCGACCACGACAGTCGCCGCGCTTGAGACCAAGCGCGCGGCTGCGCAAGGCAAATGCCGCATCGATTGGGCGGCCTGGGGCGGCGTGGTTCACGATAATCAACGTAACATCGAGGCACTGGCAGCCGCTGGCATCCGTGGATTCAAGTGTTTTCTGATCCATCCCGGTATCGATGAGTTCACGATGGTGACAGAATCACAGTTGCGAGCGGCTCTGCCTCATGTGGTCCGCACCGGCTTGCCACTGCTCGTGCACGCGGAGCTTCCGGGCTCGATTGATCGCGCAACCGGCGCTCTGGCCGATGCCGATTGGAATTGCTACTCGACCTATCTTCAATCGCGGCCAGACGAGGCGGAGCTGGCTGCCATCCGGCTGATGGTATCGTTATGCCGCGAATACGGTTTTCATTTGCATATCGTTCACCTTTCAACCAGCCAGGCGCTTCCCGAACTGCGCGCTGCGCGCTCCGAAGGATTACCCGTCAGCGTCGAAACCTGTCCACATTATCTGCACCTGTCTGCTGAGACGATTCCTGATGGCGCGACGCTGAATAAGTGCGCGCCTCCGATTCGCGGCCGTGAAAATCGCGAGCGCCTCTGGCAAGGCCTCCGAGACAGAATCATCGATCAAGTGGTAACTGACCACTCCCCGTGTCCTCCAGCGATGAAACGCCTAAGCGGGGGCAATTTCAGTCGGGCTTGGGGCGGCATCGCAAGTCTCTCCATTGCGCTGCCGCTCATGTGGACAGAAGCCGGCAGTCGAGGATTCACATTGTGCGATGTGGTCCGCTGGATGGCCGCCGAACCGGCTCGACTGGCCGGTTGCGGCGCAAACAAAGGTCGAATCGCTGTGGGATGCGATGCGGATTTCGTAATATTCGATCCCCACCGCGACTTCATCGTGAACGAAAACAAATTGCATTACCGGCATCCGGTCTCTCCCTATTTGGGTGAAACACTGCGCGGCGTGGTAAAGGCCACGTATCTGCGCGGGAATGCTGTTTTTTGGGAAGGTGAGTTTCCTGGTGAGCCCCGCGGTCGGGAATGCGCCGCGAATGCAAGTCGTTAAACCCTATAAGCTTTTTCGATCGGCCTCACAACACTTCCGCTCCATTTGTGGCCGCTCTGTCATACACTATCCCATCGAATCTTGCATGATGAACATTGAATGATCAACATTGAGTGATGAATCATGAGTCCATCGTCGGCCACTCGGTCCCGCGCAAGGAGGGACGCGACAAAGTAACTGGGAGGTCGCAGTACGTCGACGATATAGTTCTGCCGAACATGCTCTTCGGAGCAACGGTTCGCAGCCAGATTCCGCGCGGCCGCATCACTAAAATCACATTCAGTCCCGGAATCCCATGGGATCAATTTGTAATCGTGTCGGCGAAAGATATTCCCGGCAAGAATTGCATCTCGTTAATCGGGGACGATCAACCGTGCCTGGCGAATGAATTCATCAATCATCCCGAAGAGCCGATTCTGCTTTTGGCCCATCCCGATCGCCATATTCTTCCGAAGGCGGTTGAGTCGGTGAAGATCGAATACGATCCTCTGCCCGCGATTTTCACCATCGAAGAAAGCGAGCGCCATTCTGAAATTGTCTGGGGCGAAGACAATATCTTCAAGACTTATTTGATCGAGAAGGGCGATGTCGATGGCATTTGGGCGAAAGCAGATCACATCGTGGAAGGCCAATACACAACTGGCGCGCAGGAACAACTTTACATCGAAAACAATGGGATGATCGCGCACTTCGACGATGCGTGCGGAATCACCGTATGGGGTTCTCTGCAATGCCCCTACTATATTCACAAAGCGCTGATGGCACTTTGCAGCTTGCCGGCAGAAAAAGTGCGCGTCGTGCAGATGGAAACTGGAGGAGCTTTCGGCGGCAAGGAAGAATATCCGTCGATGATCGCCGCGCACGCTGCGCTGCTGGCGATCAAGTCCGGAAAACCGGTGAAGATTATTTATGATCGCATGGAAGACATGGCAGCCACGACCAAGCGGCATCCCTCGCGCACGCGCCATCGGACCGCCGTTACCAAAGACGGCAAGATTCTGGGCGGAGAAATCGAGTTCACCATCGACGGCGGCGCCTATCTCACCCTCTCGCCGGTTGTTCTTTCCCGCGGTGCAATTCACGCCGGCGGACCGTATTACTGGCCAAACGTTCGCATCCACGCCAAAGCGCTCGCTACCAACGCGCCCCCTCACGGAGCCTTTCGCGGCTTCGGAGCGCCGCAGAGCCTCTTTGCCATGGAGCGGCACATGGATCGCATCGCGCAGGTCGTCGGCCTTTCTTCCGTTGAAATCCGTCGTAGAAACTTCCTGCAACCCGGACAGACCACAACGACCGAGCAGGTAATACGCGAACCCATCGATCTTGAGAAGTTACTGGACCACGCGCTGGAACTTTCGGATTACCACTCGAAAAAGCAACGCTTCGCAAACGAGAATCGGCTCGGCAACATCCGGAAGGGGATAGGCATTGCCACATTTCTGCACGGAGCAGGATTCACGGGCTCGGGCGAGCGCTATCTCAGCTCTGTTGTTGGGGTCGAGGGTTGCGCCGACGGCAGTGTACGCGTACTGGTTTCGAGCACCGAATTTGGTCAAGGCACGAAAACTGTTCTCAGCCAGATCGCCGCCGAGGCCCTCGCTCTGCCGTACGAGTACGTGAGCATGGCCCAGCCCGACACTCTGAAAGTCCCCAACAGCGGGCCAACCGTGGCATCGCGCACAGTGATGGTGGTCGGAAAATTAGTGCAATCCGCGGCATTGGGAATCAGACAAACGCTGATTTCGTCGAACCTGCTCGCCGAGACTTACACTGCCGAAGAGTTTCGAGCGGCCTGCCGGCGCTACGTCGCAGCACACGACGAATTCCGCTCATGGGCGCGTTATGAAGCGCCTCCCGACATTTTCTGGGACGATGTAAAGTATCGAGGCGAAGCCTACGCGGCATTCGCCTGGGCGGTTTACATCGCCGAGATTACTGTCGATCTGACAACCTATTCCGTATCCGTCGACGACTTCGTCGCGCTGCAGGAAGTGGGTAAAGTTCTGCACCCACTTCTGGCCAAGGGACAAATCATCGGTGGCGTCGCTCAGGCGATCGGATTCAGTCTGTACGAAAAAGTGGTTTGGCAGAATGGACGCATGCAGAACTGCCAGATGACCAATTACATTATGCCCACTCCGAGTGATCTGCCGCCCATTCGCGTCTTTTTCGAAGAGTTGGGCAATGTCCACGGAGCCTATGGTGCGAAGGGCATCGGCGAACTGCCGATGGATGGTCCGGCGCCGGCGATCGTCAATGGGGTGGAAGACGCGCTCGGCGTTTCTTTCGACTTCATTCCGCTGCTTCCCGAAGACATTATGGACAGGCTCGCTGCATCGTCGGAAAACAATGATGTCATATCCGCAGGCGGAGTTCGATGACGGACCCTGGCGACGGCGAAGTCGAAATTTCATTTTCCGTCAATGGCCAGCGGAAGACGGTGCGCGCTTATCCGATGGACCGACTGCTTGACGTGCTGCGGTGCCGACTCCAATTAACCGGCGCGAAGGAAGGTTGCGGAGAAGGCGAGTGTGGCTCATGCGCGGTGCTGGTGGACGGTTTACTTGTGAATAGTTGCCTGGTGCCTGTTCTGCAGGCTGAGGGTTCAAACATTCTTACGATCGAAGGAATTGCTGAAGGAGAAACTCTTCACGTCTTGCAAAAGGCTTTTCTGGAGTTCGGCGGCGCGCAGTGCGGCATCTGCACGCCGGGGATGATTCTCGCAGCCCTGCATTTATTAAATGGCCACGCTGAACCGACGATGGAAGAAATCCGGGAAGGCTTGGCGGGCAATCTCTGCCGATGTACCGGTTATAGTCAAATTATCGAAGCAGTTGCGGAAGCCGCACAGCGCAGGACCACTTCATGAGATCGGATCCCTCAACTTACGAAATGCTCGCTCCCGGAAGCTTGCGAGCGATCGTTTCGCTGCTCGCGAGCGAACCGGGCGCGTGGCTTCCGATTGCCGGCGGCACCGATGTGATGGTGCAATACGCGGCTGGTAAACTTCCGGCGCGCAAGTTGGTAAGCATTTGGAATCTTCCCGAGCTTCGGCGTATTGAGATCACTGATGATGAAATTCGAATCGGTGCAGGCTGCACTTACACCGACCTCCGCCGCCACGAAGTTGTGGGACGCGAGTTCCCCCTGCTTACCAGAGCCGCGCGCTGGACAGGAGGAATCGCGAACCAGAATCGGGGGACGTTGGGCGGCAACATCGTGAACGCATCTCCCGCTGCGGATTCATTGCCTGCGCTGCTGGTTTGCGATGCGGAATTGATTTTAGTTTCAGCTCGCGGTGAGCGCCGGCTTCCATACGCAACCTTCCACACCGGCTATAAGAAAACTTCGCTGGCCCCGGACGAGCTGATTCAGACCGTGTGTTTGCCGCGACGATTCTCAGAATATTTCAGCCATGCCCGCAAGGTGGGAGCTCGCAACGCACAGGCGATCTCGAAGGTGAGTATCGCCGCTCTGGGCCGCACTGCAGCAGGCGCGGTGGAAGATGTTCGCATCGCACTCGGAAGCGTGGCGCCGGTTCCGCTTCGTTTGACCCAAACTGAGCGAAGCCTGAGAGGAAAAAGAATTGATCCCGAACTTATGACTCTGGCGAGAGAGTCCGTCGCTGCCGAGATCCAGCCGATTGACGATATTCGATCGAACGCCAGGTATCGCGAAACTGTTGCGGGCAATCTTGTGATTGAGTTTCTGAATCGGCTAAGCGAGGACTGCGCGACCACTGCGAGCAACACAGTACACCCTGTCTTGGCGCACTGGAATCGACTTCCGGTTGACGAAGCGATGAAAGCAATCTTGCCCTGCTGCGGATCCAAAGCGTGGGCGCAAGGCATGTCGGCTCTGAGACCGCTTAAAGACCAGGCAGCGGTTCTTGCTGCGTCGGACGAAACGTTTAAAACACTCACGCACTCCGACTGGATGGAAGCGTTCAACAGTCATCCCCGGATCGGCGAGTCGCAACCATTGCACTCTCCGCAAATCCATTCTCTGCACACGCAATCTGTAGAATGGTCAGCGCAGGAGCAAGGCAAAGTGTCGGACGCGGACGCCGATGTGAAGAGGGCTCTCGCGGATGCGAATCAAGGATACGAAATCCGCTTCGGTCGAACCTTCATCGTATGCGCAACGGGCAAGTCCGCGCCGGAGATTCTGGCGCTTTTTCGGCGACGCCTCCAAAACGATCCAGAAACTGAATTCAAAGAGGCGGCCGAACAGCAACGGCAGATTACGCAGATCCGGCTGAGAAAATGGCTTCAAGGATGAAACGTATCTCAACCCACGTTTTGGACATCGTTGCCGGCAAACCCGCCACCGACGTGCCGGTGCGGCTAGAGAAGCAGGATGCGGCCGGCGATTGGGAACTGCTGACCTCAGCGCGCTCCGATCAAGATGGCCGATGTCTGCAATTGTTGCCCGACGGCGAGGACTTCTCCGCCGGAGTCTATCGCTTAAGTTTTGACACCGGGAGCTACTATGCCGCGCGGCAAATCGCCACACTGTATCCCGTGGTAGAAGTTAACTTTCAGGCAAGAGACGGCGATCTGCATTTTCACATTCCGTTGCTCCTGAGCCCGAACGGCTATACGACTTACCGCGGAAGCTGAAGGAAGAATTTCTCGCGCGATGGAGTTTACAAAATGACCTCGTCAGTCCGCGAATGGCTGAACCTCCTCGTGCGCTGGTTCCACGTTTTTGCGGCGATTATGTGGGTCGGTCAGACTTACTATTTCACTTGGCTGGACGGTCAATTTGGCAAACTGGCGAAGACGACTGCTCCGAGCCCCACGAACCCCTCAGTGTGGATGGTTCACAGCGGAGGTTTCTACACCGTTCACAAAGAGCAATCCCTGAAAGTTGGGCCGGAACAAGTTCGCTGGTTCCGCTGGGAAGCGTTAATGACTTGGCTGAGCGGAATGGTGCTGCTCTTCCTCGTTTATTACTCCAGTTCGGGACTTATTGACTCGGACGTTGCAAACATTTCTCAAGTGGCTGGGATTGCCGTTGGATTGGCTGTCCTGGCGGGCGGATGGGTCGTCTACGACTTGGCGCTGATGTCGCCTGTGGGCAAGTCGGAAGCTTCGTTCGCCGTTTTCTCCCTGCTGGTGATTGCCGCGCTCTCCTGGGGATTGATGCATCTGTTCAGCGGACGCGCGGCCTACATCCACCTCGGAGCCGTCTTCGGAACGATCATGACCGCCAATGTTTGGCTTCGAATTCTTCCTGCACAGCGCAGAATGATTGCCGCCGCGGCCGCCGGAGAAAAGTTTGATACAGCACTCAGTGTGCAAGCCAAATTGCGCTCCAAACACAATACTTTCATGGCGGTTCCAGTTGTCTTTATCATGATCAGCAATCACTTTCCTGTCGCGACCTACGGGAACACCTATGCTTGGGAGATTCTCCTCGCTCTCGTTGCGTTCGGTTGGGCCGCGGCGAAAGTGATACGGGAAGCGTGAATCCTCGAGACCTGTACGCCGCGAAGCGAGCGTAGCTAAAACTGTGATCACAAATCGCGCCAACCAGGTCATTGCCCGGTGTTTAAAGCTAGCTTCTTTTTCAGAAGACACCGGCAGCACTCGCCGAACGTTTTTGTCGAAGCCCATGCATGATTGCCACCAGGAAATTGCCGGATGGATGGAACCGCTGGGCTCTCGCGTTAAGATCGATGCCACCGGAAATCTTCGCGGAATCTATTCGGCCGCGCAGCCGAACGCTTCGCGCCTGCTCATTGGTTCGCACATCGATACAGTTCCCAACGCCGGTGCTTACGATGGCGTCCTCGGAGTTGTGCTTGCCGTCGCGGTGCTCGAAGAGTTGCAAGGAAAGAAGCTGCCCTTCGCCATCGAGGTGATTGCCTTTTCCGAAGAGGAAGGAGTACGCTTCGGCACTCCGTTCATCGGCAGCCGCGCACTGGTAGGCAGGCTTGATCAGAACTTATTGGAAGCGCAGGATGCGCAAGGCGTGTCGGTGAGGACCGCAGTCAAGAATTTTGGGCTGAATCCCGAGGAGATTCCTGAAGCTGAAGTGGACACAAATGTCATCGGTTATCTTGAGTTCCACATCGAGCAAGGACCGGTTCTGGAGAAACTGAATCTGCCACTGGCGGCGGTGGAGGCTATTGCCGGTCAGAGCCGCTTGGAATTTATATTTCGTGGCCGCGCCAACCACGCAGGTACAACTCCCATGAATCTTCGTTGCGATGGGCTTGCTGGCGCTGCGGAGTGGATTAATAACGTGGAACGCGTCGCCCAAACAGTCCCGGGGTTAGTCGCGACAGTTGGAAAGATCGATGCAAAGCCCGGAGCAGCGAACGTGATCGCATCGGAGGCGACTCTGACACTCGACGTTCGTCACAGTTCCGACGATATTAGAAATCGTGCTGTCGAAGATTTAATTGGCCATGCTCAACGAATTGCGGCGCGTCGCGGACTATCTGTGCGGGAAAAGAGTCTCTTGAGCCAACAAGCGGTAGCTATGGATCCTTTTCTCACCGAAGAGATCGACAAGGCAATAGTCAAGACGGGATGCCAACCGCATCGGATGGTCAGTGGCGCCGGTCACGATGCGATGATCCTCGCGGAAAAAATTCCGACTGGGATGATCTTTCTACGCACGCCCGGCGGCATCAGCCACGATCCCACGGAATCCGTTGCAGCTGAAGATGTCGAAACAGCAATCCAGTGCGGATTGCATCTTCTCGATCATCTCGCGTCCTCACCGGAATTTTGCAATCGCAATCTCACAAAAGGATGAACCGTGCACAATCTCGGCCGCACGCGAAGTGCCCAACAACCGAATCATCTGCTGTTGACTCCCGACACTTTTGTGCGCACTACGCTCCCGGGAATGAAGGCATGCTCCGCAATCGTGCACGTCAATCCCGCGCTGGGCGCCCGATTTACCGAGTACACCGCGGAACTTGAAGCAGGTGGAGAACTGGGCAGCACCTCTGCGCAGCGTTTCGTCTATGTAATCGATGGAAACGTTAAGTTGCAGGTCAATCGCAAAGAAGTCAATCGCAAAGAGAAAGAGAAAGAACTGAGCGCACGAGGTTACGCCTATCTTCCCCAAGGATTACCGCATCGTGTGATAGCGAACACAGTGAGCCGCATTGCCGTCGTTGAAAAACCGTATCAGGCTCTCGACTCGGTCGAGCCACCAAAGCTGATCGTGTCGAGCGAAGATGCGGTTGCTTCGCATCCTCTCAACGATGATCCTGACTTGCAGGTCAAGTGCCTGCTTCCAGATGACATGAGCTTCGACTTCGCCGTGAACACGATGGTCTACCAGCCCGGAGCCGCGCTCAGCATGGTCGAGATGCACGTGATGGAACACGGCCTCATCATGCTCGAAGGTGGTGGAATTTACCGGCTCGGCGATTCGTGGTATCCCGTGACCGCCGGAGATTTTATCTGGATGGCCCCGTGGTGTCCGCAGTGGTTCGGCGCCATCGGCAAGGTGCCCGCAAAATATCTCATCTACAAAGACTGGAACCGCCATCCCTTCGCGGGCCTGCAGCGATGAACCTCACGATCGACCGAGAGCGAATGCTGCGCGAGATCGAGGCTTTGGCTTGTTTTTCCGATGCTGAAGCTCCCGCAGTAACGCGAATCGTTTTCACGCCCATCGATCGCAAGGCGCGCACATGGGTGAAAGAGCGTTGCGAGGAAGCAGGACTCGCCGTGCGCCACGACGCCGTCGGAAATACTTTCGCGCGTTGGAATGGCACTGAGCCTGACGCGCCGGTGGTCGGAACGGGTTCACACATCGATGCCATTCCAAACGCCGGGAAATACGATGGCGTGGTCGGAGTGCTCGGAGGCCTGGAAGCGATACGCGCCTTGCGGCAGAGCGGATTTCGTCCCAAACATTCGATCGAGTTGCTTGTTTTCACGTCTGAAGAGCCCACACGTTTTGGAATCGGCTGCCTCGGAAGCAGGCTGCTCTCGGGCACGCTGGCCCCAGATGCGGCGGCCAGGCTAAAAGACAACGATGGCACATCGCTCGACGAAGTCCGGCGCGCCGCTGGCTTCGGAGGTGAGCTCGAACAAGTGAAGCTTCCGGAAAACTACTACAAGGCCTTCGTCGAATTACACATCGAGCAGGGACCGCTCCTGGAGCGCCAGCACACTCCTCTCGGTATTGTCACAAAAATCGCAGCGCCCGCGAGTCTCCGCGTCTCGATCGAGGGTTCTGGCGGACACGCCGGTGGCGTCTTAATGCCCGACCGCCATGACGCTCTCTGCGCCGCATCCGAGCTGATTCTCGCGATTGAGAGTGCAGCGCGCAACAGCGGAGCGATTGACACCGTTGGCACAGTCGGTATCTGCGACGTGTTTCCCGGCGCGGTGAATAGTATTCCCAGCCGTGTACGCCTTAGCGTGGACGTCCGCGACACAGATCTCGCGCGGCGCGACGCAGTCATGCGAACCATCGAAACCGCATCCCATTCGATTGCAGCCAGCCGACAGGTGTCGATCTGCAGCGAATTGTTGAACGCCGACGCACCGGCAGACTGTGCTCCTGCAATCGTCGAGGCGCTCTCGCAATCTTGCCGCAAGCACGGCGTGAAATTTCTTCCGATGGTCAGCCGCGCCTATCATGACTCGCTGTTTATCGCCCGCATCGCCCCGGTCGCGATGTTGTTCATCCCATGTCGCAATGGTTACAGCCACCGTCCCGATGAGTACGCGCAGCCGGACGATATCGCTCGGGGGACGCTGGTCCTCGCCGAAACTCTGGCTTCCTTGTCCGAATAATGTTTCGCCGAAACTGACATCGGACAAATTACTTAGCGGTGGACCGATTCTCGAATCTTTGCGTATCCGGGCTTGATTGCGGAATAGATGAACTGGCAGCGTTCTTTGTAAGGCAAGAAAGCGCTCTTCATCGCATTGATCGTAATCTTTTCGAAGTCTTCCATCGTTAATCCAAACGTGTTCGCAGCCGCCTCAAATTCCTGGGTCATGGTCGTGTGGCTCATCAGGCGATTATCCGTATTCAAAGTAACGCGGAATTTCTCCTGGTAGAGAATCTTAAAAGGATGCTCCGCCAAACTCGGCGTAGCGCCCGTGTGAACATTACTCAGTAGGCAAATCTCCAGCGGAATGCGCTTGTCGAGGACATATTGCGCCAGGTCGCCCAACTTCACCGCCTTCCCATCTGCAACTGCAATGTCGTCGATCAGCCGTGTCCCATGCCCAATGCGGTGCGCTCCGCAATACTGAATCGCTTGCCAGATCGATTCTTTGCCATAACCTTCTCCGGCATGAATCGTGATATTGAAGTTCTCGCGCTGAATGTAATGAAATGCATCGACATGTTTCTTCGGAGGGTATCCACCCTCTTCTCCAGCCAGATCGAAGCCGACTACACCGCGCGCGCGAAAATCGACTGCGAGTTCCGCCATTTCAAGCGACACGTTCATGTTGCGCATCGCGCAAATGATCAGACCGGAGGAAACTCCGAAATCTTTCCGCCCACGTTCCAGCCCCTTCAATACCGCCGAGACAATCTGCTGATGGGTCAATCCTTTCTGTGTATGAAAAACTGGTGCGAAGCGAGTTTCAAAATAAACAATTCCATCCCGGCTTAAATCCTCCGCCTGTTCGTAAGCCACTCGCTGCAGCGCGTCTTCTGTCTGCATCACGGCGATCGTGTGCGCAAAACCTTCCAGATATTTGGAGAGACTTCCCTGGTTAGCTCCGCGGAAGAACCATTGCGAAAGAGCGTCCGGATCGTCGGTTGGCAGGTCCTTATATTTGGAATCCCTCGCCAACTCAATGATCGTTTGCGCACGCAGCACGCCATCCAGGTGCTCGTGCAAAAGAACCTTGGGAAGGCGCTGCAATAACTGTTTATCGAGTTTCATGGAGTTTTGCCCAGCCATGACTTGCCCAGCCACGACAGTTACAACAAGCCAGACGGAAACTTTGCCAAATAATACACCACTGTTCTCAACCAAACTCTCTTAACCAGGGGCACGCCGCGATTCGTGTTGTACAATCCAACCCCAATCTGATTTGCAAAATCTTAATTTGCAAAATCTGACTTGCAAAATCTTGTTTGCAAAGTAAGGATCAACACCGCATGCAGCAGCTTACGCAGGAGCGTTCTCCGAGCGCAGATTATGGTTTGCGTCGCGAGATTCTCTCGCCGATGGAAACGCTAGCTCAGTCCGTTTCCACAATGGCTCCCACCACCACGCCCGCGGCTACCATCCCTCTGGTTTGTGCGCTTGCCGGCAACGGCACGTGGCTCGCGTACGTGCTGGCGACCGTTGCGGTGTTGCTTGTTGCACTATGCATCGGCCGCTATGCGCGACTTTCAGCCTCCCCTGGTTCGCTATACACGTACGCGTCCATGACGCTGCCTCCGTGGCTCGGCGCAACGGTCGCATGGAGCCTCCTGCTGGCCTACGTGGCCACCGGATCGAGTGTGATCGGCGGCTTCTATCACTACGCGAACTTGCTGCTACGCGACGCCACCGGCCATGTTTACTCTGCCGTGTTGCTGGCTACACTGGTCACCGGCGTTTCGATCTGGATCGCTTACCGTGATGTAAAAATCTCCGCGCGTCTTATGCTGTGGATCGAAGCCACGTCAGTCACGGTGATCGTGATCCTTGTAACTCTGTTGCTGGTTCATCACGGTTGGCATCTGGATCCGGAGGAGCTGCATCTTCGCGGAATGACGGGCAGCGGACTCCGGCTCGGGCTCGTGCTCGCTCTGTTCAGCTTTGTTGGTTTCGAGAGCGCGACCACGCTTGGCTCCGAAGCGCGCAATCCGTTGAAGACGATTCCTCGTGCAGTCATTCAGAGCGCGATCCTCGCCGGAGCTTTCTTCACGATTTGCGCCTATGCCGAGGTCTTAGGGTTTCATTCTGTCGGCCAGGATTTAGGCGCCAGCCAGGCGCCCATGTATTTGCTGGCGCGCGTTGGCGGCGTCCCCGTGCTCGGACTTCTGATCGACATCGGCGCACTGGTCAGCCTGTTCGCAGGAACTCTCGCCTGCATCACGGCTGCCGCGCGTGTGCTGTTGCTGATGGCTCATAACGGCCTCGCGCACAGTTCCCTGCGCAATACGCACGCCCGGAATCAAACGCCAGGCAGGGCCGTGGTGATTACCGGCATCGCCGCGCTCCTCCCCGTAACAGTACTCGCAGCTCGCGGAGCCAGTGGTTTGGATGTCTACGGCTGGCTGGGCTCGTTGGCGACCTACGGTTTTATCGTGGCCTACGCCTTAGTCTGCTTCGCGCTGCCTCGCTACTTGCGTGACCACGGGGTTTTCCGCGCCGGAGCCCAGATCGTTCCCTGGCTCGCTGGCATCGCCATGCTGCTCGCCCTGGTTGGAAACTTTTATCCCGTCCCCGCGGGACCGTATGGCAAGCTGCCCTACATCTATCTCACATATCTAACGGCGGGCCTGCTTTGGTTCTTGATTCTTGGGCGCCATAAGGCCGCTACGCCGGCCGGGAACTGAAACCACCGATCCCAAATTAGCGCCGCCTCCGCGATAAAAATATCTAATCTGCGCCAAAGAAAGTTTGACTAACTGAATGCTTTCCTTCCCGGGCAAACTCATGTAAATTCGGTCAGTCAATTTACTTGCGGGTGGCAAAGCAATCTAACTCTGCTACGAAATCGTTCGGACAATACAGGTGCGGTTCAACCGCCGGCAGAGGGTTCAGCGGGAGTGTGCCTACTGATTTGTGCGAGGTCAACCATGCTAAGAACTCGACTTGTCGCTTTCATGGTAGCGTCATCGCTATGGATCCTTACACCGCGGATTCAAGCTCAACAGACTCTGGGCGGCATCACTGGCACAGTCACCGATAAATCCGGCGGCGTCCTACCCGAGACGACGGTGACCATCATTGGGGACCAGACCAGCCTCACCCGCACTCAGAAGACTAATTCCAATGGCGCCTATGACTTCGTCAACCTGCCCATTGGCACTTACACGCTGACCTTCACTCACGAAGGCTTTGAAAGCGAGAAGATTCCTTCCATCACGGTTCAGGCCGACCGCACGGCCACGGTCAACGCCACTCTTCCCGTCGGCAAAGTTGGCACGGTCGTCGAAGTGCAAGCCACACCCTTGATCAATTCAGTGGATACCACGAACGGCTACATTCTGGAGCAAGACCAAATCGAGAGTATTCCGCTGCCGACCGGGAGCTTCACCGGATTAGCTATTCTCTCGCCGGGGTTGAACGCGGAATTGCCAAACGGAACCGGAGCAAATGCCGGTCTGGGTAATCAGCCTATCTGGGCGAATGGTCAGCGCGACACCAGCAACACGTTTTTGTTGAACGGCGTTGATGCCAGTAACCTGTTTAACGGCAAAAGCACCAGCCAGGTGGCTTCGGCTCGCATCGTAAACAACACTGGCATCGCGGGGGCCTCCAGCACCACCGCGGAAGTCATCCAGAGCACGGCGTCGCCTTACCTGGCGATCGGGCAGGCGTTGCCCACGCCCGCTCCGGAGACCGTTCAGGAATTTAGCGTGACCGCCTCCATGTATGACGCGCAACACGGCTCAACCAGCGGAGCTCACATTGACATGAGCACTGCGTCCGGCACGAATGTGATTCACGGCAGTCTTTACGGACATCACGGAACCAACTGGATCAATGCCGCCCCCTACTTCTACAACCAGGATGCCAACATACCCAACAATGAAAAAGTCCCTCAGTTGCACCGCTACACAGCGGGGGGAGCCATCGGCGGCCCACTCATTAAGGACAAACTCTTCGGCTTCGCCAGCTACCAACACATTCACGTTTCTGATTTGGAAATCGGAACTTCGCGCACGGCAGTGCCATTCGGGCTTACCGATGATCGCAGCGCACAAGCATTGTCTAGTGTCGCTCTAATTGACTTCGGGACAGTGGTAAATCCGATCGTCTCGACAACGTCGGCCAATACCAATCCGAATATCGATCCCGTCGCTTTCAAGCTGTTGAACTACAGGCTGCCGAACGGGCAATACCTGTTCCCTTCAGCGAATCCGAATTTCATCCCCACCGTCAACTTTCCGGAGAATGTTTTCCTCACCCAGACAGCGTACTTTATCTCCGACCAGGCCGTTGCCGATCTCGATTATTTGGCCTCGCTCAAAGACACTCTGTCGTTCAAGTATTATTACCAGCACGATCCCAGTACTGCGCCGTTTGGTTTCTCTTCCTTCGAAGGTTTTACCCAGCATCTCGATGCGGGCAGCCAAGTCGCGTCAGTTACCAACACCCAGACCGTCCGCCCCAATCTCAGCATCACCGAACGATTCGGCTTCATACGCGAAAAGATTTACAGCACAATCGGCCAGCCCTTTACGCCGCAGCAAGCCGGCATCAACACGTTTGGATCTTCCGTCTTTCCGGGAATCACAATCGATGACGATATGGGAAACAACGCTCCGGGCAATGTTAATTTTGTCTTCAATGCCGGCGCCGCGCTGGGCATGACCGCGGCGTCGCAAGCCGCGTTCACCGGAGTTTTCCAAAATCGCTGGATGCCTTCCGCCAATGCCATTTGGAATCATGGTAAGCACACATTTACGTTCGGCGGCAGCTTCTCCTACACTCAGCTCAATGCGCGCGACGATCGCACGAACACCGGAATGATCGGATTTCTGAATTTCGCCGACTTCCTCACCGGACAGCCCATTACTTATACGGCGGATGGATTTATCACCACAACTTTTCTACAGGGCGATGCGAATCGTTACTACCGCTCGAACGAAACCGGTTCTTACATCCAGGACAAATATCAGATCCGTTCCAATCTGATCGTCAGCGCTGGTTTGCGCTTCGACTATCACGGAGGCCTGAAAGAAAAGAACGGACGCATCTATAATTTCGACCCGTCGCTATACAGCTACGACGCCCAAACGGACCAGATCACCTCGAACGGCTTAATCATCGCAGGAAATAATCCGTTATTCCCTACGAAAGGCGTTAGCGATTCGACTCTTACAGGACGCCAATGGGGCCTGGCCCCTCGCGTCGGCTTGGCCTGGAATCCAAGAAAGTTCAACGACAAGGTTGTGGTTCGTGCGGGCTGGGGCTTGTACTACGATCGCGGCGAACTCTTCGCGTATCTTTCTCCCGGTTTCGCTTCGGGCGTGATCGCGGGCGGACCCTTTGGCGTGAACCAGTCTCCGCCATGGGTGAACTCGCAGGCTTGTAGCCCTTACGGATACTCGTTTTGCAGTAATTTCGAAGCTCCGTGGGGGCCGACACTGGGTCCGCCCCCCAGTGGTAATCCTGCGGATCTAGTGCTCCCTAACGCGGCTGCGATCACAACCGGCATCCCGTTATTCTCGTTCGCCGATTACAACCGCGCTAACAAGCTGCCCTATACCATGAATCAAACGCTGGACATTCAGTGGCAGCCTCGCAACGACCTCGCGATCGAGATCGGCTACGTGGGAAATCTAGGCCGTCACGAAATCGTTCCTCTGCCTTTCAACCAGGCGCAGATTGCCTCGCCAACGCATCCGCTGCTGAAGGGAAGTCCCAACGAGCAGGACTATACTTATGGCTACTCGATCGTAACTGAAAACACTAACTTCCCATACCCGTCGATTAACCTTCCCAATGGGCAGCCGTATCAGCAAACATTCGAAGGTGGAAACGTCGATCTTCGCGTTCCTTATATCGGCTATTCCTCTGAGTCGGAGTCTTATACTGCTGCTGGCATCTCTGCTTACAATGCGCTCCAGACGCACATAGAAAAGCGGATGAGTCACGGTGTGCGCGTCGGCTTTTCCTACACCTATTCGCACTCAACCGATGAGCAGAGCGCGATGGGACTGTTTTACAACGGCAACAATCCGCTGAACCTGCGCTCGGGCTACGGCTTATCGGACTTCGACCGGAAGCACGTCTTGAATTTCACTTACACCTACGAACTGCCGAAATTCTTCTCGGCTACAACCATCAAGGGCAGAATCGCCGATGGGTGGGCCCTTTCCGGTCTCACGGTGATCCAAAGCGGTCAGCCGTATAGCGTTGTCGACTACTCCGGCGCGGTGGGTAGCATTTTTTACGGAGTCAACGATGGAATCACGAACCCCATCGTCCCCCTAAACGGCTGCACGCCCCAGCAGGCGGTTACCGGAGCTTCGGGCACGAATGCTATTTCAGGAGAGCCCAATTCATACGCTCTCAACGCCAATTGCTTCGGTGTTCCATTACTAGCGCCGGGAGCATTGAACGGAGCAATTCCCTCAAATGATCCCTACGAGACAAACTTCATCGATCATGGCCAGCGAAATATTTTCCGGCAACCCTGGCAAAGGCGCGCCGACCTGTCACTGATGAAGATGACCCAGATCACCGAGCGCACGTCCCTGAAGTACAGCTTCGATGTCTACAACCTGACCAACACCGCGAGTTTTGATATTCCCATCGACGACATAAGCCAGAACATCAACTTCCAGGGCTTCCCGGTCGTAGGCACGCCTGCCACCCTGAAGCCCTGCAACACTACCTTTTCGGGTTCGCTCTATGTGTGCCCAACCACCGGGAGCGGCTTGGGAATCACCAATAAAACCATTGGCAGTCCGAGGCAGATCCAGATGTCGTTGAGCCTCAGCTTCTGATTTTCGGCCGCTGAGAAAGGTGGAGCGCGAGGCCGCCCCTAACTGAGAGCCGAGGCGGGATTGTTATTACTCCTTGCCGATGTCTTCGTTCCAAATCTCTGGATTCGCGCGAATGTAATCACCCAACAAAGAAGCACACTCGTTGGAATCGAGATCGATTACCTTCACCCCGAGTGAGCGCAGCCATTCCACCCCGCCCTGGAAATTCCGGCTCTCCCCGACAATCACAGTGCCGAAGCCAAACTGCCGCACCAGTCCGCTGCAATACCAGCAAGGTGCGAGCGTAGTAACCATGATCAGCTCGCGATAGCTTCGCTGCCGCCCGGCATTGCGAAAAGCATCGGTCTCGCCATGCAACGAAGGATCGCTGTTCTGTACGCGGCGGTTGCGGCCCGAGCCCAAAACTTTCCCGTTCCTGTCAAAAATTGCAGCACCGATTGGAATGCCGCCCTCCGCCAGTCCTTTGCGCGCTTCCGCCAACGCTACGGCCAGCATCGCAGAATAATCGGGATTCGATACGGGCACGAACCATCCTCTCCCGTTTTAGTATCAACTGAAAATGTTGTTGCTCGAAAGGGGCAGATCCCGAACTCGTTTCCCCGTAGCGGCGAAAATCGCGTTGCAAAACGCAGCCACAAATGGAGGAACTCCTGGCTCGCCCACGCCGGCCGGAGGCGCCGTACTCTCCGTGATGTACACGTTGGTTTGCGCCGGAACCTCATTGATCCTGGCTACGGGATAGTCGTAAAAATTGGACTGCTGGATTGCGCCGTTCTTAGCCGTGATCTCTCCGCTGCGCACAATGCTCGTTCCGAAAACCGCCGCGCCCTCGAATTGTGCTCGCGTCGCCTCCGGATTTACAACCAGCCCGCATCCACCGCCGTATCCACACGCGGTATGTGAATCTTATTGTCCTTTATCTCCACTTCAACCACCGTGGCAACATACGTCAAGAAACTGCGATGGGCAGCGATTCCAAACCCATGCCCCTTCGTACTCTTCTTCTTGCCCCAACCCGATTTGTCGGCAACTACTTCAATCACCTGCCGCAGCCGTCCCGTTTCCCACGGATATTTCTTGTAATCCGCACCGTAGTTCGGATACTGAACGTTGGTGAAATCCAAAGTGCGGGGCGGGCCGATCAGGTCCAACAAATATTCCACCGGATCACGCTGCGCGCGGTGGGCAAGTTCATCGGTGAAACATTGAATCCCGAATGCGTGATAAATGTTTGCGACCGATCGCAGCCACCCGATCCTCACGTGCGCCTGCGCAGGACCATTCTCGATGCGAAGATTCGGCAGATCGTAGGGGAGATCCGTCCAGCCCTGTGCCAGATGTGGCGGATCGCCATAAACCGCATTCACATCGAAGGTCGAGGTGATCGGCGGAAACACCGATCTCTGCAGCCACGCCGTGGGCTTGCCCTTTTCGTCGATGGCCGCCTTGATATACATCGAAGCAACGGCGTTGTAATAATCAAACTTCACATCGTCTTCCCGTGTCCACACAACTTTTACGGGACGCCCCAACTTCTTCGATAACACCGCAGCTTCGGCAACATAGTCAGGCTTAGATTTCCTTCCAAATCCGCCGCCCAGCAAAGTCACATTGCAAATCACATCTTCCACAGGGATGCCCAGTTCTGAAGACACGATCGCCTGCACCGCCTGCGGATTCTGCGTCGGCGCCCACGCGGTGATCTTCCCATCTTTGAATTCCGCCAGCGCCGTCATCGGTTCCATCGGCGCGTGAGCCAGCAACGGAACGTAGTAATCGGCTTCAAACACGGTTCCGCCCGTGGCGAAGGCCTTATCCGAATCCCCCACTTCGCGTATCACCTTTCCCGGCTTGTGCGCTGTTTCTCTAAGCTCTTTCTTGTATTCCACCGAGTCGTAGGATTCGTTCGCCCCGTGGTCCCAATCGATCTTCAGCTTCTTGCGCCCTTCGAACGCAGCCCAAGTGTTGTCTGCAATTACAGCTACTCCACCCAAAGGCTGGAATGCGGCCGGAGGCTTAAAAGGATCGAGGCTCACCGTCTGACGTACTCCCGCAACCTTTAGCGTGTCTTGATCGTCAAGAGTTTTTACTTTTCCGCCGAGCACCGGAGGATGTTCGATCGACGCATACACCATGCCTTCCACCTGCGCATCCATCCCATAGATCGCTTTTCCGGTGCACAGATGTTCCATGTCGTAGCTGATATTTCCCTTTCCGATGTAGCGCCACTCGGAGGGCTTCTTAAGTTGAAGGTCTTCCTTCTTCGGCACCGGAAGCTGCGCCGCAGCCGAGGCCAGTTCACCGTAGCCCAGGCGCCGTCCCGTGGCCTTGTGAATTACGGTGTGCAGTTCCGTGGAACATTCTGATGCCGGAACATTCCAACGTAGCGCTGCTGCCTGCACCAGCATCCAGCGCGCAGTTCCGCCGCACTCCCGCATGGTGTCAAAATAAACTCTCACCGAACGCGAGCCGTCAGTATTCTGATCTCCTAATCGTTTATCGCCGATCGCCTGGTCGATCTTCACCCGCTTCCAGTCGGCGTCAAGTTCGTCCGCGAGCACCAGCGGCAGTGAGGTTCGGATGACCGTTCCCATCTCCGACCGGTGCGCCACGATGTAAACCGTTCCATCCGGCTGAATCCCCACAAAAAGATTGGGATGAAAGATTGCCCGATTCGCATCATTAAGGTCATTTGCCACCTGTCCCAACACGGGCGGCGGGATGTAGCGCACCGCCAAAACGAAAGCCCCCGCGCCGAATGCTCCCTTCAGAAACCGCCGCCGGCTTACATTCTCGATGTGCCTCATGCGACTTTCCCCGCTGCCAGCTTGATCGCCTGACGAATCCGTTGGTAGGTTCCGCAGCGGCAGATATTCCCCGCCATGGCATCGTCGATCTCCTGGTCCGAAGGATGAGGGTTGCCCTTCAACAGGACCGCCGCCTGCATGATCTGGCCCGATTGACAATATCCGCATTGCGGAACGTTCAATTCCATCCAGGCCCGCTGAACCGGATGCAGGCCGTTCGCCCCGAGATCCTCGATCGTCCGAATGTCGCTGCCCGCCGTTGCGCCCATCGGCGTCACGCACGACCGGATTGCCTGGCCATTCTTATGAACGGTGCAAGCCCCGCACAGGGCCACGCCGCAGCCGAACTTGGTGCCAGTGAGCCTCAAGACGTCGCGCAAAAACCACAGCAGGGGCATGTTGGGATCGCCATCGAAGCTGCGATTCATCCCATTCACATTGAGCTTCATCATGCAATTTCCCTCTTTCCTCGCTTCTTGAAAAGCATTCTACTTCCAGGAAGCGTCTGAAACCACGGTGCAAACGCCGACCGGATTTTGGATGCGACCCTGGAGCGATGAAAGAGCGAAATATTTGTAATCGAATGTATCGGCAACTTCGATGACCCGGATTCCTATTGTCACTCACTCGCACCTTGAATGCGGAGCACAACTTCTGTTAGAAACATCTCTACTCTTTTTCTCACATCGTCAGTTGCGGGGTCGCAGTAAAAAATAATGGCAACGGTTGCCAGAGTGTGGGCATCTACAGAGGATCATTCGCAAATCCGGCGCCTACGGAACTTCTGGGGTAGTTGTTCCGCCGGTGTAAGACTTCGAACCTCCTAGCCAATTATTTGGAGTTCGGATGCTATTCGGTACCCGATCTGAAATGATAGCAAGGGATTCTCGTCCCTGCTCTGGCTACCGTTGGTCTGCGTGTACCTTGCCGTTCGCGACGCCCGCTTGCTCCCGATCGATACGCCGTAGAAACACCATTCCGCTCAGCATCAAAATTCAACAAACAGCCGGAGGAAGAACTTATGGCGACGAATCTCGTCCAGATTGATAGTGACTCGGACATCAAAAAACGCCTCGAGGCCGAACGCGCCCGCCTGCGAAAAATCGCCGGACTGGATCAGCCCACCCATTTTCACCGTCCCGTCGAGCGGGCTTTCAAAGCCGAAGAGCGTAGCCGCGTGACCATCCTGTTCGGAGGTTTTACCTGGAAACACGAAGACCTGATTCGCGCCGTCTTCCAGGGCTGCGGCTATCGCTGCGAGAAGCTTCCGGTGCCCAACGTCGCCGGCTTCCAGACCGGCAAGGAATTTGGCAACAACGGCCAATGCAATCCGACCTATTTTACGGTCGGCAACCTCGTCCAGTATCTCCAGTTCCTGGAGAAAGAGGGTCTGCCGCGCCAGCAGATTCTGGACAACTATGTCTTCTTCACCGCCGGCTCGTGCGGTCCGTGCCGCTTCGGCATGTATGAGGCGGAATATCGTTTCGCCCTGAAGAACGCGGGCTTCGACGGTTTCCGCGTTCTGCTGTTCAAAGACAGCGACGGGATCAAGGCCGCCTCGGGTGAGCCTGGCCTTAAGTTCACCATTGATTTTGGCTTCGGAATGCTGAATGCCATGCATCTCGGCGACGTCATCAACGACCTCATCTACCAGATTCGTCCCTATGAAGCGAATCGTGGCGAGACTGACCGCGTGTTCCGCGAAGCGGTGGATGGATTGTGCGAGGATCTGAAGAGCCGCACATCGTTTGAGATCGAAGAGCGCGCCCCAAACTGGGCGAAGCCGAAATTCAAGAACAACAAAGTTCTGCGCAACACTTTCAATGTCTTCGGCAAATGGCATGAGCACATGTGGGGCAAGGATTACCTGAATGCCCTCCACTCCGCTCGCGAGAAAATGAACTCGATCGAAGTAGATCGCCTGCGAGTAAAGCCTCTAGTAAAAATCACCGGAGAATTCTGGGCGCAACTCACGGAAGGGGACGGCAACTTCCACATGTTCGACTTCCTGGAGCGCGAGGGCGCGCAAGTGCTGGTCGAGCCGATTGCGACCTGGGTGGCGTATCTGATGTATCAGGCGAAAGCGCACGCGATCGCGAAGTGGCCTGTGAATCGACCTCACCGCAATCCGGAGTGGTACGAAGCGAAAAAGCAATTCGCGAATTACATCGGCCTCCGCAAAAAGCTTTGGGGGATTGGCGCCGGCGAGCGCATGTGGAACTTCTTCTATCACCGCACCATCAAGAATCTGGGCGGAATCACGCACCACCTTGTGCCGCAGACGGAGCTGGCTGAGTTAGCACATCCCTTCTACAACCAGTTTGCGCGCGGTGGTGAAGGACACCTCGAAGTCGGCAAGAACGTCTACTACACCGTGCACAAACTCTGCCATATGGTGCTGGCGCTGAAACCGTTCGGCTGCATGCCCTCCTCGCAGTCCGATGGAGTGCAATCCGCGGTCGTGAACAAATTCAAGGACATGATTTTCCTTCCGATTGAAACCTCCGGTGAAGGCGAAGTCAACGCCCACAGCCGTGTTCAGATGGCTCTTGGAGAAGCCAAGGTGAAGGCCAAAACCGAGTTTGAACAATGCCTCAAATCCACCGGCAAGAGCCTTCAGGAAATTCGCGAGTACATCGATGAACATCCTGAGCTGAAACGTCCCTTTTATCACGTGCCCCATCGCGAAGGAATCGCAGGCACCGCAGCGCAATTCCTTCTGCACGTGAGCGATCGGATCGATAAAGACACTCGCTTCTGGAAGAAAGCACGGGTGCCTGGAACCGCGATCCCTGCAACCTCAGGGGACTAAGAACACTGCACAGCCGAGGACGCCGAGAACGCAGAGAGGGCCAACACAAGCACTTCTTAGCACACCCTGCGATCTCGGCGGTGCAAGTTCGTTAAGGGCTTAGGGTTTCTGAGAGACCAGAAAGGAAGTCATGCACGACCATAAGTCGCCGCAGCTGATTCAAATCGCAGGAGTCGAACTGAAAACTCCGCCCGTCCAGCAACTGCCGCAGGTGCAGAAGCCGCACGATCACAACACGCAGTTTATGGTGGGGCTCGACGTCGGTTCGACTACCGTGAAGGCGGTTGTGGTCGAAGCGGCCAGCGACACAGTTCTCTGGCAGGACTATCAGCGCCACGAAACCAAGCAACCGGAGAAGACTCTCGAGTTCCTGAAACGGATGGAGGCCGAGGTCGGCCTCAACCGCCACAACACTCGCATGTTTATGACCGGCTCCGGCGGCGGCGCCATCGCCGACCAGATCGGCGCGAAGTTTGTGCAGGAAGTGACGGCGGTTTCGCTCGCCGTGGAAAAGCTGCACCCTGAGGTTTATTCGGTCATCGAGTTGGGCGGGCAAGACGCCAAGATTATCGTCTTCAAAGACGACGAAGAAACCGGGCGCAAGAAAAAGATTCCTTCGATGAACGATAAGTGCGCCGGCGGCACTGGCGCGGTCATCGACAAGATCAACGCAAAATTAAAAATTCCAACCGACCTCCTGGCCGAGCAGAAATATCGCGGCATCAAGCTCCACAAAGTAGCGGGCAAATGCGGCGTGTTCGCTGAGACCGACATCAACGGCCTGCAAAAAGTAGGAACGCCGCCGGATGAGCTGATGGCGTCATTATTCGAAGCCATCGTGTTGCAGAATCTGAGCGTCCTCACCCGTGGCCACACCTTGCGGCCGCACGTATTGCTGCTCGGCGGCCCCAACAGCTTCATTCGCGGCATGCGCGAAGCCTGGCAGGCAAATATTCCGCGCATGTGGCAGGAGCGGAAGGTTGCGGTTCCCGAAGGTTCCAAGCCGGAAGATCTGATTAAAGTTCCGCAGAACGCCCAGTACTTTGCCGCCCTGGGCGCGATTGAGTTTGGTCGCAGCGAAGACGATTGCATCGGCTGCTATCGCGGTTACGACCAGTTGGTTCACTACATCGAATACGGCCGTCAGGAAGAAAAAGCCAAATCGGGGGGCAAAGGTCTCGTTGAGAACCCATCCGAGTTCGATCAGTTCAAAGAGGCCTATCGCCGTAAGAAATTCACGCCTGCCGTCTTTCAGAAGAACAGCACCGTCGGCGGATTCATCGGCATTGACGGCGGCTCGACTTCAACCAAAGCCGTACTGCTGAGCGAAAGCGGTGAGATTCTCTGCAAGTCCTATCAGCTCTCGAACGGCAATCCGATTCAGGACACGATTGAGATGTTCGAGAACCTGCGTGGCCAGGTCGAGGCGCAAAATGCGAAACTCGAAGTTCTCGGCGTTGCTACCACCGGCTATGCGAAGGACATTCTCAAAGACGTTCTGAATGCCGATGTGGCGCTGGTTGAAACTGTTGCCCACACCGAGTCGGCACTGAAGTTCTACGAAGATCCGCACGTGATCGTCGATGTCGGCGGCCAGGACATCAAGATCATCATTCTGCACAACGGTCGCGTGAAAGATTTCAAGCTCAACACTCAGTGCTCCGCCGGCAACGGATATTTTCTGCAGTCGACCGTAGAAGGCTTCGGCCTGGATGTGACGCAATACGCGGATCTTGCTTTTTCTGCACAAGCCATGCCGGTCTTCGGATATGGCTGCGCAGTATTCATGCAGTCCGATATTGTCAATTTTCAACGCCAGGGTTGGCGCGCGGAAGAAATTCTCGCCGGCCTCGCGGCTGTGCTGCCGAAGAATGTATTTCTCTACGTTGCCAGCATTCCCAATCTCGCGGCCCTCGGCACGCGCTTTGTGCTGCAGGGAGGAACGCAGAATAACCTCGCAGTCGTGAAGGCGGAAGTGGATTTCATCCGCAACAGCTTCCGCGCCGCCGGCAGGCAACCCGAAATCATCGTGCACGAGCATTGTGGAGAATCCGGCGCAATCGGTGCTGCACAAGAGTCGTTGCGGCTGTGGCGAAACGGCAAGCAGTCGACCTTTGTCGGCCTCGATGCAGTTCGCAAAATCGAATACCGTACCACGCGCAATGAAGATACGCGCTGCCATTTCTGCAAGAACGATTGTCTGCGCACCTTCATCGATATCCGAACCCAGCCCAAAAACGACCTCAGCTTCGTGCCGATTCAGAAGGTCACCAAGGTCCCGCTCATGCACGGCGAGCAGCGGCTGATTATCGCCACCTGCGAGAAGGGCACGGTGGAAGACGTCAACGACATGAAAGACATCAAGGCCGGCCTGGATACGATAAGAGCGGCGCATCCCAACTTTGTCGATATGGCGTCGAAAGAAGTTTTCCGTCCCGTCAATGCAAGAAGTGTCGCCGATTCGCTGCCGGTCAGAGGATGGGCAGGCTGGAGCAAAGGCTCAAAGGAACGCCGCGACCTCATGGAAGGCCGCAAGAAACTCCGGGTCGGTATTCCTCGCGTCCTCAACATCTACACCTACGCACCGCTATTCAACGGCTATCTCGAAAGCCTGGGCGTGCAGCCGGAGAATATTATTTATTCCGATTACACCAGTTCTGAACTTTATCGCGCGGGAGCCAGCCGCGGCGCCATCGATCCCTGCTTCCCCGCGAAGATCGGCATTTCGCACGTCTACAACCTGATTCAGGAGAAGCACCGCAAGAAACCGCTGAACGTAATTTTCTTTCCCATGTACGACGTTCTGCATTCGCCGCTGGTAAAAATTGTCGGCGCGAATGCCTGTCCCACCGTCACCGCAACGCCGGAGACCGTGAAAGCCGCGTTCACGAAGGAGAACGACGTCTTCGCCGAGCACAATGTCCAATATCTCGCTCCAGTGCTCAACTTCGCGGACCGCAAACTCTTTGCCCATCAGATGCTGCAGGCATGGCAGCCCATCCTCGGCCTTTCGCAGGAAGAGAATGACCGCGCCGTCGAATCAGGATTTGCGGCCCTGCAGGAATACGAAAGCAGCATTCGCCGGCGTGCGCGCCAGGTGCTCGATCAGCTGGAGCGCGAGGATCGCATCGGCATCGTCATGCTCGGCCGCCCCTATCATCACGATCCCGGTTTAAATCACGAAATCATGGAGGAGTTCCAGAAGCTTGGCTACCCGATCTTCTCGCAGAATACTCTTCCTATTGATGATGACATCCTGGAAAGGCTCTTTGGCGAGGAGGTCAGAGCCGGCGTTATCAGCAGTCCGCTTGATATCACCGACGCCTGGAAGAATTCCTATTCATGCAGCACCAACCACAAAGTGTGGGCCGCCAAGTTCACAGCAAGGCATCCGAACTTAGTGGCGCTCGAGATCTCTAGCTTTAAGTGCGGGCACGATGCGCCGATTTATGGAGTGATTGAAGGCATCATCGAGCAATCCGGTACGCCGTACTTCTGCTTCAAGGATCTCGACGAGAATAAGCCCTCAGGCTCAATTCGCATCCGGGTTGAGACGATCGATTATTTCCTGCGGCGATACCGCGAGGAAGTCATCCGCAAGCGCAAGGCCGAGCAGGACATCGAGGCCCAACTGGCAGCGCTTGAGGCCGAACTGCGAGGGGGAATGCCCGACGCTCAAATGCCACAGGCTGAGCGGGAACCGCAGGAGATGGCAGCGGACTAGACCTGGTTCACTAGACCGCTCAAAAGCGCGGCCTGGCCTGAGATTCGCCGTTAGTCTGCCTTGTGCCAACTCGCATCGCGGTCGTATCGCTTTAACTTCTTCGCGATCTCGGGCGTGTGTCGGCCAAGGTCCTTTTCGTAGACAATTCCATCATCACCCACGATGAAAGTCATTACCCCCGACGACCGGTACTCGGCTGGATAGGCCAGGAATGCGAATCCGCGCGTCATCTTGCCGTCAACGATGTAGCTGCTGGCGCCCTTGGCCGCTTTCTTTGCAGTGAGAATTCGAAAATAATAACCTTGGAACGGTTGCGGTTGCAGATCTGCCGAATAACCCTCTGCCGCAGCCGAAGCCATGAGGGGACCAATTGGACTCTCGCCTTCACTGGCGCTGGCCTGCCAGTAGAGTCCGTTGTGTTTGCCGGGATCGCTGGTGAGCTTCTGAGCGTATTGGCTGCCTGAATCTCCGTCGTGCGGTTGCCGGTAATATTCCTTTTGCGCGTCTACCAACTCATGGCACACCTGGATGACAGCCATCTCGTTTTTGCCAATCCTGCGGTAAAGAATCTGCTGCTTGCCTGAGGCGGTGTCGAAGTACCACAAGCCGCCCTTGTTCGCCAGCGGAATCGGCGTCGGCCAGTTTTCCGCTCCGATGTAAAGCGTGGTCTTTCCATCGGGTTCCATCACCAGGCGGTGCATCTGATGATATTTTTGAACGAACTCATCGCGGTGATTCTTGTCTTCTACCGCATCGCCGGAAGAAACTATATCTTTCCCGCCGGGCCCAAGAATACTTAACAAAGCAGACTGATCCTCCGCCTTAAGCGCTGCCACCAGGGCGTGACTCGCCTCGGCGGCGGATGCAAACGTCTTCTGGCCAGGTTCCTGCGCCGCCGCGGAAAATTGAAGAAATGCAATTCCTGCTGCAAGCATCGCAATGGTTCTAACCGTGCCGACGACACGTGAATAGGTTTCCTCGAAACTGTGCCGATCGAAATTGTGCCGATCATGGGACATAATTCTCTCCTTGCAATTTCTATTCGTGGTTGAATTTGAACCCATCATTCGGCAATCAAAACCCATTAGCGGCGCCCGCCACCACCGCCACCATGTCCACCGCCGCCGCCATGAAAGCCACCGCCGCCACCCCCGAAGCTGGACCGTCCGCGCGATTCAAACCCGCGCGCGTCACCCCCGCGTGCAACACCACCGAATGCACCTGGACGCTCACCGCCGCCGCGAAACCCCGGAGCCCCTCGGTCACCACCTCCGCGAAACTCCGAAGCCCCTCGGCCCCCGCCACCATAACCCCGCATGCCGCGGTCACCGCGTGCGAACCCTCCTTCGCCGCGATATCCTCCGTGGAAGTAAGCGTTGCGATCGTAGAAAGAGTGACTATGGAAAGCATAGGGGTGGCCGCCCCAGATCAGTCCGTGGTGGTACCAATCAAAGCCCCAGGCGCCCCAGCCCCAGCCAAATCCGAAGAACGGACCGATACCGAATCCCACGCCGAATGAAATAAATGGACCCCCCACACCCCACCACGGGTAGAATCCCGGCCACAGCGCCACGGGATAACCGTAAACCAGTTCAGGATCGTACTCAGGCACATAAACCACCTGAGGATTCTCCGGCTGAATGGCGATATCGTCCCCTTCGTTCGTCACGGTCTGTTGGGGTGTGCTCTGGAGATGTCCCGCTTCTTTCGCTTTCCTGCGCATGTACTGAATTGCGTCCATCACCTCTTTCTGCTGGTTGTAATTCGCATCCCCCAGCTCCGAGGTCCACGAGAGGTCCTTATCCATATTCGCCAGCACAGATGGGAATTGCGTTAGAGCTTTCACGCTCGGGTCCCAATCCTGCTTATCGACTTCAGCGCCTAGCGCCTCGCCTTTTAGATCAGGATTCTGCTGCAGAAAGCGCTCCGCTTCGACAATCTGCGTAGGGTAGGCAGAGGCCGCCAGAATCTGCGCGACCAGCGCATCCGGATATAGCGCGATCGGCGCGACCAGTTCTTGCAGCTGCTCAGGCGACAGCTGGGAGGGGTGCGGCTGGTCCGGCGCTGGTGGCTGGGTTTGGGTCGGCGGCGCATCCTGGGCGGGCAGCGCATCCTGTAGCCCATACGAAGCAGCCCTTAACGTCACCGGACTCATCGCGAGAGCGACGACACACGAAAAAATGCTCATCAAAGCCCTACTGCCGGAAAAATCTGATCTCATACGCGATTCTCCTAGTCGTGCCCCATTGGTCCCGCAAATGATCGCTTCTCAATTCGCCAGCACGCCTGACCCTCAACTCTTACCTGATAAAGTTAGATGCCTTTCGGCGAAAATGTGTGCATATCTCTAAGCCCTGTTACCCTCGACCCCGGGTACCTCGAGATTGCAGTCGATACGGACGGCCCTCACTTCGGAACATCCGGAATATCAGTTACGCGCAACAGCATTCCGCTCCCTCCTCGTATGTTCAGCTTCCCGGTCCGCGACTGTAATGAGATCTCGCCGACCGGATTGGAGCGACCTGCGTGGGCGAGACTCATGTCCCGGAAACCGTAAATGCCGCAAGCATCCGACGAAAACAGCCACAAGGCTTGCGGACGGTCGTTGTCATCTGTTTCGCCGCTGCACCTGGTCCCAGGTGTGGAAGTGACCCGGGCCAATACGCCGCCAGGCACCGAACGGCCGATGACGTACGAGCCGTGAGCAACCGCGCCGCCTCCGCCATAGTTGACCTCGCCTCCCCCAATCTGGTCGGTGGTCCAACTGTATTCGGAGGTTCCGCGATCAGGCCCGCTCTCCGGAACCTGCGCTGCGAATACTTCCATCATTGAGGCCAGAGCCCTGAGACTTGTGGTGACAGGGATCCGCCGGCCCCTAACTTCCAGCGTTTCGAAACGCAATGTGATCTCTGCGCCAGCTCTGTCATTCGCCGGACGGACCGCAACCACGTATCCCAAAACCTTGGCGCCGGAATGAATCTTCCGGCCACGCGGCAAAGGTACCTCTTGCATCACTCGCGCACTGACTACCTGGCCTGGTTTGGCCTTGTCTGATCGAATGGAAGAATTCAATTCGACCGGAAGGATCGTGCCCGCGGGGATCGCGTCTTGCGCAAACAATCCCGAGGAAAATACCAACAAACAAACGAACACAATATTTTTCACAGAATACCTCGACAGCAAATCCATTCCACGCATGAAACCTTTATCCAGCGCGCCTCCAGTCCGCAATCGTCACAGGAACTCGGGCCGAGACAGTTGCTCCGACCTCCTTTTCGATCGCTTCCTGACACGGGAGGCAGAATTGAGTCCAAGGCAAAGCCTGCAATCGTCGAGCTGGAATATCGTCGCCGCAAGTGACACACGTTCCGAATAATCCCTCCTCGATTCGACGAAGAGCCGCTTCGACCAGACGCAAAAGCGTTCTACGCTGGCTGCTCCGCTCGAACAAAGACTCCCTTGACATGCTGATGCTGCAGCGGTCGGCGATGTCTTGCGTGGAGTCGACTTCCAAAGATCGCGTTTCATCTTCAAGCCGGATAAAGAACTGCAGGATTTCTTGACGCTGCAGTTCAAGCTTCTGTCTGAGTTGTTCAATATCGATCTGATCCATTTTCGTTCTCCCCGCGTTCGGCCGCCACAACATCGGCGGGAAATTTGAATTCCATTCTTGCATTCGCCTTCGGCTTCATCCCTATTGACGCGTCGAGCCTCTATCCATCCAATTCTTGGAAAACCCACTTGGGGTTTCGGAGATACGAGTCAAAGAAACGAAGCAGAAACGGCGTCTGGCTTCCGATACCTGCAAACAGAAGAACCGGAACATCGGGCTTGATCCGCTTCATCTCGGCCCGTATTGCACTGCCGGTGGCGTCCGGCAAGTCATACTCCAATAAGACGCCGTCCACACATTGTGTCGTGAGCATCGAGAGACCCTCGTCTCCCGTTGTGGCCGACATAACCTCGTAGCCCGCGGCCTCCAGCATGTACTTCAAAGCATCCAAATACTCGATGTGGTTTTCAACGCACAGAACTTTCATGTCATTCATTTCTGATCCTCCTCAGGACGCAGTACCAAAGAGTTCTGGTTGCGGCTGGTCTCACGCGCAGATGACGCCGACAAGTCTTCGAGGGCACGACTAAATTGAAGGCTTTGAATCCGAGCCGCGCGAATCGAACGAGGGATTGGATCAGGAAACCGGAGGTGGACGGTTGAAGTGGAAGCCTTTGATCTCTAACGTGGACAACAACTGAGAGGTATGGGATAGGTGTGCGGACACCGCAACCGGAGGAAACGGCAATAAACTGCTCCCCGGAGCGATCCACTGCGGTCCATTAGCATCAAAATGCGGCCTGTGATCGTGGGCTGAAATGGTATTGATCGCAAGGCGATGAGAAGATGCGGCAGTGAATTCCGGCGGGACGTTTCGAGCAGCTAACAAAGCGAACAGGGCCACAATAGCAAGGATCGAGTGACTCCAAATCGTTACTAAGTGCCGGCCCTGAAAATTCGAATCCGACGACATAAACACCACGCCATTTCGTAGTTGATGACTGTACCGCCGCTTTGGTTGCGTAGAGTTTCTAGTGGAAAACTACATCTGCGAAAATAAACCAAAGTGTCCACTTGGGGCGCGACTTGCTTGCATCTAACAGACTTCATATGGTAGAAGCCAGATAGGTTTGTAGATCGGGAAAATGAAACGGCTATCAAATCCCGAAGGTCAGCGACCCCAGCATTGGCGCTCTTTGGTCATTCTGATCGCCGTATGCGCACTCACCGTAAGTGTGGCAACACGCTATTACTCCCCTGTAAGCGCTTCTGCGCAAACGATCAAAACTTTACAAAGTCATTCCTTGCGGGAGACTAACCGCCAGCGCCTCACCAAGGATGCTGCCACGTGGATGCCCACGTTGGTCTGCTCCGTTATCCTGCAGGCACCTACTTTTCGTCCACGCGTCGCCCCCGCGGGACCGCTTGTACCCAGCGTTCTTCTCGAAAGAAGTCTTTACACCCGGCCTCCTCCCCGCGCAGAATTCCTCATATAAGTGCGTCCGTAGCTGACGCGGTATTCGCTGATTCGATTTGGCTTCGAGTCTTTCTGCTGGTTTGGGAAAGAAAATGCGCAACTTCCCTCGGATACGAAGTCATCGAAAAAACAGCTGCGCACTCTTGCACTTTGCCCTTCTACTCCTTTGTGGGGAGTAAGGGGAGTAGTATGAAACGCATTTTGGCGTTGTCTTCTCTATACGCAACGGGAAGGAAACCTGGATGGCCATCGCACCGCCCTTGACCGAAAAAGAGCTGGATGCACTGCGGCAGATCGATACCTGCATGGTCGCGAATGCAGTGGAGACGTTCAACCTCAGGCTGCGCAACACAGGTTTTACGGACGCCAGAATTCGGTGCATGTTCCCGGAAGCGCCCCCGATGGTCGGTTACGCCTTCACTGCGCGCCTTCGCAGCGGTGAGCCGCCGATTAAGGGAGGCACATTCCGCGACCGCACCGATCTCTGGAATAGTCTTCTTGAGGTTCCTTCGCCGCGCATCCTCGTGCTCGAAGACTTGGACAGTCCGCCTGGCCGAGGAGCCTTTATTGACGGCGTGACCGGCGCCATCTTGAAGGCTCTGGGATGCGTTGGATACGTGTCCAATGGAGCGGTGCGCGAACTGCCATCGGTACGCACGGTGGGAATTCAATTGTTTGCCGGAAATGTTGCGGTCTCGCATGCATACGCCCATATTTTTGATATCGGTGCGTCAATCTCCATCGGTGGTATGGAAATCCATCCCGGAGGGTTGCTGCATGGAGACGGCCACGGTGTTCTCACCATTCCGGCCGAAGTCGCCGCTGAGATTCCGGATGTCGCAGCCGAACTGCGGCGCCGAGAGCAAAAAATAATCGAGTTGTGTCAATCCAGCTCTTTCTCCGTGGCGAAGCTAAGCGAGGTTATGAAGGCTACAAATTAGTCACGCGTTCTAATCAGGAGATTGCTGGCGCAGAGCAGGGAAGCTGGCCAGAGGTAAGCAATGATGCTAGTTAAAACGAATTCCAAAACTTGGCGAGTGCACCCGTGCAAGAGGCTGATTTCCCACGCCGTTCTTGCAGCCATTGCAGCCACCGCGCTTGTCAACCTGTCTTCCTGTTCGGGAGGCGAAGAGAAGCAAGTCCAGGCGAGCGAACCCACAAATACGGTCGGCGTCACCAAGGTGGTGAAGAAGTCGCTGGGACGGCAAATCACGCTTTCTTCCGAGCTGGTGCCGTTTCAAGAGATCGATATGTATGCGAAGGAGTCCGGTTACGTGAAGAAGCTGAACGTCGATTACGGAACGCATGTGAAAGCGGGTCAGGTAATCGCAGTTCTGGAAATTCCGGAACTGGAAGCGCAACTGCAGGAAGACCAGGCGGAAATCAAGAACGCACACAATCAGGTGACGAGGGCGGAGCACGAATTGGGGCGCTATCAAGCGCAGTACAAGGCGCTGCATCTACAGTACACGCGCCTGAATGGAGTGTTTGAGAGTCAACCGGGAATCGTCGCGCAGCAGGAAGTCGACGACGCTCAGGGAAAAGATTTGGCGGCATCCGCCCAAGTGGATGCCGGCCAGGCCGCTCTGGAAGCCGCGCAAAGCCAGATGGCCGCAGCGCAGGCGAAGCTGATTCACGATCAAACCCTCTTCGATTATTCGAAGATCACAGCGCCGTTTCCCGGAGTAGTGACTGAGCGCTACGCGAACCTCGGCACCTTGGTGCAAGGTGGAACAAATTCGAGCACCCAGGCGATGCCGATTGTACGTCTCTCCGAAGATGATCTTTTTCGACTTGTGATTCCGGTTCCGGAATCTTACGTGCGATTCATCCATGTCGGCGACCACGTGGACGTTCGCGTCCCCTCGCTGAACCGCACATTTCCCGGCAAGGTGGCACGCTTTTCCGTGGACGTGCGCGAAGATACGCGCACCATGCACACCGAAGTGGACGTACCGAATCCGCAGCACGTGCTGCTGCCGGGTCTTTATGCCGACGCTGAGCTTTCGCTCGATAAACAAACCAATGTTCCCACGGTACCGGTCCAGGCCCTGAATCACGAGGGCGACAAGACCACTGTCTTCATAGTCAATGGGAACGGTGTAATCGAGGATCGCAGCGTCGAACTAGGATTGGAAACCGCCAGCGATGCCGAAATTACGTCCGGAGTAAACGAAGGAGAAGAAGTCGTCGTGAGCGATCGCAGCGGCCTGAAGGCGGGAGAAAAAGTTCGTCCTAAGGAAGTATCGGTGATGAAGTACCAGGGGGAGAGCACCAAATAAACACAAGACGATCGCAAATGCCCGACCGGCTGCAAGCGTAACTGGATAAATCTATGCCAGGATTTTCAATTCGTAATCCTTATTTCATCGTCGTAATCTGCTTGACCCTTCTGGTCATCGGCGTGACCAGTCTGGCGCGAATGCCTGTTGATTTATTTCCTCCGATTAACCTGCCCGAAGTCGTGGTCGCGACCTTCTACACCGGGATGCCGCCCGAGGATATCGAGACCGATATCACCGATCCTCTGGAACGATTCTTTACTCTTGCCGCCGGCGTTGATCATATGGAATCGCGTTCGATGTTGGGCGTCAGTATTATCCGCGTCTACTTCCAGCCTGGAACCAATCCCGACGCTGACGTAAGTGAACTCTCCAACTTGGCTCTCGCTGACTTGAAGCGCTTGCCACCGGGGACGCTGCCTCCAGTCGTTCTCAAGTTCGATGCGTCCAGCTTGCCGGTTGCGCTGGTGACGGTCAAAGGCGAGGGACTGAACGAAACACAACTCCACGACTACGCTCAATTCCAGATTCGCAACCAGATCGCGACCGTACCCGGCGCCGAAATTCCTGGCGTGTTTGGCGGAATCTACCGCCAGATCATGGTCTACGTTGATCCCTACAAACTTGCTTCCCGTCAGTTGAGTGTGATGGACGTCGTCGGCGCGGTCAACGATGCCAATCTGATTCTGCCGGCCGGCGATGTCAAGATGGGGCCCTACGATTATTACGTTTACTCCAACAGCCTGGTTGACAACATGCAGCAACTGGGTCAGCTGCCCATCAAGGTCAAAGGCAACTCATGGGTCACGGTAAACGACGTTGGTAAAGCTGAAGACGCTCACCAGATTCAATACAACATCGTGCGAATCGATGGCCAGCGCTCCGCCTACATTCCCATCATGAAGCAAGGCGGCGATACCAACACCATTGCGGTCGTCGATGGCGTCCGCAAGCTGATCAAGCATCTCTACGACATCCCTCAGCAGATGAAGACCAGCATCGTCTTCGATCAATCGGTATATGTGAAGGAGGCAATCCGCACCGTTCTGCACGAAGGCTTTCTGGGTTTGATTCTCACCAGCTTGATGATTCTCATATTCTTGGGGAGCTTTCGCGCCACATCGGCGGTGCTGCTTTCCATTCCAATATCGGCGCTGGCCGCGTTCGTGGTGTTGGCGCTGATGGGCGGCACGATCAACACCATGATCCTGGGCGGAATGGCGCTGGCCTTCTCTCGCGTCATCGATAATTCCGTGATTTCGCTCGAGAACATTTACCGCCATCTCGAAATGGGGGCCGCACCCATGATCGCCGCCGAGGTCGGCGGATCCGAAGTAAGCCTCGCCGTGCTGGCCGCCACCCTTGTTGATGTCGTCGACTTCTTCCCCGTGGTTTTTCTCTACGGCGTTGCCAAATTTCTTTTTTCAGCGTTGGCGCTGGCTTTCTGTTTGTCGCTACTGGCATCGTTCGTAGTGGCGATGACGGTGATTCCTCTGTTTTGCTCGCGCTTTCTCAAAGCTGTACCGCACTCTGCGCACGCGAAAAAGCCTGAGGATGGCAACACCGGAGATAACTATGCGATCGAACGGACGTCGGGGTCTGGCCGTTCATGGCTGGATCGCTTCAACGTACGCTTTAACCGCATGTTTAATAAGATTCTCGATTTCTACGAGTATTGGGTCAGACGCGCACTGCAGCGTCCCGGCCTCACCGTCGCAGTACTGAGTGGCGTGTTCCTTCTCAGCCTCGCCATTTACCCGCTGCTTGGGCTGGCGTTCTTCCCGAAAACCGATGCCGGCCAGTTCACTATCAACATCAAAGTGCCAACCGGAACGCGCATCGAGATAGCAAATGAATACGTGGCGAAGGTCGAAGACCTTATCCGGCATCAGATTGAGCCGAAAGATTTCAAGCGAATTGTTTCCAACATCGGCGTCGTCCCCGATTTTTCCGCCCTCTACACCACCAACTCCGGTCCCTACACCGCGACCATCCAAGTCGCGCTCAACGAGCCGCATGCCCTGAGCAGCTTCGCATACATGGACCGCGTGCAGAAGGCCATGGCTAGCCAGTTTCCTGATATCCGGACCTTCTTCTCCAGCGGTTCCATGGTCGATGCGATTCTGAATACCGGAATGCCCGCGCCGATTGACGTGCAGGTGAGCAGCCCCGATCTCGACCAGATTTATGGCATCGCGCAGAACCTCGCTGCTCGCATTCGCGAGGTGCGCGGCGTCGGTCAAATCTACATCCCGCAAGACATGAACTATCCCGCTCTGCGGCTCGATGTCGACCGCGTGCACGCCGGCGAGTTGGGACTCACGCAGAAAGATGTAGTCGACAACGTCATCACCGCGCTCAACTCTAACTACATGATCGCGCCCAATTATTGGGTCGATCGAAAAAGCGGCAACGACTATTACCTCACCGTGCAATTCTTCGAACATGGCGACGCCGCCATTCACAACATGACGGACCTGGGACAGATTCCCCTCCGTGATCCGGGCAACGGGGCCGGCATGAGTTGCGGACCCTCCGGGGCCCCACAGCCTGGTGTAGCCCGCCCCTCCTGGGTCTGTAATGGGCAGGGCAGGCCGACTACGGTCCTTAAGAATGTAGTGGACGTGAAGCAGATCAATACGCCAACCGAAGTGGACCACTACCAGATTCAGCGCGCGGTTGATATCTTCGTTACTCCCAACGGGGAAGATCTGGGGCGCGTCACCAGTGCTGTGCGCGACATCCTCGCCAAAGAAAAAATTCCCGGCAATGTCCGCGTGAATCTGCGCGGCATGGTGCAAGGCATGGAGGCCTCGTTCAAAAGCTTTGCCCTGGGTTTTCTGATTTCTTTCGTTCTGCTCTTCCTGATTCTGACCGCGCAGTTCAAATCGTTCATCGATCCCTTCCTGATCATGCTTGCGATTCCGATGGGTTTCGTCGGCGTGCTGATCATTCTGCCGCTCACCCACAGCACATTGAACGTCATGTCGCTGATGGGCATATTGATGCTGGTTGGCATCGCCGATTCGAACAGCATTCTGATCGTTGATTTTGCGCACAATCTGGAGCGCGAGGGAATGACTCCAGGAGACGCTGTAATTACCGCGTGCCGCGTCCGCCTGCGGCCGATCCTGATGACCTCGCTCGCCACAATCATCGGCATGATCCCAATGGCGTTGAAGCTCGGTACCGGAGCGGAGCAATACACGCCGATGGCCCGCGCCATCATCGGCGGCCTCACCTCATCGGTTCTTCTAACGATCTTCATCGTGCCCGCAGCTTACTTGCTGGTTTACGGAAAAAAGAATCCGCAACCCGCATCCGCCCCGACGGAGACAGCCAGATGAAACAGAAGTATCCGTCTTGCAGCCGGGAAGGGAAAACGCTCTACTCGTGTCACAGGTCTCGCAACCGGGAAGGGCACGAGTTCCACTCGTGCCATAAGTCTTGCAGAATGAGAAGGGCTTCAGCCCCCGAGGGGCGCCGGTTGCGAGCGCGGTCTGGAGCGAATCTTTTCATCCTGGCCGCCGTGTCTTTATTCCTGTGGGCCATTTCACCCCAATCAACCTTGGCGCAGAGTCCTGACAAATCGGGATCCGCCGAAAGCTTGCCATCTGCTCCCCTGCCCCAGCCGGTTCAGAAAAAGATCGCACTCCCTCCCGAAGGTCGAGTAGCGCTCAGCGCAAGTTTTCCACCGCAGACCGCGCCCTCTGCTGATCCTCAGACGTCGCAGGTGCCACCAAACGGCACGATGCGCTTAACTCGCGCTCAAGCAGAACAGTTGGCCCTCAAGAACAACCCCCAGATCAGCGTCGGGCGTCTGCTTGCTTTAGCACAGCACCAGATCTATCGCGAGAATCGCGCCGCAGAGCTCCCAAATTTCAACGGAGCTATAACAGCAGTTGACGCCAATGAAGGCAGCCGCATTGGCGCTGGAGCGCTCAACGCTCCTCGGCTGCTCGAACATGCCGGCACTGGGGTTACCCTCAGCCAGCTCATCACCGATTTCGGACGCACCACCAACCTTGTGGCCTCTTCCAAGCTTCAGGAGAAGGCTCAAAATGCCAATGCACTGGCGACCACCGAAGATATAGTTCTGGCCACCGATCAAGCCTTTTACAACGCCCTGCAGGCACAGGCACTACTCAAAGTCGCGCAACAAACCGTGACCACTCGCCAGTCCGTCGAACATCAAATCAACGAACTCACGAAAAACAAGCTGAAATCGGATCTGGACCTTTCCTTCGCCGATGTGAATCTATCGCAAGCCAAGCTGCTGCAGCTTGATGCGCAAAACAATGTCGACTCCACCATCGCTGCACTCACGGCGGTCCTCGGCTTCGATAAACAGGTGCGCTACGAATTAGCCGAAGACGATGCGCAGGCTCCGCCTCCGCCGCCGCCCGATGTCGACGTCCTCATCAATACCGCCTTGCAGCAACGTCCCGACCTGCAGGCCCTTACCTATAATCAACAGGCTGCTGAAAAGTTTCGCCGCGCCCAGCGCGACCAGCTTCTGCCGACCATCAGCGCCCTCGGCATCGTAGGTGCGACTCCTGTGCGCCCAGACTGTTTCGGCGGTTGCTTCCCCACCTATTTCATTTCCAGTTGGTACGGCGCCATGGGCGTCAATATGAACGTTCCAATCTTTAATGGATTTCTGTTTTCCGCCGAGGCTTCGGAAGCAAATTTCCGTGCAAAAGCTGCCGGAGAAAACACCCGCGATCTGCGCGACCGCGTCGTTCGCGATGTCCGCACCGCCTGGCTGGCCACTAATACTGCATTTCAACGAGTAAGCGTCGCGGCAGAACTTGCCAAAGAAGCTGATCTGGCTTTGAACCTCGCCCAGGGCCGTTATAACCTCGGCCTTAGCTCGATTGTCGAACTTAGCCAGGCACAATTGCAGCAAACCGATGCTTCCATCGGATACGTGAACGCTCAGTACCAATATCGCCTTTCTCTCTCGACCCTGAACTTTGAGATTGGAGCGCAGCCCTGACTCATGTTTCCTTTTCCTCCGCCAGTTGCCGAATTCCGGTCATGGACGCCGGATTTGGGGTAAGATGAATGGCGCAAAATCAGGTTCCTCCGGTGAGCACAAGTACGAGGAGTTTTTCGTCGGGACCGAACCGCAATATAAAAACCAGCTAAAAGGAGACGAGAGCCAAAGCGGTCCCTAAGAAAAACCTGTTAACCCCGGTAATCACCAGATTTAGTGCAACGGACGGAAAACAGTCTATTCCGTGCCACATGCAGGTTGACCGCACGTTGATTACCTTGCGATAATCCCTCCCCAACCAGACGGGACACTCCCCCGGCTTCTTTGCCCATGTCCTTCTGGAACTTTACGAACTCGCGCAGACAGGGCACACTAGCTCTTCCAAATTGTGAAGCTCGATTGGGAGGCTAGGAGCTCGCCATTTATTTGATCTCATTATGAGTCTGATCCTCACTCGCTGGAATGCGCTGGTCGTGCTGCTAGCCCTGACCTTTATGGTCGGCTGCCAGGGATTCAGCACGGCGAAATCAGCCTCCCAAGGCACCACAGGTACGCCTGTTCCGGGCGATCTAACTGCGACGCCCGCCACTGTCAACTTCACCGGTGCCCAGGTGGGAAAGGCCACCACACAGACTGAGACGCTCCAAAATACCAGTGGATTAAGTACGACCATCTCCCAAGCTTCCGTGACCGGCGCCGGCTTCGCCATCTCTGGATTAAGCACGCCTATTACTCTAGGGCCAGGACAGAGCACTTCCTTCAGCGTGACCTTTACTCCGCAGTCTTCCGGCAATTTCGGCGGAAGTGTAGCGATCTCGTCAAATGCCACCGATCCGAACCTCTCCGTTGCGTTGGTCGGATCGACGGCCGGAGCGGCTCAGGGGCAATTAACCGTCACTCCCACCACAATCAATGTCGGCAGTGTCACGGTCGGAACCAGTGGGACTCAGACCGGCACGCTGAGTGCCGCCGGTGCAAATGTTGTGGTTTCTTCCGACACGGTTGGCAGTTCGGAATTTTCGATTACAGGTCTCACGTTTCCAGTCACGATTCCTGCAGGCCAGACCGCCAATTTCACCGTCACATTCACGCCTCAGGCGAGCGGTGTCGCCTCCGTAGGAGTTTCATTCGCCAGTGACGCTTCCAACTCCGCCGCTGCAACGCTCCAGGGCACTGGAGCATCAGCGCCCGTCTACACCGTCAGTCTTTCGTGGAACGCAAGCACATCTCCCAACGTGACGGGATACAACATCTACCGCCGCACCGGGACCTCGGGCAGCTTTGCAAAGATCAACCCATCTCTCAACGCTACCACCAGCTATGTTGACACCTCTGTCACAGACGGCCAGACCTACTACTACGAGACCACAGCCGTCAATTCAAGTGACGAAGAAAGCGCTCGTTCTTCCCCCGTCGCTGCCGCGATTCCTGCCCCATAACTCAAGGCTTTGGCAAAACCTCGCTAGCTTTCTTTCTGGCATTCCCGACCGAAGCGGAGCGATACGCTTTAATATTTTGTCATTCCGACCGGAGCGGAGCGATAGCGAGCGGAGTGGAGGAACCTGCTTTCTGCCGCGTGCCTCACTTCTCCCTTCCTCTGCGACAACTGGCCGGGTGCCCCATTTCTCGCGTTCTTTGCGAGAAGTGGGGATTCCTCTTCCAGCTGTACCGGAGCGCGGTTTCCCGACGAACCGTTGCGGCCAAACTCGGTGAAGGAGCAGCCCCGAGCCGCTGAATCAGTGTGCCGGCGGAACGTACTCCTTCGGCACCGCCGACCCTTCCCCGAAAAAGTATTGCTCCAACTGCTTCACGATCACTTCCTGATCTTCGCGGCGGGCGGGGTTCAGCCGATATTCGTTGAGCAGCATCTTGCAGTGCTCGGTCCACATGCGCCAGGCTTCCTGCGACACATTGTCGTAAACCTTCCGGCCGAGATCGTTGTCAAAAGGAGGCTCGTCCAGTCCGGGCATCTGTCTTTTCAATTTCACGCAAAAAACGGTGTGCTCCATACGCTTCCTTCAATCGCAAATGATTATGAATGCAAAATTAATTATACGGGATGGAGGGCGGGGCGTAAGGCCTCAGGCTTCGGCAAATGAGTTCGGCCGAAAGCCGAAGCCCGAGCGCCGCATTTAGGGTTTCGTCGTAGCCCGAGGCTCCGCAAGAATCTTCGCCAACTGCTCAGGGCTCACCGGAGAATAGGGTTGCAGCTCGTTCGCCGACGCTGCCAATTTGCCCTTGATGCCTATGTAAACCCCGTTGTACGGTTCATCGCCAAGGTTCTCGACCTTGTGCTTGAACGGAGGAAACCATCGCGCTTCCCCGGCCTTGGAGTAGACTTCGGTGACCTTGCCGCTCTGATCGGTAAACCGCAGATGCCCGCCCGTCACGCTCACCGACACGCCGCCGGGATGGTCGTGCATCTCCGACTTCTCGTGTGGGCCGTAGTGCACATCCACAACCTGCACCCGCTCGTTCTCAAATTGCAACCTGTAGTGTTTCGGCTCGACTTTAGTGGGGTCTTGTGCCGTGGAGACATTCACAACCAGACACACAATTACCCCTGCGCAGAAAAATCTGCACAACATGGCAGCGCTCCTGAACCGAGGATTAAGTCCTGCAGCAAACTGAAGGAACGCTACTATCGCCGCACGCAGGCTGTCAACGATTCGAAGGAGGTTGCCCCAAAGTGGTTAATCAGGCGCAAACCGGCTCCCGCTGTCGCGCCCTCAGAGGCTCTTGGCCGAAAGCCAGAGCCCGTCAGCCGGAAGCCGATTTACTGTTTCCCCGGATCTGGCGCTTTCTCCTTGCTCTTATCCTGAATGGAGACCAACTCGACTTCAAAAATAAGAGTCGCATCGGGACCAATATCGGGCCCCGCGCCGCGATCGCCATACGCCAAGTCGGCAGGGATGAAGAGTTGCCACTTCGATCCCACCGGCATAAGCTGAAGGGCCTCGGTCCATCCTTTAATCACGCCGTTCACGGGAAATGTCGCCGGCTGCCCGCGCTTGTACGAGCTATCGAACTCCTTACCGTCGATCAGAGTACCGCGATAGTTGCAGACCACCGAGTCGGTGGCTGCGGGCTTCGGTCCGGTGCCGTCCTTGATGATCTTGTATTGGAGGCCGCTGGGCAAAGTTACGACGCCTTCTTTCCCCTTGTTGCCGGCGAGAAACGCTTCGCCTTCTTTTTTATTGGCTGCGCCGGCTACCTGCTGCTTCTCTTGCTGCTTCTTGCGCATGTCGTTTTGCATCTCGGTGAGCGCGGCCTGGGCTTCGTCGTCGGTCATCAAGGTTTTGCCGCCGGCGAGTGCATCTTTTACTCCGCGCGCCAGAATGTTGGGATCAACCGGGACATCTTGCTTCTTGAGATTCCCGCCCATCTTCATTCCAAGCGCATAGCTGAATTTTTCTTTTTGCGTTTTGAGCGTGAGCGGCGCAGCGCTCTTGGCCGCAGTTGCGGGCCGCTTAGCCGCGGGAGCCTGAGCCTTGCCCGGCGCTGCCGCGGATGGCGAAGGCGAAGTCGTTTGCGTTGTGCCTGCCGGGCTATCCTGGGCCAGGACGTTCCCCGGCAACAGCATTCCAGCCGCAAATATAGTTACCGCTGCGATGAAAGATTTTTGCATATAGGTATTGTCACATCGCCCGCCAATCTCCGCAAACCTCCTCTTCGCGTAAACCCAAGAATTCTTTTAGTCGGACAGTTGCTCTGGAATCATTCGGCAAGATTGGTGGGCCCGCAAGGATTTGAACCTTGGACCAATGGATTATGAGTCCAAGCAGGCCCACCAAGGGAGACTTGGTGTTGGAGATCGGGCATGAGATAAATCTGCGACCTACCCCACACACTGACCCGATTCGCCGTATTCGAGCGCACCTCAACAGCAGGCTTGCATCGATAGTAAGGTAAGGGTTACCGACGATCCGGCCAGAATCGTCGCGTCATCTGTAAGGTTTATGCGGGCTATAATGGCTCGCAGCGATGGCCCTTACCCCTGGCACGAAACTTGGTCCCTATGAAATTCAATCTCCGCTAGGAGCTGGCGGGATGGGGGAAGTTTACCGGGCGCGGGACACGCGGCTGGATCGGTTCGTCGCGGTCAAGATTCTCCATTCGCAGTTGGCGTGCACTCCCGAATTGAAGATGCGCTTTGAGCGCGAGGCGCGGACGCTTTCTTCCCTGTCGCATCCCCACATCTGCTCTCTGTATGACGTCGGCAAAGATGGCGACGTAGAATTTCTCGTGATGGAGTTGCTGGAAGGAGAGACGTTATCCGCGCGCCTGCAGAGAGGGCCCTTGACGGGAAGTGCGGCCGTGAAACTGGGCGTCCAGATCGCCGACGCTCTGGCGAAAGCGCATCGCCTCGGCGTGATTCATCGCGATCTGAAGCCGTCAAACATCATGCTGACCGCGAACGGCGCCAAGCTGATGGATTTCGGATTGGCCAAGCCGAATGTCACGGGCACGGGTGCCGGACCGTCGCTGGCGGAACTGGCGACGGCCACCCTGCAAAGCCCCTCCTCGCCCCTCAGCAGCGCGGGAGCGCTGATCGGCACCATCCAATACATGGCGCCGGAGCAGATCGAAGGAAAAGATGCGGACGCGCGCAGCGATATTTTTGCGCTCGGATCGGTGCTGTACGAAGCGGTCACAGGGCGCCGCGCATTTGAAGGCAAGAACCATCTCCACATCGCGTCGGCAATTCTGCAGAAGGATCCGCCGCCGCTAATTGTCGAAAATCCGGATGCTGGCCTTGCCGCGTTGGATTACACGATCCGGACCTGCATGGCGAAAGAACCGGACGAGCGTTTTCAAAACGCTCACGATGTGAAATTGCAATTGATGTCGCTGGCGCAGGCGGCCAGTGCGCAGACAAGACGCGGGAAGAAATCATCGCCGGTTGCATGGATCGCGGTGGCGGGCGTTGTTCTGGCGCTGCTGGCTACCGTTTTCATTCTTGCCCGGGAATTGAGGAATCGTTCCGCGGTTTCGCAGGATGGGATGACACGGTTCAGCATCAGTTTACCGCCGCGGCAGGAACTCGGCGTGAACACTGGCCTGGCAGTCGTGGTGTCGCCGGATGGTAAGAGCCTGGCGTACGTCGCCATCGAAAACGGCGTATCTCGACTTTTCACACGCCGATTCGACAAGTTTGAGCCCGTGGCCATCCCCGATTCGGAAGGAGCAGCTTTTCCGTTCTTCTCACCGAACGGGGAATGGATTGCCTTTTTCCGACAGGGAAAACTGGAGAAGGCGCCCACCAGTGGAGGTGTTCCCATCGTGATCACCGAGGTGCCGACTTTCTTCGGAGGAACATGGACGCCGCAAGATGTGATTGTGGCGGCGCTTCCTACTTATGGTCTGGCAACGGTTTCCGCCAACGGCGGTTCGCTGCAGAAAGTCTCGATGACGACAAAAGAGATCATTTACCCCGAGGGCCCGACGTGGCTCGCGGGAGGCGAGTGGATCGCGTTTACGGATTACCTAACACAGCGGCTAAGCATGAAGGCGGTGAAATTGAGCACTGGCGAAGTTCGGGTGCTTCTTAAGGATGGTCGAGCACCGTCATATGTGCGCGGCAACCTCGTCTATTACCAGGGTGGGACTTTGTGGGCAGTTCCGTTCGACGCTGACCAACTCACAATCAAGGGAAACCCAGTTCAGAGCGAATCCGGGATCAACGAAGAGAACTACATCAATCAAGCCAGCATGTCGGAAAACGGTGTTCTGGCCTACGTTCCGGGACCATCCGGCGATTTTTCCCGGGACATGTACCTTGTCGACCGAAAGGGGCGGGAGCGAAAGCTCGATGTCCCACCGCATGACTACGTGGATCCCGCGTTTTCACCGGACGGAAAGCGCATCGCCTGCATGTTTCGAAGCAGGTATGGACAGCAGTTGGCCGTGATGGACCGGGATCGTGGCCTGTTCACAACGATTGTCGCGGGTGGGCTGAATGCCGCTCCGGCCTGGATGCTGGACGGCAAGACTGTGCTGTTTGACGGGGTCGACTCTCATCAGCGAGGGATTTTCCAGGTTGCGGCGGATGGCAGTTCCGCCCCTCAACTAGTTCGTGCTACGGCTCTGAGCAGTCATGTGACCTCGATCGCGGGCGAATATGCCGCCGTGACCGTTAGCGACCCGGCGACGAGCGCCGATTTGTGGCTCCTCCATCTGAGCAAGAACAACGAAATGAGCCTCTTCAAAAGTACACCCGCAGCAGAGCGGCAAGGCTCTCTGTCGCCAGACGGCCATTGGCTGGCCTATGCGTCGAACGAGTCGGGCCATTCGGAAATTTACATTGAACGCGTGCCGGGGCCGGGAGGACGCCAGCAGATTTCAACCGACGGTGGTGAAGAACCGAGGTGGGTAAGGAACGGACGGGAGATCATCTATCGAAGCGGAACCAAAATGATGAGCGTACCGGTAGAAGAGCAGCCGACATTCCGCGGGGGAAAGCCCACGGAGTTGTTCGACCGCCCATTTGATCGGGGCCTTGGAGTTGCGGGATACGATGCGACTCCAGACGGCCAAACGTTCGTCATGACGCGGTCGGGCCATACGGCGCGAACAGAAATCAGAGTCGTCATGGGATGGCCGGGCACGCAAGGGCGCGAATAGTTTCCGCCTGCTGTCTTGCTTGTACGGCGCCTGCACGGTTCCAAAATGGCTTTCAGCTGTCCACGATTCGCAGTAAGATGCGCCTGTCCTACTTGGGGGCACTCCTATGAAATGGGCCAGCTTGCTCGCAGTCTCACTCCTAGCAGTTGGGTTGGTCTCAGAGGCAGTTCCACAGGAAACCGCGAAGAAAGCCGAGGCGGTGAAGGCCGCTCCCAGCCCGTCCGACGCCATCCTCAAACAATGGAATGAAATCGGGCGCAAGCTGATTGCGATGGCGGAGGATTTCCCCGAAAACAAGTACGATTTCAAAGGCGCACCCAGCGCGGACGGGTTCGCGCAACGGTTGATCCATGCTGCGGCGGCGAACTACTACTTCACCAATGCGGCGGCCGGGAAAAAGATGTCCAGCGAGGAAGATCCACCGCGCACGCAGTTTGCCGACAAAGCGGCACTGGTCGCCTACGTCACGAAATCATTTGCGGACGGCGCGGCAGCGATCAAGGCAAAAGGTGACAAGGGCCTGCAGGAAGTGGTCGTCGATCAGTTTGCGCAGGACATTCGCGGCCGAGCCGGCCATGAACAGATACGACTGGGCGACCTGGCGACCAGTCTGGTGGAGCACTCCGGCGAAGTGTACGGACAACTCACTGTGTATTACCGCGCGGCCGGCATGATTCCGCCGGAGGCGCGGCCGAAACAGGCTGTTCTCGACATCAAGCCAACACTTCCGGACGGAAAAATCCGTACGTATTACATCGCCGCGGTCGAAACCGACTGGGACTATGCGCCCAGCGGCATGAACATGATGACGGGCACCGAATTCACGGGCCATCCGAAGGTCTGGAGCGAGCATACGAAGGATCGCATCGGAAAGGTCTATCGCAAGGCGATGTATCGCGAGTACACCGACGAAACGTTCGCCACAGAAAAGAAACGGCCGCCGGAATGGGAGCACCTGGGCGTCATGGGGCCGCTGATCCGGGCTGAGGTGGGCGACACCATCGTGATCCACTTCATGAACAAGGCGACTCAGCCCTACAGCATGCATCCTCACGGAGTCTCTTATGAGCGCGCTTCTGAAGGCACGCCCTATCCGGATACGAGCATGGACGGAGCAGGACTGGTTCCACCCGGCCAGACGCACACGTTTGTGTGGAATGTGCCGGAGCGCGCAGGTCCGGGCGAAGACGACGGAAGCTCTGTGGTGTGGCTTTATCATTCCCACAACTGGGAGCCGAAAGATGTCGAGGCGGGACTGATCGGCCCCATGATCATTACGCGCAAAGGAATGGCGCGCCCGGACGGGAGCCCCAAAGATGTCGATCGCGAATTCGCGATGCTGTTCATGCTGATCGACGAAAACACTTCGCACTATTTGCAGCACAATATTGATGCCCACATTCAGGATCCCAAGTCGGTGAACAAACTGGACGCAGTACCGACGGACCTAGAGGGGAACTTAGATCAGGCGGGTCAGGGCTTCGCCACCGCTAATTTCAAAGCCTCAATCAACGGCTACATTTTTGGAAATTTGCCGATGCCCACCATGAAGCGCGGTGAGCACGTGCGCTGGTATGTGATGACCATGGGTGGGCAGGTGAATTACCACACGCCGCACTGGCATGGAAACGTGGTCACGGTCGACAAGCATCACACGGACATCTTCTCGATTCTGCCCGCGCAATTCGTGACCGCCGACATGGTCCCGGACAAAGTCGGGACCTGGATGTTCCACTGTCACATTGACGAGCACATGGAAATGGGCATGATGGCGATGTATCAAGTTCAGCCGTAGCTAACCCGTGCCCACTGCGCAATTGGCTTCCACTTCCCAAACCGATGGGTTCCAATGGCGAAGAACCTCTGCTTGCGGTTCTAGGAAGCGTTTGCAAGCCTGCTCGCTGATTGCGGGAGGATGACGAGCAAACCTTCCGTAATCCGGCAGCGGCCCGATTAACCAGGGTTGGCAGCCGCTTTTTCAGCCGATTAACCGTGGGCCCACTCTGCCGCTATCTCGCTGGGCCTGCTTGTTGGCTGAATTTGTTGCGTCCAGGGATTTGCACTATTTCTATGGCAATTGACACTGCCCCGGAGACCGGCGTAGGTTAGTAGCATTACAAGCAAGTAGTGTTCGCCGCGCACACTGCGCGACGTTCCTTTCACCTTCTCATCAACCGAAAGGAGCGCTTCCATGTTTACCAGAGTTGTTGAAATCACCAGCAAATCCGGCAAAGCACGCGAGCTTTGCAATACCATCGATGACAAAGTTCTGCCCATTTTGAAGAGGCAGGCTGGATTTGTGGACGAGACCGTGATCGTCTCGGACACAGAGCCGAATCGTATCCTCGCGCTCAGCTTCTGGAATACGCGAGAGGATGCCCAACGCTACGAGCGCGAACAATTCGACACGTTGCAAAAGACGGTGGAGCACTTGCTCGAAACTGCGCCTGTGGTTCGGACCTTTAACGTCCACACCTCCACTGCCCACAAAGTAGCCGAGAAAGCCGCCTGAAACAACCCGCCGCGCACAAGGGCGGGCCCACACGCGACCCGCCCAGTCTTGCGCGTTTTGAGAAAGGAGACACTTACGATGAGTGCAAAAAACGTGAAAGCCCTTCGTGCGGCGCATGAGAGCTGGAACAAGCGAGATTTCGCGGGCGTCCTCAGCAACGTCGCCGAAGGCCTTTCTTACACCGATCACGGCCGGAATGTCACACTAAACAACCGAGACAAGTTTAGGGAATGGACTGAAGGATGGGCCAAGGCATTCTCGGATGGCCGCATCGCCAATCCTCAGTACATTGACGCTGGAAATATTGTGGTGGCGCAGTTCACCGCCGAGGGCACCAACGACGGGCCGCTCGGGTCAATGAAGCCGACCGGTCGCAAAATGTCACTGCCCTTCTGCGAAATCTGCCACTTCGACAAACAGGGGCGGATCGTATCCGGAGGTTGTTACTACGACCAGTACACGCTCTTGACCCAACTCGGCTACCTCCAACCGCTGCCCGCGGCAGCGTAAGCCCGGAGGTGCGAAGACAAACCTCGCTTGCCCATCCAGGAAGAACGCGGTCTCGTCCGCTGTAAGGCCCTGCAGCGGACGACCCGCCCCGCCGCCCCACCGCGCACGCCTGGGTCTACCGGAGTTGATCTGGTTTGACCCAAGGTGTAGCCACATGTGATCAAGGCCAGGGCCAATATTCCGCGCAGACACTTGGGTCTAATTCTCCCCAGTGTCATCATCACGGCACCTCACCAGCCAAGAATGGCGCTATTGTAAACGAGTTCCTCACCTGTGTTTGACTAGGGAAGGTTTGCCGACTACTCGGGAAGTTCGGAACCGGTACTGCACTCGTGGCTACTATTTGACAACAGGTGTTGTCAAGCCTAGCATCGTCATTGGGTAAGCCACGTCCTCTTACTCTTTCAGGTTCTCTGAACTAAGTCAGCCCATCTGAAGTTTCTCCTCTTAGCAACCCCAAAGCGAAGGAGTTCGCATGCGGAAGCGGTGGCGATTCGCGTGTGTGGTATTGGTGGCAGTCCAGGTGGCCAGTGTTGCGGGCGCGCAGCGTGTCGTGACCGAGTCCGGCGCGATATCCGGGTTACGCGAAAACGGGTTGGACGTCTACAAAGGAGTCCCATTCGCTGCCCCACCGGTGGGCGACTTGCGTTGGCGCCCACCAGTGCATGCCGCGTCGTGGACCGGCACGCGCAAGACGGATGCGTTCGCTCCGGCATGCATGCAAGTTGGAGTCTCCATGCCGGGCGAGACGCCACCGGTAGTGAGCGAAGATTGTCTCTACCTCAACATTTGGACGCCCGCAGAAGCAAAGACCGCGCACGAGCACCTGCCAGTGATCGTCTGGATATACGGCGGCGGATACATCAACGGGTCGGCCTCGATGCCCTTGTACTCGGGCGACCGGCTTGCGCAAAAAGGCGTCATCGTTGTCACCATCGCCTATCGACTTGGTCCGCTTGGCTTTCTTGCGCTTCCAGAGTTAACGCGCGAGTCTCCGCACCACTCGTCCGGGAACTATGGCCTGATGGACCAGATCGCCGCACTCGAATGGATTCAGAGGAACATTGCCGCCTTTGGCGGCGACCCGAAGAATGTAACCATCGCTGGTCAATCCTCCGGTTCTATATCGGTCAGCATCCTGATGGCCTCGCCCGTTGCAAGAGGCTTGTTTCACCGCGCAATCGGAGAGAGCGGCGGTCTGTTTGAGCCGGTCCAGCTCGGACCAAAATTCCTGCTGGCTAATGCAGAACAAGACGGAGGAAAGTATGCCGTTTCGCTGGGTGCACCCTCGCTCAAGGAGTTACGCCGACTTCCAGCGACCCTGCTTACTGGCAATGCCGGTGGAATCGTCCACGCGGTGATCGAACCGTATGTGCTTCCGCTTTCACCCTACGAGGCGTTTGCTTCAGGGCAGCAGAACGATGTCCCGCTGCTGATCGGTTCCAATGCCGACGAGGCGCGGGCGCTGGTGGATGTCACGCACGACACAGCCGCCACATTCGACAGCGACCTGGAACACAGCGTCGGCCAGCTTCCCCCTGCTCTGCTTGCGGCATATCCCCATGCAACCGATGAAGAGGCTCGGGAGGCACAGCTCGGCCTCGAGCGCGACCTCCGCTTCGGCTGGGACATGTGGGCCTGGGCGAGGTTGCAGGCGGGGACCGGAAAGAGTCCTGTCTTTTATTACTCATTTCGACAGCAGCCACCGTTCCCGGCCGGCTCGGTGTACGCGGGTTGGGGCGCGAGCCACTTCGCCGAGCTCTGGTATGTCTTCGACCATCTGGACCAGTCGCCCTGGAACTGGACCGCGGCAGATCGGAAGCTGGCTAAAGAAATGTCCAGTTACTGGGTCAACTTCGCGAGATCGGGCGATCCGAACGGTCCGGGTCTTCCTCCGTGGCCGGGGTTTACCAACGTGGAGAGCAAGGTTCAATATCTGGGGGATCCGATCACCGTGGGCGGCGTTGCGAATATCCATGGCCTGAGCGTCTTCGATGCCGTCTACTCGACGGTGCGTGGCAAGACCTTTGCCGCTCAGTAACGTGCCGCACGCAATTCGCGATCGGCGCGAAATACCATTTTTCAATCACAATTGTCGACGATCCATCGCGATGTCGGAGAGGAAGTAAAGACAATGACGAGCCATCGGTTATGACTGAAGTCTCCAGCCTGGCCGCGGGCAATCTCATGGAAGACCTTGCTCGCTTGTGCCTGAACTCGATCCTTGTCTACTCCCGTACTGCGCTGACCAAAGAAGCGAGTGGCTTCATAAAGGTGAACCGCACAATACCAGCAGGCCGCCCGGCTGCTTCGATCTCTGCAAGCTTCGCCGCCTTCCAGCCAGCTGGCGCTTTCGTGTCCGAAGAGAGGAAGGTCACGGCCTCAAGGCCGGTTTTTGCGAGATTGGGTAATTGCGTCGCGCGAACTTTAACCTCGGCGAGCAACGGTGATTGCTCCATCTGTCGCTCGACTGCGGGAACAGAGTCAGTCATGGTCGCGAACCAGTGGCTAAGGGCCACTTGGTCTGTGACGTCGGTGTGTGGCGCTTTGAGAAAGTTCCGGGTGAGGCGCTCGATCTCGTATCGCGAGGGCGGGTCGGGTCGGACGGCGTCGACGAAGCGATCGAGCACAGTGAGTTGCGAGGTCTTCTGCTGGTCGTACCGCTCATGGAAGCTGACAGGCTCCAGCACGGAGGCGAAGATCCGGAGCTCATCGATATGTTGAGTTCCGGCCAACTCGCGCAGACTGGCGTTCTCCTGGGTGAGGTGATGAAGTCCCATCGCTTCGAGCTGAACAGAGACATCATCCAGACGTCGATACATATCGTCCACATCGTTGACCTCTTCCGCTGACCAGAAACGTTCGGCCATAGCTGCGGTTCTTGGCCATAGGCGGGAGTCGATGGTGCGTTCATTGAGCTGTTCTCCAAACATGCAAATCTCGGCGCCAAGCACGAGCCTTCGTTGCTGTTGGGATAGGCCCGCGTTCGACGGCAGGGGATCTACAAGGTAGTATTCTCCCGCGGAATTCATCGCGTCGAGGTAGTACCCAGCGGAAAGCACACCCTGATAGCCTTGCTCCACGCCTTTCACGAGCGACTCCTCGCCGCGCCACGACTGAATGACGACGTCCTTGGGAAGCGTTGGGGTGAGAATCTCATCCCAGCCGACCATATGTTTGTGGAGTCCGATGATTATCTTGAGGACGCGCTGGTTGAAATAACGCTGAAGAGCCTCGGAGTCCTGAAGCTGGTGCTCTCGCATGAATGCCCTGATTCTGGGGTCCGTTTTCCATTCGGGAGATATTGTCTCGTCTCCGCCGATGTGCACGTATGGGTCCGGAAAGATACTTGCCATCTCGCCAAGGAAGCGCTCGATGAAATGGTAGGTCTCCTCTCGGGTGGGATCCAGGGCGAAGTCGGAGGTACCGAACTCACGGCGGATCGAGTTGGGGGCGCGACCGCTGGCAAGCTTCGGGTAGGCTACCAGCCAGGCAGTAGCGTGGCCTGGCATCTCAAACTCGGGCACGACACGGATACCAAGAGCGCGGGCATAGCGTACGATTTCCGCGGCGTCCTGCTGAGTGTAAAACAGGCCATCGGAACCCATAGCGGTAAGCCGTGGGAAGAGTTTGCTCTCTATGCGGAAACCTTGGTCTTCGGTGAGGTGCCAGTGAAAAACGTTGAGCTTGACGGCTGCCATGCCATCGAGAGTGCGCTTGAGCACGTCCATCGGTTCGAAGTGGCGTCCACAGTCGATCATCAGACCCCGCCAAAGGAAGCGGGGCGAATCGTGGATGGAGACAACCGGCAACACATACTCGCCGCCTGAAGGCTGCACGAGCTGGACGAGCGTCTGCAGGCCGCGCATGGCTCCGACCGCAGTCGGAGCGTCAATACGAACACCGACAGACATTACGGACAGCGTGTAGGACTCGTCCTCATCGGTCGACTGAGTCTCTTCGCCTGCGCCGTGTACCGTTAACTGCAGTTGAGCGCTATGACCGGAGGGGAGGGGCTCTCCTGCGAAGGGAAGACTTGTCTTCTGGCGTAATTGCAGTAGCGTTTTGCAAATTGCAGCGTCGAGCCGGGAGTTGTCAAAAGCCGTAGTGGCCGCGGAAAACTGTGTTGTGAGCACGAACCGGCCCGGCGCGACACTCACGCTGGCCGGTTGCGGCATCAGATTATTGACGTAGAGGACTGCGCTCTGCGGCTCTGTCTGGCTGAACGCAGCGGAAGAGACTAGAACTGCAAACACCGCCGGCACGAGGAATTGGGTTCGAGGACTAATCTTCATAGGAATCATAGATCCGGTTGCCGTTCGCGTTGCGGTAGAAGTCGACAAGGGCTGAACTCAAGAGATTGACGAGCGGCGCGTTAAGCGCCGCGTGGAGAGGGCCTCCGAGCCCGCGACCTCGCGCTACGCGATATTTGGAGGATGACGGGCAAACCGGAACTAACTGTTGGAACCAGGCGTTAGCGAGCCGGACGGCTACTCGTCAAAATCCAGATTTGAACCGGCACAAACTCTGCCCACAAACTGCCGAAAGCGAACTGTGTCTGGCTTGACCGGCTTTTCCGCATCCCTGGCCCGCATACACTGCCCGCTATCCTACCGCGAATTTGAAAATGTACCCCGAGACGCTTACATTGCAGGTGTCGCCGGATACGTCTGCCTTGACGGTGATAGAAGTCCCCCCATCGGAGTAAAAGCGCGTCTGCTGGCTAAAGGCGTTTTCCGCGGGGAAGTAATACTTCGCGGTACCAGCCGCTATTTTCGTGCTCACACTCACAGTATCTTTGCTGCTGCAGACAGCACTGACGAACTCAATTACAAACCGTTCGCCAGCCGTTGCCGGAGAGCTGAAGGTCAGAGTTGGTGTCGTTCCGGAGATGCTGAAGTTTTTCTGGAAGGGGTTGAGCGCCGGATTTTGCACGTCCGATACGCCCATCTCCGAACCCGCCGCTGGCGCAATGGGGACCGGATTGGTAACGGTGTTGGTGACGACCACTTTTGTCTGGGCCTGAACCAAAATCGTGCAGGCGATCAGTACGACTACTGCCGCGAGGGCCTTGAAATTGGACATGAGTGTTTTCCTTTCTAGAATTTCCATTGAGGCGGAGAAGATTGTGTCAGCACACGCGGTTCTCGGAACGCCGCAACGCAATAGCGGCGCGCGCCCGAAGGAGGTACAGATTATGTGTCGGATGAGGGCAGGTGTCAATGCAAAGCGCGATGCGGACGGCGCAGAAAGAACCGTCGAGACGCTACCAGTACTCGCTCGGCGCTACCGTGTCGGGATTGTTGTGCGGCCTCTCAGCGTGGACTGATCGGGTCAGAAGGGCATGAACATTGGGAAGAGTGATACATTTTCACTTGAATGGCTCCTTTTTGGAAATTACACAAATTGTGGCTCCGTCTTCTCATAGGCCTTCGCTGCCTTTGGCGACCCGCCTCAGACGGACAAATCGACTTTTTCCAATTTTGGAGAAACCAATCTGAGCGAACGAGGGGCGAACTCAAAACCTCCCAATGAGCGTAGTCACGATGTTACAACAGGTATGCGGCGCTGATGCTCACCCTTGCGGCTCTTGAACTCGGCGATTGGCGGGTCTAAGCTTTCCCTTAGTCTCGGGGTGAGGGACGGCACAGGTTTTTACCGTTTCCGCTGTCCTGGGTTCGACCGAAGGCGAACGGTTGGCAGGCCGAGCCACGTTTCTCACCCCGCGGCGCAATGTGTTCCCACAGTGCTCGCAATCCTTGCGGAAACAGAACGAATCGATGACTCAACACATTTTACTGACCTTGCTGCTACTAGGTGTTATTGCCATGAAAGAACCCACGGCTGCCCAGGCCTCCGGCAAACTAATCGGTAACTCGAACCAACCGCAAGTTGCGCGACACGATCCTGCTAAAAACGATAACCCGGTGAAGATCAGGGAACTCGTGGACCGGCAGGCACAAGCGTGGGAGAAGCATGATTTTGGAATTGCCGCCCCTGACTGGCTTCCAAGCGGGGAATTGATTTCGCCGGGAGGGCGTGTGCCCGTTGAGGAAATGCAAACAGCGATGGCCGGTTATTTCAAGCAATTCCGCGATTTGCGAGTCACGGTGAAGAATGTCTTCATTTCGGCTGACGGAGCTAAGGCGGCCATCGAGTGGGACTGGGATGCGACTCGGCGAAGAGATGGAGCGCGGGCCGTCACGCACGATGCAATCATCGTGGACTTGGTCGGCGGCAGGATAGTCTCTTGGCGCGAGTATTTTGATTTCGGCAATTCGATCGATGCAAAGCCATAGGTGCGGGAGCGGTCTACCCGGGTCAACGAGTGTAACGACGATTTATCAACAGTTACGCGCTGTAGGGCACGTTCGTGCCATTCTTCGGCGGCTAACTCGTAGTTTAATGTTTCTCTTGCTGGTGGCCGGCACAGTGTTCGGAGCGGTTTCCCCCCGATCAGACACGCCTCGAGAACTAGATGAAAACTGCGTTCAAAGGTGTCGCCGTGCTCGTGACTTGGCTAGCATGGAAACATACGGCCAGCTTGACCATGTGCTGGTTGTTTTGGCTGACAGTCCTAGCTGTTGAGATCAGGATCAGGCAGGTCAATTACGGTGTTCTTTTCCTGATATTGGGTACCGCCTCAAACGCGTTGGTGACCTTGCTAAATGACGGCGTGATGCCAGTTGTCGGGATGCCAGCCAAGCTCCAGGCGACGTATCCGATTTGGCAAATGGCAGGCGCAGGTAATCGGATGCTCATACTGGCAGACCATGCCTCCCTTTCGTATTTCAGCGTTGGCGACTTGTGTATGCAGGCTGGATGTTTGGTTCTTCTAGCCAAGTTCGTCCAACGTGGGGCTTGAAGAACGTATTTTACGAAAGAAGTCATGTAAATGGGTCGCAAGATAGGGAGTGCACACAAGGGCCCTGGACCTTTACTGTGTCAAAGGGCCTTAATGGGAAATTCCAACTTCGCCGAAGTTGGATTCTGCGTTCGCCACCTGATCCAAAACGTACCCTCACTCTCGATCAATTCCGGCAAGGATAAGGAGAGCTCAAGGCTCAATTTCGTTTTTCAGGTTTAATCGAATCGAGAAGATAAGGGTTCTGAGAATCTTGTGCCGGGGACGGTGCGCGCTGGGTTTTAACAGGGGCGGGGTCCGAGGCAACTGATCCGGACCCGCCCCCATTTTCTCATTTGATGCTCAGGAACGCACTGGCGGTGTGCGTTAGCCCTCCGCTTGTCGGAACTCCGCTTCCGTACTTCCCGGTGAACGTTAGCGTCCAAGAGCCGTGCGCGGCGGCCTTGGACGCCACCACGGTGATTGTAGAGGTTACGGTGCCACCCACCGTGACCGAACTGGGGTTGATCACGCAAGTAGTTTTCGGCGCCGGATCCGAGCAGGTCAGTGAGACGAGGCCGCTGAACCCGCCCAATGAGTTGATAGTAACCGTGTAGGTGGCCGTGTGCCCTGACGAGATGGTTTCCGTAGGGGGCCCGACGGAGAACGAGAAGTCGCCGACCTTGAGAGCGCTGGAACCACTCGCCGTTGCAGAGCTGGCATTGAAGTTGCTATCGCCAGGGTAGCTTGCGGTTATCGTCAGCGGCCCCGGTGCGCTGGGGTTGAACATGCAACTTCCGATTCCGATGTCGGGAGCGGAGGAGGACAAACTAGCGAAGCAACTGTCCCCGACACCATCACTCACCGTGACGATCCCGGTCGGGGTCAGGATGTCGGGTGCGGGCGGCGTCACAGAGACTACAACCGTCACCGGCTGCCTCACCACCACTGAAAAGTGATCGCGGTGCTTGTATTGGCCTTGATCACCGTCTGAGACGCCGAGGGCGAGGTGCTCGTATTGAAGTCGTGGTCCCCCGAATAGGTAGCAATCAGTGCCTTCCCCGCTCCCGGGCGGAGGGCGGGCTTGCAACACCACAGAGCTTCCCACACACTGGGTACTCATCAACTGTTGAAATCAGGCGATTACACGTTTTGACTGTTGGTCGATGAGTGCTATCGGGATTTTTCACCAACGAACGAGCACACATGGTGCGAGCGCTGATAGTCACTGCGGCGCATTCTCTCCGTTGATTTGAAACAGACCTACGCGATTGTTCTGAGAATCCACCACGTAAAGGCTACGGCCTGTGTCAACCCACATGCCTGATGCTTGCCTAAAGTTCGCGCCTTTGATTGTGCTTGGATCAAATGTGTAGAGCGTTTGCCCTTCGTGACGGAAGACCTGAATCTTGTTGAGAACCGGATCACTGACGTAAATATTGCGTCGATTGTCTACAGCCAATCCGGTGCGATGATCTGCATAGGCCAGGTTAATGGCGCGCAGGAAATGGCCCCCTGTATCGAGAACCTGAATGCGCGTGTTGCCTTCATCGAGCACGAACAGCTCGCTACCGGCCGCGACCACCTGGCTGGGGAATCTGAACTCGCCGGGACGATCACCACCGCCGCGGTTCCCGAGCTTGCGAATCAGTCTCCCTCGCTCGTCCATAACAAAGATCATGTGCCGTTGCCTATCGCAGACGTAAATGCGTCCCGTGGCTCTATCGATCGTGATCCCTGCTGGGCTATCGAAGTACGATTCCTCTCCTCTCAGTTTCCCTAAGTAACGGCGAAACTTTCCTGCCGAGTCGTAGACGAGTACGGTTCTACTGCTCTGGTCGACGACGTATAGATTGTCTCGACCGTCCACGGCGAGCGAGGTGGGAGCTCGCAGACGGTCGCCGCGTCCCTCCAAACGACCGTATTTCGAGCGAATAAAGTCGAACACGTGCACGGCTTTAGCGCCCGGATCGGCGACGAAGACACGGTGGTTCGAGTCTGTCGTCACAGCGGATGGTGATCGCAACGCATCCACGCGAGTTACAGGGTCCGCGGGCCCTGCAATGATGTCAAGCGTCCGGTCCAGAACAGTGTGTAATGGTCGTACATCATCAGCCGACGAAAATACACGCACAAAACTGAGGCTCGCTGAAGCTGGTTGGACACCAGTTTGCGCTGGTTGCGAGGAAGTTACGAATGTCGCGTCCCAGGTTGCCGCGGGGCCGGGCACGATGCGAAGCACGAGCAGTCCCGAGGCAAGAACTGGAAGGCAAAGTTTGCTCCAGATTCGCTCTGTTTTACCGAAGAGCACAAGCTCCCATCAATTCCTAATCAAGACCATTCTTGCACGTTCTAGGTCCGTTGAAATAAGGCGGGGCGAACCTTAGATAACGAGTGTTGAAAACAGGCGTGGCTGTTGAAGAATACTTTCCCGCGAAATTCGCAAAAATAAAATTGCGTCAGGATGCCCTACAAACGACCTTCTCGGTTTTCCTAAACATTTTCTATCCCCCAATCTTTCGCCGCTTTCAGGAAAACGGACTTTCTCAACAGCCAGAGGCGATAGCACTCGTAGATCCCAATGAGTGCAATCGTGATCTTTCGCCAACCGCACTGAACCAATGACTTTCGTAATTTCGTCCTGAGATCAAAACTCGGTAGATTGGAGTGACTATTGGATTTGCTAAATGTGGCGTCGCCTTATTGTTGTTTTCCTCGTGCTGATGGTAGCGGCTAGTGCCGTATCCGCCCAGGATTCGGACACTTCACGCGAAGTCGAGCGCAAAGTGGCTCCGATCTATCCGGATTTGGCGAGGCGACTGCACATTTCCGGTGTCGTGAAGCTCCGGGCTACGATCGCCCCCAATGGTTCGGTCAAATTGATCGCGCCGGTGGGTGGCAATCCGGTGTTGCTAAAAGCTGCGCAAGAGGCGGTAGCGAACTGGAAGTACGCCCCTGCTCCAGATGAAACGCAGGCGTTAATTGAACTCCGCTTCAACGCGCCACAGAAATAACTGCAATCAGGGCGATTTTCACTCACAGCCGGAGTTAGTGAGTTTAATCGCGATATTTCAACAGTTGACGAATGAGTTCCCTGTTGCCGACGATACTGGATCGGAATGGGGTTCCCCCACCCAAAGCGTTCCTATTCAAGGAGCAATCTATTGGTTCAGTACGGTTCCTCGCTTGCTTTCCAGACGTTTCATGACTTCCTCGGCATTTTCCGGCTTGACTCCCACTTCTTCCAGGGCTACGCGAAAGTGCTTGAGGAACAAGTCGAAGTGCGCATCGCTCAGACCGCGATCTCTGGTGCGGGCATGGGCGTCATGAATACTTTTCCCCGTATACACTCGTCCACCGAGGAGCATGGAAATGAACATAGCCTGTCGGGACCGGAGGTGTGCCAAGTCAACTCCCTCAAAGAAATGGCGCAAGCTATCATCATGCAAGACCTTGTCATAGAAGAGTTCAGTAGCGGCCTTGATGACGCTACGTCCCCCAATCAGGTCGAATAAGTCTTCAATCATAGGTCTCCTCACACCTAATGAGTGTAGTCGCGATTTATCAACAGGTTTGCTATTGCCCATTAGCTGTCCGGTTTTGGCAGTCTGTGGGATCATTCGGTTGACGCCCGGATGTGGCACGACGTCGCACCCCTGCGCTCGGTGACGCAGGGGTGCCGCCACTCTAGGTCGTGGCAGGGGTATATGTTCCCATGCAGTCGAAGGAGGTGGACTGGTCGGGATTCGCCTTTGCTTTACAGGTGCCGCTCGCTTTACCGCCCTTCATCTTTCCGCCACCTTCGATAAGAGACCATTTGTTGGTCCCGGACTCGAATGCTCCGTCCTTCATGGTGCCGGAGAATTCGTATTTGTAGACGTTCTTGTCGCCGTTCTCCATGCTTTCGACGAATTCACCGTGGCCGGTTACGTCATCACCCTTGAGGTAGAGAAACTCGGTGCCGATACCAGATTTCATCTTGTTTCCGGCGATGTCGCCTTTAATAGCCGTACAGTTGATCTGTTCGATCGCATAGGCGTGACCCGGCTTGTCGCCGACCGGAATGCTGTGCTGATCTGAAGGTTTGTCGCACTTCCACTGAACGTTTGTTTTCTCCTGTGCCAGCGCGACACTCGACACCAGGCACACAAGGCAGAGAACCAGACACATCTTCTTCATTCGTTCCTCCTTTTGTTGGACATCGCCCTCGACGGCAGGGATTGAGGCCGCTGCAAATGACGATGAATGCCACTAGGACACCGGTCCAACGACAGTCGCCGTTTACGCAGATCTCCGGGCGTTCTCTCTAGCATTCACCCCGAGCAGCAGTTTCCTGCCGATGAAGCATACACTCAAGCGCGTCCTAAAGGTAGCTGTTGAAACCAGGCCATTTCCGCTCATTGAGGGGTTTTGAGTCTAATCGGGATATTTCAACAGTTACCCATTCGTTAAGTTTCAGGAGCAATCGCAATCCTCGCCGTGATTGACACGATATCTTGCCCGATCTATAGTTCCTCGTCACAACTTAAGACTAGAGGAGGAGTATGCGTCGAATCGCTTTAACGGCATTTGGTTTCGCTCTGCTGTTATCCGCAGTACCGTTGTTCTCGCAAATGAATGCAACCATAGAGAAGACACTCGAGAGTAATGAAAAAGCTGGCTGGCAAGCGTGGAAAGACCATGATGCAAAGCAGGCGGTAGCGTGGTTCACGAACGACTCCATAAGCATCGCCGATGGCGGGGTATTCAAGGGCAAAGAGCAGCTTGTGAAAAGTATTACGGACGCGAGATGTGTGGTCAACAGCTTCTCGCTCTCCGATTTTTCCTATATGTGGCTCGACAAAGACACGGTCGTCATGACCTACACGGGGACGCAGGACGCGACTTGCGACGGCAAAAAGCAAGGGGGAAAGGTTTTCGCCACGTCGATCTGGCAGAAGAAAGGCGGCAAATGGTTGTCGCCATTCCACCAAGAAACCGAAGCAGGGAGCATGTAGGTGGTGACGAAAATTCCCACCCAAGTTCAGACGGAGCTTGGGTGGGGCAGGCTGGAATCTCGGGCAACTCGGAAGTAACTGTTGAAATCAAGGCGATAGCGCTAATTGAACTGTCGATGAGTGTAACGGCGATATTTCGAGTTATCGTATGCGAGCTGCCATTGCGCGTGTAGCGTCGCGATGCTTGGCTGGCCCAGGGCCTCGGTCGAGATTGCGCATGAGCCCTTTCTCTTCGGGAGGCTAGAGAATGCAGCACAAACCGTTGGCGTGCTTTATACGGTATTCTTGGTTTCTGTCGTCCTGTGCGCGGAGTTTAGTTGCTCCTGCGCAGATCGATCTCTCCCGTCATCACGTGCGCATGCAGACGGTACTTCCCCGGACCTTGCTGCTCGAATGACCGGAACAGACCTCCTTTGGAGACATCGAACGCAGAGGACTCAATGCTGCCGGTGGTGACCGAAGCATCGCGGTGACCGTACACCTCAGGGTGGGGAATGTCGATCTGAATGCGTCCAGCAAGAACTTCGAGATTCTTATCGCCTTCCAGGTCTCCGACGTCCAGTTCTCCCGCTGACAGTCTGGCCCAAAGATTGGAATGACGAGGAACCTCGATGGTGGCCTGGAAGTTATTGTGCGGGGTTTCGGAAACGTAAACGTCGGCGCTTGTAGCTGTCGGTTTGATCTCAACCTTGACGCGCTTGAGTTGTTCCTCCGTATGGGCGCGGCAGGTCACAACGATGTTCGCAGAATCGGCGGGCGCGATAGTGTAGCCGCCGGCTTCCAGGTGCAAGCGAATCGTACCTTCAGAAATGAACTTTTGCTGCGCCGAAGTCTCGAGAGCATGCTGAGCGTGGAGCAAGCCGGGAACTAGCAAGACAAGCCAGAAACCGAGACGCTTCATACACTACCCCTGGAGCTCTGTACGAGGATTCGCGAATGAAAGTTCCCGGAAACTTTTACGTGCTTGCATTCGCGGGGCCGATGATCGCCGCTGGCCTGGTCGTATTGATCGGCGCCATGAGCCACCACGAAACCCGCCAACGCGTCACGGTCAGCCAGAGTTGTTTCAAACCAAGACGCGCTCCCTCTTTGAACGCTACAACATCATCGACGACGCCGACCTTAGGGAAGCGGCCCGGAAGCTGAATGAGAAGCAAAACTCACTCGGGCAGAGTTCGGGCATAGTTGCACCAGAAATGGTGAAAACAGCAACGGCACCCTCGCTTGCGCCGCTGCCTAACTAATGCTCAGTGGTTTGGATGGTGGGCCCGCAAGGATTTGAACCTTGGACCAATGGATTATGAGTCCACTGCTCTAACCGCTGAGCTACGGGCCCGTTTTCGGCGCGGCACCAGTATTCTGGCGCGGCACCAGTATTCTACAGTACTTGATCTGGACCACAGAAAGGGCCGCTGTGTCGGTGCTGGGGTTTAGGGTCTTGAAATTACGGAGGCTACGAAGGGGGATTCGTGCATGCTCAGGATATGCCAGTGATTTTCCGATTTGCGGCATATCATCATTCCGCGGCCGGATGTATGTTTGGCCGGGGTTTCAATGGTGTAGTCATAGAGGGCCCAAACCAATTCTCCGACGGCGCGCTGATCACTCATCGTCATCGAAAGACGTGCGTGCGGACTGGTGCCAAAGTACTGCTGAAAGTAGTTCATGGCCTGGTCGACGCCGTGAAGCTCTCCGCGCGGCGAGCTGAGCGCGAACTCCGGATCGAAACAGGAGGTCAGCGCTTCTGCGTCTGCGTTGTTAAAGGCTGCGGAGCAGGACTCGATTGCCTTCTGCATCTCGAAGATGAGAGATAATTCTGAGGAATTTCGCGGAGCAACGCCGAGGCGAGCCACACTGCGCTCCAGGTCGATGGTCACTTCCAAGCGCTCGAGGAGATCGACGCCCAGGATTCCATCGAGGCGCCCACCGCATGCCTTCGAGATGGCGCTTAAGTCGATCGCGGGTAACTCGACGTTCCGAATGACATGACTGCCCAAGGCGAATTCCTCGATAGAAACATTGCTGGCGTTCAATGCTGTGGTTTGATTCCAGGAGTGGATCTGCACTTCCTTGGCGCGGCCGCCGATGAATGACTTTGCGTTGAGGAAGGAGGTCGCGGCCGTGTCAACCAGAAAGCGTTTGTCTTCTTTGTCCACTTGCAGAATCACGACCGGCAGCCGATCACAACGCTGGATTGGAATTTCGGTGGTTGACGCCGGGGCCTGTGCCGCACCGGTCTGCGCACCACTGGTCTGCGCCGCCAGCATGAAGATCGCTCTCGCGAAGATGAGTCCCGCGGAGGCGAAAGCCAGGAGGCTCGGGCGAATGCGCATCACTCCCTCGCTTGTGTGATTTCGGTAGCTTCCTCAATTCGCCGCAAAATCGCGGTGCGGACTGAGTCGTACACGCCCGGGTCGCGGAACAAGCGCGAACTCCAATTCGCTCCCATGGCGAGGGCCTGAATTTCGAAGGCAAGCTGGCGAACGTCTGCGTCTTTTGAGATTTCGCCGAGAGACTGCGCGTCCCGCGCAGCCTGCTCGAGATTTCCGAGCCACCTCTTCATCAGCCCTACGATCTGATCGCGCACCCGGCCGGGCCGGTCGTCGAATTCAAGCGATGCCGCGGAAAAAAAACAGCCGCCGGGAAAGACTCTCTGCTGACCGTAGGCCAGCCAGTTTTCGCATAGAGCCCGTAGCCGCTTCAGTCCCTGAAATTGATAGGCGGGACGCACGACCACGTCGACAAAGATCTCGCGGGCTGCGTCGACGACCGCGCATTGCAAGTCTTCTTTAGAGCCGAAGTGCGCGAAGAGCCCACTCTTGCTGAGGCACAGCTCGGTTGCGAGTTTTCCAATGGTCAACCCTTCGAGACCTTCGACGGAGGCGATATTGACTGCTTTTCGCAGGATGGCACGGCGCGTGCGGAGTCCCCGAGGCCGCTGCGCGCGGCCGTTGTGTGGAGCAGGATCGTCAGCGCGCCTCGCTCGCCGCAGAGAAGTCTTGCTGGCCTGGCGGTGTGCTTTCATTGTGCGCATAATAGCACGATCGTTCGTTCTTATTCAAGGAATATTCGCTGAATGCTCAGCCCTTGCTTGCTGATGTCGCGGAAGAGTTTGTTTCCTTCAGCCTTCTGTGCACACTCGTCACAGCACACATCAACCGTCTTGCCGCCGATCGTAACTTAAATGGGACTACCATCTAGCGTGCAATCGCAAGCCGCACAAGTTTTTTCTGCAACAACATTTCTCTCCTTACCTCAGGTCCGGTTAGGACCAGTAGGCCACGCAGGAGGAATGGGCCGCTATCGGAATCTTTAGCGATTTGCTTGAACAGGGGTTAGCGATGCCGCTGCGCGCGACCGATGTGTGGAGCAGGGCCCTCGGCGGGTCTCGCTCGGCGGGGACGAGTCTTGCTGGCCTAGGTGTGACTTCATTGCGCGGATAATAGCCGAATCGTTCGTTCTTATTTAAGGGCTGCCTTGCGCTGCGGAAGCCCATTTCATGCGCTCATGGTGCGATCAACAACTGGAGGCCTTGGGGTATGTCGGCAGCCGGATCCAGTATTCAGGCATCTGCCCCATAAGCGCTAACTTAAGGCTTTACGGTTTCCGAGTTGCCGTCACTCGGTGTAATTGCCGAGGTTGTCAGCCTTCCCTCCGTCCTTGCCTGTTTCTATTAACTGTGGTTAACTATGACAAATAACCTCTGGTTAATAGGCGAGAGAGTGGCACTTCGCCACTTCAGGGCAGAGAAGTGGGGTTTTCATGGCGCGGGCAGCGAACTTTGCTTTTGTTGTATTGACGGCGGCGTGTCTTCTTCCGGCGAAAGCGCTGGCACAAGGAGAAACCACCAGCGCCATCGTTGGCCAAGTGCGAGACACAACCGATGCGGTTGTGCGGGGCGCCACTGTGACGATAACGAATCATGAGACCGGCCTGAAGCGCAGTGCCCGTACCGATGACGCGGGACGATTTGACTTTCCACAGTTAAAGCCGGGCACCTATTCGGTGAGGGCGGAAGCACAGGGCTTCGATTCGGGGCAAAATGACAACGTCATTTCGGGCCTGGGCCAAAAACAAAGTTTGGATTTCACGCTCAAGGTGGCGAGGTCCAATGAGGCGGTTGAGGTAAGCAGCGAAGCTCCAATTCTCAATCCGGAAAATGCAAACACATCTACCACGCTGAATGCGCCGGCGCTGGAGGACTTGCCCAATCCGGGAGGTGACCTGACCTACCCTCTGCAGTTTGCCCCGGGGGCCGTGATCAACACGGCAGGCAGCGGCAATGATTTCGTTGGCGGCACAAACGGGTACGGCAACGTGGAATTCAATGGACTGCCCGCCCTCTCCAACGGCTATATCGTTGACGGACTCGAAACCAATGACCCGCTCACCAACCTCAACAGCGGACTCTCAACCAACCTCGTGCTGGGGCTGAATTCGATTTCAGAAGTGACCGTCAACACGCTTTCCTATTCCGTGGATCAAGGACGGTATGGCGCATCACAGGTCAACTATGTCACCAAGTCCGGCACGAATCAGTTTCACGGAAACCTCTACGAGCTGTGGAATGGTTCGCTACTGAATGCAGCGGACTACTTTACCAATGCGACTCCGGGGAACCACAAGCCCAGATCGACAGTGAATCACTTTGGAGGCAGTCTCGGCGGCCCGATTGCGCACGACAAGCTTTTTTTCTTCTTCGACAGCGAATGGGTGCGGATCGCACTGCCCATCGTCACGCCCACGATTGTTCCCAGCCTGGCATTCCAACAATACGTGCTGCAGCAACTTCCCTCTCCCTCAGTCCCGTTCTATCAGCAGATGTTCTCGCTGTATGGAAATACCGCCGGGACACCGACCGCGATACTTGGATGCCCGCTTGGCGCCTCCGGAGATGGTTGCGCGAACCGGCAGAGCGTCTCGCATTCCAGCGACGACCACGAGCAGGTGCAGACCGTCCGCGTCGATTACAACATCCACCCGAAAGATACGGCTTGGTTTCGCTTTCAGTCGGACACCGGTCTGCAAGCCGCGTGGACGGACCCTATCAACCCGATGTTCGATGCGTTTTCCCCGCAGCCCCTCTATTCTTTCGCGGCAGGACACACGCACGTCTTCTCGCAGAACCTGGTTAACTACTTCAATCCGGCGTTCTCCTGGTACGAGAGCCTGTTCGGGCCAAGCAACCTGCAGCGGACACTTTCGGCGTTTCCGATTGTGTTGCAGGGCACCGGCGCGAATGCCTTCACACCCATGGGAGGGCTCGACAACACCTGGATTCAAGGCCGGCGCGCATCCCGCTTTTTCATCAATGACAACCTCGCCTGGAGTCGTGGCGCTCATGAACTGCGGTTCGGAACCAATACCCGTATCTTTCGCCTGAACGACTACGACTTCGGGGAAGGTACGGTTCCCACCGTGACCTATGCGAACTTGCAGCAATTCATCAATGGAGTAGCAAATACCGCGTCGAAGACATTCCCTTCGAACGCAAATGAACCCTTCAACTTTCTCAATCTCGATGTCTATGCGCAAGACACCTGGAAAGTAACTCGCACCCTAACCTGGACGTTCGGTCTGCGCGACACCTACAACTCCAATCCGCTGAATCCTCATGATCAGGTCGCCCGTCTTCGCGGCTCCTTCGGTTCCATCTCGCATGATGTCAATCAACCGCTGAATCAGGCCATCCAGGCTCATCTCCGCAATCTGTTTTCGTCTACACCGCTGGCCATTCTGCAGCCGCGAACTGCGCTTGCGTGGCAGTTCGAGCCAAAATCCGTGCTCCGCACCGGCTTCGGGATTTTCAGCGATATCCTGCCGGGCACGGTGGCTGACCTGATCGGCACGAACCCTCCGTACGACAAGACGTTTCAGGGAGGCGTGCTTGGCAGCGTGGGTGCCACGGCCATCGCGCCGGGGGTGCCCAACAGCGCAGTCGACGCAACCATAGCGGCAAATCGGATTTTTACTTCGGGATTTCCCCAGGGAGGGCTTTCGTGCGCGTCTCCACAATCAAGCCCCGCAAGCTGTCTTCCACCGGTTGCGATCACGGCCGTCCCGGACGGCAAACTCCACGCACCTTACTTCATGGAGTGGAGCCTGGGAATGGAACATCAATTTGGAACGACGGCCAGTTTGCAAGCGCAGTACGTAGGCACGCGGGCCGTGAATCAACCGTACTCAACCCAAGTCAACGGCTACCAAACCGTGTGTCAGGGCTGTTTTGCGCCGTTTCCCTACCTGCGGTCAACCGATCCACGATTCGGCGCGGTGACCCAGTTCTCCACCGGCGCGAACAGCCACTACAACGGCCTTCAACTGACCGCGATGAAGCGCCTCGGACATGGCCTGCAAGGGCAGGTCGACTACACCTGGAGCCGTTGCATGGATACGGTCTCGAACGGAGGGTTCCTTCCGTTTTCCGCAGGAGGGATTCTCTCGCCTCTGCCGGGAGACCTGGCCCGCGATTATGGCCCCTGCGACTACGACATCCGGCACAATCTCAACGCGCAGTACGTGTATCAGCTGCCGATCAGAGTGCGCAGTCATTCGCTGGGCTACGCGCTCAACGGCTGGCAGATTTCCGGAACGGCGTTCTGGCATAGCGGAGTTCCATTCTCGGTGCTGAGTACGCCTTATTCAGCAAACGGAAACGGCATCGTGCAGGGCAGCGGACCGCAGTTCGCCAGTATCGTTCCCGGCGTTCCGCTGTATGAGCATCATCCGATTCCCGGCGTAACTCAGGCGGGAACGCTACAGTGGCTTAATCCGGACGCATTTGTATCGGCGGTCGATTCGAGTACGGGGCAGTGCTATGGAGGCGACAGCCCGCAGACGTGCCAATTCGGAAGCCTCGGCCGCAATACCCTGCGCGGTCCCGATTTCCTCTGGAGCGACTTCTACCTGACAAAATGGTTTCCATTGAGTGAGCACATGAAGCTCCGATTTGAAGGGCAGTTCTTTAATGTGTTCAATCATCCGAATTTTGCGCTTCCAAGCATGGTGCAGGCTGGCATTCCGGGAAATCCTTCCACGCAGAGTGGATTTGGCGCACTCACGTCCACCACGTCTCCGCCGACCGGCCTGCTGGGCGTCGGTTTAGGTGGCGATAGTAGTCCACGAATGATCGCGTTTCAAGCGCGGCTGGAGTTCTGATCGTGCCGGTTGGTCGGCAAGCCGGAAGGAATTCTGCTTAAGTTAGCGCGCTTTTGGTTCGATCAACGGCTGGAGGTCATGGGGTGCAGGTCGGCGGCCGGATCCAACGTTCACGCATCTGCCCCATGAGCTCTAACTTAAGGCGGCATTAGTTTCCGGATTGCCCGTCAACCGCCCGCAATTGGCGTCCACCGCCGAAAAAATCTTCGACCTTGAACATCACAACCAAAAGTTGCCTGGGAAGATTTATAATCCTGGCCGGTTATGTCTCTCGCGGCGGAAACGCAGTTAGGTCCTTACAAAATTGTCTCGCTCATCGGTGCTGGTGGAATGGGCGAAGTGTACCGAGCACGCGACACTCGTCTGTTGCGCGATGTTGCGCTGAAATTGCTGCCTGAGTCGTTTACCGCTGATCCGGATCGCTTGCGCCGATTTGAGCAAGAGGCGCGAGCGGTCGCCGCGCTGAATCATCCCAATATTGTTTCCGTTTACGACGTTGGCAGCGCCGGGGGAATTCACTACATCGTTTCGGAGTTACTCGAGGGCGAAACGCTGCGGCAGCTCATTTCATCTTCGGGCATGGCACCGCGCAAAGCCATCGACCTCGCTGTCCAGCTTGCGCAAGGTCTGGCGGCAGCCCACGAACAAGGTATTGTTCACCGTGACCTTAAGCCAGAGAACATCTTTGTAACGCGCAACGGGAGACTTAAAATTCTGGATTTCGGCCTGGCGAAGCTGCGCCGGCCGCAGATGATCGCTGAAACGGTAGATGGCGTCACTGTGGCGGAAACGAACGCTGGTCAGGTTCTGGGGACCATGGGCTACATGTCGCCCGAGCAGGTACGGGGCGAAACCGCGGACTATCGCTCTGATATCTTTAGTTTCGGCAGCATTCTGTACGAAATGTTCAGCGGTCAGCGTGCTTTCAAGCGCAACACCGGCGCCGAGACCATGACCGCCATTCTGAATGACGAGCCCTCTGACTTCTCCGGCAGGAACCTCCCGGTCACACCAGCGCAGGAAAGGATTGTGCGGCACTGCATCGAGAAGCAGCCCGGCCAGCGTTTTCAGTCGGCGCAGGATATTGCCTTCGCCCTCGAATCGGTCAGCGGAATCTCAACCACGACCGCTGCAGCGGCAGCACCGATACGGAAGCGATGGGCCTGGTTGCCTGTGATGGTGTCTTTAGTTGTGCTCGCGGCGGCCGGACTGGGATTAAGGGCATGGCTGCATCCGAGCGTTGCGGCGTTACATCCTAAGCTGCACCGCATCACCTTCCGACGGGGGACGATTTGGAATGCACGCTTCACGGCCGACGGCAACTTGATTTATGGCGCTGCCTGGGAGGGGCGGCCCGAGGAGTTGTTTGTTGCGGAAAACGGAAGCACTGAATCACGGGCTCTTGGTTTACAAACCACCGACATACTGGCCATCTCTAGCTCGGGAGAATTGGCTGTCTCCACCAATCGGCACTTTGTAATGGGTTTCGAGTCGGCTGGGATGCTGGCCCGCGCTCCACGCGGAGGCGGCGCGCCGCGAGACATCGCGGATGATGTGGAATACGCTGACTGGGCCCCTGACGGCACAAGCATCGCAGTCGTACGGCGGGTTGGCGGGAAAGTGCGGCTGGAATATCCGTTGGGAAAAGTGTTGTACGAGACCGCCGGGTGGGTAAGCCATCCGCGAGTGTCCCCCAACGGGCATTTAGTGGCGTTCGTCGATCATGCATACCAGAGGGATGATGACGGCACCATTGCTACGGTCGACGAAGCCGGCAACAAGAAAACGCTGACCGGGGAGTTCGTGAGTGCGCAGGGCCTGGCTTGGTGGCCGGGAGGAAACGAAATCTGGTTCACCGGTACTACATCAGGATCTAGTCGCGAGTTGCGCGCCGTTACCCTGACTGGAAAAGAACGGCTCGTCTACCTGGGAACGGGTACGCTGACTTTGCATGATATTTCGAAGGACGGCCGCGTGCTGTTCTCGCGCGATGATTTACGCGCCGGCATGATCGGCCTTGCGCCAGGAGAGACCAAGGAACGCGACCTGAGTTGGCACGACTGGTCGGTGCCAAGAGATATCAGCGATGACGGGAGGCTGGTCTCCTTTGACGAGACAGGTGAGGCGGGGGGCGAGACCGGCGGGTTGTATGTCCGAGGAACCGACGGCTCGCCGGCAGTGCGGCTAGGCGACGGTAGAAGTCCAAGTTTATCTCCGGATGGAAAGTGGGCGCTGGCCCTCAATTCTAACGCGCGACGCAACTTGATCGAACTGCCGACCGGCGCCGGTGAATCCCGGCCAATCTCAACCGGGGACATTAACGTTCACCAGGCCTATTTCCTGCCGGACACTCGTCATATTCTGGAACTGGGCAGCATAGCGGGGGGCCATGGATTGAGGCTGTGGCTGCAAGGCGTTGAAGAAGGGGCGCCGCGGCCAGTTACTCCCGAGGGTGTGAGCATCGCTTATCGCAGTTGTATATCGCCCGACGGGAAGCAGGTGGCGGCGCAGGATCCGGAAGGAAAAATTACGATCTACCCCTTGGCCACCGGTTCACCGCAGCTTGTTCGGAATGCGCAACCCGGAGACGTTCCCGTGCAGTGGACGCCAGACGGCAAGTCCTTACTCGTGGGGCGCCGGGAGGTGCCCAGTAAGATCTTCACCATCGACTTGGCAACTGGACAACGCAAGCTGCTCAGATTATTTTCTCCGGCGGATCCCACCGGGCTTTTTTCCAACGCACCTCCGCAGTTTTCTCGCGACCTCAAGAGCTACGTGTACACCTACCAACGCATCACTTCGGACCTGTATGTCGTTGACGGACTGAAGTAGAGTCGACCCAATTCTTTCGAGAGACCGTCAGAATTCGAGAAACTGTCTGCGATCCGACTACTCTCATGGCCGTAAAACCGTCGACCCGGAAACTGCTGTGCATGCTCGTGAGGTACTCGTACCCGCAACGCGCTTATTCCGGCCGTTGTCGGCAAACCTTACGACGAGCAGTTTTACCGGGTGCTGAACCCTGGCGTGGAGATTCCGGCAGGTACGGTGATCGTGCACAAGCTTCGACCCAGCGATATCGAACAGGGAGAACCGCCGCTTCAGGTCCTGGCAGAGCTGAAGGATTACATCGCTGGGGCGGTTCTGGTCGGACACTTCATCAAGATTGATCTGGATATTCTGCGCAAAGAACTGCGAGCCACCGAACACTCGCTCGATAACCCTGTCGTGGATACAGCCCAGATTCATCGCTGGCTCTTACGGAAGGAGCGCTACTCGGAGGATCTGTTTCATCGCCTGGAACAATTGGACCTGGCCTCGCTGGCGAAGGTCTACAACATCGAGTTCGGTGATGCCCATCACGCGCTTTACGATGCATTTGTCACGGCCCGCCTCTGGCAAAAGCTGATGCATCAGCTTGAATGTCACGGCATTCGGTCCCTCGCCAACCTGTTGAAAGCCGGCACCCCCAGGTGAGCAAAGTTGCCCACCTTCGCAGCCCTCAGGCGATCGAACTGCCGTCGAATGCTTGTCATGGGTGATCCATGGTTCCCTACGACGATCCCAAGCTCTTCAACGCCACCGTAGGCCGCTTCTTCCGAACGCCCTCGTGCAGAACGATCGCGTCAAGAACCCGCATCTCGATAGTCGCTCTAACATGATAGTGACTAACGCAAATTATTTTTATATAATCGCGCGTCATGCAAAACCAAGAAATCCTCTATAGCGTAGCGAATCGAGTGGCCACGATTACTTTGAACCGGCCGGACAAACTGAACGCCTGGACTGCGGTGATGGAGAAGGAAGTACGTTCGGCGATGGAGAACGCGGAGCGCGACGAAGATGTCCGGGTAATCGTTTTGACGGGCGCGGGACGGGGCTTTTGCGCGGGTGCTGACATGTCGCTGCTGAGTGCGGTGGCGGAGCACGGCTTCGTTGATCGGAACCGCGAGGATCAGAAAAGCGAGAATCAGGGCCGCGAGGCGGACATCGGCGCGAGCGGCGTACCGCTTGATTTTCAGAAGAGATACTCTTATTTCCCGGCGATCGGCAAGCCGGTGATTGCCGCCATCAATGGTCCAGTGGTTGGCCTGGGCCTGGTGATCACTCTCTATTGCGATTTGCGGCTGGCATCGGACGCATCCCGCTTCAGCACTACATTCGCGCGGCGAGGGCTGGTTGCCGAGTATGGCATGGCCTGGATGTTGCCCCGCATTGTTGGAATTGCAAACGCTCTCGATCTGTTGTTTTCTGCGCGGACGATCGATGCCGCAGAGGCATTGCGCATCGGTTTAGTGAACCGAATCCTTCCGCAAGAAAGTTTTCTTGAGAAGGTGCATGAATATGCCCGCGAACTGGCTTCTACAGTGAGCCCGCGCTCGTTGCGCATCATCAAGCGCCAGGTGTACGAGGCCATGTTCCAGCCACTCTCGGAAGCTTTTGATGTGTCCGTGAATGAGATGATGGCGAGTTTCAAGACTGAGGATTTCAAAGAGGGTGTCGCGCATTTCGTGGAGAAGCGTCCCCCGGCTTTTAGTGGAAGATAGGTGGGCAAGCTGCAGACCGGAAACACAAAGAGGATAGGCGGCAGAAATGGATTTTGCGCTCAGCGACAAAGTAAAGGACCTGCAACGGCGTCTGCAGCGGTTCATGGATGAGTACATTTATCCGAATGAGCAGCGCTATGACGACGAGATTGAGCGCAACCGCTGGTCGCCGCCCAGCGTCATTGAAGAGCTCAAGCCAAAAGCCCGCGCTGCGGGGCTGTGGAATTTATTTCTGCCGGATGGTGCGCATGGACAGGGGTTAACGAATCTGGAGTATGCGCCGCTGGCCGAAATTATGGGGCGCAGCTTCATCGCTCCTGAGGTATTCAATTGCTCGGCGCCGGACACGGGCAACATGGAAGTGCTGGCGCGTTACGGCACAGCGGAGCAGAAGGAGCGATGGTTGAAACCGCTGCTTGCGGGCGAGATTCGGTCGTGCTTCGCGATGACGGAGCCGGCGGTGGCCTCATCGGATGCAACCAATATTGAGGCGAGCATTGTTCGGCAGGGCGACGAGTACGTGATCAATGGGCGCAAGTGGTGGTCCTCGGGAGCGGGCGATCCGCGCTGCAAGATTGCGATCTTCATGGGCCGCACTGACCTGGGAAAGCCCGATGGCGCGGCCCCGCGCCATCTACAACAGTCGATGGTGTTAGTGCCGATGGACGCGGCAGGAGTCAAGATTGAACGCATGCTGACGGTTTTTGGATATGACCATGCGCCGCATGGGCACGGCGAAATCACCTTTGAAAACGTGCGCGTGCCGGTCTCGAATATGTTGCTCGGCGAAGGACGAGGCTTTGAGATTGCCCAGGGGCGGCTGGGGCCGGGGCGCATTCATCACTGCATGCGCTGCATTGGGGTGGCTGAACGCGCGCTTGAAACCATGTGCAAGCGGGTGCAGGCACGCGTGGCCTTTGGCAAGCCGCTGGCCGAGCAGGGAACGATACGGGCTGACATTGCGCGATCGCGGATGGAGATCGAGCAGGCACGTCTTCTGACTTTGAATGCCGCTTACATGATGGACACTGTCGGAAACAAGGAAGCGCGGGCGGAGATTGCGATGATTAAAGTGGTGGCGCCGAATGTCGTTCTGCGCGTCCTGGACCGTGCGATTCAGGCGCATGGAGGTGCGGGAGTTTCGCAGGACACGTTTCTGGCTGGCGCGTGGGCGAATGTGCGCACTCTACGTTTGGCGGATGGTCCGGACGAGGTTCACACTGAATCGATTGCGAAGATCGAGCTTCGGAAATGGAGCGGGCCGCGGGCAGGGCGTTGATCTCCTGCGTGTAATCGTTTGAGGCGGGGGTTTTCGCGGAACCTGTAGGAGACATCCATGCCACTCGTAGTCGAAACACCTGAGTCCTTGAAAGATTTGGTGGGTCGCGAAATCGGCATGACGGAATGGTTCGCCGTCACTCAGGAGCGCATTCAGCAGTTTGCCGATGTTACCGAAGATCGCCAATGGATCCATGTAGACCGCGAACGTGCACAGAGTAAGTCGCCTTACGGGAGCACGATTGCGCACGGGTTCTTAACTCTCTCGCTGTTGAGCCGCTTCATGAAGGAGGCAATTGAGATCCGAAGCGGTATCCGTATGGCCGTCAATTACGGTTTGAATCGTGTTCGTTTTCCTTCTCCGGTTCGCGCCGGCTCGAAGATTCGGGCGCATTTTACTCTTCGATCGCTGAAAGAGTTGCCTGACGCGATTGAAGCAATATTTGATGCGACGGTGGAAACGCAGGATAGCGACAAGCCGTGCTGCGTGGCGGAGTGGGTGGTTCGCTACTATACGTAAGACGACCACGGGGGCTGAAGCCCCGAAAAGTTTCAGCGGCTTACGCGGCGCTGAAGCGCCGCTCTTCCACGGTCGCCGACGTGTGCGGCTGTGAAGAACTGCTCTTCCATTTTGGTGGCTGGATTGGTGAATTCTTTCCGCAATTCGTGCAGCTCTACGCGAGAGCTTGAGAGTGCTAGAAGCATACCGCTGGCGCTAAAGCGCGGACGCATTTCCAACGACTTAACGGCACGAGTGAACTCGTGCCCTTCCCTTTTCGTGGAGAATCTTTGAGTTTTTCCCCAGCCTCTGAACGTTGTGCCCTTCCCGCACTCATCTATGCGATGACTTCTAGTTGTGAAAGGGCTCTTAGCGGTGGGTGCAGAGGCCGTCAGCGGCGAGGTGCGGCACGGCATTGAAGGTAAACAACCGTAGTTGCTCTTTTCTCAAACGCAGGATTGTGTAGGATGCGTTGTACACTGCGCCAGCGAGGCGCATTACGCGCGCGTCGGAAATCTCCAGGGACAGGCCAGTGCAAATCGCAACCGGCGTGGCCGACGTGACGATGAGAGTGTTCTCGCGTGCGTCAGGGATTTTCGATCGGCAGGCCGCAACGCGCTCGCGGAATTGCTGCCACGTTTCGCCGCTGAAGGGGAAACGACCGGCAAGCCAGGCCTCCACCACTTTCGTATCACAAGGCAGCCATTTGCGATGAATTCTTGCTGCGTGCGCGCCTTGGCTGATTCGCACCTGGTCCCGCATTTCTTCGTATTCGCGGCGGAATTCAGAATCCTCAGCACACAAACGCGGAGCAATCTCGCGATACACGCGGCTGAGATCAAACTCATCCCAGGCAGGATCGACGCTCACCGCGGGGAAGGAAACACCAGCATCGGCATAAGCCGCGCCGACCTCGGTGGCGGTTTGCTGCTGGCGGGACAGCGCTCCCACATAGGCCGAGGCAAATTTGATTCCCTGGGAGACGAAATGCTCACCCAGCAGCCGCGCCTGCCGCTTTCCCAACTCAGAGAGGGAATCGTAAGCGTCGCGGGTTCCCGCCTGGCCATGGCGCACAAGATACAGGGTGCTCAACTGAGTTTTCCTGTGAGGGAGTCCGCGAGCTCGACTAATCCTCGGACAGGTTCGCCGAGATTTTGGAAGCGCGTGTCTTTGGTTTGGCCACGCCGGAAGCGATAGTAGATCTGCTGCAGAATTACGGCCAGCTTGAAGACGCCGAGCACTTCATAGTAAGCGATGTGCGAAAGGTCGCGACCGGTGCGTTCCGCATAGCGTTGTACGAACTGATCTCGTGTGTACCATCCGGCCTGCGATGTGAGAGCGGGCACTCCGCGCGCGCGCAGTTGCGGCGCTTCTGCCCAAGCCCAGTAACAGAGAGTCAAACCAAGATCGGCCAGCGGATCGCCGACGGTTGCCATCTCCCAATCAAGCACGGCTTCGATTTTGTTCACCGCCTCGATTCTGTTCACAGCGTCGATTTTGTCCACAGCCTCGATGCGACCCGCAGGACCAACCGCAAGCATGATGTTATCCAGCTTGTAGTCGTTATGCACGAGGGTCGGCGCGGGAGAAACTGGCCGGCGATCGATGAGCCATCGAATCACACTATCCATCTTAGGCATGTCATCAGTTTTAGCCCGGTTCCAACGATCGGCCCAGCCCTGCACCTGGCGTTCAAGAAATCCTTCGGGCTTGCCCAGAGCAATTAATCCCGTCTTCGAAACATCGATGGCATGCAGGCGGATCAAGCAATCGATAAAGGCTTCGCTCACACCCTGCGCGTAATTCGGCACCTTAGCGAGCTGAGGTGGAACCTCATCGCGCAGTATTAGCCCATGCCTGCGCTCCATGAGAAAGAAAACCGCGCCCAGCACTGCTGGATCCTCGCACAAATAAAAAACGGCTGGAGCTTCCCGAAAATGCGGATGCACCGCCTGGAGCACCCGAAATTCGCGCGCCATGTCGTGGGCTTTGGGCGCAACGGGACCAAGAGGAGCGCGCCTGAGCACGTACTCGCGGTCATCTGCATTCATCCGCAACAGATAGGTCAGGTTCGAGTGTCCACCTGGAAATTGTTCGACAGTGACGCCTCGTTCCGCGCCTTCGATTTTTCCAAGCAGCCAATCGGCGAGGGAAACTAGATTCAGTTCTTCGCCGGGACGAACTGATATGACATCGGAGTGCACTCGAGAACCTTTCTTGCAAGAAACTCCCGCCGATCAGCTCAAGCGGAGTGGGTAGCGTTCCAAACGCGCACGCTTTCGAGACTGGCGAGGAACGGCTTTAAGGCTGAATAGAGAAACACCGCAGCGAGTCCGCATGCCACCGATGTCACGATGACCAGCGAGTAACGCACGGCATCATCGCGTCCAAACGCATACTGTGTCAATGCTCCCACGGCAGTGGGCCCGATTCCCAGCCCGATGAGATTGATGGAGAACAAATACACAGCGGAGGCCTGACCACGCATGGTTGGAGGCATCATTTGCTGAATGGCGGCGGGAGCGATGCCGAAGGGAGCTGCGGCAAGCGCGCAGCCGGCAACCAACCAGAGGGTTGCCAAAGTCGCCGACGGCGCCAGGTACAAAAGACAGTTAACAGGTATCCCGACTAGCCCGATCAGTGCACCCACAAACAGAGTCGCGTTGTCCCGGCCGCGCCTGCGCAAGTAGTCAGCGATCCGGCCGGCGCTGATGATTCCAACGCAACCGAAGATCGCGACGCAGGAGCCGTAGACGACGCCTGTGCTTCCGATTGCCCAGTGGAAATTGCGCCGATAGAATTCCGGCACCCAAGCGGCGCTGGCGTATGAAGAGAGCGCGAGCAGGCCGAAGCCGATGTTGTGGAGCAGAAATGTCCGCCGGTTTTTGAAGATATAGGAGAAGACTTGCCGCGTTGGAACAGCCGCCCGTCGGGCGGTTCCAGGGCGTGCGGAAGGTTCGCGTACCGTAAAGAGCAGGGGCGCCACAGCAATGCCCGGAAGACCGATCGAAAGAAAGATGATCTGCCAGGGATGGACGGCTCCCAGCAACGGAATGGTCCACATGGATTGGGTCGAAGCATATGCCACGACTAGTCCACCGAGCAGGTAGGCCAGGCCGGAACCGATGTAGATGCCCATCGAATAGACGCTAAGTGCAGTGGCCAGACGGTCACGAGGGAAATAATCGGTGATGAGCGAATAGGCAGCGGGGGAAAGCGCTGCTTCTCCCACGCCGACGCCCATGCGCAGCAAAAGCATGCCTTCGAACGTGAAGGCCAGTCCGCAACTGGCCGTGAATCCGCTCCACAACACCAAACCGGTCGCAATAATCAGCCTCCGGCTATAGATGTCTGCCAGACGGCCGAGAGGAATTCCGAAGAATGTATAAAACAGCGCGAAGCTGAACCCGATCAGCAAACTCATCTTAGCGTCGCCGATGTGTAAGTCGCGACGAAGCGGGCCGACCAGCAGACTGAAGATCTGGCGGTCGATGAACGAGAACGCGTACAGAAGCGTTAAGACGCCGACGACGTACCAGGCGTAGCGCAATGAATGCTCGGTAGAGCCAGCCGTGGTCTGAGCGGCGGCTGTTGTGGTTTCGGTTGGCGTGGTAGCGGGCATCCTTCTGTAATTTTGTTTGCTTCAGATGATTGACGGGATCAGCAGTTCCGGCTGTCCGCGCGGTTAGAGCAATAATCCCGCAGAGGAACGCGCGCAACTTACGGTAAGGGACCGCGCGCCCGCCTATTGCTCGCTGCTAAAAAGTGTCCCAAAACGTTGAGCACTGGTGACTACTGTCAAAGTTGGACTCGACCACTGGCGCCGGTGGTATCAACGATTGGAACTCGTCGGTTGATGCACTGTAGGGAGACCAGAGCGGCTCACCGGAGGAATTGGGATCTCCCTTCTTTGCGAACTGCGTCCAATAGCTGACCATCGCATCGGAGAGTTGGATTTGTTGGCTTGAAAGCGTTGTCGGAAGTCCGAAAACATCGATGCCTGGGAACAGGTATTGAAGCTCAGAGCTATGATAGGCGCCCAAAGGAAAGGTTAATAACCCGCCAAACAAAGACTGCGCGGGGGGAGCGTTCTCATCGTTGAACTCATAGGCATAGGTCGGCACGAGTTTCGACAATGCTTTATCCACGTTACGCGCGGGACAGCTGAAAAGTCCGTCGGTACCGGATGCTCCCAGTGCCTCGCCACCGACTGGGTATGCCGCGAACGGGTACAAGGCGAGGACAGGTGGACCGATGGGACCCCACAGAGCATTGGAGTCAGTCTCGTACTCTCCCGAAGTCAGTATCGGATTCCCGACGAGGTCGAAGCCAAGAGCGACAAACAATCGATATTCATCGTGATTGGTGCCCGCGATTACCGGCACGTGATTGAATTCGCCGCTGGCAAAAGCCGCGCCGATTGTCTGTGTAAGGAGCTTTCCATCGACGAAAGGATACAGGGGGAATGGCTCTTGCGCGACCATCGTCGCAGCAGGAACGGCACGCAGACACGAAGCTGTCTGGCTGGTGCATCCGACACTATCGGCAATCGCGGCGCCAGACGGCACACTATTTGTGCCAGTCGTTTCCGCCTGCGCGAGGCTCACGACATTAAAAAAATAATCCTGGAATTCTGCATACGATCCGCTTTCCGCAATCGCTCTGCGGAACAGGCCCGACGAAAGAGGAGATGCGAGGTGGGCATAGACGCTTTGTCCGCCTGCGGACTCACCGAATATCGTCACTCGGTCGGGATCGCCGCCAAAGTTCGCAATGTTCCTGCGAACCCACTTCAGTGCGAATTGCTGATCCATCAAACCATAATTGCCATTGAGATGGCCTTCTGCATCAATCGCAGACTGGGCAAAGAATCCCAAGAAACCGAGGCGGTAATTAATGGTGACGACAATCACGTCTTTTGCTACGAGCAGCTCGGGATTGTAAGGGGTGCTGCTGCCATTAATGAGTCCTCCTCCATGAATCCAAAACATCACAGGCAGGCCGCGCCGATCGCGATCACGCCATCCATCATCCGATTTCACCTGCGGGGTGAAGACATTCAGGAAAAGGCAGTTCTCACCGCCGATTCCTCCAGGTTGGGTGCACGCACTGCCGAATTGTGTCGCCAGGAGGAAAAATCCTGGAAAGAAGCCGTAACGTTTCGGCGGTCTCCAGCGCAGAGATCCTACCGGCGGAGCTGCGTACGGGATTCCGAGAAATTGGTTTACGCCATTTGTGGTTGAGCCAATCACGACTCCGCTTTCAGTAAGAGCAATCGGAGGGCGAGATGAGTCGTCGGCAGATGCAGTGGGCGCCGAGCTCAGCGCGACCACGCAGATCGCCAATCCAAGCAAAAGTTTATAGGTAAAGCCAAAGTGATCGAGCCGCTGGTGCGCGTTCTCTGTGTTTTTCATCGCTGATTCCTCCATCGGTTGCTCAATGCTGTTGTTGCGTTCTAAAAAACCCCTTTTACGCCATCACGGTTTGTTCCTTATTGAACTCGGCAAAGGTCCTGCCTTCTTCGGCCAGGCGTTTCAGCAAGGGAGCAGGCTCCCAGAGTTCGCCGTGCCGTTGATGAAATTCTGAGATGCGGCGGTAGACCTTATCCAGTCCGACCGCGTCGGCATACCACATCGGACCGCCGCAATAGGCGGGGAAGCCGTAACCGTTCAGATAGATGATGTCGATGTCGACGGCACGCAGCGCGATGCCTTCGTCGAGAATGCGCGCGCCCTCATTCACCAAGGCATAGATACAGCGGTCGACGATCTCCTGGGATGAGATCTTGCGTGGCGCGATGCCGGCTTCGCTCGCCCACTTCCGCACCCATTGGTCGACTTCAGGATCGGGAATCGCGCGTCGGTTCTCGTCATACTTGTACCAGCCCGCGCCGGTTTTCTGGCCGTAGCGTCCGAGTTCGCAGAGGCGATCCTCGGCGAAGGGCTGGCGCACGCCAGGTTTTTCGAGGTGCCGATACTCTTTGCGGATACGCCAGCCGACGTCAAGGCCCGCCAGATCGCCTGTAGACATCGGTCCCATCGCCATGCCGAAGTCGTACAGTGCTTGATCGACGGCTTCGACGCTTGCGCCTTCTTCAACAAGGAATTGAGCTTCGCGGCGGTAGGGGCCGAACATGCGATTTCCCACAAAGCCGCGGCAGTTGCCAACGAGCACACCGACTTTGCCGAGTTTTTTCGAGAGCTGCATGCAGGTCGCGATAACGTTTTTGCCGGTTGCCTTGCCGCGTACGATTTCGAGCAGCCGCATGATATTTGCGGGACTGAAGAAATGAGTGCCGATTACGGCTTCAGGCCTCGAAGTGGCTGACGCGACCTCGTCGATGTCGAGGGTCGATGTGTTACTCGCCAAGATCGCCCCATTCTTGCATGCTCGATCCAACTGGCCGAAGACTTCTTTCTTGAGCACCATGCCCTCGAATACGGCCTCGACGACCATATCTACTTCGCCGAAATCGTCGTAGCTGAGGGTTGGACGAATCAGCTCCCGACGTTCATCCACGAACTGCTGGGTGAAGCGTCCACGCTTAACCGAACTGAGGTAATTCTTCTGGATGGTGGCCAGGCCACGATCAAGTGCAGGCTGGTCGGCGTCCTTGAGCAACACGTGCATGCCGGCGTTGGCGAACACCATGGCGATTCCGCCTCCCATGGTTCCAGCACCGACTACTGCCACGGAGTTTACCGGGAGGATGGGAGTTTCTTTTGGTATGTCCGGAATCTTAGCGACCTCGCGCTCACCGAAGAAAACATGGATGAGCGCCTTGGATTGATCGGAGAAAAGGCAATCGTTGAAGAGTTTTTGTTCAACCTGGCATCCTTCCTCAAAGGAAAGCTTGGTAGCGGCTTCCACCGCATCGATAGCCGCCAGCGGCGCGATCATGCCGCGCTGTTTGGTGCGAGCCTTCTCGCGTGCGGCAGCGAAGACGGGTACATTCTGCTCGAGAGTGCCCAGTTTCACATTGCGCTCACGAGTCTTGAGGAGTGGGCTTACGGCGATTACGCGCAAGAAAGCCATGGCGCCCGTTAGTAGATCGCCCTCGATCAAGCGGTCCACAAGCCCCAGTCGTAGGGCTTCCTGAGCTGTGATTGGGTTGCCTTCCGCACACATCTCGACGGCTTTTGCAACGCCCACGAGCCGAGGTAAACGCTGCGTACCGCCCGCGCCCGGAATGATTCCGAGCTTCACTTCGGGCTGACCCAGTTGCGAATTCGGAGTAGCGACCCGATAGTGGCCAGCCATGGCAAGCTCAAGGCCGCCGCCGAAGGCGCCGCCATGAATGGCCACTACAACAGGTTTGCGCACATTTTCTATCTGAAGCAGAAGCGGAAGAAGGCCTGCGCCGCGCGGGGTTTTGCCAGACGTGATCTTGCCGAATTCCTTTATGTCGGCGCCGGCGATGAATGTGCGCCCGCCACCAATCAGCACCACCGCCTTGATGCCGCCATCTTTGGCCACCTGCTCAAAGGCCTTGGCAATCCCCTGCGCGACGGCGGGGCCCAAGGCGTTCACGGGAGGATTATTAATGGTGATGATTGCGACATCTTTATCTTTTTCCCGCGTGAGTTGAACTAGATCGTCCATAAAACTCGCTCTCCTGCTCTGTTGACCGCTTCAACCGGGGTCTTGTCTCTCGATCTTTTATTTTTTATTTTTTGTTCTTTGTTCTTTTGCTTTGAAGCTAGCTCAATTACTCCAGGGATTTATTTGTGCGTCGTAAATTGGGGCTGACCAGTTTGGTTTTCACTCCAATACTTTTGCCGCAGGCCTTTTTTTAGAACTTTGCCGGTCGCCGTTTTGGGCAAGCTCTCCAGGAACTCAATCGACCGCGGACACTTGAAGTGCGCGATACGCGATCGGCAGAACTCGAGCAACTCCGCTTCTGTCAGGTTTGATCCTGGTTTGGGTACCACAAGTCCTTTGGGCACTTCTCCCCATTTTTCGTCCGGGACTGGAATGATGGCAGCCTCGTAAACGTCGGGATGGGCCACGAGGGCCTTCTCCACTTCGAGCGATGAAATGTTTTCACCACCGCTGACAATGATGTCTTTCCTGCGATCAACGATGAGGATGTGTCCATCCTCGGTAATGGTGGCCATGTCTCCGGTATGGAGCCAGCCGTCGCGCATCGCGTCTGCAGTGTATGCGGGCTGTTGCCAGTATCCCTGCATCACGCCATCGGAACGAGCGATAATCTCGCCCATGGTTTCGCCGTCGCGTGGGACATCGTTGCCTTCACCGTCGACAACACGAAGCTCCACACCTGGAATGGCGTATCCGGTCTTTGCCCGGGCCACATAGCGCTGCTCGCCCTCGACTTCGGCTCCGAGCTTTGGTTTGGCAGTAGAGAGCACCGGAGAAGTTTCCGTCAGGCCGTATCCGGCAAAACAAATACAGCCAAGTTTTTCCTCGACCTCGCGCACCAGGGTTGGGGACGATGCGGCTCCGCCGATTGAAATCCACTGCAGACTGCTCAAGTCGTATTTTGGCCGCTCGGGTGAATTCACCAATGCTGTTGCCATGATCGGCACGAGGCTCAGCGAATCTACACGTTCGCGTTCAATCAACTGAAAAACTTCCGCGCAAGTAAAGCGCTGAATGATGACATGTTTTCCCCCGACGAAGGTGACCGAGTGGGCCGTACCCCAACCGTTAGCGTGGAACAACGGAATGGTATGCAGGTCTACGCTCTCGGCTTTAGTGAGGAATGTCAGACAAACGGAGAGCGCATGCAGATAGATATTTCTGTGGGTCAGCATCACTCCCTTGGGATCGGCGCTGGTGCCACTGGTATAGAACAGTTCAGCCAGGGAGTTTTCGTCGAAGTCCATTATGTCGGCGCGGTATGGCGTCGCGGCGGCCAAAATGTCTTCATAATTCTGCGATGAAAGCCACGAGGCCTGTGGTGTGGAGTCAAGCATGAAGAAAGTCTGCAAGTTTGGAACGCTCCGGCGGAAAGAATCTACGACTGCTTCGAACTCTTTTTCCAAAAAGAGCACCTTCGCACTGGCATCGTTCAGGATGTATGCCAGTTCACGAGGCGCAAGGCGGATGTTCAACGGAAGTAGGACTGCGCCAGCTTCCAGGACGCCGTAATAGGCTTCGAGAAGCCGATGGCAATTCAGGCTGAGAAACGCGACACGGTCGCCGGCTTTCACTCCGGCAGCGCGCAAAGCGCCGGCGAGGCGGCTGGCGCGTTCGGCGAATTGGGCGTAGGTGAACCGCAGGTTGCCGCAGACTACGGCGGTCTTACCAGGGAACTGCTGTTCAGCATAGCGCAGGAATCGTACGGGGGTAAGGGGAATATTCATGACTCAATGGCCCTGCAAAAATCTCGTCACTACCAGGCGGACTGACCTCCATCTACTACGAGCGTGTGGCCGGTGACAAAGTTAGAGGCGTCGGAAGCAAGAAAGACAGCTGCTCCTTTCAAATCATGTTCGTTGCCAAAACGCCGTAACGGAATGTGGGAGAGGAAAAGATCCTGATGATGCTCTAGGACGCGGCTCGACATGTGAGTGGGAAACCATCCGGGAGCGATTGCGTTCACCTGGATGTTGTGAGCCGCCCACTTGCATGCGAGGTCTTTGGTAAAGGCGATGACTCCGCCCTTGCTGGCGTGATAACCGGGTGCTGAGAGTTCCGGCGGAGCGCCGCCCAGTCCAGCCACCGACGCGATGTTGATGATTTTTCCCTGGCTGAGCTTTCCTTGGCCGAGCTCTCCGCGGCTTTGCTGGATCATGACTTTGCCCACCGCCTGAGCGCACAGAAAAGTGCCGGTCAGGTTGGTCTCGATAACTTTGTTCCAATCTTCCAGCCGCATCTCTTCAACGGGAGCGCCCCAGGAGATTCCCGCGTTATTGATCAGGACATCGATCTTTCCGAACTGCGAAAGAGTGGCGTTGACGACTTCCTGAATGCTGGCCGGACTCTTAACATCGCACGCTAGGGCCATGGCTTTGACACCGAGTTGCTGCAATTCCTCGGCGGCCTGAAGGCAGCGCTCCTGCTTGCGAGCGCACAATACAATGTTCGCGCCCATTTCTGCGAGGCCCTCCGCCATTTGACGCCCCAATCCGATGGAGCCTCCGGTAATGATCGCGACACGCCCGGTAAGGTCGAAAAGCTGCTTCACATTCCCGGCGGAATTCTGCACGGTGGAATTCTGCGTGGCTCCGGCAGCCTCCTTCAACATGAAGCCTTCTCCTTCTCCAACCGATCAGCGCTGCTGGCGCTTCCGGCCTGCTGGCTGAGGAATTCCAAGATAGCGCAGTGTGCGGCTTCCGGCTGGTCGGTGGTGAAGAGATGGCTGGCGTGGGGAATCATCACGAGCTTCGCACCCAGAATTCGCTCGGCGATTAATCTGCCATTTCCCGGCGGCACGAGGCGGTCATTCTGGCCGTGGATTACCAGGGTGGGCGCGGTGATTCCGGAAAGCCGACTGTATGATTCCCAGGCAATGATGCCCTGCAACTGCGCTGTATAGGCCTCGGGGCGGGGCAGCCATGGCCGGCGAATGGCAAGGTCTTCATCAATTCGTTCGCGGGGAGTTGTCGAATCGTAAATAAAAGGTACGGGGGCCTCAAGCGCCTGCTCGGGAGTCATTTTGTCGCGCGTCATCAGCATCTGGGTTGCTTCCGCGTCGGCGCGCACTGCGGTTGGGCCGCCGGCGGCAGTGCAGCCCAGAACCAGCGACCGCACCCGGTTCGGATATCGCAGTGCGAATTCCTGCGCGATCATGCCACCCATGGAAACGCCGAAGACGTGCGCGCTCTCGGCACCAGCGGCCTCCAAAACTGCTGCAGCGTCGGATGCCATCGTCGCGACCGGATACGGACCTGGGGGTACATCGCTTCTTCCGACGCCACGATTATCCAGCGCGATGGTTCTGTAATGCTGCGACAGAGCGGGCCGCGGGCGATGCCACATGTGGGAGGAATAGCCGAGTCCCATAATCAGCAAGAGAGGAGCGCCATGGCCTTGTTCGTCCCAATAGATACTAGCCCCCTGATTTTCAACGAACGCCATTGAGTTCTCCGTAGAGTGAAACAAAAACGAGTGAAGCCAAAAGTGATCGCGGCTGCTGACGGGTAGTCTCACGACCAACGTTAGAACCAAACCAGTCATCCCGACCGCTAAAAGCTGAAGCGAATGCCGAGTTGGATCTGGCGCTTGGGGAAGGCCGACGTAAAAGCCAGGGGCGTGCTGGGCGTAACCGTTCCGCCACTCGCAACAGTACCGGGGCGCAGCCCCTTTACGTTAAAAGTCGTGAACCCGGGAGTAAGACCGAACAGTGGACTTACCTCGTTGTTCACACTGGCGAAGTTCGTACGGTTGGCGATGTTAAATCCTTCCGCCGTAATCTGTACGTTCATTTGCTCGCGGAGTTTGTGCTGCCAGGTCAAGCGAGCGTCAAAGTCGACGTAATTGGGGCCAAGACCCGTGTCACGCGGCGCGCCGATTGGACGTTCATTGGTAGTGTGATTGTCGCCGTTGACCTCTCCTCCGGCGAGCAGATTGAAGGGATGTCCGCTATGGTAAGAGAAAATCGGAGACAGCTGGAAGCCTGACAGGACATTTTGCCTCCAGGGGCTGTCAATTACGCCGGCGACCACTACTTTGTGGCGCTCATCAAATTCGGAAAGGCTGCGATCGATGTTGATGTTCGTCGGATCCTGCGGCCCGTAGTCACTGTTGAAATCCGTCGATGTGTCGAAGGCTTTGCTCCAGGTATAGTTTCCAAACAACGTGAAGTGATCGCTGAAGCGCTTCTTGACTTCCACAATGAGGCCCTCGTAAACGGCGTATGCCTCAGAGCTGTAGGCGTTGTTCTGCACCACCAGAGGATTCACAAAGCATTGAGCAGTGGGTTTATCACAAGGCAAGCCGCCGGGCTCGGTGCCTCCGAGCGGGTCGGCCCCCGCCGCCGTCGTATTCCAGTTACGGTACGAAACAATCTGACCATTCGCGAGCGGTAACGTGGTGAATGGCGCCGGCAGCAGATTGGTATCGATGGCAACCGGTAGTCTCTGGGTATGCGAGTAGATACCGCTGAGAGAAAATGACATCCCAGGTGCGATCTCACGCTCAATTCCAAACGAAGCCTGTTGCGCGATCGGAGGGCGATAGCCCGGCTGATTCACGAAAACCACCTGCAGTGGACCGACGGGACCACTGTTCGTAACATCAATACCAAACGGGGCCACAGCAGCAGGCGTGATACAGGCAGCACTCCCGGGATTGGGTGTAGTGCACTGAATCAATCCTTTAGCAAAGAGCCCAGCGAAAACGGTGGGCGCGCCCGCTAGCCCCAAGGCTGGAACGCCGCCAATTGGATCTACATAAATAGAAATTTCTCGATTGCAAGGGCTGGAGCCGCTACCGGGGATGATCGGATGACCGAACTGCGAGAAACCGCAGGTCGCGGTCAAGTTCGCCACCTGACTGGCTGCTGAGTTGTTCTCGACAGCAGACTTATTCCTGTTCACCACTCCCAGGCTCAAGTCAACGTCTGGGATCTGCGCGTCAATAGGACCGAAGAAGATTCCGTAACCGCCGCGGATGACCGTCTTGTGGTCTTTTGCAGGGTCCCATGCGAAAGATATCCGGGGCGCAAAATCCTTCTTGTATGTGGTCAATGGCAAAAATTGCGTGTCCAGTTCGTAGCGGAGGCCGTAGTTAACCGTGAAGCTTGGCGTGATCGCCCATGAGTCTTGTCCGTACACCGACGTCAGAGGGCGGGTGTAGTAGGGGTAGGTAGGATTGCCAAAGCCCTGCTGGAAAACCTCCGGAAGTCCGAAAGATGCCGATTGCAAAGAAGTCAAACTAGGAAGCAGCGGGGTCAGCAGGTCGCCAGGGAGCGATCCGAAGACGAAGCGACCGGGGAAAAACGTGTGCGATTCCGTGTGATTCCCGCGGAGCACCTCCGAACCGCCGAGCCTGAACGTGTGATGGCCGCGGATGATGGTGAGATTATCTGCGAACTCGTATCGCCGCAGGATCGTGAGGTTGGGAATGAAAATGTTCGTTCCCAGATTATTGATGAACCCAGGGATCTGCAGTCCCACCTCCGCTGGCACGTTGGGAATCACTCGAAAGCTGTTGTAATCCCATTGCACGCGGGCCTCATTCTCTGTGCTCGGAGTGAACTGGTGATACCAGGCGCCTTGCAGATTATTGTCATAGTTATGAATCGAGCTGCCCGCCGAAAAGGCGGTCAGTGACTGTACGTCGGGAGATTGCTCCAAGTCATGTCCATACCTGTATGTAAGAGAAAGCTGGTTGGCAGTATTGATGCGGTGATCCAGTCGACCAGACGCCAGGTATTGGTGCGAGTCATAAGGAAAGACTCCGCCGTCGGTTTCGAACTGATTCACAAGAAAGGCATCCACCGGGCTGGTGGCTGGATTCACCGTCAACGCCCCACCGAGGATCGCGCCGCATAGCGCCCCAGGCAGGTTCGTTGTTGGATTGGGCGCGGGCAAGTGTAGTTGCGCGGCAACAGCGGCACCTACGGGGCCGCTGAGGCAAGGCACAATCCCGCCCGCTGGCAGCCCTCCAATAACTTGATTCTGCGCCGCAGTCGGACGAAAAACGTCCGTATTCGTCAGGATAGGAACTGCGTTCTGCGCATTCTGATGCAAACCCTCGAAAGCCGCAAAAAGGAATGTCTTATCTTTCTTAATGGGGAAGCCCACTGCGCCGCCAAACTGTTGGCGGCTCAAAGTGTCCTTGATGGGTGTGCCTACAGAATCGGGGTTGGCGGGATTAAACGCCTGGCCCGGCGCCAAGGCCTGGCTGAAGGAAAACGGATTCTGAGCATCCAGAGCGTCGTTGCGGAAAAAGCCGTAGACGGTGCCGTGCACATTGTTGCCGGCGGACTTGGTCACAATATTGATGGAAGCGCCCGTGGCTGATCCCAGGTCGGCCGCATAGTTGCTGCGGTTGATTTGGAATTCCTGCACCGCGTCCTGGCTCACCGTCAGGCGCACACCACCAGCGTCGTCTCCGGTCTCACCGCCGTCCACGGTAATGTTATTTCCTCTGCCATTGCTTCCGTAGAACGAAAGACCGCTTTGCGGTGTCTGTTTCACCCGAAAATCCTGGTCCCCGGCCAGCCTGGTGGAATCGGAAACGCCTGGTGCAAGCAAGGTAAAGGTGAGGTAATCGCGACGGTCAATTGGCAGGTCGGCGATGTAATCCTGGCTTATTCTGTCCGCCTGGCTTCCTCGCTCGGTTTCCACCACCGGCGGCTCGCTCGTTACCTCGATTACTGTCGCCACTTGCGAAGGCTTCATCCGGAAGTCTGAAACCACTGTCTGCCCCACCGCGACCGGGACGCTTTTGCGAACTTCGGTCGCAAAACCCGCCAGCGCCGCACTCACCTCATAGGTCGAAGGGGACAGTCCTGCAACCCGGTACTGGCCCGCGCCATCGGTCACGGCCGTGCGTTTCAGCCCAGTCTGCGTCTCAACCACATTGACGGTAACCTTGGGCAAAACCGCGCCCGCGGAATCGGTTACGGTCCCGGTAATGTCTCCCGACGAGCCGACGCCCTGCGCGTGGGCCAGACTGGTTGCTAACAGCAAGCACACAAAAACGCTCGCCAGTGACTTCATACGATTCTCCTTACGGATGTCTGAAGACATCGCCAAACTGTTTCAGTGCGAGTCAATTCCGAAGCCGCTAAGTACCCAACCCCCAAGAGCCGTCAACGCTGATCTGTCGCCCGTTTCTTTCAGGATCAAGAATTCAAATAGTGTCCAGCAAAACCACAGATTGTGAGAGTGAGTATCACATAATAGTAACTAACGTCAAGAACGAAAATGTCAATTATCCAACTGAGCCTGGAGTGGAACCTAGGTTTTACGCGAAGCCGTGCCCATCGGGACACTGCGAGAAGAAAAACTCATGTATCGTGTAGATTTGGATCTCGATTGCGGCAGTCCGCCTTAAGGAGTCAGGACGATCCGGCCTGAGACTTGGCCCTTACGCAACTGATCGAGCGCCTCGTTGGCTTGGGCGAGCGGGCGCGCAACCACCTGGCAGCGAACCTTGCCGGCGGCAGCCATATTGAGTACTTCCCGCAAATCCTGCCGGGTGCCGACGGTAGATGCGCGGATCCGGATTTCCCCTGCAGCCATAAGAATCGGCGGGAAGCAGATGTTCTCGGCGGGCAAGCCCACGACGAGAAGAGTGCCTGTTGGCCGCAGGGAAGAAAACGCCGCGTCGTAAGCCGCCTTTGCGGCAGAAGTTACGAGTGCCACATGGACCCTACCTGAGCGGCGCAATTCTTTGACTGCATCAGTCGTAGCAGCATTGAGAGTGCAGGCTGCACCAAAAGATCTGGCAAGTTCAAGCTTTTCGTCAGAGACGTCGATCGCGGTGACGTCGGCGCCCAAAGCCCGTCCGAACTGCACGGCAAGGTGTCCGAGGCCGCCAATCCCGAAAACCGCAAGTCGTTGTCCAGGAAGAATTCCGGCGCCTTTCAGCGCCCTATAGACGGTGAGTCCGGCACAAAAAAGCGGGGCTGCTTCAAGGGCGGAAAGACCATTGGGAATTTTCAGCGCGTGAGTTGCCGGCGCCTTCACGAATTCCGCATAGCCGCCGTCGACAGTAACCCCAGTGATCCTCTGCCGGCTGCACAGGTTTTCGTTTTCTTCGCGGCAGAATTCGCACTCCCCGCAGCTCCAGTGAATCCATGGCACGCCGACGCGGTTGCCGATTTGTAAATCGTCTACCGCTTCGCCTTTTTCCACGACATGACCGGCAATCTCGTGGCCGAGAATCAGCGGTCTCTTCACAATCCCCGCCAGCTGTTTCCAATCCCCATCAGCAACGTGCACGTCGGAGTGGCAAGCGCCACAGGCTTCTACCTGAATCAAAACTTCATCCGCTGCGGGACGAGGGCGTTCGACGTCCTCGATCGCTAGTGGCTTCTTGAAATCGTGCAGGATAGCGGCTTTCATTTATTTGCATTTGCACTTGCGCCCCCGATAAATCGGGGAGGGGAGATTCGCCGGGAAGCGAATCACGGCTTCACACCGCGTAGGAAAAACTCGATGGCGCTGTCCACACGCTCGGTCAATTTATGAGGTCCTGTGAGGTCGACGGTCCATTGGCGAACCACGGTGTGGTAGAGGGCTTCCATGAATTCGGCGAGGTGCACGAGAGGGAACGCATTCGTGATTTCACCCCGCTTCTGGCCCTGTGCCAGGATTTCCTGGAGCAAGCTGACGGCAACTCCCTCGACTGCGCGCACTTCCGGAGAGCGCACCGGATCCATCGCTCCGGAGAGCACGACCGCTTTCCATAACGGCCGGTCGGCTTCCACTTCGAGTGCCAGCGCGTGATAAAGCCGCTGTAAGCGCTCGGCGGTGTCCGCTTTGGTGGAGAGTTCTGATTTAAGGTGCTCCGCGATGCATTCGAAGCCAAGCTTGCCCACGTCGCGCAGAACTGCGTCCTTGCTTGGGAAATAGCGAAAGAAAGTTGGCTGGCTGATTTCTAGAATTTTGACGATGTCGTCGACACGGGTTCTCTCGTAGCCTTGTTTGCGGAACAGTCGGATGGCCGTGTCGATGATTTGCTGACGGAGTCGCGCCTTCTTGCGCTCGCGAAGCCCGGGGAACTCCTGGATCTGCACCGGCGCATTGCGCTTCATCAATTTCCTGCGCTTCCGACCTCTTTGCGGTACGGCGATTTCCATACGAGCCATAGTCCTCTTTTTTCTCCTGAATTGGCTTGCTGGATGTGCTTCGCGGTCAGGTGCATCAGGGCACCGTGATCGATTGTAGCAACTGGAGAGCGTCGACGGACGCTTCTCCACATCGCGGTAAAGGGTCACTTCGATGCGACTGTGTTGACGTTAGCTACTAATATCTGATATAGACTAACACAATTTGCGTCGCTATTCCTTGCTGAAAGGAAGAAAACTGAACCGGCAGGTTTATAGGATTTGATTTTGTCATCTCATAAATAGTCCGAAGCAGCGGATCGAGATCCCTCAGGGGCTAAAGCCCAGGTCTTTATTGGCTCTAGACGGCACGACTGAACGTCGTGCCCTTCCCGAACCCATTTATGAGACGGCTAGACGGCTTCTATTCGCACGTCGGGATGACGCTCACAGATTTGCCCGCGCCACGTCGCAATATTCGCAGCCCGGAGAAGATGATGACAACTGCAACGGTAACTCCTCTTCAAATAAAAGGTGGTGCATTCCTAATCGAAGACCGTGCGCCCCACGAAATTTTCACGGCTGAAGATCTGACTGAAGAGCACCTTGCGATCGCGCGCACGGTCGACGACTTCTGGGCGAATGATGTGGAGCCTCATCTCGAGGCGATCCGTCAGCAGAAGCCGGGTGTTGCTCTGGAGGTGCTACGCAAATCAGCTGAACTCGGGCTGGCTGCGATACCCATTCCCGAGCGATTCGGCGGGATGGAAATGGACTTGCCGTCTGTAATGATAGCCGGTGAGCATCTGGCAAAGGACACCTCTTACGCGTCGTGGCACTCGGGCCATACCGGGATCGGCACTCTGCCGGTTCTTTTCTTTGGCAACGAAGAACAGAAGCGAAAATATCTTCCCAGACTGGCGAAAGTTGAGCTGCTGGCCGCGTACGCACTGACCGAACCGCTGGCCGGCTCAGATGCTCTTGCTGTGCGTACGCGTGCGGACCTCACTCCGGACGGTAAATTTTACGTGCTGAACGGACAGAAGATGTGGATCACCAACGGCGGTGCGGCCAACCTGTTCACGGTGTTCGCAAAAGTAGGAGGCGAGAAGTTCACGGCGTTCCTGGTGGAGCGGAGCTTTCCTGGCGTGACCAGCGGGGCTGAAGAACACAAGATGGGGATCAAGGGCAGTTCGACCACGGCCGTGTTCCTGGACAATGTGCGGGTTCCCGTGGAAAACGTACTCGGCGAAATCGGCCGCGGGCACATCATTGCGTTCAACATCCTGAATATCGGTCGCCTGAAACTTGGTCCCGGTGCTGTGGGTGGAGCGAAGAATGTGCTTGCGATCTGCCTGAAATATGCCAAAGAGCGCAAAGCATTTGGTTCGGCCATCGCCGAGTTCGGCGCGATCCAGCACAAGCTGGCCGAGATGGCGATTCGCACCTACGCAGTGGAATCGATGGTGTGGCGCGTGGTGGGACTCATCGAGAGCCAACTGGCGCAATCGACTCACGAGCAGCACGCTGATTCGCAGAGCGAACTCAAAGCTGTCGAGGAGTACGCCGCCGAGTGTTCGATGATCAAGGTGTATGCCTCCGAGGTGCTGGACTATGTTGTCGATGAAGGCGTACAGATTCACGGCGGCTACGGCTACCATCAGGATTACGCGGTGGAACGGGCTTACCGTGACTCACGAATCAATCGCATCTTTGAAGGCACCAATGAGATCAACCGTCTTTTGATAACAGGAATGCTGCTCAAACGCGCTGCCCGTGGGCAATTGGCGCTTATCCCCGCAGTCCAGGCGGTAGTTAAAGGGATTGGCAGAGTGGCATCCGAATCTCTGAGCACGGATGAAGAGTCCCGGCTTGTGCACAACGCCAAAAATATTGCGCTGTTCACGATCGGGATTGCTTATCAAAAATATGGAACTGAGTTGGAGAAACAGCAAGAGGTTCTGATGAACATCTCCGACATCGTCATGGAGGTTTTCGCCGTGGAGTCGAGCCTGCTTCGGAGTCGCAAGCTCGCGGCATCGGGGAAAGGAACGAATGCGGCCGACATGTGCGCCGTGTTTCTGCGCGAAGCCATGGATCGAATCGAAATCTCGTCTCGAAATGTGATCGGAGCGTGTTCTAACGGCAATGCCTTGCGGGAGAATATGGCTGCGCTCCGGGGCTTTGCCAACTACGATCCAATCGATGCGATCGCACTTCGGCGGAACATTGCCAGCCGTCTTTTGGGCGCAGGGAGTTATACGATCTGACAGTGGGGTCGTTGTATCTGCGTTAGTGTGTGAATCACCACCGAAAGGCAACCATAGAGCCGAGATCGAATGACTGCTGCGAATCGCGTAAACCGCCAATGGCGGCTTAAATCGCGGCCCTTCGGCCTGATCAAGACCTGACAACTTCGAGTTCGTGTCCGAACCCGTGCCAGAGCCAGCGGACGGTCAGTTCCTGATTCGCAACGTGTATCTCTCGCTCGATCCAGCGATGCGGGGGTGGATGGTGGACCGTCCGTCGTATGTTCCGTGCGTGAAGATTGGCGAAGTCATGCGCGGATTAGCTGTCGGAACCGTGGAGAAGTCAAATCATCCAAAATTTGCCGCAGGCGACAAAGTGCAGGGGATGTTCGGATGGCAGGAGTATGTGCTCTCGAGTGGTGAAGGTGTGACGAAGTTGCCGCAAAGTGAACTCCCGTTTGCAGCATACCTCGGGCTCTTTGGATTGGCAGGGTTAACCGCGTACGCTGGACTCTTGGAAGTGGGACAGCCCAAGAGCGGCGAAACCCTACTTATCTCGGGTGCTGCGGGCTCGGTCGGCTCGCTCGTCGGCCAGATCGGCAAGATCAAGGGACTTCGCGTAGTCGGCATCGCTGGAACTGACGAGAAGTGCAATTGGCTGGTGAAGGAGCTCGGCTTCGACGCGGCCGTGAACTACAAAGAGGCCGACTACAAGAAACAGTTACAAGCTTCGTCTCCGAATGGCGTGGATATTTATTTCGAAAATGTCGGCGGAGAAATTCTGGAAACTGCGCTCTATCTGATGAATACTTTCGGACGCGTCGCGGTTTGCGGGATGATCTCGATGTACAACGCGACGACGCCCGTCCCAGGGCCGTCCAACCTGGCATTGGTGATCAGCAAGCGGCTAAAGATCCAGGGCTTTCTCGCGCTTGATCATTATTCGAAAGTGACGGAGATGGTGAGTAACTTCACCCAGTGGTACAACTCAGGCCAGCTCAAGTATCGAGTGGATATCGTCCAGGGCCTTGAGACTGCGCCGGTGGCCATCAACAAATTGTTCGACGGTTCGAATAATGGCAAACTAATCGTGCAAGTGTCCGACCCTCCCGAGTAACGTCGTTCCTTCTGCTTCATCTCTGAAGTAGCTGCATGCCGTAGAACTCCTAGCCGGGCAACTTGGGCCGGGTTGCATGCGTAAAGGTTGCGGGAACCCTGATGCTTGGGGCTTGTTACCTCAGCGGCTAAAGCCGATTTCAGAGCGGAGCACTTATCGCAGCGGTGAACCGCTGCGCCACCCAAAAAGTAAAAGAGAACCGAGTTTTCCCGCAAGGCGTAAAGAATACAATCGTTATTTCTGCGACAATCTCCTGAAAGCCATGCCGAGCTCGCAAGCCGCATCGATACCTGACTTTCTTTATGGCACTGCCTGGAAGGAGGAGCGAACACCTGCGCTCGTGGAATTGGCGCTGCGCACGGGATTTCGGGGAATCGACACTGCGAATCAGCGGCGGCATTACTTCGAAGCCGGCGTGGGGCAGGGGCTTGCAGCTGCCTATCGGGCTGGAGTGGTGAGGCGTGCCGATCTTTTTCTGCAGACAAAATTTACCTACCGGCCGGGGCAGGACCATCGGCTACCTTACGATCCCACGGCGAAGCTCGCGGTGCAGGTGGCGCAGTCGATGGCGAGTTCACTGGAACATCTTGGGACGGATTACGTCGACAGCTATGTGCTGCATGGTCCCGCTTCAAACTACGGATGGAGCGATGCCGATGCCGAGGTTTGGGAGGCGATGACGAAGGAGCGCGACGCCGGGCGCACGCGTCTGCTGGGAGTCAGCAATGTTTCGTTGCAACATCTCGAACAGATGACGGCTGTCCACCCGGAAGTTCCTACGGTTGTGCAAAACCGCTGCTATGCACGGATGGGATGGGATCGCGAGGTGCGATCATTTTGCAAACGGCGCGAGATTACTTACCAGGGATTTTCGCTGCTCACGGCGAATATGGACGTGCTGCATGACTCCTTAGTTAGCGGGTTGGCGTCGCGAGCGAACATCACTCCGGCGCAGGTGGTGTTCGCCTTCGCGCGCAGGGTTGGGATGCTGCCACTGACGGGTACCTCCGACGCTGAGCATATGAGGCAGGATTTGGCCAGTACTCGTGTTGAGCTTTCAGCGGAGGCGGTGTCTGCTATTGAGGCTGTAGCCGGGTGACTTGATTTTCGCGCAACATATGATTGTGGACTGCAAGGACTTCACGAGCTGAAAGGTTGCGTCAACGGCTAAAGCCGAGGATGGAACAGCGTGTTGTCGCTGCGCTTAGAAATGCTGCGTCACCCAAGGCCGATTTACAACATCAATTCTTACTAGGAAGCCTGAAGGCGTCGGCATTGGAAAACCATCTGGCTGTCAATCCCATTTTGCGCTTTGCCGAGCTCGCGCTCTTTGCCGCGCTGCTGGTTGTGTGCGCTCTTGCTTTACCCTGCGCTGCGCAGGACAACTACGAGATTCAGGTGTACGACGCCGAGACGGTGGCTCCTCGCTCGACCATGGTCGAAATCCACTCCAACTTCACGGTCGAGGGCAGCAAGACCGTGCAAGACGGGATGCTGCCCACGAACCACGCCGAGCACGAGACGCTTGAAATCACCCAGGGAATCAACGACTGGGCCGAGGTTGGCTTCTATCTGTTTACCAGCATTCGGCCGGGCGATGGCTGGCAATGGGTGGGCGACCATATTCGGCCGCGGGTGCGCGTTCCGGAGCGGTGGCATTGGCCTGTGGGCGTGAGCTTGTCGAATGAGATCGGTTACCAGCGTGCTGCTTTCTCGCCCGATACATGGACTTGGGAAATTCGTCCTATCATCGACAAGAAGATTGGGCCGTGGTATCTGGCGTTCAATCCGGCGCTCGACCGCTCGTGGCATGGACCGAGCGTGAACCAGGGAGTGACGTTCTCGCCCAACGCGAAGTTCAGTTACGATTTCACCAGGAAGATTGCGGGCGGGCTGGAATATTACGCGTCCTACGGTTCACTTACGGGCTTTGATGCGCTGCGCGATCAGCAGCAACAATTCTTTCCGGCGATCGATGTCGATTTTGGTCCGCAGTGGGAGTTCAACTTTGGCGTAGGGGTGGGGACCACGCGCTCCACCGATCATTTGATTGTGAAGTGCATTATCGGGCGGCGTTTTTCGTGGCCGCACGGAGGCGGGGCCAAACTCAGGGATCCGCAGCCATGAGTGTGATGCGGCCTCACGGAGCCGCGAACGCTGCCAAGTTGCTCAGGGAACTGATGGTAACGGCGGCGCCATCGGAGCTGGAGGTGGTGGATAGAGCGCCGCGCTGAGCGGACGGTAGCGTGCGGAAAAAAAATAAATCGAATATGCAGGAAAGAACACGATGACCGGCACGGAAATTAGAGAGACCAGATAGAGAAAACCTGCGAGCAGAATGCTGCCTACCACAATCGCTAGAGTAATGGTGTAAGCATCCCAGGTCAGGCCGGCCGACTTCCCCGTGATCACGGCGATAATGCCTAATCCCACCGTTGGTATTGCAATGATCAAACCTACGATGAACGTGGCGATCCCAACCAAAATTGCTGCGGCGATGGCGAGCACGATCTTCATTCCGATGTAGCCGGCGTATCCGCCCTTCTCCGCCTTGATCATCGGCCAGAGTCGCCGCCATCCTTCGAAGGCGCTGACGCCTTCCAGAGCCATTTGGGGCACGACAAAATCTTTCGTCAATACAAAGATTACTGCCAGGACTACAAAAGCAATTACTAACACGAAGAAAAGTACGAGCCCACCTAAAGCTAGCGGGAGGATATGCTCTTTTGGCGCCCTGAGCCACCCAGCGAAGAAAGCAAAAGCTGCAGGAATTCCTACCAATATAACGAAGACGGCCAGGGTAAGTAATAAGTAAACGAGCTTCCATAAGAAGTATTGCCATCCCGGGCCCTGCCTGCGCATCCAGCTCAGGCGAATGTGGCATTCCTTTGCGAGGATGCTATCGAACAGAATGAAGCGCATCACGCTGCTTATATACATGAAGATTATTCCCAACAGGATCGCGGCAACAACGATGGCGGATATGAGGCCGGCCAGAAGGGCGAAATCAATTCCCGCCAATCCCGGGAAATGTGGCGAGGCACCGGGATGGCGCGGCAAATTGAAGTTGGATCGGTTACAGCCGCCGCTGGAGCCAAGCTCCCCGGCGAGCAGTCCGACCACCGCAAGCCTGGTCCATTGACCAATGCGGAAGGGCTGGAGCAGTTGCCGTTTTGTGTGTTCAATGGCAAGGTTGATCGCGTCAACGGCAGAGATCGGCAAAGCGCACCTCGAGGCTTGAGGGGGCCGGTCCGAAACTCGCCCGACCATCAGATCGTAATACGCAACTGGGCTAGACGAAGTTCCCCTCTGTGGTTATCGCTCAGCAGCAAGGTACTAAGAATTGCAGCCAGGATCAAATTAATTCGGAAGAAGGAACTCCGTCTCAGCCTCAGCGGCTTAAAGCCGCTGAATCTAAGACATCTTTACGGCGCAGCTAAAGCTGCGCCCTTTCAAAACAAGCGCAACAAACATGCGGGACACGATACTCTTTCTTCATTCATACCTCAGTGCCTCTACCGGATCCAGTTTGGAAGCACGCATCGCGGGTACCAGTCCGCTAATTACGCCCACCACCAACAACACCGCAGTCGAAAGCATGACTGTCATCATCGAGATGCGGAGATGTATGTCACCCTGGCCGGAATCGTCTTCAAAGAGCGGTCCCATCATCGGCAAAGTGCCCACGGCCCAGGCGATCAGGTAGGAGAGAGCAACGCCGATTGCGCCGCCCAGTAGCATGATCAACAGAGTCTCCGCCAGGAACTGCAATTTGATGTGGCGTTTTCTTGCGCCCAGGGCGCGGCGCAAGCCGATCTCGCGGATGCGCTCGTCCACCGTGACCAGCATGATATTCATGACGCCGACGCCACCGATTCCCAAGGTCAGGGTTCCGATAAATGCGAGCAAGACTTGAAGACCAATCGTCAGCGCGTCGATGATTGGGCGGAATTCATCACGACCGAACATCTGGAAGGCTTTGGGGTCGGTCGGCGAGAAACCCTGGCGTGTGGCTACGGCGGCCAGAACTTGTGCCATCGCTTTTTTCTCGAACTGCGGAGCGATCGGCTCAAACAGCATTACGTTGGCGTAGCGTGTGTTCCAGAGATCGCCGGCTGTTGAATAGGGGATCCACGAAGATTCGTCGTCGCTGCTGAAATAGTTGCTAAGTTGAATCTTGCGAGCCATCACGCCGATGACGGTGAAGCGTACGCCACCGACCGTCACGGTCTCGTCGACTGCGGGCCGGCCGCTGAACAATTTTTCTTTGAGGCGTCCGCCGAGGAAGATCACACGCCGCCGTTCGAGTTCGTCATTCGAATCGAGCCAACGGCCTTCTGAGGGCACCTCGTTGCGCATTTCGCCATACTCAGGGCAGACGCCCCGCACTGGCTCGGTTCCGGCTATGCGGTCTCCGTAGGCGATGCCTGGCCGCTTCACGGTTTCGCGGCAGATGTGCTTCACCAGCGGCGACGTCGCCTTTACCATGTCGACGTCGGCTTGCTCGATGAGAACTTTCTTTCCAGCGCGCTGGCCGCCCGGCTGCTCGCTGGTTTGTTGTGGCCAACAGATCACTACACTCTTGCCAAACGCATCAAAGCCGTGCACGAGTACGCTACGAAAACTGTTGCCATAGGCGATCAGAAGGGTGACGGTGGCGATTCCCCAGATTACGCCGAGCATGGTGAGCAGGCTGCGGGTTACGTTGCGCCGCAACGCGATCCAGGCTTCGATCATGATCTCTAGCAGCATGGGCAAAATCGGTCAACCGCGAAGTACACCAAGGTCCACTAAGTCCTATCCTCCGGCTTCGTAGCGAAGAGCCTCAATCGGATCGATGGATGCGGCTCTCCGCGCGGGATACAGGGCTGCTAAGACTGCAACTGTGCCGAGCAGTCCGGTCGCGACGAGGCCCGCCGTCCAATCGGGAATCAAGCCCGCGAAGAAGTCTGGCATGGGGAGCAAGTTCACCAGAGCGCAAAAGCTGAAGGCTATACCCAAGCCAATCGCGCCACTGAGCAGGGCGATGATCAGAGCTTCGACAAAAAACTGCCGCAGAATTGTCCCTGCTGGAGCTCCGATCGCTTTGCGCACGCCAATCTCGCGGGTACGCTCGCGCACGGCCACCAGCATTACATTCATCACGCCGAGGCCGCCAAGGAACAGGGTCACGATGCCCACGGCGCCGAGGAAATATTTCATGCCGTCGGTCATCGCCTTGAAGGCTTGCGCCTCCTGCACCGTATCCCAGATAGGGCAGGCTTCCTTGTCATTTGGATCGTAACGATGCATGCGCGCCAATGCCACGCGGACCTCATGTTTGCAGGCTTCATGCTGCTCCACCGATTTTGGCGTGACGAGCAGCTGATCGAACGTGGTCGGCGTTCCCGGCTGCTTGTCGGGGAAATCGCGGCGCATGGCGGCGAAGGGAACGAAAATTTTGTTTACGTCCCAACCGTCGTAGCTGGAATCCTGCTTTTTCTTTGCCATCACTCCAATGACGACGTAAGGAAAATCATTCAAGTAAACGTTGTCCCCTACCGGATTGCGGCCGGGAAATAATTGCTTGGCGGCGTCTGATCCAAGAAACGCAACGCGCCTCGCCTCGCGCATGTCGTCCCAGTCGTAGAAACGTCCGAGGCCTACATCGAGGGTGCGGATGTAGGCGAACTGCGGATGCGAGCCGGTTACTGTGAGCGCCGCATTATTGAAGTTGCTGTGAGCGCGGACTGTATCCTGCTCAAGCTCTGGAATGGCATATTGGCAGTCCGGTGTCTCGGCATGCACGACGGACAGGTCGTCGTCTTCCCAATGCACCAACCGGCCGGCGTGCGTTCCTCCAGCTTGCAGGCTGGTGCGGCCGTGAAAAACGATCATCACGTCTTTCCCCAAATTCTTTGCTTGCTCTTCCTGTCCCTTGCGCAGGCCTTCACCTGCTGCAACCATCAACACAATCGATACAATTCCCCAGGCAATGCCGAACATGGTGAGGAATGCACGCATTTTATGTGCCCACAAAGTGCGAAGCACGTCCTGGAAGAGATCTTTGAAAGTCATAGCAATTCGGCGATCGATGGGATTGCCATCGTTTGAACTCATTCGTTGGACGCGACCGGGACGAGAAAGTGATCGTCGAGGCAAGTCCAGTGCTGGTTATTAATACGTATTGGCGCAGGATTAAGTTCAGTGAGGGAATGCCAGTTTCTTTACTTGGAGGGCTGCGGGGGAATGTTTTTTTCCATCACAAAAAGGGGTGTGCCATGCAAATCGTGAGGGCCTTCGTCGGTCCGAGTGAAGCCCGAGCGTTCGTACAATCGAATCGCGGAACTTAAGAATGGAGTGGTGCTAAGAAAGAGACGCACGCATCCATGGGCGATAGCCCAATTTTCCACGTGCTGCAAAAGCGCAACTCCAATGCCGCTTCCGCGCTCCGAAGGCAAAACTGCCATTCCCCGGATGTAGAGGGCTTTGCCTTTTACCATGGCCGCGACGGTGCCCAACACTTTATTGTTACGCGACGCTATCCATACTGGGCCTTCGCGCATGCGGGTGAGAATCTGCTCCGGTGCGGGAGTGGTGGCGGAAAAACCGCCCTCCGTATAAAGCGACTTGAATTCGACGAACGAATCGAGGAGTGTTTGCGCAATTACCGACGCGTCTTCGGGTGCAGCGCGGCGAATATCGATATGAGTGGCTTCGGGCATTGCTGGAGGCTCGCTTCTCGCCGGCCGCGCGATTCAAGCTTTACACGTCGGCATCCCGGAAGCCTGCACCCACAGATCAAATTCTTTCAGCGCCAACTCACACTGCAAGCGATGTCGTTCTTTGCGGTCGCGGATCTTGTTTTCGAGCGGCGGCAGGAGATCGAAGGTGATGTTTGCGGGCTGAAAATTCTTCGGGTCGGCATGAGTTACGTAATGAACGAGCGATCCAAAGGACGATGCCCGCGGAGGCGCAGTGAGGGCCTCTTCGCGCGCGAGCGAGGCGGCGTGCATTCCCGCCATGAGACCCGTCGCGATCGACTCCACGTAGCCTTCGACGCCGCAGATTTGCCCCGCGAACAAGACTCGCGGATGCGCCTTCATCTGCAGCGTGTCGCGCAACAGCGTCGGAGCGTTGATGTAAGTATTGCGATGAATCTGGCCGTAGCGGAGGAAGCGGGCGTTCTCGAGGCCAGGGATTAGTCGCAAGACGCGCGCCTGCTCGCCAAACTTCAGATGATTCTGAAATCCCACCAGGTTGTAGGAATCGGCTCGCAGATTTTCCTGCCGCAGCTGCACCACGGCATAGGGCATGCGGCCGGTGCGCGGGTCTTTCAGTCCGACCGGCTTCATTGGACCAAAACGCAGCGTATCGCGTCCACGCCGGGCGATCTCTTCAATGGGCAGACAACTCTCGAAATAATTCAGCTTCTCCCAATCGCGATCCTCGACCGACTGTGCCGCCAGAAGCGCATCGTAGAATCGGCCGTACTCTTCGGGCGACATGGGGCAGTTAATGTAGTCGGCCGATCCTTTGTCATATCGCGCCGCCCAATAGACGCGCGACGTGTCGATCGAATCGGCCTCAACGATGGGGCTGATGGAATCGTAAAAGTAGAGACGGCAATTGGCAGGAGCCGCATTGTGCGCGGGCATGGCGCCTGGCCGGAGAGTGGACTCTTCCGAAGTCGTACTCAACCGCGCAATCTCATTCGCGAGTGGTTCGGAGGTCAGAGGCCCGGTTGCAATGATGGTGACGTAGTCGCCCGACTCCTCGATCGAAGTTACCTCTTCCCGCCGAACAGAAATGAGAGGTTCGTGCGAGATTGTTTCCGTAACTTTGGCCGCGAAGGTCACGCGATCCACGGCTAACGCGTGTCCGGCTGGAACCGCGCACTCGCGTGCGATGTGCAGGAGCAGCGATCCAGCTCGCCGCATTTCTTCCTTCAACAACCACGGGGCGGTGTTCTCGCTGTCGGACTTCAGCGAATTCGAGCACACCAGTTCCGCGAAGTCGGCGGTCTGGTGGGCCGGCGTTGAGTGCACCGGACGCATCTCAAATAGTTCGACTTCGATGCCGCGGCGGGCGCACTGCCATGCCGCCTCTGACCCAGCCAGCCCCGCTCCGATGATGCGAACTCGCGGGCTCATCGCTCTTTTTCCGCCAGCCGCCGCAGTGGTTCGTCTCTCAACAATACCGATTTCCAACGATCGGGAAATTCAGCCCCCAAAGATTTGTAGATCGCGATCGCATTTTCATTCCAATCGAGAACCTCCCAGCGCATGGCGCAGCAGTTCTCGTGCAAGGCGATCTGCGCCACCGCGGAGAGCATTGCAATTCCAATTCCCTTGCCGCGAAATTGTTCGCGGACAAACAGATCCTCGAGATAGAGCCCTGGGCCGACCCATGTGGAATAATAGCCGAAGAAAAGAGCGTATCCGGCAGGTTGGCTACTCCACTCGGCAATCAGCGCGCGGAATTTGGGGTCTGCTCCGAAGCCGTCCCGCGCCAAGTCCGCTTCTTCGATCACGCAATGGTCCAACTCGTGTTCAAATTCCGCGAGCTCGCGGATCAAAGTCCGCAATAAACCCACGTCACCGGTCGTGGCACAGCGAATGGAAAGCATTGCAGGTTGGAAGAACTAGCTGGTTACTAGTGTAACGCGCGACAGGTAATCTCGGCGGTTGATTGTCGCTGGTTGATCTTCATCGGGTGATCAAGGCCGAATGCGCGGGATTCACAATTTCATCTATCATGAGTGGTATCTAATCATCATCCGGAGGATTTGATGGCGCGTGTCGGTTTAATCGAACGGGAGTCAGCGTCTCCTGAGGTGCGCGAGATTTACGAGGTAGCGCTTCGAGGCAAGCCCGGCAACATACAGAAGGCGCTCGCGCATCGCCCCGAGATGCTCAAGAATTTCTTACCCTTTTACGCCAGCGTAGGACGCTCTCTCGATCGCAAGCTTTATGAACTGATCTATTTACGTGTCTCTCTGATCAATGGATGCCATTACTGTACGCAGCATCACGTCGCGTCATCGAAGCGTGCGGGGCTCACCAGGGAAGACTGGGCAGCTCTCAGAGCAGGAAATTATTCGCGATACAGCGACAAGGAGCGTGCAGCGCTAACCTACATTGAGAAGTTGACGCGCGCCCCACATGAAATCACAGAAGAGAATTTCGGCGAACTGAAGAAGCATTTCTCCGAGCCTGAGATCGTAGACATCCACATGCTTGCCGGGCTTGCCAACCTCACGAACCGAGTGACCGACCCCCTGGGCCTGGAGTTGGAGTTTCCAGAAGAAACAATCTAGGGCTGCCACGGATTCACACGGATTTTCACGGATTCGTGAGGTTGGCTATTGATCTGCATTATCCGCGTGATCTTTATTGTTGCGACTTTAACTTGGGACCTGTCGATCGGCAATTATAAAATCTCGCGGGCGTCTCCGATTCGGCGCGTCACGCGTTCGCGATCGAGATACTCCAGCAGCGGAATCGCATATTTGCGGGTGACTCCAGTTAGCTCCTTGAACTTTGCCACATCGATCTTCGATGACGTAAGTTTGTACGTGGCCATCTGCCGCCGCAACCTGTCGAGCGCGCTCCGATGGAAGAGCAACTCGTCAGAGATCTTGATCAAAATCTTATCGCGCAATAGCAAGGTCACAATTTTCTGTGCGCGCACCCGGTCGATCTTGAGGCCCGCAATCACTTGGGGCAGCGCTGGAACCTGCAATCCCGCAGAGACAAACGCCTCTTCAATTGTCTTTTTTGATTCGGCCTCGTCGTCTTTCATCACGACACCGCGGCCCGGCAGCCGAACCAAGTCCCCAGTTACTTCCAGCTTCTTCTCGCGACCTAACATGACTGCAACCGCTTCGAAAACCTCGGGAGTTGCGTTTAACTGCGCGCGCAGCTCTTCTTTGCTGATTCCGCCGACCAGGGGATTTTTCTTATGAAACTCTCCAGCGACGCTCACCGCCTGCGCTTTCAACGATTCCAGTGCAGGCGAATGCAGGAACAGGTCGCCAGCCTGTACCAACCTCCCGCTCTTCAGTGCTGACTCCAATTTCGCTTGGATTACGCTTTTCGCCCATCCGGTTTCGGCAACCAGCTTTGATATTGAGATTCCCTGATGTTGGCGACGCGCGATCCGTGCTTCAAGGATTTGTTCCGCACTGTCGCTGGCAAGAATGTTCAGAAACTCCTTGCGTTCCGGCGTACGCAAGATCGGGACAGCATCCAACACAACCCCGCCTCCGATGGTTACCACGGGCGAAAACTGTCGAATGATGAATCGATCTTCCGGCAAAAGCAGCGTAGATTCGGGGAGCTTGAGGCGCGCGAAGGCCTCATCGCCAGGAGCGATCTGCTTCGCCCGGTCAAGCACAATTTCGGCCACTGTTTCCATGGTGTAGGAATGAAAGTGAACGCGTGCGCGGTTTTTGAGCGCATGCGGCGCTGAAGATAGCAAGCGCAAGCGCACGTCGGCTCGGCGTGTGGCTTCAAATGTTGCGGGAGGCGCGAGCGTCATTCCTCGAGACAGGTCTTCCGTGTTCACTCCTGCCAGGTTGAGAGCTGTGCGCTGGCCTGCAACTGCGCGATCGGCAGAGCGGCCGTGCACCTGCGCTCCGCGTACCCGGACACGCCGTCCGGTAGGGAAAACCTCCAACTCATCTTCGCGGCGAACGGTTCCCGCTACCAACGTTCCGGTCACCACGGTACCGAAACCTTTCATGGTGAAGACGCGGTCAATCGGCAGTCGGGCGATGGCCTGGGAGTCGCGCGGGAGCGCCTCGTTTCCCACAGCAATCATGGCCTGCTTTAAGTCGTCGAGTCCCGCGCCAGTAAGCGAACTCACGGCGATAATCCTTCTTGGTTTGTCCGTTAGATCCGTGTTTGATTGAGCCAAAAACGTCCCGCGCAGGAAATCTTCCACTTCCAGGCGAACGACCTCGAGCGTGTCTGCGTCAACCGCATCGGATTTGGTGAGTACCGTGATGCCGCGCTGAACGCCGAGCAGTTGCAGGATGTCGAAGTGCTCGCGCGTTTGGGGCTTGATTGCTTCATCTGCTGCAATCACGAGCAACACTAGATCGATGCCGCCAACACCTGCGAGCATATTGCGCACGAAGCGCTCGTGGCCGGGCACGTCGACAAAGCCCAGTCGCAGTGTCTCGCCGTTCGGGGCGGGCAAGTCCATGTGAGCGAAACCGAGGTCGATGGTGATGCCACGCCGCTTTTCTTCTTCCAGCCGGTCAGCATCGATTCCGGTCAGAGCCTTCACCAACGCCGTTTTGCCGTGATCGATGTGGCCGGCGGTTCCTACAATGATAGATTTCATCTGGGTGAAATCTTACCGGAAACATTTCTGGGTTGGAGAGGCGCAATTCCAAGCCCCCGGATAATCACGGCCAACATGACTTGCGCCTGTTTTGCCCAGCTCTTATTGTTTCAGGCATGGCTACGCGCGCCGCAATTGGATTCAGCCTCCACACAGGTTGGGCGGTTCTGGTTGCGATTGCGGGAGAACCTGGCAGACTCGAGGTGTTGCTCCGTCGTCGCATCGAGTTGTTACCGCCCGACAGTTCTGTTCCTCGCTTCGTGTACCACGAAGCTGCGAAGTTGGGCGCTTCGCACGCCGCGGAGCTAGTCCATCGTGCCGTGGATGCATCTCAGGCCGCGGCTCGAATTGCGATCGAGGATGCCCTCGATCATTTGCGGTCCGTGAATTGTGCGCTAATCGCAGCCGGAATCCCATGCAATTCCAGGCCAGTTCCGAAGGATCTCTCGACCGTGCTTCGTTCGCATCCAATGATCCATACAGCAGAAGGCATCTTGTTCCAGCAGGCGCTCGCTTCGGGTTGCGAAGGCTGCGGTTTGGCGGTGACTTCTGCCCTCGCTCGGGACGTCTGGCTGACTGCCTCCAATACTTGGGGCTTGAACGAAGCGACCCTGCACAAGCAAATCGATGGCTTGCGAGCATCCGTGGGCGCTCCCTGGGGCAGCGACCAGAAGATGGGGACTGCCTTTGCGCTGCTTGCCCTGAGGCCGGCTTCCTGATCGGGTGCCCGAGCCATTCGTAAAAGCAGTAGTCAGTGATCAGTGGTCAGTGGCCAGCAAAAGCTGCTGACGAACTGACCCTCCCCGCGCTAGATGGCGATTATGGCCTACCCAGACGCCGCTCTAGATGCGACAATAGAGGTTCCCCATGACCACTTCCCTGACTTCTGCTTTTTCTGCGGAGACCCTCCGGCAGCATGGCCTCACTTCCGACGAATACGAAAAGATCAAGAAACTCCTCGGAGGACGCGAGCCCACGCTCACCGAACTCGGCATCTTCAGCGTGATGTGGAGCGAGCACTGTTCCTACAAATCTTCGCGCGTACATTTGAAGCGTCTGCCCACGCGCAGCAAGCGAGTGCTGCAGGGACCAGGCGAAAATGCTGGAATTATCGACATCGGCGACGGCTGGGCATGCGCGTTCAAGATTGAGTCGCATAACCATCCCTCATTCATCGAACCATTTCAGGGGGCGACGACCGGCGTGGGCGGCATTCTGCGCGACATTTTTACCATGGGCGCGAGACCGGTTGCGGTGATGGATTCGTTGAGGTTCGGACCGATTGAGCCGTGCAAGACACATGTGGGGACAGCCGCCTCGGCTGTCCTGCCAGGGCAAAGCCCGGCAGCTGCATTCCACGCGGCCGGACAGCCGAGGGCGGCTGTCTCCACACAAGCCGCGGCGACACAAGGAGAGATTCACAAGAACCACTCCATTCTCGAAGGCGTGGTCAGCGGTGTGGCGTCCTACGGCAATTGTTTCGGTGTCCCGAACCTGGGCGGCGAAACCAAGTTCGAGCCTTGCTACTCAGGTAATCCTCTGGTGAACGCTTTCGCCATGGGGTTGGTGCGCAAGGACGAAATTTTTTACGCGCGTGCCGCCGGGGAGGGCAATCCGGTTATTTATGTCGGCGCTAAGACCGGGCGCGACGGCATCCACGGCGCGACCATGGCCAGCGAAGAATTCAGCCAAGCTTCGGAAGCGAAGCGTCCGAATGTGCAGGTGGGCGATCCTTTTCTGGAAAAGTTGTTGCTCGAGGCCTGTCTGGAAGCGATGCAGACGGGAGCGATTGTCGGCATTCAGGACATGGGCGCGGCGGGACTGACGTGCTCCACTTGCGAGATGGGCGGGCGCGGCGGAGTGGGGATTGAGATTGAACTGGATCGCGTTCCGCAGCGCGAGACTGGCATGACTCCGTACGAAATTATGCTGAGCGAGTCGCAGGAGCGCATGTTACTGGTGGCCCAGAAGGGCCGCGAGCAAGAGGTGTTTCGCGTTTTTCAAAAGTGGGGGCTCGATGCGGTCGAGGTCGGCAGGGTCACCACCGACAATAAATTGCGCGTGCTGCAGCACGGCGAGGTTGTCGCCGAGATTCCAAATCAGGCGCTCACTGATGATGCGCCAGTGTATAAGCGTCCGCTGGCGCGCTGGGAGCCTCCCGTGGCGAGGGAGATGCCGGAGAGTGTGCGGCTTGGCGGCGGCCCTCAGGGGCTAAAGCCCATGTCTTCTGCGAATTCTAACGACGCGGCTGAAGCCGCGCCCTTTCAAAATGTGCCCCTCCAAAGCATGAGGGCAGCTGAGAGTCCCGGTCGCGGCAGTGATTTCACGCAAGAGCTAAAGCAGCTTCTCGCCAGCCCGAACATTTGCGGGAAGCGCTGGGTGTGGCAGCAATACGATCACATGGTGCAGACCAATACGGTGGAAGCGCCGGGGGCGGGAGATGCAGGCGTGATTCGCATTAAGAATTCTGATCCCAGGGCGTCCGAGCGCGGACTGGCGATGGCGCTCGATGGCAATGGGCGCTGGTGTTATCTCGACCCGCGCCTGGGTGCGATGCATGCGGTTGCCGAAGCTGCTCGTAAAGTTGCATGTACGGGGGCGACGCCGGTGGGTGCGACCAATTGCCTGAACTTCGGCAATCCGGAGAAGCCGCACATCATGTGGCAGTTTTCGCAGACCATCGATGGCATCACGAAAGCCTGCGAGGAGCTGGAGATTCCTATCACCGGCGGCAATGTGAGTTTCTATAACGAGACGCTGGGTGAGGCCATTTATCCGACGCCAGTGCTGGGCGTGGTGGGGATTCTCGATGACGTGCGCAAGAGTGCGAAGATGCATTTTGCCTCGACCGGACGCACGATCGTGCTATTGCGCGCCGGCGCTAAGGCCGATATCACGGATGTACAGAGTGAGTTCGGGTCATCGGAGTACGCGAAAGAAATTCTGGGCGAGCTGTGGGGATATCCTCCTCAGCTCGATTTGGTAAAAGAAGCTTCGCTGCAGAAGGCTGTTGTCGAATTAATCCAGCAAGGGCTGGTGGATTCCGTGCACGATTGCTCGGATGGCGGCCTAGCGGTCGCGTTGGTCGAGAAGGCGTTTCCGAGAGGCATCGGAGTTCGGGTAAATCTGGCGTCGGACGGGCTTCCCGCGGAGTTTGTACTATTTGGGGAGGATGCGAGCCGGATCGTTGTCAGTTGCGGCCCTGTTCAGTTGGAGCGAATCCAAGGCGTAGCGGGAAAATACGACCTCGCTGCCGATGTGCTGGGGGAAACTGTTCCGGAGCGGCTGGAAATTTCGCTGGATGAAACCATAATTATATCCGCTGAGGTCTCGGACTTAAGTGACGTGTTCGAGGGAGCGCTCGAAGCGGCGTTGCGGACTGATCCGGAGTTAGTGGCGGCAGACTGATGGCCAATTGTCAAATGCTGATTTCCGATAAATTTCGCGAAGAGTGCGGAGTGGTCGCGATCTTCGCGCATCCCGAGGCGGAGAAGCTTGCTTATCTCGGACTGCATGCTTTGCAACATCGGGGGCAGGAGTCGGCAGGGGTTGTTACTTCCGATGGGCTGACCTCGCGCGTGCACAAAGCGATGGGATCGGTCGCTGACATTTTTACAGAAGAAGTGCTCTCGAAGATCCGCGGTACGCTGGCCATTGGGCACACGCGTTACTCGACCGCCGGTGATTCTGCTCTGCTGAATGCGCAGCCGATCCTGGTGCAGTCGAACAAGGGCTCGATTGCAGTGGCGCATAACGGCAATCTTGTGAATGCAGTGGACGTGCGCAGCCAATTGGAACGGCAAGGGTCGATTTTCCAGACGAACAGCGATACGGAAGTGATCGTGCACCTGATTGCGTTGTCGCGGGAACACACGCTGCCCGAGGCGATCGCCGACGCCCTGCGGCGCGTTGAAGGCGCGTTTTCGTTGGTGCTGATGACTCCGGACCGGATTATTGCGGCGCGCGACCCGCGCGGCTTTAGGCCGCTGGCGATGGGGCGCATTCCGGCACTGGAGGGTCAAAAGCGCGACACGATTGTTTTCGCTTCGGAAACTTGTGCCTTCGATCTTATTGGAGCCGCATATGAGCGCGACGTAAACCCGGGTGAGTTGGTCGTGGTTGGGCCGGAAGGTGTCAGCTCTCTTTTTTATGCGACGGCCGCGCCGCAGTCCAGCTGCATTTTTGAGCACGTTTATTTTTCGCGTCCGGACAGTGTGGTGTTTGGCCGGGCAGTGCAGACCAGCCGCGAGGAGCTGGGAAGGCAGTTGGCGCGCGAAGCGCCCGTGGAGGCGGACCTGGTGGTTCCCGTGCCGGATTCGGGCGTGACCGCAGCCGTCGGATATGCGGCGGAGAGCGGCATTCCGTTCCGTTTCGGCTTGATTCGCAATCACTACGTGGGACGAACGTTTATCGAACCGAGCCAGAGTGTGCGCGACTTTGGGGTGAAGCTGAAGCTCAATCCGGTGCGTTCGCTGCTGGAAGGTAAGCGCGTGGTTTTGATCGACGATTCGATCGTGCGCGGAACCACCAGCCGCAAGATCGTCCGAATGATTCGCAACGCCGGAGCGAAGGAAGTTCACATGCGCATTTCGTGTCCACCAACGATTTCTCCTTGTTATTACGGGGTGGATACGCCGTCGAAGAATCAGCTGATTGGTGCGAATAAATCGGTCGATGAGATTCGTCAGTACATTCGCGCGGACTCGCTGGCTTACCTCTCGCTCGAGGGGCTCAAGAAGGCATGCGGCGAGGGCGAGAAAACCTCCTATTGCACGGCTTGCTATACGGGAAAATATCCTACCAATATTGTGGATGTGGAAGAGATACAGCCCGCGTCTGTGCAAACATAAGACGTTCACCTGCTCACGGATTCTCACAGGATAGTCGCGGAGCTGAACCAGCAATCGAGGTCGCAAAGGCTATCCGCTCTCCCGTACTCCATCTGGTCGAGGTTCTCGCGCCCTATGACTCGCGGAATCGACTGCAAATCCGCCGTGATCTGAACGTCGTTCCAATCTCGCAGCAAACGCCTTACTTCTTCTGCAATCGTACCGCTGATCTCCATGACGAGCCAGCCGCCGGGCCGGAGCGCGGCGTGGGCCTGGGGAATCAGACGCGCAATTACTTCCGTACCGGTGGGGCCGGCAAAGACGGCGCTGCGCGGCTCGAACTTGCGGACTTCGAGCTGGACTTGATCTTCTTCCGACTCGCCGACGTACGGAGGGTTGGAAACGATGAAGTCGAAAGAGTTGTTCTCGAACCCTGGTTCAGGAATTGCGAGCAGGTCGGCTTCGTCGAAGTGAATGCGAGATTCGAGCTGATGACGGGCGGCGTTGGCGTAAGCGACTTCCAGTGCAGCGTGAGAAATGTCCGTGGCGTGGATTTCGGCGTTCGGCAACTCTTTCGCAAGCGCTAACGCGATGCACCCCGAGCCGGTGCCAACGTCGATGATACGGACGTCGGACCTCGGACTTCGGCCCGCTGGCTTCGGACCTGCAATGCTGATTTCGGCTGAGGTCTGAGGTCCGGCGTCCGACGCCTGAAGTTCCAGGACGGTTTCGATCACATGCTCGGTTTCGGGGCGCGGGATTAGTACTGCGGGCGTGACGATGAGATCCATGCCCCAGAATTCCTGATGGCCGGTGATGTATTGTGCGGGAACGCCGCGGGCGCGCTCGGCGAGGGCCGCTTCGTAGCGACTGGACTCATCGACGGTCAGCTCGCGCTCGGGGTGGGCAAAAAGATACGCTCGGTCGGCGCTCAGGGTGAACATCAGAAGCAATTCAGCATTCATGCGCGGGGATGGAACTTGAGCCGCCGTAAGACGAGTGATCGCGGAACGCAGGGCTTCTTTCAGGCGCACGCAACTATTTCACCACAGTGGGCGCGGCAGCGCTCAGGGCAGGCTCCGGGACACAGGGAAAAGCAGGACAATGTATTCAAGTCGCGAGGAGATCAGGATCGTAGAAAATTTCGGCGGGCGATTTCCGCATTAAGAACCGTGGCGAAGGCGATCCAGGCGGCGTAGGGAACGAAGGCCCCGGCGGCTGCGCGATCTACTTTGCGGGCAGAATTCATATAGGAGAAAATTGTTGCTTCCAATGCGACTGCGTCGACAAGGGCTGCGATGGGGCGATGTTGGCCAAAGAAAAGCTTTGACCATTTCGCGTTGGCTGCCAGTTGTGAAATCCAGAGACGCAGGGCAGCGGTGCGATGGTGGGAGGGAGCGGCGCTCCACACGCGCCATCCCGACCAGGCGATCAAGGCGTAGAGCGAAGTCCAGATGATCGGAAAGACTTCGTCCGGCGGCGTGAAGTCGGGCTTGTCGAGGCCGCGATACCAGGAGTCACGATTTCTTCTGCTGTAACGGGAGCCATACCACGCCGCACCGGCTGTAGCGATGCCGAAACCGGCGAGAGCGAGTAGGGAGCGGGATCGTCTGGTCGACATAGCGGAGGTTGCCATAGTCACTTTCGGTGCTGGAATTATACGCGGGGTTGTTCGCGCAGCGGCCTGGTTCGGCACTTTGAGGTTGTTACCGAGACATGGCCGCGGTAGACCGGTCGAGTTCCCGAGCGAGATAGATCATCTGGCCGATGTGATGTTGCATGTGGGCGGCGCACTGCACGAGCATCGCGAGGCGATTTGTAGCATCGGTGCCAATGGCGGAGTATTCCGCCGACCAGTCTTCCGGGGATTGTGCGCGGACGGTTTGGAGAACCATACTGACGGCGCTGTCGAAGCGCTTGAGCACATCGTCTTTCGATGGCGGGTCAGGGTCGTTGAATTCACGCGGGCGATCGCGGACATAGCCTGTCCCGGCGATCTGCGCGCCGATGTAGTAGTTCAAATTGCCAGTGAGGTGCAGGACGAGGTTTCCGAAGCTGTTTCCGTAAGGATAGGGCTTGTGCCAGAACTGGGCATTGGTGAGGGGTGCGGCGAGTTCGCGGACGCGGTCGGCGTTGGCAGTGTAGCGGTCGGTGAGAGCGGAGGAGACTGTCGAGTGCAGATTGGACATGCTCTTCTCCTTCGATCGGCGCCGGGCTTCGCCCGGATGGACAGCCGAGGGCGGCTGTCCCCACATGAATCGCTCACATCGCAATCCTTCACCGATCTCTCACACCGCGCTGGTAGCTTCCTGCTTTAACTTCTCTGCCTGATAGTAGGTGGTTAGGGCCTCGATGAGCGGCTGAAGCTTGCCGTCCATTACGGCTTCGAGTTGGTGGAGCGTGAAGCCGATGCGATGGTCGGTGACGCGGTTTTGCGGGAAGTTATAGGTGCGGATCTTCTCGCTGCGGTCGCCCGATCCCACCATTGCCTTGCGCTCTTTGGCCAAAGCCTGCTGCTGTTTTTCCATCTCGATTTCGTAGAGGCGGGAGCGCAGCACGCGCATCCCCTTCTCGCGATTCTTGATCTGCGATTTTTCGTCCTGGCAACTGACCACGGTGTTGGTCGGAATGTGCGTGATGCGAACGGCAGAGTACGTGGTATTCACCGACTGGCCGCCTGGGCCACTGGAGCAGAACGTGTCGATGCGCAGGTCCTTGGCTTCGATCTTGATGTCGACGTCTTCGGCCTCCGGCAGGACGGCGACGGTGACGGCGGAGGTGTGGACGCGTCCTTGCTGCTCCGTGGCGGGAACGCGCTGCACGCGGTGGACGCCACTTTCGTACTTGAGCTGAGAAAAGACGCGGTTGCCTTCGATGATGGCGATGACTTCTTTCAGGCCGCCAGCGGAAGATTCAGAGGATGACAGCACCTCGACCTTCCAGCGCTGGGTCTCGGCGTAGCGGGTGTACATGCGGAAGATCTCTGCGGCAAATAGCGTAGCTTCGTCTCCGCCGGTACCAGCGCGGATTTCGAGGATAATATTTTTGTCGTCGTTTGGATCTTTGGGAAGCAGCAGGACTTTCAACTCTTCCTCAATGGCGGCGACGCGGGGCTCCAATTTGTTGAGTTCTTCCTGCGCGTAGGCGCGCATCTCGGGATCTTTCTCGTCGGCAAGCATAGCTTTACTCTCAGCTATGCCGCGCGTCAGGTCTTTATATTCGCGATATTTTTCGACCGTAGGGGCGATTTCAGCATGCGCCTTCGCTGTTTTCTGAAACTTGGATGAGTCGCCAATGACCTCGGAGGAGGCCAGGGCTTGAGTTAATTCCGCATATCGAGCTTCGAGTTGTTCCAATCTCTCAAACATGATCCAGCCTTCGTGGAGACGCAGGTTGTTGCGTCTCGGTGCATCGGCTCTGCACGTTCTCGCAAGAGTGATGCAATCTTTATTTCTTTACAGCATTTTAGGGACGGTAATTGGGAGAGAGAAGTATTCGCGGCGGGGCCGCTAGGCAATCACCAACTCGCCGCCGTGGTCTTTCTCCAGATTCATGGCTTGGTCGAGGGCGGTGATGGCGCATTGGGCCATTTCGTCGGACGGAGGCTGGGTGGTGATGCGCTGCAGCCACAGGCCGGGTGCGGTCATCAGGGCGAAGAGTGAGCCGCGATGTTTGGCGGCGAAGCGGATGATTTCGTAGGAGACGCCGGCGATCACAGGCAACAGCGCGATGCGCGAAGCGAAGCGCGCCCAGAATGTGGTGAAGGGTACCAGCATGTAGAAGCCGATTGAGATCAGCATCACCGTCATTAGGAAACTGGTGCCGCAGCGCGGGTGATACGTTGAATATTTCTGCACGGACGCGGTTTCGAGCGGCTTGCCATCTTCGAAGGCAAAAACGGTTTTGTGCTCGGCGCCGTGATATTGATAGACGCGGCGAATGTCGGGGAACAGCGAGACTCCCCAGATAAAGAGCAGGAAGAGGATCAGGCGCACGGCGCCATCAACCAGATTGAAAACGATTTGACCGCCGAGGGCCGGATTCGCTTTCTTCAATTCCGTGGCCGCCAGCAGTGGCAGGTATTTGTACATGAAGATGAAAAACGCCAGCGAGAGGATGACGTTGGCTGCGGCGAGCCAGCCGCTGATGGTCGCGGCTTTCTCGCGCTTGGCGGACTTGGCGGAATCTATCGCGGCGGCGTTTGTGGAAGGTTCCGCCTCGCTTCGCCCGTTCGACAGGCTCAGGGCAGGCTTCGGCGGGACGGCCGAGGCGGCCGTCGCCACATGGCTCGTGGCTGTCTCCACCTGGGCACTTGCAGGCTCCTTTACGGTCGCATCATTTTGCATTACATCTTCGATAGCGACATTGGCGGAGAAGCGCAGTGCGCGGTAGCCGAGGCTCATGGCGTAGCCGAGGGTCATGACTCCGCGGAGGATGGGCCAGGCCATCCATTTATGCTTTTCCGAGGGACGTTCGAGCGGTTCACTCAGGGTGACCACTTCGCCGGAGGGCTTGCGACAGGCGATGGCCCAGGCGTGCGGAGAACGCATCATTACGCCCTCGAGGACGGCTTGGCCGCCGACCAGGGTTTCTTCACCGCTTTCCAGCGCGGGCAAAAGCTGCACAGCTACCAGGAAGCGAACGAGATTTCGCAGGGAACGCACTGTACTTAGATGCTCCGGCCGCGGGGGACGCACCAAACACTAGATTACCACAGGGCAATGCGTTCTATGCGTGGTTTTGGGGGGTAATGTGGCCGCATGGCCGAAGAGTCGAGCTTCGCTCGACGGACAGCCGAGGGCGGCTATCCCCACATAGGTATCTCCTGGGACAGGGCAATAATCCAGCTAAGTCCGCTATTCTCTGAGGGCATCTTAAACACCATGCGAAAGTTTGCTGAGAGTGCCGAGGCGATTGCCGCCACCCGAAAGAGGTTGCTGAAGACGGGGATCGTCGCGGAGTACTTGAAATCGCGCACTCCGGATGAGGCGGCGGTGTCGGCGGTGTTTCTCTCCGGACGGGCATTTCCTGCATGGGAGGAGACAACTTTGCAGGTGGGCGGCGCGCTATTGTGGCGCGTGGTGGCGGAGCTTTCGGGAAGAAGTGAAGCGGAACTTACGGCTTCCTATCGGAAGCACGGCGATTTGGGTGCGGTGGCCGGGGAGGTTCTGGAACAGCGAGCCGGACAAGGGTTGGGAGTGCTCGAGGTAAGCGGAATTTTTCGTGAGATCGCAGCGGCACGCGGGACGGCGGCAAAGGCGGCTCTGGTTCGCGATTTGCTGGGGCGGGCGACTCCGCTCGAAGCCAAATACATCGTGAAGATCATGACTGGCGATTTGCGGATTGGGCTGAAGGAAAGCCTGGTCGAGGAGGCGATCGCCAGGGCATACGGCGGCACGCTTGCGGGGGCGTTGGAGAAAGTGCAGCGAGCGAATATGTTGCTCGGGGATATAGGCGAGACGCTGCGGCTGGCGGTCGAAGGCAAGCTCAGCGAAGCGACAACGAAGATGCGGATGTTTCATCCGCTGGGATTCATGCTTGCAAGTCCGATTGATTCGGCTGAAGAAGGGCTGAGTTATTTCGCAGAGGCTGCAGTAGAGGACAAGTACGATGGGATTCGGGCGCAGGCGCACGTGGCTGACGGCGAGGTGAAGCTTTTTTCGCGCACTCGGGATGAGATCACAGAGTCGTTTCCGGAGTTGCCTGACGCGCTGGCGGGACTGCCACAGGATGCGATTCTCGATGGCGAGATTGTGGCCTGGGAGTATCCGGCGAATGTTGAGGATACGCTGAAAGTGGTAGACGAGCCGCTCACGGACATGGGAGAAGCTAAGGCGATGAATCTTGGGCGGGCACGGCCCTTCAGCGTGCTGCAGCAGCGGCTGGGGCGTAAGAAAATCAGTGAGCGCATGTTGCAGGTTATGCCGGTCGCTTATCTCGTGTTCGATGTTTTATATGTGAGCGGGCAGTTGCTGATTGATAGTCCGCTACGGGAGCGCGCTCGGGTGCTGGATGAATTGCTGAGGGCGGAGAGAAAAATCATTCACCACAGAGGCACCGAGACACAGAAAAAGACCGGGCAAGGGAAGTTAATTTTTGAGGAAGGGAGCCGGGAGAAAAACCTGGCGGCGGGAGTTATCCGCGCACCGGTGTTTCGCGCGAGCTCGTCCGAGGAATTGGAAGAACTGTTCGCGGCGGCGCAAGCTCGAGGCAATGAAGGATTGATGATTAAAGACCTCGAGTCGGCTTACATGCCAGGAAAGCGAGGAAAGTCGTGGCTCAAGATGAAGCGCGAACTGGCCACTCTCGACGTGGTCGTAACAGCGGTCGAATACGGCCACGGGAGGCGCGTGGGCGTGCTCAGCGACTACACGTTCGCGGTGTGGGATAAGGACAAAGACCGGTTGGTGAATATCGGCAAGGCATATTCGGGCCTGACGGACGTTCAGATTGCGGAAATGACCCAGTGGTTTCTGGAGCACACGATTGAAGATCAAGGCTTCCGGCGCACGGTCGAGCCGAAGATTGTGCTGGAAGTGGCTTTCAACAATATGATGCAGTCGGAGCGGCACGAGAGTGGATATGCGCTGCGCTTTCCAAGGATCGTGCGGCTGCGGCCGGATAAGGCCGCGGAAGAGGCGGATACGCTTGAAACGGCACGCAAAATCTACGGTCGGCAGGCAAGCCGGCAGTAGCCCGAGCCGAGTCCGGACTATTTTCGACTGGCTGGCGGCACAATGCCGTTCATCCTCAGATATACCACTAGCTGGCCGTAGTGATCGGAGAGATGCCACACCGCTGCAGTCAAAGCCGAGAGTCGGTTCGGACCCCAGTAGGGCCCGGGGTTCGTATGCAACAGGTTCTCGGCGTCCGTGTCCGCGATAACCTTGTCGATCTTAGTGAATGAATCGCGAAGATATGCAAGAATCTCGGCTTTCGACTTGGCCGGGTTCGGGCCCCCGAGGTCGCATCGGGCGGGCGGCTTTTCACCGGCCATCTTTTTCGCCCACGCCTCATTGCCGCACGCTACATGTTTCACCTGCTCACCAAACGCACGCACGTCCTTGAATTCGCCCTGGGCCGGCTTAAAGTTCCACTTGTCTTCGGGCATAGCTTCGGCGAGAGCGACGAAGTCCTGTTCAATATCCTTCCAAATGAAGTTGATCGAGTCAGGAATGGTCTTGAGCTGGGGCTCATGTTGCGCAACTGCCCCTGATGAACTCATCAACAGCATGCCAACGATCAGCGGGCGAAAGCGGCTCTTCATATGTGCTCCTTAGCTCTCAGTGTCCGTGGCTGTGGTGGTGATGCCCTTCACTCTCACCCACGGGAATCACGCAGCCATGAGCTACTTCGCATTCCACATGCTCGAACTGGATGGTGGTGTGGTCGATGTGGAAGCTGTGGTGCAGGCGGTCTTTCACGTCGCGGAGGATGCGCTCGCTGACCGAGGGGGGAATGTCGGCAATCGAGATGTGGCAGGAGAGCGCGCGAGTTTCCGAACCGATGCACCAGACGTGAAGATCATGGACATCATTCACTCCATCGATGGAGCGGATCGTGTTTTCGACGAGTTCGAGTTTCACGCCGCGCGGGGTGCCTTCGAGCAGAATGTTAAGCGTCTCGCGCACGATGCCGAAGCCTGACCAAAGGATCAGCGCGCCGATTCCGAAAGAGAGCGCGGAGTCGATCCAGGCATCGCCCGTGACCAGAATGGCCCAGCCTCCGGCGATGACGGCGGCGGTGGAAAGAGTGTCGCCCACTTCATGCAGCAATGCGCTGCGGATGTTCACGTCGTTTCCAGAACCCCGGCCGGAGCGGTACAGCAGCCAGGCAATCACTCCGTTCATCGCCACGCCCGCCGCGGCGACCCACATCATCACTGAGGCCTGCACATGCTGGGGATGCTGCAGGCGGTGAAACGCCTCGTAGAAGATAAAGAAGGAGACGGCGACCAACGATACGGCGTTCACCAGCGCGGCCAGCACTCCCGCGCGATGATAGCCGTAGGTCTTCGTCGAACTGGCGGGACGGGATTGCAAATAGACTGCGACCAGGGACAGTAGAAGAGCGAGGAAGTCGGAGAGATTGTGTCCGGCTTCGGAGAGCAGGGCCAGAGAATGAGCGCGGATTCCTGAGACCACCAGCAGCACGATGTAGGCAAGGGTCACGCCGAGCGAGATCTTGAGGACTCGCTTGGGCCCACCCCCGCCATGAACGTGAACGTGCATTCTATAAGTGTACGGGTGAAGGGAGACGGGCTTCAAGCGGTGTGCGGGTTGGTTTGTCGCGCCTTATGCAAAAACCGTCGAGCTTCGCTCGACCTGGACAGCCGAGGGCGGCTGTCCCCACATATATCTCGGTCGGTTAGCGCTTGAAGAGGCTCTGCAGGTAGCGGTCGTTATAGAGGGATGTTGAGCTCTGCACGAACTCCAGGACACGGTACATGACATCCCGAGAGTCACGACTCATCTCCTTGAATTGCACCGCTACTCCCGAGCCGGGATGGAGTCGAGCGACGGTGCCCTCCGCGGTCAACGCGCCGTCATCCATGGAAAAGATCACTTTGACATTCGAGGCGGGAGATAAGATGGCGCTGGTTTCAACGTAGCAGCCGCCGAGACTGATGTCGATTAGATTTCCGAAGATGGGGTCGCCAGCATCGGATTGCAACTCGACAGTGAGCCGGCATTTCATGCGGGTGTGCAGCCGCTGATCCTTCTGCGTAGGTTGCTTCTGCTTCTCGACATACATGCGGCGGTCGGCTTCAGTGAGGAGCTGCTCGGCATCATTGCCATCGTCTGGAGAAACGGCGACTCCCACGCTCAGCGAGAGGATCTGTTCGCCACAAACCTCAAAGCCCGCCTGCATGGCGAGGGGGCGAATCTGGTCAACTTTCTTGGCGGCGGCATCGGCCGGCAGTCCCGGAGCGATGACTACAAATTCGTCTCCACCCATACGGGCCACGTAGTCGTATTCTCGACATGTGTCTTTTAAGGCCTGAGCGAACAAACGCAGAACGCGATTTCCCTCGAGGTGGCCGAAGCGATCGTTGATTTTCTTGAAGCCGTTCATGTCGCAGACCATCAAGGTGAGGGAGATTTTGTCGCGTTTGCAGCGGGCTAACTCGCGGTCGAGTTGCAAAAAGAGCGACCGGGCATTGGGCAGACCGGTAAGATAATCGGTAGTGGCGGAACTTTCCGCCTGCTGGTATTTGAGAGCATTTTCGATGGCGAGAGCCATCTTTCCACTCACGGCGAGGAGCAGGCGAAGATGATCGGAGGTAAACGCATCGCGCTCGGAGCGGTAGAGGGCGAGAACACCGATCACGCCCGAGACGCCCTCCAGGGGAACAGCCAGGGCTGACCGAAGTGTGCTGAACTTGTCGGGATCGTTCAGATAGCCAGGCTCAACTGAGGGATTACCGTTGATAATGGGTTTCTTATTCTGTGCCACCCAACCCGAGAGACCGTCGCCCACAGGAATTCGCAAAGAGGAAAAAAGTCGATAGTTATCGCCATTTACATACTCCGGCATCAACACATCTTCGCGCAGGATGTAGATGGCGATAGCATCGTAGGGAACCATCGGCTTGAGTTTCACCGAGAAAACCGAGAGCGTCTCGCCCAGGCTCAGGGAGGCACCCAGGTTCTGGCTCAACTCAAACAGAGATTGCGCCTCCTGGCGCGCCGCCGCGATCGACGAGAGAAAAGTAGCTTCCCTGCCGGGCGCGTCCGAGACAGCCGCATTTTCGTATCCCGCAGATGGCGCTGGTCCGCGCATGACTTTGAGTTCGGCAGCCAATGCCGGGTCGCCAGCCTGGCCTGACTGGGCCAAGGCCAGATTTTCCATGGTTCGATAACGGCGCTGGAGAACACTCACGACTTTCGGATCAAACGACTTGCCCGACTCTTCAGCCAGCCTCTTCATAACCTCATCGAGGGGCATCGCCCGGCGATACTGACGGTCGGACGCCAGAGCGTCGAGAAAGTCGACTGCGGAAAGCACGCGCGCGCCAATCGGAATCTCTTCGCCTTTCAGGCCAAAGGGATAACCAGAGCCATCCCACTTTTCATGATGGGCTCGCACGATCGGCACAACCGGATAGGGGAAGCGGACTCGTTCCAGAATCTCCGCGCCGACAACGGTGTGAATCTTCATCTTCTCGAACTCTTCCGGGGTTAGCCGGCCGGGCTTGGCGATGATGTGTTCGGGGACGGCGAGTTTACCGATATCGTGCAGCAGAGCCGCGGCGTGAAGAGCCTCCAATTCGGTGCCCTTAAGGCCCAATTCTTTGGCTACTTCAATGGCGTAGATGCGAACCCGCTGCAAGTGAGCGTGGGTAGTCTGGTCTTTGGCCTCAATGGCGAGGGCGAGGGCCTCAATGGTTCGGAGATGCAGGTTGGCAATCTCTTCGACGTGCCTCTTCTGATCCTCCAACTTTCCCAGATACAGGCGGTAGGAACGGTAGATGATATACATTGCCGGGGCAAAGAGGAGAGACGACTCCCAATTGAATTCCTGGTTAAACCAACCAATCGCGCCTGCGATTCCTGCCCCCACCAGATAGTAGGGGAAAGACCACAAATAGCAGTCCACCAGAATCCGCCGAAGAGGCCTGCCTTCACTGAAAGAAATCACGGCGCCAAGGCACCCTGCGTTCGCGATGAAGTAGGTCGAAGCCGCAAGACCCAGGATCAGTGGACGACTGGTGATGAGTTCGTTGGCCAAAGAGTTGTGGTACACCACGTAGGCCAGCGCCGTTGAAAGGGCGCCGGCACAAACGTTGAACGTCAATTGGATGGCGTTGGGCCGGCTGGGATACAAAGTCTGGGCCAGCATAGAGATCGCACCCAGTGTCATTGCCTCGGAGTAGCTCAGCTCCGCGATGCCTACCAAAATAAACAGGAAGTTAACCGAAAGCGTGCCCGTGATACCGGGCAGGGTGACGCGCAGCCGCGACGCCAAGGCCGCCACGCCCAAATAACAGATGAACTGCGCGATGTTTTTGCTACTCTGATGGATCGCCGCCTGAAGCAGCGAAGCCGTGCCGATAGTGATCACCAGGCCGATGAAAGCCTTGGCGCCGATGGGCAAACCCTTCCACGACTGTTCTTGAGTGGACATCTTCTAGGACTTGACGCGTCCCTGGGGGCTGGCGCAGGAACACCAACAGCAAGGATAACGGGCTAACAGGTTTAGTAACAATGATTTATAGCCCACCGCACAAACTTCGGTAACGCTGTGGAAGTACTTTGGGGAAGCGGACTTCTGGTGGCCTTCGTGATGAAAAGACTTCGGAGAGTTTACTGGATCGCAGGAGTAGAATTGGCCGAATTAGAACGTAACCTTTTAGAAGTAACCTTTGGAGGCCTGCGATGAAAGCCTCAGCCTTATCTCTTGTGTTGTTGTTAACGTCTGCGGCGCTGGCGCAGGGCCGCCCAATACCTCCTGGAGTCATACAGGGCAACCAGGCTGTGTTGCAAGGTGAGAAGGACGTGCCGCCCCCTCTGAATCAGCGAGCCTCAGTCGATCCTGCGAAACTCAGGCACGATGCTGACGAACTGGCGAGTTTGGCGCAGTCCGTGCCCTCGGCTATCGATCAGACGACAAAAGGCGTCCTGCAGAAAGACCTGAGTGAAAAGCTGAAACGAATTGAAAAGCTGGCGAAGCAACTACGCTCGCAAATTTCGCAATAGGCTGGGTGGCAAAGTTAGGTCGCCGCTCCGCAGCTTGTAGCTCTTCTTCCGCGATGAAAAAGCCGTGGCGCGTAAAGCGCCACGGCTTTGTTGTGCGATTCGGCTTGTTAGAAGGCGATGCGCAGTCCGAATTCGAACTGGCGCGGAGCGCCCAGAGCGTAGGTTCCCGACTGGAAGCTTGCCCGGAATGGTACGAGGTTTGCTCCAGGTGTTACGCCGCCGATCGAAGATGCCGATAGCGTCCCAGGCACAGCGCCTCCAGGGCTCAGCGTTCCCGAGGTTCCTCCCGGCAGATTGCCCGGCAGGAATGAGTTCGCGAAGTTGAAGAGGTTGAAGATGCTGGCGCTCGGTTCAATAGTGAAGCGCTCCGTGACCTTAATTGGCCACGCTGCCTTCAGGTCAAACGACTTGAGCCAGGGGAAGCCAACCGCACCCGGAGCTACGTTAGCGAGCGATGGCATCACCCAGCCCATGGCCGTCATGTCAGCATTGCTCATAACGCCATTGGTCACTAACTGGCTGCCCGCAGGCGTCAGGCTGCCTGCAAAGGTGCTGTTGTAGTGGTTGATCAGGTTCTGCAGGTTGTGGACGGTGACGCCACGCTGGAAATCACCGAGATTCGTGCCCGGTACAGGCATGCCTCCGGGCTGGTTCGAACCAAAGCCGGACCCCAACCAATCGGTGGCGAAGATTTCTCCACCACTGGTCAACTCAGGCAGAGAAATGTTGTCGGGCAGCGGACTGTAGAAGTGCCCGATCAGGCTCAGCCGCGTGAAAAGGGGCAGGTCGAAGGTTCCGCCGAATGAAAATTGGTGGGTCCGATCCAGAGCGTTCGGTCCAGTAAACCGGAGCGGTTCGTCATTGTCCAACGGTAGGTTGACGAAGTCCTGATCCTGCACTTGGCTCGTGAACTTCGAGAGAGAGTAGGAGAATTGGAAGTTGGAGGACTTCACCCCAGGAATAGGGTGCTGCACTTGTTGCTTCAAGCTGATTTGCAATCCGCTGTACACGGAACGGCCGATCGGCTCAAGCGTGTCCAGAGTACCGAGCGAGCCATTGCCGGCAGGCCCAATCGCAGTGTTCACGAAGTTGGAACCGTTTGGAGTAATGCCCGGAAACGCGCATGTGGGGCACGGGGCGCCACCCGCAACCGCATTGTTCGAATCGAGCCCGGCTGCGGAGTATGCCGACTGGGCTCCAGCCTGCCCTAAAGCCGTAATCATACATGGACCTGAGACCCGGGACCGAGGCAGCCATTCGCGACCTGCGCCGTGTTACGAGCGGCAATCGCGTTCTTGAGGTTGAAAGAGCGCGCCGATCCGCTGTGGTTCTGATCCGTGACGATCAGATAATGTTCCCCGATGTTGCGAATGTAATCGGCGGTCAGCACTGTTCCCGGACGAAATTCGTGCTGGATGCCGAGATTCATCTGCCAGGAACGGGGAGTGCGATAGTTCGGGGCGAAGATATCAAATCCGTTAGCGTTTGAGGCGTTCAAGGTCGTACCAATAAAATTGGGGTTGGGTTGCAGCCCGATGTTTGCTGCGGCGGCGGACCTGAAAGCGCTGCCCAAATTCAAGATTTGCTGGCCTACGCTAGAGATCGTGCCACCGCAAAAGTTGGGAGTCACACTTCCGCTCCCGTTCGATGTCCCAGCTCCTCCCGCCACGGGCCCTGCGGGAATAGTGGTGGGCCAAGCGAACGACTGAGCTACGCCGCCGAAGCACACGAACGGAGTGTCCGAGAAGATGCCTTTGGGAATTCGACCCGGGCTATCGAACAACACGTTATTCCAGATCGAGTTCTCAAAGAATAAGCCGCCGCCGCCACGGATGACTGTCTTTCCGGTACCGGATACATCCCAGGCAAAGCCGACTTGAGGGCCGAAGTCGTCGGCCGGAGTGCGCACCCGATTACCGAGTCCCGGAGCCCATGAATTGAGAACAGGCAACGGGCCTAAGTCACTGTCGACGCGTCCGGTGTCGTGCACATAATGCAAGCCGAGCGAGAGCGTAAACTTGGGTACTATCTTCCAGCCATCCCCACCATAAAGCTCGAGGCGGTTATCAGGCCCCAAGCCGCCACCAGGGAAGTTGAAAGAGGATTTGGCGGTCGAAAAACCAATACCGTTGCCAAGTTGCACGTAGCTCGCCGGGTAGGTGGTTGGATCTGCTGGATTGGAGGTGGTTGGCACGTTGGTCGTGCCCACCTGCGGGAAAGTAACGAAGGCTGCCAAGCCGCCCCCCTGAATATGATTAAACGCGGCGCCGTAGCGAAATACGTGCTTGCCCACAACCTTGCTGCCATCGTACTTAGCCTGGTGATTGCTCTGAATGGTTTGCTGAGGCGCGAGAAAGTTGGGTCCGCCGCAATAGGTACCGCCGCCGCTAAACACGCAATCGCCGGCAACGGGAGCACCAATGTTAATACCCAATCCGGGGAAAGGATTATCCGGGCCGGCGGGGATGCTTCCTGTGCCGTCTCCGATTCCGTTGCGAAACTTGAGATATTCGAAGCGGATGCTGTGTGAGAACGAGCCGGTGTTGAAATCGATACCGGCTACATGGGTCGCAGTGTGGTCTTCATTCTCAAATCCCTGCGTGGAGCTGGCCGAACCAAACGGGCGAACTCCATGGTTCTGGAAGAAGTTAAAGCGGTAGAACGCTCGCGTATTGCCCTTGACGTTCCAGTCTACACGTTCATCCGTTAGCAATTCGCGGTAAGGATCCACCAGAGTGGTATTCAACACGGCAAAGGGACCACCAAAGGGCTCAGCCGCGGTTAGATTTTGTTTCGTGTGTTCGCCGTCCAGGAACCAAAAGAGCTTGTCCTTGATGAACGCTCCTCCCAAATTGCCGCCGTATTGCTCCCGTTGAAACGGTGGCGCTGTAGGACCGGGCAGCGCCGCGGCCAGCTGATTGCCACGAAACAATCCGAATGCTTCGCCATGAATCGCGTTGCTACCGGAGCGGGTGGTGACATTCACGGCGCCGGAGGAGGTCAGCTCGGTCGAGAGGTCGAGCGACGACTGGGAAAGCTGGAATTCCTGAATCGCGCTGGCAGGAATGTTCTGAGTGGTCGTGCCTACGGTTTCGTCGCTGACGTCGACACCATCCACCTCAATTCTTGCCGTGCGGCCAAATCGGCCCTGGAAAGAGATCGAGGAGAAACCGTTCTTGGTGGGATCGAAAGTGCTGCCCTCTTGAATCTGAACGCCTGGCTCGAGCTGAGCGAGATCGAGGAAGTTACGGCCGTTAACAGGTAGATTCTCGATCTGTTCCAGACCGATGGTGCCTTGCACCGTGGCTTGCTCGGTATTGACGCCAACCACCGCCCCTTGAACCTCAATGACCTGGCTTTCCAGCCCGACTGCCAGCTTTGGGCTGACAGTTGCCGTATTGCCAACTTGCACGGTAATGGGTTCCTCTACCGTCTTGAAGCCTTTGGCTTCAGCGCGCACTACATAATCACCGGGCTGAATCGGCCCTGAGGAGTAAGTGCCAGCCGAGGAAGCTGTGAGGTGGATGGCCCCCGCTGTCGCTTTGTTGGTGATTGTCACCCTCGCATTGGCGACCACCGCACCGGATTGATCGGTCACGGTGCCCTGAACACTGCCGGTTCCAACCGTGGACTGGGCCAGCGTGAGCGTTGATACCAGCAGAAACATTAGAGCCAGGAGCGCACTGAAGCGCGAGCAAAAATAACGGGGAGAGCTAAGGTTCGACATCATCCACCTTCCTTTCGGAAACTTCACAGAGTCGCTTTGCTTGGAAACTTTCTCTTTCAGAAAATTCGTTCGTTCAGAATTCTCTCGTCAGGGTTTAGGAACCGCGAAATTGACGATTGCCGCTCGGGAGGTCGGAGTTGGAATATCATTCTTCGCGCTTAACATTGCCTTGCATAACAAATGTTTCAGAGCACACTCACACGAGCCTAGGACTGGATTCAGATCTATCAGAGCAATCTGCTCGCCAGTGCGAACGTTGACGTACAAGGTCGAATGCATCTATATGTTACTTAATATACTTACGCGCTTTTATCGTGAGTCGATTCGAGCTGCGGGAACGCTTATACACGGAAGTCGATCCAAGAAACTGTATTACTGCTTCCGTAAAATGGATGAAAACAATTCAACAGATCTCAACAATCTGTGTGTAAGGCCGGGAATCCTTGATTCGTTCTTAGCGAACCAAAACTTGACTCGGATTGTCTCCAATTGATCTTCTGCAGGACTGCTCTGCAGGACCGATTGCCAGGATGTAGGACCAGGCTGCCCACAAATTTCCCGCCGTCATTTTCTCCCATTATCCACGGGCAGCGATGGCGATCGTGGTGCCAGCCGACGCAAGACGGCAACCTACGACAAAGGAGGTTCATCCAAGGCACACTTACATTAAGGAGTTTTCCAATGGCGGGCAAGAACACGGCAGTTTTCGGAATTTATCAGAATCAAGCAGATGTTGAATACGCAGTCGATGCTTTGCGCGCGGAAGGTTTTCGCAACACGGATGTGTCCGTGCTGTTCCCGGAGAATAAAGGAACGAAGGATTTTGCCGTCGAAAAGAACACGAAAGCCCCCGAAGGGACCGCGGCCGGGGCGACAACCGGCGTGGTCGTCGGCGGAGTGCTGGGCTGGCTGGCTGGAATCGGAGCACTGGCGATTCCTGGCATCGGTCCTTTCATCGCAGCCGGTCCAGTTGTTGCCGCGTTAGCGGGCGTGGGCGTGGGCGGCGCGGTGGGAGGAATTGCAGGAGCTCTCATCGGAATGGGAATTCCGGAATACGAGGCGAAGCGCTATGAGGGTCGGATAAAAGAAGGCGGGATTTTGCTTTCCGTGCACTGCGATGATCGCAACTGGATCACGAAAGCAAAGCAGATTCTGGAACGCACGGGCGCGCAGGACGTGGCGTCCGCGGGCGAGGCTGCAGCTGACTGGCAGAAGAGCGATAAACCGTTACCTCGCGCTAGCTGACCCCGCCGCTGCGGGCCGCCACGATTGCTTACGCGATGATTTCTTATATTTAGGAGTGATGTCATGAGAAAAATTTCCGCTTACCTCGTGCTGCCGAGCATCGTGCTTGCGACTGCAATGTTGGCACAGGATAATTCCCCGACTCCGCTCTATCCCGACTCGGCGCACCCGGCGCAGGCTCCGGTTACCGGGCAGGACGCCGCGCCGCAGCAGATGAACCAGAACACCGGGCAGAACGATCAGATGCCGATCTTCCGCGTGAACGTCTACGCGCGCACAACCAAGGCGGTCAATTATCGCCATCGTGGAGGCTCGACCACCGTCGACCTCCGCGGCACTGACCTGATGCCACAAGTGGGCGGGCATGCCAGGGTGGAGGGCAAGGGCGGACGGCTCGGGATCAGCGTAGAACTTACGCACATGCCGCCCGCAAGCACATTAGGCGGACAGTTTCTAACGTATGTTCTGTGGGCAATTACTCCGGAAGGCCGCGCCGTAAACCTGGGCGAAGTTCTTCCGGGTGATAACGGCAAAGACAAGATCGATGTCACCACTGATTTGCAGGCATTTGGCATGATCGTGACGGCCGAACCCTACTATTCCGTCACCCACCCGAGCAACAAAGTGGTTGCGGAAAACATTATTCGCCAGGAAACAAAAGGTTTCGAAGAGCCGATTGACGCCAAGTTCGACGTGCTCGAAGGCGCGCAATATACGATCGATGTTCCCGCCGAACAGCTTCCATCCAGTCAAGCCGATCCCAAAGTTCCGTTAGATCTGCTCGAAGCCCGCAACGCTGTGGCGATTGCGAAGGCGGCGGGGGCCAAGCAGTATGCCCCCGACAGCCTGGCGAAAGCTGAAGACATGTTGCAGCGTGCTGAGGATTATTACCAGCGTAAGCAGGGACGAACGCCGATCGGTACGGCGGCGCGTGGCGCCACACAAATGGCGGAAGACGCTCGCGTGCTGACCCTCCGGCGCATCGAGCAGGCAAAACTTGATGCGGAACGGCGCGCGCACGAAGAGGCGCAGGCGAAAGCCGAAGCAGACGCCAGAGCCGCGCAGGATCAAGCCGCGCAGTCGCAGGCTCAGGCGGAAGAAGATGCGCGCCGCCGCGCCGCGGCCGAACAGGCGCAAGCCGAGGCGCAGCAACAACAGGCGGCTGCCCTGGCTGCGCAGCAGCAGGCTCAAGCTGCCGCGTCTGCAGCGCAGCAGGCCGCAGCCGACGCGGATCGGCAACGGCAGGATGCGATTCGGCAAAAAGAGGAAATGCGCGCCCGCTTGCTGGCGCAACTGAATCAGGTACTGCAAACTCGCGACACTGCGCGCGGGTTGATTGTGAGCATGCCTGACGTGCTTTTTGACTTTAACAAGTACACGTTGAAGCCCGAGGCGCGTGAGCGTCTGGCCAGAATTTCCGGAATTGTGCTCGCTTATCCTGATTTGAAATTACAAATAGAAGGCTACACCGACTCCATCGGCAGCGATGAGTACAATCAGACGCTCTCGGAGAAGCGCGCGGAATCGGTGCGCGATTATCTGGTCAGTTCGGGCGTATCCATGAACAACGTGGCAGCCGAAGGCCTGGGCAAGGCCGATCCAGTCGCCGATAACAGTACAGCCGCTGGACGCAAGTTGAACCGCCGCGTCGAAATGATCGTATCGGGCGATGTGATCGGGACGTCGATTACTCCCGGAGTCCCGCCGAGTAACCAGGCGATCCAGCCTGCGAACCCGCAATGAGAGTCCGCTCGAGCGATTGTTAATGCGGCAGGACTTCGGAAAGCGGCTGAGCGGCTGATGGCACATCCCTGGCATAGTCCTTGCCAAGAAAAGCCGCCAAAGTGGCCGCGATTTGTGCCTGCGTCACCGGCGCAAGGTTGACGCGTTCACCCATCGCCCGAGTATCGGGACCGATCACGGCAATCCAGATGTTCTCCGATCCCTTCTGATCGACGCCATGCTCTTTCCAATCCACCGGACCGCTTCCTCGCCCATGGTCGGTGGTGATGATGAAAGTGGTCTGGTCGCGGTATGCGGGGATGGACTGCATCGTCTCCCAGAGTTCCTCGCTGAACCGGTCGAACTGGTGGGCGCTGTCGAGCACCAGGTCATAGCGGCCGGAGTGGGCCCAGTTGTCAGTTTCCCCGTATCCCACAAAAAGAACGCGTACATCGTTCTTCTGGACATATTCAAGCAAAGGAATTTGCAGGAAGGAATCGTAGACATCATCGTCATCGAGGCGTGTAGTAGTACGGTAAAGGCGGTTCAGCAAATCCTCGCGTGGAGTGAGAGCGCCTTTCCCTGGAGGATCCCATCCCACCTGCATTACTAAACCGCTGCGTTTTTCATTGAAGATGTCGGCAAAGATGCTCCATGTTCCATAGACCGCGACTTTGCCGTGAAGCTCGGAAAAGCGATTCAGCCACTCGAAGACCGTGAGATTCGGATTGACGCCGAATTCATTGCTATCGATGTGCGGGTCGGGATGTCCGGTGAGCATCTCATTGTATCCGGGATACGAAAATGCTAAACCATTGGTGACGTGAGCTACGCTGCCCACGGCTTGGTTGCCAAAGATTTGTCCTTGTTTGGCGGCGACATTCCAAAGGAAGGGAAAAAGCGCTCGGCGACGCTCCGCGACGTCATCGCGCCAGTAGTCGCGGCGCAGGCGATTGACGTCGTCCCAAATCCCGCCATCTTTTTCATTCAGTAGGGTAGGATCTGCGCCGGTGAATATCTCCTGCCAGCGCAGGCCGTCGCTGACGATCAGGACAACAGTGCGCGTCTTCAGGTGCGAAGGAGCTGGTTGGGCAAATATTAACCGCGGCGCAAACAGAACTACGATTGCAATGGTGAAGGCGGCGCGAGAGAGTTTGTTCATTTTTTCTTTCGATGAAGGGAAATTGCCGATTGAATTGGTGGCGGCGCGTGGACTCGAACCACGGACCTACGGATTATGAGACCGTCGCTCTAACCACCTGAGCTACGCCGCCACATCGTGCAAGATACGCTGTTGCAAAACGATGATTCTAAGCAGTTTATCATAAACAACGGTTAGCCGTTGAGTTGCGAATACGTGGATCTCCGGAGAAACTCGCCTTGTCCGGCGCGGCCCAGAAACTTTTCGCCATCCACGACGACGCGGCCGCGCGATAGAACGGTGTCGGGCATGCCCGTCACCTGAATGCCTTCGAACATCGAGTAATCCACCCGCATGTGGTGCGTGGCGGCGCTGATCGTATGTTTGCGCTTGGGATCGAAGATAACGAGATCGGCATCGCTGCCGACGGCGATCGTTCCCTTGCGCGGGTATAAGCCAAAGAGCTTAGCAGGAGTGGTGGCGACCAGCTCGACAAAGCGATTCACGCTGAAACGTCCCTGGGCAACGCCGCCGGAGTAAATCAGGCTCATGCGATGCTCGATGCCGGGGCCACCGTTCGGTATTTTCGTGAAGTCGTCCCGGCCGAGTTCTTTCTGCTCCTTGAAACAGAATGGGCAGTGGTCGGTGGAAACCACTTGCAGATGATCGCGCTCGAGGCCGCTCCAGAGTTTTTCCTGGTGCCACTTTTCGCGGAGCGGCGGAGTGAAGACAAATTTCGCGCCTTCAAAATCGGGCACATCAAAGTTTTCAATCGAGAGATACAAATACTGTGGGCAGGTTTCGGCGTAGACGGGAAGGCCGCGGTCGCGCGCCTCGCGTACTTTTTCCAGAGCTTCATGGCAGCTCAAATGCACGATGTAGATGGGAGCGCCGGCCATCTCGGCTAATGCAATCGCGCGCGAGACTGCCTCGGCCTCGGCCGTGGTCGGCCGCGTGAGTGCGTGATATTTTGGCGCTTTCTTTCCTTCGGCTAGCGCCTGCTGCACGATGACATCGATTGCGCTGCCATTTTCGGCGTGCATGCAAATAAGGCCGCCATTTTTGGCGGTGGTCTGCAGCGCGCGAAAGATGCTGGCATCGTCGAGCATGAAGACGCCGGGATACGCCATGAAGAGTTTGAAGCTGGTGACGCCTTCGCCCACCAGCGCGTTCATCTGCTGCAACTGACCATCGCTAATGTCGGTAACGATGCAGTGGAAGGCATAGTCGCAGACCGCCTTCTTTGAGGCTTTGTCCATCCATGTGTCGAACGCCTTCCGCAGCGGCTGGCCTTTGTACTGGATGGCGAAGTCGATGAGCGTAGTAGTTCCTCCGAATGCGGCAGCACGTGTGCCGGTTTCAAAATCGTCGGCGCTGGTGGTGCCGCCGAATGGCATGTCGAGATGCGTGTGAACATCGATGCCGCCGGGGAAAACATATTTTCCCGACGCGTCGAGTACCTTCGCAGCATTCTGTCGAGGAAGATCCTTGCCAATGGCGGTGATCTTGCCGTCTGCGATTGCAATGTCCGCGACGTAGGTATCGGCTGTCGTCACCACGGATCCGTTGCATAGGATTGTGTCGAACCCCATCGATGCCTCCGCTCGGCTCAAGATACGAAGATGAAGAAGGAATTCTATGCTACACTGCCCAACCTTAGCTCCTAAGTTTCTAGTTTCCAGTTTCTAGTCCTCGCACGTCATTCCTCATATACTCTCGCTTAGGGGAGGGGGCCGTTATGCAGTTTGGCATCACGATGAAGCCGGATATTTCCGTGGAGCGCATTGTGGGTTTAACGCGGCAGGCGGAAGCTGCGGGAATCCAGTATGGATGGCTCTTCGACTCCCACGTTTTATGGATGGACCCCTACCCGTTGCTCACGCTGATGGCTGCGAATACTCGCAAGATGCGGCTGGGCACGCTGGTCACGAACCCCGCAGTGCGCGATCTGACGGTGACATCGAGCTTGTTCGCGACCTTAAATCTGATTTCTGGTGGAAGGATGGAACTCGGTATTGGACGCGGAGACAGCTCACGGCGCGTGCTGGGGAAAAAACCGGTGAGCTGGTCACAGCTCGAAAGCGCAGTAAAGACTTTCCGCGACCTTACTGCTGGACGCGAAATTGAGCACGACGGTCAACCGACTCGGCTCACGTGGGCCAAAGTTCCTCCGCGGGTATGGATCGCAGGCTATGGGCCGAAGGTCTTGCACATGGCAGGGCGGGTTGCCGACGGAATCATACTTCAGTTCGCCGATCCTGACTTAATTTCCTGGTGTATGGGCTTCGTGAAAGAGGGCGCTCGCGCGGCGGGCCGGGATGAGAACAAAATCGAAGTCATGTCGGCAGCTCCGGTGTGGGTTTCTGACGATCTGGATGTCGCGCGCGAGCGGGTACGCTGGTTCCCGGCGCTGGTTTCGAACCACGTGATGGACCTGATCCGGCAGTACAAGCCGGACGATTTGCCGGCGGCACTTACTTCGTATGTGCAGGATAGAGGCCATTACGACTACAAGCACCACTGCGTAGTCGAGAGCGATAACGCAAATTTTGTATCGGATGAAGTCGTCGACCGTTTTTGCCTGATCGGGCCAGTGGCGGCACATCATGAAAAATTGCGAAAGCTGGCCAGCGTAGGAGTGACACAATTCAATTTGTATTTGATGTGCGGAGATGAAGAACAATCGCTCGAAATTTATCAGCGTGAAGTGCTGCCTGCGTTTCAAGGGAGTGTGCAGAAACATTAGAAGGCGGCTGAAAGAGACGCTCGTATCGATGCCGGCTTGACCTCAGCGGCTAGAGCCGCTACTGAAATGGCCTTATCGCAGCGCTAAAGCGGTCCGCCACCCAAAAGCGAGCAGCGCAACCCGAAAGCGAGCTGCGCCGGCCAAAGGTGAATCGCGCCACCCAAAGGCGAGCCACGCCGTCCAAAAAGACGCGAGACCGAGTTCGTCTAACGAAGCTACGCCATTGAGATCGGCGAAAGCACAGACGGACGCTGGAATTTCATCATTGCGTAGTAGGCTGCAAAAGAAACGGCAAAACCAACGAACCAGGAATAGTCATAGAGGACGCGCACCGAGGGAACCGCAAGCCCGACGAGAGCTGTTCCCGCTCCGAGCGCTAGGGCAATCATCGCGCTCCAGTTGAATCCACTGGAGTATTCGTAGATTCCTCCGCGAAGGTAGAGATCGTCTATTTTTAGGAAACATCTTCGGACAACGAAATAGTCGCAGATCATGATGCCGGCGACTGGTCCGAGAAAAGCGGCGTAGCCGCCCAGCCAGCCGAGGATGAACGTCTTGTAATCGGCAAGAAGTTTCCACGGCATCAGCGCAATGCCCATGAAGCAGGTAATCACGCCACCAGTGCGAAAACTGATTCGCCGAGGCCACAGATTGGAAAAATCATTTGCCGGCGATACCACGTTGGCGCCTATGTTCACATTCAGAGTAGCCAATAAAATCGCGATCAGCGATATCACCACGGCCACGGGCGAGTGGAAGCGGCTGAGCAGTTGCACGGGATCGGAAATGGCAGTTCCGTAGATTACGACCGTAGCTGAAGTCACCGCGATGCCGATGAAAGCGTAGAGAGTCATGGTGGTGGGAAGGGCCAGAGCTTGCCCCACAATTTGTTCACGCTGGTTCCGGGCAAACCGCGTGAAGTCAGGAATATTCAGCGAAACCGTTGCCCAGAAACCCACGGTGCCATTCAGAGCTGGTATCAGAAATTTTAGAAAATCGGTGAAGTTGGTGAAGCGCGATGGCGTGGCCAGCATGGGACCGAAGCCGCCCGCACTGCGATAAGCCCATGCTAAAAGCAGCAGGCCGACGCCGAGCAAAACTGGGGCGCTGATTCCCTGCAGAATGCGGATGTATTCAATCCCCATAAGAATGACGGAGAGGTTGATTAGCCAGAAAAGAAGAAAGCAGATAGCCGTAGCGTACGGAAAATTCTTCCATCCCGGCGCGAGCGTCGCCACCAGGGTGCTGATCGCTTCGCCGCCAATCCAGGTTTGAATCCCAAACCATCCGCAGGCTACGAGAGCGCGCAGGACGGCAGCCACGTTCGCGCCGAGCACTCCAAATGAAGCGCGGGCGAGAACTGGAAAGGGAACTCCGTACTTCGCTCCGGGTTGAGAATTGAGCAGCATCGGAGCGAGCACGATGACGTTGCCGAGAAAAATTGTCATCACCGCCTGTTTCCAGTTCATGCCACCCTGAATCAGGCTGGCCGCCAGCATGTAGGTGAGGATATTCACCGACATCGAAATCCAGAGCGCTGCGAAGTTGTAAGTCCCCCAATGACGGCGTTCTGCCGATGCGGGCGCAAGGTCGGGGTTATAAAGAGGACTGGACTCGATTCGAGATCGGATGGAAGCTTCGGGCGTGGTCATCAGTTTCGATTCAGAGGGTAATGGAAAAGACTGTCGTCAGTCCGCGGCTGCGGCTTCTCCCGTCTGCGCGGTGATCGGTCCGTAGCTTTCGGGCCGGCGATCGCGAAAAAACTGCCACACTTTTCTCACTTCTGCGATCATGTCCAGATCCAGATCGGCTACTACGACTTCGTCTTTGTCACGGCTGGCCTGGGCGATAATTTTTCCGCGCGGATTGCAGAAGTAGCTCTTGCCATAAAACTCTCCGATGCTCCACGGCTTCTCGACGCCGACCCGGTTGATTGCTCCGACAAAATATCCGTTGGCTACGGCATGCGCAGGTTGTTCGAGTTCCCACAAATATTCTGAGAGGCCGGCAACGGTGGCGGAAGGATTGAAAACAATCTCGGCCCCATTCAATCCCAGAATGCGTGCACCCTCGGGAAAGTGGCGATCGTAGCAAATGTAGACGCCGACGCGGGCATACTTCGTTTCAAAGACTGGGTATCCAAGATCGCCCGGTGTGAAGTAGAACTTCTCCCAGAATCCGGGATGGCAGTGCGGAATGTGATGCTTGCGATACTTGCCGAGATAGCGGCCGTCGGCATCGATCACGGCGGCGGTGTTGAAATAAACGCCGGGCATCTGTTCTTCGTAAACTGGAACTACGATCACCATCCGGTATTTCGCGGCCAGCTTTTGCATCATGCGCACCGTCGGACCATCGGGCACACGCTCGGTCAGTTCATACCAGCGGGCGTTTTGCTCGGCGCAAAAATATGGACCGTAAAAAAGTTCCTGCAGGCACAGCACCTGAGTCTTTTTCTTCGCGGCTTGTTCGATCAACTTCAGATGTTTGTCGATCATCGCTTTTCTGATCTGGGCGAGGGGACGCTCGGTGCTGAGCGCATTGCCGGCTTGAATCAGGGCACAGCGGACACTTCGAGGCATGGAATGCGACCTCCTAAAACCAACTAAGGAACGCAACTATAGCAGAAGTTCGGAGCGAGAATCGCGAGGAACTCTATCAAGTGCTTAGGGAATTTGCGAACCGAATTCGGAGCATCTCGTTGACACAATTGGACGCGCCAAATAGTATCGGCGTTTTCCACGTAGCTCCAAAACTTATGGCCAGGCGTCCTCGCATTGCGGTGGTCGGAAGTGCCAACATCGATCTCACCACTTTCACCGATCGATTCCCGAAACCTGGGGAAACAATCTTTGGCCAGAAATTCGATCTGGGATTCGGAGGCAAGGGCGCGAATCAAGCCGTAGCCGCTCGCCTGTGTGGCGCGGATGTGTTCATGGTGGCGCGAGTCGGGAGCGATCTATTTGGGCCGGCGACCATCGAGAACTTCAAGAAGCTGGGAATCGATACAGCCCACGTGAAGCAAGTTGAGGGATTATCCAGCGGCGTGGCGCCGATTTTCGTCGAACCCAACGGGCAAAACCGAATTCTGGTGGTGAAGGGCGCGAACGACGCGCTGAAGCCGGCGGACGTTGACGCAGCCGCTGAGATGCTGAAGTCCAGCGATTGTATTGTCTTGCAGTTCGAGATTCCGCTGGAAACGGTTTATTACACAATCGCCTTTGCTCGAAAGCATGGCATTCGCTGCATCCTGAACCCAGCACCGGGGCAGTCCGTTGAGATGACGGCTCTTGCCGATCTCGATTACTTCGTCCCAAATGAGAGCGAGGCCGAAATTATTACCGGAGTTTCGGTACGAAATGTCGAAGCCGCGAAGAAATGTGCGGAGGATTTAGTGGCCGGCGGCATTCGTCGCGTCATTATTACTCTGGGGGGAAACGGATCTTTCCTCGCGGGCGCCGGCATCGCCGAGCATGTGCCGCCTTTCTCCGTGAACAGTGTCGACAGCTCCGGCGCGGGAGATGCATTCATTGGTAGTTTCGCGGTATTCCTGGCAGAAGGTGTGGCGGAACTGGAGGCGGTGCGACGCGCTAATCTGTATGCCGGACTCTCGACGACGGGTGTCGGGACACAAAAGTCTTTCAACGACCGCTCGCGCTTTGATCGAGAGTGGGCGATTCGAGGGCGCATCTAGCACAGAGCGCGATTTGCCCTCCGAAACATAGACTCACTGTATCGGAGGGAGGACGCGATTTCCTGCAAAAGACGCGCCAAAACGATAAGGATGCTGCCGCGAATATTTTTCCAAGACCGAAAAGTCTTGACTTCGGAAGAGCGGCCATTTATAAGGCCGTTCTACGGTCCAAGACCTCCCAATTCAACTCGTAATGGAAAGTCATTTCGTCATTCGGTGTGATGCCGCCGAAAAAAGGGGCGTTTTTATGCTGACTAAGAGGGTGCTGGTCGCCGTATTTTTCTCTTCGCTAATCGGCTCGATTTGTCCTCTGCTGTACGGCCAGGCGAGCGGCAGTTTTTCGGGCACCGTTTCTGACAAAGCAGGTGCCGTCGTTTCGGCCGCGACGGTGAAGGTCACCTCGCAGGGCACGGGAGTTTCTCGTGTGGCAACGACCGACGATTCGGGACATTACTTGATCCCTTTGCTGCCGGTTGCGTTCTACACGATTCGAGTCGAGTCCCCAGGTTTTCAGCCTACGGAGCAGCAGGATGTTCGGCTGCAGGTCGATGAGCATCGCGAAATCGATTTTACGCTCGCTCCGGCGTCCGTTTCGTCGACCGTGCAGGTCAATGCTACGGAAGTAGCGGTGGAGACTGCGAACCCGACTCTCGGGCAAGTCATCACTTCAGAGGAGGTCGCCGATCTCCCTTTGAATGGCCGCGACTTCGTCCAGTTGGCGACTCTGACTCCGGGCACAACTCAGGAAACCAGATCCGAACAGTTTCTTTAACGGCGGCGCCACCAGCGAAGTCTCCGCTCGGGGCTCGTTTTCTCTTTCCGTAGGAGGATCGCGCCCCCAGAGTACCGACTGGTTGTTCGATGGCAACGATAACAACGAACTGACGGCTGGCGGGATCGCGATTTTGCCCTCGATCGATGCCATCCAGGAATTCAAGGTGTCTCACCTTCACTTACTCGGCCGAGTACGGTACGCGCGCGGGTCCGACGGTGCTGGTCACCACAAAATCAGGGTCGAACCGGTTTCACGGGTCGCTGTTTGAATTCTTCCGCAACACAAAACTGGATGCACGCAGCTATTTCGCCGCCACCAGAGAGCAGTTCAATCTGAATCAGTTCGGTGGGGCGTTGGGCGGTCCGATCCAGAAGGACAAGACCTATTTCTTTCTTGACTATCAGGCCAAGAGGCAGCGTCACGGCATAGAATCAACAGGCTTAGTTCCAACGCAGGCGATGATGGGTGGCGACTTCACGCAGGATCCCCTGGGAGGGATCCGGGGCGTAACTCTGTACAACGGAAACGTGACGTTCCCCAATCTTGTTAACCCTTACTCCGGAGGGCCGTTCGAGTGCAACGGCGCTACTCCCGTTACGCCGAATCCCGATGGAACCCAAACTGGTGGTTCCCCCTGCAACAAGATTCCGACGGGTGCGGGTGGCCTGGCTGATTCGGTCGGCCGACAACTGATTCAGCTTTATCCGGGGAACAATGTGGCCAACGCCGGGCAAGTAGGCTTTAACTTCACCAACGCGCCGGTGAGACGCCTTAACGAAGGGGAGTTTGACGTCCGCGTGGACCACAACTTTTCCAGCAAGGACTCTGTATTTGCCCGCTTCAGCTATGATCAGGCAAATTCGCTCGTTCCCGGTGGCTCGAATCCAACCGGCCCAACCGGGTTCGCGGAAGTCACGCCTTTTGGCAGCACGCAGAACATCACCAACCACGGGCGCAACGTGGCCATATCCGAAACCCACATTTTTCTCCAGTAACACGGTCAATCAGATCAGCGGCGGCTTCAATCGAATTTTCAACTTCATCAAGTCTTATGGCTACGGCACGTGCGAAGGGAACAAACTCGGCATAGTGGACGCCAACATAGACGCTTTCTGCAACCAGCCCTCGGGAATTCCGGGGATAGCCTGGACCAATCCTCGCAATTCTGTATAAGTTGCGGGTTGACTTCGATCCAACCGCCAGCTGGGACCTACTGGTCTCTGGGAGACCGCGGATTCGCACCCTTCCAGGGCGGGACCAACGTATTCTCCATCTCCGATTCGTTCGACATGATTCGCGGCAAGCACGATATCCGGGTCGGTGGAGGAATTACGCGCCAACCAGATGAACGTGCTGACTAATTCTTACCAGGATGGGTTTTTCTCCATCGGCAACCAAACTGGAGATCCTATGGCCGATCTGCTCCTGGGCGTGTACACCTTCGGAGAACACGATCAGACGTTCAAAGGCGCTACCACGGGGCGCCGCTGGAAGATGTTCCGTCCCTATGTGCAGGATGATTGGCGGGTGACGCCAAATCTGACGCTGAACCTCGGCTTCGCGTGGGCTTTGGTATACACCCATCGTCGAGGCGCAAGACCGGCAAGCCAATTTTATCTTTCACAGTAATTGCACTCCTCAACCAACGTGCAATTTGCTGGTTCCAGGGGCCGGCTCCGACGGGCGAGTCGGTATTCAATTCGACAAGACCGCTTTCGAACCGCGGATCGGATTGAGTTGGAAGGTACTGGGCAGTCAGACCACGGTGCTTCGAGCTGGGTATGCCATATTCCACGACTCCTCGTGGAACATAGGCGGCCAGGGACTGGTCAATAATCCACCGTTTGAGGCGTCGTCGGCTCTTTTCCCTGGCTTCCCGGGGTTCACAGGAACCTGTCCGGAACCGTCATTCGATACCAATCCCAACGTTTTCCTATGTGCGATCTCGGGAGGGTACCCGGCGGGAACAGGAAATCCAAATCCATTCGGAGTCGGCGTATTTACGACGCTCCTCCGAACCTCAACAATTTCCTGGGCACCGTCCAGTCGGTGAATCCCAACTTCAAGCAGGGTATGATTCAGCAATTCAACTTGAACGTGGAGCATCAGCTTCCCGGAAACATCGTGCTCACCGCCGGATATGCGGGATCGCGCAGCTCCCACATTCTGGTAAACGGCTTGAATTGGAACGTAGCACGTCACCCACGGCCTGCGGAACGCCCGGCTATACCCTGGGCTGCGGCGAGTACGTCAATCCCAACTTCGCGAATTTCACCTATGTCTCCAACTTCACTGAACGGGCGCGGCTCGATATGACTCGCTGCAGATCAAGGCGGAGACCAAGAGCGTGCGGCACGGGATCTACATGCTTTGTCGGGTATACCTATTCCCGAACGTTTGATTCCGGGCTTGCCCGATGGTCTTGGCAGCAACAGTCGGAGCCACCTACTGGCCTCTGCCGGGATCGAACAAAGACTGGACTGGGGTGTATCGGAGCTCAACTTAAACGACCAGTTCACCGCCAGCATGATCTATGACTTGCCGTTCGGCAAAGGCAAGCGGTTCGGCGAGCGACTGGAGCGGCCCTGTTAACGCCGTTCTGGGGAGGTTGGTCAGGTTAATCTAATTGAAAGGGCCGAGTCAGGATTCCCGATTTTTGTCGTACGACAGTGCAATATCGGGCTACGGCCACTCCGGGGTCCGGAACTCACTGGACAGATCTTCACACAATTTCTTCGGCTTTAACCGCCCCGACCAGGTTTGCGATCCGAAGAGCAGCCATTGCCTACCCGGTCACCAAATTTCAACACCCGTGCTTTGTGGCTCGCTCCCGCTGGGCAACTCGGAACCGCCTCGCGTACTCCGGTCTATGGGCCTCGCTTCGTAAACACAGATTTCTCAGCCATCAAGCGCTTCCGTGCTGAGTGAGGCCATGAATCTAGAATTCCGGGCTGAGTTCTTCAATCTGTTCAACCACCCGCAGTTCAATGACCGCGGCTCAAGCTCAACGCCGGGCGCAGGACCTAGCAGTCCCCGCACCTTCGGGATAATCAACTCAACTGTGGGCAATCCCACGCGTGATTCAGTTTGCCCTCAAGCTCACTTTCTAGAGGGCTCGAGTCGCGTGCTTCAATATAGGGCAGACTGAGGAGAACTCAGTCTGCCCTTAATTTTGCAAACGATCTGCCGGAGAAAACTGAACGAGAGTTGAAAGCGAACTGAGTGCGCTTGGGATGGCGTCTTCAAACATTCGGTCGAAAATCTTTGTGACCACAATCGCGACGTGTTTGGCCGCTCTGGCTTTGCTCGTCGCAAGCGGTGTTGGAGCTGCGAGCCAGCAACCTCCGGCTTCAGTCCCCGCTGCGCCAGACACACCCGAGGCGCATCTGGGCAAGGGCTACGAGGCCTTGAGACAGGATATGTATGAGGTCGCCGTCAACGAATTTCGCGCCGCCTTGGAGCTCGATCCCAATCTCGTTCTCAGAGCGCGCTTTCCTTTGGCCGTGGCCCTATTCGAACTGCATAAATCCGGTGAAGCACGCCGCGAGTTAGAAGCTGTACGCCACGAAGCTGGGGATCATCCTAATGTTTTGTATTACCTGGGGCGGCTCGATCTGGACGACCGCAGGTATGAGAGCGCAATCGTGAATCTGAAAAAAGCGGTGGTTAAGCCGCCTTTCCCCGACACCGCATACTACCTGGGCTTTGCCTATTTTAAGCACGCTGATCTCCCAGACGCGGAGAAGTGGCTGAAGGAAGCTGCCCGGCTGAATCCGAGGGACGCTCGCGTTCTCTATCAGATGGGACTCGTGTATCGGAAACAGGGTCACGAAGACGAAGCCCGGAAAGCCCTGGCCGCTTCCGAGGAATTGCGCCGCCGCGACGACAGCGAAAGCGTCCTGAAAAACGAGTGCGCGAAGAAGCTGGATCAGGGCCCGCGCGAGGAGGCGCGCGGCTTTTGCGAACAATTGTATGCTCCCGACGACGCAGAAAAACTTACGGCCCTAGGCACGATTTACGCACAACATGGCGATCAGCAGGCGGCCCTCAAGCCCTTCCGCAGGGCGGCGGACCTTGCGCCGCACTCCCCACAAATGCAGTACAACCTGGCGCTGGCCTATTTTCAGTTGAGTCAGTTTGAGCAGGCGCGCGCGCCTCTGGCCAAAGCCCTCCAGCGCTGGCCGGATTTATTTCAGTTGAACGCTCTCTATGGAGCCGTCTTGTTGAACCTGAACGAGGATGTGGCGGCGTATCATGCGCTTCGCCACGCCCAGCAACTCAATCCGCAAGACGCCGGCGCCACAGATCTGCTCTATAAGGTCACGCTTAGGCTTTCGGAGAAAACTCGGAGTGCTGGACAGTATTCCAATTCGCTTCAATACCTCGAGAAAGCAGTAAAACTTCGGCCTCGAGAGCCCGAACCTCACCGCATGCTCGCGGAAATCTACACTCAGACGCACCACCTGGATCAAGCGGCAGCCGAACAGCGGGAAGCTGATCGTCTAAGCAAGAGCCCGGCAGATTAAGATCGAGTCGACGTGAATTCCGCGCAAACACTTAGAGGCGATCCATGAAATTGAAACCGAATTGGTTCTTGACAACAGTTCTCTTGCTGATCTCATGCTTCGCCTGCAGGGCTCAGGAAAAACGAAAGATCATCATCGACCAGGATGCCGCCGGACCCGCAGGAACGGATCAGCAATCGATGCTGCTTTTGATTCAGTCGCCGCAGACGGAGGTTCTGGGCATCACGGTGGTGACTGGTGATCAGTGGCTTCACGAAGAGGTGGCCCATACCTTGCGCATGCTCGAACTTATTGGACGCACCGATATTCCAGTAGTGCCGGGCGCGGAGTACCCGCTGGTGCGGCGCCAACGAGAGACGGAACAGTGGGAGCAACAGTTTGGCTTCGTGCCCTGGTTGGGAGCATGGACGCCCAAGTACTATCATCCTGCCGAAGAGTTAGGAGAGATGCCGGAAGGCAAGCCTACCACGAAGCCGGCCAGCGAAGATGCGACGCACTTTCTGCTGCGAATGGTGCATCAGTTTCCCCACCAGGTGAGTATTTATGAAGGTGGGCCCATGACCAACCTGGCGCTGGCTATTTCGATTGATCCCGAATTCGCAGGGCTGGCGAAAGAGCTTGTATTCATGGGAGGCAGCTTCAATCCGCGAACCGACGATCCCGAGTTCGCCAACACTCCGACGCACGAGTTCAACCTGTGGTTCGATCCGGAAGCGGCTCACATTGTGCTCACCGCGCCGTGGAAGAGGATGGTTTGCACGTCGGTAGATATCTCGGTGAAAACCAGGCTCACCTCCGACCTGATCAATCGCACAAAAGCGGGCGATTCGCCGGCGGCGCGTTATATCGGCAAATACGCGCGGCTACGCGGCAACTACAACTATCTTTGGGATGAACTGGCAGCGGCAGCTTGGCTCGATCCAAGCCTGATTACCAAGAAGGAAACGTTGTTCATGGATGTAGACCTGGACCGCGGCGCCGGCTACGGCAACACGCTGAGCTGGACGGAGCACGACAAGCCAAAGTTCGCGGTTCAACCGGTCGAAGTGCAGGATGACCTCGACCTCGATCGGTTTTACAAAATGTTTGTGGAGCTGCTGCGCGCTGCTACCCCAAGTAAGAATTAGCTTGCCCATTAAGGTGGAGGGGATTAGTGTGTCTGTAACTAAATCCCAGGGATGTTTGCACGGAAGATTTGCGTGATGTACGAGGAGCATGGGCAAAGTCTTCCCTGTCCGCTGAAATGGCTGGACAGCTTCTCGATGCGCAACTTTACAAATGCCAGTGTGTTTGACGATACCGTACCGGTGTCTGATGGTCGCATGGAGATCGGCACAAATGTTCCACTGGATCAGCTCCGCGAAGCCATGGAGGACTGGTTTCGGCGCAAAAGTTACCTGCCCAAGGACTCCATGTTGTCACTGGAAGAGATATGAAACCAGGCACAGACTACCCAAGTAATTGCAGCCTTGGGGAGTGAGCCTAGAGTCGACGGGGAATTTACAATCCTCTGACTCGGTGGTGACACGAGGCGCGCTCATCAGGGCTAGGCTGGGGTGATCAGCGTGGTGATGGATAAAAGGTTGATGGTTGCTAAGACGGCTTGGGTTTGTCTTAGCGTGTTCTAACGCATGACAGCAGCAATTGAAACCATTTCTTCTCTTTAAAACATCGTATTTTCAGATGGTTGGAGGACGGTTGGAAGTGGCAAGCGATTTGCAGTGATTGCTTGTGAGGTTTGGAATGAATTATCGAATGCAGCTCTCCCCAATATCCGGCGTTCGTCCCTTGGCGCCGGATGTGTATCGAAGCGAATCGCCCGAGACCCCACCCGCGAACTTGGACGATGCCAGATTCGTGCGCTCCTGGCTCGTCTACGATTCTGATCTTGATCTCGACTGTCCCCCGGGACATGTGAACTGGAGCATGGTGCTGGGACTCGTTGTGGCAGCAGTTGTGAGCGCCAGCTTTTGGCTCGGTGCGGGAGTGATGATCGCGCGCCTCTGGAAGTAGAACAGCTCGGATCGACGACGCTCTCCAACACCTTGCCTATCTTTGTCTGTTGATTTGTGTCTAGTCCATTTGTGTCGAATCGATCACAGGCTGATCAATCATTTGTCGTAGTGGAGCAATGACATCACGTTGTAGGATTTGAGTTTCTCACGCCCTCGCAGGAAATCCAATTCGACGACAAAGCCGAGTCCGGCGATCTCAGCGCCGAGTAAAGATGCCAGATTTGCGGTGGCCTCGGCCGTGCCTCCTGTGGCCAGCAGATCATCCACAATCAGCACGCGCTGGCCTTTCTGAATCGCGTCCTTGTGCATCTCGAGCGAGTTGGTTCCGTATTCAAGCGAATAATCAAACTTCACGGTTTCGGCGGGAAGCTTTCCAGCCTTTCGCACCGGAACAAATCCGGCATTCAAGCGGTAGGCAAGTGCGGGCGCGAAGATGAAGCCGCGGGCCTCCATGCCGAGAACGAGGTCGATCTTCTGGTTGAGATAGTGCTCGGAGAGCCGGTCGACGAGAGTAGCAAAGCCGACTTTGTCTTTTAACAGCGTCGTGATGTCGTAGAAGAGAATTCCCTTCTTCGGGAAGTTCGGCACTTCACGGATCAGATGCTTAAGTTGGGCGTCATTCAGGCTAGGGTTGGAGGACAATCTACCACGCTCCTTCAATGCGAAACGAAGTAATACCAGGGGCGAGCCGGACGTCGGATTCTTCCACCGCATCGACCCGAGCGGCGCGCGGCCCGTCGCGCAGACGGGATCGCAGGCCAGAGAGCTGATCGCGGCTTCCCTGGGCCAACACTTCGACGCTGCCGTCGGCGTTATTGCGCACCCAGCCGGCGATTCCGAGAATGTGCGCTTCCCGCTCCACAAACCAGCGGAATCCGACGCCCTGCACGCGCCCACGAACCACAAAGCGGCGGGCTTCGGTTGCTTTTTCGGTGAAAGTCATGTTCGGAAATGAAGAAGTCGGAAGTCAGAATGCAGAAGCAAGAACGGCGCTCGAGTTTTCCCTTCTGCATTGGAACTTCTGCATTCTGCACTCGCACTACGCTCGCGACAAATAGACGCCCTCTGCAGTATCCACCTTAATCTTCTCGCCTTCATTGATGAACGGCGGCACTTGCACCACCAGCCCGGTCTCAGTTTTGGCGGCTTTGGTAACGCTTGACGCGGTTGCGCTCTTCAGGCCAGGCTCAGTCTCAACCACGGTAAGCTCCACCGTTTGGGGCAGCTCAATGCCAACGGCCTTGCCGTCGAAGAATTCCACTTTGATTTCGAGATTGGCGATAAGGTAATCCACAGCGTCGCCGAGCACGTCCTTGGTCAGGTGTGTCTGCTCGTAGTTCGACGTATCCATGAAGTAGTAACTGTCACCGTCGGCGTAGAGGAACTGCATCTCGACCTCGTCGACGTTCACCTTCTCGATGGGATCGGGCGAACGAAAGCGATGCTCGAACATCGCGCCGGTACGAAGGTTGCGCAGCTTCGCCTGGATGAAGGCGCGCAGGTTTCCGGGCGTGCGGTGTTCGACACTGAATACGGAGTGCAGATCATTGTTGTGCTTGATGATCATGCCGGGACGCAGTTGGGTGGCAGGGATCGACATTGCTTGGAACAATCTCCTTACGAATAAGTGCGGTTTGCTGAGCCGGCGGAAGTCGGGCAGGCCACATTTTCCGCCGCACAAGGATCAAAAAGTTATTTTACACTCAGGCTGGAGTGAATGGAAACCTTCCTAAAGCTGCACTCATCGTATACGGACCACGTTCGTTGCTTTAGAGAAGATTCGCGTCCGACTTGGTTGAGGACTAGAATTGCAGCTACCGAGAAAGCCCCGGTGCGAAGCTGGGCCGGCGCTTTCCACTACATAGAAATGAGGTCAAATCATGCGCTCTGGAAGTTATGAATCTTCCGACGGAATCAACCTGGGCACAGCCATAACTTTCTTTCTGATTGGGTTGGGAGCTGGAGCATTGACGGCGCTCGCGCTCGCTCCCAAGACGGGCAAGCAGTTCCGTCGCGATCTGAAACGCGGATACGACGACGCCAAGGACACGTTGCAGGATTGGACTGAGGAAGCGCGAGACCGCGTTCGTGACGCCAAGGAACGGGTGCGCGAGGTGGCCGAACGTGGCGCCGATCTGGCCGACGACATCCGAGAAAAAGTCGAGCCGCTGCGAAAGGTTATTAATCGCGGGTGAGGGAAGCTTAGGCCCGAATCCCTTGGGCCAGGATTTTCCGAATTCTAGTGTGCGTTTAGTGCCCGAATTTTATTGGAAGATTGCGGCGAAAAATCCTCTGATGCGTCGCAGTATCCGATGATGTTGAGGCTTCGCTTGGTCGGCTTCGGCGGGCGGTGGTTGCACTTGTGCATCCATCCGGACCAATCTGAGTGAGGGTTCCACCAGAGGCAGCGCTGCTGCCTCTTCAGTCGGAGCAGGCGGGGTCGCTTTGTTCCCGCGGAAAACCAGCGGAGCCTCCACCTGTATGTGAATCTCACTCGGCAGCCTCGGCGGCAAGGGTTGGATTTCGGCTCCGTTGGAGAGCGTCCGCCGTGTCGTGGTGTGGGGCTGGCTGGGGGTTCCCGAGTCGTCCGGCGACTTGGGTGAGCTCGTTGGCGGGGAACTTGCTTCATCCAAACTTATGTTCGCAGGCGTATCACCCTCCGGGATAACCCGCGCCGGGGGTGCGTCGGTTCGCATTACGGGAGCCGGCGGCGGACAGCCGCATTCGAGGGGCACGTCGGTGTCGACTTTATCGATTCGCCCGGAGTGAAAGACCGCCTGCTCGCTCGGTTTCACCTGATAGATTCGGTCGCCCATCAACTCCGAGACAATCACGGATGAAGTGTTCCCTTGAAGCCCACGCACGCACGTATTGCCGTGTGTGTCCGAGCTGACGGCGTAATGAAAATCTCCAGGCCCTGCGAAAAGAATCCGGAAATCTGGAGTGAGGATGGTGTCAGCCGAGGTGTCGAGTGTGTAGTGCGTCTCCAACGAGCCGGTGCTCATTCCGAACATCAAGTCTTTCGCGGTCTTGGAAGGGGTCACCGAAAGCGTGGTTCCAGGACAAACCCGAACCTCGCCTCCCCGCGACAATTGCAACAAGGCAGTTTCGCTTCCGGCGGTTAGGGACGATCCCGCCGCAAACCGGCTACCGGCCAACACGACCTCGCCGACACCGCGGGTAACAGGTACGAAAGCCGGCGCGGCCGTGGGCTCCAATGACACCACTTTCGGCGCTTGTAGGGGCGTATGGGCAGCATTCGAGCCTTCAGGGGGCTTTAACCGCACCATCAGTTGATTGCCGGCTGACTCCGAGGTGTAACCGTACGGAACCAAAAGGTCGAGAACAATTCTCGTAACCGGAGGCTGTACTTGATATTGCTCAGTACGGATGGTCAGAATGTTTTCCTGCAGCACCGGAACGCGCTTACGCTGCTGTCCCACCCGCGCATTCGCCAGGTCAATCACGAGCCGGGGAGGCGAATCCAGGGACTGAATTGTTGATTTGACAGGGTGAGAGCAAACGACCTCGACTGCCGGGACGCCCCGTTCGTGCACCACATGTACGCTGGTAAGGACGGCAACTTCCGGCTTGGCGGAGGTGGCTTTGTCGTTGCCGCCGTTCTGCGAGAGAGCTTGCGTGACTACCAACGCCAGCAACAGCACGAGCCTAACAACTTGGACGCCCGATCGTGGCAAGGAAATCCCCTAAAGGACGAAGATCGGCTAAGTCTGCATGAGCCTATGAGAGAAACCTTATCACTTGTCAGGAAGGTAAAGAAGTGGTTAGTGAGCGCGGATCAAATTTTCGGCTCACTTCCACTCTCGGGAAGGAATTCGTATTCTTCGATTACCGCCGCTACGGCCATTTTTCCGTCGACGTCTCCGTTCTCTATTCTCACGATTCGGCCTTTGCATTGCACCCGGATACTCTCTGTAAGCGTAATCTCGGGCGGAAGGGTGAGCGTGAAGCTGATGGGAGATCCCTGCTCGATGGGCGAGTCCAGGTAAAGAGAAATGCCGCGTGCGCTGACATCGCGGATTTGAGCGGATTCGCTCTGGTTTGAATTTTCACTGCGGGCAACGGAAACCGGAATCCGGAGTGCGAATCGTCTTGCAGCCCTTTTTTCTTGCTGGGCTTCGGCCATAAGTTACCCCAAGCTAATGAAGTGGCGTATCGAATAACTACGCTAGAGGATGCGGTCGAAGAGCGCGTTCCGTCAATACCACCCTTGGGGAGTGATGTGGCCCATTCCGGCGGGAACAGCGATAATTGCCGGCTCACGAGGCACGCCCGCGTGGGTGTAACCTAAGAGATTAAGAGTAAGGAGGCTTCGGTGGTTTTTATACTCGACAACTACGACTCATTCACCTACAACCTGGTTCAGTATTTTGGAGAGCTCGGCGCGAAGGTTGAGGTTCGCCGCAACGACCAGATCACAGTTGACGAAGTCGAGAGCATGCATCCGGAGCGGATCGTGATTTCCCCCGGCCCTTGTACGCCGCAGGATGCGGGCATCAGCATCGATTTGATAAAGTACTTCGCCGGCAAAGTACCGATTCTCGGGGTGTGCCTGGGACATCAGGCCATTGGCGCAGCATTTGGCGGAAGTGTGGTTCGCGCTGCGAATTTGATGCACGGCAAAACCAGCGCGGTGACTCACGACCGCAAGACAATCTTCGGCGATGTTCCCTCACCGATGACTGCGACCCGCTACCACTCTCTCATTGTGGAAGAAAAAAATCTTCCGGGTGAACTGGAAGTGAGCGCCTGGACCACAGAAAAAGACGGCAGCCGCACGATTATGGGACTACGCCACCGGGAGTTTGCCGTTGAGGGCGTGCAGTTTCATCCCGAGAGCGTGCTGACGGATGCGGGGAAAAAGCTGGTGGAAAACTTTTTAAAAAGTGGTCAGTGATCAGTGGCCAGTGATCAGAAAAATCACCCACGATTCGGCAAAGAGGCCAGGAGACCGTTTAAAATGCGCCCGACTTCAGCTGCCACGCTCAGCAGATTCTCCGCATCAGGTTGTTTCAGATAGCGCAACTCTCGAGCAATCAAGACCTGTGTCTCGACTTCCATCAGGGAGCCTCGGGCATTTCCCAAGAACTGCTTGAATTTCCCAGTCGAACGGCGCCCTTGTCCCTCAGCAATGTTGGTGGACACAGAAACTGCAGCCCGCCGCAATTGTGAAGTCAAGCCGTAAGTTTCGGTCTTGGGAAAGCTTTAGGTGCTGCGATAAATAGCGAGCACAAAAGACATTGCCTTATTCCAGACGATCAAGTCCCGATACGACTGGACGATAGGGCTGGCCGAGCACGGCATCTGCCTAGAATGCAGTCTGAACCGGGCGGAGGGATGTGACTTCCAACACCATGACCTGTGGATTTCTCGACCTGGGCAAGCGGCGAGTGCTCAGCACTGGCCACTGACCACTGATCACTGGCCACTGCCTCTAGCCATCTCCACTGCCCTCAGCAGCGCCTGAGCCTTATTCATCGACTCCTCGAATTCGCTTGCGGGATCGGAATCCGCCACGATTCCCGCTCCCGCCTGCAAATACGCATGCTTGCCTCGCATGAGCATGGTTCGAATGCCGATGCAGGAATCGAGATTGCCCGCGAAATCGGCGTAGAGCACGGAGCCACCATAGATGCCCCGACGCACCGGTTCCAATTCCTCGATGATCTGCATGGCGCGGACCTTCGGCGCGCCGCTCAGAGTGCCTGCAGGAAAACAGGCCGCGAATGCGTCGAGGGCACTGAGGTTCTTGCGCAGCGTTCCCTCCAATGCCGAAACCAGGTGCATCACGTGGGAGTAGCGCTCGACGTACATCAGATCTTTCACCTTGACCGAGCCGTATTCGCTGACGCGGCCGAGATCGTTGCGGCCGAGGTCGACCAGCATCACGTGCTCGGCGCGTTCTTTTTCATCGGTCCGCATCTGCTCTTCGAGGCGCAGGTCTTCGGCCTCGTCCCGTCCGCGAGGATGCGTGCCCGCGATAGGCCGATATTCCAGCTTGCGCCCGGTCACGCGCACCAGCATTTCTGGAGAAGAACCGAGAATCTGCGTCTCGCCCATATCGCAAGAAATAAAGATACGGAGAAGGATTCACCTGCCGTAGAGCGCGGTACAGATCGAATGGCTCAACTCCGGGCACGAAGTCGAGCCGCTGCGAAAGCACCACCTGAAAAATGTCTCCGGCGGCAATGTATTCCTTGCAACGTTCCACGCTGCTCAGGAATTTCGTGCGCGTCGTTCCTGCGTGGATCTTAAGTTTCGGCGGCTTCCCGTTCGTCGCCTTGCGCCACATTTTTCGCCACATGGCCGGATGCAATCCTGCGGCCAGTTTTCTTTCGAGCGCCGCGATATCGCGCACTGCGCGCTCATAGGCGGCTCGCGGACTCTCCCGCGAAACATCGGCTGCCGCCACAATGTGAATCTGGTGGCGGAGGTGATCGAAGGCCAGCAACCGGTCGAAGAACATCAACTCGCAATCCGGAATAGACAAATCATCTTTTGCATGCTCGCCAATCTTTTCCAGTAGCCGCACTGCATCGTAAGAAAAATATCCGACGGCCCCGGCGGTGAACGGCGGGAGCCCCGGCATCGCCGCCGGACTGTGCTCTCCAAGCAGCTGTTTCACAAAGTGAAAAACGCTGCCTTCATAGTGCTCGCGGCGCCGCCCGCGTTCGATCTCGATGGCGCCGCCACGCGCCCGCAGCCGCATGTAAGGCCGCGCGCCCAGAAACGTATAGCGTCCGATCTGCTCGCCGCGCTCGTTTGACTCCAGCAGAAACGCATGCGGCTCTTCCGCCGCGATGGCCAGGAATGCCGAGACCGGCGTGAGAAGATCGGCACTCACCGACTTCACCACCGGGACCAGCGTTGCCGAATGGGCGAGACGCGAGAACTCCTTGAACTCAGGATAGAGCATGCGAAGGATAACGCCCTCTCTATGAGATCAGCCTCGCGGTTCATTATAGGGGAGGCGTAACAGGACCGCTCCTTCGAATGGAAACCGATGAAAGATACTTTGCGCGTAGCCTTCGATCGGTCGCACTCTCGATCATTCAGGCCGCCCTAAGTGTAATCGCCTGTTTGCAACCAATTACGAACCACACAGGCTTATAATCCCCGGCATCACTGACGCGCAGCCCAGCACGGACCATTGTCATGACCGCCAAGACCCTTGACGTGCTCATTTTCATCCCGTTAATACCTGCGCTTCCCGTAATTGCCACATGGTTCCTACCATGGGAGCGTTGAATTCCGAGAAAAATACCCAATGCCTTCATCGGCCCATATCTCATCTATTGCTCATTTGCGATTTGGTATTTCAAAGGGTCATGGTGGGTGATCGTGTTTATTGCGTTGTGGGGAATTGTTGTTTGCGTACTGGCAGTTTTCGACGTGCGGAAGGCGAGACAATTGAAAGAAGCCCACGATTGGCCTGTAGCGGAAGGACGAGTGCTGGGTACTGGCCAGAGCCAAAACGAGCACGGATGTATTCGCGTGACGCTCACCTACACCTACAAAATCCATGACGAGCGGTACGGAGGCAGCGAGTTCTTCCTGTTCACCAATGCACAGGATGCAGATCGGTTTGAAACCGATTGCAAGGAGCGTGCGCTCAAGCTTCATTATCGAGCGGATAAACCGGAAGTCTCAGTCGTGATCCGCGAAGGGATGGTGTAGTTGGTGAAACATCGCGATAGGACTGACCGTCCAGGATCCCTGTTGCCTGAGGGGCCCTAAATCGGCCCGCCAGCACCCGGAATACTGCCCTGAACCAATCCGGCAATTGACGTATATATCCCTTCGTCCGAATATAACAAGGGTAGACACCAAGCAACTGGGCCCTCGTGCGGTCACGAGCCTATGCGGATTAAGTTCTGGGGCGTGCGCGGTTCTACGCCAACCCCTCAACCCGAGAATATGCGGTATGGAGGCAACACCTCCTGCGTGGAAGTGCGCCTGGGTGACCGCATCTATATCTTCGATTGCGGCACTGGATTCCGCGTGCTCGGCCAACAGCTGCAGAGTGAATTCGGCGAGCGTCCGTTTTCCGCCCACGTCTTCGTTTCACACTTTCACTGGGACCATATTCAGGGCATGCCGTTCTTCCGGCCTTTATACGCGAATGCCGGGAACCGGTTTCTCTTTCAGTGTTCCAGCCGCACTCGCAACCTCGAACAAGTTCTGGCCGACCAGATGGCTGCGCCATACTTTCCGGTCAGAATCGATGAGATGAAGGCACGGCGCGATTTCTACGACATCGACAGCGGACGCATCGCGCTCGACGACGGCGTGCAACTGCAGACGGCCTGGCTCAACCATCCGCAGGGATGCATGGGCTTCCGCCTCGAAACCAAAGATGGAATTCTCGTGTACGCCACCGACAACGAGCCCGGCGACGCGGTTTTCGACAAGGCCGTGCGCAAGCTGGCCGAAGGCGCCGACGTGCTCATCTACGACGCGCAGTACCTGCCCGAAGAATACGAAGCGCGCCGCCGCGGCTGGGGACACAGCCACTGGCGCGAGGCCGTTAATGTAGTGATGGAGAGCGGTGCGAAAGAGCTTGTGCTGTTTCATCACGACCCCGAGCATACTGACGTCATAATCGACAAGGTCGTGCACGAAGCCCGCAACTACTACGCTAAAGTGCGTGCGGCTTCGGAGGGGATGGAAATTAACGTCACGGGAAGGTAAGCAGTGCCACTGGTTCGACTACCGCTCTCAGCGGTGGGGGCGGAAAATCAGATCGAACCACGGCGTCCAGGTTTTACCACCGTCAGTCGAGGTAACTGCGGTTTCGCGAATCCCGTTGGCTTCGGGCTTCCAGATCCCGCGAACCCGCCGCTCTTTTCCGTCAGCAAGGCGATCAGCGCCGGTTAGAACCATCTCTCCCGATTGCAATGTTCCCTCGATGACCAGCAATTCGCCGCGATTCGTAAACCAACTCTGATGCCAGACTTTTCTGGAACTGTCGTAGATGCTCAAGCTCTGGCCTTTGTGACCATCGGCGCCAGCGTACTGCTCCCGCAGGACGCAGCCATCCAGTAAACGATCCACTTGAACACGGGCGGCGGGAGTGGTGCTGCCGGCCTCGAAGGCATCCCAATCGCCGACCCAGAAATCGAACTCTTTGTATTCAGGAGCGTCACAGGAAGGCTGCTGCATTTGCAGAAAATGAAGCAGACAGCGGTCCTGGTTTCCAGGTGAGAAATATGAAAACACAAACTACGCCGAGCTTTAACTTCGGGCTCATTTTCATTTCACCTTCCTAAGTGGCCTCGCCAATCCTGTTGTCACTACGAAAGACTTCACTCTGATCGCGCGGACGCCGTTAACAGCGACACCTCTTCGGGCGAACCGTAGCCGCGAGCGTACGCTCGATTTGAGACGCCGTACGTCTTCACTTCGCTCCAGTCCCATCGACTGCAAACCGGTGGCCGACAGCAAGAGCAAACCAATTTATATCTCTCGATCGAATCGCAGGCAACGGTGACCAGCGATGATCCGTTGCAGTATGGACTGAAACCGATGAGATATCGCGTACTGCATTCTGGACACTCAACGCAGTGGCGAAGCCGCCATGACATAGCCGATTTCCCGGAAATCAATTTATTAACTTCTGGCTGAATCGTGCAAAACGAGGGCAGGAGTTTTCTGCCCTCGTTTCGCGGCCCAGCCTGCGAAGTTAGCCTGCGCGCTTTGGTTGAGCGTCTTCAAGTCACTCCGTGGTCACTTTGTCCCCGCTCCGAGTATCATGCGAGTGAAGAACGGAAGCAGTCTTCGCTGGTGGTCGGTGAGAATGACCTCGTGCGGATTGGCGTTCACCTTGGCCTCGGTCACGAGGTCCGGATTTCCGCTTCCGTCGAACACTGGAACCGCCAGGAATCCGACAGTTTCCCCGGTGCTGGTGTCAGTTGCGGTTCCCGTGATCTCGCCCGCGTCGTTGATGCCCTGGGCCAGTGTCAAATCTAGGGAAGTAGGCTGAATGACAAGGGTATTCAAATCGTACAACGTATTGTCTTGCCAGAGGGTCGCGCGGAAAATGCCAGTATTGACGTTGAACGAGTTTCCGACAACCTGACCTTTCTCGTTGATGTCGAAGGCGGCGTTGTTCGTGTCGGTGCCATAGGGAGGAATCTCCTGCATCTTATTGGTCGGCGTCCAGATGAAGGCGACCGGATTTTCTGCGGCATTCTCGTCACCAGAGATGTTCGCAAAACCGACGATTTGGCCATGATTATTAATGGCGAAGGGAGTGTTCCAGGCGCGTCCTCCGACATTTCCCAGATCGATGGGTTTGCCATTTTCCCAGAGCAACGCGTGCACAGCGCTCGCTCCTCCGACCGCATTCGAGCAGAGGCCAGAGATCCCGACCACTTGACCTTTGTCGTTAATGGCAGTGGCAGCCGAATCAGGATCTCCAGGGAACGGAGGAAGCTGTGTCATCTGGTTCAGGTTCGGTCCCCAAATAGCCGCCTCAAACTGGAGGAATTGACTTACCGGAGCAGCGTGGTTACAAGTCGGATCGTGAACGCCGTTTTCCGCCCATCCCACCACCTGGCCTTTGTTATTGACGCCTGCGGCATAACTGTCAATCCCTCCGGGAAAAGGCGGGAGAGCACTCATCACGCCGTCTTGCCAGGCGAAGCCGTTGCAGACGTAGCCATCGGAACCAAAGAAAAAAGCCGAGCAGCTCCAAGCTTCACCCAACGGGTTCTTTTCTGCGGTCTCGGAGATACCGACAATCTCGCCTCTGGTGCTGTGATTTGGCCAGGAAACGTTGCTGTTTGGGCCTCCTAATGTGCCGAGGTCCATCGGAACTCCGACCCACAACACAGCATGGACGGTGGTATTTGTCACCGAATTGACCCCGCCAGAAATCCACCCCAGGTCGTTGATGCCCACGGGCTCAGGAATGCCGCCAAGCGGCGCAGTGCCAAGGTTGAATACGTAATATTTCCGCGGCTGCCCGCTCTGTGATTGACTTTGTGCGGCGAGCCGAAGCGAAGCGAATAGCCCCATCAATAAAGCGATCGCCGCAATGTATGTCAGCGCTCTCGATTTCATGTTGTCTCCTCCTTGGGTCTCTGTTTCCCGACTGCGACCTCAACATAGATTGACCGTTTGTTAGGAGTTGGACGTTTCTGGACCTCGCTCTCAATTTGCTGGACGTTTGCGGACTTCGCTGCCGAATCCGGTGCGGAGACGAATCTGGGAGGACTCCTCGAGGTTGTACTCAGCCGCATCGCGGTCCGAAAACGTCCATAGGAAGGCCGCCAAGCGGCTATGATGAGATCGCGATATGAATCTCGATTGGCAAATATGTTCGCGGGCCCGTCTTTCGCGCGATCCCCGCTTTGATGGGAAGTTCTTCATTGGCGTGGTGGGCAGCCGTGTCTACTGCCGATCGATTTGTCCGGCGCCGACGGCGAAGGAAAAAAATGTTCGTTATTTTGCAACTGCCGCGGCCGCTGCTGAAGCGGGTTTTCGCCCTTGCCTACGCTGCCGTCCTGAATGCTCGCCTGGTACTCCAGCCTGGATGGGAACTTCAAATACGGTTTCGCGGGCTTTGCGCCTGATTGACGAAAGCGGCCTGGAAGATGGCGGAGTCGAAGTGCTCGCGGCTCGCCTTGGAGTGGGCTCGCGTCATCTTCGCCGCTTATTTCTCAAGCACCTGGGTGCGACGCCAACCGCCGTTGCTCATACGCGACGGATGCACTTTGCCAAGAAACTGATTGACGAAACCAGCTTGCCGATGACTCAAATCGCTTTGGCTTCCGGCTTCGGTTGTGTGCGGCGATTCAACGCCGGTATTCGCAAGGTTTACCACCGAACGCCGACCCAAATCAGGCGGCTCGCGCGGCAAAAGCAAACTCAGCCAGAAAATCAATATCTCTTCCGTCTGCGTTTCCGGCCACCGTTTGACTGGAAAGGCATGCTGGCGTTTCTGCTGCCGCGCGCCATTCCCGGAGTCGAGGCTGTGGAAGGCGGATGTTATCGCCGCTCGATTTCCTTGAATGACAATCACGGTTACTTTGAGGTTTCACTGGATGAAGCGAACAATGCGCTCGCTGCGCGAGTGGAATTTAGCGATCCTCGTTCGCTGTTCTTCATTACTGAACGCATTCGCGCCATGTTCGATCTGAATGCCGATTGGGCGAGCATCGTGCAAAATCTGAGAACTGACCCAGTGCTGGCCGCGCGCGTTGAGGCTCACCCAGGATTGAGGGTGCCGGGTTGCTGGAGCGGCTTCGAACTTGCCGTTCGAGCAATACTGGGCCAACAGGTCACCGTCAAGGGAGCGTCGACGCTGGCCGGGCGGCTGGTGAAAGCGTTCGGTGAGCCATTTTCCGCGGCTGGCGGAATCACGCATGTTTTTCCTCCGTCCCAGGTTCTGGCCGATGCGAACCTCGCCAGAATCGGTCTGCCGCGGGCGCGAGCTGAAACTATAAGGACGCTTGCGCGCGCAGTCGGCGACGGGAGAATCAGCTTTGAGGCAATCGTAGATTCCACCGAGTTTCTCGCACGACTTTGTGAAATCCCAGGCATTGGGCAGTGGACGGCGCAATACGTCGCCATGCGAGCGCTTGGAGAGCCTGACGCATTTCCTTCCAGCGATCTTGGGCTACTGCGCGCATTGGATTTGAAAAACACTCGCGAACTTGAGGAGCGCGCCGAAGCGTGGCGGCCCTGGCGCGCCTATGCCGCGATGCACCTCTGGAATATCGCAGGCGAATTGACGAACTCAAATCGTGCGATAGATAAGGGGAGGATTCAGACCGAGCCCTCGCCGGCGCGCGCAACATCCGTGTGGGCAAAGTCTGCGCCCTTGTAGAGCAATTCCTCTCCTAGGCTGTGGGCAAGCGCATAGCTGAAGCAGTCGCCAAAATTCAGCTGGGCGGCATGACCGCTGCCCTTTCCGTAGCGCCGCCAGGCTTTGCGCGCGATTCGCGCCTGCTCGACGGTCACTGGCGCAACCTCGATCTGGGCGCGTGCTAAGAACAAGTCCAGTTGCTCCCCGCCTCTTTCTCCGAACTTACCCTCGAGCACGATTGCGGCCTCCAGAAGGCTTGCAGCAGAGATTCGCCGGGAGCCAGAGGCAGTCAAGCGACGCAACAGGCTTTCGGCCCCGGACTCTTGCCGCAGAATAGCCACGACAGCTGAGGTGTCGATCACCATTTATTTTGGTAGGCCGTGTTCATCGTATCCGATGATTTCTTCGGGGCTGCGGCGGTCGCGTTCGGGAAGTGCGGCGGAGCGACGCGCGATCGCGGTAAGGTCTTCCAGCAATCGTTCCTGCTGCCGTGCCGTGCGGATGCGCTGGTGGCGCTCGCGCAGCGCCTGCAAGATCGTCTGCGTCAGACCTTCGCCCGTTAAGCGGGAGAGAGTGCGAGCCAGGCGCTCGACCTCGGAGTTGCGAATACTAAGGGGCATAACTGGATTATATACAAACTATAATGGTATATACAATGGAGTTCTGCACGTTGGAAAGACCTTGGTCGGGTGCTACATTTTCTGTAACGTCTGGAGTTTCTGGAATGCTCAGGGCCCTGCTTCTGGTCGTGCTGTTCTCGACTGTCGCCACCAATGGTGTATCTCAAGCTCAATGCGTCCGTTCTCGCAGAACAGAGACGTTCTCGACTATCGAGGAAGTAAAAGGCCAAGGCCCTGCCGGAAGTGAACTTATGGAAGAAGAGGGCGAACGAGTCGTCGCCACACTCAAGGAGTACCGAGGCACCTCCGATGCGGTGAAGACGAAACTCACGGGCTCGATTGAGAAATCGGAATCTATCGGCACGATGCCGGCCAGGTGCAAGGTTCGATTGTCGGGAAAAGACAGTAGAGGGCTGGTAGAAATCGAAGGTGAGATTACGCTTACGCGTTTTGTGGGGATGGTCATAAGGCACATCGGAAAAGAGGTTCTTTCTTTCCGAATATCACTAAGACGGCAGCCGCCGCTCGGGCGTGACGACGGCACAGTGGCAGCGGTAAACTTCCACGCTACCTAAGTGCTTGCAGCGTAGGCTCATTCCGTTCCTAAACTACACCCTCCGCCTTGCTTCCCTGCCTTCCACACTCATATACTCTGAACGTTTGCCCGTTCAAGCTGGGAACTCGTCCCGGCCAACGCCGAGAATCGCAATCATTCCGGAGACCACTTTTATGACCACGATGACCACCGCCCCGCATGTCGACAAAGAAAGCAATCCGTGGGAGTCGCAGCGGGCGCGCTTTGACCTGGCTGCGCAGAAGCTCAATCTCGATGACGGCCTTTGGCGGGTTCTGCGCTATCCCAATCGCGAACTCACGGTCTACATCCCAGTGCAAATGGATGACGGACGCCTTGAGGTCTTCACCGGATTTCGGGTGCAGCACTCGATTGCGCGCGGGCCTGCGAAGGGTGGTATCCGGTATGCGCCTGACGTCACGCTCGATGAAGTGCGCGCTCTGGCCAGTTGGATGACCTGGAAGTGCGCGGTGGTCAACATTCCGTTCGGCGGCGCCAAGGGCGGCGTGATTTGCGATCCGCACAAAATGTCGATGGGTGAAATCGAGCGCATGACGCGGCGTTACACCTCAGAGCTGATCGAATTCATCGGACCAGAAAAGGATGTGCCCGCCCCCGACGTTAACACCAACGAACAAATTATGGCGTGGATGATGGATACCTACTCCATGCACATGCGGCAAACGGTGACGGCGGTCGTGACCGGAAAGCCCATCAACATCGGGGGCTCGCGCGGACGCCGCGAAGCTACGGGCCGCGGCGTGATGGTGGTATGCGACGAGGCCATCAAGAAGCTCGGCCTCTCACGCGAGAGCAGCCGAGTGATTGTGCAGGGCTTCGGCAACGTGGGCTCGAACGCCGCACAGCTCATGTTTCAGGGCGGATATAAAATCGTGGGCATCGCTGAAGTTGGTGGTGGTCTTTACAACAAAAATGGGATCGACCTGAACGCTCTTGTAGAATTTCGCCAGAAAAATGGAACGGTACACGGTTTTACCGGTGCGGAGTCCTACGATGCCGCCGAACTGCTTACCACGGATTGCGAAATTCTGATTCCCGCTGCGACCGAGAATGTGATCACCTCGCGCAACGTCGATCGCGTGAAGTGCCGCATTCTGGCGGAGGGCGCCAATGGTCCCACCACCTCAGCCGCCGATGACGTGTTAACTGACAAGGGAGTTTTCGTGATTCCCGACATTTTGGCCAATGCCGGTGGCGTGACCACGTCGTACTTCGAGTGGGTGCAGGATCGCCAGGGCTATTTCTGGAAAGAGTCCGTAGTCAACGAGCAACTGGAAGAAATCATGATTTCCTCCTTCGGAGATGTAGTTCGCTACGCCGAGACCCATAAGGTCAACAATCGGATCGCGGCCTACATGCTGGCCATCGACCGCGTGGCCTATACCATCCGACAGCGAGGCATTTACGCGTAAGATTTTGGGTGGAGCAACGCTTCAGCGCTGCATTAACAGGCCTACCTTAGAGCTGGCTTTAGCCGCTGAGGTACGTCGCTGAGGAGGATTCATGAACTCTAGATCTGGGAAGCCAACCTCGCTCATGCTGTCCCTTCTGCTCGCGTTCTTTTTAGTGCAGTCAGCCATCCCAATCCAATCTTTTGCTGTGGCGGGCGCGCAAGCCGCAGCGGCCGACAAGCTCGACATCAACACCGCTACCGTCGACCAACTAAAGGCGCTACCTGGCATCGGGGACGCCTACTCCCAGAAGATCGTTGCCGGCCGCCCGTATCGTACCAAGCTCGATTTGGTTCATAAGAAGATCATTCCCCAGGCTACGTACGACAAGATCAAGGACCAGATTATCGCCAAACAGCCGAAGCCCAATGCAATGACGCCGGTGCCGAAGTAGCCGAGGAGGCGCGACTTGGGAGTGCAGTCAAAGCCATAACCGTGAAGGTCACGAAGGTCCACGAAGAAGAAAATTTCCTTCGTGAAACTTTTTGCCCATGTGGTTCTCAAGAAAACATTCCTTCCATTGCCTTCCCTCTCACCGTGGAGCATAATCGAATTGTCTACCGGCGCGCCTCCGGAGACATTCCCGATCTTGCGATAAACGGCTTGCCGTGAACCTTCCTAATTCCATCACGCTGATTCGCATTTGCAGCATTCCCCTGCTGATTTGGATCTTATCTTCCAGCCATTTCAGCAGCGAACACGGCGCCAAAGAATTGCTGGCTTCCGCCGTGTTTATCGCGGCCTCGATGACCGATGGCATCGACGGATACCTGGCGCGCAAGCGCGGCCAGATTACAACCATGGGCATCCTGCTCGATCCCATGGCCGACAAGCTTCTGATTGCAGCCGCCTTCGTTACGCTGGTGCAATTCAATCCAAGCCTGGTTCCGGCCTGGATTGCGGTGATCATAATTGGGCGTGAGTTTCTTGTGAGCGGCTTGCGCTCCATTGCCGCGTCCGGGGGATTCACCATCGAAGCCAGTGAGCTAGGCAAATTTAAGATGGTCGTGCAGATCGTTTCTGTGGTCGCCGTAATTCTCGATCATCGCTGGAAAGAGTGGCCGGTTTACGGGAACGTTATTTTTCCGGTGCACTGGATCGCTTATGTCGCGATCTGGTTCGTAGTCTGCGTCTCGCTGGTTTCTGCGGTGGATTACTTCGCCGCATTCTGGTCGAAGATTGACCGGCGTGTGTCCAAGCGCCGCCGCCGCGCTTTCATTCTCAGCCGTCGCCGAAAGCCCCAAGCGGGTGCGCGCGCGGCAGATGCCGATGTTGCTCCCACAACCTAATTCGCAGTTGGCCGCGGATTCTTCGCGGCCAGATACACCCGGAAGCGGAGTGACCGGTGCAACCGCAGGCCGGAAGTTCTGCGGCCCGGAGTTCTCTCACGAAGAGCGCACCCAGTTGCTCAGCCTGGCGCACGATTCCATTCTTTCCGCGCTCCAGAACAGGGAGATTTGTCTGGATCCGCCGACTCCTCATTTTGCCGAACCGCGCGGCGCCTTCACCTCTCTGTATTTGCGCCACGGACTTCACGGGAAAGATCGTCAGGAACAAGAAAAAGACTGTCAAGGAAAAGATCTCCAAGAAAAAGAATTGCGCGGATGCGTGGGCTACGTATTACCGAGCTGCCCGCTCTACCGCGCCGTTGCGGAAACCGCCCGCGCCGCCGCCTTCGACGACAATCGTTTTCCCCCGGTCACAATCGAAGAGGCGCTAGCTCTCGAAATTGAGCTGAGTATCCTGTCGCCGGCGCGACCGATTCAGGCAGATGAAATCGAAGTGGGACGCCACGGTCTCCTTATCAGCGGTCACGGCCGGCGCGGGCTTTTGCTGCCTCAGGTGCCCGTCGAGCACGAATGGGACCGCCTGACTTTTCTGGAACAAACCTGCCGCAAAGCGGGATTGCCTCTCGATGCATGGAAGCAAGGAGCAACCATCGAAGCCTTCACCGCCGAAGTCTTTGGGGAGAGGAACAGTGGTCAGTGATCAGTGACTAGTGGTCAGAGGCCCGTCACGCCTGTTTTTACCCTTTGAATCATGTAGGTAAGGAACCAGTCCGCCGAAAGCTTATTGGTATCTACGATTCTGACCCCTGATCCCTGATCACTGGCCACTGCGTTCCAAAATAAAACCCGGGAACGGTTGCCCGTCCCCGGGTTCTGTACTGCTTGCGAGAGGTTATTGCGGTTGTTGCGTCTGTTGCTGGTCATCCAATTCCACGCCGTCGCCGGCGTGTACATCTTCCATGGCAAACACGACCATTCCGGTGGCCGTGGTGGGCGTCGTACCGATGACAACGATTTCGCCGACCGCCCGCCGTGGCAGATCTCTTACGTGAATTACTGGGCCATTCGACCTCTCCCAGAGTCCTGGATCGAAAGACGGCTGCTTCATCTGCGTGTCTTCACTGATCGCAGCCTTGAAGGAAAGCGAATCAACCGGATCGTGCAGATCCTCGTCATAGTTCCTCACAGCGCGGAAATAGTCGCCGACCTTCACTCCCTGATTCGATCCCACGTTGAAGTAAACTTTCTGGCCGGTTCCGACCACCGAGTCGAAGTCCCTGCCCATCACGATACGCCCGGAAACCTTGCTGCTCGAGGGCATGAAGCGGTCGAAACGAAGGGGCGGATGAAATGCCACCATGGATTTCTCGGCGAACGGAATCGCGGTGTCGCCCGGATTGATCGGATCACAAGAGTATTCGATCAGCGCAACAGCCGCCTTGCTGCGAGTGTCGACCACGCGCACCCGGCCGATTTCCTCGTAGGGCTGGCCGGTGGCCTTGAGCAGCTTGCGTTGCCCCGGAAACATCTCATATTCGTTCATGTCCCGCAAAGCGCGAATAATTTCATATTGCGCCCCGAGAGTGTATCCTGAACCCTTCAAGTAAACGACGTCACCTCGAACGAACTTTGTGGTTCCAGGAGTCTGCAATCCGCCCTCGACGTAGTTGGCATCGGGCAGACTCTGCTTGTTGATGAAACCAGCACAGTACACATCGGCGTAGGTAGGCATCTGCACGCGTTGAATCGGGAAGGTGGCAGTCGTAAAAACCGTCCCTGGCGGTGTCGTCGGGATCGACGGCGCAGTGTCCGCAGCCGATTGCGCCCACGTCGCTGTTGCGGCCAACAACAATAAAAGTCCTATTTTCTTCATGTTACCTCCGAGAAGAGACACACCCCGTCCCCGCTGCAACTAATACTTCACCCAAGCAAGGCTTCAGTAGGAAAGTAACAACGGGGTAAGAGGGGGTCAAGGTTACGAGGGTGTCACGCAGAGTGGGAAATAGAGTTTTTCGCGACTTTTTTCGAATCCCTGTTGCATCTGCAATCCAGCCCCTGTAAGATTCGCGCCGAACCTAATGATTAAAACCGATTCAAACCATTGATTCAAGATGATTTCTGCTGCCAACAGTTACCTGCCCCGCTTGCTGCCTTTGCGCTTGCCGCGTGTCTGCGTCGCGGTTACCGCCGCAGACCCTTCCGAACTGCTCGAGAAGGCCGAGGCGCTGGTTCGCGATAACCCCTTCCTGGAGTTGCGGTTGGACTATATTTCAAAGCCCGCAACGGCGCTTCCGAAGATCAAACATTTCCTCGAAACTCATGCGGGCACGGTGGTCATCGCCACCTGCCGCCGCGTCGCCAGTGGAGGCAAGTTCCGGGGCTCGATTACTTCCCAACTCGAGATCTTGTCCAAGGCGTCGGCCGCAGGCTGTCAACTGGTTGATGTCGAACTGCAGACCGCCCAGAAGTGCAAGCCCGCTCAACTGCAAAAGCTTCGTAGCCGCTCCGCGCTGATCCTCTCCTTTCACGACTTCCGAGCCACCAAGAAGCTCGACGAAACTCTGGAGAAAATGCGCGCCTTCCCCGCTGACTTCTACAAAGTGGTCAGCACCGCGACCACGCTTTCCGACAATGTCAGCATGATTCAATTTCTGGGGCGCGAGAGCGACAACCACTCTCTGATCGGCCTATGCATGGGCGAGCAAGGGATTATCAGCCGCATGCTCGGGGTCCGCGCCGGCAGCGTTTTCACCTTCGCCTCAGTCAGTCCGGGAGAAGAAACCGCCCCGGGACAGGTTACCGCATTGGATCTGCGCAGCGTCTATCGCGTTGAGCAAATCGACGTCGCCACGCGCGTCTACGGAGTTGCGGGAGATCCCGTGGCGCACTCGCTCTCGCCCGCTATCATGAATGCCGCCTTCCGTCGCGAGAATGTCAACGCTGTCTATCTCGCGCTGCATGCCAAAACTCTCAAAGACCTGCTGACTTGTGTGCGCGAGATTCCCATCCACGGCCTCAGCGTAACCATGCCGTACAAGGAAGCGATTCTTCCTTACCTTGACAACACCGACTCTCATACCGACAAGATTGGCGCGTGCAACACTGTGGTTCGCGCACAGGATGGAAAACTCTATGGCTTCAACACCGATACTTCCGGCGTGGTGCGTCCGCTGGAGCGCCGGCTGAACACTCTGCAGGATGCCAAGATCCTGGTGCTTGGAGCCGGCGGCGCAGCTCGTGCCGCAGTATTCGGCCTCAAAGAGCGCGGAGCCGAGGTCTACATTCTGAACCGAAGCACCGCGACCGCGCAGAAGCTTGCCCGGCGCGCCCACGCCCGCACCCTGAAACGCGCTGACCTCAAGAAATATTCCTTCGACGTGATCGTCAACGCGACTCCAGTTGGCATGGGCAACACGCGGGAGACTCCGCTGCAGGAGAAAGAAATCAACGCGCGCTACGTCTTTGACATGATTTACGATCCTCCCGAAACCCGCCTGCTGCAACTGGCGAAGCAGCGCGGCGCGCAAATTATCCCCGGCATTGAGATGTTTGTCCACCAGGCAGCCCGCCAGTTCGAAATCTGGACCGGCAAGCCCGCACCCCAGGACGACATGCTGCAGGTGGTAACATTGGCGCTGCAGGAGCGCGCTGTGCGCGTTGCGGCGGTGGCGAAGAGGAAGTAAGTAGACGACTCTGCCGGAAGGCGAAGGCTTCCAAGGGAACGCTGGCAGTAAACCAAACTCACAAAACCACAAAGCCGGGCTGGTTGGCCCGGCTTTCCTATTGTGGAACTGGTTCGGTCAATCTTGTTTCGACGGCCTGTCCAGAATGTCAAAATCTTGACAGCACTTGCCACCTGTCTTGAGACTTCCGGCCCACTTCTTCCCTTTCTCTTGCGTCGTTTTCACCCCAGGTACCATCCCACGCAAGCGGCCTCAAGGTGTCAATTCCCGCTCAATTTCATTCCCATAGTGCGCCGCGGGGTGACCACCCGTGTCGCACGACTCTTACATCACCAGCGCGAGGTTCTCCAGTTCATACTGCAGGACAGGCAGGGCGCACCCCGCCATCTCCACACGGCCAGCCGCATCCAGGGCGGCTTTGGGCGAAACTCCGTAGCCGCGGCCCATCAGGAAAACCTGCAGCAGTTCGGCGGCCTCGTACGAATCGATCATGCCGCCTTGCAGCAGATCGCTGCGCAGCGCTGCCAGCTCAGTCGCCGTGAATCTGTCTTTATCGTTGTTCACCGTTGCGTTCATCTTTTCAAATCCAGCGTTTTCAAACATGGCCGTCATCACCTCCGACTCCGACCTAACCTCTATGCGTGTATTAGACTCACTGGCAGTCATGCAAGTTGCATGCAATTCAACTGCCGCTTCTGCCTTCTAGTTTCATATACGGAAAGAAGGTTCAGTTAGATTCATTAAACCCCTGTGGATATCGGAAGTTGCACGCAATCCGGTCGGGGACCTGTAATTTTGACGCGGGCGGCCGGTAATCGTTTCGTTCCAAAAAGTGACACAACGTGTCGTTCCGGAACGCACACCGGTAACCTGCAGCCTTCGAGGGGAATGCCGGACTAAAGTTGTCAAGATTTGTAAAAAGGAATTCGGAGGTTAAGCTGGGGATGCCAGTCGCTCACCAAGTGCCTCAAGATGAAGAGGCCCCGTTGATTTCTCGAAAGCCCTGGAGCGAAAGCCCGGAGCGAACTAATTCTCGATTGTTGCCTCATCCACCAGCATGATGGGGATGTCGTCCTTCACGGCATAGACGCGGCGGCACTGTGTGCACTTCAGGCTCTCGGGATTCTGCCGATACTCGAGGGCCTGTTTGCAGGCCGGGCAAACCAGAATTTCCAGTAAGTCCTTGGCAATCATGGGAATATTGTACGACACAAATGCAAATGGCATTTACCACAGAGCCACCGAGGCGCACAGAAAACACAAACAGGCTTCTCGGTGCCGGGCCTGTCCCGAGCCGAGTCGAAGAGTGTCCCCATGTTGACACTCCGTTGACCCTCAAAGTGCGCTCTGAGTCCGCCGCAGTGTAAGATTTCAATGCCGAAGCCCGAAAGCCGAAGCCCGAAAGCCGAAGCTCGAGAGCCGAAGCTTCGAAAGCCCAAGCCCCAAGCCCGAATGCCAGCAAGAATTCTCGACGGCAGCAAAATCGCAAGCGACATCCGCAGCGAAATAGCGACGGAAGTGAAGGCCATGGCTGCCGCTGGAATTCGTCCCGGCCTCGCCGTCGTGCTGGTGGGCCACAATCCGGCGTCTGAGATTTACGTCCGCGGCAAAGTAAAAGCTACGGAAGAAGTGGGCGTGTATAGTGAGCAGCACACTCCGCCCGAAGCCGCTACCACCGCCGAACTCCTCGCTCTAGTGGAAGGACTCAACCGACGCGATGACATCGACGGGATCCTGGTTCAGCTCCCTTTACCTCCGCAGGTGGATGCGAAGAAAGTGCTGATGGCAGTCGACCCCGCCAAAGATGTTGACGGATTCCATCCCGTCAACGTCGGCCTTCTCTCGACGCAGCGCCCCGGCCTGGTGCCATGTACGCCCGCCGGAGTAATGGAGATTCTCAAGCGCAGTCAGATTCAGGTCGCCGGGCAGGACGCCGTGGTGGTGGGACGCAGTGATATCGTCGGCAAGCCCGCTGCCATGCTGCTGCTCAATGCCAATGCCACGGTCACTGTTTGCCATTCGAAAACTCGCAACCTGCACGAAGTCTGCCGCCGCGCCGATATTCTCGTAGCCGCAATCGGCCGCGCCGGCATGATCACGCGGGATTTCGTGAAGCCCGGGGCCACGGTGATCGACGTCGGCATGAACAAGGTCACGGACCCCGTGGAATTTCAGCGGCTGTTTGCGGGTAGGTTGACTCAGAACGCCAAGCGCGAGGAAGCTTTTCGAGCGAAGGGATCAACGCTGGTCGGTGACGTAAATCCGGAAGTAGCTGAGGTTGCGGGAGCTCTGACCCCCGTTCCAGGCGGCGTCGGTCCGCTAACGATCGCCATGCTGATGTACAACACCGTGAAGGCGGCAAAGATGCGCAGAGGCAGTGGTCAGTGGCTAGTGGTCAGTGGCCAGTGATCAGTGTTTCGCGGTGTTCGATCTATACCGACGACTCAAGATCGCTTGCAGTCCACTGCAATCTTGAAATATGCGAACTGGTTTTACTGACCACTGATCACTGACAGCCACCGACCACTGAATCTATGCTGAAAGTCGGACTTACCGGCGGTATCGCGTCGGGAAAATCGGTCGTGGGCGAGATGCTGGTCGCGCTCGGCGCGCATCTCGTTCAGGCCGATCGCATCGCGCATCAGCTCATGCGGCCCGGGGAGCCTGTCTACAATGAAGTGGTGCGCCATTTCGGTGGCGCAATTCTCAATCCTGACGGCAGTGTGAACCGGGCGAAGCTGGCCGAAATTGCCTTCGGGGTCGCAAGTCCCGCACAACGAAAGCTGCAAGCAGTTCCCTCAGCTGTTCCTCCTCAGAGCGCTTCTCGCATTGAGGAATTGAATCGCATCGTGCATCCTGCCGTGATTCGCAGCCAAGAAGAGTGGATGGAAGAGGTGGGACGCGACCATCCTCACGCCGTCGCCATCGTGGAAGCTGCGTTGATCATCGAAGCGGGAGCGGCAAAGCGTTTTGACCGCCTCATCGTGGTCACCTGCACCGACGACCAACGCATCGCCCGCTTCGCGGCGCGCCAGAAGTTAGACCTTGATGCGGCCCGCAAAGAAATCGAGCGCCGCATGGCCGCGCAACTGCCCGAGGTAGAAAAAATCAAAGCTGCCGACTTCGTCATCGACAATTCTGGCGCGCTGGAGCATACGCGGGAGCAGGTCGGTAAGGTTTGGCAATATTTACGCAGCGCCGCCGAGTCTCGGGTCATAGGTCATGGGTCATAGACTTCAGGCTATAACTCGAGCAAAGCTGTGACCGCGCAGCCTAGAAACCAGTTTCTTAAATAGTCCGGAGCAGCAAGTCGAGGTTCCTCATGGGCTAAAGCCCACATCGATTTGTACGCTTTACGCGGCGCTGAAGCGCCGCTCTTCCACGGTGGTGCGCGCTGACGGCACGACTGAAGTCGTGCCCTTCCCGAACCCATTTACGAGATGGGCTTCTAGCCTTGCTTCAGAAATTTTCCCTCCTGGAGTTCCTCGAACGCCTTTCTGAGCTGCTCCTGCGTGTTCATCACAATCGGACCGTACCATGCCACCGGCTCCTCCAGCGGCTTTCCCGAGACTAGAAGGAAGCGGATACCATCCTCTCCGGCTTGCACTGTGACCTCGTCGCCGCGATCAAAGAGGATGAGCGATCGGTTGTCGGCTTCGACGGGAGGCGTGGTGTCTAACCATTTCACTGCTTCGGTCGGCACAGCGAGCGGACCCGAGGAGTTACAGAATTTTCCGGCTCCTCCAAAAACATAGGCGAAAGCGTGCCGGGTGGTTTCCACCGGCAGCGTCTTTCTTTTGCCCGGAGCCACCGACACATCGAGATAAATTGGGTCGGCCGCAATGCCATCCACCGGGCCCTTCTTCCCCCAAAAACTTCCGCAGACTACGCGCACGTGGGTGCCATCATCGTCCTTGATCTCGGGAATATCAAGCGACTTCACCTCTTGATATCGCGGTGCGGTCATCTTCAGCGACGCGGGAAGATTCGCCCATAGCTGAAAGCCGTGCATCCGTCCCGTCGGATCGCCCTTGGGCATCTCCTGGTGAATGATGCCGCTGCCCGCCGTCATCCATTGCACGTCGCCAGCGGCAATCGCGCCGCGATTTCCCATGCTGTCGCCATGCTCCACCGTCCCGGCCAGAACATAGGTGATGGTCTCGATCCCGCGGTGCGGATGCCACGGAAACCCTGCCAGGTAATCCTCGGGAACGTCGTTGCGAAAATCGTCGAGAAGGAGGAACGGATCAGTTTCCTTCGTATTTCCGAAACCGAAGGCGCGACGCAAATGCACGCCCGCACCCTCCATCGTTGGCTTGGATTTGATAACCCGCTTCACCGGTCGGATGGACATAGAGGCCTCCGTCGAAAGGAGTTTGATGTCGAACAGAGGGTTGCGGATTCTTTGGGATGCGATGGGAAGACCGGAGCGGATCCAGCCCCCGCCGTTGGGTGCTTACTTACGGAACATTGTTTAGAATCGAAGGTAGACTTAACTCAGGTTCCGTTCTCGGGCCCAAGGCATGCATTTATGAGATTCGTACGTACTGCAATGTTGGCGCTGGTGATGGCGGGCGCCTTCTTTTACTTCACTACCTGGCGTTCGAATCCGAAGTTCGCGGGCGCGAATCCTGTGAACTGGGTGAGTCATCCCGCTAAGGTCGAGATCACGGAAGCCTCTGGTAGCGAGGGGCTCGATAGCGAAGAGCAGAACAATATCAGCGTCTATCGTAAAAATATTCCTTCGGTGGTGAATGTTACGTCGCGCGCAATGTCGTTCGACTTCTTTTATGGGATGGTGCCGCAGGAGGGCCAGGGATCGGGCTTTGTCATCGATAAGGACGGCCATATTCTAACCAACTATCACGTCGTAGCCGACGCGCGGCAGGTGGAAGTGACGTTGCACAACCGCAAGAAATACAAGGCTACTGTGGTGGGAACCGATCCGCCGCACGACTTGGCGGTGATCCAGATCAAAGCGCCCGACTTGGTCCCGGCGGTGCTTGGGGATTCCAGGAACTTGCAGGTAGGGCAGAAGGTTTATGCCATTGGCAATCCGTTTGGGCTGGCGGGAACGATGACACGCGGGATCGTGAGCTCGATCCGCCCGGTACGCGAGCCCAATGGCGCGACGATTGATGAGGCGATTCAAACCGATGCGGCCATCAACCCGGGCAATTCGGGTGGTCCGCTAATGAACTGGCACGGAGAAGTGATCGGCATCAACACCATGATTCTTTCCAGCGTCGGGCAGAACGCGGGGATAGGGTTCGCCATTCCAATCAATACTGCTAAGGCTGTGTTGAACGATCTGATGACGCTGGGGCGCGTCCGCCGTCCCGCACTGGGTGTGCGCACCATCCCCATCAGTGCCGAGCTTGCCGATGAAATGGGATTGCCCGCGGATTATGGATTGCTCATTGTGCAGGTCATCCCCGGCGGCTCGGCCGACCAAGCCGGACTCCACGGCGGCACGGAGCGCGCCTATCTGGGCAATATCCCGATCATGTTGGGAGGAGATTTGATTGTGGCCATCGATGGCGAGAAAGTTGAAGACGAGCAGGATCTGTCGCAGATGATGAATAACCATCGCGCAGGCGATACAGTGAAGGTGACGATCTACCGCAACAAGAAGAAGCTGGATGTGAACGTGGCGCTGGGCGAAGCCAGAGAACAGGTATAGAAAGCTTCAGCCGTCACTTTCAGCTTAGGTTGCTTCTCCAATCCCGCCAAGAAAGAATTGCGAAGATTTACCGAACACGGTATTCTGCACTCCTGCCTATGACTGCGGTTCGCTAAATCCGCCCATGCAAATGTGATTGAGGTGCGTCGAAGTGTGCGCATCTCGCTTACGCCTTTCATTGCTGTCTTTTTGCTCAATCCAGAAAGGATTTCTACCATGCAATTTGTGGATAAAGCATTGGCGCGCCGTTTTGAGGCATGCGAAGAAGTGCCGCAGGTTTTATATGCGCGGGCGTTTCAAAAGATGCGGCCGGAGATTAGAGCCGCCGAAGAAGAGATTTGCGGCGGACACATGATATTTGCGGGAGTGGGATCGCCCATCGGACGGGCGACTGCATTAGGCCTGGATCGCGCATTCACGCCGGACGATCTGGACCGCGTGGAACAGTTTTACCGTTCACACCACGCTCCCGCGCAGGTGGATTTATGTCCGCTGCACGATCCGGCTGTTTTTGAAATGTGCAAGCAGCGCGGGTACGGCATTGCGGAGCTGAATAATGTGCTTTACCGGCCACTGGATTCAAAGGAAAACTTCCCCGATCCTCCCGCAGGCTGCACAATTCGACGTGGCCGTCCGGAGGAGGCTCAAGAGCTAGGCGCAATCGTGGAGCACGCGTTTTTTCCTGAGGGAGCACCCGCGGCATTCAGGGATTTGCTGTCACCCCTCTACCAGATGGATGGGGCTCTCACGTTTGCGGCCGAGATCGCTGGCAAAACGACAGCCTGTGGAGCCGGGCTGACGATACCGGCGCACGGAATATTTGCCGTGTGCGGAGCCGGAACCGCCGCCGAGTTCCGGGGGCGCGGGCTGCAGACAGCGCTGTTGCAGGCGCGACTCGCGGCTGCGGCCCAAGCGGGGTGCGAGTACGCTGTTGTGGTAACGCAGGGCGGCACGACTTCGCAGCGAAACGCTGAGCGGCTGGGATTTCGCGTGGCCTACAGTAAAGTGACGGTGATCAAAGAGTTGGGTACATCTTGAGGAGGCGTTCTGGGAGGGACGAAGACAGCAGGTTCCTCGCCGTCCTCGCCGCGCTTTTGCGCGGCTACGGAGGACTCGGAATGACAAAGAGTGTCTAATTTGTTCAGTTTATTCTCTGTCCTGAAAGTTTGCTTAGGCGGCGTTTTCGGCGAGGAATTCTTCGATTTCACTCACCTCTTTGTCGCTGAGGCGCAGATCCCCGGCACGCATCACCCCTTCGGCCTGCCGGGCATTGCGAGCGCCGACAATAGCTCCGGTAACCGCGGGATTGCGCAGCGTCCAGGCGATGGCGACCTCGCCGACAGAGCGGTTGTGCCTCTTCGCGATCTCTTTTAGGCGATCGACCAGTTCAAGATTGCGCGAGAGATTTGGTTCGGTGAAGTCAGGATGTCCTTTGCGCCAATCGTCCTTTGACAGCCTGGCCGCGCGCTCGCGAGTCATGGCGCCGGTGAGCAGTCCGGAAGCCATTGGCGAATAAACAATCACACCAATGCCCTCGCGAAGGCAGTAGGGCAGAATCTCGTCTTCGATCTCGCGGTGGACCAGGGAATAGGGAGGTTGAAGGGAAGTCACTGGGGCGATTTTCCGCGCCCGCTTCAATTGCTGAACGTTGAAGTTGGAAACTCCTATCCAACGCACTTTGCCTTCGCGCTTCAGGTCCGCGAGTGTGGACCAACCCTCTTCGAGAGCAGGCGAATCAGGATCAGGCGGCCAGTGGACCTGGTAGAGATCGATTACGTCAACGGAAAGCCGGTGAAGGCTGTCTTCGGCTTCGCGGCGGATCGAATCGGCACTCAGGATTTTCTGTACGTTACCCTGCGCGTCCCAACGCAAGCCGCATTTTGTAAAGACGTAGGGGCGATGACCCGACCAACTCTTTAGCGCACGAGCGACGACCTCTTCGGAGTGTCCCAAACCGTAGACAGCAGCGGTATCGATCCAGTTGACGCCGAGTTCGAGTGCGCGGTGAATGGCGGCGATGGAGTCATCGTCGTCTTGCGAACCCCATGCGAACTGCCAGCCTGAACCGCCGACCGCCCAGGCTCCATAACCCACAAGAGTGATATTCAAGTCGGAATTGCCAAGAATGCGGGTTTGCATTTCAATCTCCTTATAAAATTGGATTGCCGCTGGTGCGATCCGATTCAGAATTGAGAATGTAATGAACGTAGACACCATTCGCGAATTTTGCCTGGCATTCCCCCGTGCTACCGAGAAGCTGCAGTGGGGCGACGATCTTTGTTTCAAAATCGGCGGCAAGATCTTTGTCATGCTCGGGCTGGATAATCCGCGGCTTTGCTTGAAGTGCACGCCAGAGACGTTTGCCGAACTGATCGAGCGCGAGGACATTCGTCCGGCGCCGTATGTGGGGCGCTATAAGTGGGTGATGCTAGACCGGATCGATGCCGTGGGCTGGGAGGAGTTGCGGGAATTGATTCAGCGGTCGTATGCGATGGTAGCGGCGAAGGCACCGAAGGGAGGCAGTCGAAAAACCGATGTCGTGAAAGAACGCAGAACGAACGTCGGAAAGAAGAAGTCCTCGAAGCACCGATCTACAAGAAAGAGCACATCTCGCAAAGCAAACGGGTGAGAAGTTCGTCGATACATCTTTTGTGATTTGACTCCGCTTGCCAGCGTCGGCTAGCCTCAAGAGTCCGCCCATTCCTGGACGCCCGCGACCTTCATGCGATTCCGGTACAAATCATTGATTTTGCTGCTGATGGCAGCAGCAGTGCTCTTGGGCGGAGAGACTGCGGTCGCCTCCATCGAGCCGGTGCACGCGCCACATGGAATCGTGGTCAGCGCTCACGAGTTAGCCTCACAGGCCGGAGTGGAAGTAATGCGGGCGGGCGGCAACGCGGTAGATGCCGCGGTGGCGGCGGGGTTTGCGCTGGCGGTGGTGCACCCCCCGGCGGGGAATTTGGGTGGCGGCGGATTCATGCTGATCCGCATGGCCGGCGGAGACACGCATTTTCTCGATTACCGGGAGAAAGCTCCCGCGGCGGCGAAGCCTGACATGTATCTGGACGCGCAAGGTAATGTGATCGAAGGCGCCACCGAGATTGGCTATAAGTCTATCGGCGTGCCGGGATCGGTGGCGGGCATGGTTTACGCCGAGCAGAAGTACGGCAAGCTGACGTTGAAACAAGTGATGGCTCCGGCGATCCGGCTGGCACGCGATGGGTATACGTTGAGCTGGCGCGAGGCGCGCGATTTTCAGCGCGATAAACATCTGAGCGAGTTTCCTGAATCGCGGCGAATCTTTCAACGCGATGGCAACTACTACCAGCCGGGGGAGATTTTTCGCCAGCCTGACCTGGCCCGGACGCTGCAGCGGATTGCCGCCAAGCCTGACGACTTTTATCACGGGGCTCTGGCACGGGAGTTGGCAGCCGCGCTGCAGAAGGGTGGGGGTTTGATCACTGCGGACGACCTTGCGCATTATGAAGTGAAGGAGCGCGAGCCGGTCCATGGAACATACCGCGGCTACGAAATCATCAGCGCGCCACCGCCGTCTTCGGGCGGAGCGGTTCTGATTGAATCGCTGAATATTCTGGAAGGCTACGATCTGGCCAGGCTGGGCAACCGGTCAGCGCAGTCCGTCCACTACACGACAGAGGCGTTCCGGCGGGCGTTTTTTGATCGAGCGGAATTTCTCGGCGATCCAGATTTTGCGAAAATTCCACTCGCGCAGCTCATCGACAAAAAGTATGGTGGGGCATGGCGGGAATCAATTGATGCGGAACGCGCCAGCCCCAGCAAAGAACTGAAGCGGCCGGCGATTTTCAGCGAACTTGAGCAGTATGCGGCCGCCCACCCTCAGCCGCAGGCAACGCACGAGTCACCCAACACGACTCATTATTCTGTTGTGGATGCGGAGGGAAACGCGGTCGCGGTCACGACCACCCTCAACGACTGGTTCGGATCGCGGGTAACGGCGGAGGGCCTGGGATTCCTGTTGAATGACGAGATGGATGATTTTTCCGCCAAGCCGGGTGTGCCCAATTCCGACGGCTTGATTCAAGGTGAGGCGAATGCCATCGGGCCGGGGAAGCGGCCGCTGTCGTCGATGACGCCGACCATGGTTGTGCGGGGCGGCAAGACCGTTCTGGTGCTGGGTTCACCCGGAAGTTCGAAAATCATCACGACCGTTGCCAATGTTCTGATTGGCGTGATCGATTACGGAATGAACATCCAGGAGGCGGTGGATGCGCCCCGTTTTCACCATCAATGGCTGCCGGATGTGTTGAACGTCGAGCGATGGTTCTCGCCTGACACGGTGCAGACATTGCAGAAGATGGGATACGACGTGCGCTTTGGTCTCCAAGAGGGACCGGATGCGGGCGGGTATTGGAGCGATGCTGAGTGCATCGCGATTGACACGAAGACCGGTGAGCGGCTAGGCGCCACCGATTTCAGGGAGAATGGAAAAGCGGTGGGGTATTAGACGACGGTGAGTGCTGGTTTTCAATTAGCAGTCGGAAATCAGTAGTCAGTAATCAGTCATTTCGCGACAAGGACCGGGCATGTTAAAAGCGGTTTCAACTTATTTGTACGTAAAAGAGCGGCTGCATCCCGGAATTCTGGATGGATTGACGCGCAACGGTGTGCAAGCCATCGAGATTTTTGCGGCACGGCAGCATCTTGACTATGCTAATCGGAAGTCCCACTTGAGAGAAATTGCCGAGTGGTTCCGCAGCAGTAATGTTCCATTGAATTCCGTGCACTCACCGCTCTATGCCGACTACGAGTGGGGCCGCGCGGGATCGCCTCCTATCAATCTGGCATCCACCGATCGCTCGGGCCTGGTAGAGGCTATGGATGAAGTGAAGCGCGCGCTCGAGATCGCGGAGCAAATTCCATTCCGTTTTCTGATACAGCATCTGGGACTGCCGAATGAAGGTTTCAGCGAGAAGAAATTCGAATCGGCGATGACCTCCATCGAACACTTGCGGGCCTTTGCCAAGCCGCTTGGCGTGCGGATTCTGCTCGAAAATATTCCGAACGATCTCTCCACGCCCGAGAGATTGGTGGAGATGATTCAATCGGCGCATTTTGAGGATGTCGGGATTTGCTTCGATTTCGGGCACGCCCACCTGATGAGTTCGGTGAGCGAGGCCTTCGGGATTTTGCGGCCGCAAGTCTGCTCGACGCACGTCCATGACAATGCCAAAGACCGCGACTCGCACCTATGGCCCGGAGCGGGGACGATCGACTGGAGGGAAGCAATGGAGTTGCTGCGCTCCGCACCCCAGATGCCGGCATTGATGCTGGAGTTGGAAGGCGATGAGAAAGTAAATCCTCTGGAGAAGCTTGGGGCGACGTTTGAGAAGCTGGGGAGAGAATAAAAAGCCTTTCACCGCCGAGAACGTAGAGAAACGCAGAGAAAAGATAACACTATTTCGCCGTGTAGTCCGCGGATCGTTGCTGATCGTTATAGAGAAGAGAAGTAATTGGCTTTCTCGGCGCTCTCGGCGGTAAACGATTTTTCTAAATTATGCCTTCACCTGTAAGTGCTATCGCGGAAATCGGGAAGCACGAAGGGCAGTCCGTCACGCTGCGCGGTTGGCTCTATAACTTGCGCGAGAGCGGCAAGCTGCTGTTTCCACAATTTCGTGACGGCTCGGGCGTGATTCAGGGCGTGGTGCCGAAGAATGCGGTCACGCCGGAGGTGTTCGACGCAGTGAAGACCTTGACCCAGGAGTCGAGCGTGATCGTCGAAGGCAAGGTTCGTGCCGATAAGCGAGCGCCCGGCGGCTACGAACTCGACGTCGCGAATGTACAGGTCGTGCAGCGAGTGCCAGAATCCGATCCTTATCCCATCACGCCGAAAGAGCATGGCACCGAATTTTTGATGGAGCACCGGCATCTGTGGGTAAGGTCGCAGCGGCAGGCGTCGATTCTGCGGGTGCGCGCGGAGATCATTAAAGCCGTTCGCGATTTCTTTGATGGGCGCGGCTTCACGCTCACCGATCCACCGATTCTAACTCCAGCGGCATGCGAGGGTACGAGCACGCTTTTCCCGGTCGATTATTTTGACGAGCAGGCCTACCTCACCCAGTCTGGCCAGCTTTACATTGAAGCCACGGCGATGGCGCTGGGCAAAGTTTATTCTTTTGGTCCAACATTTCGCGCGGAGAAATCGAAGACGCGGCGTCACCTCACCGAGTTCTGGATGGTCGAGCCTGAAGTTGCTTATGCCCAACTCGACGACATAATGGAGCTGGCTGAGGGACTGATCAGCTTCGTGATAAAGCGCTGTCTGGAGCGGCGGCGCGCGGACCTGCAAGCCATCGGCCGCGATGTTGCGAAGCTTGAAAAGATTGAGCCGCCGTTCCCGCGCATCAGTTACGACGACGCGGTGAAGAATCTGCAAGAGGGCCACGCCAAGGGTGCGCTGGAAACGAAGTTCGAGTGGGGCGGCGACTTCGGCTCCCCCGACGAAACTTATCTTTCGGCGCAATTCGACAAGCCAGTGATGGTGCATCGATATCCGGCGAAGGTAAAGGCTTTTTACATGGAGCCTGATCCGCAGCGTCCGGAATTGGCGCTATGCGTCGACGTGCTGGCTCCCGAAGGCTACGGCGAAATCATTGGCGGCTCGCAGCGTATGGCCTCGCACGAATTGCTGGTGCAGCGCATTCATGAGCACGGGTTGCCGGAAGAGGCGTTCAAGTGGTATCTGGATTTACGAAAGTACGGTAGCGTTCCGCACGGCGGCTTCGGCATGGGCATTGAGCGGGCGGTAGCCTGGATTTGCGGACTTGAGCATGTGCGGGAGACGATTCCGTTCCCCCGGATGCTTAACCGGTTGTACCCATGAAGAATTGAGTCATCGGGCGATTTTGTGATTGGGCAATTTAAGAACCGGAGGTTACGCTCGTCGGTTTTCAATTGCCCAATTACCCGATTGCTCAATCGCAAAATCCTATGACCACCATCAGCACCACGAATATCGCTCCCAAGAAGATTCGCGTGATCGGCGTGCCGCTCGATCTCGGGCAATCTCGCCGTGGCGTTGATATGGGACCTTCGGCGGTGCGCGTGGCGGGTCTCGAAGCGCGCCTCGAAGCGCTCGGGCATGAAGTGGAGGATGGCGGCAATGTAGCCGTTGCCATTCCGGAGCAAAAAAAAGAGGGTGATACTCACGCGAAGTATTTGAAGGAAATAACGGCCACGTGCACCAAGCATGCGGAACTGGTAATCAAGACGCTCGAGGCGGGAAAGATTCCCCTGTCGCTCGGCGGCGATCACTCAATGGCGGCAGGCACGGTGGCGGGCGTGGCCGAATTCTATCGTCGCCAGAACCATCGGATCGGGCTTATCTGGATCGACGCCCACACCGACATCAACACTCCCGAGTCATCGCCTAGCGGCAATGTGCACGGGATGCCGTTGGCGGCGCTGATGGGGCTGGGCCCAGCCGAATTGCAGAACATCTTCGATTTTTCTCCCAAGGTGAAGCCGGAGAATTGCGTGCTGGTCGGAGTGCGCGACATTGACGCGGTTGAAAAAGAAAATGTGCGGCGGGCCGGCATCGGTGTCTTCACCATGCGCGATATCGACGAGCGCGGGATGCGGACTGTGATGGAAGAAGCCCTGCGCATGGCCGGACGCGGAACCGCCGGCTATCACATTTCACTCGATATGGATTGGATCGATCCCGAGGACGCACCCGGTGTGGGCACGCCGGTGCGCGGTGGCGCGACTTATCGCGAGGCTCATCTGGCGATGGAAATCATCGCCGATCACGGACGGATGTTGAGCTTTGAAATCGTTGAAGTGAATCCGGTCATCGACGAACATAACCAGACGGCGGATCTGGCGGTTGAGTTGGCGCTGTCGGCGTTTGGGAAAAAGATTCTATAGCATCTATGAAAAAGCTTCGCGTAGGAATTCTTTTTGGCGGGCGCAGCGGAGAGCATGAAGTATCGCTGCTCTCAGCCGCGTCCGTGCTGAACGCCATCGACAAAGACAAATACGAGGTGGTTCCCATTGGCATCACCAAGGACGGTCGCTGGCTGACTGCGGAGCACGCCGAGAACCTGCTGCAGGGCAAGCTGGTCCTTGAGCCGCGCCAACTGCGGGCCGGCGATCCTGAAACGACTGAGGCCGCAGCCGTGCTGGCGCGTGGAGAGGCTGTGGTGGTGCCACCGGAACCGGTTCACCGGCACAGCGGTCTTGTTCCCTTTCAGACGGACGCGGCGCTAACGCGGCGCGCCAGCGATCGAGCTATCAACGTCGATGTGATTTTTCCGGTACTGCACGGGACATTTGGCGAAGACGGGACGATTCAGGGACTGCTCGAACTGGCCGACATCGCCTATGTGGGCGCGGGCGTGCTCGGCTCGGCTGCCGGCATGGACAAAGACGTGATGAAGTCGTTGTTCCTGGCCGCGAAAATTCCCATCGTAAAGCACGTGACCATTCTTCGCACCGCATGGGAGAAAGAACCGAAGAGAATTCAGAAGTTCGTGGAAAGCAAACTGAAGTATCCAGTGTTCGTGAAGCCCGCGAACCTGGGTTCGTCGGTTGGAATCAGCAAAGCGCACGATCGGAGGGAACTCGGCCCGGCCATCGAGGAGGCGGCCAGATTCGATCGCAAGATCGTGATCGAGCAGGGCGTTGGCGGAAAGAAAAGTAAAGCACGCGAGATCGAATGTTCCGTGCTCGGCAACGATGAGCCGATAGCTTCGATCCCTGGCGAAATTGTTCCAGTCAAAGAATTTTACGATTACAACGCCAAGTACCTGGATGAAGGTTCTGAGCTGATCATTCCGGCGAAGCTCACCAAAGCCGAGACGAGAAAGGTACAGGAACTGGCAATACGCTCGTTCAAAGCTGTCGATTGTTCGGGCCTGGCGCGGGTAGATTTCCTCATGGATCCAACCTCGCGAAGGATTTATCTAAACGAGATCAACACCATGCCAGGATTCACGGCGATCAGCATGTATCCGAAGCTGTGGGCGGCGTCAGGTCTTGATTATGCAGATTTGATCGACAGACTGATTCAACTTGGGATCGAGCGGCACGAAGATAAGAAGAAAAATCAGTGCAGCCGCTGATAGAGCGGGCGATGTCGATCCGTATGCTGGCGATTACGGCATTTCAGAATTGATGTGGTCGTCGTCGAACAGCAGGTCCCTCCACTCCGCTTCCCCCTCCCTTCGGGAGCGGAAAGCTCCGGTCGGGATGACAAGAGTGTTTTGGTTTCACGCTATTTCTGAAAACCATGAAATCCACGCGGCTACGGAGCTCCTGCTTTCTCCATGAAACTTGCCTGATCAGCTTTCATCTTCTTCAGCCCTTCCGTCGGTAGATAAACCATGTGCCCCGCGTCGTAGGTGGTGTAGGAAATATTGTCACGATATTTCTGGGGCAGGTCGAGGTGCTGAATCGCGTAGTTCGCCGCAAAATAAGGCGTCGCGAGATCGTAATAGCCCTCCATCACTAAAACCTTCAAATACGGATTTTTCACGATCGCCTGCCGCATCGCTGAGGCAGTGTCAGGAAAGCCCTGAATCGCCGATCCCCAATCCCACTTGTCGAAGCCGATGTCTTGTGCTCGCACATAGTAGGGCATATCGGTTTTGTACCCCAGTTCGGTGCGCACGTAGTTGTTAAACACCGAAGTGAATGGCGGCTGCGTAGCCGATCCCGTTGGATCATAAAAAGGCGTGTCCAGCAGGCCGCTGGGGTCGGGACCGGTATAGCGGCCATCGAGGCGTCCGACGCGCAGTTTCTGATCAATCAATAAATAATGCGTAAACTTGCGGACGTTGATGCGCAGGTTCGCTTCGTCCGCCACTTCCTTGGTCAGGCCAGTGTAGCGAGCGAGTTGCTCAATAATTTTCTCCCGCTCCGGCGCGGTGAGCGCGTCTCCTTTCGCCAATGCCTGGGCGTACTCTCCGAATGCCCACTGCTCCGATTCTTGTCTGGCGCGGCTCAGGTCCTGCGCAAGATCGGGCGCGAGCTTGTGGTGATACGCGGCGATCATCGTGAAAGACGGGATCAGAAAAATGTAGGGCTGGTCGTTGGTGTTGGTCTCTTCCAGAGTTTCAAAGTTCAGAACGCTCGAGAGCAGGGTAATGCCGTTGAACGAGATGCCACGATCGGCGAGGTATCCGGCTATTCCCGCGGCGCGCGTGGTTCCGTAGCTCTCTCCGAGAATGAACAGTGGAGAACTCCAGCGTTCGTTGCGGCTGATGTAGAGCCGGATGAATTCGCTGAAGGCCTCGATATCTCCCTTGACGCCCCAGAACTTCTTGAACAGCTCGGTGTCGCCGGCGCGGCTGAATCCGGTGCCGATGGCGTCGATCAGCACGAGGTCGCTTCTATCAAGAAGGGTATAGGGATTGTCTTCCGCCCGGTAGGGAGCGGGCGGCATGAATCCGTCGGCCTGAAGCACGACGCGCTTGGGGCCGAGTGCTCCCATATGCAGCCAGATTGAAGCCGAGCCTGGGCCACCGTTGAAGGCGAAGGTGAGGGGGCGCTTGGCGGCGTCCTGGCCATCAAGCGTGTAGGCGACGTAAAACATTTCAGCTTCAATCCTGCCATCCCCCCGCTTGATCGGAAGGCGTCCGGCTGTGGCCGTGTACTTCAGGAGTTTTCCTTCTACGGTGATTTGGTGGTGTGTCTGCACCGGAGCCGCTTCGGTCATATCGAAGTGCTCCTCCTTATCCTTCTCCTTCGGATTGTCTTTGTCTGAAGACGCTTCGCGCGCTGGCGGCTTCTGTTCCGAAGAAGTGTCGGGCTTGACGGCGGCCTCTGCCGGCTTCTCCGCAGATTGTGGAGGCTGTTTCTTTTGATTTGAGGATTTCGGTTGATCGGTCTGTTGAGCGTAAGAGACAGAAAACAAAAGCAGAGCCATGGCAAACGCCCGGAACAATCTCATGATTTACCCCTCGTGGAGAATGCACTGACTTCGGCGAAGCGTGAGAATTGTACACCGGAGATGCGGCATCGCCATCGGTAACTGCAGATTATGAGCGTTCATGCCGATGGATGACCATGGCTGGTAATCGCCTTCATTATCTGACTTCAAATGATTGGGTCTTGATTCAGGCGAAGACGGTGCGGCGCACGTTCAAGCTGGGGGAAGAGATCATCCGCGAGGGGGAGTGGGTTCACAGCCTGTACATCATCCGCCGCGGGGAAGCTTCGGTGGAGCTGGCGGGTACGGGCTCACGAGCAATCGTGGCCTCTCTGGGACCGCAGGACATTTGCGGCGAAATCTCTTTTCTGGAACAGTGCAAGGCCACGGCCGCGGTAATTGCAGGCGACGAAGAGGTTGAAGTCGAAGAAATAAATGTTGGAGAACTACGCAAAATCCTGGAGGCTTTTCCCCGCCTGGCCTCTCGCTTTTACCTTTCACTGGCCTCACTCCTGGCGCTGCGGCTGAAGGAGACTTCCCGCGAACTTGCCCGGGAAATGACGCTTCGCGATCGACGATAAGAGCATGTCTGCCCGTAGGGAGCCGCAGTTCAGGAGCATTCTTCGTCCTCAAGAATTTCTTGACGATCTGGTTGACGAATCACGATCCGTATCGTAAGATACTAAGGACAAGTTTGCCTTTCGGGGCAGACCTGAATTTCATGCAGAGTGGCTGAGGGACGAGCCCTGTGACGCCACGGCAACCGGATCGGGATCATATATCCCGACCGCCAGGTGCCAACTCCCGCCCGGAAACGGGGAACATGAGATTCGGATGCGAGTTCCATTGCATTCCGATAACCTCTTTCCTTTTTCCTGGGAAAGAGGCCTTTGTATTTTAAGGGCACTTTTTCCCCGGCTCGTCCCCAGCTATTCGCTGCTGAAAAAGAAAGCGAGTAGCCCGATGCCGAATCACGACGCTCATACTCACGCTTATTACGAATTGCGCTGCCGGGAATGCGGCCGCCGCTGGGGAAACCAGCCCCGCTCGATCTGCGATGATTGTTTCTCTCCCCTAGAAATTACTTACGACTACGACTGGATCCGATACCTGCTGGGCGAGGGCTCGACGGACCAGCAGAAGGCCAGCCGTCAGCGAATTTCGCAGAGGCCGCCGAATATGTGGCGTTACGCCGAGTTGTTGCCGCTGCCCTCGGCCTTTGAGCCGCGGCTTCCGGTCGGCTTCACGCCTTTGTTCCAGGCGCCGCGTCTTGCGGCGCGGCTTGCCGGCAACTGCGACGGGAAAACCGACGCGCGCAACCTATACATCAAGAATGACGCTGTCTGCCTGCCCACGCTCAGTTTCAAGGATCGCGTTGTAGCGGTGGCGCTGGCCCAGGCCGTCGCATTCGGCTTCGACACGGTGGCATGCTCCTCCACCGGAAACTTGGCCAATGCCGTGGCGGCACATGCGGCGCGTCTCGGTCTGAAGGCCTGGGTTTTCATCCCATCCGATCTTGAGCCAGCAAAGATTCTCGGCACGCAGGTCTTCGGCGCGAACGTCGTGCGCATCGCGGGTAACTACGATCAGGTGAACCGTCTGTGCTCGCAGATTGCCGAAGAGCGGCGCTGGGGATTCGTCAACGTGAACCTGCGTCCTTACTACGCGGAAGGGTCGAAGACTGTGGGCTTCGAAATCGCCGAACAACTGGGCTGGTGCCTGCCGGACAACGTTGTGGTTCCAATGGCAGGCGGGTCGCTGATCGTGAAGATCAAGAAGGCGTTTGACGAACTGATCAAACTCGGTTTGGTGGAAGGCAAAGAAGTGAAATTCTTCGGTGCGCAGGCCACTGGATGCTCTCCGATTTCGACGGCGGTGAAAACCGGCAGCGCGGAGATCGATCCGCAGAAGCCGGCGACCATCGCGCGTTCGCTGGCTATCGGCAATCCCGCCGATGGGCACTACGCCATCAAAACCATCAAGCAAAGCGGCGGATGGAGCGAGGACGTAAGCGATCCCGAGGTAATCGATTCGATCCGTCTGCTGGCGGAGACTGAAGGCATCTTCACCGAGACTGCGGGCGGAGTGACCGTGGGCACGGCTGGCAAACTCTATCGCCAGGACCGTATCCTGCCCGAGGAAACGACCGTCTTGTGCATCACGGGAAATGGCCTGAAAACGACGGACGTGCTGGCGGGCGTTTATGAGACTGAGAGGCCAATTGCTCCCAAGCTTGCCGAGTTCGAAAAGTACCTGCAGGAAACGTTGGACGGCGTCGAGGTCGCAAAAGAAGCAGCAGCCACGGTGGGCGCATAAAGAATTTGTTTTGAAAGGGCGCGGCTTTTAGCCGCGCCGCAAGAGCCGGGAAAAATGTGCGGCTTTAGCCGCTGAGGTTAGCCTTCCATGTCAATCACGGTACAGATTCCAACCGCATTGCGGCGGCACACGGCTGGCGTGGGCTCGATCGCATGTGCAGCAACGAACCTAGGAGAGCTGTTCTCCGTCCTCGATGAGAAGTTTCCGGAACTCAAGCCTCACCTGCGAGACGAAGCTGGCCACGTGCGCCGCTTCCTGAATATTTATGTGAATGAGGAAGACATCCGCTTCCTTGGCGGTCCTGGGTATGCGTTCCAGGATGGAGATGAAGTTCTGCTGGTGCCCTCCATCGCGGGCGGCGCAGGCTAGGATCCCCTGATCCAGGCCGCTGAAACCCCTCCGATTAATCCATTGCCATCTTCTCCGATCCGCCCGTATAATCTAACTAACTGGTTAATTAATGCGTCGTCTATTACAACACAGTCCGGCCCTTCATGGCCGCATGGGCTCGCGCGGGCAGCCCGAGGAGAGCCGCGCCGCAATTTTGCAGGCGGCGGCGAAGGAGTTTGGTGAGCATGGCATCGCCGGGGCCCGCACCGACGCCATTGCGCGCGCAGCGCGGGTCAACAAGGCTTTGCTCTATTACTACTTCAAGGACAAGGAAACGCTTTACGGCGCCGTGCTCGACGATGCATTTTCCGGAATGAAGGCGAAGGTTTTCCGCGTGCTCGACAGTGAATTGCCGCCTCGCGAAAAGATCATGGCGTACGTGGGCGCGTACTTCGACTTCATTGCTTCGAACCAGATCTATCCCAAGCTGATGCAGCGCGAAATGATGCGGGCGCGTGAAGGCGATTCAGTGCACATCGACCGGCTGGTCAGGACCTACTTTCAGCCGATCTACCGGCGGGTGGGCGAGCTGTTGCAGAAGGGAATTGCAGAAGGCGAATTTCGGAAAGTTGACCCGGCGCACTTCGTTCCTTCGATGGTGGCGATGATCGTTTTCTATTTCAGCAGCGCTCCGGTCATGCGGCGGATTGTGCACTTCAATCCTCTGGCGCCGGAGCGGATCGCCGAGCGGCGGGCCGCGGTTCTGGATTTCATTTCCGCCGCGTTGTTTCGCCCCCGTTCGAATGCGGCCTCAGGAGTGCGCAAATGAGTGCTCGTAACCGTTTTTTCATTCTTCTCGGCATCATCTTTGTGATTGCTGCGATCTATTATTTTTTTTCCACCGATCATTCGAAGGATTTGGTGCTGATCGGTACTGTAGATTCGAATCAGGTGATCGTCAGCGCGCAGGTGGAAGGCCGCATCCAGAGGCTGCTGGTGGATGAAGGCACACCGGTGAAGGCCGGCGATCTGATTGCAGTGCTCGATCCCTCCGAATTACAGACGCAGGATGCGGCCGCGGCAGCGAACATTACCAGCCTGCAACACAAAGTGGCGGAGATGGAGCATACCGAGCAATCTACATCAGGATCGACTTCGAGCGACGTGGCGAACGCGCGCGCTAAGCTTTCTTCCGCCAAGGCGCAACTTCTGCAGGCGAAGGCCGCGCTGGATCGCACCGAAAGCGATAGCCGGCGGATGATCGAATTAGCGAAAGCTGGTGTTCAGTCTGACCAGGACCGCGTGCAGGCGGAAACCAACTTGCAGGCCGCGCAAGCGACGGTGCAAGCGCAGCAAGAACTCGTGAGAGCCGCGGAAGCCGACTTGAACTCCGCTATTGCCCGCACCCAGCAAGCTAACGCTGCCAAGAGCACGGTGCAATCGACTGAGGCCGATCTCAAGAATGCCATCGCTCAGAAAAATCAGGCTGCCGTGCGGCTCGGATATACGAATGTTTATGCGCCGGTGACCGGCACCGTGTCTGTGCGCGCAGCGCGGCAGGGAGAAGTGGTCAACATCGGAGCTCCGATCGTCACGATCGTCGATCTGACTGATACCTGGGCGCGGGCGGCGATTCCAGAAACTTATGCCGACCACATTGGGTATGGCGACGTACTGCGGGTCCGCATGCCCGGTGGGACGATCACCAGCGGCAAAGTATTTTTCAAAGGAGTGGAAGGCGACTTCGCCACGCAGCGCGACGTGAGCCGGCGCAAGCGCGATATCAAGACCATCGTGCTGAAAATCCGACTGGATAATCCCAAGGGCGCTTATGTGCCGGGAATGACGGCAGAGGTGCTGGTGTCGCCGGCGCAGATGAAGGGCGAGAACAATCCGCAAAGCGCAGCGGCAGCGGGGCAGCAATGACGCTGGAGATCAATGCCAAGGCGAATCACGGTAGCGCTTCCGCCACCCTGGACGAGAGGCCTTCTGCCATCCAAGTGGAGCACATCGTCAAGAAGTACGGAGACTTCACCGCGGTCGATGATGTGTCGTTCGATGTGAAAGACGGAGAGATTTTCGGCTTGCTAGGACCAAACGGAGCCGGGAAATCGACCCTGATCCGCATGATGACGACGCTGATTCCCATTACGGCGGGGGTGGCGCGAATTGCCGGCCACGATGTCGCAAAAGAGCCCGATGCCGCGCGACGACTGATCGGAGTGATTCCGCAGGCACTGACCAGCGATCTCGACCTGACGGTAGAAGAAAATCTCAATATTTACGCCAAACTCTACGATGTGCCCGCGAAAGAAAGGAAGCGCTCCATCGACGAACTGCTCGGGCTGGTGGACTTGGCCAAGTGGCGCGACGCGCAGACCAAGACGCTTTCCGGAGGGATGCGGCGGCGGCTGGAAATTGCTCGCGGCCTGGTGCACCATCCGAAAATCTTTTTTCTCGACGAACCTACCACTGGATTGGACCCGGTCTCGCGCGTTGCCGTGTGGGAGATGCTCGGCAACATTAAGAGCCAGCGCCAGCTCACCATCCTGATTACCACCCATTATATGGACGAAGCCGACCGTCTCTGCGAGCGCATCGCGATTGTTGACCACGGCAAACTGGTTGCACTGGATGCACCGATGGCACTGAAGGCGAGCGTGCCGGGATCGAATGTGATCGAAGCCCAGTTCGAGAATCCTCCCGATAATTGGGAGCAGCGCCTGCACACGCTCGACGATGTCACTTCCGTGCAGCACGAGGGAGCGGGAATGTATCGCGTGCTCACGGGCAACGGCTCGCGCACTACCACTGAACTGGTCGAGATGTCCGTGGAAGCCGGAGTTGCGGTGAAATCCCTATCGGTGCAGAACACAACGCTGGACGATGTATTCGTGCACTACACCGGCCGGCAGTTGCGCGATGAACTGCAGAAGGCTTATGCCTTCACGATGCCGCAGAGACCGGGGTTGCAGCCGTGAACCATATCATGGCCATCGTCGAGCGCGAAATGCGCAAGTTCTTTCGTTCGCCTGCGCTCATGCTGGCATCGATGATTTTTCCTCTGGTACAACTCATCATCCTGGGCAACGCATTCGGCGGAAAGATTCGCGATGCACGCCTCGCCATCGTGGATCAGGACAGAGGCACGCAGGCGCTGAAGATTCGCGAGGCCTTTGATTCTGTACGCTCGAATATTCGCACCTTCGTCCCGATTTACTACGACAACGAAAAGAAAGCAGTGGAGGACGTGCGCAACGGGAAACTCGAAGGCGCGGTGATTATCCCGCCACAGTTTTCGCGGCGGGTATATGAGGATAATCATCCGCAGGTCGCGTTAGTCGTTGATAACAGCGACAATTTCATGAGCTCCGCGCTGGAGTCGGAACTCACCGACCTGACGAACGCACTGAACCAGCCAACGGTTGAGCCGCGCATCCTACAGCAGACCGCGCTTTCGATTGTCGAACTCTATCCTTACATCGAGTACATGAAATATCTGCTGCCCGGCTCGCTGACGCTGGCGATGTTTGTGTCGGTGATGATCGGCGGCGGAATGCTTTACATCGACGATAAGGCCCGCGGCGTGCATGAAGGCTATCTGGTCACGCCCATCACCAAGCTCGAACTGGTTCTGGGACTCAACCTGGCTGGCGCGATTAAAGCGGTAATGACAGGCGTGATTATTTGCGTGATCGGGGCGCTGATTTCTGGCGTTAGCACGATTTTCAATCCGGTCACGATGCTCGGGCTGCTGGTGATGATCGTACTGACCTCGCTCGCTTTCAACACCATGATGTTTCTGCTCATGGTACGCATCGAAGATCCGCTGGTGCCGCGGGCCATGTTCGGCATTCTGAATACACTGCTGTTTTTTCCCAGCGGATCAATCTATCCCATCCAGGCATTTCCACCGTGGTTGCGTGCGATTGCGAAGGTCGACCCCTTTACGTACGCGGTCGATGGCTTCAAATGTCTGCTGTTGAAAGAGACGACCCTGAGCGCAGTCTGGGGCGACATGCTATTCCTCTCGATCTTTGCCGCCGTTACGCTGGGAATCGCGATACCGCTGTTCAAACGCACGCTGTGAAGAATTGAGCGATTGGGCGATTTGGTGATTGGGCAATTGTTCAGCAAACGCGCTGCCCGCACCACCATGGGTTCGGTGATGTTGACCTTCAATGGCCCGATCGCTCAATTGCCCAATCACTCGATTCTTCCTGGGGAACTTTTGATTTGGCGCCCGCGTCCGTTATTCTAGAGACTCATGACCTTACTGGACGCGAAAGAGTACCATCCTGAAAAAGAGCGGAAGAAAAAAGCCCGGATCGTTTCGGCGATCGCTTTGATTCTGGTCCTGGCCTTGATTGGATGGTGGAACCGTTTCTGGCCGGAAAAGCGCGTCGCTGACAAATTCTTTTCTGCTTTGCAAAAGCAAGACTACGATGGCGCTTACGGCATTTATTATGCCGACCCCGGCTGGCAGCAGCATCCGCAGAATCACTCGCAGTATCCCTTTAACGAATTCAAACAAGATTGGGGACCGGGAGGCCAGTGGGGCCTGGTAAAGAGCTATAAGATTTATGGCGAGAGCAACTGCCCCGGCGGCGGAACCGGCGTGGTCGTCGACTTGATCGTGAACGATCGCGCGCAACACGCTCAGCTATACGTAGACAAGTCGGATAAGACGATCAGTACCCCGCCTTGCGATCTGGAATTTCGCTAGCGTGATTGGGCCTCACCGGAACGATTTACCCAATTCTTAGCTGTGCACACTACATCCGTGATTCGCAAACTGCGCTACCACTTTGCTTAACGATGCCTCGTCTGCGACATTCAGGCACGTCTTCGACCGGTCGATCTGCCGCATGAGTCCACACAGTACTTTTCCTGGACCGATCTCGACAAATGTCTGCACGCCTTCATCGATCAGCAGGCGAATGCACTGCTCCCACTTCACTGGGCTCGTCACCTGGGCCACCAACGTTTCGCGTGCCCTTCGATCATCGCTGACCAAGGACGCTTCCACATTGCAGGCAACGGGGTAGACCGGCTTCTGCATCTTGAGCGCATTCAAGTCCACTTCCAGGCGATCTTGCGCGGGCTTCATTAGCGAACAGTGGAACGGCGCGCTTACCGGTAGCACCTTTGCGAGCTTTGCTCCACGCGCGTCGGCCAGCTTCGCTCCACGCTTTACCGCTTCAGTATTACCGGAGATAACAATCTGCTGCGGCGAGTTGATGTTCGCTGGGGCGCAGACCTCGCCCTGCTCGGCTTCTTTACAAATTCCAGCCACCTTCTCCAAGCCCATGCCGAGAATTGCCGCCATAGCTCCCACGCCCACCGGAACGGCCTCCTGCATATACTTGCCACGGTTCCGTACCACACGAACCGCGTCTGCAAAGCTGATCGTCCGGGACACCACATGCGCTGAGTACTCACCCAGGCTATGCCCTGCCACAAAGTCCGGCTTAGGAATTTGTGTCTGTAAAACCCTGAGCGCGGCGATTGACGTAGTCAGAATCGCGGGCTGTGTGATTTCGGTCAGGCGCAGTTGAGATTCGGGGCCCGAGAAGCATATTTGCGACAATTTGTAGCCCAGCGCTTCGTCAGCTTCTTCGAACGCCTGGCGCGCGACGGGATGCTTCTCGGCTAGATCTTTGCCCATGCCCACGGCCTGTGATCCCTGGCCGGGGAAAAGGAATGCGATCTTTGATGGGACTGACTTTGATTGGTTAACCTGGGATTGGTCAACCTGTGCGACGTCTGTGAATTGGTCCATGATTTTGATTTCGAGCCCTACTGAACCGGCGCAGCTTCCACCTCAGCGGGCGCGGGACGAAGCGCAGCTAGTCCCTGCTCGATCGACGCGTTGATGTGCCGCTCAGAAAACTCGGCTGCCACGCGCACTGCATTCTTGATGGCATTCGCATTCGAGGAGCCGTGCGTAATAATACAGACACCCTTGATCCCTAATAGTGGTGCCCCGCCGTATTCGGTGTGGTCGATGCGCTTTTTAAAGTCGCCGAATGCGCTGCGGGAAAGCATCGCTCCGACTTGGCTGGTAATCGTTGCCTTGAGCGATTCCTTCAACACCGTGCGCACGAGGTTGGCCACGCCCTCGGAAATCTTGAGTGCCACATTGCCCACGAATCCGTCGGCGACGATCACGTCGACGTGGCCATTGAACAGGTCCCGGCCCTCCACATTGCCGACAAAATTCAAGGGAAGCCGCTTCAAGAGCTGGAACGATTCGCGGGTCAACTCGTTGCCTTTGGTTTCTTCCTCGCCAATCGAGAGCAATCCTACCCGGGGACGCCGCCCCGAACCAAACGCGGAACGCCCGAATGGTCTATGGTCGGACGCGCTTCCGACCAGATTGCCAAGCCGATTGCCATATGTGCTACCAAACATGGACCGAAAATAAATCTCGCCCATCACCGCGAACTGCTCGAGGTTATGGGGCTTGCAATCCACGTTCGCGCCGACGTCCAGCAAAATCGCGGCCGTCCCCGGAGCCGTTGGAAAAACCGCCGCCAGCGCCGGCCGGTCCACCCCATGCAATGCGCCTAGCACCATCTTGGCTGTAGCCATGGCGGCACCGGTGTTGCCGGCGGTTACAAAACCCGCCGCGCGACCTTCTCGAACCAGCCGCAATCCCACCCGCATAGAGGAATCGCGCTTGGCGCGCACCGCCTGCACCGCCTTATCTTCCATGGTAATGACCTGGCTGGCATGAGTGATTTCGATGGGCAGCCGCGCGGCTGAAGGGTGACGATCGAGTTCCGCTTTGAGGGTGGCTTCGGGGCCGATAAGCAGTACGCGCACGCCGTAATTGCGAGCGGCATGAATCGCGCCCTCGATTTCAGGCTTGGGCGCCCGGTCCGAACCCATCGCATCCAGCGCGATCACGCTAGGCATGGTGGCAGGAGCTAACTGGTTTCCACGACTTCCACAACTTCGCGGCCTTTGTAGTAGCCGCACTTCACACAAGCGCGATGCGGCATCTTCTTTTCGTGGCAATTGGGACACTCGGAGAGCGAGTGGCTCTTCAGGGCGTCGTGCGCCCGCCGGGTCGAGGTTCGCTTCTGAGAATGTCTTCGTTTTGGGTTCGGCATAGTATGATGATTCCTCTCGCCAAGGCGCTCGGGCCTCGTACTATCAATCTCTCAATAATTCGAGCTTTGCTCGAGTATCTCGATCGGCACGTCGTCCGCCGAAAGCATGAATGGTTCTGGTTCCGGCAATGGCCTCACCGCCGTGCCGGAGTCCTTTCGGGATGAAATATTCCTCTGCGGCCTGGATTGGCCCTTAGCTGCTAATGCGCCAGCTTGCCGCGGATTTCCTTCAACGCCGCCCATCGCGGTTCTTCTACTTGCGCTGCGCAGGAGCACTGTTCCTGATTCAGATTCTTGCCGCAGTGGGGGCACAATCCTTTGCAATCTTCGCGGCAAATCGCCTTCAGTGGCGCCGCCAAAAGCACCTGCTCGCGCACCACATCGTCGAGCAAAAGACCCTCGCCCTCATAATAGCTGATCTCTGCTTCCGCGTCGGTTACCGACATTTCATCCCGCCCTGCGTCCGCGCCCTGGGGACGATATAACAGGTCAAATTCGCGCTTCACATCCTGTGTCACGGGATCGAGGCAACGGGCACAAATCATCTCAAGGCTGGTTGCGAGCCTACCTTGGATACGTATGTCCTGGATTATTTTATGCTTGCCGTGATGTTCCTCGACCAGATCTGCCCGACCGCTGCTCTCAATGGGAGTAACTTGGCGATAATCTTCTCCCAGGTCGATGACACCCGGCTCAAACTTCTCCGCAAATTCCACCGGATGAAGTTCTAAATCTTGGATCTCGAAGAACATCGGAAACCTCCGCGCCCCATCCAATTGCCGCTCCAGGCCCGCGGAAGCACGCCAAGAAGGCGCAAGTACCGCAAGGAGCATTTTTAAGGATAAAGGGTGAGAGAAAGTAGTGTCAAGGCGACTCCGTCCAACCCTCGCAATGGTTATTATGGTTGGACCCGTATGGTGAGCACACTGGAGAAGGAGGATGATTGGTTTCACGGCCGCGCCGATCTCGTGGCGGGTCTAATCATGTTGCTCGGGTTCCTGGCGCGCTTGTGGACGGCTTCGGGAACTTTTCTCAATCCCGACGAGGCGCTGCATTTTCGGCTGGCGAATCAGCCTTTCTTGGCGCTTGCATACAAAGAAAGCCTTACCGCCTCTCACCCTCCTCTGCTCACATTTGTGCTCTATTTCTGGCGTGTGATCGGCACGTCAGAACTCTGGCTACGCTTGCCGTTGGTTCTCGCTGGGGTTGCGTTTTGTTGGATGTTTTATAAATGGCTCGCCAACGCTGCTGGTTATCTTGCCGGCTTCATCGGACTTCTTTTCGTCGCCTTGCTTCCGCCGATGATCGTACTCTCGGCGGAAATCCGGCAATATCCCCTGCTGCTGGTGTTTCTCGCGAGCGCTTTGTATTTTTTGGATGGCGCCTTCGCGAAAAACTCCGCACTCAGAATGGCAGTCTTCTCTCTGTGCCTCTACCTGGCTATGCTTTCCCATTACTCGGCATTTTTGTTTGCCGTGGCTCTGGGAATTTATGCGCTGCTTAGAATTTTTGTGGAACGCCCGCGCGCCAGCTTAGTAACGCTTTGGGCAATCGGGCAATTCGGCGCCCTTGCTCTCGCCATATTCCTGTATAAGAGCCACATTTCGAAGCTGGGAGTGGGCGAATCAAGAACCGCGCTGCAAGGCTGGATGAGCGAGTTTTTTCTACGCCGCTCGTATTTTGATGCAGCGCGTGATAACCGGCTTACGTTCTTGTTGGGCCATAGTTTTGGCGTCTTTCAATATTTATTCGGCCAACTTGCCGTAGGCGACGTCATGGGAGTTTTTTTCCTGGTGGGAGCCGCACTCTTGCTGCGCAGAAAAGGCTTCCTGGACGCTCGCCGCTCGTGGCGCTTAGGAATATTCCTGCTGTTACCGTTTGCGATTGCTGGCGCCGCAAGCCTGGCTCACGTTTATCCCTATGGTGGCACGCGGCACGTAGTATTTCTGGCTATTCCGGGCATCGCCGGTGTCAGTGTGGCAATGGCGTGTTTAGGGGCGGAAAAGTGGCCGCGAGGACTTGCGATGGCGGCATTCGTTCTCGTCGCATGCATCGCTTTTGGCAGGGTGCGCCCCCCTAAAATGGAGCGTGCCGATCAGAGTCGTGCCCACATGGCGGCCGCGATCGAGTTCGTGCAGCAGAATACTGCTCCGTCCGATATCATCTTCACCGATTATCAGACTGATCTGATTCTCGGGCACTATCTGTGCCAGCAGCGGCCGATTGTTTTCGACCCGGGCCCCCCCAACTTCGAGCAATTCTCCTGCGCGGGTCACCGAGTTATTTCCGCAGACTATAAGGAATGGATGTTCTGGGCGGATAATTTCCTGCAACAATGGCAGCAACTGCTGCAATCCTACAGACTCAAAGCTGGAGACACTGTGCAGGTTGTTCAGATGGGGTGGGGCGTGGATCTTCCCGAAGACTTGCGCAGTCACTTCACGGAGTTTCACGACCTTCGTTTCGAGTCATTCGGCAAGAACATCAAAATCTTCAAAATGACAGTAGGCCAGCCAATGCCCGCATCAGTTCCCCAATCCAGTCTGAAATCATCCTTACAATTCTGATACTTTGCGACCTTCGCGGATTCTTAGCGGCCTTTGCATTCAAAAGCTCTGCGTTTGGCGCACGAAACTCTGGTCAAGAATTCAATATCGGCAGCGCCCGAATTCTTTTCTTGGTCGCTGCGTAAATCGCGTTGCACAGCGCCGGCGCCAGCGGCGGCACGGAGGGCTCTCCAATCCCCGTCGGAGCTTCCGTGCTTTGCACGGAATACACTTCCACGACTGGCGTCTCTTCCATGCGCAGTGGCGCGTAGTCGTCAAAATTTCCCTGCACCACGCGGCCTTTCTCAATGGTAATCTTCGCTCGAAGCGCGTTCGTCAGCGCATAAACGATCCCGCCCTGGATCTGTTGCTCCAGAATGCTGGGATTCACCACTTGCCCGCAGTCCACCGCCGCGACTACTCGATGTACTCGGGGCGTTTCGTTCTCCATGCTGATCTCGACCACTTCGGCCATGTAGGACGAAAAACATCCGAAGCAGGCGATTCCGCGAAAGCGGCCCGGCGGCAAAGGATTTTTCCATCCCGCTTTGTCCGCCGCCAGTTGCAGCACGGTGCGCATCCGTGCCGTCTTCCATGTTGTCGTGAAGTACGAAACGTCTTGGTCCCTCGCCAGCATGTGGAGCCTATACTCCAACGGATCTTTTCCTGCAGCCGCAGCGAGTTCATCCACGAAACTCTCACTCGCGAAACCTACCTGCAGAGCATAGACGGAGCGCATCCAACCCAGAGGCACGGCGGTCTCGGCGAGAACATATTCCAGCGAAACATTCTGCAGTGCGTACACGAATGCAGCCTCATCCGGCAGATCGGGATCGATTCCGTTCGGTCCAGGCTGGCCCTTCTGCCCGCTGATTGAGGGCGCGATGATCCGATGCGTCAACGCAACCGGCCATCCGGCTCCATCGAGCGTCGCGCTCAGTTGGTGCAGACTCGCCGGTCGGTAAGTCGAAAATCGCATGTCGTCCTCGCGAGTCCAAATCACTTTCGCCGGACTCCCGAGCTTTTTTTCCTGGAATCCTGCATCATGCAGCGCCTTCGATACCAGCGCGGCTTCTACCGCATAGTCGTGCTCCAGGCGCCGCCCGAAACCTCCACCCATCAGCGTGACATTCACTTTTACCTGATCCGGAGCGAGGCCCACCGCTTGTGCCACCGAATCGCGGCAATCCTGCGGCACCTGCGTGGGAGCCCATAATTCGCATGCGTTTCCTGAATAATTTGCCGTGCAATTTCCCGGTTCCATCGGCGCATGCGCCATGAACGGCAGTTGATATTCGGCCGAAATCCGCCGCCCAGCGGTTTTCGAAACATCCCCGGCCGAATACAGACTCGCGCCCTTTTTCGCAGCCGCCTGCTTCAGCGATTCAGTCACCGCCGCCGTATTCAAGTCTTTATTCGGACCGTCATCCCAATTCACATTCAGCACGCGCCGCCCTTCCATCGCGCCCCAAACGCTGCCGGCCACCACCGCTACCGCCGCATCGCCGATCTTGCCCACATAACTCACGCCCGAAATCTTCTTCGACTCTTTATCGTCGAAGGTCGCGACCTTGCCGCCGATCGTTGGACAGCGCGACAGCACCGCGTACTTCGTCCCAGGCATCTTGAAGTCGATGCCAAACACCGCTTCGCCCTTCACTTTAGATGGCGTGTCGACACGTGCCAGTCGCTGGCCAACAATCTTGTAGTCCTTGCCCTGCTTCAATGGAACATCGGTGGGAATCGGCAACTTCGCAGCCCTGCTGACTAACTCCCCATAGCTCAACCGGCGGTTTGACGCCGCATGCACGATGCTTCCACTCTGCGCGTTGCAACTCGAGCGCGGAACGCTCCAAGCCAGCGCCGCCGCTGAAATCAACATCTCCCGCGCCGCCGCTCCCGCCTTGCGCATAGGATCCCACGTCGTCTTTACACTTGCGCTGCCGCCCGTCGTCTGATCTCCATAGAGCGTGCTCGCTCCTGCCTGCTCGATTTCAATATTTTTCCAGTCCGCTTCCAATTCCTCCGCGAGAATCATGGGCAACGCCGTTCGCACTCCCTGCCCCATTTCCGAGCGCGCCAAAACGATGGTGACCTTGTTATCCTGCGTGATCCGAACATAAGCATTCGGTGAAAAAATTTCTTTGAGGGAGTTCTCGCCATGCGGCAAATAGAAACCCACTACCAGTCCAGCTCCCGCCGCCACTCCACCCGCAACGAATTCTCTCCGGCTAAGCGGACTCATTGACCACCTCGCGCGCCAACGGGGCTCATCCCGGAAGCCCTGTGAATCGCCTTGCGAATTCGTTCATAAGTTCCACAGCGGCACAAGTTGCCGTTCATCGCCTGCGTAATCTGCTCATCGCTGGGATTCGGCGTCTTCGCCAGCAGAGCCGCCGCCGTCATGATCTGTCCGGTTTGGCAGTAGCCGCATTGCGGAACCTCCTCGGCAATCCATGCCTCTTGCAACACATGCAGCCCGTTGGCTCCGAGGCCCTCAATCGTCGTGACACTCTTGCCGCTGACCTGGGAAACCGGAGTTGAGCACGATCGTATTGCGGCTCCTTCCACGTGCACAGTACAAGCCCCGCACAACCCCGCGCCGCATCCGAACTTCGTTCCCGTGAGTTCCAGCGTGTCTCGTAACACCCAGAGCAAGGGTGTCTGGGGTGCAACGTTTACCTTTTTCTCGCTTCCATTTACCCGCAGTGTGAAGTCGGCCATAAATTACCGAGTCGTGTAAAGACTGGACAATCATCCTACCCAATGAGCGCGGAAAGTGAAATGGCCTTCGCGAGACCACGGCTTTTTTCCTACAGTCCGGTCAGCGCTTTGCCGATAAGGAACATATCAGAGAGAGTCAGAACATTGGAAACTCACAATCAAACGGCAGCCGGTCTCGCTCGGGAATCAGCTGAAAAGCGCAGCCAACCCCGCTTCAAACTTGAGGTTGATATCAGGATTACCTCGCGCACCTGCGGTTTGCTGAAGGGCTACACCGTAGACATCAGCGAATCTGGAATCTCAGCCATGTTGAGAATTGAAGTTCGGTTGGGCGAACTTGTACAGCTGGACTTCACTCTTCCCTTCGGCCCAGTTACGATCTATGCCATGGTTCGCCAAAAGAGTGCTTTTCGCTATGGCTTTCAATTTGTTCAGTCCAACATCATACAAGAGGTGATTCGCCCCACGTGCAGTCAGCTTGCCAAAGAACAATCGCGTAGCGGACTTTAAGCGGTTAGTGCCCGACCTCCCGGCTCATTGCTGCTGTGACCTGTCCACCAACTTGCTCTGCGAATGACCGGAATGCGGGAATCTCAAACAGTCGCAGTCCTATCTCTTCCTGCGGCATGGCATCGGCACGCACCGGCCCTGCCACATCCCGCAACGCTGTTCGTAGCTTGGCAGCGGTAGCGGTGTCGAAGCTTTCCAAGACGACGACGGTGTTGTCGTCCCAATGCTCTACGATGACTGGGCCCTCCTCGGTCGTGATCTGCGCCATCGAGATGGGACAATTCGTCCCCGAGCAAGCTTGTACCTCTTGTGCCGTTGCGCTGTGATAGCGCTGGGATACGGCGCCAGCATAGAAGTGGGCAAAACGCTCAGCGGCCTGGGGAGTTTTCCATCGCGAAACGTATAGCAAGGAGAGGTCTGCTGTGCTGGCCGACACGTCTGTCACCACTTTGTCCTTCCGCCGGAAGGTCACAAAGGCCCCGCCTTGCCAAGCGGAAGAAACATCATCTGCAATTTTCCGTTCGCCAAACTGTTTCAACAGGGCACGCACGTCCAGTTCGCCAATTCCGCCCGAATCGTAGACGTCGTACTCGTTGCTCAGCACCTCCCGCATATCCGGGATGCGCACTGGCGGCAGTTTCTCGTCATCGATATAAGCCTGCGGCTGCAACACCTCGTGCGAATTCCGCGGAGGACGCGCGAACGCCCCCGCGAATGCCATCTTCTTCCCGCCCTTGTGCAGGAGTTCGCCTTCGAAAATCAGGCCTTCCTGGTAGGCAAACGTTCCCATCTCGCGCAGGATCATCGGCGCTTCGTGCATGAGTTGTGAATCGATCACGGCCTTCACTGCCGGCTCTTCCATCTGATACACCAAACCGGGGGTGTCCTCGAGACTGCGGCCCACGGGCTTTAGGAGATAATCCACGTAGACCACCATGGCCTGGCCTTCCACCACGGCTTTGCGCGCCACCGCGCTGTCGTCGGTTGTGCCGGTCTCTCCTGCTTTCTTCCCGGCCTTCATCCACTTCGCGAGGTCATAGTTCTGGTCCTGTAGCGCATGGGTTAACTCATGCGCCAGAATTGGTTCCTGGCGGTCGGGAGGCACCCAGTTCAGCATCGAGATTGTCTTGGTCTCGTCGTCGTAATAGGCCGCAATTCCCTGGCCGGTGGACTTCACCAGAAATTCTTTCAAATTGAAATCCCGTGGCAGGAATCCAAGCTTCTTCATGCTCAGCTCCTCTTCCGCGAAACTTTTGGCGAATTCTTCTTTTCCCAATTGTCCGGTGGCGTACTTTTCTACATCAGCCTTGCTTACCAGCCGCCGCTTTACCACGGCGCGCTTCGGCATCTCAGTGTCTTCGGCTGCGAAGGCGAAGATTCTATCCACGGATTCGAAGAGCTTCTTTGTGTCTGCGTCCGTCATTTTGACTTCGTTGGTCGTGTCTTTGCGAAGCTTGCGGGCCACGTCGCCGAGGCTCTGCCCGGAGTCTGCCTGCTGGCTAAATGCAGGAACCACGCACGATGTCAGAACGCAGACTGCCAAGAATCCACGCTGCCGAAAACTCCTCATGAGCCCTCACTCGCGGACGAGAATGCACTTCGCTCAATTCTCCTTGAGCCAGAGCTGCAACTCACCGGGAAAGTATTGATTGGCCTTACGAAAGTAAGCGACGGAGGGAAAACAATGATCAGTGGCTAGTGATTAGGCCAATGATTGGGAGTCCAAGGGATGAAATTCAGGCAGCGGGCCACTCAGAACTGATCAACGATCACTGACCACTGATCACGGGTCCTATTTCAGTTCAGCCAACTTCTGCGTTGCCATCTGTCCGGCTTCCGTACTGGGATTGTCTTTCTTGATTTGCTCGTAGAGACGTTTGGCATCGAGCGGCTGGTTGGTGCTCTGGTAAAGTTCCGCCAGCTCCAATTGCGCGGTCACCTTGCTCACTGAAGCCGTAGGATGGTTGATCAGTTCCTGGTAGAGCGCCACGCCATCCTTGGTGCGGTTCGTGTTGCCGTAGAGAGCGGCCAACGCCAATTTCGCCACCGAAGCCAGTTCTTTGTTGCCTGTCGAAGCTACCGCCTTGAAGTTGCTTTCGGCGCCGGGGTTATCGCCCATACTCGCCGAGGTCACACCCAGGAAATAACGCGCCATGTCCGCCGTGCGGGTGTGAGGATACTTGTCCACGATCGCCTGAAATTGTTTTCTGGCAGCTTCCGCGCGCTCCTTGGCCGACGTAAAGCTGGGGATATCCGGTTGCGCCGGAACTCCTGCGGGCCGCAACTGCGCCTCAAGAGTTCTGGTCGCCTGCGTCAAGTCAAAGCTGGCTTTCTCGTCCTGTGTGCTTTCGTAATACCATCCACTCGCTACTAGGGCGACGATTACGATGACGGCGACGGCAGCAATGGCCAGGGTGTTCCTGTGTTCCACGCTCCAGTGGGCGGTCTTCTCGGCAGCTCCGATGGTGACCCGGCTGAATGCATCCTGTTTAAGTTGATGGCGGGTTTGTGCGCGCACGACTACCTTCCAATCTCAGTCTTGTCAGTCTATGTCGATGACTCTCTATTGGTGGGACGATGTGTTAGTTTATCAGCCGGAAAATGGCGCCGTCAAAGCCGTCAGACCTTATTGCTGCCACTTTGCGAAATCTCAACCACCAAGGTCACGAAGCTGCACGAAGGAAACCCTTGTGGCTAAATGACCTCGTGTTAGGTAGCACCCCTCGCGGTCGAAGGGGCCCTTCTACCTTGGCGCTTCTTCCAACAGCCCCTGTTCGAGCTTCTCTTGGCACTCGATGCAGTGGCGCGTCCAGGGCACAGCCTCGAGGCGCTTCGCGTTGATTTCCTTCCCGCAGTGGATGCATTCGCCGAAGTTGCCTTCCCGGATGCGTGCCAGCGCTCTTTCCACCATCTGCAGGAGCTGGCGGTCGTTGTTGCTCTGGCTAAAGAGAAACTCTTTGGTATACGAACTGGCCGCCCGGTCGGCAATATCCTGGGCCGTATCTTCGTCGGCAGAACGGCCGTCTGCCTGGGTACGCGATACGGTGCGGCGCAGATCCTGTTGCCGTGTCTCCAGCCGCTTCTTAAATGCTTCTAACTTCTTCTTATCCATAGGTCACTTCTAATTTCTGCGACGGATTCCCAGAGCCATCCGTAGAGTTTGGGCCAAACAAAAATAATAAGCGCCTGAAATGAGATGCGTCAACAGGCACAGTGGCTGGATAAAAATGTCTCGACGCTCTCTCGAAGCCAGGCTGTCGTCCAGCGGACGATTCACAGGCAACCCTTTTTCCCCGGCACGAGCTCTCACCGACTCGTTCACCACCATCCGGCAATTCGAGCAACCGAGTGCAGCTCACGCTCTGTGAGCGTGAGTGCCGCCGAGGACTGAAGCCTTCCAAAGTTGCGCTGGTAAACTTCAGTTTCCCTTGGTGTTTGAGCTGACAATTACGCTCCTGGCGCTTGCGCTAACCGACAAGCGGGGAACGTTAACCGTCACCGTTTGCTTTTGCGTGACGCCTGCGCCAATGGCGGTCAGGGTTATCGGGTAGGCCTTGGGAGCCACTTTCGAAGTTGCCGAAAAGGTTATGGTGCTGGCTCGCCCGCCAGGAGCCGCGACCACTCCCGAGGGTAGGATCTGCACCGTCAAGCCCGCGGGCAGTCCGGTGACAGAAACCGTGATAGCGGCATTGAAGGTCGAGTTCGGCGTGGTCGTAAACGTAAGACTTTTGGATGCTCCTGCTGGCACGCTGATGGAGCTCGCCGAGGACACCAACGTGAACGTGGGAGCTGGAGGTACGGAGACAGCGACCGCTGCGGTTTGTTTCGCCGAGCCGCTAGTTGCGGCCACGGTAGCGGAATAAACCCCCGGGTTAACGCTGCTGGCTGCTGTGAGTCTAAGGATGCTGCTGCCTGATCCGGGAGCCGGAAGCGTAGCCGGCGCAAATGAGGCCGTAACCCCGGAGGGAAGGCCGCTCACCGAAAGTGCGAGCGCGGCGTTGAAACCTCCGCTGACCGCAACGCTCAGAGTGACGCTGTTATTGGATCCCGCAGTGACTGAGAGAGACTTCGCCGAAGCAGTTAGTGTAAACGCAGGAACAACGGTGGCATCGCTCCAGTGATTCACTAATACCGATGCGTCGACCGAGCCGAGCCCAGTCGCTTGATCATATCCCGGCGTCGCGTTGAAGCCCGTCTGTCCGGGGACGCTGTTGTTGCCCACAGTGATGTCATGAAACACGGTTGCTCCGCCGGCGCGCTGTTTGGTGGCTAACGGGTAGAAGGTGGTATTGGCATCGCCCTGGCGTGCCCCAGTGTGCTGTACCACCAGCGCCATAAGTCCGGCAAACGATGGCGACGCGGCTGAGGTGCCGCCGACCACGTAGAGAGCACCGTTTTGGACTATAAGATAGCCGTCGTGTCCGGCTGCGGTGAGCGAAACGTCGGGAACGTCGCGCTTGCCATCGGCCGGAACTCCCGTACCGATTTGCCATGATGGCTTGGCATAGATGCTGCTCATGCCGCCACCACTGGCCCATAGCCCACCGCCCCCGCCGCTTTCGTTCCACACGACTTCGGGAATATAGCTGAAGGCCGAAGCCTGAGTGCCCGGGGCGTTTGACGACGACCAGTAGAGCGAAAGACTGGAAACATCGTTAAACTCGGTGCCGCCCACACAAACGCTGTAAGGGGTGGAACACAGGCCGTTCACCGCACGTCCGTGCGTCGCGGTTGAGGCCGATGCGGAGTCGCAGCCCGCGGCGCCATTATCTCCTGAAGAAACCAGGACGGTGATGCCTTGCGCTGCCGCTTGCTGCCACAAACTGCTCAGAAAACCATTTCCGGAAGAACCGAGAGCGGCCTCGCACAGACCGAAGCTCGTGCTCATCACCGGCGCGACGTTCTGGTTCACGATGTATTGCGCGGAGAGATCGACACCGTCACTGGAATTCGTCGATTTCGAAACCACAAATTTGATCGTTACACCTTTGGCCACCGCTCCGGACCACTCGACATCGAGATCGGCTTCTGTCTCCTCTCCCGAGCTGATGATTCCGGGGTTGGTTCCGTTAACGATGATCTGAGGATTGTTGGCTGGCAAGCCAAAGAGCGCGCGGAACTGCGCGACGTCTGCAATGTTGATGTTAGTGCGAGCGACGATAGCCACGGACTCGCCGCTGCCAGTAATGGATTGCTGGTAAAGCGGGACGAGATCATAGATGGTGGCGAAGTCTGCGGGCGCCAGATAGTGTGAGCCTCCGCTGGTGAATTCAGGAGATGCTTTTTGCACGACACTGTGCATCGGCTCGCTGCGAAAATCGTGTAGCGAAACCACGCCGCCCACCACTTGAACCAGAGCTGCGGGTACTTCAGGATCTTTCGCGTTAGCATGGTGGATCTCACTGCCGATCTTGTAAGTATGAATCTGAGTATGGAAGGCCGATTTTACTTGGGCTGCAGTGCCGCTGAAAATAATGGACCGGCGCCCGGCGGTAACTTCTTCCACCTCGAAGCCGTGCCCTTGCAGCCAGCCCGAAATTTGAGACACGTCCGCTTCCGAGACTCCGAAGCGCTCCGCATACTGCCCGGGCGTAAGCCACTGATGATAGTAGGAAGACTCGGGATTGTGCTGAGCCTCGACTAACTGCGTGAGAGCGTCCTGCTGCGCGGAGTCAGGCAACAGCGTGAGGATCATGTGCTGCATAGGGAAGTCGGACGCGACTGCGCCACCGTCATATTCCGCGACGGCCAAGGGATACCGGTTGCCAGGCAATGGGACAGTTTGCTCATCATCGATGAAGCTGGTGATGCGGTCGGCAGGTTGTATATACGAAGGATTTGGAGGATCAACCGGCTGCGCTCTGGCCTGTAACTCCAAGGTAAGAAGCGATAGGAGAATTGTTAAGCTTAGAAGTGAAATGACGCGGCGCTGTGAGAACAGGCGAGGTGTAAGGGACATTCAGCCTCCAGGGCGAGTGCTTCTCAATCTGTTATCGGCGGGGCGGAGGCAACACTTTAGGGATCAGCCAAACGGTATCGGGAACCGCAGTCACCACGCTGGCAGCTCTCCGGAGGAATCCTCGTACGGAAGACGAAGGATTGATGAAGGATTGCTAACGATCAACGACGAACGACCGACGACTAATGGCCGTCGTGAGCTTTTGCTTTTGCCTTGAGCTTGACGTGGCCATCAGTGAGTTCGACGGAGAATTCGACGTCGTTGCAACCGTATTGCTTGCGAATTTGCTCAGTTTTCTTCTGCACGAATGTCGAGAAGGAATCGAGGCTGCCCGAAACATTTTCTCCCGCCTTTTTCTTGGCCGCGACCAGGGTGTTGTATAAGCGCTCCACCTGCTCGCGCTCGCCCTGATTCACGTTGTGCAAAGTGAGGGGCTGCGAAGTAGTTGCGGCCGCCGCTTCAGCGGTATGGCTCAAGCCGTAAACCGGGTTGTGCTGGGGCTTGTGCCCTTCTTCAAGCCGCACCCCTTGCACGGCAAGAAGCGCGTCCTGTGGACGGCGGTAGCCTTCCTCACGAATGCGCGACTTCTTGCGCCACAGATCGCTGTAGATGGCGTAGCGCTGGGCCATTTCGTTGTAGCGGAAACGCTGGGAGAAGCTCATGCGGCCGCCGTCGGAAAACTTGCGCAGCAGGGAAAGCACCTTCCACTCAATGTCGGTGGGAGGCCGCTTAGTCGGATTGCTGAAAAAAACCTCGTACTCGATCTTCAGCCGGCGAAGCTGCGTTTCGAGCACGCCCAGTTCTTCATCGATGGTCACGAGGATCTCCGAGTCACCAGTGTAATGAGAACGACGTACGGCGGCGAGGTACCCGGCGGTCACCGAGGTTCATGGTACGAAAGTAAGGGCGGCCGCGGGCCGTCAGCTATCAGCTTGAGGCGGTGCAACAACCGGGTGCTCTCGGGCTCTGAGTCCGCGGCGACGCCAACAAGCAAGATCGCTCGCTGCGCTGGGATGCTACGTTACTGCTGCTTTTATCGCTGAGGGCAGAACGCTGATGGCTGAGAGATATCCTAGTTACTTCGCATTCGCGGCCATCTTCTTCACCATGGCGAGGACGAGCTTGCGATCGCTGTCATTGAGGTTGGCAGAATAGCGCCGCACCTGACTGAGGAACCGAACCTCGTCATCGGAGAGCTGCGGCAATCCCTTGGTGCCATTGTTGTGCCCGGATTCGGAGAAGAACTGCGAAAGTGCAATCTCCATCGCCCCGGCAATTTTCGATAGTGTATCGAGTGATGGGATGGTATGGCCGTTTTCGACGCGCGACAAATAGCATCGCAGCAAGCCGGTGCGTTTTTCAATGTCTCCCTGAGACATCCCTCTCTGCAGCCGGTAGTTTCGAATGGTCTCGCCGATGTTGATCTGGGGGAGCATTGCAGATGCGACATAGTAACCAGATCGGGATTTTCTGGCAAGTGGAATTTAGTGCCATACGAAAGTACACAGGAGTGGGGCCTTACCCACTCAGACTGCAACGGACTTTGACGCCGTGCAAGAAACGATTCACGGAAAACGGCGCGGCTTCCTGTGCCCACAAATTACTTTTTCAGGTTCTCCGCCAGAAAGCTGACAGTGCGTTTCCACGCGTCGGCGGTATCGTCGGCGCGGTAGCCGTCTTTGTTATTTGGATTTTCGAAAGCGTGGCTGGCATCGTCATAGATTTTGACGTCGATCCTTTTGCCCGCCTGCTTCATCGCTGCCTCGAATTTATGAACGTCATCGGGAGTAATGCCGCGATCCTGGCCGCCGAACAGGCCCAGGATGGGAGCGCTAATTTTCTTCAGCGCCTCGGGGTCGGTGGCAAGATGGCCGTAGTTGATGACATCCGCCGCGAGCGTTGGCTCCTGAAGCGCTACATCGAGAGAGTAGCCTCCGCCCATGCACCAGCCTATCGCCCCAATGCGATCCTTCTCGACATTTGGCTGCGATTGCAGAAATTCGAAGGCCGCGTGCAGATCGCGTTTCGCGCTATCTTCCGGTACTCCGCGCATTAATTCATGCGCCATGTCCGATGTGGTCGCAACTTTGCCGCGATACAGATCAATGGCCAATGCTTCGTAGCCCTGATCGGCCAGCTTCGAGGCTTGGTCTTTGACCCAGTCGTTTAAGCCCCACCACTCGTGGATGACGATGATCGCAGGAAATGGTCCCTTACCCGCAGGTGCGTAGAGCAGGCCCTGGACGGTTTCGTCACCGCTTTTGTAGGAGACGGATTTGCCGTCGGCCGCGAAGCAACCGGAAACAAACAGCGTAATGACCATTAGCAGGCTGATTTTCTTCATGGCTTTCGACCTCTCGGCGAGTTCATCACAATTCCAACTCCAGGTACATTGCTCCCGCAATCGGGTTCGCACAGTACGGAGCGATCTCCTTGAACCCGAGTTTGCGATACATCGCAACCGCATCTTTCATCACCGGCTCGACCGTGTCAAGGCGCATGCGCTCGTAACCGATCTGCCGCGCCTCCGCGATAATTCGCTCTGCCAGTGCGCGTCCAAGACCCTTGCCGCGAAACTCCGGGCGCAGGTACAGCCGCTTCATTTCACAAACGCCCGCTTCTAATTTGTGAAGCGCGACGCAGCCCGCGAGATGACCTTCCCATTCCGTGAGAATCAGCCGGCCCTCCGGGGGAGCGTATTCACCGGGCAATCCCGCTAGCTCTTTATCGAAGTTTTGGAAGCAAAGGCTGAAGCCGAGGGACTGGGCGTATTCGATGAACAATTCGCGGGCCTGCACGATCTGGGCCGTCGATTCGGCTTGAAAAATTGAAATCTCTTTCACCGCGGAGGACGCCGAGAGCGCCGAGGGAGCTACATGCTTGAGTTCCTTGGCCGAATCAGTTTCCATTTGTCTCTGCGTTCTCGGCGCGCTCGGTGGTGTAAAGCTTCCTATCCCATCAGCATTCCGCCATTAACATTCAACACGTGACCGGTAATATAGGATCCTTCGTCAGACGCGAGAAATGCAACGGCATTCGCCACATCGTTAGGCGATCCCACGCGCCCGAGCGGAATCTGTTTGGCGGCATTTTGCTTGAACTCCTCGCCCAGCACTTCCGTCATGGCGGTTTCGATGAAACCCGGGGCCACGGCGTTGCAAGTAATGTTGCGTGATCCCAACTCACGCGCGATGGCCATCGTCAATCCGATGAGCCCGGCTTTCGAGGCCGAGTAATTCGCCTGTCCAGCCTGCCCCATCTGGCCGAAGACGCTGGTGATATTGATAATGCGTCCCCAGCGCTGCTTGAGCATGGAGCTGGTGACTTGCTGAATGCAGAGATAAGCCGCAGTCAGATTAGTTTGCAGCACTGCATCCCAGTCGGAGCGCTTCATACGCATGACCAGTTGATCGCGGGTGACGCCGGCGTTGTTTACGAGGATGTCGATTTTTCCAAACTGCGCGACGGCTGCCTTAATCGTCGACTTGACTTGCTCTTCATCGGTAACGTCCAGCCGGAAAGCAGCAGCCTTGGCGCCCGTAGCGGTGATCTCGCGCACCAGTTCGCTCAGCTTATCGTGATTACGCGCCGCAACGGCAACTGCCGCGCCCGCGGTGGCGAGCTTCATTGCGCAGGCCCGTCCAATGCCTTGCGACGCGCCGGTAACGAACGCCACCCTTCCCGTTAGGGACATGAGTTCTCCAGAACTTCGTTCGAATCCTTCATTGGTTCTATGATTAGGAAGTCATTATGCCGGAAGGTGGATTATAGCTCCCGCTCTTCTCCAGGTGCGATCGAGTTGTCATTTGTCTAACGATTGCGCATTACTGTTCCGCCGATTAACATTCGAACACTCCCATGCCAAACACTGTGACGAATGAAGTGATCACCATGCCCGAGCCTTCCAACAAAAGTACATCTTCAGAGGTGGCCTCGACTGCCTCCGGGCACCGGTCCCCGCAGAGGGCTTCCTATGCGGAGGGCACTTCGGCTGAACAGCAACGAGACGAGGGACGGGACCGAGCACCCGATCACGCTCCATCTACCGAGGTCTTCGCGGTTTACGGTGTTGAGCCGGAGATTCAGGCCTACGCCATGGCGAAATACTCGCGTTCGTCGTTGTCGATGAAGGAATCGTTGCGCGAGATCAATTCGCAGAAAGCGGAGAAATTTCTCAACACGTTTTATTTTCAGTACGGTCATCGCTCGATTGCGGACCTGGCGCATATCGCGCTGGCTGTCGAGAGGCTTTCGATTCTGGCCGCAATCGAATTGGCCGACGAGCAGCGTTGGGACGGCCAGGAGCGCTCGACTCGATATCAGGACTTCAAGAAGAGCGGCTATTACATCCCCGACTTCGGAGCCGACGTTGAGGCCCGCAAGCTGTATTGCGAAACGCTGGATAATCTTTTTGCAGAATACGAAGCGCTCTCCGCGCACATGACGCAGCACCTGATCAGCATCACTCCCAAGCCTGCCGACATGAAGCAGGAGGCGTACGAGCGCACGCTGAAGGCGCGTGCCTTCGACATCACGCGCTACTTGCTGCCGCTGGCTACGAATACGTCGCTCGGTGAGATTGTCAACGCGCGCACACTGGAAACGCAGGTGGCGCACTTGCTTTCGCATACGCATAAAGAGGTGCGGCAACTCGGGGAGTCGTTGAAGAAGGCGGCGACTTCAGCGGCCTACAACGTGAATGCAGAATCTTTGCGCAACCTGGTGGAAGAGATTCGCGCTGTAAGTCCGGAGTTGGGCGCGCGGGCGGAACAGGAATTGCTGCACGAGGTTCGTGTCGCGCCCACCCTGGTGAGGTATGCGGATCCGAATCCGTATGAGATGGAAACGCGTCGCGAACTGCGGCAGGCAGCGCGCGAACTGATGAAGAGCGAGCAGCTTGCGCCCTCGAAGGCAATCGTGGATCTGCTCGACGAAGAGCCGCTGGAAGTTGAGATCGCGACAACTTTGCTCTACGAGCACTGCCATTATTCTTACCGCCAGGTGCGGCAGGCGCTGCAGGTTTCGGGCGAGCGCTTCCGGCGCGAGATCATCGATCTCGGCCTGAGACATCGCGGCAAGCACGACGAAATGCTGCGCGGCTTCCGCGCGGGGCAGCAGTTCCGTTTCGACATCCTCATGGATACGGGCGGCTTCCGCGACATGCATCGTCACCGGCGCTGTATCCAAGTGATGCAGGGATTCACCACCCAGCACGGCTACGAGATGCTGCTCGATCTGGAAGACGCCGGCGTGCGTGGTCGCTTCGACGCCGCCATGCGTCGCACGCAGGTCGCCGTGGAGAGACTCGCCGCGCGCAACGCGCCCGAGGCGGACGAGAATTCGCAATACGCAATTCCGCTGGCGTATCGCAAGCGCGCGCTGTTCAAGATGGACTTCGCTGAGGCTGTGTACATCTCAGAATTGCGCACAACGCCGGCCGGACATATTTCCTACCGCAACGTCGCCTACGCGATGTACGAGGCCGTGGCTCGGAAGTATCCGGCCTTGGCGAAGTATTTTCGCGTGCACGATGTGACGGCGCCGGTGGATTTGCTGCAGAGGTAGAAGCGCGGCATCCGTCACAATGCGGATTGACAGAGGCTTTATCTTAAGAGTATTCGCGCAATGAGCAAAGGCCACAAGGCAGGCGAAAAAAATACCAGACGAAGTCTGAAAGTGCTCCCGCTGCTCGCTGTGAGATACGCGAGGAACTGAAGGCCGCCTACGAGGACTCCGAGCCTGATACACCCAAGCAATTGAAGATCTTCAGAGCGCTTCATACCCATGAGAAAAAGCACGGTTGCGGCCCGAAACTGATCCGCAAATAGCTGCGGGCGGGCAGGGACTGACCCGCCGCCCTTTGATCCGCTTTCGATCCAGGTGCGTAGTCCATCTATAGCAATCTCTAGATTTATCTTGATCCTACCAGTCCACACAGTTAGAATCTGACAAGGAGACACCATGCCGCGCACCGTCAAGATCGCTCCTGAAATCGATGCCAAGCTTTATCAGGAGCTCGTCTCCGTGGCCAAGGAGAACGGGCAGTCGCAGCGTTTTGTGCTGGAGCGGGCTCTGGAGCATTACCTGCACAACGTGGTCCCTTCGCAGCGCCTCGTCCGGCCCGAGGTCATGGCCGCTTATCGCCGCTCCAACGAAAAATATCGTGAGCTGTATAAGCGGCTGGCCAAGTAAGTGGCCGAACGCATCTACCTGACGGTGGCGGAAGTCATCGCTATTCACCATCACCAGATCGAGGAATACGGCGGTGAGCACGGCGTGCTTAATCAGGGAGGTTTGGAGGCCGCTGTTTTCCGGCCTCAGACCGGTTACTACAATGATCTGTGCGAAGAGGCGGCGGCGCTGTTTGAGTCGTTGGTCAACAATCACGCTTTTCTGGACGGCAATAAGCGGGTGGCCTTCGCATCAGTTCACACTTTCCTGCTGGTGAACGGACTCGATCTCAATGTGACCAGTAAGGCTGCCTTTGACTTCATGATTGAGACGATGACCGCAGGAAAACTCCGCTTCGCACTGCTTCACGAATGGATATCGACGCACCTTTTGCCCCTTGACCGATAAGCTGGCGGCCTGCCAAGCCGCCCATTTCGGAACGATATTCACAGTAAAATTGCAAATTCGCCTTTTCTTCGCTTCGATCTGTATGTATAATCCGGCCATATTAGTTCTGCACTCTTAAAGGAGCCACACTCCCATGGCGGATGAACGGGGCAAGGCAATCGAGTTGGCGGTTTCGCAGATTGAAAAGCAGTTTGGCAAAGGCTCGATCATGCGGCTGGGGTCGAAAGAGGCGATCGTCCCCATCTCCGTGATTCCGACGGGCTCCATCTCGTTCGACGCGGCGCTTGGCGTGGGCGGCTTTCCGCGGGGACGCGTGGTAGAAGTCTTCGGGCCGGAGTCTTCCGGCAAGACGACCATTACTCTGCAGGTGATTGCCGAAGCCCAGAAGACTGGCGGCATGGCTGCGTTCGTGGACGCGGAGCACGCTCTCGATCCCGCCTATGCCAAGAAACTGGGCGTCGATGTCGACAATCTGCTGGTTTCGCAACCGGACTACGGCGAGCAGGCGCTCGAGATTACGGAGGCGCTGGTGCGCTCGAACGCCATCGACGTGCTCGTCGTGGACTCGGTGGCGGCGCTCGTGCCGAAGGCAGAACTCGATGGCGAAATGGGCGACAGCCACATGGGTCTGCAGGCGCGCCTGATGTCGCAGGCGCTGCGCAAACTGACGGGAACGGTTTCCAAGTCACGCACCTGCCTGATCTTTATTAATCAGATACGAGAGAAAATCGGCGTGATGTTTGGCAATCCTGAGACGACAACCGGTGGGCGCGCTCTGAAGTTTTATTCCTCGGTGCGCGTGGACATTCGCCGCATCGCGGCCATCAAAGATGGCGACATAGTCACCGGCTCGCGCACCCGCGTAAAAGTGGTGAAGAACAAGGTGGCGGCGCCGTTCCGCGAGGCCGAGTTTGACATTCTGTATGGCGAAGGCATTTCACGCGAAGGCGACCTGATCGATCTGGCGGTCAACAACAATATTCTGGAAAAGTCCGGATCATGGTTCAGCTATAAAGGCGAGCGCATCGGCCAGGGCCGCGAAAACGCCCGCCAGTTCCTCAAAGACAACAAAGACACCATGGCCAAGCTCGATACGGAAGTGCGCAAAGCTCTGGGACTGATTGCGACGCCGGCAACCCCGGCCGCGACGGGGCAGGCTCCGCCGCAGGGTGCACGGGTGACGACGATGCCGAGCGCTGCTCCCGAAGCTGCGAGAGTACCTGTGGCAGCGAAGCGCTAGGTGTTTTCCCGACAATCCCTTTAACGCGCTGATTCGCCAATTGCCATCGCACCCCAGCCCGCATAGAATCTTCTATTCAGCCCCGGTTCCTGTGAGGACGATTGCATAAGGGCCTAGCTATTTATCCCGGTTCGTTTGATCCGCCTACAAACGGGCACCTCGATCTGATCGAGAGGGGCGCCAAGATTTTTGAGGACCTCGTGGTCGCGATCCTGCGGAACTCGGAGAAAAGTCCGATGTTTAGCGTGGCCGAACGGTTGGAAATGTTGCGGCATCTTACTGCGAGTCTGTCGAATGTGCGCATCGATACCTTTGACGGACTCATGGTCGAGTATGCGAAATCCATGCAGGCGACTTGCATTCTGCGCGGCATCCGGGCCATCAGCGACTACGAATATGAGCTACAGATGGCGCTGATGAATCGCAAACTCGAACCCACGCTGGAGACGGTTTTCATGATGCCTGCCGACAAATATTCTTACGTCAGCTCCCGCCTGGTGCGCGAAGTCGCACAGGCGGGCGGACCCGTGAAAGGGCTGGTTCCGGAAGTGGTGGAACAGCGGCTGCGCGAAAAACTCGACCCTGCCTATAAGTTGGGCGATGCCCGAATGATTGAGGTTCTCGATCGGAGAGAATTAGATCGAAAAGAAAAGAAAAGGAAAAAGAAGGCATGACCACGGCGACCACCGAAGCGCTAAAACTCACGGACCGGATCAATCGCATTGAGCCCTCAGCCACCATGGCAGTTGTGGCGGAGGCTGACAAGCTGCGCGCACAGGGCATCGATGTGGTCGACTTCGGCGCCGGCGAGCCGCACTTCGCTACGCCGCAGCACATCAAAGATGCAGCTATTGCCGCGATTCAGGGCAACTTCACCAAATATACCGCCGTGCCCGGCACGCCCGAGTTGCGCGACGCGATCGTGCACCGTCATGCAATCGATTTCGATTCCGATTACCGTCGTGAGGAGGCAATCGCCTCGACTGGCGGCAAGAATGCGCTGTTCAACGCGATTCAGGTACTCGTCGATCACGGCGACGAAGTAATTCTGCCGGTACCTTACTGGGTTTCGTTCAAGGATATTGTGCGCTATGCGGGCGGCGAGTGCGTGTTGCTGCAATCCGACGAGTCGCAGGCCTTCCGCGTCACGGCAGAGATGGTCGCGAAGCTGATCAGTCCGCGGACCAAGGTCATTATTCTGAATTCTCCATCCAATCCCTCCGGCGCGGTGATGAGCGCGGAGGATTTAACCGAAGTTGTCCGCCTCGCTCACCAGCGTGGAATCTGGGTTCTCTCTGACGAATGTTATGTCTACCTGAACTACACCAGCAGGAATTTTTCCGTGGGATCGCTGCGCGAGTTCAAGGAACGCATTGTGGTGCTGGGCTCGCTCTCGAAAACTTATGCGATGACGGGCTGGCGTCTGGGTTACGCACTCGGTCCAATCGCGGTGGTCAGCGCGATGTCGAAGTTGCAGAGCCAGTCCACTTCGAATCCGACATCAATCGTGCAGAAGGCCGCTGTGGCGGCTCTTAAAGGGCCGCAAGAGTGTGTCGAACAGATGCGGCGGGAGTACATCGGGCTTCGCGACCACGTAGTAAAAGGCCTGCGCTCGATTCCGGGTGTGACTTGCACTTTACCGGAAGGCGCATTCTACGCCTACCCGAACATCTCAGCATTTCTGGGACGCGGCAACGTGAAATCGGCATCGGACGTGGCTGGAAGGCTGCTGCGCGAGGCACACGTGGCCACCGTACCTGGAGAAGGATTCGGCACAGGCGACCATGTCCGCGTTTCGTACGCGACCTCGAAGGCGGAACTAGATCGCGGATTGGAACGCATGCGGAAATTTTTCTCCGCGCTGTAGTCGCGGATTTCAGACTTTATTTGAGGATTTCACTTCGGCCAAGGCCGTCCTATGCGAACGGCCTTTTTCGTTGATCGTGTTTTATGGGCAATCTATATCCATTCTTGATGCTTCCCGCGTTCGATCCGCGACCGTGGGGCGCTCACGATCTCTCGCCGATTTATCCCAATCGAAAGTTCGATGAAAAGATTGGCGAGGCGTGGCTGACCGGCGACGATTGCCAAATTGCGAATGGCCCGCTTATCGGGCAGACGCTGGCGCAAGTCAGCGAGAAATATCAGCGGGAGTTGGTGGGCGATGCGGCCCGCGATCCGCAGCGTTTTCCGTTGCTGCTGAAATTTCTCTTTCCGCATGAGAAGCTATCAGTGCAAGTTCATCCCGACGACGCGCAAGCGCGCCGTGTGGGCCAGCCTTGGGGCAAGACCGAATGCTGGTATGTGGCGTACGCGAGGCCGGGGGCCCAAATCGCATTAGGTATCAAGGCCGGCGCGACGACTGCGCAACTGGAACAGGCGATCCATGAGAAGCGAGCCGAAGAATTGCTGAACTGGCTCACCGTTTACACCGGCGACATGATTTATGTTTGCGGCGGGACTGTGCACACACTGGGTCCCGGCTCGGTGATTGTCGAGACCCAACAACAATCCGACACAACCTATCGTTTGTATGATTACGGAAGGCCGCGCGAACTGCATTTGAAAGACGGACTGGCTGCAGTGAAATCAAAGGTCGCATCCGGAAAGGTGGTGAGGCCGGCTCCAACGCAGATTCCTCGCAGTAAGAACCGCGAGGCTTCGCTGGTAGCGGCTCCGTACTTTGTCGTGGATATGTTCGAGATGAAAGACCCTCAGGAACTGAGCACGCGCGAAGATTCGGGAAAGAGTTCAGTGCAGATTCTTGTGGCCGTGGAGGGTTGCGGCGTAGTTGAAGCGGCTGGTGCGGATCCCGTAACGTTGGCGAAGGGCGACGCGGTAGTAGTTCCGGCGTCGTTGGAGAATTTTACGGTGCGCCCGCAGTGGACGCTGGAATTTCTGAAGGCGCGTGTCCCAGGTGCAGCGCTGCCCGAACCGGAAACACGAATGTAGCTTGAAATCCGAAACTGCGTGACAAGGATTGCGTAATAGCGACTGGCGATCAAGGATTGGCTATCAGCGATTGACTAACAAATCAAATTTCTACCCTGTAATCCTCGCCGGCGGACGAGGTACGCGCTTCTGGCCGCTGAGCCGCAAGAAACGGGCCAAGCAGTTGCTTGCCCTCGATGGCAAGCAAACCATGATTCAGCAAACAGTGGCGCGGTTGCTGCCGCTGGCCGCGCCGAAGCGGTTCTGGGTCATTACCAACGACGATCTCCGTCCCGCAATTCTGAAGCAGCTTCCAAGATTGCCGAAGGCGCAAGTGCTGGCTGAGCCGATAGGGCGCAACACAGCACCCGCCATTGGGCTGGCTGCGTTTATTCTGCTGCGGAGGGATCCCGATGCGGTTATTGGAATGTTTCCATCGGACCACGTAATCGCTAATGAAAAGACTTATCGTGCGACGATTGCACGCGCAGTCGAGATCGCAGCCGAGGGTGAAAACATCGTAGTCCTCGGCATTCAGCCGACGCGCCCTGAAACCGGGTACGGCTACGTTGAGGCGGGAGCAACTTTCACTGGAAACGTGCTCCGAGTGCAACGCTTCACCGAGAAGCCGGACGTTGAAACGGCCGCCGCATTCGTGGCCGCAGGGAATTATTTCTGGAACAGCGGGATGTTTTTGTGGAGCGCTCGCACCCTGGCCGATGCCCTGCGCGAGCATCTTCCCAAGACGGCGTCCATTCTGGAAGAGATCGCTGCCTCATATGGCACACAAAAGTTCGCGCCCTCATTCCGCAGGCTGTATCGCAAATGCGAAAACATCAGTATCGATTATGCCGTGCTTGAGCCGCGGTCGGCGAAGGGCGAGCAGGCCGGAAATATTTTTTGCCTCCCTGCCGATTTCGGGTGGAACGATTTGGGCTCATGGACCGCGCTGCACGAGCATCACACGGCCAAGAGCAGTCCCGCCGAAGGCAACCTCGTTTCCGGCGCGGGCGTGTTTCTGTTGAATGCCCGCGGCAACTACGTGCATGCTCCTGGAAAGTTTGTCGCGGCGATCGGCGTGAACGACCTGGTGGTGGTCGAAACCCCGGACGCCTTGCTGATCACCACGCGGCAGCACGCGCAGGACGTTGGTAAAGTGGTGATGTATTTGGACAGGAAGAAGCTGCACAAGCTGGTGTAAGAAAGTGGTCGGTGTCCAGTGGTCAGTGGCCACTAACACCACGGATTCGCTGGCCACTGGCCACTGAACACTGGACACTAAATTTTCATGCCTCAAGAAATCAAGTTCGGAACCGACGGCTGGCGCGGCATCATCGCCGACGACTTTACCTTCGACAACGTGCGCCGCGTCGCCGGAGCAATCGCTTCCTACGTATTGAAATACGAAGACTCCCAGCGTGGAGTCTTTATCGGCTATGACACGCGTTTCGCTTCGCAACCCGCGGCCCAAGCCGCCGCGGAAGTAATTGCCGCGGCGGGAATCCCAGCGAAGCTGGCCAACGATTACACTCCCACTCCGGCCGTGTCCTATGCGGTCAAAAGCAATCACGCTGCAGGCGGAGTGATGATCACCTCCAGCCACAATCCCTGGAACTGGAACGGAGTGAAGTTTAAGGGAAGGTTTGGCGGCTCCGCTACTCCGGCGATCATGAAGCGAGTGGAGGAGGAGTTACGCGCCGGTGCGATGCCGCGAGGCGTGAAAGCGACCATCGAGGAGACCGACCTCAAGACGCCTTACATCGCTGCGGTCTGCCGCTTCGCCGATCTGGATCTGATCCGCAAGGCCAAGTTCAAGATCGCAATCGATTCCATGTACGGCTCCGGTCGTGGAATTCTCGCTGGAATCTTTCGCGATTGCGGTGTAAAACACGTCGCTATCCGTCAAGAAGTGAATCCGCTCTTCCCCGATATTAATCCAGAGCCCATCGAGCCGCACGTTTCTCTTCTGCAGCAAACGGTGATAAGCGAGAAGTGCGATGCCGGTCTGGCCACCGACGGCGATGCCGACCGCATTGGCGCGGTCGCCGAGGACGGAAGCTTCGTGGATTCGCACAAAATATTCTGCGTCCTGCTGCATTGGCTGCTCGAACGCAAGAAGTGGCCGGGAGACGTGGTGCGTGCCTTTAACACTACGCGCATGCTCGATCGTATTGCCGCGAAGTATGGCCGGAAACTTTACGAAACGCAAATTGGATTTAAGTACACCGCGGACCTGATGATGGAGCACGACATCCTGATCGGCGGCGAGGAATCTGGCGGCATCGGCTACTCGCGCTTTCTTCCGGAGCGCGACGGCATTTTGAATTGCCTGCTGCTGGCCAATGTGATGGCGGAAGAGGGTAAACCGCTCGGCCAGTTGGTTGCGGATCTGCAACGCGAATTCGGTCCGCATTACTACGGCAGGCGCGATCTCCACGTTGCCGAGGAGTTGAAGCAGAACGCCATTCAGCGCGCCCGAGCCGAAGACACGCAAAGCCTTGGACGCTATCGTGTGCTAAGAAAAGAAAATCTCGATGGCATCAAATTCTTCCTCGATGCGCCCACGAACGGCAACGGAGCCGAAGCGTGGATCCTCTTCCGCGCTTCGGGAACAGAGCCGTTGCTGCGCGCGTATGCGGAAGCCTCGTCACCGGAGTTGGTGACGGAAATCCTTACAGCTGCCGAAGCTTTCGTCAGGAGCGGCAGCTAGGGCACGCGAGTCTTGCCGGAACCTCCCCATTTAACGCGGCGGTAATGCGATACTTAATCACTGGCCATGACTCTTGATGGAAGCCCATCCTCGATCGCAGACGACTCGCCCGAGGCCCGCCGCTATAATCGCATCCACCGCTGGCTGGGCGTCGCCAATTTTGTCCTGGGTGCGGCCTTCCTGTTGCTTCTGCTGGTGACCGGTTGGACGGTCTGGTTGCGCGATCTCGCCCTGCGCAGAGGATTCCAAAACTACACACTGGGCGTATTTCTCTACCTCTTCTTGCTGCTTTTCATCAGCAAGGCTCTGGGCTTTGGACTCGATTATTACGGATTCCGGCTCGAGCAAAAATTCCAGCTTTCCAATCAAAAAGTTCGCTCCTGGCTGTGGGACGAAGCCAAGAGTTTTTTTGTAGGACTGGTATTGGCATCGATCGTCGTGGAGTTGCTCTATTTCATGATTCGGCGATTCCCGCAGCATTGGTGGATCTTCACCTGGGCGCTGTTCATGGGATTGTTTATCGTGCTGGCTCAGCTTGCGCCTGTGGCTCTGTTGCCCATTTTTTACAAGTTCGAACCGCTGGAGAATGAAGACCTGCGGCGTCGTCTCGTTCTGCTCAGTGAGCGCGCGGGCACGCGGGTACGTGGTGTTTACCGCTGGAAGCTTTCTGAGAAGAGCAAGAAAGCGAATGCCGCTCTCACCGGACTCGGCAGCACTCGGCGCATCATCCTTGCCGACACGCTGCTCGATAACTATGGTCCCGAGGAAATCGAAGCGGTGCTTGCCCATGAACTTGGTCATCACGTCCACCGGCACATCTTGAAAAGTATTGTGGTGCAGGCCGGAATTACCTTGCTTGGTTTCTGGGCGGCGAACTGGGTGCTGCACTATGCCGTCGATCATCACATGTTCGAGGAGCTCTCCGACTTTGCCAACTTGCCCTTGTTGGCCATTACTGCGACCGCGCTATCGCTTTTGCTCATGCCGGCGCTCAATGCGTACTCGCGCTACAACGAGCGGCAGGCCGACCGCTATGCTTTCGAATCCATCGTGAGCGTGGAGCCGTTCATTTCATCGATGAATAAACTCGCGCAGCAGAACCTTGCGGAGCGTACACCTTCAAGGTGGGTCGAAATATTGTTTCACTCCCATCCCGCGATCTCGAAGCGCGTGGCGGCCGCGGAGGCCTGGAGCCGGGAGCAGAGCGTGAGTCCTCAACTGTAGGATCACCATCGCGATCGTGCGTTCAGGTGACAACGCGATCAACGCCGTCGAAGAATCTCTGTTACGCGCTGAAGATCTTCTTCCGTATCCACGCCCACCGAATCGTGCGGCGTCTCGCCCACACAAATCGGGATTCCATTTTCGAGAAACCGCAGTTGCTCCAGCCGTTCACTTTTTTCCAGCACGGATTCCGCCCGGCTCACAAAGAGATCGAGCGCAGCTTTGCGGTATGCATAGAGGCCGAGATGCTTGAAGTAGCGCGGTCCAGTAGCGTCACGGTCGAAGGGAATCGTAGCGCGTGAAAAGTAGAGGGCGTTTCCGTTTGGCACAGTCACAACTTTGACAGCATTCGGATTGCTAATTTCTTCGGGCGGACACGGTGTCTTCAAGGTGCCCACCTGGACGTCTGGATCCTCCATCACCTCAAGCAGGGTCGTGATCTGCTCCAGGCGCACAAGCGGTTCATCGCCTTGCACGTTGAGATAGATATCCGCAGCGATCGAGTTCGCAATTTCGTGCACCCGTTCGGTTCCGCTGCGGTGATCGGTCGAAGTCATCGCAGCTTTCCATCCCTGTTTGCGACAAGCCTCCAGGATCTCTGCGGAATCTGTTGCGATAATCACGTCGGAGAGTAGGGACGAAGACCGCACCGCCTCATACACCCAGCCCACTAGCGGTTTCCCGGCGATCTTACGGAGCATTTTACGCGGCAACCGCGTCGATGCCAGTCGAGCGGGTATTACGGCAATGGTTTGCATGCGAGGATTAGTTTCCAGTTTCCCGCTACAACTGGCAAGTGTCGAACCCGCCGACCCGGCCCTCATCCATGGCAGAGCTGCTTGCGGGGAGTCAAATCGTTATAAACATTCTGCAATTGAATGGCATCCAAGCGAACCGAGGAAACATGAAATGAAAGCGCTTCGCACAGCCATCCTGCACTGATGTCGGTCCAGGCAGGCCCGAACATGTGGACTGCTGGTAACTAAAAGGCTATACAGAAAATACCGTATCCAAACGCAGCTTCGGCGACTCATAAAATCCGCTGAGTTCAGAACGAGTGACGTCGTGCTGAAATTCCCAAAGGAGAAAATCGTGATTCAACGAATTGGAAAAACAGCAATGGCAGCAGTAATGGTGGCGGCGCTTTCGTGGTTCGTTGCAGCGCCGCTGGCCCACGCCGACGACCGGTCGCACTGCCAGCACGCGATCGAGAAAGCAGAAGCCAGACTCGACAAAGCCATCCACAACAACGGCGACCACAGCCGCGAGGCGGAAGACCGCCGGCGTGACCTAAATGCTGAACGCCAACGTTGCTGGGAGCAACATCACCAGTGGTGGAACGGCAAAGAGCATCGCTGGGAAACCGAGCAGAACTGGGATCGTGATGATCATCGCTGATCATTGCTGCTCCGCATCAGGTGGGATAGTGAACTCCCAAGCTTAATTTGGGAGTTCTAATCCCCCTTCGCGCTTTTCGCCCTGTGAAGCAATAGACTTGCGTCCAACGGCTGGAACTCCACACCCGACCCAGAATTCATTTCGTCAGGATCTTTCTCCGCGCATCCCTTGCGAAGATAAAGCCCAACAACAGACGACCGGCGACCGTTAGCTGATAGAATTTTCAGTCGCTCCTCATCCATAATTCATTAAAGGGATCGCATGTCCACGAGCTCCACCAAGATTCAGCGCGCGCTACTCAGCGTCACCGACAAAACGAACCTGGTAGACTTCGCGCGCCAACTCTCTGCTCTCGGTATAGAACTCATCTCCACCGGAGGGACGGCTAAACTGCTGCGCGACTCGGGTATCGCGGTGAAAGACATCTCCGAACTCACCGGATTTCCTGAGATACTCGATGGCCGCGTGAAAACATTGCATCCCAGGGTGCATGGCGGCATTCTGTATCGCCGCGAGAATACAGTACACGCTGCTACCGTCGCCGAGCACAGCATCCTGCCAATCGACCTGGTCGTGGTAAATCTGTACGCCTTCGAAAAAACTGCTTCCATGGCGGACGTGACTTTCGAAGAGTTGATCGAAAATATCGACATTGGCGGGCCATCCATGATCCGCTCCGCTGCCAAGAATTTTCGCGATGTTGCCGTCGTCACGTCACCGGGTGATTACGCGGCGATCGTGGAGGAGCTCGACCGGTCCGGCGGCAAACTCTCTCTCGAAACGAAATGGAACCTGGCGCGGAAAGCTTTTGCCACCACAGCCGCGTATGACTCCGCCATTGCTTCTACGCTTGAGTGCATTCCCGACGTCCACAATTTTCGACTACACGCCGCCGAAGAACCTTTCCCACAAATCTTGCGCCTGTCCTTCAACAAAGTCCACGATCTGCGCTACGGCGAGAATCCTCACCAGAAGGCTGCCATGTACTCAGACAGCTCCGGCGTCGGTGTCGCGAATGCCCGCCAGATACAGGGCAAGGAGCTTTCCTACAACAACATTGTCGACGTGCAGGCTGCCTGGGACCTCGCCCAGGAATTCATCGAACCCGAACTCGATCAACCCTTCTGCGCGATCATCAAACACACCAACCCTTGCGGAGCCGCGACTGGCAAGACCCTAGCCGAAGCCTACAAGCGAGCCCTGGAATGCGATCCAGTGTCGGCGTTCGGCGGGGTGATTGGAGTGAATCGGCCAGTCGACGGCGAAGCCGCCGAAGAGATCCACAAGCTCTTTCTCGAAGTGATCGCCGCCCCTGGATTCGATGACGTTGCCAAGGCCCGCTTTGTAACCAAGAAAAATCTGCGTCTGATCGAAGTCGCGGCCGCTCCACCCAAGTGGGTGTTGAAAAACATCTCTGGTGGAATTCTCCTGCAGGATGCCGACTCTCGTCCGCTGCAGGACGTTGACCTGAAAGTCGTCACCCAACGTGCCCCCACTCCTGAAGAAACCCGCGCGCTTCTGTTCGCCTGGAAGGTCTGCAAATACGTGAAGTCCAACGCCATTGTTTACGCCCGTGACCGACAGACCGTCGGCATCGGCGCCGGCCAGATGAGCCGCGTCGATGCGGCCAAAATCGGTGCGATGAAAGCGCGACTGCCTCTGCAGGGCACGGTCGCGGCCTCTGACGCATTCTTCCCTTTTCCTGACGGTGTTGAGGAAATCGCCAAGGCGGGCGCAACCGCGATTATTCAACCCGGCGGCTCGCAGCGCGATCCAGAAGTCATCGCGGCCGCCGATCGCCTAGGTATGGCCATGATCTTCACCGGGGTTCGCCATTTCCGCCACTAGGATTCGTTGGCGTCCTGCTGCTTGTCGCTTCCTTGGCGTACTCTGCGAACCCTTTGCTTTCTCTGCGGTAGAATGCTTTTCAGTCGCCAGTTTCCGATCGATTATTCGTTCCTTTACCAAACTTGACAATCGCACACACCAACCCCGCGGTCCCTGTACCTCTGGCCGCGTTTGTGCCCACGGAACCCGCGTGTTTTTCCCCAATAAAGCGCGGATCGGGTTAGAATTAAGGAACACCAACCCGACTGGTTTTGCATCCAATGATTATGGTTTCGGGTAGGGCGCGCGGCAGTAGCAAGACCAAGTCCGATAAAACAATTCCAGCATAGTCAGGTCGAGCATGAATAGAATTTTTCGCCTTGTTTTGATTGTTTCTTCTTTCGCCGTGGCTGCGGCCGCGCAAACCAGCCCATCTTTCCATGCCGACTCAAAGTCGGACCAATCGAAGCCGGCTCAGTCCTCGCCTTCCAAGGCGGATCGCTCTACCGCCTATTACCACTACACGCTCGCTCACATGTACGAAGAGCAGGTCACAATTTACGGCCGCAGCGAGTTGGCCAATAAGGCCATGGAAGAATACCGCCTTGCCATCGAGTCCGATCCCTCATCCGAATTCCTCACCTCTGCGCTCGCTGAACTTTACGTCAAAACTGGACGAATCCGCGACGCCGTCCTCGAAGCCCAAGACATTATCAAACGCGATCCCAACAATTTGGAGGCGCACAAATTACTAGGCCGGATTTATCTTCGTTCGCTCGGCGATATGCCTGGCGGCGGCAACGGATCCGACAATGTGCTTAAGCTAGCCATCGAGCAATACGAAATGATCGTGAAGATTGAGCCCAATAATGTTGACGACCATCTTCTGCTCGGCCGCCTTTATCGCCTCAACAATGACTTGCAGAAAGCGGAAAGCGAACTCAAGACCGCGGTCAAGCTCGATCCTGACTCCGAAGAAGCCGTCACCACTCTTGCCTTGCTTTACACCGACGAAGGCGACACTGCTCATGCCCTACAAGTTCTCAGTGCCGTCCCCGATGCGGGACGCTCGGCCAAGCTGTACGCAGCACTGGGCGCGACTTACGAGCAGCGCAAAGACTACAAGAGTGCGATCGACGCCTACAAACACGCGATCCAGCTGGATCGCGACAATCTCGATGCGATTCGTGGCCTCGCCGAAAACCTCTTGAACGATGGGCAGATCGATGCCGCTCTCGATCAGTACAGAGTAATCGCCGACGCCAATCCCGAAGACGCGCAGACTTATCTCCGCATCTCGGAGATCTACCGCCGCCAGGGTAAGTACGACGATGCCCTCGATAGCCTGAAGAAGGCGCAAGCGATGGTCCCCGACGCTTTGGAAGTCCCCTACAACATCGCGGTGGTGTACCAGGCGCAGGGACGCTATGACGAAGCCGCGAAGATTTTGCAGGATCTGCTGAAAAAAACGGAGAAGCCAGATAACAGTTACTCGCAGTCGGACCGCAATAACCGCGGAATCTTCATCGAGCGCCTCGGCATGGTCTATCGCGATCAGGAGAACTATCCAGCCGCAGTAGAAGCGTTTCGCAAGATGATCCCGCTCGGCGACGAAAACGCGCGCACCGGGTATCAGGACGTTATCGATACCTACCGCGAGGCCAAGCAGTGGCCAGAAGCTACCGCCGCCGCGAAAGAGGCTCTGCAAAAATTGCCCAACGATCGCGAATTGCGCATGGTGCTGGATGCTCAACTCGCCGACACCGGCGAGCCCGAGAAGCCCCTGGCCGATGTGCGCTCCCTGCTCAAAGGGACTCCCGAAGATCGTGACGTCTACCTGCGGCTGGCAATCATGAACCAGCGTCTGAAGCGGTGGAGCGATGCGGAAGAGGCTCTGAACAAGGCTGAACAACTGTCGACCAAGCCCGAAGACAAAGAGTACGTTTATTTTCTCCGCGGTTCTACGTATGAGCGTGAAAAAAAGTACGACGAAGCCGAGGCGGAATTCAAGAAAGTGCTCGCCGTCAACCCGCAGAGTGCCGCCACCCTCAACTATCTTGGTTACATGAACGCCGACCGCGGTGTGCAGCTCGAAGAATCGCTCAACTACATTAAGGCAGCTGTCAGCATGGAGCCCACGAACGGCGCATATCTGGATTCTCTGGGGTGGGCTTATTTCAAACTTGGTAAGTATGACCTGGCGGAAGAGAGCTTGAACAAAGCGTCTTTGCACATGGGTTCCGATCCCACGGTTCAGGATCACCTCGGCGATCTCTACCAGAAGACGGGACGCCTGAAGCTGGCCGCGGCTCACTGGGAGCGAGCCGTCGAAGAATGGAACAAGACCGTATCTTCAGAAGTAGATGGCGATCTTTTTGCGGCTACGCAGAAGAAACTCGATGCCGCCAAGGTCCGTCTGGCCAAAGAAGACACCGATAAGCGGTAAGCGATAAGCGGTAGTTAGTACGCAGTACCTAGCGTTCGGTATGTTGCGGCTTGCAACTGGGTACTACGTACTGTGTACTGCCACTCTGTTAAACTTTGGAGATGCTGGCCGGCTACGCCGTGCATCTGGAAGATTCCCGCGGCCGCCGCTTTCCTGAGCCGGCGCATCCCTACCGCAACGACTTTCAGCGCGACCGCGATCGAGTCATCCACGCCCGCGCTTTTCGCCGCCTCGAAGATAAGACCCAGGTTTTTACTCGCCGCTATTCAGACCACTTTCGCAATCGCCTTACCCATACCATCGAAGTAGCGCAGATTACCCGCACAGTGGCCGCCGCACTCAATCTCAATGTGGATCTCGCCGAAGCGCTCGCGCTAGTGCACGATCTCGGCCATCCTCCGTTCGGCCATGCGGGCGAAAAAGCGCTTGACGCGGCCATGCGCGCCCATGGCCTGTTTTTCGATCACAACCTGCACGCCTTGCGCATCGTGGAAGATTTCGAACAGCGCTATGCCGCTTTTCGCGGGCTGAACCTCACGTTCGAGGTTCGCGAGGGCATCATCAAGCACTCGCGTAATTACGACCCTGCGGAACATCCTGAACTTGCGGAATATCTTCTCGATCAGCGGCCTCCGCTCGAAGCGCAGCTCATCGACATCACCGATGAGATCGGCTACAACACGGCCGATTTGGATGACGGCTACGAAGCGCATCTGCTGACGCTCGAACAGATTCGCGCTGGAATACCAGTCTTTGAACGCTTCTTTCGCGAAATCGAGCACACTTATCCCGACGTTCCCGACAAGTTGAAGTTCAATGAAGCCCTCAAAGGAGTGTTCAACCGACTGGCCGATGATTTGATTACCAACACGCAAGCGCGGCTGCGCCAAACGGGAATTGAAACTCTAACAGACACCCGTCTGCACCCGGAGCGCATTGCCGCTTTAAGCCCCGAAGTAGAAGCCGAGGGCAAACAGATCAAAGATTTCCTATACGAAAATCTTTACTACAGCCCGTCGCTGGCCGGAGAAAAAGACGACGCTGAACGCATTGTCACGGAGCTATTCGACTTCTGGATGAAGAACCCGGCAGCCCTGCCACACTACTACCACGAGAAAGCCCAAACTGAATCCTTACCGCGCGTGGTCTGCGATTACATCGCCGGCATGACTGATCACTTCATCGCCGAACAGTATGAAAAGTATTGTGGAGAGAATTAATGCGAACGACGTTCACTTGCCTCCCGCCACCGCTGCCACCACGTCAAACAAAATCTTCGGCCCCCGCCGCACTTCTTCCACGCGAATCCGTTCGTCATTGCCGTGTTCCGTGTTTCCTTCCTCCTCAGTAGCCGTATATGGAGTGAAGCCATACGCCTCGATGCCCAGCGGCCGGTAGCGCTGATTCTCCGTGTAGCCGCTGGTGATGTGCGGTACCACTGGCGTTCCAGGAAAATATTTTCCCGAGACTCTGCGAATGGCCTCATACAACTTCGTGTTCGTCGGTGAGTAATTCGCCTGGCGAAATTCCGCATTCAGCGGTTCAACCGTGACGTTGGGATCATCCACCACGCGCCGGATCTGCTCCAGCAGTGCCCTCGGATCTCCACCTGGTAGAATGCGAACATCCAGGTTCGCCCAAGCCTCCGACGGAATCACATTAGTCTGCTCTGAGCCGCCCATCATGGTGAGCGAGATGGTGTCGCGCAGCAAAAAGTTCAGCGATTCATCTTTCTCCACGTCCTGCCGAAACTTTTTATCTTCCATCGCACTGCGAATGTTGCGATAGTAGCGCGCTTCTTCGGGCGGCTCATATGGAGCCATGTCAATGAGAAATTCCTCGACCACGGGCAGCAAACGCAGCGGTGTGCGATAGGCAAGAATGCGCTCGAGCGCACGCACCAGGCGATTCGGCGCTGAATCCGGAATCGGCCGCGAAGCATGCCCTGGACGCCCGCGCGCTACAACATGCAGCCAAAACGTGGTCTTCTCACCTACGTCAACGCCCACGTACTTCACCTTGCCGTTCTCCAGTAGGTTCTCGCCACCTTCGTTGATTAGAAATTCTGCGTTCTCGAGCAGGTCGCGCTGATTAGCAATAAACCAGTCAGTGCCGGTTCCGTCAGCTTCTTCGTCCGCGACGGCCAGGAGAATTACATCGCGGTCAAGTTCGATCTTCTCGCGCTTCAACATCACCATCACGACCAACTGCGCCAGCCCTTCATCTTTCATATCCTGCGCTCCGCGGCCCCACAGCCAGCCATCTCTGATTTCGCCGCTGAATGGTGGAACCTTCCAGTGCGCCGCATCGCTGGTGACCACATCCATGTGGTTCAGCAAAATGATTGGCCGCCGGCCTTGCGCCGTGTCATGTGGCAGGCGGGCCCACAGATCGCCGCGTCCTGGCGCGTATTCGAAGACACGATTCTCGATGCCTTCCTCATCGAGAATCCTTTTATAAAAAGCCACGGCGCGCATCTCGTGGCCGGGAGGGTTCGTAGTATCGATCCGCAAATACTCTTGCATCCACACTAAAGCCAGATCTGAATACTGTTGCAAGTGATCCGCTGGTATCCGAGAAGAGGCCAGCGCCACGGACGGCTCCTCTGCTGCCCTGGCAGGAGAATCTTCGGCGAAAGCCCGGTGCAGCGGACTCAACAAGAAAGCGGCCACCGTCAGCATGAACACTCTCTTTCGAAACATCGCCCTCCACACTCCCGGCTGAAATCCAGCGGGGAACTGCGCATTTTTCAGACAGTCCTGTCCCAAATCACCCTCCCCGGACTCAACAACACACGCAGTTTTTATATCAGGTTTGCCAAAATTACCCTCCAGCAGTCGGCTGGGCTATCCCCTGCGCTAGCTTGGGGGTACAATGTCTATGGATATCAAGGCTTTAGCGCTCCAACCTCGGATGCTTGTTTGGCATCCGACCTGTATGAAAGATTGCAGGCGCCAGCAGGCTTGCGACCGCCGGTTTTTTGAGGTTCAAAGGTATGTGTTGCGTCAGCGCATGCCGGCAAAGCGCATAGCGCTTGCTTTCGTCGTATTGTTTTCGGGGACGCAATTAAATCACGGAACGCGCCCGTTTCCGCGTGCTGGAGTGGAGCCCCCATACGCTCCCCCAAAATTGGAGGAAGTTTTTTATGAATACTCGCATTTTGATTTCTCTGCCATTGGCCGCAGTGCTGGCACTTCCAGCCTTCGCCCAAACTTCGTCTACCCAGACTCAATCCAGTCAATCGACCACATCGCAGACGACTCAGTCGACTGATACCGCCACCGGCAAACAGCCCTTACAACCCCCCAGCCGCGAGGGTTTCTGGGGCCGTGTGAATCCATTTGCCCGCAAGAATTATGTGAAGCGGCAAACTGAGCCCATCCGGGACCGCATCAACGAACTCGACGACCTGACCGCTGCCAACAGCAAGTCGATTAAAGATACAGATGCGCGCGCTCAGGCTGGCATAAAGATGGCTTCGGACAAGGCTAACGAAGCCGATCAGCACGCCATCGACGCCGGCAACAAGGCGAGCATGGCGCAGCAGAGCGCACAACAGGCTTCCAACCGTATCCAGACCGTGGAAACCGTGGTCAGCAACATCGATCAATATAAGGCATCGAACCAGACCGAAATTCGTTTCAAGCCCGGCCAAACTGTCCTCAGCAAGAACGCCAAGGACGCACTCGACGAGATGGCGAATACAGTGAAGGGACAGAAGGGTTACATTATCGAAGTGCAAGGCTTCTCTTCTGGCCGAGGCCAAGTCGCAATTTCGAACTCGCAGAAAATGGCTGAGTCCGTGGTCCGCTACATGGTGCTCAATCACGACATTCCGGTTTACCGGATCTATCTCGTGGGTATGGGCAATGCCCCGGTCGCCGGTGAGGACCAGGATGCGAAGACTAAGCGCATCAGCGGCGGTCGCGTGGAAATCAGCCTGTTGAAGAACGACCTGGAACAACTCTCCAGCAATTCTGGTGCTCCGACGACAACGGGAGACCAGCAACAGCAACCGAAGTAATAATCGAGTCCGATCGCGTTCGGGACCAAGGGCGCCTGCCCGCAAGTCCCTCCCCCAAAGGCCCCTCGCGTAAGCGAGGGGCCTTTCTACTTTCGGATGAGTTCGCACTGGAATCTGCTAACCAGGATGGTGGTGGAAATAAAGCAGCAACCCGTGGGCGACAAAGCCGAGAACGAACCACGTCGCCGCTTCCAGTATTCTTTTGAATTTTCGCGTCATGGGGAAAGAATACATTCACCATCCGCCGCGTGCTAGTCTGCACAGCTCCGGAATTCAGCTTCGATAATCTGCCGGCTTAATTCCGAGATTGTCCAGCTTCGACTGGAGTGTTGTGCGTTTCAAACCCAGGCGCGCGGCGGCGCCGTCAGCGCCGCCCAGCTTGCCACGGCATTCTCTAAGAGCGCGAACCACCCGTTCGCGCTCATGTTCGCGCAGGCTGTCGTCTATCCTGCCATGGCCGCCATCCATGTCGGTCTGCAATTCGGAAAGCGGCGCCTGCAAAACCGATCCCGGAGTAAGTATCACGGATCGTTCCACGAAATTTTCTAATTCCCGGATGTTGCCCGGCCACCCCCATCGCACCAAAATTTCCATGGTTTTTGACGGGATGCTGGTAATGGACTTTTGCATCTGCGTGGCAAATTTGCGCACGAAATACTCGATGAGCGGCCGAATGTCCTCGCGCCGCTCCCGCAACGGCGGGATGAGGATGGGAAATACGTTGAGACGGTAATACAAGTCACTACGAAACTCGCGCGCTTTCACACTCTGCAGCAGGTCCCGGTTGGTTGCCGCAAGAAGGCGAAAATCGACCTTCAACGTCGAGGTGCCTCCGAGGCGTTCAAACTCGTGGTCCTGAAGCACGCGCAGCAACTTGGGCTGCAGACTCAGAGGAATCTCGCCAATCTCGTCGAGAAAAAGCGTGCCTTGATCGGCCAGTTCCAGGCGACCGATTTTGCGGGCTACGGCGCCGGTGAAGGCTCCTTTCTCATGGCCGAACAACTCACTTTCCAGCAGGCCTGAAGGAATGGCCGCGCAGTTCAGCTTGATGAAGCTGCTATTGCGGCGTCCACTCAGACGATGGAGGGCGCGTGCAACCAATTCCTTGCCGGTGCCGGTCTCGCCCAGCAACAGCACCGTGGCGTCGCTGGGCGCGACCTTGGACACCTTTTCCATCACTTCTTTCAAGGCCTGGCTGCTTCCGATGATTTCTCCGAACCCGAGTTCACTGTCGATCGATTGTTCCAGGTAAAACTTTTCTTCCGACAGTTTCTCTTTTGCCTGGCGAAGTTCTTCTGTGACCTCCTGCAACCGAGCCACGTTCTGGCGCAAGGCTTCGTCTGCCTTCCGTTGAGCCTCCTCCAACTTCACCTTCTCGGTTATATCCCGTTGGATGCCCCAGGTGCGCACCAGCATTCCATTTTCCACGGTGCCGATCATGCTGTTGAGAAAGACCTTGGGATTGCCATGAATGTCGACTTCGTGAGATTCCCGATCAATTATGCGAAACCCTGAGCGAATGAACTCCCGACTGAGCTCAACGTTGCGAGGATCGTCAGCCACTACCATCTCCGTCAAGCGCTTGCCCCGCAACTCTCTCCCGGATTTCAATCCGTACATCGCCGCCAAGGCATCGTTGCACTCCACTAGGTAGTGGTCGTAAAGGATGTGATGAATCAGTTCATCTTCGGGCAGGTCGATGGGGACCGGGGCATCCATATCTTGCCGGAAGATGCCCTCTGAACTCTGCGAAACAAATAAGCGATAATTTTCCTCGCTCCGCCGCAGGGCTTCCTCCGCCTGTTGGCGCTCGGTGATGTCGCGGCAAGTACCTACCAGGCGATCCGGCCGTCCTTGTTCATTATCAAAGACCTTCCAGTGCTCCTCCAAGAGTTTGACGCGGCCGTCTGCCATCACAATCCGATATTCGACCGTTGAGGGTGCGCGGTTTTCAAGTGAGGCCTCAAACGCTGCATCCACTTTCGCGCGATCCTCCGGATGAATAAGTTCCACAAAGTCCGGACGCCTCGGGCGAAAATGGGAGGGGTCAGTCTCAAAGATGCGGTGTGTCTGCTCGGACCAAGTTATCTCAAGGTTCGGCAAGTCGATTTCCCAACTGCCCACTTTTGCCACCGCTTGGGCCTCGATTAAGCGGGCCCGCTCTGTTTCCAATTGCTTTGCGATCCGGTGCTGCTGTTGCGCACTGGTTCGGAGGGCTTCCTCCGCCTGTTTGCGCTCAGTAATGTCGCGCAAGATACAAGCGATCCGATCCGTACCCCTGGACCCTTCGATAGGATAGTAGGTTGCGAGCACGTTTTTCTCGCCCAGGCGTGGAAATTTGTACTTGGTTTCGAATTGGACAACCTTGCCTCGAAAGCATTCCTCCATCTTCTGCCTAATCAGCCGTAGCGTCTCATCGCTGGCTCCTTCCGAGGCCAATTGGTCCAAGACAAGGTTCCCAACAATTTGCTCTTCTTGCGCTCCCCGCCAATTTAGGAACGTTCGATTCGCGATTACGTAACGGAGTCCCCGGTCTATCACCACGATCGACTCCTCCAGGCCTTCCACAACCCTTTCGTATTCGCGCAGCCGTTCCTCCGCACGCTTCCGTTCCGTGATGTCCTGGACGATGGCCATAGGCCATCTTGGATCGTCTCCTTCGGACCACGTCGCGACAACCTCAACTTCTACCCAGCGGATCGAGCCATCCGGACGGCTATACCTTTTTGCCATCTCAAAATGCCGTACTTCCCCATTGCAGAGCTGCCGCAGCTTCTCCAGATTTTCCGCCAGGTCGTCGGGATGCGTGATGCTCTGGAAATCCCGGCTCAACAGATCTTGTTCCGTACGCCCGGCGATTTCGCAGAACTTCGGATTTACCGCGCGGTAGCGGCCAGTCTGGTCAATCCAGGCAATGCCAACCGGACAAGAAACGTAAAGAGTGCGATAGCGGTTTTCGCTGGCATGAAGGAGTGCCTCGCTTTCCTTGCGCAAGGTTAGGTCGCGGGAGATCGCGATCACGTATTCCCGCTCCAGTTGCACACGTTTCATGCTGACTTCTACTGGGAAGGTCGATCCGTCCTTTCGCCGGTGCCGGCTTTCAATCACCAGCGATCCCGATGCCCGCAAACTCTCTTTCGCCTTCGCAATCGAAGCGTTCGTGACTTCGGGATCGATGTCGTAAACCCCCAGAGACAGAAGTTCTTCCCGACTGTAACCCAGCTCGGAGCAGGCCTTCTCGTTCACATCCAGGAAGCGAAGCGTGTCCGGATCCATCACTTCAATCGCATCGTTGCTCTGGTCCAACAAGGTTCGGAAAAGCCTTAGTTCGCGGATGACACGCTCGCTCTCCTGTACTCTGTGAAGCAGGCCTTCGGTGGCCTCCTGCAGCAATTTTTCCGTCTGTCTTTGTTCGGTGACGTCGCGAGCCATGCCGCTCACAACCGGCGTCGCCATGCCGTCGCGTCGCAGCGTGTTTGAGAATTCCCAGAGCCGCCGCTCTCCCGACCGCGTGATTACTACCAGAAGGCCATGAGCCTCTCCTTTGCGCTCGATCTTCTTCAGGTAGGAATCAAACTCATCCCGGAATTCCGGAGCAATGAACTCCCGCATCGGAGTCCGCAGCATTTCCTCGACGCTGTATCCGAGCAGTCGCGCGGGAGCGGGACTAATCGAGAGAAGCCGGCCGTCAAGATCGTGCACGCACAGCAAATCCTGGCTGTGGTCGATGAGGTCTTGATACCAGTCTTCACTTTCGTCGAGAGCACGCCGGATGGGGTCTATGTTGGTCTGCTGGCTTTCGAAGACTCGGCGATTTTTGGCTCCAGGGTGCAAATCCATGGCTACCCCCAGGCGGGTGGCGAAGTTAGTTCATTACCTACCTGTATCTACTCCAGTGTTGATCTTCCGCAGACCACACAATCAGTGGCGAAATGACCCGGGCACGATTTTGGCGAAGTCTAGCAGAATCTGTAAATGTTCGCCAGCGCACATTCACCGATTCTCGCAGCAGGGAAGCCCACTGCACTTCTTCGTTTCAAGCTTCCGATCGCGCCCCTGCCGTTTGACCGTGCGCTTTCGGCTGATCTAGACTCGCTTCCAAGTGGGGTTTACCAATGAAGCGTATCGTCTGGGTTCTTCTGTTCTCTTCCGTTTTCGCCCTTACAAGTGTTGTCGATGGGGTTGCCGATGATGACCAGACCCATCATCACCATGAAGATTTAACCGCGGGCCAGTTGGGCACGGTTGTCTTTCCGGTCTCTTGCGCCCCATCGGTACAGAAGCCGTTTGAGCGCGGCGTGGCCCTGCTGCACTCGTTCTGGTACGAAGAGGCGGAGAAGGAATTTCAGCAGATCGCCCAGGACGATCCGCACTGCGCCATGGCGCATTGGGGCGTGGCCATGAGCCTGTGGCACCAGCTCTGGAACGAACCGGATGACAAAGTCATCCTGCGCGGCCTGGACGAAGTTCACAAGGCAAAAACGAGCAATGGGCCCACCACTCCGCGCGAGAAAGCTTACATCGTTGCGATCGAAGCCTTTTATAGCGACTCGAAAACGCTCAATCACGAAGCTCGCGCCAAGGCTTATTCGGGCGCGATGAAAAAAGTCTACGAGTCCTACCCAGATGATCACGAAGCCGCGGCCTTCTATGCGCTCTCGCTGCTCGCCTCCGAGCCTCACGAGGACGCAACCTTCGCCAATCGCAAGGCAGCCGCCGCGATCCTCGAAAAATTATTCGTCATCGAGCCCGACCATCCTGGCGTAGCGCACTATCTGATTCACAGCTACGACAAGCCGCAACTCGCGCAACTCGGCCTGCCTGCCGCCCGACGTTATGCGCAGATCGCGCCCGCCTCTCCGCACGCCCTGCACATGCCCTCGCACATTTTCGCCCGCGTCGGCCTCTGGCAGGACGACATCAATTCCAACCTCGCTTCCATCGCCGCCACGCGCAAAACCGCCGCCATGCACATGGGTGGCGAAGGCCACCAGTTCCATGCCATGGATTTCCTTTTCTACGCCTACATGCAAAGCGGACGCGATGCCGACGCCAAAGCTCTCATCGAGGAGATCCGCGCCATGCCCGATAAGCGCGACGATATGTACGGCAAGGATTACGATCCACATGCAGCCGCGCTGGCGCACCTGAGCGCGCTCTATCCGATTGAGATGCATGATTGGACGACTGCCGCTGCGCTTCCTCCGACGGAGGTTAAAGGCACTGTGGAAGAGTCAGTGATTTACTGGGCTCGCGCCATCGGATCGGCGCATCTGCACAAACCGGACGACGTTCGCAAAGATATTGCAGCGATTGAGAGCATTCATCGAGGGCTAGTCGACGAACCGTTGTTTGGCGAGGCAGTCGAGGCTGATCGCAAGCAAGCTCATGCCTGGCTGGCATTCGCGGAGGGCAAATATGACGATGCCGTCGAGGCGATGCGGCCCATCGCCGACAAGGAAGATTCAACCGGAGAAGAGCCGGAAGGCATTCCGGCGCGGGAGATGATCGCGGATATGCTGATGGAGGCGAAGCGTCCGCAGCAAGCCCTGGCTGAATATCAGACGGATCTAAAGCTGAATCCAAACCGCTTCGATGCCCTCTATGGCGCCGCCCGCGCGGCCGAAGCCGCCGGCAAACAGAACGACGCCACGGAATACTACGCCCTACTCCTGAAAGTTTGCGACGGATCAAACTCCACACGCCCGGAACTGAGCCGCGCAAGAGAACTGGTGGCGCAGAAGTAATCCTAACGACAACACGCCGCCAAGAATCCTGCGAGATATCGAAAAGCCCGGTGTTATCATCACGGGCAATGCTTCCCACCACTTTATTCGGCGGCTTGGGTTAAAGTTTGCCGCCTGACAGCGCAACCCGCGGCCCTTCCCCGAATCTCGATGTTCTCCGCAGCATGGCTGTCTTGATGGTTCTGTTCGATCATCTGACTCGGCACTATCACTTCGATCGATTTGACAACATTGGCTTGTTTGGCGTTCTCCTTTTCTTCGTCCACACTTCTTTGGTTTTGATGTACTCGATGCGGCGGAGTGGACTGACAGGCGCGGCTCTATTGAAAGATTTTTACATACGCAGGTTCTTTCGGATTTATCCCCTAAGCGTGTTGGCGGTATTGGCCGCCGTTGCCCTGCATCTTCATGCCGACGGACGGGGGCTGGCAATCGCGCCGCGGCCAGGCAACTGGGAGCTGATTTCGAACCTGCTGCTGGTTCAAAACCTCACGCAGACAAGCTCGATCATCGGTCCGTTATGGTCTCTGCCCATTGAAGTACAAATGTATTTGGTTCTGCCTTTTCTCTTTCTCTGGCGGAAACGTTCTCTCTGGCTGCTGTTGGCCCTGTGGTTTATTTGCGGACTTCTTGGCCATTTCCCGCAAACCATACCGGCCTTGGCGTGGTTCTCACTGTTGCTTTTTATTCCCAATTTCTTGCCGGGAGTCATTGCCTTCACTCTGCCGCAGAAAAGAATCTTGCCGTCTTATCTTTGGCCCTTATTCATAGTGTTGCTGGCGGCCCTATTCTTGTGGATTCCTTCGCGACGCATGGGCGCGCTGTTATGCCTGCTAATGGGAGTGGCTTTGCCAACGTTCAAGGAAATTACGTTCCGCCCGCTTAAAGTAATTAGTGGCCGGATCGCAACTTATTCTTACGGCATCTACCTCGGCCATTCCTTTTTTATCTGGTTCGCGCTCACACGCCACCACAGCTGGATACTTTTTTGGCTAATGTGGCTCACCATTCCTGTTGTTTTCTACCACGCATTTGAACGCCCCGCGATCGAAATGGGCAGAAAAGTTGCAGAACGATGGGAGCTGGACCGGGGCGCACCACCTACCGAACCTCTTATCGCCGACGCTCCTCTTAGCATTAAGACGTGAACGCCCTGCGGAACGCGGCCGTTCAATTTCGAAACAGTTCCATCTTCGCAATCAGGGTTGCCATCATCCCCACTGCCCCCAGAAGCGCGTTGTACTCACGATGCTTCAGATACAAATCCAAAGAAAATCCATCTGAGCTTTCACCATCAGCATTAGATCCACGCGTAAGTCTCGGCAACATCCTCGGCACCCGCTGCGCATATTCCTCGAACTCCTGAAACTTCGCCCGCAAAAATATCTCCTCGTCTTGAATCACCGGCAGATAAACGACGACAAACATCACAACCAGCGCAATCCCCACCCACCAACTGCGCGCCGCTACCGCAAATCCCATCCCGATCAGCAGTGATCCCAGGTAGAGCGGATTGCGCGTGTAAGCATAAGGACCGGAAGTCGCCAGCGACTCATTCTTGCGAACATGTCCCGAAGCCAGCGCTCGAATCAGAAGCCCGGGAACAGTTACGATCGCAGCCAAGGCCATCGATCGCCACGTCGGCCGTGCCAGCCAGAAATAAAATACGGCAAAAAGAAATCCCAGCGGCACCCGAATGCGCCGCGCGATTTGTGACCACTGAGCCATGTTTTGAAAGGGCGCGGCTTCAGCCGCGCCGCAAACAGCGGGGAATAAAACGGGCTTTAGCCCCTGAGGTTGCCGCTCAACAGCCTGCTGGCCGCTGCAACTACCGTATCACTCCCAATTGCCAACATTCCCTCATCGGCTTCGGTGCGCCGCGTATACGTCGTCAGGCTCTGCGAACTGCGCAGCACGATGCTATGCGTCCCATAAGGCCCGTTGCGAGCCGGATCCGTAGGCCCGTAAATCGCCACCACGGGAACTCGCAACGCCGCCGCCAGATGCAGCGGCCCCGTGTCGCCACTGATGAAGAGCCGCGCTCGTCGCGTCAAAGCGATCAATTCTGTGAGCGAGCAACTCATCACCTCAGCTGTGCCTCTGCTTGCAGACGCGGCGGCTCGGGCCAATTCCTCCTCCCCGGGACCATAATTGAGAATCGAGCGCACACCGCAGTCCGCAAGCGCGCGCGCCACTTCTCCGTAGCGCTCCGCGGGCCATCGTTTCGCACCCCACCCCGCACCCGGATTCAGAATGGCGAAGTCCCCAATTCTGTGCCGCTCCAGACGTTGACCCACACTGGCGTCAACCTGAGGGTCGCGAGGAATTTGAATCGAAATATCTTCTGGCGCCAACCCGACCTGGCGGAGCGCACGGCTTTGGCTCTCGATGACCGCTTCCGCAATCGAGAGATTTTGATCCACCACGTGTCGGTCTTGCGCCAGCACTTTTCGCGTATACCACAGGCTCGCAGGAGACTCTCGTGGCTCTCCGGAGCCATACACTATCCGCGCACGCGACCATCGCGCCAGCGCAGCGGACCGCATCGCCCCCTGCAAGTCCACGGCAACGTCGTAGCGTACATCACGTACATCATTCCAAATCTTGGCAATTCGTTGCAGCGTGGAGAGCGAAAACAGAGATTTTCCCCATCCCCGCAGATTCACGGTGTGGACTTCGTCCACCAGCGGTCGCAACGAAGACCTTGGGCCTCGTCGCGCCGCTCCCGGCGCGCAAAGCAGTTCAGCCCAGCGCTCCTCAATCAACCAGCCGATGTGCGAGTGCGGAAATGCTTTCCGCAAGGCATTCACCGCCGGCAGCGTGTGGATCACGTCTCCCATGGCGCTGAGCCGCACGACCAGCAGCCGCCGAATCGTTTTCGCGGAGGCAATATCGATCCTACCCGTCTCGGAACTAGCAGACGCAAGGTTCACGGGCTCAAGACTCACTGATTCAAGACTCACTGGTTCAACACTCAAGACTGCCTCGGTCCGAGCCGTGAGCGAATAAGTTCGCTAGTGGAGTGATCTTTCGGGTCGCCAACAATCGCCACGCGCCCGCCGTACTCAACTACCTCGTCGCGCTCGGGGACCGAGTTGACTGTATAGTCCGTCCCTTTGGCCTGGATATCCGGACGAATCTCTCGAATTAGCGCCCGAACATCGAGTTCCGGAAAAATTACGACTGCGTCGACATCCGCGAGCGCCGCAAGGATTTCGGCGCGCTCCTCCGCTGGCATGATCGGGCGGCCTTCGCCCTTGAGTGCCCGGACCGAATCGTCAGAGTTGATGGCCACCACAAGCCTGCCGCCCAGTTCCTTAGCCCCGCGCAGATAACGCACGTGCCCCACATGCAGCAAATCGAAATTCCCATTGGCCAGCACAATACTTTCTCCTGCGCTCCGCCACCGTTCCACACGCTCGCGGAGTTGCTGTCGACTCACAATCTTGCTGTTTTTTTCTTTTTCCAAATGGATGCTTTCGCCTAATGAGGCCGGGTCGATGGTGGAGACTGATCCAGCGCGCGCAACAGTTCCTCACGCGAAACCGTAGCCGTGCCGCGCTTCATGACGACAATTCCTCCCGCATAGTTGGCCAAATGCGCCGCTTCTGAGGTGCTCGCACCAGCACCCAACGCGGCACTGAATACCGCAATCACGGTGTCGCCCGCGCCCGTCACGTCCGCGATCTGATCGGAGCCGAAAATCGGAATATCCACCGGCGCATGCCCTTGATCGAACGCAACCATACCATCGCGTCCGCGCGTGATCAGCAGCGACTGCAACTTCATCCGCTCCATAACCTGCTGGCCGGCCTGGATCATTTTCTGCCAGTCCTGCCCAATTCGGACGCCCAACGCCGCTTCCACCTCAGGCTCGTTCGGAGTGGCTGCCGTGGCGCCAGAATACTCCAGCAGACGATATCTTGAATCGAGGATCAGCGGCACATTCACAATTCTTTTGTGCCCGCTCTGCCGCAAAGTGTTCACGATAGCCGGACTTGCGGATCCATATCCGTAATCGGAAACCAGCAGCGCATCCGAGGCGCGCAGATATTCCCGCGCTGCGAGAAACAACTCGCGAGTTAAATGCCGGCTCGGAGCGTTTTCAGGTTCACGATCCACTCGCACCACCTGCTGGCGGGTATTGTGCGCCATTCCCGCCAGAATGCGCGTCTTGGTGACTGTCGTGTAAGTCTTGTCCTTTAGCACTCCGCTGACGGGGATGCGCTTGTGGCGAAAGAATTTCAGCAGCAGCCGTCCGGCTTCGTCATCACCGATCGCGCCTACGGGGAGCACATTCACTCCCAACTCTACGAGATTATTCACCGCGTTTGCTCCGCCGCCAGGCACCACGGTGCGTTCCCGGTGCTTCAGGATGAGCACCGGCGCCTCTCGCGAGACACGCGAGATTTCTCCATACACAAACTCATCGGACACCAGATCCCCGAGGACCGTAATCGTGACCTTTGGAAAGGCCTCGATAATCTTCCGCAGCCGCTCAACTTCCTTCAAATGTTTCGTCATCCGATTTCCGTTGTCGTCTGTGGCATCTTCTCACGAGCGTCTATGTCGTTCTTCGATAACTCGCAGCATGGTATCCACAGCGCCAGCCGCGTCGGCAAGATCCATCTTTACGGGAACCACCGCCAGCGGCGCCAGGGCTTCAAAATATCCGCCAAGATTCACCGCATCTTTCTCGGTAGTAACGAATCCTCCTGCCTCACTGCGTTGCTTAAGTTGCAGCAAGTCATGCACATCTTTCTCGGTGTAGGCGTGATGATCGCGGAAGAACGCCTCCGCAACCGGATCAATGCCAGCCGCGCGCAACTGCAACAGAACGGTTTGCGGCCGCGCAACCCCGCAGAACACCACTGGCCGAGGCGGAATATCTTGCGCAATAATCCCACGCCGCACTCGCCACACCGTCTTGCCCGAGAGCGGGAACGCTTCGGGAGAAGCACCACTGGTCAGCACCACGGCATCCGCCCGCCGCAACGCACGCAAGGGTTCCCGCAGCCTTCCCGCGGGAAGTAAGCGATCGCGCGCGTCCTCAGGCGTCACCAGCACGATATCGAAATTGCGAGCCAGTCCGCGATGCTGAAAACCATCATCTAACAAATGCATCTGCGCGCCGAATCGTGACTCAGCGAATCTACCTGCCTCGTAGCGGTCCTCACCAACCACAACTTGCGCCTGCAGTCGTCTTGCGATCAGCAAAGGCTCATCACCGAAATCCTGCGGCAGGCCACCCGGATCTACCAGCAACAACCCGCGCGTTTTCCGCCCATAACCGCGCGACAGCACATCAAATTTTATTCCGCGCGCCCTCAACAACTCCCCCAACAAAATAACAAACGGAGTCTTTCCCGAACCTCCAGTCGAAAGATTTCCCACGCTGATCACGGGCCCCTGCAGTCGCCCCGAGCGCAATAGCCCACGGTCGTAGAGCGCATTGCGCGCTGCGGCCACGCCGCCGTAAATCGCAGCCAAAGGATTCCAATTCATGGCCGCGCCAGCAATTGCTTCAGTTCGCTGGCTGTCCGCGCCGTTGCTCCAACCTGCGATCGCATCGTTTCGGCGGCGCGCTGCCCTAACGTTCGTCGCTCCTTGTCGTTGGCCAGCAACTCCATCAACACCAGCGGCAACTCCGCTGGACCAACCACCCGCACCGCATCCCGGCTTTGAAACAAAGCCACGATGTCGCGAAAATTCTCCGTATGATTGCCAATCAAAGTAGCCACGCCATGCTGTGCCGGTTCAATGATATTGTGCCCGCCGTGCGGCACCAGGCTTCCTCCTACAAACGCAATTTCGGCCAGCGCGTACAGCGCAGCTAGCTCTCCGATTGTATCCAGCAGCAGTACTCCACCAGCCAACTCCTCGCCTTGCCAGACAGAGCGCCTGGAAAAGCGAATCGACATTTTCTCCAGCAGCGAAGCCACGGCTGCAAAGCGCTCCGGATGCCTCGGCGCAAGAATCATAATCGTGCGCGGATGCGGCACCAGAAGGTTCTCAAACGCCTTCAACAGCAGCGGCTCTTCCCCCTCCACGGTGCTTCCGCACACCAGCACGGGCCCGCCGTGGTTAGCGGTGATCGACTTCCGCAAGGTCTCGACGATCGCAGGCGGAGCCTGCGCGGGAATGTCAAACTTCAGATTTCCCGTGACCCGCACATCTTCGCCCCTCGCCCCAATATCTTCCAGCCGCTCCGCGTCCTCGCCTGTCTGTGCCAGAAACAAATCCACGCTCACCAGCACTCTTTTGAGCAATCCGCGAAATCGTCGGTAACGCGGCCAGGAGCGATCTGAGATGCGCGCATTTACTACCGCAATCCGCGCTCCGCTGGCGTGCGCCAGCCGCATGAAGTTCGGCCAAAACTCTGTCTCTGCGATAATCACGAGCTGCGGCCGCAGGGCACGCAGGTAAGGCCGGATCGCAAAGACAAAGTCCATGGGAAAATAAAACACGTTTGCTTCGCCGAATCGTTTTCGCGCGAGCGTCTGCCCCGTATCGGTCGTCGTGGAAATAAATATCTTATGCGACCGTAGACTCCGTCCAAGTTCCTCTACCAAGCCCGCCACGGCCAACACCTCGCCCACGGAGACGGCATGAACCCAAATTACCTCATCTGTTGTCGCAGGCAGGCGCAGCCGCGCAGGCACCTTGCCCGCCCTTTCGCCGAATCCCTTGCAATATTTTCCGTTGCGCGCCATCTGGAAGAGCCAATAGGGCGAGCTCACCAAGATTGCGATCCCCAGGCCCACGCTGTAAATAAAGTTGTAGAAAGAAGAGATCAAGTCCAGCCATTCTAAACAAACTCCGTCCATGAATGGCTCTCGTTTGCCTCTATAATCGGACATACACGCGATTTTGAAACCCGAGGTTCGCTTTGTGCGCTGTCGAATGATCCCCGTGCTGTTTGTAGTTATAGGATTCTCGCTCTGCCTTGGGGCGAAGGATTTTGCTAAGCCTTCGGCCCAGCCAGCGAAGTCGTATCCTTCGCATGACGATCACTCCGACGAAGAAGTAGCCATCGCGGCCGATCCCTACGACACTCCGGAAAAGGCAAAGATTTTCTCCGTTAACTTTCACGAGCACGGATTTCTCCCCATCTTCTTCGTTGTCACCAACGACGGCGCTCAGCCCATCTCCATCGCCAATATGCAGGTTACTCTGACCACAGCAAACCGCTCCAAGCTGACGCCGTCCGCCTCCGACGATATCTACCGCCGCCTCTCCAATCCGCGGGCCAACACGAATCAGATTCCGCTTCCCATCCCGCAAAAGAAAGTGAAGGGCACGATTAGTCAGAAAGAAAGAGATGAGATCGAATCCTCGCAATTTGCCGCCAAGGCCGTCGAGCCCCACAGCACGCAATCAGGATTTCTCTTCTTCGACGTCGGAGACATTTCCGCACCACTCGCTGGCGCCCGCATCTATGTCACGGGCGTAGACGACGCAAAAGGCACCGAACTGATGTACTTCGAAATTGCAATGCAGAAATAATCAGGCCCGATGCGCGCAGGACGGATAGTCATTCCTGCAATCCGATTCGCGCGGACTCGGCGATTCGCGCCACGAACCTCGAATCCCCTGTAAAATTAAATCATCTATCCGGAGCTACTTCCGCATTGTCTTTTCTCGACCAACTCAATCCGCAGCAACGCGAAGCAGTCGAAACCACCGAAGGAGCGGTGCTCATCCTCGCTGGCGCAGGCAGCGGCAAGACGCGAGTCATCACTTATCGCATCGCGTACCTGATCGAGCACGCGCGTGTGATGCCAGAATCCATCCTGGCGATGACTTTCACCAACAAAGCTGCCGCTGAAATGGCCGAACGCGTCGAAAAACTTGTCGGCGGACTCAGCATCGCCAAGCCGGTCATCTCAACCTTCCACTCATTCTGCGTGCGCGTTCTTCGCCGCGATATCGAGGCACTGCAGATCCCCTCCGCCACGCCCGGCCAGCCGGGCGTCCCATCGATGACGGGCCACACGAAAAAATTCGTAATCTACGACGAGAGCGATCAGCAATCCGTGGTCAAAGGGATCATGAAGCGGCTCGGTCTCGACGACAAGCAACTCACGCCGCGCACCGTGCTCTCACGCATTTCCTGGGCGAAGAATCACATGCTCGATCCGCAGGAGCTTTACCTGCAGTCGGCCGATCCTAAGACCGAAAAAATCGCCCACCTGTTCGAGGAATACCGGAAAGAGCTGCGCAAAGCGAATGCCCTCGACTTCGACGACCTGCTACTCGAGGCCACTCGTCTGCTGAAAACTTCCGCGCCCGTACGCGAGTACTACAACCGTCGGTTCCAATATTTGCTGATCGATGAATACCAGGACACAAATCGCCCTCAATACGAACTGATGCGCATGCTCGCAGGTACGCGGCACAATGTCTGCGCCGTCGGTGACGAAGATCAGTCCATTTATTCCTGGCGCGGCGCAGACATCCGCAACATCCTCGAGTTCGAACAGGATTTCCCGGAAGCCAAAATCATCCGCCTCGAGCAGAACTACCGCTCCACGCAAAACATTTTGCAGGCCGCGTCATCCGTGGTCGCAAATAACCTCCGCCGCAAAGGTAAAAACCTCTGGACCTCGCGCCAGGGCGGCACGAAAATCGGCTATTACGAGGCCCCCGACGGCGAAAACGAAGCGCTCTTCGCCGCGGACCACATCGCAAAATACTTGCGCGAGGCCGGTCGTGCTGAAAACTCGGGGGGCGGAACTCCGCGCGCCGCCGTGCTCTACCGCACCAATTCCCAGTCGCGCCTGTTTGAAGAAGCCATGCGCCGCTACGGCCTCAAATACAAAGTGGTCGGAGGATTCTCGTTCTACGAGCGCTCCGAGATCAAAGATATGATCTCGTACCTCAAAGTCATCCAGAATCCGGACGACTCGATCTCGCTGTTGCGCGTAATCAACACACCGACTCGCGGAATCGGCAAAAGCACCATCGACACCATCGAGCGCCTGGCCCTCGAAACCGGCCTCTCGCTCTGGGCAGCATTAGCCGAAGCCATCCGGCGCCAACTCCTCCCGCAGCGCGCAATCTCGGCGCTGAAGGGTTTCCAGCAACTCATTCTTGACGCTCAAGACATGCTGGCCGGATCCTTTGTGAAACGCCTTGAAGAGGATATCGAAGCGGAAGGTGCGCCACCACAGACCATGTGGGGACAGCCGCCCTCGGCTGTCCAGCAGGGCGAAGCCCTGCAAGCCCCAGCAGATGATTCCCTCCGAGACGCCGCAGCCGCCTTCGATCCTGATGAATTCGAAAATACAGCCTTCGATTTCGGTGGAGCCTACGGTGAGGCCGATGAAGGGAACTCCACCGACGCAGGCGAAGCCAATAAACCTCCGCTTGTTTTTGAAACCGATACCCTCGCCAGGAGCATTCCAGATTCCGACACCGCAAGTTCTTTTCCTGCGCCCACAATCAGCACCGCCGACATCCTGAAATTCCTCATCGACCGCACCGGCTATATCAAGATCCTCGAGGCCGAAGACACGCCCGAAGCCTTATCCCGCATCGAAAACCTTCGCGAGCTAGTCAACGCCGCTATGGATTCGCGCGATCGCGGCGAAACTCTCGACCAGTTCCTCGACCACGCCGCCCTCATCAGTGATGCCGACGATTACGACGAGCGCTCGCAGATCACACTGATGAGCCTGCACGCCGCCAAAGGTCTTGAGTTTCCCTTGGTCTTTCTCAGCGGCCTCGAAGAAGGCCTGTTTCCGCACACTCGCACCATGCTCCAGCCCGATGACGTCGAAGAAGAGCGCCGCCTGTGCTACGTCGGCATGACGCGCGCCATGGACCAGCTCATCCTTACCCGCGCCGTCTACCGCCGCCGCTACGGCACAGATTTACCCGAAGCTAGCGTCCCCTCAAGATTCCTGGAAGAAGTCCCAATCCAATTAATCGAAGAGCTGGGCCGCCGCAGCAGCACGGCGGGCATGACCACAAAACATGTGGGGACGGCCGCCCTCGGCCGTCCAGCGGAGCGAAGCTCCGAACCCCACGATGCCGACGTTCACTATTCCTACGAGGACGAAGACCAAAGCGCAGCTTGGAAGCGCGCTACCAATCCGTCCGCCCGCCAAAAAGCCGCCGCCCCAGCCAGACCCTACAACTCCATCGAGAATATTGCCGAGTTCTTCGCCTCCCGCGGAAAAAAGTTCACTGTCCCAAAAATCCCACTCGAACAGCCTACCGGCAAACGCGGCTTCCGCCCCGGTCAGAAGGTGCGCCACCCAAAATACGGCGAAGGCACGGTCTACCAGCGAGAAGGAGAAGGCGAAGAAGCCAAGATTACGGTACAATTTCCTCGCTTCGGCTTGAAGAAGCTGGTGGAGAAATATGCCCAGCTGGAGCGTGCTTGAATGCAATGAACACTTAAAATTACAGATCCAAGAAAGCAATCATGGCAAACACAGCAACCCTGACCAGAGAAGAGCGCAAGAAATCAAAACGCGGCGCGCGCAAGAAACGCAAAGCCGAAAAGCCACTGCAGCCCCGCGACTACGCTCGCGGATCGAAGAAACGTAAAGTGAAGAAGCTCGCTCGCGGACAGTCGAAGCGGTAAAGGCAAAGGCAGAAGGCACTTGGCATTGAGCCGAACGTTCCAGCGGTCTAGCCGGAACGCAAACTGGCTGAATGCTAAGTGCTGAATGCTGAAAGCTCTTCAGGAGACAACCACCAATTGTCCCAACCAACCACGGAACCCGCCGAAACAATTCGCACCTCCGACAACCAGCTTCTCTGCTGCAAGTCGATCGACAAACTGATCTCCGAATCCGAGGCTCCAGGCCAGCGGCTGCAGAAAACCCTGGGACCGTGGTCGCTCACCGCGCTGGGCATCGGCGCAATCATCGGCTCGGGAATTTTCATCCTTACCGGCACTGCGGCCGCGGGCGAATTTTTCCAGGCCCCATCCCTCCTGCATGCGCAGGCTCTCGACGTAATCGTGAATTTACTGCGCACCGGCAGCACTGCAGGAGCGCTCATGCACGGACGCCCGCCCGCCGGCCCATCGATTGCGATTTCGTTTTTCCTGGTCGCGATCGCCTGCAGTTTTGCCGGACTGTGCTACGCCGAACTGGCCTCGATGATACCCATCGCCGGCAGTGCCTACACGTACTCGTACGCCACGCTCGGCGAAATTTTTGCCTGGATCATCGGCTGGGACCTCATCCTCGAATACGTAGTCTCGAACGTCGCAGTCGCAGTTGGCTTCGCCGGTTATACAAAAGCGCAACTGGCGGTATTCGGCCTCAACTTGCCGGAAAAATTCGCCAGTCCGGTCTGGGCCGGCGGGCAGTGGACGGGCGCCTATTTCAATCTTCCCGGCTTCCTTATCGTTTTCATTCTTACGCTGCTGCTGGTGCGCGGAGTGAAGGAGTCAGCGGAGACCAATAACATCATGGTCGCGGTCAAAATCGGCGCCATCCTGACCTTCCTGGTAGTCGGTGGAATGCTGGTGAAGCCCGCGAACTGGACGCCCTTCGCGCCTTCTGGCTTCGCCGGAATCGTTACCGGAGGAGCCATCGTTTTCTTTACCTACATCGGATTCGATTCGGTTTCCACCGCTGCCGAGGAATCGCGCAATCCGCAAAAAGATTTGCCCTTCGGCATCATCATGTCGCTGGTGGTCTGCACGCTGCTCTATGTCGGCGTTGCCGTCGTCCTGCTCGGCATGATGAAGTACACCACCTTCGTCTCCGGTGCGGCCGCCGAAGCGCCCGTGGCCTACGCGATGAAATATCTGGGCGTACACCCGCTGTTCCGCTCGGTCATCGTGATCGGAGCGCTGACGGGAATGATCTCCTCGTTGCTCGTATTTCAGTACGGGCAGGCACGCATCTGGTACGCCATGTCACGCGACGGCTTGCTGCCAAAGCTGTTCTCCGCGGTGCATCCCAAATATAAGACGCCGCACTGGTCCACCTGGATCGCCTGTTTCGCCGTAGGAATTCCCGCAGGCCTTGTGGACATTGGAGATGCCGCCGACCTCGCCAACATCGGGACGTTGTTTGCCTTCGTTCTGGTTTCGCTGGGAGTGATCATCCTGCGCCGCAGGCAGCCCGATCGCAAGCGCGCGTTCCGAGTCCCGTTTGTCCCTTGGTTCCCGCTGATCTCAATTATTCTCTGCGGCGGCCTCATGACCGGACTGACCATCATCACCTGGCTGCGCTTCGTAATCTGGCTGGGCCTGGGCCTCCTGATCTACTTTTTCTACAGCCGTCACCGCAGCGAATTTGCAAAGAAATAGCTATCAGCTGTTGGTCAAGAAGCTCTGTCATCCTGAGCGAGCAGACCGATGACGAAGGGAATCGGTCCGCGCAGTCGAAGGATCTCTACCTCTCGCGATGCAATGGTGTTAATCGTCTCAAGCGGCTAGGGCACGCTCTCGCTGGCCTCTTCCGACCGGCCGCTCTCATTTCCCCGCACATCAACAGTCGACACCGAGTAGAAATAGGTTTTTCCGGAGCCAACCTGCGTGTCGCGGAACGCAGGAGTCTTCACAGGTTCAGAATTAACTTTCACCGCAGCCCCGCCGTCCTCGTGACGATAAACGTTATAGCCGTCAAGGTCCGCGTCCGGCACCGGCGCCCAAATCAAATCGATGAAAGGTTGCTGCCCGGGGCCAGAAAACACGGCCTGCAACCCACCCGGTACGCCGGGAGGAAAAACATCGTGCGCAACTACTTTAACCTCGGGCGTGTCATCCCCTTCCACTTCAACGGTGGGTTTCCCTGAAGTTTCAACCTCGCTCACCACCGCGGCTCTATAGAAATAAGTCTTCTCCCATTCAAAGGTCTGGTCAAGAAATGACGCGCTCGTCTTGTTTTGTTCTGCAAGCGGATTCGAGACACAGCCCGTAACATCAATTTCCGCGATTCTGGTTTCGCCTGCAATCGCCTCGGGATGCCGGTAGATTCGGAACAAATATTTCGTCACCTCCCTAAGTCTTTCCGAAGTGCTCGGACATTGCCACCTAATCATCACACCCTGAGCCGTGACGTCAGCGGAAAAATCACTGAAAGGGGGCAACGTCGGAACCAGTGGCACGCGCACCTGGTTCGACAGCCCCGCGCCTCGTCCCGCTGTATTCAGCACTTCGACTGCATAAGTGGCAAAGCCAGTGGGATGGTCCCGCTCGAGTGCGGAGGGCAATGTTTCGACGAAAGTCGCGGTGAGCTTCTTCGGAGACGATTTGTCGCGGCCTTTGAAATCCGCTGGCGGAGCGGCTTCTCCCACTGGCGCTTCACATTGCTTAAGAGCCGAATCAACGCTCCTGCAGATGCGTGACTTCCCCAAATAACGCACGCTCTGCCGGTCAGTCGTCCGCGCAGAGATCGTCCATGTCAGCCTGACCTTATCCCCCTTGCGCGCCGCGTGCAAATCTGTAGGCGGCTTCGGCAACTCCAGCGAAGGCGGCAGCGGCGGCCCAATCGACGCGCAGCCGCCCGTGCACAGCAACGCCAGCCCCAGCAGGAAATGTACTCGCAGCCTCTTCATGCGCAGAAGGAACAGAGTACATCACTCGCGTTGGTTCAGGAACGATTGCGCTTTGAAAGGGCGCGGCTTGAGTCGCGCCGCGAGCCTACAGAATATATCTCGACAAATCCTGATCCTTCACGATATCCGTCAACATCTTCCGCACGTAATCGGCGTCGATGATCACGTGCTCTCCTTTTCTCTCCGGAGCATCGAAGCTCAATTCATCCAGCACGCGCTCCATGATGGTGTGCAGGCGCCGCGCTCCAATGTTCTCCGTGCTCTCATTCACCCGAAACGCGAAGTGCGCAATCTCCTGCAGCGCCTCCGGCGTAAACTCCAACTTCACTCCTTCAGTTTCAAGCAATGCCGTGTACTGCTTAACCAGTGAAGACTTCGGCTCCGTGAGAATTCGGACAAAGTCATCCATGGTCAGTGACTGCAGCTCTACCCGAATCGGAAAGCGCCCCTGCAACTCTGGGATCAGGTCGCTCGGCTTCGAAACGTGAAACGCTCCGGCAGCGATAAACAAAACATGATCCGTGCGCACCATGCCATAGCGCGTATTCACTGTAGTTCCCTCAACAATGGGAAGAATGTCCCGCTGCACACCTTCGCGCGAAACATCAGGACCATGCCCGCCCTCGCGGCCCGCAATCTTGTCGATCTCATCCAGAAACACAATGCCGGAGTTTTCCACGCGGTCGATTGCCATTCGCGTGACCTGATCCATATCGATCAGCCGCTGCTCTTCTTCCTGAATCAGATATTCAAAAGCCTCGTTCACCTTCATCTTCCGCTTCTTGGTCCGCGCCCCAAAAATGTTCGGCAACATGTCCTTGATGTTGATATCCATCTCCTCGACGCCCTGGTTGGTCATAATTTCAAAACTTGGAAAGTTGCGCTCGCGGACATCGATTTCAACCTGGCGCTCGTCAAGCTTGCCTTCGCGTAATTGTTGCCGCAGCTTTTCCCGCGTGCGGGAAGACGATTCCGCCAACGCAGTGTTGCCATCAATCACCACTCCACCCGCAGTGGTCGGTTCCGCGGGCCGCGACGGAGGCGACGGCGGCAGCAAAATATCCAGGAGACGCTCTTCCGCATTCAGCTCGGCTTTGTCCGCAACATCTTCCAACTTCTCTTCGCGGACATTGTCGATGGCAATCTCCACCAGGTCGCGCACCATCGACTCCACGTCGCGCCCCACATACCCAACCTCGGTAAATTTTGAAGCTTCCACCTTCAGAAACGGAGAATTCGCCAGCTTGGCCAGCCGCCGCGCAATCTCCGTCTTCCCCACGCCCGTCGGCCCGATCATGATTATATTTTTGGGAATGATTTCTTCGGCCAGGTCGGGAGTTAGTTTTTGGCGGCGGGTGCGGTTGCGCAGAGCAATCGCGACGGCGCGTTTGGCGTCCTTCTGTCCGATTACGTGTTTGTCGAGTTCGACTACGATCTCGCGCGGAGTGAGTTCGTCGAGGGCGAGTTGTTCTTCTTCAGCGGTGCTGGGTAAGTATATGGCCATAAAGTCAGTGGTCGGTGCTCAGTGGCGAGTGGTCAGTATCCGACTGGCGTTGCTGGACACTGATCACTGGCCACTGACCACTTTCATAATTCCTCAATCGTTACTGCGTCATTTGTATAGATGCACATTTTGCCGGCGATCTTCATTGCTTCTTCGGCGATCTGGCGGGCGGTGAGCTGGGTGTGTGTCGCCAGAGCTTGCGCAGCGGCCTGTGCGTATGGGCCTCCGCTGCCGATGGCGGCTACCCCGCCGTCGGGCTCGATTACGTCGCCTTGTCCGCTGAGAAGGTAGGTTTGTTCTTTGTCGCTCACCAGCAACAACGCTTCCAGATGGCGCAGGAATTTATCGGTGCGCCAATCCTTTGCCAGTTCGACGGCGCCGCGTCCCAGGTTGCCGTGGTATTGCTCCAGTTTCGATTCGAAGCGGCTGAAGAGGGTGAAGGCATCGGCGGTGGATCCCGCGAATCCCGCGAGGATCTTGTCGTTGTAAAGGCGCCGGATTTTCTTCGCCGTATGTTTGATCACGGACTCTCCAAGGGTCACCTGTCCGTCACCGGCAAGAACCACGCTGCCGTTGCGGCGGATGGATAAAACTGTTGTGGAGCGGATCAGGCGTTTTGGAGGCATGGGCGCAATCCTCAATTATAGCAGCGGGGGGGAAGAGTAATTAGTTCAGAGTCGCCATCGGGTAAGAGTTGAGTGGCAATTCACGATTCGAATCCACTAAGGCCCCGCCTTGGGCAACGGCGCCAAGGATGGGAGGACCTGGCTTTGAGCCGGCGAATCTCTTCGGAGCAGAGTAGCCGCCCTCGCCGGCTCGGCAAGCCGAGGGTAAGCTCGTCCTCGGGAATCGCGACTCCGCTTCTTTAGGAAAATGACAGCGCGGTCAAAGAACGGCAGAGAAAAAGTCAAAGGCAGCGGACAGGAGTGTCCGCTCTGTTCAAGACAGTTAAGCCAAGAGTATTAAGGTGTGCGCAATAATTCAGATACAGTTTTTCCGCTACCTGCGTACTGTAACCACAGTAGTCATTTCGACTCGCATCTGATTCCGCGCCACTATCTTTCAAATTCAGGGAAACAAATTAGCAGATCGAGTGCGGCGCGCTTTCAGAGCGCAAGATTTACTTCGTACAAGTCAAAAAGTCTGAGCAATCACGTATTGCTGCAGTCTGTGACTGTCTTTGTAACATTCTGTAAGTTCCTCCATAACAAGTAATTTGATAACGAACGGAATTCTGGCGATTCGCCTGCAAGGGACCGTGACGCTAACAGGCCACATCCATGGCCCACACGGATGTCCTGGTTGGAACTCAACTTGAGGAGAAAATCTCGTGATCACTATCGTCAGGAGTGTGGGAGCGCTGATGAGTTCAGTGCTCCTCATCGCTTGTGTATCGCCCTATGCCAGCGCCCAGAGTTGGGCGTCAACCGCCACAAAAGCCTATCCCGTTCAATATTTATCCAACGCGGTGCCGATGGGTTCTCTGGCTCCCTCCACGCCCATGCACATCGTCGTTGGCTTGCAAGAGCAGAACGCCAGCCAGGTTCAACCAACCCTTCGCGCTATGATCACACCCGGAAACGCTCTGTATGGGACATCGTTGACCTTGCAACAATTCGTCACACAATTCGGCGCCACCAGCCAGCAAGTGAGCGCCGTCGAGAATTATTTGTCGAGCGCAGGATTTACGAACGTGACGGCAGCGGACAATAGTCTTCTGGTCGAGGCGGATGGAACGGCCGCCCTGGTGCAAGCGGCATTCAATACCACGCTTGAACAGTACTCTGTAAACGGAGCCACGTTGTATGTCAACACAGCGGCTGCGCAAGTTCCCGCGTCTTTGTCGGGTATCGCAGTTGCAGTGTTGGGACTGAACAATGTTGCGCGTTTCCAGTCAGACCTAATTAAGTTGAACACGGGCACGCAAACTATTCCTTGCACTCCGCCGGACTGTCCGACTCCTGACGCGAGCAATGAAACCTACTCGCCCCAGCAATACCAAATCGCCTACGATGCCGCGGACCCTGGATCGAACCCGAATGCCACTCAAGTGACGCAGAAGCTTGCAACGGGCTGCTGCGCCGCAGTCGGCATCATCGCAGAAGGCGATCTGACCCAAGTGGTGAAAGATTTGCGAACTTACGAGACGACCTACAAACTGCCGCAGGTGCCGGTCACAGTTGTGAACGCCGGCATTCCCAGCCCGGACACAAGCGGCGCGGACGAGTGGGATCTTGATTCCCAGACCTCAACGGGAATCGCGCAACAGGTCTCACACCTTTATTTTTATGCAGCTACGTCCATGACCGATTCCGACATTGCGCTTGCCATTAACAAAGCTGTCTCCAGTAACCAGGTGAAGGCGTTCAACATGTCATTTGGCGAGTGCGAATTCTTTCCATATCTTGACGGCGCGATGCTTGTGGATGATGAGGTTTTCGGGGAAGCAGCGTTGCAAGGAATAACTCCCTTTGCGTCCTCTGATGATCAGGGTTCGGCCTGTCCACTCGAAGGAACGAACGGTGTACCTCTCTCTGGACCGCCGGACACCGCATATCCGGCGTCATCGCCTTACGTGATTGCCGTCGGAGGAACCTACCTCTTTACCAATACCAACTACACCTATGACTTTGAGACGGCGGCTGATTTCAGCGGCGGTGGACCGAGCTATTTCGAAACGTCTCCATTCTGGCAGGCATACACGGGTTCGGGCAGTTTGCCAATCGTGCCGAGCAGTGAAGTGGGGCAAAGAGGTGTGCCCGACGTCTCGATGTGTGCTGGCGGAGCGGAAATAGCCATTTGCGCGGCCAACATCTTCGTCGACGGCACAGCCACGCTGGTCGGTGGAACCAGCTTGTCTTCGCCGTTATCCATGGGAGCTTGGGCGCGCCTGGAATGCGCCCATAAGAAGGCGCTGGGTTTCGCTGGACCGTTAATTTACCAACTGGCAAGCGGCGGCCCCACTCCGAGCAGCCCATATTTCAATGATGTCATTCTCGGAGGCAATGGGCTATTCACGGCGCTTCCGGGATACGACTACGTTACTGGGCTCGGATCGTGGGACATCTTTGTAGTTAACCAAAAGATTCCTTCGAAGTATCCCGAGTAAGAGGCAGTAAAGATTTCGGCGCGGCACGCGACGGTTTGTGATCGCGTGTTGCGCCGATTTCTTGCGCGCGACCGCATCCTGCAATTTTCCTTGATAAGCAGAGCGACACCACCGCTCGCACCACTACTTCTCCGTGTTTTGGAGACATAAGCGCATAACAGCGCGGCAAGGTTTGATTATGCCGGCGCAGTCGCGAAGAAGGGAAAGCGTGGGTTGCGTAAATCACGATTGCGCAAATCATGGTTGCGTAGGAGTTGCAACCGACTGCTTCGAAGTGCGGGATAAATTGAAGGCCGTGTTCACCAATCCGACGTGAGTGAACGCCTGGGGAAAGTTGCCCAGGTGACGTTTTGCGACCGGATCGTATTCTTCGGACAGAAGACCCACATCATTTCGAATCTCCAACAGCCGTTCGAACATGCGGACCGCATCTTCGTGGCGGCCCTGCAACTCGTAGTTGTCGGCCAACCAGAACGAGCACGGAAGAAATGTTCCTTCGCCGTGAGGCAGGCCGTCGACTCCCGGGTCTTGCGTGTAGCGTCCGACAAAACCATTGTCCATGAGGTGAGTCTCGATGGCTTTGACCGTGCCAATCACACGCGAATCCTCAGGTGGAAGAAAGCCGACCAAGGGCATCATTAGGACGCTGGCGTCGAGGTGTTTGCTTCCATAAGACTGCACAAAGGAATTCATATCGGCATCGAAACCCTTGCAGCACACTTCCTCGTGGATGGTGCTGCGAAGCTTTTTAAAGCGAGGAACATCAATCGTGTAGCGGCCCTTTTCAGCCGACCGTATCAACCGATCGACCGCTACCCACGCCATCATCTTGGAGTGGACGAAATGCCGGCGCGGACCGCGGACTTCCCAAATTCCATCGTCTGGCTGCTCCCACACCGTCTCCAGAAATTCCAGCATCGCCAGTGCTATCTCGGGGCCCGAGTACTGCGGCGGTTCCAGTCCCGCTTCGCGTGCCTGAAAAAGCGTGTTCGCCACTTCGCCAAAAATGTCCAACTGAAATTGCTGGTAAGCGGCGTTGCCGGTTCGGACCGGGTGGGATTTTTCGTATCCCTGCAGCCACGGCAGTTCCAGTTCCGTAAGGCGGCGTTCGCCACGAAGCCCATAAAGGATATTGAGTTCGGCGGGGCTGCCGGCGACGGCTCGCAGAAGCCATTTCCGCCACTCTCCTGCTTCGTCCAAAAAGCCGGCATTCACCAGAGCTTGCAGGGTCAGCGAAGCGTCGCGCACCCAGCAGAAACGATAGTCCCAGTTCCGTACGCCTCCCAGGAGTTCAGGCAGGGAAGTTGTGGGCGCGGCTACGATTCCGCCTGTGGGCAGGAATGTGAGGCCCTTCAAGGTAATCAGTGAGCGCACAACCGCATCCCGCCATTTACCCTGATAAGTACAGCGACATGCCCACTCGCACCACCACTTCTCCGTGCCCCGAATGGCCGAGTCAACGTTCACCGGTGCAGGCTCAGGCTGATGTGAGGGATACCAAGCTAGATCAAACGAAACTTTCTGGCCTTCAGAAATCGTGAACTCTGCACCGGTCTTCAGGTTTTCACCGTGAAGAGGAACATCGGTGCGCAGCTGGATCGTATCCGGACCGGCAATGGCGGAAATCCCTCTCTCGGTTTGCTGAACCCAAGGCACGATTGACCCGTAGTCGAATCGCAGCACCAGTTCCATCTTCATTTGGACCTGGCCTCTGGTCCCGACCACGACGCGCAGAAGCTCAGGTGTTTCCCTGCCGGGAATCATGCAATCGATGAGGGTTGCCGACCCGCTTTTTGTATCGAACTGGGTTTCAAGAATAAGAGTTCCTTCGCGATAACGGCGGCGCACGGCACTGATCTGTTCGGCTGGCGCAATCGACCAGCGCCCGTTTTCGGGAGTTCCGAGCAGCGCTGCGAAACACGCGGGCGAGTCGAAGTTAGGAAGACACAGCCAATCGATGGAGCCCTGTTTTGAAACCAGGGCGGCGGTGAGGCAGTCGCCGATCATCGCGTAATCCTCGATGGGGATAGACAGGAATTCCTCCGCCTGATCAAAGCTGAGGACATATTTTCTCACAAAAACTAATAATGTTTCCGTCTCGGCCGACGCCAGTCCTGATCTGCCACTGCGATACTTGTTATATTTGTGTGCTTAATTTAATTGAATCCTGCTCGACGTTGCTCTTCAGAAAGGCTGGATGGGATGAAGCGGTTTTCAAATCGCTATTGGGTTTTTCTACTAGTCACCGCGCTGTCTGTTTTTTATTTGGATTCCTCACTCTGGGGGCAGGAGACCTCCGGAGATCGGATTTTCTTTCACGCTAAAGTCTTCACTGGCGATTCGCAGAGTCCTTACGCGGAGGCGGCTGCGATTCGAGGGGACAAGATCCTCGCGGTCGGCACACTTCCCGAGGTAGTGAAGGCTGCCTCCGCGAACGCCGAGCGCGTGGATCTCGCGGGCAAAAGTCTTTTTCCTGGCTTCATTGATTCGCACAGTCATTCGGTCGATGGCGGACTCAACCTGATTGCTGCGGACGCTAGCGAGAAAGTGAACTCACTCGATGAGCTTCCGGCTTTTGCGGCTGACGCGAAACAGACTGGCCGTGGGATGCGCGGTGACATTCTTGAGATTTTCGGCATGCCGCTGGCCTTCTGGTCGCACACGGATGTTCTGAATGCCGACTTCAGCAGAGGCACTTACGAGAAGCAGAGCGTTCTTCTGCGCGGGATGGATGGGCATACGTCCTGGGCGAATCGCACACTGCTGAAGCGCGCGGGGATCACGGCCGATTTTCTCAAGACGCTATCTGTCCAGGAACGAAGCTATTACGGTGTCGACAAAAACGCGCAGCCGAATGGGTTTCTGGTGGACGCGGGAGAGGAGAAAATCGATGCGCTGCTGCCTGCGCCGACGCCCGACAGGTTGCTGGCAGCGGGGCGCGCTGCCCTGGAATACAACTACAGCCTGGGCATTACGGCGTGGCTCGATCCTCTGGCTGCTGATTATGTTTTGCGGGCTTACAAGATGCTGGCGGATCGGGGAGAGCTAAGGTCGCATGTGGTCGCGTTTCCTCAGGTGCTGGCGAAGGATCCGGCGGCCGAACTCGCCACGGTGCAAAAAACGCGAGAGACGTATAAAGATGTCCCCAATTTGCATGTGACCGGGATCAAAGTGTTCGCCGATGGAGTGGTGGAATATCCGTCACAAACGGCGCACCTCAGTAAGCCGTATAAGAACACTGGACGCAACGGCGATTTGCTCTTCGATCCGGGGAAATTTGCTGAGCTTTGTATTGCGGCGGACAAGCAGGGATTGATCATTCACGTGCACGCGATTGGCGACCAGGCCGTGAAGGAGGCACTGGATGGAATTGCGGCAGCGCGAAAGGCCAATGGTAATTCGGGGTTGCCCCATACGCTTACCCATGAGCAGTTCGTGCAACCTGAGGATTTTCCGCGGTTCCGCGAACTGGGTGTGGTGAGCGCGTTGCAACTTTTCTGGGCGGAGGCGAGTCAGGACACGATCGAAATTGTGAAGCCCTATTTGGATCCTGAAATCTACAAGTGGCAATATCCGGCGCGGTCCATCCTCGACAACGGCGGGATCATTTCGGGCGCGAGCGACTGGCCGGTTTCAACCGCGAATGTTTTCCGGGCGATCTATCAGGCGGAAACGCGCAAGGGACCGGAAGGTGTGCTGGATCCGTCGCAGGCGATGCCGCGGGAAGCAATGTTTTATGCGTACACGCAGAATTCGGCGCGGGCCATGAATCTGGATTCTATTGGAACCATCGCTTCGGGCAAGCGCGCGGATTTGGTTCTGCTAGACCGCGATGTTTTGACGATTTCTCCGGAGGAAATGCGGAACGCCAGGGTCTTGTGGACGATGGTGGCGGGGAAGATCGTGTATCGCGCAAAATAAGGGATCAACCTTCAGACTGAAGATTGTTTAGTGCGGCGCGACTTCATGGGGAAACATCCAAAATAACCCAGGCGGGAAACCCCGCCTGGTGCTTAGTGATTAGAACCGCAAGACGATTCCGGCGGATGGCTGCGCCGTATGGGTAGTAGTGTTGGTCGAATCCTCGACAGCTTTTTCGACAGATGTCGATTGTTATGACACTTTGAGAAGCCTTCAACACCCGAGTGGCATCAGATTAGGCGTACAACGCATCCTCCTCCACGCGGGGGCGTTCCCGATCGAAAAAGGATTCAAGGCCCGCCAGGTGGGCAACAAAACTGATTTTGAGATGGAAGGACGTACATGGTCACAGCACCTTCAATCTTTCCAAAGGTAGAAGAGCAGCGATACCTGGCCCTACTGCGCGCAGCCAACACAATTGCAACGTGTAGCGATTGCAGTGCGGTTTCCGCCACACTGATCCAGCAATTGCACGAGGTCACGCCTTTTGATTATTTGCACTTGGTTGCATTTGCCAAAGAGACAAACCTGCCCTGCTGGTCGTTGATGGAAGCAAACGGTAAGAAAATCGAGACTTCCTGCACAGACTTTTTGTGCTCCGAGGACAGTCCGATTGCGGAGGTGCAGACGTCTGGCCGACTTCTGGTAACCAATGATTGGAGCCGCGAGACGCGGTTCCCAAAATATGGAGTCTTCCTCGGCGAACTTGGCATTGCCTCGACTTGCACGTTGGCGTTGACCCGGGGACACCGGCATGTGGGCGTGTTGTGCCTGGGCAGGTTTTATCCCAACGCGTACGACGAAGAGGAAGTTCGCTTTCTCGGTCTGGTCGCGGACCAAATTGGCCTGGCAATCGACGCTGCCGTGAACTTCTACGTGTCTCAGCGCGTACAGGACCAACTTAAACTCATTCTCGACCTGAACAATCAGGTGGTCTCGAATCTCGATTTTCGCGGTCTGCTCCATGCTGCCTCGGCCAGTGTGCGCGAAGTTATGCGGTGCGATGCGGCAGCTGTCATGCTCGCGGACACAGAGGGTAGACATTTAATTGTGCACGCGCTCGACTATCCTGAGAGCCGCGGAATATTTACTGAAGGATCCCTGGTCCCGATTGAAGGCTCCATGCCGGGGAACTCGTTCAAAAGCGGAAAACCGATAGTTGTGAACCGTCTTGATCCCGCCGAGATGCCGCCAGAGATGTACAAAAAGGCCGCCGGGGAAGGCCTGAACTCCCTCTGCGACGTGCCCCTGATCGCGAGGAACCGGTTGCTTGGAGTTTTAGCCGTCGCGAGGCGGGAGGAGAATGCATTCGACAACGAAGAGGTCGCGTTCCTCACTCAGGTCGCGAATCAAGTGGCAATCGGCGTCGAGAATGCGCTCGCTTATACCGAGATCGCCGAGTTGAAAAACAGACTTGCACAGGAAAAATTGTATCTAGAGGAAGAGATTCGTGGCGAGATGGACTTCGAGGGAATCGTCGGTCAAAGTTCCGCTCTTCGCCATGTTTTGAACCTTGTAGAGACGGTGGCCCCCAGTGACTCGACCGTGTTGTTACTGGGTGAGACTGGCACGGGAAAGGAACTGATTGCTCGCGCCATTCATGATCGCAGCCGGCGTAAAGACCGGACCTTTGTGAAACTCAATTGTGCGGCGATCCCGACTGGGCTGCTTGAGAGTGAACTCTTCGGTCATGAACGCGGGGCATTCACCGGCGCCATCTCACAGAAGGTCGGCCGGCTGGAGCTTGCCGATCAGGGCTCGTTGTTTCTGGACGAGGTTGGAGACATCCCGATCGAGATCCAGCCGAAATTGCTGCGCGCCCTGCAGGAACGAGAATTTGAACGGCTCGGCAGTACCCGCACCAAGAAGGTGGATGTTCGATTGGTGGCTGCGACCAATCGCGATCTCGAGAAAATGATCGAGAGCCGCGAGTTTCGCAGCGATTTGTATTACCGGTTGAACGTCTTTCCGATTCGTATCCCGCCCTTGCGGGAACGCCCCGAGGATATTCCACTGCTGGTGCGCTACTTCGCGCAGAAATACGGCCGCCGCATGGAGCGAAAGATCGAATCCATCCCTGCCGCTGCTATGAAGAAGCTTTCTGCCTGGCACTGGCCGGGAAATATTCGCGAGCTGGAAAATTTCATCGAGCGTTCGGTGATTTTGACTCACGGCCCCGCGCTCCAGGCGCCGATCAGCGAACTTGGCAGCAATGGCAAGGCCGCGCCAGTGCTGGGCATGCGTGAAGCCGATGAGCGCGTCGAGATTCTTCGCGTTCTCAAAGACACCAATGGCCGCGTTGGTGGCCTGGATGGTGCGGCTGCGCGTATGGGTTTAAAGCGCACCACGCTGATCTCACGCATGAAGAAGCTCGACATCAACCCGCGCTTCGTTTCTTGAATCGACTGAGTCCGTGGACAGTTTGGGTTGATTGCTTTCGTTCGCGAACTCTGCGCCTGTCGCTCGCCTCGACAACTGTCGAGATTGGTGTCGACACTTCTCGACAGCGCCGCTCGACGATTTTTTATTCTCCTTCCAAATCAGCGATTTAGCGGACATCGAAGGCGACTTCTCTTTGGCATGTGCATTGCACTAGCCGACTGCGTTAGCTCTATCACGGCAATGTTCAAGATCTCTACGGTTGAGACACGCGGTCAGCGACGGATAGTTCTGGAAGGCAAGCTGATTCCTCCCTGGAACGTGGAAGTGGAGAACGCCTGGCGGAGCGCGCGCGCGCAGCTTAACGGGCGGAAGCTGGTCATCGACCTCACGAACGTAACCCTGATTGGCTCGGATGGAGAGAACACACTTTTCAAGCTGATGGAAGACGGGGCGAAATTCTCCTGCGGGGATGTATTCACGAAGCATGTGCTTAGAAAGTTGGCTCGAATATGCCGGTGCAAGGGGTGAGGCGGGTTCGACGAACAAAATTCGGATACTAAAGAACGTCAGGCGACATTTTTTGTCGATTTCCACCAGGTCCAAACGACTATCTAAGGAAGGACGGAGGGAAAGATGCTCGGCGCGAAGAAAATTGTAAGCCAAGGACCAACTCCATTTGCGACTAGCGCGGATTTCTGCCGGATTTTCGGCGAAGGCATGAATAGCCTATACCTGCTGTCGTTCTTGCTCACGGCGGATTACTCCATTGCAGAGAAATGTTTTGTTTGCGGCCTGGAAGACTCGGCAAAGGGGAATACGGTATTCAAGGAGTGGGCACAATCCTGGGCTCGGCGGACGATAATTCGCAATGCAATTCGAATGATCAAACCGCGGCCGACGGATGGCCCTCTGGCGAGTCCGGCGTCAGATTGCGGTGTGGGCCGAGTCAGGACCGAGCCCGCAGAAATCGCAAGCATTGTTGAGGTTCCAGCATTCGAGCGCTTCGCCTTTGTGATGTCGGTGCTCGAACGCTACTCCGATCAGGAGTGCTCTCTTCTCTTGAGCTGCACTCGCCGCAATGTGATGGCAGCGCGAACTCGCGCCCTACGACAAATCGCAAGGGTAGTGGCGTCTCAACCGAAATTGGCGAGTATCGCTTCGGATGAAGTGCTGACACGGAGTTCTGAATCCGCGATCCGCCTGGAAGTGAATTCGCACCTTTCCGCTTCAGCGTAGCTGGCAGCCAGCAACGCTCATCTAATTTGTCCAAAGGTTGCGACGCTCGCCGCCACTATTACTGCCGCGCTGGCGAGACGCCGTAACACATCGTCGGTCGCTTCCGAAGGCGACACGCGGCGCAGATGCAACCCCTTATTTTTTCGAGAAATCGTCATTTTTGACTCCATCGCGAGAGCCGTGGCATCCAAGATTTCACCAGCTTAGGCGGCAAAATATTCTGCGAACTTGGAGGTGCCTCATGGCGCAAAACGTAGCGGACGCAATGTGGGAAATGCTTGAGAAGGCCGGAGTGAAGCGGTGTTACGGAATCGTTGGAGATGCGCTGAATCCCGTGATCGATGCGCTTCGCCGCAACGGAAAGATCGAGTTCGTCCACGTGCGCCATGAAGAATACGGGGTCTTCGCCGCGGTCGCCGACGCTTATTTTACGGGCAGTCCAGTGGTGGTCTGCGGCACCGCGGGTCCAGGGGTCACTCACCTGTTTAATGGCTTGATGGATGCAAGAAAAGAGGGCGCGCCGATCATTGCGATTGCGGGCGACGTGGAGACCAAGCTGATCGATACGGCCGCGCTCGAAGAGCTGAACCCTTACCAATTCTTCGACACCGCCTGCCTCTATGTTGGGCGAGTTGTAAATCCGGAGCAAGCCCGAGCGGTGATCAATACGGCGATTCTTACTGCCGTGATCGATCGCGGGCCAACTGTGATTTCAATGCCGGGCGATGTGGCGGCTTCCGATATGCCCTCTGGCGCTCATGACGTTGCGATTCCAGCCGCTCCGGTTCTCCGGCCTGCCGATGCCGAACTGCAAAAACTTGCGGGGATGATCGAAGAAGCGAAGACCGTGGCGATCTTCGGAGGCGAGGGCTGCCGGGACGCGCGCAGCGAGGTGATTGCGCTTGCAACCAAGCTGAAAGCGCCAGTCGGCTATTCGTTTCGCGGCAAGCAGTGGTTAGAGCACGACAATCCCAATGCCGTGGGCATGACCGGGCTCCTTGGCTACGGCGGAGCTTACAATGCCATTCACGATGCCGATCTGTTGCTGCTGCTGGGGACGGATTTTCCATTCTCGGAATTCCTGCCAGACGATGACGTCACGAAAGTGCAGATCGATCAAAACCCGAAGCACATTGGCCGGCGCACTTCCGTCGATCTCGCGCTCGTGGGCGATGTGAAGGCGACGCTGGCATCGTTGCTGCCGATGGTGAGCGAGAAGAGCGGAACGCGTTTTCTGGAAAAGCACCTCGCCGAAACGCGCGAGTTCGACGAACTGTTGAATCATTATGTCGAGAAAGGACCGGACATCAAACCGATCCGGCCGGAATTTCTCGGGGCGGCGCTAAACGAACTGGCCTCGGACGACGCCATGTTTTTCGCCGATACGGGCACAGCATGCATCTGGATGGCAAGACACATCAAGGGCGGAGCGAAACGCAGGATTTTCGGATCGTTCTCATGGGCATCGATGGCCAGTGCCGCTCCCAATGCGTTCGGCGCGCAATTGGCCTATCCAGGACGGCAGACGATCGCACTGTGCGGCGACGGTGGTTTCACGATGCTCGCACTCGGCGATTTGGCGACGCAGGTTCAGCGCAAGGCGCCCGTCGTTCAGATCATCCTCAACAATGAGTCGCTCGACTTCGTCAACATCGAGCAGCAGGAAGCAGGCTTTGTTCCCTTTGGCACCAATTTCAAGAATCCAAATTTTGCCCGAGTAGCCGAAGCAATGGGTGCGAAGGGCATACGCCTGGAAGATCCGGGCGATGTTAGAGACGCGCTCGCTGAGGCCCTTGCGCATAAGGACGGACCCGTCGTGGTGGATGCCGTCGTGGATCCCCTTGCTCTTTCGCTGCCGTCGCATGTGCCCTTTCACACGGCAAAGGGCTTCACCATGAGTCTCGCCAAGCAGGTGTTGTCCGGTCGCATGGACTCGGTCATTAAAACGATCGAACGCAACGTTCGTCTGGTGTGACTGGCTGATCGTGACTGGGTGGTCTTGCGACAAGCGCTACGGATGAGATCGGTTTGGGTGACGGACGCTCCGGAATCATTCCGCGCGAGAAGTCGCTGCGATTCTATTACACTACACACCCATTCATTTGTTGGCATGCGAATGCGACATGCAACAGCCTGTTGATCTGGAGAGCAAGTTTCGATCTCGTTTTGGCGGTGTCCCCAAGCTGTATCGGGCTCCGGGCCGGGTCAACCTCATCGGCGAACATACGGATTACAACGAGGGCTTCGTAATGCCTGCCGCGATTGATTTTTCCTGTTGGGTCGCGGCTGCGCCTCGGGACGATGGTCAGATCGTTATCTATTCAGAAAATCTCGGCCAGTCGGTCGAAGCGAGCATAAACGGCAATCCGCTACATCCAAGACACAACTGGAGTGACTATGTTGTAGGTGTAGCCGCAATTCTTCAGAGTGCGGGCTACCGCTTGCAGGGAGCTAACCTTTTCATTTGGGGAAATGTCCCACTGGGCGCGGGACTCAGCTCCTCAGCTGCCATCGAAGTTGCCGTGGCTTACGCCTTGGTCGATTTGCTGGGCCAACCGATTGACCGCGTTCGGTTGGCCCAGCTTTGCCAGCGTGCGGAAAACGAATTCGTAGGAGCGCGCTGCGGCATCATGGATCAGTTCGTCGCTTGCCATGGCCAATTCGGCCACGCCCTTCTGCTCGATTGTCGGTCGTTGGATTTCTGGCTTCTCCACCTTCCCGAAAAAGTTCACCTTGTGATCTGCAACACCATGGTGAAACATGAACACGCCAGCAGCGAATACAATCTCCGGCGCTCCGAATGCGAAGAAGCGGTCCGATCTCTAGCGGAGGTGCTGCCGCACATCCGCGCTCTCCGCGATGTGAGCCCTGAGCAACTGACGCGGCAACAAGACCGGCTTACACCTGTTGCCTACAAACGAGCCCGACATGTTATTAGCGAAAACGAGCGCGTGCTGGCGGCAGCTTCAGCTTTAGAGAAGCGTGATATGCAAGAATTCGGCGAGCTGATGCTGGAATCACATTCCAGTCTTCGCCGCGACTACGAGGTTAGTTGCCCGGAACTGGACCTCATGGTCGACATCGCCAGCCAGCAGGAGGGCGTTTATGGTGCACGCATGACGGGCGGCGGCTTTGGCGGGTGCACCATCAGCCTTGTCAGCGCCGCCGCAAGTTCGAATTTCCGGCAGCGCGTCTCACAGGCGTACCATGCTGCCACCGGGCTTACGCCGGACATCTACGTCTGCCGCGCTTCGCAAGGAGTAGAGGAAGTCTTGCGACCATGAACCGATCAGAACTGCAAAATGTTCCTCACACGCGCCTGAATCCACTAACCCGCGAGTGGATTCTGGTTTCTCCCCATCGCACGCAACGGCCCTGGCAGGGCAAAGTTGAGAAGCTTCCTGTCGAAGAACCACCTGATTATGACCCGGCCTGTTATCTCTGTCCGGGCAACGAGCGGGCGGGCGGTGCGCGGAATCCGTCCTATTCCACCACCTTTGTTTTCGATAACGACTACCCCGCTTTACTGCCGGAGATCCCCGAAATCTTTGCTGATCAATCCGTCGATCACTCCCTCGATCAATCTGTCGACCAACGCGGCCTAATCGTCTCCCGCAGCGAACGTGGCATCTGTCGAGTTGTGTGTTTCTCGCCACGCCACGACCTCACGATCGCCCGCATGAGCCTCGTCGAAATCCGGAACGTGGTTGACATCTGGGTCGAGCAACACCGATCGCTTAGTGCTCTTCCGTGGATCAACCACGTCCAGATCTTCGAGAATCGCGGCGCCGCCATGGGCGCCAGCAACCCGCACCCACATTGTCAAATCTGGGCAACCGCGAGCCTTCCGAACGAGGCCGCGAAAGAAGGAGCCTCTTTACAGGATCACTATGATCGCCGCCAAAGCTGTTTGTTGTGTGATTGCCTGAAGCTGGAGTTAGTAGAGGAAATCAGAATTGTCTGCCAAAACGACCAATTCATCGTCCTGGTTCCACACTGGGCGCTGTGGCCATTTGAAACCATGCTGCTTAGCAAGCGCCATCTGGGCGCGATCGATCAACTCTCTGGCGAAGAGCGTGACGCCCTGGCGGATATTCTCCAACGCCTTTCGCGCCGATACGACAATATTTTCGAAGTGCCATTTCCTTATTCCATGGGATTTCACCAGTCTCCTACAGATCAACAGCCCCATCCGGAATGGCACTTCCATGCTCATTACTATCCGCCCCTGCTGCGTTCTGCGTCAGTGCAGAAGTTCATGGTGGGATATGAGATGCTGGCGACGCCGCAGCGCGATACCACCCCGGAAACTGCGGCTGCTCGTTTGCGCGAAGTAGGGGAGGTACACTACATGGACAAGCGTTCTTCCAGCTGATCTGATATGACGCGACAAACTTCACGGCGGGATTTTCTTGAGCTTTCAGCGATGGGACTTGCCTCGGCGGTCGCCGGGGGCGAGCCGGTGCGGTCTCTGTCAGTCGTTACCGATACCGGATACCAGAACCCGAATATCAATCCGGAGATCTCCGTGTGGGTAACGTCCGGCGACGAGCGTTTCGCATCCGCTCCTAAGGCCAGATGGACTCCACCTTCCGCCGCATCTTCGGCCGCATCTGCCGCCGATTACATTCAACTCAACCCCAGGACAAGCTTTCAGCAGATATTAGGATTCGGAGGCGCATTTACCGATGCGACTTGCTATACCTTCAATCGACTCGCGCCTGCGGCCCGAGAAAAGTTGTTTCATGAGATGTTCCACCCTTCAGAGATGGGGCTAAGTACTGGCCGCATTTGCGTTGGATCGAGCGACTACTCGACGAAGCTTTACAGCTATGACGATGGCGAAGCTGATCCGGATCTAACCCGGTTCTCCATTCAGCACGATCGTGAATACATTCTTCCGATGCTGCGCCAGGTGCGGCAAGTCAACCCCGATCTTTTTCTCTTTTCCTCTCCCTGGAGCCCGCCGGGCTGGATGAAATTCAACAATTCCATGCTCGGCGGCTCGATGCGCAATCATTACTTTTCTGTTTATGCGCAGTACTACTTGAAGTTTTTACAGGAATACGCCGCCGCAGGCGTGCCCGTGCAGGCGCTCACGTCGCAGAACGAGGTAGACACCGATCAGGATGGCCGAATGCCCGCCTGCAGCTGGCCGCAAGAATACGAGATTCAATTTGTGCGCGATCATCTTGGCCCACTGCTCGAGAAAAGCGGGATGAAAACCAAGGTTTGGATCCTGGATCACAATTACAACCTGTGGGGGCGCGCCATTTGCACGCTAGAAGACGAAAAGCTTCGTGAATACGCCAACGCGGTTGCCTGGCACGGCTACTATGGCACGCCAGACATGATGAGCAAAGTGCAGAATGCCTTTCCGGAAATCGAGATGCATTGGACCGAAGGCGGACCGGACTATACCGATCCGGGTTATTTGGTGGATTGGTGCAAGTGGGGCGCGATCTTCAGTGATGTGCTGCGCAATTGGTGCCGCTCGATTACTGCCTGGAATCTTGCTCTGGACGAACACGGACGCCCAAACATCGGTCCTTTCCCCTGCGGCGGCGTAGTGACGGTTGACTCGCAGACCAATGAGATAACGCGCTCTGGACAATACTGGGCGTTCGCCCATTATTCACGGGTAATTCGTCGCGGAGCCCGCCGTTTTGACTCGCACACGCCGGTTACCGATCTCCATCACGTTGGCGTCGAAAATCCTGACGGGCGTCAGATTCTGATCGTTATCAATCCGGGCGCACAAAGGCCGATCGAGCTAAGGCTGGCAAATCTGGTGGCTGCCATCGTTTTGAAAACCAATTCCCTGACCACTCTTACCTGGAAGTAGAAGAAGTATGCACCGGACTCAGGACACCCGTATTGAAAAGGAGTCTCACATGACTCGGACGATGCGGACTCCTGCGTCGTACAGGATGGCGGGTATGCCGATCGCCTTCGCGGCGGTGGTGGCGCTCATGGCATCGGTAGCGGCCGTGTCCCAGACAACTCCCGTGGCAGGGGGAACCGCAAGCGACGGTCCCGGCAATGGTGCAGCGTGGACGACGGGGAACAAGCTGGCGGTCGGCACCTCGGCAGACACGACCAGTAAGGTCTGGTTTACGGTGGCCAAAGGGATCACGAGCGAGGTCTTCTATCCGCGCCTCGATGTCCCGAACATGCAGGACATGCAGTACATCGTGACGGACGGTTCCATCTTCGTCGACCTCGAGCGCGACGCCACAAACCACGTGGTCTCGATGCCGGATGAGATGGCGCTCGAGTACACGATCACCAACACGGACAAGCGCGCGACGCCCAAGTACCAGATCACAAACACCTACATTACCGACCGGGACCGGAACACCCTGCTCATCCGCACACGCTTCCAGTCGTTAGATGGCGGAACCTACCAGCTTTACCTGCTTGAGAACGCGTCCATGGCGGGTGGCGGCGCCAACAACAACGCTTGGTGGGACGGGACGGACTCGGCGCTCATGTCCAGCGGTACCGAGACTCTGTCCGGCTCGCCGACGACGGTCGTATCGGCACTGAAAGTCGCCAGCCCGAACGGCTTCATAGCGCACGACAATGGATACTCCGGTATGGCGAGCGACTGCTTCGTTGACTTGAGCGCCCACCGGGTGCTCAACAACCAGTTCGACAACATTGCCAGCAATGGCAACGTCGTGCAATGCGGCCAAGTCGGCAGCGTCGGCGCCGACACGACGTTCACCGTCGCGCTCGGCTACGGTAGCGATGCGGCATCGGCCGTCGCTGCCGTCAGCGGGTCTCTCGCTGCAGGTTTCGCGGACCGCGAAGCCACCTACCGCGGCATCGCGCCGTACAGTGGTGGCTGGGAGGGCTATGTGAACGGGCTCCGCGCAGCCCCCGCAAGCGTGTCGAGCGACACCCTCCGCCGCCGCGCCTACTACGTCGCAGCGATGGCCTTGCACGCCGCCGAAGACAAGACGTTCCCCGGCGCCAGCATCGCGGGCTTCGCAACGCCCTGGGGTGACTTCACGAACGGGAATACCCTCAACGACGGCTACCACCGGGTGTGGGGCCGAGACCTGTATCAGCAGGCGACGGGCTTGATCGCCGCAGGCGACTCCGGGCAGGCTCTGCGCATGGCCCAGTTCATGTGGAACAATCAGTACATCAGCTCCACCACCGCCGGAGACAATACAAGCTATCCGCCCGGATCTTTCCCACGTTACAGCCCGGCCAGCGGAATCAGCTTTGCAACGCCGCAGCAGCTCGGCTGTTGCGAGCAGCTCGACCAAGAGGCCTTTGCCATCCTGCTCGCCTGGATGACGGGTCTAACCGACAATGCCACCTACCAGAAGATCCAAGTGACGGCGAACCACATCCAAGCGGTTGGACCCAATACGACGGAGCGCTGGGAGGAACAGAGCGGGAAGTCGCCCTCGTCAATCGCAGCGGAGATCGCCGGCCTCGTCGCGGCGGCCGACATCGCTCGCCAGAACGGCGACGCCGCCAGCGCCACCAGTTGGGAGTCAACAGCTGACTCATGGCGCTCGAGCCTCCCCGGCTGGACGTTCACGACCAGCGGCTTCTGGGACGGCCACCAATACTACGAGCGCATCGATGAGAGTCCGACGTCGAACCCTAACGACAATGGAGATCAGATCACCTTTCAGGAAGGGAGCTTCTACGCTCATGACGTCGTTGACTTCGGCTTCCTCGATCTCGTCCGGCTGGGCGAAGTTCTGCCGAACGACTCCAACGTATCGACCTCGCTCTCCCCGACCGCCGCAGGCTCGGACGGCAATTCCAGCGTGCAGGTGACCATGCCCAGCGGCGACATCTACTTCCACCGCTACAACCATGACAACTACGGCGAGAGCAACAGTGATTGCAGCGGCTTTCCAGCCAGCGGAGCCAATCGCTTCGGAAGGTTTTGGCCGGTCCTTTCTGGCGAGCGCGGCGAGTACGAGCTCGCGAATGGCCGCCAGGCTAGCGTCTACCTCCAGTCCATGGCCGACGCGGCCAACGACGGCTACTTCGTGCCAGAACAGATCTGGGACCGCTCGGACGTTTCCTGCTTCCAGCTTGGACGGCCGACGGGCAGCGCCTCCCCGCTCAACTGGGCCGAGGGGCAATACCTGCGCCTCGCCCAGTCGATCGACGCCGGTTATAACCTCGACACACCATCGGTAGTCAAGGGGAAGTACCGAGGCGCCGGACCGATCCGCGGCAATAGTGGTAAGTGTATCGACGACGCCGGTGCAAGCACGAACAGCGGTACCGCGATCCAGCTCTGGGACTGTAACGGCACGGGCGCGCAGAGTTGGGCGTGGAACAGTGCTGACGGGACCTTGCAGGCACTCGGCAAGTGCATGGACGTGACCGGCGGCGGCACTGCTAACGGAACACAGGTCCAGCTCTGGGACTGCAACAACACCGGTGCCCAGCAATGGCGCTGGCGAAATCAGAACCGCCTGGTAAACCCCCAGTCCGGTCGCTGTCTCGACGTCACCGGCGGCAGCGCTGCCGATGGTACACGGCTCGTGATCTGGGACTGCAACGGCCTCTCAACCCAATCCTGGTACATGCCGTAGCCTCCTGACCATGATGCCCCGGCTATTTGCCATTAGGGGACGTTTCTCGATACATCATCATTTGCTCGATTGCAGTGCATGCAGGGCCGCATGGCTCCGCGCGACCGATGGCGGGCCATCACCCTTCAGCATCAGCCACAGAATGCGGTTGTAGAGCTGATCGTCCACGCGATCGGGTGCACTCAGATCCAGACCCTCGGACAGGCGTGCCGCTGCAGTATTCTGCGGATTCTTTTCATTCAAGTCTTGCGTGGGGATGACCGGGTCATAAGGCGTCAGGTCGGCCGTCGGTGCGAAGATGTCCGCCAGGGGGCGGCTGAAGTAATCAAACTTCGAGAGCCGCCCCATGCCGAGAATGTCCTCGATCGCCGCGACCACGTCCGTCGTATTGATGAAGCGATGTACGGTGCCCGGCCGATTGTAGGCCGAGATGGCGTAGAACGGCGCGCGGTGCGAATCGGTGTGGTCCGGGCCGGCCTGCGCGTCATCCTCAACCACGAAGATCACCGTGTCCTTCCAATACGGGCTGTGCGAGAGCGCCTTCACGATCCGCCCGAGTGCGAGGTCGTTGTCGGCCATGCAAGCGCGCGGCGTGCATTTCCCCGGTCGCCCAGCCACCAAATGGTCCATGGGCAAGTGCATGACTTCGAGCTGCGGCATGTCGCCGTCGCGCACGTAACGTTCGAGTTCGGTGATCCACACGTCCGCGCGCTTCTGATCCTGCGTGGTCAGATCGAAAGGTATGTAATCGAAATTGACATCGGCGGCCAAGTCGCGCTGTGTCACCGGCCACCCGGGATTCCCCTTAACCATCTCGCCGTAGTCGCGGAAGGTGATGCCCTCGCGGATCGCGAGCGTCCAGAGGAAGCCGCGCTCCGGTTCATCACTCTCCTCGCCGTCCACGTCGCCCCGCTTGCCGGCGTAAGCGGAGGGCACCGTCTTCTCACCGTAGTTCGTAACGTAGGCGGCTGTGGACCAGATGTGTCCCTGCGAACTGACCTCGGCGTTCACGAAGAAGCGATCGAACAGGCCGAAACGCCGCGCCAGCGCATGATGGTTCGGGGTGATGGTGATGTCGGGGAAATAGACGAGGCTCGCATCGCCGTCGCCTTCCTTCATATCCCCGAGCACCTGATCGTAGGTGCGGTTCTCTTTGATGATGTAGACGACATGGCGGAACGGCGGATAGCGGCGCGCCGCGAGTTTATGCTGCCAGTTATTCGCGGCGGCCACACGCTTGGTGAAGCTAGCAAGTTGCGGCGGCGGCAGTGATGCAGAGAGCAGGCGCAGGCTGCCATTCAACTGTCCGAGCGCGTACGCTGTCGGCTTCTCGTTCGGCCAATTCGTGAGCGGGACCGGGCCGTCGGGGTTGGCATGGGTCCCGCGTCCTTTGCCCGAGACGATCAGCAGCTCGCTATTGGTTTCGGCAATCGCGGTGGGATACCAGTCGGTCGGAATGCGCCCTAGCAAATTGCCGGTGGCCACGTCGAAGACGGCGACGGCATTGTTGTCAGCTTCTGCGACGAACAGGCGCTTGCCGTCGGAGCTGAACGCGACTGCGTTAGGCGTACTGCCCTCGGGCGGCGCGCCGGGCGCGGCATCGTGCAGATAGCGCGCAACCTTTCGCAGCTTCGTGTCGACAACCGCAACGCGATCGCTGCCTGCGAGCGTGACGTACAGCCTCGTTCCCCTGACCGCCAGCGCCGAGGGATGCCGGCCGACCTCGATCCGGCCGAGATACGCGAGGGTTCCGTCTATCAAAACGCGGAACCGCGATACCGTGCTGCCGCCCCAAGCGGAGACGAACACTTGACCGTCCGCCGTGAGCGCGACGCCGTAGGGATAATGATCGGTCGAAAACCGTTGCGTGATCTCGCCGGTCGCGGCGTTCACCACCGCCAGATGATCGCCGACGTCCTCGGCGACGTAAAGGAATTTTCCGTTGGGCGAGAACGCGAGTCCCGCCGGATAGCTTGTGCCCGTGCCGTCCGCCGTTTTTGCCTTCGCCAGTTCGAACTTGTTCTCGAGGCTAGCGGCGCCGTTTTTCCATGCGTAGACGAAGAGTAGGTCAGTGTTGCCGCCGGAGACGGAGAGGCGCTCGCCGTCGGGCGAAAAAGCTGCGCCATAGAAAGCCCCATCCTGGAGCAGCGTCTGCGTGACCTTCCGCGTCTTCAGATCGATGACCTGAACACCTTGCTCGCGCCAGCCGCTGAGCACGACCACGGCTCTGTCCTTTTCGGGCGTGAGTACGAGATTGATCGGCAAGCTGCCAAGGTCAATCGCTTCGCCCGCGGGATCAAGTCGCACTCCGGTCGGCAGCGGTGAAGTGAATGGTTGCTGGTTTTGTGCGGACGCCGTCGTTAACAGCAGTGCAGAATACGTGAGGGCGAGTCGACCGATACGGAGCGATAACATACAAGCGTTCCTCACAGACTTGGCACAACAAGTGCCGCATTGCGGATGTTAGGGCGCGAGGGCAATAACCCTCAGAGGACTGCCGGAGCCGCCGACGATTTTCAGTGGGGCGGCAACGACGATGGCACCGGTCGGCGGAAGCTGCTCGAGGTTGCACAAGCCCGCCAGTCCAAACTTGCCGCTGCCGTGCATAAGGTAATGGTTCGGGAAGGGCGGGTCAAAGGTGGCGGCCTGACCCGCATCGGTGCCGACCGTCTCCACCCCGAGGCCCAGCACATCTCGATCTTGAGCGAGGAGGGCGGAGCTCTCCTTAGCCAACCCCGGAGTGTGGGGTCCGTTCTCCTTTAGGTTGATGTAGTCCTTAGGATCCGTACGCTTCGACCAACCTGTACGCAAGAGAACCCACGCCCCCGCCGGAATGCGGCCGTACTGTTCTTCCCACTGTCGGATGCGCTCTGGGGTCAGCAGATAATCTGGGTTTTTTGCCACCTCCGCGCTGATGTCGATCACACAAGCAGGTCCGACAAATTTCTTCGGCGGGATGCGGTCCACAGTGTTGTCTGGAAGGTCTTTCCCAGAGACCCAATGCACCGGAGCATCAAAATGGGTGCCGGTATGCTCGCCGGTCTCGAACCCATTCCAGTACCAGGCGGGGCCGCGCTCATCGTAGTGCGACAACTCCCAGATCTTGAACGCGGGCGTGTTGTTGAACTGCGGCGGCAGGGGCAGCAAAGGCGTTTGCGGACTCAAGGGCTGAGTCAGATCCACGACCCGCAGTCTGCCAGCCGCCAGTTCTTGTAGCAGTTCAGCCAGGACACTAGGCATTGGCCACCTCACAAGCTTTGCCATCGGCATTCTCGTCCTCCGCTCGATCGGGAATCCGAAACCTGCAGCCCGATCCTTAGTGCCCCTTGAGCGACTGAATATGACGACGGAATTGAAACCGATTCTCAAGCAACGACAGGTCGGTGACATAAGCCGCGGGGCCCTCGGCTTCGACCTTGGCAATGATGGTCGTCAGTTCTTTGCCCTGCACGGCGCCGGCCACAGCGGCCTTGAAATTGTCCACAGTGCGCACTGTCGCCACGCGCGGAATGCCGGCGGCGCGGGCGATTCCTTCCAGGTCTGTACCTGTGCTGGTCGCCGTTGGGAAACCGCCGACCGAGAGCAGGCTTTCGTTGTCGAAGACGACGTGCACCAGTTTCCTGGGGCGGTAACGCGCCATTGTGCTAAGACTGCCAAGATTCATCAAAAGCGAGCCGTCGCCATCGAAGACGATCACTCGTTGTTCCGGCAGGCACAGAGCCAGGCCCAACCCTGTCGAAGAAGCCAGTCCCATCGCATGTTGCAGGTAGAAGAAATTGGGCCGGTGACCCAGCGACTGCAGTTCAGCGGCGACTGCCCCCATGATCGTGACGACCAGACAGTTTTCCAGCTCGGAATAAATCGACCGGAGACAATCAAGGCGCAGCATCAATCCTCCCACATCAGGTCGCGCGTCAACAGAAGGGCGACTGGCTGCAAGCTGCTTTCGGAAAGGGTTTGCGCCTGCTGGATGCGCTTCTTGACGGTCTCCACCGAATCAAGGAAAGAGTATGGGATGCCCAACGCCCGCAAGAGCGGCTCCGTGACGTTGCCGCCTTGCGTTTGCCACGGGTCGCGCTCGCCAAAGGAGCCGCGGTAGCTGATTAGCATCAGGAGAGGAATCTTGTATAGATGTGCGAAAGAGACGATGCCATTGATGGATGCCATGAAGCCATGGTTCTGCATCAGCATAGCCGACTTGACCCCGGCAAAGTGTGCTCCAGCCGAGACGCCGACCGCTTCTTCCTCCTTGGCCAGTCGAACCAGAGTCACCTCTGGGTCCTCGTCTGCCAAGCGGATGAGATGTACCAACCAGGTTTCCGGCAGAGCTGAGACGAGGCGGATGTCGCATGCCTTCAAAGCGTCGTAGATCCGCTTCGAGCTGGTCATCGAAACCGGCATAGGTTGGCTTTCAATAAGCGAAGCGAACATATTCTATCTTCTATGCTGCAAAGGTGGAAAATGCGGCCCTTGACGAGCGTTTACAGCCGGGTATAGGTTTGGCGCTTGTTCCGCGAGTCCTCGGCGCTGACGTTCAGATAGACGTTCAGATATACCCAGGAGCAAAAGCTTGCAGTCCAAATCCCAAGGTGTTCTCAACCCCAAGATCTCGTTCGCGTCGAATGCAAACTTTCCCGTGGAAAACGTTCGCGCGGCTTTCCCTGCGTTGACTCGACCCCCGGGCTTCATCTTTTTCGACAACGCGGCGGGTGCGCAGGCTCCACAGATCGTACTGGACGCTGTGAATCATCATCTCCTCGAGTGCAATGTGCAGCGAGGGGGACGCTACGCAAAAAGCCGGGAAGTCGACGCGATAATCTTCCGGGCACGGCAGAGTGTCGCCGATCTCGTGAACGCACGCGACGCGAGCGAAATCGCGTTCGGCATGAACGCCACTTCCTTCATTCGTCTGGTAAGTTTGGCGATCGGACAAACGCTCGGCCACCGAAAGGAGATTGTCGTAACCGACATGGACCACGAAGCCAATGTCGCCACCTGGCTGGCGTTGGAACGGAACGGAGCAAACATCCTTTGGTGGAAGATGAGGGACGATGGGAATCTGCATGTTGACGACCTCATCCCGCTCGTCTCTTCGACGACGCGCCTTGTGGCGTGCACGCTTACTTCGAATGCCATCGGTTCGATCGTGGATGTCGCAGCCGCAGCAAAGGTGGTACACGCCGCCGGGGCAGAAATCTTTCTCGATGCCGTACATTACGGCCCTCACGGCCTGATCGATGTGCGAGCACTGGATTGTGATTACCTGGTGTGTTCGGGATACAAAATCTTCGCTCCGCACATGGGATTTCTTTGGGGACGCCGTGAAGCGCTTCAGAAACTCCCGACCTTCCGTGAAGATTTCATCCCCGACGAACCGCCCGGGAAAATCGAAGCAGGTACTTTTGTTTACGAAAATGTGGCCGGAATGGATGCTGCCGTGCTCTACCTGGAAACCCTGGGCAGGAGCATGGCGCGAACCGATGGAGCAGACAAATTGGAATCGAGGCGGGCCGCCTTGCAACGCGCGTTCGAGATAATCGGAGCCTACGAACAATCGCTTTCGCTCGAAATGCTACGGGTGCTGAACGATTGCGGCGCGGTGGTCTACGGCGTGGCCGACAAGAATCGAATTCCTGAACGAGTGCCAACGCTGTGCTTCAATCTACCGAATGTGCCTCCGGCAAGAGTCACCGAAGAACTCGCGAAGCAAGATATCGGCCTGCGCGATGGCCACATGTATTCGCCGCGGCTGATGAAGCGACTGGGCCTTGCTAAAGAGGTTGGCGCGGTTCGAGCGTCGCTCGTACACTACAATACGGTCGAAGAGGTGCACAGGTTCGGAAGTGCGCTGTCTGAGATTGCGAGTGAATGAGTCGACGACGCCGCACGAAAACCTCATGCTGACCGACAAGCAAATCCAGGGGATTCGTTCTCGCTTCAGGATCTTCCAACGCAAAATCTACCTCAACACCTGCTCCCAGGGGGCGCTGTCGGACGCTGTGCAGGCTGGTCTGGAGAATTACATCGCGAGCTGGCACGCCCAAGGCTCGCCGTGGGAGACGTGGATGGATCGCTACGACGAGGCGCGGGCCGCTTTTGCGCAATTCATCAACGCCAGCCCGGATGAGGTTGCCATCGTGACCAGCGCCTCCGCGGGCATCAACGGCGTTGCCAGCGCGCTGAGTTTTCAGGACCGAAAGAAAGTCGTGATGGGTGAGTTCGAGTTTCCTACCATGGGTCACATCTGGCTCGCGCAGCGGGTTCGAGGCGCTGAAGTGCAATTTGTGAAGGCAGAAGGCAACACCATTCCGGCGGTCAATTACGAAAAGATGGTGGACCGCAACACGCTCATCGTGCCGCTCACGCGCGTTTGTTTCAAAAACGGCTTTCGTTCCGAGGTAAAGGCCATCACACAAATCGCACACCACGCCGGCGCTTTGGTAATGCTCGATGATTACCAGGACTGCGGAACCCGCCCGGTTGACGTGAAAGCTATGGACCTCGACTTCTTTGTGACGGGAACTCTCAAGTATCTGCTCGGCCCTCCCGGCCTCGCTTTCATGTACGTGCGCAAGGAACTCATTTCATCCCTTGTTCCGACAGTTACCGGATGGTTTGCGCAAACCAATCCGTTCGCCTTCGATCCCCAACATATCGATCTATCTCCCACCGCCCGAAGGTTCGAGTCCGGTTCTCCTTCCGTGCCCAATGTGTACGCGGCGGTCCCCGGATTCGAAATGCTTCGAGGACTCGGCATGGAGAATGTGGAAGGCCATATCAGAAGACTCACACAATCGCTGTTGAACTGCGCCCGCGATCTGGGTATTCGCACCAAAACGCCTGCGGATAGCGTAGGGCCGCTGGTTGTGTTGCAGTGCAAAGATTCAACCTTACTGGTGCAAAAGCTCGCTGAACGCGACATGGTCGCGTCGAACCGTCACGATGGCTTGCGGATATCGTTCCATGTGTACAACACAATGGACGATGTCAAGGAAGTCGCGGAAGTCCTCAAGAAGAATATCGATTTGATGGTTCTTGACACTGCCGGTGTCGGCAGTTATGACTGATCAACACCCAGCGGCCGAGGCCACGCTCGCCGGTGAGAAACCTCCGATTCAGGTGGAAGGCCTCCACCGCCGCCTGGGCCAACGGCAGCTCACGATGATGGCCATTGGCGGCGCTATCGGTGTAGGTTTGTTTCTGGGAAGCAGCGTAACAATTCGCCTCGCTGGGCCTGCCGTTATCCTTTCCTATCTGCTGGGAGCAGGTATTGCTCTGATCATGTCTTATGCGCTGGCGGAGATGGCAGTGGTCCATCCCGTCGCTGGCGCATTCGGAGTCTACGCTGATCATTACCTCAATTCCTGGGCGGGTTTTTCGGTTCGAGCCACCTACGGAGCCGCACAGATCATCGCCATCGGCGCTGAAGTAACAGCCGCCGCCATCTACCTCTCTTTCTGGCTTCCGTACGTTCCGCAATGGATTTGGGTGGTGTTGGTTTCAGCCGCTCTGGTGGCGCTCAATTCCATGCAGGTCAACCGCCTGGGTGAGTTTGAATATTGGTTCGCAATGATCAAAGTAGCCGCCATCATCGCGTTCATCATTGTGGGGCTATCTTTGATTTTCGGTGTCGGTCCCCGGCGCCCGATTGGCTTGGCTAATTTAACTCAGCACGGAGGGTTCTTCCCCATGGGATGGAAAGGAGTATGGCTCTCTCTCACCATCACCGTGACGAGTTACATGGGAGTGGAAATCATCGCGGTCACGGCGGGAGAGGCCCAACATCCTGAAAGCACCATCCCCCGCGCCATGCGGAGCATTGTTTGGCGGCTCATTTTGTTCTATGTGCTGGCGATTGCGATTATGGTGACGATGGTTCCCTGGAACCAGACCAGCAGTTCGTCCGGGATTTCCGGCAGTCCTTTCGTGACCGCGTTCGCCGCGGCGCACATACCATTCGCCGCCGCCATCATGAATTTCGTCGTGCTCACGGCCGCACTATCGAGCGTGAATACGAACCTTTATCTTTCCACTCGAATGCTTTTCTCTCTGGGCCGGGGAGGTTCCGCTCCCGAATGGATGGGCAAGGTGAGCCGCAACGGCGTGCCGCATCGCGCGCTGCTGGTTTCGACGGCGGGTATTGTCGCGGCCATCCTGCTGGCCATCTTTGCCCCTAAAAATGCCTTCCTTATGCTCTATGGAACCGCAGTCGCCGGAATGCTTTTCGTGTGGCTAGTAATTCTCAATACGCACCTTCGCTTTCGCAAAGCGATCACGCGCGAGCGGCTATTGAGTTTGCCTATGCGTCTGCGGGCGCACCCCTTTTTCACGGTCGTCGGTGTTGTTTTACTTCTGGCGATCTCGGTGACAACCTTCTTCGTAGACGGATTGCGATGGTCGGTTCCAGCATTTTCTGTCTTCTTAGTTATTATTTCGCTGTTTTACCTGCGAAGCAGGGGCCGCAGAGCTGTTTAAGAGGCTGCGGAAAAGTGCGGATTCGGCACGATCGGGAAGGGCACGAGTTCCACTCGTGCCTTAAGCTGCGCCAAATCAGAGCGGCTTCCAGCCGCTGACGTTTAGCTTTTGATCCCACAGGACTTTTTCACCAACCTTTTAGCGGAGTGAATCATTGTCGACAGAGAAAAACATTCTGCAAGGAGAGCACGAGATGGTCGAAGCTTGCGAAGAGGTTTACTCTTCGCTCAGCCGGCGATTCAAAGGTGATTTGCTGCGTCCCGGCGAAAACGGTTACGAAGACGCACGTTCCATTTGGAACGGCATGGTGGCTCGCACACCCGCCCTTATAGCGCGTTGCGCCGATGTAAGCGACGTGCAAAGCGCAGTTCGAGCCGCTTCTGAGGCCGGAGTTACTACCGCCGTCCGTTGTGGAGGGCACAGCCTTGCAGGTTTTAGCACGTGCGATGGCGGTCTCGTGATTGATCTGTCGAGAATGCGCCAGGTCGCTGTCGATCCCGAGTCCCGCCGGGCGCGGATCGCGGGGGGTTGTCTGTTGGGCTCGGTCGATACCGCAACCCAAGCAGCAGGGCTGGTCTTTCCTTCCGGCGTCGTCTCGCATACCGGCGCTTCGGGACTGATCTTGGGCGGAGGAACAGGCTGGCTCACCCGGCGATTCGGATTGTCCTGCGATAACGTCGAGGGATTTACTCTCGTGACTGCGGACAGTTCGGTCGTCCGCGCCAACTCCAGGGAGAACCCGGATTTATTTTGGGCCTTGCGTGGCGGCGGGGGTAACTTCGGAGTGGTGACAGAATTCGAAGTGAAACTCCATCCGCTTGCCTCGGTTGTGCTCGCTGAAGGACTGTCTCGCGAGGCTGATATTCGCCCGCTCCTCGAATGTTGGCGAGACTCCATGGCCGACGCGCCACTGGACTTGAAGTGGAACATTGATCTACGGCTCGCCTCGCATACAAAGAAAGTACCCGCTGAACTTCGCGGGCGCCCAGTGGCCAGCAGTTCTTTGGTTTGGACTGGCGACCCCGAAGCAGGGCGGCCATATTTGGATCGCGCGACTGCCCTGTGCCATCCTGATTCTGTGAGCAGTAGGGTTATGTCGTTCATAGATCTGCAAACCATGGCGGATTCCGATTTCCCTCATGGCCGGCGCTACTACACCAAATCGGGTTATTTCGCTTATCTCGACGACAGCGTTGTTGATCGCATGGTGGAGGCGGTCGCGACCATTGCCTCGTCGGAGACCCAGATTGAACTTGCCTACCTGGGTGGCGCGGCGGCGCGGATTGCCGCGAGCGAAACCGCATTCGGCGATCGCAGCGCTCCCTTCATCGTGAATTTGCTGGCGAACTGGGCGGACGCGTCCGCCGACGCCGGCAATGTTTCCTGGATTCGCGGGCTCTTCAGCAAACTTCGGCCAGCAATGAAACCGGGTGTCTACATAAATTTTATGAGCGGCGATGAGCAAAATCGCGTCCCCGAGGCTTATCAGGAACGATGGGACCGTATCGTCGCAGTGAAGACGCATTACGATCCAAATAACTTCTTCCGGCTGAATCAGAATATTCCGCCACGGAAGCCCTCGCGGCAAAGCGCTTCTAGCTGACCCGCCGCCAAGGGCCGCTATCATAGGCGCGACGGGACTACAATGTCTGCGAAAGAGAGGGCACCATGTATTTACGCAACCTCTGCTTATGCTTTCTAGCGACCGCGCTTGCCGGGTCCGGAACCGTGGGAAGGCTGAATGTACAGATCCAGGAATACGAAGTGCCAACCCCGAAGTCTCGGCCACACGATCCGGCCCTCGCCCCCGATGGCTCGCTTTGGTACACCGGGCAGGGGACCAACAAACTCGGACGGCTAGATCCGAAGACTGGACAATTTAAAGAATACGCACTCAAGACGCCCGATTCTGGCCCGCATGGACTGGTTGCGGACAAAAATGGTGACATCTGGTTCACCGCGATTTCAGCAGGGTACGTCGGCAAGCTTGATCCAAAGACCGGCGAGATCGCGGAGTTTCGCCCAACCGACAGAACGAAGATTGATCCTCACACGCCGGTGTTCGATCACGATGGCATTTTGTGGTTTACCAACGAAGAGACTAATTACGTCGGGCGTCTCGATCCGCCGACGGGCAAGATGACGCTGACCAAAGTGCCTACTCCGCGCGCTGTGCCTTACGGCATCGTAATCTTACCGAACAACACTCCTTTCTTTTGCGAGTTCGGCACAAACAAGCTGGCGAGCATTGATCCGGGCACGATGAGAATAAGGGAATACACTTTGCCGGCAGCGGGTGCTCGACCGCGCCGGATCGCGTTGGCGCCCGACGGAACAATTTATTACACCGATTATGCCCGTGGATTTCTGGGACACTTCGATCCCTCCGGAGGAACGTTGCTGAAAGAATGGCCGTCGCCGGGAGGCTCGGAATCGGAACCGTACGGAATCGCGATCACGAAGGACGGCGAGGTCTGGTACAGCGAGTCAGGTGTCAAGCCTAATACGCTAGTCAAGTTCGATCCTAAATCGGAAAGCTTCAGTACCCAGGCGATTCCATCCGGGGGCGGGGTCGTCCGGAATATGGTGGCAACTCCCGACGGGAGGCTTTATCTGGCGTGCAGTGGAGTCAACAAGGTGGCCGTAGTCAATCTGAACAAGCCTGAAAGTGCTTCTGCGACCACGCGATTCGACCTTCCCGTGTTTTGGCTGTGGCAATTTTGGGTTGGTAACCCGAGCGTATGGCCGCAAAATGGGCCAGCGTTGAAATTCTTAGCGACACGCAAGGCGTAGATTTTGGCCCGTATCTGCAAGCTGTCTTACAGCCGCTCATTAGTCTCTCACTTCGATCGGAATCTCATTCATCCCCAGCTGCTGCAAAGCCTCGAGGATTTTTTGTTAGAAGCTCTTGCGCTCTTGTACTTCCCAACCGCTAACGGATATGATGTGCCCCCGTTTGGTGGACTCGAATGGCCGCCCAACGAACATCCACGTGGTGAACTCCCTAGGCATGGGACTCGACGAAAAGGCCATTGAGGCCGTCAGAACCTGGCGCTTTGAACCCGGTCAGAAAGACGGCCACGCGGTAGCGGAGGAGATCGCCATTGAAGTTGTTTTCCACTTGTACTGATGCGCGGGCCGTTCGCCTCAGTCGTTTTCAGGCACTTGCGTTAAAACAGAAGCCGTTGCTTCGACGCTCGCGCTCTCGGTGATTAGCGGCTCTTGCCACATGGTCCCGCTGGCACAAACGCTCTTCTACGCAGTCTGCTCTACACCACCGCGAGCGTCCGCGTCTGCAACTGTGTCACCAGGCTCTCGAACTGCCTGCAATCGAGGCAAAGCGCGTGGTGTCCGAAGCGAGCTTCTTTTCCTACCACGTGCCAATACGGCATCCAATTGAACTGCTTCTGTTCGGCCTCCAGCACAACCAGGAAAGGGTAAAGGGTGACTTCCTCTTCTTCTTCTCCCAACCAGGACTCCAGCTTATCGGGAAGGAAGGCATGCACGACCTTGAATTCTCCGCCGCCGGTGCCCAGCTGAAAATCGAGAGACACGTGCAACTCCTGGAAGCCCCCGCAGGCTGGACAATTCTCCGGATCGGTCTTGGAAAATTCGTATAAGGTATCGAAGAGTTTCACCGAGGTAGGAGCTTTCTTATGACATTGAGTGCAGTAAAAGTATTGCGCCGTCACGATTGAACCTCCTTATGCGAGCAACGACTGGAGCGGCCAGCTCGATTCCGCCAGCACCATCCCAAGACGCCGAATGTCGACCGTCGATCGATTCACCGATCGGTGGTGCGTCCTCTCCGCACGATCCGCCACGCAGCGAGACAGGATTCTACCTAGTCCCAAGGAGAGCAGCGAACAAGACTGTTGTCCGTGTGTTTGGTCACATATGTCTGTGATGCAAGTCGTCGCCTCGCCTTTACCCACGAGATAGCCTGAAGAGTTTCGATGGGAGCAGACCGTGCGTGAAATTGTCCAGCAGCTGTGGCCGGAGATCGCATGGATTGACAACCTCGAACTGCGAGAACGAGTGACGCAAGTCTGGATCAAAGCGCTCGAACGCAGTCCTCTTCAACCGGAAGACCTGAATCAGATTCCATTCACGCTGCTGGTTCCAAACTGTCCGATTACCTTCATGGAACACAAACGGTGCGTGGTTCACATTGCGCGTGCGAGTGCCAACGCAATGCGGGAGTTCATGGGCCGTGCCTTGCCAGTTGACAAAGATACGGTAATCGCCGGGGCGATTCTGGCCGATGTCGGCAAACTGCTGGAATACGAACTTGGGCCCGATGGCAAGAGCCGGCAGAGCGAGCGCGGCGAGGCCTTGCGCCATCCGTTCACCGGAGTTGCACTGGCATTGGAGTGTGGATTGCCGGACGCCGTTTGCCACATCATTGCGGCACACGCCGCCGAGGGCGACCTGGTGAAGCGCAGCACCGAGGCTTTCATCGTGCACCACTCTGACTTCATGGCGTTCCTGCCGTTCAAGAATCCCAGGAATATCAAAGTGAAATCGTAAGGAGAACGTCCTTGTCCGAACCGAAATCGATTGCCGCACCGAAAGAAACTGTCACTGCCAAGATGTCGCGTTGGGCCGCCGGCCTGCGCTATGAGGATCTCTCGGTCGACGCCATCTACCAGGCGAAGCGTTTCCTTCTGGATTCCATCGGCTGCGCGCTGGGTGGCTATCAGCAGCACGATGTTAAGATCGCTCTCGACGTGCTGGGCGAGGTAGCCGGACGTGGTCCGGCCACTGTGATTGGCACAGGCAAGCGAATCGATCCGGTCTCCGCAGCGCTCGCGAACGCGCTGATGATCCGTTGCATGGATTACAACGACATTTACTGGAAGCAGGACCCTTCGCATCCGTCTGACATTTTTCCCGCAGCGCTGGCGTGCTGCGAGCGAGCGGGAAGCCACGGCAAGGAGTTGATCGTTGGTCTGGTTTTAGGTCACGAGCTCGAGATGCGCTTTTGCGAGGCGGCGTTTCCGGGCATCCGCGAGCGGGGATGGCATCATGCGACGCTGACGGCGTTTGTCTCGCCCATCGTCGCTGGACGCGCGCTGCATCTTTCGTGGGAGCAGATTCAGCATGCAATTGGCATTTCCGCCAGCCACCACTGCACGCTGGGAGCGGTCACTGCGGGCAAGCTGACCATGATGAAGAACACGGTCGACCCGATGGCGACACAGAGCGGTGTGTTTGCCGCGCTGCTGGCGGAAAAAGGCTACTCCGGCCCCGAGCATGTCGTGGATGGCAAGGAAGGATTGACTCAGGTCTTCGGTCCTGAGTGGAAGTTGAATCTTCTGACTGATGGTCTCGGCGAGTCGTGGCGCATCACGCAATGCGGGATGAAAGCATTTCCCACCGAAGCTCTGACGCATACGCCGATCTCTGCCGTTCTCGATCTGGTCAAGACGAACGACCTGCACCCGGAGCAGGTGGAGAAGATCCAGATTCGGTCGCTGGCGCGCGCGGCTGACATTCTCTCCGATCCCAGCAAGTACGATCCGCACACCAGGGAAACGGCGGACCACTCGCTGCCCTACGTGATTGCCGCAGCACTAGTGGAGCGGCAGGTTACGCCGGCGCAGTTCACGATGGAAAAGATCATGGATCCGCAGATCCGGGCACAACTAAAAAAGGTGGAAGTGGTGGCGGATCCTGAGATTGAGAAAGTTTTCCCGGCGTTGCAAAGAGTGGTCGTGAATATCACAACGAAGGATGGACGCACGTTCAGCAAGCAGCTTGATTTTCCCAAAGGCGATCCGCGAAATCCGCTCACCGATCAGGAAGTGGAAGAGAAGTTTGCCGCGCTCGCCAACCGCGTGCTTTCGAGCGCGGCGCAGAAAAAACTGAAAGAGGCGATCTGGAATCTGGAGAATTGCGACTCGGTTCGCAAGCTGATGGCGCTGGTGAAAGCGGATACCCAGATAAAGAGCGCCAATATCAAAAGCAAAGTGAGATTAAAGACAAATCGCAACCAACGCTCGAAGCCCGCGTTCGCGTAAGCGCGGCAGGTTTGCAGGGGGCATTCGCCTGCAAATCGCCCGTGGAGTCCATCATGGCCCAGACCATAGTTGAGAAAATTGCACAAACCCATTTGGCGGAAGGACCGAAGCGAGCGTTACATGCCGGCGATTTCGTTTCCATCCGGCCTCTTCATGTGATGACGCACGACAATACCTCAGCGGTGATGAGCAAGTTCAAAGCCATTGGTGCCAAAAAGATTTTCGATCCCAAACAGCTTGTGTTCGCCCTGGATCATGACATCCAGAATCAGGATGAAGGCAACTTGAAGAAATACCGCTCGATTGAAGCCTTTGCCAACGAACAGGGAGTCGATTTCTATCCCGCGGGCTCGGGCATCGGGCACCAGATCATGGTAGAGCGTGGCTATGTTGTGCCGGGATCGTTCGTTGTCGCATCCGACTCACACTCAAACATGTACGGGGCGCTTGGCGCCGTTGGAACGCCCATTGTACGCACCGATGCGGCTGCGGTGTGGGCGACAGGCGAATTCTGGTGGCAGATTCCGCGGTCCATTCAAGTTGTGCTCGAGGGCAAGCTACGCCAGGGTGTCACCGGCAAAGACGTGATCATCAGCCTTTGCGGACTCTACAACTACGACGAAGCACTGAATGCCGCAGTTGAGTTCGACGGGCCGGGCGTGGCCAGTTTGTCGATGGATGCGCGCTTCTCGATCTCGAACATGAGCACCGAGTGGGGTCCTCTGGTGGCATGGTTTCCGGTGGATAAGAGGACAATTGAGTATCTGCGAGGCGTGCGGCGGCGCCTCAAGGAGCAGGGCATTGAGCGCTTTACGGAAAAGGACATCGAGAGCTGGGCTGCGACTCCGCCGTACCCCGACTCCGATGCTTCCTACGCGGTGCGCATCGTGCTCGACCTCGGAGAAGTAACGCCACATGTTTCCGGGCCCGACACTGTGCAGGTTATGCAATCCCTTGCCGCCGTCGAGAAAAAGAAGGTCAAGATTCAAAAGGCTTATCTGATTTCTTGTGCGAATTCGAGAGTGGAAGACCTGGAGAGTGCGGCCCGGGTGTTTCAAGGAAAGAAGGTCGCGCCCGGGGTGAAGTTCTACCTGGGAGCGGCCAGCGCGTGGGTGCAGCAAGAGGCTGAGAAACGCGGCATCTGGCAGACGTTGCTGGAGGCAGGCGCGAACCCGCTGCCGCCGGGATGCGGTCCGTGCATCGGCCTGGGCGCAGGATTGCTGGAAAAAGGTGAAGTCGGAATCTCGGCCACCAACCGCAACTTCAAAGGCCGCATGGGATCGCGCGATGCGCAGTGTTATCTGGCAAGTCCGGAAGTCGTCGCAGCATCGGCGGTCGCGGGATATATCACCGGACCCCATGCATTTGCGGATGTCGTGCCGGAGCGCCGGTTCACAGAATTCGCAGGCAACGGAAAAGCGTCTTCCGAAAAAGTAGAAATTCTCCCCGGTTTCCCGGAGCGTGTGCAAGGCCGTCTGGTCTTTCTGCCGCAAAATAACCTCAATACCGACGCCATCTACGGCAAGGACTTCACCTATCGCGACGACACGACACCGGAAATGATGGCCGCAGTTGTCATGCAGAATTATGATCCGCAATTTGCTGTGCGCACTCGTGTTGGGGATGTGATCGTCAGCGGCTTCAACTTCGGTACCGGGTCGAGCCGTGAGCAAGCGGTTACATGCCTCAAGGCGAAAGGCATTCCGCTGGTGATCGCGGCCAGTTTTTCGCAAACCTACCTGCGCAACGCCTACAACAACGGTTTTCTATGTGTGGAGGTTCCCGAGTTCGCCAAGCGACTGCGCGAGCACTTCGCCACGGAAATCGCAGCGAACGAGAAAACGATCATAACGGGTGAGGACGTTGAGATCGATTTCACCTCCGGCACGATCACGTGGCGGGGCGAGAAGTTTATCTTCCCGCCGCTGGGAAGTGTGCCGCAATCTTTGGTGATCGCGGGCGGCGCGGAGAATCTGATCGCGAAGAGGCTAGGGCTGGCATAGAAAGGAAATCAAGTCATGGCGAAATACACGGTAGTCACGATGCCCGGAGATGGAATTGGCAACCAGGTTTTGCCCGAAGCTCTACGGCTTCTGAATGCGGTCGGCTTTGATGCTGAGTACATTCACGCCGACATAGGCTGGGAGTGCTGGCGAAACCAAGGGAACGCTCTACCGGAGCGCACGGTCGCACTGCTGACCAAGCACAAGCTCGGATTGTTCGGTGCGATCACTTCCAAGCCAAAGAAGGAAGCGGAGGCCGAACTCAAACCCGAGCTCAAAGGCAAGGGTTACTCCTACTTCAGCCCAATCGTGACCATGCGCCAGCGTTTTCATCTCGACACCTGCATCCGGCCTTGCCTTTCCTTCCCCGGCAACCCGCTGAACTTCATTCGGCGGAAGCCCGATGAAGGATTCGAAGAGCCATTCGTGGATGTGGTTGTTTTCCGCCAGAACACGGAAGGACTTTACGCAGGTGTCGAGTGGACCAATCCGCCCGAGCAGGTGCGCGCCGCACTGGCCACGCACCCAAAGTTCAAACCTTTTGCGGGAACTCCGGGGCCGGATCTCGCCATTTCGGTGCGCATCATCACTCGCCCGGCAGCTCGCAAGATTTGTCAGGCCGCGTTCGAGTGGGCCAAGAAGTACGGACACAGGTCGGTCACGATCTGTGAGAAACCCAACGTGCTGCGAGAAACTTCCGGGATGATGGAAGAGGAAGCGAAGACTGTGGCAAAAGAGTATCCAGGAATTGCTTTGCGGTCGACCAACATCGATGCGCAGACCATGTGGCTGACGAAGAACCCCGAAGACTACGGCGTAGTCGTCGCGTCGAACCTCTTTGGTGATGTAATTTCGGATGCGTTCGCCGGGTTAATTGGTGGCCTGGGTTTTGCGGCATCGGGCAACATCGGGGACGAAGTCGCGGTGTTCGAGCCCACGCATGGGTCGGCGCCGAAGTATGCTGAACTGGATCCGCCCATCGTAAATCCGATCGCCATGTTCCTCTCGGCCGTTATGTTGCTTGAGCACGTGGGCGAAAACGAAAAAGCCGCACGCATTCGCGATGCTATTGCCGCCGTAGTAAAAGAAGGCAAAGTACGCACCTATGACATGATGCGCATTGCCGGTGGTGCGAAGGCAATCAGCCTGGGCGCAGCTAGCACGACACAGATGACAGATGCGGTTCTGGCCAAACTGGAACAGGAAGCGCAAGAGCCTGAGTGCGAGATGGCGGAGGACGTAAGAGTTGCTGATTGAGGCGACGCTCATGAGTGTGGAAATCGAAACGCAAGCGAAGTGCGCGGGGGAGGCGGGACACAGCGGCCCCGAGATTCGCTCGGATGTGCACGTGCGGATTGAGCCTCGTGAGCGTGGCGGCATCGCGATTGAACTCGAATCGCGCGTCAAGCCCTACTATGGCGACTCCATCCGCCGGCAGGCCGAAGACGTGCTCGAAGCTCTCGGTGTGAAGCACGCGCGCGTGGCAATCCGTGACGAGGGAGCGCTGCCGTTCGTGATTGCGGCACGCATTGAAGTGGCAGCCCGGCGTGCGGGACTGAGCCAGGGCACACGCGTACTCCCGGCCAGGCTTGCTCTTCCCCAGCCTTCTCCGCGCGATCGCATGCGGCGCTCGCGGCTTTATGTCCCCGGCAGCGAACCCAAATATTTCATCAACGCCGGGCTGCATGGAGCGGACGGCATCATTCTCGATCTCGAAGATTCCGTACACCCCAACGAAAAGGACGCGGCGCGAGTGCTGGTGCGCAACGCGCTGCGCGCCGTCGATTTTCTGCAAAGCGAGCGTATGGTGCGCATCAACCAGCTTCCACTGGGGTTCGAAGACCTGGAGGAGATCGTCCCCGAGTCCCCCGACCTCATTCTCATTCCGAAGGTCGAATCTCCGAGCCAGGTGCTCGAAGCCAGTCAGAAGATCGCAGAGATCAAAGCGAATTACGGCATCACTCGTCCCTTCTGGCTGATGCCGATTATCGAATCGGCACTGGGAATCGAGAAGGCCTACGAAATCGCGGCGGCAAGCGAAGAAATTGTTGCACTGGCCATTGGGTTGGAAGACTACACTGCCGACCTCGGCGTGGTGAAAACGGCGACTGGCGCCGAGTCGCTCTATGCGCGGCAACGCATCGTGAACGCCGCCCACGCCGCGGGAGTGCAAGCCATCGATTCGGTTTTTGGCGACGTCGCCGACATGGACGCCCTGCGCGCGTGGGCCTTGAACTCTCGTGCGATGGGTTTTGAGGGCATGGGCTGCGTGCATCCGCTGCAAATTGCGGTCATTCACCAGGCTTTCGCGCCAACCTCAGCGGAGATCGAAAAGGCAAAGAAAATCGTCGCAGCATACCAAGAGGCCCAGCACAAAGGCTTGGGTGTGGTGAGCCTGGGATCGAAGATGATCGACCCGCCAGTTGTACAGCGAGCGCTGAAACTGATGGCGCAGGCACAAGCGATGGGGTTAGTGGCGTGACAGTGCTAAACAGCGCCAGGCAATAGCTCTTATGGCCGTTCTCGAAAAAACCGGGCTGGTCCTTAACGCCGCAGGGCGCGCGGTTCCTGAAATTGTGAATTGTCGTCCGCAGGTGCCCTACGCGGGCGTCGGCAAATACCAGCCCCCTGGATCCAAAGCTGCACCGCCCATCCGGACCACAGCCAATTATCCCGAGAACGGCGACAAACGTGTCGCGGACCTCGAAACCGCCCTTCGCAAATGCGGCCTGCGTGATGGCATGGTCATCTCCTCTCATCATCACCTGCGTGATGGCGACCGCGTGGCCCTGATGGCGCTTGAAGCGGCAGCTAGAATTGGCGTCAAAGATCTCATCTGGTTTCCCAGCGCATCGTTTCCCTCGCAGCAAGGCGCCATCGAACTGATGGCCTCGGGCGTGATCGACCACATCGAAGGCAGCATGAACGGACCTTTGGGCGACTATTGCACGCAAGGCAGAATGCGGGGCATGGGAGTTCTGCGCTCGCACGGCGGGCGCTGGCAGGCCATTCAGGATGGCGAAGTACACATCGATATTGCCGTGATCGCCGCGCCGACTGCGGACTCATTCGGCAACTGTGATGGTTCACATGGCAAATCCGCCTGCGGCTCTCTGGGTTTTGCATTGGCGGATTCCATCTACGCCGATTACGTGATCGCCGTCACCGACAACTTAGTTCCGTTCCCCTGCGTGCCCTGGCAGATTCAAGGCAACAACGTCGACTACGTCGTGACTGTCGATTCCATCGGCGAGCCCGCCAAAATTGTCTCCGGTACAACGCAAATCACGCGCTCGCCCGACCGACTGCGCATTGCGGAGTTCGTGGCGCGCTTCCTGCGCGATGCCGGCATCATGCGCAACGGCTTCTCTTTCCAGGCGGGCTCGGGCGGAATCGCGCTGGCTTTCGTGAGCTACCTCAAGCAAATGATGAAAGAGTCAGGCGTGAAGGCGAGATTCGTTCGCGGTGGCTCGACCAAGTACCTGGTCGAGCTGCTGGAAGAGGGCCTGGTCGACTATATCCTCGATGGGCAGACGTTTGACCTCGATGGCGTGCGCTCGATCGCGGACAATCCCCGCCACGTTGCGACTTCTCCCTTTACTTCGTATAACTACCATGGAAAAGGAAACTTCGCGTCGCTGGTGGACGCCGTCGTGCTCGGCGCGACCGAGGTTGACGAAAACTTCAATGCGAACGTGGTTACCCACTCCGATGGGCGCCTTCTGCACGGCATCGGCGGCTGGCAGAACTGCCTGGCTGCGGGCTGTACCATCCTGGCCGTGCCCTCGTTTCGCGACCGCATTCCCGTCGTCGTTGATCAGGTGACCACGCTGTGCGGACCGGCTGAATTGATCGATGTAGTCGTAACCGAGCGCGGTATAGCCATCAACCCATGCCGCCAGGATCTGATGGATGCAGTCAAAGGCTCGAAGCTTCCCATTCGCCCGCTGCAGGACATCAAATCAGAAGTGGAGCGCATATGCGGTGGCAAGCCTCAGCGGCCCAAGCTGAGTGACCGCCCGGTCGCCATCGTCAAATGGGTAGACGGCACCGTGCTCGACAGCGTCTGGCAGGTTATCTGAAGGCACCACTACGATTCGGCTTGCGTGACTCGCCAGCACTTTTTCTAGAAACTAAATACGTCCACTGGCAACTGTAGGGTTCACAACAGAGACGTGCAGGCGTCACAGACATGCCGGTCAACCTGAAGTAACTTTTGAGACTACTTTCCTTGCAAGGAGGTTCACATGAGCACCGCAACGATCCTTCCGTTCTCAGCGGAGTCAAGTGAAAGCACAGCAGCTATGGAACGGTACCGGCAGGCTTACCAAGTCGCTCGTACAATTGCGGATTTCGCTGAAAAGGCGAAGTTCACCGGCCTCGTCTTGGGTGGTGTGCTCGTGGTGGCATCGAGCCTCGCGGGCCAATGGTCTTGGGCGCGAAATTCGGGTTTTTCGCTGTCGTTGTCACTGTCACTGCTTGCCTGCTCTGTGTTCCCGGTATTGGCGGGATATCTCTGGGAAAAGGTTCTTCAGGCACTGGAAGGCCTAGTGGAAATGAGTGTCGATTCCGCCGTGAATTCGTCGCCTTTCCTCTCAGACGCGCAACGAGCGTCGGCGATGTTTGAGCGGCAGGAACTTACGAATGTGACCAATATCGACGCAAGAATAGCATAGGTCTGTTCTTGCCAACTGGGGCCCCGCGATCCCTCAGTTTCCCACAACATTCCGAAGCAGTGTTGATTCGTCCCGAGCCTTCTGATGTTGAAACAGGCTACAAATTCGTTCATCACAGGATACATGGGAGGTTGCTCATGCCCGTTTACGACTACATCTGTAAGGACTGCAATAAGACGTTCGAAAAGATCATCACACTGACCGAGCACGAAAAGGAAGCAATCTCTTGCCCATATTGCGGCAGCAAGAACGTGGAGCAGGAGGCGACTGCATTCTTCGCGGTGACCTCCAGCAAGAGCTGAATATATCGGGGCAGATGATCTGTCTTTATTTTGTCTGATGTTGATCTGCACGCTGCGATAGGCCGGGAACAAGTCCAAGCTGCGCCCGCCGAGCGAAGGGAAACTGGTGTGATGGGACGCACAGGGAATGGTGACATTAGTCGCAGCGGGAATCTGCGCGACGTGTAACGATGGTGCGTCGCTCCGCGGGCTCGCCGCGAGTGATGGCATCAGCAGACGTTTAGTCATCGCGCAATCGGCCACCTCCTTCCCAAGGGGCCGTCATGGAAAACCTAGGGCGCATTATCGTTGACTCTTCTGAACGCCCGCCACATTTACGCCATCCATCAGCCTCAGACCCTCTGAGCAAAAGGAGATACTTACCATGCCCCAAGACACTCTCACTATTACTGACAATCGCACGCACCTAACTTACAACCTATCCATCGAGAAGGAAACCGTTCGGGCTATGGACTTACGTCAGATTAAGACCGGCCCGGAAGACTTCGGACTCATGACCTACGATCCGGCTTTCATGAACACAGCATCCTGTCACAGCAGCATCACCTTTATTGATGGCGAACGCGGTATTTTGCGCTATCGCGGCTACCCTATTGAAGTGCTGGCTGAGCACTGCACCTTCCTCGAGGTGGCCTATCTGATTCTCTTCGGAGATCTACCTAACAAGGTTGAACTAGAGAACTGGGTGAAGGAGATCACGCACCACACCATGCTGCACGAATCCACAAAGAAGTTCATGGAGGGTTTCCACCACGATGCCCACCCGATGGCTATGCTTGTAAGCACCGTGGCCGCATTGTCGGCCGTCTATCCGGAAGCTCGCGCCATCCACGACCCCAACAACCGCTTGCTTCAGATCAAGCGCCTGATTGGGAAAATGCCTTCAATCGCGGCAATGTCCTACCGGCACAGTCTAGGTTTCCCCTACGTATACCCGGACAATGATCTGAACTATGCCGAGAACTTCCTGAACATGCTGTGGAAGATGGTCGAACCGAAATACGTTGCCAATCCAGTGTTGGCACGGGCGCTCGACATTTTGTTTATATTGCACGCCGATCATGAGCAGAACTGCAGCGCGAACGTGATGCGCTCCGTGGGCAGTTCGCATGCTGATCCTTACCTGACCACGGCCGCAGCGGCCGCAGCCCTTTCGGGACCACTGCACGGTGGGGCAAACGAAGAAGTCCTGAAAATGCTGGACGAGATTGGCTCGAAGGACAACGTGCCTGCCTACGTCAAGAAGGTCAAGGACGGGCATGGCAAGCTGATGGGCTTTGGGCACCGGGTTTATAAGAACTACGATCCACGCGCCAAGATCATCAAGTGGACGGCCGAGCAGGTGTTCCAGGTCACGGGGCGCAATTCGAAGCTCGATATTGCCCTCGAGCTGGAGCGGATTGCACTGGAAGATGATTATTTCGTCACGCGCAAACTGTATCCCAACGTGGACTTTTACTCCGGAATCATCTACCAGGCCATGGGCTTCAAACCGGAGATGTTCACGGTGCTGTTTGCCATCCCGCGCACAGTCGGCTGGCTGGCGCAATGGCAGGAGATGCTGGACGATTCGGAGCAGAAGATCGCGCGTCCGCGGCAAATCTATACCGGACACGATGTGCGTAAGTTCTTGCCAATGGAAAAGCGTGCTCCGGTCGCGGCGGCGGCTTAAGAATCGAGGAAACGTGGAACAAGTCACAATCGGTTGAGCGCACGAAGCTGGGATGACCCGCCCCCCGAGTCCCGCTGGGGTGAGGTTGACGCTGCTCCGGAAGGCGCACCAGATTGTGCGGCTGGTCACATACAAAATGGTTTGAACCGCCTAAGGTTGAGTTAGTCACCTGCTTCTTACGCTCTCGCAGGGGCGGGGAGGCAGGTGCGATCCATGTGCAACGGCCGTCCGGCCGTTAGAGAGGAGGATCCCATGCCCCTCGATTCCCTGGAATTACGTGCTTCCCTCCAAAGAGTGCTTCGCGCTCTCATTTTGATTCTGGTTCCGCTCACGGTACTCGGCTTCTATGTGGCGTTACAGGGAGACAGCCAGATTCGCCAGATAGCGGGTGAAAACATCCGATCCATTACCCGGACCGCAGCTGAGTTCACCTCCGAATTTGTCGGAGAGTCCGTGAAGAACGTGAGCGTGATCGCCAACAACCCGAGTGTTGTTGAAGCGGTCAGCTCCGCGAACCACCAGTACGAGCGTCTTTCCGAGGACTCCATCGCCAGCAAACTCGGAGCCATCGAGCTGAAATGGAGTAGCCCGGAGAGCGACACTCTGGCAAGAAATATGCTCACCTCCGACTTGGCCCACCAACTCCGTCACCTGCGGGAGCTAAATCCCAACTTGCTGAGAATCACGGTTGCGGATACTGTCGGCGCCACCGTCGCGGCAACCGATAAGCCTACGCATTACTTTCAGACGGATCGTGCGTACTGGGAAGTTTTGTATTCACAAGGACAAGGTACACTCGACGTGGCTGATCTGCGCTACGACGAACAGAACCGGCTCTACTACCTCAGCATCTCCTACCCCATCCTGCAGGAAGGAACAGGCAGGTTCATCGGCGCGGTCACCGCTCTGATGGATGTGTCGCCACTATTCGCTCAGCTGAACCGGGAGCAGATCGGCAGTACCGGGCGCTTGTTCCTGGTGGGTGACGATGGAACTGTGATCGAGGCACCCGGCGTGCCCCCGTCCCTGAAGATGCGTTCCGAAGAGTACGCCGCAATCCGGGATTCTCTAGGGAACTTGCGGGGCCGCGAAACCGGATACCTTTTCACACGGCTCTCCAAAGGTGACTCCTATCTCGTCGGGTTCGCCGATACCGGGTTGAAGGACGCGTACGCCAAACTTCCCTGGATCGTCGTGGCCAGTCAGGAAGATCGCGAGATCACGCGCCCCATCCGGAACGTGACTGCTTTCGCTTTGTTCGTGATGATTTGCTCGTTACTCATGCTTACATTGCTGGCTGCGTATGTGTTTCTGCATCGCAGGCAGAGATTGGAGGATATTGAAACGCAGTCCGAAGATAAACCGATGCCCATAGCGAGTTGAAGAGGTACCATTCAGCGGCCCAAAAAGGCTGCTGATTCGCCGGGAAACAAAACGTAACGGCCTGCGGCGCCGATGTGCGCTATCCCGTTTCGCTGGTCATGATAAAGAGTGGCTTCATCTCGAAGCTCTTGTAATGGGGGCGGAGGCGGTCGACGTTGTACTGCTCTTTTACGTTAACGACTTTTTTCGAGGCAGTTACCGTGTCGATGGGCATGTTGTCGTAACGGCCATTCCTGAGGACCACAATTCGTCCGTGGATCTTGCCCAGGAGCAAGTCCAGGGCAAGATTGCCATAGGCCATGGGGACGATGGAGTCAATGGCGTCGGGATCACCGCAGCGGACCAGGTAGCCGAGTTTCTGGTTTATGACGTCAATCTTCTTACCGTTGTTGTACTTGGGGGAAAGCTCCTTCAGCTTTTCCGACACTAGGTCTCCGATGCCTCCGAGTTTCTTGTGGCCGAAGGCGTCAGTCGCCTCCGCCTCGAAGACCATTTCTCCGCCTTGAAACATCGCACCTTCCGACACCAGGACGACGGAATAGTGGCTGGGGTTCTTCTGCCGGTCCGAGACCAGCAACTCGGTGAGCCTCTCAATGTCGAATTTGTGTTCCGGAATCACGCAGCGGTTCGCGGCTCCAGCCATGGTGGGCAGCATGGCGGTGAATCCAGCATATCGGCCGAAGACTTCGAGGACCATGAAGCGCTCATGAGAGCCGGCGCTGGTGCGCAAGCTGTTGGTCATAGAGATGGTGCGCGTGACCGCGGTGCTGAAACCGATACAGTAGTCGGTGCCGGGAACGTCGTTGTCCATGGTCTTGGGAATGGCGACTACCTTTACGCCTTCCTGATAGAGGCGCACGCCGTAGCTCAGCGTGTCGTCGCCGCCAATCGGGATCAGGTAGTCGATGCCGAGCCAATCCAAGTTCTTCAGAACTTCGGCGGTCAGATCGTTTGTTTCGGCGTTGTAAGAAGATTGCAGGTGAGCAGGAACGCTGTCCTTCTTCACCTTGCTGGGGTTGGTGCGCGAGCTGTGCAAGAATGTGCCACCGGTACGGCCGGTTCGGTTGACCAGATCCTCTGATAAGGTTTGGCAGTTCTCGCTGTTGTCGTAGTCTTTTTCACGGACGATGTCGACCAGCCCGGCCCATCCCCGACGGATGCCAATCACTTCGCAGCCCTCGCGCAGCGCGCGGATGGTTACGGCGCGAATGGCGGGGTTGAGGCCCGGCACATCCCCGCCACCAGTGAGGATTCCAATCACACCCTTTTTCGTTTTCACATTTGCCAAACGTTTTCGCCGTTGTTGGTTGGTGCCCGCTACATCCTGCTCGCACCGACGACCCAGTGTACGCCCAATGGAAGGTTATCAGCCGACTTCTTGACGCAGGCAGGCCGCACCGACGGGAACATTATCGGGCCGGGCCGGAGACAACTTCCTTCAAGTTCTGGTCGCGGGTTATGCGCTCTTCGATTTTAAACGCGAACCTCGGCGTGTGGTTCTTTACCATTTGCCGGATGCCCGGCTCAAACTCGTGGAAGAGGTTGATACCCGCGTCGTTTCCGATCGTCGAACCAAAATCGGTGAACGGCGCCGCATTGGAACGCATCCAATAAGGACGCGAAGCATTATGTGCAGCGATCGAACTTAGTACCCCGAGGAAATACGAGGTATTTAGCCTCCTCTTTCCTGAGTCGTCGCGCATGATAAAAATGCGCGAAGCAGCGTACGTGGCCCGGCTCATAAAGCTGCCGCTAGTCAACGGATGATAACGCAGGTTCTGTTTGAGCAACGGCGGATGCAAGTACTTAGCAACAAAGTTGCTGGACTCTTTTTGAGTAACCCCCGCTTTATAGAACACGGCAAAGCTGGGCTGCGATTCGGGAGCGAGGTGTGGTGGCTCTGCTTCACGCATTACGCCCGCGTTGATGCCTACCCCGCCAAATGTTAAAGGCAAACGCGCTTCACCGCCGAACAACTGAAATTTCTCTGCCTGTCTTGGGGGCTGCACTGTAGAGGGAGCATCAGCAAGTGATCTCCACGTGCGTGCCTCCTGGTGTTGCACTGCAGGCGAGTTTGAGCCGTCCCTCTGAAGCAAATCAACAGAAGAACTTTCGTTCTGGCACAACGCCGCGCAAGCGGCCAGCAGAATAAAGGAAAAGGAAATGACCCGGATTGGTTCGACTCGCGTCACCATAGCTCGCTCCTTTGAAGCGGCACGCGACTTTCCGGCACCTCGGCGGCTTCGACTCGAGGACTAGGGCACAATTTGACGTTAGCACCCCACGGGACTCTCGTCTGAGCAGGATTGCTCATCCGCAGGGAAAGATCATTCGCGTCAACGGAGTCTTTCCCTCAAGGTAAAGTGCCATTCCTCGGCCGATTTTCCTAATCTGTTCCCTCCGTTCTGCGTTGCCGCATGTATACGGGCCGCTCTCTCACAATGCATTGACCTTTCGTGGTTGCGGTTCACTTCGCGCCCAGCCTGAGTTCTCTCGTCCCCTAAAATGTATGTAATTTCCTTCGATCTGCAGCGTACTGCTTTATGGACGCCAAAAAGCACATGGCGAAAGGACCGCAGCCCCGCGAGGGCGAAACCAGGCAGATGGAGGGGCTCGGTTTGGAGAACCTGATCGAGCGCGCACGCGGTCACGACGGCGAGGCTCTGGAAGAGATCTATCGCCGCTATGTCCAGCGCGTATTCGGATTATGCCGTTACATGCTGGATTCACGGGAGGGCGCAGAAGATGCCACCAGCGAATTCTTCCTCAAGCTGCAGCACACCATCGAGAGCTACGACGGTTCGATACCGTTTCCCAGATGGCTGCTGCGGGTGGCCGGCAACCAATGCATTGACGCTTTGCGGCGCCGGCAGCGTGGACTGAAGGTGTTTGTGGAAATTGAAGACGGAGCCGCGGTCATTGAGGCACCCAGCGCGGAGCTGTCGCCGCTGGGTGCTGTCATCAGCAAGGAAGAGAGGGTGCAGGTGCGGAATACGATCGCACGCCTGCCGGAGAACTATCGTCTGCCTCTGATCCTGCGCTATTACAGCGAACTGAGTTACAACGAAATCGCCCAGCAATTGGGCCTGGAGAAAAACTACGTGGCGGCGCTGATATTTCGCGCCAAGCAGGAGCTGCGCCGGAGATTGGCCCCAAGGAGCAAGTGATCATGGAATGTTATTCGGAACAAGCGTGTGCCCTCTTCGTGGATGGCGAACTGGCCGCGGACGAGGCGCTGCGTATGCGAGAGCACATGGCCACGTGCCGGACCTGCCGGCACCTACTGGACGCATTGCGCGCGGAGAACCGCGTGCTGAGCGAAAGCCTGAGCGAGCTTTCAGAAGAAGGAGCCAGCCCCGTGGCCTTCTCCCGGTTGCGCTTGTCCGGGGTGTGGCGTGACTTGGCGGTGATGGCCGTGTTGCTGGCCTTAGGTTCGATCTTTTCCGGTTGGTTCGATCAGATAGGAATTCCCGGAGCGCTGGAGTGGGTCAATCCCTTCAGCCGCAGCGGCCTGACGAACCTGGTGTTTAACGTTTCTGACTACTTCGCGCACGGAGGTACTGCCATGTTGAATGAATATGCTGAGGTCGTTGGGGGTTTCGTTTTTCTATTGCTGCTGGGCGGCAGTGCACTGGTGCTGGGGCGCCGATGGCGGCTACCCAGGGCTGGCTTCGGCGTGCTGATGGTCCTGCTTACGTTGTCGTTGTCCAGCTTTGCGCTGGATCGGCGTCACGGGGAGTTCGTCACCGTACCGGCGAGCGAAACTGTGGACGACACCCTTATGGCCGCCGGCAACACTGTGCGCATTGAAGGCGTGATCAATGGGGATCTGCTGGCTTTTGCCCGGACCGTGGAAATTCGTGGCACCGTCAAGGGCGACCTGGTCAGTTTTGCCAAGAGAATCGTGGTCAGCGGGACCGTCGAAGGCCGCATCTTCGACTTTTCGCAGTCGCTCGACTTGAACGGGCAATTGGGTCACAGCATCTACGGCTTTGCGCAAGCCTTGCGAGTCAATGACCGTGCCCAGGTGGGTGAAGGGATCCTGGCTGCCGCTGGCGACGTTAGCCTCGAGGGCGAGGTCAAGCGCAGTGTGGACATCTTGACGAGTGGCAATGCCGATGTGAGCGGCAGTATCGGCCGCGATCTAACCATGACCGGAGTCAGCCTTACGCTGTCGAACACAGCCCGGATCGGCGGCAATCTGAGCGCTCGCGTGCACCACCTAAAAGAGGTCCGCATCGCCGACGGTGCGACCATTGCGGGCAAACGTGACATTCAGGTGCAGGTGCGGAAGAGCCGGTATGCGCGCCCCAGATTCTACTTTCACCAGGCGGTCTGGTTCGCCGCCGCCATGCTGGTGGGATGGCTGGGCCTGCTTCTGTTTCCCGGTTTTTTCCGGGCCACGACTCAAGCGGTGGGCTCAGGCTGGCTCAGCCTTGGGCTGGGGGTTGGGGTTCTGGCGGGAGTGCCGGTGGCCACGGTCGTCGTAGCCCTCACGCTGGTTGGCATCCCGATCTCGCTAATGGTGTTCGCGGTGTATCTGGTTGCGATCTACCTGGCGAAGGTTTGGGTTGGAGCCTTTCTGGGGCGGATACTCCTGAAACCCTCGGGAGCCACGAAGGGCGATTGGCTGCTGGGACTGCTGGTGGGCCTGTTGATCCTCACGATTGTTGGGTTCATCCCGTATCTTGGCGGGCTGGTCCGCTTCGGTGTGGTGTGCCTGGGCTTGGGAGCCTTTGCCGGGCAGCTTTATCGGGTTTCACGACCGGCAATAGCGGTCTGAAGAGGCCTGCTGAGGAGCTGGTCGAGGCCAAGCGAAGTTCGGCAAAGGCATTCGCGGGAGCCAACTACTCGTGGTTGGCTGACGTAACATCCCCGTAACGCTCACTGAGGGTTTTGAGCGCTAAGGTCTGGTTGCAACAGTTGCCTCCGGAAAGTCCCGCTAACTTTCTTTCAGCGGCTTGAATCTCAGGCCCTCCGTGGAGCTTCCAGGAGTCTGCTTTCTTTCTTTCCCAAATCACGACTGCAAGCCGTTCTCATGGGAACGGCCCAATGAGCTCGGCAGCAAGCTAAACAAAGAGTTAAAGCTCAAATGTCCCGTCCTGTCGCTGCAAGACCGCGGAAAAAAGGACAGGCATCGGTAATGGAGAACCCACCCTTCGGGAAATGGCGAAGGGTGGGGCATTTGTTTAGGGTATAGAGCTGAATGTAGGCCAGCCGTCAGGCATTGACTAGATAGTTGCCAGATCCGACCAAGCGTAAGTTTTTCAGCCAACATTCAGTGGCTCCGGTGCGATCGCATAGAGTGCTGATTTCCGGAATCTTTGACAGTGTCATTGGCCGCCGTGTCCCCGGCCCCGCAGTCATTGCGTAGCTCGTTGGGGGCGCCTGCCGGCGGCGTGCTGGTTGTGTTGTCGATGCAGGGGATCGCGCTTAGATATTCGTAGATGGCCTCGATGTCGCGGTCGCTCATATTCCGAAACGTTGCCCATGGCATGATTTGGAGAAGGTCACCGTCCGGGATATTGTTGTAGGTATCGCCCATCGCATCGTAAACGATGGGTCCAGTGGGAATGCAAACTGGCGTGCCACCTGCCTCAATTTCTGCCAGCTGTGCTGGTGTACAAGTGGGATGGATGTGGTCGAAATCTGTGCCATGCCTCAGGATCTGCTTAAAACCGGAAAGCGTGTGCCCGCCTTCCGGCAGCCCATACTTATTCGGTGTTAAGTTTCGGGTGATGATGTTTGGACCTGCGTACCCGTTCGGCCCGGTCGGAGTCCCAACCGATCCGAAGTTCTCGCCCCCACTCAGGTAGACGGCCGGATCGACCTTCTCCGGCTGGGCAAAGTACGGGTTTCTGCCTGTGGTGTATGCGTAAATGAAGAGTGGAGGGGCGTTAGCGCTGTGGCAACCATTGCAGTCGCCAACAGCGTTTACCAGATAGCTGCCTAGTCCTACAAGGTCGTGGTCTTTCCCTTCCAGATTCAGGGGGACGGGCGCTATCTTGAAACCGATTCTAACTCTGGAGTCGGTGTCGTCGTCGTTGTCCGCCTGAGCGCGGGGGGGCTTGATCGACATTCCCGCAAGAACGATCGCAACAAACGTTACGACGGCTCCCGCGACTTTTGCACAGGACTTCATCGTCATTTGGTCTCTCCTTTGTGTGCTGGATCAAAATTCCAGGATTTCCGTTGGGTTCGGAATCGAGGGGTCACCTCCCGGACTTTCAATTGGCCCTGCGGAGAAGCTCGGAAATGCGGCTAACACACTACACCCAGATGCAGAATTGTCAAGGAGAATCCGCGCTGGGAACTGGAATCGGACCAGGAGCCTCTGAGTATCGCGCAAAGCTTCGCGACTATTGGGCAGGGCCAACTGCTGGAAAATCGCGGTGGCCGCGAACTGACGGCTCCCTTGGTTTAAATGCCGATAAATCTCGATTGCACGCAATATAGAAAGGCGCTCCTTTTCGCCAGTTTGGCGATGCGGACAATCCACAACCTACCGCAAAAGTGGGCGCCTTTTTATATTGCGTGTAATCGCCGGCAATAACAGTTGAGTTGGCAGGAACTTTGGTTGTGAATTCCATTGATTCCCCCACGTGGTTTGGTGATGGGAATGTGATAGTCTCCTTTGCGTTCTGGCCTCTCGCATCACTATGCATCGCCGCGAACTTCTGAAAGGCCTCGCGATCGCGAGTGCTTCAACCATTCTGCCGTCCTGTGCGAAAAAACTGGTCAGGGCAACCGTATCCCAGCCTCAGTGCCTGGCGCGGGTCAATGTTTCGGCCGATCGAATCATACGATCGATCTGCGGATTGCGTCCTTACCGCCGCTCCGGGTTCGTCGTCCACTCCGAGCAGATCGGGGACAGTCTGGTGGTTCACAACTACGGACACGGCGGCGCCGGAATCACGTTGTCGTGGGGAACAGCAAGCCTCGCTGTCGATCTCGGCGCGCCCGGACATAGCGGTCCTGTCGCCGTGCTAGGCTCCGGCGTGGTAGGGCTTTCCACGGCCCGCCTGCTGCAGGATTCCGGATTTCAAGTCACCATCTACGCGAAAGATCTGCCTCCGAACACCACTTCCAATGTCGCCGGCGGATTCTGGTATCCGGTTACCCTTTTCCAGGAGCAATTCCGCACCCCTGCCTTCAACGACCAGTTCGCGAAAGCGTGCAACTTCGCATTCGCTCGCTTTCAGACGATGGTTGGCTCTCGCTACGGTGTGCGCTGGACAAGCAGTTTCCGGCTTGGGCATTCCCCGTTCCCGGACACAGGTGATTTCAGCCGGCAGGGACTTGTGGGCCGGTTGACGCCGGAGTTTCGAGACCTCGGGCCGGGACAGCATCCCTTCGCTGGCTATGATTTCGTGCGCACATTCGACACCATGCTTATCGAGCCTCCTATTTACTTGACGGCGCTGATGCAGGATTTTCTTACGGCTGGAGGCAAGGTTCAGGTACGCGAGTTTCACGAAACTGCAGAGATCAGCCGGTTACCAGAAAGATTGGTCTTCAACTGCACAGGATTGGGCGCGAAATCGTTGTTTAAGGACGAGGAACTGACTCCGGTAAAAGGGCAGCTAACTTTTCTGTTGCCACAGCCGGAGATCGAGTACTCGGTCATTCCCGGAGACCTGTATATGTTTTCGCGACATGATGGAATTGTGTTGGGCGGTACGCATGATGAAGGGGTCTGGTCCCTGGACGTGGACAACCAGGTGCGCGACCAGATCGTCGCCAAGCACAAAGAGTTCTTCGACAGCATGCGGGCGTGTTAAAGCCACATTCTGGGTTGCGATAGTGCTGCTCGTCGCTCAAAACCTCAGCTGACGGGCAAACAGACGGCGCAAGCTTGTGCCATCGCCTGGTTTCAACAGTTGGGCGAATGTAGAATGTAGGTGAGAGGCCCGGCAATGTTCCTACGCCTTCTTTCTCTACCCTGTTTGCTTGCGCTATCCGGTTTGCCCTCGGGCGCACAAGAACCACAACATTGGACCGAGCGAAGAACTCTCGGTTTTGAAGGTCTAGTACGATCCTCTCTCACGACTGTTGTAAGACCCAATCCCGACCCCCGTTCCCTGGCGCAACGCAAGCTGATGGTTCAAGCGAACCCAGACTGGGCTGTCTTTGATATCCAAGGAAGACGCACTGAGTTCGCTTCGGCTTGCAGTCTTGATGGGTTTGAGGCAATCTCCAAGTGTACTTTCCAAGCCGATGGAACGGAGGTCTGCACAGACAGCACGGGTCGCACCCAGGAAACACGAAGAGAGGAAGCCACACTGCCTGACGGAGCCCGAGAAGTGACATATCTGAGAGGCTCCAAGGTGGACAATCGCGAGGTGACTCGCCTCGATGAAAAGGGCAATACCGTCAGTTCCCGCAATTACGACAATGGCGGCAGGTTGACATCAGAATACTCGACTCTGCCTAACGGGGATGATGAATGGAAAATCTATGACGAGAATGGGCATATTGTTCAGAATTGTCAAACTCGTGAGTCGAATGACAAGACTAGATTCGACCGCTGGTCCTACGATTCAGAAGGCCAACTCGTTTGGCATCTCGCGTTAAACAGCGACGGCGAACTGTTGTCCTACTGGTACAAGGTCGGCTACAGGTCCATGGTGTCGTCCTCCGACAGCCTAGGTATTTGCCGTACAGCACTTTGCGTTGATTACAAGTTCGATGAGCAGGGTTCCGGGCGGATGGAGAAGACAGTCCAACACACTTCCGGCGAGGGTAATCTCGAGCCCGACAGCGAGGAACATTACAATCTCGAAGGCGTCATGGATGAGAAAGCAGAGATCAAGTACGCCCGGGATGCCCATGGAAACTGGACCTCACGGACAGTATTTGTCTGGGATGCCACTTCCAACCGCATGATTGAGGTAGAGCAAGACACGAGAACGATCGATTACTACTGACGGCTGGTGTAATATCCCAATAACGCTCATCGACACATCGACAGGTCATGAGCGCTAACTGCTCCCTAGAAAATCCTTCTAACTGGTAACGTCAACAATCCGAACCCCTCTCCATAGTGAACCGGAAATTCCTTTTAAGTTCGAATAAGACGCTTTCACAGTCTGCAATATTGTCGCGATGACATTATGCTCCTCGACGCCATCACTGGCCTAAAATCTCCATTTCACCAACGACCGTCAGGACTAGGGAGTCCTGGTGCGCAGCCCTGATGCGCCACCCGGATGATGTGACGCAGATCACTGTGAATTTGCTGCACGAGTTTCATTATGCAATACGAAGGAACTTGTCCCAATCATCCCAGAAGTTCCGATAAGCCAAAAGCGATCAGTCTGAAAGCCGGCGCGTAGGAGGTTCAAGATGGACAGGAGCACAGAGTGGCCATGGAGTTCAGAAGAAGAAGCAGAGTGGAAGGCAGAATTAGAAGAAAAAGATAATGACTTTCTCGAGGAGTTGATCGATAGTGCCGTCGAGGACACTGGTACGAGCTTTGTTCTCGGTCCTCCGCAGGAGGAGGAATCGGCGGAGGATGGTGCTCAGGAGAGGTATTTAGTCACGGCGTAAGCCGTGTTGCCCTTGCGATTAACTAAAGTCGATCGTCCAACGAGCAAGGGAATCTGGTATCAGGGCCTGGAGTGCTGCATCAAACCCAGCCTGTGGACCTGTTGTCCCTACCGAAAAGTCTGTGCAGCGGACAACAAGCGACTGTATGTCAAGCGAATGCTCAGCATCGAAGAGCATTTGAAGATTCTCGACGACAACCGCGAGATGCATGTGCGGTTGAACCGCAGCATTGTTGCGCTGCATTGACTTCCCCTTCCCCGCATCCCTACCATTGCACCCTGAGTCCTGCGCCCATGATCGGCCAAACCATCTCGCACTACCGCATCATCGACAAGCTCGGTGGGGGCGGCATGGGCGTGGTCTACAAGGCTGAGGATGTGAAACTAGGTCGCTTTGTGGCTCTCAAGTTCCTGCCCGACGACGTAGCCAAAGACCCGCAAACACTCGCCCGTTTTCAGCGCGAAGCTAAAGCTGCCTCTGCACTAAACCATCCGAACATCTGCACCATTTATGAAATTGATGACCAGCACGGTGAAGCGTTCATCGCCATGGAGTTTCTGGATGGGCTGACGTTGAAGCATCGCATCGCAGGGCGACCGATGGAAACCGAGTTGATTCTCTCGCTCGCCATCGAAATTGCCGATGCACTCGACGCGGCCCATGCAGAGGGCATCATCCATCGGGACATTAAGCCCGCGAACATCTTCGTGACCAAACGAGGACACGCCAAGATTCTGGATTTCGGGCTAGCGAAGGTTGTGGTCACAGCCAGTTCCGGGAGCAACATCGCAGCGGCAGGCACGCAGACGGGTTCAGTGGACGCCGATCATTTGACCAGCCCCGGCTCGACGCTCGGAACCATCGCTTATATGTCGCCGGAGCAAGCCAAGGGCAAAGAACTCGATGCCCGCACCGATCTGTTTTCTTTCGGGGCGGTGCTGTACGAGATGACAACCGGGGCGTTGCCCTTTCATGGCGAAACCTCTGCGCTCATCTTCGACGCCATACTGCACTCTGATCCGCCTCCGGCGATTCGTTTCAACCGGGATATTCCGCCCAAGCTCGAAGACATAATCAATCGTGCGCTAGAGAAAGACCGTAACCTGCGCTATCAGCACGCTTCTGAGATGCGAGCCGAACTGCAACGGCTGAAGCGGGACACGGAGACGGGGCGCGTACCATCGGCAAGTTCCGGAAGAGTTGAACCCGTGCAGGAAAGCGGGATGCAAGCAGCAATTGCACAAACGACTCCAGCATCAGGTTCCAGACCTGCTATCGCCATGTCGGCGTCAGCCGCCGCCGCACCGAAATTAGCTGAGGTTCCCTTAGCCAAGAAGAGAAACATCTGGAGGATCGTAGTTCCCTCCTTTGTAGTGGTGGCATTGATTATTGGTGGTCTCTACTACCGTTCGCATCGCACCAAGCCCCTCACAGACAAGGACACCGTCGTTCTTGCCGACTTCGCGAACAGCACGGGCGACCCAGTGTTCGACGACACGCTCAAGACGGCGCTCAGCGTGGCTCTCAACCAGTCGCCGTTTCTGAATGTGCTTTCCGATAACAAGGTCGCGGCGACCTTGAAATTGATGACCAAGCCACGCGATACCAAGCTCACTCCCGACGTTGCGCGGGAACTTTGCCAGCGGGCGGACAGCAAGGCGTACCTTGCTGGGTCGATTGCCAGTCTGGGTAGCCAATACGTGCTGGGACTGAAAGCGGTGAACTGCCTGAGCGGAGATATGCTCGCGCAGGAACAGGCAGCCGCTCCTGCGAAAGAGAAAGTGCTGGACACGCTGGGTGAAGTAGCATCAAAGCTGCGCAGCGAATTGGGCGAGTCGCTTGCGTCGGTGCAGAGATTCGATGTCCCGTTGGCCCACGCCACCACATTTTCACTGGAAGCCCTGCAACAGTACAGTCTGGGTGGAAAGTTCTACAACGAGAAGGGTGGTGCAGCCGCTGTGCCTTACCTTCAACATGCTGTTCAGCTCGATCCGAACTTTGCATCGGCTTATTTGCTCTTGGCGCATGCATATGACAACCTGATGGAGCCAGCACGGGCCAATGAGAATTACACTAAAGCATTCGTATTGCGAGAACACGCCAGTGAGCATGAAAGGCTTGTCATTACTGCTGCCTACTACGTAGGCGTAACCGGAGAATTGGACAAGTCAGCACGGACGTACCAAGAGTCGATTGACACCTATCCGGGCAATGCCGATGGTTACGTCAATTTGGGCACGACTTTGGCATTACTTGGACAGTATCAGCGGGCGGCGGATATAACGCTGCGAGCCCAACGCAGGTTTCCTGATCGCACCAGCACGTACGACAATCTTGCCAACTACATGCTCGCGTTACAGCGTCTCGATGAAGCCCGCGAGACGATCCGTGAGGCGACTGCGCGAAAGATTGGCGATTTTCTCCTGCGCACTGCACTTTATGCCTGGGGCTTTCTCGCTGACGACGCATCGACAATGCAGCAACAGCAGCAGTGGTATGTGGACAATCCCGACTCTGAGCACATAGGGCTCTCCCTCGAATCCGACACTGAGGGATACGCGGGTCATATCGGAAAAGCGCGGGAGTTGACCAAACGGTCTGTAGATTCCGCGATTCATGCTGACAGCAAGGAAGCTGGGGCAATCTGGCTGGAAAATGCGGCGCTTCGCGAAGCTGCCTTAGGAAATGCGGTGCAAGCAAAGCAATCAGCGGCGGACGGCGTGAAACTGGTTCCCACCAGTCAGGGTGTTGAGGTCGAAGCGGCTCTTGCGTTTGCCATGGCGGGCGACACGGCGCGAGCCGAGTCGCTGGCGCAAGACCTGAACAAGCGTTATCCGCTGGACACGCAGATGCAGTCTCTCTGGCTGCCAGTGATTCGAGCGCAACTGGCACTCGACCGCAAGGAAACGGCTGCCGCAATCAACGGACTGCAACCCGCCCTGCCGCCCATCGAGTACGGGCAGATTGCGTTTGTGAACAATATCTCCTGCCTGTACCCGACCTATGTTCGTGGCGATGCGTATTTGGCAGCAGGGCAAGGTGCTGAGGCATCTGCCGAGTTCCAGAAGATTCTCGACCACAGCGGTATTGTCTGGAACTGTTGGACGGGAGCGTTGGCGCATCTGGGCATGGCTCGTGCCAACGCCTTGCAGTCGAAAACCTCGCAGGGAGCGGATGCCGACGCGGCCCGTGTCCGTGCGCTCGCCGCCTACAAAGATTTCCTCACCCTCTGGAAAGACGCCGACCCCGACATCCCCATCCTCAAGCAAGCCAAAGCGGAGTACGCGAAGCTGCAATGACAGCATGAGCGATGAGATTGTGCGAGTGCCGTTCGCTCCGTCTCTAGGCTGAGATAAGTCGAAACATTTTCCGGCGTTTTCGGGCTTCCCATTCCACGCGGGTGAGTTCAATCAGATTGGAATCGTCACATGAGCTTCGGGTGTGAAAATGTCTCGCGATGTTCCCCATCGTCCAGAACGGGCTGCCCTTCGACAAAGTGCCAGCAGCTTTACGATTCTCCACTTCTTCCCAGAACTCGTGTGAACACTCCTCCCGGTGATGAACGAACAACCCCCACAGGTCCGCGTCGCTCATGATTCGCAGTTTCAGACGAAGACAGTCGGTTCCCGGCACCCTGATACTCATTGCTGACGCCCTAAAGGCGGACAGTTTACCATGCCAATCTGCTCATCTGTGGTCATTGAACGGAACTTGCAACATTCGAAAACACGTTGTTCGCGTTGCTTCCGACCAAGCGGATCGTCCCAACCACGAGCACGAGAATGACTGCCAGCATCACGGCGTATTCAGCTATGTCCTGTCCATTGTCTTCCAGCCAGAGTTGACGCCATCGCTCGACCATAGCCTACCTCCTAGTTTTCGAGTACAAAAAAGGAATGAGAACGCAGAATAAGAACGCTAGATCAATAAAGGGTGGGTGACAGCTTCAATATGGAGCACTGCGTAGCTGTGAGCGAACGGCTGGCACTCACTCTGAGTGAACCGCATTCTCCGCTCATCGCAGGAGCTTGTCAAGCGAGGGCTGTGCTCCAACCTTCCGTTGACTTCCCGTTCGCAGCACTCCTAACATTGCGTCGTGAGTTCCGCCGCAGTGGGCAGCCATCCCGCATGTGCGCGGGATAACGGAGCCATGGAAGGAGGCAATCATCATGGCAGCACAGCCGCAATCGTGGGTCGCCGAAAATCAAGCTCTCGTCATTCGCCGCGCTAATCCAACCGACGCCGAAGCCTGCGGAAAAATCTGTTTCGAAGCCTTTGGAACGCTCGCCAACAAGCACAACTTCCCTCCAGATTTCCCAACCCCGGAGATTCCTGTACATGTGCTCTCGACAATGTTTTCGCACCCATCGTTTTTCTGCGTAGTCGCTGAACAGGACGGAAAAATCGTCGGAAGCAACTGCTTGGATGAGAGGACGCCTATTGCGGGTGTAGGACCGATTACGATTGATCCCAGCGCACAAAATCACAGTGCGGGACGGCAACTGATGCAAGCGGTGATGACACGGGCGACCGAGAGGAAGTTCGAGGGAGTTCGCCTCGTTCAGGCGGCGTACCACAATCGCTCGCTCTCACTCTATGCGAAGCTCGGTTTCGTGGTACGGGAACCACTTGCATGCATGCAGGGCACTCCGATTCAGAAGACGCCGCTGGGCTATCACGTCCGCCCTGCGGAACCGGGCGATCTCGGAGCCTGCAATGACCTTTGTATGCGAGTCCACGGGCACGACCGTGGCGGCGAGCTTAACGACGCGATTCAGCAAGGAACAGCGATGGTCGCCGAATCGGACGGGCGAATCAGAGCCTACGCATCGTCCGTCGCCTTTTTCGGTCATGCGGTCGGTGAGGCCAATCGGGACTTGCAAGCACTGATTGCCGCAGCCACGGAGTTTCAGGGTCCGGGAATTCTTGTGCCCACTCGCAACGCGGGACTTTTTCGCTGGTGTCTTGAGAGCGGGCTTCGCGTGGTGCAGCCGATGACGTTGATGACGACGGGGCTTTACAACGAACCCGCTGGCGCGTACCTGCCTTCGATTCTGTTTTAGTGCAGTGTTGAGAGACTTGGAAAGTGCTGCACGGACTTGTGCGGGCGAGGCTAGAGGCGCACGGGTATGACTAAGAGAAAACACGTCTCTCCAGAAGCTCTGGATGCGAGCTTGCTGCCTAAGCAGCGCAAGCCTATTCCACACGCATTCGTGCTTGATGCGATTTCCTCACTATCACCCTGCACGCGTCCAATGTTTGGCTGCCTTGCAATCTATGTAAAAGACAAAATCGTGTTGATCCTCCGGGATAAGCCTGCGAACACTGCGGATAACGGCGTATGGCTTGCCACTACTCAAGAACACCACCAGAGCTTGCGGCGTGAGTTTCCGAACATGCGATCCATTCAAGTGTTGGGCAAACGCGTAACGGGTTGGCAGGTCTTACCAGCCGACACCCCTGACTTTGAATCAGCGGCACTGCGGGCATGCGACCTTGTGCTAGCTGGAGACCCTCGGATCGGCAAAATTCCGGGCGCACGAACCTCGAAGTCCTCAAAAGCGGCTGGAAGATTGCGGAAGCAGATCAAGACCTCGAAGAAACTTGGGAGCACGATTAACTTCGACACTGTGCGCAAGATCGGCTTGGCGTTGCCCGGCGTGGAGGAAAGCACGGCATACGGGTCACCCGCATTGAAGATTCACGGAAAACTCTTGGCATGTGTGCCTTCTCATCGCTCGGCTGAGCCGGGTTCGCTTGCGGTTCGGGTTGACTTCGACGACCGTGCCGAACTGCTCGCAGCCGCTCCCGACGTTTACTACGTGACCGACCACTATCTGAACTACACCTCCGTGCTGGTTCGCCTCTCCCGCGTCACACCCGTTGTCCTGCGGGACTTGTTCGGCATGGCTCACAAGTTTGTGACCGCTGACGCGGCACGCCGTTCGCCATCTCGGAATAGACGCAAGCGCATCTGATTTCATCAAGCCGTGACTGCCGCAGCCATCATAATCATCTCCATTGCAGCCACAGGAATCCTGCTCATGCGGTTCCGCAAGCGATGGCTGGCGAGGATCAATATTGCTTTTACGAACCGAATCGCAAGCCTGTTTGCGGGCTGGCTTCCCGGCTTCGGCATCCTGACCCACGTCGGACGAAAGTCCGGCAAGGTCTACAGTACACCCATAAACGTCTTTCGAGACTCGAACGGCTTCATCATCGCGCTGACGTACAGCAGCCAATCCGAGTGGGTGAAGAACGTCCTTGCCGCGGGCGGTTGCGAACTAAAGACTCGCGGGAAGAAATATCAGCTTTCCTCGCCGAACGTCGTGCATGATTCTACGCTACGGCGATTCCCGATTCCGGTGCGGCTCGTGCTGAGGATCGTGGGTGCCGATGAGTACATGGAGCTTGCCACTCACTAGGGCAGCCGCCTTGCACACTGCTTCTCGAACAACTTCTTCCCGCACTCCTCCAATGCCGTACAGCGGCACTTGCCCTGTTCATCCAAGAGGTCACGCATAGTTTGGATGTGCTCCAACATCACATCAAGTTCGACGATCTTGCGCTTCTTCAACTTCTTCCAACGGACTGAAGGCGGTGTCCCAGCGCGAAACCCGAAGAAAAGTTGCTTGATCTCGTTCAGCGTAAATCCAGTCTGCCGCGCTTTCTGGATCACAACCATCCGATGCAGGGTGGTCACATCGTATCGTCGCTGTCCACTGATTCTTTGTGCCGGAGGAAGAATGCCAATCTGCTCGTAGTAGCGGATTGCGGACGGGCGCAGTCCGATCTGATTCGCAACATCGGAAATAGTTAACCGCATGGAGCCAATCATAGCCGAAAGCTCCCGCACTCCCGCCAACTCCGTTATTGCCTGACAAAGATTTTACAAAATTCTCCTTGCCTTAAAGTCGGCTTTAAGTCGTAGGTTTTCAAAAGAACGAGTTCTGAATGGAGGAATGGCTTGAACGGGACAATCCGAATGCTTGCTGCAATTCTGGTGCTATCCGGCACCTGCCTCATCGCGCAGGTCGCAACGTCGCCACACACTGTGAGTCAGGTCGTGGATTTCTGGGTGACTAACACCGAGCAGTTGGTCGTACCCGCTGCTGATGCTATGCCGGAGGGAAAATACTCGTTCGCGCCATCCCATGGCGAGTTTTCGGGCGTGCGCACATTCGCAGAACAAGTCAAACACCTAGCGGCAGCGAATTACCAATTAGCCGCTGGCACACTGGGCGAGGAGCCGCCTGCTGGCACTGACCACGAGACGGCACCTGATTCCGTGAAAACGAAGGCTCAGATTATTGACTATCTCAAAGGTTCATTTGCGAGTCTCCACAGAGCAGCGTCGGCACTCAACGAGAACAACATGGACGATCCGATCCCTTTGAAAGGTAATCGAACGCGCCTTTTGATGCTCATCGATGCTGTAGTCCATTCCTCAAATCATTACGGACAGATGGTCGATTATCTGCGCATGAACAACATCGTTCCGCCTGCGAGTCGGTGAACAAGGCGAACAATGGCAGGTCTGAATGGAGAAAAAATGCACAACACAAGCATCGCGCTCACAGTCACAACCCTCTTTGCAGTGCTTCTGACGACCGTCATCGGTCTGTCTGAATCGGCAGCCGCACAGGCTGACTCATCAGTAGCCAAACGCCCAGAGTCGGCTTTCGCCTGTAACCGTTTGGCCCTCACTCCTGAGCAGCGGAAGCGTCACTTTGATAAACTCAGCCCTGTCTTGCGTTCGCTCAGGAAAAGCGTTCGGGAACTCCCAAATGGCTACGAATTCGAGTTTCCCGCCAACGCCAACACCTTTCAACTCGTCGGCGAGTGGGCGATTGGCGAGCGTGCCTGCTGTCCGTTTTTCGACATTGAGATGCGCTTGGAGCGTGAGGGCGGGTCGCTCTGGCTCGCGCTAACAGGTCGGGAAGGGGTAAAGCAGTTCATCCAAGCAGACGGCGCGGCTTGGATCAGGCAGTAGGCAGAACTGATTTGAGTTTGCCGGACTTGGAGGAGGGGCTGCTAACGTGTCTCAATGACTCCAGCCGACTCAAGCGGTGCGAGGCACTGGCTGGCGGTCATCCGTATCCAGCCCTTGTTTGGCAGGTATCGACGCTCAAGGACAGGGGCAGGGAGCGGATGCCAATGCCGCCCACGTCCGGGTACTACACTACAAAGACTTCCTCACGCTCTGGAAGGACGCCGATCCCCACATCCGCCTCCTGAAGCCTAGCGACATGCAGAATCCTGTCAAAGAGCGGATCGCCAAGTTGCGAGAAGAAATAGCGCAAATCAGTGAAGCGAACCGCCTATATATATAAGGCAGCAAGAAGCTACCGGGCACAGTTGGAGATCACCAAGGACGCCTCAAAGAATGCAGGAAATCCTTGACGAATTGGTGGCACTCACCGACTGGAAAAAACTACAACGTGCCTCTCCAGAATCCGCTTTGATTTCACGACGCATCTCTTCGAAGACGACATCGGGGATCTTCATGAAGACCCCGACTTGTAGACGTAACGAGGTTCAAACAGAGTGTCCCTGGTGGTCTTCACGTAAGGCAACAGGTCGTCGCCCTGTGTGAGTTGATCGAGATGCTTGATGCAGCCACGCTCGCACCAATCCAGAAAATAGCCCAACCGCTCGGTGTACGTCTCCACGGTCTTGGGGTCTTTGAGAAGAGACTTCTTGCCGAGGAATTTCTTTACCTCGTCCACTACCCGCTTCCGATTGGGGTCGCCATCCGGCTTGACCGCTACGCCACTCCGCTCATGGCTGCTTGCTCGCGGGCGCGAGTTGCTTGAGTTCTTCGGTCCAATTCAGAACAACGCGGACTTCGTCGGGAGGCCCATTTTCCACATTGGCTTTGACAAAAAGGAATCGCTGTCCGTCTGGGCTCACATCGTAGATTCCGTTGCTCAACCGACCCATCAGAAATGGAGGGATGTCCGCGACGATTCGGGGATTGGATGCGCTGAAGGTGGGTTGGGTGGTTACGCCCACGCTCATAAGCTTGCCGGAGCTCATATAGAAAAGCTCTCGACCATTCTGCGCCCACACGGGCACCGTGCCGCCGTTGGTCGAAATCTGCCATTTGCCGCCTGGGCCGGGGAAGGGTTGCACGTATACTTCATAACGGCCCGACTCTTCCGACATATACGCAAGCCAGCGGTCGTCTGGCGAGAATCGGGCTTGCATCTCGTTGAATCTTGTCTGAAGAAACGGCTGGGGTTTTCGCTCGCCTGTGAGTGGAGCGACCCAGATGTCCCGGCCCGTGGCTGACCCTACGGTCCAATAGGCCAAGAATTTGCCATCGGATGACCAGGAAGTGGGGACCACAATGAGACTCTCCCCTTGAACCATAGTTTCCTCTGCGCCGCTCCCGTCGGCGGGTTTCACAAGAATCGCTGGTCCTTTCGGACGTGTAGTTGTAAACGCGATACGTTTTCCGTCCGGCGACCATAGCGGCGCGCTGCTGTGTTCGTCGAACGTCAAACGCGTGAGCGTGCCGTGCGGGATTTCATACACCCAAACGTCCGAACCACTGTTGCCGGAAGGAATCGCGACCGCGATGCGCCCTCCATCGGGAGAGATGTGAGGAGAGCCATAGTGACGTGCCGGAGCCGCGAGTTCTTTGACCTGATTCTTACGGTCCACCCACACGATCAGTCCATCATGGGTATAGGCATTTTCAGGCAGATAAACGAGCGAGCCAGTATCGGAAACTGTAAAGTCAGCTGCTCCGCTGTTCGGAGAAGTTTTCACCCCGTCGAGAACCGGCACCGGTTGGCCGGTGACCTCCAAGCGATGTGGGTCGAACGGCACGGCGAACACGCGTCCGTCACGTTCGAACAGCAGATGCCCACTCGAAGAATACCGCGGGTAGGTGCCCGCGATGGGCAGGATTTTCTTTTCGTGCGTATCCAGCCGCATGGCCGCAATTTTCGACTCCGAGAAGGAGCCGACATCCTGTGCGTTGGCTATCACGAAGAGAACGGCTTTCCCGCCGGGCAGAATCTCCGGCCAGCGATAGGTGAGCTCACCTTTGCTGACATCAGGAGTGGTCAGAATCTCAGGCGTGCCGCCGGCGGCGGAAACGCGCACCAGACCGCCGAACAAAGTCGGAGCAAAAGTAATCGTACTGTCTGGCCCCCAAGTGGCGCTGCGATTGATTGGTGCATCGCAAAGTGTCGTTGCTTCCCCGCCGTGTACAGAAGCCTTCTTCAGTTTCCCACCCGCGAAGAACCCGATCCACTGGCCATCCGGGGAGAAAAATGGGCTAGTGGCATTGGCCGAACCTGGCAGAGGCTGTGATTCGAGGCGGTCGACTGGCCGCAAGAAAAGCTGCGTTGTGTGGCCGCTGGCTCCTACGTATGCGATCTTGGTGCCATCGGGAGAGATTGCGACCGCCGGAAAATCTCTCAGCGGGAAACCTTCCGACGCGGCGGGTTGACTTTCGGGAGCGGGGAATCCGAACGCGAAGCGGCTAACCGGGCGCTCCCCGGGATTGGGGCGTAAATACGACGCGACGAACACAGCGACAACTACTCCAAGAACCAGTCCCGCCGCGACCCCGGCCCAGACAATTCCACGCCGGCTAAGCGAGCGCGTGAGTGCACCGGCGGGGATGGTCTCTGACACGATGGAACCGGTGACGGCTTCGTCGATGATGATGCGTGCATCGCCGATGTCTCGCAAGCGCTGCTTCGCATCTTTCTGAAGGCAACGGCGCAAGAGTTCGTGAATGCGCGGCGGAACGGACCCGGGCAGCGAAGACCAATCCGGTTCAGCGCGAATGACGGAGGCGAGAATGTCCGACGTAGTTTCGCCGGTAAAGGCGGCGCGGCCAGTGAGCATTTCGTAGAGCATGCAGCCAAAGGCCCAAATGTCGGCGCGGCGATCGACGCGCTTGCCCCGCGCCTGCTCCGGCGACATATACGCCGCGGTGCCCAGCAACACGCCCGTGCGCGTCGCCGCGGCGCTCAGCGTGGGCGAGCTATGCAATTCCTCTTCGGCGGCTTCGCCTTCCATCGCCTTCGCCAGGCCAAAATCAAGGAGTTTGACTTGACCCTCCGGGGTCAGCTTCACGTTCGAGGGCTTCAGGTCGCGATGAATGATGCCGCGATCATGAGCATATTCGAGCCCGTCGGCAATTTGCTTTGCAAGGGCCAAAGCTTCCTCAAGGGGAAGCGGCCCCTGGCTGATGTGCTCGGCGAATGTTGGACCTTCGACCAGTTCCATGACCAGTGCGCGAGTTCCGTTCGATTCTTCGAGGCCGTAAATCGAAGCAATGTGGGGATGATTGAGCGATGCCAGGACTTTCGCTTCACGCTCGAAGCGGGCCATGCGTTCCGCGTCGCGGGCAAACACTTCGGGCAGCACTTTTAGCGCGACGTCGCGGCACAGGCGCGTATCCTGCGCGCGATAAACTTCCCCCATGCCGCCCGCACCAATTTTCTCTTGGACGCGATAGTGCGCGATCCTCTGCCCAATCACTGGGGTGCCCTTGCGTGTCATGCTATGAGGGTCGGTGTCGCACGTCAAATGAACGCCGGCCTCGGCGAGTATCGATTGCAAGACTCGCATTTTTTTGCGTTCCTCGACAACGTGGAATGGCAAGGCCCACAAGGGATTAATGCGCGCCGTGGCCTGTGGTCATCTGAGTGACAAATCGCGCTCTGGCTCGAATGTCTTCACACGCACGCCGATATGATTATCTAAGCAAGGGCCTGCCGGAGATATCCTGCCACGTCGCTAACGAAGCGATGCACCGACACCTCTGCGATGCGGTGGCCGACGATCGCGTTCATGGTTTTTCCCACGGCGCCGAAAGGTGGTTCGTAAACTCCGGAGAAATCCAACTGCGTTTCGGTCGAGGTCAGCGGGTACACGGAAAGCTCGCCCTTCATGAGCGGAAACAATCCCGGCATGGTCGCGGCCTCCCATTCCAGCAGCAACCGCGTGCTGGGAGTTGAAGTGGCGTCAACGATCTTTTCCTCAATGTTCTTTATGGAAATATTGATGTCGGTCTTCACGCCAATACCGCCAAAATCGACGTGCAATTCAGCGGCGATCGATTGCGCCCGGGAAGCAGCGGCCCTCGTCGCCGACTGGAACACAGTGAGTGCATTCTGCCTCAATGCATCGCGGACACGCTCGTACGGACGATTCACATAGTCGTAGCTGCGAATCTCACGTCCTGTACTCATCGTTCCGTCCAGTCGGACCGCCAGTCTTCAAGCTGGTGGTCACGAAAACTGTACCATAGCACGCTCGTACCGGAGTCTGATTGCGTGCGGCCTCCGTGCTTTCGGGTTCATTGTTGCTCCACCTTTTACTTGGAGCATCGCTTTCGAAAAACATGACAGTGAATTTCGCTGTATCATTGCTACCGCCCGAATTCATCGCAATCAGGCTAGCGGTGGATAGCGGATGCAAGGTCCGCACGGACGCGTTAGGAGGCTCGATGTCTCAGATTGACGTCCCGTTGTTGCGCGCGGGTTTCGGACAGACGCGACGAGCCGACAATTGGTGGGTACAGCCACTGGTCGTGTTTCTTGGTTTGTCGGCATTCATCGTTTACTCCACGTGGGCTGCTCTGCAGGGGAAGCATTTCAGGTTCGGACCATATCTTTCACCGTTTTATTCGCCCGAATTATTCGGCCCCGCCCACCAGGGTTGGTTTGGTCCGAACCCAAGCTGGATGCCTGCTTGGGTCACAGGAGCGGTGCTGATTCTGTGGGCGCCGGGCGGATTTCGAGTGACGTGCTACTACTATCGCGGGGCATATTACAAAGCTTTTTGGGCCGATCCGCCTTCCTGCACCGTGGGTGAGCCGCGTAAGACATATCTCGGCGAACGATCGTTTCCTCTGATCCTGCAAAACGTCCACCGGTATTTTCTATATCTGGCCCTCGTGTTTCTCGTAATTCTGGCGCGGGACGTGTGGGATGCTTTCTGGTTCGACGGCCGGTTTGGCATCGGCGTTGGCACTGTCGTCTTGTTGACGAACCTCGTGCTGCTGACCTCCTACACTCTGGGATGCCACTCCTTGCGTCATCTGGTTGGCGGTTTTCGGGATCGGTTGGCGGGGGTGCCGGCCCGCAAGCGAGTTTACGATTGCGTGAGTTGCCTGAACCAGCGCCACATGCTGTTTGCTTGGTGCAGCCTCTTCTCGGTTGCGTTTTCCGATTTGTATGTGCGGATGTGCTCGATGGGTATCTGGACGGATTGGAGGATCGTCTAGTGAGCGAGTACATCACGCATGAGCACGACGTTCTGATCATCGGAGCCGGGGGTGCCGGGTCTGCGGGCTGCCGTCGAGGTGTCGGCCGCTGGCGGAAAGGTCGCGGTCATTTCGAAATCTCTTCTTGGCAAAGCACACACCGTCATGGCCGAGGGCGGCATAGCCGCGGCGATGGGAAATGTGGACGACCGGGACAGTTGGCGCGTTCACTTTGCCGACACTATGCGCGGCGGTCAATACCTGAGTAACTGGCGGATGGCGGAACTGCATGCCAAGGAAGCTCCGGCATGCGTGCGCGAACTGGAGGCCTGGGGCGCACTTTTTGATCGCACCAGCGACGGCCGAATTCTCCAGCGGAATTTCGGCGGCCATCGGTATCCTCGGCTCGCCCATGTTGGCGACCGTACCGGCCTGGAAATGATCCGCACACTTCAAGACCATGGAATCCATCTGGGGCTCGACGTTTTCATGGAACACACAGTCGTCACGCTCTTGAAGGACGGCGGCCGCATCGCAGGCGCGTTTGGATACGACCGCGAGCGCGGCCGATTTCACCTGTTCCGCGCCAAAGCCGTGGTGCTGGCGACGGGAGGAATTGGAAGGGCTTACAAGATCACCAGCAACAGTTGGGAATATACGGGGGACGGCCATGCGCTCGCCTACCATGCCGGTGCGGCGCTGATGGACATGGAATTTGTGCAGTTCCATCCTACGGGAATGATTTGGCCACCCAGCGTGCGCGGCATTCTGGTCACGGAAGGAGTGCGCGGCGAGGGAGGGGTGCTGCGTAATCGGAATGGCGAGAGATTCATGTTCAAAGATATTCCGCCGCTGTATGCTAACTCGACCGCCGACACCGAAGAAGAAGGCTGGCGGTACACGCAGGGGGACAAGAACGCGAGACGCCCGCCCGAGCTGCTGACCCGCGACCACGTGGCCCGCTGCATCCGGCGGGAGGTTCGAGAAGGGCGGGGCAGTCCTCACGGCGGTGTGTTCCTGGACATTGCGTGGATCAAGGAGAGAATTCCGAACGCGGCCGAGCATATAAAGAAGAAGCTGCCCAGCATGTATCACCAGTTCAAGCAGCTTGCCGACATTGACATAACCCAGGAACCAATGGAAGTTGGGCCTACGACCCATTACATGATGGGAGGCGTCAAGGTGAATGCTGATTCCCAAATGTCGGACGTGGCTGGCCTGTTTGCAGCAGGAGAGTGTGCGGCAGGTCTGCATGGCGCCAACCGGCTCGGTGGGAATTCACTTTCCGATTTATTAGTCTTCGGGAAGCGAGCCGGTGAGTACGCCGCGGCCTATGCAAAAGAGAAGTCACTGGGCGCGGTGAAAACGGATGAACTCGGATCCGCGGAAAAGTGGGCGCTGCAGGCCTTCGAGCGCAAGGGGTCCGACAATCCTTACTCCGTACAACATACATTGCAGGACGTGATGCAAGAACTGGTGGGGATCGTACGTCAGGAACAGGAGATGCTGCAAGCGCTCGAACGTATTCGAGAGTTGAAAGGTGCCAGCGAGCGGGTCAGCGTGGATGGAAACCGGGAATACAATGCGGGCTGGCACACGGCGCTCGACTTGCACAGCCTGCTGACCGTATCGGAAATTATTACTCGGGCGGCGCTGGAACGGAAAGAGAGCCGCGGGGCGCATTTTCGCGATGATTTTCCCACCAAGGACAAACAGTACGACGGCTTCAACATCGTGGTGCGAAAAGGCACTGGTGGAGAAATGCAGCTCACACGCCAGCCCATTCCCCTGATGCGCGAGGATCTGCAGCAAATCATCCAGGAGATGAAGTAATGGCCACGGCCACGTTTCGGATATGGCGCGGGGAAAAAGGCCAGGGGAAGTTCCAGGATTACACTGCAGAAGTCTCAGAGGGCATGGTGGTCCTTGACGCCGTGCATCAAATACAGGCGGAACAGGCCGGCGATCTTGCGGTTCGCTGGAACTGCAAGGCGGGAAAATGCGGCTCGTGCTCGGCCGAAATCAATGGTATGCCGAAATTGATGTGCATGACGCGGCTTAACACGGTCCCGCTGGATAGGCCTGTGACCGTCGAACCCATGAAGGCATTTCCGCACATAAAGGATCTGGTCACGGACCTATCGTGGAATTACGAGGTAAAGAGGCGCATCCCGAAGTTCCAGCCCCGGCAGCCCGACGCGCCCGATGGCACCTGGCGCACTGCCCAGGAGGATGTCGAACGGGTGCAGGAGTTTCGAAAGTGCATCGAGTGCTATCTCTGTCAGGATGTCTGCCACGTCTTGCGCGATCATCACATGCACGAACAATTCATCGGTCCGCGATTTCTGGTGTATGCGGCCGCGCTGGAAATGCATCCGTTGGACGTGGGAGATCGCGTGGAAGATCTGAGAGAGCAATTCGGCATCGGTCTCTGCAACATCACCAAGTGCTGCACCAAAGTTTGTCCTGAAAACATCACGATCACCGACAACGCGATCATCCCGCTCAAGGAACGCGTCGTTGATCGCTTCTTCGATCCTCTATCGAGACTGTTCCGGGTATTCAGCAATTCGAAAAGATAGGAGATGTTATGCATTTCGAACTGAAATCCATTTCCGAGCAGAGTATTCCCGAAGCGCTAGCGAAGGTCGAGCGCTACAGACTATTGAATGAACCCAGCTTGGCGGAAAGTATTTGCCTCGATATTCTGGCCATCATGCCCAATCACCAGCAGGCGCTGATTTCGCTTCTGCTCGCGCGAACCGACCAATTCGGTCCCAATGTGCAGGTGAAAGCCGCACAAGAGGTCCTTGCACAAATTAAGGGCGACTACGAGCGGGCCTACTACCAGGGCATTATCTGGGAGCGTTTGGGAAATGCACGCATTCGCCATGGCGGCACTGGAGCCGGCGCATCCGCATATCACGCGCTGCGGGAAGCAATGGATCACTATGAGAAGGCTATGAATTTTGCGATGCCCGGAAACGACGATGCCATTCTGCGATGGAACACCTGTGCACGCGTGATCATGCAGAATCCGGACCTCCGGCCGGTCCCTGAGAATGAGCCCGCACAGGCGTGGGAGCACGACGAAGCCGGCTCCAGAATCGCAGACGCTTAGCATCTGACGCCACTACGTCACCGCGGTAGTCCAAGTGTGGACCCGGGGCCTACCGAGCGTTGGGATCGGATGACGGGCAACCCTTCCATAATCCGGGTAAGGGAAGGTTTGCTGGCCATCCGAGAATTTATTCCAGCTCTCCGTCAGCGCCCTGAACTTGCTGCCGCAAATCTCATGCCAACCGCAACGACCTGTTCTAACATCGAAACGTAACGAATGACGATTGGGCAAGGTTATGCGTAAGCGTCTAACTGTTTCCGAGTCGCGGTCCGTCTCCGACCAAGCCTGGCTGAACCTTGAAACAACCGCCACCCTCGAACTCACGTCTGAAGATGAAAGCCATCCTATCGAAGCCGCGCTTTCGTCGCGAGATCGCCAAGGGTGGCGTGCTTCGGGTCCTGGACCCCAGACCATCCGCCTTGTCTTCGATCAGCCGCAGCGACTCAGGCGAATCAATCTGGTGTTCAATGAGGCCGAGACCAGTCGCACGCAGGAATTCGTTCTTCGTTGGCGCTCAGAAGCTGATCCAGGTTTTCGCGAAATCGTGCGGCAGCAATGGAACTTCAGTCCCCCGCAAACTTCACGCGAAATTGAGGACTACCAGGTTGACCTCGCAAGCGTGAAAGTATTGGAGTTGGCGATCGTCCCCGACATTGCCGGTGGAAACACGTACGCGTCGCTCGAAAATCTGCGGTTGGCTTAGTCCCCACAGCAAGCAAGAAACCCTTGAAAAAGCTGCTACACCTGCTCCCGAACAACGGGACGAGATGACGGCGCTAGCCAAGGAGGAAAAAACCAAAGCTGAAATGCTAAGACAGCAAATCCACCTGCTACGAGATCACGTCTAAAGAGTCTTCTTACGTGACCCTAGCGGGCGTTATCCAGGTGCATTTGCAACTATCGAAAGCCACTCTTCTGGGCCGTTCATGACAAGATTGTAATCTGCCTCAGCTAGATTCGCCTGCTGCGGCGGATTTAGCGCCAGGATCCTTGTATGGGGAAATTTCCCTTTCAACCACCGGACCATCTCTTCTCTCGTTTCTCTCGGTGCTGCATGTCCGACTATGAAGAGACGGTATCCTTCGTGGTTGGCGAGAACGCGCTGGGCATCGTCGTTGCCGAGTGCGGAAGTGACCTCGTACCCGCGATTCTTCAACAACTCTGCCCTGGTGATAAGCAACATCTCATCGTAGGCAATCTGAAAGATGCCGTTGCCTTTAGAGACTGGCTTCATACTGCTTGGCTGCAAACGCTTGTCTTTAGCTTCCAATAGCTCGTTGATGCGGCGAACAAGTTGGAGCAGTTTCTCACGGTCTTGCTCGACCGATGCCTGCTGGCACAGCTCTAGCCATTCTTCTTGGCGATCTCTCACAATTTCCCTTTCAGGCGGCGACCAAAGAAGTGCTGGCAAACGGTAGCTTGGCTACTACAAGCGTTCCCCTGTCGTTAGAATTGATTTCCAAGCTGCCGCCCAGTTGCCGGAGCCTCTCGCGCATTCCCCTGATTCCGACTCCCGGCGTACCCCCTGAGTCCATGGCTTTCCGCTTGTCTTGGGGTATGCCTTTGCCTCTGTCCTCCACTTCCAGGCTGACCTGGCTGTCAGAGCGGCTAATACGAATTCTGGCGACTGGGCTTTCCGAATGACGGTGAATGTTCGTCAGGCACTCCTGAACGATCCGGAAAATGGCGGTTTCCAAATCCTGCGGGAGACGCCCCAAATCCTCTGGGAGCTCCAAGTCGACTATGATCTTGCTGCGTTCTGTAAACCCATCCAGGTACGAACGAAGACCCGAGGCGAGCCCAACTTCATCCAGTAGTGGTGGATGCAGCAAATGAGAGATGGTGCGCAGTTCTCGCGACAGTTCCTGGACAAGACCGATGCTTTCCCGGATTGCCTTGGCAGCACGGGGAGCGATATTGCCGTTTTCGGACTCCACTAACGATAGGTTTATGCCTAGGGCAGCGAGTACCTGCCCAGCGCTGTCGTGCAACTCGCGAGCGATGCGCCGCCTTTCCTGATCTTGCAGGTGCAGCAGTCGGCCAGAAAGGAGACGTAAACTCTCTTCCGTCCGTTTCCTCTCGCTAATGTCACGGATGGCACTCGTAACCAGCGTGCCCTCGTCCGTCTGCAACGGACTGAGGCTAATCTCCACCGGAAATTCTTGGCCATCCCGGTGCAGACCAAATAGCTCCAGGCCCGCACCCATGGATCGCACGCGCGGTTCGCCAAAAAAACCGGTTCGGTTTCCCAGATGCCTGCGGCGAAAACGCTCCGGCACCAGCACCTCAATTTCTTGACCCAGTAACTGTTCCCGTCGATAGCCGAACAACTTCTCCACCTGGGCATTGGCCAGCACGATCTTGCCCACAGGATTTACCACCACCATGGCGTCTGGCGCCGCCTCCAGCAGTCCCCGGAACTTCGCTTCCGCCCGCTCACGCTCACGAGCTGCTTCTGACTCGGAGCGAAGTTGTTCTTCCGCGAAAAGCCGCTTTTCCACTTCAGTCCGAGCTTGTTCTTTGCTTCTTGCGGCGGCCCGCATCACTCTCACAACCAACACATACACTACGATGGACAGGACTGCGATTGCCAACGAAGCGAGCACGGTGGCCCATTGGCCGCGGTTGGCGAGAGTCACCCGAATCGCAAGCAGCCGATCTTGCTCTTTCTCCATATCGGCTACGATATGGCGAAGCTCGTCCATCCGCTGTCTGCCAACGCCGGAAAGCATAAGCTGGCCCGCTTCCATGTCCCGGCCTTCTTTGTCTAGTTGGATAGTTTGCTGCAGAACGGCAAGCTCCTCTTGTTCGATCCGTCGAAGCTCACGCATCCGCTGCTGCTGAGGGGCGCTGTTTTTCGTGAGACGGTCAAGTCTAGCCAGTCGGGCCTCGATCTGCGAGGTCGCTTCTTGATAAGGTTCCAAGTAGACTGGATCATCCGTGATTAGGTATCCACGCTGGCCTGTTTCCGCATCCACCACAAGGAGAAGAACGGCACTCAACTCTTCCTTCACTTCGTGGGTTGTCTGAACCTGATCGTTCAGTCTGTCATAGCCGAGGGCAGCTCGGCAGGTGTACGCAACCACAGCAAGCGTGAGGAACAATCCGATAGTGAGGATTAGAAGAAGACGTCGCTGCAGGGTGGCTAACATGCGGCCGCTTCCTGTTTCGGAAAGATCGCCATAGCAACGACCGGGAGGGCGTAGCCCACCCGATTGTGTTTTGAGACTACTTCCAAACGCGGGCGGTCGCTGTCCATGATCCCCACCCTTTCCATTCGGAAAACATGCGGGAAAGGACGCCACAATGATGTGATAACTAACCCCAAAAGTAAAGCGGAGTTTCGCGGAAACGTGTCTCGCGCTAGGCGGCTCGAGCCTCGGCCTTTCGCGCGGCCGACGCTGCATGACTGAAGGTACGTGGGACGCGCCTCGAACCTCAACGACCTTGCGAGTCCCGACGGATGCAAGTTGTTGAATTTAGACACTCAACGACAGCATTCCTGCAGAGGCCGATCACCATGGAACCTTGTCTTCTTCTGCCGTCAGTAAATGCTAAACGCCCTCCTCGTAGATGTGAACCCGGTGAGCGGTCCGGAAGTCGGCTTGGAAATGTCGTGTCGCTGCGTGCTGTTCGCTCTGCTGATCTCCGCGAAGCCCATTTCTGGACAACAACCCCGGAGTTCCCCCTCGCATATAACCATTGCTCCAATTTCGGAGCCAGTCTGGCGGTCGAATGTGCGCGGTCTCACATTAAATAGTGATTGGAGTCACTGCGTTGCCGGAAAGTGGGTGCTATACAAGCAAAATCCGTTTCCTGGGACAGGAGACTCGAGCTCCGATTTCCGGTGACGAACTGCCGACTTGCTCCCTGGAAAAAACAATGACCGCGAGGTGAGCCTATGCTCCCGTCGAATCGCTCGTTGTCCGGGGCCCTGCAACAGAAAGGCATCAATCGCCGTCGCTTTCTGAAATTCTGCAGCCTCATGACGGCCACTCTGGCGCTGCCTCCGCGCTACGTCGCCCAAGTGGCCGCCGCGCTGGAGAAAGCCAGAAAACCCGTATTGGTCTGGTTGCAATTTCAGGATTGCGCTGGAAACTCCGAATCTATCCTCCGTTCCAGCCACCCCACCGTGTTGGAAGTGGTATTGGATCTGTTTTCCTGGGAATACCACGAGTTGGTAATGGCGGGTGCCGGCCATCAGGCAGAAGCGGCATTGGAGCGCGTCGTACGCGAGGAAAAGGGCAAGTTCATCGCGGTGGTCGAGGGTGCGGTCCCCCTCGCTGACGACGGTGTGTATTGCACTGTGGGCGGCCGGACAGCACTCGATATCGCGCGCCACGTGTGCCCGAACGCCGCCGCCACGATTGCCGCCGGAGCATGCGCGTGGGACGGAGGATTGGTGGCCGCTTCTCCCAATCCCACTGGCGCCGTCGGTATTTCAGAGGCGGTGCCGGAAGCTACTGTGATTAATCTCGGCGGCTGCCCGCAGAATCCGGTGAACACTGCTGCCGTGCTGGTTCACTATCTGACTTTTGGCCAGTTGCCCGCATTGGACCGGTTTAACCGTCCTCTGTTCGCATACGGGCGCATCATCCATGACCAATGCGAACGGCGCGCCCACTACGACGCCGGCCGTTACGTTCAGGAGTGGGATGACGAAGGCCATCGCAGGGGCTGGTGCCTGTACAAGATGGGCTGCAAGGGACCGCAAGCGACTTTCAATTGTCCCTCGGTGCGTTGGAATGATGGCACGAGTTGGCCGGTTAAGGCGGGCCACGGCTGCCTGGCATGCGCCTCGCACCGCTTCTGGGATACGCGCTCTCCGTTCTACGACCGGCTCCCCACCGTTCCGGGCTTCGGCGCAGACGTGACCGCCGGCGAGATCGGGCTGGGAATCACCGCCGCCGTAGCTGGCGCAACCGTGGTGCATGGGATCGCCAGCGCGGTTCGTGACCGCATGCGAACCATGCCGCCAGCATCATCACCGTCGGTGAGCAATGAGCCACCGAGGAAAGCATAGGAGGAGCCATGGCACGCATCGTGGTTGATCCAGTGACCCGCATTGAAGGCCATCTGCGCATCGAAGCAGAAGTCAATGGTGGCGTGGTATCCGATGCCTGGAGTTCGGGAACTATGTTCCGTGGCATCGAAATGATCCTGCGCGGCCGCGATCCACGCGAGGCCTGGATCTGGACGCAACGCATTTGCGGCGTGTGCACCACGGTCCATGCGTTAACTTCGGTGCGCGCTGTCGAGGACGCGCTCGGCATCGAGGTCCCGGAAAATGCCAGCCTGATTCGCAACATCATTGGCGCCAGCCAATACGTGCAGGACCACGTGATCCACTTCTACCACCTGCATGCGTTGGATTGGGTGGATGTGACACTGGCGCTCAAGGCAGATCCGGGGAAAACCTCGCAACTGGCCGAGTCCATTTCGCCCTGGCCGAAATCCAGCCGCGCCTATTTCCAGGCAATCCAGGACCGGGTGAAGGCCCTGGTCGAAAGCAAGCAGTTGAGCTTGTTCAGCAGCGGGTATTGGGGTCATCCCGCGTACCACCTGCCGCCCGAGGCGAACCTGCTGGCAGTCGCCCACTACGTGGAAGCGCTGGAGTTTCAGAGGGACTACATCCGCATCCATGCCGTGCTGGGCGGGAAGAATCCGCACCTCCAGACGTATCTGGTCGGCGGCATGTCAACTGCAATGGATCCCAACGAGCCGCAGGCGACGATCAATCCCGAGCGAATCACTTTTCTTGCCGAACTCGCGAGCAAGGCACAAGCCTTCGTCGATCAGGTCTACATTCCGGACGTCCTCGCGGTCGCTGGGTTCTATCGCGACTGGTTCGGGCGAGGCGAGGGACTGGGGAATTTCCTCTCGTACGGCGACTTTCCTCAGGGAGGGATCAAGGATCCGTCGCGGTTCTACCTGCAGCGTGGTGCAATTTTCAACCACGACCTCTCGAAAGTGCACCCGGTGGATCCTGCCAACGTTACGGAATACGTGACGCACTCCTGGTACGATTATTCGGACGGAGATCAGAACGGGAAGCACCCCTATCAGGGCGAAACAAGCCCGAAGTACACCGGACCAAAGCCCCCATTCGAGCATCTGGAAGTCGACCAGAAATATTCCTGGCTCAAGGCGCCGCGCTACCAGGATCACGCGATGGAGGTCGGCCCACTGTCGCGCATGCTGGTCGCCTATGCCTCAGGGCATGCCGAAGTGAAGGCGGTGGTCGACGGCATCCTGGCCAAACTCAACGCGCCAGCAACGGCGCTCTTTTCGACTCTGGGACGCATCGCGGCCAGGGCGATCGAAGCCCATGTTATGGCTGTACAAGTCAGCAAGTGGGTGGCGGAACTCGGCGGCAAGCTCGGACACGGCGATCTGCGCGTCCACAACGGCGACAAATGGGATCCCGACACGTGGCCCAAAGAGGCAAAGGGCTTCGGCTTTCACGAGGCGCCTCGTGGCTCTCTCGGCCACTGGGTCCAAATCGAAGACAAGAAAATCAAGAACTACCAGTGCGTAGTGCCCACAACGTGGAACGCGGGGCCGCGCGACGGGAAAGGCCAGCGAGGAGCCTACGAGGCATCGCTGCTAAAGACCCCGATCGCCGACCCAGAGCGCCCCGTGGAGATTCTGCGTACCATTCACTCCTTCGATCCCTGCTTGGCTTGCGCTGTGCACGTCGTCGATGCTCATGGGCGGCGCTATGTCGTGCCCTGGGTGAGCTGAAAAGGAGGCCGCAATGCCTGAGTCAAGAACGTACGGGTGGAGCGAGGCTCACCGGCCGGAACCGGGGTTTCCTACGATGCGAGTTTATGTGTGGGAGCTGCCGGTCCGCATCTCGCACTGGTTCATATTCCTTCCCATCGTTGTGCTCTCCTTCACCGGGTACTACATCCACAATCCATTTATTGTCGCGAGGGGCGGCACAACCTTCCTCATGGCCACGATGCGGTTCATCCACGTGGTCGCAGGTTTTGTGTTCATCAGTGCCTTTCTGCTGCGTCTGTACTGGTTTTTCAAGGGGAACAGCTGGTCGAACTGGCGGGCGTTCGTTCCCATCCAACGCCGGCAGTGGCGAGGCATGGGCGGAATGGTGGCCTATTACACCTTCCTGCGCAGAGACCCCGTGCATAAGGTGGGACACAATGCCTTGGCTGCCGTGACCTATCTGTTGATGTTCACCTTGATGCTCATTGAGATCATTACCGGCCTCACCTTGTACACACAGGTACGCGGGAAGTGGGCACTGGGCTGGCTATTCGGCTGGATCCCGGGCGTGATCGACATCCAGCACATCCGGCTGCTTCACTTCTGCATCATGTTCGCCTTCTTTGCCTTCGTGATTCACCACGTTTACAGCGCCGTGCTCGTGTCCTGGGAAGAACGGAATGGGCTGATCGAGAGCATCTTCACCGGCTATAAGTTTGTTCCGAAGGCCGAACTGGAAGAAGATGCGGTTCTGAGTGAGGCGGACTGAATGCCGGCCCCGGCAACCTCCATTGTGCTCGGTCTGGGCAACACTCTGCACTCTGACGATGGGGTCGGCCCGCAGGCCATCGAAAAACTCAGGAACGATCCGCGAGTGCCCGGGAATGTCTCGCTGATTGAGGGCGGTACTCTGGGCCTGGAATTGCTCACCTACATCTGGGATTGTTCTTACTTGCTGGTGCTGGATGCGGTGGACGTCGGGCAGCCTCCTGGAACGCTGGTTCGGATGTCGAACCAAGAACTGCAAACCTTGCCCGGCAAGGGAAGCGTGCACCAACTGGGCGTCGCGGATCTGCTGGTAGCGCTCCGTGTTCTGGCGTATCGAACTCCCGAGGTTCTGCTGTTGGGCGTGCAACCAGCCAGCACGGAGTGGGGCACAGAGTTGTCACCAGCGGTTGCGGCTGTCCTGCCCGCGCTCGCAGATGCTGCAATTGCAGAACTGTGCCACAGACCACATAGACAAGAGGAAATAACAACCTAGAATCCGAAAGTTACGCGCGACGACAGATGCCTAACGACGCGGGCTCCTATATTGAGTTCCATCGCCGGTCATCACCGCGATCGAAATCGTTTCTTGGTGAACGTCCATCCCGATATACTTCTTAATGTTCATACGGGTAGTGCCCCTTTCGGTAGAGTCCTGGATCACACTCAGACGCTACTGCAAAGGGGTATCCTTTTATAATGCGTCGGCTTCTGGGAACTTTGCGATCACAGCGTCACCCTCATGCTCGGGTTTAGAACTTGCCGTGATAAAAACGTGATGGTTCTATGTTCAAAACGCGGCAGATCGGATCATGACGGGACGAATCGGCGTTCTTGTGAGCGGTTGAAGAATCAAGTAGAGTAGAGAATTTTCCTGACGGTTCAGAACCCGCTGTGGAACTCAAAATCCGCCGGAGTTCCGCCGCTCTGTTAATACTTAGGAAGTTAGCCCCGTTCTGCTGAATGCAGCTCGACATCGACTACTGACTATCAATCCAGAATCTCACCGACAATTTGCCATAAGCCCGTTTCGGACCAATGTGACGGGGGAATGCTGCTCGGAGCATTATGCCCCAGTTCAGTTAGGTTACGACATGGCCTGTTCACGCCAACTATCTACCTACAGCCAATCTAAGGCTGGCTCGTAATTCCGGTCCTGAACTTTGGCCACTCTCTCCCCCGAACCTGGGCAGTGCCTCAGTGAAACGTTTACGGCTCTTCCCAGTCCAGCGCGTAAACGTCCTGGGTTCCAGCGTTGCGGAGCAGCACCGGTGAGTCGTCGGGCGTAAGGGTCATCGAATGCCCCCAGTGTCCCGCGAGGGAAATATTCTTCAGCTCCAGCAACCGCTCGAGCTTGTGGTCGCTGATGCGAATTCTGACCACAGCTCGAGGTTCGATCTGTTCCAGAAAGTAGAGCGATCGCCCGTCCTTCGACCATGTAGGGAAGCCCAACTGCGCACTCGACGCTATCTCAACCCATTTCTGAGTCTGGAAATCGAACAGCAGAAGTCGTTTCGAGTCGAACGATAGAGCAGCGAGTGAGCTGCCGTTGGGCGACCAACGGGGCGAGTAGAGCCCCTGTGAGCCGGGCACCGTAGAAATTTGATGGGTAGCCAGGTCAAAGATGCGGATGTCCGACGCAGGATCACGGGACGCACCCCCAAAGACGAGCTTGGTTCCGTCGGGCGACCAATGCGGGTCGTGCTGCAAACTATGGTCGTCGGGCAACAGCACTCGTGGGGTTCCCCCTTCGCGGGAGACCGCGTAAATCCTGTCAGGTCTGCCGGTAACCGTTTCAAAGAAGACGATCTCTTTGCCATCCGGCGACCAGCGAGGCACCAAGGCATACAGCGGCGGGTAGGTGAGTTGCAAACGGCCACTGCCATCCACTTTGCTGCGCCACAACGTGCCTTCGGGATAGGACACATAGGTTACCCACTCCCCGTCCTTGGAGAAATCCACGAACTCCGCCGAAATGCCCCCCAGAAACGGCGCAAACTCCTTGGATTTTGCGTCGTATCGCAACAGTTCACCGCGGATGGACGTGCCGACGACGTAGAGTTTCGTGCCGTCTTTGCTGGGGATCGGTTGGGTTAACGGTATCGGGCTGGAAGTGAGTTGAATGGGTTTGACTTCTGACCGGAGAAATCCCGTCTTACGCGGGAGGGCCCAGATTTGATTGCGCGCAGCGAACACGAAGTACCTCCCGTCGGCTGTCCACTGGGCGAAGCCCTGGGTGTCATCCGGCTTGCTCCAATCTGGCAGCAGACGATGTAACCCGGTGCCGTCGAGCGATACTTCCATGTAATAATCCGGGTCGTCCACCTTCGCGACATAGGTAAATCGCAAATGGTTCCCATTGGGCGACCACACTGGGGCAAAGACGAAGCCCGAGTCGCCAACCGTGACTAGCTTTCTGGCTTCAGTTCCGTCCGCCTTGGCGACATACACATCGTTCCCATCGCTGTACGCCAGCATCCTTCCATTGGCCGACCAGGAACCACCCTGTCCTGTGGTATCTCCCAACTTGCGTGGCGAACCGCCGAGCACCGGCACGCTCCAGAGCGGTCCATTGAGCGGTACGCCGCGTCCATCCTCCACAAGGAGTTGCGAACCGTCCGGCGACAAGCCGAGGGGACTCATACTCGCGGAGGGCAGTATGGGGATTCTTTTCGGCTCACCGCCAGCGGCTGACATCTCCGCCATGCTCCTGTAGTCATGGGTCCCCAAATACAGCAGGATTCTCGACCCATCCGTCCCAACCAGGCCCTTCGGTTCCCCGTCGTGCGTGAGCTGAACGAAATTGGACACCTTGGGCACCGGTTCAGGCCGCATCCAGAAATACGCCATCACCCCAATGCAGAGCAGCACCACCAATGCCGCTCCCGCGATTGCAATTCCTCGGCGACTGGCGCGCTCCCCTATGTGTGCATGCCCCGCGGAGGGCGTCGTGCTTTCCGAATCCGAAAGCGCCTCTAGCGCAAACGCCAGGTCCGAAGCCGATTGGAAGCGCTGCTCCGGGCTCTTCTCCAGGCAGCGACGCACCACGCGTTGCAACCCCGGAGGCGAGGTCGGCGCGACCAGTGAAATTGACGGTGGCTCCTCCTTGAGGATTGCCGTCATGGTCTCGGCCGACGTCGGCTTTCGAAACGTCTGCTTGCCCGTCACCATCTCGTAGAGAATCGTGCCGAAGGAGAAGATATCGGAGCGGTGGTCGGCGGTCTTCCCTCGCACCTGCTCGGGAGACATGTAGCCCACCGTTCCCATCACCAGGCCCGACTCAGTGCCCGTTGCCTGGGTGGCCTCCAGTCCCGAGTCGTCTTTTGATGGGCCTACTTTTGCCAGCCCGAAGTCGAGGACCTTGACGCGTCCATCTTTCGTGACGAACAGGTTCTCCGGCTTCAGGTCGCGATGGGTGATGCTTTTGTCGTGCGCCGCCGCCAGGCCGTGCGCGATTTGTACGGCGTAATCAATCACTTTGCGCAACGGTATCGGCCCGTGCCGGAGCCGGTCACGCAGCGTCTCGCCCTCCAGCAGTTCCGTCACCATGTACGACACACCCTCATGCGTCGCCATCTGATAAACAGCCAGAATGTTGGGATGATTCAGCGCCGCGGCGGCACGCGCCTCCTGCTCGAAGCGCCGCAAACGCTCGGGATCGGAGGTGAGTGACTCGGGCAGGACCTTGATGGCAACTTCACGGCCAAGTCGTGAATCGTACGCGCGATAAACTTCGCCCATGCCGCCCGCGCCTACGGGTAAACGAATTTCGTACTGCCCGAGGACCGTTCCGGCAGCAAGGGCCATGTGAGGTAGGCTGGATTATACTCTGAGTCGCCAGACGGGACCGAACCCAACCGATCGAGCCAAGCTTGGCAGCAAGCGGCATCTGATTTTGCGACGGACAGGGAATTCCGCAGGCCATTCAGCTCACGGGGGCCAACCGAAACGACTCGCAGCAAACGCTCGCGCTCGTTGATGCGATCCCACCACTGCAAGGAGCGCGAGGACATCCGCGTCATCTTTGTTGCTCGCTTTCGCGCCAACCCACTCTGCCGCGGCCGACTTGGGTAAGCAGTCTTTACATAGGCAGACAGGCCGGCCCTATAGGTTCAAAAGACTTATAGGTGAGCACAAACTCCTGATGTCCGAGGCTCTCAGAACAACTCTGCACACCCGATGCTATTTCCAATACCTTGCCATAGATCTCTTTGCCGACTTCGTCCACGCTGGCTTCCAGTCGCAAGATTCGTCCGGCATTAACGTCCATGTCATCGCTCATGCGCTCGTAGGTTTCGGGATTGGCGCAAATCTTGATTACAGGAGAAATCGCCGAGCCTACCACGGAACCACGTCCCGTTGTGAACAGAATTACATGGGAACCACAGGCGATCAGTTCCGCAATTTCTGCATTGTCATTGATGTTGGGGAATCCAAAACGCGGCTCGCCATCCGGCACCACGTCCAACAGATACAAACCGCCCTTTCGGGGAACGTCGCCCGGCTTAATTAGCCCCGAGATTGGCGAATCACCACTCTTGCAATACGCTCCGATCGATTTCTCCTCAATGGTGGTCAGCCCGCCCTCGGCGTTTCCGGGAGCAAAACTGGCGTGGCCCATCTTTTTGTAGTAAAACGCTGCCTTTTCGACGGACGCTTTCAACTCATGGCCGAGCTCCGGCGTGACCGCTCGGGCGGACATGACTTCTTCCAATCCGATCATTTCTCCGGTTTCCTCGAAGATCGTGGCCGCGCCCTGGTTCACCAGCATGTCGAAGGCGCGTCCTACCGCGGGATTGGCGGAGATTCCGCTGGTCGCATCGGAACCGCCGCACACGGTTCCCACCACCAGTTCATTCACTGGCAATGGGACTCGCGGCACTTCCGCAATCTGCTTCAGAGCCTGCTCGACCCACTTCGTACCCTCATCGATAGATTTCCTTGTTCCGCCGCTTTGCTGGATCACCACGGTGCTCACGGGCCGGCCGGTCTTCGCAATCCCTTCCGCGAGGCGATGCCGATTGAAACTCTCGCACCCCAGGGAGAGCAGCAGCGCACCGCCGACATTGGGGTGCGTGCACAGCTTGTTCATCATCCGGTCGGCATAAGCATTGGGATAACAACCGCCAAAGCCGATTAGATGCACGGGTTGACCTTTGAAAGTATCCACAATCTCGCGGGCTACGTGGTGAGCGCATTCCACGAGGTAGGCGACAACAATGCAGTTTCGGATTCCTTTTCTTCCGTCAGAGCGAAGAAAGCCTTGCAGTGTGGGCGAGTTATTTGACGAAGACATTATCTTTGTCCAGGGTGTAAGTTGCGATGTAGTCACTCTTCAGGTTATGCAGATGCATGTGAGCCCCGGCCGGAATCAGGTGTTTTGCAGAGCCAATCGGTACACCACACTTGTACACCTTTTCTCCAGCCTTGATGTCGTGGGCCGCGACTTTGTGGCCGATGGCAATATTTTGCGTGAACACGAGTTCGTGGCCATCCACTAAGTCTCTGTCGCCCGGGCGTACCGGGGAGACAACAATAAGCACATTGTCGTCGCGATGGATGCGCAACAGCTTCCGTGATTTCCCTTCGGGTTGCATCAGAATTTCCCGTGCTGCAAGTGGGCCGCGACAAGGTCAACCCCCTGCAGAATTCCTTTACGAACCAGTTTTTCAGTGCACAAGACCTCTTCGGGAACGACTACGATTCCGTCGCGTGCCGCCATCCACGATATAGCCTAGCACCTTCTTGTAGACCAACGTCTCTGAGGACAGTTCTCCCATGTGCGCGAGGTTGTGGTCATTGGGCTGACAGACGAGCACTGTGTTCGGAGGCGCCTTGGACAAAAGCTCGCACCACTTGAGCAGGCTCTGATGAGGATTCAAAGAATCGTCGTGCTTGCCTTGGATTGTGAAAATCGGGCCGGCGAGTTTGTCCTGTAAATTCAGAGGTCGAATGTAATGTGGGAGCGTCTGCTGGACGTAGCCCTTCGCTCTCAGCAAATCATAGACGGCTCCGCTATGGCAGCGTCTCAACCGGTCGGCGAGCGTGATGATTGGCGTCATCGCGGGTTCACCTTAATTCGGCTGCAGGTTCTCCTGGAACTTTGCAGCATCTCGATACTTGACGGTCTGTAAATGTTCGCAATAAAGAACCAGTTCTCCGGGCACTTTGAACACTTCGTAGGAGACCTTCACCATCCCCATCTCGGCGTACTTGGGCCATTTTTCAAGCTGTGTGCGAATCGTGTAAATCGTGTCGCCCACGAACACCGGTTTGATGAAGCGCAACTTGTCATATCCGTAGCTGAAAGTGTGGATATTATTGTGTGCCATCAGACCGAGGCCCAGGCTGAATACCATGGCGCCCGCTACCAGGCGTTTCTTGAAGACTCCTTCTTCTTTGGCGAACACATCATCTGCGACGTAAGGATGCATGTCGAGGACGATAGCATTGAACAACATGCTTTCCCCTTCGGAAATCGTGCGGCGAATCGAGCGCGCACGCTTGCCCACTTCGAAGTCTTCATATAGCCAATCCTCAGCATTCCAGATGGAGATTTCTTTGTGACTGGCGGGATCAGGATTCGGATTCTTCACTAGAGCTCTCTTTTCTCGTTACGCGATTCGGCGTGCCGCAACCCGCTGCCTGGCATATTGGTCGTTCATCCATCGAATCAGGCCTGCGTCCTTCAGTTCTCCACGCAAGCAGCGATTGATCTGCACGCCCGCGGCTTCGAAGAAACGAACAAAGCCGTCGAAGCGCGGCCGCACATAGGCGGTCTGCAAGGTTTGCAGCGTGCCAGAGAAAAAGCCGTCGGCCATTGCGTTAACCGACGAGTCGGTCCATGCGGCCAAGCTGGCGGGCTGACCTCCTTCGCGAAAATACGTACCTCGCTGGTGTCCGGGGCTCACGAGCCATTTGGCATAGGCGATGGCTTCCGATGGATGCGAACTGAGACTGCTGATTGCAACCCCCGTTCCGCCCAGCATCGTCCCGGTACAACCGCGATCGCCGGCAGCAGGGGCATTCGTGAACGTCAATCGCACGGAGTTGCCAACTCGCGAGTAGTTGGAGTAGCCAAAACCGTACGGACAGTAGACCGCGTCGGAACCGCCGACCATGAAATCGTAAACCTGGATCGGATTCCACTCCACAGAACGAGGATGGGCGACTGCGATGAGCGCGTGTAGGCGATCCATTACCTCGGTAGCGACGGCGTCGTCCACAAAAAGTTCACCTTCTTCAGGGATGGGGTATCCGAGATTTGCGCTCACCGTGAAGAAGAGACTGATCGCATCCGTCGGACAAGCAGGCACAACGATGTATTTCCCCGATTTGCGCGCTTTCTCTCCCAGTTCCAAAACGTCGTCGAAGGTGTCGGGAACAGCGGAAGACAGCGCTCGTAACAGATCAGGCCGATACGACGCAACTTGCGTTGCGGCATCGATGGGGAGGGCCCAAAGACCGCCGCCGTACCAGTAGGACTGCCAGGAGAGACCCACAGAGTCTTCAGCAAAACGAAGTCTCTCGGCTTCGTCGATGGAGGGAGCTAGGTCAACTAACACGCCATGAGCTGCGGCGAAGCCGACGAACGGGTGGTCCACGATGAGGAGATCGTAACGATCCAGATATTGCTCGATGGGTGCTTCGCCAAACTCGCGCAGAGTTCGCCGGTTCCATTGGATTTTAGTTTCGGGATTTCGCTCTTCATATTCGGGAACTCCTCCGAGCAAGGGGGCATAACCGCGGGGATGATCCCAGGTGAGCCCTTTGAGAATAATTCCCAAACTAACCTCCCCGCTTTCAGAAACGTTTCACTTGGCCTAGTCAAGTGGCTGGGCGCTTCTCGGCCAGCAAAATGTGCTCGCAATACAAAACGACTTCGTCGCGCTGGTTTAGCACCTCACAAGCTTCCACAATGCGTCCCAACCCGTTGTGCTTCGGGTCTTCCTGCTTCTCCTTAACGGTGACTCGAGTTCGCAGCGTGTCTCCAATGAAAACCGGCTTGGGGAAACGCAATTTGTCATATCCGTAGGTGAAGGCGACGGGATTGATTTGATTCGCCGTGAGACCGATGCCGATGGCAAAGGTCATGGTGCCGTGTGCGATACGCTGACCAAAGGGAGTCTCACGGGCAAACTCTGCGTCGACGTGATGCGGGAAGTAGTCTCCCGAATGCCCCGCATGAATAACTACATCAGTTTCTGTAATCGTGCGCCCCGAAGTGACTCGCTGCGCCCCGACCAGATAATCTTCGAAGAACTTGGTGCGTGTCATGGCCGCTCCCCGCCGGAGGAAAGTTTCGGCCTCTTTCCACCGATGGCTGAGGAAAGCGCGTAGGAAGCCTGGCTCAACGCTTCCTTTACCTGTGGTGGGCCCACGCTGTCTCCGATGCGCGCAAGAAAGGGAACTGTCATTGCCGCGATCGCTTCCCCGTGTTGATTCAGAACCGGGTAACTGATGTTTACCACTCCGTGCACCTGGTAGCTGGCGAGTTCTTCGTAGCCGCGTCGGCGAATCTGGTTGAGGTGCTGGTAGAGACCAGCCGGGATAGGTTTTCTAGAGCGGAGGGTCCACGCTCCCAGTGCGCGGGCACGAACTTCGTCGCCTTGAAAAGCCAGAATGACGTGTCCCGAAGCCGTGTTCAAGAGGTCAATGTTCGCTCCCAGCCGTACGGAGAATCCCATGTTCCCCGGCGCGTCAAACTGCGCCACGATGACCACCTCGGCATGGTTGAGCATCGCCAGATGGCAGGACTGGCCGGTGTCGCTTGCGACCCCCTGCACCAACGGGCGCGCCTGCGCGATCAAGCCTTGCAGCGGATGATGGTGGTGCACAAGTTCAAACAGCTTCAGTGTGAGTCGGTAACGCTCGTCCGGGCCTGTCCGGGAAATGTAGCCCCGCTCTTCGAGACACACCAACATGCGGAACACCTCAGTAAGGGTGCGGCCGAGACGGCTGGCTATCTCACTGTGGGTCAGGGCCTCGGAAACTGAAGCCAGAAGTTCCAGGATGTCCAGGCCTTTTTCAAGGGCAGGGGCGGTGTAGCGGCTTCTCCGCGCAGTCACCTGCCGTCGAGTTGGAAGCGCGCGCCGGGTGGTCATGTTGAGCAACCATTGCCAGTCTACTATGGAGTTTCTCTAATGAAAACACTATTTTATTGGTAGAATTAAGTTTGGGTATTATCAGGAGTCTTCCGTGACCACTTCCACTGCTCGCGTCTCCACAGATCACATCAATAAGGGGCTGGAAAGACCTCTCCACGGCATTCTGGTGCTGGACTTCAGCCAGTTCCTCTCCGGTTCACTGGCCACCCTTCGGCTGGCGGACATGGGTGCCCGCGTGATCAAGATCGAGCGCCCCGGTACAGGAGACCTGGGGCGCACGATTTACCTGAGCGATACTGATGTGGATGGCGAGAACACGCTATTCCACGCCATCAATCGCAATAAAGAGAGCTACGCGGCGGATTTGAAGAACCCTTCGGACTTGGATAAATTGCGTCAGTTAATTACGCGCGCCGATGTGATGGTGCAGAACTTTCGTCCGGGAGTCATGAAGCGGCTGGGCTTCGGCTACGAGAAGGTGTCGCAGATTAACAGCCGTTTGGTGTACGGAATTGTCTCGGGATATGGAAATGCTGAAGCATGGCGTGATCGACCGGGACAGGATCTGCTGGCGCAGGCACGCTCCGGAATCATGTGGCTGAGCGGTGACGAGGGCGATCCACCTACGCCAATGTCTCTGGCAATTGCCGACATGCTGGCGGGACATAACCTCTGCGAGGGAATTCTGGCTGGGCTGGTGCGGCGCAGTGTGACTGGCCGAGGAGGATTGGTGGAAACCAGTTTGATTGAAGCGTTGCTGGATTTCCAATTTGAAGTGATTACCACACACTTGAACGACGGGCGACGTCCACCGCGTAGAAGTGCATACCGCAATGCGCATGCCTACCTGGCAGCGCCCTACGGAGTGTACGACACAGCCAACGGTTATCTGGCGCTGGCGATGACGCATCTTCCAACATTGGGGAAGTTGCTCGATTTGCCTGTGCTTCAGAAAATTTCGGATCAGGCCGACGGGTTTCGGTGTCGCGACGAGATTAAACAAATCATCGCCCAGCGTCTCAAACAGCAGACCAGCGAGTATTGGCTCGATCTTCTCAACGCCGCTGACATCTGGTGCGCGGAGGTTCTCGATTGGCCCGAGCTTTTCGCCAGTCAAGCTTTCGAGCAACTGGCTATGATACAAACCCTCAGGGATGAGCGCGGAATCGAGATTCTCACCACCCGCCTTCCAATTCGTCTGGACGGAAGTCTGCTGACGAGCGAGCGGCTCGCTCCGCGAGTGGGGCAACACACCGAGACAATCCAGAGGGAGTTTGGGCTTTAGCTCAACCGGTAAACGCGGACAGCACTGTCGTGGAACAACTTTCTCTGGTTGACCTCGCCCGCCGCTTGCGTGATCGTCCGCAATGCCTCAACCCACTGTTGATAGCTGGCGGAGAGTGTGCAAACGGGCCAGTCGCTCCCGAAGAGCACGCGGTCCCAGCCGAAGCTCGCAATCGTATGTTCAACGAAAGGCCGTAGGTCTTCTGCTGTCCATCTCTGCGGATCCGCGTAAGCCACAAGACCTGAGATCTTGCAAGATACATTTGGAAAGCTCGCGATCTCCGCGATGTGAGAACGCCACGGATCGAGATTCCTTTCCTTAACCTGCGGTACCCCACAGTGGTCAAGGATGAAAACTACATCCGGGCATTTGGAAACCAATTTGATCGCGACAGGAAGCTGCCGAGCCAGAACGCAGATGTCGAATGAAAGGCCGTAGCCTGAAAGGGAGGCCACGTTGTTGATGAACGTCGCTCCTTGGCCCACTTCATCCGGTTGGGTATGGAGCACCCGGCGAATTCCCTTCAGCCTGCGATGGCCTGCGATCTGGTCAAGATAGGATTTGAAATCCTCGCTCTCGGGCCGGCCGCAAGCCACAATGCCTTCGAGTGGATTGTCCGGCTGATCGGCAAGCGCGAGCAGGTGCCTGGTCTCGTCAAGCATATAGGGCTCATCGACATCGGCCTCGAGGTGCACGGACTTCACCACGTCCACTCCTTTGGCGGCCGCGAGATAGTCGGGCATCCGGAAGGAGCGATTCAGCAGGGGAAGCGACTGAAGCCACGCGTAGCGAAAAAGATCCAAATCCCAGAGATGCTGGTGTGTGTCTACGATCTGCATACTCGATTGACCGGGCGGAAACTCTAACCGCAAAGCCGGAAGCTGTCAAATCAATCTGAGTGAAAGACCTCCTCCATATTGGCCCACCACTCGCCGGTGGCGCGCGTTTCCAGCGGCTTCTGCATCGGCATCATAAGGGCCCACCATTCTTGCGTCTTGGGATCCGCTGCCATCTTCGCCATGTCCGCGGCATAGTCCGCGCCGTGATATTCAAAGTATCCGAAGAGAAGCTGATCCTTTAAATAGATGGAATAGTTCCGAATGTTGCAACGGCGGATCATGGCGAGGACCTCCGGCCACACCGCTGTGTGGTATTTCTTGTAGGCTGCAAGAGACTCGGGCCGTACTCCGATTACAGAACCGTAGCGCGTCATGGCATCGTCCTTTCACGATCGGTTTTTGGGAGTTCGAGGGTTCACGCGGAACTGACAACGAGAGGGACCCGTTGCACTCCCCAAACGGCTCCACTATATTCGATGCCCTTGAGAGCTGGCTAGGTTTGCGAGAACCGAGATGACTTACCTTCGCAGCAACTGACATGGCACAACATCGGATCACTTCACTGGAAACACGTGACGTTCGCTTCCCGCTGGAGCAAGGCGCGGGCACCGATGCGGTCCACTCGGGAGCCGAGTACGCATTTGCCACCACCTTGCTCGGCTCCGACAAATCGCTCTTCGGCACCGGTATCGTGCTTACGCTGGGCCTGGGGAACCAGTTGGTCTGTGAAGCGATCGAATGGTTTGGCAAGGAATTGATTGGCGAGGATATCGAAGAGCTAATGGCTGACTTCGGACTGGTCGCGCAGAAACTCGCTCAACATCCTCAACTTCGCTGGCTGGGTCCTCATAAAGGGGTGGTTCACCTGGCGCTTGCCTCGCTTACCAACGCATGCTTCGATTTGTGGGCCAAGAGCCGCGAGGTACCCCTATGGCGTCTACTTCTGGATCTCGATGCAAGAAAGATCATCGACCTGCTCGACTTGAGTTATCTCGAAGATGTGCTCACGCGCGATGAAGCCGAAGCGATTTTGCGAGAGCATACGAGTTCTCGGCGAGAGCGGGAAGGCATTTTACGCAGCGGTTACCCCGGATACGACACATCGGTGGGGTGGTTCCAGTACGACGACAACAAAATAAAGGAATTGGCGCGGCAGGCCATGGAGCACGGATTTCACGCTTTCAAGCTGAAGGTTGGATCCCATGATAGCCGGCGCGACGTGCGACGCGCCTTTATGCTCCGCGAACTCGCCGGCGCGAATGCGCTGATCATGGTCGACGCCAACCAACAATGGACGCTTCCGCGTGCGTTGGAAATGTGCCAGGAGCTTCGATACATGTCCCCTTACTTTGTAGAAGAACCCACGCATCCGGACGATATTCGGGCGCACCGCACGCTTGCCGACGCGATCAAGCCAATCCCGATTGCATTGGGCGAGCACGTTCCCAACCGAATCATGTTCAAGAACTTCATGCAGGCGGAAGCGGTGCGGGTCGTTCAAGTCGACTGCACGCGGGTTGCGGGGATTTCCGAGTTCCTCACGGTGAGCTTGCTGGCGCGAAAGTTCGACCTGCGAGTGGTTCCTCACGTTGGTGACATGGGACAGATTCACCAGCATCTGGTTCTGGTCAATCACATCGCCATGGGACACGAAGCGCTATTCCTCGAGTGCATCCCACATCTGCAGCCGCACTTCGTGAATCCCGCTCAAATCGAGAATGGCGTTTATGTGACTCCGCAGGCGCCGGGTTCCTCTTCCGATCTGAAGAACGTGCGGCCCTGAGCGCAGGCGATTTCAAGCGCTGATCTCTTCCGGACGAACCGCGCGTTTCTCCGCCATGGAACGGTATTCGGCAAACATCACCTGCAAGGTGTGCAGGTTGTCGCGTCCGCTGGTTTCCGGCTCCGAGCCGCTCTCGATGGAACGCATGAGTGACGCCATCGGACCTACAAAGGCATCTGGAATCCACATGCTGTCGAGGCGAGCTGAGAACCAATAACCCGGATTGCGCTTCGACATGAACTCCAGAGTATCTGGGCGTCCAGTGGGATAGTTGTACATGAGGCCGATCGTTCCTTTGATCACTCCTTCGGTGCCTTCGAAACGAAAGATGGCATAGGGATCGTCCTGCCAAGTGGTGTGGCAAACATCGATCAACACTTGCAGGCCGGCCTTGTACTCCCAGATGGTCAGCGTTTTGGTTTCGGCTTGCGTGGTTTCGCCCGGAGCTCGACTCCCGCTGGTGAACACCTGGGCAGGGTCGCCCAACAGATAACGGAGCGAATCGATGTAATGGATGCTATGGAACATTATCTCCACGTATTTGCCCTGATAAATCCAGGGCCAGAGACTCCAGTCGGTTTTGCAGTGGACCTGGATGGCGGCATAGGTGGGTGTGCCCAGCCAGCCGTCGTCGATCAGCAGGCGCACACAACGGATGCCGGCATCCCAGCGCATTTGCTGATTGACCGCAATTTTCACCTTCGCGCGTTCCGCAAGTTCGACGCTACGAACTGCTTTTGAATACTCATCGGCAAGAGGTTTCTGGCACAGCAGATGTTTGCCGGCGGCAGTAGCCTGTTCGACGATGTTGACCTGCTCGGCGGGATACACAGCGATGTCGATGATCTCGATCTCTGGCTGACGCAGAAGCTCATCAACGTTGGCGTAGACTTTACCGATTCCGTGATCTTTGGCAGTACGCTCTGCCTGCTCGCGATTCCGGTCGGTGATGCCGACAACTTTGAACCCAGCCTTCTTGTAGGCTGGAAGATGCGCATAGTTGACGATCCCTCCGGCGCCGACGATGCCGATTCCGTGGTCCCTGCGCTGCGGCAGTTTTGGCTTGTAATCGAGGTGCGGGAAAACATCAGGCATTTCCGCGTCTTTTTTCATAGACAGTTGCCGTGCATATGCGTCGTGCAAACGCAAACTCTAGCAGCAACCACGGCCGCGGACCAAAACTATTCTGTCTTTCTTCGGGATTCGATGAGGAACAAGCTGTTTCAGCCTTTGGAACGTTGGTTGTTCCTTTTCAGAAAAACTTCGTCGCGGACTTGCACTCGCGAATCTCTTCAATTACGATCCAGCCTTTTCCGAGTAAAGACTCGGCAATAAATTCGTGATGCCGACACGGCCCCGCAATGGACGGAGAGACAAGAGATGAAGCTGATCCGATTTGGCGAGCCAGGCAAAGAGCGCCCGGGGCTCATCATGGAGGACGCCGTGCGTCTGGATGTTTCCAGCTGCTTGCAGGATTATGACGAAGCGTTCTTCGCAGATGACGGGCTCTCCCAATTGAAGCAGTGGTTGCAGGAGCACGCCACTTCAGCACCGCGAGTTGGGGCATCTGTCCGCTTAGGATCACCGATCTCTCGCCCCAGCAAGATCGTCTGCATTGGATTGAACTTTCGCGATCACGCGAAAGAAAGCAAAATGCAGATTCCGAAAGAGCCAGTCATATTTTTCAAAGCCACCACTTCACTGGTTGGGCCGAACGATGACCTGATCATGCCGAGGAATGCGCGAAAAGTGGATTGGGAGGTCGAACTAGCCGTCGTGATCGGAAAGAGGGGCAGCTATATCGAGCGAGAACAGGCGCTCGAACATGTGGCTGGCTACGCTCTGCACAACGATTATTCCGAACGCGTGTTTCAACTGGAGCGTGGCGGGCAATGGGTTAAGGGAAAGAGTGCGGATACGTTTGCACCGCTGGGGCCGTTTCTGGCGACATGTGATGAGATTCCGGACACGGGGCATTTGGGAATGTGGCTCAAGATTAACGGCGTCTTCCGGCAACGTAGCTCCACCAGCGAAATGATTTTTGATGTACCCACTCTCGTCAGCTACGTCAGCCAATTCATGACGCTGCTGCCCGGCGATGTTATTAGCACCGGAACGCCGGCTGGAGTTGGTTTGGGCATGAGGCCGCCACAGTATTTGAAGGCGGGCGACGTCGTTGAATTGGGGATCGACCACCTTGGTGAAGCACGGCAGAGGGTTGTTGCTTGGCAGTCGATATCTACAGACACGGTCAACACACAGCCGGCGAGATGAGACGGTGGTGAGGGGTTGCGATTTCTCCTTTAAGATGTCAAGGTGATCTCGCTGAGAAAAGTCGAAAGGTCCAGATCGATTTTTTTTCTCGCAGCGGTTTCAGCGCTGGCAAGCTGGCTTGCAGCCCAAACAACCCAACCCGCCAAGACGGTGGCGGCGACAGTCAAGCCGGGCGAAGTCCACTTCGAAGACATTGCTTCGCAGGCGGGGCTGAGTGCGCTCAACGTATACGGCGGCGACACTCACAAGGAATTCATTATTGAAACCACCGGCAACGGGGCCGTCATTTTCGATTACGATAACGACGGTTGGCCCGACATTTTTCTGCCCAACGGTTCGACGGTAGAAGGATTCCCAAAAGACAAAGGTCCGACCGGACACCTGTATCACAACAACCACGACGGGACATTTACCGACGTCACATCGCGCGCCGGACTGGCGCGCCCTGGCTGGGGACAAGGCGGGTGCGTCGGCGACTACGACAATGACGGCTATCTCGATTTACTGGTCACCTATTGGGGACAGAATGTGCTGTATCGCAACAACGGGGACGGGACGTTTACCGATGTGACTGCCCAGGCCGGACTCAAGACCTCGCAAGACGAGTGGAGCACGGGTTGTAGTTTTGTGGATTACGACCGCGACGGCAAAGTAGATATTCTCGTGGTGCGTTACGTGGACTTCAGTTACGACTCGGTGCCGCGGCCGGGGCAGGGACGCTGGTGCCAGTGGAAGGGGATCAACGTAATGTGCGGTCCGCGTGGCCTTAAGCCGGGCGCAAGTGCGCTTTATCACAACAACGGCGATGGCACGTTTACCGACGTCTCGCAGAAATCCGGCATTCTCAATACAACGCGATGTTATGGATTCACATCGCTGACAGCGGATTTCGATCATGATGGATGGCCAGATATCTACGTTGCCTGCGACTCTACCGCCAGCATTCTGTATCACAACAACCAAAACGGGACGTTCACCGACATCGGAAAGAAAGCCGGAGTAGCGTACAACGAGGACGGATCCGAGCAGGCAGGCATGGGCCTTTCCGCCGACGACTTTACTCACAGCGGGCGTCAGGACCTCGTCAAAACCAACTTCAGCGACGACACTCCAACGCTGTACTTGAATCGTGGCGACAATAACTTTGATGACGTTACCTACAGCTCCGGGCTTGGCAGGATCAAGAACTGGTTGGGTTGGGGAGTGCAATTCTACGACTTCGACAATAGCGGGTGGCCCGGAATCCTAATCGCCAACGGCCATGTGTATCCGGAGGTCGATGGCAAGGCATTGGGTACCAGCTTTCGCGAACCAAAGGTCGCCTACTACAACCAGCGCGATGGCACGTTCGCCAACATCACGGCGGATGCTGGCTCGGTTCTGAGCGAGCCACACTCTGGTCGCGGCATGGCACTCGCCGATCTGTTTAATGATGGTCACGAGGAAGCTTTGGTGAACAACATGAACGAGAGGGCGTCGCTTTACTACAATACTTCGCCGATTGGGAACTGGATCAGCCTACAGCTGGTTGGTGTGAAATCGAATCGCGCAGCGTTGGGCGCTGTTGTGACTCTGGAGCAAGGCAGTGACAAGCACGAAAAGGAAGTGCGCAGTGGGGACGGCTACATCTCGCAGAGCGACCTGCGGCTGCATTTCGGCCTGAGCAAGTCCACTAGAGCGGAGAAGATCGTGATTCGCTGGCCCAGCGGATTGGTCGAGACGCTTTCCGACCTTCCGGCGAATCAGTACTACGTCGTTCGAGAAGGCAGCGGTGTTGATCGGAGCAAGACGCACGGAGTCAGCTGGGTGCGGATTAACACGCCGGGCACGACTGCCAAAATAGCGCCTCGCTAATGCGAACTAGGTCGCGTTGCCGGCGGAGATTACCGCGATCGCCGCCAGCAGAACACCGACTCCCGTCCAGTTGTAGACGAGGGCCCGACGGCTAGCCCCCCGCCATTCGCCCGAAACAGCACCCCAGAAAAGAGCACCGATGATGTCGATGGTCATGAAGATGGGCCACCCCACGATCCCACCGAGCGCACCCAGGGATGCTGCGCCCATTCCGTAGAGGACAGTTCCGCCGAACCAAAGCAGGCCCATCGATATACCCAGCAGCCAATAGGAGGACGGATTTCCTTCTCGGAATGCAGACCAAGTCCGGTTCCTGGTCAGCAGATATACGCAGTACAGGGAATTCGCGACAAAGCCGCCGGTTACTGTGAGTGCCCAAATCGGATTCGCGGCCATTGCGTTGCTCGCTCCGGCGTGAAGAGCACGAACTCTCAGTTCATCGCCGAAGACGAAACTGAAGTTCATCATCGAGGAGAAGATTCCGGAAAATATACAAAGCACTAGACCGAAGGCGAAACCGGACCGCCCACCGTTGCCAGTTCCCAAATCGCGTTCGCGAGTGCGTCCGGCGAGTGCGAGAAAGACGAGACCCAGAACCATGACGGCAGTGCCGGCGATTAGAGCCAGCCCACGCTTGGCGAAAAGCTGCTCGGAATGAAGAATCGCCATCGGGATCAAGGAACCAAACGAAGACGTGATGCCCAGGATCAGCGCGAATCCAAGCGCCATTCCCACGCGGCTGATCGCTAGACCGAACAGCGTGGCCCCCACGCCCCACAGCAATCCAAACAGAAAAACTTTGATGAGAGTGGATGGCGACGCTCCCGCATAAACGCTCGTGACATTCGGCACGGTGGCGAAGTCAACTATCCACGGAAAAATGATCAGGCCAGAAAGTGCGAAAAGGAGCCAGGTGTTTTCCCAGCGCCATGCAGGCATCCGCTTCATGGGAGCGGCAAAGCTGCCCTGAAGAATACCCGCCAAGGCGACCACGCCTATTCCCCACAACAATGCCTGATTCATTCGGTATCCCGAGGTGAAGGCTTGCAGAATGGACCACGCCCGCCTTGCTCGTCAAGCGGGCCCTCGCGGGAAAGTCTGGTTGCTATCGGAACTGCCTTTGGGCTAGAGTGCGCTTCATGTTGAAGTGGGCGCTGCTGATCGGGATTCTGATTTGTCCAATTGTCCCTCTCCTAGGCCAGGACATTGATGCAAATATCACGACACAGAATCGCAGATCCTCGACGGTGGCCGATCAGATTTCTGATCCGGCTGAACGCGTAGCTTTTCTGGCTCTGTTCCAGAACACACAACCGAAGCAGATGTTGGAACAAGCCAAATTGTTTTTGGCACGATTTCCCCAATCCGCCTTTCTCTTCCAAGCTTATGAGATGGCGGCACGCGCCAGTTTCGGATTGGAGGACTACGATGCGGGGCTGAACTATGCCAAACAGTCTCTGACCCTCCTGCCCGAGAATCCGTTGCTTCTCGTGTCAGTGGCCGACGTTGAGGCACAGAAACATCTGAATGACGCGGCAATTTCTGACGCCCGGGATGCAGTGGAATACCTCGACAGGTTTGCCGCGCCTGGAACCGTGGCGCCGGAGAGCTGGCCGGAGCTCAAGAGCAAATTGAAAGCCACCGCTGAGTTTGCCCAAGGCAGGGCTCTGCTGGAACAAGCGCTGGCACTTCCGAAGGGGGAAAAACGTGAAGCGCTCTTGAAGGATTGCAAAGTCTTGCTTGCGCAAGCGCAAGTGTTGAATCCTTCCGACGTTGAAGTTACTTACCTGTTCGGGTTGGTTCAGCTCGCCTCTGGAGACCTGAACCCTGCGGCCGGAAGTTTCGCCAAGGTTTATCGAGCGAACGGCGCCTTGGCATCGAAAGCACGCGAGAACTTACTGAACATTTATAAAGCGCTGGATTCCCACGATGCCTTCGGAAAGTTTGTGGAACAGGCTGAGCGTCAAGACAGGGTCTCTTCAAGAACTCAAATTGCTGCGGCTGGAAGCCCTTCAGTTCAGTTCATGTCCGGTTACGCTGGATCAAAATCGTGTCAAGGGTGTCATTCCAGCGCGTACCGCCAGTGGTCCCAGACCGGGATGTCGAAAATGCTTCGCGCGTATGCTCCGCAAAATGTGATCGGAGATTTTCGAAACGACAACGAGTTTTACCTGGAAGATGAAGCCCCATACCGCCAGGGAACAGCAGAATCGGCGAACAGCCAAAGGCGAATGCTGTTTGCCCGCATGGTGATCCGTGACGGCCGACATTATTTCGACATCCAGCAATCTGACGGCAAGTTGCACACCTATCCTGTGGACTACACAGTCGGGTCAAAGTTCCAGCAAGCCTACGCCACCAGGCTGCCCAACGGCGAGGTACACGTCTTTCCAATCCAGTACAGTGCACTGCAGAAACGATGGATCAATTACTGGAAAATCATTGATGGCGGAGTGAGTGAACGTAGCGATCTGCGCTCCTGGGAGAATCTCAGCGGTGCTACCAGCTATCAGGCCGTGTGCGCCGTGTGCCACACCAGCCAACTGAGAAATGTAAAAGGCGGCGGCTTCGATGTGAACAATGTGGAATTCAAAGAGCCGGGAATTGATTGTGAGATGTGTCACGGCCCGTCGGCGCAGCATGTCATGGACATGACGATAGACGAACCTTATCTCAAGCCAGCGACCGACCCGCCAGTGAATTTTTATGATTTGGGCAACCGCGATTTCATCAGCATTTGTGCGCAGTGTCATATGCAGTCCGCGATCCGTGCCTCTGGCACCGACGGTGAATTGAACTATTCGCGCTCTGGCGTGTTCTTTCCGCGCAATCCAAGCATTCCTTTCGGCGAGTTCTCGCGGATCGGCTTTTACAAAGACGGGCGATTCCGTCAGACCACCTTCATCGTGGAGGCGTTGCAAAGGTCCCAATGCTTCAAGAAGGGGCAGGTGAGCTGCGGAACCTGTCACGATCCGCACGGACACGATGCGGCGTCTAACTTGACTTCTGTAAAGTTTCGCGATCAGTCGGACTTGATGTGCACGAGCTGCCATTCACAATTTCAGAGCAGCACCGTTCTCGCCGCCCATACTCATCATCGCGTCGACTCAGAAGGCAGCCGGTGCGTCTCTTGTCACATGCCGCGGATCATGGACGCTGTTCTTTTTCGAGCGAGAACTCATCAGATAGACGATATTCCGAATGCCGACATGACCGAGCGATTTGGACAAGAGGAAAGCCCAAATGCCTGTTTGTTGTGCCACTCTGAAAAAAGCGTGAGATGGGTCAGGCAGGAGCTGCAGTCATGGAGGCCAGGGCCACGGTGACAAAGTCTACGAATCGCACCGGAGGAGAACCGTTGGGAGCGATCGAGAGAGGTTTGGCGTCGATTGCGGGAGTTGTGCTGCTTCTGACCTGCCTTAGCTTCCAAGGCAAATTGCCCGGAACAACTGCGCCCGCAGATCAGAGTTCCCTCGCAAATGCCGGTTATGTTGGTTCCAGAGTCTGCTCCAAATGTCACTCGAGGATCTACGAGTCTTTTTCGCACACAGACATGGGCCGCTCAATGTCGGAAATTACTCCGGCGCTTCTGGAGAGGATACCGACATCGGCCAGCATCTTTGACGCGAGGCTGAATCGCCATTTCGAGATCTTTGCCCGCGACAACAATCTCTACCAGAGCGAGTACGAAACTAAATCCGACGGCAAAGACGCCTTTCGTGAAACGCGCAAGCTCGAATGGATCATCGGTTCGGGCGCGAATGGCAGCGGCGCCATCGTGAAGCAGGATGACTACCTCTTTGAAGCACCGCTTTCATTTTATGCGAAACCAGATCGCTGGGCGCTCTCTCCGGGCTTCGAATTCGGCGACTACGGCTTCAACCGTCCTATTCTTCCCGGGTGCATCGTCTGCCATAGTGGGCAACCTCTACCGATCTTGGAGGGAAACGGCAGTTTTCAAGAGCCGCCATTTGTCGAACTCGCCATCGGTTGCGAGAACTGCCATGGTCCCGGTTTGTCCCACATCGCCGCAGCGCATATGGGAGACCCCACTGACTCAATTGCAAACCCCGCCAAGTTTTCGCCTTGGCTGGCCGACAACATCTGCATGTCTTGCCACCAAACGGGGGACGCACGCGTCTTGCAAGCCGGAAAAACATACCGCGACTTTCGCCCGGGCGCCGAACTGAACGACACTCTGAGTATTTTCCTGGTTCCGTTTAGTCGCCAGTCTGCGCCTAAAGATGACCTGCTGGAGCACTACCTCTCCATGCGTCTCAGCACGTGTTATCTGAAGAGCGGGGGACGGCTGGGCTGCATCAGTTGCCACGATCCTCACATGCAACCCTCGCAACAGGAGGCTCCGGCGTTCTTTCGCCAGAAGTGCTTGGCTTGTCACACCGAGAAAAGTTGCGCGGTTCCGCTGTCTCTGCGACTGCACAAGGCGCCCCCCGATGATTGCGCGGGCTGCCACATGCCCAAGCGCGACGTGACGGTCATCTCCCATTCCGTTCTCACGAACCATCGCATTGTCGCCGAGGCGGAAGAGCCATTCCCGGATGTTGCGTTCCATATGACAACCACGCAGCTTCCTGATCTGGTTCAACTCAGCGCCAATCCGGCAAAGCAGGACGCGCCAGAGCCGCTGACCCTGCTACAGGCTTACGGCCAAGTCATGTTGGCGCATCCAGAATATCGGCCGCGCTACTGGTCTGTGGCAGAGCAACTCAAGGCGGCTCAGCCCGACAATGTAAACGTGCTGGAGGCGCTGGCTGACAAGGCTGTACAGGACAAGAATGCCGAAGGTTCGGAGCCGGCGATTCGATATCTTGAGGACGCCATCCTTCATGGCGCGACGAACCCCGCGGACTTTGAAGAATTGGCGGAGTTACTGGTCGCGGCCAAACGCCAGACCGAGGCCGTCAATGTATTGCGCCAGGGAATGCAGTTAGCGCCCTATCATGCTGAACTCTATCGACTCAGTGCAACGATTGATTTCGCGCTCAACAAAATGCCGGAAGCTTGCGAAGTTGCGTCCAAGGGAAGGCAGCGATTTCCACAAGACGACGCGATCCGAGCTCTCATGAACCGATGTGCCACCGCTTCGGTGGCGGGCAAATAAACTCCAGCCTCAATTGCTCGCCGGTTAATTCCGAGCGGGAACGACTTTCTTAGCGCGGCGTCGGTTTACCCCTCCGGGCCCATGTTGTGAAAATCCCATCGCGGCCGAAATAGCGCAAGCGGCAGACCTGACCGCTGCGGCCAGCCCAACGACCTGGTTCGGGCTCACTCTGGTCACGGGTCCGGATACACTGACCGCAGCGATGGGTTCACGGTCAGAGTTGAGGATTGGGGCGCTCACGCAGCGTGCACCCTGGACGGCTTCTTCGTCGTCCACCGCGTAGCCTTGCCGCGAGATCTTGTCGAGTTCCTGGCGGAACTGCAACAAGTTCATAATTGTCTTCGGCGTCGCGGGCTGGAAGGTCATGGTGCTCAGAATATTTTCTCGTGGTTCCGGGGGCAAAAAAGCCGCCAACGCTTTGCCCAGTGCCGTGACGTGTAGCGAACGGCGCGTGCCTACGCGCGATGAAAGCCGGAATTCGTGCGGGCTCTCGATTACATCTAGGTAAAGCACAGTCCCTTGGTCGAGAACAGCCAGGTTGACGGTTTCCTGAGTTGACTTCCACAACTCCCAAAGTATCGGCCGGGCTACCGCTTGCAACGTCGCCCCCTGGTTACCGCGCGTCGACATCTGCGACAGTCTTGGACCGATCAGGTAAGCTCCGGCTTCCGTTCGAATGAGATAGCGCTCGTGCTCCAAATGTTTCAGAAAGCGGTGCGCAGTGCTTTTGTGAATGCCGGTCAGATCGCAAATAGCCTTCAACCCTAATCCGGCAGAAGAGCCTTGGAGCGCTTCAAGAATCAATAACACCTTGGAGATCACGCCGACCGGCGCTGAACCTGGACTAGATTTCGTGACTCGCGGCATGGCTTACCCCGGCGACTTTCAAGTCTAACTGCAAGATTTGAACGCCGAATTGAGGCATCTCCCCCACGAGATGCCATTTCAGCATGCAGAACATTACCACGGTAGATCGCCGAAAAGCTAGAGAATTGTTTCATCTGGTGGAACGTCATTCATGAATATGAAATTTTTTGATTGACAACATTAATAGAATCAGGTTAGAAGTTTGTCCTGTGGGGATTTGGTTTCGGGCCCATTGTTGGCGGCCCGGCTATCCGTCGAAAAGAAAATCGCCGTTGAAAATTGCGGAACCGTGTCCCGCGGTCCATGACGCGACCTCGTGCGAGGAGGATCTACGATGATTCACCAATTTTTCCCTAGTATGTCCGAGCGGTGGATTACGGTGCTGACGTTGATTTTCACGGTGGCATTAGTGGCCGTACTCTCCGCCTCGCCCGCTTGGGGCCAGGCCACTGCAGCCGTCACCGGTACGGTTCGCGATTCGGCGGGTGCGGTCGTAACCGAGGCCACCGTCGTGTTGCACAACCGCGACACAAACTTGGATCGCACGGCGGCCACCAACAGCGTAGGCGCCTATGTGATGCCTGACGTACAACCCGGGAATTACGATTTGAAGGTAATGAAGAGCGGCTTCGGTCCGATTGTTAAATCGGGGATTCTCCTGGTGGTAAACCAAACCGCAACGTACGACTTCGCACTCAAGGCCGGAGCGGTCAATGCAGTTGTCGAGGTGCAAGCCAACCCAGTTGCTCTGGAGACCTCGACTGCCGAACTGGGCGTGGCGGTGGTAAAGGAGCAAGTCAACGACCTGCCCCTGAACGGACGAAATTTCACCCAGATTCTCAATCTCACGCCGGGCGTAAGCACGGTGAACGTGTCACAGAATAGCGCCACCAGCGGTGGCATCTGGTCAAATCCAATCGGTACGTTCTCGTACCCGTCAGTGAACGGCCAGTCCAACCGCAGCAACTTATTCTTGCTGGACGGGGTAAACGACGAAGGGTCGTTCGGCGGCACATACGCCGTTGCTCCGATTGTTGACGACATCCAGGAGTTTAAAGTTCAAACGCACAATGACGATGCATCATTTGGCGGCGCGCTGGGCGGAGTGATCAACGTGGTCACCAAATCCGGGACATCGCAGTTCCACGGGTCCGGCTGGGAGTTCCTGCGAAATAAAGCCACGGACGCCGATATCGTCTACCCGGGGCTCACGGCAGCCGAACAGACGCTGTCGACCAACCAGCCCGAGTTCCAGCAAAATCAATTCGGCGCGACTTTTGGCGGTCCGCTGCCCATTCCTGGCGAACATCCCAGGAAGACATTTTTCTTCCTCAGCTATGAGGGTTTTCGAAGGCACGCAGCCGCTTCCAACCAATACTACATACCGACCGCAACGCAGCTGGCGGGGAATCTCACAGGAATCAGCGGGCAAATTTACAATCCCTACAGTGGGCAGGCCTTCCTGTGCGACTCGTCGGGGAACCCCGAGCCGGCGCACGGCAACATCCAGGCTCCGGGGGGGACGCCCTGCAACCAGATACCGGCCAGCATGATTGACCAGAACATGGTCACCTACGCACAAAAGTTGTTTCCGGCGCCAAACCTAACTCCCACTCCCACCGACCCAAACAATGGGCTTGACACTACCAAGAGCATTACGCGTCAGGATGAAGGCAGTGGACGATTGGATCACCAGTTCAGCAACCGTGACAGCGTGTGGGCACGCTACAGCAGCTTCCGGCAGCCAGTTACGGGGTCGGGTGGTTTTGCTGGACTGTTGCACAGCCAGGTAACCGATGGCTACAACGTAGGGGTGAACTACGTACACATATTTTCGGGGAACATGCTGGCCGAATTCCACTTCGGACGCAACAGCGTGAATATCGACCAGGGCTCCCAGTTTGCAAACGCCGGGCCCAGCTTCGGCACGCAACTGTTCAACCAGAACTTCGCGGGGGGGTTCAAAGGTGGCGTTTCGATGATCCCGGAGATCGTAATCCAGGGTTACATCGGGAACCCAAATCCCAGCGCGCACGGCGCCGCCCAGATTGACGATACCCACGTGTCGGATATCTGGGAATACGGAGGTGATTTCACAAGAACCATCGGACGCCACACGTTCAAAGCGGGAGCAAATTTTGCCAGCAACAACACCAACGCACTGTATCTGAACTCAAGCGTCCAGTTTGCCGCAGCAAATACGGAAGACCCTGTGACCCTTTCAGGCGGCAATGCTATCGCCTCTTTCCTCTTGGGCGATCCGAACAATGCCTCACGCCGCAATGTGGTTGAAACCACTCACGCTGGCTGGGTGGATGGGTTTTATGCGATGGATCAGTGGAAGGTGACCGAGAAGCTCAATGTGAATATCGGTTTACGTTACGACCTCACCTTCATACCCGTCTATGGGAACAGTCCGAACGACAACTATTACGTAGGCGACATGGATTTCCGCAATGGAACCTACATTCTGGCTCACAACGCTCCCTCGTGCTTGAAAACCAATGCCGCTCCCTGCATACCCGGTGGCGTGCTTCCCGCAAATGTCGTGTTGACCCCTCTCGGCGGCGGGAAGATATTCCACACCGATTACAACGACATCCAACCGCGAGTCGGTGTTATCTACCAATTATTTCCAAACACGGTATTGCGGGCCGGCTACGGTAGATTCTTTGATAATTGGGCGGCGATCACGCAAACTTCGCAGAACTACGAAGGTACTTGGCCAAGCTTGGACCAACTCGGAGCCAGCAATATCAACCCGGTCACCTCTGGCCCACCGACTATAACGGCACAAGATCCTCTCAACCAAGGCAGCGGACCCCCCGTTACCGGCCCGACGCCCTTCACCCAGTCAACCTGGTTTGCTGATCCGTATTTGAAGCGGCCCTATGCCGATCAATGGAACTTCGGCGTCCAGCAACAATTAACTTCCAAAGATGTGCTGACGGTGAATTACGTCGGTTCGGTTGGCAGGCGCTTGGATATTGGCGGGGCTTACAACGTGGCCGTGAGCCCTGGGGGAAACGTTGGCTGTCCCTCCTACGCCGCAAATCCGAACGACTTCAACTGCGGAGCGCCTTTTCCATACATCGGCGCGACCGCCTATGACCGAAGCCAGGGAAAGAGCACCTACAACGCTTTGCAGGTCTCAATGAACGGCAGGCAGCAACACGGCCTTACGTACCTGATCTCCTACACTTGGTCGAAGAGTCTGGATCTCGGTTGTACGGGCTGGTACGGAGTAGAAGGCTGCTCCATTCAAAACCCGTACAACCTGCAAGCTGACAAGGGTCCTTCCGCTACCGACCTTCCGCAAATCTTTTCTGCCGCATGGGTTTATACATTGCCCTTCGGGAAAGGCGGTAAATTTTCCTCGGGTAGTCCGGTTGTGAATGCGTTGATTGGAGGCTGGAATTTGAACGGCATTCTCTCATTCAATTCCGGGACTGCTTTCGATGTAGGAAGCGGTAAAGACATCGCACAGACAGGGAACTACAACTACGGCAACGGATATGGCTACGAACGGGCCAACCTTGTCGGCAGCCCATACCCCAGTAGCAAAACCCCCGCTGAGTGGATCAATGTCCCAGCTTTCCAGTACCCGGCTGCGGATACGTTTGGGGACTTGGGGCGGGATTCACTTCGCTCGGACTGGTACAAGAACTTGGATCTTTCGATCTTCCGCCAATTCCCAATTACGGAACGATTTCGAATTGAATTTCGTTTCGAGACGTTTAACTTGACGAATACTCCAGTTTGGGCGATCCCTGTCACAAGCTTGGAGGCTCCAAACTTTGGGGCGGTTACTAGCACTGCTAATACGGCTCGACAACTGCAGTTCGGACTCAAGCTTTACTTCTGAGTGCAGCCACGAGCGGCACTCAGACGCGTAAAACAGAAAGGCGGGTGTGTTCAGGTAACAGAAACGGGAATGCCCGCCCAACATTTTCTTGAGCCGATCGGCATGCGACCTTTTCACTTTTGACTGGGCACAATAACTCTTCCAGGCGCTACACTTTATGCCAGCACAAGTTTGCCGGGCCCTGTGGCACAGCGACGAATCGTGGATAGGGACGACGCAGTTGGCGCGTGATCGGAGTAACTGCAAGACTGAAGGCCATTGGAGATGTTGGTGCCTAGGACAGAACGCGCTCGACCTGGGAGGTGCTCGCTCTCGAACCTGGGTATCCTGGTGACACTGGTGGGCACACTTTCCGTCTCTGCCCAGAATGCTGCGCCGGGCCAAGTAGCATCTGCACCCCGTTCGCCCGCCTTACCCAAGTCGTGTCTGACGCAGAGTCATCCTTCCGAGAAGATCATCGCCTTGCTGGAGGCCGTTCGCGACCATCCCACGGCTGGCGCCTACAACACGTTGGGAGTTTTATATGCACAGGCGGATCGGGTGTCGTGTGGCATCGCCGCATTCGAAGCCGCTCTCAAGCTGGGAGAACAGAACTGGGAAGCTCATTACAACCTGGCCCTGGCGCTTCTTAGAAGGGGTGATCGAGCGCGCGCCATGCATGAACTGCAAACGGCAATTCAGCAGAAACCGGATTCTGTGAGCTCCCATTTCGCGCTAGGAAGTGTATTTGAAGACGAGAATAAGTTAGTAAACGCGGAAGAACAATTTCGTTCGGCTCTGAAGATTGATCCGCATTTTGCGCCCGGCGCGATCAGGCTGAGTGCAGTCTTGATCACCGAGGGCAAGCCTCAGGCGGCAGTTGCGTGCCTGGAAAATGCAGTTAAGCAACTGCCTCCGGATCAGGCTGAGCCAGTGCAGGCAGCGTTGGGCATCGCTTACGCCGAAAACGGGGAACTGGATAAGGCTTTAGCGACGCTTAAGGAACTCGTCGCCGCTCAACCCGATTCTGCGGATGCCCATTTTAATTTGGGATTGGTCTACGCCAGGACGGGCCAGCCTCGAGACGAAGAAGGTGCTGTGACAGAATTCCGCGAAGCACTGCGGCTGGACCCGGGCATGGATTCGGCTAGAATCGCGCTTGGACGAGCCTTGGTTTCCCGGCACGACTATTCTGATGCGGTACCGGTTCTTCTGGAGTTCACCCGTCGCCAACCGAAGGATCCTCAGGGTTTCCATGTCCTGGGCCAGGCATATCAGGGACTAAAGAGGTCGGACGCGGCAGTGAATGCGCTAGGGCGCGCGGCTGTTCTTGATCCAAAAGACCCGGCAATCCGCATCGATTTTGGAAGGCTGTTGGCAAGCACGGGACAAACAAATGCGGCCATCCCGCAGTTGGAAGCTGCCGAGCGCATCAATCCATCCGACATTTCCGCTCACAACGAACTTGCTTTGCTATTGGAACAAACGGGCGATAAAGAAGGGGCCCGTGTCGAAAGGGCCAAGCTGGCTGCTCTGAAATCAGATAGTGACAAAGAAAATGCAATCGCCAGATTCAATGAAAAGGGAGGCGAGTATCTCTCGGCGGGAGACCCAAAGGCAGCCGCAGAGAGCTATGGAAAGGCCTTGCAGCTCAACCCCCGTGACGCCAAACTCCATTACAACCTGTCGCTCGCCTTGGACAGACTAGGAGACTTCCCTTCGGAGCGGAAAGAGCTGGCGAGAACTATCGAGTTGAATCCCAATCTTGCAGCAGCGCAAAATCAGTTAGGGTTGCTCGCCTTGCGCAGCGGACAGCAAGCCGAGGCGGAGCAGCGCTTCAAGAAAACATTGGCAATTGATCCCACGTTCTCCGAAGCCCAGTGCAACCTCGGTGTGCTTTACAGCCAGCAAGGGAAGAATGCACAAGCTGCGCAGCTGTTTCAGCAGGCTATAGAAAATGATCCCAAGTACTCCAAGGCCTACGTCAACCTTGGGTTGCTCATGTCGCAACAGGGAGCATTCTCAGAAGCTGAACAGCAATTTCGGACGGCCATCAAAATCGATCCGAACTATCCAGGTGCTTATGCCGCATTAGGGATGCTCCAGGCCAAGACAGGGCGCGGCGCCGAAGCGGTCAAGAGCTTTCAGAAGGCGGTTATCCTCGAACCGGTTTCTGCAGAGGCCCATCTTAACTTGGGGATTGCGCTGGTGGACCAGTTCGACCGCTCCGGTGGGCTTAAGGAATTTTCTGAAGCCGCCCAACTTGATCCCAAGCTTGCCGCCGCTCATTGCAATCTGGGCCGATTCTTCTTCGAGACGGGCACGTACGAAGACGCGGACAGGGAACTTCAAACTGCAATTCGCTTACAGCCGAATTATCCCAGCGCACTCTATTTCCTCGCTCTCACGGCAAAACAGGAAAACCAAGTGGAGCGGTCAACCGTGCTTCTGCAGAAATTGATCGCCCTGCAGCCGGACAATGCCGATGCGCAATATTTGCTCGGGCAGAACCTGGAGCACTCGGGCGACAGCCTTGCGGCCATTCAGCACTGGAAAGAAGCGGTGCAAGCCGACCCAAATCATTCCCAAGCCCTGTATAACCTGGCCAAGTCTTTGAACAAGATTCATGATCCCACAGCGAAGCAGTATCAGGATCGCTTCGATGCGCTGCAGAAGAGCCAGCAGATTGCCGATCGAGTTTCGCAGCTGGGAAACTTCGCACTGGAAGCCGCCAACGCACAGAATTGGCCTCAGGCGGTCGAACAAATGAATGAGGCTATTCAGCTTTGCGGTAATTGCCCGCAAAGCGCGCACCTGCACAAGAATCTGGGGTTCTTTTACGGGCGAACAGGGAATATCGGCGAGGCGAAGAATGAGTTGCGGACTGCCCTACTGCTGGAGCCCAACGACGCCGATGCACAAAACGCGTTAGTCATGCTTGAGCGCGCGCATGAGGAACAGGCCAAGTAGATTTGAGCTGTAGATAGAAGTGGGGAGGTATTCTCTGAAGGGCAATTCACACTCTTTTCGCCTCGATGGCAAACTTGCCGTAGTTACGGGAGGGGCTAGCGGCATCGGTCGTGCAGTCGCTCAGAGGTTTGCCAGTAGCGGAGCCTGCGTCCGCGTGCTGGACATCGACGAGGAAGCCGCCAAAAAAGTTGCAAGCGAAATCGCATCCAGTGGCGGCAACGCGAAGGCCTACAGCTGCGACGTGTCCCAGCGCGATTCTGTTAAGGCAGCATTTAACGAAGTATTTCGAGAGCGTGTTCACATCTTGGTGAACAACGCCGGAATTTCCCATGTTGGTAACTTGGAAGGTACTCCGGAAGCCGATTTTGACAGAGTTTTCTCTGTAAACGTCAAGGGCATGTACAACTGCATGCATGCCTGCGTGGCCCACATGGAAGCTAACGGAGGCGGCATCATCTTGAACATGGCATCCATTGCCGGAACATCAGGCCTAGCCGATCGTTTTGCCTATTCCATGAGTAAAGGCGCGGTGGTAGCGATGACGTACTCTGTGGCCAAGGATTACCTGGCCCACAACATTCGCTGCAATTGTATTTCTCCGGCGAGAGTCCACACACCCTTTGTCGATGGTTTCCTGCACCGCAACTATCCCGGCAGAGAACAAGAGATGTTTGAGAAGCTGGAAAAATCGCAGCCGATTGGGAGAATGGCTCAGCCCGAAGAGATCGCCGCTCTCGCTCTTTATCTTTGCTCGGACGAAGCGTCGTTCATCACGGGCTCGGACTATCCGATTGACGGAGGTTTCTTGAATCTGCGCGGTTAAGGTTTCAAGATTTGCCGCGACAGGGAAGAGCCGAGTCTAGGAGCGTGGGGCACACTTCGCCGCGAATCTCTGATTCATTAATCTGCAACTCATGGATCTGCAGCTCAAAGATAAAGTTGTGCTGGTAACGGGCGGCGCAAAAGGCATCGGCGCAGCCATTACAAAGACCTGCGCCCAGGAAGGCGCCATCGCAGTTGCGGTGGATCGGGACGTACCGGCGTGTCAGCAGTTACACGAGGAACTCCGTACCCAGGGTCTGCAAATCAGTTTCATTGCCATGGATCTCTCTTCGGCCGCGAATTGCAAGGCGATTGTGCAGCAAGCGATTGCAACTTTCGACCACATCGATGGGCTCGTGAATAACGCAGGCGTCAACGACAAAGTCGGTCTCGAACACGGCGATCCTCAGGAGTTTCTCTCTTCGTTGGAGCGAAATCTTCTGCATTACTACAATATGGCGCACTACGCGCTCCCACATTTGAAGCGAACCTGCGGCTCAATTGTCAACATCAGTTCGAAAACCGCTCTTACCGGCCAGGGCGGGACATCGGGATACGTTGCCTCCAAGGGCGCAATCTTGGGCTTGACCCGCGAATGGGCGGCGGAATTGCTCCCCTATGGTATGCGGGTGAACGCGGTTATCCCTGCCGAAGTGATGACCCCTCTTTATCGACAATGGCTCGACGGCTTCCCCGATCCACAGGAAAAACTGAAGAGTGTGGTAGCCAGGATTCCTCTCGACAGACGGATGACCAAGCCTGATGAAATTGCGGCAATGGTGGTCTTCCTCCTTTCAGCGAAGGCTGGGCACATCACGGGTCAGCACTTGTTTGTGGACGGGGGTTATGTGCATCTGGACCGTGCCTTGACCTAACCGGAGGGATATGACGAAACCGTCCGTACCAATTACGGAGCGCCGTTATGTTGTGCCGCTGATTCTGGTCACGAGCCTGTTTTTTCTCTGGGCTTTTGGCGTCAACCTGAACGACATCCTGATTCCCCACCTGAAGAAGGCGTTTCGGCTTTCGGACTTTCGGTCTTCATTGATCCAAACGGCGTTTTTCGGAGGATACTTCCTCGCAGCTCTGCCGGCGGGTTGGCTGATGGAAAAGATCGGGTACAAACGAGGAATCTTGGTGGGCTTGCTAACCTGTGCCACCGGAGCTCTCTTGTTCATTCCGGCGGCGTCGGTGAGACTATACATATTCTTCTTGTTCGCACTGTTTGTCATGGCCTGCGGTCAGGGCGTTCTGGAAGTGGCGGCGAATCCGTACGTGACCATCCTCGGCCCTCCTGAGAGCTCGGAGCGGCGCTTAAATCTGGCTCAATCCTTCAACTCCGTGGGTGCGGTGGTGACTCCAATCGTTGGTGCGGCCTTCATACTTTCCGGAGTGGAGTATTCGCGTACGCAGTTATCCGCCATGACTCCGGCCCAGCTGCAGGCTTACCAGGTAGCCGAGGCGAACACTGTTAAAGGGCCCTATTTGGTGATCGCGGGACTCTTTCTGGCAGTCGCCACGCTGATCTTTTTTTCCCAGCTGCCTGAAGTCCGCGAAGAAGACGACGCTGGAGCAGCGCCGAATGCAGTCCAAGGTTTGCGAGGATTGTGGCCGTATAAACATCTGTTGAAGGGCGTTCTGGCGCAGTTTTTCTACGTAGGTGCACAAGTGGGCGTCGCCAGTTTTGTTATCCGTTTTGCGCAATACAGCATGCCGGGATTGCCCGAGAAGCACGCTGCAAATTATCTGAAGCTGCACCTCCTGGCATTCATGCTTGGCAGATTCGCCGGCTCCGCCATCATGAAACGCATCGCGCCTTCCCGCCTACTCTCGCTGTTTGGAATGTCGGCTTTGATCTGCCTCACAGTCGTGCTGTTGGGAACTGGAGTGGCGCCTATGTGGGCGCTGGTCCTACTCGGGTTCTTTCATTCCATCATGTTCCCGACAATCTTCGCCCTGAGCCTCAAGCATCTCGGGCCACACACCAAGCTAGGCTCTTCGTTATTGGTGATGTCCATCATTGGAGGTGCCGTTTTTCCGGCCATCATGGGCTACATTTCCGATAAGAGCAATATCCGCTACGCGTTTTTGGTTCCATTTTTCTGTCATCTCTATGTACTCTATTTCGCGGCCCGAGGCTACCGTCCGGTTCTTGATTTGCCGAACCGAGCTGGGATGCAAAGCATTCCGGTCGACTGAAGACCCATAATCGAGGACAAACTACGCGCACGAAACGAATGCCAGCAGTCGACATGCAATGGGTCACTGCTCTGCGGGAACTGAAGAAGCTGGTTGAAATGTTTATTTACACCGGTGAACTCCACATTAAAAATCAGCCGAAGCACCGTTATGAGATCTCTCAGCGCACGTTGACTGGCTCAATTTTCGGGTGCAGGACAAAGAGGATCCCGATCCTGCCAAGACCGAACAGTACAAGCGCTGGCGCGTACTGCGCAAGCGGCGCACGGTAACTGTTCAAGCGTTCAAGCGGCAGGTCGGCTTCGGCAAAGAAGATCAAACGGAGAATCCGCCGAGAGGCAGCGGGCGGCGACTTCCGGCGGCACCGGGTTGTAGAAGAATCCCGAGGCCCACTCGAATCCAGTAATACGAGACATTTGGGGCAGGATTTCTATATGCCAGTGGAAGTCCTCCTCGATGGTTTTCCAGTAGTCCCCTCTGGGACGCAGAAACGGTCGGTCGTGCAGCGACAGGTTGTAGGGCGGCCCGCCTACCTTTTGATCCAATTTCTGCAACACATCACGCAGGATCAGAGCCAGATTCTTGACTTGCATTGCTCCGATTCGGCTGAATGCGCTGCTGTGAAACTTCGGGAAGATGCACATCTCGAAGGGAAAGCGTGACCCGAACGGGGCAAACGCCACAAAATCCTCATTTTCGGCAATCAGTCGTTTCCGGCCGTTTAACTCTTGCTGGAGCACGTCGCAGTATATGCAGCGTTCCTTCAAGGCAAAGTAACCACGAGCAATCATCAGTTTCGTCTTGACCGCACGTGGCGTTATCGGGAGCGCGATCAACTGCGAGATGGAATGACTAATAGTGTGCGCCCCGGCTCCCTGACCGTGATTCTTGAAGATCAACACGTAGCGCACACGCTGATCGCCCTCAAGATCGAGGATGCGAGCCATATAGGCTCTGATAACGTCAGAGACTTCCTCGATTTCTAGCTCGTGCAGGCTGCGGTCGTGCCGCGCTGTCTCCACGATAATTTCGTGTGCCCCCACACCGTTCATCAGGTCGTGCAAGCCTTCGGCCCGTCGTGCCAGTTCGCCTTCTATCCGCAGCCGCGGTTGGGAATTTGGCACTACTCTTACTGACCACCCCGGCCCGTTAGGCGAAGATGGGCGATTTCGGATGGCGAAGACTTCCTCGGGCGTTGTGGCCTCATTGCTCTCGCAAAACGGGCAGAAGCCCGTGTCCCTCGCTAATTTCTCGAAATGAAAGTCTATCGACTGCAACCCGTCGCCATCCGCCATGATTACCCAGCGGTCAGTGAAGATGTCCTTGCGCATTTGGGGCATTAGAACCTCCGCGTCTACTCTTCTTGGAACCCATGGGTCAGGAGAAGGTCGGGATTCGCCTTGATGTCGGGCGTCACTTTGGCAATCTTCCAGCCGCTCTTATATGGTCGCCTGTTTGGCCGAGCTTCACTGTACGACTCCAAAGCGTTTGCTTCAGGAGCACGCGGTCCGGGTGTAATCGGAAAGCATGTTCGATTTCAGGCGAAGAGAGACGTTGCGGGCAAACATATGAACCTCCTAAGAGGTTGTGATCGCTAAGAGGAGAGAACTTCAGATGGACTGACTTAGTTTCAGGGAACCTGAAAGAAGGTAGAAGCCACCTCAATTGCACGCTAGTCCTCTGCAACCCTATTGTCAAGCTGCCAAACCACAGACGAACAGCAGAGCATGGTTGGGCGTATTGAACCTTTTCTGTTGGACTGCATCGAACCCGGAGCCCAGCCAAAGTTTCAACCTGGATGTTCGTGAGTTGCTCACACGTGCAATCTCCAATATCCTCTGAGCGGAGCCTCCTGAACTTTCTGCTCCGTTAACAGCAGATGGAGCGCCTTGGCAACTGCATCGGGACGTTGTCCAAGTTGCTGAGCCAAATCTCGCACGCTGACGACCACATCCCCCGTTGGGTAGCGTTGATGAACGCCCCGAGCATACTCGGAAATTTTGTTGGCCATCGAACGGAGTTCTTTTCCTCGCTTGTGCTCGGCAGATTTGGCTCGCGCCTCGTCAGTTTCAAAGACCCGCATGCAGATCGCCGCGATTCCAACAGCGGAAACTATCGCTGCGATCCACGGAATTGACGAGCGAACATCTGGGATAGAGTTCATGACTGGGATATTTCGCATTCGAGATCAGGAATCAAGAGAATACCTTTCCCCGTTGACTGCGCGAAGATTACCGAAGTCCCGCCCTCCGGAGGGATAACGGGGGGTCCACTGGCCTTCGACGCAGTGCCTCTCGTGCTTTCGGATTGGTATTCGAAATAAGAGGTGGCACGAGGAAGAGAAACATGAGCAAACTAAGTCGTAGCGGCATGATCCGTCTTGCGCTCAGGATGTTTCGATACTACCTGGGTTTTTCTTCGCTATTCTGGCAGGCCGCAAATGGCTGCATCCCGTTTTCAACACAAAGTACAACGCGTTCCAGCGCGCAGCATACTTCTCTGTTCCAGTCGCCGGGTTGCTTTCGGTCGCTACAGGCTGGGCGATTCACAAACCCATGCAACTCCATTGGCTGGCAGCGCTCTTTGGAGGGTACAACGCAGCGCGTGTCTGGCATTTCTGGCTGATGTGGGTTTACATCCTCTTCGTCGTGCCGCATGTGATTCTGGTTTTCGCCGACGGGTGGGACACGTTGCGCAGCATGATCGTAGGACGATGCCGTTTTCGACATGGCTATAAAGGTAGCTGTTGTTAGACGACCCGCATCTCATTCGGAGTCCCCCAACGCTGCTGTCACTAGTTCTGTGTCCATGTATTCAGTGAGTTCTTTCACCTTGCCCTCCGCAATGCGGAAGACAAAACAATATGTGTTGTTGTAAGGTCTCCCCTTCTTGGTAGTGTTGTTCCCGCGAGCCTCAACCACAACGTGGTCACCTTCAGCAATGAAGCGGTGCGCCGTCGTCCTAATCCTGCCGCTGATCTTGGAACGCAATGTCCCGAAGAGTTCGGTGAGGACGGCCTGCTTCCCGTCATATGTCTTGGACCATTTTGTGCTGCCAGTAACAGTCCATCGGAAGTCATCGGACATGCTCTCGACGAAGGGTTCGGAATTCCCTTTCGACAGCTCAGCAAAAATGTGTTGCATGAGTTGCTTGTTCTCAGATGCGCTCATGTGGATGTCTCCTGAAATGTATACATGGATGGTGCATGGCGAGTACAGTTTTCATTTTGACGAAGAATTTCTCGAACTTTGTCATCTTCATAGCAGTTGGCCTCCTCCGCGAGGGCTCACTTTTTAGCAACAAGCAGGGGCATGATGGCGGAACACCACGAGCATAGCGTAATAGACCGTCCCTGACACAGGGTCTCGCGTGGCAAGATAATCTTTGATCGAGAGGCCTCGAATCCAGAGCACGAACCCAAATTCCGCAACGAGCATGAGGACCAGTGCAACGCAACCCATCCCAAGTCGTACAGACCACATCGTTGGCACCGAAAGCCGCAGGGCTATCCAGCGAGCCGCCAAAATTGTGACCGCCAGCATGATGGGCATCTCCATCAGTTCGGCCATCCTCGTACCGACGCGATGAGCCACCCACAGGGTGCGGATGGTGCCAAGCATAAAACCCGCTTCAAACACGACTGTGAAATAGAGTGCGCCCGCCTTTACTGCCTGCATCACAGGGTACCGCCGTCGTTGGCCGATGATAATCGCGCTCGTTTCAGCCAACACCACAGCACGATCAATTCGCTGACGACGAACAGCGTTCCGAAGATGGCTTTGTTGTGGCTGGCGAGCCAGTTCGGGAGGTAGATGTCGAAGTTGCTCGCTCGTTCGTCGGTGTATCGGGCTGCCAGATCGGACAGCGGGCATCTGCCACCATTGGCAGCGAGCACTGCGCATTCCAGCAGAACAATCACGGTGAGGATTGCAGCCCAGCGGAATCGGCGCAGCACGCCCGCAATGGGCAGAACCACGATGCTCCCGGCGAGAAAAGCCCAAATTACCGTATGGAAGACTTTGATTGCTGTCAGCATTGGGTTTGTCGCCCTCAGTATGCTGCTGGCAGTATCAGCGAGCAGTGACGACAATCACTCTCTCAGGTCAAGCGGATTTCATGAATGTCACAACGTAGAGGAACAGCGGCAGAGCCAATCCACTGATGGCTCAAAATGACGGCGAGTCCGAAATACATTTCACAGCAGCAAGTAAAGCTCTCGCCGCTGTACATCGACTTCAGACTGAGTTGGGGTGCGAATCATGGATGACGGATTGACTGACAGTCATCGCAGAGTGATCGGCAGCGGCATGTTGATCGTGGATTCCGCAGCCGTCCGAATTCTCGATATACTTGCAGATCGGAATGCTCCCCGTCGCATTTTGGCGTCGGATGTATCCCCAATAAGGATTTCTTTGGAGGACAGTCGCCCAGCCCGTATCCGAGGTTACGGAGCGATGCCAGCGTCCACTGCCGACGCGCTGGAAGCGGATTTGCAGGCGATGTTGCAAATTGCTCACAGACTTAGGGCACTTCTGAGTTCGTAGTCCCCACTCGCGTGCTTCCCTCAGAGCAAGGTGTGTCGGCACCGTTCAAAAGGTATACCCGGCGGACTAGCGAGTTCGAAGATTTCGTATCAATAGAATCACTCGCTTGCGGCTGCTGCGGGAGACCCCTTTTTGACCACCGCAGCTAAGTGCTTAGCAATATGCGCTTCCACACGGTTGGCTGTCGGTCATGCTCCAAACTGCCTCAAGTGGTGATCCATATGGAGGTAGGCGTGGCGCATTCGCTCAGTCCTCGATAAATGACCGAACATCGCGTGAGCAGCGAAGGCATGCTTCCAACCGCAGAACCGTTCAAACAGAATGCGAAGGTTCTCGACATCTGATGAAAATTCAACGGGGCGAGTACCGCCCTGCTGCTGATCAACTTCAGGTCGTGTCTTGATGCCGTGCGGCCACCCAAGTGGCACCCAAAGAGCCGCCCACTTGTAGATCGTCCGCTTGAAGAACGTCGAGGAAGAACTGACGTGCTTTTCGCCCAACGCCACCCGGAAAGAATCGCTCAGATGGCAAATCATCTGATGAGCGGACATGCTGCCCCAACGCCGCTGGCTGTCAGGGCGCACCTTGCTCAGGCGATCCAGCACTTCCTTCTGGTCGCGATCATTCAGGAGAGTTCTCATCTGTTGGACGTGCATTCTACATCCTGCTGGCAATCACTCGCCAGGCTGCCTGTGCGGTTGAACCGGAGCATTGTTGCGCTGCATTGACTTCCCGTTCGCAGCACTCCTACCATTGCACCCTGAGTCCTGCGCCCATGATCGGCCAAACCATCTCGCACTACCGCATTGTCGAGAAACTCGGCGGGGGCGGGATGGGAGTCGTCTATAAGGCTGAGGACACCCGGCTTCATCGTTCTGTCGCCCTGAAGTTTCTACCCGAAGACATTGCTGGCGACCAGCAGGCACTCGCTCGCTTCCAACGCGAAGCGCAAGCTGCATCCGCCCTGAACCATCCCAACATCTGCACGATTTATGACATCGGCGAGCAGGAGGGTCAGCACTTCATCGCCATGGAGTTTCTCGACGGGCTGACGCTGAAACACCGCATCGGCGGGCGACCGATGGAAACCGATTTGATCCTGTCCCTCGCCATCGAGATCGCCGACGCACTGGATGCCGCGCACTCGGAAGGTATCGTCCACCGTGACATCAAACCTGCGAACATCTTCGTCACAAAGCGCGGACACGCCAAGATTCTCGACTTCGGGCTGGCCAAAGTTGCGGCTCAGAATGCCTCATCGAGCGGGAACACGGAAACGGAGGTTACGTCCGATCAGTTGACCAGCCCCGGCGCGATGCTGGGCACGGTCGCGTATATGTCGCCGGAACAGGTGAAGGCAAAGCCACTCGACGCCCGCACCGACCTGTTCTCTTTCGGGGCGGTGCTCTACGAGATGGCGACGGGCAGGCTGCCGTTCGAGGGCGCAAGTTCGGGCGAAATCTGCGGAGCGATCCTGCACCAGCAGCCGGCCGCGATTTCCTCCTTGAATCCCGACTTCCCGGCAGGGCTGGAACTGATTATCCGCAAGGCACTGGAGAAAGACCGCGAGTTGCGCTACCAGCATGCGTCTGACATGCGGACGGATCTGCAACGGCTGAAGCGGGATATCGAGACCGAGGGAGCCAAGGTTGCTAGTTCGGGTGCGGTGGCTGTAACGGCAGATGAGCAGAAGGTCGAGCTTCGATCGACCGGACGGAAGAGGGCGTCCGCCCCTCCACACACTTTCTCGCGAGCCGACGGCTATATTGTGGCGGCTTTGCTGGTGGCTGCCTTGGTCGCTGGCGGCCTCTACTACCGCTCTCGGCGACATGCTGCGCACGCCCTTACCGACAAAGACACTGTCGTCCTCGCCGACTTCGACAACAAAACTGGAGATGCGGTGTTCGATGACACGCTAAGAACTGCGCTTACGGTTTCCTTGAGGCAATCGCCATTCCTAGACGTCATGTCTGACGAAAAGATCGCCGGGACATTGAAACTGATGACTCGCCCACCGGACAGCAAACTCACACCTCAGGTTGCAGGTGAGGTTTGTCAGCGTTCAGGAGGCAAAGCCTACATGGCGGGTTCGATAGCCGGACTTGGCAGCCAATACGTACTTGGATTGAAAGCGGTGAACTGCCAGAGCGGGGACGTACTGGCAGAGGAGCAGATCACGGCAGCAGCCAAAGAGAAGGTAGTGGACGCACTGGGCGAGGCAGCAGCCAAGTTAAGAGGCGAACTGGGCGAGTCACTGACTACGGTGCAGAAGTTCGATCTTCCGCTGGTAGAGGCAACGACGGCTTCCCTCGAAGCTCTGAAAGCGTACAGCCTCGGTCAGAAAACATTCCGAGGGTCGAGTTCTGCCGCCGCTGCTATGGCTTACCATCAACGCGCCGTCCAACTCGATCCGAGCTTCGCCATGGGGTACTTGGCGCTGGGCGGGGACTACTTCAGTTTGGGTGAGGTTGGGCGCGGCGGCGAGTACTTCACCAAGGCATTTCAGATGCGGGAACATGCCAGCGAGCGGGAAAGACTGGCGATCACGGGCACCTACTATTGCTGTGTCTCCGGGGAACGGGATAAAGCCGCCCAAATCTATCAAGAGGAGATTGAGAACTACCCACGGGATCCCGCAGCATACAACAATTTGAGCGCAGTGTACGGTAATAAGGGACAGTATGAGAAAGCGGTGGAGATCCAGAGGCAGGCCCTGCGGGTTGCACCGGATCAGCTAGATTTGTACCACAATCTCTTCGACGACACTCTTGCCTTGCAACATTTCGACGAAACGCGGCAGATCATCCACGAGGCGCAGGCGCAGAAATTCGATGACGATTCCATTCACACTTCTCTTTACGTCCTTGCCTTTCTCGGAGCGGATTCCGAGGCGATGGTGGAACAGCAACGGTGGTTTGCGGATAAGCCCGATTATGAGTACGAAGGACTGGCGCTCGCATCCGACACCGAGGCGCATGGCGGCCATCTGGGGAAGGCAGGGGAACTGACCAAGCGGGCTGTGGACTCCGCCATCCGAGCGGACAATAAAGAAAGTGGGGCGATCTATCTGGCGAATTTTGCTCTGCAACTTGCGGCTTACGGCAATGCGGAAGAAGCTCGGCGAATAGCTGCAGAGGCATTGAAACTCGCGCCCGCGAGTCCGGGCACGGCAGCCGAAGTGGCGCTTGCGTCCGCGATGGCAAGTGATACTTCACGAGCCGAATCGTTGGCCCAAGATTTAGGGAAGCGCTTCCCGCTCGACACCCAGATGCAGTCGCTCTGGCTGCCCGCGATTCAGGCGCAATTGGCGCTGGACAAAAAGAACCCGGCTTCCGCTCTGAGTACGCTGCAACCTGCTTTGCCGCCCATAGAGTTCGGGTCAATTCCGTTCGTCACCAATGTCTCCTGCCTCTTTCCCACCTATGTTCGTGGAGAGGCATACTTGGCAGCCGGACAAGGCAGTGCTGCCGCCGCCGAATTTAAGAAGATCATCGACCACAGCGGCATCGTCTGGAACTGCTGGACGGGAGCCTTGGCGCATCTGGGAGTGGCTCGTGCCAATGCTTTGCAAGCGAGAACCTCGCAGGGAGCGGATTCCGATGCTGCCCGTGTCCGTGCGCTCGCCGCCTACAAAGATTTCCTCACCCTCTGGAAAGACGCTGACCCCGACATCCCCATCCTGAAGCAAGCCAAAGCGGAGTACGCGAAGCAGCAGCAATGACAGCATGAGCGATTTTTTCATTGCTGTTGTTGAAGGATTTTGCGAGTGCCGTTCGCTCCGTCTCTAGGCTGAGATAAGTCGAAACATTTTCCGGCGTTTTCGGGCTTCCCATTCCACGCGGGTGAGTTCAATCAGATTGGAATCGTCACATGAGCTTCGGGTGTGAAAATGTCTCGCGATGTTCCCCATCGTCCAGAACGGGCTGCCCTTCGACAAAGTGCCAGCAGCTTTACGATTCTCCACTTCTTCCCAGAACTCGTGTGAACACTCCTCCCGGTGATGAACGAACAACCCCCACAGGTCCGCGTCGCTCATGATTCGCAGTTTCAGACGAAGACAGTCGGTTCCCGGCACCCTGATACTCATTGCTGACGCCCTAAAGGCGGACAGTTTACCATGCCAATCTGCTCATCTGTGGTCATTGAATGGAACTTGCAACATTCGAAAACACGTTGTTCGCGTTGCTTCCGACCAAGCGGATCGTCCCAACCACGAGCACGAGAATGACTGCCAGCATCACGGCGTATTCAGCTATGTCCTGTCCATTGTCTTCCAGCCAGAGTTGACGCCATCGCTCGACCATAGGCTACCTCCTAGTTTTCGAGTACAGAAAAGGAATGAGAACGAAGAACAAGAACGCTAGATCAATAAACGGTGGGTGACAGCTTCAATATGGAGCACTGCGTAGCTGTGAGCGAACGGCTGGCACTCACTCTGAGTGAACCGCATTCTCCGCTCATCGCAGGAGCTTGTCAAGCGAGGGCTGTGCTCCAACCTTCCGTTGACTTCCCGTTCGCAGCACTCCTAACATTGCACCCTGAGTCCTGCGCCCCCATGATCGGCCAAACCATCTCGCACTACCGCATCGTCGAGAAGCTGGGCGGGGGTGGCATGGGAGTTGTGTACAAGGCTGAGGATGTTAAACTCGGTCGCTTTGTGGCACTCAAGTTCCTGCCCGACGACGTAGCCAAAGATCCGCAAGCACTCGCCCGATTTCAGCGCGAAGCCAAAGCTGCCTCTGCACTAAACCATCCGAACATCTGCACCATTTACGAAATTGACGACCAGCACGGTGAAGCGTTCATCGCCATGGAGTTTCTGGAAGGGCTGACGCTGAAGCATCGCATTGCGGGGCGTCCATTGGAGACCGAACTGATTCTGTCGCTCGCCATAGAAATCGCCGACGCTCTGAATGCGGCGCACGCTAAAGGTGTCATTCATCGTGACATCAAGCCAGCAAACATCTTTGTGACTGAGCACGGGCACGCCAAGATTTTGGATTTTGGACTGGCTAAGATAAATGCCACTTCAACTGATCCCAGTGCTGCGACGACTTCGGTGAGCACCGACTTAACTAGCGAGGGGGCAACGCTGGGAACGGTGGGATACATGTCGCCGGAGCAGGTGCGGGCTAAGGGATTGGATGCCCGAACGGATTTGTTTTCCTTTGGCGTCGTGCTCTACGAAGCGGCTACGGGTACGATGCCTTTCCGTGGGGAAAGCGTGGGAGTCATCTTCGATTCGATCCTGAACCGGGCACCCACACCTCCAGTTCGGCTGAACCCCGACGTGCCAGCGGAATTAGAGCGCGTCATTAGCAAGTGCCTCGAAAAAGCCTGCAACCTGCGCTACCAACACGCTTCTGATGTTCGCACTGACTTGCAGCGACTGAAGCGGGACACGGATTCGGCGCGAGGGACCGCAAGTGCAAAAGCCGAAGCTGCAAATGGTGTCGGATTACGCTGGAATCATATTGTTCCTGCTGCTGTGGCTGTGCTTGCGTTGTCGGGCGTTAGTTATCTTTATTTCCACCGCACACCCAAGCTAACCGACAACGACACAGTTGTGCTCGCCGACTTCACTAACACGACCGGCGACCCGGTGTTTGACGGCACGCTCAGGCAGGGGCTTTCCGTACAACTGGAGCAATCACCATTCCTGAGCATTGTCTCAGAGCAGCAAATCCAGCAGACCCTCCAAATGATGGGTCAGAAGCCAGACGCGAAGCTGACGCCTGAGATTGCGCGGCAGCTTTGCCAGCGGACGGCGAGCGCGGCAGTGCTCAATGGCTCGATAGCTCAAATTGGAAACCCATATCTTCTGACCGTAAAAGCGATCAACTGCTCAAACGGAGCAACGCTTGCGAGCACAGAAGCGGCGGCGAGCGACAAGGATCATGTGCTCGACGCGCTGGGGAAGATGGCGTCGGAGATGCGCCACAAACTGGGCGAGTCACTGAGCACGGTGCAAAAGTTCGATACCCCTCTGGAAGAAGCGACTACGCCCTCACTCGAAGCCCTGAAAGCTCTTAGCTCCGGCAAGCGGGCAACTTCCCCGCCAGTCGCAATCACCTTTTACAAGCGTGCTGTGGAACTCGACCCAAATTTCGCAGTTGCCTACGCGTGGCTGGGCATTTGGCACACCTCTATTGGAGAACCCACCATCGCAGCCGGATACACCCAAAAGGCATACGAACTTCGCGACCATGCGAGTGAGCCTGAGAGATATTTCGTATCAGCCATCTACTATAAAGAGGTTCCGGGTAATCTCGAAAAAGCCGAGCAGGCCTGCAAGCTTTGGATGCAGGCTTATCCCCGCGCCGAGATGCCCCATACGTACTTGTCTGGCGGAATCTACCCGGCGCTGGGTCGCTATGATGGAGTGATTTCAGAAGCCAAGGAGGCAGTTCGTCTGAAACCGGACCTCCCTGTCCTATACGTCTTCCTGATGGATGGCTACATGGCTCTGAATCGCTTTGATGAAGCGAACTCGGCGTATGTGCAAGCCCTCCAGCGCAAACTGTACCACCATTACTACCCTGCCTCTCAGTACCGCCTTGCGTTTTTGCAGAACGACGCAGGGGGGATGCAGCAGCAGGTCACAGCAGCAGCGGGTCAGACCGGGCTAGAAAATACGTTGCTTGCATACGAGTCGGATACTTCGGCTTATTACGGGCGAGTGCGTGAGTCGGAAGAACTGACTCGAAGGGCTATGGAATCAGCCGAGCGCTTCGACGAAAAAGAAATTTCTGCCAACTATTCCGCCACGTCCGGACTAAGGGAAGCCCTATTTGGTAACGCAGGGGAAGCCCGTCGGCGTGCCTCGGTTGCAGTGGCACATTCCACTGGCGTCGACGTGCTGTACGCCTCCGCGCTCGCTTCAGCATATAACGGAGACACGGGACGTGCAGAGATCTTGATCAAGGAGTTGGACAAGCGATTCCCCGAAGGCACGACCGTGCAGTTCAACTACTTGCCAACCATCCGCGCCAAGCTCGCGCTGAATCGAGGGGATTCTTCGGGGGCGTTGGAGACGCTTCGAGCCGCCCTGCCGTACGAACTGGGAACAACCACATTTAGCGGCGAGTACAGTTGGAATGGCTTGTATCCCGCTTTTGTTCGAGGAGAGGCGTATCTAGCCGCTCATCAAGGCAATGAAGCAACGGCAGAGTTCCTGAAAATCCTCGACCATCGTGGGATTGTCTGGAACTCACCGATCGGCGCTCTTGCCCGTCTTCAACTCGGTCGCGCTTATGCAATGGTAGGCGACAGCAGCAAAGCACGTGTCGCCTACAAAGATTTCCTCACGCTCTGGAAAGATGGCGACCCCGACATCCCCATCTACAAGCAAGCCAAAGCCGAGTACGCGAAGCTGCAATAGTGACAGGTGAGAAAAATCTCTCTCGTTCGCGCCCTACTTGTGCCAGCTGTGTTCTTCCATCGCAGTCACGAATTTCGGCGTGTGATTCTTCAGCAGGGTCTCGATACCAGGTTCAAACTCATGCAAGACGTTCATCCCGACGTCGTTGCCAATCTTCGAACCAAAATCGCTGAACGGGTCTGCAAACTGTCGCCTCCAATATGGAGTCGAGGCGGTGTCCTTGGCCACCGAAGTCAGCGTTCGCAGCAGATATGAAGTGCTCAGCCTGGCTTTTCCGAAGTCATCCCGAGTGATCAGAGTAAGCGAAGCCGCATAAGTCGCCCGGCGCACCAAGCTCTCGTTCGCAGGATGATAATTCAAATTCCGTTTCGGCAACGTGGGATAGAAGTGCCTAGTAAAAAAATCGCAGGAGCTATTCTGATCGGGCTTTTCTTGGTAGAAAACAAAACTGCCGAATTGCGCACTGCCATTAAGGTTCGCTTGGGCTGAAGCCTGCACCACTGGTGCGTCCGGCAGAGAACTCGCCTTCTCCTGACGCTGCTGGCACACCGCCCCGCAAGCCGCCAACATCACAAAACAAGCGGCCCGGATTGGGACAGACCCAGCCATACTCCAATTCCCAGACTGGCAACCGCGCTAAAGCCTACGCACGGGCACGTTGCCTACGTCAATGTCAGCATTCCACGTGCCATTCTTCTGCGGCCCGCAATTAGTTGGAAAAAAGGAACCTTCGGGTTGCCCCCGCGCGATAGCGAAAATCTTCGCCTGCGAAGATGTAAAGTCTTTCATTCAAAATGCATTCCGTTCCTATAGACCGCACCGTAGGACGCCGCTACTGAGTTTCGGAAGATCATCAACCACGGTTCAAAGGTGGTGATGGTTAAAGCCGAAGGCGGCAAATAGATGTTGCAGGGCAACTGTTCTAGACGTGCGAAACGATCAGCAGGCTTCCTGCAACTGCAAGCAGGTCTTCCGCTATCGCCACGGTGAAGTCTGGGATATGTGCTCGCGACACCAGAGCGTGGCGGGTTTTGTAACCCACGAATGTCCCTATAAGAGCACCGCCGACGCCGACGATTGCGGGAACCAGCAAGTTTCCACCAGCGTTTGTCGCAAGTGCGGCACCGCATAAACAACCAAGGACAATGCGGGCGATCAGTCCTGGAGGCTCTGTACGCGCCGGGGTCTTCGGCAGCTTATCTGAGATCAGTTCGACGACGGCTAGGAGCGTCAAAAGGAATGAGCGTGACCGGACGGTCCATGAAGGCTATTTGTTACCCCCAAATTCAACCAGCCAAGATGCGCAGCCCAGCAAACTGCCGCTGGCGCGATCAGCGAGCGCAACCCAGTAAGGCAACCTAGTAGGAAGCAAAAGACAAGTAATGTCATGAGCACGGCAATCCACCTTTATTTGAACGCAGGTACCTTAACCTATCAAAGGTCATGCCCGACCAGTTTCCTGAGGATCATACGGCAGATCGGCACTCCCAATTCCATTTAAGCCCTGCTAGGGTGTCTTCATGCAGAATCCCGTCAAAGACCGCATCGTAAAATTGCGAGAGGAAATAGCGCAAATCAGTGAGGCGAATCGCCTATATATACAAGGCAGCTACCGGGCGCAGTTGGAGATCACCAACGACGCCTTCAAAGATTGCAGGAAATCCTTGACGAATTGGTGGCGCTCACCGACTGGAAAAAACTATAACGTGCCTCTCCAGAATCCGCTCTGATTTCACGACGCATCTCTTCGAAGACGACATCGGGGATCGTCATGAACCCCCGACAACCTCGGGCTCAAACTAGCGTTCTGCCTAAGTCTGTATCTCCCTGCGAGCCTCGGAGAGCGATCTCGCCGATTGTGGAGTTCATCCAAGGACTGCATGGAACCTTGTAAGCTATATTACTTCCGGTGGGTAGTCCGCCGTGACGGCAAACTACTGCGTTTCGCCCCACCCGCAAAACGCTGTCCTGAGTATCCCAGCTTAAGCAGAGGACCAAACCATTTACGAAGCGAGTTTTTGTTGACCCCATGCCGTTAGAGCCACGACCCAACCGAGAAATGTGCGTGGGTTTCGTGCCGCTTGATTGTGTACTGGTCCCGCGCGAAGTGGTGTCAATCCCGGCACCTCCCTCAGCGGACAACAAAAGTGTTATTGCAACTCAATGGAGCGCGAACAAACCCCGGACAAGGCAATACTGGGCACACCGGACGGAGACAACTGCCACGTGCTAGACGTGATACGGCAGGCGGGGCGGGAGTTGCGCCAATTGATCGAGGAGCGAGCAAAGGTCACGAAGCGCATTGGTATCTTGAAGCAAACCATCGTCGGGCTAGCGGATCTCTTTGGCGATGGCATTTTGGATCCTGCTCTGTTGGACCTTCTCGATCGCAAAAGCAGTTCCCGCCAGCCCGGAATCACCCCAGCATGCCGCGCAGTACTCATGGAAGCCGGGCGGCCGATGAGCGCCCGCGATGTTTGCGATGAAATTCAACGGACCGTGCCCGCGTTGCTGGCCCACCACAAAGACCCGATGGCAACGATCAACACGATTTTAGGCCGACTTGTATATTACGGCGAAGCGACTGGGTTGCCAGGAAATCGCGGTCAACGCGCCTGGCTGTGGGCGGCAGAGCGCAAAAACAGATCTATCGCCCCAGACACAGGAGGCTCACGCCCGGCCACTTAGTGGGTCGTCTCGTGCGTTCCGTCCGTCGGGCCCGAAACGCCGTACGCTGCCGAAATCGTCCATGCACGCCCTGCACGCGTCCGCTCCCAGCTCTCGCCGGAGTTTTCAAGGTCTTTAATCGCGGCAGATCGGCGCGCTGATATATAACCCCGGCCCTTCGAGGAGACTGCGTGCATCGAGTACACCCACTGCGGGGCAGCGGGTATTGCTCGACCTTGCTAGCCAAGATGAGGAAAAGAAGAACCAACACGGCTGCCCAAATAGTCACTTACCCGCGTGCAACATATCCCTAGCAGTGCGATCACGTCGGGCATATGAATATCATATGAAACTCCTGAGTAAAAACAAACAAGCATGCCTTGCACTTGTTCTCTTGTCGGGTGCCTTTCTGGGCACGCCGTCACAAGCTGAATCCAAGTTCTCGATTGCCGATGGTAAGACAACGACAAAGTTGCCTTTTGAGTTGATCGACAACCGGGTCTTTGTCGAGGTACAGCTCAATGGTCGAGGACCATTTCACTTTATTCTAGACACGGGTGCGGGTGATTTCGCCATCGTCGATGATGTCGCCCAAAGACTAGGCTTACAAGTCGAAGACGCTGGCCAGGAGAACGGCGTAGGAGAAAGGAAGGTGCGTATCGGCCGGACGCAGATCGCTAAAGTCCAACTCGGCGATCTTCGGTTCGAGGATCTTAAAGCCACGGTACTTCCAAATGGTGATTCAGCCAACGTCTTTGGCAAGATGCCCGTTGACGGCATCGTCGGGTTGGACCTTTTTCAGCAAGTCGTTGTAAGCCACGATTACATCCACATGGACTTGACATTCACTCTACCCGATAAGTTCAACTACCGAGGGCCCGGCGTGATTGTGCACTTCGATCGCCCCCGGCAGATTCCAGTTGTTGATGCTGAGCTCGATGGAGTGCGGGGGAAGTTTGGCATTGACACCGGAGCTCGATCTTCGCTACTCGTCTACGGACCCTTTGTCGATCAAAACAAGCTTAAAGAGAAATATGACGCAAAGTTAGAGGGTGTTACCGGCTGGGGCATCGGCGGCCCAGTGCGCTCCCTGCTGGCGAGGGCCAAGGAACTGAGAATCGGTGAGGTTGTAGTGCGTGATCTCGTCATACGGCTCTCGATACAGAAGACAGGTTTGACCACATCCTCAGCGATGGCAGGGCTAATCGGCCCGGACGTCCTGTCACAATTCGATCTGACGGTAGATTATTCGCGTAATCGACTCATTTTCGAAAAGAACAAGCACTACGGTCGACGGGACAGTTATGATCGCGCCGGAATGTGGATGGGAGAGGATGGAGAACACTTCGCGGTCGTGGATGTCATCGCTGGTGGCCCCGCTGACGAGGCGGGCATTAAGCAAGGTGAATCCATCCTGGCAATTGACGGAGTTTCCACAGACAAACTGGTCTTGCCCGAGGTCCGTGATAAGATCCGGCACGGCCCTATAGGAAAGCGAATTACATTCTTGCTAGAGTCCAACGGAAAGCGGCGAACCGCAGTAGTTACTTTGCGCGATCTCGTCTAGGCCGCTCGTGCCGGTTTGTTGCATCCCCGACCATTGCAACGGCACCCTGTATCGCCCGAACAAAAAAGAGGCGCGCGTTGTGGCGATCCGCTTCAACGTCATCCCCATAACTCCCGATACTTAGCCCAACGCAGTCAGCGATTGGGGTCAGATCCCCGGTCGGTCAAGTCTGCCACCTTTTTCTCTTGGCTATTGGAGTTGGGATTTCGGTGGCTGTCCCTACAGGTTCTTGTAGAAAGGCCAGAATTCGCGATCAAAACGCGGCCGAGCAGCAGCAGCGAAAAAGGGGAAGCGGCCCTAGCCATTGGACCATTGGTCACGGAAACAAGATTACTTGTCCCAGGCCAAGTGCTTCATCCGTAAAGTGGCATCTCGGATGTTGCTCACCCATCGGCTGTTTCTTGACGGCTCGTAACTCATGTTCCAACCGCTCGCGGTCTCGATGTCAAAAGGAATCCGTGTCCATCCAGGTTAGGAGGAAACGATGTATACACATAGCGTGAAATTCGCCCTGTTTCTCCTAGTGGTGGTTTGTCTGGCTAGCACTTTGCCCGCTTGGGCACAATCGACGTCGTCCGGAACCGTTGCGGGTGAAGTGAATGACCCGTCGGGTGCGGTCGTGACAGGCGCCACGGTTACGCTGACCGATTCGGCTACCAACCTTGCGCGAACGGCTACCACCAACGCGACCGGCCGCTACTTTTTTGCAGACGTTACGCCTGCCATTTACAGTATCTCCGTCTCCAAGGCCGGATTCTCGACCACCAAGACCGAGCACCAGGAGGTGCAAGTCGGAGTGGCTCTGACCGTGAATCTGGCTTTGCAAATTGGCGGCGCGAATATGGTGGTGGAAGTGTCGGCCGTTGGCACCGAGTTGCAGACCATGAACGCAACCGTGGGCAACACCGTCACGGCGATAGCCATCGACAACTTGCCCAGCATCGGCCGCGATGTCAACACCTTTATCGAGTTGCAACCGGGCGTAAGCGCCGGTGGCGACGTTGCGGGCGCGGTGAACGACCAAAGCTATTTCTCGCTGGATGGCGGCAACAACACCAACGATATGGATGGCAGCGGCGGCGTGTACACCGGTACGCAGCAAGGTCTGGTTATTGGCGACCCAACCGGTGGCATGTCGACCCAGAGTTTTACTTATTCCGCTCCATCGGGCGTAATGCCTACTCCAGCTGACAGCGTCGAGGAGTTCAAGGTGAACACTGCCGGGCAGACCGCCGATTTCAACAGTTCCGCTGGCGCCGAAATCAAAGTTGTTACGAAACGCGGTACCAGTAGTTTCCACGGCACCGGGTACGAGTATTACAAAGACAATAATTGGTCATCGAATGCCTGGGCGAATAACCAAAACAACTTTGAACCGGGTGGACACATCGGTCTTCCTTCCTATCACTACAGCCGCTTTGGCGGCGCCATCGGTGGACCAATCACTTCGAAACAGATCGCTGGCGGCAAGACCTTCTTCTTCTTCAACTATGAGGGCTTCCGGTATCCAAGCTCCGAGACCATCACCAGAAACGTCCCTTCGCCAGCACTCCGGTTGGGGCTGTTAACAGACTCCTCCACCGGCGCGATCGCTTACAACCTGAACAACGCTCCGGTGGCGTTCAAGGGCATCACTTACCCGGCGAATTTCGGCTGCTCCAAAGCTCCCGGCGGGAAATGTGACCCGCTTGGCCTTGGTCTCAACCCTTTGGTTTCGCAGATATGGAACAAGTACGAGCCCCAGTCGAACGCCAATTGCAGCCAGAGCCTGTGCGACGGAGCTAATATCTTGGGATTTGCGGGCAATCTGAATTTGCCGGTCAAAAGCAACTTCGCTGTGGGGCGTATCGACCACGATTTCGGTTCCAAGAACCATTTCATGGCCAGCTATCGTTATTACAAAATCAACCTTGCTTCAGATTCCGAGGTTGATATTGGCGGCTTCTTCCCCGGAGATACGCTGGGCACGCCGGGGTCTCAATCGAGCGATCCGGTTCAAGACTGGTACTTTGTGGCGGGCTTGACCACTAACATCACCACCAACACCACCAACGACATTCATTACAGCTTTTTGCGGAACTGGTGGGCATGGACGCGCGCCGGAGCTCCGCCGCAGATCCCCGGACTCGGCGGCGCACTCGAGTTGGAAAGCGGCCAGCAGACCTGCGGCCCATTCTGTCAGGAACTCGACCCTTTCAACGTGGACAATCAGCAAATCCGCCGCCGTTTCTGGGATGGACATGACAACATGTTTCGTGACGATCTCTCCATGCTGAAAGGCAACCATCTATTCCAGTTTGGGGGTGCCTATCAGCACAACTGGGACTTCCATCAGCGCAACGACAGCGGCGGCACCATCAACGCCTTTCCCGTATATTCTCTGGGCAACAATACCAACGGATCGGGGCTGAGCGCCGCAGCATATCCATGCGGCTCGACCAGTACCGTTTCCACAAGTACGGGGAACTGTGATTCCATTGTCGCTGCGACCCTGGGGGTTACCTCAATCGCGTCGCAAATGTTCACCCGTGCGGGCACGAGTCTGACTTTGCAGCCTCCGCTTACGAATGCCTTCGACCAGAGCACTATTCCTTATTACAACGTGTACTTCAGCGACACCTGGCACATGAAGCCTACCTTCACGCTGACTTACGGTTTGGGCTGGGCGCTGGAGATGCCGCCGGTCGAGAAAGATGGAAAGCAGGCGGAGCTGGTAGACGCGGCAAATGTGCCGATTACGACTGAGGGCTACCTGGCCAACGTCAAGAAAGCTGCGCTGGAAGGCCAGGTATACAATCCCCAACTCGGGTTTGCCCTGGTCGGCAATACCGCAAACGGGTTGAAGTATCCTTATAACCCGTACTACGGCGAGTTCAGCCCGCGCGCGGCTGTCGCGTGGAATCCGCAGTTCGATATTGATACCCTGGGTGGCAAGATCTTCGGGCACGATAGCACGGTGGTTCGCGGCGGTTATGGCCGCCAATACGGCCGCACCAACGGCGTCGTGCAGGTGCTGGTGCCGCTGCTGGGACTCGGTCTTGAACAGCCCGTAGCTTGCAGATCCAACCTCGCCAGTGTCGGCGCCCCAGGCAATTGGGCCTGCGGAGGCTCAGGAGTGGGCACTTACTCCAACGCGTTTCGCGTCGGGTCCGCGCTGTCGGCTACCGGCGGTCCGACGGTTCCCCTGGTCTCGAATGTAAGTACGACGTTGCCGCAGCCGGCCTATCCTGGGTTCAACAATACCTTCTCCTCGGACCCCGAGGGTTTGGATCCGAACTTCCGGGCTAACGCGATTGACTCGTTCGATGTCACCGTCCAGCGCCAGTTAAGCCACAGGCTCAATGTGGAGGTCGGCTATATCGGGCGCAGAATCACCCACGAATATCAGCCCGTCGAACTGAACCCAGTTCCCTACATGATGACGCTGGGTGGACAGCAGTTTAAGCAAGCCTACGCTAATGTGCTGCTGGAGTATTGTGGCGGTCTTAGTGGAATGGCCGGCGGCGGTTGCGGAGGCAAGTCCGGACCAAACCCAGGTGCCGTCACCCCGCAGCCTTTCTTTGAAAAGGCACTCAAGGGCACAGGTTATTGCAACGGCTTCTCGAGCTGCACAGCGGCGGTAGTAGCGAATGAAGGCGCCACCGGTACCGGCAACCTTCCCAACGTTCAGGTTTGGGGAATCTGGAGTGATCTCGACAGCGGTGCTGTCGGCTGCCCGGCAGGCGGATGTAAGGTAGTCGACGGCAATGTGGGTGCATTCAACTTCCCGCGCAGCCTGCAGAGCACGCCAATTCCCGCCACTTGTAACGCGACAACCACGATCGGCTGCTCCGGCTCATACACCGACGGGGCCTATCTGGGCGCCAGCATTGGCCACGGCAACTACAACGCTGGCTTCGTTTCCGTTAAGATGGCCGATTGGAAGGGATTGACGATGCAGAACAACTTCACCTGGTCGAAGGCTCTGGGTTTGGGAGCGCAGGCGCAATCTTCGAGCGTACTCACTGCTCTCGATCCCTTCAATCTAGACGAACAGTATGGGAGACAGGCCTGGGACCGCAAATTTATCTACAACGTGTTCCTTGTCTATCAGCCTCCTTTCTACAAGGGACAGTCTGGATTCATGGGACGAGTGTTGGGCGGCTGGACGTTCGCAACAATATTCGCTGCCGGGTCCGGAGTTCCGACGCAGGTCGGTACGACCTTTTCTAACTACCAGTCCTTCGGTGCCTGCGATGGCGTCGGCTGCAACGACTACGACATGGAGAATGCTGTGCCCATTGGCCACGTTCCCGACCGCCATGCCTACTACTGCCCCGGCAACGGCTACAACGGTTACTGCTCAACTCAAACCAACGGGTTCCCCGTAAATTATTTTCCGGACGGCGTGAACCAGGCCCAGAACTGGCGCAATCCAATTCTGGGGATCGATACCCGGGATGGCGGCGCTGGAATTCTGGGTGGACTGTCGTACTGGAATATGGACTTCAGCATCAAGAAGAGCATCCGCGTGGTGGAGAGCGTCAGCCTGGAATTCCAGGGCGTCTTCGCTAACGTTTTGAATCACAATCAGTTCACCGATAACTACCTTAGTCTGTCCAACGACGCGGGCTTTGGTGCTCTCGGATTCAATGCAGGACCACCAGGAGTCAATGGCGAGGCGGAGCCGCGAAACATCGAACTGGGCCTTCGCCTTCGCTTCTAGCTCTACACTCAGATTGTAAAGTTTTCACTTTAGGCCGCACCGCTTCGGTGCGGCCTTCGTGTTCTCTGTGAGCACTGGTCGGGGTCGACCACGCACCTCCAGATAACACTGTTCCCGTTCAGAATGATTAGTGACACTCGAATAGAGTGTCGCCATGCAAGTTCGAGATGGAGAACTTCCCCGTGCGCGCCAGCTGGCGCGCACGGGGAAAGAGCTGAGCCGAGAGGGTCGCGTCCGCTTGGAGTGGATGGATTATTATCGCCGCTGTCAGAACGCGGCCCGCACCTGCCGCCACTTCGGGATCTCTCGCCAAACCTTCTACCGCTGGCAACGCCGCTATGATCCGTCTTCCAGAACGTTTTCAACCATAATCAGTTCCTCGATCTGATTTTTTCGGGACTCGACAGTCCTACCAATTTCGGCGCTTTGTGCAACTTCACGCCCGTTGACACATTCAACACGCCGCGCAATATCCAACTGGGTCTTCGCGTTCGTTTCTAACTCGGTCGTTTCGAGGCGCCACGGTGTGGCGCCTCGCTGCTCGACCGAATCGAAGCATCACCGAGGAACCGTGTAGACGCCCTGGGCTAATTCCGGATTAAAGTGAAGACGGTAATCTTCGTGCATTATGACTCGGCTGTCCCTGCTGATGAAGATTCTGGGGTTAAGTCAAAGCTGTTGTGTCCTCCCATTCCCGTGTGAAGAGGGATACTCACCCGAGCAACCGCTCCACCCTCCGGCAAGGTCAGCAGCTCCACACTCTGGTGCTCGCCATATATTGTCTCAAGCCGCTCACGTGTGATTCTCAGTCCGACGCCGTTAGACGGGAAGGGGGCCACCTCGCGAACTCCGGGCCCGTTATCTCGCACCTCCAGATGGAGATCAGCGTCGTCTGCCGTAGCTGAGATGCGAATTTCGCCTCCAGCCACCAGCCTTGAAATTCCGTGCTTGATCGCATTGTCCACTAAAGGCTGCAACAGCAAGTGCGGAACACTCGCGTCGAGAGTCTCCGGAGCGACGTCGATACTCACTTTGAGCCTTTCTTCGAACCGAACCTTCTCGATCTCGACATAACAATTTACGAACTCAAGTTCGCGGCTCAATGTTGTCATTTGGGTCCCGGCGGTTTCAAGACTAATTCTGAGCAGGTCGCCAAGGCGTGTGATCATTCGATCGGCAGCTTCGACGTCCGTTAACATCAGCGCGGAAATTGAGTTCAGCGTGTTAAAGAGAAAATGTGGTTGTAACTGGCTCTTTAACGCTTGCAAGCGTGCTTTCACTAGTTGTGCCTGTAGTTGCGAGGTGCGCAACTCCCGCTCCCGGAACCGCTGGTAGTAAGATACGATGTGTGCGATCAATACTATCGGCAAGTAGGTGGTGACCACGTCGTCGACTACGCTTGAGAGAAACAGCGTTCGATAAACATACCAATGGATTCGGAATGTATGGGCTTGAGAATCCCAAACGGCCGAGACCCAGTCCTTGACTTGCGGATCCCAAAACGCATATGGGGTCAGACCCCTGAGGGCCACCTGCGCCACGGTAAAGACCAACCCGCCCGCAAGCAGCACTAGCGATCGCTCTGCCCAGTTGCTACGTTGCACTTGGTAACGATTCGCGAACGCGAAAACGAAGGGCGTAAGCGGGATGTAAGTGAGGACCTGGCTGGATTGTAGGCCTAGAACGCTTAGAAAGCTCATGGACCCACCGGTCGAACGATATAATTGGTAGATCGTAATGGCGTAGGCCAGAGCAACAAACGTCCACAAGCCAAAGCTGAAAGCCCATACTATGGCAGGGCGCAAGGTCCCGGGGACCCCGGCATTTGTTTTCTCCTCCGCCTTCACCGGCGCAGACCGCCGCGGACGGCGAACTAACTCTCCTCCACAGTGCGAGCAAATGTACTGCATGTTCGAGGAACAAATCGGACAGAAGGTACATTCGTAAGAGCACACATATGCCATGCCGTCAACCGGCAGATCTCGCCCGCACTCTTCACAACCGTCCCTCATTTCCGGAGCACCTTCGACGACTACATTTTGCCATTATCGGAAACCGACTCGCCAACTTTATTGGTCCGCGTAATGCCTAACATCGCTCACATCATGGACTGATTTGTGCAGCTAGAAACAATCATAGATCGCAGCGGCTGACTGCAGAAGTCTCATGTTCCGAAAAAACATGCAACTCGTCCAATTCTGAGCGATCGGGATCAGCTTTCCAACCAAGCCGGCCTAGAATGGGACCAGAGCACTCAATATGGGGACAAGACGATGTGCTCCATAGGGCCACATGCTGTAGCTTAGGGATAAATAGCGAGTCCAGTGTTCATGTCCTAGACAACCATTTTCAGGCTGTTCCGTCTATCCAACTGTTAGACCCTGTGTGAGGCGGGCCAATGATCACGGATTTTGTTGGTTTGCCAGCGCAAGAACAATCGGTGGTGCGGACCGTGGTTGCCGACGACGAGCGGCTGGCGCGCCAGAAGCTGCTGATCCTGCTGAAGTCGGAACCGCAGGTACAAGTGGTCGCTGAGTGCCAGGATGGCAAGCAAACCGTGTCCGCAATCCGCAATTTGCGGCCAGACCTGCTGCTGCTAGACATTCAAATGCCGGAGTTGGATGGTTTCGAGGTATTGGACAGAATCCCTCCGGAGGAAATGCCGGTGGTCGTCTTTACATCGGCGTACGATCAGTATGCCATTCGCGCCTTTGAGGCAAATGCTCTTGACTACCTTCTAAAACCGTTCGACCAGGAACGGCTGCACCATGCGGTTGAAAGGGCCCGATCAGAATTATGCAAGTCGCGCGACAGTCAGATCACGCACCGCATTCTGAGTCTGTTATCGCAGGTCAGGTCGGTGGCGCTTCCCACATCGGAGCGAGACAACCGTTTGGTGATTAAGGTCAACGGACGGGTCGTGTTCCTGGACTTGGACAGCATTGATTGGGTGGAAGCTGCAGCCAACTACGTGCGCTTAAACGTCGGGAAGGAGTCTTACCTTCTGCGTGAAACGATCGGCGGGATTTGCGAACGCCTGGACCCGAAGCACTTCGTCCGCATCCATCGTTCGAAGATCGTAAACGTCCGCAAGATCAAGGAGTTGATACCTGTTAACAGCGGAGAGTATGTAGTGGTCCTGAAGAACGGGAAAGAGTTGTCCTGCAGCCGAGGCTACCGGGCAGGACTGCGAGGGATTGTTGAGCAGAGTTGTTGATGTTTGTGAGTACCTGGTTCTAGCCGGAGTTGTTGCCTCGGTGCGGCTTGTGACGGGGACGTCAGTTTCAGAGCAGCAGTATGCGAGGACGTGGGTCTCGGGTCCTAACCTTTTTGCCCAGATTCCGTCACACTAACTGCTGGGCTAATCCAATGTCTGCCTTCACACTGAGCGTAAACGGGAAGCGTCATCTGGTGGACGCCGATTCCGATATGCCCCTGCTCTGGGCCTTGCGCGACTTCCTCCGTCTCACCGGCACTAAATATGGTTGCGGAATGGGGGTGTGCGGCGCCTGCACTGTTCATGAAGATGGTGAGCCCGTGCGCTCCTGCCAGATTCCGCTCTCTGCCACGGCGGGGAAGGAGTACGTGACAATCGAAGGACTCTCTGCTCAGGGCGATCATCCTTGCCAGACGGCCTGGCTCGTGGAAGACGTCTCGCAATGTGGTTATTGCCAGGCTGGCATGATTATGCAAGCGGCAGCGCTGATACTCCGAAAACCCAGTCCGACCGACGCAGATATTGACGCCGGTCTATCCGATCATATTTGCCGTTGCGGCACCTATCAGCGCATGCGCAGAGCGATCCGTCGCGCCGCCAGCACGGTGAGGAAGACATGAGAGCGACGAGGCGGTCTTTCCTTAAGACGACCGCGTTCGCGGGTACTGGTTTGCTTCTCTGCCTTGAACTTCCCCGATCGATGGCTGACGAGCCTGGGGTTTTCGAGCCAAACGCCTATATCAGCATCACGCAGGATAACGTCGTTCGTCTCTGGATCACTCGCTCGGAGATGGGGCAGGGCGTTCATACTACTCTTGCCATGATGCTGGCTGAAGAGTTGGAAGTCGACTGGTCGCAAATCCAATACGAGCAGGCCATGCCCGGCGGCCGCTTCAAAGGCATTCGTCTGCGCACCAGCGGAAGCGGAAGCACGGTCGGCACCTATAATGCGTTGCGCAGGGCGGGCGCCACTGCCAGAGAGATGCTCATTGCCGCTGCCGCGGAAAAATGGAATGTCGATGCTGGGTCATGCCGAGCACAGCAAGGAACGGTGGTTCACCTGGCTACGGGTCGCAAGTTGACCTTTGGAGAACTCGTTGCTGGTGCCGCGCGACAGAAGGTGCCGGACAATCCTCCTCTGAAAACTCCAAAGGATTTCCGCGTCATCGGCAGGCCCCTGGAAAGAATCGATGGCCGCGGTATCGTGACTGGTCAAGCTGTCTACGGAATTGATGTTCACGTTCCCGGCATGCTGTATGCGGTCATGGCGAGGTGTCCCTTCATCGGCGGGAAGGTTGCGAGCTTCGATGCGACCAAAGCGCTGGCGGTCCCCGGAGTTCGTCACATCTTGCCGGTCAACAGCGGCCTCGCCACCGGAGTAGCCGTTATTGCCGACTACACCTGGGCTGCGTTGAAGGGTCGGGACACCCTCAAAGTTCAGTGGGACCCTGGTCCCAACGCTGGCTTCGACTCGGACCGCTTCCTGAGTCAGATGGGAGACCAACTTGCGAAGCGACAGGACGGATACTTCGTTCGTGACGATGGAGACGCAAGAACCGCGTTAGACGATGCTGCAAAGAAAATCGAAGCAACCTACGAGTTCCCTTTCCAGGCGCACGCTCCGGTCGAGACCATGAATTGCGTCGCCGATGTCCGCAAGGGCTCGTGCGAGATCTGGGCGCCGACGCAGTGTCCTGAGGTTGCTCAATCGGAAACGGCCAAGATGCTTGGCATGCCGGAGGATTCGGTCAAGGTTCACGTCACATTGGTGGGAGGCGGTTTCGGCCGCCGGCTTTTTGCCGACTACGTTCCCGAAGCCGTGGAAGTGTCGCGTGCCATCGGCAAGCCGGTGCAGATGCTTTGGACCCGCAGTGACGATATGCGCTGCGGGTTTTACCACCCATCCGACGTCGAACACATCGTGGGTGGATTAGACACGGACGGGCGGCCCATTGCCTGGGTACAGAGATCCATCGGTTCTAACCTTTCCATGTTCGGCTTCCCCACCGAGAAGCAGCAGAAGAATCTGCGGCTTTACTTCAACGATGGCAGCCCCTGGGGTTCGTTTGACAATCCCTACAATTTCCCCAATTTGAAAGCTGACTTCATTCCACTGAACTCACCAGTGCCGACCGGGCCCTGGCGCGCGGTGGAATACCCGCCCACGGTGTTTGCTCGGGAATCGTTCTTGGATGAAATGGCGCACGCCGCTGGGAAGGATCCGCTCGAGTTCCGCCTGCATCTGCTCGATCCGGGAGATGTGCTCAAAGTTGGGGATGCAAAGATTGACCGCAGCCGGTTGATTCGCGTTTTACAAGTGGCAGCGGAGAAGTCGGCGTGGAAACACCCGCTCGTGCACACTGAGGACCGTCTGTGGGGACGAGGGGTCGCTTGCAATGTCTACGATGAGGACTGTTTCATCGCTCAGGTTGCCGAGGTTTCCGTCGGCCGGCAATCCCACGACATTCGCGTTCATCGCATTGTATGTGTGTCGGATTGCGGGATCGTGGTCAACCCGTTGGGCCTCGAAGGCCAGGCGGAGAGCGCTATAACTTGGGGTCTCTCGGCAACATTGCACGGAAAGATCGATTTCAAGAGTGGGGCCGCTGTGCAGGAGAATTTTCAGGATTTCGAGGTACTCCGGATAGACGAGGCCCCCGTGGTCGAGACTCACATTGTCGTAACCGACCATCCACCTGGTGGGTTTGGAGAGACCGGTGTGCCCCCCGTAGCTCCATCTGTGGCCAACGCCATCTTCGCTGCGACAGGGAAGCGGATCAGAAGCCTCCCCATTACTCCGGGAAAGCTTAAGGCGGTCGGATAGCAGCTTACCGGGCAGAACAGTCTGCGGTTATGTATAGCGTTTGAGCTTTCTGAGTTCTGCAGGTCGGAACCATTCTTGAAGGAAATCATCGAAGGCTGGGACCAATGCTGGTTGACGCCTGAAACCCCTCCCATTTGATGGGAGTAAATGTATCTCGAAGCACCTTCTCCAACAGATCGCTGTAGATATTGTCCCTCGTCACAATTCCGTCCACCTTTTAATTCAACAACATCGGAACGTAGCCCAGAATCCCATCTGCTATAACTTGGCTGCCATGTTTGACCTGTTTCGGCTCTGGTGCGGAGCCATCGTTCGCACTTCTCGCAGTCGCCGCGGCCTGATGCTGGAGAACCTTGCCCTCCGCCAACAACTCGCAGTTCTGAAACGTAAACATCCGAGGCCGAAGCTCGGTCCGCTCGACAAACTCTTCTGGGTCGTGGCACTCCGATTCTGGTCCCGATGGAAAGAAACACTCTTTCTCGTTTTGCCAGAAACGTTGGTCCGCTGGCACCGGGCTGGATTCAGACGGTATTGGGCGATGCTGTGCAAAGCGCGGAATCGAGTCGGCGGTAGCCGGCGAATCTGCAAACAAATCCGCGAGCTAATCTTCCAAATGGTCGTGGAGAATCCAGGTTGGGGCCCGCCGCGCATTCACGGTGAACTCCTCATGCTCGGTTTCGAGGTGTCGGAGACCACTGTTTCCCGTTGGATAAGACGAGCACCCCGGAATCCAGAACCCGCGAAGCGCTGGCGGCGCTTTCTGAGGAATCACCGTGAAGTCATCGCGGCGATGGACTTCTTCACGGTCTCGACGCTTACGTTCAACGTGCTCTACTGCTTCTTCATCATCAGCCACGACCGGAAACGCATCTTGCACTTCAATGTCAAGCGGCATCCGACCAGAGTTGGATCGTCCAGCAGCTGCGCGAGGCTTTTCCTTATCAGTCGACTCACAGGTTCATCATCTTCGACCACGACGCAAAGTATGGTTTCGAGGTGCCCGCTGCAATCCATGCGATGAAGATCACCCCGGTACAGACGTCGATTGGAAGTCCCTGGCAGAATGGAGTGGCTGAGCGCTGGGTTGGAAGCTGTCGGCGTGAGTTGCTCGACAACGTGATTGCGTTAAACGAGCGACATCTGAAGCGACTCCTCTCGGACTACATTTCCTAGTATCACGAGGATCGAACCCATCTGGGACTCGGCAAGAAGACGCCCAGCGGCAGAACTCCAGACTTTCCTCGCGGCCGCGTCATTGCGCGGCCACGACTCGGAGGCCTGCACCACCGTTACGACCGTGCTGCCTGAGACTGGGGTGTCGACAAGCTAGCCTCGTTGAAGGTGTAGTGGAGCGGGAGTGCGCCCCATGGAGCCCGTGCGACGAAATACATTGGGATACGAGGTTAGTACCCGGGCAAACGTCACATCTGAACAATAGCAATGCTCTTTGAATGGGCACCGTCCGCAATGCGTTTTGAGTGGTGACGAGGCACAGTCTGTTGCCGTGTGAACTCGTTTCCTTTACAACTGAAGCGACCTAATTCTTCATGACCACTTCGACTGAGTCCCGCGCAGGGCAACAGCCGCTGGTTCGATCTCACAAGGCTGGCCTGCTTGTCTTCGTGTTCGTCATGTACTCATATACAACGGCGGGACCGTTCGGGCTAGAGGACCAAGTCACCACCAGCGGTCCGGGCCTGACCCTGCTATACCACTTGATGCTGCCCTTCTTCTGGTGCATCCCGGTTTCACTTGTCGCCGCGGAACTGACGACGACACTCCCGGTAGAAGGAGGCTTCTATCGCTGGGTGCGCGCAGGCTATGGAGATTTTTGGGGATTCCTGTGCGGCTGGTGGAACTGGAGCGCCTCCTTTGTCCTCGGAGGGGCCTATGCCGTCCTCTTCAGCGATTACTTCAGTTTCTACGTTCCTCAAATCGCCGGCTGGAAACATTATTCGATTTCCCTGGCACTGGTGGCGGTCATCGGGTATGTCAATGTTCGCGGCATTCAGATGGTCGGAAGCGTTGCCACAGTGCTAGAAATCTTCGTTCTTCTCCCGGTGGCTGGGTTGTGTGCGATCGCGGCCACGAAATGGCGCCACAATCCATTTTCTCCTCTTATTCCGCCGCATGTCCCCTTGTTCCAGGTTTTTGGGGTGGGGTTGGCTCTTGGTCTCTGGCTCTACTCGGGGTACGAACAACTCTCCACCGTGGCGGAGGAGGTGGAGAACCCGCAAAGGACCTACCCTCGTGCCCTGGCGCTGGTTGTGCCACTCTCGATGGCGACTTATTTTCTTCCCACCATGCTATCGCTGGCCGCTCTCGGCAACTGGCAGCAATGGCACACGCGTTATTTTTCCGATGCCGCACAACTGATCGGAGGGAGATGGCTCGGTTTCTGGATGACCCTAGCTGCTATGGTAACCAATGTTTCCATCCTGAACGCCACCGTGCTTACCAGTACGCGAATGCCCTTTGCGATGGCAGAAGACGGCTATCTGCCACATCTGCTAACGGAGAAACATCCTCGCTATGAAACGCCGTGGGTCGCCATTGTGGTCTCATCGGCCGTTTACGGCTTTCTGGCATTTCACACTCTCACCCAACTCATCATCGTCTACATGTGGCTGCGCATCGCAACCACCGTGATGACCGTTCTCTGCGCCTGGCGGCTGCGGCAAACGCGGCCTGATCTGGCCCGCCCTTTCCGCATTCCATGGGGACGTGCGGGGTTGCTCTATGTGGTGGTGGCTCCGATAGTGATGAGCGGCGTGGCGTTGCTTGGCAGCGACCGCTTCGCACTGGAGTGGGGGCCAGTGGCGATACTTCTGGGTCCGATCGCTTACCTTTTCGTGCGCAAGAGCGGGCGGAGGCGGGTAGCAGAACTGTGATCCTGGTTAGTCACAACACGTTTCAGCTCATCCAGTCAAGAAATCTGTAATACGCTCCAGCGAGGGGAAGCGCCAGGTGTGCCCGCTTCGCAAGCCCAGCGGCGCACTGGGGGAACGGAATGCCATCGAATGGGATGTCGTTGGGGTCGCCGCAAATCAAGCCCGCGCGGTCTTGGTTCCCAGATAGGCGTTTCCACTTGCATGACTCGTGAGTCCTAGTATCCGCGCCGACCGCAGTTGCATTCACCGTAGTGGTACAAGCGTTGGTATCCGTCTCCGCCCATCGCCACCTTGATTGCGAATGCCGAGTGGCTTGGCAAAGACCAGTTCGACGTAACATCGGACAACGGTAGTGCAAAAGAGCCTTGAAACTAACTTGCACATTGTGCTAGCGTTGCGCTCCAAGTGCAGGTTTGAGCCGGACTTTCGTGACAAAATCCGGATTCCGTTTTCCGGGATTCACAAGACGTATACAAGCTTGGTGCTGAGGTTCGCCAATGAGCGCTTGGGAGCGACAGCGATGTCAGAGACATTTTCCACCGAACTGATACCGGCGGCAGATCGCACCGAGGCGTGGGAATGGAACGCGCGCCGATTTTGCGGGGATTGCCGATTTCACTTTCCCAGCCGCCGCAGGTTCCACGGCTCGATGGCAGGCAAGAACCTAAGTGAAGTCAGCCTATCCTTATTCTCTTCCAGCGCGCTGTGGTTTCAGAAGTTCCCCGCGGCAAGTGCGCACCCGGGAAACAGATTCTGCACCGTGATCACTCAACTCGAAGGGGCTCGATGGTATTCGCAAAATGACACGGTAGTGGTCTTACAGCCAGGGGACAGCACACTCATCGATTCGGCGGCGCCCTGGTCTTCCGACTGTTTGGGCGATTGCGTCAGGCTTTACGTGCGCGTGCCACGATGGTTGATCGAAGATAGGCTCCGCACGACCTTGCTCCCAAGCGCGCGAAGAATTTCGGCCGCTACCGTACCCGGAGGCGCCCTCTTTCGTTTGGCGATTTCGCTTTATCGGGAAACCGATGGTCTTAGCCATGAAGAGGCCGCGGCCATGCTGGAAGCGTATTTCGGCGTTTTGTCAGGGTGCCTGGGAGTTCCGAAAACAGACACTGGGGCAGGCAACAGCGATCGGATACTTGCCTGCATTGAAACTTTTATCGAAGGACACCTGGCGGAATCCACGCTCGGGCCCGTCGAAGTGGCGGCGGCTGTCGGTATCTCCGTCCGCCACGCGCATCGCCTCTTTGCAAAAAAGGCATGCACCATCGGAGATTGGATCAGGCAGCGAAGGCTTGAGCGATGTCGCGCCGATCTGGCTTCGCCTAGGTTGCACGACCGCACCATCACCGATATTGCTTTCGGTTGGGGATTCAGCGAGTCGGCGCATTTCAGCCGCTCGTTCAAGCAGCAATTCGGAATATGCCCGCGCACCTTCCGTTCCCAGGTTTGGGGTAACTCGTGGCAAAAACGTGAGCCAGACCGGAACGTACAAGATTTTCTAGTCGCCGCTGGATCTCGGCAATCGCGCCCCAACTGAGGGCATGTCTCTAGAGGCCGGAGTCCGCATTGGGCAGCTCTGCGGATTCGATCTCCGGCGATATTTTTTCATGGCGGCATGCCGACATTCGCATCGCGGCTCCGATCACCACCCAGATACCAACCGCCATCCATTCATACTTTGTAAAGTGACCTGGAACAATCGGAACTATTTTCACTAGAACCATAAGCGCCGTCATCAGGATTCCGAAAACCGCGGCGGCGCGCCCGGCCATAGAAGGCTTCATACAAAAATAAGAAGCGCAGGCCGCCATCCAGCCTATCGCCGCCGCGACCGCACCAACCTCCAAAATCGGCACCAATCCTGCCTGACCTAGAAACACAGCAAATGCCGTGCCCATCCCGACGACGACGACTGCCACAGTCGGCGTCCGGTTGCGGGGATGGACGTATCCCATGCGGTGATGGAGCATGTTGCGCCGGCCCATGGCAAAGAGCATCCGCGAAGATGCGACCATGTTTCCGTTAAAAGTTCTCAGGACGGCAACCAAGGCGGAAGCCATGAGGAGATCGACGATCCAGTGGCCATGCAACGCGCGCTCGAAGGCGACGGCGACAGGAAATGGTCCACCAAAGTTGAGCGCTCGCGCAGGCGCGACATAAGCCACCGTGAGGACCACAAACCAAAAGAAGGCCAGCCCAACAAAGAGGGTGAGGATTACAGCCACGGAGAAATCACGTTCGCGAAAGTCCGGGTTCGCCTCCTCGGCACACTTTCCCACCGATTCGAAACCCGAAAGGAGCCAGGGAACGATTTGCCAGACCAACAACACGGAAAGCAGCGGAGTATGGCTGAACAGCGGATGCAGATTTGAGAGGCTGCCATGCTTCACTCCGGCGACGGCGAAAATGACGACCAGCGTGAGGAAGGTGAAGGTGGTCCACTTCATGAACCTGGCGCTGGCCGCGATGCCGCGGTAATTCAGCCATGTCAGAATCACCGTGATCGCCAGACCGAGCAGAATGTGCGGCAAGTAAACCGGATGTCCTTTAAGACTGTACAGCTCGAACGTATTGAGTGAAGGAAACAAATAGCCGCTGATTCGACCTGCAGCCAAAGCCTCGAAAGGACATGTCAGCCAGTAGGCGAGAAGCATGACCCAGCCAGTTATGAAGCTGATAATTGGCGGAAAGAAGCGGGCCGTATAAGCTATTTCAGCGGCCGCGTCGGGAATCGCCTGGACCAGCTTCCCGTAAATGTAGGCGACAGGGAGCAGCATGAAGGCGCCAGCGGTGAACCCCAGAATTGCTCCGAGCGGTCCGCCTCGCTGCAGGATATCGTCCATTACCACCAACCAGCCGGTACCCACCATCACGCCGAATGCGAGTGCGAAGAAGTCGAACAGACGCAGCTTTCTGGCGAGTTTGGTCATGCACGAATCCGAGAGCGCGTGTTGGGAGCGAGGATAGCAGGGATCTTCAGAATTCGTATCTCAGCGCGAACTGCATGACCCGTGGTTGCGTCAGGAGTCCGGTGTAATTGCCGAAGGTATCCGGCACCTGTTGCAGCGATGCGATACAGGCGCAGGCTTGCGTTCCCAGGCCCGAAAGCGCGTTGAATCGCACTTGATTGAAAACGTTGAAAACCTCCCAGCGGAACTGCAGTGTCTGGCGCTCCCAAGGCATGTTCCAACGTTTCGCCAGGGCCATGTCAACACCGGCGTACCCGTCCCCGCGAACTGCGTTGCGAGAGCCGCTTTGACCAGGGAACGGGTGGGCGAAGTCGCCGAAGGCAGCCGTAGGATTCGGGAAAACACTTACCGCGCCACTGGGCTGCGTGAAGTGTCCGGCGCTGGGCTTGACCAACATGTTAGCGATGCCCTGCTCATCCCAGTCGGTGGGCCAGAAGTTGCCGTTGTCTACTGTGAAGGGGAAACCGCTGGTCCAGCGCGCTAGACCAGACAGCTGCCAGCCGCCGATAAAGCCGTTAAGAACTCCGCTGGCGTTTCCCGCGAAATGCTTGCCTCTGCCGAAAGGCAGCTCGGCAATCCAGTCCGCATTGATTTGGTGAGTCGTATCGAAATCCGAAACAGCGCGGCGGCCGCCGGAATCGAACGCATTCACCAGGCGGCTGCCGGGAGCGCCGACGTTGACGCTGGAACTGAAACCCAGACGCGTAGCATTGGAAGTGAGATCGATCGACTTGGAATATGTATAGTTGAGATCGAATTGAACTCCGCTGCCCAGTTGTTTCCTCAGGCTGACCTGCAACCCGTTGTAGCTGGAATTTCCAATGGAACTCCACCCATACATGCTGGTGGCCTGTTCGTTGAGCATGTTGCCGGGGCATCCTAGCGGGCTTGGCGGCGGGCACTTCGAGCTATTGAAATAATAGATGTTTCCATTTCCGGAATTGTCTCCGAGGCCGTTGTAGATGTCGATATCACCCAGACCCACAACTTCGTTGCCCACATACGAGAGAAACGGATTGTAGTAGAGATCGTAAACCGACTGGATTAGTCCTGCATTGCCCGGAATCGTGCTGGTGAACCCGGAAAAGCTGGTATATGCGGTTGCGCCAGGTTGGAGCCGCGGTAACATATCATGCCAGAAGGCCGCGGTGGGACCAACTACTTGATCGGTGACATTGGCCGCATTGATCTTGCCCGGGGGCGTAGCCAACTGTGAGTACGCAACCTTGGCCAATGCGGTGGCGGCCGAGAAATAATCAACCCCAGTCTTAGGATCGAACAGATCAAGCGGCTGTCTCAGGTCGCGCTGTGTGAGCAAATGACGGCCCAGCCGGCCCACATACGAAACCTGCAATGAGAATCGCTTGGGCAGTTCACGGGCTACGGAAAAATCGAAAGCCCACGCATAGGGAGTTTTTAGAGACTGATCGACTCCCCAAGTGATGGCTTGGCCGAAGGGAGGCGGCGTCTGCGGAAAGGCTCCGGGAGGCGCTGGTTCGAAGAATACGTCTCTGTATTGGTTAGTGGTGGGAATCTGGTTGATGTTGGTGATGCGAGGAACTCCAGCGGCATTGTCGTACGGACTTCCGGCCACCCCGCCCTGTCCGGGGAACGGAGAATAAGCCGGGCTGCAGCAGGGATTCTGCACCGTTGCTGCTAAACCTCCGGGCGCATTCGCGTCAAAGGTGCTGAGTAATTCCATCCCAGCGCGGTCATACACGCGGCTGAAACCGCCGCGAACTACGGTCTTATCGTTCTCTCCAGCCAGTTTTCTCAGCCAACCACCCTCGGGCCGGGGCGAATAGGCAAAAGAAATGCGGGGCGAGAGATCGGATTTTGAAAAGTTGTAGAAGCCCGGACCGTTGTTCGCAGGCCCGCCCAGAATGAAGGACACGAGGGGCGTGCCACTGTATCCGATGCCCTGGACCATGTTGCTGACGTTTTGGTTGAACTCAGTGCCAAGATTGGAACTGCCAGCGGGGCATCCAATTGTAGGATTCACGGTGGCTACGCACGTTGGAGAAGCTTGGTAGCCATTTACCTCCCAAGGGGGCGGGAACAGCGACCAGCGCAAGCCATAGGTAACCGTTAGGTTCGGCTTGATCCGCCAGGCGTCCTGTCCGTAAAGCTCGTACCAGTTGAGGCCGTAGTCTCGTTTTACGGGGGCTCCGACGGCCAACGGGTTACCGCTTTTGTCATAGTTGTAGTTTCCCACGATATCGGAAACCATGCCGAGCAAACCGAGGACGGGATAGTCGTATTGCGAGCTCGAAGAAGGCTCAGGAAAGGGCAAGCCAGTGGCCGGATTTGTAAAAGTACCGGGATCCAGATAACCGCCGGTATTAGCGAAGCCGGTAGGCGACATCCAGTTGGTTGCTCCCTTTCCCGTGCTGAATGAGTGTTCGTAGCTCAAGCGCGGGTCGCGTGCGAATCCGACGTTGGTGCCGAACTGCAGCGTGTGCTTACCTTTGGTGAGTGAGAAATCATCGAGAAAATTGTGTACAGGTGTTTGCGCGTTGTGAGTGTAGAAAATCCCCTGATCGAGTCCATAGAATTCATTCCATTGCTGGTTGCTGTTCCCAAGAATCCCGGTGCTTTGGCGAGTGAATCCCCAATGGAAATTATTGACCGCGCTTGGTGAAAGAACGGCAGTGTAACCCACAACAAAACCTTTGCTGTGGTCAGTGAGAGTCTGCTCGGGCGGCGCTCCCGGCAAGAACGGCGCTTGTGGGTTGAATATGTTTTGCAGCGCGCCCCGCCAAAACAGCGTGTGTTTGCCATTTGCGGTGAGGTGGTAGTCGAGGCGGGCGATGAAGGCGTTGTTATCCAGACTCACAGGTGCGCGGAACCGAAATCCGGAATAGTTCAAGCCGTCGCCGACCGATGGATCATTGGTCGCGAATTGTCCGGTGCAGAACGTGGTATCGAAGTAACCGGTGTGATTCGCATTTTCTATCGCTGGATTAATTCCAATGCCCAGTGGATCGAAAGCCTGCAGTTGGGCCGGAGTGATGGTCGTGATTCCACCACTCGCGTCCGCATATTGGATCGTGCCTTGGCATAGACTGGGCGTTGGAATCGTACGCACCGTGCTCTGCTGCTCCCGCTCGCGCGTGCCCTCATAATTGACGAAGAAAAATAGCCGGTCCTTCTTGATGGGGCCGCCCACCGACACGCCAAAAATATTGCGCAGCAATTTGTCTGGCGTATTGGGCTCTCCCGTTGCCAGTTCCGCCTGCTTCACAAAATAATCGTTGGCGCTGGTGATGGTGTTGCGGTGATATTCGTAGAGAGAGCCGTGCCAGTTGTTGGTACCGCTCTTGGTGACCAGCGAGACTTGAGCGCCTGAGCCTTCGCCCTCGTCGGCGTTGTAGTTGCTTGTGGTAACACGAAATTCCTGAACCGAATCCAGCGTTACCGGTAACACAGAAGTGAAGGCGTAACCGTTAGACTGGTCGTTTACATCCACACCGTCAAGAGTGATGTTGCTCTGGTCGCTGCGCGCGCCGTTGACTGCCCCGTTGCGGGTGTCCTGATCCCTATCGATGTCTGGCCGATTTCCGGTGTAGGCAACTCCCGCTTGCAGGCTCAGAAGGTCGGGCACGTTGCGGCCCTCAAGCGGGATCTGCCGGACCTGGTTTTGGTCGAAGGAATTTCCCAGCGAAGCGTCCACCGTGTTTAGGATGGGGGCTTCGGTGGTTACGTTTACGACTTCACTCGCTTTGCCCAACTTCAGCCCCACGTTCGCCGTGACTGGAGTGTTGACCGGAAGTTGCAGCCCGCTTTGCTGGTAACGTTCGAAACCGCTGGCCGTAACCAGAAGGGAGTATGTCCCAGGAGGGAGAAATGGAAACTGATAGTCGCCCTGGACTCCCGTAGTTACCGTCCGGCTGAGATTCGATTCTTTGTTTTCGAGAACGACCGTAGCCCCCTGCACGACACTGCCGCTCGGATCGGTGACCGTGCCTCGCAGTGACGTAGAAGAGGTCTGGGAAAAGACGAAGCCGGCCAGTGACACGCAGAGCGCGATCAGCGAAACAATAAACCGGTTACGGTGTTTCATCCGAAACCTCCTGTGCAACGTCGATGAGTTGTGGCAACGGCTCTGCAGCAGTTCGCGATTACCGCGAACCGAGACTCAATGACTCCGGTTTTTCGAAAAACAATTGGACGCGACCCACCAGTCTACAAACTCTAGGCCGAAAAGGTAACCCAACCGGGGGGCTGAAAACTTGTCCCAGAGCGACATTGAATGGGCGGCAGAACCTGGCTGATGTGGCCATTTTTGCGTCGACCCGACTCTGGAACAGAGAGATTGTGGAGCTCAAGCGTCGGGTCCAAGGCGGTCCGAAAAAGAACCACTGGCGGGAAAGGAGCCAGCCCTTCGCCGAGAGTCAGCACACGTCTCAGGAATAAGAAGAGGCGAAGGAAAGGAGTCCCTTGATCGTCTCCGGCGCCAACAGGCGCTGATCAAGATCTACCGATTGAACACTTTGAGCGGACACATTTCGCCATGGAGCATGGTGGCGATTTCGCGCGCTATCTTTGGGATTGCGTCCGAGAGCGTTGCGCGCGGTGACGGATTGCGCCAGCCGCAGATTGATCTTTTCAAAAAATCCCGGTGTAGTTTTTCCATAGCGATCAAGTTCCACCAGCATTAATGCATAAAAGGTATCGTGGATGGTCGAAGCAATTTTGGCCGAGATGAGGCCGTGCCCTTGCGCATCCACCAGCAGCACGCCTGCCGTGGTCTTCAACTCCGGAAGATCTTCCGCGATACGGAACTGCTCGGAGCTTTTCGCTTTTCTGTATTCAAGCGGCGTTGATGGCTCGTGGTTTAGCCGATTTTCCAGCCAGCATATATGGTCATCCACCATATTGCGCGCCGACTGCCCAGCCGGCAAAGGATCGAGATAAAGCTTCGCAAGTTTGAGCGCCCGGGCGATGCGGCCGTCGATGTTATAGCGCTGCTGAAAGTTGATGTACTCGAATAGGTCGCCGCCAAACGGTGCCCGCGGGTATGGAGTTGCCATACATATCGATTCCCGCCATTTGCGGGATCGCGCCTTCGACCGGCATCAGGCGCTTGCGAAGATATTCGTCTATGGTAGGGCTGAAAGATGATTGATTCATGGCCAGAGATTTGCGTTCGCCTAAGATAATGATTATTGGTGGTAGCCTTGTCTCGTGGCAAAGGAATCAGACAACAAAGTGCTCTCGATCGACGGGCGGGAAGTCCAGATCACGAACCCAGAGAAGTTATATTTTTCTTCGCAGGTAAGAGTCACCAAGCTCGAACTTGTTCAGTACTATCTCTCCGTTGCTCCGGGTGCGCTGGGGGGGATTCAAGATCGACCAATCGTTCTAAAACGTTTCGTCAACGGCGCCGAGGCGGAAGCGTTTTATCAAAAGCGCGCGCCAGAGAAGCGGCCAGCATGGTTGCGCACGGTAACCTTGTCGTTCCCTTCCGGCCGAACTGCCGAAGAAATCATAGTCGATGACGCAGCCGGACTTGCCTGGATCGTGAACCTTGGGTGCATCGAACTGCACCCGCATCCGGTGCGCTCGGGCAATCTCGATCACCCGGATGAGTTACGCATCGATCTGGATCCGATTCTCGGCGTTAGATGGGATGATGTTCGTCGCGTCGCCCTTGAAGTGCAGGGCTTTCTCGATGAGGTCGGCCTTCGTGGCTGGCCGAAAACCAGCGGCTCACGCGGCATGCACATCAATGTACGCATTGAACCTCGTTGGACATTTACGCAAGTTCGCCGTGCGGCGGTTGCCTTATCGCGAGCGGTCGAGCGCCGGGCGCCGACACTGGCCAGTTCGAAATGGTGGAAGGAAGAGCGTCATGGCGTCTTTCTTGACTACAATCAGAACGCGAAGGATCGCACGACATGCTCTGCCTATTCCGTGCGCCCGCTCCCAGATGCTCGCGTTTCGACTCCTCTTGATTGGGAAGAAGTGCTCGATTGCGATCCGGCGGACTTTACCATCTTCACGGTTCCTGAGCGCTTCGCGAAAATCGGCAACCCGCATGCCGAGATGGATGCATCATCTGGCTCGCTGGAAAAATTGCTGGAACTGGCCGATAAAGACGAAGCGGCCGGTATCGCCGATGCGCCCTGGCCTCCGCACTTCCGCAAGATGGAAGGCGAGGCCGCACGCGTGATGCCTTCCCGCGCAAAATCTGCCGCCAAGAAAACAGCAATAAAGAAGCAGCGCGTGAAGATGCCATTAATTACAGTCGCGAATTCGCCTGACAAAGCGGCCGCGTTGGCGGGTCTTGAGCGATGGAAGGCCAAACATGCGGATATCGCGAGTCTGCTTGCCGTGGACGATGTGCTGGTCGACTCCATGCGCGGGAGATCATCCACATGGACACGCATCCGTATCAACCTGCGTCATGTCGCCGAGGAACAACGGCCCCTCCAGGAAACGCCAGAGCCGGACGATGATCCCACGCGTGAGTGGCGTGAGCGTTGGAAGAAGAAAAAGACAAACGAGTAAAACTCACCTTCCCTGCGGAAAAATTGCCGCCAGTTCCTGCGGAGGAACAACTTCAAGTTGGGCATAGGTACAATCGCTGTGCTTTTTGTCCGTTCGCCATTTGCGGAATTGCGCCGTGTGCCGAAAGCGATGTCCCTGCATGTGATCATAAGCAACTTCTACAATCAATTCAGGCCGCAACGGTTCCCACGACAAATCTTTGCCTTGGCTCCAGCGACTCTGTCCGCCGGGCATTCGCTTGAGGCCTTCATCATCCTCCGTCGCGTACTCGGCCCAAGCTTTCCACGGATGGTTCACCAGCGCATCTTTTCGATAAGGCTTCAGAAACTCCACCAACTCTTTTCGTTTTGCCGTGCTGAAACTCGCACAGACTCCGACGTGTTGCAAAGCGCCGGCATCGTCGAACAAACCGAGCAGTAGCGAGCCGACCATTGTGCGCTCGCCCTTTTTATGCCAGCGGAATCCAGCCACCACGCAATCGCAGTCGCGTTCGTGTTTCACTTTAAGCATCACTCGCTTGTTCGACTCGTAAGATCCTGCAGGATCCTTCGCCATCACACCATCCAGGCCTGCGCCTTCAAAGCGGCGAAACCAATCGGCGGCAATACTCCGATCGCTGGTTGCAGGTGTTAGATGAATCGGCGGTGAAGCTGAAGCAAGCAACGATTCCAGTTCGTGTCGCCGCTTTTGAAACTGCTCGCCTTGGAGATCGCGATCTCCAAGGCAAAGCAGGTCGAAGAATACAAAGGACGCGGGAATCTGCCCTGATAAAAGTTTTACGCGCGACGCAGCGGGATGCAAACGTAATTGCAGCGCATCAAAATCGAGTCCATCATTTTTGACGATGACCATCTCTCCATCGAGCACACAACGTGCGGGCAGCACTGCGCGCAGTGGTTCCAGCAACTCAGGAAAGTAACGATTGAGTGGTTTTTCGTCGCGGCTTTGGATGAAAATTTCGTCTCCATCGCGAAACACTAGGGCGCGAAAACCGTCCCACTTCGGCTCGAAAACCCAATCGCCCTCTGCGGGCAATTCATCCACCCGTTTCGCGAGCATCGGCAGGATCGGCGGATTTACTGGAAGGTCCACACCCCATGGTATAACGTGGCTTGCTCGAAGCATGGGAGGATGTGTTCGGCATTGAAGAACGTTACAAAGCCAAGCTTTGCGGCCACAATGAAGGCAAAGCATGGTTGGTTCAAATTATTGAAGAGGCCGCCAATGTCCTAGTGACCCCGACGGAGCGGAATCGCTTTCCGGGATGCCGACAAAAGTCAACTCGCTATGGACGAACTCCCGGCTTCTGATCGCTTTGAATTCGCCTCACGGCCTCCTTGAAACACTGCTCATGTGCCCTTCAGAGAAAAACTGGGATAGTGACGGCCTTCGCTGTTAGGCAGTCCATTCTCTGCAGTCCGGTTTCTTCAGGAAGAATCGCGAAATACGGGCATGTTTCGCGTATTTCGGGCTAGGGGGGACGGAATTTCTCTGCAGTTAAGACTTGCTGGCGGAGCGAAGTGGATTCGAACCCTCGGTACGGTTTTGCCACGCTAAGCCTCGACACATCCGTAAGTTGCAGATAGCAAAACCTTAACAGAGTCACACTAAAACCCGACGTCAGAGCTTTGCAATTAGTCGGCGATTCGCCTTCCATTCGGACTTGAAAGCGAACCCCAGGCGATTCTGTGGCTTAAAGTGGTCGCCTCGGAACCTCTGCATCGGCCTAATTGGGTTCGCATGTGACTCCTTGCCTAGCGTGCAGTCATAAGTCATAAGGTCGAAACTTTCTCCGGCAGAAAGAATTACTTGAGGAGCTAATTTCTAATATTTTTCGACCTTCTTGCTCGCGTTTTCTCGGCGGTTGTGACTCCACTTCCCACAAGCTGACTTCTGGCCCGGAATAATTTGCGGATTGCGCTCGCTATCCTCAATCCTCGTACTAGTTGTGGCGCCGGACCCAGAATTGTCCGCGACCACCTTCATCCCCTCCGTTTGGCGTGAGGTCAAGATAGTTGTAGGCCGTGTTTCATAAGGTCGATGCCGGCACGAATGAGTTGGGGAGGAACCTCGGAGCGCTCTGAAGGAAAACAATCGGGTCGGTCTCGTCTACATGCGCCTTGATCCGCATCTCCCGAAGTTGTACCCTCGGGCTCACGCCGATGTCGGTGCTTGCCACGAGCGTCGCTACGCTTACGGCTGTGACCTGGTCTTACCTCGCCTTGGCCAGGGGGTCCTTCTGGCGTCTTAAGACCTTGAAGGTCGACGCCGGTGACAAGGCGGGATTTTCCGGCTGCATCGCTGCCATAGTTCCGGCCCGCAATGAGGCAGAACTAATAGGACCGGTCGTCACATCCTTATTAAATCAGCGCACGGCTATGCCCGTCCTGCTTGTGGATGATGAGAGTACAGACGGTACAGCGGATGTAGCACGGCGCGCTGCAGAAAAAACAGGCAAGGCCGATGCGCTTATTGTGATTCAGAGCAAGCCCTTGCCGGCGGGATGGACAGGAAAATTATGGGCGATGCACCAGGGCATTGAGCGGGCACGCGAGTTGAATCCCGCATGGCTCATGTTCGCGGACGCCGATGTACTGCACGATGCAGAGACAGTAGTGAATCTGAGTTGCATTGCTTCGCGGGGTCATTACGATCTGGTCTCGTTTATGGTGAAGCTGCATTGCGAGAGCCTTCCGGAAAAACTGCTCATTCCGGCCTTTGTATATTTCTTTTTCATGCTCTACCCGCCAGCCTGGGTTCGCGATACCAGGCACTCGACTGCCGGCGCGGCCGGGGGCTGCATGCTTGTGAGATTTGAGGCTCTGGAACGCGCCGGAGGACTAGAAGCCACTCGCGACGCGCTTATCGATGATTGCTCTCTGGCGCGGCTGCTGAAGCGGCACGGCGGCCGATTGTGGATAGGATTGACAGATCAGAGCCAAAGCTTGCGACGATACGAGACCTTCTCGGACATCGAGCGCATGGTCTCGCGCACGGCCTTCAACCAGTTGAAGCACTCTTCGCTGCTGCTACTGTGCACTATTGCGGGCATGGTGATCACCTATCTGGCGCCTCCACTGTTGTTGCTCTCCGGCAGCAGGCAGGCGTTCTTTATAGGCGCTGCGGCCTGGGGTGTCATGACAGTGACGTCCTCGACCATGGTGCGCTACTATCGACTCAACCCTGCATGGGCACTGGCCATGCCGCTGGCGGCTCTGTTTTATCTGAGCGCGACAATGCATTCGGCGGTCAAGTACTGGAACGGCAGGGGTGGCGACTGGAAAGGGAGAGTCCAGGACGTGCAAGACCCCCACATTACCGAAACTCCCCTCTGTTAGCATGCGTCGAGCAGACGCAATGAGCAGATTCTACCCGATTTCTATCCAAGCCTCGCCCGAGAAGCTTAACCCGGCAAGATCTCCTTAAGGGTGCAGTCAATCCTGTCGACTTCTTCGCGGATTACTCTGATCGATTGTTGGTTTTTCGATGGGTGAGCGAACGGAGTGATTCCTTCCAGAGCTTCTCGTATTTGATGATTCCGAGCCAAAATGAAATTGAGGCGTGCGCTCCTCTCCTTGCGATTTCTGTAAACGCCTCCGACGAACTTAGTGGCGAGCCACGCAAATACCAAACCAAACAGCCCTTCCACCGGAATACGATCGGTCGCGCCGTCGAACTCGGAAAACAAGAGGCGATAGACCGCTTCACCCGCCCCAAAAGATGCGAACAACACAGTTAGCCCGAACAAACACACCTTCAGGCGTTCAATTGGTTGAAAGGTTAGGGAGTCGTAGTCTTCGTCACGTGTCTGCTCAATCTTGATCGCCATACTTCCCCCACAGTGATTTGCCACTATTCCAAAGGTCGCAAGCATCGGTACTAGGTAGTCTCGTTGAAATAATAACTTGAAATTCACTCAGCAGTGAGATCCTCTTTAAACGACTGACACCAAACTAGCGCCCCTCCATAGCCAAGTGTGGAACTCCCCCGCATCGGTTTCCTCGGCTACGAAGAAACGTTTGGCGGATGAAGTAGAGGCAGGTTTTAGATCGGCTGCTCCCGAATGGGCTTCCACGTTAGTGATTTTGGGTAGGAATTCTAACGCCGCTGCCGCAGCGTAACACGAATTTGTCGATTGGACCGATCGCCCCCTCGCCGTAGCACCTTCCTTCGTGACGTCCGCAGTGGCGGAGTCCAACACCAGTGTCGTCAAAGGACCTCTACCGTATCCAGGTAGCTTGCTCGGTCAGCGTTCTGGTCGTATAGACAAATAGAGTCACAGACCTTCTTCCTTGATTCCGCACGCAATCAGCTGCAAGCTCCAGGTGAAGCTTCGAACTTCTCCCAAGCCGACTTCGGGACAACTTCACGTCTCGCTGGCCGAAAACTACCGATGCGATCCAGTGTCCGCCTTCGGATAACCTAGGTTTGCCCGTCAACCGGGAGCAATCGGGATTGGGCCACTCGTCAATGCCGATATGCGAACTTATCGGTGCGAATGCACTCCTTCAATCAGCACATGATGACAATTTGCCTTGGTGAACATCATGCGGATTCCGTGTTTCGGCCGCAGGATGACCATCGGGCGAGCTTCGATCATTTGGCCCGGAGCCAACTGAAAATCGTACGTTCTGAGCAGATCGCGCAAAATCATGAGGATCTGCAGCATCGCGTAATTTCCACCGATACAGCCTCGCGGTCCGCCACCGAAGGGAAGGAAGGTGAAGGGTGTGCGCAGCTTCTCGTTTGCTTTGGTGAAACGCTCCGTATCGAAATTCTCCGGATTTTGCCAGTAGCGCGGGGCATGATGCGCACCATACACATACACAATGACCATCGATCCCCCGGGTATGGCGACGTCGCCTACACAGTCGTCTGCGACGGCCATGCGGTCGACCATCCAAAACGGCGGGTAGAGGCGGAGCGCCTCCTGAATAACCTGAGTCGCAAATTCGAATTTGGGAACGTCGCTGTGGCTCAGAGGCGCTTCGCCGAGCACCGTATCAAACTCCTGCCGTACCCTTTCGAGGCAATCTGGACGCGAGCTCAAAAGATAAAGAAGCCACGATAGAGCGTTCGACGATGTTTCATGGCCGGCAACCAGAAGTTGCATGCTCTCGCTCAGGATGAGTTCATCGCTCATGCCTTCGCCATCGCTATAACGCGCATCCATCAAAGTCTGTAGCAGATCATGGCCGGGCGGTTCGTTGCGGCGCTTCCTGATGTATTCGAGCAGAACGGCGTCCGCGCGGGTTCGCATGTCTTCGTGTTTGCGCAGTTCGCCCGAGACAGCGAACCAGGGATTCAGATAGGGCTGAAGGGTTTGCCGAACGATGAATTCCTGTACGGTGCAGATGGTTTGGCTGACCAGATCGATGTCTTCATCCTTCAACCGCGCGCCAAATAACGATCGGGCGACCATAGCGAAGGTAATCTTCATCAGGTGGGGATAGATATCGACAGGGCCAACCCGGACCTGTCTATCGAAATCCCGCAGCGATTCGGCGAGGGAGTCCTGCATGATTGAAGACAGCGCATCGAGTTGCTTTCGATCGAAGCCCGTCTGGATCAAACGCCGCTGCGTGCGCCAGGCTTCTCCATGGGTCGTGAGAAGACCTTTCCCCAGGAAGTGGCCCATACGCTTTACTTGAATTTCGGATTTTTGGTAGTTCTCCGCATTGGTCTTCAACACGTGCTGAATGACAGCGGGATCGATAGTAACGATCGCTTCCTTGAGACCACCCAAATAGAGCCGGAATGTTTCGCCGAAAATCTCGTTGTACCTGGACAAAACCTCCACGGGATTGCGGGCCATTGCGCGAGAATCCGCAAAGCAGCGAAATCGGGAAACGACAGGGACAGGCGTCGATGAGCTCACAGCCAGCCGTCCTGATATTTACCTCGAACCGGAGGAGATTTCATGTCACTTGTAGGAAGTGGTGCTGGGCCATGCGCAAAAGATAAAACGCTCAGAATCAGTTTTCCTTCCCCAGTTGCTTCAAGAGTATCAGATGATGCCGAATTGCCCCGGTCATGGTGGGGTTCTGCCGATAGGAAACCCCAAACTCTTCGGCAGTCTCCTTCACAATCCTGGTCAGCGGAGCATAGTGGGTATGGCACACGAAAGGGCACAGGTGGTGGACGATGTGATGATTAAGCCCGCCCACCAGCCAAGCGACAAGCGGGTTTTCGGTTGCATAATCGGCCGTTGTCGCGAAGATGTGATACACGCCGTTGTCAAACTCACGACGGTCCGAGGGAAAGTAGGTGCTGTCGACGGTATGCGTCGTCTGGAATACGAGCGTTACTGTTAAACCGACGGTCAAATTGACCAGGAGGAACGCCCCGGCAACCAGCAGAGGCGATTTCTCTAGCACAATCACCGGCAAAACAAGCATGTAAGTGAGGTAGAAGCCCTTACCGGCAAATAGAATCGCGTATTCTCGCAGAGAATGTTTGGTGCGTCTCAGATACTCATGGGTCGGGAAGAAAAAGCATTGGAAGTCCCTGAAAAAGACGTAATCGAGAGAGAACAGCGCGTAAACGAACAGCGCGTAGATGTGCTGGAACCGGTGCCACGGCAAGCGGGATTCATAGGGCGTAAAGCGAAAGATGCCGCGTCCCGAAAGGGCGTCGTCTTCGTCGTGGAGATTGATACAGGAGTGATGGCCCCGATGATGGAGAATGCGCCACATGTACGAACTGATTCCGCACAAATCGAAGACATAGTTCAGGGTTTTGTTTACGACCGACCGGGACGAGATGGCGTTGTGATTGCTGTCATGGGCGATGTTCAGCAAAAGGAATGTCTGCGCGAGCCCGCCCAAAAGGTAGAGGGCAACAAACTTCCATGAACCGGGCCTGAGCGCATACAGAGCAATCCAGCTCCCCGCGAGGACTGCCAGACCTGTAGCGATTTTGACCCGCATCGTACGGTCCGCTTTAGGCGAAATGTCCTGATCGGCAAAAAAACTATCCAGGCGGCTACGTAAGACTTTCGGGAAGGAATAACCACTGACCGGCTCGATAATCGGCGACGCTGAGGTTTCCGATGGGACAAGGTCCGCGATCTCCGGCTGATGGGCAATTGCCGCTTCGGGTTCGAACATCACCGGCGCCTCCGCGATCATGGTAAATTGGACCCGACGCGTTCCACAAGTTACATGAGCGGCCCTGACCACGCGGCGTAATTGTTGCCGCGCCGTCGACAGTCGCCAAGAAGTACTTTATTGCGAGCCCTTAAGGGCAATCAATAAAAACTTGGAATGGACAAAACGTGGGTGCGGCGCTGTATCCAGGAAGCGATGACGCATGGCGTTGTCCAAATGCTTTGTTAATATACCAACCAATGAACCGCAGCAACGGGGCCTCTTGCGTGGGGCCATAAGCTTAGCGTTGCTCGCAAGTCTCGCACCCCATGTAGCGAAATGGAGGGCGTCCGTTCCCCAGCTAGTGGATCGTCGCTTTATACTTAAGAAAAAAAGGCGTACATTCTCACATTCAGCCCAAAACTCCGGTAGGCACGTTGAGGGCTCAACTGTGTTTCTTGCTCGGTAGCGAGGGATGTTTCGCTTTACTGACTTAAGTTCTATTTGATCTTGGAGGATCGCTGATTAATGACGGCGTCAATTCTGGACCACCTGGATAGGCTGGCAGATGAGCACCCGAACAAGCTACTTTATTCGTACCTTGACGTAAACGGCGACCCGATCGAAAGCTACACCTACGCGTCATTTCTCCACCGAACGCAAGCGATCGCCGGACATTTGCTGAAAGAGGGTCGTTTCGCGGCGGGCGATCGGGTTCTGCTTGCCTACCCGCCGGGGCTCGAAATGATCTGCGCATTTTTTGGTTGCGTACACGCCGGATTGATCCCAGTGCCGGTCTACCCTCCCAGTTCGCGCGGCTTTCAGAGCGCCCTATACAAGACGGTCCACATCGCAAAGGATTGCCAGGCGGCTGGGATCTTAACCAGCAGAGATTACCACGCATCTCTCAAGACGAATCTCGCCAGACGTGGAGTCTCGGCGTCGGGGGTCGACGTAGATTACATTTCCGGTCTTCCGTGGATCGTCACCGAAGATTTCGTGGACACGATTTCTCACCAACCAGCTGTCGATCCTTCGAAGATATTGTTTCTTCAGTACACGTCGGGTTCGACGATGGAGCCCAAAGGCGTGATCGTGACGCATGAAAACATTCTGAACACCTATGAGCTCGTAATCGACCATCCGGCGCCAGTCGTCGTTTCCTGGCTTCCGCAGTATCACGATATGGGACTGATTGGGTGCTACCTGTACCCGGCTCTGAAAGGTGGCACGACGTATGGGTTCGCTCCCATGGACTTCATTCAGCGGCCGATCCTATGGTTCAATGCGATAACGACCTACCACGCCACTGCGGCGGCTGCCCCCAACTTCGCCTACGACTATTGCTTGCGCGCTGGGAGGCTTTCCAAGGAAAGCCTGGGGGCTTGTGATCTCAGCTCGCTTCGCGTATTGATGTGCGCTGCGGAACCTGTAAAGCCCGATACCTATACCCGGTTTCTAGAAGCGTTTCAGCCCTATGGACTCAAGTCCGAGAGTTTCCATGTCGCCTACGGGCTGGCCGAGAATACTTTGGCGGTCTCACTGGGTGGTCGCAAGATCGTTTCCCTCAACAAGCGTGCCCTGGCGCTGGGTAAGGCCCGCATGACTACCGAAGTCTCAGAAATTGCCTGCGCCACGCAGATTGTCAGTTGCGGAACTCCGCTCCCGGGTCTCGACGTTAAGATCGTAGATCCCGAAGGACATTTCTCTCTTAAGCCAGAGCGCATCGGCGAAATTTGGGTTGCCGGAAGCGGTAAGTGCCAGGGTTACTGGAATAATCCTGAATTGACTCTGAAGCAGTTTCGTGCGCGGCTCGTGGACGATACTCCCTATGACGACGGCTACCTTCGGACCGGCGACATAGGATTCATCCACGACGGTGAACTCTACGTCTGCGGCCGCATCAAGGACATGATTATTCTCCGCGGGCAAAACTATTACCCGCAGGACATTGAGAATGTCGTGGAGAGATCATCCAGTCTGGTCCGGCACAATTGCGTCGCCGCGTTCCAGATTCAGGAAGATAGCGAACCTGCGTTGGCGATCGTCGCCGAAGTCAAAAATCCTAAAGCGCTTCCTGAAGCACGAAAGATTGCCGCTGCTGTACGGAGTTATCTCAATGTTGAAGTGGCGATGATTTCCTTCATTGCGCCTCGTGCCATCCCGAGAACCAGTTCGGGGAAGATCATGCGCCATAAGACCAAGCAGATGTGGCTGCAAGGTCAGTTCACCGTTCTCTCCGATTTTTCGCGGGAGAAGGACGCGGGGAAGTCCCATTCCGACATACATTCCACGTTCGCCGAATTGAAAGCCAGGTACAACCTGACAGGTTTGGAGTCGTACAACCTCGTCGAAGCCGGCCTGGATTCCCTGGATCTTGTGGTATTCACGCATGAGCTCAAGGAACTCCTGAAAGACAAAGGCGCCGAGTTGTTGGCGAGGCAGGTAGATATTGGTGTCATTCAGCGTGTCAGCGTAGCCGATCTGTTTGGACTCGCCGAGCAACTGGAGCGCGCTCCCGAAGCGGCGCTGGCTCATCTGCGCCGTTCCCTTGCGGCTTTCCGTGAAGAGCAGTCCGCCGCCGAGAAACAAATGATGAGCAACGACAGGAAGCTTATCTTCGAGCCTCCGGCGCCTTCGCCCATGCCGGAGATGCCGGTGATGAATCATGTGCTGCTCACCGGCGGGACAGGCTTCATCGGGCCATTCCTCATAAAAAGCTTGCTGGAACAGACACGGGCGAAGATCTATGTTCTCGTCAGGTCTTCCGACGAAAAGCAGGGCAAGCAAAGGCTGAGAGCTGCCATGGAGTCCATGGGACCCTGCGGGGCGGGGCTGGTGGAGATGTTCGAGGCCCGCGTAATCCCCGTCTCCGGCGATCTCGGGCAGCCAAAGCTTGGCCTGATGCAGGATGCGTGGGATTTCCTCGCGAGTGAAATCGACACGGTGTTCCATAACGGTGCAACCGTGAACTACCTGTACAACTACGACCTGATGCGTGACGCGAACGTGCTGGGAACCAATGAGGTCGTAAGGTTGGCGTTCGAGGGAAGGCCCAAAGAGTTCAATTATGTCTCGACTACCTTCGTGTTTGGCTGGGCGGTCAAATCAGTCTTATATGAGACCGACCTGAACGAGAAGATGGAGCTTCTCGATTTTGGGTACAGTCAATCGAAATGGGTCGCGGAACAAGTGGTTGTCGACGCGCGCACTCAGGGACTTTCCGCGCGGATCTTCCGGCCGGCTCTCGTCAGTCCTTCCGTCGCGGGCGGAGGTAACAACTTCGACATCGCCGTTCGCCTGGTTGCCTTTATGGTGAATCACGGCATTGGCGTCGATACTCTCAACCAGGTCAGCTTTGTTCCGGCCGACATTGTGGCCAACAATATCGTTGCGATCTCTACTACTCCTGGTACCGTGAATAAGACTTACCATGTCGTTCGGGACGATTATTCGAACATGATGGATATTACCGCCCTTATTACCAAAGCAACTGGCCGGCAATTCGAAAGCTTTAGCCTTCCCGATTTCGTTCCCGAGCTGATCCGAAGATGCCGGAAGGAAGATCTTCTCTTTCCGCTGCTCGATTTTCTGGTGGGCTCTGTCGACAACATCTCGGCGATGGAGTTCAAACGGTATGACAGCTCTTCCTATCAAAAGGCCCGGGATGCCTCCGCGTGGGGCAAACCGGACCCGTCTCTGGAAGATACGGTCAACGGCATTCTGAAATTTATGTATCGCAAGGGGATCATTTCGGTCGCGGCTCGTGAAGTCAACGGGGTGTCGCCGATCTGCGAGCCCGAACTGCTCATCGAGACCCATCGCAGAGGTATAGATTGCGGTGCGCAGTGCCTGCAATGCATGGCCGATGCTGGAGAACCTGAGTGTATCGAGGAGATTACGAAGGTCGAAGCCTCGGAGCAGGCGTGAGATGATTGCGGGGTCAATGAGCGAAATCGCCTGGTTTCGTCAGTTGGCGAGCGTCCCAATCAAGCCGTTTGGTCAACCACCTTCATTTGTTCTTCATTCATCCGCCCACCGTGCACTTTGAGTTTAGACAAAGCAGCGTCGAGTTCACGAAGGTCCGTAGGCATCAGATGAATATTGATTGCACCCACATTCTCGTTCAGGTGATCGATGCTGCGGGTGCCGGGAATCGGAACAATGAATGGCTTTTGTGCGAGCAACCAAGCTAGTGAAATCTGAGCCGCCGTTGCGTTCTTCCTCTCAGCAAACCGTTTGATCAAATCAACAATAGGCATGTTTGCTTCTATGTTTTCAGGCGAGAAACGGGGAAAGCCGGATCGCATGTCCATTTTCGAGTCGAATTTCGTTCCAGCATTTATTTTTCGAGTTAGATAACCCTGTCCAACCGGACCCCATGGGACGAAGCCGATTCCCAATTCCTCACAGGCGGCGAGCACCCCGTTCTTTTCCGGATCTCTTTGCATCAGCGAGTACTCAGTCTGCACCGCAGCGATGGGTTGAACCGCATGCGCCCGACGGATTGTCTTAGCACTCGCCTCAGAGAGACCGAAGTGCAAGACTTTGCCTGCTTTGATGAGCTCTTTAATGGCAGCAGCTACGTCTTCGATTGGTACTCTCGGATCGACCCGGTGTTGGTAATAAAGATCAATGCGGTCGGTTCTGAGGCGTTTCAGCGACTCCTCAACCACTTTCCTGATGTGCTTTGGGTGACTGTTCAGAGTGCCGCCGTGCTCGTTGTCGAAGCCAAATTTTGTTGCGATGGCGACCTTGTTGCGAATCGGTGCGAGAGCTTCTCCAACGAGTTCTTCATTTGTATAGGGGCCGTAAACTTCGGCTGTATCGAAGAATGTGACGCCTTTGTTATGGGCTGCGCGGATAACCTCGACGCCTTGGTTTCGGTCTGCGGCGGGTCCGTAGTTAGCACTAATACTCATACACCCGAATCCCATTTCCGAGACTTCTAATCTTCCGAGTTTTCTCGTTTTCATTGTGCCTCTTTCTGTATTCATCGCGCCTGTGGCTTGGGCCTGCTCACAGGGATATTGTAGTTGCCTGAACAGGACTGTCGTTAAATCCCGACAACACTCATCGACCCAGAACGATCGGCCTCTGCGCCGCGCAGACGCATTGTGCGCTACTACTTCTTAAACACAAGCTTCTCCGTTAGCCGCTGGCCCGATTCCAACGTGCCTGCGGTGGATAGCATCATCTGCTGCCCATCCGCGGAAACCTGCCACCGATCTGTTTGAGTGACTTGCTCGTCCCGCCGGTAAATCGCATCCACCGTGTGAGGATCGACAAGTTCAAGCGTCACGGTGTCGTTGCGCGAGTTCTTTAGATCGTATTGCTTTCCGTCAAAACGGGCGGTATAGCTGAAGTCGCCCAGAAAACGGACCCCGCCGTTTCCGTCCGGCTCGATCTTGAGCACCAAACCTTGCCGCAAACGAGTCTTGCTGAGATCTTGCGTCCACTCGCCTACGAACAGGTCGCTGGCGACTTTCGCACTTCCGGTTCGCGTCCACACGGTGATCCGATCGGGATGGCCCACGGTAGCAGTCGTGGCCGTTAGCTCCTTTCCATCCTTCGAAAGTTGTTCGCGAACCGTCGCCACAACAGTTCCGTCCTTTTTCTCCGTGACCTCAGCCCGCCTCTTATCGATCCGGTGCAGATCAATTTGATTGAAGCCGAGATTGCCGGGTGCGGGCGAATCGTGTCCGTTCCGATTCGCAGTGAAATCAAAATGTTTTTCGCCTGACATGACTACATGCACTCCGTCATGCAGATGTGTAATCGAGAGCCGATTCGGAGGATCGAGGCTAGACTGTGCAGAGACGAGCGTCCAAACGCCAAGGCGAGGGTCCGGCACTCCAGGCTGGGCGGCAGCAAGCAGCCCGAATAACAATAAGGTGGGAATTGATCCTCTCAAGCCGATGGGGAGAGTTTAGCAGATTGGGTAAAGCGGTCGCTTCGCTCGACCCTTCGGCTTCGCTCAGGGCAAGCTAGCCGAGAGCCTGCCCTGAGCTTGCCGAAGGGGCGGCTGTCCCTACATAGACGATAGCGTGACGACAATCTTGTATGACATTATGAATGCGATGCATGTGCGCCGTCTTTGGGTATCAGGGATCGTACTCGCAGCAACCATTGCACTTCTTCCATTCTCTTTTCACGCGGAGCGCCACCTCGAGACCGCAACCCGCGTCGAAGGCAGCCAGGCTGAAACTGTCCGCCAGGAGCTGGCAAATCGTTTTCGATCGCCGTTCGTGGACCGCGTGATCCTAGTGGTCCAGGGACTCCCGCCTGCGGGTTCGGAGGAAGGCGCACAAGCCTTAGAAACAATCGTGGCGGGACTGAGAGACCAACCCGGCATTTCGGGCGTGGTCTCCTATCTCGACTCGCGCGATCCGATCTTTCTGGGCCGGGGAGGCGGAACGTTTGTTCTCGTCGGACTCATGCCGACGGACGGTCCCGTGGAGTCGCTTGTTCCGAAGCTTCACCAGTTGGCAAGCTCGCTTGAAAATCAACTGCGGGGCCGTTATCCGGCGGTTAAGCTCGAACTCACCGGCGAGATTCCACTGAATTTCGATATTCGAAAAGCAAGCGCCGACGACGTGCGACGCGGCGAAAGTCTGGTGATCCCCGCGACCCTTGCACTTCTGCTGGTGGCTTTTGGAAGCCTGGTCGCCGCCCTGATTCCATTGGCGGTTGGCCAGCTTGCCATCGCGACCACTCTGGCGATTACGGGATTCCTGGCCCAGCGCTGGCACTTGTCCATTCTGGTTCAGAATTTGGCCACCATGCTTGGCCTGGGCTTGGGCATCGACTACGCGCTCCTCATGGTCAGCCGCTTCCGGGAAGCGATTTCCGCCGGGAACGACGGCCCCGCGGCCTCGCTCATCGCGGCACGTCAGGCAGGTCGCACGCTCTTGATTTCAGCCTCAACGGTAGCCATCGGATTTCTAGCCCTCTTGACGGTTCCGATCAGCGAAATCCGTTCCATCGGTATCGCGGGATTCTTGGTGGCGGGAATGAGCGTGTTGCTTACAAATACCCTCGTTCCGGCAGTGCTGGCGTTGCTCGGTCCGCGGATTAATCTTGGCAGATTGCCCCTTACTCCAAAGTTGGATGCGCATAGGGCTGCGACTACGGGAAAGCGCTGGCGGCGATGGGGGCATGTGATTGTCGCGCATCCCTGGATTGCCCTCTTTGTGGCAAGCACTCCGTTGCTTCTGCTCGCCTGGCAGATCAGACGACTGGATACCAGTGTCCCCCGGGGAGATTGGCTTCCGCAGGCGGCGGAATCAGTCCGTGCCCTCCACACCCTCAGGCAGATGGATCGGGAAGGCGCGGTCGAATCGTTGCGTATCATTGTCGAGCTTCCCACGGACTCCATCGCGCAAACCGACGCCGGGTGGAATGTGGTTGATCGTGTCACCAAGCGCTTCGCGAGCGATCCTCGCTGTGGCCGCGTGATTTCTATCACTACAATTGCGGAGAGCAACCGATCTTCCCTCCGTGACCTGTCGCGGGAGACGCGCCGAACGTTTCTGAGTGGTGACGGACAAGCGGCGCTGCTTGAGGTGTTACCCGCGAGTTCGGTATCCCTGCGCGACCAGGTCAACTGGGTGCGGGAGCTTCGCAAGACCGGTGCGCTGGTTCTCACCGGAGTTCCTGGCGCGACACTTCTCGTTGGGGGCATTCCGGCACTCAACGCCGATTATGAAACGATTATTAGAGACCGCTTCCCGTCGGTGACGGCGCTTATCGTGGGGGGGACGCTCCTTGCGCTACTCTGCGGATTCCGATCCGTTTTCGTTGCCCTCAAGGCGATCGCACTCAACTTGTTCTCGGTCGCGGCGTCGTTCGGAGCATTGGTTTTCGTTTTCCAAAACGGGCACGGAAGCAGCTTCCTGGGAGTTCCCGAGGGAACCGGTAGCGTGTTTCCTCTTGTTCCGATCGTCGCCTTTGCAATCGTTTTCGGATTAAGCATGGATTACGAGGTATTTCTGGTTGCACGCGTTCTCGAAGCCAGAAGGAGCGGGCTAAGTGAAATGGATGCGATCCCGGAGGGTCTGGCTAGAACCGCAGGCCTGATTACGAGCGCTGCCGCGATCATGATCGTGGTATTTGCGGCATTTACCTTCGGAAGTTTCCTGGTGGTCAAGATGATCGGATTCACGTTGGCGGTCGCTGTGTTGATTGACGCCACGCTCGTTCGTATTGTGATCGGTCCTGCGCTCCTTCGTATTGCGGGCGATTGGAACTGGTGGCCTGGCGGGCTCGCAACAACGCGAGGGGAGCGCCCGTGATGGCAAGTCGCTGAATACGTCAGCCCGGTTTTTTGGGGAATGAGATCTGAAATGAGAACATTCCGTAAGCCTTACTCTCGCCCCCTGGGTACGTTCGCCCTTACAGGGGCTTCTCCGGAAGCACGGATCGCAGCCTGCAGCGCGTCCAGAAACTGATGCGGCGTAGCGTAGATTTGATCGACCGAAGCGAGCTTTTTCTGCAGCTTACGGGAGGGATGATTTGGGATGCCTTTGTCCCTGCGCGGCACCCACACGGTTTGCATGCCTGCTTTCTTAGCACCCTGCAGGTTGCCGATCGTATCTTCTGCCATGATCGTCTCGATCGGCTTGATCGGGTCTGCCGGGTCGCGCATATTGTTAATGGCCGCAAGCACTTTCTCAAAAACCTCCAGGTTCGTGCCCTTTTTATAGGGAGAAATCTCATCTAGCCCAAAAATATTATGCCCGGGAATCACCTCTCTTAGGCCAAGCTTTTCCAGCTTTTCCATCGCCTCTCCTTCTCCCTGCTTGAAGGAATGCGTGAGGACTGCGACCTCAACCCCAGCGTCGGTTAGCCGCTGTATCTTGCTTACCAGTCCGGCGTCGGGGCGGATGAAACCGGTGCCCATGTGCCTATGCCACAGCCGTGTAATCCCCTTGGCTCCTTCCACGATTTTTTCCTGCAGTTCGTCGCGCGTGAGTTTTGTTTTTTTTCCGCTCTTGCGGTCCTGAAGCAGCCTCAGGTTATAAGCCATGGCGGTCATCTCTTTGTAAGGCGGGTCAATGGCCTGATCAGGCCGAATGTGTTCTTCCTCATCGTCCGAGCGCGCTGCCTTCCGGCTGCGATAATAGACTTCCAGCATGCCGATCACGGAGGCGCCGGGGAGGCCCTTGCTTTCGAGGTTTCCCGCCAGCATGCTGATATACCGGCATAATGCGTCATCTGGATTCTTGTTCGCTTCTTCCTTAGCCTCTTCAATCAATTCTTGCGCTATTTTCCTCCGGAATATGGGAAGGCCGTATTCCTTTTCGATCTCCCGCCAAGCCCGCAGGACGGCGTTTCGGTATGTCTTGTTGTAAGGGTAGAGAAAGCAGTCAAGATCCAAAATAACGAGCCTCGCTTTCTCGCGAAAAGGCTTAGGATCCGGGTAGGCTTTAGTAGTCATGGACCTTACCGCCAACGAGAGGGTTGCGGGGCTGAACAGCAGGCTTGTGATCGCATTGCATTCGCCTAAGGCCCTACTGGAAACCGGACTGCGAATATGCCTCCCGGAGAAAAGTCAGGATACTGACCGTATTTGGTGCCGAGCAGTCCGTTCTCTGCAGTCCGGTTTGTCTAGAATAATCGCGAAATACGGGCATTTTCTCCGTATTTCGAGGGGAAGGGGCGAACTTTTTCTGCAGCTTAGACTGCGTGGCGGAGAGGGAGGGATTAACATCCACCGCCTTTGTTTTGCCATAAACAATGGCAAAATTCTGCTGTTATTACCAATGCTACCAGTCATTTGCGACCGGGCGTAGCTCCATTTTACCAGTATCCTTGGAAAATCAAATAGCCCGCTTTTTGGTAGCAGTGGTAGTCAGTTTAGAGCCTCAAGAGCGTCGAGGTTCGCGGATGTGGTGGAGCATTGAATTGTCAGCTGAGTCAGGGACGGCTGATTGGTTGCCCGCTAGACCTTGGCAATCCGACAGGGTTGGGTCTTGCTAGTTGAAGTTCTGAAGCCGCTCAAGCGCCAGACCCAGCAGCCTATCATCAAAAAGGTCTTGCTTGCGCTTCGCCGCCGCTCTGCCTCCAGGCCAGGACGCAAGGCCTTCACGGATTGAGGGAAGAGTAGCGCTCTTACCGCCGACTGAAAGCAACCAATCAACCGTGGCAAGCAATTCCATACCTAAGGGCGACTCGAAACCGTCAATGGTCCGAGCCGTGCGTTCTAGGGCGGGTAGGAAGTCTTTGCCGGAACTGCTCTGAAGATACTCGTTGACGCGTCCGCGCTTGGAGTCCTCAAACCAGATCAAGTCGAATGGACCGGCATCACTGAGGCGCTTTTCACAATGAAGATAGCTACCATCCAATCCGTTGAGGAGATGTCGAAGCTGATCCGCATACGGTCCATATTTGTTGGCGACGAAACGAAGCTTCAGAGGATCAGGCAAGCTGAGACTAATGATCGCCCTTTGGAGGAACCAGGCAAGCTTCTGCACTTCTAGGTTCGTGCATTCGATTCCGAGCACGCCGTAGCGCCGGACGAGTTCAGCCATCAGTGCTCGTGCAGGTGTCAGTTCGTCAACTCCTTCCCGCTTAGGAGCGTTCTGATATGCGCTCGTCGGTGCGAACACCAAGACCTCTACTTCCGGAAGATCGGACAAACTTGCCTCTATCTCATGGCGTACAACCTGCCAGTCTAGTCCTCCGTTGCCGCACCCGAGCGGAGGCAAAGCCACGGAATGAATGTCCTTTTCCCGAATCACACGGACTAAGTCCTTCAGCCCCTGCCGAATCCACTCCAACCGTGATGGGTGTCGCCAGTGCTTCTTTGTTGGGAAATTGATGATCCATCGGGGGCTGATAAGAGATGGGTTTTCAGTGACGAACATCTGCCCCACATGGATTCTGCCTTTCTTGCAGGCCTCCTGATAGGCCTGCGTATTCGCGGGGAACGCCTCGCTGAACATGAGCGCGATCCCCTTGCCCATTACTCCGATTTCGTTGACCGTGTTCACTAGCGCGTCAGCGGGGGCATCCAGTAGATTTCCCTCTGTATATCGGATCATTAGACGTACCATCCTGGTAGTGCTTTGATATCCAACGTGTCGTGATGTCCAGCCGCTAGTGCGGCGACCCTTTGCTGTTGTGCCGGCCCGTAGCAGATTATTCCCAGCAGGGCTTCAATGGTCATGTGCCCATGTACCAGTGCCTCAGCCTGATAACGTTCCACCTTTTCGAAATCATTCGGATCGCGTTTGAAATCGCGCGCCTGAAGTACTTTCCAGTCAATTCGATCGAGATCTTCGAGATCACTTGAGAACTCCGCCGCTCGCAAGTAAGCGTGTCTATCGGAGAAGACAAAGTCGATGCCCATTTCACTCAGTTTGCGCAGCGAGGAAACCAAGATGACAATATCTCGCATTGGTGTCTGTTTCATTCCGTTATAGCCTGTCTTGATATTCAGCATCATCGGCGAATATGGCGTGAAATAAAAAGGGATGTAGTCACTCAGAGTGCCTCCCGGTGGTATTGGAACCGGGCGATCAGCTCGCCTCGCGATTAAGTCCGGATTCCCAATCTCTTGATAGTTTGGGTCCAGAATCCCCGAGTTTCGACAATGCAAACCGTTCGCCAGAATCCACTCCACATTCTCAATGTGCGTGATTCTGAAGATCAGAGCTTTCTCTGGCGTCAGCGAACTCATCGGTATTCACATTAATACTCGTTGTCGATCTACGAACTGAAGTGCCACGCCGGATGGACACAAATCTTCCGGCTCGTCATAACACTTCGTCCCGTTCGCCGCTACCTTCTTCAGCGCCGACCCGGATAAACTTCATCCGACGGGTGATATGAAACCCAAGTTAACAAGCCTAAGCTCCATCGCCCGCGTACTCACCTTGTACCGTACAGCAAGCGAATGAATTGCGTTGTCTATAGTCTTGTCGTTGGGCTTCAGACGAAGCAGGTCTCTCCTCAAGAACTCCTCTGGCATCAACAGTGCCGCCGCAAACCGATTGGCCTCGATCTCGTCCACATTCGTGGCTTCTGATGAAACCGCGTTTCGATAGTTCACTTGAAAATCGTCATCGAAGTGAACCTCTGTTCCTTTGTGAAGAAGAAAGTGACCAATTTCGTGTGCAATAGTGAATCGCTGTCTATTTTCATGTTGCGCAGAGTTGACGGCGATTACAACTGACGCACCATCTCTAATCAGGGCGCCGGAGACGTCCTGCTTTCCTGGCGAATAACGCACGTCGATGTTAAGCGATCTCGCTAGGTCCCCAACCGGAACTGGAGGACGCACAACCCCACTATTCTGCAGCAATTTTCTTGCTTCGTCGTCCAGACTCCTTCTTTTCCGCATCATTTGCTCCTCTTGGCAACTTGACATTCATTTGTTCCAGCCACTCGGATCGACTCACGTTGAGTTCCCCGACTTCATTCGGGAGATCCATGACTTTCGGGGAAGGCAAGAGCTCTTTTATATCGATTGAAAGCAATCGAGCGATAAGGTAGAGGGTGTGCAACTGGACAGGTTGTCGCCCTTTTTCAATGTTCGTAATTGAAGTGCGTGACAATCCCAGCTCATCTGCCAGCATTTCTTGGGAGATTCCTTGCTTGCGCCTCATTTCCCCAAGCATTCTTCCGAACGTGGAATAAAAAAGCTTTTCGTAACCGTCTGATCCCATCGGTGTTAATTCTGCCTGGGACTGTCTCAGATGTCAACCGGATAAACGTGTTTGCTAGGCTGACTCCTGGTCGCTCGACGTGACATGTTTGTAGTACAAACATGTACATTTGTGTCCTTGACATCAAAGTTGGCCTGCTGGATACTGGGAGTGTTAAGGCCAAGGCCCAGCGCACGGGAGATTACGCTGTCGCAACCGGCCGAGCACTCAAGGAGCAAGCATATGGTCAATCATGAACTAGAGCTGTTCGTCCACGGCCAGAGCCGTAAACCGCAAGTAGTACGAGCAGCCGCCCCCGAGATTCTCAAAGACGTGTTGATTAGGGTCGGCCTCCTTAAGGAAGGTGAGGACGACGTGCTGGTATTTGTCGGCGAAAGCGAGGAGGCGTTGACCGAGCCAGATGAGGTCGAGGACGGTGTCGACCAGCACGCCCCAGTCGACGTTTTGCTGACCGTCGAGATTCTTGAGCTGCGCCGGCATCACCATGTGCACATCCACAAGTGCCGGCACGTCGCAGTCGAGGTCAACTTCAACGGCCGCACGAAACGCCATCGCTTCTCACCTGCGACGACCGTCGGCGTCGTGACCAGATGGGCTCGAAAGAAATTCAAGCTGGACGGCGCCGCCGGCGCCGAGTACGTCTTGCAGGTGTGCAAAAGCACTAAGCAGCCGCGCTCTGATGAACATCTTGGAGAACTGGTCGAGCCTTCTGTCTGTTCGATTTGCTTCGACCTGGTCAAGGAGATTACGCCACAGGGCTGATGCGATGGAGAGACCCGATCAGAGACTGTTTGAGGCGGATTTGTTGTCGGCTGATTTTCGTGCCGGTGTCCTCAAAGGATTCTGGGACCTCGCTGGCGCCGATGTTCTGCCGGTGCAGCCGGCGTGGGCTGTCAGAATTCTCTGGATGGCAGCCGCTCCCCGCACGAGCGCTCCGGAGCGTTTCTACGTTCAACTGGATTTGTCCGGATACCGGTCGGTGCCCCCAACCGGCACATTCTGGGATCCAAATACCAAGTCGATCCTCGAAGTCCATAAACGGCCAAAAGGCAAACCTGACAGCCGTTTCGCAAGAGTGTTCCGAACAGACAGCTGGCCGCACAGCGGCTCGGCGTTTTATCACCCTTATGACAGAGTGGCAGCGAAAGATCACACGGAATGGCCAAAGGAACAGCCGCACTTAATCTGGGACAGCAATCACACGATCGTCGACTACCTTGAAGAGTTTCATTCACTGCTGAATTCTGGAGACTACATTGGCGTCTGATCCTCCCGAGAATCCTATCCGCATTCCGATGTGGCTTTGGCGGCGATTAATTTTGCAATTGCGACGCCGGGGGAAGGGGCTGGGCGAGAGCGGCGCGTTTCTGCTCGGCCCTCAACACAGCACCTCTGGACGAGTTACGGCTTTCGTGTGCTACGACGACCTTGATCCCCACGCTTACCATGGTGGCGCGATTGCGTTCCATGCCGTCGGCCATGCAGCGCTCTGGGAGCGGTGCAAAAATAAGAGCCTTCGAGTGCTCGCGGACGTACATACGCATCCTGGTCAGTATGTCGGACAAAGCACCACCGATCGACGAAACCCAATGATCCCCTTGCAGGGGCACACCGCCGTGATCATTCCAAATTTCGGGAATACGCCGTGGTGGTCGCTCGACGCTGTCGGTATTTACGAGTACCTTGGCGATTTCAAATGGCGCAACCATAAAATTTCAAAGGGTGCGCGTCGCCTGAGTCTGACCCTCTGGTGAAGGTGGAAAATGGACAAGCTAGGCATCAGGCTCTCCCGTATCTCTAAACTACTTGTCGACGGTTGTGAACTGACGACGGAGGAAGCCCTCTCACGGCGCCAGAAATATGCCATTACTCTCATGTGCGGTGTGGAGGTTGCGCAGTCCCGAACGCTGCAACTCGCCGTTCTGACAGCCGCGAACATTGGTAATCGCTGTTTTCCGAATGCCGTAACCGTGATGCTTGAGCACTCCCTACCGGAGGCTCCTCTGTTGGTATGGCCCGCGCTCGAACGCACTTTCGGCCGGGCGGTTATCGAGATTCTCGGGCCGGATGCCGTCAGAGGTTTCGATAATGCTCAACCAGGAGGTCGCACCTTGCTCTTCGGGAACACGGCTCCCGTGCATGGCGCTCTTCGCGTGACCTTCGACGGCTGGATCGCAAAGGTTGGGCCAGCGGCAGCTGTCGACCCTCTTCCCCAGCGGCAATACTGCGCCCTTTCCGGCGTGCTCGCCGGCGCGCTGGCAGTTTCAGAATTATTTATGTCATTTGCGGAACTCACCATCGAGGCTGGCCGTCGTACCGTCGGCCTTTCCTTATGGCGGCCCGATCTTGACATTGAAGACCCTCTGGCGCTCGGTGTCCAGGTCGAATTCTTGCCGCGCGATCTTTGGGTGCTTGGCCTCGGCCACCTCGGCAACGCCTATCTTTCAGCTGCAAGCATTGAGGCTGAGGGATTTCGACCTGGTCCGTTGGGTGCAAAGGGGCTTGGACAGTTGGCATATGACAAGAGGATGCGTGTTTTGGCAGCCAGTCAATCCGACCAATCTGCGCGCGAAATCGGTGGCCAAATTGCTGAGGGAGTCCTGACATACACTCTGTTACACGACGGCATTGAAGCCCATCAAGCAGCAAATCAGGCTGGCAATATAACTCTTAAGAGTTGGTTAAATTATCCGATCAAAAGAGTTCCGCGTTTATTTGTTGAGATTGGAAATGGGAAAATCAACGATTTCGGCGTGCCAATCACAAAGGATGCAGTGCCAGTGGCACAGTCAGATATAGGAGCCATGAGTCGGAACGGCGCTCTACAGAATCCTTCTCTGTTCGACTTCGCGAAGCGGGAGGGCCCGATTATTTCCCTTAAATCAAAACAGGCAGGTTAGGTTCGCTCTCGAAGGAAACGGCCAATTCGTCAGAACTTGGGGGACATAGTGCAAAACGCGCAGCATCGGAAACCTAGTGTGCTTATGGCCTCAGTCATTTGCTGTCAACTGGTTTTCGGTTGCTTTTTGATGAGCAATCACTTTCGGCACAGATGGCCCGAAGCCGAAGCAACCTCCTCACGTGGACTTTCGACTCATTCGCGCACAGCAGTTCAAGGGATGCGCGCCCTTTTGATAGGTGTTTGGGATTACGACAGGAATCGCGGCCCTAAGCTAGATTGGTGGAACTTGCATTCGAAACGGGATATTGACGTAATGAGCCAAGAATTAAAGACCGATTACGGTTTCGCTAATTCAAATATCAAGACCCTCACGACACGTGAGGAGACCACTCATGCTGCGATTATCGATGCATTGAAGGAACTCATCAAAGACACGAATGAAGGCGATATCGTTTATTTCCAGTTTTCTGGGCACGGGCAACAAATTCCTGATCCTGCGGAAGTCGGTGGATATAGCGAATCCTTGATTCCGTCAGACTATGTTTCCAGGGAGGACAGTTCCAACAACATCAAGAACAAAGATTTGCGTTACCTGGTGATGCAGCTTAAGGATAAGAAGCCTGCCAATGTAACCTTGGTTTTCGATAGTTGCTATTCGGGCAATCTCGTTCGTGGCGGTCGCCACCTGATCCGCGGCAGCAAATGGCACGTGGCTCCGATTGTCGGTACAGACAGCAATCGGTTTGAAACACCAGCGCCGCAGACGCAAGTAGTAACTCTCAAAGCAAAGGATGCGACGGGGATCTTCTATGAAGGGGAAGCCAAGAGCCTAGGCTACGTGGTGATCTCTGCCAGCCGCTACGACGAGGTAGCTCAGGAAACTGATGACGACCTCGGTCTTTCCGCAACCAATGATACAGCGAGCACGGATTCAGAAATGGGCTTGTTGACGTACGCGCTTGCGAAGGCCTTGGCCGAGGCAAGGCCGGCCCAGCCGTCCAGAACCCAACCCGGCCAACCACGATTGGAGCCCCAGTCCACCTACCGAGATTTGTTTGAAAGTATTACGGATCTGATGTCGCAGAGACAGCAGAACCAGACACCGGCCATCGCTGGCGATCAAGATAAGGTTGTTCTCGGAGGAATCGCACTGCCAGCCGAGCCTTTCTATCTGGTCAACAATGACAAGGGGGAGTTGGTTTTGAACGGAGGAACCCTGCATGGAGTGACCGTAGGATCACTCTTTGCCCTATACCCACCAGGAACGAAACATCCAGAGCAAGCGCAGCCACGCGCTATCGCGACCGTCACTTCGGTGCAACTGGCCGTGTCTAAGCTGGATTTGACGGACTCATATAAAGGGAAGGTGAGCATAACGCTGCTCGATCGCACCCGCGCATACGAGCGGGAGCACGCCTTTGGAGATTACGGTCTTCTCGTCAATTTTGACGATGACGGATTTCCTCCTGACGTCAGCGTAAAGCTCAGGAAACTCTCTGTTGTTCGTCAGCTTGTTGGCCCGGACGACAAATGGGAAGTAAGAATCCGCCCGCGCAACGCTGCTGACGACAAGGTCCGCTCCCTAAACCCAAGCATACGGTGGTTAGTCGAGCGCGAGGATGGCTCCACGATGGCGGCTTTAGCTGAAGACGAACAACTCTATGCCTCGGTCCGCCATGCGCTCGAAGCGGAAGCTCGGTGGCGGGCAATAAAGAACTTAACGAGCAGAGCCGAACAATCGCCAGTGAAAGTTTCGCTACGACTAATCCCCGTGCAAGTGAAGACCACGGTCGGTGGTGCAGTCCAAGCTGACCAGATCGGTAACGACCTCCCTCAGGAAGTAAACTCCGCGGGTCAACTTGTCCTGAGAGACCAAGGATATGTTCAATTTGAAGTTCGCAATTCTGGTTCCGCCGCGGCGTGGGTTACCATTTTAGACTTGTCTAATAGCGGGAAAATTCATCCAATTTTTCCGGTGGCGTGTGAGAACAGGCCGATCCCGCCGAATGCGACTTGTCGACTCCCATGGTGCGCCATCGCGCAAACATCCAACCCATCGGACCGCGTTGAACTTTTCAAACTAATCGCGACGACAGATCCGGTTGATCTGAGTTCCTTGGCGGATCTCGACTCCGCCAAGGGAGCTCCTTTGACCCAAGGCCGTCTTTCGCCGTTGGCGGAGTTGCTGCGAGCAGCAACCCTGGGACAAAAATCGTCCGGAAACGAAGCTGTGAATCCGGCCTTCTGGTACACCGATACCGTTCCTTTTATAGTTGGGCCCAAGCAATAACTCCTAATCAATCAGCCCTAGGCGTATTGGGCTTTTAGCGAGGACCACCCGATGATTAAACAGACGGCAACGATTGTTTTACTGTTGAGTTTCCTAGCCACCTATACGGAGGCGCAAGGAGGCGGAAGTTCACAGTCAGGAAGCGGCTCGCAAACCGGCAATAGTTCGCAGGGCAGCGGAACTGGCGGTGGGAAAGGGGGTAATAGCAATTCCACCCAAGGGAATACGGGGAATGGCGGGGGGAACGGCGGACTAGGCGGTAGTTTTTCGATTGAATCTGAGGCGATTGCATATAAGTCGCTCGAATCAGACAGTGAAGCGATAGGGTGTGACATTTTCTTAGCCTTGGGTTTGGCAGATTCAACCGCGAATGGAAAGTGTCCTTTTTCGGCTGTTAAAACCGCAAACGCGAAGATCCTCGTTGGTTCGCCGACTGTCTTCTCGAATTTCCAACAGTGGCAGGCAGCAATGACAATTGCTCGATTGTTGCTCATTCGAGTGAATTCCCTAGATAAGTCCTGTTCGGATGTCACGTCTACTACCGGGGGCAGAGGGGGTATCTCGCCCACTGACGCTATGAACGCTGTTCAGCAGGGTGTCTCAATACTCCAAACCGTCTTGGGGCTATTTGCAACTAACGAGTCCCTGAACGGAGTGACCGGAACAATTCAGGATCAAGCTCTCATCAACGCCGTGGCGCGGCAGCTTAGAATCGGAGGAATGCAGGTAGTCGCGCCGGATGCCTACCCTCCCAAGCTTCTGGAGATGGGAGACGGTTCACTCTTTCTGAATCGGCTGATGCTTCTATTGGCTGCGCGAGACTGCTTACAGCAGTCTGCTGATGCAAATTCAAAAACGATAGCTGACGATACTCAGGCGGTGAAGACTGGCAAAATCGGAGACACGCCAGTTTCTGATCTCGAAAAAAAACAAATGCAAGATAAGCTGCCACAGCTCATGGTCAACCAAAAGCAAATGACCGCAACGATAAGCGCGATAGATCAGTTTATAAGTAGCTTAACGGCTCCAAGTTCTTCGAACGGATCCCAGAATAACGCGAACAACTCGCAGGCGTCCAAGGATTCAACAGGGACCAATTCAGCTCTGACTCCGGGGGGAACGACTGTGAACGTAAATCCAGCTTCGAATGTGAACGTGCTCCCCACGACCGGTGCTCCGTTGATGGCAGGCTTATTAGCCGCTGACGAACTGGCCCAGTCCCTTCAATTCCGCGGACCGTGGCTTGAAAAGCAGAGTTATATTCCCGGGGATATGGTGACACGCAACCGAAAGTCTTATGAGGCTATTCTGAATGTGGACTCAACTGCCGCGACCCCCCCTGAGCAAGACGCGGCTCATTGGCAACAAAGCACTTGGTATGTCCTCAATCTCAAAGCTCTAGAGTCAGGGGGAGGCGTAATGAGCAAGTCGAACCTATTCAGTGGTACCAAGGTGTACTTTAGCGGAGGCGCAGTCGCAACCTACGCATTGTTCCAAATAGACGGAAATTTCATTTGCTCGGCGAACGTTTATGACTACGACGGGTATGTTCGCGAGAAAGATTTTCGAACAAAGTTGCGAACGAACGACATCGACCCCTCGACCCAACTAGTCCTCGTGCGCAACGCTGGATGTAAACCGAAGAAATGACAGTGAAAACCTGCTACCTGTGCCCGAGCCGCGAAAAATCGCCTCTCATACCGAGAATGCCGGACCCGTTCAAAATCTATTTATCTGTACTCCTCAGTTCTGTTCACACGGGAGGGAGGATGGTTCAGAGACTAGATTTTGGCATCTCGTTTTCGGTCGGGTGGAGGCGCTGCCCATCGATGAGTATATTCCTTGTGATGATCTGATTTGACCGTTTAAGCAGTCTTCGCAGTTGAGCCCTTGGTGAAAAACTAGGGGCTCAGCGATGCCCTCCAGACCCGACAGGTTCGCGCAAACCGGAAACTATCGGTCTAAAGGTGAGAACGGGAGATCCCGGCGTTCGGCAAGAGGGCAAGAGATCCCCCGCTGTGGCGCCATCGATTTGAGCAACTGATTATGCGTACAGCGCCAAGCTGCTGCTGTTGGCGTGCTCTTGGGCTTCTTCCGACTCGGCATCCTTGCCCTTGAGATAGGCGAGCGTTACGTCGAGCGATTCGTGACCGAGCCGGATGCGGATGGTGTTCACCGACACCCCTTCCTCGTGCAGCGTGTCGGCGTAGGTTTTGCGGAAGCGGTGAAGCTCTGCGCCTTCGACGCCCGCCTTCTTTGCAATTGCCTTCAGCTTGCGCAGGAAGTGACCGTCAGGTTTGCCTTCACCGTTGGGAAACACTAGGTCGTGCGACTGGGCGTTCCGCTCTCGCATCCTGTCCTTGATTTTCCAAACGAGCTTCGCCGGGATCGGGATAAATCTGTCCTTTGCTGACTTCCTCTTGCTCTTACCTTTCAGTCGGAACTTGCGCCACGGCTTTGGCTGAACATGCAATGTGCATTTTTCCCAGTTGAAGTCTGCATACTCGGTGTTCTGCATCTCTGCATCACGCACGCCGGAATTCAAGAAGAGACCGTAGAGCAGCTTCTCTTCTTCATTCATGACCGCAAACATCGCCTTGAGTTCCTGCTTCGTGTAAGGCTTCGGTGGCTTCTCTGCATAGTCGAGCTCTGCAAGAATCTTGCCGGCAGTGAAGATGTCTCGTGCGCGCAGAAATGTGTTCAGAGTTTCGAAGACGTTGTGAACCGTGCGGTCATCCAGGTCGCTGTCATGTTCTCGAAGGAACTTCACGTAGCTCAGAAGTTGCTTGCGGTCGATCTGGTCTAGGTAACGCAGATTGTTCTGCACAGTGAAGTCAAGAAAGAACCCAAGCCGGTAGTGGTAAGCCCGCAGCGTCTTCTCGCTCTTGCCTTGCTGGTCTTTGCCCTGAAAAAGTTGAAGCTCAGCGAACCACTGATACGCGGCGTCCGTGATTTTCGTCCGACCGTTTTCGTCTTGGTTCTGAATGACCGGGACATTGGCATCCAGAGCTTCGAAATATGCCTGCTTGCGCTTCTGCGCGTCGATTGCCGAGTCGAGGTCGTCGCCAACGGATTCCCATGGACGAGTGCCATCAGCCAGCGAATACCGCAGGAAGTAAGGACCGGTGAGATCGGCGGGGCGGCGCCCACGTCCGAGATTGACCTTCTGGTAACGCCGAGCCTTGCCTTTGCCGATCTGGCGATAGAGTGTGACTGCCATATTGCCTCCAGTGCTTAATACCGCGCGGAGGCAAATGATCGGAATTTGGTAGTCAGTTGGTAGTCACGTACTGTAAATAGCAGAAACTAAAGGTCTGGCGGAGAGGGAGGGATTCGAACCCTCGGTACAGGTGTTAGCCCGTACAACGGTTTAGCAAACCGCCGCATTCGGCCACTCTGCCACCTCTCCGGCGTTTGGAGCTTCATTTTACCACGTCGCTGCTAGGCGCTTTTTGGGAATCGAGGACGTGGCCCTTTGCCGCAGATCCTTTCAGGTGATCTCTTGCTAACACTGGTCGCTCCCCGGTGAGAGGTGGGAACATACCTCGTTTTCAGGATTGCCGAAAGGACTCGGCAGTCGCGTGATTGGGGGCGTATGCTGCGGTGGGTGGCCAATAAACAACCTTCAAATCCACGTTTGCGCAATCGAAATTTTTACATTCTGTTTTCTTGAACTCCGGCGTCCGGCCCCATTAAAATCGCCGGTCCTACCTAAGGAGGCTTTCCGTGGCTTCTCAATCCCTCACTGCTGCATCTCTATTCAGATCGTGCCGAATCCTTTATCTATGTTTATCTGTTCTGGTTTTCCTTCTCGTGGCGCAAGTGGGTTTAAGTCAGCAAACTTTGGGCTCGCTGAACGGAACGGTCACGGACAGCAGCGGGGCTATCGTACAGGGCACCGCGATCAAAGCTCGCAATGTGGCCACGAATCTCGAGGTGAATGCAGAGAGCAAGTCCGACGGGTCTTTTAATATCTCCGATCTGCCCATCGGGACGTATGAAGTCAAATTCACGAAGGACGGCTTCCAGACGGCGGTCTATCCCCAGATCATCGTGCAGGGCAGTCGCGCCACGACCGTCAACGCATCACTCAAACCGGGCGCAATATCGTCTACGGTTACGGTCAATGCCACGCCTTTACTCAACGAGACGGATACGGCGAATGGCTATACCCTTGGTCCGCAACAGATCGAGAGCGTTCCGCTGGGGACCGGAAGCTTCACCCAGCTTGCCATTCTAGCGCCCGGGGTGAGCGCGGACTTTCTATCCGGTTCGGGCTCGAACGAAGGCTTGGGCAACCAGGGAATCGTTTCTAATGGTCAGCGCGACACCAGCAATCTTTTCACTTTTAATGGAGTCAACGCCAACAACCTGTTCAACGGAAATTCCACCAGCAACATTGCAGACAGCCGGTTTACTTCGAACACCGGGGAAATTTTTGGGACCAGCGGCCAGGTTCAAACCAATAGCTCGGTATTCGACGCGATCGGCCAGGCGTTGCCGACGCCCCCGGTGGAGACCATTCAGGAAGTTCATGTCACCACTTCGATGTATGACGCTTCGATGGGTTCGGCCAGTGGGGCGCATATCGAGACTACAACGAAATCTGGAACCAACAGCCTCCACGGCCAGGCTTACGAGTACTTCCAGAATAATATTTTCGATGCGGCGCCCACATTTCTGGCGGTCAACCCGTTTTTTTCCGGTGCTCCTCCGCTGCATCGCAATGTATTCGGCGTGACGCTCGGAGGACCTATTAAGAAGGATAAGCTCTTTTTCTTTGGGTCTTATCAGGGGCAGAGAATCAGCGATGCCCTCAGCGGTGCATTTAACGGAGTGCCTACGCTTCCGGGACTGACGGATACCAATCGCTCCGATAAGGCGACGCTTGTAAACCTCGTGAACGCCGATGACGCTTGCGGTCAGTCCTCCAGCAACCCGTCGTGCATTACCACGAAGCAAGTCGATCCTGTGGCGCTGGCTATCCTTCAGGCCAAGACGCCCAGCGGACAGTTCATCATTCCTTCAGAGAATGCACCGAATCCCGAAAGCGGCAGCCAGGCGTTCAACGCTTTCGTTAAAGGTCCAGCGAGCCAATTCAACGCCGATCAGGTCAACGGCAACATCGACTACAACTTCAGCGAAAAGAACCGTCTTGCCGGCAAGTACTACTATCAGAGGGATCCGACCATCATTCCATTTGCGGTCAGCGGCGTGCTCGGTTTCCCGCAGACAATGCAGGCGGGAAGTCAACTATTTTCCCTTGACAACACCACGGTCTTGAGCCCCAACGCGACTTGGGAAAACCGCTATGGCTTTGTTCGCATGGTCGCCAATGCTACGACGTCACAGTCATTGACCCCTGCCGATGTAGGCCTCAATCTTCTCGGCAGTACTCGCTTTCCCGGTATTGTCATCAACAACGCAGACCTGGGCGCTGGCGTTTCCCTTGCGAGCGGCGGCGGAGTGGTGACGCCGTTTCACGGGAACAAGATGAGCGTCGGTCCCTCGACCAACTTCGCTAACGCCGGAATCTTTCAAAACCAACACGAAGGTTCGTCTATTTATCACTGGGTTCATGGCCGTCACTCCTGGGCTTTCGGCGGCATCTTCGATTACGCCCAACTGAACGTTGAGAATCGCGAGAACCAGGTCGCCAACTTTAACTTCAACGACTTTGCTGATTTTCTAACCGGGACGCTCGCCGGCGATCACAGCACCGGCCTGTTCCTGGACGGCGAAACCAACCGCCATTTCCGTTCCCGGTCCGCCGGGCTTTTTGCGCAGGACGATTGGAAGGTTCGTCCGAATCTCACGATTAACGCCGGCGTGCGCTGGGATTGGGACGGCCCACTCTATGAGAAAGACGGATTGCTTACCAACTTCTACCCTGCGGACTACAAATATGACCTCGCCACCGATTCCTTCGGAAACCTTTCCAACGGGGAACCGGGAATCGGCTTGGTGGTGGCCGGAAACAATAAGACGTTCGGATTCAAGGGCGTCAGCAACTCTACACTCACCGGGCGGCAATGGATGTTCGTCCCGCGCATCGGATTTGCCTGGAGCCCATCATTTGTGAAGAACTTTGTGGTTCGAGGCGGCTTCGGCATGTTTGCCGACCGTGGTGAATATTTCACTGAACTCTCCGCCAGCGCTGGCCTGGGCATAAGCGGACCCTTCAGCGTTACCACTCAGGAACCTTTCACCGTTCCGGTTGAGGCCTCGTGCCCTACGGGTACGGGTTGCCTTGCCGCCGCGCCCTTCGGCACAGCGCCTCTGCCGCCGCCTCCAAGTAACCTCGGCGGAGTTGCCAAGCTCGTCTACAATATGTCTGAACTGAGCGGTTGCGCCGAACCAGTTCTTCCCAACTGTACCCCCACAAATCCATTCGCCAATAACCCGCTCGATTTCCTTTTCGGAGGCTACGACCCAAACAACAAGCTGCCATACTCCGAAAACTGGAGTCTGGACTTGCAATGGCAGCCGAAGAATAATCTGGTCCTCACGCTGGCCTATATCGGAAATCACGGGGTTCATCAGCCCATTCCGGTTCCGTTCAACGAACCGGGTGTCGCCACCGCAGCGCATCCGATCAACAACCAGATCTACTCCTACGGATTTCAGGCCTCTGATGCCAACTTTAACCCGTTGATCGCGGAGCAGGTGCAAACTACCATTGCAGACTTCCCTAATTCTGACGGCAACACGGCTCTGCGCACGCCCTACATCGGCTTCAATCCCAATGCAGACTTCTGGAAGGCCGAAGGCATCTCCACTTACAACGCGTTGCAGTTTCAGGCGACCAAGAGAATGTCCCGCGGCCTGATGGTGAATGCTTCCTACACCTATTCACATTCTCTGGATGAGGGCAGCGGATTGGGCTCAGGACTCTTCTTTAACGGGAACGACCCCAACGACCCCAGAAGCGCCTATGGATCCTCTGACTTCGACCGCAGGCATGTGTTTACCGTAAGTTATCTATATCAATTTCCAACCCGGCAAACTTCGTCCCAATTCGTAAATAAGGTGATGAATGGCTGGGGCATTCAGGGCGTCACGGTGGCGCAAAGCGGCGAACCTTTCAGTATTATCGATTACTCGGGCACAGCCGCTAGCATTTTCTTCGCTGCCGATGACAACATCACCAATCCGATTCTCCCGCTGGCTCCCGGAATCTCAACCAAACAGGCCACTGAGGGCGGCACCGACAATGCTTTCCCTTCATCGAGTCCGTTGGCAGGAGTGCGGGTTCCCTACGTCAATCCAAATGACTTCTCCATTCCGTTCATCCCCCCGGGCAAGGACGGCGTACCTCCGGCCAACAGCCCCACGACCGCCGGGACGACCGCTACTGACAACCTCGAAACGAACTACGGACCGAACGGCCGTAACATTTTCCGGGCGCCGTTCCAGACGCGCTTCGATTTTTCGGTCTTCAAAACTTTCAAAATCGGTGAGCGCGTCAATCTCAAATTCCAGGCTGATGCCTTCAACATCTTCAATCAACCCAGTTTCGACGCCCCCCTGAATAGCTTTGCGCTGAATGGCTGCTTCAGTCCGTTTCCGTGTTTTCCGAACCCGACTCAGATATTAACTCCTAGCAATCCAAATACATCGAACTATGGAGTGATCCAGCAGACGGTCGGGAGCAATCGCTTTATGCAGCTGTCGCTGCACCTGGCCTTCTGACGTGTTCCGGAGTTGAGAACAACCGCGGTAACATCCGGTGGGAACGAGGCGAAGCAGAATCTACAAGAAACTGATCGGTGCGGTGCTGTTGGTGCTTGCGTTCGCGCCGGGCGCGTCTGCCTGGGGCAACGAGGGGCACACGTACGTCAACCGCGTTGCGGCACAAAAGATGCCCGCCGATATGCCGCGCTTTCTGCGGCGGTCTGTGGAGGAGATCACCTATCTCGGTCCCGAGCCGGACCGGTGGCGCAACCCCGCGGAGTTCGCACTGAAGAATGCGCAGGAGCCCGACCACTTCATTGATCTCGAACGCGTCGACTGGCTCAACCCGCTCCCGCCCGGACGCTATGAGTTTTATCGCAAACTTTATGAGAAACGAGCAGCCACCACCGACCACCCGGACGACTACCTTCCCGAGCATGTTGGGCTGCAACCTTATATTGTGATGGAAGTTTTTGGACGGCTGGAAGCCGCTTTTCGGGAGTACCGGCACATGCGCGAGCTTCATCAAAAAACGGCCCCAGTGGAGCGCGCCATTGTGTTCTACACGGGATGGCTCGGCCACTACGTGGCAGATGGCTCGCAACCTCTGCACACCACCATTCAGTACAATGGCTGGGTCGGCCCAAATCCGAAGGAATACACAACGCAGCACGGCATCCACGCGCTCTTTGAGACGACTTATGTGGCGCAGAACATTACTGCCGCAGACTTTGCCGGGCAGGTTCAAAGTCCCGAGCATCTCACCGATCCGTTTCAGCAATACGTGAACTATTTGCGGGAGTCGAACCAGCAGGTGGAAACTGTATACGCTCTCGAAAAGGCGGGTGGATTCCTAGGAAAAGGCAATGCCGAGGCCTTCACATTCACCACTCACAGACTGGCGGCCGGATCGCAGATGCTTTTGAACCTGTGGTATACCGCATGGCTCAACAGTGCGGTTAGCGCGGAGCCGCTTTCTGGGAAACCGGGCTCAGATAAACCCGCGCCTCCGGAAAACAAGCGCAAATAAGGCACAATGCGTTCGACACCGGAGAAGTTGCTTGAGCACCCCTGGCGCGCGCGACGTCTGATTATCGCTTGGGCATTTCAACTCTCGCAAACCAACACCTCGGTTCTTCAGAGCATCCAATCATCCACTTCAATTGCACGTTTGAGGCTGTAACATTTGGCTCACTGTGAAAGGCTCGGAGGTCGATACGCGCGCGACTGGCAACTTTTCGGTCAATATGCGTTTGCCAGCACTGCTCGTTTTGTTTTTGGCGACTTGCGCATTAGGCCAGGTTCAGGTCCAGGGGCCGTCGACGGTTTATGAAGGTCAGAAGGTAAGTGCCGTCGCCCTGATTGGCAATCCTCACCGCGATCTGGAATCGCTGCGCTCGGTTCCTCTCCAGAAAGCCGGAGAGCCTTATTCCCAGGCAAAGGTTGAGGCCAGCGTTCAAGCCTTGCAACAAGCCGGACACTTTCCTAAAGTCACGGTGAATGTGGTTCCCGATCTCTCCGGAATACGCGTTAGTTTTCTGCTCGAGCCTGCCTACTTCATTGGTATTGTCGATTTCCCTGGTGCGGCGCAGGCTTTTTCCTATACACGGCTGCTGCAAGTTGCCGATCTTCCTGACGAAGATCCTTACGATCCTGCTCGCGTTGCTGTGGGGGAACAAGCGTTGCAAGACTTTTTTAAGCGTAACGGATATTTTCAATCGCAGATTCAATCTGACATCAAGATTGACGATGCGCACCAATTGGTTAACGTTCGCTATGCGGTCAGGCTCGGCAGGCGGGCTAGAATCGCGGCGGTGGAAATTCAGGGGGCTGAGGGCACCGACGCCGCGCGTTTGCTGCATTCCACTCGTACACTTCGCGCACGGCTCACGGGAGGTCTGCTCAAGACTGGCAAACCTTATAGCGCGGAGCGCTTGAAGGCCGCCGAAGCGCAGATCAAGCGTGCTCTTTCGCAGCAACGTCGCCTGGCCAGCAGTGTGCAGCAGAATCCACCGCGGTATCACTCAGAAAATAATCGAGTAGACGTTGCGTTCAAGGTGGAGCTTGGTCCGGTCGTCACCGTGCGTGCGACCGGCGCAAAGCTTTCGTGGCTGCCATTTCTCTCGGGACGGGAGATGAAAAAATTGATCCCGATTTATTCCGAGCGGAGCATCGACAGCGATCTGGTGGAAGAAGGACAGGAAAACCTGGTTGATTACTTTCAGAAGAAGGGATATTTCGACGTCGCGGTAAAAGTGAATCTTACGCGGCAGCCCGACCAGGTTTTGCTAGTCTACGAAATCGACCGCGCGAAGAAACTCAAAGTGGGCCGCATTTCGTTTCATGGAAACCATGAGATTTCGGACGCGGAGTTACTTCCTCACCTTGCAGTCAAGAAGGCTCATATCTGGAACCACGGCAGCGTCAGCCAGAAACTGCTGAAGCAAAGCGTTGCCAACCTGGAGGCTATTTACCGCGATAAAGGCTATGAGGACGTCAAGATAACTTCGAGTGTGATGAAGCACGACCCAAAAATTGACGTTTCATTCGAAATTACGGAAGGCAAGCAGACTATGGTCGGAGACATCAACGTCACTGGAAACGACCATATTTCATACGACCAACTGACGGCTCCGAAGGGTTTCGAGCTGAGAGCCGGCGCGCCTTATTCTCCGCGGCGCTTGGCGGAAGATCGCAACCGCATTTCGGCTACCTATCTGGACCGCGGCTACCCGAATGCTGAAGTAAAGGCAACTGTTAGCCGCGAGGCTGGCGATCCGCAGCGGGTGGACGTTACTTATGCGATCGACGAACATCAACTCGTCCGCGTTGGTCCCGTTGTTTACCTTGGGCAGAAGCGAACCCATCTTTCGCTCATTGAAAAGACGGCGCAGCTTCCCACTGAGTCTCCAATGAGAAAAGTGCAGATGCTGGCAGCGGAAACCCGTCTTTACGACTTAAATATTTTCGACTGGTCGAGCGTCGGTCCGCGGCGGCCGATTACTGATCAAACCGAGGAGACGGCGCTGGTCAAGGTTCATGAGTTGAAGCGCAACGAGATTATTTACGGTTTTGGCTTTGAAGTTTCTCATCGCGGCGGCAACGTGCCTTCGGGAACGGTGGCGGTCCCGGGCCTGCCGACAATCGGTCTGGGCAACAATAAGATCGCACCCAGCCAGGCTACTTACGCGAGCCCGCGCGGTTCGATTGAATTCGATCGCCGCAACATGCGTGGGCTGGGTGAAACCCTAGGTGCTTCGATTCTTCTTTCGCGCCTCGATCAGCGTTTCCTCACGAACTACGCGCAACCGCATTTTATTGGCTCGCAATGGAGTTCGTTGACAACCTTCTCTCTGGAACGGACTACAGAAAACCCGCTATTCGCGGCCAGCCTCGGGGATATGTCGTTTCAGCTCGAGCGCTTGCTCAACCGCAAGAAAAATACGCGCCTGCAACTTCGGTATGACTTCAACAAAACGATTCTGTCGCACCTGCTGGTGCCCGAGCTTGTACTGCCTGAGGACCGAAACGTGCGGCTCTCGACTTTTTCCTCCACCCTGATTCGCGACACACGCGACAAACCCCTGGACGCGCATCGCGGCATCTTCAGCACCGTCAGTCTTGGCATTACCCCGAGCGCGCTCGGGTCTAGCGCAAACTTCGCGCGGTTTTTCGGGCAGTTTGCTACGTATAAGTCGTTTTATTCTGTGGTCTTCGCCAACAGCATTCGTCTCGGCCTGGCAGAATCCTTTTCTGGAAGTTTCATCCCCACAAGCCAGCTTTATTTTTCCGGCGGTGGCACTTCTCTTCGCGGATTTCCCATTGACGAAGCCGGGCCTCAGCGCATTGTGCCCTTCTGCACCGGCCTGCAAAATCAGACGGGATGCGTCAACGTTACGGTGCCGGTAGGCGGGAACGAGCTTTTCATCCTGAACTCCGAATTGCGCTTCCCGCTGAAGATTATGAAGGCGCTTGGCGGCGTCGTGTTCTACGATGGCGGCAATGTTTACAGCGCAATTAACCTGCCCAACTTCGTCAACAACTACACGAATACGGTGGGCATTGGGCTTCGCTATTCGACGCCCATCGGCCCGATTCGAATCGATCTTGGCCACAACCTCAATCCCGTTCCCGGCATCAACCCCACGCAGTACTTCATCACGATCGGCCAGGCGTTTTAGAAGAAGGTATTTGCGGACGAAACTATGAGGTGGCGGAAAATTGCGGGATGGATACTGGCCGTGTTCGCGGTACTGCTCGTGTGCACCTGGGTTGGTGGCTTTCTATTCTTGAAGAGCAGTACCTTTAGTCAGTTCGCAATGAGAAAGATCGCAGAAGCAGCCCAGCAAGCCACCGGCGCGCCCACGACGATCGGCAGGCTCGACTTCAGTCTTTCAACACTCACCGCTCATCTCTATAACATCGCGGTGCGTGGAACCGAAAGCGCCGACGAAGCGCCGCTCTTGCACATCGACAAATTAACCGTGGGCCTCAAAATTCAGTCAGCGCTGCATCGCAAGGTGAATTTGAGTGAGATCGTCATCGAGCATCCCGTGGCGCGGGTGCGAGTCGATCGATCAGGCAAGAGCAACTTGCCAACTGCTCCTCCGAGTAGAGGTAGTTCGAAGACGAGCGTATTCGATCTCGCGGTGCGGCATGCACAATTGAATCAGGGTGAAGTGATTTATAACGATCGGGAAACTCCACTCGATGCCGATCTTTATGACCTGGGCGCTGAGATCCATTTTGACCAGTTCGCCACGCGTTACAGCGGTTCGATCTCTTATGACAATGGCCACTTGCGTTATGGGCAATACGAACCGCTGCCACACAGCTTTGAGGCGAAGTTCAGCGCCATGCCTAGTCTGTTTTCAATTGAATCAGCAGTTTTGAAAGTGGGGAAATCTGTCGCTTCGGTACGGGGAAATCTAAGTAACTATGCTGAACCGGTTGTCGCCGGGGATTACAACATTCGCATGGATGCGATGGATTTTGCCTCCGTGGCGCCGGCGCGCGGGGATCTTTTGCTCACTGGACAGATTCACTACCAGAGTATTCCGAACCTATCTGTGCTGCGCGGATTAGCCGTCGACGGAGAGATCACGAGCGAATCACTTTCCGCAATGGCTGCAGGCGGCCGCGTGTCAGCTCACAAATTGCGAGGAAACTATCAACTCGCAGATGGAGCGCTGCGGGCTAGAAATATTGAATTTGATTCTTTGGGCGGACACCTTAATGCTGATCTCAGCGTTCAGAATCTGGACGCTACGCCTTCCTTGCGCGCGCGAGCTTCGCTGCATAACATTTCATTGCGAGAGATGCAGCAGGCACTCGCTGCAGGGAAGCAGGTTGCCGTCTCTGGAACGCTCAATGGCACGGCCGACGCTTCATGGGCGGGCAGCGTCAGCAAAATTCGGCTGAGCTCTGATCTTGCGGTGAGCGCCGCGGCGAAAAGCACATCTGGTACAACTTCGAGTACGTCCGGGAATCAGATTCCCATCGACGGCACGATTCACGCGAGCTACGACGGGGCGCACAATTCTCTCACCCTTCGCCAATCGACGCTCCACATTCCGTCCGCGACGCTGACTGCAGATGGTCAGATCAGCGATCGCTCGGACTTGCGCTTACAGGCAAGCACCACCGATCTGCACCAGTTGGAGTCCCTCGTTTCTGCGTTTCGCAGCAGTGGTTCCGCGTTGCCACCGGTTTCTGGATCGGCGAGTGTAAAGGCGACAGTACGCGGATCGTTGGCGAAGCCGCAGATCACCGGACAGTTCTCCGCACAAGATCTTAATGTGCAAGACAGCGAGTGGCGGAGTGTGCAGGCAAGTCTCGCGGCGAGTCCGTCACAGATCGAAGTTACGAATGGAACACTCGTCAGTGCACACCGCGGGCGCGCTGCAATCAACGGCACAGTCGCTCTCCTGGATTGGAATTTCCTGCCGAGCAACTCGATGAAGGTGAATCTGTCGTTGCAGCAGATGTCCATCGCCGAACTTCAGCGCATCGCAAGTCTCCAATATCCTGTCAGCGGAGATTTGACAGCAGCGGTTTCTCTCACCGGAACGCAGCTGGATCCACAGGGCTCGGGAAAGCTCCAGATTGCGAACGCTGAGGTATACAGCGAACGGATCCAGACTTTTGCCGCGCAATTCCATACCGATCACGGAACCATTGTTTCGTCATTGCATGTCGTGCTGCCGGCGGGCACTGCCGACGCCGATCTCTCATACACTCCGAGAACCAAGGCTTATACGGTTCGGCTTGACGCACCTTCACTGACTCTGCAAAAACTGCGCGCGGTACAGGCGAAGAATTTGGGATTGTCTGGAACACTAACGGCCTCGGCCAGCGGACGGGGAACTTTCGACAATCCTCAATTAAGCGCGATGTTGCGGTTGCCGCAACTTGCGGTGCGTGACAAATCGATATCGAACATCGAGGCCGAGCTTCACGTCGCCAATCAGAAGGCGGATCTGACTCTGAGCTCGAAGGTCGTTGACGCCTCTGTGCAGGCGCGTGCCAGCGTTAATTTGACTGGCGACTATTACACCGATGCTTCCATTGAGACTACCGCCATTCCACTTGATGTGCTATTGGCCACTTACCTTTCCAGCGTACCTGAAGGCTTCAAGGGGCAAACCGAATTGCACGCTACGTTGAAAGGCCCCTTGAAAGACAAAACACAATTAGAAGCGCACCTTACAATTCCCACACTCGATGCAACCTACCAATCGCTGCAAATTGGTATTGCGTCGCCGGTCAAAGCTGACTACTGGCATTCTGTCCTAACCATTCAGCCTGCGGAAATTCGTGGCACCGATACTTCGCTTAAGCTGCAAGGCAATATTCCATTAGCAGGCAACACCTCGGCGAGCCTGATTGCGCAGGGCTCAATCGATGCGCGAATAATAAGGATCTTTTCTCCCGACACCAAAAGTTCCGGGGCCGTCTCGTTCGACATTCGCGCGTCGGGAACTGCGCAGGACCCCAGCGTGAGCGGCCAGATTCGCCTGCAGGATGTGGCTATGCTCTACGCCGGAGCGCCGCTCGGCGTCGAGAAGCTCAATGGAACTCTCGACATCGGCAAGGAGAGCATTCAAATCTCAAAGCTCACTGGGCAGGTTGGCGGCGGAGATGTCACTGCCGGGGGATCGATCGTGTACCGCCCCAGCTTACAGTTCAACCTTGCGCTGCAGAGCAAGTCAGTGCGGTTGCGGTATCCTGACGGCCTTCGAACGTTGCTCGACAGCAATCTGGCATTCAACGGTAACCAAACCGCATCCACATTGAGCGGCCGCGTTCTAATCGACTCGCTTTCCTTTACTCCTGACTTCGATCTCTCCACGTTTTCCGATCAATTCAGCGGCGACAGCACCATACCCGCGCAGCCTGGTTTCGCCGACACCATCAAACTCGCCGTCGGAGTGCAGTCCAAGGAGAATTTGAGCGCCAACAGTACGCAAATTAGCGTGGAAGGAAGCGTGAACGTACAGGTCGGCGGGACCGTGGCCAATCCCGTGATTACGGGACGCACGAACCTTACTGCGGGCGAGCTTTTCTATCGTAACGTTCGTTACCAGTTGCAGCGTGGAATTATTAGTTTTGATAATCCTAATACCACTAGTCCGGTGCTGAATGTTTCGGCGACCACGACGGTCGAACAATACAATCTCACGCTTAATTTACGCGGCCCGTTCGATAAACTGATGACTTCCTACACCTCGGACCCGCCACTTTCGACGGCCGATATCATCAACCTTATTGCACGGGGCCAGACTACGCAGGAGTCAGCCGCGTCAAGCCAGAGCACCGACTCCATGATTGCCTCGCAGGCCACCAGCCAGCTCACTGGCAGCTTGCAGAAGATCGCGGGCATCTCCAGTCTGCAAATCAATCCTGGTATCGGCGGGAGCAACCAGAATTCCGGCGCCACCATCGCGGTGCAGCAACGCGTAACCAAGAATTTTCTTTTCACCTTTTCCACGGATGTGTCGCAGCCCGGTAGCGAAGTGGTTCAGGGCGAATACCAGATCAACAAGCGCTGGTCGGTGAGTGCTACCCGCGATCAGGTGGGTGGAGTATCCGTGGATGGCCGACTGCATACGAGATTCTGACGATGTTATCGCGATTACGCCCTCGGGGGCTAAAGCCCGCATTGCGGCTAGAACGGCACGGTTCAAGCCGTGCCCTGATACGAACTTTGTGATTCTCGAGTCCTTGCAATCATGAATGCCACGATTATGAACCTTCCAACGGCGAATCTTGTGTTTACGCTGCTTCGTCTGGAGCACGAGTCTTTTCCGTCAATAAAAACCTGTCATGGCTTTTGGCCTTGCGTGCCTTTGTCAGCTCGGCATTGATCTCTGCCCCAAGCAGCATCACAAATGAAGTCCACTGTAACCACGTCATGAATGCGATGAAGCCTCCGAACGTCCCGTAGGTTCGGCTGTAGTTCGCGAAATGACGGAAGTAGATGCCCAGCAAGGATGAGAGGCCTAGCCACGATCCCACAGTTAGCACTGCTCCCGGCAGCGTGTCTACAAATCTGGGCTTGACGCGTGGCGCGAGGAAATAAATCAGTTCGACGCCGAGCACGGTGAAGCCGATCGCAATCGTCCAATGCAGAAGAGGCCAAAGCGCCGCGAATGCGTGTGGGAAGTCGAGTCTTGCAGCCAGCCACTCTCCAAAGCGCGGTCCGACCAGGATTATGGCAAGTCCCGAAAGAAAGAGTCCTCCGCAGATTCCTGCCAGTCCGAGAGCTAAGAGTCGCGTCTTCCACATTGGGCGGTCGTCCTTGAGGTCGTAAGCAATATTTAATGCTTCGATCAGGGCGTCAAAGGCGGCCGTCGCGACCCACAGCGTTCCGAGCATTCCGAGGGAAAACCATGCGCGCCGGTGGGCAGAGAGCACATCGGCCAGAACAGAAAAAACTACTTGCATGGTTTCTGGGGGCAGCAGCCGGCCCATCGTAACTAGCACCCAGCCAAAGAGATCGGTCGTGGAAATCGAAGCCAGCAACGCAGAGAGGACGATGAGTCCGGGGAAGAGGGCCAGAAAGAAGTAATAGGAGAGAGCCGCTGCAACTTGCGGCGTGTGATGATCCTGCACACCGCGCATCGCATGATCCAACGTTCGTTTGAGTCCTGCCCAGATCACGCCCTTTAGATGCTCGTCCGGTCTGGATCGGATTACAGCGGAAAGCGCGCTCAGAGTAAAGACTGTCGAAAGTCCAATTCGGGACTATTGTACTAACGCCACTAGTTGCTGTACCGCCGATATCTTTTGCGTCGTACGAAAAGCTCGCAGAATAGACGCATGAGACCCCCCCAGTCCATCAACCGATCCCGTTTCTTCCGAACTCTCCACTTTCTAACAATCAGCCTGGCGATCTCGCTGCTCATGGCGCCTGTCATCGCCGCAGCGTCTAGCCCGCAATTTACGGCGGCGCCTTCGGTTCTTCATTTTCGAGGTGTGGAGATCGGTCAAAGCGAAACTTTGATTGCTACTGTAACGAACAATGGGACGACAAGTGTAACCGTCGCGGCAATCACAAGTAGCAATCCCGTATTCACGGCGTTACCTTTGAGCCTGCCGATGCCGTTGGCGGTGGGACAGAGTCTGGATGTGAGCGTGACCTTTGCTCCCACTACGACGGGATGGACTTACGGGACAATTCAATTGACGAGCGCCGATTCGAGCGCGGCGCTGATGCTCAACGTGGACGGCGGAGGCCAGAAGAGCGAAGCCCTAACGATCAGTCCTTCTTTTATTTCGTTTGGCCAGGTTGCGGTAGGAAGCAGTTCCAGCTTGCCTGTCGTCGTGACGAATGCTCGAAGCTGGAATGTCACGATTTCGGGAAGTCAGATGATGGGCAGTGAATTCTCGATGACCGGTGCAACATTTCCTTTGACGCTGGCTGTGGGGCAGAGCGTGACGATGAACGTGATCTTCAGCCCGCAGTCCGCCGGCGAAGTTGGAGGCAACCTAGCTCTACTGGGTCCTTGGATGGCCATACCCCTCACAGGCACGGGAACAACAGCCGTCGTTGGGCAGTTATCGGTAGCTCCCACACCATTGACTTTCGGTAGCGTGCCTGTAGGCACCACCCAGACTCAATCGATCTCGATGAATGCGACGGGCGCGAGCGTGACGGTCTCTTCGGCGGCAAGCAGCAGCTCTGAATTTGTTCTGAGCGGAGCTTCGTTCCCATTCACGATTCCGGTTGGGCAACCAGTCTCGTTCAACGTTGCTTTCACCCCCACTGCCAGTGGCGCGCAGTCTGGATCTCTTTCGTTTGTCAGCAACGCTTCGACTGCCAAAACAGTTGAATCTGTCAGCGGTACGGGCACGGTAACGGCCTACAGCGTAAACCTCTCGTGGAATACCAGTTCAGATGTGGCGGGCTACAACATCTATCGCAGTACGGCGGCGAATGGCACGTTTGCGAAGCTAAATCCCGCGCTGAATTCTGCGACCGCATACACGGACAGCACAGTTGCCTCAGGCAACACATATTATTACGCGGCCACAGCGGTAAATACGGCCGGAGTGGAGAGCGCTCGCTCGTCGCCGGTGCAGACTACGATCCCGTAGGCAATCGACTGAAGGACACTGGTCGAGAGCTAAGTCTGAAGCTTAGCCCGCTAAGTTTGAGAAGAAAGCAATCCGCGCGTTGTGTCGCCCAAAAGCGACGCACGCGCGGTTTGCGTTGCTTCGACTTCATTCAGGGCGGCTCTATGCTACGCAGAAGAATACTTCCTCGAGTCACAATCAAATCGCGATCATAGTGAAAGTCCTGCGGAGCCCAACTGCACTACCTGTCCCTGATAACGCAAAGGCACGGCTCGACGGAGAAAGTATCTCCGTGCGCAACTTCTTGCGACCTGCCTGGTAACTCCAGTAACGAATGCCATCCCTAAAGTAATCATTCTAAATGGCTTAATGGCACCGAGGGGCCATTCTCTCTGGTCAGGCACATGCGATAGTACTAGTACAGGTAGCCAATACTGGCCCCTCACTAAAGTCATGATCAATAAAAGGCTTGGCTCGATCTTGCGCCCCCGAACCGTATTTGTACTGGCAGTTTTGCTTGGAGGTTGTTTATTCGGCGCAGCCCAAGACGTGTCGTTAGCGCTGCTCCAACCTGGAGAGATGCAACCCGCCGCATTTACGCCGGCTCCCAGGGCGACGTCGGTACAACCGGTTGCTTTGCCGGAGGCGCCGAGCCCGCATCGGTTTTGGGACGGTGAGAATAGCATTCTGTTTGCGACCAGCGCCGCTTTTAGCGCCGCCGATTTCGTCGTGACGCGGGATAATCTGCGCAGCGGTGGCCAGGAACTGAATCCTGTAACCCGCCTGTTTAGCGGCAGCACGCCGGGGCTGGCAATGAACTTCGCGGGCGAGACTGCGGGAGTGCTTGGGGTCAGCTACCTGCTCCACAAAACCGGACATCACAAGATGGAGCGGATGGTCTCCATGCTGAATATTGGCTCTTCTGCGGCAGCGGTAACGTTCGACCTGGCTCATCGATAAGCCATATCGACCGGGGCGTAATCGTTAAGCGTTTGCGCGATAGATCTTTTCTGGAAGAGGAGCGCGAGGGTCGAGTTTTGGTTTTTCCGCTTCGCCACGGCGCAGAATCCAAATAAGCAGGAATATCGCTCCCAAAGCGATAAGAAGGAAAATACCTCCGCCCTGGCGGTGGAGTCTGCCACTCAGGAAACTTGGATCGACGCGGGTTGCGAGTACGCCGAGAGTAAATATCCGAAGCCCATTCTTGGCAACCGAAAGAGGGATCGCCGCGGCCACGACCAAAACCCTTCGCCAGGTTGAACGCAAAAGAAGGTGCGCGACAACCATGGTTGTAACCAGCAACATAGCGCTCGAACGGATGCTGCTGCACTCGGGAGCAACCTCGAGGGTCAATCCCGGGATGTGCACCAGCGTACCCCTCTGCGCCACAGGAACGCCGGCTGCGGCGAAAAACAGATGCGCGGAGGCGGCCGAACCCTGCTGTAGAAATCCCACGATTGGGTTCAGCACGAACTCGGGAAGAGGAACCATCCAAAGCAAGAAACAGAGAGGGAAGAGAGAGAACCGGAAGGCGCGCAGGCCGAAACAAAGTGCGAATGCCGCAATCCACCACAGCACGACTGCAAGCATGGTTGTCGCCAGTTGCACATCCCAGGAGGGGTGCAACTTCCATCGCACGATTGCATTTACGAAAACAGCAGCAACCAAGAACGCGGAGCCAAGGGCTGTAATCAAGGCTGAATTTTGAGCGGACAATTTCCCATTCGATTTCCGGTTAACCATCCAATCAGCTTTCGAATCAAGGAAAATCAGAGTGGCGCTGATGGGGAGAATCAGCAGGATGTGAGTGTATTGTTCTTCGTTCAATGCTAAAGCGAACGTAGACGTTAGAGGAGCCCACCAAATCGCCAGAGATATCGCCATAAGCGCGATAAACACAGGAAGTGACCACGAATTAGTTCGAACGTTTTGGTCGATGTCCGTTGGCAAGGTTCCCTTTCAGTTTAAGCGCGTTGGTGTGCCATAGGGGTAAGAATCGAGCCGCATATCAGCATGAGGCGATGAATCGGTGTGCTACGGATCGAAGATCGATCGTCACTCGACTCTGTGATCTTGATCACATACCTCCCGGCTACTGGGTTCATACCATTCACCATGGCTGCTTTCTTGCACGCGGCGCGCTTGATCTATCTTCTCGCTGCCTTTCTGGTCGCGTGCGTGGTAGTGATCGTTCGCCGGTTGCGCAAGCCAAGCTGCCGGGTTTGCCTTTACCGCGCAGGGTGCCCCGACCGCAAGAGTCCATTTCTGGATCGCGGGGGCGTCCCATGTTACGAACGTGATCTCGAATCGACCAGCGCCGAACCAGGCACGAGCGCCACACCCACAGAGTAAAGTTTAATCCTGTTCGATCCTCGCAGCAGCCGGTTCTCATCCTTTACAGCAAACTTCGGTGACTTTGACAGCGGGAGCTTTTGCATCCGACGTGCTCGGATTCGTAGAGCAGAGGCTAGGAGGGAGTTCGTGCACTACCTCCTTAATTTGCGGTAGCATAGCGTACGGTCAGCGGTAAGGGGGAGTAAATGACGCTCGGAAGCGGATGGTCGAAAACCTGGACCTATTTCGAGGGAGACTGGCACGAGGGCAACGTCCCCATCATGGGCCCACGCACCCATGCCGCCTGGCTTTGCTCGCTGGTCTTCGACGGTGCCCGGACATTTGAAGGAGTTACCCCCGACCTTGATCTTCATTGCGCGCGGGTCAACGATTCGGCCAAAAAACTGTATCTAAAGCCCACCGTTGCGACCGACGAATGGGTCAAGCTGGCGCGGGAAGGGATCGCACGCTTCGACAAAGACGCCGCTCTGTACATTCGCCCGATGTACTGGGCTGAGAAAGAAGGACCATGGGTTCAGGCACACGATCCCGAGTCGACCCGTTGGTGCCTTTCGATCTACGAAGCGCCGATGCGGGTACCGAAAGGCTTCTCGGTCACGCTGTCTCCGTACCGACGGCCGACCATTGACACAATGCCAGTCGATGCCAAGGCTGGGTGTCTTTATCCCAACAATTCGCGAGCGCTCTTCGAAGCGCACGAACGGGGTTTCGACAATGCCCTGGTCTGCGACATGTGCGGCAACATCGCGGAGCTGGCAACCTCCAATGTTTTTATGGCGAAGGACGGGGTGGTGTTTACTCCAATCGCGAATGGAACATTTCTGGCGGGGATCACGCGCCAGAGGGTGATTGGGTTATTGCGTAAGGCCGGCGTGACCGTGGTCGAGAAAACTCTGACCTATCAGGACTTCGAGAAGGCGGATGAAATGTTCGCCACTGGAAACTACTCCAAGGTCGTTCCGGTAACCAGGATCGGCGACCGCTCGCTTCCATTTGGCCCCATCTATACCAAAGCGCGAGAACTCTACTGGACATTCGCACACTCATGAGCGGCGGAGCTTTGCTGAAAGAGCGGCCTGACAACCCGAGTGCCGAGACCATCGAAACGCTGACGCAGATATGGCAGCGTGTGCTGCAACGGTCACCGATAGGACCCGGAGAAAAGTTTTATGCTCTGGGCGGCACCGACGAACTGGCGGACCGGACATTTGCCGAGATCGCGCAAGTGTTTAACCGGCAACTGCCTACGGCAACGATCTGCTTTGCGCCAACGATTGCTGAGCTGGCCGCCATATTAGAACGGCCGAACCTTCCGCGGTTTTCACCCTTCGTCCTATTAAAGGAAGGAAGTAAGCATCCCCCAATTTTTCTTGGCCACGGGGTCGGGGGGCGTGCGAGTTTCTCCGAATTGGCAAAACACATTCGTACCGAGCATCCGGTCTACGGAATTCAGGCCAGAGGCGTCGACGGATTGGAGCCACCACTCGGACGCATTGAGGATATGGCCGAGTATTATCTCGATGCGCTGCGGGAACTCCAGCCGCAAGATCCGTACATTCTGATCGGGTACTCATTTGGCGGCCTGATCGCTCTGGAAATGGCACAGCGTTTGTTGAAGAGTGGCAAGCACGTTTCGTTGCTGGTGATGGTCGATTCTTATCCCGATCCTCGATATCTTCCAATAGGCGATCGCGTGTGGCTGATAGCAAAAAAGATAAAGAATCATCTCTCGGACTTAAGACGAAAACCCTTACGTGTAGCGCTCGAACGTGTGCTCGGCGCTGTTAGAAAGCGGCTAGGAAATGCGAATGTTCCCAAACCACATAGGCCCGCTGGAAATGCTTCCAGCTTATCCTTTGCCGAAACAACGGCGCACGTTAAGCAATTTGATTTTCTGGCGATGAGGCGCTATCGTCCGCAGTTTTATCCGGGCAAAATCAAGTTCGTGCGTCCTGAGACCAACTCTTATCTTCCGACTGATCCGACTGCGTTCTGGAAACATCTGGCGGCAAAACTTGAGGTCGAAACAGTGCCAGGCGATCACCTGGGAATGATCGGCAAGCATTTCGAAAACTTGGCGGAAACGCTCTCTGGCTATGTGAAAGCGGCTCTCAGTCAGGAAGAAAAATCCAACTAAAACTATTTCACACTGCCTGGTTCGCGGCACAGTGGCGTTGAAACTGCGGAAACATCCGAACTGGTTCTTGGCCCTTTTGGAATTGCCGCGCGAGCCGGTCCTGACGCGAGGCTGGTAGCTCCTTTGTCGCTGACTGCCCGGACCAGGTAGTAGTACTTCTTACCGTTCTCCACCACGTCGTCCGCGCACTTGTTGCCAGAGAAGGGAAAACGGTTGAGCAGCTCTGTGGGAGGGCCCTTCCGATCTGTTCCGCGATAGACGCAATAACCCACGGCGGCAGCGTGTTTGGCGTCTTCAGGATCGCTTGCTTTCCAGGAAAGAATTACCCTATGTCCTCCTCTCAACGGCGGTGCCGATGGTACCGTGGATGCGGTAAACGCCGGACAGACCAGATGCGAGACGGGACGGTTGCTCGCCGATGTGACGGCCTGCCCAGCCGTTTCCTGCTGCCCGTGCATCAGCGCCGTGGCGGTGGCAACCCGGCTACTTTTGCATCCGGTCAGCGCTATGCTTACGATCACAATAAGGGCAACGACCGGGAGAAACCGAGTCCCCCGCCGCGGGCTGGCAGATATGTCGCACGAGGCGCGGAAAATATACTCCGATGAAAGTGCGTTTCGCATAGCCAGCCTTAAGCAGGCGGGGCCACCCACCCAAGGCCGCCCCTTCGCGCGCAGCCAGCATAAGTTTCCCGGCTACGCATCCTTTGGCGACTCGAATCTACTTCTGGCCCTCCCACGCGTAGAATATTCGCTCGCATTCAAAACGATACGTCCGACAAAGAAACGGTGCACGACAAATTACACGCGGCGCAGGATAAGAACAGACTCGGAATCGTCTGCATCGTTACGATTTTAGCGGTTCTGGCAGCAACGTTGTGGCCTTTCAATCCTTTTCCCCGGAACCGGGTTCGCTGGCTGAAAGACGCAAACGGAATTGAGTTCGAGGACCCCGGCGTCGTTATAAGCAACGTACCCCTGCAAGGTACAAAGAACGATCCCCAGCAGTCTTTCACCCTGGAGATCCTCCTCAGGCCAGCTTCGATTACGTCGTCGTCCACGATCTTGAGTTTTTACACGCCGAACAATCCGGGACAGTTTCTCATAAGGCAGTGGAGGGACAGCTTGCTCGTGCGCAGCGCAGTAGAAACCGGGGGCCAGATAAAACGAAGAAAGCTCGATGTCGACCATGCGTTCCAGGTGGGGAAAATTATATTAGTGACCATTGTGTCCGGGCCGAACGGGACAGGGGTATACAGCAATGGTCAGGACCCGCAACATTTTCCCAGATTTACAATTTCGCCAAGCGAACTCTCTGGGCAGATTGTTATAGGGAATTCGCCCGTAGATTACGACCCGTGGTCCGGCGACCTTCTTGGGTTGGCAATCTACTCAGATGAACTTAGTCCGGATCAGGTCTTCGAGCATTACGAGGGATGGACCGGCAGCCGTAATCTCGATCCTTCCCGACTAAGAGGGGCTATTGCCGTCTACTCCTTCGCGGAGCGGGCGGGCCACGAAATCCACAGTGCCGTCGTTTCTGGGCCGGATCTTGAAATACCAAGATACTTCGAGGTATCACATAAAGCCCTCTTGTCCTCCCCCATGAAAGAATTCCAAGCCAACTGGGAGTACGTAAAGGATTTTCTTCAAAACGTCGCTGGATTTATTCCTCTCGGCTTTGTAATTTGTGCCTATTTGATGGCGACGCGTGGCCGAGGCAGGTCAATTTTCCTTACGATTTTCGCTGCGGCAACGCTGAGTTTCATAATCGAGGTTCTACAATTCTATATACCGCGACGAGTCTCCGGCACGACGGACATCTTCACCAATACCCTGGGTGCTGCTCTCGGCGCTGCGCTTGCGCGACCCACTGTGGTTCGACGATTCTTACGAAACTGAGGTTCATCAGACAGCTGCTTTTGAAAGAATCCACCCAGAATCGAATCGGCGATTCCAGTTGTCTAGTGGCTCTGATTATGAGAAATTCTTTGATATCTGGGCTTTGACCTGGATGTTAGCGGTAAGGTCCCCTGCTCGGGCGAGCGCCTGAGCCGCCCTTCGGTACTCCCTCGGACTTGCAAAAGGAGCAAACAGTGAAGGCTGTACAGCGACTGGCTTCGATTTTGGCGCTCTGCCTCGTCGCGGGATCGCATGTGGGCTGTTCGCGTCCGGAACAGGCCGTCGCGCACCAGTGGGACCCTAAGGCCGCCGCCGAATACCTCGATCAACGAGAAATTATCTGGATGGAATGGCCCGGAGCTGCCCGCGATCACGGAACTTTCTGCGTTTCGTGTCACACGGCCATGCCCTATGCCTTGTCGCGCCCTCTGCTCCGCGCGGCGCTCGGCGAACAAGGTCTGTCAGTAAATGAGCGCAGCCTTTTGGACAATGTCAGCAAGCGCGTCGGTCTCTGGAACGAGGTCGAACCCTTTTACAGCGGCAAAGGATACGACGGTAGCAAGGTCGCCGAATCTCGTGGGACGGAAGCCGTTCTTAACGCCCTGATCCTGGCAAATTATGATGCCGAGAAGGGATCTCTGAGTGACACCACTCGAAAAGCATTCGACAACATGTGGGCTCTACAACAGACTGAAGGCGTGGAAAAAGGTGCCTGGTCCTGGCTTCAATTCGGCATGGAACCGTGGGAGGCAAGGGACTCGGAATACTATGGAGCCACCCTGGCAGCAATCGCAATTGGTACGGCTCCTGAGAATTACCGTTCGACGCCCGATATCCAGCCTAAAATTGGAGCGCTGCGTGACTATCTGAATCGCACATTTGCGACGCAGTCGACGATCAATCGGGCTGCCCTTTTATGGGCTTCAGCGAAATTGCCGGGTCTCATCGATCTGGAGCGACGGCAGTCGATAATTGCTGAGATCATCAACCAGCAGCAGAGCGATGGAGGTTGGAGACTGTCTCTACTATCGTGGCCTAAAGGCTGGAACCTGCACTCGCTTGCCCGGATGCGATTGCGGGCGGATTGGACGCGCCAGCAAATACAAAGCGACGGTTATGCGACGGGCCTGATCGTCTACGCACTGCAACAGGCGGGGGTACCGGCAGAGGACGCGAGTTTGAAGCGAGGACTATCGTGGCTGGCACGCAACCAGAGTAACGCGGAAGGTTCCTGGCCCTCGACCTCCTTGACCGAACGTCGCGATCCATCTTCGAACGTCGGACACTTCATGAGGGATGCGGCGACTGCTTATGCAGTGCTCGCACTGAGTGAGAACGGCGCTCCATCGAATCGTGCTTCCGGAGGAGAGAATCGATCCGACAAGAATCGCGTATCCGGACCATCCTCGGGGGTTGCTGTCTCAACCCGCTAGCCAGCTTTCATCAACGTATAAGAAAACATTTCGAGTGCATTCACTCTACGGAATCGTCCGTGTGGTTTAAGCTGGGACGGCGCGGGCTCAAGACGGAATTTGAGTTCCGAGTTTCATACGAGGTGAAAGGATACCGGTCTGAGATCGATGAACGGGGCAGAGAGTCTGATTCGCACGCTGCTGGCAGGAGAAGTGGAAACCTGTTTCACAAATCCTGGCACCTCGGAAATACATATCGTTTCGGCGCTCGACAGAATTCCCGAAATGCGTTGCGTTCTGGGTCTTTTCGAAGGAGTCGTAACGGGCGCGGCAGATGGATATGCGCGCATGAGCGGGAAACCGGCGTGTACGCTGGTTCATCTCGGCCCGGGGCTAGGCAACGGCCTGGCAAATCTGCACAATGCCAGCCGGGCGCAAGTGCCAATCATCAACATCGTCGGGCAGCACGCGACTTCCCACTTGAGTTACGACACTCCACTCGTCTCCGATATCGAAAGCATCGCTCAGCCGTATTCCAAGTGGTTGCGCACATCTTCGGCGGCATCTGAGATTGGCGGCGATGCGGTGGATGCAATCGTTGCTGCTCGCACAGCTCCCGGTCAGATAGCCACGCTGATCGTTCCCGCCGATGTTGCCTGGAGCGACGGTGGAACAATTGCCGCCCTCCCGCAATTGAATCGGGCGCCGTTGCCAGCTGCCGATTCTATTGAGGAGTCCGCTGCAATGCTCCGGTCAGGCCTGCGAACTGCGATCCTTCTTTCCGGCAATGCATTGTACGGCGAGGGGCTGGCTACGGCGGATCGTATCGCGGCAGCTACTGGCGCAAGACTTTTTTCCCCGTATCCCGTAACGCGCCTCGCGCGTGGCTCGGGCCTGCCTCCGGTAGAGCGGGTTGCGTATGTGCTTGAGCAGGGACGCGAACAGTTCAGGGAATTTTGCCAGCTGATTCTGGTGGGCGCGGCTGCCCCGGTTGCGTATTTTGCTTATCCCGGAAAAAACAGCGTCTTCACATCGAAGGATTGTGCGATCTACACGCTGGCGACCGCTAGCGAAGATCTTGTCGGCGTGCTCGCGGCGCTGGAAGCAACGTTGTCTTTGCACCAAGCCTCGTTCGCGGAAGAAAAGGTGGAGCGGCCTCAACTGCCCGTTGGGAGCATTACTTTGCCGGGCCTTGCGGCCGCAGTCGGCGCACTTCTCCCCGAGAATGCGATTGTGGTGGATGAATCGATGACTTCGGGACGAGGGATGATGGCTGCTACGAAAGCAGCTCCGCCTCACGATTGGCTGGGAAATACGGGAGGCTCCATTGGAATTGCCCTGCCGCTGGCTGTGGGCGCGGCGGTGGCTAGCCCAGACAGGCGAGTGTTATGCCTGACCGCCGATGGGAGCGGCATGTATACCCCGCAGGCATTGTGGACGATGGCCCGGGAAGGCCTGAAGGTCACGACGGTGGTTTTCGCGAATCGCGACTATGCAGTCCTGAAGCGTGAGTTTTCTTATCTGGGAGTGGGAGATCCCGGTCGGCGCGCCCTGGACATGTTCGAGATCGGCCGTCCCGACCTGGACTGGGTGAGTTTGGCAAAGGGGATGGGAGTGCCCTCTGTGCGTGTGACTTCGTTGGAAGGGTTTGCGAAGGCCTTGCGGGAAGGATTTGAGAGCGAAGGACCGTCGCTGATTGAAGTCCCGCTGTAGCCGCCGGATGCAACGGGGCTTTCACATAACTACAGGAAGACTCTTCAGGCCTCTGAATCCAAATGTAGAAGCCCACTCGGGTCGCGGGCCAGTGAGCTTCATCTTTGGGAAGCGCCGCACTAGATTTAAGATTGCAATCTGCCCCTCTAACCGCGCGAGTTGAGCTCCAATACAAAAATGCAAACCCGCACTGAACGCCAAGTGTTGATTGTTCAGCCTCTTCAGGTCTAACTGATTGGGTTCCTTAAATTGTTTTGGATCCCGGTTTGCCGCACCGAGCATGCATAGGATGGTCCATCCCTTCCGTATGGGCTGGCCGCAAACTTCGATATCTTCTTTGAGCACGCGGGCCGTGAATTGCACCGGGCTCTCATAGCGCAGAAGCTCCTCTACAGCCGAGCGGATCATCTCAGGCTTCTCCCGTAGCTCCGCTGTCTGTTGCGGATTTTTCAGGAGGGTATACATTCCATTGCCGATCAAATTTCGAGTGGTCTCATGCCCTGCGAAAAGCAGCGCAATGCACTGCGCGTATAGTTCTTCTTCGGTCAGCACTTCCCCTTCTTCCTCGATGTCGATGAGGAGGCTGATCAGATCGGTCCCCTTGTTGCGTCTCCGTTCCGCCACGGTCTTCCGGAAGAACTCTGTTAATTCGATCAGGGCATTTTGCGCCGCGCGCGCCTCTTCCACTGTGCGATTGGGATTGCCTCGGAACACCGCGATGGCACGCGACCAATCAACGAATGTGTCTCGCAGTTCCTGCGGGATCCCGAGCATTTCCAAAATGATGCGCACCGGCATGGGGTTTGCGAACTCGCTCATGAGGTCGATTTCAGACCCATGCTGCAACGGTCTCAGCATTCGATCGACGATGGATTCAACCTGCGGACGCAAGCCTTCCACCGCCTGCGCCGAAAATCCCTTGTTGAGAAGTTTGCGCAGCCGCGTGTGCTCCGGCGGGTCCATGAAAATCAGCCACAAGCCAAACATGCGCGCGAGTTCGCTGAACTCGGCCTGGCGGCTGAGTGGCAGCGACAATACCATCTGTTTCGCGCGTTTTGCCGACAGCCTCGGGTCTTTGGCGATCGAGGAGCATTCGGCGTGGCTGAAAATCGACCACACCGCCCATTTGCCGTCGACATCCAGGTAATGCAACGGACCTTCCTCGTGCAAGCGCGCGTATGTGGGATATGGGTCTTGCAGAACTTCGTCGCGGAAAACCGTTTTCTTCTCTGGAGCGATTACCTTGGACAACCTTCACCTCTGCCAAATCTGAATTGCGGATGCTTCTCAGGACCCCGCCCCCCGTAGACGCTGCCAAACCAACTCGATGATCTGGATTTTTCCGTTCACCGGCGTGGGCGGTGTTACCAATGTGACTTGATCATTCTGGAATTTGACGCCGCGGACTAACTCTTTTCCTACATAATTCTGAATCGACGATACGTCGACGAGATGGGTCACCTGCTCACCGCTGAATCTGTACCGCCCCGCGTAGGCGAGAAAAGTCTTAAACGCCTCAGCCTGTTCTTCCAAGCTGCCACCACCGTGAGAAAGTGGCTTTCGCCCGCCGTAGCTGATCATGGCAGCGACTCTACCATCCTCAGTATACGTAAGAAAACCAGCGGGGTTGGGACCATAAGGAATTTCGCTTCGCTCCCCGGTCGATGTTGTGCTCGCGGCGGACACGAGCTTCCACGTGCCCACAAGTTTGTCGTTTGTATTTCCATCCATCAGTTCGCGTCCCACCGACCGAAAATCTATCATCAAAAGAGTATGGATGGAAAGATGGCGGCGGACCCGGCGCTGCTCTCGCGAAAGGGGTCAACAGGAAAGAAGAAGAATAATGAAGATAAGGAAGCCCTCACATTCACAGGCCTGATCGCCGATGGGATTTGAGGATACCCGTTTGACAGGGGTTTCGCGCAGAGCCTACACTGCGCAATTCTGTCTTGAGAGGCTTGATTCGTGAAGGAAAACTACGACAGCGGAATGGAAGGCAAAGTTGCGCTTGTGACTGGCGGGACATCGGGTATTGGACGCGATACAGCCGTACTATTCGCGAAGACGGGAGTGAAGGTCGTAGTTGCAGGCCGGCGTGAAACCGAGGGCGACGGAACGGTGGAACTGGTCCGCGCCGCTGGCAGCGATGGGCTGTTTGTGAAGGCCGACGTTTCCAAAGCCTCAGAAGTGGATGCACTAATCCGAAAGGTGGTGGAGAAATTTGGAGGCTTGGACATCGCCTTCAATAACGCCGGTATCGAGGGTATCTGGGTTCCGATTACCAGACAATCCGAAGCGGACTGGGATCGGACCATCGACATTAATCTCAAGGGCGTCTGGCTCTGCCTGAAGTACGAGATTCAGCAGATGCTAACGCAGGGCCGCGGCGGAGCTATTGTAAACATGGCATCGGTTACGGGTCTGACTGGCTCGGCTGGCGCCGCAGCGTATAGTGCGAGCAAACATGGAGTGATAGGGCTGACAAAGAGCGCCGCACTAGAAACTGCCAAAAATGGAATTCGGATCAACGCAGTTTGCCCTGGAGTGATCGAAACACCGATGGCTGAGCGGCTCTTTGGCGCCCCGAAGGTTCACCAATACGTTCGTGGGTGCCATCCCATCGGCCGCTTCGGAAGACCGTCGGAAATCTCCGAAGCTGTGCTATGGATGTGCTCGGAGCGCGCCTCGTTCATGACGGGCCAGTCCCTGGTTCTCGACGGCGGCTTCCTGGCGGGTCCGAATTCTCCAGGCTAGCTGCAGGTTACTGGTAGGGCATTGGCGGAATAGCCTTCTGCGACCTTCTTGAGTTCACTCTTCGCAATCTTTCCAGCAGCGGTCATCGGCAGTGTAGAAACCATTAATATCTGAGACGGCCGCTTGTATGAAGCTAGAGATTGTGCTGCGTAATCCGCCAATTCGGCAGGCGTCAATGCTGACTCGGGCAACGGTTGAACAAAAGCGACGACTTCTTCATCTCCTCCAACCGCTCGTCCAATTACCGCGGAGCGAACAACCGCGGGATGGCCATTCAGAACCGCCTCCACTTCGGCAGGGAAGACGTTGAAGCCGCGACGCACGATCAAATCTCTAGTGCGTCCGACAATGAAGAGATTTCCGTCCTCCAACCGGGCGAGGTCGCGAGTGTTGAACCATCCCTCGGCATCGATGGCGGCGGCGGTCTCTTCGGGGGCGCGATAGTATCCCTTCATAATATTAGGGCCGCGCACCTGCATCTCACCGATTTCGCCGGGAGGTAGGGGTTGGCGATCACTTCCCAGCAGCCGGATTTCAACTCCCGGAAATACGGGACCAACCGAAATATCGGAGCGAGGCGCTTCGGGGCGCGTCATTGAGATGGTTGGAGAGCACTCCGTGAGTCCGTAACCATTATGCAAAGTCATCCCGAAAAGAGCCTCGACTCCCGACTTGGTCGCGGGGTCGAGTGGCGCACCGGAGGAAGTAATCACCCGCAGCGCAGGAAACCTCAACGAGGAAACCTTCCGGAGTTTTGCATACTGGAGAAGCTGATTAAAAATAGCAGGCGTCCCGAACAGTAGAGTCAACCGCTGTCTTTCCAGGGTCACTCGCGCACTCATCGGATCAAAGCTCGACGACAAATAAAGCGATGCTCCGGCGAGCAACGAGCCTAGCAGAACCACGGAGAGGCCGACGGCGTGGGACATCGGCAGAACTCCATAAACCCGGTCATCGAATGTCACCGTCCGAACCTGCACAGATCCAGCTGCCATAAACAGCAGATTTCTGTGCGTCAGCATCACGCCCTTAGGAAGACCCGTCGAGCCGGAAGTGTAGATCAAAGCGGCAACGCGATCCGAAATATCCGTTCCCAGTGCTTCCGGTTCTACGGCTTCATTCAGAGGACCGATGCCAACAGTACCGAGGCCGTTACGCTCTTGGACCGCCGCACCATGACGTGCTGCATGATCCATGGCATGGGTAGACGCGCTCGCAGTATAGAGGACGCGTCGAGCGCCACAGTGCTCCCGGATATCATCGATTTCGCGCGCTGCTAAACGCGCATTCGCCAGAACTGGCCATGCGTCGAGGCTGGCAGCGGCTAATAGAAGTGCCACGAAGGCGCGGCAATTTTCGCCGACAATCATCACGCGATCGCCGGCTCTGATACCCAGCGCGCCCAGCCAAGCCTGAGTCTCGCCAATTACCGTATCAAGTTGTCGATAGGTCCAGCTGCCCGCGAGCTCAACCAGAGCTAATTGATCCGGCAGACGTTCCGCCCAGGGCTTGACAATATCGCAAATACGATTGGGTAGAGTCATCAGGATTGTTGGCTGCTTACGGGCACAAGATCCGTGGCTTACGGCTGAGGAGGACCTCGCCGCTCACGCTTTGCGGTCGAGTTTTCTTTCCACGAAAGCGACGACCTGCTTCAGCGAGCCGAAGTTCTCCGGAACGCCAACCTCGTCATCCTCTACTGTAATGTTAAAGTGATTTTGCAGGAACATCACTAACTCAATGGCGCCTGTGGAATCGATGATGCCTCCAAAGAGCGCAGTGTCATCCCGAAGGGCCTCTTTTCGGCCAAACAGGAAGTTAGTGATGATATAGTCTCGGATTTCGCTTTCAATCTCAGCTGTTTGCATTTTTCAGTCAGTCCTTCTAAGGCAGTTTATAAATCGCCGCCAAGGGCTTGTCGATATGCTCTCTGAAGCGTCAGACGCAAACGCTACTAGTCGCACTTTGCTGCTTTAAGGCAAAGTGGGCAGAATCAGAGGCAGAATCAGAGAATGAGGGTCTTATCAGGGTCGCGTCACCGTCGAATGGCGAAGCATACCATGCAGCGCCGTCAGACAAAGCTTCGTGAAGATTCCGGTCAGCCGCCTTGTAGTGGAAAGGACAGCCCGGATAATTTCTCGTGTACGGATTCGAGAGCCAAGCCACTCGCCGGATGTCCGGCGGAAATCCCATTAACTCAAGAACGTAACTTCCGCCAAGCCTCGCATGATTGTGTGCGGCGATCAGAAGAGCCTTCACGACGTCGGCATTGTCCTGCAACACCAGAAGGTCGGCCACAACGGATTTTCGCAGTCCAGTGGGTTGAAGATCGTTGCGAATCACGGCGTACCCCAGAAGCTTTCCATTCTTTCGGCAGCAAAATACACGGGCGCTTCCTTTGTCTCCCGGAATTTCGAAATGCCATCGAAGGACAGCGGGCGTTCGGTCGCCAAGCAGCCGCGGATCTTCCTTTCGTTTCTCAATCCAGAGAGATTGGAAGTCGTCTCCGATTTCGTGGACGCCAATCTCGGTAATGTCGAGCCCTGGTAAAGTTCGCAAGGGAAATCGCCTGTGCAACAATTGATCAATTCGTATCGCAATTGAAACTGGCGCAACGCTCGCACGCGCGAGAGCCGGCTTGATTGCTAATCGTTCGACAAGGTCCTTCGCAAAGGAATGGGGTCGCAGAACCCAGAAGAGCACTGTTGCGTAGTCAGGTTGGCGAAGATCGTAGCACTGGAACGCTCTGGCTATTTTCCCCACCTCCGGTATCGCACTGGTCCCGAGGAAAAGATCGACAAATTTCTGGCGATAGAAGGCTGCGATTAAGCTCACTGCGTAGGCACGGTACGCGGGCTCAACCACGAGGCCGTGCCCAGCGACAGTGCTCAGGGTTGTGTCACCGAAATGGTACAAGAGCGAAATGTTACCCAAATAGCCAACTATTAGACCATCCGCTTCCAGGACCCAACCGATAGGACGCTCCCCGCATCGTGCCAGGGCTGGGTTATTCCGCCATAAGCGCTCCCAGTTCTCGAGTGAGTCGGCGGCCATGTTCCACCGTTTCTTAAGTTTCGCGACGCCGTCGAAATCGGAGAATGACGCTTGCCTGAGCTTCGCCGGTACTAAACCACCAGGCTGCGGAACCGGCGGGTCGGTCGCACAAGCGGAGGCCGACTTTCGCCTGGTTCTGATTATGTTCAGGATCGAAGCGGTCGCTTTTTCTTGGACGCTGCTCATCTATTTCTTTGTTACGACCCGGGATTGAGAGCCAGGGTTGAGGGCCAGGTTCGGATCCTTAGGGCGCGATTAACGCCTTATGGCCGATTTCCCCTGGCTATGCCCTTTCGCCGTTTGCCACGGTGGACAGGGTACGTGCCGCCCGTGGCATAGCGGCAAACGAGAAAGCCTCTGTTTTCCTGGACTCGATGTATTTCAACCAATTTCGATATACGCTGGTTGCGGAGGCTCGCCACCCATTTTGCAATCCGTTAGTCACGGCTTCCGGAAATAGCGCCACGGTTTCTTCCCGGCGAACCGATAGAGCGGTGTTTCGAAAATCATTCAGGAGCTGAGTCGCGGCTGAATCGAAGTATCCGATCGGCATTGTCGGATATGTTTCCCTTTCCCGCCCAAGGAACCTCTTTATATCTCTTCGATACTCTTTCAGCAGAGTATGCGCACCGTATTCTGGATGTCCTTGGAAATGCACGAATAGACTTTTCTTTTTCTTTTTCACGAACAGGTCGACGCCGGCCTCTGCCGACTGCGTGAGGACCGAATAACCGCAGGAGGTTAGTTCATCCGCTCGCACTTCGTTCCATCGAGAGTGCGGGAAGCGGATCTGCCCTGCGATGCGGCTCGTTAGGGGATGTTCGCCGAGCTTGGCGGAATCAAAGACGCCGAACTGCTTGTCGGGCAAGCGGTGGCGGTTGACGCCATCGCTGTGGAGAACGCTCGCATGCGCCGCCAAACACGACAACACGGTAGAGATCGTATTCTGTTCGGCCCAGTCAAACAGATTGGTAAGAGAAGCCCAGTAGGTTTCGTCCTTCAGGCTAGGTTGCTTCGGCTCCGTGCCTGTGACGATGACGCCGTCGACCCGGCTATTCCAGAGATCATCGAGTCCGAAATAGAAGCTGTTCAGGTGCCGCTGTCCGCGATCCGTCCGGGGAATTCCAGTCAGCGAGATCAGCTTGAGGAGAACAAGAGTATCGCCCGATGCGATATCCAAGAGATCAAAAAACTGCAACTCAGTGTCTTCCAGAGCGGGGTCCGGCATGTTGTTGATGAGTGCGAGCCGGATGCACTCTTCCCGCCGGGCGGTGTCGGTCGAAATTCTGGGGCGTGAATTTTGTTGCTCCGCCCAACGACTTGGTACTCGACCACCTTCGATCATCAGTGGCATATCAAACCTCCCACGCGAATCCGCTTATTGTTTCGCGAAACTTCACTTGCCCGCCGTGTCCAGGGCCTGACCGAGATCCTCTAAAATGTCGTCGATGTGTTCGATTCCCACGCTCAGCCGAATCATTTCAGGGGTAACGCCAACCTTCGCCTGTTCCTCCGGCGTCAGCTGCCTGTGTGTTGTCGACGCCGGATGGCATGACAACGATTTGGCGTCGCCCATGTTGACCATTCGCTTGAATAACTTGAAGGCATTGAAGCACTTCCTGCCGCCTTCGTAGCCGCCTCTTACCCCAAAAGTCAGCAGCGAGCAGAAGTTCGACCCCAGATATCTGTGAGCCATCGGGTAGAGTGGATTATCCGGAAAGCCGACGTAGTTCACCCATTCGACCATGGGATGCGCTCGCAGAAACTCCGCAACCTTGCGCGCGTTCTCCACATGGCGCTCCACGCGAAGGGCCAGGGTTTGAATTCCCTGCAAAAACAAGAAACCGTTAAACGGAGACAGCGTTGCGCCGGTATTTCGCTGGCAGACTGTTCGGCAGCGCGCCACAAACGCCGCATCCCCGTAGTGGTCGACATAGACCACGCCGTGATAGGCTATCTCCGGCCGGTTGAACATGTAAAATTTTTCTGGATACTTCCGCCAGGGAAATTTGCCACCGTCAACAATCATGCCGCCGATACTTGTGCCGCCGCCGCCAATAAACTTGGTCATGGAATGCACCACGACGTCGGCACCGTACTCGATGGGCCGCAGCAAAATTGGCGTCGCCACGGTGTTATCCACCACGAGCGGCACACCATGCTTGTGCGCGACCCGTGCCAAGCCTTCGATGTCCGCCACGTTTCCCGCGGGATTGCCGACACTTTCGCAATAAACTGCCCTGGTGTGGTCGTCGATCAACTTCTCGATATCTTCCGGACGATCGCTCTCCGCGAACCGCGAACAGATTCCGCGCTTCGGGAAAATGTGCGCCAGCAGAGTGTAGGTAGCGCCGTACAGTTGCGGCGTAGAAACGATGTTGGTGCCCGACTCGGCGACATTGATGAGGGAATACTCAATCGCAGCCATACCAGAGCTGACGCTGAGTCCGTCGACTCCCCCCTCGAGCGCCGCAACCCGTTTCTCGAGAACGGTGTTTGTAGGATTGCCAATCCGGGTGTAAATATTCCCCTGGACTTCGAGATTGAACAAAGCTGCCCCGTGCTCGGCGCTGTCGAACTCGAACGCAACGGTCTGATAGATCGGCACGGCAACGGCTTTCGTTGTGGGATCGCCGTCGTAGCCGGCGTGAATTGCGATCGTTTCTCGCTTCATGCTCTCACTTGGGACGTCATCGGACCGAGCTTCATCGAACAGGGCATCATCGAACAGGCCATCATCGAACAGATCCGTGGGTAGCGGCGTCAGCTCTCTCATTCGCTTCTGAAACTGTTATTTCGCGAAGTTCGCGATGGGCCGGAACCCGAATTGAAGCGGACTCCCGCACTCGTGACTTTGACATCGCGCGGGTAATGGTACGAGCCGCGAAGCCGGCTCCGAAGGCGAAGCGCATCACCGGGCCAAAGCTGTTTGCGGCCGTGATGCCGGCAAAGTAAAGTCCGGGTATCGAGGATTCGAAGCTCGAGGAAAGCACAGGAGCGCCGCCTACGAGTTCAAGGGCTGAGCGAATCTCCGAACTGACGAATTTCAATCGATCCAGATTTACCTTGTAGCCGGTTGCCGCTATGACGTGTTCGGCTGTGATTTCCTGACTGTTACCATCCGCGCCGCGAAGATGGAGCCGCACGCGTCCGTTCTGAATTTCGGCTCGCTCGGGGGTGCATCCCAAGTGCAAAGGAACCTTCCCCATCACTTTTTCTTTTATGAACCATGCTCCGGATGGGCCGAGCACTCTGCGCATCGCTTCCAGACGAAGACTCTCTGGCAGGCAATGAAAGGCCATCGGGGCATCGGCGAAGAAGCGCAACTTCCATCCCGGGCCAATCCCTGATTGCGGACGCTTGATCTGCTGCCACCACGAGCGGGGCTTTCCTATTTGCGGTGCGCCATGAAATTTTAGCGCCGTTCGACGCGAGACGAGTTGCACATCACAACCCGCCTCGTGAAGCAAGCCCGCGAGGTCAGTTGCAGAGGAACCGCCGCCGATCACAACCACGCTGCGGCCCCGGAACCGTTCCAGGTCGTGATGACGAAAGCTGTGCGAGAGGAATTCTGGCGGCAAAGCCGCCAGGTCTGTGGGGACGTATTCGAAATGGGTGATCCCTACGGCGAGCACTACCTTCCGCGCAGTGCATGTTTCGCCGGTATCAAGGCGAAGGCGGAATCCATCGGGCACACGCTCCAGGTTGGTTACCAGCTTGTCTTCGAGTTCAGGGACCATACGTTCCTTGAACGCGAGACCGTAGGCGCTGAAAGTATCGAGCCGCACCGGAATTCCCGAGTCTGAGTATTCGATACCGTTTTCCGCGCAAAATTGTCCTAGGGTAAATTCGGCGGCGGGATCGTAGATGTTCGAGGCGAAGCCGTCGGATTTAAGGCACATGCCTTTGGGCATGTGCGCCTTCCAGCTGTCCATCAAGCGTCCGAAGATACGGAACGGCATTCCACGATGGCGGAAATGAGCGGCAATTGAAAGTCCGTATGGACCTGCACCAATGATCGCAGTCTCGAGCATAGTGTTATGAATAACCCCTTGATAGTTTTTGCTTTTGTGCCAGACGGCAAAGCGTCAGGCCGAACACTGAGGGGAAAGATTTGGGGGAATAACTCCGCAAATCATATCATTTCGCAGCCTTGGAAACCTCGAAAATCGGAGGCTGCGAGAGTCAAAGTTACCTTCGATAAGTGACTTATTATCAATCGTATAGAGACTTTATGTGCCTAAATGTGGTGCACCTCGGAAACAGTCATGCCAGTGCAGGAACCGTTACCTTGCTCTCCACGCTCGCCAGCGATAACTGGTTCCGGCGGCTGGGGACTGCCTTCGAGAAAGGCTCGAATCGTGGCGATGAGACGCGGCGAGGCCTGCGAATGGATTCTTTTCGTTTCTCCCAGAGTAAGGGCATAGTCGAGCTTTGCAGGCAGATCTTGTTCGCCAGTAGCCACGATGACCCCCTCTTGTTCGGCGAAGCGTGCCGCCGTCGCCACTTGATGGTTGTTGCGAGTCTCGTGAAGATCGGCGCGCCTGGGCATTACAACGATCGGCTTGCCCAGCTCGAGAGCTGAAATAATCGAACCCATCCCCGCGTGAGCCACGATTAAGCGTGCTTCTTGCATGACCCGAGGGAATTCGGAGGGCTCGATGAACTGTGTGAACTTAATATGGCCGGGCTGAAGCTTGGAACTCGCGATCTGAGCAAACACGTCGGAGCGCGCACGCGATCGAGCCCACTGGTCGACTGCAATGATCAAGCGATCGAACGGCTCTTGGGACCCGACGGTGACGAAGATCATAGAACCGAGCCTCCGTATTGCGGGCCATCAGGTCTTGCCAGGTGCGGCCACTGGGTAAGCCAAAGGTCGGCGTAGGCGCCTACGCGCGCCCCAGACATCGATAGTTCGTCTATATTGGCCATGCTATCAATCCAAATCGTTCTTGCTCCAAACCAACGGCCCAATACCATGGCAAAGTATCCAGGCGCGGCTCCAGTCGATATCACTACCGAAGGCCTTTCGATTCCGACAATCCAGGCGAGCCGCAGCGCCAGAAGAATCAGTGCCGGCTTATTCCAGCGAGTGGCGTCGTTTACCCTGTAGAACTTGTTTTCCGGGACCTGCGAGCGGTAGGACTCGAGCACGGTAACGTAGACTATCTCGGAATCTGCAAACGCCGGAACCAACCGCCGCAATTGAACCCAATGCCCGCCACTGGAGGCAACCGCCAGAACCTTCTGCTTGCGAATGGGAGTTTCCCTCACTGACATAGTTCCCCAAGCGGCTTGACCTGAAAAGATTCCCGATGAGCAACGTCCAAAAGTAACGTAGTTAGCTCGAGCACAAAATCGCTGCGTGGTTGCGCACGGTCCAGGTCGTGCATTAACACGATTCCCCCGCCCTCTCGCCGCAACCGGTCGGCAACTTGGCTGGCGCTGGGCCGCTTGCGATGGGTGTCTCCTGAATCGATGGTCCACCACCACACCGGAGCGCCACGGCGGCGGAGCGACCAGTAGGTCGGGAGAGTCACTTTGCCATAGGGCGGGCGAAACATTCCGTCCGGCCGCATCCATGAAGAAAGCCGTTCGTAACCAGCATTGATGTCGGCGACGGCCTCCCAGGGAGGCACGATCCATGCATGAAGGTGCTGATCGGTGTGACAGCCAACGTTATGACCTTCGCGAATCACGCGGTCAACAATGTGGGGGTGTTGCTGTGCCTGCCGGCCCAGCATGAAAAAGGTGGCCCGAGCATTGCGATCCTGAAGCAGGTCGAGCAGTTGCGGAGTCAATGCGGGGCTGGGGCCGTCGTCATAAGTGAGTGCCAGGATCCGGTTCTTCGTAACTTCGGCTCGCACGCGGCGCATGCGATAGTGCCGCCACAACCAAGGTGAGAAATATGCAGCAGCACCGGTCAGCCCCATGGTTGCCATTAACGCGGTCATCATTGTCGCTCTGCGCATGAATTCAATTCTTATTCGCTCGGTTGAGCGCGCGAAGTGTCAAGAAATTCTCTAAGGAACTAAGCGAGGGCGCGAGAAGTATTGTCCCGTTCCCAATTCGCTGCCCCGGCGCGAAGGCGGCGTTGGGCCCGGCGCTTTGCAATGCTGGTAACCCAACAATAAACGGCCAGACTGGGCCACAACCGCGGATTCAGGAACAAACGCATCAGGGATTTGTGGTTGCTCTCCCCGCGGTTTTTCCAGAGTCCGGGAAACAGAGCGGCCAATTCGGCCGAGCCGTAGTGAGCGCGGGTCTTGGTTGCAAGTAAGTCCTTGATAGTCCGCGGTGGAAACACAGTCGAATTCGCGGAAGTCACGGTTTCCCGCTCGATAGATCGAAACTGGATGCGCACGTACCCATCGTCTGCAGTCAGCGCTGGAAATTCGCGAAATCGTGCCCGGCCAATTTCGGATAGTGCGTAGACCCCAGAGCCTCCAATGCCTTCCTGCGCGGATGGAAGCAGCGACCGTATTTGATAACAGGCTCGAACCGGCCACGAACAGCCATTGAGATCAAAGTTGGGAGCAGGAGCGACGGCCAGCACATCTCCACGCTCCAGACGGGACGCCAGGGCTCGAATCGTATCGATCGTGATGACTACATCAGCGTCAGCGTAAATTCGTGGGAAAGCGCGAGCGGCTTCGTCCCCGAGATTGAGAGCGTGAGTTTTGCCAGAGGTGTCAGTCTCGATGACGCGAATCGGAGAGCCAAAACCACGTGCCACAGCCGCGGTATCGTCGGTGCATCCGTTGCAAACGACGATCACGTCTAACTCACGGGAGTCGGCGCCGTCAGTGATGGCCTTCAAAGTCCGGGCGATCACCGAACTTTCATTGTGCGCGGGAATAATGATCGAAATCATTGATTTGCCGACATCCCTTGAAGCGACTATTCTTCGGAACCTCTCCTGAAAACCACTTCCATGCTTGGACCTGCTCCGGCTATGGAAGCGATATGAGCGAGGGGTCTGATAACGGCGAGCCGAATCCCTTTACGAACGACCTTCCAGGGAAGACTTACCGGTTTCGGCGTTGACTGCGGCGTCGCTGAGAGGCCGACCGTCTCCAGCAGGCTCGAGCAAACATATCCGGTACTGCGCTCCACATAGGACACTGCAGGCGTCATAACCGATACTTCCGAGAAGCCGATCTGGTTCATGAGATATCTGAGCGATTTCGGGGAGAAATGGAACAGGTGACGCGGCAATTCGAGGCCATACCAGTGGCTGCGGAATACTCTGGCCTCCCAGGAATCAATGTTGGGCATCATTGCGTAATAGATGCCCCCAGGCTTCAGCCACTCCAGAACCTTGGTCAAAAACTGACCGGGATTGTAGACATGCTCGAGAACATCAAAGGTAGTAATAACGTCAAAGCTACCCGGCAAGAACGGGGCATCCATCGCATCACCGACGAAGACCTCGGCTCCGGTGTTTGCCCGGGCTCGTTGCGCAGTGGATTCTTCCATCTCGATTCCAAACAGTTGCCAGTCGGTACTCTTCATTGTGCTGAGAAAGCCGCCGGAACTGCAGCCGATATCAAGAATCGCTCCGCCGCGTTTATGTTGGGAGATAAGTTTCACTTGATCCCTCCAACGGCTGGCAGCGGAACCTTCGCCAGCCGCAACGATCCCGTTGTGATAATCTTCGCTGTAGTGAAGTCCCATTTCCGCGGGTTTCGGCGGGTTTGAAAGCCACACACCGCTGCAAGACAAGCAGCTAAGCAGGCTATAGATCTCTTTGCGCAAGTGGAATCTGTCAGGTGCCGTCAGCAAAAGGCTGACCTGAGAGCTGCTGCAGATCGGGCAGCTCGCGGGTTGCGCGACCGGAACTGAGATCGTCTCAGTGTCCGTTCCCAGGTTCTCCAAATTTTCAAGCGTGCCAATCATCGAATCTCCTTGCGCTAAAGTTGTATTTGATATTTCGGGGCGAATGAAGCCTTCGACTAGGCGGCGCTCTCACGCTTTCGTAAGAAAGCGGCCGCCCAGAATCCGTATGCCAGTAAGCAACCCAGGGCCGCAAGAAGGATGTTCGCCGACGGCCGGTTCGATATCGGAAGGCTCCTGGTCGCAAGCCAAGTCGCGAGAACGAAAAGGGAAAGCATTGCACCTGAGACAAAGGGCCTCACATATTGCAGCAGACTGATCTCCGTGAGCTCTTTAAGACGAAGAAGCTGGAAGCCGTACCCAACTGAGACTGCGACCAGGCAGGCAAGCTGTCCTCCAACCAGTCCGAACCATTTTGAAAATGGATAAACCAGGGCCACCATCAATACCGCCATGATCGCAACGGCGCGCCGGTGCAACTGAGGGACACCTCTGCCGTAAAAAACCGTAGTAATTTGTCCATTCAAAATATTGATAAATACGACGCATGATGCGAAAATCAGCGGCACGGCTGCGGCAGCATAGCGTCCCCCGTAAAACAGTCCGAGCAGCGAGCGGCTACAGAGAGCCATAAAAACCAGAGCGGGTATTCCCAACTGGACGAGCATTGAGCTGACTTGTAACAAGATGCGATTTTCCCGGACCTTGTTCCCTTGCACCTTCGAAAAGGTGGGGAGCAGAGTTTGCCCCAAAAGATTCATCAAGAAACTTGCCGGCGTCTGAACCAGGTAAATCGCCATCACGTAGAGGCCGAGCGCGGCGGGCGAGAATAGTTTGGCCAACACAAACACGTCGGCTCGGGAGAAAATCAGGTTTAGAAACGATAGTCCGAACAAGCCGCGGGAGAAGCGCAGCAGATCGCGAGCGGCTTCCCGATCCCACGAAAATGACGGCAGATAAGGGCAGAGCACGTAAGACAAAATCCACCTCATGCCGCTCTCTGCTACATTGCCGAGCACCAACGCCCACACGTCGCGAATAAAGAGGCTCAGAATCAGGGTTATGACAACCCCGCCAATCCCCCCTCCGTGGTAAATCACCGCCCACTTCTTAAAGCTCATGTTCTTGATCGCAACATAAGCCTTGGAACTCAGAGTACCTTCGAGAATCACCGACAGGGCAACCACGCGCAAAAGTGGAACCAATTCCTGGTTGCCATAGAACTTCGAAATGAAGGGAGCCAGCAGGAAGATACAGGCATAAATTGACAGAGACCGAAGGGATGCGAGCCACCATGCGGCACTCATGTAATGTTCTTCCGAGCCTCGCGGGTTTTGGATGATGGCTTCTTTCACCCCGATATCCGTGATCATCTGGATCACGCTGCCGGCGGATAAGACGACGGCCATGGTTCCAAACGCTTCCGGCGCAAGCAACCGCGTCAGAATCATGTTCCGGCCAAAGCGAGTCAGTTGTTCGGAAAAGCTTCCTGCACCCATCCAAATTCCGCCACGGAAGACCTTGGCTTTCAGGCTTCCGCCCTCTCGAACCTGGCGAAAAGACCGCTTCACCTGCTTCGAGATACGGACGAACGAGGGATCTGATGGCGGTACTGCAACCGCATTCATGACGTCAATTTTTTCGATGATTTCCATTGTTTACTTCGAAAATGTTTACTTCGAAATAATCCTTACTTCGGGGACTATTTATTCCGGAACGTTATTCAGGCTCAAAACTCAAACTGTGCATTGCGAAGTTGCCTCGTCTTCTACCTTTTGCTCTATTGTCATGTCCGCTTCTTTGACGAGCTGCCGGATGTCTTGAACCCGGCGCCCCTTGATCGCATGCGGGCGGCTGTAACGAAAATAAATCTCCGAAAGCCGTCTCTTGTACATCGCCAGATTCAGCTTCGTGATTCGGATACAGCTCGCCTGGATCGGCAACTGCGAGCTCCAGGCCCGCCGCACGTGCCAGTAACACTCATAAAATTCCTTGGGCAGGATAAAACCCTGACTCGAGTTATGAATACAAAAGGCAGGGATGGCGTAAGTGGTTCTGCCGGACTGTTTTGCCCTCAGGCAAATATCCGTGCCATACAAATGGAAATGGGGCAAACCTTCGTCAAAACGTAAATGCGACGATCTTCGGAGGATCAAAACGATTTCATCGAGAGTCTGAACCGGGGCGGGATTTTCGAATGGTGCTCCAATCATTCCAGGGCCAGACTGATAAACCCAGCCACGGCCTTCGTTAGTCTGAGTCTTTCCGTAGCACCCGAGGACTCCCCAAGATGGATCCTGCTCCTCCAGTTGCTGGAGCGCGTTTTCAACCTGGTTCAGCCATTGCTCGGGAAGGATTATGTCCTGGTGAACGAAGACCATTAATTCGTTCTGGGCCCGGTCAATCGCGTCGTTGTAGGCTTTCGCGGCAGAATTGAAGCCCTCTTGAATAATGATCTGGTGACCGTGAGGTTTGCGAAAGCAAGGGGATGCGAGAAGATTATTCTGCAAAACGTCCCTGTTATTGACCGCTACGACGAATGTTAGTTTTCTCTTGGGCATATTCCTGTTCATAAAATGCGTGAGTCGAAATTGATGAGTCTGAGGTGTTGCTGTTTATGCTGTAAAGCGGCAGGTTGGCTTTTTATTTCCCAACAATCTTAGACAGAAGCTGTGCCCGGCGACTGATGCCACGCCTTTACCGTAACGTCCAACTCATCCCGCTCCCCGGCGGCGGTGGCCCACTGCGCTGACTCTGAGATGAAGGCGGCCTCCTCTGAAAAAACTTCAGAACGATTCTGCTCTTTTTTCGAAGAAACCGTGGCGATCGTCGAAATCATTGCCAGCAGCGCATACCAGGCGACGATGGTTTGATCGAAATAGGAGATTCCAAGGAATGCCACTACGTTGGCAAACAGTGCCGACCCGATCGCCCAAACAAAGAGAGCTTTCTTTCTGTCTTTCGCCACGGCGCGTCTGGCTCGTCCCAGATACTTGAAACCGAATACCATGACGGCCACAAACAACAGAAAAGGTAGAAGTCCGGAATTATCACAGGTGCCAACGTACTCGTTGGCCGTGTCCCACATATCCCAGCCCCAGATGCTGGTATCTTTTACGCCGATCAGCCACCAGTCCCAAAAGTGGCGAATGCATTGATCGATCAGCATGTAGCGGTGCCACGAAGAGGAGCCGCCCGCGATATCGATCCGCGCGATCAGGTGCCACACCGGCGCCTTCATCACCAAATGGAGAGATACCAGGGTAACGACGATCCCCCAGCGTATCGCGCGCATGAATTTTCGCAGGGGCCAGAGGCAGAGTGCCGTTACTCCTGCAGCATATGCAATCACCGGAGTGCTGGAGTCACACGTGACGGTCATCACCAGGGTGGACACGATTCCGACCAGGGTGACGGTGCGATACTTTTTCCCCTTCCACCACAAGGCAACGAACAGAGGCAGCGAGACCGCGCCAAAAGTTCCAGCCAGAATTGAGTGTGCGAATGGGCCCTGAGCACGAAAACGATCGTTGCGAGCGGCAAGGGAGGCGTAATCGGACGCCCGCGCCCCTCCCAGGATGGCATAAGGATTATGTCCCGTTAAGAATTCGTAGCTCATGATCACAGCGATCACAGCCGAAATCCATGCCAGGGTTTGGATCGCATCCACAACATCGTCTTCATCCCGAATCAGGGACCGGATCAGGAAGTACGCGCCGAAGACAGTGTAGAGATTTCCCAACTGATTGATCACCGCGCCGGTTGCCTGAAAAAGCAGGATTCCGTTCAACGCAGTAAATCCAGTCAGCAGAATAAGAGACACATCAATTTTGTTGAGTCCGCCGCTAAACACTCGCAGCTTCGAAGCGGCCTTCTCTCGAATCATCCGAAAGATTCCGAACAGCACCAGAATCCGCAGCATGGAAAAATGCGCCGGCCCAAGCAGCAGAATCTGATCCGCCGGGATGAGCAAAGAAGCGACTAGGAACACTACCGTTGCCTTCTTGCGCGGCCACACGCAGATCAAGACGCCGGCGATCAGAATCAAGACCAGAACCCCTGGATTGAGGAAGGTCTCGGATACGCCGCCTCCGAACTTGAAGTTCTGCGGTCCTTGTTCAGGTTTCATTGCGTGGGTGAAATCGCGATTGTTTCCGAAAAATGGCGGCTTATTACGACACTCGCTTGATCCAAAAGCTTCCGGGGGTAGTTCCTTGGGGAGAGTAGGAACCGAACGCTTGTTGCAGGGCTGAAGGATGTATATGGTTCATATAGTTACCCGCCCATAGAATTCGAAACGATTTGTTAAAAGCTAAGAGAGCTTGCAGGACGTATTGTTCGTTCCAGAATCTTAGTTCGTTGACCACCCAGGATTTCGGATAGGAAAAGGGTAGGAAGATGTCATGAAAATGGACGATTACTCCCTTTTTTAATCGGGGAACAATTTCGAGGTATTCGTACTGGACATCACTTGCTGTCTTCAAGACGTGGCTGCTGTCGATGAAAAGGATATCGTTCTCGCGCAGCATCTCAAACTCTCTGAGGGGGACGGATTGAACCGGAGCCTTAATCACTCTGGTCAGGCCCGGGAAGCCTTTTTCAAGGGTTTCATTCGGGTAGGGCTCAATCGCAACCAGACTTGCAAGGCTGCCTGTCTCGCGGCTATTTTTTAAGATCGCGTCAGCAGACAGTAACGTCGAATTACCTGAACCAATCTCCATGATTGCCCTCGGCTTAAAGTGGCGAATCATGCAATAAAGGATCTCGGCATCTACTGAGCTGAAGGATCGATTTGGAAGAGAAAACCCAGCGGGAGCGGACTGGGGATTCAAGAATTGATCATATTCCGCCTTGTATTTCCGTTGGAACTCGTCTAGCAGAGCGATCTGAGCGGCTTCGTCCAAATCAATTCCGATCAACTCGGAAGGACGCTCCCAGAAGCCTTCCGGAATGTGTCGGGTATCCGGAACGGGTTCGTAAAAATGATTGGGCACGATGTGAATGCCCATTCTCTCCATCGTTCGGAACGCTCCGACCCGACACCTATGCAACATACTCATCGTTCGTTTTCAGGAGTCGGTGAGATTAGTCCAAGACTGTCGGGTTTGCTGAAAGCCCGGCCAAGGTCATTATTGAACCGAAGCCGAAAGGCCCGTTGGTGCTGCAGGAACACTACTGCCGCCGCCGAAGTTGTAAGCTCCGATATCCCACGACGACTGTCGCGGAATCATTGGAATCGCCGGGTCAGAAGCAATCTCGCCTCCGCTGCCGCCCTGCTCGCTCACACCATCGCTGGTTCCCTGGCAAAGCTCGGAGTCGGAGGAGAAGGTTCCGCATAGAGTGGAAAGATTCGCCCCTGCTCCTATCGTGGAACCGCCCGAAGCGGGTGCGTATTCATTACTCGGCGTGTATCCCTGGGAATTTGCTACGGATTCAGTTTGAAATAGCTCGTTCCCTTTGTCTACCCATTTGCAAGTGGCACCCGAATCGCAGTCATACACGCTGGAAGGGGTCGCAGGCGAGTAGCCGATGAAGTGGTTATTCTGCAAATAGACGGTGCCATTCCAAACCGGATCGAAGCCGTTATTCAAGGCACGCAGATTGCAGGGCGCATCGCTGGTATTGTTATAAAAGTAAACACTCGCTCCTGGCGATCCGCCGATCACATAGCAGTTGGCGGAGTTGGAATTGTTCCAGGCGACGTTATTGAAGATGTAGGCCACCGGAGTAGGCATCAGCCATACACTGACCCCCTCGTTGATGTTATAGAAAACGTTGTTATAAAACCGCTGAGTGCCAACGTTCACCAATCCATCGTTATTGGAGTTCCAGATGTTGCCATGCACCGCGCCCTTGGGCTCGTACATGTCGCGGAAGAGGTTGTCGTGGACACTGGTAGAAGTGCCAACGATACCATTCGAAACTCGATTGAATACGCTGAACGCCACGACCGCGCAGGCATTCTGGATGGCCTCCAGCGTCGCTTTGCCGTTGGGATAGGTTCCTGTTGTACCCAGGGAACCATCCGAATTGTCGAAAACGTTGTAGAGACACTGGTTAGTGAGGTCGCCTTTGAAGCCATTGCCGCTGCCGTGAATCGCAACCTGTTCGTCATAATTCAGCGCGGATTCGATCGTCATCCCGTGAAAGTACATATTCTCCACGATAGCGTCGGTTCCGCCGAAATTGACGAACCCTGCGTTCGGGTCGCTGGTACCCGAATAACAGAAGCCCATCATCTCGAAGTTGTCCAGCCGGATGTGGTCATCGGTGCCCAGAAGAACCACGTTCACATTGTTGAAGTCGTAGGTGCAAGAGGATACTGTGCTGGTAGTAACGGCGTCATCGCCGGTAAAGACCGGACGCGCCCAGGACCCGCCGGAGTACCACGATTGATCGACGCCGATGTAGATCGGACTTCCGTTGGCACCGCTCCAGGAAAAATTCCACGACTTGCCGCCCACATAGGGAGTCAGACTGGCGTTCCCGAAGTGCCACGTATCTCCGCCACGGAAGATAATGCTGTCACCCGCCTGCGGCGTTACGGCAGCACAGTTTGCTTTGCAATTCGGCATTCCGGGCGCGTGTTGCCAGGGGCTGGTTTTCGAACCACTGTTCGAATCATTTCCATTGGCGGCAATATAGTAACTGCTCGCCGAGGCGATTACAGGAATCAACAAGCTTAAGGTTGAGATCACGAGGGTAGAGCGAATCAGGCGATTCATAGTTGGGGGACCCCTATTGAATTCTGGGGCTTGCTGGTGGGCAAGTCCGATGAATAAGGGTATACCGCCTCAAAATCTGAGCAAAGACACAGAAGGACATTGACCGAAGTCACCAGGACACGCACTGCCGGGCGTGGGAATCAGGGCTGCCGTATTGGATCCCGGCGTCCCGCATCGCTTCCCGTACCGTCAGAATCCGGCAGCCGCTCTGGGCGGCGCAGGATACGGCCGCTTCCAGCAATGCCGGCGTGCACCCATATGGCGAAGGATTGGGACGCACATCGTGAGTGTAGAAAATCAGCCAGCTCTTCCGCCTGCAGTTTTCGGCAATCAATTCTTCCACTCGTCCGGCGCCGTCAAGGTCGCCGTACAGGCTGTTCGCCCGCAGCAGGTTGAGATCTGCTTTCGGCCCATTGAAGCCAGGAAATATGCCTCTGGCGCTGGCGAGGCTCAATCCCAGCGCCTGTTTGGCGCGGAGCGTGACGTGGCCGAAGGGGTAAGCAAAATTTAGGGACTCGGCACCAGTCACTTTTTCGATGGCCTGCCTGCCCTTCTCTACATCCCGGCAAAATGCTTCGCAGGAAACGGAACGCGCGGAAAGATGGCTGTAGGTGTGGCTGGCCAGTTCATGGCCTCGATCGAGCAAAGAATCAAGATCGTCCATCCGAAACTGGTTCCCAAGTTCATTGCAGGTGTTCATTAATCCGCAGGCCGTGTAGAAGGTTCCTCGAGCCCCAAAGCTCTCCAAAATGGAGCCGCCCACCGAATACGCGCTTCGCGGAAAATCGTCGAAGCTGAACGACACAATCGGCTCTCGATTCTCGAGGGGCACTTCGCGGCGATCCAGCGAACACAACATCTGCCTCCGCATCGCACCCAGGCCGGATCGGAGACTCACGCTGGCATCCCTTCGAGCGCGTCGTGAGTCGTGACGCGAATGACGCCGTCTTCCGGAATCGCTCTATCCGCCGGAAACCGCAGTGAGAGAAGTCCGTCACGGTTTTCCACTTCTTCCATTCCCAGATCGGCAAAGACCTTTCCCGAAGGAGCATTCCGCGGTGTCTTCCGGTAATTGGCGTAGAAATCGTAACCGGTTTCGTCGACATACTTGCGGATGACACGGGCCAGAAATGCGTGTTCGACGCGCTTCGATTGAATGCGGCAGCTGAACATCAGATCGATCATACGGGGTTCACGGCGGTCGACGATGGAAAACCCGATCACTCCGTAGCTGCCAAAGCGGTCTTCGCAACTCAGCACGAACGTCTCCAGGTAGGGCTTGGACAACAACTCTCGCAAAACATCGCGGTCGTAGCGGTTGCCGGAAAAATTCATCTGGTTGGTGCGCTGCGTCAGTTCATGGACCCGCTCGAGGTTCTCCTTCGTCATAGGGCGGACAGTCAGATTGATCTCACAATGCCGAAGGAAGGCCATGTAGTCGTGGGTAAAGTTCTCGGCGACCGCCTGCCGGTTCTCCTCCACTCTATAGAGTTTGCGCCGTTCCCGGCTCTCCGCCGTAATAGGAGCGATGCAATCGCTTCGCTCAGGCAGGGAGCTGTAGTGCTCCGCGTTCAAGACCTGCAACTCCGGGCACGCCGCCGCAACTTCCCTCAACTCAAATTCAGAGTCATCGATAAACAGGATGCTCTCGATGCCGATATTCAGCTGTCGGGCAATGGCTCGAATCCCCTGGCTCTTGGGCCGCCAGGAAATCTGCGGGCACAGGAAGTACTGGTCAAGATGGAAGTTCTTGATCACCGGAAGCGCGGTGCCGGGATCGTTCTTGCTGACAATCGAGTGCAAAATCCCGCGCTGATCCAGTTCCCGAATAATCGCAGCCACGCCGCTCTTCAAGCGCAACCGCTCCGGACCGTCCTCTACCAGCACGCCATCCCAAAGAGTGTTATCCAGGTCCCAGACGACGCATTTGACTTTTTTCCCGCGTCTGTCCGCTTTCCTGCTCTCCGCCAGCTCGGTTGCGAACTCCATCAAGCCAAAATAAAGAGTGGTTTCGTTGATCTCGTCGTTCGGAGTAAGGTCGATTCCAAACGGCTGGCGGAGATCGAGCAGCGCGGTAATTTCTTCGATTGGAATTCGGATTCGATGAAATCCCGGAGCCAGGTCGAGCAGTTTCTGAAAGGGAATCATCGCATCCGCGTCGCTCGGGCGCATGGTCAGGGACAGTTGAACGTTGTGTGATTCCGGGTTATAGCACTCCAGCAGGAAAGATGACGGCATTTCTTCGCCGTGGGATGCTGAAGCTGCCGCTCTTTTTTTGAAGCCATAAACCTTCGTCGCGGTCGTGATCTTTACCAAAGAAGGCACTGGGATGCTTTGCAGCGTTTTGCTGATCCGGTAGTCTCTTTTTTCGAGCTTTTCCGCCTTCTCCGCCGAATGCAAGCGCACATTGCCGGGTGTCCAAAGTTTTCCCCAGCGCTTGAAGCGGATTTTCAGAATATAAGAGTTGACGGAAGCGGGGAGCTCGATCCTCACCATTCCGTCGGCAAACCGCCGGCAGCCCCCATCCGGACGTGCGCTGTAAAGATCGCAGGTCGAATAGCAGGTCGGCCAGACACATTCCGTGCAGTGCTCGCTCCAGGGTAGAACGGTTCGAGATTGTATCCGTCCCCGGAGGTGTTCGAACGAACGGATCACTTCTTGGGGAAGTTGCGCCGGACTTTCAACCGCAGAATTTGTTTCGGTCTCGTACATGTGCGAACGGAGTTAGAAGCGGTCTTTGGCCAGTCCCGCGGCTCAGGCGGCCTTGTGGCTGGTCTCCAAGTGTTTGAACTTGGCCGCCCCTACCCATTGCAGGCACGCCAGACTTCGTTTGAACTTGGCAACGGTGCTTGTCCTCTGTGAGGGCAGGAACAGATAGATGAATGCCGAGCCCAGCAACCGGATGCAGTGATGAACTGCAAAGGCCAGCAAAAAGCCCAACTGCGCCAGCGCACCGTGATGTTTCCGCCAATACTGCCAGGTAGCCCGATACAGCTCCAGATAAAAGCGCAGCGGCGCGTGAGATGAGCTGCCTCCGCCGTAGTGGATCGCCCCCGCTTCCGCGAAGAAAACGACGCCCTCGTCAGCCTGGTGGAAGCGGTAACACCAATCCACATCTTCTCCGTACATGAAGAATTGAGGATCGAGGAGGCCAACACGGTCGATGGAGCTGCGGCGAATTAACACAAACCAGCCGTTGAGGACCTCCACAGGCGTGGTCGTTTGATGATCGAAGTCGGACATTAACAGGCCGCCGAACCAGCGGGATCCTTTAAAGGCAACATCGAGTCCCAGGGCGCGGCTGAAATAGTTCCATATGGTCGGGAAACGCATGGTGGACCGTGCAACCTCGCCAGCGGCGGTAAACATCTTCGGGCCAACCATTCCGACGGCAGGATTCTCGTCAAGGAATTGCCTCAGCGCAGAAATACAATCGCTGGTAAATTTTACGTCCGAGTTCACCAGGCAGACGTACTCTCCTGAGCTTGCGGCGATGCCAATGTTGTTCGCCTTGGCGAAGCCAAGATTTTCCTGGTTGCGAATCAACTTGAACTCCGGGTACAGTTTCTCGACCAAGTCCGGAGTGCCGTCCGTCGAGGCGTTATCGACCACGATGATTTCCGAACACGACTGGGCGGAATGTTCGCGCAACGACCCGAGGCACTCGAGGACGTACTTCTTGGCATTCCACACTACAATGACCACCGAGACTACCAATCCGGTGTTCGGCCGGGAGCAAAGTTGTGGATCGGTACTAGAAGAAGAGGAAGTCATTTCTATCTCTGCAATCTTTCTTTATGTAGTTCCAGTGTTTACCATCTGTTGTCCCGCCATATCGATTACCCAACGTGCCGGTAGAGAGCCCGGCCGACCACCGAAAGAATGCCAGGCTGCATCCGGGAGAGCAGGTGCCTCGCCACTCTGGATTTCCAGCTCCCAGACGCCTCGAACATGTGAGCGACATCCTGCGAGAGTGCGTACCTCGAGTAGACCAGATCCGATTGCGTGGAGCCCCAGCGCTTCTTGAAGGTGATAAGCCCTTTTTGATCGGCATCGGTCCGGCCAAAGTCGAAGCTTTGCAGGTTCGCGGCTTTGGCCTCCTCGATCGCCGCCCAGAGCAGGAGGTGCATGCTTCCAAGATGATTGAATCGCGGGTCGCTGCCGCCGTATTTGTAAACCATCGTCCCTTTGTGGCGAATGGTGATCACCGCGGCCAGCGGGCGATTGGCCTTAAAGGCGACCCGAATCTTCAGCGCGTCGCCAAAGCAATCGATCAGGTTGACAAACCATTTTCGGGGCTGCGGCGGCCGGCGGTGGCGTTTTCTCGTGATGGTGTGCAGTCCGTAGAAATGGTCCACGAATTCTTCGGTGCACCCTTCGCAATAGCGCAAGCCTTCGCGCTCCGCCCGCAAAATCTTTCGCTGCGTCGAATTCTTGTGACAGTTGGCGAACAGCATTGGAAGTCCGGGTGCAAGGTCCAATTGATGGAATGTATAAGGAACAGTCGAGTGATGGAGTGAAGTCTTGATCTCGATCTGCTGCAAAGGACGCAACTCTATATACCGCAAATCTCGCTCGCGAGAATCCTGCTCCAGCGCGGCCATAATGGCATCGAGATCGTCTCTGGCGTCGACTAAGGGCTCGCAGTGATCTGAGAATGGCAGTGAAACCAGGCGCCTTCCCGTCAACCAGCTTTGGATGCGGCAAAACACGATGGCGTTCTCCAGTTTCTGGCCGGCAGGCGACGTGGTGTAGGCAATCGGCTGGTACTGGTAAGTACGCGACAGAGCTTTGAGCCACGCCGAACAGTGAAAGACGGACGCTCGGGGATGGGTTTGCACCAACTCCTCCCAGCGGCGATCGACAAGCGGATCGATACCGTGAGCCGTCCTCGGCTCGCTCTGCGGTTCGATTTTCAGTTCGATTTTCGGTTCGATTTTCGGTTCGGTCTTCGAGTCAACGCCAGATGGCGCCGTCGCGGTTTCCTGAACCTCAGGGTGTGATGTAGCCTGCTCCGGGCAATCGACTACAGCGATTCGACGTGCCGGAATTTGAAGTGGACGAGCCGGGGAGGTTGCCATTAGAGTCCTCAATCTGATCAAAAAGCATCATCGCTGAACAGAGCCTTTGGTGTTTGCGCCAGGATTTGCAGATCCAGCCATAGCGACCAGTTCCGCACGTACTGCAGGTCGAGACGGACCATCTCGTCGAAGCGCACGCGGCTGCGCCCTTTGATCTGCCACAGGCCGGTGATGCCCGGCTTGATCTCAAGCACGCGGCGGCGATGCCAGATGTCATATTCCTTGCATTCGTAAGCGATCGGTGGTCTGGGACCGACCAGAGACATATCGCCCTTCAGGACATTGATAAACTGCGGCAGTTCGTCCAGACTCGTCCGCCGCAAAATCGACCCGATCTTGGTGATCCGCGGGTCGTTCGTCATCTTATAAACCTTCTTGCTTCCACCCTCGGCCTCTCCGTCGTGATCCCCCTTGATGACGCGCCTCATAAACTCCTGATGAATCTTGCGGTCATTGTTGGCGTACATCGAGCGGAATTTAAGGAAGGTGAAAGTCTTACCGAATTGGCCCAGACGCTCCTGCTTGAAAAGAACGGGACCCTTCGAACTGAGCTTCACCAGGAGAGCAACGACCAGGAAAATCGGTGACAACAGCGTCAGAGCCGCTGCGCTGCCGACAATGTCCATCAACCGCTTGGTGATGCGGGCGAGCCTCTGGCCATCATGGCGATTCACAAAATCGGGATACAGGGCGGGGTTGCCGTGAGTGAAGTCGTGATCCCATTCCTCCGGGAAGACGTGCATAGAAATACTGATCTGCTGAAATTTCTGATCGTTCAAGTTATTTCGCAGGGTTTCGCTCACCCGGCCCATCATGGTGCCCAGAATCGACTCGCGCTCGTCGGCGCTGATATCGGTAAACAGCACGCCCACAATCGAGTGATTCTTGTACCAACCCGTCACATCAGTGTCCCGCGTGGACAGCGACAGGGCTGATAGTATCTTGCTCAGCACTTTGCCGCTTTGATCGGAGGGCAGGCAGTCTCCTCCATCGAGCAGCATGAGCACGAACGGTTGGCCTGAGCGCTCTGTCCGTTTTCTCTCGAGCGCGATCATGCGATGAAAGGGCTCTTCTGCCAGGACGGTATACCTCTGACTCGGTAGCGGCAGACCGCGCGGCGGAATCTCGGACTGATTAATTCGACTTACCTTCACAAATTATCTCCCTGTCGCTGCTCGATTTCGCTTGCAGCAGAAGCGGGGGAGTCTCCGATTGAGTTGAACAATTGAGTTGGAGATTGGAAAATTCAAGGACTAAACACGAGTGCAAGGCGCCATCCCATAAACCTACGCACGCAAGCCGCCACGGGTTCTGTTCGTCGTTTATTTCTGGGCAGGAACTTCGTCCGTTGGGGCGGGGTTCGTTGGGACGGCATAGGCGTGGGGAGTGGTGCGCTCGCCCGAAGCGAAGACGGGACCGAAGAATGGACCGAACCAGCCTGTCCCACCGTCCGCTAGTCCAATTTCGCGATGGATGCTCGAGATTGCGGAGCTGACATCCTTTTTCGCCACCACGAATGAGATCGTGCACTCCGATGCACCCTGCGCGATGGCAACGATGTTTACATTTTCGCGGGCCAGGGCTCCGAAAGCACAGCTCACGATTCCAGGAATCGACTTGATGCCTTGGCCGACCAAGGTAACGATGGCAACCGTCGAGTCAACGGTGATTTGATGCGTGAGGTCGCGCGCCAGGTCATCGGCAAATTCAAATCGCAAAGCCTCAATCGTTCGCTGAGCCATGGCGGAGGAAATGACCAGGCACAACTCATTCTGCGAAGATGCCTGCGAGAGCAGCAACACGTCGGCTCGAACCGAAGCTGTTGCCCGGAAGGCGCGACCGAGAACATCCGGCACTCCTGCAAGGTCCGGTCCACCGATGGTGATTAACGCGACGTCGGACATGGCGCTGAGCGCGGTTACCGATCCGGTGCTGGAGGGAGTTGCCGGGCCTGCCGGCGTAATCTTTGTTCCCAGCCGCTCGGGAGCGAAGGTGTTGCGGATCCAGAGCGGAATTCCGCACTGGGCTAGAGCTCGAAGAGTTTTTGGATGCAGCACTTTGGCGCCGAAGTGAGCCAGTTCAGCGGCTTCCCGATAGGAGACCTCCGGGATGGTGCACACGTCCGGCACCAGGCGCGGATCCGCGGTCTGCAAGCCGTCCACATCCGTCCAGATAATCACTTCGTCGGAGTTGAGCACGGCGCCCACAATCGTTGCGGAGTAGTCTGAGCCTCCGCGGCCGAGGGTGGTAAGTACGCCGTCGGCTGTGGCGCCGATAAATCCGGTGATCACCGGAATCACCCCTCGCTGCAGAACGGGCCTGAGTCGTGCCTCGCAACGTTGCCGCGTCGCCTCCATGCAGGGATCGGCGGCACCGTGGCTTGCATCCGTCACAATGAGTTCCGTAGCCTCAATCGCTTCGCCCGGCACCTCGAGCTGGTTGAGAGCGGCTGCCACCAGAAGAACAGATAAGCGCTCTCCGAGACTCGAGATCGCATCCCGCGTGCGGGGCGACAACTCGCCAAGCAGCATGGTTCCCTGGCACAGGCGATCACCGGCTTGAAACAGAGCTTCCATTTCGCCTGCGATGCGGCTGCGCTCGGTTGCCGAACGAATCAATTCGCTAGCGGCGGCGATGTGCTGCCGGCGTAATTCAGCGAAAATCGAGGACGCTGCTTTCTCATCCGCAGCCTCCGCGTAGCTGGCGGCAGCGACCAGCTTGTTGGTCACGCCACTCATGGCGGAGACTACCACGACAACTTCGCTCTCCAGCGAAGCGGCTCGAATGATTTCGGTAACTCTCCCGATGCAAGAGGCATCGCCCACCGACGTGCCGCCAAATTTCATGACTCGCAATGGCTTCTTTCCTATCATGCGAGTGCGGCTTGAAGCATGGCGATGGTGAAGAAAGCGTTCAGAAAAAGTCTCGGAGTTCCGGTGAGGCAATCCGGCGCTCGCAGCGGAACCCTTGTGTGGAATTGTCATAGGCGTGGCAGACGCACCGGAGCAAGCTTTTGTACCGGCTTGGTTTGGAAGGCGAATGCACCTTGCTGTTTACGTTTACCGGCAAAAGCACGAAGCAGTTCGGGTTCGTTCCAGGGAACATCGTGATAAGCCGACTGTAGGAATGAACTCTCGGGATCTCTCATCCACTCTTGGGGAAACAGAGCGATGGTGTCGTTTTCTGTAATCAGGGGAGCCGTCCGGAGTTCGGCACCAGACAAGGCTGAGTACAAAGCCGCGGGAAGATCGCGCCCGGCACCCAGTGTCAGATGCCCGACCTGGGTCGTGCGAGGATTGATTTCGATCAGGTACGCGGCTCCGGTGTGCGCTTCCAGCATGAAGTCGAAGCCGTGCAGTCCGGAAAGCTTCAGCTGGCGCACCATGGTTTCGACAGCGGCGGATATTTCGGCATGCTCGATCAGTCGCACTACGCTCGAAGGTCCCGCGGCATCCCGCTTCTGGATGACCTCAAAGTGAAGACTGGCGAGGACGCTTCCGTTCCAGCAAGCGACCGCGCTGGTAGCTTCGCGCCCGGGCACAAATTCCTGGGCGTTCACGTCGGGCCGCTGGCGAAAAAGCGATGGCCAAAGCAGCGTCTTATCCCGGTCGACGACCGCACGCTTGATTGCACGCAGAAGTAATGGAGGCGCTTGCAGCGTCCGAAAAGCCTGCTCCGCTTCTTTGAGGGTGCGGACCACTCTGACACCAACTCCACCGGAAGTGCCATTGGCTTTCAGAACTGTGGGAAAGCCGACATTTGTGACCCATCGCTCGAGTGCGCTTCCATTCGCAATCACTTCTGTCTTTGGAGCCCGAACGCCCGCTTTGCGGGCAAGGTCGATAAAAGCGGTTCTCGCGTAGACCACCGGGAAACTCTCGGACGAACCCAGAGAGCGCTCGATGAGCGTGCAAATCGAATGCCCCGTCTGGCCGCGCCGAAGTTCACGCTGATAAAGACTGTGCAAATGACAGGTCGCCAAATCGTCTCCCGGAACAATCAAATCGGGCTGGCTGGTACAAATGGCCTCGGCAAACGATCTCAAGGCCGTCAAACCACGGAAGGTATAGAACTTGCGCATCCCGCGAAGGTTGGTCATGGGATGGCCAGTGGGACAGACCGCGTCCACACTACAACCTGCAGAGGCTAGAGCCGCAGCCAGTCGGGCGGTCGGGAACCAGCGAGACGTCGTGGCGATTAGAACAGACGGTTTCACCGCTGGACCAGCCTCCTTGAATCATCGCGCTCTGCAAAATCGGGGCGTGCCGCCAAATCGGGATAGAGGGCTCGATTGCTGGCGGCCGCGGGAATTTGTTCGTCGCGCTCTTCCGGGAAAAGATGAAATGAAACACTCGCTTGATTGAATTGCCGGGAACTCAAACCGTTGCGAAGGGTTTCGCTGACGCGGGTTATCACGGTGGTCACGATCGAAGCTCCATCCTCGAAGTTGATTTCCGTGAACAAGACTCCCACCACGCAATCGTCCTTGTACCAGCCGGTCACATCGGTCTCGCGCGTGGCCGCCGAGAGTGCGGACAAAATTGTGGCCAGCGCCTGACCGTTCCGCTCGAGGGGAAATTGGGATTCCATCTCGACCAGCATGAGGAGGCAGGGTTTTTGGCAGCGCTCCGCTCTTTTGCGCTCATGCCAAATCACGCGCAGGAAGTCCTCTTCCCGCAGCGCGGTGCGGTCCGCAACGGACGCTGTGCCGATTGCTTTCAGTTTGTGGTTGGAGCGACGCGTATTCATGATTCCCTCCGCCCGTCCCGCTTTTTGAAGCGGGTACAAGTGAACTCTCAGTTGAGGATTTGTCGTGTGGGGGGATGCAGAACTAGACGTGTAAGTCGCCTTGCTTACGATCGCTTACCTGTTCGAGCCGGGCTGCCAGTCGACGAAGTGGCGGCGCCGTATCGCAGATAATAATCGCTGTGTACTGTGTCGGTAGAGCCATTGACGAGGGCTCCCAACAGCTTCGAGCGCTCCAGAGCTTCGAGCCCTCGCTGCAGTTGCTGTTTTTCGGTGATACCTTTTCTCGTTACCAATAAGATCCCATCGGCCTGGCGGGCCCAGAGACTGGTGTCGGCGAGCGGCAGAACCGGCGGCGAATCGATGACGATCCAGTCAAACCATGAAGCCAATTCCTCCATGAGCGAGGGCAACTTTCCAGACTGCATTAACTCCAGGGGGTTTTCCGGCGCACTGCCTGCCGGCAGGATCCAAAGGCCCAGAGCCTCCAGCCGGTAGATGTTTCTGGTTTCGGTCTCGCCGCGGAGCCATTCGCATAATCCCGGGACGGCGCCTAACCCAAATTTCGCCGCCACTGCGGGACGGCGCAGATCACCTTCCAGCAGCAGCGTTTTATGCTGTTTCCTTCTGGCCAGAGTACAAGCCAGGTTGGCCGTGACGGTGCTCTTGCCTTCCTGAGGAATGGTGCTGGTAATCAGGATTTTCTTCAGCGGCCGGCTTTGCCGCAGCTGTCGCAAACGAACTGCCAGGAAGCGGAACTTTTCGGCGCCCAGGCTTTCCTCTTCGCCCACCGATACCAGCCGACTATCGGGTGGGATGGAAACCGGCAGAGAGGGGAACTGATCGATGACACTGGGGGGCTCCTGGCGTTCGAGCGGCTGGCGATCGCTGCCTGCTCGATCGCTTCCCGGACGATCGCTTCCTGGACGATCGATCTCTCGGCGCGTCACCTGGCGGTCGGTGACCGTCCCGCTCGTAGTTCGGCGTTTGCGCTCCGCGAGTTCGAGTAAATCGGTCGCAACCGGCAACGTGGATTCGTTCAGAGGCGCTTCTGTTCCGGACTGTTCGGCTTCCGATCTCTGTAACGCGTCAAAGATATGGCTCATTGTTTAATCACTCGAACCGGCATGCGGGGAGTCAGCTCTTCCTCACGGGCGGCGGGTTCGCTGACCGCGAGGGCGCACAGCGAGAGCAATTTTCTGGCAAAGTCTTGCAGATCGACCTCGGGCGCAGGATTTTTTTCTAGTTTGCGGGCCTGAACTGCGAGGCGGAAGTCTTTCGCGATGGCATCGATCATCTCGGAAGTCACTGCGGATGCCTGCCTCGCGTACGCTGCGATCAGCGCGTTCTCGCAGATGGTGTTAATCAGCCGGGGAATTCCGCGCGAGTACTGATGAATCGCGGCGACTGTCTCCGGCGGAAATAGCAGGGAAGGCGTGGGGCTTCCCGCCAGTTGCAGCCTGCGCTCGATGTAACCCTTGGTTTCGCTGAGATCCAATGCCGACAAATGCGAACGCAGCGCGATTCTCTGTTTGAGCTGGCGTAAATCAACGGAGTCCAGTGTCTGGTCCAGCTCGGGCTGCCCGACCAGGAGAATCTGCAGCAACTTATCGTGTGCAGTTTCCAGATTGGTCAGAAGGCGGATTTCTTCCAGAATGTCAGACGATAAGTGATGCGCTTCGTCGACCACCAGCACCGTAGTCAGTTTTTTCTCGGCGCGGGAGACTACGTAGCCCGCCAGTTGCAAAAGCAGTTCACTCTTGTTCTTGCCCGAGGCCGGCAAGCCGAGATCGCCGGTAATATATTGCAGGAACTCCAGCGGCGACAGCCGTCCATTGAATACGTACGCATACTTGATATCGTTGCTGTCCTTCAACAGTTGCAGAAGGCAGCGCAGCAGCAGAGTCTTGCCGGTCCCGACCTCGCCGGTCAGAACGACGAACCCCTTGTGGCGCCGGACGCCATAGTAAAGCGCGGCTAAAGCTTCGTTGTGTCTCCGCGTGGGAAACAGAAACGAGGGATCGGGAGTGATCTCGAAGGGATTCCGCTTGAGGCTGTAAAAGGCTTTGTACATGTGTTTATTGTCAGCCGCGCAAGTAACTGAGTGCCGAACCCAGCAAGATTGTAACCGAGACCACCACTGCGGCCACCCATCCCAGCCACAACCGCCGCCGTTCCCTCTGCTGATCGGTTTCTGAGGCGATCGAGGGAATCTCCGAGATCACCGCAACCGGCAACAGCTTCTGAAATTGTTTCTCGTCGTAAATTCGATCATCCATCATTTCGAAAGAGCCGGCAACGACGGTACCGAGCGCCAGTCCGAAGCCCAGTCCAATCATGCAGAACTTCAAGCGATTGGGAAAATCAGGCTTCACGGGCAGGCTGGGAGGATCGATGATGCGGAAGCGCTCACCTTGTTGCAGCAATTCCATGCTGGTAGCCATCGCCGATTCGTTCTTCTTTTTCAACAGCTCGTCATAGTTTGCTTTGGATTGATCGTAACCGCGAGTTAGATCGGAAAGCTGTTGCTCGCGCACCGGTTCCTGATTCAACCGTGCCTGGTAATCCGTTACCTTGGCCGAAAGCTCCTTGATCCCTTGCTCGCGATTGGCAATCTCGACGCGGTTGGCCTGAAGCTGTCCTTGCAACTGCACCAATGGAGAGTTTGGATCTCTCATTTCGGCGTCGTTGGCCGTCGTGGTGGGATCCGACTGGGCGGCGGAAGCCTTCGCTTTCAGATCGGCAGCCATCTGAGATCGCATTTTCTCCGTCTTGGCGATCTGCTCTTTCACCTTGCGAACGTCGGGGTGACGGTCCGTGTAATGGGCGCTGAGATCCGCAAGTTGCGCGCGCAGTTTGCTCAATTCGTCGTCGATGGCGGGCAGACCTGCGGGCGCTCCGCTCTCGGTTTTCGGCGAGGCCTGGAGCGAGTGGTATTGATTGGCCAGGGTTTCGAGGTACACGCGCTGTTGCTTCGCAGTGTTCAACGCGTCTTCTTCCGCCTGCAACTGGGATTGCAACCCCGCCAGAATCTGCAGATTGCTGCCTACCTGCGCCGGGAGCTGGCCTACGTGCTCACCCTTGAACTCCCGAATTTTTTCCTCCTGGGCAGAAAGGGTTTTGCGGGCAGCCTCCAGCTGGGTCTCGAGAAAATTCGTGGTGTCTTCTGACTGTTGCTGCCTCACTTCCAGATTTTCGCTGATAAACAGATTGGTAAGTTCGCTGGTCACCTGCTGTGCGATATGCGGATCGTGCGACATGTAGAGAACATTGAAGGCGCTGACCCGGTCCTGGCCGTCGCGCACCAGTTCGATGTCGATATCCCTGCGCATGCGATCTACCTTATCGTCGGCCGTCAGGCGGCCGTGCGAATCTGTGTACAGGTTCAGCTGATCGATGATGTGTAGCAAACGGGTACGGCTGAGAATCTGCTGTGTGATGCTGTGTAACCGGTCCTGCAGATCGTCGTTCACGTTGGGCGTGACGTAATCCTTCGGCATGGTGGGCTGTTCCACCAGAATCAATGTGCCCGAGCGATAGCGCGAAGGCAGAACCCAGCTCACCCCCCACACGATAAGCCAGCCCAGCAGCAGCGGCACGAGGAACTGCATATGACGGCGGCGGACGATTCCTAGATAACGCTGGAGATCGAACCCCTTTGAATTGTCGTCTTCCAACTCTTCAACCATAAATAATTATCGTCCCAGCGGTCTAGCAAATTGATAGGAGACTGAGACCCACTCCCGATTTGTGTCCGGATTCGTGAAAATGCCGCTATAGCTCTGATGCAAGCGCGTGTATCCACCCTGCAGCATGACATGCTCGCCGACCTGGCGCTGCAGCGCGGCGCTCGCGGAAATAGAATGCCCGCCCAACGAACCAGCGGAAATAACTGCATTGTTGGCGTACGCGCCGGCAAAAGAGGCGCTGAGGTGGCGCGTGATCTGCTGCCTCAGTGAGGCGTTGCCGCTATCGAGTTCCACGGCCCCAATCAGGCCGCCACCGCTGCTTACCGTGTGCAGGTAGCTGACCGTCACGGCGGTGTGCCGCGCCTGCCAGTTCAGACTGGCGCCCGCTGCGGGCGTCCAGGCTTGGGAAGCTGGTATTTGCGCCTGCCCCGCGCGCAGGAACTCTGGAGATGAAGTGTAGTATTGCGGACCGCCGAAGAACGAGAAAGAGAACGTCGGAGCAGGATAGAACGTGTAGAACCCGAATGCGGCATGGGTCTGCGTCTCATTCGTCCCGCCCGTTGGGTAAGAGAGCAGCTCCTGGTATTGATAGGTCAGGCCGATGTAGTGCTGCCGCGACACGCGATAGCTGTAGAATGCCGATCCGCCTCGTGAAGCCGAATCGTAGAGCCCCGGCACTTCAGCCGGGTCCGGGTAGTGCAGATTCGTAAACGTCCCGCTCGCCCCTACCATGCCGTTTGCGCTGAACTGATAGGCGATTGCGGCGTTGCCACTGTTGCTCAGCCGGTCCGCCAATGGCGCAATCACGGTCTGGTTGGCGCCCTGCGCGGAGCCGGAAACGGCCAGGTCGACCCCCTGGTTCGGCTGATTGAAAACGTCCGAAGATTTCTGCAGGGAATCGCGCAAGCTGACTGTCACATGCTGGCTCAAGCGGTAGCGCACATCGAGCGACAGATTCTGATCCGCTTCGTTATATGCGCTGGTGCGCTGATAAAAAGTGAATCCGGGCGCATAGGTTAACACCGTGTGCAGCCGCGATGTCGTTTCGTCGAGCGCAATCGTAGGCCATACCGAATAACTCACGTCGCTTACTGGAGTTGGGCTGATCGCTCCCAGCACGTTATCGGAGTAGGCAGTACTAAAGGTCACACCGCCCCGGAGGTAGTTGGAACGCTCCTCGGAGGCGAAGGAAAGTGGATAACTTTGTCCGCTCACGGGAGGCGGAACCAACATACGGCCGGGGTCATCGTTATTCAGCGGCACGGAAAGCACGGGAGCGCTCGCGGCTGGCGCTGGCGCGCTGCTGCTATCCTGCGGCTGTTGCTGCGACCAAAGAGGAATGCTCGACAGCAAGACCACTCCTACCCAAAATAGATTCGAGATTCGCATTGTGCCGCTACTAATGACCACGATTTGCATACTCACAATTACGGAACCACGATTACGGAACAATGATCGTATCGCCGGGCTGCAGCTTGATGTTCTGTTCCATATTCTTGCCCTGACTGACTTCTTTGTAATTGAACTTGATGCGGGACTCGCCGCCCGATCCCTGCCGCAGAACGTAAATGGATTTCTGTTTGGCGAAATCGCGGAAGCCGCCCGCCAGGGCAATGGCATCGAGCACGGTCGGAGAGTTGGCGATGACGTACGATCCAGGCCGCGCCACTTGTCCTAAAATATTGAACTTCTGGCTGTTTACCTGCTGCACCATCACCGTAACTTCCGGCTCGGCGATGTAATTCTTAAGCTTGATGGCGATATCGGTTTCGAGCTTCAAAGGAGTCAGGCCGGCCGCCTGGACCTCCCCGACCAGCGGCAGCGATATTTTTCCATCCGAGCGCACCGGAATTGAGCGGGAAATATCTGGCTCCTTCCACACATTGATGGCCAGTACATCGTCGTTGCCGATGATGAAACTGTTATCGTGCGGCTTGGCCGGCGGCGGGTTGGCCGCAGACGCTGGCGGAGTTGCTTTGGCGCGGCTCGGGTCGCCCCCCGGAGCATCCTGGGCGCAGACCGCTGCGGCCACAAGGGCGCAACCCAGAATCAGGGCCGCTCTTTGAGCCCAAAAGAAGCGAGTGCTTAGGGACATAGCGAATCCTTCACAGCGAATGCCCAACCATTGAGTATCCGACAATTGATTTCGGGCATACTTTCCTGGGTGATGCGGCTCAACTCGCCTTCCCGTTGTTCTTGACCTCGTCGTAGACGGAAAAGTCTCCCGCTGGCAGCGGAGAAAGGAACGGCTCGGGAGCGCGCATATTGTATTGTTCAATCTTATACAACAAAGTGCGGTAGCTGACCCTAAGCAATCGTGCCGCCGCCTTGCGATTCCAGCCCGTTCGCTTTAAAGCGGCACCGATGGCATTTTGCTCGGCTTCCGATTTGATGCCCTGAATCAGCGATTTCAGGGACTCAGGTTTGGATTCTCTCAACACTCCTTCTTCCGCCAAAGCCTCTCCCCATCGCGCTGCCGGCTGACGCGTAGTGCCGATAGCAGCAGGCGCCGCCAGCCCCAATTCTTCGAAGTTTAATTCCTGTTCGCCGGCAACCAGGTAGCGCTTCACAAATGCTTCCAGTTCCTTCAGGTTTCCCGGCCAGGCATAATCGTCGCAGGCGTCCAGCACCGCCGAGGAGAACCCGCGCGGCGGCAGGTTGTAATACTTCGCCAGCTTGTGCATAAAGTAGCGCAGCAGAATCCCGATCTCGTCCTTACGCTGCCGCAACGGGGGCACATGCACGGTGAAGGCACTCAGCCGGTAATATAAGTCTTCGCGGAGGCGTTTCTCGGCCAGGGCGCGCTCGAGGTTGGTGCTGCTCGCCGCAAGGATCCTCGGGTCGGAGGACATTGCGTCGGTGCCCGCGGGGTTGCGGAATTCGTCATTTTGCAAAACTTGCAGCAATCTCGACTGTAACGCCGGAGACATCGCAGCGATTTCATCGAGGAAGACCGTGCCCTTTTCGGCGCCTGCGAATTTTCCCAGACTTCGCCGGCCCCCGACAGAGCCGTCGTTTCCAAAAAGCTCAGCCTCGAGTACGGATTCCGGCATCTCCGCGCAATTGACCCGGAGGAGTTTGAAGCCCGAGCGGACGGAGAGTTTGTGAATCAAACTCGCGACGGTGTATTTTCCGGCCCCTCGCTCCCCCAGAATGAGTACGGGTACATCGGTTTTTGCCATCAACGCTGCCTGCGCCCGTAATTTCTGCATGATCAGGCTGGCACTGACGAAGAATACATCCTGGCCAAGAGGCTCGATATTCTTGCTGACAATTTCCGCTTCGCTGCTCCCTTGCGGTGCGAGGTGACGGCGGATTACAAATTCGAGTTGTTTGGCGTCAAAGGGCCGGGCCAAAACCTCGCCGGCGCCGAGGCGGACCGCCTCTTTTCCTTGGGCGGCGTCGTCCGGATAGCAAAGCAGCACCACCGGCAGATCTTCTTTCAGGCGCCGTAGCCATCGCAGGAAGTGCAAGCTGTTGGCGTCGCCTCGGGGAATATCGAGCAGCAGCAGGTGAGGTACGACGCCGGATTGCACGCGCTCCATCGCGTCCCAGCCGCTAGCCGCGGTTTCTACATGCCAGCGGTTGGATTCTTCAATGGACCAAAGCAGACGAAGCACCGTCTGTTCTTTGCTCACGATCAGCAAGCGAATAGTTTCGTTTTGATTTTCTATCAAGGGTGAGTGGAGTCCTTCCCAGGGAGGGACGGTTCAAAGTGGTTTCAAAATGCCTTCAAACTGCTTCGACTTCGTATCCTTGCACGCGAACCGCGAGGGATCGCTGGATCGCGTCCACGGAAATGACCAGCGTGCGATCGCCATTTCGCGAAACCAATATGCCCTCGACCCCGTCGAGCGCACCGCTTCGCAGTCTTACTCTCTGACCGATCTTAAGGAAGGGATGGGAAGACCACGGCAGGCGCTGTTCGATCAGAGTTTGAACCGCATCGATCTGCTCATCGGGAATGGCTGCGCCTTCGCCTCTGGCGCCTACCAACCCGAAGACTCCGTCTACCCGTAGAACCCGCAAGCGCTCTGTCCGGTTCGGTACAAACTTCGCAAACACATAACAACTGAAGAGAGGCACCTCAACCGATTTCTTGCGATCGCTCCAGCGGTGCACTTCGGTGACGAGAGGCAGGAACGTAGTCACTCCCCGTTCCTCGAGTCTCCGGGCCACGATTTTTTCGTGGCGGGGACGGGTCTGGAGACCATACCAGTTCTCGACGTCGGCTTTATCCGTCCCTGCTCCAACCAGTACACCAGGCTGCGGAACCCCTAACGATAAGCTGCTGATGCCCATAGCTTCGCCCTCTAAGTCACCTTCTCAGGATGACCCCAAATGAATCACAGTACGGTTGTCATAGTGATCTCAACCGTTAGATCTAGGGGGAACCCACCGAGGAAAGACGTCTGCAACTTCGAGTGATCTCTTACAAGCGGAATCGGGGGGGTTGATTCCTGCTAGCCAGATAATCAGTCAGTCAATCGAAGTGGGCCAGTGCTCTTTTCAATCGTGCAATCGTAATGCCAAAACCATAATCACCACAATTTCTATAGGGATTATAGCATTCCCGGAGCACCTTGTAAGACTGCACTTTCCACTTCAACTTTCGGCTTTTGCCGTTTTTCCCTGCACAGCTTCCCTTAAACCATCGGGCGGCGGGAGAAACCATTGCTGACCGTAACTTTCAGCATGCCCGGATGACAATCACCTTACATGTGATTGCAGGTCGTTGCAAGGCCACTTAGTCACTAGTGCCGTGGTACTTTTGTGCCATTCGATCAGAAAAAACCGCCGTCTCACTGGAAAGTCGTCCGCTGTTTGTGCGCTCGGTCTTCTTTCGCAGATTAACTTGTTTGTCTAAAAGACCTTAGCAGGAATCGATCTGGCGACTATGCGGTTCGATCCCTCTTAACGGAAATGGTACCTGTCTTGGCCCTGGCCGACACGCTTTGTGCAAAGACTTGCACTTTATATCTAGAAGTTGTCACATTGCGCTTTGAGAAATCGCTGACCGTTGCAATCCCTTGCAATCTGGTTTCATACATATCCGAAACGGGAAGGTAATAAGTCCGACTCTGAAACGAACTGAAGAAGGATCGCCTTTACGGCTGCGCCGGTGTCGGCCCCCGGAAACTCGTATCGGCACTGGTACCAGGAAAGGTACCAAAGAGAAACGGCGCGTCCGATTTCAGACACGCCGTCAGGATTCGATTTCGTGCTTGGGCTCTCCACTTCAGCCCTAGGCCGGTGATTAGCTGTTCGTTGCGGGTAAGGACGCTGGGCGCCGAGAGCGGAAAACCACCGCTCCGAGGCAACAGAGGCCGGCCAGCGACAGATAAGTCAGAGTCGTCCCGCCTTCGGGAACGCTTTTACAATTGCCACCGTTGTTGCCACCCCATCCCCATCCCCAGTCTCCACCACCACCCTGGTTGCCGCATCCATTGCCGCCACCGTTATAGTTATTGTTTCCCCCTTGGGTGCCAAAGCCCAAAGTGAGGGTTAACAGGGCAGGTGACCCGATGCTCATCTTCGCGTTGACTGTGTCTTGAGCGAATGCGCAAGACGCGAAACACAAAACCGCTGCGAAAGCCACTGTCGTGATTCTGGCCATTGATTTCATTACTGCTCCTCGCGATCGGATATCAAGGGGGAAGGAAACTGCTATTGCCACTCTAGCGCGAAGCGGGGAGGTGTCAAGACTGATAATTTCTGCAACCGGGTTGCAGGCAGTTGCGACTTGATACAGAAAATCTTTGTTGTCAGCAGGATAGAACGTGTATCCAGGAGCCACCGCCCCTCATATTTTCGTCATCATCGTGAGCAGAACAGCGACCGCCTAGGAGTGTTGCGTCTTTCCATCCAACAGATTCAGCGCGTGAGGAATCAGGTCTGCGACTGCTTCCAGGGATTCCACTGCGCCGCCGGGGCTGCCCGGCAGATTCAGGATCAGGGTTTTTTCGCGGACGCCGCAGACGCCGCGGCTTAGAGCGGAAAATGAAGTTTTCTTCGCGCCTTCGAGTCGCATGCGCTCGCCCACTCCGTCGATCAGGCGGTCGCAGATCGCTTCCGTTGCCTCCGGCGTGACGTCGCGCGGCGCGATTCCCGTTCCCCCGGTAGTCACGATCAAGCGGGCTTCAAGGGCAAGGTGGACCAGGGCGTTCTGGATCTGCATCGAGTCGTCCTGCACAATTTTCGTTGCAACCACGCGAAAGCCAAATTTTCCCAGCGTTGCGGCGACGGCGGGACCGGAAAGATCCACGCGTTCGCCACGAGAGCAGGAATCGCTGATCGTGACCACCGCGGCGGTGAAGCTTACGAGCACCTCGCTCGTTCCGTCAGCCATCGAGGAGGACATCTTCTTCCTCTTCCCGATGGCCCGTGCCGCTTGAAGTCGGAGTGCTCGACGCCCCTGTACTCGCAGTCGAAGAGCCCGCCGTCGAAGTGCTCGAGGCGGAAGCGCTGGCGCCGGCGCTATTCTCTTCAACCGCCTCCGCGCCGTCCTCACGCTGCGATTCGTCGAGCAACCGCAAGCCTTCCATCAGCAGGCCTTGGGTGTTGAGCTTGGCAGTCTCCTGATCGGTCTTGCCCTCGAAGTTGAGTTCGAAGCTTCCGCCGGTCCAGCGCAGAACTTTGAAGACAGCTTCGTCGCCAGTCAGCGATCCGTAAGTCGCGTGCTTGACCTGGCCCTCGACGAAGAAGACTTCGCACTTGTCGCCCGCATTGTTGAGTTTGAGCTGGCAGCTCTTGCGCCCCATTTCGAGGGATTGCATCAGGTCGATGACGTTCATCTGGGATAAATTGCCTCGAACCACGCCATCGGAGGGCGCAGTTTTGGCCATTTTCTCGAGGGCGATGCGATCAACTGTGCGCTTGATACGGCGCGTGGCTTCTTTCAGGAAAAAAGGTTTGGCGAGATAATCGTCGGCGGCATCCTGCGGCGAAAGGCGTTCATCAATGTCGGCGCGGCTCGCCATCAGGATGGCGGAGAAATTTGCCGTTGCGGGCCGGCTCTTCAGCTTCTCGACGAGTTGTCGGCCGTCCATTCCGGGCATGCGGTAGTCGCAGACCACCAGCTCCGGAGGGTCGTCGACCGCCTTCAACAAGGCGTCGGCCGCATCGCCGGCAGAGACGACACGCGCGAATGGCGCCAGCGCATGCTGCAACATGTTCAGCACCATCGGGTTGTCATCGACTAAAAGTAGCTTGACGTCGTTCGCCATGGATTACTTTGCGTTGCTTTTTCGCCTCACTTTTTCGCGCGGTGGTAGTCGCCGCTCTTTCCACCAGTCTTGCGCTGTAAGACGATCTCGCGAATCTCAATCCCCTTATCGAGCGACTTTGCCATGTCATAGATGGTGAGGGCGGAGATGGTGGCAGCCACCAAGGCCTCCATCTCGACTCCAGTTTTGGCTGTGGTTGCAACTTTAGTTGTGATTGCGACGCCATTCTCGCACAGCCGCATTTCGACATCAACGTGCGAGAGCGGCAGAGTGTGGCACATCGGGATGAGATCGGAAGTACGCTTGGCGGCCATGATTCCAGCGATGCGTGCGACTTCAAACGGATTGCCCTTGGGATTTTTCGACATGGCCTTCAGCACATCCGGCTGGACGCTCACGAAAGCGCTGGCTTCGGCCTCCCGGCGTGTATCGGTTTTGCTGGAGACATCGACCATGCGGGCGCGGCCGGCGGCGTCGTAGTGAGAGAGCTTTGCCATTTGGAAGCTCTATCTTACATGGATGCGCAGTCATCAGTGGAGGCGCACGCAAGACATAGCAAGCCAGATCGCCACCGTTGCCCTAAACCGCAGCATCGTTACGCACCATCCTTACCGCAGCATTATCGCGACCCATTCGCCTGCGTGGATATGCTCGCGGTCCGGCGGAATGACGATGTAGCAATTTGCGCGGGAGCGGGCAGTGATATCGCCTGAGCCTTGCCAGGGAACCAACTCGGCATGCGAGTTTTCGTATTCGCCGGAGAGGATTGCGGGAAGGAAGCGAGTGAGCCCGGGCTTGACGTTGATATCGGATTTTAGCCGCGCATGCAGGAACATGAGCGTGTGTGGGGATGCTCCCGATAAGGCATCGAGCATGGGACGCGCGAAGAGTTCGAACGTGACCATGGTTGAAACTGGATTGCCGGGGAGGCCGAAGAAATATTTGTGTGTCGGAGGGGCGGAAGCCGTTTTGCGCGCGGGAGCCTGATTGCCACACGGGACGCAACCGAACACTACGGGGCGGCCGGGCTGGATTTTCGCTCCGGTAAAGAAGAACTCGGCGTGCAAATCGGCGAGGACCTGCTCGACCAGATCATAGCGGCCCATGGAGACGCCCCCGGTCATGATCAGCAGATCGGATTGCAGTCCCTGCTCGATCAGTTGGAGCAGGCGGCGCGGTTCGTCGGGGGCGATCGCAAGCAGCACGGGCTCGCCTCCGGCTTGCTCAATTTGGATCGCGAGCGAATACATGTTGGAGTTGCGAATCTGCGTAGGACCGAGGTCGTTGTCAGGATTGGCATCGACTTCAACGATCTCATCGCCGGTGGTGAGAACGGCCACGCGCGGGCGAACGAACACCTGCAGGCGCGATTTGCCAACCGAGGCTGCAAGTGCGATGGCCGCCTCATCGAGGCGCACGCCGCGATCAAGTAAGAGGCTTCCGCGTTTCGCTTCAGCACCTTGCGGGACGATGTTTTCTTCAGGGGCGACGCCTTTTGTGACTTCGACGAGGTCGCCCTGTTGCGAACTATATTCGACCATCACGACGGCGTCTGCGCCTGGCGGGGCCGGAGCCCCGGTCATGATGGAGTATGTTTCGCCCGGACTTAGCGGACGTGGAACCAGACCGGGACCCGCTTTGATCTCCCCAATCATTTTTAGCTTTGCGGGAAGGTTTGAAAGATCGGCCGCGCGAACTGCGTAACCATCGCGGGTGGATCGGGCGAACGGAGGAATGTCGCGGTCGGCTACTATCGGCTCGGCCAGCACTCGGCGCGCGGCGCTCAGCAGGGCCACGATTTCTGTTTCCCCCGGAGACGCATGTGAGGCATGCTCTTCGACGACACGGCGTGCATCCTCAAAGGTCAATACGAGAGATTGGGTTGGCGTGGTGGCCATATGAGAGATGATAGATCAGGGCGAGCAAGATCAAGGCGAAGATGCCAAGGCGAGCGTGGCCAATCTTACGCCAGCCGTCCTCGAACGCGGTTGTCCAAACCTCTACGTTTAGTCCTCCGACGCGACGAGCGAGAATAGGGGAGGAGCAGAGCTTCCAGACTCGCACGAATCCATGAAGCGAGCGAGCCTTTACGGTAGATGGCCCAATCGAGCATGGCGCCTCCGTTGGCTTGCTGGACCAGGCGGGCGAGATCGGCGGTGTCGCAGGGCTTCAGTTCGTGGGCGGCGATGGCATCATCCAGCAACTTCCGGGTTTCGTCGTGAATGGCGCTGTATTGCCTCAACAGCACCGCGTGGAATTCAGGGTCCGTGAGATCAATTTGAAGATACGCGAGAAAGTTGGCCATCGCCTCGGGAGTTGCGGCGAAACTGCTGCTCTCAGCAAACATCTCAATCAGCGTTTTGAGCGGCGAGCCGCATTGCGCGCGAGCCGCGGCGAACCGCCCGGCAACGTCGGCGGTCCACGCTTTGCAGTTGGCGAGGAGCAATTCGCGCTTGGTGCCGAAGCGTTGGATGATGGTTGCGGGCACGATTCCGGCCTCTTTGGCAACGTCGGCGAGGGTGAGGTCAACCGGGCTGATGCGCTGCATGACGCGGGCGGCGGCGGCGAGGATCTCTGCGTCGGAAGTTTCGCGGGGGCGGGGCGTCATGCTGGCGCGGCGGGTTTGGCAGGACAAGAATAACTGAATAGCTGTTTAGTTTCCACTTGACATTACTGAATGACTGTTTATTATCAAAATCAGCAGTGGCTACCTAATCTCTAGGCAGTGGTTTCTTATGCAGATTAATAAGAGGATGAACCTCGAGGAATTCCGGCGATCGGTCGAAGAGGACGCGGCACCCGTCAGCTTGTCCGCCCCGCTTGCGGCTCTGTGGTGGGACGCAAAAGGCGATTGGACGCGCGCCCACTCCCTGGTGGACGAGTTGGAAACGACGGACGGCATGGCGGTTCACGCCTACCTCCACCGCAAGGAGGGCGCGACTTCGAACGCCGATTACTGGTACGAGCGCGCTGGCCGCAGCTTTTACAGGCCGACGCTCGAGGCCGAGTGGGCGGCGCTGGCTGAAGAATTACTTCGCCGCTTGGGGACGGCGTGAGCCGCCTCGCTGCCTGTTGTTGGGAAGTGAATCGTCGTGGCGAAGGAACCAACGAAAACCATTTCTTATCTGGCGAGTTCCTGACCCAGAACGGTGGGATTGCTGGCAAAAGAAAGTCCAGTTTCAAGATCGACCACGCGGTCGCGCACCAGTTGAGCAATCTCTCCGTCGAAGTGTTGCATGCCTTCCGTCGCGGCAGCTTTCATCGCGTCGAGCAACGTTTTGCCTTCGCGGTCGCCTTTCTCGATACACTCGCGGGTTCGGGCGTTGGTCTTCAGAATTTCGGCGACCGGCACGCGTCCGCTGCGATCGGTCTTGGGCAGAAGCCGCTGGCATACGATACAGCGAAACGATTTTGCGAAACGCTCCCGCACACCCTGCTGTTCGTCTGGCGAGAATGACGTGACGACACGGTCGACAGTTTTGGATGCATCCATGGTGTTTAAGCTGGAGAGCACCAGGTGGCCTGTCTCGGCCGCTTCGAGGACGATCTCTATGGTTTCGCGGTCACGCATCTCGCCCACCAGAATGACTTTCGGCGCCTGGCGCAGGGCGGAGCGCAGGGCATGCGCAAAGCTCGGAGTATCGCTGTGCAGTTCGCGCTGATGAACGGTCGAGCATTTGTGGTTGTGCAGGAATTCGATGGGATCTTCGATCGTGATGATGTGATAATTTTTCTCGCGATTAATACAGTCGAGCAATACGGCCAGAGTCGAGGACTTGCCCGACCCCGCAGGGCCAGTCACAAGAACAATTCCATCGCGCAGTTTGGCAACATCAGCGAGACTTGATGGCAAACGGAGGGAAGAGAAATCAGGGATATCAGTCGGAATGACTCGCATCACGATGGCGCAACTGCCGCGCTGGATAAAGATGTTGGCGCGAAAGCGGGCCACGCCAGACAAGCTATAAGAGATATCGCACGATCCCTGTTCACGCAGGGTTGCGACGGCCTGTTTGTTGTCGCCAATCAGATCGGCGGCAAGGTGGCGGGTATCGTCAGGGCTGAGCGCCTCCATGCCGGGCACCTGAACCGCAATAAGCTGTCCGTAAACCTGTACCTGAGGAGGCCTCCCCGGAGAAAAGATCAGATCGCTGGTTTTTTCGGCCGCGCGCAGCATCGCGCCCAACAATGCGGGGGTAGCCACCTTACCCGTGCCGGAATAACCTTCCAGGGAAACTGAAATTGGTGCGGTGCCAGGTGCTGCCATTCCATCCTCGTACGAATTATTGGGGGCGCTGCACTAGGGAATTGGACGCACACAGAACAGAGAGTCGAACGAACCGAATTAACTTACTGTATCGCGCTAGGGGGCAAGAATGTAAGGACGTGTTAGGACATAGCCCTTGGTAACGTTTGAAGTGTTCGGTTTAGTGAAGCGGTTCGAGAAGCGGGTTAGAGGAGAGGGGGCGGCAGTCGAGGATCGGTCTTCGCAAGAGATCCTAAGAAGCGGCGACCTTCGTCTCCCTGAAGAGGGACGCCGATTTTCATGATACTCCCGCTAACCCGCGCAAGTTGGGGCCACCTTATTAAGATCAGTTCGACTTCTTAGACGGTGCCTTCTTCTTGCCAAATCCGGTTTCGACCGAAGCGCCGATGCTGGTTAGCATTTGTTTAGCGACATCGGCGTAGGGCCCGGTGGGCGCCAGTTCGAGATATTTCTGAAAAGCTTCGGCGGTGCCCGGGGGCGCGACCATCTTGTCGCCTTGAAGGGTGGCCTTTCCGATCATGTTCACACCCTTCTGGTAATAGGCGTCCGCTTTGGTGGGATCGGCAGCGATACATTTGTCGAAAGCGGCGATCGCATCATCGACTTTGCCGGCATTGGTTAATACCGCGCCAATGTTGTAGTAATAGCCGGCAGCGCCTTCGGGATTGATTTGTGCCGCCTGCGTGTAGGCCTTTACTGCGTCATCAATCTTGCCGGATCTAGCGGATGCTTCGCCGAGGTTGTTGTAGTACGCCGCCAGCCGTTTATTATCTTCCGGATCCTTCTTCGTAGCGGAGTCCATGGCCTTCTGCTTCAGGTCGATGGCCTTCTGGTAATCGGTTTGGGCTTCCTGCAGGCGCTTCGACTTCTCGGCCGGGTCTGTCTGCTTTGTCGCCGAACCTCGATAAGCATCAGCGAGCTGCGCCCAGAGCACATCGCGGTTTGCGTCGATGTTTGTGGCTTCGGTCAGGGTGCTGATCGCGGTATCAAAGTCTCCGGCTTTCGACGCTGTACTAGCCGCAACAATTTTTTCGTTCAAGGTCTTAACGGTGGACTTTTCCTTCTCCTGCTTGGCCTGAGCCTCTTGCATCTGCTTAATTTGTTCTGGAGTCAGGCCCTGCCCTTTCGCTGTTTCCTCGGACTGCTTCTTCAGGTCGAAGTCGAGCGTGTTCTCGTCGAGGGTGACCGTAAACTTATTGAAGTGGAAGAGTTCCTTATTAGCTTTGGCGTCGTCGGCGTTCTTGTACAGCGTGACGTTATAGCTGCCCGCTGCAAGGCCCAGGGAGAAATATTCGCCCTTCTTGTTGGTCTTGAGAGTATATTTCTGGCCATTATCCTGGTTGGCATATACCACCACTCCGTCAGCAATGGGGTTGCCACTCGCATCTTTACAAACGCCCTTGACTGTTCCGGAGGCCTGCGAGAATAGCGCAGGGGCACAGAGTCCCAGCATTAAGACGAGAAAAACGAACACTGCAAAATGCTTCTTCATCGTAGCCTCCCGGCGCAAAACTGAATTATTGAACGCTGATTCCTGACGGTTGACGGAAGATGCACGCACTGCGGATAAGCGCGTCATTTAGCGAATCAAACGTTAAGATTCTGGCCCATCGCTGTTGCATATGGAATCGGATCCGTGGCTCCCGCTGCCGCAAACGCCCGCAAGCGTAACACGCAGCTATCGCACACGCCACAGGCTTGATCCTCGCGACTGTAGCATGACCAAGTTAAATCCAATGGCGCATTAAGTTCAAGGCCGAGGCGCACAATTTCCGATTTGCGCATATGGATGAGAGGGGCAACGATTTCGACGCCGCCTTCTTTCGTCCCGGCTTTAATAACCTGGTTGAACGCCTCATAGTAGGCCGGGCGGCAATCAGGATAGCCGGAGCTATCTTGTTCCACCGCGCCGATGTAGATTTTTCTGGCGCCCAGAACTTCCGCCCAGCTTACCGCGACAGATAAGAAATGGGCGTTGCGAAACGGTACGTAGGTTACAGGAATGTCGTAGCCAGTGGCATGGCCGCCGGCATCGCGCGTGGGCACGGCGATGTTTTCATCGGTAAGAGCCGAACCGCCGATGACTCGCAGAGCCTCGTTGCGCACGACGAGTTTGTCCTGGATATACAGGCGATCGCAAATTCCAGAGAAGGATTGGCGCTCCCGTCGCTCGGTGCGCTGTCCATAACTTATGTGCAACGCGGCCGCGGAATAATCGCGGGCAGCAAGAGCGGCGCAGACGCAGGAATCCATTCCTCCGCTGAGCAGAACGATTGCGCGTTCGGACGATTGGGTCATGATCATTGGGTCATGGCTAAGATCGATTGCAGGATTCTTGATTGCTGATTGAGATTCGTACGTGGCCTGGTTTCTTACTCAACAATCAGCAATCAACAACCCTAAACGCCCTTCATCGCCGGGTCCCAAATGAATTTATGCAATTGCAAGCCCAAGCGCGCGGAAACGTCATCGGCGAGCATCCACTCCGCAAGGTCTTGTGGATCGAGCAGGCAGTGCGAGCTGTCACGCGCTCCGGTCGCGTCTTTGCGAAACGCGGGAGAGAATAGAACCGCGTTCACGCGCTCGGCGAGATCGTGTTGCCGGGTAAAGTCACGTGCAAATTCATAATCTGCGCGGCTGCTTAAGACAAACTTCACTTCATCCTGTCTCGTCAGAGACTTCAAATTCTCAGGGTGAAACGTATCTCCTTCGCCGGAATCCGGACACTTGACGTCCACGATCTTGATGACTTCCGGAGGAACCCGCTCCAGCGGGCGCTCTCCGCTGGTTTCGAGAAGGACTCGATAACCAGATTCCAGCATCTGCCGCATCAGGGGCACGAGTTCCCGCTCCTGCAACATAGGTTCGCCGCCGGTGATCTCGACCAACCCGCCGTTTGGACTGAGCCGGGTTACTTCGGCGCACACTTCTTCCTGCGTCATCCTTCGTCCGCCCTGGAATGTATATTCACTGTCGCACCACGAGCAGCGCAGATTGCATCCCGTCAGGCGCACAAATATGCAGGGCAGGCCCGCAAAGGTCGATTCCCCCTGCAGCGATTTGTAGATCTCGGTTATTTGCATGAACCAGTGTTTGCATGAGCCGACGATCGTAAGTTCCGGCAACCGGCGGCAGGCAGCCGCTACTCGCTGTATTTTGCCGTAGTGGTATCGGTCTCAAATACCGTTACATCTTTCACTCGCACCCGGCCGTTGGTTACGCTTTTCAACCGGCTGTTCGATTCATCGTAAAAATACTTGGCAAGATTCTCGGCCGAGGGATTGATCACGGTAAAGGGCTCAATATCATTGATCATTTGGTGATCGAGGCGGTCGATGATATGCCTCATCACCTCGCGCAGATCCTTGAAATCGAGCAGGAGTCCGGCCTTGTCGAGTTCAGCGCCGGCCAAGGTCACGCGAATCTTGTAGTTATGCCCGTGCGGATTCTCGCACTTGCCCTTGTAATTGCGCAGGTAATGCCCCGCGGCAAAAGAGTCGTCAACTGTTACCTCAAACATGCATCCCTCGGCGGCTTGGCGTGAATATACGCTGGGCCGCATTTGATCGCGAAAAATTGTCGCGAAACATCTATTGTAACGCGCCGTGCGTCTACCAATAGCCAGTTTGAGGCGGCCAAACGCGCGATCGCCGCCTGGTCGAACGGCGTGCTCTTGACCAGGCGGCATTTTTTCCCACCGGCTACGGTACAATTGCGGACACACCTCTCGCCCGCTGTGTGCGACGTTCGCCTTGGGGAATCACAGCGAGGCAGTAAGGATTGGTTCATGAACGTTCTGTTGCTTTCGATGCCGGATTCGTTCGAACATATGCCGCCAGTGGCGATCCGCATGCCGAATGGTGCCCTTACATCGCTTGCGGGAAACGTCGATCCTCATCATCGCGTCGCCGTGGCCGACTTGATCCTGGTTCACCGCAAAGTTGGTAAAACTGTTGTCAAGCTTGTCCGCGAACTGGATCCGGAAGTCGTCGGACTCTCCATCATGACGTTTCAGCGCCGCACGGCGGGTCGCATTATCGACCTGGTGCGCAAACTTCGGCCGGGGGTGAAGATCGTTGTGGGTGGATATGATCCCAGTCTCGCTCCGGAAGCCTATGAAGATATGGGCGTCGATTATCTGGTGCGCAGCGAGGGCGAGGTTACGTTCCGCGAATTGTTGCGGGCGCTGGAACAGGGTTCTGGCTTCGAGCGTATTGGAGGACTTTCGTATAAGAATGGCGATGGCTGGGTGCACAACCCGGCACGGGCGCCACACCGGCTGGAGGACAGCGAAATCCGCCTGCCCAATCGCGATTCCCGTGTGCTCAAGGGATATACGTTGCTGGGCCGGCAGGTCGACGTCATCGAGACCTCGCGCGGCTGCACCTTTGATTGCAGCTTTTGTTCGATCATCGAAATGCGCGGGCGCAACTTCCACACTTATTCATTCGACCGCGTCTTAGCGGACATTCGCGATTCGCGCGATCACGGAGCACGCACGATTTTTCTGGTCGATGACAACATTACGTTGAACGTGCGGCGCTTCGAAGCGCTGTGCGAAGCCATCATCGCTGCTGGATTGAACACGATCGACTACTTCGTGCAGGCCATGACCTCGGCCATTGCCAACCACGGTGAAACTCTGGCTCCCCTGATGCGGCGGGCCGGATTCCGCTACGTGTTTCTGGGCATTGAAAACATCCTGGAAAACGACCTCGAATTTCTTAAGGCCTCCGCCAAGAATACGGAGCGCACGAACGGCCACAACACTGGAAACGCCACGCTGAAAGCTATCGATTACCTGCATCGCAACCAGATGTACGTAGTGGGAGGATTGATTGTTGGAAGTCCGGCCGATACGCGGGAATCGATTGAAGCGAATCTTGAATTCGCGCGCCGCTACGTGGATTGGCCCTACATCCAGCATCCAACGCCGTATCCCCGCACGCCGATGACGAAAGATTTCCGCGATCAAGGGCTGATCATGAATGAGCGGCTGGAAGAATACGATGGGACCACCGCGGTTGTCCGTACCGAGCATCTGCCGGCGGAAGAGGTGGAATTCATGCGCTGGAAGGCTGAGCGCTGGATGAAGGTTCACCACATTCCCGTCGCGCTTAAGCATGACCCCGGGTTCGTGTTGCTTCGAGGCTGGAAGATGTTGCTGCATACTTTCCGGGGAAGCTCGATCCGCTCGGCGCTGGGGCTGGAGAGCGACAAGAAGGTGTTCGAACGGTACCGGGAGATTCGGCGGGCCGAACGGGAGTATGTGTAAGGCATCCTTTCAGATTGTTAGACAAAGATAACTTTGGGCAAGCGGTGTCGGCTGCTAACCTGCAACTCCAGAGCGAGTCTCCGCAGATTTGCCACTCACACGAATGCCGAAGCTGACCACAAAAGGGCGAGTCATTCCTCTGCGGATCCGCACGGCACTTAGGCTTCAGACTGGCGATCGCGTCGACTTCGTGGAAGTGGCGAAAGGGCAATTCGCTATGCGGCCACTCAAACGTCAACGCCGAAAAACTTCTCGACCACGTCGAGATCCGTGGTCTTACTGTAATTTGGCAAGCTCTCGATAAATACGCGGCCGTACTGTTTCTTCAGAATCCGGTTGTCGAGCAGCACCAACAGGCCGCGATCGTGCAGGGAGCGGATGAGGCGACCGAAGCCTTGTTTCAGCGTGATCACCGCTGCCGGTACCTGATATTGAAAAAATGCGTTGCCGCCATCGGCGTCAATCGCCTTCACGCGCGCGGCCACAACGGGATCGCTGGGGACGGCAAAGGGCAGGCGATCGATGATCACACAACTCAACTGCTCGCCCTGCACGTCCACACCCTGCCAGAACGACGAAGTCGCAAACAGCACAGCATTCGGCGTCAGGCGAAACTCCTCGAGCAGCACGCTTTTGGGTGCATCGCCTTGGCGCAGCACGGGGAACTCCAATTCGCTGAGAAGGCGCTGGTAGATATCGTTCATCTGCGCATAGCTGGTGAAAAGCACGAAGGCACGGCCGCGGGTGATTTCCAGAAGTTTGCGAATGCGCTCCGCCGCCTTCGCGGTGAACTGCGGCGTCCGCGCATCGGGCAGATCGGGCGGCACGTAGAACAGGGCTTGATTTTCGTAATCGAAGTGCGAAGGCAACACCGATTCGCGCGCATGCTCAATCCCCAGGCGTTGCCGGATGTATTCGAATCCGCCTCCAACCGCGAGGGTTGCAGAAGTAAGAACCGCACACTCGAGTTTTGACCAGAGGCATTCGCGCAGAATCGGGCCGACGTCGATCGGGGTAGCCTGTAGAAAAACGTTTTGCCTTCCGCCATCGGCGCGAGAGCTTTCTGTGTTATTCCCGGTGCCGGAGCCTGCCCTGAGCGAAGCCGAAGGGTGTCTCTGTGGTGACACCCTTCCGCGTCCCCCGCGACGTTCGATCCAAAAAACAGTATTGCGATCGTCCGACTCCATGGCGAAAGCGAGTTGCACCTGAAGTTCCTGCGCGCGCCGCACGAAATTTAAGATTTCCTCCGGTTTCTGGGACAGACTTTCGAGTTCGCCCACCAACCGCATCAGCGCTTGATTCAAAGCGAGAAACTCGTCTCCGTTCTCTTCAAGAAATTCGCGGCGGCTGTCGAAGGCAAAGCGGCCCTCACCCGGCGGTAACAAGGAGAAGAAGAATTGCGACTTTTCTCGCAGACTGCCCAGCGCTCCCGAAAGCGAAGCTGACATCATGTGGTTATGTTGCAGCGACGCTTCAACGTCGCGCGCCAGATCTTCGACTCGCAGATTGCTAACGGAGATGCCGAAGTAGTTGCCGGCCACGTCCTCCAGTTCGTGCGCCTCATCGAAAATCACTGCGGCCGCATCAGGAAGAATTCCTGCGTCGGGCGCGCCCTCCGCTTGCAACTTGATAGCGAGGTCGGCGAAGAACAGGTGATGATTGACGATAATGATGTCGCTTTCCATCCCGCGCCGGCGCATTTCGGTGATAAAGCAACGCTCCCACTCGCTGCACTTCTGTCCCAGGCATGCTTCGGCGCGCGCATCCAGTTTGTGCCACAGAGCGCTGGCCTCCGGAAGCTCTGCAAGTTCCGCGCGATCGCCGGTGGCGGTTGTCTTTTCCCATGCGGCGATCGCACGATATTGGTCTATCTCCTGCAAGCCGCTCAGCACCGGCTGATCGGTGAGATCGTAGAGCTTCTTGCGGCAGAGATAGTTGTTGCGGCCCTTCATATAACAGACCGATAGCCGGGAACCGGAAGCTACTTCTCCAAACAGCGCGTGCTCAAGAAATGGAATGTCTTTATAGAAAAGTTGTTCCTGCAGATTTTTTGTGCCGGTGGAGATGATTACGCGCTTGCCCGAACGGATGACAGGCAAAAGATATGCCAGCGACTTTCCCGTGCCTGTGCCTGCCTCGACAATCAGATGCCGCTTTTCTTCCAGCGCCTGCTCGACGGCCTGCGCCATCTGCAACTGCCCGCGGCGAAATTCGTAAGCGGGATGCCTGTGCGCCAGCACTCCGCCGGGAGCGAAGAATTGATGGAGCGATGCGTCCTTGCCCGCGGGCGCGGAGCGACTGGGCGTTGAAGAAGACACGGGCTGGGAGCTTAAAGCCACGGGAGTCTCTATAATAGAACTTTCCGTTCGCTTGCATGCGTTGGGCTCGTGTGGGGACAGCCGCCCTCGGCTGTCCTTGGGCGTCAGATTCGATGCTTTTCGCATTCGTAGTAGCTCAGCCAACTCTTCGTAGAGGCGGACAGCCGAGGGCGGCTGTCCCCACACGACTTATTTTGACCAAGGGGCTGTCCCTACATCGGCCACCCACTTTGACGCAACCCACTTACAACTCGACCAGCACGCTTGCCACGACAGCAGCCGGTGTTCCGACAATCGCCATTGTAGGGCGGCCGAACGTAGGCAAGTCTACGCTGTTCAACCGCATCGTCGGATCGCGACGCGCCATTGTTGGCGACGAGCCAGGTATTACGCGCGACCGACTCTACGGCGATGCAGAGTGGCGGGGGCGACGCATCCGCGTCATCGACACCGGCGGCATTCTTCCCGAAGAAAAAGATTTCATTCCGTCGGAAATTTTCCGCCAAGCACGAGTTGCATTCGAGGAAGCTGCAGCCATCGTGATGGTGGTGGACGGCCGCTCCGAACTTGCCGGCCCTGATCTTGAGTTGGTTCGCCTGCTGCGTAAGACCGGACGCCCACTCTTTCTTGCGGTGAACAAGGCTGATAGTGAAAAACAGGCATCGATCGTCGACGAGTTCCATCGTCTGGGAATCAAGCAGATGTTTCCGATCTCCGCGGAACACGGGCGCGGGATCGATGATCTGCTGGACGCCGTTTTGGAAGTCCTGCCGGTGGAAACCACAGAGGGCACAGACACGGAGGAAGACGAGTCTCAGCCATCGGCTGGATCGGCGGACACGCCTGAGTCTGTTTATGAAACCAAGGTCGCCATCATTGGGCATCCCAACGTCGGCAAATCTACGCTTCTGAATTGCCTGACGGCTTCCGACCGCGCCATCGTCTCGCCTATCCCGGGCACAACGCGCGATGCGGTCGACGAGATCGTCGAACGTGACGGCCGCCGCTTTCGCTTTATCGATACAGCTGGCATTCGACGCAAGGGCAAGACGCATCTCATGGCCGAAAAGCTTTCTGTCGTGATGGCGCGCAAACATCTTGAAGGTGCCGACATTGCGCTACTCGTGATCGACGCGACCGAAGGCGTCAGCCAGCTTGACGCGGCCATTGCCGGTTACGCCCACGAGAGTGGGCGCTCCATGATTATTGTGGTCAACAAGTGGGACTTAGTTGCAGGCGACGCGCAGAAGCCCGGCAGGCCGTCGAAGGCCATGCGCATGCGCGAGAGCAAACGTCCCGGTGACCGAGAGGCTTACGAAGAACGCCTGCGCTACGATCTCAAATTCCTGAACTACGCGCCCATCGTTTTTGTTTCAGCCCACACGGGCAAAGGGACGGAGAAGATCTTTCCGCTGCTCGAACAAGTCGCCACAGAGCGCCGTAAGCGCATCTCCACGTCAGCCATGAACCGCTTCATTGAAAGCGTGGATTTCGAGCGCGCCTCCGTTCCCATGCGGTCGCGCGTAAAGATCCTTTATATGACGCAAGCTTCGGTCGCACCGCCGACCTTCGTGCTCTTCACCAACCGCGCCGTGAAGCTGCATTTTTCCTACCAGCGATTTTTGGAGAATCAAATTCGGCAGGCTTTCGGGTTTTTGGGAACACCGATTTGGATCAAGAACAGAGCGAGGAACTAGTCCCCACGTAACTACCTCCCCTTTTTCTTAAGCCCGTAGTACCATTCCGACCTATGCGGTGCTGCCTGGTTGTTTGCCGTATCTTGATGGTTGGCCTTCCTGCCTGGTCTCGAGATCGGCAGCCCGCCCCAGCAGCGCCTGATCAATTCGAAGTCGGACGGCTAACATTCTTCGACTTTGGGCCGCCGTTTGATTTTTACGAACTGTTATTAGTTCGTCCAGCGGCTAACGCTACTTCAATCGAGAGAATCACGCTCACACCTGCCGGTGACGCATGCACGCAGCCAGCAGCAATCGAAACGGCGTCAGCGACAATAAACGAGCCGGTTGCGGCGCTTTTTGGCTCTACCAATCCCTGCACGATCCGGGCGAAGGAGTTGCGACGCGAACTAAAGCGTTGCAAGAAATGCCTCGTGTTCAGCGGTGCCGACGTTGCGATGCAAGTTCAGTGTGGAAACCAAACCCGCATTATTCGTTCGGACATCCTCGATAGAGATATGTTTGACCCGGCGGCGAACACTCCGGAACACACTTCATGGACGATGCAGTTGCTGGCACGGTTAGATCATGCAGTAGGACCAGGGGTCATGGAGCGCCCAACCTTTCCTATCGGCGACACGGCGGAACCGCCCGCAGTGGGCCCGGAGTCGGAGGCCCTGCGAGATGTAGGACTGGGCAAATACGACGGATTGTTTCAGAGGACAACGGTCAAGGCATCCGACGTGTATCGTGCCGCCCAGAGCCGACCACCCGCTCCCAGCGTGCGGCTGCTAAGTAGTTCGCCAGTTCAGCCGGAAGTGCTTGTTCTGCCTAAGTATCCTCCCCTCGCGAGGCTGGCTCACATTGAGGGCTCAGTTACCTTCACTGCCGAGATCGATTCGAATGGCAACACGGCGGGTTTCGCTTTGTTGAAGGGGCACCCGATGCTCAGCGGCGCTGTAAAAGAGGCTGTCAACGGCTGGAAGTTCCCAAAGCAAGCCGCCACCCAGCTGGTCCAGGCGACGATCGATTTCGGGTTGAACTGTCCCGCTCAGAGCCGGTAATACTTCGCGGAAGACCGCCGCAAAGCGTTGTTACTCTCCCGCCACTTCCCGATCCATCGTCAGCAGCCCAACGCGCTGCACTCCTGCGTGATGCGCTACATCGATCACGTCAGCCACGTATTGGAAGCCAACATCGGCATCTCCACGCACGAAGACTACTTTCTCGGTCCGTTTTCAGATAGATTTCCGCGAGACGCGTTTCCAGATCCTACCATTTTCACTTCGTCCTGATTGATTTTCACCGTCGGCGGCTGATCTTCTTTCGTCCACACCACCTGAATGACCACCGTGCGCGGGGTTTGGCGCGGAGCGTTTTATTCTGCGCGATCTACTTCAAGCCGGTTACTACGTAGGCTTCTGAGAGAATGCGGCCGTAGCCGTATGCATAAGCGCTGCCGTCGGCTGAAAAAATGGGAGCACCAGCGCCGGTGAGTCCTGCGCCCGCCTGCTCCCCGAAAGATCTCCAGAGCTCCATTGTTCCGTTCGCGATATTTACTCGATAAACCTTCGCAACCTTCTCGCTGGCTCGGTTGGAGGCTGCGTAGAGCGATGCCCCATCTGGCGACCAACCTGTAACGTAGTAACTCGAGTCCAGTGCCGGAATCAGACGAATAGCGCCGCCATCCAGAGGCCAGACTCCCCATTTTCCATCCGAGCCCAGCACTGCTGTACTTTTGCCGTCGGGAGAGAGATTCACCCAGGCGATGCCTTCCGGCGTAACGGGCTTGGAATCTCCAGTGCTCACATCAATAAGATAGTCACGGGCAGCGTGCCCGGCTTCAATCCCGTCGGCCAGCAAATGTTTGCCGTCGGGAAGAAAACCAACTCCGCGATAACTGACGGCGTCGTGCGTAAGCTGCCTGGCCTCGCCCGCTCCTGTGGGCACCAGATTGAGCGGCCCGCCCTTCGCAGATTTCGTGATCACCCACTTTGCGTCGGGTGAGATGGCCATGGCTACTCCTTCGCCAAGGCGTGCCGGAGGCGAGCCATTTGTGTCCCGCAGAAATACGGTGTAATTAGGTCCGCCCCCGTCGCCTTCCTCTTCGAACAGGATCTTCTTTCCGTCGCGGCTGAGATCGCGCAGGTTCGACCAGCCAAACCATCCCAGTTCCCGTTCCTCTTTTTCCCCTGGAGCGATGCCCCGAATTCCAACCCGCTCGTGATGCGTCACGATCAGCGCGGTGCCGCTCCGCAGGTCCTCGAGCCAAACCCCTCCGGGCACATTCGTGATTTCGCGCAACTTGCCCAAGAGGGTTACGGCGCGCGGGTTCTCGGCACTACCGGAACTGGTCGAGGTAAACCAGATCTCATCACCGTCGGGAGACCAAAAAATTCCCTCCAGAGACTCCCAACCCGAAGAAAGCTTTTTGTCTTTATTCTTATCCCCGCCATCGGAGCGGATCACCGCCACCGAACCCTCGTCGTCGCCGCCTGGATTTTCGTGGTCAGCGAAGGCCACCGACTTGCCATCTGGAGAAATCTTGGGATGGCTAATCCAGTTGATACTGTCGAACAGCACCTTGCCAATGGGATACTCCAGCCGCCAGTGGCTGTTTTCTGGAACATAACGGACGACAGCCATATTTACGCCGTCGGCAGCCCAATCCGCGTCCTGCACATGCTCAAGCACTTCGCGCGGGGTTCCCCCGCTAAGAGAAACGCGCGCCAGCGTCCCATTTCGCGCGTAACCGCCGAGATTCGCTGTGTTGAGCCGAATCGCCAGTTCTCCGCTCTTGGAAATGGAAAGCAGTTCGGCGTCTTTCAGTCCCAATTCGCGGGCGCCGGGATCATCCGCCCGCGACAGATATAGCTGGTCCGCGCCACCGTCCCAGGATGCGCTATAGACGACGCTGCCATCGGGAGTGAAGCGTGCGTTTCCGATGGAGCCGGTGCGAAAAGTGATTTGTTTGTATTCGGCCAGGGGAGCGCGACTGCCGCTTTGTCCCAACCACCACCCGAGACCGAGTGTGATCAACGCGAGCCCCAGAGCAGCCGCAAGGCCGGCCAGCAACTTGCCTTTCGGCCGAGTTGCCGCGACTGTCGTTATCCTTGCGCTTGCGCTTGCGCTCGCGCTCGAGGCGCCGGAGAGATGTTCGAGATCGAAGGCGATGTCGCTGGCGGAGTGAAAACGCTGCTCGGGGTTCTTTTCCAGGCAGTGCTGGACAATGCGCTCCAGCGCGGGAGAAACATTGCGATTGGTTTCGCTCAGATCCGCAGGTTCTTCTTTGAGGATCGCGCTCATCGTATCGGCGGCGGTTTCTCCATGGAAGGCTCGCTTGCCGGAAATCATCTCGTAGAGAATCGCGCCGAAACTGAAAATGTCTGAGCGCGCATCGACGCCTGCGCCACGCACCTGCTCGGGAGACATGTAGCCCGCCGTTCCCATCACGACACCGGCCTCGGTGGCGTGGGTCATGGTGGGCAGCGAGGTGTGGGAGGCGGGATCGGGCTGGGTGAGTTTTGCCAGACCGAAATCCAAGATCTTTACGCGGCCATCTTTAGTGAGGAAAAGATTCTCTGGCTTCAGGTCGCGATGGATGATTCCTTTTTCGTGCGCGGCCGCCAGGCCATGCGCGATCTGCAGGGCATAGTCCAAAGTTTTGCGCAGAGCGATCGCGCCGCTTCGCAGCCGCTCACGCATGGTTTCGCCCTCGAGCAGTTCGGAGACGACGTAGGGTGAGCCTTCATTGGTGCCGATATCGAAGACCGCGAGAATGTTGGGATGATTCAGAGCAGCGGTAGCGAGGGCTTCTTGCTCAAAACGCCGCAGGCGATCCGCGTCGAGAGAAAGCGCCTTCGGCAACACCTTGACCGCTACGTCGCGCTTGAGGCGGGAGTCGCGGGCGCGATAGACCTCGCCCATTCCTCCCGCGCCGAGCAGGTTTACGATTTCATAGGGTCCGAGTTTGATGCCAGGGGACAGGTTCATGAGGTGGGCTGGATTATAACTCACGGACGTATTCGAGAGCGCAAGTGGGTGCAGATCTCCTGCGGCTTTCCGCGCTGCAGGCGCTATAATTGCGCCACGCGAATGCACTCATCTCGTACGAGGATCCTTCCTATTTACTCGCCCGTCGTGGCAGGAGAAATTCATGGCACACTTACATACCTTTCGATTTCCCGGCGAAAGTGATTCCTACCGCAGCACCCGCGACGAACTACTGCAGGCGGAAATCGACCTGAGACGCCGCGTAGAAGAAGTTGCGCATGTTGCACCGTGTCTCGCCGCTTTTGCGAGACACGGGTTTTGTCGGCTTTCGTTGACTTGCCTGTTTCGCCAACGTAGGATTTCTGCACAGTGATCGGGCGAACCATCTCGCACTATCGCATTGCGGAGAAACTCGGCGGCGGCGGGATGGGCGTGGTCTACAAAGCGGAAGACACGCGGCTGCACCGTTTCGTTGCTCTCAAGTTCCTTCCTCGAGAGGTTGCCCGAGACCCTCAAGCCCTCGCCCGTTTTCAAGTGGAAGCCCAGGCCGCGTCGGCACTGAATCACCCCAACATCTGCACGATTTACGATATTGGCGGGCAGCGCGGCGAAGCCTTCATTGCGATGGAGTATCTCGAAGGGATGCCCCTGAAACACCGCATTGCGGGGCGTCCGCTGGAGATGGCGACGCTATTGTCGCTCGGAATCGAGATTGCCGACGCCCTGGATGCGGCGCATACACATGGCATTATTCACCGCGATATCAACCCCACAAATATCTTTGTCACCAAGCGCGGAACCGCCAAGATTCTCGACTTTGGTTTAGCGAAGGTCACCACGGGCGAAGCAGAGATCAGTGGCGACACATTCGGAGGTGTGACGCATTCGCCGGAGGAGTTGACCCGTCCGGGGTCAGCTCTTGGGACCATGCCTTACATGTCGCCGGAACAGGCGTTGGGCCGTCCTTTGGACTCGCGAACGGACTTGTTCTCTTTCGGAGTTGTGCTGTACGAGATGGCGACAGGAACTCTGCCTTTCAAGGGGCAGACCACGGCGGCGTTTTTTGACTCGCTGATTCACAGCGTTCCGGATTGGCCTCTGCAGTTTAATCCGGCGACCCCTGCAGAACTGGAGCGCATCATTCAAAAGGCGCTGGAGAAGGACCCGGGACAGCGCTATCAGGGTGCGGCTGAAATGCGGGTCGATCTGCAGCGTCTTCGGCGGGAACTCGAGTCGGGTCAATCTGTCGGCGGAGCGTCGGCTGCAAGGACGGTTCCAGATTCCAAGGAAAGAATCCGGGCTTTGTTTACTGCTGCCCACGCGGTTCAGTCCCAGCGCGAGGCGAGGATATGGCCGTGGTTGCTTGCGGGTTTGGTTGGCGTCACGGTATTAGTTGCGGCGATCCTATTTTTCAGATCGCCGGAATCACCGCCAGCCGTGCTTTCGTCGCTGCAGATTACCAACGACGGCGCGTCGAAGCGCTCTCTCGTAACCGATGGCACGCGAGTGTACTTTTCTGAATTTGTGGGCGGCCACTCGCAGCTGCAGCAAGTTTCTACATCGGGCGGAGAAACTGCGTCCGTACCAACACCGATGGCAAGCGCCGACATATATGATTTTTATCCGGGCACTTCGCAATTGCTGGTGAAAGGAGAGGCGGAGAGCACTGAGACTGAGGGATCAATTTGGGTGTTGCCGCTGCCCGCGGGGTCGCTCAGGCAGGTGGGAAATATACTGACGCACTCAGCCGTGTGGACTCCCGATGGACAGCACATCGTGTACGCGCGGCAGTCAAGTTTGTACGAGTGCAATGCGGACGGAAGCGATTCGCGAGAGCTGATAACCGTTGCGGGGGTTCCGTTTGCTCCTCGATTTTCTCCCGATGGCCGGCGCCTCCGTTTCACTATCCGCGACACGAAGCTGGGGACATCTTCGTTGTGGGAAGTTTCATCCGACGGGAAGAACTTGCATCCCGTTTTGCAGGGTTGGCACAAGCCCTCACAAGAGTTTGGCGGAGCCTGGACTTCGACGGGGGAATATTTCCTGTTTGAATCGACGCGCGACCACAGCCAAAATATCTGGGCACTTCGCGAGGGTACCTCGTTCTTTGACAAAGCCTGGTGGCGTCGGAAGTCCGGCACTGAGCCGACCCAATTAACCGTGGGACCGCTCATGTTCAGCAATCCAACCCCAAGCCCGGATGGAAAGAAATTGTTCGTGATCGGCCAGCAACGGCGCTTCGATTTGATCCGATTGCGGGGCACCTCGCAGGACTTTTCTATTTATTTCCCCGGTGTATCAGCGGGCGAGGCCGATATCCAGCGCAATGGCGAGTGGATCACCTATGTGGCTCACCCCGAACTGACGTTGTGGCGCAGCAAGGCGGACGGAAGCTCACGGACCCAGCTCACGTATGCTCCGACGCAGGTACACATGCCTCGGTGGTCACCCGATGGCAGCCAGATCGCATTCATGGCATCGAGTCCGGGAAAACCATGGAAGATTTTCGTGGTTCCCGCGGAGGGCGGCGCGCCACGCGAATTAACTTCAGGCGAACACAACCAGGGCGATCCTACCTGGACGCCGAAGGGGGATTCCATCGTGTTCGCAGGAATGCCATGGCTGGAGTACGGTGCCGCAGCCGGCCCCAACATTCACATGGTGAACGTGCAGAGTTCGCAGGTCACAGATCTGCCCGACTCGGAGAATCTTTTCAGTCCCCGCTGTTCGCCGGATGGCCGGTACGTGGCGGCACTCTCGTCAGACTCCACGAAACTGATGCTCTATGATGGCGACACGAAAAGTTGGAAGCAGCTTGCGGCGTCGCGCTTCGGTTTCGAAAACTGGTCACACGACGGCAAGTATCTGTATGCGGAGGATTATTCCGATAAAACCGATGACTTGGTGCGCGTTCGTGTACCTGCCGGAAGAATCGAGCGATTGATCAGCCTGAAGCAAATTTCACGGGGCTTCGATCCGTGGGAGTTCTGGGTTGGCCTGGACCCGGATGACTCGCCGCTTCTGATGAGGGATCGAAGCACGCAGGAGATTTATAGTCTGGACGTGCGTTTCCCTTAGCCCGTGGTTGGGGAACATCGGCACCCCTCTGTTTTGCCTAGCACTATTTGGCATCGTTGACCAGAGCCAGCGCCTGGTCAGTGGTAATAAATTTTGCTCCGAGCGCTCGCAGCTCGGCGGCGGCTTTCTCTCCATCTTCAGTTTTGAGAGTCTCGATCGCGTCTTCAACCACGAAGACGCGGCGGCCGCGCTCGAGCAATCCTTTCGCAGCGAAACGAACGCAGTATTCCGTAACCACGCCGAAGACCACAAACTCCGCGTCCTTCCCTAGCCGGTTCACGAGCTCCTCAGCGTGCAGGCTCCGAAAGATGTCGAGGGTTTGCTTTTCGAGCAGGATCTGCTGGTATTGCAACAGGTCTTTGGGAAGTTCGGCCGTGGGCTCGTTTGGGACGGTTACAACTTTCTCAGTCAGCGCCTCTGCAACATATGCGGAACCTGGTGTGCCTTTAATGCAGTGCGGCGGGAAGGTGCTGAACTCGGGATCGTCCTTGGCGTGGTAGCAACCATGCGACACCAGAAATACCTGGCCCCGCCGAGCGGCGTCGGTGAGCCTGCGGATATTGGGCAGCAGCCTTTCGGCACCCGGAACGTAGAGCTTGCCGCCGGCAAGCATGAAGTCCGCCTGGGTGTCGACCTCCCAGAAAATGAAATTGCGAGATAGCATGCCGGTTCGCCTGGACCTACCCCAAACTACTGTAAGAGTAAGTTTACAACATTGTTAACAAACCGCCGGAATCCGACGAACCAGCAGCTTTCTTAAGTCCGGAGACAACAATTAACAAACTGATGACATATTTTTGACAATTGAACGCAGGGGCGAACCTAGCATTCCTCATCAGCAGTTAGACGCAACGGGCCGCCGCCAGCTTCGAATGCGGCTATCGACGTGCCCTTCTCCCGCTCTGACTCGCATCTCAGGAGGATCTTTTCTATGCAGCGTTGCCGGATTGCTTGCACCGTTTGCCTCGGTTTTGCGTTGATGTTTATTTCCAACGCGGCCTGGGCGCAGTATCGACTTTCAAATCTTGATTCTAACCAGGTAGGAGCGGCTATACACACGGATCCACTGTTGGTAAATGCGTGGGGATTGGTACATGCTCCCGGCTCACCTTGGTGGGTGAGTGACAACAACTCCGGATGGGCGACCCTTTACGAAGGCAATGGAACTATCGTTTCGGCACTGAAGGTGTTGATTCCGACGGGAGGAGAAAACGGGCCGGGTTCGCCGACGGGCACCGTCTGGAGCGCATCGACTTCGAACGAGTTTGAGGTTGGGGGTGGACCATGGCCATCAGTGTTTCTGTTTGCCGCACTGGATGGAACCATCAGCGGGTGGGCGCCGACAGCGAGCTTCAACGACGCGATCGTGGCGCCGTTAAATCCTGCACCCACGGGCGCGGTGTTTACCGGCCTGGCAATCACCAACAAACCGTCCGGAAACTTTCTGTATGCTGCCGACACGGCCAACGGCGCGGTGGATGTGTACGACGGAAACTTCAACCTGGTGACTACGGCCACCGCGAACTTCGCTGCGGAGATCAGCGCTGCGATACCTGCAGGCTTTACCCCGTTTGGCATCCGCGACATCAACGGAGAAGTGTATGTGACATTTGCCAGCAGTACGGGTGGGAGCGGCGGTTTCGTCGAGAAATTTAAAGAGGACGGCACGCCAGTGACGCCCGGGCACCCTTTACTCTCGGGAGGGCCCCTGAATCAGCCCTGGGGAATTGCCGCGGCGTCGAGGAACTTCGGGCAGTTCAGCAATACGCTGCTGATCTCGAACAATACAAACAGCGGCACCATCAATGCCTTCGATGCGGTGACCGGTCAGTTCGTTGGGATCATGAAGGACAAGACCGGCAAGGCCATTGTGATCGATCAGCTTTGGGGAATTGATTTCGGCGATGGCTTAAAGGGTGGCAAGAACGGCGGGACGAACGAAATGTTCTTTACGGCCGGTCCTTCCAACAACCTGGCTGGGACGTTCGGAGTGATTGTGCCCAATTAATTGATTTCGCTTGCGCGAGATCTTTTTGGCGAAGGCCGCCCGCGGGCGGCCTTTATATTTTGTGACAGGTTCAGAATAGGCGACACTCTTGTGCTGTCTGACGGTTCAGGGGCGTTTCACGGGATTGGATCGTGCGACGGCTGCACGAACGAGTGCAGACTTGTCTCCAGCGCGCTTTTTCTCGCTTCAGGAACTTCGATGAAGCGGAAGGGTTGCAGCCAGCCCTGAGTCGCCCACATGGGAAACATGATCTCAGCCTGTTCGCGAATGGTGATGTCGCCCAGATGGAAGATCAACTCGACTTTCAGCTTTTCGTCGAGGGGCTTCTCCACATTCATCAGGCCGCCGGTGGTTGAGAGTTGATGCAGCTTGGCCCGCACCTGGCGCTGATTGGGAAGACGAATCAGGATCAGGACGGAACCGCGCAGCTTGACGCGAAACGGGCGGACCTGTTGATCGTGCGACTTGCTCGAAGATGGAGCCGGGGCGGCTGCTGCCGAAGTCTGCGACATGGCCTCTAAATTATGGCACCTCGCCAACTGAGGTGCGACGTTACGAAAGCAGCAAACCGTCTCACGTGATTCGACCCGCGTGAGCAAAATCTGACAGTTGTGTCAGAGACGATTATTTTCGTCCAGGATGCGCCTCGCCATGAGCAGAGAAGACATTGTACGGCCAAACATCTTTGCTCTTGGCGGCAGGCTTGGCCTCGGTGCTCGCGGATGCCGTGCTGGGAGAGGAGGTGCAATTCCAATCTCCCGGCGGGTCGGTGATTCCCCAGATATTTCCAGGATTGTAGAGCGAGACTCCAATAAGAAAATATTTCCCGTCTTTGCCAAGAGGCAGGCAATTCGCTACGCGGCCAGAGGCGCCTGCTTCTCCGGGCAGATTGCTTAGCAGTACTGGGGTTTCAAGGGGCAACGGTTGCGACGCCTGGAAGCCACAGCCTTGCGGGCTCACAACCAAGGCAACGCACCTCTCCGAGAACAGATGCCGGCGATCCATGCTGGTCACGGTAACTGGAATCTCAACACGTAACCGCGTGCTGCGTCGCGTTGACTTGGCGGTGAGTATTTCCATTGCGGATCATGACTTGACTGTCTCCATCAGTTTGACAGAAACGACGTCGTATGCGTGCATTAGAACGAGCAAATCGGGATGACCGAAGTAACTTTCAGTTCTGCGGACTAGAGAAATGGCAGGTTTCATCCCAGTCGAGGGCCATGCGTGGCCCTGTTAAGATGGGCTCGACATCAGCGAAAAACAGACAGTGAATCGAGAAATTCCCTCACATGTGGACGATCCTGGTCCGACCGCCTCAGTTGAGTGGAGGCTCTTGCTGGCGGGCAGCTCTGCTGACGCAGGCGAAAGCGATTTCGTCCGCGCGCATACGCACGAGCTACAAGAAGCTGGAAGGTTCGATTGGGAACTGGTGCTGCGACTGGCTGAAGATCATGGTACGTCTTCGCTGCTGTATCAAAATCTTGCATCTTCGGGCGAGGTAGTTCCTGCGGCTGTCCTGGCATCGCTGCAGCAGCGTCATGAGACGAATGTGCGCAAGTCGCTCTTTATGGCGCGCGAATTGATGCGAATTCTGGATTGCACAGATTCGCTGGGCGTCGAAGTAATTCCCTACAAGGGCATCGTGCTTTCGGAGGTTTACTACGGAGATATCGCGCTCCGGCAATCGGGCGACATCGATCTGTTCGTCCGCAAGCGGGATGTGGCGCGCATCAAGATTGCCGTTTGCGATCTCGGATACGCGCCGCGCTTCACGATTCCTGCAGACGCCGAGGAGGAATATATCGAATCCGGATATGAGTGGACCTTCGACAGTGCTGCCGGGAAAAATCTGTTAGAGCTGCAATGGGCGCTGCAGCCGCGCTTCTACTCTGTTGACTTTGACATGGATGGATTGTTCGAGCGCGCGGCGAACACGATGGTTGCAGGGCGCCGGGTAAAGACTCTTTCTTCCGAAGATCTGTTGCTGGTGCTAGCCGTTCATGCTGCAAAACATGTGTGGGGACGATTGATCTGGCTATGCGATATCGCACAGATTCTGAAGCAGGGAAACTTGAATTGGAATTTTGTAAATTCCCGAGCGCGGGAATTCGGTATCGAGCGAATTCTTCACGTTACTTTGCTGCTGACCAACCGTTTTCTGACAACGAAGATTCCGCCAGCTATAGAAAGGGCGACTCGCGAAGATCGTAGTGCGGGGGTCTTCGCCGATGAGATCGAGGCGGCCGTTGCGAATGGAGTGTCGTACGAGGAGCAGAAGATATCGTATTTTCGACTCATGATGCGGCTGCGCGAGCGGCGAGTGGATCGATTGCGATTTTTGACCAGGTTGACCTTTACGCCGGGGCCCGGCGAATGGGAAGCGGTGCAGCTTCCGAAATTATTATTTCCTCTGTATCGGGTGGTACGGATGGCGCGGTTGGCGACGCGGTGGCCGAAGAATTAGGGACTGGCCCGCCTTTGCGCCGCCAGGGATTGGGCAGCCGCAGTCGTGGTGGTCCAAAAGTTCCAGCCCCCCAGCGGAAAGAACGCCGGAAGCATGGTGTGCGGCTAGGATCCATTCGTTCCTGGAAGAGCTTGAGCTGGCATCAAAAGGCGAACTTGGGGCGGGAGTGGCGTGACGTGTGTAATCATTGAACGCGTCCGCGATGGGAACCAGCGGTCCCGAAGCCTAAGTACCGGCTGCTCGATAAAAACAGCCATTCCGATCCCCACAATAATGCTGAGCGCCACGCAGAACAGCCACTGCCACTTTTGCATTGCTGGACTCCACGTTACCGGACTGCCTGTTGCGATGCACCTGGTTCGAAAGCAGGGCCGAAGGTAGTAGATAATTATCCAATGCCACAGGTATATCGAGTACGAATAGAATCCGATGCGCGCGAGCAGGTTGACCGGCAGCGCCAACGGATGTCTCGATTCGAAAGGTACGTGGATAGCCCATGTGATTATGCAGGCGAAACCGAGGAATGTGCAGGTGAGTCCCCACGTATACATGTGCCAATACTCAATCTGCATGAAGTAGATTGGAGTGAGTAGCGCAGCGCCAGCAACCAGGAGTGGCCAACGCGCGACGCGAGCGAGAAACTTGCGGTTTGAAGTGAAACAAGTACCCGATCACAACACCGCAAAACAAAGCGTCCATCCGAAGGTGTGTCGGTAGCAAGTAGCTATACACATCGCCATAGAACGCCGGTTTTGCTATTACGCGAAGCCACAGCGAACCGATTGCGATTACCAGAAAGACGACTGGAATCGGCGCGAAGGGGTCTCTTTTCCCAGTGCGTAGTTTTATCAACACCAGCAGGAACAGAGGCAGTACAAGGTAGAAGTGCTCTTCGACCGCCAATGACCACGCGTGGCCCGATAGACCTTGGAAGTAGCTGGATAGGAATGTTATATCGATTAAGACCAGACGCACCGGAGACTTGACATCGGACCTGTTGGCGAACACTACCAAATAAGTGACCGCTTGGACCAGTGTGCAAATGTAAAAGGCCGGATAGATTTTCATGCCCCGACGCAACCAAAACGTCTTGAGATTAATGTCTCCGAATCGTTTGTATTCTTGGAAGAGAAGACCCGAGATCAGAAAGCCGCTAAGCACAAAGAACAGATCGACCCCAGACCATCCAACCTTGGTCCATAATTCCGAAACGTTGGTGTGCCTGCCGAGCACCAGGAGAATGGCGACGGCGCGCAGTGCGTCGAGCACTTTGCTGCGGTCGCTATTCTTAGATTGCGGTTCGGAAGTGGAGTCGGTCCTCACCAAGTGACCGAATCGTATTGCGCGGGGGGGGCTGGAAACAGATAACCAACGTCACCTTTCTGGCTACGCCGATGGCCACTGGGGGCTGGCCCACCCATGCGCCACCACGAATGAGGCTGCCCCATCCGTCGTGGTTTTCGACGGGTGGGACACGATGCTCTCGACCCTTGGTTCGTCCGTCACAAAGCGCCGCTCTTCCACGGTTATGCCTTCAAGTGATGAATTTCGAGTCCTGGAGGATCAGCGGCGAGCATTCGCCCGCGCTTGCCGGATGCCGGCCGTCAGACCGCGCTCAATCACTCTCTTGTAACCGGCTGTGTCCATCGCCGCCAGGGTCGCGGCGGTGGTCCCGCCCGGGGTGGCCGATTCCCGCAGAAGATCGGAGAGCTTCTGTGCGCTCTCCCCCCAATAGAGGATCGCATCAGCTAGAGCGTGCGCCGCAGCGATGAGAGCTGTTTTCCTGTCCAGCCCGTTATCCTGCGCCGCTTTGGCCAGCGTTGCCAGCGCGTGATAGCCGTGGCCTGGCGAGTAAACTGCGTTGAAGGCGTCGAAACGACTCTCAGGGATCTCCAGAACGCCGCCAACCAGCTCGAATAATCCGCGCACTCGTTTGCGATCCGAGCTGGGAAGGTTGCGGGCAAACGTCACTGCCGTCAGACCACGTCCGATGCGGCAGATCGGACTCGGCGCAGCGCGTGCCCAGCCGACGCGCGGGTGAAGGTGCGGGCGCAATTTCTTGAGCGGAATTCCCGCGGCCAGGCTGATGGCCAGCAGGTTAGAGTTGCCTGCGCAGCGCGCGATGGCGTCGAGCATTTCCGCAACCGCAGGCGGCCGCACAGCGATGATCAACATGTCCGCAGTTGCGACTGCAGCTTGGAGGTCAGGCTCGACTGCAACTCCGAAATCTCGCTCCAGCGCCCGTAGCTTCTTGGGGTTGCGATCGTGAACCACGATCGCCTCCCGACATTCCGCGCGGTGCAGTCCCGCGACTAGGGCGCTGGTGATGCGCCCTCCGCCCATGAAGACGATGGCGCTCACCGGCTGGCCAAACCTCCAGCGATTTCGCCGCCGTCCATGGTGAAGACTTGGCCGGTAGCGTAAGCTGCGTCCTCGGAGGCGAGAAACGCGAAGAGAGCCGCTATTTCTTCTGGCTTCGCGTGGCGGCGAAGTGGAATTTTCTCGTTGACATCATCGAGCATCGAATCCGTGTATTCGGCGCGCTGCATGGGAGTGAGCACATAGCCCGGAGCAACGGCGCAAACGCGAATTCTGGGCGCGAGCTCGAGCGCCATGGTTTTGGTTAATTCGATTACCCCCGCTTTGGTCGCGTTGTAGTCGGCGTAGTACGGTTGTCCGACAATGCCGTTGGTGGAGGCGGTTTGCAGAATCACTCCGCTGCCGGATTCAGCTTTGTAACGTTCCCACATATAACGCGCGGCGGTCTGCGCCACGTAGAAAACTCCGGTGAGATTTATGGCGATCACTTTGTCCCATTCTTCGGGAGTGATGTCGAGAAAGTTGTGGCGGATGCTGATGCCGGCGTTGTTGATGAGCACGTCGACTCCGTCCATTACGCGGACGGCGTCGGCCAGGGCGGCTTCCACCTGCATCAGGTCGGTGACGTCGGCGATGATGGCCTCGGAAATTCCCGGCAGTTGGTGACGAATGGCTTCGCACGCTTTGGCGTCGCGGTCGAGGATGCAGACGCGCGAGCCTTCTTCCAGAAAGCGCGCAGCGGTGGCTGCGCCGATTCCGCTGGCGCCTCCGGTGATTAGAACTCGTTTGTCTTTCAGGCCGCGCATGCAGTGTCCAATGGTCGCGGTCGGTGGTCAGCCGCTGAATTCTATTTGCGCCGAAGCGCATCTTAAGTTTGTGACTCAGATCAATCTAGAGCAAAATCCTCGGCCAGGTCCAGCTGGGCCAGGTTCACCGTTCTGTCGAGAAAATCCGGCCGAGCTCCGCTCGACATGGACAGCCGAGGACGGCTGTCCCCACACGAAGCAGAAGCAAGGATACCCTTAGATAGGTTTGCCGCGGAAGAAATAGATCAACTCGATGATCAGGATGATGACCACCATAAGTTCCAGCACGAAGGCGCGGCTTTGATTGAACTGGTCCACCATGAAGCGGTAGAGCTCTTCGGCGGTGTCCAGTTTTTGCTGGACGAGGTCCTTATAGTCGGGCACGCCGACTCTGGACGCGGCCAGTTTGTATAGTCGTGCGGAGAACATGTCGCTGAGGAATTTGATCGCGTTGTCGGCGCGCTCGGTGAGTTCGCTCACGTCCAGCAGAACGGTATGGAGCTTCGAGGCGGCGCCGGCCGTGCGCCACCGATACCAGAGACCATGGCCCCCGCGATCGAGGAAGGCGTAGACCTTTTCCAGTTGCCGGGTGAGCAGTTCGTCGTAGTGCCGGAACTCGAGCAACTGCGAGTTGGCATATTGCAGGAGTTGAATGGCAGTTTCAGCGCCCACCGGGCTGTCGTAGATGAAAGCGGCGTTCCATCCGATCACAGCAAGGTCGTTGGGATAGTAGGAGATGCGCGATTGCAGAATCTCCTGGCGTTCGCCGTCGGAGAGCGGCTGGGTCTCGCCGCGTACCACCCGAGAGATAGAGTCGCCTTGAGTTGTGAGGAGATCGGCGGCGGAGGGTGAGCCGGAAATCTCGCGTAAGTGGAAAATGAAATAGTCTTCCCTCAGCCATTCGGTGGTATAAGGCTTGACCAGAGCTGGTGCGGCGCGCTCAAGTTTCTGCTTCACGATACGAGCGGCGAGGGCTTCGAAGTTCGTGTCCCAGACCCAGCGGCTGGAAAGTTGGACTAGCTTGTCCCAGTCACCGGAGAAGGGAAGCTCGAAGACCACGCTCACCACGCCGTAGTCGAAGTACTTGATATCGCCCTCCAGGTGCTCGCCGCTTTCGAGAATCAGGGGTTCGAGGGCCTCCTCGACCGGAGGACGCTGGTAACGGACGTATCCGGGGGCGAGATGTTTGAAGCTGGCATCGGCGGTGCGAGCGCCGAGGATTTGGCGAAGCTGGTCGAGGCGAATCTCCTCGCAAACGTCAAACTGGATCAACACCAGCACCGAGCCGCAGAGGGGAGCGTCCGGGGGCTTTGCTGCCACGAGGGTGGGTAACGCCTCGGTAGGGACTTTGCCGATGACAGGCGCGGTGATTGTGGTTTCACGATCCATGCTCGAGGGCGAAACGTGGAGGAAAGAAGTAGCAGATTCCTCCTGTACGGAATGACAGGCTTGTTCAATGATGACCATCCTGGCTCGGACGGACCATCGAAATACATTTCTTATTGTCCCAGAAGTAAAGCAATCTGGCGAGTGGCAGCCTGTCAATTTCTGGCTACTAATTCTAGTAAGTCAAGCAGAATCAATGATTTCGACTCAATCGCCACGATAGAGCTGCGCCTGCCGCTAAGGCTATTAATCCGAGGCCTGCGCGTTTCATGGAGCGGGAAACTTCTGCCTCGCGACGACGGGTGCTAAGGAGTTCGGGATAAGGGCGGATCTCGGGCCAGCCATGTGGGTTCAACGCCATGTGGATTACTTCGGCCAAATGAAGAGCGTGGCGCGGGGAGCCTTGGGCGATCTGTTCGCGGCAACTGAAGCCGTCGGCGATGATGAGCCAGTCCGCAGGAGCCCGGCGGACGGCGGGCATGAGCTCGAGTTCGCCGATGGCGATCGAAATATCGTATTTGTCTTTATCCCGTTCGAAGCCGAAGGAGCCGGCCATGCCGCAGCAACCCGGGGCGGGAGATTGGAAATCAATGCCGAGGCGGCGCAGGACGGCCTCCTCGGAGGTCATTTTCATAATCGATTTGTGATGGCAGTGACCGTGGAGGAGCGCCTTGCGGTCGAGGCCAGGCAGGGGGAAATCTTTGGCATGGATTTCGAGAAATTCGCTGAGCAGAAATGTCTGGCGCGAGAGGGCCTGGGCGCGTTGGTCGTGGGGGAACAGATTGACGAGTTCGTCGCGGAAAACGGCGACGCAACTTGGCTCCAGGCCGACGATGGGAATTTCGGCTTCAATTTGCGGCGAGAGCGTGTCGAGGATCTGGAGCAGGAGCGCTTGGGCCCGATCGAGCATGCCGTGGTCGTAGAGTGGGCGGCCGCAGCAAAGGTTGGCTTTTGGGACCAAAACCTGGAAGCCGGCAGCTTCGAGGACAGCGACGGCAGCTTTGGCGGTCGCAGGCAGGAAGTAATTATTAAAAGTGTCGGGCCAGAGCAGGACGGGCCTTCCCTCAGGGGCTAAAGCCCCATTTCTAGGCCCGCTGTTATGCGCGGCTGAAGCCGCGCTCCACCCAAAACCATCTCTTCGGGTGCGACGCGCGGTCTGCGTGCACTGGAACCAGCTTTTGAAAGTTTCCGGAGCGAAGGCTGGAATGGAGCGCTGGGCAGGGATTCCGGCGACAATCTTTGAAATCTCGCGCAGCACAGGAAGTTGCGTGGTTAAGTTGACAAGGCCGGGGACGTGCGATGCGACACGAGCCCAGAGGTCGATGTTGCCGAAGGCGTAGGCGCTGCGCGGGCGCACGCGGCCTTCGTAGTAGTGAGAGAGGAATTCGGCTTTGTAGGTGGCAACGTCGACGCCAACCGGACAGTCGCTCTTGCATCCTTTGCAAGCAAGGCAGAGGTCGAGCGCTTCTTTCACTTCTTCACTGCGCCAGCGGTCGCGAATGATTTCACCTTGCGTCATCTCCCAAAGCAGGTGAGCGCGTCCCCGCGGGGAATGCTCTTCCTCGTGCGTGGCGCGGTAGCTGGGACACATCAGGCCGCCTTCTTCGCGGCGGCACTTGCCTACACCAACGCAGCGCAGCGTGGCGTCGGCGAGGCTGCCATGGTCGGCGGCGAATTTGAAATTTGTCTTTGGCTCCCAGGGAGAATAATTCGCGCCGAGCCTGAGATTCTCGTCCAGCTTGTAAGGCTCGATCAGCTTGCCGGGATTCATCTTCCATGCGGGATCCCAGGCCGCCTTGAATTCGCGGAAGGCCTGGACCAACTCGGGACCAAACATCTTCGGAAGCAACTCGCCGCGGGATTGACCGTCGCCATGCTCGCCAGAGATTGAGCCGCCGTAGCTGACGACGAGGTCGGCGGCTTCCTCCATGAATTTGCGGAACTTGGCGATGCCAGCTTTCGATTGCAGATCGAAGTTGATGCGAGTATGTACACAGCCGTGGCCAAAGTGGCCGTAGAGCGAGCCTTTGTAGCCGTAGGCGGCAAACATCTTGCGCAGGTCTCGGAGATAGCCGCCGAGTTTTTCGGGGGCGACGGCAGCATCTTCCCAACCTTCCCAGTTCAGCGGCTCGCCAGGGACGTGGGAAGTGGCACCAAGAGCCGATTCGCGAACTTCCCAGACGCGCTTGATTTGTTGCTTGTCGGTGTAGAGACGCATCGCGGGTGGAGTGGGACTGCGGCCCAGCGACTGCATCAGACCACGGGCCTGGAATTCGGCCTCCAGCGCGGTTTCCGCTCCAAACTCAACCATCAGCCATCCCGCGCCTTCGGGCAATAGCGCGAGGCCTTCGGAGTTGATGCCTTTGGCGCGCGTGTAGCCGACCAGAAGATCGTCGAAGCCTTCAAGCCCGATGGGTTTGTGCGTCATGATCTCGGGCACATGATCGGCGCACTGATAAATGTCGGGATAGGCGATAACCAGCAGCACGCGTTCCGGCGGGCTCTTCACCAGCCGGCAGGTTGCTTCGAGAATCGTTACGCACGTACCTTCCGAGCCGACGAGCGCGCGGGCTACGTGGAAGCCGTTCTCGGGCAGAAGATAGTTCAAGTTGTAGCCGGAGACGCGACGTGGAATGTTCGGGAAGCGCTGGCGGACGAGGGTGCCGTAGGCGGCAGCAATGGCCTGCAACTTGGCATAAATTTCGCCACGTCGACCGCCGGCTGCACAGATGCTTTCAAATTCCGCGCCGGAAGTGGCTCCGACTTTCATGCGCGTGCCGTCATAGGTGAGGACTTCGAGTGACTCAATGTTGTCGTCAGTCTTGCCCGCCATCACGGAGTGGACGCCGCAGGAGTTGTTGCCAATCATGCCGCCGAGGGTGCAGCGGTCGTGCGAAGCAGGATCAGGCGCGAAGGTGAGGTGATGCTTTTCGGCGGCGGCGCGAAGACTATCGAGAACCACGCCGGGCTCTACGCGGGCGATTTGGCGCGCAGCATCGATTTCGAGAATCTTCGCCAGGTACCTGGAAAAATCGAGGATGACCGCGACGTTGCAGCATTGACCCGCGAGAGAGGTGCCGCCTCCACGGCAGAGCAGAGGGGCGCCGAATTCGCGGCAGAGGGCGACTGTGGCGATTACATCGTCGACATCGCAGGGCAGCACGACACCGATGGGAACCTGGCGGTAGTTGGACCCGTCGGTGGCATAGAGAGCGCGGGCGGCAGAGTCAAAACGGACGTCGCCGCGAATCTGCGCGCACAGCTTTTCCGCCAGGCCGACTGCATCCACGGACGCCGACCTTGCAGCGTGTGCGATTTCTGTCAAGGGGTTGGGCATGCGGCGCGAGTATATCGCAGACTAGAAGTTTTTTCTGTGATTCAAAGCCAGATGAAACCCTGTTCTTTCGTTGGCTTAATGCGGCGCAAAGCGCCGCTCCTCCACATCCTGAGATGGCATTAGCTCCACAGGCGGGTGGCGTAGTCTGACATGGTCAGACCCAACAATAGGAGAAGGAAGAACAGTGCGGCGATCACTACCAGCTTGGTCAGCTTTTCGCTGGCATGCCAGACATGCATGAAAAAAAGAGCGACCAGTGTCGCTTTAATGGTCGCGATGCCGAGGGCGACGGCGGCGTTGTAGGGCGCTAAATCCAGAGTCGCGGCATAGACGGTGAGACCGGTGCCGGCCAGCAGCGTGATCCAAACTGCAAAATACATTTTCAATGGCGACGATGTTGAATGTGCTGACATGCAAACCTCACGGATGCCGGTCGATCAGGTAGAGCAACGGAAACAGGTAAATCCAGACGATGTCGACGAAGTGCCAATACAGGCCGCCGATTTCAACTGGCGTGTGCCACTCCGGGGTGAAGCGTCCCTTCCAGGCCGTATATAAAAGCCACGTAAAGACACCCAGGCCGATGATCATATGCAGCGCGTGCAGCCCGGTCATGACGAAGTAGAGCGAGAAGAAGATCTGCGCGTGCCGCGGGTTGGCATACTCGCCGGGACGCCCGGGGATCGGAACGTTATTGAAGCTAAAGGAAGCGCCGGGAACGTGATGTTCCTCGAATTTGTCTTTGTACTCGATGCCTTTGATACCGAGAAAAGCGAGACCGAGGAGCATCGTGACGACGAGGCTGACAATCAGCAGAGTGCGGCGGGCGGTCTGCGCGGCCCACACTGCGAGTACTACCGTCAAACTGCTACAGATTAGAACAGCAGTGTTGGTGGCGCCGAGTCCCATGTTGATGGTTTTGCTGGCGGCGGCGAAGTCTCCGAAATACCAGCGCCGGTAAATCAGGTAGGCGCAGAAAAGCCCGCCAAAAAACATCACCTCCGTCGCGAGGAAGACCCACATGCCGAGGCTGGAGGCATCGCGCTGCTGCTCCGCATCGGCGAAGTGATGCAACAGCTCCGGATGATGCTCTTCTTCGTGGTGAAGTCCGACCAGGGTGCTATCGGGCAACGGGGACCTCCTGGGTGTGCGGCGGCGCGTCTAGCTCCTCATAGTTGTAGGCTTCCCAGGTCACGACGGGCTCTTCGTCAAAATTAAATGTCGGCGGCGGAGAAGCGGTTTTCCATTCGAGCCCGGCGGCATTCCACGGATTGTCCGATGCCGGCTTGCCATAACGCATCGACCACAGGAAATAAACCATGGGCAGAAGATATCCGACCCCAAGAACCGTGGCGCCTGCCGTAGAGAGAACGTTCAGTACCTGAAATTCAGGCATGTGGCTGTAATCGTAGTAACGGCGGGGCATGCCCATATAGCCGAGCAGAAATTGGGGGAAGAACGTGAGGTTGAAGCCGATGAAGACGATCAGCGCCGCGAGCCGTGCCCAGCCCTCGGGATAGAGGCGGCCGGAGATTTTCGGCCACCAGAAATGCATGCCGCCAAGGTAGCCCATGACCGCGCCTCCGACCATAATGTAGTGGAAGTGCGCGACGACGAAGTACGTGTCAGTGACGTGGACGTTGATGCCAAGAGCGGCGAGAAATAGTCCGGTCAGGCCGCCGATGGTGAAGAGTCCCAGAAAGCCGAACGCGTAAAGCATGGGCGCATCGTAGTGGATGGATCCCTTGTAAAGAGTGGCCGTCCAGTTGAAGACCTTGATGGCTGATGGCAATGCCACGGCGTAGCTTAAGAAGGAGAATACGAGAGCTGAGTAGACGGAGATTCCTGCCACGAACATATGATGAGCCCAGACCAGAAAGCCGAAGACGGCAATTGCGATCGAGGAAAAGGCTACGAAGTGGTAGCCAAAGATGCGCTTGCGCGAGAAGCAGGCGATGATTTCGGTAATGACGCCCATCGAGGGCAGAATCATTATGTAAACCGCGGGATGGGAGTAGAACCAGAATAGATGTTGAAACAGGACCGGATCGCCGCCGAGTTTGGGATCGAAGATGCCAAGGTGCAGAGCGCGTTCAGCCGCGACCAACACGATGGTGACGGCTACGACTGGCGTGCCCAGGAGTTGAATGATGCTGGTGGCGTAGTGAGCCCAGATGAACAAAGGTAGACGCGACCACGTCATGCCCGGACAGCGCATACGATGAATGGTGACCACGAAATTCAGGCCGGTGACGATAGAAGAAAATCCCGCAACAAAGATCGCCAGTCCGGCTTCGACGATTTTCGTGTTGGTGAAGTTCGTGCTGAAGGGCGCGTAAAACGTCCAGCCAGTATCGACGCCGCCGGTCAGCATGCAGTGCAGCATCATGACGCCGCCGATGATGTACAGATACCAGCTCAACAGGTTAATGCGGGGGAAGGCGAGATCTTTCGCGCCAATCATCATGGGCACGAGGAAGTTTCCAAGCGTGGCAGGAATGGAAGGAATGAGGAAAAAGAAAATCATGACCATTCCGTGCATGGTGAAAAGTTTGTTGTAAGTATCGGCCTGAACCAGGTCGCCGGCTGGAGTCAGCAGTTCGAGGCGGATGAGTAGAGCGAAGAAACCACCGATGAAGAAGAAGAACGTGATGGAGACTAGATAGAGCAGTGCGATCCGTTTGTGGTCGGTCGTGAGCAGCCAGGACCACACTCCATACTTTGCGTTCAAGTAGTTTTCGCGCTCGGCGATTGGGGATTCGGGGATTGCGATCTCCATAATTTATTGCACCTGAATTCTGTTCGGTTGAGCCGCGTTCAACTGGGCTTTAGGTTGCGCTGAATTTGCTGCGGCTTTTGCCGGAACCTCTCGTACGGCTGCGCTGGCGCTGGTTTTGGCGCCATCCGCCGGTTTCGTTGTCGAAATGGCCTTGATGTAGGCGACCAGAGCATTGACCTGTTCCTCGGTGACTAATCCCTGAAACGTGGGCATGATGGGCTGGAATCCCTTTACCCGCTTCGCGCCCGGGTCGAGAATGCATTCCCGAAGATAGTTCTCGTCGGCGGTGACCATGCGCCCATCCTCGAGTTGAACCGGATGGCCGAAAACTCCCTGCAGGTTGGGACCGCGACCCTGCGTGTCCGTGCGATGGCAGGTGGCACATCCGAGCTCGGCGAAGATCTTCTCTCCACTTGCTGAGAGTGGACCGGTCGAGCCACCGTTCATCCACGCTTCGTACTGAGCCGGTTCCTGGACTACGATGGAGCCGACCATGCCGGAGTGCTGCGTGCCGCAATATTCGGCGCAGAACAGGTGATAGACGCCCGGTTTGGTGGCGCGGAACCACTCCACTGTGTAGCGGCCGGGCAGTACGTCCTGCTTGATGCGGAATGCCGGAATGTAGAAGCTGTGGATCACATCCTGCGAGGTCATGATCAATTTAACGTCGCGACCGACGGGAACGTGGAGTTCATTGATCTCGCGCTGACCTTCGGCGTGTTCCACTTTCCACATCCATTGCTTTGCCACAACGTACACTTCGGTCGCGTCAGCGGGTGGAGTGCGCTCTTTGAAGTACACCAGCGCCCCCCAGCCAAATATCACCATGAAGATGAGGAAGGGAATGGCGCTCCAGGTGATTTCGAGCGCGTTAGAACCTTCAATCTGTTCGGCGAGAACGCCGGGGCGGTGCCGGTAGCGGGCGGCGAAAAAGATTACGAAGACGCAGACTAGCAGGGCCATCATCCCCGTCACGACGAGCAGAAAAATGTAAAGCGCGTCCACGCGGTGAGCCAGGGTCGAGGCCTGCTGCGGCCATAATGGAAAATTATTGAGCATACCGTGTCTTCGTGGTGCTCTTCCTCGTTAAGACTTTCTGGGTCGCTGAGCGGTCGAGCCGCCACAAAATGAAAATTAATCCGCCGATAAAGAGAATGGTCGCAGCGGCTGCCAGGCGCAGAATGTTCGCGATCATCGCGCCATATTTTCCGGTTTCGGGGTCGTAGTGATAGCAGTAAAGCAGCACTGCATCGACTGTGTTTCCAATCTTATTTTGCGAAGCCTCAACCAGACCCATGCGCAAATCCTTGGGCGGAAAATCTACGCCATAGAAATAGCGCGAGATGTGGCCCTGGGGCGTGAGCACCATGATCGCCGTGGCGTGCGCATACTGATTGCTCTTGGCGTCGTATTGGTACTGGAATCCCACGGCCTTAGTGAGCGCATTGATCGACTCCGGCTGGCCGGTTAGGAAATGCCACCCCGCGGCGGCATTGGGGCGGCCGTAACGTTCTACATAATCTTTCTTCTTGGCCACAGCCATCTCCGGAGTTTCACGCGGATCAAAGCTCACAGTGATGACGTCGAACTCTTTGCCCACATCGAATTTCACCAGGCGCATCGCGCTGGCGAGTCCGGCTAGGGCTTCGCCGCATAGCATTGTGCAGTTGTAGTAAACCAGGTTCAGGATGAGAGGTTTGCGGCCGAAGTAATCGCCGAGTCTCACGGACTTACCGGTCTCATCGCGAAAGATGAGATCGGACGGGATCTGAGTGTTGAGATGCTGTTCGATGCCCACATTTTCGAGACGCGGAGGGCGCGTGTTCGCGGGGGGTGACATAACGCCGCTGTTTATCTGCGCGGTAGCAGAAAGCGCGAACAAGGCCACGGTTATCGCAAGGCCCGCGACGTAAGTCGAATTGTCTTTCTTACAGCTCACTGCATTGCACCCTTCTTGCTGGCTGCGGTCTTGTTTGATTCTTTCGTGCTTGCTGCAGACACCGTGGGAGCGTTATCGCTGGCCGCACTTTGCGGTCGCTCCGGCAGTCCGCGCTCCACAATTAAATCCATGGCGCGCTCGATGGGGATGTGGATCGTGCCCGCCTTTTCGTCCACCCAGCCGTAGCTGTAGAGTGTCTTCTCTTCGTTCAGACGGATGCCGTTCAGTTGGCCGCGTTCATCTTCCTCGAGCTTCGGGCTGGGGAAAGCGGTTTGCGGATATCCGGGAGCAATGTGCCGCGTATCCGCGGGGACGTTGGTGATCAGCGGATTTACTGCGGGCTGTCGGGCCTTCTCGCGGTGATCGAGGTAGGCATAGAGACCTCTGAGTCCGAAGAGGCTGAGAATGGTCGCCACGCCAAGCGTCAAGAGAAAATAGAGGATGCCAGAGGGCGCAGCGTCCTGGCGCTCGTAGTCTCCGTGGCTCGGGGTCGCGTGTTTGGTGTCGTCAGTCATTCTGCTTGCGTTTCCTAAATTAAGAAGCGCTCCTCGGTCGCTGAAGCCGCACAAGAAATGCGTCCGACACCGCACGACCGAACGTCGCGTCCTTCGCAAAACCAGTCGGCGAAATACTTCTCTAAGTCGCTCATGGCGTTCCCTGCGAATGAATGTGATGTTCGGGCTGCAGAACCTCGTGGGCGTCCTGGTCATATGCCGGGATCAGCGGCAGTGAAGCCAGGTTGCCGAAGAAATACCACAGCCAGATTCCGCCGATGGCGACGGGCACAACGATATCGGCCGCGGTCACTGTGAAAGTCTTTGAAAAGTTTGGCTCGATGATCCAAAACAAGTCAACGTACCGCATCAGCATCACCCAGATCGCAAGCCAAACCAGTTTTCGAATATCGCGTTTGAAGGGGCGCGAAAGCAGTGTCGCAAAGGGTGCGGCGAAGCCAAAAACAACGAGAATCAGTGCGACCGATCCCCAGCCCCCACTCAGCCGCTTCAAATAAAAAGTGATTTCCGAGGGCAGGTTGCCGGCCCAGATGATGAGCCACTGCGAGAAGGAAAAATATGCCCAGACCATGGTGAAAGTCAGCATCCACTTGCCATGGTCATGCACGAAATCGGGCTTCAACATCTCCGACATCGGCTTGTAGTTGAAGAGAATGCGTTCGACCACAACCGCGAAGCACATCGCCGAGAGCATCTCGCTGATGAGGATGATGAGGCCGAAAATGGTCGAGATCCAACTTGGGTCGAGCGACATTACCCAATCGATGGCGGCAAAGCTGATAGTGAATGCGTAAAGGATCAGGCCGGGGCCGCTGACCGCCTTGAAACGCTGGCTATTGTCAGGGGCGTTGGGGCTGTCCGTTTGTTTCGACCATTTCGATAACAGGAACGAAAGCAGGTTCCAGATTGCGAAATAAATAAACGCACGGAACGCGAAGCCAGAAACATTCAGGTAGCTCCTGACAAAGCTCTGCTTTTCCAGATGTTCGCGGATACGTGGATCCTGAATGGAGTCGAGCGGCATCGCCCACGGATAGATTCGATGTTGCAGGCCGGCGATGATCATCGGAATGAACAGAAGCGCCAACAGCGGCAGATGTGCGCATAGCAGCGCCCAGAATGCGGCGAATCACCGTGCCCCAGCCGCCGCCTGTAAGGTGCCGGATCATGAGGATCGCCATCGATCCGAGGGCGACGCCCAGCCAGCACATAAATCCCAGAAGATAACGCGCGATAAAACTCGTCGGGACGGACGAAGGCGACGGCGCCAGAGATCACTGCAAACACAATGCCGACGAAGAGCGAACGCTGAGAGATTTTCCGTACGACCTCGGGCGCCGTCAAATCGAGATGTGGATTCGCGGTGCTCATTTGCGTTCCTCGGACGGCAAAGTTGATGCAGAATCAATCACGGGCGGAGTTGCACCCGAACCCAACTGCCCGAACGTTGGCGCTTCTGAAGGGACAGCCTGTCCCGCGGGAACGTCCGCCTGGGTGGCGTTCTGACTGAGTTGCAGCGCGCGGACGTAGGCCACGATGTTCCAACGATCCCGCGGCGGAATTTGCGAGGAGTAGTCGGGCATTATGCCGAAGCCGTTGGTGATCACGTCGTAAAAATAGCCGAGAGGGGCTTTCTGCAGCCGCGGCATGTGGTACGACGGCGGCATGCGAGAGAATCCGCGCGACGGGATGAAGCCGTTCCCGTCGCCGACCAGCGAGTGGCATGGAGAACAATAAATGTTGTAGCGCTCGCGTCCACGTTCGAGAACTTTTTTGGTGACGGGAAACGGCATATAGTTGCCGGGACCCCCGCTGGCTCTACCGGTATAGAAATATGAATCCTCGTGCAACTCGCCGCGCGCTACGGTACCTTCGACCGGCGCACGCTCGGAGCGCTGGTCGGCGAAGAAGTCGCTGCGGGAGAGCGGATTCTGTTTGGGCTGGACGTGCATGTCGAGGCGACAGGCGGAGAGGATCGCGAGGCCCAATAGTAGTGCCACGATAGATGGCGTCTTCGAAAGACCTTTAGCTCGACACAGCAGTGGAATCCCATCTTTGCGCACAAAACGCGCAAAGATGGGGCACCCATCAGTCAACATTTGGCGGAGGCGCGGCATGCTAGCTGGGCACCTCCGAGATCGAGCGCGGTTCGAGGCTTTCGAGAAAACTACGCGTGCCGGCGGGATCGTATTTCTTGTCGGAAGAAAACACGATCAGGAAAAACCGATCTTTCGAAGCGGACGAGAATCGTGGGACGTTAAACACTGGGTGATAGGGCATTGGCAAGCCGTTTAGCGCGAGCATGCCGAAAACCGCGGAGATTCCGGCGAAAAGAATCGTCATCTCGAAGGTGATGACGATGAAAGCTGGCCATGAGTGCGGGGGCTTCCCGCCGATGTTGAGCGGATAGTCGACGGCGTCCATCCAGTACTGCATGAGGTATCCCGTGAGGCCGCCGATGATTCCGCCGATGAGCACCACGAGCGGAACTTCATCGTGATAGAAGCCGATCTCTTCGGCCAGGCCCTCGACGGGGAACGGGCTATAAGCGTCGATCTTGTTGTAGCCCGCTTCGTGCGTGCGGCGCGCTGCGTCCACGAGCGCCTGCGGTGAATCGAACTCGGCCATGATTCCATAGACGCGCTCGCGTTTCATTCTTTGACCTCCGCTTCCGGCAGGAGCGTGCGCATTTCAAAGATCGAAATTGCGGGCAGCAAGCGCAAGAACAAGAACATCGCGGCCAGGAACATCCCGATGGTGCCGATGTAGGTCATCCAATCCCAGCGCGTTGGATAGTACATTCCCCAGGACGATGTGAGGAAGTCACGGTGCAGGCTGACGACGACGATGATGAAGCGCTCGAGCCACATGCCAATCAAAATCACGCCGGAAATCAGGAACAGGGCGACGGGACTGGTGCGCAGCTTCCGGATCCACAGCACCTGCGGGATGAAGATGTTGCACGCCAGCAAAGACCAGTAGGGGATGGCATACGGGCCGTGCAGCCGATTCCAGATGGTGAAGGCGTCATAGCGATCGCCGCTGTACCAGCCCATGAAGGCTTCAAAGAAATAGCCGTAGGCGACGATCAATCCCGTAGCGAGCATTACTTTCGCGGAGTTCTGCAGATGTCTCTCGGTGATGAAATCTTCCAGACCGTAAATCTTCCGAATTGGAATTGCTAGCATCAGCACCATGGCAAAACCGGAATAAATAGCGCCGGCAACGAAGTAGGGCGGGAAGATGGTTGTATGCCAGCCGGAGACGATGCCGATCGCGAAGTCGAAGCTCACAACCGTGTGGACCGAGAGCACAAGGGGCGTGGCTAATCCGGCGAGCAACAGGTAGGCGGTTTCGTAGCGATGCCAATGCCGCGCCGAGCCACGCCAGCCCATGGAAAGCATGCCGTAGATGATTCGCGCGGCGGGATGTGTGGCGCGGTCGCGGAGCGTCGCCATGTCGGGGATCAGGCCGATGAACCAGAACATCGCCGAAATCGTGGCGTAGGTGGAGACGGCGAAGACGTCCCACATGAGCGGACTGCGGAATTGCGGCCAGACCCCCATAGTGCTGGGATAGGGAAAGAGCCAGTAAGCGAGCCAGGGGCGGCCGACGTGGATGCCGGGAAAGATTCCTGCGCAGGCCACCGCGAACAGCGTCATAGCTTCCGCGAAGCGGTTGATGGAATTGCGCCACGACTGGCGCAGCAGAAGAAGAATGGCGGAGATGAGCGTGCCGGCGTGGCCGATTCCGATCCACCATACGAAGTTGACGATGGCGAAGCCCCAGCCGATGGGGATGGTCACGCCCCAGATGCCAACGCCTTTCAGGAATAGGTAGCCGATGGCGTAGAGCATCATCATCGTGAGTAGGAAGGCGACGCCGAAGCCGAGGAACCATCCGTTCGAAGCGGGACGGGTTAGGACGATGGCGCTGATCTTTTCCGTGACCGTACCGAAGGTATGGCCGGGCTCGATGACCGGAGCTTGCTGCGCGTCGACCGCTATTTTGGATTGCTCGTCCATTGATTTCTTGCTTCAGTTCATGGCTGCCTTTGGGTGGCGCAACGCTTCAGCGCTGCGGTTCAACTTCCCACCCTTACCGGCTTCACCACTGAGCGGCTCAGGGGCTAAAGCCCTCAACCATTCCAAGCGCGTAATTGCAGCGCTAAAAGCGCTGCCCCACCCAAAATCAAAACCCTTTTCTTCGGCCTATCCCTTCAACTCCGGATTCGGGTTGCTCACTTCCGCCAGATAGGTGGTTCTGGGGCGAGTGTTGAGTTCGCCCAATAAACTGTAGTTGCGCGACTGCGCTTTTAATTTTGAAACTTTGCTTTCGGGATCGTTGAGGTTGCCGAATATGATCGCGCCCGCCGGACACGACTGCTGGCAGGCGGTTTGCAATTCGTCGCCGACCTTGATCGCTTTACCGTCGCGCACTGATGCGGTTTCGGCGTCGATTTTGTGCTCGTTGATGCGCTGTATGCAGTAGGTGCACTTCTCCATCACGCCGCGGCTGCGCACGCTGACGTCGGGATTGCGCATCATCTTGTATTGCGGCGTCTCCCAATCCGAGAACAGCAGGAAGTTAAAGCGCCGCACCTTATAAGGACAGTTGTTCGAGCAATAGCGCGTCCCTACGCAGCGGTTGTAAACCATGTCGTTCAGGCCTTCGCTTGAGTGGTTGGTCGCACCCACGGGGCAAACCACTTCGCAGGGCGCGTTCTCGCACTGCTGGCAAGGTACGGGCTGGAAGAATGCTTTGGGATTGTCGCGGTCGCCCTGGTAGTAGGCATCGACGCGAATCCAGTGCATGTGGCGGCCGATGACGCACTGCTCTTTGCCGACGACGGCGATGTTGTTCTCCGACTGGCAGGCGATCATGCAATTGTTGCAGCCTACGCAGGAGTTCAGATCGATCGCCATGCCCCATGCGTAGTCTTCTTCTTTATATGGATAGGGCTTGTAGAGAGTGAGGCCGGGCGCGGGTTCTTCTCCTTGTTCCTTCGCGAAGTTAGGCTCCTGGCGATATTCCTCGAGCGTAGTTTCGCGGACCAGCGGACGACGATCGCCATTCGGCGTGTCCATGGTCTGGTATCCCTGCGTGGAGGCCAGCTTGTAGGTGCCTCCGGTCTTGCGGATTTGCAGGCCGGTGGCGAACCACGGTGCATCGGTTGTGCGCAGCGCGTAGGCATCGAAACCCTGCGCGGTTCCGACTCGGCCGGCGCGGCGGCGACCGTAGCCTAACGTGACCGTGACGGAGTTGTCGGGATGGCCCGCTTGAACCCACACCGGGCCTGTGACTTTTTTTCCGTTAAGTTCGAGTTCGACAACGTCTTCCACCTTGATCTGCAGCCGCTCGCCCATCTTGGGACCGATGAGAATGGCATTGTCCCAGACCAGCTTGCTCATCGGCTTGGGCAGTTCCTGGAGCCAGCCGTTGTTGGAGAATTGTCCGTCGTAGATGGTGGGATCGCGGCGGATATTGAGCTCGATGGAATTGTCAACTGCCTGCATCCCGGTCAACGTAGTATCGTTGGCGGCTACCGATTTCGGCTCGTACGCTGTGCCCGTAATCCGCCCGTCATGTAGCGATTTGCGCCAAAATGCTTCGAAATCTTCGCCGGCGTGCTGCTTCTGCCAATATCCGCGAACCAGATCGTAACCCGCAGCATCGGTTTGCCCCGAGAGCAATGCGACGAATTCGACAAGACTCTTTCCGCCATAAAGCGGAGCAATCAATGGCTGAATGATGCTGACCGTTCCGTCATGGGCGCGGGCATCGCCCCAGGCTTCGAGTTCATGCGCCTGGTTGATGTGCCACTGACAAAGTTCTGCAGTTTCGTTCTGATAGAGACCGAAATGCACGCGCATCGGGACTTTGCCGCTCTGAAGAACGTTGGCAAAGCCGAGGTCAGCAGGGGCGTCATAGGCGGGATTGCCGCCGACGATTATCAACAGGTCGACCCAGCCGCCATGCATGTCGTCGACAAGAGTTTCAAAAGATTGGCTCTGGTTGACCGGGTTCGCGTTAACGGGATCGGTGTAGAAGACAGTCTTGCCCACGTTTCCTTGCGCTTGATTAATTGCGTGCGCAACGGCGTGGACCCATGGCGATTGATGGTCGCCAGGAACAATAGCGCTCGATCCGCGATGGCCTCCCAGGTCCCCGATTAGGCCAATGGCAAACGCCCGTTCCTGAGCGCTCCACGAAGCCGATGGATCCATCCCCGCTAAAACGCCCCCGCCATTCAAATTCCACGTCAACAGGAGGCTGAGTCCGCGGGCAAAATTTTCGACGTCCACCGCTCGCAGCGGTAACCGGTGATCCGCCTTCGCTCCCGTCGTCGTCGGCGTGCTCTCGATTACGTACAGCCGGTTCATGTTGCCATCGGGATTGCGGCGTTTGGCGAAGTCGCGGATGTAGCGGACATTTCCCGGAAACCCCGCATACAGGAAGTCGGCGTCGAGCGAGACGATTACGTCGGCTTTTTCAAAATCGTAGCGGGTCTCGACCGGCTGGCCGAAGGCCAGCTTCGCGCCTTCGAGCACGTTGTCGCGATTGACCGGCTCGTACACATGCCACTTGGCCTGCGGATACAGCTTCAGGAAGTTGCGAAGTTGATTGGCGAGCGTGGGCGACGAAATTGTCGGAGTGAGAATGCGAATGCCCGCGCCCTGCAATGCTTTCTGCGCGCTGAGCGGGCCGCGAATTGCGTTTATAAACGATTGCCAGGAGCGCTGGTCGCCCATCGACATCACGCTCTGCGAGCGGTCGGGATCGTACAGCCCCAGAATCGAAGCCTGCGCAAAAATGTCGGTGCCGCCGAGCGACGCGGGATGCTGATCGTTGCCTTCAATTTTTGTCGGACGTCCGAGGTGGCTTTCGACCAGCAACGGGCTGGCGTATCCGCCGAGCGTCATCGCCGTCGCGTAGAACATGGGACGGCCGGGAATTACATCTTCAGGTTGCCGGACGTAAGGGACGATGGGCTCAAGCGGAAGGCGCACGCAGCCGGTCATCCCGGCCAGCGCCATCGACGCACCCATGACTTTCAGGAAACCCCGGCGCGAGACGGAATCGACCCATTCCGATGCGCCTTTGGGAAATTCGCGGTGCAGAGCCTCCTGGAAGGCGCGATTGCCGGCGAGTTCTTCGAGGCTGCGCCAGTATTCTGGGCCCGATTTTTCACCCGCCTCATCGATTTGAGCGCGCAAGGAGTCGAGATCAAGTTTGCTTTTCTTGCTGGGGCAAACGTCTTCGCGCTTTGCCGGCGCTGCCGAGATGTTCTTTTCCGTGCTCATATTCAAATTACCTTTGGGTGGCGCAGCGCTTCAGCGCTGCGAATCAGCACCCAATTAGTAAGCGGCTTCAGCCGCCGAGGTACCTCAGCGGCTAAAGCCCTTCACAGCCTGAGCTTAATCGCAGGCCTAAAGGCCTGCGCCACCCAAAAACCACATCGGAATCACAATTGCAAAAAAGTCATCAGACTTCTTCATCGATGGCATGTATTGCAACTTGTGATGTCTCTCACGTTGCGAACGCTGTATTTTTTCACCAGCGCCGAACCCAATGCCTGCTGATCCGTGTAGCTCTGACCATCGACCACTACCGGCATCGTGCTGGAAGGCTGCTCGTAGCGCATGTTGAACACCTGATCGCGCGGGCGCAGATTCTTTTCCGGCGCGCGATGGCAGCTCAAGCACCACTCCATCTGCAGCGATTCCTGCTGATACATCAGCGGCATCTGGTCAACGGGGCCGTGGCAGGTGTTGCAGCCGACTCCTTTATTGATATGAATGCTGTGATTGAAAAAGACGAAGTCAGGAAGCTGGTTGACCCGCGTCCACTGCAGCGATTCGCCAGAGCGATAGCTGGCACGAACTGGCTCGAGCAACTGAGCGTTGGTCCAGATCTGCGAGTGGCAGTTCATACAAGTCTTGGTGGGCGGGATGCCCGCAAAACTTGAATTCTCGACCGAAGTGTGGCAGTAGCGGCAATCAATGCCGAGTCCGGCAACGTGATGCTGGTGGCTGAAGGGGACGGGCTGCGGCTTTCGAACTCCGGCGTAAGTAATGTACGGGGAACGCTGGATCTCCATCGCCACCCAGCTCAGAGCGGCAACCACGAACACCGCGCCAAAAATTGTGGCACGGGACAAAGTATTGGTGCTGCGATGAAAAATCTGCGGCATGCTTACGTACGAGCTTCAGGGAAATGCCGATAAGACTTAATCGATCCCAGGAATGTTGCCAATTATTTTGTCACGACGCGAAAGAAAACACCCACAGAGTCTGTCGCGCCACGGGTAAGAACAGGAGATTATAAATATTTCGCCAGGAGTTGTCGCCTCCTTCAGCCGTGTGAGTCAAAAATGCGCCCGAAAGCGAACTGTGCAGGAAAATGAAGTTCAGTCCTGCACTTGCAGTAGGCACAGTCGTCTCAACGGTCCTATCGCAGATTCATGACCAACAGCTTGGGTTCCGTCATTTCCTCGATCGCGTAGCGGAGCCCCTCCCGGCCCAGGCCGGAGTCTTTCACGCCGCCATAGGGCATTTGGTCGATTCGGAACGAAGGAACATCACCAGCGATCAGAGCGCCGACCTCCAGCTCGTCGTAGGCCTGGAAGAGCAGCTTTACGTCTCGCGTGAACAAGCCCGCCTGCAGGCCGTAGTTCGAGTTGTTGATGCGGCGCAGAGCTTCGTCAAAATTCTGATAGGGCTCGACGGTTACAACCGGGCCAAAAATTTCCTGGCAGTTCACTTTCATTTCGGATTTAGTGCCGGTCAGCACGGTCGGCTCGACGATGGAGCCGCGGCGGCCACCGCCGCAGAGCAGGCGCGCGCCGGAGCGAACCGCCTCATCCACCCACTGAGTGACGCGGATGGCGTCGTTCTCGCGGATCAGCGGACCGACGTCAGTCGATTCCTCCATGGGATCGCCGGTCTTCAGCTTCTTGACGCCGTCGACCAGAAGATCAGAGAACTTGCCGTATACCGACTGCTCAACCAGAATGCGCTGCACCGAAATGCAGGTCTGGCCGGAGTAGGCGAAGCCACCGGTGATGCAGCGTTCCGCGGCATAGCCGAGATCGGTGTCGCTGTGGACGATGGCGCCAGCGTTGCCACCAAGTTCGAGCACGACTTTCTTTTTTCCGGCGCGGCGCTTGATGTCCCAACCCACGGGCACGCTGCCGGTAAAGCTGATCAGTTTGATGCGCTCGTCGGTGACGAGAAGGCTGGCATCATCGTTAGACAGCGGTAGCACGTTAAGTCCGCCATCGGGCCAGCCTGCCTGCTGCACACACTCCGCTAGCAACAGGGCGCACAGCGGAGTTTGCGGCGCTGGCTTCAGGACCATGGAGCATCCTGCCGCAATCGCGGGAGCGACTTTGTGCGCAACCAGGTTCAGCGGAAAATTAAAAGGCGTGATCCCAGCGATCGGGCCGAGCGGAAATCGCTTCACCATTCCCCAGCGTCCGGCCGTAGATTCCAGCCAATCGAGAGGAAGATATTCGCCGTAAATGCGGGTGGCTTCTTCGGCGGCCACGTTGAAGATGAAAATTGCGCGTTCGACTTCGATGCGCGCCAGCTTGATTGGCTTGCCGGCTTCCTGCGCCAGGGTGCGGGAAAATTCGTCACGGCGTTCGGAAATCGATTGCGCCACGCGCCGCAGCACGCGCTGGCGTTCGAATGCTGGCAAGCGCCGTGTCGTTCCGAAAGCTTTTACGGCGGCGGCAATTGCGGCTTCGGCATGTTCGCGGCGGGCCTGGACGACGCGTGCAATCACGCCGCTGTCGAATGGTGCGCGGACTTCGACGATATCGCCATCCTCCATCCATCGACCGTCGACAAAAAAACCGTGGGTTGCGACTGGCGCGATTGTCATTTCCGCCATTGCTTCGACCTCCGGATGGGAACAGCGTTTTTGATTATAGGCCGTGGCGGTTGGTTGCTTTTTTCTGGCGGCAACAAAATCTTCAACCACCATGGACACAAAGTTACACGAAAGCCTTGGCTCCGAGATTTCCTTCGTGTACCTTCGCGACCTTCGTGGTTACAATAAAACCCATTTCATGCAGACTCGGGCAACGATTACGGAGCTTGCGCGGCGGCTGCGGCGGAAGGAGATTTCTCCGGTGGAGCTGACGTGCGCGTGTCTGGAACGCATCGAGAAGCTCAACCCCGCGTTGAATGCGTTCATCACGGTGATGGCCGAGTCGGCGTCGGCGGAGGCGCGCATCGCGGAGGATGAAATCTCGCGCGGAGAGTGGCGCGGACCGCTGCATGGCATTCCGATTGCGCTGAAAGATCTGATTGATACCACGGGAACGCGCACTACCGCTGCAAGCCAGCTTTTCGAGAAGCGCGTTCCCGGGGAAAATGCGGAGGTTGTTCGCCGCCTGCGGCAGGCGGGCGCGGTGATTCTCGGTAAGAACAACCTGCACGAGTTCGCCTATGGCGGAAGCTCTCTGGTGACCTTTTTCGGCGATGTTCACAATCCATGGAACCCTGAGCATATCGCCGGAGGATCGTCGGGAGGGTCTGCTGCCGCCGTCGCCGCGGGTCTTTGTTATGCCGCGATCGGGACTGATACGGCGGGCTCTATTCGCGAACCAGCTGCGCTTTGCGGCTGTGTAGGGATTAAGCCGACTTATGGGCGCGTCTCCGCGCGCGGAGTCATTCCGCTTTCGTGGTCGCTGGATCATGTTGGACCGCTCGCAGCGACTGTTGGCGACGCGGCCGTTGTGCTCCAGGCCATTGCTGGATACGACGCACTCGACGTCTCTAGCGCCGATGTTCCTGTCGCCGATTATGTTTCTGGGCTGCGCGAAGAGACGAAAAACCTTCGTGTCGGTGTTCCGCGAGCGCATTTTTATGACGGCCTTGACGACGAAGTCAGAGCGGCCGCGGAGCAAGCTCTGGCAGTGATCGAGTCGCTGGTGGCGGATGTGCGGGACGTGCAGGTTGAGGTGTCCTCGGATCGCACCGTGCAGGCTGCCGAATCTCTTGCTTATCATGCCGATCATGTTGCGCAGACTCCTGAGTTGTATCAGCCGGAGACGCTTAGGCGCATTCAATCGGGGCGAAAGATTTCCGCGGCGGAATATATTTCGCGGCGGCGCGAGATGGATGAGGAGCGGCGCCGGTCTGGTGGAATGTTTGGCGACCTAGACTTGCTGGTTACACCCACGACGCCCATCCCGGCACCAGCGATTGCCGATTTGAAAAAAGATCCTGCGGCGCTGCGGCCGGCGGAGCTTGTGTTACTGCGCAACACGCGGCCGTTCAACGTGTGGGGACTGCCGGCGATCTCGGTGCCTTGCGGGTTTACCAAGAGCGGCTTGCCGATTGGGCTGCAGATCGCGGGGGCACACTGGCGGGAAGATTTGGTGCTGCGGCTGGCGCATGCTTATGAGCAGGCTGTGAATCTCTCTTCGAAATAATTCTCGACGGGCTTCCTGGAGTCGGGATCGTTAGGGGTTGGTTTGGGCCGAAATCTCGGCGGCCGTCGCTGTCGAGCTATCACACCGTGCGCATATCCAACCGCTTGCCGAGCGCTTTCAGGGCGGCGGCGATGCCGTCGATGCGCGAGGTGTGCTGGACGTTGGTGAGGCGGTTGACCTCCTGCGGGGTGGTCTTCAATCGCCGCGCTAGTTCCGCGGGGCGCACGTGTTGCTGGATCATTTCGTTGAGGAGAAGAATCTTGGCGGAGAGGCTTGCCGGAAGCTCAACGACGTGCTGCCGAGGCCTGGCTTTGGAGGGTGGCGGCACGGCGCGGTTGTCCTCGAAGTAGAAATCGAGGGCCGTCTCCAAAGCGTCTTTGGCCGCCGCCAATGCCTCGGCCTCAGTTTCCCCTTGTGTGATAGCTTCGGGAATGTCTTTGAACGTGGCGACGAATCCGCCTTCTTCGTCGCGCTTCAGCGTAACTGGATACAGGAACATTGTAATCACCTATTTCAGGCCGAGTTGTTTCTTGATGCCCTCGACAAGACCTTTCTTGAGTTCGGCATTGTGCATCGGCAGAACGGACTGCCTTCCGTTCAGATAGACCTTAAGGTGGGAGCCTTTGCCGGCTTTGAAGACCGCTCCTTGCTGGGCGAGCCAACGCCTGAACTCTTTGCTCGTCACATTTTCCAGTATAAACAATATTGTTTATATCGGCAAGGCCAACTAGTCTGGCGGAGCCTGTTCGTCAGACGGAGTGTTCAATCTCTTTAGTCCACCGTTCTCACGTCATCCGGCAGCATCAGCACGAACGAACAATTCCCTGTCGCGGTTGAGCATGACAGGATTCCGCGGCGCAGGATTTTTACGGGAGTGTCGTCGGGGAAGGTGAGACGGTATTCGGCGGTGCGGAGGGCGTCGGTGAAGATTTTCAGCTTCTCGTCGCCGCTGACGAAGCGTACGGCTTCGGCTTTGGGTGGCGTGCTGGCGCCGCCGCTCAACAGCACGAAGAACTCCGCGCTGCCCGTTTCTTTGGCTTTGCCAAGGTCGACGGTTCGCAGGGATTGCAAATCTTCTTTGGCTTTGGCGCCTTTTTCAGCACCGTTGAGTTTCGGGTCGCCTTTTAGCAGCACGTCGATTCTTTCACGTGTCTCCGGGATTGGCCGCAGTCCGGTCAGCGAGAGTTCGTAGGTGCGCAGCGCACGATCTTTCTTTCCTTCTTTCTCGTAGATCTGGCCGAGATGGTCGCCGACTTCGCCGTGCTGGCCCAGTCCCCAGGCTGCCGCGACGTATTTTTCTGCTTTGTCGAGATTGCCTTCGCTGAAATAGACCCAGCCCAGAGTGTCCCAGTAGGCGATGAGCGAGGGCACCAGCGGCAACTCCTGCGCCGTGAGGCGGTCGAGTGACACGTTGCGCAATGCCGCGGTGGTGGCCGAGACTGCCGATTCCGCATACTGTTGCGCGCGATCGAGATGAGATTTCTTCAGCGAGAGCTGATAGGCGATGTTGTTCCACACCAGCGGCGTCGCCGATATTTCAACGGCGTGGTCGAAGGTGGCAAGCGCCTTGTCGTCCTGGCCGAGGTTCAGATAAGCATCGCCGAGGCTCACTTGCAATTCTGGATTGTCGGGCGTCAGGGATGCGGCCTTCTCCAACTCCGGCGCCGCCAAGTCATACTTGTGCCACTCGGAGTACATCGAGCCCAGACCGGCATGGGCGAACTTGTCGAGGGGATTAATTTCGATTTGCTTGTCGAAGGCGGTGACGGCATCGTCGTATTTGCGCTCCTGCCAATAAGCGCGACCGAGGGCGTTGTAGGCGTACTCATCGTAGGGATTGATCTCAATTTGCTTGTGGAGCGCGGCGATGGCATCATCATCTTGACGCATGCCCATATAAGCGAGGGCCAGGGCATACCAGGCGTATTTGTTTTTGGGATCCACTTCGGCGGCGCGCTTGAGAAGTTGAATTGCCATTGGCAAATTGCCGCTGGACATGGCGGCGCGCCCGCTTTCCACCAGATCGTCCGCCTTCATGTCGGCCGGCGGCTTCAGAGTGCCTGCGACTGTATTCTCGACAGAAAGAAACTGCCCCAGGTCAGAACCCACGGCCCGGCGAAAAGCCTGATAGTCCTCTCCCCGTGGTGCGGGTAGCTCTTGCTGCCGCATAGTAAGGGTCCTGGAGGCGGTGAAGGTCATGCCCTCTAGCTTGTAAGTCGCCTGGTACTCCGCGTAGTCGCGCTTGAGAGAAAAAGGCAGAGGTGCACGTGCGGTGTATTTCGCGGGCAACTCGAGCTTGAGCTTGTAAACGTACTCTGCTTTAGGCCCGAGTTTGAGAGGCTCGTCGCCTGGGTCGCCGTCGTCATCCCCATTCCCGATGTCCGGGAGGTTGAATTGACAAAGCGGCAGGACGAGATCGGATTTCTTCTTCGACCAGTCGAGGAAGTTCGGTCTTGCAACGTCGTAAGACATGGTGAACGCCTCGCGGGTCGCGGCGGGATCGCTGATCTTCAAGTGCGTAATCTCGCCGCCCATGCCGGCGTTGACGTTTTCGACTACGTGCTGCCATTGCGCTTCCGGAAGGCGGCGGAAGATCGAGCGCAGCATCAGTTCTTCGTCGCCGCGGAAGGTGTAGTGCACGTGCGCTTCGAGCTTGCCAATCTCGTTTACGCTTCCCTCGACGTCGGCAACCTCGCTGTCAGGCATGGGAGTGTCTGCGGGAGTCCCTTCGAGATGCGGCGTGCCGTCGGCGGGAATGACCAATGCCAGCTTGTTTCGCAGAGAATAAGCCAGCAGGCGGAAGGGAGCGACCTCGCTGGTGGTATCCATCCACACTTCGTCCTTACCCATGGGCAGCATGGTGATGACGTGATCGAACTGCGAGGGCGAAGGAACGTCGGGGTCGAGCTTGCGGCTGGAATTGATGAGCACTGAAGACGCATGCAGCCCCTCGGCTTCAAGTAACGAGGCCAGCAGAGTGTGCTTGTCTTTGCAATCGCCGTACTGGTTGTGCAGAACATCGCCGGCGGCGTGGGGTTGATAACGGCCGAGGCCCAGCGACAAACTGACGTAACGAAAATTCTTCGCCACATAATCGTAGAGCGCCTGGACTCTGTCCAGTTCGTTGTCGAGGCCTTTGGTAAGCTCCTCGGCTTTGGCGCGGACTTCAGGCGTGGGCGCGCGGCGATCTTTATCGAGTCCGGCATACCAGCGGCCGATCTGCTCCCAACTGACGAACGTGGTTAGCTCGACATCGGGCCGTTCTTCGTCCGGCGTCTTCTTCTTTTTCTTTTTGTCTTTGTTATTACTATTCTTGTCCTTGTCTTTGTTGTTGGTGTCGTCTTCGCGCTCCAGGTGTGAGCTGGTCCAGTGGTAAATTCGACGGCCGTTCGCTTCGGTGACCTTCGGATCCATGCCCGGCTTGTTCTTTAATTTGAGGGGACGGTCAGAGGGGACATCCACGTCGAATTCTTCATCGAGGTTGATGTTGTTCTTGTCGAAGTCGTATTCTCCCCAAAACTGGTTCGCGGCGAAGGCTATGTAAATCGTCGTGACCATGTCGTATTCGAGGATTTCGCCGGGGCGCAGGCCGGGCACCGTGATGTGCTTCTGGCGGTAGTCGGTGTAGACGGGGGCCTCGCGCTCCACGGGCGCAGTAAGGTCCTGGACGGCATCGTCGCCCGCCTTGACCACGCTGCCGTCGGCTTTGATCACCCGCACGTAGGCAACTTCCAGGCGTTCGTTGGCAGAGTTATAGCCAACTTGAAGTTGTCCCCATTGCTGGACTCCGGCCTCGCTCTGGACACGGACGCGAGCCACCGTTTCCCTGCGTCCGGTGCCATCGCTTTCATAGCGGTAGGTAGAGTGGGATTGTTCGATGACAAAGGCCTCTTGAGAATAGTCGTGTTTGGTCGCTTCCGGCTTGGAAACTGGTGTCTCCGAGGAGTTCGGTTCGGAGGCCTTTTTGATTTTTTCAGGAACAGCTGAACTACTCGGCGCCTGATCCGACTGTGCCGAAGCGCAGAAGGGCGCTGCCAGGGTGCTGGCAAGAAGAAGCGGCAGAAAGAGACTACGCATAGTAGTAATAGTAAGGCCTGCCGGCGTTGTATCCCAAGGTGGGGGTCGCTTTAAGAACAATTGCACGGGACTTGGCGCGGTCGGTCAAGGCCCATGTTATCTTGGCTGCCGAAAAGGTTGCCATGAGGGTGAAAGATTTTACATATCTATTTGTGATCTGGCTCACATTTTTGTGCTTTTCCGGCCGCAAAACCGTAGTAGAATCCCGCCTCAGATACTCTTGCTGGCCGCGATGCCGGCAAGCGTGACGCATAACGTACATTGCGCCACGATCTTTCCGTTGGAGGGTTTTTTAGCATGGAAGATCGGGCCCCTAGCATCTCTTCTTCAGATTCCGGTTCCACTCAATCGATTTCTCGCTCCTCAGCCACCAGACGATTTGCAGGCCGCGGCGCGTGGGTTCTCACGGCCTACGGCATTTCCGGTCTGGCTCTTTTCGGGGTGCTGGCTTATTTCTTTTCGGACTTCATCGCCCGTTAGGAAGAGCAAGCCAACAAAGGAATTGTGAATGCGGTCGCCTTGGCCGAGATTGAGGCGTCGTTCCCGGGGTGTATCCACGCGCAGGTGATCGGATCTAAGCCTCGCCGAAACGATCTTTATTGTTCACCGAACATAAAAAAATGTCCGAGATCGCCATCGTCGACTTTTGCAGGAGAAACAAACCCCGAAGCGGCTCTTAGGCTAATGGGGTTGGTCACGTTTCGTGGTCGCCTCGTATGCAACTCATTTCCTGGCCCAGTCGTGCTATATAAGTTTTTATATACAAGCTGGCCTGCGATCTGCTAGATTGACGCTGTGAGCGAGACGGACCCGCTCGATGTGGTTTTCTTGGGTGACTCTAAAGACATCATCAAGCGCTTCCCCTCGGATGTCCGCGAGGACTTGGGCGGCGATCTACGGCGACTGCAAAATAATGAACATCCCCTCGATTCAGCTCCAATGGCCCCCGCTTTACCAAGTGTGTTCGAGTTGCGTGCCGAGGACAAGAACCTCTGGTACCGAGTCTTTTACCACATGCGCGATGGTGTCATTTACGTTCTACACTGCTTCACGAAGAAGACCAACAAGACACCTCAAGGCGACATCGAAATTGGACGCAAGCGTTTGAGCGACTTGAAGCAACGACTGGCAAAGACAAAGAAGCATTGGAAGCAGCACATTACGGTCCTTCGGACCGACAACAGGAGATACACATACAGTGACCCGCAACGTGTTCGAAGATTTGGGATTCTCATCTGAGGAAGCAGCCGCGTTGAAACTCAAGACCGACCTACATACCAAGATCGTGAAGTGCGCGGGCCGTTATTCACAACAGGAACTGCAAACACTCTTGGACACCACGCAACCACGGATAAGCGATCTATTGCGCGGCAAGATGTCGAAATTCAGTTTGGAAATGTTGGTGATCTACGCGGAAAAACTAGGGCTGCACACAGAGATCAGGACCAGAACTCACAAGAAACAAGCGCGTGCGCGAGGGGCCGCCGCTGGTCTGGCGCATTTCGTACTCTAAATCCTTCCATAACCTTCTGGCCCTCATCAACGAACTTTGTGAACTGGTCAGCTGCGCTAGAGGTTGTTCCATGCAGTACGGCATTAGCGACAGGCCAAGTCACATCAGGGTAACGGCCGGGGTACTGGTCACGTGTTTGCGCCTTGCGAACTCCGTGACTGACTAACTCACCCAATCCAGAAACTTGTACCAAACTCCCGCGAACGGCAGGAACCACGGCCTTCCGTTATACAACCCGAGCGGCGCGCCTGGGAACCGAATGCCCACAAACGGATTCTCGGGCTTATCGCTTGCGGTCTTTTCTGCGGCAATCAACTCGGCAATCTTTTGACCTTGGTAGGTGGCCATGGCAACTCCGTGTCCAGCGTAACCGAGGGCGTAATACATGCCATCGATTTGACCGGCGTGCGGCATGATATCGAAGGCGAAGTCGAGCGTGCCTCCCCAAACATATTCCACCTTGGCATCGCGCAGTTGGGGGTACACGTCGATCATGCCGCGGCGCAGAATTTCGGCGCTGTGGCGGATGGTCTGATCGTTCTCGGGGAAAAATGCGGCGCGGCCGCCGAACAGCATGCGGCGGTCCGCAGTGAGCCGGTAATAGTAGAGATAATTTTTCGAGTCGTAAATCATGCGGTTGCGCGGGCTAAGTTCATGCGCCAGCGCTTCCGGCAGGACTTCGGTCGTAATAATGAACGAGCCGATAGGAATGATTTTCTTTTGCAGCGCAGGAGTCGCCCGGCTTGTGTAGCCGCTGGTCGCGACGAAAACATCGCGCGCCCACAGCACGCCACGCGAGGTACTGATCTTCCAGCCCGATTCACCCTGCTGTGATTCGCGCTGTAGTTCCTCGACGCGCGCGTGCTCGAAGATTTCCGCTCCCGCCTTCATCGCTGCGCGAGCCAGTCCCGCAACATAACGCGCCGGATTCACCCCAGCACTGATTTCATCAACCATGCCGCCGTGGTAGATGGTTGATCCGATCTCAGCATGCAACTCCGGTTTCTGCACAACTCGCAGCTTGTGATTGAACTCGCGCGCAATCACTTCCGCCTGGCGTGCGTAGTCGTCGAAATGCTTCTGCTTACAGGCGACTTCAAGGTGGCCGCAGCGAGAGAAGTCGCAGTCGATGGCTTCTTCGCGGATGACCTGCTCGACGCAATCGATGGTCGCGAGCGAAGCGGCGTACATGCGGCGGGTGAGGTCGCGTCCATACATGGAGATCAGCTTGTTTACGCCCAGCTTCATGCCGGTGAGGACCATGCCGCCGTTGCGTGAACTGGCTCCCCAGCCGATGGTTTCTGTCTCGAAGATTGCGACTTTTGCGCCGCGTTTGGCGAGGGTGCGGGCCGCGGAGAGGCCAGTGAAGCCGGCGCCGATAACGGCGACATCGACGCGGGCGGGGAGTGGACGGGATTCTGTCTTCGGGAATTCGGCGATAGTGAGCCAGTAGTTGTGTTCTTGCAGTGGCATGTTTTCCTTCGTGGCGAAATCAGGGGCTAAAGCCGCATGTTCCAAGAGAGGTTCTTTACGGCGCGTCTGAAGCCGCGCCCTTTCAAAACGGCTTCGAGGGGCAAGTTTTCTTAAGCCTCCGCCGCCGCGTGCCTCCAAAAGCAATTGCGTTTACAGCACGGCGGTTTCGTGAATCAAGTGGCCGTCGGCAAAGCGCTTAAGACTGAGCAACGACACATCGATCAAGTCGGTCTTGCCGGTAAGAATAAGATCGCTGAGAATCTTTCCTGTAGCAGGAGCGTGCATCACGCCGTGTCCGCTGAAACCGTTGGCCAGGAAGAAGCCCGGCAGCTCTGGCGCTTCACCCAGGATTGGATGATGGTCCGGCGTCATCTCATAAAGGCCAGCCCAAGCCCGTTTCGGGTTCACCGGCAGATTCGCGAAGCAGGGTACTCGATCAGCCGCGCGCGTCAGGATCTTTTCGACAAAAGCCGTATCAAAATCAGTTTTGAAGCCAGCAGTTTCTTCGGGATCGTTCCATGCCAGGAGAAAGCCGCGGGCCTCCGGACGAAAGTGGAATCCATTCGACATATCGATGATCATGGGCGCGGTGTGAGGGAACTCGTCGAACGGCTCACTCGGAACGAGCATACGGCGCAGGGGTTCAACGGGCAAATCCACGCCTGCGAGTTCGGCGACTTCTGAAGCCCAGGGTCCGGCGCAGTTTACGAGCTTGCGAGTTGAAACCTGGCCGCGCGTGGTTTCAACCGATGCAATTCCCGTAGCGTCAGTAGTAACCGCCATGACGACAGTGTTCTTCCACAACGCTGCGCCGTGATCGGCCGCCCAGGTCATGAATCCGGTCATCGCACTGTAGGGATCGACGAAACCGTCGGTCGAGCAGAAACTCCCGCCGAGAATGTCGTCACCGCGGAGCTGAGGAAACATGCTGCGAATTTCATCGCCAGCCATTAATCTCACGCTTCTCAAACCCATGTTCACTTGCTGCGCGTAGTTTGTCCGGAGGTAGGCCATCTGATTCTCGTTGGTGGCGCAGAACAGATAGCCTTGCGGCCGGTAGTCGCATGGATAGCCTAGACGCTCTTCGAAGCCGGCATAAAAAGGAATTGAGTAGAGCGACATCTGAATGCTGACCGGAGTCGAAAATTGAGCCCGCACTCCTCCCATACTTTTGCCGGTGGATCCTTTACCTAGCGCCGATTCGCGCTCGATCACCAGAACGCCGCGGCATCCCTGCGCCGTCAAATGGTAAGCGATGCTGGAGCCGACGATTCCACCACCAATGATGACGACGTCCGCAGTTTGCATAAGTAAAGGAAGGGGGAACGATCCAGCATTCTAGCGCAAGCTACCGGCCAGCACTGCAAATTGCGTCAGAGTGCCAAGCGCAGTCGAGAGCCATGCGGTGATCACGTAGGGACATGTACTGTGGGAATATTCGATCATTCCGGGAATAAAACTGCCCTCCACCTCAGTAACTTGCGACGGTTACTAAGGCTGCCTAGTCTGGAGATAGTATGCCCTTGCGCTGCCTCTTATTCTCCTCGAATGAGGAGATGGTCCAGCCGATCTGGCGAATCCTCACCGATTTAGGGATCGAGGGAGAATACTGTAAGAACGCCGTGGATGCGGTCGAGAGGGTTACGACCCAGCTATTCCAGATTGTCATCACCGATTGGGGAGATCAACCCGAGGCGACGTTCCTGCTCAAAACCTCCCGGGACTTGAAGGCGGCACAGCGCCCCCTGACTTTGGCCATTGTAAGCGATGATGCCAGGCCGCATGCGTTGCAGGCCGGGGCCAATTCTATTCTGTTGAAACCGATTCGCGCCGAGCAGGTGCGGGATACGATGAGCACGGCCTGCGAACTTCTTCGGGCGAAGTTTCAACCGGGTGCGCCGACGGCTCCGCGCGCGGTACCGGACAAAACTGCGATGGCTGCCGCGGCGCCGAGTGGGGCCCCTTCGGTTCCCGCCTCCGTGACCCGGGCACCAGAGAAAATGCGTGCGGGAGAATTTCTCCAAGCCCCGACTTCTACCCCGGGGGGGCAGTTCGACACGGAACGGGAAGTGCAGGAGTCAATTGAGGCTCCTGTCGCGGAAGTGGACGCGCTCACAGAGTTGGAGCCGACGGCCGCTGCAGTGGAAGAGATTCCGGAACAGAAGCCCGAGCCGCAAGAGCCTCTAACTGGATGGGCAGCCTTGCAAGCCCGGCTGACGCAATCGGCACCACCATCGGCACCAGCGAAGACCGCGGACGCTCAGCCGAAAGAGCAGCTCCTGGCCTACGGGGACACATCTTCGTCCGCGACTCCGCTCGCATCGGTAATGGAAGGCAAACCTCCCACAAAAAAAGAGGAGCAACAGGACTCTCAATCTGAGGCCCTTTTTGCTTACATGGCAGGGAAGTCGAAGGAGAGTTCGGAAGCTCCTGAGGCCGTGGCGCCGCAGCGGGGAAAGCTCATTGTTGTATGCGCCCTGGCAATCGCTGCTGTAGTTGTGGTCGCGTTGCCTCGAAGCCGGCAAAGCTTGCAAGTGTTTTACCGCAGCCCCATTCATGCGACCATGCATTGGCTGAATCCGCCGCCAGCTCCTTTGCCGCAGGCTGTTTCGCTACACGACAGTTTCGGCCAGTCGGGCGATGAGTACAAGTTGCCGGTGGCAAATATCCCCGACGCTACGACCGATGCCTCCCAGATTCGAGTAGTTCCAGTGATCGACCCGACGGCGAAACCCGGAAAGGGTTCTTGGGCAAATGGCGGACAATTGCAAGCGACCGTCGAGAATGTTCCGCCTGATCAAAGTCAGGCTGCACAAAGTCAAGATGGACAAAATCAGGCCGCACCGGTTCAAGGCTCAGGAACTCAGAGTGATAAGAGCCAAGTCAGCCAGAGCCCCGATCCTTTCGTGGCGAGCAGCGGCAGTGCGCCGGCTGCTGCAACACCGGCAGCCAGCGTTAATCCGTCTGTGCCGCCGCCCCATCCGAATGTGCCAGTGGCGCCGACAATGATACAAAACGCTGCGCCGCAAATTCCGGTCGCGTCGGCGCAGGTCTCCAAGCCGTCACAAGTCGGTGCTGCGCCGGCGCCGACTGGCATACCTTCGAGCCTGAAATCACAATTAGCTTCCTCTACTCCCGAAGCCAGCGGCACTAAACCGGACGAGGCTGCGATGTCGTCGATCGAGCCGGTCAGTCTGCCCGAAGCAGCCGCGCTCGAATTGTTGACGCAACCGGTTGGCCCCGAATATCCAGCAGCGGCCAAAGCGAGTGGACAGCGGGGAAGTGTGGTTCTGCAAGTTCTCATCGGACGCGATGGCGCGGTGCAGGATGCAAAGTTCCTACAGGGATCGCTGATCTTTGCCCGTGCGGCCATCGACGCCGTAAAGCAGTGGCACTTCAAGCCTTATGCCATGAATGGCCGTGCCGTCTCGATACAGAGCGTCATCACGCTGAACTTCAAACCTCCGGCGTAGCGGACTGTTGATGAAGCTCGGACCGGTTCGTCATACATTGGAAAGCCGAATTCCTGGTGGCCAGGAATCCCTGAAGGTTACTGACGAGGCCCGAATAAGAGCAGCCGGGAGGCCAAAACCGGCATCTACAAGATATAATGAAACAAGTTTCTCAGGAAGTAATTTCCTTTCCAGAAGAAGAATTTGATGTCCATGAAAACTAAAGCTGCGATTCTGGTTTCGTCCTTCGCCGTGCTGTTGTTTGTCGTGGTCGGCTCGCTTGGAGGCGTTCACGCCTCGTCGAACGACGGCTCTTACCGACAGATGCAGGTGTATAGCGAAGTATTGTCGCGCGTACAAAATGAGTACGTGGAAGACCCCAATATTCCCAAGGTCACCGACGGCGCATTGCACGGCCTGGTGGAGTCCCTCGATGCGAACTCCAGTTACATGACGCCGGACGCTTATAAGGCTTATAAGGCACACAAGTCTGAAGCCAAGGGCGAGATCGGGGCAACGGTTTCCAAGCGCTTTGGATATGCAGACGTGGTTTCGGTTTTACCAGGATCGCCCGCGGAAAAGGCAGGGATTGAGGCGACTGACATCTTCGAATCGATCGAAGGGCAGAGCACGCGCGATATGTCGTTGCCGGAGATTCGAAACGCGCTGGCTGGGACGCCCGGCTCGACCGTGAACGTTTCGGTAGTGCGTGCGCGCAGGGCGGAACCGCAGAAAATGGCGATCACGAGGGACCTGGTTAGTATTCCACCGGTCTCGGACAAGATGCTGGAAGACGGTATCGGCTACGTGAAAGTGGAGGCTCTGACCAAAGGCAAGGCGCAGGAAGTTGCCTTGAAGATCAAGTCGCTGGAAAAGTCAGGCGCGAAAAAACTGGTCCTGGATTTGCGGAACGCCTCCGACGGAGACGAGACAGAAGGCGTTGCCACCGCCAATCTTTTTCTGAATCACGGCACGATCACATATCTCCAGGGGCAGAAATTTCCGCGCCAGGCGTTTAACGCCGATCCTGCGAAGGCAGTAACTTCGCTTCCAGTCGCGGTGTTAGTGAACAAGGGAACGGCCGGGGCGGCTGAGATTGTGGCGGCGGCGATTCTCGAGAACGCCCGCGGCGACGTAGTGGGCGACAAGACCTTCGGAGACGGATCGGTACAGAAAACCATCGATCTGCCCGATGGCGGAGCCCTGATTCTTTCGGTGGCAAAATATTATTCGCCTAGCGGAAAGGCCATTCAGGAAACGGCCGTCACGCCCAACGTCCTCGTAGCGGATGATACAGAGAACGCAATCTCAGACGACGATGGGCAAGAGCCTGCTCCCGAAGAACCGGAAGCCAAACCCAAGAACATTCAGGATGATCAGTTGCACAAGGCAGTTGAGGTGTTAAAGAGCCGAAGCAGCTAGCGTCGAGTTGGCGCCGGCGATCAGAATTCGTAGCGCAGAGCGAATTGCATCACGCGCGGCTGGATCAGCAGGCTCGTGTAGGCTCCGAAATTGTTAGGGGACTGGGTCAGCGAAGTGAGCAGAGACGAGCCTACACCCTGGGCGTTGAAACGGGTGAGGTTCGGCACGTTAAAAACCTCCCAGCGAAATTCCAGCCTGTGGGTTTCGGCATAAGGCATCTTCCAGCGCTTGACCAGGCTCATATCTAAACCCGCAAAGCCGTCCCCACGGAGGACGTTGCGTGATCCGACCTGGCCGGGGACAGGCAAAGTGAAATCAGCCTGGGCGGCGGCGGGATCCGCGAAAACGTTGACACTGCCGTTTCCCTTGAAAGTGCCCGTTTTTGGCCGTGAAGTCATCTGAGTGATGGCGGTCAGGAACCAGTCTGTAGGCCAGCGCTGGCCACCATCCACGCTGAAGGGGAAGCCGCTGGTCCAGCGTGCTATGCCGGAAAGCTGCCAGCCGCCGATAAAAGCGTTCAACGGGCCGCTGGCATTGCCCGCTAGAGCCCGCCCTTTGCCAACGGGTAGTTCGGCAATCCAGTTGAGGTTGAATTGGTGGGTAAGATCAAAATCGGAGGGGGCGCGGGCCAAGTTCGGGGAAAAGGCATTAGCCAGCCGGGTGCCGACGAGGCCGATGTTCGTATAGCCATAGACGGAAAATCCAACGCGTGACGCCGCGGAAGTGATGTCGAGAGACTTCGAGTAGGTATAGTTCAGGTCAAACTGAACTCCGTGGCTGAACTGCTTCTTCAGGTTCGCCTGCAACGCATGGTAGCTTGAGCTGCCAATGGAACTCCAGCCATACGTCGAAATGGCTTGGTTGTTCAAGAGCTGACCGGAATGGTTGCCCAACAAGCCGGGCGGACCATTGAAGTAATAAGAGCCTGAGCCGATGTTGTCGCCCAGTCCGCCGTACAGGTCGATATCTGCCAATCCAACGATTTCATCGCCGATCACGGAAAGCGCAGGGTTGTAGTAGAGGTTAAAAACTTCCTGAATCAAACCATCTTTGGGATTGGCCGCGGTAGGGACGAATTTGGTTCCCAGCGTATCCGAATATTGAGTGGCACCGGGCCGGAGTCGTGGCAGCATGTCAACCCAGTACTGGGCCGTGGGGCCAAGCATGGCCGCGGTGACGGTGCCAATCTGGGCGGGGGTAATGACCGCCTGGTAATAGTTGGTAGGCACTCCATTGTTGCTGGCCAGTGCGAACGACCTTGCCAGATTCGACAAGGCCGATGCAGCCGTGTAGTAGTCGATCCCTGTCTTCGGATCCACGAGGTCCAAAGGCTGATTCAAATCACGCTGGGTGAGCAGATCGCGGCCGAAGCGGCCCACATACGATAACTGCACCGAGAATCGCCGGGGCAGCTCGCGTCCGATGGAAAAATCGGCGGTGTAGGCGTGGGGGGTCTTCAAGGTGTTGTCGGTTCCCCACAAATTGGCCTCTGCGCTAATGTTTGGTGTCTGTGGCCAGGGGGCTGGGGTGGTTGGGGGCGGCGGCAGGAGGAATTGAACGCCGTTCAGGTTAGTTTGCGGGATATTGTGGATGCCGCTAATCCGAGGCAAATCCTCGGCACTCGTGACGCCCTCCGTGCAACAGGTATTCTGGATCGTTGTCGTCAAGCCGGCGGCGCCGATCTGGTCGAAGCTGTTCAGGAGCGCGAAGCCCGCCCGGTCATAAACCCGGCTGAAGCCGATGCGGATAACCGTCTTGTCGTTATCGCCTACAATTCTCTTGAGGAAACCCTCAGTCGCGCGCGGCGAATAGGCGATTGAGATTCGCGGCGACCAATCGGTCTTTTCGAGCGAATAGAAACCTGGCCCGGCACCCAGATTGAACTCAATCGGCGGCTCCGCGCCGTAGCCGATCCCGTGGAGCATGTTCTTTACATCCTGATTGAACTGAGTCCCCAGACCAAACGTCGGGTAGGTTTGCAAACCATTTGTCTCCCAGGGCGGAGGAAAGAACGACCAGCGCAGACCGTAGGTCAACGTAAGGTTCGGTTTGATGCGCCAGGTGTCCTGCCCATAAAACTCGTACCAGTTGAGGCCATAGTTTCGATTGACCGGCGCACCCTGCGGAAGAGCATTGCCGCCTTTGTCCAGGTTGTAGTTGGCGACGACGTCCGAGATCATCCCGTATAACGCCAGAAGGGGACGGTCATACTGGGTGGCAGTGAGAGGCTCGGGCGCGGTGCCCGGCGGACTACCTGGAATCATCAGATTCGGATGGGCTTTTGCATTCATGGGATCGAGCGTGCTCGTGGTTCCGGCAAAACCAATGGGCGACGTCCAGTTGGTCGTTCCCAGTCCCAGCGTATTGGAATGCAAGTAGCTTTGCCGCGGATCGCGTGCGATTCCAATCACGCCGCCGAACTGGAAAGTATGTGGGCCGCGAGTCCAGGTAAGGTCGTCAACGAAGTTGTGCAGAGGAACCTGAAAATTGTGGCTGTACGCAATGCCCTGATCCAAGCCCAGGAACGTGTTCCATTGCTGGTCTGTGTTGCCAATGATTCCGAAACTCTGGCGGGTGAATCCCCAATGCAGGGAGTTGGTAGTGGTGGGACTCAGAACCGCGATGTAGCCGAGGACGAAACCTTTGCTGTGATCGAGCGTAGTTTGCTCCGGTATATCGCCAGGCAGGAAGGGAGCGCCGGGATTGCGCAAGTCTTGCCCTGCGCCACGGGCAAACAGAGTGTGCCTGCCATCAGAGGTCAGACGGTAATCGAGACGCCCAATGAAGACGTCGTTATCCAGGCTGGTGGGTGCGCGGAAAACGTAGCCGGCATAGTTTAAGCCATCTCCGGCGGAAGGATCGTTGGTCGGAGTCCGGCCCGTACAGAAAGTCGTGTCGAGATAACCGGTGTGACCTATCGGGTCGAGCATGGCCTTATCGATTCCACCGGTTTTAAGGCCATTCGGATCGAGGTTCATCAGGTCTACTGGATTCATCGTGGTGGTCCCGCCATTCACATTTACATATTGAAAGATGCCCTGGCAGAGGGAGGGAGTTGGTATTACGCGCTCGGCCCGCTGCTGTTCCCGCTCGCGTGTCCCTTCGTAGTTGGCAAAAAAGAACAGCCGGTCCTTCCGAATCGGCCCGCCCACCGACACGCCAAAAATATTGCGATTTAGCTGCAGAGGTTTATTCGGGAGGCCTATGTTCAACTCCGATTGTTTGACCAGGTAGTCATTGGCGCTGGTGATGGTATTGCGCAGATATTCATAGAGCGAGCCGTGAAGGGTATTGGTGCCACTTTTTGTTACCAGGGCCACTTGTGCCCCCGAGCCCTGGCCCTGGTCTGCCCCATAGTTTGTGGTCGTGACTCGGAATTCCTGAACCGAGTCCTGCGTCACGGGCAATACTGAGGTAAATGCATAGCCATTCGACTGATCGTTTACATCGACTCCGTCGAGTGTGACATTACTCTGATCGCTTCGCGCTCCATTCACTGCGCCATTGCGCGTGTCTTGATCCTGGTCCGCGATGCGATTGCCGGTATAGGCGACTCCGGCTTGCAGACTCAGCAAATCGGGGACGTTTCGGCCTTCCAGCGGAATCTGGCGCACTTGCTTTTCGTCAAATGAATTGCCGATAGAAGCGTCGACCAGATTCAAGGCCGGCACCTCCGATGTGACCGTTACGACTTCGGTGGCCGCGCCCACCTTTAGCTGAACGTTGGCTGTGGCCGGTGTATTCACCAGCAGCGCAAGACCCTTCTGTTCATAGCCGCGAAAGCCGGCCGCCGTTACGTGGAGGGTGTAGGTTCCGGGCGGGATAAGAAGGAACTGGTATTCTCCCTGCCCGCCGGTAGTCGCAGTGCGTTCTGTCTTGGATTCGGCATCCACGATCACAATGTTGGCCCCGACTACGGCGTTGCCAACGGGGTCGGTGACCGTGCCGCGGACCGAGGTGGTGGCCTGCCCCAGGGCGAGCCCGGTGCCGAGCACACATGCAAGAAAAGTCAAGGCCAGAGTTGAAAGAATCGGAGAGCGGCGCGCAGACCGCGAGCGGAACACCCAAGCTGCGCGAGTCAAGGTGGGCTTCTTGCGCATATCTTCCCTCCCGAACAGCGATTGGCTTTTGCGTGAGGCCCTTCTGAGACGATTCCGTGTACACCTCGCAGCGCAGAATGTCAAGCAAGGAATGGCGCATAGTGTCTTATCTCGTGTTAAGACATTACCTGGGAGCAAGGGTTGAGCGAGTATGTAGTGTGTGGCTCTTGCTGGCGAAGCCCTGCTATTCTGAGCTCACGTCGCCATGAAGTCGCTCTATGAAGATCTTCCGCCGGTGGAGATTGCCGGGCGGAAGTTTGTGGGCCGCGTGTTGGTCGGGTTGCTTGTGCTGGTTTCCGCACTGGTTGGTGCCACCGCGGGCCTTCTGTTGGTTTACACCACCGATCTGCCGCAGGTCGAGGCGCTCGAGGCCTATCGGCCGAGTTCGATTACCGAGTTGTATGACGACCACGAGCGCGTGATTGGGTCATTTGCCCTGCAACGGCGGGTGGTGGCCGGCTACGAAGATTTTGCTCCTGTACTGCGCGATGCGCTTGTTTCCATTGAAGACAAGGATTTCTATCGCCATTCGGGAATCAATTTCTGGCGCATCGTGGGCGCGGCCTATCGCGACATTGAGTCCGGTGGAAGAGTGCAGGGTGCATCGACGCTGACCATGCAGTTGGCGCGCAACCTGTTTCTTTCGCCTGACCGCTCGTTCCATCGCAAGGTGCAGGAGGCGATGCTCGCGATTCAAATCGAGCGGCGTTTCACCAAGCCGCAGATCTTCACACTCTACGCCAATCAGATTTTTCTGGGGCACGGAGTTTACGGCTTCGAGGCTGCCTCGGAATTCTATTTCGGCAAGCCCGCGCGCAACCTCACGCTCGCTGAAGCCGCGCTGTTAGCGGGTCTTCCCAAAGGTCCGGGAGTCTATTCGCCGATCAACCATCCGGACCGGGCGATGAAGCGCCGGAATCTGGTGATCAATGCCATGCTCGAAGACGGAAAGATAACGGCCGCGCAGGCCGAGGCTGCTCGCTCCAATGCAATTGCGTTGCATCTGCAGCACGATCCGAATTCCCTGGCTCCTTACTTCGTGGAGGAGATACGGCGCTATCTGGAGGGCAAGTATGGCGCCGACCAGGTGCACGAGGGCGGGTTAAAGGTCTATACCTCGCTGGACGTCGACTTGCAGAAGACCGCGAACCAGGCTGTGCTGGATGGTGTGGCCGCGTACGAACGCCGCCACGGATGGAAAGGCCATCTAGAAAATGTGTTGGCGGAGGGAAGTGCGATTGACAAGTACGAGCATCCAGATTGGGATGACGAACCGGAGGTGAACGGATATGTGCATGCTCTGGCAACTTCCTCGGGGATTGGAATCGCAACGGTGAAGTTTGGGCGCTACGCGGCGGCGCTGAGCCAGACCGATGTAGGCTGGACGCAGGGCAAGATACAAAACCTGTTAAAGAGAGGAGACATATGCTATGTGAAGATTTTATCGTTGAGTGCCAACGGAGCGGCGCGCGTGAGCCTGGAACAGGATTCCGGAGCGCAGGGAGCGCTGCTTGCCATCGATAACGCGACTGGCGGAGTCAAGGCTATGGTGGGCGGACGGGATTTCAATGAATCGAAATTCGACCGGGCGACGCAATCGTTGCGGCAGGTCGGATCCTCTTTCAAACCTTATGTCTATACGGCGGTGATTGACCGTGGAGGAAGCCCGGATGACACAATTCTGGACGAGCCGGTCACTTTCGAGAGTGCCTCCGGACCTTACTCGCCTCACAATTATGACGAAAAATTTGAGGGAATTATTACCTTGCGGCGCGCTCTGGCTCAGTCGCGCAACATTCCAGCCCTGAAACTCGCCAGCAAGGTTGGCATCAAGACTGTAATCGACTACGCCGAACGATTTGGAATCACAGCCAGATTGCCTCCGTATTTGCCGGTTGCGCTGGGCTCGGCCGAGATCACGCTGATGGAACAGACTTCCGCCTACAGCGTCTTTCCGAACGACGGCGTGCGCGTGACGCCTCGTTACATCACGAAGGTGACAGATTATGAGGGGCGAGTGCTGGAGGAAGATTATCCCGAGGTGAAGGACGTGATCAGCGCGCGAACGGCGCGGATCATGACTGGGATGCTGCGCGAGGTGGTGCTACACGGAACCGGAGTTGCGGCCGCGAAGATGCCCTTCTCAGTCGCCGGGAAAACGGGGACGACCAATGACTTCACAGACGCGTGGTTTGTGGGATTCTCGCCGACCATGACTTGCGGCGTATGGCTCGGCTTCGACGAAAAGAAAACATTGGGAGCCAAAGAAACAGGGGCGCACGCAGCGCTTCCCATCTGGATGAATTTTATGAATGCAGCCATGGCGGGGAAAGATGTGGGACAGTTCCAACCGCCGCCAGATGTGCCCGGAAGTTTCGTGCAGAAAGTAGATACGCCGGATACACAGGCGGGCGCGGACGAGACGCACTGAGGGACTGTCGTTACCAGCTGACAGCCGCGTCTGCTGCCACACGACTCGTCAGATGTTTAGTTTCAGACAACTATGAAGCCTTTGTTCCGTTTTGCGATGCTGGCGCTGGTGATGGTGGTGGTGTCAATGGTGTCGGCTGTGACGGCGATGCGATTTGCCGTTCACGGGCAAGAAGTGCAGGTGCCCGCGATGGTCGGCATGACTCCTTCGGAGGCGGAACGAGCCGTTGCCGGTTTGGGTTTGCAGATCGAGGTGGAGCGGCAATATTACAGTCCGCAGGTTCCTGAGGGGCGAATCATGACCCAACTTCCGCTGCCCGGGACCAAGGTGCGGCGAGGATGGCAGGTGCGCGTGGCGCAGAGTATGGGGCCGCAGCGTGTATCCATTCCGGATGTAACCCGGCAAAGTCAGCGTGCGGCGGAATTGAATATTCGGCGGCGCGGGCTGGAAGTTTCATCCACGGCCCAAATGCAATTGCCGGGAACACCGGCGGATCAAGTACTGGCGCAAAGTCCGCCAGCCAACGCGAGCCAGGTTTCGGCTCCGAAGACTAGTTTGCTGCTTACGATACCTGCCGATCCGCCGGCGTTTGTGATGCCAAGTTTTGTCGGTCAGCCGCTCGGCTCTGCAAGTCGAGTCTTGCAAGATGCGGGTTTCAAACTGGGCACAGTGAGCGTTGCGCCACCGCCGGCGGACAACGCAGAGATACCCGGCGTTCCTCCGGTCGTGCCCGTTGTGCCTCCTCAACCGTCACCAGCCAGCATGATCGTTACGCAGTGGCCTCCGGCCGGGCAGAAGGTTCTTGCTGGGGCCGTAGTGAACTTCGAAGTGCGGTGAGTCGGATCGTCTGCGGCTGAGCTTCCGACAGGGTTAGGTTTTTTCCAGGATCGCAGCGAAGAAGCCGTCGCACGGCTGGACACCGGGCAGCGTGCGCAAGTAAGGGCCACGTGCTAGCGAGGAAGGGTCCGGCCAGATTAATTCGCCCTCCCGATGAAGCCGCTCAAGCTCAGCCCGGCAATCGAGTACGCGGAATGATGAATCTTCTCCCAACGAGCGCTCGATAACATCTTCGTTTTCTTCTTTCTCCAGAGAACATGTGGAATAAATCAGGCGACCTCCCGTGGCAACCTGTGCCATTGCTGAACGAAGAATTGCCAGCTGCCGCATTTGCAGATCGGCAAGATCTTGAGGCGTGAGCCGCCATTTGATTTCTGGATTGCGGGCGAGCGTACCAGTCCCGGAGCAGGGTACGTCGGCGAGAACGCGATCGAACTTTGCGGCGAAGGGCAGATTGCGCGCGTCGGCTACGGCCACGCGGATGTTTTGGGCCTCCGCCTTCGTTTGAGGATCATGTGCCTTCAGTAATCTTCGGAGCAGACTTGCGCGGTGAGGATGAAAATCGAGGGCATCGATATCAGCATCAGGATTGCGATCGGCGATGGCCAGAGTTTTCCCCCAGGAGCTGCGCAACAGTCGAGGATATGCTCGCCGTGGCCCACCAGAGTTGCGACGAGTTGCGAGGCTTCATCCTGAATGACGCAGAGGCCCGCCCGGAGAGCAGCCGCTTTTGTAATATCTCCGCGCTGAACTCGTCGTGCGGAGGCCAGGAAGGCACCGGGAGCGAGTTCGATTCCTTCGGCGCGAAGCTGGTTTTCTGCTTCATGGTGACGAAGACGGATCGCAGTCACGGGAACCGCTTGGTTCTGCAGACAGATGCGAAAAGCGGAATTGAGTCCGTAGGCCTGGGTCCAGCGTTCGACGAGCCACAGCGGGTGGGCATTCATGGCAGCGATAGTCTCGGCTGAAGCGGGACCGATCGCGTGAGGAAGCTCATGAGTGGGCGAGTCGCCCTTGGCGAGTTTACGCAGCACCGCATTCACGAATGAGGTGGCAGAATGTTTGCGTGCACGCTTAACCAGTTCAACACTCTCGTTGATAGCCGCGCGGGCGGGAATACGGTCGAGCCAGCGGAGTTGGTAGACGCCTAAACGGAGTGCAGTGAGAATTTCAGGATCCAGTTTAGAGAGCGGCTGAGAAGATTGCTCGGCTATTTCCGTATCAAGCAGCGATCGCCAGCGCAAAACACCCATGACAAGTTCCGTCGTCAGCGAGTGATCGATTGCTGTTAGCTGTCTGTAGGTCCGGGAATGAAGGAGTTCGGAGGCATAGGAAGACTCGCGCTCGACGCGCATCAGGATATCGAATGCTGCGGCACGGGCTGGAGACACGGAGCGATGCGAGTCTCGAACTTTTGATTTCACTCCTGCCAGTATGACGGAAGTTGCGCTTCCAGAAAACATTCGCGCGGTTCCGGATTACGCACCCAGTTTTTCTCCCGGCCGCGGACGATAACCTCGAATGAAGTCAGAGGCCGAGGTACGCTTCTTGCCCTCCACTTGGATCTCGAGAATCTCGAGCGCGGTTTCCCGACCGCAGCCCACAAAAAGATGATTGCTTTCAACTATCATTTCAGCCGGTGCAAACGCCCGACCGAGCGCTACCGCTTTCGATATCTGCAGGTTCTTGCCGCGGAACTTCGAATATGCGCCGGGCCAGGGCTGGAAGCCTCGCAGACGATTCAGGACTTCGCGGGCCGGTTGAGAAAAACTAATCAGGCCGTCTTCCTTCTTGAGAATGGGAGCGAGTGTTGCCTGAGAGTCATTTTGCTGGCGCGGTTGAATGCTGCCGGTTTGCAATCCGTGCAGCGTTTCGACTGTAAGGTTCGCCCCCACCGCGGCTAGCTTTGGGGCGAGCGTCTCCGCCGTGTCGTCCGCAGCAATTGGGATTTCCCGCTGCAGAAGAATGTCTCCGGTGTCGAGGCCTGCGTCAATTTTCATTGTGGTAACTCCAGTGACGGTTTCTCCTTGCGCAATCGCCCACTGAATGGGTGCGGCGCCACGATATTTTGGTAGAAGCGAGGCGTGCAGGTTGATGTTGCCGAGACGCGGAAGATCGAGCATCCATTGCGGAATGATTCGGCCATAACCGACTATGATGATCGCGTCAGGCTTGAGCAGAGTGAGACGAGCACGAAAGTTGTCATTGTCCTTGATGCGTTCCGGTTGCACGATTGGCACTCCCAATTTCAGCGCACGTTGCTTGACCGGAGACGAAACAAGTTCGAGCCCGCGCCCTTTGGGCCGATCCGGCTGCGTCACCACAAGCGGTATGTGGAATCCAGCCTCGACGAGTTTCTCGAGAGTGGGCACAGCGAACGCAGGTGTTCCGCAAAAAACGAGGGAGATCGGGGGATCGGGGGATCGGGTCATCGGGTGAATTGAGTGAGAAAATATGTAAGTCAATCAGCCGATCACCATATCATCCGATCACCTGACTCTTCTACCATTCCCCCGCTTTGACCAGCTTGCGGATTTTTCGCTTGACCAGGTCGCGCTTGAGCGCGCTGATGTGGCTGAGATAGAGCTTGCCATTGAGATGGTCGGTCTCGTGCTGAAAGGCGCGCGCCAGAAGATCGTCGCCAGTCTTCTCGAAAATCTGACCGGTCAAGTCCTGGGCGCGAATGGTTACGAGTTGAGCGCGAGAGACATTCTCACGAAAGTCAGGGATGCTGAGGCATCCTTCGCTTTGCGAATGACGGCCTTCTTTGTGAATGATTTCCGGGTTGATGAGAACGAGTTTCGCATTCGGATCTTCTTTGAAGGTGATATCAATCACTGCCACGCGGCGCGGGATTCCGATCTGCGGCGCTGCCAGGCCCACGCCCCGGGCTGCATACATCGACTCGAACATATCCTCGACCAATTGCTTGAGTTCCTCATCGAAGACAGCGACCTTCTCACTCGGCTTCTCGAGGACGGGATTCCCGAATTTCACAATCGGATAGATCATCAGCGATTAGATCATAAGTAATTGGATCATCAGTAATTTTTCAGCTGCGTGCGGTAGCCTTCGAAATTGCGCAACGTCTCCCCCATGGAGTCGCCGCCAAATTTCTCGAGAGCGCAACGGGCCAGAGTGAGCGCAACCATGGCCTCAGCCGCGACTCCAGCGGCCGGAACCACACAAACATCGGAGCGCTCATACGCAGCGCTTACCGGTTGACGAGTAGCGAAATCCACCGATTGCAAGGGCCGGCGCAACGTCGAGATCGGCTTCAAGTATCCGCGCACGCGGATTTCTTCCCCGTTGGAGACACCTCCCTCGATTCCTCCGGCATTGTTGCGAGTGCGAGTGAACGCAGTAAAGCTCGTCGGTCCACCATAACCTATTTCATCGTGAACAGCGGAGCCGGGGGAGCCTGCAGATGCAATGCCAGATCCGATTTCCACCGCCTTTACCGCTTGCAGTGACATGACGGCGGCGGCCAGCATGGCGTCTAGGCGTTCGTCCCATTGCGCGTACGTGCCAAGGCCGGGAGGAACGCCGTGGGCGACCACTTCAAAGACTCCTCCTACCGAGTCACCCGTTTTCAGGACTCTATCAACTTCGCCTTTCATGCGTTGCTCGGTTTCTCCGTCCGCACAATTCAGCAAGATCTCTTGCTGATTGTAAAGACTCTGAATTTGATCCCACGAGACTTCTTGTTGCATGGTTGTTCCGCCGACCGCCACAACGTGGCTTAGAACCTCGAGGCCGAGTTGGCGCAAAAAAATCTTCGCAAGTGCTCCGATGGAGACGCGGGCCGCCGACTCCCTTGCCGATGCGCGCTCCAACACATAGCGAGCTTCAGGAAAATTGTATTTGAGAGCACCCGCCAGATCGGCGTGGCCGGGCCGGGGAGACGCCACACGCTTGTGCCGGGCAGAATCGCCTTCCCCGACAGGCAGGGCTTCCTGCCAATTCTTCCAATCCCTGTTCTCAAGTTGAACGGAAATGGGCGAGCCGATCGTCATGCCATGCCGGATTCCAGAGAGGACGTGCGCCGTGTCGCGCTCAATCTTCATGCGGCCGCCGCGGCCGTAGCCCTGCTGCCGGCGCCAGAGTTCACGATCGATAAATGTCTGGTCCACTTTCAGCCCAGCAGGCAGGCCTGAAAGAAAAGCGACCAGAGCCTCGCCGTGAGATTCTCCTGCCGTAAAATAGCGCAGCATAAGTGCTCGATTCTACCTGATGCGGCTTGCCTCTTGAGTTTCTGGCCTCAGAAAAAGGTGTGCGTGCGGGTAGCTTGCCCAAAAAAATGTCCTCCGAATAGAGATTCACGTCCCGCAAACCCGCAAATGGTTGCTACAATGAATAAGCTTCGCAAATCTTTTGCGGGTTGAGTTCCGCCCGAGCTGCGTCACTCCGCAAATTTTCTGGCCCAAGAGGAGCATTAGTGCGCCCACGCACAGATACAGGAGAAACTTTGTTTCCAGCCACGAAGATTCGGTGCGTGATTGCGCATGACCACGTTCTGTTTCGGCAAGGCTTGCGGCGTTTGTTGGAAGATCAGCCTGATATCGATGTGGTCAGCGAAGCCAGCAACGCGGCGGAGTGCCTGCGGAAAGTGTATGAATTCCGTCCGGACGTGGTGGTCGCGGATGCCGCGACGTTCGGGCTATCCGATTCCGATGCCGAGCTTTGTGTTGCGCGGGAATCTACCCAGACCAAGATAGTTTTCGTGAGCATGTGGGAGGAACCCACCTCGCCGTTCACTGGCTGGCGGTCTGCCTCACGAGGTTGCGCTCTGCGGAACACTTCTGCGCAAGAACTGGTGGAAATGATCCGGGACTCTTGCCACCGCGATCGAGAGCATGCACTGCCGGAATACAGTACACGACGTCCTATGGAAACGCAGTTCCCCTCCGAAGCGGCCCTTACGGCCCGCGAGCGAGAAGTGCTGAAACTATTGGCGGAGGGCAAGACGGTGCGCGCGGCGGCAACGGTGCTGGGGTTGAGCAGCAAGACCGTGGATGCCCATAAATTCAATCTGATGCGGAAGCTTGGCATTCACAACAAAGCCGAGCTGGTGATGTGGGCGGTTCAGAAAAATGTTGTGAAGGTTCCGGTCAACTTCTGAGCGGTCGCGAGCGGGCGCAAGCAGATAAGCGTGCCGTAGCAATCGAAGGTGAGGAATTCGAATCGGCCGACGTCGAGCCCTGAGCCAGACGGCGTCATCGGGTAAGCTTCTCCATTTCTTTCTCGTCGATCACCTGGACACCTAGGTCTTTAGCCTTGTCCAGCTTCGATCCCGCATCTGTTCCAGCAACCACGTAGTCCGTTTTCTTGCTGACCGAGCCCGTGACCTTGCCGCCGGCATCTTCAATCATCTTCTTGGCTTCGTCGCGCGTGAAATGCGCCAATGTGCCCGTCAATACAAATGTCTTTCCAGCCAGTTTAATTCCTCGTTGCTTCTTTTGGCCGCTTAGAGTGAGCCCAGCTTCGCGTAGTCGCTCCACGAGTTTACGATTGGCTGCAATGCCGAAAAATTCAACAATACTTTCGCCGATGCGCGGGCCAACTTCGTTCACCTCCTGCAACTCTTCCACGCCGGCATGCTCGAGAGCCTCCATCGATCCAAAATGCTCAGCCAGAAATTGCGCAGTACGCTCGCCCACAAACCGGATGCCGAGGCCGTAGATCACGCGTTCCAGCGGCAGCTTCTTCGAATTCTCGATCTCGTCGAGAATATTCTGCGCCGACTTATCCGCGAAGCGCTCCAGGCTGAGAAGGTCTTTCTTGGTCAGCTTGTAGATGTCAGCAACATCTTTCACCAGACCGCGATCCATCAGTTGATTCACCAGCGCCTCGCCCATGCCATCGATATTCATCACGCCGCGCGATGCGAAGTGCAGAATGGTCTCGCGCAGCTTCGCGGGACAATTCGCATTCACACAGCGGTAATCGACCTCACCTTCGGTACGGACGACCTTTGTGCCGCAAACTGGACAGGTCTCAGGCATGTGAAAAATCTTGTGGCCGCGCGGATGATCTTTGTCGTCGATGACTTTGGCGACCTTGGGGATCACATCGCCGCCGCGTTCCACCTGCACCCAATCGCCGATTTTCACTTCGAGCCGCTCGATCTCATCCATGTTATGCAACGTGGCGTTCCTCACGGTTGTGCCCCCGATTGAAACGGGCGCCAGCATTGCAACGGGTGTGAGCTTGCCAGTGCGTCCAACCTGCACGCGGATGTCTTCGAGTTTCGTGATCCCGGCCCTGGCCGCATATTTGTAAGCAATTGCCCACCGGGGAGCTTTGCCCGTAAACCCGAGTTCGTCCTGCAGCGCACTGCGGTCGACTTTGAGCACGATACCGTCAATCTCATACGGCAACGAATCACGCTTCGCTTCCCACTGCCGGATGAACTCCCAAGCCTCATCGATGCCCTGAACGAGCTTGCGATTGGGATTGACCTTAAACCCGGCCGCGTCAAGCGCTTCCAAAGTCCTGGAATGCCGGTCGAAATAAGTTCGGCCGTTTTCCAGCAAGATATAGGGAAAGAAGTCCATGCGGCGTTCCGCTGTAACATTTGCATCTAACTGCCGCACCGTACCCGCAGTAAAGTTGCGGGGATTCGCAAATGTCGGGAGCCCCTTGCGTTCTCGTTCTTCATTCACCTTCTTGAAGGCAGCAGTCGGCATCAGAAGCTCGCCGCGCACTTCAAAATCCTCAGGGATCCCAGCTTTCTTCAGCTTCTCTTTCGGAATTGAAAGCGGCACGGAGCGCACCGTGCGCACGTTGAGCGTGACATCTTCTCCCACGCTTCCATCGCCGCGTGTAATTCCGCGAAGCAGCCTGCCATCTTCGTAAATCAGCGCCAGCGACATGCCATCGAGCTTCAGTTCGCAAACGTACTCCACGTCTTTTTTCCCAGTCAGTTCGTGGACGCGGCGCTCCCAGGCGCGCAGCTCCTCCTCGTTGTAGGTGTTGTCGAGTGACAACATTGGTGATGAATGGGGCACCTTGACGAAGCCTTCGCGCGGCTTGCCGCCAACGCGCTGCGTGGGAGAATCCGTGGTGATCAGCTCAGGGTGTTCCGCCTCCAGATCCTTGAGTTGCTGCATCAGCTTATCGAAGTTCGCGTCGCTGATCTCAGGATGGTCGATGACGTAGTACAAGTATTCGTGGTGGCGGATCTTTTCCCGGAGGGATTCGATCTTCTTTTCGAGGTCTTTGGGCGTGGCAGGCATCGGCAAAGATTATAGGCGGGAAGGAACTTAAACTTCTTCGCCACGGATTACACGGATCCACACGGATAAGACAATAATCTTGGGTTGATCCGTGGATTCGTATGAATCCGTGGCGGGCCGACTTCACACCAAGTCATCCAACTTCAGCGCCTGAGCCCCACCTTTCCACGACGCTTCAAACTGCTTCTGGACGAAGCCCGCGTCATACTCGCGCTTCTGCTGCAGCAAAGCCTGATGCAGTCCCCACAGCGACCTCGGATTCCGCAGATTCCGGTCCAGGTCGTCGCGGAAAACTTTCTCCGCGCCGGCCGCGTCTCCGCTCATGAGCAGCGCAGCTCCGAGCGATTCGCGCACTGGGAAAAACCAGTCAGGCGGCTCGCCATACTTGAGAGTGTCCTGGATGGCGACGGCATCGCGCAACATCGCCACAGCGCCGCTCTCGTCTTTCTTGGCGGCCGCAATCTTCGCTCCTAAGACATCCTTTGCGATCCTCATGATGTCCTTGGCCTTGTTATTGATCGGCATCTGGAAAATAACATCGGGAGGCGTGGCCGCTTCGGCATCAGAGACAATCTTGTACTCCGCCTCAGCGTCCGTAACCTTGCCTGTTCCAGCCAGTGCCAGCCCACGGCCGAAGTGCCAGAACACCGTAGCCGTCTTCATAGCCGCATCGGGCTGCGGCATCTTCAAGATTTCGTTCCAGTGATGGAAGCGAATCTCCACCGCCACCGGAATCGTCATGAAGCCTTCGAGCGGTGGCATGTCTTTCACATGGGGGCCGACATTCTCGACCAGCAGGTCCGCGTTTTTTCTCGACTCCCCATAGTTGCCGTTCATCGCCGCGCACATGGCGATGAAGTGCAGGTTGTGGCTGTAGTACATCATCGGGTAGATGCCCTGGACTCCGGTGGCCTTGATGTAGGCGCGGTCCACGGCCGCGGCCTGCTCGTTGGTTTTCACCGCGGCCTCGTAGTCGCCGGTGCGAATGTAAACGTGCGCGGGCATGTGCACGATATGTCCGGCATTGGGCGCCAGGGCAGCCAGTTTGTTCGCTCCGGCCAGCGCGCGCTCGGGATTGGGCGAAGCCTCCACGGCGTGGATGTAATAGTGGATCGCACCCAGATGATCGGGATCGCGCTTCATCACCGACTCCAGCGTGGAGACGATTTCCTCCGTGCCGGTTTCGGGCGTGCCATCGACATGCCACAGTCCCCATGGATGCAGATTCATGCCGGCCTCGGCAAAAAGCGTGGCCGCATCCAGGTCGTCGGGAAACTCGCTGACGAGTTGCCGCATCGCGTCGCGATAGTCCTCCGCAGCTTTTTTCAGATCGGACTTGGGATCGGCCGGAAAGCGCTTGGCCAGCGCTTGTATGTAGGCCTGGTCGCTGGGCGACGCGCCCTCGCAGAGATCGACGGCCTTTTGCACCGCGTCGTGAGCCTGCTTGTAACGGTCGGGATCGGCGGGATCGTTGTAGTTCGGTCCCACCGCCTCGGCGAAGCCCCAGTACGCCATGGCGAGCTTGGGATCGAGTTCCGCGGCGTGCTGAAACGAACGGGCCGCCTCGTCATGATTGAAAGCGTAGATGAATCGCAGGCCCTGATCGAAGAACTGTTGCGCCTGCGGGTTCTTGGTGGAAACAGGGTGATGAAGATCTCCCAGCCCGATCACCAGCGTGACCGGACGCGCCTGAGCATGCGAGGCAGGGTCCTGGGCAACAGCGCCCAGGCAGAGAAGCAATCCACACAGAACGAGCCCCAGGGTTTTCATAGGATAAATCCTCCTGCATTCAATTTGTATTCGGGCGGTCAAAGAAGAGTTACAGGGAGACGCGCACCTTGCCGAGCGGCCACAGCTTATTCCAAACTCAACTGCTTGCCAAGTGGGCTATAAACGCCGGCAAAATGACTCAGGTACAATCCACCTTCGGTCAGCCCATGGAAAAGGCAGCCTTGCTTTATAACCCTGATTCTGGCGGTAGTCGTAGCCGAGGCCAAACTGGGGTGGAATCCGTACTGAGGTTGCTTCGCGGCGAGGGGATCGAGGCTGAGCTGGTGCTTGCCCACTCGGCCGCTGATGCGCAAGACCGGGTGCGGCAAGTCGTGCAGGCAGGATGTGACACGGTTTTCGCCTGTGGCGGGGACGGCACGATCAACAATGTTGTCCAAGTGCTGGCGAACACTCATGTCGCGCTGGCGGTTTTGCCCATGGGCACGGCCAATGCGCTGGCTCACGACATCGGCTTGCCCATGAACGTGATGGCGGCGGCGCGGGCCGTGTTGCGCGGAGTGCCCCGCCGGGTTGCGCTGGGCCGCATAGAGTGTGTTGATCTCGAGGGCAATCAGGGCATGCGCTTTTTTGTCCTTGCGGCAGGCGCCGGAGTGGATGCGCACCTCTTTTACAAGCTCCATGCCGGAACGAAAAAGCGAATGGGCATGGCAGCTTACTACGCGAAAGCCTGGCATCTGTGGTTTACGCACCCCATGGCACGTTTTCGAGTTGAATTTGCGGAGACGGGCTCCAGCGAACTTCGGCGAGCCGATGTCACGGAGCTGATGGCTGTACGGATTCGAAATTTTGGTGGAGTGGTACGGGAACTGGCTCCCGGTGCGTCTCTGGAGCGCGACGACCTGCGCCTGGTTTTCTGCCGCACTGATAGCCGGCTTTCGTATCTGCTCTACGTGACGCGTGGGTTGCTGGGCCTCAAATGGAAGGTTCCGGGTGTTGATCTGGCGTACAGCGGCCGAGTTTCGTGCGCTTACCTGGGGGGATCGAACCAAGGGCGATCGAACTTGAGCGGATCGAATTCTGCCGGCGGAACGTCAGAAGCGCAGCCGAAAGTCTACGTCGAAACCGACGGCGAACTCGTGGGGACCCTACCTGCCAACGTTACGGTTGTGCCCGATGCCCTCACATTACTTGCGCCTTCGCGCTGAATCGTTGGCATTTGCGGATATATCCAAATAGAATCTTCAAACCGCTTGGAACCTGTTACCCATTTCCTGACCGGCGCGTGCATGGGTCGCGCCGGACTCAACCGCAAGACTGTGCTGGCCACACTTACGTTGACGCTCGCGGCGGAGGCCCCCGATCTGGACGTCCTTGGCCGGTTCGGCGGTCCCGCCTTCGCTTTCGCTCATCATCGCGGATTCACGCATTCTTTTCTAGGGATTCCGATCGACGCCGCGGTGGTCTTGGGCTTCGTCTATCTGATTTGGCGATTGCGAGGGCGCAAAGTGAAAGATCCCAACCTTCCGCCACGCTGGGGATTGCTCTTCCTCTTCGCGTGTCTCGCCGGCCTTAGCCACATTCTGCTCGACTTCACCAATAACTACGGCGTGCGGCCATTCTGGCCGTTTTCCGAGAGGTGGTATTCCTGGGACATTGTCTTCATCTTCGAACCGATCATGTTCACCCTCTTGCTTCTGGGACTGATTGTGCCGTCACTGTTTTCATTGATCGATAGTGAAGTCGGAGCGCGGTCTCGCGAGCCGCGAGGCCGGGTCGCCGCCACGGTGGCGCTGGCATGCGTGGTGTTGATGTGGGGACTGCGCGACTTCGAGCATCGGCGTGCGGTTGACGCTCTAGCCGCCCGCACGTATCAAGACGCCGAGCCGCTGCGAGTTTCCGCCTATCCTGCGCTCGCGAATCCGTTTCGCTGGTACGGCGTGGTGGAGACGCCTGCATTCTTTGTACTCGCTCCGGTGAACTCCCTGGGTCCGGAGATTGATCCCGAAGACGATCTTAGAATCCGTTACAAACCGGAGGAAACTCCGATCACTTTGGCGGCAAAGAAGTCTTACTTGGGGCGGGTATACCTCGATTGGGCGCGGTATCCGTTGGTTGAGACCGAAACGCTTCCGCCTCCGGAGTCGGGATACATCGTGGATTTCCAGGATTTGCGCTTCGTGCAGCTACCCAGCTTGTTCGGCCGTCGCGGCGAGACGAGGCGGGCCTTGGCAGCCGGCGTCCAACTGGACAAGAATCTGCACGTTGTTGGCGATGTCTATGGTACCGGCAAAAAGCAAGTCCTCGCGTCCGAACCCGACTGAGGCAGCAACCTCTCCCAGATCTCAATATTCGCCACTCGTCTCGATGGTCCCTTGACGTACGAGCCTCCGCGCGCCCAAAATGATGTTTTGCTTCCTGAGGTGCTCATGTTGCCCTACGTATTCGTTCTATTAGCAATTGCGGTCCGCTTTTTACCGTTCGCGGGGCAGTTTAATATCCTGCCCCACGCCTGGCACTTTACTCCTCTGGCAGCATCGCTGTTGTTTTTCGGAGCCAGAGGCTCGCGGCGACAGATGTGGGTGCCTTTCGTGCTTTTGGCGGCGACGGACGTTGTCCTCACCATGTTCATCTACTCGTACACTTTTTCCTGGGACCATCTTGTCACTTGGGCATGGTATGCGGCGATTTTGTGGCTGGGCACGAATCTGCGCGAGAAATCCGGGCCAGTTCGTGTGGTGGGCGCGGCGCTCGCCAGTTCAGTTTCGTTCTTCCTGATCAGTAATTTCGCCGTGTGGGCGGCGTGGCAGATGTATCCCAAAACTATCGATGGCTTGATGATGTCTTACGCGGCCGGACTTCCATTTTTCCGAGGTACGGTGGAGAGCGATCTGTTCTTCTCAATTGCGTTTTTTGGGACGCCCGTGTTCTTGATGGCGCTTTCCCGCTGGATGCACAAATCCACCGGCGATCACATCGCCGCGGCCTAAGATTGGCGCAGATCGGGATCGCGGCGTCAGGCGTGTCCTAACCTGCACGGATGCGCCTTCGACTCCGCCGCATCAGCAGCCACACCAACACTCCCCCAGCGATTGCGGCCAACAGCAGGGAAAGATGCCGCCTGACGAGTGCCCCTATGATTCCAACGATCTGCTGCCCGAACCATAGGGTCAGCAAAGAAAGCACCAGGAAGCGTACAAACCTTCCTGCGAAGATAGCCGCGAGAAAGTCGCGAAATCGCATCTCGAACACCGCCGCTCCAAGTACGAAGATTTTGAACGGCGTGGGTGGCGGCAACATTCCGGGAAACATCAGAGCCCAGAATTCATGCCGCTCAAACGAGCGGTGAATGCTCTGAAAGCGCTCTTCGGAAATGCGCTTGCGCAGCACTTTTTCGCCCCCAAGATATCCGATGATGTAAAGCGGAACGCTACCCAGGGCTGATCCGAGCGAGGCCATCACCACATAGAACAAAAGCCGTCGGTGATCCTGATACACATAGAACGCCACAACCGCGTCCACGGGCATTCCGAGCAAGGCGGAATCCGCGAACGCAATCGCGAAAACACCCCACATTCCGAGGGGCGCGAGCAGGTGCAAAATCCAAGTCTTGTACCTCGCCAGAATGTGTCCGATGGTTTTCAAAACGGAAACTCAGTCTACGTGAAAAGCCGCACCGTATTCACATGGTTGAAACATTTCGCGACTGCGAGTGCCTAAATCCCTTGGCGAGCGGCAAGTTAACCGGCAAATTACTACGTTACCTCCGGAGTTACCATGCACCAATTTTGATGCAACTTTCATCACCCCGTAACATTGGCTTGCTACAACTGGATTGTGGATCTGCCTGTATACAACACGCTGATCCTTTCCGATCTGCACCTCGGTGCGGACACCAGTCATGCGCGCGAAGCCACGCGCGTGTTGAAGGACAACCACTTTCAACGGTTGATCCTGTTGGGCGACATCTTCGCCGATCTCAACTTCGCCCGCCTGACCAAGGAACACTGGAAGTTCCTCGGCTACATTCGCAAGCTCTCGAATCCCAAACGCAAAATCGAGGTCGTCTGGGTGGAAGGCAACCACGACCACGGCCTGACCAACATCATGTCGCACTTGGTCGGCGTTCGCGTCTACCAGCACTACGAATGGGAATTCGGCGGACGGCGGCACATCGCCATTCACGGCCATCAGTTCGACGGCTTCCAGGTCAACAATGTGCGGCTCAGCAAGTTGGGTACGTCAATTTACCTCAAGTTGCAAAAGTTCGACTTCAAAAGCAAGCCCATCGTGCGGCTGATTGACCGGCTGAACACGCGCTGGCTGCGCATGTCGTCGAAGGTCTCCGCGGGAGCGCTGCAATACGCCCGCCAGCACGAGGCCGATCGCATTTTCTGCGGTCACACTCACGAGGCTGTGCATGTCGAACAGGAAGGAATTCACTACTACAACGCGGGCGGCTGGGTCGACTCCCGCCTGACTTATGTGACCGTCGATGAACAGGAGGTTCGCATCCATGAATTTAATGAGCATGAATTCAATGAGCATGAATACAACCAGCGAGCTGACGATCGTGATTCCAGCCAAGAACGAGGCGAAGCTGCTTCCTCGCTTGCTGACCTCACTGACGAATCAGGACTACTCGAAGATGTCGAGTACGAAAGTGTTGGTGGCCGACGCTAACTCGACCGACGGCACGCCTGAGATTTCCCTTAGCTTTCGCGACCGTCTGAACATCAGAGTAATCCGCGGCGGAATGCCCTCGGTTGGCCGTAATTTGGGCGCGGCCCGGTCGGAGAGCGACTACGTTCTCTTTCTCGACGCTGACATCGAATTGGCTCATCCTTCTGTACTTCGCCGCGCCGTTGAACTGGCCCAGCGCAAGCAGCTTCATTGCGTTACTACAAATATCCTGTGCCGCGACGGTAATTGGATCGACAAATTGTTTTATGCGGGCAACGATTTCTTCCAATACCTCTCTTGCCTCCACCGTCCCTTCGCGACAGGAATGTTCATGCTTTTCGACCTGAATAAATTCCGCGAGCTTGGTGGATTTCATGAGCAGGTCCTGTATGCCGAGGACTACTTGCTCAGCCAGCAAGTTGAGCGCAAGCGCTTCGCCATCGTCCGCGGCGGAGTCTATACAACCAACCGCCGCTTCCAGAAGATGGGGCATCTGCGCGTCGGCTGGCTCTTCCTGAGAATCGCGATGAACTACTGGAATGAGAACTACTTCCTGCGCGATCACAAATATTGGCAGACCTAAACGCGATTGTTATACCCACGCGTTTTCTTTATTGCCACAAAGACAGGATCGCAGCCAACCAGCTGGATCCTGCTTTTGCTTATGGGTGAAAACTTTCTCTGCTACGTTTTTCAAAAGCGCAGCACGATGCCGGTCGAGATGCGCACATTGTTCTGCGAAAGCACTCGAGACAGTTTTTGGGATGACGATCTCACTCTAATTTTTCTAATTAGTGGAGCTTTTGCGGCAAAAATTTGGATGCGACAGAAAAGAAATAGGTCAACCGTGTTTGGCCGATTTACAAATCGTTAAGGAGAGTGTGGAGAAATAGCGGATTGTCGGTTGCGGTAGACCCTCGCTCAGAAGCGCCACACCAGACCGGTCGATCCCCGAACGTCGTACTGATTGGCGCCGAGCAAGTGGCTGTGGACGACGTCGAGCTGCAAGCGCCAGGAAAAGCGCTTGAAGGGAATTCGGCGGTCCGCCCCGGCGCCGACGTCTTCGATGACAGTATTGAAGCTCTCGCCGCCGGTTGTGGTAAGTTGCTCTCCCGCTGTCACGTGCGCGAATATGCGCCATTTTCCGTAGTTCTTGGAAACTCGCGGGCCGAGTACCGCATTGTATTGCACGACGCCCGGCCGGTAAATGCCGCTGCCATCCAGCACGAAACCGAGATAAGAAAATCGAAGGGATGGCTTTACTTCGACCGACCCATCAAATCCCCGAAATGTAAGACGGTTGATCACATCAACCGAATCGGCATAAGCCACTCCGGCATAAACGTTTCCGCTTTGGATCAATTGGGCTCTCGATGCGGTGGGAAATAAGGTTAAGGTCAGCAACGCCAAAACCACGGCTGCGGTTTTCGACACGAAAATGAGTCCTCCCTGGCAATTATGCCAGCAGCAAATTCTACCTGAATGTGCCAAGCGCGTTGGATGAAGTTCGTTAGATGCAGTGTAAAGCAGGCTCAGGATGCCTCGTTGCCCAAAATTGTTCCAGTGCAGAAGTGGTACTTTCAACTAAAAAATTACGCTCTTTTCATGATTCCAAAACCCACTGGCGAGCGTCTATCTATTAGCATGCAAACTAGCGATACGAATTGGCAAACATGGCTGCAGCCGCATCGCCTGGCTGCCTTCGGAGTACCCCTTAAGGAGTCGAAGTTGAAACTCAGTTTGGAAACCCGGAATTGTGGCGATGTCATGATTATTCGCTGCCAGGGCCGCATCGTCTATCGCGACGAGGCTACGGCGCTCTCGCGCCTGGTGGGGGAATTTCTGCAATCTCGCGGCAAGGTGGTTCTCGACCTCAGCGGAGTGAGTTCCATCGACAGTGCTGGCATTGGAGAACTGGTTTTGTTGCATACGCGGGCTCAATCTCAGGATGCAGACATGAAATATGCTAGCCCCAGCCCGCTGGTACGCGAACTGTTGGGCCTTACCAACGTCGATTCTGTGCTCGAAATTCATCCCAGCGTTTCCGATGCTTTGGCGGCGTTCCAACCCGCGGAAGCTTGCGCCGATTGTTGATTGGCCGGGCAAGAGCGTGGAGCACGCCCTGGGTGGAGCAGGCCTTCGGTCCTGCGCGAAAACGCGCCAATTCAAGCTGGCGTCAGCCCCCGAGGTTTGCGAAACTGGCGCAGAGGTTCGCCCTCTAACTCTCTCGCTGAAAGCGGTAACGCCCCGCCCGTTCGACCGCAACCGCCTCAGCTACTTTTAGAAAGGCCCGCGCCGCGTGGGAGAGTCCCGCTTCCTTGCGGTAAATCAAACGCAGCTTGCGCTGCACGCGTAATTCCTGTACGGGGATCCGCACCAGTTCCCCGCGTGCGACTTCTGTCTCCACGCTGATCTCCGGCATTAAGGCCACGCCGCTTCCCAGTGCGACGAATTGCTTAATTGCTTGCAGCGTTGGTAGCTCAAGATCCATGTGAAGCGGTGTTTTGTGCCGTTGAAAGGTTTGCAGAACCTTCTCCCGGTACGGGGACGACACAATGTGCGCAACAAATGATTCGGCCCCCAGTTGCCTTATGCTCACCTCACGCGCTGAGGCTAAGGGATGCTTTGGCGGTACCACCAGCACAAGTTCATCGAGATAGCACACCACCGAGTGCAGCCCAGATTCTTCCGGTTTGTAAGACAGCACACCCAGTTCGGCGCTATGGCGAAGCACATCGTCCGGAATGCGGCTGCCCAGGGCCCGTTGCACCGTAATCTTGATCATGGGGTGTAATCGCCGGTACTCCGCGAGCACCGGCAGCAAGTAAAGCGCAGTGAATTCATTAGCCGCGATCAGTAGTTTGCCCTTTTGCAATTCCCGCAACTCCGCCAGGGATTCGTGAGCGTCATGGCGCAGGTTCAGCAACTTCTCGGCATATTCGTAGAGTACCTGCCCCGCATCAGTAAGAACGCCCTCCCGCGAAGAACGGTCAAACAAAGACTCTCCGAGCTCCTCCTCAAGTTTGCGGATGGTCTGGCTCACGGCGGACTGGGTGCGGTAAAGTTTTTCAGCGGCACGGGAGAAACGGTGCTCGCGCGCCACGGCCAGAAAAACTTCTAACTGCGAGAGTTCCATTCACTGCACCTCTTATGCAACTACAGAGTCCATTAGCAAATCTTATCATAGAAGGGTAGCTAATGATCGCTGAAGAATTATAAGTTTTGCTTCAGCAGGGATGCCCCGTACCATTGACTTGAAGCAATACGATTCGAAGCAATACTGATTCGAAGCAATATCGATTGCGGTAGATCTCGGTTCTAGAAGGAAGACCCATGGCCAGCGAGCAGGTCCGCATAACGGTTTTTGACACCACATTGCGCGACGGGGAACAATCGCCCGGGTGCAGCATGAACCACCAGGAAAAGCTGCGCCTGGCGCAACAGATCGACCGTCTCGGTGCCGACGTTATCGAAGCCGGATTTCCCATCGCTTCCGAAGGTGATTTTGAAGCAGTGAAGGCCATTGCCGCGGTCATACGCCGGCCAATCATTGCTGGGCTCGCGCGCGCCTGCCGTGTCGATATCGAGCGCGCCTGGGAAGCTCTGAAGGATGCGGCTCGGCCGCGTATTCACGTCTTCCTCGCGACCTCAGATATTCATCTGAAGTACAAGTTGCGAATCACGCGCGAGGAGTGTCTCGAGCAGGCCCGCGAATCGGTTGCCTTTGCCAAATCACTTTGTGAGGATGTTGAATTTTCTCCCGAAGATGCCACGCGCACCGATCCTGAATTTCTTTGCCAGGTATTGGAGGCGGTGGTTGAGGCCGGCGCCACTACGTTAAACATCCCGGACACCGTCGGGTACACCGTTCCCGCTGAGTTCGGCGGACTCATTGCAACCATTCGCAGACGCTTGAGGGGGATCGAGAACGTTACGATCTCCGCCCATTGCCACAATGATCTTGGTATGGCTGTCGCCAATACCATGGCTGCCATTGACGCTGGAGCGCGCCAGGTCGAGTGCACGATCAACGGCATTGGTGAACGCGCGGGCAATGCCGCGCTCGAAGAGATTGTCATGGCGATGCGGGTTCGTCCCGACCGCTATCCGTATTACACCGCCATCGCGGGCGAGCACCTATTTGCCGCCAGCCAGACGCTGAGCGAAATCACTGGCGTGCCCGTGCAACCTAACAAGGCAGTTACCGGACGCAACGCCTTCGCGCACGAAGCCGGAATTCACCAGGACGGCATCCTGAAAAATCCGTTGACCTATGAGATTATGACGCCGCAGTCGGTCGGCGTGCCCGACTCAAAGCTGGTGCTGGGCAAGCACTCCGGTCGTCACGCGCTGGCGATTCGCTGCGAACAACTCGGCTACCAGTTCGACCGTCGCGCCCTCGATGACATTTATCGCCGCTTCGTCCGCCTCGCCGACAAGATCAAGCACGTCGAAGATCATCATTTGCTGGAGTTGATCCGCGACACCCATAAGCCTGCTACGTCCGCGACACCGTTGTTCGAGCCGCTGCGAACCGCAGTGGCAGCGACGGCCGCCGCAAGTGCTGCAAGCAATGAATCGCACAGACCGTTTCCAATGGCGCAAGGAACGAACGCCTTCGGCGTTCCGCTGCCCGTCGCCGCCGATCATCATCACGATCAGCAGCAGGAAGATTACCTCTGGGGCGTGTAGCTGGCAGAGTCATGTGGACAGCCGCCCCTTCGGCAGGCTCAGGGCAGGCTCTCGGCTGTACTCCGGCAAGGCCCGGCAGCTCCGTCTGATTAACTCGAACAAGCCCCTTCGCGTTAGACTAGTTCGCGAATGCTCTTGAACCTCTGCATCCTCCCCGGCGACGGCATTGGCCCTGAAGTCACCGAACAGGCTGTCCTCGTTTTGCAAGCCGTTGCCGAGGCATTCGGCCATCAGCTTCAGCTCCAGAAAAAAAATATCGGCGGCGCGGCGCTATCGGCAGTGAACGACCCTCTGCCCGCCGATACCATTCAGGCTTGTCTGGCATCCTCTGCGGTCTTGCTCGGTGCAGTAGGCAGCCCCGCCTTCGATCACTATCCCAATCACCTTCGCCCCGAAGCCGGACTGCTGCGCCTGCGCCGCGAACTCGGCGCTTACGCGAACCTGCGTCCGGCGATCTGCCTTCCCGCGCTGGAAGATTGTTCTCCTCTGCGCGCCGATTTGGTGCGCGGCACTGACATCATGATCGTACGCGAGTTGCTGGGAGGACTTTATTTCGGGGCGCCACGCTCCATCGTGGGCGAGTCTGGAAATCGCGTGGCCACCAACACCATGACTTACGGCGAGCCGGCCATCGAGCGCGTTGCTCGCGTGGCTTTTGACCTTGCCATGAAGCGACGCAAGAAAGTTTTATCCGTCGATAAAGCCAATGTTCTCGAGTGTTCTCGTCTGTGGCGCGAGGTCGTTACCCGCTGCGCCAAAGATTATCCGGGTGTCCAGCTCTCCCACATGTATGTGGACTCCGCTGCCATGTCGCTGGTGCAGCGTCCAAGGGATTTCGACGTGATCCTCACCGAAAACATGTTTGGGGATATTTTGTCCGACCAGGCTGGCGGTGTGGTCGGTTCGCTCGGCCTGCTGGCGTCGGCTAGCATCGGAGGCCCGGTCGGGGTGTACGAGCCGGTCCACGGCTCCGCGCCAGACATTGCGGGAAAGGGAGTTGCGAATCCGTTGGGAGCGATTCTTTCCGCAGCCCTGCTGCTGCGCCATTCTTTTCAATTGGAACGTGAAGCGGGCTGCATCGAGGAAGCGGTCAACGCAGTGCTGAATCGGGGCGCGCGCACCGCCGATCTAGCCAGGCACGGGGAAGCGCCGACCTCAACTTCGGTGATGGGACAGCAGGTGGTGGAAGCAGTGAAGGAGTTGGCGCCGGAGGCGAAACGGAAGTCGGCCTGATTCTTTTCGATTCCGATGAAGTCGAAGATGATGCGAACCGACCCTCGCGCTCAAACCCAGGCGCTCAAATTCTCGGCGCAGGTCTTCCGGGCAACGTCTCCACTGGTTGCGCGGCTACTGAGCAGCCGCCGTTATACTTCCCTGTCAGGTCATACCAGCGGATGCGCAACATCTCCAGAAACATGTGCGCCCCGTCCAGCAAAGGATTGATTCTGGTTCCGCCGCTGTGTCCCCAGCGCACGGGTACTTCGTCCACGCGGAATCCGAACTTGCGCGCCAGAAAGAGAACCTCCGGATCGAAGCCCCAGCGTTCGATCCTTTGTAGCGGCAAGATGGTTTGCGCAGCCCGACGCGTGAAGGCCTTAAACCCGCATTGCGTATCCTTAAATCGCAGCCCCAGGATCATTCGATTCAATGCGTTGAAGACCCTGCCAAATAGTTGCCGATGGAGCGACTGGCGTTTGGTTTGCAACTCTGCCCGGAGCCAACGGGAACCAATGGCAATATCTGCTCCCGACTCCAATCTCTGCAATAGTTTCGGCATTTCTTCGATAGGAGAGGAAAGATCCGCGTCGCTGAAGACGATTACCTCGCCCCTCGCCTTCAACATGCCATGGCGCACGCTGTACCCTTTGCCCCGATTCCCGGGATTTTCCACGAGCCGCAGCAAAGGATCTTTTTCAGCAAACGAGCGGACGATCTCCGCCGTGTCATCGCGCGAGCCATCGTTCACCACGATCACTTCCGCATCCCATCCCTGCTGGCGCACATATCCCAGCACCTTATCCAAAGTTGGCGCCAGGCGCCTGCCTTCGTTGTACGCCGGGATGACGATGCTGTAGGTCATAGTCTGGGTTCAAATCTGCCCGGGGCCACCTATATCCCTTCGGCGCGAATGCTTAGGATGTCTTGATGCCCCAGTCCCGTTGCCCAAAAAGTGCCATTGCCGAAAAAGGCTTGTGGCGCGGAAAGACCCGCAGCCTAAAAATGCTCCGCTAATTGTACGGCCTGGAGCCGGTAGAGGGTAGCCGGAAACTGAGGACTTTTACGCCGCAGCTTTTATGCAGCACTACGCTGTTGGATGAGCATGCTGAAAAACTCATGTACAAGTTCGGCATCCCATAAGCCCTGGCGGGCCTCCTCGCGCATGGTTTGCGCGGCCTGATCGTGGGATAGCGCCGGCTTGTAAGGCCGCGCCGTGCGCAACGCATCATAGACATCCACTACCTGCAGGATCCTGGGCAGCAGCGGGATTTCACCCGCGCGCATTCCGTCAGGATAGCCCGACCCATCAGCGTGCTCATGATGATGCCGAATGATGGGCAGGACGAGTCGCAGAGACTTCAGGGGCCTGCAGATGTTCTCCCCTGTCACGGGATGCTGCCTCATCACTTCCCACTCGTTAACCGTCAAGTCGCTGCCTTTCTTAAGGATCGCGTCCGGTACCGCAATCTTGCCCAGGTCGTGCAAATATCCCCCGCGGCGCAAGGCGACAATCGAATCTTCATCCAGTCCGAGATGCCGTCCCAATTCCGCGGCGCGCGTGGCCAGGCGTTCGCAGTGCCCTTCGGTGTACGGGTCACGGCCTTCGACAATCAGGCCCAGAGTACAGAGAACAGAGTCGGCAGTCTCCAGTTCGTCGGTGAATTCCTTGACCCGCAACAGCGACTTAACCCGCGCCTTCAACTCTTCCGCCAGCACCGGCTTGTTGAGGAAGTCGTCAGCTCCAGCCTCAATTCCGCGGACTTTGTCGGAGCTATCGGTCAAACCGGTAATGAGGACAAAAGGAATCAAGCGCGTTGCCGGATCGCTTTTGAGATCCCGGCAAAATTCGTAACCGGATTTCCCCGGCATCTTCACATCAGACAGGATAAGGTCGGGTGCCTGCCGCCGCACTTCGGCCTCGGCTTCGTTTGCACCGGGGGCCGTCACCACATCGTAACCGCTCATGGTGAGCAACTGGCTCAGTAGTCCGGCGATGGTCGGCTGGTCGTCTACTACGAGGATGCGGGGGGGACGACGCACTGGCAACAAATTAGCCATACTCTTATCAGAACCCGCTTCTGGCTTGGGAGTTGCTTGTGCCTCAGAGTTCGCAGTCGGACGGGGATCGTGGGGGAAACTCATCACACAATCTACGCTTATGATTTTACTGCAATATCAATCTCCAGTGCTGGTGTCGGACACGATTCCCTCTTCCCTCGAGATGTTGCTGCACGGAGCCGGCGCAGTAGTTCCACTTCTGAAACTGGCTTCAATCCTAACCCGCGCCATTTGTGACGTCTGACCTTGTGGGGGATCACGATTCCTGCTTAACCTCGGGCCATGATCCGCATCCTGGAATCTCTCAGCCTGCTTTCTCGCCTGCAACAGGCTCTGCTTCTCTTCACCGTTCTAACTTGCTCGAATGCTGCAGTGGCCGCCTCTAAACCGCACGTTATCGCTTTCGGAAAATGGACCACGGTTCAATCGAACATGGTGCCATCGAATTTGGCTCAAGGGACAGGAGATTCCGGTGCTGCAGACGACAAGAGTGTCGCCCTGAAAGTTCGGCCGCTCCTGGTCGATGCCCGGGTTAAGGAATTCACTCTCGGCGTTGCTCACGACGTCACCGATCGCCTCTTTGTCGTCCGTCGCGCCTTTCGCCTGAATGACAGCCTACCGCAGGAGTCCGCCTCGCCGGCACATTGGCAATGGCAGCGCGGAGGATGGCTGCTCGTCGACCGCGTCACCGGGCACATCTCAGCTTTGAACCTTCCCGAATTCGACACTCTCTATTCCGCCGCCGGTTGGTATCGGGATTACGCAGCTTATTGCGGATTCTCGGAGGACGGCAAGATGTATGCCGTCGTAGCGCAAATCAGCCGTCGCAAGCCAGTGCTGAAAAAACTCCTCGATGGCGCGGCCTTCGAGGAAAATATCAAAAACGAGGCACCGAAAGATTCTGCCTGTCCCGTCCCTGACTGGCAGCGAGCCCCGGCTCGCGTCACCTTCGAGCCCGCAGGCTCTCCCAAACAAACGTTCGCCATCCGAGGGCGCACGGTGGATCTGATCAACGAGAGTGAAGAGCAGGACGAGGAAGCCTCAAAATGATAGGGGATTGCCGCACGGGAGATCCCTCCGAGGTGGTTGTCGGAGCTTGTGGCTCCGCCGCCACTCGACAATCAATCGTCCTAGAACATCAATCCCCGGCTGCCTCGACCACCGGCAATTCCTCTGGCGCCGTTTTCTCCTTTACCGTGGCACTGGTTACCAGAATGACTGAGAGAACGACAACCACGCTGCCCATCACAATGAAGCGGTCTACGCGCTCGTGCAGAATCAGCCAGCCCAGAAAAACTGCGACCACCGGATTGACGTATGCGTATGTAGACACCTTCGAGGTGGGCACGTGTTTGAGCAGCCAGATGTATGCCGTGTATCCGATCCACGAGCCGCAGACCACCAGATAGAGCACAGCGCTCACTCCGCGCGCGGTCCATACAGCTCGAGAGAAATCTGCTAACGCCAAGGCCAACACAAAGTTTGCTGCGCCTGCCGCGGTGACCTGCCAGGCCGTGGCGCTGAAAATGTCCATGCCGGATTGCCAGCGTTTCGACAGCACCGATCCCAGCGCCCAGGAGAAAGATCCGCCAATTAGACTCAAGGAAGACAAGAATTCGCGCTTTCCCAGCGCCGAGGTCGAGTGCAACTCGGGCCAGAACAAAACGAAGAGTCCTGCAATCCCCAAACCCAGCCCGGCTTTGCCTCGCCACGAAATGCGATGGTGGCCCAGCAAGAGCGAATCTAGAACCAGAAACCATAACGGAGTGATGGCAACGATCAGCGCTGCCAATCCTGATGGCACCGAGAGTTCAGCCCAGGAGAGAGTCAAGTTGCCGCCCATCAGCAACAGGATTCCCACCACCGAAGCCAGAGCGATCTGCCGCGCCGAGTACCAAATCCTGCGTCCCGTGGCCGCGCATGCCACGAGCATTACCAGGCCGGCGATCGAGAACCTCAACGCACACATCAAAGCGGGAGGAATGCTCTGCACCGCGATATCGATAGCCAGATACGTCGAACCCCAAAACAGATACACCAGTCCGAAGGCGAGGATTACCGCGAACCGGCTCGGGCGCTGCGTTTCAGACATTGAGGATGGAGAAAGCTCGAGGGAATCAAAAGATATCAGACGAGTTGGCGTGAGAATTGGATTCTAAACTTGCTCGACGTGTTGCCGGTCCTCACACGAGCAGCACGCGCTTGCGCCGAGAGTCTACTTCAACTTTTCGTACTCTGCCTTAGCTTCTTTAAGAATCGGCACATCGGCATCGGCGTCCTTCCACAGTGCGAAGAAATCCTGATAAGCGGTCCTCGCCTTCGCCGAGTCTCCAGTAAGCACGTATGCCCGGCCTAGTCCGAGCTTGGCCAGTGAATGTTCGAGACCTGTCGGAGCAATCCCGCGATGGTCGACGATCTTCCGGAATTCAATCGCAGCCTCGGCTCCGCGCTTCGCCTGCAGGTAGACGAGACCGCGAACGTAAATAGGGAACAGGCCCTGGGTGGTACCTAACTCATATGGTGTTGCAGCCTGCAGCGCCGTTATGGCCGGTTCGGGAGTCTTGCGATTTAACGCCGTCAAGGCCTGCGCGCAAGGGAGCCATACGCTGTGCAGAAGTGTGTCATCTGGGAAGCGCTTGCTCATGTCCTCGGCGATTGCCTGGACGCGGCTCGCGTCCCCGATTATTGCCAAGGACATTGCCACTGATTCCATGTTGCTGCGGCCATGCGCCAGCGCAGAACTTGACGCGGCCAATTCTCGCGCCTTCGAAGCGTTTCCGACCTCGGCCTGGTCAACGGCCCAGTAGGCCTGAGTATCTGCGGTGCTTTCCTTGAAGCCAAGCCGATCAGTCACTTTTGTCGAACGCGCGAACAGGTCCCCAGCTTTCTGCATTTGTCCCTGCGCCACGGCGACGCTGGCAGCTTCGTTCAGCAGTAAGTATTCGCTGGGTTTTCCCTCGGCCCACTTGATTTGCCGCTGCATTCCATCGCTATCGCCAGCTAGAAATGCCGCTTCGTACGACAACTGATGAACAAACAGGTTGTCCGCCTTCATATCCACTGCCCGTTGCAGAACAGAACGCGCTTCCTCAGTCCGGTTCAGGGCCATGTATGCCGTCGCCGTATGCGAGTAACCAAACGGAGCAGAAGGCTCTAGCCGCGTGAACTCGTCAGCCTGCGCTATCGCCTTGTCGAACTGCCCGTAATAAAGGCCGTATTCCAAGGCGAGGTTCGCATAAGCGCTGGAATCGTTTGGATACGTCTGTTCTGCCAGTTCCAGCGTCGTTCGATCTCTGTCGATGTCGCCGGTAGCGGTATAGAAATGATCTGTGATGTAGAATCTCTCCCGCTCGCTTACCCGGTCTTTAAGGTCGAAGGCCTTGCGGGCAGCCTCTACCGATCGATCCTCTTCCCCCAAGTTGTTGTAAATGGCTGCCATGCGGGCATAGGCCATCGCAAAGTTCGGGTCGAGTTCGACCGCGCGCTGAAACAAGGGGAGAGATTCAGCCTCGCCGCCGCCATTTCGCATCTGGTCGGCCGCGGCATATGCCTTCAACGCTTCGAGAGAAGACGTAGTTGCCTCGGTAACCGGCGTATCAAACTTCTGAATCGACGCCAGCGATTCGCCCAACTTTCCCCGCAGGCTTGAAGCGGCTTTCCCTACCGCAGGGAGCACTGCTTCTTTGGTGGCTGCCGTCACCTGTTCACGGGCCAACGAGTCGCCGGTCGCGCAATTGGTGGCGTCGAGCGCGACGACGTATTGGCTCCCAAGAGTCGCGATGGAGCCGCTCAACATGGCCTTGATGTTCTCGCGCTCGCAGATTTCCCGCGCCACACTACCGGTGATCCGCTCGTCTTTGCCGCGCCCCATGAACTCGAGCGCCTTGCGGATGGTCTGGTCGGGCACGATGTTCAGATACGGGGATTGCTCAAGTTGCACCGCCAGTGCCTGCTTCAGGGTTCCGTCGAATACGGGATCGCCTGTGGTGTTCACGAAATCAGCCAGCAGCACGCTATCTTTTTGCGTCAACTTCGCAGAGCTGCGAGTACGCAGGTAATAGACTCCGGCAAGTGCGGCCGCCAGAATCATCAGCGCAATCGGTACCCCGGTTTTCCATGATTTCGTCGAAGACTTGTTTTCTGCAATGACGCTCATCCGAGTGATCGGCGCTTCGCTCGACGATGCAGCTGCAACACTCGCTGAAGCCGGGGCAGGCGTGTGAGATCCAGACGGCGGCGCGCCGGAGTGAGACTGCTGAACTTCCTTATGAACTTCGGCAGTCGAAACCGCCGGATAAGAATCAGACTGCGCTACGACGGCACGACCGCTCTCCGTGTCACGCTTCAGGCGCTGCAGGTCGGTGCGAATATCCGCCGCGTGCTGGTAGCGAAGGTTGCGCTCTTTTTCGATCGCTTTGTTGATGATGTCTTCCAGTTTCGGAGGCAGATCGGGATTCAACCGAACGGGCGATACCGGAGCACGATCGAGAATCGCCTGAAAAATCAGCGCCGAGGTTTCTCCACGAAACGGCAACGTGCCCGTCGCCATTTCATACAGCACGACCCCGAAAGAAAAGAGGTCAGTTCGCGAGTCAAGATCTTTGCCCTTGGCCTGCTCCGGAGACATATACGCGACCGTGCCCAACGTAGACCCGGGGCTGGTCAAATGTTCTTCTATGGCGACAGCGGTAGGCGCGGTGACGTCGGGGGTTTGCGATGGCGATGACGGATTCGCTTTCACCTTGGCCAAGCCGAAATCAAGAATCTTGGCGTGTCCTCGCTTGGTGACGAAAATGTTTGCCGGTTTGATGTCGCGATGAACAATCCCCTCGGTGTGCGCTGCATCAAGGGCATCGGCGATCTCTATGCCCAAGGCGAAAATCGTCTCCAACTCCATCGCGCGGGAGCCGATCAAGTGCTTCAGCGTAACCCCGTCAAGGAACTCCATGACAAGGTAAGCGCGCCCGTTCTCCTCGCCGATGTCATAAATCGTGCAGATGTTGGGATGATTCAGTGCGGAAGCGGCTTTGGCTTCGCGGCGGAATCGCTCAAGCGCCTGGCGATCCTGTGCCAGATCTTCGGGCAGAAATTTCAGGGCGACGAAGCGGCCGAGGCGCGTGTCTTCGGCTTTGTACACAACGCCCATGCCACCGCCGCCAAGCTTTTCGATGATCCGGTAATGTGAGATGGTCTGTTCGAGCAAGTCGGAAAGCCCCCGCCCCTGGGGTGCAGCCATGCTACGGTGCGGGCTGCAGGAAGTCAAAAAGACAGCGGCCAGTGACGAACGATCAGGGGTCAGTGAAATCGAGTTTCGACACTAGCCAGTGACCGCCAGTCACCGTCTTTTGGGGTTACGCCGTGCTGTTTTGCAAGCTATAATGGGTTAGCGATGTTGACCGTTATCGATGCTGCGCAAGAAATCCAATTCGCCTTTGCCGAATTCGCACCTGCCCGAGTGCTGGCTGCACTGCCTGGTGTGTCCAAGGCGCTATCGGGCGAATCTGCCTTCGCGCTTGCGCCCCAGCCTCTTCGGTAGCGACTAGTTTCTGATCCTCCTGCCCGATTCACTTCGACCTGCGTATGTCTGAACCTGAACTGCGATGGTCCGAGGTTTTATTTACTGACAACCGGCGGCTGACTACTGACGGCTGCTTCTGGAGGATTCGATGACTACCAAGACAATGATTGAGACTGCCGTTCCCGAAAAGAGCGGGATCGGACCCGCGGTCACCGGGGCGAAGACCACCGGACCAAGAATCAAGACCGCCCTGCCCGGCCCCAACGCCAAGCGCGTGCTCGCGGGCGACCAGCGATATATTTCACCGTCGTATACGCGATCCTACCCGCTTGTGGCCAAGAGCGGACGCGGCATCGTGGTTACCGATGTAGACGGCAATGAGTTTTACGATTTCTCTGCCGGCATCGCCGTAACCTCGACCGGACACTGCCATCCCCATGTCGTCGCCGCTATGCAGAAGCAAGCGGGCGAGCTGATTCACATGTCGGGCACGGATTTTTATTACGAGAGCATGGTGCAGCTTGCGGAGCGGCTGTCGAAGATCGCTCCCATGCCCGGTCCACATAAGATTTACTACGGCAACTCAGGAGCTGAGGCCATCGAGTGCGCGCTGAAGCTGGCGCGCTATCACACCAAGCGCCAAAACGTGATCGCGTTTTTTGGCGCGTTTCACGGACGCACCCTGGGTGCGCTATCGCTAACCGCCTCCAAGCCGCAGCAACGGCGCCGTTTTGCGCCTCTCGTGCCCGGCGTCACCCACGTGCGCTATCCCGATGTCTATCGCGGATGTGTCGCCGGTGCGCAAGATAAAGACGCGGACGCGTTCGCTCTCGGCTGCGCGCGCTTTATCGAAGAAAAATTGTTCAAGACAACGCTGCCTCCCGAGGAAGTGGCTGCGATCTTTGTCGAGCCGGTGCAGGGTGAAGGCGGCTACGTGGTCGCGCCCACAATTTTCATGCAAGAGCTGCGCCGCATCTGCGATCGTCACGGCATCCTGCTGGTGGTCGACGAAGTTCAGAGTGGTGTGGGCCGCACGGGCAAGTGGTGGGCGGTCGAACATACGGGCGTCGAACCCGATATGGTTTGCATCGCGAAGGGCATCGCGTCTGGTATGCCGCTGGGGATTACGATGACGCGCTCCGAGATTATGGACTGGGTCCCGGGTTCGCACGCGTCAACCTTCGGCGGCAATCCGGTGTGCATCGCGGCGGCGATGGCCACGCTCGATGTCATCGAAAAAGAACATCTGCTGGAGCACACCACCGATGTAGGCGCGCACATGATGAAGCGCATGGCCAGCTGGCCATCGAAGCTGAAGCCGGTGGGCGATGTGCGCGGCCGCGGATTGATGATCGGCGTCGACATCGTGAAGGACAAAACGACGAAAGAGTACGGCGCGGCGGAGCGCGACAAGATCATCGAACGCGCATTCGAACATGGCGTGCTATTCCTGGGCTGCGGGCCGAGTTCTATCCGATTGTGTCCGCCTCTGGTGGTGACGAAGGACGAGGCAGATGTTGCCCTGGACGTTCTTGAAGAATGCATTCAGCAGATCGGCTTGTAGTCTACAGCGCTACTAATCGCTGCTGGGTCAATTCGCTGTTGGGTCAATTCTTGCCACCTTTGCCTTTCGAGGCGGAGGTGGTTTTTATTTGCAACCGCAGCAGCGGCTACGCCGCCATAAAATCGAGCGCCCGCGCGATATAGGGCTTGAGTTCTTTGCGAGGCACGACCGCGTCGAGCATGCCATGCTCAAGGAGAAATTCGCTGCGCTGAAATCCTGAGGGCAATTTTTGCCGGATGGTCTGCTCGATCACTCGCGGACCAGCGAATCCAATCAGCGCGCCCGGTTCTGCAATATTCAAATCGCCCAACATGGCAAACGATGCGGTCACTCCGCCCGTAGTTGGATCGGTTAGAACGGAAATATACGGAACTTTCGCCTTATCCAGCCGCGCCAGCGCCGCCGAAATCTTGGCCAATTGCATCAGGCTGACTACGCCCTCCATCATGCGCGCTCCACCGGAAGCGGACACAATAATCAGAGGGGTTTTCGAATCGAGAGCGCGCTCCACTGCCCGCGTGATCATTTCGCCCACCACCGCTCCCATGCTGCCGCCGATGAACGCATACTCCATGACGCTGGCCACCACCGGCCTCCCCAGCAACTTGCCTTGTGCATTGATCACGGCGTCTTTCAGTCCGGTGTCGTGCTGTGCCTGGCGCAGCCGCGAGGAGTAATGCTTTAAGTCCACAAACTTTAGCGGATCGGTCGAGGTGAGGTTGCCATCGAACATCTCATATTGATTCTCATCCAGCAGCAGCGCCAGCCTCTTACGCGCATCGATGCGAAAATGCTTTTCGCACTTCGGACAGACGTTCAAATTTTCTTCCAGATCTTTTTTCCAGATGATCTGCCGGCAGTTTTCACACTTCACCCACAGGCCTTCTGTGCGAACCGTCTTCGCGCCCGTCGCATTCAGTTCCCCGGGTTCGCGCTTAAACCAAGCCATAAGAATTTAGTAATTGGGTAATTTTGTAATCTAATAATTGGAAACCGTATAAACTCAAAGACTCTGAAAATTACCCAATTACCCAATTGAAAAATTACTCAATCAGTATTCGATTCCCCTCTGCGCCATCACGCCCTTCTCGTACGCGTGCTTTACCTGGCGCATCTCGGTGACCGTGTCGGCGGCCTCTACAATTGTGGGGTGTGCATTCCTCCCCGTCAATATCACATGCACCATTTCTGGTTTGTTCTTAAGGCTCTCGACCACCTTCGCCGGGTCGAGCATGCCATAACTGATCGCATAGTTGATCTCATCGAGCACCACCAGATCCCACTCACCCGACCGTATCGCCTTCTCTGCCTCCGCCCACGCCTCTTGGACCATCTTCCCATCTTCGGGATCGGGTTTCTCGGAGCCCACTTTTACGAATCCTCGTCCCATCTGCTTCATTACGAACTTGTCCCCAAAAGCTTTCACCGCATCCAGTTCTCCGTAGTGCCATGAGCCTTTCAGAAATTGCAGCATGAGGACTCTCATCCCCTGGCCCACTGCGCGCAGAGCCGTCCCCATTGCGGCAGTGGTCTTTCCCTTTCCCGGCCCGGTGTTTACGATGATGAGACCGCGGCGTACGTCAGTCATGATTGCAGGACGCTTGATTCTACTAGAAAGAACAGTGGTCAGTGGTCAGTGATCAGTGGTCCGTGATCGCTGGCCAGTAAGAACGGACCACTCACAAATCCGCGGCGGTCCGACTGGCCACTAACCACTAGCCACTACCACGTTTATTCAGCTTTCCGGAGATTGCTGAATTTTCTACGGAACTCGTGCATCAAAACTTGCGTATCGGGTGCAGGTAGATCTCTGTCCTTGGCAGACTGCGGAGGTCTCGTTCGTGATCAACAAATGTGCGATGTTATTGTTCTGCGTGCTTGCGGCCGTCCCTGCGTTTTGCGCCCAGCACGTCGCTCTTCACCCCAGGCCCGGTTTTAGTGCCGCCGATCAGGAAACCATTCGCGAGATCGTCGACATGGAACGTCAGGCGAAGGAAGCTAGCCTGCGTCGCGACGCCGACTTTCCCCTGAGAGTTCTCGCCGACGACTATGTTGCCATTACCCCACTGGGCCAGGTTACCACCAAGCAGGACGCCATTTCTGCCCGCCGCAGTGGCCAGCTTCGCTACGAATCGATGACCGTCACCGATATGGTGGTCCGGCTTTACGGAGATATGGCGGTGGTTACCGCACGCGCCGATGTCAAAGGCCATCAACTGGGCGAAGATTTCAGCGGGCTCTATCGTTACACTCGTGTCTGGGTTCGCCGTAACGGACACTGGCAAACAGTAAGCTATCAGGCTACGGTAACACAGTAAGCCAGGGAGCCTGCGACTCAAGCGCGGATGAAGTTCACGTCGGAGGCAATGCCGTGAAGGCAAAACACGGGAGTCATTCCAAGTTTCTTGGTCCTTTGGACATCATCTGCGTTGGGGAAGGCGTGACTCGATCGTCTTCGTCTCCTAATAACGGTGCTGCGATGCGCAGAGCTTCGACCTGCCGCTTCACTTTCAGCAGTTCCTGTTCTTTTGCTCGCAAAAGTTCCGTCACATCTCTCATGAATTTACTCTCCAATAAGTGCTGTATTAATAGTGACCCATTTTGAATTCTGCTTCCATCACTGTAAGTGCCAGCAACGTCTAAGAACAGTGCACCAAAGTGCAAGGTAGCATATTTTACGCCTCAATGCCCGCAATGGTAAGGATGACCCTTCAGGATGGCGAAGGCGCGGTATACCTGCTCGAGCAAGATTACACGAGCCAACTCATGTGCCAGCGTCATCCTGCCCAGCGAAATCAAATACTGAGCGCCGCCAGCGGCCGCGTCGCTGAATCCATCGGCAGATCCCACGGCGAAGACCAGGGGCCGCGGGTTTCGATCCTGATAGTTTCCCAGAAAACGCGCGAACTCTTCGGATGAAAGTTGCTTTCCGCGCGAATCCAACAGCACCAGCGTCGATTTCCCGGCGCCCGCCGTCTTGCTCGACTTGCCCGGAGCCGCGTGCCCGCACATTTGCAGTAGCGCCGCTTCATCGCGCAAGGCCAACCCTTCAACCTGCACATATCGCGAAATTCGCTTGAGATACTCATCCGTCAGCGACTGAATCGCCGGCTCCTTCGTCTTTCCGATCCACGCGATCTTGATCTTCACGGCAGCATAACTTTACTTGCTTCCGGAGGCCAACACCACCGATGCTCCGAACTCGATCTTCTCTCCCACAACGTATTTCGCAATCGCGGCATGCACCTCCGCATGAATCTGCGGCCACATGTTCGACGGAACACGATCAAGCATGGGGCGGAAGGGCAGTGCCACGGCTTGCATCTGATCCCAAACTTCTTCCGGAGCGCCGGGCCAGGTCCAAGGCACGGTCTTGGTTTCTTCGTGTACGTCTCGGAATCCAGCGCCGCGTAACACTTCCGAAAGGCTTCCCGGAGAAGCAAAGCGAAACGGATCAGGACCTCCCGGCGGCAATAACGATCCCCCCACTCGCCGGTGCACAACCCCCATCGTGCTCTCCCAGTAGGGCTGGGTGGATGGTCCCCAAGCCAGAAAACATGCGCGAGCCTGCGTGCGCAGAACCCTACGCAGCTCCCGCAACGCGACGCCGATATCGCGGAAGAACATCACGCCGAAGCGCGAGGTGGCCAAATCAAAGCTGTTTTCGGCGAAGGGAAGCGCGTGGGCGTCGGCCTGCTGCGTGATGAAATTATCCAGGCCGCGCTCCTGCGCTCTCCCCTTGGCGACCTCAAGCAGATCCGCACTCAGATCGAGGGCTGTCACTTGCCCCTGTGCGCCTACTCGCATCGCAAGGCTGATGGCGGGTTCGCCCGTGCCACTGGCCAAATCCAGAACCCGCATGCCCGGTGTCGGCGCCGCGTATTCCACCAGAGCTTCCGTCACGGCCTTACCCATCGCAGCCGACTTTGCTTTCCATTTTTCGGATGCAACCAGGCGGTATTGAGTTCCCCATTCTGGTTCAGGGCTTAGAGGTTCTGCTTTCGAAAGAGCCGTCATATGGGACAGATAATAAGAAGCCAGAATTACGCAGAACAAAGCGAGACTACGCTTTCTTGCGATGAGCCGGCGCAACGTGCTTGCGCGCCGTTGTCTTTTTTGGGGGACTTTTTCGTCTCTCCGGCTTTAACTCCGAAGGTTCCAGTCGCTTGGCCGTCTTCCAGAGCCGCTCCAGATCGTAAAACTTGCGCGCCTTTTCGGAAAAGACATGCACAACAAAGTCCACATAGTCGACCAGAATCCACTCGCCCTGTTTGTAACCCTCGACTTGCGTGGGCCGCACATCGGCGGTCTTCAAGCGCAATTCCACTTCATCGGCGATGGCCTGAACCTGACGGGGATTCGTCCCGCTGCACAACACAAAATAATCCGTGAAGGCGCCCGAACCCTTTTCCATTTCCAGTACTGATATCTCTTCGGCTTTCTTGTCGAGGCACGCCTGAATGGCCGCCGCTACCTGTTGCTTCAATTCATTTTTTTTCATGCAGAAGGTCGGCCGGTTGTCTTTGGTCGTTCGTCCTTAGTCGTTGTGCAGCGCGAGCTGAGGCTTCATTGTAAACGAAGTTGCATCGGATGCCTCGTAGGGCGATTGGTCGTGCAGTGACATTTGCCGAACACCAGCCGCTTACGACGAACGATCAGCGCCCCATGGCTAACGATCAGGCGACGAACGCCTCTTATGGGGGATTTACGGAGGAATTTCAAATTGGAAATTTGAGATTTGAAAAGGGGAGAAGGCAAAGGCAGAGACAAAGGCCCCTGCGCCTCAGCGGACGCCGGGATCGTCACTTGTAAATGAGAAGCGGGATCGGCGCTAGGCGCCGAAGACGACGCGCGTGCCTGTGGAAGGCATGATTAGCTTCTCGGGCATATCGCGCTGGATTGCCATTATGGTGCGGAAGCCGGTGCAGTGCATGGGAATCAAGTAGTCCGGGTTGATTTCCTTCATGGCTTCCACGGTCTTAGCGATGAGTTCATCAGGATAGGGAGCCAAGTGCCACCCGCCAACCACAGCATGCACCTTCTCGATCCCGGTGGACTTCTGGATCTGGCGGACGGAGTTGATGATGCCGGCATGGCCGCACGATGAGATCACGACGAGTCCCCGGTCTTTCACGTTGTAAGCGGTGGCGTGCTCGCCCCAGAAGATGTCTTTCACCAACTCGCCCGGCTTGGCTTCCATCTTGACTGTGCCGGGAGGGAAGTGGAACGAGGCGTCGCAGGCGGAGCCGGGCGCGCCAGCTTCGAGGCGAGCCGCCGGAGGAGACATCTCGAAATCGGTGATTCGCGCGATGTGACCTGAAGTGAAGGCATGGCCTGCCACTACGGTGGGTTCCTCCGCGATCACGACCTTCAACCCTCGCGCTTCGAGCTCATCCCGCTTGAGCTCTCCGTAGTCGAGTTTGCTCCCGTCGGGTTGCACCACCCAGCGATGGCAAAACGTATCGCGCCCTCCGGCGTAAAGAGTGAGCCCTGGTTTCGCTTGTCTCTGGAGGGCCTGCGCCAAGTCGGGCAGCCCACCGTAATGGTCCTCGTGCCCGTGGCTGATGATCAGGGCGTCGGCCGTGGCGGGATCGACTTTCAAGCCTTTGAAATTATTTGTGAGCGTGCGGGGCGTGAGCGCGAAGTCCAGCAGGATCTGTTTTTCCTCTGCGCCTCGGAAGGACTCCAAGTGAAAGGCCAGCCCATGTTCCGACAACAACGAGACCTCTGAGCCGTACGGGTGAGGCAAAGTATTCCGAGTGATTGTGAGATTACCGATTTTCCCGCCCTTGGCGAAGACGTCGTAAATGTTGTCCACCAGGTTGGTGCAAACGAGGCGGTCAGTGGTGGGGATTTCCTTCGGAGCATCGAGGAAACTTCCGAAGCGGCCCATGCCGCCCACTAGGAACGTTCCGCCTGCTACCGCTCCCAGCTTGAGGAATTTGCGCCGGTGCATGCCTGCCCCCCTTCAACTGACCCGAGATCTTCTTTCTTGGCTTCGAAAGCGGTAAACATTGTAATCCCTAAGGGCTTAGAACTTATACAGTCGCATTTTCTTAATGTATTCAGCTACCGCTGGATCCACGAAGCGCGTTAGCGGCTTGCCAGCAGCGGCGGCCTGACGAATCGTCGTCGAGGAAATCGGTTGGTAGACTTCGTCAAGCAGGTGGATGGTCACGCCGTTCAGCACCAAGTCTCCAGTGGCCGCCTGCTTATGAAAGGGACGGGTCACTTCCTCCCGCGGGCGCAAGCTGGCGGGTAGCGCATTGGCGACGTCAGCCAGCGAAAACCCGGGCCTGCTTGCAACCACAAACTCACACTCACGAAATAGTGCCTCGGGCTGGTTCCACTTGGCGATATCCGCGAAGGCATCGATGCCGATCAGCAAGAAAAGGCGGTCCACTTTCTTGAATGATTGTTTGAGATATTTGATGGTGTCGATGGTGTAGTTCGGCTTCGGCAGATTCTTTTTTTCTTTGATAACGCTTGTCTTGATAACGCTCGTTGAGTCCAAGTCTCCCGGCGCTTCGAGCAGAGAAGGCTCGAAGTTTTTCACCTGTGCTGTGGCCAGAGCAATCATGGCATAGCGATGAGGGAAGGCTGACAAAGGCTGGCTTTGCTTGTGCGGGGGAACATTCGCAGGCACGAACAGTATGTGGGAAAGTTTGCAGCGTTCCCGCGCCGCGTGCGCGAGTGCGAGATGCCCGCGGTGAACGGGATCGAAGGTGCCGCCGAAGAGGCCGATATTCATGCGCGCTTAGTTTCTTCGTTTACAGGCTGACTTGGCAAGCTCAACCTTATCGTCGCCGGGCCGGCTGGGAATGTCGCGAAGTGGCGCGACCGATAGGCATTGGCCGATAGTTCACTGTCGAATTGTCTGATCGGCCCGCGGTGAGTTGGCGAGAAAACCGACCCCGCGAGAATTTGGACTGAACTCCTGTAATCTCGCGCATTCCTAAGTCGAACATTAGTATGGACTAATGCGGGTAACCCTCCCCCTACTTCGCATTCAGCCTGCCCGGGCGTCTGTTCTGCGCTACGGAGTGGCCGTCCTCAGCACCACCCTGGCGCTGATCCCGGCCCTGCTCCTTCCCAATATTACGGAAAGCCGGCTTGCGGTATTCGCCGTCGCCGTCATGGTCAGTGCATGGTATGGCGGCTGGAAGCCAGGATTGGTAGCGACATCGTTCGCGCTCACCGTCAGCGCCTACTTCTCATTTTCCGGTGAACACACGCCGGCGCAATTTCGATCGACGATGATCCGGCTGACACTGTTCGTTGTGTTAGCGGCTCTGATCTGTTGGTTGAATGCGGCTTTGCGAACAACCCAGGAAGGGCTGCGCCGCTCCGAAATGAATTTCCGGTCACTGGTGACCAATGCGCCGTACGGAATTTGCCGCTGTGATTCTTCCGGCAAGCTGCTGAATGTGAATCCGGCGCTGCTCGCAATGCTCGGATATTCCTCCGCGCAGGAAATTGTGGGCACGCATCTCGGGGCCCTCTACGAGGATGGGCAGAACTGGTTCGAACTGGCGGATCATTTGCGCGCGGGCACGCCGTTCAATCGACTGACCGTCGAGTGGAAGCGGAAGGACGGCACCGCGACGGTGCTTCGCGTGTCGGGTCGCGCAGTTTCCGATGCGGGTGAGGAAAGAACCTTCGAGCTGTTTGCCGAGGATGTCACGGAGCGGCACGCTCTTGAACAGCAGCTCCAGCAATCGCAAAAAATGGAGGCTGTAGGAAGACTGGCCGGCGGCATCGCACACGATTTCAATAATCTTTTGATGGTAATTTCAGGGTACTCGGAATTCTTGCTCGACCGTCTTGGTCCGGAGCCCGAGCTGCGTGCCCCAGCTCAGGAGATTGCCAGCGCAGCAGGTCGCGCCTCAGCTCTCACTCGCCAGCTCCTCGCCTTCAGCCGCAAGCAAATGCTGGCGCCCAAGATTCTCGATCTGAATGGAGTTGTTACCGAAAACCTCAAAATGCTTACCCGCATGATCGGCGAGGACATCGAACTGGTGATGGTTCCGGCAACCGGGCTGGGCGCGGTGCGGGCTGACGCAGGACAGATTGAGCAAGTCATCATGAACCTTGCGGTAAACGCGCGGGACGCGATGCCCTCCGGAGGAAAACTAACGATAGAGACCTCCAATGTCTCCCTCGACGAAGAGAGCGCGCGCGTTCAGGCGCCGCTGAAGCCGGGAAATTACGTGATGTTGGCGATAAGCGATACCGGGGCCGGAATGGACTCGGAGACGCAGTCGCACATCTTCGAGCCGTTCTTTACCACGAAGGGGCCGAAGGGAACCGGGCTCGGCCTCTCCACGGTTTACGGGATCGTGAAGCAAAGCGGCGGTTACATCTGGGTCGACAGTGAACCCGGCAAGGGCACGACTTTCAAAATCTATCTGCCGCGCGTGGCCGAAGCAGTGGAGATGCCGGCAGAGGTTGTTGCCGCCTCACAATCCGTGGCCACCGAGCCGGGCACCGAAACTATCCTCGTGGTCGAGGATGAGGCCAACCTTCGCTATCTTGCCCGGCAATTTCTGGAGAAGCAAGGCTATCGCGTGATCGAGGCGGCGGATGGCGCAGTGGCGCTGCAGATTGCAGTGGCCCATGAAGGAATAATTCACCTCCTGCTCACCGACGTCATAATGCCGGGCATGAACGGCCGCGAGCTCGCGCAAAGAGTTTCAGAAATTCGTCCCAATACGAAAGTACTCTATATGTCCGGTTACACAGAAAATGTGATCGGGCGCAACGGCACGCTGGACGCGGGTATTCGCCTGCTCCAGAAGCCCTTCACCCTCCGCGATCTGAACGCTCGAGTTCGCGAAGTGCTCGCTTCAAGTCCATTCCCCCGGGAGGTTGCCATGCCAGCTCGAACCGCTTATGCCGTGGCCGCGCAGCAGTTGCCGTTATCGCGGGCACAACGCTTTCAACTTCAACTGCCCCTGAAGTATCGCCGTCTCGATGAGGAGAAGTGGCACGACGGCAAAACCAGAAACATCAGCCGCTCTGGTTTGCTCTTTCAGGCGGAAGATCTCCTGCAACCGAACGTCGTGCTGGAAATCAATCTGGTGCTGCCCGCCGAGATTGCCGGGCTCTCGCCAACGGAAGTGGTTTGTCGCGGAGAGGTTGTGCGTACGGTGACGGCAGCTGGAGAGGAAATGCCGCCGGCCCTCGCCGCAAAGATTCTTCAGTATCGCTTCCAGCACGGACCGCAGCTGCCGCGGGCGTAGCGTGAGCGTATCGACGAAGGTTTAGCTGCTGACGTTAAAGACAAATGGCTCGATCAGGCGCTCTGGCTGTCCGCGGCTGCGGTCTGCTGCAGCGCCTGCTCGCGTAGAGCATCCACTTCTTTAGCCATCGCGTATTTCAGTTCTTCGATTCCTTTGCCGGTTACGGCTGAAATTTCGTAAAGCTTCAGCTTGTGCTTCTTGCAGTAGCGCTTGAGCGCGGCGACTTTTTCTTTGTTGGCAACGTCGATCTTCGACGCAACCATGAGCATCGGCTTGTCTTCCAGGTGAGCGCCGAAGCTGGCCAACTCAGTGAGAATCACTTCCACATCCTTCACGACGTCGCTGCGGCCACTGCCATCTGATACATCGACCAGGTGGACCAACAAGCGTGTACGCTCGATGTGCCGCAAGAACTGCGTGCCCAGGCCCGAGCCCGTGTGCGCGCCTTCGATCAGGCCTGGAATGTCGGCTACCACGAAGCTGATCTCGTTCTTTGGATCGCCGACCTCGACTACACCGAGATTCGGTTCCAGAGTGGTGAAAGGATAGTCGGCAATCTTTGGCCGGGCCGCCGAGATGCGAGAGATGAGCGTGGATTTCCCCACGTTCGGATATCCGACCAGTCCTACGTCGGCGAGCAGTTTCAGCTCGAGGCGGTAATTATGCTCTTCGCCGGGACGTCCGGGTTCGTGCTCGCGCGGTGCCTGATGCACGGAGGTAGCGAAGCGCGCATTGCCGCGGCCACCACGGCCTCCGCGAGCGATCACCATTCGTTGATCGGCAGTCGAGAAATCAAAAACCTTCTCGCCCGTTTCCTCGTCGTACACGATGGTTCCGACCGGAACTTTGAGAAGTACGTCGGCGCCCTCGCGTCCAGTTTTGTTGGAGCCCTCTCCGTGGCGTCCGCGTTCGGCCTTATATTCTGGATTGAAACGGAAGTGGACCAGAGTGTTATGGCGTTCGCTGGATTCCATGATCACGTCTCCACCCTTGCCCCCATCGCCGCCTGAAGGGCCGCCACGTGGGACGTATTTCTCTCGACGGAACGCCATGCAGCCATTGCCGCCGTCGCCCGCCTTGACCCGAATTCTTGCCTCATCGATGAACATGGTCGTTGCCGTCTAAAACAAAAAGCCTCGTCCCGAAGGCGAGGCTGAAGCCGCGTCGTACACCTTGCCGCGGCCGCCAACAAGCAATGCCGTTACCCGGCTAGAGACGCCGCTTACTCCGCGATTTCCATGGGTTCGACCATCACGAACTTGCCCATCGAACCCTTGTTCAGGAACTTGATGCGGCCGGTGATCTTGGCAAACAAAGTATCGTCTTTGCCCCGGCCTACGTTGAGTCCCGGTTTCACGCGCGTGCCGCGTTGCCGCACGATGATTGTGCCACCGGGAACGATCTGCCCGCCGAATGCCTTGAATCCCAGCCGCTGCGCGTTTGAGTCGCGCCCGTTTCGTGAAGTGCCTTGTCCTTTTTTGTGTGCCATCGCTTAACTCTCAGTCCTTGGAAAATAGTTCCTGAAAAGGTAGCGCCGGCGTCCCCGCCGACTGTCGCGAGGGCACTGTGCCCTCGCTCTCGCAACTTTATTTCTTTTTGGGTGCAGCCTTCTTCGCCGCGGCTTTCTTAGGCGCAGCTTTCTTCTTTGCGTGTGACTTCTTGGCATGAGCCTCGCCAGTTTGCACTTCAGACTCGTGTTCGTCCGCTGCCGCAGCCTTCTTCGGCTTGGGCTGCTTTTTCGCCAACTCGGGAGCCTTGAAACTCTGGCCATTAAAGGCAATCTCGGTGATGCGCACCGCGGTAAATGACTGCCGGTGTCCGCGCAGTTTCTTGTATTGTTTTTTGCGTTTGTAGTGGAAGACCAGAATCTTAGGGCCGCGTCCCTCTTCCATCACTTCGCCGACAACACGCGCTTCCGACTGCGGTTTGCCGATCTGACCCTCGCTGCCCGACACCGCCAGTATTTCTGGGAAGTCGACCTGGCCGTCGGTGCCTGTGGCCAATCTTTCCACTCGAATCACATCCCCGGGCGCCACCCGGTACTGCTTCCCACCGGCGCGGATAACCGCGTACATACGTCTGCCTCCATCAAAATGTCTTGAAGATCCCGAACAAAGCGAACCACGCGCACACGGGCGCAATCCTGGGATTCCAGCTGTACGTCTCTGCTTGCTGTGTTTTCCGCCGCGGCGCTTCATCAGCCAAGGCAGGCGACCTAGAACGGGTCGGCGAGTACAGGCAAACTCAACTATTTTAGCGTGCGCTGTGGAAATCGGTCAATGCGCAATTCGCGGAGGTACTGGGTTGTTTTAATTACTTCGCGTGATGCAGTTGGTGCCGGAGGGTTTCAACGATCAGACCGATCAGCGCATAGGTAACGGCATTGGCCGCTAGAACCTCATACAGGCCTTTGCGCATTACGGCTCACTGTGCGAGAATGCCGCCGAATCTTCGAGATCGATTCTGGGAGGACCCACCAATGAAGCGCCTTTCCATCGTTCTGCTGTGCCTGCTCGCTCTCACGCTGTCCGGCATCGTGTTGCCGAATGCAGCCGCGAAGAAATCCGCGGCTCCGGCCGCCCCAGACAAAGCCTACCTGCAGACGATCTGGGACGGTTGGTCCACTCTCGATCCCGCTAACGTAGCCAAGTTCTACGCCACTGGCCCGCACACCTTCTTCGACATCGCTCCGTTAAAATACGAAAGTTGGGAGCAATATGAAAACGGAGTAAAGGGCGTGCTCTCTGGTTACAAGAGCGCGAAGTTCACGCTGAACGATGACGCTGCGATCCATCCCCACGGAGATTTGGTTTGGGCCACCGCGACGGTGAAGACCGAGATGACGACGAAAGCCGGCAAAGTCGAGATGGGCAATTTTCGTTGGACAGGGGTTTTTGAGAATCAAGACGGCAAGTGGATGATCGTACACGAGCATGTATCCGCGCCGTTGGGATAGATACCGTTGGATCGCGACGATTCGATGCTGCCCCGACGTTACCTCTGTAATCTTGGGTAAACTCACTTCACTTGCAGAAACACTTCGGTTGCGACAGTGTTAATACCAACTGAAGACGGTGGAGACTTTTATGCGCAACCGAATCGGCATTTTGATTTCACTTTTCCTGTTCGCCAGCGCTGTATGGGGTCAGCAGCAACCGGCGAGCAGCGCTTCGCCCAGCACTCAACCCAGCATGCCTGGGATGGATATGTCGGGTCATGACATGTCCAGCATGCAGATGAAAGATATGCCCATGGGCCCGGAAAAAGATAGCGACGCCAGCGCCCACGCCATGCATTCGATGGAAGGGCATATGGATATGGGGCCGCACATGAAGATGACGGCACTGCGGCCAGTCAAGCCCGGCGACGCGGCGCGGGCTAAGGAGGTGGTGGAAGCTGCGCGAAAGGCCTCGGAGAAATATCTCGACTATCACGTTGCGCTGAACGAAGGCTACAAGATTTTCCATCCCGAGGCTCCGCAGAAAATGTACCACTTCACGAACTACGGGTACGCGATGGAAGCGGCCTTCCGTTTTAATCCCGAGCACCCGACCTCGCTGCTCTATGAGAAACATGGTGACGATTACAAACTGATTGGCGTGATGTACACCGCGCCCAAGCGTCTCGGCGAAGATGAATTGGACGAGCGCATTCCGCTCAGCGTCGCGCAGTGGCACGAGCACGTGAATTTTTGCGCCGCACCCGCTGGCCGAAAGGGCGAATACCTGAACCCGCATCCGCAGTTTGGTTTGAGAGGATCGATCACTACGCAGGAAGCCTGCGACGCCGCGGGCGGAACGTTTCACCCCGTAATCTTCAACTGGATGGTCCACGTTTATCCGTTCGAAAAAGATCAGGCAAGCATCTGGTCGGTCGAGCGCCAGCATGGAGACGCAGACTGAGGGTTGTGCGCGTGTGCCACGTCCGTCCCGCGATGGACGGCGCACCTCAGACTGAACCAACCTTATTCAGGGCAGTGTGTCTACTCTAGAAACACAAGACATGTTTCCGCTGTTCGTTCGCCATCCTGAGGTCGAGTTTTTTCTGAATCCAGAACGAATTCTGCTAACCGAGGGTCGCTGACAGCGTCGAAGTAAATGTGACGCGAGCGTATCCCAAATCAAACAAGGTCACCCTGCAACGACCGCGAATATTTTTGGCCGTTCGGAGGTGCCCACGTTCGGACAGCCAGCGTCCACTGGTGAACAACCCAATTCCGAGGCAAGCCTGGTTCGCGTTGAACGTCAACAATTTAGCCGTTCAAAGCGATGGCAGGACAAGTGCTGTTTCCAGATTTAGAAAAGCCAGATGTAGAAAAAGTTAGTTCTGAATTTTGAGGAACTTTCTGCGGAGCGCTTACGTAGTTAAGGGTGAAGCGAAACAAGCGCCAGCACTCGAGTGGAGCTGGCGCTGATTAGTACCAAGATCTTTTGCGGGGTTAGGGGTTCTCTCATTTTCGGTTTGGCGGCCCAGATGAGAAAACCCCCGTGTACAGTCAGGCAGGCGTTGCGGCGTGTCTGCTGAACCCCATCGGCTGCATTGTATGCGATTCGCGAAGAAACACAATGGTTTTCTCGCGCAAGTCGTGAACCGGGCCGCCCCAACCGTTCCCCGACGAGATTCGGGGAAGAAAAGGAGCAGTCATGAAGTTCGCGACAGTTTCGAAGAGTTTGTTGATGGGGTTGGCACTGCTGTTGGCCTCGAGCGCCTTTGCGGCAACAAAGGCCGATTTGCAGATAGGCAACCCGGTAACAGTGAACGGGACCACGCTAAAGGCAGGCGACTACAAAGTGCAGTGGGAGGGCACCGGCCCTAACGTGGAAGTCAGCATTTTGCAAGGCAAGACCGTGGTGGCGAAGGCCTCAGCCCACATGGTGGACCTGCCTGCAGCGTCCGCTAACAATGCTGCAGTGACCGAAAAGCATGACGGCGCCCCCAACTCGCTAAACAGCATTCGCTTTCAGGGGAAGAAGTTTGCGCTGGAGCTGGGTCAATCCAGTGACGGCATGCAGGGCGGCTCGAGCAAGTAATCACTTTGCAAATGTAATCAGGCAAGGGGAGCGTTCGCTCCCCCTTTTTTCTTGTGCACTGTCGGCATCCTCATCTATTGGCTCGCCGCTTTCTCAAGCTCCGCATTCAGATGCACACTGCTTCCGCCGCTTACCTTTAGCTTTCGCTCCCAATCCTTAAACCCAGGCTTTTTCACTGTCACAATGTGACTTCCCTCCGCGACCTGCACCTCGGAGGGAGTGTTGCCGACGAAACTTCCATCCACTTCGATGTCAGCGCCATCCGGAACGGAGGCTAAGGAAAGTTTTCCCGTCAAAACAGCTGCCGGAGCAGCACTGGTGGCCGCGATCGGCTGCGGGGTCACGGCAAGCTTACCCGGTTCTGCTGCAGCAGCGGCCGCAGCGCGGATCGCCGCGCCATGCGCCGCCCAGTCTCTAGTGATCGCTTCACACGCTTCCTGAACCGAACCGCCCAGCGAAAGTGTCGATTTGCTCACGACGGAGTCACCCGAAACACGCGCGAAAACGGCGACCTTGTTTTTGTGGCGAACAAAGCTCTTACCTCCTTCGTGGTCGAGAAGCACGATGTAGTCCGCCTTCTGTTGAAGATTGTTGGTGATCACCTGCGGACAGCGTTCGCCGAAAGTCTTGATGATCTCGGCCGTCTGCGGACGCGCGCCTCCGTGTGTGGTCGAAGCGCCGCCTCCACCAGTCCCGCCGCCGTATCCGGCAATTTCCCAAGACTGGCTATCAGTTATGAAAACCCTGGCTTTCTCCAATTCGGCGGGAGCAGGGGCTCCAGACTGGGCGAAGCATCGCGTGGTTAGGATTGAGCCAAGTAACGACGCTGCAAGTAAGAAGTGTTTCATACACGAATCCTATGGATGTCTTCCGCGCGCAGTTCTACGGGTGCGTCGATCGAAGTTAAATTCCGAAGGGGAGGTTCCGATGAGCCCGGAACGCGCGAGCAAGAGTATTATCCGCCCCGCCGAACAATTGTCAATAGTTTCGCGTCAGGCACGGCGGCGAGCTCCCGGTACGCGCCCACATCAAGAACCGATCAGCGTCCTGCAGCGAGGCGCGTGGCTAAGCGAGGAGGCAAGTTTGCGCCGAAGATGCGGTCCTGCGCCGCTTTCAGGTTGTAGGGCGTGCGATGGAAGTGGACGATCTGGGCTTGGGTATCAAACAGCGCGAAGGCGGCGCGCCAATCTCCATCGCGCGGTTGTCCGACCGAGCCCGGATTGATCATGTAGCGTGTGTTCGGCTTCAAATGCAAAGAAACCGACTCGGCTTGCCCCACCGTACGGTATTCCGGACGGAAACCATCCGCACTGTTGCCGTTGGCGAAGAATCCACCCTGCAAGTGGGTGTGACCAAAAAAAGTCAGCGGCATAGGGTTGGCAAGGAGCGGGATCAGGGCGTCCCCGATCGAGACGACATAGGTGTCTTCGTCCTCGGGCGAGCCATGAACCAACTGAACCTCTGGAAAACCTTCGAGCTCAAGCGGCCCTTGCGGCAAAGCGTGCAGCCATTCGTGATGCTCGGTGGTTAAGTTGTCGCGCGTCCACATGGCGGCCGCCGCGGCCATGGGGTTGAAATCGTCGAGCGCGAGCAACCCCGTCGCCGCCTTGTCGTGATTGCCGCGGACAAAAATCCTTCCTAACTCGCGCGAGCGATCGACCACTTCGTTAGGAGACGCTCCGTAACCCACTACATCGCCGAGATTCGCTACCAGATCATATGGCGGAGCCGCGGCGAGGCAGGCCTCCAGCGCTTCGAGATTAGCGTGTATGTCGCTTAGCAGCAGTATGCGCAATGAACACCAGACGGATGGCGATTATAGAACGAGTGAGAACCGAGAGGATACACGAGCCGGTTTTATTCCGGATATCGTTATTTCGGATTCAGCGTTTCTCGTTCAGGACCGGGCAGCGGGCCCAGTGTCCGTGCGCAACCTCGATCAACGGAGGAAGGACACGCGAACATTCGGGCACGCGGAACCCACAACGCGGCTCGAACGCACAGCCCGGAGGCATGGCATGCAGCGGCGGGACGGTGCCTTCGATAGTTTCGAGCGGACGCCCAGGGTCGGTCTTCAGGTCGGGCACGGCATGCAACAGACCGCGAGTATAAGGATGTGCGGCTGCCTGGAAAATGTCCCGTTTGGCGCCAAGCTCCACGAGGCTTCCGGCGTACATCACAGCCACCCGGTCGGCGACCTGAGAAACCACGGCGAGATCGTGCGAGATAAAGAGCATGGCTAGCCCGAACTTGGTCCGCAACTCAGCGAGCAGTTCGAGAATCTGCGCCTGAATGGTGACGTCGAGCGCCGTGGTGGGTTCGTCGGCGATCAGCAATTGCGGGCGATTCACGATCGCCATCGCGATCATTACGCGTTGTCGCATACCGCCGGAAAGCTGATGAGGATAGTCACGAGCGCGGCGGTCGGGCTCGGGAATAGCGACATCATTCATGGCCTGGACGGCAAGAGTGGCGGCCTCGGACCTGGTATGGCGGCCGTGAGCCAGCACCGCCTCGCCGATCTGGTCACCGACGCGCATCACGGGGTTGAGCGCGGTCATGGGCTCCTGAAAGATCATGGCGATGCGCGAGCCGCGCAGTTGGCGCATGGAGTCGGCGGGAAGCGCAGCGAGATCGCGGGCTGAGCCGTTTTCGGCGAATAGAATCTCGCCTGAAAGCCGCGCCTGGAGCGGAAGCAGGCGCATGATCGCCAGAGAAGTAATCGACTTGCCGGAGCCTGATTCTCCGACCAGACCAAGGACCTCGGCGGGAGCGATCGAGAAGCTCAGATCGCGGACGGCAGGCAAGGTTTGTGTGGGGACAGCCAAGCCCGGCTGTCCATCCCGGGGGGCGACAGGAAACTCGATGTTCAGACGGCGGATGTCGAGAAGCGGAGGCACGATGCCATGGTAGCAGCGTCTTAAACAGGTCGCCCTTCAGGCGATGCACAGCCGGGCAAGGCTGCCCCTAAAAAAACCCTGCCTCGATTTTACTGGCCCAAAATCAGCGGCAGGCCGTTCTTGTTGTTTCCGATCACGACGACTTTGGAGTTGGGACTCTTGGCCAGATTCTCGGTGGCTTCGATGCCTTTCCATTCAAGCAGCGATGGCGTGATTCCTTGCGCTACAATTTGTTGGAAGTCGCGGACGCCGCCGGCTTCTATGCGTTTGCGCTGGGCCTCCTGCGTTTCCTTCTGCAGGCGGAAGTTCATCGCCAGCGACTCTTGTTCGGCTTGCTGTTTGGCCTCGATGGCGGCTTTCAGTGTGGCGGGCAATTGAATATCGCGCAGTAGAACGTTCTCCACGGTAAGGCCGCGCTGGTTCAGTTGCGCGGTGACCTGGTCGTAAATTTGCTTGCCCACCATTTCGCGTTCGCCGGTGTAGAGAGCATTCGCGGTGTGCGACGCCGTCGCTTCGCGGATAGCTGAGCGGAGAGTAGGCTCGACTACTACGTTTTCGTAGTCGGCTCCAATCTTCTGGAAGACCTCAGAGGCGCGATCTGGATTGAGGTGGTAAATGAGCGAAGTATCCAAACTCATCATGAGGCCTTCGCTCGAGGGCACGTTCGCAGACTCCTTCAGAGTCTGCGTCTGTACGGAAAGCTCATTGTTAGTCTTCAGCGGATTAATAACATGGATGCCTTCGCCGAGGGTCTCGCCTGTCACTTTTCCAAACAGGGTAAGCACACCAACGTGACCGGTGCCCACGCGGGTCACACAACTGAACAGCAAAATCACCAATAAGAATGCGCCGATGCCCAGGCCGATCAGGCGAAGAAGTCCGCCTCCTCCACTGCTGCCACCGTCGATGACTCTGCCCCGAGCCGCGTCAAAGATCGTCATCATCGTTTCTCCCAGGGCAATTCTAGGAGTCAAAGACCGCCGGAGTAAGTGACTTCTCTGAGACCAAAATCCGCCAAAATCCTGCTGTCCTGAATCTTCCGAATTCTGTGGCGCATCCTTTATCTTTAAGACTATGAGCAAGATTCATATCCCCACCCCTTTGCGGCAATATGTTGGCAAGCAATCTACCGTCGAAGTGAAGGCCGCCACCATAGCCGAAGCAATGAGCGCCTTGGTCTCACAGCACCCCGATTTGCGACGCCACCTCTACACGGAAGACGGCAAGCTGCGCGCCTTTGTAAACCTGTATTTGAACGACGAGGACATCCGCTACCTGCAGAAAGAGGAGACCGCGGTGAAGGATGGTGATAACATTTCCATCGTGCCTTCGATTGCTGGAGGCGCCAGCATTTGTCATCCCGAGCAGAGCGAGGGATCTTGGTTTCTGCCTCTACCTCTGGTTAAGTGCTAGCGCAAACAGGAGCCATGGTCCCTCGCTTCGCTCGGGATGACAAATGCTTCCGGCTCGCGACTTACTTCCTGATTGGTAGCCCCTCAATTTCTTAAATGAAGGATTTTATGGCCACTGCCACCACCGAGATTCCCGCAACGCTGAGCAAGGATGAAATCCTGCGCTACTCGCGCCACCTGATCATGCCCGAGGTCGGTATGGAAGGGCAACAGAAGCTGAAAGCGGCGCGCGTGCTGTGTATTGGCGCGGGAGGGCTGGGATCGCCGCTGGCCTTGTACCTTGCGGCGGCTGGCGTAGGCACGCTCGGCCTGGTCGATTTCGATGTAGTGGATTACACCAACCTGCAGCGGCAAATTATTCACTCTACGGCCGACGTAGGGCGCAAGAAGCTGGATTCCGCTGCAGAAAAACTGATGGCGATTAATCCATTCTTGAATGTTCGGAAGTTCGATACGCGGTTGAGCAGCGAGAATGCGCTGGGACTCTTCCGCGACTTCGAGATTATCGCCGACGGCACCGATAACTTTCCTACCCGTTATCTCGTGAATGATGCGTGCGTGCTTACGGGCAAGCCGAACGTCTACGGGTCGATCTTTCGTTTTGAAGGACAGGCCAGCGTTTTCGCTACGGAAGATGGTCCCTGCTATCGCTGCCTGTATCCCGAACCGCCGCCGCCGGGGCTGGTTCCTTCCTGCGCAGAGGGTGGGGTGCTCGGCATTCTGCCAGGGTTAGTGGGCGTGATGCAGGCGACTGAAGTGATCAAGTTAATTCTCGGCGCGGGCGAGCCGCTCATCGGGCGGCTGTTGCTGATCGATGCACTAAGCATGAAATTTCGCGAACTGAAGCTGCGCAAGAATCCCGATTGCCCGGTTTGCGGCACGCATCCCACGGTGACGAAGCTGATAGACTACAACGAGTTTTGCGGAATTCGGGGGGAGGAAAAACCGGTGGCAACTGGAGTTCCGGAGATTCAAGTAGAAGAATTGAAGCGGCGTTTGGATGCGAAAGAGGATCTCTTCGTCCTCGACGTGCGTGAGCCGCACGAATATCAGATATGCAATATTGGCGGACATCTGATCCCTCTGAACGATTTGCCGAAGCGCGTAAATGAATTGGATTCCAGCCGCGAAATCGTCGTTCACTGCAAAATGGGTGGACGCAGTGCGAAGGCGGTGGAATTCCTGCGCCAAGCGGGATTCGCTAAAGTTCACAATCTGGCGGGTGGAATCAACGCGTGGTCTGAGCGGGTGGATCCGAAGGTGCCGAAGTACTAGCAAGGGAAGTTCTCGAAGAGGCTAGTCGTTGTAAACTCGGACATGCCTTACCCCCACCGTTCTTCAACGGGTTCAATTTTTTCCCACCGCGATGATTCTCACCGCGAGAATCCTCCCGAGCACTACCTTGTCGCCCATAGCGACGGCGGTGCGCGCGGCAATCCGGGCCCCGCGGGCTACGGCGTCGTCATCCAGGATCAGTCCGGACGTAAAGTCGCGCAGCTCAGCGAATACCTCGGCCATCAGACCAACAATTTTGCCGAGTATCAGGGATTGATCGCCGCGCTCGAATATGCCTTGCAGCACGGACCGAAGGCGCTGAAACTCATCAGCGATTCCGAACTGCTGGTTCGCCAGATCAAAGGCATCTACAAAGTAAAAAATCCGACGCTTCAAGATCTCCACGGCCGTGCCAAGCAATTAATCTCCCAACTCGACTGGTTCTCCATCGATCACGCCCTCCGCGAACACAACACGGATGCCGATCGCCTGGCCAACGAAGCCATGGACAAAGGTATGGGACGAAAACCCGCTTCGGAAGAAAGACGGAACTCCACTACAAAGGTCGAATGGGGGCCTTGCTGTTTCTGCGGACTTGGGATTCAGCCCTCTCCAGTTGATCCATGCCGAGTTCAAGTGTCAACGGCCAGCGATAAGTGGCAAGTCTGGTTCTGTCATGCAGCCTGCTTCAAACAACGGATCAAGAATCCGCCGGAGGCGCCGGGAATGTTCGATCCGGCTCACTTCTGAAAGCCTGCTCTTGTCGAAAACGCAATTTGAATTACACCTTGCGCCGCGTGAGGGAACCGGCTTCACTCCGCCGCCGAAGTATGATCGTGCACGATCTTCCATCCCTCGGGAAGCTTGCGCAAGACCAGTGTGAATAATCCTTGCGGCGGTTTGCCGTGGGACATCGTCAACTTCCAGGAGCCACGCACAAAAGCCGAATCCTGACTCAGCACCACAACACGCAGGCCGGAGAATTCCAGTTGCCCCATCTCGTGCCCCGGGCTGCCGTATACAGTGAGATAACGGTCCATTGCTGCTTGCCATCCGTCATGCTCTTTCGCGCCAGAGAAGAAGGTCAGCCCCGGTGAATTCCAGTAGCCTGCCATGAAGCCTTCGAGATCGTGGCGGTTCCAGGCTTCCTGCTGCTTGCGCAAGAGGTGTTCGATGGCTTTCACGTCGTTGCCGTAGGTGCCTTGCACGTCCTGGGCAGAGGCTCGATCACCGGATGCGAGGAGCACGATCAAGCAGAAGGAAAGAGAAAAAAGCCAATCGAGAACAAACGCATTGCGCATGTTAACCTCCGGCTCTTACGAGGCAAGTGCGCGAGGCAAGAGCGCACCAGTTTCGCACGACGGAGGGAACTACGGGAAGGTTTCGCAGCCAGGCGCGGGGACTTTCGGAACTTAGGCTCGACCCTTCTTGACCGCCTTAGCCGCCAGGGTTTTGCCTGCAACTTCCCACGGTCGTTTAGGCCGATTGACCGGCGCTTTGTCGCGGTCCTCAATGCGGTCGTAGTGATACGACTCGCTCACGGTACCCAGGGACTCGTTGTAAAGGCTGGGCAGTCCAAGCGCCTCTTTCAATTCTTCCGTAAACGACTGCAACGCCTTAAGGTGTTCCGCGCTAGCAGGAATTTCTGTCTTCGACGTTTTCATGAACTGCTGGTAGCCGCGGTTGACCAGCTTCGAGATTTCACTGCCAATCAGGTATCCGGGATAGGCGAAAATCTTCACACCATCTTCGGGCGTTTTTTGAATCGCCGCCGATACGTTGTATTTCCTGAGGAACACTCGGCCATTCGTACCCGGCGCTTCCGTGATATCAAAACCGTGCTCTCGCAGCCAGCCCAGAGCCTCCTCATAAGTTCGTGCTTCAATAGTTTTCGACATTTTATGTACGCTTCAATCTCTTTTCTTAGCTTTCTTAGATGCAGCTCAGAGCAAATCTAATGTTGCTTATTTGCGGACTGCATCGACTTGCATTCCGCATCATCTAAAGACACCATACTACATAGCCTGTTTTGCGCTTCTTTGCATATTACGATAGTCACGGGAGAATGGTTCGCGTATGCGGCACACTTCGAATATGACGGAGAGCTCGGGCAACTTTGAGGCGCCATATCCGGCGAATGCGGCGGAAAGCGGCGCGCTACGCCCTGGGCAGAGCCTGCTCGACCGGATCGGCAACACTCCTCTGCTGCGCTTTGATCAACTAACCGCGCATATCCCCGGCGTGACACTTTTGGGCAAGGCCGAATGGCACAATCCCGGCGGCTCGGTGAAGGATCGCGCTGCGGCCAACATCGTGGCCGAAGGCCGCCGCAGCGGGAAGTTTAGTTCCGGCAAAATTTTGCTCGACGCTACCAGTGGTAACACGGGGATCGCCTATGCCATGCTTGGCGCGGCTGAGGGATTCCCGGTTACCCTATGCATGCCGACCAATGTCTCCGTTGAGCGCAAAAAGATTCTGAGTGCCTACGGAGCCAACATTCTTTATACCGATCCCGGTGAGGGCTCCGACGGTGCGATACGCATGGCCCGCGAGCTTGCCGCCAAGCATCCTGATTTATATTTCTACGCCGATCAATACTCGAACGACTCTAACTGGCTTGCGCACTATCACGGCACGGCCTGTGAAATCTGGCAGCAGACCGAAGGGCGGATCACTCACTTTGTCGCCATGCTGGGTACCAGTGGAACCTTCATGGGCAGCGCACGCCGACTGAAGGAACTCAATCCTGCGATCCGCTGCATCTCGCTGCAACCGGATTCGGCTTTTCACGGCATCGAAGGCGCCAAACACATGGCCAGCGCGATTGTTCCTAAGATCTACGATCCTGCGTTGGCGGACGATAATCTTGAGATCGCCACTGAAGACGCCCACGCCATGGCCCGCCGCATTGCGCGCGAATGCGGACTGCTGTTGGGTATCTCTGCCGCGGCGGGCATCGTGGGCAGCTTGCGTGTCGCCGAGCGAGTTAAAGAAAGCAAGGAAGAGCAGGCTGTGATTGTCACAATCCTTTGCGACTCCGGCGAAAAGTATCTGAGCGAGAGATTCTGGACGGAGAAGTGAGACTTTTGCACTTGGATTACATAATTCGAAGGAGAAGTCGTGAAGCAGCACACCTATGAAGTGCAAGTGGCGTGGACAGGGAATCAGGGCCAGGGCACGAAGGCGTACAAAAGCTACAAGCGTGACCACGCCATAACCGTCGCTGGAAAGCCGCCCCTGCTGGCTTCCTCCGATCCGGCGTTCCGCGGTGACCCGGCGCGCTACAATCCGGAGGAGCTTCTGGTGGCGAGCCTTTCCTCATGTCACATGCTTTGGTACCTCCATCTCTGTGCGATCAACGGCGTTGTAGTCACGGACTATCAGGATGATGCAACAGGCGTGATGAGCGAGAAAGCAGATGGCTCGGGGGAATTCGTGGAAGTGACTCTCCATCCGCACGTGACGGTCGGGGCCGACGCTGACCAGGCCAAGGCTTTAGCGATTCACGAAGAAGCTCATCGTTATTGCTTCATCGCGAACTCTGTGAAGTTTCCGGTGAGAACCGTCGCTCAGATAACCGTCGCTCCGGTAGCCATGGAAGCGCGCTCCTAATCTCTCCATCAATGTCTCTCCATCAATGCTGAAGATCGCGCACACCGAATACGAAGCTATCCGTCGCCACGGTGAGGAAACATATCCGCACGAGTGCTGCGGCGTACTGCTTGGCCGGATGGAGGATGACGGCGCGCGCGTCGTTACTTCGACGGCACGCTGCGGTAACACCCGCACTGATTCGCCTCAGAACCGCTACAACATCGATCCTCGCGAACTGGTTCGCATCCAGCGCGAGGGTCGCGAGCGCGGCGAGGACATCGTCGGCTTCTACCACTCCCATCCCGATCATCCGGCGCGCTGGTCGCCGACCGATTTCGCGGAAGCTCACTGGATTGGCTGCTCTTACGTGATCACCAGCGTCGAGCAGGGTAAGGCGGCTATTACCAATTCGTTTGAACTCGCCGGCTCCGACGAGGCTGGTAAGGAATTCATCGACGAGAAGATCGAGATCGGTTGAAGTTCGAGCCCGCAATCCTGTAGAAATTCTTTGCCCGGCGCTGCTTCTGCGTGATTTTCACAGCGTTAAAGGAATCAGCGCGAGCGAGGCAGGCAGATCATCGCCAGCCTGAAGCTGCAAAAGCCTTATCCCGCGCGCCTTCTGCGGAAATCTGTTCGAGGGCTTGCACCAAATTCTGTCATCTGCCTGTGGACGGCGTGCACTCGACTGAAAACGCACGAGTTAGAACAGCGATCTTTTTGTTGACTGCAAAAATAAAAGGAGTAGAAACATAATCGTTCTTTGACAGCTTCTAAAGTTTTTCCGGTTGGTGCGGCGTCCGGGACTCAAGCGCAGTCACCCTCTTCATGAAAATGAGCAGGGAGGGCAAGCAAGGGTCTATAGCAAAGCGCTGGTCGAGGAGAACAAGAAGAAACGTCGAAGGCAGGATAGAGTTCCGAGGCGTTGGGTAGGTTTTTCCGGTTGGCGGTAAGCCCGGAGCCCGAGCGAAGATCGCGCGCAAGCCCCGCAAGGGAAGCTGCGATAGCAGGTCGAGCAAGGGTCTACAAGCGAGCTACTGGCCGAGACGAATGGACCCAACACCACCTCGGAACTCTTATTTTTTGAGCCCGCCTAAGCTGTAACCTGCACGAGTGAGCTTCCCCTGACAGTTTTGTTTGAAAGAATTCAGAATATCGCGGGTGCACCACACGCATCTCGACAGCAAGGAAGCTTACAGTGGTATATTCCCATGCTTCTTAGGCGGGTTTTTGTCTCGTTTATTCTCCAGCATTGCCAGCGCCTGAATTAATTTTGGGCGTGTCTCTCTAGGCTGGATGATCGCGTCCACGAAACCGCGGTCGGCGGCGACGTAGGGACTGGCGAAGCGGTCGCGAAATTCCTCGATTTTTTTCTGGCGTAATTCTTGGCGCTCTTGCGGATTTGCCGCCCGATCCAGCTCGCGCTTGTAGACAATGTCCACCGCGCCTTCCGGACCCATGACTGCGATCTCGGCGGTGGGCCATGCATAGTTGACATCCGTGCGGATGTGCTTGGAGGCCATCACGCAATAGGCGCCGCCGTAGGCTTTGCGTGTGATCACGGTGATCTTGGGCACAGTGGCTTCGGCGAAGGCGTAGAGCAGCTTCGCGCCGTGCTTGATGATGCCACCGTATTCCTGCGCGGTTCCAGGTAGAAATCCGGGAACGTCTTCGAACGTTATCAGCGGGATGTTGAAGCAGTCGCAGAAGCGGACGAAGCGCGCGCCTTTGATCGACGCATTGATGTCGAGCGTACCTGCAAGCATGGCCGGATTGTTGGCGACAATGCCGACTGAGCGGCCGTCCAGGCGCGCGAATCCGACGACGATATTTTTCGCGTAGTGCTCCTGCACCTCGAAAAAGTAGGCGTCGTCGACTACGGCGTGGATCACGTCCTTCATCTCATAAGGAAGATTCGATTGCGCAGGGACAATTTTGTCGAGCGCGGCATCGGCTCTGTCGATTGGATCGGTGCACGGCTTGCGCGGCGGGTCTTCCAAATTGTTCGAAGGGACGAAGCTCAGCAGCTCACGCACCATCGACAGGCATTCGGCATCGTCGTGCGCCAGGAAGTGCGCCACGCCTGAAGTTTCGTTATGGGTCATTGCCCCGCCGAGCTGCTCTTTGGTGACTTCTTCCATGGTCACGGTCTTAATCACATCAGGCCCGGTGATGAACATGTAGGAAGTTTTGTCGACCATGAGGACGAAGTCGGTGATGGCGGGCGAATACACCGCACCGCCGGCGCACGGGCCCATGATCGCCGAAATCTGCGGCACCACGCCGCTGTACAGAGTGTTGCGCAGAAAGATGTCGGCATATCCCGCCAGAGAAGCCACGCCTTCCTGAATGCGCGCGCCTCCAGAATCATTCAACCCGATCACGGGCGCACCCATTTTCGCGGCGAGATCCATAATCTTGACGATCTTTCCCGCATTCGTCTCCGAGAGCGAGCCGCCGAAGACGGTGAAATCCTGCGCGAAGACATAAACGAGGCGGCCTTCGATGCGGCCGTAGCCGGTGACGAAGCCGTCGCCGTAAGGCTTTTGCTCGGACATGCCGAAGTCGGTGCAGCGGTGGGTGATGAGTTTGTCGGTCTCTTCGAAGGTGCCTTCGTCGAGCAGGAACTCGATGCGCTCCCGCGCCGACATTTTGCCTTCCTTGTGCTGGCGCTCGCGGCGCTTCGCGCCTCCTCCGTCTTCGGCAAGCTGGTTGCGCTTCTTCAGTTCGGCAAGTTTTTCTTCGAGATTCATGGCGGGAAGATTATAGCGGGTGCGTGGGCAGGCGGGTGTGAACTGGGTCATAGGCTCCATTGGAGCCAGGCATCCATGCACCCAGACTTGATCGATGGGAGCGTTAAACTGCGGGCTGCGCCCGCCAGACAGCCGAGGGCGGCTGTCTCCACACGAACCTATTCCAAATCCGCTCCCAGGATCTGATAGCGATACTTTTTCCCGTCCCAGAAGATCACCGAAGAGGTCTGCTCGCCTTCGCCTCGTTCTTCCATATAAACGCCGAGGATCGTTCTCTTTTTTAGCGCCAGCCGTTTCACGGTGAGTGTTTTGAAGGGCAGGTTGATGAGCAGGAATTTGGGTTTGGGTTTGTCGGAACGCCAAGCCTCGGGACCGACTCCGTGGACGATAAGTAGGCAGATGCCTCTGCGTTCCGGTGCATCCGAGGCAAATGTCGACGTAACTTTGACGTCGCCGAAGCCCAGAAAGCTGTTATAGGGATCGGTCACGCGAAAGCTGTATTCCGCTTGATCGGCCATTGGATTCTTGCACCGGGCTGCAACTACGAGGTCGTCCACTCCATCGCCGTCGAGATCACCGACAAACTGCGGAGGGCCGCCCAGCAGCGAACAGTTATCACCGAACTCTTTGTGAACGTACTCATCGGTGACCGCGGGCACCGGAGACCTGGCGTGCGCGGGAGGCGGAGGCGGATTCTTGTCTTTATCTTTGGCGAGCGCCACCAGCGGGATCATTGACACGCCAAACAGCACGCCAAACAGAATAGGCAAGCGGGAAATTCCGGGGAACGGCATGCTCTTAACTCTAGACCCATTCTTGGGCGGCGGGTATAGACACAAATGATGACTGGTGACCAAGGTAACCACTACTTCCGGAAGTGTTCCCATCCCCGCGGTATGAGCGGCGAGGCTGCGCCGCGCGGATTCATCAGCAAGATCTGTTTCCCACGTTTGATTTGTCCGATCTGTGTAATCTGAACCCCTGCAATCCTGGATGGGACTCGCCACTTGGGGCGCGCAGTGAAGAGCAGTTCGTAATCCTCTCCGCCGTGCAGCGCAAAGCGCGGATCGACTTGGCGTGCCGGCTTGCCCACGCTGGCGCGGGGAATGGCTCCAGAGTACAGTTCAGCTCCGACGCCGCTTTCTTCGCAAATGTGCGCCAGGTCGGTGGAGAGACCGTCACTGGTATCTATCATCGCCGAAGGCAGCCCTTTCTCGCGCAAAGTGCGGCCCAATGCGATTCGCGGCTCAGGAAAGAAATGCCTTGGATATTCCTGCGTGTTGAGCTTCGGCGTCGGCTTCTTCCGCAGCTCAGCGATGGCGGCCGCTGAACAGCCGAGTTCTCCGCTCACATAAAGCAGGTCGCCGGGACGCGCTCCCGAACGCTGCACAGCGTTTCCGGAAGGCGAAGTTCCTACGACAACAATGTCCGCCAGAATTCCATTCGGCGATTCTGATGTATCGCCGCCGGCAAGGGCTACTCCATATCGCTCGGCCAGGCGAATCAGGCCGTGCACAAAGCGATTCACCCAACTCTGCCCTATCTTGCGCGGGAGAGCCAGCGAGAGAAAGGCCGCCACCGGCTCTCCGCCCATGGCCGCAATGTCGCTTAATCCTCGTGCGAGACAACGATGCCCAATGGATTCCGGCGGATGCCACTGCAACTGAAAGTGGATACCCTCCAGAGAGAAGTCAGTGGTGACCAGCACGTCGCTGCCCTGGTCCTTACCACTCCTGCGCGACAGAAGCCGGAGGACGGCGCAGTCGTCTCCAATTCCAGTTCGAATGGCAGGATTTTTCAAACGCGTCGCCGTCCGGCGAATCTGGGCAATCAGCTCTTTTTCCACAATCGTCATCACAATAAATATAAGCTGAGGTCAACGCGGAAACGCTTGTGGGATCCAATTTCCTGTCCGGTGAGTGCCGTAGATGTAGTCGAGTGATTCCCTTAGATTCGGCGTACCTCGCCGTCGGGATCGTCCGGACGAGCACTAAAATTCGCATCGGGCCCCATGGCCAGTGCGATGAACTGACCAGATGCTCCGGTAACCTGCGCGCAATAGCTTCTGGTTACCCCCCTCCTAAGTAACTTCTCACTGCCCCGGTGGTTCGTTGACAGGGGGAACCTGCTTTGCTACCCTTTACCAGCATTCAGAAAACCAGCATCAGGAAAACCGTTGGCCGAGCGGGTTTTAATACCTTAGGGGCAACCTAAGTTCTGCATTGCGTATCAATTGCAGGTAGGATTTTGCACCTCAGGCTTCGGCGGAAACGGGCACGTCAAAAGTTTCCATTCCCAAGATGGGAAGCGTGGCCCGAAGTATCAGGTGGTCCGAACAGGCTTTCTGCAAGGTCAGAACTTTGCCTGGAGTTCCGGACCTGATCATTCAGAGCGAAAGGTAGTGCATTTGCAGAAGCGCTTCTACATCCTTTTTGTCGCGCGCGGGAACGACGGACAGCTGCGCAAGATCTCCATTCCCGTCCATTATTTGTATGTTTTCGTAGTCGGTGCCGCTGTCGGATTCCTGAGCCTTACCGGTATCGCCAGCTCTTATGCGCGGATGTTGCTCAAGGTTTCGCACTACAACCAACTACGCACCGAGAAAGAGCAGCTTAGGGATCGTTATTCGCGCCTGGAGGAAGTCGCCAAAGAGCGCGACGTTCAGGTGGCTTCCCTGGGATCAATCGCTAGCGAAGTGTCCGCACTGTACGGGTTGAAGTCGCAACCCACGCTGGTGACGGCCTCGCAACAGCAAATCCAGGACTCGGAAGTTAGCTCATCGCTCGACCAACTCAGCGCTTTGCGCAACTCAGCCCTCACTGGGGCCGCCACTGTGGGGATCAGCCTTGGAATGACGCGCAACGCCACGACGGCCGACTGGTATCGCGCTAATTCTGCGCCTAACCTATGGCCGGTGGATGGCCAGGTTACCGGCAGTTTTGGGGAGCGTATCGATCCGTTTAACGGAGAAGGTGCGTTTCACAGCGGTGTGGATATTGGCAGCACCTACGGCCATGCCGTCATCGCCCCCGCCGATGGCGTAATTACTTTCGCCGACTTCCTTGGCGGATACGGTAAGGCCATCATGGTGGATCATGGCCACGGCATCTCTACTCGCTACGGCCACCTTTCCGGCTTCGCGGTTGCGCCTGGGCAGCATGTCCATCGCGGCGACACCATTGGTTATGTCGGCCTCAGCGGACGTTCAACGGGCCCGCACCTTCATTATGAGGTCCGGATCAACGATACCCCGGTCAATCCGTATAAGTACCTTCGCATCACGGTCGCCAACAGCGGCGGCTTCCAGACCGGCGGCTAAAAACTCGGTCTTCAGTCCTCCTCACTTGCGCTCTTTCTCTCCCTAGGCTACGTTCATGGGGACGAGGGAAAAGCTTCCAGTTCCTAGTCTCAGTAGCGCCGCGATTGCGGCGGCGACCAAGCGGTTTTACTGAGAACTGAGAACTGAGAACCAAGAACTGCCCCATGACCAGTTTCTTCCGTTCGGTGCGTGAAGACATTGCTGCGGTCTTCGAGTCGGACCCCGCTGCGCGCTCCTACGTTGAGGTCCTGATCTGCTATCCGGGCCTGCACGCGGTGTGGGCGCATCATCTCAGCCACTGGCTGTGGCGGCATGGTATGCGCTTTCTGGCGAGATTCACCTCGCAAGTCGCGCGCCTGCTCACCGGAATTGAGATTCATCCCGGTGCTGAGATTGGGAGGCGTCTCTTCATCGACCACGGCATGGGAACGGTGATCGGAGAGACCGCCATCGTCGGCGACGATGTCACGCTCTACCAGGGCGTAACTCTCGGCGGAACGGGGAAAGAGAAAGGTAAGCGTCATCCCACCCTTGGCAACAACATTTCGATTGGCTCCGGTGCAAAGTTATTGGGCAACATCACCGTCGGAGACAACTGCCGAGTGGGAGCAGGATCAGTCGTGCTGCGCAGCGTACCGGCGAACTCCACGATTGTGGGTGTGCCGGGACACATTGTTCTGCGCGACGGCAAACGCGTGGTCATCACCGATCCCAAAGACATCCGCGACCCGCTTTCGGATGTAATCATCAAGCTGGCGTCAGAAGTGCACGAGCTGCGCGAAAAGTTTCAGGAACACTCTCACGAGGCGCTGGGCGCGGAACCTAATCTGACGATCGACGAAGGGACGTCGCCACCAAATATATCTCCCCAGGAATTGTTTCAGGACGACTATCAGATCTGAGGGGCGATGGTCGGTCACCATTACCAAGCGGTTAGTAACCCACCTAACATGCCGGTGGCGAGGCACAAGCTGTGGAGTCCACTCTGGTACAAAACCGCAAGCGTCGCTGCCCGGCGCAATGTCCTGTGTTGGTTATTACTTTGGTTTAGACTCGCGGTTATCTTAGAAGCCGTTAATAATCCCAGTCGGCTAGACTCCGAGAGGAGCCTTCTGCCCAAGCCTCGTTAGAAACCGGTATTGGCAGTCGCTCTCCTTGGCACTTGCACGGAGGAACAGATGTCGGCATCCACCGCCCCGACCCTAGCTCCAATCATTACTAAATCAAGTGCGCAGGAAACTTCATTTCCCGGATCGGTACCCTGGTGGTATTTGTTTTTCTTTGTTTCCGGATTTCCAGCACTGCTTTACCAGATCGTTTGGCAGCGGGCACTATTCACACTCTATGGCGTGAATATCGAGTCCGTCACGATGGTCGTCACGGCCTTCATGCTTGGATTGGGACTAGGCAGTCTGCTGGGCGGAGCAATCTCACGATACCAGCAATTGCCACTCCTGGGGATTTTCGGCTTAGTAGAACTGCTGATCGCGACCTATGGTTTTTTTTCGCTGAGAGTCTTTCACTGGGCGGCAAACTTCACGGCCGGTTCCGCAACCTTCGAAACAGGACTCGTTGCCTTCGCCCTTGTCGCGATTCCGACCGTGCTTATGGGGTCGACACTTCCCATCCTGGTTTCCTACACGGTTCGCCTTTCGCGTAATGTGGGCACCTCGGTCGGGGCACTCTACGCCGCCAACACCCTGGGTTCGGCCGCAGCATGTTTTTGCGCGGGACTGTTCCTGATGCGCTGGCTGGGAGAATCGAAGACTGTGGGGCTGGCGGCTAGTTTGAACGCAGTAGTAGGCGCTACTGTATTGGTCTGGCAACTCGTAAGTCGAGAGCGACAGTTTGTAGACCCTGAGACGGAGGCTGTGGACTTTCAGAAAGGGGTTAGGACGAAAAATGAGGAAGTCGAACTGGATCGTGCAGCCGGAATCAGCTTTGCTGCGGCCGTAGTCACGGCTGCTGTCGCAGGATTCATTTCGCTGGGTTACGAAATTGTGTGGTATCACTTATTCTCGTTTACCACGGGAGGGCTGGCGAAGAGCTTCGCTTTTCTCCTCGGAGCCTATCTCCTTGGGATCGGCGCCGGATCGGTAGTAAGCAACCGTATCTGTAAGAAGATCGCGGGCCTGCGAAGTTTCAGCCAACTTCTGATAGGCACTGTGCTGGCGGCTAATCTGCTCGGGTTTCTGGTCGGTCCGATCCTTTTCAATCTGGTGGTGCACGTCTCTTACTTGTGGGCGCTGATGCCCATAGGAGTGGCTGCGGCATGCCTCGGTGCTGTGTTTCCACTCCTTTGTCATATCTCAATTCCTCCTGACGAACGCGCCGGTTCACGTATGAGCTACTTGTACCTTAGCAACATTGTCGGTTCGGCTCTGGGCAGCTACCTCACGGGTTTCGTGCTCATGGACATGCTTCCATTGAGACAAGTGAGTATTGTGCTGACTCTGCTCGGCCTCGGGCTTGGACTTGCATTGATGCTGAATGCCCAGCTAGGTAGGATCAGCTTTATTGTCTCGGCAGTGGTTGTGTTGGCTGCTGCCCTGTTGGTAGTACAGATTTCGGAGCCTCTTTTTCGTGGCATGTATGAAAAGATGCTGATGAAGGAGAAATACAGAGCGGATGTAGGGTTTCGCAATATTGTGGAGACAAAGAATGGAGTGATTGCGGTTACGCACACTGGGATGGTTTTTGGAGGGGGAGTCTACGACGGATGCTTCAACACTAGCTTGGTGAAGGATACGAACGGGATTCAGCGCGCGTTTGCATTGAGTTATTTTCATCCCAATCCGAGAGAAGTTCTAATGATAGGGCTGTCATCGGGATCGTGGGCGCAGGTTATTGCCAACCATCCGCAGGTCGAACACCTGACGATTGTCGAAATCAACCCCGGATATATAGGTCTGATTCGACGCTATCCCGAGGTGGCCAGCCTCTTGCAAAACCCCAAGGTTCACATCGACATCGACGATGGCCGCCGCTGGCTAGTGCGGAACGCTGGACGCAAATTCGACGCCATTGTGATGAACACCACCTTTAATTGGCGTTCCAACGCGTCCAACCTGCTCTCGTCGGAATTCCTGGAGCTTATTCGTCACCACCTGAATCCGGGTGGTGTGCAGTTTTACAACACAACCGAATCGGACGATGCACTGGCCACCGGCATCAGAGTATTCCCGTTCGGAATGCGGTTGGCGAATTTTATGGTGGTAAGCGACGCGCCCTTGCAGCTGGATGAAAAACGCTGGCTCGAGGTGCTCTCGCACTACACGGTCGACGGCAAACCTGTTTTCGATTTCTCACAGGAAGAGCATCGCCGACGACTACTCGAAGTGATGGCCATGACCACAACGATGGACCACGATGTTCCCGGATTTTGGACCTTAGAATCCGCTGCCCACATCCGTGCTCGCACCGCTCACGCGCGCACGATCACCGACGACAACATGGGCACGGAATGGCTGCAAGAATAGCTGCATGCTGCCCCGCTCCGGTCTTTTCAGGCAACTGGCAACTCTACTGCCGCAACCCCATCCAGCTCTCCGACACCACCAGCGAGTTCCCCGGATTATGTGGATCGTATTTCACCGACGTAGGCAGACCCAGCCGGCAGGAGTGCAGGTTAATCCACTGGCGTAAATAGGTAACGTCTTGCGAGCACTCGTACGAAACACCCGCGACGTCATACTTATAAATGAGCAGCACCGCGGCGTGATGACCGTTGTTCGGAGGCATTTCCTGCACATCGATGACCGTACCATCAGTGATGCGTCCGATAGCGTCAAGCCAGGTGCGGCGTTCGCGCTCCAGTTCTGCCGGTCCTTTGGGTTTGCGCCGTAAGAGTGCATAGGCGCCAAGAACAACTGCGCCTCCCGCTGTTACCAGAGAATAGAGACCTAATGAAGTCATGACCACTGTGAGAGAGGTGGCAACTGGCGCCGCCAACTCTATATTTTCATAATCAGCATATGACGGAACTATCTTCTGCGGAAGTAGGTTCGGGGTTACCGAGGTGGGGGCCTGTGGAAATCTTCTGACACCGATTGCTTAGACTTATTTCTGCTTACAAACAAAGTCTCTGGCCATCTCGCCGAAGCCGCCTTCCGCACTCCGGCCGAACTGATCGTCACGGTGCGTCTTTTTGCTGACCACAAGTTTGCCGCCGCGCTCGCGAGAATAGAACCACTCCGAGTTCGCAACCGCGACGGGCACAGCGACGCCCCCAGCACAATTAAAGCGAACACGCGCCCTCAACTCCACAAATGGACCTCCTTGGGGCAGCGTGGCGGGTTCCTTGTATTCCACGCGGATCCATGCCGTGCGCAGGCCATTCCGCTGCGCCGTGACTGAGCTGACCAATACCTGATCGCCCGCGGCAGTAGCGCCAACCTGCCGCCAGTCTCCGGCAGCAATTGCCACCAGTCCCACGAGCACAACGGGAGCCAGCACTACGGCAACGATGATGATCAGGCCCTTCTTTACAAGGGATGGAGGTAAGGCCATAAGCACGCCGCACACACTTTGGGGCAAAAGCCGATTTCTGTCAACTGTGACGAGTACGGGAATGCGTAAACGTCCGAAAACGTCCATCCCATCGTCTGCTATTGTGGTCTGCTGAGGGAAGGAGGGCTAAATGGAAAAGCTTTACACGGCGACCATCCAATCGACGATTGGACCATTGTTTCTTGCAGCCTCCAGTTATGGTCTGGTTGCCTTGGAATTCGACGCCAGGTTGCCCGGACAACAATCGATTCGCCCGAGCCCGCGCCATCTTCGCCAAGAAAAGAGCGGTTTTACATTCGAGGATTCGGCTGGTGCGACGCTGCCTTACGTGAACGAGCTAAACGAATATTTTTCTGGCGGGCGACGAGAATTCACTTTTCCGCTCGATCTGCGCGGAACCGATTTTCAACTTGCCTGCTGGCGTGCCCTGTTAGCGATTCCTTACGGGGAGACCCGCACGTACGCAGACATCGCCCGCACGGTCGGCAGGCCGAATGCGTTCCGCGCCGTGGGCATGGCCAATAATCGCAACCCGATCGCAATCGTCGTCCCCTGTCATCGCGTGATCGCCTCCGACGGCACACTCTGCGGCTACGGCGGCGGCCTTGATGTGAAGCGCAAATTGCTGGAACTGGAGGGCGCGTTAACGGGCGTACTTGCCGCGTAAGAAATTTTTATTTGTTGATCTTTGATTGCTGATTGACAATGCGGTTACGGATTGTGGTATTCAATCAACAATCAGAAATCAACAACTTGCTTTGACGACTCAATCCCCATCGTCCACTCTCCGCAAAGCTGGTCTCTTCTATCTCGTCTTCGTGATGTTTTCCTATACCACGGGCGGCCCGTTCGGACTTGAAGACATGGTGACGACCTCGGGTCCTGGAATGACGCTGATCTATCTGTTGGTGTTGCCGTTTTTCTGGTGCATACCCGTCTCTCTGGTGTCTGCGGAACTAACCACAGCGATGCCGGTTGAAGGCGGCTTCTACCGCTGGACCCGTGCGGCTTTCGGAGATTTCTGGGGATTCCTTGCAGGATGGTGGAACTGGTCAGCGTCGTTCCTGCTCGGCGGCGCCTATGCTGTTCTCTTCACCGACTATCTGGTTTACTACTTTCCCGGCATCACGGGGTGGAAACATTATCTCGTTTCCGTTGCCCTGATTGCAGTGATCACGTGGATCAACGTGCTCGGCATTCAGATGGTGGGACAGGTCGCGACGGCGCTTGAGATTTTCATCTTTGTGCCCGTAATGACGATGATCGTGATGGCCTTCATGAACTGGCGTCACAACCCTTTCGTCCCGCTGATCCCGCCTCATCAGCCAACGTTCAAGATTTTCGGCGTGGGGCTGGCGCTGGGTTTGTGGCTCTATTCCGGGTACGAACAACTCTCGACCGTAGCCGAGGAGGTCGAAGACCCGCAACGCGCCTACCCGCGCGCGTTAGCGCTGGTGGTGCCGCTTTCGATCGCGGCGTATTTTCTGCCGACCCTCGCGGGCCTTGCTTCCGCGGGCGAATGGCAGAAATGGCACTCGGGATTCTTCTCCGACGCAGCCCGATCGATTGGAGAATCTTCCACTGGACGCCCGTGGCTGGGAACATGGATAACGCTCGCGGCGATGGTCTGCAACGTTGCGTTGCTCAACAGTACCGTCCTCACCACTACGCGCATGCCCTTCGCCATGGCGGAAGACGGATACCTTCCGGCGGCGCTTACTCGAAAGCACGTCCGGTATGGCACGCCGTGGCTGGCAATTGTTATTTCGGCCGTGATCTATGCGCTGCTGGCGTGGCAGAGCTTGGCTCAGCTCATCTCTGTCTACATTTGGATGCGCTCGGCCACCACTGTGCTGACTGTCCTGTCGGCTTGGAAGCTGCGCCGCTCACGGCCCCAGATGCCGCGCGCGTTCGTGATTCCCGGCCGGCGCCTTGGGCTTATTTATGTAGTCGCAGCGCCAGTGGCCATGGCGATGGCCGCACTGCTGGGCAGTGACCGCTTCGCGCTGATCGGTGGTGCGAGTGCGATGATGTTAGGCCCACTGGTGTATGGAATTGACAGATTCTTTAAACGTAACTCTTGAAGCGTGCGTGTTGGCGTGCACTTCGAACGTGCTACAATGAGCGACCTTGAATGGTTGTTGCTTCGCCAGGAAACCAGCGTTTTCCCACACTGAAGCACTGAGAAAGAACACCGCAAGAGATCGTGGCCAAGAATCCTACGCCCGGCGCGGCACCTGTTACCTACGCGGACGCTGGTGTCGACATCGATCGTGCCAACCGCACAAAACAGCGCATCAAATACCTGGCACACAAAACGTTTACCCGCGGCGTCCTCAGCGAAATCGGCGGTTTCGGCGGCCTCTTCGCAGTAGACAAGACGAAGTACGTCGATCCGGTGCTGGTCTCGAGCGTCGATGGGGTAGGGACTAAGCTTAAAATAGCCTTCGAGATGGGCCTGCATTCCACTGTGGGCGCGGACCTGGTCAATCACTGCGTCAACGACATTGCCGTGCAGGGCGCCGCGCCGTTGTTTTTTATGGATTACCTGGCGACGGGTAAACTCGAACCGTCGATTGCCGAGAAAGTAGTAGAAGGCATTGCCGACGCCTGCAAGCATAACGGTTGTGCCCTGATCGGCGGAGAGACGGCCGAAATGCCTGGTTTCTATCCCGACGGCGAGTACGACTTGGCGGGATTTATTGTCGGCGTGGTGGAGCGCGACCGAATCATCACCGGCAAGGATGTACAGATCGGCGACGTTATCCTCGGCATGGCCTCCAACGGCCTGCACACCAACGGATATTCGCTGGCCCGCAAACTGCTCTTTGAAGTGGCGCATTACTCGCCCGAGGATTATGTCAACCAGATCAAGAATAAAGTTGGCAATGAGTTGATGCGCACCCACAAAAGCTACTGGCCGGCGCTGAGAAAGCTGATCGATGGCCAGTGCGTTTCTGCCCTGGCGCATATTACCGGCGGCGGGATCACGGAAAACCTTCCCCGCGTCTTGCCGCGTGGAACCGCGGCTGCGATCGATCTTGGTTCCTGGCCGGTACCGCCGTTGTTCGACCATCTGCGGGAGCTGGGCAATGTTCCGCAAGACGAAATGCTGCGCACCTTTAACATGGGGCTGGGTATGCTGCTGATCGTTCCTCTGGCAAAATTCAAAAAGGCTCAGACTGTGCTCGAACGCGTGGGTGAGAAAGCTTTTACCGTGGGCCGCATTGTCAAAGGGGAGCGCAAGGTAATCTACAACTGACAGAATTGTTGACTTTTGATTGCTGATTCGAATGCCTTCATTCAACAGTGACCAATCAGCAATGAACAATCAGCAATGAAATCGCTCGGCATTCTCCTCTCCGGACGGGGCTCGAACTTCGTTGCGATCGCCGACAGCATCGATGCCGGCCGCCTCGGGGACGCGCGAATTGCCATCGTTATCTCCAACAATCCGGACTCACCGGGCATCGCCACGGCACGCCAGCGTGGCTTGAACGCGTTGGTGCTTCCATCGAAGGGCAAGCCGCGCGACGAGCACGACCGCGAAGTTGTCGCAGAACTCAAGCAACACAATGTAGACATCGTGTGCCTCGCGGGATACATGCGCCTGCTCTCTCCTTGGTTCGTGCAACAGTTTCCGCGGCGGATTCTCAACATCCATCCCTCTCTGCTACCGGCGTTTCCTGGACTCGAAGCGCAAGAGCAGGCCTTCGCCTACGGAGTGAAAGTCTCAGGCTGCACTGTGCATTTCGTTGACGAAGAACTCGATCACGGCGCGATTATCGTGCAGAAGACCATCCCAGTGCTCGACACCGATGATGAGCACACGCTGGCCGCCCGCATCCTCGAGCAGGAACACATTGCATACACGGAAGCCATTAACATCGTGCTGAAAGGGAATTACGAAATGGTAGGCCGGAGATTGAAGAACGCCATTCAGAAGGCAGAAGGCAAAATGCAGAGGTAAGAAACGCCTTCTCAAACGCTTTTTGCCATCCTCACGATCGGCAGTACCTCACCATTGCCAAGCGCGGCCTGCTGATTCCCGACGGCCGCATATCCCTTTGCCTTGTAAAATGCAACGCCACTCAGTGTTGCTCCCATTTCCAGGCGAGTAAACCCTGCTTCCCTGGCAGCCGTCTCACATGCTTCGAGAATCAAGCTGCCGATGCCGCGCCGCACCCAATCGGGATGTACAAAGAACGCTCGAATCTTGGCGGCATCGTGTGCAGAGTCAAGCAGCGAGTCTTCGCGCGCCGCGAATTGGTCGCCTCCGTATAGAGTCTTTCGCCTGCTCCAGCCGCCACAGGCGACGATCTCGGGCTTGACGATCTGGGGCTTGGCCATCGTGGGCTTATGATCCGATTCGAAAATCTCCGCCACGAGATACGTTCCATCTGCAATGAGCTGGCTATCCACGCCGTAGACCGACTTCAACGCGCCCTCAATCTGCGCAGCCGAGTAATCCGCGGCCTGCAAACCGCGCACCGACGCCTCGATCACTTCCCGCAAACGGGGAACATCCGCCATCGTCGCCTTTCGTATTTGAATGTCAGCCGCCATAAACCCGCTTCCAAGTGCATTTTACTTCCACGTTCTGACTTCTGCCTTCTGCATTCTCTATAATGTCCTTTCTCATGCCAACCTTTGCCCCTGTTGACGAACAACTCACATATCTCAAAAAAGGCTCTGCGGAAATTATCCGAGAGGCCGATCTGCGCGCCAAGCTCGAGAAGTCGCGCTCCACCGGGAAGCCGCTGCGTGTGAAGCTCGGCATGGACCCAACCGCTCCCGACTTGCATCTCGGTCACACCGTGGTTCTGCGCAAGCTCAAACATTTTCAGGATCTCGGCCACACCGCAATTTTCTTAATCGGAGATTTTACCGGCATGATCGGCGATCCCACGGGGCGCTCAGTAACGCGTCCGCCGCTCACTCGCGAGCAAATCGAAGAAAACGCCGAGACTTACAAGGCGCAGGTCTTCAAGATTCTCGATTCGCAGAAAACTGTCGTCGACTTCAACCGGCGATGGATGGGCGCGTTCACCGCCGACGACTTCGTCCGCCTGATGGCGAAGTACACCGTCTCGCAACTGCTCGAACGCGAAGATTTCCACAAACGATTCCAGGAAGAAAAGCCGATTTCCGTGCATGAGTTGCTCTATCCACTTGTGCAAGGATACGACTCCGTCGCGCTCGAAGCCGACGTCGAACTCGGCGGCACTGACCAGAAATTCAATCTGCTGGTGGGCCGCGAGCTGCAACGCGCCTATGGCCAGGAATCGCAGGTGGTGCTGACCACGCCGATTCTGGAAGGCTGGCGTCCAACAAGTGAAAAGATGTCGAAGTCCTTGGATAACGCGATCGGCATTCACGAAGCGCCGTTGGAGATGTACGGCAAGCTCATGGCGATCTCTGACGACAGAATGTGGAGATACTACGAGCTGCTAACCGATGTGCAGGTCGCCGACATCGAAAAGATGAAGCGGGAGGCGCATCCCATGCAGGCGAAGAAGGATTTGGCAAGCAGGATCGTAGCGGATTTCCACTCGGCTCATGATGCGGCGAAGGCGGCGGAGGATTGGGCGAAGCAGTTTCAGAGGAGTGAGGAGCCTGAGGAAATCGAGGAAGTTAGGGTTCGATATCAGGATGTTCGCTCTGATGATAAAGACGCAGGCATCGGAGGCGATTTACTCGTAGTAAGGCTCGACCGTTTGTTGGTTCTGTGTGGCATGGCTGAATCCATGTCTGACGCTGCTAGAAAGCTAAAAGCAGGCTCTGTGAGACTTCTGAACTTGGGGAGTGGGAAGGAATTCACACAGAGATTTCTGGAAATACCAGTGATTCAAGGAGCGCCGATAAGGTTGGTTGTTCGAGTGGGCAAGAAAATTAAGGCTGTGGTTGTCGAGTTGTAGTCTGCAAACTCTCGCCCCCACTCTGATTCATGTGGGGACAGCCGCCCCTCGGCTGTCCAGGCGAGCGCGCTCGCCGGGGTTCCCCGTCCAACTTTCCCAATCTGAAAAGCGTTCAGAATTTATACAGCTTCCCAAACCCACTTTCCCCACAACTCCTACTAGACTTCAAGCATAGCGGAGCTCGCTCCGCCGGACAGCCGAGGGCGGCTGTCCCCACATAAAGCTTATGCCGCAGGCTTTTTATCGGAGACAGCTTCCGCACCTTCAGTGCGATGACCGGCAGCATTTTGTTACATTCTGCACTGACCGGCGGTGGGTGCTTCCTGAGCGGGCACGTTCGATTGTGCTGCAATGTTGTCTTCACGATAACGGAATGAAATTCGATCTCCGCATCGCCGTCGCGATGCCGGATCATGTTCACATGATCTTCGCGCCGCTGGTTGACCGGCAGGCTATGGAGATTTACTCGCTGGCCGAGATTATGGATGCCATCAAAGGTGCTTCTGCTCACATAGTGAACAAGACGCTGGGTCGCAAAGGACGGGTGTGGCAGACGGAGTCGTTTGACCACGTGCTGCGTTCTTCTGAGAATCTCGACGCGAAGATCGTTTATCTGTTAGAGAATCCGGTTCGGGCTGGGCTGGTCGAGGAATGGACGGAGTATCCATGGTTGTGGAAGAAACCATTTGTAAATCCGTTTTCTCCACCGTGAGGTCGTGAGGGCGTACGCAACTGCGGAGCTTCGCTCCGCTGGACAGCCGAGGGCGGCTGTCCCCACATGAGCCTTGCTGATTCTATCTGTTCAGCGCTTTCTCACGGCAGGAGTCCGAACACAGCCACCCCATTCGGGGTTCCCACAAACACCTTGCCATTTACGATTGTCGGCACCATGAACTTGTTGCCGGATCCAAATTGATCGCGGTTGCCGCTGGCCTGGTTGCTGTTGTAGATCTCGTTCAGATTCGCAGCATTGTAGGCGTGTAAGACGGCCGGGCTGTTGTTCTCAATCGCCCAAACGATTCCGTTGCTGGTGCCGTTGGCCGAGACGCTGGGGGTTGTCCCTGGATACCCAAAGCTGTTCGCTGTCTGCGACGTTGAGCTGGTCGACAGTTTCGCATTGGTGATCGTGAAGGCCTGGATGGGGTTCCCTACCGAGCCGTAGTAGATCGTGTTGTTGAAGTATGTGGGCATCGCAAAAACTCCTCCAGGGAAAGCTCCCGCGAGTTCTTGATAGATGCTGCTGTTATTCGAGCTAAACTTACCCATCGAGTCACGATTCACGACATAGAGGTTCGAATCTTTCCCGGCGCCGACCGCGAGATGCCAGGTATGGCCTGAGCCATCGTTCAGATCGGGCAACACGATCATTCCGCCGGAGCCAAGGTCAGTGTCGCTGCCGTTCTCCGACGCCTCATTGTCCATTTCGAAATAATCCGCAACGGTGAGACTACCCGAGGTCGAGAGCTTCATAAAGGCATTGCCGTAGTCGCCGTCAACGGGAAAACCGCTGGCGTTTAGATTGGTGTCGAAGTCACCGTTGGCATCGAGAAAATAAATGTTGCCGGAACTGTCGGCGGCGAGGCCCGCCCCCGCCATCCAGATCGCGCCTTCGTTGCCGTTGGGGGTCACATTCAGCACGCTTGTCTGAGCCAGCGTGGATTCGCTGTAACCCATAATCCATCCCGTGTAAGGGCGGTCGTCGCAGTGCGATGCCCAGCCGGTGTAAATGACGCCATTCAGCAAAAGTAGAGCGGCTCGCTCCTTATACTGGCCGGGATCGAAGACCACACTTGTACCGTTGCTATTGTCGCCAGTTCCAGGGTAGGTCGCCTGAACCTCGACGGGCCCACCGAACAATTCCGTCCCGAGCGCGAGATCGAGCGCGTGCACGCGTTGGTGGTAGTTTCCCGATGCGTCTTTCGACATCGCCACCAGATATACCGCGCCATTCGGACCGCTGGTGCGATCGATGACCGGAGTGGAAGTTATTCCAATTTCGGGAGTGACCTGGCTGCACCCGCGATCGTCCGAAGTAGTTTCGCCGGACTGCAAGGTAGTGACCTGCCAGATGGTTGCGCCAGAATCCGCGTCGAAGGCGTAGACCGAATCGTGCTCCGTGGCAATGATCAGAATATTGTGCGTGCCGTTGGCGGGAACCGCCACGCTCGATGCGTAGAGCGGTTGGGCATCCACCAGACCGTCGGCAGAATAAAAGCCCAGCTTGCCAAACTTCGCTGAATTCACATTGCTGGTGGTCAACGTGGTTTCATTCAGGTTCTGACCCGTGCGCCCAATGTCATTGTGCTGGGTTAGTACATCAACGGCTGCAGGCGTCGTTGTGGCATTCACTGTGAGAGTGGCCGCGCTACTGGTGACTTTCCCATTTACATTGCTAACTACGACACTAAATTGCGAGCCGTTGTTAGCGGTTGTGGTGGGCGGTGTTGTGTAGCTCGCCGATGTCGCGCCACTGATCGCTGTCGTACCCTTCTGCCACTGGTAGCTCAAGGGAGCGACTCCTACCGCCATCACCGAGAAGGTTGCGGTCTGTCCGGCGGTGACGGTTTGGTTCGACGGTTGTTGCGTAATCGAGGGCACAGCCGGAGCCGGGTTCACCGTAAGCGTCGCGGTCTTGCTGGTGATGCTGCCGGCGGAATTGCTTACCGCGACACTGAACTGCGAGCCGCTGTCGGCTGTTGTCGTCGCTGCGGTCGTGTAACTCGCGGATGTCGCACCGCTGATCGGGGCGGTGCCTTTCTGCCACTGGTAGTTTAAGGGACCGGTGCCGGCCGCCACCACCGAAAAAGTTGCCGTCTCTCCGGCAATCACTGTCTGGTTCGTGGGCTGGATCGTAATTGTAGGGGCTGTGACTGTGGGATTCGTGACACCATCGCCAGGCTTCGATACGCCCACGTTGCAGCCTGCGAGGAGCAGGCTAACTATAAGAAAACACGGTATATCCGCCAGCTCCTGTAGCCTCATGGCCGCAGTCCGCATAAGAAAGTCCCCAGCATCCATCATGCCACCACGCTATCGTTTTGAGGATAGGTCGGGGAGTTACGATAGACGGAACCATTCTAAGCTAGGAAGATTTTGGACTTGTCCTCCAGGACAAGTCCTTGAGAAGCTATCCGCCCTCGGGCGCCTCGCCTCTGGTACTCTCAACCGCGCACATGCGCGCCGCCGCCATCCTCGGGCTTGGATGCAATCGGAAGGACCTCAAGCCATTCCAAAATGGCGAGGGCATCCGCGAAATCATTGACTGGCGTATCGGCTTGCCTATTGCTGCGGATCAGGCCGACGTCATTCTGCTGTTTGGGGGCGATGGCACAGTCCATCGTCACTTGGGCGAATTGGTGAAGCTTGCTCTGCCGGTGTTGATCGTCCCCGCTGGCAGCGGGAACGACTTTGCGCGCGCCCTAGGTTTGCGTCGCGTTCGCGACTCGCTAGCGGCGTGGCGACGCCTTTGCGCCGGAGCAGCCAACGAGCGCGCAATCGATTTGGGAGTGATCACTCCGCTTGAATCCGCGGGCGCGCCACACCCTTCTGCTCGCAACTCGCCACTCGGAATGCCGCGCTACTTCTGCAGCGTGGCTGGTGTCGGGCTCGATAGCGAAGTGACCCGCCGGGCCAATGCACTGCCGCGCTGGTTACGCGGCCACGGCGGCTACGCCTTGACTCTGGCTCCCACGATCATTCGGTTTGCCCCGCTCTCCATGAAGATTTTCACGCCGGACAAAACTGGTTGGGCCATCCGCAGCGATCAGCCAACCCTACTCGCAGCTTTCGCCAACACTTCGGCTTATGGCGGCGGCATGAAAATCGCCCCTCACGCGCGATTCGACGACGGTCAACTCGACGTCTGCGTGATCGGTGGTGTCGATCCCTTTAAGCTGGCGTGCATGTTTCCCACAGTCTACTTTGGGCGCCATTTGAGCATTCGCGAAGTGGATTACTTCCAGGCGGCACGGGTGCGCGTGGAAACCGAGACTCCACTCGACGTTTATGCCGATGGGGAATATATCTGCAAGACTCCCGTCGAGGTGACCGTTCAGCGCGGGGTGCTGCGGGTGCTCGCGCCCTAGGCCACCGGTGCTAAACTTTCCCAATGGCTGAGCAACGTTCCCGCACCCTTCTGTGGATATTGATTGGCGGAGGAGCCTTCTTCCTCTTCGTTATGGCGGTGTTCTCTCTGGTTTACCTCACCCTGCACGCGAACAACAATGAAGCGGGGTTTGGCGGCTTCGGCGACCGTATTGGAGTGGTTGACCTTGACGGAGTGATCCTCTCGCCACAGCCAGTGGTCGGCGAACTGAAAAAGCTCGCCGATGATTCTTCGATCAAAGCCATCATCCTGCACGTGAATTCGCCGGGCGGCGGTGTGGCTGCGTCGGAAGAAATTTATCGCGAGGTTAAGCGTATTCGCGAGGAAAAAAAGAAAAATGTCGTCGTGTCCATCGAGACCGTGGGGGCCAGCGGCGCCTATTATATTGCCTCGGCGTCGAACAAGATTTATGCCGACCAGGGCAGTATTGTTGGATCGATCGGCGTGATTGCGCAGTGGGTGAACTATGGGGATTTGCTGAAGTGGGCCAAGCTGAAAGATGTCGTCATCAAAACCGGAGAGTTCAAGGATACGGGAAACCCAGCCCGCGACCTTACTCCGACCGAGCAAGCCTACATGCAGTCGCTGATCGACAATATGTTCGGACAGTTCGTGCACGCGGTGTCTGACGGGCGCGGCATCAAGGTCGACGACGTGAAGGCCATCGCTAATGGCAAGGTCTGGACGGGCGAGCAGGCGCTGTCGATGAAGCTGATCGATAACGTGGGCGACTTTGAAGCGGCTGTAAAAGATACTGCGAAATCGGTTGGCATTTCTGGGGAACCTACGCTGGTACATCCGGAAAAAGATCGCAGGACGCTCCTCGATCTTCTCCTGGGGGATGTCTCGAAGTATTTGCCGGATCGCGAGAAGATGCTCGAACAGCAGGTTGGGTTCTACTATCTGTGGAAGTAAGGAACCGGATTTATCGCGGTGCATCGAATGTTCCCAGTCCGCGACTTGCGTACAACCCCTGAAATTTGAGAAGGTTATACAGGTTGCTGGCGTCAAACCAAGTGCGTCGTAGATTAGTGATGACTAGTCGATAAAACTTTGGTTAGGGGGCAGAAAGAGACTATGACAAAAGCCGATTTGATCGATGAAGTCTCGCGTTTAGCAGAACTTACGCGTAAGGACAGTGAGGTAATTGTGGAGACCATTTTCGACAGCGTGGTGCGGTCCTTGTGCGCCGGTGACAAAATCGAGATACGCGGCTTCGGCAGCTTTCGAACCCGCCAGCGTAAGCCGCGCATGGGACGAAATCCCAAGACCGGAGAGCGCGTCGAAGTGCCCGCGAAAAAGATCCCTTTCTTCAAGCCAAGCAAGGAGTTGAAGGATCTGGTGAATGAGGGGGTCGCGGACGCGGCAGTGGCCCCTGCGCCGCCACCTCCCGCTGTGCCGCCTACTGCGTAATTAATCGTCAGGATGCACAATGCAGAAGGAGGTAAGACCGCCTTTCGTTTTCAGCTTCTCCATTCTGACTTCTCCATTTTGACTTCTGAGTTCCGGTCATCTTCGGATCCCCGCCACACCCATCATCCGGCCCGTCCTGCCCTTCTCCGCGCGATAGGAAAACAATAGGTCCGTTCGACAGTTCGTGCATAGTGGCGAGGCTTCAATGCTCTCCGAGGGCACTCCAACAGCTAACAGTTGTTGTCGATTAGCCTCGACCAGATCGAGGAATATTTTCTTGGGCAGGACGCTGCGACCTGGGGCGCGTGCCGTGAGAAACAACATGGGATATTTTTCGCGTACTGGATCGGATTCTTCAACCTCGCGAAACAGCTTCGTCGCGTAGGTGAACTGCGATTCAAACTTCTCCCGAACTTCTTCGCCGACTTCATAACAGCAGCCATGAATTCCGGGGCCAATCGCGGCCGTGAGATCGCGCGGAAGGCTGCCGAAGCGCCGACTCATCTCGCCCACTCCTTTTTCTACGATGCGTTTGACCGTGCCGCGCCAGCCGGCATGAAACACTCCCACCGCACGCCTCTGGGGATCAACGAGAATGACGGGCAGGCAATCCGCCGTCTGAATGCCGAGCAACAACCCAGGAGTCGCCGTAATCAGGCCATCGCCCACCAGTTGCGTGTCCGCAGGGTAGTCGACAAAATGGATCAGGTCAGAATGAACCTGGCGCAGAGTGACCAGCGGCCAAAGTTGGGATTCGGGTCTTCGTGAGGCTTTCCCCGAGGGCTTCGCGGATTCGCATTTCTCGACACCGAGTTCCCTTAGAAATGCTGTCCTGTTGCGCTCGACCGTGGCCTTGGAGTCGTGTTTGGTGAACCCGAGGTTGAGCGAGCCGCGTCCATAAGCGCGGGAAAATCCCCCCAGGCGCGTAGAAAATCCATGGACGAGCCAGGGAAATTTGCTCAGGTGGTGTGCACGAAGGACGTTGAGTTTAGCTTGCTGGGAAACCCGATTCGGCACACCATCTATGTTACCCGATAGGGCAGTTTCCAGGGGTTTGAGACCGTATGGTGGCAATGTCACTGGCGACCGGCCCAGCGTTGTCGAACCTCGGCCAAGAACTTGCTTTTGTCCTCTCGCATTTGCCGGACCAGCGCCTGATTTCCGGTCTTTTCGTGTGCCGCTGCCCAGAGCACCATTTCGGTGAGCACCGGCGCCAGATCGATTCCTTTTTCTGTCAGCCGGTAAGTCACCCTGCGTCCATCGGTTGGATCGTTTTCCGTAGTAATGATTCCGTACGCGAGCAGCTTTTGCAGACGGTCCGCCAGGATATTTGTAGCGATGCCTTCGTAACACTCCAGAAATTCTTTGTACGTGCTCGCTCCCCGCAGCATCATGTCGCGAATAATCAGCAGCGACCAGCGGTCGCCTAACATCTCCACTGAGGCGTTCAGCGGGCACTCCGACCGCCTTGCTGTGCGCTTCGTTGCCATAAACTAATGTTAAATACTTACTTGCATTACGCAAGCGATATTTGTTAGTGTGCCCCAGAGAAAGAGATTGTCTTTCTTGCGGGAGATAGAACATTGCAAAAGATAACCCCATTCTTATGGTTCGATGGCAAGGCCGAGGAAGCGGCCAACTTTTATGTCTCCATTTTCAAGGACTCAAAGATTGGAAGTGTCACCCGATATGGCGACGCCGGTCCCGGACCGAAAGGCACGGTAATGATCGTGACATTCTCGCTTGACGGACTTGAATTCACCGCACTGAATGGAGGGCCGCAATATAAGTTCTCACCGGCCATTTCCTTCTTCGTGAACTGCGAGACGCAAGAAGAGGTAGACGAATTGTGGGGAAAGCTTTCCGAAGGCGGAGATCAGTTGCAATGTGCATGGCTAAGAGACAAATATGGCGTGTCCTGGCAGATCGTTCCTTCAGCTTTGCGCCAGCTCATGCAGGACAAAGACCCGGTGAAATCCCAAAGAGTCTTTAAAGCCATGCTCCAGATGACCAAGATTGATATTGAAGGTTTGAAGCGAGCCTACCGGGGAGAATAGATTCGGAAAGCGTGGGAGATCTCTGCTCAAGAGCATTGGTCGTTCGCCACACTTGGACACGCAGTAGGGGAAAATCAAATGAGCCGAAAGATAATCAGGACGATCGTATTGGGTAGCGTGGCGCTAGGCGCGGTGTGGCAGGCGCAAGCTGGAGATGCCAAAACACCGTATCCGAGTATGGCCCCGATTGAGCAATATCTGATGGCGGATCGGAATGCCGAGATCGCCCTGGCGCGGAGTGCGGCCCCGGAGTCCATCTCGCGCGATGCCGAAGTTTTGGTTCTCGGGCGCAACGGTTACGAAACCGCAGTCAAAGGCAAGAACGGTTTCGTGTGCATGGTGGAACGATCATGGACCGCCGGAATCGAGGATCCCGTATTTTGGGATCCCAAAATACGCGGTGCGATCTGCCTCAACCCGCCGGCGGCACGAACCGTCCTTCCAATCACTCTCAAGAAGACCGAGTTTATATTGGCGGGACGATCGAAAACTCAAATGTCCGAGGGTATCAAAGACGCATTCGACAAGAGGCAATTGCCGGCGGTGGAGTCTGGCGCGATGTCCTACATGATGTCAAGGCAAGCATACTTAGGCGATAGCGCCGGGCATTGGCATCCCCACCTAATGTTTTTCGCTGCGGAAACGGACGCGGCAACCTGGGGCGCTGACCTGCCAGGTTCTCCGATTCTAACATTTGGGTATAGTCAGGATCGACTCACCGTCTTCCTGATTCCGGTCGCCAAGTGGTCGGACGGCACGGCTGATCTCATGGATAAGCACTAACTTTCCTTATAGTGGGCGGCCGTCTCTAACATTTTTCCAGCGAGGCTGTCGATTTTCGCCTCCGCCGTTCGACTATACAGTGTGGGCATGACTGCGTTAAAACAGAAAATAAGGAGTCATGCTCAAGGAACATGGAATACTCGACAACGACGAAATCAAAATAAAAGGAGACGAATCAATGGAGACAAAACCTACGCACGAACAAGCACAACTTCAATTGCAACTCTTTGAACAGCGTCGCGAGCCGCGCCTGCGCCAGGCGCGCGATTGGTTCTTCAAGAACTATATCGTCGAGAACATTGACGACGCGATGCGAATCGCAGCTCCGGGAACGGAGGGAGGAACGTTCACGATGATGGTTCTTACCTACTGGGACCAGGCCTGCGCGATGCTCAACTACGGTCTGCTTCACGAAGACCTGTTCTTTGAGACCACCGGCGAGTTCTTTGGCACATGGGAGATCGCTAAGGTAGTAGTCCCACAAATTCGAGAGCGCTTCCAGAACCAACACTTTCTGGGGCATCTTGAAAAAGCTGCGCAGCGCTACGAAGCTTGGACCGAGAAACGTTCTCCGGGCCACGTCGCTGCCATGCGTCAAATGATGAAGCAGATGCGCAGTCAGCTGCCGAAGGCCGCGTAAGACATAATTGATTTTGTCATTCCCGACGATGAGCGCAGCGAGGCGGAGGAATTTGCTTCAGTCCCGCAGCAAAAGCAGATTCCTCGCGCCAAGAAGAAGGCGCTCGGAATGACAACGTGACAAAGTGAATGACCACAGTGAATGATCACTAAATGACAAACTGGAACAAACTAGAAGAGAAGGACAAACTGACCACAAGGAGCAACGCATGAGCAAGGTGCGAGTTCTCGTCGGAACGCGCAAAGGGGCGTTCGTACTAACATCGGATGGCAAGCGCGAGAACTGGGACGTGAGCGGTCCGCATTTCGCCGGCTGGGAGATATATCACGTGAAGGGATCGCCTGTCGATCCGGACCGGATTTATGCTTCGCAGTCCAGCGGTTGGTACGGGCAGATTATCCAGCGCTCCGATGATGGTGGTAAGAGGTGGCACCAGCCCGGAACGCCGGCCGGCGACAAGCCCGCCCCCGGACCACCTAAGAGCGAGAGCAACAAGTTTGTTTACGACACGTCTTCCGAAGCGGGCAAAGCGCTCACCACGCATCAATGGTACGACGGCACACAGCATCCCTGGGAATTCAAACGAGTCTGGCATCTCGAGCCTTCGCTCACCGATCCCGACACGGTCTATGCCGGAGTAGAAGACGCGGCCTTGTTCCGCTCGACTGACGGCGGACAGAACTGGCACGAGCTCTCCGGCCTCCGCGGGCACGGCACCGGTCCGAAATGGCAGCCGGGTGCGGGTGGAATGTGTTTGCACACCATCATTCTCGATCCCACGAATCCGGATCGAATTTTCATCGCGATCTCAGCCGCGGGCGCATTCCGCACCGATGACGGTGGGGCGACGTGGAAGCCGATCAACCGCGGGCTGTATTCGAAATACATTCCGAACCCGACGGCGGAGATCGGCCATTGCGTGCACCACGTCGCTATGAATCCCAAACGGTCGGGCGTGCTTTTCATGCAGAAGCACTGGGACGTCATGCGCTCGGACGACGCCGGCGAGCAATGGAAAAAAATCAGCGGCAATCTACCCACCGATTTCGGCTTTGTGATCGACGTTCATGCGCACGAGCCCGAAACCATCTACGTGGTGCCCATCAAGAGCGACGGGGAACACTTTCCGCCCGATGGCAAGCTCCGCGTTTTTCGCAGCCGAACCGGTGGCGATGAATGGGAGCCGCTCACCAAAGGTCTTCCGCAAAAAGACTGTTACGTCAACGTGCTGCGCGACGCCATGTCCATCGATACGCTCGATGAGTGCGGCATTTACTTCGGCACGACCGGCGGACAGGTCTACGCCTCGGCTGACGCCGGCGATAGCTGGAATCCGATTGTGCGCGATCTTCCGGCCGTGCTGTCGGTGGAAGTGCAGACGTTGCCATGATCCGCCGGTTTTTGTCAGCTCAGAAAATTCCACCGACGTTGGTGGCGGCCTGATCGCGCCGTTTTCCTGCGGCAGGAGCGTCGTGCGACGCCGCGACCGGCGCAGACTCCGTCTGTGCGGAGCCTCTTCGAAGGTGAATCGGGCGCAGGCTTAAAATGACGGGCAACCTGCAGATTATGTAATCAGGACTTTTCCTAATCCCCGCGGGGACTTTACCCTAGAAGGGCAAGCGAGCCGCAAAAGATGTCGTCCAAGAGTTCCAGAGCGATCCGAGTCGTGCTACCGCAACATCTGCGAACCCTGGCACACGTCGGCGCTGAGTTGACGATCGAGATCGAAGGAGCGGTTACACAGCGCTCGGTTCTCGACGCGATCGAGGCGGGCTATCCAATGCTGCGCGGGACGATCCGGGATCACGTTACCCAACAGCGCAGGCCATTCCTCCGTTTCTTTGCCTGCGAAGAGGATTTGTCTCACGAATCGCCGGATGCGCCCCTGCCTGAATCAGTGGCTACGGGCAAGGAGCCTTTCCTCATCATAGGGGCCATCGCCGGGGGTTAGACAGACCCTGGGCGCGGTTCCCTTGCGATTAAACAACCTCAGGACAACAGGAGGATTTGGCATCAACACAGTGACATTTTGAAAAACTACTATTTGTCGTTGAGCGATTTCAATCGCTGCACGCCTCCTTCCGCTTTTCTCCAACGAAGCGTATGATCCTCCCGCCGTTTCTGTCACTTCAAAATTGAGGAGATCACCATGAAGAAGCTTTATGGGCTGGCCGTGTTCGTGTTGTTGCTCGCGCCTGCCCTCTTCGCTCAGGAGCATTACACCGAAGGCCCCATTTGGCGCGTTCAGCTCATCCGCGTGAAGCCCACTCAGATGGATGCCTATCTTACGAGTCTGCGTAAGTCCACCAAGCCCCTGATCGAGGAAGAAAAGAAGCAGGGACTGATCGTGGACTACAAAGTCTTCCTGAAAGAGACCAAGAACAATCCGGAAGATTGGGACATTTGCGTAGCGATCCAGTACAAGAACCACGCTGCCATGGACGGCCTGGCCGCGAAGACAGAGATGGCTCGCGACAAGATCCTGGGCGGCAAAGCTCCGGCGCAGGAACTTGCCGATAAACGCGCCGAAATCCGGGAGATTGTCAGCTCAGAATTACTGCAAGAAATCTACCTTAAATAACCGCCCAGCATTGGTTGTGCGTCATCCCGAGCAAAGCGAGGGGCCTTGGTTCTTGCCTGCGTCGTCATATTTTTGTACAGGCAGGAACCAAGGTCCCTCGCTTTGCTCAGGATGACAGAGACCATTGTTTGCGTGGCGGTGTTTATGCGACGGTTTCAAGTGCTAGAATTCCCCGCCTGGGGAGCTGATTCGAACTATGAAGACTCGCACACCCTCATTGATGCTTGCTATTGCCATATCGCTTCTCGTTTTGCCGTCAAACTTTCTGAACCTGACGACGGTCGCGTTAGCGCAGGTTACCCCGGCATCAAAGCTCTCGGTTCACTGGGAAGAACTCACCGCCGCCGATTTCCGCGAGGGAATCCACCGCGCACAAGGCACATGCCTGTTGCCCTTCGGCATCCTTGAAAAACACGGTCCGCATCTGCCACTAGGCACCGATCTGCTTGACGTCCGGTATGCCGTGCTGCACGCCGCTGAAAAGGAATACGCGATCGTCTTCCCGGAGTATTATTTTGGGCAGATCGCGGAGGCGCGTCACCAGCCCGGCACCATCGCCTACAGCCGGGAGGTGCAACTTGCGCTGCTGCAGGAAACCACCGACGAAATGGCGCGCAACGGCTGCAAAAAAGTGATCATCGTCAACGGCCACGGTGGTAACGAAAGCCTGCTCCCTTACTTCGCTCAAACGCAGTTAGATAAAGTCCACGACTACATCGTCTACGTTTTTGACCGGCGCAGCCCGGAGACGGGTGGCCCGCCGAAGAAAACTTCCACCGACATGCATGCCGGCGAAAGTGAAACCTCAAAGATGATGATCGCGCGCCCCGACACGGTACATATTGATCGCGCCAACAGCGAATCTGGGGCCGATCAGCACCGCCAGACTCTTCCTGAAGACGTCTACACGGGCATTTGGTGGTACGCGCGCTTTCCCAACCACTATTCCGGTGACGGCTCTGCCGCCACCGAGGAGCTAGGCAAATTTCAGATGAATTGGTGGATCGATGCCGTGATCAAAACCATCCGCGCCGTAAAAGCCGACGACATTAGCCTCAAGCTACAGAATGAGTTTTACGAAAAGAGCAAACATCCGCTGGACACGCAGCCGTAGATTCGATTGCCGATTTCTGATTCTTGACCGCGGATTTTACTGAGCCCTGCGATGCTATGTGTCTTTCAATCAGAAATCAACAATGGCACTTCCTACGAGCTCCCGATCAGCACTCCAGTAATGAAAACCAGCACGCCGCCCAGCCCCACCTGAAGAGCCGCAGAAACCCAGGGCGAATCCATATAGCGGCGCCGGATCCAGGTGATCACAGCCAACTCGGAGACCACCACGGCTCCGGCAGCCCACAGCGCCACGCGGAAGTCGCTCAGCAAAAAGGGTAGTGTGTGGCCGATTCCGCCCAGCGCGGTCATGGCGCCACAGATCACGCCACGAACCCAGGGATGTCCGCGGCCCGTCAAGCTGCCATCATCCGAGAGCGCTTCGGCAAATCCCATACTGATGCCCGCTCCGGCTGACGCTGCCAGTCCCACCAGGAATGCCTCGTGAGTATTCTTGGTTGCAAAGGCCGCCGCGAAAACGGGCGCCAACGTGGAAACCGAACCGTCCATTAGACCCGCCAAGCCAGGCTGCACAATCTGCAGAACGAAGAGGCGGCGCTGCGCCCGCTCTTCATCGGCCTTTACACTGGCAGGAAGCTTTTCTTTGTCTAGTTCCTGAGCGCGCTCTTCGTGCTCGCGCTCTTCATTGATCAGATCGTCGAGCAATTGGCGTATGCCGGCGTCCTGAGTGCGGGCTGCCGCCTTTTCGTAAAAGCGCCGGGTCTCTACTTCCATGGTGCTGGCTTCCTTGCGAACCGCCTCAATGCGCAGCGGACGAATCAGCCAGAGTGCCGGACGTTCTACAAATCCGCGAACGTCCTGGCGGCGGATTAAGGGAATGTGCTCGCCGAACTTCTGCCGGAAGAGTTCGATCAACCGTCTGCGGTGCGCCGATTCTTCTTCGCGCATGCCCTCAAACATCGACGCCGACGCCGGGTAGTCCTGCCGCAGTCCCTCCGCAAAATCGGCGTATACACGCTCGTCTTCCTCTTCCAGAGAAATCGCCAGTGCAAGCACTTCGCGTTCCGTGAGTTCTTGAAACTTCTTCATGGCGAAATAGCTTACCTGTCCGAGCGCAGGTTAGACAAATCGGCGCTCACACAATCGAAGACGATTGGAAAATTCTCATGCGCCACGCGGTAGCGTGCGCAGAACGAGCGGGGCGGTATACGCCCGTGCTCTCCCTCGCACGGAGCGTACGGTGCTACTATCCAGTGCATGACGCCTCGGAAACCGTCCGCGTCCCGCAAACTTCACGGCCCGCGTCACAGAAAAAGAAAGATAGAGCACGCCGTCACGCATGCTCCGGAACTCGTGATCATTACCGGAATGAGCGGCTCCGGCAAGGCTTCGGTGCTTAAAGCTTTCGAGGACTTGGGTTACTACTGCGTCGATAATCTTCCCGTCGAACTGATCCCGCGCTTTGCGGAGATGGCGTTGCAATCGGCCGAAATCCGCCGCACGGCGCTGGTAGTGGATGTGCGCGAAGGCTCGAAGCTTGAGCAACTTCCGGGCATTCTGAAGGCCGTGCGGCGCATGATTCCAACCAAGGTTGCTTTTCTCGAGGCCTCCGATGGAGTACTGCTGCGACGCTTCAGCGAGACGCGTCGACCGCATCCGCTGGGCACGGATTCACCCGTGAATGCCTCAATCAAGGCCGAACGGCGCCACCTGGCTGGAATTCGCGCGCTGGCCGACATTGTTATTGATACTTCCAAGTTCAACGTGCACGAATTGCGTGCCCACATCACCGAGCGTTTTCGTGAGCAGGCCGCGGAGAAAAGCATTCTCGTTTCGAGCGTGAGCTTCGGCTTTCGCCACGGTGTCCCAGAAGAAGCCGATCTGGTTTTCGACGTTCGTTTTTTGCCGAATCCGCACTTCGTTCCCCAGTTCCGGCCTCTCACTGGGCGCGACCGCCGTGTGGCCAAATACATCCGGTCGTTTCCGCAGACGCAGGAGTTCATTCATCGTATTTCCGATCTGCTGATTTATTTGTTGCCGCACTATATTCACGAAGGTAAAAGCTATCTCACCATCGCTTTTGGCTGCACGGGCGGACAGCATCGCTCAGTGATGATCGCGGAGGAAGTGGGCAAGCGTTTGCACGAGGCAGGATACCGCGTGAAGGTTGCGCATCGGGATATGCCGAAGTAAAGCTGTCGTTGGTCGGTAGTCGTTGGCGGTTTCGAAATCAACCTTTCGCCCGGAGTAAACCTGAGATGAGTAAACAAGGAGCGGCAAACGAGCATCGTAAGCCTGCTCTGAGTTGTGCTAAGGGACAAACGCCCAACGACCAAAGTAAAATAAGGTACTTGCATCCCATACATAAACCGTCTGAAAGCCTCTGCGGCCTGCTCGGAGCGGTATGCGCCAACTGACGCGACTTGTACGCTACGCGCTTCCTTATTGGTGGCAGATTTTGGCTTCTGTGGTACTCATGGCGCTCGTGGGAGCGCTCGACGCCTTCAAGTTTTTGCTGATTCGCCCCATCTTTGACCGCGTATTAAATCCCTCAACCGGATCGAAAGATATTCAACTTTTTGCGGTTGCGCACCATCCGGTATACCTGCAGCAGTTGGTCCCTTCGCATTTTACAAATGCGTGGAACATGGTTGCGGTTGCTCTGGTCGGGTCCACCGTCCTGAAGGGGATTTTCGACTACACCGGCACATACTTAGTAAATCACGCGGGTTTCGGCATGATTACAGACCTGCGCGATGATCTCTACAATGCCATCATGCGGCGCTCGGCGGCATTTTTTTCCAAACACACCACGGGGACTCTACTCTCTGCCATCATCAACGATATCGAGCGAGTGCAGTATGCCATGTCCACCGTGCTCGCTGAATTCCTGCAGCAATTTTTTACCTTTCTGTCGGTAGCCGCAGTGGTAGTGATTCTGGGAGGAAAGCTCGCTTGGGTGCTGCTCCTATTCGTTCCGGTAATCATTTACTCTTCGCGCAAGATTGGCTCTCGAGTGCGCAGCACGACGCGCCAGGGGCAGGATAAGCTTGCTGAGATCCAGAACATCCTGCATGAAACGATTACTGGCAACCGGATCGTGAAGGCCTTCAACAGTGAGAAGTGGGAGATTTCTCGCTTTCGCGGCGCGGCGCGGCGATTGTTCCGCGCGAATTTGCGCTCCGTCGCGGCAACCGCCATCAGTTCGCCACTGATGGATGTTGTCGGCGTCATCGGGATCGCACTGTTGCTTCTGCTGGGGCGCGCCCGCATTGCACACAACCAGATGACTCCTGGAGTTTTCGTTGCATTCATCACAGCGGTCTTCAGTCTGTATAATCCAGTCCGGAAATTTGCCCTCTTCAATAACAACTTCCAGCAGGCCCTGGGCGCATCGAGTGAAATCTTCAAGTTTATGGACATCAAAGATAATGTCCGTGAAAAGCCCCACGCCAGGCGTCTGCCGCCCTTTTCGAAATCTGTTCAGTTCGATCACGTCAGCTTTACTTATGGCACGGAGGGTGAAGACGAAGAAGTTCGTGACGTGCTCCACAAAATCAACCTCGAAGTCCGCCGCGGAGAAGTCATTGCCGTGGTAGGATCGAGCGGCTCAGGCAAGAGTACGCTGGTTCACCTGATCCCACGCTTCTTCGATGCCACTGAAGGACGACTATTCATTGACGGACACGACGTGCGCGACGTGACGCTGGCATCACTGCGGGAACAAGTGGGAATTGTGACGCAGGAAACCGTTCTGTTTAACGATACGGTTCGCAACAACATTGCCTATGGCCAGCCGCACGTCGCGCTAAGAGATGTAGAGGCTGCAGCCCGTGCCGCCCTGGCACACGATTTCATTAAGGCTTTGCCCAAGGGCTACGATGAAGTGATCGGAGAGCGAGGTGTTCGCCTTTCCGGCGGAGAGCGCCAGCGCATCGCCATTGCCCGCGCCATCTTGAAGAACGCGCCCATCCTGATTCTGGACGAAGCCACGTCCGCATTAGATAGCGAATCGGAGGCCCTGGTGCAATCCGCGTTGCACAATCTGATGAGTGGCCGTACCGTATTTGTGATCGCCCACAGACTCTCAACCGTGCGTCGCGCCGATCGTATTGTCGTGATCGAAAACGGCACCATCGTAGATATTGGAACTCACGAAGATTTGATGGCGAAGTTAGGCACGTACCGGCGCTTGTACGAGTTGCAGTTCGCTGACTTCGAGCAGAAAATGGAGCCGGCGCAACCCAGTTAATTCCGTAAATCGGAAGTTTGAGAAATCATTCATGCCCATTCGATCCATGACGGGTTTTGCGCAGGTCAAAGGCGAAATCAGAAGCCATGCTGGTGGACATGCGAGCCCTCCGCGGAGCGTTTTGGCTTCTGGTCAGAGTAACGGACATATGGCCTTCGCTCTCTCCTTGAAGGCGGTGAATCACCGTTTTCTGGATTTACATTTTCGGCTTCCGTCGGGCTCCGACTCCCTCGAGATGCAACTCCGCCGTTTGCTCAAAGAAAAAATTGCGCGTGGTCACGTGGAGGTTACGCTTAACTTGGAGCGCGGGAACAGCGAAACCTTTGCTTTGAATCGCCCTCTTGTCAGCGCTTACATTGCGGCTTTTCGGGCAGCGGCGGGTGAGTTTTCCGTGCCGGCCGAACCCGATCTCAACGCCATTTTACGCATTCCGGGCGCACTCGATGCTCCCAGCGATCCCGAGGATGGGGCGCTGGAGTCGGCAGTAATGGCCACCGCCGGCGAGGCACTCGATCGCTTGAATCAGATGCGCGAGCAGGAAGGCCGCAGCATCGAACATGAACTCCGGCAACGCATGGCCCACCTGGGCGAAGCCGTGAAGACCGTGCAGCTTCACCGGCGCGCTGTATTGCATACCTACGTGGAAAAACTGCAGATGCGACTGCAGGAGTTGCTCGGTTCCAATGCTGACCGGGAGCGCGCGATGCAGGAAGCCGCGCTGCTGGTCGACCGTAGTGACATTCAAGAGGAAATCGTACGTCTGGAAAATCATGTCCAGCATTTCCTGGGATTGCTCGACGCAGATGGAGAAGTCGGGAAGAAACTCGATTTCCTCTTGCAGGAGATGAATCGTGAGGCCAACACGCTGCTTTCGAAAACGTCGGGGTTGGCGGGCGAAGCGCTGAAGATTACCGAGGCTGGGCTCGTGATGAAAGCGGAAATCGAAAAATCGCGCGAGCAGGTGCAAAACCTGGAATGATTTCGCCGGCCTATACGCCAGTCGTCTACATCATCTCGGCCCCGTCTGGTTCGGGCAAGTCGACCCTGGTCAACGAATTGTTGAAGAAGGTGAGCAATCTGGAGTTCTCCATCTCCTACACCACGCGGGCTCCGCGCGGCAGCGAGATCAACGGCAGGCAATACTATTTCATATCGCGTCCGGAATTCGAGAAGATGATACGCGACGGCGACTTTCTCGAATATGCCGAAGTGTTCGGCAACTATTACGGCACGGCGCTGCGCTTTCTGCGCGAAGCGGAGCAGAAGGGCCGCGATCTGCTACTCGACATTGACGTGCAGGGCGCGGAACAGATCCAGCGGAAACTCCCCGGCGCGACAAGCATCTTCATCCTGCCTCCTGATCGCAAGATTCTGGAGGAACGGCTGCGCAAGCGCAGCGAAGATTGCGAAAAGGTGATCCAGCGCCGGCTGGAGGCGGCAACTCGCGAGATCGAGAATTACGAGCGCTACAACTACATTCTCGTAAACGATCAACTGGAGGATTCCATCAAGATATTGCGAGCCATCGTTCGAGGCGAGCGGTTGCTGCGCGCCGGACAGCCGCTATCTGAGGAGGAAGCCAAGAACGTAGCTACAGCGGAGCGCTGCCGCCTGGAAAACATGCGCGGCCGGATAAAGCGGATTCTGGATTCGTTTAACCCACCCAGTGGCTCCGGCGGGGGTAGTCTTACGTAATCATGATTTGCACGCGCCTGCCCCCACAATCTTGAGTTTCGTGGGAAAATAGGGGAGCAGTTCTTGGCTTCCCTGGCGAAGAACGAAGCGAACTCACTTTCGGCAATCAAAATCTTTGCGTCCTGATCGCAAGGGGGAGAGTATCCATGAAGTTGATCGAAGGCTTCGACAGCAACTATCGCTACATTCTGGTCGCCGCGCGGCGCGCCCGCCAACTGCAATCCGGAGCCCCGCCGGTGGTTCAAACCAATTCGCGGAAGCCTTGCCGCATTGCGCAAGACGAGATCCGCGCGGGCAAGGTGAAATGGGAAATTCCAGAAACCCGCAGTGCTGCGGAGCAGGCTGCTGAAGCGCTCGATCAGGCCTTTGGACACGACGCCTAAGGCGTTGCCGAAGACAGCTATGTCCCGACGTCATGTCTCGACGTCCATGAAAGTTGCTCTCGGAGTGACGGGTGGCATCGCGGCTTACAAGGCGGCGGAGATTGTCCGCCTCCTGCAGGACCGCAGTATTGGCGTGCAAGTCATCATGACCCGCGCCGCACAGGAGTTTGTCCGGCCTCTCACCTTCGCCGCGCTCTCCGGCGAAAAAGTAATTACCGGGATGTTTTCGCCCGCCGAGGATCACGCTTCCAACAACAATTCTGCCAACATCGATTCCGCTATCGAGCACATTGCGGTGGCGCAGTCGATCGATGCGTTGCTGGTTGCTCCCGCGACTGCGGATATACTGGCTCACTTCGCGCAGGGGATTGCAAGCGACTTTCTCACCACGCTTTATCTTGCCACCACTGCGCCGACAGTGGTTGCTCCCGCGATGAACGTGAACATGTGGAATCATCCTGCGACGCAGGCGAATCTGGAAATCCTACGCCGGCGTGGAGTGAAGATCGTTGAGCCGGGCTCAGGATATCTGGCCTGTGGAATGACCGGCAGCGGGCGGCTCGCCGAGAATGACGCCATTGTCGCAGCTGTTCTCGAAGCGCTCGGCGTATCGCAAGATCTTGTCGGCGAAACCGTGTTGATCACCGCGGGCCCGACGCGCGAAAAAATTGATCCGGCACGCTACCTCACCAACCGCTCCAGTGGCCGCATGGGCTACGCCGTGGCGGAAGTTGCTCTGCGGCGCGGGGCGCGCGTGCTTCTGGTAAGTGGGCCCACAGCGCTGACGCCGCCGGAAGCAGCCGAGGTTGCATACGTCGACTCGTCTCAGCAAATGCTGGACGCCGTGCTCAGGCTTTTGCCACAATCCACCATCGTGATCAAAGCGGCTGCCGTGTCCGATTACCGCGCCAGGTCGGTCTCTCCACAAAAAATAAAACGCAAGGGACCTCTTACGCTCGACCTCGAACCGACGGCCGATATTCTCCAGGAAATTTCGCTCCGCAAGCAATCGCAGATTATCGTCGGCTTCGCCGCGGAAACCCAGAACGTCCTCGAAAACGCCCGCCAGAAGCTCGGAGCCAAGCGCCTCGATGCGATTGTGGTAAACGACGTCTCTCGCGAAAGGATCGGCTTCGATTCCGATCGCAACGAAGTGACGATCATCACTCACGATGAAGTGGTCGAGGTTCCCGAAACCACGAAGTTGGAAGTGGCTCAGCGCGTCCTTGACCAGGTTGTTCGCCTTCGTCAACAACGCAAGTCGATAGTGAAAGCCTGAAGCGATCTATGTGGGGAGAGCCGCCCTCGGCTGCCCAGTCGAGCGAAGCTCGAAGCCTCTTTTCTAGCCATCAAAGGCAGACTTGCTCATCTCTGCACACCAGATGGCTTTCGTATCGTACAATTCCTCAAAACTCTTTCAAGGAGCGTAACGATGACGCAGAAGATTATCGATGTGGTTGGGACATCCAAGGACAGTTTTGCCAAGGCCGCGCAGAACGCCGTGGCTGAAGCGGCAAAGACAGTGCGCGGGATCAAGTGGGCGCACGTGGATTCCCTCGACATGCAACTGGATGGGAAGAAAGTGGTATATCGGGCCACGACCAAGATTTATTTTGATATCGAGAATTAGGGGAGTGGGAGACCGCTGACGCGGATCCCGTCTCAAATTTCAGCAGACTGCCTATTACCGATGCCCAGCACACTTGATCCTGAACTGCGGCGCGCTCTCGCCGAACGTATTCGCTACTATCACGAGTTGGGCATTTACGACTTCTACCGGCGCCGGCCGCAGCTCTCGCAACCCACTGAGACCAAATCGGCTGCAGGCGACGCTATTTCGGGGTTGGGGTCCCAATCTTTATCATCTCAGTCAGAACCACGAGGGGAAATGGCCGCAAGAAAATCCACTGCCAGCGCAACGATCGCCGAGGACAACGTCTTCGAAATCCTGACTCCGAAGCCGGAGCATGGAGTAGCCGATCCTCTCGCCGCGCTCAAGTTGATTCGTGAAGATCTCGGCGATTGTACTCGCTGCAAACTTCACCAACAGGGCCGCAAGCAGATCGTCTTCGGAGTGGGCGATCCGCGCGCTGAGCTGATGTTTGTGGGCGAAGCCCCTGGCGCCGACGAAGACGCGCAGGGAGAGCCTTTCGTAGGCCGTGCCGGTCAGTTGCTCAACAACATGATCAAAGCCATGGGCCTGCGGCGCGAGGATGTGTACATTGCGAACATCGTTAAATGCCGGCCGCCAGGAAATCGCACTCCAGAGCGCGACGAATGTGAAACTTGCTCGCCGTTTCTGATGCGGCAGATCGCAGTGGTCAAGCCGAAAGCAATTGTCGCCCTCGGTGCAGTCGCGGCGAAAAATCTGCTGGCAATCAACGCACCTATGTCTGAACTGCGCGGCCGCTGGTACGACTTCAAACCCGCTGGCAGCGATCCTTCATGGCCCGGTGCGCGCCTTGCGGTCACTTACCATCCCGCATTTCTGTTGCGTGATCCGCGACAGAAAGGTGAAGCGTGGAAGGATTTGCAGATGGTCATGAAGTACCTTGGGATCGAGCCTCCCAAGAAAGCCACCGAATAGATCTGAAGTCCCAGTTCTTCCGCTGTCACTGCTATTCTCTGAAATTGCGATTCCCCTGACGCCTTGCTCGATGAGCACGATGCCTGAGTACTGCGATGTCGCGTTAACCGTGCCGCTCGACATGGTCTTCACCTACCGTGTCCCTGCCGATTTATCTCCCATAGTCGGCGGCCGTGTGCTGGTGCCTTTCCGGCAGCAACGCATGACGGGCATCGTGGTTGAATTACACGACCGCAAGCCCACGGTCAAAACAAAAACTGTCCTCGGCGTCCTCGACGCGGCTCCAGTACTCGATGAGCAACTGATGCGGCTCGGCCGCTGGATCGCGGACTACTATCTCGCGCCGCTCGGCGAAGTTTTTCGCACCATGCTGCCGCTGAATGCGGAGTTCAAACGTGCAGTGGCTTATCGCGTTGCGGCAGATGGCCAGATGGCACTGCATCTCGCGGGGATGTCAGGATCCTCCGCACGTTCGCGACGCACACCAGAAGAGCAGGCCGCCGAGTTCCGCGTGCTGGATTATTTGGCGGCGCAAGAATCTGCGTCTGCTGAGACCGTTCTGGTCCGCGAAGAAACTTTGCGATCCGCCACTGGTGTCTCGAGAATAATCCTCAGTGGGATGGTACGAAAAAAGTGGATCACTCGGGAGGATGTTTCCGCTGTTCGCGACGCCACGCGCAGGATCAAAATCGCTCTGCTCGAATCCGCAGACGGGAAGCTGAACGACAATCAGAGGACACTCATCGACGTTCTGGCCGCATCAGGAGGCCGAGTTCCCGTGGTCACGCTGCAAGCGCTTGACGTTCCAAAAACCACCCTCGCCACGCTGGTCAAGCGCGGTCTGATCGAGATTCTTGAAGAGCCTGCAAGCCTTCCCGTTTCGCGAAGCAAACCGCGTCCTTCGCCCTTCGCATTCGATTTCAACTCTGCGCAGCAAGCAGCGTTCAATCGATTACGCGACGCGGTGGAGACGAAAAAGTTTTCCGGCATGCTCCTGCACGGCGTAACCGGTTCGGGCAAGACAGCAGTTTACCTGGCCGGCATGCGGGCTGTGCTGGAAGCGAGCCGCTCGGCAATTCTGCTGGTACCTGAAATCGGCCTCACCCCCGCCGTCGCTGCCGATCTGCACCAGATCTTCGGGGAGGAGGTTGCCATTCTGCACTCAGCGCTTTCGGACAAAGAGCGCGCGCAGCAGTGGCATCGCATTAAGAGTGGCGACGCTCGCATGGTCGTCGGAACACGCTCAGCGGTCTTCGCGCCGGTCGCCGATCTCGCCCTGATCATCGTCGACGAAGAGCACGATTCCTCCTACAAGCAGGAAGAAACGCCGCGCTACCATGCCCGCGACGTCGCCGTCATGCGCGCCAAGATGGCCAACGCCACGGTGGTTCTGGGTTCAGCGACGCCATCGCTCGAATCGTACTTCAACGCGAAGAGAAATAAGTATTCGCTGGTTGAGCTACCCGACCGCGTGGAGCAGCGTCCTTTGCCGGAGGTCGAAATCATTGACATGCGTCAGGAATTTCAGGAAACCGGCCAGGACCAAGTCATCTCACGGAAGCTGGCCGCGGAGATCAAAGTCCGCTTCGAGCGCAACGAGCAAGTCATGGTTTTGCTCAATCGTCGCGGATATTCGCCGGTGGTGTTGTGCCGAACTTGCGGCAAGACTCTGGAATGCCAGAATTGCGCCATTGCCCTCACCCATCACAAGCGCGAGCACAAAATGATCTGCCACTACTGCGGCTATATGGCAGCCGTGCCCGACTCTTGCGTTCATTGCGGCAGTGAGTATGTGTATTTCCTCGGCACCGGTTCAGAAAAGCTGGAAGAACTGCTGCACGGTATGTTTCCGCAGGCACGCATCGCGCGCCTTGATCGCGACACGGTTCGCGGACATGAGGATTTCGAACGCACTCTGAACGCTCTCAGTGAAGGCCAACTCGATTTGCTCGTCGGCACGCAGATGATTGCCAAGGGCCACGACATTCACGGTGTAACCCTGGTTGGCGTGGTCGGCGCCGATAGCGCGCTAGGGCTGCCCGACTTTCGCGCCGCTGAGCGGACCTTCCAACTGCTCACCCAGGTTGCGGGACGCGCTGGACGCGGACAGTCTCCCGGCAAAGTGATTCTGCAAACTTATTTTCAGGATCATTATGCGGTGCAATACGCGGCCCGCCACGACTTCGCTGGATTCTATGAAAAAGAATTGCGCTTCCGCAGTTGGATGCACTACCCGCCATACTCTGCGCTGGCGAATGTTTTGATTCGCAGCGACAAACTTGATGAGGCGCTGCAGTGGTCAGGCATTCTGGGGAAATGGTTTGAGCAAAATCGTCATGAAGGCGTGCGCGTGCTCGGCCCCGCCTCCGCACCGATCATGCGGTTGAAACGCGACTACCGTTACCACTTCGTATTGAAGTCGCCAGGCCGGGGAAAGCTGAACGACACACTGCGCGCGATGCTCGCGTATGCCGCAGCACGGAAAATTCCGCGCACGCAAGTGATTGTGGATGTGGATGCGCTGTGGCTGATGTAGAGCAAAATGGGGCGGGAGTTGCCCGCCCCAACTGTTCATTACTCGTTTTCGCGAATGAAAGCCATGCCATGTGGACTAACCATACCTGTGACTACGCTGGTAATCACTCCAGTGTCGAGGTCCAACTTCCCCACCGATGTGAGCGCGGCGGAGTAAGCTGCTGACGGAGAAAAGATGTCTTTGGAAATCGAATAGACGGTTTCGCCATCTCGGTCTGAGACCAGAATTGCACCATGCGTGGATGTCGCGTAGATGGTGTCATCAATTTGCACGGGGGCACCATCCAGAGTGAGAGCCAGATGATAGGCAGTCTGATCGAATCCGCCGGGATGATGCACTATGATGAGCTCACCATCAGCCTGGCTATCCAACACCAGGTCGCCGAAGGGATCAAACTTCATCGAATCCGGATCCTGCAGGTTCAAGGCGATCGGCGTGTCGGTTGGAATATCGGTCACAGTCGCCGTGCCCATCAGCACCGGGGTTACGTTGACCATGTTTCCGCTGATTTCCGCGCGAACGATTGCTGGGTGGTCATTGGGATTGTTGGCGGGATTCGAGGCGCTGATAAATACATCGTTGCCTGAGAACGCCATGTCGTCGTATCCACCACCGTGCGGAGTGGGGCCGAAGGTATAGGGCGCCGTTTGAGTGCCGCTGACGGGATCGATAATCACCAGATTCGGATTGGCGTCCTCATTCTGCAGCGCCCACAGCTTGTTGGTTCGAGGGTCTACCTTCAAACCATCGTTGTGGCCCACCACGCTGTAAATTTTCAGGATATTGCCGTTGCGATCATATTCAACGATGGTGCTGCTCTTTCCATCGGAGCCGGTGGTCGATACGTTATTTCCGTAGCCAACGAAGATGTGCCCGTTGAGCACGGCGATTGAATCAGGCTGAAAATAAACTCCGGGCACGCTGGTAGCGAATACAGAAACGGTGTACGGCGTCAAGGCTGTAACCTGGCCGGAGGCAGCCAATGCCAGCAACAGCATTGTGCACAAAAAGAGTATCTGGGCAGTACGGCGTGTGTTCATTTGTGGTCTCCTTGGAGGGATGCCCCGGGAACGCACTACGGGCGTACCATTTGACGCCCTGATAGTGATCTGGGATGTTAACAGTGTGTGAAATTCGGGGTGGGAATTGCTGCAGTGGTCGGTGGTCACTGGTCAAAAACCTAACTGATCACCGGCCACTGATTTACGTCGCTTCTGGAGGGACTCAAGGCCCCGAGCGCGACCCCACTTTAGTTTTTCGCAGCCGCGAGATTTCCCCGGATCACCACGACCGACGCGGCCGGCAGGTCGTAGACTGTGTCTTTCGTTGCACTCACCTTGCTGTGAACAATCGGCCCATCGGGATCGGCCCAGCCCTTGTTCGTCGGCACGATCGTGCGTTCCCCACTGTTTTCCGCGTGAGCCATGAAGCGCGTCTGCGCAGGATGCCATTGATACTGGGCGCTGCCGAAAATTGACACTTCCACCGGGCCGGCGAAGCTCGTGCTCCTGTCAGACTCCCCTGCGAACGCAATCCGAACGCGGTGCGCATTCTGCTGATCTCGATTCACTGCCATCAGCGCAAATTTGCCGTCCGGTCGCCTTACGGCGTAAGCCGTTACTAATTCGTGCCCAGCACCGTCCTGCACATCGCTCTTAGCGGCAAACGCTTGATGGTCGCTACCGCCGGGCTGTACCCACTCCAGATTGATCAATTGCGCAACGAAGAACTGCGCCAGCGGCTGCTGAATCTGATAATTCGCATCAATCGTAAACATCCCAAAGGTGCCCGGCGAGCTGTTGCACCCGGGCTCCATCTGCAACGGCAGATAATGAAAAAAGTAAACGCCGTTACCTCCCGCGTTCAGGAACGATCCAATGTAGTCCGCCAGCCAGAGGCCGGCAAAAATGTCCTGATACGTTTCACTGGCGCCTGACGAAAGATTTCCCTCGGTAATAAACATCGGCATGTCCGGGGGAATGCCATCCTCATGCCACACCTGCATGATGTGGCTCACCAACTCGGGCTCGTCATAGAGCATCCCCCAGGGCGTTCTGCACGGATCATAGGGATAATGTTCGAAAGAAAAAAATGCCAGATCGTTCAACCGGCCGTGCAGCTTCAGATAATCGACGAATCGCCCCGTCCACGAAACTCTTCCGTTGGCGTCGGGCCAGACTTCGATGTCTTTGTTCACTCCCTGAAACGATGGCCCGCCCAGTTTCAGCGCCGGGTCCACGCGATGAATCGCCGTCGCCCACTGCAGATATAGTGCGGCGTAATCTTCCGGGAGCATGTACTGGCCATCGGCTTCCTCTCCCATCTCGACGTAGGAGATTGGATAATTACGCTTCTTCAGATACACGATCTCCGCGGCAGCATTGTCGGGAGTGTCATACAGCATCGCGACTGGCACCATGGCCGGGAGGCCGCGGGTTACACCGCTGGTGAAGAATAGATCGAATCCCATCTGCGCCTGTTTGGTCGATCCCAGGTCCGATGGTTCATGCCATGGGTCGACGGACGAGCAATACGTCGTGGTCTGCTCCTGATCGGGTGTATGCCGAAGAATGTCATGGAACTCTCCGTCATCTGTGCTGGTACCGAGGTAGAGTTCGCGGATGGCGTAGCCGACACAATCTCGCGGGTCATTTTTTTGAGAATCGGCTTTTTGAGAATCGGCAGCGCCAGCGCAGGTGTTCGAAGACTCCGTCATCCAGATCCGCAGGAACCGCACAGCCACGGGATTGCCGCTCAAGCGAATCGTTTCGGTCTGGCCCTTTCCACTCGTAACCGTCCCTCGCGGAAACGTTTGCCAGGTTCCGCGAGTCACCGCCTTGATGGGATCGTCGCCCGTCCAGTACTGCACCACGTAGCGGCGTGCATAAGGTTCGGCCCACGCGATACGAATGCTATCGACTTGCTGCACTTGCGCCAGATCTATCACCACCCACTGCGGATGCAGGGCATCACTTTCGCCAGTGAAACGCTGCGTGAGATATGGATTACTCTTCCAGACAGTATTCAGATCGCCGTCGGTGAGCCGGGAGAAGCCAACATTATCGGTGCCGTCGTTGCGCGTGAATCCGCGGCGCGGCAGGCTATACCCATACGAATAGCGAATCATTTCCGTGGGTGTCGGCGATCCGGTGAAATATCCTTTGCCGCTGGCACCGCTCCCATCGCTTCCCCATGTTCCTTGCGGATTCCAGTGCCACGCTTCAACCGCGAGTTCCGTGTTCTGGCGATAGGTAACCGGCTGCCAGCCCGAGGCTAACGTCTGATCCAGCGTGGGCTGCTGCAGGTCTTTGTCGATCGCTTCCACCGCGATGCGGTCAACACCCGCGCCCAGCGTTTCGTTCGGCACAAAATGATTGGTGGGATGCGAGAGGTCAACCTCGATGGTCTGACTCGCAGCGGAAATCGCGAAAGGAAAACACAGAGCGGCACCAAGAAGAATCGCGGCCAGGCTTTTCAAGGAAAAATTACCTCCAGTTGCTCTACTGAAACGATTGAATACAGGAGTATACGAGAGAAATGCGGATTGGGCGAATCTTGGGATGACTATCGCACAAGTCTTTCGCGCCGATTCAGAGTAGACCCAGGCCAGTCGTTTATCTTCCAAAAACGCGGGGCAGCAGCTCATGGAGAAGGTCGTACACAGAGTCCCTGATGCCCCGAGCGAACTCCGGGGTCGCTCCATGCGTGATTGGCGCCGGCGTCAAGGTGAGCACCAGCATCAGCAAGGCGAATAACGCCATGCCAGTACGAAAGCCCGAGACTCTCGGCCATTCTGCGACTTGCGGATGGCGCAAGCTGCTCAGCCAAAGCAAAATCGCCCACACAAACCATCCCGTCCACAGGAAGTATCCCATGGGCAGGAGAATCAAAATGGTCAGGCGCGACACAAATTTGTGTGCCTGTGGTGCAATCGAAAAGACAATATGGCCGCCATCGAGCTGCCCGCCGGGCAGCAAGTTGAGCGACGTTGCCAGCATTCCTACCCACGCCGCGACGGTTGTCGGATGCAGCAGCTCGCGATCGAGCGGCAACGCCGCCGCCCCGCGCAGCAGCCCAACAGATCCAAGCAAACGTTGCGCCAGATGGAAGATTAATGGATAGCCGAGTTCATATTCTGGCGCGCCCAGCCCGGGATGCACCGGCCTCGACCATCCCAGCGAAACCAGAAGCGCAGCTAGGGCAACCACGAACCCCGCGATAGGTCCTGCAATTCCTATGTCGAATAGCGCCGTGCGCGAGCGAATCCGGGAACGGATGAGAATGACTGCCCCCATAGTCCCGATGAAAGTCGGCACGGGAATAAAGAAAGGCAACGTTGCGTAAACCCCGTAGCGACCGCAATACAAGTAGTGACCCATCTCATGAGCCAGAAAAAACAGCATCAGAGTGGCCATGAAGGGCAAGCCGCCCAGCAATCGTGCCGGGTGCGTCCGCATCCAGACAGCCGGGAAAAACGGGATGGGCTCCCCGGCAATCGGATCGTCGCTGAACGACAGGGCCGGCCGGTTATGCGCAAAGTTGTATTGCATACGTGCGCCCATCACCAGCGTGGTGAAGCAGGTCGCCAGAAGCAAAAGCGCATGAAGCCAGTATCGCGGCCTCAACGGACGTGGTGTCCACTCCGGCACAGGCCGCAAATATTCGATGGTGGGAGACGCTAGGGGAGGAGTGGGTTCCGACATGCGATTCCTGGCTCTTGCGGCTTACGAAGCCTACCTCTAGATGCTACTACGAGACGAAGTACCCAGTACCGAGTACCCAGTACCAAGAAAAAACAATCACTCCGGAGCCGAGAACTGGGAAGACAATCAGGGATCAGATAACAAGGAGGAGAATGTGCAGGCGCCAGCTCGAACGGATCTTCCTCGCTACTAGGTACTCGGTACTCGGTGCTGACTTCAATCAATCGACTGCAATTCCTTCCCGGGCTTGAAGCGCACCGCTTTCCCCGGAGGAATCGAGACCTCGGCTCCGGTGCGCGGATTGCGTCCGATGCCGGTCTTGCGTGGGCGCACGTTAAAGACACCAAATCCCCGCAACTCAATGCGTTGCCCGTGGGCCAGCGCCTTCTTCATACTCTCGAAGACGGTTTCCACGGCCAACTCGGCTTTGGTTTTGGTGATGCCGGTTCTGGCAACCACTTCGTTGATGATGTCGAGCTTAATCACGCGCGGCTCCCGGATGTGGTCTCAAGACGATGCCTCAAGTCATTGATGCTATGGGAGATAAGCGAGATTGTCAACGGGAGCATCTCTGCCGTAAACGGAATAGGTTGGAAAAGGCAGAATTGAGTAAATCGGGAAATCGGAAAATGGCGCAAATGGGTAATTTTTCTTGCAGGAATAATCGTGCGAGACAACCGAGTTTAAATTACCAATTACAAAATTACTCAATGCCCCAATTCTTTATCTGCCCTCTTCCTCTTTAAACATATACTTGATCGCGGGCTTGTAGATCATCAGGTTTGGCCGACCGTCTTCGCGGATCACCTTAATGCAGGTCTTGTCATACCACTCGATAATGCCGTGCACTTCCTCGCCGTCACGCAGCACGATCACCATAGAGGTTCGCGACTGCATCTGCTTCTGGTAGTAGAAATTCTCGGCGTTGGTCTGCTCCGGGGGCGCCGGTTTTCGCCCGCCTCCCCCTCCCATAGGGCGGTCACCACGATCGAATCCACGTTCCGGGCGGTCAAATCCCCGCTCCGAACGATCATGGCGATCATGCCGGTCGCGGCGCTCGGTCACCTGCAGGTGATTCGGGTTATGGTTGCCATGGTTATGCTCCGGGCGCGGCAGCGCTGGACGAATCAGCTTTCGATTGGCGAAATTCTCATCGTCCCCTGAGATTTGGGCTGCAGTTGAATCCATTGTTTCTTTCATAGTGGCGCTTACCCCTACACACGCGTTCTGCCAAATTGAATTAGAAGGCCCCTGAAAGTATTTACGAAGGCGTGAAATTTCCCCTACCGTAACACAGGAATCTGCCCCTGACAATGCCGCCTTCGTGCTATAGCGTATGCCAAATCGTGCATACACGTCGAATATAAACTCGCTGGACTAAGCCCCCCCTTCGCGGTCATAAATCACGTCTGCCCCCCCTACAGGTCACAGTCAAGTGTGACGCAGGTCGCAAGACCGTCCTCGTATACGTGCTATAGCTAGGCCGCATCGGGTCCAGCTTTTCTGATCAACGAGTTTTTGTACCCAGAGCCGCAAAGGATGCGAAAATGGCCGTGCCCAGGGGATACAGGTTGGGATCAGCTTTGCAAACTTCTTACCGACGAGGTGGATTGTGAAGCATTTGACTCTTCTCGCAGTACTTCAAGTTCTTCTGGTTGTCCCGGGATTCGCTCAACAACCAGTCATCATCGGATTTACCGTCTCCAGGACCGGTGCCTTGAACGTCGATTCGCTGGAGCAATACCGCGGCTTTGAACTGTGGCGCGATCAGATTAACAATGCCGGCGGCATCAAGGCCGGCGGCAAGAGCTACAAGGTACAGTTCGCCAGCTACGACGACGAGTCCAACTCCAAGCGGGTGCAGCAGCTTTACAGCCGCATGATCCTGGAGGACAAGGCGAACTTCCTGTTCAGTCCCTACTCGTCCCCACTTACCGCCACCGCAGCGGTAGTGACGGAGCAGTACGGCAAGATCATGCTTACCACCGGCGCGGCCGAACCAAAAACCTACACTCTAGGAAACCAGTACCTGTTCCAGATGTTCGCTCCCGCTCCTGAATATCTGAAGGTTGCCCTCGACGCCCTGAAAACCAAGGATCCGAACAGCGCTGTCGCCTTTGTCTACGAGGACTCCTCGTTTTCGGTAGCGGTGGTGACCCCAGCCAAGGCCTATGCGCAGCAGCTCGGTTTCAACTCGGTATTCAGCGAAGCTTATGCTCCCAACACCACCGACTTCAGCGCCATCATCGACAAGGTCATTGCGTCCAAGGCGACCGTGCTTCTTGGCGGCGGCCACTATGCCGACGGTTCGACCCTTGCCCGGCAGCTCTACGGCCACAAAGTTCCCCTGAAGATGCTGACGTTGCTGGTGGCGCCGGACAGTTCACAGTGGGTCGAACTGGGCGATGCGGCGCTGGGGGTCATGGTGCCGTCGCAGTGGGAACCGCAGTCGGCGTTTAAGGCGCAGTACGGGCCGAGCGGCGCCGATTTCGCCAAGGCGTATAGCGCGAAAAACAATACGCCGCCGAGCTATGAGTCCGCTGGTGGCTACGCATGCGGTCTGATCCTGCAACACGCCATTGAACAGGCGGGCAGCATTGACTCGGACAAGGTGGCGCAGGCTCTGAACGCCACCGATATCACGACCTTCTACGGGCGGACCAAGTTCTCGACCGCCGCCAACGAACACGGCTTGCAGGTAGGCCATTCCATGATTCTGGCGCAATGGCAGAAGGACAAGTCCGGCAAACTTGCAAAAGAAGTTGTGTGGCCATTAGCTGGCAAGAGCGCCAACCTGATGTATCCGATCCACTGAGGACGAGTTTCCCAATTCTTCGTAGATTGTTCGAAAGCCACGAAAGCGAAAGGTGAGAATGTCGGGCGTCGTAGCTTCCATGATCGACGGCGTGCTCGTCGGAGCGGTCTACGGACTCGCGGCGATGGGCTTGAGTCTGATTTGGGGAGTGATGGATGTCATCAACCTTACTCACGGCGCCATGATCGCGCTGGGCATGTTCTGCATGTATCTGCTGTTCGCCGCCACGGGGATCAACGCTTATGTGCTATTGCTGCCCACCTTCGGGGCCGGATTGCTCCTCGGGCTCGTCATTTACTGGATGGCGGTGCACTGGGTGGTGGGCCGCTCCATGTTGATGAGCCTGCTCTCGACGTTCGCGGTGAACATGATGGTCATCGGCATCGGCACAGCGGTGTGGAGCACCAGCCCGTACAACGTCAACTTTGTGCTGCCCGGCATCACCATCGGGGCCTACACTTTCACCGGAAACCACATCGCGGCCGCCATCTCTGCGTTGGTCATCGCCCTGGCGCTGCAATTCTTCCTCTATCGCACACGTACCGGAAAAGCTATTCGCGCCGTCGCCGATAACCGCGAAGCCGCAGAGTTGATGGGCATCTCCTCGACGGCGGTGTTGAGTGTCGCCTTTGCCATCGGCATCGCTCTGGCGTGTACTTCCGGGGCGCTAGTTTCCACCTTGTTTCCTTTCACCATTCTTTCCGGCGCGACCTACCAGTTGAAAAGTTTCGTGGTCACCATTCTTGCGGGACTGGGCAAGCCTTTCGGAGCTTTGGTCGCTGGAGTGCTTCTCGGATTGCTGGAAGGAGTGGTCACGCCCTTCATCGCCGTCAGTTGGATTCCGCTGATCGAGTTCGGTCTGTTTGTGGTGGTGCTGGTTGCGTTCCCGCAGGGCATCTTCGGGAAGAGGGCGACAGCATGATGCTGCGCCGACCATTCTTCTGGATCATTCTGCTCATCGCCGCCGGTTTCATCTACGCGCCGCTGCACGGCAACAACGTTTCCTTGCGTGAAGATCTTATCCTCGTCGCCATCGCCATCATCCTCGCCAGCAATTTGAATCTAATGATCGGCTACACCGGCTACGTGAACTTCGGCCACATAGTCTTTTACGGGTTGGGCGGTTACGTCGGACTTTATCTGACCACCGTGCGCGGCTGGAACCTGGTACTGTCGGCGCTGGTGGCCGGTATATTGGTTAGTCTGTGCTCGTTTTTGTTCGGATTGGCCATTCTGCGTCTGCGTGGAGCCTACTTCGCTCTGGCCACAATCGGTATTTTAGAGGCCGTACGTTCGTTCGTTTCCAATTTCGATCCCTGGGGCAGATCGACCGGCATGTATCTCTCATTCGCGTCCTACCAGTCGCTCGGCGGCGCTCGGCACGCTCTCTGGATCACCTACTTCCTGATCATTGCGGTCATGGCCCTCTCGATGATCCTCAGTCTGGCCATTAAGAATTCCAAGTTTGGCCTCGGCCTGTTCGCCATTCGCGAAGACGAGGATGCCGCCATTGTGCTGGGCGTCAACGCCACAACCTACAAAGCAATTATTTACAGTGTCTCCGCGTTTCTTCCCGCAGTCGCTGGCGCGCTCATGTTTTTCAAGAACGGAATGATCGATCCCACGATCGCCTTCGAGTTCATGCTGTCGCTGGAAGGCATCGTTATGCTGATGCTCGGCGGACGTGGCTCGGTCATCGGCGCCGCGTTAGGCGGGGCTCTCTATGAGAAACTCCGCTCCTATCTGCTGACTTCTCCCGTACTTTCCAACTTTCATCTGGTAATCGCTGGCGGACTGCTGCTCATCGTGGTGCTGTTCGCGCCCGGAGGCTTGATTGGCTGGCTCTATCGCCTGGTGCCTCGTGCGCACAAGGTGATCGAATGAACGCCCTTCTTGAAGTTCGCGGCGTCAGCAAGCGCTTCGGCGGCCTCGTCGCGGTTTCCGACGTCAGCTTCAGCATCGCTGAGGGCGAGATCGTGGGCCTCATCGGTCCCAACGGCGCCGGAAAGACAACCTTGTTCAATGTCGTCAACGGAGTCTACAAAGCCGACCAGGGAACCATCACCTTTGCAGGAAAAGACATCACCCGCTCTTCGCCCGACCAAGTAGTTCACTTCGGCCTGGCGCGCACCCACCAGATAGTGAAGCCGCTGAACGACCTTTCCGTGCTGGACAACGTCACCGTGGGCGCCTGCTTCGGTCGTGAATACTTAGACAAAGCCGCCGCACGCAAGGTCGCTTCCGAAGTGCTGCAGCAGGTTGGATTGGCGAACCGCGCCGATATGATCGCCCGCTCGCTGACCATCGCCGGCAAGAAACGTTTGGAAGTGGCGCGGGCGCTGGCGGCGAAACCCAAACTCCTGTTGCTGGACGAGGTGCTTGCCGGCCTGAATCCAACTGAAGTTGCGATGATGATCGAAATAGTTCGCCAAATTCGCGATAGCGGCATCTCGGTGCTCATGATCGAGCACCTGATGCAGGCGATCATGAGTCTTTCCAATCGTATCGTGGTACTGAATCTGGGCCGCAAGCTGGCGGAAGGGTCGCCGGACGAAGTAGTCCACAATACCGATGTCGTCGAAGCCTACCTCGGCTTTCCCGATATCGTCGACAAGCTGACAAGGATGGCATGATGGAGCCTGCCCTTCAACTGGAGAACCTCGAGTCCGGATACGGCGAAGTGCAGGTCCTGTGGGGCATCTCGCTCGAGGTTGCGCGCGGCAAATTGACCACCATCATCGGAACCAATGGTGCCGGCAAGACCACCAGCCTGCGCACCATCATGGGGAGCGTGCGCGCCTGGAAAGGCCGCGTGCTGCTTCACGGAGAAGATGTCACCAAGCTGCCAGCCTACGCCAAAGCCAACCGCGGCCTGGTGCTGGTGCCCGAGGGCCGCCAGCTTTTCCCCGACATGTCGGTCGAGGAGAACCTGGAGATGGGCGGCTACTCGAAGCGGGCCCGCAAGCGGCAAAAACAGAACCTGGAACGCGTTTATACCCTGTTCCCGCGCCTGCAAGAGCGCCGCCAGCAGAAGTCTTCTACCCTCTCCGGCGGCGAGCAGCAGATGCTGGCCATGGGCCGCGGCTTGATGCAGGAGCCCGAGGTGCTGATGATCGACGAACTCTCGCTCGGTCTGGCCCCGGTACTGGCGCAACAACTCTTCCTGACCTTGGGCGCCCTGCGGAAACAGGGGCTCACCATCGTCTTGGTGGAACAGAATGTGCACCTCGCACTAGCGATCAGCGATTACACCTACGTGTTTGCCGAAGGTCGAATCAGCATCCGTGGCAAGTCGGATGAAGTGCAAAGAATGGATGAAGTGCGCCGGGCGTACCTTGGACTCTAAAAGCGAGAGCGCTCGCGTAGTCTTCCGCTAAATTGTGTTCGACAAGTCCGCGCCTCTGCGTTCGTGGCCGCTTCCGGTGACCACCGCAACAAGTAACGCAACGATCAGAACCGTCCATGCGAGCACCGGCGCAAATACTCCGCCAAAGCGCTGCTCGGCAACCCTCGCTTGTTTCACGCCGTTCCACGAGGAGAGGAAGTTTCCCAATTGGTACGCCAAGCCCGGGAACGTTCCCCGCACCGCGGCTGGCGAAAGTTCATTCAAGTGCGCGGGGATCACGCCCCACGCCCCCTGCACCAAGAATTGCATCAGAAATCCGCCCAGCGCCAGCATAGGGACGGTGTGCGAGTACGCCCACAGCCGGATGATCGGAATCGTCAACAGCCCGGCGATCACGATCGCCTTCCGCCGGCCGATTTTTTCCGACCATGTGCCAAAAACAATTCCTCCCAGCAGCGCGCCAATGTTGGCGATGATTGCGATAAACCCGACCGTCTGCGGCGTAAAGTGGTGGTCTTTCTGCAGGAATGTCGGATAAAGATCCTGCGTGCCGTGGCTGAACGAGTTGAAACAAAACATCAGCACCACGAGAAAAATGAAAGTGCCCACATAGGTCATGATGTCTTTGCCTAGGCGGCTCTCTGCGTCTCTTGCAGCGCGGCCTTGTAACCAGGCTGGGGATTCGTCCACTTTCGTGCGGATGTAGATCACCAGAAAAGCCGGCAGCGCGCCGATCACAAACATTCCGCGCCAGCCCACAAAGCGGAATACCGTTCCATAAACCAGGGCTGCCATGAGATAGCCGGCTGCGTAACCTTCCTGCAAGAGGCCGGAAAAGAATCCACGCCCCTCGGCAGGCAGCGTCTCGAACGCCAGCGCCGCGCCCACGCCCCATTCGCCTCCCATCGCGATTCCGAACAACGCCCGCGTAATTAAGAAGATTTTCAACGAAGGCGCGAACGCTGACGCCAGCTCAAACACCGAGTACGCGATGATGTCGACCATCAACGTGACCCGCCGACCAAAACGGTCCGCCATCAATCCGAACAAAAATGCGCCCACAGGCCGAAAGGCGAGCGTGATGAAAATAGCTTCCGTGACTGATGAAATCTTGGACTGGAATTGAGTCGCGATAGCGCTGACACAGAAGGTAAGAATGAAGAAATCAAAAGCATCCAGCGACCAGCCCAGAAAGCAGGCGATGAACGTATTCCGCTGCACCCGCGTGAGCCTGCGAAAATGGCCGATGAATTCCATTGAGGTTCCTCGCGCAATTCCTCACGCAGCCGAAACGACCTGCGGATGCTAGCATAGGTTTTTCAATCAACAATCAAAAATCAACAATCAGCAATTTCCACCCATGCCCGAACTCGACTCTCCTCAACGCCAGGCTCCGGACTCGCTCATGCTCACCGGCTTCTGGTATCGCGCATTGCCTGCCGATCGCGTGCATCGTAACCAACTCCACCAAGCCGTGCTGCTCGAGATTCCGCTTGTTATCGGACGCGATCGCGAGGGGCGTCCCTTCGCGCTGCGCGACGCATGCCCGCATCGTGGAATGCCGCTGCATTGCGGCAAATTTGATGGAGAAAATGTTGAATGCTCCTACCATGGCTGGCAATTCGACGCTCACAACGGCCAGTGCCAGCTGATCCCGTCCCTTACCAGCGATCAGAATCTGAAGGTCGAGCGCATCTACGCCGGCAGTTATCCCTGCGAAGAACAGGATGGTTTTGTCTGGGTGTATATGCCCGATGCCGCACCTCAGGGCGCGGGTTTCAGCGAGCCGCAAGAAGCCCCCGACGCGGCTCCGCAAGTCGAAAAGTTCGGCGACAAATATAAGCTCGCGTACCTCACCGCCGACATGCCGGTTAGCATCGATCACGGCATTATCGGCTTGATGGATCCGGCGCACGGACCGTTTGTGCATCAGGCATGGTGGTGGCGCAGCCGCCACAGCATCCACGAGAAACACAAGAATTTCGAGCCCATTCCAAATGGTTTTCGCATGAGCGCGCACGCGCCCAGCTCAAACTCCGCGCCCTACAAGCTGCTGCGCCTATGCGCCGACGCGGATTCCATTACCACCACAATCGATTTCGTTCTGCCAAACTTGCGCCGCGAAGTCATCCGCGCCGGGAAGTACTGGTTTTCTTCGCTCACCACCGTGACTCCGATTACGCGCAACCAATGCCGCATCGACGTAGTCGCCGCCTGGAACATCTTTCGCTGGCTGCCCTTCGGCCCGGAATTGTTGAAATTTGTCTTCGCCAAGTTTGTCGAGCAGGATCGCCACACCATGGAACTGCAAGCCGAAGGCCTGAAACACAATCCGCATCTCATGCTGATCGATGATGCCGACCGCCCGGCGAAATGGTATTTCCAGTTGAAGGCCGCGCATCTCGAGGCAAAGCGGACGGGGGACGCGATGAAGCATCCGCTGTCCGGGCCGGTTACCCTGAAGTGGAGAAGCTGAGGCTTGAGAATTTCATTCTTGCCGAAGCTTAAAAAGGGCTATTCGCTGACCAGCCAGTCCATCGCTTCTTCCCGCGTCTCGAAGGCTGGAAAATCACGCTGCGAAAAATTCTTGAAGTGTTCCTGGAAGACGTGCGGCAGACTTTCCGCACCCACCCAGGCAGAGCGCTTCACAAACGGCCGATCGAGAGCGAGAACTTCTTTCATTCGCGTGGCCACTGTCTTGTCGATTTGCGCTCCGGTAAAGTCGGCCAACGTCAGCAATGAACCTGGAGCATGCCGTGTGACATCGGCGCGCACCATTTCGAGCAGGACCAGCAACTCCTTCGGCGTGCAATACCTGAGATCCGCCAAGTAAATGGCGTGGCCTTTGTGCTTGATAAATCGCAAGCGATCGTCGAGAGGATTAGCGGTTCTCGCTCATGTCAATAGAGACTCCACCACGGCGTAAGCGTCGTGCAGCGCGGCATCTAGCGCGGCAGCGTCTTTTCCGCCGGCTTCGGCCAGGTCGGGACGGCCTCCGCCTTTCCCGCCAACTTTCTGTGCCACTGGGCCGATCACCTTGCCCGCCTGAACCCGGCTGGTGAGATCTTTGGTGACGCCCACGATCAGAGACACGTTCCCGTTGGAGGCCGAGCCGAGGACCACCACACCCGAACCGATCTTGTCGCGAAGCTGATCGACCAGCGTGCGCAGTTGCCCGCGCTCCAGATTGTCAACACGATGGGCCAGGACTTTTACACCTTTTACGTCCTTAACTTTGTCGCCAATATTCGCGGTACTCGACGAAGCCGATTTCATCCGCGCCTGATCCAGTTCCCGCGTCAGACGCTTGATTTCGGCATCTTTTTTTTCCATCTCAGCCTTCAGCGCCTCGGCAGGGGAAGCCAAAATTTCCTCAAAAGAGGGTGCCCCATCCCTTCGCGTTTTTTGCGAAGGGGTCGGAATCGAGAAAGCCGACACCACCTTTTCCAACTCATGATCTCTACGGAAGTGTGCCAACGATCCTTCGCCGGTAACGGCTTCCACCCTCCGCACGCCGGACGACACACTGCCTTCTTTCAGAATCTTGATCAGTCCAATCTCGCCGGTCGCGCCCGTGTGCGTGCCACCGCAAAGTTCAGTCGAAAAGTCGCCGATCCGCACCACGCGCACCCTGTCGCCATATTTTTCGCCGAAGAGCGCCATCGCATGATACTGGTTGATGGCCTCTTCAATCGGCACATCCGTAATGGTCTCGACGATCTGGTTGCGCAGAACTTCTTTATTAATGATGTCTTCAATATCTTGCAGTTCTTCATCTTCGACCGCGGTGAAGTGTGAAAAATCAAAGCGCAGATGATTCGGTGCGACCAGCGACCCCGCCTGCTTCACATGCTTGCCCAAAACTTCTCTTAGCCCGGCATGAAGCAGATGCGTAGCCGTATGATTCCGCATGGTCGATTGACGAATGTCGGCATTTACCACGGCATCGACCTTGTCTCCAACGCGGATTGCCTGTTTCGCGACAACCTGATGCGCCCGCACGCCCTGAATCGGCGAATAGCATCCCGTAACGTCGGCAACCACGGTATTGTGATCGTCCGAGTAAAACCATCCCTTGTCGCCAACCTGCCCGCCGGATTCGGCGTAGAACGGCGTGTGATCGAGGATGACCTCGCCGGACTCGCCAGCCTTGAGTTCCCGCGCCCCTTGCCCGTTGTGGATAATGGCCAACACCTCGCAGCCGTCGGAGCGCGTCTGCCGGTAGCCTTCGAAGATCGATTTCGGAAGCTGCTGGTAAGCGGGATTGGCGGTCTGCTTGGCAGCGCCTTTCCAGGATGCGCGAGCGCGGGTCTGCTCCTCGGCAAGCGCCTCATCGAATCCCGGGCCGTCAAAGATAATGTCCTCATCTCTGCAAAAGTCTTCGATGAAGTCGCGGGGCACGCCGTAAGTCGATGCAATCTGGAAAGCCACATGTCCATTAAAGTTAATATGCTTTCCAAGGAAACGCCCTGCGGCATCTCCAAAAGTTTGCTTGCCCGATTGTTTGCGGAGATTGCTGGGCCGAACAACTCCGCTTCGCTCCATGTCCGCCAGGTGGTTCCTTAGCTTCTCTAAGCCAATGCTTAGCGTATGTGCGAACCGGGTCTCCTCCGCCAGCACGGCCTTCGATGCGCGACCCGCAGTCTCTCTCAATTCCGAATATGCATCCTGCATCAGATCGCGAACAGCGAAGACCATTTCGTTAAGGAACGGTTTCGTCTGACCCAGAAGCCGCCCATGCGTAATGGCCCGCCGAATAATCTTCCGCAACACATACCCGCGTCCTTCATTCGATGGCAGTACACCATCCGAGATCAGAAACGTTGCTGCCCGCGAGTGGTCGGCAATGACCCTCAGCGAAGCCGCCGACTTGTGGCTGGGAGAGCCTGCCGAGCTTTGCTCGGCTGCACGGCCGGGGGCGGCCGTGCCTACATGGCCCGTGCCCTTCTCTGCTCGTGTGGGGACAGCCGCCCTCGGCTGTCCGGGCGAGCCTTGCTCGCCTGTTAACTCCGCCGCTCTCTCGATCAGCGGCGTAAACAAATCCGTCTCGTAATTCGAAATCACGCCCTGCAGCACCGCCGCTACCCGCTCCAACCCCATTCCCGTATCAATCGAGGGCTTCGGCAGCGGATTCAGTTTCCCGCTCACATCGCGGTCGAACTGCATGAACACCAGATTCCAAAGCTCGACGTAACGGCCACAATCGCAAGTGAATGCGCAATCCGCGTGTCCCTGCTCCGACGCAGCCGGGCCCATGTCGTAATGAATCTCGCTGCACGGACCGCAGGGGCCGGTGTCGCCCATCTGCCAGAAATTATCTTTCAGGCCCATCTCAAAGATGCGATCTTTGGGCACACCTTGCGCGGCCCACAAGTCGTAGGCTTCGATGTCGCGCGGAACACCACCCTCGCCGTTGAAGACGGTCACATAAAGCTTGCTTTTGTCGATCCCGAACCATTCCTTCGAAGTGACCAGCTCCCAGGCGTAGGCGATGGCATCCTTCTTGAAATAATCGCCAAACGAAAAATTTCCCAGCATCTCGAAGAACGTGTGATGCCGATTGGTAAAGCCCACATTCTCCAGATCGTTGTGCTTGCCGCCGGCGCGCACGCACTTTCTGCGAAGTCGTGGCGCGCGAGTAGTCGCGCTTTTCCAGTCCCAGAAAAACGTCCTTGAACTGGTTCATGCCTGCGTTGGTGAAGAGCAGCGTAGGATCGTTCGCTGGTACCAGTGACGAAGAATGCACCTCTTTGTGTCCCTTCTGCACAAAGAAGTCGAGAAACTTGCGGCGGATTTCAGAGCCAGTCAGCATGGGGGATTAAACATCGATTTTAGCATTCAGGCTAGATTCGCCCGCGTTTCAGCGCTGTGCTAATCTGCCGCTATGGCGGACGCAATTACTTCTCAACAGAATACTCATCGAGAGATGCGGCAGAAGCAATTTCTTAGCGACAAAGTCGAGCACTTTACCGAGTCGGTAATCCGGGAGATGACGCGGCAGGCGATGCTCTACGGCGCGGTGAATTTGGCGCAGGGGTTTCCGGATTTTGCGGCTCCGGCGGAGATCAAGCAGGCAGCTCGGGCGGCGATTGAGGCCGATGTGAATCAGTACGCAATCACCTGGGGCGCGAAGAACCTGCGGAATGCGATAGCACGGCAGATGGGCGTCTGGCAACGGATTACGGTTGACCCGGAAAAAGAAATTACGGTGTGCTGCGGCTCGACGGAGGCGATGATCTCGACCCTGCTGGCGGTGTGCAATGCTGGCGATGAGGTGGTGATCTTCGAGCCCTTTTATGAAAATTACGGACCGGATTCGGTGCTGAGCGGGGCGAGGCCGCGATTCGTAAAGCTGCGTCCGCCGGCCCGCGACGGTGGCGAGTGGACTTTTGATGAGAAGGAGTTGCGCGCGGCGTTTGATCAGCACACCAAGGCCATCATTCTTAATACACCCAACAATCCCACGGGCAAAGTGTTCACGCGCGCAGAACTGGAGTTGATTCGCGATTTGTGCGTTGAGTTCGATGTGTTGGCCATCACGGATGAGATTTACGAACATATTTTGTACGATGGCACCGAACACATTTCGATGGCTTCGCTCGAGGGTATGCGCGAGCGCACGGTGACGATCAACGGCATGTCGAAGACCTACAGCGTGACCGGATGGCGCGTGGGCTGGGCCGTTGGGCCGGAGAAGATCACGAATGCGATCCGGAAGGTGCACGACTTTCTGACGGTCGGTGCTCCGGCGCCCCTGCAGGAAGCAGGAGCGGCGGCCTTGAGTTTGCCGGCGGAATATTATGCGAAGCTGGCCGAAGGATACCGCGTGCGGCGCGATCATTTGATTCCAGTGCTCGAGACAGCCGGGTTTCGCTGCTTTCCTCCGCGAGGAGCGTATTACGTAATGACGGACATTTCGGCGTTTGGCTTCGACGACGACGTGGAGTTCGTGCGCTATCTTGTGAAAGAGATTGGCGTGGCGGCGGTGCCGGGATCGAGTTTTTATCGCAATCCGCGAGACGGAGAGCGGCAGGTGCGCTTTGCATTCTGTAAGAAGTTAGAGACGCTGGATGCGGCGGCCGAGCGGTTGGGCAAGTTGCGAGCGCGAGAAGTGAAGCATCTGGCTCAAGCCGATGTCCTCGGCTGAAGCTCGGCTATCAGCCGAGCGGCTGTCCCTACATGACTCATCGAACTACTTCGTAACCACCCCGCAGGCGATGCGGTCACCGGAATTGCCCGAGGGATCGGTCTTGTAGTCGTCGGCTTTGGCGTGGATGATGATGGCTGTGCCACCGTTGCTGAAGAGCGAGTTTGGCCCGTCACTGAGGGTTACGTCTTTATCTTCCAACTTCGCATCGGCCTTGCCCGTCGCTCCAACAATAAAGTTCAGCATATCCCCAGCGTGGTGACCCTCGGGATTGTCGAATCCGTGCTTCTTGCCTGCGGGATTGAAATGCGATCCCGCTGATTTGAAGTCTGGAGCATCGCACTTGGGATTCTGATGAAAGTGTATGGCGTGCTCGCCCGGCGGCAGATCGTGAAGGTGAAGCTGGAGGCCGACCCCCGATCCCTGCTGCCACAGAGTGATCGTGCCGACAGCTTTGCCCTGCATGTCCTTCACTTCGACCTTGGTCTTGGCTGCGCTTGGGAGAGAGAAAAGAATCAGCGCCACAAAAGTGGCCAGCGAGGGAAGGCTTAGCCGTTTCATGCGGGCATTATAGCCAAAGTCGCGATAGCAAGGCTACAAATGCAACCAACAGGCCATGCTCCATCCGCAAGTTTGTAGAGTATACTTGCGAGAAAGTTTGTAATCTTTGAGGGATGAGTGCACTCATGGCATTGAACGCGACGGAACAGGTAACGGAGCAGGTTCCAGTGGATGATTTTCAGGCGCTGGAAGAGAAAATTTACCGCACTATCGAGATGTACAAGGCGGCGCGGAAGGCGCAGGACGCGGCCGAGCGCGATGCCCAGCGGGTACGGCAGCAACTCGAGGAGCGCGACGAACAGTTGGTGGTGTTGCGGCGAGAGACGGTGCAGCTGCGCAAAGAGCGGGAGGAGATTCGTGGCCGCGTAGAGAAGATGCTCGAGCAGATCGACTCGATCGCCGAGGAGCGCGCGAGTTAGACCGCTCGCGGTGCCGAAAACTTTCAGGAGCGGGACAGGGATGGCTACTGCTACTAAGGATTCAACACTGAAGGATGCACAGAACAGCAGCGTGCGCGTCGAGATCTTCGATCAGGCGTATAACCTGCGCGGTTCGGATCCGGAATACATTTTGAAGCTGGCGGAGTACGTGGACTCGAAGATGCGAGCGGTAGCCGAGGCCACCAATACGATTGACACTGTCCGGCTGGCTGTTCTGGCGGCATTGAACATTGCCGATGAGTACCATCTTTTAAAGCGCAAGCAGGAGAGCGGTGCAACCGATTATCAGAAGCGGGCGCACCTGCTGGCCGACGCGCTCGATGAAGTGTTGGGCGAGAGCCGCAAGGCGGGATAGAGCTGATTATATGGACAGCCCACCGCTTAACAGCGGACTGCCCTCAGAGCTTCCAAAATCCTCAGGCTACTTCACTGCGTCTTCAGTTTTCTCGCCGGCTTTTTTCACTCCTTTGCCGGTGGCTTTGGCGGCTTTCTTCAGGCCGCTGCCGGTTTTGTCGGCGGCTTTTTCAGTACCTTTCGCTGTGTCTTTGGCTACTACCTTAGTTTCGTGACCGGTTTTGTCGGCGGCTTTCTCCGTATCCTTGCCGACGGTGGTAGCGGCTTTCTTGGTGGCGTGTCCAGTGTCCTTGGCTGCGGTCTTGGTGGCATCGCCTGTTTTGTCGGCAGCTTTCTCCGTGCCCTGCGCAGTCTTGGTGGCGACTTTCTTCGTCTCTTTGCCAGTATCCTCAGTGCCCTTTTTCACATCTGTGGCTGCGTCTTGAGCCAGAGCGACGGGCACTGCGCTTAGCAAAATTGCTGCGAGAATCGCCTTCAAACGGAAATTCATAAGACTCTCCTTGAGGAACGTTGTGGGGGATCGATATTGGAGTATGCACCATCGAAATGACTCTTGCCAAGTGCACTTTCCTTTTTTCAACGTCAAAAAAAGCTCGGCCGAGAATCGATGACGCTGTCCCACCGTGTACGGCTCACGCTATCTCAGTTTCCAATTCGCTTAAGGTCTCGTCGTCCACATCCCATTTCTTCAGGATAGTGAAGATGGTTTTAGTGCCAAAGCCTCCCCGCGCCAGTTGACGGAAGATGCGTGCCGTCTGTTTCTGATCTTTGGGTTTCACCAGGCGTTTCCGGCGCAGAAATTCGCGTGCCTGCTTTTCTTCGCTGATGCCTTCAAAAGCCGTGTCCACGGCTTTGTCGATCACGTCGTTGTGGATGCCTTTCACCTTAAGATCGGTAACCACGCGCCGCCTGCCGAACTTCTGATTGTCCCTTCGCAATGAGGAGAAATAGGCGGCATATTGCGAATCGTTCAAGTAGCCGCGATCCTTCAATCGCCGGATGATCAGTTCGACGAGCGTTTTTCCGTACTCGGATTCGGCGTCTTCCACTCGCATGCGTAGTAGCCGCTTCAATTCCGCAACCGTGCGCATGCGACGCGCCAGCGCACCCACGGCATACTCGTACAACTCGTCTTCGGAATAGAACTTCCTCTTGGGTCGCGGGAAGGCCATATCCGCTAACGATAGACCTAATTGAGCGCAGGGGAAAGCATGGAAAGACGGAAAGACGGAAGGACGGAAAGGCGGTATCCGGCATCCCGTATTAGGAAGCGACGGATCCGAATGCTCTGCGATAGCCGAAGCCGCTTGCCTTATCGGCCAAAACCCGCAGACTGCATCGACTGCCGGGAAATATCCGCGGTCGATGCGATGCCCTGCATTCGCAGTTTGAAGTCGTCGGCGTTGGAGGCGTTCTCCAGCGCGGTCTCGTAGTTGACCAGTCCGGCCTGGAAAAGATCCCACAAAGACTGATCGAAGGTCTGCATGCCGTATTGCGACGTGCCCGCCGCAATGGCGTCGCGAATGGAGCGCGTTTTTTCCGGCACGAGAATGCATTCTCTGATGAATGCGGTGTTGATCATCACCTCGACCGCGGGCACCCGGCCTTCAGAGTCGCAGCGCCGTACCAGGCGCTGGCTTACGATGGCGCGCAGCACCGCCGCCAATTGCAAGCGAATCTGTTTTTGCTCCGGCGGTGGAAAAATAGAAATAATGCGGTTGACCGTTTCCACCGCGTCCAGCGTGTGCAACGTAGAGAAAACCATGTGACCGGTTTCGGCGGCGTGCAGGGCGGTCGAAATAGTTTCCAGGTCGCGCATTTCGCCGACCAGAATCACGTCCGGGTCCTGACGAAGGGAAGCGCGCAAGGCGGCGCTGAACGAAGGCGTATCCACCTGAATTTCCCGTTGGTTGACATAGCCTTTCTTGTCGCGGTGCAGAAATTCGATGGGGTCCTCAATGGTAATAATGTGCTCGGCGCGGCTGGAGTTCACTCGATCCACCATGGCCGCCAGCGTGGTCGATTTACCAGAACCGGTCACGCCCGTCACCAGTACAAGTCCACGCGGCATTTCGCAAATCTGCTCCACCACCTTGGGCAGGAACAACTCATCGAGCGCACGAATCTTAGTGGGAATCACGCGGAGAACCAGGCCGACGTTGCCGCGCTGCTGAAAAATATTCACACGGAAGCGACCCAGTCCGGCCACGCCGTAGGCCATATCGATTTCCGTAGTCTCTTTGAATTTTTGTTTCTGCCGTGCTGACATCATGCTGAACGCCATGGTCAGCATATCTTCCGCGGTTACGCGAGGTTGTTCGGTCAACGGCACCAGTTCGCCGTCAATGCGCAGGTGAGGATAGTTTCCTACCTTCAAATGCAAGTCAGAAGCGCGCCGTTCCGTCGCAATGCGCAGCAGGTCGTCAATATTCATCGCAGAAGTTTCCTGGGAGGAGTTTCCTCCAAGCTCTCCGTATGATGAACCGAATCGTAACGTTGACCAAGATGACCTAAGTAATGACTGCCTGCTGAAAGCAGGCGAGGACCCTCAGGTTCAGGCGTATCCAACAATCGTGCTGGAAGGGCTTGCTACCACAAGAGTTTCAGACCTGTTCGTTGACGGGCCACCTCCACGTTCGTAAGATAGAGCGACCCGAAAGCCAGGCGCCCTCAGTGATCGGCCAGACCATTTCGCATTACCGTATTGTCGAAAAACTCGGTGGCGGCGGTATGGGCGTGGTCTATAAGGGGGAGGACACCCGGCTGCATCGTTTCGTCGCGCTGAAATTCCTTCCCGAAGACCTGGCCCGCGACCCGCAATCTCTCGCCCGCTTTCAGCGCGAGGCCCAAGCCGCCTCCGCGCTGAATCATCCCAACATCTGCACTCTTTATGACATCGGCGAGCAAGACGGCAAGGCATTCATCGCCATGGAGTTTCTCGACGGCTTGACGCTGAAGCATCGCATCGCTGGGGTTCCGATAGAGACCGATATGCTGATCGGTCTCGCCATCGAGATTGCCGATGCGCTGGACGCAGCTCATACCGAGGGCATTGTGCACCGCGACATCAAGCCGGCAAACATCTTCGTCACCAAGCGCGGGCACGCCAAGATTCTTGACTTCGGATTGGCAAAAGTCGCTCCCGCCGCCTCCTCCAGCCGGATCGCCTCCGCCAACACTCAAACCTTCTCTGAGGATGCCCAGCACCTGACCAGTCCCGGTTCCACCGTTGGCACCGTCGCTTACATGTCGCCCGAGCAGGTACGCGCAAAAGAACTTGACCCGCGCAGCGACCTGTTCTCCTTCGGAGCGGTGCTCTACGAAATGGCTACTGGTACCTTGCCCTTTCGCGGAGAAAGCTCAGGAGTCATCTCCCACGAAATTCTGGCGGGTAATCCGGTACCGGCAATACGCCTGAACCCTGACCTGCCGCCTAAGCTGGAAGACATCCTGAATAAAGCCCTGGAGAAAGATCTCGAACTGCGCTACCAGCATGCTGCCGACATGCGGGCCGACTTGAAGCGGCTGAAGCGGGAAACAGAATCGCGGCCCGGGTTGTCCGCGGGTTCCGGGCACGTGGCGACCGCCCAAGAAAGCGGGGCAGAGGTTGCAGCACAACCGCCGTCCTCCGGTTCGGCTCCTGCGATTGCTTCGTCAGGGTCATCATCGGGCGCTGTTTCGGGAGACAGGAGTTTCTGCGGCTTCGATGCAGAGATACCCTCTCGGAAAGATCATCGCGGCACTCGCCGCAGTCGTTCTGTTGGTTGCCGCCGTTTATTGGTTTGTAAAGCAGCGCTCCGCCCCCGTCGTGGTTACGGCCAGCCAGAGAACCGTGGCCGTTCTTCCTCTGCAGAATCTTGGCTCCGACAAGGACGTAGATTTCCTGCGCCTCGCACTCGCCGACGAAATTGCCACCGCGCTTAGCTACGTTCGATCCCTAACGATTCGTCCATTTGCCACCACTAGCAAATACGATTCGCCCACGCAGGACCTGCAGGAAGCGGGTAAGGCTATGCACGTGACCGACGTGGTCACCGGACACTACATGAAGCAGGGCGACCAGCTTCAAATTACGCTGGAAGCCATCGACATCGCCGACAACCGAACGCTGTGGCGAGACACCATGACCGTTGCAGCTCCCGACATGATTGCCATGCGCGGGCAGATCGCCGCGAAAGTCCGCCAAGGTCTTGTTCCCGCCCTCGGCGCCGGTGCGGATTCGAGCGACGCTGCCACTCATCCCAAGAACGAAGAGGCCTACGATCTCTATCTGCGGAGTATCTCGGTTCCACGTGATCCTCTGCCTAACAAGGATGCCATTGCTATGTTGGAGCGCGCGGTGGGCTTGGACCCCAGCTACGCTCCAGCCTGGACTGGGCTGGGGATCCGCTACTATTACGATTCGGCGTATTCGAACGGCGGCGAAGCCATGTATCAGCGCTCCAATGCCGCCCTCGAACGAGCCCTTGCTCTCGACCCGAATTTTAGCGTCGCCGCCAGTCAGTTGATCATCAACCGAGTCGAAAGAGGAGAACTGCCAAAGGCGTATGCTGACGCGAAGGCCCTGGTAGCACGGCATCCAGAGAACGCCGAAGCTCACTTCACTCTCGCTTATGTTTCGCGTTATGGCGGAGCAACCGAGGACTCTGCGCACGAGTGCGAAACGGCCCTGTCGCTTGATCCGGGCAACGCCGGATTTCGCTCCTGTAGTCTTACCTTCGAAGAACTCGGAAACTACTCACGGGCCATGGATTTTCTGCAACTCGATGCTGGATCGGTATGGGCGTCGGCCAACCTGATGCGGCAGTACCTTCGGGAGGGAAAATTAGCGGAAGCCCGCGACGCAATCCGCAAACGAGGCGATGACCAAACTGGCCGGACCATGACGGCGTGCATTGATGCGCCCTCATCCCCCAATACCGCCGCGCTCGCTCGAGAATTTGCGGCCTGGATATCCGCCGTTCCAGACCCCGAAGTCCGGTACCGGCTCTCGAACGATGTTCTTTTCTGCGGCCAGCGGGAACTTGCTCTAAACCTGCTGAAAAGCGCCATCGTCCAGGGACATTATTGCGCCTACGATGGACTGCGAAACGACTCGCTGTGGGCACCGTTGCGCGGCACGCCCGAGTTCACTCAGCTACTCTCCGCCGCCAAACAATGCCAGACAGATTTCCTTGCCCAAGCATCGCAAGCTGTACACTGAATCGGGACCCCCTCGGGATAACCGCTATTCGAGCGCGCCGAGTCCCCGCTCACAAAGTTATGGGTGTCTGTCTAGGCGTTTGCGCTTGTCCGTGCGGAAGTCGCTCGATTGCCGGCACCTGATATTCTTGCGTGGTTGGTTAATTTGACTTAGTCCACAGACTTAGTCTATCATTGCCGTTATGTTGGTGAACATCCATGAGGCCAAGACGCACTTTTCTCGCCTGCTGCAACGAGTGGCGGCGGGAGAGGAAGTCACCATCGCTCGATCTGGCGTGCCCGTCGCGCGCCTGGTGGCCATGGAGCCGGAAAAGAAACGTCCACTGGGCTTTGCGCGCGGTGAGATCTGGATAGCCGACGACTTCGATGCTCCCCTGCCCGACGATTTGCTGGCCGCATTCTACGGCGGCGAAATCCCGAAAGTCATCTCCGAAACCAGGAAACCGCGGAGCCGGAGGCGGAAGTGAAATACCTGCTCGATAGCATGGTCTGGCTGTGGAGCGTGGATTCCGTCGAAAAGATCAATGACTCCAGCCGTAAGATCCTCGAAAGTGGTCAGGCTGAGGTCTATCTTTCTGCTGCGACGGCCTGGGAACTAAGCATCAAGGCGCGTCTGGGGAAGTTGCACCTTCCCGGGCCCCCTGCGCGGTGCATCCCGTCCTTCATGGCAAGGCAGGGACTGAGGCCGCTTCCGGTTACTCATCTTCACGCTGTAAAAGTTTACGACCTCCCGCTGCACCATCAGGATCCTTTCGATCGCTTGATCATTGCCCAAGCAATTGCGGAGGACATGGCTGTGTTGACTGCCGACCGTGCTTTTGGGAAATATGCAGTGGACGTCGTATGGTGCGGACGATGAGTACCCCGACAAGAGTTGAATCCAAAAAAAGCCGCCCTGGCGGGCGGCTTTCCGACATACAGGACTAAATCCTACGCGGCCTTCTCCACTTCCGCGGGGGGTTGGAACGGCTCGTCATAGCTACCGCCGTAGATCGAGGGCACTTTCGATCCCATGGGACGCAGATACGTTGCCAGCTCGCCCCGGTGATGGATGCTGTGGTTGTTGAGGAATCCGAGATACAGCACCGCCGGCAGGTTGAACACGTTGAAGAAGTTAATGGGCGTGAGCAACTGCTCTGCTGTCATCGCCGCCACACGCGCCGCTCCACTCTTCAGGTTTTCGTCGTACCAGGCGACCACTTCGGCCGAGGTCTGGGGTTTGTTTTCAGGATTTGCCATCTTGAAATTCAGGTCGGCAATTCCGTTCAAGAACTGAACATCAGTGTTCGCGAGATGCCACGCCAGTTCTTTCGCGGTGCGTGCGCACGGATCGGGCCGGTAGTCCGATTTCGCATCGGGCACGGCAGCTATTACTTTCTTGGTGATTTCCCCCTCACGCGTGATGCCGTCAAGCATCATTGCGCAATAGCCCTGGGCGAATTCGGGAGTGAAACCTCTTTCGGCAGACATACTTCCTCCTTGTGATGGTGTTATGTATTCCTGGGTCTAAGAAACCGAAAGGGGCGCGGTGTGCGCCCCTCGGACTGAGTCACTGCAAAACGGATTATACGCCCACTGGCTGCTTGGTCTGTACTGGGACTGGCGTAAGCCAGCCGTGGCGGTCGCTCTTCTCACCGCGCACGATGGCGTAGAACTCTTTCTGGATCGCCTTGGTAATGGGGCCGATAATGCCCTTGCCGACTTTGATTTTGTCGACAGTGAGAATCGGAGTGACCTCCGCCGCTGTGCCGGTGAAGAAGGCTTCGTCGGCGATGTAGAGCATCTCGCGCGGAATCATCTGCTCGACCAGAGGAATGCCCAGATCGTGCGCGATCTGCACCACTGAATCGCGGGTAATACCCGGAAGAACCGAGTTCCCCAGCGGCGCCGTAATCAGCTTCTCGCGATGCACGATGAATACATTCTCGCCCGAGCCTTCGCTCACAAATCCGCTGACGTCGAGCGCGATGCCTTCAGCAAATCCGTTGACGATGGCTTCCATCTTGATGAGCTGCGAGTTCATGTAGTTCGCGCCCGATTTGGCCATGGCCGGCAATGTGTTCGGAGCAATGCGCGTCCACGAGGAAACGCACACGTCGCAACCTTCGCTCTCGCCTCCCAGATATTTTCCCCATGGATAATTAATGATGTAAACCTCGGTCGGCGAGTTGAACGGATTCACTCCCGCCTCGCCGTAGCCGCGGAGAATGACGGGCCGCACATAGCACGGCCACACGCCGTTGCTGCCAACGGTTTCGCACATGGCTTTCACCAGTTCGTCGCGAGTGTAGTCGACGTCGATGCGGTAGACCTTGGCGGAATCGAGCAGCCGCTGAATGTGCTCATTGGCGCGAAAGATCGCGGGGCCTAAGGGCGGCGCGTAGCAACGGATTCCCTCAAATACCGAGGACCCGTAGTGGACCACGTGCGACATCACGTGAATCGTCGCTTCATCCCAGGGGATGAGCTTGCCGTTGTGCCAGATGTTTTCCGACTTCTGGATCGCCATGCGAACTCCTTCAGCCCGTCCGTGTCTGATCTACGCGAAGCTGATCGCTACCGAAATCGCATCTTAATTAAGACGCGAAAACCCAGCTCAACGTTACAAAACATTATAGCTGAGGCATGGAAGCGAGCCAGACTGTGGAATGTGGGGACAGCCGCCCTCGGCTGTCCTGCAGCCCAGGTGTATCGGGCCGCAGCGGTTCGTGAAAGGGCGCGGCTTAAGTCGTGCCGCAAGCCCGCACTACCGTGGAAGAGCGGCGCTTCAGCGCCGCGTAAAGGGTACAAATCGGCGTTTATCCCCAGGGAGTTCGGTTGCCCTTAGAATCTTGGCATGGACCATCACACGGTGGCTGCGGTCAGCATTGCGGGGACTTGCCTGGATGTGATTGGGAGCCTCTACCTTGCCTACGATTTGCTCGGTGGGCAGCATGGGCCCTTGCGATTGCTTACCCGGATGGTGACTTACTCGATTGTGTTTGGAGTGGGTTATGGACTGGGCCTCGGGCTTCTTTTTGGTCTGGTTTGGGGCTTGGCAACCGGCGTTACGATCGCGCTTGAACTCAATCGGGCGGCTCGGGGGCTGGATCATTATTCCTGGGGATGGGAAGGATTGTTCAGTGCGGTACGAGCGTTTGCCTTCGGCGCGTGCCTCTACCCGAGCCTGGGCTGGGAATTTGCCGCTGCCTTCGCGGTGTTGGTAACGATCGGACAAATGCTTGCGTATTCTAGGGGCATGCGTCCGGCGCTGGACTACGCTGCGACCGGCAAGCCCCGCATCACGCGACACCACGCTTGGGGAATCCTCGTGCGAACGGTGGGCTACGCGGTGACCGCACTTCTCTGCAGCGCGCTCGTGCAGCACGTTGACCACGTCTGGTGGTTTGCCATTCGGGTTGGGTTGGTGATTGGCATTGTGACCGGATTTGGAGGCGCATTTGGTCCGATGATCGAGTACTACGCTGACAACTTGCCCGAGCGGCGGCTGGGAGCGTTTGGCATCGTGCTCATCTTTTGTGGTTTTGCTCTACAGTCGTTTCAGTACTGGGTAGCGTTGCTCGATATTCACGTGACGTAGGGACAGCGCCTCAGTGGCTTGCGGTTTCGGGGGGCGCGGGAGCGGCTGCCGGCGTCAGACTTGCCTTCACTGTGGGTGTTGGCAATTCATCTCCACGAAAGAACTTATCCTTCTCTTTGGTATTCGCGGCGCGCATCTCAGGCATAGCTTCGTAGGGCTTGCTGTAGTCGTTGGCGGCGTTCCAGAACAAGAATCCGATGCCGCCTTTTTCTTTGGCGGTGGCGACTTGGACTTTGATGTACTCCGGCGAATAGGTTTTGGTGCGCCAGCGGAAGGCTTGCAGCCAGGGACGGATGACGACACCCGTGCCTTTTGTGATCAGCTCGAAGCGCTGCATGGATTCGCCGATGAAGTGCTCAGGGGCGTCGCCGGGGTGGGCGATGTTATCCATGCCGAAGAAGTGCGAAGGATAGATCATGGGCGAAAGCACGTCGCAATATTTCGCCATGCCGACGATGTCCTGCCCGGTGTGTGAGAGGTCGACGGGGCGCTGCCAGGCCATCACGCCGAAGACATCAAGTGAGAGCAGGACGCCGGTGGGGTGCAGTTCGGCGTAGGCTTTTTTCAGAAATGCGGTGATTACGTCAGAGCGCTGCATGCCGTGCGGCGCGCCTTGCAGGCCGTTTGCGTGTCGTCCCTTCGGGACTTGTTTCCTTTTTTGTCGCCTACCCGGGACTTATGTGCCGGGTATTGTCTGTCGTCCCTGGAGTGGGACTTGAATCTGGCGCTTCAGGCCGCTCGACTTTACATGGCTGATTCTCTGCTTGAACAGCCTCCGGGTGTTCGGTCTGGTAGACGAAGCTGGCGTCTTTTTGATCGCCTTCGGCGGGGAAGCGAACGTAATCGAATTGAATTTCGTCGGCGCCGGATTGAGCGACGAACTTAGCGAGAGCTATGTCATACTCCTGGACTTTGGGTTGAGAAGGATCGGTCCAGACCAGCTTCCCGTTCTCGCGCCAGGGCTGATGATTTCTCTTTGACTGGACGGCGAGTTCGGGATGCTCGACCACCATGCGCTCGTCGCGGAAGATCGCGATGCGGGCGATGGCGTGCATGTTTTGCGAGTGCACGAAGTGAACGAACTTCGGCAGGTCGTGAATGTAAACCTGGTGTTTGCCGAGCAGCGGGTGCTCGAAGGGAATATTCACGCTGCCGTCGGAGTCTTTGATGTCGAAGACCACGGCATTGCCTCCGACTTCGCGCCAGTGGCGGATGATGCGGAGTCCGTGATCGCTGGCTGCCATGATTCCGGTGAGGTAAATGGCGCGCACTTCAAAATCCTTGGCCACCGGGACGGTGTGTTCGGCGATCGGCGCGGGGAGAATTCCTGGGATGGTGATCTGCTCGCCTGCTTTCAGAATGTTAGAGCTGTTAGATTTTCCATTCGCTGCGCGAATAGCTTCGGAGAGCTCTGACGACGTGAGATAAGCGGTGCGGTGCAGATATTGATGGGCGACGGCGGGGATGCTTTCTCCGCGCTTCGCAGTGTAGATTTCGGTCGTCGCGCCTGGAAGCTGCAACCTAGGCGAAGAGGAGGTGATATCCGCCGGTTTAAGTGAAGCGGGCACGGTCGCGCTGGCGGGCTTTAATTGCGGTCCCCGGGAAGCTGCCACTGCCGGCAACGGGTGCGCATTCTGTGGCTGCGCGGCCTGAGCTGAAGAAAGCTGCGGGATGATACGAATCGCGGCTGTGGCACACAGAAAACATGAGACTGCGGCAATGGTTAGAACTGACGAGCGGCGCAAGAAGTCCTCCGAGAACGACTTGCCGCGATGCTAGCTTGCAGGAATTGGCGTCGCTAGTTACGCACGGTCATATCCCCGTTGCTCGGGCGGTGTTGGAGGGGGGGTCTAAGAGCTTAACCACAGGGGACACAGGGGAGGTACAGGGAAGGGCTCTCGGAGATCAGGCTACGGCAAGATGTCCCTCAGGCGTGGGCTTTCCACCTTGCGCAAAGTATTTCTCTTCGTCAGTCTTAAATTTCCACCGTATCTTGTTCTAATCTCCTCCTCAGTTAGCTAAATCCAGCATATGCAGGGGTTTTTCATTCGGGACGGCCGCAGTGGTGCGTGGCCAGAGGCTTGCTTATTCCAAGGCCGGAGTCGCTGTATCGGAGCGGCGAGCGGTTGGTTGCAGGTTGACAGATTTTGTCACTTCTGGAATTGTCGGGAGCTTCAAAGGTCGGTAGCTAGGGATTGGGACAGGAAAGAAAAAATACTCTATGAGAACAAATCTCGCAACCGTGCTTGATCCGAACCGCCGCAGCAACGACGCCGGAGAGTTTGAAGCGGCGCTGCGCCGCCGTATCGTGGGTCAGGACCAGGCCATCGAAAAGGTCGCCGAGATTTACCAGATGTTTCTGGCAGGGTTGAATGCGCCGGGGCGTCCGGTGGGCAACCTGCTTTTTCTCGGCCCGACCGGGTCGGGTAAGACGCGCGTGGTGGAAGCCATGGCCGAGGCGCTATTCGGCGACGCGCATGCCTGCATCAAGATTGATTGCGCCGAGTTCCAGCACTCGCACGAGATTGCAAAGTTAATCGGCTCGCCTCCGGGATATCTGGGGCATCGTGAGACGCATCCTCTGCTGACGCAGGAAGCGCTGAATCAGTGGTTCACGGAGAAGCTGAAGCTGTCGATCCTCCTCTTTGACGAAATCGAGAAGGCCAGCGACTCGCTGTGGCAGTTGCTGCTTGGAATTCTCGATAAGGCTACGCTCACGCTGGGTGACAATCGCCGGGTCGATCTTTCGCAATGCATCATTATCCTGACCTCGAACCTGGGGGCCAGCGAGATGACGAACTTGGTCGATGGTGGTTTCGGTTTCGCTCCAAAGGCGGTGGAAGTTGACAACAACTTTGACGACAAAATTCAGCGCACCGCCGTCGAAGCTGCGCGGCGCAAGTTTACGCCGGAGTTCATGAACCGCATCGACAAGACTGTGGTATTCAAGACCCTGCGCGACGAGCATCTGGCGCAGATTCTCGAGATCGAACTCGGAATGGTGCAGCAGCGCGTGCTGACGGCCGCTGGGACCAATCAATTTGTCTTCAACTGCACCAGCGGAGTGAAACAATTTTTGCTGAAGGAAGGTACCGATCCGCGTTACGGTGCACGCCATCTTAAGCGCGCGATCGAGCGGCATCTGGTGTTTCCGCTGGCGAATCTAGTCGCGACTGCGCAGGTTAAACTGGGTGACTTTGTCCGCGTGGATATGGCATCTGAGAATCAGATGATCTTCGTCAAGGAAGCCGAAAACACGATGGCGCCGGTTCTGCTGGAGCGCTACGGCGCCGCAGTTGCCAACCCGCCCGCCGCCCGCGCGGCTCGCACCGCCGTCAACAATCGCCGCGATTTCGGGGCCAGCCCCATCGCGGAGAGCAAATAAATTTTGCGTAGGGAACAAACTCGCTAGACCGCATCTCGCGAGCCTCTCGGCGCCGGAAAAATTCCGGCGCCTTTTTTTGTCGCCGGAAACCTAGAGACTCCGCTTGTGATTAGTATGATCAGCCTGCGGGCTCAGTCCTCTAAACCTTCTACTCCTGCCGCAATGCCTTCAGCGGATCGATTGTTGCCGCTCTGCGAGCTGGCACATAACAGGCCAGCAACGCCAGCGCTGCCAGCAGTAGTGGTGCACCGAGCAGGAGACGCGGATCGTCGGTACCAACCTTGAGCGCGTCGACGAAAATGCTGGTCAACGAGGGCTTAAGAGAAAATCCCGAAGTCGTGCTGTGGATTTATTGAGGGCCGGGATTTCAACTCAGATTACAACTCAAGAGATGAAGTCGGAGGTCTAGCCTCGAAACAGCAAATTGCAAACTGATATCTAATCCTTCATCATCGCGTCAATCAGGGCGTACAGTTGGCTAGCGTCTTTCATCTCCACGTACGGCTTGTCCGGATGTCGGCTGCTGACGACGTACACCGTTGGGGTGTGTTCGAGTTTGATGGCCCTGCCCACGTCGCGGTCGGTGTTCACCTCGGCGGCGAACTTCCCTTGCGGATCGACCACGAAGGGGAAGTCCACTTTATGCTCGCTGGCAAACCTCTCAGCGTAGCCGCGCAGGTTCTGCGGATTAATCTCAAGCTGGTTCGCGAAAATGTAGTCGCGAAACTCGTTGCCCAGCTCTTTTGAAGTCGAGTCGAAATAGCGCGCCATCACGGCCGCGTCATAAGACCAGTTGTGCATCGGCAGGGGGAAATCGTGCCGCACCAGTGGAATCTTATAGGTCTTCGAAGCCTGCTCGAGGATGGGCGCGACGCGGCGGCACTGCGGGCACTGAAGATCCTCGAAGACCACGATAGCTACCTGCGCCCCTTTCGGCGGACGTAGCGCCGGATTCACGGCATCATTCGCCGCGGCCCACACATTGGCGCCTAACAGCAACGTCAGTAGCCATACCGGCAGTGATAGAAGAGCGAGATGAGTTTTGAATTTCTTATTCATCTTCAATCGTTATCGTTTTCTTTTTCGTTATCGTTGGCTTAGTTGGAGCTGGCCTGATTATGTTAACCGAATCAGGGTTATCATGTCAGGATTCCGTGCTCGGGATCTTCTGGAAGCGGGACCGAATATGCGGCCGCCAAAGATAAAGCAACAGTGCCCCTGCAATCGCAACGCCTACGCCGCCGCGAAGGATATCGCCCCTGAACACGCTGACTAGATCTCCGAGCACCTGAGTGGCGATGATGATGACTGCTAACCTCCAACCCCAGAGTCGGCGCCGAAACCAGCCCGCAGCGGCAAGGGCAAGAATCGCGCCGAGCATCAGAAAAAGTATTCCGATGGTTCTGCCCAGTGGCGCAAGCTGACGATATGCCCCGGAATTGAGAATCCATATTCGGTCGAGAAGTGTGCCACGCCAAATCAGTGTTGCGCCTGCGAGAGAAGCCATCACCGCGCCGAAGAAAAGGAAAATGCCTACGGGAACAAATCCGCGGCTCTGTTTGTCGGAACAACCCTTTCTGAAGTCTGACTGGCGGAAATCTTCCATCCGCAGACTATAGACCTAGATTTCCTCGCCGTAGCTCTCGGACTGTCATGTCAGAGGTGTTTCCGGCGTCACCTCCGTGCCGGGAAATCGTGTTAGTAAAGCGCTATAGTGGAAAGTGATCCGCGTTTGATGTGAACCTCGCAAGCATTGTGAAACCGTTTAATCCACGGCATTGTCGACTGGTTCTGGCGTGTGCTTTGCCCGCAGCTTTATTGCTGGGATTTTCCGCCTGCAATCGCAGAGGCCACCGCGTACTCGAAGTGAACTATGTCTCGGCGGTGCAGGCCACGCTGCGCGATCAGGTGGCCACAATCTACAACCGGGTCGGCACGGTGAAAAACGGCGAGCGCGTGGATGTACTGGAGCGCGAAAAGCGTTTTGCCCGCGTGCGCACCACTAGCGGGCTCGAGGGCTGGATCGAGCAACGCTACCTGGTCGACCAGCGCACCTACGACAGCCTGCAGAAGCTCACGCAAGAGAACCTGAATGATCCCGTGCAAACGCCTGGTGTGTTGCGCAGCGATACCAACTTGCATCTCACGCCCGGCCGCGAAACCGAGCACCTGTACCAGCTTTCGGCGGGAGCGAAGGTGTCCGCTCTGAAACGCTCCACGGCTGAGAAGCAGCCGGGAGCAGCGCCCACGGCCACGAAACCTGGTGGCAAAGCTTCCGGTCCCATGCTGGAAGACTGGTGGCTGGTGCGTGACGCGCAGAACCGGGTGGGCTGGGTGCTGGGGCGTATGGTCGACATCGACGTCCCGCTCGACATCGCGCAATATGCCGAGGGCCAGCGCATTGTCGCGTTCTTCGTACTCGATACGGTGAAAGACACGGGCAAAGAGGGCACCGACAAAGACGTTCCGCAGTATCTGTGTGCCGTCACTGAACCGCACGACGGTTTACCTTACGACTACGATCAAATCCGCGTGTTCACCTGGAACGTCAAAAGGCACCGGTACGAAACCGCGTATCGAGAGCATGGCCTGAACGGCGTGCTGCCGATCACGGTGACCAACGAAAATTTCGATAAGGAAGGCTCGTTGCCAGTCTTCATCCTGCGAGTGAAAGACGATAGCGGCAATGTCAGCCAGCGTAAGTACAAGCTGAATACGCCAATCGTGCGCCGGGTGCTGGCTCTAGGCGAGCAAAAAGAACTTCCACTTGCAAAGACGGCCACAAAACGCCGGCGGCGCTAGTCTTAGCTCGCCTGCTTAGAGTCCACAGTTGTCTCTTGAATTGCTGTCGAAGCTGCGCCGAGAATCTCCCGGCTCTTTTTCTTCTGCACGAAAATAGTTACGTGAAGTTTCCCAATATTCCAATGGGAGTTAAACTTTACAACAGGATCTCCGGAGAAGGAGACAGATGCAGCATTCGCATCCGCGACCCCGATCCTCTGCAAGGAACGCAGGGTGGCGACGTGCTGCAGGACATGTCCGGCATTCTCCCCTCGACTCACCGACGAATGCAGGCCATCCTCGGTCACAGCGAGCCATATTTCGGCGATGTCTCCGGGCGTACCCCCCACAAGTTTTCCTACCGATACATGGAAGAGCGAGCCCTTTGAATCCGACTGCGCCGCAGTGATCGCAACATGCGTCTTTGCGGCGCGAGCCGCCTTTTCGATTTCTAACTTCGCCTGGTGCGGATTGTTGCCCACAAACTGGCTCTGCCCGTCGACCACGAGTTCGGGCGTATACGCATCGTTCTTGACCAGGTTCACGTAGGTTTGTTGCCGCTGCGTCCATTCCGGTGAGGAATAGGGATCAACCCACCCATCGTGATTCCAGTAATCCACGTGCTCTTCTAAAGCGATAATCTCCGCACCAGTTGCAGGTTGCTCTGCTTGCAGCTTTTGCAAGAGCAGGTCAGCCGGAGGACAAGACGAACAACCCTCAGACGTGAACAGCTCGACCACTACGGGCGTGCGATCGGCGTCCGCGGCAGACGTTTGCGCCTTCGCGCGTAAAGGGAATGCCGAGCAGACAGCAACCACCAGAGATAGCCTCAACGCTGCGATCGGAAAGTTTCTCATCTTCCAACTCCGGTAAGTTTGATGATTGTCGTGGCTGAAAGTTACCGTCTTAGATATCAGAGTGCAGTTGCAGAAATCTGGCTAGCAAATCTGGCTAGCAATAAAAGTCCGCGATGCTGGCGACGACCCAGCTCTGCTCTTCCTCGGTAAGTTCCGGGAACATCGGCAGGGCGAGCACTTCTTTAGCAGCCCGCTCGGCTTCAGGAAAATCGCCTTCGCGGTATCCAAGATAGACAAAGCAAGGTTGCAAGTGCAACGGGAGGGGATAGTAGATCTCGGTCCCAATCTTGCGCGCGGTGAGAAACTCGCGCAACTCCTGGCGGTGGTAAGCGCGAATAACATATTGATGGAAGACGTGGTGAGCCTTCGCCGAAGCCTGTGGCAGTTGAATCGGTGCGGAATCCTCTGGTTGCGAACCAGCGGCGGTCAATCCCGCAGCCGCGAAGAGTTCGTTGTATCGCGTGGCGCGCTGGCGGCGGGCTTCGTTCCATCCCTCCACATATTTCAACTTCACCCGCAAAACGGCGGCCTGGAGCGCGTCGAGACGGCAATTCCACCCAAACTCTTCGTGAATGTAGCGCTCGGGACTACCGTGACTGCGCAGGCGCCGCATATGGGCCGCCATCTCTGGATTGTTCGTGGTAACCAAACCAGCCTCGCCGTAGGCGCTCAGATTCTTGGTGGGATAGAAGCTGAACGCTGCTGCGGTGCCCATCGATCCCGCAAGCTGGACTTTGCCCGCGTTATTCCGCCAACTGCCTCCGATCGCCTGTGCGGCATCCTCGATCAAGCACAAATGGAATTCGTCAGCCAGCCGTTGCAAGGCGTCCATTTCCGCGCATTGACCATAGAGATGAACCGGCAACAACGCGCGGAGCTTATCGCGTTTGCCTTCGCGCAAGAAAGATTCGACCTGCGCGGGATTGAGATTAAAAGTGTGCGGATCGATATCAGCGAACACCGGACGCGCGCCGGCACGGACGATGGCGCTGGACGAAGCGAAAAAGCTGAAAGGAGTAGTAAGAACCTGATCTCCCGGCTGCACCCCGGCTGAAGCAAGTGCCAGCCACAACGCATCCGTGCCTGAGGCGCAACCCACTGCGTCGCGCGCACCGCAGAACTCCGCAAGTTCGCGCTCGAGTGCCTCCACTTCAGCCCCAAGAATGTAATGTTGCGAAGCGCACACGCGTTCCACCGCGGCCAGCACCTCGGCGCCGATTCGGTCATATTGCCGCCTGAGATCAAGTAGGGGAACGGACGTCTGAGCCTTTCCAACGGACGAGTAGCCCTTCGCCGACTCCAGCTTGAAAGGTTTAGACTTCGTGGAAGATGTGGTCACGGAACAGCCGATTGTAGCAGGAAAGCTTTTAGTAGTCCGGGGCGAAAAGCCTTTCAATCCGCTTCAAACTCGGCGCTTCGGATTGGCGACGTGTGAGGTCGAAAATCGATTACAGGTGCGGGATAGAAACACTCAAGCTTGGGATGGCCTCACGCAAAGACAGGAAAACGTACCATTTTCTGTAGTTTACATCCATAAATCGATGTAGACAAACCTTTACAAATAACAAATGTCTATGCCATATCATGTTTGTTATCAGTGTGTTATCTCCGTTTTGTCTTTGGAACGCCAACTGCACATTATCGCTGTTCAGTAGCTCAGATCATTGCAAGTAGGCCTCTCCCTAATTTTAGAGCTGGACCCACTTGGTTCGAACGTGTCTGATACGGAGGCTTTTCATGAAACCCCACTCGTTTGGCTTTGTAGTGCTTCTCGTAGCGCTGGGTCTATTGTGCGCATTCGTTGCGACGCCCCCGGCGCAGGCCGACAACCTGTACGCGAGCATTCGCGGTACGGTTACGGACCCGTCCGGCGCTGTCGTGCCTGACACGAAATTGACCGCTACGAACATCGCCACCGGCCTCTCCTACAACACCACCTCAGATAATGATGGTTTGTTTGCTTTCTTGCAATTGCCCATCGGCGATTATTCGGTACGGGCCGAGAGGACGGGCTTCAAGACATTCACTGCCGGGCATATTCACTTGGATCTCGACCAAGTATTCAATCTGAGAGTAGCCATGGAAGTTGGCGTGACCACTGAAACGATTACCGTCGAAGCCAATCCTGCACAGGTGGAAACCACCAGCATGCAGCTCGGCACCACAGTTTCGGGGACACAGATCGTAGACCTGCCGCTTAACGGACGCAACTGGACGCAACTGATGCAGCTGCAGCCTGGGGTGCAGGGAGGCTCGGACCGATTCGGCACCAGCGGTACTCTAGGCGGCTACTCTACGAACGGTGCGGAGACGCAGCAGAACAACTTTCTCATCAACGGCACCGATTCCAACGATATCTCACTGAATACTCCGCTCGTGATCCCGAGTCCCGACGCCATCGGCGAATTTAATTTGGTGACCAGCACGATCAATCCCGAGTATGGGCGCAATTCTGGCGCAATCGTGAACGCCGCAATCAAGAACGGTACCAATTCGTTTCATGGGGATGTTTTCGAGTTCTATCGGGACACGTTCCTGGATGCAATCCCGTGGTTTGAGACTACGAGGTCCCTCTTCCATCAAAACCAGTATGGCGGCACGATTGGCGGCCCAATCGTTAAGGATCACGCGTTCTTCTTCTTTTCTTATCAGGGCAGACACGCGACCACCCCACAGCCTGCCGGACTCACGAGTAGTTATAACGCCTTCTTTCTTGGTGAGGCTCAGCCAGCTGTCCTTACCTCGGCGCAACGAGGTGGCGATCTTGGGCCGGGCACCTTCTCGACCTCAACAAACCCCGTTCCATTTGCGATGTATGGGGACAGTGCTTCCCCGTGCCCAGTGAGCGGTGGTGTGCAATGCCAACCCAACCAGGGACACACTTTTGCTCAACTCTTCTCTACGGGGAATATTCCCAGCCAAGATTTGAACCCATTAACGCAGAAAATTCTGACTCAGGTTCCCCTTCCCAACGGGCCGAATGATGAATACCTTTTCAATCCCTTAGAGAGCGCAAAGCGTAATCAGTACATCTACAGGATCGATGAGAAACTGGGTAATAAGGACGCGTTCTGGTACTACGGATTGTACGAGAATGATACAACTAACGACGACTTGGCTTTCGTTGGCGCCAATCTGCCCGGTTTTGGCTCCGCCAACCCGCAAAAGTTCTACGGCGATACGGCGGCTTGGAACCACACTTTTTCCCCCACCAGCCTGAACGAGGCCCGCTTTGCCTACCTGCGCACTAACTACCAGGCGGTTTTACCCCTGAGCACCCAAAGCCCATCTGCCTTCGGGTTCACTGGGCTTACCGCCTCGCAAGCCCCTGCTTTTTCGCAACTTCCGGTCGTGGCGGTGGCAGGACTTTTTAGTTGGGGATTCAGCGCCGATGGGCCGCAACCGCGGGTGCAAAACACCTATCAGGTCGTGGACAACTTCAGCAAGGTTTGGGGACACCACACCCTCAAATTCGGTTTCAACATGGACCGGCTGGAAATCAACAACCCGTTCTACAGCAACTTGAACGGCACCTATCAATTTTTTGCATCGGGACCCTTCACCACGGGGAATGCCGCAGCAGATTTCCTGCTCGGGCTCCCCAGCAGCTACAACCAAGGCAGTGGCAGCATAATCCGGGCGCGGGGAAGGGAATATTACTCCTACGGCCAAGATCAATGGCAAGTAAAGCCTAACCTCACGGTGACGCTTGGTCTTGCCTGGGATATTGAAACTCCCTTTACAAATCTCTATGCGAATGGGGAAGTCTTAGATGCGTTTCATCCGGGGCAGCAGTCCACCGTTTTCCCCACAGCTCCAGTCGGCCTGGTTTTCCCCGGCGACAAGGGAGTGAACAAATATGGCGGAGCTACTGTGCATTACGGCGACTTCGCTCCTCGCCTCGGGTTTGCCTGGAGTCCGGGGAGTTCTCACAATCTAAGTGTCCGCGCCGGCATCGGCCTCTATTACAACCGTTCCGAAGAAGAGGCTACGTTACAGACTCTGACCAATGTGCCGTTTTCAATTACCACGGCTGGCGCAGGGGCGCTCGGCACGACTCCCGCGTTTGCGAACCCGTACGCTTCTGTGAATCCCGTTGCTGTCGGAGCTATCCCGAGCGGAACCACGTTGGTACCATTTCCGTTTGCCCCGCCTGCGCCCGGTTCATCTCCCAATTTCGCCCCGTTTGAGCCCATCGGATTCAACGACGTGTTTTACGATCCGCGGCTTACTGTTCCCAGGTCAACGAATTACAACTTGACAGTCGAGTATCAGGTTTCAAAATCGACCGTCGCAACCATTGCCTACGTTGGAAGTGTGGGTAGGCACTTGGAGGGTGCATACAATTTGAATCCAGCGGGGAACGCCTTCGGCGACCCAGCAGCAGTCGCTGCTGGTGCCACTAGCGACTTCGGTCTGGGCCCAACTGTGTGTCCGGCCACCGGCGCGTGTACCCCCGGTACGTTCCAGTACAACGCGAACGTATATGGAGAGATTGGCTTCTTTGCCACCGAGTTCAATTCGAACTACAATTCTTTGCAAGCCTCCATAAACCGCCATTTCAGTAACGGCCTGCAATTCCAAGCCGCCTATACTTGGTCGCGAAACTTCGACTACACCTCGAACCTGGAGAACAGCGCCTTCAACAATCCAGGCATTAACCCTCTAGACGTAGCACGGATGTATGGTCCTTCGGCCAATGATGCCCCCCAAAGACTGGTGCTGAACTACGTGTACACGTTGCCGATCTATCGGTATGGGCACCGCTGGAGGGCCTTGACGGACGGTTGGAACCTTTCTGGCATTGCCACCTTCCAGAGAGGTTTTCCGGTTAATGCCTTCAACACGAATTTCAACGACTTGCAGTACTCTGGCAACCAGTCATTTTTCGCCGCTCCTGATTTCGTGGATGCCACAGGCGCGCCGATACATATCGACCACAACCCGAGAAACAATACGATCGGCGGTGTGCAGAACTATTGGCTGAATCCAGGCTCTTTTGTGGCCCCGCCCACCGGTGTCCAAGGGACCGCCAATCGCAACCCTTTTTATGGGCCGGGATTGAACTACTGGGACATGGCGTTGGAAAAGGATATTAAGTTTACGGAATCAAAGTATGTCGAATTGCGCTTTGAGACCTTCAACACCTTCAACCACGCCAATTTTGGAACGCCCGTAAATAATATTTCCGCCGGGCCGGCTTTTGGTACTGTCAATACGGTTCAGTCAATAAGCACCGATGGCGCAGGCAGGGTGGTGCAGCTGGGCGCGAAGATTTACTTCTAGCCACGAACGCTTAAGCGGAAAAAAGGAGCGTCCCAAGAGACGCTCCTTCTTTCTTTTCCCGATGTTTCCTGTTGTGCCAAACGTCCAGGTGGGCTTACTTCCCAAACATGGGATAGTGGCTCGCCGCACCCATGAAGAACAGCATCACCACCGACAGAAACGCATTGGCTCGGCTGGCCAGAAAGGCCTGGCGGGCCATAGCTTTGGCTTTATCGGGCATGGGAGTGCCGTTGGTGGCATTGTCGCGCGTCCATTGGATGAGGCGCTTCTGGATGCGCCAGATCACTCCCCAGACGTTCAGCAGCATCACCCATCCGATGCCGCCGCCGATCCCAATGGAGAGGAGGCGATTGCTCTCCCAGCCGTGGTTATTAAGGCTCAGGAAGAGCCAGGCGGCAACTGCGACGACGACCGCGTAAACGATGCCGACGAATGCACCATTGTCGAAGATCCCCTTTCCCGGGATGAGGCAGGCGTAAAGCACTCCCCAAACGATGGTCCAGATCAAGAAGAAGGTGCCCATCACCGCACCCGCCGAGCCGCCTCCGTTCCGCGCATCTCCCCCAACCACATTTCCCCAGTACGCCAGGCCCGCCAGCACGGTCAGCGCTGCTGACATCCGAAACCACCACAGCGAACGCGTCATCAGCGCAGGCATGACTTTGCCCTTAGTAGCTGCGTCCAGCTCTTTCATCAGCGGCACATTCACAAGGTTGAAGAAATAGAGCAAGCCGATCCAGGTAATCCCGGCGAGAAAATGAATCCAGCGAACCAGCATGAGGAAGTTTGTGTTGAAGTCCTGGGAAAAATTGATTTGAGGTGCAAACAACGCTGCAGTGCTGGCCATGATGCCTCCACGAAATGCAAAGAATTGTCCACGCGGGGATTGTACACAACGGCAGTAGCCAGATCAGAAAGCGCACCTCGGGAAATACTGGGAAGAAAGCGGATTTCTGCAAGTTCACGGTTGAAAAGCGCGGGTTTAGGACGTATCGTACTCGCAGCTACCTGCCAGGCGCCGCATCGTCGCAAAATCGACGTTGCGAGGAGGCAGGGTGTCCCCCCGTCTTCCTTGAGCGGGTCGTACAGATACAGAAAACGTCCCGCGAGGAAACGCTGTTGTTTTGAACTCGCCCTGGCGCGCACGCCAAAGGAGCGAGTTGTTGATTGGAAGTCACAATATAAGGAGATCGGCTATGGATAGCAGCAAGCCGGCGCAGAACATCCAGGATTCCTTCCTGAACACAGCCCGCAAGGAGCGCTTGAGCATCACCATTTATCTGCTGAGCGGCGTTAAGCTGACAGGCCGCATTCGCTCCTTCGACAAGTATTCCGTCGTGCTCGAGGCCAACGGACAAGAGCAATTGATCTTCAAGCACGCCATTTCCACCATTGTGATTGGCCGCACGGGGTCGCACAGCGCACACTTGCCGCACCCGGAAGCCAAGGTGGCGGCCGCGGCCGGGGCTACCTCGCCGGTAACGGCTTCAGCGGCGAGCGCCTCGGGCTCCGAAGGGTAAGGCGTTTCCGGTTTGCGCAGTTCTCATCCCAAGAAGACGCGCGTCCGCACGTTCGAAGGTTCACGTGTGCCTTTGGTCGCAGATTCCGGCCCGGAGAATGTCCGTGCGGAAGACGATCGGGAGCGCGCCTTTCTCATCGGCATCGACGTCCGCACGCGCGGACGATCTGCTAAGAATCAGGTTACTGCACAAGCACAGGCGGCGCGCGATGCGGCGACGGCTGCGGATATCCCTGCGGTAAAGTCCAGTCCATCCGCCTCGGTAAGGTCGGCGAGCAACAAGCCGAGCGTGCCGGAGTTTGATGCGGATGAGTCCTTGGCCGAACTGCGCACCCTCGCGGGTAGCGCGGGGGCGAACGTAGTTGGCGAAATTCTGCAGCGCCGCGACCGGTTCGATCCTGCCACTTTGATTGGGGCGGGCAAGCTCGAGGAAATTGCCGGAGCGGCCGCGTCCGTGAATGCTGACCTTCTTCTCTTCGATCACGATCTCAGCGCTTCGCAGCAGCGCAACATCGAAAAAATCGTGAAGCGGCGTGTGATCGACCGCACTCAACTCATCCTCGACATTTTTGCTCGCCATGCGCGCACGCGCGAAGGCCAGTTACAGGTGGAGCTGGCGCAACTGCAATACCTACTCCCGCGCCTTGCAGGCCGCGGCGTCGAGATGTCGCAACTCGGTGGCGGCATCGGCACGCGCGGACCCGGTGAAACTCAGCTCGAAGCTGATCGCCGGAAAATTTACCGCCGCATCCGGCACGTCGAGCAACAACTCGAGAACGTAAAGCGCATTCGCGCTCAGCAGCGGCAGCGCCGTGAGTCTGCTCCAATCGCCACCGTGGCGCTGGTCGGCTACACAAACGCGGGCAAGTCCACGCTGTTCAATGCGCTTACTCGAGCGGCGGTGGTGGCCTCGCCGCGCATGTTCGCAACGCTTGATCCCACAATCCGGGCCGTGACGCTGCCCTCGAAGCGCAAGGTACTGCTTTCCGATACGGTGGGATTCATTCGCAGCCTGCCGCACACGCTGGTCTCGGCCTTTCGCGCCACGCTTGAAGAAGTGCAGCGCGCATCCCTGATCCTGCACGTGTCGGACGCCAGCAGCCGCCTCTCCACCGAACAGGACGCGCAAGTCGAGATTGTCTTGAAGGAACTCGAGGCGGAAAAAAAGCCGCGCTTGCGGGTGATGAATAAGGTCGATCTTCTGGATGTCGAGGTGGCCGAAAGTTTGTTGCACGATTCTTCGCGCAACGGTGATAACACGGTTTACGTATCCGCGGCAGAAGGCACAGGCCTTGACAAACTGCTGGCGCGCATCGATGCCATGATCGAAGAAGATCCGGTTAGCCGCGTGCACCTGCGCGTCCCGCAGAAAGAAGGGAAGATGCTGGCCATGCTGGAGGCGAAGGCACGGATTTATTCGCGCAAATATAAGGATGGCGCGGTGGAGTTGGAAGTGGAGGCGCCGGAGTCAGTGGTGCGAAAGGTGAGGGAATGGATGGCGGGGCAGTGAACGGCCAAGATTTCACTTGACAACCGATTAATTTCGTTACTATTATATATATGCGTTGCGGTGTAACGCCTATTCTAAGACTAGGGGTCGAAAATGAAAATTAATATCGAGCAGGTCGAATCGAGTATTGCGGAGGAACTTGACAAGCCTCTAAAGGCAGCCCTGAAGCGTCATGGCTATCCAATCCACGAAAGTTCCCGTCTTCGCCTATCTCTTTTGAACGCCGATGGTCGCAAAAAGCGCAGCAATGCGGTGGCTCAGGCGTGGGCGCCTGAGAAGTCTGAACCCGCCCAGTTCTGGCTTGAGCCTTTCGCTGTTGCGGAACCGGCTCCCGTCTCCGAAGGCGCAGCAAGGGCCCACACGCTACCTCCTAGCGAGCCAAGCGCCAAGGTTTCGCCCGATGCACCTGGCGAGAGCCTCGATGTGCATCCTGCGGAAGCGGAGCTGCTGCGGGCCTTAGATCGCGCAGAATCGACACCAGGCTGGAGCTTCGTTTCCCTAAAGAAATTTCGCGACGAGATCCTTCCAGCGGAAAACATCCCCTACCTTCGCTCGGATGTGGAGCGACAGAATGCTCTTCGGTATGCAATCGACAATAGGCTGATACTGAGGAAGCCGGTGCCAAACCCAAAGTCTCCGCAGTTTCCGGTTACAAGCATTCGCCTCAACCGATTGATGCCGAAAGTGCAAGCCGTGCTGGGGCAGCCAAGGAAGGATCTCGACTTTCACCCCATTCATATCAAAGGTGAGCCACTGTCGGCCATAATCCTCCGCGAAAGGCGATAAGCCATTGGCGCTTTACTATCTGGAGACTAGCGCTCTGGTTAAGCTCTATGCATATGAGCTTGGCACGGATCATTTGGTAAGCCTCGCGGCCAGCGCCGCCGGAAATAGGTTTGCGATTCTGTCTCTCGCGCAGGTAGAGTTTAGGGCCGCGATCCGGCGGCAACAGCGTGGTGGCGAAGTCTCTATCGCCGAGGCCGACTTATTGATCGAATCTTTTCGTCAACATGCGGAGGGCCGATTTGTAATTCAGCCTTTCACGGACTCGCTCATGGACGTGGCCTTGGCCCTGATCGATGGATACCCACTTAAGGGCTTCGACGCTGTCCAGTTGGCAGGATACTTGATGCTCAGGTCGATTTCAGGCGACGACGAACCGATCTTCGTTTGCGCTGACAAGACTTTATTGTCTGCGGCTAGAAACGAAGGTTGCCCGGTTTTGAATCCGGGATCGGTCTAGCCATATATGTGGTAGCCCCTCCGCAATTTAAATGGGCCGGCAACCAAGAAGCGGTGACAGTCCTTGGCTATCGGCCCATTCGATCCTGAATTGGATCGGAGGTGATACTTCTATGCTAGTCCTCTGTACCGAGAAGTCAAGGATTAGTTGCAGCTTTCTGCTCCCGAAAGGACAACCGCGGATTTCGCCTCATTTTGCCCCATTTCGACACCTTCGCATCCCCGAAAACTCCCAGAAAAATTAGCCTTTGCGTTGACATAAACTCCCTCGGACGTTAGACTTATCAGTTTTCATAGCCCTCATTTTCCTGTATAGCTGCATTGAATGGATCAAACGCTACGACAACTAGGGGAATTACTGCTCGGCGCGGTGCCCACAGTAATTCTGCTGGCACTCCTGTACGCGCTCTATGCGGCCATCGTGCACAAGCCCCTGCAGCGGGTGCTTGCCGAGCGGCGCGCCAAGACCGAGGGAGCGGTCGAGAAGTCGCGGGCGGACATTGCCGCGGCTGAGGCACGCACATCCGAATACGAGCAGCGTTTGCGCGAGGCGCGAGCAACTGTATTCCGCGCACAGGAAGCGCGGCGCAAAGCGGCGCTCGATGCGCGCACCGCAGCTTTGAACCAAGCTCGCAACCAGGCTCACGCGCAAGTGCAGGCGGCGAAGGCTGACATCGAAAAAGATCGCGAGGCCGCGCAGGACGGTTTGCAGGCCGAGGGGCAGGGCTTGGCGACCGAGATCATGCGCCGTGTGTTGGAGCCGGCCGGAGCAGGACTTTGATGCCTCATCACTCACTGTCTCGCGGCATAAGGTTTCGCGCCTTAAAGTCTCGCGGCTTAAATCCTCAGTGCTGGAAATCGCGCGAACCGATTGCGCAAGCGAACCAAATGGTTTTCTCGAAAAAAATCACACGCCCGTGTCTAATGATGCTGGTCGCCTTGAGTCTGGCCGGAGGGCCCGTTTCGCTCTCCGCGCAGGAACCGCCGCCACAGTCGGCGCCGCCGGCGCAAAATCAGCAGTCCCATGATTCATCAAAGCATGAGCCGTCAAAGCATGAATCGTCGAAGGAGCCCGGTTTCGGGCGCCAACTGTCGCACAAAACCCGTGAAGCCGCCGGAGAAGAAAAAGATGACAAGGCCGAGTTCAAAGAGTCGCCATCAGTGCAGTTCGTTGCAAAGCACACGGGCCTGAGCAACGGAAATGCTTACCTGTTGAGCATTCTGCTGAATTTTGCCGTGATTGCCGGATTGATCTTCTGGGTTGCTCGCAAGTATCTGCCGGCCGCATTCAGCGCGCGCACCGCGGCGATTCAGAAGGCAATGCAGGAGGCGCAGAAGGCCAGCGAAGAAGCGCGCCGCAGATTGGCAGAGATCGAATCGCGCCTGATGAAACTGGACGGTGAAATAGGCATGATGCGCAACGCCGCCGAGAAAGAGGCAGCAACCGAAGAAGCACGAATCCAGGCGGCGGCTCAGGAAGATGCGCGAAAAATCGTGGAATCGGCGCAGCAGGAGATCGCCGCCGCCGCCAAGGCGGCGCGGCGCGAATTGACTGCCTATGCGGCTGATCTGGCGATCGGTCTTGCAAGGAAGCAGATTCATGTCGATGCCGGAACCGATCAAGCGTTGGTAAGGAATTTTGCAGGAGAACTGGGCGCGTATTCAGATTCGCCTGCTTCCAATTTGCCTGGCAGCGGATCTGACATATCTGGAAAGGGAGGCCGCTAGCGTATGGCTTCGGTCGCCAGCACCTACGCTCGCGCCTTTGCGGATGTGGTTCTAGACGAGCATCTTGATGCGGATCGTTCGGTTGCGCAGTTGCGCACGATCGCGACCTTGCTGGACGAAAGCACGGATTTGCGTCGTGTGTGGGAAAATCCCGCGATCCCTGCTGATCAGAAACGCCGCGTGCTTGACGTAATTGCCGAGCGCGATGGGATTTCGAAGGAAGTGAGGAATTTGGTCGCGATCCTGATCGATCACCGGCGCGTGCATTTTCTAGAGCCCATTATCCGGCAACTGGGGAGAGAACTCGACGCGCGGCTGGGATTCGCCGAGGCGCAAATCGTCAGCGCCCGCGAATTAAATGACGCAGAAAGGCGCGAGTTCGAGGCGCAGGTCGCGAAGCTGACGGGAAAGAAAGTGCGCGCTCAATACGAACAAGACGCGTCGCTTCTCGGGGGCGCAGTCCTCCACCTGGGCAGCACAATTTACGATGGTTCGGTGAAGGGCCAGTTGGAAAGGATTCGAGAAGAGATAAGCGGCGCTTAGCGCTTAGCCAGCACTCAAATAATTAAGCCTCCACGAGGCCCAGGTGCTGAATGCCAGTGCTAAGTGCGAACTCCGCAAACAGATTCAAGCTGACAGCTGATGGCTGAAAGCTGAGAGCTATCTATGGCACAGATCAAGGCAGACGAAATTACAAAACTGATCCGCGAGCAGATCGAGAACTACGAATCGAAGATCTCGGTGGACGAGACCGGCACGGTCATCACGCTGGGCGACGGCATTGCCCGCGTCTATGGACTCGACAAGGTAATGGCCGGCGAACTTCTTTCCTTTCCTCATGACGTTGCGGGCATCGCCATGAACCTGGAGGAAGATCAGGTGGGCGTGGTGCTGCTCGGCGAATATACCGAGATCAAAGAAGGCGACGAAGTGAAGCGCACGGGGCGCATCATGAGTGTGCCCGTCGGCGACGCCATGATCGGCCGCGTAGTCGACTCGCTCGGCCGCCCCATCGACGACAAAGGTCCCATCGCGACTGACAAATTTATCGCCCTCGAGCGACTGGCGCCAGGCGTCATTGACCGCCAGCCCGTACGCGAGCCCATGGCCACCGGACTGAAGGCCATCGACAGCATGATCCCGATCGGCCGCGGTCAGCGCGAGCTGATCATTGGCGACCGTCAGACGGGCAAAACTGCGGTTGCGCTCGACACCATCATTAACAGCAAGGGAAACGACCTGATCTGCATCTATAACGCGATTGGACAGAAGCGATCGTCGATTGCTCAGGTGGTGAAAATTCTGGAAGATTACGGCGCGATGGAATATACCATCGTGGTCGCGGCGTCGGCGTCAGAACCTGCGCCCATGCAATACATTTCGCCTTACGCCGCGTGTGCAATCGGCGAATACTTCCGCGACAACAAGCGGCATGCGCTGGTCATCTATGACGATCTTTCGAAGCATGCGGCGTCGTACCGCGAAATCTCGTTGCTGCTGCGGCGTCCACCGGGACGTGAGGCGTATCCGGGAGACGTGTTTTATCTCCACTCACGGCTGCTGGAGCGTGCTTCAAAGTTGAGCGACAAGAAAGGCGGTGGATCGCTGACCGCGCTGCCCATCATTGAGACGCAAGCGGGCGACGTTTCCGCCTACATTCCGACCAATGTGATCTCAATCACCGACGGGCAGATTTATCTGGAAACCGATCTGTTCAACCAGGGCGTTCGTCCCGCGGTGAACGTAGGTCTTTCGGTGAGTCGCGTCGGCGGCAGCGCACAGATTAAAGCCATGCGCCAGGTTGCTGGTACGTTGAAACTGGAACTCGCGCAGTACCGGGAATTGGCAGCATTCGCGCAGTTCGGTAGCGACCTCGACAAAGCGACGCAAGCGCAACTCAACCGCGGACAACGGCTGGTCGAACTGCTAAAGCAGAACCAATTTTCGCCGCTGCCGTTCTCCAAGCAGATTCTGATCATCTTCGCAGGCACTGGAGGATTCCTGGACGATCTTCCCGTCAATCAAGTCCGCGACTTCGAAAAAGAGTTGTACGAGTACGTCGAGGCAACCGCCGGAGGCCTGCTGCGCACAATCATGGAAAAGAAAATTCTCGACGACGGTCTGAAAGCGCAGTTAACTGATTTAGTCAAGCAGGCGAAACAGCAGTTCGTGTCGTCAAGAGAAGCGGTAGCAAAATAGTACCGAGTACCTGGTACTGAGTACCGAGTGAAGATGGCTTAACTCGGTACTCGGTACTCGCAACTCTGACAATGGCCAACATTCTCGATATTCGGCGCCGTATCCGCAGCGTGGTGAACACGCGGCAGATCACCAAGGCCATGAAAGTGGTCTCGGCGGCGAAGCTGCGCCGCGCGCAGGAGCGTACTCTGGCGGCGCGCCCTTACGCGCAGATGTTGACGAATGTCCTGAAGTCGCTGGTGGCGCGCGCTGAGATTTATGATCCGGAAACAGGCGAGGTAAAACATCCTTTGCTCGCGCAGCGGACGGAGAACAATATTCTTCTGATCGTTGTTACCGGCGACAAGGGTCTGGCGGGGGCTTTCAGCGCCAACATCACCAAAGCAGCCACGCGTTTTCTCGAATTGAAGACGAATAAGAATGTCGATATCGAGGCGATTGGCCGCAAAGGGCGCGATTTTTTGCGCCGGCGCTATCCTGCCGCTCCAGTGCAGGCCCGCAGCCTAGCCGAGTCCGAGGAATCGCTGGAGAAACACCCTGAAACCGAGTCTGCCGGGGGTGCCGGACCGATACAAATTACGGGTGAGCATGTCGGTGTTCTCGGCAAGCTGGAATTTTCGCAAGCGCGCACCATCGCGGAAGGCATAATTGAGCGCTACAAGCGCGAAGAGATCGACTCGGTCTATGTAGTTTTCAACGAATTCAAATCCGTGATTGCGCAGCGCCTCGTTGTCGAACAGATTCTTCCCATCGAGCAAGTTGGCGAGCCGGCAGTGCGCCTCGCCGAAGAGATGACGGAAGAAGAAAAGAAACGAGCGAAAGAGGCGGCAGTGAGCGCAGGGGTGGGTTTGCGGCGCTCCGAATCCCCGGTCGACGAGGCCGCGACCCATTTCGGTACCGCGCAAGTGGATTACATATACGAACAGTCGCCCGAGGAATTGTTCCGCGCCCTGCTGCCAAAATATGTCGCCATCCAGATTTTCCGCGCCTTGCTGGAATCAGTCGCTGCCGAACATGCCGCACGCATGACCGCGATGGAGTCGGCCACCAGCAACGCCACAGATATGATCGACTCCCTGACGCTGGCCATGAATCGGGCCCGGCAGGCCAAGATCACGAAGGAGATTATCGAGATCGTGAGCGGAGCGGCGGCGATGTAGCGAGCACCTAGCAGTCAGCACTCAGCACTCGGCCTATAAGGCTTGTTGCCGGACGCTAAGCTAAGGTGCAAGGGCTGAATGCTGATCGCTGAATTCCTAGTGCTTGTCAAGCCAGGAGCTAGCAGCTAGAAGCTAAATTTATGCCAGAGAATATCGGACACGTAGTTCAAATCGCAGGGCCGGCAGTGGACGTGCAATTTTCCGAAGGCCATCTGCCGCCTATCTATGAAGCTGTGAGAGTGGTAAGCGACGGGTTTACCGTCCCGAGCCCCGTGAACGTAATTCTTGAAGTCCAGCAGCACCTGGGCGAAGGACGCGTGCGCTGTATCGCCATGGAAGCGACCGAGGGTATGGTGCGCGGCATGAAAGCCATCGATCAGGGCGGCCCGATCTCGGTCCCTGTAGGTCGTGGCACGCTCGGACGCGTGATGAATGTGATCGGCGAACCAGTGGATCAGCTGGGCCCGATCGAATTCAAAGAGAGAATGCCGATTCACCGCCTGGCGCCGGCGTTCGACGAACAGGCCACGACCGCGGAGATGTTCGAGACCGGCGTGAAAGTCATCGACCTCATTCAACCGTTCCTGAAGGGTGGCAAGATCGGCCTGTTTGGCGGCGCGGGCGTGGGTAAGACCGTCGTCATCATGGAACTGATCAACAACGTCGCCAAGCAGCACGGCGGCTATTCGGTGTTTGCGGGCGTGGGCGAGCGCACGAGAGAAGGTAACGACTTATGGCTGGAGATGACGGAATCGGGTGTGATCAAGCCTGGCAAGCCTGCGGAGTCGAAGGCGGCGCTGATTTACGGTCAGATGACGGAACCGCCGGGTGCCCGCTTGCGAGTAGCGCTCACAGGACTTACGGTCGCGGAATACTTCCGCGATGCCGAAGGCGCAGACACGCTTCTCTTCATCGACAACATTTTCCGTTTCACGCAGGCGGGCTCCGAAGTGTCCGCGCTGCTCGGCCGCATGCCCAGCGCCGTGGGCTATCAGCCAAATCTGGCGACGGAAATGGGTGAACTGCAGGAGCGTATCACGTCCACGAAGAAAGGCTCGGTCACTTCGGTGCAGGCGATCTACGTTCCCGCTGATGACTTAACCGATCCCGCTCCAGCGACCACCTTTGCTCACCTCGACGCGACCACTGTGCTCTCGCGCGCACTGACCGAGATCGGAATTTATCCCGCAGTCGATCCGCTGGCCTCCACCTCGCGCATTCTGGATGCGCGCATCGTCGGGCAAGAGCATTATGACGTTGCGCAGTCGGTGAAGAAGACGCTGCAGACTTACAAGGACCTGCAGGACATCATCGCGATTCTCGGTATCGATGAACTCAGCGAAGATCAAAAACTGACCGTGGCGCGCGCGCGAAAGATTCAGCGCTTCCTCTCGCAGCCGTTCCACGTTGCGGAACAATTCACCGGCGCAGCCGGACGTTACGTGAAGATTGCCGATACGGTGAAGGGCTTCAAAGCAATTGTCGATGGCAAGTACGATGACATCCCCGAGCAGGCGTTTTACATGAAGGGCCCGATCGAAGAAGTGTTGGAAGCGGCAGAAAAGATGAAGACAGCGGCGTAGGAACAGACGCCGGACCTCAGACCTCGGATATCGAAGGTTTGCGGAAGCCTGCGGTCCGAGGTCCAATGCCGGGTTTTGCATGTCAGATACTTTCCAACTCGAGATTGTCACGCCGGAGAAAAGAGTGGTAGCCACGGCGGCGGAGGAAGTGCAGATTCCCGGCAAGAACGGCTATCTCGGCGTTCTGCCCGGTCACGCTCCGCTCATCACCGAACTCGCTGTGGGCGAAATTACCTACCGGGCCGGTGCAGAAGAGCAGCGGCTGGCCGTGGCTTGGGGATTTGCCGAAGTGCTGCCCGATAAAGTAACAATCCTCGCCGAAACTGCCGAGCGCCCATCCGAGATCGACGTCGAGCGCGCGCGTAAAAGTAAAGACCGGGCCGAGCAGCGGCTCACGAGCGGCGACATTAATGTGGACGTCGAGCGCTCCTTGAATGCGCTGCACAAAGCGGAGAATCGGCTGGAAGTCGCGGAAAAGAAGCTGTAGCCGCTACCGATTTCAGCTGTCTCAACTTCTTGCGGGGGATGCATGCGTCGTCTCTGGTCTCCGCTACACCTGGCTCCGCTCCACCTATTTTCGGTCCTGTTGGTAATAGCAGGCTGGGTTGTAGGTCAGGAGAAAAAATCTGGGCAGCTGCCTTCGCCCCCGGCCACGCCAATAGTTTCTCCCGATATCCATCCCGACGGCAGCGTAACTTTCCGCTTTCGTGCGCCCAACGCGAGAGAGGTCAAACTTGACCTCGAAGGCGCCGCGCCTGTCGAAATGCAGAAAGACGATCAGGGCGTTTGGACCGTCACCACTGCGCCGCTGGCGCCGGACTACTACGGATATTCTTTCATGGCCGACGGCGCACGCTCGCTCGATGCGTCCAACTCCTCGCTCGTTCCGAATCTGATTTCTCCGGGAAATTTCGTCCATATTCCCGGACCGCCCTCGCTGCCTTGGGAATTGAACGATGTGCCCCACGGAGAGATTCATCATCACTTCTATCAGTCCACGGTTGCGGGAGATGATCGCGATTACTACGTGTACACTCCACCGGGCTACGATCCTTCCGCGAGGAAGACGTATCCGGTGCTTTATCTTCTCCACGGATTCAGTGACGATGCCAGCGGGTGGACGGCGGTTGGACACGCGAACGTGATCCTCGACAATCTCATCGCTCAGGGCAAAGCCAAGCCCATGATCTTGGTGATGCCTCTGGGTTACGGGACCATGGAGATGATTCGCCTAGGGTGGAATGCGTGGAGTCATACCGAGGTGCGGGATCGCAACTTCAACAAGTTCAGTGCCGCGCTGCTCACTGAGGTCATGCCACGGGTGGAAAACGAATACCGGATCACGAAAGACCGCAATGCGCGGGCGATTGCCGGGTTATCCATGGGCGGCTCGGAATCGCTGCTCACCGGGCTGAACAACCTCGACAAGTTTTCCTGGATCGGCGCTTTCAGTTCGGGAGGCATTCCTGAGGAGTTTCAAAAAGATTTTCCTGCGCTCGACGCAAGAGCGAATCAGCAACTGCACTTGCTGTGGATTGCGTGTGGCACTGAGGATCGTCTGATCGCGATCAATCGCAATCTCCGAGAATGGCTCAAGACAAAAGGCGTGAAGGAGACCGAGATCGAGACGCCCGGCATGCACACCTGGATAGTGTGGCGGCGGAATCTGGCGGAGTTTACAGGGCTGCTGTTTCGTTGATGTAGTCCGATAAAACTAATGACGGCTGGCCGCCTACGGCACCCTCACCGAATCCCGATTCTCCGACGCCACATATCTCACCGCGGCGGTCCGTTCCAACTTATCCCACGCGAACCTACGCCCTTCGAGCGCACGCTTGAGCGTTTTGAACAGGACCACTGAGAATAACTGCCGGTAGGCGAAGCGTTGCAGCCAGACCTGGCTCAACAGCCAGACATCTTCCTTGTCATCGGGACGACGCCGCTCCAGCGCGAATGCCAGCGCTGAGGCCAGAAAGTCAACCACTAGAAATACGAAGAAGAATGCAACCAGTTTATGAAAGCTCGCGGGGTCCGTGGAATCGGGATGAAAATGTTTCTGGATGAAATACCAGACAGCGCCAACCGCGAACATGATATCGATCAGCGGCGACACAAGCGGCAGCAGAATCTGGAAGATCACAATGTTGGGCAGCGCCACAAAACCCAGAGCTCCTTTACGCGCAAACACGCCGCTGTGTTTATAAACCGCCTGCAGAATTCCGAAAGACCAGCGAAAACGCTGGCGCATCAGTCCATTCGCATTTGTTGGTGCTTCGGTGTAAGCCAAAGCCATATCTTCGTACTCCACCCGGTAGCCGCGGCGTAACAGAGCCATAGTGAGATCGGCATCTTCTGCAACAGTGTCAAGCTGGTAGCCGCCCGTTTCGCGCACAGCGGAGACGCGCCACGCCCCGATCGCTCCGGGCACCACGCTCACCGCGCCAAGAACGTCCAGAGCACGGCGCTCGAAGTTCTGACTGGTGATGTATTCAAGTGCCTGCCAACGCGTCCACAGATTTACCCGGTTGCCCACCTTGGCATTGCCCGCTATGGCACCGACCTTGGGATTGATGAAATGCGGTACCAGGCGCGAAATGGCATCCCCGGCGATGATCGTGTCGGCATCGATACCAACGAAGAGCTCCGCATCCTGAATATGTTCAATGCCGTAGTTAAGCGCGGCAGCCTTGCCGCCATTCGCCTTCGTGAGTATTAGTACTTTTCCGTGAGCTTCCTCCCTGGCAAAGGCCCGGCGCGCCACTTCCAGCGTGCGGTCGCGCGACCCATCGTCGATGACGATTACACGCAAATTGGGGTAGTCGGAATTAAGCGCGGCACGCACCGTACGCTCGATCACCTTCTCTTCGTTGTAAGCTGGAATCAGAACAGCGACCTTCGGCCTGTACGAAGCGACCTCTGCCGGCTTGCCGAAAATCTTCTCTTGCAGACGGTCGTACACAGCGGCCGCACCGATGAACAGTAAGCGCCCTGTCATGAGGATATCGCCGATGAAAAAGATCCATGCGATCCCCACCACCACCGCGTCAAAGAGCCAGAAGCCAAGGCGGTCGAGGCGGGCAGCCCAACGCTGGCCCGTAGGCAAGGGAGCCATCACGTCGGCGCGAGTCTTGCCGAGCAGGTCATAGACGGGCGCGATTTCAAGGCCGCGGGCTCGAATGCCGTCAATAATCATCGGCAGCGCACGAACCGTTTCCGCGCGATTCCCGCCCCCGTCGTGCAGAATAATAATGTTGCCGCAGCGCAAGTCGTTCGGACCGCAGGGCGGCAGATGCGCCAGCACGTATGCAGAAAGTTCCTCGGCGCTGTGCCGCGGTTTATCGCTCCAATCGTTGGGATCGATCCGGTTGCCCACGGTGATGTAGCCCATGTCTTGTGCGAATTCGAGCGGCTTCACCTGGTCGGCCGTGTCTGGTTCTTCGTCGATGGCGTACGGCGGACGCATCAGCCTGGCTTGAACTCCCACAAGACTGGCAAACAGCCGCTCCGTGAGATTCAACTCCACCCGCATTTGCGTATCCGTGATGTTGCTTACGTCGGGATGCGTGAAGGTGTGATTTCCAATCGTGTGTTTTTCGTCGTAGATCCGTTTCGCCAGGCCAGAAAACTTGTCGGTCTGAATTCCGATCAGAAAAAAAGTGGCCGGCGCGTGCTCCCGCTTGAGCACGTCGAGAATCTTGGGGGTCCACTCAGGGTCGGGGCCGTCATCGAACGTCAGCGCAACTTTGTTGGGACTGTACCCATAACGCCCCACCCGGTAGGGTTCGGGCAACGATTGAAAATTCTCATCGGTGATCAGCTTTGAAGCCGCATCGATGGTAAGATCGCGCGTTCCGTGCGTGGGCCGGTCTTCGATGCGCAGAATTTCGCCCTGACCCTCCATGTCCACATCCTGACCCGGAGGAACATCGCGCAGTTTGTCGGCAGCGCCAACATCGCCGGGCATGTCCCACACGCGCCACAACGAACGATCCTCACCACCCAGCCGCCACAAAGCGAAAGTCTGAATGCCCAATGTCTGCGCGGCCCGCATGTGGTTTAACGCTGTAACACCATCCAGAAACCAAACGTCGTGGCGCAGGCTGCTCTCATCCAGATAACTGAAATGAGGATTCAGCGCGTCATCGTCAAAAGTGACATCTTCGTCGGAATCGCGCGCTGCGAGCCAGGCTTCCTGCGCCGAAACGCTGTGATCTTTGGCATCGGGCGGTAACTTCCGCTTCTTCGGCTTGAGCACCCAGTCATAGCCGTAGTTGGCGATCGCACAGATGATCTTCTCCCGAGGAATCACTTTCACCGCGAACTTGAGATTCTCCACGAACCAATCTTGCGACGCGACCGGCCCCGACGCTGCCCCGGGATAATGTTCGTCGTAGTTCATCACAACCACGCCATCCGCCGCCGTCGCGATGGCGGGATAATCGAATTCTTCATTGTGCGCGGGCGCGCTGACATAAAGTTTCATCCCGCGCGCATGCAGGTCTTCCGAAAGTTCGTTCAGCAGAGCAACGTAGCCGGGCTGACCCACTTTCGGGAAGGCTTCAAAATCCACCATCAGTCCGCCAAAACGGTCTGATGAAAGAAACAGCCCGACCTGCTGGCGGAAGAGAGCGCGGGCGGTTGGATTATTCAGAAAGTCTGTGATTCCTTCCGCCCACTCGGTGCCGTCGAAGTTGTTCACCATGGGGAAAACTTCCATGGCTGGGTGTTCGTCTTTGAGAAAAGGCATTACCCGGTCATCCACCGGACGTGCGTGATTGTTTTGCACCACATCGAAGAACTTGTTGGTCTGGTCGTCCACGCCCTGTAGTCGGCCGTCGGGAGTCAGTACGTGGAGCCAGTCCGGATACAGCAGGTCGATTTGCCGGGAATAGTCGCGGAGCGAAGAAAAACTAGCGGCGTCCCAGGGAACATAGAACGCCGCGCGGATGCCTTCGTCCTGATTTAATTTAACTTCCGACGGGGCCAGCTTCGACTTGCGATGAGACCGGCTCGCCAACTTCTTCTGGCGCTCGCGGGCTTTCTCCTTCTCATTTTCCTTCAATGCCTTGAAGGCGCGCTTCTGCGGCGAAAACAGCAACTCGGGCAGGCGCTCGTCCCGCAGCGTGGTGTAAACGAAGAAAATAATCAGTGCGGATAAGGCCGCAACCACAGTATCAACGAGGCGTCTCAAGCGCTTCCAGCGGGCGCGACGCGGATCATAAAAGATGGGTTCAGGCATGCAGGGCTAATCGTTTATCGTATGCCGTGCGCAGCAGACGGTCAATTCTCGGGCGCACTATGGTCCGCATCCTCATAAAGCCTGTAGGGTCCACTGCGCAATGCACAAGGTAAGAAACAGGGTAGAGGTAACATCCGTGGCTATTAGGATGCATTTTCCCGGCTCGAGGATGACCGCAAACGCGTATATTCTCAGCGTGCTGGAACTGGTGCGGAAGAATGCTCGGTTCTTTCTTGGGGCAAGCCTCGCGGCGCTGGCGCTGCGGCTGCTCTTTGTGTTTCGTTTTCCTGCTATCGTCGATGATTCGCGGCTTTACGCCGATATCGCTACGAATTGGTTGCGGCATGGGTTTACGGCATTACCGATTCTGGCCAGATCGTGCCGACTCTATCGCGCCTGCCGGGATACCCGGCGTTTCTGGCGGCGATTTTCGCCATCTTCGGCTTGAACAATTTCCGCGCGGTGTTGCTAATTCAGGTACTGTTCGATCTGGGGACATGTTTTCTGGTCGCTGATCTTGCGCGCCGCTTGCTCTCCGAGCGCGCCGCGAAAGCGGGCTTCCTGCTCGCCGCCTTGTGCCCGTTTCTCGCCAACTATGCCGCTGCAGGTCTCACTGAAACACTGGAAATCTTTTTCACGACGCTGGCCCTGGATTTTGCAGTTTGCGGACTTGCCGATCTTCGCCATGTCGACCGTTCTAATCCAATTCAAGCTTCAGGCACATGGCTCGCCTGTGGGCTTTCCATCGGAGCGTGCATCCTGTTGCGGCCGGACGGCGGCATTCTGTTCGGCGCGGTGGCCGCGTATTTATTTCTACTTCTTCTCCGATGCTGGAGGGCGAAGCGAAAATCAATATCGACTTCTGCCCCACACTTGATTCCCATATTCCGATCCGGAATAATTCTGGCGCTCGGAACTGTCGCTGCCTTAATCCCCTGGACGCTACGAAACCTGCACACCTTTCATCGCTTCCAGCCGCTCGCGCCGCGCTACGCCAACGACTCGGATGAATTTGTGATGACGGGATTCAATCGTTGGACCAAAACCTGGATCGCCGATACTGCCTCCGTCCAGGAAATTTACTGGAATGTGCCGGGTGCAGCCATCGATATCAAGCGCCTGCCACGGCGCGCCTTCGATTCTACAGGGCATGATTTTAGTGGGCATGATTCGCCTGAGTATGACTCGAACGGGAATGACTTGAAAGATCAGCGCCAGGAAACTGAGCAACTCTTCGACGATTACAACCAGGATCACGAAATAACTCCCGAACTCGACGCGCGCTTCGCCGCGCTCGCCGCCGCACGCATTCACTCCGCGCCCCTGCGCTACTACGTTTGGCTTCCGGCCCTTCGCATCGCCGACATGTGGCTGCGTCCGCGCACCGAACTGTTGCCTTCCGACCCGCGCTGGTGGGAGTTCGACGACGAACGTCCCTGGCTTGCAGTGAGCATCGTCTTCGGTCTGATGAACTTGCTCTATGTCGGAGCAGCCACCGCCGGACTGCTGCGCGCGCGCCCATTCTTCGGTATTGGATTGTTCGTTCTATTTCTAACCATGCGCTCGCTCTTCCTCGGAACGCTGGAGAATCCGGAGCCTCGTTACACACTCGAATGCTATCCCGTGGTCATAGTCGCAGCCGCAGCGCTCTTCATTAGCCAGTCGGATAATGGCAAATCGAATATCGGCAAATCCAATTGTAATGATCGAAAACCAGCATAAACAGGCTCCCAAATCTGGAACGGCATATGTGAAAAGCCGTATTTAAACGTTTTACGGCCACCGAACTACTGAAGATTCAGCTTGAACATTGTGGCCTGATAGTTGCACAATAGCGCCCCATCAGGTCCCCAGGGTCTCGATTCGTCTTTCAATTTTCCTGGGAAAAATACATTCGAAAAGCTACGCCTGGCGCGAAGGGGGCTCTATGCGTTCTGGTGCACGTGTAGTTCCTGTATTGGTTTTTCTGGTCGTCACTTCTCTCTCGTTGAGCGTGAACTTCTTGATGCCAGCCGGCCTGACCCAGTCTGCCACCACATCGATTCGAGGCGAGATCTCTGACGCCAAAGGTTTGATGGTCTCTGGAGCCACCGTAACGTTAAGCAATGCGGCCACCGGATTTTCGCGCATCACGAAAACCGATGGTCAGGGAGTTTATCAATTTCTCGAGATTCCCCCCGCCGCCTATGTGCTGACCGTCGAGGCCGCAGGTTTCGCCACGATGAAACGCGAAAACGTGGTGCTGCAGGTCAGCAGCCCGGCCACGCTGAACCTCGCCGTGCAGGTGCAAGGCAGGTCAGTGGTGGTCGATGTTACTGGCGAAGCGCCACAGGTTAATACCACCGACGCAACGCTGGGCAACAACTTCAATTCGCGCCAACTGATCGATTTGCCCTCGGAGGGCCGAGATCCAGCTGCGATTCTTAGCCTGCAGCCCGGCGTCGTCTTCATCGGAAGCACGGCCAATCAAGGGATTATCCCCTCTCAGCAAGACAACGATAGCCGTGGCGGCGCGGTCAACGGCGCCCGCAGCGACCAGAGCAATATTACCCTGGACGGCTTGGACGATAACGACCAACTCGAAGGATACGCTTTCCGGGGCGCCATGCGCGCCACGCTCGATTCCTTGCAGGAGTTTCGTGTTACAACCAGCAATTACGATGCAGTGTCCGGGCGGTCGTCAGGCGCGCAAGTCAATCTAGTCACCAAGAGTGGCACGAATAATTTCCACGGCTCGGTGTACGAATATCACCGCCCGACCTTTGATGTGGCCAATGATTATTTCAATAAGGAGTCGCAGATCATTGAGGGAGCTCCGAATCGGCCCCAGCACATCCTGAGGAACACGTTCGGCGGAACGTTCGGAGGGCCAATCCAGAAGGATCGGCTGTTCTTCTTCGCCGCCTACGAAGGCCAGCGCACGGCCGACCAGGTACCAACCAACCGAATCATTCCGACCCCCAGCATGGTAGCGGGCGAACTGAAGTACATCTGCGATCCCACCGACCCAAATTGCTTCAATGGTAACAGCGTGAGCAGCGGTGGTACTCAACTGGTCTCTGTCGCCAGCAGCGCACAATTCGCCCCGGAGTTGGTAGCTACGTTGACCCCGGCGGGCGTTGCATCTTTGGATCAAGGCTGCTCGGCGAACGCAACCTGCCCGCTCGGTCCGGGGCCAAATCCACTGATTGCCAACATCAATGGCACCAACCCAAACGCTTTATTCACCCACTATCCCGCGCCCAACTGCCCCAGCTGCGGCAACGCCGTGAACGGCAGTGGAGATCTTCTCAACACATCCGGCTTTACATTTCCCGGCAATGATCCCACCAGCCTCAACACCTACATTTTCAAACTCGACTACAAGCTCACATCGAACGGGAACCAGTCGCTGTTCGTCCGCGGCAATCTGCAAAATGACCACGAATCGAAGCCGCCCCAGTTTCCCGGGCTTCCTTCGAACGACTTCGTGACCAATAACAGCAAGGGAATCGCTGCTGGCTACACGTATATCATCCGCAACAACCTGATCAACAACTTCCGCTATGCCTTCATTCGCCAGGGGGTGGGGCAAGGCGGAATCAACCGCCAGGATTACGCCACTCTCCGCGGTCTTGACGACACCCAGGCCCTTAGCGCGACCGACACGCCCACCATTCTCACTAGCGTGCCAGTGCACAATTTCATTGACGACGTTTCATGGACGAAGGGCCAGCATACGATTCAGTTCGGAACGAATTGGCGACTAATCCATAACAACCGTCAGTCTGACGCTCAGAACATTTCCTACGCCTACGCGAACTCCGACTGGATGAATCCATCGTCCATTGCGAACCAGCATGTCAGTCTTGATCCGTCGATAAATCCGAAATTTCCGATCGTCGATAGTGGCTTCGACTTTTCGTACAGTTTTGCCGCCACGGAAGTGACCGGTCTGCTGAGCCAGGTGTACACCGTAGCCAACCAGGACAAGAACGGAAATGCGATACCAAACGGCGATTTAGTTCCGCGCCACTTCCACAATTTTGAAGGCGAGATGTACTTGCAGGATAAATGGAGCGTGAAGCCCAATCTGGTCGTCACTTATGGTCTGCGCTACTCGCTCTTGCAACCGCCCTACGAAGCCGACGGCAATCAGGTCGCGCCGACCATCAACATGCACCAGTGGTTCGAGAATCGCATCACCAATATGTATCAGGGAGCAGTGGTCCAGCCAGACCTGACTTTCGATCTTTCCGGGCAAGCCAACGGCAAAAAGCCTTACTGGGCATGGGACTACCGAAACCTCGCTCCCCGATTCGCGATCGCTTATTCGCCGCACGCCGACAGTGGATTCTGGCATAAAGTGCTCGGCGACGCCGGCAAGAGTTCGATTCGCGCGGGCTACGGTCTTTATTTCGATCACTTCGGGGAAGGAGTCGTAAATACATTCGACCGACAAGGCTCGTGGGGCCTGACCACGACGATTAGTAATCCGGCGGGAGTGCTCAATGTTGACGATTCGCCGCGCTACACGGGACTGCTCGGGGCGAACAATCTTCCAGCCAGTCAAATTTCGCCGGTCCCCCACGGCTTCCCCTACACCCCTTCGAACAATGCCGACACTTATGGATTAGCGATCGCCTGGGGCATCGATGACAACCTGAAAACTCCGTATTCGCACGTGATAGATTTCTCGATCACACGCGAACTGGCGCATAACTTCGTCCTGGAAGCCACTTACACCGGTCGCTTTGCACACCACCTGCTGCAGGAAATTGACCTGTCGGAACCGCTCGATCTGGTCGATCCGAAAAGCCACACCGACTATTTCGCGGCAGCACAGGCTCTGTCGAAACAGGCTTATGCCGGCACGCCCATCACCAGCATCAAGAAAATACCCTATTGGGAGGACATGTTCCCGCTGGCTGCCGGAGCCAATCTCCTCTCTGGTGGCACTGGTGCAGCGTTCGGGACCATTCCGTGTTCCTCGCCGGGTACGTTTACGCCAAACGAATCCTTATCTGCCACCCAAAACGTCTACGACGAATATTCCTGCTTTCTAGCCAACGAGACTACTGCGCTCGAGATTATGGACGCGTTCTGCTATCCGGCGTGTGCAGGGGCCAGCGGGACCCCGTTCCAGTATTACCAGGATCAGTTCTCTTCGCTGTATGGCTGGCAAACGCGCGGGAACAGCAACTACAACGGCTTGCAGATCTCGTTGCGGCATGCTATGGCCTCGGGCCTACAGTTCGATTTCAACTATGTGTACTCCAAATCGATCGATGTCGGTTCCAACGCAGAACGTGTGAATGGGTTCGAATCGAACGGTCTGGCCTTTAACAGCCAAGTCATCAATGCATTTTCACCCGACCTATGGCGTGCGCCGTCCGATTTCGATACCACCCATCAGCTCAATGCGAATTGGGTATGGGATTTGCCCTATGGACGCGGCCGGCATTGGGGAAGCAGCACCAGAGGTTTCTTGAATGGACTCTTCGGAGGATGGGGTCTTAACGGCTTGGCTCGCTGGACCAGCGGATTTCCGTTCTCGGTTGAAGCGGGAGCTGGCTGGTCCACGGATTTTGAGCTCCAGGGCTCTACCTTTCTGACCGGTGCCAAACCCGCGACCGGCGTCTTCACCACCTCGAGCGGTCCCAGCGTCTTCAAGAACCCCCAGGCCATCACTTGCGAATGCACTCCGGGCTCGGCTGGCAATACAACCTTCCGTGCCACCTTAGAGGGTGAAGCCGGCCAGCGTAACAACTTTCGCGGCCCGGGCTACTTTGGCATTGACGCCGGTCTCTCGAAGCTGTGGAACTTAGGCGAGCAGAAGACCCTGCGCTTTGCCTGGGATGTGTTCAACGTTACCAACTCGGTGCGCTTTGACGCGGCCGGTTCGCTCATCGGTGAAAGTCTCGTGAATATCACCGGCTTTGGTCTGTTTAACACAGAATTAACCTCGCCACGAGTGATGCAGTACTCGCTCCGATTTTCGTTCTAGGTACGCACAAGGATAGGCCGAGGGACGGCTTCTGCCGTCCCTTTTTTCATTGGTACCCATTCGTGGGAATCTTCTTCAGAATTCTTGGGAACGAAGGCTTTTACCCCAGCGGCGAATCGCTCATGCGAAACCGGGTGCGGACGTGCTCGGAGATTAGTTCAATTGCGGGACGATTGGCCACCGGGTCGGTCTGAGCCAGATACTTCATAGCTTCCACCAGCAGGCGCTGGCCGTCGACATAGCGAGGATCGGAGGTTCGCTGCCGTTTTCCGGGACGACCTAGTCTGGGCGGGACGGGAATGGTGAAAACTTTTGCCATGTATAAGCTCGTATAATCCTAGGGCAGTATAGCGCCCCGCCCTAGTTTTTTAGCACAGATTCTTGTGCTTTAGTATCAATCAGTTACCCGCGAGGAGAGACAAACTTCGTCTTGCCTGTCGTCTTCAAACGAAACACGTCGTTGCCGATTTTTGCCTTCAAATTGATCCCCGAGTACTTCGCCAAGCGGTAGTCACCTTGGGTTTGGATGAGCTTTTGTTGTACGGAGATACCGTTGTCCAAGCCGATCCACAGAATGATCTGCGGAAAGTTGCTGAGCGTTTTCGCGTCTCTGGGAATCAATTGGAGTTTTGCCGTCGGAACGTTGTCGATCTTTTCTTCACCCTGATAGCTCACGTCGAACCTTTTTTTTAAATCCTCTCCGCTGCCCCCAAATCCCAAAACCAGAAAGCTTTCGAGCTGTTCACGGTTTGCGCCTGCCGAATACTCCATCACCTGCTCAATTTTCGGCTGGTACACTTGCAGCTTGCCGTTTTTGTAGAGCACAAACTTGCGATCAGGGTCCTTGAACTCGGCCATCATCTCGATTTCTTGTCCCGACTTCCGGTAATAAACGGTCCCCGTCTGAGTGTCGGTTTCGGCGACTACTTTCTGATACTGGTTGAAAACAAAATCGGCTTGCGCGGTCTGGAAGTGAGCCGCGGCATCATCCATTTTCTGGAGGACCCTGTCCAGCTTCGCGGCTTGCTGATCCTGTGCCGCGAGCGAGCTCAGCAGCATGAGCCAGAGGACGCCGCCAGAAATCGCGATCACAAATGTTGGTCTCACTATTTTCGCTTCGCCCACACTCGATATTCCTGCACGTGGCCCTTGGGGTCGGAGACTCCTTCGTACTTCACGATCGAAACTGCGCCGGAAATCGGCTCGATGATGTGTTGCAACTGCTCGCGGAGCGCCGCATCGTCCGCAGCCGAGATTGTGGAAGCCTCGATCTGATAAACCAACCCGCCCGCACCGTCAGAAGTTACCAGTACGCCGGTAGGATGCTGGTTCAGTGGCCCAGGTTTGTCGTTGAAGTTGATAACCCGGGGTGAGAAGAAGACAAAGATCAGGATCAGCGTGACCATAATGTCGTAATGCAACGTGCCACGCTCGTGCTGCCAGAGAATATAGCTGCGAATTGTGCGCAACGCGCCCTTCATCGGTAGGGAAGGCGCGCCCGTTGCGGTCGTGCTGATGTCCACACTTTGCAAGTCTAGCCTCTAGGTTTCAAGGTTTCAACGTTTCAAGGTTCCATAGTTCAATGCTCGAGCACGAGGGCCTTGAAGCCTTGAAACTTTGCAGTCAAAAGTTTTTTCGCGTAATCCTCTCCGCCCCCACATAATCCCGCAGCGCCTCGGGAATCACCACGCTGCCGTCGGGCTGCTGGTAGTTCTCCACGATCGCCACCCACGTCCGCCCCACCGCCAGCCCGCTTCCGTTCAGCGTGTGCACGAACTCGGTCTTGTTCTTGCCCTCCGGACGATAGCGGATGTTCGCCCGCCGCGCCTGGTATGCTTCAAAATTCGAGCACGACGAAATCTCGCGAAACAATTGCTGCCCGGGCAGCCACACTTCAATGTCGTAAGTCTTCGCAGAAGCCGCGCCCATGTCCCCCGTGCACAACGCCACCGTGCGATAGTGTAGGCCGAGTTTCTGCAGGACCGTCTCCGCATTTCGCGTCAGCTTCTCGTGCTCCTCGTACGAATTTTCCGGCCGAGCAAACTTCACCAGTTCCACCTTTTGAAACTGATGCTGCCGGATAATGCCGCGCACATCTTTTCCATACGATCCCGCCTCGCTGCGGAAGCATGGCGTGTAAGCCGTGAGCGAGATCGGCAGCCGCGCCGCGTCGAGAATTTCGTCACGATAGAGATTCGTGACCGGAACCTCCGCCGTCGGAATCAGCCAAAGATATTTCTCTCCATGGGGCACACGAAACGAATCGGCGGCAAACTTGGGCAACTGCCCGGTCCCATACATGGATTCCGAATTCACGAGGTATGGTGGCAACACCTCCGTATACCCATGCTCGCGCGTGTGCAGATCAAGCATGAAGTTCGCCAGCGCGCGTTCGAGCTTCGCGCCCAAATCCCAGTAAACCGCGAAGCGCGCTCCAGTCAGCTTCACCGCGCGTTCCAGGTCCAGCACGCCGAGCTCTGCACCCAGATCCCAGTGCGGCTTAGGAGTGAAGTCAAACTTCGGGGGCGCGCCCCAACGCCGCACTTCCACATTCTCTTCGGCGCTGTGGCCGACCGGCACGCTGGCGTGCGGCATGTTGGGAATTCCGGCAAGAATATCCTGCAGGCGGGCATCAAAGTCAGCCGCAGTCTTTTCCAGCGCCTGAATCTGCTCGCGCAAATCCTTCGTCTCGGCTATGGCCGGCGCAGCATCCTGCCCGGATTTCTTCAGCTTGGCGATCTCTTCCGAAGCTTTGTTGCGCCGAGCTTTCATGGTCTCGGCCTCGGTGATGGCCTGCCGCCGCTGCATATCCACGTCGCGGAAATCCTTGAGCACGGCAGCCGGATCAGCGCCGCGCTGCCGCAGCATTTCTTCCACCCGAGTCAGATTGTCACGGACAAAGTTTAAGTCAAGCATGGGAACCAACTACTTTATCGGAACAGGGAAGCGAATGCACGCGTCGCTGACTACTAACCACTGCAGTTCACGCTCCCCTCGCGGTACACTACAACCTCATGCCTCCATCCCCCAACGACAGCGCCGACCTCAGCGTTACCTTCGCCGGCATCGAGTTCAAAAATCCCATCATTGCAGCGAGCGGAACCTTTGGCTACGGCGTCGAGTTCGAGGATGTCGTGCACCTCGATAAGCTTGGTGGATTCGTCGTCAAAGGCCTGTCCCGCGAAGCGATGACCGGCAATCCTCCGCCGCGCTTATGGGAAACTGCCGCTGGCATGTTGAACGCGATTGGCTTGCAGAACATCGGCGCAGCGGCCTTTCTCGCCGAGAAAATGCCCAAGCTTCAGCAGATAAAAAATACCGTCGTCATCGCCAACGTCTTCGGCTTCGCTCGAGAGGACTACGAACGCACCATCGAAATTCTCAACGACGGAGAGGGCATCGCGGCTTACGAACTAAACGTCTCCTGCCCTAACACTGCCCACGGAGGCATGCAATTCGGCAGCGATCCGCGATCGCTCGATGAAGTGGTTAGCACCGCGAAGCGCGCCGCACGCCGGCCCCTGATCGTGAAACTTTCGCCCAACGTCACGAGCATTGCGCAGATGGCCTACATCGCGCAGGAGGCGGGCGCCGACGCTGTCTCGCTGGTCAACACTTTCGTCGCGATGGCCATCGATGCCGACACTCGCAAGCCGCGCATCGCCAACGTCACCGCCGGGCTCTCCGGGCCAGCCATCAAGCCCATCGCGCTGCGCATGGTCTACGATGCCGCGCATTCGGTGAGCATTCCGGTGATCGGCATGGGTGGCATTTCCACGGCCGCCGATGTGGTCGAGTTCATGCTCGCCGGCGCGACTGCCGTGCAGATCGGCACCGCCAGCTATTGGGATCCCTGCGCCACCGAAAAGATTGTGGACGAACTCCAGGGCTGGTGCCAGGATCATGACGTTGCGCGCCTCGCAGACCTCACCGGCGGCATGATTGTGGAATAGTAAATTTGATTTGCGGCCTAAGAGAAGAAGACAGGAAGAAGACTGAAGAAAAGTCCCTGGCGGCGGAGCGGCACTCAGCGCTTAGTCAGATGTCGCTTTCACTCGGCCGCTGAGGGACGTTCCTCAACTAAATGACGGAGTCCAACGTGAACTACCGCCCGTGCGCGTACCAGATCGAGCCGGGAGACTTGAAATTGCTCCCCTCACCCCACACTACGTGCGTGCTTCCAACATCGTCGATTGCGATCGAGAAATAGTCGCCAAAGGGGAATTTAAAGCCGTTGGGCTGAACGTAATCGTAGCCCCGCGCCGGACTGGAAAGCTGCGCCTCGCCCGACCACGTCGCGCCGCCGTTGCTCGAGCTACGAGAAAAAACGCTCCACAACGGAGCCTGCCGCATGTCCATCCACGCAATGCGCACATCGCCCGCGACCCCGGCGGTAATCGCCGGAAAACAATGTTCCACTTGCTCCTCGGCAGAGGAGACATCGGCCTTGGCTGACCAGCTCGCCCCACCCGTCGTCGAAGACGAAAAGTAAATACGCTCCGGGCCACCGTGCGCGGCGCCCGCATTCCACAACGCATACACCGTTCCCGCCGAGTCGGACGCCAGCGCAATCTGCGCTCCCAGATATTCCGGCTCGCATCCCTGGGCGGCACAATCCGGCGGAGCGCTTGAAACGTCCAGCAGAACCGTGTTCCAGCTTCGTCCGGCGTCCGCGGACCGGCTCACGAAAATGCTCACCGGATGCGTATTCAATTCCTGCCGCGCATACGACGTCCACGAAAAATAGACGCCGCCGCTGGGATCGACTGTCGCGCCACCCGCCAACGACCACCCCGGCTCCGGATTCGGATTCACCACGGCCGAAGAAAAATTCTGCGCATAGTCATGAGAGGCAGCCACCAGAAAGTGTTGCTCGTGATTAAATCCTACGTATACATCGGCGCCGCGCACGGCCAGCACTGGCTTATCGGCATCTTCGGGCGAGCGCTCCGCTACCGCAAAGTACCAGGTGCGTCCAAAGTCTTGCGACCTTGCCACCATTACGTCATGTTTATTGTTTTGCAGCCACGAAGCGTAGACGGTCTGCTTGTCGACGGGATCAACCACAATCTGCGGATCGAACTGGCCAGTGGAAGAAACCAGCAGCGGATGCGGGGCCTCCCAGGACAATCCATTGTCATTGCTGACCTGCAGAGCAATCGTCGGCGCGGTGCACCCGGGGCAATCACTCACTGCTCCGTACTGAGGAAACAGAATATAGATGTGTCCGCGCCCATCGGCGCTCAGCGCAGGTTCCCACTGATCCCCCGTGCTGTACCCAACGCGACGTTGTGGAGTAAAGCCCGGAACCGCCAGTGCCGCCTGTGCTGTGGCCAGCGCCAGGAACAGAAAAACGGCAAACTTTTGCACACCTTTGGCGCGGCTGGTGTTCGAAACCACAGACTTCTCCTGGAGAAACCGAAACTACTGCGAAACCTTGCCCGCACTTTACAATGGATCTTCGCGAGGCGTCAATTACCCGTTAAGGCCATAGGCGAGGCGGGGAGATAGAGATTGGAGAGAAAGAGATTTATGTGGGGACGGCCGCCCTCGGCTGTCCATCGAGCGAAGCTCGATCGTCTTCTTCTCGTAGTGGTGCATTTTGATTGTCATTCCGTGCAAGCGTTCTTTGCGCCGCGAGAGCCTGCCCTGAGCGAAGCCGAAGGGAATCTGGGCGATCCGCGCCAAGCGTCGCCGCCTGCCCTGAGAAAGCGGAAGCGACCGAAGGGTTCTCTGCGATGCAATAGTCGCGCGTTTGGATCGCTTCCCTGACAAAGCGCCACTACCCTTTTTCTCCTCGACGTGACTTTCTGCCCGATTCGTCATCTAATAGAAGCGCGTCAGACCACTGGAGGAATTTCCCGGCGCATCGTCAAGGAGCGAGCACAATGGAGAAAGCCACATTCGCAGCAGGATGTTTCTGGGGAGTCGAAGCAACTTTTCGCGCCATGCCGGGAGTGCTCGCCACGCGCGTCGGCTACATCGGCGGAAACACCGATAATCCCACCTATAAAGAAGTTTGCACCGATCGCACCGGCCACGCCGAAGCGGTGGAAATCGACTTCGACCCCGCCCAGCTTCGCTACACCGATCTGCTGAAAGTGTTCTGGGAGAACCACGACCCCACCCAGCTCAACCGCCAGGGGCCGGACTGGGGCACCCAATACCGCTCCGCCATCTTCTTCCACACGCCCGAACAGCAAGCAGCGGCACAAGCTTCGAAGGAAGCGCTGGAAAAAGCTCACCGCTACTCCAAGCCGATTGTGACGCAGATCGTACCCGCAGTCACTTTCTTTCCTGCCGAGGACTACCACCAGCAATATCTGGAGAAGCGCGGCCTGGCTAGCTGCCACATCAAGGTGTAGAGGAATCTTTGGGAATCAATTGGCTTCCTCTCCACGCATCGCCAGCGACTGCGTGCCACGAAATCGCTTTTTCTCTGGACAACCACACCCAGTTTTATTCGCGCCAAGTCACGTGGAAGTTACCGGCAATACAACTTGCGTCAGGCTGACGGGAGGTTTATAGTTCGCGGATGTTTCGGATGACTCATGCGCGTCGGAATCTGAATCCGTAACGTCGAGAGGAAAATGATGAAGAAAGCGACTGCAGTTGCCATTCTTTCTGCGTGCCTATCGTTTGTTGGGGGAATCGCTGTTGCCCAAAGGGTTCATGACTGGCACGACATTGAAAAGGTCCGTCAACACGTGAGTGAAGCGATCCATGAGTTGGAAAATGTCCAGGCGGCCAACAATTACAACATGGGAGGACACGCCGAGGCAGCGAAACAACATTTGCGGGCAGCAGAGGGTGAACTGCATCAAGCCATCGACGCGGCGAGGGGCGCACAGTGAAGAGGTCCTTCCGTTTTCGCCGAAAAGAGCGGTACTACGCCGAGAAGAGTTCGTTGTGATGTCAGATGGCGTCGGGCGAATTGTAAGTGAACAGACGCTGAGAAATGGCGATTGCACCGGCAGCCGCTCAATGGTGGTTGCCGAGGAGATCAGCCCTACGCGGCCGTCAGCAGCATCGGCTCGCCCTTGGTAATCACCAGCGTATGCTCATAGTGCGCCGACGCGCTGTGATCGGTCGTGACCATCGTCCACTTATCCTGCGCCACGAACGCCTTGCCTACCCCCGCTGCGATAATCGGCTCCACGGTAATCACTAGACCTTCGGTGAGAATCTGATTGGCTTCCGGATCGGCATAATTCGGCACTCGAGGTTCTTCATGGATGGTCCGTCCGATGCCATGCCCTCCCAGATCGCGGATAACAGAGAATCCGCTGCGCCGAACTTCGCGCTCAATTACTCGCCCAATTTCCCACACGCGAAAACCGGCTCGCGCCACCAGCATAGCCTTGGCAAAGGCTCGCTCCGCGCACGCCACCAGCCGTTGCCGTTCTTCCGATATTTCGCCTGCGGGAACCGTCACCGCCGCATCCGCCATGAATCCATCTTTCTCGATGGTGACATCGAGCTTCACCAAATCGCCCGCGAGCAGTGCGCGCCTGCCGGGAATACCATGGACCGCTTCATCGTTGATGCTGATACAACTCACTCCTGGAAACTTGTAGACCAGTGCCGGCGCCGATCGTGCTCCGTGCTGCCTCATCACGTTTGCGCCCACTTCGTCGAGCTCACCGGTAGTAATTCCCGGACGCACCGCACTCTTCATAGCGGCTAGCATAAGGCGAACCACTGCCCCTGCCGCCCGCATTCCGGCTAACTCCTCCGGCTCATTAATAGACATGGGGCTACCTCAACGACATGATATTCCAACGGGGGAAAGTTTAGGCGCCGACAGGTTCTCTTGGTCCAAAGAAGAAAAGCAGAACAAATCCGCCAACGTAAAACGGCAGACACTGCTCAAACTTGAAGCCCATAAAGCGCAGGACCAGGCCAAACACCGCCAGCGCCTCGCACAGCGCATAGGTGGCAATGTAGCCGCTCTTCCAGTGATTCAGAGTGAGCACATCGTCGGGATGCGACGCCAGGTTTTCCGCGGAGCGCAGTACCAGAGTTCGCCGGACGACGAAGACCAAGCCCACAATCGCTACTCCCACGGTGGTGAAGACGTAACTCAGGGAAGGGTCCGCCGCCCGGGCTCGAAAGCCCACAACTTCGCCCACGACAGCATAAACCAAAATGCTGCCCATCATAGCCCACTGCACAAGGCGCAGTGTTCTTATCGTCCCCCTCATTGTTTACATTGTCTCGCCACTGGCGAGGAAGCGTTTCGGAATTGTGAGGAATTTTGCGGAGGGAACCCGCGTAGGCAATATCCGGGGGGCCCAGAAGCCTCGCGCACTCAGAGGTTCATTCTTGATCAGGTCAGACGTTGATTAGATAGGTTGTTGATCCTACGTCCCCGTGATCTTCACACGAAGTTCTTCCGGCAGGCGCTCGCGAATTTCCGGCGGCAGCCGGTCATGCACGAGCCGAGCCCCTTGCTTCGCCGCGTCCAGCACGGTTACCGGAGCAGGTGTTGCCACGGCGACCACCAGCCAGATCAAAGCAGATAAGGCAAAGCCCGCCAAGGCTGCAATCTCCAGCCAGAACGCATGTCGCGGGCCAAAATGCCGGATCACTCCAAATGCCAGCAGGAAGACGCCACCCGAAACCGACGCCAGTGCGATGAGCCCCACGTCGATGATGCGGTGCATGCGCTGCCGGCTGCGGCAACGTTCGCAAGCCGCGAAATGGCTTTCGTAGTCGCCGCGCATCTCCGGCGCCAGGCTGGAAATGTCATACCTCCAGCCCGCCAGAATTTTGCCTACAATGGGATCAATGCACTGCTGACTCATAAGGAACTACAGCGACAGCTTACAGCTGGATCGGCGGCAAGACTTCTGACTGCACCGCTACCAGCACGCGGTTCTGGAAGAGTCCGCCCCGCTCGGCCAGTGCCTTTTCCGCCTCTCTCCGTGCTATCTCTGGGTGGTTGTTCTGTTCAGAGAGATGCGCCAGCACCACAAAAGCCGCACTATTATCATAGTCCCCGGTAAAGAAATCCGCGAGTTTCTCATTCGACAGGTGCCCCACGTTGCTCGCCACCCGCTGTTTTACCGCCCACGGATAGGACCCCCCACGCAGCATCTCGACATCGTGATTCGACTCCATGACCAGAATGTCGGAGCCCCGCAAGTGATCGCGAACATTGACTGGCAAGTACCCAAGATCGGTAGCCACGCTCACCTTGGTCCCTTCCACGCGAAATGTGAAGCCAACCGGATCGGCGGCGTCGTGCGGGATGGTAAACGGCTTTACCTCAATATCGCCAACCTGAAAGCGATGTCCGGACTCGAAGCGCTCGATTTTCTCAAGTTGCGGACGCTCCCCATTCACCGTTCGCAGCGCCCGCGCCCAAGCCGCGTGCGTGGCCCCCGTCATGAAAACTGGGATGTGCAACTTCTTCGCCAGTGTTGCCAATCCGTAGACGTGGTCGGAGTGCTCGTGCGTAATCAGAATCGCCGAAAGTGACTGCGGATCCTCGCCCAAAGATTTTAAGCGTTTAAAAGTCTCGCGGCAGGAAATTCCCGCGTCCACCAAAATCCTTGTGCGCGTACTCGCCACCAACGCACAATTCCCCCGGCTTCCGCTTGCCAGCATCGAAACCGTTACACACATGCACAGAAGCATACTCGCCCCCCCTGTGGATTGGGAGTAACTTTTTCGTTATCCGATACCTTGGGGTAAGGTAGTGATCGGTGGTCAGTGATCAGTGGCCAGTGATCCATGTTCAATTTCGGGATTCCAGGGACTCTCTCTGACCACTGACCACTGGCCACTAATTACTGATCACTGCTTCTCCCGCAAATTATCTATCGCCCGCCGCATCACTGCCCCGCCATAAGCTCCCGCCATCCCTGGCAGCGCAGTAAGAAACGACCCATAAACCTGGCCTCGCGTGGGTTTCACGGCCATGACCAGATAAGCCGCCAATTCGGCGACAGGAACAAAGACCACCACAAGCACTACCCACCTCCACGGCCAGCGTGGACGCAGTAGCCCAAGCAGCATGCAAGCTCCCAGGACCAGCAGCGCCGTAAACAACAGATCGTTCACAGCGACGTCCACGTACCCCGTGCCCATCCCGGCAAGCGCCCCAAGCACATAAAAAAGAGCATCGCTCTCCGGCACCGAAACTGGTTCGTCATTCATTGAGGGTTGTATGCGTGCAAACGTGCAGAGTCCAGTGCTGAATACCTACGGCAATGTGGAAAAAGCAGGTGAGCGCCGTGCCATTGATGCGTACAGGTGATGCCCGCGGTGACGTAGAAGCGCGGCTCTTCAGCGCCCCAAACGCGTGCGCAACGTAGCGGGCTTTAGCCCCGTGGTCCTTTTTCCCGGGTTTTCACTACCCACTAATCACTAACCACTGTATTTATAAAATCCTCGTCCGCTCTTCCTTCCCAGCCACCCCGCATCTACCATCTTGATCAATAGCGGACACGGCCTGTACTTCGGATCGCCCAACCCCTCCTGCATCACCCGCATAATATCGAGGCAAACGTCGAGCCCAATAAAATCCGCCAGCGTTAGCGGTCCCATAGGATGCGCCATCCCCAGCTTGAACACCTCATCGACGGCCTCCGCCGTTGCTACGCCCTCCATCACCGTATACATGGCTTCGTTCAGCAATGGCATCAGCACGCGGTTCGAAACAAATCCCGGCGCGTCGTTCACCTCGACCGGGGTCTTGTCGAGCCGTAGCGCCAGGTTACGAGTTTCAGAAAATGTTTCCTGCGAAGTAGCCAGCCCGCGAATCACCTCCACCAGCTTCATCACCGGCACCGGATTAAAGAAGTGCATGCCGATCACTTTGTCCGGCCGCTTGGTAAGCGCCGCGAGTTTGGTAATCGAAATCGACGAGGTGTTCGAAGCCAGAATCACCTCCGGCCGCGCCAGCCGGTCCAGGTCGCGAAAAATCTCCGTTTTGATCTCGAACTTCTCGGTGGCAGCTTCCACAATAAAATCGCAATCTGCCAGCCGCGCGCGTTCCGTAACCGGTTCAATCCTCTTCAGCGCGGACGCCTTGTCTTCTGCGCTGATCTTGTTCTTCGCAACCTCACGCTCCAGATTCTTGGTGATCGTCGCAATCCCGCGCTCCAGAAACCGCAGCTCCACATCGCACAAAATCACCGAATACCCGCTGCGCGCAAACACATGAGCGATGCCGTTGCCCATCGTGCCCGCGCCGATGACTCCCACTTTCTGAATCTGCATTATCTCTACCTCGCCTAGCGCGTAAGGGCACCGCGCTCTCTGAAAACGTATGAGTCTAACACCGGCGGCCCCGTCTCCGCCGGGTCGGGCCCTTCGCTCCCTGGAGCGCACCGAAGGGGCATTTTCAATTGGAGCACCGAGTCGCGTAATATGTCGCTGGTTCTTCGTGGAAAATGTCGGCTGAACTACCATGGGTTTTCGACAACGCGACGACCTCGATAATCTACATGCCGGGGGCGCGTCCCGCCCTCGAGGTTGAGCACAGCTTCAGCTTCGTTTTGAATATTTCGGAGCTAGTGGACGAGGCTCGCGACGCTGCCGTTACCGTGGCACCGGGCCACGTGCTCAGAAGAGCAACTAAGACGGAAATTGGGGCTATCAAAGACGTGCTCACTAAGGAGGCGGCGGAGACAAGCTGGGAAGCCTGGCAGAGCGGAGCGCCCGTGAGAAAGGGCAAGTCTACGTCTCGGCCCCCAATCGCCGAAGACAAATGGCGCTATTTTGTTGTCGAATTTGAGGGCTCGAACTCCACAATGGCGGAGATCGAGCAGGCGCTCCGCATCGGCCCGCTCGAACTGAAGATAGGCTTTACGCTTTTACAAGAAGTATTTCCGGGCAACGTACGCCCCATGCTGGTATATCACCCGGCGAGACTGTTCTCTTTGGTACGTAGTACTCGGGAGGGAAAGGGGTCCTTCGAGGGCACGCTGCCTTTCTTTGATGTGACGCGCACCGACCTAGAAAATATAGCCTTTCTACACCACCAAATCCGGACGTCCGGTCAAAGCGTAGTAAACGTGAAACCCTTTATAGCGCAGATGCTGGACCTTGATGCCTTGCCGCATGAGTCCCCGTTGCTATTTCTCGGTTACTTTGCCATCTTGGAATCCTTGGTAACCCACCAGCCGAGGCCGACCGACACAATCGACTCGATCACCCGACAGGTCAAGCAAAAAGTGATGCTGCTGGACAATCGGTGGCAACCGCGCATCGACTACGGACCATTTGGGCAGAGCAAACCAGACCTTATTTGGAGAACCATGTATTCCTATCGCAGTTGCCTTGCTCACGGGGCGAGACCAGATTTCAAGAAGGACTTGCAGCTACTTGGAAACCGGGACCGCGCACTGAAACTTTTGGAAGAGACGGTGAAAGGCGCATTGCGGCAAGCTCTCAGCGAGCCTCAGCTTATCTTCGACCTCCGCAACTGCTAGCCATAGGGAAACGGCGACGCTGCGGGTAATCCGAGGATGTCGCAGCCAGATCGTTCACGCCGCCGGGTGTAGAATAGTTCGACAGTACTCTGCGTACCCACAAGATTCACCGGTCAGGTTCTGAAAGGATCTCCCATGGCAACCCTAGAAGCCCCCGTGCGGCCGCGTTCGCAATCCTCCCATCAGGGCCCATTTGTCAATGAGCCCTTCTTCGATTTCCGCCACGAAGACAACGCCCGCAAGATGCGCGCCGCCATCGAGCGCGTCCGCGGACAGCTCGGCCGCGAGTATGACCTCATCATCGGCGGCCAGCGCGTCAAGACCGCCGACAAGATCAAGTCGCTGAATCCGTCGAAGCCGTCGCAGATTGTCGGCATCCACCAGAAGGCCGGCAAAGAGCACGTGGAGCCCGCGATGAGCGCCGCGCTGAAAGCGTTCGTCTCCTGGAGCCGCACTCCCGTCACCGAGCGCGCCGGCCTGCTGTTCCGCGCCGCCGATCTTCTCCGCAACCGCAAAATGGATTACATGGCCTGGCTGGTTTTCGAAGTCAGCAAGAACTGGGGCGAGGCCGATGCCGATATTTCCGAGACCATCGACTTCTGCGAGTTCTATGCGCGCGAAGCGCTTCGTCTCTCGAAAGCTGAGACTCCGGTGCAGCTCCCCGGCGAGCACGACTCGCTCACCTACATCCCACTTGGCGTCGGCGCGGTGATTCCTCCGTGGAATTTTCCCTGCGCCATCATGGCTGGCATGACGCTCGCTTCCATCGTCAGCGGCAACACCGTAATCCTGAAGCCTTCAAGCGACTCCCCCACCATCGCCGCAAAATTTATGGAGCTGCTCGAAGAAGTCGGCCTGCCCGAGGGCGTAGTGAATTTCTGCCCCGGAGCGGGCGCCAGCTTTGGCGATGCCATCGTCGCACATCCGAAAACGCGTTACGTCGCCTTCACCGGCTCCCGCGAAGTGGGACTGCACATCAACAAAGTTTCCGCCACGCAAGCTCCCGGCCAGCACTGGATCAAGCGCACTATCCTCGAAATGGGAGGCAAAGACGCCATCATCGTCGACGCCGACGCCGATATCGACTCTGCCGTCGAAGGCGTGGCTCAGGCCGCATTCGGCTTCCAGGGCCAGAAGTGCTCCGCCTGCTCCCGCGCCATCGTCGACGAGCGCGTCTACGACAAATTCCTCGACATGCTCAAAGCTCGCGTGGAAAAAATCACTGTCGGCGATCCCGCCGAAAACGCCAACATGGGCGCCGTCATCAACGAGGGCTCGATGAAGACAATCCTCGGCTACATCGAGCAAGGCAAAAAAGATGGACGCCTCATCACCGGCGGCGAGCGCGCCACCGAAGCCGGAGAAGGCTACTACATCCGCCCCACCGTCATCGCCGACATTCCCGCCAAATCACAACTCGAGCAGGAAGAAATCTTCGGCCCCGTTCTGGCCGTCGTCAAAGCCCGCGGCTTCGAGAACGCTCTCGAAATCGCCAACGACACCGAGTTCGGACTCACCGGAGCCATCTACACCAAATCGCGCGACAAAATCGATCGCGCCATCCGCGACTTCCACGTCGGCAATCTCTACATCAACCGCAAATGCACTGGCGCGATGGTCGGAGCTCATCCCTTCGGCGGCTTCAACATGTCGGGGACCGACTCTAAGTCCGGCGGCCCGGATTATCTGTATCTGTTCACGCAGGCAAAATCTGTCGGAGAAAAAATCTCCTAGAAGTTCGCATCCGCTTTCCGATTGTCGTCTTGAGCGAAGCTGCCGTCCGGGAACGCGGACGGCAGCGGCGTTCCTGACCGACGTTTCGATATCCGCTCCGTGACAAAATCTCCGCCTGCGGCTAAGCTGGTTGCACTTCACTCACTGGGACTACACATGAAACAACGATGTTTTTTTTTGCTGTTCGTTGTCTGTTTCGCGCTTTTGTTGCATCCAGAGGCTCAGAATTCCTCCGCCGACGCTCTTGCGACTGCTCAAAGAGTCATCCGTCCAGAACAAATTCGCGCCCACATTCGCTTCCTGGCCGATAGTCTTCTCCAAGGCCGTGCTCCGGGCACGCCTGGCTATGACATCGCAGCGCGCTATGTCGCCACAGAACTCGAAGGCATGGGTTTGCGTCCGGGCGCATCGGACGGCTGGTTCCAGCCCGTGCCGTTGCAGACAGCCGTGACCGATAGATCGGCCAGTTCGCTCGTCCTCACAGTCAAGGGCAAAGAGCAAAGACTGGTGGATGCGAAAGACTATGTTCTCTCCGCTTGGTTCGCGAGCCCGGGCGGCGGCAATGTAAAGACCGCCGAGAGCGACGTAAGTGCGCCACTCGTTTTCGTCGGCTTCGGCGTAACTGCGCCCGATCAGCACTATGACGACTACGCCGGTGTGGATGTGCGCGGCAAAATCGTCGTGTCACTTTACGGAGCGCCGGCAACATTTCCCTCCACCGAGCGTGCCTATTATTCTGACGGTATTGTAAAAGCAAGAAACGCCGTGGCGCACGGTGCGGTCGGCATATTGGAGCTTCTCACTCCAGAAGATCAGAAACGGTACGCCTGGGAATGGCTTGTGCCACAGATTCAAGTCGGAGAGATGCACTGGCTTGGCACGGACAACGTACCGCACGATTTCTTCCCCGAGATTCGCGGAAAGGCCCTGCTGAGCCAGCAGGGGGCTGAACTTCTTTTTACAGCAGCGCCAAAATCATTAGACGAAGTTTTCGCCACTGCTCGTGCGGGCAAACTGCAGTCGTTCGCATTGCCTGCAAGCGCTCACATTCATACCGTGGCTGCCCAGGGTACGATTCACAGCCCCAATATCATTGCTGAACTGAAAGGTTCCGACCCCACGCTGCGCGATCAATATGTGGTTTACACCGCACATGTAGACCACCTCGGAATCTGCCCTGCGGTCAATGGCGACAACGTCTGTCACGGCGCCATCGACAACGGGTCCGGCACGTCCACTCTGCTCGAAATCGCGCGCGCCTACGCAAGCTTGTCGCAACCGCCGCGCCGCTCGGTCCTTTTCGTTTTTGTCACCGGAGAAGAAATGGGGTTGCTGGGCTCGGACTACTTTGCTCACTTTCCCACCGTGCCACTGAAGTCGATTGTGGCCAACGTCAACATCGACGGCGCTCCCGGTATCTATTTCCCGATGAAGGACGTAGTCGCGCTGGGCGCGGAGCATTCCTCTTTGGGAGCGGATTCGTCATCGGCGGGGAAAACTCTGGGATATAGCCTCAGCCCCGATCCCATGCCCGAAGAGGTGGCATTCATCCGCAGCGATCAGTATTCGTTTGTACTCAGGGGCATTCCCGCGGTTGACATCAGCGACGGAATTAACGCCATCGATCCCAAGATCAATGGACTCGAAGTCATCAAGAAATGGCTGGTTACGCGCTACCACACACCGCTCGACAACATGGATCAGCCGATCGACTTCGACTCGGCGGCAAAAGGAGCGGTGATGAATTTTCTTGTCGGCTACCAAATCGCGCAACACGAGCAGGCGCCAGAGTGGAACAAAGGAGATTTCTTCGGGGCCACGTTTGGGCCGCGCCACTTCGCCAACAAGGTTGAGGAATAGCGCCGCCGCGCCGCGAAGAATCGACCGTTGTTGAAGCTGTCTACGACACGGGCTGGGAGGGCGCCGCAGCTGCTGGATTTCTCTCCGTGAACTGCCGCTGGTGCCAATAGGGATAAATGGGAGTCACATCGCTGGCATCATCGAGCTTCTTCACTTGTTCAGCCGACAGATTCCATCCCACTGCGCCCAGGTTCTGACGCAACTGTTCTTCGTTGCGCGCCCCAAAGATCACTGTCGAAATCGACGGACGTTGCGACAGCCAATTCAACGCCACCTGAGTGACGCTCTTTCCCGTCTCCTTCGCAACTCCGTCAAGCGCGTCGACCACTTTGTACAGAGATTCGTCTCCTACCTGCGGTCCTTGCTCGCTGGTCTTGTGCAAGCGGCTTTCCGCCGGCAACGGCTTTCCGCGCCGGATCTTTCCCGTTAACCGCCCCCATCCCAGCGGACTCCATACCAGCGCGCCCACGCCTTGATCCAACGCTAGCGGCATAAGCTCCCACTCATACTCCCGGCCGATCAGCGAGTAATAAACCTGATGGCCTACATATCGCGCCCATCCATATTTATCCGACACGCCCAGCGACTTCATCAAATGCCATCCGGAAAAATTGGAGCACGCAATGTACCTCACCTTCCCGCTCACTACTAACTGATTCAGCGTGCTCAGAACTTCTTCGACCGGAGTCAGCGCGTCAAACCCGTGCAGATGGTAGATGTCGATGTAGTCCGTCCCTAGCCTGCGCAGGCTCGCCTCGCAAGCCCGAATCAGGTGATAGCGCGACGACCCCAGATCGTTCGGCCCAGCCCCCATGCGGAAAGTCGCCTTGGTCGAAATCAGTACATCGTCACGACGGCCAGCAACGGCCTTGCCAAGAATTGTTTCAGAAAGGCCGTCGGAGTAAACGTCGGCGGTATCAAAGAGATTGACGCCCGCCTCCAGGCAGATGTTCACGAGGCGAGTTGCCTCAGCAACATCGCTCGCGCCCCACGCTTTAAAAAATTCGTTCCCGCCACCAAATGTTCCCGTGCCATAACTCAATACAGGTACTTTCAAACCAGAGTGTCCAAGCGTTCGAAATTCCATGGAAGAGTAGATGCGGCACCCCAAGGGACGATGCAGTAGAACATTTCTGCAGAAACACAAAAGCCGCCTCTCGCGAGGCGGCCTTGTTCAAATCGCGAAAAAGCTTCTTACGGCATTGCTCCCGCCGGCGATTGCGGCGCCGGAGTCACCGTAGTCGCGGCTGCAGCCTCGTTCAGAATCCGGTGATGGATGGTAAACAGCGCCAGCTCCAGTCGATCTGAGACGCCAATCTTGTCATACACATTTCGCAGATAATTCTTGATCACCTGTTCGGTCGTCCCCAGCTGCGTGGCGATCTCCTTGTTCTTATAGCCCTGAACAATCAGCGCGACGATGCGCAGCTCTTTCGCTGTCAGGCGATCGCGTACGCGCAACCCGACCATATCGTTTTCGGTGAGCTCGCTGGGCACCGCGACATCCTGCACCCAGGTCTCGCCCCGCGCTACCTTGCGCACGCAATCCACCAGCGCGGCGCTGGTCACGTTGCGATAGACCACGCCATGCGCCCCATTTGCCATGTGCCGCTGCGCGCTCTCGCCCGTGTCGGCCAGCACGACGACGCGTGTCTTGGCCTTGTTGGCTGACTGCACAATAGCCGCGAAATCGTTGTGAAAGCCCGCCGCCACCACCAGTACTGCGGCACGAAATTTATCCAGAGCCATAAACATCTGCTCCGGCGTCTGAGCCTGCGCCACGATGCGCATCTCGTCTTCCACGGCCAGCACCTTGGCGATGCCCGCTCGGAAGATTGCCTGGTTATCCGCCAGTATCAGTTTGAGCATGTTATCGGCGCTCCAAAATTAGTTGTTCATTCCGAACCAGCGCTTTTCGCGCCGCGAGGAATCTGGACGAACCGCGCGACGTGAAGCGTTCTTGGCGACGCAAATAATCGCGCGTTCGCTTCCTTCATTAATTCCGCACAAAGATTAATTCCGCACGAACTCATAAGAATCGATCACGCAAGCCACACCCTTGCCGTCTGCGCTGCTGCCCGTGGCATCGGTGCGCACCACGCGTCCTTTGCACTGAATCACCACGTTTTCCTGCCCCCCGGTAACGTCTGGTGGCAGCGTGATCTCGAACTCCACCGGCGACCCAACGTCCAGCGACGCGTCGGCGCGAATATAAACTCCCGCCGCGCTCAAGTCTCCCGTTGTTCCCTTGGAGTCGCTACTCGCGCCCTCTTTATGTATCTTGATCGGCAATTCCAGCGGAAATCTTTTTCCGGTCCGTGCTTCGGACACAATACCTCCTCGTTCGTAGCCCAGCTCTTCCTGGCCCGATCCTCTTGATCAGATCTGTTTGATCAGATCTGTCGATCTGAGCTTCCTGCTAATTCTGAGCCAAACCCGGTCAATGCCATGAGAATACGCCTCTGGCAGGCGGATCGCCCTTTTTTCTTGCTTAGGGGCGGTTATATCACGGATCAGACTGCTATAAAAGCCTGAAAACGAATTAGTTAAGGGTAGAACCTAGGTTCCCCCCTTTTTCGTACTAGGACAGCTCGTAGAGACCGGAAACTCGACCCATGCCACGTGTCAACCTTGACCCTGCTCTTGGTTGATTAAGAGGAAAGAAGCCCCCAAAAAGACTACAGGGGCAACGCAACCAAGATCTCAAAAATTCATCTTCTTCCACAGGAGGGTTAATTCGATGAAGACTAAACTTACGATCCTTGGCCTCTGTTTAGCAATAGCTATCCCCCTGCTTGCACAGAAGAAGGAAGATGAGCGTTTGGCAAATTCTGCCACAGTGATGCAGGAGATACTCCAGGGAGACAAAGGCCTACCGACAAGTGTTCTCAACCAGGCCATGTGCGTCCTGGTCTTTCCGAGCGTCAAGAAGGTAGCGATTGGTATCGGCGGCAGCTATGGGCGCGGCGTTCTCGTCTGCCGCAAGGGCCCCGACATGAAAGGCGAATGGGGCGCTCCTGGGATGTATTCACTGGATCAGGGGAGCGTTGGCGTCCAGCTCGGTTCCACGGCAACTGATTTTGTGCTGGTGATCATGCACAGCAAGGGTGTCGATGCAATCCTCAATGGCAAGACCAAACTCGGCGCCGATGCCGCCGCGGCTGCTGGTCCGACGGGCGCACAGGCGACCGGTTACAACGCCGCCGATATGAACTCTTCCGACGTTCTGACCTATTCGCGGTCCAAGGGACTCTTTGCTGGCGTCTCCCTCGAAGGCGCGTCGATGAGCCCGGACAACGATGCCAACAAGAAGCTGTATGGCAAGGAAATAGGCGCCAGGGAGATTGTGACCGGCACCGAGTCGATTGTGCCTGCAGGCCGGTCGCTGGTGAGTCTACTCAACGCGACCTCGCCAGCTCGCAGGGTGAGTTGAATGCATCAGGGGATCGGCCCCACTGTCTTGCACGTATTTCTAAGTGCTTGCGCAAATTTAAAAAAGACTTAAGAGGACAACATGTCAAAAACTGCAATCGGTTTATTTGAGAATTCAGAATTAGTTGATGGTGTCGTTCGCGATCTCGAGGCCAGCGGTTTCCCCCGCACGGACGTTCGCGTTCTAGGCGAGCCCCGGGAGATGCCAGTAAGCGGTCTCCTGAGTACCCCGCACGCAGACTTTGAAGCGGAGTTGATTCGCGATCTCATTGTGTTCGGGCTCGATGACGCGGACGCGGAGGATTATGTTCATGGAGTTCGTCGCGGAGGGGTCATAGTCTTCGCCACCGGTCCGGGCGACAGAGCGGAGGCGGCAGTTGACATCATGAACCGCCATGGTGCAATGGAGATCGAAAAGATCGGCGCCTCGCGCCCCGAACTCCCTAGCTCGGACGACGGTGAGGAGCCTCCTGTCCGCGATTCTTCGGTCCCGATCGGCAGGTTCAACTCCGCTGGCTCCGGCGCTCGCCTCTTCGTATGGTAGCCATTTTCGTCGGGCCCCTCTTGTAACTTTTCCGCGGGAGGGGCTCGGCGGAATGCGCGAATCAATGCGCGAGTGCTGCAGCGGACCTGTCGACGCAGCTTTACGCCGCAACCGAACCCGGCGTGGTACCGTCTCATAAGAGAGCCTTTCTTCCTCCAAGGAGACCAAACTCATGCCCGGTCCATTCTTCTCCCGCGCGCGCGCGATTCCTCCTCTGCGCCACTTCATCTGCCTCGTCAGCGTCGTTCTCGCTGCAAGCACCTGTCTCTTAGCCCAGCAGCCCTCGCAGAAGGTCTCCACCCCAACTCCCGCCGCGAAAACCGGCGAGGAAAAGCCCGGCGTCTCCGTCTCGTCCCGAGCTTTAGTTGAATTCAACGATGCCCTCGAAGAACTCGCCGCCAAGGTCTCTCCCGCCGTAGTTCAGATTCTCGTAACCGGCTATGGCCCGGTACATGAGGAGAATCGCACGCAGACCGCTCTTATCGTTCGCCAGCACGCCGTCGGCTCTGGAGTGATCGTCGACCCCTCAGGCTATATCATTACCAACGCTCACGTGGTGGAAGGCGCCCAGCGCATCCGCGTAGCCTTGCCCCTCCCGGGGGATTCCGGCCGGGCCGTACCTGTCGGTAAACGTCATATCCTCGAAGCTCGCCTCGTCGGAACTCACAAAGACACTGATCTTGCGTTGTTAAAGATCGATGAGAAGGATCTCCCCACGCTTCCCCTTCTTTCCCAGCAGCGTGCACGGGTCGGTCAACTCGTCTTCGCCATCGGGAGCCCCGAGGGCCTCCAGAATTCCGTCACCATGGGCGTAGTCAGCGCCGTCTCGCGCCAGGCCGATCCTGACAAGCCGCTGACTTACATTCAGACCGATGCCCCGATCAACCCCGGCAATAGCGGAGGTCCGCTGGTTGATATGAACGGCGCGGTTGTCGGCATCAACACTTTCATTCTTTCCCAAGGCGGGGGCAGCGAAGGCCTGGGCTTCGCCATCCCCGCGCGCATTGTCGATTTTGTCTACCACAGCCTGCGCAAGTACGGCCACGTTCATCGCGTCGAGATCGGCGCCGTCGCTCAGGAAATCACTCCCACCATTGCCGAAGGCCTCCATCTTGCGCAACACTGGGGCGTCATTATCGCCGACCTCAAGGCGGATGGCCCCGCTGCCGCTGCAGGTCTGCAAGTTCAGGATATCGTTCTCACGGCTGACGACCGCCGTATCGAAACTCTTCCCCAACTTTCTTCTGCGTTGTATCTGCACCGCCTCGATCAGGTGCTGAAGCTGGAAGTTCTGCGCGGCGATGTAAACAAGAACGAAAAGAAAATTCTTTACGTCCCTGCCATCGAGCAGCGCGACCCGATGGATCAACTCTTCGATGCCGCCGACCCTGAGAAAAGTCTGGTCCCGCGTCTCGGCATTCTCGCCGTTGATCTCACTGCCGACCTTCGCAATCAAATCGGATCCACTCGCATTCCCTCCGGAGTGGTCGTCCTCGGCCGTGCCGCCGACCTCATCACCCCCGACACTGGACTGCAAACCGGCGATGTGATTCACTCCCTCAACACAACTCCGATCGACTCCATGGACACCCTGCGCGCCGCCGTCGTCAGCCTGAAGACGGGCGATCCCGTAGTCCTGCAAGTCGAACGTTCCGACGGCCTGACTTATTTAGGTTTCGAAATGGAGTAGCTCTCTGATTATTGGCAAACGCCTAATCAGCAGACGCCGGTGCCGGAAATGCACATGTGGGGACAGCCGCCCCCGGCTGTCCGTTCGAGCGAAGCTCGATAGCTTTTCGCCGACACTGGCAAACTTCCGGCACTCTGGCTGCCTGTAGCGTCTTTGCCGTAAAATGTCTTACATGCGCCCGTAGCTCAACTGGATAGAGCATCTGCCTTCGGAGCAGAGGGTTGGGAGTTCGAGTCTCTCCGGGCGCACCAAAAGCTCGTGATCCGTCGCCTGAAAAACACAGGCTCAGGATTTCGGCTGCGGTCTCCCGCTTCGCTCACTCCCGCAATACGCCTGCCGGAGGTTTTCCAGTGTCGGCGAAAACCTGTCGAGCTTCGCTCGAAGGGACAGCCGGGGGCGGCTGTCCCCACGCGTGCATGCTGGACGCACCACCCTCCTCTGTGTTCCCCTGTGTCCTCTGTGGTGAAGGTTTCGCCGAAATCCGCTCCGAATCGGCCTTCTAGAACGCGCTCCCGCCCCCACCACCAAATCCTCCGCCGGAAAACCCTCCGCCCCCGCCAAAGCCGCCACCTCCTCCGAACCCCGATCCCGTGGAGCTGGCGCGCGGCGCCGACACAAATACCTGATGCATATCCGTCGCCATGCCATGCATGGATGATGAGAACAGAATCGGATTGAATCCCGTCCCGTATGCATAGCCCGCCGGTGCTGCGTACCACGACGGCGGATCTTTCATGATGCCGGCAAAGGCCTGTGCCCAGTGATGCTCCACTCCCAGCGCCATCGCATACGGAAGAAATTTTTCGAAGGTATCCGGTGGCATCGTCTTCAGCCGCTCGGCGTCCACGCGATTCATGAACTCCTGAAATCCCAGCACGGCAACGTGAGTGCGCGCCCCCTTGAGTGTTTTTGCCGTCATCACGCGCGCAAACAACCACCAGATCACCGCCGATATCAGCACGCACACGACGTCCACCGGGATCGAACTGAGAAAATCGACCCACCCTAGGAACTGCAACGCTGCAAACGGGACGAGAATCGCGACCGCCGCGCCAATGCTGTACCCATTCGCCGATTCAGGATCGAGCGTATAAATGCCCTTCTGCTTCAGAGCCGACATAATGTCGGTGCGGATCACCGGCACGGCCCGATAGAAACGATTCTTCAAGCTGGAGAGCCGAACCTCAGGCGCGTCTCCAACGAAGACGTTTTCCATCATGACTCGCTCGTGGGGCGCGAGCCCGCGCCAATCCTGCCTCTTCTGCAGCAGATGAAAAATATAATCCTTGTGGTGAAAGACGAGCCCCTTGTCGTCTGTCTCTTCAATCTTGATGAAACCGCGCACGGCAAGATCGACGATGGTCGATGTAATATCGCGAGGATGAATGCGATCATCCAGCAAAGTTCCCGCCTCCGCCGGAGAAACGCCCGCTGGCGGTTCATACATCGGCGCTACCGACATCCCTGGATCGGGATCGCGCCCCGCGTACCACCACAGCACGAACATCACAATGAACGTCACAGGCGGCAGAAATACTGCCGGATTGCTGCCGATGAACCAGAATAGTTTGGTAATCCGTCCCGGCTCTTTGAGAATGCCTTTGGGGATATAAACATCAATCGTCATCCCCCCGCGCATAGGCAGAGGATTGGTGGTTTCGAACTCAGCGTCCGCTCCGTCGACCTTCGCCGTCGCATCGCGCCCAGTCGAGCCGTATACCCCGGTGAACGCCTGCGCCCGCAGAGATCCGCTGGCCTCGCTGGGAAGCTGTACGCTGGCGGCGGCATGATCGATGGGCACGGGCCAGTCATTGCCTGTAACGTTCCAATAAAACTCGTCGTAACTGTCGAAAAAGCGCGTTCCATTGCGCACACGATAATCGATCTCCACCGTGCGCGTTGCATTGATCGCGTCAGGAATGTAGATCTTCAGATCGCGAAACGCGCCCGATGTCGACGAATCGTACTTCAGCTTCCCGCCATTTCCATCGGTAACGGCGGTGAGGTCGACGAAAAGTTGATAGTTCGTTCCATTCGGTCCCGGATATTCGATGGGAATCGTCCGATGAATACCGTGCCACTCTCCGACGAAAACCAGCGTGATGGTCTCCTTGACCAGGGCGCTTCCGTCTTTATTAACAGTGATAGTGTCCTGAAAATTGGAGATGCGCCAGGATTTGGCGGCGGCGGGCGCGGCAGAACGCAAAAATGATTATCAGGAGAGACAGAAGCCCGTTAATTCTGACGCGCGTCATCCCGAGCGAAGCGAGGGACCTTGGTTTCCTCAAAAGGCACCGCAGAAACGCCGTGACCATCGCGGCCTCAGAACTTGACCGCAACCGGTTCGCGGTCGGCCTCGGTGGTCTCGAAGAACTGCCGCGGCTGGAAGCCGAACATGCCGGCAAGAATGTTGGTAGGGAACACCTGAATCTTGGTATTGAGATCGCGTACCACAGCGTTGTAGTAGCGTCGCGAGTTCTGGATCGAGTCTTCCGTCTGACTCAACGATCCCTGCAGCTGCGTGAACTCCTCTGAAGCCTTCAACTCAGGATAATTCTCCGCCACCGCAAACAAGCTCTTCAGCGCTCCGGTGAGCTGATTCTCGGCGACGGCCTTACCCTCGGGCGTAGTCGCCTGCATGGCCTGCGAGCGAAACTTGGCAATGTTTTCAAAGGTTCCTTTTTCGTGCGCAGCGTAGCCCTTCACGGTCTCAACCAGATTCGGGATCAGGTCATGGCGCCGCTTCAGTTGCACATCAATATCGGACCATGCCGAGTCGCAACGCACGCGCAACTGAACCAGGCTGTTGTACATGCCGATCAGCACGACGGCGATGACCACGAGGATTACGAGGAAAGATGATGCCGACCATGAGTGGCTCCTTGGGGAATGCGAAGGCTTGATCTCGGAATCTTAATCCTTAAGACAAGGGGACGTTAGCACAGGGAAGGCGCGGGCGCAAACTGACAATCGGAGTCTATTGCTGCGGGGCGAAGTAGCCTTTGCGGGCACGCACTTGCAGGTCTTTTTTCACCGCAGAGATCTCAATGGAGCGGTAGCGGCCGTCGGCATCGAAGTCGGCGGGCTTGTAGGAGACCACGTACTGGCTGCGTAGTTCATCTTCGATGGCGGCGAAAGAGTGAGTCATGTCCTTCATCTTGAAGGGGAAGAAGGCGCGGCCGCCGGTGGCTTCGGCGATTTGTTCGAGAACCTTGTCGCCGCGCAGGATCAGGCCGCTGTCATCGGTCGAGATCGCATAAATAATGACTTCGGCGCGTTGCGCCATTTCGATGGCCTGCGCACGGGAAATTTCACTCTGGTTATCCTCGCCGTCGCTCACAATTACGATCGCCTTTCGCACGGGATGATCCGGACGATCCTTCAAGAATTTTTCTTTGCACGCGCGGTAGATGGCATCGTAGAGCGCCGTGCCTCCGCCGTCCTGTAGCCGGTGCACGCCAGCGGAGAGCAGTTGCACATTGTCGGTGAAGTCCTGGGCCATCTGACTCTGCTTGTTGAACCCAACGACGAACGCTTTGTCAAAACCTGCGCGCACGGTCTTCTGCAGAAAGCTAGTGGCGGCGTCCTGCTCGAAATCAAAACGGCTGTGCACCGATCCGCTCACATCGATGAGCAAACCGAGGTGCAGGGGCAGATCGGTTTCGCGGCGAAAATTCACAATCGATTGCGGCGGCTTGTGATCGTCAAGGATGGAAAAATCATTTTGATTCAGGTCGCGGACAAATTTTCCGTGCTTGTCAGTGGCGATAAACAGCACGTTCACTTCGTCCACGCGTTTGTGAATCGTGAGCAAAGCCCCGGCTTGGGGATCGTCGGATTCAGAGGCGGAGGCGTCGACGTAGGCAAGGCCTGCTGCGCTGGTGGCATAGACCGGCGATTGAACGACGACCGGCGACTGGGCGACGGCTGGCGTTGCCAGGGCCAACGCGGTCAACAGCGCCGCGACCGGCACTACCCAGACAAAAAAACGACCGCTCGGGTATGTGTACTTCATTCCCAAAGAGTCCAAAATTTTCATTCCAGACAGCCCAAACAGAGCTTCCAACAGATTAGATGCAAGCCGGATGCCGAATAGATGGGGTCCATTTGCCCCGTCCTTCCTTGACTTTAGAGGGGCATGCGGCGGAACGCCAAGTTACAAAAGGAGCACGCGACGGGTCATGGCCCTCGGGCGATCGAGGACCCTCGACCTCGCAGAAACCCAGAACCCCCAGAATTTCAGCCGACCCTTCCAGTCGCCGAGCGGCGAAGTGGGGGGAAAGGAGCTAGTTCCGGAGGAACGACCCACGTAACAGTTGCGGTTCCCGCAAGACCAATTCCACAAACCCGAGATTACAATGAGTTGGTGCACCTCGGGAGGAACTCGTACTAATGAAAATCAAACTAATGAAGATCAAACTAAGGAAGATCAATAAGACCGCTGCATGTTTGCTTGCGCTATGCCTCTCGGCATCCCCAGCACTCGCGGCCAACGACGAGAGGGAAGAGGACCGCGTGAGGGATGCCGGTGAGGTGATGAAAGAGATCCTGAACATCCCTGACGACATTCCGCAAGATCTACTCGACAAAGCAGAGTGCATCGTGGTTCTGCCGTCGGTGAAGAAAGGCGCATTCGGGGTAGGAGGCAGCTACGGCCGCGGAATCATGATATGCCGCGGCGGCCAGCACTATACCGGCCTGTGGGGAGCACCAGCTCTTTACGCGCTTGAAGGCGTGAGCATTGGATTTCAGCTGGGTGGCCAGGCCACCGATTTCGTTTTACTAGTGATGAATCCACGCGGTGCGCGCTCACTGTTGTCCAGTAAGGTGAAGTTGGGAGCCGACGCGTCTGCCGCTGCCGGTCCCAAGGGCCGCACCGCCGAGGGCGCGACCGACATTGTTATGAATGCAGAAATTCTTTCGTACTCGCGCAACAAGGGGCTCTTCGCTGGAATCTCGCTCGAAGGTTCCACCTTGCGCTCCGATGGCAACGCGAACGAGAAACTTTACGGCAAGAGATTAACCGCGAAGGAAATCATTGTGGAGCACAAAGTTTCAGTTCCGGCGTGCGCGAAAGAATTAGTGGCGCTGCTGGATAAGAAGTCGCCCAAGAACCTGTCGGATCCAAAATCGCTGGAGTAATTCAAGATCTGAGTTTGCAACGCGCAGACCAAGCCTCGCCGACCCGCTGCGCATGGGCGCGCAGCGAATTAATGATCCGCTATCACGATGAGGAATGGGGCGTCCCTGTCCATGATGACAACAAGCTCTTCGAGTTTCTCATTCTGGAAGGTGCGCAGGCCGGGCTGAGTTGGGAGACAATCCTCAACAAACGCGAAAACTACCGCGCCGCTTTTGACGGCTTCGACCCGCAACGAGTGGCACGATATGATCGGCGGAAAATCGCGCAGTTGTTGAAAAATCCAGGCATCGTGCGCAACCGCTTAAAGATCGCTTCGGCGGTTCGTAATGCGCAGGCACTACTGGGCGTACAAAAAGAATTCGGCACCTTCGAAGGCTACATCTGGCAATTTGTGAACGGAGCGCCACGTGTGAATCGATGGAAATCGCTGACCCGAGTTCCTGCTCGCAGCCTGGAATCGGATGCCATGAGCAAAGCGCTGAAGAAACGCGGCTTCAATTTCGTGGGATCGACTATCTGCTACGCCTTCATGCAGGCCGTCGGCATGGTGAACGATCACACGTTGCAGTGCTTCCGCCATGATGCTCTCGATTTAATTAAGTCTTGAGAACCGGATTGGATTAGGCGCCGGGATTGGATTTAAGAGCCCGTTAAGCTAACATAGACACCCGAGCCGGGATGGCGGAACTGGCAGACGCAGCGGACTCAAAATCCTACCGATAATCCCAATAACTAATCTATCTCACTGAAACAAATAATTTTATTGACAAACTGCCAGTGCAGGTTTAGTTACACATCTATTACACATTTTCGGATTTCTCGCGCCACTTTCAACGAGGAACGAAGATGCCTGAACAACACACCATCCTTGGCGGCAAGGTTTACGTCTACAAGCGCCCAAACAGCAGCCTTTGGCAGTGCTCAAGCTATTTCGCGGGCAAGAATCGGCGGACTAGCACGAAGGAAGAGAGCCTCTCCAGGGCCAAGGAAATTGCCGAAGACTGGTACCTACAGCTTCGCGGAAAACTCCGCGGTGGCGAGATCAAGAGCGAAAAGACCTTTCGCGAGGTGTCCGCGCAGTATCTACACGAGTACGACATCATCACGCAGGGGCAACGCAACCAGCGCTATGTGGACGGCCAGCACTGGCGATCGAGCGTTCACTTGGTCCCCTTCTTCGGGAACTTGGGCATCTCAGAAATCACCGCAGGAAAGATCCAGGAATACCGAATTCACAGACACCAAGAAGCAATTACGAAACGCGGGAAGCCACCCGGCCGCAGCACCCTCCATCAGGAAATCGTCACGCTGCGCCAGACCCTCAAAACAGCCCTGCGCCATGGTTGGCTCGACCGACTGCCCGATTTCTCTGAACCGTACCGATCATCCCCCAAAATCTCCCACCGGGCGTGGTTCTCACCAGAGGAGTACAAAAAGCTCTACGAAGCGACACGAAAGCGCGCGCAGGAGCCAAAGAAGAAGGGCTTCAACTGGGAGGCGGAACAGTTGCACGACTTTGTGCTATTCGCCGTCAATACTGGACTGCGGCCCGACGAAGCATGGCGCCTTGAGTTCAGGGATGTCACGATCGTCGATGACGAGGACTTGGGTAAAACGATCCTGGAGATTGAAGTCCGTGGAAAGCGCGGAGTCGGATACTGCAAGAGTATGCCCGGTGCTGTGAGGCCTTTTGAGCGACTTCGAAGCCGGCTTCGCCCGGCGCGCATTTATGGCGTGAACACGCCCACAGAAACTTCCGCGAACTCCAATGTCCTTGGGGAACAATGGCGCACTCCAGGACCCACCGATCTCATTTTTCCCAAGTGGCAGCGCGAGCTTTTCAAAACTATCCTCCACGAACAGAAGCTTCGTTTCGACCGCGAAGGCAGACCTCGTACAGCCTACAGTCTGCGGCATACATACATCTGCCTCCGGCTGATGGAGGGTGCCGACATCTACCAAATCGCCAAGAACTGCCGCACGAGCGTCGAGATGATCGAGAAATACTACGCAGCGCACATCAAGACCTCGCTCGACGCCGCTGCAATCAACGTCATGCGGCCCAAGAAAAACAAGAGAGGCAAGAAAGCGATCCAGAACACTCAGCCTTTGCCGCAGTCCCCAGATGACGGAGCGAATGTGTAAATTCGGGTAACGTGCCCCATCATTAGTAATGCAGTCGCAGATGGTGCGTCGGAACCATGCGATGTGGCTTCGAGTGCCAGAGCACCCAACCCGCAGTGCCAGCTACTGGATTCAACCCAGTCGACTGTTTACCTAGCTTGACATTCAGAGAAACCGGGGCGTGTTAGTTCGCCGAACCGTATTAAACTGAACTTCAGGTCACTCGGTTTCAATGGCGCCACCGTTTCTTCCATTACCGGGCCGGGACGCGGCTGCCGTAATCCGCGGGTTTCTCTACCAAATTCAATTGACTGTTCTCCGCTGGATCACGCTAGAGCAGAATGTGGAATTGGAACTGGAATGCGGAGAAGACATCGACATCGTCTGCAAAACGCTGGAAGGCAATAAGAGTGAGCGAACCCTAGAACAAGTCAAGTACCGCTCTCAACCACTAAGCCTCAGGTCCCCAGCAGTCCTGACAGCATTAGTTAACTTCTACCTGTCTCAACAAAATAATCCCGAGATTCGGCTGAGTTTCAGATTCATAACGAACTGCGCCATTGCACCAGAGCGTTCTCGAAAAGCGAACCGCACTGTGTCAGCTATTCAGTTGTGGAACGGGATTGCCGATGGAACAAGGAGTGGTGATGTTGCCGAGGATTTGAATATCGTACGCGAGATTATTACAGCTGCGCCAAGGCCCGCGAATGTAAGGCGAGACGATTGGCAATCCTTAACGAGCTTCTTCCAGACAGCACGCGATAGCGCACTCTTGGGCTTCCTTAAGAGTGTTGAATGGAGTTTTGGCAATCCTTCCGTACCCGACCTCGCCGGTCAGATCCGTTCGGAGGTGGTGGAACGGGGATTTGTCGATGCTTCCAACGCGGAATCCGCACAGAACCAACTGCTCTCTCAGGTTCTAAAACACCTTTCCTCATCTGGTCGAAAACGACTCACATACCAAGAATTGGAACGTGCAATTAGAAATATCGACAGGACTGCAGTGAACCCGATACTTCTGGGCATGGTGCAAACGCTGGTTGCGGATCAAGTGCGAACGCTGGACCTGCAACAACAGGTCCGCACCCTAATCCACGGCGTCGGCGGCCCGTCGGACGGGATGACTTTCGTTGGAACTACAGTCGATGTGGCATCTGGTGTGTCTCTGAGTGTCCCACCATTGATTGCAATGGGTTCTTTGCGATCAAGCACGGTAGACAAATGCATTCAAGCGTTGGAAGCGACGTGCTGGCTGTCACTCCAAGGTGAGAGCGGCTGCGGGAAAACACAACTTTCAATTCTCATGGCTGGCCGCACAGGAACTGCCCTCTGGATTGATCTGCGCGGCATCGAGGGTTCGCACGAAGCGGTGATCCGTCTTGAATCCAGCTTGAACTCCGCAGCTAGAAGTACGAGAGACGCAAACACCGAAGCGTGGTATGCAAAGATAATCGATCGGCTGCCAACAGGCAGCATGCTTTTTGTTGATGACCTGCCAGTTGATGACATTGTTATCGAGAAGCTAGTGGTACTTGCTCGTTGCGCGATGCGCAAGCGAGTCAAAATAGTGTCCACATCGAGAAGGCCGCTAGTTCCATCGCCGAGTGAATGGCTGGGGTCGGACTTTTTGGAAATCAGCGCACCGCATTTCTCCGACTCCGAAATTCAGGAGTGTTGCGCAAAGAACGGTGCCCCACTCTCGCTTCCTGCTGATGTACGTTTTATTGAATTAGTGGCTTCGGTTACACGCCGACATCCGCAGCTTGTGGCTTGTCTAGTTCGATACATGCGGAATAGTGAGTGGCGATATAACGCGAGCACAGCGCTGCAATTGATCCGCGGCGACTTTGCTACGGATGCGCGGCTGCGAACACGGCAGCTACTCGCGCGGACATTGCCGGACGCAACTCGCGAGCTTCTTTACCGATTGAATGTTGTTGGACCGTATATCAACTGTGATGACGTTCTTCTAGTTGGGAGGGTTCATCCACAAATTGGTTTGCCTCTTGACAAGCTTTCGGAGTGTCTCGACGTATGGGTGCAACGACGTGGAAATGATATGTTCGTTCTCTCGGCCTTGCTGTCACAAGTCGGTCAGGCGGACATCCCCGAAGACACGAAGACTGCAATTCACCTCGCAAAGGCCGCAGCATTACTAAAGCTAAAAAGACTTAACCAGTTCCAGGCATTCTCCGCATGTTTTCATTTCCAGATGGGCGGTGACATGCGAAGCGCAGCATTCGTATTGCTGACCGCACTTATGGGCCTGAATGAGGTTTCAGCTTCGCGAGTAGATGATTTTGGATTACTGGAGTTGTGGGTGACTGAAATCCCTCAAGATGTTCCTCCCGAGTTACAGGTTGTGTTACGTGCCTTACAAATTGCTGCCCGAAAGCGACATGGTAAGCCTTACGACCGACTCCTTACACTATTCGACGAGCTGTTAAAACACCGAGCATTAAAGCCTCCGCATACCTTTGTGGCCTGCTCATGTGTCGGCGTAAACCTCATAAATGAGAAGCCAGACCTTGCTGTTGAGTACATAATGCAGGCGTTACACCATGAGGACAGTGTAAAGGACCTTCTGCCGAAGTCATCGGAACAAGAGCTTGTAGACATGCTGTGGATGGCGGCGCCTTCTCTCAAGACTATGCAAAGCGTTAAGAAGTGGCTGAATATGGTCGGACACCTCTCGCTGCCGCAGCGCAAACGGCTTTTCAGCTTGACGGAAATCGCTACCAAGTCGGCTAGAGTCATCTGTGATTCACTCTGGACTGCGGCGGTTGATCGAAAGGAGGCAAACTTCCTTGAGTTCGACAAGGAACTAGAAGATCTTTATGAGGTCGCATCAAACCTGAGCGCAAGTGCTCTTCTGCCGTATCTAGTTCGCGCGAGAGTAGCGATTGCCTCAAGCTACCAGAAGGATCTTGGAAAGGCCACTCAGCTTACCGTTGAAGCTATAGCTGCGCTAGGGAATGGGCACGCAAAGTTCATCTTATCGTTCACACTCGCCAACGGCTTCGACGATTGTGGTCATGGGGAGGAGGCTATTGCGTGGTTTTCGCAGGCCATTGAGACGCAAAGAGTTGTTCCACCGATTCCCGAATTTCAAGTTCGCGCATACCTTTCGCGGGCCAAAGTCCGAAGCCAGCAGGGAGTTGAGGGAGTAGAGGCCGATTGTCAAGCTGCCGTCGACTATACCCAGCGAACACCGGATCTTAGCGAACTGTTGCTTATCAGCTCATTGGCTGAACTTGCGATCGCAAAGTGGGCAAGAACTAACAAATTGGGCTTCTACGAGACATGGCAGGAGGTGATTGAAAGAACATTCGCAGCAAGGAGCAACAATCCTGAATGGAGGCGACTATTTGTTCTGAATGGCAATAATGCTGCCTATTTTGCATCAACGATTCGGGACCGTGTTCCGGAGACTACAGTAACGAAGCCCTTCCAAGGCATGTACATGCTTCACTCCCCGCAACTCGAATCTCTCTACGCGCCCGAGACCGACTGGTACGCAGCGGCTTCAATGGTGTGGCTGGCGGAGGGAGTTGGGCGCTTCAATGATGCAGCTCGATGGGCTCTAAGAGCGTTCGAAATGGCGTCTCGCTCGCCACTTGGCGCACAAGCTGGGTTCTTTCTGACATACGCTATGCCACAGATGGTGCGAGAACGCCGTTACACAGAGGCGATCGAGTTTGTGCTCGAAAGTGCGAAGTCAATGCAGGCATCGGACGACGCAACAGCCATATTCGCGGAGTTGCGCGGCAAGCCCGAACTATTAGCGAGTGTCCGTGGCCGCAAACCGAGAACGCCAGCCATCAATGCCGAACTGCTTACGCTCACGCTACTGCCAATCGTCTTCGACTTGGCAACGTGGAAAACGTCGGACCTCGAAACAGCGATGGCGGCTACCGAGGATTTGATTGCCAAGTGCGAGGAACTAGCGCCACTCTCAACGGCCCCGATAGCCTGGCAGACTGCCGCTCATCACCTTGCCAGCACATTTTCGATACGACACGCTGCAAACGCTGAGGCCGTATCTCAAGGTCCTGAGGAAACTCAGTACTTGGCGAGATTGATCGACAATGCGGCTAATGCAGATGTAGCCAAACCGGTACAGACCTTCAACAATTGGTACCAGCCAGTCCAATTCTTCGAGCAACAGTGGGGTCGCTCGTTTTCGCATATTCAATTGATGGCGGACTTGGTCGCCAGATTTTGGCGTGTTGCGTTGATCGCCAATCCGTTGGGCTTTCGGCAGCCCAGTAGACTAACCACAAGTTTGAACGAGTTGGAGGCATCACAAGACTTTCGCCCGCGCGACGTTATGAGGGTCGTTTACCCGCATATAGGAATTTCGATTCCGCCTGATGTGGAACTCTGGCTCGATGAACCGCACCGCTAGGGAAAAGCATCGAGTGAGGATCATCCGACTTTTCCCAGCGTACGTGCAGCTTCCAGGTGGCGATGGCCGGAGTCGGCGAGGAAACCCGCAGGGCTCGCCCTGTCCCTATTGGTCCATCATCGGCTGTTCTTCTTCATCACGAAGACTCAGGTGCTCTAGGCGCCACTGTTTGAGGATGACGGACTGAGCGTAGGTCAATGCCTCGTCGGACATGACACTGCAGTCCACTAGTTCGATCCCGGTCCACCGGTTCTTCTTCTTGAAGAACAGATCTTGAAATGCGGACTCAATCTTGCCCTTCAAATCTAGGGCGACGGTCTCGGATTCTCTAGCATTGGGCTGAGTTGTGTACAGCAAAACAATCGACAGTACATATGGGTCTTCCGGATCGATTCGTTGAACTTCCGCGCCCTCGTCGACGTCAAAGAAGATCGCACAGATGTGTTGACCAGCAGGTTTCAGTATTTTGGTAAGACGGTCGCTGGCTCCGGAATCTTTCAACCGTTTTTCAAATTCATCGGGGAACCCGGCACGGCGATACCTAGCCGCCAGCCAACGTTGCAGAATCGACTGATCGCCGGGACGGAGCTCAAATCCCGTTCTAGGTACCTCGTCTGCAAGGACTTCTTTCCTCAGACGCGTCTTATTCGTTGCCGTTAGCTCAACAAACTTGGACCCATCAGGCGTCATGAATTCAAGATGGAGCACGCGAGGAGTTTTCGCGTGAGTATAGTTTCCGTCTGCCTTTTCTACTAGTCGCCCGACAATTAGCTCCGCTTCCGGCTCCTTATCCGGCAAAGCTGCAAGGTCACAATCGTGGGATATGACTACAACAATGATGTCGGGAGAGCCGCCGGCAATGCCGGTTTTCTTAACCGCTTCGTTACTGAGAACGTGACCTTGCCGCCACGGCGTCTCCCTGCTCCATTCAGCCATCGTCTATCATCCAAGGTCCTCGTTGAGCATCGGACTCCCCATGTCCGACAGCTCACGAGGAGCAGTACGAGTTCCCAGGCGGCGTTGAAGTGCTTCACGCTGCGCCATTTCCTTTTGTGCCATTTGAATCAGCGATCTCGCAGCATCCTGCGCTGATTCTCCGTCGCGTACCGATTCCATCAACGTTTTGCCATTGTCGAGCTTTCGTCTTACCAGATACGTGGAACTCTCAATTCCGTGAGCCAAAAACAAATCCGCTGCTTTTGCTAGATCCCCCAATCTGTCGATACTTTCTTGGGAAGGCCTCTCCCCGGACATCCAGTTGTAAATACTCTGACGTGACACATTGAAGATGTTGGCAATATCCGCAATCGAAGGCCTGAAGACAGCTCGGATATGAGCGACATCCTCCTGTGGAGTCCGGAACTCGCCGGCCAAGGGCCTTGCGGCAGGCTGAAGATGGACGAAAGCATACCCTCGGTCCTCGCGATGAACGAAATAGGAGGGACCGGTTACACCTCCCGTTCCCGCAAGAAAAGCGAACGCCACTGCCGCAGCCACTCCCGCCGTACCTGGACGTGGCACAATGCCACTCCCAGTGCTATCACTGCAGCGCCAAGCGCTTGTCTGCATGATCAATTCCTCCTCTCACTTCCACACACCAAGAGCGTGGTCCGTGACCAACGCACGGAACGCTTCCATGATTCGATCATGGAGTTTATCTAGACGCTTCTCAACTTCGGCGGCATTGTATGCCATCCGTTCGGCAATGAACGCGTCGGTGTCAAGGATCGCGTGTACACCGCTGAAATTCGCAAAGGACTGTGCAATGTTGAGCTGATTCAGTACGAGGTCAGGAGGGAACCCGATCTGGCCTTCCTGAGTCACAACCCGAGAGATTACGGATGCGTCCGGGCTTTCCGCGAGGGTCTCGGAGAATGTGTGTTTTGTCCGTCCCTTTAAACGCCCGTACAAGCCCAGCGCTTCAGGAATCAAATACTGGCCAAGGCTTTCGCCTTGTTTCGGCATCACTGCGTCCAGGTAACGCAGCCCCACTCTTTCGACAAAACTTAAGCCCCCCACCATCTCGTTCACTAGCTGAAGCGCCTTCATCAGCTCAGAAGCGAACTTCCCAAACACTTCGTATTTCGTCGACTGAAAAGACAACGATCCTTGCTCCAGTTGGAAATTTTGCGTGTTTGAGATGTCAGAAAACACGAACCGCTCAACCGGTTGCGGAGGTGGCATCTGACTCTCCGAATCCTTGTTACCACCTGGGGAAAAGGCAAACGTCATGGTGACGGCTTTCTTGAAATCAGCAAAGCCGTGCTTGCGAAAATTGTCCTGAATTCCCGGAATAAAGGTTGGCAAGCTCAGAATTGGGTTGAACCGGATCTGGCCGATCGTGAAGTACACCGGTGCATTCTTCATCTGAGAGGACATGAGGACTCCTTTTGCTCGCTTGACATCTCGCTTTACAGTTTACACTTTGCTTTACACCATCGTCAATTCCCACATTTTCATTAGCGAATCAGGCAGAAAGCGTCCTCCCGCGCGTCGCGGGAGGCAAGAATTCTACAGACACTGTCTGAAGAATCCATAAGCCCTATTGATTCCAATAACATACAGGGAAAGTACTCAATACTTTATTGCACTAAAGTCGGCTTTGCCTGCATTAGTATTGAATCTTTACATGCCATCCAACACGCAGAAAAATAAGTAGTTGTATCACTTTTATGCATGAAATATTAATAAAATATTTGACGTTTTGAGGTTTTGAAGAATAGCATAACCGCGGAGGATCAGGGAAAATGCGGCCGAGCACGCTTGATCAGTTGAAGCGGCATCTTCGGCCTGGACGTGTCTACCGCAGAGAAGACCTTCTGCCCTGGTCCCATAGTGTCGATCGACACCTCAAAGAACTTACTGTCGACGGGACCCTCCAGAAGCTCCGTACCGGCTTGTACTACAGCCCTCGTAAATTTGAATTTGGAGACGCTCCCGCGGACGAGCACGAGCTGGTTAAGGCGTTTTTGAAGACGGACCGTTTTGTTCTGACCTCCCCGAATGCCTACAACCAGTTGGGACTTGGGACAACGCAGCTCTACAACAAACGGGTTGTCTACAATCAGAAACGGCATGGGACATTTCCGCTCGGCAATCGAATGGTCACTTTCGAGCGCCGCATGAATGTTCCAAGGCAACTCTCTCCCGAGTTTCTTCTGGTCGATCTTGTTAATGAACTCGGCGACCTTGCAGAGGATCGGGAAGCAGTTCTTTCTCGCGTTCGCGAAAAAGCCAAAGAGATGGACCCGAAAAAGCTCTCGCGGGCGGTTTCTCTCTACGGCAAATACTCCACGCAGAAGAAGTTTCAGGAGATGTTGCAAGGTGCCGCCTGACTCTTTTCTGCATGAGCGAAGCGATTTCAGGCGCTTGTCGAGACCGTTGCCGAAGGCGAGAAGATCAATGATCCGGCTCTCGTGGAAAAGGACTGGATTATGTATGCCGTCTTTGGGCTTAAACAGCTTACCTCACACTCAATCGTTTGTGTTCAGCCATCAAGAACGACATGTCTAGAACGCAAATACCACTGGCCGCAGCATATTTCCTGCAAGATCCTCGATACCTTACTCCCAGGTCGAGGTCTTGAATCCTAGGCTCTTTGCATTCTCTGACACCGCCCGCCGGATCTGGTCAGTGGCGCCATTCGGAAAATCAGCATTAATCTCTACCGTGATTTTGAGCTCTGCCAGCGGATCAGCCACGAGATTACTGATAATTTCTTCTGCCAGTTGCACGAGTCGCATCTTCGCAGTCGCCGGGCTTACTTCGACAGAGCCATAGAAAGACTTTGGTTTCCCTGAGCCAGTTTTTGCAACGGCATCCAACCCGCCAACCGGAGGCTGGAACAAGGTAGATTGACCGAGTACCGCAGTCTGTTGAGCCGTGCCACCTTCGGCGATACCGGAACTTGGCTTCGGGCTTACAGACAGGTTCGCTTCATATCGCCGCGCGGCGTCGGGATCGATTAACAAGAGAGTGTCGTCGAATTGCACATTGGCATCGCCAAACTTGAACCCATCGAAAACGTCCCCGGTTTGACCGTAGGCGGTGCCGAAAAAGTCTTTACTGCCAGCACCCTTAGTAATCGCCTGTTCCAACACATGCCGGTCGTCGAGACGTGGCAAGTAGAGGTAGCGCTGCATGTCCTCCCAGAACGCCATTGCGCCGACGGCATCTTTACCATCCCTCCAGTAGAGCTTTCTCAGCGTGTCACGCAAATGTATTGGAGACCACGCGCTTATAACGAGCTCATTGTCGTGACACACCCGCTGTATTTCAGCGCCCAAGGCTGAGCCACTTGTGTTCAGCGAAAACGCTTCGATGCTCGCTTGGCGGTCCTCCGGCGTCGTCTGCACCGGACACAAGAGCCACTTGTAGCACTCACGGGCAACCCTAGGCAGCACGTCTTCAGCGGACTGGAATTCCTTCTTCGCTTGTTCCTCTTGGAGGCCGTCGATGTTCAGCCGTTTTTCCTTAACATCCAAGACGATAGAGTTCCACGCAAGCGCTGTGCGCACACAGTCGCGTACACGAGGCAATGAGGCATGTTCGGGGGCGATGAAGATAAGTCTATTCCCACGGTAACGAGGTTTTTGGCCGTGGTTACGCAAGAACTCCACGACCTCATCGGAGGCTACGCGCATCTCTTGCTTCGTGTAAAACTTGTCTGGCGGAAAAACCACCAGGCGCAACGCACCGTCATCTGGAACATCCGAGTGGGGTGTGAAGATGTGACTTCCCTCGAAGAACGACACTCCGGGCATGAGTTTGCGCAGTACCTCAGCCAGCTTGTCACGCACATCACTGTGGTCGTTAAACCGTCCTTTCCGGTCCTCCATTTCCCGACGCAAGTTGGCGCGGGTATCAAACCAGAATCGAGTCGCGTCTTTTGTCTTATCACCAGAGGAGTTGAGGTAATGTAGGCGGTCAGCCAATCGATTGAGTGCGTCGGAGAAGGTCGAAGACGCCTGTCCTGGCTGCAAGCAACCTAACAGGACACGGGCGCGATCGAGACCGCGAACAACGCCCTTCTGCATTCCCGCTGCGGATGGTGCGCTACCCAGGAAAATCGTTCGAGCCACGCGGCACGCAGCATTTATGGCACCAAAGCGCGGTTCCTTAGTTTCGAGTTCTGTGGTCTCAGCTCGCTCACCGTCGATATCCTTTTCCAAAACAGCGTCCCAGCCGGGAGCGAGGTAGTATGTCAGCTCATTGCGGGTATTGCCGTCATAAAGCGGCAGGCTGCCAGGCAGAATCATCAGATCCGGATTTTGATCCTTCCATAGCCGGTAAATGACCTTCGCCATCAGCTTCAGGACCCCGCGCGTTCGTTGGAAACTTTGAAGGGTCGTCCAATCTTCGTAAAGGCGATCAAAAACTTCCGGATGAATCGGGTAAGCCTGCACCAGACGATTGAAGTATCGTGCTTCCTGCGTTTCTGACGGCATCTTAGCGCCTTCAGTCACGTAGGCGTCAGCGAAGGCTCGGCATACAGCGTCGCGGGCAGAGACATCTCGAACTGGTTCGAAGAGTCGTCGGCGGACGATCTCGAACGCCTCTTCGGTCGCGACTGGCTTCCATAGCGCCTGCAACCTGCCGAAGGTCTTTTCCAGTGCTTGCAACGCCGTCATCCCGCGATTACTTCCGGCCTCGATGTCCGATTCCGGTAAGGATGCCAGCAAGATCGCGTTCGGCACAAGCTTGATAGCTTCGGTCAGCGCTTGCACAAAGGAAAGGTTGCTGTCATAGCTTCCGCCGCTCAAAGTCTGGCCGTTTGGAAACTGGCGAATATAGGCTACGAGCTCATCCACAAGCACGACACATGGGGCGTACGTTTCGAGCAACGTTTTTAAAACGTTTTTGCCGGGTGATGTGCCCGTCGTGTCAGCGTCTTTGACAAGGGCATAGCCTTCGTTGCCACCTAGTTGCCAAGCCAGATCGCCCCACAAGGTATTAATGGCTTGATTGCCATACCTCCATGCTTGCCCAGGAGCACGGGCAGTGCCGTCGAGCACCACAACCCTCGCTTTAGGCACGTCCATCATGCCCGCATGATCGAGCAGATCGGGAATGCCTGGGAGATCCTTAAGTGGGCACTGGCGAGTTGCCAAGTGATACACCGCGAGCATGGTGTGAGTCTTGCCGCCGCCGAAGGCCGTTTGCAATTGGATCACCGGGTCGCCGCCCTTGCCGTTCAAACGCTGGGCCACCGAGATGAGTAACAACCTCATGCCTTCCGTGATGAATGTGCGCTGGAAAAAAGCTGAGGCGTCTTGATATTCGGGTGTTGCCTTGCCAGTGTGAACGGCGGTAATATCCGCAGCGAACTCGGACTGAAGAAATGTTCCTTCGAGCACGTCGGGATGGGGAACGGCTATTTCGCGCCACGGTTTCATCGCTCTATGCTCCAATTCAATGACATGTCACTCAAAAAGGGTGCCTTGTGTTTTTTCAGTCGGCACGGCACTAGCGGCGGATTCAATACCGGTCCAGCTTGTGATGAGTTCGTTGTAAACGCGGGCGTCCTCGGACCAACCCTGACGCTCACAAAGAGTGTGAAGGCGATAGGCTAGTTGTCGGATCGCTTCGGATTTGCCGTTGACTGCTGAAAGGAGCCGGCCCGCGCCGGTTTCACCTTCAGTTTTTAGCGCACGGATAAACTGGTGCAGCGTTTCCCATACGGGCAGGCGGACCTCGCTTCGCGGGTTCCAGTCAACGGGATATTCGGACCACTTGCGCAGCCGGACGATGCCGCCTCCGGACTCAACCACACCCGCGTCGCGCACGCCATCAACACTTGTACCTTTGGCGCGAGAAAGGGTGTCGGCATCGCCGAAACGGCCTTCGCCCCAGCCGTACTGCCCAAACCAATGCAAGCAAAATTGGGTGTCAGGGTCGAAGTCATCCTCGGCGAGAAAGCGGTTAATGAGCAGCAGGGCACTGTGAACACTCATTGGGGTACCATCGGCCTCCAGCACGGCGGCATACTTGGAAAATACTGCCATGCCAGGGCCGATGATGGCCTGAGAGAGGTCAACCGGGGCAATTGGTGAACGGTTATCCCCGGAGCCTTTGGTCATTTCATCCAACGCCTCGGGCAGCACCGCGTTCAACTCACGCAAGAACTCGCGACGGGAAACGGATGGTGCGTCAGCGGGACGCTTGCGGCAAACCAGGATGATGCTCGAAGCAAGCATGTTATTTCCGATGCCCGAAACTTTATTAGTAAGTTCGGTCCTCATGGGCCAAGTACCGGAGATAAGAAGTCCAGCCTTGTTCACAGCTTCAAGAAAAGTCTCCCAACCGGTAGATGCCGTGCCTACATCACTCTCAGTTTCAGACTGCTTAAAGGCGTAGTAGATGGTAATCGGCATTTCCGGATGGGCTTGTTCCGCCAAGCCGTGCATAGCGAGGGTCATGCCATCCAGAAAAAACGCTTCTGCCTTCCCCTTGCTGCCGTGTCTGTGGGGAGCAGCTATCAATTCCTCATCTTTGGGAACAGCGATGGTCGAGAGAAGCGCCGGGAAAACAGGCTTCAAAGTCCTTCTAAGCCAAACATAAAAGAAGTCTGATAGGTCAGCATAACCGACGTTGCCGTAATAGGGAGGATCAGTGGAGACTGTTTTACGGAAGGAAATCTTTTGTGTTTGAGCGTCGGCCTGGATCACATGCCCTAAACCGACTCCAGGCAGACGTTCCAACGCCTTTATGAGGTTCGCGAGACTCACACCATAGTCGCCGGCAGCTTCAGCGAACACATTATTTTCTGCATAATCCCAGAGCATCGCTATTCCCTGACGCCCGAATAGGTTCCGTACCTGAGTTTTCGACGATTCCCAACGGCACAAATTATTGCAGATATCCGTTAGTCGACTCAGTGCGAGGCCGAGATAGACACTCACGGCTTCGGCGTAGGCAGTGGCACCCTCGCCTCCGCTTTCAAGAGTTTTGCCGTCGTCACGAACGCCAGCAACGATTGCGTCTTGGAGAACCTTCCGTCGAGCTTCTCCCACCAAATCGCTGAACGTCGTCAATGCAATCAGTTGTCGAGGTGTGAAGTAGTCTCCAAAAACTTTGAACCCATAAATCCGCCCCTGTGCATTCGAAGCAAAAGTCCCTCTACTCGGGGTATCCGGCTTCCATGACGGAATTGCCGATTTGAATACTGCCTCCGCTGCTTTCGTGGGCGACAAGAAAATCCGCCCACGTGGACCGTCAGCAACAATAGCCATCAGCCGCGACCCCATTCGACCGGCATTTGCCTCGTCATCGATATATTCGTAAGGAATCGGCGTGCCTGAGAGAACGCAGCCGAAGCTGCCTCGTGCAAGCTTGGTGCCGTCTTTGGCCTCTGCCGGCGGTGTTCCATTAATGACCGTAAAACTATAGTGGTCGCCCTCCACGACGGGCCGCACGTAGGCCCCTTGATCCTCTTTGCTGGACAGAATAAAGGAGGAAGCCAGAGGAACTTCAACATGAGAAAATGGGGGGTTGGGGCTCCTCACGGTGCGAGCCCATAGCCATGCGATCACAGTGAGTTTCTGGCCGATGAGGGCTTTCAGGTCTGGCCGCTCGCGGGTCGTTTCTCCTGTGATTTCGACTGCTGGGTAGAGGTGCCCGATACGGTTCTGGGCCTCTGCGCGCATCCAGGCACCATAGCGCCGCACGTCCTCGGCAAGGCCCGTCGTCCCGTGCCATTCTTTCGCCAAGTCGAGCCGAGGATCGCCTTTGTACAAGGACGTTTGCCCGACGGGAGGACGCCCGGCGAACTTGGGCGGAATTTCAATCATTGCCTTGTTGATAAGCACGGCGACGGGATTGAGATCAGAGGCGTAGGCTTCCAATCCGAGCCGCTGAGCCTCCAACGGAATCGCGCCACCGCCGGCAAATGGGTCGTGCAACGCCGGGAGCTTGTCGGGATTAAACAACTCCGCGGCATTCGGATGGTCCTTGTTCAGCTCGCAGACCTCGCGCCAAGAGCGGCGTATTTCGGCGCGAGCCGTTTCCAACACGGCTTCATTGGTCGTGTTTTCCCAGAGAACGAGATCCTCGATGATTTTGAAGAGTCGTTTCCGTTCGACGGCAGCCTCTTTCTTATTCTTCCCGTACTTGAAACCTCCGCCTTGCTGGTAGCCGGGATCATTGACGAGTTGGGCAAAAATTACAGCACGAGCCGCGGCGAGTGGCCGTCGCGCCCACCACAGATGTAACGTCGAAGGATGTCCATGTCTGATGGACTTCTCCTTCGCGGCCGCAACATTGATAGCATCGAGCGGTAGAGCAACCTCGATGAGTTTGCGGGGAGATTTTATGGGATACGACATCAATATGGCTCCGTGAGTACATGCCGGACCGCAGTAGAAAACGGCTGTGTCGCGGCTTGGGCCAACTCCTCTGCGAGCAATTCTTGCAGTTCATTAGCTGAAAACCCTTCGCAATCATCAACCATTCCGACGTACCCTGACAGAACTGCCTTGCGCATGTGCCTCAAACGGCCCCGTTGCGCGTTAAGGTTAAAGACACGCAGAGTTTCTTCCGCCTTCTGCACATCCGTCTCCTGAAGGCCATAACGAACGCTAATGGTTCCATCCGCACGGAATCGAAAAAACATATCTGGATCGTCAATACTCGGTTCGACAAGGTCCTCAATGTCGTACGGCCCCGCGCCGTGGTCCTTGTAGTGTCCGCAGGAATCCTTCTGGTCGCATGACCAGTAAAGGTTGCTCCATTCAAAAGTAAGGGCCTGAAAATGATGTTTGCGACGAAAGTGCTCTATGTGCTGACCGAGCGCGTCTAACGACCCCTCACAATATGCGCAATGACGACCCTGCATTTGCTCTAACCGATCGCGAATCTGAATTCTATCTTCATTGTTCACATCGTCCCATCTGTCCCGACCAGGCCTGTAGTTAGCGAGGCATGGCGGTGCCGCGACAGCGGCTCGATGGAGTCTTCGCATCCTACCGTTCCTCCGGACGATTCCGCTTGAGTTTGAAGGCCTGAAAGCGAATGAGGCGGTTGCACTCGACAATTACGGGATGAGTCTCGCCAAAATGAGAGACCAGCTTGTCCTTTAGTGAGAGTGCTTCTGGCGACTCGGCTTTGCCATCCTCTATTAGCGCCCGATATTCACGTAGCCATCGCGCCTCTTCAATTGGGGGCTCCGCATCCACCGCCATAATCGTAGCCAAAGCATCCGCGCTTTCCACGCCCCTAGTCTGCATAGCGGGGGTGCCGATCAATCCTTGACCGCCATCACGAAGACTAACGATCCGGATCGATCCCTTGTCGACAGTTGAAAGCACTTGTGGGCTGTGAGTGCTCAATACCATTTGAAGAAGAGGAAAAGCTTTCCGAAACAGCTCGACAACCAATTGCTGCCAGCTGGGATGAAGGTGCATGTCCACCTCGTCAATCATCAGCATGCCAGGCGTCTGTCGGGCTGCTTCGTTACCGAGGTGTGGGTTAAGCATGGCGCACCGAGAAGCAATGTCGGCGACGAGAGCTATTGTGTTGCGAATGCCGTCACTGAGAGCTGCAATCGGCAGACGACCGACTTCGGCATTCTGGACCGCTAACGCTTTTCGGTCGAAATCCCAGTCCAAGTCCTCCCATTTGGTTGGCCCAAGCACCACGCGCGTAGCGTCTTTGACTGCAGCTACAAGTCTCAGATTGTCGGCGAGTGCTCCGGAAAAGCGTGGATCACCGATTTCGGTCGCTTTCTGCTCAAACCAGCTAACTAAGCCCCTAAATGACGAGCCCTGAGATAGACAGTCCGTGTAGGCGTTTAGTCGCCCTCTGGGAATGTTGGCACTTCTCGCTCTTGATTTCGTTGGCCACTGCTGCTCCCAAAGCCGGGCCGTTCCGTAAAAAACCACGAGAGGTAGCGTGTCGACTCCCTCTTCGGTTGAAGCCTGATTTTCAACGCGCTCGCGAAGCTCCACCGCTGCGTGGAGAAGATCTTGAGCGGTCTTAGTAGTTGTACGAGATCTAGGGCCGTAACTCTTCAGCGCGCGGCTCCAATGAATCTGTCGCCCTGTGACATATCCATCCGCAGCGAACCCAGTCGGCAACGTTGGGACCATTTCAGCATTCTCCCCGCGCATAAGCCGTACGTCCGAGAGCGCGAAGCCGATCGACTCCTTGGGCTTGGCGAGGCCGTTCACGAACAGTCCGAGTGCAATTCGTATGGCATCAAGAATTGCGGTTTTGCCACGACCATTTTCTGCCACCAAGACGGTGAGTTCTGGATGCAGGTCAATCTCGCACTCGGCGAAGCACCGGAAATTACTCAGGGACAAACGGTCTAACCGCAGTTGAGTTTGCGGGCTCATCCTTGCTCCGCTCGCGCAAGAAGCGCCTTCATTTCAAAGTTGATGGAAGCTACTCCCCAGCCCGGCTCCGACTCAAAGAAGTTGCGCAAGTAGTGCGGACCGTTTACCGCTTCATTCTCACCCACCAGAACTATCGCGAGAAGGAACTTATCAGCCTGATTGAGCCCGTAAAGCATTTCATTGCGTGTAATGGTGACGGTGTCTGCACCCTGGAAACGACCCTTGACTTCGATATGGCGAACTTCTGGCAACTTACCTTCAACGGGAGCGGGATATGAAGTGAGATCCCAACCGCATTTCTGGGCGGAGACGTCAACCACCCGGCATCCGCATGCCTCCTCCGCATGGCGAACTGCGTCCATCGCGAGTCTCTCGATGCGAGCACGGGCGACAGGATCGTTCGAAAACGAGGAACCGTAGTCCGAAGGAGAATCCCCACGCAAACGACGGAGGAGGCCAATGGGAACAACGAGCGCACCGCCGAGCGCCACCGGAGTAGCGGATGTGACGTGCCGCATGGATAGCAGTTCTTTCTTTCGGTTTTCTAGGCGGCCTTCGAGATCGGCGACCGTACGGCGCGCGTTTTCAAGGTTCAGTCGAACGTCCCTGCCAGCTTCTTGATCTTCTTTGAGCTTGATCCAACGATCTGACCAAAACGCGATTTCTTTGGTAAGGCGGTCGTGGACTGCTGCAAGGGTCTTGTCCACATGAGCGATGCGGCGCTCGGCAACTTCCTGAAAATGTTCCGGCACAAGCGTACTAGCCGCGAGAGCGAGTGCCCGCTGCTCTTGGTCGGCGCGAATCCAAGGCGCGGAAAGCACATCATTCAGCAGCGCGCGGTCGGCCGACGCGAGGACCTCCAGATCAAGGTGCGGTGCCCAACCAGCAAAGGTCGCAGACCCATCCGTCGCGACGCGTACAAACTGTAGGCGCTTGGAGAGAACTTGGCCGTCGCCGGATTTGATCTCGTGGGTGAGCAAGAAGAGCAGGTGAGGCTCCTCACCATCATCGGCGGGGTCGACAAGGATCGTGCCCTGACGGAGGAGGTTGCCATGCTGTTCCAACAGCATGTCGCTGATGGCCAGCATCAGCGGGTGCCCTGGATGGAGCATCACAGCAAAAGCGGCGCCCGGCTTGTCGAGCGGCCGAACAGCTTCCCGCGTAAAACAGACGCGCTCGTAACGCTTAAGCACGGGAGCAAGTTCGCGGCGGTTGCGTCCCGTAATGATACGGTCGCGCTCACGGATGGAAGCCGGAACATGAGTTATCTCGAAACGAGCTGCCTCCCGCGGATGAATCGAACCTCCCAGTGCGTCGAAGGCTTTCATAAAGAACGAACGCACGAAAAATGGCTGCAGCCTGCGGGCCTCCGCTTTTTCCATCTCCTCCTTCACGGCAAACAGGCGCTCGGCGTTCATGGTCTCCTGGGCTAGAGCATTACGTTCCAGGATTCCTCGAAGGATGTCATGGTCGAAAGCGTTTTCAACGCGCTGGCCAAGCCGAGCGCGGATTTCCGGTTGGTCGCCGTAGCGGATAGCTTCGAGGAGGAGATCCTTGAGCCTGATGCCCTCAAAGACTTCGCCAAGAATGTCGAAGACACGGCCATTGAGGGCGTCGCTCTCGATCCGAAGCTTTTCAAGAAGTCGAAAATAGACATCACCTTCGCGAGTTTCGTTGGCGACAAGGTTCCAGAGGTGGCAAACCTCCTGCTGGCCAATTCGGTGAATGCGTCCGAAGCGCTGTTCGAGCCGATTTGGATTCCACGGCAGGTCATAGTTCACCATCAAGTTAGCGTTCTGGAGGTTGACCCCTTCACCCGCAGCATCTGTGGCGACTAGCACGCGTACCTCCGGGTCCGATCGAAAAATCGCCTGAATCCGCCGGCGCTCGTCCCGGTGCGTGCCGCCGTGGATGGTGACGATGGCGTCCGTATCGCCAGCATTGCCGAGCACTCCGCCGATTTTCTGGTGAAGGTAATTCAGTGTGTCACGGTGTTCGGAAAAGATAATGAGCTTACGCAGGCGACCGTCAGCGTCGCGCATATCAGGATTGTTTTGCAGGATGCGTGAAAGTTCGTCCCACTTGCGGTCCTGCCCAGAAGCGACGACGGCTTTGGCCTGATGTTCAAGGGTCTGGAGAATGACAATTTCCTGTTCCAGCTCGGAGATCGTGCTCGCAGCCGTGGCTTGATCGACCAGGGTTTCTTCGAGGCTCTCCTGTTCCTCAGCATTGAGGTCATCGTCATCCTCAGGAACATCGGCGAGCGTCTCAGCCAGGATCTGCTGGCCTCGGATTCCTAGCCTTTCCTCTCGAAGGCGGCGTTCGAGACGTTCCTTGCGTCGCTTCAGGGATTGGAATATGGCTTCGGGGCTTGACGCGAGTCGGCGTTGAAGAGCGGTAAGGGCGAAGCCGACCGACCCCTTGCGTGAGCCGTCAAGCTGGTCGGCCTTTCCCATTTCCGTCTGCACGTATTGGGTCACCGATTCATAGAGACCGGCCTCTATATCGGAGAGTTTGTAATTTACGGTGTAGGCTCTGCGTTCAGGGAAGAGAGGAGTACCGTCGAACTTTACCATCTCCTCTTTCACCATCCGGCGCATCAGGTCCGAGCAATCTACCTTGTGCACTCCGTCTCGGAACTTGCCGTAGAAGCGATCGGAATCGAGCAACGAGAGGAATAGTTGAAAGTCTTCCTCCTTCCCATTGTGGGGCGTAGCTGTCATCAGCAGCAAGTGTCGCGTGTGCTGGCCAATCTTTTCTGCGAAGTTGAACCGCTTCGTACGCTTCATTTCCCGCCCGAAAAAATGCGCGGAGAGCTTGTGGGCTTCGTCAAACACGACCAGATCCCACGAAGCGAGGCACAGCTTCTCCTGAGACTCCTCATTACGCGACATCTGGTCAAGTCGGACGATTAGGTGATCGTGGTCCACGAAGGGATTGCCGCTAGGTGAAGCGGCTTCGAGTTCCTTCGAAAAGATGCGAAATTCTAAGCCAAACTTTTCAAATAGTTCATCTCGCCACTGCTCCACCAGGCTGCCGGGAGCAACGACAAGGATGCGACGGGCGTCTGCCCGCATGATTAGCTCGCGCATGTAGAGACCAGCCATGATGGTCTTACCTGCACCAGGATCATCCGCCAAAACAAACCGCAGCGGCTGCCTTGGGAGCATGGACTCATAGACGGCCGTAATCTGGTGGGGGAGGGGGTCGACGTTTGACGTGTGGACGGCCATCATTGGGTCGAAGAGGAAAGCCAGATCAATGCGCTTCGCTTCGACGGCCAGCTTGAAATCATCCCCGTTTCCATCGAACGCCCATGGGCGTTCCAGTGTGGCCACACTAATACTTGCCTCATCGGCATGGCCGAGCAACCTCTCTTTAATTGTTCCCTCCGGGGTCTTATAGAGGAGCTGGACCGCACCGTCGCCGATAGGCACGACGGCAACCACGGTGGCGATCAAGCTGGGTTCGATGCCAACCAGAGATATCCCAGCCTTAAGAGCTTCCAATTTCACCATGGCAGGCGATCCTCCACCTGGTGGAAAGCGAAGGAAACGTCCGTGAGGACGAGCTGAAGTTTCTCGCGGCGCTTCATATTCTTCGCTCTGCTCCTTTCGCTTCGCTGACAACGTACCTTTCCGCCGCGTCCCGCACGACCCAAGCCATCGACACCTTCTTTTTCTTTGCGATAACTTCGAGAGTCTCGTAAAGGGCCGCTGGGAAGCTGATCGATGCTCGAACTGCCGATGTCCTTTGAGTCTTCGTGCCCTTCCCACCACCCTTTGTATTCTTCATGGATGAACCTCTGTTAATTCACCACCTTACACCATATCGGTGAACCTGCACACGTACGATTCAGATGCCGATCATTACAATCTTCGCAGTATCTGATAAAGCGGGTCGGTATGTGTGGACTGCCTTGACCCCTCCAATCCTTTACGTGACACGAGCAAAACCTTCTCGGTGTTCTTAGCCGAAGTCCTTTCTTCTTCATTTTTTCTCCACTCAACCCGCGCCTTTCACAACCGGCGTTATTCCAGCGGTGCTCCCTGTCAAGGGTCTCCGATGAACGCGAACAAACCGCGCCCTTGACAGGTCCGCGCCGCTGAACGCCTTCAAAACCGTCGCGGGTTTTCGCGAAGAAAAAATTTGTTTTGAAGGAGAAGAAGACAATGCAAAACACCACCGAAAGAAAAGACGTATACAGCCGCATCACCACACAGATCGTGGAGTATCTGGAAAAAGGCGTACGCCCGTGGACTCGTCCATGGAATGCTGAGCATGCCGCCGGCCGGATTACCCGTCCTCTGCGTTTTAACGGCCAGCCCTACTCCGGAATCAACGTCCTGTCCCTCTGGATGTCTGCTCTCAGTCAGAACTTGGCCGCGCCGATCTGGATGACTTACCGCCAGGCCGGCGAATTGAACGCGCATGTACGCAAGGGTGAGAAAGGCTCACTCGTGGTCTACGCCAACGCCATCACGCGGGCCGAGCATGACGACAGGACCGGCGAAGATGTCGAGCGCGAAATCCCTTATATGAAGGGCTACACGGTTTTCAACGTGGAGCAGATCGAAGGGTTACCCGAAATCTACTACGCTAAGGCTGTTCCGACGCACGATGCTGTAGCGCGCATAGACCATGCGGAGAAGTTTTTCGGCAGCCTGGGCGCCACGATCAAACACGGCGGGAATCGTGCCTACTACGGCCAGGAACTAGATTACGTACAGATGCCGCCGTTTGAAGCGTTCCGGGACGCCGAGAGCTACTACGCCACCCTCGCCCACGAATTGACACACTGGACAAAACACGCGCAGCGCCTTAACCGCGACTTCGGCCGCAAGAGCTGGGGCGATGAAGGTTACAGCCGCGAAGAACTCGTTGCCGAGTTGGGATCTGCTTTTCTGTGCGCCGATCTCGAACTTCACGAGGAGCCGCGCGAAGAAAACGCCGCCTATATTGCGACGTGGCTGGAAGTCCTCAAGAAAGACAATCGTGCTATTTTTGCAGCAGCCGCTCACGCGCAACGGGCTGCCGATTACCTCAATCAAAAATCCGCCGGCTTGATTCGTTTTTCAGCCGCTCGTCTACGACGGCGGCGATGAGAGGGACCCACCTTTCGGTTCCAGCCATGCCTCAAGAAACGGCACTCTCTCGCTGCTATGTCAGTAGGAATAAGTTCCTGTGGAAAAATCTTCCCCGTTTGAGACAACTTGAGGCAAAAGCCTGCAAGCAACGGCTTTCCTCTGTCACAAGAATTTAACAAAGGCAAACAGAAGTTTTCTTTATGATGCTGATTGCATTGCAGGTTCTCCTCAGTGGTTCGAGAAGCATCCGCAAGAATTTCCCTTCCGCGAGCAAGCGCCATGCAAGAACGAATCCTGATTGAACGGCCATTTCGAGCAAGACGCATTGCTCACTCCGTCAAAGCACATGATGTAAGCAGCATCTAGCAAGAATCGGTAGCACAAGATGGGGACCGTCCGAACACGCATTCCTAAGAAGACAACGGAACCCGTTCGCGCGGCAGGATACGTCCGTATCTCAGCCGAAAATCATCCGCAGTCAACCACGCAGAAATCCGCCATTCGCCGCTACGCGGAAAGGCGGAAACTCCACGTCGCAAGTATTTATCTAGATCGGCACGAGCGCAACCTCAGGTAATCAGCTCTTAACGAGTTTTCGGAAGTAGGGACGAAATGAGGTCCGTCAGAGAGAGCGCTTCTGAGAAGACTGCGGGACCTGCCCGAGCAGCCCAGTACGTCAGGATGTCCACGGAACACCAGCAATATTCCACAGAAAACCAGATGGACACCATGGGCCGTTATGCGGACGGCCGCAAAATGCAGATAGTGCGCACGTACTCGGATGAAGCGAGGAGCGGTCTGAATATTGAGGGCAGGAACGGGTTGCGCGACCTGATTCGCGATGTCGAGACCGGACGCGCCGATTACACCGATGTCCTGGTATACGACGTGAGTCGATGGGGGCGATTCCAGGATGTGGATGAAAGTGCCTATTACGAGTACATCTGTAAACGAGCCGACGTTCGCGTCCACTATTGCGCTGAGCAGTTCGAGAATGACGGGAGCCTGTCATCCACCTTGCTCAAGACCATAAAGCGAACGATGGCTGGTGAATACAGCCGCGAACTCTCTGTAAAGGTGTTTGCCGGACAGTGCAGGTTAATTGAACATGGATTCCGTCAGGGTGGACCCGCCGGATACGGGCTGCGCAGGCAATTAGTCGATAGGGATAGAAATCCCAAGGAGATTTTAGCCCGAGGCGTCCATAAGAGCATTCAAACTGATCGCGTCATCCTAGTTCCAGGGCCGGAAGCTGAACTTCAGGTTGTGCGGCAAATCTATGATCGTTTCACGCAAGGGCCTTCAACAGAGAGGGAAATCGCTGCGTGGCTTAATGGACGCGGTCTGGTAACGGATCTAGGGCGTCCGTGGACGCGCGGGACAGTACACCAGATCCTTACGAATCCCAAGTACGGTGGCGCTAACGTCTATAACCGCAGATCGTTCAAACTCAAGCGGAAACGAGTCGTCAACCCACCCGAGATGTGGATCAGGTGCGATGACGCTTTTACTCCCATCGTTCCGGTTGAACAGTTCAAGCAAGCGCTTGCGATCATCGAGAGCCGGCACACACACCTGACGGATGAGCAATTGCTTGAACGCCTACGGAGTCTTCTCGCCCGAATTGGCGAGGTGTCAGGCGTCACAATTGATGAAGCGGAGGACATGCCATCTAGTGCGGTCTACCAACGACGGTTCGGGGGCTTGGCGCGAGCATATGCCATGATCGGCTACACACCGCTGCGAGACCTCAGATACATAGAGATCAACCGTGCAATGCGCGAATATCACAAAGATCAGTGTTCCCGAATTATGGAGGAGTTGAAGAACCAAGGTGCCGAACTTTGCGAGGGGAAGAATGGTCTGGTAGAGGTTAATCAAGAATTCACGGCTTCTGTCGTGATCTCCCGCTGCCGCGAAACCTTAACCGGGAGACATCGCTGGCTCATTAGGCTTGAAAACACTCTCGATCCCGACATCACGATTGCTGCACGCCTCACGCCAACGAACGAGAACATTCTTGACTACTACATCTTCCCGAAGATCGAGACGTTGACCGCCCAGCTCAGACTCGCTGGGGAAAACGGCATCAGGTTGGATTCCTATCGCTTTGACAATCTGGATTTCTTTTTGAGCATGGCACGCCGCACCTCAATTGAGGAGATACCGTGAACAAGACTGACATTGAAAACATTCCTATTTCTGAAATTCGGGTAACGAACCCACGCACTCGGAGCAAAGGAAGATTTCAAGAGATCGTCGCGAGCATTGCTGCAGTCGGCCTCAAGCGGCCAATCACAGTATCTCGGCGCGAGCTTGAGCCTGATGGCACGAGGTACGATCTGGTCTGCGGGCAAGGACGAATGGAGGCCTGCCATGCTCTCGGTGAGGCCACAATCCCGGCAGTCGTGACCGATGCTCCTCGGGAAGAACAGATGGTGATGAGCCTCGTCGAGAATTTTGCCAGAAGGGGACCATCAAATCGCGATCTGCTTAGGGAGGTTCGGAGCCTCCGGGAGCGGAAGTATAAGGTCGAGGAAATTGCTCAAAAACTCGGCCTTGATCGTGCATACATTAACGGCATCATCCATCTGTTGGAAAAGGGGGAGGAAGGTCTGGCGCAAGCGGTTGAAGCTGGGCGTTTGCCGATCAGCGTCGCAGTCCAGATTGCGACCGGCAATGACCACGAAGTGCAACAGGCCTTGGCTGAGGCTTATGAGAAAGGTGACCTCAGAGGAGACAAGCTGAAGAGTGCCAGGCGCGTAATTTCTCAGCGAATTGCAAAGCTGCAAAGTGCGGGCAAGCTGGCCCAGACTCGTCGCAAACTCACAGGCGACGCGCTTGTTCGCGAATACAAGGACCGCATGCGAGAACAGCGCCACCTTGTTCAGAAAGCGAATCTCACCAAGGAACGGCTGCTGCTACTGACAAGCGCTATACGTCGCCTTATGCAGGACGAACACTTCACTACGCTTTTGCGAGCCGAGAATCTGGTCGATATGCCTGAACAGCTCGCGGCTCGCCTCACATAGAAAGGAGCTCACACGTGGCAAACTCAAAGGTGAAACCTGCATTCAACCAGCAAGTTGTAGTCCTTCCGATTGAAACCATTGTTCCCCAGAAGGAGTTGTCTCTTGAATTTCGAAAGAGCACAACCTTCAAGCGAATCAGCGCTTCCTTGGAACATGTCGGTCTAATTGAACCTCTCGTTGTGTATCCGCGCGGGCCGAGAGATTACCTGTTGCTCGACGGCCACGCTCGTTTGGACATTCTCAAGCAGCGCGGTGTGACAGAGGTACGCACAATCTTTGCTATGGACGACGAGGCATACACATATAACAAAAAAGTAAACCATGCCCCGCCTGTTGCCGAGTACTTCATGATGCAAAAAGCGCTTTCCCACGGTGTAACCGAAGAGCGATTAGCTCAAGTGTTGAATGTTAGCGTTTCGGCCATCAGACAACGTCGAAACATGCTCGACGGAATTTGCAAGGAGGCAGTTGAAATCCTACGAAATCGCGATGTGTCTCCTGCAGTCTTTGCTTACCTTAAGAAAATGAAGCCGATTCGGCAGATCGAAGCCGCTGAACACATGCGTGCCACCGGTACCCATACGGTTCGCTTTGCAAAAGCACTACTCGAAGTGACTCGTCCTGAAATGCTCGTGGAAGTGCCCTCAAAGCGCAAACCAACGATTGAAGCGACCTCGCGAGCGGCTCAGGCGATGCTTGAGCAGGAAACCGACCTATTGATTCGCGAACTCAAAGCTGTGGAGGAATCCTACGGAACAGACATGCTCACGCTCTCCATAGCGTGTGGCTATGTTGAGCGTTTGCTCTCGAACTCTCGGGTTGAGAAGCACCTCGATAAGCATCATTCAGACATTCTGGGCGAACTTCGCACGCTCCTGGCGGATGTGAAGCCTCAAAAAGGCAAAAGTCCCGAGGTAGCGGCATGAAGCCAAATACGGTGGCGAAGCAACAAATTCCTCTAGCGCGGGTTGACTCCAATGTAGAATAGGGCAACCACTTCTCTGCAGGGTTCCCCCCATGCTGTCGAATTTTTCTGTATTCCCGCCTTTGAGCGAATCCCCACAGGAGGTTCCGTCCTATGTCTGTCCAGCCAGCCAGCAAATCGTTATCGAACGCCGCATGGTCCTCTGCTAGAAACGTCAACTCAATCTTGCCGCTCGGCAAACTGCCGCAGCCGTCATGGGCGCCCAGCCGTCTTCCCAGAAGCTGGGAGCGGACTCCAATGGCGACCGGCGTGCCAAGGCGAACCCTGTCACTCTGCCCCGAGTGCAATCGAGAAACTGTCGACAGTGTGATTAGGGGTGAGACGGGCGTCGCAGACTTCCGGGATAGGCCTGGAATCATCGAGGCGGAGATCGTGGAGGAAGCAGGACGCATCCTTATGCGCAAAGCCTGCGAGAAGCACGGTCCATTTGAAGACGTGCTTTCGAATCATCCGGAGTTCTTCAAACGAATGGAGAACCTCGGCTTTGGAAAGGACTTCAATTGTGCCGGCGACGAAATGGTTCACAATCATGGCGCAAACAGCATCAAGACAGGGCGCGGTACGTATTTGATCGTCGATCTCACCAACCGCTGCAACATGTTTTGTTCGCCCTGCTACATGGACGCGAATGCCGCCAGCTACGTCCACGAATTGGATATGCAGGATGTGACGGCTCTGTTTGAAAGAGCAATGTCCTTCAAACCTCAGCGAGAGATTAACGTTCTGTTCTCTGGAGGAGAAGCAACGCTCTCGCCGATATTCCTGGACGCAGTCCGGCATGCGAAGAGCAAGGGCTTCCATCGCCTACATGTCGCCACCAATGGAATTCGCTTTGCCCAAGAGAAGGATTTTGCGGTCAAGGCAAAGGCGGGTGGACTCCATGCCGTATATCTCCAATTCGATGGCGTCACCGAAGAAAAGAACGGTCATCGCGGGATCGGCAACTACATGGAGGTGAAGCGACGCGCCCTCGACAATATCGCCGCCGCGGGAATGAAAACCACGCTGCAGGTGACTGTGGAGAACGGACTGAATAATGACGGTGTTGGCGACATCATTCGGTTTGTGGCAGATCATATCGAGAAGATCCACGGGATTATCTTTCAACCGGTCATGTTCTCCGGCCGGGATGAAGACATTTCCGCTGACGAGCGTTACGCAAGGCGGTATCCGGTTTCACAAATCGCCTACGATTTGCAGGCTCAAACTTCATTCGGCTGGGAACCGATGCGCGACTGGTTTCCTGTCTCTGCCTACGCAGTGTTCGCCAATCTGTGCGATGTGCTTCATCCTGAGGCGGCATTAGGGAGCCTCTTTTGCGATATCCATCCCAATCAAGGAATGTTCTCCCCGATACTCATCAACTCCCACACGCGAGAAATTGTCCCTGTCGCAAAGTTCTTCGACGTGGAGCGATTCCTGCGTGACATTGTGGACATCACAGACCTCGGGAGAGGACCCGCGATCACGAAAGCGATGGTTGCGCTCTCAGCCGTACGCAACTTTAATCGGACTAAGGCTCCCGCCGATTTTGGACGTGACCAGCTTCGCAGATTACTCGCGGACTGTTTTTATCGAGTTGCCGGCAGCGATCCAAGTTGGTCGGAGCGGGCCTACTCGTACGCGGATTCTTGGAAACTGGTGATGATTACCCCGATGAGCTTCCAGGATCTTTACAACTACGACTTCGCAACGATGTCCGATTCAAAGACCCCAGTGGCGACCCAAGAAGGCGAAATAACGTTCTGTGCGTACAACGGAGGACGTTGGCGAAAGATCGTGGAGCACTTGCACCAGACCGCGAGCTTAACCGAGTGGAAACGGATACATGGCCGGCAGCCTATCTACGCCAAAGGCAAAGAGGTCGATTTGGTAACAGGGAAAAACGCGAAGCCTGAATTGGTCCAGATTGAGGGCCGCCAAACGCCGGCTTGATTTGCGGAGGAGACGTGACGACGGTGACAGACGCCGAAAACCAATTTCTCGAGAATATGCCCGACGAGATCAAGGAAGTGCTCCGCTGGCATGCGGACGCACAATCTAGGGGCCGGGCTAGCCAGAGCATAGCCGATTTCGCCGGGCGGTTCTTGGGGGGTATGTACGAAGACGGCGCTGTTCTTCCCGCAAACCTTTCAGCTTCTGCTCCCGAGGTGCTCGCTCTGGTCCTACTGCAACACCGGACCAGTCCTCGGAGTACTGGCGCATGGCTCAATCTCGGTTTCGCGCTCCGCCGCGTAGCCCTTTACCGAACCCAAGATCCAGAGGAAACGAATAGGGCACATCTGCAAGCCGCAGTACAAGCTTTCGATCGTGCGCTAGAACTCGACCCGGACAACAACGGCAAGAACATCAGAGCGTGGACAGGAATGTCGTTGGCTTACCACATGCTTGACATGTACGAGAAGGAGCTTGAGTGCTGCGCGCGGGCTCTCGAATCCGATAGATCCGATCCGAAACTTTGGCTTTTGTACAGCTTCGCGCTGAAATCCGCAGGCAGGGAGGATGAAGCGCTGTCCACAATGAACGACGCCTACGAAGCTTACATGCGGGCCGGGAAACCCGATGAGCTCAGAGAAGTCTTTGCCGATGTGCAATCGACAACTCAACGCCCTTGCCGGCAGAGGATGGCGCAATGAAATCTGTGGGCGGAATACATCGGACCCGGTTGGCGGCCTCGAAGGTCCATCGGCATCTTGTGAAGGAGGCGCGGCGCACTGTCCAAGAACTGGGCTGGCAGGTTCCTGAGGATGACATGTCGCCAACGCTTGTCGGCGCTATCCCACTCCCGTTTCCGGTACCCGACTCGTTCGAGACTGCTTTCGGTTACAAGGGAAATCTACGGTTCGTACAGTTCGGATACACAGCCGGTTCCCCTCAATTTGGGTACAGCGACGGGGGCGACGATTTGCCTTCTGACGGTAGCCTGTGGTCTTGGTTTCTACGCCACCCAGCGGTAGCCCCGTACTTGCCCGAAAGCCGTTATCCCACCCTGTATGGGAAGTTCCCTTCCGGAACCGAACGGCCCCCGCTTGAGCAGATCATGAGACGGGGAGCTGAGCTGCCGACCTGCCACTGCCTGCTGCTGGATAGGCGAGATCGGCGGGCATATGTTTCTGAACGGGACCAGGCAATGATCCTGTTTGCGCTCATGGAGCCGGACGACGGTGATGCCCATACCGTGTTCGTCGATGGGATGCTGATGAGCCCCGGCAGTGAGGACTATAAGGTGGGTCCGCCCCCAGGGGCTCTAGATGAGTTTCGGCGGTTCATGGATAGCCGGGTTCAGGCTTTCGAAGGTGCTTGAGTCGGGCTGCTGGGGTTCCAGACAGATCGGGGTCCAAAGTTAGGTTGGAAAACGCTGCTTCGCAGCGGCTGAAGAATGACACGTCACCCCAGAATGGGAGCTGCAGGCTAACTTTTGGTTACCGTACGCGAACTATTTGAAAAAGCAAGGGATTGCGTCGTGGTGACGTTTAGGAAGACGAATTCATGGTGAAGCCGAATCTGCGCACCAAATCCATAGGAACAAAGGTCAGCGAAGAGGAATTCGCCCGGCTGGAGCAGGCAGCTCAGAAAGCCTCGAAGACCCTGGGGGAATGGTGCCGCGAGGTGATGCTGGCCAGTACGAACGGCCAGCCGGAGAAGCTGAACGGAATCGGGGGCGAAGCCCATGCGGTCATGGCCGAGGTGGTGGCGCTTCGAGCGATTCTGCTGAATGTACTTTTCAAGCAAGCGAAGGGCGAACCACTGACCGCCGAGGAGATGCAGCGGCTGATCGACCGGGCTGACTCGGACAAGCTGAAAAAGGCGCGAGAAAGGCTGGACCAAGCATCAGCTTCCAAAGCGAGCTGACGATGACCAAAGTTTTCCAGCACGTCTTTAATAGTCCCGTCGGTTCGCGTCGCGAACGGCGGAAGATTGCCCTGACTGAGGGTGAACAGTGAATCGGTTATTGGGTCGAGGGAAATCTCCGGGTCCGTCTAAAAATTGGGTGCTGTCGACTCTTGTCGCTTTAGTCCTAGCTTTCGTCGCTTGGATAGGAATCTTCACGTACCAAAGCGTTGAGGTCTGGACGCCATTGCAGCAGTGGTACTGGGTTCAATATTCGATCAGCAAGGATTTTCCCAATCCGAGTGGTACCTACCAAGTGCTCTCGAAATTGGACCGACAAGGGCAACACAGCATGGCCACGGACGCGGACGTAAAGCCCGCCCCCTTGGAGGTATGGCCCTCGTTTGCGCTCACGGCGAAGGCGCGACAGGCGGGAGCGGTTGCTCTGAAGGTGGACACGGTGCATTACACGAACGCGCAAATGAACCGGATGCTTGCTGAGTTGATTTATGCGGGCCAGTCTCCCGGTGATCTGATCTGGCCAGCGTGGGCTGGTGCGCTGGGCATCTTCGTCCTGGGGCTGGTGCTGCCAATCCCAAGGAACCGGCCGCGACGGCAGATCAAGGAAGAGGGATGCAGACTCAAAGGCCCAGAGATGGTGACCGTCAAGGAATTCAATCGACGGAGTGGAGGTGATGGAATTAGCTTCCTGACCACGGAGGGAAGCGAATCGCTCTCGATTCCGCGCTCGTTAGAGAGCAGCCACATGATGATGATGGGAGACACGGGCGCCGGAAAGAGCGTTTTACAGCGGCGCGTGTTGGCGCAAATCGCCGAGCGAGGCGAGACAGCTATTGTGTATGATCCCGCGCTGGAACACACACCGCAATTTTTCAATGCTGCCCGCGGCGATCTTATCCTGAATCCCCTGGACGTGCGTTGTCCTTACTGGTCGCCGTCCGACGAAGTGATGCATGAGGCAGAGGCGCTGACCCTGGCAACATCGTTGTTCCCCGACAAGCCGCACGAGAATACATTCTTTGTCGAAGGTCCGCGAAAAATCTTCGCGCACTTGCTCACGTTGAAACCGACGCCTGAAGAGCTGGTCAGATGGATGAGCCACGAGGAAGAACTAGATCGCCTCTTGAAAGGCACCGAACTAACGGCATTCATCTATCGCGGCGCAGGCCCACAGCGCGGTGGTGTGTTGGGTGCTCTCAATATGGTTGCTGACAGTTTGAAGCTGTTGCCGAAAGAGAGTGAGACGAGGCAGCGATGGACGATCGAAGAATGGGCACGACAGCATAGTGGCTGGATCTTCCTGACCTCGACTCCCCGATTCCGCGAGCGGCTGTTGCCTCTCATGAGCCTATGGCTGGATACGTTAGTGCTGCGATTGATGAACCAGGGCGATCCTGGGATGCGTCACGCATGGTTTGTGCTGGATGAACTCGCTAGTCTGCAGCGACTGCCGCAATTGCACACCGCGCTGACCGAGAATCGGAAATCCGGGAATCCAGTTGTGATCGGTTTCCAAGGCCGGAGCCAACTTGAAGTACGCTACGGGCACGAAGCCGAGTCAATGCTGTCGCAGCCGGCCACCAAAATCTTTTTGCATACCAGTGAGCCTCATGCAGCAAAGTGGATCTCGGATACGATTGGCGAAGTCGAGATGGAGCGCGTTAAGGAGACGGTAAACACCCATCCGTTGAAAATCACCAAGTCCAGGAGCTATCACAATGAAAGGCGAACGGAGCCGCTAGTGCTCCCATCGGAAATCAGTGGACTACAGCGCTTGCACGCATTGCTTAAAGTCGACAATCTGGTAGTACCTTTCAGCTTTGCATATCTCGCTCCCGTAAAAACGCAACCCGGTTTCATCCCAAGGGAGATCACACCGCGGGTGGTCGAAATCGGCAAAGGGATGCCGCAGCTAAACACTCCGGCCGCGCAAGAGATCACGCCACGCGAGCCGGAGAACTCCAATGGCATCGCCGCCGGGCAAGAACCGTACTTCGAGTGAGTCATGCTGACCATTTCCAAACCGCTGAGTGCCGGCCAGGCGCAGACCTATCACAAAGAGGAATTCGCTAACGCGCAGGAGAATTACTACTCTGAAGGAGACCACATACGCGGCGAGTGGCACGGCGAGCTCGCCAAAGAATGGGGCCTCCAGGGTGAAGTGCAGGAGGAGCATTTCGGCCGGCTGGCGCACGGGCAACACCCAATAACAGGCGAACAATTAGTCCGCCACCAAACCGCGCGAGAATACATTAACGGACGTGGCGACACAGTGAGCACGATGGAACACCGCGCTGGGTGGGATGCAACGTTCTCCGCGCCTAAGAGCGTGTCGTTGACTGCTCTCGTTGGCGGAGACGATCGTGTACGCCAGGCTCATCGCGAGAGCGTGAAGGTAGCACTTGGCGAAATGGAGAAATTTACCCAGGCACGGATCGGCGGAAACCATCCGGCAGAAACAACAGGCAAATGGGTCGCAGCCAGTTTCGAGCACGATAGTGCGCGACCAGTTAACGGGTACGCAGCACCGCAGTTGCACACTCATGTTGTGTTCTTCAATCTCACGGAGACTCAGAACGGAGAATCACGGGCCCTCCAACCCCGCGAACTGTACCGCTCGCAGCAATATGCAACGGCGATTTATCGCTCAGAGATGGCTCTGCGGCTAAAAGGCCAGGGCTATGACATAGAAAGGGGCAAGAGTGGCCAGCCGGAGATAAAAGGGTACACACGAGAATATCTTGACGCCTCCAGTCCACGGAGTCAGCAAATCCAGGCGTACCTCGACCAACAAGGTGTACGAGGGGCAGGAGCGGCGCAAATCGCAGCGCATCAGACGCGCGACGACAAACTGCCGGCCGTCACGCACGCAGAGATGCAGCAAAAGCACCGCGACGTGGCCACGCAGTTCGGCCAGCAGCCAGAGCATGTGGTCCGCACGGCGCTTGAACGTCGGGTCGAGCAGGATCAGCCACAAAAGCAGAAGCATGTCGAATCCGCCTTGACCTACGCACAAGAGAAGAATCTAGAACGCCACGCTGTGACCGACGAACGCGAGTTGATGCGTGATGCCCTGAAACGTTCGATGGGCGAAGCGAGCTTCGCCGAGATACGCGAGCGATTCGACAATCGCGTCCAGTCAGCTAGCCTGATTGAAGTATCGAGCAAATCACCGGCCCGCGCGTTCACCACGGAACAGATGATTGGCTATGAGCGCGCCACAGTCTCCGAGATGCGAAGGGGGCAACATCTCGATAACCCGTTGGTGAGCCCCGAAACATGGCGTCACGTCGACGAGAAGCACCCACATTTGAGCTCCAGCCAACGCGCGGCGGTTGAACAGATATTGACAAGCCACGACAAAATCACCGGGCTTGAGGGCGTTGCAGGTGCCGGCAAAACCACATCCTTGGCTGCGGTCCGCGAAGGTGCCGAGCATGAAGGCTATAAGGTGTTCGGCCTTGCCCCCACGTCGCGCGCTGCGCAGAAATTAGCAGAATCAGGCATCGAATCAGGCACCTTGCAGCGTCATCTGGCCCGAGGCGAGCAACCCGACGGCGGAGAGAAGAGGCTTTACATTTTGGATGAATCGAGTCTCGTAAGCACGAAACAGATGAATGAGCTACTACATCGGTTGCAAGGCGGAGACCGCGTGCTCTTGGTTGGGGACGAGAGGCAACATGAAGCGGTAGAAGCAGGCAGACCCTATCGGCAGCTACAAGAAGCAGGGATGCACACTGCACGCCTCCATGAGGTCATCAGGCAGAAGGAGCCGGAACTTAAAGAGGCCGTCGAACAGCTTGCCCGCGGGGATGTTCACGGAGCAGTAGCGAATCTCGACCAGCAGGGCCGCGTGCATGAGATTGTGGTCCGCGAAGAGAGGTTAGGCGCAATCGCTCGTGAGTATGCGCGAGAGCCTCAAGGCACGTTGGTCATTTCACCTGACAATGAGTCGCGACGTGAGCTGAACACTCTGATCCACCGTGAGATGCAGGCCCGCGGTGACGTGAATCCAGAGGAGCACAAGCTCCGCGTGCTCGACGCGCGAAATGAAATGACCGGCGCAGATCGGCAGTGGGCCGCACAATACGGAGAGGGGGACTTGGTGCGCTATACCCGCGGGAGTAAGGTTTTGGGTATCGACCCTGGTGAATACGCGCGAGTGAGCCGAGTGGACGCCCGCGAAAACCGTATCACCATCGATCGCGAGAACGGAGCACAGCAGACCTACGATCCGCGACGGCTGTCGGGTGTGGCGGTGTACGAAGAAGTTCAGCGCGGATTCTCACGGGGCGACCGCGTTCAGTTCACGGCTCCGGCGAGGGAACTACAGGTTGCTAACCGAGAACTCGGTACTATAGAACAAGTCAGCCACTCGGGCAATCTCGAAATCCGGATGGACTCAGGTCGCGAAGTTCGATTCAATATCCGCGAGCATCCGCATCTCGACCACGGATATGCAGTAACCAGCCACAGCAGCCAGGGGCAGACTGCGCAGCGGGTCCTAATCCACGTGGACACCGAGAAAAGTGAGCTGTTGGTTAACGGCCGATTCGCATACGTATCTGTTTCGCGGGCTCAACACGACGCGCACATTTACACGAATGATGGAAGCAAACTTTCCCGCACCCTCAGTCGCGAAAATTCGCAACGTACGGCAACGGTAGTGGAAGAACACCCGGCTGCTCCGAAGGCCGAACCGGTTTCCATGCGAGGAGTGCGGCCATCCGAAGAGGAGCAAGGCCATAGTTTAGGTATTGGACTCGCGTTAAGCGGGAGAGACACTTGACCCATCAGACAGCTGTGGGATAGGCCCCAACTGTCAAGCGGATCTGATCAACATTTGCTGACTGCGCAGTCCTAACCCAGTCGGGACGCCACGCCGAACTACCGGCGGACGTAATTGCGGGCGATAATATCTCTAGAGTTCCACCAAAAGAACTGCATGGCTGCTGACTGATCTTGAATGGCCGATTCCACTGCAAAACGTGATCCACTTGTGCGGAAGAGCACATTTTTCCCATTTCAGATAGCGATTGTATGCTGGATCGACTTGCTCGGATATGGTGCCATGATCGCGGAGGCCGATTTTAATCCGATGCATCCCAAGGCTTCGGAAGCCATGCAGCGTTTACGCAGGTTTCATGAAGTTGTTGCATCACACAGTTTTCGCCTTTTTCCGACTCTTGTCATGAACGACGGAGCGGCCGCTTACCGAGATCTGTCCCTGCGAAGCAACGAAAACACATACGACTTCCTCATGCGCGCTTGGAAACTCTTCGGCGACATTAGGGAGATCGAAACCACTCAAGGATTCCCTGGAGCGCGCGTCGTTCTTGCGACAGGATTTCGCATGCGTGGAAGACGAGCTGGAATGGATGCCAGCGCCAGCCATTTCAGCTCGATCATGCGCCGATATCAGAAACGCAAGATCAGTGCCGACCAGGCGATCCGAGAGGCTGCGAGAATTCGCCAACCGTTTGACATCATTCCACAGTTGCAGGCGAATTTCGCTTTTTCCAAGGCGTATGTGGCCGAGAGTAGCGGGAGAAAGGGTGGTTTGAAAGGTGCCAACTTTTTTGTGGACTTGACTATATTCTCTGAGCGAATTCCCCCGTGGGCAGTGACTGGGGACATAGTCAGTTGGTCAAACGAGAGACTGAACATGAAAGCTGAGTTCGCGCAAATTCTTGACTTCCCACCATATAAGCATGTAGGCGGCCCTATCGGCATTCGAAATGGGTTGGAGATTGCTCAGCAATTGACGCATGATTCTGATGTTCTGCGCGCGTTACGCGCTGCTCGCAAGGCTACATAGCTGTTACGGTCCCACAGCCGGGATTGTGTGCGGACTTGTACCGACAGAAGCGTCGGCTTCATACGTCTTCGGTACTCCGGCCGCCGTGCGAGCGCGGATACCTCGGCGGCATAATCGTCGCTTATCCGACCGCTTAATGGAGACAATTGAGCGTCTGCCGCAATATCCTGGCCATGTCCAAAAGTAGTGAAACATCGGCGTATAGCGCATATCGTAGGAAACATGCAACGACCAGGCAGGAACGAGCAATGTGATTGCGGTTCAGGCCGCAAGTATAAACATTGCTGCTTGACTCTGGATGAGACTAGGCGGGGCCGAATCGGCATCGTTCGCAGTTCGACCAGTTTGCGTGAGAAGAATCTCGCACTTCTTGCTGCAACGGCGGATATTTTCAGGCTCAATTTGCCCTGGGAGAAGGTCAAGAGCGGTATGTCAGACGCCCGCATCCGCGAGTTTTATCAGTTTGTCGCCGGTTTATGGCCCATCGGCACGGATTACCGAGCGTTGTTGCCAACCCCGGATACGTCTCTGCGCGCTCTTTATCTGGGGGAATATGAACCGGAGTTAATGCAGCAGAACGTCTTTCGGTTCAGCCTCTATGCGGATCAGATCGTTCTGATCAATCCGTTCGACAACCCCAATCTCATGGCGGACAAATTCAATCCCGTGGTGAATCCGGGCGAATGGCGTCTCCAAACCCTTCGCCTTGTTTATCATCTCAAGCTCTTGGCGCCATGGATCGCCGCTGGGGTGGTTGTACTTGTACCCGATCCAGGAGATTTTGATCGGTCTTTACGTGAAAAGACCTGGGCATTGGCCGCGAAACGCTTTGGTGAAGGTGGCTTGTCCGACGAGGATGTTGAAGCATCCTCACTCAGCAGTAAGACGCAGGATACTTTTTACCTTTCACCTCCCGAATACATCGCTCGCATGGCACGTGAAGCGAATCCGGGAATCACCGATGACGAAGTCACCAAACTCCTCGCCTACGTCGAGAAAAGGCGTAAGGAGGATCCACTACTGCCGAATCAAACACTCGATAAGATGCCCGGCCAGATGACCGCGCATCGAATGGGCGCCAACCTGGAAATGGGGCTGTTTTTGTGCCAGACAGTCGGGGCTTTTCCCTATACAAATGTCCGCTTTAGATGGAATGAGATTCTAAAAGCCGGAGATCAGCTGAGCCAGAGTGCGCAGGTGTGGACCCCGCTAACAAGAGCTTTTGGCGATCTCGATTTCAAGTTTCTCAACAACGTCGATTCCCAGTTCGCGGTGAACATCCGAGAGGAAGGAAGACTGTCGAACTTTCGTTCCTACTTGCGGAGATTATGGCAAACAGTGAACGGTGACACGGATATCAGTAGGTCGGAAATGCTGGCACGAGATTTTCGGGACGAGCTCGCCGGCGAGTATGCCAAGGCGCAAGCTGAGTGGTCCGCAATTGACCGCGATCTCATGAAATGGGCGGTTCCCGCCATCGGCGGCGCGTTGGCGGCCGCAGGTGGCCTGATCACCGGGCATCTCAACGTAGCGATTCCAGGCGCCGGATTCGTTGGTAAGGGAGTCAACGAATTGATACAAGCCCACATGAAACGTGCAGAGTTTCGAAAGAAAACGGCTCTATCCGTTTTCATAGACCTTGAAAAGAACAAATAGGCCGTGGTACGCGCTCATGGCATTATTTAGAGACGAGGCTATGAGTGTTGAGTGGTAGAATCTCGTACGGTGCCGTCCTAGGACTTGGCCGAGGGCATCTTTAGCAGCCCGAGAAGGGCCGCAAAGCACCTATGGGCAAAAATGACAAGAACCTGTGGAAATCCGCGAAAACTTTCACACTTTCTTGCACAGTTGCACATTCGTAGGTTTAGATGAAAAAGGAACCGAGTCTGTAATTGGTTGTAAAATAAAGCACTTCCACGAAGTGCCGGGATGGCGGAACTGGCAGACGCAGCGGACTCAAAATCCGCCGACCTTCGGGTCTTGGGGGTTCGACTCCCCCTCCCGGCACCAGCTAACTCTGGCCGTTCCAGAAGCTCACCAGCACTTGCCAGAGCTCCGTTTCAGCATTTACCTTCCGAGTGGCCGACCATCCAGAATCACCGCATCCGCGGCAGTTTGCGGCACAGGCTATAATGACGCCCACGAATGGCGCTCGACTCTGGTACCAAACTCGGTCCTTATGAAATCCAGTCGCCGCTTGGCGCGGGTGGAATGGGCGAGGTGTATCGCGCTACCGACACGAAACTTGCCCGTGACGTAGCGCTCAAAGTGCTGCCCGCCGAAATGGCGCATGATCCCGAGCGGCTCGCGCGTTTTCGTCGTGAGGCGAAGGTCCTTGCCCAACTTGACCATCCAAACATCGTCACCATCTACTCGGTCGAGGAATCCGACGATGTCCACTTCCTAACGATGCAGCTCGTCGAAGGTCAGCCGCTTGACCGGCTCATCTGCGCGGGCGGACTTCCCCTCGAACAGATCATCGAGATTGCCAGTGATCTGGGGGATGCCCTGGCGGCGGCACATGAGAAAGGCATCGTACATCGCGACCTGAAGCCTGCCAATGTCATGGTCTCGAAGCAAGGCCGGGTCAAGGTGCTCGACTTCGGCCTTGCCAAGGATGTTCGCGGCTCCAACCTCGGAGACGCCACCATGACCGCAGCCAGCCGAACGGAAGTCGGCGTGGTTATGGGGACGCCCGCCTACATGTCTCCGGAGCAGACATCGGGCCGACCGCTCGACCATCGCACAGATATTTTTTCCATGGGCGTTCTGCTTTATGAGATGGCAACAGGACAGCGGCCTTTTAACGGGGACTCCTCTGCTGAACTCGTCTCCGCAATTCTGCGCGACAATCCGCCATCGGTGACCGATATTTGTCCCGATCTGCCCAGCGATCTGGCCCGCATCATTCGCCGCTGTTTGGAGAAGGATCCGCGCCACCGCCTGCAGACAGCGCGCGATGTAAGCAACGAGTTTCGCGATCTGTCGCGACAGATTTCTCAGAAGTTGGTTCCGTCAAAGACCTCGACTTCTCGTACTGTAGCGGTGGCCGACTCCGGCGCTGCCCGCACTGACGAAGGTTTTTGGGTCGCGGTGTTGCCCTTCAAATACGGCGGCGGCAACGCCGACCTCACCGCGTTAGCAGACGGGCTGTCCGAAGACGTCGTGACGGGTCTGTCGCGCTTCTCATATCTGCGCGTGATTGCACGCAACTCGACGCTGCGCTACGCAAACCAGGCCGGCGATTTGCGTAATGTTGGCAAAGAACTGGGCGCTCGCTATGTCATGGAAGGCAGCCTGCGTCAGGTGGGGAGCAAGCTGCGCCTCGCGGCGCAACTCATCGACGCTGTCTCCGGTGCTCATCTGTGGGCGGAGAATTATGAGCGCAGTTTCAGCCCGGAGGACATTTTCGCTCTGCAGGACGACCTCGTTCCCCGCATCGTCTCTACTGTCGCTGACCTGCACGGTGTTCTGCCGCGCAGCATGAGCGAAGCTGTCCGCAGCAAGGGCTCCGACCAACTGAGTCCATACGAAGCATTGCTGCGCAGCTTTGGCTACCACGCGCACGTCACTGCTGAAGAGCACGCCGTGACCAGGGCAGACCTGGAGCGAGCCGTACAGCAGTCGCCGGGTCACGCCGACTGTTGGGCTATGCTCTCAATCCTTTGCGCGGGAGAGTACGCGCACGGATTCAACGTCATGCCTGATCCACTCGGACGGGCTCTTGCAGCGGCCCGGCGTGCGGTTGATCTAGCGCCCTCCAATCACTTCGCCCACTTCGCCCTAGCCTCGGCCCTATTCCACCGGCGGGAACTCCAGGCTGGCCGAAATGCGGCGGAACGAGCCATCGCAATCAATCCCATGGACGGATACACTGCCGCCTACCTAGGCGTGCGGATGGCCGATGCCGGCGACTGGGATCAAGGCTGCGCCCTGGCCGAGCGTGCCAGGCAACTGAATCCGCATCATCCCGGATGGTACTGGCTCCCCACCTCCTTCAATGCCTATCGCAAGAGCGACTACCAAGGCGCCCTGGACGCCGCCCTCAAGATCAACATGCCAAGTTTCTGGCGTGCGAATCTTGTGCTCGCGGTGTCATACGGGCAACTCGGCGAGCGTGAGGCGGCTCACACTGCCCTGCAGCAGTTGCTCACGCTGAAGCCGGAATTCGGCGCGACAGCGCGCCAGGAGCTTGGGAAGTCTGGGGATCCGCAATTGGTCGAGCACTTGATCGAGGGTCTCCGCAAGGCGGGTCTGGAGACTTCGCATGATCCGTCGAAGCCAAGCCCCTCGCCCGGCACCACAAGCTCCGGCGCTGCTCGCGCTGACGAAGGATTCTGGGTGGCCGTGCTGCCGTTCAAGTACAGCGGCAACAACGCGGACCTGGCGGCGCTGGCGGAAGGATTGTCCGAAGAAGTCGTCACCGGATTGTCGCGCTTCTCCTACCTGAAGGTGATCGCGCGGGGATCGACGTTGCGCTACGCGAATCAAGCAGTGGATATTCGCGCCGTGGCCAAAGAACTCGGCGCGCGCTACGTGATGGAAGGCAGCCTGAGACAGGCTGGGACCAAGCTACGGATCGCCGTGCAGTTAGTGGATGCGACCAATGGCGCACATCTGTGGGCTGAGACTTACGAACGCTCCTTCCAGCCGGAGGAGATTTTCTCGCTGCAGGACGACCTCGTCCCGCGCATTGTCTCAACCGTGGCCGATCAGCATGGCATCCTGCCGCGGGGGATCAGCGAAGACCTGCGCGTCAAGAACGAAGAGGACCTGACACCGCACGAGGCCGTGCTTCGCGCTTTCAGTTTTCTTCAGCGCATCAGCCCCACAGAACATGCGACGGCACGTCGCATTCTGGAGCGCGCCGTGGAGCGGGACCCGAACCATGCCGACGCCTGGGCGATGCTGGCCATCATGTACGACACGGAGTTCGCCGACGAATACAATCCCCGGCCCAATCCTCTGGAGCGAGCCATGGCTGCGGCACAACGCGCAGTAGATCTAGCTCCCACCCATGCCCTCGGCTACTACGCGCTGGCCTTCACTTACTTTTTCCGCAAAGATAATGCCGGCTTTCGCGCGGCCGTGGAACAGGCCGTAGCACTCAATCCCATGGATGGATCGGTCATGGGTTTGCTGGGGCTGCTCGTGCACCACGTCGGCGAGATAGCGCGGGGCACGCAGATGGTCGAAGCGGCCATGCAGCTCAATCCCCACTACCCGCCCGTGTTCCGCGCTCCGGCCTTTTTGAATGCGTATGCGCAGGGCAAGTATGCCGAGGCGCTTGAGCTGGCGGTTCGCTTCAACATGCCCGGCTTTTTTCACGCCCACGCCCTGCGCGCGGCAGCGCTCGGTCAGCTTGGCCAGCGCGAAGCCGGGCAGCAAGCGGTTCAGGAACTGCTGGCCGTGCGTCCCGATTTCGCCACCACGGTGCGCCGCGACTATGGCAAATGGTGGGACGCCAAAACGGTTGATCACCTGGTCCAAGGCCTGCGTAAGGCGGGGCTCGAGATCCCCGACGATCCGGCGAAACCCGGGCCGCAAGCTTCCGTTAGCAGCGCAACAGGATCCGGCGCGAAGCGCGCAGACGAAGGCTTTTGGGTCGCGGTGCTGCCTTTCAAGCATAGCGGCAACAACGCAGGCCTGGCGGCGCTGGCGGAAGGACTGTCGGAAGACATCGTGACCGGCTTATCGCGATTCTCGTATCTGCGGGTGATCGCGCGTGGATCGACGTTGCGCTACGCGAATCAGGCAGTGGATATCCGCGCCGCGGCCAAAGAACTCGGCGCGCGCTACGTCATGGAAGGCAGCCTGCGTCAGGCCGGGACGACGATACGCGTCGCCGTCCAACTTCTCGATGCAACCACCGGCGCTCATCTGTGGGCGGAGAACTACGAACGCACTTTCAGCCCGGAGAACATTTTCGCGCTGCTGGATGATCTGGTTCCTCGCATCGTGTCGACCGTAGCGGATTATTATGGGATTCTGCCGCACACTATAAGCGATGATCTTCGCCGCCGGAACGCCGACGACCAGTTGAGCCCGTACGAAGCGGTACTCCGTGCCTTCAGTTACTTCGAACGAATCACGCCGGAAGAGCACGCGCAGGTAAGACAGATTTTGGAGCGCGCCGCTCGCAGTGCACCCGACCAGGGTGAAATCTGGGCGATGTTGTCGACAATGTACTGGCACGAACATGCCTTCGGTTTCAACCTGCAGCCTGATCCTCTTGGGCGCGCGCTGGCAGCGGCCCGGCGCAGCGTGGTCGCGGCACCCACCAACAACCTTGGCCATAGCGCTCTCGCGACCACGTTGTTTTTCCAAAAAAACATTCTGGCGTTTCGTCCTGCAGCGGAGCTGGCGATCGAACTCAATCGGATGGATGGATCCAATTTGGCCACCATGGGAAGTCTGATGGCCTATACAGGCGAATGGGACCATGGCTGCGCGCTTGTGGAATCTGCCCTGCGACTCAATCCCCACCATCCGGGCTGGTACTGGTTTGCCCACTACTTCAATGCGTACCGCAAAAGCGACTATCGTGGCGCGCTGACCTTTGCGCTCAAGTTCAACATGCCGGGCTATTTCTATACCCACGCCTTGACGGCGGCGGTCTACGGGCAGCTCGGGCTGCGTGAGCAAGCACAGGAGGCGTTGCAGGAGCTGCTTGCGATCCGGCCCGACTTTTCCGTGGCGGCGCGCAAGGAATTTGAAAAATCGCACGACCCGGAACTCGTCGCACACTTGATTGACGGGCTTTGCAAAGCCGGGCTGGAGGTTCCCGACGCGCAGGTTCCCAACAATGATGCGCCGTTTCCCGCGCGCGGTTCCAGTGAGTAGGTTCCATGGAGCAGCGACTTTAGCTTGTAGGCCAGATTAGAACCAGGAGAACGATTGTTCGTCGAGGGCTGAATGGCCAAGTTTCTCTTCACCATGCTCCCGGCCAACGACCTTGGCTTGCCCACACGCATGGTACCCATTGCACGCGCACTCGCCGATCGCGGCCATGAGGTCGCGGTCTTCAACCCCGCACCCGCTCCGGGCAAGCTCATCGCCGAGGCCGGCTTAACCAGCCTGCCGATGCCTGCGCGCCCGATGCCGGCTCCTGCGTTTGATCTGATGCAGGTCAGCGAGGCGTGGGACGTTGAGCACTTTTTTGGCGGCGTTTATACACAGCAAGCGTATGTGCGGGACGCCACTGCGGTGTATGTGGACTTGGTGCGCGACTATGCGCCCGACATGGTTGTGGATTCGTTTGAACCGATTGCCTGCCTCGCTGCGCGCATACTCAAGGTGCCGCTGGCCACCGTGCTGCAAGGGAATATCCATCCCGCGAGCCGTGGCTTTCACTGGTGGGAGAACATGCGGCCTGCGGGTCTGCCCAGCGCAGCGGCATTCTTCAGCAACGTTGCATCCGAATATGGACTGCCACCCGTTGATCGCTGTGTCGATTTGATGACAGGGGATCTGTCCTTAATCGTCGGAACGCCAGAAACGGACCCCGTGGTCGCGAATGCCGACGTCACCTACATCGGCCCCATGGTCTTTCAACGCGGCGATGCCGTTTTGCCCGCCTGGGTCGACAAGCTGAACGGTGAACAACCGCTCATTTGGGTCTATTCGGGCAATCCGAGATACGCTCCCGATGGCACGCCGTGTGATTCGATTGTTGTGATTCGTGCCGCCATGGAAACTCTGTCAAAGGCCGCCGTTCAGGTGGTGCTCACCACGGGATATCAGGATCTGCCGGAGGAGTTCGAAGTTATGCCAACGAATTTCCACCATGCAGCATATGTGCCCGGCCTCCTGATGGCGAAGCGCTGCGATCTTATGGTGCATCATGGCGGTCATAGTTCGGTGATGACGGGATTGATGGCCGGAACGCCAGCAGTGATCATTCCCACCATCACTGAACGAGTGAGCAATGCGCGCCGGCTTGCAGCGGTCGGCGCCGGCGAAGTTGTGATGCCGGTTGCCGGAGCGGACGGCGAGAAGCGCATTGACGTGGCCGAATTCGGGAAAAAAGTGAACCGTGTGCTGAGCGAACCCTCCTACCGTCAAGCTGCCAGGCGGGTTGCCGAGTCCATGCGCCAGTTTGGCGGCGCCCGTGCCGCCGCGGAGCGGATCGAAGGGTTTGCTGTTACTCTGGCTGCCCAAAATTCCTATTCACCGATGTAGGGGAATCGTTGCCAACAAAATCCGTGCAGAAAATGTAAAACATCACCACAGACTTTCGAAACATGTCCGCCAAGATTGGCTTCTACCGCGAGGCTTTCTCTCTCATTCTTCATATCAATTGATATCGCTTCAGACCGGCTCCATGGACGCTTTCGGCAAGCTGCGCCAGAATCGCACTCAGATTGTGGAGAAAAAAATCACAACTTCTCCACCAAATTTCACTGTTCCGGAGGTCATTTCGATGAAAACCAATCGTTTGCTGCTGGGTATGAGTTTTGCGTGTGTATTCCTGATCGGCACGAGCCTCTACGGCCAGCAGGAGATCGACCCAACCTGGTACTCAAGCCCGGACCCGGGACCAAGCAAAATGACTGCACCACCACAAATCGCCAAGCACGTGAATCATCCGAAGACCGTTGCTGCCTTGTCCGAACGACAAACCGGAGAGCCTCACGCGAAGCGACTCGTTAGTCAGGAAGCCGGGTCACGAGTTGCAGGCGGTGACAGAATCACAGTCTCCCCGGAGCCGCGGTTGTCTACAAGGAACGTTCGGCCCCCAATGATGCTGCTTGACGAGCAGACGGTCTACACGGTCAGCCCGGCCGATGGACGGGGCGCAGTTCCTGAGCCTCGGGTGGTAAGTGAAACGGCGACGGCGATACCGATTCGCGACTGAAGCAATCTACGAAGTAAAACCGGAAGCCACTTGGAAGTAGGCAAGGGCCTACTGGCCGTGGGATTGGCGATGTGGACTCGGCTATAGCGCTGCTTGTCGAGTCCCCGTTTCCCAGGTTACTCAGTCAAGAACATGATCGAGCAATTGTCCGACAGCCCGTTGTGCTTCGAGGATCGAATAGCGATGGTCCATCGCCCCAGCCAGATCGGTGTTGGCAAATCCGATCCGGCCGAACGGCGACTTGCGCAGGATTTCTCGAGCGGCGGGTTGGCCGCTTCGGCCAAAGAAGAATCCCGGTTGCGGGCTCAGATAGGCGTGACCCCAGCGATTCAGGATGATTCCCGCGATGTCCCGCCTGGGGGTTGAAGCCGGCGCTGGCAAACATCTCCGTGAACTGCTCACGGATTTGCCTTTCATAGTCCCTGAAGGAAGTTCCGATCATTTCTGCGCGGCCCTAATTTCCCTGCGCTTCCGTCGATAGTCAACATCAGGCTTCGGCCATTGTCCAGAAATCGTCCTCGACCGAATTCGGAGACGGCCGGAGCCCGTCAGGATCAACGATGCAACCTGGATCTAACCTGACTTTGGTAAGCTATCCATGTGCTTTTTATCTAGAGCGGAGGGATGTGTGAGTGGTTGAAACAGGCGGTCTTGAAAACCGCTGTACGGGAAACCGTACCGGGGGTTCGAATCCCTCTCCCTCCGCCACCACTCAATTGATACAAAAACAGTTAGCCATTCTCACTGGACGACTGGTCCCACCTTACCTTGTCTCATCTGGAGCACAAGTGGAGCACAATAAGGCTGAGGACTGTCTCATTGCCGCGATTGCATCTGGCGACGCGGTCTTAATGTAGTAGTTTTGTGTAGTTGCTACCGTGCTATGCCGCGGAATTCTCTGGATCACCGAATCATCAACGCCTAAGCGGTTAAAATTCGACGCCAAGCCTCTACGGAACCCATGCCACCCATGCCAAGAGACCCCAACATGTTTGAGCACGTCTTTCATGTCGCGTTGATAGCACGCATTCAAAGGACGTCCAACTGAGTTGGAGAAAATTGCCGCCGGATTACCGGACTTTAAACGATGTGAAGAAAACAGCGGTCAGCCTCTTTCCCGGAACTGGATGATTTTCCGACGATCTGTCGTTTGTCTGTAAGTGTCGAAGCAAACACGTGGTTGACAGATTGAATCCCCAGCCAGCGTGACTTCGACCTTATCACTTTATCAGCAAATTCTCAGGCGGCCAGCCTTCGTCCCTTCGTTCACGGCGGATTATTAATGGGATGGTTCGCCGCCGGTTTGCTCGTGATCCACCCAGAATCCACGGCAAGTGCAAGATCAGTTCCTGCAAGCCGACTTATCAGGAAAAGTCCGGCACAGTCTTCCGTTTTGGATTACTTCCTGGCGGCACGGACAACGCGGTTATAATCGCCGCGAAAGGAATCAGGAGTGAAGATTCGAAGGCTAAAGAGCGCGGTAGTGGAGGGAAATTTCGATTGGACCTTCGTTCGCATTGAAACCGACGATGGCATTCGCGGTCTCGGCGAATGTTTCTTTGCTCCGGGCCTCACCTCGATTTTGCGTTCGCTCGAACCACTGCTGATCGGCGAGGACCCACGGGATATCCATCGCTTGTTTCGCAAGCTGCAGCTGGCCGCCTCCGGGGCCGGCTCGATTGCCGGCATCATTTATAACGCGATCAGCGGCATTGAAGCCGCGCTCTGGGATGTTCTCGGACAATCTCTCGAAGTCCCTATTTACCGCCTGCTGGGCGGAAAGTTTCGGGATCGAGTTCGGGTTTATGCTGATTGTCACGGCGGTGAGGCCCTTGAAAGCCTGGACGAAGTGCTGCGCTCCCGCCCGGTATCATGGGAACCGAAAGATCCCGATTACACCGTGAGAGATTATTTTGGGGAGGCCAGTGACGAAGCTCCGTCTTCTCCCAACGACTATCGCCGCCGCGCCCTCGAGAAAAGAGCAGCAGGATTCACAGCTCTAAAGTTTGATTTGGATGTGCCGGGCACGCATGGCGTCGATGTCTACAATCGCGTGCTAAGCAACCGCGCGATCGACTACATGGTGGCGTCGATCGGTGCGGTCTATCAGGCGGTAGGTGCGGACCTCGATATCGCGGTCGATTGTCATTGGCGCTATAACGCAAGCGACGTCATAAAAGTGGCCCGCGAACTCGAACCCTTCCGCTTGTTGTGGCTGGAAGATCCGGTTCCACCCAACAATACTGCGGCGCTAAAAGAAGTGAGTTCGAAAGTGCGGGTTCCGATCGCAACTGGAGAGAATCTATTTCTCTTTGACGGCTTCCAGGACATCATCGCTTCCCATGCCTTGAGCATTGTTACTCCCGATCTTCAGAAGGTCGGTGGGTTGGCCGTCGCTCAAACGATTGCGCAATTTGCTGACGCGCATACCATGCCGGTGGCGCCGCATAACATCAGTAGTCCGGTTGGCACGCTGGCGGCGGCTCACTTTTGCGCCGCCATCCCGAATTTTCTTGCTCTCGAATTTCATGCCTCGGACGTTCCCTTCTGGAATGATTTGGTTGAAGGATTGCCCAAGCCGATAATCCAGAATGGCTACATATGCGTGCCGGACAAACCTGGGCTGGGGATTACGTTAAATGAAGATGTCGCCCGAAAGTATGCACGCAAAGGGGAACCGTTTTTTCCATGAGCAACTGAACTCTTCGCCGAGTTTTACGTTATGCCAATGTTAATTCGCACTATAGAAGTTCTCGCCGAAGTTCGTACTGAAGTTTCCGATAACGAGGCGCGCATCCGATGAGCGCGACAAAACTATGGAAGTCCGACGACGAGCTTTTCGCGATCGTCCGGCGCGAACTGTTCACTTGCGTGGTGGGTGACGTGATGGACAAACTGAGCCTCCAGCACCAGTTTCTCCCGCCACAGATTCAACCTCTCCAGCGAGACATGGTTGTAGTCGGGCGGGCCATGCCCGTGCTCGCGGTGGATGTGTTCGCCGAAAAGATTGGCGGTAGCGCCAACCCACTTATGGACAAGCCGTTTGGCTTGATGCTCGAGGCGCTCGACGATCTCCACCCGAACGAGATTTATGTCAACACTGGATCGTCAGCACGGAACGCGCTATGGGGAGAAATGATGAGCACGCGCGCCCGCAAGCTAGGTAGTCCGGGTGCGGTGCTAAACGGATATGTGAGGGATACCAAGGCTATCCTGGCGATGAATTTCGCGACCTTTGGTTTCGGTTCCTATGGGCAAGATTCCGCTCCGCGTTACAAGGTGGTCGACTTTCGCATTCCGGTTGAAATTGGGCCGGTGCGTGTGCGGCCGGGCGATATTCTGTTCGGTGACATTGACGGAGTATTGCTGGTTCCCGCGGATGCTGAGGGCGAGGTATTCGCACGGGCGCTCGAAAAAGCGCGCGGCGAAAAACTGGTCAAAAAAGCAATCGAAGAAGGAATCAGCGCTGTCAAGGCATTCGAGAAATATGGAATCATGTAAGGCGAAAATGCCCCCCTTTCTGACGCATTCCGTCATACCGCGAGTGCGAAGCCGGCCAGGAGGAAGCATTCATGCCAGAAGAGTGGGTAAGCCGTGATCAGCATTGATCTTTCAGGGAAAACAATCCTGATCACGGGCGCCATGGGTGCAATTGCCGAACACATGGTGCGGCGATTGGCTGAGAGCGGTGCAACCCTCGTCCTCACAGATATCAAGCTCCAGCAGCAAGCTCAGACAACACTGAATGGCTGGAAGATTCCGCCTTCGTCTTATGTTTACATTCCTGCCGATATTACGGATTCGAGCCAGGTTCACGCCGTGGTGCACGCCGCCTTCGAAAGGTTTCCGGGTATGGACACGGTCATCGGCCACGCCGGCGGCTGTGGGCTGCATCCGTTTGCGACGACTTCGGAAGCCGATTATGAGCGCATCTTCCGCTTCAATTATTTTGCCCAGACTTACCTTGCGCGTTCCGTGCTGGCGCGCTGGACGCAGCAAAAGATCGCCGGCCACCTGATCTTTACGTCCTCTTATGTGGCACGAATGCCGCACACTCTGATTCCGTCGTATTCTTCGGCGAAAGCGGCGTTGGAGAATTTTGCACGGAGCCTGGCGCTGGAATATGCGTTAGCCGGCATTCGTGTCAACGTGGTTTCGCCGGGAAACGTTGCGGCCGGGAGTTCGCTGAAAGTTTTCGACGAAGATCCGGCCTATCGGGAATTTGTGCTGCGAGTTTCGCTGGGTAGACGAAATACCCCGGAGTCCATCGCGGACGCTTTTGTCTTTCTGTGTTCGCCGCTGGCCGCCGAGATCAATGGACAAGTTCTGAGCCCCGACTACGGCGCAGGCATTGGGAATCGCCTATGAAGATCGGCCTGGGCCTCTACCGTTACATGCTGACGCGCGAATATTACGACTTTGCGCGGCAGGCAGGGTGCACTCACGTCGTCGTTCATCTGGTCGACTACTTCAATCAGGGTCCCTCCAATCCGCGTAACAATCAACCGACTGGCTCGAAGTATGAAGCATGGGGAGTGGCTGGCGATCCAGATCAACTCTGGACAGTGCAAGAGTTAAAGATGCTTCACCGGGAGATTGAAGAGGCTGGACTGATCCTGGCCGCGATCGAGAATCTCGATCCTGCCCACTGGCACGACATTCTTCTCGACGGTCCACAACGCCCGCAACAAATTGAAAAGGTGAAGACAATTATCTGCCGTCTTGGAGAAGCCGGCATTCCGGTGCTCGGGTACAACTTCAGCCTGGCCGGTGTATGCGGACGTGTAACCGCTCCTCTGGGGCGTGGTCACGCGATCACGCTGGGGATGGACGGCCCGGCCGAGGACGTTCCAATTCCGAATGGAATGATCTGGAACATGGTCTATGACCGCAACGCGCCCGCGGGCACTCTGCCATCGATCTCGCATGAAGAACTCTGGCGGCGCTTGCAAAGATTCCTGGAAGACGTTATTCCCGTTGCCGAGCAATCAGGAGTGCGGCTCGCCGCGCACCCTGACGATCCGCCGATGCCGACGATGCGGCAGCAGCCGCGCCTGGTTTATCAGCCGCACATGTATCAAAGATTGATTGATCTCGCTCCCAGCCCCAGCAATGCACTCGAGCTATGTGTGGGAACGCTCGCCGAAATGACCGAAGGCAATATCTATGAGGCGGTGGATCGATATAGCCGCCAGGGCAAGATTGCTTATATCCACCTGCGGAACGTAGCGGGCAAAGTGCCGCACTATCGCGAAACCTTTATCGACGAAGGCGATGTGGATATGATTCGCATTCTCTCGATTCTTCATGGCAACGGATTTGACGGCGTGCTCATTCCCGATCACACGCCCCAGATGTCGTGTTCTGCGCCCTGGCACGCTGGCATGGCGCACACACTCGGTTTCATGTTGGCAGCGAAGGCCATGATCGTTTCGCAGCAGCAACGCGGTACAGACTTGGCACCCGCTCATGGAGGCAACTAGTCTGGAAAGCTCTTCTGGTCAGGCGTATTCCCGCGGCCCGCTCGTGATTGCAGCTACTGTTTCCACTTTGGGCGGCCTGTTGTTTGGCTACGACAACATCGTAATCAGCGGTGCGATTGGGTATTTGAGCCGGTTGTTTCATTTGGACGCTGCCGGCATCGGCTGGGCTGCGGGGTGCGCGCTGATCGGATGCATTGCCGGTTGCGCAGCTGCGGGCGCCGTTGCCGACTATCTTGGCAAGAAGAATGGTCTTGCACTTTGCGCCGTGTGTTTCGCATTGTCTTCCGCAGGAATGATATTTGCTTCGAATCTTCATCAGTTTGTTTTCTGGCGATTGATTGGAGGAATTGGCATCGGGGCAGCATCCGTGATTTCGCCGAATTACATTGCGGAGATTGCTCCCACGCGGGTTCGTGGCCGGTGCGTGACGCTTTATCAGCTTGGCATCGTGGTTGGAATTCTTGCCGCGGTCTTCGTCAACATGCTGATTCAGCGAATCGGCGACGAATCCTGGGATATATCCACAGGCTGGCGCTGGATGTTTCTGGCGGGAGTCGTGCCGGCAATTCTGTTCGGGTTAATGATCCTGCCGGCCGTCGAAAGTCCACGCTGGTTGATGAAAATGGGCCGGATGGATCAGGCTCTGCGAGTACTTACGAAAATTAACGGCCCGGAGACGGCCGCCCGTGAAGCTGCTGAAATCCAAAATTCTTTGGCCATCGAAGAGGGTCACATCTCCGAACTGTTTACCACCTTTCGGCGTCCCCTCTTGCTTGGCATCATGCTGGCTGGGCTGCAACAGATCAGCGGCATCACACCACTATTTTCTTTCCTGCCCGAGATCTTTCGCTCTGCCGGCACCGCAACCAGCGATGCATTTTTTCAATCCGTGCTGGTGAGCCTTATCAATCTTCTGTTCACTCTCGTCGCTCTCTGGCTGGTGGATCGTGCCGGACGCAAAACGTTAATCCTCGCCGGCACCGCTTTGCAATTTGTCTCTTTTGCGTTGGTGGGTTGGTTTTATCACGTTCACGGCAGCGGCCTGGCTGTTCTGATTTTTGTGATGAGCTTTGTTGCCGGCCATGCGTTCGGCAATGGCGTAGCCTGCTGGGTCATCATCTCGGAGATATATCCGACCAAGGTTCGCGGCCGCGGCATGTCGATTGCCACCACCGCGCTGTGGCTCGTTGGGTACCTGGGAAACCAATTATTTCCCATCATGCAAAAGCATCTTGGATCCGACGGCACGTTTTGGTGCTTCAGTGCCGGAGCTCTGTTGACGATCATTCTTGTCGCCTGGTTGGTTCCAGAGACTAAGGGCCGATCCCTGGAAGAGATCACCAAGTTCTGGACGGAGCAGAAATCCCTCGTGACGACATAAGTATCTGGGCAGCAATCAGGAGAATAATAATGATAGAGGGAAAAGGGCATCGAACAGAAAAACCAAAAAAAGAGGAGCGCAAAGAAGGTATGCCTCGCAAGACTCTCGCTCGTCTTGGCTTGTGTCTGCTCCTTCTCTGTGCGCCCGCTGTTGCCCAGGACACCTCAAACTCGGGATTTCGATCCTTAGGTGTAGATGCGGGCACAGTAATCGGCGAAATTCGATCGTTTCAGGGATTGAACGGTCTGCCGAGTCCGGTGATGGCGGGACTTCCAGCGCTGGTCAAACAATACAAGGATCTTCGTGTCAATCAGGTTCGAACCCACGACGCCATGGGTCCGTCGGAGATCGACTCCACGTTCGTACTTGGCAATGGAGAACTCGCTTGGCTCATTCCCGACAAAGCTCAGCGCGCGGGAGTTGTGAAGGCCGGGAATTCTGCCATCATTTTTCCTGATTGGAGCGCTGATCCTGAAAAGCCCGCCAGCTACAATTTCGCTCCCACCGATGAGGTGATCGCTGCCATTCGCGCCAGCGGCGCGGACGTCTATTACCGCATCGGTCGCAGCTGGGGCGCCAATATCAATCCGCCGGATGATTTCGACAAGTTTTCAAGCGTGGTGAAACATATTGCGATGCACTACAAGCAGGGCTGGGCCAATGGCTTCCACGATGGCATTCGCTATTGGGAATTTTGGAATGAGCCCGATGGCCTGTTTTGGTCCGGAACACCACAGCAGTTTTACTCTCTGTACGAGAAAACCGCGCTGGCACTGAAGTCTGTAGATCCAAAGCTCAAAATTGGCGGTGACGGCAAAGCTTTCCCTTCGGACGATGGAGGCTACCGCGAAGGATTTCTCGATTATTGCGCTTCGCATCACGTGCCTCTCGATTTTTATTCATGGCACACTTATGCCAACGGCTCCGCAGATCCTTACGATGCAGTTCGGCTCGCTAAAGAAATTCGCGGCATTCTTGACAGCCACGGGTTCTCCCACGCAGAGAGCATTCTCTCCGAATGGAATTTAAGCGCGGACTTTACTGAGGTCGAAAAGGCCGAACTTCAAGGCGTACACAACGCCGCCTACATCGGCGCCGTGCTCAGCTATCTTCAGGACACTACGATTGACCACGCCCACTTCTATCGTGGAGACGCGGCATGGATGGGACTCTTCGATCTCCACGGGAAATATTTCAAGACCGCATACGCGTTCAAAGCAATGGGGGAAATGCTGGACACCCCACAGCGACTTCCAGTCGACGGCACCGATACTTTCGGCTTCGCTGCGCTTGCCGGTCGCTCTGCGGACGGCAACACCGTCCAGATTCTGATCAGCAACTATGCGATTCCCCCGAATTACAAGCCCGATCTCATGCCGATGCCTCCGGAATTGCAAAAGGCCGCGCCCCCCATGCCAGACATGTCGAAAGTGAAGTTTCTCCCGCTGCGTACTGACATTGTTTATCGCAATAACCGCGGCTACAACCTGACCGTTCGCAACTTACCTTGGGGAAGCGCTCCGTTCAGCATCAAGCGCTATCGGGTCAGCAAGAACCAAAACCTCGACTTGGTGGAGGAAAGGTCCGCCAAGGGCGATAGTTTGAACTTGAGTAATGCGCTGGCTCCAGATGCCTTGGAACTTATAGTTCTTAGGAGCCAGTAGTTGACATCGTTGGGCCGTGATCGCGGGATGGATCTAATTGCTGCAAACCCTTTCGAGGGACCGGGGGACGCGCCGGTCGCTGGCTGCACACGAGAAACAGTCTCCGTCTTGCCGATTTGAAAAGCAGCGCATAATGCTGACCATATCAGGACCCTTCCTGCAGCAGTTTCCAGAAGATGCGCGCCGTCGATCCCGGCTTCCGACCGGGCCACGTTCTTGTCACCGGCTATCAATTGCCGCTCCAGCAATGACAGCGGGATTCTGGGAGGAATTAGTGTACCGTGGCTACCTACAAAAACAATTTCTCGCGACAGATGCCAAAGGTGGCTTTCGGCTTTGGGGTCACAATACCGTGCATCCCCTGCAGCCGTGATGACGGTCACTGACTGTCAGCTCGCAAAGGCTGAAAATTATTGTGGAGGCGCCTATGATTGCCAACTCCGAAGTGGTATCTGTTGACTTCGCTCCTTCGCATGTCTCGCAGCGGGAACACGAACCACAAATCGATCTCGATAAACTGGTTCAAGAAGTCGACTGGGCGCTACGAAGGCCTGGTATGACCGTTCTCGTCCACGGAGACATCGGTCTTAACCAGAAACACCTTATCGAGCGGCTCGCGGCACAACCTGGCAGAGTTCGGTCATTCGTCATCCATTCATTCGATGAACTCAACATGGATGCGCAGCGCGCGGGCCTCGTCGCTTTCATTAAGCAAATCGAAGACCGGCGCGTTCCGATTCACCTTGTCCTGTGTAGTGTCTCAGAAGCTCTAAGAGCATTGGTGGCGACGCACGAATCCTGCTATAACTTCGAGGACAGAGAGATCACGGATCCCCGCACTATCCCGGAAGCCGATTTCAAGGACGACGTGTGCAAGGGGAAAGACGCAGACCAGAGTAACGTCTATTTGGTTTCGGAAGGGCTGCTCTGGGATATGTTCAACGATCCAACCTTCGCCAGAAGCCTGTGGTGCGGCGATCTCCGCACATCTTGCGCTGCAATACCTCTAGCATTAACGCGTACGCAAATAGGATCGCCTGGAAATGATGGAATGGTCGTAAGGGACAAACGTCAAGGAGTGTGAACACTGTCCCGTGACCGCCTGTGACTTAGCTTTGCGCAACATACGGCCTAGGCACGATGGACAATACGGGGTTCCCGTAGAGTCTGAGAATCGCAGGACAGACTTGGTAAACCGCTTGCACTCGTGCGGCTTCAATGCGTGAAAAATCGAGACAAAATATTCACCAACCGCAAAAGCGTTGCGCCATCCGAGGGGCTTATACACGGATAGTCCGCCTTTTTTTCAAGCTGATTTACGCCAGCCATGTCGGCAAGCTTGATCCGACTGTGGGTAGCGGTACAATGCTGTCGCTCGGATTTGCCGTAGAAATCTACTAGACGGAGGCTTCTATGTGTGCTTGGAGGCGTAGTCTTGCTGTGGTCGTTTGCTCGTTCATGATTCCTGGTTTTTCCCTGGCGCAGAAAAGTACCTCAGCGAAGGGGGCGGCCGAAAAGACCGGCTCGTCTGACGCTGCCTACATTGCCAAAGCTCTTACCGCGGCTCCTGCTGGAGTCGCCAAAGGCGCCGGCGTGGCGCGCATCGATAAGAGTGGCAACATGGAAATGTTGCGCGAAAGCAAGAATGGATTCACCTGCCTGATCATGCTCAACGACATCATGTGCGCGGACGCCAATAGCATGGCGTTCTTTGATGCCGTCATGAAGAAGCAGACTCCACCGGACAAACTCGGTCTCACCTATATGCTTCGCGGCGACCAGGGAGCTAGCAACACCGATCCCACTGCGACCGGCAAGACTGCGGACAACCACTGGGTAGTGACCGGTCCGCACATCATGATTGTTGGGACAGCAGTGAAGGACCTGGGACTACCTGATTCTGCTGATTCTGATCCCGCGAAGCCGTACTTGATGTGGGCCAACACACCGTACGCGCACGCCATGATTCCGGTAAGCGGAGGTGCAGCACACCAAATGCCTGGCAAAGCACCTTCCGATACGAAGGACAAGAACGAGTGAAGTGCCCCACGCCCATTCACTGCTTCGGACTGTACGGGGAGCGGCACGGACGCCTGTTACGTCAGGGTAGGTTGGCGTGACTACCTCGATTTCACTCAAAATTCGCCACCGACGGGAACTTGAGTGTAATCGCCAGTTAACAGCAGTCTTTTGTCAGACAACAAACGCTTATCGAACCCTTATCGAACCCACAACGCTGCCCTAGTGGCCAGTGCCGCCACCCGGCATGATTCCAGCAGCCTTGGCGATGCGCGCCGCGTTTTCACTCTCGCTCACCACAAAGCGCGCGAACTCAGGCTGCGTCATGCTCATCGGATCGGCACCGTGTTTTGCAAGTCGCTCGCGTACATCAGGCGCTGCCAGTGCGCGTGCGATGTCCTTCGCTAGTTTGTCCACCACTTGGGCAGGAGTGCCGGCGGGCACCCATACCCCATACCAAATCGCGTAATCGAAGCCAGGGACGCCAGCCTCCGCGATGGTCGGAACGTCCGGCAGTAAAGACGAGCGCTTCTGTGTGGTCACGCCCAGCGCACGGAGCTTACCTGCACGTATATCGGCCAGAGCGAGCGAGATGGGCGCCATCATGAAAGTCGTACTGCCTGTGACCGCATTGGCGATCACGTCAGCGATCGCGTCGCCCGGTCGCGGGGGAACATGTACCGCTGTAATACCGGCCTGTAGGTTGAACTCCTCAAGCCCCAGGTGCGAGCCAGTGCCGATGCCAGTCGAGCCGAACTTCAGCCCACCTGGCTTTGCTTTTGCCGCTGCGATCAGCTCGCGCACGGTGGTGATGCCAGACGACGTTCCTGAGACCAGCACGTAGGGCTGGCTGGTCAGCGGAGCGACGGCGGTGAAATCCTTCAACGGATCATACGGCAGGTTCTTCACGAGCACAGCCGTGTACGCCTGAGCGCTGGTATTCACGAGCAACGTGTAACCGTCAGCCGGCGATTTAGCCACCAGGGCGGGGGCCGCCGTACTCCCTGCGCCGGGATGGTTCTCGACTGTCACGGGCTGGCCCCACAGCTCAGAGAGCTTTGGGCTAACGGCACGGGCAATTATGTCAGGCCCACCGCCAGCCCCGAAGGGCTCAATTATAAGGACAGGCTTCGTCGGATAATCTTGGGGACTTTGCAGCATCAGGGCCAGTAAAAAAACAAACCCCAAAACCATTCGAGTCGACATGTTTAACTCCCTAAGAAGGGCTTATCGAACCTTGACGAAACCTAGAACACACGCTGCCGGTCACCGTTATTGTCAAAGCCACGGAAGTGATGATTGAGAAGGACGCGCGCTTTCATGGGTACCGATCCCGCCTGGACCTAAGCTGGGTTGATGTTCTGGTTGAGCCGCAGCACGTTATTGGGATCATACTTTCTCTTGATCTCCACGAGGCGAGCATAGTTTGGCCCATAGGCCGAGCGGACAAGCTGATCACTCGTATCGCCCAGTTGGTTGACGTACACTCCATGCGCAAAGGGCTGCAAGTTATCGCGCGTAGCCTGGACCCATCGTATGGCCTCCACCTTCTCTGCGGGAGTGCTCCAGACGCCCGCGATGTCCACCTCATAACCGGGCTGCCGCAGAGCATACGCCATATCAATCAAATTGACGCGGCTGACAGCCCCGCGCAACGGCACAATTATCAACTTGCAGGTTGCTGGCGCATTGCTGACTGCTGTCGTAATCGCCGCAATGGCCGGCCCGCTAAGTTCCCGAAGAATCAGGTTCGTTTGGAAGTGCGCAACCGGCTTTAGAAGAAAGCCACCTGCTGCCTGAGCTTCCAGATAGGCCATGACTTTGACGCCGTCATCCTGTGGTTTGAGCGCACGCAGCGGCCTGACCAAGTCATTCCCAATGCGTGGATCGCCGCAATAGCAGATGTCGATTTTGAGTCTTCTCCCCTTTTCGGACGGCAACAACTGGGCGTAGGCGTCCATTTCATCCGGCGCCCCCGCGAGAAACTTAGTAAACGCCTGCAAAAGCTCTGGAATGCGTCCCGCCGGATACATCAGCGCTCCCGACAGAACGTCGCCTACCGGATGGAGTAGGTACTCCAGCGTGGTCACCACACCGAAGTTGCCACCTCCGCCGCGAATCGCCCAAAAAAGATCAGGGTTGGACTTCTGGCTGGCTTCGATCTGTCTCCCGTCCACGGTCACCACTTGCGCCGACAGCAGATTGTCACACGCGGCACCGTACTTCTCCATTAAACGACCTTCGCCTCCTCCGAGCGTCAGTCCGGCAACCCCTACTGCCGGGCAGCCGCCTGAGGTTGTCGCAAGCCCAAAGCGTTGCGTTGCTTCGTCCAGGTCGCGCACGAGTGCGCCTGCTTCCGCACGGGCCGTGCGTTTGCCCTCATCTACTTCAACTCGTTTCAATGCGGAGAGGTCGATCACCACGCCGCCATCGCAAATCCCATATCCTAGCCGGCTGTGGCCTCCGCCGCGAACCGCCACTTGCAAATTCTTGGTCTGTGCAAAATCCAACGCGTGCGCGACATCGGACGGGACGGCGCAGCGCACGATCACCGCGGGATGCCGATCGAATGCGCGGTTGAAGACTAAGCGTGACGAGTCATAATCGGACATGTCAGGGGTGATGACGTGGCCGGTAATCTCGGAAGCGAGTCTGCGGATCGAGGCCGCATCGGTCCCGGCGACATTCTGTGTGCGACCTTCAAAAACCCGTGTCGCTGCTGCAATGACCTTGTTCCGGGACCAGCAGAGCGCCGCCGCCCCTGACGACGTTTGCTTTAGGAACTGTCTTCGACTGCTTGCCGTCATTTTCGACCGCTCCGCCCCAAGGGGTTTCACCCTGCGGGATCAACTGACTTTCACGCGAAAGGCCATCGCCGCAGCACTTGGGCTATCGCTTGCGGCTCGGATCGTCTTCAGGATTGACGTAGTTGATCTGGAACGGAGATGCGCCGTGGATTTGGACTACCACCTCTCCGCTCGCCATCGCGTAGTGATGCATATCGGGATCGAGATAAGCGAAACTGCCGGCTGGGAAATCTCCCATCTTACTTTCGTCAAAGCGATCTCCCATTCCGACTTTGAAGGTGCCGGTAATGACCGTAACGTTTTCCCGTTTCGGATGCCAGTGCGGGGCGATGCGATATCCGTCCGGCATTTTCAGACGCACAGTGTAGTCGCCCGTCATATCTCCTGGATTGCCCTCAAGCACTGCAAGTTGCGCCCCCGCTGGCACCGAAGGTGGTGCGGGACCGTAGGGGATAGCATCGGGCGTGAATGCGTGTTTCGCGGAAGAACCTGTTTGGGCCCGGCTCGTGAAGACCAATGCCCCCGCGCACAATAAAGCGGCCAGAGCCGCAACGTAAATGATCCGTTTCATAGGCTGCCTCCGTGGTTGAATTTCATGCCATAAAAATTCCTTGATTGTCACATTCCCTCGATTCAGGTTCGAGTCCATACGGCCACATATTCGCTTGATGATCACGAACTCAACGGTACGCAGGCTATTGAATTCGTATGGTCATGAATTTTCCTGTTACAAAGAATCGCCCCATCCTGGGTCGACGCAACTAGCTAACCTGGATGGCGCGCCCAGGCACCTATTCGTAACGGTGCGACGATAACACCGTCTTTCGCCAGGATTTCATCTCGAATCCGTTGGGCAAGGCTATCGATCTCGACTTCTGTTGCACTTGCGACTCCGAACCTCTCCATTGCCGGCAATAAGCTGCGGCAATAAGCTGCGGGCCGCTTCTGCCAGCGCCTCATATGGCGCACTCAGGTCGCCACTGATAGCACCATCGAGCCGGAGTATCGGCGCTGACAGCCCCGAGCTTCGAAATATGCGGTGGAGCTTGAGCCCATCTCCGATCACCACCATCCCACCGTGTACCGAAGCACCTAAGTCATTGACAAAGCGTCCCAGGCATTCAGCTTATTAGTGTCTACAGGCATGGCTCCTCCGTCTGGATTTTGAGTTCGTGTGTGGAGTTTTCCTGCTCCTTGGGTAACGCAATGTTCGATTCGGGCGGACGGAAACGATATGGACCCAAGCGAGTCATAAGAACGGTAGCAAGTAGAATTGCCAGAAAAAATCCAACTAAGGGCCCGCTGTAAGACCGTGTTCGGTCAAAGCCTGCACCCATGATGAGAGGGCCGAGCGCGCCTGCGAGTGCAAAAGCAGCGAATAGAGAGCTATAAACCTTGCCGAAGTCGCGCAGCCCAAAGTATCGGCTGGTTAGGTACGGGATAAGATCGACTTCTGCGCCCAGACCGAGACCAACAAGGAATGCACCTGCGAATAAGGCAGGGCCACTCCCCAGCAAGAGCAGCGCGATTCCCGAGGCGGCAAGGGCAAATAGAATTGAGGCGAGCCGAGGCGCAAGAGTACGGTCCAGAAGGTATCCAGTCCCCACGCGACCGATCATTACCGCCCCACCAATAAGCGAACTGCCTAGAGCTGCCGCCCGCGCGCCCAGGTTCTGATCACTCAGCATGGGTGCCATGTGGATTACACACCCTTGCACACTTGCGCTAACCAAAGTGAAAGCGCACGCCATAAGCCGAAAATCTCGGCTGCGCCACGCTTCCCGTGCGGTGAGACCGCGTCCCACATCTTTAGTGCTGTCCGTTGTTGCAGGTCCTCCATCCGACAAGAGACCGAAGTCCTCTGGCTTCCCCTTCAGAACGCAGGCCACTACCGGCCAGCAAATGAGCAGAACCACTGCGCCAAGAATTGAGTAAGCCGTCCTCCAGCCGAATCGCGCGATCAGTGTTTGCGCGACCGATGGCATGATCACAGCCCCTACGCCGATTCCGAGCATCGTGAGGCCGAGAGCCAAGCCGCGACGTCTGTCGAACCAATGCGACACTAACGATCCGTAGGGTATGGGGCTCACTCCGTGGATGGACAGACCCAAAAGCACGTAAAAGAAGTAGAACTGAGCGATGCTGCCCGAGAAGAATCGATTTGCCAACAGGATTGAGCCGAAAATCACCGTACCTATAAGAATCACCCGGCGTGGGCCATAGCGATCAATTAACCAGCCGGCGGGCGTGGCACAGAGTGCGCCTGCAAGGAGCTTCAGGGTAAAGGCTAGAGATACGGCGGCGCGACCGACGTGGAACTCCTGCATCAGAGGTCTGAAGAACACGCTGAAAGAGTAGACGGAAATGGGTATGCCCCAAAGGAGTCCGAACGCCGACGCAAGCACGACCCACCAGCCATAAAAAATCTGCCTCGAATGCAGCTTTGTCGTCGATGTTTGCAGTGATTGCGTCTGATTGTGCGTCAAGGCTTCATTGTCAAAACTCATTTCTATGCGTTACTCCTCGCTGATGGAGTAACGGCAGGGGCTTGCTTGGCGAGCACCATGGTCTGGACGAACGAGTGAAATGGCGCAGGCCGTTCGCACAAGCGTCTTTTCAATTTCTGTTCCAGGCATTCTGCGAAGACTTGACGCCTGTCGGCGCCGCTGATCGCCGAAGCCAGGGAGGGAACGAAAATTGCGCGGAAAAAGGCGGCGTGACGGCTACCGAGAGATTCCTCATTGCCATCCAGTTGGTAGTCAGTCCACGCCGCGTCCGGCAAGTTGAGGAGTTCGCAATGTTCGACTGAAAGTGACTGGAATCGACCATCCGCGCTGAACGGCTCCAATAGCTGCGCTCGTCGTCGCGAGTATGTGCCCAACACCATTCGTCTTCGCTCGTCGTCGCCGATGACCCGCTCATAGACTAGTTCTTCGAGAACTGCATTAGCGCAGTTGAAGAGAAGCTCAAATCCTGATGCACCGTTATCACTCAGGCCCGGGAGCACGACCACCAGACGGCCACCTTGGCGCAACTCCCGTGCGCGTAACGACAGAAACAATCTCCAGTCATCGGCTGCTTGGCGGTCGAACGCTGCACGTATGTCTCCTGTACTGGCGAGCATCACAAAGTGACCTGGTATTAACGCCGGAACTCGGCTGAGCCAGACGGCAGCATAAGAGCTCCACCCGAGGTCGATCTGTTCTCCTGGAAACACGTTCTCGTAGAATGACCTTCCGATGGCAGACGGGAAAATATTGGGATCGTCCATCGAGTACCGTTCAGGGTCCCGGTGCAGTACATCGAAGAGAGTATTGAAGTCGTTCGCGTGTTGATCGACGTGAACAACCATTACGGCCCGGTCGTTCCCCACACGGCTACGCAGGCATCGGATGGCAGTCCGCATGGGAGCCAGAGAGTTTTTTCCTTGTGAAGAACCATAGTCCGCGATGACGATTGGATCAGTCTCCTTGGGGCAGTGAGCAGCGTCGAACTGCCTGCTCCAGGTACGGCAATGCCAGACTGCCTCCACCAGCGGGAATCTTGGCGTGCAGATTGTAGGAGCCACCACCTTCCATGACGCCGTGAGTTGATATCGCTGCAGCTGACATTTGTTCTCCTTGTCTATCCTGGCCTTCTCCGACTTCGAGCGCCGCTTCTTCTGCCTCAGCTTGCGGCTGCGAAATGTGGTCGATGCGGATGCGTTTGCCGCTCATTGGCCCTCCGCGGATGTGAACTTTGCTTTCATTCTGCGGGAGGCGCTTTGCCCGGGCTTGTAAGGGCGCCGCAGATCCACAATCGGCGCCCTCGCCCGCCAGTGAGTCGGTTTGCCCCTACTCAACCTTGCGCAACGGGCCGTTAAGCGGTTGAAAGTTTCGGGTGCTCAGGGCCTGTACTCCTGCGTTGTGAGTGCCATTGAACGGTGTCTCAGTGTTCCCGCAACCCGACGATGCGGCATCGGACGGCTGATTGAACCAAAGTCCCAAATGGTACATCTGTATTGGGTTCGTAGCTGGGTTGGTAGTTGCATCTGGGAAGGCGCCGCCTGGGAAGGTGTCAGGCGCAGAGGTTGCGCCGGGCGCTACCACGAATGTCTCAATGCTGAAGCGCCCAACAAAATCTCCCACGCCCGTTCCGGTGCCGTCGGTTTGGATATCTCCTTGATACCAAGCCATGCCGAACGGTTTATCGGGGGCCTGGATCACGAAAAAATCGAAGTCGACATTCGGTGGCAGTCCTGACACTTCGACGTGTAGGTTTTCCACAGGTCCGAGAGGATGGATCGTAACCCGCCCTTTTGCATTGGGAAGACATCCAGCTGTTACTGCTGCGGTGGATGGTACCATGGTGAAGACGAAGTTATTCTGAGCGACTGCTGGTCCCGCCAAGGTAACCAACAGCGCCATTGTCGACATCAGCGCCAAAAATCTGGATTTCATTCGATCATCTCCTGATTAGATATTCGTGAGTTCACTACGAACGCACGTTTCAGTCCCGTTCATATTGCGAAGTTTCAAGTTGCTCGCATACATCATGGAACGGTGGCATTTTGCCCTCGCAGCAGATATCCCAATTGATCCCGGTCAATCTGCAAGCGCGTATGCGCCGGGGCCTCTAAGCGCCACCAACAAACGCCAGTGCTTAGATCGTCCAAGAACCGACAGGGCTTTCACCAGCTCAGCTTTTCTTCGAGCGTTCGCCACTGGGACTGCCGACCGCGACTCCTGTTGTGCCGCAGTCAGCGAGACGCGTCAATGCTCGGACACTTCTCCTTCGATACCCTCTCAATCCCCTGATAAGTCGTTTGCTCACAATGGAATGTGGGACGTCGCACTCTGATTGAGAGCGTGCTAAACTTTCGAACAATGTGAAGTACGCCGATGCCGTCTACCCTCCCACCACTGGTACGCTTCGCGAATTTCGAGGTAAACCTTCGGGCAGGAGAGCTGCGAAGGGAAGGCAGTAAAGTACGGCTGCAGGAACAACCGTTTTCGCTCCTGACTGTGCTATTGGAATCAGCGGGCGAAGTCGTCACTCGTGAAGAACTTCGCAAGCGCCTCTGGTCGGAAGATACCTTCGTCGATTTCGACCATCGCCTGGCAGTGGCCGTAAGCAAGCTGAGGGATGCGCTGCGAGACTCTGCCGAAAAACCACTGTTCGTTGAGACAGTAGGGCGGCGCGGTTACCGGTTCGTGGGACAGCTGGAATCTACTGGTTCACTCGTGGATTCCAAGGGTCGAGTGGGCGAGACTCCTTTGCCTTCCTCTCGACCACTTGCAAAAGTAGAACTCCCCAAGGTAGCGCCTCCGGGATCAACACGATCACGAACCAGCAGACTCATCTTCCTCTCCTCCATTGGATTCGCCGTGCTCCTTGGTGTGATCCTTCTGCCGAAGTTTCTTCGCACTCGATCTGCGAAACAGCAGCCTTTGAGTCCCCGTAGCCTCGCGATCCTTCCTCTGCAAAATCGTGGTCAGGATTCGACTACCGATTTCCTCGGATTATCTCTGGCGGATGTACTCATCACGAAATTGGCGTATGTACACGCCCTAAGCGTTCGTCCTTCCGCCGCGATTGAGAAGTATCGAGGGACGGCAATTGATCTCCAGAAAGTTGCTGCAGATCTCAAAGTGGATACCCTTCTCACGGGAAGCTTCATTCGAGACGGTGACAACTTGCGGATTACGTACCAGTTGGTCGATGCCAAAACCGAGAAGATTCTAGGTCAAGGAGTGATCGACCTGAAGTATGACAATCTGCTTGCCGTCCAGGACAAAGTTACCAGCCAACTGATCTCAGAACTGCAATTGAACTTGTCTCCGGCTGAAACGGAGCGTCTAAAACCGGAAGCCTCGGTCAGTCCACTCGCCTATGAATATTTTCTGCAGGGACTTGATCTTCACGGGCAGCACAAATTCCCCCTGGCGATCAAGATGCTGGAAAAGTCCACTGAAATTGATCCCAACTACGCACCAGCCTGGGCCTACCTAGGAGCGTCATACACTTCAGACGCAGCATTCGAGCTTGGCGGCCGCGAGCAATATCGCCGCGCCCAAGCTGCGTACGAGCGGGCTTTGGCGGTACGACCGAATTTGCTTGATGCGCAAATGTTCCTCGCCAACCTCTTGGTTGACACCGGGAAAGTTGAGCAGGCTGTACCGCTGTTGCGTGACGCCTTGAAGACGAATGCCAACTATGCCTTTGCTCACTGGGAATTGGGATATGCCTACCGATTCGCCGGGATGTTGGACGAATCCGTCGCGGAGTGCGAGCGGGCGCGCCAACTCGATCCCTTCGTCAAGGCCAACGGCTCGGTGTTAAACACCTACCTTTATTTAGGACAATACCAGAAGTTTCTCGAGAGCTTGCCAGTCGACGATTCCTCGTTCTTTCTCTTTTACCGTGGCTTTGGAGAATTTCACGAAAAGAACTTCGACCAGGCGTCGCGAGATTTTGATCGCGCGTACGAACTCGATCCCACTTTGTATTCAGGAATCGGCAAAGCTCTGAGCGACTCGATCCATCAGCACAAGGCAGAGGGCTTGGAGCTTCTGAGCGGGTTGGAGAGGAAAATCAGAGAACGGGGCGTCGGCGACCCAGAAGGCACATACAAGATTGCGCAAGCGTACGCCGTATTGGGAGACAGAATCTCCGCTCTAAGCGTGCTGCGGATGAGCGTTGAATCAGGCTTCTTCAACTATCCGTATATTAACAAAGACCCACTACTGAATGATCTGCACGGCGAACCGGAATTCGCTCAGATTTTGAATATAGCGCGTCAACGGCACGAGGCATTCAAGAATTCGTTTCTTTAGGTAAGACGACTCTGGCCGACCCTCCTCTCAATTCTTACTGGAGCTTTTATTTAGAAACACTTTCGCAGGCGTGTTCACGTCTCTCCTGGCCAATCACAGGCAATCCACTGACCTCATCTAAGTACCAGGACGTCAAAGGAACGTATCAAAATCCGCGTATCGATCCGTTCATATTCCCATAAATTTGTTCAGATATGGATTCGGAGTTACAAATGCGCCCGGACCGCCGTAAAGCGCGCGGAACCGAGCTGCCCGTTCGTTCTGCGTAATAGTCATGAGAGGTAATCTCGCGAATTTGCTCGCTTGCTTCCGGCTCGATCGGCAAAGTTATGGTTTGTCGCGCCTTAATAATTATTGAGCAGTGCTCGGGTCAACATAAGTTCGCTGGAGCAAAAGAATCCATGCGGTGTCGGTTAACGGATCGGAAGGTATTTCGAAATCGATCCCCTGACGGCGCAGGTCAGCGATAAAAATCTCCATAGTCCGATCAAGAGTTAGATTGCCGTGTCTCGACTCGCCGTCTCGCACTTCGATGCCCCGGATGCCAGCATATTTACGCAAGCCTTAAACCCGGCGAATCCGGATCAGTTGTAGTCATACTGATGCGGCCCGTGCATCACGATTCTGTATTAGAACCCTTTGGATGATGGGCGTGTGACCGCCTGAAACAGCAAATCCCGCTTCGCAATTCCTGTAGCCAGCATCGAAAACCAGAATGCCAACGATTTTGCCTCACGCTTGGGCCGGTGCTAGACTTCGCCAATGGCTACTAAAAAGAAATCCAAGAAGAAGTCGAAGAGAACTGCAGCGAAGGTGCAACCGAAGAAGAAGCCGGCAGCGAAAGCGAAATCTTCCGGGAAGTCGGCGAAGCCGGCTCGTAAACGGCCTGCTCAGAAAAAGTCTGCTCAAGCCAAATCCGTAGCTGCGAAAAAAGGTTTAGGCACGAAGGCGACCAGCGGGAAGACGCGGAGAGTCCCCACCGAAGCGCCTCGAAGGAAGCAGCCGGCACGAGCTGGGTCGGCGTTCTCGAGTGACCTGACAGGGCCAAGTTCGGCCGGGCAATCCGGAGATCTGCAAGGACTCTCCAACGTTGAAGGTCCGGACTCCGAAAGTGTTGACGAGTTGATCGAAGAAGGAAACGCATTTGAGGCCGGCGTGGTGACCGGTGTCGAAGAAGCTGACGAAAGCGGCGTGCGTGAAGTGCACACGCACGAGGTGCCCGAGGACGACGTGCCTGGCGAATATCTGGATGAGGACTAACCTAAGCGGAAGCCAGCCGAGCTTGCCACGGTCAGTTTAGTTCTATGTGCGCAAACCGTGTGTGCTGCCCATGAAACATCAATTCGAATTGAACGCTTCAGTCAACGACATTACTTTGAGAGCATCCTTAATTTGATCAGCGGTCGCAGGCGACTTAAGAGTGATAGTCATGGGCTCGGCTGGAAGCAGATCGAAGTAGTTATCCGAACTTTGGACGTCGAGGTCGCCGAATGATAGATGAACGCTTCGGGCCAGCTTTGCTGACTGCAGTGTGATCGTATAACCGTTGCCTGTCTTACTTATAGTTGTTTCAATCTTAGGAGCAACCGGTAGCTCCAGGTTGCGCGTTACATCGAGGAATACGAGGTTGCGCGACACTCGCTTTCCAGCCACATCCAGGTCAAACACCAGAAAGCTTCGGCGAGGATCAGCCTTCACCGAGAGGTCCGCCTTGTCAACGCTGAAATAAATTGCGTTCGACTGCGCCGGTACTTGAACATCTTTTGTCTGATCCAGCAAAGAGTTACCGGAGAAATCGAGCAGGCGCATGTGGATCGTACTGGAGAGTGGTTGAAGCTTATCCGAAATAACGTACACGTCAACTTTATCGTCGTGCAGGAACGGCGAGATCACAACATCGTCGTAGAAGCGTCGCGCGTAGTAATGCAGCGCCTTCCAACGGCCGTAGTAATCGATGCTGGCCCATGAAGCAACTGGCCAGCAATCATTCAACTGCCAATAAAGGGAGCCCATGGTCCGCGGACGCTGGCGGCGCAAATGCTCGGCGCCGATCTTGATAATCTCCGCTTGTTGCACCTGGCTGAGATAAACGAACGAAGCGAAATCCTTGGGCTCACGGTACTCGCGCAGCATGTAGGTGAGGATGCGCTCATTTCCGCCTTTATTTTTCTGGTGCGCCCGCATGACCGTAGAACGAATATCAAAGTCCTCGGGCTTGGCAAACGTACGGATGGTACGCATCTCGGGAAACGATTGAAATCCATACTCCGTCATGAAGCGCGGAAATTGCAGAGTGTAATCGGAGGCTGGCGCCTGCGCATGCCAGACTTGCCAGTAGTGCATGTCTCCGTTGTGCTGGTTGTCTGGAATCTCTTCAAAGTTGGCGCTGGGCGAGCTGGGCGTGTAGGGCACGGGATCGCCATACTGCGCGACCGCGCTCCTGAGGATGTCGGCGAAGAGGATTACATAATCCTGCCAGACGCGATCACGTGTGTCGGGCGAGATGGATGCTTTGAAGTCCTGACGGTCTCCCCAGTGCCACCAGCCGGTCTCTACTTCATTATTTCCGCACCAGATCACAATGCTGGGGTGATCGCGCAACCGCTTGATCTGGTCAATAGCTTCCTGCCGGACGTTTTCCTGGAAGGCAACGTCGCCGGGAACCATATCGCCGCCGAACATGAATTCCTGCCAAACCATAATGCCGAGTTCATCGCAGATGTCATAGAAATCATCGGACTCGTAGTAACCTCCGCCCCATTCACGAACCATATTCATGTGGGCATCGCGAGCGGCTTGCAGAATGTTGCGATGAATCTCTGGAGTCACGCGGTCAGGAAAGCTATCGAAGGGAATCACGTCCGCGCCTTTGCCGAATACAGAAATTCCATTGACGACAAACTCGAAACTCTTGCCCCACTGATCTGGAACGCGGCGCAACTCGACGGATCGCAATCCAGTCTTAGTTTCGGTGTGGGCAGCAACTTCACGGCCGACACGGACCGAGGCCATGAACCGGTAGCGGCTCTGGGGACCATATCCCACCGGATACCAGAGCTTGGGTGAGGTAATCCGCAGCGGAAACGAAAGATGATTCATGCCGGCATTGAGTTGCAGAGTCTGAGTTCCATCAGAGGTTTGTGGCCCCGACATTTCATCGTGAGTCAGTGTGAGGGTGGCCGATATTGGCCGGCTGGCTTCGATCTCAAGCTCTGCGTTTACATTCGCCAAGTCGGCGGTGATGCTCCGCTGGTGAATATGAAAGTTTTCGATCCGTAGCGCGTCCCATGTTTCAAGGCGAATCGGCTGCCAGATACCTTCGGTCATAAAGCGCGGCCCCCAATCCCACCCGTAGTTATAAGGAGCCTTGCGCGTATAGGGAGCGGTCGCGATATCCTCTTCGTTTCCGTAGTTATGAGTGGATATCGAAGGCAGAACGTACGGAAGCGACTTAACGTAAGGAAGCATCTTCTCGACGGCCGAATGAAATACGATACGAAGCGTATTGGAACCGGATTTCAGTTGTGTCTTAGCTGGAACGCGCCAGTGGCGGAACATGTTGTCGGCGTGGAGAATCGCCTGATCGTTGAGATAGACATCGGCAAATGTATCCAATCCGGCAAAAACCAGATCCACATGGTCGTGCGCGAGCATGGCCGCGTCGACCTGAAACGTTGTTTGATACTCCCAGTCCGCGAGCCCGATCCACTGCAGATGGAACTCGTTATCTTTATCGAACGGGTCGGGGATGAGGTTGCTGTGCAGAAGGTCCGTCTGAACTACGCCCGGAACCTGCGCGGGATGCCATTCCTTTACGTCGGCTCGATCGGTATTCGCTACGGCTCGGAACTGCCAGTCGGAGTCCAGGTTTCGCGACGTAGGTTCGGCTGCCTGGAGTGGCAAGGCGATGAGAGAGCTCAAAAACAGAAAGCCGAGACAATAACACAGCGCTGAAGAGAGACTCCACATCAATCGATTCTGCATCGGTCGCATATCCTGATCATCCTTGTTTACTCATGAGGTTTAACCCATGAGGTTGACCCCATGAGCGCGCTAATGGGAATCTTGTTGCCCGCTTGGTTGGGGCTGAGTCGAGCTGTTTTGAAGCTTTTGGAACTCCTGCATCTCACGCTGCGCCTCAGCCGTCTTTCCCTGCTTGCGATAGATTCCCGCCAGTCCGAAATGTGCCTGCGCGGCCAGAGAGCTTTGCTTCTCAATCGAAAGTAATTTAGTCCAAGCCTTCTCAGCCGCGGCAGCGTCGCCTTCGAGCGAAGCCGCTTTGCCCAGTAAATAAAGGGTCTCTGGCATATCCGGCATCAACCGGTCGGCGCGCCGAAGTTCTGCCCGCGCTTCTTGAACTTTTCCTTCTTCCAACAAGGCTTGGCCCAAGCGGTATGCGGCTTCGGCATTTCCCGGTTGCAGTTTGACCTGGATGCGAAATTGTTCTTCCGCCTTGGGCCATTGGAAAGCGCCGGCATAGACCTCGCCCAGAGCAAGGTGAGCTTCGGGCAAGCCGGGCCGCAATCGCAGCGCCTCGCGATATTCCTTCTCAGCGTCGGGCATGCGCCGCAACACGAAATAGTTTTCGGCCATCGCCTGATGCGCCCGCGCCGAGTCAGGATAGGCGGCCAGCAAAGTATCGATGGATTGCTTGGCGAGTAGACCGCTGGCGCGGCCAAGATAATAGAGAATATCGGAATCGTTCGGGTGCGCCGCGAGGGCAGCTTGCAGATTGGTGACCGCCTCCGACAGTTGCCCGGTCTGAATTTGCGCAATTCCCAGTGCGGTTTTGTCAGGCGAGCGCTGCAAGTGAGGGATCGCGTCGCTGAAAAAACCCTGGGCGAGCAGCGCGTAGCCGAGCAACTGGTGAGCCGGCGCTGAATCGGAACCAAGGTCCAATGCATGCTTGAGCGGCGGGATCGCAGAGCCGTAATCGCCGCTCTCCATATAGGCTTGACCGAGGCTGATAAAGCCCTCGGGAAATGCGGGGTCAAGTTCGGTCACCTTCTTAAACTCCGCAACTGCCACATCGAACTTCCGTTCTTTTTCGGCTGCGATTCCGGCTTGCATGTGCTCAGCCGCCTGCGGCGACGCAATTTGCCACGCGAGCCAGAAAAATAAAAGAGCACGGATCACGGCTTCACCGGTTCACGCACTTCCAGGAACTGATCGGCGTGAACATCATTCAGAGTCTGGTGGATCCCCGAGGGCCAGATAACTTCCACATTTGCTTTTTCCGCCGTGCCGAGTCCGAAATGAAGGCGTTTGTCGCTGGCGGAAAGGTAACTGCCGGCGGAAGTCGCAAATCGTGTCTGCCCATTCACCTGCACGCGGGCTCCAAATCCATCACGATTACTGTGAGTGCCGCGGAGAGTGATGACCAGCCAATGAAGTTTGCCACCGCGGTTTAGAAACACTTGAGGATGACCGCCGAGCGTGGTCATCACCACATCCTGCCATCCATCATTATTCAGGTCGCCGAAAGCCGCACCCCGTGCGGCTGCGGGAGTTGTGCTTCCAGAATCAACTCTCTCAAAGCGGCCATTGTGATTTATCGCTAAAAGTGGCGGCTCAAGATAATGAAGAGAAGGATCGATTTGCTCCACGTTGTCCAGCACATGTCCTTGGGCCACGAACAAATCTTTCCAGCCGTCGTTGTCGAAATCTTCGAGGCCCACGCCCCATCCGGAACTCCCGCTGGAGAGCAGACCGAGGCCTGTCTCGAGACTACGGTAGCTGAACGATCCGCCGCCATCGTTGTGATAGACGCCGTAAATCTCACGCGGCAACTCTGTGACAATCACATCCGGCCGTCCGTCGTTGTCGTAATCTTGAAAGACAACTCCCATGCCGGAGAGCCTGCGTCCATCCTGAGAAAGAGCGGTGCCGGCTTCGAGACCAACTTCGCTGAAAGTTCCATTGCCGTTGTTGTGAAACAGGTACTGCTGCATGCCATCGTTGGCGACAAAGATGTCGGTAAATCCATCGCCATCGTAATCGGCAAATGCGACGCCCAACGCGCGCCCTTTTTTAGCGGCGATACCCGATTTCTGGCTCACATCGGTAAATGTGCCGTCGCCGTTGTTGTGATAGAGAATGTTGGTCGTGGAAGGGAACTCCTCGGGCGGACAGTAAGTGTGGTAGTTGCCACCGCAATTCTTGCTGTGCTTGGTATCCCAATCCATGTAGCGAGTGACAAAGAGGTCGAGTTTGCCGTCGTTATCGTAATCGAAGAATCCTGCTGAAACCGACCAGCCGCCGCCGGCCACCCCAGCTTTAGCCGTCACGTCGGTGAAAGTACCGTCGCCATTGTTGTGGTACAGAATATTTTTTCCATAGCTCGTGACATAGAGATCAGGGAAACCGTCGTTATCGTAGTCGCCCACGGCCACTCCCATGCCGTAATTTCCATCGCCGGCGTCGGCGAGACCGGCCTGCTGCGTGACGTCAGTGAAGCTTCCATCTTTATTCTGCCGGTAAAGCCGATTCCAGTAGCGTGGGTCGTGGCGGTCAAAATTCTCGGGCGTCTGCATCGGATCGGTTATACGTCCGCCATTCACCAAAAAAATGTCGAGCAAGCCGTCATTGTTGTAATCGAGAAGAGCGACTCCACCCGGCATCGTTTCGATCAAATATTTCTTGGAAGTCGGGGAATTCTGCAGCGTGAAATCCAGACCGCGCGGCAGGACGACATCAAAAACTGGAGCCGGGAGCGTCGCTGCCTGCAACACTACGGTCAGGACACAGCATGCGCGAAACAAAGCGTTTATCAAACTCAGGTTCCTTCAGTCGTTCAGCATATCGCGGAAGTGGCGTCCTGTGGGTAAAGTCGCAGCGCTGCGACGGCTAGCGGCGCGTCGATTCCCGTTCCACGAGTCTCGGCGGAATCAAAATCTTCCTGGGCCGCATCGCGCGCTTCGAGGAGATCCGCGCCAGCAGAAGTTCTGCGGCGAGCACTCCAATGCGGCAGGTTCCCTGATCAACCGTGGTGAGTGGAACCGCCAACACGTCGCAATATTGAACATTGCCCGCGCCGACCAGTGCAATATCGTCGGGCAGTTTCAGTCCTGCCTCCAAGATAGCTCTCATTGCGCCGATCGCTACCAGGTCGTTGTAACAGAAAACTCCGTCCGGAGCGGGTGGTGTCTTTAGCATCTTCCGCATGCCGTCGTATCCGGTGGCGTCTCCATGGCCTCCGTCGACGATGTAGCTTGGAGGCACGCGCAAGCCGCTCCGGGCCAGTGCGCAGCGGTAACCTTCCAGTCGATCCACGGCGATGCCCACTTCAGGACCGCGCAAGTGGCCAATACGGCTGCAGCCTCGCGCGATCAAATGCTCCGTCGCCAACCTGCCAATCGCGAGGTTATCGACCCCAACAAAACATGCCCGCAAACCTGCGACCGGGCGGTCAATCAGAACATAGGGAATCTTTCGCTGTTGCACGCGCTCGAACATATCCAGACAGCGTAAGGGCTGCGCGGAAGCGATAATTAATCCGTCCACCTGCCGGGCCAACAGGCAATCGACTTCGCTGGCTTCCAGTTCCGGATCCTCCTCGAACGATGAGATCACCACGTGATAGCCATGAGGCCGCACAGTGTGGGCCACGGCGCGGGCAATTTCTGCAAAGAATGGATGCGCGAACTCCGGCAGCAGCAAGCCAATCGTGTAGGTGCGCCGCGTCACCAGGCTGCGCGCCACCCAGTTCATCTGATAATTCAGTTTCTTGGCGTGCTGCAGTACTCGCTTGCGTGTAGCATCGCTGATCCGGCCTTGATTTCGCAGCGCCTTCGAGACCGTCACGACCGACACCTTGAGGTCTCTCGCGATGTCCATCATGGTTGCGGGCATGCGCGGGAGAGCATACCACTGTTCCTGGGTTAACGATTAATCTAATGGAAAACAATTATTTTATTCTTGACAACGGCTGCCCCGGTGTTCAAAAATCCACGCCACCGATAGTTTGGGGAAATTTGGGAAATTCCTGTACCGGAAAGAGTTGATTATGCCACGTCGCATAGTGTGGAGCCTGCTCGTCACCCTGGGCCTGATCGTATCTGCCTCCGTTTCTCTCTATAGCCAAAGCACCTACGGATCGATAGCCGGGTCAGTCGCCGACACGTCCGGCGCCGCAATCACGGACGCTACCGTCACCCTGACAAACTTGGGCACGGCGGAGAAGCGCACGCAACAAAGTGGTGCCGATGGACTCTTCACCTTTGTGAACCTGTTCCCGGGCCAATATCGGATTGACGTGGAGAAGCAGGGATTCAAGCACTTTGTCCGCAACCCGGTCACGGTCGAGGTGCAGCAGGACACACACATCGCCGCCGCCCTCCAGGTCGGCGAGGTCAGCCAGGTGGTCGAAGTGACGTCGGAGACTCCGCTGCTGCAGGCCGAGACTTCCTCCCTTGGCCAAGTGGTCGAGCAGCGCAAGGCCGACGAGTTGCCCTTGAACGGACGAAATATTTTCAACTTAATCACAATTTCTCCTGCGGCAGTTGCTCAAGGCGGATCTGGTGGTTCGCCGGTAGGCCAGAACCCGTTCAGTTGGGGCAACTACCAAATCGGAGGTTCGTTTGCAAATCAGGGCGCGGAGTACCTGGATGGTCAACCCCTGAACATCGGCTATATCAATCTCCCGATTGTCATTCCGACGCAGGATTCCGTCGGCGAATTCAAAGTCCAATACAGCAACCTGGGTGCTGAGTGGGGCAAGTTCTCCGGCGGCGTCACGAATCTGAGCACGAAGTCCGGCACCAACAGCTGGCATGGCTCCGCCTATGAGTTTTTCCGCAACAAAGTGCTGAATGCCAACGAATACTTCAACAAGAAATCAGAGTTGGCGGCCGGTCAGGCCAACGAGGCCCCACCCTGGACGCAGAACCAGTACGGATTCCAGGTGGGCGGCCCAGTCATCAAAGATAAGACATTCTTTTACGTGAGCTGGGAGCAATACCGGCAGCGGACGGGATCTCCTTTTACAACCACCGTTCCGGCGAACGGGGAGCTGACTGGGGATTTCTCATCGCTTTGCAGCCAAGCCGGGGGTACGTTCAACGGCGCTGGCCTGTGCAGTGCGGCAGCCGGGCAGCTTTACGACCCGTATAGCGTAAACGCTGCGACGGGGGCGCGCCTACCCTACCCGAACAACAAAATCCCCACTTCGGAATTCGGCACTGCCACCCAGGTGCTGTGGAAGAAGTATTTTCCGGCGGCGAACCAACCCGGCGATGTAAATAATTTCCTGAGTGCCGCACCGGCGGGCGGCAACACCAACGAGTTCGTGGCGCGCGGGGATCAGAACCTTGGGAGCAATACGCACGTATTCGGAAGATTTTCTTATTTCGGATTAACTGACTTGCCGGTCGATCCATTCGGAACCGGCCTCTGCCTCGATCGCTGCGCGGAAAAATATCACTCGAAATTGCTTGCAATCGGCGTAAACCATGCTTTTACGCCAACGACCATTCTCGACGTAAACATCGCGGCGAGTCGGTTCGTCTACGCACGTGCGCCCGATCTCTCGGGGTTCGACCTAACGACGTTGGGTTGGCCGTCCACTTACAACAGTCCACCAAGCTCGATTCGAACTCCTCCGACCCCGGCGTTCCCGTTCCCTAACGACGTAGGAAAGTCGCAGGGCAATAGCGCCATCGGCGATCACAATACGCAGTACAACATCACGCCGGCTTTTACCCTAATCCGGGGCAAGCATACTATTCAGGCCGGTGCTCAGGTCGAATGGGGACTGGATAACTACTTCCAGACCAACATCGCCAGCGGCGCATTCGCTTTCGGTGGAAACTGGACCACTCAATATGCCGCAGGCGGCAGCCAAGCCACCGCAGCATGCAGCGCTAACCCCCTCTTGTGCAGCAACACCGATTTCGCATTTGCCGACTTCCTACTCGGCCTGTCGCAAAATGAAGGAAACTTCGTCAACCAGACGGAGGGCGTGGCTCAGGTTCCCGCCCTGACCAAAGGATCGCAGGTCTACCGTGCCTTGTTTGTGGACGACACATGGCACTTGACGACCAAGTTAACTGTGAACTTGGGTCTTCGTTATGAGCTGCAGGGAACTTGGTCTGACGCCTATGGTCGGCTCTCCTACTGGGATCCGCTGGCGACCAATTCTGTGGCCAAAGGCTGCGGTGGCACGGCAGGAAGTCCATGCCCGGGCGATGCATTTCTTGTCGGAACAGGGCGCAACACCAGCGACAACAACATCCCGATGGATAAGAAGGCATTCTCTCCGCGGCTTGGCTTCGCTTACGCCTTGGATCAAAAAACTGTCATCCGCGGCGGGTACGGCATCTTTTACATTCCCAACTACGTCTCCTTCGGCCTCAACCCTGACAACGACTTCGTGAATCTTGCCAGCACGCCACTCCATGCTACGAACGACTCGTTCATCACTCCTGCCGCTATGTTGGACGGTGACAAGTGTTCGTATGGCGCCGCGGGATCAGTATTTACACCCAGAGGTCCGAACAAATTTGGCTGCACTCAGTCAGGTCCATTCGGTAATGCTGGAATCCTCCCTCCACCCGGACGTAATTTTTCGCCGTTGGCTTCTACTCTGGCTCCGTTTCCCTCCAACGTCTCGAGTTTCGCACTCTTTACCGCAAGCCCGAACTTGGCTCCATATTACGGGGAAAGTGGTCACGGCAATCCACAGTGGGGCTACGTCCAACAATGGAACTTCGACATCCAGCGCCAGCTTCCCGCTGGTTTCTTCGCCGATGTGGCTTATGCGGGCTCGCACGGTGTTCACTTGGAGCAGTATCAGACCCAGGCTAACCAGCTTCCCGATACCTTGTGGTCTCAGGGTGCCGCACTCTCGGCGCAAGTTACCAACCCGATGGCCGGCACAAATCCCAATCCCTCGCTGAACGGCGCAACTGTCGCGGCCGGTCAGTTGTTACGCCCCTACCCCGAATACAACCAGGTACAGTTGGCCGGGTTCGGGTGCTGCAGTAGCACTTACAACTCCCTGCAAGCTACAGTAACTCGCCGGTTTCAGGGCGGCGGGACGCTGCTGGTTGCTTACACCAATGCCAAGCTCCTAAGCAATACCGACACTCTGACGAGTTGGCTGGAAGGGCCAACTGGTGGAGTTCCGGGCGTGCAGGACTGGGACAATCTCAAAGGGGAAAAGTCGCTTTCCGCGCAGGATGTTTCGCAACGCTTGGTGATCAGCTACGTCCTCGATCTGCCCTTCGGCCGCGGAAAGGCGTATGCAAATAACATGAGCGGGTTCGCGAACGGCGCGATTTCCGGTTGGGGAGTCGATGGCATCACCACGTTCCAACGCGGTTTCCCGCTGAAGATTAGCTACTCCGGCTCGACCGCGCTGGAAGCTGCGAACCTTGGAGTCTCAAATATCCGGCCTGACGTTGTTCCCGGATGCGACAAGAAAGCTGGCGGCGGACATATTACGAATTGGTTTAACACGGCTTGCTTCGCGAACCCTCCAGATTTCGGACCGGGCACGGAAGCGCGTGTCGATCCCACACTTCGTGGACCGGGAATCGACAACTTTGACTTCGCCGTCTTCAAGAGAACTCAGGTTAGTGAGAAGTTGGGTATCGAGTTCCGTACGGAGTTCTTCAATCTGTTCAACCATCCGTACTTCTCCATGCCGGCAACTGGGTTCGGCGGCGTCGGAGTATCCAACGGATTCGGTGTGATCAATTCAACGATTCAAGGCGGTGTTGCCTCACCGGAACGCCTGGTTCAGTTTGCGCTAAAAGTCGTGTTCTAAGAACCTCTCGGCCAGGAGCATCGCTCCTGGCCCAGATACAATTTACGATGCAGACTCTTAATGCTGGCCAGTGATGGCCAGCATTAATTTTTCCAGATCGTCTTTCAACTATGAGAACCCTCCAAACTATCGACTACTCTGAAGCCAAGCGCGCTGTCGACCTTATCGTTGAGAAAGCTTCGCAGATGCAGAAAGCGGCCGCGATCGCGGTTGCTGATGCGCATGGGGACCTTATTTATTTTGTGCGCATGGATGGGGCTCCTGTTTCATCCATCCACATTGCTATGAATAAAGCCTGGACGGCGGCCCGCGAGCGCAAGCCCACTAGAGAAATCGGAGATAAGGTGAAGCATCCAGAAAAGGGCCATGACATTGCCTACTACGGCGATCCGAAATATGTCGGATGGGGTGGCGGGCTTCCGATCTCGAAGAATGATGAAGTAGTCGGGGCGATCGCGGTCAGCGGGCTCTCGTCGAACGAAGACATCGCGTTGGCCACGCTGGGAGTGGAACTGATCGCTGGCTCATAACCAGACGTGCTGGCGACCTCATTTTTCGAAGTGTAAGCGTCTCACGGAAAAGATTCGGCGCTCAGGTTCTTGACGATCGTTGGCGCACGGTTGGCGAAGAGTATCTCTGCCTTGGCTTGCGCCAGTCATCCGAGGTATTGGCGAGCGCCTTCATCTCCTGGCGGGATTTCCTCATCTCCAGCGCTTGCAGTGATTGGTTGATCTTCTGTTGCATCTCCCGCAGGTAGGCTTCTTGCTCAGCTAATAGGTGGGATTGCGCGGCGTCGGGCGTTTCTGCGGGCTCGGTCTGCACCGAGCAAAATTCCAATCCAAAACAAAAGCCCGAGCGATGGCGAATCACGCCGGCCACACGGATCCTGCCCGAGGTTTGGAACTGGACTTCCATCATCTCCCCGGGCTGCAGATTGACGCCACCGTAGAGTTCCATGCCCGAGCGGCTTAATTCAGAAACCAAACCCGGCACAATTATGTTCTTAGCCTCCGGGTTTGCCGCGATGAGGACCGGCAGATGCACATGGTATCGAGGCCATCGGCGAGTGTTAGTTTTGTTCATATCTGAAGTAGATTCGATCAAACACGAACTAGTTGAGCCAGCCGGGATGCAGCAAGTACGCCGCAGTGGCCAGGCCGAGTGTAAGCAGAGCAAGAGCTCCGGCCAGCTTGGCCCGCCAGGGGCGCGCCTCGTCCTGGGGCGCCGACGCAGCCCGTAGTTTTTCAATCCAAATCTGGTCTAATTGGTTCTGAGTCGATTGCTCCCAGATGAGCGCACCGAGGCGACGGTGATCATCGGCCGCGAGCGAAACGAAGCGGAACGGCTGCAATATATGGTTGACGGGGCACAGCATCTCTGCGCCTCCCAGCACGGCTCCGGCACCGGTCAGGAACATCAACTTGACTTGCGATCCCTGGACGATTGGTTGAGGGACCGCAAGCAGGCCCCCGGTGAGAGAAACTACCTGGAGGTTAGCCCCAAGACGTTGTCCATTCGGCAGCCGCAGCACGGCCGGAGTCTTGCCTTCAAGATGAGCGCGCGGGACGCGCCACGGCGGCCGGGTTTGGGGGAGGCTACCCATAATGTGCCGTCAGTATGTGGCATTAGAGGTTACTAATAGAAGATTACGTAAGTGCCAGTCGAGGTGTGGTTACGCTCTCCGGCCAGGATCGAGTTTATCGCGGGCCAAAACGGAATGTGGAGCAAAGGGCTGGAGCAAAGGAAGAGAGACTCCGCGGCCGTCGCAGAGTCTCTCCGCAGAGATTGCCACTCGGCTATGCCACGCCTCGCGCCTTCGCCGGGGCGCTAATATCGACAGGTTGCAGCACCTTGTTCGAATTCCTTACGGCGCGCGCGGCCAGGGGTTTTAGCCACAGCAATGCCATGAACGCAGCAATCAGGTCGCAGACAATCATCGCCCAGAAAACCTTATTCCAGGAGCCGGTCTTGGCAAACAACCACGCAGCGCCGGGTCCGGCAAACGCTGCTGCCGCTCCTTTAGCGGTGTAGACGATTCCATAGTTGGTCGTCGCCCACTTGTTTCCGTAGAGGTCTCCAGTAATGGAGGGGAACAACGAGAAAATATTGCCCCAGGCAAAGAAGCACAGGCCGGATAGTGCAACAAACCAAATTGGATGACTAATCAGTTGGAGCAGAGCAAACACCGCGATTGCCTCTAGGATGAAGGAGATGAAGATGGCATTTTCTCGGCCGATGTGGTCGGAAACCCATCCCCAAAATGGACGCGTCAAACCGTTAAGCAGCCGGTCGACTGTAATGGCCAGCACCAGTGCAGTCATCCCCCAGAGCACCACCACTTTGTCCACGTGGTACGAAGAGGCCATCGGGTTGAGCTGCGCAGTAACCACCAAACCGCCGAAAGCCAACATAACCATCATCACGTAGATGAGGTAGAAAGACGGCTGGCGCAGCATCTCTAACGGAGTCATATCGACGGACGAGGTGTTAATTTTGGCTTTGATCTTCGCTTCTTTCTGTTTCCAGTCGGGCGGCGTCCATCCGATTGGCGGCTTGGCCAAAAAGAGTGAACAAGCCAGCACCACAATACCCTGAACAAATCCCCAGAAGATAAACGTGTGCTGATAACCCGAGACTTTCAGCATGTCGGCAATGGGAGCGATAGTAGTCGCGGTGCCGATACCGAAAGCTCCGGCGGTCAGGCCAACGCAGAGGCCGCGATGATCCGGAAACCATTTCAACGCGTTTCCAATCGCTCCGCCGTAGACGACGCCAGCGCCGACGCCGCCCACGCCATACCAAAAGTACAGCGAGTTGATGGTCTCGGCGCGGCCCGATCCGATCCATCCCAACCCGACCATGATCGAGCCCAGACCGAGCATGAGCCGAGGTCCGATCAGATCTACCAGATATCCCTCGAAGGGTACGAGCCAGGTTTCGAGGAGCACGAACAAAGTAAAGGTCCACTGGACAGCGACCAGCGACACGTGCAAATGCGATTGGATCGGTTTGGTAAAAAGTGTCCAGGCATATTGTAGGTTCGCGATCGCCATCATCGCGATGATGCCGGCGACGAGTTGAATCCAACGATTAGGAATTCGCGAGGTATGAATCAGGGCGCTTGGGGTTAACGAACTTTCGGAAGAACTCACAGGTTTCACCTCATCACGGAGAGTAAAACTCGTAACGCGAAATTACCAGAACGCCAACCGGTTCGTCGCCGATGTGTGTACAGATGTGTTGTACACTGGTACGGTTATCGAACCAGTTGCGGGAGGCACTTTATCACTCTCCGTATCCAGTGTCAAGAGTTTGTACTCGTCCACATGATTAGTGACACTTTTCAGGTCAGAGGATCATCGGGCCCGAGCAGAGAAGCAGCGGCTGGCGTGGGAATGTGCACAGTGGAAATGACGCGCCTAAGCAGCGCTGATCCGGAACAGGTAAGTTCCAGTGGGCGTGACACTTGTCGGATTCCAGGCGCTTGGGAAAGCTTCAAAGAGCCGTAGCGTTCCCACATTTCCACTGTGCCTGCGACTGCTGCTGAAAATGCTGCTTTTTTGACCGAGACAGAGTGTCACTAATCATTCTGAACGGGAACACAGTTGGAATGTGGTTAATTTAGGACACCACCTCGAACGTTAGAGGCACCAACGGTTCCCTGACAACGAAGAAAGATGCTAAGCAACTAATGGACGAAAGTCTCCAAACTCAGATCGAAACCTACTTGACCCGTCTCGACAGCCTGATTCTTCGCGGCCATCAGCTTCGCGATACCCTGGCTGCTAATCCTTCCGATCCTTCGGCGATGGCGGAGACCCGCCGCTGGCAGGAGGACTGCGGTGTCACCATTAATCAACTGTCCGGAGGCAGCAAGGCCCACTGGCTGGCGCGGTCCTTCAGCCAAGCATTCCTGATGCGCACGCCGGATGGCAGCGCCGCGCAGGGCGCGGCGCCAGGGGAGATCGTGCAGCAACTGCTTGGAGTGCTGGGGCAAGCCGTGGCCTCGCTCTCCCGAACCGATGAGGGTGCAATAATTTCAGCATCGACGAAGGCGCCAGCTCCGCGCCGCTTTGAATTCGTTCACAAGCCAGATATTCGTCCGGTCCTCGAGCAGGCCTACGCCGATAGCCGAAGCGCGCTCGACCAAGGCGACTATGATCTTGCGCTGGTGACTTCCTGCGGGATTCTGGAAGCGATCGTGACCGATGCGCTCGAACATAAGGGACTCACCGCGCTTATGCAGACGGGCGCCCCCGCGGAGAAGATTTCCGAGTGGTCGTTCGAAACGCGGCTCACCGTCGCAGAAAAAGCAGGACTGATTCGCAGCGGTTCCGCCCGCCTGCCAGCCGTCGCGCGGATATATCGCGATCACATGACTGCAGGAGGTGAAGCCGTGCCGCAGGGAGCGATTTCCGAAAGCGATGCGCGACGTACCGGCCAGGTACTGCATGTCATCATGAGGGACTTGGATCCGGGACGTTGAGCGTAATCAGTCTTCGAGGTCTTGTCGAAACACCGGCTGCGAGGGATCGACGCTGCCGTCAATGACTTCGACCAGCAGATTTCTGTAGGCGTCCGTAGCCTCCCCCAGAGACGCGTACCCGCGCTCACGCTGCAGCGCTCCGCCGTCGGCGTAGACAAGCGTGAAATAGCGGCCGGAGGAATATTGGATCTCGAGAAGCTTGTCGGGCATGTCGGGATCGCCCTGCTGGCCGAGCACGTCCATGAGCGCGACGGTCCATTTTCTGCCCTTGGGGTCGGTAACGACTTCGCGCTCGACGAATTGCCAATCGTCCATGCTCCAGAGCGGCATAACTATTCCAGTAGCTGCGCGAGCGATCTTCCGACTTGCCCGCCGGTAAAGGGTTTTGGGATCAGCAGGACTTTCTTAGCCTTGCGCGAACTGAGGCTGGCATCGGCTTCTTCGGGCGTGTCGCTGATGATCAGGACTGGAAGCCCCGCGTGATTCGGATGCTGCCGTATAGCGTCGAACAGCGCCTCACTCATTTCGTAACTGGAACAATCGAGCACCACTGCATCAGCGTGATGCTCGATGACCAACTCGTTGACGCCGGAAGTATATCCCGACGCGAAGACCACATAGCCAAGGTCGCGCAGCGAGAATGTCAGCAGCTCGGCAATCTCCGGCGTGTCGTCGATCAGCAGAATGCGGTGCAATCGTTCTACTTTTTCGCGGCTGGGCCGGTGCCCGGGAGCCGCGGCTTCTTGCCCTGCGAAGGTTCGATATCCATTATCCAGATTCGTCCGCCGGCGGTGTAGTAAGCGCGATGATCGTTTTCGATCATCGCGCCCCACGCCTCCAAGGTGCGCATGGCAAAGGTGACGCCCTCAAAATTATTGCGGGCGTGACTGAGCACCTCGTTGGTATGCCAGTTGTCGGTGAGGATGGCGTCGCCGGCATGCACGCGCAGCACGGTGTAGAAGCGGTCGTAGGCCGCTGCCTCACGCACATCGCGCGTGGCGCCGCGCTTCTTGCCTTCGGTGACGATGTAACTTTCTTGGCCCTCTGGTTCAACTTCGGGCTCGGACTCGACAGGATGAAAGGGAGCACTCGTTTTCGTGTTCATACAGTCTCCGCCACGGCTGCGGCCTCAGAGGCAGCGGCCATGTTGACAAGATTTTTCGCGTCTGCGGCCTGGATTAGCGCTTCAGGCACCTGGACGCCCACCATCTTCCATTGCTGGTTGGCAAATTTCTGCAGGTTCGCAATGTGCTCGGCGTGAAGATGGCCGAAGCGTCCCTGCAATTTCAAGTATTCGGAAACCGGCCGCATGCTCGCCGGACGGAAACTGTAATCGAACTCGCGTGTTTCCGGATTCCACTCCCACATGGGATAGAGTCCGCATTCGACCACCAGACGGCCAAGATCAATCGAGCGCGGCGTTTCGTACACGAAACCTTTTTGGCAGGGCGTGTAGACCATCAAATACGCTGCGCCTTTGTGGTTCAGGCCCTTGCGAACCTTATTCATCAGGTCGATGGGATAACCCACGCTGGCAGTCGCCACATAGCAGTGAGGATGGCCCGCCGCCATCATGCGCGCGAGATCCTTGGGATACAGCTTCTTCCCCTCCGGAACTTCCGGTCCAGGAGGCGAGAACGTAGTCATGCCGCCGTAGGGTGTACGAGACGAGGCCTGAATGCCGGTGTTGGCATACTGCTCGTTGTCGTAGCAGATAATCAGACAGTCGTGATTGCGGTAGAGCGCACCGGAAATCGAAGCGAGGCCGATGTCGGAGGCGCTGCCGTCGCCCGCTTCGCAAATAATATTTGGAAATTTTCCTTTCCACTTACCTTTGCGGATCATCGCTTCATAAGCGGCAGCGACGCCGGCCGTGAAGCTGCCTGCGCTGCCAATCTGCGTATGCGCCCACGGTACGTTGTAAGGCGTGCACAGGTAAGAGCTGTTCGCGACGTACATGCAGCCGGTCGGCCCCACCAGGATGGTGTTGTCGCCCGCAGCCTTGCTCGTCATTCGATATTGAATCGACGGACCGCAGCCGGCGCAAGTGCGGTGGCCGGGCACGAAGGGTTCGGACGACGGGAGTTCGGGGTTGTAAAAACGCGCACCTTGATTCGGGCTGTTTAAAATCGGCAGCATCTGCCGTTGAACTTCAATGGTTGCCATGTCAATTCCTCCAAATATCAGAGCTGTCGTTGCTGGTCGTTGGGGATTCCGACCTAAAATCTGATCGAAACTCCGCTTAGCAAAAAGTTATTCTTCGAATCCGACCCAGTGGGTGCGCTTTTCGATCTTGCCACGCCGCTGCGCATCCAGCATTTTTTCCGTCATCCAATAAAATTCCTTAAGTACGATCGCTTCGCCACCCATACCGGCCATGAATGAAAGCACCAGTGGACGCTTGTCGCTTTCATAAAGCGCGGCCGCGGCTTCGGCGTAGAGAGCGCCGCCACTGCTTACGCCGCCGAGCCCCATGTTAGTTTCGATCACGCCGATCACTTTGAATTTGCTGAGCGACTCCTTCACGCGGTCGGTGGGATAAGGCCGGATGGTTCGCAGCCTCACCATCCCCACTTTCAACCCGCGCTCGCGCATGTGCTGAATAGCAAAGCGCGCAGTCACGGCATGCGCGCCCTGCAGGAAGAAAACAACGTCGGCGTCGTCGGTCATGAATTCTTCGAGCCACGGATCGTACTTGCGGCCGAAAATCTTTGCAAACTCTTCGTGCACTTCTTCGATGACGGCCATCGATCCTTCCATGGCGCGCGCCCGTTCAAGCTGTAGGGGAGGGCCTTGCTCGGGCATAATTTGCGGGCCGTGCGATACCGGATGCCGCGGATCGAGCGGATACGGATGCTTGTAGGGCGGTAGGAATTCTTTCACCTGGCCGGTATCAGGCAGTTCGACGTCGCCCGTGATGTGAGAGACGAAGAAGCCATCCTGGCAAACCATCTGCGGCAGAAGAACGCGCGGATCTTCGCCAATGCGATAAGCGATGAGATGATTATCGAAGGCCTCCTGCGCATCGCAGGACCAGCCCATGATCCATCCCATATCACGCGTGGATAGCGCGTCGGTGTGCTCGGAACCAAAATCGCCGGGAGGATCGAGCGTACGATCCGCGATCATCATTTGAACCGGCATGCGGCTGCCGGAGATCGGCGAATAAAGTTCGTATGCGAACTGGACGCCGACGCCCGAACTGCCTGTGAAAACGCGCGCGCCGCTGGAAGATGCTCCGTGAGCGATGCTCAATTGCGAATGCTCGCTGTCGGCAACAATGTACTCGGCATCGAGTTCACCGTTAGCCACCATCTGCGCCAGCGCCATCATGGTCGCCGTATACGGACGAATTGGATACGCCGCAATCACGTCTACATCCGCGTACTTGGCGGCCTGTGCCGATGCGACGCAGCCATTGATTCGGACCATTCTCTTTTTTGCTTCGGTAACCGTTGGCATGATGATGTACTCCGATTTTAAATGTTCTTTGGCGCCCGTTCGCCAAGGTTTCTGAGTTGCTCGGCTTGCCGTCCGTGCAGGCCGGGAGAGATGGCGAATGCTGTATCCATGCGGACCACGCCGGTATCGAAATCGAGTTCGGGCACACCCTCGAGGCAGCCCGTGGGACACTCTTCGATGCACACGCGGCATCCTTTACAGTAGTCGACCAGAATCTTATAGAGTCCGTTCGATCGCTCAGGACGCGCGATGCAAGGCTCAGGGCAAACCAGGTAACAGTTGTCGCAAGCATTGCAGGTGCCGCAACTGAAACAGCGATTGGCCTCTTCGATCGCCTGCTCTTCGGTAAACGGTTGAATCACTTCCTGCTGCGTCTTTTTCCGGCTTGCAGGTTTCAGCATGTCCTGCTGGACGCGCGGGAAGTGCGGGAAGTACGTCATGTTCATCCGATTCAAGTCGAAGATGACGTCGACCGGAATCGTGCGCGGTTGCAGCGCTTCGCCGCGCATCACCTTGTCCAAATTGAACGCGACACGTTTGCCGTCGCCAACCGCGTTCACCACCATCAGAGGCTGACCGGAACCGACTTGGGCGATATCGCCGGCGGCAAAAAAGTTGGTATCGCCGAGGCGTCCGAACTTATCCATCTTGATGGTGCCGCGCTCGTTCTTGAATTCGGCGGGCAGCCAATTGAGAGATGCGTGTTGTCCGATCGCGATGATTACGTTATCGACTGCGAAGCGCTCGTGGGGAGCTTCGCGATCGACAATGATCGGCGAGGCGTTGATCGCCCCCTGAAAGCGCGCCTTGTGCAGGTGCAATCCTTCGCATTTACCGTTACCGAGCACTGCGGTTACGGCGCGACCATGCAACAGCTCGACGCCTTCTTCGAGCATGTCGTGCAGATCTTCCGGCGAGGCCGGCATTTCCTTGGTGTTGCCTTCGACTGTAATCATGGTCACCTCGGCAGCGCCTTGCCGCAGAGCTTCGCGAGCGCAGTCGATTGCGGTGTTGCCACCACCAATAACGGCGACACGGGCGCCCAGTTTCACCTTTGAGCTGCCCATGCCGATGTCGCGAAGGAAGGGAAGACCGTACAACACTCCATCCTTGTTCTCGCCCTCAGCACGAACACTGTTTGGCTCGGTGAGGCCGACGGCCAGCACGCAAGCGTCATAATCTTTTTTCAGATCGTCCCAGGAAACGTCTTTGCCGACTTCCACACCGGTCTTGATCGTGATGCCGAGTTGTTCGAGGCGCTCGATTTCGCGATCGAGAATGTTCTGCGGAAGAACCCAGTCGGGAATTCCACCGCGGTTTAATCCGCCGGCTTTCGGCGATTTCTCAAGGATCGTCACCTTGTAGCCCATACGCGCCAATTGATAAGCGGCGCTGTGCCCAGCCGGTCCCGAGCCGACGACGGCTACTTTCTTACCATTTGGTTTGCCGGCCTTGACCACGTCATTGGTCAGCGCCTGTCCAAGGTCGCCGAGAAAGCGCTCGACCGCCCGGATCGAGATGGCCTCATCGTATTTGCCACGATTGCACGCTTGCTCGCAGGGGTGATAACAGACGCGTCCCGTCACCGAAGGGAAGGGCATGTCTTCTTTGATAAGGGCATAGGCATCGAGATACTTGCCGCGCTTCACCAGGTCGAGATAGCCCTGAATTTTTTCGTTGGTGCCGCACGCGTTGTTGCAGGGCGGCAACTTGTCGCGATACACCGGCCGAATCGATCGCCAGTTGCCGGTAGGAAATAAATCTTGACCCTTTTCTTGCGTGGGGGCTGGAGTGATGCCGGCAAACGGGACCGTAAGCCACTCGGGAATATGTGTGTTCTTGGTCGACATTTAGTAATCCTCTCCTACACGGCCACTGGATTCAGCGGCATAATATGCAACTCTTCGAGTGCGAGATTGAAAGCATGCTGGTTGGCGATCATTGGCTGGATGGTTTTCATCTTGACGATCCCCGTGCTCTTCACCACCGCCGCAATCAGCGGCGCAGCGATATCCGGTGCGATCGATTTATTTCTCTCCGCGGCGCCCTCGGTCGAAAGGCGATCGAGCCCGAGTTCGCCGAGCCGGTAGTAGAGCCATTTATGGTCGGCAATTTTCGCGGCATCGACGCATACAAGTTGCGCCAGCCGTTCGGCGCCTGGGACGAAGCGAATCATGTAATCCGGCGTGTAGTGCGTGTTGATCACGAGCGTTCCGCCGGGGGGCATGCCACGCATGTAATCCCAACCCTTCACCATGGTTCCTTCGACCAGAACAACAATGTTGGGATGTTCATTCTCATAGGTGAGTTCGTTTTCGAGCACCCCGTCGCTCAGGCGGCAATACTTGCGCGTGGGACAATTGGTGCGATCGGGGTTATCAACGTAGTTCTCCATGGCCTGCGCGTATTTGCCTTCGATGCGCGCCGATGACGAGATGGAGTTCACGATGTCGCGGCCCTCTTTATCCATGATGATGCCGCGCGTCCAAACGGTGAGTTCTGTATAACTCATAGTTAATCCTCTTGAATCAATGTCGGTATTGCTGTCGCTAACTGTTATTCGTCGATACGCCGGACTCGTTTCCGGCGCCATTGCCGAGTATATTCACTTGTTTCAATCGCTTCGGAGTACCTCGATCAGAATCAAGAACTGCAAGAAAATCATTTCGCAGGACTACCAGGGGCGCGCCCCGAGTGCCGTCCTGAAATTCGGCAATCGCGGTGAGCGTCGCCTTCTTGCACAGGCTTTCAATATCGGCGCCGGTGAACGCTTCCGTACGGGCAGCGAACTCCTCGAAATCAATATCGGCCGCCAACGGCATGCGGCGGCAACAAAGTCGCATGATCTCCGCACGATCCGCAGCATCGGGTTTGGCGAAGGGAAGTATGTAGTCGAAGCGCCCGCTCCGCAACAGCGCCGGCTCAATCCGTTCTGGACGATTCGTCGCGGCGAGCAGGATCACTCCTTTAACATCACCCAAGTTGTCGATCTCACGTAGAAGCTGGCTGAGGATCCGCTGGTAGATGTCTGTGCCGAAATGATCGGCGCCGAACTTGGGGGCAATGGCGTCAATCGTGTCAAAGAACAGGATGCAGGGCGCGGCCCTTCGCGCCTTTTTGAAAACTTCGCGCAGCGCCCGCTCGGATTCTCCCAGCCACTTCGAATAAAGTTGTGGACCATCGATGGCGATGAGCGGAATTTGTTTTTCACCCGCCAGCGCACGCGCCATGGCAGTCTTGCCGGTACCAGACGGTCCCGCCAGCAGAATGCCGCGTGGAGGCGTTAATCCCACCTGCTCATAAATTTCGTCGTGCACGTGCGAATGCTCGACAACGGTATCGAGTATTCGTTTTACCTCGTTGAGGCCGGCGAGCGATGCAAATGTCGAGCCGCTCTTCTCAATAAAGAATTCGCGGGTCGCGCTGGGTTCCACTTCTTTCAAGCCGGCAAGAAAGTCCTCGCGCGTAACCTGCAGCGCGTCGAGTTGCGCAGATGCGGCGCCGTCGGTTTCAAGGGGGAAGGCTGACAGAAATCCGCGCAATGCGTTCATGCCGACTTCCTGGCACAGCGCTTCGAGATCTGCGCCGACGAAGCCGTGTGAATGCTCGGCAATCTCGCGCAGGTCGACATCGTGCGCGAGCGGCATGGCGCGGGTATGGATTCTGAGGATTTGCAGCCGCGCTTGATTGTTGGGAACACCGATTTCAATCTCGCGATCGAAGCGGCCCGGACGCCGCAGCGCCGGATCAAGAACCTCCGGAATATTGGTTGCGCCGATTACGATGACCTGACCGCGGGCTACAAATCCATCCATCAAGCTGAGGAGTTGCGCAACCACACGCTTTTCGACCTCGCCCGTCACCTCGGCGCGCTTGGGGGCGACCGCATCGATCTCGTCGATAAAAAGGATCGCGGGAGCGTGCCGCGCAGCTTCTTCGAAGACCTCGCGAAGCTTGGCCTCGCTCTCTCCGTAGAACTTCCGCATGATTTCGGGGCCGTTGAGGTGGATGAAGTGCACGCGGCTCTCGGCCGCGACGGCGCGCGCCAGCAGCGTCTTGCCGGTACCCGGAGGACCATACAACAACACGCCCTTCGGCGCGAGAATTCCCAGCCGCTCGAAGACGCGCGAATATTTCAATGGCAGCTCAACGATTTCGCGAACCCGCGCCACCTCCCGTTCGAGTCCGCCAATATCTTCGTAAGAGACCGAAGGCGCGCGCGCCGCCGTCTGATCGCCTTCCACTACGCGGAGGTCGGTGCGCTTCCCAATCACCACCGCTCCGGAAGGAATTGTGCGCACAACCTGGAAGTTAACGGCTTTCGCGAATGTGGGCACGCGGACGACCGAGCCTGCCATTACCGGGACGCCGGCCAAATCCTCGAGCATGCGGTCCGGTGCGATGGTCGCGGGCGCAGCGCCCACCCACAACGGCGAGAAGCGGACGGCCACCGCTTCCTGGCGCTCGATCACAGCGACGGTCACTTGCTCCTGCAAGCTCGCGCCGCAGTTGCTGCGGCATGTGCCGTCAATCTGAATCATACCTTCGTGCCCGTCGTCGGAAAGTTCGGCGCGTCCTACCCCTATAGTGCCGCCTGTAATCTTCAATACGTCGCCGATCTGGGCACCGACGCGCCGCAGGTCCGCCGGTGCCAGTCGCGCGATAGCGTGGCCGACATCCTCAACGCGCGCCTCCGCCACGCGAAGAGTGAGCGTTCCCGCTGATGATCTAGGAACTTCCGTCATAGCGTGCCTTGCAACCTGCTCATGACCGGAGAATTCGTCGGAGACCGCCTCAGCGGCACGTTCGGCGGGGTGCGCGTCGCGTGATGCGATGGCCGCGCCGATGGTGTCATTTACCCGGTCAGTCAATTCGATAAACCCCAGATCAAGAAGCCGTTGGCGAAGATCACCGCAGTAAAGATCAGCGCAGTGAATATCAGCGCAGTCCCACGCAGCGTTTAACACAACGCGATCGCTTTCCCCTGATCGCGAACCACTCCCCATGAACTCTCATCAAAACTTGTTCAACACGATTTCTTCAACATCTTCCAGATGCCGGCGCATGGCCACCTTGGCGGCTTCGCCATCATTGCGCTTGATGGCCGCTAGGATCCGCCGGTGGCCGGAGAGCGATCTTTGCGGACGTCCCTGCACCTGCAAAGAACGCGCCCGCGTATCGCGCAGCAGATCCATAAGAATGTCGATCACTTTCAGCACAACGCTGTTATCGGAAGCCAACGCCACGCTATAGTGAAATTCAGCGTCTTCCTCGACGGCGGCGTCTCCCTGGCGCTGCTTCTCTTCCTGCCGCCGCAGAATGTCTTCCATCTCCGCGACTTCCTCGCTCGAAGCGTGAGTCGCGGCGCGCGCGGCCAGCGGCGGCTCGAGCATCTTGCGAAAATCCAGAAGCTCGCTGACCAATTCCTTCCGCCGCTTGAGAGCGTTGGCAAAGGGATTGACCACCGAATTGGCCGAGATCTCACAAACAATCGTCCCTGCTCCCTGACGCGGTTCAACCAATCCCATCAGTTCAAGGCCTCGAATCGCGTCACGGATGGAACCGCGGCTTACGCGAAGCATGTCCGCCAATTCGCGCTCTGATGGGAGTTTGTCACCCGGCTGCAGCTTCTTCAGGATCAGGCGTTCAATTTGCTTGGCAACCTCTTCGTAGACGCGGTTCCGCCGCACAATTTCGAAATCGGGTTTGGCAGTTACGGGCATTTTGTTAGTGGTCCGATAAGTGGACCAGCCGACCCAAAAGAGTATACTCCGCTTGTCAAGCCGTCAACAAATCGCTCAAATGCCGCGGCAGCTGGCGTCAAAGCCGTCGGCCCAGCTCATCTGCCGGACGAAATTTGCCGAATTTGAAGTAATTTCAACGCCTACGGGAGAACATCGTAGAGTGGCTGCGCCGGCGTCACGGCTGAATTTTCCTGCGCCACAGATACAGCGAGAATGCGCACTTTGTCGTTATTTGGCAGCCTCATTGCCTTCGCTCCCGCCGGCAAATCGATGGAATACGCGAACAAATAGGAATAGCCATAAGGAACATTTTCGCCCGCGGAGTTGTGATGATGTGAGCAGAACCATGCCAGCTCAGCGCGCTTGATGTAGCCCGCTTTGATGCCGGTCATCTGGCCATAGTCGTCGTGAGAGGTATCCTTCGACGTCCATTGTCGATCATCCCATTGGCCAATGAAGCCACCCCAGTCCTGAATGTTCAACTCGACTTTCTCCTTGCCGAGTTCGACCGTCGCCTTCTGATCGCCGGTTGAAGAAGCCGCTAGCAGGTAGACGCGATCAAATTGACCCACGGGGAGATCGATCGTCTGTCCCTTCGCTACAACCGCGTTGGCAGATCCAGTCTTCGCTGGCGCGAGATGAAATTTCACATCGTTGAACGTGATCTCTGCTGAAAGCATCTCCGCCGGCAACGCATTACCGTTGCCATCAAATCCAGGCTGGGACTTCGTGCCGTCATTGCTCGCGGTCGCGATGTCATAAGGAAGCGGTACTGGTGCCGATCGCACTGCCGAAACCTTGGTCGAAGCCGCAGCCAACCGAACCGCGAAGGTGCGCGGTTGATAGGCGGAGAATGAAGTCACCAGAGCGCCGCCGTTCAAGGTGGCATTGCCAACCGGCTGCTCCTGCCCATTCACTTCTCGCGCTGCGGTGATGGGTGCGGCGAATTGCACCCGAACGTCCGGCTGCGGCGCACCATCGAGCTCCACCAATCGGACGATAACCTCATCTCCCTGTTCCGATTTCTTCAGCGCCAGAACTCGAATCCGCGAATTACTCACCTTCAGTAGAGAGAATTCGCGGCCTAGCGCGCCTGCATGGCTGGATGTCGCAAAAGCGATCAGCGGATCGTTCAGGCTCTGCGCCTGCCAGTCAGTTTGCGCCTGACGCCAATCACCTGCGTGGCCGACAATCCCATAAACAAATTCGTGATGTCCGATATCCTGCGTGCCCTGGTCGGGATAACCGCCGCGCGTGCCCGGTGTGCGGATCAGTGTAAGGCGAATCGTATGATCGTTCGGCTTGTCCGACCCATTCTTGCAGTCAGTCAGAATGGTTGCGCCAAACTCACCGGTCGCGTCCGTCAGGTCGATCCACTGACGCGAGGGAACCTCAAACTTTTTCGGCTCAGCGGTTGGCCGCTGGATGGTGCCAATATCCCAGTTATAGGTGGCCATTTGATTCGAAGCGGTCAGGGGGAAAGTCGCCTTCAAATTCGATTCTTTGGTGTTCCAGTCGATCGCATTCGCGATCTCCACTCGCTTCCCCGCATCACCCGCGGAAAGCCTGATCGTCTGGACAAACTTTGAACCTGCGGCTTCCCGCGAAACTTCCACAGCCACGCGGGCCGGACCGTTTTCTACCACACGAATCCTTGCCGGACCGCCGACATAGGCCTTGGGAGCAGCCTGTTCCTGCTCCCAGTCCATATTCCACGCCGGCCAGCGTTCGGGATTGTCATAAGAGATGGCAAGGCGCGCGGGAGCGGCCAGCAACTCCTTGCCCATCGACTTGTCGAAAATGCTCGCGATGTCGCCATCGGTATTCAGCTTCACGCGGTAGTACCTGTTCTCAAGCGAGCTCTCCGATACTCGCAGTGCCGTGGCTTCTCCCGGAACGCCAGCGCTCGCATGCACCTCGTAAACTGCATATCCGACCGATGGCGCCTTAGCTACGAAGATTACTTTACCTTCAGAAATCTGCGCAGGAACCTCTTTGCCATTCGGACCGCTGACACGCACCGCCTTGGGCATACTGGTTGGGAATGTCACGCTGGCCTCAACCACATCTTCCCTCACAACATTCAGCGGATTGAAGACAACGATCGGAATGCCCTTGGTCTCTGTGTTCAAAGCGGCGGAGACCGCTTCCGTGGAATTCGTGAGTACGCCGGCGAACTGGTTCATCGCGATCACATCATCATTCCAGGCAAACTCGTAAGCCTTCGGTGTCGCCGTTCCTGCCGCGATGTCGTGAAACTGGCCGCCCATCACCAGCGTCCAGGCATCATTCAACCGCTGTAGCGGATACGAACGCGCCCCCAGCCACTCGGCGGCAATCGAACTCTTTTCCGCCGCATCCGCCAGCAACTCTTCTTTCCGCAACCACCGCTTCTGATACGCCTGCGACGTCAGCGACCCGGCCGAGTGATTCGTCAGCTCCATTTCGCCCGTATAACGGGGCAGCCCCCCGGCCTCCGCTGGAGTGATATCCAAGAACATCTGTTCCGCGTTTGCCGAAATCACGTGCACTGGCCCCTCGCCAAGCTGCACTGGGGCTCCCTGGTCATGAGAAAAACGGGAAAAAAGAGAGTCGACATCAAGCGGCAAGCTGGCTTTCCCGCCCGAGAGAATGGCTTCGAGACGCTTCACCGAATCTTCATTGGGAGATCCCCCGATATCGCCTGTACCGTAATAGTGATAATCCGTAAAGACGCCACTCACCTTGCCGTTGAGCTCCACGCGCGCGGCCCAATCGTTTTGATGCCGATTAAGCTCCTGATCCTGCCGCATCGCATTCTCGATCTTCTGCTGATTGCGCACAGTCAGATATTCTTCGATCTGTTTAGCATCCATCGTCGAGTTCGTGTCGTCCGCATGTACTAACTGCTGCCGAAGCGGTTGAAATCTCTTATTCAAATCTTCGAGAACTTGGTCTGGAGGCAGCGGAGGAAGTGGCTTGCTCAAATCACTGTTGATACCTCCGGCGTAATCGCCGGGATTCAATCCCGCCAGCACGCTTTCGCCATCCGGCCCGACCCATACACCCACGTTAAATGGCGTACCTTCTGGCGTTTTCTCGCGCGATTCGGGCCCTCCGCCGGGGGCCGACGATCCCCACACGAGCTTCTGCGTCGAAAATCCTTTAACGCCGGAGTGCGCGAGAATGGTCGGCAGCGACGCCGGAAATCCGAAGCAGTCGGGGAGCATATATTCGGCGCTGGCCCTGCCAAGTTCTTTGCGAAACCAATTATTCCCGTAAAGCACTTGCCGGATAATGGTCTCCGCACTGGGCGTGTTCACATCGCCCTCCTCCATCGAAGAGCCCGCCGGAAACCACCTTCCCTCATCCACATACTTCTTGAGCCGCGCGAAATCGGCGGGAAAATATTCCTTCATCAAACGGTAACGGTTGGCGCCGCTGAAGTTGAAGATGTAATGAGGATACTTATCGATTAGGGCAAAATTATCCTCCATTGTCTTGCGAAGATATTCGCTGATGACCTGTGGATACTCCCATCGCCACTCAGTGTCGAGGTGAGCATAGCCGACAACATAAAGAGTTGGCTGCTTGCTCAAATCGGGTTTATCGGTGCTCTGGGCGCCGGACGCGCCGGCCAAAATGAGGCAGCACAGAACTAGTCCCATTACACTGGAAATGAATTGTCGCATCGCACCTCTCCAAAATCGCTCATCGAAAGAAAACCGATTGTCACGTTGTCTCGTATTGTTAGATGGGGCTGTGTTGTGTTCATTGCATGCCGCTTGCCGGGTGCATTAAGGAGTGCATTAAAGAAGATAAGGTATGAAGCACGCTAAACGAAAGAGAAGGTTTTGATCGAGCTGGTCCTCAACCCGCGGCACAATTACCTGAAATATTTGACGGCGAGCAAGGCCTTCTTTGTCTCGTTTCTGATGACTCTATTTCTACTCTCGCTTCCAGCGATGGGACAGGATCTCATTCTAAAAGGCCGTGTCGTCGATCCCGACGGAAGAACTCTGCCCAGCGCCTCCATCCAGCTCGTCAGTCACAATCGAATTCTCACAAAAACCACTTCTGGATCAAATGGCCAGTTTCTGATGAAGGTCGAATCGGCTGGCGAGTTCGTGCTTAAAGTGGACGCCGACGGATTCCGCCAGGCTGCCCGCTCGATCACCCTCCCTCGAACTGGCGATTCTGTTATTGAGATTCAAATGACCCAACTCTCCTCCCACGTGGAGAATGTCACGGTCACCGCCGATGTGAACCAGTTGGACGTTCTCGCTCCTGACCCTGCCGAGAAGGTCTTTCTCCGGCAGGATCTGCTGGACGCCAATCCTGGCCGCCCCGGCGCGCCGGTGTCGATCCCCGGCTATCCCACAGAAACCGCCTCCAGCGGCATCAAAGCGCCGCAGTACTTTGCCCCCGGCGTGGCTGGGGATCACGGGGAGCCCATTGCGCAATACCTCACGGTCGGCAGTTATCTCGTCCCCAACAATTTGTCAGCGAATGCGCATGGTAACGGCTATTCCGATCCCAACCTATTTATTCCTGAGGTTCTGGAAAGTGTTCAGGTCGATGGCGGAGCCTTCAATGTTCGGGAAGGGAATCATTCGGTCAATCTGGCGGCAACGTACGGGCTCCGCTCGCGACTCGATCCATTCATCACCCTCACCGGCGATTATCGCGACATTGATCTGGTGGCCGGGGTAAGCCCCGCTCCCGAATCGTGGATGGCTTTCGAAGCGTCCTACGGCAACGGATTTCTCGACCGCCTGGAACATCGACAACAATACAAGCTGAATGCGGAGCGGGGATTTCACCTCGGCCAGCATCGGCTCACTCTGTTTGGCATTGGCTATTACGGCCTTTCGGATGTACCAGGGCTTGTCCCGATCTTTTCCTTGAATTCCAACGACGCCAGTTTTCGGAATTACCGGGACACGATTGACCCACGGCAGAAAGATCAGACCCATACCGCACTCGTGGCATTGAACGATATTTGGCAGCTCAGCGGAAGCCAGCAGCTGCAGCTCTCCGGTTTCTTCCGCACTTACAATCTTTCACTGTTTTCAGATTTCGGACAGGGCCTAATCCGTCAGAGTGAGTTTCGCACCGTAGCTGGCGGCAGCGCGAACTATCTGAATAAGGTTGCCGAATACTTTTCTTTGTTGGGGGGCTTTGACTACGAACGCGAGGCCCCGCGGCGCGACGATCTTGACCACTATGGATTTTTCAATCCCGCCCAGTCGGGCTACTACGGCCCCTTTACTCCAGTCGACGGAAATAACGTCACCATCGGGTCGCTCACGCCTTACATCGCCGCCGAAGGCGCACTGGCCCATCACTTCCGCTACTATCTCGGCTGGCGGCGCGATGAAATTGATTTTGATAATGACGATCTGCTGCACTCGCAAAACTCGTTTCAAAAATGGGTGGGGGTTAACTCGCCCAAGGCGACGCTTTCTTTTCTTCCCAAAGAATCGTGGTATGTTCCCCTCATCTCTCTCAGCTTCGGCCAGGCTTTTTTTACGGAAGATCCTCGCATCGGGACCGGAAACACCGCCGGCACTCCGGTTGCCACGTCGCACTCGTATCAGATGGTCGCCAGTAAAACTCTCAACAAAACAGATTTCCGGCTAACTCTTGGCCACGTCACCAGCAGTGCGGAGCTGGCGAAAATCGATCCCGACACCGGTCTACAATTTAATGAAGGACCGAGCCGCCTTCGATTTTTGACGGCCGCCGTACGTGAGAACTTTCGCTACGGATCGCTCTTGGCAACGTTCTCGAAAGCAGACGCGCGCGACCTCAATACAGGAGACCCAACGCCGGAAGCGCCGCGAACTATTTTCGATTTGCTGGGCACAATTCAGAAGCTTCCATTTCGTCTGCAGGCGCGCGGCGAGTTCGAGTATGTGGGAACAAAGCCCTTAGGCACAGGCTGCCTCCCAATCCTGGCGAACGAATGCACTGGCACTCCGGTAAAGGAGTTTCGCGGCGCGATGGTGCGTCCGCTCTTGAACGGCCGCATGGATGTCGGTGTGAACTTTCTGATTGCGAGCGGTCACACGGGCCAGACCACGGAAAACTTTTATCCCTCCGCCATCCAGGAGGTTGTCGGAGTACGCATCCCCTCCTATGCCAGCGTGTCGTTCACTTACAGATTTGGGCGCTCGGCTGCACCGTGACCTCCCTGCGAGTAAGATGGGAGAAGGACAATACTGGGACGATGAACGGGAGACTTATGCTGCACGGATTTCAACGGAACCAGCCTCTGTGCGCATCGCGGTGAACGGTGACGTGTTGCGCACAACGGGTGATTTCTCTGTGCGACAGAGCGAGGAGGACGCCACATGTGCCTGGCTATACCAGGAAAAATCGTCGAGATCTCTTCCGAGAATCATGACTCCGCGGTCGTTGAAGTAATCGGCGTGCGCCGTAGAATTGATCTGGGCCTGTTGCAGGATGACAAGCCAGTACTCGGCGACTGGGTGCTTGTTCATGTGGGCTTTGCCATGAGCAAGATCAGCGAGCAAGATGCCACCGACCAGATGAATACCCTCCGGATGCTGGGAGAAATCGACGGAGCGATGCAGGAAGTCCGAGGCTATGGGCTGGAGGACGTGAATTGACGTCCGCTCGCGTGCCGATCCAATGGAGCAGTTTTAGATGAGATTCGTAGATGAGTTCCGCCAACCCGAATTGATTTCGAAGACGGCGGAGGAGATCCGCCGCCTGGCCGGCACCGGACGCCATTACCGCGTGATGGAAGTCTGCGGTGGCCACACCCATGCCATCTATCGTTTTGGACTGAAAGATATTCTTCCCGAAAATATCGAATTGATTCACGGACCCGGTTGCCCCGTATGCGTGCTTCCGATGGGAAGAATCGACGATGGCCTTGCCATCGCAGAGGAGCCGGACGTTATCTTTGCCGCCTTCGGCGATATGATGCGCGTTCCCGGAACGCACGGTAGCCCGCTTGAACACAAAGCACGCGGCATGGACGTTCGCATCGTCTATTCGCCTTCCGACGCATTAAAGTTGGCCCGGCTCAATCCCGACAAGCACGTGATGTTTTTCGCCATCGGTTTTGAAACCACCGCGCCCTCCACCGCACTCACGATGATGCGCGCCAGGACCGAAGGTATTCGCAACTTCTCGGTCTTCTGCAACCACGTGACCATAATTCCTGCCATCCGCGCGATTCTGGATTCGCCCGACATGCGGCTGGATGCTTTCATCGGTCCCGGCCACGTCTCGACCGTCATCGGCTGTCGTCCGTATGAATGGATTGCTCAGAACGAGCGCAAACCGATCGTCGTCTCCGGTTTCGAGCCGCTCGATATGCTGCAATCCATCGTCATGCTGCTGCGACAGTTGCAAGCGGGCGAGGCCAAGGTTGAAAATCAATATAAGCGCGTAGTTCCATGGGAAGGCAACCGTGCCGCGCTTCGGGCTATGGCTGAAGTTTTTCAGTTGCGCCCGTACTTCGAGTGGCGCGGTCTGGGATTCATCTCACAGTCTGCGCTGCGCATCAACGACAAGTACGCCGAGTTCGACACCGAACAGCGTTTCGAGGTGCCCGGAATTCGCGTGACCGATCCCAAAGCCGCGCAATGTGGAGAGGTTCTGAAGGGCGTACTCAAGCCGCATCAGTGTAAACTTTTTGGACGCGAGTGCACGCCCGAGCATCCCGTTGGCGCACTCATGGTATCCACGGAAGGATCATGCGCCGCGTATCACAGCTACGAACACCGCAAGGCAGCAATGGTAAGTCTGAGCTCGAACGCCTGAGCGCTCTGGCTTCCCAGCCTGCCGCCTCCGCACCCATCCGTTTCCGCGATCCGCAAATTGAGATGGCGCATGGAGCCGGAGGCAAGGCCAGCCGCAAGTTAGTCGAAGGCCTCTTCGCTCCTCTTCTCTTCGGCGCCGCGCCCGGCCCGCTCGGCGACGCCGCACACGTCGACATCAACGGCATAACCGTCGCAATCACAACCGATAGTTTTGTAGTCAAGCCTTTGAGTTTCCCGGGCGGCTCAATCGGTGAGCTTGCAGTAAACGGCACCGTAAATGATTTGGCGGTCTCGGGAGCAAAAGCCGAAGCTCTGGTCGTTACCTTTGTTCTGGAGGCCGGCCTGCCCACTCCAGTTCTCGAAGCCGAAGTTCGCGCCATGGCGAAAGCGGCCCAGAACGCGGGTGTCCGCATCGCCGCCGGCGACACCAAAGTCGTCGAACACGGCAAAGCGGATCAGATGTACGTAACCACCACTGGCATCGGCCGTTTGATTCATGGCGTGACTATCGATCCGCGCTCGGTGCGCGTTGGCGATAAGATTCTGCTCTCGGGTCCCATCGGAGACCACGGCGTCACCATCTTGCTCGCGCGTGGTGAACTGGATCTCGAAGCCGACCTCCGTTCTGACACGCGGAGCGTCTTTCCTCTAATCGAAATTCTCGTGCATGCCGCCGGCCCTGGCATTCGCTGGATGCGCGATCCCACCCGCGGCGGCGCTGCGACATCTCTCAACGAATTAGCGCGTGATTGCGGTCTCGGGATGGTTCTTTTTGAGGATCAGATTCCGGTGCGCGATGCCGTGCGCGGCGCCTGCGAATTGCTCGGACTCGATCCGCTTCACATTGCGAATGAAGGCCAGTTCCTCGCCGTCGTCTCCCCGGATTACGCCGACGCTGCCATCAATGCGTTATGCCTGGCATCGGGCGGAAGCGAAGCGCAGGTGATCGGCGAAGTTCACGAAAAACCCGCCGGCACAGTGTTGGTGACAACTCTTTACGGGGGCAGCCGAATCGTAGATATGCTGGTCGGCGATCCCTTGCCGCGAATTTGTTAAATGACGAGTTTGTTAGATGAAAATGAGGATGAACCTGTCACATTCGCACGCGACCTCAACCGTCTGCAATCTGGCCGGCAGGATCGAAGAGCGTCTGCTCGACCGCAATGAACTGTTCGAGCTTTTCTTCTCGCGGGAAGCGCCTCGCCTTGCTGAAGCTTGCCGCGAAATGTCTGAGCGTTTCCTGCGTGGCGGCCGCCTGCTCGCATTCGGCCGCGGTCCCTACGCCACCGATGCGCAGCATGTTTCCGTGGAGTTCGTTCATCCAGTAATCGTAGGCAAGCGCGCTCTGCCGGCACTCGATCTTTCCGTTCTCTTTCGACCGTGGCTCGAAGCGATCCTTCATCCTGAGGACATCGTGATGGGATTCGGTCCGCCCGAAGGCGATCCGGAAGTCTGGGCGACTCTCCAGGAGGCGCGTCTCAAAGACGCGATGACCTTCGCTCTGCCAGGAATCGAAGGTTCTTACTCGGTAAACCCAGCCACGCAAGATCCGTTCATGCATCAGGAGATGATCGAGATCCTTTATCACACGCTGTGGGAGACGGTGCACGTGTTTTTCGAGCACCGTGAATTGGGCCATGATGTGGGGGCCTCAGGATTTCTTTATCCATTTCTTGGGACGGAAAAACAGGGAACGGCGAATATTACGACCGAGGTTGCTGCATCCATCTTGATGAAGGCGCAGGATGATGCCAGGCTGCGCGCGCAAGTAGCGGGAGAAGAGGCGGAGGAAATCGCGAACAGCGTCCTCGCGATTCACGAACGCCTGCGCTGCGGCGGCAAACTCATTATCTTTGGCAATGGCGGCTCTGGCACCGACGCCAACGATTTCGCCATTGACTGCGTGCTTCCGCCGCCGGGCTATGACTCAGTTCCAGCGGTTTCGCTATCGCTCGAGCCTGCGAACATTACGGCAGTCGCCAATGATATCGGTGCCGACGCCATTTTCCTTCGTCAACTGATCGCGCAAGCCCGACCTGAAGATGTTGCCATCGGCATCTCCACGAGTGGCGGCTCGCGCAACATCATTGCGGCGCTCGAAGAGGCGTGCAAGCGCAGTCTTCTCAGCGTCGCACTACTGGGCTACGATGGCGGCGAGATCAAACGCAAGCAGCTTGCGGATTTTTCCATCGTTGTGAATTGCGACTACATTCCCCGCATTCAGGAGGTGCAGGCCTCCATCTACCATGTCATGCGCGAATTGTTGGAGGTGCTGGCGCGTGGCCAAGCTTGAACTTTTTGGCACAGCTCGCTGCCCCCACACCAGCGAAATGCGCGACTGGCTGGAATGGAAGCGTAGCGAATTCGTCGAATACGACGTTGAAGCCGATCCCGCGGCCCGCGGCCGCATGCGCGAAATCTCTGGGGGGCAGCGCACCGTGCCCATCCTCGTCGAGGACGGCAAAGTAATCCAAGTCGGCTGGCAAGGTCACGGTTGCCTGGTGGACGAGTAACCTGGTGGACCAGTAACGACGATGAGCAGCTGCGACGACTAACCACGACGAGTAAACTACGAACAGCGGCGTAGACGGTAGTCCAGATAATCATGGCCAGTGCCTGCTCCATTCGCGTTCGCGGCGTAGTGCAAGGCGTTGGATTCCGTCCCTTTGTGTATCGCCTCGCCACTGCGCATGCCCTGTCTGGTTGGGTGCTGAACGGAGAAGAAGGAGTTGAAATCCATCTCGAAGGCGCGGAGACCGGGTTCGAAACTTTTGTGCGAGATTTGAAAGCGCAGCCTCCCCTTGCGGCCACTATCACGGAAATCGAAGTCCATCCTGCGAATCCCGTCGGATCAACCGAATTCACAATTCGCGAAAGCCAGTACGGGGAACACCCCACGGTTCGCATCTCGCCCGATCTGCCCGTTTGCAATGATTGCTTGAAAGAGCTCTTCGACTCAGCCAATCCCCGCTATCAGTATCCTTATATCAACTGCACAAACTGCGGACCACGTTACAGCGTAGTCGTGGCTCTCCCGTACGACCGGCCGAACACCACCATGAAGCAATGGCCGCTCGATGCCTTTTGCGAGAAAGAATACCGCGACCCGGCAAACCGTCGTTTTCACGCGCAGCCGGTAGCGTGTCCGGCTTGCGGCCCAGATTATTACCTTTATCCGAGCGACGAAGCCTCAGCCGGGACGAACGACAGCATCCCCCGTGCGGCTGAAATTCTTCAATCGGGCGGAATTCTCGCGGTCAAGGGACTCGGCGGTTATCACCTGGCTTGCGATGCTCGGAATCCGGCGTCTGTCGCGGCTTTGCGCGACCGCAAATATCGCAAAGAAAAACCATTCGCCTTGATGGCAAAAAACATCAGCGTCGCACGAACCCTGGTGGATTTGTCGTTGGACGCTGAGGCCCTGCTCACTTCCGCCGCCCGGCCCATCGTTCTTGCACGCGCGAAAATGGAATTCGCAGAGGTCTCCCCGGATAACAATGAACTCGGCGTAATGTTGCCCTACACGCCGTTGCAGCACCTGCTATTTGCAACCGGCGCCCCCGATGTTCTCGTCATGACCAGTGCGAATCGTTCGAGTGAACCGATCGCCTACGAAGACGACGATGCATTGCAGCGTCTCGCGGGAGTAGCTGATTCATTCCTGATCGGCCAGCGCCCTATCGCGCGGCGTGTGGACGATTCCGTAGTTCGCGCCGGAATCTTCGGTCCTGTCATCCTCCGCCGAGCTCGCGGCTACGCGCCGGGAGCGGTTACCTCGCTTCCGGGCGAGCGCCCCATTCTCGCGCTGGGCGCGGACCTGAAAAATACGATTACGCTGGTGGTCGACGGCCAGGCCTTCGTCAGTCAGCACATCGGCGACCTGGATCACTATGAGTCTCTGCGCGCCTTTCAAGAGACCATTGATGATTTAGTTTCAATGTATGAAGTGAATTGGGATGAATTGCTTTTGGTGCACGACCTTCATCCCGAATATCGCTCAACCGCCCACGCCGCGGCGCGCCAGGTTTCGAATACCCACGCGGTGCAGCATCACCGCGCGCACGTTGCCTCTGTGCTTGCGGAGCGCAGGGAGTGGACAAAGAAAGTTATCGGCGTAAGCTTCGATGGCACCGGATATGGCGACGACGGTTCGATCTGGGGAGGCGAAATTTTCGTGGGTAGCGTGCGAGAGGGCTTCGCTCGCATCGCTCATTTACGCCGCGCGGCTCTCGCTGGCGGCGACGCGGCGGCTCGCTACCCGGTGCAGGCCGCCGCTGGTTTCCTCTCTCAAGTGGATGGCTTGCCAGATGTGCTTGCCGTTCCCTTCAGTTTCCCTGAACGCTATCGCTACGCCATGGAGTTGGTTCGCAAGGAAGTGCGCACTTTCGCTACGACTTCCATGGGACGCCTATTCGACGCGGCTGCTGCTCTGCTGGGCTTCACGCGCGAGGCTACTTTTGAAGGGCAGGCAGCGATGTGGCTGGAGCAACTCGCCCGCCGCGGGTCCAACACTGATCCTTATCCCTTCCCCTTCGTCGGCAACGAACTCGACTTTCGCCCCCTACTGCAAGCGATTGCCCGTGACCGCATGCGTGGACGGAATGTCAAAGAAATCGCGCGCTCCTTCCAGCGGGGAATCGCGCAGGGCTTATGCGACTCTCTCACGACTATCTCTCGCGCTCGAGAATTGGATACGATAGTTCTTTCTGGAGGCGTCTTCCAAAACGAATTGCTTCTGGAAGATCTGAACTCCCTGCTGACGGAGGCATCACTACGGGTCTGGACGAATCATGAAGTCCCCCCTAACGATGGAGGCATCAGCCTGGGACAGGCGGCCCTGGCGGCGTTTGGCTGCTTCGATCGTGATCCTGGAAATTCGCAGCAGACTGTCGAACTTGCAAACGAGATAAGTCATGCATGAACTTTCGATCGCGATGAGCATCATCGAGCTGGCGGAGGAAGAGGCCGCGCGCCGCGGTGTTCAGGTCGAGGCTGTGCACCTCAGGCTGGGAGCCTTATCCGGCGTCGTGAAAGATGCGTTGCTCTCTTGTTACGAAATGGTCTGCGAAGGTACACCGTTGCAGGGCTCTCGGCTATTGGTCGAAGATGTTCCCGTCGTAATCTTTTGCACGACGTGTAAGGCACAACGTCCTCTCAGCTCCGTGCAGTTGTTTCGCTGCCCCGAGTGCGGCACTCCATCTGCTGAAATTGTGCAGGGCAAGGAACTTGAAGTATTTGCATTGGAGATAAAGGAATGCGCACCGAACCCCGTTTAATTGAAGTCCGAAAAAACGTTCTGAAGCAGAATGACGTTATCGCGCGCGCACTGCGCGAGCGTTTCCACGCCGCTGGAGTTTTTGTGGTGAGTCTCGTCTCCAGCCCTGGCTCGGGAAAGACTGCTTTCCTCGAGAAGACCCTCACTCTTCTTCGTCCAAACCATCGCGTGGCTGCACTGGTGGGCGATCTTGCCACCGAGAATGATGCGCAGCGTTTGGCGCGAAGCCAGGCTCCTGTCAGGCAAATCACCACCGGCACTCTCTGTCACCTCGAGGCTGCCATGGTCCAAACCGCCCTCGATGGCTGGGATCTCCACGATCTGGATTTTCTCTTTGTCGAAAACGTGGGCAATCTGGTTTGTCCTTCCTCTTACGACTTGGGCGAGGATCTTCGTCTGGTACTTATTTCCGTTACAGAGGGTGAGGACAAGCCGCTCAAGTATCCAACCATTTTCAACAGCGCCGACGTGGCAGTCGTCAGCAAGATGGACTTGGCCGCCGCAGTTGAATTCAGCTGGGAAACCGCATACAACAATATCCAGGCCGTGCGCCCGGGCATGAGAGTCTTTCAGGTTTCAGCCAAGACCGGCGAGGGAATGCAGGCCTATTTAGAATTCCTTGCGGCGCGGCTAGCGGAGTTGCGCCACACCGCCTCAGTCTGACACAAGGCATGATCGGCCTTCTCTCCATTCTCGCGGTCGGATTTTTTCTTGGGATGCGCCACGCCACCGATCCCGATCACGTTATCGCGGTTACAACGATCGTCAGCAATCAGCGCAGCAGCGTGCGGTCCGCCCTGATCGGTGCGTTCTGGGGCCTGGGCCACACCGTCACTATTTTGGTGGTCGGGGCCGGAATCATTCTCTTTAACCTCGTGATTCCTGCGCGGCTCGGACTGAGTATGGAATTGTCCGTGGCCGTCATGTTAGTCATTCTCGGCCTGATGAACATTGCCGGATTTCTGCGCTCGATGCCGATTAAATCGATGTCTGCCGAATCCTTAGAGAACAACGGCGGAGAGAAAATCATTCACGCCCATCCTCACAGTCACGGCGATTACATTCACAACCATCACCATGTTCATCTGCACGAGGGCCATTCTCAATCAGTCGATCACACTCCTCTGCGCTGGATGGATCGCGTATTCGGAAGAGTGGGGATGTATCAATATCTTCGGCCCTTGGTGGTGGGCATTGTTCACGGACTCGCCGGTTCTGCGGCCGTAGCATTGCTGGTCTTAACCACGATTCGGAACGTGCACTGGGCAATCGCTTACCTGCTGGTCTTCGGAATAGGCACGATTGCGGGCATGATGCTGATCACTATGAGCATCGCCTCTGCATTCACGATGGTGGGGAAAGGACGCGAGAAATTTTCCCGCCGTCTGGCATTAGCATCGGGCTTGCTCAGTCTCGCCTTCGGTGTTTTCGTTGCCTACCAGATCTGTTTCGTAAATGGACTCTTCACCACGCACGCCCAATGGATTCCGCATTAGATCGCGATACGAAGCCGGCGCTTCATTGTGTGCTGCGCTCGAATTTTTCTTCGCGGTCGGGCCCCACCAAGGATCAATTCGCACAGATGATCGACAAAGTCCGGCGTCAGATGGTCGTGCCGTATGAGAAATCGCATATAGATTGGCCCGTACAATGAATCGAGAATCAGATCCATGTCCACATCTTTGCGCAGTTCGCCGCGTCGAATCCCGCGCTGCAGCGTGGCGTAAGCCTCTTTGCGCCGCGGCCAGAGAAAGCGCTCGCGGAAAGCTGCAATAAGATTTCTATCGCTCTGCCCTCCGCCCAGCAAGGCGGAAACAATGCGCCCACGGCGGCTGCGAAATACTTTGACCAGTTGACGCATCTGTTGGCTCATGTCCGTACACACCGAGCCCGTGTCGGGGAAGTGTAATTTCTGGGTAGTGCTGCTGGCGAATGCGTCCGCGATGAGAGCGGCCTTATCGGGCCACCAGCGGTAAACTGTCGCCTTACCCACGCTGGCCTGAGCCGCAACGTCTTCAATCGTCAAATGAGCAAAACCATTCTTTCCCAGAAGTTTCAACGCGCTGCGCAGGATCGCCTGCCGGGCCTCTTCACTACGCGGACGCCCCGGAGAACGCCCGCTGGTAGCCCCTCCGCCGCGATTACCATTGACACTAGGCGTGTGGCGCATACTGCTACCTTACCATATAATCGAGGGGGAGATTTGGAATCCGATACGAGTAGTATCGAATCTAAATTGAAATCTGTGGCTTCGCTCGCAACTGGCGATTCTTCTTTCCTGCAGGAGTAGCGTCTAACAAATGTGGATTGTTGCATTAGCGCTAAGACGGCCCTACACATTCGTAGTGATGGCGCTCGTCATCATTCTGCTCACTCCAATTACGATCTTGCGAACCCCCACTGACATTTTTCCCAGCATCGACATTCCCGTGGTTTCGGTGGTCTGGTTCTATACGGGCTTGTCACCTCTGGATATGGCCGACCGTATCGTGGCCAATTCGGAGCGCGGCATCACTACCACTGTCAATGACATCGAGCACATGGAGTCTCAGTCGGTATATGGCCTCGGCATCATCAAGATTTTTTTTCGTCCCGGCACAAATGTCCAGGGAGCCATCGCACAAATCACAGCCATCTGTCAGACCTCGGTACGCAGCCTGCCCCCCGGCACCACGCCGCCGTTGATTATTTCTTATAGCGCTTCTACTACGCCCATCATTCAGCTTGGCTTGAGTAGCAAAACATTGCCCGAACAGCAACTCTTCGATCTTGGCCAGAACTTCCTGCGAAACTTTCTAGCGACGGTGCCTGGCGCGGCTACTCCGTATCCTTATGGCGGAAAGATTCGCCAGATTCAAGTCGACCTGGATTTGCCGAAGCTCCAGGCCTACGGCCTCCAACCCAACGACATCGTCAACGCCGTTAATGCGCAGAACATCATTCTCCCCAGCGGCACCATCAAGATGGGCTCGCTCGAATACAACGTGGAGATGAATGGTACGCCGGAGACCATCGCGGAACTAAACGATCTCCCCGTTAAGACAAGCAACGGCTCCACCCTCTACATGCGCGATGTTGCCCACATCCGCGACGGCTTCGCGCCGCAAACCAACATCGTTCGCCAGGATGGAAACCGCGGCGCCCTGATGTCGATTTACAAGAATGGCAATGCGTCGACGCTACAGATTGTCGCTGGAGTAAAAAGCATTGTGCAGCAGGCGGCGCAGGCGCTGCCGCCTGAATTAAAAGTCACAGCGCTTTTTGACCAATCCTTGTTTGTGCGGGCCTCGATCTATGGTGTGTTGCGTGAAGGTTTGATCGCCGCGGCTCTCACCGCGGTTATGATCCTCATATTCCTCGGCGACTGGCGCCCCACGATCGTCATTTCCATTTCCATCCCGCTCTCCATTTTCGTTTCGATCATCCTGCTCGGCGCCATCGGCCAGACTATCAACATTATGACGTTAGGAGGATTGGCCCTGGCCGTCGGCATTTTGGTCGACGACGCCACTGTCGAAATCGAAAACATCGAACGTAACCTTGCCATGGGCAAGGAGATGAAACAGGCTATCCTCGACGGTGCGCAGCAGATCGCTGTGCCCGCCTTTGTCTCCACGCTCAGCATCTGCATCGTCTTCGTGCCCATGTTTTTCCTGACGGGCGTCGCGAAATTCTTATTCGTGCCGCTGGCCGAGGCTGTCAGCTTCGCCATGCTCGCGAGCTACCTGCTTTCGCGAACCCTGATCCCCACGCTGGTGATGTACATCATGCGCGGGCACGAGCATCGCTCGGAAACCGGGAAGACCTTTCTGGGCCGCTTTCAGCGCGGCTTTGAGCGCAAGTTTGAAGACTTCCGCCGTGGCTACGAGGCTCTACTGGAGACCACTCTCGAGCATCGCGGTATCTTCATGGTTTGCTTTCTGGCCTTTTGCCTGCTTTCGCTCGGTCTGTATTCATTCCTGGGACAGGATTTCTTTCCCCAAGTGGATGCCGGTTTGCTGCGTCTGCACGTGCGCGCGCGCCCCGGCCTGCGCGTGGAAGAGACCGCACGGCTCTGCGATGAAATCGAAAACACTTTGCGACATGAGATTCCTAACGGACAGCTGCAGACTGTTCTCGACAACATCGGCCTGCCTAACTCCGGCATCAACCAGTCCTACAGCTCCAACGGAACCATTGGCACCAGCGACGCCGAGATTCTGATTGCCCTCGACCCCGAGCATCACGCTCCAACTGCGGGTTTGATGCGGCATCTGCGAGAGGTATTGCCGCAGCGATTTCCAGGCGTGGAGTTTTTCTTTCAACCGGCCGATATCGTTACGCAGATTCTAAATTTCGGATTGCCCGCGCCGATTGATGTGCAAGTCGTTGGCACCGACATGCACAGCAGTTACGTAATCGCGCAGCAAATCGCCAACAAGATGCGGCACATTCCGGGCACCGCCGATGTGCACGTGCAGCAATTGCTTTCTCTGCCCACGCTGCACATGGATATCGAACGCACACGCGTTACCCAAGTCGGGCTCACTGCGCGGGACGTAGCGCAGAGCGCACTAGTCTCACTGAGCGGCAGCTTTCAAACGTCTCCAAATTTCTGGCTTAATCCAAAGAATGAAGTTACCTACCAGGTTGCTGTGCAGTCACCGCAATATCGCCTGACCAATCTGCAAGACCTGTTGGATATTCCGGTGATTTCGCAGCAAGGCCCGCAGTTGATGGGCAATCTGGTCCAAATGTCGCCTGTTACGCGGCCTGCTACCGTGAACCACTGGAATGTACAGCCGGTCATCGACGTGTATGCCAGCACGCAGGATCGCGACCTGGGCGCTGTCGCTGCCGAGACTGACAAAGTGATTAAAACGTTCGAGGGCCATTTGCCACGCGGCACGCACATCGTGGTACGTGGTCAGGTCGCGACCATGCGCTCGTCTTTCATTGGCTTGGGCGCAGGGCTCGCCGGCGCGATTCTTCTGGTTTATTTGCTGATCGTCATCAACTTTCAATCGTGGCTCGATCCCTTCATTATCATCGCCGCGCTGCCTGGTGCTTTGGCTGGAATCTGCTGGTTCCTGTTGCTCACGCACACCACCCTAAGTGTGCCGTCACTTACCGGTGCTGTCATGTGTATGGGTGTCGCCACCGCCAATTCAATCTTGATGGTAAGTTTCGCGCGCGAACAGATGGATGAAGGCATTCCAGCAGTCAAAGCCGCCGTCGCGGCTGGCTACACTCGCGTGCGTCCGGTGTTGATGACCGCGCTCGCCATGATTATCGGCATGGTGCCGATGGCGTTGGGATTTGGCGAAGGCGGCGAACAGAACGCGCCACTGGGCCGGGCCGTTATCGGCGGCTTGCTATTCGCCACCGTGGCGACTTTGTTCTTCGTGCCAAGCGTATTTGCAATCCTTCATAGCCGCCGCGAAGCCAAGCTGGCGCGCGAGCAACAAACGTAAGCAGATTTTGTGATAATCGCTATCGTGACAATCGAGCGGAGTAGAGGATGACCGAGGAAAGCAACATTAAGCAAGCGCCGGATGCTCAGAGGAATACGCAGAGCTCTGATGCTTATTCGCCGCAGCCGGACCAGAACGACGAGCATCACGGCGTAAGCGCTCAGGCCCTGCGCGACGAAGAGATCGAAGAGATCCAGAAGCGCTCCCGGCACCAGCCTCCGGGAATTCAAAAGCCGCCCGAGCTTCCTCCCGCGCCCGGGCGCAAAGCCCTAACCATTGTGGCCATTTTGTTATTAGTATTGCTGCTGGCCGGCGGATTCACGATGTTGAGCCGCGTGACTCACGAGCGTGCTCTGGCCAAGGAAACGGAACGCGAGACAGTGCCTACCGTCGCCGTTGTCTACCCGCAATCGGAAAAGCCTGACGAGAATTTGGTTCTGCCCGGCTCTTTGCTGGCCTACGAAGAGTCTCCGATCTACGCCCGCACCAATGGTTATCTCGTTGCCTGGTACAGGGATATTGGCAGCCGCGTTACAAAGGGAGAGTTGCTGGCGAAGATCGACACTCCTGAAGTTGATCAGGAACTAAATCAAAGTCGCGCTGCACGGCAGCAGACACTGGCTCAGTTAGAACTCGCCAAAATAAGCGCAGACCGCTGGGAAAATTTGCGCAAGACCGATTCCGTTTCCGCTCAGGAGGCCGACCAGCAGACCAGCGGATACAAGCAGGCTCAGGCCAACCTGGCCGCGGCCGACGCCAATGTCCGGCGCCTCGAACAGCTTGAGGGGTTCAAGGATGTCTACGCGCCTTTCACCGGAGTGCTGACCCGCCGCAACGTCGATCCTGGAGCCCTTATCAACGCTGGAGCCGGAGCAGCTGGCCGCGAGCTGTTTGACCTCGCGCGCGTTGATCCGCTGCGGGTCTATACGAGCGTGCCCCAGGCTTATGCGCCATTCATAAGGGTCGGGGCCAAGACCTTCGTCACCCTGCAGGAGTTTCCGGGGGAAAAATTTGTCGCTACCGTTGCCCGTACTGCGGAGGCCATTGATCCGGCCACGCGCACTTTGTTGACAGAGGTCGATGTTCCCAACAAGGACGGCCGTCTCCTGCCCGGCTCGTTCGGAGAGGTGCACTTCGCCGTCGGCAATAACGTCAATAAAGTTACGGTGCCGGTGAATGCAATGCTGTTCCGTGCGCAAGGCCCGCAGGTTGCCGTAGTCGGCCCGGATAATAAGATACAGCTTCGAGCCATCAACATCGGACGCGATTACGGTACCACGCTGGAAATTCTCGGCGGCGTTGCCGCTACCGATCACGTCGTAATCAATCCTGCGGATTCACTCGAGGATGGGCAGCAGGTGAATGTTGCGCAAGCTCCGCCAAACCAGCAGCAAGCTCAACCGGGGTTGCAAGCGCAACCATCGCAGGACCAGAAGCCGCAGAGCCAGATTAACGATCACCAGAATAAGGATCACCAGATTAACGATCGCCGGAATAACGAACATCCGAGTAACAATCAGCAGAAAGGCTCCGGGCAGTGAAGCGATCTGCACTCTCATCGTTGATCGCGCTGCTTGCCTTCGCAGCCGGATGCACGGTCGGTCCGCGCTACAGCCGCCCCGCACCCGCCGCGCCGCCGCCCGATGCATGGAAGACGCAACCGCCCTGGCAGCAGGCCGCGCCCAAAGACTCAATTCCCAAGGGCGCCTGGTGGCAGGTCTATAACGATCCCACCCTCAATGCCTACGAACAACAATTGCTTCAAGCGAACCAGTCCCTGGTCGCCGCACGCGATCGCTTGAACCAGGCGCGCTCGCTGGCGCGCGTCGCCACTGCAGATTTTTTTCCGCAACTTTCAACCGATCCCAACGCCGTCCGCGAACGCGGCTCCGGAAATCGTCCACTGAACGGCGCAGTGCCCACCAATTCCAATGGCGTAACTCGGGCGATTCCGCCCTATACCCAGAGTGTCTACACAATTCCTTTCAACATCAATTACGAGGCTGATCTGTTCGGGCATGTGCGGCGCAACATGGAAGCGGCCAACGCCTCACTTCAATCCACCGCCGCCGATCTGCAAAACGTGCAGTTAGTACTGACCGCGGAACTCGCCGCGGATTATTTTTCTCTACGTGAGCTTGACGCGGAATTTCAAGTGGTCCAGGAATCCGTGGGCTACCAGCGCAAGGGCCTGGACCTGGTAAACGATCGCCACAACGGCGGCATCGCCAACGGACTCGAAGTCGCGCAACAAGCCACGGTCCTCGACTCCACTATTTCGCAGCTCGCCCTGGTGCAGCAGTCCCGAGCCCAATATGAACATGCGATCGCCGTGCTTGTGGGCCAGGCGGCCGCCAACTTCGGCGTACCTGCTATTCCGCTTAACGCCACGCCGCCGCCCGTCCCTCTCGGAGTGCCGTCCGACGTATTGGAACGCCGGCCCGACATTTCCACCGCCGAGCGCCAGATGGCATTCCAGAACGCGCAGGTCGGAATCGCGCGTACAGCTTTTTACCCGCACATCACCTTAAGCGGCTCCGGAGGCTGGCAGAGCACAGATATCGCACAACTGCTGAATGCTCCCAGCCTCTTCTGGTCACTCGGGGCCGACGCTTTGGAACCCATCCTTCAGGGCGGCCGCAACCGCGCGAATCTTGCCGCTGCCCGCGCCGCTTATGACCAGTCCGTCGCCAACTACCGCCAGTCCGTGCTGACGGCCTTTCAGGAGGTCGAGGACGGCATCAGCAATCTGAGCACGCTCTCGCAAGCTCTTTCCACCCAGGGCGCAGCCGTCGAAGATGCCCGTCGCGCGCTCGAGATCGCCAACAATCGTTACGTCGGAGGAGTTACTGCTTACCTCGATGTAATCACGGCGCAGACCACGCTGTTAGCCAGCGAGCGGCTGGAGACGCAGTTGCTCGGTCAGCAAATGGTCAGCTCCGTCTATCTGGTGAAAGCTCTGGGCGGCGGATGGGATGCCAGCGAGATCAACAACCACCAAGTTCATCCCCAAGCCGGCCAGATCCTGCAGCCCTAACACGACGATGCGAACCGGGCGCGACCGCGGAAGAGTGGCTCTTCGGGGTAGTGTGCAGTTTGGTTTTCTGCGCGAAAGTGTCATCCTGAGCGTAGCCGTTTTTCAGGCGGAGCGAAGGATCTCCTGCTCAACCGGCTTGGTACCTACAACAAACTGCACCATGATCCTTTTCCGCCCGCCTTGACAACCGCTGTTAACTAGCCTACTATTATAGCTAGAGGAAATATTCCTTCTTCCTCTTACAATCTTTTGCAATTCAGCGGCCCGCCCGAACTTTGCGCCGTCCGTCTTTATCGTTCTAAAGGGAGAAACATGACAAACACCAAGTTTCTTGTGAAAGTAAACCGCACTGGCACGCGCGCTCCTGAGTATGTGCAGCGCATCGACCGCACTCCCATCCAGACGACAACCAACCGCAAACTGGCACTGGCCATGGGCAGATTCACTGCGGAAGACGCGGTCAAATCCATCCAGAACTCCCGCTGCAACCCCGAGCTGGTTTCCGTCCAGGTCATCGCTTAGCCTCAGGCCGCCGCGACACCCCGCTCAATGAAACTTCTCGTTGACGGTCCGCTAGCCCACCGGGCACGGATCGCTCAACGACATTTCCCATCAACGATAATTCCTACCACTTGCATCGTACAGCTCCTCCTTTACACATCCCCAATCTGCTGACTGATTTGGGGCGTCACCCACTTCCACCTGCCCTGCCGTAGTATCCTCACGAAGACTAAATTTTAAAATTTCCCGATCCGCCAAAGGACTTCCAACTGTGGCGCACGACGAAAAATCCGGTTATAACCGCTTTCTGCTGCTTGTCGCAGGACTGGGCGGCTTGCTCTATGGCGTCGATGTCGGCATCATCGCCGGCGCTCTGCCTTATCTTGAAGCCACTTCCGGATTAAATGCCGGCCAGCTTTCCATCGTTGTCGCCGCCGTTCTTCTGGGCAGCGTGATCTCAACTCTATTCGCCGGCACTCTGGCGGATTGGATGGGCCGCAAAATTCTGATGGCGCTCAGCGGTGTGCTGTTCGTCGTCAGCATCCCCATGATTGCGCTTTCGCACGGCTACCAACCGTTGGTCCTCGGTCGCTTGCTGCAAGGCATCAGCGCCGGCTTGATCGGTGTCGTAGTCCCGCTCTATTTGGCGGAGTGTCTCTCCGCATCGAGCCGCGGCAAAGGTACCGGCATCTTCCAGTGGCTGCTCACGCTCGGAATTGTGGCCGCTGCCGTGGTTGGCATGTTCTTCAGCATTCGCGTCGAGGAAGTCGCGAAGCTCGGCGATCCGATCAAACTCTTCGCCTTTAAAGATACGGCATGGCGCAGCATCTTCTGGGTTTCGTTGCCGCCGGGAATATTGTTTGTGATTGGCAGTTTCATGGTAGCCGAGTCTCCACGCTGGCTGTTTCGTCACGGAAAGCGCGACTCCGCCCTTGCGGCTCTTCTGCGCTCGCGCACCAGCGAACAAGCGAACCTCGAACTCGCGGAAATGGAACAAGCTGCTGCCGCAGAGAAAGCCCAGACTTCCACCGGAGCAAAGGTGAAAGAATCGCTTCTTCGCCGGAAATACGTGATCCCGTTTGTGCTCGCCTGCGTGATTCTCGCCTGCAACCAGGCTACCGGCGTGAACTCCATCATCGGCTACAACGCCAACATTCTCTTGCAAAGCGGACTTTCCGACGTGCAGGCTCACTGGGGCTACGTGCTCTTCACCATCGTCAATTTTCTGATGACCATCGGCGGCATCCTGCTGGTCGATCGTAAGGGACGCAAGTTTCTTTTGTCGGTGGGCAGCGCGGGAATCATCGTCTCCCTGCTGTGTACCGGCACTCTATTCCGCAGCACAGAAAAGCTGCGTGTGGATTCTCGCTCTGCAGTTCAATCGATGGTGAATGCAGACCAGAAGCTTACCTTACGTTATGACAACCACATGGCCGATACGCTGCTCGCGGGCCATGCGCTCGGCGACGGCCCCACATCGCTGGTCATCATTTATTCCTGTGGCGATTTTCGGGCCGCCACCAAAGCCGCTCGATCCGACGATGCTGCCGCCGCTCCGATCGAGATCATGCGCGAAAGCTGTCTCCCCGCAAATAAAGTGGTCGCGTTTTTTTCCAATCCATTCAGCGATCTCGACGCGTCGCGCCAGGCTCCGCTAAGGATCGACAATGCCCTGGTGAGTCCCGTGCCCGACTCGCATCATGGCTGGCTGGTAGCGATCACCCTCTTCGTGTTCATGGCATTTTTTGCAATCGGCCCCGGTGTATGTGTGTGGCTGGCGCTCTCGGAACTGATGCCCACCCGCATTCGCTCCAACGGCATGAGCATCGCTCTGCTCATTAACCAGGCGGTTTCAACTGGAATCGCCGCCACGTTTCTGCCCACCGTCGGCAAGTATGGATACTCCACCATGTTCTTCGGTTTCGCGGCGTGCACCGTAATCTACTTCATCACCGCCGCCTTCTTTCTGCCGGAAACGAAAGGGAAGACCCTCGAAGAGATCGAAGCACACTTCGAGGGCGCAAGAAAAAAGCCGGACCTCGCAACTGCTTAATCTTGCCGAGCTGGATGGCCTATAGCTTGCCCTGAGCTGGTCGAAGGGTCTCGCCGCTTTGGCGATACATGGGACGGTTTCGACATGCTCGCAATCCTGCGCTACGCCCGCTGCCGGAGGCTATTGGGCTTCGAGCCGCTCAACGCGAAGAACAAAATATAGATGTAACAGATGACAGGAAGAAAGAATGCGTGATGAATTCCAATTCTGTCGGCAATCGCGCCCTGCGCGAGTGGAATCAGCGCTCCGCCGACAATTGCCATAATCATGATTCCGGAGCCGTCCCCGGTTAGCGGACCAAGCTCCGCTACGCCGAGGGTGAAAATACTGGGAAACATGATGGAATTAAAAAACCCGACCAGGATGATGCTCCACATCGCAAAGTGACCCGTACTGAGCATGGAAGTTGCAACCAGGGCCGCAGCACAGACCGCGCAAATGCCAAGCAGTTGCCCCGTCTTCATCTTCTGCAGCAGTCCGGATCCAATGAAGCGCCCAACCATCGCTCCGCCCCAGTAGAACGCGACGAAACTGGCTGCAACTTTTTCGGTAAGGCCGCCAATCTCCGGCTGGCTGAAATAGTTCACCAGGAAACTCCCGATAGAAACCTCCGCACCAACGTAAACGAAAATACCGATCGCGCCAAAGATTAGATTGGGATGCCTCCAGATCGAGTCGTTTACCTTTTCACCAACCTTATGCTGCGCCTGTGGGATTTTCGGCAATTTGAAACTTCCGATCGCAATCGCCAGCAGCACCAGCGCAATTCCCAGCCCGATGTAAGGCAGCTTTACCGTCGCCGCCTCGTGCAGACGGTAGGCCTGCAGGGCATCCGGCGTCATCGCACGGATTTCAGACATACTCTTTGGGGCCGCACTTAGAATCAGCAAGCCGCCGAAGAAAGGAGCTAGAAAAGTACCAAGAGAATTGAAGGCCTGCGTCAGATTCAGCCGGCTCGAGGCCGTCTCGGGTTTACCTAACACGGTTACGTAGGGATTGGCCGCCACCTGCAAACATGTAATCCCGGTGGCGAGTACGATGAGTGCGATCAGGAACAGCGGGTACGACGGAACCATGGCAGCCGGCACAAAAAGAAAGGCGCCCACGCCCATGGTCAGCAAACCTGCCACCATCGATCGCTGGTAACCGATCCAGTCAATCACTTTGGCCGATGGTATGGAGAACAGAAAATACGCCCCAAAGAACGCAAACTGGATAAGCATGATCTGTGCGTAATTCAGGTCGAAAATGGGCTTCAAGTGTGGGACAAGAATGTCGTTGAGACAAGTCAGAAAGCCCCACATGAAAAATAGCGTGGTCACCACCGCCAGTGGTACGGTGTAGTTCGTTGACGTTTGCGGAGCCGAGGTAGAGGTGGGAAGGGAGCTGTTAGGAGTAACGATTGCCATAGGCCTGGATGCCACCCTCGAACGGGATTCTAGCCTTGTCGCAAACCGATCATAGCATCGGTGGCGGCACCTCCGGTATCCAGCTGTTGAATGAAAGGTGTCCTCGTCCGCAGGAATTTACAGGTTCTGAGTTTGATTGTTATCCTGAGCAAGCGTTCTTTTCGCCGCGAAAGCCTGCCCTGAGCTTGCCGAAGGGGATCTGAGCGAGCCGCGCGATGCATCGCGTTCTTTGCGATGCGATAAAATCGCGCGTTTAGCTCGCTTCCTTATCTCGGGGATCGAATGTCTCTGAGACCGAATGTGGCTACTGCTGCGCCTGGATTCTCACCAGCCAATTCGTCGGCTCGGGCAGGATTGCGAATGTGGGCAGCTTGCCCCGCACCATCGCCACTTCATCGCATTGGTGAAATCTGGGACAGACGTGGCAGTCCTTGTAAATTTTGTCGGGAAGATCTTCGCGTCTCGCTATCTCGAATCCCTGTCGCGCAAAAAATTCGGGGGCGCGAGTAAACAGGCAGATGCAATCCACGCGGTGCCGCTTAGCCTCAGCCATCAAAGCCTTCATCAGCCGGGTACCGCCGCCATGCCCCTGCGCCCGCGGACCTACCGTGATCGAACGAATTTCAGCCAGGTGCGTGCCGTAAAGATGCAGCGCCCCGCACCCAATAATGCGGCCTTCATCTTCCAGAACCACAAAGTCCCTCACGTTCTCACAAATCTCCGCCAGCGTCCGCGGCAACAGCGTGCCGTCCCCCGAAAAGGCCGAGATTAGTTCGTGGATGTGCTGGGCATCCGGCAAAATCGCTTTACGAGTGCGCATGAACCTCCTCGCTGGCTGGCTCGACATGCAGTGATTCGCTATGGGTTGATTCACTACGAAGTGATTCGATTTTCTTTCGCGCTGCCGCAATCCCATCCCGCACTCGCGCCGGCGCAGTGCCGCCAACCACATCGTGGATCGCCAGCACAGAAGCCGGTTTCAAGCACTCATAAAAACTCTCATCGAATAACGGATTCAAAGCACGCAACTCCTCAAGCTTTAGATCCTGCAGGTCGCATTTCTTTTCCACGCACAACTTCACAGCCTTGCCGATCTGCTCGTGCGCCAGTCGCGACGCAACGCCGCGTTTCACAAGGTAAGTCGCGGCCGCCCACGCATTCATGAATCCCGATCGCGCTGCCTCGCTCATACGTTCATGATCGAACTCGACCGCCTTCATCCATCCTGCAACCAGCGGCAACATCCCAAGCGCCGAGTCCGTGGCGTCGAACAGCGGCTCCTGCGTTTCCTGCAAATCTTTGTTGTAAGCCAGAGGCAATCCTTTCATCGCAACCATCAGTGCAGTTGCGCTTCCGACGACGCGGCCGCTTTTGCCCCTTACCAACTCCAAAAGATCCGGATTCTTCTTCTGCGGCATCGCGCTGCTGCCCGTCGAATAAGCCTCAGGCAGCTCCACAAATCCGAATTCCTGCGTGGAGAAAATAATCATTTCCTCCGCCCACCGGCTCAGATGCAGCCCCAGAAGCGAAAGTGCATTGACGAACTCCAGCACAAAATCGCGATCGCTGGTAGCGTCAATGCTGTTCGCCGTCGGACTAGCAAATGCAAGTTCACCCGCCATGCGAGCACGATCCAACGGTAAAGTCGCACCGGCCACGGCACCCGATCCCAGCGGACACACATTCAGCCGCTTGCGGCAATCGGCAAGCCGGTCAGCATCCCGCCAGAACATTTCGACATAAGCCAGCAGCCAATGCGCAACCAGCACCGGCTCCGCATGCTGCAAATGCGTATAAGCGGGCATCGCGGCTCCGCCGGCTTGTTCTGCCCGCTCGACAAACTCCGCACACACCTCGGCCAGATCACTTCTTAACTGATCGATCGCCGCTCTTACATACAAACGCAAATCTGTCGCGATCTGCTCGTTACGGCTGCGCCCGCTGTGCAACTTGTACCCTACCTCGCCTAGCCGCTTCACCAGCTGCTTTTCGACGAAATGATGCACGTCCTCCGCTTCATCGTCTTCGACACGGCCCTTTGCGGTTGCGGCCAACTCGCCAATTTGCTGAAGTCCCTCAAGGATACAGATAAGTTCTTCCGCGGAAACAACTCCTGCATTCTTCAAGGCCCGAGCGTGAGCCGCGCTCGCCGCCAGTTCGTACTTCAGCAGCCGCCGGTCGAAATCAAACGACCGCTGCCAGCGTTCGAATTGCGGGTCCAGCGGCTGCCGGAATCTCCCCGACCACATCTTCATCGCGCAACCTCCACGCGAGCTCGCGCGCGTGTGCGCGAGGGAAGTCCCAGAATTCGGATGAATCCCGCCGCATCTTTCTGATCGTAGCTTTCGCCCATCGTGAAAGACGAAAGATCGGTGCGATAAAGCGAGTGCTCAGACTGCCGGCTCACCACCGAAACGTTTCCCTTATACAAAGACAGCGTTACACTGCCCGTCATTTCGTTTTGCGTGGTCGCGACAAAGGCGTCCAGGGCCTCGCGCAGCGGCGTGAACCAGAATCCGAAGTAAACCAGCTCCGCATACTTCAACCCTACGTGCTGCTTGAAGTGCGCGACCTCGCGCTCCAGGCAGAGCGCCTCCAGTTCGCGATGAGCCGCAATCAGCAACGTTCCGCCGGGCGTTTCATAACACCCGCGCGATTTAATCCCGACAAAACGGTTCTCCACCAGATCTACGCGCCCAATCGCATTGCGCGACCCAATCTCATTCAGCAGTTCGACCAGCGACACTGGATCGAGCTTCATCCCACCGACCGCCACCGGAATTCCTTTCTCGAAACCAATGGTGACCTGTTCTTCCTTGTCCGGCGCCTCTTGCGGCGAGCGAGTCATCTGCCATGTGGTCGCCAGCGGAGCATTCCCCGCATCCTCCAGCTCTCCGCCTTCGTGACTCAGGTGCCACAGATTGCGATCGCGGCTATGAATCTTCTCGCGGCTCGCCGCCACGGCAATCCCGTGTTGCTCGGCGTAATCCAAACAGTCTTCGCGCGATTTCAGGGACCATTCCCGCCACGGCGCAATTACCTTCAACTCCGGCGCCAGCGCTTGATAGGTCAATTCGAAGCGAACCTGATCGTTTCCTTTTCCCGTGCAGCCATGCGCTACGGCGGTCGCTCCCTCGCGCATAGCAACTTCGACTTGATGCTTTGCGATCACCGGACGCGCCAGCGATGTTCCCAATAAATATTTATGCTCGTACACGGCGCCTGCTTGCAGCGCGGGAAAAACGTATCCCGTCAGAAACTCCTCGCGGAGATCCTCCACGATCACTTTGCTTGCGCCCGTGACATACGCCTTCTCGACAACGGCTTCAATGTCGTCGCCCTGGCCCACGTCGCCGACCATCGCGATGACGTTGTAAGCGTAATTTTCCTTGAGCCACGGAATAATGATGGAGGTATCAAGTCCTCCCGAATATGCAAGTACGACTTTTTCAGGCATGAGCGCTCCTTGCGGGCAGACGATCGCCGCCGCCCAGCAGCAAATAAAGAATCGCTTTTTGTACGTGCAGGCGATTTTCCGCTTGTTCGAAAATCAAAGACCGCTCCGAGTCCATCACTGCATCCGTCACTTCCTGTCCGCGATGCGCCGGAAGGCAGTGCATGAACACCGCGTGCGGAGCCGCTTCCGCCATCAGTTCCGAATTCACTTGATACGGAGGAAAAATCTGCGCCCGCTCTCCCTCTTGTTTTTCCTGCCCCATGCTGGTCCAGGCATCGGTGTAAATCGCGTCAGCTCCAGCCACGGCCTCGTGTGGGTCGGATAACAAGCAAATCTCGGCCCCAGTGTTTTCAGCAATCTCGCGCGCATCGGCAACAATCTGTGGATCAGGCTCGTATCCCGCCGGAGTTGCCACCCGAATCGACGACCCCAGGCACGCACAGGTCAGCAACAATGAATGCGCCACATTATTTCCGTCACCGACGTAGGCCAGGCCCAGGCTTTTCAAATCTCCAAAGCGCTCCCGCAGCGTCATGTAGTCAGCCAGCGCCTGGCACGGGTGCTCCAGATCGCTGAGCGCGTTAATCACCGGAACCGAGGCGTGCCGTGCCATCCCGTGGATGGTTTCCTGCGAATACGTCCGCAGGACAATCAAATCGACCCAGCGCTCCAGGTTGTGCGCCACATCGCTCAGCTGTTCGCGCGCGTCGATTCGTTCGTGAGTCTGGTCCACAAACATCGCTGTGCCACCGAGGCTCACCATCCCGGCCTCGAACGTCAGTCGGGTTCGCAACGAAGGTTTCTCGAAGAACATCACAATCTGCCGTCCCGCGAGGGCTCGACGAAAATCAGCAGGACGCGACTTCATGATGCCCGCCAGATCCAAAACAGCGTGAACCCCTGCGGGTCCGAGATCGCGAGTTGAGACCAGGTCCGGACACCAGAACACTTGCGGCGTTCTCTCCGGAGCGGCCGCCATCCGGCCCCGTACACGACTATTCAATTTCGATTCCTTGCTGGTAACAGCCGGCGAACTCATGAATACGTAACCTCCGTTCCACACGACAACTTGGTGAGATAAAACTGCGGCAACATTTCTACTTCGGTTGCCGGCAGAATCTTCACTCGTCCCACGCCTTGTTTCAGCGCTAGCCCGCACGCCTGTAGCTTCGGCAGCATGCCGCCGCTGATAATCGATCCCGCTGCTAACTCAGCTGCCTGCTTCGTGCTGAGCCGCGGCATCACACAGCCCGACGCATCTTTCACTCCGGGCACGTCGGTGAGAAAAATCAAAGTGTTCGCGTGGCAAGCCGCGGCGCACGCCGCCGCCATTTCATCGGCATTCACGTTGTAATATTCGCCGTCAGCGCCCAGCGCCAGTGACGCCAGCACCGGTATTCCTCCCTGTTGCCACAAGGCTTCGATCCAGCATGGTTCGGCGAAACAAATCTCGCCCACAAACCCCAAATCACGGCCGTGAACAAATTTCTTTCGTGCGCGGAACGTCATCCCGTCCCCGCCGCAGAAACCAATCGCCGGCATCCCCGCAGCCTGAATCGCCGCCACCAGTTTCTTGTTAACAACCCCAGCCAACACCATCAGCGCCGCGTCCCGAGTCTCCGCATCAGTCACGCGCAACCCGTCCACGAATTCGCTTTTCTTCCCCAACCTCTCGAGCATGCGAGTCAAGGCACCGCCGCCGCCATGAACCACCGCTACACGATGCCCATCCTGCGCCAATTCCGCGACGGACTTCGCACACTTGCGCAGCGTCACTGCATCCTCAATCGCCGCGCCACCAATCTTCACCACAATCGTCACTGCAAACCCTCCCGCTCTTCCCACCCATACATCAGATTCATGTTCTGCACGGCCTGTCCTGCCGCGCCTTTCAGAAGATTGTCCACGCACGAAATGAGTACCAGCCGGCGCCCATCCTGCGCGAGGCAAAATCCGAGGTCGCAATAGTTTGTGTGCAGCGAAAACTGCAACTGTGGCAAGTTTGGAGTCGCAAACACTCGCACCCAATGCTTACCCGAATAGAAATCTCGTAGACAAGATTCAACTTCCGCCGCCTTCATGGCTCGATTCAAACGCACGTAGATAGTCGAAAGAATCCCGCGCGGAATCGGCAGCAGATGCGGCGTGAAAATCAGTTCCGTGTCGCTCAACCGCAACTGCTCGACCATCTCTCCCAGATGCCGGTGTTCGAACACCGAGTAAGCGGAGAGATTGTCCGCCACGGAAACGAAATGCGTTCGCGACGTGGGCTCCTTGCCCGCTCCCGACACTCCCGACTTCGAGTCCGAGATAATTCCATGCGCGCGATCGACCAGGCCGGCCTTCACTAGCGGGGCCAACGCGAGGATCACCGAGGTGGCATAGCAACCCGGATTCGCCACCAACTCAGCCTTCGCAATGGAATCGCTGTTCAACTCGGGCAGTCCATACACCGCTTTTGCCGTTAATTCCGCGGCAGTGGCAGCATCCGCATCCTGAAACGAATAAATCGCACGGTGCTGCGTTTGCTTGAGCCTCCACGCGCCACTCAAATCGATTACCCGGAAACCCTGAGCGATCGCCTCGGGTACAAGTGACCGCGACGCTTCATGCGGAGTAGCCAGAAAAAGTAGCTGCACGCTTTGCCGTTTCAGTTCCGGCCACGATAGCGCCCGCACCGGATAGCCGCCATTGCCCGACAACTCCGGAAATATTTCGGCCAAATCTTTCGCTCCGTTGCTTCCGCCCTCGCGCCGCAACAAAACAGGCTTCTCCAGTCGCGGATGCCGTTCGAGAATGCGCGTCAGCTCAAGCCCGGAGTAGCCGCTTGCCCCCAGCACTGCGGTCTTTACCTTTGCACCCATCAGCCCAGCATCTCCCCAATGCGCACCGCGACCTTCTTGGCAGCATCCCTATCGGGACACACAATCAAAATCGCGTCGTCACCGGCAATCGTCCCCACCACTTCCTCCCATTCCTGCTCGTCAAGCGCCGCTGCTACCGGCTGCGCGCTGCCGGTAATGGTTTTCACCACCAGCAGGTTCTGCGCCGGCCGCACATCCAGCACAAACTCGCGAACCAACCGTTGCACCGGGGGCAAAGCCAAACCCGCTGCGCTTTCCCCTTGCGGCAGCGTGTAGCCAGCCGCCGTCTTGCTCAAATTCAGATCGCGAATATCCCGCGACAGCGTCGCCTGCCCTACTCTGAATCCCCGCTTGCGCAAAGCTCGCTGCAAGTCTTCCTGATTGCCGATGGGCCCATGCCGCAACGTGTCCAAAACAGCTCTTTGCCGCAGCGCTTTATTCATCATGCATATTTATTCACAATGTTGAATAAATATTCTTTATCTTACAGGCCATGCGCCCGCTGTCAAGAAAAATCTCCTGCAATACCATTACCGTTCACAGCATTCTTTTCGTGGATTCTCCGGGCATGGGTGCCCCATTTCTCGCGTCTTTTGCGAGAAGTGGGATTTCTGACTCTCGTGCTTGGGCATCTTGCAATCGAGCCCTTGGAATCGAGGCCCGCGACCGATCCTTGCTAGACTACTTGCGGTTCGAAGCCTCCGCGCCTCAGCCCAGGAGCACGCCGCCTCATGAACAAAAAGCCCACATTGGCCGCCGAGTTGATCGCCGAATTTCTCGGAACCTTCGTCTTGATCCTCTTCGGCACGGGCGTGGTTGCCATGGTGGTGTTGTTCCCGACAGCGACGCCGGCCGCCACCGTTCACGGCGGCTACACCAATATCACTTTGGGTTGGGGACTCGCGGTAACCATGGGCATCTACGTCGCCGGAAAAGTTTCCGGCGGCCATCTCAACCCGGCAGTCACATTGACCCTCGCAGTGTTCCGCGGTTTTCCCTGGCGCAAAGTGCTACCGTATTCAATCGCGCAAACGGCTGGTGCATTCCTTGCCGCCGCTCTTGTCTACCGGAACTATCTGCCGGCCTTTCACCAGGTCGATCCTCAACTGGAAAGAACCGCGGGCGTGTTCACGACCTTCCCGGCCTTTCCCGCATGGCCGCAAGCCGGATTTCTCGATCAAGTCATCGGTACCGCGCTGCTGCTGCTTCTGGTCTTGGCGATCACCGACGAGTTTAACGTCCCGCCCGGAGCCAACCTCGCGCCTCTCATGATTGGATTAGTCGTCGTGGCGATCGGCATGAGCTTCGGAGGCATGCATGGATATCCCATCAACCCCGCGCGCGATTTCGGTCCACGCCTTTTCACCGCCATGGCTGGATTCAAAAACAATGGCCTCACCGACGGCGCCAGGGTGTGGTGGATTCCCGTTGTCGCTCCGCTCATCGGTGGACTTGTCGGCGCCGCAGTCTACGATTTCGGTATTCGACGATTTCTCCGCGCTCAATTCTCGTCGGCGGGAAAATCTTCGTCCAGCCGAACGCCTTAGATGTGCCCTAAGAAAGATGCGCTCTAAGAAAGAAATTAGAAGCGCTCTAAGAAAAATCGGAGGCCACCTTGCCCTACATTCTCTCTCTCGATCAAGGCACCACAAGCTCCAGAGCTCTCCTGTTCGACGACCGTGGCGCCGTCCGCTCCCTTGCCCAGCGCGAGTTCACGCAGATTTTTCCCCAGCCGGGTTGGGTCGAACACGATCCCGAAGAGATCGCCACATCGCAGTTCGCCGTCGCTCTGGAAGCTCTAGCCCAAGCCCATGTCCAGCCCAGCGACGTCTCTGCAATCGGCATCACCAACCAGCGCGAAACCGCCATCGTCTGGGATCGCGCCACCAGTATGCCCATCTACAACGCCATCGTCTGGCAGGATCGCCGCACTGCCGAATTCTGCCAGCATCTCAAATCTCAAGGTCACGAAACTCTGATTCAGCAGCGCACTGGCCTGTTAATCGACGCCTACTTCTCCGCCAGCAAAATTTCCTGGATCCTGGATCATATCCCGCAAGCCCGCCAGCTTGCCCAGGCTGGACGTCTCGCCTTCGGCACCGTCGACACCTGGCTCCTCTGGAAGTTAACCGCCGGCCGCCTGCATCTCACCGATGCCAGCAACGCCTCCCGCACCATGCTCTTCAATATTCACACCGGCCGCTGGGACAACGATCTTCTCGCACTCTTTAATATCCCCGCCTCAATGCTGCCCGAAGTCCACGCCTCCAGCGAAGTCTATGGAGAAGTCAGCTCAGTCCCCGGCCTCAAGGGAATTCCGATCGCAGGCATCGCCGGCGATCAACAAGCCGCGCTCTTCGGCCAACGATGCATCACTCCCGGCCTCACCAAAAATACCTACGGCACCGGCTGCTTCCTGTTGCAGAGTACCGGCACGCGCGCCGTCGTCTCTACTCATCGCCTCGTCACCACCGTGGCCTGGAAGATCGCCGGAGTCACCCACTACGCGCTCGAAGGCAGCGTCTTCGTCGGCGGAGCCGTCGTTCAGTGGTTGCGCGACGCCCTCGGCATCATTCGAACCTCCACCGATGTCGAGGCCCTCGCCAGCTCCGTCCCCGACAATGGCGGAGTCTACTTCGTCCCCGCCTTCGTCGGCCTCGGCGCTCCGCACTGGGATTCCTACGCTCGTGGTGCAATCTTCGGCCTCACCCGCGGCAGCACCGCCGCTCACGTTGCCCGCGCCGCCATCGAAAGCATTGCCTATCAGGTCGCCGATCTCATGGACGCCGTTCAAACCGACGCCGGCACTCCGCTCCCCGAACTGCGCGTCGATGGCGGCGCCTCCGCCAACAATGCTCTCATGCAATTTCAGGCGGACATTCTTGGCGTCCCCGTCGTCCGCCCTGCGATGACGGAAACCACTGCACTCGGCGCCGCATTTCTTGCCGGTCTCGCCACCGGCGTCTGGAAGGAAGTGCAGTCAATCTCGAACCTGTCTCACGACCAACGCTGCTTTGACCCCAAGATGCCCCGATTCCAGGCCGAAAGCATGCAACAGCGCTGGAATGAAGCAATCTCGCGCTCCCGGACCTGGGAGCCTCGCCTCCCAGAAAATTCCGCCATGAAATAGCCCACGGCTAGCCGTTTCAAGTTCGGGAAGGGCACGACGTTCAGTCGTGCCGTCCAGGGCCAATAAAAACGAGGGCTTCAGCCCCTGAGGGACCTCGACTTGCTGCTCTGGACTATTTATGAGATGGCTTCCAACAAATATCGAGAGCTTCCCTTTGCATCGCCGCGACATCTTAAGCATTCATCGTCGCTGAAGGATCTCTACCTCCGCCGCCCTCGCAGTCCACCCCTCCAAAGTAGCTATCGCCGTCACACGAGCCCTGTCATTCCGACGCGCGAGCGAAGCGAGACAGGAGGAATCCCTCTTTGCTGCCGCAATATTGCTCTGGGTGTGCGGTTCGTCACGTCGATGCGTGTCGATCGTCACAGATCGCCGTGGCAAATCATACTGTACTGATTGTGGGAGAGCAGCCGTGTGCCTTGCGATACCAGGGAAGATTATCGAAATCCAGGAACTAGGACTTCTGCGTGAGGCCCGCGTGCAGTTCGGCGGGATCGTACGCCAAGTATCGCTGAGCTTCGTGCCCGAGGCAGGCTTGGGCGACTATGTGATGGTGCACGTCGGCTTCGCCATCAGCCAGGTGGATTCATCAGAGGCTGAGCGCACGTACAAGCTTTTGCAAGCGATGGGGGCGCTAGAAGCGGAATTGCTCCCTGCGGAGTCGTAAATTTCGCTCGTGTTTTCCCGGCGGCACCATTGGTTCGCTCGCAGTTCACGGCACGGTAAACGATTTGGCGATGGGCGCGCATCGTGGACATGCTCTCAGGCGATCAATTGCCTCGCATTTGCTAGGAAAATATACAGCAGTTGGGATTGCGAATCCGGTGCTGGAAGCGGTCAGGCGTTCCTATTTTCCTCGGCAATCTTTTTCTCAACAAGCCACCAAATGCCAAGTTCGCCGGGATGTTCCCTGCGCCCGTAGGAAACACCCAAACGATTCAACTCAGCCAGAACTTCTGCGATCACCTGATCCAACGCAGCTTTTACGGGTTGGCTCAAGCTGCAGCTCGGCTGGAAAGAATCCGCGGCAATTCCCACGAGCAGCACATCCATGGGCGCGATTCCAAAGAGATCGGCACTGAGTAGCGCATCGACCAGCGCAGGCGAATGCGGATCCATGTGCACCGTGGAACGGTGGCGCATGATATCTGCTTTGCGGTAGAGCAGCACTGTTCCCGGAGCCGCTCCGGTATCGTTGGCGTCCACTGAATCGATCAGGCGTAGTGGATTTCTCAGACTGGCCTTTATTTATGCCGGCAACGATCGGAGTTTATCCTGACCTGTGTACTCCACGTATATATAGGGCACATAGGTGGCGGTATGTTGCAGCCGAAGAACTCCCACACGCTTGGTGCGTGCAGCACCCTGCGCGGCATAGGCAACATTAAAGGGAATCCCAAATAAAAATTACGCTCTTTCTAAACCGCGGGTAGAGTACAACGAGATTTTGAATGCCTCCTACAATGAGGAGCGCTCAATGCACAGGCCTCCGGGAGTCACGGTAATTGCCTTACTCATTCTGTTCAATGGTTTTCTAACTGCCGCAGGTGCTGTCATCCTCCTGATAGCGCCGCGGTCCCGCGCGAGCGGCGGCAGGGGAGTGCTCGCCTTTTCACTTCTCCTTACTATTGCGGTCTCCATGATCGCTGGGTACGGGCTGCTGAAGTTGAAGAATTGGGGCCGTTTGTTATCAGCCGCAGTAGCGGTTCTCGCGCCTATTTTTAGCGCCACTCAAATTTTGACCCAGATGCAGACCGGTGGCGCTATCGTCGGCACAACAACTAATGATATCCAATTCTTCTTCTTTTTTTTTGGCTCTGCTCGCGGGATCCATTTGGGCAGTGTGGTATTTGTTGCGCGCAGAAACAAAGAAAGTGTTCCAGAGCGGTCCTTAGTCACCGCCCTCGCATGGCCTGAAACAGAGAAAGGAAAAGGCCACGCTGTTTTCGCAACGTGGCCTTTATTTATGCCGGCAACGACCTACGCTCCCACACACTTGGCGCGTGCAGTACCATCGGCCCTGCGGGGCTTAACTTCCGTGTTCGGGATGGGAACGGGTGGATCCCCCGCGGTAAGATCACCGACAAAGCGGAGCAGCTTTTGGCTATTGGCTCTTGGCCCCTAGCCATGTCGTGCCCACTGAGGAGTGATTCCTCGACTCAGCCGCACAACCGCTGCAAGCTTGTTTCTCTCGACTTCCGCTTATCAGCCGATAGCCAGCAAAGCTGAGCCAAAAGCCAAGAGCTGAATTCTCAAAGATCGTGAGGACAATACCTCACAACTGAATAGATTGGGTGTGGCTTACTTTCTTATTGTTTACTTCCAATTTCAGCCACCGTACTTCGGCTTTGCTCTGGTCTTCCTGAAGAAGCTCAAAAGCGTCGGCGCACAGTTGTCAGCGTGTTTCATCTTCTCCACCCAGATTCTGGCGGTCGAGAAGAAACGCTGCTCTCACCTCAGCTCAGTTTTTAGCTGAGGACTGAAAGCTGAGAGCTGGCAACTGTTTCTGCACCGAGTAAATTTTATGGTCAAGCCGAACGGGCGATTAGTACTGGTAAGCTGCATGCATTGCTGCACTTTCACCTCCAGCCTATCAACCAGGTAGTCTTCCTGGGCCCTTCTTATCCCTTACGGGTTGGGAGATCTCATCTTGAGGAGTGCTTCCCGCTTATATGCATTCAGCGGTTATCACTACCGAACTTCGCTACCGAGCGGTGCCATTGGCATGACAGCTCGAACACAAGAGGTTCGTCCATCCCGGTCCTCTCGTACTAAGGACAGGTCCTCTCAAATCTCCTGCGCCCACAACAGATAGGGACCGAACTGTCTCGCGACGTTCTGAACCCAGCTCACGTACCGCTTTAATAGGCGAACAGCCTAACCCTTGGAACCTTCTACAGCTCCAGGATGCGATGAGCCGACATCGAGGTGCCAAACCGGAGCGTCGATATGAACTCTTGGCTCCGATCAGCCTGTTATCCCCGGCGTACCTTTTATCCGTTGAGCGATGGCCCTTCCATGCAGAACCACCGGATCACTAAAGCCTACTTTCGTACCTGCTCGACTTGTTGGTCTCGCAGTCAACCACGCTTATACTTTTGCATTCAACGGCTGATTTCCAAACAGCCTGAGCGTAGCTTCGCGCGCCTCCGTTACCGTTTAGGAGGCGACCGCCCCAGTCAAACTACCCGCCTTAGTATGTCCTTGTCCCGGGTAACGGGACTAAGTTAGAACCACAGATCTCGCAGGGTGGTATCTCACCGTTGGCTCCTCCAAGCCCGAGAGCCTGGAATCAAAGCCTCCCACCTATCCTGCGCAGCAAGGGCCATAGTTCATACTAAAGGTATAGTAAAGGTGCACGGGGTCTTTCCGTCTAGTTGCGGGCAACCGGCATCTTCACCGGCACTACAAGTTCGCCGTGTCAGTCGGCAAGACAGTCGCACTTTCGTTACGCCATTCGTGCAGGTCGGAACTTACCCGACAAGGAATTTCGCTACCTTAGGACCGTTATAGTTACGGCCGCCGTTCACCGGGGCTTCAGTTCAAAGCTTCACCTTGCGGTTGACCTCTCCCTTTAACCTTCCGGCACCGGGCAGGCGTCAGCCCCTATACGTCGTTTTCGACTTTGCAGAGACCTGTGTTTTTGTTAAACAGTCGCAGTGCGCATTTCGCTGCGGCCCCCTCGAGCTATGAACTCTACCGGGGCACCCCTTCTCCCGAAGTTACGGGGTTATATTGCCGAGTTCCTTACCAACTGTTCTCACGAGCGCCTTTGGATATTCTCCTCGTCTACCTGTGTCGGTTTGAGGTACGGTTCCCTTACTTTCTCCTTAGAGGTTTTTCTTGGCAGCGTGGAATCGGCAGCTTTCCTCCATACGGAGTACTGCTTTGCGCCTCAGTGATAACTCTCTCGCGGATTTGCCTACGAAAGACACCTTACGCGCATCGACCGTCATAGCCATAGGACGGCCTGCTTATCCTCCTGCGTCACCCCATCGTCAAACGAAAACAAGGGAGGTCCGGAATATTAACCGGATGTCCATCGGCTACGCCTTTCGGCCTCGCCTTAGGGACCGCCTGACCCTGAGCGGATTAACCTTTCTCAGGAAACCTTAGACTTTCGGCGCGGAGGGTTCCCACCTCCGTTATCGCTACTTATGCCGGCAGGGTCTCTTCTCAACCGTCCACCAGTGCTTTCGCTCTAGCTTCAAACTGTTGAGAATGCTCTCCTACCACGCACACCCGCGAAGGTGTGCATTCGCTGCTTCGGTAATCAGCTTAAGCCCCGTTAAATTGTCGGCACCGGACCGCTTGACCAGTGAGCTATTACGCTTTCTTTAAAGGATGGCTGCTTCTAAGCCAACCTCCTGGCTGTCTGGGCGTTCCGACTTCCTTTCCCACTTAGCTGATATTTTGGGACCTTAGCAGGCGATCTGGACTGTTTTCCTCTCGACGACGAAGCTTAGCCCCCGCCGTCTGACTCCCGTATTGGTTGTTCTATGGCATTCGAAGTTTGATTGGATTCAGTAAGCTGGAAAGCCCCCTAGTCCATTCAGTTCTCTACCACCACGACAAATCATACGAGGCTAGCCCTAAAGCTATTTCGGAGAGAACGAGCAATCACGGAATTTGATTAGCCTTTCACCCCTACCCTCAGCTCATCGGAGCTTTTTTCAACAAACACCCGTTCGGCCCTCCAGTGGGTGTTACCCCACTTTCAGCCTGGCCAAGGGTAGATCATCCCGCTTCGCGTCTATTCCTGCCAACTGATTCGCCCTATTCGGACTCGCTTTCGCTGCGGCTCGCTTTCGCTTAACCTTGCTGACAAGAATAACTAGCCGGCTCATTATGCAATAGGCACGCGGTCAGACTTTCGGCTTGCGCCGCATAGTCCTCCCACCGTTTGTAGGCACACGGTTTCAGGTACTATTTCACTCCCCTCGCAGGGGTTCTTTTCGCCTTTCCCTCACGGTACTGGTTCACTATCGGTCAGAAGCTAGTATTTAGCCTTACGGGATGGTCCCCGTAGCTTCCCGCAAAGTTTCTCGTGCTCCGCGGTACTCAGGTATCGGCTTCGAGTTCAGTTCGTTTTCACCTACGTGGCTATCACACTCTATGGCCCCTCTTTCCAGAGGGCTTCGGTTAACGACTGAATTGGTAACTCTACTGTTGCCGACCCTACAACCCCTGCTGAACCCGAAGGTCTAACAGGTTTAGGCTGTTGCGATTTCGCTCGCCACTACTCTCGCAATCGAGGTTTCTTTCTTTTCCTCCTGGTACTGAGATGGTTCACTTCCCAGGGTTCGCTCGCGCGTGACTATGGATTCATCACGCCGTACGGAGGTTTTACCTCCGTGGGTTTCCCCATTCGGAAATCTCCGGATCAATGCCTGCTTGCGGCTCCCCGAAGCTTATCGCAGCTTGCCACGTCCTTCATCGCCTGCTTCTGCCAAGGCATCCACCATGCGCCCTTAGTAGCTTGACCACAAAATTTACTCGACACACTCAGGATCGCTCTCAGCTGTCAGCTATCAGCCTTCAGCTAAAAACTTTCCCGAACACGCCGCTTAAACTCTATGGGCCTTAAATGTTGCTCATCGCGCGCTTAACGCCTATCAACGTTTACGCGCACCAGCAACTTCTCTCAGGCACTCATAAAAATTTACGTCGCCTTGTATTTACCCAATCTATTCAGTTGTCAAATATCGTCCTCGTGAAAACAGCTGTCAGCCGTCAGCTTTCAGCCATCAGCTAAAAACCTTCGATTGAAACTGTCCACTCACCCCGCTTGTGCGGGTA
>CAVQVP010000003.1:0-217500 GCA_963717205.1 uncultured Acidobacteriota bacterium | reverse complement strand
GGGGCTGGGGCGCTTGCATTTTCCACTGGGACGCTTGCCCGGGGATTTCTTGTATCGCGGGAAGAACACGACGGTATATTTTCCCCTCGCGACATCGGTGGTGGTGAGTGTCGTGCTTTCGATTTTGCTGTATGTGTTGAGCCGCTGGCGGCGGTAGGCGCGCTGGGCGGCGTCGCGAGTTTTAGAGTGTCTGATAGTGGGTGCAGTTTAGCGTACATGGCAAGACGGTTGAGCGTGAGATCCCTTCGGCTGCGCTCAGGGCAGGCTCTTCGCTCCGCCTGAAGGACGGCTGCGCTCAGGATGACAGTTTCAGTCCTGCAACCCCAAACGCAAACCTGCTAACTCTTGGGGAAACGTGATCTCCGTTGCCACGTACTACTGTGTCTTGCGGGCATCTTCCGGCGGTCCTACGATCCAATTAATTATTTTTTGGTTGAAGGTGTTCGTCTACCCCCGAATTTGCAACCAAGGAACACCCGTTTCCGCGCCGCCTCGCCAACAAAGTGAAAGTACCCGCAAGGAGGTTTCGTCGTGGCACTCCCCCAGCTGTCGTTTCCCCATTCTTCATTATTCCAGCGGCTCCCAGTTCCTGGGTATAAATCAATCCCCTGCTTCGTGCTTTTTCTTGTGGCGTGTTCTACCAGCGCAATTTCGCAGCAGGTTCTTACCTACCACAACAACAATGCGCGCACGGGGACCAATTTCTCGGAGAGCATCCTCACGCTGAGTAACGTGAATTCCAGTTCATTTGGAAAGCTGTTCACGTTGGAGGCGGATGGCCTGGTGGATGCCCAACCTCTTTATATGTCGGCTGTGCCCATCCCGGGCAAGGGCACGCATAACCTTCTTATTATGGCGACGGAACATGGCACGGTTTACGCCTACGATGCCGACACGGGAGCGAAGATCTGGCACATCAGCACTTTGAAATCGGGGGAGACGACGTCTGACGATCGGGGTTGCGACCAGGTGACGCCGGAGATTGGAATCACCTCGACTCCGGTGATCAGCCGGCCGGCGGGATCGAACGGCGTGATTTATGTCGTCGCGATGACGAAGGATTCCTCCGGCAATTATCACCAGCGGCTGCATGCGCTGAATGCGACGACTGGTGGGGAGCTCTATGACGGACCGGTCGAAATCGAGGCCAAATATCCCGGCAGCGGCGACAACAGCTCCGGCGGCTTCGTTGTATTCGATCCGGCGCAGTACAAGGAGCGTTCGGGGCTGCTGCTGTTGGAGGGCGAAGTTTATTTGACGTGGGGGTCGCACTGTGACGACCGTCCTTATACGGGCTGGGTCATGGGTTATAACGCGACCACGCTCAAGCAGGAGACCGTGCTGAATGTCACGCCGAACGGCAATGAAGGAGCGATCTGGGGGTCGGGCGCGGGACTGATGGCGGACACGTTGGGCAACATCTTTTTTCTCGATGCCAACGGCATCTTTGACAGCGGCTTAAATGCCCGCGGCTTTCCTGACAGCGGCGACTATGGGAACGCTTTCGTCCGGCTGACCACCAAGGGAGGGCTCACCGTGGCCGACTATTTCGAGATGTACGACGGGCAGAATGAGAGTAATAACGATGTGGACCTGGGCTCCGGCGGAGCGATTCTGCTGAGTCCCATGAAAGATGCCTCAGGCAACACTTGGAATCTTGCGGCGGGCGCGGGCAAGGATTCCAATATCTACCTGGTGAATCGTGACTCGATGGGAAAGTTCAATTCGAGCAAGAATGGAAATTATCAGACACTGTCTGGAGTGTTGCCGGGTGGGGTCTGGTCGATGCCGGCTTACTTCAATAACCGGCTGTACTACGGACCGGTGGGCGGACCCATTCTCGCCTTTGAATTCAAGAACGCCAAGCTGTTGGGCACGCCGGTGGCAAAGACCACTACCAGCTTCGAATACCCAGGGGCGAATCCGAGCATCTCCTGCGACAACGGGAAGAATGGCATTGTTTGGGCGGCGGAGAATGTTAGTCCTGCCATCCTGCATGCTTACAATGCGTTCAATCTGCAGGAGCTGTATAACACCAACCAGGCTGGTGGACGCGATCAATTCGGTAGCGGCAATAAATTTATTACTCCGATGGTAGCGAATGGGAAGGTTTATGTGGGGACGACCAGCGGAGTGGGTGTGTTTGGATTGCTGGCGGGGAAGTAAGCCGCGGCCGGTGAGTACCAGCTTTGTTTTGTGAACAATCCTGGGATAATTGGCGATCGAAAGGCCCACTTCTCGCAAAGACGCGAGAAATGGGGTACCCGGCTATCCCGGCCAGCTGACCCCAGCGGCTAAAAGCCGGCGACGGGAAGATACGATTCTCGCAGCGCTGAAGCGCTGCGCCACCCAAAGACTGAAACGCTGCGCCACCCAAAGACTGAAACGCTGCGCCACCCAAAGATGGGACAACATTGAGTCTCTTCCGCACCGGGGGAAATTCTGTCCAGGTACGGATCCAGTTGTGCCGGGCTGCTAGACTTCTCCTGTTCCGATGTCGTTGACGGATCAACTCGGGTTCAGGTTTCAGCCGCCGGAGCGGCGGGTGTGGACGGTGCGCGCTCTGGTGGCGGCGGTGCGGACACACGTGGAGCGGGAGTATTCCGACGCGTGGGTGGAGGGTGAGATCTCGAATTTTCGCGCTCCTGATTCCGGTCATCTTTATTTCACGTTGAAAGATGGGAATGCGCAGATTCGGGTGGTGATGTTCAGTTCGAAGGCGCGATTGCTGCGGTTTCGTCCCGCGGATGGAATGCAAGTGGTGGTGCGGGGGAGGGTGACGATTTATGAAGATCGCGGCGAGTTGCAAATTGCGGCGGAGTATCTCGAGCCCAAGGGCGCGGGAGGTTTGCAGGTTGCGTTCGAGCAACTGAAGGCGAAGCTGGAGGCGGAAGGGTTGTTTGCGGCGGAGCGGAAGAAGGCGATTCCGACGCTGCCGGCGCGCATTGGGATTGTGACTTCACCGCAGGCGGCGGCGCTGCGCGACATTTTAAATATTCTGCAGAGACGGCATCGCTCGGTGAATACGGTGATTTATCCGGCGCAGGTGCAGGGGGAGTCGGCGGCGGCTGAGGTTGCGAACGGGGTGCGGTACTTCAACCAGACCAGCAGCGTGGAAGTAATTATTGTAGGGCGCGGTGGAGGGTCGGCGGAGGATCTGGCGGCGTTCAATAATGAAGGGTTGGCGCGGGCAGTGGCGGCGTCGGGGATTCCGGTGATTTCGGCGGTGGGGCACGAGACCGATTTCACCATCGTGGATTTTGTGGCGGACCTGCGGGCGCCCACTCCTTCGGCGGCGGCGGAGTTGGTGATCCGATCGCGAGTGGAAGTGGAGAATCAGGCGGAGGCGGTGCGGGAACGGCTGGTGCGGGCAATGGAGCGAAGGCTGCTGGAGGCGCGGCATGCGCTGATGGAACGGGCGCAGCAGGGGGCGTTCGCGCGCATGATGGACCTGATCCGGCAGCGGCAGCAGAAGGTGGACGATTGTACTTTCCGGCTGGAGCGGGGCGAGCGGCAAGCGCTCGAACAGATGCGGCGTCGGTTGGAGATGGCGTCGGCGGCGGTGCGTCACTACGATTTGCGGCGGGTGTTGGCGGGAATTCGGGCAGAACTTGAGGCGGGGACGGCCGCGCTGGCGTCCGCGATGCGGAATCAACTGCTGCTGCATAAGCTTCGGCTGGAGCGCATGGGCCGGGCGCTCGAGACACTTTCACCGCTCGCGATTCTGGAGCGCGGATATGCGCTGGTGTTGGACGGGTCGGGACAGTTGGTGAAAGATGCGGAGCAGGTGAAGCCCGGGGAGGAGATTTCTGCACGGCTGGCGCGAGGAGAGATTCGGGCGGTAGTGAAAAAGGCAACTGCAGTGAGTGACGCCGCAAGGCGCATTCACAAGGAACGATAATCGAGCTTCGCCGTGAGCCGCCTCGTTGGCTTTATGAATCGCGCTGCCGACCTATGGCGCGGGCCAGTCAACGTCACGGCAGGTCTGAGCATATTTCTCACAATCGGGGATCAAAGGGTCGTGTGTAGTTGCGGGGCGGGGTTCGGTTGTCTGGTGAATATCGCCATCGTAGTCCAAGAAGAAACTGCGGATGCACTTATCACCATAGCTTTGACACACGGCAGACAGGGCAAACCCACCTGAAAATCCCTGACGCGGACCCAAATACTGAACCGTGTATGGCCCCTCGTTAAGGATGTTCGGAGAACTGCCTGCCTCGTCTGGCGAGGTGGAGAGCTGCAGCTCTGACAGAGAGGACGGAGGCCGCTCCATTGCCTTATTCTTCATCGCGAATCTTACGGACGAACCGAGGGCGACCACCCGCGAAGCACCCCAGTCATCCGGTTGCTCGGTCAATAGAGGTTGCAAATGTTCTCCCTGTTCGGTCGCGAACCAGCGTTCATACACGAATATTCGTCCGCGGCTGTCGCTTAACATTGGATTGACGTAGTCCAAACCCTTTCTGCCCGGCATGGCGAGTAGGCGAAAGTCGGTGATCTTACCGCTCGCCGAGTCTGGTTCAGGCGTGTAGGTGATGACGTAGTCAGAAAGCGCCTCCGGCTTGGCAAGGTCGGGATAGCACACTTTGCCGTTGGGAAGCCTGAGACCAATCGGAAGATCCGCTAAGGATTTGGGGAACTCACCGCTCGGCTGGTTTTCGCGATACTGAATTAGACAGCCGGTGATACGCTCGACGGCGGACCGGGCCGCATCCCTCTGCTGCCAAGAAGAGATTGTCTCTGCCGCACGTTGTTTTTCCTGTTGCTGGGCACTTCGGAATTCTCTAAGAGTTATGGCGGGAATCCCGACGCCTAAATAGACTGCTGTGAGGCAGGCTGCGGTTAGGAACTCTGTCGGCGAACTCTTCCCCAGGCGGAACGAGCACCAGACGATCCATCCCGCATCTGCGAAAAACGCAATGAGCACTACAAGCCCTGTGAACAGATAGGGATCGCCGGACAACCCAGCCCAAGTAAGAACCAAGAGTACGGACGAAGGAGCGCCGAGGAGCATTGCGCCGAATAAAGCGAGAGAAATACCGGCCCCGGACGCGACAAAATCACGCCGCGTACTCTTTCCAACGAGTTTCAGGGCCATCACATAAGGAAGTAGCAGGAACGCCAGAAGAAGAGCAGAATTGGAGAACGGGTGCAGGCCCTTGGCTCTTTGTTCTGGTATAAGCGGCGACTTCGCAAGAAGACATAAGTAAGCAACAGCTAAAGCCCCGGCCACCAAAATTCCACTTCGAACCGCACTGCTCTGCGGGGGCGCCGCCCCCTCTCCGGTAGCAATCATTCTTGTGCCAAGATTCCGCCCAGCGTTCATGCAATCCACCAAGCAGAATATAGCTCCAAACCATTCATGCGTTCCTATGACTGGCGTAACCAGGCTTTTACACTTGTAACCGTTGGGTTACGAGTTAAATCGCGATGTTACGCCAATTGATAGAAGTGCGGAGTCCTTAATCGAATTCACGCGCGAAGCTCGGATTTGAGCCGAGGCGCGCCCATTTTCAGGCGGCGAGGTCCTCATGCTCGATTTCTCGAACGACATCTTCGGCCCGGCTGACGGGATTGCTCTTCGCTATCGCCCATCTCGCCGTTTGCTCGATTTCCTTTCTGTATCGCGAGGGTATCCGCTCCCAAGGAATATCGCTCGCCCAAGGATTAGACTCCTTCCACTTGGCGAGGGCCGCTTTGAGGTATTGTTGCCCAAGGGATGTCTCAACCATTGGTAGTCACCTTTACCTATACGATAAGCTGAATTGCCAGACCCTTGTGGTGATTGCGATCACACTCCTATGTGCCGGACAGGGGCTGGACACGCCTGAGGGTTCAGCGTCGGCTTAAGAAGAGTGAGCACTTCGTCTCCTCTTTCAGGTCCTCTGAACTAAGTCAGTTCATCTGAAGTACATCCCTCTTAGTCCGCAGCACTCCAGAGGTGTCTCTATGTTCGATTCCAAGACTCAAAAACAATCGAAGGCAAACATTGCTGTCACACCGAAAAACTCGCCTGCCAAACTGGCGATGATGCCAGACATTGTCCCGCAACAGGACAGGATAAGGGAGCGCGCCTATGCACTGTATGAAAGCCGTGGTCGCGAACCCGGCCAAGACGAACAGGACTGGCTCCGCGCCGAGCGGGAGATCCTTACACGGTAGCGGGAGACGAAATCATATCCAACATTCACCGCCACCCATCGATCTACGGGAGGGCAGGAGGGATAGCGATGGATTGCTTACTCTGCAAGGATCTGCAACAAGCTTTTGAATCTCGGCGTAGCCAGTACATCGAGGCTCGATCGGCTGCATATTATCGGGTCAACACAGAACTTGCAGCCTATAAACATGTCGATATGGAAGGCGCTAAGAGCGACTTGGAAGATCACCGATCCGTATGCGTGGAGGCAGCTAAGGTGAGACGATCTAAACCAATGGCTTCTGCGCTCGTTCAGTTGTGAAGGGACATCCGCGCGTCGACACTTCTTCTTGTTCTCTTTGACTGTAGGCGCTACTGTCGCCGAAAGCAAATCGAGCGAATCGGCAAGTTCTATCGGATCCCGGTCAATGAGTTAAATCGCGATGTTACACCAGCGATTCGACGATTCGACGCTCATTGGCCGCCAGTGAAGTCGATTGGGGTGCGGTTACGCCGCGGGCGGGAACGATTCATCGTTCTCATCAGAGCCAAACGAGTCGCGCAGAAAACAGTCGAACCCTCGTCGCAGTGCCTCAATAAACTCAGGATCGGTGACCTCGGGATCATCCCCACCCACCCTTCGGTACTCAATACGACAGCGGCGCAGTTCAGCAAGAACCGCCTGAGCCAGCCCCTCGCAATTGAAAAGAGACTGGCAATGCGCGCACTTCAGCCGGGCCAGCGCCTGTTCCGTTTCTGATTGCGAGACAAGAATGGAGTGATAATCGATGACGTCTGGGGATTGTGGGGGAGTCGGCGCGGGCTTTGTCTCAGGCCACAATTCTCCTGTAGCCCTACGGATTCGCCGCTCGCAGGTTGCCCATTCTTCCTCGGTACATTGTGGCTTGCGGCAGTCGTATTCGCACAATCCGTCCGACGCCGGCACGTCCTGGGCGACCTGATTTTTCACCCATTGCCAAAACTTTTTGTGAAGTGTTTGGATTGTTCCGAGGCGCATCAACATAACCCCCCGCCCTGTTTCAAGGCCAGGACCCCAAGGACGCAGATTATGTGCTCGATTACTCAGGAAAGCAAGATATTTCACCGGTCAAGAGTGATCCTTGATTGGAGGATTTCGGGAGTCAAATTTCAGACGTGGCTGGGCCACGAAGGGGCTTTGCAAGGCTGCCAACTTGTAGCGAGGAGAAGTTTTCAGGTTTGTCGAGGACACGCCCCTGACTCCAAATGAAATGTTTTCGCAATGTTGCAAAGGGCCGAGATGGGTGTAGACTGAGGCCGTTTTTCAAGTCAAGAAAAGGAGGTTCCACATGAAGAAGAGCAAGATTTTCGCTCCTGTGGCGGTGGCTCTCGTCAGCGTTGCCTTTTGCACTGTCGCCGTTGGGCAGGACCACGCGACCCCGCAGGATGTCGTCGCCAAGGTAAAGGAAGCGGCCAGCACGCTGTCGAAGACGGGTGACGTGACACAGTTTGATCAGAGGCAGGGTCCGTGGGTGTGGAAAGACACGTATATCTTCATCTATGACTGCGACAAAAAAATCATGGCTGCTCACCCCATCAAGCCGGAGATGATTGGCCAAGACATCTCGTCGATTAAGGACGCGAAATCGGGAAAAATCATCATCCCGGACGCAGCAGCCTTCTGCAAGACAGCGATGAACACGCCTTCCGGCGTCTGGAAAGAGTTTTGGTGGCCGAAGCCTGGCGAGAAAGAGCCCTCCCGCAAGCTCGCCTATTACTTGAATGCAAAAGGAACTCCCTACCTGGTGATCGCCGGGGTCTATGACGACAAGGAAACCATCGCGGAAGCGTCAAAGGTGAGCAGCATGAAGTAGCCTTGAGCTGCTCTCGCGAATCACGTCGCAACAAACACCAAGCCGCCTGATCGGGGCGGCTTTTCTCTGCATCACGCGGAATGGTTGCCCGATAACTTCTGTTAGCAGGCGTTTACACTTGTAACTGTTGGGTTACGAGTTAAATGGGGATTTTTCAACAACCATCGGCCTGAGACGCTTCCAAGTTCCGGGCATTCATTGACCTGCCCTATCTGTAGTCCTAAGATTTCAGCACAATGATCGGCCAGACCATCTCGCATTACCACATCAAAGTTGCCGGCGGTAAACGCCACTTCGGAGGAAAGCCGTGATAAAGATGCTAGGAGTTCTGTTGCTATGCGGGTGTCTCGCAGGTTGTGGCTCCGCTCCGAATCTAACTGGGAATTGGCAGTTCACCCTTAAATCGTCGGCCAATGGGAAGACCTATACTGGGACGGCATCGATCACGCAGAGCGGCCCGGTCGATTCTCAAGGTGCAGGCGGCCTGGAACGCATGGTCACCGGAACTCTGAACTTCGCCAACGATCCGTGCGCTACGACTGCTCCGCTGTCAGGCACGATCAGCGGTTCAAACGTGATCCTTACAGCTACAGAGGGCGGCCAACAGGTAGTATCGTTGACTGGAAGTGTCAACGCCGCATTCACGGCAATGTCTGGGAACTACACTACCCCGTTCGGAGGATGTACCAGTGGAGATTTCGGATCGTGGGCTGCGAGCAAGTCATAGACGGCGGAAAGTTGGCGAAAAAGGGATTCTGAGTGTAAACCGGGATTTATCGCCAACTATCAGACAAGAACAAAGGTAAGTCGCTGCTGGATTAGGATGGAATCCGGCAGGAACGCTTCTGCCGCATGGGGTGCAATGTGGCTGCTATATTTCCGATCTATCCGGCTTGCACCGCCGTCCTGAGCATGGATTGCCAAACCGGCATCGTGTCCGTCTCCACCCGCACGCTGGCGATCTGACCGAAATGCTGCGAAAGTCGGACCGTGGAGCCCTACAAGCGGCGCCGTGCAGGGCGTCCAGAAGCGAACAGTGATTTGCGCAAGTGGACGGCAGACGGTTTGAACTCGACCGCAGGGCCTGCGACTATTTCCAACGCCGGGGGCGATTTAAGAGGTTCGCAGCAGGCCAGACTCTTGGCAGGTCAATTGCGTGTTGCTTTATCCCAAAGAACGACTCTGGGGACGCTTATCATGGCACATTTTGAACGGATTCGCGATGTGATTTCCGCGCCGTTTAGTTCCGAGGTCATCAGGCAGCGCATGGCGGCGGGATGGCAATTGGTATCGATCGAATGGCGGCGCGAGTTGCCCGAGTCGGAAGCTCCGACCCAAGGCGCATTTAGTGAGGACATCCCCTACGGACTGCGCATCTCGGACGATTGCCGGCGCTTGGAGGTCGATCCCGTCGAGGATAGGACGCTTATGCTGATGATGGAGTTGCTGGTCCAGGACTTCCCCTACTCAAGCATCGTCAGTGACCTAAATGAAAAGGGCCTTCGGATGCGGGACGGCAGGCCTTGGACCCGAGTGGCCGTCTTCAATATGACGCCACGCCTCATCGAGGTGGGGCCGCGCCTCTTCTCAACCGAGGAATGGAACAGGGTGCGGCAGCGGTTTTCTTCGTCAAGAGATCGAGAAGTCCCTAAATAGCGTCCGGCCGTGCAGGCTCGAATTGAACGTTGCGCTTGGCACGTCCGCCAGCCGTAACTGTGGATAACAGGGTGATTACACACAGAACCCGCAAGATCAGCGCACCCGCTCCAGCACACGCCGCCAGGTTTTGCCGTCGCCGATCTCCAGTCGGTCGCCTTCCAGTTTGAAGGGACGCGGTTGGTGGGTGTCGGTGAACTCCGGCGCCAGGCTCCCCTCGACATGATGAGTCACCACATGCTTTTTTTCGTCCACGGTGTAGGTGCCGAAATATGCGGCATAGGCAGCGTAAGCGGCGAGGGCATGCTCGGCTGAGGGCAACTTACCTTCGATGAAGTTCGCTTCTGGAAAAGGCGCCAGCGGCGGAACCTTCATGATTTGAATGTGCACGTGCCCGGTTGCATCGTAAACGAAGTATCCGCGCGGACGCTCACCGAACCGGAACTGCCAATTGCCATCCTTATCTAGATCGGCGAGTTCCACCAGTCTCCACGTGCCAATCAGAGCGCGCGCTCCCCGGGCGGGACGCTGCGTGAGGGCGACGGTGACCGACCACAACAAGCAAGAGAGTTCGTGAATCATTTTCATGTCGGTGCCTCAAATGGTGGTGGAATTCACACTGATTCTAAATCGAGACAAGAGTGGTGGAACGGATCGGGATGCTTCGACTCCTGGATGGCCTTGCGGACGATTCTGCTGAGCTGGTTTGGTACATGTCCTATTTCCTGGCGTAATGCAACGCGTCTCTCAGTTTGAAGAATCAAGGAGTTGTATGGGGTAACCAGGGGAGGTGACGAACGGTACATTGCAGCGACGAAGAGCACATTCTAATGTCCCGATCAGAATGAACCTGAAACCTGCACATCCGCGCTCGAAATCGCACCGTCCAGAGCTGGTTGCTAAGGCAAGCGTCAGCCGCAGCCAGATCGCAAAACGCCGAAGCAATCGCATGGCGCTCCACGCGTCTGTTGGGTTATCCGGGCAAGATCGGCAGAAATGTTCTTTTACGATGCCGGCTAAGGCGACGAAATTGAATAAGCACGGTGCTGCCGTTCAACTCAGCCGTGAACTTCTGGTGGGCTCGGTCGTCTCCATAAATAACAAGCAAGGCACCAAGCTCTCGGCCCGCGTAGTTGCACAGTTGGTGGCACTGGAGGGCGTTTCCACGTACGCAATCGAGTTTGTCGAGCGGGACGAACGGGCGGAAACCTTCTGGGGAATTACCTTCCCGCCGAACACCTCAAACGCCTAATCCGCAAATGTGGCACCGGCAGCCACGCCACAAAGGCGCAAAGCATCACGTCTGCTCGGATTAGGTTTACCGAACTAGAAGGCTGACTGTTGAAAACTGATTATTGAAAACACGATGGCGCTTATTGACCCCCAATGAGTGCAACCGGGATTTATCGCCAGCCATGGGCAGCGATCGAGCCATCCTCGACCAAAGAACCCACTATCAGGCCGCTAGTCGGGGGACTATAATGGCGAACCAGTCTGCTTGCATATCCCAGTTACCACAGGAGTGATCAATGCCTGTCAAGCAGGGAAGCCTTGAACTGTTGCGGCATCCCGCATCCAAAGAGCTCCTGCAATCGACAATTCCCGCCCGTTTAGCCTACCTCTGGACGGACGGCAGTCCTAGAGTTGTCCCGATCTGGTTCCATTGGAATGGGCGAGAGTTCGTGCTGGGGACCCCTTCGAAAGCTCCCAAGCTTAAGGCGCTGGCAAAGAATCCCAAGGTCGCCCTCACGATTGATGACATCAACTTTCCCCATAAGGTGCTGTTAGTACGCGGTACAGCGCGATTGCAATCCGTGAATGGAATCGTTCCTGAATACGCAGTGGCGGCGGAGCGCTATTTCGGAGCCGAGCAAGGGAAAGCTTGGGTGGCGCAGCTTTCTTCCATGATTCAAGATATGGTGCGAATCACTATCAACCCTGAATGGGTCGGCCTTCTCGACTTTCAGACGCGCTTCCCCAGTGCCCTGCCCCTGTAGCCATCGGATTAGAACCTGCGCCATACCTGTGCCGATCAGCCGGGCCGTCACATTTCATTGCGACTGCGCTGCCGCCAGTAAGATGTCGGCAACTTCACTAGGACGTTCGACATGGGAGTCGTGGCCAGTATTCAGTTCAGCGACCTCCCAGCCCAAAGCGCGAGCTTTTGCTGCAAACGGGGCGAAGAATGGCCGAGCCGGGTATTCTTCTGCAACGCTGGCAACGAAGGTGGCTGGAATGCTGGCCTTCCGATTGGCCGGAAGAGGCAGGGGCTCTAAAATCACACAACCTCGCGCGGACAAAATCACGCGCCTTACCGGGCTTAAGTCCCCAGAGGTCAAGTTGTCCCTCCCCGCCCGGTAACCGCCAGCCGTCTCCATGGTCTCGTGCCACGCCGCGAAAGTGGGTGCCAATCTCGGGCGGGAGCAAGTCCAATACGCTTTGCCCGTCTTCCGGAATGAACGCATCCAGGAAAACCAGTCGCCGCACTTGCGTTGGATTTCTCTCAGCCACACCGCTGATGATCATGCCTGCGTAACTGTGGCCTACAACGATCAACCGGTCCGGGGACTTTGACAACTCGACCAAAACGTCCTCTACATGTTGCTGTAGCGTAATGTCGGGAGACAGACGGCTTCGGTCTGTGCCAAGGCCACTTAGGACCGGTGTTATCACCCGATGGCCGCGCTTTTCCAGCAAGGGGGCCAATAGGTCCCACGTACCGTTTGACTGCCATGCGCCGTGTACCAGGACAAGTGTCGCCATGGCGGAGAGTCTAGCACTTAAGAGTGCGGTTGCGTCTGCCCTGGTTTTGACTGCTGTAACCTGGCGATTGCGCTCATTGACAAACGAAGGTTCACGAAGATTCGCGAAGGTAAAACAATAGCGACGCGCATTAAGGAGTCCACAGCCAACAGAACGGTAGAGTGGTTCGACCACTATCTCGAAAAATCCACCTGAAGTTTTCCCTCATCCTTTCCTGTTGCTGGCAGTGCATTAGAATGTAGTGTTCTGCAGCGGAAAATTTTGTGCGCAGGGAGATTCGGTGACGCAATTGATGGGGCCATGGTGGAGAGTGTCGTTCACGGTGCTCGACATTCTGCTGGTGGCGCTGATTATTTACGAAGTGCTGGTGATGATCCGCGGAACGCGCGCCGCGCCAATGCTGGCGGGGCTGGCGGCCGTGGCTGTAGCGTTCTATCTGGCGCGGATCGGCGAGTTGGTCACACTGAACTGGCTGGTGAGCCATCTATTGCCCTACGTGGTGTTCGCTTTGATAGTGGTGTTTCAATCGGAGATTCGGCATGTGTTGTCGGACGTTGGGCGGCGGGTAAGTTTTCTACGCGGAGCAGCACCGGGCGGGGATTCGTATGATGACATCGTGCTGGCGGCGAATTTATTTTCGCAGCACCAGACGGGCGCGTTGATTGTGATTGAGCGCGAGATTGGATTGCGGACGTACATCGAAAGCGGCGTGGCAATGGATGCGAAGCTCTCGTACGATCTGCTGGCGACAATTTTCCGGCCGAGCGCGCCGCTGCACGATGGGGCGGCGATCATTCAGAAGGACCGGTTGGCGGCGGCGGCATGTTTCCTGCCGCTGTCGATGAATCCTGTGCTGTCGACGCAGATGGGGACGCGTCACCGGGCGGGCATTGGGATCACGGAGGAAACGGACGCGATCGCGGTGATGGTGTCGGAAGAGACAGGCGCGATCAGTATGGCGGTGGGCGGCAAGATTGAACGGGATCTAACGGCAGAGCAATTACGTGAGCGGCTGAGCAGCGAACTCCGGAGGTATATGGCACCAGTGGCTCTGCCGACGGTTGTGGTGCAGGGCGATGAATTGGAGGCGGAGGAGGATTCTCCGCTGCGGTTGCGGGCGCAGATGGGTGCGGATGGGGACGCTGAGGCGGAAACGGAGCGTCCGCTGTGAGCGGATTCCTGCGGCGATGGGTGGTGCATAATTTCTGGCTGAAGGTTTTGTCGCTGCTGATCGCGACTGGGCTATGGTTGGCAATTTCTCCGGATCAGGAGTTGGCGGAAGTGGCAGTACGGGTGCCGATTGAGTTTCAACACGTGCCCGCACATCTGGAAATTAGTTCGGTAACGATTCCGGAGGCGCAGATTCGAATTCGCGGACCCGAGAGATTGATCCGAGACCTGCGCTCGACTGACATCCACGCGGAACTTGAGTTGGGAGATGCCAAGCCGGGGGAGCGCACCTTTGATTTGACGGCACAGCAGATTCGCCACGACCGGGAGCTGCACGTGGTGCAGGTGGTGCCGGGGCAGGTGCATCTCAGCTTCGACACGCGGCTTACGCGGGATGTGGAGATTCATCCGCGCGTTACCGGGAACTTTGCGGACGGGGAACAGATTGGCAAAGTGGTGGTGGACCCGGAGAGAATTTCGATTACGGGGCCAAAACATCACGTAGAAATGGTGGATGCGGCGACGACTGATCCGGTAGATGCTTCGGGGACCAGGACGCAGGCGACTTTTGTGACGAACGTGTATGTCCCGGATGCGCTGGTGCAGGTGGTACAGTCGAGGCCGGTGCGGGTGACGGTGATTATGGAAAAGAGTGTGCCGGCGAATGGGCATTGAGGGGTGGCGTCGCGTTGCTAGAAGAGGCAGGAGCAGATTCCTCCACTCCGCAATCCCTCCCTTTCAGGGAGGGATCGCTCCGGTCGGAATGACAAGACTCTTGATTCCGGTCGGGATGACAATTCGTAACATTAACAGTTGATTCCTATCGGAATGAGAAGACTTTTGATTCCTAAGAAATCATGAATACTCAGATCCGACAATTGTTTGGTACCGATGGGATACGCGGCGTGGCAGGGGAGTTTCCGCTGACTAATCAGAGTACGTATTTGATCGGGCGAGCGCTGGGACACGATCTGGTGCGCACGACCCGGTCGGCGCAGGCGGTAATGGGCCAGGACACGCGCGAATCGAGCGGATGGATTGCGGACCGTGTGGCGGCGGGGATGGCCGCAGTGGGAGTGGAGGTGCACAGTGCGGGCGTGATTACGACGCCTGGAGTTGCTTATCTGGCGCGGGCGCGTGGGTTTGCGGCGGGCGTGGTGATCTCGGCGTCGCATAATCCGTGGACGGATAACGGGATCAAAGTTTTTTCCGGGGATGGATTCAAGCTAACGGATGCGCGGGAGCTGGCGATTGAAAAAGAAATCTTCGCTCTGCTGCAGACTCCTGGGGCAGCGGACGACACGGCACTGAAGGTGGCTGCGCCGTCCCTGCCGGGGGAGTCTGGTCTGCGCAAGGCATACATACAAGAGTTGGCCGGCAGTGTGTCTTCTAACTTGAGCAAATTGCGCGTCCTGGTGGACTGCGCGAATGGAGCGGCTACAGCGGAGGCTCCGGAGTTGTTTCGGAGCTTGCGAATCCAGGCGACGTTTATGCATGTCACGCCGGACGGAAGGAATATTAACGATGGGTGCGGGGCGCTGCATCCAGAGACGTTGGGCAGGGCTGTGGCCGAGTCCGGCGGAAAATTCGATCTGGGCGTGACCTTTGACGGAGATGCCGATCGCGCTCTGTTCTGCGACGGCGCGGGCCGGGTGGTGAATGGAGACGGAGTTCTGCTGGTGACGGCGCGCGATTTGAAAGCGCGGGGAAGGTTGAAGGGCGACACGGTGGTGGCGACTACCATGTCGAACATGGGAGTGGAGATCGCGCTGAAGAAGGTGGGCATCCGCATGTTGCGGGCGAACGTGGGGGACAAATACGTTTTGGAAGAAATGTTGAAGACGGGAGCAACGCTGGGCGGAGAGCAATCAGGGCCACATTATTTTTCGCGATGGCGATGCGACTACCGGCGATGGCTTGCTGACGGCGTTGCGAGTGATGGATGTGATCGTGAGGAGCGGGCGCTCGCTGGCGGAATTGGTGAGCGACCTGAAGGTGTTTCCGCAGAAGATTCAGAATGTGCGGGTGAGAGAAAAGATTCCGTTTGCAGAAGTTCCTGGCGTGCAGCGGGCGATTGACATAGCGGAGAGCGAGTTGGATGGAAACGGAAGAGTGGTCGTGCGGTATTCGGGCACCGAGGCATTGGCGCGCGTGATGGTGGAGGCGGAATCGGAAGAGAAAATGCAGACGCTGACAGCGAGTATTGCGGGGGAGATTCAGAAGGCGATGGGAGTGTAGGAAATGTTCCGATCCCCCTGACTAAGACCTGCCGAGCTTCGCTCGGCGGACAGCCGGGGGCGGCTGTCCCCACATGTATTTTACGGGTGACTCGGATTTCCATGGAACTAATCTCACGGATGGTCCGTAATCACGTCTAAGAGGCTGGGCGGAAGTGTATTTCCGGCGGAGGATTTTATGAAGCGCATGGGTCTCGAATGTTGGTTGCAGGTTCTAGTTTTTGCTGGCGTGTTTTGCTCCTGGGCGGCGCTGCCGGCGAGGGCTGACGAATGGTCGAAGACTTATAACCTTACGGGCAAGCCCGATCTGCGAGTGGACACATCCGACGCCAACATACACGTCTCCACCTGGGAGCAGAACGCAATTGAAGCCAGGGTCACGACGACGCGCTACAAGATCGGCGGCGATGGCATTCGGATTGAAGAGCACCAGACGGGGGACGAGGTCGAGATCGATGTGCGCTTCCCGCACTCGCATGGAATTACGATTGACTGGGGCCAGCATCGAGTCGAGGTCGACATCCACATGCCGCGCCAAGGACGGGTGGACCTGCACACCGGCGATGGCAAGATCGACCTGACAAACTTTAAGGGCGAGATGCAATTGCGAAGTGGCGATGGCTCACAGGAGCTCGATCAGGTGGACGGTAAGCTCCGGGCGACGACCGGGGATGGACACATCCGGGCGAATGGGCGTTTTGACGAACTCGAACTGAAGACGGGCGACGGACGCGTGGAGGCGCGCGCGAATACCGGGTCAGTCCTGGTCACCGGTTGGAGGCTCGAAAGCGGCGATGGCTCGGTCACTCTGGAGGTCCCAGAAAACTTTGCGGCCGATGTGGATCTGCACACCGGCGATGGCCACATCGATCTGGAGATGCCGGTTACGACCGAGGGCAAGATTCGCGAAAATGAAGTTCATGGCAAGATCAACGGGGGCGGAAATCTGCTGGTGATTCACACTGGGGATGGATCGATCCGGCTGCGGAAGAGTTAGGAGTACGCCCCGGCGCTCCTTTCGCATCGTTCTGGGAGTATAAAGTACGTTCGGTCTCCAGGTAGTGGTGTAGTTTGGCTGACGCTCTAAGCCGGTTAAGCGGGAGATCCATCGCTACGCCTGAAGAACGGCTACGCTCAGGATGACGCCGGGCCGTGCACACGCCTATACTGCTGAGTCGAGAAAACGTCGATTTTGGCGAGTATTCTGCTCCTGCAACGTCATCTTCATGCGAAAGAAAGAGGAACTATGGCAATTCCGCGTTCTTGCGTCCTTGCTCTCCTGTTCGCGTCGTTTCTTTCTTTAGCCACGGCGCAGCAACCCGCGTCTGCCGCGCCGAAGCGTGAGCCGGCGCTGGATGTAACGTCGATGGATCGGAGCGTGGATCCTTGCGTGGATTTCTTCCAATACTCCTGTGGTGGATGGATCAAGGCGAATCCGATTCCTCCGGATCAATCGTCGTGGAACACGTATTCGAAGATGCACGATGAGAATCTGGGAAGGCTGCGCGGAATTCTGGAGGCGGCTGAGGCGCCCGATGCCACGCGCAGCGCGGCTGCCCAGAAAATTGGCGACTACTATTCCTCTTGCATGGACGAGAAAGCGATTGAGGCCAAGGGCGCGGAGCCGCTCAAGCCAGAGCTCGAGCGAATCACGAAGCTTGGGTCGAAGGCGCAACTTGCCGATGTGGCAGCGCTGATGGTGGACGACAATGTCCTGTTTCGTTTCGATTCGACTCAGGATTTCAGGGATGCTACGCAGGTGATCGCGGAGGCTGACCAGGGAGGGCTGGGGTTGCCTGACCGCGATTACTACCTGAAAGAGGATGCCAAGTCGGTCGAGCTGCGCAAGGCCTACGTGGCGCACGTGCAGAAGATGTTTGAATTGCTGGGCGATGCTGCGGAGACGGCGGCAGCGGAGGCGCAGACGGTGATGCGTATTGAAACCGCAATGGCCAAAGGTTCGATGACGCGGGTAGAGAGGCGCGAACCTAAGAATCTCGATCACAAGATGACGAGCGGCGAGCTGGAAAAGATCACTCCAGATTTTCAGTGGCAGGTCTATTTCACGAAAGTTGGGCTGCCATCGCTGGCGTCGCTGAATGTGGCGTCCCCAGGCTTCTTCAAGGTTTTGAATGAGGAGCTCGCAAAAGAAAATCTGGCGGACTGGAAGATCTATCTGCGGTGGCACCTGGTGCACGCCGATGCGCCGTTTCTTTCGTCAGTCTTCTTGAATGAGAATTTTGCTTTTTATGGAAAGACTTTGCGCGGCCAGCAGGAACTGCAACCGCGATGGAAGCGCTGCACGCAAGGCGTGGACGGCGATCTGGGCGAGGCGTTGGGGCAGGTCTATGTGGAGAAGTATTTCAGTCCGGAGGCAAAACAGGAAGCGCTGAAGATGGTTAAGGAAATCGATGCCGCGATGGAACGTGACATTAACTCGTTGCCCTGGATGTCCGCGGCCACCAAGCAGCAGGCGCTGGTGAAGCTGCATGGGATGGCGAACAAGATTGGCTATCCCGACAAGTGGCGCGACTACAGCAAGCTCGACTATCGAGCGCGGAGATGAACTGGGCAACGTGGAACGGTCCCGGAAATTTGAATTCGACCGGCAGCTGGCTAAGATTGGCAAGCCCGTGGATCGCGGGGAGTGGGACATGACCCCTCCCACGGTGAATGCTTATTACAATCCGCAGATGAATGACATCAATTTTCCGGCAGGAGTGTTGCAGCCTCCGGCGTTCGACCCGCAGTCGGACGCGGCTCCGAATTATGGCGACACTGGAGGGACTATCGGGCACGAACTCACGCATGGCTTCGACGACGAAGGCCGGCAGTTCGACGCACAGGGAAACCTGCGCGACTGGTGGACGGAGGAGGATGGCAAAGAGTTTGTGAAGCGCGCCAGTTGCATTTCAGATCAGTATTCGACGTACACGATTATTGATGACATCAAGATCAACGGGAAGCTGACGCTGGGAGAGGATGTTGCCGATCTAGGTGGACTCATCCTGGCTTACATGGCGTGGAAGGACGACACCAAGGGAGAAAATCTGCAAGCGATTGATGATCTCACTCCAGAGCAGAGATTCTTTGTGGGTTATGGACAAAGCTGGTGCGGTGAGACGCGCGACGAGACGAAAAGATTGCGGGCCACGGTTGATCCGCATTCTCCGGAGAAGTATCGGACCAATGGAGTGGTCTCGAATATGCCGGAATTTCAAGAGGCATTCCACTGCAAGACGGGATCGCCGATGGTGAATCAGAATCGCTGCAGGGTGTGGTAGGGAAGTCGTCAGGGCCTCAGGGGCTGAAGCCCCCAAGGATTTTTGACTGGTTTACGCGGCGCTGAAGCGCCGCTCTTCCACGGTCGCGTCCCACGGTCGGGGTCTCACAGTCGGGTCCCACATTCAAGTTTTTTCCCGCAGCCTGTTAAGCCCTGCCTTGATCCGAACCTTATTGCAGTTCTTCTTTGGTGGGGTTGTAGAAGAAGCGGAAGCGAAGTGCGAGATAGGGCCCGCTAAAGTCGGTGGGCAGGGCGGGAAACGGGTTTGAGGCTACGATGCCTCCCCATGCGGCACGATCAAGCGGAATGTCACCTGAGCTCGCCACGAGGTGCATGTCCGCGATCTTTCCATCTTTGGTGATGGCGAACTCGATTGCGAGATTTCCGTGCTTCAATTGCGCAGACTCTGGAATCAGGTTGTACCAATTGAACTTCACATCGTGCACAACACGCTGCAGGTAGGGGCCGAAGTCTACGCCTTGAGTGTCGCTAAGAATCTCGAGGTTGCCGAGCTGGCGGCCATGGGCTCCGGTGCCCAGACCAAAATCTCCGTTATCGCCAGCACTGCCTGATCCGCCGCGCTTTGCGGCTGCCGCGCGAGTCGCCTCATCAATGGCGTTACCCGCTGACATGGAACCAGCGTACTTACTGAACTCATTCGCGACATTCGGCTTGGCTGGAGATTGCAACTGTGCGATCTGAGGGTTGGGCGGTTGTTGCTGTTGCGGCTGATTTTGCGCTACTGCCGGGGGTGGTTGAGCGGGGGCTTGCTGGGGCGCCGGCGGTGCGCTCAGACCAGGCCTTCCGGGAGGCGGAGTGGCTAGAGCTTTCCGGAGCTCTTTGGGGTCAAGTTCGGGATGACGAGTGGTGGCGATTCGGTCCTTATCGGAAAGCACGTTGCTGCTCGATTTACGCTGGAGCTTTTGGAGGTCGGGCGGGAGTTCGAGGAAGGTAACGTCTTTGTCATTGGAAGCCATTTTTACGGCAACGACGGAATGCCAGGGCATAAATTTCTCGAACCATTCAATTTTATAAAGAAAAATGATGAGGATCAGATGGACGATGATGGAAATCCATGCAGCCTCACGGCGGCGCGAGCGGGCCAGGTCGTCCTGCAACTGAATGAGAAGATGCGGGACGCGGGCATCGTCATTCAGATCGCGGTAGGCAGTTTCCCATCCCTCAGTATCGTAGAGGCCGAGCTGTTCAGGCTGAGGCTTCTCATCAGGAGCCACAGGATCCTGGAATGGAATTTGCGTGATGGGCATGAACTAAACTTGTCCGTTAGACACGGATTCCCCTCGCCACGTTGCATCCGGCATTCTATAGATGACCCAGCGAACGGTTACGGCCAAGTTATCTTTATTTTCGCATCTTTCCGGGGATTATGCTCACTCACAAATGGCGTTGGACTTAGGTGTGTAAACATTTGTAAAAACCAGTACTCAGTGGTCACTGGTCAGCGGTCAGTCAAGAAATAACAAGGCCGAGTCGGATCAATTATGGTCTTTGGCGATGCCGGCGACGCCCACTTTTCTTCCATGGTCGCGAATTGCGGCGACGATATCGAGGGCGAGGGCGAGAGCGCGGCGGCCTTCTTCGAGCGGCACCATGGGAGTGGATCGCCGCTGCACGGCGTGGAGAAACGACTTCAACTCCGCGTGCAACGGTTCTTCGGAAGTGACCGGCGGCTTGGCCACTTTGATCTGCGGATTGACGGTGGGAGCGCCCAAGGCCGCTCCATCGTTGCCATCGGCTCCGAGGGTAAAGACGAGAACCTCCTGGCGTCCATAGTCGACGGAGATGTACTGGTTCGGCTGGAAAAATCGCAGCTTGCGTACGCGCTCGGTAGAGACGCGGCTGGCGGTGAAGTTCGCCACGCATCCGGACTCGAATTCCAGGCGCACGTTGGCGATGTCGACTTTGCCGGAGAGAATCGGAAGGCCGACAGCGCGCACTTCTTTCACCGAAGAATTGACGAACGAGAGCACGATGTCGAGATCGTGGATCATCAGGTCGAGGACGACATCGACGTCAAGCGAGCGTGGAGTGAATACGCTCAGGCGGTGCACTTCGAAAAACATGGGTTGCGTGAGCAGCGGAATCGTGGCGCGGACTGAGGGGTTAAAGCGCTCGAGGTGTCCGACTTGGGCAACGCGCTTGTGAGTGAAGGCGAGTTGCACTAACTCATCTGCCTCGGCGAGCGATGCGGCCAGGGGTTTCTCGACGAGGACGTCTACACCGGCCTGCATGAGCGCGCGGGACACTTCAAGATGATGGATAGTCGGCGCCGCCACCGATGCCGCGCGAATTTCGCTGTGGGTGGTGAGCATCTGCTCAACCGAGCCGAAAGAGCGGCATCCGAACTCGCGGGCGACTGCATCGGCACGGTCAAGATTGGGATCGACTACGCCCACCAGGCGAACGGGTTCGCCTTGCTGCTCGAGTTCTCGATAGATTCGCGCGTGGTTGCGTCCGAAGACGCCCACACCCACCACAGCGACGGAGATCGGATTGTCAGCTTGCAGGTGAGGAGCTCTCGAGTGGCCGGTTGCCAACAGGACTCAGGAATTGTAAACGTTAAGCTTGGAAAGAGCATGGTCCGATTGAGTAATTTTGTGATTGGGTAATTGCGCAATTTCCCAATCAGAGCCCCTGCGCCTTTTTCAAGATGGCGATCTGCCCGGCGTGGTAAAGCTCGTGCTGCGCGACGCCGTGCAGTAAATGGTAGAAATCGTATTTCTTGCCGGGGACGCGATCGCGAAGGCGGGACTCGGGCAGGGCCGCAACCATCTTTACCAACGCATCGTGCGTGCGCTTGGCGTGAGCAACGGCCTTGCGCCATGCGGCTTCGGTGGGTTTGGGGACAAGTGGGAAATTCGCGTCGCCGGTGAGCTGGATTTTCTCACCGCCGATGCGGCGAAAGGCTGCACCATCCCACGCGGCTATGTGAAGCACAAGCTCCCAGATGCTGTGAACCGCGGGCACAGGCTTCGCCGCGGCCGTGGCGGCGTCGACATCTTGCAGCAATTCGAGCAGAGCAGGACCGTGCCAGGCGTCGCCTTCGAAGGCTCGGCGAAGCTGGTCGGCGATCAGGGCGGATTCGGGGTTTGGATGATTCATAGCTTTAGTTCTGACACTCAGAATATAGTAACCAACAGATTACGAGATGTTCAGGATAGCGTGAGGGGAAGCACAAATGTTGCCGAGCCATCGTATCGCTACTCATCCCGGCCAAATCCTGTTGCAGGAATTTCTTGAGCCGCTCGGGCTGAGCCAAGCTGAACTGGCAAGGGCGCTTGCAATTCCGTTAAATCGAGTGAATGAACTTGTGCGCGGGAAGCGAGGCATTACGCCAGAAACAGCCCTGCTGCTGGCTGGATATTACAAGACTTCCGCCGAATTTTGGATGAATTTGCAGACTGCGTATGACCTCACAAGAGCCCGCCACCAGATGAGCAAGCGTCCCGTCGCAACTCCGAGGCGAGCAGTTCATTCCGTGCGAGCCAAGTAGCCTAATCTTCCACCCGATGCGTTAGTCGGACGATGACGTCGCATCCGCCACAACTGCGATTCCCACAGCGTTCGCTGCATCGATGACTTTCTCTCCGTCGAGCAGCAGACACTTTCCCGCGTCGAGCGCGAGACAGGTCGCGCCTGCAGCTTGCATTACTTCGACGGTCTTCACTCCGATGACGGGGACATCGAAGCGCATATCCTGATTGGGTTTGGCGATCTTGACAACAGTGAGAGCGCGGCTGAGCGTAGAAGAATCTCCGTGCAGCGAGCGCATGATTTGTCCGGCGCGCTCGATGGTAGCGTCGGTGCCCTCCATGGCTTCGACGGCTACGCAGGCGGACTCGGCGATCACGATCGTCTGGCCAATGTCGTATTGAGCGAGGTGGCGAACCACGGTCCGGCCGTAGTCGATGTTTTTGCGTTCCTGCTCGGTGGGCGCGCGGCGGGTGAGCACACCGGGTTTCGCCAGCAAGGGATCGAGCAGCCAGGTGGAATTTTCCAGCGTGATTCCTTCCTCTGCAAGAACTTTCGCCACGGCTCCGAGCAGGCTATCGGTGTTGCGGGTGGCAAGGGAGAGCAAGACCTTGGCCAGACGCCAGTCCGGGCGGATGGTGGAAAAAATCTGTTTGTGTTTTACCTGCCCGGCCATAATGGCGCGGCTCACGCCCTCCTGCTGAAAAGTTTTGATCAGTTTTGAAAGCTCGCCAAGGGAGAGCCAGTGAACCGAGGTCGCGCCGTGATCTTCAATCTCAGGGAAGGCTTCTTCCTTGATCGCGGCCACCACAACTTCATATCCCGCGGCTCGCGCCGCGTCGAGCACGAGAAGGGGAAATTTGCCGTTGCCGGCGATGAGGCCGATGCTTCCATTTTGGGAGGGCATGAGGGCGAGACCTCAACACAAAGACGCGGAGTCAGTCTAGCACTCAGCCATGATTGAGTACCCCACCCTCGGTTGGTCAATAAGCGCTAACGCCCGTTATCGACAACTAGCCGTGCTACGTTGAGAATTGAGTGCTGAGGCCAGACAACGACATGAATGTGATGACTGCAGCAGAAGTCCGGGAGTTCGAGACCAAAAACGCATGGGCCACTGGCATCTGCATGGATGAGAATGGCGACCTGTACTACGACACGCCCGAAGCTAACTGCATCACCCTGCGCTATCCCGAAACGCCTTTGCGCGTAACGTACTTTGCCCGATTGATCTCGATGCTCGGGACGGAGGGCGATGAGGCCAATTTTAATGGGGCGCTGCTTTGGATTCGTTACTGGAACTCTGGTAGTTCACAACTTGAGAAGAGTGGCTGGCGGCTGATGGAGCGTATGCGCATGGGGTTTGGCGAGTTGAGGCCTCTTAGTGTTGCCAACGGTCACTGGTTTCGCAGCGACGAGATCGCCGATCTCGCAGCCTTCATCGTGCCTTGCTTTGTTTATGGGTGGGACGCATACATTGTGCCTTCAAATGCGGGTTGTTTTGCGTTCATCAGCCACGACGAGTTCTGGTGTGTGGCTAATCGCAAATCTGAAGTGCACGCCCGTTTGTTGAAAGACTTTGAAGAATTGGAGCCGCGCGTGGATTCCCATAAGCTACGATTCTGCAGGTTCGAGAATCATCCCGCGACCTAATCGGTCCCCTCAATTGGCGAAAAATCGCGATTACGCTCATTGACCCAATCCCGGCCGTTCTCGATGGAAGGGTCGGCGCCTGACTTTTATTTAATCACTCCCCGTTCCGAAGCCTCGATGAAGCGGATCAGCATGTCCACATCTTCGCCCCGATCTGGTTCCGACATCAACTTCTCGAGTGCTTGCGACGTGTTCATCTTTGACGCCAGCAGAATTTTGTAGGCGTGATGAATCTTGCGGATGCGCTCGGGAGAAAAGCCGCGGCGTTCGAGGCCGACTTTATTCATTCCGTAGGCGTGCGTGTTGCGCGCGGCGGAGGTCATGGAAAACGGCAGCACATCCTGCGTGATGGTGGTACCTCCGCCGATGTAGGCGTGAGCGCCGATGCGCACGAACTGATGCACCGGGCAAAGTGCGCCGACGACGGCCCATTCCTCGACGATGACATGACCGGCGAGGGTCGCTCCGTTTACCAGCATGCAATGGTCCCCGATCACGGTGTCGTGTCCGATGTGCGCGTAGGCCATGATCAGCGTGTGACTGCCTACTTTTGTGACGCCGCCGCCCTTTGCCGTGCCGCGGCTGATGGTGACGCACTCGCGGATTTCGTTGTGGTCGCCGATCTCCAGGCGTGTGGTCTCGCCGTTGTAAGTAATATCCTGCGGGTCCATGCCGATGGTGCAAAAAGGGAAGAAGGCATTTTCGACGCCGATTTTTGTTGGACCTCCGATGGCAACGTGCGAAACCAAGCGACAGTCCTCACCCAGTTCGACATCAGGGCCGATCACGCAGTAGGGGCCGACCTTGCACGATGACGGTACCTTGGCTCGCGGATCGATGATCGCTGTGGGATGGACATTGGTTGATGGAGTCATTGCGTCGTCAGAAGATGGACTGGTTGCGGCAGGCCGCCGAACTCTTACTGTGGTGCGAGCTGTGGTGCGAGTCATTCCGCAGCCGCGTCGTTGCCTTCAGAGCCGTCGCCGCGGCCGCGCGAGCTGTCGATGAGCTGGCATGACACGGTCGCTTCCGCAACGCGCTTGTCTGCGACATAGGCGACTCCATGCATCTTCGCGGCGGTCATACGCGGAATGACGCGCCAGGCTTTGACTTCCACCTCGATGCGAAGCTGGTCGCCGGGACTTACGGGACGGCGGAACTTGGCGCGATCGATGCCGGTGAAAACCATCACTTTGTTTTCGCGGTCTTCCACTTCGGTGAGCAGCAGCGCGCCGCCGGCCTGCGCAATGGCTTCCACGATCAGCACACCGGGCATGATGGGCAATCCGGGGAAGTGGCCATTGAAAAAAGGTTCGTTGATGGTGACATTCTTGATGGCCACGATGCGCTCTTTGCGTTGCAGTTCAAGTACCCGGTCAATCAGCAGAAAGGGATAGCGGTGGGGCAGAATTTTTAGGATGTCGTGAATGTCGAGCGCCATTTTGGGTGTGGCCGCCTCTGTCACGGGCGAAGTGCTCTGAATCATGTTTGTCTCAATTTTGTCTCAATACGTTCGTCTCAAAAATGTCGTGTCGGATCAGTTCGTCCCCATCAGCCTGAAGATTATACTGTACCGCGTTGCATGCAGGGAGTGGCGGCGGCTTAGCCTAGGGAGAGGGAATTGTGCTGAGGACGAAAACAAAAGGATCGGCAGTGGCTTTGACCTCGCCTGCGTCGGCGGAGCGCTTGCGGTACTTCGAAAGGCTTCAGGACCGAATGGTCGAAACCATCCGCGAACTCGTAGAAATAGAATCGCCGAGCGACAACAAGGCGGCGGTCGATCGGATCGTCGCGTATCTGGCGCCGAAGTTTGAAGTGCTTGAGGGACGGGCGCGATTCCATCGCAGCAACGACTTCGGCGACAGTTTGCAAATCGATTTTCAGTCTCGGCCCGGATCGCCGAATCGCAAGCCGGTTCTGCTACTCGGACATTACGACACGGTTTATCCGCTCGGGACGCTCGCTACGATGCCGTGCAAAGTTGATAACGGACGACTGTGCGGGCCGGGCGTTCTCGACATGAAGTCGGGAATTGCGCTGATGCTGCATGCGATTGAAGCGCTACAGGCGTGGCACAGTGGACTGCCCCGTCCGGTCACGGTTTTTCTGGTTTCTGATGAAGAGGTGGGCAGCCGCTCTTCGCGCGCAATCACCGAATTGCTGGCGAAAGAGTCGGCAGGAGTGCTGGTGCTGGAACCTGCGGCCGGACTTCGGGGCGCGGTCAAAACTGCACGTAAGGGAGTCGGGGAGTATACGCTGCGCGTGAAAGGCGTAGCGGCGCATGCGGGGCTTGATCCCGGCAAAGGCCACAGCGCGATATTTGAGCTGGCGCGCCAGATTGTGGTAATCGCGAAGCTGAATAATCTGCGCGAGGGTTTGTCGGTGAATCCAGGCGTGATCGAAGGCGGAACACGCACGAATGTGATTGCGGCTGAGGCTTCCGTCGAAATTGATGTGCGTATCAAGAAAGCGAAACAGGCATCGGGTCTCGACCGCAAGCTGCGCTCGCTCAAACCATTCGATAAGCGATGCCAGCTCGCGATGACAGGTGGGATCAATCGTCTGCCGATGGAGCGAACGGCGGGAGTCGCCGCGCTGTACAAGAAGGCACAAGTGATTGCGGGCGAACTAGGATGGAAGCTCGAGGAGGCTGCGGTCGGCGGCGGCTCGGACGGAAATTTCACTGCTGGGATTGGCGTACCAACGCTCGATGGGATGGGTGGAGTGGGCGAGGGCGCGCACGCGGTTCACGAGTACATCGTGATCTCCGAATTGCCGCGGCGAGCGCTGTTGCTGGCGGGAATGATCGAGAGCGTTTGAGTCAGGAGCGGGATCGATGCTCAAGTTCATGGTTGTGCTTTACAAACGTCCGGAGATGAGCGGCGAAGAATTCCGGCGATATTTGCGAGACGTTCATGGGCCTCTGGCAAAGAATCTTCCGGGCTTGAGGAGATACGTGCAGAACTTTGTGGAAGCCGATCGGAAGCGAAACCCTCCGGCATGGGACGCGGTGATTGAACTCTATTTTGATGATTGGGTATCGATGGAGGCGGCGTGGGCAAGTCCGGAAGGCGCGGCCTCCGACGCCGACTTGCCTGCGTTCACCGACCTGAGTCGTACATCCTGGTCGGTGGTTGAAGAGGTGGTTACTGTGTTGCGGTGAAGACCAGGAAATAATCCATTTTGTCGCCCTTCACGAAATCATACTGTTTGAGCAGACGGTAGCCTGCCTGAGCGGCCTCGCGCAGGACAATGTCGCGGCCCACACCATGGTTCTCACCATTTCCGTTGCGATCGATGATTCCGATTTTTGCGCCGGGACGAAGCGACGCCCGCAGATTCCGCAAGAGAGCAATCGGTTCGGCCACTTCGTGATAGGTCTTCAACAGCAACACGGAATCGACGGAGGCTGCGGGAAGCAGCGGGTTGTCGGCTTGGCCGAGGATTGTCTTTACATTGTGCAATTGCTCTTTCTGCGCCCTGTCAGCGATATAGCGGATCGACTCCGGGTTGATGTCCACGGCATACACGACGCCGCCTTCGCCGACGCGCCGCGCGGCCCGCACGGTGAACCAGCCTGAGCCGGCTCCGATATCAGCTATTGTTCGTCCGGATGTGATGCCGAGAATGTCCATAACGCGATTGATTTGCAGACGTTCGTCCCGCCCCGGCGAATCGAAAATGGAAAGGTCGCCGGTATAGGGCTCGCTGCTCTTTCGATGCTGAACCGGAGGAGCCGGAGACTGCGTCGAGCCTTGTCCCCCGGCGAACATAAAAGTCTGGCACGCGACGAGTGCGGCAAGTACGAGAGCGCAACGTTTAAACATTATTCCGAACCTCGCAGGATTCTCTTTCGCAGGATTCTCTTTGAAAGATAGACTTCACGAGTGCGGGATTGGTGAGCAGCTACCTTTTGACTCCGGAGTTAGCATAGCCTAGACTTTCGTAGTAGCTTGGCCGCGCTACATTACTGGCGCAATCGGCCGATGGAGGGGTTATGGGTGAGGGTCTTTTTCAACCCTTGCACTTGTTGCTGATCATAGGGATCATCCTTTTACTCTTCGGCACGAGTAAGTTTTCCGCGCTGGGTAAGGGTTTGGGAGAAGGCATTCGTAACTTCAAGGCGGCGATGAAGCAGCCTGAAGAAGAAAAGAAAGTGAACAAGGAAGAAGAAAAGAAAGTGTAGTTTGCCGGACATTTATTGGCGGCGCTTTAGATTAGAACGTATTTACGTATTTCATAAATCGCAGGCTGAATGGTTGTCGATCACCCTGCTGAAGCCCCGATTTGGGGGGCTTTTGCGGCACGGCTAGAAGCCGTGCTCTTTTCAAAACCTATTTCTGAAACACGCTCTACTATCGCTGGTCCGTGCTTGCGCTGCGCAGACAAAACACAGCGTGCTTCACACTATTCCTTGCTCGCGCAAGATCTCGTAGACCAGCGACACCGGAAGACCCACTACGTTGCTATAGTCGCCTTCGATGCGCGGAATCCAGCGCGAGGCCATGCCTTGGATAGCATACGCTCCGGCTTTATCCATGGGTTCGCCGGTTGCGACGTAGTCGCGGATCTCATCGTCGGAAATTTTGCTCATGGTTACATACGTGGTCTCTGAGACAGTTTTCTCAAAGCCATTTCTCAGTTCCCTGTTCTCAGTTCTCACTTCCCGGCTATCGGCGTCTGGACCAGCCAGGCACACGCCTGTGATCACTGCGTGAGTGCGCCCTGACAACAGGCGCAGCATGCGCGCTGCATCGGTTGCGTCGCTGGGTTTGCCTAGGATCACTTCATCGATTACAACGATCGTATCGGCGCCGAGAACATAATTCCGCGGTTGACCTTGAAAAACGGCGCGCGCTTTTTCCCGCGCCAGCCGTTCGGCGCAATCACGCGGAGATTCACCGGCGAGCGGAGTTTCGTCGAGGTCAGCGGGCTGCACTGTAAATTGAATCCCGGCGTTGCGCAGTAATTCCTGGCGGCGTGGTGATGCGGAAGCGAGAACGAGCATCGGTTTGATTCTAACGAAATGCGGATCTTGTTCGTGCGGAAGATGGAATTGAGCTGTGCACGGGGAGACTAGAAGCTGTTTCGTAGTCAGCCGACCCAAAGCCTGCAACCCTCTCGGGGGCTAGGTGGGCTCGAGAACACGTGCCGTCCCTGCGGGACTCGCAGCATCTCGCCACGATTACCCGGCACTGACGTACCGGGCTATCACATGCCGCCCCTTTGGGGCTGGAATCCGACGGTCCCGTTCCACAATCTTTCTTCGAAATTTGGTTCTCACGCACACGAAAGCCCGCATCTTTATTGGCTGTGGACGTCACGGCTGAAGCCGTGCCCATCCCAAAAAGATTTTACGAGCATAGCTTCTAGCGGCTTCCAACCACGCCGCGCACGGATTCAATCAGCTTGGCTGAATCGTAACCGATGCCGTCTTTGAAGACGGTCTCCACGTTCTCGATGTCGTCGATCTTTTTCGATGGATCGCCCTTGATCACGACAAGATCTGCCTGCTTGCCCGCGGCGATGGTGCCGATGCGATCTAGTTCGCCGAGAAACTGCGCGCCGTTTGCAGTCGCGATGTGGATCGCTTCGGCAGGAGTGAATCCTGCTTCCACCAGCAATTCGACTTCGCGCTGATCGCCGAAGCCGGCGACGACTCCTCCCATGCCTGTGGGATCGAGGCCTGCCAGCAGCAAGCCTCCTGCCTGTGCGAAAGCGTGTTCGAATTCCATTTCTTTCTTGAACGCGGCCGGCCATGGGGAAGCGCCGCTATCGTAGCGCTTGCGGATCAGCTCAGTGTCGGCGGCGCGCACTTTGTTGTTCAGCACAGCGCTGCGAGCGTCGGGCGCTAGAGCGTCAAGAACACGCTGCTGAATCGTGGGCCGGCCAGGCACGATCATTTCAAAGACAGGCAACGTGGATGTGACGGCTACGTGGTGCTGGACTAGATCGAGAATCGTGTCGTGCAGCGGGCCGTTCTGTACATCCAGCTTCGAAATCAACGCATAGTCAGATTTCTCGGGACACTCGCCAGGCTTTTTCCAGGGATAGAATTCCGTATCCACGAGCAAACCGTGCTCCAGATCATCGATCCCAATCGCTGCAGCTTCGCGAAAGCCAATCGAACACAGATGTCCGGTAACTTTGGCGCCGCGCTTGTGCGCCGCGGTTACGGCCGCAGAAAGCTCCGCCGGAGTAATGAACATGTAAGCCTTGAAATTGTCGACGCCCTGATCGAGCCAGAAATTCACGGTCTTGGTTGCGTCGTCAGGCCCGGTGAGCTGGTGCATCTGCACTGCGAAAGTGCCGGGGCCTTCCAGATAGGGTCCGGTGACGTGGACCTTCGGGCCGGGTGTTTCACCCTTATCAATCTGCTTCTTGAGCTCAAGATCAGTGTAGGGCTCAAGTGCACCCGTGGTGCGAATGGTCGTGACGCCACCGCCGAGGTAGAGGCGCGGAAAGCTGAATGCCATCTCGCCGAAAATGCCGTTGCCCATGGGATAGAACATGTGATCGTGCATGCCCACGAGGCCGGGGATAACGGTGTAGCCGCGCAGATCGAGAACCTGGGCATCCTTCGGGATCGACGCAGATGCGGCGTCGGAAACGGACTGGATCTTTCCCTGGCTGAGAATAATAGTTTGATCTTCGCGCGCTGGCGAGCCGGTGCCGTCGATTACGAGGACGTGAGTCAAGGCCACGGTCGGTGCGTCAACCTTCACGAAGTTCCGCACTCCGGGCGACAGAGTTTGAGCGAAGGATAGGCCGGCCATGGCCAGACAACAAACGAGTAAAGAATGCTTCTGCATGCGTGCCTCGATCGACCGAAAGAAATTTCGATTTGGAATTGTAACGGATCGAAAGGGTACGGCGATCAGCCCGCCTGTTAAAATCGAAAGATTGGCCTTTACTTTCAGCTTCTAGCCTATGGACGCCGCTTTCCTCCGCAACTTTGCGATCATCGCGCATATCGACCACGGTAAATCCACGCTGGCGGACCGCCTGCTGGAGCTGACTGGATCGCTGACTGCGCGCGAGATGCAGGCGCAGGTGCTCGACTCGATGGACCTGGAGCGCGAGCGCGGCATCACCATCAAGGCCCATGCGGTGCGCATGATGTACACGGCGCATGATGGACAGACTTACCAACTTAACCTGATCGATACTCCGGGCCACGTTGACTTTTCCTATGAGGTTTCGCGTTCGCTGGCGTCGTGCGAAGGCGCGTTGCTGGTGGTTGACGCTTCGCAGGGAGTAGAGGCGCAAACTCTTGCCAACTCTTATCTCGCCATTAATCACGGCCTTGAAATTATTCCCGTCATCAACAAGATCGATTTGCAAAGCGCCGACATTCCACGGACGAAAGAAATGATCGAAGGCGCGGTCGGGCTGGATGCGTCCGACGCAGTGCTCATCAGCGCGAAGACTGGACAGGGTGTGCCCGACGTGCTGGAAGCGATTGTGAAGCGCGTGCCGCCGCCGAAAGGCAATCCGGACAACCGGCTGCAGGCGCTGATTTTCGATTCGTGGTTCGATGCCTACCGCGGGGTGGTGGTGCTAACCCGCGTCTTCCAAGGAACGCTGCGCAAGGGACAAAGAATTCGCTTGTGGTCCAATGGCACGACGTTTGATGCGGAGACTTTGGGAGTGCTTACGCCCAAGCCGGTGGAGATTGACGAACTAAAGGCGGGCGAAGTTGGATTCCTCATCGCGAATATAAAGAATGTTGCCGATACGAAAATTGGCGACACCATTACCGACGATGCCAATCCCGCGTTCGAGGCCCTGCCTGGCTTCGAAGAGATCAAGCCCATGGTCTTCGCCGGACTCTACACGGTGGATGCGCACGAACACACTCGTCTGCGGGAAGCGCTCGAAAAATTGCGGCTGAATGATTCGTCGTTCTTCTTCGAACCAGAAAGTTCAGTGGCGCTGGGTTTCGGCTTTCGCTGCGGCTTCCTCGGGCTGCTGCACATGGAGATCATTCAGGAGCGACTGGAGCGCGAGTTTGCGCTTGAACTGATTACCACCGCGCCCGGCGTGCGTTACAAGATCACGAAGACCGACGGTGAATTGATTGAAGTGGATAACCCCTCGCGCTGGCCTGATCCGAGCGAGATCGCCAAAGTGGAAGAGCCGGTAATCCTGGCGACAATTCTTACCAACGAAGAGTATGTCGGCGGAATCCTGAAACTCGTCGAGGACAAACGTGGCAAGCAGAAGACCTTCGAGTACGTCAGCTCGTCGCGCGTGATGTTGCATTATGAGTTACCACTGAATGAAATCGTGCTGGATTTTTATGACCGTCTGAAATCCGTATCGCGCGGCTATGCGTCGCTCGATTACCATCTGGCGGATTATTGGGAATCGCCGATGGTGAAGCTCGATATTTTGGTTGCGGGTGAGCCGGTGGACGCGCTCTCGATTATTGTGCATCGGGATTTTGCTTACGAGCGGGGTAAGGCGCTGGTCTCGAAAATGAGGCAGCTAATCCCCCGGCAAATGTTCGAGGTGGCGATCCAAGCCTCAATCGGAGCGAAAATTATTGCCCGTGAAACCGTATCGGCTATACGGAAAAATGTGATTGCCAAATGCTATGGCGGCGATATTTCGCGAAAGCGCAAGCTATTGGAAAAGCAGAAGGAAGGCAAAAAACGAATGAAGCGGATCGGTCGTGTCGATATACCGCAGGAGGCTTTCCTGGCGGTTCTGAAGGTTGGCGAGGACAGCAATTAAGGGGGTCTTTTGGTCCGACCACCCTGGTCTGGATGGACGCTTTTTCGCTTGAGATTCCGCCTACTGGAGGTGGTTTGTAGAACGGTTTTGACTGCTTGGAAATGGGAAGTCGGAACTGTGAAATGTGCAAATCCCTAAATCGGGAATTGAACGATGCGGATTCAGTTTTCCCCCTGTTAATGCCGCGTGAATTGCATAACTGGTTACTATTCAGAGCCTTAGATGGTGGCAAAAACTGTAAAGTTATTTTGAGTCACCGATCTTTGCCGAGAAGTATTTTGTCGCTGCCAGCAATTCCACAAGCTTTTCCACAGAAGAGTTTCCCGGTGCAAGTCAAGGCGGCTAAAGTATTTACCGAGCACAACTACAGTAATTCCTGTACCGCGAAAAATTACTCTTCTGGGGCTAAGCCGCCCTCGACCATGGTCTCGAATCTGGTACAGCTTTTCAGGAACGCCAGATTGATTCTGCCGATCGGACCATTGCGCTGCTTGCCAATGATGATCTCAGCCTTGCCTTGCAGATCGGGATCGTCCTGCTTGTAGACTTCTTCGCGGAAAATGAACATCACCAGGTCGGCGTCCTGCTCGATGGAGCCCGACTCGCGCAGGTCGGCTAGTTGCGGACGGTGGTCGCCACCGCGGCTCTCCGGGGCGCGGCTCAATTGGGAAAGCGCAATCACGGGGACGCTGAGTTCTTTGGCCAGAGCCTTCAGGCCGCGGGAAATCGCCGAGACTTCCTGCGTGCGATTTTCGTAACGCTTGCTTCCGCCCGACATGAGTTGCAGGTAATCAACGATGAGCAGGTCGAGTTTCCCCTGCGACTGTTTTAGCCGCCGCGCCTTGGCGCGCATCTCGCTCAGCGAAATGCCGGGCGTGTCATCGATGAAAATCGGAGCGTGGGCCAGTTGTTCCATGGCGCGCACCACTTTGCGAGTGTCATCCTGCCACAACGATCCGGTGCGCATCTTGTGCGCGTCAACCTTGGCTTGGGAACAGAGCAAGCGCATGAGCAATGCTTCGCGCGACATTTCGAGCGAAAAAACTCCAACGACTTGCTGGTCTTCAACTGCCGCGTTCTCGGCGATATTCATGGCAAACGCTGTCTTGCCCATGGAGGGCCGTGCAGCGATGATCACGAGATCGGAGCGCTGCAGGCCGCTAGTCATTTCGTCGAGGTCGGTGTAGTGCGTGGCTAAGCCGGTGATGCGCTGGCCACGCTGCAGCAGGGCATCGACCGAGCCGAAGGATTCACGAACGATTTCCTGCACGCCCATGAAGCCGCGACCAATGCGTTTTTCCGAGAGTTGAAAGATCGCGGCTTCCGCGTCGTTGAGCACTTCTTCGGCGGCATCGGATTGATCAGACGCACGCGCAATCGCCGTATTCGCCGCGTGAATCAGCCCGCGCAGCAACGCCTTGTCGCGGACGATCTTTACATAGTGCTCAATACTTGGGCGATCGGGAACGCCGTCGAGCAAGCTTGACACGTAGCCCACGTCGCCGATGGGCTGAAGATCCTTGTGGCGCTCAAGCTCTTCGATCAGCGTGATCATGTCGATGGGGCGCGAAGATTCCGCCAGATCGACCATGCGGCTGTAGATGCGGCGATGTGAGTCGAGTGAAAAATCCTCGATTCGAAGATGTTCGGCTGCCTGGTTATAGGCAAAGTTGTCGAGCAGGATTGCACCCAGGATCGAGCGCTCGGCTTCTACATTCGCGGGAAGAGTGCTGATACTGTAATCGGTCGTAGCCACGTTTAATTTATTTCCTCAAACCTTGAAAAGCCTTCGGCACGCTAAACCGACGCGGGTTGTGAATGCGAGGCACATGCTTCGGAAAACGGCGACCGATTACAAAAAAGTTGGCGCTGGCTGGTGCCAAAAATTCTGGGACAAGCGGCGCCGATTATCATAGGGGAACAAAAAGCGAATCAAAAAGTCAAGGGCAAAAACAAATGCGGCCCGGGCCAGCCACCCGAGCCGCATCGTTCGTGGATCTCTCCTCTTGCCTCCTCGCCGCTAGGATCAGCGAGATGATGTTACTGGTCCGACAGCGCTCACCAGGAGTGCCACTTTTACCAGTATCAACGGCAGAGTGTGATTCGGAGAATCACTGCTCCGCAGCTTCTGCGATGACCACCGGCCCAACCCGTTCAAAGAGCGGGGGAGGAGGCCGCAGTGCCCGGGCAACCGGCACGCGCTCGCGCACGTTTCCGAATGTCCCCTGGCAACTCACCCTCGAGAATTGCCAGTTTGCCACCGGCGTCACCGCAATCATCATTCAACAAGACTGAGAGTTCTCACGTATTCGCTGACCCACTGTGGGGCAGAATGCTGCGCACCGCAACGAAAAAACATTTCGCTCTTGTGCAGAAGCTGTGGAGGATGAGAGTTCCCTGTGGAAAGCTGAGGAAAAGTGAGAATGAAATCGCTCTGGTGAGTCGAATCCGCCAGTTTATTCCATAGCTTATACGACGTAAAACAAATAACTTTGTGGGTAGTGGGCTACTTTGACCGGTTCAAAGTAGCCCACTACCACTTTGTGTGATCTCATTACCGGCGAGCAGTCGAGCCACGATTTGTCGTATTCCCGTTGCGACCAAGGTGGCCGGCCTTCCGTTTGACCCTCCCCAATCCCTCCAATAAACTGAAGGGTTCAACCTCCTGCAGGTTCCAACTTTATGGCAGACAGCATTCATGTGAAGCTACCGGATGGAAGCGTGAAAGATGTTCCTAAGGGCACCACGGCGCTCGACATTGCGAAGGGCATCAGTCCGCGGCTGGCGGATGCGGCGCTGGTCGCGAAAACTAACGGTGACCTGATCGATCTCACCAAGCCGCTCGAGAAAGACACCGATCTCCGCCTTTTAACCGAAAAAGATCCCGAGGCCCTGGAAGTTTATCGGCACTCATCGGCACATTTGCTGGCTGCGGCCGTGCTGGAACTTTTCCCCGAGACCAAGCTTGGCCATGGACCGCCGACCGAGAGCGGATTCTTTTATGACTTCTACCGTCCAACTCCGTTTACGGCGGAAGATCTGGAAAAGATAGAGAAGAAGATGCAGGAGTTGGTGCAGCAGAACATTCCTTACGCGAGGGAATTTCTGCCTCGCGACCAAGGGCTGGCGGAGTTCAAAAAAGAAGGCGACTTCATGAAGTGCCATTTCATCGAGCAATTCACCAAGCCCGATGAAAAGATTTCGATCTACCGCACCGGCAAGTTCACGGATTTTTGCCGCGGACCGCACATCCCGTCCACGGGAAGGATCAAGGCCTTCAAACTGTTCAATGTTGCGGGCGCGTACTGGCTGGGCGACGAGAAGAATCAGCAGCTGCAGCGGATTTACGGGACTTCGTTTTTCTCGAAGAAGGATCTCGACGCTCACCTGCAGCAACTGGAAGAGGCGAAGAAGCGCGACCATCGCGTGTTGGGACAACAGCTCGATCTGTTTTCCATTCAGGAACTGGCGGGGCCGGGGCTGATTTTCTGGCATCCCAAGGGCGGGATCATCCGCAAACAGATGGAAGACTGGATGCGCGAGGAGTATTTGAAGCGCGGCTACTCGCTGGTCTATACGCCGCATGTGGCGCGGCGGCAGTTGTTCTTTACTTCGGGGCACGAAGGCTATTACGCGCAGAACATGTTCGACGCCATGGAACTCGACGACGCCGAATACCGGCTGAAGCCGATGAATTGTCCCGGCCACATTTTGATTTACAAGGACTCGCTGAAGTCGTATCGCGACCTGCCGGTGCGGCTAGGCGAGCTGGGAACGGTGTACCGCTACGAGCGCTCGGGGGTAATGCACGGACTGTTGCGGGTGCGCGGGTTCACGCAGGATGACTCGCACATCTTCTGCACGCCGGAGCAGGTCGAGGACGAGATTACCGGTTGTCTCATCTTTGCCCTGGATGTGCTGAAGGATTTTGGCTTCGATAAATTCCAGACCGAGCTTTCGACCTGGAATCCGGACGACCGCAGGAATTTTGTGGGCAGCGAAGAGCAATGGATCAACGCGACGCAATCGCTGGAGAGGGTGCTGAAACGCCGGAACATCGAGTACAAGACCATCCCTGGCGAGGCGGCATTCTACGGCCCGAAGATTGACATCAAGCTGGTGGACGCGATTGGACGGCTGTGGCAGCTCTCAACGGTGCAGGTCGATTTCAACCTGCCGCAGCGCTTCGGCCTGGAGTACGTCGCCGAAGATGGTTCGCGGAAACAGCCCGTGATGGTGCATCGCGCTTTGTTCGGATCGATCGAGCGATTCTTCGGCGTGCTGATTGAGCACTATGCAGGCGCGTTTCCGGTGTGGCTCTCGCCGGTGCAGGTGGCGATGATTCCCATCAGCGAGCGCCATGCGGAGTATGCGAACAAGGTAGCGGATCAGCTGAAGGCGATCGGTGTGCGCGTGGAAGTGGATGCGCGCAACGAAAAGATGAATGCCAAGATTCGCGAGCACGCCATGCAGAAGGTGCCATTTCTGCTGGTAGTCGGAGATAAGGAAGCTGAGGCCGGCAAAGTGAACGTCCGCACCCGCGGGAAAGATAAGACTGAGGACATGGGGGCGGCGGAGTTTGTGGAGAAGATCAGGAAGCTGATTGCGGAGAAGAGTTCGGGGTTGTGACGACGATTCGACTAGATCGCGTTTTCCCGTTCAACGAGAAGCTCAGTTTTTTGATTCCGCACGAGTGGACCGAAGAATACGACACAGATCATTATCTCTATCAGTCGCCGAATACTGATTCGGGCTGGTTGCGTGTGAGCCTCATTACGTTGACGAACCCCGGCCAGTGTTCCAAAGGGCGACTCTGCGAACTCTTGAACGAACGAGCACAAAAAGAGGCTGGCGAGTTCTATGAGTCGGGTGAAAACATCCTGGCGGCTTGGAAGCAGCTTTCCGAGGAGAGCGGATCTCCAATTTGCAACTATTGGTGGGCGGTTGCTCATAGTTTCGGCCCTAATCTTGCCCGAGAAGCTCTCTTCTCCTACACAATTCTTCGGGAACGGGGTGAAGATACCGAAGCCCTGGAAACTGTGTCGCTGATAGGCAGGCTCGTCGCTGACGCGCAGTTCCCCGACCCCGAGGGTGCGTAAGCTCCAACCTTCATCGGCAATTGGACTTAGCCAACGGTTTTTCGGCCTCCTTGCTGCTGTACGATGCTGCTGTAACATGTTTCCGTGCATTCGTTGGCGGAACTCGTCTTAGCGCATACCTGGAGACACGAGATTTTGCGCGCCGGAGATCGGGTTGGGGTTGCGGTTTCGGGCGGGATTGATTCAGTTGCACTTTTGCGGTTGCTGCTCGAATTGCGTCATGAACTTGGGATCGTTCTTTCCGTTGTTCATTTCAACCACAAGCTGCGCGGGGCGGAGTCCGATTCGGATCAGGAGTTCGTTGCGGGCCTCGCTCTTGAGCATGGGTTGGAGTTTTATTGCCAGAGCGGCGATGTGGCGGGGCTTGCGGCTGAGGAACACTGCGGGGTGGAGGCGGCTGCCCGTGAGTTGCGGTATGGATTTTTTCGGGGGCTTTTGGGTGCGGATGGCGATGGGGTTCCGTCAGAACTGTTGGCAGGTCCAGGTACCTCAGGGGCTGAAGCCCAAAATCTCGATCCTCCTTATCGCAGCGCTGGAAGCGCTGCGCCACCCCAAAGCGCTGCGCCACCCCAAAGCGCTGCGCCACCCCAAAGCACTCCGCGACCCCAAAGCACTCCGCGACCACAAAGCGCTCCACCACCCCAAAGGACTCCTCAGGGGCTAAAGCCTGGTCCAGGGGATCCGGTTTTACGCGGCCCTGAAGGGCCGCTCTTCCACGGCGCGGCCGCAAGCCCCGTCCAGTCCGCTTCAACTCGGCTGGACAAAATCGCCACCGGCCATACGCTCGACGATCAGGCGGAAACGGTGCTCATGCGGCTGATTCGCGGAACGGGGCTGCGAGGGCTTGGAGGAATTTATCCACGCATTGTTGTCGAAAACGAGGATGGGGAGGGCCACGGCGAAATCGTGCGGCCGCTGCTGGGGATTCGGCGTGGCGAACTGGAGCAGTATCTCGCGGATCTCAAACAGCCGTGGCGGGAAGACTCAACCAATGCGGAATCCAAATTCACTCGCAATCGGATGCGCAAGCTGGTGCTCCCGCTGCTCGAGCGGGAGTTCAACCCTGCCGTGGTCGAGAGTTTCGCCGAACTGGCGGAGATTGCCCGTGACGAAGAAGACTACTGGGAGAACGAAATTTCAGGCTGGCTGGGGACGGTGGTGCAGTGGTCGCAGCCGGAATGGACGCGCGGGCTGCCGGGTTTCGAGGGTTCGCAGTCCCTGGTACAGATCCAGCCATCCAATCTCGAGTTATTGAATCGGCTGCAGGAGCCCGGGCCGGCGGTGATGAATGCGTCCGTGAGCCGAGCGTGGCTATTGACCGAGCCCATCGCTGTACAAAGAAGAGTGCTGAAAGCGATCGGCGAGCACGCGGGAATTCCTTTGGAGTTCAAGCATATGGAGGAAATCCTGCACTTCGCGGCAGAGGATGGCCCATCGGGAAAGGAATTATCGCTTCCACTGGGCTGGAAGATTGTGCGCGAGCCGGAGGCCATGGTCTTTATCACTCCTGACCTACGCCGCCAGGAGCGCGTTCCGGACTACGAATACTCGCTGCCGGTGCCGGGACGTGCGATGGTGCCGGAACTTGGGGTAGTAATCGAAGCCGTGCGCCTCACTCCTGAGTTGCGACTGGCGGAGTACAACCCGCAACAACTTCTGCGTGCAGAGCTGTTGCCGAGACATCTCATCGTGCGCAACTGGCGACCGGGAGACCGGTTCTGGCCCGCGCACACCAAAGCGCCAAAAAAAATAAAAGAACTGCTCCAGGAGCGGCACGTGGCGCAACCTATGCGCAGGCTTTGGCCCGTCGCAGCCAACCGGGACGAGATCGTATGGATGCGCGACTTTTCAGTTCCCGCTCGGTTACGTCCCAAAGCTGGTGAGGAAGCTGTGTTGATCCGGGAGATTCCGTGGGAGGCCCCGGAGCGCGCGACCGTAACGTAGCTCAGAGAAAATCGCCCTGCCTCTCTAACCATGCATATGATTGAGGGGCGGCCAGGACCATATTCCCGGTATACTGATTCGTCCCAGATGGCGGGGCAGTATTTTTCTGAATGATCTCGGCTGAGACCCTGATATAAAGAGCAGTCCACGGGACGGGAGGCAGCACCGTTTCATGAATGCAACCGGAGTCGAGCCCCTTCGCCAGGTAATTGGAGCCGAGCAGATCCAGAAGCGCGTCAAAGAACTTGCCCGCCACATCTCGGATGACTATCAGGGGCAGACGATCCAGGCATTGGCTGTTCTGGAAAACGCGTTCATGTTTATGGCCGATCTGGTGCGCGCTCTTGAAGTTCCGGTGGTGTGCCAATTCATCAAGCCACGCTACAGCAAGCAGGGCAACCAGGGCGAGGTTGTGGAGATTTTCTTCAGCCATGAACCGGACATTCGCGGCCAGCACATTCTGCTGGTCGAGGGGTTGGTGCACTCCGGCGTGACCAGCGACTTCCTGATGAACGATTTGCGTGCCAGAGGCGCGGCTTCGGTGAAGCTGGTAACTTTGCTGGACCGGCAATCGGCGCGGCGCGTGGCATTGCAGCCCGACTACTTCGGTTTTCTGGTGGATGAGGCCTTCCTCGTAGGTTACGGGTTAGGGGCCGCGGAGCAGACCAACCGCAATATTCCGTATCTGGCTGCAACCCAGGCCAGGTGAAAACCAGGCCAGGTGACTTAAGTTATGGGAAAGGCGGCGCCCCTTTTTCGCCAGAAAAAGGTAGAATAAAGATCTTAAAGGAATTTCCTATCGAAATTGGCCGAATGGCATCTAATTTAGGTTAGGAGCCTCGGGGTTTTCGCTCCTTCTGCTGAGCCCCGATTCTTTGAGGAGCCTCGCTAAGTGAATTCGACAGTAAAAACCGTTGTGTTTTGGGTGGTAATTGGGTTGTCCGCACTGCTGTTGTGGACGGTGATTCAGCAGGGCCGCGGCGGGCAGAAAGACAAGGAAGTTAATTTTTCCCAGTTCATGAGTGACGTGGGCGCGGGAAACGTGCATGAAGTTACGCTGGATGGCCAGCAGGTGCGCGGCAAATACCGGGACGGTTCTGCCTTCCATTCCACGGTTCCGGCCAATTATCCCGACATGTACAAGACGCTGAACGACAAGGGCGTCTCCGTCAATATCAAGGACGTGAATAGCGGAAGCTGGCCGTTGCAGTTGTTGGGCACTTGGGCTCCGCTGATTTTGCTGGGCGCGCTGTGGTTCTTCATGATCCGGCAGATGCAGACCGGCGGCAACAAAGCTCTCTCCTTTGGCAAGAGCCGGGCTCGGCTTCTTTCGATGCAGCAGAAAAAGGTCACGTTCAAAGACGTCGCTGGCGTCGAAGAGGCTAAGGAAGAACTGCGGGAGATTATCGAATTCCTGCGCGAGGCGCAGAAATTTCAAAAGCTGGGCGGCAGGATCCCCAAGGGCGTGCTGCTGGTTGGACCTCCAGGAACCGGCAAGACGTTACTGGCTCGGGCCGTGGCGGGCGAGGCGAACGTTCCTTTCTTCTCGATCTCCGGCTCGGATTTTGTTGAGATGTTTGTGGGTGTCGGCGCGAGCCGTGTGCGCGACCTGTTTGAGCAGGGCAAAAAGAACGCTCCGTGCATTATTTTCATCGACGAGATTGACGCTGTGGGTCGGCATCGCGGTGCAGGGCTCGGTGGCGGTCACGACGAGCGCGAGCAAACGCTGAACCAGTTGCTGGTTGAGATGGACGGCTTCGAATCCAATGAAGGCGTCATTCTGATGGCGGCAACGAACCGGCCCGACGTGCTTGATCCGGCATTGTTGCGCCCGGGACGCTTCGACCGCCGCGTGGTGGTGAGCCGCCCGGATGTGCGCGGGCGCGAAGAAATTCTGCGCGTACATACTCGCAAGATTCCATTGGCCGAAGACGTCGATCTTTCTGTACTGGCACGCGGCACACCGGGATTTTCGGGCGCCGACTTGGCTAACATGGTGAATGAAGCGGCATTAGCCGCCGCGCGGCAAAATCGCAAGGCTGTGCTGATGTTCGACTTCGAGGTCGCGAAGGACAAGGTTCTGATGGGCGTGGAACGTAAGTCGCTCATCCTCTCCGACGAGGAGAAGAAAGTCACGGCGTACCACGAGGCGGGACACGCGTTGGTGGCGGCGAAGCTTCCCGGTTCCGACCCGGTCCACAAGGTCACGATTATTCCGCGCGGCATGGCGTTGGGCGTGACTATGCAACTGCCCATCGACGACCGACACAACTACACCCGGGAGTATTTAAAGACCGACTTGGCTATTCTGATGGGCGGCCGCTTAGCTGAGGAATTATTCCTCAACCAGATGAGCACAGGTGCCGGAAACGACATCGAGCGGGCCACCGAAATGGCGCGAAAGATGGTTTGCGAGTGGGGCATGAGCGATCTCGGCCCACTCACCTTCGGAAAGAAGGAAGAGCAGATATTTCTGGGCCGCGAGATTAGCCAGCATCGCGACTACAGCGAAGACACCGCAATCAAGATTGACAATGAGGTCCGCAAGCTGGTGAACCAGGGATACGAGACGGCAAAGAACATTCTGGAAGGGAACCGCGAGACACTGCAAAAGATCGCTGCGGCCCTGCTGGAGCGGGAGGTGCTGGATGCCTCCGAAGTGCTGCTGCTGGTTGACGGCAAGGAACTGCCTCCGATGAAGTCTCCATCCAAACCGGACGACGGTGTGCAGCAGGTGTTGAAGCCGGAGCCGGGGCGACCGGGAATTGCGAAGGGCGGAGAGAGTCCAGCGCGAGCTTAGAAGAATTTTGTTCTACTGCCACGAGCAAGGGCGGCCTTGATGGCCGCCCTAATTTTTGCTTACCCGTTCACGATGCTCATCATGTGCTCGGGATAGCGTTCCCCAGACGCCGCGCCAGTAGGGAAGATTTCGTCGATGCGCCGCAAATCCTCTTTGCTAAGCTTCAACTCGATTGCAGCCACATTATCTTCCAGATACCTGCGGCGCTTGGTGCCGGGGATGGGGACGATGTTCTTGTCCTGCGCGAGCACCCAGGCCAGCGCCAACTGCGCGGGCGTGCAGCCTTTCTCTATTGCGATTTCCTCGACCTGGCGCACCAGATCGAGATTCTTCTGAAAGTTCTCACCCTGAAAGCGCGGAGAGAATCGGCGATAGTCGTCTTCCGGAAAATCTTCGAAGCGCTTGAACTGCCCAGTGAGAAAGCCGCGTCCAAGCGGGCTATAAGCAACGAAGCCAATACCGAGTTCGCGGCATGTAGCAAGGATTTCGTCTTCGGGCTCGCGGCTCCACAACGAGTATTCCGTTTGCAGTGCGGTGATGGGATGAACCTTCACGGCTCGACGAAGCGTTTGCGCGGAAGCCTCGGAAAGCCCGATGCGGCGAATCTTTCCTTCCTGCACAAGCTGCGCCATTGCTCCAACCGTTTCTTCGATAGGCGTGGTGGGATCAACCCGATGCTGGTAATAAAGGTCGATCGTCTCAACCCCCAGCCGGCGTAGGCTTGCCTCGCAAGCGCGGCGGACGTAGTCAGGTTTGCCGTTAATCCCGCGCGCCATCGGGTTTGCGGGATCGCGAACGATTCCGAATTTCGTGGCCAACACAATTTTGTCGCGCTTGCCTTTGATTGCGCGTCCGACCAGTTCTTCATTCGTATACGGACCATACACATCGGCGGTATCGAGAAAATTAATTCCAAGGTCGAGGGCGCGATGAATGGTGGCGACCGATTCGTCGTCATCGCGTCCGCTGTAAAACTCTGACATGCCCATGCAGCCGAGGCCGAGGGCGGAGACTTTGAGACCACTGCGTCCAAGTTCGCGAAATTGCATGATTGCTCCTGAAATAAATCGGCGTATTTGCTGTTCTCTATTAAGGATGCTCGGTGTGCGGCTGGGGTTGAAGTGAATTCGTGAGTCGTGCGGCGCGGCCATGCATCAATCTTTACGGAACTATTCCGTCCGCGGGGGAATTCATGAGTCAAGTGCCAGTCTGGTTTGAACGCAGGTTTGAGTTTTCTTTCCCCGTGGAACTACATCCGAATTTGTGTGCACGTTTGCGTGGTACTCCGGCACGGATCGAGGAAACGCTGCGCGGCCGTTCTCACGAAACCCTGGTCAGGAAGCCGCAACAAAAGTGGTCGGCCCAGGAGCATGCCGGACACTTGCGGGACTTGGAGCCGCTATGGCTGACGCGGGTGAACGACTACGTGGCCGAAAGCGCGCAACTCGCCACAACAGACCTGCAGAATCGAAAGACCGACGAAGCGAACTACAATTCGCGTCCCCTGGAACAGATTCTGGCCGAATTCCGCTCCGAGCGAGCGAAGTTGCTTAAGCGCGTTGATGAGCTGGATGCATCTTTGTTTTCGCGGGCGATTCCCCACCCGCGTTTGAAGACGCCCATGCGATTGGTCGACCATTTGTATTTTGTCGCCGAGCACGACGACCACCATCTCGCTCGAATCTGGGAGTTGCTGACGGAAGCGAAGTAATAAAAAAGATCAGCGAGCGATGCTAATCAGGGGCTTGGCTTTGGGGCGCACTTCGCCGATTTGTACGGCCGACACTCCTGCCGAGCTGAGGGTGCTAACAAGCCGGTCGGCATCGTCGGCTGCAACCGAAATCAGCAGCCCCCCAGCGGTCTGGGGATCAAAAAGAATCGTTCGAAGTTCTTCGGGAACTCCATCGCTATAAACCACCAGGCATTCCGCGAAGTCGCGATTGTTCTTGAGCCCACCCGGAACATAGCCGGCACGAACGCATTCGAGCGCACCGTCAAGCAAACGAATTCGGCTGGCGCAAAGCTCCAGCGAAACATCGGATGCCAGCGCCATTTCGCGCGCGTGGCCAATCAATCCGAAGCCCGTGACATCAGTCATGGAATGAACCCGAAATTGCCCTTGCTGAATAACCTCCGCGGCTTGCTGGTTCAGTGTGGTCATCGACTGAACGGCAGCGTCGATCCAAGCTGGCTCTGCCTTGCCTTTCTTAATCGCCGTTGAAATCACGCCTGTGCCCAAGGCCTTGGTAAGGATGAGAGCATCTCCCGGCTTGGCGCCTGCGTTGGCGAGAACTTTTTTCGGGTGTACGAGTCCGGTGACTGCGTATCCGAACTTGGTTTCTTCGTCGCGGATGCTGTGGCCGCCGATCACGGTGCACCGCGCCTCGATCATCTTTGAGAGTCCACCCGCAAGAATGCGTTCAAGAATGTCGAGGTCGGCTTTCTCGGGGAAGCAAACCAATGCCAGCGCTGTGAGCGGCTTTCCGCCCATCGCGTAGACATCGCTGAGAGCATTGGTGGCGGCAATCTGGCCGAAGATGTAAGGGTCGTCGACGATGGGCGTAAAAAAATCGACAGTCTGCACCAGTGCCTGATCGGGCGCGATTTGATACACTCCTGCGTCGTCGGCGTGGTCGAAGCCGACTAGAACATTCGGGTCGTGTTGCCGGGCTAATTTCCCAAGCACCGTGTCCAGCGCCGCTGGACTCAGCTTGGACGCTCAACCCGCGGCTTTCACGGACTCCGTAAGGCGGAATGGCTTGGCATCGGCCATGAAGTCATTGTACTGGTCGCAGCGGTTCCAGAAGATCGCGGGCTACAATGCGCCCAGCCATTTGACGGGCAGATAGGCCGCAAGAGCATTGGCGAGGCGCTCGTCGGCGGTAATCATTTGTGACTTGGAGCGAATTGCTAAAGCCACGTAGAGACAATCGTAGACGGTCCGATCATAGGCGAGCGCAATTCTCAAGGCCTCGGTCATCAATGTGCGAGACGGCACCGTAGAAAAATTCCGCGCCTGCATTTCGGATGCAACGCGCTCGGCGAACGCCCGGGACCATCGCCGCAGCCGAACACCTTTCCATACAACGTTGCCAACCTCGGCCCAAAAAATGTCGGGTACGAGGAAATCGACTTTGCCATTTCCGTATTCCTGCAGGAGTTGAAGAGATTCGGCGGACAGCGTTTCATTTGCCGGCGGGATTGCCCATTTCAAGGCTACGCTCGCATCCAGCACGAACCGGTTCAACGCTCTCGATCCTCACGAATCATCTGCTCGGTGGTGGGGAACGGTCCATTGCTCTCGGGGCGATAGGTCCGGAATTTCGCCATCCGCTGGTAAAACTGATGGCGCCGCTTCATTTCTGCCGTCGTGGGAATGTTCCGTTCAAGCAGCGAGATTACCTCCGCAGCGATGGAACTGCGGTTTTCGCGGGCACGTTGGCGCAACCCGCGGTAGAGTTCATCCGGCACGTTTTCAACGTAAAGGGTTGGCATAGGGCTTCCCTAGGCAAAGTATATCATAGCACTATGAGGGCACTTCACACCATCGGCGGGCCATTGCAATCGCCGTGGCATCGGTCATCGTGACGGCAAGGCGGGATGGTTTTGCGTCGGCCATGGAAGGCATTGTAAATGGGTTGCGAGGACCAGGCCGCGCTCACGGGCTAAAGCCCTTTTCGATTCTGGACGTTTTACGCGGCGCTGAAGCGCCGCACTTCCACGTTGCTGCACGCATTTTCGGGCACGTTACTGCACGGATTTTCGCGGAGTTTTGCGGCGCCTGGCCTACTTCACCGTGACGTCCGTGACTTGGATCTCGGGATACTGACGGTTCCACTGCGCAGAGATGCCCTCAAAGGTCAGCCGAAAGGCTTTGCTTTGGACAGGAGTTAGCGGCGAGACGCTGAAGTCGACCGCCTCGGGATACGGGCCATCCGTTTTCAGCACCTGCAGTGGGATGTCTTCACGCTGAACGACTTGTCCCATGTCGTCTTTGAAGTTCACTTGCACCGTCGCATGGATGACGGTTTTGGCGCCAGCGTTGGTGATGGTTCCGTCAATATAGCTGACGGTCGCTCCCACAAAATTTTCTGCAGCGCTCATCTTGAAATCAGAGAGTTTGAGATTTGCGGCGTAGGGAGGTGGTCCCGAAGCATTCTTAGGCTGGCTGCGAAGCAACAGCGCCATCACAATGGCAATCGCCATGACGACTACAACGGCGATCACGATCGTGCGCCGGCTGGAATCTGGTTCTTCGACCACTGGCGTTGGCTGGATCAAGCCGCCCATACAAGGCGATTGTACTCTGGAGATTAGTTGGCGGTCTTGAAGAATGCAGCCAGGAATAGCACGCCAAACAGCAGATCAACGCAGCCCAGAGCAAGATCCCCCGGAGTCAAGCGGTGCTGCAGATAGAGCACAACGAAAGTAGCGCCGTAGCCGAATTTCTCGATTACCGAAGGAATCATCATCGGTCGAAGGCGCACCGGGTCCCTGGCGATCACGATGAATGCGATCTGGAAGGCAAGCCCCACGCTGACGAAGCCATAGTAAAAAGCCGGATGCGTGATGGGTGGAGGATCCTGGCGTCCGATCAGATCGAACATGAAATACAACGGCGTGAGTATCAGCACGCCCCAAATTCCGGCGATCCAGAATACGATCTTGGCGAATTTCATGGAACGAGATTATTCGCCGCCGACAGTGAGGCCGTCAATGCGCAGCGTCGGCGAGGCCACGGAGCCTCGGAACTCCAAATCGTTTGCGACCTCGGAAATATTGAAGAACATTTCTTTCAGATTTCCGGCGACCGTGATCTCTTCGACCGGGTAAGCAAACTCTCCTCCGGAGATCCACAAGCCCGATGCGCCGCGGGAATAATCGCCCGTCACGAGGTTCGCGCCGTGGCCGAGGAACTCGGTTACATATAGACCTTCTTTGATTTCGGAAATCAATTGCTTCGGCGTTCTGGTTCCTGGCTGCAGAAAGTAGTTGCCCGGGCCGATGCCCGGCGTGCCCGCAAGTCCGCGGGAAGCGTTGCCCGTCGTCGCGAGCCCGAGTTTCTTCGCCGTGTATGTATTCAAGAGATACGAGTTCAGCACGCCTTTCTCAATCACCACGGTCCGACGGGTAGGTACGCCTTCGCCATCAAACGGGCTGGTTCCGAAGCCGCCCGAGATGGTGCCATCGTCGATGATGGTGACGTTGTCGCCGGCAATTTTCTGTCCCAGTTTGCCGGCGAGGAACGATGCGCCACGGTAGACCGAATCGCCGTTCACTCCTTCGAAAATGTGCTCGAGGATCGAGGTTGCGACCATGGGATCGAATACGATCGGAACATGCGCGGTCTTCGCCTTGCGAGCTCCCAAGCGGCGCAGAGTACGCTCGGCCGCAACTTTGCCGACCTGCTCGGGGGAATCGAGTTTTGCCAGCGTGCGTGCCACCGAGAACCAGTAGTCGCGCTGCATCGCCCCATCGTCTGTTTGCGCGATGGGAATCGCAGCCACCGAGCAGTATGAGCGGCGATATTCTCCGACGAAGCCATGCGAATTGGCTAGAACCTTGTGGCCGGTGGCGGCGTCAAACGATCCGCCTTCGGAGTTCTTGATGCGCGGGTCGAAATCGAGCGCGGCTTTCTCGGCGCGACGGGCGTAGTCGATGCGATCCGGACCTGGCAGCGAATACACGTCTTCGTGATAGAGATCGAGATCGCCGGTGAGCGAGCCGAGTTGTCCCGGCTCCGGAATCCCGCCGAAAGGGTCTTCTGATGTGATCTTCGAAAGCTCCAGTGCAGACTTCACCATGCGGTCGAGGCTGTCGCGGGAAAAATCGCTCGAGTATGTGCTGGCCGCGCGCTGGCCGTTGAACACGCGCACGCCGATGGATCGCGATCCGGATTCTTTCAGGGTTTCGACCTGGCCTAGACGGACAAGCGTAGAGAATTCGTCACCTTCGCGTACCACGCATTCTGCAGCGGTTGCGCCGCCGTTCATGGCGCGGCGGACGATGTCCTGGGCGAGAGAGCGGAGGTCGGTTTCGAGGGTGGGATCGCTAGTTCCTAATTCAGTTGAAGGCATAAAGTCCTAATTTATCTTATCCCAATTAATGCCGGAGAAAGAGCGTCGAGTAGTGGTGAAGTTCGACCCAAGCGGCAGTGCGTTGGCCGGAGATCCCCTTCGGCAAGCTCAGGGCAGGCTCTCGTTCCGCTTGTGAAAGCGCGGAACGTCGTGATGACGTCCCAGCCGGTGCGGACTCCAAGTCTTCACGCAGCGTGGCTGCAGGATGGGTTCACCCTTCCATTGCTTGTAATGCATTTATGCATTACAATCGATTCATGAGGTGCATGAATGACCACCTTGACTGTGACTGCGCGGGGACAAGTTACCTTTCGGAAGAAGGTGTTACAACATCTCGGCATTAAGCCGGGGGAAAAGATTGCGTTGGATTTGCTGCCCGACGGCCGGGGGGTAATCCGGGCGGCACGTCCGACGGGAAGGATCCAGGACTTCTTTGGTGTGCTTGCAGGCAAGACGAAGAAGGTGGCAACCATCGAAGAGATGAATGACGCTGCAGCTAGCGGCTGGTCTGGAAAGAAATGACCGGCAAGAAGTGACGGGAAAGAAGTGAAGATCGCGGTGGACACGAATGTTCTAGTGCGGGCGGCTGTACGCGACAATGTCGAGCAGGCCGACGCCGCGACCAAGCTAATGGCCCGAGCCAAAATGGTCGCCATCGCGGTGCCTTCCGTGTGCGAGTTTGTTTGGGTTCTGCGTAGCGTTTATCGCTTTCAGTCATCGGATATAGCCAAGGCAATTCGTACCTTGCTTTTAGCGGAAAATGTGGAAACGAACCGACCGGCAATTGACGCTGGCCTAGCAGTACTCGACGCAGGCGGGGATTTTGCCGACGGCGTGATTGCTTATGAAGGCAAGTGGCTGGGCGGGGAGACGTTTGTTTCGTTCGATAAGAAAGCGGTAGAGATGCTTACGGCGGCTGGAGTACCAGCGCGGGTGCTGTAGACGATTTTAGGACCGCCTAGGGCCGAACGGCTACGGATGCCCTCGCCACGAGCTTGACGGGGCTGCAACGCTCTTTACGACTTCGCATCCGCCGGTTTTTCTCTTGCGGCGAATATTCACGTCCAAACCGGTCTCGCTCGGCTGCGACCCTCCGTTTCTTACGCGCCTTTCTGCCGCGCATACGACCCTGTCCGCCGCGTAATTAATCTGGGCGGACGTCATCACTGAAAGCTTTAAGTGCCTAAGATTCGCCTTGACGTTCCCTCGGATTTCGTTGGGGGTCGCACGGCGTAAGGATGGCTTCGCTTCTATTTTCCCCTCCCGCAGGGCGAAGAGAATCATATCGATCTTGCGCGGAGTCCATCTCTCGGGATCAGATTCGTCGTGCCCGAAGAGAGTATTCAATTCTTCCGCCTTCCTTCGCATGATGCCCACGAGCAAGGCAGCCTTCTTCAGGCTGTCGATTTCGACGACCTGCTTGCCTTTGCGCACTTTCACCATCGCGAGTACGACCTGCCTTTCGGGCAATGTTTCGATCTCGCACAAGCCTTTAACCACGAACTGGTCGGACGTCCCAAACCGCTCCGGAAACAAGACCGCCAGCAGGCCGGACGCGGCGATCCAGCCTAATCCGTGTATACGTTTCGCCCTCTTTAGCCCCTCCCGCACGTCCGAAGGGTCGAAATCAAAGAGACTGTCCTTAATTGCTGCGAGCCCGTCGAGGGTGCTTTCCCGCTCATACCTTTTGAGGCGCTTCATTCCCGAAAGCAGCCATCTGCATTCGGTGAATTTCCAAGGGAAGTAGCAGTACAGGAGAAACTCGTACCATCCCCGTGGACCGAGCGCTTTGACATTCTCGATGTCTAGCCCGTGCATGCACTTTTCTAACGCGATATTCCGCTTCACGCTCGGATTGTGCCAATAACTTTCGAGTGCGTTATTCCACTCCTTTTCGTTTTGGGAATGCCACAAGTCCCTAATGCGCAAGTGCGGGTCTCCGTGCTCTCGGCTTCGATCTTACTGCATAAAGCCGCCAGGATCTTTCTTCGCCGTCCCACCCACAGTCAGGCGATCAATCTTGATGGTTGGTATCCCCACGCCTACCGGCACGGCCTGTCCGTCTTTTCCGCAGGTCCCGACGCCTTCGTCGAGTTTCAAATCGTTGCCCACCATGGAGACCCGGGTCAGAACATCGGGGCCATTGCCGATCAAGGTTGCGCCTTTGATGGGGGCGGTGATCTTGCCGTCTTCGATCATGTAGGCTTCCGAGGCGCCGAACACAAACTTGCCGTTCGTGATATCGACCTGGCCGCCGCCAAAGTTCACGGCGTAGATGCCGCGCTTCACCGAGCGAATAATGTCTTCGGGATTATCCTGGCCGGCCAGCATGTAGGTATTGGTCATGCGCGGCATGGGGATGTGCTCGTAGCTTTCCCGGCGTCCATTGCCGGTGTCGGCGATGCCCATCAGGCGCGCTGAGAGCTTGTCGCTCAGATAGCCCTTCAGGATTCCCTTTTCGATTAGAACTGTTTCTTGGGTGGGCTCGCCTTCATCGTCCACGTTGAGAGAACCGCGGCGCCACGGCATGGTTCCATTGTCGACTACGGTACAGCCTTCGCTGGCTACACGTTTCCCAATCAGCCCGGCAAACGCCGAAGTTTTTTTGCGATTGAAATCGGCTTCCAGTCCGTGACCGACCGCCTCGTGCAGCAGCACTCCAGGCCATCCGGGACCAAGCACAACTTCCATCTCGCCCGCGGGAGCTTCGCGAGCGTCGAGTTGAAGAATCGCCTGCCGCGCTGCTTCCCTGGCAAAGTACTCCGGATTTTTGTCGCCAAAGAAGAAGTCGAGCGCAACTCGCCCGCCGCCACCGGAACCGCCGCGAGCTGAATTGTTTTCGGTTTTAGCGATACAAGACACATTCATGCGCGCAAGCGGCTGAGAATCTTCGGCAAAGGTTCCGTCAGAAGCGACGACAAGAATATTGCGCAGCTCGTCGGAGTAGCTGGCGCGAACTTCCTGAATTCGAGGGTCGTAAGCACGCGCGGCTTTATCAGCCCGCATCACCAGCTCAACCTTGGCGGTGATCTCGGCATCGACCGAGGGCAGAGTCACGGGATACAGGCTGCGCGCCGCGGTCTGCTGGAAACCAGCCACCGGCGTCTTAGCCGGAGCGCTGGCAATCAAAGCCGCAGTGCGCGCCGCGTGCAGGATGCGGCTGGCGGAAAGATCGTCGGTATAGGCGTACCCGGTGCGCTCGCCCGAAACTACACGCACACCACAGCCAGCGGAAATGCCTTGCGATGCCGACTTCACCATCGACTCATCCACCATCAGCGAGGTAGAGGAGAGATATTCGAAGTAGAGGTCGGCATAGTCCCCGCCGGCGGAAAGAGCTGCCGACAGGTAATGTTCGAGGTCGTTTTCGGTGACGCCGTAGTGGTCGAAGAAAAAGCGGTGTCTATCCTTGTTTATATCTGTCAGAGATTGTTTGTCCAAGCGATTGCTCACAAGATACTTAGATGCCGCCGGGCCGGAGGCAGACTCAGTTGGGCGGATTGCTCATTATCCCACATGAGGAAGGCGCGATCGTGCGAAACATCCACAACCCAGCGGTGACTGTGGTCACATGTCACAGACGACACAACGGCAACAATTCGACAATCCGAGCGGAGAGGCTAGATGCCGACCATGACGCCGCAAGCCTTGACTCGGACCGTGCAAGACTTCCTAAGTGACGCGGCGGACGCCATGGTGCTCGAAAATGGCGCGGTTGCGTTTGACCTGGCGCAATCGAAATATTCCGTTTCAGGTGAGCACAACCGCTGCCTGCTTCACTTGTGGTCGCAGGAGCGCAACGCAGTACGGCGCGTACTGGAGGCTGAAGTCAAGAATGGCACGCTGCGACTGGCTGTGCAACGGTTGGGGCAGGCGCGTCCGTCAAAGCTGGAGATTTGCCGCGAACGCGATCGGCGCTCACCTACGGCTCGACGGGCTTCGCGGGCCGCATATGAGCAAAAGCTGCGGCGCACTCTGGAGCGCCATTTTCCAGAATTCAAGATCACCCGACTGACAGGCGGCGTTGATCTGGAGAAATCCTTCGGACCGGTTTACACCCGAGGCATAATGCGGCAAGGCCGCTCGGCGTTTGCCCTGCTAGGAGTGAATGCGAGAGAGACGCAGTCTTCGATCGATGCATCGCTGACCTTCGGCATTTTGTGGCTCGACGTTTGCCGGCAGGCGCAGGCCGCGAATGTGCTGGTGGAAGGCCTCAAGATTTTTGTTCCGAATGGAACCTCCGCGCTGGTTCGGGAACGAATGGCGAATCTAAACCGGGACGCCGCAAGGTGGTCCTTGTTTGAGTTGGAGGAGCGTCACGATGCTCTGGTGGAGATCGACTGCGCGGATCGCGGCAATGTGGCAACGCGGCTGGTGCACGCAACCGACGATGGTGCGGCGCGGGAGCGATTCAAGCAGTCGATTGCGAAGGTGCAAGACATTCTGCCGAATTGCGAAGTCGGCGTGCTTTCGGCGGCGGAAATTGTTTTCCGCTGGCGCGGACTGGAGTTTGCCCGAGCGCGACTGGGAGCCTTTCCAGGATCGTTTCGCAGTATGGAGGAGATTGTGTTTGGCGTGGGAGCGGAGGAACGGATGCTTGAGAGTTGCAATGAAGCTGCCTTCACGGAACTTGCCCACTGCTTACGCGACGTGCGTCATCCTTACGGACCGCGCCAGCATCCGCTATGGCGGCTCCGTCCAGAGAGATGGCTTGATTCGCTGGTGGCCGGCGACGTGGCGGTGGTGGATGGGCGCCTGGATTCGTCGTGCCGCTATTCGCAGGTTCCAGCATTTTCCGCAGCTGACCGTGCCATGATCGACTTGCTCACAACCACACAGGGAGGCCGTCTCGCGGTGGTGGAGTTGAAAGCCGATGAAGACATCCATCTGCCGCTGCAAGGGTTGGATTATTGGGCGCGCGTAGAGTGGCATCACGCGCGCGGCGAATTTCCGCGCTTTGGATATTTCGAAGGGCGTGAGTTGTCGCCCGAGAAGCCTCTGCTGTTTCTAGTGGCTCCAGCGTTCCACGTGCATCCGGCCACCGATATATTGCTGCGCTACATCGCACCGGAGATTGAATGGGAGTTTGTGGGGATTGACGAACGCTGGCGAGAGGGAGTAAAGGTCGTGTTTCGAAAACGATCCTCCGCCAAGCAAACCCTCTGTCCAGCCCTAACGGCCTAAGGTCTTATCCCGTCAATGCTACAGTCCAGACCTGACGAGCCTAAGGTTTTTCCCGTCCTGGTATTCGGTTTCCGTAACACGTTGCAAAAAATTTAGATAGTGGCACGAATGTGAGTTAACATGCCGCGATTCTTGGGCTGTAAGTGGTCACACAGCCGAACGTTGCACATCTGAAAAATCGAAGAGGACAAGAACATGAATGAAATTCCCTCCCCACAGCTGGCACGGATTGCGCTTGTCTGCGCGGCCGTGCTCTTGTTGTTCACCATCCCAGGAGAAGCCCAGCCGCAGCTCCTATCGACGCGTCATGTGCGCGACGAGGTTGCCAACGGGCGGGCGCAGCTCATCGGGCAACTTCCGGCGACCCAAACCCTGCGCTTCGACATTGTTCTGCCGCTACGTGACCGCGCAGGATTGCAGAACTTCGTGCAGGAAATTCAAGATCCCGCCAGCCCCGCCTACCACCAGTTCCTTACGCCGCAGGAGTTTACAGCGAGGTTCGGACCCAGCCAGGAGGATTGGGACGCTTTGGTTGCTTTCGCGAAGGCGAGTGGCTTTGAAATAATCAACGGAACCCGAGAAGAACGGGACCTGAGGCTCACCGGCACGGTGGCGAACATCGAGAAGGCTTTCCATGTGACCATGGGGACCTATCACGACCTCACCGAAGACCGCACATTCTTTGCGGTGGACCGCGAGCCCACCGTAGACCTTCCCTTCCAGCTTTGGCACATAACGGGTTTGGACAACGATTCCAGGCCGCATCCGTTGTACGTCAAGAAGAGCGACTACGCAAAAGCCCATGGGATCGATCCCGACAAGGTTGTGCGTCATGCAACCACCGGCTCCGGCCCTTCGGCCTCTTTCCTGGGCAGCGACATGCGCGCGGCCTACTACGGCGGAACGGCGCTCACCGGCTCCGGCCAGAACCTCGCCCTGTTCGAATTCCTGGGCACCGATTTGGCCGATTTGACCACGTACTACAACAACGTTGGGCAAACCGAGCCTTACACTCCCACTCTCATCTCAACGGGCGGGTATAGCACGAGCTGCACCGCGAGCAGCGGATGCGATGACACCGAGCAGACCCTCGACATGACGCAGGCGATGGGCATGGCCCCGGGATCCACAATGCTCTATATGTACGTTTGCGGCAACGCCTCGAGTATCAGCGATACTGCCTGCATCAGCGCGATGGTTTCGACTGCGTCGGCTCCATTGTCCAAGCAGATCAGTTGCTCGTGGGGCTGGACACCGGCAGACCCCAGCACTCTGGATCCTTACTTTGAGCAGATGGCGTCGCAAGGCCAGAACTTCTTTGCCGCGTCTGGCGACAGTTCGGCTTGGTCTGCGTCGAACGAGGCCTGGCCAGCGGACGATGCGAATATCGTCTCGGTTGGCGGCACGGACTTGACAACCTCCAGCGCCGCTGGCCCCTGGAAATCGGAAACCGCCTGGGCAGACAGCGGCGGCGGCATCTCTCCGGATTCCATCCCGATCCCATCCTGGCAGCAGCTCTCGGGCGTGATTACCTCGTCGAACCACGGATCCACGACCTTACGGAATGGCCCGGACGTGTCGGCCAACGCGAATTTTACCTTTTACGTCTGCGCCGACCAAACGACTTGTACGGCGAACAACTACGGCGGAACCAGCTTTGCGGCGCCCATGTGGGCCGGCTATCTGGCTCTGGCCAATCAACAGGCAGCAGCCAACGGGGACACGATTGGCTTTATCAATCCGATCATTTACCCGGCGGCTCTGACCTCAAGCTACGGCACCTATTTCCACGACATTACCAGCGGCAGTTGCGGTACCTATTCGGGAATCACCGATTTCGATCTCTGCACCGGCTGGGGCAGTCCGAATACGACCGGGATCATCAACCTGTTGGCCGGGTCTGCGACGCCGAGCTTCACGCTTTCGGATTCGCCCAGCAGTCTGACTATTACCCAAGGTGGTAACGGCACCAGCACCATCACGGTGACCGACGTCAACGGATTCAACGGGAGCGTAACCCTGGCCGCCTCCGGGCTGCCCAGCGGCGTAACCGCGGGGTTCAGCCCCAACCCAACAACCGGGACCAGCACGCTCACTCTGACGGCGAGCGCTACAGCCACAACTGGAAGTGCCACGGTAACCATCACCGGCACTTCTGGCAGCCTTCAAGCCACCACTACTCTTGCCCTTACGGTGAATGCGTCGGCGTCGCCAAACTTCACGATCAGCGCCTCGCCCGCTTCGCTTACCGTAAAACAAGGCAGCAACGGAACCAGTACGATCACCATCACCAGCCAGAACAGTTTCAGTTCTGCAACTACGCTCAGCGCTACTGGCTTGCCTAGTGGCGTTACCGCGGCATTTTCAACCAATCCCGTGACCCCGCCCGCGAACGGCAGTGCGACTTCAACCCTGACTCTCACCGCGTCCGCTACGGCAACCACCGGAAGCGCCACGGTTACCGTGACTGGAACTTCAGGCTCGCTCAGCCATAGCACGACCATTGCGTTGACTGTGAGTTCGTCATCGGGAGCGCAGACCGCGGTCTTCAACTCCACTCTGAAAGCTCCTGAGTGCGCCACCGTTGGCACCTCGTGCGACTCCGGTCCGACTCTGCTACTGGGCCGCGATCACATCTCAGGCGGTGCTGAACCTAATCAGCCCAACACCATCAACAACTCCTGTGCCGACGGCACCACTGGAGTGTTTCACTCCGACGAGTCCAACGATCGCATCGTGGTCACTTCGACCAGCGGGTCATTGACTCACGGCACCACGGCGACGGTCTCAGCAACGGTCTGGGCCTACTCCGGTTTTACCTCAGATGCTCTCGACCTTTACTCTGCGCCCAATGCCAATAGCCCAACCTGGACTCTGATCAGAACGATCGTGCCCACGAAGGCCGGTGCGCAGACCTTATCGGCTACCTTCACATTACCCACCGGCAGCCTGCAGGCTGTCCGGGCGCAATTCCGCTACTTGGGGCGTGCCTCCGCGTGCACCACAGGCCCATACAACGATCACGATGACCTGATCTTTGCCGTGCAATAAGGCATTGAGCCGGTAGCGATCTGATCGTTCAACCAACCATCCGAGCCGGCCCGAAAGGGCCGGCTCGATTTTTACGACCCCTGAGTGGATCTCGCGTCAGCCCTCCCACGCTCCAAGCAGCCTGCGAAGATCGACCAACTGGCCAAGATGATATGCGTTATGATCCGCCACCAGCAGCGCCTCGCGCAGAATCGTTTGCCCATCGCCCCATTGGATGCGGGCGTACAAATCGGTTGCCGGATTTGAGACCAGATCCTGCATCGCCTTCAAATCTTTGCGAAACTGTGCAACGCTCTTATCCCAAGCGGCGGAACTCGATGGCGCTTCGTTCTTCGGCCAATATCCTTCGGGCCACGCCGGCGACTTGTGTTTGGAGTTGCGGCTGAATTCGAGGATGTCCCACTGCGCCAGTCGGAGATGCTCAAGCAGCATCCAAGCGGAGTGTGGAAGTCCATTCAGCCTCACGCCTCGCCACTTCTCAGGCACGTCTTTCACCACGTCGTCGAATTTCGCGTGGGCCCCACCACCATCGAGCAGGTAGACCAAATGTTCGCGAAGTTGCTTGTCATGTGGGTCTTTGATCACCATTGCGGTCCTTCCGTAAGAGAAATTCTCTACCACAGAGGCACAGAGGCACAGAGAAAACTAGAACCGGCAGAACATAGATCCAAGAATTTCTCTTGTCCATCCTCTGTGGTGAACACTTTCATCGATCTTCCTCTGGTGTTTCGCCTCTTAAGACGCGACCAATGCCGCGCACGATGCGGCGCATGGGAAAAATATTTTTGTCGTCGGCAAGGAATATTTCGCCGATCCGGCTGCCGCGGTAGTACCAGCGCTTCAGCAGGGCCAGGTGCTCCATGGTTTCGAGAGCTGGCCGTGCTTTCGCAGGTGCGAACGAGTCGAGAAGCGCGAGCACACGCGATTCCATGGATTGCGATTTCGTGTGCTCGGCCGGTTGGATTGAGAATACGGCCGGCCCCGAGATTGCTCCGCTTTCCACGCGGAAGAAAGTGACTGCATCCGGCTGCTGGCAAGGCTGAACCATCAGCGCGGAAAAACGATCGAGGCGGCGGACGATCTCTGGAAGCTGGGTTACGACAGGTTTCAGTTTTTCCAGACGAACGTGAATGGCGGCAGCGTCTTCAAAGGCGAGATTGGCCGACGCCGCGTCGCGCTGCGACGAAAACTCACGCGCTAAAGATTCTCCTCCAGAATCGAAATAGGCCTGCACGCGATTTACTTCGGTGGAATATTCCGCGTCGGTGCATCCCTTGAAACAGGGCGCCAGGCACATTTTCATCTCCGAATAAATGCAGCCGGGAAACGCAGGATCGGGATGGAGATCGTCCACGCAGCGGCGCATCTTAAAAAAGTCAAGCGAGTCGTTCATAAACTTCTCAGCAGCGGTTCGCGATTGGAAAGGCCCGTAGTAGAGGGCGCGCGCGTTTAGGCGTCCCAGGCGTGTGGTGATCGAGGCGCGAGGGTATTGGTTCTCGAGATGCAGCTTCACCAACGGCGCGAAACGAAAGCGCATGCGATGGGCGTAGGTCTTGGGAAAAGTTTCGCGGAGGACCCGGTAAAGCATGAAGCCGGATTCAAAGTCGGAACCGGTGGAGGTGTACTCAATCGAGTGAACGCGATCGCGCAGATTTAATTTCTTGGTGCGTTCTTCGACCGGGCCTAGCAAACGTTGCAGACGGCGGCGGAGGTTGGCTGTCTTGCTGACGTAAGGCTCGGCTTGTGGGCCGTCGCCGCGAAGCAGGAACACGGCCGGAACCGCGGGGATGGCGGCAAAGATTTCGGCGTCGTGCTCGGGAGTAAACTCCAGGCGCTCAGTCAGCACGAATTGATTCTAGTGCGGCAACTACAAATCCACCACAGAGACACAGAGGCACAGAGAACAACTTTTTTGGATCGTGATCTTAATCTCCGCGCAAATCTATGGCGATTCTTATCGAAAGCTGGCGCTGCGGAATTTCTGCCGGAAATCTTCGCCTTCCATTTTTATCACCCGGCACATCTCATGCAGGCGCGACCGCATGCGTTCTCCGATGCGGTCGCCGAGAGTCTCAGAGCGCGTCGCGGCCCGAGCCGCGGAAATCGTTCCATTCGCGCCCGCGGCGGGCTGATCCTCAAAATTTGTCGTAATGACCGTGGTCCGATTGTCGTTGTAGCGTGTATTGAGGATGAGGCTGACGGTGTCCCAGACCCATTCGGTCGGCTTTACCGCGCCCAATTCGTCGAGCACCAGCACATCGGTTTCAAAGACGGGACGCAGAACATCCAGTTCGGTGGTTTGCACCGTGGAGTTATACGAATTCTGGATTTCTTTCAGCAGCTCGCGATAGTCGTAAAACAGGCAAGAGATGCCTTTGTTAAGGATGAGATCCTTGGTGATTCCAACAGCAAGATGTGTCTTACCAGTGCCGATCTTGCCGATGATCAGCAGGCCAGTGCCATCGCGCGGATCGTACTCCTGAGCGAATTTTGTAGCGGAGAGGTGTGCGAACGCCAGCGAGGGATGAGCCCCAGGAAAGTCCGTGGTATAGCTGGCGAGTTCACAGTGCTCATAACGCCGAGGAATGTTCGCTGTGATCAGTAAACTCTGATTTCGCGCCCGCAGTTGGCAATCGCAGCGCGTGACGCGGCGATCCTTGGGCGCGCCCGTCCGCGCGGGAAGCGACTTCCATCCTGTGCCTTCGCAGAGCGGACAAACTTCCGCTTGTGTCTTAATCAGCATTAGCCTTGATCGTTAGTCCTTCTGAAATTGTATTCTCTGACTTTGCACCTGCGCGCCCCTTCTCGCAAGTGCGAAACGCCAGACGCCTGTGTACAACCTGTGAGGGGCTGTGGAGAGCTGAGGAAAACCTTTCCCCGGCGCATGTTTCGACGGCCGCTATCGGTGGCCGGTTGCCTTTGAACGACGCTGTGGCGTCAGAATCAGCCTTGGCAGCCCCAATCCGGAACCGAGGGGTGTGAAACAGGCTTCCGGCGCGGATTTTCACAGTTGACATTCTGCCCGAAGAGAGGAAAATACCAGCCGTCGGGTTTCCCACTCAACCACAACGTCCTAGTTCCCGGATTGTGCCGGGTATGCGGCTGAGTATGAAAAAAGAGACCTGCGAGGAGAAACTATGAATAAGGCCGATCTGGTTGACAAGATCGCGGGCGCTTGCGAAATCAGCAAGGCGCAGGCTACGACTGCGGTAGATACCGCCGTGAGCAGCATAACTGGTGCTTTGCGCAAGGGAGATCGGGTGGCTTTGATAGGGTTCGGCACTTTCTCAGTGTCGCAGAGAAAGGCGCGGAACGGGCGCAATCCGCAAACTGGCGCCACTATCAAGATCGCTGCCCGGAAGGTGGCGAAGTTTACCCCAGGGGCCGAATTGAAGAAGACAGTCAACAAGAAGTAGAAAAGAAGAGTAGAGGATTTATCAAGACGGCAGGGGGTCGGCCCTGCCGTTTTTCATTTTTTCATTGGGCATGATATATCGCAACAGTCTGCCTGCAGCTACAATGGCACGAACATGATCGCACGAACATGATCGCCCATCTGCGTGGAAAACTGCTGACCAAGCATCCCAATCAAGTTGTGATCGATACCGGAGGCGTTGGCTACGAAGTGACCATCAGCGTTCCGACCTTTTCCGAATTGCCCGCCAATGGCTCGGAGGTTTCGCTGCACATCCACACGCACGTGCGCGAGGATGTGATTGCGCTTTACGGATTCAGCCGCCCAGCAGAAAAGCAGTTGTTCGAAAAACTGATGACCGTAAGCGGTATCGGCGCGAAGCTGGCGATTACTATCTTAAGCGGAATGGCGGCCGACGAAATGGCCGCAGCAATTCGCGGAAACGACGTGGCCCGCTTGACCAAGATTCCAGGTATCGGCAAGAAAACCGCCGAGCGCATGGTCTTGGAGCTGCGCGACAAATTGTCCCCGGCGGCAGGAACCTCAACGGCAGCCCTGCCGGCCATGAGTCCCGTGGAAGAAGACGTCCTGTCTGCACTGGTTAACTTGGGCTACCAACGGCCAGCAGCCGAAAAAGCATTGGAGGGGGTCGTCAAGAACAGCAAAAGCGGATCGTTCGACTCCGTCTTCCGGGACGTTTTAGGGCGCCTATCGAAGTAGATTCGGTCGCGTACTTGTCGGAACTCCTACATCTCCGTTGAGTCGGACATTCTGTCCCCAGACAGCCACGTTCGTACAGAAAACCATATTTCTATTTCACAAACGGGAACGTAATATCCGGCGGTTTTCCGTAAGCTGAAGAAACATAACAGGTAATTACATAGCATTGTTTGGAACGAGAGTTGCACGATGTGCTGGCGGTTTGCTCTCGGGTCCTAGGTTTTTCAGTTAAGTTTTTAAGTCTTTCTTTCAATCAGGCCTAATAGTTGTTCGACTTGCCACCATAGAGTGGCGGGAGTGGACGATTTCCAAGCTTCACCGTCCGAAGCGAGGCTGGATACTCTCGGTTTGCGTTCGTCGGTAAGGGTCGTGAACTTCAATCTCTCGGTTTAGGAGCAAGCAATGAACACGCGCAACGTAAAGTTGGCCCTGTTTCTCCTAGTGGTGGTTTGTCTGGCTAGCACTTTGCCCGCTTGGGCACAATCGACGTCGTCCGGAACCGTTGCGGGTACAGTGAATGACCCGTCGGGTGCGGTGGTGTCAGGCGCCACGGTTACGCTGACCGATTCGGCTACCAACCTTTCGCGTACGGCTACCACCAACGCAACCGGCCGCTACTTTTTTGCAGACGTTACGCCTGCCATTTACAGTATCTCCGTCTCCAAGGCCGGATTCTCGACCACCAAGACCGAGCACCAAGAGGTGCAAGTCGGAGTTGCTTTGACTCTCAATCTGGCTTTGCAAATTGGCGGCGCGAATGTGGTGGTGGAAGTGTCGGCCGTCGGCACCGAGTTGCAGACCATGAACGCAACCGTGGGCAACACCGTCACGGCGATAGCCATCGACAACTTGCCCAGCATCGGCCGCGACGTCAACACTTTCATCGAGTTGCAACCGGGCGTAAGCGCCGGTGGCGACGTTGCGGGCGCGGTGAACGACCAAAGCTATTTCTCGCTGGATGGCGGCAACAACACCAACGATATGGATGGCAGCGGCGGCGTGTACACCGGTACGCAGCAAGGTCTGGTTATTGGCGACCCAACCGGCGGCATGTCGACCCAGACTTTTACTTATTCCGCTCCGTCGGGCGTAATGCCTACCCCAGCGGACAGCGTCGAGGAGTTTAAGGTAAACACTGCCGGCCAGACTGCCGATTTCAACAGTTCCGCCGGCGCCGAGATCAAGGTAGTCACGAAGCGCGGCACCAGCAGTTTCCACGGCACTGGGTACGAGTATTACAAAGACAATAATTGGTCATCGAATGCCTGGGCGAATAACGAATTCAATAATGCTACACCGAGTGGACACATCGGGCTTCCGGCCTACCACTACAGCCGGTTCGGCGGCGCCATCGGAGGACCAATCACTTCGAAAAACATCCTCGGCGGCAAGACCTTCTTCTTCTTCAACTACGAGGGCTTCCGGTATCCAAGCTCCGAGACCATCAGCAGAAACGTTCCTTCGCCCGCCCTGCGGTTAGGGCTGTTAACAGACTCCTCCACCGGCGCGATCGCTTACAACCTGAACAACGCTCCGGTGGCGTTCAAGGGCATCACTTACCCGGCGAATTTCGGCTGCGCCGGAGCTCCTGGCGGGAAATGTGACCCACTTGGCCTCGGTCTCAACCCTTTGGTTTCGCAGATATGGAACAAGTACGAGCCCCAGTCAAACGCCACTTGCAGCCAGAGCCTGTGCGACGGAGCTAATATCTTGGGATTTTCGGGCAATGTGACTTTGCCTGTCACCAGCAACTTCGCTGTGGGGCGTATCGACCACGATTTCGGTTCCAAGAACCATTTCATGGCCAGCTATCGTTATTACAAAATCAAACTTGCTTCGGATTCCCAGGTCGATATTGGGGGCTTCTTCCCCGGAGATGCGCTGGGCACGCCGGCGTCTGCATCGAGCAATCCGGTTCAAGACTGGTACTTTGTGGCGGGCTTGACCACTAACATCACCACCAACACCACCAACGACATTCATTACAGCTGGCTGCGGAACTGGTGGGCATGGACGCGCGCCGGAGCTCCGCCGCAGATCGCCGGCCTCGGCGGCGCACTCGAATTGGATAGCGGCCAAGGCACCTGCGGCGCAACCTGTCAGGAACTCGACCCTTTCAACACGGACAATCAGCAAATCCGCCGCCGTTTCTGGGATGGGCATGATCAAATGCTTCGCGACGACCTCTCCATGCTGAAAGGCAACCATCTGTTCCAGTTTGGCGGTGCCTATCAGCACAACTGGGATTACCATCAGCGCAACGACAGCGGCGGCACCATCAACGCCTTTCCCGTATATTCTCTGGGCAACGGAACCAACGGATCGGGGCTGTCCGCCGACCTATATCCATGCGCCACGACCGCTACCATTTCCACGAGTGCGAAGACCTGTGATTCCCTTACGGCGACGGTGCTGGGCGTCACTTCCATCGCGTCGCAAATGTTCACCCGTGCGGGCACGAGTCTGACTTTGCAGCCTCCGCTTACCAATGCCTTCGACCAGAGCAAAATTCCCTACTACAATGTGTACTTTAGCGACACCTGGCACATGAAGCCAACCTTCACGCTGACTTACGGCTTAGGCTGGGCGCTGGAGATGCCGCCGGTCGAGAAAGATGGAAAGCAGGCGGTGCTGGTAGACGCAGCAAATGTGCCGATCACGACTGAGGGCTACATAGCCAATGTCAGGAAAGCCGCGCTGGCAGGCCAGGTATACAATCCCGAACTCGGGTTTGCCCTGGTCGGCAATACCGCGAACGGGTTGAAGTATCCTTATAACCCGTACTACGGCGAGTTCAGCCCGCGCGCGGCTGTCGCGTGGAATCCGCAGTTCGATATTGATACCCTGGGTGGCAAGATCTTCGGGCACGATAGCACGGTGGTTCGCGGCGGTTATGGCCGCCAATACGGCCGCACCAACGGCGTCGTGCAGGTGCTGGTGCCGCTGCTGGGACTCGGTCTTGAACAGCCCGTAGCTTGCAGATCCAACCTCGCCAGTGTCGGCGCCCCAGGCAATTGGGCCTGCGGAGGCTCAGGAGTGGGCACTTACTCCAACGCGTTTCGCGTCGGGTCCGCGCTGTCGGCTACCGGTGGCCCGACGGTCCCCTTAGTCTCTGGTGTAAGTGCGACGCTGCCGCAGCCGGCCTATCCTGGGTTCAACAACACCTTCTCCTCGGACCCCGAGGGTTTGGATCCGAACTTCCGGGCTAACGCGATTGACTCGTTCGATTTCACCGTCCAACGCCAGCTAAGCCGCAGGCTCAATGTGGAGGTCGGCTATATCGGGCGTAGAATCACCCACGAGTACCAGCCCGTCGAACTGAACCCAGTTCCCTACATGATGACGCTGGGTGGGCAGCAGTTTAAACAAGCCTACGCCAATGTGGTGCTGCAATACTGCGGCGGTCTCAGTGGACTTGCTGGCGGAGGTTGCGGAGGCAAGGCCGGACCCAATCCAGGCGCCGTCACCCCGCAGCCTTTCTTTGAAAAGGCACTCAAGGGCACAGGTTACTGCACAGGGTTCGCAAACTGCACCCAAGCTGTGGTAGCAAATGAAGGCGCCACCGGTACCGGCAACCTTACGAATGCTCAAGTCTGGGGCATCTGGAGTGATTTGGACTCAGGAGTCGGTTGCCCGGCAGCCGGGTGTAAGGTAGTCGACGGCAATGTTGGTGCCTTCAACTTCCCGCGCAGCCTGCAGAGCACGCCAATTCCCGCCACCTGCAACGGGACAACTACGATCGGCTGTTCCGGCTCGTACACCGATGGGGCCTATCTGAACGCAAGCATTGGCCACGGCAACTACAACGCTGGCTTCGTTTCCGTTAAGATGGCCGATTGGAAGGGATTGACGATGCAGAACAACTTCACCTGGTCGAAGGCTCTGGGTTTGGGAGCGCAGGCGCAATCTTCGAGCGTCCTCACTGCCCTCGATCCCTTCAATCTAGATGAACAGTATGGGAGACAGGCCTGGGACCGCAAATTTATCTACAACGTGTTCCTTGTCTATCAGCCTCCTTTCTACAAGGGACAGTCTGGATTCATGGGACGAGTGTTGGGCGGCTGGACGTTCGCAACAATATTCGCTGCCGGGTCCGGCGTTCCGACGCAGGTGGGTACGACCTTTGGCGACTACCAAGCCTTCGGCGCCTGCGATGGTGTCGGCTGCGGGGACTACGACATGGAGAATGCTGTGCCCATTGGCCACGTTCCCGACCGTCATGCCTACTACTGTGGTACCTGCTCAGGTCAAACCAACGGGTTCCCCGTAAATTATTTTCCGGATGGGGTGGCCCAAGCCCAGAACTGGCGTAACCCAATTCTGGGGATAGATAACCGGGATGGCGGCGCTGGAATTCTCGGTGGACTGTCGTACTGGAATATGGACTTCAGCATCAAGAAGAGCATCCGCGTGGTGGAGAGCGTCAACCTGGAATTCCAGGGCGTCTTCGCTAACGTTTTGAATCACAATCAGTTCACCGATAACTACCTTGGTTTGTACAACAACGGCGGCTTTGGTGCTCTCGGATTGAATGCAGGGCCTCCAGGAGTCAATGGCGAAGCGGAGCCGCGAAACATCGAACTCGGCCTTCGGGTTCGCTTCTAACCGATCTAGCGCTTCACTTTCAGGCCGCAGCCTCCGGTTGCGGCCTTTTCGTTTGCAGAGCGCTGAAGTTTTATTTACCAATGCAGAAAGTGCTGAAAATGAGGTTGAGGATGTCGTCGGTGGTAGTGGCACCGGTGATCGCGTCGAGTGGACGCAGAGCATTGTAAAGATCGAGCAGCAGCATTTCATGCGGGACTTTGGCCGTGACGGCGCTGGTCGCGGCGTCGAGCTTTGCCAGCGAATCGCGCACCAGGCCCTGATGGCGGACGTTCGTAAGAAATCCAGCTTCGGCTTGCACTCCACTTTCGCCGCCGATGTGGCGCAAAATTTCGTCGCGCAGTTCGGCGATGCCCTCCCCGGTTAGAGCGGACGCACGAACACGAACTGACTGATCACTGGTCACTGACCACTGACCACTGGCATCCAGATCGCACTTATTCCCGACAACGATCGTGGGACGGGTCTTCGCCAGCTGCAGCAATTCTGTGTCTTCTGCCGCAACGGTCCGCGACACATCCAGCACAACCAGCACCAGATCGGCATCGGCCAGCGCTTCCATCGACTTGCGGATGCCGATGGATTCCGCCTCATCGAGCGCGTGCCGGATTCCCGCGGTGTCGACCAGCTGAATCGGAATGCCCCCGATGGCAACGGTTTCGCTGACAAGGTCCCGCGTGGTACCTGGAGTTGCCGTGACGATCGCACGTTCGCGCTCGACCAGACGGTTGAACAAACTCGACTTGCCGACGTTGGGGCGGCCGACGATGGCCAGCGTCAGCCCCTGATGCACAATTTTGCCGTATGCAAAGCTCGCGGCAAGCTGCTCGAGCGGTTGGCGGACGGCGGCGATACGTTCGAGAATGGCCGCGTCCGGCAGGACGGAGACGTCGTCCTCAGCGAAATCGATGCCCGCTTCGAGAACGGCGATCAGCTCGACCAACTTCTGTTTGATCGGCTGCAAGCGTTTGGAGAGAGCACCATCAAGCTGCTGCGCCGCGATCTTCGCCTGGTAGAGCGTTTGCGATTCGATGAGATCGCGAACCGCTTCGGCCTGGGTGAGATCGATGCGTCCGTTGAGGAAAGCTCGCATGGTGAACTCGCCCGGCTCGGCGAGACGCGCTCCTGCGGCGATGCACAACTCGACGACGTGCCGGAGTACGACCGGCGAGCCATGCGCTGCGATTTCAATGATCTCGTCGGTGGTGTAAGAGTGAGGCTTGGCAAAGTAGGTGACCACGACTTCGTCGATGTGAGGTTCCTGTGGAGCAGGCGCGTGTGGGGCGGACACTCCCTTCGGCGGGCTCAGGGCAGGCTCTGTCCGCCTGCTTGCGGCCACAACGGAGCCGGCGGGACCCTTTGATTCTCCCCCGTCACCAGAGTCAGTTTCAGCCGTCGTTAAGCGGACAGGAGTGTCCGCTCCACAGGGTTCGATCAGCTCTCCAAAAACAGCTCGCCCCGCTTCCAAATCGTGTTTCAGACGCAGCATGGGTGAAGCGATCTCCTGCGCTTTCGGTCCGGCTAGGCGCACAATACCGATCCCTCCGCGGCCCGGGGGTGTGGCGATGGCCACAATCGTATCGTCGAGGTTCACGGGGCGATTGTAGCGGTTAAACTAGGGCAACAACCAGCGGACCGAAAGCGGACGCGAGAACCGCATCCGGCCGCGCAACTTAGAGCAGCTAAGACCAGAGGACAAGGAATTGTCAGTCGCAGACGAATTGTTGAGAGCTAACAAAGAATTTGTAAGGAACTTCGACCTCGGGGATCTGGCCGTCCAGCCGCGCAGGCGCCTGGCAGTCCTGGCTTGCATGGATTCCAGAATCCTGTTTGAACGCTGCCTGGGATTGAAGCCAGGGGACGCGCACATGATCCGCAATGCGGGAGGGATAGCAACCGAGGACGCGCTGCGTTCCCTGATTGTTTCACATCACTTGCTCGATACGCAGGAGTTCATCATCATCAACCACACTGATTGCGGTCTGCTGAGGGTGAACGAATACGAACTGAGGGCGCGCCTGACAAACAAGATGGGCGCCATCGCAAGCGAGCCTGCTCACTTTTACGCCTTCGATGATCTCGAAGCGAACGTGCGGGAGCAGGTGCGAAAAATAAAATCTCATCCCTGGATTCCGAAAAATATCCCGGTGCGCGGATTTATCTACGACGTGAAAACGGGCAGGCTAAGTGAGGTGCACGAGTGAAAGTGATCGTGCCTTACTGCGCCACAACCTTTTCAATCTCCGCCTTCAACTGATCGTAGGGCAGAGCCCCAGGATGATACATCGCAACTTTTCCCGCGCGGTCGAGCAGAACAAGCGTGGGCGTGGTCGAAGCTCCGTACTCATCGAAGTTGTACTTGCTGATGGGGACGGGCATGTCGAGCAGTCCGGCATAGAAGCGGTGGCGCACCGCATCGATGTAAGCGAGTTCATCGCTGGGCGCGGCGTTCTCGACTTGCGCGGTGTAGCCGTACAACCTCGTGGGACCGACTACGGTCAATCCCTTTGGCGCAAACTCTGCTCGAAGTTGCGTGACGATGGGGGCTTCGGCCTTGCAGTCGCTACACCAGTGCGCCCAGAAAAATAGCAGCACGGGCGAACCCTTGAGCTGTGACAGCGCGGGAGGTTTCGATCCAAGGAATTGCTCAGATCGCAGGGCCGGTGCTGGACGGCCTTCGAACGAGAGCAGGTTCAGGTTCTTCTGCAGGCGTGCGCGGATCGAAGTGTTGCCATAGGTGCGAACGGCGGATTGCAGCAGTGCGATAGCCTGAGTGCGCTGGCCGCGAGCGGCCAGTGCCTGCGACTCCACTTCGAAAGCCGCGCCTAAAGCGATTGGCAGGTGCGGTTCGGCATCGAGCGGACGCTTTTTGATTTGCTCGAGGGCGAGAGCCTTGGTTTGCTTGGCGTACTCCGCCGCCTGATCGTACTGCTGACTGTCGAGAGCGGCGCGCGCCATCCACGAATAAGCCTCGAGGTATTCGCCGGTGACTCCGTTCTTGGTGACGTACGACTTCAGGTACAGGTCGGCGGAGGCGAAACTATTTTGGGCGAGCGCCCCGCGAACATCTTGAACAACTCCTGCCAGAGCTGGAGTCACAAGAGAAATCAGAACCAGAAGCACCGCGAGATTCATATTCCAATCATCTATCCTGAGACGCTTTTCTGGCAAATTACACGCAATTCCAAGAGCAAGGCTGCTGCTCTTAAGTAACTGACGTCAAACAGTTTAGGCCTGAGAACACTAAAATAATGTAGCTTTTCTAGGGCACTTACCTTATTATTTGGATGCGTTTAACTTTAGAGTTCTTTCGCAGTATCCAGTTTCTCCGCCAACCAGCGCGTGACCTGCCTGCAGAAGAAGCCTTTCAAAGTTTCAGCGCTACATCAACACAAAGGAACATTGCAACACCATGGAAACAGGAACAGTGAAGTGGTTTAACGACGCCAAAGGCTACGGTTTTATCAGCCGCCAAAACGGCGAGGACGTATTTGTGCACTTCTCGGCCATTCAGGCGAGCGGCTTCCGCAGCCTGCAGGAAGGTCAACAGGTGCAGTTTGACGTGGTCAAAGGCCCGAAGGGCTGGCAGGCCGAGAACGTGAAGGGTGCATAAACCACTTCGCAGCTAAACAATTCGAAAGAAGAAAGAGGGCGGCCAGAGATGGCCGCCTTTTCGCATTTAAGTAACTGGTGCCTCCTCACAGAGGGATCGCCTTGCGCGGACGGGCGCGTCGCGAGCGGGCGCGGAAGCGCTGGACCTTGTCGCGATTGCCGCAGCGCGCCATTTCGCACCAACGCCGGGAATGGTTCTTGCTGGTGTCGAGGAACATCCAGCGTACAGGTGTCGGAGGCGCACTCGCGCACCGCGCGCCAGCGGCCGCTGGCCACCAGTTCGGCAGCGCTCTTCACGATGGCATAGAAAATTTTCTCCGCGCCTCCGGCCTGCGATTCCCAGTTCATTGTCCAGTCGCCGTTCGATTTTTCGATCTGCCCCGCAGCAGGGAAGCGCTTCAGCAGCAGGTTCAGGGTTTCGACATCGCGAGGCGCGACCTTCCCGGCGCGCGCCGCCCGCCGGAACATCTGCCGAAGGGCTTCGCGCAGTGCTCGGGCATCCTCCAGCAACGAGGAGCGTTTCTTTCCCGGCAGCTTGAGGTGCACGTAATTCCGCAAGGCCCCAGCCTGAAGGCGGTCGCCCTCACTGACGCTGAGGATGCCGGCCTGCGTCACCCAAGCCGCCAGGTCGGCGTCGCTGGACAATTCTTCTTCGGGATCCTCGGCCTCGGCGTCATGCAGCGTGTTCAGGAAATCGAGGCACAGAGCCTCGCCGAGAAATTCAAACTTCTTCATAATGATGATCTCGTATTGTAACCAGCAAAAACTACATTGACAAGTTATCCGCATTGTGGCAGCTTGATTTGTGTAACCTTCAAAATATGATTATAAAGGTTTCACTAGAATTTTCAGCGAGGCGGGCATGACAATTCAATCCTTTAGAATCGGCGTCCCTGACGCCGCCCTTTGTGACCTCAAGCAGCGCCTGGCGCACACGCGCTGGCCTGATACGATTCCCGGCTCCGGATGGACCTACGGCCTGGACCTCGATTACATGCGCCAGCTCCGTGACTACTGGATGAATGGCTTCGACTGGCGCGCCTGTGAGGCGGAGTGGAGCCGGCTGCCGCACTTCCGCTTCGAGGCCGACGGCATGGAAATCCACTTCATTCATGCGCGGGGGCGCGGACCGGCGCCTTTGCCCATCGTCCTCACCCACGGCTGGCCGGGTTCGTTTCTCGAAATGCTGAAGATCATCCCTCTTCTAACGGATCCGCAAGCCTCCGGCGGCGATCCCGCGGACGCTTTCGATGTCGTGGTGCCTTCGATGCCGGGGTATGGCTTCTCCAGTCGGCCCACGCGGCGCGGGGTCGACACCTTCATCATGGCCGACCTGTGGGCGAAGCTGACGCAGGCGCTGGGTTACGCGAAATTCATCGCCCAAGGCGGCGACTTCGGCTCCGACGTTTCCACAGTGCTGGCATGGAAATATCCAGAGCGCCTTTTAGGCCTGCACTTGAACTCCATTCCCCCCTCGTATCGTCCCGATCCCGACGGCGCGCCCCTGACCGGTGAAGAACGCCAATTTCACGCCGACGACGCGCGCTGGTACGAAGAGAAAGGCGGCTACTGCTTAGTGCAGGTCACGCAGCCCCAGACGCTGGCCTTCGCAATGAACGATTCGCCCATGGGGCTGGCGGCCTGGATCATCGACCGCTTCCGCGACTGGTCCGATTGTGGCGGTGATGTGGAGCGGAAGTTCACCCGCGACGAACTCCTGGCCAACGTTACGCTCTACTGGCTGACCGAGACCGCCGGCTCGTCCATGCGGCTGTATTACGAGAGCCGCAAGACGCTTCTGCATCTGGGCAGGAGTGAGCGCATTTCCGTGCCAACGGCAGTGGCGAAGTTCGACAAGGAAGCGCCCTTTCCGCCGCGTTCGTGGGTAGAACGCGGATACAACCTACAGCGCTGGACGGCGTTTCCCAGCGGCGGTCACTTCGCGGCTATGGAGGAGCCGGAAAAGCTGGCGCAGGATATACGGGAATTCGCGCGGCCATTCCGTTGCTGAAGTGCGGTTCAACGCTATACGGGCGGAATACTCTAGAACGGAGAGTGGCGCTTCTCCATTTCAGGCTGAACCATTTCAGGCTGAACCACTTCAGGGTGAACCAGAGCACGATGACTCAATTGCTCCGCGCGTCGCGAATCAGAACAACATCGGAATCGGTGTGCCCCCGAACCAGCGCCAACTGTTTGCCGTCAAATGACCAGTGGAAGTCGCGAATGCGCTCCGCTTTGAAATCCGTGATTTGTCGGCCCTTGGAGCCATCCAGTGGCTGCAGCCAGAGATTGTCCACGCCGTTGTCGCGCGTTGCGTAGACCACTCCTTTTCCATCCGGGCTGAAGCGAACCAGCCCGAAGCGAAGACTCTCAAAATCCAAAAGTTTGGTTTGTCCGGAGTCTGTGGAAACCAGAGCTAACTTTTCTCTATGTCCGCCGGAGTGTTCCAGTGTTCCGAAGGCTGCCAGCTTGCCGTCGGGTGAAAGGTCGAACAAGCTGTCAGAAATCGGCAGGTCTGAAATCGGGGCTGTGGCTCCGCCATCGATCGATACCCGGGCCAGTTTTCCTTCGTCTCCCTGCTCGATGTAGTACACCCAGCGACTGTCGGGCGAGCAAACGGAGTAGTGATCTTGCCTGCCAGTGGTGATCTGCCTCAGGTTGCCTCCGGACGAGTCCATACGCCAGATGTTGTCGCTCTCGCTGCTTCCATGAAGGATAAGCTCGAAGACGATCCAGCGCCCATCGGCGCACGCCGCAGGATTGCCGCTCGGTTTTCCCTCTTCTATTGCGATCACCGTTTTGGTGCCGGTTGCCGGATCAATTCGATTGAGCTTGTTTTCCTGATCCCCGATCAACTGGCCGTCCGTGGTCCATGTGAAATTCGTCACGGCTATGGCGGAAGTAATCGGATGGGCTTGAGCACCGGGCCCAGAAGCCGGCATTACGAACATGCTCCAGCGTGCTTCACTCAGAATGGCGGCCAACACGTGTCCGTCCGCCGCAATGCTGAGATCGGAGTAATTATTCGTGTCGCGCGTTATCGGAGACAATTTGCCGTCGGGATAGCTAACGAACGCGATCTGGTCCTGATTGAAATTGGAGCCTTTGCTGCGTAATAGTCCAAGCAGTCCGCTCCCGTCCGGCGACCACTTCGGAGATTGAAAAAATTGTCCGTTACCACCCAAGAACAACTTCCGCCGTCCGCTCTCGATATCGACAGTCACAAGACTTTGCCAAACATCCGATGCATGCTGTTCGACGCAGACAATCGTTTTCCCATCCGGAGACCAGGCTGGAGAACTCAGGCCCTCGCTGTTGGAACCGCTCGCCAGCGTGCTCTCTCCTGCTTCTCCTCCCTCCACCGGACGGACAATGAGCCGGTATTTCCCCGGTTCTGGATTGTCGTATCGAATGAAGGCAAGTCTCTTTCCGTCGGGCGAAAAAGTTACGTTCGAATCGACGTCGGACGCCAGTTTTTGCGGAGTGCCGCCAAGCAGCGGAGCACGGTATAGAAACTTGAGCTCGGGATTTCCCGGATCGCTGCGCACAAAGTAAAAATAATTTCCGTCTGGAGAAAAACTCAGGCCGTTGTAGTACACGTCGGCTGCAGGCTGCACCTGAGTATTGCTGTTGGTGGGCACATTTCTCAGCCAGAGGCTGGCCAGTCCGCCGTTCGTCATCACGCTCAGTATGTACTTGCCGTCGGGGGAAATCGTGTCCCGCATCGCGTCGCCGGTGTCTGTAACCTTGGTCACAGAAATGTTTTGAAACGGCGTTGGGCGGATGCGAGTGAGAAACGCGTAAATTCCGTAAACGGCCGCTGCCAACAGCACGATCACGACTCCCGCCGCCAGGCCCGTACTGATCCTGTTTTGGCGCGCAGCGGAGATCACAGCGGAACTGCCAGACGTGCGTTGAGCGGCGGTCGCCTCAGACGTCACTGCCGAGGAAGACGATGCCCTACCCGGGAATGCTTGCGCACTGATTGGTGCCGCCTGTGCGGGCTTTCTTCCGGATTCCGTATCGCGCTTCAGCCGCTTGAGATCCCCCCGCAGATCTGCGGCGGATTGATAGCGCAGGTCGCGGTCCTTTTCCAGAGCCTTCCCAATAATCTCGTCGAGCCTGGGCGGCAGCGTGGCATTCAATTGCACGGCCGGAACCGGATCCAATTCAAGAATGGCGTGAAAGACCACCGCCGAAGTGGCGCCGGAGAATGGAAAGCGCCCGGTAGCCATCTGGTAGACAACAACGCCGAGAGAGAACAAGTCTGTGCGTGGGTCAAGTTCTTCACCGCGCGCCTGCTCCGGCGACATGTAGGCGATGGTGCCGACGGTCGCACCGGGGCTCGTGAGATTCGCCGGCCTCGGGCTATCTTGAGTTGCTCCGATGGTCGTCATCTCCATCTCTGGATGCGTCAACTTCGCGAGACCGAAGTCGAGAACCTTCACCTGCCCGCGCTGGGTAATAAATATGTTTGCCGGCTTAATGTCACGATGGATAATCCGTTTCGCATGGGCGGCGTCGAGCGCATCGGCAAGCTGAATGCTCCACTCCAGTAAGCGATCGGGCGGCAATGGGCCAGAGCCCATGCGGCGGTCAAGGGTCTCGCCCTCCAGCAACTCCATCACGATGAACGTTTGTTCGGCTTCGTTTTCGATCTTGACCTTCTCGACCGCGTAAATCGTGCAAATGTTGGGATGGTTCAGGGAGGAAGCTGCTCGCGCTTCAAGCAAGAAACGCTCCAGAGCATTTGGATCGCCCGAAAGCTGTGGTGGGAGAAACTTGAGCGCGACTTGGCGCCCAAGATCGAGGTCCAGCGCTTCGTAAACGATTCCCATCCCGCCGCTGCCCAGCTGGCCGGTGATGCGGTAATGCGAAATGGTGCGACCGATCATGAAAGGAGTGGAAATCATCTTAGGAGGGATGCGAAACGCAGTCAATCAAGCTGACGAGGTGAACCCTGCTAACGCCTTGCGACGTTAGCAGGTTCACCAATTATGCAAGTAAGTGAAAGAGGCCGCCGTGACAAAACTATGGCACCGCAACTTCCACGCGCTCGGAGTGCGCGCTCTCTTTTCCACTCGAATTCACGGCCGTCGTTGAGTAGTAGTAAGTGTGGCCAGTGACAACGGTGGGGTCAGTGTAGGTGGTGTCTGGATCGAGCTTTGAATTGATTTTAGACGGAGTAGCGCTGCTGGACGTGCTCCGGTAAACGTTGTAGCCGGTGATGTGTTCCGAAGTGCTCGCGCTCCAGGAAAGGCTCACGTAAGGCGCTGTGCCAGTACCGGCCATCGGCTCAGATACTCGGGAGTCCACTGCGTTGCTGGCGAACGAGAGAGCTCCTGACGAATTCCCGTCATTCTTCGGCGTGAAGGTGACGTTAACCGACACTTCCTTACCCGCAGGGACGGTTAGGGGCAATTCTATTTTTTGCACACTAAACTGTGAGCTATTGCTGGAAATGGAAGACACGTCTACGTTCGCTCCGCTGGCGTGCAACCCCAAGGTCAGCGTCGCCGTTCCTCCTACAGCCACTTTGCCAAAGTTGACGGTGGACGGGCTGATGGTGAGTTCCGGTTTGCCGGCCGCCGCGCCGGTTCCGGCCAAAGGCTCGGACATTGAGGGACGCTCGGCGTTGCTAGCGAACGACAGCACAGCCGATGCATTGCCGTCTTTTTTGGGCGAGAACGTCACGTCAACCGTCACTTCTTTCCCATCAGCGACCGCCAACGGAAATTTTAGTTTAGGCGCGGCAAACTGAGCGCTGTTGCTGGATATCGAAGACACCTCTACGGTTCCGCCGCTGGCGCGAAGCGCTACCGTGCGCGTAGCCTCGTCACCCACTGCCACATCGCCAAAGTTCAGCGCGGCGGGGCTAAGGGTCAGTTCAGGCTTGCCTGCGCTCGTGCCCGTGCCTGTAAGCGGGATGGTGAGCGATGGCCCGGGGACAAATGAACTGCCGCCGGTCAGACCCGCGGCGTTCGGCTTGAACGTGGCTTTTAACGTCACACTCTTTCCTTGGCCAAGCGTTATAGGAAACTTCGGCCCGGTGACGGAGAATGCGTTACCCGTAGTTTGCAATCCGGTCAATGTTACGTTCCAGTTGCGAGTGTTGGTTACCACGACGGGCAATGTCGAACTTTCTCCCACCTTCACATCACCGAAGGATAGATTCGCCGGATGTGCGGTTAGGGTCACGACCTTCGCACCAGTCCCCCACACTGCGAGGTCAAGGGTTCGATTGGAGGCGTTGCTGGTGAACGTGAGCTGTCCATTACGCCAGCCCGCCACAGAGGGCGCGAAGATCACACCCACTTCCAGAGTGGCTCCTACAGCCAGAACTTGGGGCAACTTCAACTTCGAGACTTTGAACTCGCTGGTATTTGCAGTCACGCTGGAAATTGTTACGCTCCTCGGACCTTTGTTGGTCACGGCCGCAAGAAGCGTTTCGGACGCCCCGACCGCGACTGTGCCATACCCCAGAGTGGTAGGCGAACAACTTAGCTGGGTCGTGGTTGCAAACACCCGTGCCGGTACGATCGTTACCAAGATCATTAGTGTGACCATAGGAAGCACAGGCGCAAAGATGCGTCGAGATTTAGGCTGGGGGAGTCCCATAATGCAAGTGAAGTTACTGGATCCGCAGAAACGCGGATAGATATCAGGAGGACCGACCCAAGGTGTCTAAGGCGTTAGCCTTAGTTTCATTCCGCGACAGCAAATCCCTTGCTAGGGGACTCGGCGTGCAAGGTGTAATTGCTTCTGGTTCCTGCCCGAGTACTCGTTCCGCAAAAGCTGTCGCGAGAATGCGAGGACTTGGTTGGAATCTTGATGCGCCAGTGTCCGAACTTGGACATCCCATCTCGAAAACGACCATCACGGACGAGCGCAATGCGCCCTAACTAATCTATAATGTGGCGCTTAGCATCGGCCCATCTCGTGCTGATTTGGGCGGGGATGGAGGGAAAAACATGCCATTCTTTCGCGCTCTGAAAGTTGCGTTCTCCTCCCTCGCTCGCACGCGAGGGCTTACGATCACGGTGATCCTCACACTGGCGCTCGGCATCGGTGCCAATGCCGCCATGTTCAGCTTGGTGCGAGGCGTCCTCCTCCGGCCACTTGTCAACCGCGATGAGAACCGGCTGGTCTACATCCGGCAGAGTGCGCCCGGCTTGGGTGACGATAATGTGACGTTCTCAGTGCCCGAAATTCAGGACCTCCGCGCAAGCGTCAAAACCCTGAGTGCGTTCGGCGACTTTTCTACCATGGGCTTTTCCATGGTCGGCCTCGGCGAACCGCGCCAGGTACGTGGCGGCGTTGTCGGCGGGTCGTATTTTGAAGTGATGGGCCTGCACCCGGTGCTGGGCCGCCTGCTCGACATGCGGGACGATGGCCCCAGCGCCGCTGGCGCCGTGGTGCTCACGTATCGCTTCTGGACCACCGCACTCAAAAGTGACCCTTCCGTCATTGGCAAGAGCGTCCGGCTCGACAGCGCCTTGGGCGCGCGCACCGCCACCATCGTCGGGGTCCTCGAACCCTCTGTGCCATATCCTGCAGAAACTGAGATCATCGGCAACGTCGTCACCAGCCCCCATCATCTCTCCGCCACGATGCTGACCGGACGCGTCCACCATATGACCGAACTTTTCGGTCGCCTCGCCCCTGGCGCAACTCTCGACCAGGCGCGCGCCGAACTCAAAGCGGTTTACGGAGCGATGATTAAAGAACACCCCGAAGCGTATTCGCCGAAAGCTGAGTTCCAGATCGAGGCCAGATTGCTTCACGATCAGATCACATCGAGCGCCAGGACTGTGCTGCTGGTTCTGCTTGCGGCGTCGGCGCTCGTCTTCATCATTGCCTGTTCCAACGTCGCCAACCTGATTCTCGCGCGCACGGTTCGCCGCGAAGGCGAACTGGCGATCCGTGCCGCGCTCGGCGCAAGTGCTGGAACGCTGCGACGCATGCTGCTAACCGAGAGTCTTCTGCTGTGCGGCGCGGGCGCCGCGCTGGGTGTGATGATCGCGCAGCCGCTGGTGGCCATCCTGGCTCGGTACGCCTCCCGCTTCTCGGTTCGCGCCCTCGATCTAACGGTCGATTCGAGCCTGCTTTGGGTCGGAGTGGCGCTAGCGATAGTGGCCGCGGTGATACTGGCGTTTGTCCCGCGCCTGCCGTCGTCTGACGCCGCCCATGGGATTAGTCTGTCGAGTGGCAGCGTACGCATCACGGGAAGCACCAGCCGCCGCCAACGGATCTTCGTCGTCACGCAAATCGCCGCATCCTTCGTGCTGCTGGCCGGCGCCAGCATGCTCTTAAAGACGCTGCTCGCTCTGCAGCGCACTCAGACTCGCCTCGACACCGACCATGTCATCGCCTTGGAGGTTCCGGTGATCTCCTACGGCAAGACTCCCGAGCAGATCGCCGGCTTTTATCGCGAAACCATTCGCCGCGTTTCTGAGCTTCCCGGCGTGGACAGAGTCGCCGTTGGCACCTTCGTTCCGTGGCGCGACGCTGGCAGCCTCGGTCCCGGCTTGCAATTCACCGCTGAGGGCTATGTTCGAGGCCCGGGCGAAGAAGATCCGCTCGCGCAATTTCGTTCCGTCTCGCCAGGATTTTTCACGGCTCTCGGCGTCCCAATTATTGCGGGACGCGATTTTAATGACTCCGATCGCCAGGGATCCGAGGCAGTCGTCATTATCAGCCAGAGTGTTGCGCAGCGCATGTTTCCGAATCAGGACGCGGTCAATCGTCACCTTACGTGGACCGATCCTGTCATCAAATTCATACCAGGCTTTGACGCCGCTCCCCGCCGAATCGTCGGGGTTTCCGCTGATGTCGATGACGAGCACATCGTGCCCGGCCCACTCCTGACCGTTTACCATCCCTTTGAACAAATAATGCTGGGCGGTAACCTGTTCGTTCACGCGCACTCCGATCCCTACGCACTGGTGACTCCGATTACGCGGATTATTCACGACATGTCCGCGGAACAGCCAGTCGAGCACGCCGCCACGCTGAAAGATATCCGTGCAGAGGTGCTTACGCCAGACCGTTTGAACTCCCTGGTCTCCCGCGTCTTCGCGGCGGTCGCGTTGCTGATTGCAGTGGTCGGTGTCGCGGGTGTGTTGGCCTTCTCGGTCAGTTCCCGGACGCGCGAATTCGGCATCCGGCTAGCGCTTGGATCGCTGCCGGGACATCTGCTGCGAGGAGTCATTGCAGAAGGCGCCGTGATGACTACGGCCGGTGTCTTGGCAGGAGCGGCATTCGGCTACATTCTGGCACGCTTGGCAGGCAGTTATTTCCCGGACGTGAAAATGCCTGGCGCCACAGTAGTGGTCGTCGCCGCGTTTGTGATGCTGATGGCTGCGGTCGTTGCATCGATGCTGCCGGCCGCGCGCGCGGCCCGCGTTAATGTCGTTGAAGCGCTGCACTCGGACTGACCTTCGCCACCGGTCGAATGGAGCCGTTTGCTACGATGCGCGAAGTGTGGACGGGAGCGCTAATTATTTTTTCTCAAGCGACAGAGCGTACTTTTCAGCCTTGCGCTCGTCGTCGCAACTGCACCTGATGTGACCCAACTCATGCGCCAAGATTCTTTGCGGCGGACGCCCAACCTCGGGTGAGAGGAAGATTGCGCTATTGATGACCGTCACATGACCGTTCATGTTGGTGAAGGCATGATTGGTACCAATTGCATCCGCGTGCCTGCGGAGAACCTGCCAAGCGATGTCAGAGCATGCAACCACGATCCTCCAGCCAGGAGGAAATTTGGCATACGTGTTAAGGATGTCGAGCAGCGGCGCCGTCGCATACTTGCATTGGGCAGCGTGCTGGATGCCGGCGAGTTGTACCACGACCTGTGCGTGAACTGGCAGGAATGACGCCAACGACAGTAAAATACACTCCAGCCTTGGGTGGTGCTTCACGGTTCCTCCTTGGTCAGGCGTCGGAAGGGTTGCAGCCCGTGACCGACGCCGTTTTTTGCCTAGCTCAGTTTCAGTTCGGCTCCTCCTAGCTGGCCGCTTGAGCTGGGGGAGATAGGCGAATCACGTTCGCGGCCTGCACTTTAGAGTGAAACATTCCAGTGCGGCGGAAGGTTCAAGCAAAAAAGCGCTGCAGCCTCCTGAACGGATGGTATTTTCGATACAGGAAAAGTTGTAAGGGGAAGGTGGCTTCCGATGGCTGTGCGGTATCGAATCGGAGAGTTTGCTGAGTTGAGCGGGGTCTCGACAAAGACTCTTCGCTTCTACGATGAAATCGGGCTGTTGCGTCCTGCGAGCATCGATCCTCGAACCCGCTATCGCCTCTATCTTCCGCAACAACTGGAGGAGTTGGCTTCCATCCTGGCATTGAAGGATGTCGGAGCTTCTCTTACAGAAGTTCGCAATCTAACCAATAAAGCTGGGTCTAACAAAGAGCGGCGGGAAATTCTCACTGAGTTGAAGAAGGAAGTAGAGCAGTCGATCCAAATGGCCACGCAGTCCTTGAAGTGGATTAACGCGACTCTCAGCGAACTTGACGATTCCGGGCGCCCGATTGCGGTGGTGGTGAAGCGCCGACCTGCGGTTCTCGTCGCCTCCATCCGTTCCAGGGTACAAAGCTACTCTGAGATTGAGCGATTCGAACAGGAATTGCTAAGTGAGCTGCCAGTCCAGTCGATAGGCGATCTGCGGGGTGTCCTCTGGCATAGCTGTGCGGATTCGGGTTTCCTCGAGGGAGAGCCATTCGTTGCTCTGAAACAGCGAGTACCCTCGCGAAGTGTGTATGACCTTAAGCAGCTTCCGCCGGCGACGCTTGCGTGCGCTTATTCGGGACTAGATTTCGATAGCGCGGAGCGCTCCTATGCAGCCATCCGAAGATGGATGAATACCAGGGGTTACCGAGTCGCCGGCCCGAAACGCGAACTCTACCTCGATCAGCTCCTGGAAATTCAATTTCCCATGAGATCAGCTTAGAATCATGAGGAAGAAAATCTCGACGAGGATCAGCAGTTTGCTGGCGGACACGTCGTCATCTTAGCAAGGCTAGTCGGTTTTATCTCCGGTATGGTGGTCCTGAATCTGGAAGATCAGAAAATCGTGAATAGCATTCAGCGCATCCTTATTCGGGGTCTTGATCCGCACCCGCCCGGATGGATCGACTGAACCCGACCATCGCGGAACCAACCCAGGCGATCGAGCAGGAAGTCGAAAGATGCCCGGAGGCGAAACGACTGAGAACGCATCCCGGAGTCGGTGCTTTGACCGCACTGGCCTTCGTGCTAATTCTCGGCGACGCAGAGCGTTTTCATTGCGGCAAGCAGGTTGCGAGCTATCTGGGGCTGGTGCCGTTGGAAGATTCCAGCGGAAACCGGAGACGGCTGGGGCATAACACCAAGTACGGGAGTTCGGTGTTGCGCTTCTTGCTGGTGGAAGCGGCGCAGGTCACCGTCCGCAGCGTGTCTGAGTGGCGCAGCAAGTATCTTCACCTGATGATGCGGCGGGGGCGGAAGATTGCTAAGGTCGCAATGGCCCGCCGACTGGCGGTTCGACTGTATTGGATGATGCGCCAGGGATGGGATTACGAGCAGGTGAAAAAGTTCGGTTCGCACGCGGGACAGCCCGGAAATCGCGATGGGGTGCAGTAGAACACCGAGTTATTGAGTGGGCGTCCCGCTCCTCTTCACCGAGGAGTTCGAAGTAGTAATCACGATCGCAGTTCGAGACCGACGAGATGCATGGGTCGGACCGAGTTCCAAGATCTGAATATTGATTACGAGCGAGCCTGGGTTGGTAGAGCAAAAGCAACAGCTTCAACAAGTGCGAAATGGCGCTCCTCAACGAGTGCAGCGAGTAAATCTTTTAGGAAAGCCTTCTCATTTGTCCGGATACGGCCCGTTGCTGTCGGAATTTCCGCGAGATTCGGCTGGAGTTGTTCTAAAGTCGAAAATTGCCCCTCCCGAAGCCGCATTGTCATTGAACTTATTGCCGGTAGACCTTGCCGAGCACCGAATCGCAGCCCCGGCAGCAACAGAACCCACAATTCGGTTGTGTTCAACTACATTGTTCTTGCTCGGCGTGCCCGGTCCGATCAACATTTGGTGAGAGAGCCTTTCGTGCAGCATATTGTTGTTCTTCAGAATATTCCCTGAGATGACGCTGTCGGAAACATCAAGCGACATGCCGCTTAGCCCGTTCCCTTCGAACGTATTGTCCGTCAGTGTCCATCCCAGGCCATCGGCATAGGTTCCAGTGCGGTCGTTGAAGTTGCTAGCGTTTCCGGAAGCAATGGATGAGGCTCTCTGCAAATTCAGGTGCGGATAATCTTCCGACAAATCGAGCCCGTCGTAATGATTGTGTTGCGTCTGATTTCCAATGACTTGCACGTGTGTATCGTAGGTTCCGTCGCCTCGGGTGGCAGAGTTCTTCAGCCCGCTCTCGCCATTATTTTCTGTCTGGTTGTGAAGAATAGAGACGTTTTCAGAACCGGCCCAGACGATTCCGTTGTAACTGGCGTATCGGACATGGTTGTCGTGGATTGTATCTTGCCTGTTCATTAGGCCATCACGAGGCGTGTGCCATAGAGAGATGCCGGCCGAGAAATTCTTGCCGGCCCGGAAATCACACAGTGCGACCTCGGAGAACTGCACGTCAAACAGCAGAATGGAAATCAGGTCTCCCGTAATCCGGTAGACGTGGGTCCCATCGGAAGCCAGAAGCATTGTCGGTCCTATTTGTTGCGATTGCTGTTGCTTCGAAACTTTGGGCCAAACATCCACATCCTGCAATTCAGGCTGATAGCCAATACCCTCGCCAATACGGTCCAGCGCGACCGGCGTGCCCGCATAAGGTGTCGGGAAATCTCTCGGAGCCACCGGAGTGAGTTTAGTGGCTGCCTGCATGCGGAAGTTGTTAATAAAATTGCCCCTGCTCCCGCGAATGTAAAAGACGGTCCCATCGTCAATGATTGTGGATGGTTCTCCCAATCCGGTCAGAACCAATGGAGTCGCTCCCTTTACCGTGCCGGTCATCAGGAATTTCCCCGCTGGCAAGAACAGCGGTTTCATTGAGCTATAGGCGGCCTGAAAGGCAGGGGTGTTTTCCGTTCCGTACCAATAGGTCAGTCCGGCTGCCGTAAATCCTGCCACTGCCGCCAGGGTCACGCGATTGGAACTGTTCACGGCACGGATGGTTGTCGTGAGAGACGCGTTGTCAGCTCCCGCTCCGGTAATAATGATGGCTTTGCCTTCGTCCCTGCCTGATGCGAATGACCCCGAAGTCGCCATAAATGTAGTAGAGCCCATTTCGCTTGCTCCGTCGGCTCCGGTTGCGGCGTCGCCCTTCGCGCCAAAATCAGTAACCGGAGTGAATCCCTCCGGGCGTTGCGAATGACGAAAATCCCAGACAGGAACGGCGTTGCGATTATCGGGCGAGTCCGTTCCGGCATATGTAGGAGGGATCACGACAATGCCCGTTTCTGCACAGGCGCTGATCGCGGACTCTATCGTTGAATATTTCAGTCCATCGACAAAACAGAGATTGTTAATGCTTGGCGAGGGCTTCGCAGGCGGCCCAGCAGCCACTTGCGCAAGGGAAGCAGCACATTCCAAGAGAAGTATGGTGATTGTCCGAGTCCACATCGTACAAGAATAATCCTTGCTTGGTCACTCTCCGAGTAGAGCGGGCCGGGCCCCGACTTCAACTGTTGCAAACAGACCTAAGTTGTTGAGATATTTGGTGGACCTGGTCGGGATCGAACCGACGACCTCTTCCATGCCATGGAAGCGCGCTCCCAGCTGCGCCACAGGCCCACGATTAAATCGGAAAAGCCAAAATCCGAGACACCAGGATCGAGAAAAGTACCGGATTCATTCTCGCCCACATTAGCGGGATAGTCAACGCGCGGCGTCCAACCGGCAGCCGCCCTTCATAGTACGATTGCTCGGAGGCCGGAAATGGCAAACACCCACGCGCTTCTGGCGTTACTAACACTCCTTAGCGCAGTTGCTTGCACTGGCGGCCGTCGCCAGCAGAATTCTTGTCCAATCGACGGGCAGCCACCGCAGTGGTCAGGAGCTAGAAAAGGGAACTCCTGTGAGTACTTCCATTACAGCATCATTGAGAAGAAGACTCACTCCTGGTGGGCTGATTGCAAAGTGGATTTGCCTAAGTGATCGCAGAACGCCTTACTCCTGTGGAATCAAAAACCGATTCGCCATATTTTCCGGCGTTTCCTTCTGCAGCCTTTTCTGGCATAATTGATCGTGCACCCCACCTGCACAATCTTTCAAACACAATTTAGAGCGAGGAAGAGATGCCAGCGAAGTACATCTTTGTGACGGGCGGAGTTGTGTCTTCTTTAGGCAAGGGATTAGCCGCGGCTTCCATCGGCTGCCTGCTGGAGAGCCGCGGGCTCAAGGTTAACCTGATGAAGTTTGATCCTTATTTAAACGTCGATCCGGGGACGATGTCGCCGTTTCAGCACGGCGAAGTTTTCGTCACTGACGACGGAGCGGAAACTGACCTCGACCTCGGCCACTACGAACGCTTCACTCACGCCAAACTCTCTCGCGACAATAACTGGACCACGGGCCGCCTCTATGAGCAGATCATTGCGAAGGAGCGCCGCGGCGATTATCTCGGCAAGACGGTGCAGGTCATACCTCACGTTACCAACGAAATCAAGGCAGCGATGAAGAAAGTCGCGCAGGATGTTGACGTGGCCATCGTGGAAATAGGCGGTACGGTAGGCGATATCGAGTCGTTGCCATTCATGGAGGCGATCCGCCAGATGCGCCAGGAACTGGGACGCGAGGATACGTTGTTTGTTCATGTGACACTGGTGCCTTTTATCGCCGCGGCACAGGAACTGAAAACCAAGCCCACGCAGCACTCCGTGAAAGAACTGCTCAGCATCGGAATTCAGCCTGATATTTTGCTATGCCGCACTGACCGCTTTCTCGCGAAGGAGCTGAAATCGAAGATTGCGCTTTTCTGCAACGTGCAGGAAGAAGCTGTGATCACCGCCAAGGACGTGGCGTCGGTCTACGAAGTGCCGCTGGTGTTCGCCAACGAAGGCGTGGACACGCTCGTCTTAAAGTATTTGCGGATGGAAGCGAAGGATCGCGACCTCTCCAAGTGGGAGGACATTGTGCATCGCGTCTACAACCCCAAAGATACGGTGACGATCGGAATTGTCGGCAAATATGTGGAGTATGAAGATTCTTACAAGTCGTTGAAGGAGGCGCTGGTACATGGCGCGCTCGCGCACAATCTGAAACTACAGTTGAACTGGATTGAGGCGGAAGGCCTCGAAACCGGCGACCAGAGCAGCAATAGCAACGACGCACAGCTTGAAGGTTATGACGGGATTCTGGTGCCCGGCGGTTTCGGCAAGCGCGGCATCGAGGGCATGCTCATCGCCATACGCTATGCCCGTGAGAATAAAGTTCCTTACTTTGGCATTTGCCTTGGCATGCAAACCGCTTGTGTAGAGTTTGCCCGCAACGTCGTTGGACTAGCGGAGGCCAATTCGAGCGAGTTCGATCCTGCGACGCCGCACCGCGTGATCTACAAGCTGCGCGAACTGCGCGGCGTAGAGGAACTTGGCGGCACCATGCGCCTGGGCGCCTGGACCTGCAAGATAGAACCCGACACGTTGGCGCACCGGATTTACGGAAAGCTCGAAATCAGCGAACGGCATCGCCATCGCTACGAATTCAACCGCGAATATGAAGAGCCGATGGTGGCAGCGGGTTTGCGCATCTCTGGTTCCACGCCCGACGGTACTTACGTCGAAATGGTCGAATTGCCCGATCATCCGCATTTCATCGGATGCCAGTTCCACCCCGAATTCAAATCGAAGCCACTCGAGCCGCATCCGCTCTTCAGTACGTTCATTGCGGCGGCGTATCAGCACGGCTTGAAGCGGCGCGAACATAAAGAGAGTGCGGCGGTCGAGATGTTTCATCGCCCGGAAAGAGTCACGCGGCGATAGACAAAGACATTTACCGCCGAGCACGCCGAGTACGCCGCGAGAAGCAATAACGAACTTCAGTTTCCCGGTTTCATCTCGGCGTTCTCTGCGCACTCGGCGGTGAAAGGTTTCGCTGTTGATTTCTTCGTTCCAAGTCGGCGACATCCGTATCGGCTCGGGCAATCTGTTCCTGATCGCCGGCCCGTGCGTGATCGAGAGCGAAGAGCACGCCATGCGCATGGCCGAAATCATCAAGGGCGTAACGCGCGCCCTGGGATTTCCTTTCATCTTCAAAGCCAGCTACGACAAGGCCAACCGCACCTCGATTCGCAGCTTTCGCGGACCCGGCGTGAAAGAGGGTCTCCGAATCCTGAGAAAGATTAAAGACCAAATTCAGGTGCCAGTGTTAACGGATGTCCATGAAGTGTCGGATGTTGCCAAGGTCGCGGAGGCAGTCGACATTTTGCAGATCCCGGCTTTTCTCTGTCGCCAGACTGATCTTGTGGTCGCGGCCGCTCTCAGCGGCCGGCCCGTCAATATCAAGAAGGGACAATTCGTTTCGCCCTGGGACATGCGGCACGCGGTGGAGAAATGTCGCGAGGCAGGGAATTCGCAGGTGTTTCTAACCGAGCGCGGCACAAGTTTCGGCTACAACAACCTGGTCGTAGACATGCGCTCACTCTCCATCATGCGAAAATTCGCGCCCGTGGTGTTCGACGCCACGCATGCCGTTCAACTTCCCTCCGCTCAGACCGACGACGGAAGTGCAGCCGTAAGCGGCGGACAGCCTGAGTTCATTCCGGTTCTCGCACGTGCGGCGGTTGCAGCCGGTGTCGACGGCGTTTTCCTCGAAGTGCACGACAATCCGAAAATTGCGAAGTCCGACGGCGCGAACGCGTTGGAATCTACCAAGCTGCGCGAAGTGTTGAAGGAATTGCTGGCAGTGAGGCAAGCGTTGGATGTGGCAAGGGCGACGCCGTAGCATCTATCCTTTGCAAGAGCGCTCCGTGGTAAATTTAAATTTCCGCATGAAGCAAATCGCCAACTGGGCTTTGAACGTTGCCACGATGCGTGGCGCGAGCTATGCCGATGCGCGCATCGTCAGCCAGCGAAGCCGCGCGCTCACGACGAAGAACGGCAAGGTTGGCAGTGCATCCGATGCCGAATCAATGGGGATGAGCGTGCGCGTAATTGCCGACGGCGCCTGGGGATTCGCCGCTTCAGAAGACCTTTCGCGCGATGGAGTTGAAGCGACGGCGGCTCGCGCGGTAGAAATCGCCCGCGCTTCGGCGCAAGTGAAGACCGGGAATATCCGTCTTGCTGCCGAGAAGCCGGTGACTGCTGAGTGGGCCACCCCGCACGCGATCGATCCGTTCTCGATCTCGGTTGAACAGAATATCGCTCTTTTATTGAATATCGATTCCGAATTGCGTAGCGTCTCCGGCATCACGCTTGCCGAAAGCAATCTCAACTTTAATCGTGAGGAGCAATGGCTTCTGTCATCAGAGGGCACCGACATCCATCAGACAAAGTATTCCGCAGGCGCGGGCTACACCGCCTACGCATTCGCGGGGAATGAGATTCAGAAACGGTCGTATCCGAACTCCTATGGAGGCCAGTGGCAGAACAAGGGTTATGAACTGATTGAAGAGTTGAAGCTCGTGCAAAATGCCCGCCGCATCGCGGAAGAAGCCGTCACTCTGCATCATGCGGAGCAGTGTCCCGAGGGAACCTTCGACATTATTCTGGACAGTTCGCAGCTCGGACTGCAGATTCACGAATCCATCGGTCATCCCATCGAGCTCGACCGGGTTCTGGGTATGGAAGCAAATTTTGCGGGCACGTCCTTCCTAACTCTCGATAAGCTGCGCACTCTGCGCTATGGCAGCGAGATGGTGAATGTGGTCGCCGACGCCCGCCAGGAGCACGGTCCGGGCCTTGGCACTTTCGGATTCGACGATGAGGGTGTTCCCGCGCAATGCACGCCGATCATTACCCACGGATTGTTCACCGGCTATCTCAGCTCTCGCGAAACCGCGCACACGATTGGCGAAAGCCGCTCCGGCGGAACGCTGCGCGCCGAGGGCTGGAACCGTTTGCCGATGATTCGTATGACCAACATCAGTCTGCTTCCCGGCGAGAGGCCGCTGAGCCTCGAGCAACTGATTGCCTCGACCGATCATGGGTTCCTCATGCAGACGAATCGCTCCTGGTCCATCGATGACCGTCGATATAATTTTCAATTCGGATGCGAAATCGGCTGGGAAATAAAGAATGGCAAGCGCGTTCGTACGGTAAAGAACCCGTCGTACTCAGGAATCACCACGGAGTTCTGGAATTCGCTGGACGCCATCTGCTCCCGCGATGAGTGGACGCTCTGGGGCACGCCGAACTGCGGCAAAGGCCAGCCGCAACAGGTAATGGGAACAGGCCACGGCGCGGCGCCCTCGCGGTTTCGGGGGATCAAGGTCGGAGGCGCATACAAAGGAAGCTAGTCACAACAGAGACACAGAGTCACAGAGAAAAGAAAAACAATTCTTAAACCAGCCGATGCTAACTAAGGAGACCGCTTCCGACATCTTCGATCGCATTAAGAAATTCTCCGCAGCCGACGAGGTCGAAGTGCTCTTTTCGGGCGGAAGATTTGCGCTCACCCGCTTTGCCAATAATACGATTCACCAAAATGTCGAAGAAGCGAATCACACGATCTCGGTGCGTACCGTCTTTGGAGGCCGCACTGCTCGTGCCACGACCAATAAGTTTGATGAAGATGGCTTGCGTCGCGTGGTTGAATCCTCAGAAGCTCTAGCCAAAGTGCAGCACCCTGATCCGGACCTTTTACCGATGCCGAACTCGCAGGAAGCTGCCGGGGCGGGCGAGCCGCCCGTCGCCCCAAAGAGTGCGCCTTCGCGCCACTTCGCGGAAACCGCAGCCATCACCCCTCAACTTCGGGCCCAGAGCGTCAAGCAGATTGTCGAGGTTGCGCAAAAACATAAACTCACGACCGCCGGAATCTTTTCCAGTTCCGAATCCGTCGAGGGTATTTTCAATTCGCGTGGGTTACATAACTGGCACACGCAAACTCTCGCGGAAGTATCCATCACCATGCTGGGTGCCGACTCTTCCGGATGGCAGAAGTCCAATTCACCCAACCTCATCAATCTCGATCCGCTCTGTATGGCTGAGATTGCGGCGCAGAAGGCACTCGACTCCGCTCATCCGGTTGAACTCCCAGCAGGGAAGTGCACGGTAATTCTCGATCCCTCTGCCACGCTTGACATTGTCGGCTTCATGTTCTGGGATTATTCCGGCATGGCAATCCTTGATCAGCGATCGTTTCTCACCGGCCGAATCGGAAGCAAAATCTTCGGCGAGAACATTACTATCTGGGACGACGTCGCGCATCCCTTGCAAAGCGGATCACCATTTGATGGCGAAGGCATGCGAAGGCAGAGCCTGCCACTGGTCGAGAACGGAGTCGTCAAGCGCGTGGTGTACGCCCGCGGAACGGCCGCCCGCATGAAGAACTCAGAATTCCAGGACAAGGTGGGGCCAATCGAACCCACAGGCCACGGATTTCCGCTGCCGAACGAAACGGGAGAGATGCCGCTCAACATTGTTTTCGCGCCTTCGCAAAATCCGCAGACGGTCGATGAGATGATCGCCTCCACCGAACGCGGCGTGCTGGTCACGCGGCTGTGGTATATCCGCGAAGTGGATCCTTACGAGAAAATCGTTACCGGGATGACCCGCGATGGCACGTTCCTGGTTGAAAACGGCAGAATTCGCCGAGGTGTGCGCAACTTCCGCTTCAACGAGAGCCTGATTCATATGCTCACGAACGTTGAGGCGATGAGTGTGCCTATCCGTTCCAGCGGCGAAGAGTCGTTTGACATGGTCGTACCCGCCATGAAGATCCGCGATTTCAATTTCACCGAAGTTACCAAGTTTTAGCCCAAGTATTCGCCTGCCCCACTTCGCCGTCTCAAGTTTGTCCCGTGGGAAAAACAGCCAACCTCCTGGACCGCTGATTCTTGTACGGCGATATCGTGCGAGACTTGCTGCCGTCCTCTGAAAAGGCCTCCAAATTCAGGCTCCATTGTCACTTGCTTAAATGTCCTCTAATCGCCTCATCCACAAGCAGTTAGCACCCTTCCGTTCCATGACTTCAGTAACTTTGCTTGTCTGATTCCTGGGTGTACGCTGCCCATAAGTTCCGAGAAATTCAAACGCGCCTAAGCGCACGTAAGGAAGGTTCGTTAGACACCGTGTCAAGCGAAGCAGCAGAGGAACAACAGAGGGTCGACCCGCAGGAAGCCCAGACTGCGATCAAGCACTATGCCGCAATGCAGAGTGCCCCGCGTTTTCCTTTGCATCTGGCGGTAGAAGTGACGTCGCAGAACGGCGCATGTGCGGCGGAGACGCAAAACATATCCGCCAACGGCGTGCTCTTCGCGATGGATCGCGATGTCCCGGTAGGCTCGATCGTGGACTTCACCATTCTACTTCCAGGAGAAATTGTTGGTTCCCGCGGCGATGTGCAGATTGACTGTCATGGCCGTGTAGTTCGCAGCTTTGAAGATGGGGGCCGGCGCGGCGTCGGCGTAGTGATCGACGAGTACCATTTCGAGCGAGCATAGGTGCACAAAAACTGATGGCGGGCACTTCGGTTAGCGTGGGAGAAAATCACGGAGTTCGGGAGAGCAGCGGCACCGGCCAGTTCATCCGCGTGATCCTGGCTGATACTCAAGCCATCTTTCGCGCCGGGCTGCGCAAAATTTTCGCTCTCGAAGACGATATTCGAGTGGTAGGGCAGGCAGAAACGCTGCCTCAAACTCAATCTGCGGTAACCAAATTCTCTGCCGATGTTCTGATCTTCGAGTCCGCGCTCGCGCCGAATCCTGTCGAAGTGGTCACGGAACTGCTTCGTCAAGCTCCGCAACTGAAGATCGTGGTGGTCACTCCGGTATCGGACGAACAACTAACCCTTGATCTGTTCCGCCGTGGCGCGCACGGCATCCTGTCCCGCGAGGTGGAACCCGAAATTCTGGTCGATTGCCTGCGCAAAGTTGCTGCAGGAGAGCCCTGGCTTGAGAATCAGGCCATTCACTGGGTGATGGAAGCCTATCGTGGCCACAACCTGCGTCCCTCAGGATCGCGTCCGAAGGTTCAACTTACTCCGAAAGAAACCCTGATCGTTTCCTGCGTCACGCAGGGAATGAAGAACAAAGAAATCGCAATTCGCGTGGGCACGACTGAACAGGTGGTAAAGAACTACTTGCGAAAGGTGTACGACAAGCTTGGCGTCGCCGATCGCCTCGAGCTTGCTCTCTATTGCCTCAGCCATCACGTGGTCGATGGCGTGAAGCCACCGCCTATTCCCGTGGCTGCTCCTCAGAATGGCGACGCAGCAAATGCCTCCGCCGCCAGCGCTGGCGCGAGTGCCGCTGCTGCTTCCGCTTCCGCTTCCGCTTCCGCTTCTAATACCACGCCCAGTTCTTCGAATGGAAATTCGCCAGCAGGTTCATCGCAAAAACCCTCCTGACGTTCTGCTCTTTCGCTGAAACAATAACCCGTTTCTTTTTGCTCTCCAACCTCATTAAGATTTTACATTCGCCGGTTTCAGGAACGGTCTCTCGATTTGCGCTGACAGGCCCGTGACCATAGAATGAATTGAAGCAGCGTCGCCGATTTGGAAATAAACGCGGCACGATAGCCTTCCGGAAGCTATCGTTCTTCCCAAGTTCCGCCGGAGAGATGGCCGAGTGGCTGAAGGCGCACGCTTGGAAAGCGTGTTTACTCGAAAGGGTAACGTGGGTTCGAATCCCACTCTCTCCGCCATATTTTCAATAGGTTAGCGGCAATACCTGCCGTTTCACCTGCCGTTGAGCGCAAGTCCCGCCACTCTGCCACTGGCGACCGCCATCTCATCGGTCACAATGTCTCCGTACGTGTTCATCGTTGTCCGAATGTCGGCGTGCCGCATCAACTTCTGTTGGACGGCTACCGGCGTCCCGACCGCATCAAGCCAGGATCGATAGCTGTGCCGCATTGCATGCGTGCCAAATTTTCCGATTCCTGCATTTGAGGCTGCTTTTTGAAATGCCGCCCACACGCGAGGGTATGACCACGGCAACCTGCCCAGTTGCACCGGGGAAGCAAAAACCCAGTCCTCTTGAGCAGAGAACTGTGAAGTTTGCTTCCAGAGTTTCAGCCGTCCGAGCAGACCGCTGTCGGTGGACATCTGCTTGCGTGACTCCGCGGTTTTCACATCGTCAACGTGCTGTCGAACGATGCCACGCTCCACGGTGAGTTTGCCGTTGAGCCAATCCACATCCGACCAGCGCAGCGCCAGACACTCGCTGATGCGGAGGCCGAAGCAAACGCATAGCAGCGCCATCGTGCAAAATGGTTCGTTAAGCTGAACGACGAACCGTTGGAACTCATCCACGGTGAGGCTACGCGGTTTGCTCATTCGTTTGGTTGCGTCCTTGATAGTGACCAGTTCCATCGGATTACGCTGTGTTGGCACATCACCCCGCCACATGGCGAAATCCCAAAGGATACCGAGCAATCCTCGGATAGCAACTCTGCTCTTAGGTGCCAGTGTTAGCGATTGCAACCACAGCTCTACTGGACGCGCCTGCACGCCTGTGATCGTACATGCTCCCCACCGGGGGACTATGTGATTGTTTAGCCACGAATTGTAGCCGCGCCGCGTGCTAAAGCGTTGTGGCATTTTCTCTGCTCGGTATTGTTCGACTAGTTTGGTCACGCTTGGCGTTGCCTGGCTGATGCTGATTTGGTTTTCGATCGCATCTCGCCACGGCTTCGCTGCCCGCCACGCAGATGCCTTCGTGGGAAATTGCTTCATGGTTCCGATCTTCCTGGAGCGCCTCTTGCCTTGCTCCCAGAAGAAAAAGTTCCATGTCTTAATACGTTTATCGAGTACAACACTGCCACTTCTGTTCCGTTGTCTCACTGAATCCTCCGTTTCGTGAGAGCAACAGACGGCGCAGACAGTGTAGCGTCTAAGTCTTCAGCGCGAAAGCGCCATGTGATGCGCTTAGTGCCTGAGAGAACATAACCCTTGATATGACCAAGCCTAGCCCACAGCAGAAGTGTGCGATGTTCGATTCTTAGGTAACTCGCCGCTTCCTTGGCTGTGAGCCATTCCGTTTGTGCAAGAGGGCTCAAACTACAACTCCTTCAAAAACGTGGCATTCAATACTTGGAAAGGGAGGGGCGCAGCAATGACCGACTTTCGGTCAGAGATATTACCCTGGAAACCGATTGCCGACGCTCCGGCCCCTCTCTCTGCCTAATTCAATTGTCTAGGGGGGCACAAGTACTTTCGCGGCGTGGTTCGAGGTGAGAAATCTGGGGTGAAATAGTGTGTTTCGTGGTGAAAACCTAAAAATGCGGCTTTCGCCCATCCGGAGTTTTGTGTTGCACGTGCCCGCGAAAGGCCTTGCGCCAGTCGCGCACAGTGCTCCAGGTGGGCTTCTTGCTCAAATGAGGGGCATATTCGTATAAGGTCGCAATTCGGCGAAAGATGAATTTATCTCCGTCATCCCATTCACGGACGTCCGTGAATATCATTTTGGCGGTTGCGGTATCAATCCTGTCTACCCACTCCCACAACACTGCAAGCTCTTGAATCGTGGAATTTCTTATTTGGGAAGCGGTCAGCCCGTTATTCCGATAAAGACTCCGCACTCTCTTAAGGTGGCGATAAAGCTCGTCGACTATCCTGCCTTCACGAACCCCCTTAGAAATATTGGACCTTACTAGAGCGTTTTGCATTTGGCCGCTCACCGGTGGCGAGGCAATTTCGGTGGTGGGCATATCAAGAATCGCGGTAGGCAAAGCAAGCTGCACTTCACTTCTCGAAGGTCGTGACCGGGCACGCGCCTCAAGTTCCAATGCTTCAATTTCTATTTTTTCAGCCCAATCCCTGGTTAGCTGGTCTGCCAAACGATTAAAGGACTCGATTTGTAGAGTCGCTCCGCTATCGAGGCAACCGGTTCCGATTTCCGACCTCTGCGCTTCCTGAGCCACCGAAGTTTTTCTTATGGCAATGAGTCGGCGAAGAACGTGGCTGTAAATAATTCTGACCAAATCGGCAGACTTTTCGTTACCCCGAAGTTCCCAAACCTCGGAGTAGATGGAGTAGTACTGAGCCGCCAACTCATCGATCTTACGCAAGTTCATGGCAAGGATCTGACTGAGGATGATGCCGGAATTTAAGTTCTCTCGATTGTTAAAGCGAATCTGTTTCGTCTCAATCCCGATTTCGCCCTGCAACTTCTGACGCGCCCGCCTGGTTCTCAGTTTGACCAAGCAGTTATGGCACGGGTCGAGCTGCCGCCAAACATCAATAATCTGCGTTTCGGCGAAGGTGGGTTTGTTCGGAGAGGCCGTGCTGAGCAATGTTTCACCCTCCAGTAAGCGAAAAGCTCATCAGCTTAGCGCTTGATTCCCTGACGGTTTCTCAATGCCGAGAGGGTTCACGACGTTTTTCTGACATACAAATACCGCTCTACGCATCTTGAGTGCCAAGCATCATTAGGGGCAAGTCACGTTGGTAACGTCGCAGCAGCCTTTGCACACGCCGATTGGACAGTCATTAAAGCCTCTCTCACCGTTTGAACATCGCTCAAACCCTAGTGCGCGGCGTACATGCGCCAGACCGGAACAAGGAAAAGCAAGAGAACCAGACGGCGCTTCGTTTGGCGAGAATTCGAAGATGCAAAACTGACCGTCCAGCGGATTCTCGTATCTCGCCTAACATAGAGGTATCGGGAATGGGCAGGGGCGGCGGCCCGTCAAACCCACGCCGTTTGCCGTTCTTCTCGTTTAACAATCGTCCAACTCCACGCCATTTGTCGTTCCTCACCGTTAAGATCTTCGCGGGCACCGTTTGGACACCGTTCAACTCTACGCCATTTGCCGTTCCTTACCGTTCAACGGTCAACTATCTCGTGATGCACTCGGAGTGTAACCACACCTACATTCGGAGCGACGCCACCCTTGCCGATATCGCGACGAAAGCATAGCTTCGATAGAGGATGGCGTTTATCTTCAGACGTGATTTCGAGGGTAGCGGCTCTTTCCAGGTTCAGCCAGGCTTCAGAGACGGACGGCGACTCAGAAATAGTCAGACGCTTTCGCATAATTTGCTGCCCTGAAATTGCTGCAAAGCTCAAGCCAACCGCAGCGACCTGTCTGTCATGACGTCCTTGAGAAGATCTCAAGCACGTTCATTCGTATCGCCCCGATGTTGGCGGCAGCCTTGCAATTGTCGCAGCCTTGATGTTCGCGGTCTCTGTCTATGGCTTCTTCCAGAAGACGACCGCCCACTGGCAGTCGACAGTTATCGTCGTTTCCGGCGTAAGGATCGGCTCCGCTTCGTTTGCTCTAGCTGTTCAGTGGCACGTACTCGACTGCGCCAGTGTCGCCGTCCAGAATTTCTTCTTCTGGGAACCAGTAGATTTCCTCGTTTCCGTCATCATCGACGTAGGAATAACCGATGTACACCGTGCCCAGGTCCGTGTCTTGAACTAAGGCGAACGAGGCGTAGGTGAGGCGCGGACCTGTCGCCTGCGCCATTTTCTTGTTGGTTTTGTATTTCTTGACCGGAATCTCTCCCTTGGCGTCATGAATAACGTGAAAGGCGGCGATTTTTCCGCCTTTGCTATCGACTGCTGCGCTGTAGTGTCCTTTCTTGTCGATGTTATGGTGCCCGTCAGTTTTGAGTTTCGCGGCAACGAGCTTGTGGCCGTCGTGATGATTTTGCTTTTTAGCCGCTGCGGCAAACGTAACGTTGCCAATCGCTAACAGACTAAACACAATAATGATGGCTGCGAGAACACGATTCATGTTCATTTCGTCTCCAGTTGATCACGATTTAGAACCCGAACGGGACATAGGTGCTTCTCAGTGAGATGGGGTTGGCTGTAAAGCACTTTCTTGGCGGCGCCCCATCTGTGTCGAGTTCAAGAACACTACCAAGAGTCAGGGTCGCGTGACGGATGAAACGGATTACTTCCGGTTCGCCAACAATGCCGGTTATCACGCGGTGGCTCGAATCGCCCAGCGCCGCTCACTCATACCAAAATCTCGACCTCGTAACCATCCGGGTCGGCCACGTAGGCGTAGGTGCAGCCAGGACAGAATTCGCCCCGCCGGAGCAGCTTGCCCTAGGCGCCGCTGTCTCGCCGGCGTTCCGTTACAACGCCTGGTCACGGTTCGATTCGTCGGCTTATGTTTCTGCGATTGAGCCCCGGATCACGGTTCATCCGGAGACCGATGAACGGTGGTGGAGCTACAATGATCTTGTCAGGCGAAACGGAAGCGGGCTCTGCAGGGACGCAACCATGCTGAGTGATGACCTGGTGGGGCTCATCGTGCCGACGCTCAGCAACGTAGGAGCTCATTCTCGTGCGCTGTGCACCGCGACGAAAAAGCCATCGGACGATAGAACCCAAGCCTTGAAAATCCCCGCCCCCCGGAAGGGGCGGAACCTTACACTAACGGAGAACACCGCTTCTCCATATCACGTCCCACAGAAAGCAAGCTACGACCATATCTGCTCGTTTTCAGCAGCCTGCTAAGGCATGATTCTCTTTAGCTTACTGCATGAACCTTATTCCCAGCCGAGTTGAGCGAGAGCTAGTGTGTATACGGCGCAGTGTTCCCCCATGCGTCAAGGGAGGCATTATGAAGCAGCTCGCGGTTCTGTGGTCCCTGATTCTTCTAGATCTTTGCAGCTTCTGCATTCTGACTACTACTCCCAGTTGGAGTGCAGATAAAGACCAATCTGACATCGAGAAAAGGATAGATAATTCTGCTAAGGTTCTCGACGAAATCATGAGTACTCCGGACAAGGGCATCCCTGACAAGATTATGAGCGACGCGAAGTGCATCGCAATTATTCCCTCCATGGTCAAAATCGCCGTCGGATTTGGTGGCAATCACGGAAAGGGAGTGGCCACATGCCGCTTAGATAAGGGAAGATGGAGTGCCGTTGCGCCCGTTACGATCACCGGTGGGAGTTTTGGCCTTCAACTTGGTGGCCAAGCTGTAGATCTTGTCATGCTCGTCATGAACGACGACGGCATGCACAATTTGTTGTCCAGCAAATTCAAGATCGGAGGAGATGCATCCGCGGCCGCGGGTCCGGTGGGCCGTCATGCCGGTGCCGACACAGATTGGAAAATGAAAGCCCAAGTACTGACGTATTCCAGAAGCCGTGGCCTGTTTGCCGGTATTGACTTAAACGGTGCCGTTCTAGCTCAGGATAAAGACGAAACCAGGATCTTGTATGGGAAATTCTTGCCCTTTGACGACATCCTTGAGGGGAAGGTGCGACGCACAAGTATGAGTCAACCGTTCCTTAGAACAGTAGCCAAATATACGGGGGGAGCAAAAACGGACGAGAATCAATCGGTTGCCCAAGGCAGACCAGCAGCGGAAGGGAAACGTATTCGCGAAAGCGTAACAGGATGTTTGCAAAATGGCGACAAGGCAGGAACATTTTCGCTTGCCGGTGAAGATGGCAGGATCTGGTCACTCCGGAGCAATAGCATTAAATTTGATCCGCTTGTTGGTCACCAAGTTAAGCTCAATGGCTCAACGAGTTCAACCGTTGCAGACGCAAATGAGAAAACAACAAAAGAAGGACAAGTTGAGCAGGCATCCAGCAAGGAGGAATATCGAGACCTGCATGTTGTTGCTGTCACCATGATCAGCGATACCTGCACGAAGTAAGAATCTAGGCGGGGCATAAATCCGAATCGACACTCAAAAGAACGTGCACAGAATAGGCAACGCTGAGCTTTTTTGGGTACTTGCGTCGCAGTTCGACAAGGAAGTCAAGCAGTGTCGGCACGAAAACCACTTCCAGACTGCGCGGCGTGCCTTGCCGAACCGCTGCCGCATGATCAGCGACAGATTGAACCCGCCCCCGCTTTTGCGATCTCCCTACGAAATCGCCGCTTCGATGCCGTTAGTCTTCTCGTGAGTTCGAGGGTAGCGGCTGTTTCCAGATTCAGCCGGGCTTGGTCGAACGTGGGCGGCGACTCGGAAATAGTAGACGCTTACGCGTAATCTTGCAAAATTGTGATTCGTCAGGTTCATCTGGGACTGGCTTATAGGCAGAGCCGAGAAACGCCTCGGCTCTGCGTCGGAATGAATGGTCTTTAGCTAGCCTTCCGTTTCTCCTCTACCTGAACGTCCTCGGGCTCGTTCACCTTCATCGACTCCCAAGTCTTCACTTGCTTGTCGGCTTCTTCTTTCGCAATACCGTATCTTTCTTGTATTTTGCCCACGAGCTGATCCCGTTGGCCGGCGATGAAGGTTAAGTCGTCGTCGGTGAGCTTGCCCCATTGTTTCTTGACAGCGCCCTTCGTCTGATTCCATCTTCCTTTTGTCTGTTCCCAATTCACGGCATCCTCCTTATCTTCTTTGTCACAACCAACATCGATCGAGCAGTTAGAAACGTTGCCTCGTACTCGGTTGGGACCGCGCTGTTGTTAAATACAGCACCTTTATATGGGGGAGCACGCAATAGGCCAGCTGCTGGATCTCTCGCTCTTGCAAGTACCTACGTGCCGCTACATGAGGCGTCTAGGTATTTTTGGGAGGGAGGGCTCGTCTTTTTTTCATACGGTAAAACACCCGTGCCGAACGATATCTAACACAAAATGCGCTGCAGTGTGTTTTGGAACGTCGCATGCCCGAACTCATCCAGGGAAGGAGTGATACTGAGATTGCCCATCTTGCGCTTCGAGAGAATCGCCGAGTAAGTCAGGCCTTGCCCGGTGGCGCGGGAAAAGCATCTGGAGAAAATGGGAATCAAAAAGAGGCCAGAAGATGATGACAGCGAAGTTCACGATGTGCCCGAATACAGGCGCGAGCGTCAGCCAAAAAACTGTAGCGATGTTCGACGTGTTTGAAATAGGACAATTTGAAATAGGACAGGAGGTAGGCCGTATCTGGACTGAAAGCGCGGCTGATGTGAATCCTGGACGATGGCAGTTCTCTGAGGTGAAGGGAGGAGTGAGCATCGGTGGGCCGAGCGAATATTTCGATACCAAGGAGGATGCTCTCGTCGCCTTCGAGGGTAAATTTCGTAAGCCTAACGAGGTTTAATCCACCCGCGAACCGAGCGACGCATCATCCTCATCTTCTTCGAACTCGGTACGTCGAAAATAGCCTCCGTGTTCAGAAGCGAACAATCCTGAATTCTTCTTGATCAGAACTCTCCGCCAACCCCCTTATGAAGGCTGTTCATCCAAAAGGCGCTTATAAGAAAACACTCAAAGGAGTTCACAATGGCGGGCAAGAATACGGCAGTTTTCGGAATTTTTCAGACCCAGGCCGATGTGGAATACGCGGTCGATGCGCTGCGTGCGGAGGGCTTCCGCAATACGGATGTATCTGTTCTTTTTCCCGATAACAAAGGCACGAAAGATTTCGCCGTGGAAAAGAATACCAAGGCGCCCGAGGGCACTGCCGCCGGGGCTACCACTGGTGGCGTCCTGGGCGGCGTACTGGGATGGCTAGCGGGTATCGGAGCGATTGCCATACCCGGAATCGGTCCGTTCATCGCCGCCGGCCCGATCGTGGCTGCTATTGCCGGCGTAGGCGTCGGTGGCGCCGTCGGCGGAATCGCAGGCGCCCTGATCGGTCTGGGCATTCCTGAATACGAAGCCAAACGTTACGAAGGCAGGATCAAAGACGGTGGAATCCTGCTCTCCGTGCATTGCGACAACAGCAGTTGGACGGCGAAGGCGAAGCAGCTCCTGGAGCGCTCGGGCGCGCAAGATGTCGCCTCCGCGGGCGAAGCCGCCGCTGATTGGCAGAAGACCGACAAGCCCCTTCCCCGCGCCAGTTGAATTGGTGTTTCGGGAACGGCGCTGCCCAACGTTCGACCGCGAGCTTCATCTTCGCGTCGTATTCAGGCGTTTTGTAAGAAGGGGTACCGCTATGAAAAAGATATTCTTCTTCTCCCTATTGGGTTTCATCCTTTCGGCGGTGATGTTGGCGCAGGATAATTCTGCGGCTCCGATTTATCCCACAAATCCCCATCCCGCCCAGGTTCCCGCCAACGGCCAGGATGCGGCGCCCCAGCAGATGAACCAGAATACCGGCCAAAATGACCAGATGCCGGTCTTCCGCGTCAACGTCTACGCCCGCACCGCCAGCGCCGTGAACTATCGGCATCGCGGCGGTTCCACCACAGTAGATTTTCGGGGCACCGAACTGATGCCCGCTGTCTCCGGACACGCCAAGGTTGACGGCAAAGTCGGCCCGGCTCAACATCAGCGCCGAACTTACGCACTTGCAGCCCGCAACCTCGCTCGGCGGCCAATATCTCACTTATGTATTGTGGGCCATTACGCCGGAGGGCCGAGCCGTCAATCTCGGTGAAGTCCTGCCCGGCGACAACGGCAAAATGAAGATCGATGTCACCACCGACCTGCAAGCCTTCGGCCTGATCGTGACTGCCGAACCTTACTACGCGGTCACTCATCCCAGCAACAAAGTGGTCGCGGAAAATATCGTCCGCCAGGAAACCAAAGGCTTCGAAGAACCCATCGACGCCAAGTTTGACGTTCTCGAGGGCGGCCAGTACACCATTGACGTTCCCGCCGATCAGTTGCCCTCGAGCCAGGCCAGCTCTACTGCTTCGATGAGAACGGCGTAACTAACCTGTCGGTCGCCGCCTTCCCCGCAGGTCACCCACAGTGGCAATTAACCACAGCTGGTGGTTGCCAGTGAAATCAACGTGATCGTTAACTGGCGGGTTCCGCAGGCGCGCTGAGTTCTCCAATCGCTATTGCTACGCCGATCGTACTCATTGGCAAGGTCGTTCTCAGTTTCTTGTTTGTCGACGATCCAGGAATCACCCGATGGCGCCGCGGGATATAATGGCGCGCACGACTGCCCATGACCCTTGCCTCTGGCATCAAATTAGGCCCGTATGAGATTCAGTCTCCGCTCGGCGCTGGCGGAATGAGCGAGGTATATCGCGCACGCGATCAGCGGCTCGGCAGGGATGTAGCAGTTAAAGTCCTGAACGAATCGTTTGCGCATGACCCGGAGCGGTTGCGGCGTTTCGAGCAGGAGGCGCGATCGGTCGCGGCGCTCAATCATCCCAATATCGTTGTGCTCTACGACATCGGCTCACAGGACGGCTGTCCCTATCTTGTCTCCGAACTGCTCGAAGGGCAGAGCCTGCGTGATGTGCTGCGAAATGGTGCGCTTTCGGCCCGCAAAGCCGGTGACTATGCCGTGCAGGTGGCTTCCGGCCTGGCTTCGGCGCATGAAAAAGGGATCGTGCACCGTGATCTCAAACCGGAAAACATTTTCGTTACCCGGGAAGGTCGAGCCAAGATCCTGGACTTCGGATTGGCGAAATTAACGCAGTCCGTCGCAGCGGGAACGACAAATCCCGATGGCCTCACGGTCACCAGTTCGCCGACGCAAGTGGGAGTGGTAATGGGCACAGCTGGTTATATGTCGCCCGAACAGGTGCGGGCAGATGTCATTGATCATCGCACCGACATCTTTTCTTTCGGTGCGGTGCTGTACGAGATGCTTTCCGGTCAGCGCGCTTTTCATCGCGACACCGCTGCCGAGACCATGACGGCGATTCTCAAGGAAGAACCGCCGGAGTGGGCGACCGATTCCAAGATAGTGTCCCCGGCTCTCGAGCGGATTGTGCGGCGATGCCTGGAGAAAGCACCAGAGCAGCGCTTTCAATCGGCGCGCGATCTGGCGTTTGCCTTGGGAACGCTTTCCGGCGCCGATGCCAGCGCAGCCGTGCGGGCCGCATCCGCTCCCCCGAGGTTATCGCGATGGATCTGGGCATGTGGGGCAGCAATCGTTTTGTTGGTAGCGGGTGTTTTTCTGGGCATGCTCATGGGCAGGGCTCCAGTTACCCGCCGCATGCAGTTCACCCTCCCGGTTCCGGGAGAAGTTAGCCAGATGGCACTGTCATCCGATGGGCAGATGCTGGCGTTCGTCTCACCCAACGACAACTCGGGAGTGCCCACATTATTTGTCGCGCGCGTGGGCGATCCCACGGCGACTGAACTCGCCGGCACGGACGGCGCAAGCTATCCATTCTGGTCGCCCGACAGTGCTTACATCGGCTTCTTCGCCAAAGCCAAAATGATGAAGATCCCTGCTTCGGGGGGATCAGCACAGGCCATCGCGGTCGCTCACGCGGGACGTGGAGCGTCGTGGGGCAAGAAGAACGTAATCGTGTACACGCCAGAAGCGCAGGCGGGTATGTGGCGCGTGAACGCGGACGGCACCGGTGCGGCTCCTCTCGACCCCGGTTTGTACGGTAAAGCCGAGCAATCTCACCGCTGGCCCGTATTCCTGGCCGATGGCAATCATTTCTTATTTTGGTCGGGCAATTTCGTCAATACCCCTAACGATCGCATCAGCGGCATTTACGAAAGTGCACTGGAAGCGAAAGAGAAGAAGTTGATCCAGCTCACTTATTCGAACGTAGGTGTGGCGCAGGGGCATATCTTCTATGTGGATCAAAAACGGCGGCTGGTCTCGTCGCCCTTCGATGCTGCCAGGGGCGTACTTTTTGGTGAACCGCAGATACTGGCCGATTCCGTCGGCTACATGCCGGCAACTATGTGGGGTACCTTTTCTGTCGGCGCTGATGGAAGCCTGGTGTATTCCACCGGAACCGGGAGTTCACTCTCGCAGTTGACGTGGCTCAATCGCACCGGCAAGGAGCTTGGCCATGTCGGCGAACCCGGGACCTTAGCCAACCCGATTCTTTCTCCTGACGGAAAGCGAGTGGCTGTGGACATCGCCGACATGAAATCCAACAGTGTCAGCGTCTGGCTGGAAGCGCTGCAAGGAAACTCCAGCACAAGATTTACGTTTGAGCCCGCCGAAGAGGTAAGTGGAGTCTGGTCACGGGACGGCAAGACCATTGTGTATCGCTCGGTAGGTGAACAGGCTAGGCTCCTCGCAAAAGCCGCATCCGGCCTGGAGCGCGAGAGGACCGTGCTTTCGATTGACATCAGCCAAGACATTCTACCCAACTCGTGGTCGTTAAATGACCAACAGATTCTGTGCACCACTTGGCTGTCCCAGGCCTCCAGCGACCGCGCCACCGCGTTGATCCTGGTTCCCGAAAGTGGTGGACAACCTAAGTCGTTTGTCGAGACTCGCGGTTCGGAACGCACCGGCCAGATTTCTCCCGATGGCAGGTGGGTCGCTTATGCCTCCACCGAATCTGGAGATTGGGAGATCTACGTGACCACATTTCCTGGCGCGGCCGGCAAATGGCAGGTGTCCCGAGGCGGAGGCAGTGAACCGCACTGGCGCGGCGATGGCAAGGAACTTTATTTCATCGGAGAATCCGGCATGCTGATGGCAGCTACAGTGAGCACGGAAGGCAGCTTCTCGAGCGGAACCCCAGCGCCCCTGTTCCAACTCCACGGCCGCCCCCATGTGTCTTCCACCGATCAATACACGTACGATGTCACTAAAGACGGTCAGCGATTCCTGGTGAACCGTTTCGTCAAGACAGACCGTCCCACTCCACTCACGATTGTGTTGAATGCGACAGTCAGCGGAAATACGATTGGCGCTGCACGCTAACACGAGAAAGCCCCAGTTGACCCAACGAAGTTGAGATAGCGCGCATTCGGATCCATTTGGAAGCCCAACTGGCCGGATCACCAGCAACCAAAAGTTGACTTCCCAATTGCCGACCAACCACTAAGCAGAACAAAACCTGCTCAATGCGCCTGCAGCAACTCTTCCAGATAGTTCTTCCACAGTGAAGGATCGCTCACGGAGCTGTGTCCGCGACCATCAAGGGGCAAGAGCACGTAGCGACCGCTCTTGACGCGTTTGATGGTGCGGTCCATCATGTTCAGTTCCGGTGGATTGATGAAGTCGTCGGGAGCATTGATGGCGATCAGGCGTGCCTGGATGCGTTCCAGGTCCGGTTCCGGGTTGTAGGTTCGAGAGCCGTCGAACTGGTACAGGGTGTCGTTGGCGTCTGCTTGTGCCCCGGCGGCGGATGCCAGATCCATCAGGCTGCCGGCGCTTCCCATCGCGCCGGAAAGTTGATTCAGCAGGCTGTCGGCCGCCTCCCGTGTCGGCGCGCGTGTCTGTAGGTCCAGAGGCCCGCTCACCGCAATCGCTTGGAGTCGGGTCACGGTGACCATGCTCACTGGCTGCGTTTTATACTCGCCGTTGTTCCATCCGGGATCGTTGCGAATGGCGTCGATGAGAGTGCGCCGCCACATCCGATTGCGGCCGGCGATCTCCACAGGCTGGGACACCATCGGCATCAGCGCATCCATGAAGTCCGGGTGCAGTTCGCCCCACAGCCAAGTGTTCATTCCACCCTGGGAGATTCCCATGACCAGCCGCAGATGATTAATGCCCAGCCCCTCGCTGACTAGCCGGAATTGCGCCTCGACCATATCGTAGTAGTCGTAATGCGGGAAGCGCGCGTGCAAGCCGTCGCTGGGCTTGGACGATTTTCCGTGCCCGATACTATCAGGCAGGATCACATACCAGCGGCTCACGTCCAGGGGCTGACCGGGGCGGTAGAGCGCCATGAATGCCGGGTTGAGGTAGGCTTTTCCTGATCTCGATGTGCCGTGCAGAATAAGGACGGCATTCTGTACAATCCCGCGCGCGTCCCGCACCGGCGCACCTAGCGTAGCGTAATGCAGGCGCAGTTCCGGAAGAGTCTCGTCGGAGCGGAAATGAAAATCGTGCAGAACGAAGTCGCCCTCCTTGGGCTGGGGCGCAGTGTGGGATTGCGCACATGCGAGCGCGGCACACAACAAAGCAAAAAACAATGCAAGCTGTCGTCGCATAAGCCTGGATTCCCTTTTTGATTTCGATGACGGGGAGCATTGTAATCCCGTTTCGCCATGGGGTTGACTCTGGCGAATGACGGGCAATCCGTAGAGTGGCTGAGGTTAGCTGACCATCGTAGCGCGGTTTAAGGAGGACCGCGAACGATGTCTCGGAAGCCTGCCTCGAAACGAACTCGCCCCAAGCCCAAAGCAGTTCTTCGCCTACCCGATTTGGATCAGGCAAAATCCGCCGTTCTGAACAGCCTGACCTCTGTAGACGCGCAGCGCGGTTACCGGCACGCCATTGAAGAATTTGTGGAGTGGTACTGCTCGGAGCCGAGGCTCTCGTTCAGCAGGACTGTTGTGCTCCGCTATCGAATCCATCTCGAATCGCGAAATCTCGCTCCGGGGACAATCAATCTTCACTTAGGAGCCGTCCGCCGCTTGGCCTATGAGGCCGCTGATTGTGGCCTCCGAAGCCCTGACCTAGCTGCCGGCATCCGACGAGTGAAGGGCGTTAAGAAAATTGGCGTGAGGCTAGGAAATTGGCTCACCGCTGAACAGTCGCAGAGACTGTGGGAGGTTCCCGACGGCGAGTGCTTGAAGGAAAAACGTGATCGAGCACTTCTGGCCGTCTTGCTTGCCTGTGGCCTACGGCGACACGAGGCAGTTGAGCTAAATTTCGGCCACATTCAGCGGCGGGTAGAACACTGGGCCATTGTCGACATGAAGGGAAAGGCAGGCCACACCCGCACGATCCCGATGCCGGGATGGGTGAAGAATGTCGTCGACCAGTGGATCCAGGCAGCGAACATTACATCGGGCAAGTTGTTTCGTCGAGTGCACAAGATGGGGAAAACCTGGGAGAGAGGCTAACAGAAAAGGCGGTCTGGCACGTGGTTCGGGAGTATGCCACGAAAGCTGGAATCGACAAGTTATCGCCGCACGATCTCCGCAGAACCTGTGCACGGCTTTGCTACGCCGCCGGAGGCGAGCTGGAGCAAATCCAATTTCTGCTCGGTCACGTTTCGATTCAGACAACGGAACGATACCTCGGTTGCAAACAGCGGATTCAAGATGCCGTGAACGACAAAATCGGAATTGGGCCACCAGACTGAACGAGCCATTGTCCGCTTTGCCGACTAACCAGAAGTTGACTTCCCGTTTGCCGGCTCCTCGCTGGCAATTACGTCTCTTGCCTCGCAAACCCGCTTCTCAAACCCGATGGTTGCAAGCGAACATCCCCAGCAATATGGCTAAAGGAGAGACAGGGATGGGGTGAACCATCGTGGATCGAAATCGTGGTCGTTGTATGGGATGTCTGATTTCGTAACCGGCCGGGCGAAAAACAAGACCTAGTGCAGCTTCGCATACTCTGTTTGGGCTTGCCTCAGGATGGGGATGTCAGGATCGGAGCTTTTCCAGAGGAGGAAAAATTCTTGGTATTTCTCCCTCGCGCTTTTCGTATCTCCCGTCAGCATATCGGAGCGAGCGAGTTGAAGGCGTGCCAGCGCCGCCAGGGGGCAATTCACCGCAACGCCGGAGTGATCCAGATACTTTTGAAACTCTTCTGCCGCCTCCTTGCCCTGATGCAACGACAAGTAGGCCTGGCCACGGACATACACGGGATAGAGCGAGCCGCCGACCTCGAATTGAGGAAGGGGCGAGCCGAGTTCGTAGTCCCGTGTTGTTTGGAGGAGTTCGACGGCTCTCGCCGGATTTCCGCGATCGATCTCAATGGAAGCATAGATGGTGGGTAACCAATAGCGATTAATGACGGTGTTGAGCGGGAAGCGAGCGGCCAAGTCGTCCGCTATCCGCTTTGCTTTGGCGGTATCTCCGATGCGCGCCAGCGTTAAAGCCGCGAGAATACTCACGTCGCGTGTGGAAGCGGTAGTGAGCGCAGTGGCGGTCTCCTTCCGGGACAGCGCGACATTGTTAAACTCTGCGTCGCGCAAGGCGACATCCATCTGCCACGCTGCCGCCGTTTCCGGGGAATCTTCGTGCAGCGCAGAGCTGATCGCGCGCTTGGAGAGATCTCGTGACGCTGCCAAACGTCCGTAGAACGCTTCGGTGTCGGAAGCAAACGAAAGAAGCACATCCTCGCCAGGCTTGGCGGTGGCATCGGCGATTTGTTGCTGCATTCCGGAAGTGTCGCTTTCGAGAAAGGCAACGCCATAACGGTTCCCATGCAGGAACGGATTGTTAACCTTGTGGGCGACGGCTTCATCGTACTTTACCTTCGCCTCGTCGAGACGCTGCAAGGCTGCGTATAGGCTTACCAGGTTGGTATAGGCGGCCGCGCTCCCTGGGTTTAGCCGGAGATCTTCAAGACTAACTTCGACACCTTTTTCATATTGGCCCAAATAGGTGTAATCGACGCCCAGGTTGCCGAATGGCTCACTACTGCGCGGGTAGGTTTTGGCCCACAAGGTATAGGTCTGAATCGCCTTCCCGAGTTCTCCCGTGACCAAAAGGTAGTAGGTGCCCGAGAGGCGGAATCGTTCGCGCTCGCTCACCTTGTCGCGCAAGTCATAGGCCTTTTTCAAGTTTTCGCTGGCTCGACCTGGCTCTCTGAGATTGGAGTATGAAATTCCCAGGGCCGCATAGGCTGCGGCGAAATTCGGATCGAGTTCGATGGCGTGGTTGAAAAATGGAATCGCAGCGGCACTGCCCTGCTCCTGCAGCGTCGTCCTGCCCACGGAAAGCGCCTTCAAAGCCTCGAGAGAGGGGGTAGTGGCTTGATCAAGCGGGATGTCAAACTGTTGAACCGTGCTCAGGGATTCGCCGAGCTTCGCGCGAAGCCTGGTTGCTATTTCGCCTAGCACCCGGAGGACGTGTTCCTTACGGTCTGCCGTCGCTTGCTCCTGGACTAGGGGGTCACCGGTCTTGCAATTAACGGCGTTTAGGCCAATTACATATTGGCTCCCCAGACTCCCAATTGCTCCTGAGACATAGGCTCTCGCGCCCGCGCGTTGGCAGAGATCGCGCGCCACATCCGACGTCACTTTGGTTCCAAGCGGTTTCGCCATCAGCCTCAGTGTGGCGCGAGTTCTCGCGTCGGACAGTATGTTCAGGAACGGAGACTGACCCAGCTGCACCGAAATTGCCTGCTTCAAGGTGTCGTCGAAAATGGGATCACCCGTCGAGTTGTCGAAGTCTGCCAAGACCAGTGTGTCCTGGTCAGTCAGTTTAGGGGAAAGGCGCGAGCGCCAGTACACTCCACCAGCGACGATTAAGACACATAGCAGGCCAACGGCCGAGATCATCTTCCACGGGAAAGCGCGTATGCGATTTGACGCGTCTGCCCGAGGTGTGTCCTGGTTTAACCGCTCAACCCGTTTCGCAGTGGATGTCCGCCCTGGAGGAACTGATTGCGCTGCACAGCCTTCGTCGTCTGGGGCGGCAATGGCGGAGATCTGCGACGTATCTTTGTCGCGCTTGAGGCGGAGCAGCTCGGCCTTCATGTCAGAAGCGCTTTGATAGCGGAGGTTGCGGTCTTTCTCCAGCGCACGATTGATGAGGCGTTCCAGTCCGTCGGGGACTTCAGGATTCAAGCGCACAGGCGCTACCGGAGCCCGATTCAGGATCTCATCGAAGATGATGGCCGTGCTATCCCCGCGGAATGGCAACAGACCAGTGGCCATCTCATATAGGACTGCTCCAAACGAGAACAAATCCGTCCGTGCGTCCAATTCTCGGGCTCGGGCCTGTTCCGGCGACATGTAGGCGACAGTGCCGAGGGTGGTGCCGGGACTGGTGAGGTGATCCAGGCTGAGGGCAGTCTCCTCGGCGGCCGCTTCCTCCATTCGCATCACTTTGCCACTGTCGGGCATGACTTTTGCCAGGCCGAAGTCGAGAATCTTGGCGTGTCCGCGCTTGGTTACAAAGATGTTTGCTGGCTTGATGTCACGGTGAACAATACCGTCGGAGTGGGCTGCCTCGAGCGCGTCCGCAATCTCGATGCCCAAGGAGAACACTGTCTCCATTTCCAACGGTCTGCCCGCGATGAGGTGCTTGAGGGTCACCCCATCGAGAAATTCCATAGCAATGAATACCTTCAAGTCTTGTTTGCCGATTTCATAGATCGTGCAAATGTTGGGATGGCTCAGGAAAGACGCAGCGTGCGCCTCGCGTTCGAAACGCGCCAGAGCTTGAGGGTCGCTGGCGAGGTCATCCGGCAGGAATTTCAGAGCGACAAAACGGTGCAATGAGGTGTCTTCGGCTTTGTAAACAACACCCATTCCTCCGCCACCCAATTTCTGGATGATGCGGTAGTGCGAGATGGCCTGGCCAATCACGAAGAGGACCCTTGGGCTGGAATATTAGGAGTACAGAAGATCCTAGTCAACGCTTCTGACCGCGAATGGCGAGGTCAGCTCAGCTACTTGCGCAGAGCAAGTTTCTTGAAGGTGGAGTCCGATATGGGCCGTCGGCCTGGGGAAACTCGGGCGACCCCTGTCGAATCACGCGTAAACTGGAATGAATCTTATTGTTCCCTGCTCCTCGCCGTGAAGGCCGCCACGTGCACTGAATGCATAGAAGTAGCTTACTTCGCGATCCATAAAGACATTCAAGAAAGTGCTCCGAGTGACCGGAGGTCGAAAAGATCGCTGAGACTCTCGCAACCCCAGATGACGGGCTACTCTTACCTAACCCGGTAAGGTAAGGTTAGCCGACCATCCGGAGTTATCGCGTCGTAGCTCGAATTGAATCTCTGGCGGGCCGTTTCCTCGGGGCGCGCTGCTTTTTTATAGCGCCTTGGCCGACATTCCCCATAGCGGTCCAAAAAGGCGGGAACCTTTAGGACTAGACTTGACGCCTGGCCGGCCGGAAGCCAGTTCTCCTCATATCCGGCTAGCATGTTCCGCTGGGACGACTGGGTGTCCCCGATTCCTGAGTCGGAAGCGTCTGCGTGGCTGGCACTATGAACGGTGTTGTTCCAGCCAAGTTGGCCGCACACTGTGAGATCGCCTGCGCATCGGCTTGTAAAGTAGATGGTAAACTCGGAATCGACTGATCAGGATTCTTGAAATCGAACGCGCTAGTTAAGTCTGCGACCGCGGCCCGGCGCCAGGCGCTCAGATTGGGTACTTCGGCTCCGAATAGAGTCTCAAGAAATCGCAACACCGATGTGTGATCGAAAAGGTCTGAGGACACGAGTCCACCGCGACTGAAAGGCGAGATGATCAACATAGGGACGCGAAACCCTAACCCAATCGGCCCAGTGATCGCCGGATTGCCAACTACGGTCGGATCCGGAACCGCGGGCGCAGTCACATATTCGCCGGGCGTGCCGGGAGGCGCCGTGACCGGTGGGACATGATCAAAAAATCCACCATTTTCATCGTAGTTAACAAGCAAGACCGTCTTCGCCCACAGTGCGGGGTTTGCGCTGAGAGCACTGACGATAAGGGAAAGAATATTCTCCCCAAAGAGCGAAGGCGCAGGCGGGTGATCCGAAGTCAGGATCGACCCTATCAGCCAGGATACTTGGGGCAAATTGCCGAGCGCCACATCGGACAGGAAGTCGACGGGAAACTGTGGTCCAAACGCATTCTGATGCAGCAGCGATGCAGGATCCTGGAAATTCTTGAAATAGGAGAGCACATTTTCCGACAGAATCCCGCCCAGAATATTCTCATCCGGCGACGAGTAAACTTTCCACGAAATTCCCCGGGCCTGAAGTTGCTCGGGCATGGTCGTATAGGTCAGACGGCCGTACATTGCCGAGCGATTTGTGACGATCGTTTGCAAAATCGGTCCGCCATTTTTTCCATCTGGATCGAGCGAGGCCGCCATCGTATAGAGGCGATTCGGATCGGTCGGGCCGATTACTGAGCAAAAATAGTTGTCGCAGATCGTGAAGCCGTCGGCCAGGGCGTAGTAGTAGGGAAGGTCTGGGCGAGTGTAGTAGCCCATACTTAATACCGCGTCGTTGGAATCAATCGCCAGACGCGAACTCACAAAACCGTCCATCTTGCCGTTGTCCCAGCTCTGATGTTGCGGCACCCAGTCGTGGCTAATGTCGTGCGTGCACGCTGCATTCGCTTGGGAGATGTCCAGGTGAAACGGCAGGAGCTGTCCCACCGGTGAGATCGTGCTGTTCGCGGGATCGGGTTGGTGGAATGCCGCGCTCTGATCGGAAAATCCACGGACGCCCCGGTAGCTTCCAAAGTAGTGATCGAAAGACCGGTTTTCCTGAGTCAGGATCACCACATGTTCAATGTCAGTTAACTTGGAGCAAACGGACGGAACGGACGGAACCAACTTGGAAATACCGCAACCGTGCAAACCCAAAGACGCCAGCTCTGCAACTGCCGCCGCAGTTCCGATTTTAAGTAGTTCTCGGCGAGTAAAATCCTGCATAGGTCCCAAGTCTTAGATGCGCTCGCCCGAGCAAAGGTAGGACCAGTTACCAAAGCCTTTTTAGTTGGCAGGCCGGAAATGCGGCCATTCCATTCCTGACCCGTTGGCGACTGTTCCCGGTTGACGGGCAACTCTTACCTAATTCGGTAAAGGAAGGGTTGCCGACAACTCACCCAGAATCGTCGCATCCACAAGCCATTCTTTCTAATCACCTTACATTTTCGATGATCCACTCAGTGCGACTTGACCCCTGAACGTGACTTTTTGAGCGCCGCGCCTGTCATCGGCGGCCACTTGGGAGTACACTCCGCTGTAAGAAACAGAAGAGTGAAAGTGACAAAAAATGAACACCCGAAAAGCAAGCGCCGCGGCCGAACGCGAACTCACCCCGCCTTACGCCCGCTACCTTGTTCCGCTGATCCGTCCATTTCCGAACTTTGATCTATTCTTCGTGAAATCATTGCGTCAACGAGCAGTTCGGAGGCTACAACTCCATCCAGGCGATCGTGTTATCGACGCTGGGTGCGGACCGGGTGGCAGTTTCCCGTATCTGGTTGACGCTGTGACACAATCTGGTGTGGTTGTTGGGGTAGAGATCAGCCCCGACATGGCGTTGAACGCAAAAAAGAGAGTCGAAAAGAATGGCTGGACGAATGTCGAAGTGATAGTGGCAGATGCGAAGAAAGTCGAATTGCAAGGCACTTTCGACGCGTTGTTGTTGCTTGGCGCCCCTGATGTCTACGCATCTCCGGCGGCGTTAGCCAATCTTGCCCCATATTTGAAACGCGATGCGCGTATTGTCGCCTTCGGAGCCAAGCTTTCCCGTCGTGGCTTCGGAAAGAGGTTCAACTTAATCTTTCGTTTGCTGTTTTCGAAGGCCACCTTCTCCTCGACTCCCCAACTGGACTATGAGCCGTGGAAAACGCTTGGGAGCTGCGTTGGTGCGCTTGCGGTCGAAGAATTCTTCTTTGGCTGGATGTTCATGGCCTGGAGCGTGCGAACGCGGGAATGATCGAGTGATACACAGCCGGGCAACAAATCTCCATTACCAACAACTGTTTCAAGGAGCGAGTGACGGGCAACTCTTCCCTAAATCGTGTAAGGGAAGATTTGCCGACGATACGCCCGGAACCGAAACGGCATCTATTCCGGAGGCACTCGACCAGGCTACTGGCGGTGGCTTAGAAGTGTGTTCCAGCCTGCGACCAGCGTAAGGGGGGATGAATTGTTCGCAGGGAGTGAATTCACCAGCAAACGACCGTCAGGATTCACGGCGTACTGAAACCAGCCGAACGACGTGGTGACGATGCGGGTCTGGGAAAAAACGCGAGGCGCGCTGGCTGACTTCTTGATCGGGTCGAAGGCAACGACCATCACCTTTCGATCCGGCTGAAAAAAGAAAAGCTTTCTGCCGTCATGGCTCCAGCGCGGCTCTGATCCAACGGATGCTATCTGAATATGGGCTCCAGGGCCGGCAAACGGCTGTACGACAATCTCCCGCTTCGGCATTTCGATGTAGGCAACCCACCTGCCATCTGGGGAAAATTGAGGTTCCGCGCCGTATCTCGCGAATTGTTTCGACCTCTGGTCAACCGGAGAGTAGGTGTCCAGGCTGGGAAATGGTCCTCCCTCACCGACACTCATGTAAATCAAAGTGCCATCCGGAGACCAATCGCAAGGAATGACGTCAGTGCCGTTCACAACCAGTCGCGAAGGACCGGACGCATCTACAGGAACTTCTTCGATGTTTTGGGAAGCATCGCGATACGCAATGGATTTGCCATCGCGGGACCACACGGGGGTACTCTCATTCCCACCCTCTGTGACACGAGTGCTGATTCCGCGCTGCAGGTCGTAGACACGGATAAAGTGCTTGCCGTTGTGTTCATCATCCGAATATGCCGCCAAGTAGCGTCCGTCAGGAGAAAACTGAGGTCCCTCGTAACCAGTCTCCGGGAACTGACCCATTTCCTTTCCTGCGGAGTCGTACCAGACCAGGCGCGATGGGGCATCGGCGGCAGACTGAAAAACCAATTTTCCGTCACGGGATACGGAAAAACCGGACTGCCAAAAGTCAAAGAACTTGTCAACTTCCGGTTGCGTCAGCGGAATTGCGGGACCGGTCGTTTGAAGCCGGTTCGTATCGAACGGTTGGGCTATCACAGTCCGGTCGCGGACGTAAAGCAGACTGCCGGAGGCGAAAAAGGCGTTGCCCGTAATTTCGTCGGAGATGAGCTTAGGAGTGTCGTCGTCGAGCGAAGCGACGTAAAGGCCATCGTGCCGGGCTCCGGCCGGGCCACTCCAATTGACGAAATAGAGAAAATGTCTGCCATCAGGTAGGAAGAAAGGCCAATGATGCGTTTCACTGCTGCCCTGGGCAACTTTGGTGACAGCCTCGGGAGCACCGCCCGCGGCGGAGACTCGGTAAAGAGGTCCCGTGACGCCAGGAGCGAACACGATGATTCCGTCCTGATTCCAGGTGCCGCCGAACCCGAGTGCGGCATCGCAGATATTTTGCACTGCCGAATTCAAAAGGTCGACGGTTTTGAGTCGACCTTGCGCGAAGAAACCAATATGCAAGCTGTCGGGTGACCAGAACGGATATGTGACTCCCTCTGTGCCCGTGAATTGTTGCGCATTGGGAGAGGAAAGTCCCCGAACCCACAGGGTAGTCTTGCCATCCGGACCGAGGGCAACGAAGGCGAGTCGGTTGCCATCTGGGGCAATCGCGAAGTTGTACGGCAAAAAGGACGAACCTGGCGGTGGCAATAGAGACGAACGCAACATTCGTGTAGGTTGCGGTACGGGCCGCACGAAGAAGAAAATGATGTACAACGCCACGCACGATATGGCAATCGCTGACGCCACCGCCCAAGCCAACCGCTCGCGGAACTTCTGCCTTAAAATTACTTGTGCAGGCGTGCCCGTGACCGAATCAACTTCGGCGATCCACTTCAACTCAAGGCCCAGGTCGCGGGCGGTCTGCCAGCGTTCTTCCGGGTCCTTCGCCAGGCAGGTGGCTACGGCATGATCGAGTGCCGGCGGCATCGAGGCTTTAAGCGACGTGATTGGCGAGGGATTCTTTTCGAGGATCGCCGACGATATGCTGAGCTGATTCTTGCCCGCGAACGCGCGTTTGCCGGTCGCGATTTCGTAGAGGACAGCACCGAGCGAGAATATGTCGCTCCGCCGGTCAACCTCTCTGCCTTGCACTTGCTCTGGAGACATGTAGGGGATGGTACCGAACACGATCCCTTCTCTGGTGAGGGGTTGTTGCGGCGTGCTCAAGGTCTCGGTGAGAGTGGAACTGGTAGGCGTCACGGATTTGGCCAACCCGAAGTCCATTAATTTGACACCCGTCTTGGTCAGCATGATATTGCCGGGCTTTAAGTCTCGGTGGACCACGCCGCTGCGATGTGCCGTCTCCAATCCGTCGCAGATTTCAATTCCGTACTTGAGAACCTGCTCCAGAGGCAACGGGCCGCGGTAGAGACGGTATGCCAGCGTCTGACCGTCCAGAAACTCCATAACCAGATAGCTCACCCCGTCCTGCTCACCCACGTCGTAAAGGTGGCAAATGTTGGGGTGATTGAGAGAAGAGATGGTTCGCGCCTCGCGTTCGAAGCGTTCTTTCGCATCGGCCTTCTGAGCTTCACGATCCTTCAGGATCTTGATCGCGACGGTGCGGTCGAGCCGGACATCCCGTGCTCGGTACACCTCGCCCATTCCGCCTGCGCCAAGAAACGCAAGAATCTCGTAGGGCCCGAGTTTTGTGCCCGCAGCCAGCCCCATATGTGGCTGAGAATTATACGCTGACGAACCAGCGGGTGGATGACGGGCAACTCTGACGTAACCCGATTAGGTAAGGCTTGCCGACCATCCGGGAGTTATCGTGTTGTGGCTCGAATCAAATGCCGAGACAACTTCCGCTACTGCGCTCGGGCTTCCTTCGGATTGGGCACGGTTGGGGCGGAGGCAACAGCAGCGCGAATCTTATGGCAACTCCAGATCAAGCGCGTAGATCTCCTGGGTGCCTACATCCCGCGACACCAAAGGCGAATCATCCGGAGCTAATCCCGTTAACGAACCGCCAAGGGTTGGCGCCAGGCGGATGCTCTGGAGGCTTGCCATCTGCTCGAGAATGTGGTCGCCAACTCGTATGCGATACAACTTCGGGACGCTTTCAATCGAGTCGAAGTAAATGTACTTCGAGTCCCTCGACCATATCGGCCAACCAACGGGAATGTCCGCCAACTTGGTCCACTTGCTGGTGCGGACATCGTATAACTGCAGGACCTCGGGACCAACCTGGAGCGCGGCGATATAGCGTCCATCCGGGGACCAGCGCGGCGAATAGAATCCTTCCGAGCCCGGGATTGTTGAAATCTGCCGGCTGTTCAAGTCCATGAGCCGAATAGCTCGTGGCGAAGTTGAAACAAAATCTTCCATGCCGGAATGGAAGATCAGAGACTTCCCGTCTGGCGACCAACCCACATCGCCGATGCCCGTCATGACTTCTTCCGCCTCACCACCATCCGTGGAGATGAGATACATTCTCCAGTTTTGGCCTGGCCTGCTCCCCTGGAAAGTGATCCTCTTCCCGTCCGGAGACCAGCGAGGCTCATAGGCCGTTAGAGGGGGAAATGTGAGCTGCACCTTTTCGCGGCCATCGATTCTACTTCTAAAAAGATTTCCCTCAGGGATACTTGTGTAGGTCACCCATTGTCCGTCTTTGGAGAAGGTTAAAGCTTCGGCCGACATCCCCGACATAAACGGCACGAACTGGTGAGATTTCAGATCGTAGCGAGCGAGCTCGGCACGTCGCTGCCACCCGACAACAAACAGTTTCTTCCCGTCTTTGCCGGGCACTGGCCCGAGAAAATCCATTGGACCCGCCGTCAATTGCATAGGTTCCCGGCTAGGGTTCCTGAGGAGTGTTTCTTTCTCGCGCATCGCCCAGACATCTGATCTGCCGTGGCGTGTGGACTGAAAGACAAAATACCTTCCGTCTGGGGTCCAGCTGCCGCAGCATTCGGCGGGCGGATTATTCCAGCCGGGAAGCAATGGATGAAGATCGGTTCCGTCCACTCCTGCCTCCCAGAGAGATTGCGTTCCGGTCTTAGCGTCATTGACGGTGAAGCGCAGTTTGCGGCCGTCCGGGGACCATCGGATCCATGCGGGTACTCCGGTGACGGTCAAGATCGTATGTGCTCCGGTGCCATCGCTTCGAGCAAGATTCAAGTCGCCACGTTTGGCAAAAGCGATGGTTTGCCCATCCGGTGACCAATTGACATCAGTGGACACGAGGCTGCCCAGTCGATGACGTGACCCGGCCAAAGTTGGCACCACCCAAACAGGTCCCTCGGACTGTGAACCCTCCCAGGTCTGCACCAAAAGCTCTGAGCCACTGGGCGAGATCGCCATTAGGGAAGCCGCGAGACCTGCGAATGGTTCTGAAATGGGCGCGGTGCCCCCGCCCGTTACGGAGGTCTGGTAGAGAACCAGCCCTTGGCCAAAGGTCATATAGTACACACGTGAGCCGTCGGTAAGCGCGGGCGGACCCTTCAATGTCCCATCATTGGTGACTTGCGTTGTGCTCAGGACCCGGGCTGGTGGCACCGGCCACCGCAGCCAAGCCACGACTGCGCCAGCTAGAATTGCCGCAGCTGCAAGAAGCACTGCCCATCTCGACCAACGCCGCTGCGCCATTGGCGCTTCCGTCCCCGTTGTTCTGACTGCAGACGTTGCGCCCGTTGCTAGCGCTTTCCCGGAATCCGTATCACGTTTCAGGCGCTGGAGATCGGTACGAATGTCTGAGGCATGCTGATAACGCAGGTTTGGATCCTTCTCCAGCGCCTTATTGACGATGTCTTCCAGCTTGGGCGGTAGATCGGGATTTACGCGGAGGGCGGGTGTCGGAGCGCGTTCCAGAATTGCATGGAAGATGACGCCGGAGGTATCACCCCGAAACGGGAGAAGCCCTGTCGACATCTCGTACAGGACGGCCCCGAACGAGAACAAGTCGGTTCGGGCATCCAGTTCCTTTCCCCTGACCTGCTCCGGCGACATGTACGCGACGGTTCCAAGCGCACTGCCGGGACTCGTGAGATGTTCCTCGGACTCGATGGTTGCCGCGCTCAGGGCAACGCTCTCCGGCTTCAGGGTGACTTTAGCCAGCCCGAAATCGAGAATCTTCGCTTGGCCTCGATTCGTGACGAAGATGTTCGCGGGCTTGATGTCCCGATGGACGATACCCTTTGAGTGCGCGGCGTCGAGAGCGTCCGCGATCTGGATGCCAAGATCGAGCACGGTTTCGATCTCCAGCGGCTTGCCAGCGATCACGTGCCGGAGCGTCTTCCCTTCCAGCAGTTCCATGGCGATGAAAGCTCGCCCGTCGGCCTCATCAATCTCGTAGATCGTACAAATGTTTGGGTGGTTCAGAGAAGACGCAGATTTGGCCTCTCGCTGAAACCGGCTGAGCGCTTGCGCGTCGTTCGCGAGGTCGTCGGGCAAGAACTTCAGCGCGACGTGGCGACCAAGCTTGAGGTCTTCGGCCTCATAGACAACGCCCATGCCCCCACCGCCGATTTTGTGGAGTATGCGGTAATGGGACACCGTCTGCCCGAGGGGTTGGGAGGGCGTGGCCATGCACTGAGATCGTATGTTCGCTGCACGCGAAGGTCAATAGCGAAAGCTCCGCCGAGCGGAAAATGAGAGCCACTTGTTTTGTGAGTCAAGCAAAAGTGTTTTTCTCGCATCCGGTCACTGTGGCCTCCAGGGATTGTGCCCGAGTCACGGGCTACTCTTCCCAGTCTGAAGCCAGGCCGGCGCCCCTGGTGTGCAATGTATTTCAATCGAAACACGTCTCCCGCAGAAACAGTTCCGGTGCTGACCCCGGATGCGCCCCGAACCTAGCACCGGATATTTGCAGTAGTTCTTGAGGTTCTTGAAGAAACACTAGTCTACGGCCAGCGCTCTTACTTGATTTTCTTCGCGACGAGGTCCTGGCCTTTCATGCGATAAACATAGCGAGACACGCTTCCCGACGTACCCTTCTCGAAGATGATCAGGCCTTCGTCGTCGTCGCCATCGACAAAAAAGGTCGTCTCGTTCAGCGGCTGCAACTCATCCGGCTTGTCCTCGTTGGTCAGCTGTGACATCAGCTTTCCGCCAGCCACGGAAACCGTGTCCACGAACCCCGGACTCCATTCGTATTGCCCGGCATATTGCGTAAAGACAGCGGGATTCACTTTGACAGATTGCCTCTTCAAGAGTTCTGGCATTTGGGCGTGGGCGATCAGCACCCAACTGCCGTCTTTCTTGATATAGGTATCCAGCACCGTCCAGCGGCTAGTTAGAGACTGGTCGCCGTATATTTCCTTTTGGCTCTGATGATAGAACGCCACCGCTGTCTGGCCGAAGCTCGTCACCTTGGGGCTGTCGTGTTCGACCACCATTTTGTAGCCGACCGTGGGGTGAGCTTCGGCAATTTGCTGCGCCCCGTTATGGAGGTCGCCTGGTGCAGCAAATACAGCCGACTGATCGATAAACCCGCTATAAGCGCGCCGATCAAAACTCCCCAGCGCAGCATGGCGCTTGTTGATCAGTTCCGCGATCTCCAGTGTCGTCTGATCATCCGTCGCCGCCGCGCTTCCAGCCTGCGCGACTTGGGACTGCAGGCTTGAAACTCCCACAAACAAAGCTGCTGTTATCAAACCAACCAAAAGTCTGTGCTCCTTCATGGACGTCTCCTTTGATATTCACGGAGCCCGCTGACTATGCATTCCCGCGAGTTCCTGTGATAGATTCGGCAGCGCATTAGGCTCGTTCTTGCCTGCCCTCTGGGTCACCGTGCTTGCATCCTGCGCGGAGCGGCTGTTCAATGTCTTTAGGGATGGGCTCAATTTTTCTCACGGTTCTCAGGATCGCCGCATGACACAGCAAAGAAAGCGCTTCTGCGATTTTGGTCCGTTTCAGCTGGACCGTCAGAAGCGCTTGCTCCTGCACGGCTCTCAGACGCTCCCCCTCCCGCCTAGGGCCTTTGAAGTTCTATTGTTCTTGATTGACAATCGTGGCCGTGTCATCGAGAAACCGGAATTCATGCAGGCCGTCTGGCCAGACAGCTTCGTGGAAGAGGGCAACCTGAGCCAGAACATCTTTCTTCTGCGCAAGACCCTTGGCGATGGCCAGGACGGACAGCGCTTTATCCTTACCGTACCCGGCGTCGGCTATCGATTTGTCCCCGAAGTGGTCGAACAAGAAGGGCAGGCCCCGGCGGAATTGCCTGCCGCGACTGGGCCATTCAACGTGAATAAGAGCTCGGCGCTCCCACCACGTCGCTCTCCCACTCTTCGAGTCGCCGTGTACGTGGCGGCTCTTGTGTTGGCACTGGCAATGGGCTTCGCCCTATATCCGCTGCACAAAACGGCGCCGAAAGCTCTCCGGGAGACACAACTCACCACCAATGCCGGAGAAGCCTCCTTGACGACCGCGGCCATTTCCCCCGATGGCAATTACCTCGCCTTCGCCGACGAGCACGGCCTCTATGTGCGCCAGACCGCGAGCGGAGAAACCCACTCACTAGCCTTGCCGAGCGCTGCAAAGATTTACCGTCTCTCCTGGTTTGCGGATGGAAGCAAAGTCCTTGCTACTGGCATCGCTTCTGAGAATCCAGTTCCTAGCGTCTGGGCAATCTCGTTGTTGGGCGGGAATTTCCGGAAATTGCGCGAGGATGTTGAGGAGGCAGTCCCTTCCCCGGACGGCTCGAAGATTCTCTTCACGACTAAGCTGGAATCAGAGATATGGGTGATGGGTTCGAATGGAGAGGAACCCGTAAAAATCCTGAGCGGCGCTACACAGGACGACTTCGGTTGTCTTGCCTGGTTTCCAGATGGCAAGCGGATTCTGTTTCTTAGATTCCCCTTGGTCGGTCCGAATGCTGTCGAGTCTCTACAATTGGATGGCGGCCAGCCGGCCATCGTAGTTTCGACTAATGGCCTGGTCGCCTCGGTATTTCTGCGCGACGGTCGCTTGCTCTATGGCGTTGGGGGAGAGTCCGGCAACGACAAGGAAGTTAGCCTCTGGGAAGTCCAGGTGGATCTGAAGAGCGGGCGGGCCGCGGGGGGCACTCACAGTTTCAAGCAATGGAAAAATACCAGGATCTCTGATCTCAGCGTCACTTCCGACGGAAAACGCTTGGTTCTTCTCAAGGGCAACCCTCAAGGCGATGTATATGTCGGAAACCTGGAGCAGAACGGCAAAGCGCTCACCGCACCGCGCCGGCTTACGCTCGACGACCTTGATGACCAACCTTCCGACTGGACCTCCGACAGCAAGTCCGTGCTCTTTTTCTCCAATCGCAATGGAACTTACGATATTTTTCGACAGTCCATCGATGAAACCACGGCACAGGCTCTCGTCGAAAGCAAGCGGTATAAGATCCGGCCAAGAATGAGTCCCGATGGCAATTGGGTCCTCTACTACGATCCACCGGGAATCATTAGTTGGAATGAACGTGTCCGGATCGCGCGCGTTCCCCTGGAAGGCGGCCCAACCGAGACCGTCATGGAAGAACAGGGCCTCTATGCATTTCGCTGCACGCGACCTACCGCCAATCGCTGCATCGCAGCTGTACTGCATCCGAAGGAATTGATCGTCTACGCTCTCGATCCGATTAAAGGCAGGGGGCCAGAGCTTCTCCGTATTCCGGTCAATGCGGATGTGGAAGAACCGAATCTGGATCTGTCACCTGACGGTAAGAGTATCGCCTTTATCTCCCTAAATATGCTTGCGGGGAAGATCCGGGTGATCTCCCTGCTCGATGGTTCGCAGCGCGACGTTGACGTAAAGGGATGGAACAGTCTCAATCACGTAAATTGGGCTGCCGACGGTAGAGGCTGGTATGTGTCCAGTGAACTGGCGTTGGCCAGCACGCTCCTCTATGTGGACCTCGGCGGTAAACCGACTATTCTCCTGCGTGAGCCAGGCCTCTTCACCGAGATCTGGGGCATTCCCTCTCCCGACGGCAAGCACCTCGCCTTCCTGCGTTTCAATTCCGGCAACAATGCCTGGGAACTCGAAGGTTTCTGATTTCGCGCCGTGCGCTTTCCTAGTAAACCGGCTAGGGCCCGATTAAACACGAATCGGACAAATGAAATCTCGTTGATTCCCCACAATTCCCGTTCTAGGAAGATGCCCACAACAATTACGCGCGCGACCGTCTTCTGGACGGATGACGGGCAACCCGGAGTGCGCCGGGATAAACCGGCATGTTGTAGGGGATGAAAGAGCCCTACAGGAAAGGAGACAGCGACTCCATCCTGGCCTCGAGTCTTGCAGGCGAGATCGCGAGGTCTCGCTTGAAGCGTAGATAGAGGTATCGGTGGGCGGGGCCATTGAGCTTCGAAAAGCCCGTTTGGATCAGGACGCCGACTCCGTTCCGGTAAGGGAGGAAGGCAACACGACAACCACGATAATCGCGAGTGGATTTGTCAGGTCCTGCGTAGTCTGAGAACCCGCGCACGCTGAGAAACAACATGCACGAGAACCGGGAGATCTCCTGCACGTCTTGCTCGAAAGAACAAGACCGGTCCGCAAAGGCCATAAACCGAACGGCGGACATGCACGTACAGGAGAAGTCGGACTGTGCCGTAGTACCGGAGAACCTGTCGAACAAGGAAGCGCAAGCTTCCGCGGAGTCAGGGGAGGGAAGGGCACAGACTAAGGAGAACATCGTTCAATCACACAAGCTCCCGACACAGAGCGGGAAAGGCTTGTCCCAGGGATTGCGCGGTGTGCGGCAAGCAGCAAGAGAAAGGAAGCGGGAACGATTCACCGCTTTACTCCACCATCTGAACATCGGACTTCTCCGTGACAGCTTCTACGCACTCAAGCGTCAGGCGTCACCGGGAATCGATGGTGTGACATGGCAGGAGTATGAAACCGGATTGGAAGCTCGACTCACCGATCTGCACAGTCGGGTGCACCGTGGAGTGTATCGAGCACAACCCTCAAGACGAGTCTATATACCGAAGGCCGACGGGCGGCAACGTCCGCTGGGCGTCGCAGCACTGGAGGACAAAATCGTTCAACAGGCTGTGGCGACGATTCTCAACCAGATCTACGAGGTCGACTTCAAGGGCTTTTCTTACGGGTTCCGACCCGGGCGCAGCCCGCATCAAGCGCTGGACGCGCTGGCAGTGGGCATCCAATGGAAGCGAGTGAACTGGGTTCTCGATGCGGACATTCGTGGCTTCTTCGACAACATGAATCACGAGTGGACCATGAAGTTCATCGAGCATCGTGTGGCCGATCGCCGAATACTCCGCCTGATCCAGAAATGGCTGAAGGCGGGAGTATCGGAAGACGGTCAGTGGTCGGAGACGAAGCTAGGAACGCCGCAGGGAGCAGTGGTTTCGCCGTTGCTCGCTAACGTGTACCTGCATCACGTTTTCGATCTATGGGTCGAAGCCTGGCGCAAGAAAATGGCCACGGGCGAGGTGATTGTCGTTCGCTACGCCGACGATCTTGTACTCGGGTTTCAATACCGCACGGAGGCTGAGCGGTTCCTGCGGGAGTTTCGGGAGCGGCTGGCCAAGTTCGGGTTGGAATTACATGCGGACAAGACACGACTGATCGAGTTTGGGCGGTTCGCCGCCCGGGACCGGAAACAACGCGGTGAGGGAAAACCGGAGACCTTTACGTTTTTGGGTTTCACTCACTACTGCGGGCAGCGCAACAGTAACGGAGCTTTCATCGTCTGGCGGATTACGGCGAAGAGGCGGATGGCCGCGAAGCTCAAAGCCATTAAGGCTGAGCTTCAACGTCGGAAGCATCATCGCACGACCGAGGTTGGTGCATGGCTCCGCAAGGTTGTGCTGGGCTACTACCAATACCATGCTGTTCCGGGCAACTCGACACAGTTGCGCATCTTTGCTCGTCGCGTTTGCTGGCTGTGGCGAACTGTACTCGTACGTCGCAGTCAACGTGCACAGGTGGGGTGGGATAGACTCTATCCACTCCTGAGCCGATGGATTCCAAGACCCCGCGTTCTGCATCCTTATCCGATGGCTCGTTTTGCCGTTACCCATCCCTGGTAAGAGCCGTATGCGTAAACGCGCACGTACGGATCTGTGCGGGGGGCGATCAGCGATGGTCGTCCCTACCGCGACAGTTATCCTGCAAGCAGTCCGGATGGTCTCCGCTATCACACCGTAAGCAACCTCCAACAGTTCAGTCAACTCGCGGTTCTTCTCCTCCCATGCCCCAGCGGGACACCCGGCCCGCTGCGAATACCCCTGAAAGTGCATTGCGAAGCCCTCTGCAGCGGCGTTCAGCCGCTTAGCGGACCTGCTTCTTGAGTACCTGCTTTTCGCGATCCAGAACCATCTGGTCGAAGGCGTGGGGCAGCGACTCGCAGCGGGAGTACGGGCCGGGCTTGTAGGCGCGAGACTTGATTCCGGCCTGCGAGAGCTCTGAGATGGCCCAGTCTTCACGGTTGGTAATGTCCCAGAATTCAACCGCATCATCGGCTTCGAAGTCAGGCTTGACCATTTCGGTCGGATGGAAATGCCATTCGCAGATAACGTCAGTACGATCCACGGCACGCGGCCAGAGAGTGTGCGTCATTACGTAGTCCGGATGGAGGCTAAGTAGCAGATTAGGGAAAATCGCATAGTAAAAGACTTTGGCGCGTTCGTCTCGGTTGAGTCCGGGAAGGTAGTCGCGCCGAAGCTTACCATCTTTGCTCATGGTCCTGGCGCCGTCCTGAAACTCCATTGAGCCACCAATGTATCCGCGATGGGGCTGATCGTTCTCGCCGGAGAGGTAATTGGTGATGGCATTGAGCGCCGGATGCAGGATGGGACAATGCAGGCACTCGTTGTAGTTCAGCATCATCAGCTTCCAGTTGGCCTTCACTTCATACTCGATGCGTCGGTAGGTGCGCAGCTCAGCCATATGCCAATGAAGGAACTTCTGCGGCAAATCTTCTAACTGGGTGGCAAGTGGGGCGGGTTCTGAGCTGAGGTTGATGAAGATGTGTCCGTCCCAGACCTCCGCATGAACGTGGTTAAGAGGATAGTCTTCGCGGCAGAAGCCGTCGTGTGCGTGGGGAGCGCCGATGAGGCTCCCGTCGAGTCCGTAGGTCCAACCGTGATAGCCGCACTGGATTCGTCCGGGGAAATGCCCTTCGGCGTGGGCACAGATGCGGGTACCGCGATGCCGGCACACGTTGAAAAACGCCCGCAGTGAGCCAGAGCCGTCACGAGTAATGATGATGCTTTCATCGGCGACCTTGCGGATAAAATAGTCGCCCGGCGTCGAGACTTGACCGGCGCGCCCGGCGCAGATCCAGGTTTGGCAGTAGAAGCGTTCGAGTTCGTCACGGAAGAGATCGGTATCCGTGTAGTAGCGGGCGGGTAGAGTCGTCGCCACGGATTGGGTTTCAGAAGTCGGCACTCAGCACCTTGCAGTCATGCAATCAGTCAGCAGTTGGCATTCAGTTCAACGAAATCCCAACGTAAGGATTTTATAGCAAGAATTGAGTTGGTGGCACTTGCTGTCAGGGGCAGCGAACGACCGAGTGAGTTTCCTGACTTGCCGCTACGTCTGGCCCCCTGTTAGTCTCACGCCCGATGAAGCTCCGCGCCTTGGTTCTGATTCTTGCAACTTCCATTCTTGCGTTTGCCCAAGACTCCACGAACTCCGGAAAGCGTTTTGTTCTGGAGAAGAACGTCCCCGTGCCCATGCGGGATGGTGTGGTCCTGCGCGCGGATGTGATGCGCCCAGCCGAAGACGGAACTTTTCCTGTACTGGTGTATCGGACACCCTACGGGAAAGACGCCGCACAGCTGGAGTACACGACCTTCAAGCATGCTGCCGAGCGTGGCTATTCCGTCGTAATACAAATGCGTTTCTGCAGGGGCATCGGATCGGCCTGCAGATCTCCGCCAGCTTCACGCCGAATTTCTCACGCAACCTGCAGACTGGAAAGTCGGAGGCGAACAGCGCGGAGATGAAAAAGGCGCACATTCGCGTATTCCACGACATAACGCATCCTTCTCAAGTCGTGCTGCCTGTGATCCCGGTTGTCAGGTGAAGTCTTGATCTGGTTTGGCACGGTATAATCTGTCCGCTTTCTGAGTTGCGGAGGAGCCTTGTTCCGATCCCGAATAATTCGTCTTGGCATCTTTGTCTTCTTGATATGCGCGAACTGTCTGGCGCAGCGTGAGCCAGTACTCATGCAGGTTGACCTTCCCCATGCTTATTACTATCGCGAAATGTACCTGCCTCAGCTCACTACCGGGCCAAGCGCGGCGGCCTGGTCTCCCGATTCCCAAAGGCTGATTTACTCGATGGCAGGATCGCTGTGGCGGCAGGATATGAAGACCACGATAGCCGAGCAACTGACCGCAGGGCCAGGCTATGACTATCAGCCGGATTGGTCCGCGGATGGGCGTTGGGTTGTTTTTGCGCGATACGACCACGATGCCGTGGAGTTGTGGTTGCTCGACCTGCGCGACGGGCGCACGCGACAGCTCACGTCTGGAGGAGCAGTGAATCTCGAGCCACGGTTCTCTCCCGACGGAAAGCGGCTGGCATTTGTTTCGACTTCCTACAAGGGCCACTTCCACATCTTTGTAGGACGATTCGAAGATGGCGAACTCAGCGACGTTCAGCAACTCACGTCCGAAAACGTCAGCTCGCTTCCTCGCTATTACTACAGCCAGGTGGACCACGAGATCAGCCCGGCGTGGTCGCGTGACGGGTCGGAGATTCTGTTCATTTCGAATCGCGGGCACATCCACGGTACGGGCGGCTTCTGGCGGATGAAGGCTCAACCTGGCGCAGAAGCGCACGAGATCCACTACGAAGAGACCACGTGGAAGGCTCGGCCTGACTTTTCGCCAGATGGCAAGCGCATGGTGTACGCGTCGTATTTGGGACAGTCGTGGCACCAGCTTTGGGTGATGCCGGCGGCGGGTGGTGACGCATTTCCGATTTCGTATGGAGATTACGACAATATCAATCCGCGGTGGTCGCCGGACGAGTCAAAGATCGCGTTCATCTCGAACCGCAGCGGTAATACTTCTTTGTGGATCCAGACGATTCCCGGGGGTGCGCAGAGCGAGGTTCTGACCCGCGAGCGAAAGTACTTGAAGCCGATGGGGAAACTGCTTCTGCGAGTCTCGGACCTAAGCGGAAAGCCGGTGGCGGCGCGAGTCTTCGTTACCATGGAAGGCGGTCGGGCATATGCCCCCGAGGACGCGTGGATGGAAGCAGACGACAGCTTTGACCGCAAGGAGCGCCCGTTTGAAGCCCACTACTTTGACACCAGCGGAATCTCTGAGATTACTGTTCCTGCAGGAAAAGTGCAGGTGGGCGTCATGCGCGGCTTCGAATACCGTTTCGAAGAACTAAGTGTGGAAGTTGTGGCAGGAAAGACCTCGGAAGTCACGGTTCCGCTGCGGCGAATCGAGTGGAAAAGTCCTGACACGCGGTGGGTCAGTGGGGATGCTCACGTCCACATGAACTATGCGGGCACGTACCGCAACGCACCGTCGCATCTGATTGAGCAGGCCGCAGCCGAGAATTTATCAATCATTGAAAATCTGGTGGTCAATAAAGAGCAGCGTTTCCCGGACATAGCGTACTTTTCGCCGAAGCTTGATCCAGCTTCCAACGAGGATTACTTGCTGCAGCACGCGCAGGAATTTCACACCAGCTACTGGGGACATCTCGGGCTTCTGAACTTGACGCGGAATCTGATCTTGCCGGGATATGCCGGCTATCCGAACACCGAGGCGGCCAGTTTGTTTCCCACGAATGCCAACGTGGCTGATCTCGCGCACGAACAGGGAGCACTGGTGGGGTACGTGCATCCGCTAGAAAGTGTACCGGATCCGTTGAAAGACGCGGTCACGTTTGAACTGCCCGCCGATGTAGCGCTCGGCAAAGTGGATTACATCGAGGTCGTCGGCTTTTCCGACCATAAGTCCACAGCGGCGGTTTGGTACAAGCTGCTGAACTGCGGTTTCCGGCTGCCGACCGCCGCCGGAACAGATTTCATGGGGAACTATGCCTCACTGCGCGGGCCGATTGGGTTGAACCGCGTATATGCGGAAGTTCCCGCCGGATCGTTGAAGCTTGAGCCATGGCTCGAATCCATCAAAGCAGGACGCACTTTCGCGACGAATGGGCCGTTGCTGCGCTTTGAGCTCGGGCTGAAGACGCCGGGAGGAGAGGTTCATCTCGACAAGAAGCAGGGTGTATTTTTCCGGGCGGCGCTGGGGTCCATTGTGCCGGTGGATCATCTGCAGATCGTCTGCAACGGGAAAGTTGCGCGCGAGCTTGACCTCAGTTCGGATCGTACCACTGCTTACGTCGAAGGCAAGTTACCGATCGAAAGCAGTGGCTGGTGCGTTCTGCGGGCGTTCAGTGATAAGGCGGCGTATCCGATTTTAGATTTGTACCCGTATGCGACGACCAGTCCGGTTTATGTGAACATGGCTGGGGTTCCACTGCGCAATACGGAGGATGCTGCATATTTCGTGGCGTGGATGGAGAGGCTGGTCTCGGCGGTGCAGAGCAGTGCTGCGTGGAATACCGTCGCGGAGAAGCAGGCGGTGCTGGCGATATTTGAAGAGGCCAGACAGAAATATGAGAACATTCCGAAGCCCGGACAGTAATAGACCATCCAGCTTGCCGCACCCAGTTTGCGAAGCGTCACCATCAACGATTGCTCCCGAAAGACGGGCTACTCTTACCTAACCCGGTAAGGTAAGGTTAGCCGACGACTCGCCCAGAATCGCCTCACCTACCTGGGCCGCATTTGAGCTTGCGGATTGGCTGTCGAACTTGAGATGCTGACTTATCGCAGCTGGAGGACATGATGGCCAAAGGCATCTCGATGCTACTCATCCTCGTGGTTTTAGCGGCGGTAGCCCTCAGGTCGCAGCAATCCTCTGCGCAGCAGCCCGCTCAGCCCCACGTAGTTCCGCTAAAAGAATTTGCCGGTGGGGCCAAACGTTTGAGACGGTATCGGGCGACCCCACGAAAGAGGGCGAGCTCTTTGTCATTCGGATTCACCGCGAAGCAGGATACATCATCATGCCGCACACCCATCCCATAGACGAGCACTTCGTCGTGGTGAAAGGAACCTGGGCGCTCGGAATGGGTGACCGTTACGACCCGCAGGGGCTCGTACCCATGGAGGTCGGCACGTACGGGCTCGCGCCCAAGAATATGGCACACTTCGGGCTGTCAAAAACAGAAACGGTCAACCAGGTCCACGGAATCGGTCCCTTTAAGACGCATCGCCTCGTACCGATATATGAGCTTAACGCGAAAGGCATATTTTACGATCCGTCTGCTACACAGCCAGGGAAACTAACCTCGACGAGCCCGCCCGATTGCTTCCTCTTGAAACTCGGCACGCACGTGCGAGGCACTTACGGCGAGGGTGTTGTCGTTGCAGCCCAATGCACGCCCGGCCAGCTCACCCAGTATCGGATCGAAAAACCAGACGGGGAGCACTTTTGGGCTCAGCGCGACGAACTGAACACGCCGTGAAGCCCAGTGGAGCCGCGGAACTCGAAGCACGTAGAAGCGATCTTGATGGTAACCGCCTCTTGCGATTGCGCCCGAGTGACGGGCTGCTCTTACCTAACCCGGAAAGGTAAGGTTAGCCGACAAACCGGGAGTTGACGGATCGTGGCTGCATTCTTGTCACACGACAAGAAGACCGGACCTCGTACCCAGTTTGTAGTTGTGTCATGGCCAGAGGAACGATCATTTGAGGCAGATAGAAAAGTGAGCAGTAGTGCACAGACTCGGCCAGTGCCTCCGTGGAACCCTGGCATCGACGCGACGCCGCTCAAATCCGCGCCCGTGAGCCTCTCGCCGTACCGGGGCAGTAAATTAAGGATGAGCGGGCAGAAGGAGGCAAAATGCGTACTACGGTTGCTATTCGCTCGTTGCTATTTTCGTTTGCCGTACTGGTTTTTTCCCACGGTGCATTCGCTCAAATCGGAGTCGGCGTTTCCGTGAATTTCGGCCCCCCGGCACTTCCCGTTTATGAGCAGCCAATCTGTCCCGACGACGGCTACCTATGGACACCCGGCTACTGGGCCTATGACGACGACAATGGCTACTACTGGGTGCCCGGAACGTGGGTCGAAGCACCCCAGGTCGGGTTTCTCTGGACCCCAGGTTATTGGGGCTGGGGAGGCAGCGCGTTCCTTTTTCATGAAGGGTATTGGGGACCAGAGGTGGGCTTCTACGGCGGCATCAACTATGGCTTCGGCTACGGCGGTGTTGGTTATGAGGGCGGCCGCTGGGAAGGTGGTCACTTTTCCTACAATACTTACGTGAATCACGTGAACACCACCATCATTCACAACACCTACAACACCAGAGTGACGAATGTGTCCGAAACTCACGTCAGCTACAACGGCGGTACGGGTGGTGTGGAAGCGCGTCCTACGTCGCAGCAAGAGTCCTATGCTAACCAGCACCACGTCGGTCCGGTAGCCGCGCAGACGCAGCACGTTCAGGCAGCGCGGAATAATCCCGAGCTGCGTGCTTCCGCCAACCAGGGCAAGCCGCCCATCGCGGCTACGGCCAAACCCGGGGATTTCAAAACTGGCGTTGTGGCCACCAGACAAGCAGGCGGCGAATACAAGGCTCCTCCGGCGAACGCGGCACGCGGCAATGAAGCGCGTCCCAGCACGGAAAGTCGCCCAGAAAACACTACGGAGGCTCGGCCCAACACCAATAATCACGCCAGCGAATTGCAGCCACACAAGTTCACGCCGCCAAACACCGGCAACGCTGCAAACGACAAGAAATATCAGCAGCAACAGGACAAGCTAACTGCCAAACAAGCGCAGGATCACCAGAAGCTCCAGCAGCAGCAGGAAAAAGAACATCAGCAAGCCACCCAGAAAAACTACAACGACGCACAGAAACAGCAGATGGAGCAGCGCCACGCTCAACAAACGCAACAGCTTGAGCAAAAGCATGCCACTCAGCAGAAGCAGGTGGAGCAGCGCCAAGCGCCGCGCCAAACTGCACCGAAGGCGGAGAGCCGTCCTCCCGCGGAAAAGCCGCATTGATTGCGTTGCAGGCAGGGCTGGATAGACGCGGTCCTTGCAAAGTCAAGCGACCAAACGAGCTGGTAACGATGCGTCGCGTCGCTGCCAGCCCGCTTTTCATTTTCCGCGCGTCGTGAGGATTCCCATTGGGCGAGTAACGGGCTAACCGGCAGTAATCCGCCCTGGACGAAGGGACGAAGACCGGCCGCCTCAGAATTTGCTGATCAAGTGGCGAAGTCACGCTGGCTGCGGATTCAATCTGTCAACCGTGTGTTTGCTCTGACACTTACCGCGGACAGGCATCCTTGGCAGCCGGACAAGCCAGCGTCCGATGTTCCACCAAAAATCATAGGGGTGGTAACCCCCCTACCTCGGTAGGGTCCGGAGGAACAGGGCGGAACGGATTATCAGTTATCGAGAGCGAAGAAGGAGTTCGGAAAAGGAGGGGAGCCTCAGCCCTTGCAATCAAGAAGGGGCAGGCTGTGAAAAGCCGTGCGGACTGCGGGAAATAGGCACTGTCCGGTGTGACGGCTTGCGGCGAGGGGTTCATGATCGCGCATCGACCCGCGCTTGCTGACAATGAGAAGGCCGACAGACAGCAAACTGGCTCCAAGAATTCCGGACCCTACCTAGGTAGGGGGGTACCACCCCTAGTTACAGACCGGTGGGTTCATTACACCCGAACACAAACCGAAATCAACTTAGAGCGGTTGCCCCGTCACACTGCGCTGTGATCTTCATCACATTCTTTTCTTTCTTCCAGTCCCACACTCGCCAATGTGTCAGACCCATGCATGGCCGAGATTACATGCCCTCACTGCTTTGAGATTATGCGTGTGAAGGATGAGGGAACGTGGCTCCTGTGCCCTAGTTGCGGGCATGTCGCTATCCCTGATTTTCCTTCATACCGCTGCAGTTGCATGAAGTGTACGTATCTTCGCCCTCAACCCACTCTCGTACTCTGAAGTCTAGAATTACCTGCCTCAAAAAACCTTAGAGATATAATTGGGCATGATTCGTCCTACATTCTACTGTGGGCATCCTGAGTGCAGGCTTGGAGGATGGCCCATTCCTCTCCCGCCGTCCATCCTTCCAGAAGTAATTTTATATCCGATGTCGATGCCCACGGATATTTTCGGCGTAAACATCGTATGCCGTCATTGCGGGCACTGGCGCGAACACAGGAAGACGCAATGGGTAGAGATTGAGGACATTCCAAAAGAGGGCCGTACAGCGTTTCCCACGGTTTGGAAAGTTGAGATCGAGTGCGAGCAATGTAACTCCAAAACTCCTGCCAGATGGTACATACTTGAAGATTCAGGACTCGAAGCTGCCAAAGTGCTTTCCTTTGTAACTCATGCCAAGCCGCCGTTAGCTTGTAAGCAGGGCCACGTTCTTTCTCCCAACGCAAAAATTCGGACAGTGGAAGTGGTTGAAAGACAGTATCGTCGATTACTCTAGTCTGAAGCGCGATGTCGCCATCAAAGTGCTCCCTGCCCAGTGGTCAAGCAATCCCGATCGCCTGCGCCGGTTCGAAATAGAAGCCCAAGCGGCCGCCGCTCTCAATCATCCCAACATTGTGTCCATCTATCACGTCGGCGAGCACGAAGGCGCGCCCTACATCGTCACCGAGTTGCTCCATGGTGAAAGCCTGCGCGACCGTCTGCACCGCGGCGCAATGCGCGTCCGCGACGTGCTCGATGCGGGCGCCGACATGTCGCGCGCCCTTGCCACGGCTCATCATGCCGGCGCCACTCGTTGCCGTCTGCAGGTCGAAGCTTCCGCTGGAAGTTGCCGATCCATCAAACTGCCGTCGTTATAGTCCTGTTCGCCGCCGAGGATTTTTCCGCTTGAGTCGAAGCCCACCGCGCCTGCAACGGCGTAGTAAACCGGCCCGGGTCCGTAGGCGGGGCTGTTTTCCAGCCCGATCACATAAAACACGAACACGATGGGAGCCTTCTCCTGTGCTGTGTTTGCTTTCGGTGAAGCTGGCCGTTGCTGTGGCTCCCGCCGCCGCGGCCGTTACTGAGTAGGCGCCGGGCGCTGAGTTTGCAGGGCATGTGATCGATGCGGTGCCATCGGAAGCGGTGGCAACAGTGGTGGCGGAGGGGGTGCAGCTCTGACCGGCTGATCCCGCGTCAGGTGTGAACGTAACCGTTACCCCGCTGGCCGCTGTTCCGTTGGATGTCACGGTAGCTACCAGCATGTTGGTAAAGGCGTTACCAACGGTTGCGGTTTGTCCCGATCCGCTGGTCGCGGTGATCGCGATGGTGGGAGGCGGAGGCGGCGGAGGCGGCGTACTCGGACTGCTGCTGCAACCCATCAGGAACCCGAAAACCAGGCAAACCAAAATCGATGCGAGAATACTGGTGATGTTGCGTTTCATAGCGTCGCCCCTTTCTTGGCAGCGCGTTCACGGGCTACGGGCGATACCTCGATCCCATGCTCGTTGCGCATGGTAAAGGTTTTGCCGTTTGCCTTTACGCTGCGCACCACGAAGACTTCCTTGTCGCGAACCGTCTTCATGACGCCGGTGAGTTCAATCTGCTGGCCGGGGGTGACGGACAGCGCGCCTTTGCCTTCCAAACCGAATCGGCCCAGACTCGCGTCTAACCTGCCGGAGACAGTCTCGACCATGAGATGGGAGCCCCAAATCATTCCCGGGGCGGGTTTGTAGAGCACGCTCGATACGGTGCCGCTGAGCGTGACTTCCTTGCTGACGTCATACCGCGAATCAGAGTCGTCTGCGTTAAGTGGAACAACCAGGATCGCGAACAGGAGGCCAGTCAGCAGCCCCGCGACCAGTGGGATCGAATTAACGACTACGCCTCATGGATTCGCTCCTCTCTTGAGTGATGAAAGTTGTAGAGTGAGTGCTTTGCACAGATGCCGTCTCGGGTTACTTGCGCTTCACCAGAGTCCCGCTGACAACGGTGTCTGAGTCCGTCTCAACGGCTAGCATTTCCTTCCCGCAGTCGACAATCACGAAGCTGAAATTCAATACGGACTCGCCTTTCGGCGTTATTGTAAGTGTGCCCTTGCAGTTCGCATCGACCGAGTAAGACCCTGTGACTCGTTCCTCGGCGAACGTGAGAATCGTGCCGTTCTCGCTACCCGCTATATGTCCGTTTATCACTCCATCTCCAGAAGCGTTGACACTTAACGCCAACTCGCCGATGAGGAACACTGGACCCGTGAACGTCGCTCCTGCGAGGAAGCTCCCCCTCACTGCCAACCCAAACCTACCCCTAACTCCGGCGTTGGTGCAGGACGGGGAACCTTGCGCCACCCAAAAACCTCCGTTGGTAGCACCTGGGTTTCCGCTAACTGATTGCAACCCGGCGGAAGTGACCACAGCAGAGAAAGGGTGAGTGCTTCCGCCTTTCGTGGTCGTACCCGTGACCGTGCAGTTTGAAGCGACTTCATATGTTCCACTAACAGAAGCCCCGGTTTCATCCGTTCCCGTAAACTTGCCTGTGGATGGGTCAAATTTGAACTGGAAGAGGTTGGCCTCAGGCTGACCCTCGGGGTTCGTGCCCTCGCCCAAAGACCCGTAGGTGCCACTCAGGGAGGCGTTTGAACAAGTCGCCGCCCAGGCAGCGGAACTGAGCGCAAAGCTGGCAAGAACAAACATTCGAGCGATGCGAAGTGTTTTGGAAATCATGGTGCTCTACTCTTCCCTGTTTTTTCTTGCTTCAGAGCCGGCCCCTTCATGTGCCTATTGTCCCTGTGAGCGTCAAGGTCCCGGTGACACTATCAATGCTGTACATCGAGACGCTGTTCGAGCCGGAATTCGTCACATAGGCGAACTTACCGGACGGATGGATGACTATCGAGGTAGGAGATAGCTCCGTAGCTATCGTTCCTGTGGGCGTTAACACCCCGGTCGTGGCGTCGATGGTGTACATCGAGACGCTACCGTCAGCGTTATTCCCCGTCCAATTTGCCACGTAGGCGAACTTGCCCGCAGGATCCACAGCTACGGAGAAAGCGCTTGTTCCTGCGGCGATCGACCCTATAGATATTAGGGCCCCGGTCGTGGCGTCGATGGTGTACATCGAGACGCTACCTTGCGTGTCATACGTCCAATTTGCCACATAGGCGAACTTGCCCGCAGGATCCACGGCTACGGAGACAGGGCCTGTTCCCGCAGCAATCGTCCCTATGGACGCTAACGCCCCAGTCGTGGCGTCAATGCTGTACATGGAGACGTCGTTCGATTCGAAATTCGTTACATAGGCGAACTTGCCCGCAGGATCGACGGCCACGGAGGCGGGACCTGTTCCTGCAGCGATCATCCCAATGGACGTCAAGGCACCGGTAGAGCTGTTGATGGTGTACATCGAGACGCTGGAATCACCGCCGAGGCTGCCCGCCGGGAAAGCTCCCCCATCCGCCGCATAAGCGAACTTGCCGGATGGATCCACCGCCATCGAATTGAAAAATTCCGGAGTTCCGTTTATCCCTGTTCCGATTAGCCCTCCTGTGGTGGACGTTAAGGCCCCGGTCGTGGGGTTGATGGTGTACGCCAAGACGCTGCCAAAATCGATATCCCACACGTCCCCCGAACTCGCCACGTAGGCGAACTTGCCAGAAGGATCTACGGTCACGGAGTCGGTAAATTCGTCATTGGAAGGCACCGGTGGTCCTATGGACGCTAGGGCCCCGGTGGTGGGGTTGATCGTGTACATGGACACGTAGCCCTCAGCATCGCAGCCCTCACTCGCCACGTAGGCGAACTTTCCGGCAGGGTCCACAGCGATGGATTGCGGATCAACAGCTCCTGAGTTTATGGTGAAGGTCAACGCGTTCGAGATACCCCCGCCGGGTCCAGGGTTGAAGACTGTGACCGCGGCCGTCCCGGCTGAAGCAACGTCACTCGCCGAAATCTGAGCAATGAGTCCGTTAATGGCATCCATAGTGGTCGGCCGGTCGCTGCCGTTCCAGCGCACGACTGAACCGGTCACAAAATCTGACCCTGGATAAGGCCCAACTACCTCCAACTGAACGGGCTCTCCTGCCGGAGCGCAGTTTGGAAAGAGAACCTGGATCGTCGGGACGGAGTCGCTCGTAATGGTGAAGTTAATCGCCTTGGAGGTGCCACCGCCGGGAGCGGGGTTGGTCACTGTCACGGCCGGCGTGCCGGTTGAGGCGATGCTGGCAGCGGGGATGGCCGCAGTCAATTGCGTGGAGTTGACGAAGGTGGTGGCGGGCGTCGACCCGCCGAAGTTAACCATAGAACCTGCGACGAAATTTGTCCCATTGATCGTGAGCGTGAAAGCCGCGCTGCCAGCAACGCTACTGTTCGGCGAGATTGTGGTGATTGTTGGCGTGGGATTAGATCCGCTGGATGGAGGCTGATTGATCGATGACGGACTCGCGCCGCCTCCGCATCCGGCAAGGAGCAAAAGGCTCACAATCCCCCCAACTGCGGGCTTTCTCACTAGCACTGCTTCGCTTTTCATGGCACCCTCCCGTTCCAGTTACCCACTTCCACATCACCGAACGTCGGCGAGATGCACAACCGCTTCAAATGAAGAAGTGTGCATCCAACTTAGTCAGCGCACCGTTAGTCCTTCTCCTCCTCCAGCCTCGTCCCCTCTCCCGTGACAACCTTGCCCGTCTGAGTTAGCCCGCTGAGCACGGAGAATCTCTTGCCTCCGTCAAGGACGATGATGTTGGCTTTTGTACCATCCGCAGCGAAGAGCGAGCCGGTACAATCCGGATAGACCGTGTAGCTTCCGTTCGGCCACGAGGAATCGGTCCAGTCGTAGGAGCCATCAAGGCTGCTTCCGGTCGCGCGAATGATGCCGCGCGTACCGTCTCCGTTAAAGACGTCGAGGCCCATCTCGGCGACAGGGCCACCCAAGGCACTGTTCACGCCCGTCCTGAGGTAGGCATAGGTCCCTTTGAGGCTGGCAACGCCACAGGCCTGACCGTGGGCATGAACGTTAATGACAGCGCCTGGAATGCGGGCAAGAGTCGCAAGGAACGCGAAACCTGTCATGAGAAGGAAACACTTTCCGAATCTGCACATTTTGATTCTCCTTTTGTTTTTAGGCTTAAACTCGGGTTCGTTTCTGGGGCATTGGGAGCGTAAAGTACAATCAGCGATTTCGCTCGAGTGGCAGTCGCCGGGAATTTGAGCGTAATTAGGCTTTATCAACATAGCCAATCACTCGTCGTCGTGCCTGCGACGCAAGTTATTTCTGTACACTTCGTGGCCGACAGCATGGCCGAGCCGTGCGCCTGCCCTCTGGTCGAATCGATAATGGATGCCCCCGTAAACACGCGCATCGGCGATGTCATCGGTGATCTGCTTGAACGACGTGTACTGCAAGACGATGGTGGGCACGGCAGGATTCGTCAACGTGATCGAATGTCCTGCTTCGCCATACAGGCGTCGCATCACCTCGGCTGCCCCGTTCGCGGCGCTGCCATGGTTTGAGGGATAGCTTGGAAAACAGGGAGTCGTGATGAAGGGCGCCCAACTTGTATTGCCACTCGCGTGAATTGCCGTTTCCGGACGCCAGAAGGTGTAATGATATTTGTTCAGGAATGACGCCACCAGGCTGTCACTGATCGCCATGTTGATCAGGGCGAGCGAGCGCGCATTCTCCGACAGCGAACGGCCCTGTTCCGCGGCGATTTGCTGGGCCGCTTGATTGAAGACCTGAGTTGGCGAAGACGCTGCGTAAAACAGCGCTACATTTGCCCGGTCGGGAGGCCGCTGAGTACTGTTTACGCCGCCCACCGTCATGACTTCGTAGTAAGCCTTGGCATATTCCTCGCTCGTCAGCGCCGGCGGCGGATCGAGAAGAAAGTCGCTCGCACTGCGGATGCCGAACGGAGTTATGTTCTGCCATTGAAACGCGATTCCGACCGCGACTCCATTCGCGAATGGGCAACTCGGCGTAGCTTGCCATGCCCCTGGAACGGGCGGGCCCGGAGTGTAGGATGTTGGAGGCGACGAGCCGTCGTTAGCTCGAAGAGCGATCATGGCCGCAGCTGCGGCGTCCCCTACGGCGATGCCGTCAGTCTTCCCTTGACCGTCTGGTATGGACTGCATCGAGTTCGTCCACGCGGCATAAAGAGTCGTTTGGCTGGCGGGAAAGTAGGTGCTGAGCACCTGATACGCAGCTTCTATGGCTGCTGCGTCGGGTGAGGCGTCCGAAGGAGCGGTAATCGTACCCAGATATGGTTTGTATTTGTGTGTTATGGAATTGACCGCTTCAAACACAGCGAGTTGCACAATCGCCGCGTAGCGTGCCTGGGCGAAGGGATTCTGTTTATTGGCGACGGCGGTGTTTACCGCGATTGCATTCCAGTCCAGAACGGCATCCGCTCTGGCGGCTGCGGACCCGAACAGACTCGCGAGCGAGCAACAAAGGAGTACTAAGGTCTTTGTTGTTCTCCCCGATGAAGTGATTTTTCCTTTCATAGAAACCTCCAAATCTGAACTGCTGTACGGCATTGCCACCGCGACATTGGCGCGAAGTCGCGTGAGGGGCAATAGTCGGCGTATGGTTCGTGGGTGTTTTTGTTCTGATCGTGCAACTTGTTGAATGCAGGTGGCTTGTAGGCGCACCCGCATTTTCGTTAGTGGATAAGTAGGTAGTGATAAACTACTGGAGGTCTGGGGGACCTGCCGTGGAGGCGACCGACCGAACCCGCAGAACGCGCTTCGACGCCTTCGAGGTGGACATGCGTGCGGGTGAAGTGCGCAAGCACGGCATCCGGCTAAAGCTTCATCGCCAGCCCTTCCAGGTACTCTCGCTTCTGCTTGAGCATCCGGGGGACGTGGTTACGCGCGAGGAGCTTCGCCAGAAACTCTGGTCCGGCGACACTTTTGTTGACTTCGATACCGGTCTGAACAGCGCCGTCAAAAAGCTACGCGACGCGCTGTGCGATTCAGCCGAGAATCCCCGCTACATCGAGACTCTGCCACGCCGGGGATACCGTTTCATTGCTCATGTGCAAAATGGCGATTTGTCTACCGGAGTAGCGCCGATCGAGTCGCTCGCTGTTATCCCTTTGCGGCCAAATCCAAATGAGACGGGGCTTAGGGCGGAACGTCCGCCGGATCGAGAAGTCGACGTCCGACCAACCGCGACTTCGCGGGCGCGTCTCTGGCTTGTTCTAGGCTGTGTGGCTGCACTCGTGCTTATGGCCGTCACCTCCGTTATGCTCCGGAGCCACACAGGACATACATCCCGGACCAAAATCAGGTCGCTGGCAGTCCTGCCCTTGAACAATCTGTCGGGCGATTCAAGTCAGGAATACCTGGCTGACGAGATGACCGAAGAGCTGTGCGGACGGCTGGCCAGAATCCATGATCTGCGCGTCATTTCCCGTACCTCGGTCATGCGCTTCAAGGGTACGAAGCTCTCGGTGCCAGAGATTGCCAGGATGCTCGGGGTAGACGCCCTCGTCGAAGGTTCGGTGATACGGCAGGGCAGCCGGATTCGTGTGCACGCCCAGTTGATTCGTGTCTCAACCGACGAGCACCTTTGGTCCGATGAGTACGACGGCGAGTTGGGGGACGTACTTGCTCTCGAGAGCGAAGTGGCGCAATCCATCGCGCGCAGAGTCGAGGTCAAGGTCACCGGAGAAGAGCGTGCCAGGCTGATCTCGGCGCATCATGTCTCGCCTGAAGTTTACGAGAGCTATCTTAAAGCCGAAAATGAATTCAGCAAGAGTAGTAGCAAGGCTGAGCTTGAACAGAGTATTGCCTACTTTGAGGATACGATCGGCAAGGACCCTAACTTTGCACCGGCTTACGTCGGCCTCGCGAACGTATACGAGAGGCTCGGATCAGTTCTTGGCGGCGCCCCCCCGAAGGAAACGCATCCAAGAATGATGAGTGCAGCCCGAAAAGCAATTGAACTGGATCCGGACCTTGCGGAACCACACGTCTTGCTTGCAGAGGTATATCAGAAACAATGGCAGTGGAGCGACGCCGAAGCGGAATTTAAGCGGGCTCTGGAGTTGAACTCGAACGATGCTGGTGCTCACGTCGGATACGCTAAGTGGCTGCTGTGCCAGGGGCAGACGGACGAGGCCCTGGCGTGGGTCCAGCGTGCCCGCGAACTTGATCCGCTTGGAGGCGCTGGGATCACTCCGGTTGGAGGCGTTGCTATCACTAATGGTTTCATTTTGTTTTATGCGAGACGTTACGACGAGGCCATCAGGGAGTTGCGAAACGACGACCCGGACCATTGGTATCTGGGGCTCGCCCTGATTGCCAATGGCCAGCCGGACGAAGCGATTACGGTGCTGGAGAAGGCGCTCGGCACCGGCCGGAATCCTGCTGTAATGGGCGTGCTGGTTCGGGCCTATGCGCATGCTGGGCGTCATAGGGAAGCCCTACGCCTGGTTGATGAGCTGAAACGCCGGCAGCAGACAAGCTATGTTGCCGCCGCCCCCTTTGTGAACGCTTATTTGGGGCTCGGCGACAACGAGCAGGCACTTGCCTGGCTGGAACGCGCCTACGAGGAACAATCAAACATGCTGCAGTTGATCAAGGTCCATCCATACTTCGATCCCTTGCGCAGCGACCCACGTTTTGTGGATCTGGTCCACCGCGTCGGGCTTGACCAGCCTCGATAGGCACCTTTCTGTGGAGAGGCGTTGCTCGCGAATTTAGCCTTATTCCTAGACGCTTCGTTTGATTATCTGGGAGTCATCTCATAATTACTCGGTGGGCTACGTGTTCTTTCTCGCCAATGTACGACGCACAGGCAATTACGCACACGTTGGCCGATTTTCGGATATGATGCCGCACTACAGATCGCAGGTCCGCTTCGATCGAATCTGCTTGGGGTGTTTCGATGAGATTGCGACCCCGACGCTGCGTTTCAGCCTTTCTCCTGGCGATTTCCTTCGCAAATGGAGTGGGGGCGGCGCAGACCACGACCTCCGGCGCGGTGACCGGTGTCGTTACTGATCAGAGCGGCGCGGTTGTGCCGAATGCGGATGTCAAGATCAGGGACGTCAACAAGGGCACGACCGAGTCAACCGAAACAGATCGCGACGGCGTGTACCGTTTCTTCTTTCTTTCTCCCAGCCAATACACGCTAACCGTAGAGCACGACCGCTTTCGCAAGGAAAGCCGAAGTGTGACTGTATTGCTGGAGACGCCAGTCACCGTCAACATCACGCTGGAGATTGCAAAAGCAGCCACGCAACTCTTTGTCACCGCAGAAGCTCCGCTCGTTCAGGCAGACAACGGCGACGTTTCGATTACCATGAGCCAGACGCAGGTCTCGGAACTACCCAATCCCGGTAACGACCTCACCTACATCGCCCAGACCGCTCCCGGCGCAATCATGGCCACCGATAATGCGCGCACTGGAGGCGTGGGCGGGAACTTTTCAATCCTGGGAATGCCGGGCACCTCAAATCTCTTCACCTTGAATGGCATGAACGACAACTCGGGTCATCTTAATTCTACTGGCGCTACGGGTATGCTTCTGGGTCAAAACCAAATTCAGGAAGCCACTGTGGTGAATAATGGCTACTCGGGACATTTTGGGGATGCCCCGGGCTCGTATGTGAACTACGTCACAAAGTCCGGAGGAAATGAATTCCACGGAAACGCCAAGTACTTTTGGAATGGTAGCGTGTTGAACGCTACCGACTGGATCACGGAAGCATTCGGCAATCCTCGCCCGTTCGATATCGCCAATCAGTGGGCGGCTTCGGTGGGAGGGCCCATCCAGAAGAATAGGCTTTTTTTCTTTTTTAATACCGAAGGCTTGCGAGTCTTGCTGCCCTCTCCTGTTCAGGTGGTTCTCCCGAGCCCACAGTTCGAGGCAGCAACCATCGCCAATATCGATTCTGTCTTTGGGTCCGCGTCCGCTTCCGATGCTTTCTATAAGCGAATCTTCAGTTTGTATAACCAAACCCCTGGAATAGCGGCAGCTACTCCGGGGAGCTTCGCCGATCCTCTCGGCTGTCTCGACGCAAGCCCGACTGGTGTATTCATCGGTCCGCAGACCGCGCAAGGGCAACTCGGCGTGAACCTTCCGTGCGCAATCCATTTTCAGACAACACTTGGTCAGCCTACGAGTGAATCGCTTGTGTCTGGCCGTATGGATTGGAACATCCGTACCAACGATCGTGCTTCCTTCCTCCTCCAATACGACAGTGGACGACAGCCCATTGTCGTCGACCCCATAAGCTCAGTTTTCAACGTCTATTACAGCGGGCCATGGTGGCAAGCCCAGTTGAACGAAACTCACACATTTGGAACAACCGCCGCGAACCAGTTGCTATTGGCGGGTATTTACCAGGATGGGGTGACGAGCGTTGTCAACCCGGCGCAAACCCTGGCTGCTTTTCCGACCACCCTGGATTGGTCTGACGCCGGTGGGCCATTCACGCAGCTGGGAGGATTTGACTACATCTATGGCTATCCCCTCGGCCGAGGGCTCACGCAGTACGAGATCGCCGATGATTTCCTGAAGATTCGGGGCAAACACAAGTTCGGATTCGGTCTAGATTTCCTGCGAGCATATTTGAGCAACTCAGACTATACGCAAAACGCCGTCGGAGATATGCTTCCGCTAACTATCGACGCATTTTATTCTGGAGGCGTGGACCCAGCATCTCCACAAAATGACTCCACACGCTTGCGTCAATCGTTTGCCACGCAGTTGGCACAGCGCTTCGCTTCCTACACTCTTGCAGGCTATGGGCAGGATGAGTGGAAGGTGAAATCCAACCTGACCCTTACTTTCGCTCTGCGGGCGGAACATGAATCAAATCCGGTCTGTGCCCACGATTGCTTTGCTGAATTATCTGGACCATTTGAATCGATCAGTCACGACCCCGCACAGCCTTACAATCAGGCGATCTCGAAACGTGAACAAGCTTTCTTTCACAAGGATGCTGTTGATTGGGCGCCGCGATTCAGTTTCGCCTGGCAACCGCTGGGAGTTTCGCATAATGCCGTGGTGCGTGGCGGTTTCGGTTTATTTTACGAGCTAATCGGCGGGTTCGGAACCCCTTTCTCTGACAATCCACCGCTCGTTAACCATGTGACAGTAGTGGGCAGCTACAATCTCGCTCCGGCAGAAACCAATAGCCTTTTTAAAGTAGCCGCAGCCTCAAATGCGGCCTTTGTCGAGGGGTTTGCAGCCGGCGACAACCTTGCTCAGATCAAAGCGTCGGATCCTCTACACTTCTTCCCTCCCAGCATTATCGTTGCGACTAATAATCCCCGTTCATCCCGGTATCAGAAATGGAGCGTAGAAGTGCAGCAGACTTTTGGTACCCACACTTCCCTGACTCTCGGATACTACGGCAACCACGGAATTCATGAGTTCGTGCAAAATCCCTCAGCCAATGCTTTTGGATTCGGCCCATTTCCAGCCACAGTCTGTGCGAGCCCGCCCGTTCCGCCCTGCGCCGACCCTCGGTTCGCTGGTGTTACTGAATACACGACACCCGGAATTTCAAACTACAACGGGATGGTTGTTTCGTTTCGGCGACGATTTACTGGTTTCGGCAATGGTTTATTCCAGGCAAACTACACCTACGGCCATGCTCTGGATGAAGTTTCCAACGGCGGCCTAGACCAATTCACTGCAGGCAGTTCCGAATTCCCCCAAGACCCCTTTAATCTGCGGGGCAGCTACGGAGCGGCAGATTACGATGTTCGTCACTCCTTGAATGCGAACTATGTGTGGCAACTCCCGGTAAAGACCATGCTCCACGGCCGCGGCCCCGATTACCTGGTGAGGGGATGGCAGGTTTCGGGAACGATTTTCGCCCGAACCGGATTTCCCTACACGGTGATCGATCTCGCAGAAAGCGGTAACCTGGCTCGGAAGAATTTCTATGGAACAATCTACGCTGTGCCAGTTGCCCCACTCGGCGGGTCCCATTCCTGCGGAGCGGGGGCCGTAATCCCTCCCTTCCCGCATCCTTGTTGGCCGCCGCAAGTAGTGACGCTGCCGGACGGCACAACGACACCCAATACCAATGCAGATTTCGTGCAAACGGGTTGCGAGACAGGATTCAATACCGGGAACTTGCCAACTTCACAGGGGCCTTGTTCAGGCGGTGCCGTTTCCTTCGCTCAAGGCCGCAACCGTTTCCGCTATTCGAGCTATTTCAATACTGACTTCAGTGTCATCAAGAAAACGAGCCTTGTCGGTCAAGACAAAGTGGTGCTGGGTATAGGTGTCCAATTCTTTAATTTCTTCAATCACCCAAATTTCGGCCCGCCCGACAACTACAGTTCGGACTCATCGTTCGGAGCGATATCGACGATGGAGATGCCACCGACCAGCATTTTGGGATCTGGTCTGGGAGGCGATGTTTCCCCCCGGATGATCCAACTAAAAGCGCAGATCCGCTTTTAGGCGCTTCTGGCCTCGTTAGGGTGCCGAAACCCGACTGCCTTGGCGAAGCTCAGTCCGGGCGAGACGGTGCTGGACCTTCGGCCGGGCGGTTCCGGCGGCTCGCGTCATATCCAGATCGGGGCGAAGATTACTTGGTAGTTTCGGAGGGAAAGCACATACAAGGAAGCATGTGTCTCCGAATTCCTCTTCGCTGGCGTAGTGTCTTTGGAAGCCCGCTCCGGCTTGGGGCTTGAAGTCGACCATTGGACCGCCTGAGTGATGAGAAGTCAGATTTGTGAAAAATCGAGCCATCACCCCGCGAATAACGGGCTAACCGGCAGTAATCCGCCTTGGACGACGGCACGAATACTTGCTGCCTGAGAATTTGCCGATCAAGTGGCGCTGCGGATTCAATGTGTCAAGTATGTGTTTTCTCTTACACTTACTTTTGACCAGCAGTCGCAGTCACCCAAGAAATCAGGTATTTGCGTGATTCCGGTGTGCCGACGATGATCCGGGTACGGAATCACGCAGCTTCGCTGTGCTGCCAAGCCGTTGTAAACGCGTGGAGGGCATATAGTGCGTCTTCCAAGGCTTCTTTTTCTTCGGGGGTTCCGTCAGCGTAAAAGATTTCTCGTCTTCTCGCGATCACGGCTGCTTCAGCTTCTGAGACTCGCTGCGGGAGAACCCCTTTGTTCGTTTCCAGAATGGCGGCTGTGTACAGAAATCTCCAATGGGTACGGTTCTGGCATGGGGGAACTGCCGTGGTCATAACGACCTCCGAATAGAAGAAACGTAAACTGAGGGCTTGCCTGTTGTTTGGTAGGTAGAGGTCTTCTACTTCCACCATAGTCCAATGGCCACAGAAGTCAAGTCACGCCGGAAGGTGGTAGTGCGTCAGTCTGATTTCCACTGGACTTCCCGCGTCCATGACAAAGCGGATTGACAAGGAGCCTATCCTGAAAGCACTCGGCGAAAAGATAGGTGCATGACAACATTCAAAGCCATCTGGTTTGTGGGAATGATTCTCGGATTTGCGGTCTGTGGTTGGCTGTGCGTATTTAGGACGGAAATTCTGGTGACGTGGGGACGGAAGAATTGAAGCAAGCCAAAGCCGAGTACGCGAAGCTGCAATGACAGTATGAGCGATTTTTTCATTGCTGTTGTTGAAGGATTGTGCGAGTGCCTTTCGCTCCGTCTCTAGGCTGGGATACGTCGAAGCATTTTCCGGCGTCTTCGGGCTTCCCATTCCACGCGGGTGAGTTCAATCAGATTCGAATCGTCACAGGAGCTTCGGGTGTGAAAATGTCTCCCCATGTTCCCCATCGTCCAGAACGGGCTGGCTTTCGACAAAGTGCCAGCAGCTTTACGATTCTCCACTTCTTCCCAGAACTCGCGTGAACACTCCTCCCGGTGATGAACGAACAACTCCCACAGGTCTCCGTCGCTCATGATTCGCAGTTTCAGACGAAGACAGTCGGTTCCCGGCACCCTGATACTCATTGCTGACGCCCTAAAGGCGGACAGTTTACCATGCCAATCTGCTCATCTGTGGTCATTGAATGGAACTTGCAACATTCGAAAACACGTTGTTCGCGTTGCTTCCGACCAAGCGGATCGTCCCAACCACGAGCACGAGAATGACTGCCAGCATCACGGCGTATTCAGCTATGTCCTGTCCGTTGTCTTCCAGCCAGAGTTGACGCCATCGCTCGACCATAGGCTACCTCCTAGTTTTCGAGTACAAAAAAGGAATGAGAACGAAGAATAAGAACGCTAGATCAATAAAGGGTGGGTGACAGCTTCAATATGGACCACTGCGTAGCTGTGAGCGAACGGCTGGCACTCACTCTGAGTGAACCGCATTCTCCGCTCATCGCAGGAGCTTGTCAAGCGAGTGTACTTGTCCAGTAGATTGTTGACAGTTTCATTCCTTTCTTTGAGGTGAAGCCCGCTGCAGGAACTGCAGCGGGGTGAGGTAGCCAAGAGCTTGATGGGGACGGACGGTGTTGTAGATCTTCTCCCACTGGCGGAGTTCGCGATTGAGCTTTTTCATCTCCAGGGAGCAGGCAGCGACTTGATAGAACTCCTCGCTGTGGGTGCGGTTGGCGCGTTCGACCGCGCCGTTGAGTTTGGGGGAGCGAGGGGGAAGCACGAACCGGTGCAGTCCGCGCTGCTGACAGGCCTGCTCGAACTCGGCGGCAAACTCCGAGCCCCCGTCGACCTGCAGAGCGCGGATGGGGAAGGGCATGCGGTGCTGCAAGGTGTCGAGGAACTGGGCGGCGGTTTGGGCGGTGGCGCGGGTGTGGGCCTGAATCACATCCCAGCGCGAGATCACGTCGCGGGCGGTGAACTGCTTGAAGACCACGCCGGGCAGAGGCCGCACCTCGAGGGTATCGACTTCGACCAGATCGCCAGGCCGCGACACGGCGTACTGCTTGGGTTTGCGGATGGCATAGGGACGGGAGCGGAGACGTGCCACGGGATCACACGCTATCGAAGCATCACCAAGCGCTTGCCCAACTCTCTGCGACAGTCGACATTCAGGCGACCGTACTTGGCTACGTCCATGCCTTCTGGCTGATGTCTGTCGCGGTTGCCTGTCTGATTCCGCCAGTCTCCCTACTACAGAAGCCCAGCAAGTCCTACGAGACGGCCGGCGCGAAAGCTCACTAGTGAACTGGAGGGCGCAGTCTCGAACATCAAACCATTGTCGTCAACCAAGCCGGGTCAGCGGAGTGCAGGCCCCTCGCGGAGTCTGCCAGATCGCGTCTGCAGTACAGACTCCACATTAGAACCTGAAGTGCAGGTCGCCTGGAATTCTCTCGCTGGGTAAGTCCAATGAAAGGTCATACGAAATTCCCCATCGGGATGGCTCCTGCCTAGAGAAAATCGGATTACTCCCGGATAGTCGGCAAACCTTACCTTGCCGGGTTAGGTAAGGGTAGCACGTGATCCAGGCATAATCCGCAGTCGCAGGTTCATTGCTTGCGCCCGTGATCCACTGCAGGTGCTAGTCTGACGTAGTGACCGATGAACAACTCCGACACGCAGGCCACTTGGAAGTATCACGATGGCACGAAGCACTCCTACTGGAGTATTCGTAACAATCCTCACTTCGTGGACTGGGCGAATCGGCCGCAGCCTTTCAAAATCTATCCGAAGATAGAGCCGCTGCCGTTGCCGCGGGACGTGCCGCATACAGGGGTGGCCGCGCTCTCCGCGATCTCGGAGCCAGTGCCTTCGTCGCGGGCCGATTCTGTCCCTGACCTTCAGGATCTGGCACGCATTCTCTATTTCTCGGCAGGGATTACCAAACAGCGCGCAAATCCAGGTAGTGTCCTAATTTGACCCCGCGCTGGGGCTGAGTTTAATCGCGCCCTCAATTCTTGATTTCATTTCCTCGCTGATGGGAACTGGACTCCATTGCCAGTCGTCGCCGTGAATTCCGTGAAAGCCATAGTACTTTTTGAAGGTGTGTGGGAATTGTCGAAATGGTCTATAGGCAACCACGATGGCCATATCGGCACTGACTGGCATCCCGTCGGTCTTACAGTTAATTGTTCCACTCTGGCTGTTCCCTAAAACCATATCTTCCCACTCCGGAGGCCCTACCAAGTTCTGCACAATAGATAAGCCGCTTTGCATCCGCATATGGTCGGTATAGCAAAACGCATGCTCTACGTAGAATGACAAATATCCGGTATTCTCAAGGTGAAAGGGGATAGAGAGTGGCTTATTTTTATGAATTATTTGCCACGGGTTTACTTCCATCTGTGGTCGTAATTCGATTACTCCCCCTGCTCCCACTGCCCCTAGTATTAGGCCTAGAACAGTGGGCAGTGTCCAGGATTTCGTTCTCACGAGTTTCGGCTGTTTTCTTACGGTTGGCCTATTTGGTTTTGCTATTTTCTTCCCTCTATTTGACATACGTACTGGCAATGATTTGCTGGCAATAATGTAACACAAAAAGTGCTTGACAACAGATACTTTATGTAATACAGTAAGTCGTATGGCAAACGTACTCAGCGCCGACAAGCAAACCGCGATAATTGCAGCCTTGGCTGAAGGTTCCAGCATTCGCTCGATTGAGCGCATCACGGGCGTTCACCGCGATACGATCATGCGGCTCGGCGTCCGCGTGGGCAAAGGTTGCGCGATGTTACTGGATTCCAAAATGCAGGATTTGGGCTGCAACTACCTGCAACTCGATGAAGTGTGGGGATTCATCGGCAAGAAAGAGCGTCATCTGCGCGTTGACGACAACCCTGAGTATGGCGACGTATGGACGTTTTGTGCGATTGATTCTGAAACCAAGCTAGTGCCATCGTTCAAGTGTGGCAAGCGCAACGCGGAAACCGCGAATGCCTTCGTGCAGGACATTGCCAATCGCGTCCGCAATCGCGTGCAAATCTCTACCGATGCTCTAGGCGCATACGGCGAAGCTGTAGAACGGGCATTTGGCGCGGATGTGGATTACGGGCAGATCGTGAAAGTGTACGTCCATGACTCAGCGCATCACCCAGAACGACAATACAGCGCTCCCTCGTTCGCCTCTGCGTACCGTAGGCCGATTGCTGGCAATCCTGAGATGGACTTGGTTTCGACTAGCCATGTCGAACGACTGAACGCCACGACCCGATTGCACGTAAAGCGCCTCTCCCGCCTCACGCTGGCATTCAGCAAGAAGTTTGAAAACTTTCAAGCAGCAGTTGCGCTGCACTTCGCCTATTACAATTTCGTGCGCCGCCACAATACGCTGCGCTGCACTCCTGCAATGGCAGCGGGAATCGAGCCGGGCTTTTGGTCCGTGGGACAATTGGTCGAGGCCACAATATGACCAGTCAAAGTAAGAGATTTATAGAGTTAACGGATATTCTCGCGCTGAATTTCGTTTGTAAAGATTGCGGCGCGGCTATCTCCGTATCCCCCAAAGAATATCTCCGCCGGAAGCGAAACGGGACAATATCCGATTGCCCCATCTGCGGACATTCGTGGGCGCAAGTGAATAATGCTAGCTGCGAATTAACTGTTGAGCAGTTTGTGCAAGCTCTTGAAAAGTTAGCCTTCACTCTCGGAACTCAAGACGGCGCATTTCCTGCTGGCTTCTCATTGATACTAGAAATCTCAGCTGATCCGAAACCATGAATGGGATTGCCTATATCGCGGACTTACGTGATGTGATCCGGCGGCTGCACGGCGCTGAGGCTACGCATGTTGAAAGCGTGCCAGTGAAAGAAACATTCAAGGGGCAAACAGTTTGGGAAGGAATCGTAGAAGTATTCGATCTAACTGGGCACGCGAAGGCGCATAGGGTTTACGCATGGGCGCACGAGACGGACGATCCTGACAAGCCAATTCGGCACGTTACAGTGCTGCATCTCCATCCCATCAAATCGGCTCAGGACGCGGTAAGGGCCGCGATCATGCAGGAGGCGAGGAACCTTGGCACAGAAGAAAGCTAAGATGGGGCGTCCGAAACTACCGAAGGGTGCAGCAAAGGGCAGGATCGTGCCTGTACGCTTTGCGCCAGGCGATCTAAGGGCTATCGCGGCGCGGGCGAAGGCAGCAGATCAAAACGTCTCGGAATGGATTCGGAGCACAATTCATGCCACTCTCGAAGCGTGAGAACTTCAAATTAGGGCAGGGCTGAGAGTATGTCGAATCCGCACGATGAAAAAGACCTTGAGGCCAAACTCCTTAGTATGTACAAAGCGGGTGGCAGCCTAAATCCGCCCTATTGGGCTAGGTACTTCTATCAGTTATTCACGCCCGGCTGCCAACGATACATAGGCGGCATCAAGGCAGTCTGTAGGGTAATGTGTGCTGGGGGAGACTCTTATGGAATGCAAGTCGTCAAGCAGCACGGCAGATTAGACCTTGCAGTGGAAACGGTGGTTCTAGACCCAGAGTGGACTCACCTTTTCGAGAACTCGGATCGCGCAATGGCTCGGCATAATCTGCGCCGACGGAAGAAACGGATTAGGTAAGTATATAGCCCTCCCCAAATTAGGACACTACCCAAATCCAGGCGGAGAAATCTACTTTCGCGCCGCAGCCTGCACCGGGGCCCTCTACGAAATCGAACTGTACGTCGTGACTGGCGCTCTCGCGAGCCTGGATGCCGGCGTGTATCAGTTCAATCCGGCAGATGTATCGCTACGGCTTCTGCGAAAAGGTGATTTTCGCAGAAACCTTGCTCAAGCGGCGGCGATGGAACCCGCGGTGGCTCGCGCGCCCGCGACGATCATCTGCACCGGAACATACTGGCGGAACGCCTGGAAGTACCAGGCGCGCACCTATCGCCATTTCGGTTGGGACAACGGCACCCTGCTGGCGAATATGCTGGCCGTTTCTGTGGCTTCGGGGCTGCTGGCCGAGATCGTGCTCGGGTTCGTGGACGGCGAGGTGAACCGCCTGCTTGATCTCGATACGCGACGCGAGGTTTCCTTGTGCCTCGTACCGATCGGGCGCAAATCTGAGAGTTCGCTGCCAGCCCTGAGAGAGATTCCGGCGCTCGGCCTGGAGACGATCCCGCTTTCGGAGCGTGAGGTCGAGTATCCCGCCATGCTTGAGATGCACGACGCGTCTTCGCTTGAGTCCGAAGAGGAAGTAGCTCAGTGGCGCGGGAAGCAACAGGTGTTCCCATCTTCCGGTCCGGCAGGCGAGGCAGTTCACTTCCAGCGACTGCCGGAAGAAGAACAGCCGAAGGACACGATCGAGCAGGTGATCCTGCGCCGCGGCTCTACCCGAGCGTTCGATAAAACTGCATCCATCACACTGGACCAACTCTCAACCATTGTCGAGTGCGCCACGCGCGGTCTTCCGGCCGACTTCCTCGATCCCCTCGGCGCACAGCTCAACGATCTTTACCTGATCGTGCATGCGGTGCAGGGGCTCAAGCCGGGTGCTTACTTCTTCCGGCGTGAGCAGAACACTCTGGAGCTTTTGAACGCAGGGGAATTCCGCGCCGAGGCTTATCATCTTGGTCTGGAGCAGGAGCTGCCGGCGGACGCCTGCGTGGACATCTTCTTTCTCGCCGATTTGAAACGCATCTTGGAAGGATACGGGAACCGCGGCTACCGGGCCGTCCAACTGGAGGCGGGCGCAATCGGCGGGAGGATATACCTGGCTGCGTATGCTCAGCGCCTGGGTGCAACGGGGCTAACCTTTTCGACGATGACGTGATGAACTTCTTTTCGCCGCACGCGAAAGGCGAGAGTGCCATCTTTCTTCTCGCGATTGGCAAGCCGCTGAAACGCAAACCAGAGTCCCGGAGCGCATTGCGCAAGCAGAGAAAGCACTTGCACTCAGGGCACGGGAGTTGTTTCACATAGCCGGAGACAACATCGAAGAGGAACAAGCTCTGGACGACACGATGTACGCCTTGCATGCTCTGCGGAACACGTCGCAAACTAGCCACTGTATACCGCATCGCAGTGAGGTAGAATTCCGGACCCTACCTAGGTAGGGGGGTACCACCCCTAGCTACAGACCGGTGGGTTCATTAGTATTGTTGAAGTGCTCTATCGAGATGAAATTCGAAAAAGAGCTCCTGGCGGAATTTCCCTGAACTTTAGCTGGCGAAACATCCCCACTCACTCATCGATACGTCAATAAGCGCTAACGCCTTTTCTCGGCAGTTGACTACTGCAGCTTCGCGTACTCGGCTTTGGCTTGCTTCAGGATGGGGATATCCGAATCGGCGTCTTTCCACAGAGCAAAGAAATCCTGGTAGGCAGTGCGCGCGCCGCTTGCGTCACCGGCTTCCGCCCGGGCGCGACCGAGTTGCAATTGGGCCAGCCTGCAGGTTGGAAGCGCCAGCATGCAAACGCCCGGATGATCAAGAATTTTCTGGAACTCTTCCCCGGCTTCCTTTCCCTGATGAAGCTTGAGATAGGCCAGACCGCGCACGTAGTTGGGCTGGACACCAGCCGCAAAACCGAACTCGTAGGGAGTCGCGGTTTGCAGGAGTTCAATTGCCTTCCCGGGATTCCCCTGGTTCACAGCAATTCCAGCGCGGACTGCGGGCACCCGTACCATGTTAATTATCGTGTCCAGGGGATTCTCCCGGACGAGTTCCTGGGCAGCGGCCTCCGCTTCTCGTGCGTCCCCCGCAAGTGACAGCGCCCACCCTGCAAGGGCAAGACTGGTGCGCGCCCGGGAACGAGAAAGCGCCGTCGAAGCGCCATCCTGGGCAGCCTTGAAGTTTCCCATCTCCGCCTCAAAAACAGCCTCCCGCGCGAGGGTTGTCGCCGCGATTTCCTCGAGTTTTCTCTGGCGTTCGAGATCGACCGCCTGTTGATACGCAGCCCGGGCCGATCCCATCTTGCCTGAAGATGCGTCTACTTCGGCAGCGGTCTCCACCACTACATATTCATCCTGGCGGCCTTTCGCCCACTCCACCTCATGCTGCATTCCGGCCGCATTTCCGTCCAGGAATGCGAACACATACAGATTGGAATGGTCAAAGGCGCTGTCGATTTTCTTCTGAACCTCTTCTTCGCGGATTGCCTTACTTTCGGCGAGTCGGTTGAGCCCCTGGTAGGCCGCGCTCAGGGCGTTGTAACTAAACGCCGAATCGGGGGCCAGTCGCATGGTTTCCTGTGCTTCTTCCAGGGCCTGCTGCCATTTCCCTGTAACTTCATAGCCAACGGCGAGGTTAGTGGACGGGATGTCGTCGCGCGGGTAGGTTCGCCGCCATAGTTCTAATGCCTCCAACTCCTTGTCTGTTTCCCCAGTCACAATGTTGTAATAGTGGGTCTCAATGTAGAGCTTTTCCAGTTCGCTGCCGCGCTCCCTTCGTTCAAATGCCTTCTTGGTACTTTCTGTGCCCAGCAAACTCTCGCCGATATTGGTGTAAGCCTGGCCCAGCCGCGCGTAGGCCACGGCAAAATTCGGATCCAGTTCCAGTGCGTGCTTGTAAAAAGGAATCGCGGTCTGCTCGCTGCCCTTGTCTCTCTCTGCCTCACCCAGGCTGAAGGACTTAAGAGCCTCAAGCGAGGAGGTGGTCGCCTCTTCTACCGGGGCATCGAATTTCTGCAGTGAAGCCAGCGACTCGCCCAGCTTGCTCCGCAGATTTGAAGCCACCTTGCCCACGGCGCCGAGAACCTGTTCTTTCTTGTCGACTGGAATCTGCTCGCGCGCCAGGTCGTCTCCCGTGAGGCAATTCACCGCTTCCAGTCCAACCACGTACTGAGTTCCAACCGCGGAGATGGAACTGTTCAAAACCGCCTTGACGCCTTCGCGCTGGCACACCTGGCGGGCGAGAGCCGGCGTCACTCGATCGTCGGGAGAGTGACCCATGTAGCGCAGTGTGTCCCGCACGCGCTCCTGGGGAAAAATATTCAGATAAGGCGACTGCTCCAGTTGCACCGCCAGCGCCTGCCTCAACGTTCCATCGAACACCGGGTCGCCCGTGGTGTTCACGAAATCGGAGAGCAGAATGGAATCTTTCGCCGTGAGGGCTCGGGCTCGATGGCTGTAGAAGAATATTCCACTGGCGACGAGGGCTCCGACTACACACGCCGCAGCAACCCAAGGCCAGCGCTTGCGTCCACTCGGCAGCGCTGGGGCGGCGCTCAATGTCTGTCCGGATGCGGACGCCGCCGTCTGAACCTTCGACGAACCTGATGATGAACCCGAACTGGGCGCTGCCGTCGGCTCCGCAATCGACGCGACAGTCGCCGCCGAACTTTTTCCTGAGTCGAGCTCGCGCTTCAGCCGCTTCAGGTCGGCTCGCATTTCCGACGCAACCTGGTAACGAAGGTCAGGCTCCTTCTCCAGCGCCTTGTTGATGATGCGTTCCGCTTCGGCCGGCAGATTCGGATTCAGCCGCACCGGCGCCGTTGGCGCGCGATTCAGGATGGCATCGAAGATCACGGCGGAGGTGTTGCCGGTGAAGGGCTGCCGTCCGGTCGCCATCTCGTAAAGAACGGAGCCGAAAGAAAACAAGTCGGTACGTACGTCGAGATCTTCGCCGCGCGCCTGTTCCGGCGACATGTAGGCCACCGTGCCCACGGTGCTACCCGGGCTGGTGAGGTTCGCCGGATCAACCGCCGCTGTCGCCAGGGTCACTCCCGCCGGTTCCACTTGCGGGAGCGGACGCGCTGCCACTTTGGCCAATCCGAAATCAAGCACCTTCGCCTGTCCGCGTTTGGTGATAAACAGGTTCGCGGGCTTGATGTCGCGATGAACTATTCCTGCTGTGTGCGCCACATCCAGCGCATCGGCAATCTGCGCCCCCCAATCCACCAATTGCTCGACTGAAATTGGCTTCCCCTCGATGCGGTACTTCAGTGTGCAGCCTTCGAGGTATTCCATCACGATGTAGTGACGTCCCAGATCTTCGCCGATGTCGTAGATGGTGCAAATGTTGGGATGGTTGAGAGCCGACGCCGCCTGCGCTTCCCGACGGAAGCGCTCCAGAGCCTGAGGATCTTTCGCCACTTCATCGGGCAGGAACTTCAGAGCCACAAAACGGTGAAGGCGCGAGTCCTCGGCCTTGTAGACCACACCCATGCCACCGCCGCCTAACTTCTCGGCGATGCGGTAGTGCGAAATGGTTGGGCCGATCACTGGGGGCAAATCTTACGTCTGGTGAGGAGGCAAGTCAATGAAACCCCTAGAGTTGGCACCGTCTCGAAAGGGTTGTTGTCGAAAAATCGCGGTTACACTCATCGACAGGTCAATGAGCGTTTATGGGCTGATAGCGTCAGTTGACATTAACTTCAGGTTTGCCCGTCATCCGAGACTTACATCCTGATTCAGCTAATCCTGCACGTAAGCGGGTCTGGTTGTTTAACACCAAAATATCAGATTGGCTTCGTGGCGTCGGACAGAATCTCGAACAGGCATGCGAAATCAGCCTGACTTTTGCCCGCCTGGATCGCTCGCTCCATGAGGTTAACGTACGCATCAGGAATAGTGTGGTCCGAACCTCGATCTTGGCACCAGCGTACAAGCTGCTTGGTGACTACAGAATACGCTTCGAGCGAAGCTTGATCGCCGCTGTAATTTTTTTGGACGAAACTCTCCGCGACATGTCGGTGAAGACTGATTCCATGGTTGACATCATCCCCTTGATCGTCTCCAGAAATCCTCCAGCCGGCAGGTTTTCATCCGGCAAGCAACCCGCTCGAAACCCAGCCGAGCCACCGTCGTGAGGATGCTGGTGTACTTTCAAATTTCCGGGGACTAGACTTGGGCGCATCTCGTTACATCAAAGGAGGGGATTATGGCAACCGCAAGAATGCCTCAACCAACCGCCGATGACCCGGTGAAAGTTGATCCTAAGCATTACAAGGTTGAGTTCGAGAATGATCGAGTCCGAGTAGTGCGAATCACGTATGCACCGGGCGAAAAATCTGTGATGCACAGCCACCCAGAATCCATTGCCGTGTTCCTGACGGACGCCCATGCCAAGTTCACTTACCCGGACGGGCGGACGGAGGACATCAATGCGAACGCCGGGACGGTGCAACACATGGACGCCTTTACTCACCTGCCGGAGAGCAAGAGCAAAAAGCGCTTTGAGGTCATCCAAGTTGAGTTGAAGCACTAAGCTGAATCGGATGATTTTCACGTTTGAGCGAGAGCGAAGCTGCTCTCGCTCTTTTCTGGGTTACTCAGCTTTCATCCCCATCGCCTCGATCATCTTCTTCTGTTCAGCCGTCCACGTCCCCGACATGTCACCATGCTGCATCAGGAGCTTCTTGTTAGCGTATATCTCTTTTGTGGTGTGAAACTCCTTCACGTTGGCCTGATGCCCAGACAAGTCCCACTCGCCAACTCCCGGATCGTGGTACTTGAAGACAACGTTCTCTAGGTATGTGATCTTGTTGCCCCACAAGTCCATAGCGGGGACGACATTTAGCGGTTTGCCGTCGCTGTCACGTTTCATTACCCCCTTTTCTTCCAGAATGCCGGGGATGGTAATCGTGTACATGTTTTTGTCGGCTGACTCCGAAAAATCAATTTGCACCGTTTTTGAGCCGACAATGTGAGGCGGGTTCCAGCCGAACATAAACGCCAGCATCTCACTGAAGGCGTCTTGTTGAGCCTTCGTCGTGCTCTTATCAAAATACGCCGTCCCTTGAACCTTGCTGGCATCGTGGTCGATCAGATCACCGATGACGACAGCTTTGAATCCGCTCATGTCCACTTTCCCGTAGTTACCATGTTTGATGTAGGTAAAATCCGCAGCATCACAGCTTCCATGATCCGGATGCCCATTGGATCGGCACGGGCAAGCGAACGCGGTGCACTGGCATTCGGTCATACTGATCCCCTGCACGTCGAAGTCGGGCACATTCTTGGGCATGCTTTTGCCTTGCCCGGCAGCGAACGCGACTTCGAGAAGAGTAGCGAAACCGAGAACGCTTAAAATTCGCATTGTTCGCATAGAACATCCTCCTGATCTCCTGAAAAGCGCCATAAGTCTACGTCTGCCCCCACCTTGGGTCAAGTCCGGGACAGTCGTCGGTGACGTCAAGCTGCTTGTGTAAATAGGTTGAGGGTGCGAGTTTTCCATTCCAGGTTGAATCTCTGGAAGATGGAGTAGATGATGCGGTCCACGCTTTCCACGTTCACGAAGCACACCATCGGCCTGGTCCGGCGCCGCACCTCGACGAAACAGCGCTCGATCACGTTGGTGGTGCGGAGTTTGCGCCACAGGTGCCGGGGGAAGGCAAAGAACGACAGCAACTCGGGCAAGTCTCGGCCTAACCACTTCACCACGCCGGGATAGATGCGTTGCCAGCGGGCGCGGAAGCTGCGGAAGGCGGCCACTGCCTGCGTCCTGCTCTCGGCCCGATAGATCGCCTGGGCTCCGCTTTTTACTTCATCGTAATCCCGCTTCCGTGCTTTCTCGAGAATGTTCCGCATTTTGTGCACCCAACAGCGCTGATGCCGCACTCGCGGATAGACCGTCCGAATCGCCGCCGCCAAAGCAGCGCAGCCATCGTTAAGAATCAGGCCGAGCGCTTGACCTTGCAGTCCGCGACGGTAGAGATCCTCCAGCAGTGCTTCCCAGTCGGCTTGGCCTTCGCCCTGGCTGCGCAGGAACGCCAGCAGGTGCCGGCTGCCATCCTGCCGGATGCCGTATGCCACCAGCATCTGGCAGCAACGAGACCTCTTCCGCCGGCGCTGAAATCGCCGCAGCCCCACCGGCAGAAAGCTCTTTTCGCGGATGCGCGCAATGCGTAGCCGGATCGTGCCGAAGCGGTTCACGAAATCCCGCTCGTAGTAACCGTTGCGATAGATGCGTCGACGCCCGCGCCGCCGTTCATAGTGTCCCGCCCCGGAAAACCGGTCCCGCTCCCGCTCCGACTGCAGCTCGAAAAACCGCTGCCACGCCCGTTGCGTCTGCCCATACAGATCGCCCCAGAAACTCTCTTTCATCTCCGCTAGAAAATGTTGGAAATGCTCCGTGATCGGGATTATCTTCGCCATTGGGTGTAGGTCTCCTTTTCGGAATGGCTTTAGCTTGCGAGGCCAAAGCCAACTTACACCCTCTTGCTTTTTACACAATCAAAGTTACGTCACCTCCGCTGCCCATTTAGGGTGGTAGATAGGGCGCGTATTGGCTTCAACATCACCGTGTTTGCGGTGTTCAGTACAACGGACCCCACCTAGGTAGGGGGGGTACCCACCCCACCTTTAGAGCTGCCGAGTCAATGGCTGGTTATTTATGAGAAGGTTTGTATTCTACTCTTCTCCGCCCTCGCGACTCCTTAGTCTTGACGGGTTCGTGCGGAGCTTTCCCCACGTCCTGTTTGTGAAGCCAGCGACCGCGCTTCTTGAAGGTTGATTCGGAAACTGTACCCGTGCTTCGCCAACAGGCCGAGCAGTTGGGCACCGTTCAGCAGCGTAATGGGTGAATTGTCTGCAAAAGCATAAGCGTCGGCACCGTACGTGCTTGTCGTGACCAATATCCCGCGAGATGCGCCCTCCTTAGTAACAACAGCGCACAAGTCTCTGACGGCGCTCACATCGACGGTATTCGCGTAACGTTTCGCTTGGATCACGTATTTCCCGCCATGAATGGGATCAGGATCAAACGCAATCGCGTCGACACCTCGATCTCGGCTGGCTTGAGTGATCTTGACCTCAGCGCCTCGTCCAGCAAATTCTTTCTCAAACAGTTCCCTAATTAGATGCTCGAAGTCTTGCCAGTCCATCGCAGCCAAATTTGTCGATTTGCCCAGCGTGCTGAGCACTGCTCTTGCTTCGACAAATCTGGAATCTTTTCTGCTCAGACAGAGAGTCGGCTCGATTGGAATAATCTCGATCAGCCTTCCGGCAGACTTTCCGTGTAGACTCTCAAATGCCGCCAATGGATCAATCTTGGTCACGTTCAAACTCGCTATCTGATCTTTTTCCACCATCAAAGAGGCTGTGTAGGCTTTATTGTTTACTCCCGTGCTCGGATCATCAAACTTCACCCAACCGTTTAGGACGAGGAGCCTGACGACATTTGTTTGGTCGTTGCAAAACACTTCGTGCGCCACTTTCAACAAAACGGCTGGGTGTATGCGAGGAATGACCTCTTTTCTTTCCGTTTGACTCAGAGGTTTTTTCACTGGACCTTTTCTCAGAATCACGGTCTTCGACGGTGGATTATGGATCACATCTGGCAAGCCGATTTCGATTATTAAAATTCGCTCTTCCTCATCGAAATCTATATCCCACGTGCGCGGAACCGAGCGGGGCAGAGTCATGCTGCTGAGCACACAATGCATTCTGTTGACGACATCGGTTTTTATTCCATGATTGTATCCATCCAGCATTGCTGCGAGAAATCGCTTCTGTCCTTCACATTCGGACACGTAGAGATCGGAGGTGCACTTGTACCCTGAGAGTTCCTCTTTCTTTAGTTCCTCGCTCTGTATGACACAGGCTTCCCAAGCCCTTCTTGATTGTTCGTTCCACTCCCGAATGTCTTTGTTCAGTACATCCAACCTAGAGATCAGAGCAGATCGACGGTCGTTGTATGCGCTTACGGTACCGCGCTCCCGATCGAAATATTTTGCGATCCTGCTTTCTGTTATTTTTGAGTGGTCATATTGGAAACGTGCTAGGTCTAGGTGAAGACCTAGAATGTCGATAGGAGTGAAATCGGAGGTCCACATTGTGGGTTTGCTGTGCGGGTATTGGCAATCTTGAGAAAGCAGTGAAGCCTCTCGGTTGGTCCAAGTCTCAGAAGTTGGCTGCAGGATCGCACGAATATCATCGACATTCATTTCTCTATAAGTCTCGTCCTGGGGTGACAGCGTGTACGGTTTGAATTCTTGTCGAACCCAGAGCGGACGATGGACTTCCCATCTCTTCCGCGCATTCATTTCTAGTAGCTTGCCTTGAACCAAATCCAACTCTTTAATGTCTGCCTCGCCCGTACATCTTGGAGACCGTTGAACGGTAACGAACGGCAAATGGCGTAGGGTTGAACGGTGTCAAAACGGTATCCGCGAAGTTCTCAACGGTCAGGAACGACAAACGGCGTGGAGTTGAACGATTGTTAGACGAGAAAAACGGCAAATGCCGTGGGTTTGACTGGGCCGCACCCAGGGCGCGAAGAGGGGAGGTCCGTTGTTGTTCACTCGTAACCGGTGCGTTGCAATGTCAATCTTTCGCCAGACCGGTTCCGTCTTTGTCTCGTCCTTCCTTCTGAACCTTTTCTATGGCCTCCCTGCGCCACTCAGGGAGGAAGAGGCGCTTCGCGTAAAGCTGCGACTTAAGGCTAGCATTGTCGTCGGCGCTGGTGCGTGCTGTACGTTGATCGATTGCTTTCAAAAGAGGTCCGGCTAAGCGCCCGATAGCATTCGCGGTACGAAGATCAACTGGGCCCTGTCGGAGGCGATTCATCGTTTCTTCTAAGAACTCGATCACCTCCCCATTGCTTTTCAAAGGTCTGTACGGGAGGTCGAGCGCGTTTGGTGGGGGTGAGAATGTTACCTTACGTCCGTGCCTGGATCCCATTTTTGCAGCCAGTTCTGGATCTGAATGTATGGGACATTGCGTTCCTCCTGTGAGAGCCCATGCTCCGCACCGTTCGCCTTTTCTATTCTTCGCCAAGCACTTTCGTGACATCATTCAACTACCCCTCCTCAATTATTGCGTCTTTCCGACTTATGCAGATCGGAAGGATAATGTCCGGATTTCCACCTGCCGTTCACCTGCCATTCGCACTGCCTTACATAGACTAAGATTGCTAAAACTGCCGTCTGTTGCTCTGCATCTTGTTGAATGCACGTTTCAGCGCGGATTCGAATCCCACTCTCTCCGCCATATTTTCAATCAGTTACAGACCACGAAATCACCCCGAAATCAGTTGGCCTGCGAAAGTGCCATCCTAGCCACTTTCGAGTTTGCCCGAGCCATCTCGTCGGTGACCACGTCGCCGTACACGTTAAGCGTCGTACGAATGTCCGAATGCCGCATCAGCTTCTGTTGCACGGCAATCGGAGTCCCCGCTGCGTCCAGCCAAGAACGATAGCTGTGACGGAGGGAATGCGTCCCGAACGTTGGGATCCCAGCCTTAAGAGCCGCCTGCTGGAAAGACTTCCAAACCCAAGGGTAGGAGACCGGCAAGCGACCGATCTGTGCTGGACTGGCGAAGATCCAATCCCTCTCATCGGCAAACGTTGTTGTCTGCCTCCAGGAGTTCATAACTGCCAAGATCTGCGGGTCCACGGAGACCTCCTGTTCGGACTCAGCTGTTTTTACACTCCCAACCCTCTGACGAACGATTCCTCGCTCGATCAGAAGTGTGCCATTCAGCCAATTCACGTCAGACCACTTGAGCGCAAGAGCTTCACTCATCCGCAGCCCGAAAGAGACGCACACAACTGCCAGTGTGCGAATCGGTTCCTCAAGTTGTTCCAAGAATCGCCGGAACTCCTCGACTGTGAGGCTGTGCGGCTTCTTGCCCCTCTTTGTCGCTCCCTTAATGTTGACCAGTCCCATCGGATTTCGCTGTGCAGGCACGATTTCAGCCCACATCGCGAACTCCCACAATTGGTAAATCACGCCTCGAATATGGACCCTGCTCTTCGGGGACAAAGGCAAGGACCTCAACCAAAGTTCGACCGCTCGGGGCTGTAGCTCCGTCATCAGCCGGTTTCCCCAGCGCGGAAGAATGTGGTTCTTGATCCAGGCTTCATATCCGTAGCGTGTGCTGAATCGCTCGGGCATCCGTTCTGCTCGATAGCGTTCAACCAGCAATCCCACTGTGAGGATTGATCTCTCCGCTGTGAGTCTCAGATCCCTTCTGACCGTCTCGGCCTTCTGAACGGCATCGGCCCGAGTCGGAAGTTCACCCAAGGTTCCCAGCTTGCAAGACTTGCGCTTCCCGTTTTCTATCCACAGAAAGTTCCAGGTTCCGCGGGTTTTGTTGTAGACGATACTGCCTTTTGGTTTCGGTGCTCTCAATTTGACCTCCTTTGGGAGAGCACAGTTGGCGGCTTGGATGGTATCACGGGAGACGCGAGGAGAGCCGAGTCCAGATCCTGCTTGCGGAACCTCCATATGCGCCGCTTCCTGCCTGAGAGGGCGTATGCCTGAAGTTTTCCTTGGCGGACCCAGCGGAGAAGGGAGCGCGTTCTTACCTTTAGATACTCAGCCGCTTCCGAAGCTGTCAGCCAATCGGACTGTGGGAAAGTGCTCATATTTCTGAATCGTTATGCGAGCCTTCGACCGTCACTGGCGTTCTCTGTGTTTTGATAATCATGTAGAAAAATATATGTGACATCCTGATGTTCCTGCCCCATCTTCGCGGACTCTATTAATTGAGGCGGAACTTTCCTGGTGGCAGTTGCCACTTCCGGAGTAGCTATTTAGATTGTGTGGATGTGTGGTGTGGGACTAGGAGTTGTGAGTTTCGGAAATAGACCAATGAGTCCTGAGGGGCTTTGTGGCGCGCGCGGGCTGCTATCGCACGCTAACGTCCCATTGAAGGCTGGTCTGGCGGTATGAAAAGGAGTTGCCAGTCTTAACGTTTTCTCGAAGATGGTTGGCAAGGGCAGGACACTGACAACGAATCGCCGCGAGGGCATTTTCGATAGCTTTGCTAACACTCTTGCGCGCCCGTTCTCGTTCGCTTTGGAAGTGCCTGGGCTTGCCCCGAAGTCCCGTATCGGCCCTCACGAGATCCAGGATTTCCTCCTTTTCAAGCGTCAGTGCCTGAATCCTACCCACGTCGTTATTGCATTGAGCGCGGACAATCTCACTGTCAATCTCGGCAACCCTATCTTTGTAAGTGCGGAGAGCCTTCAGGTCCGAGCGCTCCTGAAGCGAGTGATCACGCGACTCCGTGCCTTGTGATGTTGCAGCCGGCGCTGGCGTTGCAGGAGTTTGAATGGAAGCCCTGACTTCCAGAGCTGGGAACTCCTGCCCAGGTTTCTCTAGCAGCCGGGCAAGATACCGCAGTCCGCGTTGATCCGGGAAGTAGGATTGTTGACCCTTGAAGGTCACAGACCACAGGCACCCGATTCGACTGAAAACGTTTTGTTCCACTTTTGCAGGGAGATCGGTAACGCTGGGTGAACCTTGGTTGGCTGATCCAGCGCTCTCCGCCTTACCTCCTCCGGCTTCCGGTCGCTCGAACGCTGCGTGAGAGGCAACACTTATGCTCTCTAGTCTTGCCATGTTTTCGAGTGTGCTGTGCACTGCAGCCCAAAACAGACGGCAGATCCCCTCCAGCAAGCTTTCTGTGTCCTTCTTGTCGAGCCTTTGAAATGCGTTTTGCTCGTCAAGTTGGTCCCAAGCTGAGATATCAGGTTCAAAGTGTCGGGAGGCAGCTATCCTTAACCACATAGGCGCACGCCAGTTTTCTCGGCAAAGGTACTGCTTCCATTCTTCAGCAGATGGATTCTCTGGCCTAACAGTTTGGTCTGTTCCATCGCAGTAGTCCTTGATCCACAATTTGATCTTGTAGAATTCCGGAATACTTTGGGCGGATCCAAATTCATCACGAAGTTGGGCCTCTGCTTGTCCATAGGCCCAAGCGACGGGACTAGCACCAATGATGGCGCGATTAGTTCTCCCGATCAGCAGAAATGCATCAAAGATCTCTCGGGCGGCCCTTTGTGCCTCCTTTTCACGCTCTTTGTAGCATGTCCCAAAGGAAATCCACGGACGAGGGTCTTTCCTAATCTTCTCTTCTTTTTTGAGGAGGATATCGATACGGAAGAAGCCATCTCTACTAACACTCCGAACGCTCAAGACGGCCTCCATTAATGGGGGCGGAGTCGCGGATTCCCAGTCATTGTTGGGAAATCCCTCAAACACGCAAGGCGAAATAGACTTTGGCACCGCGGGTTCCTCTTTGTGACTTCGCCCACCGGACAACCAGGAAAGCCAAATCAAAAGGCGACACGACCAGCTTTTTCTAACGGCGCGTCAGCAGCCATCTGGTTCGGCTTCTATTCTGCGACGTGAACACCCTTTGAAACAATCACCATGGCGCTGCACTACTGGATTGCGAATCGATCCGGGTTTTGCAAGATCGACTATTTCTTGACGAATCTTACGAAAACTTCCTTGCCGGATTCTCGCTTCTTCCAGCGGCCCACGCGCCGCACCCTTTGCTATTTCTATTCTTCGCAAGCACCGTTATGACACTCCACGGCTTTCATCGTTTAAAAACGGCGAAGCTTTCCAATCCTATACAATCAGGGGTCGCTGTCAATCTTGAGGGGGGACAATGGCAAGTCTAACCTACGCTCTTCAGCAGCTTCGTGCTGAGCGGCGAGAAGCGCAGTTGCACGTAGAGAAGTTGGATCAAGCGATTTCAGTGATCGAGTCGCTGAACGGTTCGGGGACACTCCAGAAAACAAACCAACCAACCCGAATTATCTCGGCTGCTTCGCGGCGGAAAATGGCGCGGGCACAAAAGGCAAGATGGGCGAAGGCTCGGAAGGAATCGCAGCCATCGGGGACAGCGAAAACAATGGGCTCGGCTCCTGCACAACGCACCATGTCGGCATCAGCCCGTCGGAAGATCGCAACCGCTCAAAAAGCTAGGTGGGCGAAGATACGGGCCAAGGAAAAGAAGGCGGCTTAGGTTGAATCCGGGAGCACAATCGAGGCTGAGAATCGAGTGAGCTGGCGAGCAACCAACCCCAGAGAGCCGCTGGAAACGCTGAAAACCTACCCAGCGTTCCAGGTGCTTCGCGCGAAAGCGGAACAGCACCAGCTCCAGTTCCGGCCGAAGGAAAGCGAACGCCTGAAGAAGAACGGCTCGCTGGACGACATCCTGGACAGCCGGGCGGAGAGCGCCTGGAACAGCCTGAAAGACAACTTGGCCAACGGCTCGAACCAGAAGGAAGCGGAGGAAGTGGCGCTGCCGAATATCCTGGTACGGAGCGAGCAGGAGGACGAGCAAGAGCGCCTGGACCGCGAGGAGCAGTCTCCTCTCGACCTACCTAAGTATGCCCACCCATCCCTACCAAACATTCCTTTGGACCCTACCTAGGTAGGGGTACCATTTTGGTAAGGACTCCAAACTTAGTTGACAGGTTGCATGAACGCAGCTGATGTCTTACAACGTGTCGAACGAGAGGTTGAATCCAGGAGCACAACCGAGGCTGAGAAACCGCATGAGCCGGTCGCAAACCAGACCGCGGGAGCCGCTCGAAACGCTGAAAACCTACCCAGCATTCCAAGTGCTTCGCGCGAAGGCGGAACAGCACCAACTCCAGTTTCGACCGAAGGAAAGCGAACGCCTGAAGAAGAACGGCTCGCTCGACGAAATCCTGGACAGCCGGGCGGAGAGCGTCTGGAACAGCCTGAAGGACAACTTGGCCAACGGCTCGAACCAGAACGAAGCGGAGGAGATCGCAGTCCAGAACATCCTGGTCCGGAGCGAGCAGGAGGACGAGCGGGAGCGCCTGGACCGCGAGGAGCACAATCCGGACCCTACCTAGGTAGGGGGATACCCACCCGCCTGCTTTCGGTAAGTCACGTGATCTGGACATGAAAGATTCGCTCGCGGCGTAGGATCAACAATGGGTTACTATAAGTACCGTAAACCAGGCCTGCCAATAAAGGCCCTTTTTCGTGTGCTGGGGTCTCCGTACTTAGATTTGGGGCCACTGGAGCAGCAGATTCTATCTGTGTTGTGGCGGCGCGGCAGTGCCACTGTTTATGAAGTCATCGAATACGGCGACATCCCTCGGGCCTATACCACCGTGATGACCACGCTGAACCGGCTCTGTAAGAAGCGCCTATTGAACCGGGTGCCGGAACCTCGCGGGCGGGCCTTCCGCTACAAGCCCCGGCATACCCAGGCTGAGTTAGAACAGGAAGTGGCGAGCGAGACCATTCGGCAACTTCTGGGCTTGAACACGAACGCCTCACTTCCACTCTCGTATCTGGTTGAGGCGATCAGAAACCACGATGTGCGGCTGCTTGATGATCTGCAATGTGTACTGGACGAAAAGCGCCGCGAACTGCGGGGGCAAACTCGAGCAACACGAAATTAAATCGTTTGATTGGAAAAAAACCGGTATTGATGAATCTTTGGTCACTCCGAGAGACGTGAAAGCAGGCAGCGTAACCTTAGTCCGACAGTAGTCCGACAGTGTCTTCCACGCGGTTTACCGAGGCCCCTCTATTAGAAGCGCAACTTCATCCCGAACTGAATTTGCCGGGGCCGATTGTGAGGTCCGGTCGCTTCACTTCGGAGGTAAGGTTGCCGGCGCTGCCAAACGCGGGATCAGAGAACAAGCCGAGGTTAGGTCCCGTTTGCGTGCGCGGATTGACAACCGGGAGCCGCGTGCCCGCGGCATTGTAATCTGGCCGTTGCTGCTGATCGACGGACAAAACTATGACGATCGATTGAGCTTCTCGCTTTTGCAGGGCCGCCGATACCACACAAACGCATCCGAACAAAACCAAAAGCGCCATCTCAGAGCGCAAGCGTACCGATGAAAAACCGAAATCGGTATCAGCGACACATCGCACTGGATTCATAGGCGCTCGACCCGGTTACTGGGCGCCGCGTAGACGTCCCTGCGGTTTTTGTTGACTTGTTGTCCCGAGTTCCTAGCCCGATCACCATGGCCATGTCTTTCGGATAGACCACATCGCGTCCCCGCGCCAGAAAGTGGTAATAGATCGACATCGCGGCTCCGTAGGATCCGAATCCCGCCGACACTACCCGCGAATGCGCAGCCAATCCCACAATCATTCCTACAAACCGGAATCCGGATGCGCCATTCGCCGCGCTGTGTCCAGCTTCTCCCACGCTCAGATTCCCCTGTCCTGCGTCGCGATCCGGAGCCGCCTGTGTAGCCGCCAGCATCACCTGAATACCTGTCGTCAAATAACGCGTTCGCGGCGTGGTTACCTGAGCTCCACCTTCGTCGTCCAGCTTCAGGTGCTCGTCTTTTGCCACAGCTACGGCTTCCAGATTCGTCTCGACTTTCTGCTCCAGCCCGTTCGGAGGCGCAACCTGATGAAAGAGGATTCGCAATTGGCCGTTGCGTCCCATCCGCCGCGCGGGCTGCGCCTGTACCACCGAACCTTTAATCACGCTTCCCTCGGGCAGAATCAGGTGATCCGACACCGCGAGCGGCGCTGTGATCAGCGCCTCCACCGGGTCTCCCGGCTTTGCTGTCGATGAACTCAGCGGTGTCACCAGCCGGGCATGCACCACGCTCCCGTCCGGAGGTGGTGCTCCAATGTCGGTCAACGCTTCGGGCTTCAGCGCCTCCGTTCCAAAATCCAGCGGATGAAGTAGGTCCGCGTTGAAAGTCGTTCCCGCATCAATGTATTGGGGATGCACCGGCAACTGGGCCAGCGCAATCCGTTTCAGCTTGTGCATCTTCCTCGGCTCGTGGATCTGCTTCTGTAAATCGTTCCATTGCCGCTGAATCTCCTGCCGTGTCGCGCTCACTTTTTTCGACGCCTCATCCTCCACTTTGTTTTTGTTCTTTGCCTTCTCATTCGCCGAGACAAAACGCAGAATTCCATCGGGTGCCGGCGACGCCACAGTCCTCATCGCGACATGGCTTCCATCGCCCAGTACCAACTCGTCAAATTGCAAATGAACACTGCGTGCCGGAGAGAAATTCCCGTCCGTCGCATCCAGCACTCGCGTCTTCCCAGGTACACCATCGATGGCCGCCACTTTTCCGTTCACCACTGTCCCCACCGGAATCAGCAGCTTGTCGAATGCATACACCGGCTCTACTGTCTTGCCATGGATCGCCTGCCCCACGCTGCGAATCCGCACCTCCGAGTCCAGCGCCACCTTGATCGGTGTCCCCGCCGCGACGCTCATCGGCATCGTCACTGGCGCAGCCTCCGTGTTCTCTGCCAACCTCTGCGATGTAGGTGCACCATCGGTCTGCTGCGTCCCCGCGGGAGGCCGAGGCCGGAGGGTCTGCGCAACACTCAGGCAACTGCATACGCTAGCTGCCAACAATACCCGCCTTAATACAATTCGTCGCATTCGAATAACTCCCGATGGTTCTGTAGGTGGAAGAGTCGGGCTCTAAGGCCGCTTGAATCGCAGGGCGAGGTAACAAATACCGGATGCCCCAAAAATGCGAAACAAACCGTGCTTACTATGAAGTCATGAGAACAGAGAATGGTTGCAACCGCAGACTGAGATCACCCGTCGGTTGATGAAATCATATCGGCAGTTACGAGCGGATGCGAGGATACGTCCGGTGGATGAACAAATTGTCATCTTCCGGAAAGGGCGCGGTAATGTCCCGGACATATCTTTGAGGTGGGTGCCTCGTCGCAACACGAGGCCATCGCGGCATCGGAAAGAGTGAGGTGAAGGATGTTGAGGAATGCGTGGGGGAGTTCTGTCTCTGGCCTTCTTGCCGTTTGTCTGTTCGCTATGTTAACTCCGTCTCTCATCGCTCAGAGGTCTGGAACCGGTGCGTTGACGGGCAGGGTTACTAACGTCTCTGGCGGCGTGGTTGCGAATGCCACTGTGACGGCGACCAGCGCAGAGACTGGACAAACGCAAAGCGCGACCACGGGGCCGGACGGCGGCTTCAAACTTGACCTGTCTCCCGGAAATTACCGGCTGAAGTTTCAGGCAGCAGGTTTCAAGCCGTTGGAAATCCCTTCCGTAACCCTCAGCAGGAACGAGGCGGCAGTTTTGGACGAAAAGCTGGAAGTGGAAGGGCAAAGCACCGGCAAACCGACGCCGGCCCAACAGGAGAGTCTGCCGAACGCACCCTCCAGCAGTGCGACGGCACCTTCGCTTGAGGATCTTGGCCTTTCTCCGGAGCAGACTCGGGGAAATCCCCAGGAGCAGGCGCTACTGGATAAAAGGACGCACATGCTGAAGATCCATCAACGCATGGGACTGATCACAACCATTCCCTTGATTGCGAGCGTCGTCACATCTCTCAATGCCGGGGGCAAGAGTGAAGGCACCGCCTCCCGGGATTTGCACGTTGCTCTAGGTGCGCTCACCGGCGACCTATACGGGATCACAGCCTATTACGCCATTCGCGCCCCCCGAATTCCCGGAACCAAGAAGCGCGGTCCGATAAAGTTTCACGAGGCGATGGCTTGGATTCACGGCCCGGGAATGATCCTCACTCCCATTCTGGGGGCAATGGCCTTCAGTCAGAAGAACAACGGAGAAAAAGTCCACGGGATCGCGCAGGCGCACGGCCCGGTGGCCATCGTTACGGCGGGTGCATTTGGCGCTGCTCTTCTGTCGGTTTCGCTGAAGTTCTAAGCACAGTTTATGAACAGGAAAATACTGATTGCGTTCTTGTCCCTAGCCATCCCAACGTTTGGAGCTGACGGCCAATGGGTCCTCCAACAGAGCACGCTCACGTACCACGTGTCGCACCCCCTCCATGAGACCGACGGTGTGAGCCATGCGGCGAAAGGGAAAGGCGTTTGCCATGCCGGACAATGCGATTTCTTGATCGCGGTACCCGTGAAGTCGTTTGATTCCGGAGACAGTAACCGCGATCTTCATTTGCTGCAGGTAACGCGCGGCGCAGAGTTTCCTATCGTGACCGTACGCACCCGCCTGCCCGAATCGGCCGCCGCATCGTCGACGATTAATGCCGATTTGGAGATTCAGTTCGCTGGACAGACTGCCCAGTACAAGCAGGTTCCTTTCAAGCTGGAGACACAGGGCGGTGAAACTCATATTACGAGGACAATTCCGGCCACACTCGCTGACTTCAAAATCGAACCGCCGTCGCTCCTAACGATGCCGGTCAAGAACGAAATACCAGTGCGCGTGGACACGACCTGGCGTCAGCAGTGAGGTGAGGACCGCGTTTTCACCTGGCTTGCTGAAGGATTTTTCAGGGAGCCTCGTCCAGATAGGTGGGCCTGCTTCGACGGGCGATTCAACGTTTGAGGAGTTTCGTGCATCCCACATGGAGGTGTAAAGTCTTGGACTGGCGGGAAGTTCCTATGCGATTGTTGTTAGTAGAAGATGATGTATCCATTCAGCAGTTCTTGAAACGCGCGCTGGTGGAAGCGGGATACCTGGTGGATGCGGCCAGTACTGCGAAAGCCGGGGAAACCATGGCCTTGGAAGGCATTCACGATGCTTTCGTCATCGATCTTGGGCTTCCAGACTTGGATGGATTGGACTTGATTGCCCGCTGCCGCGCCCAAGGTAGTTCGGCGCCAGTTTTGATTCTGTCTGCCCGGCGTTCCGTGGACGAGCGTGTCCGCGGACTCGAACAGGGCGGAGACGACTACCTCACGAAACCCTTCGCCCTCCCGGAACTGCTGGCAAGACTGAGAAACCTCCTGCGCCGGTCCGCGCTTCCACAGAATGAATCGGCGCGTCTGCAAGCTGCCGACTTGCAACTTGACCTGGTACGTCGTGAAGCCCGACGAGGCGATCACTTGCTGCAATTGACCCCACAGGAGTTTTCTCTGCTGGAATATCTTTGCCGCAACGAAGGTCGCGTGGTGACTCGCACCATGATTTTGGATCACGTCTGGCGAATGCGGATTGATCCCGCAACTAACGTCGTGGATGTTCATATTTATCGCTTGCGCAGCAAGGTAGACCATGACACTCCACGGCCGCTGATCCACACGATTCGCGGTGTGGGCTACGTGCTCAAGTATGCCTAAGAATTTACGCTCCACCGCCGCGTGGCGGATTTCGACTTGGACAACTCTGGCGTTCGCGCTCGGAACCGCTGTGGCTTTCTACATAGTCTATTACCTTGTCGCTCAGGGCATCCGAGAGCGCAGTGACACTTGGCTTAGCGGCGAGGCTGAGGTTCTTGCTCAGGTCTCAGCCGATACTCCCAGAGATCACCTGTACAAGCGGATAGTTGGAGAGGTGGCTGAGCTTGCTACTCAGGAAGTGCCGGATCAGCGCAATGCCCGTGGGGAAAGGCTGAATCCTGTCTTCTTTTTGGCAACAGATCCCAACAACAGTGAAGCTCAACTGTGGGTAGGCCCAAACTCAAAGGATGCTTTTGTCACAGCGATTCAAGGGGCGAAGCTAGTTCCGGGCGTTCCGCGATCAATAAAAGTGGAAGGGTTACGCCAAACCTTTCGAGTCGTTGTCAGGGCGCAAAACGGAAGAACTGTTTATCTAGGACTCTCAGATCGTGGTGCTAACCACCTGCTGCACACATTGGGCCGTCGTTTTCTCCTGGTCTGGGGGGGCATGTTCCTGGTCGGTTTTGTAATCTCCTACTGGAGCGCCCGTCGGACCCTACTCCGTGTCGAACGCATTACGGAAACCGTCGCGCGAATTGGCACCGAAGACTTAGACGAACGCTTGCCTGAACCCGTGAATTCGGATGAGATCTCGCGATTGGCTAAGACGTTTAATCGCATGTTGGACCGGCTTCAGTCCTCGGTGAATCAGCTTCGCAGTGTTACCGGCGGTATCGCGCACGACCTCAAAAGCCCGGTGACCTTGATTCGTGGGACGCTCGAATCCGCATTATGTCATGAAGGAAATGAGAAGTGGCGTGACTCGGTTGGGGAAGCGGTCGAAGACCTGGATAGGCTCTTGCAATTGTTGAATACCACCCTCGATCTTGCCGAGGCAGAGGCCGGCGCGCTCCACATGGATCGCGGTCCAGTCGACTTCTCCGATGTCGTGAGACAGCTAGTTGACATTTATCAGCCGGCGATGGCTGAGCGCCATCACGAAGTGACGACTAACCTCGAACGCCGTGTGGTCGTGGATGCTGACCTGACCCTGCTGAATCGTGTGGTAAGCAATTTGCTTGAAAACGAATTGACTCACTTGCCAGTGGGATGCCGAGTGAACATTGGGCTATTTTCGCATCAAGGGTCAGCAGAACTGGTCATTGAAGACAATGGCCCAGGATTCCCGCCTGACATCGGCAGCAGGGCTTTCAATCGCTTCGTAAAGGGGAAACATTCTCCTGGACACGGTCTTGGACTTGCGTTTGTGGATGCCGTTGTCCAGGCGCACGGCGGCGAGGCTAGGATCTCGGATCGTGCGGGAGGTGGCGCTGTTATAACTCTGTCGCTACCCGTCCATGTGCTCGAAACTTCATCGACATGACAGAAATCTGGATGCTCACACACGTGTCTGTCGGACAGGGTGATGATGGTGTCAAAAATTTTGCCCGGACAAAGTTTTTACGATTGGGCTGCCAATCTGTTCGAAATGACAATGTAAAAAAATTGTAAAAAATGGTGTAAAAGCTCCTTGACTTTTGCCTGAGTTCAGTATTAGTCTGCGCCGGTCAGGTGGTTGGACCTCCTCTGGGGAATAAGTTTGGAGGTCTGTAGGTTCCGGCGACACCAAGTAACTAAGCTGCGTCTGCGATACGCGGACGCACGATCACTATGCGACCGGAACATTACCCCCCTTTTCTGACATTACAGAGATTTTTCCGGAAAATGACAATTTGTTCATACAAGAACTATTTCCGCATTTGAGTCGGAATTTCGTCTATGATTCCGCCCGTTCCGTTGTTAAAGGCGAGGTGTGCAGTGAAATGCATTCGTCGCAGGGCTCGGGCCATCTTCCTAATGTTCATCGGCAGTACATGGCTTTGGGAGCAGACCTTCAAGACCAACCAGAAGGACCCACTCTACAATCACCTAATTCCGTCCCGATGTTTGGGGAACACGCGCTGTGCGGAGGCCTCGACACAATGGGTGCAAATTGGCTGCCGTTTTCTCGTCAAGAAGGAGATTGCAGCTTAAGGAGACTTCTATGAATCGCGACAAAATTGCTGCGGTATTGTCAGCTCTACTTCTAGTCTGCTGTGGGGCATTGATTTTGGGTCAAAAGATCGACGCGGCTGGGGAAGGCAAGATTACAGGCACCGTTAAACTCGACGGCACCGCCCCACACATGAAGGGTATCGACATGTCGAAAGATCCCTACTGCGTTAAACAACACGCCAACGACACACCCCACCTCGAAAGCGTCGTAGTTGGCAGCAGTGGTGGACTGGAGAATGTGGTCCTCTACATCTCCGACTGGAGCGGCGCCGCCCAGACCTCAACGACGGTTCCGGTATTTGATCAAAAAAATTGCATGTACACGCCACATGTGTTGGCGGTCGATACGGGCCAGACTTTTAAGGTGACCACCAGCGATCAGACCACCCACAATATTCACCCGTTGCCCAACCCAATGACGGGCAATATCCCCTGGAATCAGTCTCAGCCTCCAGGAGCAGCGCCCGTCGAGAAGAGCTGGAAGGCAGTGGAAGTAATCCCGGTCAAGTGCAACATCCATCCTTGGATGAACGGGTGGTACGTGGTTGTAAAAGGTCCTTACGCGACCACGGACGGGAGTGGCAATTACACGATCAATGACGTGCCGCCCGGAAATTACACGGTAACTGCGTGGCAGGAAACCTACGGCACCCAGACGCAAAAAGTGACGGTTGCCGCGGGCAAGCCGGGAACTGCTGATTTTACTTTCAAGGCGAAGTAAAAGGCGGAGTAAGGAGCGGAATCGGCGGGAGAACGCGGCAGGACAATGTTGCTGCGGCTTTGAACCAAGCTGACGAGGCCGGATAACAAGTTCGGTCGGAGGGCGAAGCATCATGGCGAAATTGTTTGCGGTCACCATCGTCGTAATCGCGATCCTTTCCGCGATTCCCATCATCCGCAATACCTGGCATCCGATGGAGGACATCTCCACTCACGGTCAGGCCATTGATGAGCAGTTGTCGGACACGATGTGGGAGGCCGGAATTTCCTTCCTCGCCTCCCAGATCCTCCTGGCGTGGTTCATCTGGAGGTTCTCTGGTGACAGACCGGGAGAGAAGTCGAAGACTTTTCCCGGTGGCGCGAAGGGCTTGGTGGCTGCAGCGTTCATTCTTGTCGGCGTGGAAGTGTTCGCTCTGGGAATTTTTGGGGTAAAAGCCTGGGCCCAGATCTACTTCACACCGCCCGGTCCAGACGCGATGCCGGTCCAGGTCCAGGCGGGACAGTTTGCATTCTATTTCCGCTACCCAGGACCGGATGGATCGTTCGGCCCAATTCATCCGGACCAGATCAGTGAGGCCAACGCGAACTTCTATGGCCTCGACACCACACACGACCAGGATTCCAAAGACGACATCATAACTGCCGAAATGGCTATTCCAGTGAACCGCGAAATCCGCTTGCTGATGCACGCCAAAGATGTAAGCCACTCCTTCTATGTTCCAGCGTTGCGGATTCATCAGGATTTCGTTCCGGGATTGGACCTCCAAATACACTTCACGGCAACGAAGGTTGGCAAGTATGAAATCGTGTGCAGCCAGCTCTGCGGCCTCGGGCATTACAACATGAAGGCATACCTTGAGGTGATGTCTCAGCAGGATTTTGACGACTGGCTGAAGAAGGAACAAGCCTTGCAGTAGCAGTAAGGGAGGACCGTCCGTACCGGTTGCGGCGGAGAGATCTCTTTTATTCGAGGTGAGGACATGCACGACACTTCAGGACACGCGGCCGTACACCACGGGCCTCCGACGAGTTTCATCCGGAAGCACATCTTCAGCCTCGATCACAAAGTGATCGGCAAGCAATATTACGGCCTGGGCTTGGCCGCCGTGTTGATCGGCATGCCGCTTTCCTGGCTCATGCGTATCCACCTGGGCTGGACGAACTATGCCATTCCGGGGCTGCATTTGCTCTCCAAGACCGGCGCCCCAGGGGATGTCATGACGCCAGAGTACTACTTGCAACTCATGACCATGCATGCCACTTTCATGGTCTTTTTTGTGTTGACGGTTGCACCATTCGCGGCCTTCGGCAATTTCTTCATCCCCATCCACACGGGCGCAGAGGACATGCCGTTCCCGCATTTCAACATGATGTCATTCTGGACGACGTTCGTGGCCTTCTGCGTCATGCTTTTGTCGTTCTTCGTGGGCGACGGCCCAACCTTGGGCGGTTGGACCCAATACGCGCCGCTCAGCGCCCTCGGGCCCGTGGCTGGTCCCGGCCAGGGTTTGGGCGTGATCATTTGGGCGACGTCCCTCGCCATCTTCTGCGTGGGTCAGCTGTTCGGGGCATTGAATTTCATTCCGAATATCCTGGACCTGCGTTGCAAGGGCATGAGCATGTGGCGGTTGCCTCTTCCCACCTGGGCGTGGTTCATCACCTCCTGCATGGGGCTGACTTCGTTCTCCGTGCTAATGCCGGCCTTGATCCTGCTCATTCTTGATCACGTGGCCGGAACCAGTTTCTTCGTCGCTTCCAATCTTGTGATCAACGACCAATTGCAACCTCATTCGGGTGGCTCCACCCTTCTGTGGCAGCACCTGTTCTGGTTCTTTGGTCATCCTGAGGTCTACATCGCCATCGTGCCGGGAATGGGGATCGTTTCCCATGTGCTTATCACCAACATGCGCAAGCCGATGTTGAGCCACCGCGTGTTGGTTTACAGCATGGGAGCCCTGGCCGTTCTCAGCTACATGGTGTACGGCCACCACATGTTTGTCAGCGGGATGAATCCCTTCTCCTCGGTGCTGTTCTCCTTCCCGACGCTGGCGATCACCATCCCGTCCACGATCATTGTCTTGATTCAGATTGGGAGCCTGTTCGGCGCAAAGATACGCATCAACGCAGCTTCGCTCTTCGCGCTAGGCTTTATTTCACTGTTCATCACCGGCGGCATCAGTGGCTTCTTTCTGGCACAGCCCTCGATCCAGATCCTGCTCCACGCCACCTACTTCGTGGTGGCTCATTTCCATTTCACGATGGCCATCGCGGCGATCTTCGGCATCTTCTCTGGGACTTACTTCTGGTTCCCGAAGATGTGGGGCCGGATGATGAACGAAACCCTGGGCAAGATTCACTTCTGGCTTTCTTTCATCGGCGTCTACGCCATTTTCATGCCGATGCACTATCTCGGACTGGCTGGAAATGTGCGGCGTTACCAGGCATTCGTGGTGGACTATATGCAGCCACTAGTCGGCGTGCACCAGTTCATCACCATAGCTGCGCTCTTCACTGGTGCAGTTCAATTCATTTTCCTTTACAACTTCATTCACAGCCGGTTCTGGGGCGAGCCTGCGCCAGACAATCCGTGGCAAGGCACTTCGCTGGAGTGGTCAATCCCTTCGCCTCCGCCGCACGATAACTTCGGCGGCCGGCATGTTGTGGTTTATCACGATCCATATCAGTATGGCGTGCAGAGCTCCACGGGTGATTACTTAATGCAAGACTCACCCGAGCAGGTGAAGGGCGCACACGACGAGCCGTAAGCGACGATCATGCAATTTGTTTAAGGAGTTCAATACCTATGGCAACCACGGTCCACGAGCCGCCCAAGGTTGAGCAGCGTCGCCCATCGCCACCGGGACATTCGGGCAACGGTGGCTTCCGGAATCTGGTTCCCAACGATGGCAGCTTGCGTGCGGTCCAGGATTACGCTCCCCCTCCGTCAAAGACAGGCATCTGGGTGGCGCTGGCTGCTATCACCATGAGCTTTGCAGCCCTGACCAGCGCCTTGATCGTCCGGCAAGGAGCAGCGCCGGACTGGTACCACCTTACTCTGCCCAACATTCTTTTCGGGAATACCTTGGTGCTGCTGGCTAGCAGCGTAACTTTGGAATTTGCTCGCCGCCGGGTCGCAGTTTTCATGGGCGGTCCACGAGCCGACGCTCTAAGCCCTGCCCGCTGGCTGTACGTTACAGCGGTCCTCGGTGTGGTTTTTGTTGCCGGTCAATACGTGGCCTGGCTGCAGTTGCGCTCCCAGGGCTTATATCTTGCCACCGATCCCAACAGTTCCTTTTTCTATTTGCTGACCGCGATTCATGGGCTGCATGTGCTGGGTGGGCTGACTGGATTGACCTACGTGATACGCAAACTGAACCGGGTTGTCCTGCGGCGCAGCACGCTCGATAGTTTCTCTTATTATTGGCACTTCATGGGCATTCTCTGGGTGTATTTGCTTTTGTTGCTTTGGATGAGGCTTTAATCCATACCACGCAGGAGGCACTGTGAGCGAAGCACATTTGACCATGGGAGCGCACTCCGCCCCACCGATGGAAGCGCGTCCATTTGTGATGCCTTCCAAAAAGCTGGCGATGTGGTTGTTCATCATGTCGGACGTGATGACGTTCGCTGCGTGTGTGGCAGCCTACGCCTTCCTGCGCATTGCCACCCCCGAATGGCCGCGACCTTTCCACAGCGTAACCAGCGTCGCTGTGATGACGCTCATCATGCTAACCAGCAGCTTGACTATGCTCATGGCGCTCGGAGCTGCCAAAGCCATCGACAAGGCGCGAGCCTTCCGGTGGATGATGTTCACCGCCGCCGGGGGCGTTCTCTTCACCCTGCTGCACATCCGAGATTGGATGGGCATGATGGACCAGGGCGTCAGCCTGTTTCACAATCCCTGGAGTCCGGCGCCTTTTGGGGCTGCGTTCTATAGCATCACCGGGTTTAGCCTGGCGCATATCTTGGTCGGTACGATTGCTCTAATCGTCGTGGCGATCCGCTATCAGGGAGGCCGCTACAACGCCGACGATATCGAACTATTCAACCTTTTCTGGCAATTCATAGGGCTGGTTTGGCTGTTTATCGTTCCGCTCGTCTATCTGATGAACTTGGCGCGCTAGACCTAACAAACTAAGGAGCGAATACATGACGACAGCTGGAGCAAGTGGAATGAAGAAGTATGTGGCCGTATACGTCGCTCTGTTGATCATCACGGCGTTGCAGTTCGTCATTGGTTATCAGAACGCCGAGGGGTCGCAGATGTTCGTGCGCTTTGCGACCTTCGCCGTCATCGAGACCATCCTCGTGCTGTTATTTTTCATGAACCTTGGCACGGAAACGCCGGGGTTCATCAAGTTCTTCGTTTATTTCATGGCGTTCGTACTCGCGACCATGAACTATATTTGGACCGATAGCTTCCGGCTGCTCGTGTTCCGAGTTACCGGCTACATGGCAAGCTAGTTCAAGGGTGTTCAATGCGTAAATCGAGTATTCGACTCGCATGGGTTGCGTTGGCAGGGATGATCCTGTTGCTCGCCGCTGTGCCGGCCTTCTCCCAGCAGTGCGCGCTCTGTTATACGCAAGCGGCTTCCTCGGGCTCTCGAATGATCCAGGCATTGAAAAGCGGGATTCTGATCCTTATCGTTCCTCCCACCCTCGGATCGATCGGCATGATTTTTGTTGTGTATCACAAGCGCAATCAGGTTAGGCGGACGGAGTCCGGCGCCGAATCTCGGCAAGACTGGTAAAATGACCACCACTCACCTGATGGCTCGTCCAGTTTCCCCACAGACCTTCAAGTCCCAACTCCGGGACTATTACACCCTCACCAAACCTGAGGTTAACCTGCTGATCCTGATGACCGCCTCGGCGGGCTATTACTTGGCCTCGCGAGGACCCCTGCGAATCGGCGGCTTGTTGAACACGCTCCTGGGAACGTTACTGGTTGCCAGCGGGACGGCAACTTTGAATCAATGGATGGAGCGGGTTTGGGATGGCAAGATGCGCCGGACTGCCTCTCGTCCGTTGCCTTCCGGCAGGCTCACAGGCCGCGAGGCGTTTGTGTTCGGCGTTCTGCTGAGTGTCGCGGGAGGGCTCTATCTGCTGATCGCAGTCAATGCGTTGTCGGCCCTGCTGGCGGTTTCGACTTTACTTTCCTATCTGCTTGTCTACACCCCACTCAAGCGGAAGACGCCCCTCTGCACGCTCCTGGGCGCCTTCCCGGGCGCGATGCCTACCCTGATCGGCTGGGCGGGAGCTTCGGCGAACATCACCCGGCAAGCCTGGTTTCTCTTTGCCATCCTGTTTCTATGGCAGTTTCCTCATTTTCTGGCTATCGCCCTGATGTATCGCGACGACTACAACCGAGCCGGGTATCACATGCTGCCCGATTTCGATCGTGACTCGCGCTTTACTCGCATGGAGATTGTAGGGTTTACCCTGATCCTGGTGCTTGCTACGATGTTGTCGCTAGGGGATCGTGCTGGCTTGCTGTATTGGGCTGGTACTTGCGTGGCGGGAGCCTTCTTGCTCTATCACGTAGGTAAACTTGCGGCGTCAAGCTCGACCGTCAGGGCCAGCCGCCTCCTTCATGCGTCGGTTCTCTATCTTCCTGCGATTCTTGTGATCATGGTTGCCTCGAAGAAGTGAATTAGCGGTTGCCATGCGGCCTTTCAAATTGTGTCTCACCGGAAGGAAGATCGAACCCGGTTGTAGCTAGGGGTGGCTACCCCCCTACCTAGGTAGGGGCCGGAGGAACAGGCCGGAATGGATTATCAGTTATCGACAGCGGGAAAAGGAGGTCGGAAAAGGAGGGGAGCCTCAGCCCTTGCAATCAAGAAGGGGCAGACCGTGAAAAGGCCTCCGGACTGCGGGAAATAGGCACTGTCCGGTGTGATGGCTTGCGGCGAGGAGTTCACGATCGCGCATCGGCCCGCGCTGGCTGACAAAGAGAAGGCCGACAGACAGCAAACTGGCTCGCAGAATTCCGGACCCTACCTAGGTAGGGGGGTAGCCACCCCTAGGTACAGATCGGTCAACACGTATACAGGATTAGGGCAATCCGCACAAACCCAGTCTTGATTGTCGTTGTACATATTTCTTGCTCCTGGTTGAGAAGGATGAGTTCTATTCCAATTGTGAAGATGTTGTCCGACTCATGTCAAACACCGACGGTGCTCGGGAGCGGAGAGCTGGAGCGAGAGCGGGCGTGCGGGCGCGGGGGGCGTGGGTGCTCCTCCCTAATCCCAACTGAATATTCAGGGTTTGGACTCGGTCGCGTTCGTCACGCTGCGATCCAGAGTGCCCAGAGCCGTAGGGACTTCAATTCTTGGGTATATACCCATGAGCACATGACCTCGTCGTGTCGAAGTGAAATCCCCTGGGCCATTGAGCATCCACCCTGAACTTGAAGGAAAGCCTGTGATAGTGCGGTTAACCATGAGACCGAGAAAAACCAATTCTTTAGGCAACGTGATGATTCTCAACCGCACGACGGAAGTCATACCAGCATTCAATGATTCCAGGGACGTCTCCACAACCGGCTGCCCTTGGTAAAACTGAACGGGCGGAGTTATGCCTGCCTGAAATGCATAGATTGCCAACATCCAACTATTCGCATCCGTTGACGAGCACCCTCGATAGTAAAAATCGGTAGGTTCAAAAATTACTAAGTCGTCTTCGGCACCGCTTTCTTCAAAATCCTCGATACCCCAGATCATTACACTGACGCTCGGGCCGCTCCAGATTGGCGAGCGCAGCGGATGCGTAAACAGGCCCAGTCCTTTCGGCTCTCCAGTTTGCGGGTCTCGACCCGAAATGATCTGACCTTGTGTCTCGCTCGAAAATTGCGCAAAGCCATCCGAATGATAGCTAAGCTTCACCCGATCGTTGGCCGTGTACGTAATTGCCTGATCCCAGGGAAGCTGGTGCGGTCCGGGTTTATGCACGCTGGGGTCGATAGGCATCTTAAATAAAAACCCCTCGCGAGCCTTATGGTAGGGCGCCAGAATCGAAAAGCCGTCACCGTTCAGACCGATGATCTTTGTTACCTTACGAACTCTTTCGCCCTCAGACGGTCGTATTGCAATTGTGTATTTTCTAGCGCCACTCATTGACGTATTCTACGGGTGCACCACCATCTCCTGGGAGCATATTCCTTACCGATCACTCATTGCCCGCCCCGGCAGGGTTTTGGGCGCTAAGGCCAGGTCCCCTCGGCCCGCGCCCCTCCGCGCGCTCCAACACAGACGCGCCCCGCGCGGGGTTAGGCGGGGACCTTCTAGTTGCTGCACATCTTTTCGCGCGTCTTAGCCAAGTCGTTGGTCTTGTCGTAATAACACGTGGGCCCGATCTGTACCTAGGGGTGGCTACCCCCCTACCTAGGTAGGGTCCGGAATTCTGCGAGCCAGTTTGCTGTCTGTCGGCCTTCTCTTTGTCAGCAAGCGCGGGCCGATGCGCGATCGTGAACTCCTCGCCGCAAGCCATCACACCGGACTGTGCCTATTTCCCGCAGTCCGGAGGCCTTTTCACGGTCTGCCCCTTCTTGATTGCAAGGGCTGAGGCTCCCCTCCTTTTCCGACCTCGTTTTCCCGCTGCCAATAACTGATAATCCATTCCGGCCTGTTCCTCCGGACCCTACCTAGGTAGGGGGGGTAGCCACCCCTAGCTACAACCGGGAGCCAGCATAACTTGCTCGCGTCCGGTGGAGCCAGCCGAGACTCGCAGTCGGCTCTTATCGTAGTCAGACGGCTGGGCGACGTTCATGGAAAATCCGTTCTGCGTACTCTCGCGTTATGCGATCTTTGCGCCCACAGCTTGGTAACGGTGTGGTAGAAGCCAGATAGATCGCGCAGTTTTACCGCCTTGCGAAACCAAGAATCGTGCATGAATGTTCGCTTGTACCCCTCCATCGTCGGCAGCGCGAAGTAGTCGATGACACGTTCATGCCTGCTATTCATCGTACAGAGCAAGGTAACGCAATTCCGTTCGGCGGGATTAGGGTCCACTGCCCAGCATAACTTTCCGTGTTTGTGCTTCGTCCTGCACAGCAGGACGGACACCATAAAGCTCCTGTCTATCCAGAGTATTGATCGCGACCGATTGGGAAGGTGAGTGACCGCCACGTGTTCAGGGAACAATTCTTTGAGGCTGCTCACCAAACTCTGGCGTAACTTCATCGAACGTTCAGATTGGGCACCGCTGTGAATGTCTTCGGCACCAATGTGGTAACCCACTTTCTCATAGAGTTGGCGATACGTGCCGAAGTGATTGTGAAGTGTGACCGTGCAGGGCATACCACGCGCCTTTCGTAAGAGCGTCTCACTGAGCCGACCCTTGGTCTTGAACAAGCGTCGAATCCTCTTCAAGATTTCCTCATCCGACCACCGCTTCGGAACTGGTAGACCAGCCTGTGCGCGGGCGAATGTTTGCTCGTCAACAATCGGAGCGAAAGCCAGCGGCTTTTTGATCCAAAACTGGGGTTCCACAGGGATGAGCGGTCCTCGGAGGCGCTGCGAATGTCGATTCCATAAGTTGCAGCCCATGTACTTGGGATTTTGCACGATGTCACGAACAGCTTGGTGTGTCCACGGTCTGCCGCCATGGGTTATGCTACTTCGATTTAGCTCACGGGCTATTGCACTGGGACCTTTCCCCTCTGCCGCCAGTGAGAATATCGCTCGGACGCCCACGAGTTCCTTGCGAGGACCACGGTGACTCGGCAGCTCTAAAGGTGGGGTGGGTACCCCCCTACCTAGGTAGGGTCCGGAAACGGTGCGCGCAATTTGCGGGCAAATACGTGCCGACGATCGCGCCGGCCGTTGTCAGTGGAGAGATAGGACTGGCCTCGCTCATCGTTCTTGCCGCCGACAAAAGCGGTGCGTTCGATGCTGCAGCATCAAAACCTACAGCCGCAGCCTTGGCCAGCCCGAAGTCCATCAACTTCGCGCCGCCTTTCGTCAGCATGGATGTTCCCCGGCTTCAGATCGCGGTGCACAATCCCCTGCCGGTGCGCCGCAGCCAGTGCTTCGGCGACGGTAATCCCAATCCTTAGAATCTCGTTCAATGGCAAAGCACCTTTACGAAGCCGCTCGCCCAGAGTTTCCCCTTCGAGAAACTCCATCACCAGATAACTTCCTCCGGACCCTACCTAGGTAGGGGGGTACCACCCCTAGCTACAACTGTTACCTCTGTGTTCAGAGGTGACTCGGCAGCTCTAAAGGTGGGGTGGGTACCCCCCTACCTAGGTAGGGTCCGGAAACGGTGCGCGCAATTTGCGGGCAAATACGTGCCGACGATCGCGCCGGCCGTTGTCAGTGGAGAGATAGGACTGGCCTCGCTCATCGTTCTTGCCGCCGACAAAAGCGGTGCGTTCGATGCTGCAGCATCAAAACCTACAGCCGCAGCCTTGGCCAGCCCGAAGTCCATCAACTTCGCGCCGCCTTTCGTCAGCATGGATGTTCCCCGGCTTCAGATCGCGGTGCACAATCCCCTGCCGGTGCGCCGCAGCCAGTGCTTCGGCGACGGTAATCCCAATCCTTAGAATCTCGTTCAATGGCAAAGCACCTTTACGAAGCCGCTCGCCCAGAGTTTCCCCTTCGAGAAACTCCATCACCAGATAACTTCCTCCGGACCCTACCTAGGTAGGGGGGTACCACCCCTAGCTACAACTGTTACCTCGCGGGTTGCCGGACAGCTTGCGGCCCGCGAGATGGAAATTGTCAGGATCAAGGGGGCATTGCAGAGAGCGGAGGAAATGAGCGATGACGTCGCCGCCGCTATAGAGCGGGCGTCCTGAAGACCGACCTTACTTTGACGGCTCGTCAAAAAATCTTGGCAAACACTATCCCCTGCTGCTGCATCTATAGTTTGGCCTGTGATCGCACCATGCATTTTTAATGCCATTGTTTTACAGAGGTTGACGCTGATGGCCAAGACGGTGTTGTTGGTCGATGACAACGCTGCAATCCGTGACGTCCTCTGTGTATTATTCGGTTCGCAAACGGACTTTGAGGTATGCGGTGAGGCCGAGAACGGCCAAGAGGCTATTGAAAAGGCAGAGAGGTTGCGCCCTGACTTGATCGTTATGGATCTGTCAATGCCGGTGATGAACGGCATCGAGGCTGCCCGTGTCCTGAAAAGGCTGATGCCTACCGCACCGCTGATTATATTCAGCGAGTACAGCGATGTGTTCTCTGAGCAGGAAGCCCGCTCCGCAGGAGTCTCCGCACTCGTTTCAAAGTCTGAGCATGTGTCCGTGCTCCTTGGCAAAGCGCGTAGTTTGCTTGACCCGCTTGCCGCCTGACTATTTCTTTTCCCACTCAGGAAAATCGAGAGCGTCCCGCTTGAGAACGCGGATGAGGGCCAGAGCGTCTGTTATGGCCCGGCGCTCGGCTGCGTGATCAGCACTGCGTGAAATGGCTTGCAGACGATTGAAAATAGCGGTTTCTGCAGCGCCCACCCGTGACTTCAATTTGTCCTTGTCAACCTTAACCACGGCCTCTTGCAAAGGCTTTTCCCAATCCGGATATCTAATAACTCCATCGTCTTCGCTTCCCAATCGGATTTCCATGGTTCTTCCATTTCTGCAACGCGAATGTGCTCGGCTGGCATGGGGCTCAGTTTTTTTGGCAGGAACTTTAAGGATTACATTGTCATTTCGGATCTCTGTCACTTCAGGAAATGCTTCTTCAGCAATCTTCTTCACAAGCGCTACTGGAATCTGCTCGAAATGTGTTTTCGCTCTTCGCATTGCAATCTCCTCCTACAAGTCACTCACAAACACTAGCAGGCTGGGAGTCATACGGGTCATATCCTTTGAAAAGCGACATTTGCTGTTAGCGCGGGGAAGTTATTCATTTTCCTACACTTGTACCCTCCCTTTGTCGACGGCGCGTTTCCGGCACGGCGGGAAAAGCGTGTCGGTATTTTACGGGCCGAATTTTTACTTGCATCCCTCGTTACGCCGTCGTACTATTTGCGTCACGTTAGTTTAACGTTTGTCGCCCACGGAGGATGCCCGATGAGTCCCAAGACCCACAATGCTCCAATGAACTTCAAGACAATGTCACAGCCGGATGTACCTCAAAGCCGGAACGGAAAGCACAAGCAGATTGTTACCAAGATTCTTTCGGATCTTGCTCAGTTGCCAGATGGCGTTGCACTCAAAGTGCCCTTTGCAGAATTGGTTGAAAGCAAAGAAAAGGTGAGATCAGCGTTGAATCGTGCAACTCGGAAAGCGGGACGCAACGTTGCTACTGCAACCGACGCTACCTTTCTGTACGTATGGAACACAAAGTGAATGGCATTGTTCTAACTCGCAGTGAGTCATCATATCCCGCGGAGGTAGACGTGAGCACTTCTCCTAGCAACTCCGATCTCCAGTTGATCCCGTCAATCGCGAGCACGCCTGGCTCTGACCATGACGGTCATTTCGTTCAGTTATATACGGACGATGGGTTTCTTCTCGACGTGTTGAGCCGATTCATCGGAGGGGCCCTTGCGGTGGGTGATGGCGCCGTCGTCATCGCTACCAAGGCGCACCAGGATGGGCTTGCGCAGCGGCTGAAAGCACGAGGTGTGGATACAGCAAAGGCAATCAGCCAAGGGCGTTACGTCCTACTGGACGCGAATGAAACTCTTCCCAAAATTATGGCAAATGGCTCGGTCGATGAGACCCGGTTCATCAACACTATCAGCGACGTTCTGAGGCGAGTCCGCAACGCTGCTGACGACAAGGATTCTCGCGTTGCCGTATTCGGAGAAATGGTGGCGCTATTGTGGGCGGACGGAAAACCCCTGGAGGCTCTGCGGGTCGAGGACCTGTGGAACAACTTAGCTCAAAAACATTCGTTCTCGCTTCTTTGTGCCCACCCGATCACCGGCTTCAAGAATGAGAGACACATCGAGCCATTTCTGAAGATGTGTGCGCAGCACTCCAGTGTGGTTCCCAGCGAGAGCTATTTGGGGCTGAGCAGCGTCGAGGAGCGACTTCGCACCATTGCTCAGCTTCAACAGAGGGCTGAGGTTCTGGAAAGCAAATTGACACTGCAGGAAAGCGAGGACCGCTTCCGATTGATCGTAGAGGGGGTCCAAGACTATGCAATTTTCATGCTGGACCCCGATGGCCGCGTCAAGAGCTGGAATAAGGGAGCAAAACGCATCAAGGGGTATGACAGTGCGGAAATTATCGGCAAACACTTCTCGTGCTTCTACCCAGAAGAAGATTTGCGAAATGGCAAGCCACAATGGGAATTGGAGGTTGCCGCAAAAGAAGGGCGCTTCGAAGACGAAGGCTGGCGTTTGCGTAAAGATGGTTCCAGGTTTTGGGCAAATGTGATCATCACGGCCATTCGAGATGATGCCGGCAAACTGATCGGTTTCGGAAAAGTCACGCGGGATTTCACGGAAAGAATGCGGATAGAGAGGACATTGCAAGAGGAAGTTGCTCAAAGGCGAGAAGCCGAACTACATTTACAAACTTCGGAGAAGTCACTGCGAGAATTGTCCCTCCACCTGCTTCGCACGCAGGATGAAGAGCGAAGACGCATCGGCAGGGACCTTCACGACAGCCTTGGGCAATGCCTTACGGCGCTGAAGATTAAGCTGGATATGCTGGCATCCCCTACCGGACGAAAGAATGATGAGGCAGCTTCCGAGATTGCAGAATGCGTTCGTTTGGCGGAGGAGTCGCTCAAGGAGGTTCGAACCATCTCCTACCTCATGTATCCTCCCATGCTTGAAGAGATGGGCTTGGAATCAGCGATACGGTGGTATGTTGATGGATTCTCGGCACGCAGCGGGATCAACACCACTTTCGAAGTTGACCATGACCTTGGTCGCCTGCAACGCGATGTGGAGCTGGCGCTATTTCGAGTGCTTCAGGAGAGTCTCACCAATGTTCACCGTCATTCTGGAAGCGAGACTGCACACATTAGACTGCTGATGAGCAACGGAACGGTTACTCTCGAAGTGACCGACTCAGGAAAAGGAATTCCGTCAGGACTCTTGGAACAATCTGGCCAAGATTGGACGGGCGCGCTCGGAGTTGGATTGCGAGGCATGAACGAACGCATGCGGCAACTGGGAGGTTCGCTCGAAGTAGTCTCGACCGAAAAAGGTACCGCAGTGAGTGCATCGGTTCCAGCGGCAGAATACTCTTCTGCGCAGAAGAAGTGCGGCTAATCCACTTCCATTAACCACGACTGAATTACTTGGACTAAAGCTATCGAGGGGACTTTCTAAAGTGGCACTGGCGACATCCATCGGGCACGCAGAGGCTCGGCCGCAAATCACGAGATAATCTGTCGAACACGTACACGGCTCGGAAACCAACGAGTTGCTGTTCCGGCCTGCGCTCGTCCGCTGCATTGTCAGTGTTTATTTCGGTCGCGATTTCGTTCTGGCGCGACCTGCGATAGCCGACCATCGGGGCAAGAATCAGGATGCCTTTCTCGCCTCTTTTGACGAAGCGGCCAAGCGAGTTCCATGTGCGAATTCCAGCGACGTTGGTTGCCTGTGGTTTTTGCCGCGCAATCAGCATGATATTGCCAAAGCTGTAGTGATGAAACCGGGCCATCGCGCTGAGGTACTGGGTCAACACCTCACTGTCTCCCGACTCCAAACCTGCGACCAAATAGTTGACCGCCTCGTTGGTTTTGTTCTTGATCTCTTCTAATTTCATTGTTTTTTCCTCCATGAGAAGGCGCTTGATGTCAACCGAAGTTTTCGGGGTTGGGCTTCGATTGTGTGCCTTCGTTTCATAGCGGAGAGGTAGTCAGCAGACGGGCGAGGGTTCAGTCACAGGTCGAGCGAAGCGAGCCGGAGGGCAACCTTGACGGGTTCCTCGCCCGTCTGCACGATTCGCGTCAAAACGAAGGCAAAAGCTGGCGCGAGAGCGCCGCTCAATGATTTCGAGATAGCAGGGGCATGAGTACGAATCGAAGTTTAAATACGAATCGAAGTTTAAAGAGGTGCTGACAGAAAAATGTGTGGGCAAACGGCTCTTCGAGAGAAGAGTGAAATCGGGATTTAACGTCAACTTCGCCGACCTTACGTGCTGGACTGTTACTCCGACTCGGAAAGTTTCTTCTCGGCATAAGAGTTTTTTGCACCAGCTTGACATTTTCCTGACAAGTGACCGGGTCATATTTCGGTATACGTATCGTGGTAGCACCAACTTATATTTCCTTTAGGAGAAAAGAAAAACACAATGATCGGAAAAATTCTTGCATTCGCGGCGACGGCATTGCCCCTTCTGGCCTTTGCACTAACGCCCAGCTCCGCCAGCGCGCAGAGCTTCACCGGCAACTATACGGTGTCCGTGACCGAGACGAAGTGTGGCATCTTTGGCAACATCAAATGCGGCAACCAAAGCTATTGCCTTGAGCTGACCGACGATGGCGGCTTCGGTCGGCCGAACAGCGGCACGGCCACGCTGGAGAGCTTCGTTAGTAGCCCGCTTTCCGGGTCGTTCCAAGTCATCGGGAATACAATCATGGCGAGTTTCGGAGTAGGCTCGGGCACGGGTGAGGCCGACACCGTGGTTTTCGTCGCTCCCGCCAACGCCAGCACCGCGAAAATTGGTGTCGGCATCTACGACCTGGCCGCGGGTGGGAGTGAGGCCTCCGGTTTGGCGACGTTCGGCGTTAAAAACAGCTGCTCCAATTGACAATAGGAGAGGGCAGCCTCGGGCCGCCCTTTCGCGCAATGTTTGTGACCATCTGTTGTCGCTAACAGGCGATTGCGCTCAAATTCACGGGCTGGCCGGGGCACTAGCGTGTCCAGCAGAGCAGCGGCTTTCTTATTCGGTCATGAAGTGTTTCTCAAACAGACGCTTTGACCACTCCGCCCCTTCCTCGGTCAGCATCACCGACTTCGCCTTGGTTGCTGGCTCGTGGATGTAGCCGTTCTCGTGCAGGCGGTCAAGGACATCCCAGCTGTGGCTCTTCCACGCCCGTAGCCCGTGCTTGTCCTTGAACGTCGTTAGGTACAACAGGGCTAGCGTGATCTCATCCACCTTCTCGTTGTTGATTGCCATGACGTGCTCCTGGGTTGCTCCGCGCATGGGTGCTTGCTTCGTAGCGCGATCTGCCGTAGTCCCAAAGGCTGCGGCACGGGAGGCCGTCGCTGTGGGCAAAAAGAAAGTACAGCCGAATTATCGTCGTAGAACGCTCCGGCTGCCAGACCTCGATCATTCCAAGCTGGCTGTGCTCAACAGTCTCGGCTCACCCGGCTCGCGCCGCGTCTACGAATACGCCCTCGATCAGTTTATTGCGTGGTACTGCTCCGAGCCTCGTCTTGCCTTCAACCGCATCGTAGTTACGCGCTACCGCATGTACCTCGAATCGCGCGGGCTGGCGGCCAACACCATCAACCAGCAACTAGCAGCGGTGCGCCGTCTGGCCTACGAAGCTTCCGATGCGGGCCTGCTGAGTCCAGAACTGGCGGCGGGGATCAGCCGAGTGAAGGGCGTAAAGCAGCTAGGCTTCCGGGTCGGGAACTGGCTGAGTCCGACGAGTGCTCGGCGGTCCTCAGCCGCGCATGTGGTTCGAGCCTGCGCGCGAAGCGCGATGCTGGCGATACTGTTTGGCTGCGGCCTGTGGAGATCGGAACTCGTGGGGTTGGACGTGAACGATATGCAGGTACGGCAAGGCCACTGGGCCATCGTGGACCTGATCGGGAAGGGCGGACACATTCGTACTGTGCCGATCCCAGACTGGGTCAAGGCTGCGCTGGATGTGTGGACATCAGCAGCGGGGATCAGGGAGGGACGAATCTTTCGGGCCGTGGCCAGAGGCAAGACTTGGGGCGATGGCATTTCGCAGAATGTTGTCTGGTACGTGGTCAGGGGCTGCTGCGAGAGGGCAGGTCTCCAGCACATCGCGCCGCATGATTTGCGCCGGACCTGCGCAAAGCTGTGCCACACAAAAGCTTCATTGACAATCAAGGCGCGCCCGCCGTGGACCGAACCGTTCAGTGTACGAATAGCATCTCGCGCCTCCGTAGCATTAGTCATCTCGACGAACGCAAATCCGCGCGGTTGACCTGTGTCGCGATCCGTGACGGCCGTGACTGTTTTAACGGCTCCGTACGCGGCGAATAATGTCTGAAGCTGGTCTTCGGGAGTGGAATAATCTAAGTTACCGACCTAGATGTTAGTCATGGGTTACCTCCGGTGGTTTGAGCATCGCTCTCAACTACGTGATCGTCCAATCCGTCATGGCTTCACCAACGATTTTCACAGTGATCTTCGAGGTTGAGGCTCGGACGGCGTTTCGTTCGTTGCTTCCTGCTACTTCGCCTTCTGCCTGAAGCCAGTCTTCTTCCGCATGGCCATCTATTCTGCCGCGCACCTCATACAGCTCATAAGCGCGGGCGCGCACGTTCTCCTCATCAGGAGTCGTGATAGCTGCGTCTCTCTTGGTCAAAAGCTCCGGTTTCATGGATTTTCTCCTTAATTTATTGTCGCCATCTGGCTGCTATCGGTCTGTAAGGCTTTATGCGACATGCGGGATTCCTGGCGCCTGCACCCCGTCTTCAGGAACCTCGTCGCGGGCGATGACTTCGTCGGCGCAGGTGGGAGACAGGTATGTTGGGGGCCCAACCAGGAACCTCATCCGCTGCCCTGGATGCTGGCGCCGAATCGTTCTCCAGAACTCCACTGCTTCTTCTGATCTCTGGCGCACGTCCAGCAGTACCAAATCGAAAAAATCAGGCACCCAGAGCAACTCTGCTTCAGTGACACTTTTGGCCGTGTGCACGTGAACTCCGTGGCTTTTCAGCACGCGGGCGCGCAGCTTCTGCATCGATTCGTTGCCATCGACGATGAGCACGTTTTTCGTGCGAACTTGAAAGGAAATCGGCGATTGCTGGGGCACAGAACACCTCCCAGTCTTCTGGAGGCGGGCGTTTCGGAAAGCAGTTACCTTTGAGAAGCGAGCGTGACCGGAAAGATCTAGACCTCGACTCTTCTTGTCTTTTTCGTAAGGGGACGGGGATCGACCGCCCCCCAACGAACGCAAAAGCGTGACTCCTTGCCTCAGGCTGCTACGAGAACAGCGGTCTTTTGCAAGGTCGAGTGGGCCACCTCAAAGTTTCGAACCTCCGGAGTGCCGTCTACCACTTTCGCCAAGGCCTTCAGCACTTCTGGATAGCTGCCGCGGAGATAGGCCTCCGCGTCCTCTTTCTTGTCCCAAAGACTGATAGCGACCACTTCCGTTCCGGATCCGGGGGCGACGAAAACGATTTCGTCTTGGAAGCCGTGCTGTTTCTTAAGCAGGGGAAGAATCTCGTTCTCGATGGTCTGGGTAAACTCCGCACGGGTATTGGGCTTCAGGTGCGTGGAAACGTGACGAGCAAACATGTCAACCTCCTGGGTTTGGTGCGACTAAGAGGAGAGAACTTCAGATGGGCTGCCTTAGTTCAGGGGATCTGAAAGAGGAGAAGGCGTAATCGGCTCTATTCAACACCATATACCGAATCCCAGTGTTGTCAAGTCGGAAATAGGTACTGGTGCCGTTTGATTTCCACAGTCGTTACGCCCGTCTGCCAAATGCGCTAGACTGCGGTCATGCAGAAGCGCAAACTGCGGATCGTGAAAAAGGCTCCGCTCCCCGCCATAGGCATTTGCGAACGCTGTAATGTGCAATTTAAGTCCAGCATTCTGTATCCGGAAGCCGACATTCAGGCACAGTTTGATGACCACAAGTGCAAGCCGATAGACAGCAGCCAGGACGCCCTGCGGATCGTGCGGGAATCCACGGAAGACAAGTAGCCGTTTCACTCGCCCTCAGCCTTCAATATCTTCTCTTGCATCACCAGAAAGTGCTCGTACTTCAAAAGAACAGCTAGCGGTTTGTCGTTGTCCTGAATAACCAGCGTCTTGTCGAGTTCCCGTAGCTGAGTGACGTTCAACGCACGCAAGCGGCTGATTCCCACATGCTGTACGCTTGGGTCAAGATACGGAATAGAAACCTGATTTGCTTTTGCCATGGGATTATCCTTTGAGTGCTTTCAAGACCAGCGCCTTGTCCACTCGCGCATTCGGTTTCTTCTCAGGTAGCAAGCTGCACAATTCCGCCAGTGTCCAGACGTGATCAGTTAAACCCGCTTCCATCGCCGGGGTCACGCGCAACGTCGTATGCACGCGGCAGAAGTTGTAGTGGAAGAAGTACAGAGCAACTTGGTGCGCGTGATTCTCGAATTTCTTGCTGAATCCGTTTGTCAGCCTCGTAAAACGGCGCATTCCCATTCTCATCGAAAGGTTCTGCCGCTCCACGTAGCTAGTGGAGATGTGCTTCGGATCAGGTGTACCGCTCAAGACTCCAGTGCGGCATCCGATGCAGGTTGCGGGGCTGTACCGCGATTCGCCGTCGTTCGATGCACCGTAGATTTTAACCAGCATCGCATAGTCTGAGAAACATCCCTGGTCGTTATGCGTGCCATATGAAATGGGTGGTGTTTGGAAAGGCTGTTATCCAGACTTTCTGATCTTCCGGCGTGAACATAGCGAAGTGACGGTGGACATCATCGATCCCCATCTGACTTCTTTGGAGGACGCACCTCCGAAAGCGGCGGCCTTGGCGAAATTTGCGGAAGAAGAACAAGACCGCTTCGGACGCATTGATCTGATAATAGTTGACAATGCCGGAGAGCAGGGCGAGCGAGTGAAGCTACTTCGACTCATGGACGAGAAGGTTCGCAAAAAGGTAATGGCCGTTTCTTCCAACCAGCACCTTAAGGACCTGTTCGACTACGAATCTTAGTTTTCAGTCATTCACTACGTGCGGCAACACCGAATTCACCCACCGCCGTTTTCGGCCAAGTGCCTCGGATGCGGGCGGCGTCGGCCCGCACGGACCCGAACGGCTGACGGCAGCCGTTGAGAGATCTGCTGCGCGTGGATGTGCTCAATAAATACAACCGGGCGCGTCCGGACAGTGGCACGTATTTTTACGGCACGACATAGTTAACTGAGGTCCCCCAGTTTGCGAAACCATCCCTGGTCCCATCGCAGGTCCCGATGGCGAGGGTAAACTCAGACCCTAGGCAGTTCGGAAACTGAATGTAGTTTGTAGCAAAGAAGATCTTGCCGCCGGACCACGGTAGGAAGACTGCATAGCTGTAGTCTCCCCAGCGAGGTCGAGTACCACCTGGCAAACCGTCATACTCGGTAAAACCGTCTTGAGGCGATGCGCCGGTATCCACAACGTTGATTGCAGATCCCGACAAGCCATTCGAAGTGCTGGTCAACCGACCGAAGGCGGTGCTGGGGAAAAAGCCTCCGTTGTGAGCCCCGGTAGGTCCGCCATTGCCTGACAGCGAGAAGGTCATGATGGCCCCGCCGTTTCCGCCGTCCTGACTCGAATTGCCTTCGGCGGCCATTGCTGGAAATTCCAGGTCCTCGTGCTTCGGCGAAACATATCCCTGAGAAGTAAGAGTGAAGAACCCGAACTTGTCGAAAGTCTCGGTCCCGACGACCCAGTAAGCCACCCCCTGGTGCACTTCTGGGTTCACTTCCGACGAGTAGGTTTGGTCGATCTCAGTGGAAACGGAGCCCCAGATCTGGTTCTGCGCCTGCGAGGCTTGCGTAAAATCGTCACCGTTGGTAGCGATTTCTTGTTCGGGACAGCTGGCAGGCGGCGGGGTTCCTACGCTGAGGCCGGCGGCTCCGCATTCATCGCCCAACGGTATTGGTCCATTCTTTTGCTCACCCCGGAATCCTTCGCCGTAGTAAAACAACACATCCGAAAATAGCTGCCCGCCGAATTGGATACCAGAGCATTTCGAGCAGTTCGGGCTGTTCAGATTCTGGAGGCCGGTCCAGTCGAAGACCGCGATTCGGTTGTCGCCCAGGCCATAAAAGTCGAGCGACTCAAGCATGAACCCGGAACCTCCATGACTGTTGTCAAACTGGCTTGGGTCGGGTGGGTGTACCGGAATCACAGCAAACCAGCATGTAAAGCCAGGCAAATGAAACTCATTGTCGGAGAAACAGGTTCCGTTTGGTGTCGGCAGCAGACCCATGTTCTCGATGGCCACGGTGAACGCTGGGTTTGGCTTTCCTTCGATTCCGGTGACGGGCAGGCCCTGCTCGAACGCGTTCTTGTTAAACGCAAATTCCTGTGCTCCATTGAAGCCGCCGCCGCCTAATCCCGGCACGACAAGCGGGAACTCGTCGTAAAACAACAGGAAGGCGTCGCGAGTAACTGCGATCTTAGCGAAATCATTGAGCAGGTAGGGGTAGCCCGGCTCAGCTGGATTGTAATCGGCGCTAAGGAAATAGACGCTGTACGGGCCGTAGGGACTTGGTCCGTCAGTCACTGCAATTCCCTCGTAACAGGCATTAGCCACGCCGGCAAAGCACCCCGCAAAAGTGCCCCCACTGGCCTCACTGGTCGAAGAGACGAACTCCGTGAAGAACCAGTGTCCGCCGTTGTCGTAGTCGTAGACGCATGAAGGGTCTCCGCCGCTGCTCCATCCTCTTGCCGTTAGGTTCATAACGGTGTCCAGGGGGATGACCGCCGAGGCCCGGTTCAAAGCCGTATCGAAAACTTGAATCTCCCCGATATTGTTAGCCTCGACCACAAACCCATTGCCGGCACAGAGGCCCTGGTCTGGGGGTTCAACGTCAAACCCCATGGTGTTGGTGCTTTGCGAGGCGCTGTCAACAGCATTCAAGCCCTTCACGCCGGCGGCGCCGCCCGAGTTGGAACTGATGAAGTCGCAGCCGGGACCCAACGGTTGGCAACTAACCGTTGGAGGGTTAACAGCGGCGGCAGCTTTCGGCTCAATCGGGGGACGAGGGCGTTTCGGCTCCGGCATAGTCCGGGGATTAAGCGGCGGAATCGCTGATCCACTTAGCAGGTTGTTGAGAGCTGGCACCTGGGAAACGGGCTCTGTGGACGGGGAGAAAAATGGGCCCGTCAGCAAGGAGCAGCCATTTGCGGTGCAACCAGTAGCAGCTGGTCCAACAAAGGTGGGTGAAAACTCCCCTAAGGTTGAGGATGTAACATTGGGAGCGCTAGCCGGATTTGTGGCGGGAGCCGCCGCTGCTCCTTCGGCAACCGAGAAGCCGCTGACGACAATCATCAGCAAAACCGCGGTCGAAAACCTGGTCGATCTCTGTTTTCCACTCTTGCTGGTAGGCATTGGATCCCTCCTGAAGGAATCTAAAAACTTCGGAAGCTTATGGAACAACGGGACAAAAGCGGGACGAAGAAGTCCACCAATCTAGGTACTACGGGCTGTAGTATCCGCATTCGCGCACGACCCTAACACCGTACCAATGTGTTGTCAATGAGCGAAAAGACCCCAGCGCAACAGGAAATTAGTTCGTAGCTCTAGATCCCTGTGGATTGCGCGAACCGTTCCGCCAACTCCGTTGGGGCAGCGGTTGACAAGCTGGAGCAACGGATTCTTAGTGCTAGGGGGGCGGGTCTTTTGAGAAGCGAGTTGACGCGAGCGTTTCAAGACATGAGGAACTACGAACTTGAATCTCGGCTTCGCACTCTGACGATCGCGCGAATCGTATTCTTATATAGTCGTCCTACCCAGGGAAGACCTGCCGAGGTACTCGTTCACAAGGACTATTTAGAAGCGCACACGAAGGAGTGGCCGGAGGACAAGGCGCTTTTCTGAGGACTTCCTTCATCTTTCTTCAAATCAAAGCGAGTAGTTCCTTCTCTCTCTCTCTTGGGTTCGGCTGACTCCAGCTCGTTCTTAGAAAGAAAAAAAGAGATAGAGAAGAAAGAAGAAAGAAGGGTAGGAAGCCATGTCTGTCGCGAAAATCGTTCCCAGAATTCAGTTCAAGTCACCCTGGCGCGATATCGACGCTAACATTTGCTTTCAGCAACTTGCACGTTTTTCGGCTCCGTGATCTTGTCGTCCGTTCTAGAGATTTATGGCGGAGCCCAAAACTGTGTAAATCACAATCTCTCAAGGACTTGCGAGGATTTTCAAGGCTGTCGGCCAAAGTCGCCCGAACCGCTAAGCCGAAACCAAACAAGGAAGATCGGCTTTCGGAGTTTTTAGGTCTTCGGGCGGATTTGGAGGGCGATTGGCGGCCTGGCACACAAGGCGGCTTTGCACAGAAAGGCACCCCTGATGCCTAATTCTTGTGCAGCGGCTTTGCACACAAACCCGCTCAAACTGTCCTGCCTCAGTTGGAAATGGAGAAAGCGTTCGTCCGTTAAGATAACGGAGCGAACGTATGAGGAAGGAACGGAAGCACTTCACCCCTGAAGAAAAAGTAGCCATCCTGAGGCGGCATCTTGTGGACAAAGTGCCAGTCTCGGAGCTCTGTGAAGAACTGGGTCTGCGCCCAACGGTGTTCTACCGCTGGCAGAAGGAACTGTTCGAGAACGGAGCCGCCGCTTTTCAGTCTCAAGAGCGTCCCCAGCGACAAGTGGAGGAGAAGCAGAAACGGATCGAGTTCTTGGAGAAGAAGGTACAGACCAAGGATGAGGTCCTGGCTGAGCTGATGGCGGAGCACATCGCGCTAAAAAAAGTCTTGGGGAACTCTAACCGGTATCTGGGTGCCGCATGATGTGCGGGATCTAGTCGTGGATTTCGTCCGGCGCTGGTCGGAGAAGGCCGAGATCGGCGTCGGACGGTTCATCCCGTGGCTGGGCGTGACCGCGAGCAAGTTCTATGACTGGCGGCAGCGATACGGGTGCGTCAACGAGCACAACGGTTGGGTTCCCCGTGATTTCTGGTTGGAGCCGTGGGAGAAAGAAGCAATCATCGGGTTCCATCTGAAGACCCCGCTGGAAGGCTATCGGCGGCTGACGTTCATGATGCTCGACGCTGACGTTGTGGCGGTTAGTCCGGCGAGCGTTTGGCGAGTATTGAAGCAAGCTGGATTATTATCTCGGTGGAAGAGCAAGCCATCGCGCAAGGGAACTGGTTTCGAGCAGCCGCTGCAGGCGCATCAGCACTGGCATATCGACGTTTCTTACATCAACCTGTGCGGCACGTTCTATTACTTGTGCAGCATTCTGGATGGGTTCAGTCGTTTCCTCGTGCATTGGGATCTGCGTGAGTCCATGCGAGAAGCTGATGTCGAGGTGATCCTGCAGCGAGCCAAGGAGAAGTACCCGGAAGCGAAGCCGCGAATCATCTCGGACAATGGTCCGCAGTTCATTGCTCGCGACTTCAAGGAGTTCATTCGCATCTCGGGCATGACGCACGTCCGAACCTCCCCTTACTATCCGCAGTCGAATGGCAAGATTGAGCGCTGGCACAAGTCGCTGAAAAGCGAGTGCATTCGACCGAGGACGCCGCTGTCACTGGAAGATGCACGGCGTCTGGTCGAGGGCTACGTGGAGCATTACAACAACGTCCGCCTGAACAGTGCCACCGGCTACATCACGCCCAAGGACGTGCTGGCGGGGCGACAGGCGGAGATCCACGCAGAACGCGACCGCAAGCTGGAAGCTGCCAGACAGCAACGTCAGAGTCGCCGCCAGCGGGCGGCGTGATGGATGAACGGATTGCTCCCGGTTGGCCTCCCTGAGCAGTCCCTGCATCTCGGTACACGCGCGGCGGTGGACTAGGTCCTCTAGCGTTCGGCAACTCGCGGCTCACTGATAGGCCCGCTGGCCAGGCGCATTGCGTCTTCGCTTCGAGCCGCGGCTTCGAATGGGGAAGAACCGGAGGAGGGTAACAGCAGCACCGCATCGCGATCATTTGGCAAGGAAGCTGTCTCTACCGCTTTTCGCTTTTTCCGGAGGTCATCTATTGCCAAATTGCGGGCGATCGCGAAGAGCCATGGATCAAACCGCTGCCGCCCGTTGTACTGGCTGCCCCGTTGCAGCACCCGAATCCAGGTCTCCTGCGCAAGGTCCTCAGCATACTCTCGCCTCCCGGTGAGGTATAGCAGGTAGCGCACCAGTCGATGCTGACAGCGCTCCACCAGGTCTGCAAGAAGCTCCGTATCCCTTTCACGTAAGCCTCGCGCAATCTTTGCCGTTTCGGTTTCGGCCGTCGTTTTCAAGGTCATGGGAAGAGCCAACATATATCCCGTAATACGATCAGACCCCAGCGGATTACTCAACTTTTGACCGAAAAGTCACGCTAAGATTTGCCTCTGACGGATATCGGATCAATGGGCGGCAACGGCCTTACGTGTACAACTCGTTGATTGGTAGACCCCAAACTAGGGCAATAATATACCTGCCTAACCAAAGCCAAAGAATGACCCCCCAGATGGCGGGTTTTTATTCTTGGGATTCAACAATCGCGGCAGCAAGAAGGCTACCGTCCATGACGGCCAGCGGTTTCAGATGGTCCCCTCGAACGTTGCCGGAAGGTCGGGCCAGAGAACTTTAGGCGCTTTTTTTGAGCAGCTTTGCGTAGCCAGGATTTTGTGACATGATTGACTGGTGGCGAGATGGGAGCGACGTCGAGCGCAATCGATGAACCGCCACAAGCACGCTCAGTGGAAGGAAGGTGAACCGAAGCTGAAGCTGCGAAGTTTTGCTGTACCGATAGCTCTGTTCTTCATCTTCATATACGCAGCGCAGTGGGCGTTCCGTTTCCCGAGGGGAAACCTAGTCAACTTGGCGGCGGGGATTATCTTTGCTGGAACCGCGGCATTCCTCTGGACACTAAAGCCACGGAAAAATCGCCACAAGAGATGATTTCCGCATTCTAAATCCGCGTTAAAGTTTCCTTTGCTTTTAGGTAGGTATGTTGTTGCCCAAAATAGGATAGATAGTTGTCGAAACCAGGCGATCACAGCTCACGATTCGGGCCTAGCCGGTCTGGGTTCTGGCGGAATTACGGGCCAAACAGATGTTGAGAAACGGCAGGTCGTTGCGGAGCTACAATGATCTCGCCGGGCGAAACGGAAGCGGGCACTGCAGGGATGCAACCATGCCGAGGGATAACCCGGAGGGCTCATCGAGCCGATGCTCAGCAGCGCGGGAGGCAATCCTCTCGCGCTGTGGATTGCGAGGAAAAAGTCATCGGACGATAGACCCCCATGCTTTGAAAAATCCCCGCCCCGCAGGGGCGGAATCTACACTAGCGGAGAACGTCGCTTCTCCATTTCACGCTGAGCCAAGACAAAACGACGGGCTTTAAGTGCAGTGTAGGGAGTTCTTGGTGCAGCCATATTCCTTGCGTTATTTGCCATTCTGCTCTTAGGTCCAATCATTCCAGCCAGCAGGAGTCGCGCAAAAATTAAATCCGTCTTTGTGGTTCGGAGCAAAATAGGCAATGTCGTAACGGTAGTTGAATCTCGTATAGCGCTCCCTGCCGAAGGCATCGTTGTAGCGGATGATGCCATGGGCGAACAGGAACTCTCTTTCTGGCCCTTCGCATTTGATCGCAGCAATCTGCGCTGGTTGAGCAAGGAACGCCTCCCACGATGGAACCCAAAGCTCTTGGTTGGGAGCAATTATTCTAGGAGTGTCGTTCGGATTCTGCGCGTAACTGCTATCATCCAGCGGCTTATCACTAGCATCCATCAAGGCTCTAGCTTCAAGTTTCAATCTTATAGAAGTTATTTTCGCGGGAGTCGTCCCATAACACTTGCCGTGGCAGGTAAACGACAGCACTGCGACAGCCTCCTTCGAGTCGAGACCGTTGAGAGTGAGGTCTTCGATGAGTATCCAAGCACGTTGGCCGAGCATGAGGGCGTCGGCAGTTTTTGTGGCGGCTCCGGCAAGCGTGCCGCTGTGCTTGAGCGCGATAATCGCAGCCTTAACTTCGGTTTGTATCTCACACAGAGTCCGGAGAGCGACATACGTTCCGACGATGCCAACAAGGGTCAGAACGGCTGTGCAGAACAGCATCCACTTATCAATGGAATCTTTGCTTGGATTAACCCGTACTTCTGGAATAGAGACGACACGCACGTTCTGTTCCTGTTTCTGCTGGTTCTGCCCCCCTCTGTGGTCAGCATCCTTGTCAGTGGCTTGGGCAGGAATCGAGGGCTGGGGAGACGGTTGAGGGTGAGGCCCTTGCTGCTGGGGTTCGGCATTCTTGGGTTGTACTACGTCCTTTTTGCTATCAGCTTGAAACCCGAAGGACAGCGAACACATACTCACGAACACTGCCAAGAAAAGCAAACCATTTCGCATAACAATCTCAGCGAACGTATCGAATGCAAGAACTATACGCTTGCTGTGGTTCTTGTCCAAAACACAGGATCAATGCCAAGTTCGCACATTTCGTGAAACGAGCAACACGAGATTCCTTACGCCGTTTTGGAGTCACGCCGGGATTCCCACCCCCAGCCCTTTTTCTTCGCGATCCCGCGCACCCGTCGTAGCCACTTGGCTCGATACCTGTAGGACTCTCGCATCTGGCGGGTCACGCGCTGGTGGCAATTCGGGCGCGAGCAGTTAGCGCGTGAGCTTGGGGTTGGTGATTCAAATCGAATGCTTGTGCGCAGGCAATTTGGGCGTTTCTCTCACCCGATCTGCCAAGAAAGAGAGATGGCGCAGTGGGGGAGGGTTGTCGTCCAACGAAACCAATCCGGTTGCGCCATCAGAGGAACAAACGACCACGAGAGCCGCATAGTTCCTTCGCATCTGCCTATCGAATATAAAGATTACAGCGCTGGCCTACTCCGTGACTGCTCAAAATTGGACAGTTTTGATGAAATAGCGTCGCCTAGTCTGAGCCGAGTGGTAGACTCTAGGAGTCCCTTTACACATCCCTCCGCCGTGCTCCGTTCTGGGCGTCGGTCTCTTGTGCAATCCGATGATTCTGCATCGGAGGCCACCTTATGCTGCTGACCGGCACGCAGGTCATCCCCAGGTCGCAACATGAAGAAGAGTCTGCCTTGTTGCGATGCAAGATCGAGGAACTGAACAAGAATACTGACCGTTTGATCGCTGAGGCTGAGAAATTAATTCAGGAATCGAAGCAGCTATCGGAACGGATAAAGTCTTTCTCCGAAAACCCTAGCATGTAGCCAAAGCCATCCCCGTCAACCGGTAGTGGGTCAGTCTGATTTCCACAGGCGTCAGTGCAGGTCTTGTAGGAAACTCAACGCAGTCCGAATTGCAGCCTCTTCGTTCTTTTCGCCGACCCAAGGGAAGTCGGGGATGCTTTTCCAGCCGCTGCGTTTTTCGGAGTAGGCTTGAGCAACCCATGGAGATTTAGGATTGGAGTAACAGTAAAGAACTTCGACACGGTACGTAACTCTACCGATAATGAATTCCAACGTTCGACGAAGTTCACATTGCGTGGTGATCTTCTTAAAGTCAGGAAAGACCTTCGATATTTTCATGGCTGTTTTTCTCCGAACGCTTTCAATACCATGCCATTTTCAATGCGCCTAGTTGAGGATAGCGATTGAGGCAGAAGCCCGCACAGTTCTTCGATGCTGCAAACGTGGTCACTGATTCCCGCCTCCATCGCCGGGGTCAAACCGAGGGTAGCAATCGAGGTCTGGGCTGTGGGAAACTGGTGGTGTGAAAAACCCAGAGTTGATCAACACGGGTTGGCTTGGGCCAAGGAGCGAAATGGATCGCGCCAGTCATCGTTTCGGTAAGTGCTCTGAGTGCCACGAGGTCATCTGCGTCGAAAAGGCCGTAGCCGATGGACCGAGTACTCACAGAGAAACCAGTAAAATGCTCGATAAAGCGTTTCGCACACACGTTGAGCTGAAGCATTCCCAGAACTTCTCTCAAGCCGACACGCACGGATCAGGATTAAAGTAAGACCGCCCCTCTGTATTTGATCCGCAGACCCCGGTCTCATCTTGTTTTCATGCTTTGGCCCCTTCCAATATCGTAAAGTAAAATCGGTCCTTATGCCGAAGCGTGCGAAACGGAGTGCGACTCAACCCGAGACGCTGAAGGGCTTGGCAGCAAATCGCAGCTTTCTTGGGTGAACCTGTCTCGGTCGTTCAACGATGGGCATCGGAAGGAATGCCGGTCGAGCGTGAAGGCCGATACGTGGCTACTTCGCCCGAAGAACTCAACGCCTGGCTCGGAAAGGAGTCAGGCAAGCCTGTGCATATCGCCACAGAGGGCACAGACCTCGCAGCGGAGTTGAAACGGGGCTTGTCGTTCATTCGACACGAGAAGCAATCGGACAAGCAGAAGTCGGCGTTACGAGAGAAAGCCAAGCCTAAATTGAAGTCGCGTTGATGGAGACACAACAGAGCGTCACCTTCATTCGTGGTAATTGGCGCAACTGGCGAGTTCTCATGCCCTGACGTTTTCTTCGCCCCGCTCAGTTCGTTGCATTCGCCTCCTAGGGGTGCGTCTCATATTCCGGATGATCGGGTTGCGGCGGACCAACCTCTTCGACAGAATTATCGGAAACGGTTGGTCCTGGAGTGTGAAGCTTTTGAAGTGTAGAGCTGACCACGTCGAACGTCTTGACGTATGGAGTTCCGTCCAGGAGCTTTCCTAAAGTCTTCAACACTTCTGGATAACCGCTTGAATGGTATTTCTGGGCATTCCCTCGGTGATCCCAAAAGCTGATTACGGCGACTTCTCTGCCATCAGGGACAACCAGCATAATTAAATCCAGGAACCCCTCTTGCTTTCGCAGCCAAGAAAGGATCTCGCACTCCATGAGATTCGTGAATTCGGTAATCGAGTTCGGTTTCAGTCGGGCTGCAACCTTGCGGGCAAACATGTCAACCTCTCTCCTGTATTGGCCTGGCGCGACGAGGGGGGACCAATCTGCGCCACATTTGATAGTGCGTTTCGGTAGCGGATCGTTACATGGGAGTGAGTGAACACGCGGGCTACGCTCCGTCCTTGGGTTCACAGCTACCAACGCTAATGTCGTGCCTAACGAGCGTGGTCAACTTTGCTCCGAGCTGCTTTTCCTCCTCGCAAAGAACGGGGTTCGTCTCCAGCACCCGCCGATTCGCTATGGGCCTCAAGGTCTCGCTTTCACAACTGTTTTAGAGGCTCTAGCGTTTGCCTGGCAAGCGAATTTTCCTGGAGGGTCGTTTCGGGACATTTGTCGGGGGTGTTGCGTCTGCCCCGTTTAGTGCGGACGCCAAGTCCTTAAGACCATCGCAGGCCCAGTTGAGACCCGTGAACGTTGATATTGCAAGGCCAAGCGGAGTAGCGACGGTTCCGAAACCTAAGGTGGGTAGCGCACTGACCACCCCGATCAGTGTACCCAGCGCTACATTCGTTACGGCCATACTCCCCCCCAGGGCGATTTTGCCGCTGGCTCCGATCAGCCGAAGATATTTTGGCAGACGTTTCTTCTTTTGTCCTTGAACCGTCTCCGCAGGTTGACGAATAGCCGCTATTACGCGCTCGGTAGTGATCTGTTCGACGTATTGGCGACCTCCGCGAGTCGAGCTAACAAGGTTCGCCTTACGCGCAAACCCCATAATGTCTATTAACCTCCCAGGATCGACGAGCTCTGCATCAATAGCGGGCAGGCTTGCGGGCGATACGAGATCACGAATCTCGTCACCCTTCTCGACAATCACCTCCAGTACTCCGGCATCGCTGAGTACATCAAGTAGTTGAATATAGTCTTCGCGTAGGGGAAGATATCGGAGCAGATCGATTTCATAGCGAAGCAGATCGACATCATAGTCATCCAGAACACCAACTTGCTCGTCGAGGTCTTGCGTGTCGCGAAACCTCCTGCCCAGAAACTGGAGTCTGCCGTAATTCAGCTTATCGAGTGCTCGGGTCAGCGCCTTTCCAGTCGTGTTAAGAAAGGCATCCATTTGCTGCTTACTGACTTGCGCGAAGCCTGTGCCGGCTCCCGGAGCATCACGATCATAAGCAATGTGGGAATATTGCCCAGACGGAACGAACCGGACGTTCTGTCCTTCTGGATCAAGTGCAACATAAAGGCCCAACGCTGTCTCCCCCACGAGCCAACCCTCCACGGGTTCCCCGCGATGCAACTCCACGGTGACGCGAACACCGTAGTCTTCAGGATCAAAAGCCATACACTAGACTCCTGTAAGCGTCGAATTGCACGAAATCATACAACATCCGTTCTGCGGGAGAAGAGGAAGCGGAACTAACGGCGAGAAGTGGCCTCAAGGTCTCGCTGTCTCAGTTGTTCTCGCGGCTGTGAGCGCTAGCCCGCTAGACAGTAAGTAAAGAATGCCAGCGTCCCCGACGACAAAGCCACTCCGACATACCACCACTTGGAACCGCGAATCGCGGCTACGAATGCGAATGCCGTAACCACCGCCGCCGCACCCAAGACGATCTTGTATTCGTGTTGAGGTCCGGCGAGAGCGTCTACAAGACGGTCGGCCCTCGACGGATTGAGTAGAGAAAACCAGAGCAGCATAACCAGCAGCATCCCGGTCGTGCCGAGCAGGTGGGAGAATTGGCGTCCCATGTCGGAAATATACGCCTGGGCGAAGTGACAAGCGTGATCTTACAGGCGTGAGAAAAAAAGGGTCAAACGGTTAACGGGATAGGAGGTAGGAGAAAAAAAGTCCGTCCTCCGTAGTAACGAATCAGTAAACATGGAGTGGGGGCCGAAATCAACAGTTACTTGCGAGTAGGCCGTTAATCGCGAAGGACCTAACGAAACGCGACAGTGTCGAGCGCAAAGAGGAGGGCCGCTAAACAGACTACGACTCCGAAAGCTCGATAACACTGAAGGAACAAGGATCTGCGCGGCGGAGCCAATTTATTGAGGCGTTCTGATCCCCAGATTAGTGCCGCCCGAATCGGGTGCGACCGTAATAAAGACTCCCAATGCTATAGCGACGCCACTGACTAACAAGTTCATGATACACCGCTGGCTTTAATCCACATGCTCGCCCACGTCAAAGCCTTCTTCGGAAACGGGAAGCACATCCCGTTCTCCCGCTACCCACACATAGAGCGTGGGTAGCAGAAAGATGCTCATCACCAGGTCAGCAATCAAGCCTCCCACGATGACGATTGCAAAGGGGCGCTGCGAATCGGAACCAATCGCGTGCGAGAGCGCAGCGGGTAGCAGCCCGAGTGTCGCCACAAGCATGGTCATCATGATCGGTCGCAGCCTCAACACAGCTCCCTCAACGGCGGCATCCTCGATCGAATATCGCCGTGCTCGAAGCTGATTGATGTACTCCAACATGATGACTCCGGTCTGCACGGAAACGCCGAACAGCGCCAGGAAGCCGACGCCGGAGGAAACGCTGAAGTTGGTGCCGGTGATTAGAAGGGCAAGCAGACCACCGATTCGAGCCATGGCAACGTTCGCCAGAATCAGCAGTGCCCACTTGAAGGATTTGAACATCGTATAAAGGATGATGAAGATGAGCAGGATCGTGATGGGCAGAACGATAAGCAATCGCTCGTCCGCTCTTTTCTGGCTTTCGTATTCTCCCTCCCAATCGATGTGATATCCCGGCGGCAGTTTGACCTGTTCGTTGATCTTCTTCATTGCCTCTTCCACGGCGCCGCCCAGATCGCGGCCCCGGACGCTGTACTTGATGGCAACATAGCGTTGATTGCCTTCGCGATAGATTTCGGAACCACCATCCTTTTCGTCGATGTTGCTGAGCTGCGCCAGCGACACGCGTTCCCCGGATGGCGCCAGCAAACGAACGCTCTCGATTGCTTCCTTCGAATCCCGGTATTGGGGGAGATAACGCAATACGAGGTCGTATCGCGCCTCGCCCTTGAGGACTTGCGTGAGCGCTTTGCCGCCCACGGCAGTCTGAATCGCATCCTGCACGTCTGCGACGTTGATCTGGTAGCGAGCCGCTGCGTCGCGGTTCACTGTCAGATTCAGATTTGGCTGGCCCAGCACATGAAAGACTCCAAGGTCCTCGATTCCCTTAACAGTCCCCATGATCCTGGCGATCTGGTCGCTTTTTTCTTCCAGAGTTCTCAAGTCATCGCCGTAGACCTTGGTGGCAAGTTCGCCCTTCACTCCGCTAACCGCCTCTTCCATGTTGTCCTCAATGGGCTGGGAAAACCCCCAGACGGCGCCGGGGATTTTATCCAGTTCGCGCTGCATGGCGGCGATCAATTCGTCTTTATTCTCGTGAAACACCGGACGCCATTCTTCTTTCGGCTTCAGATCGACGAAGTACTCAGTATTGAAAAAGCTGGTTGTATCCGTGCCGTCATCCGGTCGCCCCGTTTGACTGGTGCACTGCGGGACCTCGGGAAAAGAGCAAAGTATGATCCGCGCTTGATTGGATACTCGAATCCCCTCGTCCGGCCCAGTGCTGGGTGCAAGCGTCCCACGCACCCAGAGCGCCCCTTCATCCAGGTGGGGAAGGAATTCGGAACCGATTACGCCGCTGAAGGCGAGGTAAAGCGCGATGAAGAGGCCGAGCACACCTGCACCGACAGTGAGCGCACGCCGGCGAATGGCCCAACGAACTGCAATCCGGTAATACTTGATCGAGAACTGCATGGCCGGATTGCGCCATTCTTTCGCACCCTTTCGGAAGGCGAAGCTTGCCAGCACCGGTGCAATCACAATCGAGAACAGCAACGCCCCGAGCAGCGCAAAGGCGACGGTCCAGGCCATGGGATGAAAAAGGCGCCCCTCGACTCGCTGCAGCGTAAAGATCGGCAAGTAAGCGGTAATGATGATCGCAATCGCATAGAACACCGGACGCTGGACTTCATGGGAGGCGTCGCTGATTCGTTCGTTTGGTGTCTTGATCCCATTCTTCAAGCTCAGGTGGCGCACAATGTTTTCGATCATCACCACCGCGCCATCGACCACCATGCCAAAATCCAGGGCCCCGAGAGACAGAAGGTTTGCGGGAATGTGTCTCAGGTCCAAACAAATAGAGGCAAACAACAGCGAGAACGGAATCGTGGCCGCCACGATCAACGCACCCCGTACATTTCCGAGAAATATAAGAAGGATGATTGACACGAGGATCATCCCTTCCAGGAGGTTGTGCAGCACCGTGTGACTCGTAAAGTGCACAAGGTCGCTGCGATCGATGAAGGGGACCACCTTCACTCCCGGAGGCAAAATATGGCTGTTCAGTTCGTCCACTTTCTTGTGGATGCCCTGTAGGGCCGTATCAGCTGCCGCTCCCTTCCGCAGCAGCACAATGCCTGATACAACATCGTCACTATCAATGATCTTCCCGTCTTCGCGGTGAATGGCTTTTGCAAACTGCCCCAGCCGAATTTTCGGGCCCTGCGCAACCACCGCAATATCCCTTACCCGAAGCGGCGTGCCGTTCTTAGTCAGGATGACCGTTCTCTCAATGTCTTGGCTTCGGTCGACCAATCCGACGGAGCGCACGTTGATCTGCTGCAGGCCTTCTTGTATGAAGCTGCCGCCGGCATTCACATTGTTGTTCGTGAGCTGTTGCTCGACTTGCGCCAGGCTCAGACCGTAAGAGACGAGTTTGTTCGGGTCAACGCGAACCTGGTATTCGCGTGTAGGACCACCGAAGCTGGCCACGTCGACAACATCGGGGACGGCCTTGAAATTCTTCTCGATGACCCAGTCTTCTATCGACTTCAGTTCCATCGGGTCATACGCTGGATTGGTGCTGCGCAGCGTAAAGAAATAGATTTGCCCGACCGGGCTCCAGTCCGTGCCCATTTGCGGTACTACATTGGGCGGCAAGGTTACCTGGCTTAGTCGTTCCAGTACTCGCTCCCGGTTCCAATCGTTGTCGGATTCGTCGTCGAAAATGAGCTTGAGGTCGGAGAGTCCGAACAGAGAAAACGAACGCAGGTGCACCACATGGGGAATGCCATTCATCACGACCTCAAGCGGAATCGTGACCTGCTGTTCGATTTGTTCCGCCGAAATCCCTGGCCATTGCGTAATCACTTCAACGTAGTTGTCGGCTACGTCGGGATAGGCCTCAATGGGAAGATCCCGAAAAGCAACAATGCCTCCGGCGAAAAGCAGCAGCGCGAAAGCCAGTACGAGCAGGCGATTGTTGAGAGCAAAATCAACGACTCGACGAATCATTCATTGGCCCAACGGTGTTAGCAGTGCCCCAACGATCAGAACCTGGCACAGTACTTTCCGTCCCAGAACTCCGTTGAGATGTAGCGTTGTATAGCGAGGGAGCGTCGATTACGACGCTCCACGACATTCCCAGTCCCTAGAGATATATGGATTGGGGCACTGACCATTGTGCAAGCAACGTTTCAGAAGGCGCATCCTATCTTTGGGTGTCCATCACTATCTTTCGGTGGGTGGGAGGCTATCTTTTGGCTATTTCTTGACTGGAGAGTTACTTGGCCTGGCATTCCTAGCGCACCATTAGAATGGCCATGAGGAACCCACTGCCGCTCTTTGCACGGCCCATGAAAGACATCCTGTCTATCTATGTACCGGCCAACCGCACCAGACTGATTGTTGTTGCTGTCCTCTTGATATCGGCCATCGCGGCGATTGACTGGGCGACGAAGCCCTACATTTCCCTGGGATTCCTTTATCTATTTCCAATCATGATTCTTGGCGGGTTCCTGTCAAGGACCCAGATCCTGGGGGTTGCGTTGGTTTGTGCAGTTCTGCAGGAAGCGTTCAGTAACTTGCCTGAAAATGAAGCGGTGATTCGGTTGCTGTTCAGCTCCGCAGGATTTGTCGGTACAGGTCTGTTTATTTCAGAACTGATCCGGAATCGTCGAATTGGGATGACGCACGTCGAAGAACTTGAAGCACAGGTCAAGCTGCGCAAAGACGCCGAGGAACAATTGCGTTCACTCGTAGAAAGTAGTCCAGCCGCAATTGTCACGATCGATTCGAGCGGCAATGTTGTACTGGCAAACGAAGCAGCTCAACATTTGCTTGCGCTTGAAGGAACTCGATTACAGGGACAGGGAATAAGCTTGTACCTCCCTGCTTTGCAGACAGTTCTCAAAACCCAACAGCCACGCATGTTTCGAACCACTCTGCAGTGCACGGGTAGAAGGGGCGATGGGGAAGTCTTCTTGGCTGGCGTTTGGTTTTCCACCTACAGCACAATATCGGGCCCTCGCCTAGCGGCCATCATTGTCGATCTTTCTGAGGATCTGAGGAATCGCGAGGATCTCAGCCTGGACTATTTATTGAAGAACACAAGAATCTTGATGAGCGCGGTGGCTCATGAAATTCGCAATCTCTGCGGCGCGGTGCTGGTCGTGCATAAGAACCTCTCCCGAGTTAAGGAGCTTGAAGCGAATGAAGACTTTAAAGCGCTGGGAGGCCTGATCCAAAGTCTGGAAAGGGTGTCAGCACTGGAACTGGGCTCCACCTCAGCCCAGAATGGCGAGGTGGTTGAGCTAACGTCTGTGGTGGACGAATTCCGGATTCTGATTGAAAGTACCTACCACGAATCAAAAATCGAGGTACAGTGGGACGTTCCAGAATCGCTGCCTTTGGTCTGGGCCGACCGATACGGACTCATTCAAGTTTTCTTGAATCTGGCGAAGAACAGTCGCCGGGCGATGGCGTCAACCGCCACGAAAAAACTTCGTATTTCGGCCCGAGAGGAAGAGGGGACGGTCGCAATTCGATTCGAGGACAGCGGAACGGGCATCGCTTCCCCAGAAAACCTCTTTCGGCCATTCCAGCGTGGCGCCGAATCCAGTGGTCTTGGGCTCTACGTTTCGAGGGCAATTATGCGCAGCTTCGGGGGCGACCTCTGCTACGAGCCCAGATCGGAAGGCTGCTGCTTCGCTGTAGTCTTGCCTCTACGTGTAGCAGAGGAGGAGGTGGAAAATGCCTGAGGCTACGGCGAGCACCATCCACCTGTTGCTGCTCGACGATCACACATTATTTCGAGAAAGTGCAAGCCGCTTGCTCGCGGCGGAAACTGGATTCGAGGTAACCGCCCACTGCGGAACTATTGGGGAGGGTCTACAGATTCTGCGGCGCAAAGCGATCGACGTCGTACTCCTTGATTTTGATCTTGGCGAGGGCGATGGTCGACGGTTTCTCAGATTGGCAAAAGAACAAGGCTTTCAAGGAAAGGTTCTGGTCGTGACTGCCGGTGTTGAAGAATCGGTAGCGGCAGAACTGATCCGCTTTGGAATTTCTGGAGTTTTTCGAAAGCACGACTCGGCCGCATTGCTGGCGCAGGCGATCCGTGACGTGATGGCTGGCAAGGTGTGGCTGGATCGGGAACAACTGCAAAGGGCGCTTAGAACTGAGGTAAGAGCCTCGCCAGAGAATCGAGCACGGTCATTCACCGAACGAGAACAACAGGTGCTCTCCTGTGTCTTTGAAGGGCTTTCCAACAAAGAGATTGCGGCGCGAATCAAAGCCTCCGAGAGCTCGATCAAGGCTACTCTTCAGCAACTTTTCTCAAAGACGGGCGTGCGGACGCGCAGTCAATTGGTACGCATCGTCTTAGAGCAGCATCGTGATCAGCTCTAGCTGCCAAGCCACGCGAGTTTCCGGAGGGTGGGCTAAACTGGAGATTATTCATTAGTTGGTGAAGAATCGTTTATTACATTCATTGAGCATCCGCCGACATCCGCACCAACTCCGCGAGCTTCTGCCAGTGCCCCGAATGCGGTCGGTAGCCTCGTCGAATCCGGGACGCGAGAGTGCGAACCCCGTTTTGCGGCGAGGAGGAAAACCGGGCGGTGCTCTCGGCCTCGCGGATTGCTGATTGACCTGTCAATACAACTCCACGGCTTTCATTGACTTGCCCGAGTCACCGACCTAAGATTCTGCTCCAGTGATCGGCCAAACCATCTCGCACTACCATATCGTCGAGAAACTCGGCGGCGGCGGCATGGGTGTGGTCTACAAGGCCGAGGACACTGAGCTTGGCCGTTTCGTCGCCCTAAAGTTTCTACCTGAAGAACTAGCCAAAGACGCGCAAGCATTGGAACGCTTTCGTCGCGAAGCACGTGCCGCTTCTGCTTTAAATCACCCGAACATTTGTACGATCCATGAAATCGGAAAGCACGACGGCCAGCCATTCATCGCTATGGAATTTCTGGATGGCATGACGCTCAAGCACCGGATTGCTGGGCGACCGCTGGAGACGGAGTTGATTCTGTCGCTCGCCATCGAGATTGCGGACGCCCTCGATGCTGCCCACGCCGAAGGCATCGTTCACCGTGACATCAAGCCTGCCAACATCTTTGTGACCAAGCGCGGACACGCCAAGGTTCTGGATTTCGGATTGGCTAAGGTCAGTCTGGCAGGCAGTTCTTCGAGCAAAATTGCGTCTCTTGACACGCAGACGGGTTCGGAGGACGTGGAGCATCTAACTAGTCCGGGCACGATGGTTGGAACGGTGGCTTATATGTCGCCGGAGCAAGTCCGAGCGAAGGAGTTGGATTCAAGGACAGACCTGTTCTCGTTCGGGGCTGTTCTGTACGAGATGACGACGGGCACGGTGCCTTTCCGGGGCGAGAGTCAACAACTCTCTGAGCGGTGCCTCAGCCAAGGGTCACAAGTGCCATGCACGTGCGTCACTATAACCGCCGACACGCGATCCGCTAAGATCGCAAAATGGGCTTAGAGTGCTTGATCGTGACTTGCGACACCACTCTGCTACGTCATGTCCAAGCTGGTTTAGGTAAGCACGGGGCTGCGCTTCAACTCCGCCAGGATTCTGCCAGCGCCATAGAGCTCACCTCCCGCCGACATTTGGATGGACTTGTGATCGACTGTGATAACGTGCCCGGAGGTACACGAGCGCTCGACGAATTGCGGAGAGCCCCCGCAAATAGGCAGACCCTGGTTCTAGCTGTTGTAAACGGTTTGACGAGCGCCGAAGAAGCTCTTGATCTGGGAGCCGATTTCGTACTAACCAAACCCATTCAAGAGACTCGATTGCGTGGCGTTTTGGATATTGCGATTCCCAAGATGGAACGCGAACATCGTCGGTATTTCCGATACGAAGTTGACTTGCCGGTGCGGTTTTCGAATCCTCTTGAGCAATCCTTCGCCACCCGGATGCAGAACATCAGTGAGGGCGGACTGGCCATCAAGCTGATTAACCCAGTTAGGCTCACAGGGGTCGTTCTCGTGGAGTTCGACCTTCCCAGCGTCGAGCCACAGGCTTTTCAGGCAAAAGCGGATGTAGTTTGGAGCGACTCCTTTGTGATGGGTCTGCGCTTCTTGTACATCGAAAAGCACTCTGGAGTTGCTCTTCAGGCATGGCTAAGCTCGTTAGAGGCCCGAGTCCGTTTCCACGAATTGGCTCAACGAATCGGCGACAATTCAGAGGCAAAGGCGCAGTCGTGAAGGTACTTCTTGTAGAAGACAGCAAGTTCCTTAAAGCGGCGACGGAACGGGCGTTGGCCAGCGCCGGATACGAGGTGATCTCCGCTGCTGATGGAGCGCAGGCTTTGCGCCTGGCACGCGAGCATTTGCCCGCCCTGATTCTGCTGGACATCATGCTGCCAAAGATGAGCGGGCAGGATGTGCTGAAGGCTTTGAAAAATGATCCGGCAACGGCGGCAATTCCAGTGATGATGTTGAGCGGTCTCTCCCAGAAAAATGCGAATCAACTCGTAAAGGACGGAGCCACCTGTTTCTTCGAGAAATCAGATTCCATGCTGGCGAAGGGGCCCGACTCGCTATTGACTGCGGTCGACCGAATGATGAAAAAATGAATCGAACTGAGCGGCGAGCTGACCACCTCACACAAAGAAGCCTCCATCAAGTTGTGCTGAATCTGCCAGTCCGAATCCGAGAGTGTCGAGCGCGCAGGACTGCGTGTTGCCGATTTCCACGGCTCCGTAATGTTGAAAACAGGCGTGGGTGTTGAAAAAGTCATGAGATTGGCGGCTGCGATTTAGCGAAAGCATGTTAGGAAGAGTTCATCTCTTCTCATGCTGCGCTGGATTTCGATTTTCGGAGGCCTGCTGATCATGATGGGACAACACGCTCGCTCAGAGGCGCTGTTCTACTACTTCCGCCTGGAAGATCAAGTTCCTGAAAACCATCTACTGCGGTTAATCGACAAGCACATCAGCTTCGAGTTTGTGCGGCAACAGCTGAAAGATAGCTACAGCGAAACTGGGCGGCCCTCAGTCGATCCCGAGCTGTTGTTGCGCATTCTGCTGATCGGCTATCTGTATGGCGTGACGAGTGAGCGCAAGCTGGTGGAAGAGTTGCGCATGCATCTGGCGTGGCGCTGGTTCACCGGGCTCAGCTTCGATCAGGAGATTCCGCATCACTCTACGTTCTCCAAGAATCGGCACGGGCGGTTTCAGGAGTCGAAGCTATTTGAGCAGTTGTTTGAGCAAATCGTGCGGCAGTGTGTGGAAGTGGGGCTGGTGCAGGGCCAGCATCTGTCGGTCGATGGCAGCTTCGTGGAAGCGAACGCGGCCAAGGGGAGTCGTATTCCGCGTGAGCAACTCGTGGAAGCTGCACAAGTTCATCACACTGTGCGCCAATATCTGCAGGAAGTGGAACAGCAAAACCCGGTGGAAGAACCGGCGCACGAGCAAGATCAAGTATCGACCACCGATCCGGACTCGACCTATGCCACCAAGGGCGGCACACCGGCGCGGCTCGGTTACTACGACAACTATCTGGTGGACAATGCGAGCTGCGTGATCGTGGGCGTGCAGGCCACGGCGGCGCGCATGAGTCAGGAAACCGTTGCCGCGCAAGACATGCTCGCCCGTTTCACTCAATGGCGAGGACGAGAGCCGGAATCGGTGGCGGCCGATACGACCTACGGGAACGGCGAGTTCTTGCAATGGCTAGCCGATCGGAGCATTACTCCCTACATGCGGACCCGTGACAGTATCCACCGAAAGAGGAGCCCATTCTTTGGCCCCGAGCGTTTCACGTACGAACCGGAAAACAATAGCTATATCTGCCCCGCCGGTCAGTCCCTGAACTATGGCGGTTGGGTTCATCGGAACCGCGCCTACAACTACATCGGGACACGCAAAAAATGTGGCCCGTGCTCACTCCGACCACAATGCACCAGTGCTGCCTTCCGGGGTCTTGTCATCCACCAGAACGAACCGGCCCGACAACGTGCGCGGGAGTTGGTCAACACGCCAGAGTTCGCCAAAGCACAGCGGCAAAGAAAGAAGGTGGAAGCCTTGTTCGCGGAACTGAAGAATCAGATCGGGCTGCGCCGCTTACGCCTGCGAAGATTGAAGTTTGTGCGCGAGCAGTTCTTCCTGGCCGCGGCGGCGCAGAACATCAAGCGATTGGTCCGCTTCCTAAGTCAGCCGACAGCACCGGTTCTGCCGGCCACCGCTTAGTCGAAGCGAGAGACAGCACGCCGCAGTTGTAGCTAGGGGTGGTACCCCCCCTACCTAGGTAGGGTCCGGAATTCTGCGAGCCAGTTTGCTGTCTGTCGGCCTTCTCTTTGTCAGCAAGCGCGGGCCGATGCGCGATCGTGAACTCCTCGCCGCAAGCCATCACACCGGACAGTGCCTATTTCCCGCAGTCCGGAGGCCTTTTCACGGTCTGCCCCTTCTTGATTGCAAGGGCTGAGGCTCCCCTCCTTTTCCGACCTCCTTTTCCCGCTGTCGATAACTGATAATCCATTCCGGCCTGTTCCTCCGGACCCTACCTAGGTAGGGGGGTAGCTACCCCTAGCTACAACCGGGTTCGATTCTGGCTTCTGACGCCAGATTAGCATTTGGTTATGCCAGGAGTAGTCCCAGAACGCGGCTGAGGTCCGCAGGTAATCGCGGAATAGCTGAGACTGCCGTGCTGCGTCGGTCTCGTTCGCTACTTGCTCTATGGTGCGTCGAATGCCAGCATTCAATTCGGCTGCTTTGTTTTCCATGCTGCCCTCCTGCGAAATCGGGAATGGCAACCGAATGACCACTTCGTTTTTGCCAATGAATATCGCGAGAGAGTTCCCCGGAGCGGAGATAACGGGAGATTTTTCCCCGGAGGTTTAAGCTATCGTCAAGGGGGTGGCCTTCGATTGAAGGATGGGACCCACGCGGGAGAAAATTTTAGAAATTTGAAACGGGAAGCACTCAACATCAAGGTCGTGACAGGATTCCTGCTATTGCAGCTTCGCGGACTCCGCTTTGGCTTGCTTCAGGACAGGGATGTCAGGATCGGCATCTTTCCAGAGTCTGAGGAAGTCTTGGTACGCCGTGCGAGCTTTCTCCGAATCGCCTTCCAGCGCGTAGCCATGCGCCAGACCGAGACGCGCCAACGCACCAATCGGTTCGTTCTGCACAATCCCTCGGTGGTCAAGAATCCTCTGGAACTCAGCCGTGGCTTCACTGTATTTGCCCTCGCCCAGGTATGCTTCCCCGCGCACATAGACGGAATAGAGCGCATAATTATCAACTGAGTCCGATAAGCCCAACTCGTAAGGAGCGGCGGCCTCAAGAACCTCGATGGCCTTTGCAGCATCACCGTGGCTGAAGGCGAACTGCGCGTGAAGTGTCGGCAGGTATTTGAACTGGACGGTCGTATCCTCTGGGAAGCGCTTGGCCAAATCAGCCGCTAGTGACTGTGCCCGAGACGCCTCCCCCGCAAACGCTAATGCCAGTGCCGATCCATACTGCACGTCCCGTGCGTCAGAAAGACCAAGCGCGACAGTGGCACTCCGCCGGGCTGCTGTGACATTGCCGAAGAGGGCCTCCCGCAGGGCAGCATCGGCTTCGTAATCTGCTGCCGTCTCCTTCTCTTCCGCCCTCTCGGCGGAGGCCACCGCCCTTCTGGAAGAATCCCTGGCCTTCCGGAGCCGTCCGGAATATGCGGCAGTGTCAGCTTCTCTTGCCAACAGCACGTCTTCCACCCCGGGCTTGCCCGCCGACCAAGCCAACTGCTTCGCCATGCGCTCCGAATCATTCTGCAAGAAGGCAAGCAGGTACAGAAGGTCGCGCAAGGACGGAGAATCGAGATTTTCCGCCTCAGCTTCGTCTGCCGAGGCCTGTGCCTCACTCAGGCGATCCACAAGCAGATATCCCTGGACGAGACTGGCATGGACTAGAGCGCTGGTTGGGTCGAGGTTGAGGGCCTTGCGCACCTCCGTAAGGGCTTGGTCATACTGCCCGAGAACTTCGTAGATACCCGCCAAGTTCCCCTGTGGGCCTACTTCTCGCGGAAAAGTTTGCGCCGCGAGTTCAAAGGCTTGACGCGCTTTTTCGAGATTGCCTGTGACGATCAAGTAATAGTGAGCCTCGATGAAGAGCTTTTCCCGCTCGCTCACCCGCTGGCGAAGCGCGTAGGCCTTCCGAGTATTCTCCGTCGCCAGGGTTGTTTCGCCCAGCGCAGAGTAGTCCGTCCCAAGCGCCTCATACGCCATGGCGAAATTCGGGTCGAGGCGGATGGCCCGCTGAAGGAAGGGCGCGGCGCCCGCGAAGTCACTCATTGCCCCCATAGTCTTCGCCCCCAAGCTGAAAGCCTTAAGGGCTTCGAGCGAGGGAGTGGTGGCCTGCTCCAGCGGTGCATCGTATCTTTTCACGCTACTGATGGACTCACCCAGCTTGCGGCGAAGAAGCGCCGCTGCTCTCCCCAGGGCCTCGAGGACGTGGTTCTTATCGTCAGCTTGTACTTGTGCGCTAGCCAGCGATTCCCCACCTGAGCAGCTGGACGCTTTCAGGATCAGGCTGTACTGTGTTCCGATCTGGACAATTGTGCCGTCCAAAACGGCGGAGCTCTGCGTCCGCTGGCAGAGTTCTCGGGCGAGCTCCGGGGTAAGTTTCGTATCGTCCGGCTTGCCCATGAGGCGCAGTACCTGCTGGGTGCGCTGCTCGGAGACGAGGCTTACGAAGGGCGACTGTTCGAGTTGGACCGCCAAACCCTGCCCCAGCGCTCCGTCGAACACCGGATCCCCCGTTGAGTTGGTAAAGTCGACGAGCACAATAAGGTCGCGACCCATGAATCGCGAGGTTGGGCGATGAAGGACCGTGAAGAGAATACCTCCGATCACGATGGCCAAAAAGCCCACAATCGCTAGTGGTCTACTCCAATAGGGGCGAACTGACGCTTGGCTTCCGGCTTCTTCCCGCTCTTCTTCCTCTTCCTCTTCAATTACTACCCGCGAGCGAGCGTAGCTGCTTACGGCCAACTCGTTCTGTTCGTTTCCACTCTCAACTAGCTCCCTTACGTTGGCGGCGAACCGATATCCGCTGCCCGGAACGGTGGTGATGTAACGCTGCTCATGTGCCTTTTCCCCCAACACTTTCCGCAACATGGACACATTCTGACTCAAGTTCACTTCTTCGACGAAGCTGTGCGGCCAAAGGGTTTTCATCAGGTCGTCTTTGAGCACCAGGTGGCCGCTGTTCTGAACCAGCAACAGTAGGGTGTCAAAGACTCGAGGGGGGAGCGGAACGGGCTGCCCGTTCCTCAGTAGAAGTCGCTCCTGGGGATCGAGGCGGAACGATTCGAACGCGTAGAGGTGTTTTCCCGGCCTGCTCATAACTTCTAAGAAAAACTCAAGAATTATTCAGCTTTTCCTTAAGACCTGTAAGCCTCTTGCTATAGAAGATGGTAGAGCTTTAGGGCACGGGATAGCACCTGCAAGCCAAAAAGGGCACTGTATCACGGTTTCCAGCGAAGGGCTAACCCAACGAGATGGATGTGGCGGCCAAGAAGACAACCCGTATCACGATCGAGAGCGAGCGGGTGTCGATTACTCGATGGAGTGGTTCCCTGCCTCGTAACTGGTGTCAGAGGTGTGGCGTTGAGGCCGAGATGCTCAGTTTGGAGCAAGCGAGTAGCTTGGTCCAGGTTCTCCCGCACAGAATTCTGGCGGGCTCAGAGGCGAAGGGAGTTCACGCCACCGAGGCATCGGACGGCTCGATGCAGATTTGCCTGCCTTCGTTGCTGAAATGCACGTGGTAGTTGAGCCCCCGAAAGCAAAATCTAGGAGGATACGATGAAAGAGCAGATTTTCGAAACCATGTTTTCAGAGAAGCCGAGGAGGGCAGTCATGAGGAGTCGCGCAATTGCAACATCTCTCGCAGTACTGGCGCTGACGGCGCTAATTTCCGGAACCGCATTGGCGCAATCAGTCGACAGTGGTTGCGCACTAAATACTCTGTTTGGAGAATATGCGTTCAGGGTCTCGGGACAGACTTACGGCCCGGGTGGCGTGGTCGCACAACAGCGTGACGGAGTCGCGCTAACCCACTTTGACGGCGCCGGCCATTTGACCCAGGTGGACTGGGTGATGTCGAACGGTTCTCCGCTGCCCGGACCCACCGACAAGGCGGGGTTCCACACCTTTGAGACTGGCACCTACACTGTCAATTCGGATTGTACGGGCGCGGCTCAAATCAATTTTCCCGCTCCACCCGGTTCCACGGGTGCAGTGATCAATCTAATGTTCGTCTTAAGCAATCACGGCCGGACCATTCACACGATCGTTTCGCAATTGATTCCACCCGGATCGACCACGCCGGTTCCAGTGTCGATCCACAGCGATGGCGAAAAGCTCGGACGAGTTCCCGACTTTGATGACTAGGATGGGGAAAAAGACGCCGCAGTTGTAGCTAGGGGTAGCTACCCCTAGCTACAACCGGGTTCGATTCAATCTACTCAGAGGGCGCTCTTGGGCAGCACAGCCGTGAACACGCTGCCTCGTGGACCGGAAGAAGTGAGTTCCAATCTCCCTCCGTGCGCTTCGGCAATCCACAGCCCGATCGCCAAACCGAGACCGGCCCCACCGCTTCCGTTGTTGTCGCTGCGAGAGCGCGCTTTGTCCGCGCGGAAGAATCGTTCGAAAATCCGGCCTTGTAGCTCGGAGGCAATGCCTGGTCCGGAGTCCTGGACCGTCAAACGGTACTGTCCGTCTTCCTCGCTACAGCGCAAAGAGATTGATCCGCCTTCGGGAGTGTACTTGATAGCGTTATCCAGCAGATTCAACAGCATTCGACGGAGAAGAGACTCGTCCGCACGGATGGGTAACTCTGTTTGGGCTTCACATGAAAGCGCAATTTTCCGGGCAGCTGCAAGCGTCCGCACATTCCTCGAACATTCCTCCACCAGCTCATCCAGATAAAAGTCAGTGAGCGCCAGAGGATATTGGCCCGCATCCGCCCGCGCCAGCGTGAACAGATCCTCAACGATATGTTTGAGCCGCTTCGCTTCCTGCCGCAGGATTTGCAGCGACTCCCGGTATTCTCGCGGAGTGCGCTGCTGTTGAGCTAGCGCGACCTCCGCCTCGCCGCACAAAATGGCAACCGGAGTACGCAGTTCGTGGGAAGCGTCGGCAACAAATCGGCGTTGCCGCTCGAATGACTGACTGAGCCGATCGAGCAATTCATTGAATGAACCTGCCAAGTGCCCGAGCTCGTCGCGCGGATTTTCAACCTTGAGTCTCTGGTAGAGGTTCTCGGCGCCCATGCGGCTGGCTTGTGAACTCATGGCCACCACGGGAGCAAGACTTCGTCGCGCAAGGAGATATCCGCCAGCACCAGCGAAGAGAATGGCCAAGGGAATGACAATCCAGAAAGTATCCACCAGGGTCGCAAGGAACTCTCCCTGCCGACGTAGAGACTGCAGAACGATCAGAGTGGCCGGCTGTTGCTTGACTAAGAAATGTCGTACATAGGCCCGGTATTGATGTCGGCTTAGGCGGAGCGAACGGAATGTTTCGGAAGAAGAGGCAAGCGGGCGCACGGATGAAGCGAGTATTTCGCGACTCGGGCTCGAGAATTCTTCAGGCTCGCTATAGCC
>CAVQVP010000002.1:0-934047 GCA_963717205.1 uncultured Acidobacteriota bacterium | reverse complement strand
TTATGTTGATTCGGGCCTCGGCAGCATCTCGGGCTTCCTGACCCATCTCGCGGCCTATCAACCACTCTTTCGGCAACTGCGTTCGTTGCGGTTCCTCTACATATCGCCGAGGGACGCAGACTTTCCCAGGGTGACTGAGTGCTTCCGCTCCGTCGTGAAGAAACCTCTTGAGTCGGACGTATCGGGCGAGATCGTCCGCTACTTCCAGGTTCGGCAGCGCTTTGAAAACCGGCAATACGTTGTGCCGGTGACAGCGGATTTCGAGTTTTTGAACGAAGCTAAGCGGCGGTTTCACGGAGAACGCTTCGAACACCTGTACCAATCTTGGGACTCAGGAGTACTGAGCGAGCCGGAACTTCGGCGCGAGTTCTGTCAGAACAAACCAGATCGGACAGTTTTCTTCGAGAGCTATTTGGTCGGCCAACACCGGTCACATCTGGCCGACACAAAGCGGGAACGGGTGAACGTGGCGTGAAAGACACAGATCACCCCCCGGTTCACCATTCCGTTCACCTCTGCGGTGAACGGAAGTTGTCGGGAGCAATAAGGATGTGCGTTGCACGACAGTCAATTTTGGGCGCGGGCAAAACACCGGACTGGGCTGGAGCGACCCCACCTTTGGCGGCCTACAGCCGCCCAAAGACCTCGTGGGGTCGCTCCAGCCCAGTGTTTCAAGGATTGCCCGCGCGCATTTACGACGGTCACAAAAAGGAGGATACATGTCGGTCATCAACAAACCACCGCAGATTGTCGAACGCAAATATCAGTTGGAAGACCTGGTAGCGGACGCTGCCGAGCAGTATGCCGGTTGGATCGGCAGCACACCAGATCACGTCGTCAATTCAGCCGTCAAGATGATGCTGTGGAGAGACAAGGGCTTCTTGGCATGGCGAAAAGCCCAAGACCCACGCAGGGGCGGGCCGAGCAGCCCCAAGCCAGGGGCAAAAGCATGATCCAACGCATTCTCACCTCCAGGAACTTCGTCGCCTGCCTTTTGGCGGCGGTTACGGGAATGGCGCTTTATTTCGAGCTGCCATTCCCCACGGAGAATGTCTTTGTGAAACTGATAGCTCTCCGGGCACCACTCGTGCACGACGGGCTTTTCTATTCCTACAACCTCTTCTTATTTACGACCCCTTACATCGCGTATTCGATTCTGCTATCCGGGCTGTATGTTTTTGGTCTTACGGTCCACAAGAAAATCAGGGCGGGCAAGTTGCCTCTCTATCCTGAACCGAGCAAGCGCGATGATCTGTTTCTCGTTGTCGGAGAGATTCACAACAAGCGCAGGCCCATAGCTTCCGAAACCCCTCAATGGCTGACGATCCCGGAGCGGGCACTGTTCACAGGCACCGCAATCGTAGGCGCAATCGGCACGGGCAAGACTAGCTGCTGCATGTACCCTTTCGCGGAGCAGATTCTTGCTTACCGCGCAGCCGACAAAGAAAAGAAGATCGGCGGGCTGGTTTTGGAAGTGAAAGGAGACTTCTGCCACAAGGTTCGAGAAATCCTAGACCGCCACGGCAGGGCTGAGGACTATATCGAAATCGGTCTCGGCTCCGAGTACCGCTACAATCCACTTCACAACGACCTTGACGCCTATGCTCTCGCCTACAACATCGCCTCGCTGCTGAACAATCTCTTCGGCAGAGGCAAGGAACCCTTCTGGCAGCAGGCATACACGAACCTTGTGAAATTCATCATCCTTCTGCATAAGGTCGCATACAACTACGTCACATTGTTCGATGTCTACGAGTGCGCGATCTCCCCAGTTGTCCTCGAAAGAAAGCTGAAGGAAGCGGAGCGGAGGCTAGGCGAGTCTGATTCCGTGCTGGTTTCCGAGGACAATTATCTCAAGCATCCGCGCGACCTCGAACCTTTCGAATTCCGGTTGAACACCGAGCTCGGTTTGTACAAAACCAAGAGTTCCGCCGGTCTTCTTGCGGTCCTTAAGGATAAGAACATTGCGTTTGAAATCCTCAACGAATCCGCCGAAGCAACTGTTTCCCAGGACAAGCGGGAGCAACTGGAAGCGGTCAAGCGCTGGTTCTATAACGACTGGCAGCGGATCGAGCCGAAATTGAGAACGTCTATCGTCGAGGGGATTTCGGTGTTCCTATCGCTATTTGACGACAGCCCGGTCGTGAAGCGCACATTTTGCCCGCCAGCAGAGTGCTACGATCCTGTGGCCAATCGGGATTTCAAATTCGGCAGGCCCCTGCCTTCTTTTTCCTGGCTAATCGAAAACGGCAAGTTGTGCTCACTCAATTTCCCAGCAGTTATGAACGCGGGGCTGGCAAAGGCCCTCGGCGTGATGATGAAGCTCGACTTCGAGCGAGCCGTCTTGAATCGTATCCCGCAGATCGAGGCCCACCCAGAGCAGTATTTTCGGCAGGTGCTTTTTCTGTGTGACGAATACCACCATTTCGCCACAGTGGGGGAGAGCGAGCCAACGGGCGATGAAAAGTTCTTTAGTTTGTCCCGTCAACCGAAGTGCATCCCCATCATCGCGACGCAAAGCATCAGCTCATTGAAGTCCGCGCTACCAGGGGAAACCTGGCGGACCCTGCTGCAAACCTTCAGGACAAAGATATTCCTTGCCCTTTCGGATGATTTCTCCGCTCGCACCGCAAGTGATCTCTGCGGAAGGGAGGACCGCTTCAAGGTGAGTTACAACCTCTCCGAGAGCGGACACGACGCCCGTGTCAGCCTGCTTACAGGCAAGGCGCTTTCCCACCGCGCAAACATCACGGCGTCGAAGAGCTACAGCACACAAACGGACTATCGCTTCGACATGAAGACCTTCATGGAATTGCGGAATGCGCAGGCGGTCACCATTGCCTACGATGGATCAAATCCCAGGCCCCCGATGTTCTGCTACCTGAAGCCTTACTACAACGACCCAAACAAATCGTATTTCTTGCAAGTTGCCGAAGGGGAGCTGTGATGAACGGATTCGAGATGATCCTTCCATTTCTCAAGCCCATAGAGCACCTGATCCTCGACGAAACGATCAGTGAGGTCATGGTAAACGGCCCAAGCCATGTCTTTATCGAAAGGGACGGATTCATCGAGGAGGTCCGTGGCCTTTCTCTCGGCGAAAAATCATTGATGATCGCGGTAAAGAACATTGCGCGGCGACTTGGCGACGATATTTGCGAGGCCAAACCGATCCTCGATTCGCGGCTGCCAGACGGGAGTCGGGTTGCTGCCGTCATTCCTCCGTGCAGCCTGAACGGAGTAACCCTCACCATTCGAAAGTTCAATTCGCGACACTTTGGTATCGACGATCTCGTCACCGCTGGGACCTTGGAGCGCTGGCTTGCCAACCAGCTCGAAGATTATGTGCTGGGACGCAAGAACATCCTCATTGCCGGAGGGACCGGGTGTGGGAAAACGACCCTCTTGAACATCCTCGGCAAGTTCATACCGGAGGAGGAACGAATCCTGCTGATCGAGGACACCTCAGAGATTCACATGGGACAGCAAAATCTCGTTCGGTTTGAGGCCCGGCAGCCTCAGAACGGGCTGCCGGCAGTGACGATTCGGGATCTCCTGAGAGCGGCACTTCGACATCGGCCCGACAGAATCATCCTCGGCGAAATCCGTGGGGGAGAGGCGTTCGACCTGCTCCAGCTTCTGAATACCGGGCACTCTGGCAGTCTTTCAACGGTTCACGCTACTTCGGCGAGGCAGGCGCTGGCCCGTTTCACGAGCTGCGTCCTACAGAGTGGAGTGGACCTGCCTTATCGCGCCATCAAGACGAACATAGGCTATTCACTCAATGTAGTTGTGCAGCTCGAACGCCGTCCGGGTAGGCGGTTCGTCTCCCAGGTTGTCGAGATCAAGGGGTACGACCCAGATCGGGACGAGTATGACTTCGCGGCGATCTTTCAGAGTGAGCGGGAGCCGTTATGAATCCCAACCTGGAGTCAAAACTGGATTCCTTGTCCGCGCCGGACTACATTCTTCAAAACTTTGAAGCGTCCGACCGCATTGCTGTGCTGGTACGGAGTCGCAAAGCGGGCGAAACGATTCAACGGATCACGACGGCGACGAATGCGGCCAGCCACGATTTTCAGGCGTGGCTCCGGCACAAGAATGTCAGTTCTGACGTGTACATAGGAATGAACACGCTCAGACACGATGCCCAAAGTCGCACCAAAGAGGACATCGAAGCAATCCGGCATCTGTACCTCGACATCGACCGCAACGGACCGACAGCTCTTGAGGCAGTCGAAACTTCCGGCGTTGTACCACGGCCCAACTATGTCCTTGAGACATCGCCGGAAAAGTATCAAGTCGTTTGGAAGGTCGAGGGAATTGCCCAAGATCAGGCAGAGACGCTTCAGCGTGCGATGGTGCGAGAATTCGGCGGCGATCCCGCTGCTACGGATTCCACACGCGTTCTGCGATTACCAGAGTTCGTAAACCGAAAGTATGAGACGGAGCATGTAGTAAGGGCACGACCAGGAGCCACGCAGACATATCATCTCGAAGACTTCAGGCTCCGCACGGATCTTCACGAGACCCCGGCACAATATCGCTCACATGAGGCACAAAGCGCCCCTGCTGGCGAGATCACCCAGTCAGAGCGGGATTGGGCATTCGCCAAACGCGCCCTTGCTCGCGGTGACGATCCCGAAGAGATCATTCGGCGAATTGCGGACTATCGCGGGGAGGAAAAGCATCCGAGCTACGCACGGCACACTGTTGAGAAGGCGCAGACCCATTTTCAATCCGCGAGGCGGACGCACGAGGTCGCGGGGAATGCCGCAGTTCACAGCAACGAACCGAGCCGTGAACAGTGAGGATGCCTACGTAGGCTCTTTCCAGCGTCGGTTGTGCATTCTCTGTAGGGTCAGAATGAAATCAGTACCAAAACTCGCTCCGGGCTTGAAAGAGTGGATCGACAACGTCATCGTACCGGCTTTGGTGCGAGAATTTGTGGCTGAGATGCAAGAGCAGAATAAACTTGCTTTGGCGGATAACTCTCCATTACTGTCTGTCACAGAGCCGAAAGTATTGGCTTCGACAAGGGAATTGCAATGAGCTTCCGCTGTGCCTTGTACGCCAGATATTCGAGCGATCTCCAGAGACCCACTTCCATCGAAGACCAACTTCGAATCTGTCGGGAATACGCGATTTCCAGGGGTTTCGAGGTTTTAGATGAGCACGTCTACGTGGACGAGGCTCTGTGTGGCGTAGGTGCAGAGCGTCCAGGGCTGTGTCGCTTACTGGCTGCCGCACTATCGTCGCCTCGACCATTCGACGTAATACTAGTCGATGACAGCAGCCGACTATCGCGCAACACAGCAAATGCCTTGAGCATGTTCGAAAAATTGAGTTTCGCTGGCGTGCGCCTTATCGCCATCAGTCAGGGGATTGACTCCCAGCATGAGCAAGCTCAAGTGCTTGTTACTGTGCACGGCATGGTCGATAGCTTGTACGTTCAGGAGCTGGCCAAGAAAACGCACCGAGGCATGGATGGCTCTATGCTGCGGGGGCGACACACTGGCGGGCGCATCTTCGGGTACGACAACGTCTCTCTAGGCGAGGACCAGGGAGTTGTTCTTGCCATAAACGATTCGGAGGCGGCCATCGTTCGTCGAATTTTCGAGATGTCGGCGGATGGCGTCTCTCTCAAGAAAATCGCCGGGACGCTCAATCGGGAACACGTTCCGACACCACGCCCACAGGCCAGAAATGGCTGGGCGACCTGGTGCCATTCGGCGGTTCGGGAAATGTTGTACCGGGAACTGTACATCGGCAGGGTCATCTGGAATCGTTCAAAGTTTATTCGGGTCCCTGGCACGAACAAGCGTGTCAGACGAATGCGGCCTGAAAGTGAATGGCGTGTCGCCCAGCGGGAGGAACTTCGGATCATCGACCAGGCTCTATGGGAGCGCGTAAACACACGACTCCAGGCTTTCAAGGATTCGTACCACGCTAAAAAGCGCCCTGGCCTTCTCCCACGGTCTGAGACAAGCAAGTTTCTTTTTAGTGGCCTGTTGAAGTGCGGCCAGTGCGGGGGGAACCTAGCGATTGTGGCCGGAGGCGGTAAGGAACAGTACCGCAAGTACGGGTGTTCACAACACTGGTATCGGGGCGCGTGCTCGAACAACCTGCTCGAACGTCAGATTTGGCTTGAGAAGAGGCTTCTTGCTGATTTGCAGACAGAGATTCTGAAACCCGAAGCGCTTGAATACACCATCGCTCAATTCGGTGACCAACTCAAGACGACCTTAGGTAGACTTTCCGGTGAATTGGCGCAAATGCGAGAACGGAAGAGGGCCATTGAGGTTGAGCTACGCCGCTTGACGGAAACAGCAGCACTCACAGGGCCTTCCACGTTCCTGATCCAGGCGATAAATGAACGCGAGCAGGAGCTTCGGCAGATCACTGACAAACTCTTGTCCACTGGACCGGAATCGATTGATTCGCGCCTTGATGAAATAAGGCTATTCGTCACCAAGAAGCTCTCGGACATCAGGGAGTTGCTGGCCAGACATGAGAGCGCGGACCCTGTGGCGGTACGTACAGAATTGAGAAAACACGTATCCGAGATTCGCATGACACCGCAACCTGGTGCCAGGAGGCCGCATTATTTGGCCGAGGGAGCATGGGATCTCGTTGGAAAAGAAACGGGGCCGCATCATGAGGCGGCCCCTTTGTCAATTCGGATGGTTGCGGGGGGTGGATTTGAACCACCGACCTTTGGGTTATGAGCCCAACGAGCTACCAGACTGCTCCACCCCGCAGTTCGATCATAATTAATGTGCGCGACATCGTCAAACTTGGGAGCTTTGCGCCGGCGACGTTGAGCCGCACACGAGGTTCGATTGCGACGTGCAACCGTTGCAACGATCGCGCGTCTACGCTCAAACACGAGCGGCTTCGGTTGAGCCCAAGGTCCGTTACGCATCGCCGCATCCAAAGTTGCGGCACGGGCATCTCAAGAAGAGCCGAGGTTAGGCGAATCCGTGGTCTTAAAAAGTGCGCAGCAAGGAGAACATCAATTATGGCCAAGAAGGATCTCAGCACAAAAGCTCCCGCAAGTGAGCGGGGAAAAGTGAGCGCGCAACCCCATCTTCATCAGCGGGCTGCTGAAATTCAAGCATATGGAACCGTCTCCCATCAGTTGCCGCTCGACCTTGAGGAGCCGGTTCGCCTGGAAATGACGGAGCAACTCAACCTGATGTTAGCCGACACGATGACGCTGCGCGATCTCTATAAGAAATCGCATTGGCAGGTTGCGGGCCCCACCTTTTATCAGCTGCATCTGTTGTTCGATAAGCACCATGACGAGCAGTCGGAGCTTGTGGACACCATCGCCGAAAGAGTTCAGCTTCTCGGCGGGATCTCAATTGCAATGGCAGCCGATGTCGCCGAGACGACGCGCATCGAGCGTCCGCCAAAGGGCAGGGAAGAAGTGCCGGTGCAGCTTTCGCGCTTGCTGGATGCACATCAGATCATCATCGGCCATTGCCGGGAGTTGGCGAAGCGAGCTGACCAACTCGGTGACGATGGCACAAACGATCTGGTGGTGAGCGATGTTCTGCGAACTAACGAGCTGCAGGTCTGGTTCCTCAGTCAACACCTGGTAGATGAACCTCTTGTAAGGGCAGAAGATACGCAGTTACGCAACGCCAGTTAATTCGGTCGCAGATAAATCGAGCAGGCTCGTGTTGAGCCTGCTCGTTATTTCAAATGTACGTCCTAGAAGCTATACTCGACCGCCCGTTTTAAGCTTGTCATGGTCGTAGTATTCGTAGGCCGACATCGGTTTGGCGCCGCCTTTCTTCCAGGTGCGTGAATCCTCAGGTAATTTTCCCAGCGCACGAGCCATCTCGCGGATGTGCATGGCCACCGTGCCACAGCAGGATCCGATGAAGTTGATGCCGATGTCGCGAGCTTGCACCGCATAGTTGCCCATTTCCTGCCGGGTAAGCTGCAGCGGGTCCAAAGCGTAAGGAAATTCAGGCAAGCTGGTGAAATCCGGTTTGTCCTTGGGAGTACGGTAGGCGACTGGCTGACATGCCAAATAGCCCGACACCGCATTGCGCATTTGTTCCATCGGGCCAAGAATATGTTCCGGCGGCCGCAGACAATTCATGCCAACGATATCGGCGCCGGCATCGAAGAGCGCTTTAGCGGCTTCGGCAGCACTCTTGCCTTCGGCAGTTTCATCTTTATTTTCGAAACAAATCGTGACCATCGTCGGCAGACCGGTCTTTTTCGCGCGCTCAACCGCGATCAACGCCTCGCCGAGAAACGAGAAAGTTTCACCGATGATGAAATCGACGCCTTCTTCGACTTGTACGGCGAGCTGCTCGTCGAAGGTCTTTCGTACGCGGTCGGCTGCGGAGGCACTACCGGGTTCGTACATCCAAGTCAGACTCAGGTTTCCCGCAACCAGACAACGATCCCCTGCGACCTCGCGCGCAATGCGGACGGCTGCTCGATTCAAATCCTGCAATCGATCCTCGAGGCCAACAGTCGCCAATTTGTCGCGGCTCGCATAGAACGTAAGCGCCTGAAGCACCTCAGAGCCAGCTTCGCGAAACTCGGCGTGCAATTCGCGGAGTGCCTCGGGATGCGTCAACACTACTTCTGGTGTGAATGGACCAGCGCGCACCCATCCGCGCTTTTCCAGTTCCAGAAGATATCCGCCATCGCCCAGTACCGGGCCGTCCTTCAATCGTTCCAGGATGCCTTTCTTTTTCATGTTCTCTCCTGATCCTCGAACATTTGCTTTTGCCAGCGAGTTCGTTTCGAGATGTTCGCGTCTAGTGCGAATTCAAGCTGGCTGTTTGAACCAACCTCTTTTCCAATCGCGCAACGCCTGGTGAGCCGCATTCCGCCCCGGTGCACCGGTGACGCCCCCGCCGGGATGAGCTCCCGCTCCACACAGATAAAGGCCGCGAACCGGGGTACGATACTGAGCCCACCCCGGCACCGGCCGCATGAAGAAGAGCTGCTCCAGCCGCAAGTCGCCATGAAAAATGTTGCCCTCGGTCAATCCATAGGTGCGCTCCAAATCAAGCGGCGTGAGCACATGACGCGTCACGATTGCGCCCGGGACGTTCGGAGCGTACTCGGCAATCTTTCTGACTACAAGGTCGCCAAGCATCTCCCTCTTTTCATCCCAATTGCCTTCGCGCAGTTTGTAGGGAACGTATTGCACGAAGCAGGTCAGGATGTGCTTTCCCGGTGGCGCGAGAGAGGAGTCGGCATTCGATGAAACGACGCAATCGACCCACAGCTCTTCGGGAATTTCGCCGAACTTCGCTATGTCATAGCACCGCTCCGCGAACTCGAGCGACGGAACCAGGGTGTAAAACGTGCGCTCGAGCGGTGTAGCCTGCGGCGACGTTCCTGTGAAGTGTGGCTCTTCTGCCAGCACCATATTGACCTTCGCGCAGGGACCAGCCATCTTGATGCCCCGCACGGCGGATAGAAAATCTCCCGGCAGTTCGTGCGGCGCGACCATCTTCAAGAATGTGCGCTTGGGATCGGCATTCGAAAGAATCATTCGTCCTCGCACTTCGCTGCCGTCTTCCAGCACAACGCTGTGCGCACGTCCGTTGCGCACGTCGACCTGTGCTACCGCCGACGAGGGTCGAATCTCTGCGCCAAGCTTTTTTCCCGCCGCCGCCAATGCCTGCGTGATTGATCCCATCCCCCCCATGACATGCCCGTAGAAGCCCTGCAGTTCGTGTTCTCCGCCGCTTAACAAATGAAAGAGTAGCCCGATCGCCGTCCCTGGCTGATATGGTCCACCATGCTTGCCGTACACGTTGTTGGCCAGGAACATGGTTTTCATTTTGTCGGATTCATAGTTGTGATCGAGAAACTCTCCAAGGCTTCCGGTGAGAAACGAAATCAACTGCGCGATCTCTGCACTCGAAATTCCGCGAAACCGTTTGCCAGTGCGAAACAGGTCGCTCCAACCGGATATGGACGACGTGTCCAGTTCTGGCGGCGGCTCCATGAAAAACGGCTGCAGATAACGGGCCAGTTTCTTCAGTTGATCGTCGATTTCGACGAAGCGCGCAGCATCCTTGAGGGAGAGTTTTCCAAATTCAGCTTTCGCACGCTCTCGATCAACCCACCAGGAAACCACATGCCCATCGGGGAATGGAACCTGAATCGCGGGATCGCAGGGAATCATGCGCAAGCCATAGTCGGGCAGTCGCAGCTCGGTAATAATTTCTGGGCGGAGCATGCTGGCGATGTAAGATGTGGTGGAAACGCGGCAGCCCGGAGCGATCTCTTCAGTTACGCAACATCCGCCGGCAATTGTGCGACGCTCCAGCACGAGTGTGGAAAGACCTGCCTGCGCAAGATACGCGGCCGCAGTCAAGCCATTGTGGCCGGCACCAATTATGATCGCATCGTAAATGGAATTCGCGGTCTGCTTCACCGAGATTGACTTGCGGTCACGACTATACCATTCCGGACGCCTTAAATTACTACGTAGGGCTGTAAGAATGAAGTTGAATATTAGAACGGTCTTCGATATGCTTCCGTGACCTGGAGTCACTCATGAATGCAATCGCTACAAATCTCATGGAGGGGGCGCGCAATTCGCGGCAGCACTCACTGAGGCCGCGATCGGCGGCCAAGCGCTCGCGAATCGTCGATGCTGCCATGCAACACTTCGCCGAAAATGGATACGATGCCGCTCGCGTCGGCGATATGGCAGCCACCCTGGGCATCGCGAAAGGTTCGATCTTTCAGCACTTCGGCAGCAAGGACGGCTTGTTCTTCGAGGTCTACAAACGGGCTGTGCGTTCCTTTCCGAAATATCTGGATGCGCCCGCCGAAGTACGCGCCGCCGGCTTCTTCGACGTTCTTCATTATTGGCTGAGCCGTACGGAACATATGCTGCACGAAGATTGGATTCCCTACCGCATCGCGCTGCTCGGCAATTATGGGACTGATCTTGCTTTGAAGCGTGAAATTAATCGCTTTCTAATTGCGGAAGATCCTTACGGCACGGTCGCCTTCGTGCGCTTCGGGTTGGCTCGTGGCGAGTTGCGCCACGACATGGATATCGAAATGATCGTCTCCATTTTGGACTGGACCATGGAGCGATTTCAGGACGCGTTGCTTACCGCCGAACTCGATCCCGGCTTGTTTCGGCGGCAGGGCGAGTTGCCGAAAAAAAAAGAAGCACGGATTCTGCAATTTCTCGCAGTCTTGCGGCGTGCCGTCGGCGCCGCTTCGGAGGCTCCAGTTCGCTCCGGTAATGGGCGGCGGAAGTTCGCCACGGCTAATCTGGTGGGAAAACCAAAGACGTCCTAACTGATCCGCGGATAGTGCAAATTAAGACTGAGAAAGTCCCGAACCATGCAATTATCGATCGAGCAAATCCTTTCCAGTTACGATGACCATGCTCCTCTCGGGCGGGCCTCAACTATTCCCTCGGCCTGGTATGTCGACGCTCGCATCGCCGAGCTCGAACGCTTGAGCGTCTTCAGCAAGACGTGGCAGCTGGTGGCTCGCACGGAACAGGTAAAAGTGTCGGGACAGTTTGTGTCCACCACCGTCGCGGGTGAGCCCATCGTGGTCGTGCGGGGAAATGATGACGTTCTGCGCGCCTTCTACAATGTTTGCCGTCACCACGCCGCGGCCGTCGTGACTCAACCTTGCGGCCAAGCCTCGCTCTTGCATTGCCCGTACCATGGATGGAACTACGGCCTCGATGGTTCGCTCAAAGGTATGCCGGAGTTCGAGGGTGTCGAGAATTTCGATCGGGCGCAGAATGGCCTTGTTCCGATTCGAGTCGAAACCTGGGAGTGCTTCGTCTTCATCAATCTTGATCAGCAAGCGGCTCCGCTCACTGACTTTCTCGGCGGCCTCGTGCCCCGCATTGCACCGCTTGGTATCAGCAAGCTTCACTACTTCGACCGCCGCACCTACAACATAAATTGCAACTGGAAAGTCTTCGTGGACAATTATCTTGACGGCGGTTACCACGTTCCGCATCTGCACAAGGGTTTGAATTCGGTTCTTGATTACAAGCAGTACACCATTGAGAACGAAGACCGGTACTGCCTGCAATCGAGCCCAATGGTTGCCTCCGCCGAGGATGCTGCTACGGGGGCGGCGCGTAAGGGCGATCGTGCCTGGTATTTCTGGCAGCACCCGAACTTAATGATCAATTGCTATGACGGATATATGGACACAAATCTCGTGATCCCGGTCGACGTTGATCATTGCACCGTGATCTTCGATTTTTATTTTCGCGATATCAGCGACGCAAGTCGCGAATACAACGAGCAGTCGGTGAACGTGGGCAATCGTGTGCAAGAGGAAGATCTCGGCATCTGCGAAGACGTGCAGCGGGGCCTGAAATCGCGAGCCTATCGTGCGGGAAGGCTTTCAGTGCGCCGAGAGGCGGGAGAGCAATTGTTTCACCGTCTGCTCGCCGCTGACTTGAAGCGTGACAGGGGTTGCTCGATCGCCGCAGATTAGGCAGCAATCTGATAAATAGTACGGAGCAGCGAGTCGAGGTCCCTCAGGGGCTAAAGCCCTCGTCTTTATTGGCTCTGGGCGGCACGGCTGAAAGCCGTGCCCTTCCCTGACCCATTTATGACATGGCTTGATGGCTTCTAAGCAGTTTCGACGAGGTGAACCAAAGGTTAGCCTTGTCATCCGGGGGACGCGAGGGATCTTGGAGCCGTCTCACTGATGATCCCGGGCAATCGTTTCCTGCCACGTCTTCGACTTGATCAAGGTGCCGTCTTTGAGTAACTCGCGAGTGTATTTGTAATAAAAGTTCGTCTGATCGGTGGTAACCAGCAAATGCCCGCGCCATGTTAACGTGCGGTTCTTCAGCGCGAAGACGGTCTCCGCTTCGCCCCGCACGGCGCTGGTTTCAGGATGCGCATCGTCGGCCTCGTAGGTCAGGTTTTCATAATCCGCTTCTATGCCCCACGGATAGTGGCTTCCTTCCTTTCCTTTCCAGTGCACGGTCGCCGTGTGTCGAGCCTCGTCGCGCTCCACCGTCCACTCACCGGGCCAGGGAAATCCTTCGGTCTTAATATCAGTTCTCTCCTCAGAAGGTTCGGGCGGCGAAAACGCTGGCGGCGACATTCCGTGCTCAGGCACAACTGGCAAGACAATCCGCGAGCCGCCGACGCCTCCGAGTTCCAGAGAAGTCGTCATCGAGTAAGGAGTGGGCAGCATCATTGGCCACAATGCATTCGAGATCGCCACACGAATTCGATGGCCTTTGGGAAATACCCACGAGGTCAAATGCATCTCGATATCGAGTGGATAAACTTTGCGGGGCTCTAGATCTTTTGGTTCGGTCATCGAGTCGCGCTGTGCTCCGTTAATCCCAGCTCCAGTGATCTGCGTAACCTTTCCGTCGGGCGCTACATCGGATAAGCGCGCAAACCAGTCTGCGAGCGGAGCCGTAGCAGAGGCTCGCAGCAATGCGTGCGGCCGTCCCAGGACGGCCAAATCCTCTGCCAGTGGCGCCGAATCGTATACCAAACTGAAAGCGTCGACTGGGCGCACATCGCTCAACAACTCGCCCCACCAGAATCCCGCTTCAACACCAATCGACGGAACGTACTTGAGCTGATGCGTATCGCCCTGCGGCGCAGTCTCGGCCAGTGAATGATTCGGCTGTAGAAAAAAGGTCAATGCCCGCGCCTCTTTCGGCGGCCACGAATCTTCCTGCCTCCATTCGCCGGGTACATTTTCCAGAGTGGGATCCGGAGGATGCCAGTGCTGCATATAAATGACCAGCCGTGGATCGCGCTCGACGCCCGTGTCGCGGCCTTTGAGCCAATAATCAAACCAGCGCACCGCCTGGTTACGCCATTCGATCTGCGGACCCGGAACCGCATCGTTCGGAAATGTATGGTTCCACGGTCCAACGATCGCCTTCACTGGGCCGCTCGCCTGCATCAGAATGTCGGTCACGTTGTCGCGATATCCATCGAGCAGGCCCCCGATTAGAAAACTGGGAATTGTGATCTCTTTCAGTGGCCGCACGCGATCTCGCCAGAACGGCCCATCATGCTGATGCTTTAGATAAAGCAGCGACCACGGCGGCGTATCGAAGCGTGGGCCCAAAACCTTTTCGTCGACCGTATAGTCCGGAGCGCCTGTCCATCCCTCGGCCATATCCATGTTCAACTCGAATTCATCGATGTGCGCGATGCCATCCACATAATGAACGTCGTCGTGAAACAACTCCGCCGTCGCATCTACGGCAAGAATTGCTTTTAATCCTGGCGCATGCCGCATCGCCATCTGCAACGCTGTGAATCCTCCCCACGAAATGCCGAACATGCCGACGTTTCCGTTCGACCATTGCTGATGGGCCAGCCATGCGATGACCTGCTCGCCATCCTGTTGCTCTTGTTCGGAATATTCACGCTCCGGCGGAGCGCCTTCGCTTGATCCAAAGCCTCGAATATCGACGCGTACGCTCACGTAGCCGCGGCGGGCAAAATAGGAGTGCTTGGGAAAATCTCCGGCGGCCGTGCCATCGTCTTTGCGGTACGGCAGATACTCCAGGAGGGCAGGGAACTTATCTTGCGGCTTCGCTCCATCCGGCATGTAGAGCGTTGCCGCCAACCTCACGCCATCCTTCATCGGAATCCAGGTCTGCTCCATGCGAACCCCATACGCTGGAGGAGAAGGCGGCTCGCTGGCATGAACGGTCGTGGATATACAAAGAAGAAAAGTAACCGAACGGCAGAAAAAACAGACGATCAAACGACGCGCTGTTGCGATCAACGCTCTCTCCTGAATAGTTGTCCGGAATACGAAGTTGTTTTCTACGTAGACTTATTCGGTCGATTCGCTTTCGCGCCGTACAGCGCGCAGATCGATCCCTAACTGCTCCGCTTTCTTATAAAGATGGCTTCGCTCCAGCCCCAGCGATTTTGCCGCCACACTTACGTTCGAATGACTGCGCTTCAACTCGGCTAGTATCACCTCGCGTTCAAAGGCATCCACGCGATCGGAGAGTGGCCCCGACGATAATATTGAAGACGACGATATAGAAGATGACGCAGCACTGCTCCCAGTGGGCACCGCCAGCTCCACGGTGGCGAGATCGACTTGATTGTCGGTTGCCAGCAGCATCAGCCGTTCGACCATGTTGCGTAGTTCCCGCACATTCCCAGGCCATGAAAATGCTTGCAGCGCATCCAGCGCTTCCGTGGAAAATGGAAGCGGCTTCCACCCGTTCTGAGCGCTCACTTGCGCGGCAAAATGGTCGACCAGCAGGGGAATATCTTCTCGCCGCTCGCGCAATGGCGGCAGCACCAGCGGGAAGACATAAATCCGGTGAAACAAGTCTTGACGGAATTTCTCTTCGCGCACACGAGCTTGCAGATCGCGATGGGTTGCCACCACCACTCGGACATCGACGGTCACCGGTCGATCGCCGCCGATCCGCTCGACTTCTCCTTCTTCGAGCACGCGGAGCAGCTTGGCCTGCATGGCCAGCGGCATATCGCCGATTTCATCGAGGAAGATTGTGCCGTGATCCGCCTGCTCAAATTTTCCGATGTGGCGAGCCGCCGCTCCGGTGAATGATCCTTTTTCGTGTCCGAACAGTTCTGATTCGATCAGCTCCGCGGGAACTGCCGCGCAATTTAGCGTTACGAATGCTCCACCGCTACGCCCGCTACGTTCGTGAATCGTGCGTGCGACTAATTCCTTCCCGGTGCCGGTTTCTCCGAGGATGCAAACACGGGTCTCAGTGGCGGCCACGCGCTCGACTTGAGCCATCACGCGCCGCATGGCTGTGCCCTGCCAGACAATTTCGTGCTTGCCGAGCCGCTGCCTGAGCTGACGATTCTCGCTTTCCAGCCGTTGCAGCTTCAGGGCATTTTCCACCGTGAGCAAAAGCTTTTCGGTGGAGATTGGTTTCTCCAAAAAGTCCAGCGCGCCCAGCCGCGTTGCCCGCACTGCGGTTTCGATGTCTCCCTGCCCTGACATCACCACGACGGGTGTGGTCACTCCCTGCGCTTTCAGCTCTTCCAGCAGCGCAAGGCCGCCTTTTCCCGGCATCACAACATCCGATAAGATCAAACTAAAATGTTGCGCTTTGGCGAGTTCCAGCGCTTTGGCCGCGTTGTCGCACACGGTGGCCTCGTGTCCCGCCAGCCGGAAAGCCCGCGACAACGAAGCCAGCGTGTTCGCTTCATCGTCGACAATCAGCAGATGTGCTTTCGTTGGCAACTCACCTCGCTTCCTGATGTGCTCTATGCGGCATCCCGCACTAAGTCGCAGCCGCCGGCAACTCGATTACGAACGTTGTTCCCCGTCCCGGTTCACTCTGGACGCGGACTCTGCCGCCATGATCGCTGATCACCGACTGGACAATGGCAAGCCCAAGGCCGGAACCATGCGGCTTGTTCGTATAATAAGGAGTAAAAATTTGGTCACACTGTTCCGGGGTCAATCCTAATCCTGTATCAGCGACCTCGATCAGAATCTTACTGCCTTCTTCCCGCGTGCGTAATGTCAGGGTTCCTCCTTGCGGCATCGCATCCAGAGCATTCAGCACCAAGTTTGAAATTGCTCGATGCAACAACTCCGCATCCGCGGCGACCGGCGGCAGGTTCAAAGCCAGTTGCAACTCACAATTGATCTTCGCACGTCCGGGGGTGTCCAGTTGCGCCTGAAAGAGTTGCATCACACCTTGAATCACATCATTCAATTGAATGCGCTCCAAACGCGGCTGCGGCATCTGCGAGAACTCGCTGAACCGTGCGATGATGCCTTTCAGATTCGCGATCTCCGCCAGCAATGTTTTCGAACCTTCGAGGAAGACCTCATCGAACTGCTCCGGAGTTTGCTGCCGCGCCCGCATCAAATTCTCCACCGTAAGCTGCAATGGAAACAGCGGATTCTTCAATTCATGTGCCAGCCGGCGTGCCAGCTCACGCCATGCTGCGACGCGCTGGGCCTGTATTAGGCGCTCCCTCTGCCCCAGCAGTTCAGTGGTCATGCGGTTGAACGAATCCGCCAGTTGTCCCAACTCATCGTCGCCAGTTACGTCGACTCGTACATACCAATTGCCCTGGGCGACCTCTTGCGCCGCATATGCCAGTTGCTCAACGGGACGCGTAACGCGCGCCGCTGCCCAAGTGCTCAGAAGGATAGCGAGCGCAACGCCGCCGCCGGCAACCATGATCGCGGCCGAGCGAATACGGCGCATCAACTCCACATAAGTGCGCCGGGAATTGCCGATCAGGAGGATCGCCAGCAGAGAATGCTCTCGCTCATTACCCGCGCCTAGCAGCGGGATCACGTGGAACACTTCGTCCCCAGCCGGGTCTCCGGACCACTGCACCAGACGCGACGTCTCCAGTTTGGACTGGCGCACGGCATCGACCATAGGCTCCAGCTTTTCAGCCGGACGTTTGCTCTCTGTCGAATCCGTACTAGCATCGACTAAGAACTCGGGCGAGAAGCGCTCGCCGCGATTCTGATACAGCAGCACACGCATTCCCACCGGCAGGTCGAGGCCGTTAAGAAAACTTTTGTCGAGACGGCGTCCGCCGATTACGTAAACCGGACGCTCCCCCGCCCGTATCGAACGCACGGCGAACAACCCGAGGGTTGGTCCATCCGGAAGATCCTCCTGCTTTAGAAATGCTCCCTGATCGGCAACTACGGTGAAGGTATCAATGGCGGCGTCCTGGTGTCCAAATTTCGACGGCCATTGCGCGGAGGAAGCAATGGTTCCATCACTCTCGACAAACTCCAGAAAGTCGAGTTGATTATTCTCCGCAATCGTCCTCGCTAACTCGAAATAGGGACCCGCATCAGGGGAGGCGCGGTTCAATGCCAAGGCCATGCGAGTCACGGCTTCTGAGGAGGCAATGGTCTCCACGGATCGCGCAACAAGGTCGCCTTGGCGGTTGAATTCGCGATGAAACTGTGTGACGAGCGCCGCCGTTCGTTCTTCCTCACTGTGCTCGAAGGCTCTCCGAGTGACCACCGAAACCAGCAACGCCACTGCCGCCACCGACAAAAACACCGTGAGCGCGAAAACCGTGAGTAGTTTGCGGCGAAACATCATGGTTTCTGGATTTCGGCAACAACCTAACGAGCAAGCGCGCAACCGAACTTCGCATCATATCTCACACGCCTTGCTATTCGCGCATCCCGCCTCACCGCAGACTATCGTGGCTGCCGATCGGCCTGCTCGTTCTGGTTTGCCATGCTCATGCCGCGGAGCACGTCATTTGCGAAAAAGAATTTGCCATCGGTCGGCACCATCATGATCTGGAGCTTGTCCGAGAGCCGCTCAGCAATGATCTTATTAATCAGCAAGGGATTTCCCTTTAATACCGCTGCCTCACTCTGCAGGCGATCGGCATCGGCCGCCGCCGTTACCCGGATGCGGTCCGCCTCGGCGTCCGCCAGCAACTTGCGCCGTTCCCCTTCAGCCTTGCCGTCGATGACCTTGGCCTGAGCGTCACCTTCAGCATTCTGAATGGTGGCTTCCTTGCGTGCCTGTGCCTCCAGCCGGCTTTGTTCAATCTGCTTCTGCTTGAGCGGCAGGGTGTATTGCATCGCGTCCGATTCCGCCTTAGCCTGCAGAACATGCACGCGCGCCGCGCCTTCCGCCTGCTTCACTTGCCGGGCTTTTTCGGCTTCCGCCTCCAATTCGGCAATTCGTACTTCCTTACTCTTTAATTCCGTCTCAACGCCCATGCGGTCGTTCTCCTGCTCTTTCAAGAGAAGCGTCTCAAGTCCTTCGGCATATTCCTGCGGCAACTGGATGTCCCGCAGCATCACTTCTTTCACCACAATGCCATCCGCCGCGAGCTTCTGGGTGATCAGGGCGGCCGCGCGCTGTCGCACCTCCTCGCGCTTTGCAGAGAAAACATCTCGCACCGTGTAGTTCGGAACGATCTCACGCCACACACTCGCCACGGTCGGCGGCACGATCTCTTTTTCGACGGGACGCGGCAGGTTTCCCTCGACGTAATCCAGTCGCTTCGCGTCCAAGCGGTATCGCACCGTGATCGAGAGGCCCAGCGTCAGTCCTTCTTTTGCCTGGACATTTAGAGGCTCCGACCTCGGGGAAGTTTTGCCCTTCGCTGGTCTTTCATTCGCTGATCTTCCATCTTCCGACATTCCTGTCGTGAAGATCTGATCGCGCGTGTCGAAGAGTGCCACATCTTCGACCAGAGGCATTACCATGTGTGCTCCGGCATAAAGCGTCCCGGGAACCGTGCCGCTGATTTCACTGACTCTGACTCCTGCCATTCCGCTGGGCACCACCACAATACTGAAGGCCACCAGTAACGGTCCCCAGGCGAGCATCGCCAGCGCCAGCGATGTTCGCCACCGCAGCGCCGGTGGTGCAGCAACCCCTGTTGCTTCGGGCTTCGCGAGCATCCGCCGGTACAAAATCTCGCGATAAAAATCATAGGCGAGAATGAATACCGCCGCGACCATCATTCCCAGGCCGACTGCAATCAGCAAGTACTTCAATGCGAGCATCGTCGTTCTCCTTTGTGCTTTAGCGCTTCTGCTGCGTTTTGCTGGTACCGCTTGTCTGAACAGCCCCTGTCCTAACGGCGTCTGTTCTGACAAAGAACAGCCGGATCATTTGCCCGAAAATCAGTTCTTCCGCTAACAAAGCCACGGCTAATGAAAAGACCATTCCTGCCACCACCGCCATTAATGTCATTGCGATTTGCATGATTCCCTCCCGACATTCGCATTACGCAGGACGAAGGCCAAAGTTTGTACCATTCGATACAGGCTAGTTAGGCGCCAGGCGCGCCGGAACCAAAGTGGTCGAAAGAGGACACCGTGTCTAAAGCGACACATGGAGGATTCGTAAGTTGGGCGAATGACTTGCGGAAACTGAATGCGGCTGGAGGGAGGCAATATAGAAGTGAGGAAGGGGAGGGCCGTCTTCTCTCTTCTCTTATTTTAAGGCGCCCGGCCCCGCCGTCTGGGGTTACGGCTTGTGGGGTTCTGTGGGTTGGGACCGGGCGATCTTTAACTAGTAAGGACTAGTTCAATTGCCAAGCATTCTGGCATGAAAATTTTCTCATTTCCGTGATCGCCATCACCGTTCTGCGTGAGGTCCAACCATCCGGCTTTTTGCCACGCATCCAACCTTCGCTTCTTACGCACAATCCATTGTGATCGAGATCACGGACGCATTATCGGCCCACGCCTATACTCACATTCGAGCAGACAACCAAAACTTCATTTTTGGAGAACTCTTCATCATGGCCTATGTAATTACCGATGCCTGTATTAAAGATGCCCTTTGCGTCGATGTATGCCCCACCGACTGCATTCACCCCAAACAGGATGAGCCGGGATTCGAAGAAGCCACTCAGCTTTTCGTCGATCCCGCAGAGTGCATCGACTGCGGCGCGTGTGTGCCCGTCTGCACCTCGGACTCGATTCTCGCGGTTGATGACGTTCCCGAGGAGAAAAAGGCCTTCATCGAGCGCAACGCAGCACATTTCAAGAACTGAGCCTCAGCTTCTTTACCACGGAGGCACGGAGACACAGAGAAAAAGAGTTTCTCCTTTTCTTTCATTTCTGTTCTCTTCGTGCCTCCGTGGTGAACAGCCTTTTCTCTCCCCATTTGACTTCCCGTTCGTCCCGTCGCTATTGTTGCCCGCATGAACATTGTCAAAGCCACTCGCCAGTTCGAAGCGTGGCTGGCTCAGCGGACCCATATCGATAAGAAGGACCTTCGCCTGAAGCACGAGCGGATGAAAGCGGAGCTATTTCCTTTTTTTCGCGCCACCTATTATCGCTGGGCGCAACTCTGGTCCGAGGTGTGTGCCGATCTGGCAAAGGCGCCCAGGGTCCTGGCCATCGGCGACCTGCACGTGGAAAATTTCGGCACGTGGCGCGATATCGAAGGCCGTCTCATCTGGGGAGTCAACGACTTCGACGAAGCCTGGCCCATGGCCTACACAATCGATTTAGTGCGTCTCTGTGTCAGTGCACACCTTGCGATCGATGCCGGTGGTCTTCCGCTCAAACGCGAAGACGTCTGTGGAACCGTCCTCCAAGGCTATTGCGAAAGCCTTCGCGAAAAAGGCCTCCCATTTGTCTTGGGTGATAAACATGTGTGGCTGCGCAATATCGCCGAAGGAGTGCTCCGCGATCCCGTCCGCTTCTGGCAAAAGATGGACGCACTCGCCACCCTGAAAACCGAAGTACCAGTCAGCGCGATTGATGCTCTCGAACATCTCATGCCCGCGCCCGGAATAAAGTATCGACTGGCTCATCGCGTGGCCGGACTCGGGAGCCTGGGCCATGCCCGCTATGTGGCCATCGCCGATTGGCATGGCGGCCTCATCGCCCGCGAGGCCAAAGCGCTCGTCCCGTCCTCCAACTGCTGGGCGCAAAGTTTAAGTGCACGAAAAGGCCCCGGCCCCGCCGAAATTCTCTACCAGACCATCATCAATCGCGCCGTTCGCTGTCCCGACCCCTTCGTCCAGCTGCGCGGGCGCTGGATCGTTCGCCGCCTCGGTCCCTACTGCTCGCGCATTGAGCTTGCTTCGTTGGGCGGACCCGATACTGAACTCCGCTTGCTCCACGCAATGGGGTGGGAAACCGCCAATATTCATCTCGGCAGCCCATCCGCGCGCAAATTCATACTTCGCCATTTGGACAAACAAAAACCGAAATGGCTGCACAACGCCGCAGAGGTCATGCTTGAGGCCGTACGCGACGACTGGAGCGTCTGGAAGAAGAAAGGATATCTCTAATTCGTACTTCGCCGCCCGAGGAGCAAACTAAGCACGTGCCTCTTCGTGGACCCCTCTCCATATGATTACAGGCTCGGCTAGGGTTTCCACCCGATTGTTTTCGTCAAGCTGTTACATGCACCCTGAGTCAAGCATTCACCAAAACAGTGCTCCCCCGAGAATGGACCATCGCAAAAGAGACCACCGGAAGCCGCCGAACGGAGACCTGTTCGCCAGCCTCCTCGCTTCTCAATCCAGGTCGCGCCGGCTGGACGATCGCATACGCCGATTGTGCGCTCAAGCCGTGGCCACCACCGACGCCAACGAACTGACTCGAATCCTTGGACAGCTTACCGGTGCCCTCCGCGCCCACACCGAACGCGTGCGGCAACTTGCCGTGAATCGTCCCACCCCTCCTGAGCGGCGTCGCCTCTAGGTTTCTAGCGTTCGGCATCGAACATACGGCATACAGTGAGTCCTGTAATACTGCCCGGTCGCTATGAACAAAGCTGAAAGTGACCGAATCCACGAGCTTTGCTCGATGATCGCGGAAGAGCAGGACCATAAAAGGTTCCAGGCTCTGATCGAGGAACTGAACCGCATTTTGTCCGCGAAGGACCAACGCCTTCAACAGCGGAAGGAGGAAGTCCCCAAAAGCGATTAAACTCTCGAGCGAAACGCAAATCGCTCACAATGTATCGATTAGAAGGAACTGGTTTGCGGTCGTTTCCAGCGTAGAACTTTAGGATGCAGAATTTTCTCCCTACCTTCTACCTTCATATCTAAGTGCATATCCGTAAGAGTTTGGTCAAAACTGCAGGTTTTCCTGACGGGTGGCGACTAACCAGGCGCATCCAAGCTGTATGGGCACTTTGGCGAAGGAAGACATCATCGTTAGGAAACCGACAAGGTCAACTAAGCTGACGCCGTTGCATCCCGGCGCTCGTTCCAACGGCGCCGGTAAGGCGGTGAACAACGTCATTTTATTGTCGCTCCCGGATATGGAGTACAACCTGCTTCGCCCCCATCTGGAGTCCGTCGAACTGCCGCAATATGAAATCCTCGAGGAGCCCGGAGAGAAAATCGACTACACATATTTTCTGAACGACGGAATGACGTCTCTTGTGGCTCTGAGCCGCGATGGCAGAAGCGTGGAAGTTGGCATCGTCGGGAAGGAAGGGATGGTGGGAATGTCCCTGATCGCTGGCCTGCAGCAGGGAACGTTCCGCGCCATCATGCAAATGGCGGGTCGCGGGATGCGCGTCAGGGCGGAAGTCTTCCAGGATATTCTTTTGTCAACTCCGACACTACGGACGCAACTCAGCCGCTTCGCGCTGATGCATGGGATGCAGGTCGCCCAGCTCGCTGCCTGCAATCGTCTGCATGAGGTTGAACAGCGCCTGGCTCGCTGGCTGCTGATGTGCCAGGATCGCTTCGATTGCCAGTCGCTTCCCTTGACTCACGAATTCCTCGCGCAGATGCTCGGCACCGGGCGTCCTAGTGTAAGCCTGGCGGCGGGCTCTCTCGAAAGTGCCGGGCTGATCGAAAACTTGCGGGGTTCCGTCAAGATATTAAATCGCAAGAGCCTGGAAGATGCCGCGTGCGAGTGCTATCGCGTAATGCAGCACTTCAACGGTGGCCTCGGCCTGAAGTAACGGTCGCCTGACTCTCCACACAATCCAGAAGCTGGTTTGACGTTGACCGCAAGGGCGGCACGCGCTTCGCCGATCTGACGATTGTAATTGACAACAATATACCTTGTAGTACAATGTATCACGTCGAATGAAGCAAAGCCGCCCCGCCGAACAGGAATCTGCAGACAAGTGGGAAGTTCAGCTTCGAAAAGGCTGCCTGGAGTTGGCGATCCTCGCCGCGTTGTGGGAGGGAAAGCTCTACGGCCTCGAGATCCTGCGACGGCTGGAGAGTGATTCTGACTTGGTCGTATCAGAGGGAACCGTGTATCCGCTGCTGAGCCGCTTGAAGGTGCTGGGGCTGGTGCGCAGCGAATGGGTGGAATCGGATTCCGGCCATCCGCGGAAATACTATGCACTGACGCCGGCTGGAAAACAGCGCAGCCGCGAGATGGCTGGGATGTGGATGCGCTTTTCCTCGAGTATGAACCGACTGCTTGCTCCACTTGCGCAGAGGTAGAGAGGGACAAAAACATGACCACGCCAGACTCGCAACAAAGAGTGGACGCGTATCTGGAAAAGCTGCGCCGGCTTTTGCGCGGCATGAATCCCGAGGACGCGCGCGAGATCATCGAAGAACTACGCAGCCACATCACGGAGAAGGCAGCTGTAAGTGGACAATTAACGGCCACTGCGGTCCGCGCCGCACTCAGTAAGCTCGGTACTCCGGAGGAGCTCGCTAGCCAGTACACGACGGATGATTTGCTGATGAGGGCTGAGGTGAGCCGCTCACCTCTGCGCATTCTGGAAAGTTTGTTCCGCTGGGCAAGCTTGAGTATTGCTGGTTTTTTTGTTCTGCTCAGCTCGATTGCGGGGTATTTCCTAGGAGGCGCGTTGATGTGGTGCCCAGTGCTAAAGCTGATTCATCCGCAGACTGCAGGGCTGTGGCTTCTTGCGGATAGCCCCGGCGTCACGAGGCTCTCTCTTCGAATGGGGTTTGGAAGTCCGCCGCTGGGAGGTCGAGACTTACTCGGCTGGTGGATCGTGCCGGTAGGGCTAGTTGCAGGTTGTGGGCTGGTGATGCTGACAACGCGGCTGGCGCTGTGGTGCGCCCGCCAGTACCGAAAATCACTGGCATTGCCCCACGCCGAGTCGACAATCGTGGAGTGATCGTACGGTGCCGTGCGTTACACTATCTCGCCGCCATGCCGCACACCTCCAATGAACCCAACCACCTCCTCACCCAACTCGAAGCCGCTAAGAGCCGCTTCGATCCGGGCCACGCTCTGATAGTCGCCAAGCTTCTTGCCGGAATTTCACGACTGCAACTCACCGACCCTCACCAGCTCATTCGCTTCCACGAATGCCTGCTCTTCCTTCGTGCCTTTCCACACGCGGTATCTCAAATCGGGCGCGTCGAAAATCTTCTTACCTCCTTTCACCAACGCGTCGTGAAATTGCGGACTGCGAATGCCGACATGTCCGTTTTCGATGATTTCGATACTTCGGGCATAGCGGGCACTACCATGCAGGACACTCTCTCTTTCGACGTGGCACAGTGGCTCGTGAACCGCATTCCGAAGGATGTCGACATCGCCTGGGACGATTACTGGGAGGATTACCAGGCAGAGCGTGCCCGCGGCAACACGTGGCCGCGCTTCATTCCGTTGCTCGAAGAAGACGCCGACGTGGAAGCTAACATCCCCTGGGCGGCGTGGCTCGACGCTGCCCGAGGCCGCCAGCGGCCGCTCATCTGGCTACTGAGCCGATTCGCTCAACTTCCCCTTCCTGCTCGCCAGCGAGCCGAACTCTACGACTCGCTCCGCCTTCCTCTTCGTTGGAGACTCGGGAACCTGCAGCTCTCTCGCACCCGGAAGTGGAAGCGTCCACTCCGTTTTTATTTTCACAGCGCAGGACTTATCCAGCGCAGGGAAGTTTCTCTCGCCCGCGAGCTCGCCCAGCCCGCTCCCAAGCTCGAGAAGCTGTCGCTCGCCGCCGGGGAAGCCGTTATGCAGGACATTCGCGAAATCATGGTCGTGCGCTACCGCGAACTCTATGGCACGACGCTCGGCGATCCCAGCTCGGTAGTGCGCGCCGATGTCGGCCGCGGCGTGGTTATGCATTTCTGGGGACTGCCTTCGGACCGCCGGCTCCCGCTGCGCGCTTACCTCGCCGGCTACACTCTGAAAAACGGCGTCCCCATTAACTACATTGAAGCCATCGGCCTCTGCGAATGGATCGAGGTGGGCTTCAACACTTTCTATACCTATCGCCAGGGCGAAACCGCATGGATCTACGCCCAAGCCCTGCGCTGCCTTCGCGCCCTTACCGCCACCACGTGCATTTCGATTTACCCCTATCAGATCGGCCAAAACAATGAGGAAGCGATCGACTCCGGCGCCTTCTGGTTCTACCGTAAGCTGGGCTTCCGCCCGGGACGCCCCGACCTTCAGGCTCTATGCGAAAGAGAAGAGATGCGGATCGCTGCCAACCCGCAATACCGCACTCCAGCTCGCACCTTGAGGCGGCTCGCGGAAGCGCACATGTTCTGCGATCTGTCCGATGAACAAGTCGGAGTTGATGCTTTTTTGAAAGAGTCCGTTTTGAAGGGGCATGTTTTGAAAGGCCGCGGCTTCAGTCGCGCCGTAAAGGCCGCGAGATCAAGTGCAGTTTCAGCCGCGGAGGGACGGTGCGGACCGTGGGATACCTTCTCCACGCGGAACCTAGGCCTGAGAATCAACCGTCGCATGGCGCGCGAATTTAGCGGCGGCAGCCGGAAGATCCGCCAATCCTCCACCGCCGCTGTAGCGCGAGCCTTGAACATCAACCTCGCTCGGTGGACCCTATCTCAGCAGCAAGCGTTCGAAAACTGGTCTCTCGTGCTGGCCTTAATCCCCGACCTGACCCGCTGGTCGCCTCAAGAAAAGCGTCAACTCATCAAAATCATTCGCGCGAAATCCGCGCCCAGCGAGATGCGCTATCTCCGCCAGACTCAGCGTCACCCGCGTCTGCGAGCAGAACTACTCCGCCTTGGCTCGAAATCCTAGAACCGAAGCCAGGAATCAACAAGGCCCAGTCCAGCTCGCCGTGCTAGAATTCGGCGTCCCAAGCTGGAGGTCGCGGTCGGAGTCGATCTTGGCCCAGCGTACGGGCCCGCACCATTTCGCGCTAGTCAGGCAAAATCTCTCTCGCCGAATCTCCAGGGACACACTCAAAGGAGGATTCGAATATGCAGGCGCTGCAAATTATTAATCAGCCGGGCCCATTACCGCTGAAAGCTCAGTTCAACCACTGGAGGGTCCCGCGCTGCTGGTGGTGACCAGCAGCCTCTGGACAACCACAGCTAACACCATGATGAAAATGTTCGTCAGTCTGGACGGAACACAAATCGCGACTGGCCAGACATGGTCCAACGCACAGGCAACTCATCGGGTCCTGCCGACGCTGTTTATAGGTTTCAATCTAACCCCTGGTCAACGTGCTTACGCTTTCTCTCGGAGGCGACGGTGTAACTTACGATCTGAATGACTTCTTCAATGCGTCCCTTTTGTACTGATCGAGACTGGGCGACAGGAAACGCAACCGCAACGGGACTGACGCTCGTGGACTCCCACTTTTGCAAAGTACGCAAGAGTGGGGCACCGTGTTCTGTGATTGCGCGCCACATCTTTCTATAAGTAATCGCTGGTAACGCATGAGCACTCAAGCTACTGGCCGTCTAGTAATCCTTAGCGGACCATCCTGCGTGGGAAAGAGTCCACTTTACAAATCCCTCGGCAAGTTCCATCCCAAGCTGCGCGAGCAGCTTCACAAGCTAGTGCTGGTGAACAGCCGCGATCCGCGTCCCGGCGAACTCGACGGGGTGGACTATCATTTTCGGACGCGGGCTCAGGTCGAGGGGTTACGAGCTGAAAGCCGGTACGCCGTAATCGAGGCGCGCAGCGATCTGCAAGCACTCGATCTCGAGGAACTCGATTCTTTACTACGCAGGGGCGACGTGTTCTTCGAGGGAAATCCCTATGTCGGGCGCGCGCTGCAGACGCACCCTCGGCTGGCGGACGTAAACCGGCTGAGCATTTTCCTCTCGCCGCTTTCGAAAGAAGAGATTACATACTTGAAGGCGCCGGAGCGCAATGTATCGCTCGAGGAATTGCTCACCGATATCATGCGACGCAAACTTCTGAGACGGACGCGGCGGCAAAAGGGAGAGCTATCGGCGGCCGACCTCCAAAACATTGAGACTCGCGCCGCGCATGCGTACCGTGAACTCGAAACGGCGTGGCACTTTCAATATGTGATTCCCAATCACGACGGGGAAGACTCCGATAATTGGGAAGCGTTTTATTACCTGATTGGTGACGCCCGCAAAACCCTGGACGCCTTCGCACGCTTGCTGCAAGGCGAAGTTCGGCCGGGCGTGGAGAAGTGGGAAGATGGCCTCTTGCCGGCCACCAGCAGGAACCGGGAGTAGAAAAGCAACAGGTGCGCCTCCACCTTTACTGCTTGGTTCTGACTCCCTCAAAGGCCGGGCTACTCTTCAACCGCTCGGGAAAATGCTTTTCATAGCTCGCCAGACTGGGGCAGATAAGGTGGTGCGAACGCGTGAAGCCGAAGGACTTCATCTCAATCATGGCCTCGTCAGCGGTCCAGCCCTCGGCCGCCATTCGGTAGGCAGCAATCATCATTCCGGTGCGATCATCCCCGAGGCGGCAGTGCACAAAAATCTTCTTGCCCTTGTTTTCATGCACTACTCTTAGAAACTTGGCGAAGACTTCGTCGTGCGGCCATGGGCAGTGCCAGGGAATCGCGACATATTTCATCCCCAGGCTTTTGACGATTGTTTCCTCGGTTTCGTCGTTGGCGTGTGTATCGACAATGACATCCATGCCCAGTTTCTTTAGCGCCTTGATCCCTTCAGCTCTGACCAGTCCTCCCCGATAGAGCGTAGGAGTGACCTCGCCGAAATTCTTTACGCCTTTCTGGTTCAACTTGCGCCCGATCGCGCGCGAGGCCGGTGACTGTGTCGCCTGCTTGGTTTGCGGAGCGCTCGCATCCACTCCCGCGCTGAAGGCAAAAAGTAAAACTATCAGAAGAATTCTGATGAGGCGAAGACTCCAGATCATAGACCCGTTATTTTAGATCTCCATCATAAATGGTTCCGGACCTCTGACAGTTTGATGTTCGTTCGATATCGAACATTCATGGCCATGACGGTTTTGGCCAACGGACGATTGATCTGTAAGAACTGTGGCCACATCGTGTTTCCCAACGATAGGGCCTTTCGATGTCCGTGTCCAAAGTGCCTGGAAATTAATTTGTCTCCCCGGGTTCGCCGCTTGCGGCAGCGGTAGCCCGCAATAAGGAATCCAGGCTCATGCGCAGGCCTTTCGCAGCGCAGGGAAAAGATGCTCCACCAGTTGATCGGTTTTCGAAACTACGTTGCCGATGCCGGCGGCCTGGGCTTCGTGTAGTAGCTCAGCCGAGGCGTGCATAGTAAACATCAGCATCGCTGTGTTCGGAGCGATCGCTCTGATTCGCCGCGCGGCTTCGAGTCCATTCATCAGCGGCATCTGCATATCCAGCAGCACGATATCGGGCTTCAATTCCGCGACTTTTTCTACTGCTTGTTTGCCATTCTCCGCTTCGCCACATACCTTCCACTGCGGATCTTGCTCGAGGCAAGTGCGCAGCATACGCCGAAGTAGGGCATTATCGTCGACGATCAGGATGGTGTGCGCCATACAGACCTGCTTTCCCCCTTGGCAGGCTGCTGGCCGGGCCACGTCGTACAAGGTCGACGGACGGCTACATGGAAGGGTGTCTTTACCTTATGCTTCGTGACGGGGAAGTCCATACAGGACTTAACGTACGCTAGCGCACAATCATGGGTCTATTTGCGGATTGAAGGTGAGCACGATAGCTATCTGGCCGAGAGTCGGTCCGTGACTGGTGACCCAAGTCACAGAAGCGGAAGGGATTGCCCCGACAATGTTGTTCCATCCCTCAGGTTCCGCGCTAAAACAACCAACGTGAACTCTGGGAGTGTCCGTCCCGCATATGGGCTAATCAATCCCTAACTCTAACTCTTTCGCCAACGCCTTCCACTTACTATCCACCAAAGCTTTCGTTTTTGCGTCCATGACAATCTCGTCGGGCCAGGGGCGGGCGAAGCCTTCGGTGGGCCATTTGCGGGTGGCGTCGATGCCCATCTTCGATCCGTAGTTGGGGAGGCGGCTGGCATGGTCGAGGGAATCGATCGGGCCAAGAGTGAATTGAATGTCGCGCTCGGGATCGATGTGGTTCAGAACCTTCAGGGTCACGTCGGCAAGATCCTGCACGTCCACATCTTCGTCGACGACGATGATGCACTTGGTGAACATGGCCTGACCGAGCGACCAGATCGCGTTCATCACCTTGCGCGCCTGGCCGGGATAGGACTTGCGGATGGAGACGATCATCAGATTGTGGAAAACGCCCTCGATGGGAAGATTGATGTCGATCAATTCAGGGATGGTGAGACGCATCAGCGGGAGAAAAACGCGCTCGACGGCCTTTCCCATGTAGGCGTCTTCCATGGGCGGCTTGCCGACGATGGTGGTGGCGTAGATGGGATCTTTGCGATGCGTGATGCAGGTTACGTGAAGGACCGGATACAGATCTTCGAGAGAGTAGAAGCCGGTGTGGTCGCCGAACGGACCTTCGGTGCGGAGTTCGTCTAGGTTCACGTAGCCTTCGAGGACGATTTCGCTGGAGGCGGGGACTTCGAGGTCGACAGTCTCGCACTTGACAAGTTCGACGGGGGCGGCGCGAAGGAATCCGGCGATCAGATATTCTTCAACATCCGGCGGCGCGGGGACGATAGCGGAGAAGGTGACGGCAGGGTCGGTGCCGATAGCAACGGCTACTTCTAGTTTGCCGGTCGGATGATTTGCTGCAAGGACTTGTCCGCCGGAGGTGCGGGCCATTAGATCTACGGCCGTCGAGTTCCCACCTTTCGCAAAAGAGGCGAAAGGTGGGGCACCCTCTTTTGTGCCGCTGTCGGCATCTTTGCTTCCCGCCCTTCGCAGTGCCTGGCGGTAATGTTCGGCGGCGACTTTCTGCCGCTGCCAATGTGCGCCAGTGGTGCGGGCGTCGTAGACCTGGAGGCGATACATCCCGAGATTGCGTTTGCCGGACTTGGGGTCGCGCGTGGTTACGCAGGGGAGTGTGATGAAGCGCCCGGCATCCTGGGGCCAGCACTGCAGGATCGGAAAGTCGAGTAGAGAGAAATTATCGCGCTTGATCACTTCTTTGCAGGGGCCGGTGGCGACGGTTTTTGGGAAAAACTTGCCGGCTTCGGTAAGCAGCGGAAGCATCTTCAGTTTGTCAAGAAATCCCTGCGGGGACTTCAGGTCCATGAATACGCGGATGCGATCGGCAAATTCGTCGAAGGAGGTGACGCCGAGCGCGAGCTTCATGCGAGCTTCGGAGCCGAATTGATTGATGAGAACTTGAGATCCGGGATGGCCTTTGATGTTTTGAAAAAGGAGAGCGGGGCCACCAGGGGCTGATAAGCTGCGCCGGGCTGCGCCCGGATGGACAGCCGAGGGCGGCTGTCCCCACATGTGCATTTTGCTGACGCGGTCTGTAATTTCTGCAATTTCGAGGATGGGATCGACTTCAGTTTGGATACGCTTGAGTTCGCCGGCGCGGTCGAGGGCGGCGATCCACTGGCGGAGGTCGTCGAAGGGCAAAGAGGCTTCTCCTGAGAACGAATGATTATACCGAGTTGGCAGTGTCGAGTATTGGGTAGCGGCAGCCTATAAGGAAGCGAGCCGGACGCGCGATTATTGTGTCGCAAAAAGCGCGACACATCGCGCGGCTCGCCCAGATCCCCTTCGGCAAGCTCAGGGCAGGCTTTCGCTTGCGCAAAGAACGCTTGCTCAGGATGACAACGCTTCTTTTACAGTTTGTTGCGGAGCATGGTGATCACGTCGTCGGAGGTGATGACGCCGACAAGTTTGTTGTGTACGTCGATGACTGGAAGGGTAACGAGATTGTATTTGTCGAAGAGTTCGGCGACTTCGTTGTCGGCGGTTTGTGTGTGGGTGAGGACGAGAGGCTCCTGCAATAGAGAAAGCAGCGGAGTGTCGGGCCTAGCGAGGACAAGTTTGACGAGCGGAACAGCCCCGGCAAGAGTCCCGTGAGAATCGACGAGGTAGATGGTATTGACGGATTCGATGCCGCCCTCGAACTCGCGCATGACGCCAATGGCATTTTCGACGGTCGCTGTGACAGGAAGAGCCAGGAACTCCGTGGTCATGCGTCCGGCGGCGGTTTCTTCACGATGCTCGAGGAGTTCGACAACCTCCTGGCTGGCTTCGGGCTCCATCTCAACCAGAATCTGTTCAGTGCGATCCTGCGGGAGGTCGCCGAGCAGGTCGGCGGCCGCATCGGGATCCATTTCCTCAACGATCTCGGCGGCGCGCTCGGAGTCCAGGGATTCGACGATGGATTTCTGAACCTTCGGATCAACTTCCTCCAGAGTCTCGGCAGCGACATCTTCGTCGAGGGTGCGGAAGACAGCTTCGCGCTCATCGGGAGCGAGATCTTCGACGATGTCTGCGATGTCCGCAGGATGGAGTGTGGCAAGGCCTTCGTGAGAGATCTTAAGTTTGATGCGGCGCGCGGGATCGGTTTCGATGAGGTCGACGTAGCTCCAGGGAATGGTGCGAGGAGGAATTCTCTGGAGCAGGAGGTCAAGAGCCGCGTGGGGTGCAAGTCCGCGAAGCAGGCGGCGCACAGCGCCACGGGCGCCGATATCGACAGACTGGACGCGCAGGATGGCGCGCGGGCGCCCAGCCTCGGTCATTGACTCGATTTGAAGGTCGACGTCGTTGACCCGAACCACTTTGCGTCCATGGACGTCGATGACCTGCTGATCGAGCAGATCGCGTTCAAGCAGGAATAATCCTTCGGAACCGTTCGCCGTGGGCCAGTCGGACAGATTGCCGGAGGCATGAATATTCGTATCGATGGTGGAGACAGCCGAGAAGGGAAGCAGGCGATTGCCGGTTTTGGTTTTAACGATGAAGGAAGCGATGCGGTTGCGATCTTCCTGCGGAGCGAGAGTGACTTCGCGCACGCGTCCCGTGGCCACGCCGGAAGCGTCATACACCGTGGCGCCGAGAAGCGCGGAAAGAGGCAAGGTGGTCATCCCGGCTAGAGAATAGCCGAGTTTGGTGGGAGAATGAAATGATTTTGTGGCGGATCAGTGAAAAAAATTCTTTGGCCGGAAAGAACATCCCGGCTGAGGATTTAGGAAAGAATTAAGGACAAGAGACTGAACCGCAGAGGGCACAGAGGACCACAGGGTAACGAGACCGAGCGGTAGGGTTTCGAAGGTCGAAAGTATAATCACTTGAACTGCGGAATTGCTTCCGAGTGGATGTGACAATCGATGGATGACAATCAATGGATGACATTTTGACACTGGCGCCGCCGAAGGCCGATGCGCGGCGGGCCTATGGCAGCGACGAGAATCAGTTTGTCGATTTGCGGTTGCCCAAAGCGAAGGGGCCGCATCCGCTGGCAATCAGCCTTCATGGAGGCTACTGGCGGACGAAATACGATCTGGAGTATATGGGTCATCTGTGCGCCGCTTTGACGGCGAGGGGAATCGCTACGGCGAATCTGGAGTACCGGCGGGTGGGAAACGCGGGCGGAGGATGGCCGGGGACCTTTGCGGATGTGCGGTCCGCATACCAGTTCCTGATGCAAAATGCCCACCAGAATGAGTTTGACCCGCGGCGCGTGATCGTGATCGGGCATTCGGCTGGAAGTCAACTCGGGCTGTGTTTGGCGGCGTATGAGAAGGGCGTGAAGGCTGTGGTTTCGCTGGCAGGTGTTGTGGATCTGCAGCGGGCCTATGCTTTGCATTTGAGCAATAACGCGGTGGTGGAGTTTCTGGGCGGAACTCCGGCCGAAGTTGGGGACCATTACCGGGAGGCGGATCCGATGAAGTTGGCGATTGGGGCGCTGCAATTGTTGGTACACGGCCTAGAGGACGATATAGTGCCGCCGGAATTCAGCAGGGACTACGTGAGCACGAAGCGAAAATCGAAAGAAGATGCGCGGTCGGTGGAGATCGCCGCAGCGGGGCATTTTGAGGTGGTCGATCCACGGTCTGGGGCGTGGAAGGATGTGGAGAAAGTGGTGATGGAGGGCGCGACGGTCTAGGAACCAGATCTCTTTCGTATCGCTTGTTCTGTTTCGAGTGCTTGCTGGCGTACGTGGTCGGAAATATCGGGCAGATCGCGTTCGTACGGGCGGATTGCGGGAAGATCGTCGGGCTGGCCAACTAAATAGAGCGCGCGCAGCGCTTCCCACACTTGATCGCTTGCGGGATCAATCACTGCCACTTCCGCTCCGGCCATGACGCTTGCGCCGGTTCCCAACACCGATCGAATTCGTCCGGGAATTGGGGAGCGGATTTCTGCGGTTTGGTTGTGCCCGTATTCCAGCTTTGCGACTAGCCCTCCCTGATGGATCGCGGTGCCGGGGCGGTCCGCATCAGCGATTCGGCCGGATTCTGGGGATGCAATTTGTGCCGGCTGGAGCAGAGCCAGAATCTGCGGACGGCCTGAGGCATCCCCAAAACGAACCAGCGAAAGTGCCGCATTGCCGCGAACCATCTGTGACGGATCGGCCAGCATCTTCAATAACGTGTCGTGAAAGCCCGCGCCAGATGTGTCCTGGCCCATGACCCAGGCATCTGTGTTGCGTACTTCCTCCACGGGATCGGAGGCCAGGGCAAGCAATTGCGGATACCACTGCTTCGCGGTGGCATCTCGCCGCGTGATTCTCTCGCCCACCTGAACCAAAGCTTGCTGAATGTGTCGCGGTTTTTTGCTGTCGTGCACATATTCGTTTAACTGCTGGTCAGAAAGTTTCCGGCCAAACCAAGTGTTCCACCAGAATAGGAACGGCATCAGGCATATTAGCCAGGCGGTGAGGAAGAAGAGGATTTTTTGCGTGCGGGACATGCCCGGTTTTTGTGTGCGGGGATCGGTGGCGGGCTGCGCTGGTTTTTGATGGGCGGACAAGATGGAAGCCATTTCAATGCTACTCCACGACATCGGCGTCGAGCACCCGTTCCTGCTCCAGATAATGCGAGATCGCGTACTGCGCTAGAAGCGGCGTCTGCAGCCGGATTTCGGCTCCGATCCAGGCTCCTTTGGGGTATGGGTTCCGCCTCGCTTCGCTTGGCGGCACGGCCGAGGCGGCCGTGCCCACAGGGCTTGCGGACAGTCCGCCGCTCCCGAATTGCGGGCCGAAATCGGCGCTTTGGATCTGATCGAACTGCTTGATCTCGCGCCAGGCTTCGGCGCCTGTCGTGCCGGAGACATCAATTTTAAGTCTCACGATCGGCATAGAATCTGGTAAAAGCGAGGCCCTCAGGGGCTAAAGCCCAACCCAAATGCCCAACCTAGACGCAGGCCTGAAGGCCTGCTCCACCCGCTTGCTGCTATGGCCCCTTTTACTCCCGCCATGATTTTAGCTGTGCGGGAACCATTGGTAGAGCATGAAGTATACGATCACCCCAGTGACGCTCACGTACATCCAGAGCGGGAAGGTCCAGCGCGCAATGGCACGGTGGCGATCGTAGCGCGCCTGCAATCCCCGGCTCAAGGTCACAATTACCATTGGGACGATCACAATGGCGAGCGTGACGTGGGGAATAAGGACGATCAGATAAATGACATGCCAAAAATGATCGCCGAGAAAGCGAATATCACCGACATGATAGTGAAAATATACATAGCAAGCTAGAAACAACGCCGACGAGACTACGGCAGCGATCATGCAGGCGCGATGCGCCGCGATTCGATTGCGGGAAATCATGTATCGGCCAGTGCCTAATAATACTGCGCTGGTTCCGTTCAAGCCCGCAATCAGGGCGGGGAAGTATGCGTATTGTTCGGCGATCACGCAGCAGGCCTCGTGGTGCGGCGGTTTGCCATCAGGAATGCAAGTCCGAACATCACCAGTGAAAATAGCAGCAAGGTTGCGATTGCCGAAGGCAGGGGGAACGGTGAATCCATCCCGGGATAGAGAAGGACGCGCAGAGCCTCGACTCCGTAGGTTAGCGGATTCATATACATCAGGACGCGAATCCAGCCCGAGGCTTTGGCAATGGGGAACAGCGCCCCTGATAAGAGCCACAGTGGAATCAGAAACAAGTTGATGATGCCATGAAAAGCCTGCGTGGAATCCATCGGCCATGCAATCGCGAAACCCAGCGCCGTCAGGGCAAACGAGACCAGAAAGACGACTACAGCCACAAACAGAATCTGCAGCGCATTGAGATGCACCCCGGCGAAGGGTGCGAAGACGAGGAAAATCATGCCCTGAACTGCGGCCAGCGTCGTCCCGCCGACAACTTTGCCGAGCACAATCGCTGAGCGCGGCACAGGAGCCACCAGGACCGAGAGCAAGAATCCTTCTTTGCGATCCTCAATCACTGACATCATGGTGAAGATTGAGGTGAAGAGAACGATCATGATGAGCGCGCCCGGATAGAAATAGTCCAGGTAGTCCTGTTGTCCCTGGCCACTGCCGGAGCGGAATGAGGTGCCGAATCCTGATCCAATCACGATCCAGAACACGAGCGGCGATGCCAGCACGCCGACGACGCGCGACTTCTGCCTGTAAAAGCGCACGATTTCCCGCCACCAGAGTGTGAACGCGGGAAGCGAAATGCCGGCAGAAGCGGACGCAACCGGTCTCGCGATGGCGGCGGTCTGAGTAGCCATGGGGTTAGCTCGCTTTCGTTGGAGGAGTTTTGGGCGTCGTGACAACCGTTTTCTTCTTGCCGATCATGCCGCTGTCACGCATTTCCCAGTACGCATTCAGCATAAAGACACCTGAAAGCGTGAGCAAAATCAGGCTCATGAACAGCCCATCTACTGTGGTTACCTTTACGTCCACCAAAGTCCATACCACTCCGAGCAAAGGGAGAATGGCAAGCACAAGAGAAAGAGCAAGCATCATAGAAAGCACATTACCTCCTGTGATCGTTTGGTGCAGTCTAGCAAGGAAGCGAGCCAGACGTGCGATTGATGCGTCGCCAAAAGCGCGACGCTTCGCGCGGTTCGCCCAGATTCCTCACGGCGCAAAAAATGCTTGTTCGGAATGACAATCGAAAGCACATTACCTCCTGTGATCTGTTGGGTCGGACTGCGCATCGTTTTGTTCGCTCCAGAACTTGTGTCCGGTGCGCCGAATGAAAACGTCTTCGAGCGCGGGCTTGCTCACGGAAAGCGCCTCAATTTCACCGGGAAACGCCTCTACGACTTCCGTCACAAAACGGTGAGCGCCTTCGCGCTCGATGCGCACCTGATTCTCAAGAACGGTGGTCTCCACGTGGAAACGCGCACGAATGCGTTCGGCCAGCACCGCGGCGTCGTGGGCCGCGTCGAGCATTACGACGTCCCCACCGATTTCGCTCTTCAACTCGGCGGGTGTGCCCTGGGCTACCAGGTTCCCTTCATTCATGATCGCCAGTCGGTCGCAGCGCTCCGCTTCTTCCATGAGATGTGTAGTCACGAGCACGGAAACATGCTCCTCATCTCGCAAGGTCTGCAGATATTGCCAGAGATCGCGCCGCGCGCCGGGATCGAGGCCGGTGGTGGGTTCATCGAGCAGGAGCACTCCCGGATGGTGCAACAATCCTTTTGCCAACTCGATGCGCCGCTGCATTCCGCCGGAAAAGGTTTCGACGAGTTCTTTCGCTCGATCAGCCAAGCCGACTCGCGAAAGGATTTCCTGAATTCGCGTTTTCAGTGCGTGGCCGCGAAGACCATAAAGATGTCCCTGATGCCAGAGATTTTCGTAAGCGGTGAGTTTCATGTCAACGCTTTGCGCTTGAAAGACTACGCCGATCTGCCGCCGCAGGCGGGCCGGTTCCTGCGCCGCGTCGCAGCCCATGATGGTCGCACGCCCTGCGGTCGGAACCATTGACGTGGAAAGAATCCGGAAAAGCGTGGTCTTGCCGCTGCCGTTTGGGCCAAGCAAACCGAACAACTCCGCGGCCCGCACGTCGAACGATACGCCGTTGAGAGCCGTACGGTTCTCATAGCGATGCACCAGGTTCTCTACGGAAATCACGGGCTTGCCGGAGGGGAAGGTGAGTCCCGGGTCAGCGTCGGCGAATGCGGAGACTTTCGATACCAAAGGGATTCCTGAGTGAAGCTGCTAATAGTTTACGACGATATGAGGTCTGGCATCACGCGAATAAGGAAGTGAGCCAAAACGTTGCGTCGTTTTCGATGCAATAATCGTCTGTCTTGGCGCGGCTCGCCCAGGTCCGTTCGACTTCGCTCAGAGCAGACTCTCCGCCCGCGCTAAAGAATGCGGGCTCAGGACGACATTTGAATTGGGTTCATGCGGCCGAAGCATTTCGTTCGGTGCCAGGGACCCGCTCTTCAAACGCCACGGGAACATGCCGCCATACCTGAATCGCCAGGACGACCGTAGTTGCTAACAGCACAGCTCCCACGGCTACATGGGCCACTGTCGCCGCTACCATCGGCAGCTCTGGTTGCGCGGCGTTCCTACCCCACGCGATGCGCGTCAGAAAGGCTGTGAAGCCCAGGCAAAGTTGTGTAATCAGAAGCGACACCATAATGATCGCCGGGCGCCTGACCGCCTCAATTTTTGAATACACCAAAAGTGCCCGTATCGCGGTCCAGGCCAGGACGAATGACACGATCACCGCGTGCACCACATGCGGCCACCAACTCATGCCGTGGTGGCGAAACATCCCGCCGAGGATGAGCTGGACATATAAGACGAAAATAGAAAGTAAAGTCAGCGTGAAGAGGCTGGGACGCCGCGAATCAAATTCAACGCGCGGTTGTTCTTCCACCCATTTGCGTCCCGTGAAAAGAGCGATCGCAACCGCAATGCAGAAAAATGTCTGCGCTACGGTGGCATGAGCCGTGGAAATCCATGGTGGCTGAAAGAATAAAACTGTGAGCCCACCGAGTATGGCTTGAGCGATCACCGTGCAGAAGGCGCCTACCGCCAGCCAGCGCAACCATCTCCGACGTTCAACCAGCAGAGTCCAGAGCGCGATTGCCAGGGTTAGGGTCACCAGTGTGCCAGCCACCATGCGGTGGCTCCACTCATAGCGCACTCCGCCGACGAAATGAGGAACTTTGACCAGGTAGCCAAACGACGTCGGCCAGTCCGGAACCGAGAGGCCGGCGTCGTTGCTGGTGACCAGCGCCCCGGCGGTAATCACGACGAACGTGGCGCAGGCCGTGAAAACCGCGAAAGCATGGTGCGCGCTATTGTATTTTGCCGGGATGGCTTTCAGACTGTAACCTCTTGGGCCGGCGCGAATGAGCATCCGAGCTTCGGCAATTAATTTTATCAGAGCAGCCGGTCGAGCTTCGCTCAAGGGACAGCCGAGGGCGGCTGTCCCCACATGCGCATCCTGCCCGTCAGGTCCATCTGTGCTGATCGGTCTACTCGCCTGCAGCTTTGAAGCTTTGATCGACGGTCTTGGTTTCTTTGGGGCCGACGGTAACCTTCTGGTCCTGCTCACCCAACTTTTCCTGGACGAAAGCAATGGTGTAGTCGCCCGGGGGAAGTCCCTTGATTTCATATTTTCCGGACTTGTCGGTGACCGCATAGAACGGGCTCTTCACCACGCTGATGTACATCTTCATCCACGGGTGCTGGTTGCACTTGACCGGCAGCATGATTTCTTCGCGGGCGAAGTTCTTTTCGATAGCGGGCGAAGAGGGTGGCTGGGATTCATTCCACTCCCGGTTGTCTTTTGGAGTGGGGTGAATGTTGTGTGTAGTCTGATCGTCATTCTTGATTTGCACTGTCTGCCCAGCCATCACCCCCAGCACGTGCGGATGATATTTGCAGCCGCTCTGATCAAGAACGACGGGTGTCGCGGGCACGTCGAAGGTGCGGCTGCCCAATCCGTCCTTTACGTAAACGAATACGTTGGCGAGATCGCCGCCTTCGACAACAACGTTCTCCGCTTCGTTGCTCCCTTTACAGGCCGGGTCCTGGCTCATATCGATCTTGGAAGGCTTGGGCGCGGCGCCATCGAACTTCACCGTGCCGCTTACCGTTGCGACGGTTGCGGGATCAATCGGCGTGGCAGCCGGAGCAGTGGCCGCGGGCTGGGACATCGTGTTGCTGGGTTGCTCAGTGTTCTCTTTCTTGTTACATGCCACAGTAAGTAGCAAGGAGTATAGCGCCAGCATACTCACAAATATTATTCTCCAACCTGTTTTCTTATTCATGATGTCGTCCTTTCTGGAATCGTTGAAAATTGTTAGTCGCTGCCGGATCATCACTTCCGCAGTGATGTCATCCAACCAAACCCGCCATTCTACCGCGAACCGCCGTTCGCTGCCGCATGTGATTCGGTAGCGGCTCGCTTGCGAATAGTGGGAGGACGAACGCTTGCTGCCTTCGCGTGGGGCATGGAAGCCGCCACTTTCCGCTGTTCTTCCGGCGTTAACTGGAAGATGTAATCGGTCAGCAGCTTTCGATGATCTCCTTCATAGCCTTGGAACGACGGCGGCGTCGGTCCGGCAAACACCCACTGGTTATTCTGCTGCTTAAACAGACCTGAAGGCATGGACGTTCCCGGGCTCACCGCTTGCGGATCGGTAATCCAGCGCTCGACCCAATCGGGTTTCAGGCGCTCCTTCGCCAGCAGGAAGTTCGGCGCCGTGGCGATCTTGTCATGCGCGGGATCGCCAGTGGCGTGACACTTCAAGCACGGGGCGGCTGAACTGGAGAACAAACTGCGTGCCATGTCGCTTTCCTTGGTCGTTAGCACGGGAACCTGCTCCGGAATGTAGGGCATCGGCTGCTGCGATAACGCCTGGAAGAAGCGCACCAGCTTGCGCAGTTCGTTATCGGAGAACGAGAACGTGGGCATCCGTACTTTCAAATACGGACGCACGCCGTTGCGGTTGGTATCGGCTGTACTTAGCGCCGGATTCGACAGGAATTTGCGCAGCCACTCGGGATCGACGCGGGCGCCTTCGGTCAGAAGTTTCGGAGGCAGTTGTTCCTGATTGTCCTGATACTGTTTCAGCCCCATCAAGATTGTTTGCTGTCCGGGGATGAACTGGTGGCAGCCCATGCAGTTGTATTTCTTGACGATCCACCAGCCTTCTTGAATATCGTGGCGAGCGTCGCCCGGCTTGTATTGATAGCTGGCGGGAAGGGAAGTTTCTTCGCTTCCCATCAGGAAGGTTGTGAGATCGAGCACCTGCTCTTTAGTGAGGTGGACGTTGGGCATGCGCAGAGCTTCAGTTTCGCCCTTCACCTTGCCCTGGTCATAGACGTTGGGCTCGGCCAGTTTGTGTTCGAAGAATCCTTTGTGGTCGTACCAGGGCTCCGTCGCGGGACCGTCGGGCAGGCGCGCGAAATCATCTTTATCTTTTATCGGCTCAGCGTCCTTGCCTCCACGCTGCGCAGTTTCGGTGAAGAAGGCGAAGTCGAGACGCTCGATTGGCTTGCTGCCTTCGAAGGTGAGTTCGGTGCCGATGCGGCCTTCGTCTTCGAATCCGGCAATCTCGTGGCAGCCGGAACAGCCGAAGTGCCGCACCCACTTCTGGCCTTCAGCCTTCAGATTCGGATCGTCCATGTACGAGGCTTCGGGATACGCCGACGGTTCCTGGTTTTTCTGCGTCATCAGATAACTCGCGATATCCTCCGCGTCTTCCGGCGCGAGGCGCAGGCTTGGCATCACCGTCATGTTCTGCACTTGCAGTTCGTGACCGTCGTTCGGGCACTGGCTGTGATCGAGATCAAACTGATAGGGCAACCCTTTCTTCGCGTAATCTTCGGGACCGATATCTTTCTTTTCGTAGGGACAGTAGGGGCGCGTGCGCTCGCGAGCGTTGTGAATCCAGCGTACGAGATAGTCGTAGTTATCTTTTTCACCGACCCGGCTCAGATTTGCGGCGAAGGTGCCACCTTGCATCTGATCGCCTTCGCCAATCGAGTGGCAGGCCATGCATCCGCGAGTCTCGAATAATTCTTTGCCGTGCTCGGCGTTGCCGGGTTTGTGTTTAGGTAACGGGTCGGTGAATGCCGATTGCCAGATGTACGCGGAGATGGCCTGGATCTGGTGATCGTTCAGGCGGAAGTTCGGCATCTTGGTCGTGGGACGGAAATCGGTTGGCTTCTTCAGCCAGATCGGAATCCAATTCTTGTTCAGCTTCAGCCGCACGTCTTTTAAATTTGGCCCGACCTTTTTCTGGTCTTGCATGAGACTGTGCGACTGGAAATCGAGTTGCTGCAAACGCCCGTCCAGCTTGCTGTTTGCCACTCTCAGGTCAACTGACTGCGTGTTCAGCCGGTTGGCTTCCTCGTTCGATTGAGCGGCATCCGCCTCTTTCATCAGATATGCGGTCTGCTTGAGATTGTCCGTCTTTTGAGTCTCGATCTGTTTGATCTGCTGGCTGATGGAGTTCAGGTCTTCAGGTTCTTTGTCGTAGCCCTCATAGCGATGGCAGCCCATGCAGCCTTTTTGGCGAAAGAGGTCCTTACCGTTGTTGATGGTTTGCCATTGCACATCGCCGCTGACCAGGACCATGTCGGAGGCGTGGCAATTCTGGCATCCGGCTTGAGAATTTTCTTTGGGAAACAGCGGCCACAACCAATGTTCGTAGTTTCCGTGAGCTTTCTCGATGCTCGTAGTAGCGCGGCCATTGCCCTGGTGGCAGGGCGAGCATCCGAATTTCTCGGGATCGTGAATCGACAATAGTTCTGGCTGGGGATGGCTGCCGAATGCCTCCGCATATTCGTCCGGCTTCTTCTCGCCTTTCGGAGTCATCGCGGCGGGCGTGATTTTCAGGGGCTCGCGCGCGTTCATGTGGCAGGATTCGCAGCGGTCGACAATGTTGGCCTCAGCCACGTTGATCTGCACAATCGCCGGATCCCATTCGGTTGCCCGGCGCTTCAAACCGTCGATCTGCTGCGGCGTAAGGTCGACCATGTGGTCGGTGATGTACTCATCCATCTTCGCCTTGGCCGCAGTCACGGGCTTCAAGACGTCGCCGAGTTCGAGGCTCAGCTTCGTGCGTTCGTCGCGGATTTCGTTGTAGGTTTCCTCAAGCTGCGGAAAGGTAAAATTCTTCTTGCTGCCGTCGGGGAATTCGACCGCGGCTTGCTCGTTCTTATACTTGTCAATTTCTTTTCGCCTGCTGGCCTTCTCGGAGTCACTCTTGCTGGTTTCCAATTCGTAGGTCAGCGCGTTGACGTAAGCGCGGCGGTCGGTAAAGACGCTCTGCACGGCGAGCAGGCGCGCGCTGGCATCGTCGAGCTTTCTGCGTGCTTCTTCGCCTTGCGCCTTCGAGTCTTGATAGGCTTTTTCGTAAGCTTGCTTGAGTGCTGCGTAATCCGGATTTTTCTCGACATCCTTTTCCGACGTAGCCGACTTAGATCGAGCGGTGTTCAAGAATGCAGGGTAACGATCCTTCCAGTGCTCCTGAAACGCTTTCCAAGGACGCTGGCCCCACGCCTCGTCCCACAAGGCCCAGAACAAAGTCGCCATCAGAATCACCGTCGCGATCAGGTAGTACGCGGCGTACGATTTGCTTGTGATCGGGTCCTGCTCAGGGTTGGGTTGTTCAGGCACCGCGCTTCCTCCGGAAACTTCTTATGCCGCTGTCATTTTGAAAATTATTCCGTTTGTCGATCCGGGCGAGGAAGCTCTACACGTCGTGCTCGATTGTAGAGATCCTTCGACTCCACATGATCGTCCTTTGGGCGATCATGCTCCGCTCAGGATGACACACTAAATATTGAACAAACTAAATATTGAACCAGGGCGTAATCCACACGTACTTGATGTGCCACACCAGTCGCAGCCCCATCTTTAGAGGCAACGCTACCATGGTGAGTAAAAGAAACTGCGTGATGGAAAATTGCAGCAGGCTCATGCGCTTGAAATCTTTCCCCATGTATCGCCGGAATAGCGAATACACGAGAAATCCTCCGAGCACGTAATAGCCGCCCACGACAATCGCCCCGAAGATTGCCTTCGCCATGTTCGACGTTATGCCGAAAATGTCCGGCAGATCGCGGTTTACCTCGTAGATCAGGCGATTGTGATCCCAGGTTTGCCCCGGCCAGAACCACTGCCAACCTGGTCCGCGAATGAAAGTTCCGATGACGATCATCGCGACCCAGAGAATTACGAACCCGAATAAAAAGGTGCTGATCGAAAATTTGCGCTGCTTCCACGTGTAGTAGCCGCTGCCTAGCGGATTGGTATCGATGTAGGGAATGACCATGAGACCGATGATGATCATCGTGGGCATTACGACACCTGCTATCCAGGGATCGAAATAGACGAGCATCTCCTGTAGACCGAGGAAATACCACGGGGCTTTCGCCGGGTTCATGGTCAGGTTCGGATTGGCAGGCTCTTCGAGCGGAGCGTTGAGCGTGATCGACCAGACCATCAGAATAATTGTGACGATGATGGCGGCGAGAAATTCGATGCGGAGCAGGAACGGCCAGACGTGGACTTCCTTTTGCCAGCCCTGTTTAAAGGGCCAGGTCTTGCGGTGATGGGTCTTGGCGAGAGCGGCGTCGCCTTCCAGTTGCGCAATCAGTTGATCGTTGGCGTGCGCCTGCTTCCACGCCAGATAAATGTAGAAAGCTAGAAGCGGAATCAGGCCTACGATCGGAACGTTGTCCGGAGCCGAACAGATTTCCCAAAGTTGTCGCCAGTCCATAAAGTTTTCCCGGATCAAAAAATCTTGTCATTCCGAACCGGGCGAAAGCCCGGTGAGGAACCTGCTTTGCCGACGGAACTACTCGCCTGCGGCTTTTGGTCCTCTGCGCGGCTTATCGGCTTCGGCTTCCAGCATTACCGGCGCTGGGCCAGAAATTCCACCGTCTTTCCGCACGCGCCAGAAATGCACGATCATCAGGATCGAGGCCACGATTGGAATTCCGATGCAGTGCCAGATATAGGAGCGGAGCAGCGCATTAGCATCCACGATCGATCCGCCGAGCAGGCCGAAGCGCACGTCGTTATACGGAGTCATGCCCAGCATCGAGCCAAACGGACCTTCGTGCCCGAGCAACGGCGTGGCGCGTGCCATGTTCGTGCCGACCGTGACGGCCCAGAATCCCAGTTGGTCGTCCGGCAACAGATAACCAGTGAACGAGAGCAATAGAGTGAACACCAGCAGCAGCACGCCGATGTTCCAGTTAAACTCGCGCGGTTTTTTGTACGAGCCGGTCAGAAATACGCGGAACATGTGCAGTTCCACGGCAATCACCATCAGGTGAGCGGCCCAGCGGTGCATATTGCGCAGGATTTTTCCGAAGGGGACGTCGTGCTCGAGGTACAGCACGTCTCGAAATGCCTGCACTTTGCTGGGATGGTAGTAAAACATCAGCAGCACGCCCGTGTAGGTGAGGATTATGAACAGAAAAAATGTAATCCCGCCCATGCCCCAGGTATAGCTGTAACGCACCGAGTCGCGATTGATCTTCGCGGGATGCAAATGCAGGAAAACATTGGAAAGCACGCCCAAAGCGCGATTGCGGGGCGTATCGTCGTGTTTGTGGCGGAAGATGGAGGTGTAGACCTGGGTCTTGGTAGGGTCTTTCAGGCCTTCGATTTGTTCTTTCGCCTTGGTGGGAATGTCGACCTTCATCGCCTGAATGTCTTCTTTGACGCGATCGACTAATCCCACTTTTCCGTTCTTGACGTTATTCTCGTCAGCCATGATTGCCTCGTAATCTCTTACCAACCGCCGGCGGAGCTTGTCCGAGCCGAAGGAACGCGGGCGCTACTTTTACACTCCGGTCAAGAATGCTCCGGGATCGTTGAAATGCGACGGCTGTCCCTTTGGCCACTGATAAAGCCGCGAGGTGTCAACGATGATCTGTCCGTCGGGAGCAAGTTCTATTTTTGCGCGATCCATGGGCCGGGGCGCGGGGCCTTCGAAGTTAATTCCCTCGCTGTCATAGCCGCTGCCGTGGCATGGACACTTGAATTTGTTCTCAGCGGGCTTCCAATCTGGAGTGCAACCTAAGTGAGTGCAGCGCGCGTAGATCACAAACAAGCGGTCGGGCGTGCGATCGACCCAGATGCGATATTTCTGCTGAAACTTGGTGTCGACTCCCAGCGTGAACTCCGAGGGATAGCCAATCTTGAAAACTGTGTTGGGTTCAAAAAGAGTGCGAGGAAGAAAGAATCGGAAGAAAGCAAGAAACCACGCGGTGAGAAAAGCTGTGACTCCCACCCACACCAGCCGGCGACGCCGGCGATCGACGTCCGTATTCGAGGGGCCGGGGTTAGAAAGACCTGCGGCCGCTGCGGCTTTCGAGGTTCCCACCGCAGGCGTGCCGACATATTTTGTGGCATCAGTCGGACTCTTCGGCACAGGCTGGGGCGCCGGGTGCATCGCATCTGGATTCGGATTCGGTTTCGGTGGATCGCTGCCCGGAACCGTCATGAGTTCCCTCCCGCTATGAAGTGGTACCTAGTCTCCTGAAGCTGTCATCAATTCTTCCGTAACCAATTGTCTCTCATTCGCATGAACCGCTATGCGGGAATGAACCGCGCCGCCCAGGGCTTCCCACACCAACTGTGCCAGCGCAGAGATAAACTTTGGCGAATCGTTCAGGCCTGCGGTCATTTCGAAATGCGTGAAGCCCAACCGGAGCGCCTCTTCGCGTGCTTCGTGATTAATCTCGCCCAGCGTCTCGACGTGATCGGAGACGAACGCCACCGGCACGATGCAAACTTCCCGGACTTTCTCATCGGCTAGATCGTGCAGGGTCCGGTGGAGGGAAGGCTGCAGCCATCTGCTCGCGCCCACTTTGCTCTGGTAGCAGAGGCGATGACGATTCGGCCATCCTCCACGCTCCATCAAAAGCCGCACCGTTTCCTCGATTTGCCGCTGGTAGGGATCACCCTTCGCAATTACAGACATGGGAACGCTATGCGCACTGAAAATAATCTCTGCCCGCTTCGGCCGCTCGAATCGAGCGAGAGCCTCCGTGATTTTTTCGATTACTGCGTCTAAATACATCGGATGCCTGTAGAAGGGGCCCACGTTGTGTACGGCAGGATCGCCGTGTACGGCGTGTATGGGAAGCTCGGCGCGGAACAGGTGTTGCCACTCGTTCAGGCTGCTGCCGGTAGTGGTGGACGAGTACTGAGGATACAAAGGGAGCAGAACCACTTCGTCGCATTGCGCGGCGCGCAGTTGGGCAATCGCTTCGCTGGTAAAGGGATGCCAGTAGCGCATCGCCACAAAACAACGCGCGTCCAGACCCTGCCTTGTCAGTTCGGTTTCGAGCGCGAGTGCCTGCCGCTCGGTGAAGCGCCGGATGGGCGAGCCTCCGCCAATCGTGGCGTAGTGGTGCTGTACCTTGCGTGCGCGCGTGGTCGAAATGAGCTTTGCCAGTGGTTTGCGCCCGATGCGGGCAAAAGGGAAGTCAATAATGTCGGGGTCGCAGAAGAGGTTGTAAAGGAAAGGTTCTATCGCAGCCAGCGTATCGGGCCCGCCCAGCTGAAACAGAACTACCCCCACACGGCGCGTTGTCTTCAACATCCCCTCAGATTCCCCAGAACGGGCGAATTTACTCCCATCTGCGGCGAGAGTCAATGGTGGAAATCAGGGTAACTCGGTTTCGCATTCGTATGGCGCGTAGAGAAGGCTTGACCACAAAGGATACGAAGTATCGCGAAGATATTGCTAGCGAACGGCTGCCGGAGCGGCCTTCGCCTTATCCATCTCTTCGATCACGGCGTCCGCGAATTGTGATGTGCCCGCCTGGCCGCCGACATCCTTCGTCAACTTTTCGGGATGGCGATACACCTTCTCCAAAGCGTTGCGGACTTGGATGGACGCGTCGAATTCGCCCAAGTGCCGAAGCATCAGCAGTCCAGAGCGCAGCAGGGCTGTGGGGTTCGCAAGATTCTTGCCTGCGATATCGGGCGCCGAGCCGTGCACCGCCTCGAAAATCGCGCAGTCATCGCCCAAGTTTGCGCTGGGTACAAATCCCAGTCCACCGACAAACGCGGCGCACAAATCTGAAATGATGTCGCCATACAAATTTTCCATGACCAGCATGTCGTACTGATACGGATTCATGACCAGCTGCATGCAAGTGTTATCCACGATGTGCTCGCCATAGGTGATCTCGGGAAATCCCTTGGCTACGGCACGGCAACAGCGCAGGAATAATCCGTCCGAGAGCTTCATGATGTTGGCTTTGTGAATGGCGTGGATCTTCTTGCGCTGATTCTTGCGCGCATACTCGAAGGCAAATTTGGCAATGCGGGTCGAAGCTTTTTCTGTAATGATCTTCAAGCTCTCGACCACGCCGGGGACTACCTCGTGCTCCAGGCCGGAGTACAGGCTCTCAGTATTCTCGCGCACGATGATCAGATCGACATCGGGATAACGCGTAGGAATGTGTGGCAGATTCCGAATGGGACGGAAATTTGCGTACAACTCAAATTTCTGGCGCAGCGCAACATTGATACTGGAAAAGCCGCCGCCGACGGGCGTGGTCACCGGCCCCTTCAGTCCGACATGAGTACGCTCGATCGATTCGATCGCCTCCTTGGGAATGTACTCCCCATATTTCTCGAAGGCGTCGGCGCCGACCGAGAAGGACTCCCACTCAAACAGTACGCCGGTAGCTTCCAGGACGCGCACCGTTGCCTGTGTTACTTCTGGGCCGATGCCATCGCCGGGGATTAGAGTTACTTTGTGCGCCATGATTTAAAACCAGTGGTCAGTGGCCAGTGATCAGTGGTCAGTTAAAACCGATCCGGATATTCCTCTTTTCTGGCCACCGGCCACTGGCCACTGGTCACTGACCACTGCCTTTCACTTTCACCAAATCTCTCAACTCGTTCATGAACTCCTTAATGTCCTTAAAATCCAGATACACCGAGGCAAAGCGAACGTATGCCACTTTGTCATATCGGCGCAAACGATTCATGATCAGTTCCCCGAGTTCGCTGGTCTTGCGCTCGCGTTCCTGAGACTCGATGACGAAGGATTCAGCCTCGTTCACAATCTGCTCCAGTTTACTGATCGGAACCGGACGCTTTTCGCAAGCTCGGAGCAGCCCGTTCAGAACTTTCTGGCGATCGAATTTTTCTCGCCGCCCATCTTTCTTGACCACCATGTAGGGAATCTCGTCGATGCGTTCGTAGGTAGTGAAGCGCTTGCCGCACTTCAGGCACTCGCGGCGCCGGCGGATCGACTCCGCCTCTTTACTCTCGCGGGAGTCAACTACTTTGTCGTTCGCAAATCCGCAAAAGGGACATTTCATGGCGCTCTGATTGTTGCAGACGAATGTGCCTGGAAAATCTATCGCTTGGGTTAATACGAGATTGTAACAGGCGAGTCGCGGAGAGTTGCGCGGCGCTCACCTATGTGCATTAAGGACCACATCTTCAGGCAGGCGTGCCGCCAGCGTCGGCTTCTTCCTCTACTTCCTCGGCGTGATGGCTTTCCTCCGACAACTTCCGCAGCGACAATCTCTCATGATGGGATAGTGCCAGCCCCAGAGGGACAATTGCTGCAAAGGTGACCAGCCACAATAGGATCCCGCAGCTTGCCGCGATTTCTGGAGGCACATCGAAAACGCTCGACAGCGCCGCAATCGTGGCCATCTGCGAGCCTCCGCCAACCGCCGGCAATTGCAGCATCGAACCCAGCATGCTTGCGCCCATGAGGATTAGAAGTTGGGACACCGGAATCTCCAGCGACGCTACGCCGTAGGAATGTGTGACCTCCTGATATGCCAGCGCGATGATGTACCACATTCCCACCGAGACCAGGCTAAGCATGAGCAATGACAGGGGGCCGTGAACTGTGTCGAGACCGTGGCCAAACTCCCGTATCTTCTGCGCCAGTTTGTGGCCAAAATTTGACGAGAGATGCCCGAAGCGCAATTCCACCCACTGCGCTACGGCATTTCCACTACGGCGGATGACGATCGCTCCCACGGCCATTAACAGCACCAGTCCGATAAGCAGGAAGCCGCCTTCGCGGAATCGCACGTAGTACTCAGGATGTGGAATGTCTGGGAGCGCGCTAGGCAGGAAAATTGCCAGGACCATCAGCACAGTGAAGGCGCCCACATCAAAGATGCGTTCGACCGCCCAAACCGCTAACTGGGAAGAGAAGGAAAGATCCGTTCGGCGGGCGATCAAATAGGGACGGATGAACTCTCCAGCGCGTCCCAGCAGCGCTATCCCAGTGAATCCAATTAAGGTAGGGGAGGCCAAGTCCATCAACTTGGCGTGTGGCCGCACCGGCTGCAGAAAAATCTTCCAGCGCACCGCACGCAAAATGTAGCCGATGTAGATCAGCACAACTGCATGGAACACGTGAACTTTGTTGATGCGGTGGGTTTGTGCCCAGAAGGTACCCCAGTCGAAGCTCTGCCAGTGACGATATTGCAGGTAAAGCAGAGCGGCCAGAATGAGGAACACCACGAGGCTGGCTACGATGCGCTTTTTGTCCATGAAGGGGAGAAGCCTCGCGCCGCGCCCTCGCCACGCGAAGCGGAAACGGCATCCCCAAGGTAAATGAGTCGAGCGGGAGGGTCAAACGTTGGGGGTAGGTACATAAGACCAAACTGAATCGCTCATTTCCGCTACGACATCGAATTTCCATGAATCTAGAACTCGAAGAGACCACGCTGCGCGCTGACGGTGGCGTGGTGCGATCGATTCTTTGATTCTGCGGGTGGGCGAGTTCTACTCGCTGGATTGCGTGGAATTCGTCTTGGCTTGAAGTTGCGCTTTGGAGCTTTGTAACTTGGTCGTCTGAGTTCTCGTGCCGGTCGACTTCTTCGCGGTGCTCTTTTGCGCTGCCCGAGGGGTTGCTGCCTTGGCTGCGAGCTTCTTCTTATTATTAAATTCGCGCACAATGCGGGCTACGTAGGCTTTGGTTTCGTAGTACGGAGGCACACCGCCGTACTGTTCCACACGCTCGGGGCCTGCATTGTAAGCGGCCAGTGCCTTGATCAGATCAAAGTCGTAGCGCTCCAGCAATTCCCGCAAATACCGAGTGCCGCCTTCGACATTGGCCCGCGGGTCAAAGGCATTCTGCACGCCCAGTTGAGATGCAGTCTGCGGCATGAGCTGCATCAGGCCCTGCGCGCCCTTTGGCGAGACAGCGCGAACGTTGAAGCCGCTTTCCGCGTGAATCACGCTATTTACCAAATCTGGATCCAGGCGGTAAGTTCCACTGGCCGACTCTACTACTTGATTCAGGTCCACTTGATGGTTGACATTGTCTGACGCGGCTTGGACCGACACGGGTTGGACAGGGGTTGTTTGAAACCTCAGATGCGAAGCAGGCTCGTCCGCCAGCGCCTCGAAGTGGTCGATCTCCTCGGTCGGGATATCCACGAAGCTCGAATCGTCATTGCCCACATACAGGCGCGTAACTGTCCCGATAACCTGGCGGCGCTCGTGCCGGATGGAGAATCCGTTTCGCAGCACGGCGGAGTCCGCTGCCGGGCAGGGAAGCGCGGTCATCGCAAAAAGAGTGATGAGGCCTGTCCATGCACCGATCTGGATCGCCTTCTTCATGTCAGCAATTCTAGATATTGTAATTTTACCCGGAAACCACTTCAGCGACCGCTGCGGCTACACCACACTGATCATTCCCGAGCGTTACGCTCCAGCCGCGCCCACGCAACTCTTCGCAGGCATTCCCCATGATAACCGGATGCCCGGCAAACTCAAGCATTTCTACGTCATTGTGGTTGTCACCGATGGCCATGACCTCCTCGCGCCGGTAGCCGCGATGCGCAGCCCATCGTTCCAGAGCGTGCCCCTTGGAACAACCAGTATTCAGCACGTCGATCATGGAAAGATCCCTATGGGGATATTCGGTGCGAAGGATAGTGATCCGGTTGTCCATCCCGCTACTCCGAAGTGCACTCAGAGCTTCGGCCATTCGCGCCATCGAGCCACAGAACATGGCCTGAACCGGATCGTTTACCAACGCCCTCTCGATAGGCACAATGAACTCGATGTAGGCCATATTTGTTTCGAGCCAACGCCGGATGCTTGCATTCAAATCGTCCAGGTGCTCAAGCACGATTGCACCCTTCGAGTTTTTGTCAAACTGCAGAACGGTGTTCCCACGGAACTCTTGCATCACGCCGCACAATTCGCGGCAGATTTCCCGCGGCATCAGGTCTCGATGAAAGGTCTCGCCGGAGAGCGAACGGGTTACAGCACCGTTCGAGCTGATCAGCCAGAAATCAAATCCCAACTGCTTTGCGATGGGCAAGGCAAAAGTATGACGCCTCCCCGTTACCAGAACAATTTCGATGCCGGCAGCATGGGCTCGCCGCAGCGCCGCAAGGTCGTTCTCGGAAATCTGAAATTGCGGATTGAGCAACGTTCCATCGATATCGGAGGCGAGCAGGCGGATGGGAGGCGTGAAAGAGTTAACCACGCACAATCTTAACATTCATCCTGCGACGAACGACTGCTATCTTGAGCCGTTAGGTTGCAATTGACGGCTAGTCTCACGCTCAGTAACCTTAAGGGCGTGATGCAACCTTCGCTGGGAATTTGTGTTCTTAGTTTCCAGCCCCTGCACGGCAATCCCATCAGGATCGGAGGTTCACATGTCCAGATGCACGGCTCTCCTCGCAGCTGGTTCACTCGCAATCCTGGCTCTGCAAACTCTGGGATGCGGCACGTCGAGCTCGAACTCAAACCGCATTCTTCAGTCCATGACGATTAGTCCTGCGGTTGCGGATGCACAGGATTTTCCCAACAACCAGGTTCAGTTCACAGCTATGGGCACTTTTAACAAAGCCCCGTCACCGGCTCAAGTGACGTTCATGGCTCCGTACACAGGCAGCTGGGGAATTAGCAATACCAGCGCAGATGTGATCGCGACAATCGACCAGACAGGTCTGGCGCATTGTGTTCGCGGGGCCACAGGCAAGGTGACCGTTTTCGCCCTGGTCAATGCGAACGCCGCCACTGGAACCGGCATGACCGGCGTCGCGGTTAGTGGCACGGCGAGTCTGACTTGTCCGTGAACCCTCAGTTGGATGTCTGATTTCGCGCAGATCGGCTGCTCTTCCCGACGTTTTTCCTCGGCAGCGGCGTGCGCTCGATGCAAGACCTTCGCATGTTAACATTGCGGTCTTCATGGGATCGCTCCTTTTCTTCTTTGCTTCCTGGTGGGGAGTCATTTTGCAAGTGGTGGCGATTGTACATTTCATTCGCCGCCGGCCCGATACTTACTGGCTGTTCGTTATTTTGTTCCTGGGATGGATCGGTGCGCTGGTTTACATTGTCGTTGAAGTCATTCCAGACGCTGGACTTCTGCGCAGTTCTTTTCAGGCTTTTCCGCGCCGCCGCCGCATACACGAACTGGAAGGCGCGATCCTCGACAACCCATCGGCGGGGAATTATGAAGAACTCGGCTTGCTTTACCTTGACGACGGCAACTTTTCCCGCGCCCGCGCTTGTTATGACAGAGCTATCTCGTCCCGGATCGATTCGATCGACCCGTTTTATAGGCGGGGCATCGCCGAAGTCGAGCTCGGGGATTTCGCCGCTGCCGTTCCCGATTTAGAGCGGGCCGTCACCTCTGATGCCACCTACGATTTCCACCGCGCCGTTGGGCTCCTGGCCCATGGCTACGCCCAAACCGGACAGCCGGAAAAAGCCGACTCGCTTTTTCGGCAAGCCACGAAGATTTCCACCAGCTCCGAGACCTACTATAATTACGCGCTGTTTCTTCACGCGCAGGGGCGCAACGAAGAATCCCGTCAGTGGGCTCAGAGAATACTCGACAAGAGACCTTCGATGCCAGCGTACCAGCGCCGCCGCGAACGCTCCTGGTTCCGCAAAGCCTATGCGCTACTGGCTATGCTCCGGCTACAGGCAAAATGAAGCGTCCAAGGCTTCGCAGACCCCTCGCAGCCATGCGATATATTGGCAGTATGAGAACAGGGTCACAAACGGACGATTTGGACAAGAATCGCGGCCGGGATGGCGAAATTGGCAGACGCAGCGGACTTAAAATCCGCAGGTCCGAAAGGACTGTGGGGGTTCGATTCCCCCTCCCGGCACCAGCAACTTTGGTTGTTGTTCTCCCCAATTTTTCCACCCGATGTGACGCTGTAGATATCGGAGAATTGCAAAAAGAAAATGGCGCGAATGACGAAGCATAAGAGGATCAGGGACACTAAACCCACGGGTTAATTCGTTCGGGGGTTTGCTCCCGGGCGCATAACGGCGTATAAGGCATGCAACAAGACCTCCGGCTGGACTCTCGCAGTGGAAACTCAAAACGAAAGCGCCGAACAACAGTGGATCGCGAAATACAGAGCTGCCGTCAATGAAATACCTGCGGAGCAGCGAGGGCTGGCCAAGATCCGCGCGACTCTGAGGGCTGCTTGGTGCAAAGCGATTTCGCCCGCTAACCGCAGTGTTGACCAGGGACCTCTGAATACAGAATCACAGGCGGGCGCAGTTCCGTTAAACCTTCCGGCCTCCGACTTGAGAAAGCATCCGATCGCAAGCCAGCCATAAAGGCATTCGCCAAAAGTCCACCAGCGGAAGATCGCGGTCGAGGGACTGCGAGCTAAAAGGCAGTAGGATTTTCGAATCATTTCCACGAGATTACTCCCGACGTGCTACTCCATCTGTATGAGTACATACGAAGTACTTCTTATGAAGTATCCCAATACTTGAAGAATATCTTCATTCCCGCAACTCTTTTGTGGCACAATATCCCGACCTAGCCTTCCCCGGGTGAGGATGTGAAATCTTTTCTGTCTGTTCAGGAAAGCTTTTGTCTGCCTTGAAAATGAAATTGAAAAGTTTGCCCAGCAGCCGGCAAGAGTGCTGAAGCAGAGAAAAGCGCTCAGCAGCTTTGCCGTCTCGAGTTGACAAGAGACGGCCATCGATGTGGGTAACCAAAGTCAAATTTGCCTCAGACGGTTTGACACCTTGTAGTGCGTTGCCTAATTGGGGAATCAAGTGCATATTGCTCCGGCCCGGCCAGGTCTGATCGTAATCGATGGTTCCCTCAGCGTCTTTGCCTACAACGGAGAGGCGCTACAGATACTTACGTTTCCAGATGAACCGGACGAGATTCCCCACTTGGACACATGGCTGAGCAACAAGATCCGCTCGAATCTTGTGGAGAGGAAAACTCCATCCGGGTTTGCCGGCGAATTTCGATCTGCGAAACGGACATACCTGTGTCGATCCTTCACCCTCGACCGCAGCGCAATGCAAGGCAACGGTACGGGATCTTCCAAGGGATTCATGGTGGTCATGCTCGAGAGGCAAAGCAATGAAGCGGTCACCATTGCCGAGGTTTCCGAACGCTTTGGTTTAACTGCGCGCGAACAAGAGACAGTACAGTTCTTGCTGGAAGGACTTACCAGCAAAGAGATCGCAGAGCGCATGAAGATCAGTCCGAACACGGTAAAGGCATTTATTCGGCTGGTGATGGTCAAAATGAATGTCTCGACGCGGTCAGGGATCATTGGCCGGATCGTAGGCAAGAGCATGCTCGAAGCGGAGAGGCGAATTCAATAGTTACCAAGATGATTCCACCAAGGTGAGCCGGCAGCAATGCGTCGTGCCCAAAATCTGTGATTGCATCGCCGAAAGTATCCTGCTATAAGTTCTGCAACTCCAGCCCATCTAGATCTTCTTTTAGGAGTCGGCAATGAAGAATGTATTCGCGGTTCTGCGCGAAAGAGAGATGGATCTGGTCCGCGTGCGTGAAGAGGTAGAGGCGCTCCGCTTCGTGATTCCGCTGCTTGCCGAGGAGACGGCTTCAGCTTCGGCTTCGGCAATGAGGGATGTCTCCGCGATTTCCTCGCGGTACAGCAACAAATGGCCCCTCGACGTCCGCGCGAGCACTCCGTAGTTCTTGGAAGTCGTCGCGTATCCGACGGAATACCCCATTCGGGAAGACTAGTTAATTGGGTTAAGCCACATGGGGGATTGTATTGCCGTGGGTGCAGTGTAGAGTGTTGAGGCGCGAGAAAAGGCCGAGTATCCTCCCCCACCGGCTGCGCAACTAAGGAGAAAACTAAAATGTTTCGAACACCTACGCTTATGGCGTTCTTGCTCGTGGCGATGGTCGCAGGCCTGGTGCTGGCAGGGTCGGGGACCGCATGGGCACAAAATTCAACGGATGTTTTCTGGGTCGCGTATTACAGCGGCGGTGCAACTACTCAAGGGGGGCCCGGCATTGGAACAGTTCAAATCGTTAATCCCGGCGTCTCTGGTGGCAACCTGTGCGCGGATATCTATGTGTTTGACCCGCGGCAGGAACTCAAAGAGTGTTGCCACTGCACGGTCACTCCGGATGGATTGCTGACTCTTCCGGTTGGTTTCCTCACCAACAATCCGGCTAACGGACTGTTTGGTACGAATGGCGTGATCAAGATCGTCTCCGATGCAGGATCGAATTGCAACGAAGCGGCCCCGGTTCCTACTCCGGAACTCCGCGCTTGGACTTCGAATCCCAACAACGGCACCCTGGTTGAGTCCGAGTTTGAAGCGACCCCACTGTCCGCTCAGGAACTCTTCGACCTGGAAATCCTCTGCAGCGGAATCCCGAACCAGACCGGGCCAGGCGTCTGCGCGGAAGCTAACCCGGCTTGCGACTGAGAACCTGATCGGCAGCGATTTGAAAACCCCAATGGGGAGATAACGCCAATACGGCGATAAAAGGAGATTTTCGATGTCCCGAACATGGATATACACGCTAGCGGTTCTCGCAATCGCGACCGTACTTTGTGCTGGCACTGCTATGGCACAGATTCCGGACGATGTTTACTTCGTCAGTTACTTCTCGAACGCGCAGGGCACGTTGGATGCCACCGTGCGTATCGACAACCCTGGTGTGGACGCTGGTAAGAACCTCTGCGCCTACATCTACGTATTTGACAACGTTGAAGAGCAGGTGGAATGCTGCGGTTGCTTGTTGACTGCGGATGGTCTGCGCACGATCTCGGTAAACAAGGGCTTGACGGATAACCCTTCGAGCGGCCCGACCCACAAGCCAGTGAACGGCGTCCTCAAGATCGTCTCGGGAGCTCCAAACATCGGCGGAACGGGTTGCGATCCGACGGGCGGCGCTAGTCTGCTCGGCGGCTTCAAGAACGACATCAAGCCGACCGCCGACGTTCGCGCTTGGGCTACCCACATTCAGGCTAACGGCGGAACTTCCGAAGAGGAATTCTCCGACGCTACCCTGACCCAGACGGAACTCAACCACCTGCAGGACACGTGCTTCCAGCTTCGCCAGGTAGGTAGCGGCAAGGGTGTTTGCAGCTGCGGATTTGGTGACTAACTTTAACCCGCCTTGAGGGACACTCCTCCCCCACCCCTTGGGTTTTTCTAGTTCGCCTGACACTGGTCGCTTGACCGGTGTCTGGCGGGTTGTTTGTAGTAAAATCTCGCGCGTACACAATGAGGGAGGACTCCATGCGTAAAATTCTGTTCTTATTGGCGGTCGGATTGTTTTCATCCGCTGCTTTCGCTCAAAGCTTGACGCTCGCGGACAATGCGGTCGTCGCCGAGGTAAACGGAGACAAACTAACCACAGCGGATCTGGAACACCAGGAAGGAAGCAAACTTCTTCAGTCCCGCTATGCCTATTATGAGGTGCAACGCAAAGCGCTTGACGAGCTGATCGATCAGCATCTGCTCGAGATCGAAGCCCGCAAGCAGAACCTGACGGTTGACAAACTGCTCGACCGCGAAGTGAACACCAAACTTCCCCCGGATGCGACTGACGACCAGTTGCAGGTCTATTACGAAGGCTTGGAGACGGATAAGCCTTTTGATAAGGACATGAAGGATAAGATTCGGCAGCATATTCACGATGCCCGGGTCGCCAAACTGAAGACCGCGTATCTCAAGACTTTACGCAGCCAGGCCCGGATCATGGTTGAACTTGCACCGCCCGAAGCTTCAGTTAGTATCGCTGGAGCGCCGCTTCTTGGACCCAAGAACGCTCCCGTGGTTTTGGTTGAATTCGCCGACTACCAGTGCCCATACTGCCAAAAAGTCAACCCGGACCTCGAGAAATTGCAGAAAGAGTTCGGAGACAAACTGGCGATCGCCTTCAAGGATTTTCCTTTGCCCGCGCATCCGTTCGCGGAGAAAGCTGCGGAGGCTGCCCGTTGCGCAGGGGAGCAGGGTAAATTCTGGGAGTTCCACAACAAGCTTTTCGAGGACAAGAAGCTGGAACCCGCGGATCTGAAGCAGGAAGCAACTGCCCTTCAGTTGAATACCACGAAGTTCGATGCTTGCTTGGACTCGGGTGCGGAAGCAGCAGTAGTCCAGAAGGATGCGGGAGAAGGCAAAGCCCTCGGCCTTGCCGGCACACCCAGTTTCTTTGCCAATGGCCACTTCTTCAGCGGGGCGATGAGTTACGACGCGCTTCGAGACATGGTCGCGCAACAGTTGAAGGCGCAGCAGGCGAAGGGATCGCAGTCGTCCATCGGGGGAACCTCACCAATGGAGTCCTCCCTGAGGTGATTTCCTAAATGGCGGCTACGTTTGGATGCGGGCGCAAAACGCGCCCGCATCCAAGTTCTTTTTGCACACTAGCGATTCTTGAAAAGGCTACGCCATCGAAAGAAGCCTTCCAAGGCGAATCAATGGTGGGCTAGCCTATTTGGATTAGCCAACATTATTTAGTCATTGGCTATTGACGCGTCGTAGGTCTTGCCCCACAATACAGGCTCGTATTTGAAGGGCGTCTTGTTCTTTTCCACAAGCAGCCCATCTGCGGTTGGCCCTCCCCCCCTTAAACCAGGAGCCAGCATATATGCGCAGGTGTGGTGTGGTTCTGTTGCAGGTCTTTGGGCTTGCGACTATATTCATCGCGTTACTCTCCATTTCAGCGCCAGCCCAAACGGTCGAGACCACGTTTAACGTGGGCGTGCAGCCTTGCGCGGTTGCGGTCAATGTCTTCACGAATCAGATCATCGAAGCTAATTGCCTTGGCGACACGGTAGAGGTGATCTCCGGCATCAACAACTCTGCCAAGGACGTTACCGTCGGAGCTAGTCCCGCTGCCCTCGCCGTAAACCCTCTCACTAACAAGATCTACGTTGCTAACAGCCAAAGTGGCACGGTCACCGTGATCGATGGCGGCACTCTCCGGACAACGACGGTGGCGGTTGGCTCGAATCCACGCTCCGTTGCAATCAATGAATTCACGAATCGCGCCTACGTTGCCAATAACAGCGATAACACCGTCACCGTAATTGATGGTCTGGAGTTCAGGACGACAACGCTGAATGTGGGAGCAAATCCCACTGCCGTGGCGATCAATCCGGTAACGGATCTGATTTATGTCGCGAACACAGGAGGCACCGTCTCCGTTATCAACGGAGCCAACAATCATGTCACTACGGTCCCGGTTGGAGTGTTTCCGCAAGCGGTTGCGGTAAACCCGGTGACGAACTTGATCTATGTTGCGAACGGCGACAGCAACACGGTAACCGTGATAGATGGCACGACCAACCGGTGCACGAAGGCGAATCCATGCGCGACCATCAATGTGGGATTCCTTCCTGTCTCGATCGCAGTAAATCCATCTACAAACCAGATCTACGTTGCGGACAACCTCAGTTCGGATGTGAGGGTCATCGACGGGCTTACCGGGCTCACTACGACAGTGGGTATTGGATACAATCCCAACGCATTGGCTGTGAATGTCTCGACCAATCAGGTCTACGTGGCTAGCACTGTGACCGGTAACAATGGCGCGGTCGTTGTTCTGGATGGTGTCACCAATCAACTTACCTCAGTGTCCGTTGGTGCCCACCCTTCCGCGGTGGCCGTGAATCCTGTGACGAACCGAGTTTATACCGCGGATACGAACAGCAACACTCTGACAGCAGTCGACGGCGATACCAACCAGTTCATCAGCGTAGGATCGGGGGGAAATCCCCAGGCTGTGGGGACGAATCCAGTCGCAAACGTGATTTACGCCTCCAACGCCGGCGACAACACGGTCACCGTGATCAATGGCGCCACGGATCAGACCACAACCATCAATGTGGGAACACAGCCCTCGGCGCTGGCCGTGAACCCAGTCAGCAATCAGATTTACATCGCGGACAGCATGGGCAATACGGCAACGCTCATCGACGGGCTGACCACGGAGGTGAATACTCTAAGCGTAGGAGTGAAGCCCACCGCGGTTGCCGTGAACCCGGTTACCAATCGCGCATACGTTGCGAATACGGGAGCTTCTACAGTTACGGCGATTGATGGGACGACCGGGCACACCACGACGCTGCAGGTGGGGACGAATCCCGGCGCGATCGCGGTCAATCCGGCCACCGATACAATCTACGTCGCCAACAGTGCCGACAACACGGTAAGTGTGATCAACGGAGTGACAGGACGGGCTGCAACTGTAAATGTGGGAACGACTCCGAGCGGAGTCGCGGTTAATCCCGTCACCAACCAAATATACGTAGCGAATTCCGGCAGCAACAACGTCAGCGTGATCGACGGGCCGTCTAACGCAGTCACTAACGTGCCGGTGGGTACGGCGCCGGTGGCCGTCGCCGTGAATCCCGCAACCAACCGGATTTTCGTGGCGAATTCGGGCAGCGGAACAGTTAGTGTAATTCGCGGTGCAACGAACGACATCGCCACGGTGACAGTGGGGACTTCACCCATCGCAGTGGTTGTGAACCCGGTAACCAATCACATCTACGTCGCGAATTCTGGGAGCAACACGGTCACGGTGATCGACGGTTTGAGCAACCAGACGAGCACCGTGCCTGCGGGAACGAATCCTTCGGCGTTGTCGATCAACCCGATTTTGGGCCAGATCTATGTCACGAACTCCGGCAGCAATAACGTGACGGTGATCGCGGAGCAGCGCTTGGGAGTCCTTCCGTTAGCAACTGCCATCTCGGCTCTTCCCGGTAACGTGACGGTCGAACGCTCGCCAACCTTTACGCTTTCTGCCACTGGTTCTTATGCACCCACGAACCCCCCGATTCTGGGAATTCGCTACCAGGTTGATTCTTGGGAGGGAGTATGGCAGGCCGCAACGTCGTCGGGGACCGGTTTCACCGCTAGCACATCTGCGCTGGCATTGGGGCCGCATGTGCTTTACGCGGTTGCTGAGAATGGACAAGCGGCCGCCACTACCGGATTGGACCAAAACATCATCGGGAGCATATCGGGGTATTTCTTTACGGTAATGCAAGGGCAAGCGAACACTGTGGTGAACTCTAGCTTGAGTTCGTCCTCTGATGGAGCATCGGTCACGTTGATGGCGTCAGTGCAGGCTGTCGCGCCAGCGACCGGGATCCCGACGGGAAACGTGCGCTTTCTCGATGGCGGTACAGTTCTGGCAAGTGGGGTGGCGCTGGATGGGAGCGGGCAGGCGAGTTTCAAGACCTCGTCCCTGACTCCTGGAACGCACTCGATCACGGCGCAATATTCTGGCGATGTGAACTTTGTAAGTAGCACCTCCACTCCCTTCAGCCAGCTTGTCGCTCACGAACCATCGGCCGTGATTCTGACATCGGACTCGAATCCCTCGGTTTTCGGCAATGGAGTTACGTTCACCGCTGCGGTGCGGGCGGTTGCGCCGGCGACTGGGATTCCGACGGGGACACTCAGCTTTTTCGATGGAAGCGCGCCTCTGGCGAGTGGAGTGGCGTTGAATGCTAATGGGCAGGCTAGTTTCAGCGCCTCTTCCCTGACACAGGGCACCCACTCGATCACAGCGAGCTACAGCGGCGATGCAAACTTTGCCGAAAGCACGTCAGCACCAATGAACGACATTGTAAATTCCCCGGGTCTGACACTTGCTCTTTCAAAGAATTCGTTGAGTGTGACGGCGGGAGGAGCCGCAAACTTCAATGTTAATGTCAGCTCCAATGGCGAGCTGCTCGTGCCGGTTACATTCGCCTGCAAGGGATTACCATCGAATGCCACTTGCGAGTTTAGTCCTTCTTCACTCAGCCCCAGTGCTTTGCCGGGCAAAGTGATGGTCACGATCGGTTCGAGTTCCGTTGCGAAACTATCCGCACCGCACAACGGGATCGGCGGGCTCTGGTTCGGCTTCGCTCTCATGGGTATCGTGTTTGCGGGGTTGGGACGCCCGGATCGCACAAAGGTTACGCTAGGAGTCATCACGATGTTTGTGCTGATGGGTATGCTGTTGGGCTGCGGCAGTGGCGGCAGCAAGCCTGCCGTCGTTAGTCCGACAACCCCGACCCCTACCCCTACCATTTCGTCGGTGACGATAACGGCCACGTCTGGGGGCCTCAGCGCGGCGGCTAATCTCAGCTTGACGGTGATGCCATGAGGCTGGGCGCCGGGTGCCGGAGCTGATATCGCGTGAACGCTCTGGAACGGCCAGGAGGGGCGATTCGGCGGACTCCTCAGGAAAGGCTTTTGTGGGATTAACTGGGTGTGCAATTTCGTTCATCTTGACATGGGTCATCGCAGGGCGCAAAATGAAGGGCGTTTGATTGGCCCCCGCAGGGTCTGCAGGAGGGGCTAACAAAGCCTTCTAACACCTCCCCACGGTAGTTTCCAAGTCCCAAATACTGCATTCAGGAGTTCCTTTTGCTGCGTGAGCATAAATCAGCACCAGGCTTACTGTTGGTCGATGCGACTACACTGAAGCCCTTCGCATTCAACTCCGAAGTGCTTCAGATTCTCGCTTACCCGGCCGACCCGAGGGGAATCAAGCACGTGCACGTATTTCTCACGGACTTGATAAACGCCCAACTCATTCGTCGAAGTGCACCGGCCCTGGGCTTCGCGTCCGAATTTTCGTCAGGCAATCGGAGATACAAGTGCCGCGTGTTCCAACTTGAGAAGCAGGGGAACGGCTCATCTGCTCCGGTCGCCCTATTGTTCGAAAGAAGTCCCTCGACCGATGCCGCCCTATTTCAAGTTTCCAAGGAATTCAACCTCACTCCCCGTGAGCAGAGGACAGTTCAACTATTACTTGATGGATTGACCAGTAAAGAAATAGCATGTCGGATGAACGTGAGTCCTAACACGGTGAAGACGTTCTTGCGCTTGATTATGGTTAAGATGGGAACTTCGACACGCTCCGGCGTCTTAAGTAAGCTGTTCGACTGCCGAACGGCGGGGTATACCGCAAATCCGTAATGCGCAATAGCAGTGCCGCGCCGTCTCAACAATCAACATCGACTGATGAGAGCATTGGGTTCTTTCCTTGTGTTTTTTCTGCTCTGGGCCGCTCCGGTGATAGCGGCGCCCGGAGGCCAACTAATTCCTGTTGCCGCAATGACTTCGGCACGAGCGAAGCATTCCGCGACCCTGCTTTACAATGGCAAGGTTTTGATCGCCGGCGGGATCGGAAGTGACGGCGGTGCGCTCGCGAGTGCCGAACTCTATAATCCTGCGACCGGGAAGTTCACGCCAACCGGTGCCATGGCCCAGGCTCGTGCCGCTCACGGCGCGGTTCGATTGACCAATGGCACGGTTCTGATTGTGGGAGGCACGGGACCAAAAGGCGCACTCGATAGTTGTGAGCTTTACGATCCCACCACCGGCCAGTTCTCACTGACAGCGAGCTTGCATACTGCGCGAACGGAGGCGAGTGTAACCCGGCTACAGGACGACCGCGTTCTGGTTGCCGGAGGCATCGGTTCCGACGGCCAGAGCCTTGCCAGTGCGGAGATCTATGAGCGAAACGCGAAGTTCTTTTCCGCTGCAGCTATGTCGACGGCGCGCACCTTGCACAGCGCCACACTACTACCGCACGAACGCGTATTAATCGCGGGCGGGGTACAGGCAAACGAACCCCTTAACAGTGCCGAACTTTACGACGCCGAAGCGAACCGGTTCATGCCTCTTCCCAACATGAGCGTCGCCCGCGAGCGGCATGCGGCAGTTTCGCTTCCGGATCAATATGTCCTTATTGTCGGCGGTACGGACGGGCATAACCAAAAGGGCATTGCAACGACCGAGATGTTCGATGTTGAGACTAAGAAATTTTCGGAAGGCGGATCGATGCTTCAACCGCGTTTCGATATCCCTGAACCGATCGTGCTCGCAGGCGGCAAGGTGCTAGTGGTTGGAGGGGCCGGCATCAACGAAGTTTACGATCCCGCGACCAAGACGTTCACGGCAGCCGGGGGCAAGACTGATCGCACTCGCTGGTTTCAGAGCGCAACACTGCTCTCAGACGGCAAAGTTCTGGTTGCTGGAGGATCCGACGAAAAGAAGCGGAGTACGGTGCAGGCCTGGATTTACGCGCCTTAATTGCCAGTCACAACCGATGGGTTTGATTCACCCGGTTTGATGCACCTTGAGGGTTGCACTGCTGAGTTCCCGCACTTGTTCTGACGTCATGCCATACAGCGGCGGACTCGGCACTTCCATTAGCGACAGGTAAATGTAAAGTTGGCCTCGATGGTGAACTTCGTGTTCGATCATCAAACGCAGCCACTTCCAGGATGTGATGGAAGCCCCGTCAGGCAGGGTGCACTTGCGGTGCAAGTCAATCTCGCTGAAACCGGATAGGATTTCTACATCTTCCTGATGCAGTCGTTCCGCGAAGTGCACGATTTCTTCGTGACTTGCAGCGAGAGCCTTGCCGCAGCCGGCATAGGCGCTAGGGTTGCCTCGGGCGATCTCGATAAATATGTATCGATTGGCGGTCGCGATGTGCCGGACCAAATCTCCCACCGTGAATTTCCCTTCGCGAAATTGCCAGTCCACTTGGTCATGAGGGATCGCGCGCACCACGTTCATTGTGCGTTGATGAACTTTATTGAAATAGTTGAGGAACTCGCCGACGTCGCGGATCTCCATTGGGATCGGCCTCCGGCGTTTTTGGATGATGACTTTCCCGATTGCGATTCAACTTGCGCTTAGGGAAGGCTGAGTCGTCCGGTGGCTAAAGCCGCAGAGGCGGGTAGTGGTGCAACTTGAAAAGTTTGTCAGTCCGAAGCGCAGTTTCATCGCGCGAGGAATCTGCTGTTGCCCAGCTTCACTGGAATACGGAAGGTGTTGATTCGCTAGCTTTCCGGAGGAAGCTAGCTCGTCTTGGTGGGATTGTCGGCGACTCGAATCGTGAAGTTGACGGTAATTCTGGCCTTTGTTTCTACGGCTTGTCCATTCTGGAGATAAGGTTTGAAGCGCCACTGCCGCACCGCTTGTTGTGCCGCTGCAGTGAGGATGGAAGGACCGCTAAGCACTCGAAGATTCTGGATGACGCCATCAGTGCCGACTACTGCCTCCAACACCACCGAGCCCTGCACCCTGGAACGTTGACCCAGTAAAGGATAGGTCGAATCAAGGGGCTGACGCAGCTCAGAGGCGCTGGCAGGAAGGGGTTCGCGTTCCGCCGCATTCGTGGCCGGACTTGCCATCGCAGTCGTGGCTTTGGTCGCCCGGTTTGCATTGCCGGTAATTTCCGCGACCGTGACGTTACTTCCAGGATGAACGGCCTGGTGCTTGTCGCCAGCGATCACTTCGACATCCAGCGGAGGAAGCACAACCCGGTTCGTAGCCACCACCGGGGCTTCAGGTTTAGCAGCCTGTTCGTGAGACGGCGTTTTAGCGGCCAGTGTAACGGATGTCTTTGAAGCAGGCTGGTTCTTCGAGCTCTTTTGGTTCTTCTGGTTCTTCGCAATTTGCACCGGTACCGGTGCCGCTGCTGGCGGTGCGGGCGCCGTCGGAGTCGCGGCCTCGCTTGGTTTGGCTGGCGCCGGCGCAGCTGCGGCGGGCGCTCTCGCCACCGTCTGCGAGTTCGGAGCCTCCGATTCGGCTTCGTCCGAGCCAAACCAGAAATCGCTATCCTTTACCAGCACAACCGCCAGGACAACCAATAGAAGAGCGAGCGCGATTAGCAACTTGCGAGGCTGTTTGTTTGGCGGCGTGGGCTGAGGACCCAAGCTTCCCATTTTTGGATTCAGATCGAACATTTTGTAGTCTGCAGTCCGCATGGGGGTCACGGGCGCTAGCGAAAAACCGGGAGCGGAATCGCCGCGCACAACCATCCTGAGGCCGTTTGCAATTGTTGGCAATGGCACAAACCGGGAGGTAACTGCCCGAGAGTGCTACTAAGGAATCATCTGTGACAACTGTGGCTTGGAAAACGTGCCCCAAATAGCGGTCTGGGCCCGGGCCCGGAGAGAATTTCGCTGGCAGTGTTCAGAAACGAACGGATCAAGCGGCCAGAATTGTTCGATCACGGTTGAAAAAGCCAACGAGCGTTAATTCCGGCATTTGCCCGTTTTCCACCCGTCCCTGCACGAGTAGAATTCATTTTGTCTCGGAGGTTCCGGCTATGCTCCGCACATTCGCATTCGTGATTCTCACCAGCGCTCTTTGTCTTTGGGCTGCCCAGACTTCCGCACCAGCCGCGCTCGATCTGGTGAAGCAAGGCCAAAAACTGAACGGTGAAGGCAAGCAGGACGATGCCCTTGCGCTATATCACCAGGCGCTTGCGCTGTCGCCGAATCTATATGAAGCGCATCTTGCATCCGGCATCGCACTCGACTTGAAGGGGGATTATGCCGCGGCTCGAGATCAGCTCGCGAAAGCTATCGAGGTTGCTCCAGCCGACTCCAAACAACAGGCCCTGCGTGCCATGGCCGTCTCCTACGCTTTTGAAGCGAAAGCCAATGAGGCTGCGAAATTCGAGCAGCAGGTTTTCGACGCGCGCATGTTCGCTCACGATTTCATTGGAGCGGCCGAGATCGCGAACGAACTCGGCCGCATTTATCTCGAGTCGGGGGACACAGCCGGAGCCTACAAATGGTACAAGTCGGGGTACGAAACGGCCCAGCAGAAAACCGATCTCTCCAGCGCGGACAAGAACCTTTGGCTCTTCCGCTGGGAGAGTGCCGAGGCTCGCATCGCCGCCCGCAGTAGCAAGCCAGCCGAGGCCGCGCAACACGTGGCCGCAGCCAAGGCTGCTCTTGAAAATGCTAACAATCCAGACCAGGCGCGATTCTTTCCTTATCTGGCGGGATACGTCGCCTTTTACGCCGGAGACTACAAAAACGCCATCGCTAATCTGCAACAGGCCGATCAGCACGATCCGATGATTCTAGCCCTATTGGCAGAGTCGTTCGAGAAGACAGGAGACTCGTCGCAGGCCAACGATTATTACCGAAAAGTTCTGGCCTCGAACTCACACAATCCCACTAACGCATTCGCGCGGCCGCTGGCCAGGAAGAAACTCGCGGCTGGAAGCTAACAATTGTCGGCCTAATGTACGGGCGCGGGTTGCGGCGTTGCCTGCGGAGCAGCGCCGGGGCTTGAGAAGTTTACCTTCGGAACTTCGCGCGATCCTGGCGACGCTGCGAAGTAAGCTTCGTTCGGTTTGAATCCTGCGATGCCTGCGAAAAAACTGTTAGGGAACTGCTGTACGTAAGTGTTGTAGTCCTGAAGCGTATCGTTGTAGCGCTTGCGTTCGACCGCGATGCGATTTTCCGTTCCGGCGAGTTCATCCTGCAAGCGCAGGAAATTCTCGTTGGACTTCAACTGAGGATAGTTCTCGACAACCAGAAGCAGGCGTCCGAGCGCTCCATCGAGCTGGCCATTGGCTGCGATCTTCTCTTGTGGCGAGCCGGCGGAGAGCAGTGCAGAGCGCGCTTTCGCGATATCGCCGAAAACCGTCTGCTCCTGTTGCGCGTAGCCCTTCACGGTTTCGACCAGGTTGGGGATCAGGTCGGCGCGGCGCTGCAGCACAATATCAACCTGCGACCAGGCCGCCTTTACTGCCTCGTTCTTGCTCACCAGTGTATTCTTCACGCTTACGTATTGGCCGAAGGTAAACAACACGAGAAGCAGAATGATTGCAATGACAACCAGGACTGCGATCAGCGCCTTGCTCATGGGATTCTCCTGAAACGCCCAAACTTTACGACGTGCCGTCAGCACCCGAATCCAGCATCTTATCAACTGCTGCGGTTACTTGCTCCAGCGCGGCGAGGTATCTGGAGAAAACGTCTTCCACGTCGAACTGCTTGCGATCCGATTTGCGCTCTCTCACATCCAGGACCTGCAGGATGCCCGAAGCATCAAACCCGACCTTCTTAGATAATGCATGCACCGCCTCGCGCCTACTGACGGGTGCATCGTGACCGAGCACGATCACAGCGTGGCGAAAGAGCGTGGCGAACGACGAGACCGATCGTAACAGCAATTCCCACAGCCGAGAATTGTTGCCTGAGGCAAGCAGCAGATGCTGACGCAAGAGCGCGAGTTTTTCGCGCAGTTCGTATTCCACCTGCACACGATGCAGATTGGACGGAATCGACAGGCTTTTCACAACATCCTCGCCGAACAGCACCCGATGGTGCTGTTGCATGTCAAGCAGTTCGATCGTGAACACATCTGCCGAGCGCTCGATCTCGTCACGCGTCATAAACAGAGGCGGGGGCTGTTTCTGCGAGTCCCACCATTTCACGGCCGGGGCCAGTGCTTGCAGCGCCACGAACGAGCTGTTGCGAATCACGCAGAACAGATTCACATTGGAGAACTCCGGATGAAAATCTCCTGCCGCCGCCGATCCAAACAAGATCACGCTCTCCAAGTTCGCGCCGGCCGCGGCTCGCAGCCGGGCGACGAAATCGTTAATTTGTTTTTCCGGGACCATTTGCATCCTCGCTGTCTACCAACTGCTACTTGCACCACCACCACCCGAACTACCTCCGCCGCCAAATCCGCCGAAACCTCCACCACCCCCAAACCCACCTCCGCCGCCACCAAAACCGCCGCCTCCGCCACCGCCAAACATTCCAGAAAAAAGCATCCAGAATAAAATTCCGCGCAAGGGCGTAAAGAGAATGACAAGGATAACGACGCCGATCGCGATGATCCCACCGATCGACACCCTCCCAGACGGTTGATGATCCCGTTCTACCGGAGCTTGCGCCTGTATGTTGGTAAGCTGAATACCGGCGTCATCGGCAATAACTTTCGCGACGCGCGATGTTACGAGAAGCAGCGCCTGGCTGTAATTGGCAGTTCGCATGAGCGGGACAGCTTCCCGCTGAAATCCGCCAACTTTTCCATCGGTGAGGATGGGTTCGAGCCCGTAGCCAACCTCGATGCGGGCGCGATGGTCTTCAATGGCATATAGAATTAGGACGCCCCGGTTGGTAGCCTTAGTTCCGAGCCCCCACTGCTGCAACAGGGCCACTGCGTAACTTTCGATGTCGGAGCCATCAAGCGAGCGTACGGTAACGACTGCGATCTTGGCATGGGCTTTCTGGTCGATCTGCCGGCAGATGTCGTCCATCTGCACGATCGCAGTCTGATCCAGAACGTAGGCAAAATCGTTTACATAGTCTGTAGCTTTGAGTTGTGTGACCGGCTCGGCCTGCGCGCAAAGCACCAGCAGCAGCACCACAAACATACCGCAAGACCATTTTGCGTACTTACACATCGGAAGAGAAATTGTACAGGACATGCATTGAGTCAATTTGGTTTAAGGGACAGAACGAATGCGGTGGGCGAGAAACGGTGCCAACCACAAATTTCAATCGCGCATCAGAAGTTCATGCAGCTCCCACTATTACGTCCGCTTTGGATTATCACGCTGGCGTCGGTGTTAACTGGTATCACGGCGTGCACTAACAATAACGGAGCCAATCCCGACGAAATCCGCCGGCGCACCGCCGAAGCGACCGAGACGATGCGGCGCGACACTAAAGCGGTGGTGGAAGGCGTGAAAGAGGGAATGGGACGTGATAACAAAGCCATCAACATCAACAAAGCTTCCCGCGAAGATCTCCTAAACCTGCCGGGAATGACCGAACATGACGCCGACCGGATCATTGCAGAGCGCCCCTACGACAATGCCGACGATCTGGTAAGGCGCCGCGTCATCCCGGGGTCTGAATACGACAAAATCCGCGACCGCGTGATTGCGGAGCACTGACTGTCTTTCTGAGATCATCCAAGGAAACAGAGCAGCGCAAACAAGGCTTCAATCCCATGGCTTCCACCATTCTCCTGCGGTATCATTAAGAGAATGTCCGCGCCACGCGCTTTTCAAACGCACGCTTTTCAAACGGACGACTCGCGACTGCAGCCGATCCATGCCAAAGTCCTGGCCGGTGATCGCCTCGACGGGGCGGATGCTCTCGCTCTCTATCGCACGGGCGATATTCTCGCCGTCGGGTGGATGGCCAACCATGTACGTGAGCGCATTCACGGCGACAAGACCTACTTCAACGTCAACCGGCACATTAATCCCACCAACGTGTGCGTGGCGGCTTGCCGCCTATGCGCCTTCGGCCGAAAGAAAGACGCGCCCGGAGCCTACACCATGGCGCTCGAAGAGGTCTTCGAGACTGCGGCTTCTGGCTATAGCGAGGCCGTCACCGAGTTTCACATCGTCGGTGGATTACATCCCGATCTGCCGTTTCAATATTTTCTCGATCTCTGCTCCGGCCTGAAGCAGCGTTTTCCGCAGGTGCATCTCAAAGCCTTTACTATGGTCGAAGTCGCGTATCTCTCGAAGCGGGCCAAGCTTTCCATTCGCGAGACACTGGAACAACTGAAAGCCTCAGGCGTCGACTCGCTGCCTGGTGGAGGCGCGGAGATATTTGCCGACCGCGTTCGCCACATCATCTGCGACCACAAGATTGATGGCGATCAGTGGCTCGACACCGCCAGACTCGCCCACCAGATCGGGCTGAAGTCCAACGCGACTATGCTATACGGTCACGTCGAGAACGATGAAGACCGCGTCGATCATCTCCTCAAGCTGCGAGCGCTACAAGACGAAACCGGCGGCTTCCAGACCTTCATCCCGCTGGCATTCCACCCGGACAATACGCCGCTACAGCATCTTCCGAAAACTACCGGCATGCTGGACATCAAGCAGATCGCGGTGAGCCGCCTGGTTCTCGACAACTTCCCGCACATCAAGTCCTACTGGCAGATGATGACGCCCAAGATCGCGCAGATCTCACTACGCTTCGGCGCCGACGACATTGACGGTACGGTGATTGAAGAAAAGATCTACCACGACGCGGGCGCGACCACGCCGCAAGGGATGCGCCGCGAAGAGTTGGAGCGCCTTATTCGCGCGGCCGGGCGTGAGCCGATTGAGCGAGATACTCTCTACCGACCCGTCACGCGGACGGAGACGTCGGTCACGGTTGCGGTGTAAACGGGCTAGGCTCGAGACCGGGCGGGACGCCGCTGCCGTGCTCTAGTTGTATTGTCCGACGTAGAACTCGCCATCGCATGCCTCAACAACAATTTAACCCGCGTCTGATAGCCCTTGCCGTACCCCTTCAGCCAATCGATAACATCTCCGTCAAGGCGCATGGTCACGGATCTTTTCGGCGGACGATAGAATTTCCCGATCTCGGCCTTGCTCCAGTCCAAGACGAGCGGAATATCCGAAAAATCAATGTCTTCGTCTTTCATGGCCCTGATAGCGGCGATGTCTCTTTTTTGTTCTTTGGTGAGCTTCCCCATGATTACTCGAGCAGATCGTCAACTGACATTTCCACGTCGCGCAGAATTGCCCGCAGTAGACCGGGCCCAACGGTCTCGCCTGAATGCAACCGGCACGACTGTTGCTCGTCCATCGGGATGTTTCAGGAAAGTATGGCTGCCCTTGATGCGAACTGCCCGAAATCCTGCGCGTTCAAGGATGCGAATGATTTCCTTGCCCTTGAGACGGGGAAGGCGCGTCATATGGAGATTTGCTGAACTCCGACCAGTTCAAGCGAACCGCGGGCGCCACCTTCGCTCTCCAAGCACAACGCAACCGCCTCGCGCATTCGTTTCATCAGCGTGTCCAGGGTCTTTGCTTGAGTGTGACAACCCCGAAGAGTAGGAACCGTTCCGACGTAGTAACCGTCCTCGTCCCGCTCGATCACAACCGTGAATGTTTTTCGACTCTTCATCGACATGCCAGTAGTCAATACTATCACTCGGACCCGCCGGTGCTTCCGCTTGTTGCCAGTGCTTTGACCGTAATCGCGCGCCGAGATAACAAAGGCCGGAGCAGGGAAGTTGATCCCCTCTTCTCCGGCCATTCCAAACTGAAACTCGAAAATGTTCTTAAAGCTTCTCGTAGAAATCGCACGCCGAACACGAGATATAAATCCCGCCTGGTACGCTGCGTTCGCGGTCTTTCATGCGCTTGACGATACGCGTCGCCTTGCCGCACTTGGGACAATCCGTGCTCTTGCTTGTATCCATAACCTTCTTACGGTCTGCGGTTTTTGCGATCTTTGCGCCTACTGCCATGATTCGTTTCTCCTGATCTCTTCAATGTGTGCGCAGCGCTCCGCCTGATTTCCCGCGCGGATGATTGTGGATGAGGTGTTTTAGAAAGCTAAGCTGGGATTCGCAATCCACCCTGGAAGACCTTTTCGCCGCGTCTCTTTATCTCTTCTCTTCCGTGTGGCTATTTTACAGTAAGGTTGTGCGGGCTGTCTTGCGCGCTGCACACCCGCGTTGACCCGGTTCCCTCGCCCCTGCTACCGTCATATGTTTGCCTTTCGAGGAGATCCATCATGCCTGCCATCAAATTTCGCGGTGTCGATTTCATCCAGTACGATTCGCTGCTCACCGAAGAAGAGCGCCTGGTTCGCGACACTACGCGCCAGTTCATTGAAGACAACCTCATCCCCATCATCGAAGAGTGCAACCGCGCTGGCCGCTTTCCGCGCGAACTGGTCAAGCCCATGGCCGACCTCGGTTTCTTCGGAGCCTCGCTCAAGGGATACGGTTGTGCCGGCATGGGCAACGTGGAGTACGGCTTAATGACGCAGGAGCTCGAACGGGGCGACTCCGGCGTAAGAAGTTTCGTCAGCGTGCAGTCGGGACTCTGCATGTACCCGATCTACGAATTTGGCAGCGACCAGCAGAAACAAACCTGGCTGCCGCCCATGCAGAAGGGCGAAAAGCTCGGCTGCTTCGGCCTTACGGAACCCGGCTTTGGCTCCAATCCTGGCGGCATGCGCACGCGCGCCCGCAAAGTTGGCGCCGAATATGTTCTCAACGGCGAGAAGATGTGGATCACCTCCGGCACGATTGCCGACGTAGCTATCATCTGGGCGAAGGTGGAGAACGAAGACGACAAGATTCGAGGCTTCCTGGTCGAGACCGACCGCCCCGGCTTCAAGGCGGACGACATTCACGGAAAGTGGTCACTGCGCGCCTCGGTGACTTCCGGGCTGTCGCTGCAAGACGTTCGCATCCCCGAATCGAACCTGCTGCCGAAAAGCGATGGCCTGAAGTCTCCGCTGATGTGTTTGAACCAGGCCCGCTACGGAATCGCGTGGGGTGCGATCGGCGCCGCGATGTCGTGTTACGACTGCGCGCTGCAATATGCCATCCTGCGCAAACAGTGGCGTGACCAGCCCATCGCCTCGCACCAGCTGGTGCAGGACAAGCTCACCTGGATGATCAGTGAGATCACCAAAGCGCAACTGCTCGTGCTGCAGGTCGGCCGCCTGAAAGATGCAGGCAAGGTTGAGCACCAGCACATCTCGATGGCGAAGCGCAACAATGTCTGGATGGCTCTCGAATGCGCCCGCCTCTCGCGCGACATTCTCGGCGCCAACGGCGTAGCCGACGACTACCCCATCATGCGCCACATGATGAACCTGGAGTCGGTAAAGACCTACGAAGGCACCCACGACGTGCACTCGCTGATCATCGGCCAGAGTGTTACGGGGATTGACGCGTTCTAGCATTCGCAGGAGCAGGTATGGAGATCGCCAGGTTAATCCTCGAATACATCAAGGCTCTAATTTGGCCAATTACAGTGCTGACTCTCTCTTTTCTTTCGAAGCGAAATAAAGCGCGCGTTCGCCAGACTGAGAAAAGCAGTACTGCCGGGAGGGATATCGGTCGATCTTCAAGAGGAAGTTCACGAGGTCAAAGAACTATCCGAAAAGGTGGAATCTGCTCCAGCACCTGCGGACCGCAAGAGAGCGCCCGGTATTCCCAAGACCGAGCAGAACGCACGGATGATACAGCTTGGGCTCAGACCTTCTCCTAGCGGCCTTGATCTATCCTACTATCGCGAGATTGCTGATAGAGATCCCATCCTTGCACTTGCTGGGCTTCGGATCGAATTAGAAACGTGGTTCCGCAACGTTGCTCAGGGTTTCAAAGTTGACACCAAACCATATGATTCTATGAATCGCGTCCTGGCTCGCCTTCGTGACGCGAATGCCGTGACCCCCGACCAAGTTATGTTGGCGCGCCGAGTCCTAAGTTTCTGCAATCAAGCAATTCACGGTGGCGAGGTATCAAGAGAGCAAGCCCTCGACATAATAGGGGCAGCAAGCGTCTTGGCAAGGGATTATCTCGCGTGGCTCAGCTGGGGCTTTGATGACAACTGGAAGCCAAGCAGCGTCTGAGCGCCTTATCTTTCGTTGAACATCAGGAGGGGCGGGTAAGGTGGTGTCCTACTCCCCGGATGCTCCCGCATTCTTCGCCAATGCCTCCCGCAGCAGCATCTTGATATACGTCTGGTAGCCTAGACCTTTTTCCGCCGCCAACCGGCGCGCGGTTTCCAGGTCTGCCTTCGGGATGCGCAGCGTAACCGGTTGTGAGATCTTCGCTCCCTGAATTACTTTACCTAACGTAACCGTTGGCTTCTGCTTCATGCGCCGACGGATTTCGATCTCGATTTCAGGCCGGCGAGCATCCCACCATTCCGCCTCCTTTGCCTCGCTGGAAAACCTAGGAATCGCCGCTCGTTTCATTTTCGCTTTTGCCATATTTATATGGGTCCCCACTCCCTAAGATACAAAGCAGTTGCCTCTTTGTCGGCGGCCCAACCCGTGATGGGACGCATGGCCTCGTTCCGAACCGCGAACACGATCACTAATATGCGGCCTGCGCGGGTCGAGCCGACCGCAATCCACCTCTGTTCGTCCCCCACCATCTCGTCCTCCAGAAGAACATGGTTCCCCGATAAGACGTCCTCAGCTTCAGATCGACGAATGCCATGGCGCGCAAGATGCCGTTGGTTGTGTTTGTCCCACTCGAACTCGCGGGATACTTCCACCTAATGCAGTGTACATTAAATGTACATACACTCCAAGGTTTTCGTTTCGGGTCGGGAAGCAAGGATTTCTTGCGCCAAGTCGTTGGCTGGATCGCCTAGCTGATCAGGCCGTAGGTTTCTCCCGAGGCGGTTCAACGGCGGTGAACTCATCTGCAAATCGCCGTGCATAGTCTTCTAGCAACGACTGCACGCGCTGCTGATCGGCCGACCGCAGAATCAATCCCGCGTGGTGATGCTTCTTGATCCGCAGAAACACTTCCGGATCGTTGTACCCTGAAGTATCGGGATTCTCCTGCCGCGCCAACGAAAGAATCACGCCTGCATACTCCTGGCGGACTGGGGGAAGCCGGTAAGTCCCATCTCCACCGGCAACCTCGATGCGAGCCCACTCTCGCCACAGGTTGATTCCCGTGGCGGCCTCGACCATCTCGTTGATGTAGGCGCCGCCCACCCGCGCCGCGCACTCCAGAAAATAAAAATGTCCATCGGCATGCGCGTGAATGAATTCGGCATGGGCCACGCCGCGCACCAGTCCCAGCGCCGCTATCAAATCGCGATTGATCTGCCGCAAGCCGGTGTCCTCGTAGCTTCCGCGCGATACGGTGAATGTGGTGAAGACCCCGCCGCCTTGCGCGACATTCATGGGAGGCTTGCCGTATTTGCTGACGTTGGCGAAAACCACTTCGTTCTCCGAAACCACCGAATCGACGTGGTAAACCTGGCCGGGAAGGAATTTTTCCAGCAGGAAAGAGGACTGCTTATCTCCGAGTTGCTCCAGCAGTGGCCACAGTTCCTCGGCGGCGTGAATCTTTTTGATCCCGATCGCTGATGCTTCCTGGCGCGGCTTCAGCACCCATGGACCTGGCACATGCTCGAGGTAATAGCGAATGTCACCGTGGTTCACGACCGGAACGAAATCCGGCACGCGCAAATGCCGATCAAGCGCCCTCATGCGCATCGCCAGCTTGTCGCGGAAATAGCGCATTGTGGTCAGCCCCATCCCGGGCACGCGGAGATGTTCGCGAAGAGTGGCCGCGGTTTCCATATCAAATTCATCCAGAGCTACAACCCGATCGATCTTCCGCGTGCGGGCCAGATGAGTGACGGCCTTCACAATGTCGGCAAGAGGAATTTCTTCTGGAAGGTAGAAAATGTCATCCAGAACGTCCCGCGGCCAGTCGGCATCCCGCAGTTTCTCCGCCGTTAGCAGCAGCACGCGGCAACCTTGGCGCTTGCACTCGCGCATGAACTCCTGACCTTTTTCGTAGGTCGTGATGCACAGAAAGGTTAGCGGACGCGGCTCAGGCATGGCATTCATCCGGCAGCAAGTCTGAGAGAATACCACGCCACAGCCGGCCCGAGTAGCGGTTATTCACGGACGAATTTCCGCAGCGATCAGTAGCTCAGGCTCGCGAGCGTGCTGATTGCGCCCATTCCGCCACCAGAGAAGCCAACACTACAAACAGCGTTGTCCAGACCATGTATAAAGCTTCCTGCTCGATGGCGTGGTGCAACTGTTCGTTGAGTTCAACCCCCATCGCAGAAAGAACGCTGTCGGCAACGCCGTGCAGACTCTGCATGGCTTTCGAGATCATGCTGCCGTCGCTGCGCAGACCGCTCAGGCTCATTCCGCCCAGCAGTCCGGCGGTACTCGCCTGGAATCGCTCGCTGGCCAGAGAAACCGCAATCACCGACAGCGCAGTGCCATTGACCAGGCCAGCCAAAAAGGCGCAGGCGAACGGCCAATGAATACGAATCCCCAGGCTCACCAACGCTACGTTGACGGCAACCCAAACGACGCCCAACAGAGGCATGCGTACGCGATCCGAGGACATCGCCACGGGTCGCGCAACCGACAACGTGCGATCCGATATAGCAGACATAACACCCCTCCAAAACTTCGCATTAACCTATAGTGCGGAAACAATGCATTTCGTTTCATCATGGCTGTCTCTCGTCTGACGGACCCATCTTGACCGCGACCCGCGCAATGGAGCATGATGCGCGGTGCCCCGTTTCCATGGCATTTGTGGGGCGACTGGAAGGTTCTTATGGCAACTCAAACTCGTCCAGAAGGCAAGGCTCGCAGTTTCGGGGAAAACATTGAGAGCGACCTGGCGTCGCGGTTTCTGCGCGTGGTGGAGGTAGCCGCGATCGCTTCGGCTCACACCATGGGCCAGGGCGAGCGGAAGCTCTCCGACCAGGTAGCCACCGAGGCGATGCGGCAGACCATGGATTCCATTCCCATGCGCGGCACTATCGTGATCGGCGAGGGAGAGCGCGACGAGGCTCCCATGTTGTACATTGGTGAAAAGGTCGGCGCCGAGTTTCCCGATGGAAGCGACGTTCCCGAGGTCGATATCGCAGTCGATCCGCTTGAAGGCACCAATCTCTGCGCTACCGGCGCCCCGGGAGCGATCACTGTGCTCGCCGCTTCCGAACGTGGAGGTTTGCTCAATGCTCCCGACTGCTACATGGAGAAGATCGTTGTCGGCCCTTCTTGCAAGAACGCCGTCGAGCTAGACGCGCCCGTGGCCGACAATCTGAAGAACATCGCGAAGCGAATGGAGCGCGACGTGGAAGACCTGGTGGTGATCGTGCTCGACCGTCCGCGTCACGAAAAGCTGATTGCCGATATCCGCGCGGCCGGTGCCCGCATCCGTTTGATTGGCGATGGCGATTTATCTGCGGGCATCGCCGCTGCTGTGATCGGGACCGGCGTACACGCTGTTATGGGATCTGGCGGTGCGCCCGAAGGCGTGATTACCGCTGCCGCCATCCGCTGCCTGAATGGTTACATGCTTGGCCGCCTGGTCGTGAAACCGGACCAGGAAGAGCGTCTCAGCCGCATGGGCGTCAAAGATAAAAACAGAATCTACGAGGCCGAAGACCTCGCCCCCGGCAAGCAACTAATCTTCGCCGCCACTGGCGTCACCGACGGGGCGCTGCTCAAAGGCGTCCGCTTCTTTGGAGAAGGCACGCGCACTTCGTCGGTGATCCTCACGCATCAAACCGGCAAAGTTCGTTTCATCGAGAGCATCCATTTGGAAAAAGGGCCGGATGTTAAGGTGAGGTTCGCCTGAGTTGACAGCCGCCTACTATCCATCTAGACTAATAACCTAGGTGGTACCATGAAAACCGTCGGCCTGTTTGAAGCCAAGCAGAAGCTCTCAGAACTCGTGGAGCGCGCCAGCGAAGGCGAGCAAATCGGGATCACCCGTCGTGGCAAACTGGCCGCCGTCATTGCTCCCGCCCGGCGCGTTCGTAGCGTGGAGGAAATCTTCGCCGACATCGAGGACATCAGGAAGCGCGTGACCCGATCCAAGAAGTTCTCGATCAAAGAGCTCATCGAAGAAGGTCGTGTTTGAAGCGCTTCGTTCTCGACGCATCGGTGAGCCTGGCTTGGTTCCTCGATAATCCCGTACCGGACGTCGCATTACGTGTGCGCAACAGCCTGCAAACTGGATCTTGCGCCCTAGTACCGACGTTGTGGCGGCTCGAAATGGCCAACGGGTTTGCCATCGCCGAACGGCGCCGCGATCTCGCTCCGTCGTTCACCGATCAGTGCCTTACCGATATCGAAGATCTTATGGTTTCGATTATCGAGCAAAGCACTGCGGAAATTTCGCTGAGGCAGGCGCTGTCAGTCGCGCGGGCTTTTCGGCTGACCGCTTATGATGCTGTTTATCTCGAGACCGCCCGCCGTGAAAATTTGCCGCTGGCCACGCTCGACCGCCAGTTAGCAGGGGTGGCCGGTAAGGCCGGCATCCAACTCATTCAATAACCTGCCTATCTTAGCCAGGGCCGATTTCTATTTCAAGTACTCTTTCTTCACTCCCTCTGGCACCTTTGGTTCCGGCGGAAAATCCTGTGAAAACCCTTTGAACATCGCTATGGTTTTCTCAGAACGGCGAGCACCGTCGTGAATCGCAATCTTATGAGGTTTGCCGCTCTCGTAACCTTCCCACAGCGAGACCCCTGCGTAAGCGCCATCTTTGCGCAGGATGTAGTACGTCATGTCGACGAAACGCAGCTTGTTCATGTCGCTGTTGTAGTTGCGCACGATGCGCTTCAGTGTTTCCATACCAGCTTCCTGCGGCGACATTCCACGGCGCATGTTCTCAACGATGGTGTGTGCGCCCGCCACTTTGATGTTTTCTTCTCCGCTGCCGGTGGCTCCGGCCGAACCCACATCCTGATCCGTGTAGCAACCTGCGCCGATGATCGGCGAATCCCCACAGCGTCCGGGGAGCTTGAAGTCTAATCCGCTGGTCGTCGTGCAGCCGGAGATTTCTCCCTTCTCGTTCAGCGCAGAGCAGTGAATCGTGCCCGTCTGTGGGAACAGCACCGTGTGGACCGCGTCGCGGCGCAAATCGGGCGCGATGCCCAACTCCGCCGCATGCTCTTCCAGCCGGCGATAGCGTTCCTGCCATAACTCCGATTGTGGCTTGTCACTCGGCTTCGCATCTGGAGCTTGCCAGTGCGGATCGGCCAACCCTGGTCCCCACCAATCTTCATTCGAGTGGAACTCCTTCCACAGCAGCCAGACCTTGCGGGAGTGTTCGGTCAGCAGGTTCTCGCGCGGAAAGCCGACGGCCACGGCAAAGCGCTCTGCGCCTTCGCCGACCAGCATGACGTGGCCGGTGTGTTCCATTACGGCCTTTGAGACCAGCGAGACATTCTTAATATTGCGAACGGCGCCGACAGACCCGGCGCGTCGCGTAGGCCCATGCATGCAACAGGCATCGAGTTCGACCACCCCCTCTTCATTGGGGATTCCGCCGAGGCCGACGCTGGTGTCGTTGGGGTCATCTTCCGGGCCTTTGACCACGCGCAGTGCGGCGTCGAGCGTGTCTCCGCCGCCTTTGAGAAAGGTGAATGCATCGTCGAGATAGTTGAATCCGTTATTCGCGCAGACGATGATGGGGCGCTTGTGCGATCCGGTTGGCGCGTCGTCAGCGTGGGCTCGCGCTCCTACGCCGGTGGCAATCGCTCCGAGGACCGAAGTCTTTACGAAATCACGGCGTGAGAATGGCATGAGTCCCCCTGCTTGGTGCGAAAGCGGGAAGCATATCATGCGGGGAAAGGCTTTTTCACGACAGAGACACGGAGGCACAGAGAAAAGCTAATGAGGCGAGAAAGTAGAAAGAGGTGATGGCGGGTATTTTGCTATCCTCCCGGCGGATTCCGTCGAAGAGGACTGACGAGCTGCGCTCGAATGACAGCCGAGGGCGGCTGTCCCACATTGCTGTGCGCTCAGTTGTTGATTGTTTTGGGATTTGCGGCGCGGCTAAAGCCGCGCCCCCTTTCAAAACGGTGTCCGCGATGAGAATCAACCGCTGGCCAGGCCGCGATAGCGGCCTACCAACCCTTCTCGCCGGCTGACTGAAGGATTCGGCGGGGCTTGCGTGATCGATCGCACGTTGTTGTTTTGCTCGGAGCGGAAGCGGAGCAATGCAGCGATGTTGCCGACGCTGTCGAAATCGGGATCATCCTTGACGTAGAAAAGTTCGATATTGCGACGAATCACCCAGGGCAGGATTGCTTCGGCCACGTCCACGACTTGGCGCGTCTCGCGGCCGCAGACTGGGCAGATGCTTACCAAGTGGGCGTCAAGGTGGCCGCAGCCGGCGCATTCGACGGCCTGGGAGTGATAATTTTGGCCGATCAGCAGGGTCAGCACTTCGCCGGACTCGATAGAGTGAAGCACGCGGCGCAATCCGGTGACGCCGCGCCCGTTGCTGCGCGCCTGGCTGATGGTTTCGCGGAGGATTTCGTTGCAGCGCTTTTCTTGAGACTCGGCGAAAATGCGTTCGGCTTGCGTACGGACTTCCTCGGTGCTCACGTGAGCGACCTCTGCATTAAAGCGGCCGAGTAATTTCTGCGAGGCGTAGGAGTGCAGTTGGGCTTCGAGCTGCGGCCAGTGCGTTTCCTGGCAGCCGAGAATCCACTTCTCAAACATACCTTTTTCAAGCGCGTCTTTAATGAAGTCGGCGACGAATTTGTAGTGATGAAGTGCCTCATCTTCGATGCGGCGCTGGGCATGGCCTCCGTCGTATCCGGCGAAGCCATCGCCGCGGCCACGACGCGAGAGAGGATGAAAAAATCCTTCGCGTTCCGTTAACTCGCCAAGGCGCAGATCGAACAGGCGCGCGCGGTGGCGATCGACCAGGACGATGCCGAGGCTCGGGAACGCTCCCAGAAGTTGTGCAAGGGGCTTCAAATGGAAGTGCCGGTTGACGAGAAGCTGCGTGCCGCTCAGTTGCGCGGGCAGGTCATACTCGCGCCAGAAGTTCTGCGCTGAGCAGGCGAAGACAGCCTTGGCGTGGACGCCGTTGCCGCGAAACTCGTGCGAGAGGCGCACGATGCGGTCGAGGTCGGCGCGCGCCGAATCGGATTTTCCTTTACTCTCCAACTGGCGCAAGGCTTCGCGCGCCAGATCCTTAGTAAGGATGGCTTCTTCCTTGTGAGCTTTGTTGCGAGGTGTGGCGGGTTGAAAGTAGAAACTTAGAGCGCAAGATGCATGATCTTCAAATTGTGCCAGTTCGGTGATTTGTTCTCGGGTAATCATTCGCGATCCCCCTTTCGTTTGGAATTGGATTTACGCGGTCCCGTTCCGCAGTCCAGTCGACGCGAGCCGCCCTTTGAATTGGCGGACGAAGGTAGGCGACCGGCGCAGGTGATCGCGCGCGGCAGCAATGGAGTTCAAAACGCGCTCGGGCGAAGCACCAGTGATAGCGGAGATTTCGTCGACGCCAAAGCCTTCGATCGCGTGCAGGATGAAAGCCTCGCGGTGGGCCGGAACGATGTCGCGCAGGGCGGAGGCGATGAGGCGCATCATTTCGTCCGAACCCACGATCTGCTCGGGCGTGGATACGCGGTCGTCAGCGATGATGGTTTCTTCAGTAATCGATTCGTCGGGCTGGTGGAATTGCAGTTCGGGCTCGTCGCTAGCTTTGACGTTCTGTTTGCGGGCGGAATCTTCGAGGTGCACGGCGCCGCCGTTGCTTTCATCAGGACGGGAGAGTTGATCGAGCGCCTGCATGGCTAATTTATAGAGCCACGGCTCAAGCGCAAGGCGCTCAGGTTTTTCCTGCCCGTCTCTTCCTGGGCCATCGGCCAGCGCGGAGGCGATGGTTTCGTCGATCACTTCTTCCTTGCTGATGGAGTCGGGCACAACCAGGTCGGAGGTTTCCCGGAAATAGATTTCGCGCTCCACGAAGCGCTCCAGTCGGGAAAGATTCACGTTGACGTACGAGCGGACGTCATCAGAAGAAACCGTTGCAGGAAAAACTGCGGCCAGAGTCTGCTCGAAGGGGATGGAACTACTGCGGCGCGCCGAGGAATCATTCTGGCGGCGCGGCCACTTATGAGTGGAGCGCAGCAATTCCTTATGCTTGTTGACCTGTTGCAGCAGATCGTCGAAGGCGTTCTTGACCGCAGTTGCAGCGGTGGAAGCTTTGGCCTGGACAGCCATCTGTCCCGATGGCAGGCGGAGGTTAAGCGAAACGCTGGTTCCTTCGCGCACAGATATTTCTTCCACCATGCCTTTCAGATGAACGAGTTCAGGGCGGAAAACTTGCAGCCGCTTCCGCAGTTTTTCGATGTGATGTTGAATATCTTTTTCTACAGCGGGAGTTTTATGAAGCCGATAACTGATGTGGACGTTCATGAGCACCTCAAGCTTGCTAACGAAGAGCGCAAACCAGTGCTTTCTAAGGCGATTGTACACCCGGACGCGAAGTGGAAAAGAGGATTCGCAGGGGTGATTTCGGCGGACTGCGCTTTTGGGATTGTTCGGGAAATTGAGGGTTAAATCACGCTTATTTGCAGCACGGGGCGGTGACGGATATATTCATGCACGATGAAAAAAGCAAAGGCACCGCTATTAATCACTCTGCTTTTATCTTTAGTCGCCCTGGGCCGCGGCCAGGCTCCGTCAACGCAAGGTTCCTCGTCGAAGTCCTCATCCCTGGAAGTTGACGCTGTCTACGCCGACGCGCACGCGCTGTACATCGATCTGCATCAAAATCCCGAACTCTCTTCGCACGAGACGCAGACGGCGTCTAAGTTGGCGAGCCGGCTGAAAAACCTTGGGTACGAGGTCACGGAACATGTGGGCGGCACAGGCATTGTTGCCGTCATGAAGAATGGGGCCGGGCCGACGGTGATGCTTAGGACCGAGCTTGACGCGCTGCCGGTGGAAGAGAAGACCGGGCTATCGTACGCCAGCAAAGTTCATGCGAAAGATGATGCCGGGCGCGATGTCCCGGTGATGCACGCTTGCGGACACGATCTGCACATGGCATCGATCCTGGGTACAGCTACGATTATGGCCCACAGCAAAGATTCGTGGCACGGGACGCTGATGCTGATTGGCCAGCCCGCCGAGGAGACGATCAGTGGCGCAAAGGGAATGCTCGACGACGGTTTTCTAACGCGCTTTCCCAAGCCCGACGTGGCCGTGGCGCTGCATGTTGGGAACCTGCTGCCGGCGGGACAGGTGGGGATTGTGCCGGGCGTCTACAACACAAATGCGGATTCGTTGAAGATCACGATTTATGGTAAAGGCGGCCACGGTTCTGCGCCGAACACGGCGATCGATCCCATTGTGATCGCCGCTCGAACCATTCTGGCTTTGCAGACGATTGCATCCCGCGAAGTGAAGCCTGGCGCAATGGCTGTGGTAACGGTGGGCTACATTCAGGCCGGTACGAAGAACAATATTATTCCGGATCATGCTGAACTGGGACTGACGGTGCGGACCAACAAGCCCGAAGTGCGGAAGCAAGTGCTGACGGCGATTGATCGGATCACGAAGGCCGAGGCCGATGCGGCAGGCGCACCGCGTCAACCCTCAATTGAACACTATGAGGGCACGGACCTTGTGTTCAACGATCCTGGCCTGGCGATGCGGCTAAAGGGAGTGCTGCAGATGGCGCTGGGCAAAGACAACGTTGTGATGGAGGAGCCGATCACTGCCTCCGAGGATTTTTCCTACTTTACGGAGCAGGGAATTCCAGGTTTTTATTTCAGCCTCGGCGGGGCTGACCCGGAAAAACTAGCGCAGGCTAAGGCCGCAGGGACGACGCTGCCTTCGAATCACTCTCCGCTTTTTGCGCCAGATGTAGATCCTGCGCTGCACACCGGGATTAAAGCGGAAGTCGCGGTATTGCGGAATCTGTTGAGTGGATCGGCAGAGGAGTTGCACAAGTCGATTGCTAAGAACGCGGCGGCGGAATAGAGGCGGCTAAACCTGGGTCGACTGAACCTGGATCGACGAAACCTGAGTCGGCTGAAAAATTTCTAATATAAGAACCTCCGCTAGTTCAGTTTGACGTTGCCTTAAGTCGCTACCAACTTCTCCGCAGGGATTCTGCTAGCCGTGGATTTGTCGATCGGTCGATTATTTCGCCGCTCCACGCAATAGCCAAGATCAGCGCGAACATAAGGAAACTGCTTTCCACAATCAAGGCACACTTCATAGGTCCATCCCGAAAGAGTGAATGGCCGACTGACGGTGCGGTGCCAGCAACCAAAGATGAACTCAAAGACTTGTAGTAATTTCTGCTTCACATTGATCTGTATGCAATTTGCTTTCCCATCGCACCGTCGGAATCCAATTCATTGTCTCGTCGCGGCTCAGGGACGCCCGCCCAGCCCCGCCCTCACTGCCACACGCCACTGCACGGAAGGCTGGGTCGTGCGTCTCGGTAGCGACACTGAGACGACAGAACAACGTCTCAAATAGCCAAAAACTGTCACTTTTGCTCCAGAGTTGCGCCTAAGCCATTTCGTGTTAACTGTTCTATCGTCAACTGGTGCCTGACCTTGATTGGAGACCGGCGAGATGTGCGGCACTCGTAGAACCGAAAACTAGGAGTCCGCCAGGCAGTTAGGAAGAGTGGAAATGAAATCCTGGAAATGGGGCACCCAGGTGTTCACCGCGCGTTGTAGTTTCACAAGACCATGCTAGTTTTGATTACTTGGCCTTAGACGTGACCTTACGCAGGATGAACTCCTGCGCCAGGTTCGCGACTGCACGCTGGCCGGTATTGATAAAGAAGTTGCCCAATAGCAGCCCCGGACCACGATTTGACGACGGATAATACGTGTTCGCGATGGCAGCGGAGGCCAGGTCGCCACCCATGGTCGAGTAATTCGGCTGCCACCGTCCGTTGTCTCCCCGGCAGATGAATGGGCTGGTGAGTGCGTGGACCGCGCGGGATTTCGATGTGCCTGTGCCCTGGTAGAAGTAGCGGGGGTCCTGGTGCAGAAGAGACGGCAGGATGGCGCCGCCGACCATGATGTCGGTCAAGCCGTCGGCGTAGATGGCGCCGTAGCGTTCACCATAACCCTTTGCGCCCTGGCTGTAGTTGGGGACGTTCCCCGCCTGGTCAATGCCGGCCAGCGCGGCTACTCCGATAACCGTAACGGGATCGAAGGAAACCTTGAGGGCGAGTTGGAACTTCATCTTCGCCGTAAGCGGAGCTGCGTCGCGATCATAGGCGACGTAGAAATTGGGGATGATGCCGAAAATGCGCTGCTGCTCCTCGACCTTGAGCTGCTGGGCAGCGATTTCCTTGGAGGATCCGGGCGGAGAGGCCACCGTGATTGAGGTAAGCGCCTGTGCAATACGAAGCTTGCTACCTGTCAGGATTGCATACTGGCCTGGCTTGAGGATGACGGGGGGTGACGTCCAGTTTGCAAATCCCCCGGCGCTGACAGTGACATGGTAGTTTCCCGGCTCGATGGCGTTGAATTCAAAGAATCCGTTTTCGTTCGTCACGACCGTGCGAGGATCTTCAAGTCCTTCGAGAGCCACGGTGGCGCCGGGAACCGTGTCACCGTTCACATCCGTTACCGTGCCGACAATAATTGCGGTCTGCGGCTTCGGCGCATCAGGTAACAGATTCGGTTGAAGCTGAGCCCTGGAAGTCCTTGATCCGCAAAGGCAGACCAGCAGTGCTAATACACGCCACTTCATTGCGGCTCTCCTGTGGATGACAAAAATTTTCGACATCTGCCAATAAACTGGTTCGAGGCAAGCGACCAACCAAAACAGGTGCTATGGGATCTGCCTGTAAATCGTTGAATTTAATGGGAAGAGAAATCGGGCTAAGGATGGTGTGTCGAGACATGTCGAGACGGAATCTCGACACTTGTGACAGTTGCTCGACGCTGTCGATGAAGGGGCCTCTGGAAAGCCAAACGGGTTCCGAGCGCGTTGTTTGCGACTCGGAACTCGTCCCAGCGATTCGTTCAGATTCCCTACCGACTAAGCCGGCTTGCGGGACACAAGCTCACAGTTTCTGGAAGTCCCTCAGTTCTCATGCGTGTCGCGGGCGCGGTACACTTCACCCTGAAACGCTTTTCCCTTGACACCTTTCGGGGCGTTCTCCTATCGTAGGCACATGATCAGAGCAGCTCATCGCCATCACCATCATCACGCGCACAACGCGTCGGCGGAGGTGTTTGGCTGAGCTAGCGTAACACCTGAGAGATTTAAGCCCGCTGACGCCAACCAGGCTCAGCGGGCTTTTTGCTTTTCGCATAAACAATATTCGGGCAATCGCAGGAAAGGGATTTATGGAACTGGAAATAGATTTCAACAAAATGCAAGGTTTGGCGCCGGCCATTGTGCAGGATGCGGCAAACGGTGAAGTGTTGATGCTGGGCTTCATGAATCGCGAAGCTTGGCAGAATACATCCTCAAGCGGCTACGTCACATTTTTCAGTCGCACGCGCAGCCAACTCTGGACCAAAGGAGAAACCTCGGGCAACCGGCTGAAGTTGGTGAGTGCCTTTTCCGATTGCGACCGGGATACGCTTTTGCTCCAGGTTGAGGTCGAAGGGGCGGGTGTGGTCTGCCACGAGGGCACGCGCTCCTGCTTTACCAAGCCGCTTGTCCTGGACGGTCGAGCACCGAAGGGCGCGAACCCCAAGATTGTAGAAGAACAGAAGAAATGCACTCCGGCGGTGGGATCGTGAAGATCCGGCTGGGAATTCCGAAAGGCAGTTTACAAGAAGCGACGATGAACCTGTTCGCTCGAGCCGGTCTTCCAATTTTTATCACCGACCGCTCCTACTTCGCGACCACTGGAGACGCTGAGGTGGAGTGCATGCTGATTCGGGCTCAGGAAATGGCCCGCTACGTGGAGCATGGCGTACTCGATGCTGGGCTGACGGGATTGGACTGGGTGGTCGAGAGCGGACTCGAAGTGATGACGGTTTCCGATCTCATTTACGCCAAGCAGAGCCGCGGTAAAGTCCGATGGGTGCTGGCGGTACCGGAAACATCGCCGTATCAGCATGCTAAAGATCTCGAAAATCTGATCGTTGCGACCGAACTGGTGAACGTGACTCGAAATTATTTTGAAAGCCACAACGTTGCGGTGAAGGTGGAGTTTTCGTGGGGCGCGACAGAAGTGAAGCCTCCAATGCTGGCGGACGCGATTGTCGAGGTCACAGAAACCGGCAGCTCTCTGAAAGCGAATCGTCTGCGCATCATTGATACCGTGCTTGAGTCGAATACGCAGATCATCGCCAACAAGACGGCGTGGTGCGATTCGGAGAAACGACGCAAGATCGAGAACCTGGCCCTGATGTTGCGCGGGGCGATGGATGCCCGCGACCGCGTGGGACTGATGCTGAACGTGCGCAAAAAAGATCTGGCAGCGGTGCTCGCCGTTTTGCCTGCGCTCAAGCGGCCAACCATCTCGCCTCTCAGCGATGAGGATTGGCTCGCGGTGAACACGGTGATCGAAGAATCTCTGGCGTGGCAGATTATTCCCCGGCTGAAGGAAGCCAAAGGGCAGGGAATTGTCGAGTATCCACTCAACAAGGTGGTCCTGTGATGCGCATTCTTTCGGGCGCTGCGGCCGTGGCGAAGGTGCATAAAATCGCAGCCCGAGCATCGCGCTATTCGGAAGTGGAGCCCCCCGTAAAACGGATTATCGCCGATGTGCGAGACCACGGCGATCGCGCCCTCCTCAAGTATGCAGAGCGCTGGGATGGGCTGCGCCCGGGAATGCCGTTGCGAGTTTCGGAAGAGGCGATGCGAACCGCGTGGAGATCCGCCAGGCTTGATCTCAAGCGCGCTTTGCAGGCTGCAGCAGCAAATATCCGGTCCTTCTGCGAAATGCAAAAACCGGTTGCATGGACACGCTCGCGAAACGGCATCTCGGTGGGACAGCTCGTGCGACCCCTGACTTCCGTTGGATGTTACGTTCCGGGAGGACGGTATCCGCTGATTTCGACGCTGCTCATGACTGTGATCCCGGCTCAAGTCGCAGGAGTGGAAAATATTCGCGTAGTCTCGCCTCAGCCACAAGCTGACGTGCTGGCAGCTGCGGCGATGCTTGGAATCCGCGAACTCTATTGCGTCGGTGGCGCGCAGGCCATCGCGGCGCTTGCCTACGGAACTGAGAGCATTCCGCGCGTGGATAAGATCGTTGGTCCCGGCAACCTTTATGTCACTTCCGCAAAGAAACTGGTCGCCTTCGATTGCTCAATCGATTTTTTGGCCGGTCCAACGGAAATACTTGTTGTCAGTGACACTGGCTCGCCTGAACTCATCGCCGCGGACTTAGTCGCGCAAGCGGAGCATGATCCGGAAGCGCTCGCGGTTTTTATTACTACTCGTCGCGATCTAGCGAGCCGTGTGGCCAGTTCCGTGAGCGAGTTTAGCCGCGAGAACACCGTGGCGCTCCAATCGCTGCGGCGCAATGGCGTGATTCTCGTTTCCACCTCGCGCCGGCAGAGTTTCGACTGGGCAAATCAGATCGCGCCTGAGCATCTTACGATTGATGGCAACGACGTCCCACTGGTTCAAAACGCGGGTTCGGTTTTCATCGGGGACTACTCAGCGCAGGCAGCGGGCGACTATGCTTCTGGTCCCAATCACGTATTGCCAACGGGCCAAGCTGCGCGGTTCCGGGGAGGGCTCAGCGTATTGGATTTTGTAAAGCTCATCAGCATCCAGAAACTTTCGAGACCCGGCTTGAAGCGAATTGCTCCAGTCGTTGAATTGCTGGCGAATGCCGAGGGATTGTGCGCCCACGCGGATTCGATTCGACGGCGGATTCCTGATGCGAGGTGTTCCTGATGGGTGCGGCCACGCTTGAGGCTCGAAAGTCGGTTCGCAATCTGCCGACTTATCGTCCGCCGCTCGGTGGGCGCAAGGGCATGCGCCTCGACTTCAACGAAAATACTGTCGGCTGCTCGCCGCAGGTGCTGGTGCGATTGCGTGCGCTCTCTGCGGAAGAGGTTGCGCGCTATCCCGAGCGTGAACCCGTGGAAGAGGTCGTAGCCGCTCACCTCGGCATCAAGACCGACGAATTGTTGTTGACGAACGGCGTGGATGAGGCCATCCACCTGCTTTGCGAAACGTTCCTGGAGCCGGGCGATGAAACGCTGATTGTTGTGCCGACGTTCGCCATGTACGAAATCTCGGCAGGGGCGACAGGCGCGCGCGTCATCGCCATTCCTGCTGGAGAAGATTTTCGGTTCCCGACTGCGGACCTGCTTTCCCGCATTACGCCGCGCACACGCCTGATCGCGATTGCCAATCCGAATAATCCGACGGGCGCTGTGGCAGAAACGGCAGACTTAGTCGAAATTGCGCGGCGCGCGGCGCAGTCGGCGATTCTAATCGATGAAGCTTACTTCGAGTTCTACAGGAAGACGCTGCTGCCGCAATGGCGCGACCTGCCGAATCTGTTCATCGCCCGGACGTTTTCGAAGGCTTACGGCATGGCAGGCCTTCGCATCGGCGTGCTTGCAGGAAATGCCGCGCACATTTCTCAGGTGCGGCGTGTCTGTTCTCCTTACAACGTAAATGGTGTGGCGCTTGTCTGCCTTCCTGCGGCACTGCAAGAGCAGGACTACATTCGTAAGTACGTTGACCAGGTTCGCCAGGGACGCGAAGAACTGCAAAATGAGTTCGGCAAACGGGGGATTCGTTATTGGCCGAGTCAGGCTAATTTTGTGCTGGCGCACTTTGGCGGATTGAGCAATGCATTCATCCGATCCATGCGAAGCCGGGGCATCCTGACGCGCGACCGCTCTCGCGATCACGGTTGTGAAGGCTGCGTGCGCATCACCGTCGGAACCGCAGAGCAAACATCAGTGTTGCTAGAATCCCTTCGCCAGACCCTGGAGGAAATTGACTCAGAAAAGGCAGCCACAAAATGAGAAAAGCCACCATTCAGCGTACGACGAAGGAAACCAAAATCCGCGCTGTCTTGGTGATTGAAGGACGCGGCCGCTACGAGGTTTCCACTGGAATCCGTTTCTTCGATCACATGCTGGAGCTCTTCGCCCATCACGGTGGCTTCGATCTGGAACTCAACGCCACCGGCGACCTCGACGTCGATCAGCACCACACCGTCGAGGATGTAGGCATCGTGCTCGGGCAGCTTTTCGACAAAGCTCTGGGGGCCAAGCGCGGGATTCTGCGGGCTGGCTATTTTGTGATGCCCATGGACGAAACGCTCGGTGTGGCCGCTGTGGATTTTTCCGGACGCACTGCCACTGTCGTCGACACCAAGGTTCGCGCACGGTTGGTGGGCGACTTGCAGGCGGAACTGGTGCACGATTTCTTCGATGGTTTTTCTCGCGGAGCCCGCGCCAGTGTGCACGTTCGCGTGCTCTACGGACGATCCAGCCATCACAAGATCGAGTCTCTGTTCAAGGCATTTGCGCGAGCTTTGCGCGCTGCCTGCTGGCTCGATCGCCGCATGGCAAATCTTCTTCCCAGTACAAAAGGATTGCTCTGATGATCGCACTCGTCGATTATCGGGCCGGGAATCTCAGCTCGCTGAAGAAGGCGCTGGACCATCTGCACGTGGATGCCGCCATCACGAGCGACCCGGAATTGGTTGCGCGGGCAGACAAGATTATTCTGCCCGGCGTGGGCCACTTTTCGGCAACCGCTGTCTTGGATGAGACAGGCCTTCGCCGTGCAATCGTAGAAAGCGTGAAACAAGGTGTTCCATTCTTGGGCATCTGCGTAGGAATGCAGTGGATGTTCGATTCCAGCGAGGAAGCGCCCGAGACTCCAGGCCTGGGATTGTTTGCAGGAGGATGCGAACGTTTTCCCGAAAGCGTGAAGTCACCGCACGTGGGGTGGAATACGCTGGTCTGCGACGATCAGTCGCGTCTGCTTCGTGGAATCTCTACCGGTTCCTTTGTGTACTTTACTCACTCCTACCGAGTGCCGTTGGAAGAAGCAACGGTGGCACGATGTGAGTACGGAGGCGAATTCTCGGCGGCTGTAGAGAAGGATGGCCTGTTCGGTGTGCAATTTCATCCGGAGAAATCTGGAGCAACTGGCTTGAAACTTCTGCAGAATTTCTGCGGGCTTTGACTTCTGCGCCGCTTGACTATGATTCAATGCTGACAAAACGAATTATCGCGTGTTTGGACGTCAAGGACGGACGGGTCGTGAAAGGCGTGCAGTTTCAGCAACTGCGCGACGCCGGCGACCCAGCCGAACTGGCCGCTGCTCACAGCGAAGCGGGCGCAGACGAAGTGGTATTGCTCGACATCTCTGCGACTCACGAGGCGCGGGCTACTCTGTGCGACACGGTGCGCAGAACGGCGCGAGAGTTGTTCATTCCATTCACGGTCGGAGGCGGGATCCGCTCACTCCAGGAAGCCATGGCCGTCTTCGATGCGGGCGCCGACAAAATCAGCGTAAACTCCGCCGCACTGGCCAATCCATCTCTGATTACACAGATCGCAGGGCGATATGGTTCGCAAGCGGTGATCGTGGCCATCGACGCCAAGCGCATTAACCTAAATCTCAACACCGACGGAGGTGCGAGATTTGAAGCGTACGTAAGCGGCGGCAGAAAAGCGACTGGCCGCGACGCCGTGACCTGGGCTCGTGAGGCGAAAGATCGCGGCGCGGGCGAGATTTTACTCACTTCCATGGACCGCGATGGCACAGGCGCCGGCTTCGATTGCGACTTGACCCGCGCCGTCTCTCAAGCCGTGCACATACCCGTGATAGCATCCGGCGGCGGGGGCGATACTCAGAGTTTTGTCGATGTCTTTCATCGCGGAAAAGCCGACGCTGCTCTCGCCGCTTCCATTTTTCACTTCGGCCTTCGCCATCTCGCCGACCTTAAACGCGGACTACAAAGCGCTGGGATTCCCATGAGGTGGCCATGCTAATTCCCTCCGTCGATCTCATGGACGGCAAGATCGTCCAACTGGTGCAAGGCGAGCGCAAGGCACTGGAATTCGACGATTTCGAAGGGTGGATCACGCGCTTTTCATCTCAGCCGCTAATCCAAGTCATCGATCTGAATGCCGCCATCGGCACGGGCAACAATCGCGCGCTCGTGCGGGAACTTGCCAAGCGTCTTCCTTGTCAAGTAGGCGGAGGAATTCGCAGCATCCATGCCGCGAAAGAGATGCTGGATACTGGCGCGCTGCGAGTGATCCTCGGGTCCGCACTTATCCGCGACGGCCGACCCGACCCTGCATTTGCGAAAGAGATTGCCAGAGCCGTCGGTCCAGACAAATTAGTTTTTGCGATCGATTCCCGGCAGGACCGGGTCGCCATCGGTGGCTGGCGTGAACTCACAACCATTACTCCTCTGGAAATGATCACAGCCCTGGAGCGATTCTGTGGAGCGTTTCTCTACACGCACATCGACACCGAAGGACTGATGCAAGGTATTCCGGTGGAAACGGTCCGTCGACTCCGAAATTCCACCACGAAACAGTTGATCGTTGCCGGTGGCATCGCCACTTCCGAACAGGTCGATCGGCTCGATGCTATGAAAATTGACGCTGTGGTCGGAATGGCGATCTACACGGGAAAAATGAAGCTGAGCAATCCTTCTCCTGCGTTACGTCCTCATCCCAGCGGCACTTCAGGATTCGAATAGGGATAAAGATACGGACTACTTTCGCATTCCGCACAAATCCTCTCAGCTTCCACAAGGAGGCGAGCAGCTGACTAATGGCTGGTGGCCCCACTGTCATTGCTGAGCATGAGGCTCGAGACGTTAACTGGCTCGAAGTCCGACAAGGTGAGACTTGTCAGACAAGAGAGATCGTTATCGTTCCAGCGAGCGTCGGGTGTGCCGATTAGCCCCCCGCTGTCACCATTGTCGGCCAGGATGATTCCGTAGTTCCGGAATGCGGTGATGATAATTGCCGCTTGTGGACTTGTAGAGGCGCAAGCAGGAGTCGCAACCGAAGCCTTGAGCCGATAGATCTCGCCAGCGGCTCCAGACATGGTACAGCTTGCGGGAGGAGAAGATTGGGAGATCTCCGATTCCACGGGAATGGAACTTCCTCCCGTCTCCGTGCAATTCCCCACGCCCGCTGTTTCCGTAGCGGGCCAGACCCAGTAGTTCAACATGTGGTTGAGTGTGAATCGGATGGGATGCTGAATCGTGCCGCTCGGTACGCTGGGTGTGCCCGTGCCGATTACCTCGTCGGCATTCGCCAGCAGCGGCCCTACTGGAAGTCCTGCAGCATCGGATGTTCCGTTGCCTTGCGGCGTCAGGTTATTCGAAGACACGTCGGGCCAAAGCGCGTTCGAGGAATCGGTCCAGGGACCGCCTTCATAGATCCCCTGCCACATCTCGTAAAGAGCAGGGTTGTTTCCATTACCCGCCTCCAGGTAGACCAGAACGTGTCTATCTCCCGTTGAGTTGCTGGTGCCTTCCACCGGAGCATTGGCTGGAATTGGGCCAGAGGCAAAGTAAGACTGATATACGGTGGTTGTGACCGATACGTCCGCCTGGTTGTGGGGAACTTCGATGGCTGGTATGCCGTTTGGAAAAGGAGCATTGGAATTGTTCCCGAAGAATGGCTTAACCGTCGCCGACAAATAGCCACTGTACATCGGCGCTGCGGGAGAAGTATCTACGGGTAAGCTTGTCGTGGCTGCGTCCACTCGGTGGTGAAAAATGGAATTTGACGGAAAGATGTTTGCGAGGAACGCGTTGCTGCCATTGATCGCGATGCTGATGTTCTGCGTTGCCTGCGCACCGGTCGAATCCGTAACTATGAATTCGGGTGTATAGGTGCCTTGACCACCGATCAATGAGCTGCTGATATTCCCCGTAGCTGGATTGACAGACATTCCCTCTGGTAAGGGAGGAGAGTTCGCATTCGTGCTCACGGAATAGGTATAAGGCGGAAACCCGCCGCTGGCAGCGATTGTGCAACCTGCATATGCCTTGCCCTGTACTCCGCTGGGGCACGAAGTGGTTACGATCTGCAGCGTGCCACCGGGAGCTGTCACAGAAACTTTTGCCGTGGATGCGGTCGAACCCTTGGCATTGGTTGCAGTCAGCGTGTAGGTAGTGGTCGCAGTTGGGCTCACGCTTGTCGAACCGTTTGCGGATGCGGACGTGAATGTCCCGGGTGTGATGGCAATACTCGTCGCTCCTGCAGTCGCCCAACTCAGTGTGCTGCTGGCACCGGCGTTTACAGTTGTCGGATTCGCCGCAAACGAGGTGATCGTCGGCATGGAAGCTTTTCCAGGGGGCGAACTCGAAGAGCTGGACAATCCACAATTCACCAGGCCGAGGCAGGCAATTAACATGATAATAACGAGGCCCTGCGCGGAAGGATCTGGCCCGGAAGAATTGAGTCGCTGGGAGCCGGGCTGATTTCTGCAAAATGAATTAGTTGTGTACATTTCTGACAACTCAGTCTATTGCTGGCGCCATTCCAGCTATAGCTCTCTATGGTCGTAGCCCCTTGGACAACGTTCGTCAGCTCATAAATCGAGTTCATTTGTGTAATTCGACGTAGCACCATTGAGCTAGTTCAGTCGGATCGCTGCTGTCCTCGCTGCATTCGCTCATACATCGTTGAGATTACGAAATCAGTAAAAGTGCGGTGCTTCTATAGTAAGTTTCCTCAGCATAAGAGGAACGGTAGGGGTAGAATGGTCGTCCATCTATGAGCGAGAGCCAGGAAGTGACCATGTTGTTATCCGCCCTGACGAACGGGGAGGATGGGGCAGCCTCGAAGCTTATCCCGGTGGTGTACGACGAATTGCGAAGGCTGGCCAGCAGCTACATGCGGCGTGAGCGAGTCGACCATACCTTGCAGGCTACGGCTCTGGTGCACGAGGCTTACCTGAAGCTGATTGAGCAGCGATCGGTCAACTGGCAGAGCCGGGCTCATTTCTTTGGAGTTGCCGCGCAGTTGATGCGTCGTATCCTTATCGATCATGCCCGGGGGCATACGCGGGAAAAGCGCGGCGGTGAACAGAAGAAAGTATCTCTGGATGAAGCGTTCGTCTTTTCTGAACAGCAGGCGGACGAACTTCTGGCAGTGGATGAGTCTCTCAATCTTCTGGCAAAGATTGATCCCCGGCAGGCCCGTGTGGTTGAATTGCGTTTCTTTGGTGGTTTGAACGTCGAAGAAGCAGCCGAAGTGCTTGGAGTCTCCCCCAAGACCGTCAAGCGCGATTGGAGCGTTGCGAAAGCCTGGCTTTACGCCGACTTGAAAGAGCGCTATGGAATTGACGCAGCAGCAATGGGAGAACGTCAAAGCGCTGTTTGAGATTGCGCTCGAAAAACCTCCTACCGAGCGGATCTCGTTTCTTGCCGCGTCCGCGCCGGATTCTCTCGTGCAACGCGAGGTCGAGCGTTTGCTGGCCCATCACCACGAATCGGGCGGTTTCCTTTCCAGTCCAGTATTTGCCGGAGACGTTCCGAGAAGTGTTGCAGGCATTGCTTCGTCGGGCGTGCCCGCACAGAGTCAATCTTTTCTTCCCGGCGATTTGGTTGCCGAGCGGTTCCGTATCACGCGCTTCGTGGCCCGTGGAGGCATGGGCGAAGTCTACGAAGCGGAAGATGTAGAGTTGCACGAGCGTGTAGCTCTAAAGTCTATTCGCAGTGAGCTGCTGCATGATGGAAAGGTGCTCGATCGCTTTAAGCGAGAGGTTCATCTCGCCCGAAAGGTCACCCATCCCAACGTATGCCGCATCTTCGACTTGTTTCGGCAGCCTGCCTCTGCCGCGGGAGGAGATAGCCGCGGTCCGGTTGCATTCGTCGCGATGGAATTATTGGAAGGCGAAACTTTGGCAGAGTTCCTAGGCGGCCGGTCGCGTCTGAACGTTGATGAAGCACGGCCGATAGCGCTGCAAATCGCGGCCGGCCTCGGGGCTGCGCACTCGGCGGGCGTTCTGCACCGGGATTTCAAACCTGGCAACGTCTTGCTGGTTCCCGGCGCCAAGGGGGTCCGGGCGGTCATCACGGATTTCGGGCTGGCTCTGCGTTCGAATGCAGAGGTCAGCTTGGGAGCTTCGGTCACCGGCTCCGGGGAAGTGCTTGGTACACCGGCCTACATGTCTCCCGAGCAGGTGGAAGGAAAAGATCTGACCCCCGCCTCCGACGTCTACGCGCTCGGTTTAGTCCTCTACCAGATGGTCACCGGGACCCTTGCTTTCGATGGAAGCACGCCGCTCTCGATGGCGGTGCGGCGAATTAAGGAGAACCCGGCCCCGCCCCGCACGCTGGTTCCGGATATTGACCCGCGATGGGAATCGGTGATCCTAAAGTGTCTCGAGCGTGAGCCCAAAGCTCGTTTTCAAAGTGCGGACGAAGTAGCCGAGGCATTGCGAGCTGAGACCAAGCTCCATGGCACATGGCGTCTGGAGCCTCGCGTTGTCCTGGGATTGCTCGCCCTAATACTCGTAATAGCGGGAGCAGCACTACTCATTCCGAGGCTCCGACACCGCATTCCCGATGCTACGGCAACGAGACCGTCGATTACTGTTCGGCCATCGATTGCAGTGTTGCCTTTTCGCAACCTCTCAGCGCGGTCGGAGACGGAATGGGTATCGACCGCCCTTCCCGAGATGTTGACCGCAGAGCTGGCAGCAGGAGGGAAGCTGCGTACTTTTCCGGGGGAGAACATTGCCCGTGCGAGTGCTGACCTTGGATTGACGGGCATGCAAACCCTGGCTCGCGATACCCTCGCACATCTTCGAAAATATTTGGGAAATGACTATGTAGTCCTGGGCTCCTATCTGGACCAAGGTAGCGCGTCGGAGGTTCGAATCAACCTCTGGTTGCAGGATACCAAGACCGGAGAGATTGCCGCGACCGTCTCAGAAAAGGGAATTGAGGGTGATCTGGATAATCTCGCAACTCGAGCCGGAGAAGAACTACGGCAAAAACTTGGAATTGGCGAAGTCACATCCAGTGAAGCGGCGCTGGTACGAGCTTCTCTGCCATCGAATCCCGAGGCGGTGCGCCTGTATTCGGAAGGCTTGGCGAAACTTCGTGTGGTAGACGCGTTGGCGGCGCGTGATCTGCTGGAGCGTGCAGTGGCTGCGGATCCCAACTATGCTCTTGGACACTCCGCACTGGCCGACGCATGGGCCGCTTTGGGCTATGACCAGAGAGCACGTCAAGAATCGCAAAAGGCTCGCGATCTCTCCTCCGGGCTTTCGCACGAAGAGCGTTTGTGGATTGAAGGCAGGGATTGGGAACTGAATCGCAAATGGGATAAGGCAGTCGAAATCTACCGCACACTCTGCGATTTTTTCCCCGATAACATCGAGTATGGGTTACATTTGGCGGCCTCGCAAAAACAGGCCCGAACGGTGGATGAGGCTCTAGCGACGTTGGCAGCGTTGCAAAAGCTGCCCGCTCCTAATCGTGACGACCCGCGTATCCCACTGCAGCAAGCTGATGTCTACGACATCAAGGGAGCGTACAAGGAGCAGCAATCCGCCGCCGAGGCCGCTGCCAGCCGTGCCCGAGAACTGGGCGCGACCTTGGTCCTGGCGCGCGCTCTGGACCAGGAAGCGCGCGCTTTCGAAAAGCAGGGCAAACTTGAGGATGCACTCCGCAGCGCTCAAGAAGCGGCGCGCATCTCCGATGCAGCCGGCGAACGTGCGGAAGTAGCGAAGGCGCTAACCATCACCGGGATCGTTCGCTTTGACCAGGGGAACTTTGCGGAAGCGGCAAACGTCTACAACCGCGCGCTGGTCATTCAAAGAGAGATCGGAGACGTGCGCGCCTCGGCCACTACACTCAATGATCTCGCTAATGCTTTGGGTGAGCAGGGAGATTTATCCGGTTCGATCAAGATGTTGAACGAAGCCCTGCTCATGTTCCGGGAGGTGGGCGATAAGCACAGCGCGGCCGCGGTTTTAGGCAGTATTGCCGCGCGTACCATTCAGCAAGGCGACCTGAGAGAAGGAAAGAAGATGCTGGAAGCCGGACTCGCGGCATCGAGGGAACTCGGCGACCAGGAACGAGCCAGCACGGCGATTTACAACCTGGGAGAAGTCCTGCGCTGGCAGGGCGACTTGAAGGGTGCTCGCAAAATGTATGAGCAAGCCGAGGACTTGTCGAAGCAGATCGGTGACCAGAGCGGCGTCGCATATGCTCTGTACAGCCTGGGAGACGTGTCCACGGCCGAAGGCGATTTGGCCGCTGCTCGTGATAAGTACAACCAATCGATGGCTATGCGAACCCAGATGGGGGAAAAAGGGAATGTTGCCGAAACTCAGATGGAATTGGCTTTCCTCTTAATAGAAGAAGGTCACGCCGGCGATGCGGAGAAATCGCTGCGCGAGGTGAGAGAAGAATTTCGAAAAGAGGGGTTAGGGGATGACGAGATCCTCGCTGACATTTTGCTTTCACGCGTTTTACTTTCCCAGGGAAAGGTATCCGAAGCGGAGAAAGAAACGACGGCAGCTCACGAACTGCTAGGTAAGAGCCAGGATTTTTCCGTTCGCTTGAGAGCATCGATCATGGAAGCGAAGGTGCAGGCCGCTACCGGGAAGAAAGATGACGCGATTCGGATTCTCGAGGAGACGCTTACGAGCGCAAAAAAGTCTGGATATGTGGGATATCAGCTGGAATCGCAGCTTGCGCTGGGCGAAGTGCAGACAGCATCGAGCAAGCCAGCGGCAGGGCTGAGCCTGCTTGCCGACGTTCGAAGACAGGCGCAGCTGAAAGGTTTCCGCTTAATCGCGAATACTGCGGCGCGGGCATCGGCGAACTCAGCAACCCCTCAATCAAAATAGGAGTGCAGTATAAAGAGGTTTGGCGGCGGGCGACACGGACGCACACCGCCTCGAGAACAGCTACTGGATTTCCAGGCGCCGCTGCAAAGTGAAGTTGTATGCCGATTGTTGAGCGAGGAGAACTTCCCTTTCCTCACCCGAAGCCCGCTTAACCAGACCCTTCATAAACTTGCCCACTTTGTTTTTTCCCTTGATCTGGGGGCCGAAACTTCGAAGGGAAGTGACGACAGGCAGATTCGCGTTGTTGACGTTCACCGCAGTTACTTTGAGTTGCAAAATCGCCTCGCCCGCCACGGCACCAGCCGGTCTTGCCAGGACGACCTTGCCGAAAACAGCTGCGCCTGCGGCAATCAAGGTCTCTCCATTGACCACGACATCGTTATCTAAGGTGGCGGAAAATCTTTGGCCCATCTCGTTGATCCTTGAGCCGAGGTCTTCGCCCAGACGAACTGTTAGCGCGGTCCCCGCTGGTACGATGATCGGTTGTGTCGCGGCTGGTGCATCATCGGCCGCGGGTTGCGCTGCGTCTGCGACGGCGCCATCCTGGTCGGGTTGGGAAGCGCCAGCCGGTCCTGCGTTTTGTCCTGGATCCGTCGTTGTCGTTGTCGTAGTGTCGCTAGCAGGAGTGGTTGGCTGAGCATCAGTCCCTGTGTTTGAGGCGGCCGTCGGCGCGCTCGCGGGAGTAGCCGTCATCGGTGGATTCTGCGACCTTGACTGATTGCGGTGGCGGTGAGATAGGCCGTCGAAGACCAGAGCTCCCGTAACCACTGCCACCGCAAGTAATGTGATGATTGATTTTCTGGTCATTGTCGTCTCCTTTGTCAGATTTGAAGTCTCTCTGCGATTCTTTTTGAACTATCCCGCGCCAACCCGCTCGATGTCGTAATTGCAAGTTGGCGCGGAGTATTTGTCTATTCATGCTTGCGAAAGAACAGAGCTACCGGCCGTGGCCTCCCCTACCTCCAGATGAGGCGTGACCGCCGCTGCCACCCGAGTGACCGGCCGCTGACCCACCGCGGCTCGCCATCGCTCCGCCCTGACTGGCTCGCGCGCTTCCCCGATTCGCCATGGAGCTTCCTCGACTCGCGCTTGCGCTTCCGCGACCAGCCGTCGCGCTACCGCGGTTTGCGTTTGCGCTTCCCCGATTAGCAGCGGCACCGCGGTTGGCACTTGCACTTCCTCGGTTGGCAGTGGCACTGCGGTTGGCACTTGCACTTCCTCGGTTGGCAGTGGCACTGCGGTTGGCACTTGCGCTTCCTCGGTTCGCAGCCGCACTGCGGCTCGCACCCGCGGCTCCACGGTTGGCCGCACTACGGTTCGCCATCGAGCTTCCTCGGTTGGCACTTGCGCCACGGCTGGCGGTTACTCCACTACGAGAACCAGCCGACCCTCGATTCGCTGCTGTTGCTCCGTGACTGGCGGCTGCTCCTCGACCTGCGAAGGCCGAATGGCTGCCAGCGGCTCCGGCATGGCTGGCGGTTGGCCGACCGGCGCTTGGCTTACCACCGTTCATGCGACCAGCGTTTGCGCGGCCAGCGGCTGCGCGAGCCGCTCCCGCGTGGGCGCGGGCATGGAATCCTCCTGGGACGCCGCGACCACCATGCTCGAATACGCCCCTATCGTGGCCGCCAAAATAGCCATGATTGAAGACGGTCACGCTGCTGGAAATGTACGTGTTGTGATTGAAGAGGACGGTGCCGCCATCCCAGGCCGGCGCCCATGCGTCAAAGCCCCAACCATACGCCGCGTAGACTCCCACCGGGATTCCAACGGGGAAGGCAAGTCCATATCCCACCACGATGCCGGGCGGAGGAGGCAGCACGACAAAGCCGGGGTAGGCGACAAATAGCGTTCCCCAAATCTGCCAAGGATTGTAATAAGGAACGTAAATCACAGCCGGAGTAACCGGCACAATTTCGATCAGGCCCGCTTCGACAACCACGCGCTGTTGCGCGGTCGTCACTAACACGTTCGATTGCTGCGCCTGCAACCGCATGGCCTGGACGGCGTTCATGACGTCACCAGGCTGGTTGTAGTAGGCATTGCCGAGCTGCGAGGCCCAAGCCGTATTCTTCGCCAGGTTGTCGAGCACGGAAGGGAACTCGATGAGACCTTTCACAGCCGGATCCCATGACATGTTGTTTGCCCCAGCCGCGCGCTGGTCCGGTGGCAGATTCATGTTCTGGTTGAGCCAGGTATCCGCCGCCCCAACCTGATCTGGATACGTGGATGCAGTCAATATTTGAGCGACTAGTGAGTCGGGATCGAGTGCGATCGGGGCCACCAGTTGATCCAGTTGCACCGCATCCAGCTCGACATAGGCTGGCGCGGGCGCTTGCGCTTGCAGATTCACTTGTGCTGCCGAAATCAGCAGCAAAGAAAGAACGAGCGCCATCATCATGGAGAATTTGTTCTTGGAATTCATAGTCTGCCTCCGTTCGGTCTGAGAATTTGAGGGCTGCGATTTTCAGCGCTCACTGGATAGCGCGACAAACTGCGAAAAATGGGGTCACATCGGGATCGTCCGGGGCCGGGCGGCCGCTAAACCGGTATCGAGCTTCGGAGGCATTGCGTCGGGCGAAAAAAGCCCGGGAGCAGTGAAATGCTGTCCCGGGCCAAAAGTGTGCGGTTTAGAAGCCGAGTTTTAGAAGTCGAGGGTCGATTCGGTCCCCGCGACGACCATGAAGCGGCAAGATGGGCCTCCATAGGAATATATGTCCCCGACCCATCCCTGCCCGGTTATAACTTTGTACGAAGGAAATCCATGGGCGATCGTGGAGTTCGTAAACACGGCTTTGCCATTCGCTGGAAAGTTCGAGCACGAATTTACGTTATATGCCTCGAGGACGCCGGCGTATGCCCAAGTCCAATGGAGCCCTGAAGTATGAGCTGTGATCCAGGAATTAGCAGCGGTCGTGGTATCCTGCGCGACGACTTCCCAATACAAAGTGTTGCCAGAGGTGCTCGTGAGTTTGGTGTAGCCGAGCATCGAGTTGCCGGGATGAACCGTCTCAAGTGGGCTATGGAAGGCATAATTCTTGCCCACGAGCCAACTGGCGATCGCCCAGTAGTTGCCACCGCCGGCCGCGCCGGACCCATACTGGAGCACAGGCTGCAATATCCAGTTTTCGCTCGAAGGCTCCATGCCATTGAACAAATAAATTAGAGCGCCATTCTGCGAGGGATTCGACGGCACCGTCCAATTACCACCCATAAAATCCAGGTTGTCGCTCGAACCTAGCGGTACATCCCACTGCGAAGCTTCGACCCAACCATTGCCGGTGCCGGGGGGTGTGTTGAGTTTCCCGGTGCGCCCTCGAGGACGCGTCACAAAAGCATCTTCGGAGCAGCCCTCGAAGCTGGCGATAAGTTCGCCGTTCTTGGTCACGTCGCCGGAGATCTGGCCCTCGTTCGTGACCTCCACGGTCGCGCCGTTGGGGATCTCGTGCACACACTCGGGGCGGATCAATTCACCTGGAATCTGTACCCAGCCGGCGTGGTCCGTGGTGGCATCAGCGGCGTCGGTCTGGGTTTGCGCGATGGCATTGGAGCATAGCGCTGCGAGGCCACATAACAAGGTAGCGGCCATGGTTAGCGTGAGTCCGGCTCGGCTCAGTTTGTTTCGTTTTTGTATCGTCATGTCGGTCTCCTGTATGTTCTGAGTGGATTTCAACGTTCACCAGGTAACGCGACAAGCCGAGAAGAGTGGGGTCACATCGGAACCATTTCGCGGGTGGGGATTTCGAAAGACTGCGCTGCAGGTTTGATCTGAAGGACGCACGATATATAACGATGGCCGCCCAAGGTTTACCCAACTCGCCCGAGATTCAACTTTTTTACAAAATAATAAGGAGGCGGTGTGAGACGTTTTGCCGCCATTTAGCGCTTTATAGAGTGAGCAGCAAAATATGACACTCAAAAGGAGGAATTATGCAGCCGGTCAATACAGCAGGTTTGGCAATAGTTTTCAGAAACCCAGAGCCCCGGCTTGAGCCGCAATATCCGGATGGATGGACGTTGCTCACCTCCGACGGCCAGCTCAAGATTTTTGTTTGCCGCGATGATGCGAGACGTCCCCGAGTTGTCCGGAAAGAAGCGGCCTAACAAAGTGGATTAGCAACGAAGTGGATTAGAAAATCAGATGAACCAAGGGTGACTTTATGAGCGAAACTACTTTTGAGCATCCGGAATTGGCAATGCCACGCGGCCGGCTAGCGTCAGAACTCGGCCAGCCGGTCAGATACGGCCTCCCGTGCGCCAATTGCGCCCTCTACTATTCCGCAGAATTAACCGCATGCCCGATTTGCAAATGCTCAGAACGCGTTTCTCCCTTCGTTCCGATACTTCGTTCTGCGGTTCGTAGGTAACTCGCACTCGCACCCTGTTATGGCCATACTCCGGTGGAGTGCGGCTCCGCTTGCGCCGTTGGCTGATTTAGGACTTCGCTAGGCCCCACTGACGAAACGACGCGAATCCAAATTGACTGTATAAGTGATATAGGACCAAAACCACCATCCGGCATCGACTTCTGCCATTCCCAGCATGAGGCAGTCTTGAGTGTTACCGATGTTTACACACACCCCTGGAATGCGTTTTGGGTCGCTTAGACCGGCCCGTAATCGCCCCCCATACGGCACCATCCTCAGCTTCGGCATGGAAGCAGAAATAGCGGTTGTCCGTCCAAACGTCAGTGCTGACACCTTCACCGGGGTTGAAATTCCACTAGCCTTCGATTGCCTAACCGCCGCCTTCTAGGAATGACCCCATTTCCCGCGGCGTGTCGCGTTACTAGGTGACCGCTGATTCCAACCTCAGATCCTCAGATAAAGGAGACGAAAATGAAACCCTCTACTCACAGAACACCGAGTGCGACCCTGGCCGCGACGAGCTTATCGAACGGGCTTTCTACTACCGCACCGGCGCGAAGCAGGAAAGCAGGCAATGTGAGGAAGATTGCCTTATCGAAAATGGTCTGTATCGTCTCCGTGTTCTGTGCCGCCACGGCGATCATCTCTCCCGCACAAACCAAGTTCACCAGCCTGCTTAGTTTCGCAGGAACAAACGGCGCGAACCCACACTATGTCGATCTTGTGCAGGGCATCGACGGGGAACTCTACGGGACAACCTACTCGGGCACCGGCGACGGTGGTAAGGTCTTCAAAATCACCACCGCGGGCAAACTGACCACGCTCCATAGTTTTTGCTCCAAAGGTGAGCCGTGCACGGACGGCGCCCAGCCTGACGCAGGACTGGTGCTGGCCACCAATGGGAATTTGTACGGGACAACCATGAACGGCGGGGCCGATGGCGATGGCACGGTCTTTGAAATTACCAGCGCAGGCAAGCTCACTACGCTGCACAGCTTCAACTCCACGGCCGGCGCCGAGCCGGAAGTCGGGCTGATTCAAGCCACCAACGGAAACTTGTATGGGACCGCTTCCAGTGGCGGGACCGGCGACGTTGGCACGATCTTTGAAATCACCTCCGCTGGCACGTTCTCGTCGCTGCTTAGTTTCGATGGTGCAAACGGCGACTATCCCGATGCCAGACTGCTACAGGGCACGAACGGAAACTTCTACGGGGCAACTTACGAAGTAAGTTCGGGCGACGGCACGGTCTTTGAAATCACGCCAGCAGGCAAGCTCACCACCCTGCACACATTCCATACCTTGGACGGTGGCGGTCCTATGGGTGCGCTGATTCAGGCCACCAACGGAAACTTTTACGGGACTACGGTTGGTGGCGGGGCTCACCTCGGCGGCGGTACGGTCTTTGAAATCACGCCAGCGGGCAAGCTCACCACGCTCTATAGTTTCTGCTCTGAATCGGATTGCAAAGACGGATCTACCCCGTACGCAGGCTTAATTCAAGCCACTGACGGCAACCTCTACGGGACGACTTTTTCAGGCGGGGCCAACACCACCTCTTGCAACGGCGGTTGCGGCACGCTCTTCAGAATCACCACCGCTGGCAAACTCACCACGCTCTACAACTTCTGCTCCAAGTCGAACTGCACCGACGGTAGTTCGCCCCAGGGCGGGCTACTTCAAGATACGAACGGAAACTTCTACGGGACGACTTACTACGGCGGGACTGATGGCATCGGCACGATATTCAGTCTGTCCGCAGGGCTGAGTCCTTTCGTGAAGGCACTCCCCGCTTCGGGCAAGGTCGGAGCGGCTGTCATCATCCTGGGCACAAATCTGACGGGCACGACCAAGGTTAGCTTTAACGGCACAGAGGCAGCCTTCACCGTTGTCTCCGGCACCGAAATCAAGACCACCGTACCAACCGGCGCCACCACTGGCACGATCGAAGTGGAGACTCCCAGTGGTACGCTCAAAAGCAACGTCGAGTTCAGTATCCCGTAATGTGTTGGGAGCAACTGCGATGAGGACCGCCAGTTTCACCATGACACAATGACCCCGAGCCGTTCGAAATACAAACAGTGAAGCCGCCTTTCACAAGGCGGCTTCGTTGTCGGGGGAGGCACGACAACTGCTAGCAACCAATCGTATCGAAGTTCGAGCGGGATCCGACTTCAGCTATGCTACTGCCTGAACGTGGACTCTCCGACCGGTGCGCTGCATGGTTTTGCAATCGAATTCGTAGGCCGCCCCACAAATGAGACAGACCTGGTAGTCATGGCCTTGGGCCCCAGTATGGGGCCAAGAAAATTGATGGCGGCAAAACATTTCCAGGAGGCGGGTTAACCAAGGGGGTGTCATGTATTGTGGTCTCCTACGATGAGGTGATCTCAGCGTAACTCAGAACTGGGTGTCTGGTACTAGTCTCTGGTTCACTTCGACGCAGGATGATGGACAGCCGCGGTCTCATTACCGCGTAGATCGGTCGCGCTCAAAGGAAAATACGCAAGCATTGCGACTTGTAACCATGAGGTAAGAAAAGTCTTATTGCTATGGGTGTAGACGCGCAGACCGCTGCTCCGCGCGCGTTGCGAATATGCGCTGAATAGGTCGAACGTGGATCGGCTAGCGGCAATCCTTGTTTAGCATCGGCTGGGCTTAGCATCGGCTGATCGATTGTGGCTCGGTGAAAACACTTGACCCACACCTGTCAACGCACACGCCACCGGCAGACACTCATGGGCCACGAAGTGCAAGGCCTTGCCCAGTCATTTGAGCCGAGAAGGCTTGGCCGCATCGGCGGTAGCAGCTTGCAAGACGAATTGCTCGCCAAGAGTTTTTACGAGGGAATTCAGGCCGCCGGCGAATGCGATCCGCCAGCGTTCCACTGAAAGCTGTGCCAGTTCCTCCATGCTGTGCTCGAATGATCGCAGTGTATCGACAACTTGAATCTTCAGCGATTCAGAAACCGAGCCTTCAATTCCTTTCTGGATAATCTTCAAGTTCGCGCTCGCCTCATCGAGTTGATGGCCGAGTTCCTGGGCGTTGCGCGTGCCCAGCTCATTCAGAGCTACTTCAAGAGCGCTTTCCAGTTGGCTGCGGGCGCTGCGTACGGTGTCGCTGGCCAGTCGCGACAAGCGCTGGTCGAGGCCGGACTCCAGTTGGCGTGCGGATTCGTCCAGAGCCGCCATGCGGCGGTCGAGATCCGCGATTTGTTCCTGCAGGCGAGAAGATTCCGACACGACCACGGCTTGAACTTGTTCCAAGTCACGTCGGCGCACATCGTGTTCCTCCCCCAACTTACGTTCCATAACTCCCAGAAGATCCTCGCTCAGCCGCTTGAGACGGTTGCCCGCATCTACGACTTCCTGGTGAAGTTCTCCCAACCCACGATTCAGATGCTCTCGCAGATTCTGGCCGACCTCGGTCGATAGGCCTCGTGCCTGTTGCTGAACGGCTTCCAGTTCCCGCTTGACTCGCTGCCGAAATTCGTCGTGAGTTTCCCGAGTCTTCTGCTCGATGGCCGTCTTCGCGGTCTGTAACACCTGTTCGGATTGCTCGCGTGCCTCTTTGAGCACCTGTGGCCCCAGCTCGTTCCTCAGGCGGAGTTCCAACTGCTGTTCAAGCTCAGGTGGAATTTGCGACAGTGACACTTCAAACTTGCTCTTCTTGGACCCTTGCGCAAGTTTTTCCCTTAGTTCAGTTACCTCCGCCTGAATGGGCTGAACCAGTTCGGCAAGCACAACCTTGAGATGGTCATCCGAGAGTTGCTTTCGAATTCTGTCCAGCGCGATTTTCACAGAGGCCGCGGCCTGATCCGGCGGCATTACCTGCATGCTCTTGGACGAGAGCGTTGGGCCAAGCTTTGCCTCGGCAGGCGACGGCAATCGCGTCCAATCCTTGGGACAACTTTTCAATCCCCAGAAATTTTCCGGCTGTTCAAATCTCGTGCCCAGCCTCCAACCCTGCTCGGTCCCCAGCGGCTGGCAGTAGACAACTTGCGCCGTCGTCTCACGGCCTTCCTGGCTGTGGAAGTGCAGGGGAACTCCGGTTGCCAACTTCGTGGGAGAGCGCATCGCACAACCATGAGCACTCACCACCATGGTTTCGCAGACTTCAGAAAACTGGGCTCCCGGCTCTAAGCTGGTGACCAGTATTGGGACTGTGATTGGTATTCTCGAGCTGCGCCGTAACGTGGGAAGGTTTGTATTTTGCATTGCCTCTGCCTTGTTGCGAGGAGTATGTGCCACTCGGCCAGATCAACGACGCGAGCGTCACATACCAACCACGTTAACTCCAAATTGTTAGAAAGGGTTAACCCCTGTAGTCCCTTTTCAGGATGTTCGACGGGACACAGTCTTTCGTAATCAACACCCGGGGGCTAAGTTCGGATCGGCAAAATTGCAGAATAGAAAAGGGCCGACTTCACAGTCGGCCCTAAAATGATTGGTGCGAAAGGGGGGACTCGAACCCCCACGGTTTTACCCGCCAGATCCTAAGTCTGGTGCGTCTGCCAATTCCGCCACTTTCGCAGGCACAGACAATTATACAAAGCGGTTGCGCGCTATTCATTGAATCTGTTGTGTCGGTAGTGGGCTATTTCTTTGACAATCTAACGAATAGATTCCCAAGGATGAAGCCCACAATTCCGCCGCCAATCGTGCCAAGCCACATACGGTTATCGCTTTCGATTGCTGTTTTGGTTGTCAGGATGTACCCGACGAAGGCAAGTGCCGCTGTCCAGATGATGATGCGAGTATTCACTTATGCTGCTCTTTCCGTCCTCCGCTGTTCGCAGGCTTCCCAGAGGGCCACCAACTCCTCGACAGTACGAGAGCTGCAAGAACTAGAGTCGCGCATGGCCTTGTTTTCTTGGACAGGTTCCTCACTACGGCTCCTCATTTCGAACTATCGATATGCGGTTAGGTCGAGAGATCTTCAGTGTCTGCGCACTTCGGCGGAAGCAGGAAAGATGAATGGACGATTCGTGAGTGTTCGTTTGGGCTTGGAAAACAACTCACCCAGGAATGAATTATGGCAGCGTGTCTTGTGCCGGTTACTCCCGAGAAGCTGATGATCGCGGCGTCTCCACGTTAAACCGCTGAGCCAAGACGGAGGCTTAGTTATCTGCGGCCCAGAGCCTCTCGGTCCTGACACCTGGCGGTTCGCCAGCCCGACTACTGTACGGCGTTCAGCCCCTGATAGATGAACATGCCGGCGAGAACCAGCAGCAGCACTCCGGAACCAGCGCCGAAGACCCACACCGGAACCGTCAGACGATTCACTTTCGTGATCAGTTCCGTTTGTTCCTTCTGCATGTGAGCGCTCGCGTCGTCGAGATACAACGACTCTTCCTCGTGCATCGTGAGCGTGCTGCGGTAGATAAGGAGAATGATCAGGCCGATGGTGAAGATACCCCACACGATCGCGAGCCCAAGCATTAAGGGAGTCCAAGTCCACGTCATAGGCACCTCGACAGATTGCAAGCCTGTTGGCAACTTGCCCCAAATTCAAGATGCAGGCCTCAGCTCGCAATCCTCAACTTGGAGGAACGGCCAAACGCAAACATTATAGCCCTGTTGGCAACCCCCGTAGCAGGAATCTCGACCAACGTGGCCGGCATCAAATCATTGAGGGAATTGACGCACCTGACAGGGTAACCTTATTTACCGATGCTCACGCCGTCTGCCTCTGCTATAATTTTAGTCAGTTTAGAGCCAAGGAGATACGAATGGCCACCACGACCGTCCCTGAAGTGAAGACTAACGCTGTAGAAGTGAAGAAGACGCCGCCAGTTTCGCTAACGCCGAATGCGGTTTCCAAAGTGAAAGAAATCATGGGACAGCAGACTCCCGCGCCCGCAGGCCTGCGTATCGGCGTGGTGGGTGGCGGCTGCTCTGGTTTCTCTTATTCCATGCAGTTTGAAAATGCCGCTGGAATGATGGATAAGACTTTTGATATGGACGGATTGAAGGTATTCGTCGATGCCACCTCTGTGATGTATCTGAACGGTTGCATTGTCGATTACGTCGAGACGCTGGAAGGTGCGGGTTTCAAGTTCGAAAATCCGAACGTGAAGAGCACCTGCGGCTGCGGGTCCTCGTTTAGCGTGTAGCCTTCGGCGATTCGCTCTCCGTTTGTCCGAGGGAAATTTTTTGGGCAAGGGTTTTGTCAGCAAGAACGGCCTCATCTCGGATGAGGCCGTTTTTACGCTTGGTGTGAGTTCGGAATTACTGCTGCTGCGGAGAAGTTGAGGGCGGTTGTGCAGGCGGCGTCTGGCCGAATGGACTGTTGCCCATGCCGTTCGGCTGCCCGAAGGAATTTCCAAATGAACTTCCGGACGAACCGCTGAATGAGCTGCCACCAAAACTGCCGGTGGAACTTCCACTGCCACTTCCGGACTGCGCATTTACATTCTGCGGGCTTCCGAATCCCTGCAGTATGGGTTGGTACGGCGTTTTGATTAGCCCGCCGCGATCGGCGGTAGGATCGTAAATGAACTGCCACTCGTTGTACTTCTTCTTGTGATTGAACTCGCGAATGGTGGTCTTCTTGCACACGCTGGCTACGCCCACGATCGGTCCGCCGCCGAAGACTTGCTGGCCGCTCGAACTCGTGTCTCCCTGCGCGCCGTTTGCGGCAACCTGAGTCGAAGCCTGAGAGGGATCCGATCCCGACGGACTCACCGCCTGCTGCCCCGTCCCCTGCTGGCTACTGCCGGTTTGCGGGTTAGAGCTTGATCCGAAGCTGCTATTCGAGTTTCCCCCGAACGAGGAGGATGACTGCGAGAACACACCGGAACTGTTCACGCCGGAATTGCTCAGTCCCCCCGAGTTACCGAATCCTGAACTGCTGCCACCAAAAGTTGAACTACCTCCAAAAGAGGAACTACCACCAAAGGCAGAGCCACTGGAACCATTTGCTCCTGTCGGCGATCCGATTGGGTTTGCACCGGGAATCACACCCCCGCCGAAGCTGCCCCCAAGCGTAAGTCCCGGGTCGCCGAAATGGAGTAGCTTGAAATCCTGGCCTGTGAGTGGGTCTTTGTAGTGTTTGCGAAGGTACCGCAGATTGTTGGTATTGTCGAGATCTTCGAGCCGCGTGGGATAGCGTCCTAATTTCCTGTAATAAACGCGGATCGCGCGCGTGTATTGCACTCCGCGGTGAATCATTTCGTCTTCCTGATCCCGCTTCAGCTCAAAAATAAATGACGGCAGAACCGCGAGCGCGGCGATAGACATCAGACTGAAAACCAGGAGGATCGTAATCAGGACGTAGCCACGCTCGGCCTTGCGAGCCCGTTTTGGCGCGCGATGCGGAATTTCATAATTGGGTAGTCGTCCAATCTTGTAATTTAACTTCATTGAAAGCTAATGTTCTCCAAAATAGATTACCCAATCACAAAACTAGTAAATTTCAACATTTCCCTATCCCTGGGTTAGCGGGATGTTTTGCGGCGGACCGCTGCCGACGACGTCCTGAATTTCTACCGAAGTCGGAGATATCCGCACAACCTTGTAGCGGCGATCGACGATTTCGCCCTCACCCGCAATGAAAACATCGTCACCCTTAGAGAGGAATATTTTCTTTGGCTCTCCAGGGTGGCTGGCGAATCCGAAAAACTTCAGCGGAATTGGCGCCTGCGCAGCCAAGGCCGGCGGCGTCCACGGTGTATTTTTCGGGCTATCCGTGTGGCCCGGACCCACCGGCGTAGGAATCACAACATCCGCCGCCTGCGCCACGAAAATGTTTCTCCCTGAGCCTTCATATTTGATCTGTTCAGTCGAGGCGAGTTGCACCAGGTGCAAAGTCGGGTCAAGGCTCTGCGGGGCGCGCTCCTTTTTCGCGGAGGTCGAATGCGAACCGCGGTGCGACCCTGGTTTGGCGGGGCTCTGGGGCTGCGTTAGCGCCGTCGCCGCGGAAGGAAGATTCGTCGAGGCGCTGGTCGAAGAAGAAGGAATGACCTCGTAGGCGATGACCAGCAGAAGCACGACGCCCAGCACAATCGCCGCGATCGTCTGGCCCCGGTTTTCTGTTCCCAGCTTCACTACGCGCCCGCCTTTAGATAAGTCTCAAACTTTAATTGCAGCCTGATCGGGCCCTTTTGCTCCCCGGCGAGTGCGATGCCGTCGATGATAAAAAACATTTCATCGCGCTCCAGCGCATTGATGAACTTCGCCAACGAAACGTAATTTCCCGAGAGTTGCGCTTCCATTTCCACCGGCTGCAAGCGGCCCACCTCGGGCGCTCCCACTTTATACCGGGCCTGATCAATCGCAACCCCGTTGGCGGTGGCCACCTGACCCAATTGGGTGGCGATTTGCGAGTCTTGAGCAGGGAAGCGCTTCTTGTAAAAATCGGCGATCTGTCCGTTCGCGGTGATCACTTTCTTATCCAGGTTACTCAGCGGTTTAACCTGCTTGGTTTTGATCTGCAGTTCGCTCCACAACTGGTTCAGTTCCTGGCGCCTCGACGCGGTGGACCCCACCAGGGGTGAAAACAGCACGATCGCTGCCACGACATCCACGCCCAACAAAATCGCTAGCGCGGTCTGAAGCTTTTTTCGGGTCTGGCGCAAGTCTGGCACTAGGACGTACCTCGCTTGGTGTTCTCCGCCGCCTTGGGACTTGGCGCTGGGGCCGGCGCCGTCACCATTTCGGGCACGTAGACTCCGCTGATGTCGAACTGAACCGCATCGCCACCGTTCGCGGCGGCCGCATTATCAATATGCTCAATTCCGATATAGGTCTGGGAGAAGCGGCGCGACTCTTCCATGCGTCGAGCCAGTTCTATGAGTCGATCGCGCGAGTCTCCCGCGACCACCATTTTCAGAGTGAGTTGGTTATCCTCATCGAGTTCGGGATGAATCGAAACCAGGTGAACCCGCGGAGGCATGACCTTTTCGAGATCTTCCAGGACGTGCGTCCAGGAAAGCGATTTGCGTTCAATCAAGTCGTTAATAAACTGGGATTGGTCGCGTGTGGCGCGATTCTCCGGCCGATTGAGAAATTCCTCAGCCTGCCGGCGAGTCTGGTCGCGCTGCGCGATCTGTGCACGCAAGTTGGCAATCTCGGTGTGGTCGTGGCGGGCAGCGAACCAGCCAGTAATGGTGATCGTGACCAGCGCCAGGGTCAGTATGGATGCCGCGGCAACCGCTGTTCCCCAACGAAGCCAGAACTGCCGCGTGTCTTCATAAGGCTGGCTGGCGAGATTGATATCGAGACGCATATTTAATTCAGTGGCCAGTGATCAGTGGTCGGTGTTCGGCAGATCTTTCTGATCACTGACATGGCCACCGACCACTGCAGTTTACGAAATCAAGGCTCCCACAACTGCGGCCATCCGCCAGCGCGGAACCGAACCTCCGGTGCTGACTCCGAGCTGCGATGCCGTAACCAGTTCCTCCACCTCCGCTCCGGTCTGCGAACGCAGCGCGGGAGCTGCACTGCTGATATCAGATATCCCAGAGACGAAGATTTTGTCGATATTGAGATGATACGTGTCCTGAAAGAAAACAACCGACGGGTAAATGTCCTCGGCTAACTGATCTCCTGTGATTGTGACCCCGCGGATGTTTTCGAGCGTGCGGAACAGTTGCAACTGGTTTGCGTTGAGGATTGCGATACTGGTTGTGCGCGCATCCACCTTCACAACCAGCGTAGGACGCTCTCCCTCCGCGGCCCCTAAAGCCGCGAGCATAGAAGGCACTACCACTCCAGGGCTGAATCCGGCATCACGAAAGGCAACTTCGTAATCCTCGACCACGCTGGCCAGTGCGACGGCGGCGACCACCCTCACGCCGTCATTCGATTTTTGGGCATGGTAGGAAACTCGAGCTTTGTCCACATCGAAGGGCAGAGATTTTTTCATGCGAAAGCGCACCACGCTGGCGGCTTCCTCGGAATCTGAAGGTAACGTATCGAATTCTAGCAGCACCACGCGGACGGCTGCGTCCGGTACAACTGCAATCACATCGTGAGTGCGCCCCGCCACGCTAGTCAGAGCCTCGTAAACTGCTTCCCTCACAGCCTCCCGCTGGCGCAGATTTCCTTCCACCAGGTCGGGAACTACACTGCCCGGGGCCAGTTCGCGAGCGGCGCAGGCTTCGAGACTTCGCCCACCTTCACCCAACCGGCCTACGAGCACACGATCAGCAGCGATCTCACACGCCAGCCGCGGTTTGGCCCCGTTAGAACCAGAACTCATTTTCAAGAAGAACTCCCACTACAATTCAAACGCTCCGCCTCGAGAAATGCAATAGCTGAACGGGAACAAAAGCGGTGGCTGGTGGTCAGTGGCTGGTGGTCAGTGGCAATCCTTGAGTCTACTGGCCACTGATCCCTGCACTGCTCTTACCGCATGGCCTCAATGAAGGTGACCTTATTGATCTCTTTCAAAGTGGTCAGGCCCAGCCGGACCTTGTCGAGCGCCGATTCACGAAGAAATCGCATCCCTTCTTCCCGTGCGGCCCGGCGGATTTCCGACGTCGGCTTTCTGGCCAAAATCATCTCCCGGATACGGTCGCTCAAATCCAGCAATTCGTGAATCGCGGTTCGGCCTCTGAAGCCAGTGCCCGCGCACTCGATGCATCCCGGTCCTTCATACAATGCGACCTTGGACCACTGTACGGGGTCAAGGCCGCTGGCCTCCAGCACGTCCGGCGGATAATTCACCTGCACTCGGCAGGATTCGCAAATCAACCTCACCAGCCGCTGCGCCAGAATGCAATTCAGCGCCGAAACAAAGTTATAGGGCTCGACGCCCATGTTCAGGAAGCGGCCGATAACATCGACCACGTTATTTGCGTGGACCGTGGTAAATACCAGGTGGCCGGTGAGAGCGGACTGGATAGCGATTTGTGCCGTTTCCGTGTCGCGAATTTCGCCGACCATGATTTTGTCGGGATCGTGGCGCAGAATCGAGCGCAGTCCGCGGGCGAAAGTCAGTCCTTTTTTCTCGTTAACCGGTATCTGCGTAATGCCGCGAAGCTGGTACTCAACCGGATCTTCAATGGTTATGATCTTGTCTTCGTCAGTCTTGATCTCGTTCACTGCGGCGTAAAGTGTGGTGGTTTTGCCGCTGCCCGTCGGTCCCGTTACCAGCACCATGCCGTAAGGTTCCTTGATGTAGCGGCGAAATTTTCGCAGGTCGTCCTCATCAAAACCGACAACCTCCAAGGTGAGAGTGCGGAACTTCTCGCTCATCGACTCCTTGTCGAGCACGCGGAGTACGGCGTCTTCGCCGTGAATCGACGGCATGATGGAGACGCGGAAGTCGATGGCGCGTCCGTTGTACTTCACTCGGAAGCGGCCGTCTTGCGGCACGCGGCGCTCGGAAATATCCAGTTCGCTCATTACCTTGATGCGCGAGATTACGGTAGAGTGATGCTCCTTGCCGATGGGCGGCATGGCCTGCGTCAGCACGCCGTCGATACGGAACTTGATCACGACCGAATCGTCCCGCGTCTCGATGTGAATGTCTGAGGCGCGCCGCTGCAGTGCGGTAAAGATGGTCGTATCGACCAGCCGGATAATCGGGCTGGTGTCGCCCGCGGCGGTCAACTTGTCGATGGTCAGCGTCTCTTCCGCGCCCGTGTTCTCATCTTCGCGGATGATCTGGAAACCTTCGCTGGCCTCTTCCAGAACGCGCTGCGATTGCTCCGTCTTGGTAAGAATGTTGTCGATCTGCTTCAGCGTCGCAACTTTCGTGACGATCCGCTTCTGTAGCAGCAAGCTGATCTCATCGATCATCATCAGCTGGCTTGGGTCCGCAATAGCGATTGCCAGCTTGCCGTCGGCGGTTTCCTCGAGCGGCACAAATTTATAGCGGAACATCAGCTCCGGCGAGAATTTCTTGAACAGCTCATGATGAAGCTGGAAGTCGGTTAAATCCACGAACTCGCAGCGATAGCGCCGCGCCACGTCCTGAGCGCGCTCCAGGTCGGTGATGGGATTCCCCGTTGCCACCACCTGCCCGCCGTTCTGGCCGTTCACGAAGAGTGATTTCTTTTCCGCCATCGCCATTCTCAAAACCCCAAATCTCGAATCCGCTCCGCCTAGTGGGCTCCCTGCACACCTAGAGTGAAGATCGGCAAATACAGCGAGATCAACACTCCACCTACGAAGACCGCCATAATGATCAGGATCAGCGGCTCAATCAACGCCATGGCAGCGCCCAATGCCGTCTGCACATCTTCCTCATAGAACTCGGCTACCGAATTCAGCATCGCTGGCAAGGCTCCGGTGGACTCGCCTACCTCAATCATTTCGACAGCGAGGTCGGGAAAAATCTTCTGTTCCTCGAGGCTGCCGGCCAAGCCTTGTCCTTCGCGCACCCTTACGCTTGCGCGCATGATCCCTTTTAAGACGCGGCGGCTCGACATCGAACTGCCCGCTGTTTCCATCGAGGGCACCAGCGGCAGGCCGCCTTGCAACAGAGTTGCCAGCATGCGTGAGAAAGTTGCTACCTGGTGTTTCAGTCGAATATCTCCCAGCAATGGCAAACTCAAAATTACACGATCCACTTGATCGCCTCCGCGATCGGTTTTCCGCCATTGCCACAATACAAAGCCAACCAGCACCAGACCTATCGCCAAGAACGGAAAATATTTCTGCGCATTTACCCCCACCGAAAGCATAAACAGGGTGACCGCCGGCAGCTTTGCATCAAGGCTGTTGAACAAGTCCGCGAATTTCGGCACCACATAGGTGAACAGAAACATCACCATAATCGTCACCACGGTGACCAGCAACGTGGGATAAATCAGCGAGACAAACAACTTCTTGCGGAAGGTCATTGCCAGGCGCTGGAAATTAATATACCGGGTGAGCACTTCGTCGATGTTTCCGCTTTTCTCTCCCGCCATCAGAGTGGTGGTATAGATTTTCGGCACCATGGCATGCGTGGCGAAGGCATCTGAAAGCAACTCTCCACCCTTAACGCGTTCGCGCACGTTCTCCAGAACCTGCCGGAGATTGGAATCCCTTTGCCGCTTGATCAACAGATCGAGAGAGTTCAAAACCGGCAGTCCGGCCTTGAGCAACGTCAGAAATTGCTGATTGAATACCAGAAACGAACTTTGCTTTAGCTTGCGTCCACGCCTCATCAGAAAGCCGCTAGTCAGCAGGCCCTGAGGCTTAACCCAATGGACCAGATAGCCCTGCGAGGCGAAGCGGTCACGTACTTCCGCCACCGAGTAACCCTGCTCAATTTGCTGGTGGGTGTGCCCGCGTTCATCGGCGATTTTTACAACGAATTCCGCCATTCTCTCGTTCTTTTCGCTGCTCTCGGATCCCTATTAGATCAAAACTTAGTTTCAGGAGTCGTATCCCTCAGTTTAACATTGCGGCTTGTCGCCGTGACGCTCGATCAGCCACAACACTATGTCGTTCGAGTATCGCAAGTAACCTAATTCGAAGATGGGATGGGGTGCAGACCCTCCACTCCGCCCGAAACTTAATGCAGCCGTAACCGTGAAACAGCGACCTTCAAGAAGCCGGCGCTTAGACTGACCTGGATGACAGTCGTAAATCCAATCCCATCATCGCGATACCTTAATGTACAAGATCAATTTCTTTAAGGCTCTAAATTACCCTCCACCGTCTCGGTCCCCGGAGGCGCGCTGAACTCGAAGCGCTCGTCCGGGATCGGCAGATTCTCCTTCTCACTATTAAAACGATATTCGGTGACCGATCCATCCACTTCGTCGATCAGAATTCGCATAATTTTGTGCTCTGGAGTCACTTCCAGCAAAATCTCGCTTACCCGCTCGGCCATGGCCTCCGGCACGCCCCGCAGCACCACATTGTCGGCGGCAATCGGCTTAACATCAGGCGCCAACGACAGCCCCCGCAACTCCTTCTCCAGCTTGCTTTTGCCTAACAAAAACGCAAGCGGAGAGCGAATATCATCCAGCTTTCGCGCCTCTGTTCTGCGAGCCTGCCGGTCTTCAGGGACGTAAAACCACGCCTCTTTCCCGTCGCTGACAAACAGCTTCTCCCTTGGAGAACGGTACTCCCATCGCATCTTGCCAGGTTTTTTCGATCCGCCCTTGGCAAGCCAAAGGGTTCCCGATTCCGTCCGCTCCACCCCTGACCCTCGATACACCTCGGTGAACTCCGCCTGTAAAGTCCGAAGGCGGTTGTAGTGCTGATCGACGGCCTCAGCTATTGAATGGACATTTTCCCCGACCGTGGCAATCGAGTCGATCATAGCCAGCGACATCACCAGCAACATCGCGAACGGGAATCTGATCATCATGTCGATTCTACCCCCTGACTCCGGCGATGCGGCTTTCGTCAGATTTCTCATGGCGATGTTTGTGCTTGATGTTTGTCCTTAACGGACTGGGAAACAGGGTAGACTCGTTCCTGATGATTAAAGTTTGGCTGCCGGGCAAGAAGTTTCTGACGCCGTTCCTAACGGTTGTGCTTTTCTCTGTGCTGAGCGGCGCACTTTGGGGACAGAGTGCGCCGACACAACAGCAAGATCAAAGTCAGGGTCAAGACCAAAGTCAGGGTCAAGATCAAGGTCAAAGGCAGGCGGGCAAGCCTGCCCCGAGCGGAACCCAAGGGAGTGCTGCCCCCACTCAAGGGCCTTCCACCCCTCCCCCTGCCGCGCAAGAGAAAGACGAAGTCAAGATCACGCCCCGGGAAGCGGAGGAACTTTTTCACTCCGTAGACGAGATTCTGGCCTTCGACAGCAAACACACCGGACTGCCGATCAAGAAACAGGTCAAGCGCCGCCTCACCAGCCGCGATGAAGTGGTGGCATATCTTACGAAGCACATGAAGGATGAAGATGTGAAAAGGCTGCAGCGCTCGGAGCTGGTGCTGAAAAAGTTTGGGCTGCTGCCGCGCGATTTTGATTTAGAAAAACTTCTAGTATCGCTGCTACGCGAGCAGATCGCGGGCTATTACGATCCTAAAACCAAAACCGTGAACTTGCTGGACTGGGTTCCAATGGATCAGCAGGAGCCGGTCATGGCGCATGAGTTGACCCATGCGTTGCAGGACCAGACGATCCATCTCGATAAGTGGATGCAGAAGGGCGACAAAGATCTGGGCGAGATCAGGAAAGACCCGACGCCCAACGACATCGAGAACGACGAGATGGACGATTCGCGGCAGGCGGTGGTTGAAGGACAAGCTGAGGCCATGATGCTGGAATACGAACTCGCCCCAGTGGGCCGGTCGGTTGTCGATTCCCCCGATCTCGTCGAGACGATGGAATCACAAATGACGAATGGGGACGACGGCTCGACCGTCTTCAAGGACGCCCCGATATTTCTGAGGGAATCACTGACTTTTCCCTACAGCTACGGGTTGAAGTTTATTGTGACGCTGATGGAGAAGGGCGGCAAAGAAAAGGCGTTTGCCGCCGTGCTGGCGAATCCTCCGCATACTACACGGCAGATCATGCAACCAGAGGCTTATTTGACGGGCGAGAAAATCGAGCCCATGCCCGTGCCTGAATTCAAGCGCGATTTCAAGCATTACACGAAGTTTGATATCGGTGCGATGGGAGAGTTCGATGTCGCGGTGCTGCTCGAGCAATACGCTGGGAAGAAGGTGTCCGATCGCCTGTATCCCGAGTGGCGCGGCGGCTATTACTATGCGGCGCGACCCAAAAACGACACGACCGCGCCGCTGGGTCTGCTCTACGCTTCCCGCTGGTCGAGCGCCGAGAAGGCCTCTGAATTCGCGGAGATTTATGCTCGATCGCTCAGCCAACGCTACAAAAAGGCGGATGAAGTGAGAACGTCTTCATCGGCCGCGCAAGACTTAGAGAACAAAGCTGACGCAATGCAGGGTCGGCATGTGTGGACGACGGAAGAAGGCACGGTCGTGATCGAAGAGAAGGGCGACACCGTGCTGGTCAGCGAAAGTCTGGATCCAGCTACTACTGCGATGCTGGAGAAAGATGTATTTGGAAAATGATTGACAATTGGCACGATTGACGAAGATTGACGCTCTCGATTTAGTTTTTCCTCTTAAAGCTCTGCTGATTCGGATTGTCAGAGTCGTCTCCCAGGAAGTGCTGTACCCTGGCAATGATGCCAACCTGTTTTCCCGCACGCTCAATGGTCAGCCTGCGTTCTTTTCCGGCCTCGCCTGCCAGCATCGTCCATACTTGTCCCAGCGTCGAACCAATAGTAGGGATGCCGTCGACAGCGATGAGTTGATCGCCAGCTTGAACTTCAGGTACCGAGGGCCTTCCGGCGTAATCGGCGACGCCCAGGATGGCGAAGCGGCCATCGATTTCAGGGCGAAGGACGAGACCAATTACGTCGAACGCGGGAAAATTGAACGTGCGTCCAATCTCGAAGTAGACGATTGAGTGGGCATAGTCGAGGCCGACGCGATAGTTGACGAGGGCGTTCGCACCGAGTAGTCCAGCGGTTGCAACTCCGGCGCGCTTCTCGAAAAACTCCATCCGATCCGAAGGAAACTCCACCGCAGCCACATCCGTCAAGAACAGCGGACCGTACTGCACGCGGGCAACGCGCATGAGCTTCCATTTCGGTTCGTCCTGCAATCCCCACATATTGGCGGGGCCGATAGCCCCAGTCATGTGCGGCCAGTCGGAGTGCGCCGAAGTGAGCTTGTCGAAGAGATTGTCAGTAAGAAAGCTGATTGACGATCCGAGGTCGAGGCCTAGATTGTATTTCTTGTTTTCAATCTGACTGGGAACCTGGATAAGACCGTTCTCGCCGTGCACCATTACTTTGGCCTTTACCCCCTGAAATTTCAGGCTGCCGGGTTGGCCGATAGTGAATTCATGGCCGGGAAAGTTGATCAGAACGTCGTAGTTGCGCAGAACGGTGGATGGAATATTGATCTCGGCGTTCATGCCAGGGGCGATAGGAACCTGGTCTCCGGCTGGAACTTTGATTTCTACCGTTGCAGAAAGGAAGACTTTCATTCCACCGATTAGAATTTCGGGCGAAACCATCGGGGTTGGCGATTTGGCAGAGCAGACCTGGCCGTTGCAATTACCAACAACGAGCCCCAGCCATGTGGACACGCGTGAACTCATCCACTGTTCGGGATCGCCGTTGTCGACCCAGGCGCGGACCCGCCTGGTCGAGCCGTCGAGCAGAGGGACGTCCACGTCGATCACAACGCGATTGTGATCAATCGTGACGGGAACGGTGACGAATTTCGCGTCTTCCGGGGAAGCAGATCGGGCAGGATTTTGTGCGAGTGCGATCGTGCTCAGAATCAAAGTGAAGAAGCAAGCGGCAATCCGCATTAGAAGATTGTAATGCGTTGTGATGTGACCAACAGAGTGGTCCCGGCTGAAAAATTGAACCAAAGAAGGGTACTGAGGCGTGCGGGAGGTAGCTTGGTATAATCACAGGTTTGGCTCGAGCGCACGAGAGATTTCTGTGGGCGCTGAATTCGGAGGATGTTTGGTAAAGGCGGAAATAGGAATCATCGGCGGCAGCGGGCTTTATTCGATGCCGGGTTTGAGCAAGGTTAAGGACGTGCGGCTGAAAACTCCGTTCGGCGCTCCTTCGGGCGCTTATGTGTGTGGAGCACTCGAAGGCCGCAAGGTGGCGTTTTTGGCGCGACACGGGCGCGGCCATCGAATTCTGCCGAGCGAATTGAACTTCCGCGCGAATATTCACGGCTTCAAGCAGCTTGGCGTCGAGAGAGTTGTTTCAATTTCTGCCGTGGGATCATTGAAGGAGGAACACAAGCCGCTGGATTTCGTGATCCCCGATCAGTTTTTCGATCGTACGCGCCATCGCGTGGATACTTTTTTTGGTGCCGGAGTGGTGGCACACATATCATTTGCCGATCCTGTATGTGGAGAACTGGCAGGCGTAGTCGAAGCAGCGTGTGAGAGAGTGGGAGTAACGGGCCGTCACGGTGGGACCTATGTGTGCATGGAAGGGCCCCAGTTTTCCACCAGGGCGGAGTCGAATGTCTATCGCGGCCTGGGCATGGACGTCATCGGCATGACCAATTTGCAGGAGGCGAAACTGGCGCGCGAAGCCGAGCTGTGCTACGTGACGGTCGCAATGGTCACGGATTATGACTGCTGGCATCCGCATCACGATTCCGTGACTGTCGATCGGGTTGTCGCCGTGCTGACGAAGAATGCGGCGAATGCGGCGCAAGTCGTGCGTGAGACGATTGCCGCAATGCCGCGAACCCGGTCCTGCAAGTGCGGTTCTGCCCTGGCACATGCCATTATGACCGACCACAAAAAGATTTCGGCAGCGACGAAGAAGAAGCTGAAACTGATTATCGGTAAATATGTGAAAGCAAGTGGTTAGTGATCTGTGACCGGTGGCCAGTAAGAGCGGCAAGATTTTTACTGGCCACCGATTACTGGCCACTGATCACTGAGAACCGAGAACTAAGAGAGGAAGCACGCACTCCAGATGAGCATTGTCGTGGTCGGTTCGGTAGCATTTGACGACATCACATCGCCTTCGGGCGGCGTGAAGGGAATTCTTGGCGGGGCAGCCACTTACTTCTCGCTCGCAGCCAGCTATTTCACCGAGGTACGTGTGGTTGCAGTCGTAGGCGAGGACTTTACGGCAGAGCATGAGGCTGTTCTGCAGAAGCGGCGAATTGATACACGCGGCATCGAGCGTGCCTTGGGAAAGACATTTCGTTGGGGCGGTTCCTACGCCGACAATCTCAACGAGGCCAAAACAGATTTTACCGATCTGAACGTGTTCGAGAAGTTCCAGCCACGTATTCCGAAGGAATACGAAGACAGCGAATATCTGTTTCTCGCCAACATCCAGCCGACGCTGCAGGCCAACGTCCGCCGAAAAATGAATGGGGTGCGGCTAACCGGATGCGACACCATGAATTACTGGATCCATGGCGCGCGTCAGGAACTCGCCGAAACCCTGAAGCTGGTAAACGTGTTGCTGATCAACGATACTGAGACGAAAATGCTGGCGAATGAAAAAAATCTGCCCCGTGCCGCGCAGAAAGTGCTGGCTATGGGTCCGCAGGCGCTGGTGATCAAGCACGGCGAATATGGCGCGACGATTTTTTTCCGCGAAGGCGCGTTTGGGATTGGCCGCCATCCCTTTCGCGCGCCGACTTTGCCGCTCGACGAAGTGAAAGACCCCACCGGCGCGGGCGATTCGTTTGCCGGCGGATTCATGGGCTATCTCGCGTCGCAGCAAGAGTTGAATCGCGAAGTTCTCAAGCGCGCGCTTTTCTATGGTGGAGTCATGGGCTCGTTCGCCGTGGAAAGCTTTGGCACCGAGCGGCTGCAATCGCTTACGCGCGAAGCGATCGACGCCCGCTTTCAGATTTTCCGCGAACTTACTCACCTCGAATGAAGCCGCGACTTCCGCCTCCCAAAACCCATTCCATTGAGGCCGTGCGGCTGATCTGGCTGGCAATCTTCGTCTCAGTATTCTCGTTTCTTTTCTACCAGCGTCATGGAGATGTGCTGCTTTACGGCGATGCCGTGGCGCATATCAACATCGCGCGCCGCGTCTTCGACTCGAAAACTCCCGGGCTTCTGCAGTTGGGAACGGTGTGGCTGCCGCTGCCGCATCTGCTGATCGTGCCCTTCATCGTGTCGACACGGATGTGGCAGAGCGGCGCTGGCGGCTCCATTCCATCGATGGCAGCGTATGTGCTCGGGGTATTTGGAATATTCCGTCTCGTGCGGAGTGTGATAGGCCGGGACGGAGAATTCGATAGCGCAACTCAGGTGGGGGCGTGGAGCGCGGCGATTCTGTACGGCGCGAATCCCAACCTGATTTATATGCAGGCGACTGCGATGGGCGAGTCGCTTTACCTGGCCTGGTTTATTTGGGCCGCGGTGTATTTCACAGAGTTTGCCCGCGGCGATTCGACGGCAATTCGGTCTCTGACAAAGTGCGGGCTCTGTCTTGCTGGAGCCTGCTTGACGAGGTACGACGGATGGTTCCTCGCGTTGGTTCTGTTGTTTGGAGCTGTGGTAGTCCACTCCCACCTTTGCAAGGAACGGAAGGATGCGGCACCCAACGACGATAAGGCATCCAGTTTGGCGCCTTCGCGAATGCAACTGACGAAATTCGTTTTGATCGCGGGAGCCGGTCCCGTTTTTTGGCTGGGGTATAACGCTGCGGTCTATCGAAATCCGCTGGAGTTTGCGAACGGGCCGTACTCCGCGAAAGCGATTGAGCAGAAGACAGCCACAGTGAATCCGGCAAAAGGAAATCTGTGGGCGGCAGGCTCGTATTTTCTGAAAGCCGCCGAACTGAACGTGGCGGAATCGAGTTGGCAAGGCCGCCTGTGGCTTGGTCTGGCGCTGCTTGGAAGCCTGGAGTCGTTGGTTAATCGCCGCAGTCGCGTCGCATTGCTGTTGTGGACGCCGCTGCCGTTCTATGCATTGTCGGTGGCGTATGGGAGCGTGCCGATTTTTGTCCCGACCTGGTGGCCTTTCTCGCATTACAACTTGCGCTATGGCCTGCAACTGCTTCCGGCGTTCGCTGTGTTTGTACCGCTGGGAGTTTTTTTGGTCGTGCAATCCGTGGCCAAACTTCCACTCGTCGATGCCTCCTGGCGCAAGTGGGCAGGTGCCGCAACTTTCCTGAGCGTCGTGCTGCTGGCAGTTGTAATATACGCCGCGATCTGGCGGGCGGACCCAATCTGTTATCGCGAAGCGTCAATCAATAGTCGCGGGCGTGCGTCGCTGGATATGCAAATTGCAAACTGGGTTAAACGCTTGCCTTCAGATTCCACATTGCTGATGTATCTGGGCGAGCACGTGGGTGCGTTGGAGCAAGCGGCGATTCCATTGCGGCGGGTCATCAACGAAGGTAATCATCGAATGTGGAGACAGCCTGCCGATCCAGAAGGCTTGTGGGAGCGTGCGTTGGCAGACCCCGCAAAGTATGCGGACTACGCCGTCGGCTTCGATGGTGATCCCGTATGGAAAGCGGCGAAGGACGCGGGTCTGATTGCGTTAGTCGAAATTCACACTACAGGCCAACCTCGCGCGGCGATTTTTCAGGCACGTGTGCCGGTGCGACCGTAAAGATGAAGCGCGGTAATCAGCCGGGTTAACGGCTGAGGCCGCCGGGGACTCGTCGTTCCAGTGATAAAATCCGGCCATTCGAGAGATCTGAGACGTTCGATTAAATTCATGAACTGGCCACATATTGTCGAGCTTCTACAAAAGGAGATGGCGAGCGGGATCGTCGCGAGCTCTTTGGTGCGCCTGGTGCTGGCGGCGGTGCTGGGCGGGGCTATCGGGCTGGAGCGCGAGCTGCGACACCGGCCGGCGGGGTTGCGCACCAATATGTTCATCTGTTTCGGAGCAGCGATGTTCACAATCCTTTCGGATGCGCTGGCCGTGGAACATCTCGGCGACCACACCCGAATTTCAGCGCAGATTATTCCTGGCATTGGCTTCATCGGCGCGGGATCGATTCTGCACGCGCGTGGGCTGACGACTGGCCTGACCACCGCCGCGACGCTTTTTGTCGTGGCGTCGGTGGGGATGGCGACAGGCGGAGGGCTTTACCTGACGGCAATTTTTGCTACGGTCCTGGTTCTTGCTGCACTCTTCTCTTTGGGCCACCTCGAGCTGACGTTTAACCTGAAGACGTTGTTAAACACTTACGAAGTCACAGGCGCGAGTGTCGATGAGATCACGCAGGAAGTGAACCGCATCCTGGAGCGGCGCCATCGCATGATGGAAAACGTGCTGAGCGGCAACACCGGCCAGCACGTGCGCCTGCAGTTCGACGTCTCCGGTTGTAACCGCGAGCAGAAGGAGTTGCTGCGCGATTTGAAGGCATCGTGTTTGCTCGGCAATGTGACGTCGGTGGGGCCGGTGGAGTTCGAGTGAGCCGGCAAGACGTGACGATTCCATTTTTGAAGGCTTCTGCGTGCGGAAATGATTTTCTTCTCATTGGTGGGGCGGATATCGAAGGGAAACTGGGTGCTGCGGAGCGCTCGGAGTTCACACGGCGTATTTGCGACCGGCACGAGGGCGTAGGGGCCGACGGCGTGGAGTGGATGTATCCTCATGCTGCGGCGGATGTGGAGATTCGGTTGATCAACTCTGACGGCTCGGACGCGGAGATTTCCGGCAATGGCACGCGTTGCGTTGCGGCGTATATTTGCGCGGAGCAAGGAAAAGAGAAAATCTCGATCCTAACCGGGGCTGGACTAAAAACGTGCATACTCACGGGACGAAGCGAATGCAGCTACGAGTTTGAGGTTGAAATGGGGGAGGTCGCGGTGGGAGCAGAACTCGCATTGAAAGGGGGAGCGAGCGCGGTAAGGGGCATTCCAATTTCGATGGGAAATCCGCATTATGTAGTGTTCGTGAATGAGTTTTCCTCGAATTGGCAAGTCAAGGCGGCAGAGATTCAGAGCAGTTCTGAGTTTCCTCACGGAGTGAATGTTGAATACGTTGCGGTGGATGGAAAACACGATTTGAGGGCGCGCTTTTTCGAGCGCGGAGCGGGAGAGACGCAATCGTCGGGGACGGGTTCTTGTGCGTCGGCACTCGCTGCGATTGCGACGGGCAGGGCCGAATCGCCGGTGCGGGTGCATGCTCCGGGCGGAACGCAAGCGGTACGTAAGCAAGGAAATCTTGTTTTTCTGCGCGGGGAAGCGCGGTTGGTTTGCCGGGGAGATTTTTTTCTGAGCTAGGCTGCGTTCGCGGCGAGCTGCGTCGTCGGCCGAAGTCTTTTTTGTACCGGTCTCGAGATTTTTTCTATCTGGGCTTCTAACTGCATGTCCTCAGCGACAATCTCGCGTGTGAAGCCAACTGCCCTTCGGCCCGGGGATACAGTCGGCATTGTGGCGCCCGCGAGCAACGTGAAGCGCTCTGAACTTGAAGCTGGAAGCGAAGCCTTACGGCGCGCGGGCTATCGGCCGTATTATTTTGATTCCATCCTTGAGCAGGATCTTTACTTTGCAGGATCGGTGCAGCGCCGCACGCACGAACTACAAGAAATGTTTGCCCGCGAAGAGGTGCGAGCGATTGTCTGCGCGCGCGGCGGCTATGGCGCGAACTATCTGCTCGAAGCTCTGGATTTGGAGAAGATCAGAGGAAATCCCAAAATATTTGTAGGCTATAGCGACCTCACTACACTCCTCACTTATTTTGCGGACGCCGCAGGGCTGATTACATTTCACGGCCCAATGGTAGCAAAAGATTGGGCGCATGAAAGGGGAGTCGATTCCGTTTCGTGGCAGTCTGCGTTAGGTGGGGCCGCAGCTTGGGAGCTCAATTTCGATGCGGGTTCGGGAGTAAGTGGCCTGGTGGAAGGTGCGGCAGAAGGAATTCTTTACGGAGGCTGCCTTTCGATTTTGGTGGCGTCACTGGGAACGCCCTACGAAATCAAGACGGCGGGAACAATTTTGTTTGTCGAGGATGTGACCGCAAAGCCGTATCAGATCGACCGCATGCTAATGCAGTTGAAACTCGCCGGCAAACTGAACCGGGTTCGCGGAATTATCTTTGGCGAGATGCGGGACTGCGTACAGAATTCGAATCAGGGATATACGCTGGAAGAAGTTGTGCTGCGGATTGTGGGCGAGTTAGGGATACCCGTGGCTTATGGCTTGCGGTCGGGGCATGTAACAGCTGGAAACATTACTTTGCCCATCGGCGTACGGGCCAGGCTGACGGTGCGCAATGGGAAAGTGAGTTTAAAAATTCTCGAAGCCGCGGTGATGGCAGCACCGACGGCAACGGTAGCACGACAACAATCATGATTGCAGGGAAGCACATTCACTTGATTGGCATCTGCGGCACGGCGATGGCTTCGCTGGCGGGAATGCTGAAACAGCGCGGATTTCGGGTGACAGGATCCGACGCGGCGGCGTATCCGCCCATGTCTGAGTTTTTATCTGAGCTTGGAATCCCAGTGGCGCAACCCTTTGACGCTCGGAATCTGGATGATCCGCGTCCCGATCTCGTGGTCGTGGGCAATGCGATTTCGCGAGGTAATGCCGAACTGGAGCACTTGCTCGACCAGCGCATTCCATTTTGCTCACTGCCGCAATTGCTGCATGAGGAATTCCTGCAGGGCAAGGAAGTGCTGGTAGTAGCCGGGACGCACGGCAAAACCACGACCACATCGATGCTGGCGTGGATTTTTCATACCGCCGGCATGCAGCCGTCGTTTCTAATTGGAGGAATCGCGGAAAACTTTGGCGCCAGCTTTCATCTCGGAAAGGGAAAACATTTCATTCTCGAAGGCGACGAGTACGACACGGCGTTTTTCGACAAGGGGCCGAAGTTTCTCCATTACTTCCCCGATTCAGTGATTCTGACGTCGGTAGAGTTCGATCATGCCGACATTTATAAAGATCTCGACGGCGTCGAGACCGCGTTCCGGTGGCTGGTAAATCTGATTCCGAGGCGTGGCCGCATCGTTGCTTTCGATGGGGTCGCAGGCGCGGCCTTGGAAAGCGCTAGCCTCGAACGCTGTCTGCGGAAGGCCTTCTGCCCGGTAGAGCGCTATGGAGCAGGTGCGCGCTCCGAATGGCAAATCACGAATCTGAAGTTCGAGGGAGAACGAACCTCATGGTCCGTATTACAGAATGATCGAGCCTGGGCGGACTTTGAGTTCCCGTTGGCGGGCGAATACAACGTGTGGAACGCGACCGCGGCGGCGGCCTTGGCTGCGGACTATGGCATCTCGAAAGAAGAAATTGCGGCAGCGCTGAAAACGTTCAAAAGCGTCAAACGGCGGTTGGAAGTAAAGGCCCAGGTAGGCGGCATCACGATCATCGACGACTTTGCCCACCATCCCACGGCAATTGCGGGAACACTGAAGGCATTGCGGGAGCGTTATCCGAGGTCGCGGTTGTGGGCGATTCTCGAGCCACGATCAAACACGCTTCGGCGGCGCGTGCTACAGGCGGATCTGGCGCGGAGTCTGGCCCTCGCAGATGAAGTAGTGGTCGCGGCCGTGTTCCGCTCGGAGGCCGTACCGCAGAATGAGCGACTTGAATTGCCCGAATTGGCGGCGGATGTTCAGAAGCACGGAGGCCGCGCCCGGCTGGCAGCCGATGCCGAAGCAATTGTAGAGATGATCGCTCCCGAGATGCGCGTCGGCGATGTGGTGGCAATTCTATCGAATGGTGGCTTTGGCGGAATCTACGAAAAACTGCCTGCGCGGTTGAGAGCACTTTCAGGGGAAGGCGCGAGCAATTCCGCGAGAGCGGCAGGGAAGCAATGAGCCGGCGCATTGCGAGGAGCCGCCCTTTCGGGCAGCGGTGCCTTGGTTTGTGTTTTTTTCTGTGGATTGGTCTGGCGAGTTCCCGCGCCACCACTAACTACACGATTTCCCTGGAAAATCCAGAGCTGCATCTGATGAGGGTGCAGATTTTATTGCCGGAAGGGCCGGCGCTGCGGGAGCTGCAGCTTCCGGTATGGAATGCCCTGTACCAAATCCGTGATTTTGCGCAAAACCTGAACTGGGTGAGCGCGAAAAACCGCGCCGGACAGCCGCTTTCCGTGTACACACTGAACAAGAGCCGATGGCAGATTACGGAAGCACAGGATGGCGCCATCGTTGAATATCAGATCTTTGTCGATTCACCCGGTCCGTTCGGCGCACAGCTGAATTCTCATCATGCATTTCTCAACCTCGCTCAGATCTTAATGTATCCCGTCGATGCACGAGACTCGCCAATGACGCTGCGATTCAGCCATGTACCGCCCCCGTGGCACATCGCCACACCGCTGCGTGCGAACGAGGACACGTACATCGCTGAAACGTATGACCAGGCTGCCGATTCACCGGTAGAGATTGGCGATTTCAGGGAATCCGATTTTGAGGAAGGTGGTGCGCACTATCGCGTGATTGTTGACGCGGCTCCCGGTGACTACGACCTGGAAAAGATTAGCGCGATGCTTCACAAGATCGTGGCAGCTGCGACCGGTTGGATGAACGACCGTCCTTTCGACAGCTACATGTTTCTCTATCATTTTCCGCGAGGCCCTGCGGGCGGCGGCATGGAGCATGCTTACTCGACCGCCATTGCGGTGAATGCCGATCTCATATCTCAGTCTCTTGGCGTGCTGGCTTCGGTGACGGCGCATGAATTTTTTCATCTTTGGAACGTCAAACGCATTCGTCCGCAAACGCTCGAACCTGTCGATTACACGAAAGAGAATTACACGCGGGCGCTTTGGTTCAGCGAAGGATGCACCAGCACGGCGGCGGGCATCATTCAGTTGCGAGGCGGGTTGCTCGACGAGCGTCACTTCGAGCAGGAGTTAGCGTCGGATATCGGCGAACTTCAGCGGCGCCCGGCTCATTTGACGCAGTCGGTGGAAGACTCCAGCCTGGATGCCTGGCTGGAGGGCTACTCATACTACCGTCGCCCCGAGCGCAGCATTTCGTATTACAACAAAGGCGAATTGCTGGGGATAATCCTGGATCTGGCGGTGCGCGAGGCCAGCCACGATCGAGCGTCCTTGCGGGAAGTCTTTCAGTGGATGAATCAATATTACGCGAAAAAGGGCAGGTTCTTTTTGGATTCGGCAGGCGTGCGCGAGGCGGCTGAGGCCGTAACTCATAGCGATTTGAATTGGTTTTTCGCGAAGTACGTTGCGGGGACGGAAGAGATTCCGTGGAACGTTTTTTTCCGCTTTGTCGGACTTCGGTTGATCGAAGGAAAAATTACGTCAGCGGACGCAGGATTCGTGGCTTCGCGAAACTTTGATGGTCCCATGACTGTGGAATCGGTTACTGCAGGCGGTACGGCCGAAGTGGTCGGCCTGCGGGCGGGCGATACAATTCTCGAAATCAATGGGAGCGCTGCGGGAGAGGGGTCTTCCGACGTCGTGGCCCGGCTCATCCCCGGCGATAGCATTAACGTCAGGGTGCGTGAGCGACGCGGCGGAGAACGCGAGTTGAAGTGGAAAGTCGGGAGCCGAGAGGAAACTTCCTACGACCTCAACGACATGGAGAATGTCACCACGGAGCAGCGGACACACAGGGCCGCATGGTTGAAGGGCGAGGCCGAGCGATAAATCATACTCCGGAAGTAAGTATTCGCGCACGCTCCGCAAATGGTTGTAACTGATTCTAAAATGATCCGCACATGATTCGAACATGATCCGAACATGATCCGAACTCTCGCTATGCTGGGCTTCTGGACCCTCGCCGCACCGCTTGCGGCGCTGATTGGATTTCCCTGGACGTTCATTACAGGAGACGTCAGCCTGCTCTACCGCATGTTTATGTTCGGCGCGTGGAATGGCGTGCGCTTGACCGGAGTTCGGGTCAAGACTGTCGGCCTCGACAAGTTGGACCGGGAGCGCACCTATATCTTCATGTCGAATCACGTCTCGAACCTCGACCCGCCGATCACGGTGCCGTTGATTCCGCGGCGTACTTCTGTGATGGTGAAAAAAGAATTGTTCGGTTATCCCATCCTTGGGCGCGCGATGCGAATCGGTTCACTGGTACCGGTCGATCGTGGAAATCGTGATGCTGGAATTGAGGCGGTGAAGATCGCGAAGCAGGTCGTGCAGCGGGGAATTAACATGACGATCTACGCCGAAGGCCACCGCTCGTTCGATGGCAAGCTGCTGCCTTTCAAGAAGGGCCCGTTCTATCTGGCGATGGAGTGTGGCGTTCCAGTGGTTCCGGTGACGGTCACCGGCACTCACGATGTGATGCCGAAGGGCAGGTTCGCAATCAAGCCGGGAACCGCGACTGTAATTTTTCATCCGCCGATCGAGCCGGCGGATTTTGGCAGCCGCGAATGCCTGATGGAGAAAGTGCGCAGGGTTATTGATAGCGGGCTGCCGGAAGAACTGCGGGAAGCTCCATTCACCAAAAAGGACAGAAAGGTTCACGAAGGAAGCACCTCCGTCTGAGTTCATCGTCGAACCTGAGTTTCATTATCTACCCCTTCCGACTCTTGGCTCGAAGGGCTCGCGCCATTTCTGGTAGCCTGGGCAGCAGCGCCGAATATTTCAACCACAATTTGTGATCGACGGCGGGAGCGCCGCTCACCAAAGCGCCTGCCGGAACATCGTTCGCGACCCCGCTTTGCGGCGTGACGATGGCAGCTTCCCCGATTTTGCAATGTCCGACGACTCCAACCTGCCCGGTTAAGATCACTCGCCTGCCAATCTCTGTCGAACCGGCGAGTCCAACCTGCGAGCAAAGTAACGCATCTTCGCCGACTTGGGAGCCGTGGCCCACCTGCACCAGATTGTCGATCTTAACCCCGCGCCCGATGCGAGTTTCGCCAACGCTGGCGCGATCGATACAGGAATTCGCCTGCACTTCCACGTCGTCTTCAATAATAACCGGGGCTGGCTGAGGAATTTTGTGCCAATGTCCTTCGTGAGTCTTGGCGAAGCCAAAGCCATCGGCGCCGATCACAACGCCGTTTTGAAGCAGAACATTATTTCCGATGCGGCAGTTCTCTCGCACCACCGCGTGTGCGTGAGCAAAGAAATTGTCGCCGATTGCTACTCCGCGATAAATGACCACATGCGCCAGCAAAACGGCATTGGCGCCGATCTCGACATTCTCATCGATGACTACATAAGGGCCGATGTGAGCTTTACTTCCAATCTTGGCCGTGGGATGAACGACTGCCGAACCGTGAACCTCCGGCGCATAGCGCGGGGGATCATGGAAAAGCTCCAGGGCACTCGCGAAACTTAAATATGGGTCTTTCACCCGCAATGTGGCCGCTGGAATAACTGGAAAGCTCTCGGAGACGATCACGGCGGCGGCCTTGGTGAGTCGCGCGGCGGCCGCATATTTCGGATTGGCGACGAAGGTGATTTCTTTGCTGCCAGCCTGCTCGATTCCGTTGAGGCCAGTTATTTCAGTGTCGGAGTCTCCGTCTTGCAGGCGGGCGTTAAGGGCAGATGCAATGGCTGAAAGTTTCATAGGATGAGTCTCAAAGAAAGTGGATCAGCGAGATTGTAGCGGACGCGGGCAAAAGACGCCCGAAATGGTCATTCGGGGGCGATTCTTATCAGAACAGTGCCGATGAAAAAAGAAGAGGCCAGTGACCTGCACTGACCTCGACTGAAAGCCGCCTCGGCTATTGCACGGTGAGGCTGAAGGTGCCTTCTTGCTGGGAAAGGTTTCCCGCGGTCGCAGTTACGGTAACAGTATAGGTTCCTGCTGGCGTGCCGGGATCTTGGGTAGGCGGGGGAGTGTGGCTGCCGCCTCCGCCACCGCAAGCCGGAAGCATCAGAAGGAATGTCATTACCATCAGGATTCCCACCAGTGTGCTCCAGCGGCGTCGTCTAGGTGTAGCCAGCAGGAAGATACCTGCCACCGGCAGCCCTCCGCCCAGTATCACCGCAAAATAATAGCGACGCTGGTTGTGTTCCAACATGGTTGTGTGCGGGGCCGTTGTAGTGACGGTAATAGTGGTAGTGACAGTTGTGTTCGGCCCTTTTCCCGTGGCCGAGGGCGTGCCGCAACTGGCCTCTGAGGGCAGCCCAGTGCAAGCGAAGCTTACGGCAGTGGTGAAGTTGCTCGACGCGATGATGCCAATGGTTGTTGTGCCGGAGCCGCCGGGGCTCGCAATCGTAACATTGGCCAAACCCGAAACTCCGGTGAACCCTGGCTGGATGGTGAAGGTTACCGGCGCTGTGCTCCTGCTTGCATTGAAGCTATTGTCGCCTGCGTAGCTGGCGGAAATGCTGTGATTGCCACCGTCGAAGTTAAAGATTCCCGCGCCGATCGATGTGTTTCCCTCGCTGTTCAACGCGACCGGGTTTGCCACGGGATTGAAAATCGGTCCGGGCAGCTTGGTGGAACCATTATCCGTGAAAGTAACTTGTCCCGTGGGCACGCCAGCGCCTGATTTTCCGATGACATCTGCGCGGACGAACACCAGGCTTCCGAAAGGCAGCGAGGTGCCGTTCGCTAGCGGGATTGTGTTCCCGTTGCTGTCTTGAGTGAACTCAGACAGGGTCGTAGTGCTCGGTTCCGCGGTTACTGTGATTGATTGCGGAGCGGAATCACTGGGGGCATAAGTGCTGTCGCCCGCATAGCGGGCGGTTACGGTGTACGGTACCGGTGAGCCGGCTAGAACCGTCGACCCGGGCAACTCGCTCGTCGCTCCCGAGAAGGCGCCATCGGCCCCGAGGGTGAACGCCTCGATTCCAGTCTGGTTTGTAGACGACCCACTTGGTCCGATCGCCGCTATTAACGAAACATCGCCGGTGGGAGTGCCCGTCCCGCTACTAGGCGCGACCGTCCCAGTCGCGGTTACAGAGGTCCCATGGGTGATAGCCGCAGGAGTCAGCGTGAGCGTAGTTGTGGTGGCGGTGAACGTCACCGAACTCCACTGGTTAACCAAGTTTGTGATGTTGACAGAGCCAAGACCCGTGGCCATGTCGTAGCCCGCCTCCGCCTGATATTGCGCGGTCGCTAAGCCATAGTTAAGCTCACCAGGTACTGCATCGTTCCCGACCGTTACATCGTGGAAGATGCAAGTGCTCAACGGGGAGGTGGTTGTACTAGAGCCATTACATTGCTTCGGATAGGCGGCCTCTGTAGTGGCGAGGCGATAGAGAACGTAGTTCGCCAGTCCCTGGCGCGGATTTTGAGTAGGATTGGCGAGCAATGGATTTGCCTCGACCAGCGCCATGATGCCGGCAAAAGACGGAGTCGAGGCCGACGTACCTCCAACCAGAAAGAGGTTGAACGCACCCGTCTTGTCGGGCACACAGGAGGCCTCCACGCAGAGCACGTAGCCATCATGAGGGGCAGCCGACAACGACACGTCAGGTATGTCGCGCATTTTGTCGCTCCCGCTAATTGTCTGCCATGACGGCTTGGTGAAAAACATACTTGAGCCACCACCCCCTGCCGCAATGTTGGCGTTGCTTCCGCAACTGGATGCAAGGCAACTATCATTCCAGACATCTTCCGGAATATAAGAGAGAGCGCTCTCCTGGTCTGTATTGGTTGCACTCCAGTATTTTGCTGGATCTGCGCTATCGTTGAAAACTGTGCCTCCCACGGCAACGTTGAATGGTGTGGATGCAGTCAAGCTGACAGAAACTGGTCCGGTTGCCACGGTCTCGGAATTGTCGTCGCACCCTTCGGCACCGGTGTCTCCAGTTGAAACGAAATAGGTAATACCTTGGGCCGCGGCCTGTTCTGCCAATGCCTCCACGCCCGGCGCTTCGCCTGTGTCTTCGGCCTCGCAGGTACCAAAGCTTTCCGTCATTACATCCGCGAGATTGTTTTCAATGATGTAGACCTCCGAGAGGTCAACCCCGTCGGTTGTGTTGGTCGTGGCCGAAACCACGAAGTCTACATTAGCGGCAGGGGCCACGGCTCCCGACCAGCTCGAATCAAGCGTGGCTTCGAGTTCTTCGTCGCCTCCCAGGTCACCCGGGTCGGGCCCATTGAGAATAATGTTGAAACTGCCCAGAGGCAGGTTGAACACCGGAGCGGAGCGAAAATCCGTGATGTCCTCCGCCGGGGAGTCGACGCTATATAGATTGCTGCGGCCGATCACAGCGATGGTTACGCCAGCGCCTGTGGTAGCTCCCGTGGTGAACGCGGGGCTGTTATAGATCTTTGCGAAATCCAATGGCGCCATTCCATACGAGACGGTGCCGTTTTCGTTAAAGGTGAGAGTGGGAGACTTCCCCGGCCGGACTTTCGCCGATACCGTCTGCTTGGACACGCGAATGTGCGGCTTCTTCACAAAATTATGCAGGGTCAGCACTCCAGCCACCGCTGGCGTTAGCGCGGTCGGAATCGACGGATCGCTGGCATTGGCCCAATGCTGTTCACCATTCACAATGTACTTGTGAATCGTGGTGTGAAATGCTTCCTTCACCTGGCTGGCGGAGCCGGAAAACTCCAGCACCGTGCGGCCCTTGCTGGTGCCGACCTGGAATCCGTGTGATTGCAGCCATGAGGCTATGGTCTGCATGTCTGCATCGGTAGGGCCAAACTCCTTGCCGAATTGTTCCGGCGTGAGCCATTGGTGATAGTTGGGAGAGTGCTTGTCCTGCTGGTCGTCGAGCAGTTGGCGCAAAGCCGACTCTTGCTCGGGGCTACGCTTCAACACCAGCAGCATGCGCTGCATGGGCAACGTAGCCGGGGCAGTACCCAGATCGAACTGCGGGCGCGCCAAAATATGCGTATTGCCCTTGAGCGCCGTCAGCTGGGCTTCATCGACCGGCTGAGTAATAAGCGGCCGTGGCGCGACTTGGGGCGAGATGCTAACTTGCTGCGCCAACGAAACAGAGGTAACGATCGCTGCCAGAGCTGTAACACTGAGCAGACACTTCGAAGCGAACGACAACACATTCATAAGAATGCCACCTAAACCTGGGATGTGGCTACGTTTGTCGAGACCAGACGGGTAAGAAGGAAGGGATTAACCCGACAGCTCTCGCCGCGCGGGAGGTTCGGCCCTGCGCCTGAGTTCTGCCTTTTTACCCCAAGTTTTCCCGGATTGCAACTCGAAACAGAGAGAGAAGTGTGTAGGAAATGGATTCTGCGTCGGTATGCAACCAAAGGTAGTCCGTTGGCGGACTCGAGAATCGTAGCCCTGGCCGCAGAATTCTCTTTCCCCGCACCGACGCTTCCCTATTTCGAGCAGGCGGAGCAGTAACCGCCGATCTCCAGGCGGGAAACAACAATGTGGAAGCGGCAGTCTTTTTCTACTTGGCCCTTCAGCCTCTCAAATATATCGCTGACGAACTCCATAATCTTCCCGCAACGCAGGCACGCCATGTGGATGTGGTCACGGTTCATTTTGCGCTCGTAGTAGTGACCTTCGCCGTGGATGTGCATCAGGTCAAGTTCGTCAATCAGTCCGTGGCGCTTCAGCAATTGCAGGGTCCGGTAGACGGTGCTGCGGTCGACACTGGCATCGAGCTTCTGCGCCCTGCGGAGAAGTTGGGCCGCATCCAGGTGCTTCGCGGCGGTCTCCATCACGCTCAGGATGGCGCGGCGCTGTTGGGTCATGCGGATACCGCGAGCAGCGAAATGAGCCTGCAGGCGGCCCGGCATCTCTGTTTTTGGGAGTGGCATAAGAGCGATTCCTCGACTGTCGCAACTGGTCGCAACCGCGCTGCGACGAATTCTTGCGCCGAAAGTGGACAAGCGCCGTCAGGCTCCGGCATGCTTGTGAAGATTACTCTTAGTTGCGACTCGGTTGCAACTACACGACCTCACCTTCGTCGATGATTAACATTACTAGTTGCGAATCAGTTGCATCTGCTGATGATTCGATGCGGCTTGCCTCGATTCGGTCATGCGGCCCGCGACCCTTCCTGTTCCGCTGCCTGCTGGCCATTGCCGGACTAGCCGCATTCACCGCACAAGCACAGGAAAGCCCTTACATCGTGACTTACGATCATTATCTAGAAGAGCCCGGCAGCCTTGAGGTGGAATACTTCTCGACCTTCGGTACGCAACGTCGCGGCAATGACTTTCATGCCTTCTGGGCGGAGTTCGAATATGGCGCTACCGCATGGTGGACGACCGAACTCTATTTCGACGGCCAAACCACGTTCAATGACAGCACAATTTTTACGGGCTTTCGCTGGGAGAATCGTTTTCGCCTGCTGCAGCTCGAGCACTTCATCAATCCCGTCCTGTACATCGAATACGAGCAAACCAGTGGCGCCGACAAAATCCTGAAGGAAGTTGAAGGCCACGACGTGGAGTCGGACTATGCTGTGCCCAACTCCATCGCCCGCAAGGAGCACGATCACGAACTTGAATCCAAGCTGCTTCTTTCGAAAACTTTCAAAGGCTGGAACATCGCGGAAAATACGATCGCGACCAAGAATCTCACCGGTGGCAATCCCTGGGAATTCGGCTATGCCATTGGCGCCAGCCGTCCGTTGGCCCTGAAGGCCTCGCCCAACCAATGTAATTTTTGTCCAGAGAACTTCATCGCCGGAGTTGAAATGTATGGCGGTCTCGGAGACAGGTGCAGCTTCGGGTTGCATGAAACCTCCCACTACCTCGCGGCAGTAGGGGCGTGGAATCTTCCCTCGGATTGGACTTTGCGTCTGTCACCCGGTTTCGGCCTGAACGACAATAGCCACCGCTTTCTGTTGCGTTGGGGAGTTTCGCGCGAGTTCTCTGGCTTTGGTCCTGCTATCGGTCGACTGCTCGGAGGCCGCAAACAATGACCCGACGGGCTCCGATTAAACTGACCTTCGTTCTCGTGATTTCGATGATGCTAGCCTGTGTCCTTGTTTCTGCACTGGTGCTGGCCGTTTCGGTCTCCGCCGAAACGAAAACCGCCGCATCCTTGAAGAAAGACAGCTCCGTTTATGCAGTGCTGGCGAAGGCACCGAAGAAGGCGGTGACTCGCCGTAATCCGATGGAAAAAGATCCAGATGCGAAGGCCGCGGGAGCCAAGCTCTTCGGCATGCACTGTGCCGGGTGCCATGGCGAAATGGCGGAAGGTCAAGGCAAGGCCCCGAGTTTGATCGCAGACCAGGTGCAGCAATCTACGCCCGGTACCTTGTTCTGGATACTAACGAACGGGGTGGTGCGCCACGGCATGCCCGTCTGGTCGAAGCTACCGGAACCGCAACGCTGGCAGATTGTGACCTATTTGAAGTCCCTGGGCCCACCTGAGAAGGCACCGCAATAAGTGCTGCGTTTTCTGGCATCCGCGGCCGCTCCGTCTTTTGAAACGCCGCTGCTCTATTGTTCGGAACTTACTCTTCAAACATGGGTACCTGGCGTTGATCGTCCGTGGGTCCGCGGCGCGGACGGCGCGTGGCACCGATGACGGCGAGCACCGTAAGGGATTCAAGAGCGGTGCGCGGAACGAAGATGCGCTGCGTGTTCGAGCGTTGGTCGGGAGGGTTTACGAGATAGCCTTCCGGCAGATTCTGCGTGAGGTCAGAAGGCATGAGTCCTTCAAGGATTTCGTTGTCCTTGAAGCGCAACCGCACCCACAAACCTTCGGAGCGAGGTCGCGAAGTGAAGGTCTTTCGCGTGAGCGACTCGGAGTCGCCGAACTCGCGAACGAAATAAACTCCTTTGATCTCCTTCAAGTCCATGGCGACCACATTCCCGGCGGTATTGAGAAGTTCCAGTTTCCCTTCGCTGACGAACTGCGCCGGGGACACGTAGCCGGAGACGGAATCCCGGTCCATCTTGCGGACAATCACTTTCTTATGAGTTGAAGGCATGGAACAACCGGCTTCGGACGTCGGGCGTCGGCAAGAAACAGCCAAAGCCTTCGAACTCAAACACATTCTTGCAGATTCGGGTTCGACTAAGGTCTGAGGTCCGACGCCACCTCTCGATTCTCGCACTAATCAGGAGGAAATCGTGCGAATCAACGTTGGCAGTAGCCAAATCGTAAACGTTGTGTTATTCCTTTAAGTTGCCTTAACGCCGCTCAAGTCTATATAAGTGTTTTGTATTGAACGGCTTGTGCCGGTCGCCGTTACAATTGGTCGCCCTGGATGGGTCTCTCCTGTGGAAATGTTGTGGAAAACCTTAGGGACATTGTACACCGCAGCGCACCGAAAGATGCCTCGGCGTTTGTTCTAGATCGCTTGACGACGAATGGCTGATTACATTTACACAATGGAAATCCGGTTGACGCCGGATCAGTTGAGAGGCGTTAATCTGGTGCAAGACGTGGCACGCGCTGCGGGAATCACTCTCTACCTTACCGGCGGCGCAATTCGCGACATCATCAGCGGATTCACCATCCGCGATCTCGATTTCACGGTTCAGGGCAATCCTCTTAAACTGCAGAAGGACTTCGAGCGGGCGGGCGCACAGATTGCGGGCCACGACGAAGACGTCCGCACGCTATTCCTTGTGCTGCCGGGTAATGTGCGCGCCGAAATTGGCATGGCCCACACCGAGCAATATGACAAGATCGGTAAGCCACCGGTAGTTGCTCCCGCCAGCATTCAAGAGGATCTGCGCCGCCGCGACTTTACCGTGAACGCCATGGCGCTCTCGCTGAATGAAGGTTCGCGCGGTCTGCTGCTCGATCCTTTCAACGGAGTCGCCGATATCGAAGCCAAGCTGCTTCGAATCCTGCACAACTATTCGTTCGTAGAGGATCCTTCGCGGCTAATTCGGGCTGCCCGATTTGCGGCGCGTTTTCACTGGCCGATGGAGGAGCGCACCCAGCAACGCTACGACGCAGCCAAAGAAAATAACTACATCGATCACATCTCGCGCAGCGCGGTGGGGCACGAGATCGCGCAGTTGGCGCACGAGGATGATCCGCTAAATGTGGTGCGCTCCCTCGAAAGAGAGGACTGGCTCAAGGTGCTGCATCCCCACTGGTCGTCAGCCAAAGTGGATGCGAACGGCCTTGCACAGTTAATGAAAACGCGGCAACAGATGGTGGACTTGGGCTATACCGTCGATCCATCGGCCGCGGTGATGCACTTCCTGACGGCGCGGCTCTCCGAAAAAGATATAGCTGACTTACGGCGGCAGATTCCGCGCAAGGACTTGGTTGAGGCCTGGCGCGACATCGAGGATCACGCCAAGGACCTGGCCAAGCGACTGATGGGCAAGGAGGCGGCAACGCCCTCGCGGACCTGGAATCTATTGTCTTCGGCGCGGCCGGAGATGGTCCTTTTTCTGGCTGTGACAGCGCGGCATCAAAGCGTGGCCCAGAAAATCAAGAATTTCTTGACGAAATGGCGGCAGGTGCAGCAGCGCATTCCGCTGCCCGAGATGACGGAGTTGCTGATTACTCCGCAGCTTCCTGAGTATCCGAAGATTGCACGTGACGTGTTTATGCTGCTGCTCGACGGAAAGCTGCGTTCGCGTACCGAAACGCTAAAATTCCTGAAGCCGTTTGCGCCGCCACCACCGCCCCCGCCGCCACCACCGAGGCGCGGCCGTGGACCTAAAGCGGTGACGGGTGCTCCTGTGCCGGTGACGGGAAAAGTCCCAGGAAAAAAGAGCGAGACGAAGGGAAAAGGAAAAGCCGAGCCAGCGCCTGCTCCAGCACCGGTGGCTTCAGCGCCAGTCGCACAAACCCGGGCTAAGGTGAAACCGGAGCCACCTAAGGCAAAGAGTAAACCTGCGAAGCAAGCCGCAAAGCCCGTCGCAAAGCGCCCTGCAAAGGTCAAGAAAGCGGCTCCGAAAAAGGCAAAGTCCAGAAAACGATAGGGTTCCTAGTAGTTGCAATTTCCCGATCCAATAGCCCGATTCCGGCATATAATAGCCCTATGCATCGTCCGCTTCTCATCGCGGCGTTCGCGCTCCTTCTAGCGTCGGTTCCGCTCTTAGCGCAGCATGGTGGAGGTGGAGGACACGCCTCCGGCGGTGGGCACGGCGGATTTGCGGGGCATGGTAGTTTCGGTGGCCACATCGGTGGTGGACACGCTTTCGGCGGAATGCACTCTGGTGGGGGGTTCACGTCGCGTTCGTTCGGGCGTGGCTCCTTCAATCGACCGCTATCCTCTCGAGGGTTCAACCGCTCTGGTGTCGGCCTGCGGATTCGAACCCGCGGCTTCCGCAATAATTGCTTCGGCTACGGCTGCTGGTGGGGTTACGGATATCCCTGGTACGGCGGCATCGATCCCTACTGGGGGTGGGATTCGGATTCCTCGTCGGATCCCGGCCAGGACCCGAGCCCGCAATACTACAACCCGCAATACTACGATGATGGTTTGGCGAACCAGATGAACCAGCAGGGCCCTTATCCCAGGCGAATGCCGGATCGAGGTGATCCGGATGGATACGCTCGATCGGCGCCTCCCGCCTCACATCAGGAAGCGACGACGACCGTGCCCGCGACGGTTCTGGTTTTCCGCGATCAACGGAAACAGGAAGTGCAGAATTACGCCATCGTTGGCCAGACGCTCTGGATCTTCTCTCCGGAGCGTACCCAGAAAGTCGCGCTGGCGGACGTTGATATCGACGCCACTCAGAAAGCCAACGACGCGCGAGGCGTAGATTTCCGCGTGCCCAGCGCGGAGACAGGTCAATAACATCTCGCTGTAAATATTGCGGGTACCTCGATCTGTGGATAACTTTAACTCTTCCACAGGAGGCGCTCCCGTTAGAATGACGCCGACGTGAAATCGAACTGACCGATATGTCCCAATTCGTTCACCTGCACCTTCACACCGATTATTCTCTGTTAGATGGCGCCTGCGATGTCGAAAAGCTGTGCCAGCGTGTGCAAGAACTGGGCATGCCGGCTGTCGCGATGACCGATCACGGAAATATTTTTGGTGCAGTGCACTTCGTCAACGCGGCGCACAAGTATGGCGTGAAGCCAATCATGGGCTGCGAGCTGTACATCTGCAAAAAAGAGGATCACAACATCGAGCGCACTCCGCCCGAAGGCGACACCTATAACCATCTGCTGGTGCTGGCTGAGAACGACGAGGGTTATCGTAACCTGATGAAAATTACCTCGGAGGCCTCGTTGCACGGCTTTTACTACAAGCCGCGCGTTAGCAAGAAATTTCTGGCGGAGCATTCTCGAGGATTGATCGGACTTTCGGGATGCTTGAAAGGCGAGGTCGCCGAGCGGCTGATGGAAGGGAACTGCGATGCCGCGCGAGCCGCGGCGGGAACGTTCCGTGACATTTTTGGAAAAGATAATTTCTATCTTGAGATCCAGGATCAGGGCTTGGCCATGGAGCATCGCATTCGTTCCGGCCTCTTCCAGATGGAAAAGGATCTCGGCTTGCCTCTGGTCGCGACCAACGACAGCCACTATTTATGCGAAGACGATGCCCACGCCCAGGATGTGATGCTGTGCATACAGACGGGGAAGTCGATCCGCGACTCGGCGCGCATGAAATTCGATGGAACCCAGTTCTTCGTCAAGAGTCACGATGAGATGTATCGCGTGTTCAAGGACTCGCCCGAGGTTCTTACGCGCACCCTCGATATCGCGGAGCGCTGTAGCCTGCGCCTCGAAAAAGTAGCGACTCCGTTTCCACAATTTGACGTTCCGCCCGGTTACACCATTGCTAGCTATTTTGTGCATGCATCTCGCGAAGGTTTCGCACGACGCTTGGAAACGCTGCGCCCGCTGCATGAGCAAGGCAAGCTCAAGCACTCCCTGGCAGAGTATGAGCAGCGCCTGGAGCGCGAACTCGCAATCATCCAGCAGATGAAGTTTCCCGGTTATTTTCTGATCGTTTGGGACTTCATCCGTTACGCCAAAGAGCACGACATTCCCGTCGGGCCCGGCCGCGGCTCAGCGGCTGGGTCGCTGGTTTCTTACGCGCTCGGGATCACCGATATTGACCCGTTGCAACATGAGCTGCTGTTTGAGCGCTTCCTCAATCCTGAGCGTGTTTCCATGCCGGATATTGACATCGATTTCTGCATGAACCGGCGCGGCGAAGTCATCAACTACGTCACGCAAAAGTACGGACGCGACAATGTGGCTCAAATCATTACATTCGGCACCATGGCTGCCAAGGCCGCGATCAAAGACGTGGGCCGCGCTATGGACATCCCCTACAGTGATGTGGATCGCATCGCCAAAATGATTCCCACGCAGCTCAACATCACCCTCGACCAGGCCATCGAAGACTCCCCTCAATTGCGCGAAGCCATGGAGAAAGACGGCCAGATTCGCGAGCTGATTCAGACGGCGAAAAAGCTGGAGGGCATGGTACGCAACTCTGGAGTGCATGCGGCGGGCGTGGTGATTTCGCCGCGTCCCCTCACTGAGTTAGTTCCGCTTCATAAAACCAAGAACGACGAAATTGTCACCGCCTTCGACATGGTTGCCATTGAGAAACTGGGCCTGTTGAAGATGGATTTTCTCGGCCTCACCACACTTACGATTCTCACCGACGCACTGAAATTGATCGCACAGACCCGCGGAACGCCGATCACGCTCGAAAATCTTCCACTGGACGATGCCGAGACGTATCAGAAAGTCTTTCATAAGGGTTTAACCTCCGGCGTATTCCAGTTTGAATCCCATGGCATGAGAGACGTCCTTCGGCGCTATCAGCCGAACTCGATCGAACATCTTACCGCCTTGAATGCGCTCTATCGCCCAGGACCAATGGCAATGATTGATGACTTTATCGAGCGCAAACAAGGACGGCGCAAGATTGAGTACGAACTGCCGGAGCTCAAGGAGATTTTGGAGGAGACGCTGGGCGTCTTCGTTTATCAGGAACAAGTGATGCAGGCAGCGAACAAGCTGGCGGGCTACTCGCTCGGAGAAGCTGATCTGCTGCGGCGGGCGATGGGCAAGAAGAAGCCCGAAGAAATGGCGGCACAGCGCCAACGATTTGTCGAAGGCGCCGCGCAGCGTAAGTTTCCGCCCAAGAAGATCGAGAAGATTTTCGATCTCATGGCCCAATTTGCCGGCTACGGATTCAACAAGTCGCATTCGGCGGCATACGCGCTGCTGGCCTACCACACCGCGTACTTGAAAACGCACTATCCAGTCGAGTTCATGGCGGCGTTGCTGACATCGGTGACCGGCAGCACGGATGATGTAGTGAAATACATCAATGAATGCCGCGAGATGGGCATCGCGGTGGAGGCGCCTGACATTAACGTCTCCGACGCAAACTTCACCCCCCATGGCGAAGCCATCCGCTTCGGGCTGGCCGCGGTAAAGAATGTCGGTGGGAACGCGATCGAATCGATCGTTGCAGCTCGAAAAAAACTGGGTTGCTTCAAATCGATTTACGAATTTTGTGAGAATGTCGATCTCCGGCTGCTGAATAAGCGTGTGCTGGAGTCGTTGATCAAGAGCGGAGCCATGGACTCGCTCGGCCGCCGTTCGCAATTGATGACGGTGCTCGACCGCGCGATGGAGCGCGCCCAGAAAGCGCAGCGCGACGTGGAGTCAGGCCAGCACGGCCTGTTTGGCGTTTTTCAGCAGGAAGAGACTGAGGCCAATAACGACAGGCTGCCGGACATTCCTGACTGGGACGAACAGACTCGTCTGGCCGCGGAAAAAGAAATCCTGGGCTTCTTCATCAGCGGCCATCCGCTTGAGAAATATAAAGACAAGCTCGACGACCTGCAGGCGCTCAGTATCATCGAAATCGGCGCGATGACAAGGTCCACCGGAAAAGATGAGACGATTGCGACCGCCGGCATCATGGCCAACATCCGCGTCCAAAAATCGAAGCGCGGCGAATTCTACGCTCTCGGTACGCTCGAAGATATGTCCGGCTCCATCGACCTGATCGTTTTTCCCGAGGCATACAAAAAACTCGCCGAAAGGGTAAAACTCGAAGTTCCCGTACTAATCCGAGCTGGCGTGCGTATCGAAGAAGGCGCAAACCCAAAAATCAACGCTGCGGAAATCACTCCATTAGAAGATGCCAAAGTTCCTCTCCCGCGCGCGATTCGCATTCGCGTGCCGCTTGAAACCGCAGGCGAGGCCACAGTGGACGACCTGCACACGCTTTTTAAGGACCGCAAAGGCGAGGCACGTGTATTGTTCGACGTGGAGCGCGCCGGAGATTTCATGGTCGTGATGGAGGCCGAAGGTTATAATGTGCTGCCGGATCGGAATTTCATCTCCAGGGTCGAGCAACTGTGCGGACGCGGCAGTGTCCGCGTGATCAGTTAAACCACGGTTCACTATGAAGCGAATCCAGAAGGCCCAGCTAGAATTGGAGCAGATCGAAAAACAAGTGGCGTTGATTGAGGCGTCCCCTGGGCAGAATGAAGAGACTCACCGCGAACTGGGGAAGCTTCACGAACGCCTGCACATCCTGAGGGAGGAAATGCAGGGATCCCAAACCGCCTGGCAAAAGACGGAACTGGCCCGCCATCCTCAGCGCCCGCAAGCGCTCGATTATATCGAACGCGTGTTCACCGACTTTAGCGAGATTCATGGCGACCGCAGCTTTGGGGACGATGCCGCGATTGTTTGCGGCATGGCTCGCTTTCACGGCGAGGAAATCCTCGTAGTCGGCACCCAGAAGGGCCGGGACATGAAGCAGCGCGTCTATCGGAATTTTGGGACCCCTCATCCAGAAGGCTATCGCAAGGCGCTGCGAATCATGCAGGTCGCGGAAAAGTTTCGCAGGCCGATTTTTACACTGGTGGATACCGACGGAGCCTATCCCGGAATCCATGCCGAGGAACGCGGCCAAGCCGAGGCAATCGCGCACAATCTTCGCGAAATGGCTCGTCTCGAAGTGCCCATCATCGCAACTGTTATCGGAGTCGGTGGCAGCGGAGGTGCCTTAGCGATCGCGGTTGCCGATCGTGTACTCATGATGGAGAATTCAATCTACTCGGTAATTTCGCCGGAGGGCTGTGCCGCTATCATGTGGCGTGACGCCACCAAGAAAGAGTTAGCCGCCGAGGCGATGCGCATTACGGCTACGGATCTCAGCGAACTGGGCTGTATCGACGATATCGTGCCCGAACCAGAGGGCGGTGCGCACCGCGACTATGAAGCCGCGGCGAATTTGCTTGATGTCAGCCTGCAGAAGCACTTTTCCGAATTAAAGAAAATCCCGGCGTCGGATTTAATCGTCTCGCGATATGATAAGTTCCGCACCATGGCGCAGTTCTTCAAGACCGAGTCTTAAGCTTCGGGCGATTTTCCCCGTTCTCAAATAGGTTACTCCCGGCTTCCGGCGGCCAATTTAGTATGTTGGGAGAACGTTCTCCGCCGTATAATTATCTGTTTCCCCAAGATCAATTCGGACGGATCACTCCGTCTCTTAAACTAAAGGAAGGTGTTGGGATGGCCACTACGGATGTCGCGCCTCAGGGTACGGGCGGGCAATTGGGGCGCAAGCGCATTGTCAACGATATGAGCATTCAGGTTGCCACCGTGAATGGCTCGGGCTCGCAGAGTTCGAACACGGTGTTGTTGCGCGCCATTTTTCAAATGGGAGTGCCGATTTCGGGCAAGAACCTGTTTCCCTCGAACATCGCCGGACTGCCGACCTGGTACACGATTCGCGCCAACAAAGATGGCTACATCGGGCGCAAGAAGGAGATTGATTTCCTGGTCGCGATGAACGCCGAAACCGCCGAGGACGACGTGATGTCGCTGGCCGCTGGCGCGTCCGTACTTTATGACGAGCCTCTTGCTCTCGATAAGCTGCGCAACGATCTCATCTTTTACTCGGTCCCGTACGACAAACTGGTCGCGGCCGTTTGTCCTGAAGCCAAGCTGCGCAAGCTGGTTAAGAACATGGTCTACGTGGGCGTGGTTGCTCAACTCCTCGAAATCGACATGGGCGAGGTCGAGAAGGCAATCCGCAAGCAATTTGCCAAGAAAGTGAAAGCTGCCAACCTGAATCTTGCCGCTGCGCAGGCAGGATTCGACTATGCAAGAGCCAGCCTGCCGAAGCGTGGAGCCTTCTACATCGAGCGCATGAACAAGACCGCGGGCAAGATCATCATCGACGGCAACTCCGCCGCCGCCCTCGGTTGCATGTTTGCCGGATGCACGGTCGTCACCTGGTATCCAATCACTCCGTCTTCTTCGCTGGTCGAGACGATGATTGAGTACATGAAAGAGTATCGCATCGGTCCCGACGGCAAAGCGACTTTCGCGATCGTGCAAGCCGAAGACGAACTGGCCGCAATCGGCATGGTGATTGGCGCAGGTTGGGCAGGCGCGCGCAGCATGACGGCGACCGCCGGTCCCGGCATTTCCTTGATGTCAGAATTTTCCGGCTTGGCATATTACGCGGAAGTTCCGGGAGTAATCTGGGACATTCAGCGCGTCGGCCCGTCGACCGGCTTGCCCACGCGTACGTCGCAGGGCGACATTCTTTCGACCGCCTTTCTTTCGCACGGCGATACCAAGCACATCATGCTGATTCCTTGCTCAGTGGCGGAGTGCTTCACCATGGCGTCTGAGGCCTTCAATCTCGCCGAGCAATTTCAGACGCTAGTGTTCGTGATGTCCGATCTCGATCTCGGGATGAACAATTGGATGTCAGATCCCTTCGAGTATCCGACCGCGCCAATCAGGCGTGGCAAGGTGCTCGACAAAGACGAACTGACGAAGCTCGGCGGATTCGCTCGCTACAAGGATTTGGACGGTGATGGTGTCGGCTATCGTACCCTGCCCGGCACCGATCACCCCGCGGCCGCCTACTTCACCCGCGGCAGCGGCCACAACGATAAATCCAATTACAGCGAGCGGCCCGACGATTATGAAGACAACATGGAGCGCCTCAATCGTAAATTCGAATCCGCGCGCTCTTTCGTTCCGCGACCGGAAATCGTCAAAGGTGCGAGTGCAGGGGGTGAAAAAGTAGGGAGTGAAAGAGTAAAGATCGGCATCATCGCGTACGGAACCTCGCATTGGGGCATCGTCGAAAGCCGTGACCAGTTGCGCAGCGAATACTCGATTGAAACCGACTACCTGCGACTGCGCGCCTATCCTTTTACTCGTGAAGTACACGAATTCATCGAGCAACACGACCGCGTTTACGTCGTCGAACAAAACCGCGATGCGCAAATGCTGAGTCTGCTGAAGCTTGATCTGAAACCTGAATTGACCACGCGGCTGCGCAGCATCGCGCATCTCGACGGGCTGCCGCTCGATGCGCGCTCGGTCACCGACGAACTCAGCACGATGGAGGGAAAGTAAATGGCGACGACACCAGCCGAACCGAAAACCAATCGCATCGGCCTAAGCGTGATCGATTACAAGGGCGGCAAGACTACTCTTTGCGCCGGCTGCGGCCATAACGCCATCTCCGAGCGCATCATCGAGGCCATGTATGACATGGGCGTGAAGCCTGAGCGTGTCGTGAAGTTAAGTGGGATCGGCTGCTCCTCCAAGAGTCCCGCTTATTTCATGAATCGTTCGCACAGCTTCAACTCTGTGCACGGGCGCATGCCGTCGGTTGCTACAGGCGCGATGCTGGCCAACCGCAATCTGATTGCGCTCGGTGTGAGCGGCGATGGGGACACGGCTTCCATCGGCATCGGACAGTTTGTTCACCTCATGCGTCGTAATCTGCCAGTCATCTACATCATCGAAGACAACGGCGTCTACGGACTTACGAAAGGCCAGTTCTCAGCCACAGCAGACCTGGGATCGAAGCTGAAATCGGGCGTCTTGAACGATCTACCACCGATCGACACCTGCACGCTGGCGATCCAACTAGGCGCGACTTTTGTTGGCCGCTCCTTCTCCGGCGACAAGCGTCAGCTCAGCACCATGCTAAAAGCTGCCATCGCGCACCACGGTACCGTGATGCTCGACGTAGTCTCTCCCTGCGTCACCTTCAACGATCACGAGGGTTCGACCAAGTCCTACAAGTATGTGAAAGATCACGAAGAAACCTTGCAGGAAATGAGCTTCGTACCCCACTTTGAAGAAATCGATGTGGAATACGATCCGGGAACGACGGTCAACGTCACCATGCACGATGGCTCGCATCTGCAGTTGCGCAAGCTGGAGGAAGACTACGATCCCACCGACCGCATTCAAGCCATCACACGCTTGACTGAAGCACATGACAAAGGCGAAGTTTTGACCGGACTCTTCTACGTCAACACCAAGTCGCCCAGCTTCCTCGATATGTTGAACATGGTCGATCAGCCGCTGGCCACTCTGCCGGAATCGCTGACGCGGCCGGATAGGGAAGCGCTCGAAGCGGCGATGGAAGAGTTGCGATAGCGCGAAGCGAATCCCCACAATGGGTTAAGGACAATCGCCGCGCCTAAGCCGTAACGTGGAAGAGCGGCCCTTCAGGGCCGCGTCTGGGGTCAATGATTTGTTGGGCTTTAGCCCCTGAAGATCCGCTACTTCGCGCTTCCCGGCTGCAGCCCAAGTCCCGACCCGTAATACTCCGCAAGCGCGTGCCGCTCATCCTCAGTGAGAAGGGCAGCAATCGTCCGCATAGGCTCGTTGATGTCATTGGCTCGGCTGCGGTTCGCGAATGCCTCAAGCTGGTTCAGAACATATTCAGCATTCTGGGTTGCGAGTGACGGAACCCCTGGGCGATAGGCCACCGGTCCGTGACAAGCCTGGCAGGGTGGAATGCCACGCTCCCCGTCTCCAAAAGAAACCAAATGCAATGCAATGCCGGCACGGTTTGCCTCGGGTGGGTTTTGAGGAAAGACTCTGTTGTCCTGTGAATCCGGGAAGATCGGCAGCTTGGCGTAGTATGCCACCACATCCGCCACGTCACGAGAAGAAAGAGATTCTGCGATTGGTCCCATTGTGCGGGAGAGCCGTTTGCGCGCTCGAAAATCCTCCAACTGCTTCCAGATTGCCAGTTTATCCATGCCGGCCAGATTTGGGGTGTACCCGACGGAACTAAAGCCCTCTGCCCCATGGCAGTGATCGCAGCGTCTGGCCAGCAGCATCCCGCGAAATGCGTCTCCGGCGGAAGCGGCAGCGATTGTTTCCGGCGTCCAAGCCACATTTGAGGGCACTCGATCGGGAGGATTATCGCCGGCTTGGAGAAGGGAAGTCGCCGCGACTCCGACTAGCGCGACTTCGACTAGAAAGATGAGCGCCAAAGTTGTGGCGTTTAACCACCACGAGAACTTCTCGGTGCGCTGAAGAAGCTTATTGCGCAGCACAACTCCCCCTTTCTTCCGGATGTAGGACAGGGAACTGTTCTCGCGGAACCACCTTCAACTCGGACCGCATGGCGTAGTGCCCCGCTCCGCAGAACTCGCGGCACGTGGTCTTGTATTCGCCTGGAATCAGAAAATTAAGCTGCGTCTCGCTGATCGTGCCCGGCAGCACTTTGACGGCATAGTCTGTCCCGTTGAAGGTGAGCGAGTGCACGGCATCGGCGCTGGTGATGCGAAGGTGGACCGGGGCTCCTGCCGGTACCAGAATGCAGTGTGGAATAAAAAGATATTGCTGCGCGATCATGCGTACCGTGACAGAACCGTCGGGATTCTGCTCCGTTCCCAGATTGTTCTCGACGAACTCTCCAGTGAGATGAAGCGACAGCGGATCAACGCGGTGCGAGCCCCTCAATAGCCGCAACAGCGGAACGTCGATCTGATAGTAGCGCGTGGCAGGGATGAGGCACAGAATCAATACCGTGAGCAAAAGCGTCCGAAGTTTTCGCCAGTTCACAATCAGTTTGATCCTCAGACGATCAGGAGAGGCACGGCTTCAAGAGCCTGCCCTGAGCGAAGCCGAAGGGTGCCGCCTTGCGGCCAAACGACTCGCGGCTTTAGCCGCTGGGCTGCAGAAAACTATGCCCCACCAAGTTCCTTCAGCACCGCGCTGCAGCGCTCGCACACTGTCGGATACGTCTTGTCCTCGCCGACATGGGTCGAATAATTCCAGCACCGCTCACACTTGAGGCCGTCGGCGGGATCGACGTTCACAGTTATTCCTCCCGTCGAACCATTTCCAGAAGCCCAAGGTTTCAAAGCAACCGCCGAAACGATGAAAAGGTAGCGCAACTGGTCCCGATATTTCTGAAGGACTGAGTAGGCCGGCTCCGAGGCAGTAATGGTCACCTGCGCTTCGAGGCTCCCACCAATTTCTTTAGCGTTGCGCCGAAACTCAAGGGCCTCAAGTACGATATCGCGGACACGGCGGAGAGCGAGCCAGTCGTCTTCCTGTTTACTGCTACAGTCCGATGTCAGATTCCCCAAAATTTCTCCCGGCGAAGGAAACAGCGCGAGATGCACGCTTTCCCCACGCCCCGGCGTTTTCGGCAGATAGTCCCACACTTCTTCCGACGTAAAACTCATGACAGGAGCGAGCAACCTCACCAAAGCTTCTCCGATACGCCAGATTGCGGTCTGCGCGCTCCGGCGGCCTGGTGATTTTGGTGCGGAAATATACAGCCGGTCCTTCAGCACATCGAAATAAAATGCACTCAAATCGACAATGCAGAAATGATTCAGGCGATGATAAATTTTGTGAAAAGAAAACTCATCGTAAGAGCCACGAACATCCGATGCGAAAGCCAGAGTCTGGCACAGCATGTACTGATCCAGCGGTTCCATGCTCTCAAAAGGAACTGCGTCAGTCTGCGGATCGAAATCCCCAAGGTTGCCAAGGATGTAGCGAAACGTATTCCTGATCTTCCGGTAATTTTCCGCGACGCGCTGCATCAACTGTTCAGAGCCAACCACATCTTCGCGGAAGTCGACCGACGCGACCCAAAGCCGCACCACTTCTCCACCAAGGCGTCCAGCGATATCGACCGGGTCCACATCGTTGCCCCGCGACTTCGACAGCGCCTGGCCTTTTTCGTCGAGCGTCCATCCTGGGGTGACTACGCCTTTGTACGGTGGCGTACCGTGCGTACCCATGGCGCAGAGCAGCGACGACTGGAACCAGCCGCGGTACTGGTCGCCGCCTTCCAGGTAAAGATCGGACGGCCAAGGATAGGTTGGTTCATCATTGACTAACGCGAGATAGCTCGCGCCCGATTCCAGCCAGACGTCGAAGATGTCAGTTTCTTTTTCAAACTTCGTGCTGCCGCAGTGCGGGCACTGGGTTCCTTCAGGGAGAAGGGAATCGGATTTGGCAGTAAACCACGCGTCCGCTCCAGACTTAGCAAACAGTTCCACCACTTTGCGATTGATGGCTTTGTCGTTGAGCGGCTTGCCGCAGCTCTCACAGAGAAAAACGGCGATGGGCACGCCCCACACGCGCTGGCGCGAAATGCACCAGTCAGGACGCGTGGCAATCATGTTCGAGAGCCGCTCCTCGCCCCATGCCGGGTCCCACTTCACATGCTTGATCTCTTCCAGCGTGCTCGTGCGCAGTGTGTCATTTTCTGAAACTCGACCGCCTTCCGAACCGCCACTCCCGACGCCGGCCGGCATGGGTGTTTCCATCGAGATAAACCACTGCTCCGTCGCCCGAAAGATCACAGGATTATGACAGCGCCAGCAGTGCGGATAAGAGTGCTCAGTTTTTTCCGCATGCAACAGTGCGCCTCGGCTGTCGAGCAAATCGAGGATCGGCTGGTTCGCCTCCCACACGCGTTTCCCGGTGTATTCCGGCAGCCCGTTGCGCAGGATGCCCTTTTCGTCGACGTTACTGGTGGCGTCGAGACCATACTTGACGCCGGTAATAAAATCCTCGGCGCCGTGCGAAGGCGCGGTGTGCACCACGCCTGTGCCGGTGTCCATGGTGACGTACTCCGCCAGCACGCCGAGGATTTTGCGATCGAGAAAGGGATGCTGAAAGTTCAGGTGCTCCATTCTGCGCCCGGGAAAATGCGCCAGGTCGAGGGGATCCAAAAGATTGCACTTTTCCGCGACCTCTCTCCCGAGCTTCGATGCCACCAAGTAAACTTCGCCGTCAGATTCGAGCGCCACATATTCTTCGTCCGGATGAAAGGCCACAGCCATCGACGCAGGCAGCGTCCACGGAGTGGTCGTCCAGATGATGGTTGAAACTTTCTTCCCCGCCAGCGCCGCGTCGATTCTTGTCGGATCGTCAAGCAATCCATACTTCACCCAGACAGTTGGACTGGTGTGATTCTCATACTCGACTTCAGCTTCAGCCAGCGCCGTCTCATCGTGCATGCACCAGTACACCGCGCGCAGGCCTTTGTAGACGAATCCATTTTCGTAGAAAGAAAAGAAAGTCGAGAGCACCACCGATTCATACTGCGGCGTCATCGTTGCGTAGGGACGTTCGAAGCGTCCGAAAACCCCGATGCGTTTGAACTGCTCGCGCTGCAGGTCGAGAAACTTCTGGGCGTATTTGCGGCATTCCGCGCGCACGTCCGTCGGGCGCATCTGCAGCTTCTTGCCGCCCAGTTCCTTGTCAACCTTGATCTCAATTGGCAGACCGTGGCAATCCCAACCCGGCACGTATGGCGCATCGAAGCCTGACATGGTCTTCGATTTGACGATGAAATCCTTGAGACACTTATTGAACGCCGTTCCCAGGTGAATGGCGCCGCTCGTGTACGGTGGTCCATCGTGCAGAATGTAGCTGGGCGAGCCTTTGCGGGCCTCCCGGATGCGGTCGTAAATCCGCATCTGCTCCCAGCGGGCCAGCATTTTGGGCTCGTTTTGAGGCAGATTCGCCTTCATGGGGAAGGCGGTTTTAGGCAGATTGATGGTCCCTTTTAGTTCGAGCGGCACTCGGTTGGGCTCTCCCAAATGGTTGAATCTTCTCATTATAGGGACAGGGAAGCGGGAACGTCCATGCGCAGCAGAGGAGCAACAGATATTCGTTATTTCTAATGATTCCCCGAGCCGCCTCCGCCGCGGTCACTTGTAAATAGACCGAGTAAAACAATGCGAGAAGAGGTACAATTTTGGTAGAAGCCAGGTGCGGGATATCCATTTCGTCCGTGAGGCGGAGCGAATCCGATTCTGGCCAGCAAAAGGAAACCTGGAAAAGATAAGTCAGGCAACTTGTTGGAAAGACTGCTCATCTCTGTAGGAGGGGCATCGTCGGCAAGAAAACCTGCGTAATATCCACGAGCGAGAACCGAACCGGGGAATAATGGCATCCTCAGAAGTCAATCCGAATCCCAACAACGAGCCTGAACTTCACCTCCTGTTGGCGCCCGACACGTTTGAGCCGTTGTGGAAGTCGCTTTTCCGCGGCCTGGACGAGTACTTTTTTCCCAAGAAACTTCCGCCACTTAAGCTCGAATCGACACCCGTCCCAGTCAAAGATATTTGGGGCTTCTACAACTATAAGAAGAATGGCGCCCTCGGCTCGACCGTGGCGCACGTGATCGTGCTCGGATTGATTATCGGTGGCACGATTCTTGGACGCCGCATTGTGACCCAGGTCGCAGCCAAACCTAGCACCACCACAACTTTGATCGATCCCGGCGATTATTCTTTGAAGCCTGCAAAGACACAGGCGGGAGGCGGTGGAGGCGGTGGTGATCGCGACGTATTGCAGGCGTCGAAGGGCCGTTTGCCGAAGTTCTCGATGCAGCAGATTACACCTCCGGCCGCTGTGATCCGGAATCTGAATCCGAAGTTGGCAGTCGAGCCCACGGTCATTGTGCCGCCCGATATTAAGGTGGCGATGAACAATATGCCAAACCTGGGCGATCCAAAATCTTCCGCGATTATTCCATCGAACGGCACGGGATCAGGCAGCGGTATTGGTTCCGGTTCTGGCGGGGGTGTTGGTTCCGGCACAGGAGCGGGCGTCGGACCCGGATTCGGCGGCGGCATGGGCGGCGGTGTTTTCCGTCCGGGCCGCGGAGTGACTGCGCCTCGCGTTATTTATCAAACCGACCCTGAATTTTCCGAAGAGGCGCGCAAGGCAAAGTATCAGGGGACTTGTGTTCTCGGTCTAGTGGTCGATGCGAACGGGCGTCCCACGAACATTCGCGTCCTTAATGCGCTCGGCATGGGCCTCGATGAAAAAGCCATCGAGTCCGTCAGGAACTGGAAATTTGAGCCCGGCAAGAAAGATGGACATGACGTCGCAGTGGAGATTGCGGTTGAAGTCGACTTCCATTTGTACTGAGGCGATTGGGCTCTTACGTCCCGGTTTCACTATTCCTTCCTCAGTACTGCAAAATGCAGCAGCACACGTTGGCGAAACCCCAGCCTTTGATACAGCTCGATGGCGCGCACATTATCTCCCCGAACGTGCAGAAACGGCGTTTCCCCGCGGCTGACGATTCGCTGCATCACTACGGTGGTCAGGATGCGGGCGTAACCGTGGCCGGTGTGCTCAGGGTGGGTACAGATCGCGCTCACTTCGGTGTAGCCAGGAACCTTTAGCCGCTCGCCGGCCATAGCAATAAGTTTCCCGTCATTGCGAATTCCGAGATAGGTGCCCAGTTCATGTGTGCGTTGGTTGAAGGGACCGGGCTTGGTGAGTGCCGTAAGCGCCATCATGTCAGGCGAGTCCGCGGCGCTCAATTCGACAATCTCCGGGTCCGACCCAGAGGAGGATCGCGAGAGCGCAAGGTTGGCCAGCGCATGCTTGGCACCCTCGTAAACCATTTCCGGCATCGGGGCTCCCGCGATAAGAGTCCAGCCGGCACGCTCCCGGTAAGGCATCTCCAGAAACAGCCCGACTGTTGTGCGACTTCCGACCAGACCCGAGAGCGACCCGTAGCCCTCCGGTGTGGGTTCACAAAAACCGCCCAGTGGCGAGACCTCGGGAATGAATCTGCGAGCTTCGCCGAACGACTCGGCGAACCCTGCTTGGCGCGTGGTGAGCGCCTTCCAGATGACGTTGTCAAGCGGATGCATTGGATAGTAAGCGAAGATACCGACCTCCATCTGATTGATCGGCTGCCGGCAAAGACACACTAATTTGTCTCGCTGGGGGTGCGCTATCTGAACCTTGCGGGCAAACAAAGATAAAAGATATTCGCGGGAGAGAGGCGGTCTTATTCTTTTAAATCCACATGCTGAACATCCTCGATGGGATGCCCAAGAAAGCTTCCACCAAGCCGCCGGAATTTTTCCACGGAATCGGTGGCGAAAAACTTGATGCGAGGCCGCGCGCGGCGTTCCTCAAGGAGAACTGGCGCGGGCTTTAGAAGATTCTGCAGCCGGCCTGCGACCGCGTGGGCGGTCGATTCGGCGGAGTCCACAATGCTCACGTGCGCTGGCGCGACGCGATGCAGTAACGGTTTCAGCAGCGGATAGTGCGTGCAGCCCAGAACAAGCGTGTCTGCCTCTCGAAAGCCATTCGCAAAGGCCTCGCCAAGGTAAATCCGCGCCACCTCTTCGGTCACAGGGTGTTCAATCCATCCTTCTTCAACCAGAGGCACCAGCAGTGGGCAAGCCTTCTCCCGCGCTTCCAGTCCATGCGCCTCGAGCGCCTTCCGATACGCATGGCTGCTGACCGTGGCCTCGGTCCCGATGACAACGACTTTTTTGTTTTGGCTAAGCGCAGCGGCAGCGTCTGCGCCAGGCCCAACTACTCCCACCACCGGTACGTGGGCCGCAGCCTTGATGCGGTCGAGGGCAAGCGCAGTTGCCGTATTGCAGGCGACAACGAGAAACTCGGCTCCATGTGATTCGAGATAACGGGCAGCCTCGACCGCGTAGCGTGCCACAGTTTCGACCGACTTGGAACCGTAAGGCAGGCGGGCGGTATCGCCGAAATAGGTATACTCGGCACCAGGAATAAGCTCAAGTAAAGCTTTAAGGACTGTAAGACCGCCAAAGCCGGAATCGAATACGCCGATGGTTGGACGTCGCCTGTTCATGCTTGGATTGTAGAGTTTCCTTCGTGAGACTTCGTGCCCCTTCGTGGTTCAAGGTCCTAATCGGAAGTCATGTTTACTCTCGGCGGGTCGAACTCAGAACCGTTGCCTCGGCGAACTCGGAACTTCTTCCGCAGCACGTTCCCGGTGGAATCGGCGCGCCATGCGGGCAGGTGCGTGGGTGCCCGAGGAAGGTGCAGATTTTATCGGTGGCTTCAAGCGAGAGAATGTGCTCGAACTTGCAAGCCTGCTGCTCGATTTCGGATTCGCTGTCCATGGCCAGACTATCTGTAAAAAGGCGCTCTGCCAGGCGATGCCGTCGGATGATGCTGCCCGCGCGTTCGCGGCCGCGAGGCGTGAGTTCCACGATTAACGTACCGTCGCCGACAGATGCGGCCACAGGCTTGAGCGCGTCGTGACAGGGATTCACGAACGGTTTGTGATCGTGGGGATGAGGCGGATGCGGAGCGGAAACTACGAGTCCCATCTGAATCATTTTCTCAATCGCGAGGCTAACCGGTAGCGCGCCGTGAACCTCCATGCGTTCGACTTCGGCAATCTCGCCATGCTCAGCCAGCACCCAAAGCTCTTCCAGCACCTCGTCGAACTGCTCTTCGTCGGCCATCGCAAAAACTTCCTGCGACTCGATTTTGCCGTGATGGAACTCGATGCGCCGATCCGCAAGCCGCGCCACCACTGGATCGTGCGTGACCATCACGATCGTCCGCCCTTGCTGGTGAAATTCACGCAGCAGCCGCAACACGATCTCTTCGTTGAGCGCATCGAGATTGCCGGTAGGCTCATCCGCCAGAATAATTTTCGGGTCGTTGATCAGCGCACGTGCAATGCAAACGCGCTGCTGTTCGCCACCGGAAAGTTGCGACGGCAAGTGATGGGCGCGCTCACCCAGGCCGACCCTGGTCAACGCTTCAATCGCCTCTTTCTGATCGGTCATGCTGTGGAAGTATTGCGCCAGCATCACGTTCTCGACCGCGGTTAGAAACGGAATGAGATGAAACTGCTGAAAAATAAATCCAATCTTCTCCGCGCGTATGCGATTCAATTCGCCTGCCGCGAGCCCGGCAACATTCTGACCGTCGAGCCAGATTTCGCCGGCGGTCGGCCCGTCGAGGCAGCCAATCAAATTTACCAGCGTCGATTTGCCCGAGCCTGACGGTCCCATGATGGAAAGCCATTCGCCCTTCGCGACGTGCAGCGAGATGTGGTCGAGGGCATGAATGGGGCGGTTCTCACTCTTTCTACCACTCACCAAGTCGTTCCCCGCGGCCTGGGCCTGGAAGAGTTTGCTTACGTCCTTGATTTGAATCATTTCACTCTCCCCTCAAGATGACCGCCGGCTGCACTTTCCGCAACAGCGAAATGGGCAGGATCGCCGAAAGTAGCGTCACCACCATGCTACCAGCCAGAACAAACGGCAGAACACTGAAACGTGGCACCACTGGACTATGGAAGTTAACCCGGCCAATCCAGGCGGCGATGCCGATTCCGAGAACAAATCCGATCACCGCCCCAGTCGCGCCCAGCGCCGCGGCTTCTGCGGCAAAAAATCCGTTCAGCAGGCGGTTGGAAGCGCCCAGCGCCTTCATAATGGCAAAGTCGCGGCGGCGGTCGAAAACCCATCCCATGAGCGTAGAGAGGACACAGAGCGCGGCGGTCAAAATGATCAGCGCTGCGGCCGCAAGCAGCGTGGCGCGAGTCTTGCCGAGCACGCGGGCTTCGCCCTCCATGATCTGCCGCACCGGGCGGACATCCGCCGCCGGAATTGCTTGCTGAATCTGCTGCATAATGGCTGCGATCTCTTCCGGTGAACCGGTGGCCGCGACCTCAACCGTGGACGGTTGGACTCCTGTCCAGGAAACAAAGTCTGCTAGCGCAAGATAGACTCGGCTATCTTCGGCGGCGCCGGTCTGAACTGTGCCGGCAGATCTGAGGTGAATAGTGTGTCCCCGAAAACTGAGGTCGAATGGCTGGTTGTTGGGCGAGACAACCGGCACTGCACGCACGCCGATCAATGCCTGCTGAGGTTGCCGAGGCCAGTTACTCACCGACCACCACCGGTCGAGTTGCCGCACTCGCTCGAAATCCGTTCCCGCAACCACCACGGGTTGACCATCGCCGGTTCGCGCAACTACCAGCGCGAAAGGCGCTGCCACACCGCGACCCGCAAGAAGTGACTCTACCTGCGACAGAGCGCTGGTGGGAAGGGAAGCGCCGTCTTTGCCCACCGCCACAATATTTGCCCCATAGTTGCGGAACTCGCGGCGCAGCTTAGCCTGCACATCCACGTAGAGGTTCAGCATGGCGGTCGCGACCGCCGCGGCCACCACCATGGCGAATAGAGCCGAGGCAGCACGTCCGCGACGCAGCACGGCCGCCCGGATCAGCATGCGAAGGAACATGGACGTATGCGGCGACTGCGCGCGCCCCGCCGCCAGCTCCCGCGCGGAATTGGATGCGCTTCCGTTCACAATTCACCTCGCAGCGCGTACACCGGGTCAAGCCCCACTGCTTTGCGGATGGCAGCGGCGCTTCCCGCAAACGTGACCACTACCGCAATGGCCAGGATCACCGGAAAAAGAACGGGCGCAACCGTGATCTGCGAATTAAAAATCGAGCGGCCGATCTGGCGGGCCAGAAATCCTCCGGCGCCGAAGCCAACGAAGCCGCCGATCAATGCGAGCAGCGTCGCCTCGGCAAAGAATACGGACGCTACCGCGAGCTTTCCAGCGCCCAGAGCCTTCATCAGGCCGACTTCCGCGCGGCGCTCGAAGATGGAAGTAGCCATCGCGGCAGAAACCGCGAGGGCCGATGCAAACAGTGCAGCCAGCGTGACTAGAAAGATGAGCCCCTCGATGCGCGTCAGTAAAGCGCCTTCGTTCTGCGCGACCTGGCGGATCTGCTCGGCGTGCGAGTGCGGAATCGCCTCCTGCAACTGGAAAGCAATCGACTGCGGATAGGGCGAACAATACCAGCGGTCATAGATTGCGCCGGACATGCTTTTAGGGTCACGACGCGCGAGTGCATCTTCCGGCTTGGTGAGGGCGCTCACATACACACGGCGAACCGCCCCGGGCTTGCCGAGAATCTCTTGCGCGAGCCCCAGGGGCGCGACGATCTGCTCGTCTTCGCTGCCTCCGGTGGAGAGGACCCCACTCACGCGCAACTCGCGTCCCGATACTGAGATCTCATCGCCAGGCTTCGCCGAGATCCGCGCTGCAAGCCGCTCTCCGAGCAGAACGTCGCTGGAACTGTCATTTTCATTGGGCCACGCTCCGTAAACTTTCCACCATGGGTGCGTCGATCGCACTCCCGTAGCGAACTCTTCGTTGCCGAAGGAAACTTGCTTAGCGAAGTAAGTGCCGAGCAAGGTGATACCTTCCGTTTTACCGTCGCGTTCCAGCGTGACGTTCACCGGTAACATCGGCGCAAACCCTGTGATGTTGTTGTGCCAGAACGTGCCCTTGATCTTCGGCAGGTCGGCTTCGTTCAGAAAGGCGCCATCGCTCGGCGGCTTCAAATTGAAGCCGCCAATTTCCACGTCCAGCGTATCTTCTTGAGGAGTTACCAACAGATTGGCGCCGATGGTACGTAGCTCGCGGTTGATTTTATCGCCAATGTCGGTGGCGACGGCAATCATCGCTGTCGCCACAGTGACGCCAAGAGTGATGGCTGCCCCGGCCAGCAGTTTACGGCGTTTCTGGCGGCGGAACGATTCGTAAACGAGCCGGGCAAACATCCGCTATTGTTTCTCGAACGCGTGGCTTCCGGCCGCAACGTCCGCCTCCTGAATAATCACCGAATCAGCAGTCTGGATCATTTTGAGCGGAATGGGATTGCACCCGCCCGGCGTTCCAACCGACTGCGGATTGATCGGAGCAGCGCAATTCTTGCAGATAACTCCATTACCTGATTTGTAAAAGCCGACCGCACCGCAAATTTCGCAAGCGTCGAATACCGTAGCAATTTTGCCGTCGGGCTTCTGGTAGAGCCAGAAGCGCACCGGCGTGCCGTTCTCCTGCGCTTGATAGCGGTGCAAGTCTCCATCGGAAACCTGCGCCAGCGGGATCTTCACTTGGCCGTTCGTGAAGCTCACCTCCGTTGCCGGCGAAAGCGCGCTCTGGCTCTTGGCATAGACAAACTCGGCGGTCAGCATCGCGATAAAGAAGAATGAAAAGACGTAAACCGAAGCCATCCACAGACGTTCCTTCCGAGCCGTCCACGTTGCCTTGCGACGCTCGGCCGGAGAAGACAACTCAGGCATCGGCTGCCGACGCTTGGCATCGAATAAAACCATCAATGCCGCCAAAGCGAATATCGTGACGAAGAAAAAAAGATCGTTGCGCACGATCGGCCCAATGATGGCCATCTCGCGCTTGGAAGAGGGAAGTACGCCACTCTCGGAGAGTTCGTGTAGTCCGGCGATCACGAGCTGCAGCGCCACCAGAAACAAAATGGCGGTCGTGACCTTGAAGAATTTCTGCAAGTTGATCCGCACGCTGCCTTTCACGAACATCACCCCGAAGGCAACTGCCGCCAGCACACCCAGCAGCGTACCCAGAAAGCTCATCAGTTCGGTCGAGTTCAGCGAAACGGCCGAGAGGATCAACACAGTCTCCGCGCCCTCGCGCAGTACCATCAAAAACACAAAGAAGAACAGGCCAATCCAGGCATCGTCGCCCGCCAGTAGGCCAACCTTCCCTTCAATTTGCCCCTTCAGCTTCCGCCCCGTCTTCATCATGAAAATCACCATGGTGACGACAAAGAAGGCGGCGACCAGCATAATCCACCCCTCGAACACATCCTCATTCCAGTTCAGCCGGGAGATCACAATTGCGATCCCTATGCTGCCCAGAAAAGCCGCGCCCAGCGCGGCGTAGACGGCCTTGCGAAGATCGATCCGGCCAATCTTCACCAGATAGGCCAGCGTGATTCCCACGATGAGGGCGGCCTCAACCCCTTCGCGCAGTGTAATGATGAAAGCCTGTAGCATTATGAATAGCCTGTCATTTTGAAAATGAATTTCAATTTCAACTTCAAGGATATGCCGGGAGCGCGGGGGGCGTCAATCCGCCCCATCACGAACGTGCGTGATCTGCATCACACGGCGAAATCTGGGGATTGAACGAAGTCGAAAGTCGCGTCTTTGTGTCACTGTGAAGAGCCGTACCCAGTCATCGACAGTTTATGGGATCGAGCAACGATCAGGTCGACAAAAACGGGGTTGATAACTCTCGGCAGTGGTAGGAAGAGCACGATTCGGAATGGACTGCAACGTTGCCAGCTCTTGGCGTGCTCCTTGCGCACTGGGACCAAGTTGCTCTTCAGTAAGGAAAAGCTGCAACTCGGCGATAGCATCGGTCACCTGGTTTCTTTGTTCGAACACGCGCGCGGCAACCCGATGCACGAAAGCATGAGCGTACTGCATGGAATGGGCTCTCCGGCACGTAGCTATGGCATCATCCAGGTGTTGATTCATGAACTCGGTATAGGCCAGCAGGATGAGCGTCGTCGCGTCGGTAGGATCAAGGCTCGAAGCCTTCAGAAGCAGGCTCTCCGCAGGAGGAAAATCGCTAACCGATATATTCATTCGAGCAAGATTTAGGTAAGCGAGGCTCATGTGATCGTCAATACTGATTGCCTTCTCGAGTGCCTCGCGCTCCCGGATCTGATCGCCAAGGTGCGCGTACGCTACCGCCAGATTGTTGTGGGCGACAGCAAAGTCCGGATAAATCTTGATCGTATGCTGGAGTTTCTCAATTGCTTTTGTCCAGTTCTTTCCTGCAATGAATTCGTTCGCTTGGACGACTTCTTTGCGGGCTTTAGGAGGGACGTTGAGATCAACGACGCTCACGAACGCGCTGATGGATCTTCTATCCACTTCAACCTGAGCGAAAACTGACCCGGACAAAAGAAGGAAGAGAATGCAAACGCGGGCCGCCATAGTTCCCCTCCGCAGAGTCGCTGCTGCCAGGAATCCTGCTCACGAAGCGAAGCGACTCGGGTGTCAATCTTTGCTGTGTGAGACGCGCCGTGAATGAAAGGGATAGCTGACTCGGATCACAATTGAAATCATGAAGCTGAGGTTCCATTGTTGAACACGCCCAACAGCGCGTTTGCGAGTGTTTTGTCTGTACATGAGTGACTGCAAAGGAATTTCTGCTGGTGGTGTAACGGCCCGAAGACACGTACCCGCGGATCTCTAGAAGCGCACAGTGCGTCAGAATAGACTTTCGGCGATGATTAGTCGGAAGATTTTCGGCGAGACGGCTGTTGCAATCGGGCGACTTCGTTCACAACCTTTTCAAAAATTCGTCCGCCCGCTCCAACTGCGGGAACATTTTTTCCTCCGCCTGGAACTCCGCCGGGTGTACACACCGCCGGCTTCCGCGCAGCTTGACTGGGTGCTTCAGGTGCAGCATTTCGTGGTAGACGATATATTCCACCGCATAGCGGGGAACTGAGAGCTGATCAAGAATTCGGCTGATGACAATCGCATTATGCGCAGGATCATAATGACCCAGAATTCGGCGCGTCTTGCCCGGGCTCCAACTCATGCGCGGACGGCCCAGCAGCCCGTGGAAGAAGCGCCGGTTCAGATCCTCGAAGATCGTGTCGAGATCGTAGACGCGGCCTTTGGGAGAGTGCAGCCGCTTGCGTCCGCGCATCTGCCGGACCAGATGCGCTTTATTCACAACTTCGCGGCTGCCCACATATTTGCGGTAACGGGCAGAATGGCCGCGATCGATAGGCTTTCGGTACATCTTAGCCAGCAGAATGTGAGCGATGGCGCGGACAATCGTGTCCGGCGCGCCCTCCAGCAGGTCTGAGAGCCGGACCAGCAGCCTGCCCTCGCGCAAGCGAATCGTGTTGTTCACATTGGCGAAGGCAAAAAATTCAATCAGCAACTCCGGCGGGGCGGCATCCGGACGCAGCCGGCGGTGTTCATCATGAAAGATTTCAAGCAGTCCTTCACGCACAATAAGGCTAGATTAGCACGCGTGCGTTGTGCAGATTTAACTAACGCTCGCCCAATAGGCTCGCGTAAGGCGCTTCCATGCGGTTCGAAAGACAATCAATTCGTCCTCGACCGTGGAAGAGCGGCGCTTCAGCGCCGCGTAAGCCGTTAATAATCCATCGGCCTTCAGCCCCCCCGAGTGCAGCCAACCCTTCACTCCGACTTGTTACCCGCTGCCTTAGCGAATTTCTTATGCTTGGAAGCCTCTTCTTGCTCGGTCAGGAGCTTGCGGTGGTCGTCCACCGATGACGCCAGCGTATCGAGCGCATTTGTAAGTGTGAACTCGTATTGCTTCGCCTCCGCCGCGGAGACATCGGCTGCATCTTTCAACGCCAGCAATTTGGCCTGGAATTCGCTATCTGCATCGATGATCAGCTTCAAAGGCTTGCGTATATCGTTCTTCCGATCGATGTAAGTGTCAATGTTGTCGTTCAATTCGTCATAGATGAGCACAAAGTCATCCAGGCGATCGTGGGTTTGCTGTGCGCGATTCTTCGTTTTAGGATCATTGCGCATCTGCTCAAGAGCGACCAGGCGCGCTCGTGCAAACTTCACATAGAGTGCGAGACGCTGCTGTGGCTCCCAACTGACATCGCGAATCTGGTCGATCTCCGGTTGCGTGAAAGGATCCCGGTGCTGCTGTGCCGAGGCCCCCACGGCGCTGAACAATAACAAGCCCAGGCACATTTGTGCTCGCAAACCGGATGCTAGAAACCGGAATCGCAGAAATTGAAACACAGTCATTTCTTGCCACCCTTCGGAAACATTGCCAACAACAGGTCGTCGCGAACTTTCTCCAATCCGTCGACTGTATTTTGCACCTGCTCCTGATCATCGTGGGAGACGGTATGTTTGAGGTCGGCCAGCTTTCGAGCCTCTTTGCGGATGGCGATCTCACACTGTTTCTCGTGCTTGTGTGACTGAATCGAGAAGTCGCGAGCCAGCTCAGCAAAGGCGACCACGTCAACCAGGGCGGCCTTCCATTTCTCGATATCGCCCGCCGCATAGAGCTTCTCTGCCTCTTCCAGTTGGCGTTCGGATATGCGAATGCACAATGGCGGACGATCTGAATTGCTGGTATTTGCGACCCGCGCCTTCAGTTCTTCGATCGTGGGTTCATCGCGTCCGATCAGCGTCGTGCAAGGCGCGACCACCATCGCAAGCAATAATCCCGCGGCCGCAATCCACCAGATTCGAAAACTTTCCATCCCCGCCCCGTTCGCTCCCTGGCTACTTCTTTGGTTCAATGGCTATGAGCCGGTGTTTCGCCTGCCATTCCTGATCAGGATACTTCCCGTGGGCGCTGTTGAGGAAGAGGCGATAGCTGGTGGCGGCTTTCTTGAAGTCGTGCAGATGATCGTAAGCCGATCCCCGCATGAAGTATGTGATAGCAACTTCCGGCAGCAGCTTGGCGCGGGCGTCGAGCGCGCGAATCACAAGCTCGTAATTCTTGTTTTCGCCGGCGGCGAAGGCCAGGCCACCATAGGCTTCTCCAAGGTCGGGCTTGAGTTTTACAGCGGTAGCAAATTCCTGTTGAGCCTCGGAGAATTTCTTTTGCGGCAGCAGCGCTTCGCCCAGACGTCGGTGAAGTTCGGCCTCGTTCGGGTGAGCCGCAAGCAGCGTTCGGTACCCGGCTTCGGCCAAGTCGTTCTTCCCGGCACTCACATACAAATCCGCCAGGTCGCGCTGTGCGGCGTCGTTCCCCGGTGCGAGTCTGATCCCCGACTGCAGTTCGGAGGCGGCGTCGTCAAGCCTGCCCTCAGCAGCCAGAACTCTTCCCAACTGGATGTGAACCGGTGCCGAGTCCGCGTGTTCCGCAAGCAACCTGCGCAAATAATCTTCCGCTTCGGGGAAGCGGCGTCCGCGCATGTAGATATTCGCGAGTCCAATGACCGCGTCGGAAGATTGCGAGTCGAGCGCGAGCGCTTGTTTGTATTCCTGTTCAGCGTCGGCAAACTTATTTTCCTCTTCGAGAAGCTCGGCGGCAGAAAGATGCGGCTCGGCCTCTTTGGGTTGAAGGGCCGACGCCTGTCGGAAGGCGCTCAGGGCCTGCTCCGGCTTCGATTTTTCAATCGTCTGCCCCAGCGCAAGCCATGCCCGATACTGACCTGCCGCCCCATGGCTGGATGGTTTCAGATGAGTCGCGGCTTGCAGAAACTTCTCTGCATCTGGCTGCCCGGTCTTCGCGAGTTGCAGCCCAAGATTCAGATTTGACTCAAAGACATCCGGCTTAGCGGCAACCGACTTGCGATAGGCCGCGATCGAATCATCGACCTTGCCCAAATTGTTTTCAACGAAGCCAAGATCGAACCACCCCACATGGCTCGCGGGCTCCTGTTCAACCAGCTTCTTAAGAAGTGGTTCTGCCGTGGCGTAGTCTTGTTTTTCAATCGCCGCTTCCGCCTGGGTGAGTTCCGTTGGCTGAGAATCCTCCACCGGAATCTGAATGTGATGAGCGGAATGGCGGGAACTCGATTCTTTTTTATCGGAAACGGAGTCTCTAGGCCCCGACGACTGAGAAGACGACTGAGAAGTGGATGTTGACGGCGGCTGCGCCGGAGTCGGGCTTGCATCCTGCGCTTGAGAACGCGGGCCCAGGGCCAACCACACCAGGCATAATGCGAGAAGTCTATTTGCTCCCATTGGAACGCGACGCTTCGTTACTCGTAACCGTGTCATTGCCGCTGCCGTTCAACAATCGCGCCAGATACTTCCCGGTGTAAGAAGAGGGCAGCTTAGCGATGACCTCGGGCGGACCCATTCCTACGATCTTTCCGCCGCGCGCGCCACCCTCCGGGCCCAGGTCAATCACCCAGTCGGCGGTTTTGATGACTTCCAGATTGTGTTCGATCACAAGGATGGAACCGCCCGCATTGATCAGACGGCGGAAGGCCGCCAGCAGTTTGCTGACGTCATCGAAATGTAATCCAGTCGTAGGCTCGTCAAAAATATAGAGCAGCCGTCGCCCACGGCGCCCCTCGTCCTGCCGCGACGCTCCGGTGCGCCCAATTTCGCGAGCCGCCGGCTGCAGATGCGCCGCCAGTTTCATGCGCTGCGCTTCTCCTCCCGAAAGCGTTGTTGCCGATTGTCCCAGCCGAAGGTATCCCAGGCCAACTTCGTCCAACACGCGCAGCTTTTCCGTGATCTTGGGTACTTCCGCAAAAAACTTGAGTGCTTCTTTCACCGTGAGGTTCAACACTTCGTGAATATTCTTCCCGTGGTACCGAACCTCGAGAACCTGCGCTTTATAGCGCGTGCCTTTGCACTCTTCGCAGATGAGTTCCACGTCGGCCAGGAACTGCATCTCCACCGTAACCGTGCCGTCGCCCTGACAAGTTTCGCAGCGACCGCCAGGGATGTTGAAGGAGAAATGGCCTGAAGCGAAGCCGCGTTTCTTGGCTTCGGGCAGCGACGCAAAGAGGTCGCGAATCGCATCGAACGCCTTGATATAAGTTACAGGGTTCGACCGCGGAGTCCGCCCAATGGGAGATTGATCGACCAGCACTACCTCGTCGATGAACTGATCCCCCTCCAGACTCTCCCATGTCGCCGAACCGCGCGCCGAGCCAGCGGTTTGCTGCTTCTTGCTTTCACCGAGAGCCTGATAAAGAACTTGGTGCAGCAAGGTGGATTTCCCGGATCCCGAAACCCCCGTGATCGCCACAAGCATTCCCAAGGGAATACAGAAGTCAACGCCCTTAAGATTATTGGCGCGCACACCCTTGATCCTGATCTGCTCCGCTCCCGGCTGGCGTCGAACGGCCGGCACCTGAATGCGCAAATCTTCAGCAAGATAACGGCCTGTCAGGGAAGCGGGATTTTGCAAAATCTCTTCGTAGTTTCCCGCAGCCACCAACTTTCCGCCGTTCTCTCCCGCCCCCGGACCCAAGTCAAGAATGCGGTCTGCAGTGCGCATAATGTCGGGATCGTGTTCCACTACGAGGATCGTGTTCCCCAAGTCGCGCAGATCCTTCAAGATCTTGATCAGTCGATGTGTATCGCGGCTGTGCAGTCCAATCGACGGTTCATCCAGCACGTAGAGCGTGCCCACCAGCCGCGATCCCAGCGATGTCGCGAGCTGGATGCGCTGTGCTTCGCCTCCAGAAAGCGTCGAAGACAACCGGTCGAGCGTCAGATACTCCAACCCTACATCGTTGAGAAAGCGCAAACGTTCGCGAATTTCCTGCAGCAACCGCTCCGCAATCTCGGCTTCCTCCGCGGTCAGCCGCACGTCCGCGAAGAATTTCGCCGCATCCTCCACCGTCATTGCGCAGACTTCACAAATATTTTTGCCGTTGATCTTCACCTGACGCGCTTCCAGGCGCAACCGCGAGCCCCGGCACTCAGGGCAAGTCGAGTATCCGCGATAGCGGCTCAAGAAAACTCGTATATGCAGCTTGTACTTCTTCCGCTCCAGATACTGGAAGAAGCCGCGCACTCCCAGGAATTTCCCGTCTCCATCCAGAATGAGTTCTTGTTGTTCCGCGTCAAGTTCTGCCCATGGCATGTCCAGCGGAATCTCCTCCTGCTTGGCAAAGCGTTTCATCTCCGTGAACAGCGAACGGTACTTCGGCTTGTTCCACGGATCAACCGCACCTTCGCCGAGAGATTTGGTTTTGTCCGGAATCACGAGATCAAGATCGAAATCAATCGTGTTGCCGAAGCCCTGGCATCGCGCGCAAGCTCCATATGGATTGTTAAAGGAGAACAGACGCGGCTCCGGCTCTTCGTAGCGCCGATTGCAGCTTTTGCACTCGAATCGCTGCGCGAATCGTATCCGCTGCTCCAGTTGGTCATCATGCGGCGGCAAGTCAAAAATCACTTCGCCTGATTCGCGGTACGCAGTTTCCACTGCATCGACAATGCGCGAGCGCGACTCGGGCGAAATGCTGAGCCGGTCGACCAACATAAACACTGGCTGATCGAAGCGAATATCCAGCAGCGATTCCGGAGTGGAAAACTCAAATACCTGCCCCGACTGATACAGCCGGTTGAATCCTGCCTTGCGCAATTCGAACAGTCGAGCTTTAAGCTGATCAGTCAGCCCTGCATCGGGGGCAGCGGCCGTCTTGCCTGCTTTGCGTTTTCGCAGACCTTCCTTTTCCTTCTCCTGCGGCGCCGCGGGGGCCGTCTGTAGAGGAAAAACAATTTGCGCCCGCGCCCCGGGATCCAACGCCAATACTGCGTCTGCGATTTCGTCGACGGTGTCTCTCCTCACCTCGCGTCCGCAATTGGCGCAATAGGTTCGGCCAATCCGGGCAAACAACAATCTCAGATAGTCGTAAATCTCGGTCGCCGTGGCCACCGTCGACCGAGGGTTGCGGGTCGTGTTCTTCTGTCGGATTGCCACCGCCGGGGCGATGCCATCGATGGAATCTGCATCGGGTTTCTCGATGCGCTCCAGAAACTGGCGCGCATACGCCGAGAGCGACTCCACATATCGCCGCTGACCCTCCGCATAAATGGTGTCGAAAGCGAGCGAAGACTTGCCCGATCCCGAGACCCCGGTAACCACTGTCAAACTGTTATGAGGAACCTCAAAATCGATATTCTTAAGGTTATGAACGCGGGCGCCGCGAACGATAATGCTTTCCGTAGGTAGCGGGGAGGACATCGAGTAAAAGGCCGGCAATGCCTCCGATGTCTAGTGGAATTGCCCAGTAGCCTCCAGAGGGTCTGCCGAATCTTTTATTATAAAGCAGAGCTTTCCTCAGGATGCGCGCGGTCTGGCGGCGAACTGCGGGACTCCGGCTTGATGCAAGTGCGGAGACCGGAGCATCGCCAGTAGCCAGCCCGCTCCCAATCCAAAAATCAGGAATGTGACTGCGGTTGGGAAATCGTAGCGAAATCGAGATCGAAGCTGGCTAGGTCGAAGTTCAGAAGTCATCGCTTTTTCCAATCACCTTTTGAGAAGTCAGTCGCCTCTCCTAAATCTGATCCATGGCGCGGAGAGAGGCCGATGAACCCTCCGCACATCTCTACAAAACACTGCCGAGGACAAGATCTTACGAGAGCAGTTCGATACTCTCTATCTGAATGGTGTTGCTGTCCATATCCAGCTTACCGGTCACCTTCACTTGCTTCCCGATGTATTGTTTCGCCTTTGCTGCGTCATTGAGTTTGTAACTCACTTTCGTCACTGGATCCTTCAACACCAGTTCGCCATTTTCCCTCACAATATGGCCGGTGAAGGTCTTTGCTTCCCGTGTGGTGGCATCCCCGGAAGCCGGCATCTGCGCTTCGTTAGGTTGCTGTCCCGCTGCTTGCGGCTGGCGAGGAGTCGCGGGTGCGGGGTCTTGATCGGCCTGTTGCGCCTGCAGGGAAGGTCCGAGGGCGAGAGCTAGAAACGTCAGCGCCACAGCTAGGGAGAGACGCAGCAAAAAGTTTTTCACAGCCATGCCTCCGAGAATCAGGCTTGGATTCACCGAGCTTGCTGCAAAAACCTTGCCACATCCGTCAAACAGGTTTATCGCTTTCAAATTCAGCGCCTTAGCAAAAAAGTTGACCTCCGCGGACGGTCAAAATTACACCCGATCGAAAGAAATGCTACTGGGCAATGGCAGCTTCTCAAGTCAAAACGAAACGCTGGGCTCTACATGATTTACCCGAGTGCCATGGATCGTCGAAGTGGTGTAACGTCCACTCAATCCTTCGCGCGGAGATCCCCATGCCAGTCAACACCGCAGCTGCCTACGGAATTTACTCGCAAGACGCCGCATTGTCCGATATCGTTCACACGCTGAACGAAGCTGGCTTTGAAAACGAAGATATCTGCATGATGCTCTCGCCTGCGCATCCGATTGCTTCCATCGTTCGTGAAGCCAGCCTGTTCAGTTCGCAACGGGATGACAATGCAGCCACCGTGGGTATGATTGGTTGGCTCTCGGCCTTCGGCGCAGTGCTGATTCCCTCGGTGGGTTTCTTCATCCGCTCGCGGGCGTTTCTTCACGCGTTGATGACGCAGGACGCTCCCGCGCTTTGCGGTAACGCCAGGACACTAGTCGGACTGGGCCTTCCAGAAGACGAAGCGGAGCGGTATGAGGATCAACTTCGCCATCTCGGAGCGCTGGTTTACGTCTCTTGCTCGGAGAGTGCGAAAACCCATTGGGCGCAAGAGGTGTTACGCCACACCGGCGCCCGCGAGACGGCTACGCTTCAGGAAAATCTGGAACTGACGATGACGATGAGCGTCGCAGCCTCGGCGTAACGAGCGCAGGTTAATCGGGATCTTGATCGCGCCGCTTACCGTAGCGGAAGGCTAATCCCACTCCGAAGACCATAAATCCGATCGGTGGAATAAGAAGCACCAGGACCGCGCGATTGAGCGCCTGCTGCCCCTCCTTGGGTGTGCTTCTTGCGTTCGCATTGCACATGGCGCAGCCTTGTCCGAAGGCAGGCAACGCGAAAAGGCTGAGCGATGTCAGCAGGGCGAACGCGCGAGCTTTACCGTAAACAAACTTCATGGCGATTCTCAAGAACGACTCCCACGAAACTACTTCACACCCAGCCGCAAAATGCGATCTGCGTCGGGAAAAAAGAACATGTACATAATCACGAAGCAGGCCACCACCGAGATCACCAGCATCCACCGCATCACCGCTTTTTCAAATTTCAGGTGCATGAAATAGCCAATGATCAGCGCCGATTTAATCACCGACAGAATTAGCAGCACCTGCAACATGCGCACTGGCTCGAAGATCTGCCGGTAGCCCAACCAGACTTCCACCCCGGTCAGTACCAGCAGTGCGCCCCAAACCCAGAAATACTGTCCTTTACTGTCGTCGTGCTTCGCAACATCGTGCATGGAAAAGTTCCTCGCTGAATCCGTGTTTCACTGTGGTCCTCTGCGGCTCTGTGTCTAAGGGTTTTGTCGCCCGACTTAGCTACACCCTCGTCGACATCAAATACACCAGCGGGAAAATAAACATCCAAACCAAATCCACGAAATGCCAATACAACCCGGAGACTTCGACATCGTGCGCGTCGTAGTCTTTGGGCTTCAAAAAAAGAATTATGCTCGCGACAATCAACCCAATCAGCAGCACATGGACGCCGTAATGAAAAACGTTATCCGACGGAATCAGAAAGTATCCCCCCAGCCACAGCAACCCCAGAATCGGCAAAAACCACTTCCTCAGTGCCACCACTCCCAGATAAATCACGCCAATCGTGACGTGCAGCATGTGCATCGCGGTCAGTCCAAAAAATGTGGCTGCGAACTGCGGTACTCCCGACGAAATGGGCGCGTAATCACCCGCGCCGTGCTCGACGCTTGCAGGAAATCCCGGCAGCGTCAATCCCTCATGGATCAAGTGAGTCCACTCTTTCGCGTGCAGCACAATGAACGCCGTGCCAAACGCCATCGTGGCCAGCAACCAGTTGCGCGTCCAGGCCCTGTCGTGCCGCTGCGCCGCGAAGACTGCCATCACCATGGTCAGAGAACTTGATAGCAGGCACGCCGTCATTATGGTTGCATTGATGATGCTCTCTTTGCCAAATGGCGTCGGCCACGCGGTATAGATGCGGTTGTAGCTGAAGGCAAATAGCAGGGCCCCGAAAGTTAGTGAGTCGGAGGCCAGAAATAGCCACATGCCAACCTTCTTGGAGTAAGCCCCAAACAGGGGAGCTTCGAACTCGCCTCCAGTTCCGTGCCCGACCGCGACGGTGTGTTGCAGAGTGGCATCAGCCATTCCCCAGTTTCCCCTTTCTCCGTTGCATTGTCATCGCTGCATTGTCATCCCGGGCGGGCGTTCTTTGCCCGACGATCTAGGCGAGCCGCGCGAAGCATCGCGTTTTTTGCGATGCGTAATCCGCGCGTTTGGCTCGCATCTTTATTGGCTTCCTTATTCGCTTCCTCAGCGCACAAACCCTAACAGAGCCAGCACATAAATCCACAGCACTGCCATGAAATGCCAATACCATGCCGCGATGTCAACCACAATTCTGCGGCCCTCAACGGGCTTATGTTGGAGGGAAGTAATGCCAGCCCACAGCAACGCAATCATCCCTCCCGCCAGATGGACTGCATGGGTCGCCGTCAACAGATAAACAAAAGAACTGTTCGGATTCGTGTTTACAAAAAACCCTCGACCCTGTAGTTCGCGCCAGGCCATCCACTGCCCCGCCAAAAATCCAACGCCAAGCACAATCGTTACGCCCAGCCACGGGAAGCTTCTTTCTTCACCCAGCGAAATTCCTGGGATCGACCGCACCGGAGCCAGCGCGGCCTGTTGCGCGATATCCCGGCGAGCGCGTTCCATCGTTAAACTGCTGACCAGGAGCAACGTGGTATTGATGGCAAGCAGCAACCACGGTAACTGCACCGAACCCCAGTCGCGAACGTAAACCCGGTTAGCGTCGTCAAAAGTCGGCAAGCCCCGCCGGACCACATATGCGCTGGTCAGCGATACGAAGACCATGCTGACAGTCGCAATCGCACATATCAAACCAAGGCGCGCCCGGCGCAGCCTCGCTCCATAATTCGGCAGATTCGATTCCGGAACTCGTCCATCATCTCCGCCGCCATCCCGAGGTGGCACAGCGCCGCCCCGCCCCAACCTGTTTACCGGAGTACTTGGTGTATACGTCGCCATAAATACTTCAGATGCCAGAAAGCTTTACTCGGTTTTAGGTATGGCCGTGTTCCACCGCTACAGACCTGTTCATTTCTCCATTCGTTTTTGAGTGGCGCAACGCTTCAGCGCTGCGATGCTGCTCACCATTTCTTTGCCGGCTTTAGCCGCTGCGGTCGCCCTAATGCGCCGTCCCGACCGCCGGGTCGGTTTGCATCACAAAATCCCGCGCCGCTCCTGGCACCCCATATTCATAGGGGCCGTTGTGCACCACTGGCGTCACTCCCCCAAAATTATCATGCGGAGGCGGAGTCGCCGTCGTCCACTCCAGCGTAGTCGACTCCCACGGATTGTCGCTCGCCTTCGGCCCTTTGAATATGCTCCAGAACAGATTGATCACAAAAATAAACTGCGCCGCAATCGTGATAATCGCCGCGTATGTCATGAACTGATGAATCGGCATCAGTTTCTGCAGATAGGCCACTTCCGTATATTGTGAGTACCGCCGGGTTCCGCCGGCGATGCCCAGGTAATGCATCGGCATGAAGATCGCGTAAGTTCCAAGCAGCGTGATGAAGAAGTGGATCCTGCCCCAGGTTTCATTCATCATGCGCCCGAACATTTTCGGAACCCAATAATAAGTCGCTGCGAACATTCCAAAGATCGCTGCCACTCCCATGATCAAGTGAAAGTGACCGACCACAAAATAAGTGTCGTGCAATTGAATGTCGAGCACCGGCTGCGCCAGGAACGGCCCACTTAATCCGCCCGAGACGAAAAGGGAAACGAAGCCGATGGCATAGAGCATCGGCGTCTGAAATCGAATGCGCGCCTTCCACATCGTACCCAGCCAGTTGAAGGTCTTAATCGCCGAAGGCACCCCGATGCACATGGTTAGCAGCGAGAAGGCGAACGCTGAATACGGACTCATCCCGCTCATGAACATGTGATGGCCCCACACCATGAATCCGAAAAACCCGATGCCGAGCATGGCGTAGACCATCGCCCTGTAGCCGAAGATGGGCTTGCGCGAAAACGTCGACAGAATCTGCGACGTCACACCCATCCCGGGCAGGATCGCGATATACACTTCCGGATGCCCGAAGAACCAGAACAGATGCTGCCACAGCAGCGGTGAGCCGCCCTTGTGCCCCATGATCTGCCCGTTCACGACAACCAGCGGAACGTAAAAACTTGTACCAAGATTGCGATCCAACAACAGCAAGATGCCTGCCGAGAGCAGCACGCCGAACGCCAGCAGCCCAAGAATCGCCGTGATGAACCACGACCACACCGTAAGCGGCATGCGCATCATCGTCATGCCTTTGGCCCGCATATCGAGCGTAGTCGTGAGAAAATTCAACGCACCCATCAGCGACGCTAAGCAGAAAATAGCGATGCTCGTAATCCACAAATCGGCGCCAAGTCCTTCGCCCGGCCCCGCTTGCTGCACCGCACTCAACGGCGGATATCCCGTCCATCCATGAAGCGGCGCTCCACCAGTGACAAAGAATGCCGCGAGCATCACGACAAACGCCACGAACGTCGTCCAGAACGAAAGCATGTTCAGCACCGGAAACGCCATATCCGGCGCGCCGATCTGAATGGGCAGAAAGTAATTTCCAAATCCTCCCTGCGGCGCTGTGGTGAGCACGAAGAACACCATGATCGTTCCATGCATGGTGAGCAAGCTGAGATACGTCTCCGGCTTAATCTCGCCCACGAGCGGCAAAACGGCATTCGGCCAGTACAAGTGGATGCGCATCAGCAGCGATAGAAACATCCCAACCCATACCGCCGTAAGCGCCAGAAAGAAATACTGAAGGCCGATCACTTTATGATCGAGGCTAAAAATATATTTTCGAATGAACCTCTGAGGACCCGCGTGCGCATGAGGAGTTACTGACGTCGCCATTACTGTTTCTCCGCCTCCCGTGCCGCCAGCCACTTGTCATAATCCTCTTGGCTGACGACGTGAACCATGCCGTGCATCTTGTAGTGTCCTAACCCGCAGAGTTCGGCGCAGGCAATTTCATATTCGCCGATCTGTGTTGGTGTTAAATGCATATGAATATTAAGTCCCGGCACCGCGTCCTGCTTGAAGCGCAGCGAAGGGACAAAGAAGCTGTGGATCACGTCCACCGAGCGCAGGCTCAAATCGACCTCGCGGTTGACCGGAAGGTACATCGTTCCCGTGACCACATCGTCTTTCGCCGCCGGATCAGAAGTGTTGAGTCCGACCGCAGCCTCACCGCCGGCAGACGGATCCATCAGCTTGACGCTGGTCCCGCCGAATTTTCCATCCGGCCCCGGATAACGGAAATACCAGGCAAACTGCATGCCCGTGACTTCCACTTGCACCGCTCCCGGCCCCGCAGGATCGAAGCGCTGGCTGGCCCAGACGCGGCTGCCCATCAGATTTAATCCGATAAAAAGAACCGTAGTGAGGACCGTCCACACTACTTCGAGCTTCACATTGCCATGCGAATAATTCACCGGAGGCGAAGAGGGCTGCTCCCGGTAGCGCCATGCCAGATAGCCTAGGGCGAGCTGTGCTGCCACGAAAACAATTCCCATCAGCACGAACGTCAGAGCGAACTGTCCGTCGATGAATCCCGCGGCCGACGAAGCACCTACCGGCAGCCACCATGTTTTCGCGACAAAGAAATATGTGCTGGCGATGGTAATCAGCCAGATAACCAACAACAGCGCGAGGCCCATTCCCCAGTCCTCCGTATGCGAACGACGACAATCGATGATTTCCCCACGCAGATTGCCGCGTCCCACAGCCAAAGCATCAGTCGGCGCCGAGTTTACCACAGCTACACTAGGATTTTGCAACCGGAGGTTGCAAATTCGGTGCATAAGATCCATTTACGAAATTTGCCGATCGCGAGATCAAATCAGCGAACACAAAATGATCGCGAACCACAGTCTCGCCGACCGAAACCGGCAGCGTGGCATTTAGCATGGGGCCTGCATACACGAAAGAATGGAACTCGCCCCGTTCGCCGCAGGGATCGACCTCATCGGGCAGAGCCGAAAGGAACGCTTCATCAAACTCACAGCCAGCGAAGCCGCGGTCCAGTTTCCCGGTATCGATACAAGTCAGCTTCGCGCGCATGCCACACGCGATCATCTCCTCCGCCAGGTCACGGGTTCGCACTCCCCACAGCGGAAATACTGGCGCTAATCCCGTGTCTTTCAGTTGCCTTTCCCGGTAAGCGCGTACATCCGCAAGAAACAGATCGCCAAACGCGATTCCCTCTATCCCTTCAGCGACGGCCCTCGAGCGGGCACCAGCCATCAACGATTCATACTGTTCATTCGAGCAGGGCCAGGGCAACGGCACGGCCCAGAGCGGAAGCCCGGTCGCCACAGCCTGCTGCTCCACCAGTTCACGCCTGACAGCGTGCATGGCAACGCGATCCGCCACTTCATTGAAGGTAGTCAACAGCCCAACCACTTCATACTCCCCGCGCTGGCGCAGAATGTGCAGACTCCAAGCGCTGTCCTTGCCGCTGCTCCACGATAAGAGAATGCGCTTCATGGTGGTTAGAGAAACTTCTGCCACACATCACACGGATTTCCCACGGATAACCCAACATACGAGAAATGAAAACAGAAATCCCCTGTATTCCTCTGTGTCCTCCATGTTAAAGATTTTGCATCGAATCCCTGCAAATCCGTGAAATTCGCGCGGCCTATTTCTCACTCCATTCCGGCACTCGTCCCGGAGTCCATGGCGCGCCCGCAGCCTCCATATCCTTCTCCAGCTTAGCTAAATCAACTTCAACCAGCGCGCGAAGCCTTCCAAGTTGATCCGCAAACTCTCCCGCAGCGATGTTGTAGTCGTCAACGTGGCTTTGTGTTGGCTTAGCCAAAGAAAAGCGCTCACCCTCCATGATGGCCTGCATGCGATCATTGATCGAGGACGGTACCGGTTCATTGCGCTTCTGCATTTCCGTATCTCCACGCAGCGCCCGCAGGATTTCGCGATTCTTCTGCTCAATCGAATCAGCCGCCGAACTCAATTGCTTTTCTGCAGCGGGAGCCTCCCTCAAGGCTGCACGAATATCCTTGAGCCTCGTCTCCACGTCCTCGGCCGTATGCACTGCGCCGGAGGCTGCGCGATAAAGACGAGCTACCTTGCGGTGAAACTCCTCTTGCGCCGCACGGTCCGAAGCAGTGAGTGACGAAGTACCATCCACCGCCACCTTAAAGTTCTGTGTTCCCGCCAGCTCCGTCACTACTCCATCCACCCTTTGAAACATCCGCACCGAGTAACTTCCAGACATCACCAGTGGCCCCAGCGCTGCCGCCGGCGGAAAATCTTCACCTTCTTCAGTATGTTCGCGCAGAGAAGCCGGGGGATAGCGCAAGTCCCACGCTGCCCGCTGAAAGCCTGAATCAACACTGCCTTCGATGCGCCGAATCGGCGCGCCCGATTCGTCGTACACAATGAAGTACATTTCTGGCTTCGCTTCTTCCGATTCGGCCCGCAGTTCGTCCTTCGTCGGATAAGGCAGCGTCTGATTTTTCTTGGCCGCTTCCTTCTCCGCATCCTGACGTTTTTCCTTCTTCGTCTTCAGCTTCTCTTTCAGGTAGGCCGTGAATACCGCTCCATACGGAGGGTTATCCGCCGTATAAAAGGCGTCTCCCTGAAAAGCTTTCTTCGGACCGCCCAGCGGATGGCGCTCGATATACAACAAGGAATCTTTCACCGGAAACAGCCCCGCGGCCTGCTCCAAAGATTCAGTCTTGATCTGCCGCAGCGCCGAAATATCATCGAGTACATAAAAGCCGCGCCCAAAAGTCGCAATGACCAAATCGCCTTCGCGCGCCTGCTCCACCATGTCGCGCACCGCAATCGTCGGCAGGCCGCCCTTGAGTTGCACCCAGTGCTGGCCGCCATCGATCGTAAAGAAAGCGCCGAACTCAGTTCCCGCAAACAGCAGGTTGGGATTTACCGTATCTTCGGCAAAAGCATAGACAGTCCCGTTTTCAGGCAGGTTCCCCGCAATCGAAGTCCACGTCTTTCCCCCATCCGTCGACCGTAGCAGGTACGGCTTGAAATCTTCATTCTTATGATTGTCAAATGCGGCATAAACGGTATTCGCGTCGTGCTGCGACGCCGCCAGACGGCTGACATATGTCGTATCCGGCACGCCGGCAAATTTCTCGTACTTCGTCCAACTCTGCCCGCCGTCAGCTGTGACCTGAATAAGCCCATCATCGGTCCCCACATAAATCAGGCCTTCTTTTTTCGACGACTCCGACAGAGCCACAATATTTCCGTAGAACGACGTCGATGCATTCTTCGCCACCGCATCCGGATCCCACACCTTCCCCATCACTGGCAATTGATTGCGGTCGATCTGTCGCGTCAGATCGCCGCTGATTGCCTTCCACGTATCGCCTCGATCGTCGCTGCGAAACAACTTGTTCGCCGCAAAATAAAGCCGGGTATGTGAATGCGGCGAGATAATTACCGGCGAGTCCCAATTCCATCGCAGCGGAGGCTCGCCCTTGCCCTCCTGCGGCTGCAACACCAGTTCCTGTCCCGTGGGCTTGTCGTAACGCACCAGCACACCATATTGAGACTCCGAATAAACCGTATTCGCATCCACCGAATCGACCGCCGACCGAAATCCATCCCCCCCGGTCGTGACATACCAATCGGAATTTACAATCCCGTTCAGGTTGCGCGTCCGCTCCGGACCGCACCAGGAAAAATTATCCTGCGTGCCGCCGCACACGTTGTAGAAGGGAAGTGCATTGTCTACCGCTACGTCATAAAATTGCACCGTCGGCAAGTTCGCCTTAAACTCCCAGTTTTTCGCGTCATCCCAGGTCTCATACATGCCGCCATCCGATCCGAAAAGCCAGTGCTTGGTGTCGTCCGGATCGATCCACAGCGCGTGATCGTCGCCGTGGTGGCTCGTCTCCTCCACCTTATGTAGCGTCTTTCCACCGTCCAGCGACTCGCGCATGGTTACGTTCATGACAAAAATACGGTCAACATTTTTCGGATCGGCAACTACCCGCGCGTAATACATCGCGCCCACATCGAATTCATTCCGCCGCTCCCAGGTCGCTCCTCGGTCATTCGATCGGAAGATTCCGCCCTTGCCATCGGCAGCCTCAACGGTGGCATACACCACACTCGGATCAGCCGGCGAAACCGCCAGTCCAATTCTTCCCAGGTCAACTGTGGGCAGGCCAGATTTCAGCTTTGTCCAGGTAGCGCCAGCGTCGGTCGATTTGTAGATCCCACTCTCGGGCCCGCCATCGATCAGCGTAAACACATGCCGCCGCCGCTGGTAAGCCGACGCGTAAACTATGTCCGGATTCGACGGATCAATCGCCACATCCGCCACCCCAGTGTTCTCGCTGATCGTCAGCACCGCCTTCCAGTTCTTTCCGCCGTCGGTCGTCTTATAGAGCCCGCGATCGCCGCCCGGCCCCCACAACGGGCCCTCCGCCGCGACATACACCACCTTGGAATCTCGCGGATCGATCACCACCCGCCCAATGTGATCGGATTTTTTCAGTCCCAAATTCTGCCAATTCTTCCCGCCATCATCCGATCGATAAATCCCGTCGCCATACGAAACGCTGCGCTGCGAGTTGCTCTCGCCCGTCCCCACCCACACCACTGCCGGATCACTCGGATCGAGCGTCACCCACCCGATGGAATACGAGCCTTCTTTATCAAATACCGGAGTCCACGTCGTCCCATCGTTTACCGTCTTCCATACACCGCCCGAAGCCACGCCGACGTAATACTCAAACTTGTTTCTAGGATTCACCGCGATCGACATCACGCGTCCCGAAGCCACGGCCGGCCCAATCGACCGAAACGCAAGCCCGGAAAAAGTGTCAGCCGTCATTCCGCCTTTCTTTTCCTCAGCCGGCGCTTCCTTGTTCTCATCCTTCTTTTGATCCTTCTTCTGACCCTTCTTCGCCGCAGGCGCAGTCACGGCCGTCATGTCCGCACCCTTACTCTGATCCTGAGCGAACGCGGCGAAGCCAGTCAGAAGAAAGGCAAGAACGAAGCTCAGGCACAACGTGACGAAAGAATGCCTTGGGGTGGCGCAGCGCTTCAGCGCTGCGATCAAAATATCCAGATTAAAGCGGGCCTTGGCCCCCGAACTATTCTGCTCAAGCTTTTCAGTCTGCCGATTCAATTTCACGAGCGCTCCAATCCAAGTTCTCCAAAACCGATATGTATACAGGATTCCAGCCAGAGTTAGAAGCACGATTTCGAAGCGATCCTACCGCTGTCATCTTGAGCGAAGGTTGCGCTTCGCGAATGCGAAGCACAACCGCAGTCGAAAGATCCCTTGCACAGCTACGCTACCGTCAGCTTCGCAAGGAATTTCTAGCACTGGCTACTAAACAGGGGTGCCCCACTCCCGCGTGCTCTTCACGCAGGTCCGGATACCGACTATGCGCTCTCACAGAATTGGTAACCTTGACCGCGAGCGCGCTTCGCTCCATATTGGCTTGCATGTATGCCGCCCAGAAACTCACGGCCGCCTTTGGGGGTATTGCCGCTGGCCTAGCGGCATTCGTAGCGGTTGAAATCGCCGCTGGGTTCCTCTCCGTTGTCGTACGATTGGTTGAGCAGTACACCAAGTGGTTCTACCTCGGAGAAGAGTGGAACAACTGGCTCGGGGTCGTATTTCTCTACTGGGCGGTCTTTCCCGCGGGCTTCGTTGCTCTGGTTGTCTGCGCACGGACGATCAAATCTCGATGGAACCAATAGTTTCATCGCGCATCCGTTAAAATCCCTCCATGCCACCGAAGCCCCAGCCCCACGGCCACGACACTCGCTACATGAAAATGCAGAAGAACAACTGTTTCGTCTGCGGCCAGAACAATCCCGACGGCATGCGCCTCAAGTTCCTCCTCGACGAAGAGCGCCAAACCTTCATCTGCCGCTTCCGCCTCGGTAAGCGTTACACCGGACCGCCGGGCCACTGCCACGGCGGCATCATCGCATGCATCCTCGACGATGCCATGGGCAAAGTAAACAAGCTCCATCATGTCGTCGCACTCACTCGCGAGATGACGGTTGAGTATCTGAAGCCTGTCCCGCTGCACAAGCCTCTCCGCGTCGAAGGCCGCGAGGTCGAAGTCCGTGGACGAACCCACATCAACACCGCCGAGATCCTCAACGAAAAAGATGAAGTTCTCGCCCGCAGCCGCGGCACCTTCATCGCCATCGACCCAGCAAAGATGTTCGCGAAATATGTGGAGAGATAACTCGTGTGGGTCGGACACTCCTGTCCGACGCCTTTGACCTTGACCTTTGTTTTCAGTCGACCACAGTTCATGTGGGGACAGCCGCTCTCGGCTGTCCAGCCGGGCAAAGCCCGGCAGTTTTGCTGACAGTCAGGTCACCGCAAACCGAAGCCAAATCTGTCTAAACCGCTCGATGACCTTTTGCCGGGCCCTGCGTCTAGAAGACATGCGTTTGGTCAGATTAACAATTGTTATTCTCGCCGCCGTTGTCTCAGTCTGGGCACAAGACGCTCAGCTCAAGACTGCCGACGCTGTTCTCGACCGCTACAAGCAAGTCCTCGGTGGCGTCGACGCTATACAAAAAGTCCAGTCGGAAACTGTCCAGGGAGAAATCGAAGGAAGCGACACGACAGGCAAAGCGACCTTCACCTATTACGCCAAACCCTTCAAGACACTGATTAAAGTCACCCGACCCGACGGTACCAAGATCCTCGCCGGATTCGACGGCAGCGTTTCCTGGTCCGTCACTCCGGAAGGAGCGAGCGTCGATAAGGATACCGCGCTCGATGCCATACGCCGCGATGCCGACCTGCAATATCCGCTACACCAGCCCGATTACTTCCAAAAGCTCGAACTCGCTGGTGTCACAGATTTTGAAGGCCGCCGCTGTTATTGGCTTCACGGCACGACCCACTGGGGCAAAGATAACAACCAGTTCTACGACGTTCAAACCGGATTGCTTGCCGGCTACCGCTTTCAGTCTGACGACTCGTCCAAGACTGTCATGACCGCCCTGTTCGAAGACTACAAAAACTTCGGAGGCCCGCTGGTTGCCACGAAAAATACTTCGCGCAACGGCGATCACTTTCAGACCTTCACCTACAAGTCCGTGAGCTACGAGCCGCTCGCCGACTCTCTCTTCGAGCTGCCGCCAGCCGTCAAGGCCTTGATGAAATGATGTCGAACCCCGCGTCAGCCATCGAAAATTCGCTGGGCCTCAGAGGGTGCGTGAGAACTGAATTTTGCGCGAAGACGGTACGCAACCGCCGCATTGCAGTCCCGACAGGGACGGCATGTGATAGCCCCGCACGTGAGTGCGGGGGTAAGTGGGAAAGTGGAGCGAGTCCTGTAGGGACGGCACGAGCTCTCACGCACACTCTTCACCCCCAGTGCCCTGTGAATTAAGATCACTTTTGAGAAGCTAAGCACATGACGTTACCCGCATCATTTGGCGCTTCATTCACATACTCCATCGCTGCGTGGCTAACGGTCCGCAGTGGTGCCAACGCCGTCGCCTTCTACAAATCAGCGTTCGGAGCAACCGAGGTCTATAGACACGACGATCCCAGCGGACGCGTGGTCGCACGGCTCTCCGTCCACGGCGCTGAGTTCTGGATCAGCGAGGAGTCTCCAGAGCGCAGCAATTCCGTCTCGCAACCTCTCGGCGGCGGCTCCGTCCGAATCATCCTTACCGTCAAAGATCCGGACACTCTGTTCGCTCAGGCAATAACCGCCGGCGCCTCTGAGATTTTCCCCGTAAGAGAAGGCCACGGTTGGCGATTGGGCCGCTTGGTCGACCCCTTCGGCCTGCACTGGGAAATAGGTCACCCGCTCGCCCCATAAGCGCAAAGCTCTACCAGGTATTCCTCTGACCCCTGTGGTAAAGGTTTGTTGCCGAAAGCCGCCGGAGTACCGCGAATTATGAATGCCCTGTAAAATAGAAGCAGTCGGTAGCTGCGCCGCCGGCTCATCCTTCGCGCTTGCGAAAAGGTACCCACGGTATCCACAACATGTCGCAAAACAACGGTAGTTCCACCAGTCTCCGCCTCAAAACCGGCCTCGCCGAAATGCTCAAAGGCGGAGTCATTATGGATGTGACCAATGCTGAGCAGGCTGCCATCGCCGAAAAAGCCGGAGCCGTCGCCGTCATGGCCCTCGAGCGCGTGCCCGCGCAGATCCGCGCGGAGGGCGGCGTTGCGCGTATGGCCTCGCCCAAAAAGATTCGCGAGATCATGGCCACCGTCTCCATCCCTGTGATGGCCAAGTGCCGCATCGGTCATTTTGCCGAAGCGCAAATCTTGCAGGAACTCGGTGTCGACTACATTGACGAATCCGAAGTGCTCACGCCCGCCGACGAAGCCCACCACGTCGACAAGCACGCCTTCAAAGTTCCATTCGTTTGCGGCGCGCGCAACCTCGGCGAAGCTCTCCGCCGCATCGCCGAAGGCGCAGCCATGATCCGCACCAAAGGTGAGGCCGGCACCGGCGATGTAGTCCACGCCGTCAAGCACATCCGCCAAATCGTGCAGGAGATGAAGATCCTCACCGTCCTCGGCGAAGAAGAACTCTACGCCAAAGCCAAAGAGCACGGCGCGCCCTACGAACTGGTAAGGATGGTCGCGAAAACCGGCAAGCTCCCCGTCCCCAATTTCTCCGCCGGAGGAATCGCCACTCCCGCCGACGCCTCCCTCGTGATGCAGCTCGGTGCCGAAGCCGTCTTCGTAGGCAGTGGCATCTTCATGAAAGACAGCACCACCTTCGCCGATCCCGCAGAAGCCGAGAAGCGCGCCCGCGCCATCGTCAAAGCCGCCACGCACTTCAACGACCCTAAAGTATTACTTGAAGTCAGCGAAGATCTGACAGGAGCAATGAAAGGCCTGGCTGTGGTGGGAATGGATGAAGCGCAGATGCTGCAGACTCGGGGATGGTGACGCTGTTTGCTCTCGAATCGCGGTGTTCCTAGCGCAGTGCGATTGGGTGGCGCAGCGCCTTTGGCGCTGCGATTCAAGCGCTCATGAAGTCAACCGGCTTTAGCCGCTGAGGTGCCGGATCAAGATCAACTCCGGGTAGTGCCGAACTGTAAGCACACTTTTCCGGCGATCGTGCGAGACCTCTCTTGACTGGGTTGTGCCGAATATACTCTCCGAAAGCGAAATACTCTTCCAAGTCTCTCACTCGCCGATCGTAGTAACTGGATTGCCAGATTTCATGTGCAAAGCGTAATTCCTTTTTCGCCCGAAAAGAGAACCCGCCTTTGATTAGGAAGGGCTGCTCGGAGATCGTCGAATTGCATCTTGTCGGGGAAGGCAGCCCCGAGATGTTCGACGATCTTGTCCGCTAGCGCTTGGTTGAACATGTACGTGTCCAAACCAGCAGGAAGCGGTCGGTGTTATCAACAAACACCTCGACCTTATACGAAACAGCCAGGAGAGTGAGGCCGCCGTTTCCGACGTGTTACAGGCAATATCCCAATATCAAACACACACGGTTCTTTACAAGATTCTCGTGGAGAAGAACACATCGCTCACTCCTTTCGACATTGATCCGAAAAAATATCAGTATCCGTATGAACTCGAGAACTATGTGGACCGCCGAATTGACGATCTCAATTCCCAGCTCAGATCCTTGGGCGAGAAGTAGGGGAACCCGGGAGACCGTTTAGCCGCTGAGGTGCATTCTGGCAACTTGGCGAACAATCTACATACCGACCGGTGCTTTTGCCCCTGACCCTGACTCGCAAGCTATTTTGTATCAGCGACATACGATTGGCATCCGTAATGCTTATTTCATTCTGTACGAAAAAGGAGGCTCCTTATGAAACGAGCGCTGCTCAGCTCCCATCGGATGTGGATCCTCGCCATTCTGGCGTCGCTGTTAACGCCGGCGGTCTACGCCGGGAACGATGTGATGGCGGAGATTCAGTTCGAAGGAAAATCGAATGTTGAGAAGACTTCAGGCGTTTGGGTGGATGGACAATACGTTGGTTACCTGAAGGAACTCAAGGGGTCGAAAAAGGTCCTGGTTATGCCGGGGGACCACGTGATTACAGTGCGCCAGAACGGCTATCGCGACTTCACCGAGCGGCTTGTTGCACAGCCTGGAGCGACGCAAGTGGTGCAAGTGGCGATGGCGAAGGCTCCTATGGGGGTCCTTCCCGACGTGACATCCACGGTGAAGATTTCGGTAAATCCGTCGAGAGCCGCGGTCTTTTTGGATGGATTGTTCGTAGGACACGTGGCAGAGTTCCAGGGCGTGGGCCGAGGTTTAGTGATTGCGCCTGGTGTCCACAAGATCAAAATCGCGCTGCCCGGATATAAGACGTTTGAGACGGATATCAATCCGCAGGGCGACCAGAAAGTGGAAGTGAAGACGGACCTGGTGAAGAATGAAGTGCCGGTCGATGACCCGCTGCTGAAGTCGGATGGCAACGACCATGGGGCACAGGCGTCTACGGCCAACCCTCCGCCGGCCTCTCCTCAGCGCTGAAACGAGAGAGCGACCTGCGAGACAGAAGTGGGCGGGTGGGGGCTGTCCCACCTGTACAGCGCCACGACTGCCCACCCTTCGCGTTTTGAAGGGTGGGATTTGCAATGCCCGAAGCGTAGACCTTCGTCCCAATTCGGTACCTGCGCGATGAAATTCCCGATTACTCTCTTGCCATCTTCGGCACCATCACAGAGACTCCGCTCAGGGCCCGTGGTGTAAGGGAAACATAGCACTCTGTCACAGTCGCAGATGCGGGTTCGAATCCCGCCGGGTCCATTCTCCCCTTTTGTGGAGGAGAAACTTATTGGGGAGAAAACGCAGAGATAATCTCCCCAAGTAACTTGACAGTGCAGTTGCCTTCACCAATACTGAAATAGACAGAGTGCTTACACCACGTGATTTTCACAATGGCCCTGAATCTCCGGGGCCATTATTCTTTCTGGCGTGGCCCGGTTCCTCGCCGGGCTTGAGGCCCGACTCGGAATGACAAGACTTTTTGGAGCTTACGGAGCGGCTGAAGCCGCGCCCTTTCAAATCACCGAAATCTTGTCAAGAGCCCAGAGACGAGGTTTTGGATCCAGCGCGGTGCGTTCTATGTCCGAGGAGGTGAGTAGAGTAGTAGCTTCCGTCCGGTGCGATTCGATTTCCAATATGCGGGTCTCGTCCGCTAACAAAGACACATCGAGTGCGTCTATTTTCGGCAGCAGTCTTGTCACTGAGTTCAAAGATAAGGAGCACATCCGATGAAGCATGCAATCGCGCTCGCAGGTTCGGTCCTGGTTCTAATGCTTTCACTTCCGTGCTACGCACAAAATCAACCGCAGCCTGCGACCCTGCGCAGCCTCCTGTTGCACGAGTTGCACACTACCCATACGGAGGCGGACTGGTTTGTGCCAATCAATGTTGCGGTCGATGGACTGACTGCAGAACAAGCGAACTGGCAGCCGCCGGGTGGAGGGCACTCTGCCGGACAGCTCACTTATCATCTGCTGTTTTGGAATCGCCGCAACCTTGCGAAATTCAAGGGCGAGACGCTGGAAAAATTCAGTGGCGATAACGACGAGACTTTCGTGAAATTTGACAGCAAACAATGGAACGACACGGTCAAGCAGCTGGATCAGGTGATGACGGACCTGGAGAAACTTGTCGAATCGGTCGACGATCAGAAGCTGGCATCGTGGGCGACGACGATTGGGAATATCTGTACCCATAATGGCTACCACGTCGGGCAGATCGTCTATGTCCGCAAGTTGCAGGGGTCGTGGAATCCGGAGAAAGGCGTGAAGTAAGCTGCGGCAGCCCCAACCTTCGCGCCTTTCGGAGGAGGATTCCCGGCGCCTGAACTTTTCCCCTAACTACAGTAGCCGCACTCCGTCTAACCGGTAGCCCAGCTAACCGGTAGTCGAGAGGAGAATAACAATGAAGCGGTGTTCGCTTGCCCCGGTCGTCCTCACGCTGCTCGCCCTCGTTGGAACCAACCTCTATGCTCAACCGCAACCGCAAGCTCCGCTTCCGGCAAGTTCTCGAGCCGACGAGATGCTCGATCGCTGGAACGCGATCGGCAACAAACTCGTCGCCATGGCCCAGGATTTTCCCGAGGAAAAGTACGATTACAAGTTGCAGAAAGACGAGCGCACCTTTGCCTTAAATCTTCTGCACCTCGCCGCACTCGATTTCATCGTGATCCGCGGGGTTTCCGGTTCCAACATCGGGCCCGACTTCGGCGAAGGCGACAACCCGACGCGGGACGCGTTCAAGACCAAGGCCGACGTGGTGAAGTTCGTTCAGCAGGCCTTCGCCGACGGCGCGGATGTGATCAAACAGCAGGGCGACGCGGGCCTGGACAAAACCATTCCCTGGGGGAAAAGGATGCGACGCGGCTCCTATCTCTGGACCTTCGCCATCGAGCACAGCGCGGAGCACTACGGCCAGCTCGTGGTGTACTATCGCGCGAACAACCTTGTGCCCCCGGATTCGCGCCGGCAATAATGGAGTTGAAAAAACGGCTCAGTCCGCGGGCAGTGCCCTGGATACCAACAGTGCCATCCCGCCAAACAGCAAGGTATCGAAAACAAAGTTGATCGCGTCCGTCATCAGCGAAGGATCACGAGTCATGGCGAGAATCGGCAAGTAGAGGAATACAGTGAGCAGCGTCATCACCACACCGACGCAGGCAGCGGCGGTGCGTGGCCGTTTGTTGAGGAGCAATGCTGTTCCCGCAACCAGCAGGAAAGCCCCCACGGGGTATCCCCAGAGCGCGTGAAGCGGAACCCATGCCGGCGTCAGTTTCGTGTCTGGAACTCCGGGCGAAAACTCCGGATGAAGCAACTGCTCCACCCCAAAGTAAATTGCGGCAAGCGCAACGAAGCAACGGCCAATCAGGATCATCCATTTCTGCTTTTCCGTCTGCGACCCCCAGTTCTGGCTGCCGGCAAAGGCCCACGCACCCCCGGCGAAGGCTGATTCTCTCAGCACAAAGTTCCAGGTAAGCCGGTTGCCTGGATGGGCAATGGCGCCGGGCAGATCCATCATCAGGACGAACAGGAAAAACATCACGCCCAGCAGCGTGGCGGAAAGGCGTACGAACTTCATCGCGACCAGACTGGTCGCGGCGGAGATCAATGCGCAGCCGACGAAGTAAGTCCAGAACAGGTGGGCCGACATCCACACCGGAACCAACTGCATGATGAGCCGTGCGTCAACGAAATGTTCAGCTCCGAACGTTGCCAGCGGGGCGCCAACAAACACGGGCCCTAGCGCGATCAGCTTGTCCAGGCCACGGGCCGCCACTAACTCCTTTCTAACGGCGGCCAAACCTGCGATAAGAAAAGTCAGCCCAGCGAACCAGAGCCAAAATACGAAGTGTGTAAACACGAGCGACGCTCCTTCGCGGATCTCTATGCCACAGCTATGACACAGCCGGCATCCGGGCCACGCGGAAGTATACCCCTATGCGAATGCGCACGGAGAGCTGACCCTGGGGTCGGCTTACCAGCAACTGAACATTTTCCAACGTGGCAACGTACCCCAATAAGGCGATAGCGGCGGCTTATCAGCTTAAGCGGCCGGAACAACAGGATCAGTGATTCACGAGGAGGCACGATGCTGCGAGAAGGCGCGCTAAAGATTGTGCTGGCGGTGGTTGGATTACTCTTTCTGGCTTTGGTTTATCCGATGACGATGTTTTTCTCGCGGGATCCGGCGCTGTCGATGATGTTGAGTCTGTACGTTACGCTGGGATTTTTTTTGCTATGGGCAGCGCGGAACCCACCGGCGAATCGTAGCCTAATCGCTTTCACGGCGTGGTCGAGTTTTGCTCATGCCGCGATTATGGGTGCGCAGGCCTACCTGAAAGTAGTGGAACGCCAAGAACTATTCGGTGTCGGCGTGCTCATTCTTATTGGAGCGCTCCTGGTCATGCTGGCTCCGTTAAAGGCGGGTGGCGCAGGTCTCGCCCCCTCCCATGTCTCGCAACAAAAAGCGAGAGATGGGGCACCAGGCCGTGGTTAGGTTCTCGCGCGGGGCGGGCTGACCTGCCTCCCAGGATTGTGGCATCCATCACTCAGACCCGTGCCTCGGCGCACAGACAAAATCATTCGAGGGCCGAAATATACAGGCTGGGCTATTAGGGCCATCCGCCGTGACTCTTAGTGGAGGTGTGCCATGCGCCCAAGGCTGATTATTACTCTGCTGCTGTTGCTCACTGGAGTCTGCATCGCGCAAAGCCAGAAGGGTTCGGGGGCTCCGGATCGAGATCAGGGTGCGCGCAATCCTATCGAGGGAGCGAAGATTTTTCAATACTACTGCGCCGCGTGTCATGGAGCGAATGGGCGAGGGCATGGGCCGGCATCCCTTGCTCTAAAGCATGCGGTTCCTGACCTGACAATGATCTCGCAAAGAAATGGCGGGAAGTTTCCCGCCCAGCTTGTAAAGGAAATCATCGAAGGAAAACCAACTCCACTGACCGCCCACGGTGATCGCGAGATGCCAATCTGGGGACCAATCTTCCATCAGATCGAAGCCGACCAAGATTGGGGAGAAGTAAGGCTGGACGCCATCACCCGGCAGGTGGAGTCAATTCAGCAAAAATAGGTGGCGGGTAAGCGTGACCTCTGGGCCTAGCCCTCTGCTGTTCCCGTGTCCTCTAAATTGCTGCTTGGATCTCTTGACGTCGGCGAAATCTGTGTTACGTTTTTGTTCGAGGGAATCGGTTGCTGATTATGAGAGGGCAACCTATGCTCCCGGACTCTCCCACCGCGGTGAAGGCAAAATATTCACATGAAAAGTCCCCGCACTCTCGTCCCGCTGCTCGTCACCATTCTGGCCATCACCGCGCAGGCCCAGAATCGCCGATGGTGCGACAGCGGCCTGAGCCGGCCCGCCGCACCAACTGCGACCGCTTCAGAACTCAAAGACAAATTGCGCCAAGCCGTCAACACGCCAGATCCCATGGGGGACCGCCTTCTGCCCATCTCTCTCTCCATCACGCTCTCCGGAACTGTTCAGCTCAACTCCGTCCACGAGGAACATGACGAAGACATAACTTTCTGCCTCAAGCTGGACCAGCCTTCGCAGCAGCAGCTCCAGCACGAGCTTGGGCCCAATGCGCCGGTTCTACCCACAGAGATTCACGTGGAAATTTTATCCTACGCGCTCGACCGGAGCGGCAACGCAATATTCCCCGGATGGCAAGATGGAAGGAAGGAAAAAGTGCTGTTCGACGGAGAGCCCATTCAGATCAATGCCGAGGGCGCGTTGCCCGTGTTCGAGAACCTGCCCGGAAAAGACAAGCACCTCGACGGCAAGCATATCCGGGTCAGTGGAAGTCTCGTTGTAGACCCGCACGAAAGCCAACGCCTGCGTCGCGAAGGTTCACGTTGCGGCCCGCAAGGCTGTCTCGAGCTGCACCCTGTATCGACGATTATTCTGCTCAACGATGGGCAAAGTGAATAGGCAAATGGCGTTGTCGATAAAGTTAGGGGCGTTCCAGAACTATAGCCCACAGGGACAGCGTATTCACCCCGCCAAAAGCGCCACTCCCGCCGCCACGAGACTCGTAGCAATCCATCTACGCCGATCTACCTTCTCATGCAAAAAGATTTTTGCGGCCACGGCGTTGCCGATGAAGGTGAGGGAAGCGGCGGCAGGAGCTACCAGGCTTACATCTCCCCAGGAGAGCGCGAACCGACCAAGATTGGGGAGAGGTAAGATTGGACGCCATCACCCGTCAGGTGGGGTCAATTCAGCAAAAGTAGGGCAGTGCGGACGACTTATGTGCTCGATCCGCTCTTCGATTATGGCGCCGAATTTCAGCGTGTGGCTTTCATCTCGACTGTTAGCACGGCACAACTCCATCAAGCAGTTGCGGTGCTGGTTTCTTCGATCCGCTATGCAGCTCTGGGCAGTTCGAACTTCAGCAGCCCCGCCTGTAGTTCGACCACTGCTCCCTCTGGGTCAACCGCTATTGGAAGATCGATTATCCGCAAAATATGATCAGCGTAAGAGTCGACGCGCTCGGTCTTTTCCCTTTCGGCCTGGGTGGCAGCTACCTCTTTTTTTCCGAGGATCGCAACCCGTTTGGGCTCGACGCTGACCTGGAGTTCTTTTTCTGCGAAGCCGAGGACGTTGGCGTGAAGACTAAGCCGGTCTACTGATTCGAAACTCGCGATCGATACCGGGTGCAACATTTCCGACTCCGCCTGGAACCAGTCCTCCCAGTCGTGGCCGTGCTCACGGCCGCGCTTTTCGAACAACTCAAAAGCCCTGCGGGCAATCGCAAGTTGCACTGGTTGCATCTCCCAGCGCAACTTCTCGGGATCGCGCGGTTGCAAGGGCGTGGCTGGCGCCTCAGCTATGCGCGCAGACGTTTTGGTGGGTTTCATAACAGCCTCCTTCCAATACTGCGATGAAAGAGGATCGCTCGGCCGCTTGTCGAAATGAGCAAACAGACTGAAGCGAACCGCTGTGGTTAGGCCGATTATTGGTAGAGAACACTTCCGCCTACTCAATTCTCCTCGCCCTTTAGTTGGTTTGCCGTGATCCACGTCACTGCGCAACATTTCTCTACAGAGATGGCACGTTTAGATCAAACCGCTGTGACGCTGATCACTGAGAATCGAGCCCATCGCGAATAACATATTTGTTACCAGAAAAAACTGGGATAAGTCCGTTCCTTAGCGTTCTCGTGTCTTGAACAGAAGGAGGCTGCCATGCCGCTTAACAAACTGCGCGAGTTTCTTGACACTTACAACATCCGGTACCTGATTTTTTCTCACTCGCTTGCATACACGGCGCAGGGCATCGCCGCGCTTACGCACATCTCGGGAAAAGAGCTAGCTAAAACGGTGATCGTAAAAATTGATGGGGATCTGGCGATGGCGGTCGTTCCCGCGTCCCGCCATGTCGATCTCCGGCTGCTAAAGCTAGCCACGGGCGCCCGCACGGTGGAGCTTGCTTCAGAGCAGGAGTTCAAGGACAAGTTCCCTGATTGTGAAGCCGGCGCCATGCCGCCGTTCGGAAACCTCTACGGGATGGCCGTCTATGCGGATGAAAGCTTAACCTCGATTAAGGAGATCACGTTCAACGCGGGCACGCATCGCGACCTTCTGCGGATGGATTGGGCCGATCTGGTAAGACTGGTAGAACCCAAGATTGTCCAGATCACAAAATCGAGAGTCGCCGAGACTGCCGCTTAGTCATAGCAGTCGGGCCGTCCGTTCCACGCCGGCACAGATTTCCGGGATCATCTCTTAACTACCCTGCCAGCAAAGCCACACCTGCGGCCACCAGACCAGCAGCAATCCATCGCCGGCGATCGACGCGCTCGTGGAGAAAGATTTTGGCGGCCACGGCGTTGCCGATGAAGGTGAGGGAAGCGGCGGCAGGAGCTACCAGGCTTACATCTCCCCAGGAAAGCGCGAACAGCAGGCTGAAGAACGCCACAGCCATGGCCGTGACCCCGAAGAGAAAGTTGGGATTGCCGAGCGTGCGTCCGATCACGGCTAAGATTCCGACTCGTCGGCGCAAGGCGCCAACATCCCCAACCTGCTTCATGGCGCGCGCCAGCAGAACGTCGCCCACCACTGAGGCAAAAACGATGGCGAGGATGGCGCTCCATGTGTAAACGGCTCTCATAGCTCCACCCCGCTGGGCGCCCCATTTCTCGCGTCCTTCGCTAGAAGTGGAGCCTGTGCCCCGACCGCGCACGCTTCCGCTGCCGCCGCGTCGGCTTCCGGGTTGGGAGTAGTGCTGGGGTGCGCAGGATGATGCTCGGTGATCTCCGGCCCACCCGCAATGAATCCCACGCCTCCAGTGATCAACACAATTCCTAGCCAGCGCAGCGGACTGACGTACTCGTGCAAAACAAATCTCGCGACCAGCGCGAGCAGAACATACCCAAGAGAGGTTGCGGGCAGCACATAAGTGAGGTCGGCCCACGACAGGGCCGTCATGTAAGTGGCGAAAAAAGCCAGCAGAAAAAGAATTCCGACCGCGACCCACGGATTGAGGACCGCGAGGATAACGCCTTGCAGATGATTAACTGAGATGCTGCCGGTTTGCTTCATCCCGTGCGAGAGCATGGAGTCGCCAGTCGCGGCGAACACCGTGACTCCTGCCAGCACAAGATACTTGCGAAAGTTCACTGGGAGCTTGTGCCTTTTCCACGGAGGCACGGAGAACATAAAAGAAAGAAAAAAAAGCCCATTGATTTTTCTCTGTGTCTCTGTGGTGAAGAGCTTTTGTTCTTTCTTATTACGCTTTGACCAGTTCCGCGGCGGCCTCGTCGCTATGTCGCTTGACCAACTTATTGCGCTGCGAACGTAGCTTCAGGAAGGTCTTCGCTTCTTTGTACAGTCGCCTGCGATCATTGCTGTCGAATGCAGCCTTCTTCAGAATGCGGAAGACAGCCTTGGGCCTGAAGTAATACTCGTCGTAAAACCGGTGGACCGCCGAAAGAATGTCATCCGCAGGCAGTCCCGGATATTGAATATGCGCCAGTTGGTGCCCGCCTTCATCCACCATTTTGTTGTCGCCGACCATAAAGCCGTTCTTCACTGCGTAATCGTAGAGTTCGGTGCCTGGATAAGCGTGGGCCACCGAGACCTGGATGGTCTCAACGTCCAACTCCTTGGCGAACTTGATGGTGTTGTTGATGGTCTCGTGCGTTTCGCCGGGCAGGCCCATAATGAAGTCGCCATGGATGACAAGTCCCAGCTTGTGGCAATCCTTGGTGAACTGCCGCGCCCTCTCGATGGTCGCGCCCTTTTTGATGTTCTTCAGAATTTGTGGATCGCCCGATTCGTAGCCCACAATAAGCAGCCGGCAGCCAGCTTCCTTCATGGCCTTGAGTGTTTCGTAATCGGTGGTGACACGTGACGTACACGACCACGTCAGGCCCAGCGGCTTTAGCTTGGCGCAGAGTTCGATGGTGCGCGCCTTCTGAATGTTGAAAGTATCGTCGTCGAAAAAGAATTCTTTCACTTCCGGCCAGTACTGCTTAACCTTCGACATCTCGGCGGCCACATCGTCGGTGGAGCGCTTGCGCCAGGGATGTCCGCTAAGGGTCTGCGGCCACAGGCAGAAGGTGCACTGCGCCGGACAACCGCGCGTGGTGTAGAGCGAGACATACGGATTCAGCAGGAATGGCACATTGTAACGAGTAACATCGAGGTCTCGCTTGTAAATGTCGGTGACATGGGGCAGAGCGTCGAGATCTTGAATCTGAGGGGCATCAGGATTGTGCACGATCTGGCCGTCTTTCAAAAACGACACACCGGCAATCTCTTCCAGCGGCTTGCCCTTCGCGTAGTCAACCACCGCGTAATCAAATTCTTTGCGGGCAACGAAATCGATGGCCGTACAATCCCGTAAAGATTTTTCCGGAAGCACGCTCACGTGCGGCCCCACGAAAGCAATCTTTATCTTTGGATTGGCCGCCTTAATGGCACGGGCGAGTCCAATGTCGCCTGGGAAACCGGGAGTGCTGGTGAAGAGCACGAGAAACTCGTAGTCCTTGGCAATTTCAATGGTCTGATCTGCCGAAATGTAGTGCGGCGGCGCGTCGAGCAGCCGAGCGCCCTCCAGCATTCCAGCCGGATAAGCCAGCCAAACCGGATACCAATAACTCTCTATTTCGCGGGTCGCGGGCCAACGGGAGCCGGCGCCGCCGTCGAAGTTTTCGAAAGAAGGGGGATTCAAAAATAGGGTTTTAAGAGGCATATTGAGTGAGTATTTATTTTACCATCCAGCAGTCGCCTATATGGTCGAAATCCAGTGTTTATGCAGGTTCGTCGCCGAACATAGCGTTTAATGCAGCGAATGGGAGAAAAGAGTCATTGGCCAGTTACTTGCTTCCCAAAGCCCAGTTTTCGAGATCGCCCGTGGCCCGCATGAGTGCGACCTGGCTGCGTTCCAGTTCGAAGGTGACATCCTGTAACGTGATGAAGCGTTCGCTGGCTTGCGCCTGTGCATTGTCGAGATCGTGCAGGTTGGCCGTGGCGGAGGTCATGCGGGTTCGGACGGCCTCGATATTTTTCTGCGCGATCTCATATTCGAGTTCCGCGACATCGCGGGCGGCTTGCATCTGAGTCACGGAACGCTGCAGACGCAGAGTTTCTTCGGAGACCTGGTTGCGCGCGGCCTCCGCCTGGGTCGTTGCTTTCAACGCCTCCGACTGAGCCTCTTGCACGCGAGCGTGCTGAGCATAATTCAGAAAGGGCAGGTGAATGGCAACGCCGACGGTTGCATTGTTGGGCTGGAAACTGCCCTTTTGGTAAAACCTCTCGTAGTTGTTGTAGCTGGCGAGGTTGGCATATTGGGCCGCAAAGTCCAGGCTAGGCCACAGAGCTCGGCGTTCTCCAGCCACCCGCAAGTATTGCGCATGGGCGTGTTCGACAGCAGCCTGAACGGTCGGGTTCGCGTCAGTGGTTTTGCCGGGCAGATTCTCGTCCTGCTTTGCCGTGGGCAGGGCTGGCACAGACTCAGGATCGATTTCAAAAGACGCGATCGGGATGCCCGTGAGTTTGGAAAGATGCTCGCGCAGAACGTCGGCCGCACCGCTAGCCTCGGCGATTCGCAAACGCACGCGGGCCACCGACAATCGAGCTTTGCTGCCATCCACTTCGCTGTCAATGCCTTCTTTCACGCGCTGTCCGACCGCGGCTTCCATCTTCTCCGCTTCGGCATGAGTCTCGCGCAGGCCACTCAACCGCCGCTCCCATTTTGCCAGTTCGGAATAGCTCAACACCGTGTCCTGAATCACTTGATTGCGCTGGTCTTTGGTGCGCAGAGAGTTGACCTTGATCTCGGATTGAGCGGCGCGAATGAAATCTTTCAGCGCAGGATTAATGAGCGCCGATTGCGCGGTCACATTGAAAAGCGACGGCGCTGCGCCTTCGAGGCTCAGCGGAAAACCGTCAGACCAGCCGATTCCCGCTCCCGCATTCAACTGCGGGATATAGCTGTTGCGCAACTCGCGGTAACTTGCCGAGGCGTGCTGCTCGTCGGCGGCTGAAATATTCACGCCAGTGGCATGTTTCAGGGCGAGTTCCACGGCCTGCTTCAAAGTGACTGACTCAGCCAGCAGGGAAGCGGGGAATGCGAGTGCGAGCAGGAAGAGTATGCGAACGCAGGCACCGCCCCATAATTTTATTTTCATTGTTCTCACCTTCGCAGTATCTGGAAAGATTCTACGGACAATGGGATGCGAGAGAAATGATAACGGTGAGTCGGGCCTGCGTTTGCATCCACTGCGAATTGCTGATCCAGAACCCCTCAGCCCCGCAAAACAAGCAAGCTGGCAATCAGCGCCAGTGGCATCGCCGCCATGCCAACCTTAAAAAACTCCCAGGCCGTGATTTCGACTTGCTCGCGGCGGAGTGCGATCAGCCAGAGAATCGTGGCCAGCGAACCGGTTACCGAGAGATTGGGTCCCAAGTCAACTCCGATGAGAATTGCATGTGCCACAACGCCTGATTCCTGAGCGTGCCGAATGGCCGCTCCGCCCATCAGGCCCACAGGAAGGTTATTCATTCCATTGGAGAGCGACGCTACCGCAAACGCAGCTGACACTTTCGCAAGTTGTGTTGAAGTATGTGAAAGTGCCTGCAGTCCAGCGAGGCCCAAACGAAGCAGGCCAGCTTTTTGAAGAGCAGCCACAATCACGAAGAGTCCAGCGACCAGCGGTAGTACAGACCACGACACTCCTTTCACAATGCGCGGCACAACGAAGCGATTCCGCCACGCTACGACGCCCATCGCAACCATAGCTGCTCCGCATGTAGGAGCGCCCAGCGAGAGTCCCAGCGCTGAGGAGAAGATCAGAGCAGCAGCCGCGAAGAGCAATCCGGCGAGAGCAAATTTTCCTTCGGTGGAAAGCAATACCGGCCGCAGATTTCTTTCGAACGCTCCGCACAGGCGTCGGCGCGAAATCCAGCGCAGAGACAGAAAAGTAATCAGCACCGAAGCCAACGACGGCAGTAGAAAGATAGACAGCCATGCTCGAAGCGGCGGCATGTGCTGACCAAAGACAACTAGATTCGCCGGGTTAGAAATGGGAAAAACAAAGCTGGCAGCATTCGCAATGAACGCGCAAGCCAGCAGGTAAGGTTTGGGATCGACCTTCGCCCGCCGCACCACGGCAAGAACAGCAGGAGTAAGCACCACCGCCGTCGCATCGTTCGAAAGAAGAGCGGTGACGATGGTTCCGACAAGATAGACCAGAACAAAAAGCCTTGCAGGCGAGCCCTTCGCATGCCGCCCGGCAATGTCAGCGACCCAGTCGAAAACCCGCTCTGCCCGCGCTAGTTCGGCGAGAATCATCATCCCAGCGAGAAAGAGATAGACGTCCAGGCCCTCGGATACGGCATGAGCGGCCTGTCGCACCGAAATCAGCCGGATCGCGACAAGAAGAATCGCACCGGCGCACACCCACCAGGCTTCCGTAATTCCGCGCGGGCGCAGCAGCATGCACGAAATGCTTGCGAGAGAAATCGTCCAGATCAGCATCTGCTCGACATGGGGAACGTACATTGCTAACCGTTTCTCAGAATATGATGGGGCGCAAAAGAGGGGAATACTTGACGGGATGCGCAGCGGTCCTCGCTTCAACGATCATGGCTACAACGATCATGCGTCTCGGCCTTGCGTGATCCAGCCCTGCCGCGGAACCGGATGATATGTCGTCGATCGCGTTTCGAGGGCCGTCCTGCGGGTAGCTGTTCGAATTGGATGGAGGCTTTACGCTCCGCCGCCACCTTCTGACGCAGCTCGCGGCTGGCCTCGGTTTCGTGGTAAAGCGTCCGCGCCACCGAAGCTGGACCACGCACCTCGCTAAGAAGCAAAACTTCGACTTCAAAATCGCCGCCGTCGTTGGTGATGCGCAACATGTCTCCAATCCGAACATCACGCGCAGCTTTGGCGGGTTGCCCGTTTGAGCGAATCCGGCCCAGTTCGCATGCTCGCGCTGCCAGGGATCGCGTCTTGAAGAATCGCGCCGCCCACAGCCACTTGTCCATTCGTACTGAAGTCATGATCTATTTTCCTACGAATCGTGTCTTTCCTAGGAATTGCGTCGGCGGCTTCGTTGTTTTTTCGTAGCGCATCGTCGGGCATGACAGCTCCCGATGTATTCTCTAACCATGCCGCATTCGTCTTCATCTCCGCGCCGACTCTTCGAAGATCAGGCATTAATCCAGATCGTGGATTCTGCTCTTGCCGAAACTGCGCGCAGGAGCGGGAAGTGGCTGGTTTGTCGTCCTGGGTGCACCCAGTGTTGTGTTGCACAGGCAGCTCCGTGGGGACCTTCTCCCGCAGGCGCGCAGCTAAGCGAATTCCCACCTGGATCATAGGTTTCTCGAGGCCATGGTACAGAACGATCGGCAAGACAACTAACGAACCGGAGAGAACGCCAAGGCGAAACCAGACTGGCCGCGCGGCGAGAACTCCCAGCGCGAGCCAGATGCAAAACTGATGCGACACGTAGATCCCGTAGGAGTACGTCGCGATACGATTACTGATGGTCCGGATCGGCTTGTTTTGGATCTCGCAGAAGAATGGAAGCAGCAGTCCAAGCACCAGGCAGAGCGCCCACCCCGTCGGCAATACGGGATTGAGGGCGAAGGCGGCGACCAATCCAAGGATGAAGACCGGCCAAAGGGATGAACTCAGGCGGGGAATCCTCGGCAAGGTAAAGGCGATGACTCCGGGAAGAAAGCACGGAACAAAACGAAGCAGCGAAGCGCGGCCAAGCGCAGCCACGTGAGGTTGGGCCAAGGCGGCGAGCAGCGAAACCATCCATAAAGCCAGAAGCGTCCACAGCATCCGTTTGCGCCAAACCCAGGCGAACAGAAACGGCAGAAATAGATACATCTGCACCTCAAAGGGCAAGGACCACAGCACATTCACGATCGATTTGACATGCATCAAGTTCTGGACCAGAAGGACCTGAGAAAGAAGCACGATCTTACGCGGAAGCTGGCCGTGCGACAGGCCGGCAATCCCATTCACGTTTGACTCCAAATGCAGAGCCACGGCAACTGCAATGGCAAGGATGCTCAAGGGATAGATGCGGAAAACTCTACGGATGTAAAAGTCCTTAAGCAGCCGGGCACCCTGCAGGCCGCTGCGCTCCATCGAGTACATAAGGACCAGGGAGGTGTGAACAAAAAACAGCAGCACTCCGAAAAGACCCAGGGAGTTGGTGGGCACCCAGGCGATGTGCTCGATATGCATCCTCAAGCTGAGGTGCTGTGCAAGAACCAAGAGCACCGCAATGGCTCGCAGAAGGTCCAGATTCGCGTAAAGATCCTCAGGCATTGTCAGGCAGCGTAGCGCAGTTGCGTGCGTGTGGCAAACGTCGGCGACAGGTCGCCGTCTCGTGAATGCCGCCTCACACCATTCCCTTCCTCAAATCCTTCAGCGGATACTTCGTCCCGCGCCAGATGATGCCGTTATTCCATAGCGCATGAAACATGGATCGCAACAGGGTGTAAATACATAATGCGGCGCTGACCGGATGCAACAAAAAATAATAAGGTGGAATTTTGAGCCGTTTGGACATTCCCACGTAAATTACAAACATTGATGCCAGGGCGATGGCGTACGGCAAGCGCGACCAGCCATGTGCCAGCCACACACCCAGAAAGGGTAGAAGATTCAGGAAGGCCAAGGCGCACGCTGATAGGATCGTGCGCCACCACTGGAACGACAACACGGCGAAGAAATTCTTGGTCAAGTTATCGGACACACCCATGGCGCCGTGCGCCCAGCGAATCGAAATCAAGTCGCCGCCAAAAACATTGCGCTGTGCGAAGCCGCCGCTTTTCACGAGCTTGCCCAGTTTCATATCGTCGAGCACATCCATGCGCAAGGCTTTGTAAGTACCCACCGTTTCATATGTGGCTCGACGAATCAGGTTGAATGCGCCCACACCGATATAGTCTTGCGCCTTTGGATCTGCCACCTTCCATGGCCGATGTCCGAACACAAACAGAGTGTGAAAAAAGGCGATCATCATGTATTCACCCGGCCGGCTCATGATTAGTTCCGGGAATAAGACGACATGATCCGCGTGTTCCGCTTCCGCGTAAGCCAGAGCGCGCCGCAGTGAATCCGGCTTGAACAACACATCGGCATCGGTAAACAGAAGCCAGTCGCCTTTTGCCTGATTCGTGGCCGTCCACATCGCGTGCGTTTTGCCCAGCCAGCCTGAGGGCAGTTCCCGGTGCTGGATCACGCGCAGGGGCCCTTTCGCAGAAGCGGCGACGCGCTCTATGATCTCTCCTGTGCAGTCCTTGGAGCGGTCATTCACCGCGATCACTTCGAAGTTGTCATAGTCGAGTGCGAGCAGACTGGTCAGCGATTGCTCGATATCCTTTTCTTCGTTGCGGGCGGGCACAATGATCGAGACTCTAGGATTGCCGGCGGCCAAGACTGGATTACGATTCCACTCAGGCTTCGAAATGTCCGCCACGCTGGGCATGCCGAGCCCAGCGTCAATGACGCGAGACAACCAGGCTAGCGCGAGAATCGTGCCTGCAATCCAGTGAAAGTAGTGCATTAAGAGTTTGTTCGGCACCGAAAACCTACCACAGAGTCACCTTCGACTGCGCTCAGGGCAGGCTCGGCCACAGAGAAGGCAACCGCTCTTGCGAAAACCGCGCACCAGTTTGTTTTTGCAAGGTTGTCGATTCTCTCAGTGTCTCAGTGTCTCCGTGGTGGACGCTTCTTTAGCGCGCATCTCCCAATCGTACCGTCGATGCGAATCTCATGCCGTAAAACAGTATGGCAGAGGACGCGATCATGGCGATCACCGGCAAAATAAAAGCGGCCTGCAACGAGCGCTTGTCGGCCACATAACCCATCAGGGTTGGCGAGGGCACGTCCCCGAGCAAGTGAAAGATGAAAATGTTCACTGCCAAGGCCGTGGCACGTATGTGTGCACCGACGGAATTGATCACCGCCGCATTCAGCGGCGAAGTGTTGAGCAAAAGAAAAAAAGCCGCGACCGCAATCGCCGGAAGCATGACCGGTCCGCGCGTGAATAGGGCCACAATCATAAAAGGCACGCCAAGAGCCATGCTCGCAGCCGAGACAAAATAGTAAGAGCCCTTCATGCGTGGCAGCAGATAATCGCCGAGCCATCCCCCGGCCAGTGACGCCAGAATGCCGTCGATGACGATGATGATCCCGAACATGAAGTTCGCCGACTCCAGGGAGTAGCCTCGCGCCCGCGACAAGAATGTTGGCATCCACACCTGTATGCCGCCCAGGGCGAAAGTCATCATCGCCATGCCGAGGGTCGAGGTCCAGAAGGCTGGATTGCGCGCCAACCCAATGATTGTTCCTCTCTCGGGAGTTTCTTTTACCGAGTCGAACTGGCCGCGCTCCGGCTCTCGCAAGAACAACACGGCCAGCGCCACAAGGAATCCCGGAACTGCCGCGACGTAGAAAGGAAATCTCCATCCATAATGCGGACTCAGATTTCCGCCCAGCAGATATCCTGCGGCCGTGCCTACCGGGATCGCTAGATAGAAAACCCCTAGAATGCGCCCGCGCTTCTCCTCCGGAAAAAGATCGGCGACAAACGTGGGAGCGATGGTCACGAAAGTTGCTTCCCCGATGCCGACCAGCGTGTGTCGAATCAGCAGTTGAGCGTAAGTGTGTGTGACGGCCGTGAGGAGCGTGAGGGCGCTCCAGAAGAGTGCTCCTCCGACGATGATCAGTTTGCGCGAGTAGCGGTCAGCCAGAGGCCCCACGAACGGCGCGGCAACCATATAGAACAGCAGGAACGCGCTGGTGAGATAGCCAACCTGCGTGTTGCTGAGTTGAAACTCGCTTTGCACGAGTGGCTGCACCGCAAACAGCACAGATCGGTCCACATAATTCAGCAGGTTCAGCGCGGTCAGTAGGATCAGCGCCGTGCGCGGTTGCAGTTTTGCTGAGGTCACGGTCGAGCGAATATAGCACGAGGCTGCGCCGCGATGGTCGGGCGGCGCAGGATCCGTTGACAAAGGCGACAATTGTCGCTATGATAGACGACAAATGGTAAACGAATTGCGCGCGGTGGTGAAAGAACTCGGCGGACGAACTGTTCTGGGACGCAACCTCAACAGCCAGCACGATCTTTGCGAGGCCATACGAACCGGTTTCCCTCCCGCCGTCGTCGAGCAGTTGATGCAGGCTTCCGGTCTTACCCTTAAGGAATTAGCCGATGCCCTGGACCTCTCGCCGCGCAGCTTGCAGCGCAGGCGCCGCAGTGGACGGCTGGCCCGCTTCGAATCTGATCGCCTCTACCGTCTGGCCCGAGTCGTCGCCCTGGCACAGCACAGCCTTGGCGACCGCCAGAGTGCTGCGCGCTGGCTGAAGCGCGCGAATCGTGCGCTGGGCGGAGCCGCTCCCATCAGCGCCATGGACACGGAATTGGGAGCTCGTCAGGTAGAAAACGTGCTGGGCCGGATCGCCTACGGTGGCATCAGTTGAGGCGGATGTCTTGAGGCGAGTGTATCGCGTGCTGCGCAAGGCATATGCGCGCTCCCCGCTGAATGGTGAAGGTGCGTATCTTTACGGTGGGCGCTGGTCTAGCCCGGGCACTCGCCTGGCGTACACCTCCGAACACCAATCCCTGGCGATGCTGGAATATTTTGTTCATCTTGACGCGGGCGACGCGCCGCCAGATCTGGTTTTGGTCACCGCTGAACTTCCCGACGATCTGCCCTCCGAAGTCGTCGCAGTCGATGAACTTCCATTCTCTTGGCGGCGTTCCCCGGCGCCCGCTGAACTTGCCCGCATCGGAGACGAATTTGTAGCTGAGGCCAAACACTGTGGCTTGGTTGTGCCATCAGCCCTGGCCCCGCACGAAAACAACTGGCTCCTAAATCCGCAGCATCGCGACTTCCGCAGAGTGGCCGTATATGGAGTCGAGCCGTTGAGCTATGATCCGCGCATGTTTGCCGCGCGACGCCGTAGACCGCGCAAGGGCTGAGGGTTTCTGTCTTCACTTACTTTTTATTTCTTTTGCGCGCGGCCACCTTGCCACTACCGTCGTTGAGATCCCACCGCGGGGACGGAAGTCGCCCTTCACTTCGGCCCACACCGGCTTCGCCCATCGCACCACATCTTCCAGCACGCGGTTCACGATGTTCTCCTGGAAAATTCCGAGGTTACGGTAGCATTGTAGATATTCTTTATATGATTTGAGTTCCAGGCATAATTTGTCAGGCTGATAACGCAGCGTGATGACACCGAAGTCGGGCAGCCCCGTTTTGGGGCAAACGGAGGTAAACTCGGGATCGTCGATCACAATCTCGTAACCGGGAAACTGGTTCGGCCAAGTTTCGATCTCGGGAAACTCGGTGTCCAAGCCGGCCGCGGCGTGCGCGGGCGTATAACGTGACTGTTTGGCCATCGGGCTATTGTAACGGCTAGTCTTTCCGGGCCGTAGGCGTGCAAGCGCAGCTATATAATCGAGCATCCGTCGCCTTCTGGAGGCATCTAAGTACACATCGGGTCCGTGAGACGCACGTTCTGTCGCGTCGCTGCGAGTGGTAAATTAATACTTGCAGTAGTCCCCGTTGCATCCTGAAAAGATAATCAGTTGGCAACAAATCATAATTCGAATGGGCGGCCGCCATCCCGCAAAGGCCGCACGTGGCTTGCGCTTGGGGCAATTGCCGTTCTCGCCGTCATTCCAATCTTTACGCGCCAGGGACCGCTACGAGTTCGAACCACCACCGTAGAACGCGGACCGATCCGCAGTTTGATTTCGACCAACGGCAAAATCGAGCCCATCCAGAATTTCGAAGCGCATTCGCCGGTGCCCACCACAGTCAAGCGCCTGCTTGTAAAAGAAGGAGACCGTGTTCGCAAAGGCCAGCTCCTTCTACAGCTCGATGATGCAGACCTGCGCACGCAGGCCGCACGCGCGCAGGCGCGCATGAAAGCGGCTCAAGCCGATCAATCCGATCTTAGTACCGGCGGTACGCGCGAGGAGATGCTTACGCTCGATTCCCAACTGGTCAAAGCGCGCAATGTAAGGGACGCGGACCAGCGCAATCTGGAAGCCCTTCGACGCCTGCAGCAACAGGGCGCAGCTTCTGCCGGTGAGGTGAAGCAGGCGGAGGACGAATTGCAACGCGCGCAAGCCGACGCGACCCTGCTCGAACAGAAACAGAAAGATCGTTACTCGCAGCCGGAGGTTGCCAAGGTTCAGGCGCAGGGAGCCGAGGCGCAAGCCGCTTACGACGCGGCTGAAGATGCGCTGCAGAAATCGAGCGTGCACGCTCCCTTTGACGGCATCGTCTATGCGCTTCCGGTCAAGCAGGGCGCTTACGTGCAGACCGGAGACTTGCTGTTGCAGGAAGGCGATCTTTCAAAAATGCTGGTGCGTACCTTTGTCGACGAGCCAGACATTGGCCGCCTCGCCACGGGACAAAAGATCGAAGTCACCTGGGATGCCGTGCCGGGGCGTATCTGGAACGGCGCAGTGAGCACCATTCCTTCTACCGTGAAACTTCGCGGGGCGCGCAATGTTGGCGAGGTCACCTGCACGGTCGATAACCAGGATCACCGCCTTTTGCCCAATGTCAACGTGGGCGTCACCGTGATTACCGCGGAGCACAGCGGAGTATTTACCTTGCGGCGTGAGGCCGTTCACACCGATGACGAGAAGCCTTACGTTTATCAGGTAGTGGATGGCAAGCTGAAGCGTCGGGACGTTGAAGTCTCCCTGCAAAACCTAACGCGCGTGGAGATCACGGCCGGCTTGCCGGCAAATGCCGAGGTGGCGCTGTCCTCCGCCGATTCGAAGCCTCTCGCAGATGGCGCCCGCGTCAAGGTGGTGCAGTAGCCGATGAAGTGGATGCCGCACTCTGATCCTGGTCACCCGCTCGTGCTTTTGGCTCGCCTTGTCGTCGGACTGCTGTGTTTCACTCCCTTCGCCCTCGCTGGGCAATCCCCGCAAGACCTCCTCGCCGCGGGGCGTGTCGATCAGGCGATGCAAGTGCTCGAGCAGCAAATCCAGGACGCTCCCACCGCGGATTCCTATAACCTTGTTTGCCGCGCACAGTTCGAGCTTGGAGCCTGGGACGCCGGCATTCCCTCCTGCGAGAAAGCCGCGCAACTCGCTCCCAGCAACGGTCTGTATCACCTGTGGTTGGGAAGAATCTACGGAGAGAAGGCGGATCACACCAGCTTTTTCAGGGCGGCCGGCTTGGCCAAAAAAGTTCACGGTGAGTTCGAGCGCGCGGTGCAGTTCGCTCCCGACAGTTGGGAAGCCCGCACCGATTTGGCTGAGTTCTATTTGGAAGCTCCGGCGATTGTAGGTGGAGGCGAAGACAAAGCACGTGCCCAGGCGGAACAGATTTCGCCATTGAATCCCGCCATGGCTCATTGGGTAAGGGGAAGGATCGCCGAGAAAAACAAAGACATTGCAACGGCGGAACAGGAATATCAGGCCGCGATTGATGTCAGTCACGGCGGCGCCCGCGCGTGGCTCAATCTGGCTGGATTTTACAGTCACAACAGCCGATTCGACGATATGGATCGCGCGCTGCACACTTTGGAATCCAGCCCGCTTGATCATCCCGGCGCGTTGGTCGATGGCGCCGGCATTTTACTGAGAACCCGGCGCGATACTCCGTTAGCGATTCGCCTGCTTCGCCGCTACATGGCGTCCTCCACGGTCGAAGAAGCTCCGGTATTTAAGGCGCATTGCATGCTCGGCGAGTTGTTCGAAAGGCAAGGCGATTCCTCCGCCGCAGCCGAAGAATATCGCACGGCCCTGGCCATGGCTCACGGTTACCGGCGCGCCCAGGATGGATTGAAGCGCGTGACGCGCTGAGCAGAATCGGCCAGTCCGCCGTAATTTCCTGATAACCTCACACAAGATGTTAAGGAGAATGCAAGTCCTTGCCGCCGATCATTAATGCCCAGGGGATCACTAAATCTTTCGGGGCAGTTCCGCTCTTCCAGGAAATTTCCTTCACGGTTTCCGAAGGCGATCGCATTGGGCTGATTGGTCCGAACGGGTCGGGAAAATCTACGCTCCTGCGAATTTTGGCAGGAATTGAAATTCCCGATGCTGGAGAACTATCCCTCCGCAAGCGCCTTAGCTTCAGCTTTGTCGAGCAGGACTCGGGATTTGACGCTGGTGCGACTGTGCGGTCAGTGGTCGAAGGTGCGCTGGAGCGCGCCGCAGTGCCGGAGTCTGAGCAAGGCAATCGCATTGCTGAGACGCTGGGTCGCGCAGGCTTTGAAGACCTCGACGCGGAAGCCGCACAGCTTTCCGGAGGCTGGCAGAAACGCCTGGCGATTGTCCAGGCGCTGGTGCAGGCGCCGAGTGTTTTGCTGCTCGATGAACCTACCAATCATTTGGATCTCGCAGGAATCGAGTGGCTTGAGGAACTACTTGCAGAGGCTGCATTTGCCTGCATAGTCGTAAGTCATGATCGCTACTTCCTCGAAAACGTCGCCACCGAAACGGCCGAACTCAGCCGCGTTTATCCCGACGGTCTGCTGCGTGTACGCGGAAATTACAGCCGGTTTCTTGAGAAGAAAGAAGATTTTCTGCACGCGCAATCAAGACGGCAGGAGGCTCTGGAGAACCTGGTTCATAGCGAGATTGAATGGCTGCGTCGCGGGGCCAAGGCGCGCACAAGAAAATCGCGAGCGCGCATCGGGAAGGCCAACGAGTTGATGGGAGAGCTAGCCGACCTGAATCGACGAACCCGCACGGGAACCGCTCAAATCGATTTCTCGGCCACCGATCGCCAGACCAAACGACTGATCGAATTGGAGAATGTCGCTTACCGGATCGGAGAGCGCGATCTTTTTGCGAATCTCAATTTTGTTATCTCGGCTGGAAAGAGAGTTGGCCTAGTGGGCTCCAACGGCAGCGGCAAGACAACCTTGCTGCGGATATTGGGCGGCGAATTAAATCCGACAAGCGGAGAGATTCGTAGAGCCGATTGGTTGCGGATTGTGTATTTCGATCAGCGCCGTGAACTCAATCCTACATTGACTTTGCGTCGCGCGCTGGCGCCGGAAGGTGATTCGGTGATTTATCAGGATCGAGTAATTCACGTGGCATCGTGGGCGGCGAGATTTCTGTTCACCGGGGAGCAACTCAATCAGCCGGTCGAGCGGCTTTCCGGAGGCGAGCGGGCACGGGTGTTGATCGCTCAGCTCATGCTGCAGCCTGCCGATGTTCTGCTGTTGGATGAGCCAACCAATGACCTCGATATTCCAACCCTGGAGATACTCGAGCAAAGCTTGCTCGAGTTCAGCGGATCGGTGGTGCTGGTTACGCACGATCGCTACATGCTCGATCGCGTGTCGACGATCGTGCTTGGTCTGGACGGAGAGGGAAACGCGGAAAGTTTTGCAGATTACCGGCAATGGGAGTCCTGGCAGGAAGAACGCAAAGAGGTCGGAAAAGTTACCGGAGACGGTAGAAACATTCCCCGCGCCGTTGCCGTTGCTGTTGCCGAACAACCGGAGTCGCCTGCACTTGGCAGAAAGAAGCTCGCGTACCTCGAAGCTCGCGAATACGCGACCATCGAAGAGCGAGTTGCGCAAGCCGAAGAAGTGGTGCAAGCCAAGCGTGCTCAGCTCGAAGACCCAGCGGTTGCCAGCGACGGGCCGCGTCTATTAACTCTTCATGCCGAGTTCGAAGCTGCGCAGAAAAGTGTGGACAAGCTTTACGCTCGCTGGTCTGAGCTGGAAGCAAAGAAAGGTTGAATTCAGACTTTCAACCTCACGAGGCCAGAGCAAAAGCCACGATCGTATTACCGTGAACTCCCTCGCGCTTTTCCAGTTTCCGCAGCAGAGCGGATTCCAGGTCATCTGGATCGGGCTTCATTTCACAGGCGGCAATTTCCTGGTCGGAAGCTCCCTGAAAACAGAGCTCGCACACTCCCAGGCCTTCTTCCGAACGCACCGGCGGACCGAAGACACGACACGTCATTGGACGCGAATCATAAAGCTCACACGTTCCGCTTTCCGGATCGAGCGCGGGGCAGATTTCGTCATTACCAAAATCGGCAAAACGTTCTTTGGCCTCGCTTCCTTCGTGGAGAACACCGCTGATCGGGTCCCCGGGAAACTCGTGTCCCAGGCAGGTCACCGCTTCGTGAGCGCGATCGCGTACGCGCGCTGCCCGTTCCGGACTGCGCTCTTCAAGATCGGCAAGTCCCTCCCGGAGGCGAAAGGCATCGAGTTGATTGATGGCGAATACTCCAGCAGCATGAGAATCCCTGGCGACAAGCTGCCTGAACAATCTCAGTTCGTTTGACCGGCTCACCCTGCTGAACTAAATCAGTTGGGCGGCTCGTCGTCCGCCTCGTTGCCGTACGTTGCGCTGGTTGCGGGGGTCGCTTTCGTCGTCGCAGGTTTTTTGGTGGGACGCATTCTCCCCGCGCTGTAGTGGCCTTGCTTCTCCACGTCATAGTTTTTGGGCAGCGGCGGAATGAGAGTTGAGCCGCCGGTAAGCTGGCTCACGCGGTTCAGGACGATCTCTGCTCTTCCGTTATAAAGCTTTACCGGGCCGTGGATTTCAATGACCCGACCTGTAAGGCGGCGAACGTCGCCGACGTCTTTGAGGTCGGACGCAAAAACCACGACCGTGAACGGGCAGCTCATTTGATCTTCGCAGAAGTCTACGAAGTGAACTCCTTTCGCGCCGGCTTTTACTCGCAAGACTTTCCCTATGATGCACTTGGTTTCGCCGACGTGCTGGCTGGCCTCACGAATCGGCAGACAATCGGTAGCCCCGAATAGGGGGGTAGCCGATAATAAGAACAGACAAAGCATCGGCCATTTGCGGAGAGCCGGGGAACGCCGATCTGAGGAACACTGATCAGAGGAATACTGATGCGAGGACCACTGATCCGAGAAACGCTGATGGCAGAGCATGAGATTCTTCCGGAGGACAGTAAAACCGTGTGCCGTGAACTCCTTCAGTCCGGTGTTGCTCCGGCGACCGCAGGTGTTACTCGATTCCTGCAAACGCGATTGGAACGTGTCGCGCTTTCGGCTTAGGTTCGTTGATCATGTACCCGCCGCACCCCTCATAGCGGATCGACCACAGCTCTTGCGACACGATCACTCGGTACAGCCTTGACTCAACCCAAATCCAAAAGTATTTCTTCATGGTTTCCACTGCTCGCTTACATCTTACGGCTGGAAAGTACGCAGAACAGCGGAGGGGACGGATTTCTTTGGCCGATTTTCCCGGAATGGAAGCAACGATGGCTTGCCCGCGCAGGGCGCGGCGACGCGAGAGTACAAGGAAGAACGTCGAGGGACCGGACACGCCAGTCCCCGGTTCAGGCGCCACTTACATCAGATGGCGGTAAATTATTTGAAGCCCTTGACTGCAGCGGCTTCGTCATCTTTAACGTCGAAGACGGTATACAGTTTGGTGATTTGCAGCAGGTCGTGCACCTTCTTGGTGAGGTGCAGTAATTTAAGTTCGCCGCCCTGGTTCTTGGTGGTGGTAAAGGCGCTCACCAGTTCGCCGATGCCGGAGCTGTCGATGTAGTTGACCTCGCCGAGGTTCAAGACAATTTTCTTATTGCCCTTGGCGAGCAGGTCGCGCACGGTGTCGCGCATCATGACGCTGCCTTCGCCGAGGGTGATGCGGCCGCTGCAGTCCACAATGGTGACTCCGTCGACCTGCCGAGTGCTAAGTTTCATGCTCACTGAGACCCCTCCTTGCCGCCCCCGGATGGCCCGTGGACGTGCTTAATCAATTTCACTTCTGTCCCTGTCTGAGACGGGCGGATTTCCACCACGTCCATGAAGGAACGCATAAGAAAAATGCCGCGTCCCGAAGTCTTGAGCAGATTCTCCGGCGCCAGAGGATTCGGAATCTCGCTCAAGTTTATGCCTTTTCCCTGATCGCGAATGGTGATAACTAAATCTTCGGGGGTGCGTTCGAATTCCAGGATCACTTTTTTGTCCGGGGCATATCCATTGCCGTGCAGGACGGCGTTCACAGCGCCCTCGCGCACCGCCATCGAGATCTGCATGACCTCGTCTTCCGCAAAACCCAATTCTGTCGCAATGCGGGTGGCTTTCTCTTCCGCATTGTCCACGGTGTCCAGAGTGGAATCGAGCGTGTAGGAGACGGTTTGCTCCATGGCCGAAAAATACGTGTTAGACCCGCACCTTTTTACCTCTAAATTGCCGCTAGGGGCTCGCCGCTGCCCGTATTCGGCGGATGCGGTAGTTTGCCTGTCGAAGCATGGAATTGTCAACGAGCGCAGCAGGGCGTGAATCGAGGCCGGGTAAGCCTCGGATTTTTGACCGTGCTGCGCGAACAACCCACGTCTCGGAGCAGGATGCGAAAAACGCGCCTAGAAAGCTGGGCCACCTGCCCTATCGTTATAATGACTCTCCGTGAGCACAGCCGTACGTAACAAAATCAAGCATTTCCTGAAACGCTTAATCATCATTGCCCTTTCGTCCGCGCTGGGCATAACTCTGCTCGCCTACGCTGTGGATTACATTCTCTTTCGCTATCGCGTCTCAACCAATCGCCAGCCCTTCGGACAATTCACCGTCTCGAGCTACGAAGCGGTGCAGCAGAAAAGTGGCAAGACCCAATTCATCTTCAATCCGCCGGAGGCGCAAACCTGCGTGAATGCGCTCTTTCCGCGTGAGGGGTACGTTCCTTGCTGGTATTTACAGCGCCATACCGAGCCGCGTACGGATATTTAACTAGCTGTATTTAACCAGTGCATTTAACTACTGCTCAATTTCCACCACTGGTTGATTTCAACCACTCCAAACCCCTTGTCCTGAGCGGCTTGCGGGGCATCGTCGCATGCCTCTCAATCATCTAATCGAGTAAGGACGAAGATGAAGTAAGTGGGAAGTGAATTGGTAGGAGGAAAGTTTATGAAGCTGTTACAGGTACAAGGATTTGCAAGCTTGTTCCTGGCAGCGGTTCTATCTGTGCCCGCCTGGGGTACGGCGAGCTCAAATTCAGCTGTGCCGGGAACTTTAAATTATGTCGAGGGGCAGGCATACATCGCTGATCAGCCCGTCGACCACAATTCGATTGGAAAGACAACCCTGGAGGTTGGACAGTCGCTCAACACGCAAACCGGAAAGGCCGAGATTTTATTGACTCCCGGAGTGTTTCTGCGTGAGGGGGACGACACTTCGGTCAAGATGGTATCGGCTGGCCTTGCGAATACAGAGTTGAGCCTTACGCAGGGTCATGCCATGGTGGAAGTGGACCAGATCTATCAGCAGAACGATCTTCGCGTGATCGAAGGGAATGCTACTGCCAGGATTCTGAAGCCTGGATTGTACGACTTTGATTTGCAACAAAATCAAATGCGCGTCTTCGATGGCGAAGCCATGGTGCAGGAGGGTGACAAGCAAATCAAGTTGAAGGCTGGACACGAGCTGACCGTGGCCGCCAATGCGCCAGAGAAAGCGGAGAAGTTCGATAAGAAGGCCTTAAATGGCGACGACCTCTACCGCTGGAGCAGTTTGCGTTCCGACTATGTTGCCGAAGCCAACGTAGACGCCGCACGAATTGTGGTCGCCGACGGCTGGTACGGCGCTGGCTTCTGGGGTCCGGGATGGGGTTGGGGTCCAGGTTGGGGTTGGGGTGGATGGTACTGGGATCCCTGGTTCTCTGCATTCACCTTCATGCCCGAGGGCGGAATCTTCTACAGCCCGTTTGGCTGGGGATTCTACTCGCCGGGTCTGGTATATCGGGCGCCTTTTCACGGCGGACATTTCTACCATACGTTTAACGCGGCGAATGTTCGCGCCTGGGGTCCGGGACCGCACTACGCTACCAGCAGCGCTTATTCACACGGCGTATACACTGGAGCCGGCGCGGCGCGTGGAGCTTTCCATTCGGGGCCAGCGATGGCACGCGGGGGTTTCGGCGGAGGATCGCACGGCGGTGAAGGCGGATTCCATGGCGGCGGTGGAGGTTCCCACGGTGGTGGTGGCGGACACGGCCGATAACAAGAATAAGATAACCGCAAGCGGGGCGCCGAAATGCGTCCCGCTTTTTTGTGTCTGGCTTCGGCTACAATTGTTTTAACTCCGAAGAGATAAAACAAACATTCAGCCAGGACAAACACAATGAAAGAGACTCCAGAGCAATACACTCGGCGAATAGCTGGTCACGCCGAAGGCAAGCAGCCGCTGGCAGTACAGGCCGCCACTGCGAAGAAACTTGAGCGCCTCATCAAGGGCGTGCCCACGAGCAAGCTGCGCAAGAGACCGGCAGCTGACAAATGGTCGGTTAGCGAGATTCTGGCGCACCTTGTCGACGCGGAGATCGTGGGTGGCTTCCGCATGCGGCTCATTCTGGGCGCGCCGGGAACACCGATCGTGGCTTTCGACCAGGATGCCTGGGTAGTTAGCGGGCACTACCACAAGCGCGATCCACGTAAGTCGCTCGCGCAATTTGGTGCAGTTCGCGAAGCCAATCTGGCGCTGCTCAAGTCCCTGACGCCGGAGCAGTGGAAGCACTATGGAATGCACTCCGAACGTGGGCAGGAGACGATTGAACACATTGCCCGCATGTTCGCTGGCCACGACATCAACCACCTGCAGCAAATCGAGCGCATTCTCCGTTAGCGCCGATGTGGCTTGGAAGATGTGACTCGGAATACAAGGGCCTGTGCTGCCGCGCACAGACCTGACCAGTCGCCCGTGATAACTCTGCTGCGTGGATACTGCAGGGCTTGACGCCATCGCGCGTGAGCCTTGCGAACTCCTTCAGCAACAAGTGGAATCCGTTGTCGGCCGAAAGTTCAACGATTTTACGGTGGAAGAACTGGAAGCCTATCAGCGTCGAAAGCGACGCATCCTCGAATTACGCTCCGAGCTGGATAAGTTTGTAAAACCCATGTAGGACTTGCGAGACTATCGCTGGTGACGACTATCGAGGGGTCGACGGGTACGCTTTTCTTCCTCGCTCGCCGCCTTCTCGCACTCGGATAACAAGCGGTTCATCTCATCGATGAGTTCAGCGAGTTTTTTCGGATCCTTTTCGAGTTGTGCCCGTTTCTGCAGCACCCGCCAACCCTTGGGTTCGTCTTCCATAAGACCGCCACGCTAAACCATTCACTACAGGGTACCTCATCTTATGAAAGCGACACGACCCGTTCGTACACACCTCAACCAGCAGCCTTCATCAATTCGCTCAGCTTGTCCAAGTCCTGCGAGCTCGCGTCGCCGATAACAAAATAACGGAGGCCGTTATGGCTCCAGCTGCGCACGTTGAACGACAGCGCGTTTTGCACCGAGTCACGTGTTTGCAGGTTCCCGACCGCGCGTTCCTGGAAAATGAAAACCGAAATCTGATGCTGCCGCACGCGGAAAATCAATTCCGCCCCTGGCGCTTGATTGAGATAACTCACCTTGCCGCCCACCAGGGTAAAGGGTGAATCCTGCAACTCGGGTAGATTGAACGTAAACGGAATCCTCCCCGCAAACCAGGGCTTTACGGTGTGCCGGTCGGAAGAAACAACATCAACCGGATTTGAACTTGCCAGCGTTGCCACGTGCAGGTCCGCTAACTCGCTTACCAACTGTTGCTCGCTTCTGCGGCTGCGATTCAGCGCAAAGAAAAGCGCGATAACAACCACCAAAACCATCGCCGTTGCCAGGACAGGAAAGTGGAACCAACTCCACCGCGCTGGTGGCCGCGCCGCGATGCTCGCTTGAATGCGCGCGCGAAAAGCAGGATCGGGCGTAAATCTTTGGCCGGCAATTTGCACCGTACGCTTTTGCTGCAGCCTGCTCAAGCTCTCCGCCGCACAAGCGGAGCATCCGCGCAAATGCTCGCTTAACGCCCGGGCCTCGCTGGCGGGAAGCTCGCCATCGAGGTAAGCGTCGAGATTTTCAATCCAACGGTCGCACACCATGAATTTAACCCTTCGCCTGACTCCCCTGCTTTTCCCGAACCGTAGCCCGCAGAGACTGCCGTGCGCGGGATAAACGTGACATCACCGTGCCAATCGGAATGTTAAGAGTGGCGGAAATTTCCTGATACGACATCTCTTCGACCTCACACAGTAGCAGCACCTCACGATAGGCGACCGGCAGTTGCTCCATCGCCTTCTGCACCAGTTGCAAATCCGATCGCTGCAGCAGGATGCTTTCAGGCGTTTCCCTGACTGTGGGAAGGGCCTCCGCTTCGCCATCAAGATCGAGTGGCACGGTCGCAGTGGCTTGCAGCCCGGTGCGCGAGGTGAGGAACGCGTTGCGCAGGATTCGGTAAATCCAGGCGCGGAAGTTTGTTCCCGGCTGGAATGAAGAAAATCCTTTCAGGGCCTTGGCGTAAGTCTCCTGCACAAGATCCTCGGCTTCTTGCCGGTCATGGGTCAGCCAGCAGGCGAAGTTATAGAGCCGGTCGAAATGGGGCATGGCGAGTTGTTCGAACGTCCCCGATGACAGGCTCTCTTGCGACACGCACACAAGGGTAAACCAGCGAAGGCGCGTTTTATTCCCGCCCCGCCACAAATATTTCTTTTTTGTTCGTGGATAAAATCCGATTGTTCGATTCACCCGAAGACGACGAGCGAAGGGAGTGGTCGAGTAGAAGCAGAGAAGAGTTGCCAGAAGAAAATCTGATCCTGTGTTCCTGAAAATCCGTGCTGCCCGAGCGGCGCTTTGTGCTACCTTCTCAGCTACTTCACCGGTTCGCAACTCTACGGGGAGCGAGCGCACTAACTTCGAGATGATCACAAAAGTCTGCACGAACAGTAAATGTCTGGCGTACGCGCACTTTGTTTATACCGTTGCCATGCGCTGTGTTATTTGCCGATGCGACCTGAAATCCGCGCAAAGAATCTCTGAAGCTGCCAGCTCCGGACTTCGGCGTAAGAACAGTCTCGGCGTAACTGGACTATCCGTGCACTCCAAACGAACGCGCTCCGCCAGGTAGACCGCGGTCCAAAAAAGAGCTCAGAACTCCCCCACGCTCACCAACCAATCCCCTTAATCCGGCATCCGCCGCAAGCTCTTGACAGCGATGCCGAAACCGTACATCCTTGTGCCCGCATTGACAGTTTGTTTTCTGCACCGCTGTCGAGGCTAATCAACCCCGTTCCTGAGTGGCGAACGCTCGCTATGAACAACCGAAGAAATATCGTGATTCTCATCATTGTGCTCGGCTTGAGCCTGGCACCCGCAATCGCGCAGGACCTGCAGTTGAACGTCATCTACCAGTGCGCGCCGCCCCTCAGTGTCAAAATTTTCTCCTGCGCCGGCACTGCTCCGACAGCCACCTGCGACTTGCAGAATTATCGCGACGGCAAATCGACGGTGCGTGGCTCGCTGACGCGCCAGCAACTCGTCACTGGTCTGCAGAAGTGTCACCTGCAAACCGCGGACGAGGCCAAAGCGCATCCCCAGGGCGCCGACCTGCCGGCCAGCGCCGCCCCTCCCGCGAACCGAGCTGCTGGCGGAAGCGCAGCAGTGAGCGCTAGCCAGGTTGGAGCCGGCGGCTTCAAGGTGGGCGACACCGTTCGCCTTCCGCTCGGCGATGGCAAGATTCTTCAGGTGCGCGGCTCCGAGTACTTTGTGCGCAACGCCAATGGCGTCGAGATTTGGATGAGCTATCCAGCGCAAATTCGGCGAATAGGGAAACTGACGGCCGAAGATCACGCCCTCGGACAATACGACGCGCACGACTGGGTGCAGGTGCTGGTCGAAGGCAAATGGATGGAAGCCGAAGTCGTCAATCAATCCGACAACGTTTATACGATGAAGCTGACCAACGGCCACGAAGTCGACACCTCAGCGCAATTCATGCGCCCGTCGACCCCGCCGCCCGTAGTCAAGCCGCCTGCCTTCCAGTTCGGAGTGCCGCCCAAGCCCGGTGTGGTCAGTTGCGCCGGGAAGTTCGAGGGCCGCTATTCATCTGCTGCCGGAACTCCGGGCATGGTGACAATCACCTTTCGCGCCGGCAAGGCGACCCTGCGCGAGCCGGACATGGTGATGACCGATGGGAAGTTGAGCGCCATGTCGAGCGAGAAAGAAGCCGAATGCTGGACCGGCGGCGGCAAGATTTATCTGAAATGGATCGACGGCTCCAATTATGACTTCCCGATCGATATCAACGACGACGGAACGCTCGACACCCAGTTGGGCGAGCTGAAGAAAAAGGGTAACTGAGTCCTCGGAGAAAGATCTTGGTCGAAGCCGCAAAAAACCTCTTTCTGATTCTGAGTGCGCTCTTTCCCATCGTTGACCCGCTCGCCGGAAGCCCGATCTTTCTGACAATGACCAGTGAATACTCACGGTCTACCCGGAAAGCCTTGTCTCTGCGAATTGCGATGGATAGTTTTTTTCTGCTGGTTGGGTCGTACTTCATTGGGACACATATCCTCTCTTTCTTTGGCATTTCACTGCCCGTAGTTCAGGTCGGCGGAGGACTGATCGTGATCTCCACCGGCTGGACGCTGCTGAAGCAGGGCAATCGCAATGATCGAAATGATCGAAAGGACATGCAACAGAATATTCCGCCGGAGGATCCCTTCCGAAACGCTTTTTATCCTTTGACCTTGCCCCTGACCGTCGGCCCCGGATCGATTTCCGTCGCGATCACGCTGGGCGCGAATGCTCCGTACCACCAAGGGTTTCATGTCTTAAGTATTTTGACAGCGATTGTTGGTTCGGCCCTGCTCGCGGCCAGTATTTATCTCTGTTACGGATACGCCGACCGTCTTGGCCACGTGGTGGGACCGACCGGTATGGCGGTGATCATGAAACTTACATCTTTTCTTCTCGTCTGTATCGGGGTGCAGATTCTGTGGAATGGCGCCAAACTTCTGTTGGCCTCGGTGCCCTTTCAGATGCGGTGAGCCACGCAGCGGTACACGTGAGTGAGATTAGAGCGCTTCCTTACCGAAGTGCACCACTGCCCGACGTGCGTGAAGGTGCAAATTCCCACGGCTTCATGTATTTTCAATGTTTAAGCAGCATTGGCGGCCGTGCTAAGGCATCCTTTGGCCTTCGGCGTTCGGCAGGCGTCGCGGGGGGGCCTGCATGAAACTGAGGTTGGTTGTACCGGTTTTGTTACAACAAATGCTGTTGCTGGGCTTTTGCATTGTCCTGAATAGTTGCCAATTGCAGCGGACCGCCGGCCCCTCGATCGAGTTCAGCAAAATTCCGCCGGCGGCGCAGGGCGGTCGAGAGAGAGTGGATAGTATTGCGGGGCGTGTCGTCAGCGCTCGCCCGGGTCAGCAGATCGTTATATACGCGAAAAGCGGGCCTTGGTGGGTGCAGCCCTGGCCTGACCGGCCCTTCATTCCGATTCAAGGTGATTCCACGTGGAGCACGGACACTCACCTTGGATATGAGTACGCTGCGCTGTTAGTAGATCCCGGCTATCACCCACCCCCAACCATGGATGTGGCTCCCACCCAAGGTGGTCCCGTAGTCCTGGTAAAAATCGTAAAAGGTGTTGGCACCCTGCCTGCATTTCCTACCGTGCCAATTCATTTCAGCGGATACGATTGGAATATTCAGACCGTGTCCGCGATTCGGGGCGGATTGAACAATCTCTACGATGCGGATAATGCCTGGACTGACGCGAGCGGAGCCTTGCATCTGCGCATCACTAAGAAAGGCGATAAATGGACTTGCGCTCACCTCATTCTGGCGCGCAGTTTAGGCTATGGAACGTACGTTTTCGTGGTGCGCGACACTTCTAAGCTGGAGCCCGCTGTTGTTCTGAGTATGCATACTTTCGATCCGGGAGGAGGAGACCAGCACTATCGCGAAATGGACGTTGAAATCGGTCACTGGGGCGATGCAGCAAGTAAGGAGAATGCCCAGTACGGCATCCAGCCCTTTTACGTTCCGGGAAATATAGCGCAGTTTACCGAGCCTCCTGGAACCCTGACGCATTCGATGCTCTGGGAACCGGGACGAGCAAGCTTCAAGACGGTTCGCGGTGCTTCGATGCGTACCGGGGCGATGCGTGCCGGGGCGCCCGTGGTCTCCGAGCACGTCTTCACATCTGGAGTACCTTCTCCCGGCCAGGAGTTGCTTGAGTTCATGCTGTACTTCGTGGCGAGCGATAAAAATCCGATTCAAAAAGGTGCTGAGGTTGTCGTTGAGAAATTCGAATATCTTCCTTGATCGACGTCCTGGAAAGCGCTGGCTCTCTAAATGGGCCGTTGCCGCATTCGCCCTGGTGTATTTTGCCGCAGCGGCATACGCAATCGATCCGCACCGAATGATTTCGCAATATTCGCGGGACCGATGGGGAGACCGGAGTGGGTTCCCCGGCGGATCTGTGTCGGCCATCGCTCAAACCGCTGACGGCTACCTTTGGATCGGTACCGAGAAGGGTCTGATTCGATTCGACGGACTGAACTTCCGGGCATTTCCGCAAGCGACCCCTGAGTCGTTTCCAATCGGTCCGGTTCAGGGACTGGTAGCGGACTCAGCGTCAAATCTTTGGATCCTGCTGCAAAGCACAAAGATTTTGCGCTTCCACGACGGGAAATTTGAACTGGGCCGGGATGAGGCGGAATTTGGCATCACTGCCATCGGTAGGGGAAGAAACGGCAGGGTTCTTTTCTCGTCGCTGGCCTATGGCACTCTTACCTACAACGAGCAGGGATTTGAAATTCTCGCATCTCCAGGCGGCGAGCAACCCACTTCCAGTGCGGCCACAATCGCTGCAGGGAATGACGAACTTTCAAGCCGCTTTGCTTGGGCCACTAGCGTCGCTGCTCACCGTGTCGCCGAGCCTAATTCCTCTGTTGTCTCGATGGCGGAAACTGCCGACGGAAAGCTTTGGCTGGGCACGGGAGATCGCGGTCTTTTCTACATGACCGACGGGCTCGTCACTTCTGTAGACAAAGGAGCCCACATTCGTACGATTACATGCTTACTTCCAATGGAGAACGGGGAGTTGTGGATCGGAACCGATAAAGGCGTTATGCAGTGGAACGGGACGAAACTCACACAGACCGGAGTGCCCTCCGCTCTCCGTCACGTTCCAGCTCGCGTCATGATCCGCGACCGCGACTCGAACATCTGGGTAGGCACTGCCGGTGGACTGATTCGCGTCAATGGAGACGAAGTCTCCTTTGATAAGGACAGTCGCGCCGAACCGGTCACCGCGCTTTTCGAAGATCGAGAAGGGAACCTATGGGTAGGACGTCCGTCGAGCATTGAGCGTCTGCGCGATAGTGCCTTCGTTACCTATCCGGTAGCGAGTGCACATTCGGAAAGTAGCGGGCCAGTTTACGTCGATCCGGGAGGGCGCGCGTGGTTCGCCCCTTTCGATGGTGGGTTGCACTGGCTGAAAGCTGAAAAGACCGGAAGCGTGTCAAACGACGGGTTGAGTCAGGATGTGGTCTACTCCATCGCGGGCAGCAAAAACGAACTTTGGATTGGAAGACAACGAGGAGGCCTGGCGCATCTGCTATATGGTCCGGGTTCGGTTACCACAAAAACTTACACGCAGGCCGATGGCCTCGCGCAAAGCAGTGTTTACGCTGTGCATGAAAGTCGCGATGGTGCAGTCTGGGCGGGAACGCTGAGCGCAGGCGTTAGCGAATTCAGAAACGGCCATTTCAAAACTTACACGACTGCGAACGGTTTAGCGTCTAATACAATCTCGTCGATCGCCGAGGGCGGTGACGGAACGATCTGGTTTGGCACTCCGAAGGGTCTCAGTGGATTGGCGAAAGGCGGTTGGCGAACCTTTACGACGGCCACGGGGTTACCCTCGGATGACGTTAACTGTCTCCTGCAAGATTCGACGGGAGTGCTATGGATCGGAACTGCCGACGGCCTCGCATTCCTCAGCGCAGGAAGCATCCATGTGCCTCACGGAACGCCTGACTGGTTAAGCGAACCGATGTTCGGAATCGCCGAGGATCGTGAGGGATGGCTTTGGATAGCTACGGCCAGTCGCATACTGCAGGTGAAACGCTCAAGCTTGACAAGCGACCTGCTGGCAGACGCAGATGCGCGGGAATATGGGCTGGACGACGGATTGCACGGCACCGAGGGCGTCAAGCGGCACCGATCGGTTGTAGAGGATCCGCAGGGGTACGTTTGGTTCTCGACGAATCGCGGACTTTCTGTCGTCAATCCTTCGCGTGCGACAGTAAATCCCGCTCCGGCTCTGATTCACATTGAAGCAGTTTTGGCAGATGGCACACCTCTCGACTTTCGCGGACCCATCCGCGTTTCTACCAGGCGGCAAAGGACAACGTTTCGATTCGCCGGGCTTAGCCTCGCTCGTGCCGGGCGCGTCCGCTATCGTTACAGGCTGGAGGGTTTTGACAAGAGTTGGGGTGTGCCGACTGCGACGCCGGAAGCCAGCTACGCCAACCTGCCCGCAGGGTCGTACAGGTTCCGCGTTATCGCCTCTAACAGTGATGGGCTGTGGAATGGTTCGGAGGCTGCCGTCCCCTTTGAAGTAGCGCCAACCCTCTGGCAAACGTGGTGGTTTCGGTTGGCGTTGGTGTTGTGTGTCGGACTTGCTGCTCTGGGGGCGTATCGGCTGCGCATGCACGAGTTAACCCGCGTTCTCAACGTTCGCTTTGAAGAGAGGCTTGCCGAACGAACCCGCATCGCTCAGGACTTGCACGATACATTACTGCAGGGTGTTCTCAGTGCTTCAATGCAGCTTCATGTCGCAATGGATCAGTTGCCCGACCACTCTCCGGCGCGGAAAACTATGACCCGGGTTTTGGAAATCATGAGCCAGGTCGTCGACGAAGGCCGCAACACGCTTCGGGGATTGCGGTCACCGGTTAAGAATGCGCATGATCTGAAAAGTTCATTCTCACGAATCCCGCAAGAGTTGGGAGCGTTGGAAAGCATTGACTTTCGCGTGGTTGTCGATGGACCGTCCACTCCGTTGCGGCCAGCCATCCGTGATGATATTTATGGCATCGGCCGGGAAGCTTTAGTCAACGCGTTTCGCCATTCCCGCGCGAACAAAATCGAGATGGAGCTCGAATACGCTGCCGACCATCTGCGTGTTCTCGTTCGCGATGACGGCTGCGGCATTGACCCTCAGGTGCTTCGTTTTGGCCGTGACGGGCACTGGGGAATGTCAGGGATGCGAGAGCGCGCGGAGAGAATCGGGGGGAAGCTCACGGTTTGGAGTCGCAGTGGAGGCGGAACGGAAGTAGACCTTCGTATTCCCGGTGCCATTGCTTTCGATTCCCGTCCGGCCACGGCAGCGTCTAAATGGCTGCGACGTTTTCGGCGAAACGAACACGCTGCCTGAACAACTCTCCAAAGGCGGGTAAAATGAATGAGCGAACTTTCAAAAATCCGAATCCTCACTGTTGATGATCATCCGCTGATGCACGAAGGGATTGCGACAGTGATCAGAAACCAGCCCGATATGCTGCTCGCTGCCGAGGCAACCACCGGCCTGCAAGCCATCCAGAAGTTTCAGGAAATCAAGCCCGACGTGACGCTTATGGACCTGCGCCTTCCCGACATGAGCGGCATCGATTCCATGATCGCGATCCGCGCCGAGTCCCCGCAAGCCCGGATCATCATTCTCACCAGCTTTGGAGGCGACGTAGAGATTCAGCGCGCTCTCGAAGCTGGGGCTCGCGCTTACGTGCTCAAGAGCATGCCTCCGAAAGAACTCGTGGACGTAATCCGTCAGGTGCATGCAGGCAAGCGGCGAATCCCGCCCGAGATTGCCGCGCATTTGGCCGAGCACTTCACCGACGAATCTCTTACTGGCCGGGAGATCGAGGTTCTGCAGCAGATTGCCGGGGGCAACCGCAACCGTGACATTGCCGAAAAGCTCTTCATCACGGAAGAAACCGTCAAGGTACACATCAAGCACATCATGGAAAAACTCGGCGCCTCCGACCGAACCCAGGCGGTCACCATTGGGGTTCGCCGGGGAATTATTCAGCTTTAGGCCTGTCTTCCAATACTTCATCCGATACCTCAAAGGTGTTACGAAAAGATTCCAAACACTAGGGATTCGCGGAGTCGGCGAAGCCTTTACTCTAAGCATGCTTGGTGCGCAGGCGGCCTTAAATGTTTTCGACATTTCCACACGGATGGCCTGCAGCGGGTCTTTTGCTTTTGCGAGCAGCCGCCGGAGTTGTGCTCATTATTCAAGGAGCCTCCTCCTTTGGAAGTAAATATGAATCGGGGTTTCCGTTCCTGGGCGTCGCTTTGCTTACCGTTACAGTTGGCGCTTTTCTCCTGATTGGTTTTCTAACTCGATTGGCAGGCGCTTTAGCGGTGTTGGCCGCAGTGGGCAGCATGTTCCTGTGGTTCCCAACTCCCAGCGTTGGATTATCTGAAACCGGATTGTTCCAAACCAGGATAATTGCGGGTCTAGTCGTCGTGATCGCGGTTGCTGTCGTTTGCCTCGGCCCGGGGGCGTTTTCCGTCGATGCCCGGCTATTCGGTCGACGGGAAATCATCATCCCCAAGAATCGGGATAACTGCGAGAGCTAAGGATTTCCATTTCATTACCTTGCGACGAAGATCAGTGGGTAGATAGGACAGAGAGGATTCACTATGGACAGCATGAACAATCCGTTAACTGAATTGAGCCCGTGCGTCAGGATTTTCATCGAATCGTTGCTTACCGAAGCCGGAGCGATCGATTCAGGAAAGCCAGCGAACCTGGATACATCCAAACACGGTTCATCCAATCACGATTCATCCAATCGGCGGTCGTCCAATTCACGCGCTTGCCGCGACGTTCTCGCGAGTGGAGTGCCACTCGTCGCGACTGGCTTCGCTCCTCATAGCTGTCTTTGTACTCCAGCTAAAATCTAAAGCTCCCACTTCATGCCCCGGTCCGCGTTCTCGCGTGACGCTTGCGAGGGGAGAGGGGAAGAACACGATGAACAATCGACCGTCAGTCTCCGGGGCCGGGATAGAGCTAGATCGTCGGTGGTTGAAACTCGGCATCGTTTCCGCCGCTGAGGCCTCACTGCGAGGCGCAATTCTCAATGCTCAATCCGGGCCGCATTTCGCCGTCATGGGCACGGAAGTGAGCGGCACGTATTACGAAGCAACGAAAAGCTGAGTAGTACGAATATAAGATAGACAATCGAATCGCATCGCGTTGTTCAGGAGATCAGAATGAAGAACTGTTGCACATCTTGCTTAGCTATCATGCTGTCGACACTTTTTCTCGGCCTGCCAGTGGCGATAGCCCAGGCTAAGTCTCCACCCGCCACAATCGTTTCGCATAGCACGAAAGTCGACGGAATCGAACTGTATTACCTGACAGCCGGTCACGGTCCGGCAGTGGTCCTGCTGCATGGCTACACGCAAACATCGCACATGTGGAGACCGATCATTCCTCTTCTCGCTGAGAAATTTACCGTGATCGCGCCCGACCTGCCGGGAATCGGCGACTCGGAGATTCCGAGAGACGGATTAGACATGAAGACGGCTGCTATCCGCATTCACGCGCTCGTGAAATCACTCGGGGTCGAGAAAGCGCGCGTGGTCGGACACGATATTGGGCTGATGGTGGCCTACGCGTACGCCGCCCAGTTTCCCACGGAGACGGAAAAGCTCGTCGTAATGGATGCCTTTCTGCCCGGCGTGGCCGGTTGGGAGGGCGTTTACAACAATCCTGGCATCTGGCATTTTCGCTTCAATGGGCCAACACCGGAAGCCCTGGTTCGCGGACGCGAGCGAATTTATTTCGATTACTTCTGGAACGACTTCGCTGCCGATAAGATGCGCTCGCTTCCGGAAGCTGACCGCGCGGCTTACGCGGCGGCCTATGCGCGGCCGGGCCGCATGCGGGCAGGCTGGGCCTACTTCGTTTCATTTCAGCAGGCAGCCGCGGATTTCGCGAAACTCTCTCAGACTAAATTAACCATGCCCGTGCTTGCGATTGGCGGCGAGAAGGCCAACGGTCAAGTGCTGGGAGAGCAGATGAAGATTGTGGCGACGAATGCGACAATGGTCGTCCTCAAAAGCACCGGACACTGGGTGCTTGAAGAAAATCCAAAAGAAACTACGGATGCGCTGATGAAGTTTCTGTGATGGACGTTGCCATCGCTAGCCTAATATCAACGATTGGAGAGTAAGAAGTGGACCCAGTCAATTGACCGATACCGCCGTAAAAAAGTTGACTCCACAGGGCGCGTCGAGTTTGTGGCGGCCTCTGCGGTTGCCGACGTTCCGCAATCTCCTGGTGGCCGATGTTGTTTCCGACATCGGCACATTCATGCAGAGCGTCGGCGCTGCATGGCTGATGGTGTCACTGCATGCCGGGCCGGCTCTCGTCGCGCTGACACAGACGGCATCGTCCCTGCCGTATTTTGTGCTGGCTCTCCCCGCCGGTTCCGCTGGAGATATTTTCGATCGCCGCAAGCTGATTCTCGCCACCGAAGCCTGGATGACGGCCGTGGCTCTGCTGATCTCCGTCTTAGCCATCACCGGCTTCATGTCGCCCTGGCTGCTATTGATATTGACGTTTGCGCTCTCCGCGGGAGATGCCTTCGAAACCCCAACCTGGCGCGCCGTTCTACCCGAACTGGTGCCGAAGGAGGATCTCGCAGCCGCATCGGCACTGAACGGAATCGAATTCAATCTTGCCCGCGCAGTTGGGCCGGCACTCGCGGGGATCGTCATCGCTGCGGCTGGAGTCGCAGCGGCATTTGTGGCCAACTTCTTCTCGTTCTTCGGAGTCATTCTGGTGGTTGCGAAGTGGAAGAGACCGGCTCGCAAGCGCACCGGTCCGCCCGAAACATTAACAGGAGCCACAGTCGCAGCCATCCGTTATGTCAGCCACTCCCCGGCGCTCCTCAACGTGGTGCTTCGGACCGGCGCAGTCATGTTTTTCTCCAGCGCACTCTTTGCGCTGTTGCCAACGGTCGCTCGCAGCGTGAATGACAGCGCAATCGGTTACGGTCTCCTGCTCGGATGCTTCGGCGCTGGCGCGATTGCCGGTGCGTTGATCATGCAGTGGGCCCGCGCAAGATGGTCATCGGAAATTATTGTCTCTGCGGGCGTAGCGATCCTGGGAGTGGTGCTCGTAGCCATGAGTGCTTTACATACGTTGAAAGCCCTCGCTCCCATCATGCTGATCGGCGGTGCCGCGTGGGTTACCTTCATCTCTCTTATCAGCGCTCTGGTGCAGAATCTGGCGCCCGATTGGGTGCGGGCACGCGTCCTCGCAATCTTCATCCTGGTTTATCAGGGGACGTTTGCTCTCGGAAGCGCCGTCTGGGGTGCCATCGCCCAGCGATCAAGCATAGAGATTGCTCTCGTCGCCGCCGGGATTGGAACGCTCGCAACCACCACCTTCGCCCTTTTCGCACAGCTTCCCGACTCGACCGCCGATCTCACTCCGTGGAACCACTGGCGCATGCCTGTGGTTGTCGACGAGAGTGAGTCTTACCTTCGCGAGGGTCCCGTGCTGGTTACGGTCGAATACCTTGTCATCGCAGAACGGAAAACAGAATTCATCGAGTCGATCCATGAATATTCGCGGATACGACTTCGGGACGGAGCTTATCGTTGGGGAGTCTTCCGTGACACCGAAGTCGCGGAGCGCTATCTGGAGATATTCCTGGTGCATTCCTGGGCCGAACATCTGCGTCAACACGAGCGAATGACTCAGGGGGACCACGATCTGGAGCAACGCCTGGGGAGTTATCTCGCCAGAGACCCCTTAGTGCGTCACCTGATCTATAAACCCGCAACAGAAGCTTAGCGTCTCGAACAATGGAAGCTTCAGTTTCACCGGGCGATTCGCTAGTCATGTTTACCATCGAGCAAATCCATGTTTACCATGAGCAAATCAATGACATCCACGTCCGGCTCGGTAGCGCGAAGACGCTCCCGGAGTATGTGCGGGCGCTTAAGGCGCTCGGCGTCGAACGGTACGATTCCTACCTGGCCGACGGCCATTCGGAATACTTCGGGCAGGGCGGCCACAGGGTCGTCTCCCCACCTGTGCACGAGGCCGGCAGAGAGATGCTGGTCGAGCAGATCAGGTAAGTCAGTGGTTCACCAGGGGTGCTAGGGCATAATGTCGGCGATGCGCGTGCGGTTGAATGCGTAAGGGCCAACGTACATCGCGCACTGCTCATATTGGTCTACAGGAAAAATCTATTTGCCTTGTCATTGAGCGCCTGAATCATCTTGGTGGTCCCTTCATCCAAAGTAGAGGTGGCGTCTACCCGAAGCGATGAGGATTTGATGGATGTTTGAGAGCATTCTCTGCCAAGTAACGGAATATGACCCTGATGTCCTTGAGTCCCTGATTGGGCTCGCGGTTGAAATTGCTCGCGAGGGTCGCGAGGGAAGACGCGTTGGCACGCTATTTACGCTGGGGGATGAGAATGCCGTGCTCGCGAGATCCAGACCGTTGATTTTGGATCCGTTGTCGGGGCATCCCGAGTCGTCACTCCACGTCACCAATCTCAATCTCCGCGGAACCATCAAAGAATTAGCGCAACTGGACGGCGGGTTCGTGGTAAGTCGCGCGGGGAATTTCGTTTCCGCGTGCCGCTATCTCGACGCTGTGGCCGCAGAAGTGGGCGTGCCTCTGGGACTCGGTAGCCGTCACATTGCGGCCGCCAACATGAGTGCCGTCACCAAGGCGGTGGGTATTGTGGTGTCCGAGAGTTCGGTGGTGCGACTTTTCTGCCATGGACAGCTGGTTGGCGAAATCATTCCCGAGGTCTGGATGATGAATCACGCCCAACTTGGGGGTACCGTTAAGAGGGAACAAGTCGGCGAACTGACGATTCTGACACCAAGTCTGCAACCGGCCCCGATCCGGAGTGAGCATCACTGAATTTACGGAACAGCGAGCATGACAACACTGCAGGAATTCAGGTGTGAAGTTTGTGGACTTGCTACCACCACTCCCACCCACACCCTCGAATATTGAAAGTAGCCGCACAGGGTGTAGCCGCTCTTGTACCACCTTCACTTTCCCGTTGTTCGAGTGATCCAAGTTGTGAACGCATACGGGAAGGTGTGGGACCAACCCGACTTCTCGATATTTGGCGCTTTGACCGCCGATCGTCCTAATTTCACGACTCTCTGGAATCTCGATCAAGTTCCAGAGAATTTCAGCCGATGAAAGACAAATAGCTGTGTGTTTCGCAGCTGCGCAGAGGCCCCCAGTCGGTGTCGCGTCATCGGACGGTCATCTCGGTGGCCTTGCAAACTAACTTCTAAAGGGAAAGTTGTGAGGCTGGTCTCAAAATGGCGTGGGGGAGGAGTTGGTCGCCCCCGCCGCGCTCGTGGTGGCTGGATTCCAGTGTTGCTCGCGATGTCGATCGTCATCCCGACCTCCGCTGGTGGGCAGAGCAAGGACGTTTTTGACTTGAGCCCCGAGGAGCTCAAAGGCGTACAGGTTTATAGCGCATCAATGTATCTACAGAGCGACCGTGAGGCACCCTCCTCCGTGACCGTAATTTCCGCCGACCAGATTCGCCAGTTCGGCTACCGCACACTGGCGGACGTTCTGCGCAGTGTGCGTGGGTTCGACGTTACTTATGACCGCAACTACGCTTATGTCGGCGTGCGAGGATTCTCTCGTCCCGGCGGATATAACGACGACGTGTTGCTGCTTATCAACGGACACCGCCTCAACGACAATGTCTACAATTCAGCTCAAATCGACACTGAGTTTCCCCTGGACATCGACCTGATCTCGCGAATAGAGATCGTTCGAGGTCCCAGTTCATCTCTTTATGGCACGAGCGCTTTTCTTGCCGTGATCAATGTAATTACAAAGAGTGTGGAGAGCCTCGACGGAGTAGACCTGTCCGCCGAAGCAGGCGGTTTCGGATACTACCGGGCTCGCTCCACCTTCGGCGGAACCTATCATGGCGTTGAGGGATTATTTTCTGGGACGATCTACGACACTGCCGGCCCCGCCCGATTGTTTTTCCCGGCATATGACACTCCAGCAACGAATAACGGAATCGCTCAGAACGCGGACGACGATTCGTCGAGCAGCCTCTATGGCAGGTTGCACTTTCGCGACTTTACCCTGGAAACGGTGTTTTCGACGCGCGACAAAGGTATCCCTACCGCATCATTTGGCCAGGTGTTCAACGATCCGCGGAGCCATACCGTCGACTCGAGCGGGCATCTGGAGCTTCGCTACAGCCACACAGTCTTCCGCGATGCCGAGTTCACAGCCGGCGTCTACTATGATCGCGCCATTTACCACGCAGTCTACGTTTATCCGCCGCTTGCCGGTGTGGAAAAAGATGTTCTCAACGAAGACGGATCGCGGGGAGACTGTTTGGGTACAGACGCCAGGATCACAAAGACACTATGGCAAAAACACAAGACGACCGTCGGCGTGGAACTTCGAGACAACCTGCGACAGGATCAAACCAACTATAACCTGGATCCTTACCAGCCCGTGCTGGACGATGTAAGAAGTTCGAAAGAATGGGCGGCCTACGTTCAGGATGAGTTCACCATCGTCAAAGGCCTCATCCTCAATGCCGGTCTGCGGCACGACCAATATCCAACGTTTGGCGGGTCAACCAACCCGCGCCTCGCACTGATTTACAGTCCCTTTCAAAAGACCACGTTCAAATTATTGTACGGTCAAGCGTTTCGAGTCCCTAATATCTACGAACTCTACTATGGTGACCATGTCAGTGTAGAACCCAATCCCAAACTGGAGCCGGAAAGCATCCGCACGACGGAACTTGTGTGGGAGCAAGATATTGGCGCTAATTTCCACTTCACCGCCTCAGGTTTTGCCAGCTACTTCAACGACCTGATCAGCCAACAAACCGACCCCCAGACCGGCTTGCTGGCTTTCGAGAACGCCGACAAAGTGAACACTCGTGGTTTGGAAATGGAGTTAAGGGGCAAGATGCATTCAGGAGTCGAAGGACGCGTGAGTTATATGGTGCAGCGGACAAGCGACTCAAACGTGGGCCCACGATTGACGGATTCGCCTGGTCAGTTGGTGAAGGCCAACCTGATGGTGCCGATAACGCGCCTCAGGTTGGCAACGGGATTGGAACTGCAATACGACGGTTCCAGAGAAACGTTGGGAGGTCAGTTCGGGAATTATGCGGTTTCCAATGTAACGATCACGAGCCAAGAATTCGCGAGAGGATATCGCCTGTCGGGAAGTGTTTATAACGTTTTCAATACGCCATATAGCGATCCGGTGGGACCAGAAATCGCAGGTGCCAGCGTGCGGCAGAATGGCCGGGACTTCCGAATCCAACTGACACGTGTGTTTCATTTCCGGTGAACGTAAGATGTCGACTCGCTTTCATCTCGGATGCGACTCCTCAAATGACCGGCAACGTCACCTAAGACCGGTTGAGTCGCCCAGCCTTCAAAGAATCGCAGCCAGCGGATGCATGTTGGTATTGGGCTTTATGGTGCTTGCGGTTTGGGTAGAGCTATCGGCTCAGATATCGGCCCAAACGGTTGAGGATAGCCGCGTTAAGGCAGCGTACCTGTACAACTTCGCAAAGTTTGTGGAATGGCCTTCAGGAGCATTCCGGAATCCCGACGATCCAGCAGTGATCTGCGTGGTAGGCGACGAGCACACCAGCGACGTGCTCGATTCGGCTCTAAACGGAAAGAAAGCTGGCGGGAGATTGGTGGAAGCTCGGAGACCGCATTCGCCTGGAGAAATAAGATCGTGCCACGTCGTCTTCATCGGTTTCCCCGATAAGCAACGCATTGAGCAGATGCTCAACCAAGTGCGAGGAGTGAGCGTTCTGACGGTGGGGCAAAGCAATCAATTCCTGGCGCTCGGGGGGATGATTAATCTGGCGCAAAAAGATAGCCGGATCGAACTGGAAATCGATCCGGACGCTTCCAGCGCCGTCGGCTTGAAAATCAGTTCGCGCCTTCTGGTGGTGAGTCACCTCATCAGGGCTCGGGGCCCGATCGGAAGCGAGCCATGAAATTATTTTCCAGGCTCACGCTCGCGCGAAAACTCATTCTGACGATGATGGCAACCAGCAGCACGGCGCTTCTCGTCGCTTGCGCGTCCTTCCTCAGTTACGATGCGGTTGCTCTTCGACACAACATCGCCGACCACCTTCGCGGGCTGGCAGACATTACCGGAGCTAATGTTGCCGCGGCCCTAACCTACAACGACCCGAAGAGCGCCAGCCTCGTTCTTGACGCCCTGCGAGCGGAGCCGCACATTGTCGCGGTGCGAATCTACGATGGCACCGGTCGATCCTTTGCGACCTACCATCGAGTTCTTTCTACTTCTGGAATCCGATTGCCGGACGCCGCCCCCAGTACGGGGAACCGGTTGGATCTGGACCAGGTAACCGAGTGCGACGCGATTATGTTGGACGGGGAATCGATCGGATATGTCTATCTCGTATCGGACTTGCAGGAGATTCGAGGACGCACGCGGCGGTTTGTCATCTTCACGCTGATTTTGGTGGCTGTTTCGTCCGCTGCAGGTTTCCTGGTGGCGATTTCGCTGAAGCGTCTTATTTCGAAGCCCATTCTTGACCTTGTGGACACCACGAAGAGAATTTCCCGGGAGAAGAACTTCGGCGTGCGCGCACCCAAGTTTGCAGCCGACGAACTGGGCCTGCTGGTGGATAGCTTCAACGAAATGCTGGCCCAAATCGAATTCGCTGAGGACGCCATTCGCTCGGCGCACGAGGAATCGGAGCTTTTTATCAAATCAGTTCCATCCATCCTGATCGGGACCGATGCCGAGGGCCGGATCACCCGCTGGAACCGGGCTGCCGTAATGGCGTTCAGCCTGTCTGCCGACGAGGTCCTCGGCAAGCCACTGCAAAACTGCGGAATTCTCTGGCTGAATTCACAGCTGGATGAAAGTGTTGATTGCTGGTTCCTCATTAAGGGTTCGGAGAAGCGAGAAAATGTGGTGTTTGAGAGAGATGGGCAACGACACTTTCTAGGCCTGACGATCATCAATACCGACGATATCGCGGTTGGAAAAGGCCGAGGATTTCTGATTACGGGCGCCGATATCACGCAACGTAAAGTCCTGGAAGAACAACTCCGCCAGGCTCAAAAGCTCGAGGCCATCGGACAACTGGCGGCAGGCATCGCTCATGAGATAAACACTCCCGCACAATTCGTCGGGGACAACGCCACATTTCTCCAGGAAACCTGGGCCGCGGTTGAAGTAGTCCTCCGAGTGTGCCTGCAGCTGCGTGAAGAGTCTGCCACAGGGTCGATCGCTCCAAATACGGTTGCACAGTTGCTGCGGTGCACGGAACAGGCAGACCCCACCTATCTTCTTCGCGAAGTACCCCAGGCGATCGCGCAGACGCTGGAAGGGGTGCAGCGCATCTCGAAAATCGTGAGAGCCCTAAAGGAATTTTCTCATCCCGGATCAGAAGGCAAATGTCCGATCGATGTCAACCGCGCCATTGAAACCACGATTGCTGTCGCGCGTAATGAATGGAAATACGTGGCGGATGTTCAGACCTGCTTTGCCGACAATCTGCCACCTGTGGTATGTCTGGCAGGTGAATTCAATCAAGTCATACTGAACCTGTTGATCAACGCAGCCCACGCCATCGGAGATGCGGTGAGAGGCTCCGCAGGTAAAGGAACGATCACGATTACCACCCGATGCGAGGGCGCGTGGATGGAGGTTCAGATTCGGGACACAGGGTTGGGAATACCCGAAAACATCAGGGCAAGAATTTTTGAGCCATTCTTCACCACCAAGGAAGTCGGCAAAGGGACTGGACAAGGCCTGGCCCTGGCTCATACGGTGATTGTAAAAACGCATCACGGGAAGATATGGTTCGAGAGCGAGGTAGGAAAAGGAACGACATTTTTTCTCCGGCTGCCGCTGGAGCAGCCTGAACCTGCGGCCTCGGCAGCGGCAGCGTCGAAATCCTAGCCGTTTCCGGCCCAGGCGCGCTGCCTCGGACTATCTTCGAACGCTAAACCGATCTCGAAAGCAGAAAGTGGAGCGACGATGAAGACGGAAATGCTGCGATTTAACGGCGCTGTCGAGCGCGATCCTGCCATCGACGCGTGGATGAAAGAGCATGCAGGTGGATTGGGATCCATCGCGCATCAGTGGTTTGAAGTGATGCGAAAATGCGGGGACGAAGTCCGGGAGCTTTTGCATGACGGCTGTCCGGTTGCATGTTTGGGAGATGCGCCGTTCGGCTACGTCAATGTATTCACTTCGCACGTAAATGTGGGGTTCTTTCACGGCGCAGCGCTGCCGGATCCGGCACGCTTGCTGCAAGGCACCGGCAAGTTCATGCGCCATGTGAAGTTGAGACCGGGAACCGCTACAAACACAGCAGGGCTGAACAGGCTCATCGATGCGGCGTACTCGGATATAAAGGCGCGCGTCGAACACGGCTAGCTCAGAACGTCTCGGGAGGGCCTCGCGGGGGGTGTGAACCGCCAGATTAGTAACGAATATCGCATAGGTTTGCTGATCGTGGCTGGGTGACGGGCAAGCCTTCCATAATCCGAGTAAGTCGGGTATGAGGAGGCGTGCAAGATCGTGCTTTTCCTTTCCACTCGCACAACAACGCTTATTGGGCTGCGGCGAAGCTCGCGCGACACAAAGCCCAACGGTGCTTAGTGTCGATTGGGCCGCATTGTAATAGTTCTGTAATGTGCTCAAGAGCACCGCAAAAAATATGGTCGAAGGGTATCCTGCAAGACAAAAGACATATGGAACCCCACCCTAAGGGAAGCCGCGCGCGCATTCTGCTGAGTTCGGTCTTCGGGCCTTATGCGCAAGACGACGAATTCGGCAGCCGGGCCATCAATCCGATGGAGCTCTATCATAATCAGGTCACTCGCGCGCAAGGCAGCTTCTCTCTACGTATGTTTCATCGCTCCTGGGGCATCATGCTGATCCAGGCGAATGTTTCGGCTCCCTGCTGTGTGCTGGATTTCCCCACGCGCGTAGCCTTTGCTCGTGAATTAGTGACGAACCAATATGACATCGTTGGTATCTCTTCGATCATTGTGAACGTGGGCAAGGTCCGAGAGATGTGTCGCATGGTACGAGAACTGTCTCCAAATTCGGTGATCGTGGTGGGTGGGCACGTAGCAGCCATTCCTGGCTTGGAAACAATGATCGATGCCGATCACATTGTGCGCGGAGAAGGTATTTCGTGGCTGCGGCGGTACCTCGGAGAAGATGAAGACGCGCCCATCCGTCATCCCAGCATTGTTTCCGGCCTGCAGACACGCATCATGGGAGTATGTCTCCCCGAGCGGCAGGGAGGCACGGCGGCCACCATCATTCCGTCGGTGGGCTGTCCCATGGGGTGCAACTTCTGCACCACGTCTGCCTTTTTTGGAGGCAAGGGAAAGTTTATTAATTTTTACGAGACCGGCGACGAGCTGTTTGAGGTGATGTGCGGGATCGAGTCTGAGCTCAAAGTCTCTTCCTTCTTTGTGATGGACGAGAACTTCCTGCTTCACCGTGCGCGTGCCATCGGCCTGCTGCAGCGGATGAAGCAGGCGGGCAAAAGCTGGGAGCTGGCGGTCTTCGCGTCTGCGAATGCGATTCAAAAGTACACGATGCTGGAACTGGTTGAACTCGGCGTTTCCTGGGTGTGGATGGGTCTGGAATCTTCCCGGTCCAGCTATCGAAAGCTGCAAGATACCGACATTGGTCAACTTACGCGAGAGCTTCGTGAGCACGGCATACGAGTGCAGGGATCGACCATCATTGGACTGGAGCACCACACGCCAGACAACATCGTGAACGAAATAGAGTCGGCGGTCGGCTGCCAGACTGACTTCCACCAGTTCATGCTGTACACGCCGGTGCCTGGCACGCCGCTTTACCAGCGGATGGCCGATCAGGGCCGTATGTTGACGGAGGTTGACTTTGCCGATGTCCATGGCCAATACAAATTCAATTTCCAGCACGACGCAATCTCCCGCGAGGATTCCAAGAGATTTCTGGATTGGGCGTTCTGGCGCGACTTCGAGTGTAATGGACCGAGTCTTTATCGCATGTGCCAGACCATGCTCCAGGGGTGGCAACGCTACAAGAACCACCCCGATTCACGCGTTCGTGAGCGGTTTAGGCGGCAGGCGAAGAAGCTTAGCGGCGCTTACAATGCGGCGCTCTGGGTGATGGAACGGGAATTCAAGAAGGTCAATCGCAACGTCAGCGGGCAGATTCACAAATTGCGCCTCGAAGTCGAGAAAGAATTCCCGATCATCGCGCGCTTCACAGCCGCATCCTTGGGCCCTATCTTGTTGTGGTCCACACGCCGAGAGGAGAGTCGGCTGGCATCCGGACATACGTACGAACCACCGACCTTTTGCGAGCGCCGCAATTGGATTTCGGCTTCATAGTCCTCGTGCTGTCCGCTGTCTGTCATGGTGCCATCTCTGGAAAGTTCCCCTCCAATAGCGGGTCGATTGCGGTCCGAGTGACGGGCAACCCTTACCTTACCGATTAGGGAAGGTCTGCCGACCAACCGTCCGGAATCGGTACGCGTCCTCTGCAATGCGTACGGGCTATAATTGCGCGCATCGATGGCGCTTACCTCGGGCACCAAACTCGGGCCGTACGAGATCATATCGCCAATAGGAGCGGGCGGCATGGGCGAGGTGTACCGCGCGCGCGACACACGGCTTGGGCGCGATGTCGCGATCAAAGTGCTGCCAGAGGCGCTGGCTGATGATGCCGACCGGCTGCGGCGTTTCGAACAGGAAGCGCGCACGATTGCGGCGCTGAACCATCCGAACATCCTGGGAATCCATGACATTGGTACGCACGACGGCGCGCCGTTTCTGGTCAGCGAATTTCTTGAAGGAGTAACACTGCGTGACAAGCTTGTATCAGGGCCGCTGCCGGTGCGGCGCGCGATCGAATACGCGCTCGGTATCGCGGAGGGACTCGCGGCGGCACACGAAAAAGGAATCGTGCATCGGGATCTGAAACCGGAGAACGTGTTTGTCACTCGTGACGGACGGATTAAAGTGCTGGATTTCGGGCTGGCGAAGTTGGTTAGGCCGGAGGAAAACCACGAAACCGCAGTGACGCTGACGAGCCCGGCGACTTTGCCGGGTATGGTGATGGGTACCGTCGGCTACATGTCGCCGGAGCAGGTGCGGGGCGAAGCGATCGACCCGCGATCGGACATTTTCAGTTTTGGTGCGGTGTCGTACGAGATGCTCACCGGCAAACGCGCCTTCAAACGCGAGACGTCCGCAGAAACGATGACCGCAATTTTGCGCGACGAGCCAAAAGCGCTGAACGATACCGGCTGGCAAGGTCCGGTGGAACTGCAACGGATTCTTGCGCGATGCCTGGAGAAGAACGTCGAGCGGCGATTCCAGTCGGCCAGTGATCTGGCGTTTGCCATGGAATCGCTGAGCGGAACCCCGACCGGAACCCCGGCCGCAACGACGACCGCGAAGAGTGTGCCGCAGCCAAGGTCTCGGCGAGCGTGGCTTCCGTGGGTCATAGCCGCCGCACTGCTGATCGGAACCGCGGTCTGGGAAATGTTTCGGCCGGCGGCTGCACCGGCCAACCCGCTCGAAAAAGCGCATTTCGCGCGCGTAACCGACTTCGTGAGCGTGGAAGCGGCGATCTCGCCGGACGGCAAATTCGTCGCTTTTATCTCCGATCATGACGGCCCCTTCGATGTATGGCTCACCCAAGTAGGTAGCGGACGCTCGGTTAATCTGACACATGGGAAGGCAGGCCCATTACCTGGGCCTTTGCGAAGCGTAGGTTTTTCAGGAGATGGCTCGGAAATTTGGATCGGCGGTGGTGACGTAGATATGCGGCTGCGCCTGATGCCTCTGACGGGAGGCACACCTCGTAATTTCCTCGGCGAGGAGACCGTCAACCTGGCTTGGTCACCGGATGGCGAGCGGATTGTCTATCATACCTACGCTAATGGCGACCCCATGTTCGTGGCGGACCGCACGGGCGCGAATGCGCGACGGATATTCGGGGACCGGCCGGGACTTCACAACCACTTTCCAGCTTGGTCGCCTGACGGCCGTTGGATCTATTTCGTGCATGGGACACCGGCGACGAAGGAGATGGATTTATGGCGCATCGACCCGAATGGCGGCAACCCAGAGCGCCTCACGCAACGCAATACAGACATTGCCTATCCCACGCCAGTCGGCAACCGCACAGTGTTCTACGTGGCGCGGGACGAGGACGGTTCAGGACCGTGGTTGTGGGCGTTTGATCTGAAACGCAGGGATTCGCGACGCGCGAGCGTCGGTCTCGAGCAATATACGTCCGTACAGGCCAGCGCGGACGGCCGTAAGCTGGTGGCCACCATCAGCAATCCCATCGCCGGTCTTTGGACTGTTCCGATTCTTGATCGCGTCGCCGAAGAACACGACGTGAAACCGTTTACGGTGCCGACCGTGCGCGCTCTGGCACCTCGTTTTAGCGGCTCGTCGCTGTTTTATTTATCTTCCCTCGGGACGGGCGACGGACTGTGGCGCCTTCGGGATGGGCAGGCGACTGAGGTCTGGAAGGGCGCCGATGGTGCGTTGTGGGAGACGCCCGCTGTTTCGCCGAATGGAGGTCGCGTGGCCATCGTGCTGCGGCGGAGCGGGAAACACCAACTGCATGTCCTCTCTTCAGACGGCGCCGAACTCCAGCCTATCGCGGAGGGAATGGTCCCTCAGGGTTCGAGTTGCTGGTCGCCGGATGGCAGATGGATCGTCACTGGTGGCAGCGACGCCGCCGGCCCCGGGCTCTTCAAGATCCCGTTGGATGGCGGATCGCCAGTCCGCTTGGCCAGCGGGCCGGCACTCAATCCAGTCTGGTCGCCGGATGGAAGCCTGATCGTATATGCGGGTACGAACGTGCGCACCTTCGCTCCGCTTCTGGCCGTGCGCCCCGACGGAACCAGCGTCAAATTGCCCGAGATTATCTTGCGGCGATTGGGCGAGCGCGTGCGCTTCTCGCCTGATGGCAGGAGTCTGATCTACATGGGGGGACTGCTCGCATCACAGGACTTCTGGCTACTCGACCTCGCCTCGATGAAGTCGCGCCTTCTCACCCGGCTGCAAAACCGCGCCGCCATGCGGACCTTCGACGTCACAAGCGACGGGAAACAAATCGTCTTCGACCGCTTACGTGAAAACTCGCAGGTCGTCATGATCGATCTTCCCAAGGAATAGCCTTAATCCAAGAACGGGTAGTTCGCAGTTCCTGCCCACTCCATTTGGGGCGATTAGTTCGTCGCGCCCCGAGCCGCGTGAGGTCTCTTGAAACGCCCGGCATGACGGGCTAAGCGGAAATTATGCCCCGGACGGGCTATCAACGACGCTGGTCAGAAATCTGGGTTGTAGCTCCGTGGTCACTTCACTGGTTCCCAGCCCTCTGGCAGCATATCGAATGCCAGCGTGTCACGGTAGGCGTACTGATTGCCTTCCAGTACTGCCACTGGCGTCAACATATGCCAGACGCAGTCATCGTCGAATACATAACACTCACCCATCTCGCGCATCGTGAAGCGATCGATTTCGTGTTTGTCATTGTCGGTTATGATGACTTCCCCACCGCGAGCGCCGCAGCGGCCCAGTAGATGCGTGGCGATGTATTTTTCTCCGTCTTTGTGTAAGCCCGGTGGGCTTGTGTCGCACGGACGACCCGGCGTAGCCGTGAACCTTATTAGGTGGACGTTGACCAAATACCTCCTACCCAGGCCAGAGAGCGGCAGGTAATGAAGGTGGTGAGCAATCATCTTGCGGACGCCCGTGGATGCAGCGATCGCCGAGGGCAGCGGAGCATACTCTCGCTGCTGACCGCCCAGTGTCGTGTTGTATTTTTTCAGCTGCACATAGGGCGTGTTCTCCTCGCTCGACCAAACTTTTACACCGCCCTCAACAATCTCCGCCCGGAGGCGATTTAAGGAACGATACCTGTCGCCCCCGTCATAGTACTTGTCCTTTGGAATGGACCAAGCGGCATGGGCTAACGCTTCCAGCGAGTGCGCTATGTCTACATCAATTCTGAGCGGCTGACGACTGAACCCGCGATCGACGAGGTCATTTCGCGCCTGGGCATTGTTTGCAACCGGAATGAAGCTATCTTGACTCATGATTCTTCTTGACCTCAGGATTTGCTCAGCGGAATGGCCAGGCAGGAGTCGTGCGCCCCTCCCGTGAAAATAGTGTACTTCGAGCTCACAGCAGACAAACCGGAAAGTGAGTTGAAGAAGGAAAGCAACTGACGGAGGCGGGGTGCCTGTCAGTTTTCTCAAATATTGCGACCTCAGCCGGGAGCGAAGATGGCGAACTCGTCCGCGACCCGCCAGTAGCTTGCCTTACCTCAGGAAAATGCCTTCACCGTGCTGGCGTCTTCGCCACTTCCTCTCGCCTCCGTCTTCGCCAATTCCGGTCTCTTTTTATCGGGAACGGGTTTGCTGACAGCTTGCGTAAGCTGGGTCATCAGAGTTCGAAGATCTTCATCGCCAGTGTCCAAGACCTTACGAATTTCCGCGCTGGCCTTCATAGCTTGGTCATACGCATTCCGAGCCTTGGAAAGCAGGGGAAGATGCTCCATAAATGCAGTGGCAGTTTTAGTGAACTCATTCACCGCTTCTGAGTACGCTGCCATGTTTGCCGGGTACGCTGCCATGTTTGCCGGCATCGCTGGCTGATGACGTATGTCACTCGGAACTCGTTGCGGCCCCATATTCGATCGCGCTTTTTCGGAAGCGCTGTTAGGGGGAACCGCCATCGTTCCTTCGTCTACAGCCGGAGAGGGCGACACGGCCATCTGATTCGAGCCAACCGCATCGTTTGTATTCATCGCATCGTCCTGCTTCTTCCACATTCGCTTTGCTCCTTTGCAGTCAGACTTCTGCGTGGTCGCAGATGCTTCGCCGGCTTGCAGTTTGCGTAAGTTATTTAATTCGATGGTCGTTCGCCTCCAAAGTTTGCAAGGGAAATGCCATTCAGGCGCAGCAACATAAAATGGCGGAGAGGGTGGGATTTGAACCGCTAATTAAATGTAGAATCAACAACTTGCGGCGCACAGGTAGCGACCTAAAACACCGTAAGTATATGGAAAACTGATGCACGGGTTTCAGGTGGGTTTCAGCGGGTTTCGTCGCTCCCTCCCTACCAACAATCGAAGTAAAAATGCCGGGTATACGCATTGTACGCCGAAAAAGAGTTTCTCCGCCGTGGAAGTTGCACGGTGCAGAGGGAGAAAGATGCAGCCCGTGGCTGACTGGAAATGGTAACTGGAATCAGGACCATTGCAGCGCGCAACCACATTGCTGCGCGAAACAGGAAACGCGGGCTGCTTTTTGGATAAACACACTCATAGACTGCCACTCTTATCGACTGGCATCAAAGTGGGTCATTCCCGCGCATTGCAGCCCCGTACAGCGAGGATCGCCACGGCAGTGACCATTGCCACCTATGATTTGGGTTTGGACGCTTCGGCTTTAGGTTCCTCTGTCTTGGCTTTTGCGCTCTTTTCAGTTTCCTGCTTTGCTTTCTCCGCGTCTTCCACGAATTTGGCCTCTTCGCATTTCTCGCAAAGATTGCTGTCTTTGGCTGGCAACATGCACACACCGTCAATGTGGTGCGTGCATCGTTTCGACTGACACATACAACTACGTTTGTTCATCATCGGAAAAGATTTCCTCCCCTCTAGAATTTCGAGAACAGCTTGGAAGGATGGCAGCCGAGAGCGCGGGCGATCTTGAGCAGATTGAGGGCACTCACATTGCGCTGGCCGCGTTCCACTTCGCCCCAGTAGTTGCGATGCACTCCCGCCTTGCCAGCCATGGTTTCCTGGCTCAAGCCGGTCGCTTCGCGTAGCTCCCGGATGCATTTTCCCAACACGATTAGTGGATTCGCAGATCGTGTCATTTAGAACGGGGAACGAAAGTCGATTGTCGGAGCCGACGTTCGGCTCTCATTACTGGTTTGTCTCAGTACCGGAGCATTTGGATTTAGCGGAGCGGGACGCGCGCCCTTGTTTACTGCGTCAACGATGGCTAGCACTGCCAGAGCATTCGCTGCAGCGCCAACAAACCTAACGCTCATCGGTCTAGAAAGTTTTGTGTTTGTGAGGACAAACGCCCCACCACCATAAGTGAATGTCATACCGCTGAATTCAGAATCCTTGAACTCTACACCGTCAAGTTGCTGGACCCCGCCCTCTCCATTCAAGCCTGTCACATGTGAGCTAATAGGTGGAACTCTTGGTATTGCGTCAGATGCCGCAACAAGTCCCACTTGTGCATTGTTTCCAGCCAATACCGGCTGGGGCGCGAACCCATGACTGCCATAAGCAAATCCCAACGTGGCACCCAAGACAAGTGATCCCAACGCAATTGTGATCTTGGACATAAACACTCCTAGGCTGGAATTGAACCCAGAACCCGCATAGTTCGCGCATAGCGCGTCACGACTCACGACTTGTGACGGTATAGCTCGACATAACCGCAGTTCACATCAGAACAGACCCACACATCCACTTCTAAGCTACCTGCGACTGTCAGGGGAGCATCAGGGGACGAAAGGGTCATTGCACGCGGGACGGCGCGTACCATTGGTTTGCCTAAGTGTTCGTCTTGCGTCATTGTCGATTTGTTGCACTTCGGGCATTTAACTCCTGCAGTCATTTCTTCTCTCCCTTGCTGCGCAGCACAGCTTCCGCCATAGCTGCTACGTGTGACCGGAGCACCGGGCCAGAGCGCATTTGCGGCTTTCTTCAGTAGGGCTGCGTCTTCGGGCGTCATCTTCACGGATACCGCAACCACGCGCTTACCTGTCATGCGTCCAATGTTCGGCCTCTGCGTCCCCTTGCGAGCAAGGATTCTAACAGTTCTATTGCTTCCTAGGTGTGCATTGGCTGCACGGAGCCGGTGTTGTTCCATGTGGAACCGCTGGACGATTTCCCGAACCCGCAAACCATCGTACTCGAAATGACCGCGAACACCTGAGGAAAGGCGGCATGAGCACTTGTGCCCGGTGTTATTCTGGAATTCCACAATGGGCGCGGTCAGGCGTTGGAAAAACATCCGACATACCGCAGTCTTTTTTGATAGGAAAGCCGCGTCCTTCGTGAGTTCCTTTGTATTCGAGATCGTTCGTCTATGAGAATGCAATACGTCATCAACAAACTGCGCCGCATGCGAAAGCGCACCGAGGCCACCCTGCTTCAGATGGACGACATGCGAAAGCGTACAAAGTCTACCCTGGATGAGATTGACTACGCGTTGGTGCACCTGGAGATGACGCTGCCAGTACGTCAACGTGAGGGCCGAGCAAGGAAAAAAAGGCAAGCCCCATGAGGGGGCAAAAATGAAAAACGTTTTGAACCCTTTTGTACACCCTAGCGAGAGCGCTCCATCTGTAAATTGTTGAGAAGATGGAGCGGGAGACCGGGATCGAACCGGCGACATCCAGCTTGGGAAGCAAGTGTTCAGGGCAGCGGTCTGTTCGTGGGGGAAACAGGCGTCGCTGCAAATCATCATTTCCTCACGCCAAGCGACGCCAGCTCTTTCCATTTCACTGAAGGGCACTATAGGCTGGAGGTTGTTGCACATTTGGTGGGCGACAAGGCTCCGACTAAACTCTTTTCTCAAAAGCTTGAAATCTCCCGAGAGATTGCTTCATTGCTCACAGAGCATGGCGCTGGAGTTTACTTTGATTGGGGACCAGACTCATTGCGTTACTTACCTCATGTCGAGAAAAAGTCACCCCCCCTGATCCAGAAGAGTTTTTCAAGGTGTTGGGTGACCTTCGCGGGGAATAAGAATTCGCTTACTGCTGTGTTCCTGTGAACGGTCCGGTGCCGACGCATACCAGATAGCCTGGAGGAGGAGTGCAAGTCCAAGTGGCCGTCATTACGCCGTTTGTAATTGTTCCTTCGCCGCTTACTCCTATGAAACCACCAGCAGCATTTTCGAGATAGAAGAAATTGAATGAGGAGCCCGCCGGTGGAGGGTCACTCGGTACCCCAATAAGAAGTAAAGTGGCACCCGTACCGATTGAACCCGAAGAGGGTGTCCAACTCGGAAAAGAGCCAACACTTTCATCCGGATCAGCCGTGAAACAAACAGGTCCCAAAGTTGAAAAGGAGTCAATTTCACCATAGTCATCTATCCACGATGCACTGCACGAAGTGACACCATTCTCTTTCCCAATCGAAAATGGGGTTGCTGGAGGGGCAAATGAAACCTCCATCGTTCCGCCAATTGAATACTCTGGATCGCCAGTTTGCAAGCTCGTGTTACCGGAAAGCGTAATCGTCCAAGTACCTTGCGCAATCGAAGCTGCTGGCGTCGGAGCCGTTTGACCTGATGTTGTTTGGTTATTCTTATTGGAAGTACCACAACCTGCAAGTCCAGCGCCGATGGCAAGTAGAATCATGGCGATTGTCGCCGTTGACAGCATTACGACTGTTCTTCGCCGGAGGAGATTTGCTAAATCACCCGCCATATACCGCCTCTCCTTCTTTAGTCTGCAAGTCCAGCGCCGATGGCAAGTAGAATCATGGCGATTGTCGCCGTTGACAGCATTACGACGGGGCTGGAGGAACTAGCGCTGGTACTCCCTCGCACAAAACGGGGGTCAGGACCCGATTTTACTGAATCCACCGGCAGGAGCTCCAGATTCCTGTATCCACTTCCGCTTCAATACCCAAATAGATTTCTCCACGGCATACCGATAGGTTGAGGTAGATGCTTCCGTCCTCCTCCTCGCAAACTTCGCCAACGAACTCGCATTCTGAGAGGCCCCCGAAAATCAACCGCCCGGATGTGCCGTCGATCTCCAGCAACGGAGTCAGCTCCGCCAGGAACCCATCAAAGAACAAGCAGCTCAAGTGACATCCGAATCTCGCCCGCACTGGAATCAAATTACTTCGGAGCTTGCGCAGAGCCTCTATCGCCTGCTCCGCTGATGAGATTTTCGTGGTCAACTCTGTCGATGCCCCGGTTTTACGACGGCAACTCAGCAATACCGAGGGCAGGCCGTCGGCTAAAAGCCTAAGAGAGCAAGAGCACAGCGTCTAGAGCTAGTTTGTTCATGGATGAAGTCGAGCTATTCGTCCTTGAACACAAATGACCTGCTCTGGGCCACGGCCCCGAGGAGCGAGGAAAGCGGGGCGAAGTTAACGAAGTAACTGTTCGCCGGGTTTGGACCGTAATGTGTTCCAGTAAAACTTGCTAGCTAGAGTCGGTACAAGAGCGTTTTCGGGGCGTTGACAAACTGCCGAGGCTCGCTTAAGCTTCTTGCGATAATCGGTGTTGTCCGACCCGACCGCGATCCAGCGGCTATCTGATTCCCCTATCCTATGCAAATTATTTTATGCACGGCATGCAGGGCCAAGTGTGTCTGCTCGAAAAAAGGAGAGAAGCTATGACTGATGAACCGCAAGACTCGCAAGAAACGATAGATGGCTCGCTGGCCGAAGACGAACCGAAGAAGAAAAAAAAGAAGAACGATTTGTCGACCACAGGGGACATTGTGATAATCCACCCGGACGTGGCAAAAAAGTTCCATGAGAATCGTTTTTCTCCCAAGAAGGATGACGATGAGGAAGAGAAAAAATCATGAGCCGCTGGCGATACCCTGTGCAGCGGCCAGCCGGGGGAAAGGCGATTAACTGAGAAGATTCATCACCCATGACCAACTGGGGCGGGTCCAAGAAAATGGCACCCGCCCCACAACCTTTCAGGAAGAGCGGGGATGGAGAGGACTGTATGGAGAAATCACGCCGTGAGGAACTAGAGCGCAGGTACCGCGCGGGGCTTGCTAAACACAGGACAGTTCTTTTGGCTACAAACCAACGCGGAAGGATTCCCGTCGCGTCAATAAAAACACCTATTGATGCAGAACAAGCATACCGCGTGACTCAAATGCGGTTCAAGGATGCGAATATCAGAGCAAAGAGAGAGGGACTAAAACAAGAAGACGCTTTGAAGATTTTCGAGAAAGTATGGAAGGAAAAACCATGAGTCGCCGCGAATGGGTGCAAGCTGACTGGCGCTACTTGGCGTACAGTTCCAATTGACCTGCCTTCTTTAGCTCCTTGTACGCCTTATCATATGACTTACGATCACGCGGATCGAGTCTGTTTGCTTCCATGTAAGTGGCGAGAGCTTGAGCGTTGGCACTCGTACGCATGAATTCCTTGTGACGTGCCGCGAACTCGTTGGACAAAACAGTCACCTTGTCGTCATCTGACGGGCAGTGACCGGACGAAATTTCGTGCCCGTCTGCGCGGCTGCGATAGTGCCAATCTTCTCCGGGGTGTGCGTCACAGTATTTGCGCAGCCCTTTGCTAAAGGCGTGCGCCTGCATTGCCTGTCCGAAAGCAGCACCGATTTGTTGTCCCGTTTCGTATGCTTGGCGCTGCTGTTCCGCTTGCTGCGTACTGGTATCGGGAGTGCTCGTGCTAGTGCTGGTGCAGTCGGCTGTGTTGCCGTACACGTTGCAATTTGTGTTTGTGGTGGTGGTGGTTTGCCCGTGCATCGAGTGGTGCAGGGCGAACGACAAAACAACAAGCACTGCTCTCTTGCAGGCCGCATTGTTCACTGTCATATCGGTGCCTCTCCCTCGACAGCGATTGTTGCTGGCGTGCAATCGCCACACAAGATTACGAATGTAAGCACGGGAATAGAGTTATCTGGGGCCGAATGCGGCAGGCAGCGTCACATGGTGGGAACGGTCCAATAACTTGGAGCACTTTCAGCCAAGCAAAATGGAGCTAATCCTGGGCGGTTTCGGCACGTCTGCAATCACAAACCCGATAAATGTCAAAGAGTGGTTATGCTCGTAACCTGTTGATTTTAGACTATTTATATGCTATTGATTTGCATGGAAAAGCAAGCGCATTGCCCGGAAAACGGCATCGGTCTGTCGCGTGGCGGAATCGAGGAATCACCACGCATGATGGAGGATGCGACGCTCTGGTAATGCAAGCGACGAAGATAAGCCGACCATCGTGACGTGTTGGACGATGCACGCTGAGAATGTCGCAGTGGATCGCTTGCCTTATCTTCCCAGAGTGCCCCGCACTGCGATTCCTAGCCACGGAGACGGGCGATCTTATCTCGGTACCTCAATCACTATGTACCTTGGTACCGGACAGAATTGAAGAATTTCGCGAAACGCAACATTACACCTCAAATTCAGAAAATCATAAGTGGCGAAACGAAGAACTTAACTATCAAGCACCCACGAAAAACGCAACACTTCGAGCAGATTGTTGCGCTTCTGGACCGAAAAAGGAGAACACTATGAGCCGAGAAACATTCCTGTCGCCAACCGAATTACTCACGGTGCTGCGCGCTGCCGAATCTTCGAGCGTGCGAGATTGGGCGATCCTGTTAACTGGATACCTACACGCTTGCCGAGCGAGTGAACTGTGCAACCTGACGCTGGACGACGTTAACTTGCAGACTGGTTCGATCCTAATCCGTCGGCTCAAGGGTTCATTGCAAACGACCCAGCCGATTTTCCCGCACAAGGGCGAGCCATTGCTGGACGAATCGCGAGCACTCAAGTTGTGGCTCAAGCTGCGACCGGACGATGGTTCGCGGTTCTTGTTCGTTTCGCAGAAGGGCGGACGGTTGTGTCGTTCGCAGGTGTTCCGCATTTTCCAGCGTTGCGCCAAAGCTGCAGGACTGCCGAAGGATCGCCAGTTCCCACATAGTCTGAAACACGCGCGAGGGTCTCACTTGGTCGGGCGGATGGATGTTGCACTGGTAAAGCAGGCGCTAGGCCACAAATCAATATCATCCACGATGGTTTACGCGCATGTGCGTGATGAGGATGCTGCGCGGGAAGCAAGACGTGTCACCATGCAGATGTTTTAGTGGACAGGATGCGGGCACCGTGGCAGATGTCGCCCCTCAATCCTCATAGTCGTACCTGTATAGCCGCGAGACACTGGCAGTGCGAAACATTCGTTAGCTCGAACCGGGCGACCACAGTTCTGGCAAACGATCAAAGGAGTCGCGTAACGCACGACTGGTGCAGGGTTCGGCGGATCAGCGAGAAGAACGGGACGTTGCATGCAATCACCTGTGAGAGAAATTGCGGGCAGTTTCTAGTTCTGCCCGCGTTTCCTATAGGAGAAAAGAGAGCAATTCTGAGATGTCCGTGCGCTGCTCTCACCCGACTAGATCAGGCATATGAACGCAACCGGCAAATGCGGCGATTTCTCTGAAGCGGCGAACGCGCGCAGTCGCCGTGCAAAATCGGTCAGCCGGGAGCTATTGCAGCATGCCCTCAATCCTCGGAACCGGCGACCGTACGATTTTTGCCAAACCGTTGTAAGCAGCCGAGGCACGGGCAACTCGATTACAGAATTTTTTCAAGAATCATCGCTCGCAGAATTTCTTCCATTTTGAATGTGCTTCATCGGGATCACTGATTTTGAACATTTCACAAAGAGTTTTGCGGTCGGGAACAAGCTCCAGAGTTTCAATATGTCCTAGCCTACTAATCCTATGGGGAAAATCTTCTCGTTCGCATTCCGAACACGTACCAGGATCGTGTTTCCCACAACTGCAGGTTCTCTTGTCAAGATCGTGCATTTGCGCGTCGGCAGACTTCGCCGCCTTGCGCTCGGGATAAGTGGAATTCAACGTGACGCAGGTTTCGCACTTCTCGTCTGCTTGGCACTCAGCGCAATTGTCGCGCCCGCACGCAACGCAATCGCACGGGCACTTCTCAGAACTAGTGACAGGGGAAGGGATGGCTACGGGTTTGATTGATGCTTCAGCCCACTTCGAGAAGGCGTGCCCAAGTTCATCAAGAACGAAATCCATCTCTTTTTCACCGAGAAGTTTTGAAAAATCATGCTTTTCCTCTTTGGTCTGGGGCAACGTGCCGGTGAAATTCTTGGTGAGACCGAGTTCGTCCTGGTATTGACCAAGCAATTCGCTACAGAGAGCTTTGCCGATAATCCTGTTGGCTTCAGCGGTGTCCTGCACGTCCCACTTGAACGTTGGCTTCTCATACCCGAGAACATCTGTGCTTTTGCTGGCATCAGGCGACGGGTAACCGAGGCTTCCTGCGGGGCTACTTGAGCCGAAGATTTCGATGAAGATTGGACTTTCAAATTTTGGCATGTTGCTCCTCCCAAAACTGCATCGGATCGTCGTGATGGCCGAAATGCTGCAGCCCTTCGCAGGGCGCGTGTTGCGCCTGCACTTTCTGTTGTTCAAGGTTGCGCGCGTCGGCAATGCCTTGCACGGTTTCGACCCAGCGCCGATAAACTCGCAAGCGTTCGACGCGCAACTCTTCCATATTTCGGTCGATTCCCGCGATCTGCGCGGACAAATCGGCGGCTTGCTGTTCGAGTGAATTCATTAGTTTTTCTCCTTGGCGAGCGCCTCACACTGTTCGAGATAGATGCGATCTTTCAGACACCGGTTCTGCACCGCATGGGCGCGCTCGTGCTCTGGATTCTCTTTCAGATATTGTTCGACCAACGAGTCGATAAAAGCGACGGTGACCGGCGCGGAGCGCTCGTCTCCGTCTGGCTTTGTCTCTTGTTGCTCTTCGTGCTTTCGCGTTGCCTCTAGCGCGCGCAGTGCAATTCTCACAGAGTCACATTGGCCGCGAACATCTTGATCGTGCGAGGCTGCTTCCCAGACAATTTCAGCGCGCTCCAACCACTTGCGTGGAGAATCTTCACCGTTCTCAATTTTCGGTGAATTGAGGTGTTTCGCGCGATGTCTGGAGAGTGAAAATTTCGAGATGGAAAATTGTTCCGCAACAACGTTCAGGCGTTCGCCATTTACCAACGCAGCGTTGATCGCATCGTGATCTGGGTGAGTACAGACTTGACATTCGCTACGCGGCATCGCCAGTTCTCCCTTCGCGCGGAGTGACGATGCCAGCCTGCAAGAAGCGCTCAATCTCGCTTTTTCTGACATAGTGCCAGCCACGTCTACGACGCCATGCGACAAGCTCCCCGCGTTTGACCGCCGAACGCAACGCACCATAGGACAGACCAGTGATTTCAGCAATCCGGCTCATCGGCAGGAGCGGGTCGGGTGCAGTTGCGGTTGTTCCTAAGCGTTTGTACAACGGCGTGCGGGCTGGTGGTCGAGGCATATAGACGAACATCGATGTAAAGATTGATGTAGATCGATCTTATATCACAACTCCCGCCGTCACAAGAAGTTTTTCGTGATTTTCGAATCCAAGGGTTAGCGCCCATTGGAGAGTCTGGCTACCGAAAGTGCGCATACCCGTTCCCCCGGATCGCTGTGCGGGTCGGGGAAGCGGCGGAGCGTTTTCTGTTCTCAGCGACTCGAATGGGTTGAACTGTCATCAAACGAACTGTCATCAACCCCCCCCCGAATTTGAAGACAGTTGGCGGGTAAGTTGCCTAATCTGCTTTACCCGATTGTTGTGTAGGTGCTTTATTATTATATATTTAGATAAAACTGGTGTTTCACGTCACGAGAAAAGAAGGGGAGGGGGAGGGAGGGGGGTGTATTTTTGATGACAGTTCGCGGTGCTTGATGACAGTTCGCAAGGGTAGCTTTAACCACCAAACCTCGAAGCCGTGTCCCAACCGAAATTAGTTCGTCGCCGGGTCTCCGGTTCCTTCTCCGTGGCGATTTCGCGAGCGCTCCGGGTTACGCCTTGGGCATTAGCAAGTGCATCAAATATTCGTTGCCACGCTCCCGGCTGATCCCCGCGAGCGATACGCGGGGCGGGTTCTCCAGCCTGCCCCGCTTGGCGCTGGAGAGCCTATGAGCGAATCGGAAAGTCGCACCCTCACCATCGAACCCAAGTCAAAGCTACAAGTCGAGGCAGAGTTCAAGGCTGCACTCCGCCAGCGGCGAATGCTGGACGGTTCGACCCTGCCGGTCAAATCGACACTGCCGGTTCCGGGAGACTCGCATCCTGCATCGAAGACGAAGAAGAAACGCAAATACAAACCGGCGACCGAGCGCCTTTATGCCCGCATCCGCGAGATTCCCCGTAGTGTGCGACTCAAGGAATTCTGTCGAAGGTGCGATGCTCCGCAACGTATTTCTTTTCCGGTTCCGAAGGATTGGCGGGCTGAGGGTTGCCCGGACACTTGGTTGTCTGCCTGGGAGATTCCCAAGTGGCGGGAGCGGATTCACAACCTACGGCAGAACGCATGGCGCGATGTTCCTAAGAGAGATGTGTAACGTGTGTCCTTACACATGCGTTACACACGCATAAACACTGGCTGAAACGCATTTTCCCCTCACTTTTCTCTTGCGACGTAATTTCCCCTTCACTACAGTCGAAAATCATGGCTCGCAGAAAATACACGATACCGCCGATTTCCATGCTGGAGCAGACTGCCGATTCGCTCCAGCGTAATGCTGAACATTTGCGGCAGGCGCATTTCTATGGTCGGGAGCATGGCTGGTTGCCAGCCGAGTCGGAAGAAGTGCTTCAGCTTGCGGCCAAGAAAGTGGAACGGCTGCGCTGGAATTTGCTGCGCTCTGCGAAGCAGTGTGGCAGAGCACCCTAAGAAGTCCGTGCTCCCTAAAGAAAGTGGGTCGCCCTTCGATCCGCCTGTCAGGGTGAGGAACCGAATCGCGACCCGGAAAGAGTGTGTCGTGCCAAAATATAAACCGTACCCCAAGCCAATGCAAGTTCGCGGTGGGCTTTCTCGCCTCATCGAACCTGCCGTCACCAGCAACGCCACGCTAGAATTTAGCTTCTGCGATCCGGCTACCGCAATTACTGAATGCCCCCACTGCGCCAAGCCGGTTGCGCTCTGCCGTCTCGAAACTTCCGGGACGGAATACTACGCCAATCTGGAAGAGCACGACGCTATTACGTTTGTGAACTATGCGGCTGTCCACCGCTGCCCCCAGTCGCAGCAATTCGAGCAGACGGAGGAAGACCCGTGGTGGGCGTAGTCGCAGAAGCGGTACGCGATCTGCGGAACGCAGGCTTTCGGCCAATTCCGCTGCATCCGCATTCCAAAAAGCCGGTCGATAACGACTGGCCGCGTCTGGCGCTAGATGCAATGAAATTCTCCGAATCCTCGAATGTCGGTGTCGCGGTTGGGGTGATCGGGAACAATCGCCTTGACGTTGATATCGAGACTACCGACGGAGTAGAGCTAGCGCCCGCATTCTTGCCGAGAACGGGTTTGATACACGGGAGACCCAGCCTGCCGCGCTCGCACCCGTGGTACGACATCACTGGCGATCTGCCTGACTTTTTGACTCTTAAAGATGTGGAAATCACGGGTGAGGATGGGGAAAAACTGGTGGAACTGCGTTGGGGCGCTGGGCAACAATGCATGGTCCCGCCGAGTATTCACCCTGACACAGGCGAGCAACTGGAATGGTATTCAACCGGCGAACCAGCAACCGTCAACGGTGTAGAACTCGCACAGGCTGTGCGGACATTGGCAGCCGCTACGTTGATCGTGCGCCATTATCCGCAACCGGGCAGCCGACATGATCTTGCCCTCAGTCTCGCCGGTTTCCTCTTGCGTCAGGGCTGGGACACAAAGCGTGCCCAACACTTCATGTCTGCTGTGGCGAATGCTGCCCGTGATGAGGAAAGCGAAGATCGCGCGCTTGCCGTTGCGACTACAGCAGAGCGACTAGCAGCGGGGGAAACCGCTGTTGGCGGAATCCATCTCCGGGAACTGCTAGGCACTGCGGTGTTTGCTCGTTTCTGCAAGATGCTGGGCAGCAAGCCTGAACGATCTGCGCTTTTGCCAACACTTGAAACAGAGCCAATATCCGCGCCAGCGATTCCGAGCTATCCGCCGCAATGTTTGCAGGGCGACTATCTCAGCGAATTAACCGACATGCTGACGGATGGCACGCCTCTGCCCAAGCAATTCGCGCGGGAGCAGATTGTTGCCATCCTCGGGGCGCTTGCCGATGGCAAGTTGGGTTATCCGTACCAGCGCGACTTGCGCGTGCATCGCTACCTGCTTGTGATGGCTGAGCCGAATGTGGGCAAGGGCGAGACTTGGAAGCGAATCGGCGGAGAAGATGGTGCACTCTTGCCTCTGCTGGGCATTCCAGCGCTGGGCGATCTGAAAATCTCTCGTGGCGAAGCGGGTTCGGGGCAATGGTTAGCCAAGCAGTTAGGGGAAGAACCTCGCACTCTCATTCACTACGATGAGGCAGCAAAACTCTTTGCCATTGGCAGCTACAAGGGCAGCACCTTACTCAGCGAGATAACCAGCCTGTACGAAGGGCACTCCGTTTGGAATGCGTCCAACAACAGTGGCGGAAAACATGGCACCGACGATGCCTTTTTGTCACTGGTTGTGCACACTACGCCCGCTGATTTTGCCGAATGCCTTTCCACGAAAGGGGGAATGGGCAGCGGTCTTCTGTCGCGCTTCACGATGGTGCACGGGGAGGAAATGCCCGGATTCAATCGGGACTGGGAACCGCGTGACTTGGCGAACGAAAAAAAGCTGACTGCGGCCATTCGCGCGATGCTGCCCTTCTCGCTGACTGTGCCCAAGATCGCGGATGACGCCCGCGCCTGCATGCTGGAGTTCGATAACGCATTGCACCAGTCAGCCGAGCACAAACGCTATCGCGCTCGCCTGTTCGATTTGGTCAAAGTGGACTTGCTGCATCGCTGCATCTACAGCGACTCTCCGCAACTGATAACGCTGGCAATGGCGGAACGAGCAGTGGCTTGGGGCTGGTATCAACTGGCTATGCGTCTGCAGTTCTGGCCGCAAGATGCAAAAAACGAAGTTGCGGCAATGATTCTGCTACTGCTCACCCGACTGCGGAAGGGTCGCTGCAGCGCTCGCGATCTGCGAAGAGCAGCGAATTTGAACCGCTCTGGTAACCACGAACCTTTCGCTCGCGCTTTGGTTGCGCTCAAGCGTACCGGCGAAATAGTCATAGTGGGCAAGAATCGCGTGGGGCACGAAATTTACGCGCTGGACGATGAGAAAGGCGCACCGTGATCGCGAACCGAATCAACAAATCCACGGTTTGCGGTCGGCCCGGTTGCAAGGATCGCGGACATACCCGCGCGGATCATTGTGAGGGCGGGCGACAGCACGGGCCAAACGATGACGGCGAACCGTGGCATAGCTGCATTGTGCTTCACTGCACTCTGCCAATCTCTATTGAAAACGGCATCTGGACGCCATGCGACTGTGACGGGTTTATCGGGCCATCCGGCAAGGTCAGCGAATGGAAACGCCCGGTCATGCCAGAGGATTTATGCGCCACTTGCCAGCATGCGCGCTCCGAACATTGCACTCGCAGCCGAACTAAAACCAGAGTGATTCCGATGGGTGAGAACTACCCGCGTAACCACTCCGCGCGGGGCTGCAGACACTATCCACACCCATGTTCAAACGCCGGATGCAGCGCATTGGATGAGCGGCAAGAGTTTTGTTTCTGTACGAAGTTCGTTCCCTTATGGAAGAGCAAACGGAAGGAAAAGAGCGCCATGACTTTACCTGGATTTGAAACTGAGAAACTTATTGAAAGTCGCGAGCGGTACGAGCGCGAGCACCCTCAACCGAAAACCAAGACCGAAATCTCGCAGGAGAAAGTTCGAGTTCTGCTCTCGATCCGGGCGAAATTTCCCGATCTGACAGTTGCAGAACTCGCAGAGAGCACAGAACGCAGTCCGTCATGGGTGAGAAAAATTCTGCGGTCGCGCGGATTGAGTCTCACCGGTCAGCGTTCGCGCCCTGCGGAACCGACTGCGGGAAATGAGGTAAGGCCATGACCGACGAACTCGAATGGATGACCAGCGAAGAATCAGCCAACTATCTCAAAGTGGATCGCCGTAGCCTGTTGCTGTGGGTCCGACAGGGAAAGATTCCCGCGTATGCGCTCTCTGGCACCAAGCGCCGAGTGTGGAGGTTCCTCAAGAGTGACCTGGATGCGGCGCTGCTTTCGCGTCCTGTGATAAGCTCCTCGCCATCGCTACCTGTGCGCTCAGAAAGGCTGGTCACATGAGCGCTCAGAGTATTATTTTCAGCCGAACACGCGGCACTTGGCATTTGAAGTGGCTTGAAGATGGCAAACCACGGCGGAAACAACTCGGCACGATTCGCGATCTCCCCACACGGGAAGCCGCGGAGAAGGCTGCGAAGCCATTCCGCAAGATGCTTAGTAAGCCGATGGCAACAGAAACTCCCATCGTGAGAACTTTGGCCGAGCAGTACATGATTGAGAAAATGTCGAATCGTTTCAGCACAGCGCGTTCGCTCAAAGCTTGGCTGAAAAATCACATTCTCCCAGAGTGGGGAGATCAACCGATCACGAATCTGCAAGCCCGTCCTGTTGATCTGTGGTTGCGTAATCTTGCCCTATCCCCGAAAAGCCGAGTGCATATTCGCAACCTGGTCCGGCAACTATGGGATTATGCCATGTGGCGCGGAGACGTGCCGCTAGAGCGTAATCCGATGGAATTGGTTCGCATCCAGGGTGCCACGAAGCGGCAGAAGAAACCTCGCAGCCTTACTGTTGAGGAATTCCAGAGGTTTCTTGCTCAACTGGAAGGACCATGCCGAACGATAGCTCTGGTTTGCATTTCGTTCGGGCTGCGAATCAGTGAATGCCTGGGGCTGCGCTGGTCCGATGTGGATTGGCTCAACTCACGGCTGTGCGTGGAACGTGGCATCGTCCGTCAGATCGTCGGAGACTGCAAAACCGAATATAGTGGGCGCACCATGGCAATCGACCCCGCCATGCTGAATGTCTTGCAAGCGTGGCGACAACAATCACAGTTCGCAGCCGAGAGCGATTGGATTTTCGCAAGTCCAGTTAAGCTTGGCCGCTTGCCGTGGTCGTATCCGCACATTTTGCAGGTGTTTTACAAAGCGGGGAGAGATGCTGGAATCGGCAGATTGAGTACCCACACCATGCGCCACACCTACCGCTCTTGGCTGGATGCGGTTGGAACCGCGATTGCCGTACAACAGAAACTCATGCGCCATGCGTCGATCACTACCACGCTGAATGTTTACGGCGACGTGGTAACGGATGAGATGGCTCAGGCTCACTCAAAAGTGGTGCAGTTGGCACTGCCGAAACAGTGATCTGGGTTTCAAGTGGGTTTCAACACCCGTAAGTGCTTTAGAACTGGCGGAGAGGGTGGGATTTGAACCCACGATACCCGTTAAGGTATGTCCGCTTTCGAGGCGGATCGTTTCAACCGCTCACGCACCTCTCCGAAGGTTTACCGCTGCCCGCCAAAACCAAGGTTCTTCGCTTCGCTCGGAATGACAACTTTGAACAGCATTGGCTAACGACGGCTCTTAAAGAACATTTGCAGCAATTCCGCGCAGCGCCCTGCCAGAACTCCGCCGCGCACTTCCGTGCGATGGTTCAGTTGCGGATGATTCAGCACCTGCATCACCGTCTGCACGGCGCCCGCTTTCGGATCGTCCGCACCATAGATGAGGCGCTTGATCCGGGCATGCACCAACGCGCCCGCACACATCGCGCACGGTTCAATTGTAGCAAACAGCTCACACTCGCCCAGACGATGGTTACCGACGGCCGCCCCCGCCTCGCGCAGCGCGACGATCTCCGCATGGGCCGTAGGATCAGAGTCGGTGATATTGCGATTCCATCCGCGGCCAACGATTTCACCGTTGCACACGACCACCGCTCCGACGGGAACTTCGCCCGCTTCGAGTGCCCGTTGCGCCGCGCGTAGAGCCTCTTCCATCCAGAGTTCGTCGGATCCAGTCGTCAGTTGCTGGTCGTTGGCCGTTGGCAAAGATCGCTCCACGCAGCAGGGTATCACCATGAGGAGAAACGAGAAGACAAGAAGATGTGTGGGCGCGAAAAAGGGAAAGTGCTTGACGGCCCCAACAACGATCAGATCAAGCTCAACACTGAGCGCACCACATCCGGTACGACCGCTCGAATGAGTGCCGGAATCAGACAGGTCACTACCGGATATGCGATCGCAACGATGGGAAGAGCCAGAAGTAGCCTGGTCTTAGGCGTCAAATTGGCGAGATAGGCTCGCATAACATCCTCTGGGCAGAGTTACGGATGAAGGGCCGAGAAAGTTCCCATTGTTTAGCTTGCGCGGGGAGAATTCCCTACGGCACCGCGGCGATTAAGAGCGGTATAGGGATCCTTCGACTTCGGAACTGCTTCGGTTCGCGAAGCAATCCCTTCGCTCAGGACGACAGAATATCTCTGATCACTGACGACTGGCCACTGACCACTGGCACCTGATATGCTAACCCCGTCATGGGGATGCAAAACCTGCTCCGTAAAGTGTTTTTGATCGACCTGTTTCAGGGGTTGAGGGTCACCTTCCGCTATCAAGATCCCAAGGAAATCTATACCGAGCAGTATCCCATGGAGCGGCCGCAGGTGGCCGAGCGCTACCGGGGCGCGCCGCGGCTGAACGTCAATCCTGATACGGACGAGACCATGTGCATCGCCTGCGACCTTTGCGCGCTGGCCTGCCCGGAAAATCTGATCGTGGTTTCGAGCGCGCGCAACGAGCAGACCCGCCGCAAGGAACTGACCAACTTCACCTACGACTTGAGCCGCTGCATGTTCTGTGGACTCTGCGAGGACGCTTGTCCGGTCGATGCCCTCGAACTCACGCAGGACTTCGAACTCGCCAGCTACACCCGTCAGGGTTGGATCTGGGATCGCGAAACGCTGGAAAAAGGTCCGCAACCTACGCAGTATAAGAAGTAGTTTTCCGCGCGTTTCGAACTCAGCGTGACGGTGCCTCCTAAGGGTTCTTCTGCAGGCTTTCCGTCGGTCTTACCGGATCACTCGCCCCGACATACGGAATCCCCCGGATATTCGCGGTTTGAATCCGCCTTCAGACTGAATTCAATGGGTTCCTTACACCAGGTTGCTCGTGACACCGGCAAAGGGATTACCAGAGAATTCAAAGCTGGAGGCCTCATTATGTCGCCAAGAAAACTTACACTCCTGTCGCTGCTGTTCTGCGCAAGCTGGATGGTGGCGCAGGCGGCGCCGGGTGGAGCAGGATCCGCACCCGGTGGCCGGGCAGCGCCCGGAGGTTCCGCAACCCAGGGCCGAACATCGCCGGCGGCACCGCCAACCGGCAGCACGGGAACACCTCCGACCGGAAACGCCAATCCCGGGTCGAATCCTACCAATCCGAGCACCTCCGGTGCGACCAATCCGAATAATCCAAATCCGGGAACAAATCCCAATACTCCAGGCGCAACGACGCCGGGATCGCCTTCGAACCCGAACGGCGAATCGACAACTCCTGGTTCGACAAATCCCGGGTCAACCAACCCTGGCACCCCGAACCCCGGCTCGAATCCCCAAACGACGAATCCAGGCACGTCGAACCCGGGTGGAACCAATCCGCCCCCGCAACCTCCGCCCACCGGCCCGAGCCGGTAAGCAGTTCGAAGGTTAGGAGCTCCAGAAATAGCGGGCCTGATTCAGGGCCCGTTTCTTTCTTACACCGCGCTGGCTGAGGTCTAAAGTCTGAGGGCCGACGGCTGCTGTTGCGTCATGCAATGTACGGTCCCGAGTCCCCAGACCAGATCGCCGCAATAAATAGGGACGATCTCTCGCGTGGGGAAGACCGCCGACAGAGTATCGAGGGCGATGCGATCGTTGGGATCGTTGAAGACCGGCACGAGCACGACGCCGTTCGCAATGTAAAAGTTGGCGTAGCTTGCCGGCAGGCGTCGTTTCTCGAAGACCACGGGAGCGGGCATCGGCATCTCGACAATGTTGAGCGGCTTACCAACCCGGTCGCGCGCAGCTCGCAGACGCCGAAGGTTTTCGCGCAGAGGTTTATGATTCACATCCTTGGGATTGGCTTCGACCACGGTGACGATTGTGTCGGCAGCCACGAAGCGGGCAAGATCATCCACGTGACCGTGAGTATCGTCGCCGGAAATGCCCTTGCCGAGCCAGATCACATGCGGCGCGCCGAGATATTCTGCAAAGGCCTTCTCGTAATCTTTGCGCACCATCCCAGGATTGCGTTGCTGAACTTTGCTAAGCAAGCATTCTTCGGTGGTGAGCAGGGTGCCGCATCCATTGACATCGATGGAGCCGCCCTCGAGCACGACGCGGGAGCCGCGATGCAAGGGACGGATTTCTTGCGAATGCGTGGCGAGTGACATCAGCTCGCCAATCTTGTCATCGTGCCGCCAGTTCGAGTACTTGGCCCAGGCGTTGAAGCGAAAGTTGATGGCGACGAGGCCGCCCTCAGGGGCTGAAGCCCCACGCCTTTTCGGTCCCTTAGTGGCACGGGTAAACTCGTGCCCTTCCCGGTTTTTATGTAGTGACAGCCGCCCCTTCGACAGCCTCAGGTTAGGCTCTCGGCTGTCCAGCCGAGCAAACCCCGGCTCTGCGTCCACAAAGATGCAACCGGAGTCGCGCACCCATCCACGATCCGTAGGCCAGTGGTGAAAGCGGATGTTCCTCAAGGGGGCGTTCGCTCGATCCAGCAACTTACGTGCTTGGCGTCCGCTCGCCGCGTCTGCAACGATCAACTCAACCCGCTCGTGCCGCGCGAGATTGCGGATGATCTCGGTATAAACCCACGGAATCGGCTCGAACTTTCCCGGCCAGTCGCCGCGATAGTGCGGCCATGCCAGCCAGGTTGCCTCGTGGGGCTCCCATTCTGCGGGCATGCGAAAGTGGAGGGTTGCCGGGGAAATACTTAAAGTATTACTTGAATGCTCGGCTCGGGGCATGGAGGTAGTTTATTGCACGGGATGATAAATCGTGCATTGAATCCCAGAGCCTGATCTTGACGAACGGATTCTCGATCAACGAGTGGCGCTCGGCCTATGGGACCCCCAATGCCGGGAGAATTGGGCACGTCCTCAATGCAAGTGAAACCGGACGGTTTACGCTCATTGAGAACTGGATGGGAGCAAACTGGAAATTGTTCGCGAGTCCGCTTGGCACCCTGGAGGCTTGCCTGTCTCCGTTTGCCAACCAATTCGGTCCGAAGAGAATTCTCGCCCTAGGCCCGCCCTTAATCTTGCTGTCACCCGTAGACGGCCAGTCGCCCTGCTACAATTCGGTTCGCAGGGCGGCCAAAGAAGAGTACTGCGTCGTCTTCAGATTGCGCCCCGGTCTTACTGGCAACTGGCCGCTGGCAACTGCTCCATGGACTTCGACCAACTGCAAACGTTTCTCGAGGTGGCGCGCCATGCCTCGTTTTCGCGGGCGGCGGAAAAGCGTTTCCGCACCCAGCCCGCGATCTCTTCCCAGATTCGTGCCCTCGAGGACGAAGTCGGCGCCAAACTCTTTGACCGCTCCGGTGGCAAGGTCTGTTTGACTGCGGCAGGCAAGGCTTTTCAGAAATACACGCAGGAGACGCTCGACGCGCGCAAGGCCATGCTCACTTCCCTGGCCGAGATGGAACATGTTCCCCGCGGCGCAATCACCGTGGGTGCGAATGAAGGCACATGCCTGCATATTCTTCCCGAGGTCTTTGCCGACTTTAAGAAACGGTATCCGGATGTCTCGGTCAACATCAAACGCGCCGACTATGCCAAGGTTCTTGAGTCGGTGACGGACAATTCTGTCGATTTTGGCGTGGTTTCGCTTCCGGTGAAAGACAACCGGCTCACAGTTGTGCTTATCCATCAGGATGAACTGGTGATCATTGCCCCGCCGAAACACCCACTAGGGAAGATAAAGTCAGCTCTGGTGGGGGACTTGGCAAAGTATCCGCTGGTTCTTCCGAAGGCGGGGCATACCCGCGCCGCGCTCGATGAATTGTTTCGCGACCGGCGGCTGAAACCGAATTACAGTATGGAACTGGATTCCAGTGAGCTTCTGAAGCGCTTTGTGGCGGCTGGCGTGGGAGTGGGCTTTATCGCCCGTTCCAACGTGCAGGAGGATGTTCGTGCGGGTGTCCTGGTGGCAATTCCCATCGCCGACGCGCTACTGCGGCGGGATTTGGCACTGGTGTTCCGCAAAGACAAGGCGTTGAGCCGCGCCGCGCTCGCCTTCATCGAGATTGCCAAGAATCACAAATCCAGCGATGGAAGGGCGTCCACACCGAAGTAGATGAAGACACCCCTCCCAGGATTTCTCACGTTCGTTCTGAGCTTCTTTCTGTTTCGCTGCGTGCTCTGCCTTCCGGCCGTTGCCCAGACATCGCCCGCTGGCGCCAGCAATCGCACCATGCCAGCTACCGCCTACAAGCTCATCGCGGTCAAAGTGACCGGCAGCAAACGCTTTACTTCGGATGAGGTCGCGGCGGCCAGTGGATTGCCGGTGGGCACCGTCGCGCACGAAGAAGATTTCAAAAAGGCCGCGCGTCAGCTTGGAGAGAGCGGAGCGTTCAGTAGCATTGCTTACACATTCTCCTATTCAGCGGGTGGAACCAAGCTCGAATTTCAGGTGAACGACGCCGATAAATTTGTTCCGGCGCACTTTGCCGACTTCGTTTGGTTCACGGATGAAGATTTGCTCCACCGGATTCACGAGCGCATTCCCCTTTTTAACGGCGAATTGCCGACCAGCGGACGTTTAATCGATCAAGTCTCCGACGTTTTACAGGCGATGCTGGTCGAAAACGCAATTGCTGGCCATGTTGAATACTTGCGCAGCAACGGCAAGACTGGACAACTGGAGTCGATTGACTACAACGTAGCCGGTGTAAGCATTCGCATCCGGCACCCAGAGTTCCCCGGTGCGAGTGCGACCGAATTGCCTCCGCTGGAAGCCGCCGGGGAAAAATTGGTCGATCGTGAATATTCTCGCGAATACATGAATTCCTTTACCGAGCACTCGGTGCTGCCTATTTTTCGTGAGCATGGATATCTCAAGGCGTCTTGTGCTCCAGCACAGCCCAAGGTGGTCAAGCCGGAGCCCTCGGAATCCAGCGATAAACAGCCGCCAACTTTTGTGGACATTACTTTCCCAGTCACTCCCGGTCTGCAGTACAAGGTGACGGCATGGGACTGGTCGGGCAACAAGGCGATTCCGACTGACGAACTTCAGCCGCTGATTCATGCCAAGGCAGGGCAAATTGCGAACACAGTTCAACTGACGAACGACCTGCACACTGTCCAGGAGCTCTACGGTTCGCGCGGATACATTCTCGCCAGCGTCAAAGTCGATGCTGAATTCGATGATGTCGCGGGAACTGTGGCTTACCATCTGGTCGTGAACGAGGATTCCGTATTTCACATGGGAGAGCTTGAGTTTCGCGGCATTGACAATAATCTGACGGCAAGGCTGCGCGCCGCGTGGAAGATCCGCCCCGGTGAAGTGTACGATGCCGGCTACCTGCAGCAGTTTTTACCGCTGGCCCGAAAGCTGCTTCCAACGAGCCTTGACTGGGAGGTTTCCACTCACGTGACCGCCCTCGCCCGCGATAAAACTGTGGATGTGGATATTCAATATACGGCCAAAGCGCCGCGATAGAGTCGATAGAGTGAAGAGTGATCGGGTGCACTCGGAAAATCCCAAGCGACTGTTTCCGGGATCCGGAACTTTAGGCGCTTTCTATGTTTCGTCATCGCCCTTAGGGAATAAACTGGTGGGACTCTGTCGTGCTGGAGAATAAGAAATGAAGCGAAAATTATGGTGGTTCAAGTCATCGGGGTTCAAATCATGGGGTTTCAAAACTACGGTTGGGATTATTTTCGCAGCGGCTATCTGTTTTGGTTTTAGTCCGCAGACTCTAGCCTCCGGTAAACAGGTCTTCACCGGAGAAGTTGGCGATGCCATGTGTGGCAGGAAACACATGGAGGGGACGCCGGCAGAGTGCACTCGCACCTGCGTGGGCAAGGGCTCCAAGTTTGCCCTCGTGGTGGGGGACAAAACTTACATTTTGGATACGACCGACCAGGCGGCTCTGGCGACGCTGGACAAGCAAGCAGGGAAACTCGCTACCGTTACCGGCGTTTTGAACGGCGACACTATCCAGGTCAGCGCGGTTGCCGCGAAGTGACCGGAGGTCGTTTGTTCGAAAAACCGGAAAGCGCTGCCTTTCTTGTTGACGACTACTTTTGTTGTGGTAGAGTGTCATGGGTTTTGCCCGGGCCCTCCCCCTGAAGAAATCCGGGCACAGTGGCGGGTCCCGCGCCAGCGGCTGCCCGCCATTTTTGTTCATTATTACTTTGCGCCTGTGCTTGCGCTGGTTCCGTAGTATGGTTCCGTAGTGTGGCGCCGTAGTCTCGAAGTAATCTGCGTCCTCCGCGAGTTTCTTAGCACCCCCCCAGCTTAACCGGGTTGAACTTTGCCGTAAATCAAGCAAAGCCTTACATCGCCGAGCTCGCTGAGAGTGGCCGCGGAGGAACCCCATCTGATAATTAGGGCACTACTCCGGCGAGAAATTCATATTTCCTTAACAAAGCATTGTGTTAAATTGTGCATTCCCTGTGTCATTTTTTCGTGCCGGAGGCTACAGCATTGGGCAAAGACATGGTTCCCAAGCGGATGTTCTTCACCAAAGGAGTCGGGAAACACCGCGAACGGTTAACCTCGTTCGAATTGGCTTTGCGCGACGCGGGAATCGCCGCCCAGAACCTGGTTCGGGTCTCGTCTATCTTTCCTCCGAATTGCAAGATGTTGGCCCGGAAGGAAGGCGTGAAGTATCTTAGTCCCGGTGAAGTCGTCTTTGCCGTGGTGGCTGAGAACTCGACGCACGAAGCGCACAGGCTTCTCGCCTCCTCGATCGGCGTAGCCATTCCGGCCGACAAGAACACCTACGGGTATCTGAGCGAACATCACTCTTTTGGTGAGACCGAAGACGCCGCGGGAGAATACGCCGAAGAGTTAGCCGCCGAGATGCTGGCTACGACGCTGAATGTTGAGTTCGATCCCGACCGTTCCTGGGATGAGAAAAAACAGATTTACCGGCTCTCGAACAAAATCGTCCGCACCGCGAATGTGACGCAGTCTGCCGTGGGGGATAAGCGCGGGTTGTGGACCACTGTGATTGCTTCGGCGGTGCTGATTTTCGATTAGAGCAGAACAACGGTGCAAAGGGTTTTTCGGCTGGACCGACAAACCAACGGCACGCGTGGACGCTGACGTTCTGGACTGGCTCAAGGCACAAGGGAAGGGCTATCAATCCCGGCTCAACGCGATCCTGCGGCGTGAGATGCTGACCTCGGCCAAATCGATCAAATAGACTTTCGCGCGGACGACGAGCGCCGCATGTGGACCAGCGTGTGGCCGGAGCCGTGGGCTTACCAGCAGTGGGGTACGAGGCGGAAGGGGGTATGGAGGCAGTACTCCGTGTAGCCGGGCAGTCCTTGCCGCAACACTTTTTCTTCGTTGAGCAGGCGAAGAACGATGAATGGGATTAGGAGAACAGCCGCAGGCAAGGCAAAGTAGGAGCCCAGCGCCAGCAGTGTGGACAAAAGCATCACGCTCGCTCCCAAATACATAGGATGGCGAATGATTCGATAGGGCCCGCCAGAAATCACCTGCTGACCAGGCTCGACTTGAATGGTGCTGGCAGCAAAACTGTTGGCCTTCATCACCCAAAAGATCATTAGATAACCGCCGAGAACCAAGATCTGCGCCAGGATCGTCAACCACAACGGTGGGTGAGACCAGCCAAAGCGGTGATCAAAGCCCGTGAGAATGTAGATGGCCGCCACCACCACGAAGACGCATTTCATGATGATCTTCTGTTGGCTGACTGTTTCCTTCCTTCGCAGCCTGCGCTCGATCAGTGCGGGATCGTGTTTGTAGAAGTATGCAAAAGCGGCGATCGTAGGGACAAACCAGATGGCGAGAAAAGTCCAGCCCTGCCAATACCTCAAGGAGCCAGCGGGAAGGAACAGGACAGCCAGGAATACAGGTGCCGCAACAAGAAAACGAATCACCAATTTCGATTTGAGACTCATCGGATGACACTCCCGCCGTTCGAGTAATCATCGGGCTTCAATCATTGTCGCGGAAGAGCAGCGCTGAGCAGTGACGCCAGTCACCTGGCTCACGGCGCGGTTGAATTAGGGCTGCCCAAGCACCCGGATGTGATATGATTGCACTTTAGTAATCGTCAGCCCTCCCCGATGTAACCTTTCGTTAACGTCTTTCCCTTATCATAGAACTGGAAGACAAATGCTTACTTAAGCAAGAGGAGTGGTTTTGGATAACGACACCCGTAGGCAAAAGCAGCAAGCGCTGATGACCGAATTGCTGGAAAGAAAGATCCGGCTGCACGCGCAGAAGCTCTACGACCAGCGTGGCCAGATCGAAGGCTTGGCCCTGCAGGACTGGGTGCAGGCGGAGTCTGAAGTGTTGGGTAACAGTATTTTGGCGCCTTTGTATCGCAGAAGCCGGGCAGAGAGCAGCCTCTCCGACGAACTCACAGATTCTGCGAACCCACAAGTCGCTGGGAGTGATCCATCCATCTCGGAGGCTGGCGCCAGCTAAGGCGCCGCCCGGGGCTAAAGCCCATCAGTTTCGGGATGCTGACGCGGCGCTGAAGCGCCGCTCTTCCACGGTACGGCAAGCCACAGTGGTACGGCAAGCCACAGTGCCGCTCGCCTTTAGGAACTAGACTTTACTTCTTCGCCGCAGCGGTTTTCATCCTTCCCGTTTTGCTTCCCTTCTTATCCAAGCGTTCGAAAACTGCGGCGACGATCAATGGTAACCCGACGGTCGCGTCCACGAACACTTCGCCGAACCTTCCGCCTTCAGCCGGAGGGACGAACTTGCCCCAGGAAATAGCCTCGCTATAGGGACTGCCCGACAATCCCCCCCAGTAGACCGGCTCGGGACAAATTCGCAGGCCATAGTGATAACGCTTCAATGGAACATTCTCGCCCAGGCGGCGATGCCGCAATTCGCAGAAGGGACCAAACTGCTGCGACCAGTTGCGCGGCACACCGCCGCCGATGGTGATAATTCCCAGCTTCTTCTGCCGCAGCAGCGTTGCGGCAAAGTGCTCCAGATCTTCGAAGGGATCGAAGCGTATCTTGTGTCTCCCGGTCGATTCCCGCAGGCGGTTGTTCAGCGCCGTGTCCAGTCCCAGCTCTGAATCGCTGAAGGCCGGCACGAAAACCGGAACGCCCATCTCGTGCGCCGACTTCAGAATTCCCCGCTGATCTTTGCTATTCGCGTTGTGCGCCAGGTACGCTCCGATCGCGTGATTCAACTTGTAGGAGCACATGGTTTCGTTGTGGTCCCAGCCCTCGAGCACGGCCGACATCACTTCTTCCACGTCGTCCAGGTTCTGCTCCGGCTCAAGCGTGTCGTAGACGCGGTTGTAGCCCTGTTCGTAGAGTTCCTCGTCCGGCACGTCGGGGTTATAGCGGAAGTGCGCGCGACCCGTCGCTTCAACCAGCCCGTGAGCCATCAGCGCGCCGGTTGACACCACGGCGTTCACGATGCCGCGATCAATCAACTCAGTCACGACGAGCCCCTGCTTGGCTACGGTCATCGCGCCCGAGAGCGTCATCACCACGAAGCACTCTTCGTCGCGCGCCATCGCCTCCAGCACGTCGGCGGCCTCGCCCAGTTGCCGTCCGGTGAAAGCCGTCTTCGACATGGCCCGCACCAGATCGTCGATCGACTTCACCTTGGTGAGATCGAGCGGCTCCAGCGGAATCAGCCGGTCTTCAATCGGATTGTGTAGTCGGCGGTCCTTGCCCTCGCCGCCATGCCCAGCGCCGCCGTGAGACTTTCTCTCGGAATGCCCATTGCTATGATTGCCCGTTTTCACGATGACCCTCCCCAACTCGACTCGGAAATCACCCGAGCAATTACTTTACAGGAAGAGTGTGAAAGGATGCCACGAGGCCTAGGGCTGTCGGAGGTCTGAGGTCCGACGCCTGTCTCCCGAATGCTATATTGATCTTCGGAGGAGCGAACGCGTGCCCCCTGATAAATTTCGAGTGGCGCTGGTGCAGATGTCGTGCGGTCCGGAGCCGGACCAAAATCTGCAGAAAGCGCTGGAGCGCGTGGCCGATGCTGCCGGACGCGGCGCGCAAGTGGTCTGCCTGCCTGAACTTTTTCAAACGCAATATTTCTGCCAGCGCGAAGATCATTCCTTATTCGACCTGGCTGAAACGATTCCGGGCCCTTCCAGCGAAAAACTTGCGGCTACCGCGAAACAGCACGGGGTGGTGCTGATTGCGTCGTTGTTTGAGAAGCGCGCGGCTGGAATCTATCACAACACCGCGGCGATTTTTGATTCCAACGGTGCGCTCGCCGGGCTCTACCGCAAGATGCACATCCCCGACGACCCTCTGTATTACGAAAAATTTTATTTCACTCCGGGCGATCTCGGATTTCGCGCGCTCGATACCGGCGTCGGCCGGTTGGGAACGCTGGTGTGCTGGGATCAATGGTTTCCCGAGGGTGCGCGGCTTACGGCGTTGCAGGGCGCAAGCATTCTTTTCTATCCCACCGCGATCGGCTGGCATCCCGCGGAGAAGGCGGAGTTCGGAGTGGCGCAGCATGATGCCTGGCGGACCATTCAGCGTGCCCACGCCATCGCCAACGGCGTTTATGTGGCGGTGGTAAATCGCGTCGGATTCGAGACGGGGAACATTCGCGGAAAATCGGCTCCGGGACAAGGATTGGAGTTTTGGGGCGGATCGTTTTTTTGCGACCCGTTTGGCCGCGTCGTGGCCGAGGCTTCGCATGACCGAGAAGAAATTCTGGTGGGCGAGGTGGATTTGAAAGCTCTTGAGGACATCCGCCGCAACTGGCCCTTCCTACGAGATCGCAGGATTGACGCTTACGCACCGATCTCAAATCGCTTGCTGGATGGGCGGTAAGGTCGGGTGAATGAGCGCTATGACCTGGTTACAATAGTTGTGTTTGCAGCCATCTCGTCGCAAGGAATTCCCAGGCGCTACCAGTTCTTCTTGTTGAAGGGAAGGGCATTTCCGGAGTGGTCAGTAGTGTTTCCACGTGACTGACCAGTGTTCGGCTGGGCGAGGCGATTTGAGGATCAGGCGCCCATCGGAGAACTGGTAGATGCGCGGAAGGTCCTTCCCCACCAGTCCCTCTGTGATCGATCCCTCCACGTGATGTGTTACCGTATGCGCCTCTTCATCCACGTCATAGCTACCGAAGGAAGCCTCATATCCGTTCTTTACGTAATCATTCGATAGTCCAGATGCCGACTTCGGGTACATAAGCTGAACCGACATGTGGCCATCACGCGTGTAGACCAGCATGCCCTTCAGATCGGTGATGCGGCTGATTTTCCCGTCTGCCCCGGGTCCTTCCAGCGAGACCAGACGCCACGTTCCGATCAGTTTCTCCTTTGCTGAGGCATGGCTTGCTACCTCGTTCTGTGCAGATTGATCCTGAGTAAAACCGGCAATCGCCACAAGAGCAGCTAACGCGCCGTAATACAAGACTTTCATTCTTGGGTTCTCCCGCCGATTGCCATTCACCGGCCATCTCCCTCATTGACCCCGGTAAGGGGTCCGCGGCACGTAAGCTATTCAGAAACGGGCTTCCAGGAAGTTGGCCTGCTTCGGGTGACTGCGACCTCCGGTTGTGGCGACGCTCTGTCCCGAGACACCAGGGACTGGGACACTACGTCAGGCTCTGAGTCTTTTTCGAGCTAACCCCAACAGGCCGATCAGCCCTGAGCCCATCAGGCCCAGTGTGCTGGGTTCGGGAACCACGGTGGGACTGCCGGTAAATCCACCGGCGGCATAATACGCCCCATCCTCGAAGACAAAAGAAATTTCCCCCCTTTCGGATCCACTGATATTGAGGGTTTGTTCTACGCCCTGGGCGTTGAAATATACCCCGGGAGCCGTAAAGTTAAGCGTTACCTTTGCCGTAAAGTTTTGGCCGTTCGTGGGAAAGGAGATACTGCTCACAAATAGTGTGCCTGTGTTGGTAAAGACCAGCTCATATTGTGTTCCATTGATCGTGACGGTGTTGAAGTCGTCAAAGAATACAGCGATTGGTCCTCCCAGTACTGACCCGGGTGCGTAGGCACCAGTGTTGAAGAAATCGTAGGGTGTGCCGCCTTCGATGAATATCTGGATCCCGTTCAGGGTTTGCTGGAAACCAAAGTTGTCACCAAGACTGTCGTTCGGACCCCAAAATATCATGGTGTCGGCAAACATGCTGCCTGACAGGAGCACAACTGAAAACAAAATCGCCCAGAGAGACCGCTTCATATATCTCCTCCCATGGCTTGAATGAATCCGCTGGTTGATGATATTACTCTCGCAAGGGTTGGCGACATTTTTTCTAGAGTTGGCCGAAGGATTGTTTGCTCCTACTGCTTCAACTGCTTCTCAATGGCGGCGATCACTTCTTTCGAATCCGGCGTAACCTCCGGCTCGAAGCGCTGCACGACATTTCCGTTGCGGTCCACCAGAAACTTGGTGAAGTTCCACTTGATCTCTCCGCGAATGCCGGCTGCGGTGTCCGCGGTCAGGTAGGCATAGAGCGGAGCTTGATCCGCTCCCTTGACGGAAATCTTCGAGTACATGGGGAAGGTCACGCTGTATTTGCGAGTGCAGAACGTCTTGATCTCCTGGTTTGTGCCCGGCTCCTGCGCCCCGAAATTGTTAGCCGGAAAGCCGAGGATGACGAAACCCTGGTCCTTATATTTCTCGTAGGTGGCTTCGAGAGCGCTGTATTGCGGCGTGTAGCCACATTGGCTGGCCACGTTGACCACCAAAACGACCTTGCCTTTGTAGTTTGCGAGCGGCGCAGGCTGTCCATCAATGGAATTCAGCGTGAAAGTGTAGATTCCCGACGCAGCAAATAGAGACCCAGCCACCATGAGTAACGCTCCGAACAAAAAATAAGCACGAGCCGCAAAAAGAAATTTGACACACGAAGATCTCATTGTTGCCCTCACAAGGTTCACTCCTCACAACTTAGCGTGCACGGGACGATCCCAACTGGACGGCTGGGATCGCCGGAGTTGAAGATACCCGGGCTCGCCTGAATTTCGCAAGCTCGCATTTGTAGACCTGGCGCTAAATGCGAACGGCGCCGCCGTCTTGAAACTCCTGTTTATCGATTACGTTCTTAGATCGCAGTGCTAAAAGTCGTCTGTTTGACGACTCTCTCCACAATCTTGAGAGTCTTGGCCGTCTCTGACGGATGGGCAGTGGTCTGATTCGCCTCCGTCAGCCCGGTCTCGACTGCATCCAGAGCCAGACAGGATCGTTCCAGGATGATGGAAAGATATTTCTGAGCGATGGGGCGATCCGCGGGATGAATCAGCTCCCACCAGCGGCGAATGGATTCCTGTACCTCGGCTTCGGTTTTTTCACCGACAACCAGGGCATCGATCAATCGGTAGACCTTACTCTTGACGGCTTGATAAGAGACGGAAACTTCCTGGGGCATGGGGGTTGGGGCTCTCTGCCCCGCAGAATGAGCAATCTGCCAGCCAAACGGTAGGTCCTTGCATTGTAAGTCCTTGGGCTAGAAGAGACTTTGTCATTAATCCCACGAATGGAATAAATCAAAATTCTGGATATGGATTATGGAAGCAGGTCTTGCATGTCCATTTTCACACCGTCTCACGGTGATACTGCCGTGTGGGACGCGAATCCGCTCAGACTGTCGCTCAGCTCTCCATTTGCCGAGCGGGTTACAATGTTCCGCTCCCACGCGGCGCCATTGCAAGGTCTCGGACTGCAAACCGGTGCCACAAAGTTTCGGGTGCGGCGGAGCTTTACAGGCTTTTAGCAGCACAAATTTTCTCGGAGGCGGAATGAAAACATTGTCGTGGATTCTTGCATTTGTGGTTTTGGTCTCGGTTTCGGGCGGAGCACAGACTACGCCGCCCGCGAATACTTCGAAGGACACTGAAGCCGGGGACCGGATGTTCTTTCCTCGCGACATGTTTTGGGGATGGGCGCAATTGGACTTAGCTCCCCCGCACAACGAGATTGATCCCAACCTATGCGCCGGCAACGCCAGGCAGTACGGCGGCGCGAACGCCCCGTGCAGCATGTTTGCGCGTTACATGTTGTCTGGGATGCTCGAAGTGCGTCCCTTCGGCCGCGGCCAGTTGCGGCGATTCATGGTGTTCGGCGCGCCCTCGTTCCTGTTCGGCAAGAACGTGCCACAGACGCTTTACACCTGGTCGCCCGATGCAATCGGGATTGAGCACTCATGGGGTGCAGGAATCTACATCGCCAAGGGATTCGAGTTTCGCGTAACCCAGCACTTTTTGTTCGATCGACTGGGCGCACGCGACACCAATCTGGGTGTTGCCGACCTGGGTAACAACGGACCGTGGGGCCGCTACGCGACCGTAGGAGTACGCAAGTATTTTGGAACCAGACGATGGTGACCCAGGCGATGGTGACCCACGATCACAGTTTTTATAGTTCGCTTCTACGCGGCGGTTGCCGGCAGCGAAGGCTTGCTTAGCCGTCGAACGAGCCAGATCACGAAAGCGATCAACAGTCCCAGGATCAGAAACGGAGAAAGAAGCACCGGCACCAGCCAAACGCGACCGCCCAAAGTAGTCACGTCACCGGAAATGGTGGCTTGAGGATCTCGGCGAATCTGGCCACCAAACACGGTCGCGTCACCAGCCACCTTTACAGCCTGATCCAACCGAATGTCACCTCCAAAAACCGTGACGTCCCCGGCGACCTGCCCCTGGTCTTCAACCACAACGTTGCCCCCAAACGCGGTCACATCGCCTGCCACTTGGCCACGGACGCGGATACTGCAGCCGAAACACGTGAGGTCCGCGACCTCTTCCTGCGGCCCAATGTTGATGTTATGGCCGACCTGTGTATAGGTGGGAATGTTCTTCGCGTAGGCGTCGCTCCCGAGGGAGAGTAATAGCGCGAGGCCGAACAGCCTGTACGCGCTGACCAACAGAAGCCTTGAACAGCGATGTGTGATGGACATCACAGCAAGCCTGGCTCCGAAAACAAGATTATGTCACAAAGCGCGAAGAACTCGATAGTTTGCTCTTCGGGGTGGTGGTGTAACTGGGCGATCCGCGCGAAGCCGTCGCAGCCTGCCCTGAGAGAGCGGAAGCGACCGAAGGGTTCCTTGCAACGCAAGAATCGCGCGTTTGGATCGCTTCCTTATCAAAGTGCACCACTAGTTCCGACCGTTCTCTATAATGGTAAGTTTCTCGGACTTATTCGAACATAATCAGGAGGCAGGCGATGGCGGGCTCTTATAACGGTGTGGCTGTACCCTCGGACGGAAGAAAGATTGGCTACACCAATGGAAAGTACGATGTGCCCGGCAACCCGATCGTTCCGTTTATCGAGGGGGATGGCACCGGGCGCGATATCTGGAAAGCATCTTTGCGCGTCTTCGACGCCGCGGTCGAGAAGGCCTACAAAGGTAAGCGTCGCGTCGCATGGTACGAAGTTTTCGCCGGAGAGAAAGCCAAGGCCAAGTTTGACAACTGGCTGCCCGACGATACCGTCGATGCGATCCGCGAGTTCCGCGTCGCCATTAAAGGCCCGCTGACCACGCCCGTCGGCGGCGGCATTCGCTCGCTAAACGTAGCCCTGCGACAGATTCTCGACCTCTACTGCTGCGTGCGTCCCGTGAAGTATTACAAGGGCGTGCCGTCGCCGGTCAAAAATCCCGAGCGCATGGATGTCGTCATCTACCGCGAAAACACCGAAGACGTTTACGCCGGCATCGAATGGGAGCAGGGAACTGCCGACTGCGCGCGGCTGATCGAATTCCTCAACCAGGACATGCTCAAAGGCGGCAAGAAGCAAATTCGCCTCGACTCCGGCGTCGGCATCAAGCCAATCTCGGTTACGGGAACCAAGCGCCTGGTCCGCATGGCAATTCAGCACGCGATCGAGACCGGCCGCAAGAGCGTGACGCTGGTACACAAAGGCAACATCCAGAAGTTTACTGAGGGCGCCTTTCGCAAATGGGGATACGAACTGGCTACGGAAGAGTTTCGCGACAAAGTAGTCACCGAGCGCGAGAGCTGGATCCTCGACAACAAAGATAAGAATCCAAATCTGACCACAGCTCAGAATGCTGAGTTGGTGGAACCCGGCATGGAGTTCGCTCCTGCGGCATTCCGCAAAGCTGTGGAGCAGGAAGTGAAAGAGGTTCTCGATCGCATCTACGGGACTCACGGCAGAGGCCAGTGGAAGAGGAAAATCATGGTCAACGACCGCATCGCCGACTCCATCTTCCAGCAAGTGGTCACGCGCGCCGACGAATATTCCGTGCTCGCGACTCCAAATTTGAACGGCGACTACATTTCAGACGCTTGCGCCGCACAAGTCGGCGGCCTTGGCATCGCACCCGGCGCCAACATCGGCGACGGCTTCGCTATCTTCGAAGCCACTCACGGCACGGCCCCGAAGTACGCTGATAAGGACGTGATCAATCCCGGCTCGGTCATGCTCTCCGGAGTAATGATGTTCCGCTTCCTGGGATGGAATGAAGCCGCTGATCTGATTGAACAGGGCATGGAGCGCACCATCCTCCAGAAGAAAGTTACCTATGATTTTGAGCGCCTGATGGAAGGTGCAACCAAAGTAAAGACCAGCCAGTTCGCCGACTGCATCGTCGAAAACATGGGCGCGGCAGTGCTGGTGTAGGAGCAATTTGCAACTGGCGATTCGCAGTTAATTGGCAATCAGCAATTGCAATCAGCACTTAGCATTCAGCACTCAGTCCCTCAGATTTGTCATTCCGATTCTGAGCGCAGCGAAGAGGAGGAACCTGCTGTTCGCCGGCTGCAGCACTATGCTGCCAGGCTGAATGCTGAGTGCCTAATTTCGAAAGGACTAATTCATGAGAAAGAAAGTAACGATCGTAGGCTCCGGAAATGTAGGCGCAACCGCTGCTCACTGGATCGCTTCGAAAGAACTAGCGAACGTGGTCCTAATCGATATCATCGAAGGCGTTCCCCAAGGCAAGGGTCTTGATCTGCTCGAAGCCATGCCCATCGAGAAGCGCGACTCCTACATCACCGGCACCAACGATTACAAAGACACCGCCGATTCCGACATCGTCGTCATCACCGCCGGCATTCCGCGGAAGCCCGGTATGAGCCGCGACGATCTGCTCAACACCAATTACAAGATCATGAGCTCGGTCGTCGGCGACGTTGTAAAGTATTCGCCGAACTGCATTCTGATCGTAGTTTCGAACCCGCTCGATGCCATGGCGCAAGCCGCCTACAAGCTCAGCAAATTCCCTCGCGAGCGCGTCATCGGCATGGCCGGAATTCTGGATTCTGCCCGCTTCCGCGCCTTCATCGCCGACGAACTGAAGGTTAGCGTAGAGAACGTCACCGCTTTCGTCCTCGGCGGCCACGGCGATACCATGGTCCCATTGCCGCGGTATTCCACAGTCGCCGGCATTCCAATCACTGAATTAATTGAGAAGTCGCGCCTCGAAGCCCTGGTTCAGCGCACCCGCGACGGCGGCGCCGAAATCGTGAAATATCTGAAGACCGGTTCTGCCTACTACGCCCCATCCGCCGCCGCGACAGAAATGGTCGAGGCAATTCTTAAGGACAAGAAAAAGATTCTCCCCTGCGCCGCATACTTGCAAGGCGAGTACGGGATTAATGGCCTTTACGTCGGCGTGCCCGTGAAGCTGGGCGCGAAGGGAATCGAGCAGATCATCGAAATCAAGCTAACTCCGGAAGAGAAGGCTGGGCTGGATAAGAGCGCTGCGGCGGTGAAGGAACTGGTAGGCGTGATTGGGGTGTGAACGGTAGACGTTCGCACAGCCGTGAAGGGTACGGCTTCCAGTCGTGCCGCCCGGTTTGGTCGAGAAATGCGGCTTTCAGCCGCTGAGGTACGCTCTACCGGCGGAAGCGAGTCGGTGCGGTGATCACCATTCAGGTTCAGGTTCAGCAAGCATCCAAGATGCAGTGGCTTGAAATTCCAGTTGCACTACCTGATACTCTTTGAAGGGACCCTCGAGAAGGGCAACGTGGTCCGTACACCCCAATTTAAACTCGGCACCGACCGCTTCGAGATCGTGGGTCCAAAGGTTGGCTCCGATCTGTTTTGATGCATCGGAACCGCTGACTATCTTGCCTACAAAGTGAAACCATCCTGCGTAGTGATGTTTCCCCGGCTCGATTCTGTGCGTGTGATGGACCTCGGCTTCGCGATCATTGGCAATTCCGAGCAGGTCAAATAACCGAATAGCGTCGTCGGGATAAACCTGCTTCCGCACTGCAGCAAAATTGCGACATGGCGCGCAACCACAGGTCTCGGCCGCGCCCGAAGGGACTCGACTGAACAGGTCGCGTGTAACGACCGGGTCGCATTCAAGTGTCCATCGCGCGAACGTGAGTGTTTTCACTTAGTAGCTGTCCTCGCGCCGCGATTACTGCTTTCTAATGCAGCGCGCCCTCCGTGTCATGGTAGAAATATAGTCGGAATGAAAGAAGTCGACTTTTCTGAGTTTAGGGTTAGATACTCGGCGATCATCGAGCAGGTGCGAAAGACGCGCCAACCGGTTCGAGTGATGCGTTTGGGCGAGCCTCTGGCTGAAATCATGCCGCTGTCACGGGCGAAGAACGAACCGCGAGAAGAGGTTGCGGAAAAAATCGCCGCGCACGTCGAAGGCTCGCCTCAAGCGCTGAAGCGCGGATACATTTTCGACGGCTTAACGGCACGACTGAAACGTCGTGCCCTTCCCGGTCTTGATATCGCAGACCTCTAAACCTACACCTTCTCCACCGTCACCTTCTTCACCACCACATCCTTGTTCGGTCGGTCCTGGCGGTTGCGCGGTACTTCCGAAATCTTCTTCACCACATCCTGCCCCTCGACAACTTCGCCAAAGATCGTGTGCTTGCCTGTCAGCCACGTCGTAGGCGCGACCGTGATGAAGAACTGCGATCCATTCGTGTTCGGGCCTGCATTCGCCATCGCCAGTAGGCCTGGCTTGTCGAGTTTGTGCGGCGAACCCTTGGTCTCGTCTTCGAACTGGTAGCCGGGACCACCCATGCCCGTCCCTTGCGGATCGCCTCCCTGAATCATGAAGTCAGGGATCACCCGATGGAAAATCGTTCCATCATAAAGGCGATCCTTCGATTTCTTACGCGTCGAAGGATGCGTCCACTCGCGCTTGCCATCGGCAAGTTCCACGAAGTTGGCTACGGTCTTGGGTGCCTCCTTCTCAAATAAACGGCAAACAATGCTGCCTTCGCTGGTTTCGAATGTGGCGTAAAGTCCGGGTTGTCGGGTCATGAAGTCCTTTCAGTAATAGGTCGTTGGTTGTCGGTGGAAGAGCGGCCTTTCAGAGCCTGCCCTGAAGTTGCCGAAGGGGCCGCGTAAGCGATTAAAAATCGGTGGGGCTCTAGAGTGTGCGTGAGAACTCGTGTCGTCCCGACGGGACTCGCTCCACTTTCCCACTTACCCCCCGCACTTACGTGCGGGGCTATCACATGCCGTCCCTGTCGGGACTGGAATGCGGCGGTTGCGTACCAGGTCTTCGCCCAAAATTCAGTTCTCACGCACCCCCTTTAGCCCCTGAGGTGCTCTCAGTTGGCAGCCGCCTTCTTCGCCGGTGTCGCCGGTTTCGCAGCCGCAGCCGTCGTGCCATGAGTGATGCTGATATGAACAATCTTCACCGGACGGAACGGCCGATCGTTCATGGGATCGGTCGCCATGTGCGCAATCTCTTTGACAAGTGCCACCGTCGCATCGTCACACTGGCCGAAGATGGTGTAGTTTCCATTGAGGTGCGGCGTGGCAACCTCGGTGATAAAGAACTGCGAACCGTTCGTGCCGGGACCGGAGTTGGCGTAGGCGAGCCGCCCCGGTCTGTCGAACATCAGGTCGGACGAAACCTCGTTCTTGAATTTGTATCCCGGATCGCCTGTCCCATCGCCCTTGGGATCGCCTCCCTGAATCATGAAACCGGGAATCACCCGGTGAAAAATCGTGCCGTCGTATAGCGGCACGCCATGCTTGGAAGCTCCGCTTACCGGATTCTTCCAGTCTTTGGTCCCGGTGGCGAGACCAATAAAGTTTTCCACTCCGATGGGAGCTTTGTCGGGAAACAGCGTGCAGGTCATCTTTCCCGCCGTGGTTTCAATGATCGCGATTGGCTGGCCCGTGGCCGCCGCGTGGTGGACGGGGGCTTTCGTGGCCGGCGCCGTTTGAGTGCTCGATTGTGCCCAGACCGGCGCAGTCATGATCAGCAGAACAAAACCTGCAAAAGCTCTACGCATAATTGCTCCTGTACGAAACTTCGTGCTTGATAATTATCGGCAACGTTGCATTGTACGACAAGAGACGCTCGACAAGAGACGCCAGACAGCGGCGGGCATCAATGGGCCTGGGATTGCATTTCGTGGCTGACGATTTCGACCTGGCGGAAAACGCGCAGAAGATTCCCGCCGAGAATTTTCTTGATGTCGTCGGCGCTGTATCCGCGATCCAGCAGAGCCTGCGTAATTTTCGGCAAGTCATCCGCGGAATCGATGCCCGCGGGAGTCGCTCCAGCAACACCGTCGAAATCCGAACCCAGGCCGACGTGGTCCACACCGGCAACTTTGGCAATGTGGTCGATATGGTCGATCAGCGACTTCAATGGCGGTCGGGAAGTCTTTGCGGCCCACTCCCGTCCGATGCGGTCAAGGTCGACAAATGTTATGGTTTTGCCATCCGCTTTTTGCTTCTCCGTGTAAGCGCGCAAGGCCTCCGCGGCCTGTTTGCCGATTGGTTCGCTCTGCTTGCGATAGTCTTCATCGACAAAGCCGGAGTAGAAATTAACATCAACCACGCCGCCATTCTTGGCCACCGCCTTCAGCATGTCGTCAGTCATGTTGCGGGGAGCGTTGGTCAGCGCCCGCGCGGATGAGTGCGACGCAATAATCGGTGCTTTGCTGGTCGCGATCACATCCCAGAAAGTTTTGTCGGCCACATGCGAGATATCGACCATCATTCCGAGTCGGTTCATCTCATGCACCACTTCCTTGCCGAAATAAGTAAGGCCGTTATGATGCTGTACCTTGACATCGTTGATGTCGCCGGAGGAATCCGCCCATTCGTTGGTGTTCGACCACGAAAGCGTCATGTAGCGCACGCCCAGCCGGTAGTAATCGCGCAGCAGATGCATGTCGTTTTCGATGGAGTGTCCGCCTTCAATGCCCATCAGCGCGGCCAGCTTAAGTTCTTTGTGTGCGCGCTCGACGTCGGCAACCGAAAACGCCATCATCATCCCGTCAGGATGATGCGCAGCCTGCTCATAGACGCTGTCAATCAGATCGAATGTGCGCTGCGCGAAGTGGCCCTGATTGGTCCCCGGATCGACCCAGATGGAGAAGAACTCTGCGCCCAGATTGCCGCGCCGGGCCTTATCCAGACTGATGTGCTCAAAGTCGTTGGGATCGGTCGAGCCGATGTCGTAGCCTGCATCGAGAAAATACTGCGGTGTGTCGGCATGCGTATCGACGACGATGGCAGAGTCGTGAATCGCGCGCGCCTTGTCGCTAACCGGCGTATCGGATCCATTGGGAGATTGTCCTGCCGAGAAAGGAGCCGATAGTACCAAGGCGAAGAGAACCAGAGCGCAGAAGAACAGGGCCGAGCGCAGGAAACTATGGAAGCGAGTCATAGAATGTAAGTGAACCTGTGCGAAATCAAGGATTGTATAGGCTCGGGCCCTAGGAGGAAAGACCGTTCAGCGCAGCGTCGCCAGCGCGTGTTCGACGCAAGCTTCCAGCGGCTGGTCCGTGTCGATCACAGTCTTAGGAAAAGTGATCGCTTCGAAGCGGGACCGCACTTCGAGATAGAGTTGGTAGTTTCGATTGGCGGCCGGATGTTTCTCAGCCGGCTCTTCCAGTCGCTGTCTCGCAACTGTTTCCGAGCAAACACACTCGATGATATGCCACCGCTGGTTCAGCCGGTCGGCGAAATTCACCACATTTTCGATCTGATAGCGCCGCGAGAAGGGGCGTCCGTCCAGAAACAGAATGCGGTTGGCGTCCCGCTGCAGCAGATAGCCGGCAGTTTCCAGCATGATCCGCAAACAGAAATCATCCTGTCGCGAGGAATATTCGACTTCGTCCGCAGAAAAAAGCGAGTGCCGGATCTCGTCCTTATTGAGCACACGGCCGGACGTACGCTTCGCCAGTGCGCGGGCAAGAGTAGTCTTACCCGACCCAGGCAAGCCAGCCATCAGAATGATCATGGTCGGAGCGAATTATACGAGGCCAGCTTCAACAGGGTAAGTAACAAGAGAAGAGACTATTCCGTGCGACCGTCAGCGGTAGCCACAGCCGTCGCCGGCTCGGGGCGCTCTACGGGAACAACATCCTGAGTTTCGCGCCAATCCGCATAGCGTCCCGAAACCATGATGTGGAATACCCACTGATGCCGCTCCTCCTCAGGTTCAACCAGGCCGAGCGACTTCATGTAAAACAGGTACCGCTCCATCCAATGAATCTGCTCCTGGCTCATGCCGCGGCGCTGCAGGTCCACCGTAAGACCGGCGAGGTGTGACGAAGCTGTTTCGCCCTCCGAAGGGGCTGCATTGCGGTTGTGCCGCCGAAGTTTCTTCTGAACCTTCACCGTGCGTACGGCGGAGTTCACCTGAATCTGCTCGTGAAAGCGGTGATAGTAAGCTTGCGAGATATCTTGAACGAAGTCGCGCGTCCAGGGACGGCAGTATCGGCGTGTCGGGTCAAGCCGCGGATCAAAGCGTAGTGTCTCACCGGGAATAATTGGAAGCAGCGCTCCACTCGCCTTCAGCGCTTCGAGTTCGTCGTCGTCCTGAATACGCGGCAATTCCATGCGGTCGATTTCTGCGTTCTGCAGCAAAAGAGATTCATGTGAGGGCCGGAACACCGGATTCCAGCGCGTCCAATGCAATCGGTGCAGCAGCCGATGATGGCGTACCGGTTTATGTACCGAGGTGGTGGTTGCTCCGAACATGGTGGTGCACAAGCAAGCCATGCACCAGCAAGCCAGCCACGAAAGACGAATCAGACGGCGCAGTTCTAATTTCACGAAGTGGTCTCGAGTCTGCCGCAGGGCCCGCCCTGCGACCGTTCGGACATTCTAAGCCATGCTGTCAAGCGATCCTAACTAACCGATCCTAACCAAGCTTGATCACCCGCTCAGCGTTACGACCGTACATGGGACAGTTGACCTATGCTTTGGTGACCTATGCTCTAGTTACCTTCGGTTACTCTCCCGATTCGCAATGGCCTTTGCCCAAAATAGGTGCACGCAGAACTCCATCTCGAGTATCCGAGTATGCCCAACCCATGTGCTCGCGGGGCAACCAGATAGCGCATTTTCAATACGGAGGGAATACGCCCAGTTGTGAGGAGTGACAAAAATCAGCGCCGGAAAAGGTCATCCAGGGCTTGTTTCATGACCGCCCCGCCCACCTCAGAAATGGCCTTCGTCAGTGGAATATCCTTGGGGCAAACTTCTACGCAGTTCTGCGCATAGCCGCATTCCTGGATACCGCCATCGCCCATCAGGGCCGCCAGACGCTCGTGTTGGAGCGCTTTGCCCGTAGGATGCGTATTGAACAGGCGCACCTGCGCAATGGTAGCCGCGCCGACGAAGCCCGTGTCTTCATTAAATTGTGGACAAGCTTCCATGCAGCACGTGCACGAAATGCAGCGCGAAATCGGATACGCCTGCTCTTGCTCCTCCGCCGTCATCCGCGGGCCGGGCCCGAGATCGTAAGTGCCGTCAATCGGAACCCACGCTTTCACAGCTTTCAAATTTTCGAAGATCACGCTGCGGTCAGTCGCCAGGTCGCGAACGACAGGAAATTTCGAGAACGGTTCAAGCTTGACTGGTTGCTCAAGATTATCGATCAGTGCCGAACAAGCCATGCGCGCGCGACCATTGATGAGCATGGCGCACGAGCCGCAAACTTCTTCCAGGCAATTCGAATCGTATGTGATCGGCGTGGTCGCCTTGCCCTCGCGTGTCACGGGATTGGCGGCAATCTCCATCAGCAAGGAGATCACGTTCATTCCCGGATGATGGGCAAGTTCGAACTCTTCCCAGTACGACTGGGAAGTGGGAGTGTTCTGGCGCTTGATCTTTATTACTACCGATTTATGCTCAGCCATTTTCTTTGGTCCCTAAAGTCAACGCAATCGTTTTCCCAAATGAACATCTGCGCAAGAAAAACAACCGGGAAGGGCACGAGTTCCACTCGTGCCAATTTAAGCTCTGGAAAGACGCGCGGCTTTCAGCCGCTGAGATCTCCCTTTGTGTCCATCGCGCATAAGCTCAACCCCAGCGGCTAAAGCCTCAGATCTCGGCCCGCCATGAATTGGCACGAATGAATTCGTGCCCTTCCCGATTTGACGACTGCCGCTTCGGTGGTGCGTCCGAGAAATCCGAGCCCTTCCCAAATCGAAACCGCTCGCAACAAAAAACCACCGGGAAGGGCACGAGTTCCACTCGTGCCAGTTTAAGCTCTGAAGAGACGCGCGGCTTTCAGCCGCTGAGGTTTCGCCTTGAAGCCCGGACGACTCATCTCCCCGCCGGGAACTTATTTCGTGACCTTCTCGACGCACCGCCGCCGACAATTGTTCGTCGTCGAACTCTACGCACGTCTCTTTCTGCAAACCTTGTATCGACACCGCCGCGAGAGTCGATACACATTGCACGCCTTTGTCCTTATGCCGGAACACGTTCATCTCTTGTTGACTCCCGCGATCGACGTAACCATCGAGAGGGCCGTTCAGTTGGTCAAGGGCGCGTACTCGCATGAACTCGGCGCCGTCATCGGTCGAAAGCAAGAAATCTGGGAACGAGGATTCACCGATCATCGGATTCGCAATGAGGTTGATTTCATGCATCATCGAAATTACATTCATCAAAATCCGATCGAACGAAGGATGGTAGACGATCCTAGCGCCTACCGGTATTGCTCCGCGTTTCCAGGATTCAAGTTGGATCTGTGGCCCTCAGCGGCTGAAGCCGCAAATCTGCAGGCATCCTAAGTGGCACGAGTTAAACTCGTGCCCTTCCCGATTTTCCAAAAGGACCTCGAAGCACGACCATGCCTGTTTGCGTGAGGCGCGCGTCTTACTCGGCACTGGAATTTCGTCAAACATAACCATCACTTCGCCACGTCATACTTCCTTGCCCGCGGTGCAATCAACGACACATCCACCGGCTCGAACTCAAATTTGGGTTCATCCGCATCGGGCGCAAAGTAGGCTTTCGTCGTCTTAAGAAAATTCTTGTCGTCGCGCTCCGGAAAATCCGGCTTGTAATGCGCTCCACGCGACTCGTCGCGCAGCCGGGCGCCCTGGGCAATCACTCGCGATAATTGCAGCATGTTATAAAGCTGGCGAGCGAAGACCACGCTGGTATTCGCCCACTGCGTGCGATCGCTCAAGTTCACCTTGCGGAAGCGTTCGAGCATCTCCACCAGCTTCGCGTCGGTTTGCTGCAAATTCTTGTTGTAGCGAATGACGGTGCAATCCTTGGTCATCAGTTCACCCAGTTCATGCCACAACCGGAACGGATTTTCCGTACCTTCATTATTCATCAGCAGGGTATTGCTCTCCTCCTGCTTCTTCTTTTCCGCGTCGAAGCATCCGTTCCCGTCAGCGAGCGTCTGCAGTCCGCGCGCGTACTTCACAGCATTCGGCCCGGCGACGGCGCCACCATAAATACACGACACGAGCGAGTTCGCGCCCAGGCGATTCGCGCCATGATACTGATACTCGCACTCGCCCGCGGCAAAAATCCCCGGAATATTCGTCGCCTGCTTGAAGTCCACCCAGATCCCGCCCATTGTGTAATGCATGCCGGGGAAAATCTTCATCGGGGTATCGCGCGGATCGTCACCCACAAACTTTTCGTAGATTTCGAGAATACCTTCCAGCTTGCGGTCGAGAATCTTGCGGTCGATGTGCGTCAGGTCGAGATAAACCATCGGCTTGCCGTCGATGCCGAGGTTGTACTCGAACACCACCTTAAAAATGGCACGGGTCGCGATGTCGCGCGGAACCAGATTACCGTACTTCGGATACCACTCTTCAAGAAAATACCAGCGTTCATTTTGTGGAATCGACTTCGGATCGCGCTTGTCGCCCGCAGCCTTCGGTACCCACACGCGCCCACCCTCTCCGCGGGCCGATTCCGACATCAGCCGCAGCTTGTCGTTGCCTGGGATGCATGTGGGATGCACCTGAATGAATTCACCGTTAGCGTAATAGCATCCCTGCTGATAAAGCGCGGATTGCGCCGATCCAGTGCAGACCACGGAGTTGGTGGACTTACCGAAAATGGCACCGTTGCCGCCGGTCGCAATGATGATGGCGTCGGCAGGGAAGGTGCGAACTTCCATCGAGCGCAAATCCATCGCGCAGATGCCGCGGCAGACGCGGTTTCCATCGAGCACCGCGGAAAGAAATTCCCAGTGCTCGTACTTTTTCACCTTGCCTTCGGATTCATATCGCCGAACCTGCTCGTCGAGGGCGTAGAGAAGTTGCTGGCCTGTAGTCGCGCCAGCAAAAGCGGTGCGATTATAGAGAGTCCCGCCAAATCGCCGAAAATCGAGCAAGCCTTCGGGGGTGCGATTGAAGGGAACCCCCATGCGATCGAGCAGATCGATGATGCCCGGTGCGGCCTCGCACATATCCTTTACCGGCGGCTGGTTCGCCAGAAAATCTCCGCCGTAAACCGTATCGTCAAAGTGCTGCCACGTCGAATCGCCTTCGCCCTTCAAATTCTTCGCCGCGTTGATGCCGCCCTGCGCACACACCGAATGCGAACGCTTCACCGGCACAATCGAGAAGAGATCGACATTCGCGCCCATCTCAGCGATCTTGATCACCGCCGAGAGCCCCGCGAGGCCGCCGCCGACTACGATAATTTTAGGAGCTGCCATCGTTCACTCCGCCGACCTTCTGGGGCTCCCCGCGGCTTGACTCGACTGCATCGCCGTAGTGCCTGGTTCGAACAACAGCTGCGGTCGAGAGCGGAACGTGGATAAGCTGGCCAGCCCGACTCCACTCAGCAGGAAGAAGAATGCGATGCACACGATGAGAAATCGCTTCCGCGCCTTCTCTCCAGAGACGATGCCCCACTTCGCTGAAAACAGCCAGATTCCATACGCGAAGTGCCATGACGCTGCGATCAATCCCAGAACATAAAAGATAAACAGCGCAGGCTGATACACCTCTTGTTGCACTTTGCCAAAAGAAGCATTGGGATAGGCGTGCAAATCAATGCCGGTGAAGCGCATTGTCCAGGTGTGCCAGATGATATACGCGAATGCGATTCCGCCGGTCCAACGCTGCGCGGTGTACATCCAGTTGCCGCTCCAGGGATATTCCAGGGTATTCCCGTCCCCGCGATACCAGATGTAAAAGCCGTAGAGCGCATGGAATGCGATGGGCAGCCAGATTCCGAACAGTTCAAGAAAGAAGACGAGCGGAAGATTGCCGAGAAAGCTTACCTGCCGCGCATAAGCGTCAGGACCGCCGATCGCGCTGGCGTTTGAAATCAGAATATGCTCGAACAAGAAGGCGCCCACGGGAACGATGCCCGACAAAGAATGCAATCGCCGTAGAACAAATGACGTACCTTGTCCGGCGCGCAACGGCGCCACACCCTGCACTTTATCGCGAACCGCGCTTGGAGCCGTAGAACTGGCTGCTGACGCCACGAACACTCCCTGTGAGTACCGCTTGTCCGTCCGGAAACGGCAAAAGAACCGTTTATTATCCGCGCACGAGAGAACCGAAGTCAAGGAAAGCAGCTACGCAGAATTAACTTGCGCAACTTCCAGAAAATGTTTCATCGTCCGTCGGCGAATTTTACGTCATGCGTCCTGCGGAGGAAATCGATGACCTTCACCGTGGATTCCTTAGTTCTTCGACTAAAGCGCGCGGACACGCCATTCTTCAGAGCCACCCGGCAAATCCTTGATTCGTGCTTCGCAATGACCCTTCCTGTGCCGCGAGTAGTCAAGCCGGCAGGCCGGCTTTTCTACGAATTTCGCTTCTATGTTCCCATTCTATGGAAGCGCCTGAAATCGCTGCTCTATACCACGCCGATATTCTCGTGTAGATGCGAGTCCGTGGGAAAGCGCCTCCAGCTCGTCGCGCTGCCGCACGTGAGCGGACACGCCTCGCTTTACATTGGCGATGACGTGCGCTTCAGCGGTAGCCTCGCCATCGCGTCTGGCCGGTTCTGTGACAGGCCGGTTTTGCGGATAGGAAATCGGGCGTTCATTGGACATAATGTGACGATCATCTGCAATCGGGAGGTGGTCATCGAGGACGATGTTTTGATATCGGGAAACTGTCGGATCGCCGATTACGACGGCCATCCAACTTCATTGGAAGCTAGAATCGCGAATGATCTGCCCAACGCTGAAGAGATAAGGCCTGTACGAATATCCAAGAGTGCATGGATCGGTGGAGGCGTGCTCATTCTTAAGGGAGTCACCATCGGTACCGGCGCGATTGTAGGAGCCAATAGTGTGGTCACTCACGACATCCCGCCCTACAGCGTCGCCGCAGGGTCGCCGGCAAGAGTAGTTAAGTGCAACGGAGTTCGAAACGCGTCAGGCCTTGCGGAGGTCGTTTCGGTTGGCTGACTGTTAGTCAGTTCTGGTCGCGCCGCTCCAAGAGCCATTGCAGAAACTGCCGAAACGCCTCGCCGCGATGGCTGTACCGAGACTTTTCTTCTGCGCTTAGTTCCGCAAAAGTTTTTCCAATCGACGGAAAATAAAACAGCGGATCGTAGCCGAAGCCGTTCGCCCCACGCGGAGCATCGAGGATGAGTCCTTCGGCCGCTCCGCGAAATGTCGCCATCGTCTTGCCGTCGCGCGCCGCCGCCAGCACGCAAACAAATCTGCTCGTGCGCTCCGGGAATGGAATGTCTTTCAACTCGCGCAGAACGCGAGCGTTGTTGGCTTCATCATCGGTATTCGCGTCAGCCTCATGCGGTTCCTTATTGTGCAGATCGGGGGCAGCGTATCGCGCAGAGTGTACTCCGGGCGCTCCATGTAGAGCGTCAATCTCCAGGCCAGAGTCGTCGGCGACCACGATCTCTCCGGGAACGTACCGACTATAACCTTCAGCCTTTTTTCGCGCATTCGCCTCGAAGGTCAGGCCGTCTTCAAGCACAGTGGGCAGGGAAGAGAAGTGCGGGATTCCGTCGATCTCAACTCCATGCCGCAAAGCAGCGCCCGCAAAATCACGCAGCTTGCCAGGATTGGATGTCGCAATCAGAATTCTTCTCATTGCTAATCTCGCATTGGTAATCAGTGGACCCGTTCGGTAGATGAAGATGACTTGGAAGTTTTTCGCACCATGCCCACCGCCAGCAAAACGGCGAGTCCCGAGATCCATGCGCCCGCCGCGCGGTCCCATGTCCGGACAAAAGTAATCTGCACCCGGTTCGCGCCAGCCTGCACAGGAACCAGCATCTGTCCGGTCCCTTCGCGCCCGGCAGCCTGCACCTGGCGTCCGTTGACCTCCACCCGCCAGGCCGGATAATTGAAAAGATGCAAAGCAAGATTGTCGCGTGCTGACATTTCCGCCGTAAAAATCTTCTGCTCCGCCTCCCACTCCAACACTCTGATCGCTGCACGAGCAGGTCCATCCACCGTCACCCCGTCCACAGTCACCCGTGGAGCGTCTTTATCGACTGACGAAGGATCCGCTCCCGCGGGCGTGTATTCGTCGGTGCCTTCGTATCCCGCACCAGTCGCGACGTTGTCCTGCATCTCGCGCAAATCCGCAGCGGTATCCCACCACGGTGGCTGGAAATGTTGCCACACGAAAGCCAGCACGCACAAAGTAACTAGATAGAGCGCAACCCGCACTGTCCATCTCCGCACTCCCATCGCCGTGAGCAGGGCGAATGGAATCCCCATGCACAGCAACCATCGCCAGGGAAACTGCATGAAGCGCAGCTTAGGCAGGATGTCCCACAGCGGATTGCAAATCGACAGCATCAGCACCGCGCACACTGCTGCCCAGATCACGAGCGATGCCCAGAGCGCGGAATTTCGATGGCGCCATCTCCATCTCTGCGCCGCCCACGCTGCCATCATAGTGAGCGTGATCTCCGCGATAGCGATCCAGGAAATCACTCGATTGAATGCATCGTGCTCTGCATCCGTAGTGTGGACGAACAGAAAATTGTCCAGCGGCCGCGATCCTGCCGAGACCGCCTCCGTAATGTTCACCCAGCCTTGTTCGTAGATTGCCGGCAGCAAATAAAATGCGGCCAGCGTCGCGCCCAGAACAACGGCAGTCGAGCCTGTTAGCACAACCTTCAGAGAGTTCCGCTGCCAGGCAACCACTATCATGATCAAAACCAGCGAATAGTGCACCATCACGGCCGCCGGTGCATTGATCAACCACGCGGCAGCGAGCAGCAAAGCGAGCAACACCGTTGTACGGAGACGCTTTTCGTCCGTGCGCAACAACAGCAACAGCAGCAGTGGCAACAACGAGCTAGCGAGCAATTCAGCGAAAGCGCTACGCCAATATACGATCGTAAGGTGATACGGATTGATGGCATACAACACCGCCGCGTAAGTTGCATCGCGCTGGTCGAACCATTGCCGCGCCAGCAGAAACATCGATAGGCCCGCTGCCACCAGCACAAGCCAAATGTAGATGCTGGGAACCAGCGTCCAGGGAAAAATCGCGCTCAGGATCGTCCCCAACACCCACGACGCCGGAGGATAGAAAATGAAGCGCGGCTCCCCATAACCGAAATGTGCCAAGCTCGCCCACCGCGGATAGACGATCCCTTGCTTCCATTGTCCGAGAACTTCCAGCCACGAATACAGGTGGAATTCGACGTCGTGTCCTGAAGGAGTGCCAAGAAACAAGAAAGGGATTTCAACAGCGAATGCCGCGGTCGCGATCCATGCCAGCGGCATCCAAACCGGCCTGCTGCGCCCTTCCCGGGGCGTCCGCTCGAAGGATGGTGAATCGTCAAGCGGACCGGATTTTACAGTCGCTGCCAGCTTTGCTCCCTAAACTCCGCGCCTCAGACTCTGCGCGGAACGCTGCCTCGTATCGGTTATACATGTTCGCACAGGGACGATCACGGTGCACGGATGCTGTCTTCGAAACCGTTAGAAAGCGCAGCAAGACCACTCGGACTTCGACTCAGTGCCTGTGCATAATTTCAGATATTTAACCGTGATTTAATATTCGTGAAACCGTCACGCAACAGACATGCTCTACCGTACTTTCACAGGGGTGGAACAGAACCCGGAGAGTTGAAGAACCCATGCCAGAGACGGGGTACGGGTTCTTCAATCTCTGGAAATAGCCCCAACCCCTCGCACCCTCTGCCAGTTTGCTGCCTGTGTTCCTGCCTTGCGTTGTTTCCAGAAGTTGTGCCAGCCGCTTTGCCGCGAGAGGTTTCATTGACAACGTAAGAAGTTAGCAGCAGCGTGCAAGAGAAAAAGGGAAGAGGCGTGACGAGCCTGCGGCGGGAAGGGCGTGCGAGGGCCTAAGCCGGGCTGGTCGGCCCGGCTTAATTCAGCATCACCCTTGGGGACTGACTTTGGTTTTGAGGCTCTCTAGTGGCAGCCCGGGAACTTGAGCGAAGCGATCCAAGTGTCAAAGGCGAACGAGCCGTCCACCGGGTAGTACTCGGTGGTGTACCAGAACGTGCACGAGTCCGCCCCATCGAGAGCCATGCTCGAGTAGTCGCCCCAACGATCGAACGAATGATATTGTGAGCCCCCGCCCTGTTTGATCAGAGCCTCGGTCTCCGTGGTGCCTAGAGGATCACCCGCCGTCTGGCCGGCGTAGTAGATCGAAGGATAGTCGGTCGCGCTCGAACGGCTGTATCCCACGGCGACGTCTCCCGTCTTGTCCATGGCGACCGAGCCCATCCAACGGTACTCGCCGTCATCCGGGGTCTGCCCCGATTGATAGAGGGACAAGCGGGTTGTTCCTTTGCCCTGGCCCCGGAACTCGTACCATCTCGTTGCCACAGCAGTGGAGTTGAGCACGCTGTGCGCCACCAGAAAGTGCTGCCTGCCGCCGGGATCGGTGATGTGCGCCAGCCGATACATCAGTCGATCGCCGAGCGTGTCCAGGCAGTCTACAAGACCGCCAGGTGGCAAGTTCCACACTAACCCAAAAAATATTTCGGAAGCCGCTGAATCCGGCTGCGGGACGCAGGTGACGTACGACACATCGAACGCGGGCACACTGATCGGCATGCTTCCGTTGACCCCGGCGAGGGTTGACTTCGAGGGGCTCGAGAAGTTCACATCGAACACGTACTGGTAAACGTGAGTGTCACCGGGCAAAAAGTTGTCGATACTCCCCAGTAATACCTCGGACCCATTGTTCCCAGGTGAGTCGTTATCGGCCGGCAGCATGCTGTCGTCGAACAACGTGCCGTTGGAATTGTCGAGGATGCAAACTTGCGTCGCCTTGCTGCTGCCTTTCAGCATACTCTTGGCGTCATACGCGCAGACGTGCACACCTTCGTAGCCTGCGCCGAAGATGCCGAAGTCGTTTTGCGTCTGGTAATAAACGCTGCTGGTAAGCCCCCACTTCGGGTAGTCCGGGAAGCCAGGTTGCGGGAAGGTGTAACGGAAGTAGCTGCCCGTCGCGTCGGCAGTCTGCGACACTGCGACACACGTATAGTAGGGAGGCCCTGCGAACACGTTCTGGGACGCCAGCCAGCGGTGATTCGTCTTATCCCATTGGATGATGATGTCGCCGTCGTTGTTACTCTCGCATGGCGCGCCGAAGTTCTTCCAGAAGTTTGTGCCCGCGAAAGGTCCAGCGATGAGGGCTCCGGTGGACTTGTCAAACACGGCATAGCAGATGTTTATCCATTGCACCACCTGGGTGTCGCCCACTGCCGCGTTGGTGTCGGGAGGCACAAGAAATTCACCACCTGAAACATTCGGGCAGTTAATACCTTCGGGAGTGCTGTAAAAACCTCCAACTTCTCCGACCCCCTCGAAGCTGTGGCCGATCGTGGCGCTGATGCTCGGGCCGATCAAAGGCTGGAGGGCGCTTGCCGCGTTTGCGCCCTGGCTGAGCTGAGCACCCGCCGACGGCTGCGGCTTTGTCTTCATAGGCGCGTGTATCACACGGACGCCCTGATGAGCTGGGGCTTTTGTCACCAGTTCGGCTAGCGGCCGCGAAACGTCGAAGTGAATCGGTTGGTTCGCTACCGCATTGCTGAGCACCTGAGGCTCGGTTGGTCTTTGCTGCGCCCATGCCGGAATGGCGCATATTACCGCCAGACACAGCACGGACAAGCTAATCGTACACATTGCCAAGAACCTAAATACCTTGATCATGGGATCATCCTCCTGGTTTTCGTTGGAACTGGAATTTCGCATCTCTCTAAATTTCTTGGAGCATGTACAAACCTTCGAAAGTTCCGGAAAGGAAACCGATACGTTATCCCGAGTGGCCTACTCCAAGCGTCGGAAATCTAGCAGACGTTCCGACATCGCGAAAGGAGCCTTTCGACTCTCCCGGCGAGACTTCTGGAGTCTCGCATTGTTCGCGTCCGCTGTTGTTCTTAGTGACGCCAAACGCCAAAAGTGTTCCCACGAAAAACGGGATTTTGATCGTTCGACTTCGATACCGCGAGCATCAGGTGAGGTATGTTCAAGGGGATCTGCGACACGCTGCGTGTCCCAGGGAAGGCTTAACCCTTAGGGCTCCACTCAGAAGCCACTCAAGAGATAGCAGGAGCCTAGGCGGCCAACTGAATGTCAAGCAGAATCGTGCATCTTGAATCTTCTGGCCCGATCTGGAGGGTGCAATTTGCGAACAGGGGGCCTTTGTCGGTGAATGCGGGTTTTGTTAGATACTCTAAGGTAGAAAATCCGAAAATCCAAACTAGGTGGCGACCGTTTCGTCCGATCGTTGGCGGCGAAGCTCAGCCAGAAAATCATCTGGTTGTAACTCAGGGCCTTGTCGCAGGAGTTCGAGTAAGGGATCTTCGAGATCGTCCCCACTCTCATCCGCAGTCTCCGGCGAGCGCTCGAACTGGCTGAGGTCGGCCGTGAGAGCGCGTGGAGAAATACCCAGTTCAAGCCTCGAGTCACGGCAGCCGCGCAGAGCGCTGATCAGGTTCCCCACCTGCGCACGCTGTTCCGGGGTGCGCGAAGGGAACTCCACTCCCATGCCATGTCCCGGATGCATAACTCGCACCATGCCTTCGGTGTGCACAGCAATCTCGTCGGTTCGCAGGCAGAGGTCCACCATTGCATGTTCGGGAAACGGCGAATCGCTTTCCACGTAGCAACCACCCAGGCTCAGATCCGTGAGCTTGCAGTGTGGAACGGTTTCGTCCGCCCCTTCACTGAGATTTGCCGCCGCGGCATTCAGCCAGAGATGGAGTTGCGCCCCGACTGATTCTTCCAGGTCCAGAAAATGAACTCCCGTTTGGCCGTTGGGATTGGCCCACGCCACCTGGCCATGAGCGTGGACTTCAAAACTTCCGTCCGGCATCTGAAAGCGGAAATTGAGCAGAGCTCCAGAAGCCTGGGGTTCGGCCGTGAGGACGTCCATACCGGTCTCGCTCAAATCGATCAGAATGCCCTCGACTTTACGGCCGTCAGGCTGAGTAAGCTCCACCGGAGCTTGTACCGGAACGCGGCGTGCGCGGCGGCGTTCGCGATTCAACAAGGCAGCCACGGCGCGCAACCCAGCGCGAGTCTTGTCTTCGGAAAGTGGTTTGTACAGCACAAAATGCGCGCCCTCGGTGAGAATGTGGCGCGCCTTCGCAGGTTCCGCAACTAATGCCACTGTGATGTGAGGGTTGCCGGAGTTCAGCCTGCGCGCTTCTTGCAAAAGTACCGACGCGGCGTCGGGATCCTCGAAATCGACTATTAGCGCCTCAAACCTTAGTTCTTGAAGCCGGTGAATCGCCGCGGCGAGATCGCTGAAACGCTCCACGGCGATCCCGAAGCCAGGCAAAACCCGGCCCAGGATCTCGGAAGCGGAATCGTCATCGGAAACTAGTAGTGCCAAAAAGTTCATAAACTGGATTTCCCCGCCTCACCAGGGCGAGATTATGGCCAACGCGGCGCAGCAGGACGAGCCGACTTGGAGGCCGTTGCGCCCGAATTGCCCGCACCCGCCTTTGCCGCCATCGTCTCCGACGGGGACGACGCCTCGTCGCCTTCCATTAAGACTGCATTGTCTTCATCATCATTTTCGGCGAGCAGGGGCGCCACTTCGCGCAACTTCTCCGCCGCCTGCTGGAGCATCTCGATCTGCTTTCCCAGTTGGGCGTACTTGGTTTGCTTCTGCCGCAACACCTCATGAATATCTTTCATACAACCCCCTCTGGTGAATGTAAGGAGGCCACGGTGGAGGGTCAACGGTAATCCCGGCTTGAAGGTTACTGCGGTAATTGCAGGATGGGGTCAGCTTTCAACCCAAAAGCAAAAGCCCCGCTAAGAGCGGGGCTTCTCTGAAGCGATAGAACCCTAGTCCTTCAATTTCTTGCGAACAAGTCCAGCCAGACCGACCAATCCAGTTCCGAGCAATCCGAGAGTGCCGGGTTCAGGAACAGCACTCGTGGTAAGAGTAGTGTTGCCACTTTGAAGCGTGCCTGTCCCCATCCATCCAGCCTTGCCGGTACTAAAAAGAAACGTCTGCGAAGTACCGCTTGGGTTAACTATGCTTTGCCCGTTTAAGGTTCCGGTAAGAGAGCCTGTGAGGGCGTACAGACCTCCACCACTGGCCGACGCGGATATCAGGGTTACAGTAACCGTCCCGCTAAACGACCCGTTGAAGATTACGCCACTGGGAATGCCATTGGTCCCGTTACCAGTGATCACAAAGCTTCCACCACCGTTGAAAGTTGAAACGTCACCGCTTGTCGAGATGAACGACCCCGTGGAAAAGGTCAGGGTGCCGCACGGCGTCCCTGTCGAGCAAACCCCCGTCCCCATGCCGCTAACGCTGGTAAGATTAGAGCCTGTAAGGCTCAAACCTGACGAAGTGCCCGTAAGAGTACCGCCCGTGTTGCCGAAATCAAGACTAGTCGCGAAACCTGCCAGCGGCAGAGCCAGAGCTAGTAAAGCCATCAGTACTATGCGCTTCATTTTCAACTCCTTGCAGAACCTGCTTGCTATGAACCCACTGTTGGCGGAGGCTTCAGGCCTCCTCTGGCGGTTGCAGATACAGACCCATTCCCGCACTGCTTCCAAAGCACTCTGAGTACCAAACCTGCAAACAACACAAACTCATTGCCTATCTATCACTTAACCAAAATTACCGCCAATCGTTCCATGTTGAAACTGCAAAGCGATGCACACTATTACAGTCCTTTTGCGTCCGTCGTCCGTCCCATTTCATGGCACTTTGGTGTCATTGCAATTTGGTGTCATTTGCAGAGGAATTGGTTGCCATGAATTTATCACTTGAGCAGTTCTGGGGGAGACTCTTTGGTACACCCCCATGACTCAAAAGAGTTACGGGGTAATCCCTCATTGTCGGAAAATCCGCAACGATCAAGATTTTTGCTCCCCCACAGGTATTTCTGAGCTGACCCCTATCAATCCGCGGAGACGCCGGGAAAGATTTGTCGCCAATGATCGGTAAAAGCGCGAGCCGAGATGCGGAAATAACTCAAATAAGGTTTGCAACGCAGTCCGGTCGAGAAAAAGGGCTTCAACGTCTCCGTCGGCAACCACCTGGGCGCTGGCCGGCGCGTCCTCGAGAAACGACATCTCGCCGCAAATTTCGCCGGGCCCCATCGCTCGCGCCGCACGTTGCGAAGGGATCTGCACTCGCGCCGTCCCTGTCAGCATGAGATAAACTCCGTCTGCCCTCTTACCCCGCTGCACCACAACTTCACCCTTCTTGAAGCGGACGCGGCTCGCCTTGTCGGCGACCAGAGTCCAGTCGTTCGCCGTAAGATAAATCAAACCCTGTTTCGACGATGAGAGTACGGATATTTCCTGCTCGATAATCCTGGACATGGCGCGCGTCGACCCGATTCCCGGAGAGATGCCCCGTCAAAGCCAGAACAATCCGAGAGCAGCAACGAGGAATATTCCTTAAGAGTAGCAGAAAATGCAGCGAACACGGGCAGACGTTTCGAGGCCGCAGAAAAATCTGGTATTTGTATCTAGCGACCTCTGAACGTCGTGCCGCCAATGTCCATACGCAAAACGAAGCCGGTCTTCAGCCCCGGCGCCCAGAACGACTTCGTCTCTGACTTGGGAAGCCGAGCAGCGAAAAAACATCTTTATTCGAATCTTGACAATTCGCGGCTTGCGCATGATAGTGAAGTGACTGTCAGTCGTATATGAGCACAGGTCAATTATGACTAAAGGTCATGCATCTAACTCCACCGCATTCATCGAAGCTCTCGCGTCAGAGAGTCTGCCGCACGTGCAGGACATGGGACGCCGCCAGCGTCGTGGTGCCGAAACTCGGGTGCGCCTGTTCCGTTGCGCGCTTCAGCTTTTTGCCGAGCGCGGCTACCCCAATGTCACAGTGGAAGACATCACCGAAGCCGCGGATGTCGGTAAGGGCACATTCTTCAACTATTTCGAAAGCAAGGACCACGTATTGGGCGTGATGGCCGAAATCCAGCTAGGCAAGGTGAAAGAAGCTCTTACGATGGCCGAAGCGGGCAAACAGAGGATTTGTTCGGTGTTGCGTCATCTGTTTCTTCGCTCCGCGGAGGAACCTGGGCGCAGTCCCGAACTCGCCCGCGCGCTGCTCTCTTCCTTTCTTGCAAGCGAGGGCGTTCGCCGTGTCATGGCTCACAACCTGGCGTCCGAAGGCCGCAAGATGCTGTCTCAAATCGTAGCGGCGGGGCAAAAACGCAGAGAGATCGACGCTCGCCTCAAGAAAGAGAAGGTTGCGCTTCATATCCAACAAGCGTTTATGGGAACGCTTCTGCTTTGGTCGCTTGAGGGCCAGCCTGCGCTCGAAACTTGGGCCGAAGAGAGCTTTCAACACTTTTGGAGGGCAGTCGCCGCCCCGGGTCAAGAGCAAAAACGATGAAACGCAATTTCCGAGCTATCGTCATGCTGTCGCTTACAAGCCTGATCAGTGCTGCGACCAGCTCTAGCCAGGTATCGGCGCCCTACCGCCTCACATTGCGTGAAGCGGTTCAGCGAGCGTTGGAGAACAACGTCAATGTGCTCACCGCTTGGACTCAGGTCGACGAAGCCGAAGGCATCCGCACGCGGTACAAATCCGCTCTGCTTCCACATGTGGTGGCAGAAAGTTACGCCAACTTGCAGAGGATCTCCCTGGACACCTACGGGCTTACCGGGCTTGCGGTAGTAGCCTTGCCCGAAGCCACCGGACCATTTTCCAATTACGATTTTCACTTCGGTGCCCAGCAGAATCTGTTTGATCTGCATAGTTATCGTCAATGGAAAGCCAGCGAACACATCGTTGATGCCGCCAAATTGGGTTATGAGGGTGCGGGTGATCTCGTCATTCTTGCCGTTGCCGAACTCTACCTGAAGAGCCAATCCGCCGCGGCGCGCATCGACGCCGCCCAATCGCGGGTTACCAACTCGGATGCCTTGTACAAACTGGCGAAAGACAGGCACGATGCCGGAACCGCGACCGGCGTGGACGTGCTGCGTGCGCAGGTGCAACTGGCGAATGACAAGCAGGCTCTGCTGGCCGCGCAGAATCAGTACAAACAGTCGCTGATCGCTCTCGCACGCAACCTCGGGATGAGTCCGGGCACACCTTTGGAACTCGCCGACCCGCTCCGCTATCGTCCCTTGCCCGGGCTCCAAGCACAGAGTCTTGTGCCCTCGGCACTTCTCGCACGTCCAGACTATCTGGCACTTGCCAGCCAGCGCCAGGCATTGGTCGAGCAACAGCGCGCCAATCGCGCTCGCTATTATCCGAAGTTCAGCATTTTCGGGGGCTATGGCGAGCTTGGCCGCAACCTCGGAGACTTCCAACGAATAGGCATCGTTCAAGCCCAGGTCGACATTACCGTGTTTGATCGCGATCGCAGCGGCGAGGCGCAACAAATCGCCAGCCAGGTGAAACGCGTCGATTATCAGATCGCCGACCTGCGGCACGGCATTGAAGAGGAGATTCGTGAGGCGCTGCTGAATATCGGGTCCACCGCCGAGCAGGTAGCTGTCGCCAAGGAAGGACAAGATCTCGCGCAGCGTGAACTCGAACTCGCACAGGATCGTTTCCAGTCGGGAACGACAAATAATGTCGAGGTGGTCACCGCCCAGGACCAACTCGCGCGCGCGCAGGAGAATTACATTCTTGCCGTCTCCAGCCACACCGACGCGACGTTTGGGCTCGCAGCGGCCTTGGCAGACACAAAGAGGATTGGAGAGTAGCTGCCAAGTTTGTAAAAGATCTGTCGACCGGGCGATGATGCAGGTCCATATGATCCATGTTCACGCCCCAGAGGGTTGAGGCCATGAAACGACGTCTACCAATCTTGATCCTGCTAGCCGCGGCAATCGCCGCTGGCGTATATCTTTATCCGCGTCTTACCAGGAAAGCAGAGCCTCAAAATCAGCTTACGCTCTCTGGCAACTTCGAGGCGCACGAGAGCCTGGTCAGCTTCAAAGTGCAGGGACGCATCGTCGATCTGCCGGTCGAGGAAGGCCAGCGGGTTGAGCCGGGCACCTTGCTTGCGCGTCTCGACGATGCCGACTACAGGCAAAAGGTCCGCATCGGCGAGGCCACGGTTCACGTGCGCGAATCCAGCCTTGCGCTCATGCTCGCTGGAACTCGCGAGCAGGAAGTGAGCGCGTCGGAGCAAACGATGATCAATGCGCAAGCCGATCTCGATGAGAAGAAGCTCGACTATGATCGTGCTCAGCGGCTTTTCAGTAAGGATGAGCTCTCCACTCAGGACCGTGACCTCGCCAATACCGCTGTGAAGCGTGCCGAAGCGACATTTCGGGCAGCCCAACAGCGTTACAACGAAGCTGTCGAAGGCAGCCGCAAAGAAGACATAGCCATCGCGCGTGCCAATCTCAGGCAAGCCGACGCCGATCTGGGTCTGTCGCGAGTCAACCTGGACTACACAACCCTCCGTGCCCCCTCCGCCGGTGTGATCACCGTGCGCGAGGCCGAACTCGGAGAGGTGGTTATTCCTGGCACCCCAGTGGTTACTCTCGCCGATCTCGATCACATCTGGCTGCGCGCGTATATCGCCGAAACCGACCTCGGCCGCATCCGCTGGGGCCAGGAAGCAACCATCACCACCGACACGTACCCCGGCAAACAGTACCGCGGACGCATTTCATTCATATCTTCGAGCGCAGAGTTCACACCGAAGAGTGTGCAAACTTACAAAGAACGCATAACCCTTGTCTATCGAATCAAGATCGACATCGATAATCCTAGTTACGAACTCAAGCCTGGTATGCCGGCTGACGCCCGCATCAACCTTGCCGCGGCTAAACCAAACGCACCCCAACAGGGAATTACGCCAACGAACTAATGCATGAGAAGCCCCAATCCGCGATCATCGCCGAGGAACTCACCAAGCGCTTTGCAGACGTGCGTGCAGTGGATCACTTGAGCTTCGATGTTCACGCCGGCGAAATTTTCGGTCTGGTGGGCCCAGATGGCGCCGGAAAAACTACAACGCTCCGCATGCTCGCCGGCATCATGCCGCCCGATGAAGGCACTGCTCGCGTAGCAGGCTTTGATGTCGTTAACGATCCCGAAAAAGCCAAGCGCCACCTCAGTTACATGCCGCAGCGCTTCGGGCTCTACGAAGACCTCACTGTCGACGAGAACATTCGCTTCTACGCCGACCTGTTCGGGGTGAATCGGACTGAACGCAAAGAACGTTCCACCGCCTTATTGCAGGCCGCCGGCATGAGAGAGTTCCGCCGGCGTCTCGCGGGGAAGCTTTCCGGGGGCATGAAGCAGAAACTGGGCCTGGTCTGCGCGCTCATCCACCGTCCTAAAATAATTTTGCTGGATGAGCCGACCACCGGCGTCGATCCAGTTTCGCGACGCGATTTCTGGCGCATCCTGTACGAATTGGTCTCGGGAGGTGTGGCGATCTTCATCTCCACCGCCTACCTTGACGAGGCGGAGCGCTGTCATCGCGTGGCCTTGCTCCATCAGGGGAAGCTGCTCTTCTGCGACACGCCTAACAATCTAAAGGCCAAACTGGGCAAGAGCGTCCTGTCCATCACCTCATCCGAACCGCGCAGATTGCGCGCGGAGCTGGAGAACGCGGTTGGCATCTCCAGTCTCGTCCTGACCGGCGATGGCCTGCACGTCGTGGTTGACGATGGCGCGAGCCGCATTCCCGAATTCGAGGCGCGGCTGAAGAACGCCTCCGTTCCCTTCAACACCATTCAACAAGTCACACCCACGATTGAAGACCTCTTCGTCAATGCCGTCGGCCGTGGAGCGCCACCCCATGCCTGAAGACAACGATTCCGTAGTGATCGAGAACCTGGTCAAGCGCTTCGGAGATTTCGTGGCCGTCGATCGCATCAATCTCGCAGTGCGCAAAGGCGAAGTTTTTGGTTTTCTCGGACCGAACGGCGCAGGCAAGTCTACTACCATCCGCATGCTTTGCGGTCTGTTGAGACCTACCTCCGGCCGGGCGCGTGTCGCAGGGTATGACGTGGGTCGGGAACCCGAGTCGGTGCGCCAGAACATTGGCTACATGTCGCAGAGATTTTCTCTCTACAACGATCTCAGGGTGATCGAAAACATACGCCTCTTCGCTGGTCTCTATAGCGTGCGCGCGAGCCTGCTCAAAGAACGAATTGAATGGGTGTTGGAGATGGCGAATCTCAAAGGCCAGGAACATCTGATTACCGGTACACTTCCCGGAGGGTGGAAGCAACGCCTCGCGTTGGGCTGCGCGGTGTTACACCAACCGCCCGTCGTCTTCTTGGATGAGCCTACCTCCGGCGTCGATCCCATTTCGCGCCGTCAGTTCTGGGACTTGATTCACCACATGGCAGAGGAGGGCGTGACGGTCTTCGTAACTACGCATTACATGGAAGAGGCGGAATACTGCAACCGTCTTGCATTGATCTCTCGCGGCGCCGTCGCCGCTCTGGGTACACCTTCAGAGCTAAAGAAAGCGATGAAGGGCGAACTGCTCCTTGTTGATTGTGAGTCGCTCGGCGAAGCGGTCGCAATTTTGCAGTCTGCTCCCGATGTGATTGACGCAGCGGTTTTCGGCAGGGCTCTGCACCTGGTCGTGCGTGACGCGACTGCTGCCATCCCCCAGGTCAGGAAGTATCTGTCGGATCACGGCATCACCGTTGGCCTGGTCGACAAGATCCATCCCAGCCTGGAAGATGTTTTCGTCTCGCTCACCAGCGCGCCTGTTTCGGACAAGGAATGGAAAGCATGAGCTTCGCTCGCTTCCTCGCCGTGGCCAGAAAAGAGGTCCTCCACATCCTTCGTGATTCGCGCGGGCTGATCATTGTGATGATCATGCCGGAGATTCTGGTGCTGCTGTTTGGCTACGGCGTCAATCTCGATTTCAAGGGGCTGCCCGTATACGTGTACGACCGTGACGGCAGCCAGCAAAGCCAAAATCTCTTGAAGCGCTTCCAGGCCAGCGAGTACTTCGACGTTGTGCGGGTTGTGAACGATTACCCTGCACTGACACGGTCGCTCGACGACGGTCATGCCAAATTGGGGATTGTCATCCCATGGGATTTTTCTCAGCGTCTGAGCGATCATCGCCCGGTCCAGGTTCAGGCGCTTGTCGACGGCACGGATGATAATACTGCCAATGTCCTGATCGGCTATTCCCAGGCGGTAGTCCAGGGCTATTCCTCGGACATCCAGCTCGACTGGCTTCGCAACCGCGGCCAACTCGTCCAGCCTGCTATCGTCCGTGTTGAAACCCGCACCTGGTACAACGAGGATCTCGAAAGCAGCGCCTTCATCGTTCCCGGGGTATTGGCCCTGGTCATGTCCGTCATCGGGGCCTTCCTCACCTCGCTCACCATCGCACGCGAATGGGAACGCGGCACCATGGAGCAGCTGATTTCCACTCCAGTTACGCCGGTTGAGATCATGCTGGGCAAGCTGGTGCCTTATTTCGCTATTGGCATGTTCGACGTCATCGTCTGCGCCGTGATCGCCATCTACTGGTTCCAAGTTCCATTTCGCGGTTCTTTTTCGACTTTGCTCCTCAGTTCCGCCATGTTCCTGGTGGTCGTGCTGTCCCTCGGATTCTTTATCTCCGTGATCGCAAAGAGTCAGCTCGCCGCCAGTCAAATCTCCCTGCTCGCCACCTTTCTTCCAGCCTTTCTGCTGTCCGGATTTCTCTTTTCGATTGAGCAAATGCCGATCGTGCTGCAATGGATTACTCGCATGGTTCCAGCGCGTTACTACGTTTCCGTCCTGAAAAAGATATTTCTCAAGGGGACGCCGACCGCTGCGCTCAACACCGACCTGGTTCCTCTGGCTCTGTTCGCGCTGGTTCTGGCACTGCTCGCCACCGCTTCATTCCACAAGAGGTTGGGGTAAAGGAGGGAAGAAACGATGTTGGCACGTCTTAGGCAGATGTTAATCAAAGAGTTCATCCAGGTCTTCCGCGACAAGCGCACCCGGTTTTTGCTGTTCGGCCCGCCGATTATCCAGATGTTGATCTTTGGGTACGCAGCCACTTTCGAGATCTATCATGTTCCCACCGTTGTCCTCGATCTCGACCATAGTCAGGAGAGCCGCGAACTGATCTCCCGGTTTTCTTCCAGTCCCTATTTCGACGTACAGCGCCAACTCACGGATTATCGTCAGGTCGGCGATCTCCTCGAGCAAGGCAAGGCTACGATCGGTCTCGAGATCCATGCCGGCTTCGCCCAGAATCTGCGCAAGGGCCAGACCGCACCTCTGCAAGTAATTGTCGATGCCACCAATTCGAACACCGCCCTGATCGCCTCCGCCTACATATCGCAAATCGCACTCGGCTTCGCTCAGGACTACCAGAAGGACCGCATCTACCGCATCTTGCCGCAAGTACTGGAACAAATCCCTTCGATCCAACTCGATCAGCGGCCTTGGTACAACCCTGACCTTCGAAGCCGTTGGTTTTTCGTGCCCGGAATCATCGGCAGTCTCACGCTCGTACTCGTCGTCACGCTGACGGCCTTCGCCGTGGTCCGCGAACGCGAGATCGGCACTCTTGAGCAGCTCATGGTGACGCCTATCCGCCCGTCCGAATTCATTCTCGGTAAAACCCTGCCCTACTTTCTGATTGGCCTGTTCGATGTTTCTCTGATTGCAACCGTAGGAACATTTTGGTTCGAAGTTCCATTTCGCGGTCACATCCTGGTCCTGTTCGCCGGGGCGATTCTTTTTCTGCTGTCCATGCTGGGTGTCGGCTTGCTGATTTCCACCGTCTCGTCCACTCAGCAACAGGCGATGGTAACCTCCTTCTTCTTTATTATGCCGGCCGTGACTTTTTCCGGCTTTGGGTTTCCCATCAGCACCATGCCGCAATGGCTCCAATACCTCACCTATCTCAGCCCACTGCGTTACTTTCTGGTGGTGCTTCGTGGCACGTATCTGAAAGGAGTAGGGATGGAAATTCTTTGGCCGCAGATGTTGGCCATGGTTGCCCTAGGAACCAGTTTGCTCCTGATCGCTGTCCTGCGATTTCACAAAGCGCTCGACTGACTCGCAGGATCGCCGTCTCAAAATAGGCTTCGAGGGATCCGTCATTCCACTGGGGCAGGGGCCAATGAGCGTAATGGGAATTTGCAACATTTATCGTGCGTCGTCGGGTAGCATGCTGTGATGAGGTGGTGTGATGGCGCAGCCAATGATCAGCGACTCCGAAGTAAAGATAAGCGCTGAGGGAATATTCGTCTCGGGCTCCCAGGGACCAATCCGATTATGGGAGTTTCACCCCGATGACGTAACCTCTGTGGGCATCTATCGCGAGGATGGTCAGGTGCACGAAGTCTTTGCGACGCTCAATCGACATTTTGATGTACGTGAGGCGACAGGTGGCTTGAAGGAGTTGAATGAACGGTTATCACGAGAATTGAACGCCACACTAACCATTGATGTACGGCACGGTTCATCACCGTCGGGCATCGTTCTCTGGCCATCCCATCTGGCAGGAAGCCCTCTGTGGGAGTTTTATGTTCTTGGAGAGGAAGGTCTCGCAAGTTATGTCGAGCCAGGCGCCCCAAACGCTATACGAAATCTTTCCCACGCTGTTTGTCGCGAAATGGCGCGACTCGCTAAACATCGCCTCCCGGATGGGTTTCCAAAGCCCCTGTTTGACCGAGGATTTTTCTACCATGGTGAGGTCGGCTGGCACCGAGACGACGCGGTGATGGCAGCGGAATGGCTGCATTGAAAGGGCGCGGCGATTGTTGATGCTGAACTTTGGTTAGTCACGAATGCTGTTGTACAGCCGCATATACAAACTGCCAGTGGACCCGTTGCCTATCACTATTGGACGACGACTCGGCCTTCGGAGACATGGAGAGCGTTCGCAGATCGTTCATTGGATGAAGTTGTGGGCTTCATACGCCAGTTTCAGTGGCCGAAGAACGTTGCCAGCCCTGTTCAACAGGAAGAGCGATTTTGTCTTTCATGGGTTTGGAAAGAGTGGTTGGAGGAAAACAAATTTAGATTCCCGAAATAGCGTCCTATCTTCCACCGCGCAATCGAACGGAGTTGACGAAATCAGGCGGTTTACACTCAAACAAGGCTGTACCCAAAATGTGCTGCCACATCTTTAGTCAGCGCGACTATTTCAGCTCTTTCCTGCGCGCTGAAATTAGGACGGTAGTAGTCTGGCAGAGAAAGCTTAGAGATGTACTTGATACGCATGGGGGTGAAAGCATCGTGAGACAGGCCGGTATGATCTAGAATGCGATCGATCGTTTCTTCAGGTTTTACGCACAGGTCCTCGTAGCGCACGACACAAACCGCGCGAGCCAGTTCAGGATCATGCTTCAGTTGCTCGATGATGAAGCCAAACACGGAAGCCCATTGAAGCGCGCGGGTGCGCACCTGACGCCCCTCGTCGCGGCAACGGCATATCTCCCGGGTAATCGCGTCATTTCCGACATTGACCGGCACATAATTGGGGCCAAACTCATGGAAGCCGGTCATTTTATTCATTCTCACCAGCCGCTGATCGTCGCGCGCCAAATCTGAAAAAAGTCGATCTTGCTTGAGCACCGATGCCGCATGATCAATGGGGTTGCGAACATACAATAGGAAACGGGCATCAGGAAAAATACGGCGTAAGTAGCGCATCCGCGTAACGCAAGGATTGTTTTTGGATACATAGCGGGAACGCCCCCTTACCAAAAGCAGTTTGCGGATGTGATCTTTAAAAAATGTCTCGAAGTCTGAATTTAGGGTGCTGTCATCTAGAACATTGGAGCGGCTTGAATCATGCAACTGATGGAAGAACCGCAGCCAAATCATTTCCTCCACGCCTTCAGAACTGTCGCGAGTTACCTGCAAACGGTCGCGGTTGACGCGTTCTACCGGCGAGCGCAAGGCTTTGATCGGAAGCTTCGGAAACAAGCGGTTCCACCACCATGGTATATAGGGCAGCACAAAATCCGAATATCTATGCGTCGTCACATCGGGGTGCTCGCTCAGCATTTGGGCCGAGATTGTGGTCCCGGCGCGCGGCAGGCCGAGAATATAAATCGGCCGGTCTATCGGGATGGCCGCTATTCGGGACGCCAGAAATTTTGATTCGAGCTGCCCGAGCGTGATGAAGAGCGGTGCCGTTGCGTTGACGAACCTGACAAACCAATAGAACCCGGCAGGCACTGAGAACCGTTCCGATTTCGGCGGAGGATGCGGCGTGGACTGAGACATAACAACTTGTTCCATGGTGCGCACGCGTGAAAATTGGGATGAAATACCCGAATGGATCGCGGTCCGCTTTTTCAGACTTTCTCGAACACCGCGCCGATCACGGTCAAACCGGGGCCGAAACCCACGCTGACGATTTTCGCACCGGTTGGAATCGCGTCCGCTTCCACGATCTTTTGCCACATATGGGGTGCGGTCGCGGAGGCCATATTGCCGTGCTGATCTAGAACGTCCCTGCTGACCCACATCTTGCTCTCGTCGAGACCGAGCGCTTCGCGGACTTTGGTCACAATCGCTGGTCCGCCAGGATGGATCGCATAGACGAGATCCTGTTTCTCTGCATCGAAATCGATACCTGCCTGATGGCAAAGATCGATCATGAATTCTTTTATATGGACATAGATTATGTCGGGAACGTTCTTTGAGACCATTTCGTCGAACGAGTACAGTCCAGGCTTCAAGGTCATCTCATCCAAGGAGTTTGGCACGAGGCGTTCTTGTATGGCAAGGAGCTTTAAACCTCTTTTGTTCGATGCCAGGAATTTCAGGAGAGGGTAAGCCGAGTATTTGATGAAGCCGTCGCCGAAAAGCGTATTCATGACATAGTTCCCGGGGTCGTGCGCCAGAAAGTCGACATGCAGCGACAAATATTCCGTATGGACGATATCGACCCGGTCTTTCGGCGCTGGCACAGCGCCGTACGATGCTGCCAATAGTCCACAGGCTGTGCGGATCGCCGGAAAGGCACCATAGCAACCCATGTGGTAGGCATGGGTCACACCGGTCTGGAACCAACCATGCTTGGACAGAAAAACCTGAGCGGGACTCGGTGACGTATAGCCGGAACAAGTGACATGGATGATCTCGTGGGGAGGCGGCTGCTCGCTGTCTTCATAACAACGCTCAAAAGCGGTGAGTGCCGTTTGCTCGAAGAGAATGCGCCGCTTGTCCCAAGTCTTCCCGGCAGGATTATCGTAGATATTTGTGTACGGGGCCGGAGGCGTCAGAAACTCCAGCCGCTCGTTCCGCCGCGTATCGGGCGTATCGAAGATGCAAACCTGGCGCTGTGAGATATGTTCCGAAGAAGAGGCACAGTACCTTTCGATGCGCTTCTTCGTGCTCCTAAACACCGCCGTCTTTTGCTCTTCCGAATCGATGCTGCGACTGACACACCGTGCGACCGCCATCCAGTGCGCCATGCAATCGAGCAGTTCCTCTTGCGGAATGGGCGGCCTCAGCGTCACCGGCTTAAAGTCGGCAAACACGACCGGATGCGTGCCAGCCCGGGTGCTTGCTTCCGCTTCATAGGGTACGTCTGCAACGTGCCCCTGCCCAAGCATCGACATCAATCCCCCGGCCGCTTTCCCGACTGGCACTTATTTTCTAATTGCATTGTGACTGTCATAATACCTAAATATCTTCAGCCGTCAACAGGCGCTACATTACTTTAGAGTGACGAGTGGTTTCGGGTTTACAACCCGGCCAGCTCCGTAAAGTTTCTTGAAGGGCCAGAACAATTTTACATTACTTGCATCTGGAACCCCGCTTCAGGCTGGGGTTGTCCGACATTCGTCCTATGGACTGGTATTGTGAAAGTGAAGCGCAAGTAGCCGAACGTGCACAAAAAATAGCGGCCCGTTAACGAATGGCCAAACTTCTAATCAATCTTCTCCTCACTAATTTCTTTTCGACGTTTTCGCCGGTTTGAGATATATTTGCTTCCAATAGATGATCGCCGCTTGCGCGGGAAACTATCGCCTACGGCTTACGCGGAAGTGATCCCAAATCTTGCGAAAGTCAGGAGCCTAGGCCAGTGATTGATTGCCAGCGCAGCGGGCAGTTTCCTGATAATGTCGCTGGATCATTTCTGAACCTCAAATCCCAGTGAGGAAAGTAATGAAGGCATCGTTTGCGGTCAGAACCGCGCTTGTGGCGGCGGCACCGTTGATTGCGTGCGCTTTCATGGCAGGATGCGGCGCCGGTTCGAGTTCAGCAGGTCCGAACTCAGCAGGTTCGAGCTCAGCCCTGATGCAGCCAATCGTAACAGGCACCCAAAATCCCTTGGTGGCAATTTATACGATCCGGACGGGATGCCTCGGGCAGATTATGGTGGAGTTTGGTCCCACGACCTCCTATGGAAGAAGCACCGCCTGGTATCCGGTGACTACACCTGACTTTTCCTCAATAGAGGTTGCGGGAATGAAGGCATCCACTACGTACCACATGCGGGCGCAGGTGCAATGCAGCGCGGGCAAGGGCACTACGTCAACGAGCCCTGATACAACCTTCACGACGGGGCCATTGCCTTCTTCTTCTTCTCTGGTTTTCCCCAAGCTAGTTGTGAGCCGTCCGAATCCTTCTTTGAGCTCCACCGAGAACCCGGGGATTGAATACATCGACGTAACTATCGCCAATGCGCCCGCCTTTTTCACTGACCGCGATGGCAACGTCATCTGGTATTACGATACTGGACCGGGTAATTTTGCATTTCCTTTCAAACTGCTTCCGAATGGGAACATACTCTTGATTGTTACTAACGCGGTATCGGTTTCGATTTTGCGCGAGATCGACTTGGCAGGAAACACCATTCGTGAGATGAGCTATTCAGCGTTGCAACACAAGATGGCGGACGCCGAAAGCTTCGATTTTGTCCCATGGGGCCTTACCCATGATTTTGCCATGCTCCCTAACGGCCATGTCGTTGTCATCGTGGATTGCTATAAGGATTTAACGAATCTCCCAGGGTATCCCGGAACGCTCTTAGTCCAAGGACAGGCGCTAGTAGATCTGGACCAGAATTGGAATCCGGTTTGGGCCTGGAACTCATTCGACCATCTCGACGTAAACCGCCACATAGACCACTTGCCAGACTGGACGCACAGCAATGCGCTTCTTTACTCACCTGATGATGGCAACCTCATCTTGTCGGTGCGCAATCAATCGTGGATTCTCAAGATCGACTACGAGAATGGAACTGGTTCCGGGAATATCCTGTGGCACCTCGGCTATCAGGGAGACTTCGCTTTGACCAACCAAGGGGTACCGAGCGATGATCCGGGCCTATGGTTTGCCAACCAGCATTTCCCGATTATATTAAGCCAAAACGGGTCTCAAACGACTTTAGGGATGTTTGACAATGGAGACAATCGAATTTTGGCTGCCTACGGTGAGCGGTGCCAGACCTACCCCGGCACTCCTTACCCCGCATGTTATTCCCGGCCCGTGATCTTTCAAATCGACGAAAGCTCCAAGGTTGCCAATATTGCCTGGGCCGATGCCTTGTCAGACTATGGCATATGGGGGGGGGCCATCAATCAATTCGCGAACGGCAACGTTGAATTCGAGATGAACGATCCTGCAGTCCCACCGAGTCCGAATTTAGCATCTCAAGTTCAGGAGGTGACTGGAACGTCCACTCCGCAGGTACTGTGGCAGATGAATTTTTTTCCCGCGTCGGCCACTGCATATCGCGCTTACCGGGTTCCCAGCTTGTATAACGGCGTGACTTGGCAGTATTGAGAGCACTTCCTTTCTGATCTTTAGGGCGGAGTTTTGAATTGCTAGGACATCCCTCGACGAATTTTGGCATCCAGGCAGAAGCGCCCTTTGGTTCGCGAGGAAAACTTTCAGTCATGCGGCATTCGACCTTTTGCCGGTGGCCGCTGGGGCCGGGCTAGGCCGCTTGGTTGTGGTTTACAAAGCTGAGGATGTAAAGCCGCATCGCTTCGTCGCCCTCAAATTCATGCCCGATGAAGTCGCCAAGGACGGACAAACCGGGTGCCCTAAGCTATTGAAAAGGTGGTGCGCCCTGAGAGATTCGAACTTGAGGCGTTTTGCGGGCGTGAGCGAAGCGGGAGCTCGCAGCCGAAATCCTGAGCCTAGGGTTTAGGCGAAGGATCTGGCAGAAGAATGGACCTTGAACAAGATGGTGCGCCCTGAGAGATTCGAACTTGAGGCGTTTTGCGGGCGTGAGCGAAGCGAGAGCTCGCAGCCGAAATCCTGAGCCTGGGTTTAGGCGAAGGATCTGGCAGAAGAATGGACCTTGACCAAGATGGTGCGCCCTGAGAGATTCGAACTCCCGACCTTCTGGTTCGTAGCCAGACGCTCTATCCAGCTGAGCTAAGGGCGCAACGTTTACTTCGGCGGGGTGAGGTTGCTCAGGAATTATAACGGAAGTCGAGCTCTGTCGCGAACGTTCTCTGTTCAACATCTTTTCTTGCGATTTTTTATTCTGAATCGATAGTCCGCCAGAAACCGCGCAGGACGCCGACTTCGGTGGCCGAAGTTTTCCACAGGCGAATCCCACCCGCGAAGCCGGAGAGGGCCGCTTTAGAAGTAAATCTTTCCCGCTGGAGAGCAATTACTACAAAGCAGCCCCCTCCGCAATTTCGTATTTTGAGCAGCTTAAGAACGGCATGCTATGTGCTCTATGGAAAACCAGACGAAGTGGCGCGCAACGGGGCGCTCCAAGAAGCACTTCGGCCAGAGGTTTTCTTGGACGCCCCTTTGCATAAACTCCCCCAAGCGCCTTTCGTTACGGCCAGGTTATTTCCGCCTGCCTCTTTACGCCAGAGCCAGCGGTTCTCGCACATCAACGCCCGCCTGACGCAAAAGCCGGGCAATGCTATCAGTTTTCAGGCGCGAAGCGTCAAACTCCACCCGCACGGTACGCTTTCGCTCGTTGAACTGTACTCGTCGAACTCCGTAAACCTCACGCATTCCGTCGATCGCCCGCAACGCTTGCTCGCCCGGGGCTGAACCGTACCGAAAAACGACATCCAGGTAAGTCATGCGATAATCCTCTGCTGTCTTCCTCTGCTCACTTATGGAAGCCCCGCGCTCCGCTGTCCGGCGGGCTGAATCCAATATATGCCATTATCCATCGAAGAAGGCAGAAAGCCTGTAAATGAGGTTGCGACGATCACGAGAACGCCGGAAGGGAAATCGCGATGCGCGTGCTTGCGTACACATGGGCTGGGGTGCGCACTACTGACGTGAAATCAGCCGCGCACTTCTTCGGAGATGTCCTGGGACTTTCCCTGATTCACGAGAGCAAAGGACTCGCGCAATTCGAGCTGCCATCAGGACAGCTCTTCGAGGTCTTGGGTCCGGAGAGTCGCTACCATCAATTTCACGCCTGCCCGGTTTTGGCCTTTCAGGTGGAGGATTTGCGCGCGGCTATAAGCGAGTTGAAAGCACGAGGCGTCGAGTTCGTCACGAATGTCAACGGCACGGAATCAGACGCCTGGGCTTATTTTCGCGGGCCCGACGGCTACCTATACGAGCTTTGGCAGACGGCACGCCCGCTGAAGGCACTGCAGGCCGACTAAACTAGTAGCGCCGGATTTTGGCGGCTGTCGCGAGAGGCTTGCCCTGAAGCTCCCGAAGACGGGGATCACCGCCATCAGAAAAGGAGTTCCACCCAGACACCCACAAAGTCTACATGTCCCCCAAGCCATTCAACCCGGTGCCTACCCTCGAACGCGACCCCGTCTGCGGAATGAATGTAAATCCCGCGAACGCCAAACATATCTACGAGCACAGTGGGAAGAACTATTATTTTTGCTGCGCACCGTGCGTGGAGAAATTCAAAGCCGACCCGGCGAAATATCTCAGCCAGAAACCTTCGCGCCCATCAGGCCTGGTAATGCCTGCTTTGTTGATGCCAGTTGCGCCAACGGCAGCCCCACTCTCCACCTCCCAAAACCAACTGGTCCAAGGAAAGCCTGAGACTCAGGCTCCTCCGCGCTCGGCGACCGAAGCCGCCAGCTACGTCTGTCCCATGTGCCGGGACGTCCGCGAAAACAAGTCGGGCGCCTGTCCTTCGTGCGGCATGGCGCTCGAGCCAGAACTTCCCGCAGCATCTGCCCGCACCGAATACACCTGCCCTATGCATCCGGAGATTGTGCGCCCCGGACCAGGTTCATGTCCCATATGCGGCATGGCTCTCGAGCCGCGCACGGTCTCCGCCGCCCCAGAAGAAAATCCGGAGCTCCGCGACATGAGCCGCCGCTTCTGGATTAGCCTTGCGCTGACCGCTCCGCTCATGGTTGTCGCCATGGCTGCGATGGCTTGGGAGGTGCCGTTGCACCGCCTTCTGCGCGGCGCAACGTTGCCCTGGCTGGAACTCGCGTTGGCTACGCCCGTGGTGGTCTGGGGCGGCTGGCCATTTTTCGAGCGTTTCTGGGCTTCGCTTGCCAATCGCAGTCCCAATATGTTCACGCTGATCGGCATGGGTACCGGCGTTGCCTATGGATACAGCGTAATCGCCACGCTCGCGCCGCAAATTTTTCCCGAATCTCTGCGCACCATGGGCGGTTATCCCGACGTGTACTTCGAAGCCGCCGCCGCCATCACCACGCTGGTCCTGCTCGGTCAGGTCATGGAATTGCGAGCCCGCAGCCGCACCAGTGCCGCCGTCCGCGCCCTCCTCGATCTCAGCCCCCGCACCGCACGCCTGCTAAGCCCGGACGGCAGCGAGAAAGATATCCCGCTCGAGCAGGTAAAGCCCGGAGACCGCCTCCGTGTGCGCCCCGGAGAAAAAATTCCGGTGGATGGAATCCTGCTCGAAGGCCGCAGCACAGTTGACGAATCCATGATCACCGGCGAATCCATGCCGGTGGAAAAATCACCTGACAGCAACAATGAAGTCGTCGGCGCCACTATCAACGGCACCGGCTCGTTCATCATGCAGGCCGAGCGCGTCGGAAGCGAAACCCTGCTGGCGCAAATCGTGCGGCTCGTCGGCCAGGCGCAGCGTAGCCGCGCTCCCATTCAGCGCCTCGCCGACCGCGTAGCGAAGTGGTTTGTCCCCATCGTCGTTGTAATCGCCATGATCACTTTCATCGCGTGGTTCTGGCTGGGTCCGCAACCGCGCCTCGCCCACGCCCTCGTCAACGCAGTCGCCGTGTTAATCATCGCGTGCCCCTGTGCTCTCGGACTCGCAACCCCCATGGCCATCATGGTCGGCGTAGGCCGCGGTGCCCGCGCCGGAGTGCTCATCAAAAACGCCGAGGCTCTCGAGATTCTGGAAAAAGTTGACACCCTCGTCGTCGACAAAACCGGAACGCTCACCGAAGGCAAACCGAAGCTGGTTGGGGTAGGTACTCAAACCGCAGCTGATGCCGATGAAGTGCTTCGTCTCGCGGCCAGCCTGGAGCGAGCCAGCGAACATCCGCTCGCAATCGCAATTGTGCAAGGCGCTCTTGATCGCGAGATAAAACTCACGGAGCCGACAGAATTCGTTTACTCCGCCGGCAAAGGGATTCAGGGAATCGTGGACGGAAGAGCTGTCGCGGTCGGTAACGCTGCTCTCATGGTTGAAGTTGGTGCCTTCGCGAGTCCCGACACGGCCATTCTTCACGCCAAGGTTCCCGTTGGCACAACCATTCTCGTCGCCATCGATGGAAAATATGCCGGAAACATATCCGTTGCCGACCCCATCAAACCGTCAACTCAGGAGGCGATTCGCGGCCTCCGCAGCCAGGGCATTCACGTCGTCATGCTCACCGGCGACAATCGCGCAACCGCGTCAAACATCGCGGAAGCGCTCGGCATAGACGAATTCGAAGCCGAAGTCTTGCCCGCAGGCAAATTGGAAATCGTCCGCACGCTGCAAGGGCAGGGGAGAGTAGTCGCGATGGCAGGCGACGGCATCAACGACGCCCCGGCCCTCGCGCAAGCCGATGTTGGCATCGCTATGGGCACCGGCACGGACGTTGCTATCGAAAGCGGCGAAATCACGCTTGTAAAAGGTGATCTCTCTGGGATCCTGCGTGCCCGCAAACTAAGCCAGGCCACCATGCGCAACATCCGCCAGAATCTCTTCTTCGCCTTTATCTACAACGCTGTCGGCGTGCCCATCGCAGCGGGAATTCTCTATCCGCTTTTCGGCCTGCTGCTCAGTCCAATCTTTGCCGCAGCGGCCATGAGCTTCAGTTCCGTCTCCGTGATCACAAACGCTCTGCGCCTGCGCAATGTGAATCTGTGACCTCATGTGTGTGTGTGGGGCGGACACTCTTGTCCGCCGCCTTTGACGCTGGTTTTTCCCTCTGCCTCTGCCTTAGCCTTTCATTGAAATTGATTTTTTCTGAGATGCAGCGAAGCGCGCTGATTTGTAAATGCCAGCGCCGCACCGTGGAAGAGCGGCGCTTCAGCGCCGCGCGTCTGGCAACGTGGGGCTTTTAGCCCCTGAGGTTATAACTTTCCCAAATACTCAATCACGTCCGGCTCCGTCCAATCCACCGCCCCGATAAATTTGCGCCGCACCACGCCGTTGCGGTCGATCACGTAGGTCTCGGGAAACTTAAACGTCCCGTACAGGCTGTTGCTCTTCTGATCGCCATCGCGCACGGAGAGCAGGTTTACGCCGTGATCTCTCAAGAACCGCCGGTAGCTGCTGTCATCCACGTCGACGCTCACCGCCAGCACAGTCACACCTTTATCCTTCATGCGCTGCTGCATCTGCACCAGCGATGGCATCTCTTCAATGCACGGAGGACACCAGGTCGCCCAGAAATTCAGCACCACTACCTGACCCTTAAACTGGCTCAGCGTAACCGCGCGATTAGAGTCGCGTACCGTGAAGTCCGGCGCAGCCATGCCGATGCGTGGAGGCCGCGTCCCGCTATAGCAGCCGCACAGCGCCAGCAGAATCGCGAGCAAAACGACCACTGCAGTAACCCCACCGGCAAAACGAAGCATGCGTCGCACATAGCTATAATAATCGATTCGACTTATCCTGCAGAGGTGCGGCGCAGAAGTAAGCCGCAGAAGTAAACTGCAGCCCCTCTCATGCACTTCCGTTTCGTCACATCCACTCCGCTGGATATCTATCGCGGTAGCGGGACGTTTGCCGGCATCAGCACCCTCGCAACATTTCTGCGGCTCTCCGGTGCAACCGTCGACCTGGTGACACCCACCTTCCAATTTCCCGTCTACACCGTGGAGCGGCTGGTTTTCAACGAGACGCTCCGCCTCCGCCACGGAAGTTTCAACCTAATCACAATCGGCTTCGACATGGACGGCTACACTCTAGCCGGCGCCGGACGGGGACTGCATATCGCGTCCATCAAAGGGGTGATCGCCGACGAGATGCGCTTTGAAGCTGGTCTTACGAAAGCCACCATGCGGCTTCAGGCGCGTTGTGAGAAGCGTCACGTACAGCGCGCAGACGTGGTCCTTGCCACCAGCGAATATTCCTCACGGAGAATCCAGGAGCTCTATGGCATCTCGAATCAACCGCGCATCGTACCCGAGCTGATCGATCTGACTTCCTGGCGCAGATTGCTCCAACTCAATCCAGCTCAGCCGGAAGCGAACCGATTCATAGTGCTCTGTGTTTGCCGCTTCTATCCGCGAAAGCGGCTGAACATTCTGCTGGGCGCTGCCGACCGCCTGCGCTCGAAAATACCCGGACTCGAAATTCGCATTGTCGGCGACGGCCCGGAAGCCCGTCGCCTCAAGTCCATCTCCCGCGACAGAAATTTACAGGGAATAGTGACCTGGTTGGGAAACCTCTCGCAGGACGAACTCGCCAGGGAATATAACCGTTGCCATGTTTTTTGCCTGCCGAGCATCCAGGAAGGGTTCGGCATCGTTTTCCTGGAAGCCATGGCAAGCGCCAAGCCCATCGTGGCTGCACGCGCCAGCTCAACCCCCGAAGTGGTGAAGCACGGCATTCTAGCGGAACCAGACGACGAAGAAGCATTGGCCGAAGGAATCGGGCGCGTTTATGCAGATCCAGCATTGCGCGCCGCACTCGCTGCCGAGGGATCGCATTGGGTCAAGCAGTTCGACGCCCCGTCCGTCGCTGCAATATTCCTCCGCGAAGTGGAACAAGCTACAAAACATGTGGGGACAGCCGCCCTCGGCTGTCCTTCGAGCGAAGCTCGATGATCTCGTCGCACATCGCCAGCCCCCGGGAAGCATAGCCCTCGCGAACCCAGTAATATATTCTTAGCGACCATGGTCTACCTTACGCGCAAAGCAGAATTTTCAGCCTCGCACTATTACCACAGCCCGGATTTCACTCCCGAGGAGAACCGCCGCATCTTCGGCAAATGCAATAACCCCAACGGCCACGGCCACAACTACGCCCTCGAAGTCACGGTAAAAGGCGAAGTCGACCCCCGCTCCGGCTTCGTCGTCGACCTCAAGCAACTCAAAGAAGTCATGCACCGCGAAGTGCTCGACGCCATGGACCACCGCTTCCTCAACAAAGAAGTCCCCGAATTTCTACACCAGATTCCAACCACGGAAAATATCGCCATAGCAATCTGGCAGCGTCTTGCCAGCAAGCTCGAACGTGCCAGGCTGCATCGCGTGCGTGTCTACGAAACCCCCGATCTATTCGTGGATTTCTATGGAGAAGCATGAAGACGGCAAACACGGCAGTGTTGATTTGGGGTGGCGCAGCGCTTCAGCGCGGCGATAAAGGCATCTTCGTGCCTGCGGCTTTAGCCACTGAGGCGCGGAACCTCCGGACCGTATGAAAGCTCACCTCTCCCGCCGCTATCTCTTCTCCGCTTCCCACCGCCTCCACAGCGAATCCATGTCGGAAGAAGAAAACCAGGCAACCTACGGCAAATGCAACAACCCCTATGGACACGGCCACAACTACATCGTCGAAGTCACCGTCAGCGGCCCGGTTGACGAGAAAACCGGAATGGTCTGCAGTCTTACCGATCTCGATGGCTTCATCGAAAGGGAAGTGCTCTCCCGCTACGATCACGAAAATTTGAACACCAAGAAAGAATTCGCCGAGGAAGTGCCCACCACGGAAAATCTCTGTATTCAGATTTACGAAATAGTGCAGCGTGGCTTCCCTCACGCGCATCTTGAAAGAGTACGACTTGAAGAAACTATGATGAACTCCTTCGAGTACTCGGGTGATAAGGAGTTATTAAATTAATGTTGTCATCTTAAATTAATGTTGCCATCCTGAGGCACGTTCTTGGCGCCGAAGGACCTATGCACTTGGAGTCCTCAACCGAAATGTCTCAAGAAAGGGAAGGCCGATCGAATCGCCGCGCTTATGAAACCGGGCCCCGTTGAGCCAACAGCCGAACTCTCAACTCTCACCACTGCCAGCTTCGAAGATCTCGTCCAGGAAATGCTCGTCCGCCTCGGTGAAGATCCGAACCGCGAAGGCCTCCAACTCACTCCCGAGCGGGTCCGCAAATCGATGCAGTTCCTCACCCGAGGTTATCGCGAAGATCCCGAAGCTTTGCTCAAGGGCGCACTCTTCACCGTCACTTACGACGAGATGGTCATCGTCAAGGACATCGAAATGTTCAGCCTCTGTGAGCATCACATGCTGCCATTCTTCGGAAAAGTGCACGTCGCCTACATCCCCAAAGGTAAGGTCATCGGCCTCAGCAAAGTCCCGCGCCTCATCGAACTCTTCTCGCGCCGATTGCAGATTCAAGAGCGCCTCACCACACAAATTGCCGAAACCATCCAGAAAGTAATCGAGCCGCACGGCGTCGGGGTCGTCATTGAAGCCCGGCATTTATGCATGATGATGCGTGGTGTCGAGAAGCAGCACTCGGCCGCGGTAACGTCATCGATGCTAGGTTGCTTCCGCAACGAGCAGGAGACGCGTTCCGAGTTCCTCTCGCTGATCCGCCAACGATCCAACGGAATCTGACGGCTTGGGGCCGTACCGCTACTGGACGGTCCACGTCCCACCGCTGCAGAGGAGAGTTTTGGTTTCACCCGACTGCAGGGTCACTAGGTTGTCGTCGCAGTTCGCGCTACCCGACACCGAAACTTTGTAGTTGCCCGGCGCGACCACAAACACAGCATCCGTTACCTCACCCATAGGTCGGTCGTTGACGGTGATGCGGGCACCCTTCGGGTTGGACTTGACGATCAGCTTGGCTAGCGGAGGCATCTGTGACGACAGGTCGCCTGGGACCAGAAGGATGCCCAGCATCACGATCCCAATCGCCGACAGGATTCTATGGCCGCTCACCTGGGGCCTCCTTGCCTAGCACGCGAAAAGCAAAGTCGGCGAAAAAGAACACGGCCAAAAGCAGCGTGTAAAATTGCGACCGGCTGGGCCATACGACGCCAAAAGCATAGGGATTAAACGAATTGCTATAAGTAGACGACAAGACCGTCAGGTGGCTCACGTATCCGAAGTAAATGGAGAGAACTGCGAACAAAGCACTTCCTACGGCGGATGCTCCGTGGCGCAGTTCAGGGGAGGCCTCACGTTCGTTGATCAAGAGATACCCCAACGCTCCAAGCAATGCCGTGGCGAGCGTAGTGAGCAGACCGCTCATTGCGGAGTAGGCGTCGAGCGCCTTGCCCTCCCACGGCGGAATGGAGCCGGGCTGGCTAAGGCTGCTGGACGAAATAATGCCAACGTCCCGGTACGCGATCTTGTTCATGTAATGTTGGAATATCAGAACCGCTACCGCGATAAGGACGGCTAAAAGATAGAAGCTAAATCGGTAGGTCCAGTCTCCGCTCGCTGACCTCATACCATGTCCCAGGCCTCATTCCGCGTGACGCCGACAGTATACATCGAATCGGAACGCAGTTTGGCAGATAGGGGAGACAGAGTTTACGCACTTAGAGCGCAGCGAGCGGGCTACGGAATATTCGCCTCCCAGCCCCAATCGCCGTCCCGCCGCGATAAGATGGCTCGAGCAGAAAGGTTTTCTCAGACTTGACTCGGCGCGTCTCAACTGACCGCCTTCGCTCTCAGGTTGCCCTGGTAACCGGCGCCACCCGAGGCATCGGCCTCGCCATCGCCCGCGCACTGGCGGAAGAAAGCTGCAACCTAATCCTCACCGGCCGCGACGAATCCGCCCTGCGTCGTATCAGCAGGGAACTCGCGTCCCCGAAACTAAAAATCCTCACTCACCACTGCGATGTCCGCGACCCGCAATCCGTCGACGACCTGTTTCGCGCCATCCGCCGCCAGTTCAAGCGCCTCGATATTCTCATCAACAACGCCGGCATCGCCCACGCCAATCTCACAGTCGATAAACTCCCGCTTGGCAGGACGTGCTCGACACCAACTTGACCGGAATGTTCTTGGTCACGCAAGCCGCGCTCGCTATGATGAGGCGCGGCGGCACCATCGTGAACAATCTCTCAGTCGCCGCCAATCGAGTCTTCGCCGGATCGGCCGCCTACATCGCCTCCAAACACGGAGGCATGGGCCTCACCAACACCCTGCGCGAAGAATTGCGCCCCAAAGGAATTCGCGTCATCGCGCTGCTTCCCGGCGCCACCGACACCGATATCTGGAACACATTCTGGCCGGAAGCTCCGCGCAAGAAGATGATGTCCTCCGCAACCATCGCCGAAGCCGTCGTCAGCGCGATCGCACTACCGCCGAATGCCACCGTAGAAACGCTCGAAATCCTTCCCACGGGCGGGATTCTGTAGTCGAAACCTGTAGGTTCGTCCCATCACGTTGTACCTCCGCAGACTTTCCAGCTAAGATACGTCCGACCGAAAACTCCCCCGGAGGAATCCATGAGCAAGACGCCATTTCTCGCCGCCGCATTGTTGACCGCTACAATGTTCGCGGTCCCCGCCCACGCACAAGACGCCAAAACAGAAGCAGCTGTAAAGCCCGCCGACAGCCCATCCCAAGCCGTGCTCGCCGCCTGGAACGATATCGGCCGCAAGCTCATCGCCATGGCTGAAGATTTCCCCGAAGACAAATACGACTTCAAGCCCACGCCCGCCCAACGCAGCTTCGCCGAGCAACTGCTGCACGCTGCCGGAGCAATTTATTTCTTCACGAATCCGGTCCTGGGCCAGAAGCCTCCCGCCGGGGAAGATCCCAAGCGCGATCAATACAAGACTAAGGCTGACGTGGCTGCCTTCGTGAAAAAAGCCTTCGCCGATGGCGCCGCCGCCATCAAAACGAAGGGCGATAAAGGATTATCTGATTTAGTCATCGACCCCTTCGAGCACAAACAGTATCGAGTCATCGACTTCGCCTACGGCTTCGTCGAGCACTCCGGCGAACACTACGGACAGCTCGTTGTGTACTACCGCGTCGCCGGTTTGGTTCCGCCCGAGTCGCGCCCCAAGAAGTAGCAACCGTGGAAGCAAAATAAAGCGCTGTCACCCTGCGGCCCGCGTCCTTTGCCGGCCGCAGGACCTATGCAACCCTGTGTGTGCCATCGGTGCTGCTGCAATCCAACCGGGTCGTCAACACTTCATCACCCCACGGCGTATGGCGATCTCAATCTGCGCTCGCCAAAAACTTTCACCAGCAGCGCTCCCGACACAAATCCTCCCACATGCGCCCAAAATGCCACTCCTCCCACGTTCTGCCCCTGCACGGCGAGCGCTGTGGCGGTCCCGCTCAGAAAATTCAGCACAAACCAATATCCCAAAATAATCCAGGCCGGCACCCACAGCACGAAAACAAAAAACCACGTCAGCACGCGCGCCCGCGGATACAAAATAAAATAAGCCCCGAGCACCCCCGCAATGGCACCACTCGCTCCCAGCGTAGGCACCGTCGAGTGCAGATTAATCGCCACCTGTGTGCTCATCGCAATCAGTCCCGTGAGAATGTAAAACACCAGATACTTGAAGTGCCCCAGATAATCCTCAACGTTGTCGCCAAAAATAAACAAGAACCACATATTGCCGATGACGTGCATCCAGGAGCCGTGCAGAAACATCGAGGTGAAGAAGGGAACTACGATAGCCGGCAGCGGATACCGCGTCGACCCCGCCAGAAACGCCGCCAGATGATACGGCACTACACCAAACTGATGAATCAGCGTGTTCAGGCTTTGACGATCCAGCGCCGCCTCGAAGAGAAAAATCAGCAGGTTCAGCCCAATTAAGAAATTGTTCACCCACGGAGTGCTATACCGAGCCTGGTCGTCGCGAAGGGGCAGCATAAAATATCTGTTAACTTAGTAGTCGGGTAATCGCAGCACAAGCTGAGTCTTGAAGGGGCGCGACTTCAGCCGCGCGCCGCTAGAGCCAAATGGACTGCGGGCTTTAGCTCCTGAGCGCACTTCAATTACCCACGTACTCAATCCTCTCATGAATGGCGTTATCATCGTCGATAAGCCCGCGGGTTGGACCTCTCACGACGTGGTCGCCCGCATGCGCCGCATTCTTGGCCAGCGTTGCATCGGTCATCTCGGCACGCTCGATCCTCTGGCCACCGGCGTGCTCCCGCTCGTCGTCGGCAATCTCACGCGCCTGGCGCAGTTCTACACTGCATCGGAGAAAACTTACGAAGGCGTGATCCGCTTCGGCTTCGCCACCAATACCTACGACGCCGATGGCGACCCGCTCGGCGAAGTCCGTCCTGTCACGCTTAAACCTGTCACTCTCAAGTTGGAGCAGCTCCAACAACTCGGCACCGGATTCCTCGGCCTCATCGAACAGCTCCCGCCACCGTTCTCCGCCAAAAAAATCAACGGCGTCCCCGCCTACAAGCTCGCCCGAAAACAACAAGAAGTGGTCCTCAGGCCGGTGCAAGTCGAGATCAAGGAATTCGTTATCCTATCAGTTGCGGACGACCGCGCCCAGTTCCGCGCCCGAGTCGCCTCCGGAACCTACATGCGCTCCGTCGCCCACGAAATGGGCCAGCTACTTGGCTGCGGAGCCCATCTCGAATCCCTCCGCCGCACCGCTGTCGCAGAGTTCGATATCAGCCAGGCTCACACCTTGGAAGAAATTGAAGACAAGATAAGGAATTGTCATTCCGACCTCAGAACAAATTGTCATTCCGACGGGAGCTTCCCCTTCCCGCAGGGCAAGGGAAGCGGAGTGGAGGAACCTGCTTTTTCTGACATCATCACGTCCCTCCTCATCCATCCCCGTCAGCTGCTGCCGCAGTTTCCCTGCGTCGCCGCCGACGAACCCACCGCCGCCCGCATCCGCAGCGGACGCCCCGTCAACCTTCCCGAACTCTCCCGCGCCCGCCACGTCAAAGTCTTCCACGGACAAAGCGACCTCATCGCCATCGTCACCCGCGTAGCCGGAACCCTGTTCCATCCCAAAATCGTCTTCGTCAACGAGCACGCGGTCGCAGTCGCGAAGGGGAAGTAGGCTGTCCATGTTCATTCGTCGCAGACAAGGCCCGTGTGGGACGGACACTCTTGTCCGTCGGCTTCGGATATTGAGAGAAACAAAAATCCTATCAAGCCCTCAACCCGGTTGTTGCGCGTGACCACAGCCTGACCGACGACCTTTACAATCCACTGGCCTGTCTGCTCTGCTGCAGGTATGGCGTGGCAATTTTCGATAAAGGGGAGTCCAGTCAGCGACACAATGCGAACATTGTCTACGAGCTGGCCATGATGCAAACACTGAAGAGACCATGCATGATCCTTAAGCATCAAGATGTAAAGAGCATGCCTTCCGACTTCCTCCACAAGCTGTATGAGCCTTACAGAACGTCGAATGATGCCGTCAAGGCGGTCAAAGCGTGGTGGAGGAGACTCCAAAGGATTCAGTAACGACAGGTAGAACCAGAACCTGAGCGGCGACCGCATCCGTGTGCCTTGCGGAACGTGGCACTCAAGGGGCCTCAGACCCTTGGGTTGTCGTCCCTCCATCCAGTCTCAACCCCAACCCCAACCCCAAAGGCGTCGGACAAGAGTGTCCGACCCACACCAGCATCGCTTATACTGATTCCACATATGTCTGGGGATTCACAGAAGACTTTCTACCTCGAAACCTTCGGTTGCCAGATGAACGTGCATGACTCCGAAAAGGTCATTGGCACGCTGGTGCACGAGGGATACCGGCAGGTGGAGACGGTGGAGCAGGCTGACCTGATTCTTTACAACACGTGCTCCATCCGCGATAAGGCGGAGCAGAAAGTTTTTCATCGGTTGGCGGACTACAAGAAGCTGCTGTCCCACGGCAAGAAGTTCGGAGTGCTCGGCTGCGTGGCGCAGCAGGAGGGCGAAAAGATTTTCGAGCGCGCGCCGCATGTGTCGCTGGTTTGCGGATCGGCGTCGTATCGCAACCTGCCGCAGATGCTTGCACAGTTGGAAGCTGCAGACGGGGAGATCCCTCGCCCCGCTGGTAAAAACGCGGGGCTTCGGGATGACGCCTCGTCAATGGAAGCGCGATCCGTTTCGCGTGGAGCGCCAGAACTCCTCGTCCGCATCACGGGCCTCGACGATCGCGAAACTGATGAATGCTTCGAGACGGAATTCACCGCCCGCAGCAATCCGCATCGCGGGTACATTACCATCATCGAAGGCTGCGACAAATTCTGCGCTTACTGCGTGGTACCGTTCACGCGCGGAAAGGAGCGCAGCCGCACTTCGGACTCGGTGCTCGCCGAAGCCCGCCAGATGGCCGATCTGGGCTACACGGAAATCCAACTGCTCGGGCAGAACGTGAATTCGTATAAAGATCCGGCAGGGAAGCGTTCCTTCGCAGAATTGCTGGCCGCGGTCGGCGAAGTGCCGGGGATCAAGCGCGTGCGTTTCACCACATCCCACCCCCGAGACTTCGGACGTGACATTGTCGACGCTATCGACGCCGTGCCTACGCTTTGCGACCACGTCCATCTGCCCGTTCAAAGTGGATCGGACCGCGTGCTGAATGCAATGCAGCGCCTCTACACACGCGAACAATATCTCGAACGCATCGCGTGGATGAAATCGGCGAAGCGCCAGATCAGCATCACCAGTGACATCATTGTCGGCTTTCCCGGAGAAACCGAAAAAGACTTCAGCGAGACACTGAGCCTGTTGGACGAAGTCGGTTACGACAGCGTCTTCACCTTCAAGTATTCTCCGCGCCCGAACACTCCGTCGCTGGCGCTGGACGATGCAATCCCCGATCAAGAAAAATCCCGACGCCTGGAAGTTGTCATGGCCAGGCAAAAAGAAATCCAAATAGCTCGCTACAAGAAATATATAGGGACAATTCAAGAAGTAATGGTTGAAGGCAGGAACGAAGCTCGTGGACAATGGATCGGCCGCACCAGCCAGAACAAAACGCTGAATTTCACCGCGCCAGAGCCCTCTGCACCGCAGATAGGAAGCTACGTCCAAGTGAGAGCCACAACCAGCTTTCCGAACAGTCTTTTAGGCGAAATGGTGGTATAAGAGTCCAAGAACAACGGTGCAGGCAGCGCCGTCGAAGCAGGCTTGAAGGAGTTTTTTATGGAAGTAGAGATGACCATCCGTGGCCTTTTGATGGATCCAGTCAGTAATATGCCGATTGTGATTTTGAAAGATGTGGCGGGAGAATCGGTGCTTCCGATCTGGGTGGGGGTGTACGAGGCGAACGCGATTGCGCTGGAGATGGAGAAGGTCAACACGCCGCGTCCGATGACGCACGATTTGATCAAGAATGTGCTGACTGGGCTGGAGACGCAGGTGCATAAAGTGGTTGTGACGGAGCTTCGCGAAGATACGTTTTATGCGGTGATCTGGCTGGAGCGGAGCGGCGAGGTGATCAGCGTGGATTCGCGGCCGTCGGATGCGCTGGCGCTGGCACTGCGGGTGGATTGTCCGATCTTTGTGGACGATGTAGTGCTGAAGAATTCGAAGCAGGCAGCGAACATGTCAGACCGCGTGACCGCGGAAGAATTGCGGAAGTATCTGGAAGGGCTGAACGACGAGGATCTGGGCAAGTATAAGATGTAGCTAGTTGAATCTCAGGAGCTAAAGCCCTGACTTCTTTCATGGTCCGCTGATCGCAGCGCTGGAAGCGCCTTCGCCACCCCAAAGCCAAAGTCCCCCGAAAGGCCGGTTACCCTTCTTACGCAGTTTACATAATACCTGGAATTATCGGACGCTGCGCCCGTTTTGCCCGTATTCGACGGCCCCGCCAAGCTTGGGCAAGCAGGTCCGTTTCGAACAAGGTAGGCTCGGCGATCCGCGTTGGCTTCGGAGGCTTCGCCTTCAATAGCGCCGTCTTCGGGAACAATGCGCGCTGCCCACCCCCGCCGCCGCCATCGTCGCCGTAGCGCTTTCTGGCGCGGCAAAGGCGCACGCGACGAACATTCGAGCACGCCGGGGTGCAGCAAATTTGATGCGACTGGGTGGGATCAAATTTGGTCTGGCAGATCGGGCAGACTCGCCGGTGGAGGTTCATGCGCCCGACTGTAACGGCCGATAATTACATTGTCAAGCCCTATTTCGATGAGATTTGTGCAAAAAAGCGAAACTTGCGCGGCGCGTTGTAGCAGAAAAAGCGAAAGCCCAGCAGCAGCAGAAAAACCTTATGCCTATTTCAGGAGCTACTAATAGAAGCAGAAGCAGAAGAATCTACTACCACAGAAGCAGAAGAAAAACCTAGAAGCAGAAACTACATAGCAGAAAAGGCAATCGGTCGCGCGCCAAAACCGCGCGCCTATTTAGTAAACACCGCAGCAGAAAAAACACAGCAGAAACCCCCGCCTCTCGAAGCGGCGAATGCAAACGCACTGCCAACCGAAGTGGATTTTGGGACGGAGCAGAAAAGCGAGAGGCGGGAAAAACTAACTGCGAGGAGACGGAGGCCGGCGGAGAGACAGGGTCAGAACGAGGAAAAGCAAAACCGCGATGGGGTAGAGATTCACAGCGTCACAGACACAGAGTACGAATAGGTTTCAGGAGTTTCCGCGCTGATCTGAGCGACAGCCGTCTCACCCAGTTTAGCGGCGTAGAGTTGTGCCCAGGACGGGTAGCGGCCGTGACTGGTGTTCACAAAGGAAAATTCTGGGGCGCCGCGCTCGGCCTTCCAATCCCCTGCTTCCAGGCGTTTATCGATTCGCTTTGCGACCTGGTCTGGGGTGAGCGCTTTCAATTCCTCTTCGGTTTTCACGTCAAGAACTTTTTCCGCGAGCCGCATCCGGCGAAACTTCACTTCTTTTTCCGCAGCAGACTGGTCTTTCTTGGCTTTCGCGAATTTCCGCTCCCAATCGGCGATCTCGATGAGTTCGACCTTTGTGACGACAGCGGTCTCTTTGGCGGTTGCGGTCGGCATGGCTTACTGTTTCACCAACCTCGCGTTCACTTCGTCTAGCGTGTAGGTGATCCCAGGCTCGATCTTATGGGCCTTTTTCAACTCGAAACACAGTTGGCCGGCGTCGATGTTGATGACACTGTTCTCTTCGTCGAGCCGGTGGGCGTCGGACTGGTACTGCGCTTCAAGTTTCTGCCGCTTCATAAAAAGAGATTGCCGGCGTTCAAGGATCGCCATAGCTTTCGGTTTCTCTGTGTCGGAGAGATCGATGATCTTCGAGTTGGTCGCATGTGTGGCGTTGGGCAGGAAGATCACCGCGCTGAGAAACAGGAGCGCCGCGAGAATTGGAGCTGTGTATTTCATAAAATCTTTTCTCCGCCTGAAATCCTAGCCCGCACCCCGGCTCCCTTCCTAGGAACGGAAGTAACTGGGACTTAAATCGAGGCTGAGGGTTAACGAGTCTGAGTCTAGCCTCGACATGGGCGAACCCTTGAGTTTATCGTTGTACAACCGTTGTACAACCGGAGAAATCATATGCCCGCACGCCAGACCGCCCCTTGTATTCTCTGCCGCCGAACCATTGAAATTTCAGACGCTGGAGCCGCCTTCACGATGATGGTTCGCCTCGTTGGAGTGCCTGATTTGCCACGCCTCTACGACAGCCTAGGAATTCCCGACCCGCCAAAATCGGAGTCAGGACAGGTCTATATGTGCGTCGAGTGTTGCGTGGAGGATGCGATGGGGAAGATTCCGCCGCCGACACAGCCATTTTCCGTACTTGCGCACGAATTGATCTCGCGGATGACCGGCAAAAATCCAGCGGTGATTTTCAGTGCGTGGCAGGGATTACGGGAGCGGATGGAGTTACCGCAGACAAACTTTACGCGCGCTCTCAACGAAGGTGAGGTTCTGCCGCCGCCCGCGAAGCGGTTGAAGGAAGCTAGCTAACCACGAGCAAGCCCGAGATTTTCGGGTAAGGGACCCGCTCGATACACAGTTCGGAGACGGGACACGTAGAAGAAAAATCTTTAGCCCACTCCCGGCAGAAACACTGTGCTCACCGTCGCATCTCGTATGGCTGGATCCATCACCCTAGACTCTGCTTCTTGTGGTCTCGGCGGATCAAGTCCAAACGGGTCTTGCCTTCGTAATGCAGTTCGGTAGGGACACCGTACACTGTTGGCGCGATGTCCCCAGGAGCCGCAATCGGAACACTGGTGGATCATCGTCAGAGCTTCGCGAGAACGGCCTTCAGCGCGGGAATTGCGGCTTGCGCTTTGGCGATCACGGTTTTGTCGAAGCTCACCGACAAGCCATTGGAGGCGGCTGCGGGACCGGCGGCTTCGACTGCATCACAGATAATCTCGAAGGCTTCGAGAGCTGCTTCTTCGAGGGCGGCGGCACCGGGAAATGCGAGTTGGACGATTGCTTCGACTTCAGGTGCATCCTTTTCGACATCGCCGAGAACGACCGGCGCTTCCTCTGCGGCTTTAAGAACGTCGGCCTTGAAGTCTTTTGCGGCGGCGACGAGTTTCGAGAGTGTTCCCTTGAATGTGATAACCATGATTATTTCTCCTTGTCCGGCTGGACCTTTTGGAATTCGGTTTCGAGTGCGGCGACGACTTCTTGATTGGGGACGATCGCGGTCATGCCCTTCAGAAGCTTCGCGCCATTGACGAGGAAGCAGAGAATCAGTGCTCCGGCCGCGGCGACGTAGCCGTTTCCGCGCGAGATCAGTTCCGGCATGCCACTTTTCAAGCAGAGCCCGTCGATCGAGAGATAGCTCACAACGCCTGAAAAGATGAGCAGGAAAAGCAGTTTGAGCCATTGCGCCCAGATGCCTTTCTTGATCTCGTCCCAGATGAAGTTGCCGATTGCGTCAGGGATGCCCATGGAATTACTTCGGGTCTTTGACAACCGCTCCAAAGGCGGCGATTGCGACCGCCATTCCAAAGGCGTGAGGAGTGCGCCCGTTGAGCACCACCGTGGCGATGGCCAGCGCGATCCCCGACAGAGTTGTCTTCCAGTGACCGAAAATGTTGTTCAGCATGATTGTGTGGTTTTCCTTTTCTACCTATCAGCGAGAACCGAGACTGTTAGACTTTCCCCGTGACGCTTGCCCCGCCGCATGTCCGACTGGCACTCGTATGCGCGGTATGGTTAGGGATCTTGCTAGGGCTCGGCATTGAGGGATGGATTGAATCGCAGCGGACGCGGAATCCGCCGAAGCCGGAAACAAATTACGCCTATTCGTACTTCGCTTTTCTCGCCATCACCTGAGATGGATAGAGCGTGTTTCCTCCACCGTTGTAAAGCAGGAGGGCTTTCGCTTCGTCCTCGCCCGCGCGATCGAGACAACTTCTTAATTTTGCGCAACCGAAATCCACCCCGATATCCGGATCGCAGAGTTCCGTCAGAAATCGCCCCTTCCATCCGAACTCCACCGCAACCTCTCCCATCATCTGCATCAGGCCGAACGACATCGCTTTCGTGAGTTCAAGCGTGGTGGGAGCTGAGGGAATTGCCGGCTTGATGTAACGCGCCTCAAATGCCGGCTCGAAGCGAACCGCGAAAGGATTCCAATCGCTTTCCTGTTCACAGACCGCGCACACCAGAACCGCGTCCAGTCCGTGTTTTGCGGCATACTTCGCCGCGAGTGCTTTCTTGGCGGAGAGAGTGCTGAGATCAGGGAGCATAAAAAATCAGTGCGCGACGTTTTCAAACAGACCCTTGGTTGGCTTCTCCCAGGTCAAGATCACCGGATTCGGACTGGTTGGCGTTGCCGAGCTCGGCGGCAGTGTATCGGGATAGAAGCCTGACCACTGATTCAATGTCTGGTAGTAATCGAACAGAGAAATATTTGCGCCTAGGTTGGTTCCATCGCTCGCTTGATTGGTATTTCCCGCCGCAAAGATGCTGCCAGAGTTCAGCGCCAGGTCGTGATAATCCGCCGGTGCGATCACCATCGAAGATGCGCTGTAGTATTCCGATCCGGTGAAGCCCACACAGGAAGATGTCGGACTGGCTCCGGTGCAGTAGCCTGTCGTCGCGCCAAAGAACATCGCCGGCGTGGCGCAAGGGTAAAAGGGATTATTGCAGTAGGCGGTGAAGGAGCTTTGCCCGACCCAGGCATCGTGATCGATGGTGAGCGTGGTCGAATCCAGGTTGAAGTTGACGAAGGCATTTCCCCCGGAGCCTACTTGCGAGTTTCCCATCGGGCCGCCGATGAAGATCGAGTCCCGCCAGTTATTGTTGAGGGCGTAATTCGGGCCATTGGGCGGTTGCGTGACCGAGTTTCCGGAAGTGATGAGTTGTGTAACTGGAGCGCTGACTACGGTGTTGTGGGTGTAGACAAAGTTCTCCGGGCCGCCCTGTACTTGTGTCAGTTTGCAGTAGCCCGCCGTGTCGCTTGCGTTGGCGGTTGCAGTCCAGGGATAAGTGACGCTGAGATTGCCGGTCGTTGGCGTTCCCGTCCATGCGGTTGATCCTACAGTTGCCAGAGGCCCGCGCACGTTGGGATATTGTTTTCCATTCACCGTGCTGAGAGTCGAATTGAACGCGGTGACCGAGGAGCACTGGCGGATCGAGACCGGATCGCCCACGTTGATGTTGATGACTTGCGCTCCGGTTGTGGGCGCGGTGGAGCTCGCATTGATATTCAGGGTGACCGTTCCCGTGCCATTGGCCGGGGTGCCGGTGACCGAGGTATAGCCCGAACCTGGAACGGTGATATTGACGGCGGAAATGCCGCCTCCAGAGCATGTAGTCGTCGCGCTCGCCGGATAGCCTCCCGCGAGGTTGGGTCCGCTGACGGTGATCGCTCCGCCGTTCACGCATCCGGTGCCTGCTGTATTCACGGTTCCGGAGCCGATCTGCCCGATGCATCCGCCCTGATCGATGGAGCAATTGGCCACGAACGTGGCTCCCGTGCCAAAGGCATTCTCCGTGACCGTGCCCTGCCATTCGAGGCCACCGGAGTCAAACAGGAATCCACTGTTGACGCTGGTGCAGCCGAAGTTCGTGGGCGATTCGTTGTAGTACAGGTTATAGCTGCTGTTGATGCGGTTCAGTGTGGGAGAGGAGCCGCCGCCATTTCCCGCTCCGGCGACGGAGCGCACCGTTTCCCCGCCCAAGCAATCGTTGCGGAAGATATTGTAGAGTTCGCTTACGTCGGTGGTGGTGTCGTTGTAATTGGAGCCCACGCCGGTCGAGGAGTTTTCGATCTTGATGTCGTGGTTTACTCCCGACTGGCCGCCCGAGCCGTCAATGTTTTCGAGGATGTTGCCTGCCCGCAGAATGCGCTGGCCGCTTTTGATCTCATCGGCGTTCTTGCGCACCACACTTGATCCCGCCCAGTGCCCGCTGGGGATATTTCCTACTCCTAACCAGGTCCAGGGGAACGTCCAGCGGTTGCGCCGCTCTTCCACGTCGCTGTGCGGAACCAGACCGGAGATACTGGGACCGGAGCCGCTGAAGCCTCCCGCAAACATGCCGATCGATTGCCCCTCCGCCCAGTTGTGGTTGATCTTCAGTTGTTCGCCCATGCCCGTGAGGATCACATGGCCTTCCGCGCCCGGCCGCAGTAACTGACTGAACTGCGAATCGAGTACCGAGCAGTAGACGCAGGAGATTTCCATCCCGTCCGAAATGTCATTGAACCCCGCCGCCAGACTGGTCCAGTCGCCATGCACCCAGAGTTTGCGGAAGTGGATATGCGTGGGAAGCTGCGTGGTGGAAGTCTCGGTAAAGGTCGGCACCAGGTTGACGATGTTTTGCGCGCCCGTGTTGCCCGCCTGCATGCGGATCTCGGCGTCTTCGATGAGCCAGTGATCCGGCGCAATGCTCGTGGCGGCGCATTTGGGCGGGACCGAGGTCGAATTCGTTCCCACCGGGCTGCAGGTGGTCAGCGAGGCCGGGTTCGTGCCCGAGCTTTCAAGCGTGTACATATACTGCACATCGTCATAGGCCGAGGAGTTCGTCACCATCCCATTCGCGAGTGTGATGGCTCCCGTGGGCACGCTGGTGACAGTCGTGCCGAGTTGATAGGTGAGCGCATCGCCCGCGCAGTCTGGGTTATCGAGTCCGATGTCGGTACTGGTTGCCAAATTGTCCTGGATGCCGTGGGAGCAGACGACGGTTCCATTCGGCAAATGCGAGTCTTGCGTGGATCGCAGAATATTGAATTGTGTGGCCAGTGTTGTGCTCGATTGCGGAATGACTAAACCCAAGGCGTTCGAGGTGGTATAGAGCGCGGGCGGAATGTCGAGAATCGCAGCGTGACCAAAACTTGTGCGGCAGGCTTCGATATCGTTCACCGCGGACTGCAAGCCAGCGAAGGTTGGTGATCCGGACCAGTAGGGCGTATGGAACATACAGGAAGCAGGCGGCCCCACGACCCAAGTGCTCGGCAAAGACAACTCATAGGTCGTGAGCGTCGTGGTGCCGTCGATGGCTTCGTTATTGTTGACGGCGGTGGTTGGTAGTTGCGCGAGATCCGTGATGAGGTATCCAGCACTTCCTACGGCGCTGTTGGTGAATAAGTTCTCGCTCGCGATGGCGTGGAGGGTTAAGGGATCAGAAACTAAGAAGGGAATCGTGTACGTGGTGCCGTGGGTGCAGCTTCCCGAAGTGGCGGTGGGCGTGGTGCCGTCGAGGGTATAGCAGCAGGTTGCGCCCGATGCACAAGTGATGGTCACGACTTGCGGACCAACGTAAACGGTTGAACCTCCTGCGGGAGAGAAGGTCGGTGTAGCCAGTGTGCCGCCAGTGGCTGTAAAGGTCGCCGTTGCGGTCGTGCTGGTGTCTTCGATGGTTTCCGTGCCGGTTGCGGAGCCTACGGTCAGTACGGCTGTGGCTGCGGTGTTGGAGGTGACGGTCGGTGTGCCGATACTCGCGCCCGTGCCTCCGCTTTCGCTGAATAAGCCGCTGGCGGTTTCTGAGAGCCACAGTGTATTCGTCCCGGTCAGGCTAAGAGTGGGCGTGGTGGAGATGGCGCCGCTGGTGGGCGAAATCGCAAGGGTCGCGGTTGAGACCGTGATCGTCGTCGAAATGGAATCGGTGGTATCGGTGATCGTCGATGAGCCTGTGCCGGAGCTGGTGGTGATGGTGACGGTTTCGCTCGTCGAGGAAGAATTGGACGTGCTCACCAGCGTGGCCGGGCTGCCCACGGTGAAGGTCGTGCTTCCATTCCAGGACGTGCCCACGCCGGTACAGGTTAAGACAATGTGGCCGGAGTGATTCGCAGGGACGGTTGCGGGCGAGCAGGTGAAGCTTCCAGCACTGTTTCCCAGCATGTAGGCACCGCGGTCCCAGCATCCGGTGACTCCCGCCGTGCAACTTCCTGCGGTCGCTTGCCGCGGATTCAGTGCGACTGCAGGACAACTCGAAATCTGCCCACCGCTCCCGGAAGTTTCCGTACATCCGGCGCTGGTGCCAAAGCCATAGGCCGAGCCAAGAGTCGAGATCAGGGTTTCCTGATTCACTCCGGTGCCCACAGTGGAATTGGTGGAAAGTGTGGGGGCGTAGGCGTTTGATTTGGTGTAGCCTTGGCCGTTCGCGACCCCTTCGCTCTGAATCAACTCGCCGCCGTTGTCCGTGAAGGTGCAAATGGCACCGCTCTGGCAGTAGGTGAGTTTCGTCCCGCCCGAGGTGAGGCCGGTGTAAGCCCCGATCATGTGGGTGTTCGAGAAGAACATTGTCCCGTTGAAGCCAGGATCGCTGCCGTTGTCGATGCCGCCCACCTGAAAATAGAGGTTGTTCGAGTCGAGGTAGTAGTCGAACGTGTTGTTGTACACGTAGATCGTCGCCGCCGAGTAACTTTTCCCGGTGCCGATGATCAGGCCATTGACGCCGTTGAAAACGTTCCACTCGATGTTGTTGTAGACGAGCCCCGTGCCCGCGCAGGGCTCCATCCAGACGCCCACGCCTTCGTCGATGTTGTAGAAGACGTTGTTATAAAACGACTGATTCAGCGGGTGCAGGGTGCAGGTATTCGGGCTTCCGGTCGCGTTGTTCGAGTTCCAGATGTTGCCGTGGTTTGAGGTCGAGGGCTCGTAGAGGTCATGGAAAAGGTTGTCATGCACGTTGCTCGACGTGCCCACGATGCCGTTGTCCACGCGGTTGAAGATGTTATAGGCCACCACCGCACAGGTATTTTGGATCGCGCCCATACTGGCGGCGTTGACGTTGTGATTCGGCCAAGAGCCCACGTTGCCAAAGGTGCCGTCGGAATTATCGAAGACGTTGTTCTCGCAGATGTTCGTGAGATCGTTTTTCCAGCCGGTCGCGCTGCCGCCCTGGATGGCGTAGAGTTCATCGTCGGTCGCTGTGGTCGCGAGCGTATAGCCGTGGAAGTACATATTTTCCACGATGGTGTCGGTCGCACCCATGTTCACCATACCGGCGCTGATGCTGCCAGCCGTGCCCAGGCAGAAGCCGGTCATCTCGATATTGTCGAGGCGGAGATGGGAGTGGGTTCCGAGGAAGATGACGTTGTAGCCGCCGCTGCCGCCCGATCCGCCGTAATCGCGAACTGTGCAAGTCGACGGACTGGAGTTCGTGACGGGATTGTCTCCGTTAAAGACAGGCCGCGCGAACGAGCCTCCGGCATACCACGTCAGATCGACGCCGATATAAATCGGATGCCCCGAAGAGCCGTTCCAACTCCAGGTCCAGCAGTGATTCGAGGAGCAGGCTCCCACGTAGGGCGAAGCCGAAGAGTTTCCAAAGTGCCAGGTGTCGCCGCCCCGGAAGATGATGTTGTCGCCGGGCTGCGGAGTCGTCGAAGCGCAGGTTCCAGTGCAATTCGCCATTCCCGGTGCATGCAGCCACGTTGCCGTTTTGGAAGTCCCAGCATTTGAATCCGAAGCATTGCAAGGCGAGCCAGTTGCGGCGCACACATAGTACGTCGTGGCATGTGCCGAGAGAGAAACCGCTGCAAGGAAACAGCAGAGGAAAAGGAGGCGCTTCATTGGTAGGATGAAAAAAGAGAAGTTAGATCAAGAGCTTTTGGGTCTACGCAGCAGTGGCACGAAATTGAGCAGAGCGGGTCCCCAGCCCATACAACTCAGCGGGGAAGGTGGTGAGTCATGATGAACAAATTGAAGGATTGGCTGGACGCCATCATGGTCCTAACCGCGTTCGTAGCAGGACCGTTCTTTCTCGTCATCGTCATATTGATGCTGTGCAGCGGCTCCTACGACAGCCAGTGGTCAGTCATAGCCCTAGTCTGCCTATGGGTGGAACACAAAGCCGATAGGATCGTGGATCGGTGGAAAACTCAAAAGGAGCAGACTGACGGTGGGCCGGGACCCCGAATAGACTCGCCCGAAACCACGGACACATAGATGAGAAAGTTCTACAGACTTCATCCCATCGAGCCTGACCATGGAGAAGGAAAGCGTAGACCCAAATCCTAGTTGTAGACCGTAACGGTCACTGTCTGAAATCGGATGTAGTTGCCTGCCGTAGCCAGCGAACTAAATTTCAGGCCGAAGTTCAGAAAGAGATTACCGTTGGTGGCGTTGGCCACCGGTTGCGTGGTGGTGTTCCCATCGCTGGGTAAGCCAATCGTTGCCGAAGAAGCGGAGGTGTAGCCTGCGTTGCCATATACGTTGGCAGTGGCACCTGCCGCCGCTGTGCCTGTGTATTCAAAAGATGCCATCGCGCCTGAGAAGTTTGCGGTGGGCACAACGGCCACGGTTGTCATGGTGGTCACCGTGCCCGAAGCGCAAGCGGAGATCGTACACAGGAAGGAGGCAAAGGTGAACGTGGGCTCGGTGGCCGCGACCGCCTGCTGGTAACCGACGTCCACTCTGATCTTCTTGGCGGCGACAAGCGTATTGGCTGGAATCTCCAACTGCCAGCCGTAATAGGTGAAGGTTGAAGCACCCACCGTGCAGTTGCTGGTCGCGTTGGTCGTGGCAATGCAATTCGTGGTCGCTGTTCCGGCTGTGACCATGCTTGACCCGTAACAGTGAGCCGAGGGAACCGTGCCGTCGTATTCGCAGGTGCTCACCACGACAGGGACGCTGACGGTTCCCCAGTTCGCGTCCCCTGTGATGGTCGCGGCCTGCGTGGTGTCGTAAGAAGGCGCTGGAGTTGTGCCGGGGGAAGGACTCGCAATTTTCGGCAGTTGTAGCGCCGTGGCCGAAGTCGCCGCGTGCATATCGAGGCCGGTCGCGGTCATTTGGGAGAAGTACGCCTTCGACCCCGTTTGTTGCCAGTAAGCTGCGTTGGTCGCTGAAGTGACATTGGTTCCGGTATTCGAGTCATCCACGATCAGGGATTTATTTCCGCTCCCCGAGGTCACGTTCTCGACGATGTTCGAGATGCTGGTGCCGTTGGTCGGCGTGAGGAAGTGAACTACATCCCCATTGAAGGTGTTGGCGATGGTGCAGCCTTCCACTTTCACTCCACTGACTGCGTTCGTGACTCCGATCGAGACTCCATCCCCATTGATATATTCCATGTGGGGGCAGTCGATGGTGTTCGCTCCCTGCACCCCGTCGATCGAAAGCGGAACCTGGATCAGGTGTCCGCTCGCTCCCGTCACGGTGCCGACTTTGAAGACTTCTGGGCCGCCGCCCGTGAGTTGGTTCAGGATGGAGTACATTTCGATCATCCAGCCGTTGCTGCTCGTGCCTCCTCCATTCGTGCCGACCGAACACTGCGAAGGCCGGGAGATTCCCCAGTGCGCCGAGCCTCCGCCCAGCCGGAAACTGCGATCCCAGACGCCGCAGGCATAGGCCTGGTTGGTTTCTTCGTGTGCCTGATTCCCGCCGTTGTGCGTGACCGCCACGGCGTCGATGAAGCAGCGTTCCTGGCAGATCGCCGGATTCAGGTAAGCGGTAGCATTGGCAATACCACCAAGATCGAAATGCGCGGGGCCGAAAATATGAGCGAAAACGGTTGCGCTCAATCCACCCGGTTTGCAGCCGTCGCAATAGGCGGCGAAGACGTTGGGTTGCCAGATAGTGTAGGCGTGTCCTGAGTTGGCGCTGCCTGCCCAAGTGATGTCGAGCGTGAGCGTGGTGGAGTTCGGCACGGCGATGATATGGCCGATGGACGAACACGCCGGCGATAGAGTGCTGTCGCAATCGACGACATACCCTCCGACCATAGCGCTCGTCCAGGTCACGCCGCTTCCCGTGACGCTAGTAGATGCGGCAAACGTTGCCGTGCCCGTGCTGACAGTTGATCCCGTGGTGCAGAAGTGCGAACCCCAGGTCGCGCCGCTCGAATAGCAGACAAGTGCTGGCGCATTGGGTTCTCCGACGGGATACTCGTTCGTCGCCGTGAGTTCGAAACTGGGATAGGCGTTCGGGCCACATCCCGTGGTTCCGGTCGAATCGGAACACAACTGAATCACGGTTCCGGCGTAAGACGCCCCATTGGCGTTGTTGCCCATGCAGGGCTGAATATCCGTCGGCGCGCCGCCCGAGGCCCAGGTCACAGAAATTACAATGGTTGAGCAGGGCAGCTTCAGAACCGCGCCGGACGGGGCATTCGCCAGCGGATTCGAATTACAGTAGAGAACACTGCTGCTGGTCCAGCCGATCGGATTGGAGCCGTCGATATTGTGAACCGTGGAAGACCAGAGGGAATTGACGCCAGCGCACCAGTCGCCGCCTGCCGAGGGTGCGGGAGAAGTGGAGTTCCGCGGATCGGCCCACACCGTTGTCGTCTGTCCAGTGCCGCCGTTCGCTGTGGCCACCGCACCGGAATTAATTTCCGAGGCGGCAATACTTTTGTTGGTCAGGGTCTGGCTGTCCGTCGTGCCCACAATCGTTCCGGTTGGCGCCGGTACGGAAGAGGTGACTGTGGTGGCTGTGGCCGCAATCGGGATCTGGGTAGCCGTCATGCCGGAGAGTCCACCACCGCCGCTTGGGGTCACTGCCGTGTAGCAGGGATTCGGCGAACTTCCAGTGGTGTACTCGATTGCCTGGCCATTCGTCGGCGTGAAGCCTGTGCAGAAGGGAACATTTTCGAGCTTCCCGACGGTCGCGGTGCTGCCGCTCAGTGTGACGTCGCCAGTGATGGTGGTGAGCGGTGGCGAAGCCGCGCAACTCAGTCCCGACGTGGTTGACCAGTTCAAGCCATTGGTGCAAGTGCTGCCAAAAGCTGCGAAGGTGGGAACTTTAATACTGAACCAGTTCGGCCCCGCCGTATCGGAGTAAACGAATTGTGACCAGTCGTTGAGCAGAGTGCCGGTGGCGCTGCCGTCGATTAAGTTTGGCGAGGTTGGCGTAGTCGTCAGGGTTCCGCCACTCGTGTTCTGCAAGACGTAAGGGAAATTGGAAGCAATCCCTCCTGTGATCGCAGGCAAGGCTAAAGCCGATCCACTCGTCCAGTTCAGGTAATTCGCACGGTCCGACGAAAGTAAGGTTGCGGGATTGGTCGCATCCACCGGGATGCCCTGATAGCAGTTGATCCACGCACTCAAGGAGGTGCTGTAGCACAAGCTCTGGGAATTTTGCGGGCTGGTGACCGTGGCCGAGAAATTCCCACTGGGTCCGCAGGAGCCTCCTGAAGCATTGGTAAAGACCGTCTGCCCGGTGGTGCTGTTGAACTGCATGCGGCATTTGCTCGAGGGAGCACTCGAGGTGGAAGCCACACCGATTAAATCCACTGGACCATTCAACTCTGCCGGCGCGTTCAGGCCTGTGACGTAGCCATAGGTTGGGTCACCGAAGAGGGTGGCGCGGGTATCGCCGAGCGAACTATTGAGATTTTTCCCGAGCGATTGCTGCTGATAGTTATTCGCCACATCGTAGATCGTGATCGTGTCCGAAGGGCCTAACTGGATGGAGCCGTTTTGCGATGGGTTGGCGGAAGAGGAGCGCAAGGCGTTGAATTGGAAGTTGTGCATCGCCGTGCTCATGGCGGCGATGTAGAGTTGCACGCTTCCGCTCGTGAAAGTGGCTGTCCCGGTATTGGCGTAACTGATCGTGCCGCCTGAACCGGAGCCGCTGACTGCGGTGATGATGCATTGCGTGCAGTCATAGCCGGTTCCTACTCCGCTGACGTCGACGGCCGCATTGACCACAAAGCCGCCGGGAAAGGTCCAGCCATGCGTATTCGTCAAGGTGAGAGTGACGACGGTGCCAGTTCCAGACGTTGTGGTCACCGTCCAGACTGCGGAATTCAGGGCTAAGTAGAAGCCGACAGCAGGCACCGCGGTGAAATAAGAACTCGGGGCGCTTGCGGTGCCGGGGCCAAAGCCGACTTGGGCCGCATTGAATGCCCCGGTATAGTTCAGAAGGGATCCAGTGTCGGTTAAGTTGGCATCGCCACTGACCGCTGCTCCCGTAGAAGAGTAGAAGGTAAGTTGCTGGGCGGTGGCTGGGTTCACGGTGCCCGAGCCACCGCCGCCGCTGCAGCCTACGGCGCAGTTCACCAAAAGATTTCCGCTGGAATCGAGCGAGAGACCATTTGAGAGAGAGGTTCCCCCGCCTCCCATACCTGCATTGATCATCAGGTTGCCGCTCGAATCGAGATTCATGCCATTCGAGAGTTGAATCGGCGCCGGGGAAGGGAAGGGCGAGGCTATGCCTTTCGACAGTCCGTGGTGCAGCGAAGGGTCTGCACCCCAGGCGAACGAACAGCAGAGCAAGAAGAGAGCTGCAAATAGGCTTTGAGTAAACGAATTGCGACGGCGAAAGCTCATAAGGAAGCTCCCAGAGAAAACGAAGGTCATGGCGATGTGCGGGAAAAAGTTCGAAAAGGAAAAAACGATTTAAGGGGTCTTAGTAGGCCGTACAGCGAAAATCAATGACGTCGGTCGTTCCGGCGGTTGCAGGGACGGAAAGAACGGCGGTCGTGGTGCTCCCACCGGTCGTAAAGTAGAGTTGCGTGTTTCCTGCGGCGGTGGTCTGATCGTTAGCGCCACACGACCATCCGTGGGCTGCCGTCTGACTGCTCCCCATCGTGATCGTGACCGAGCAGGAATTCGCCCCGAGGGTCATTTTCCCGGCTGTGGCGCCGCCGACCAGCGTTCCGTTTGAGCAACCGGAGGCGGTGAACGTCGATCCTCCCGCCTGGAAAGAAGCAGCTTTCATGAAGCCAGCTTCTGCGGTGCCGCCGTTGGCTTTGGTTAAGGTGGTGGTCTGGTCGTTTACGGTGAATTGGCCGTTTCCGTTTCCGCCGGTTCCGGTGCCAGTGACGATGCTTGCGCTTTCCCCGATCGCGCCAAAGCCGTTGGCGCACCCGCCGCCCACCGTGAGAGTTGCTTGCGCGGATGAGGAGCCATTTTGCCCGCCCTCTACGATCGCTGGTCCGGCACAGGCCGATCCGGAGGTTGGAGCGCCTTGCAGAATGATTCCGCCGGCGTTGTTCCCGCCTCCCGGGTTGAAAATGTTCGCGATAGTGACGTTGCTGCTACCCGAGGCGTTCCAGGATAAGTGAGAGGAATCAATCTGCCAGTATTGCCCGCCGCCGAGCGAGTAGTTGATTCCGTTGGGGCTGGTGACGTTCGTGAGCACCGAGTTGCCCAGTGCCGTGCTGGAAGTCCACAGGGGGAAAAAGTTCGTGGTGCCGCTGCCTGTGACGCCGCTGCCGGTACATGCCGCATTTGCTGTGGTGCAGATCGGGGAATTATTCAACTGCATCACGCCGGCCGAAGTCACATTGATGGAGGACGTGTGAGCCGTAGTCCCGTCATACCCCGTCATTGCAATATTCGGTGAGGGACAGGATCCGGTCAGGCAACTCGCGCCAATCCAGATGGCATTTCCATTCGGGATGATGCTCTTGGTTCGGAAGACCAATCCGGTTGAGTGCAGAAGTCCCGAAGAGCTAAATGCCTGACCGATCACATCAAAAACGCTGTCACAGAAGAAACCGCTCGTCGGCGTACAGGCACCGGGCATCGTTCCTCCAGAGCCCACGCCATTCGCTTGGAACCACGACAAGTATGCCGGGCTGCCAAAAACGTTGATGTCGAATTCGTGCAGGCACCAGGTCGCGGTGGTTCCCGCAACGTCTGTGCATAGCGGGTTGATGCCCCAGGAGGCCGCATTGCTCACTGAGTTTTGCGAAGTAAAGGCTCCCGCCACGCCGTTACAATGCAGCCCCGCCCCCGCGCAATGGTTATCGATGTAACCGGCAACGGCGTCTACCTGCGTGGCCGTAGCCGTGGAAGGGATCAGGACGCCCGCCGCGAATGCATCTGTGGCGAAATCGCCCCCGCCAATGCCGCCATGGGCATACTGATATACGTTGGTGAGGTTGATGCCGCCGAGGAGCGACGACAGGGAGGGATTCATCTGCGTGTTGGTGTAGATGCCAGCGACCGCGCTACTCAATGTTCCATTGGCCGCGCCGTAGGTGAACGTCGAGGCACCGCACAGAATCCCGCCGCAGTTGTACTGGACTTGTGTATTGGCGCCGCCTGCCTCGGTGCCACTGCCGCCGGCACAGAGCACCGTCGCCGAACAGAAATTCACAACTCCGCCCCAGTTGAACTGCGTATTGACGGGCTGATCGATGCTTTGCGTTGCCGTAGGGTTCGCATAGATCAAGGAATAGCCAGGAGGCTGCGGAACAGTTTGCGCCGGCTGTGCGACCGCAAGATAGAAGACTCCTCCCGGTGTGGCCTGGGCGCATGGCGGAGATCCGGAAGCGATCGCGGAGCAAATAAAATATCGTTGAGCGGCGTTCAGCGGAGTCGCCCCGCTCTTCATGGGCGTCACGGTCCACTGAGTCGAGACCTTGCCGCCGCAGAGGATTAAGTCATTGGGCAAGACCGATCCGTTGACGATCCCGCTTGAATTCTGCTGCAGATCGAAAGAGCGTTGGACGACGACATAGCCTCCGGTCGTCTGATCAATGAGAATGCCGCCGGTTCCGGATTCTGGACTTGTGTTACTCGACAAGCTCCAGGAGACACTATTTGTGCCATTTGCCGTGACGGTGAAGGTCCCATTGAAAGGCGCGTAGCTGTTTCCTGCCTCCACGATCGTGTCACCGACGTGGAAGGACGAGCCTGCACCTGCAATCGTGGCCGTAATCGTCGTAACCGGGGATCCGCTCGCAACCACAGACGTGGGCGAGGAGAGCATCACCTGTGGATAGTTCGGTCCGCAGTTGTACAGATCGAAATGCAGGTACGCGCCAGGGATCGCGTTGAAGGAGCCGTCAACTAATTCGGCACTGACATCGACGCTCTGCGCGCTGGCGAGACGGCAAAGCACAGCCAGGAGAAGTCCAAGGAAGACGATGACTAAAGTTCTGGTTCTCATATCAATTTAGCGGGCATAGAAGGCTGGAGATTGCAGGTTCATCGGACCGGAGTGCGGCACGAAGGGCGATTGCGTGCGTTGCAGCGGAAGCGCGGCGGCAGGCGGAGTCGACGGAGTTGTCATGCTCGGTCCATTCGTCCCGGAAAGCTGCGTGGCTGGTCCGTTGGGCGTAGGAGCGACCGATTGTGTCAGCGGGCTCACGTTCTGTGAATTGCCGATCGCGGTCGGCCAGGGAAAGGTTTTGGCTGCCAGTCCGCCCATAGTTAATGCGCTCCAGAAGTGATAACGGTGGCCGCCAGAAGCAGGACGGCGAAGACGATGCGGGATAAGGTGTCGGACATGGGAAGCGAGGAAATATGCGGGTTTACTGATCAGTTAGCTCTGAAAAAGTTCTTCGTCCGGGCCGCAGAAACGAGGTAAAATGTGGGGCATGGTTATCGCTGCCGTCTTCGGCATGGCGACTGTTGGTTGTGTCGGTGCCACTATCTATGAGGGGATCGTGTGCAAGGAGATCCCTTGGACCTTCGTCGGGTGTTCTGCACTTCTGCTGGCATGCACGTTGTTCTGGCTATTGATTTGAGCCTCTGTCGAGTTGCAATCCTGCACCACTCAGCAATCGAAGCAAAGCCCCTGGCTTGTACGCGATTCTAGCTGCGGTCATTTGCGCCGCAGGAGAAGCGAGTATCTCTGGAAGAACCGCACCCGAAATTGCCCCGCCGATCGCGCCCGGAATCCCGCCGCGCCTGTAACCTTCCGTTCCTAGCGCCGCAGACCCGATCAGCGCACCTGTGTGCGCTGCGACTCGATTTCCTACTCGCTGAGCGATTCCTGGATCGCGTCCTAGACTTTCCGATCGTTCTGCTACCGGAACCAGGCTGGAGATGCGCTGATTCGCCGATTCAAAATCTGGACCGAGAGCGCTGTCGAGCTGGCTATCGATTGCGCCGCCAGCACGTGCGGCGACTGCGCGAGTCCCTTCCATCAGTTCAGGATTCCAGTTCTTTACGAATTGTTTACGAATGCCGCGCTTCAAATTGAGCGCTCCAGTTGCGGGTTGATCTACAGGCAGCGGCGCACCGGTCGATACATTCTTTGTCAGGGCATCGCGCACGCGCCCTAACTGTTCGATCGCTTGTCCGTTGTTTTCAGCGGTCGCTTTCGTAATTTCGTCATCGATCAGATCGATGGCTGGCTGCACGCTCACGGGTGTTGGATGCGATGCAGCGGTGCTCTCTATTGTCTGGGTGAGATTACCAAGTTTCTTCTGCGCCTGTTGCTCGATCGCGGCGGGACGTAACGCGCTAGTTTCTTCCAGCGCCGCTACTCCGGGAGTCTTTCCATATCCCCGCATCCGCTTCGTAATCCCGAGAGCACTTTCCGCCATCGCCGGAGCAACCGCGCGTAATCCTTCTCCAACCGCTCCACCAACCGCCCCAGTTGCTGCGCCAGTCACGGGAGAGCCGCCTTGCGCCGCATTCACTAATCCTGTGGTTCCTGCTTGATACAGAATTCGCGATAGGGGCTTTGCCAGTGTGCCAAGCTTCGAGAGATAGGGAAGTGCATGCGCCGTCGCGTCTTCTTCTCCGACTCCCGGCAAGAGAAATTCTCCAACCTGCTCTGCGCCCTTACCGACCGATTGAGTTGCGTTTTGTGGCGTAGATTGTTCTGCAGTTCTCGCTGCAAGAGCGTCGATTCCTTGCTGGGGTGCGAGATATTTCCCGAGGAACGGAATTTTGTTGAGTAGTTTCGAGGTTCCGACGATTGACGAACCGACTGTGTTCGCTGCGCCTTCGGCTGCGCCAATCCCTAAATCGCTGGCCGTACTCTTAACTGCGTTCCACGCTTTTTCTGCTGTGCTCGGTGGCGGCGGTGCAGGCGGATACATCTTGTTCATTTCCCGCTCTACGTCGCTCTGCTGAAAAGAATCTGGGAACTGAATAGTCTTTCCGTCTGGTGCTGCTACCACCCACTTAGGAGCGGGCGGTGCGGAGTCAATTTGAGGCGTGATTGCGGGAGTGGTCATTGCGCTGGTTGCAGACCTTTACCGGGAACGAAGACGTGCGTGACGCCTGATGGCTGCGCTGCGCTCTGCGGCGGCTGCTTCGGAGGCGACTGGCGTCCCTGATTTCTAGCGGCCTGCGCCTGCTGATTAAGCATATTCAATTTTGATTGAGCGAGTGACTGATACGCCCCGAGAACACTGTCAATTGTTTGGTAGTTCTGCTTTGTCGGGTCGAGAGTCTTTGCGGTCTTGCCCATGGACTTGTCCGTCAGATGGCCCGATGCCAGCATTTTCGTTACTTCGTCGCTGTAGGCATCTGCGATAGCTTGGGCCGTAATCGGGCCGGATTGTCCAAATTCGTTTTTCCAGGCATTCTTTAGGCCGCTAAGAGTTTGTTGGTCGCCGTTGTTGAGCGCTTTCGCTGCCTGCCGCAGTAATCCAGCATGTTGAATCGCTGTAGTAAATGCGACTTTCTGATCGCCAATCTTGGTAGGAACTTCGGAGACAGCTTCTCGCTTCGCCGCGACGTTAGCCGCGCTTCCGGGTGCAGGCAGATTTCCCGACATTGCTTGAGCTGCGGTCGTGTAGTACGCATAGCCGGGATCGTTGGGATCAGTAACGACTTCGGGCTTATTCTGCGCGAAACTTGCGCCCCGTTGGAACGTGAGAGAATTTGGGCTGACTTGCTTGATTCGATTTCCCATCCGATCCATGAGCCACATCCCGGAGTTGCTGTCCTCTCCGTTCTTGCCCATGTCCTGCACGCGGTAGCCCTTCGCTTCGATGGCCTTATTGATGTTCGTTAGAGTTCCACGTCCGACCGGGACACCTGCCAACTCTGCCATACCAGCCATTTCCGCAACCTGAGGATCAAGTGGAATCGCAGTTCCCTGATTAATCTGCGCCACCTTCTCCCGGCTCGCAGCCGCCGTGCCTGCCACGTTTTCCCGGCTTGTCGCTCCAGTCTGTGCCACATTCTCCCGGCTGGTCGCGCCGATCTGCGCGGCCCCTAGTTTCCCTTGCTGTCCGATTAATGCTGGATACACTACTTTCGCCATGGCTGGAGTCATCGGACCCAGAGGAGTTTGCACCATGGTGGATTGAGCGCGCGTCAAGGCTAACTGCGCTTGTTGCTGCGCGAGAGTCTGCCGCTGCTCGGCTTCTTGGAAAGGAATCTCTCTTGCCGCTGCTGCTCCTGCTCCCGGATTCCCTTGTCCCCATCCCGCCAAAGCGCCTTGTCCGGCTGCTGCCAGAATGTGAACGAGCTTTCCCAGTTTCGTTTCTGCCGGGCTGACCTGTGCGGGCAATCCCTGAGCAGTTTGTGTGGTCTGCGAAAAGCTCGGCTTAAAGAATGTCGGCAGAGGAGCGATAGGATCAGAGTTCTGTGCTGCTCGTGTCGTGTCCGGCTGCCCTGGCTCGGGAAGTTGCGGCGCAGATCCGTTCGGTCCGGAGACGCTGGCGGTTGACGGTTGCACTCCCGCCATCTCATCCAGTGCTGCCTGATGTCCTCGCAGGGCTGCATTCTTGAAGTATTTGACGATCGGCGGAAGTTGGACTGGCATCCCGGTTGTGGGATCGACCCCTTGGCCGCCATCGTAAGCGAGTCCCGGATTGGTAAGTGAAAGTCCGCCCATAATTTCCTCTTACTGCGCGTAAAATGGCGACGGTTGCGGCATCATCCTCTGCGGCATCCCTGGCGCTCCAGAACTTGCCGGTGATCCTGGAGGAGCCGCACTGGGAGCAAAGTAGCCGGAATCAACGACTGGCGCTCCCGGTAAGCCTCCTCCGCCCCCTCCTGGCATGGGCGCGCGTCCCTGTGTCTGCATCGATTGGCCGAGCCCTTTTCCTGCGCCCTTGGCTGTGCCCTGCACCAGCGACTGCAGAAACGATGGTGCACCGCTTGTGCCTTGTCCTACATTGCTGAAGATTCCGCCCAATGCTCCGCCCATAAAAGTCTCCTGATTTCGCTTGAACTAGAAAGGAATTGCCGAAGCCGCGCCCTGCACCGCTCCGCCCAGAACTCCCATCCACGGGTTGTACTGCGGCTGCAGTGGTTGTGTTGCTCCGCTGGCTGCGCCCGTTGATCCGCCGTAGAATGCTGCCGGATTCACCGCCTGCATGAGTCCTGCTGTTCCCGCTGCGCCCTGTTGCTTGGCCTGCTGCTGCGCGAACAGATTACCGACGAGGGACTGATCGAAGGCGTGCCCCTCTTGCTCGTTGATGTCATTCATCCCTGCCGCTTTCGAGCCGGAGGGCAGCGCACCTAGCGAAGCCTGCTGTCGTAGGAATGCAGCTTTCGCCGGGGAGTAGGCTTGCGCGGTCGTCCCGGAAGTGAAATCGGTGAGGTTGTTGTAGAAGGGCAGGCCGTTCGTCATCTCGCTCTGGTAAAAGGGAGAGACGGCATTTCCCAGAGCGTTGAACTTCTGCGCACTTTGGCCTGCGAGTTGGCCTTCCTGTTGAGCGTTCTGGAGAGTCTGCTGTTGTCCGGCTTTTTGCGTGGATGATGGTCCGCCGCCCATGATGGTTTTCCTTCTCTTACCGAATCTTGACCAGATAGCGATCCGCCGGAACTGCGCCTAAAGCCGCCAGAGATTCTTTCTGTTGCGGACACTTCTGCTCCGGTCCTTCAGTCGAACTCACATACACCAGTCCTTCGCTGCCCCTGCATCCGTTGTCCGCAAGGTAAGCATTGGCCCGGTGGTAGAGCGTAACTAAAGCCTGCTTATTCTTGAAGCGGCAGAGCGTGAAATCCGGCCGCATGGTGAAGCCGAGTGCGCCTTCGATCGAGACTGGTTTGTCCTCTGCTCCTATTTCAGCGGCGACCCAGATGCGCGCGAAGCTGGAGTAATCTGGGATTGCGGCGAGTTCCTTCTTTGCGAATTCAACCGCAAGTTGATGCAGTTGGCGATCGCAAGGCATGGCATAGCCAGGGGCGCGGTTGAAATCTAAAGAGATGGCGCGGAGTTGCGGCATTGGTTAGCCAGTCACTGCTGGACGTAAGTGGCGATCAGTTTTCCCGTCGGACTGGTTCCGGTGAGCACGTAACAAAGCGCCTGGCCCGATGGCGTGATAAAGAACCGGTCGGGATAAGACGGAGAGTTTGGCAGGCTCGACGTGATCGCGGTTGCGGGAAGAATCACCGTCGTTCCGGTAGCGCAAGCCGTGCCCGTTCCGTATTCGAGCGAAAATGTCGGGGATGTTCCCCCACCCCAACCCACCACCAGAGAGCACAAGTAAATCTTGGTCGTTCCTGAAAGTGCGATCAGTTGCGTCGCGCTGGTTGTGCTCATACTGACATTGAGCGTCTGCAGCGTGGCGATGGGATCGACGCAAGGATTGCCGTGCGGCGTCCCGACCTGTTGTGCCGTCGCGAGCGAACCCAAGAACAACAGGACGCATAAGCATTTCTTACTGATACCCAAGCACGGCTCCGGTCAGGCCTGTGCCCGAGGCCGTCCACTTCACGCCACTGGTGAAGGCCACGCCGCCGAGCGGCTGAATAAGTTGGGAATTCGCCGGGATCGAGAAGGTCAGAGTATCGTTGACGGGCGTGCCCTGGTTGTCGCTCACCGTGACCGTCGCCGGGGAACCGTTGGTGTTGTTGACCACCAAGGTCGTAATGCAGGTCGTCGCCGAAAACACCGCAGTTGCCGAAGTGGGGACTGCGGCCAATGCTTGACTGGCGACAGTGTTCCCACACGCTGTTTTCGGAATGGTGTTGACCACTCCGATCACGTTCGTTCCCGCCGGAAGTGCGTTCACGCTCACCGTTCCGGAGACTGGTTGCGTGGCTTGCCAGAAGGTTCCCGAAACTGGCTGCGTGACTGCCGATCCGTCCACCTTCAAAGCGTTCGAAGCGGTCACCGTGGCGCTGTTTCCGCCTTGATTTAAAGTCATCAGCCAGGGCGTGGTGTTGGCGGTATTTCCGGGCTGCACTGTCCACGTCCCAGATTGCGTGGCGGTCGTGCTCGATCCTGAACCACCCGACTGCTGCAACTGTGCCCGCGTCCCGATAGCCCCCACGACGATTAGGGCGAAGAGCACAAACCATTTTTGCTGCTTGTTCATGTTAGAAGTACCTCCGGAGGGTGCACAGGATCAGAAGGAGAAGAATTGCCTGGATAATCTGCAAGGAGAAGTGCCCCCACTCCCGTTTTTCCTTGGTCGGATGATCGTAAGCGGTTCGCAGCGCCATCTCAGAGCACCGAGAGAATCGAAATCGTAGCCGGACCCGAGGTGGACTGTACCGAGCCACACGCCGCGCAATTCAGCGGAAACCGCCATCCTTCGCGGGGCGGAAACATCGCTCCGCCCACAGTTAACTCCTGTCCTGGCTGCAGTGTGATTTGTGAATTCGGGTTCCCTGGATCACTGCAAAAGAGGATGGCCTGGTTCGAAGTATTGAGAATGATGATTGTGTTACAGCAGTTTGGCAGAATCGCTTCGCCTGCGATGTCGGTCCAGCCAGTGCTATTGATCGCGACATTGCGGATCGCGTTAACCCGTTCATACGCCATCGCTCATTTACGAGATGTACTGACTCTCGCCATTAAACCGAATCAGGCTGCGATTGGCTCCGCCGGCCGATTCTTCGGTGAAACCTGGCGGCGAGCTGGGAACGGTCGTCGTCGGGGAATATGTGGAAGACACCGGCAGTGGAGTGCCCTGCTGGATCACTTTGGCACTTTCGCGTCCCAGCGTCGAAAAGGATGAAACCATAATGTTCGCGGTCGCGGGCGTCTCGCCCGAGCTAAGTGGAACAAACTGCTGCCGTGTCCCTTTATCCCTGATCTGCGCTGCAAGATTCGATTCGGTGTTCACATAGACGCGCCATCCAGCGACGTCATCATGCTTCGCGGGAAGTTTCCATGTGACGTAGACACCTCCAGCCGCCGGCTGTACTTGAATGTCGCGCGGAGCTTGCGGCTTTGAGGGTGTTCCCCGCACCCGAATAAAATTCCCGACCGAGGCTTTCTCGATCGCGCGCGCCAGATACGGGCCGCCGGCAAGAGTGGAAACCAGAGATTTCATCGTCTATCTCGATCGACCCCTAACGAGGTCTGGACGCTCCCAACTGTGGCGACACCAGCCAGATGCGCCCATACGTTTCCACCGGCATGTGTGGCGGAGAGTTCAGCGCGGTCGTTCCGTCGGCTGAATGCGAGGTTAGTTGTAAAAGCAGATAGGCGTGCACCATTTCTGGTTTTGGCAAAGCCACACTCCAGCGGCTGTCCCCTTCTTGCCCTTGTACTTCTTGGGGAGATTCCTGGCAAAGGTTATCCATCTGCGCGGGATTAAACGCCTGATTCAGTTTGCGGGTGATGTACCACTGTGCGTTGCGGTCTCCATACCACTCCAGAAACTTTACCGCTGTTCGTTGTGGCCCGAGATCGAGCAGCTTTAATGCTTGCGCCGTGAATTCCGTGCCGGCGTCGTTGCCTCCTGAGTACAGCAGGTAAAGATTGCCATTGGCGGCGCCGCAGAGTACCTGGGGCTTCCGGTTCTGGTCGCGGATCGTGGCTTCGGTGAAAGCGGAAGCGAGCGGTCCAACAAAGTTCTCTTGATACGCCTGCCCATAAGGCGAGCGATCATCTCTCAGGTTGAAATCATGGATGATGGTGAAAGGGTTGCCGTTCACATCGAAGCATTTGATGCGCAGCACTTCAATAAATTCCGTGGGCTTGCGGATGTAGACGACTTCGGTCTGGCTCAGGTAGGCATCGCCAATCTGGGCGAGGAGTGCGGCTTCGTACTCGTTCGAGATCAGTAAGGGTCCGGCCGCAGCCTGATTCATCAGTCCTGCAAGTTGCTGATAGCCGCCGAGTGAGACCGTGGCTAGCTGTTTTTCTCCCGTGATCCAAAAAGGAAGATTCTGCCATCCTCGCGCCCAGGCGTGCTGCCCGGCGATCCCGACGTTATACGGTCCTTGCCAGGAGGTTTCCCCGGCGATTTCCATCAGGATGCCACAATCTTCCGTGGTGAAACACCAGGACTCCTGTTGGTAGCCGTGCCCGGCGAGTACGGGATTATTCGTCGGAAAGGTTTCGATGTCGGCGGGGTCCCAGCTCTGCTCTGGCAATCCGACGAAGACGCCTTCGCGCATATCGAGTGCTGAGCCAGAGCGGTAGATCGTCGGACTTCCATTCAGCACGCCGCAGCAGTGATCTGATTCGAGCCACGCAATTTGAAAGGTTCCGGTGATCGGCGGATTCTGCGCCGCGCCCCCAGGGAGAAGGGAATACTGGTAATTGCAATCGAGAGTGCCAGGAGGGGGATAGTTGCGGGAGGGAAGCTCGGAGTTGCCGTCGATCTGGCCGAAAGGGATCACAAACGAGGAGGTGGAAGTGGTGGTGACCCAGTTACCGCTTCCATCGACGATTGCATAAGGAATCTCGGCGCCGTCGCTGGTTCGCCCGATGAGCAAGACCCACTCCGCGTCAGAAAGGGTTGGCAAGCCGCTCAGGATGGGCGTGCAAGGACCTTGCGGAGCCAAGCGAGATCCAATGGCGGCGCGGTTGCCCACGTGTCCCGTCGTCGGATTGTAGATGGACGCATAGAACTGGTAACCCGGCTGATCTCCGCCAATGGTTGAGGCTGCGAGGTTCGAGGCTCCGGGAATCGGTACAGAGAAACTGGGAACGGTCCATTGATAATTGCTGATTGCGGTTCCGGTGACGACTAAATAGGCGGTAACGGTCGCACCGTTTAGGAGTGAAGTAGTATCAGCAAACGAGAAGTGATTCGCATCCACCACCGTAGCAACCACGGGCCCAAAACTGCCACTCACTAGACCATTGACCCAGGTTCCGGCGATCACCGCGCTAGACGAGATTCCGTGCGCGGTCGAGTCGACCACTGCGAGATTCGCGCTCCAGGTCGTCGAACCAGGCCCAGGCAAGGGAGTCGCGGCAGAACCGCTCCCGGTCAGCGCGCAGAGGAGTGGAGTGGAACCGCCGTCCGAAGTGATGCCAAAAATCAGAAAAGACCCGGCTGGCAATGTGGGTGTTCCCGCGATGGCGAGCTTCTGTCCGGTAAGCCCCATTTCACGGTAGCCGCTGCCAAGCTGTACCCAGGGAGAGGAAATCGGCAGCCCGCTTCCAGTCTGGCTCAAAATGGATGCATAGACGTACTCACCCGTGACGTCGTTCTGCGGCCAATTCCCACCAGAGCCAAAGGTCAGCGTGATCGCTGCGGCCTGGGCAGGCGTCAGACCAACGCCACCATCCACCGCGACCGAGATTGCGGCCACTTGCGCTGAGGAGAGCGTCGGTAATCCAATGTCTCGCCAGTACGTTCCATCGAACCATTTTGCGTCGGTTCCATTGAAGGCATGAAGATGCCCGTTGGCGTAGAAGTAGGAGAAGCGGGCATTCGAGGCAATGCCCGCGCCTTTGATGGTCGGCGTTGATACTGTGTTGGTCGACTGGTTGAGAATGTAAGGGGTCTTGTTCTGCCAGAAGACGACCAGCGGAAGTAGTCCTGGCGCGGGTCCAGTCAGGCTAACGATGGAGTGAATCGCGACATTCGCCTGCAGTCCCGCCACCTGGAGCACGTAGCCATCTCGTAAGCGATAGCTCCCATCCTGCTGCGGCCACAGGTCATGCACCATCAGGCAGCGGTCCGCGGGCTCGACGATGGGATTCGAGCGCGAGTCGACGCCACCGGCGGGATAGGATTCGACTGGCTTGAGGGCCATAAAGAGAAAGACTTTGGAAGGGAATTAGCGCGTGCTCTGTACCGAGTCCTGATGCGTCCGGACTCGTAAATCTTCGACGTAACCGTCCGCGAACTGGCGATAGAGAGCAGCCTTTTCGAGCAGCCGCCCATACTCTTCCATCACCATTTCGTATTTCTGTGGGCCTTCGTCTGATTGCGAGAAGCGTTCAATCTGTGCTTCCAGTTTCTTGATGAGAACCGGCTGCATCCACGCTGGTAAAAGAGGAATCGAGAGATCGTCGTCATCATCCTGATAGTTCGGCACCGCCCAGTATCCAAAGGCTGCGGGACAGGTGAGATTCGGGATCGGGTCAACCACCAGCATGTTCGTGGTTCCGGGGAGGATGAAGAAGCGGCAGGGGACGTTTTGCGGAAATTGCGATTGCAGTGCCAGAATCTCATCTTGCTTGTCGACATCAAAGACTGGCTCGGGACAGGTGTAGCAGTGCGGCCAGCATCCGGGAAGGTTCTGCGAGGGTTGCGCCCCGGAGGTGAAAATCTTGAAACCGTTCTTCGCCACTTGCTGCATGTCGGGAGCGTTGATCGCGCCGGTTGTGGTTGCCGTCAGATCGTACTGCGGGACTCCGGCTTGAATCGTAAACAGATTGACTCGCCGTCTCCACCACCAGCGCTTCTCAAGGCAGAGTTCTTGCAGCGCGATGTAGAGTTCGCCGTCAAGGTCGAGGGATTCTCCGCGCTGCTCGGTTCGCCGGTTGGCGAGCTGGATGACCTGATCCCAACTAAAGCCGCCTACGCCGGGCATGGTTTCTCCGTTCGAGATGCGACAGCATGAGCGATTCCGTCTTCCAGGTCTATTCTCGGTTCCCAACCCCAGTCTTGTAGAGTCGCATTTCCATTTTCACCGGCAACGCGACGCGGAGACGAGGAAGGCTTAGTTTGATCGCGAGAAATCTGTGGTTCATAGCCCACCACTTCTGCCATCATGTCAGCCAGACTGACGAGCGCAATGCCCCTTCCTGTGCCGACTTCGACGGGCTGAGGGCTGCGTGGCAAGTTCTTTACGGCGAACAGAATCGCATCCGTCAAATCGTCAACATGCAGCCAGTCCCGTACCTGATTCGCGCCCCATACTGTCAGCGGGTCTTCTTTTCTCAGCGCTCGTTCAAGAATTGCCCGGAAGGGATACTCTTCGCTCTGATCTTCGCCATAGCCACTGAAAGGACGCAAAACGATGATAGGGACGCCTTTCTTGTGGAGGGTTTGGGCGAACGATTCCAGATTCCGTTTCACGATACAGTAAGGATCATCAGGATAGTCCACAGCACAGGAACTCATGAGCACGGCGCACTGCTTTGGAGGATTCTTTTCGAGCCAGCGGCACATGGCGAGATCGAGTTCAATGTCGGAGTACATCTCCATGCCGCCGCGCATTCGCGCATCTACGTTGACGATGTTCGCGGCGAGGTGGACGACCAGGTCGTAATCTCGGCCCACTTCGGCATAGAGGGAATCAGGCAAGGCTTTATCGATGTCGCACTTATCAACGGTGTAACCAGTCGCTTCTAGCTTCGGGCACAGATGTCTTCCAACGAATCCTGCCGCGCCTGTGACTAGAGCTTTCATGCGACTCTGCGTCCTCGCCCGATAATAATGTCGTAGCCACCCATCTTGAAGACTTCCTGTGCAACCAGTTCGTGGCCGCCGCTTACAAACCAGTTTCGGAAGTCCGCTTCATCATAGGACCACTGATGTTCTCCGTTGCTCAAATCGCCCGTCAGATCACCGTTTACAGGGTGCGAGAGGATGACTTGTTCCGCGAGTGGGAGCCATGCTTTCACCAGTTCGTGAGGCTCGGGAATGTGCTCCAGAAATTCGCAGAGCACCAGCACGTCGCAACTCTCCGGCTGAAGTGATCCGAGATTCAGTCGTGCATTCGGCCAGCGTGCTGCCGCCAATTCTGCTGCTGCCAGGTTGCATTCCACTCCCCAGACATCATTGTCTTCCGAGAATGGTCCGCTGATGTCCATCGTCCCGCAGCCGAGTTCAATGATGCGCAGGCCTTTGCGTCCGTCCAAGCAGGCAGTCAAGAAATCTCTTGACCGTTCGATACGATTGCGCTGCACTTCATCTCCGGCGTACACGCGCGGCTCTAGCTTCTGATGGAAGCTGACGCCTTCTTCCGGGCTACGCTGTCGTAAGGCTTTCATGGGAAGATGTTGCGCCCAGTTCTTTGAGTGCGGAGAGCAAGACTTCGCAGCGGAGTTCGAGACGGTGGTCGTCAGCGATCTTCTGCGGATCGACCGTGCAGATGGCTCGCGCGTCGATGCATTCGGCGCAATGCCTCGCATCTTTATAGACCGCAACCGGCAAGCCCTTGAGATTGCGCATGTCGCTGACTTCCGGCGTCAGGATGGGCGTTCCGCAGGCCAGCACTTCATAAATCTTCGTTACCGCTAACTGCGACAGTGTCGGCAGGTTCACAAACACTTTGATCTTGCGGATATTCTCGGCATAGAGTTCGGCGGTCTTGCGTGGATTCACGCCGCCCAGTTCCAGCACTTGCACATTGCCGGTGACCAGATTCACGCCATGCTTTTTCAGTTCCGCGAGGAAGGCTTGCCGCTTGGGGTAGAGCAGGCCGATGAAGGCGGCGTCGATGGATTTCGGTGGAGGATGGAATTCGCCGTCCCATTTCGTTACGGTCGGCTTGAAAATATTCGTGTCTACTCCGAACGGCAGATAGCGGAAGCCGTACTTCTCATCCTGAATGGCGGGGCAGAAGACGATGTCGGCAGAGCGCTTGATCGCGTCCACGTCGAGCTTGCCATAGTCTTCGCGCTCGACAGTCTCGTGCAGCCATGCGACGGTGGGTGTAGATGTTTTCTTCACCAGGCGCGCAATGTGCTCAGGCCCAGAGAGGATTACGCCATCGTACTCGGAATGCGGAGAACCGCCTAAGAACGGTGAGGTTGTCGCCGGATCAAGCGGAATTGCCTTCACTTCATGCCCCATTCTTCTCAAGCACTCCACCAGGCCATAGGAGCAGGCCCAGGCAGAGAACAAGGAAGCAGGGAAGAACACGGCTAGGCGCATTGAGCCGCCCCCAGATTTTGCATTACTGCGGCTTTTTGCTGCTGAAACGATGTAATGAGGGGTTGTACTTTTTCTGCCGCACACGCGGGGCAGATATGAAACTCATGGCTCTCCGCACTCTTTGTGCCCGTTTCGGACTTAAAGGTCAGCAAAGCCACCCATTCAGTCGGCAATCGAGGGCTCATCGTAAAGGAATTGTCTGCAGGGGTTTCTGCCCTCTTGCCGCACAGATCGCAGAGGTGAACACGAACCGTTTTTATAATCACGCTCCCACCTCCTGCATCGGCGCACCTACGAGCGGATCGCTCACCATCGCCTGCGACAAGGCTTTCTTCTCATGGAAGCTCTGGCGGCAATCGATGTAATCATCCAGGTTGTACCCGTAGTCTCCCATATGCTTTGGTCGCACCGTGGTATCGACATAGACCGGAATTCCTAGCTCGATGCACTTAAAGCAGAACGAAATATCTTCTCCGAATTCCCCGAGTCCGTCCGGCTGCTTCAGAAACTCAAACCACCAGAAGTCTCCTGTCTCTTTGGCTTTGGCCTGCCGTGCCGTTTGGATACGGTCGAGTTCCGGGTCTTTCAAGCCGAAATACTTCTGTTCGTAACGGCAGTTGATGTAGTACTCGCCCACTCGTTCGAGGCAGTTGCGCGAGAACAGCGCCGCTCCCGTCCCGATTCCGAAATGCTTTCCTCCTACCAATCCTTCGCGGCTCCAGTCCATGCACGTCATAAAGAGATGTGTGTCTGGGTCATAGACGCGGAAGTTTGGCATGGGCGGATCGACTCTCACCGTGCACGCGGCGGCGACCAGGTCCACTTTGTGCGCCAGCATTTTCGCTAGCCCATCTTCGGGCATGACAATATCGTCATCGATGAACAGAACATAGTCCCAGGGCTTCATGCTCTTCAATAGCAAGCTGAGCGCGTAGTTGCGGGTCCAGTGCACAACGGATTGTCGGATGGTCGGCTCCATGAAAGGCTGGCAGACTTGCAGGGAGGCACGTATCATGCGATTGACGCCTTCCCAAGCCTGGGGAGCAGGGAGGCGGTAGCTCGGCATGAGGATTGCGACGATAGGCAGCTTGTTTTCCGCCTCGCGCGCTTCCCCAGCGAACACCGCCTCCCGCATACCAGTGACCCGGCGAAAGGCTTCCTTGCCCTCGGGACTAGAGAGGATTTTGGTCAGCCGTTTTTCTGCGTCCGCCAGGTCGAGCTTGTTGAAGCCGCGCGAGCGTTCGCCTTCCCGCTTCAGATCGTCGAGCAATCGGGAGGCGTCAGTGATGTCCAGATTTTCAGGACGCATGGTTTTCAGGACGCACGCTTGGCCTCTTCCAAAGCAGGTCGGAGCACGGTTCGCCCGTAGTTCTCTGCCCGAGCGATTTCCTCTGGCGTCATCGGAGCGGTTCGCCGCGTCCGGCGCTTCTGCTCCCGCATCTGTTCGTCTTCGTCCCCGTTCCATTCATTCCAGATGTCTTGCCGGAGTTCGTCTTTCGCCCGTTTCACGCCTTCGCCATCGGCGTCGTAGTATTTCTGCGGTTCGGCTTCGTGCCCTGCCCAGATACGGCGGTCGGAAGGATCGGTGACTTTGACGCTTTGGAATTTCTCCGGAGCGCAGGAGGGACAGACTTCAGACAGCAGGGTCTTCCCCATATAACGCGCGGAGGTTCGGAGGGCCTCCGCCCCGCATCCACGGCAGGCACTCATGCGGGCCTCCCGTTGAAGACCACATCGCAAATCTTCGCGAAGGAATCCTGCTGCTCTCTCGTCCGGAAATGCGCGAGCCGCAACTGTAGTTCTGTGGCGTGTTTCGGCACTTTGATCACCACAGGATCGCCACGCAATAGCTTGCGGCTATGCGCAGCATCAATACTCAGCTTTACCCGCATTAGTGTGCGGCTGCCGCTGCTGGCGAGCCTTTGCCGACTCTCGCTCTCGTCTGTTCGAGGAGAACGTTCTGGTCGGCAATCTGCTTGTGCAGGCCTTCCAGTTCGGCTCTTGCCATTTCGCTCTGCTGATCTTGGGTGAGGTAAATCTTCTGCCACTGCTTCAGGCCTTCCTCGCCCCAAACGATCGAGTTATCGTTCTTGGTTTCAAGGTAGAACTGCACCTCGGGGTCTTGGGTTGAAACCTGCTGCTGGGCAAAGACCACGCGGATCGTCGCCTCCAGCATCTTCGCTCCCGTGCGCGGATCGGTGATCTCGGTTCCGGCTTTCAGGATGACCATCGGGGACCAGCCGCGCTTTTCGCGCCAGTTCTGCAGGTGCCCACCGCCTAAATGGAAGTAGGTCTGATCAGCAACCTTGTGATGCCCCGGCATCTTCTTGCACTTCCAGTTGGGGTAGGTGACTTCTTCCCCGCAGACGGAACACTTGGCTTTCCAGTTCTCGGCAAATACGTGCATAGAAAAACTCCTTGCTTGAATTCGGAAAAACTCGGTGCGCCGCTGAGAGGTTGGAAGCGGCGCACCGAGGACAAGCGTCTATTGAAACGCTGTCCAATTCGTAAAACGAGCGTGCCTTGCTGGATGGCGCACTCTCCATCCGGCTTGCGTGTACACCAGGTCCTTGATCAGTTTCGGGTTGGTGGTGTCGTAGTTGGTCTTCAACTGGGTATCGCAGGAAATTCCGTTGTCCGAGAGCGGGCAGAATTCGAGCGAGGGCAGGTCGATGGCCAATGCCTCGTAAGAGTAGTTGGTCACCGCGTTGTAATCGCCCATGTTGAAGTTGTTGGCCACGAGGAAGGTGCCGTTCGAAGTGATGAACTTCTTCAGGCTGACACCGAATAGGTCGATGTCCGGCTTCACTAACTGCTTGGCCGCGGCGAAATAGTCAAGCGACGTTTTCACCAGGGGCGATGCGATCAGCAGTTTCTGCGGCGAGCCGAAACGGAAGGTAAACTCGTTCGCCTGCAGGAAGGACTGATACGTGGCTGTCCCGCCCATGTCGGTGACAAAGGGCGAGATGATGGAGCGCACGCCCATCGAGGTAAGACGGGTGGAGGTTCCGTTGACTGACTGCGAGAAGACTCCAAAGATGCCAGCGTCTTCGATTTCGAGCTTGGCGCGGCGCATGGCGAGCATTTGCAGTCTGGCTCGTTCATTGCGGTCGTAGTAGGTCCGTGAAGCTGCGGCCATCAATGTAATCTGAATCGGCTGCTCAAAGATCTGGCAGGCCGAAGTCTTCAGGGTCACATAAGGCGCACGCGGCTGCTGAATCGCTCCGCCTTCGGTTGCGGCCGTGGCTAGGATGCGGAGGCTTTGGGTCGCCCCGACGGTTCCGGCTGTGGTCGCAGCGAAGCCGCGGGTTACGGTGATGGTGCCAGCGACGGCGCCGATCTGGTATGCCGTGGTCGACGGCGTGCCGGCGCCGATGGTGACCGCGGTGATCAGCATCAATTCCTCGATGCCGGTCCCGATATCGCCCCCGGTTGGGACCTGCACCATATCGTTGACGCCGAAGATGGTCACGTCCTGGACCGGGATGTTGGTCGCGTTCGATGCTAAGGCGGTGGTTCCGTTCGAAACCGTGCCCAGCATCGGCAGATCCTGATCTTCCGGCCATTCGAAGATCGGGTTATACACGCTCTTTTTGCGCTTCGAGTTGTTGGTGAGGACGTAGAGCGGAGTCCGGTCGGGTTCGAGCAGGAGCATGTCCACGCTCACATCCCGGACCAGGGTGCCTTCCGTCTGGTAGTCCTGAAAGGTGCGAATTGCCTGTTCTGCCATTGCTGAAAGTTCCTCTGCCTGTAGCTAGTTTGAGAAGTGGGGAATTAACTCGGACGTGTGGTTGCGCCCCGGAAAGGATCGGCCTGCGAATTCTGCTCGGCGATGGCCTTTCTGAGGTTGTCCCGGATCGGATCGCCCGGTTCGTCCTGCTCAAACCGCTGGCTGGTTGCCCCCGCACCCATGGCGCGCCCGGCGGCCCGCCGCTGCTGTTGTGTGCGCTCCTGCTGTCTGCCGGCATTGACGGCTCGCTGCACCACTTGCCGCGAGACTGCCGGCCTTGCCTGCAGGCCGCTGGCGACTCGCGCAATCATGGTGAGCTTCTGATCGAGCGGTACGTTGAGCGCGCCAATCCAGCCCTTCGGCTGTCCCAGTTCACGCTCGGTCTTGAGCACCAGGTCAAAATATTCCTTGCTCTGGTACGTTGGCAGGTTCGAATAGAGAGGCTGGTTATTTGGTCCTTTGGCGGTGGCGAGTTTATTCCACGCCTGACCGACCTCTCGTACTTGCTGCCAACCCTGATAGGCATCCAGCAGTCCAGGCGCTGCCGCCTCGATCATCTGAGGCAGAAGAGTCGGAACTGCAGTCATGATCAGGTCAACCGCTCCGCGCGCCAGCGTGCCGCCGATTTTTCCCGCGTTTTGTACAAGGTCCAGGGTCTGCTGAATCTCAGCCCGTTGTTCGGGCGTCGTTTGCGGATTCCGTAAGGCAGCCTGCAGCCGTTGCAAATGTTGCGGGTCGGCGTTCACTCCTAGCGCTCCAAGTAAGCCCCGGCCGAGTTCTTCCGTGGCCTGCTGGTCGATCTGTGCGACCACCGCGTCCACTTGCTCATAATGCTGGGCGCGTGGATCGGCGACCGTTCCGTCTGTCGTAGCCGCTGCGTCCGCTTCGAATTCCTGACCATCGGCGGCTGTGGTTTCCTCCAATGTCTGGTCTTCGAGTTGCGCACGCATCTGCTCGACGTAAATGTCGGTATTCAGTTTGTCGCGTAAGAGCCGCATTTGGCTCTCATCTTGCGGATCCCACTTGTAGCCTCGCCGCTGGGCATACTCCTGCAGGGTCGCCTCGGGAAACTCCTTCGCCTGCTCCGTAGGGAGCCAGTTGTCGTCGTCCGCTGAGGTTTCAACCTGTTCAGGGTCTGCTTCGCCTTCGAGCGCTACCGTTTCTTCGGTCTCGCCTTCGACTACCGGCTCTTCGCCTGAGCCCGCGCCCGCCGCATCTTCTGGGGTGGTCGTGGTTTCGGTTCCCGCTGGTTCGGGGTTCTGTGCGGGACGGAGAGAAGGTAGTTCGGTCGGTTCAACGCCAAGAAACGAACTAAACTCACTGGCCGACGGGGTGGTTGCCGCCGGTTGCGCTGCGGATGCAGAGGTGGTTTCTGCCGCAGGCGCCGCTGGAGTTTCGGTAGGCATAAAGATTCCTTTCCTTTACCGCTATGCCGGGGTGGTTCCCGGCGAAAACTTGTTAGTAGCTGTCGCTCGACGGATTTGGGCCGTCATCCGACATCGGATGGCTGACGTTCGCCTTGGTCTTACCCGCCTTGGGTAAGGGTTCCCGGAAGGAGGCTCCTCCGTCGTCGCCTTTCTCGGATCCGAAGTGCTCTTTCAGCGTCTTTAGCACGTGCGCCGCCGCCGCTTCCGGCGTGGGATGGGACTTCTTCTCTTCGTCCTCATTGCGAAGCCACGGCCCTTTATTCGTGCCCTCCGTGACGTGCTTGTGGATGGTGACCTGCGCACCCTTGGACCCTGGTGCCGTATCCGGCTCGATGTGGATGTGGCGCAACTTTCCCTTGGTGACTGCCATAATCGTTTTCTCCTATTTGTCCGCGAATCTCTGCAAATCCTTCAGAAGCTGGCTGTAGACTTCGGCTTTGGCTGCGTAATCGACTGCTTGCTCCAGTTGCCGGGGAACACCACGCAAGCAATCACTGGCGTTCGCCTCGTTCTCTGTTTTTCGGAATGCGACGTATTTCTCGACGGCGCTACGCAGAGGCGAAAGTTTGGCTAGAAAGTCATTCAGTGCGCCGCGCTCGATGTCGGTCAATCCCTCCATCAGGCTGCAGGTTCGCCTTCTGCCGCGCCCAGCGGTCCGCCTTCGTGCTGCGGCTGCGCAGGGCTTAGCAGGTTCGTCGCGTGATTGGCGCCTTCGCTCACCCGCTTCAATGTGTTCAGTTGCGCTTGTTCGGTAAGATCAGAACTCGGAGGCAGTCCTAACTCCTGCAGGATCGCGTTTGCGAGCGATGGAATGTCTTCGATCTTCCCGCTCAGCGTGATATTGATCTTGGGTGGCGGCGGGCTCGGCGGCTGTGGTGGGGCGAAGAATTCTTCCGGATCATCGATGCCCTTAATCGTCTTCAGGTGGTTGGTCAGGACTTTCTTCTTGTCGAGCAGATCGCCCGACTGCATGGCAACCTGGTCGAGTTCGATCGCAGCTTGTCGTTTCAGGTCGTCATCCACGGCCATGTAGGAACCGGCCTCCGGCTCGCATTCGAAGTCTTCCTGAATTTCGCCGGGATTCAGCTTCACGGTGGCGATCTTGCCCGCCTGGTCGGTCGTGACCCAGGGAATCTGCGAGGCTTCTTCTTGCTGCTTCAGCAGGCCTTTTTCGTCCAGATACGGCTTCAGCGCGTCGTTGAGTTGCGCTCCAAAGTATTTCTGTTTGATCTCCCAGTCCCGATCCATGTCGGCCATCTGCTGGTTCATCCAGATCTTCTTCATGCCGAGCTGGTAGAGGTAGAGATTACGGCCGTCGATCTTGAATTGGAGTAGTACGTCGGCGGCTTTCGCCTGCAGAACTGCCGTGGTTGCGGTCTTCGAGGCTTGGGGATTGAACTGGGTTCCGTCGGTCGTCGTGTTCAGGCTGGGCTCAAACATGCCAATTAGCTGCATCAGGGCCGCGCCGCGTTCCAAGGCTCCTTCGGGAATCTGCGGAGTCGGATCAGGGACGATATTCGCTCCATTGCCTCCCGTGTAGCGCGTGATCCGCATGTTGCCGCGCTCCATTACGTCTTCGGAGAATTCCATGGACGACGGGGCAAAGAAGTGCCGCCGGATCAGCTGTGTGATGTAATCGAAGTTCTGGCAGTGCTGCAGATTGAAAAGCTGGAACATGAAACGCAGCAGGCGTGGAGTGGAATCGCCAATGGCGTCGTTCAAATCCGGTAGCGGCACTTCGTCGGTAAACGCAGTGTCCCCGTAGAATTCGAACGGATAGGGCATCTTGCCCAACACTTTGTCGCGGTAGTTCTCGGAGACCCACGTAATCCACATTCTTCCGTCGTCGTCCTGCTTGTGCTCTTCGAGGATGTCGTAGAGCTTGCGGACGCGAAGGTTACGCGGGAATTGATACTGCACCTGGTCCTGATGACCGACGGCAGTCCGGAACAAATCTTTCAGCTCCTGGAATTCGCCCTTCACGACGACTGGCTCAGGATCGAGGCGCATCAGGCCGGCCACGGCGTCGGGATCAAACGCGGGCGTCATCTCCCCCGTTTCCGGGTCTTTATATTTCAGCCCTAACATCTTTTTTAGCCAGAGATCGGTTTCCCGGTACGCCTCGATGATGAAGCTCGATTGGCGGATGGTTCTCGCGAATGGCTCCCAGTAGACATCGCCAGGGAAGCAGGCTTTCACCCGCGGCCCTTCGTATTTCTCCACCTGCTGCGGGACGGTAATCTCCGTGCCCGATTTGCCCATGAATTCCTGCACTTCTTCGTCCGTCATGTTCGCGCCGTACTCTTCGACGGCCTGCTGAATTTCGGCGTCGGGAGCCTGGCGCGAGCGCATGAAGGCTTCGCGGTTGTTCATCACCACCTTGCCTTCCCTGAGTACGGCTTTGCGGAAGACCATGGTGCGCGAGACGAAATCCCAGTAGAGCTTCGAGATGCCGATGCCGAGCGATTCTGCCGCCATGCGGACACGAACGTCTTCAGCGCGCTCCTGGGATTGATCGAATTGCTGGCCGAGCAGGGCGCTCAGCCGGGCGGCGCGCGTGGGGTCACTGCCGCCGCGCACTCGCAGGGTATAGGGTTGAGCCGATAATCGCGCGACGTTCTTGCGGAAGATCAGATTCGCGAGGCCGCTCTCGACATTCGTCCGGGATCGATCTTCTTCGGTGGTTTCCTTGCCGGCCGAATCGATCTTGTGGATGGGCTTAGTGCGGCATTTGATCATGCGCCAGGTCTCAATCCACTCATCCCAGTAGTTCAGGCGCAGCCATTTCTTCGACTCATCGCGGCGCATGATGATCTCGGAGACGGCGTTGATTGGAGAGACGACGGCCATGGTTATAAGCTTGTTTTAAGGATGGAAAGTGCTACAGTCTCGGGCATGGAAACTGATACCCAGGGGTTGCTTCGTCAATCCGCAATTCTTTTAGACCGTATGACGGAAGAGCTAGCGCACTTTCTAGCGACCGATTACGACGAGAAGGAATCGTCCTATCCAAGCCTGGCGAGATGGGTTCGTTCGCACAAAAAGCCGCTAAAGACTTGCGTTCTTGAAAGCCGGGACTTCTTGGAGCGCCACTCATTGCGCAATCATCTTTAGTACGCGATCCCGTCCACCATGGGCTTCCAGGTGCTCTTCTGCGGCACGGGATTCAGATAGATCGGGTTCGCCATTTCGAGGTAGCGCAAATCATCGGCTAAGTGCGCCCGGACAGAGACTGGCTTACCGGTTGGGTCTTTCGTCATTGCTTGCTGTGGGGTAAGTTGCTGGCGGCGGATATTCTTCAACTGAAAGAGCAGCTCCGGGCAGCGGTCGCGGAAGATGTGAATGCGGCTGCGCTTGACCAGCTTGTCTTCCGGCCCTTGCACCATACGGGGCTTCAGTCCGGCGTTCACCATTTCGAAGCCGACGTCATGATCCTTCTTCGCATCTTCGAAGACTGGGCAAGAGACGCGCAATTCCGGCGAGCACATGTACTGCTCGAATCGTTGCTGGAAGTTCGGCTGCTCCTGGTCGTCGTTGGTGCCTTTGCCGAAAGCTCGGGCGGTGTAGTCAATGACGCGGGCGCTGATCTTCTCATCGAAGGGAACGGCCTTCTCGACGTTTTCCGGATTCTTCGAGGATTCGAGCCATTGCATGGTCTCGACGTAATCGCGGATCCGCATGACAGGCTCGTCATCCGGACACGGGCCAGGGATTCCGAAGAGTCGCCCGTTGTCGTAGCGGTAGCAGGCGCGCGATGGCCAGAGTTCGCGGTAATACCAGCGATCGCCCCAAGGGTCCGTGGCAACCCAGAGCATGGCGTGGGGAACGCTGGGATGGGGATCGAGGGCCATGCGGCGGGTCCACTTCTGCGGGATGGGGAACGACATCTCGCAGGAGGCTTCTTCGTCGAGATTGAAGACCAGTCTGCCCAACGCCGCTTCCGCTTCGATCTCGTACTCCCGCAGGTAGGCGTTTGGGTCGGTCATCTGCTTGAATTGCGCCGCTGCCCAGGGCGAGAGATAGCGGTTGATCTCGGGGATGTGGACTTTCTTGCCTGCCGCTTTCTCCTGGTCGGCTTCGTAGTGCAGGCGGACGACGGTATTGCCGTGGGAGTTGGTGTGCACACGGATGCCGGGATGAGGGAAGACCGGGGTGTCTGCGGTGGGTTGGCTACTCGCCATAGAATGCGGGATTCTTTTTGGGTTTTGCTTGCGGCGTTTTCTTCTTCGGCAGTTTCAGGCCCTTGCTCGACTGGTTCCACTCATCGACGTTGACGCCCTGCTTCTCTAGTTCGTTCCGGTGGATATTGAAGTAGGCGGCTTGGGCTTGGGACTTGTAGGGCATTTACTCACCGTAGAAAGCTGGATTCTTCTTCTTGCCCTTGCCGATGGCGGGGAACTTGGCGTGCACCTTACGGCGGACTTCCGCTTTGACGGCAAGCGATCCGTTCGCCGAGACGCGGGACAGAGCATCGCGCGCGTGATTCGCGTCTTCGTCGGGATAGGTGCGGCCTGGTCCGGCAAAATCGGAGGCCGGAAGCCTATTCCGTTGGTAGCTCGTCAGTTTCGCCATCGTATTCGTCTTCCTCGCTGAACTCGGTATCGTTCGCTTCTACGTCCTCAAGTACCGGGGCGGGCTCTTCGGGCAAATGCCGTAAATTACCCGTCCCGTCATCGTGAAGAATCTTGCGTTCTACTTCTGCCATACGCTTACTCCTAAGTGAAGTCCCCGTAGAATGCGGGGTTTGCTGATCCCGGTCGAACGTTACGGTTGTGCTGCGCGGGAACGCCGGTAACTTTGTTAGTCTTTCGGACCGGATTGACCGTCTGATTCAAGCCTGCAGCGCGCGCCTGTCGGGTATCGGCGCGAAAGTTCTGATTCAGCCCGGGCGCTGCCGGTCGCGCATTCCTCACGGCTCCCTGCGAGGCGACGAGTCCTGGCGCTCGCGGCGGTCTCGCTGTGGCGGTTACATTCATGGGCCGATTTCCCGCTGGAGCAGGCTGGGTGCGCGTCGTTCCCACTTTATTTCCCATGGGAGACGTATCGGTGCCTTGAGTTTGGAAGGGCGTGGGATCGCTCGGCGGCTGCTCCCGCACGTCGGTCGAGTCCGTCGTCTTCATGATCTGCTGCTGGGGAACTTTGCCGGACGGACGGCGGAGATTGTCTACTCTGGATTTCATAGTGGCCTCTTGAACTCGTTTCTGTAAGTGCTGGCGTAAATGTGCGGGCGTTTTCGAAGACTTGGCGGCGGCTGCCATGCCTGCGAGCTTATGGGCGTGCTGGGAAGGATGAGAGAAGCTCACGCTTCCGCTCCCGGCGTGAATGGTGCATAGGCGGCGACTTCGAGCAATTCCAATCCTGCCTCGGTTCGTTCATAGACGGAAATCCGGTAGTTGGTCCCGGTATCGAGCGGGACGACCAGCCTGCCGCCGAGTTTTACTTGGTTCACCCAGGACTGCGCGATGCGGCTGGCTCCGAAGGTGACCAGCACTCCGTCGAACTGCTCTCCGCTGTCGTACTCGTAGCCGTTGGCTAGCATCAGGACAACATTCTCCGGCAAATGGAGTGCGGCGGAGGGTTGCATCTTCATATCAAGCGAAATCACGGAGCGGCAACGTGCGGCGAGAATCGCGGTCTGGTAACCCGAGCCGGTGCCGATTTCGAGAATGTCTTTCTTCTGAACCTCGCAACCGTCTGGCTCCCCCAATAAGAGCGAGGCCAGCAGATAAGCCATGCTCTCGGTCGGGACCGTGCACAGGTCGTCGATGGGGACGGCGAACGGAGGGTTGTCGCCGTTGGGAGTGAATTGGCAGCGGTCGATCATAACGGGCAGGTTATGTGTGAATTAAAAGTCACACTCTACGGGAATGTGCACCAGGAGTCCCGCTTGATCGTCGTCGGCCCGGTGGTGTTCACGTCGGCAAACTGCAGCGCAATGGTTCCCGCCGTCGAGCCGTTTTCAATCGTCGCATATACGTGCGCTGGTTGAATTGTCGTTACGGTGCTGGTGGTTGAGCCCAGCACAGCAGCCCAGGAGGTTCCCTGCGAAATACTAAGGTTCGAAGTATTTGCCGCAGAATAAATACTCGCCTGCGCCGTGATTTCCGTGGGCGTCCCTGGTCCTGCCACCGCGAGCGACAAGCCGCCGCCGCTGGCGTTGGTGAAATAGACCTGGCAATCCAAATGTCCGGTCTCGTTGGCCGCGATAGGGAACGATAAGCCGGTATTCACCAGCGCGGTTGTGCTCGAGGTAGTCGCATTGTCCGCCGTGAGCATGTTAAAGGCGCTCAGGCCGGGGAAGTTCAACGTTTGCCCCGTAACCGAGCAGGCGCTGAGTGGGCAGTTCAAGTAGAGCCCGCCGGACGGAACGGTGAAGATCCCGCCGGATCCCCATTGCGCCAATACACGCGGCAGATGAAACACGGAAATGCCGAGAACCGCCAGTACGACCGTTACCGCGAAAATCCTCAATCTTGTTTTCATTGTCCTCATCCCTCCAATTTGCATTCGTTGTGAAACCAACCGATTTCGTCCGAACTTACACAGATCACTTGCTTACACACGGGTCTTACTGCATCGTGCGCCTGCTGCGCTTCCGGCAGAAACGCGGATTCGTCCTGAAAGTATCCTTTGGGATGGTGCATGCGCGCCTGGTCCATACCTTTCGGGATCCCGAGAAATCTTCCACCTTTTTCCCAGCCGAGTTCCGTGTCGTTGTCGACGATGATCCGGTTGCGCTGCTTCATCCACTCTGGCTGATTGCGGTAGAGGGTGCGTGCGTAGCCGATCAGTTCGGCCACTTTGTCCTCTTTGCCGGTTTGCGCCAGCCAGAAGACGGGGAACCATTGGCACTCCCAGGCGATGTAGCCGCAGACGAGCCAACTCATCATCATCTCGCGCGATTTTGGCAGGAACACACTAGGCCGCGATAAGAAGTATTCCATCACGATGCGCAGATATTCTTTCTTGGGAAAGGGCGAGAGGAATTCCGTGCCCTTGGCCTGCCAGTGGGTGTCTTCGGTTTTGGTGTGCGCGCTCAGCCACAGTAAGGGACCTTTGTCCCAGGAGGATTCGCGTTCGGAGATGGCGGACCAGATGTCATCTTGTTCCCGGCGTTCGAGCAGGGCGGCGAGTTCGTTTTGTTCCCGCTCACTTAGCTGACCGAGAAGTTTTCTTAAGTGCGCGGGTGAGCAATCCTGTAAGGCGTTCAAGACGCGCGGAGGGATCGAGGTTGAGGTTGCCATCTACGTTCGCGTTGACCTCTTCCATTTGCACTGGTTTGCCGTAGCCCCATTCCCGCAATCGAAAAAGGATGTGTGCCATCAGACGGGCATCGCCGCAGTTGCGATAGAGGCGGACTAGCTCGCTTTCGTGCTTTAGCTCGTTGAGGATCTTGAGCGCGGTGGCCGCTCCGAGCTGGGCGTTTTTCAGTGGATCGGATTTTCGGCCGGCGCCTTCGCGGTATCCGCCGTGCCGCTTCTTTTTTGCCTGTTCCTGTGTGCTTTCAGCCATTTAGCCCGGAAAACTTGAAAACGGCGAAATAATCAACCAATCAAGAGCTGAGCACAGAGTTTGCCGCCTGCGTAGCGTCCTCTTCTTTTGGTTTGGTGTACTGCAGAGTCGCAGCGCCGTTCTTATGTCCAAGGAAACGCTGCAAACGACTAACACCAATTTTATCAATCAGTTTCAGCCCAACTGTGTGACGAAAAGAATGCGTGCGCGCGCGCTTTAGAGGAACACCAGCGGCTTTTGCATAGCGCTTTACGAGTACCCAGAACCACTGCCTGCAGTAGGTGAAGACAGGTTGATTAAGTGGCAAATTAGCCACGTAATCAAGCAGCGCCTGGCGCTCGTTTAGTAATGGATTTGGGTTCTCCTGCAGCGAGTGATCACAGCGATCGCCGCGTTTCTCGCGCTGAATATAAATGCGTCCCTGCTCGATGTCTTTCACCCGAAATGCTCTCTTTCCAGTGAGTTCGGAGACGCGCAGACCGTGGTTGTAGGCGACGCACATCATCAACCAGTGCTTGTCGTTCGCGCGCTTGGCAGCGGCGAGAATGCGAAGCAATTCGGCATCGGAGAAGGCGTACATGAATCAAGAAAAGCGACGAAAAAACATTTTGTCGCGTGCCGTGCCTTCGATAGTCCGCAAAATCTGCGACGATGCGCTATCCGCTTTCACTACTCTGCTTCCTCGTCTGCTTCGCAGCCAAGTACCGGGTCCTGCGACCCTCGATGCTCTTCCGTGGAGCAGTGGTGAGGATTCAGCGCTGCCGTGGTGAGAGCGACAATGCGCTGGCGATGGCTGGCGAAGCTTTCCAGTCGTTTGAAGTCGAGATGAACGGGGTAGAGCATTACGCAGCCTTCAATAACGAGGCCAGAGTTTGCAGGCGCCGGCGATCGGTTTCAGCCAGCGGATCCGGATTGCGCAGTTTGCGCTGAAGGAGATTTTCCCAGATGAATCCGACGACGTCTTGTACATACCGCGGATCGGCATGAGTTCGGCTCTGGGCCAGTAGTTCCAACTCCCGCGTGCGCATCTCTTGCAGGGCGAGAAGTTTCTCGTGTTGGCGTTGGCGGGACAAATAAATCTTCAATTCTTTATCTTCTACGTGTCCCGTCTCCGTACATTGGCTCGCACGGGGCCCTACCCACCATCCGCGTTGCTCCTGGCTAGTACCACAGCCACAAAAGAAACAACGTGACACTCAGCACACACCCTGCAATGCCAAACCCAAGCGCCCAGCCGCATTTGCACTGACAGGGCATGCCGCTCACTTAATCATGCGGGCGAATACCAGCTTCACCAGTTCGCCGATCAGCGGGCTCACAATCAGCGACATAATCCAGATCGTCACTTTCGCTCGTCCGAGCTGACGCTCCAGTTTCCACTTTTCATCGAAAGCCGTGATCACATCGATGGCGAGTTGGGGCCGCGGGCGTCCGAGATAGTTCTTGAGCCACTTTTCCGGAAGCCGCCGCGGATTCTCGTACTCGCGAAGGAACTTCTCAATCTCAAATTCCGTGGAAGTTTGTACGTTGGGATCCGGCATGGACATGATCAGGACTGCACAGAGGCTAGCGGCTTCGTGGGAAAGAGCTTTTCCACCGGGTGCGCTCCGAATATCTGAGAGTGCGATGACGTAGTCGACGGCAAATTCCACCCAGCGCACATGCTAACTGGCGAGTTTCAGCTCTCGTAGGCCGATCTGGAAGAGTTCACAGTTGAGGTAGACGCCGAGACGAACGTGGGGATGGAAGCCCGGATCATCGACCTGGAGTTTCGTGTAGATCGCGCGAAGACGATTTTTCACATTCGTTGGACACTTGCCAGTCCTACGGACAATCTCGCTTTGCCCGAGCCCATCAGCGACTAAGGCGGCAATCTTCAATTCGGTTGGAGTCAGGGGTTTCACGCTGTTGCTGCTACGGATACGCTCCTGCAGATGCAGGGACAGAGGGGAGATTCACAGCGGGGATGTTTCCCTGTGATGCAGTGGTCACACATGCGCCGCAGGCCATGTCTTTTGGCTGACAGGAAGGGGCGACCTGAGGTATAGCTGTCTTTCTCTTTCGCCTGACGAGGCCGAGGTTTCAAGGGAGCTTCGAGCACGCTCCCTCCGGGCAAAGGAGGTCGTCGGCGAAGGAGGCCTTCTGCTTCCAGAATCTGCCAGAGGTTCACGCGCTCACCGCGGCTGCAGGCAAGATTTGATAGTTGAACAGGCTTCGAGAGGAGACGTGGATCTCGCGGGATCGCAACTCGTCCTCTCTTCGATAGAGTCCATGCCGTCTCATTCCTACATCGTTGGCGTGCGGCATCTCGTAGTGAAGTTTATCTCCGTAGTTCTTCAATCGGGCGAAGGGAAGCAAGTTGCCGACTCCCAAGGGGCCGTCCCAGTACATAATGACTTCCAGCTTTGCCTGGATTGAGTCGCGGGCGGCTTTGGCTTGGGTGATGGCGTCCCGGGCTCGGGCTCTTACCATCTGGATCAGCCGTTTGCCGATGCGCGTGGCTTCCCCGGTATCGACCAGGTATTCTGCGATGGCGCGGCCGCAACGAGTCGCGGGTTCCAATGCTGGAGATTCATGGGCTTCCAGCACGCCCACACGTCCTTTAGCCATGATGTTTTGGGAACACTTCTCCGAGGGGTAGGTACGATGCCGTTTTTGCGCACGGCGGGACGCTTGGAAAGAAGGAGCTGGCGCTCCGAAGGCTTGAGATTAGGAGAAAATCAGGAGAGAAGGAAGGTTACCGAGGTGTGGGGAACTAGTGTCTACGCCTTGATGCTCCGTGGTCAAAGCGTTGGGATGGGTCCGCTGCCCAAAACACGGGGAGTGCGCGTGGTGGGAGTCGTCGAAACCAAAAACGCCCGCGCCACCCCCTCCCAGGAAATGACGCGGACTCAGTCAACTCTAGCGGCTAAGATATCAACAAGTTGTGGATTTTGCTGTGAAAATACTTAAGTACGGTAGCGCACCAAGAGTGATGCGAAAACTGTGCAAAAGAACGAGGCGCATATTCTACGAAGTTGGGGCTTCGAGCGAGAGCACACGGGGTCCCTGCCCTCCCATCGGTCGGGATGTTTCGAGGGTTGGAACTGCAGGAACAAGTATAGCGAACTACGTTTTATCCCGTGGCGCGGACGGGGATCGGCGTGGTCGCCAGCTCGCCGGTCATGCCATGGGTCGGTTCGAAGACCTTGATCACCGTGAGCGGCTTCGTGTTGTTCTGGTTTGGCCATTGCACGTCGACGATGCCCTTGCCCTGTTCGCAGGTGACATAGAAGGGATCGCCGTCCGGCGGGATGACTTTGAAGTGCCCGGTCTGGAGTTTCAAGGCTTCGCCCAGGTCGTAGGTGTTGATGGGCTGGCCTAATTGGAGTGTGGTGCGCATAAGGGTGACGCCTCCTGAGATGGAATGGTGGAATGCTGAGGAGGGGGAAGGGAAGTGCTGAAGAAGGTACCAAGGCTTATAGTCTACGAAGCACGTCTCCGTACATTGGGGCTTCCGGGTCCAGCTACCCACCGTCAAGCTTGCCCGTGGTCAGCGTCACTTCGCAGCTAATACGGCGTGCCACACACGGCTAGCATCGCGCACCGCGTCCGTTATTTCTCGATCACTCGGCTGCTCGTAAGTTTTTGAAAATCCGCCGAACGTTCTGCCGCCCAGCAAAGCGCATGCACTTAGCAAGATCAATTCGTCTAGTTCCATCTCTCACCATCTCCTCTCCAGATTGTAGGTAGGTACCTATCCCAACGAAGCCAGTTCAGGCGACGCTTCGTAGAAGAAAAAGCACTTACTTTGCTTTCCTTGTGGCCCGGATCACCACGTACAAGAAGTCCTCCGTCTCGAAACTGTTAACCTGAAGCCCGCTGCTGCCGTGTAAGCAGGCTTCAGTCGTTCGCTGTAGCGCATTGCCCATCCCCGAAGGACCGTCTGAGACTGGAATTCCCGTTTCGCCGGAATCAAGGCGACAGCCCCTTGGCGATTCCGTGTCGGCACCCTTTACTCTCAGCCGCCTCGGGTGCGAAATGTCCGTCAGTTCCTTCGTGGTCGTGCGGGCTTTGCTGTGGTGGAATGTCATCACGACGTTCGATCTTTCTTACGCGGACTTTGCCTGATCGCCGTTAGGGAGATTCGCTTCCTTCGCGGCTCTCCGCAACCCTTCGATGTATTCCTCGATCTGCGCCGAGTTTTTGAACGTGTGCATGGTGACGTGAACTTCTCCCGGTTCGGCGGTGATGACGGGGAAATCGATACTGCTCCCCTTGTTCTTGAAACGGTATTCAATGACGGAGGTGCGTCGCTCTTCGAGGCTCATTTGGATGGTTTCTCCTTCTTGGGTTTGGACCAACGAGCTTGTGCGGCGCGGCGCTTCATCTCAGAGACCTCCTTGGGAGTCATCTTCGCCAGCTTCGCAGCCGACCTCTTCCCGCCGAGCCGACCCTGCTTGACGAAGAAGTCTCGGGCTTCCTTGGTAAGCGCCATTAAAGGAACCTTAGCACTATTCAGAGGGGGTATGCAAGAATTATCTTGACAATGCAAAGGGGGTCTGCATAGAATTGTACTCGTAGTCGGGCAGCTTGAGTGTTATCAGCACCCAAGCCGCCCTAACCGAAACGACCTATATCGGAGGCCGTAATGGCTCACGCCAATTTACCACTGCTCACCCACCCATCTTTTCCACAGGTACTCACCCAAGCACTTCACTTTGAAGTCAACCGTGTCTGCCGCCCCTTCTGCACCCACGTGGACGTAGAAGGTTGCGAATGCGGCGATCCCGCCGTCATCCAGTTCTTACCCACTGGCGATGAAGCGGATTGCTCGAAACATCTCCGGCTGCGGCAACTGAAAGCAGCCTTGATGGAGGTCTCCCGTGGATAACCTCCAACTCTACAAAGCGCGCGAAGACGAGATGACTCCGGCCCAGAAAGAAGTATTTCCAGCCTGTTTCATCGGGGCGCTTTCGGTGCTGGTTCCCGAGGGAGATTGGGAGATCGCGCTGAATACGGCTCGACGCTCAGCCCAAGCCATCCGTCCCGAGCACGAGACCACTGTCCGCGATGTCACCCACCGGAGGAGATCATGAGTGAAACTCTCCGCGAATACCAGAAGCTCCTCGAAAACAAGGAACTGGCGCTGCTGAACCTCGCAGGCGTCGTCATCCACGCGATCGGCAACTTGAACTTGAACGATCCCGCAGCCGCCCAACGAACCTTGATGCTCGGCTTAGAGATGTGTGTCCAGGCCGATGCGGCAATCGAAGAATTCCGTAAGAAAGTTATTCCCCCACATTCGCAGTCTCAACCATCGCAGTCCGCTGCTAAGGAGGCAGCTTAGTCATGCCGTTCAAACCAGCAACCAAAGAAGTTGGATTCGTGAAGGGAAGCATGTTCGGGCCGAAGGGCACGGGCAAAACCACACTGTTAGCCATGCTGTTGATCTATCTGTCGAAGACCTATCACAACTCGGCGCCGGTCGCCTGGCTCGCGTCCGAGAAGGGCGTCGATTTCGTGCTCGACATTTTCAAGGCGGAAGGCGTGCCGCTCTTGCTCAATCGATCGCGCTCGTTTCTTGATCTGCGGGCTGCCTCGCGGGACGCATTGAAAGAAGGAGCATGCGCGGTGGGCGTCGATTCCGTCTCGCACTTCTGGCAAGACTTGTTCACTGAAGGTATGAAGGCGAGTGGACCGCGATTGGCGCGGATCGGCCGCATCAAGGAAGAGTGGGCACCGTTCGCCCAGGACTTCCAAGACTCGAACATTCACTACCTGGTCACCGGCCGGATGGGCTTCATCTGGGATGAAGTCGAGCTGCTCAACGAGAAAGGCGAGATGGAACGGGAAGTGGCGAAGGGCGGGACGAAAATCAAAGCGGAGGGTGATTTCGGTCACGAACCCGATCTCGAAATCGAGACCGCGCAGATGGACGATCCCGACCTGGTCAAGTTCGACAAGGTCCGGGGCCGAGCGCGGCGGAATTTCAAATCGCAGATGATCCACGTCGCTACGGTGAAGAAATGCCGAGTGTGGGAACTCAACGGTCGAGCGTTTACCTGGAAGGATCAGCCCACTTACAAAGTCGGATACTTTCAGCAGGTGGCGAAGTCATTCCAGCCGTACTTCGATTCCATCGGCATCGGCGGCGCCCATGCTGGCGTCCAGGCAGATCGCGGCAGCAGCGCCGTCCTGTTCAACTCCGGCAGCGAGCACAGCGCGCACGAAGCCTCGATCCAGCGCAAATGCTTTCTGGAAGAATTGGACAACCTCCTTTCCCACTGCTTCCCCGGCGGCGAGAAACGTTCAAAGGTCGATGCCATGTATCGCAACTTGACCCTTGAATACTTGAACGGTTTCAGTTCTTGGTCGCGCATGGAGGAGGAAATCGCAACCATCAACCTGAAGCGCAACGTGGAAATTATCAAGGCACTGCGGGCACGCATGGACAAGGGCGAGAAGATCACCGACAACGCCTCCCACGCGGCGCTGCTGCATCTGGCGACGGAAGATGTGCTCCACCCGGAGCATACCGTCACGCTAACCGAACTGATGACCGCGAAGAGCTTGGAGAAGGTGCAACCGAAAGGGCCGCAACCGATTGTGCCGTCGCTCGACCGATGGGACCGCGACCAGGAACTCGCCGGAGACTGAAGGCTTCCCGGTCCCTCCAGCGTATTCCGCAGCCTGAATCGGACTGAGGCTGCGGTGCCGTGCGACCGCCGGGAATACCAACCAGAAGGCCTGTGGCGAGGGGCAGACCTTCTACCAGAGATTCTGAAAGGAGAATTCTTTATGGCAACGACTTTTTGCTTCTGCGGCGAAGAACTAAACTACGCGGGCGAGTGCTGGTTAGGAATGATCATGGGCGGACATCAAGGCAACTGCGTTATTTGCGGAGAAAACGCCTTACTGGATGGGATGCGCTGCTGCTCGGCGGAATGTGACCAAGTAGCCGAAGATGAATTCGGCAAGAAACTGGCGCTTGATCCCACATGGAAGGCACAACTGGAAGCGGAGGGACTGATATGAGCTTTGAAGCTAAGCGAATGCCGGACGACGAACAATGCCCGCAATGCGATTCGCGGTGCATTCACGGTTATTGCGAGTGCTGCGAGGAAACGTGCCCCCAGTGCTTGCGTCGGCAGATCCTCGAAGAAGAGGCCGAAGAAGAGGCCGCGTGGCAGAGAGATGTGATCGGGCCGATGTTCGGATTTTAACCAGGTCGAAACCGGGGCATATCAATTTTGATATTCCCGGTCTGGAGCGTGAGGCGCTCCACTGAGGAGACCAACGATGAGTGACAGATTTATAGCAGGACCGTGGGTTGCTATCGGAAGCACTGTTTACTCTGAGCGGGATGGCGAGCCGTGCCCGGTATGCACGACAGACGGATTCGTGGAGCGTTTCAAGAGCGACGAGATTCCCTGCGAACAACTCGCTCAACTCATCTCCGCCGCACCGGACATGCTGAAAGCGCTCGAAGAACTCGAATGCTACGACTGCCAGCACCTCATGAAATATCACGTCGATAAGTACGGATGTGAAGTCGAGCGCGGCGACCAGGAAGGTTTTGAAGGCGAACCCGCCTATGCCATGGGACCGTGTGGATGTCAGTGTCTCGACACGCCCGACCTGCTCAACCTGATCGCTGCCATTCGCAAGGCTAGGGGACTTTGATCCCGCGCTCCCACGAAAGGAGAAGACGCCAATGAGCGTTCCAGAATTTGATGGTGAAGGGTTTCTAATCCTGCGTGCCGGAGCCGTTCCGTTGCGCACGAAGATTCTCTCCGACGATTTCTATCGCGGTCTTGATCCGGGCATCCGCTTCGCCGTGCGAGTGCTGCACGCGGCAGGCTTCGATACCTGCCAATCCTGCCAAGGCGGAGACGGCCACAGCTACCTAGAACCGACGGTGGATATGGTGGCCGGAGGGGACGACGCGGATGGATTCGGAGCGCTCGCCGCTCTTGCCGAATTCGGCCTGCCAGTCTCCGGCATTGCGATCTTCTGGAACATCAAAAACGGCCTGCCCTACGAAAAACTCTGGCGCATCACGTTCTCGAAAACCATGGAAGCCCGCGCCGACGAGAAGCCGAACTTCTTTCAGGGATACCAAGCGCAGTGAAACTTCGTCTCCATGAACGCTGTCCGATCCACCACAGTCTGACCTGCTGCGGCCGAGCCGAATCCTCAGGTCTCTATGTAGGTGCGAAATTCCGTGAGATCTCACCCGGAGTGAGGATTTACCCCGACGGACATATCGAACGCTCGCCAGCGGCCCTAAAACGGCGCAAGGATAGCCTTCTACGCCAAGGGAAGCCCTGCCGAGCCTGCGGAATGGAATTTGAGGATTACAGCGACGTAGAACTCGCCCACGATCAACCGAAAGGCTTCAACGGGTGGAAACGGGACGACTCGGATGGGAACACGTTCTTACTGCATACAGTGACGAACCGAGATCAGGGATCAAGAAGCTGGGAAGAGTACGAGAGAGTTATGAAGGGGAAGAAGTTTCCCTGTCAGAAGAGAATGGCTTGAGACGCAACCGGGTTTCATCTTCGCTCACCATCTCCTCGCCCGAGGGGTATGGGCTCGGGACCCGCTGTGCACTCACCAACATCTCGGCTTCGTAGACAAAAACGAATTTGATCTTACTTTCCTTTGCAGCTCATCACCATCGGTTTCCTTGAGTCTGTGGAATCTAAATGGGTGCTGGCGTGTCGGCAGATGCAGTCTACTTGGTTCTCTTTCAAGTTAGTCACTAAACAGCCTTTGATGGAGATGTCGCCGGCGCGGAGGGGAGCTTGTTTGGGGTAGATCGTTGGGGCTGGGGTCTCGATGGAAGGGGGAGGAGGAGATGGTTGGGGCTTGGGCTTGGCACAGCCGAGCAGGCCTAAGAAGAGAAGAGCGAAAGAGGCTTTCGAGTTCATGATTTTCTACAAAGCATCTCCTGAAACAGAGTCGTTCGGGTCCAGCTACCCACCGTCGGGCTTGCTCATGGTGAGACGCTTACCCCAGCGCCACACCCAGAACGCGCCCACGAGGATAAGCGGCAGGAATGCGCCCAGCACAGCCAGCCAGTTGAAATGAAACTGGTAGTAGTACAAGGTTCTCCCTTCCCGTATAACGCTGGCTAGTTCGCGCATGCTAAATAGTCCCAGCGGTCCCATCCCCGTCTTAAACAGCAGCCAGATCGAATACGCCGCCCACGCCACGGCAACCAGCGTCAGTATGCTCAACAAAAATAAACGTGATCGTTTCATGCTTGCGAGACCTTCCTTTCGTGGAATTCTAGCCTCCAAGGATCGAGCCTCACGAGAGGCTCTCACCTTCGGTGCTAATCCGCGTTCTGTGGTGCAAGCAACTTACCAGTGATACATCCACACTGCAAGAACAAGCATAGCGAGGACGAAACCGTAAAGCAGGGTCCGTGTCTGTGCCTCATACTGTGCCATTGGTGAACCCCCTTTCTTGGTCATGGCACCGGAGTGCACTCAACGGGGGAAGCGTCCGCACCGAGCGGGATCGCGCCCCACGGCTGATTGACGCAGATGTCTGCCTGAAAGAACCCCGCCACGTTGATGTGGACATAGCCATCGTTGTTTAACTGCCACACACCGTCTACCGCACACTGCCCTGCGAGCGTTTCGTTATGGGGAATGGGGATCCCTTCGTAGTCTGGTCCACTGCAAAGCGGTGGGGTTGTTTTGGCTGTGCAATACGGCGTCACGCCGCAGTAGCCAAACGTACTATCTCTTGCGTCGGTGGTCCCGTTCCATTTCAATCCGACCACGGCCAGTCCATAAGTGCTGCCGCCGGTTGTGGTGAAAGCCGCAGAGGAATTTGGTGCTAGGGCTCCAACATCGGAGCACGTGGCGCTGCCCTCAATCGTACCTTGGCACAGTTCTGAGCTGGGATCGATCAAAGCATCGCAAGTGTCGCCGACGCCGACGGTGACCACCTGCAATTGATTCGAGTAGGGTCCGGAGCTTTGGTTCGTGGTAGTTCCGCCGCCACCGTTGTAAGTTACGCTGGCGTTGATGGTGTGGATCATGCCCGTGCAATCGGATGGGTAGGCGCAACTGGCCGATCCGGCATAGGTCACGGTGATTTGCGGAACCATTAGGTTGACGTGACCCGGCGTTTGATATGTCAACTCGAAAAGAAACGGACCGCCGCCGGTGATCGAATTCACAGCACCGAGAAAGGCGCTCGACCAGCTTCCGCTCGCGCCTAGTGCCGTCGAAGTGTAAATATGGCCTGCCGTGTTGAGCATCGCTAGGCTTTGACCGCCTAGGGTGATCGCGGTGAGTGAGGTGGAGGGCGTGAAGGGAAGTGGAGTGATTGACACCCACGTGGTCGTTCCCGGTCCGTTCCATTGTGACAAAACGCCGGATTTCGTCACCGCCAGAATCAGCAAACTATTTCCTACAGCGACGTTCGCAAAGCCGCTGCCGATCTGATTCCACGACGATGTGGTCCGGTTGTAGAGGTAAAGATCGCCAGATGCCAAATTTCCGAGGCAAACAATGGTTCCGTCTGGGCCGATCGCGACATACGAACAGTAACCGTTGCCCGGAAGCGAGTACCAGTTAGGGCCAGAGGCGTTGTAGCCGCAGACGTTGTTCGAGGATTGACCGTTTATGGCTACGAAATTTCCGAAGCCCCCTACGGAAAGCTGCGTGACCGGATGGCCATTGCAGGTTTGCAGACCAGATGGTGCCTCCGTCCATGTGCTCGGAGTTGTCCAACTGTACACGGCACCCGAGGGGTAAATCCCGTACAGCGCGCCATCGGGACCACCACTGATCGACGCCGGTCCTCCACCGATGCCGATGTAACAATTATGTGTACCGCAGTAGGAGGAGCTATGGTCAACGACCGTCGCCGTCGCTCCGGTGATGTTGTAGCTCCAAGTGAAGCCGGGAATCTGGCCATGGGCGAACGCGGCAGACATCGCCAGGAACAGCAGAGTGAGAACTGATAAATTTGACTTAGCCATCGGTGAGCCTCCTATGTAGGCTGATTGCTGGTTAGGGGCTGAATCGCTGTTCGTGCAGCAATCCAGCCCCGTTAAAGGTTTCTCCTTTCGCTTCCAGATTCAAAACAAAAATCGTTGTTTTCTACGTGTCCCGTCTCTGAACTGTGAGTCGAGCGGGTCCCTTACCCGGAAATCTCGGGCTTGCTCATGGTCAGTCTCTTTCCGGCCAACAATCGACATTGGTGTAGTTCGGCTTGATGACGCGGGCGGCAACTTCAAAATCCAGACAGTTCGTTTTCCATCCGTTCATCAGCCAGATAATGCCGTCTTTCTTTTTGAGCATGACGCCGCCGGGTTCTGTTGTCCCGATCTGGATGCGCGGATCATTGTCGTACTTCAGGTGAAGATCGGGTTCGGCCTGAGTTGCTTTCTCCGCTTCGATCGCTCCGTTGACGGGAGTGCAGTTTCGCGCCTGCAAAATCTTCACCTGCTGCCGCAGTCCGCGAATCGTGAACTGGGAAAACATGCACGCAGTGCTCAACATGATGATCGCCGTGTAAAGAAATCTGGCCTTCATGCCAACACTCCTCGTAACCGTTCAATCGCTTCCTTGAGCCGCTTCTGCCGCAGATCGCCCGACGATCCTTCCGAACAAACCGGGCACCACTCCAACAGGCTCTCCGCTGCCTCAATGAATTCACCTAGGCCAGAATAAATCTCCCGCAAAACTGCACCGTCAAATCTCCGTTCTGCTTTCACGCCGTCACCTGCCTTTCACACCTGCACGTTCTTCCTCCCCCAATGGGAAATTGACACTCACTCTCATCCACATGCACATGGCCGCAGTCGGGGCACCAGTCGCCTTTTGCTTTTTCCCATCTTGGCTGCTCTTGCCTTGTGACGGGGGGACGTGTACTTCTTTCCAGGGAGAGTGGGACTTTCGTGCTGGGCAGTTCCGCGAGCATCTCCCGCAGTAACGTCCGGATCTTCGTCGGTTCGGCCAGAAAGCTACCGTCATTCAATTGGGCTAAGTGGGCGTGGTCGGCAAGGTAGCGCAGTAAGATGCGGTAGTGCAGCAAGCTCTGGTCGGAACCACCGGGAGGAAGTGGGATATCGGCGGTGAGGTCGCGGGGCATCATGGTCTCAGCTTTTATTCTCCGTGGTGGAAGTCGATGGGATGGGTCCGCTGCCCAAAAGCTCGTGAGTGCTCATGAGAGCCGCTTTCAGTCTCAGTTCTTTTTCGACTCGCATTTTTCGTATCAGTTGGCAGTGCCAGCAAAGTTCGTATTTCTTCCGGGTGCTTCGTTGGCAGCTCTCGCCGGGCAGGCCGAGGCAGCGAAAAACGCCACACTCGCACTTTCCCTTGGTAAATTTATGCCAGTGGGTACGAGTCGTATTTCGCATTGCTCACCATCTCCTCAACTGAGTTTTACGGGCTTGGGACCCATCCCAAAAGCTCTATTTCAGGTCACAGCTTCGTAGACAAAAAGATTTCAGAACTTTCATGGTCTACCTGTCCCTCTCTTCGGGCGAGTGGATTCCGGGGCCCTGCCCTCCATCGGTGTGCGCGTCGGCGAGCAACTTCTTCGCTTCATTGGCGCAGTTGCTGCACTCTATTTCGCCCTCGATGTCCGTCCAACTTAAGGGGAATCCCATCACTGCCGCGAGACTTACTAGTTTTTGTAAGTGATGGGGGCACGCGGGAGTATCTTGTCCGGGCCAATGCGCAATTACAGTGGCGTTCATTTACGTTGACTCCTGAAACAGAGATTGCTGCTTACTGCCTTCCAACTTCGGCGCATCGTGCTGCTGATCCAGCCTTTTAATGCACTCCATGCACGGCCCTAGTCGATGGGATAGGTACCTACCTGACATCAGGGTTGCCCGTGGTCAGACTGTGAAACCGTCCGATAACTTGCGAGGACCTCAGACGTTCGCAGTCCCACGAAACGAAGCGCGAATCCATTCACTACAACTGCTGCGTCACTTTGGTGGATCGGAAAGTATTGTCCCTGTGCAAAGCCCAGATGCACGCCTTCGGAAAGAGCGAGCAGTCGGCAGCGGTCAAAGTCCTGACGCAAATCTTCATACTGCGCCCTTGTTATCTCCTTATCGCTGCCTAGCATTTCAAACACGCGAATCATGAAGTGCCCAGCAGCAAGCTCCGATTCTTCTCTGGCCTCCAGATAAAGCGATTTAGGAGCTTCTTTGTTTCGCATTTTCTCACCATCTCCTCTCAAGATCGTAGGTAGGTCCCTATCCCAACGAAGCCAGTTCAGGCGACGCTTCGTAGACCCAAAAGATTTTCTGTCTTTCCTAACCGGACGACTACTTCTGTTGCGTACTTCTCCAAAGATGGCCATCGTTCCAAAAATCTCGCACTCCATCGAATTGCCCAGTGCTCCGCTTTCGGAAACAAAGTCTTCACAATCGACCGCGCCACCAGGGGCACAAACGGCAACCGGAAGTAGCGTAAACACTCAGTCTTGAACGGCCAGCACATCACTTCCAGCTCTTCTTGCGTCAGAGGATGCTCAAAGTCTGAGACGTCGGCCTGCTCGGGGAAAAAGCTTCGCAGCCACGCATACGCACGCGAGAACCGGATCGGCTCTTTCAGGATGACAAATCCTCCCGGCTTCAAGATCCTGAGCATCTCCTTCTGCACCTTCGGAATCTCCAGATGATGAATCAAGGCAATGCAGAAAATCACATCCACGGAGTTCTCCGGCAATCCCGTTTCATAGGCCGACTCGCAGAGCAGCATGGAGCCAAACGCGCTGTATCCGGACTTCCGCCGACGCTTCCGGGCAATCTCAATCAGCTCTGGCGAGATGTCGAGGCCGATCACGTAGGCTTCCCGAGCCATTAGTGCGATCGAGTTCTCTCCTTGTCCGCATCCCAGATCGAGCACTGTCTTGTTGCGCACGTCTCCGAGTAAGTGAAAGGCGTATTCCAGTCCATAGGGAGTCGAGGCGGGAGGGTTGCGGTAGCGCTCCAACTCAGATTGAGCAAGAGTGGTCAGGTCGGCTTTGGCGGCTTCGCTGGCAGAGCGGAGGATTTCCGATTGGTCGCGGGCGGAGAGAGTGGTCATGAGCGTTTCTCCTTGGGATACGGAACAATGTTCACGGATAGATACTTCGGTTTCTGGTTGTTGGCTGCTCGCATGGATTCAGCTTGACGGTGAGCCGCGGCATGAGAGGGAAAGCTTTGCGGAGTTTTGGTGAGAGGGATCAGCAAGAATTCCTTGTTCCCGTTTTTCAGTACTAGTTCGATGGCGTAGTCGCGGTTCATAAAAAGTTTCAAAAGGCGTTTTCTTCTACGAAGCGGTTGTGTTGGCAAGGCTCGCTCGGGGCCCTACCCCACGTCAGTTGCGGCCTTGGTAAGTTTGCGTCGCCTCACCGCTCTCGTATTTGCTGATGAACTCCCGCAGCGCTTTGATCATGTCGTCGCGTTGCGCGTTCGAAATCCAAGTAAACTCCGGCCCGGTGAAAGAGAACACCATCAAGGCGAATCCGATCTTCTCGCCTTTCTGTTTGATCGCATCCCCGATCATGTGGCCTAAGTCGCGGGCGTCCGCTTCCATGCGCCGCATCTTGTCCATATCCATCGGTCCATCCATCACTCACCACCCCTTTCGAGCAACGAAGGCACACTGGTAAACAGGCTCCTCAACCGCTTGCGCCAGCTATGCCAGCGGAAGCCGATGATCTTGTCGCAACTGCCGCACACCGTTGCCCGGTACTCGCCGGTGCTGACGTAGTGCCGCCGGTTCCAGGCGTAGCAATCGTGCGGGGCAATCTGGGCGGCTTGCGGCATCGGCGGCACGACGTTCTCAGCTTCCATGAGTCACTACTCCTTTCCTTTTTTCCGGGGCGGGCTTGTTGCCCCTGTCTTTGTACTGCGCGCCATAGTTGAGAGTCCTTTCATTTTGCGGAGCTAACTGCCCGCCAACCCGGAAAGTCGGTCTGCTTCATTCTTGGGCGCATCGGGCACACCGATTGTTCCGGTGAGTTCGCCAGCGAGATGCGCCACGAACGTCTGAAACCAGCCACGGCACCGTCCCTTCGCGCGAGGACTACGTCCACACCACTGGCAGCGAGTCTTGAGAATCCGGATGAAGCTGTGCCCATTGTTTCGCTTCATGCTCGCGTCCGCACTCAACACGGCTCGGCTGTACTCCTCGAAGCTCAATTTCGGTTTCATTGCTCACCACCTTTCGGCAGAGATTGCGGGTAGGGCCCCGGAATGCTCTCGTTCGCGCGATGCTTTGTAGAATCAAAAAGACTTTCTTGAAGTACGGGTACTTCGCCTCCACCAGAACAGCGATAAAGACTGCTGGTCCTAAGCCGGTTTTAACCGAGACTGCAAGCAAGAGGAAAGCGAACAAGTAGAGATCGTGCATCTCAGGCCACTCCGATTTCTGCCGGCGCCGGCGCTGGATCTGGATGTACGAAACCGAGCAGTCTTTGCGGCATCGCTTCCCACGCGGCCTCGTTGATCCAGACCCGCTCTGTGCGCTTCTGGGAGTTCGTGTTCGCCGAGCAGAATTGGCCGCTCGTCCAGTCGATCGTGCGCCAGTCGTTGTAGAGGCGCGCGTAAAGAGGGCTGGGATAGCTGGAAATAATGACCATGCCACCGAGCGATCGCACTAGCTCCGCCAGGCCTTCGTGATCCTTGTCCACCGTCATTTCGTGCCTATAGCGGTGATCAGGCGTGGTGCCGTTGCCGATTTGCCGGCTGGATCCGGGATAAGGCGGGTCCACGTAGTGAAGTGTGTCGATCGCGTCCATTTTTTGCAGGATGTCGCGGGCATCGCGCTGCTCGATCGTCACACCCTGCAGGCGTTCGCAGAATTGCGACACGTGCGACGGGTAGTTACGCCAATCCTGGGCCGGCGTGGTGCCGCTCTGATTGGCATTCCAGCGAAAGCCAGTGCTCATCACCGAACTTAGGCGCGTGTTGAAGCCGGCGCGGCTCGCTTTCATCCTCGAGATCGAATCGGAGCCGAATCCCATAAACGAGCGAATAATCGTTCGCCGGGCCCGCTCGACGTCGGTGCGCCCCTGCTTGTAACTGAGCAGGAATTCCTGCCTCGCGTATGGAGTCAGTCGCAACGCCGCCTCGAGGACCTTCGCCTTACGCCGATTCTGGAGAACACGGAACACATTCACGACTTCGCCGTCGAGATCGTTGTAAATCTCCGCGTAAGAGCGAGGCTTGAGCAAGAGAACAGACGCGCCGCCGCCGAACGCTTCCGTGTACACGCGATGCGGCGGAAAAATCTCGATCAGCTTCGGAGCCAAGCGAAACTTCCCACCGTGATAACGAAGAGCCGGCCGTTGCAAAGAGTTCAATTGCTCACCATCTCCTCCCTGAGTTGTATGGGCAGTCGGACCCATCCCAAAGAAGCCCGTTCGGGCGATGCGTAGTAGATAAAAATGATTTATTTCTCACGCTGCCTCTGAGTTGGTTCTACTGAATGGCACGACTCGTTCTTCTCCACAGCCCAGACAGTACCCCCCTCTTCCGTTCTCAAAGATTTCCACTACTACGAATGTCTGGTTTCCAGCACAACGGGCGCACCAGACGGAATCTTGATTCTTCCAGGGGTCTTTCACCCATGGATCGAGGAGAGCTAAGGGGATCGGTTCTGTGGTCATGCGACGTACATCCAATCTGAGCAGCGCACTTTTCCCGGCGAGGGATAATCAATGAAACCAAGCGTGCGCATGTGCCCTAAGTAGTTGTTGAATCCGCCGGAGTTGGGCGAAAATCCTGCCGCCTCTGCTAGTTCGGTTTTGTCTACCGTCTCGCGCGTCTCGTGCAGGATTTCGAGAAGTTTGCCTTCTGATCCGCCGAGCACGCGCTTGGCCCGGTCCAGCATCTCACTGTTATCGACGGGAATCTGACCGGGTTGAGCGTGCTTGCGGCCCTCTTCGGTGATCGTCACCATTCCGCCGCTTGGGTACTCGATCATTCCCGCGGAGCGCAGAAAGCCAAGATAATTGTTGTAGCCTCCAGAGTTCGGTGAGTATTCCGACCAGGCGGCGAGTTGTTCTTTCCGCACCGATTCCATTCCTGTGCATTCGAGCAATTCCACCAAGCGGCTTAAGATTTTGACTTGCGCGGCGCTGAGATGGGAATTGTGATTGCTGCTCTCCGGGCTTGGCGCGGGGCGCGAGATGGAAATCGGACGTGGCGAAATCGGGCGCGGGCTCTGGCGAATCGGAGCAACGGGCTTACGCTGGGTAACCGAGGCTAGCGCGGCCGAAAGGGAACTCACGATTGCGGAGATGGCGGTCGCGGCTCTTCGCAGCTCCTCGACTTGCGCATCGCTCACAGCCTGCACTTCGACAATCTTTTCCTCGACGGTGACTTTCTGCTCGACCGGGCGCGCGGCGAGTTGCGCCTTCAGGGAGTGAATCTCGTGCCGTAACTCCGCTTCGTTCTTGGCCTTCGTCTCTGCTTCTTTCGGCAGATCGGCGAGGCTCGGCAGGAGAGCCTTGATTTTCTCCGGCGCCGGCGGGGGTTTCATCTCATACTTGAGTGCATCCTGCCCGTGCGGAGTTTCGATTCCGCCAATGTGAACCAAAATCATTTCTTTCGAGATGGCGCGCCCAAGACAAAAGAAATTACCCGGTTCCAAAGTCTGGATGTGCTTGTAAAACTCTTTCTCTCCGTCCTTCGCGATACCGAGCACGGCCGCAGCACGCTTGCGATTAATGTCCTCAAACGTCGGCCCGATCATCCGATTGAGCAGCATGGAGCTGGCATCTTTGCTGAGTGTGGCGAGGCGCTGTGTCGCGAACAGCGGGCACAGAAGGCGTTTCCGTCCGCGCGTGCAAAGACTGATCATGGATTCGGAGGCGATCGATTCTCCCTTACCATGCTCGGGGCAGAAAATGTGAGCCTCATCCACAATCACAATGCAGGGATGACGCACTTCCTTTGGGGCTTCGATCATGGCGTCGAGAAATGCTTTGACGTAGGAGTGGCGCTCGCTGGGCTTCATCTCATAGAGATCAACAATGGCGCAGGCGCGAAGTTTCAAAAGGGTTTGCGCGACCAGCGCAGCCGAGCGAACATCGGCAGGAGTTTCGCCGCCTTTGCCCACCAGCACAAAATCGAGCTTCTCTCGCAATGGAGAGAACTCGCCTTCGGGATCAAGGATGAGAATCTGAATTTTCCCGAAGGCTTGTTCCACGAAACGTTTCAGTGCAAACGTTTTTCCTCCGCCCGAATCAGCAGTAAGCAACAACCGCGTAGACAAAAGCAGATCGAGATCGATGCGAACGTCCTTACCGCCCGATTCGCCGATGACAATCTTGCTCATAACTCTGCCTGCTCCCGCATCGGTTCCGGCAACTCCAGAAACAGTCTTCCCGTCTTCGGTTGCCGCTTGGGAAGAGCCTGCACTTCGTCGATAATCTCTTCCATCAGGAAGTATTCGATTTCATGCATCTTGCGCCGATGCTCTTCCATGCGCCGCTCCACAAATTCCGCAGACCACTTCATGCCCGTTTCCTCTCTTTCTCCGCGTCATGCTTTTTCTCATCAACTACCGGATGCGACGGGAACCAAGTGATGCAGACTCGGTAGGCCTCTTCGAAACCATCCCCGAAGCCTCGCCACAAAGATCGCTGCAGCACTCCTGGAAGCCGGGAGTAGCAAGCCGGGCAGAAGGCGGTATGCTTCCGCTTCCGTCGCCCACAGGGACAGCGCAAGCCGCAGAAGCCTTTCCAGATGGTGTTCGAGGTAAGCTCAATCGGTTCCATAGGCTCCTTTCAGTCGGCTGCTGCGTAACTCTGCCCCAACAGCTTGATCGACAACGCCCGTTTGCCCGAGGGATGATAGGGAATCAGCTCGAATTCCACTTCTGCGCCCTCCGCGATCCGCGTCATCCCTTCCGGCAAAACGTTCTCGTAGAAAAACACCTGCTTCTCCCGGTCATGCGGTTTCACTCCGTCGGGGGTGATAATCCCCCAGTGCTTTTTGGCGTTGAAGAACTTCACCCGGCCAATACTCACGGCGAAATCGCCTCCTGCAAGCGCTCTAGGAATGCGACGTACACGCCTTTATTCCGCCAGCGGGCATCCTCAAACCAGAATCGGTCAATGGTGTTGTCCTTCAAGGTCATGTATCGCTCCGAAGACGAGGGACAGGTAAGACCGTCGCCGCACCGTGTCCACTGGAGCGCCGCCATGGTGATGACCGCAGCCGCCTGTTTGAGCGAGATACCGCTGTAATCGGCTTCGCCTTCAATGGCAAGCCGGATGGTTTGCAGGTTCGGCCAAGTGCGCGTCATTCCGAGCTGCCGCGCGAGATCGGCCGCCAGCTTCAGCGCCAGGGAGCGGGAGTTTTCAACAGAAAGAGAGGGATTTTCCGCCGATTTTTCGCTTGAATCGAGCGGCGAGTTGTGGAATGCTCCCAGTTGAGTCTCCATGGCTAGGTGACTTGATTTTGTGGCGGCGCGGCGGCTGAAACCGCGCCGTTTGTTTTTACGTCACACCCTCAGGCCGCTTCCTCGCCATCCCGCTTCAGCGCGCGCCGCTCCGGTTGCACCGGCTTTCGCGGCGAGATATCTCCTTCGAAAGGCAGGAGTTGGCCGTCCAGCGAGTAGAACTTGCTGTACTCGCCTCCGAGATCGGCCTGCCGCCGCGCCTGAATTCTTAGCCATACTTGGTCGGGATGAACTCCCAGAACGGTGTAGGTTGCCGACACATGCGGTTCTAGGACGCCGCGCGCTGCGTTCAGCACGGTGATCCAGGCGATCGAGTGATCGGCTTGAAAGTGGGGATTCGATTCGCACACTACGGCGTCTTCGAGGCGCTTCAAGATGCGCTCGACCAACTGGCTTGTGGGCAAAGGTAGGCTCTTCGGGGGAAGCGCCTTGAACTCCCACAGAACGGAGCCGGATTGGATGCAGTAACCGCGAAACGAGGCTAAGAAGCAGGCGCAAAGTGTGCCTCCGAGTCGAAATCGCTATTAGAGGAAACCGGGACTGGAGGTTTGCGCGCCGCAGTTGACAGAATACCTGTTATCGGACATTGACTCCGTCGACCGCCTGAACACCGGCTCGAAACTCAGCCAAGATGGCTGCCCGCGCCGGGGCATAGCGGAATGGTTCTGTGGTGCGCGCCCCCCAGTTCCCCTTTTCTCACTCTTCTGCAAAACGATGATCAGATCTGCAGCTGATTTGCGCTGTAACAGGTATAGGAGGATTTCATGAATCAACCCAAGCGGACCAACATAGGATTCACACTTTGTCTTCTCGTTATCTGCTGCGCCATACCTTCGGCGGCTCAGAACGATATCGTTTGCTCCTCTGCGACAGCGTGCAAGGCCGGCTCCGTGCCGCTTTTCGCCACCGATGGCGGGAGCGCCCAAGTCAGGGACTCGATCATGACTCAGAGCGGCGGTGCTGTAAAGATCGCCGGAGGCGCGAGGACGAGCGGCAACATCACTGCTGGCGGCGATGTGAATGCCGTCAATGTGAATGCCACCGGCAATGTGGGCGCGTCCACCGTAACAACCACCGACCTCATCGGCGGCGTCTCCAGTACGATGACCGGGACAGGCAACTCGATTGCTGCGGTTGAGGGTTCGGCCACAGCCACCGGCGCAGCCGGATTTACCTTCGGCGTGATCGGGCAATCTGCTTCCGATAAGGGTCGTGGAGTATTCGGCCTGGCTCCAGGAGCGACGGGGGTCGGAGTGATTGGTGAAACCACGGGATCTTCCGGCATTGGAGTGGTGGGCAAAACGTTGAACGGCCAGGGCTGGGCTTTTTCTGCCTCTGGCAACGCCTCACAGGACCGCGGCAGCGGCGGCTGGGCCAAGGCGTTGGTGAGTGTCAACGGCAGTGGTGCGCCTTACAAAATCCTTCGCTGTTTCAATTCCACGCTTCCCGGCAGCACGGCCACGATTCCGCCCTGCGGCTTCAATCTTATCGAGGTCGCGTATGCGCAATTCCACATCGATTTTGGTTTCGAAGTGGACGACCGTTTCTGGAGCGTCAATGCAGTTCCTTATTTTGTGGGCGGCGATAACGGAGCCATCATTGCAGACGCATGGGCCAGTGCGGCGGATTTCGGAACCAATACGCAGCTTGAGGTCGACATGTACACGGACGGAGGCAGCCGCCAGAGCACGGACTTCACCGTCATCGTCTATTGATAGTCAGAGTGGTGTTTCAGGATGAATTCTTATTCACAGGGATGGTGGCACGTCCTCGTGAAACGCAGTTCCGCGCAAATCAACCTTACGGCCCGGCTGAAGCCGGGCCCCTTTCAAGGCTAATCGGGCGAGAGTGGTTAGTGGCGAGTGTCGATGGTTTGTCCTTTTTCTACGAAGGCTTGCATCCAGGCGAGCACGCGTTGCCATCCCTGGCCATGGCTGTTGGCGGCGGCGGCGTCGCCGGCGAAACCGCTATGACGAATCTTGACCAACGTTCCGGTGCCAGCCTTTCGCGGACCGCTTGGGTGCAAGCCGTGGACGCTTTGAGGCTCAAGCTCCCAACGCACAACCGTTTTGAGGGAGGGATTAAAGCTGGAAATCCAGGTGTGCACCAGCAGGCGGGGTGGGTCTACTTCGAGATACTCGCCGTCAATACGGAATTGCTTACCATCGGCGCTCACACCCAGGCTTGACCATTTCCCGCCTGGGTGAAGATCGGCCGTCCATTCAATAACGCGATACATTCCTTGCTGACCCCACCACTGCGGCATCTGGCGAGGATCAGTGATGGCCTGAAAGACGCGCTCGGGAGGAGCGGCGATATGGATCTCTGCGAGAACGGTGTCCTGATCGGGCGTAATGGAAACGGTTGCCATGTGTGCTCCTTGCAGTGTTAGGAAATCGAAATCAAGATAAAGAGCAAAGGCAAAGGCAGCGGACGGGAGTGACCGCTCCCCCACTTACTGCTCCACTTTTTTCTCTACAAACTTCTTGAGGCTGTCGAGTGCGCCGGGCCAGCCTCCGTTGTAATCCTTGCGGGCAGCTGGTTCTGACGCGAGGCCGCTGTGCGTTACTTTCACGTGAGTTCCGGCTCCGGCCGGGGTTAATTCCCAGCGGACGAGGGTGCGCAGCGATTTGTCCAGGTGCCAATTCGCGATCCAGGTATAGACGAGGAGGCGAGGCGGATCGAGTTCGAGAATCTCGCCGTGGCACTCGAACTCGCTGACGTTGTTGACGACGACCGTGCCTTTTTCCGTGGTGTAGCGATAGCGGCCGCCGCGGCGAGCGTCCATCCGCCAGAGGTGGACGGGGCAGCTCGGGTTCTTAAACCAGCTCGCCAGTTCGCGCTCGTCGGTCAGGGCCTGGAAGACGCGCTCGGGCGGAGCGGCGATTTCGATTTCGGCGATGACGGCGTCGCTATCGGGGGTGATTACCGGTTTGCTGTGGGTTTCGGTCATATGCGTTTTGAGTTAGGTTCGACTTCTAAAACCCCCACTTCTCGCAAAACGACGCGAGAAATGGGGCACCCGGCTCAAAGTCAAAATCAACATCAAAGGCGGCGGACAAGAGTGTCCGCCCCACACAGATCATTTTTGCGCTACTTCGTTTCGGTGTAGGTCGAAGAATTCCTTCAAGTCTTTGCCGTGATCGGCGAAGGTCCAATCTTCGGTGTGATGGTTGGCGTCGACGACGGTGAAGACTACGCGCTGCATGTGGCCGGCATCAGGAGTAGCGAGATTTGTGGCGTCGAAAAAGTCAAAGGTGAAGGTCTTGCCATCAGGGGAAGCAGCGGCCTGCATGCGTGGCTGGTTACCTGCACTGCAATAGTGAGTGAGGACGAGACGGTTGGGACCGTCGAGGTGGAACATGGAAATCATGCCCTCGGGGCCGTGGTGGCCATGGATTTCGCTCATGAGCGCGGAGCCACCCGCGGTATCCCGGAAAGTAACTTGCAGAGGGTGGCCTTGGGAATCCTTCCCTTCCCAGGAGCCGGCTAACGATTTGAGCTGGTCGAATGATTTCTGTGCGGCAGTTTGTGCGAAGGCGATGGACGCGGTGAACAATAAAACTGAGAGAGCAAGGCGAAGCGATTTCATGTTAGCGATCTCCTTTTGATTGGTGTGACGATTTTGCGGCGTGGTGTGGATTGGTTTCTTTGGCGTATTCGGCCTCGACAAACGTTTTCAGGTTCGCGAGGTTCATCTTCCAGAAGCTGCGGTACTGATCGAGCCAGGAGTCGACGGCGCGCAGCGGTTCGGGATTGAGGTGGTAGACGCGATGGCGGCCCTCGCGATGCTCCCGTACCAGGTGGGCGCGGCGAAGCAGTCGCAGGTGTTTGGAAATGGCGGGACGCGATACGGGAAAAGCATGGGCAATTTCTCCGGCGGGCTGACTGCCTCGACGCAAGAGGTCGAGTACGGCGCGCCGGGTGGGATCGGCGAGAGCCTGGAAAGTAGTTTCCGAGGAATATGTAACCGAACGGTTCCGCATAATGCGTAACCTTACAGTTACGCAAACGAGATGTCAAGAGAAAATTTATTTGCCGCGATGATGCCAGTTTCTGGAGGCGAACAGTCAGACAATCAAGAGCAAAATCAACGGCAAAATCAAGGGCGACGGACAGGAGTGTCCGCCCCACACGGGGTGATCAGATCGAGGAAGGCCTGATGAACTCGGTTGTCGTCGGAAAGCTCGGGATGGAAAGTTGCGGCCATCACTGTTCCCTGCCGTACCGCGACGGGAGCGTTGTCCTTGCCTTCGGTAGCGATGACTTCGACGGCGGGGCCGACACGCTCGATTTTGGGAGCGCGGATGAAGACCATTTCGAGCGGCGAGCCCGCAAGATTCTCGGCGACGAATTTACCTTCGCGGATTGAGCTGTCGATCTGGCGTCCGTAGGCGTTGCGGCGAATGCTGATGTCGATTGCGCCCAGACCGGCTTGTTTAGGGTTTTCGATTTCGGTTGCGAGCAGGATTGCGCCGGCACAGGTGCCGAAGGTTGGCTTCACGCGGACGAACTGCTTCAGCTTTTCGAAACCCGTTTCGCCCAGCAATTTCAGGAATGTGCCCGACTCGCCGCCGGGGATGACGAGGCCATCGATATGGTCGAGTTGCTCGGGGTTTTTGACCAGCACAACTTCTGCGCCCAGCTCTTCGAGCCGGCGGCGGTGGGCGTCAAAATCGCCCTGCAGGGCTAGAACTCCGATGGTCATCTTATGGCGGTCATGGCTCCGATGGTCATGGCGCGGTCGTTAGCCGTTCGTCGTTGGCGAAACGGCGCACGATTCGATTTTATATCGATGAACGCGGAAGCAGCCGGGAGTCACAAATCTACGCCCGTGCAAGCTATACTTCTCGCGCATTGCGAGTTGCATAACCGTATACGAGATAACTCACGGAGCTACGATGCGAACTTTGAACATTTTGTGTGGAAGTGCTGTCCTACTGACAACGCTGCACCTGGGACATGCGGTGCATCATTTTTATGCTGGGGCATCTCAAGGGGACATCCAGAGTCCCCTTTTCTGGACGGGCATGGTGACCGCGGGGATCGTGGGAGTGTTTTCGTTCATCGGCGGTTGCTTACTGCTGCGACGGAGCCGCTGATTCGTTGCCCGACCCACGAGCCCCGCTTTCCATAACGAGGAACTAAGCAGCTGCTTTTCCGTATCCTTTTACGGCGCGCTCCATGCCGCCGCTGCTGGCCGCAAGGTCCTGCTGATTCATGGCGGGACGCACGGTGAGGCTGGCGTTGAAGGCGAGGAACCACGGCTCAGCGATCGCGGGCAACTGCGAGGCATCCTTCATATCGAAGAATATGAAGCCGGTGCGCTGGCCATTGTCTTCAGCAAAATAGGCGGCCTCTGGTTTAAGCTCGTCCAGGATCTTTGTGATGGTGGCGCCCAGACTGCCGCTTCGAATTGCCGCGTTCCCAGACTCAACCGGGATTGAAACTTTCAGCATCATGCGCATAACGAAGACCCCTCCCGAGGCGGAGGCGATTATACATGTCTTGTATATGTCTTGTACGGGTTCGGCGCAACGGCGTCCTTCTTGCCTTCGAGCAGGCTGCTGAAAAACTCAATTTGCTTGGTCAGAAGTACAGTCGGCGGCTAAAGCCGCTGCTGAAAACATGCCACATATCGCACCGCTGAAGCGCTGCGCCACCCAAAATCAAGCTTGCGACCGAGTTTTTCAACAGCTTCTAGAGGAAGAAGCGCATCAGTCCGGTGGGGGGAAGATCGGGCACGAGAAAATTTGGATTTTTTAATCCTGCCGCGCGGGTTAGAGCTTCTGCAGCCAGATATCCGCTGCGTACTGCGCCTTCCATGGTGGCGGGCCAGCCGGTTGCGGTCCAATCGCCGGCCAGGAAGACGCGTGCCCAGGGCGTGGTCTGCGGCGGACGATGGGTATCGATGCCGGGGCGGGGTGAGTAGGTGGCGCGGAGCTCTTTGATCACGGTGGACTTTAGGAGATTCGCCGCACGCGCAGCGGGAAAGAATTCACGGACTTCTTTGAGGGCGATGTCGATGATTTCGTTGCGAGACTTGTCGATGAGGTTTTTCGAGGCGCTGACGACGAGCTCGATGTAGCTGCCTGTGCCCGCAGGGGATGAAGCCCCTCCCGGTTTCAGTCGCTGATCGATGCCGTCGCGGTCTTCCCCGACAAACAGCAGGTTCCTCACCGGCCCTTCGGTCCGGTTCGGAATGACAGGATTTCTTGGGGATTGCGGCCAGCTCCGGTCCTGTTGCAGAAGTCGCGATTTGTGGAACATCCACTGGATGGTGCGGTCGAGAAGGACGGCGTGGTCGAGGTCGCTGATTTGCCGATCGAACCAGAGGTGAATGCCGGTGATCGAAGACGATTCGAAATGGCTGAGTTTCTCTCGTAATGGCGCGGCTTGTGGAGTTTCCGGCAATACGCGGCCAAGGTCTTCATAGGGCAGCGCAAGGACGAAATAGTCAAACGCTTCTTCCCTGCCGGCGACGCGAATGTGGACACTCGATGAGTCCGTCGCAAAACATTCGAGGGAGTTGCGGAAGCGAATCTCGCCGCCGCGCGCACGGATGTAATCCCCGGCGCGATTGTAGAGATCCGTCAACGGCAGGCTGGGAACGCCCATGTGGCGCGCCTCGGGAGACTTCATCGATTCGCGCACGATTTGGGCGGCATAGGAGATCGAAATCAGTTCGAGATCTTCGCTGAGAGCGCTGACCAGAATCGGCCTCCAGAAACGCTGGATCGCGTTCTCGCTTTGACCGTGGCGTAGCAGCCAGTCCTGAAAAGAAAGTCCGGTATCGCGCTGGTTATCGGCCGGCAGAGCGGTAAGCGTGAGAGCGGCGATCGCGCGCGAGATCACAAGCTTGTCTTTGGTGGAGAGAAACGGGAAACGCAGGAACGACGGGGCGGTGTGCAACGGGGCGGGCAGCGCCGAGGCGTGCATTACGCTGGAGCGGCCGCCGGGCTCGATGAAGGTCATCTCGTCATACCAGCGGATTTTGTCTTCCACGCCGATGCGGCGATAGAACTCGACCAGATTCGTGCAAACGCGAAACAGGACGTGCTGGCAGTTGTCGATGACTTCGCCGGTGCCGGGATGTTCGTAGGAAGAAGCGCGGCCGCCGAGATAAGGGCGGCGTTCGAACAGCGTGACGCGAAAGCCGGAATCGGAGAGGGCGCACGCGGCGGCGAGACCGGCCAGGCCGCCTCCGGCGACGGCTACGGTGGGTTGTGGGGAGTTTTGGGTCATGCGGGATTCGAGGTTATAGCGGCATCCTTGCCGCTTCGCGAAAGAGCAAGAGCAGGTTCCTCCACTCCGCCGTCGCTGTCGCTCCGGCTCCGGTCGGAATGACAAAGTAGTTAAGTCAGTTCAGTGTATTTTAGCTGAGGCGCTGAAAGAAACCTTTCCCGAGGATCCGCAGTTTCTCGCTGACGGTCAGGCTTACTTTGCTGCCGAAAACGTCGTACTGGCGTTGGGCGATTTTGTCGAGAAGCTTGCGATAGATGTTGATCAGCACCCACAGTGCAGGCTGGCTATCTTCGGAAATATAGGCGCTCAGTTGATCGCCGGCCTGGTAGAACTCGCGGGCACGGTCGGCTTCGAAGGCCAACAAGGGGCGGAAGCGGGCTGGGTTCGGAGTGGAAAGCAGTTCGGCGGCGGAGAGCCCGAACTTGGCGAGGTCTTCCTGCGGCAGGTAGATTCGGCCCATGGCCGCGTCTTCTTTTACATCACGAATGATATTTGTAAGTTGGAAGGCGAGGCCGCACTGCTCCGCCAGTGATTCGGCGGTTGGATCGCGATACCCGAAGATGTGAATGCAGACGAGGCCCACGATTGACGCCACGCGGTAACAATAAAGCTTGAGGTCGTCGAAGGTCTGGTATTGGACCGTCAGGCCTGGAAGCGCAGGGGTTGCGAATCCTGGCTCATCCTCATCAAAGCCAGTTTCTTGGTCAACGACATCCATTGCTGTTCCGGTAGCCAGTTCGTCGAGTAGTCCGGCGGGGATGGTGTACTCCCGTTGCGCATCGGTCAGGGCGAGCAGAATCGGATCGTCGGTCGGTTCGCCTTGCTGGGCGCGGTGCAGGCCATCGAGCCAGTGATTGAGCGTGATGCGGCGCTCTTCGAGGCTGAGGGTGGAGTCGTCGGCAATGTCATCGCAGCGGCGCATGAACGCATATACGGCGCAGAGGGCTTGCCGCTTGCGCTGGGGCAACACGAGAAATGCATAATAGAAATTCTTCGCGCTGTTGCGTGTGATCCCCCGGCAAACGGAGTATGCCATTGCGAGCTGGGCGGGAGTGGGATTCCACACGCTCAACACCTGCTGCGCTCCTGCGCTCATAACAGCTTCCCCAACGCGGCGCGCGCGACCAGTGCAAGTTTACGCGTCCTGGAGATTACGGGACGGCGTCCGAGGACGGCGAAGCCCTGTCGCTCGATCGCGTCCAAGATTTCCTGCCCACCGCGGCTGAAGAGTTCGAGATCCACTGCCAATTCTTTGTTTACCGTTTTCACCAGAGGCAGGCCGCGATCGAACCACTGGCGGGCGCGCTCCACTTCAAATTTCATCATCTCGCAAAATGCGGGGGTATTGCGGTTTTGCGCCAAGTCTTCTTCAGTCACCGCGTATCGCCGCAGATCTTCCAGCGGCAGATAGACGCGGCCCTTGGCGTAATCAACGCTGACATCCTGCCAGAAATTCGCCAACTGGAGCGCCGTGCAGGTGTAGTCAGATAGCTGCTGGCGTTCGGCATCGTGATAGCCGCAAAGGTAAAGGACGAGATGGCCGACCGGATTCGCGGAATAACGGCAGTAGGCGAGTATGTCGTCGAAGGTTTCGAAGCGTGTGACGGTTTGGTCCTGGCGGAACGCGATCAGCAGATCGGAGAACTCATGCTGGGGAATCTCGAACTTGCGCATGGTTTCGGCAAGCGCAACGAAAACCGGATGGCGCGGAGTGCCCGCGTAGCAGGCGTTTAACTCACCTTGCCATTCATCGAGCAGAGCCAAGGCTGCGGCAGCGTCCCCGACTTCGTCGCCTAGATCGTCGGAGATGCGGCAGTAGGCGTAAACGTTCAGGAAATCCTGGCGAAGGTTCTTGGGAAGAAACCATGTGGCGACGGAAAAATTTTCGTAGTGAGTGCGGGCCAGGCGGCGGCAATATTCGCGAGCTTCAATGAGCGAAGGCGCAATTTTCGGGATCGCGTATTCCCCGGGCAAACGGCTCCAGGCTGCGATCGAAGCGGTCGGCAGAGGTGGCGGATTGTTTGTAGCGACTTGAGTCACGGGTTTTTAAGTTTCGATTGTCCGAAGCAATGACCCTCAGCGGCTAAAGCCGACGTATCTTGTGGCCTTGGTGGCACGACTGAAGTCGTGCCCTTCCCGATCTGTCCCGGCCAGCACCGCCGCCAGGCCCGAGCAAAACCCCTGTGCATCGTGAGAACGCCTTGCATTGCCGGAGGAACCGCACAGGTGCATGGGATCCTTCGACTGCGGTTGTGCTTCGCATTTGCGAAGCACAACCTTCGCTCAGGATGACAGGGCTTTTTCTCTGCCGACTGTCGTACTATTCCGGCCAAATCAGTGGCCGGGAATGATCGCGGTTTTGATGTCGCCTCCGCGATTCAGCATGTGGCGGAGCACCTTCTGCAAGCTGGAGAGCGGAGCTTCACCGGTGATGTAATCGGTGGGGCGGATTTTCTTGGCTGCGATCAATCCGAAGGCACGGCGGACAGTCTCCGGTGTGTGATGGAACGTGGCCTTCAGCGTGATCTCGGAATAGTGCAGGCGATTGGTGTCGAGTTGCACCTTGGAGCCACTAGCGCATCCGCCGAAGAAGTTTACAGTGCCGCCTTTGCGGACCATTTCCACCGTCCACTCCCAGGCTTCAGGACGGCCGACGGCTTCGATCACGACATCGCAGCCGCGTTTTTGCGGAGTGAGCGCGCGCACGGCATCGATCACGTTCTGCACTTTTGTGGTCTGCACGATTTCATGAGCGCCCATCTGCTTGGCGGCGACTACCTGTTCGTCGCGCTTCACTACAGAAATCACATTGCAGCCGATGGCACGCGCGACCTGGACAAACATAAGCCCGATGGGGCCGCCACCGATAATGGTGACGGTGTCGCCGATCTCGACGCCGGTTTCGTGCAGTCCGCGGAGGACGCAGGCCAGCGGCTCGGTCATGGCGGCGTCTTCAAATGTAACGTTGGGCGGAATGACGAGCATATTCGCTTCCACGATGCGCCGCGGCACGCGGATATATTCGGCGTAGGCTCCGTTATTGAAGAGCAGATCCTCGCAGAGATTTTCCTGATGCTTGGAGCAGTAAAAGCACATCTGGCAAGGCGCTGAGTTCAGCGCCACCACGCGCTGCCCCTTCCTGAAGCTGTGGACACCTTCGCCGACTTCTTCGACCACGCCGGCCAGTTCGTGGCCGAAGAGGGCGGGGGGAACGATCATGCGGGCATGGTAGCCGCGCTGATAAACCTTGAGGTCGGTGCCGCAGGTGAGAGCCACCTGAACTTTAACCAGCACCTCGCCTTTTTCAACACGAGGTATTGGCACTCTTTCAATTTTGAGATCTTCCTTGCCGTACAGAACGGCAGCCGTCATTTTTCCATTCACTGCTGGCTTCCTTCCCTGGCTTCAGGGTTCCAAGTACTGCCCGGCTGTATCACGACCTTCATCGACGCGGGCTGCGGATGCGCCGCGAGTTCCAAGGCGCGGACGCTCTCCTGCAGCGAGAAGCGGTGACTGATCAGCCTTTCCAGATCCATCTCCCCATTCATCACAAAGCGAACTGATTCGTGCTGCAAATCTACAGACGCGCTGTAGGAGCCCACGAGCGTTTTCTCATCCACGCAAATCGCGGCCGGGTCGATAACCACCTCGCCGCGCTGGGTTTGCGCAAACAACAACACGCGCCCACCGGGACGCACAGCCTCCATCGCAGGGCGAATCAGGGCATTGCTGCCGACCGCCAAGATTACAGCGTCGGCGCCCCGTCCTTCTGTCTGCTCCCGCACAGAGTCGACCGCGTCGTGCTGAGACGCGTCGATGGCACGCTCGAATCCAAGGCTTTTAGATATTCTAAGCCTCTCGGGGTATAAATCGGAAGTAATAACCGAGGCCCCCGCCCGGCGTGCCAGTACGCTCAGAATGATGCCGATTGGGCCTTGTCCGATGGCCAGCACAGTCTCTCCCGGTTGCAGGCAGAGGGCTTGAATTCCTTTCATGCAGGTGTTTACGGGTTCGACAAAACAGGCCTGCTCGAAGGAGACGCCGTCTGGAATACTTAAGGTGCCCTGCTCGACGATCCAATCCATTACGCGGACATATTCAGCGAAGCCTCCGCCGGAGGGCTCGAATCCAGCGGTACATCCGACCTTCTTATAGGTGGGGCACTGGGCAAAGGTCTTGTGTCGGCAGTAATAGCACGCGCGGCAAGGGATGTGATGAAAGACGACGACGCGGTCGCCGGGCTGGAAATTTCTTACGCCTGCGCCGACGGCGGCAACCATGCCAGAGGTTTCATGGCCAAAGATGCGCGGTGCGGAATGCGATCCGGTGGCGATTTTCTTGAGATCAGTGCCGCAAACCCCGCAGGTGTGCACGCGAAGCAGCAATTCACCGGGGCCGACTTTCGGGACAGGAACAGTTTCGAGGCGGACGTCATTCACTCCGCGGTAAACGGCGGCCAGCATTGTCGCGGGAATCGACCGGCTCCCATCTTCCATTGCGATTTGTCGAGCAATGCTCATCAGCGGTTCGATGATATCTCCGTAGTCTTTGCTTCAAACGCCTCGTTCAACGGTTGGTGGCAGCGCGTTAAATAGTCACCCAGGATTCTTGCCGCTTTGCTACTGTTGCTCGCGAGCTGTGCCAAGCGGAGCCACAGCCAGGGCCGCACGGCCGCGTATGCGGCGAAGCTCGCGGTGCGGAAACGGCCGTGGGCGTCGATGAAGCGGGCAGTCTCCGGCATCTCAAAATCTAACCCGTCGGAGATGACTTTAGTTGCGGTGAAGCGAATTCCGTGAGCGCCGGCGGCGGCGGCAACTGCAGCCGCTTCCATGTCTACGGCCTGCGCGCCGTAGGCTTGCGCCAGTTTCGCTTTCTGCTCGGGGCTGGCCACCGCCATGAATGTTATCAGAGTGCCCACGCCGCCTTCGATCATCATCTGACTGCCGTCGCGGGCATCGATTACTGCGGCGGGAGAAAAAATGTCACCGACGCGCAGGGAGGGGAGTAGGGCTCCAGCAAATCCAACCGACACCAGCTGTGCGGGATGGTATAACGCGATTACAGCTTCGGCCGCCCGCCGCGCGGGCTCGAGGCCGATTCCAGCACAGACGGCCACGGTCTCAGCGTGCTCAAAGAAAATGAACTTGCGGCCTTCGTACTGGCGCTTGACACGACGGGAGATTTTGGCCAGACCTCTGAGTTCACGTTCGAGCGCCGCCACGATAGCGATTCCTGATGCTGATGAATTCATCCCGGTGAGCCAATGTGCCCCGACGGCTAAAGCCGTTCTGAATCTAAGGCGATAAAGCGGCGCGGCTTGAAGCCGCGCCCTTTCAAAACTACGCCATTTCAACTGAAGCCGCGCCTTTTCAAAACCACGCACCTTAAGGCTTCGCTGCTTCGTGGCGAAGGCTGCTGTCGAAGCGGATTTGCTCACGCAATTCTTGGCCAAATTCTTCGGCAGTCCTCAGGCATAGCCGTTGGCGCGGAACCACTCGACGGCACGGCGCAGTGCATCCTCCGCAGGGATTATTTTCCACCCCAGCTCGCGCTCAGCCTTAGCGGAGCTGGCCCACATTTTCTTCTTTCCCATGCGCACCGTTTCGACGGTAGCACGCGGCTCGCGGCCCAGGATGCGACCGGAGACGGTTTCATCGACCGCGCCGGCCAGATACGCAACAAAGTAAGGCAGCCTCACGGTAGGCGAGGGTAACCCGGAAATCGCGCCCAGCTTGTCGAGAATCTGCTTGAGAGTGAGATTCTCGGCGCCCAGAATGTAGCGTTCTCCGCTCTTGCCTTTTTCCAGCGCCGCAATATGCCCGCGTGCGCATTCACGAACGTCGACAAGATTCAACCCGGTTTCGACGTATGCGGGAAATTTCCCCTTCAGGAAATCCACTACAATTCGTCCCGTCGGTGTCGGCTTGACATCGTTCTCGCCCACGGGCGTCGTTGGATTCACCGTTACCACCCGCATCCCGCCACGGCCGGCTTCGAGCGCCAACCGCTCGGCCATAAACTTCGAGCGCTTGTAGTGACCGATCATGTCGGCGAGAGAAACCGGGAAATCTTCGTCGGCGGGACGGCCGTTTCCGGTGAAGCCAATGGTGGCGACACTCGAAGTGTAAACGACGCAGCGCACTGCATGCTTGCGCGCCGCTTCGAGAATGGCCCGAGTTCCTTCTACATTGGAACGATACATTTCCGCTGGATCGCGCAACCACAGCCGATAATCGGCAGCTACATGAAACACCGTTTCGCAGCCTGCCATGGCCTTTTCGAGCGATGCCGGATCGCGCAGATCGCCGACAGCGGTCTTGGCTCTCAGGCCCTCCAGATTTTTCAGATTGCTAGTTGGGCGAACAAGAAGGCGAAGATCGGCTCCCTGGTCCGCGAGAGCGCGGGCTACATGGGAGCCGAGGAATCCGGTTGCGCCGGTGACGAAAGTCAGCATTCGTATGTTAGCTTTTCGAGTTTCACAAGAAAGATTTAAGCTGCTTCGAGCAAAAACTACAGCATCGTAAGAGCGCCTCGCATTGCCAGAGACGATGCCATGCAGGAATGGGGGTCCTTCGCCTCGCTCAGGATGACAGGAATGTTAATCCCTCAGGGGCTGAAGCCCGCATCTCAAGGCAATTCCATTTCGCAGCGCTAAAGCGCTGCGCCACCCAAAAGCAACTTTGACGGCACGACTGAAGTCGTGCCCTTTCCGGTCGTGCCTCTGGCAACGCGGCTGAAGCCGCGCTGTTTCAAAACAAAAGGCAAATGGCCGAACGACACAAAAGGCGAATGGCCAAACGCCAATTGCTAACTGCTAGTTTTCTCCATCACCTTTGCGTACGTCGTCAGCGCGAGCAGCGGGAAGTACTGCCGGTAGAGATGATATTTCAGGTAGAACACACGCGGAAAACCTGTACCGGTGAAAAAAGCTTCATCCCACGATCCATCTTCTTTTTGCGTGCGCAGCAGATACGCAATGCCGCGAGCCACGGAATCGCTGCGCGTATCGGCGACAGCGAGCAGGCCCAGAATCGCCCAGGCGGTTTGCGAAGGCGTGCTATCGCCGACACCGCGCAGGGTTGGATCGTCGTAAGAGCCCACAGTCTCGCCCCAGCCGCCATCGGCGTTCTGCACCATGCGCAGCCACTCCGCCGCCTGTTGGACGCAGGGCTCGTGGTTATCCATACCGATGGCTTCGAGTCCGCGCAGCACGAGCGCCGTGCCGTAGATATAGTTGACACCCCAACGGCCGAACCAACTGCCATCCGGTTCTTGTTCGTCGCGAAGGAATTGAATTGCGCGCTTCACGGCTGGATGGTTTTGATCGTAACCGTAGGTCGCCATCATTTCGAGAATGCGCCCCGTTATGTCGACGGTTGCGGGATCGAGCATGGCGTTGTGATCGGCGAACGGAATATGTTGGAAGACCATCTGGTCGTTATCTTTGTCGAATGAAGCCCATCCGCCGTTCTTACATTGCATCGACAAGATCCAATCGATCGCGCGCTGCACCGACTCGCGCTGGTAGCGTCCATTGGGATGTTCCACTTGGCTCAGCGCCAGGCAAACCATTGCGCTGTCATCAACATCGGGATAAAACTCATTGTTAAACTCGAAGTACCATCCGCCCGGCTTGCCGGCCTTATTCTTGACCTGCCAGTCGCCCGGGGTGCGCACCTGCTTCTGCAGAATCCAATCGGCGCATTTCACCATTCGAGGATCGTTTGCCGGAACTCCCGCCTCGCCCAGCGCGAACAGGGCATAAGCGGTATCCCATACCGGCGACAAACAGGGCTGCATGCGGAAGGTGTCGCCTTCCTCGATTCCGAGCTTTTCAAATTCGTCGAGGGCACGGATGACTTGCGGATCGTCGAGGGAATATCCCTGGCAGCGGAGAGCGATGATGGCGTTCATCATCGAAGGATAAATTGCGCCGAGGCCGTCGCTCATATCGAAGCGTTCGAGCATCCATTTTTCCGCGCTCTTCAGCGCGATCGAACGTAGCGGCCGGATATGGACTCGCTCAAGCCAATGCGTCAAGCGGTCAAGGCAGAGGAAGAAGTTGCGCCATGAGACTAACTTCTTAGACCAGCGCAGATGCATGCGCGACTTCTGCATGCCGCCGACGAACAGTTCTTCCACACCCATTTCGCGCGGAATTTTCTTGAACGGTTTCTTCGCGTAGCAGATGGAAAGCGGTACGAGGATGGCGCGCGACCATGAAGAAATCTCGTAGATATTGAACCAGAACCAGTTTGGAAATAGAACGATCTCGGGAGGAATGGCAGGAACCGCATCGTAATCGTACTGCCCGAAGAAGCAAAGATAGATCTTGGTGAATGTATTGACTTCGGTTACGCCGCCGAGTTCGAGGATCTTCTTGCGGGCGCGCTGCAGCACGGGATGATCGGCCGTGTACCCTGCCAGCTTCAATCCAAAATACGCTTTTACTGAGGCGCTGATATTCGAGGGCCCTGCAGCGTAAATGCTCCAACCGCCGTCTTCGTTCTGATGACGAACGATCCAGTTTGCCGCTCTCTGAAAGCGCCCGGGATCGCCTGTTCCCAGCAGCGTGTGGAGCAGAATGTAATCCGACTCGAGAGTGGTATCGGCTTCGAGTTCGCCGCACCAGTAGCCTTGCTCGTGCTGCAGGGAGAAAAGCAATTTTCGGGCGGAGGCAATCGCAGAGCCGACACGGCTCGCTATGCCGTCGATCTTGCCAAAGCGAAGTTGCGGAGCGGAAGTTAAATTTGCTTCAGGGGAGTCTATGTCCATCAATATGCGGCTCCGTTAATCCGCAGTAGCGCCGGCCGGAGCGGCGGCAATGGCCTCGACAATCTCCGGCGGCAGCCCGAAACGTACGTTTTCCGGCATCACTTCGAGTTCCTGCACGTTGTCGAAACCTTTGGTGGCCAGAAACTTCACCGCTTCTTCCACCAGGCACTCCGGCGCCGATGCGCCGGCAGTCAACGCGATGGTCTTTACGTTAATCAACCAATCCGACTCGATGTCCTTATAGCTGTCGATGAGGTGCGAATTCGTTCCTAAATTTCGCGCTACTTCTACCAGACGATTGGAATTGGAACTGTTTTCCGAGCCCACAACCAGTAACAAGTCAGCCTCCGACGCCACCTGCTTCACTGCGACCTGGCGGTTTTCCGTGGCGTAGCAAATATCCTGGGCGGCCGGACCTTTGATATTGGGGAACTTCTTTTTCAGAGCCGCAATAATATCTTTGGTTTCATCGAGGCTGAGGGTGGTCTGCGTGAGGTATGCAACGCGATTCGGATCGGGGACGGCAAGCGATTTCACCTGCTCGGGTGTTCCGACAACCTGAGTGACGAGCGGAGCCTCTCCGAGGGTTCCGATAACCTCGTCGTGATCATGGTGACCGATCAGGATCAGCGAATAGCCTTCTTTGGCGAACTTTACCGCTTCGACATGAACCTTGGTGACCAGCGGACAAGTGGCGTCGATGACGCGCAGGCCGCGCCGGGCGCTGTGTTCACGAACCTCGGGAGAAACGCCGTGAGCGCTGTAGATGACGCGCTCGCCGTTGGGGACTTCGTCCTCGCTGTCGACGAAGATCGCGCCCTTGCCGCGCAGTTCGTCGACCACGAAGCTGTTGTGCACGATTTCCTTCCGCACGTAGATGGGCGGACCAAAGGCCTCAAGGGCGATGCGGACGACATCGATCGCCCGCACTACCCCGGCGCAAAATCCGCGCGGCTTCAGTAAGAGTAAGGTTTTTCCCTGACTGTTTGGCACTATCAAGCTCCCTACCTGTGATCGTCCCCAAGCTGCTTTAGATGCAAAATTCGAACGCGGCTTTTATGGAAAGGTACACGAACCCCGTTGTTGGCGTAGTAATAAACTATTGGAAAGTGCCCTTCTGGTCAACGTAAGCCAAAGAAACGGCGTGGATTAGCAGTGAACGGGGGATTCTAGGCAGTGAACGGGGCACGTCCGGCTTACCCGTTTGCCTTGATCATCTGCTCGGCGTGTTTCCGCGAGGTGTCGGTCAGCTTGGCGCCGCTTAGCATGCGGGCTACTTCTTCGGTGCGCTCTTCGCCGACCACGGCGCGGATGCTGGTGCGGGTGCGGCCGTTGCGTTCCTTTTTCTCGATCACGTAGTGGTGATCGGCGAAGGTCGCGATCTGCGGAAGGTGGGTGACGCAAAGGACCTGATTCTGCCGTGCCAGCGACTTTAACTTCTTGCCAACCGATTCTGCCGCGCGGCCGCCGATGCCGGTATCGATTTCGTCGAAGACCATTGTTCGTTGGGTCGATGTGCGCTGGGCCGACGAGCGGGGCGTGCTGGATTTCGCGGACGAAGGCGTCCGCGCCACATTACCTCCATCCACACTCACCTTTAGAGCCAACATAACACGCGACAATTCTCCGCCCGATGCGATGTGCTCCAGTTGCCGCATCGGTTCGCCTGGATTGGTAGCGATCATGTAAACCACGTGATCGATTCCGGTTGCCGTCCAGTTCCCTTCTTCCTCCACCGTTGTTATTTCAATGCGGAAGGTTGACTTCATGGCCAGGTCGTTAATTTCGGACTCGACTAACTTCTCGAGTTTGCGCGCCGCCTCATGGCGTTTTTTCGCGAGCGTTCGCGCAACGCGCAAATATTCTTCGCCAGCCCGCCCCAGTTCAGCCCACAACTCGCGCAGAATTTCATCTTTGTTCTCGATTTCGGAGAGCTTGTGGGCCACGTCCGCTCCGAAATTGATGACGTCTTCCAGCGTGGGACCGTACTTTCGCTTCAAACGGTCGAGTAATGCCAGCCGGTCTTCGACTTCCGCCAGATGTTCGGGCGAGGCATGGATTCCGCCGGCGTAGTCGCGGACCGTGGCTCCGACATCCTCGATACTGATTCGCGCCGTCTCCAGCGCGGCCAGGGCTTCCTTAAATTTGGGCTCATAGCACGCCAGTTCTTCGATCTGCTTCTGCGCGGCACGCAGCGATGCTGACGTGGAGGCATCGCCCTCGTAGAGAAGATCGAAGGCGTGGATGGCGGCGTTGTAGATTTTCTCAGCATTGGCAAGGACGCGCTTCTCGGTTTCGAGGTGTTCGTCTTCGCTGGCGTGCAGCTTGGCGTCTTCAATCTCGCGTTTCTGGAAGATCCAGAGATCGACTAAACGCAGGCGGTCTTGCTCGCCTTGTTCGAGGTCGGCAATGCGCGCGCGAATTCCCTTCCACTTCTCATAGGCCGCGCCCAGTGACTCGACCTGGCTTCCCGCGAATCCGTCGAGAAGCTCGAGACGCGCAGAAGCGTCGAAGGACAGCAGCGATTCGTTCTGTGCGTGTATGGTCGCCAGATGGGGCGCAAGCTGACGCAGGACTGAGACGGTTGCCGCCTGATTGTTTACGAAGACGCGGCCTTTGCCGCCAGCCGCGATCTCGCGGCGCACAATCAGCGACCCGTCTTCCAACGATCCGTTTTCTAACGATCGGTCTTCTGACGATCTGTCTTCGGATTTGTCGAGGCCGTTGCGCTCAAGAATTTTCTCGATTGCATCTCCGGCGCCGCCGGTGCATTCGAAGACCGCCGATACGACGGCCCGCTCCGCTCCGGTTCGGATCACATCGCTCGACGCCTTATCTCCCAGAAGCAGGGCGAGCGCATCAATCAGAATGGATTTGCCGGCGCCGGTTTCTCCGGTCAACAAGTTCAAGCCAGAGGCGAACTCCACCGCGGCGTTGTCGATAACCGCATAGTTTTCGAGTCGCAATTCAAGCAGCACAGATGTCCCTGTGGATAACGATGTTTTGGAACTTTTGCGCAGCATAGCATGAAAGGGAGTCACGGTATCTGCTTCGTTCAAATGGCAAGTAGGATTCGATAAGGGAGCGAGCCAGCGGCGGAGGATGACACAGGAAAAAGAAGCCACGGCCGAGGCCGTGGCTGCCGAGCATGGTTCTTCGGATACTAGCTAACTTGCTTTGCGGTATCTGTCCGCGCTTTCGGCGGTCGAGCCTGTGTTAATCACCTCCTTACGGCGCTCGCGCAAGCGATTCTGGAAGGTATCCCACCGAGGGCCGATTCCGCTGGCGCTCTGACTGATTTCGACCGAGTCGGTGCTAGCCGCGAAACCGCCGGCGGTAAGGGCGTCAGTGTCGGTCACTTCTTCCGCCGCTAGATCACCCGCCGGGCGGGCGGCAGGCGAGTTGCCGGGCATCCTCTGCGTCGTTGGAGTGATGTTGCGGTCCGTTTCCGCGCGGTGCATTATAGGATTCGCCTCCCACTTCGAACGATAGCGCCCTTCGTAGTCGCTCCACTGCTCATCGGATTCCAGGTCCGACTCGTTGTAGGGTGGAAATGCTTCTATCTGCTCTTTTGTGAGGTCGACTGCGAAGTCGTCTGTGTGTTCAGTGGAGCCCCGGAGCCGATCTGCAGGCACAACGAATTTCTTCGTCGACAGCCAGCCGCCGGTGTCGACCACCACGTAGCGAATCGATCCAGTGGAGTAATCGAAAATCACATCGTCAATCTTGCCCAGTTTTTCGTCGTTCAGGCCGTACAATTTGGCACCGCGGATATCTTCTGCGGCTTCGGCAAGGCAATAGTCTCGTAACATCCCATACCGCGACATAAGTTCATCCTCCCGCGAGAGTTGATTGCATGCATTTCCCGCTGCTCTTGGATGCCACTCGGCTGCGAGGGGTATAGCGCGGAAAACTTAAGATTGTCGATTGAATGAGCTCATATACAGAAGCGCATTCCCGGCAGGTTATGTTTCAGATACGCCTCGTTAGGCGGAGACCGCAATCATCTATAATCCGAAAAAAAGGAAAACTCTCAACCGATGCAACTTCCCTGCTTGCTTGCACTCTTTCTTGGCGGCGAGATTCTTGATCTGCTTTCGAGCACAGGCGCCGTCGCCAAGTTCGTGCTGATCACGCTGCTGGTATTCAGCCTGATCTCATGGGCAATTATTCTGACGAAGTGGAGCCTGCTGCGGCGTGCCCGCCTGCAGAGTGGACGATTTCTGCGAGCGTTTCGCAAAGCACAGCGCCTGCAGGACATCGCTACGGTCGCCGATCAGTTTCGTCCCAGTCCGCTGGTGGGAGTTTTTGAGGGCGGCTTTACCGAATACAAGCGTCAACTTTCCACTCCAGCCGCGTCGCTGCGTAGTTTGACCGCGGTGCAGCGCGGGATGCAGATCGGAGCTTCCGAAGAGATTACGCGCTTGGAGCGCAACGTTCCCTGGCTGGCGATCACGGCGGCGGTGACTCCCTTCATCGGCTTGTTCGGCACGGTGTGGGGCATCATTGACGCCTTCCACGGCCTTGGAACCGCAGGCGGAGCCACGTTGAGAGCAGTCGCTCCTGGAATTTCCGAAGCTCTGATTACCACGGCTGCGGGACTCGCCGCGGCCATTCCTGCCGTGATTGCCTACAACCTCATTGGCAATTCGATTCGCGTGTTTGCCGCGCGCGGCGACGACTTTGCGCTCGAGGTTTTGAATGCGATTGAGAGCATTCAGCCGCAAGCTGCGGCCGAGATGAGGCGCTGATGGCCTTCACTTCTCCAAACGGGCGGACTCAAACCGCTCTCGCCGATATCAACATCACGCCGCTGGTAGACGTCGTGCTTGTGCTGCTTATTATTTTTATGGTGACTGCGCCGGTTCTGCAGTCAGGCATCGAAGTCAGCGTGCCTAAGACTCGCACCGTAAAGGAAATTACCGAAGAGCGCACCGTCATTACGATTAACAAGGATCAGCGCGTCTTTCTGGGCAACGATGCCGTCAATATCAATGAGATTGCAGCCAAGCTCAAACAGAAGATTCGCGATCCCCGGAACCAGTTTATTTTTGTGCGTGCCGACGAGAACGTGCCGTTCGGCGCTTTCGCCACCGTGATGGACGCGGTCAAACAATCGGGCATCACCAACATCAGCATTGTCACCCAGCCCCTAGAACAAAATGGCGCGAAACGCTGAGATATTTTTCGAGCACGATAATTGGGCACGGGCGTTGAGCTGGTCTGCGGGCTTTCACGTCGCGCTCACGGCGGTCATCGTGCTTTACACGGCTGTGTTTACCGGGTCGCGCGGCGAGGGATGGGGAGGCGGAGGGGGCGGTTCGGCCATCGGCGTCTCGTTGGTGAGTTCGGTTCCTTTGCCTGCGCCAGCTGCACAAACGCCGAACGTTCTGGCGAACGAATCCAAGGGCGTGACCAAGTCCGAGCCGAAGCCTGTAGTGAAAGAGCCCGACGCAATCGAGATCCAGGGCAAAAATACAAAAGTCAAACCGAAGAAGACGCCTACCGCGACCAAAGAGAAGCCCAAGCCGGCGCCCGAAGAAGAAACCAATCAGGTTGCGTTTGGCGAAGGTGGACCGGTGAGCGGACCTTACGGGAGTTTCGCCGCCGGCGGTGCCAAAGGTGGCTTCGGCGTCACCGGCAGCGGCGGAGACTTTGGAACGAAGTACGCATACTACGTGCGGATCATACAGCAGAAGGTTTCCGACAACTGGTTGAAGTACGAGGTCGATCCGCGGATCACAACATCGCAGCGCGTCTATATCACGTTTGACGTCGCGCGGGATGGGCACCCTTTTAACGTGCAGGTTGAGCAATCCAGCGGTGTGCCATCGCTCGACGTTTCGGCGACGCGCGCCCTGCAGCGGATCGACACGTTTGGACCGCTGCCGCCTGATTACAGCGGCAGCAAAATCTCGGTGGAGTATTGGTTCGATTACAGCAAAAAATAAAGTTGGACTATTCCGAAGCAGATCGGCATCGACTAAAGTGGCAGCCTGGAAAACTACCGTTGCTTTAATAAGGAAAACTGCACGCGCATCTACCTGATTATTCTTTCGGTTCCAGATAGTGACTATGATCGACTGTAACTTGCCCATGAGAGCATATCGGACTACGATATTGTCGTTTGCAGAATCTTTTTGTCCTGACCAGGGTTCCGGCTCCAGATTGATGGACGATGGAAATAGACGAGTTCCGCTCTCCGCAGTGATTAGCGCACTCTTGCCCGTCTTGAGTTTGCTTCTATTTCTCTCGATCGCTCCTGGCATGTCGTTTGCGCAGGATTGGGTTCGGACTGGTTCGGGTCTGGGCGTTGAAAAAGTGCGCCTGGCCGTTCCGGACTTCAAGCCTTCTACGGGCGATCCTCAGAACGCCGCGCTCCTCAAGGTGTTCGACGATACCTTCTGGAACGACCTGGATAATTCCGGCGTGGTCGAACTTGTTTCCAAAAGCTTCTATCCACTGCAGGTACCTGGCCAACCTACCGATGTGACGTTTGTGATGTGGAACGCTCCCCCGCCGAACGCGGCCATGCTGGCGTTTGGCAATCTCGGCGTAGCGGCCGGGAAAGTAACCGTTCAGGGCTGGCTTTACGACGTTAAGAATACGGCCTCGCCGCAGGTTCTGGGCAAGCAATATGCCGATGTGGCAACGGAAGAAGCGGCGCGAGTGATCGCCCACAAATTTGCCGACGAAATCATCTTCCGGCTGGGCGGCGGGATTCCTGGCATCGCCGAGAGCAAGATTTATTTTGTCAGCGACCGCTCCGGCCACAAAGAAATCTGGGTAATGGATTACGACGGCAGCAACCAGCGACAACTCACCCATCAAGGGTCGATTGCGCTATCGCCGCGCATCTCGCCCGATGGCTCCCGGCTCGCATTCAGTTCCGTGACGAAGTCTGGCTGGGACATTCTGATGTATTCCATCGAACTGAACCGTCTGGTCAGCTTTCCGCATTTCGGCGGCGGGAATTTTTCTCCGTCGTGGTCCCCCGATGGTACGCGTCTGGCGCTCTCATCTTCCCGCAACGGCCACTCAGAAATTTATGTTTGCGATGCTTCGGGTGGCAATTTACGTGCAATGACAACAGGACGGGGCCCGGATGTTTCCCCCACTTGGAATCGCAAGACCGGGGCACAAATTGCTTTTGTGAGTGGCAGCACAGGACTACCACAGGTTTACACCATGGAGGCCGATGGCACGAACCAGCAGCGGATGACGGACCAGGGATACGCGGTTTCGCCCAACTGGTCGCCGAATGGCCAGTTCTTGACACTTGCCTGGACTCGCAAGTATGGGCCGGGTGAGCCGGGCTCCTCCGACATCTACCTGATGGATATCGCCAGCAAACAGTGGGTTCAGCTCACGCATGATGGCGGACGCAATGATTTCCCGTCGTGGGCGCCAGACGGCCGACACATTGTTTTTCAGTCCAGCCGGTCAGGAAAAGAAGAAATATGGATGATTTTGGCAGACGGCACCAAGCTCCATCAGTTGACTTTTACGGGACGTAACTCGCAGCCAAACTGGAGTTGGTAATAACGAGTTGGAATAAAAACACTTCGTTTGAACTCGAAGAATAAGGTTCGGGTTCGCAGGAGGAATTAAACGTGAAGAGGATCAACGTGAGCAGATTCTGTATGAGTAAGATCGATATCGGTAGGATTAACCTGACGCGGCAAACCGTAAGAACGCTCGCAACCGTAATCGCACTGAGCGCGATTCTGATGCTGGGGGCTTGCAAGAAGAAAGCAGCTCCGCCCCCGCCGCCCCCACCGCCCCCACCGGCATCGCCAACCGCCTCCATTTCCGTGAGCCCGGATACGATTCAGAAGGGGCAGTCGTCGACCTTGAGTTGGCAGACGTCAAATGCCACGGACGTGTCGATTGATGGCATCGGCGCCGTGCAGGCCAGCGGATCGCAACAGGTGAGCCCCGGCGATTCCACTACCTATCATCTGGTCGCTAAGGGCTCCGGCGGAACTCAGGAGGCTACGACGCGCCTCACGGTTACGCCTCCGCCGATGGCTCAAGCTCCGCCGCCTTCGCCTTCGGAAGAAGATCTTTTTGGCCAGAGCGTAAAAGACATCTACTTCGATTACGACAAGTCCGATATTCGTGTCGATCAGCAGTCTTCCCTGCAGACCGATGCGCAGTTCCTCAACCAGCATTCAGGCATCAGCTTTACGATTGAGGGACACTGCGATAATCGAGGCTCGACGGAATATAACCTTGCCCTGGGCGATCAACGCGCCTCGTCGGTGAAGAGTGCGCTGGTGGCGTTAGGAGTCAACACGAACCGAATCAAGACCATCAGCTTCGGTAAAGAAAAGCCGTTCTGCATGGAAGAGAACGAAGCCTGCTGGCAGCAGAATCGCCGCGGCCACTTCGTGTATCAGAAGTAAGTGATGTAATGGCCGGGGGCGGAGAAATCCGCCCCCGGGCTTTTTGAATTGCTCTGACGGTTATCTTCACAACCCGCAACGCTCCCGACCCGTCTAAAATAGACTTGGGGAAATTTTGCCTATGACAATAAGACGATGGTCCACTCTTCTTGCAGTGCTCTGCACGCTCTGGCTGGCGGTGACCCCGGCCTGGGGCGTCAGCAAAGAGATGGTTCAACTGCAAACTCAGGTTCAGCAACTGCAAGAGCAGATGACCGCCATGCAGCGCAGCTTCGACGAGCGCATGGGCGTGATGAAAAATCTGGTTGAGCAGGACACGGACGCGGTGAATAAGGTTGCCGCCGCTCTTACGGGGCTGCAGAACTCGCTGCAAAAACAGCAGGGAGATTCTACCTCGCACGTGGATCAGCTTTCAGGTCAAATTCAGGCTCTCAACGACACGCTCGATGAACTCAAGGCTCGGCTTGCCGCCGTCAGCAAGCAACTCGCGGACCTGCAATCGTCGCAGCAAAGCGTCGCCGCCACTGACGCAGCGAAACTGGCGCAACAGCAGGCGATGGCGTCCGCACCTCCTCCCGATGTGCTCTACAACAATGCGCTGCGGGATTACAACGGCGACAAGAACGATCTCGCCATCCAGGAATTCTCCGACTACGTAAAGTTCTATCCCAATACCGACCTCGCCGGGAACTGCTACTTCTATCTTGGCGAAATTCAGTTTCGCCAGGGAAAATACGAGCAGGCGGCGCAGAGCTACGACCAGGTTTTGCAGAATTTTCCAACTGGAAGCAAATCCGCTTCGGCGCAGTTGAAAAAAGGGTTTGCCTTAATCGAGCTGGGCAAGCAGGACGATGGCGTAACGGAACTACGGCACGTCATCCAGCGCTATCCCAAGTCGAACGAAGCGCTGCAAGCCCGGGAGCGGCTGCGCAAGCTCGGCGTTTCGGCGACTGCACGGCCAGGCCAATAAGTCTGCTCAGCAGCGGGAGTACGCACTGTGAATAAAATCTCCGAAAACGATCCCGACCGCGCCAAGGGTGCCGTCGAAACCGAAGAACACCACCACGATGGAAACCTGGGCCTCTCCGAGCAACTCGGTCACCGCGACCAGGATCCGCGGATCAAGAATGCCGATACGGACTTCCCTGAGCCGGGCAGCAGCCCGGAACATTCTGGCGAAGGCAGACAGAAGGCATTGGCGAAAAAAGCAAGAAAGAAGTGATCACGGGCTAGTCGTTGGTGGTCAGAAAAACCTGAGAAACGCTCGATGTGACTGCCCACTGAGCACCGACCACTGATTCTAGATCGCCATCGCGCCGACTTCTTTTTCAACTTCCGCAGTGTCGACCATCACAATCGCGTCCCAGGGACAGCCGTCGAGGAAGCAGCCGTCGGGACCTTTGCTCAGGCACTTCTTGCAGCCGATGCAGAGAATGGGATCGATAGCGATGCGTCCGAAGGGCGTGCTGTCTTCGTCAGCGACCCAGAACATGCAGTCTTCCACGGGACAGTATTCCACGCATGCAGGCGAGCCGGCGCATCCGGTGCAGCATTCGGTGATGACGGCCAGCTCTTTCGGCTTCTTCTTTCGAGGCGTGGTCAGGCCTTTGGATCTGGGTTCGGCTTTCATTTCGTCGGGGACCATGCCGACGGCTCTGGTGGCGGCGGGTGCAGGAGGCATGGGCCGATTATAACCTGAATTCTGCGATTGTCAGCCTTGCTGTTTCGCTCCGAAACGGCACTACGGTTGGAGCGATTGTGATATCCGGCACAATTTCCACGCACCTTCTTCTGCTATAGTGAACCCCTGCAAAGGAGCACCTCATGGCAGGAAAAAGTCTGAACCGGGTTCAACTGATCGGTAATCTAGGGAAGGATCCAGAGATCAAATACACGCCCAGCGGCACGCCCGTCGCGAAACTCACCATCGCTACTAACGAAAGATTCAAGGACAAAGGCGGCGAGTGGCAGGATCGCACCGAGTGGCACAACGTGGTGCTCTGGCAGCGCCTGGCCGAGATTGCGGGCGAGTATCTGAAGAAGGGCGGCAAGGTCTACATCGAAGGCCGCCTGCAAACCCGCTCCTGGGACGACAAGACCAGCGGACAGAAGAAGTACATGACGGAAGTTGTGGGCAGTGACCTGATCCTGCTCGGCGGCCGCGGGGAAGGCGGCGGAGACTTCAAGGAAAGCTCGCGCGGAGCGGCGGCTGGCGGGGGCAACAACTTCGACCAGCGCACGCCTGAACCCGAGCATGCGGGGGCAGCGTCCGGGCCGATTACAGATGAGGACATTCCGTTCTAGGCTTGATTTCTGAGAATCGGGAACTGCCACTAGGCTCAGTGCCCTGCTCCCACTGCCCCCTTTCTCCCCACCGTCTTCTTGAGCAGAAATACAATCGGCACGCAGGCGAAACACGCCAATGCCATGTATCGGAAGTCGTCCACGTAGGACCACAGCCGGGCCTGGGCGGTGAGCGTTTGGCCGATGAGACCATAGGAGCGCTGCAACGCCGTCGTCGTTGGCGAGGCTCCTTGTGCGCTTAAATACTGTTGCGTACCCTGGATTGTTCCGCGAACCGTGATGCGTCCCGGAGTCAACCAACCCACCAGTTCGGTGCGATGCAATTGTTCGCGCCGCGCGACGACAGTATTCACTACCGAGATTCCGACGCTGCCTCCAATGTTGCGCAACAGATTGTAGAGACCGCTGGCGTTTCCGATTTCTTCATTCTTCAAGAAAGCCATGGCGGTCGTCGAGAGTGGGACAAAAACGCACCCCGAGCCGAAGCCGCTGATCACAATGGCCCATAAAAACGTCCACTGTCCGATGGACAGATTGACCTCGCCAAACCATAGACTGGCGACGGCGAACAGAAAGAAGCCGAACGCGATGAGCCAGCGGTTATCGATTTTTGCGGTCAGGTAGCCGATCATGGGCATGGCGAGAATCGCTCCAACGCCCCGCGGACTCACCGCCCATCCCGCCGCCAACGCGGTGTAGCCCATCAGTTCCTGATAAAACAGCGGCAGCAATGTCACCAGGCCATAGATGGCCGCGCCAAACAGGCCAATGAGCAGGCAGCCGAGCGCGAAGTTGCGATGCCGCAAGACGCGCAAATCGACCAACGGTTGCTTGTGGCGGAACTCGCGAATCAGAAAGGCGACGAAACTGGTGATCAGGATGGCCGCTGCCCAGCGGATCCAGGTCGCGCCAAACCAGTCATCTTCCTGTCCTTTATCAAGAATGATCTGCAGACAGCCCAGCCACAGCGCAAGCAGTCCCAAACCAATGCCATCAAGTTTGCTCGGACGCGCCTGTTTTATGTATGGAGGATCTTCCACATAGCGGGAAATCATGAAAATCGCGAAGATCCCTACAGGAATGTTGATGTAAAACGCCCAGCGCCAAGTGTAGGTATCCGTCAACCAGCCCCCGAGCGTGGGCCCCAATACGGGCGCCACCACTATACCCAGGCCATACACAGCCATGGCCAGGCCTCGTTTTAGCGGCGGGAAGGTTTCGAGCAGAATCGATTGCGAGAGCGGCTGCAGTGCCCCTCCGCCCGCTCCCTGCACGGCGCGGGCAATCAGAATCCAAGCCAGGCTCGTGGCCGCCCCACAGGCGAACGATGAAATCGTAAAGATCGTAATGCAGGTGATCAGAAACCGCTTGCGCCCGAATCGCAAAGAAAACCAGCTGCTGGCCGGCAGGATAATTGCGTTCGCCACCAGATAGCTCGTCAGCACCCATGTGGCCTCGTCATTGGATGCCGACAAACTGCCGGCGATGTAGGGCAGGGCGACCGCCGCAATGGAAGTGTCAAGAACCTCCATGAACGTGGCCAGCATAACGGCAATCGCCACGAACCAGGGATTGATTGCGCGTGGTGTGGAAGTGACTCCCGACGATGGTGCAGCCATTGGTCTCTGCTCCAACCACCATTTTTCCGACCAAGCATGTACAGATGCACGGGCGAGCTTCGAGGTTTCGGATAACGTTGTCAGTGGCTGATGATCCTTGGTTCTGTGCTTGTTCTGCCCTTCGCGGCAGACGGTCGAATAACGGCTCCCTCCAACTTCGACTATCATGGCTTGCGGAGAGATTTATATGGCCGAACAACTAGCCGACAAGAAATGCGTTCCGTGCCGCGGCGGTGTGCCGCCGCTGAAGGGCAAAGAACTCGAGGCGCTCCACCGGGTCGTTCCCAGTTGGAACGTGGTGAACGAGCATCACATCACTCGCGCCTACACTTTTCCCGACTTCAAGCATGCGCTTGAGTTCGTGAATCGCGTGGGAGCGCTCGCGGAGGAACAGGGGCACCATCCCGACATTTTGCTGACGTGGGGCAAAACCGAAATCACACTCTGGACGCACAAGATTGATGGGCTTACCGAGAGCGACTTCATTATGGCAGCTAAGATTGACCGGCTTCGAGCCTGACCGGATTCACGGTCCCCCTTCGCTGCTTTCAGTTACTCACGTCCGGCTTGTGCGTCGATACAATTTCATAATGCGCGGCTTTGGCATCGTGGCGCGACAAATACCTGCGGCGCTCCTCCGGAATGATGGAAGCCTCGTAATTCGGTCCCGCAAAGGCCCGTAGCGCATCGATAGACTCCCAGAGCATCATCGTGATGAACTCGACCTCGTCTGGACCATCCTTTCGAAGCAAATAGCTACCCTTGTAACCTCTTACTTTGCCGACGCCGGGCAGAAGTTCCGGTTTGAGCATAGTTTCGTAGGCATCGGCGTGTTCAGGTTTTGTGTTTCCGTGCCATACACGTGCAATCACAGTTATCTTCCTTTATCGCATTACCCTTCGGATTGAATTGAAATTTCCGCGGCTCGATCGGGACGCAGCCGCATGGCAAGCGCCCATAACATTGCAGGGATCAACATGATCAAACCTGTCCAAGTCGCTACCGTGCGAGCAGTGACACCCGCATCGAGCAGGCGCCCACACACGTACGCGCCGGCGGCGATCGTGAGCATCGAGAAGCCGAGGTCTGCGGAGAAGACACGGCCGCGGAAGCGATCGTCGGTATGAAGTTGCAGCAGCGTGGTGGAGAAAACCCAAACCGTTGATCCTCCTGCGTGAGCGAGCATGGCGCAGGCACTGGCCATCCATACGGTGCGACTGGTACCGAGAGTGCCGTATCCCAGCGCGATGGTGAGATAACCAAAGAGGATTCCGAGTTGCAGGCGGCGGTCGCTGCGGCCCGCCCAGCGCGCCACGACGAGCGGGCCGACGAGCGCTCCCAGGCCGCGCCCGCCGAGCAGGACGCTCATCCCCAGCATCGCGCCGCGCGCCGGATCGATGTTGCGCCAATGCACAGCGAACTCGTGTGCTCCCAAAACTGTGAAGATCACCCAACTGGGACCAATCATAAGTTCGCCGGCTTTCGCGAAGACCGTGGGCAGCAGCGTCTTATGATTGCGTACGTAGCGGATGCCTTCGAGCACCGGGGAAAAATTTACCAGATCGCGCGGGTGCAGCGGACGGGCAGATTCAGCGTGGGGCTCGGCGAAGCGCATACCGCTGATTAGAATCGCCGAGAGCAGGAACGAGAGAGCGTTGAGGAGGAATACGGCGTCTCGTCCGTAAAAGGCGGCGACCACTCCGCCAACGGAAGCGCCGATCAATAAATTTACCGACCACGTAGCAGAAGAGAGCGTGTTGGCGATGAGCACTTCTCCCCGCGCAGCGATATTCGGGATTACCGAACTGCGGGCTGGTTCGAAGAACGCAGCCATGATGGTCTCCGCCAGCAGCAAGGGGTACACGAGCCACGCCGTGGAGCGCGAACGAACGAAGAGCATCGCCAGCACGACGACGAAGCGGCCCAGGTCGGCGGCAATCATCACATGTTTGCGGCGCAAGCGATCGTTCACCACGCCCGCGGCCGGGCCCACGAAGGTTTGCGGCAAAACTTGCAGAACCAGCGCCAGCGCGACCGAACTGGGGTGACCTGTCAATTGCAGCAGGAGCGTGTAGATCGACAGCGTGTAGAACCAGTCGCCAATCTCGCTGACAATCTGTGCCATCCAGAGCCGGCGAAAATTGCGATTGCCGCGCAGAAGCCGCATGTAGGATGCCAGCGAGATGGATGGAGTCGCTTGTTCTGGTTGGGGTTCCATGCGAAGGGCTAGGGTAACAAAGATCGGCTCCGGCTTTGGGACTGTAAACTGTCAGGAAAACAACTGAAGCCACCGGCTGAGGAGCGAGCGAGTGGAAACCGACGAACAGCACATTCTAAAACTATTTGAGGATGGGGACCGCGCCCTGGTCGCCGCCGACATCGCCGCACTCTCGGGCATCTTCGCCGATGACTATGTTCAATACGACGAATCCGGGAAACCTTTTACGAAGCAAGACGTACTGAACAATCTGAAGAGCGGCGGGATCCGCTACATCTCGATGGTCTCAACAGGCCGGGGAATCCGGATGCTGCGGGATGACGTGGCCATCGTCAATGGATCGGAAGAAGATGAGGTCGAGCAGGGTGGACGACGCTTCCCTGTTCGCTATGTGTACATGGATGTGGTTATGAAGCGCGAAGGAAAATGGCAGATCGTAGGGTCACAATTGGCGAGGTGATTGGTGCGATCGAACCGCTCGACTTACTGACTGCTTACTGACGGCTGACGGCTGATTCGATTCTGCCAGTGACTCCAAACAAACCACGCCAAACCAGCGACCAGCATCACTCCGATCACGGCGTCGAATTTGTGAAAATACTTTCCTAACTCGCGCCAGTTCTCTCCGAGCTTCATGCCAAGATAGGCGAGGCCCAGGCACCAGGGCCACGATCCCAGAAAGGTATAGAGATGAAAGCGTCCGCGCGGCATGCGCGCCACTCCCGCCGGCAGCGCGATGAAGGTACGAATGACGGGAAGCAGCCGGCCGATGAAAACTGCCAGGTATCCCCAGCGCAAAAAGAAACGGTCTGCCCAATCAAGTTCGCGGCGTCCCATGAGAATCCAACGTCCGTACCGCTCAACCAGCGGACGACCGCCGTAACATCCAATCTCATAGGCTACGAGCGACCCCAGGTTGCAGCCAATCGCGCCCATCGTCGCCACCCACAGCAGTTTGAAGGTGCCGGTGAACACCAGATATCCGGCAAACGGCATGATTAATTCCGAAGGTAATGGGATGCAGGCGGACTCAATCGCCATCAGAAGCACGATGCCGGCATAGCCGGTGGCACTGATCACAGAATTAATGAAGACAAAGATGACAGCCAGAAGTTTTTCGGTCATGGAAGAAAGCAGTTGCCAGTTAAACCCATCAGGAGTCGAGTGAGAGCCCGGCGCGGGTATCAAAAAGATCCCAATTCAGTGTATCGAAAATTTGTGCGGAAAATGCTATCTAGAATGAGCCGTCCTGAGTAAAGGTATAACCCGGCAAGGACGCGCCTTGCGGAGTCTTGGTGACTTTAATGCGCACCGTAGGCGCGTCGGGAGCCGTGATGCCCGCCGGACGCAGCATGGCATATTGCGTAAACACTTCGCTATACACCTTGGTGACCAGATAATCCTGGCCGTCGGCATCATTGCGCCATACCTGCCCGAGCTGGATAGAGCTAACGGCCACTATAGTTTCCTTGGATTTTGAGCTTGCTTCCAGACTACCGGGCAAGATGGTGAGAGTCAATTCCCGGCGTGGTTACTGAGGGACGATGCGAATTGCAAACCCGCATTTCAAATTTCTCTTTACCGCATTGAGAACTGCCATGGAAAAAAGATCCCGGCCTTACTCCTCTGCTAAGATATCTGCCTCATGGCCCGTGGAATCACTCCCCGCCAGCCCGCGCGTACCGGACGCCAGGACCGCGTAGCGCGCCTGCATGTTAGAGCTGTGCCTAAGAAGAGAACGGACGGCGGTTACGATCCTCGCGCGGGGACGCGCAAGGCCGCGGCCGCAGGCCTGAAGCGAAAAAAGCAAGGCGGCTACAATCCTCTTGACCCTGAACGCATCGCCGAAATCCTGAAGCGCCTCGATCACCTCTATCCTGACGTCACCTGTGCCCTCACACATAAAAGCGCATGGGAGCTGCTGGTCGCGACTATCCTTTCTGCGCAATCCACCGATGTAAACGTCAATCGCGTCACCCCGGATCTTTTCCGCAAATATCCCACCGTGGAAGCCTTCGCCGCGCTCACTCCCGAGCAACTGGAGCCCGATGTTCGCTCGACTGGTTTCTTTCGCAACAAATCGAAATCCGTAGTGGGGGCAGCGAAGAAGATTGTCGCCGACTTTGGAGGACAAGTTCCGTCAAACATGAAAGATTTGCTCACCCTGCCCGGCGTCGCTCGCAAAACTGCGAACGTCGTCTTGGGAACGTGGTTCAAGAAGGCCGAAGGGGTCGTGGTCGACACTCATGTCCATCGCATCTCGTGCCGCCTCGAGCTCACCACGAATACCGATCCGCAAAAAATCGAGCAGGACTTGATGAGAGTGATCCCGCGCGAAAAGTGGATTCTTTTTGCCCATCAGATGATCTGGCACGGACGCAAGCTCTGCATCGCCCGCAAGCCCAAGTGCGTTGATTGCCTCCTGGAAAATATCTGCCACGCCGCCGATAAAACGTGGAGCACCGTGGAGATACACAAGAACGCGAAGGCGTAGATTCAAATGTCACGATAGCCGCAACATCGTCGTTAATTGAGCGAAGTGGTTAGCTGCCGTGTGAGAACTCCCTTTAAGGCCTATGCAATCGAAAAGCGGTAAGGGATTGTTCGACTGCTCGAGAAGTGCCCTCGCGCACCTCCCTCTTCGCTCAGGATGACAAAACAGGAAAGGCCTCTTGGCTGTCATAATGGTTGCTGAGGGAATCATGCGCCGCTTCGTACTCTTTGCTATCGTCATATTTATGAGTACCGTTCTTGCCGAAACCGCCGCCGCCCAGACTCTTCCCGCACCGCAGGGGATTACCGATCCTAAGCAGATCGCCTCGAAGCCCAACGCTCAAGTTGAGCCGCGCAGCTTGACCATTGAGAAGCTGTACATGACGCGCCAAGTGGGCCGTCCGACGTGGTCGCCCGACGGCAAAAGTATTGCTTTCGTCTCGAATATGAGCGGACGAAATAATCTGTGGCTCGTCCCTGCCGAAGGTGGATGGCCGATGCAGCTTACGGTGAGCGACCAGCGCCAGACCACACCCGCCTGGTCGCCTGACGGCAAGTGGATTGCCTATCAATCCGATTACGACGGCGATGAACTGTGGGATATTTTTCTGGTCTCGCCCAAGACCGGCAAAGTCGTGAACCTCACCAGCACGCGCGAAATCGCTGAAACCGATCCCACTTGGTCGCCCGACGGCCGTTATTTGGCCTATCTGGTCAAACCGAAAACATCCGCCGCCCATGAGATCGATATTTACGACACGGTGATGCGCGAGGTGCGGCACCTTACGACGAACACCCCGCAGGATAAGGGCAACTCCAATCCCATCTGGTCCGGAGATGGTCAGTACATTGTCTATACGCAGGAGCAGGCGAAGGGGACGGATTCGAACATTTTTATCGCAGACGTTGCGACGGGAAAGGGCACCTTGCTTACGCCGCATGAAGGCGAGCAGCGCTACCTCGCGAACGATGTCGCGTGGACCGGTTGGAAAGACGCCGACACCGTACTTATTACGTCAAACGCAGGAAATGGATATGAAAACATCGGATTGCTTCCCGTTGGCACGAAGGGAGAAGGCAACGGATATTTCACCGCCGACCCGATCAAGTGGCTCACGCATGACAAATGGGAAATTCGCGGGCACGAATTTTCACCCGATGGCAAGCACCTGACCTTCAGCGCCAACGTCGATGGCAACGAGGACATCTACCTGTACGATCTCGCGACAGGTAAGTCCACCGCTTTGCCGATTCCCAAAGGCGTGAACGAGCCTGCGGGCGGGCATTACGCCTTCACCAAAGACGGCTCACGCCTGCTCTACAACCACAACGGCCCCACCGCTCCCGGCGATCTCTGGGTGTACACGCTGGCAACCGGGAAGTCGCACCAAGTCACGCATTCTCTTGTCGCCGGCGTTCGATCGGAAGACATGATCGAGCCTTATCTAGTGCATTATCCCAGCCGCGACGGCAAGTGGACCATCTCCGCGTTTCTTTACGTGCCTTTCAACATGGCGCGCAACGGGCAGAACGCCGCCATCGTGTACATCCACGGCGGACCGACTTCGCAGACCATGAATTCCTTCAACCGCTTCGTGCAGTACGCGGCCAACCAGGGATACATGGTGCTCGCGCCCAACTACCGCGGCTCGACGGGCTACGGAAAAGAATTCCAGCAGGCGAACTTATTCGACATGGGCGGCGGCGATCTGCAGGACGTGCTGGCCGGCGTCGATTGGATCAAGCAGACCGGACACCTCGATCCGAAGAAGATCGCGGTGATGGGCGGAAGTTACGGCGGTTATTTGAGCATGATGTCGGTGACGAAGGCGCCCGAGATTTGGGCTGCGGGCGTGCCAATTGTGCCATTTGTGAATTGGTTTACCGAAATTGAGAATGAAGATCCGGTGCTGCAGCAATCGGATCTCGCGACAATGGGCGATGTGGTGAAGAACAAGGCTTTGTACGAAGACCGATCGCCGATCAACTTCATCGATCAGATTAAAGCGCCGCTGCTGCTGCTCGCCGGGGGGCACGATCCACGATGCCCCAAGTCGGAGACACAGCAGGTGGTGGATGCCATTAAGAAGCGCGGCGGTACGGTCGATTACAAGATTTACGAAAATGAAGGTCACGGTTTTGCTCGGGTGGAGAATCAGATCGATGCGTACAAGCGAGTTGCGGATTTCCTGCTCGCCCATGTTGTGCCAGCGGATTGCAGTTGCTCGCTCAACGAGTAGCGCCGGACGGGCAGACGGCGCGAACGATGGCCTCGACCAGCCCGGGGATGGTGAACTCTTTGGCTGCGATATCCACCCGCAAACCGAGTTCACGCAAGGTTAAAGAAGTTACGGGACCGATCGAAGCTACCAGGATTCCCTGCAGTCCAGGAGTACGCTTTCCACGGGAGTGCAGCAATCTCACGAAGTTTCTGGCTGTCGAAGAACTCGTAAAAGTAACTACGTGCGGACGCCGCCGTGGATTGGCGAGCGCGGCTCGCAAGCGCGTGCGTGACGATTCTGGCACAACCGTTTGATATGCCTCCACGACATCCACATGGGCGCCTGCCTTGCGTAGCTCAGTCGGAATCACGTCACGGGCAACTTTGGCGCGTACCAGCAAGACTCGTTTTCCCTTCACCTTGCTACGCAGACTGCGCACGACCGATTCCGCGATGTATTCTTTGGGAACGATGTCGACGCAGACTCCGCGTTGCTCGATGGCTTTTTTTGTCGCTGGGCCAATGGCAGCCATGCGCGGGCGTCGTCCCTCAGCGGCTAAAGCCGCATCTCTTTTTTTTCTCTTTATGGCTCGACTGAAGTCGTGCCCTTCCCGAGGCACTCGATCGCCGAGTTGGAGCTTGACCAGCCGGTCCCACATAGCCTCGACGCCGTTCACGCTGGTTAGGATGAGCCAGTCGTAAGATGTGATGTTCTGCAATGCCGAATCCAGAGGCCCGAAGCTGCGCGGCTTGCGGATTTCGATAAATGGAATTTCAAGTACGGTCGCGCCCAGCTTGCGTAATTCAGTCGAAAGCGCGCCCGCCTGATGGCGCGCACGGCCTATAAGCACGCGAACGCCCCGCAGCGGTGAGCTCTTCGGCGATTCCTTTTTCTTGCTCATGGTTAGATTTGGCGGACGCCCGCCCACACGAACTTATTCGCCCTCCTTTGCGTCCTTCTTGTCGGCGGGGATTTTGCCAAGGCGCTGTTCTTTCATCATGCGGGAAACTCCGGAGACGACGGAGTCTTGCGCCTGATCGAGAGATGCGATCACATTGGCCTGATCTTCGCGCGGGCGATTCTGACTGAGCTTGAATTTGCCTTCGACCTTCGTGGCGACGATTTCAAAACCTACAATGTGCCGAAGCATGTTCTCCCGAAATGTATCGTTTAAACTTTCCCATTGCTCGCGGTAAGCCGGCTCGAAGGTGCCCATCAACTCGTTCAGCATCTGGTGAAGATCCTGCATCGAAGAGAAAATGCGCGCGTTTCCATAGACGTGAACCGCGGCGTAATTCCAGGTGGGAACGCTTTCGCGCGCTCCGTAGTTGGTAGGGGAGATGTAAGCGTGCGGGCCGTGAAAGATCGTCAAACACTGCGGCTCTTGTTCGAGATAATGCCAGTGAGGGTTGGCCTTGGCGACATGGCCGCGCAGATAAATTCTCTCTTCTTCGGTTCGTATGAATAGAGGCAAGTGCGTGGCGTAAGGCCCAGCACCGCTGGTCGAGATCAGAATGGCAAAAGGGTTGGCACGCATGAACGCAACGGCGTCCGCTTCGTGGCGCAAGCGAAAATGTTCAGGTATATACACAGATCGATTATCTTACTTCTTCCGGCGCCGCTTCTTCCGGCGTCGCCGCCTGCTTCTTGCGCACGTGCAAAAGCTTTTCGACCTCGGCGATCACAACTCCGGCCTCATCTTTCACTTCGACCGAAAAGACCGGCTCATACTTCGGCAGTGTATTCAGTTTCTCGCGAATGTCGTCGAGCTGGCTATCGGACAAGCGAAATTCCGCGCGCACTCTGCCCTTCCCCGGCTTTCGGTAGCGAATGCTGGCAGCTTTGTCCCACACGATGTAGTCGCGGCCCAGGTTCGCCATCAGCATGAGCATAAAGAATGGGTCGGTCATGGCAAAGAGCGATCCACCGAAGTGCGTGCCGACATAATTCGCATTCCAGAAGCGCAGCTTCATTTCGACATCGACGGCCTTCATATCGAGCGCGATGTGTGTAATGCGAATCCCAGCGCCGAGAAATGGCGGCCAGAAGTTGATCCAGCGGCGGAGGCCAGGCGAACTCTCGGTCCCGCCGAGAAATTGCAGGAGAACGCTGCGGCTCCTCATTTGCAATGTCCGTTCAGAATCACGGTTGCGGCAGGACAGCGAGGCCGCGACCGTAAACGGCTTCGAGGATTTTATCGCCTCCGCGATGAAGTAAGGTGTCGCCAACGTCGTTGCCCAGGGTCTCGGGATCGTCTCCGTCGCGCGATTCGCGCAGGAGCTTCGAGCCGTCGGGATCGGCCACGATGGCTTCGAGATGCAACTTGCCATTACGCATTTCCGCAAACGCGCCGATAGGAACCTGGCAGCCTCCGCCGAGGCGGTTCAGCAATGCGCGCTCGCAGGTTGTGGCGGAGCGTGCAGCCTCATCATTCAAGAATTGCAGGTGCTGGCGAGTGTCAGCATCGGCTTCGCGGATTTCGATTCCGAGTGCGCCCTGTCCGGCGGCGGGGCACATGATTTCAGGGGGGATGATTTGCTTGACAAGTTCCGTTTTGCCCAGGCGCTTCAGGCCGGCTGAGGCCAGGATGATGGCATCGTATTCGCCTTGTTCGAGTTTGCGCAGGCGTGTATCGACATTGCCGCGCAGGGGATGAATGTCGAGATCGGGCCGGATGGCCTTAAGTTGCGCCTGGCGGCGCAAGCTGGATGTTCCCACGCGGGCTCCTTGCGGCAAATCATCGATTTTCGAATAAAGCCGTGCACAGAAGGCGTCGCGTGGGTCTTGTCGTTCCGTGATGGCAGCGACTTCGAATCCTTGTGGAAGTTCGGTGGGCAGGTCTTTCAAGGAATGGACGGCAAGATCAACACGGCCGGCAGCGAGGGCTTCTTCGATCTCTTTCGTGAAAATTCCCTTGCCAAGTCCGCCCTTGGTGCCGACCATGGCGAGGGGAACGTCGGTGATTTTATCGCCGGTAGTGTGGATGATTTCGATTTCGACTGCGTGTCCGCGGGCGCGCAGGAGGGCGGAGATATGGTTGGCCTGCCAGAGGGCGAGTTGGGAGCCGCGGGAGCCGATGCGGAGCTTAGCCATTTAGTGGCGCGTCCCCACTTCGTCTTCTTTGCCCGGAGGTGAACCTGAATTCTTGTCGCGCAGATTAAACAGTCTTTTCACAACGTCGATCACGGTGGTGGCTTCCGCTTCCCGGGCTGCGGTTTTCAGCGTAGTGATCGGAGTGTGCATAACTTTGTTGATGATGCCGCGGGTTAGAGCCTCGACGGCCATTTCCTGTTCGGGAGTTAATGTCCCCATGCGGCCGCGGACGCGATCGATTTCCGCCTGGCGGATGGTTTCAAGATGATCCTGCAACGACACAATCGTCGGCACCACATCGAGCGTGTGCAGGCGGGCTTCGAAACGCTCGACTTCACTGGAGATGATGGCTTCGGCGAGTTCCGCTTCCTTGCGGCGGTCGGCCACATGGCTGCTGACGGCCTGCTGCAGGTCATCGATGTCGTAAACGAAGATGCCGTCGAGCTTCGCCATTTCTGGCGAGACGTCGCGGGGGACGGCAATGTCAATGAAGAACATAGGCCGGTTTTTGCGGCGGGCGAGGAATTGCTCTCCGTGTTCGCGGCGGAAAATGGCGTGGGGTGCGCCCGTTGATGTAATGACGATATCGGCCTTGTCGCAGGAATTGTAGAGGTCTTCGAACTTGATGGCCTGGCCGTTGAACTTCTGCGCCAGCCCGATGGCGCGATCGTAGGTCCGGTTGGCAACAAAGATGGAGGCGCAGCCGTGGGCCATCAGGTGGCGAGCGGCGAGTTCGCTCATCTTGCCGGCGCCGACAATAAAGACATTCTTGCCTTGCAGGGTACCGAAAATCTTCTTTGCCAGTTCGACGGCAACTGACGCGATCGAGACCGACGACGATCCCACAGCAGTCTCGCTGCGCACGCGCTTGGCCACCGCAAAAGCGCGGGTAAAGAGTTGATCGAGTTGGCCGCGAACCGAACCCACGGCGCGGGCCGTTGCGTATGCTTCTTTCACCTGGCCGAGAATCTGGGCTTCGCCGACAACCATCGAATCAAGACTGGAAGCCACGCGGAAGATATGCCGCACGGCATCTTTCTCGCGAAACTCATACAGGTGCGGGTCGAGCTCCGCCGCAGTCAGATGAAAGTGATCGTGCAGAAATCCACGCAGGTCGGCCGAGCCATTCGTTGTATGAGTCACCACTTCCACGCGATTGCAGGTGGAAATGATCATGCCCTCTTCGATTCCAGGATGAGCAGTGAGGTCGCGGCAGCAATCCGGCAGGCGAGAGTCGGGAATCGCGAGACGTTCGCGCACTTCGAGCGGAGCGCTCTTATGATTCACGCCAATGAGTTGGTATCTCATGAGGCGGCGAACCTGTGGATCGTCGAGAAATAATTTGCGGCCCAGGCCACCACGGCGGCCACAAAGGCGCAAGTGGCGAGGACGGCGGCGCGGCGGCCACGCCATCCCGAATTCCAGCGGGTCACGACCATGATCATGTATACGGCCCACATCAGGATCGACAACAGGATCTTAGGGTCGGTAAAGTCCACGCGGCCATAGGCCGACATGGCTACGATCGAACCGGTAATCAGGCCCAGTGTCATGAAGGGAAAGCCGAGCAACAGTGAGCGGTAGCCGATCTGGTCGATCACTTCGAGCGCGGGCAGAAAAGAAATCAGGCTGCTAGGGCGCTTGGCTTTCAGGCGGCGCTCCTGCAGCAGGTAGAGCAGGCTGGCGCCAAAGCTAAGCACGAGCGCGGCGTACCCGGTGAAGATAAGGATGATATGGGCGATGAGCCATCCCTTGTGTTGGACGAAAGCTGTAAGCAGAACGGGTTGCTCATCCACCGCCGCGATGAAGGTTAGAAAAAATACAATCGGAAAGACGACTACGCCGGGAGAAGTCGTCTTATAAATGGCATAGATGATCATGAAAAATGTCATCGAAAAGAAGGCCAGCAGTGACTCTCCGTTGTGTACTGATGCCCAGACGACGTGGCCAGTAAGGAATAACTCCACCAGCGAAACGAAGTGAAAAACCATGCCAAGGCTGGCCGCGTGCAGCGCGATACGGCTAAAAAGATCGCTGGTGCGGCTGAGCGCAAAAAAGGCGTAGATCAGCCCGATGAAGTAGCAAGCCAGCGCGAAGCGCAACCAGAGCAATGACATAGGCTAGGTAAGTATCAGAGTCCGCTGAGTTTAATGCAAGTCAGTACAAGCTCGAAGAGGCTGTTCGTCCAACTCCCGTCCATTAATCTTGTCCATTGACCCCAGGGAACCCCATCCCTTTCCACGCATTATATTCTGCACAAAGAGCGAACAGCGGGAAACGCCGATGATCACGGCCAGGTGTGACGTGGATCACACCACTTAACTACTGATGCCTCCCAATGAGTTGCCGGATCAGGTCCACCTCAGCCTGCCGGTAGGGTGTTCCGTCGGAGCGCAGCACTTCGTGGAACCATACCGACGGCTGATCCAGGACGTAGGGACGCTGCCACGAATCCCAGGGCAAATAAGTTTGTGTCTTGCCCGCGACGAAGCCCCAGTTGATCACCCCAACCCGCTCCTGCTTCGCAATCGGCAACACCGTGTCAAACGTGCTGCCGCGCGAGCGCGCCATATATTCAGTACAAATCACCGGCCGGTTGTACTTTTGCTTAAGCCATGCCACTTCCCCCTTAAAGGACTCGGGCCAGCCGTAATTATGAAAAGTGATAATGTCGGACTCGCGCAGTTGGATCGGCTGCAGTTCGCCAAGGTTTCCGCGGTCGGACGAAGTGTCGACGTCCCACACGCCGCTGGTGAGGGGCTGCGTGGGATTGGCTTCTCGCGCCCACTCGAACACCTGAGGCAAGAGTTCCGCTACGCGGACGATTTTGTCTTTTTCCTTCAGCTCCTCATTGGGGTAGGTGCGGTCGCTAACCCCGCCGGGCTCATTCCACAAGTCCCAGGCGAGAATGCGGTCGTCTTTGGCAAAAGCTCCCACCACCCCCCGCACGTATCCTTTGAGGCGTGGATATTGATTTGGGTCCGCGAGCGCGGCCGCTCCGGGACTCTGCACCCAGCCTGAGTTATGCACGCCAGGAATGGGCGGATGCTGCGGACCGAGATGCGGCGACGGATCCCAGCAGGAGTCGAAGAGCACCAGCATAGGACGGATGTGGTGCCGCGAAGCGATGGCCAGAAACTGGTCGATGCGCTTGGCGAAGCCAGCTGCATCCTGCTGCCACAGCAGATCGTGCAGAAAGACGCGCATCGTGTTCATGCCCATCGCTTCGGCCCAGGTCAACTCCTTGTCGATCTCAGCCGGATCGAAGGTTGGCTCCTGCCACATCTCCAGTTGGTTGATCGCCGACTTGGGGATGTAATTGCTTCCAACCAGCCAGGGCTGTTGCGCATACCAGGTCTTCGCCTTCTGCTCTGACCAGCGTACGGTTGGCTGCGATGCCGCAATCGCACACCAGATAAGCGCAATCAAGACTGCCGTCATGGAGCGGCATTTGAGTCGTTTCACTCTAAGAACTCCTCCCGCACTTATTTGCTTGGGGTTCGGACCATCGATGGTCAACCGATTCCGACAAAGCGCCGCTCGTTCCCGAATGGCCTCCAGAATGCTACTCTACGCCCAAACTGGCGAGCGCTTGCTCGAGCAGGGCGGCGTCGATAACCAGGCGGCGACCGTGGGCCTTCATGTCTTCCAGTTCGTCGAAGGCACGAAAGAGGCGGAGCTTGGCGGCAGCGTACTGTTCTGCTTCGGTGAGGGGGCGTCCGTGCGTGCTTGCCCACAAGATTACCGCGTTTTCAGGTAGGAGGACGCTGACGGCGTACGTGAGCTTCCGATCAGAAGTAACGTCGAAGACGAATTCTGTAGCGGGTGCCTCGGGATCCTTGGCAAGCGCAGCACGCTGGCCGACGAAATAGTACTGATAGACGTATCCCTGAGAGCCAGCGTAGGTCTTCAGACGGCGGACGGTCTTATCGGTAGACATGCCGATATTATGCACTTTTCACCGCAGACCCGAGACGACTTAATCACTCCACTAAATCTCTTGCCGAAAATTGCCGATATCTTTCTTGCATGATGCCGCAATGGATTTTGATCGTTCTCGGCGCAATGGCGATCGTCGCGATCTACGATCAATTTCGCATCTACTGGATTCGGCGCGAGGCGAAGAATCGCGAGGAGCTGTTTCAGATTGTCACCGAAAATGCAGCCGACATGATCGCGCTGGTCGACGTCAAAGGGCACCGTCTTTACAACAGTCCAGCATACAAAAGAATTCTGGGATATTCCGCCTCTGAGCTAGGGGAGACATCTTCCTTTGAGCAGATTCATCCGGAGGATCGTTTCAAGGTGCTGGAGGCGGCGCACGAAGCGCGGGTCAGCGGAGTCGGGAAGAAGCTCGAATACCGCATCCGGCACAAAGATGGCACGTGGCGGGTCCTGGAATCAGTTGCAGGGACGATCCGAGATGAGAAAGGAGAGGTGGTCAAGCTGGTCATTGTGAATCGCGACATCACGGAGCGGAAGCGAGCGGAAGAGCAAGCTCAACATAATTCCGTTCACGATGGGCTGACCGGGTTGCCGAACCGGCGCCTGTTCCTGGATCGACTGCAGCATTCGTTCGATTGTGCACAGCGCGAAGCGGAACGACAGTACGCTCTCCTGTTGGTGGATCTCGATGCTTTCCGCGTGATCAACGACAGCATGGGTCCTGCAGTGGGCGATCAGGTGCTGTGCGAGATCGGGCGACGCTTGACAACTTGCCTTCGCTGCGACGATACGATTTCGCAGCCCCAGGAAAATCTTTCCGCGAGAAACGCGATGCTATCGAGAATGGGCGGAGACGAATTCACGATACTGCTGGAAGGTACCAACGATCCAAGCGACGCCATGCGGACTGCGCAACGCATACTATCGGCGATCGCCGAGCCCCTCATGGTTGAGGGACACGAAGTCCGCACCTCCGCCAGCGTGGGAGTTGCTCTGAGCGTGCCCATCCACACCCAGGCCGGGGAACTGCTGCAGGACGCCGACGTGGCCATGCGCCGGGCCAAAGCCCTCGGAGGCGGCCGTTGTGAGGTATTCGATGAAGCGATGCACAGCAGAGCTTCTAACCGTCTGAAGCTGGAGACTGAACTCCGAGAGGCCATCACCAAACATCAGTTCCGCGTATACTACCAGCCCATTGTGCAGCTGGAGACCAGACAGATTGCTGAGTTCGAGGCGTTATTGCGCTGGCAGCATTCCGAAAAAGGACTGATCTCGCCCTACGAGTTTATCGATGCCGCCGAGGATACGGGTCTGCTGCTCTCTGCGGGACACTGGCTGATTCTGGAGGCTTGCAAGCAGTTGCAATCCTGGAGAAACGAAAATCCTACAATGCAGCCCGTCACCGTGAGCATAAATCTCTCGGCGAAGCAATTTCTCGACGCTCGATTTGTCAAAGAATTGCAACGGGCTATCTGCGAGACGGGAATCGAGCCATCGCGGTTACAGTTGGAGATTACCGAAGCGATTGCTGCGGCTGATCCTAAGCGGACGGTCGCTGTGCTCTCCGAACTCAAGCAGCTCGGAATAGGGATAATTTTGGACGACTTTGGGACAGGAAATTCGTCCTTGAACGGCTTGCGACAATTTCCGGTACAAGCATTGAAAATTGACCGTTCCTTGATCGCGGGAATGCTGACCGACCGCGGGACTTGCGATACCGTCGAGTTGATCATCCTGCTGGCGCACAAGTTGAAATTGAAGGTGATTGCGGAAGGCATTGAGACCGCAAAACACTGGGAGCGGTTGCGCGAGATGGGCTGTGATCTGGGCCAAGGATATTTCTTTTCACAACCGATCGAGCCAAGAATGGCCGGGAAACTCTTGCGCGAGCCAAGTTCACTCGCGCAAGCGAAGTCCGCCAGAGGGTAATCAGGCGTCTACCTGCGCGCCGCTTTTATCCCTCTCTTCCCTACAGCGTGTCTATACTCTTCTTGCCGGAAGACGTGTTCCGTAACACATGTCACCAGCCGGCATCAATGCTGACTCCCAAGGCAAAGCACATACGTCATACGACCTGGGCGATTGTCGGTCTTGAGACCGGCGCGGTACTGTTTGTCGCCGGTCTACTGGTGCTCTATTTCAATCCGTTTTGGCATTTTGATGAAGGTGGCTTTCTCGATCGGCGGGTGTATTGGTGGAACGCCGCCGGCGAGATACTGACCGGTGGCGGTTTGTTAGTTGAGGCTTTGGCATTGATAGGGTCTGCGGCCGTGATCGTGTCACGCTGTTTCAACCAGCGATCGTGGCCTTATGTAGTCGCGGCTCTGTTGGTGTGCTGTGCCCTGATACCGATCAGTGTCGACGGCCTCACTCGCGATCTGGATGTGCACTTCGAGTGGGACGCGGCCGACGGCTTCAGCGTCTTCCGTCTGCAGGGATTGGACGAAGGGAACCGAATCTGGCGCTGGGCGGGAAAGCCGGTTTGGCAATCGATTGTGGAGATACAGATTCAACCGTTGTTGCGGGGCTACTTCAAGGTGAACGATTGGCAGAAGATGAACGGGAATGTCGCCGTGAGCGTAGTCCGGATTTTTCCGATCGCGTGGCCGATCGCGTTGGGAAGCGGCGGCGAAACCCTCGAAGATCCTGACGAGACTCCGCTGATGAGGGCTGCGGCGCAGGAAGATCTGAAGACGGTGCAGCAGTTGTTATCTGGAACGGGGCGCGCCAATGTGAATGCGCTGGACCAGGGCGCCCAAACAGCTCTGATCCTCGCGTGCCGGAATCCGAAGGCGAACCCGGATGTGATCAAAGCGCTGCTTGCTGCCGGTGCAGATGTGAATTTGCGCAGCCGGAACGGCTATGCTGCATTGACCTGGGCTCGGGCTCGAAATAATGTCGAAGTCATGCGTTTATTGCGGCGCGCCGGAGCCAGGCCTTAGGCGTACGAACTTCGTGCAGCCTGTGACTGAAGAAGGTCTCTTCTCACCGGCCGCCGTTGCCCGGCGAGACGACCCTCCCATATTCCGAGGCGCGGCTAAGACGATCGAACATGCGCCAGGCCGCGAGCGAAATTTTGCTGATGGCTTCTTCACCGTCGCGCTCGTTCCCCAGGAATGCGGTCATCACACAGATCACATAGGGACGGCCTTCGACAAAGACGATGCCGGAGTCATTGCGCACGGCTTCGAGCGAGCCGGGCTTGTTGGCGACCTTCACGCCGGCGGGCAAGTTGCGGGGGATCCACGAATCTTTATTCGTGCTGAGGACCTTGAAGAAATCGGCAGTCGATTCCTGGTTGAGTAATTTGCCTCGGTAAATGGCTTCGAGCAGTGTCATCATTTCGCGCGGCGTGGAAATATTCTCGCGGCCTTGCTTGGCGGCTTCGAGATCCATCATCTTGCGGCGCAGGCGAGTGTGCGCGAGCCCGAAGGAATCAAGCATGGCGTTGATGTTATCCATGCCGACGCGGTCAATCAGGACGTTGGTGGCGGAGTTATCGCTGACCGCGACCATCATGGTGGCAAGATCGCGCAGCGTTACGCGGGTGACGCCGGGAGTGAGTCCGCCCATAATGTCGCTGTCGGGGACAAGGTCGGGAGCCTGCACAGTGTAGAGATCGGTGAGCTTGAGCTTGCCTTGCTGCGCCTGGAGATAGAGGTTGGCGAGGACTGCGATTTTGATTGAGCTGGCCTGCGCGAAGACTTCGTTTTCATGGAGGAAGAAGTGGTCGCCGGTCTTAAGATCCTCGATGGCAACCCCCATGACGCCGTCGAGATGCTCGTCAACATCGTGAATGGCGGACTCCAGTTTCTGCCAGAGGACTTTCTGCTTTTCGGCTGAGGGGGTCGACGGCGACGAGACGGATGGAGTCTGCGCAAATGCGGTCGCGAGAAGCAGGACAAAACAAGCAAGATGTTTCAAAGAAGCATTCTCCGGGGTCCAGCACGGTCAAGGTCAAAGACAGTTAACCACAGAGGACGCAGACGAGCGAATCTGTTTTCACCTAGTCGGACGCCGAGAACAGCGGGAAAACGTCGCTAAGCATCGCGACGCTTGCGGTGAGCAGGAGCGGACACTGTCCGCTCCTGATTGTCGTCATCCGTCAATCTTCATCCGTCAATCTTCGCCTCGCGCAGCTGCTTCACAGCGGTCTCAGAGCTGACCGGCGAATAGTAAACCTCCTTAAAGGTGTAGGAGCGGGCCTTGGTGGCGAGGACTGGCATGATCTCGATGTGCCAGTGGTAATCCTCATCAATGGTCTTCCAATAGCCTAGTGTCTTCGACGGATGCAGACTGTTGGGTGAGGTGTGCAGCACCAGATGGAAACCTTCAGTGACCGCGCGAATCCGTTGCAGCGTGCGGCGCAGGAGTGCGGCCAGATTTACACGCAGGCCCGGCTTCGACAATCCCGTGCGCTCGAAGGACGCTTCGTGATTGCGGGGTAGAATCCACGTTTCGTAGGGAACGCGGGGGGCGTAAGGGCCGATTGCGACATAGTCACCGCGGGCTTCGATCACGCGCGCGGCCTGACGCTCTTCCTGGTTGAGGATGTCGCAGAAGACGCAGCGCTCCTTGCTGACAAAATATTCGCGCCCCGCACGGAGTTCGTACAGCACTCGCCGCGGCACAAACAGAGTCGCAGTGATCTGCGAGGTGGGATGGCTGAATTCCTGTCCAGCGCCGGGCCCGAAATCCTTGAACAGGCTGACATACTTGATGCGCGGGTCGCGCTTGAGGTCCATGATGCGCTCGGCGGCCAGGCGCAGGAACTGTCCGATCTCATCGTCGCTAGCGTGCCACAGATGGCGGTCGTGCCTGGGATTCTCGACCAAAACTTCATGAGCACCGACTGAATCCATGCGATCGTAAATTCCCTCACCGCGGCGGCCAGGCTCGCCTTCAATGTGGTAGAGAGGCTTGGGATGAACCACGGAACGCGCCGACCAACCTACCGAGCTCGGCACCGCGGAGATCACCTGCGTGGCGTTGGGCGCGTCGGGACAAAAACGGCAAGCCGTTTCAGCAGGGCCGACAACGGATGGTTCGTCTCCCGTTATTACCCAGGAACGCGTAATTGGATCTTTGCGGAGTTCCATGAGTTAGGAGAACACTGACACAGAGTTGCGTCAACTGTGATTTCAGCTTCGCGGGGTGAGCGTCGTCACAAGAGTCGAGGGCTCAGCTTTGTTATAATCCGCGCCAAGCCTCCTTCCGAATGAAGCAATGACCGAGCCCTCCACTCCGCTGATGCGGCAATATGCCGCTGTGAAGAAAGAACATCCCACTGCTCTTCTCTTTTTTCGGTTGGGAGATTTCTACGAATTGTTTTTCGACGATGCGATTGTGGCGTCGAAAGAGCTGCAAATTACTCTGACCTCGCGCAATAAAGAAAAAGGAATTGCGGTTCCCATGTGCGGCGTGCCCCACCACGCGGCCGAGAGTTATATTGGCAAACTCATTCGCAAGGGCTTCAAGGTAGCGATCTGCGAGCAGATGGAAGATCCGCGGCAGCAGATGGCCAAGAAATTAGTGCGGCGGGAAGTGACGCGGGTGGTGACCCCGGGCACGGCGGCGGATTCGTTGTTAGGTTCCGAGGAGAACAACTTTCTTGCTGCGCTCGCACAGGTGGGTGAACGAGTGGGATTCGCTGCGCTCGATCTTTCCACCGGAGAGTTCCGGGCGACGGAATTTGCCGGGGAGGGCGCTCTGCGGCGCGTGCAGGATGAACTGGAGCAACTGCGACCGAAGGAATTGTTGTATGGCTCCGCGGCGCCACTGTTCGATGCAAAGACGCTTGATGCAAAGACATTTGATGTAAAGACGTCTGATGCCAAAGCGCTCGAGGCAGGCGCGAGCCGAGGTCAAACTTCGCAAGTTCGAGTGGCTGGGAGCGCGTGTACGGACACGCCGCTCGACGACTGGATCTTCGCGCCCGACCATGCGATTCCGCTGCTTGAGAATCATTTTGGAGTGTTATCGCTCGAAGGATTTGGATTGGCGGGGCGCACTGCCGCAGCCGCCGCGGCGGGAGCGATTCTCTACTACGTCCGCTCGACGCAACGCGGATCGCTCGATCACGTGGACCGCATCGGATGGTACGAACGGCAGAACTGTCTTGTGCTCGATGCTGTGACGGTTCGCAATCTCGAATTGATTGAACCTTTGTTTGCCGGGGCGGATAGCGGCGTAACCCTGTTTCGCTCGATCGATGCCGCGGTCACTCCCATGGGCAAGCGATTGCTGCGGGCGTGGCTGCTGCGGCCATCGCTCGATCTTTCGGAGATCAATTCGCGCCTTGACGCCGTGGAAGCGGGAGTGAAGGAAACCATGGCGCGGGAGGAGTTACGGCGCGCACTCGATGGTGTGCTCGATTTGGAGCGATTGCTGAGCCGCGTGACGCTAGAGACGGCAAATCCGCGCGATGTGCTGGCGTTGGCAGGGTCGCTCGCGAAGATTCCTGCCATCAAAACCGCGGTGGGACGGTTAACTGCGGAGCGGCTGAAAACGCTGCATCGATCCCTCGACGAACTTGCAGACTTGCGCGAGCGCATCGAGAAAACAATTGTCGCGGAGCCGCCGCTCAGCTTTGCCGAAGGCGGCGTAATTGCGGCGGCTATCGACCGTGATCTCGATGAGTTGCGCGAGCTTTCCCGCAACAGCAAACGTGTGCTGGCTGAAGTCGAGCAGCGGGAGCGGGGACGCACGGGTATTGCTTCCCTCAAGGTGAAGTTCAATTCCATCTTCGGCTACTACATCGAAGTGTCGAAACCAAACCTACACCTCGTTCCGCAGGATTACGAACGTAAACAAACTCTGGTGGGAGCAGAGCGCTTCACGACTCCTGAGTTGAAAGAGTACGAGGCCAAGATTCTTGATGCGCAGGAAAAGATTGTCGAGATCGAGCGCCGGTTGTTCACTGAGCTGCGCACCGCGATTGCAGGCGAGGCGAAGCGAATCCGGCAGACGGCGCTGGCGCTGGCAGAAGTCGATGTGCTGGCTTCGCTTGCACATGTCGCAGCTCTGCGAAATTACTGCAGACCGCAATTTGTTGCCCCGCAGAGCGCGGAAATGAAGACAAAGTCTTCGGCAGGAGATTCGCGTGAAGCGGATTCCCAGAGTGACAGCGACTCTGGTGAGCTGGAAATCGTTGGGGGACGGCATCCAGTGATCGAGCAGCAGGAGATGGCCGGTGGCAGCGAGCGCTTCGTACCCAACGATTTGTATCTGAATGCGCCCACGCACACGATTTTGTTGCTGACCGGGCCGAACATGGGCGGCAAGTCAACTTACTTGAGACAAACGGCGCTGATCGTGATCCTGGCGCAGATGGGTTCGTTCGTTCCAGCACGCTCGGCGCGCTTGAGCGTGGTGGACCGCGTGTTTACGCGCATTGGCGCCAGCGACAACCTGGCGCGGGGGCGCTCGACCTTCATGGTCGAGATGACGGAGACGGCGGCGATCCTGCACACCGCGACGGCTCGATCCCTTATTTTGCTGGATGAAGTGGGTCGCGGAACTTCGACGTATGACGGGCTCGCGATTGCATGGGCCGCAATCGAATATCTGCACGCGCGCGTGCGCGCGAAGACGTTATTTGCCACACATTATTTCGAGCTTACAGAATTGGCGGAGCAACTTTCTGGGGTGAAGAACTATCACGTCTCGGTGAAGGAAACCGGAGGCGGGATCGCCTTCTTGCGCAAAGTCGAGCCAGGTGCGGCTGATCGCAGCTATGGAATCGAGGTCGCCAAGCTGGCAGGACTGCCGAATGAAGTGATTACGCGGGCGCGTGAGGTGCTGACTGAGCACGAGTCGGCGGAACGCCAGCTCACCGAGCATCTTTCACCTGGGGCTGCACCTCCGGCTACGCAGTTGACGATCTTCACAGCGCTCTCGCAGCCCGTGCTGGAGAAGCTGCGCGAGGTAGACTTGAACCGGCTCACGCCGCTGGAGGCGATGAATTTGCTGGCGGAGTTGAAGAAAGAAATCTAAATCATTCACCACGGAGACACAGAGGCACAGAGAACCCAAATGACGAAATTGGAAGGGCCAACCACAGACGCCGTCGTTAGACTGCATTCGCGAAAGAAAAGCGGGCCAAAGCTGACGATTGCGAAGCTTGATCGAGACACGATTCTAATCGAGGGAGATGCTGCCGCTCTCGGATTTCTCGGACAGTTTATCTTGGCTCATTCCCGTGCGAAGAAGGGCGACTGCCACAACGGCCTCCATCCAAAAGGAGCCGGCAATGCATGGTTTACAAAACAGTCGACTCTTGGCTTCTACCTTCATAAACTCCCATGCGATGCGGGTCATGTCGCGGGCAAGAAGCTCAATAAGAAATGAAAACAGAGGTGCAGATCGGTCAACTCCTGATCGTCGGCTTCGACAGCGCCGAGATGACGCCGCGCCTCAATTCCCTGCTCACGCGGCTGCAGCCGTCGGGAGTGATTCTTTTTGCGCGTAACATCAAGAGCGCCGACCAGACCTGGCGGCTCCTGAGTGATTGTCAGAAGTGCGTTGCGACTCTGCTGTTTACCTGCGTCGATCTCGAAGGCGGCACGGTAGACCGCTTTCGCGAGGTGCTCGGTGCTGCGCCTTCGGCTGCGGAGGTATTTGCGACCGGCGATCGCAAACTTTTCCGCAAGCACGGGCAGATCATTGGAGAGAATTGCCGCGCGCTGGGATTCAACGTTGACTTTGCCCCCGTACTGGATCTTGCGTTCGAAGCTTCGCGCAACGTGATGGGTTCGCGAGTCGTTTCGGCGACGCCACGCGAGACGGTTGTGTATGCGCGCGAGTTTCTCGCCGGACTGCGCGCGGCTGGAGTGCTGGGCTGCGGTAAGCACTTTCCTGGTCTGGGTGAGGGCAAGCTCGACAGCCACCACGAGCTGCCCGTAATAGAGAAACGGCTAGAAAAGCTTTGGGGTGAGGATTTGCTTCCCTACCGCATGCTGCGAGCGCAGATGCCGATGGTGATGATCTCGCACGCGGCCTATCCCATGGTCACGCACGACCAGACTCCAGCGTCGCTCTCGAAGATTTGGATTGCAGATATACTGCGCAAACGCATTGGCTATCGAAATCTGATCGTCTCAGACGATCTGGAGATGGGCGGTGTTTTGTCGGCCGCTCCGGTGGGACAGGCTGCGGTTGAGTTTGTCCGGGCGGGCGGAGACTTGTGCCTGATCTGCCATCGCGAAGAGTACGTCGTGGAAACGTATGAACATTTGGTGACGACCGCAGAGCGCGACTCGAAGTTCGCCAAACGTGCTACCGAAGCCGTGCGGCGTGTGCAGGCGTTCAAGAAAAAGTCAGCGACGATGATGCGCAGAACGAAGCAGCCGTCCGCCGCTGCAGTGGAAAAGCTTTCGCGAAGACTGTGGGAATTTGGCGAACAAACCCGGCTGGACACTCTGGCTAATGCAGAGCAGAAGAGAGATCTCCAAGACAAAACGCCACGGCTGCGTACATGACGAGGACAAAGAAAGACATGGTCATCGCCGGAGTGATGAGCGGGACATCTGCCGATGGAATTAATGTCGCACTGGTGCGGATCAGGGAGCGTCAAAGCCGAGAAGCAGCGTCGACACTTCGCCGACTGGAGTATTCGCGCCACATCGAGCTTCTTGGGCACTCCGAATATGCTTATCCAAAGAAGATTCGGTCAGCCGTGCTGGCTGCGATGAATGCTCAACGAGCCAATGTAGCTGATCTGGCGCGGTTAAATTTCTTGCTGGGCGAGCTCTATTCCGATGCGGTGCTTGCTGCAGAGCAACAGTTCCAGGTGAAAGTGCATTTGGTCGGCTGCCACGGACAGACGCTCTATCATCAAGGCCAGCCGCGATTCTTCCTGGGCCGTAGAGTTGCGGCGACGTGGCAGACTGGCGAGGCGGCAATCATCGCTGCCAGGGTAAAGGCGCCAGTGATTTCGGATTTTCGTCCGGCCGATATGGCGGCCGGGGGGAAGGGCGCGCCGCTGGTTCCCTTCCTCGACTACATGCTGTTTCGCGACAAGCGTGTGGGGAGAATCGCGCAGAATATCGGCGGAATCGCAAACCTAACCGCGATCCCAGCTGGCGTAGCCGCGAACGATGTGGTGGCATTCGATACCGGGCCCGGCAACATGGTGATCGATGCCGTCACCGAGAAGATGTTCGGCAAAGCATTTGATCGGAACGGAAGGATCGCCGCATCCGGGAAAGTGTTGGATAAAATCTTGGGCAAAATGTTGCGACACGATTTTTTCCGACAAGAGCCTCCGAAGACTGCGGGGCGAGAAGAATTCGGGCGGGAGTTTGTGAACGGGTTCCTGCGAAGCTGCAGGCGTTGCAGGAAGCAAGATGTTGTGGCGACTGCCACTGCCCTAACCGCGAGGTCGATTGCCGACGCTGTCAGACGCCTGGCAGTCAAGGATTCAGGCTTCGAAGCAAAGCAGCGATTTCACGAAATGATTGTTTCTGGCGGCGGAGCCAGGAACTCTACGCTGGTCGCCATGTTGAAGGATCAACTGGAGCGGCTCGGAGTGCGCCTGCGATTCTGCGATGAATTTGGCGTGCCTTCGGCAGCGAAAGAAGCTGTGGCTTTTGCGGTTCTGGCGCATGAAACCTGGAACAAGAGGCCCTCCAATGTTCCTTCGGCCACGGGCGCGGAACGACCTGCGGTGCTCGGGAAAATTTCCTATCCATAACACCAAATAGGATGGTGAATTGTGGCGACTTACATTTCGATGCTTCGCGGAATTAATGTTGGTGGGAATAAGAAAATCAAGATGGAGCAACTCCGAAAATCGTTCGAAGCGCTGGGGTTCGAGCAGGTCAAAACTTATATTCAGAGCGGAAACGTAGTATTCAAAACCGGAAGGGTTTCTCCAATCACGTTGTCGAAGAAAATTGAGGTGAGAATTCTTGGTGATTTCGGTTTCTCTGTTTCCGTCATTTCCAGAACGGTGGATGAAATGGCCAAGGCGATTGAAAGCAATCCATTTTTGAAAGAGCCCGGCATCGATCCGCAAAAACTTCATGTGGCTTTCCTCTCTGACGCACCCGCGCCGGAGGCTTTGAAGAAGTTGGAGACGCTGACGACGGCCCCCGACAAGTCGCGCTGTTGTGGAAAAGAAGTTTATCTCTATCTTCCGAATGGAGTCTCCCAGAGCTTTTGGATGAAAACTCCTCTCGACCGCGTGTTGTCAGTCGTCACTACGACCCGCAACTGGAGAACCGTTAACACACTCCACCAGATGTGCCAGGACTGCCAATGATCGCATGTGGTCGAGTTTTTACGGCTTTCCTCATTCCCGTTTTCGTGTTTTCGCTCCTTTCTTGCTCTAGCAAACCGGATGCCAACACCCTCGTTATGGTGATTCAATCGAGTCCCACGAATCTGGACCCACGCGTGGGCCTCGACGGGTCATCGGAACGCATCGACAATTTGATTTTCGATGACCTGCTCTCGCGTGGCGACAATCTGGATGTTGCACCGGGACTCGCTGAGCGTTGGGAAATTCCCGATCTGCTCACTTACGTCTTTCACCTGCATCATGGCGTGAAGTTTCATGACGGCCGCTTGCTCACCTCACGCGATGTGAAATGGACATTCGACTCCCTGCTTCAGGGGAGGGTGCGCAGCACGAAAACGGCGGTTTACCGCTTTGTCGATCATGTCGACACGCCAGATGATTTCACCGTGATCTTTCACATGAAAGAACCGACGGCGACCCTATTGTGGAATCTCTCCGACGGAGCGATGGGGATCGTGCCTTACGGCAGCGGAAGCGAAATGTCGGCGCACCCGATCGGTTCGGGACCATTCAAGTTCGTCAGTGCCGAGTCCGACAAAGAAGTTATCCTCGAGCGCAACGACAATTACTGGGGCGAGAAGCCGAAGCTGACTCGCCTGCGTTTTGCCATCGTACCCGATGCGACCACGCGCGCGCTCGAACTGCGCAAAGGCAGCGCCGACGCCGAGATCAATGAGCTTACGCCCGATATGGTATTGACCCTCGAACAGGATCCGTCTCTTGCCGTGGAACGCGCTCCCGGAACTGTGCTGGCTTACCTGGCATTCAACTTGCGCGATCCAATTTTGCAAGATGTTCGTGTGCGGCAAGCTATCGCCTACGCACTCGACCGCCGGCCGATGATTGAGTACTTGTGGCGAGGCGAGGCGCAGCCGGCTCGCAGTATCCTTCCACAACAGAGTTGGGCTTTCGATGGCCAGGTACCATCGTATAACCACGATCCCGGCAAGGCGCGCGAGTTGCTCGATGCTGCGGGCTATCGCGAGGTGAATGGAGTCCGTTTTCACATCACGATGAAGACCTCGACGGACGAGAACACGCGGCTGATGGTAGCTGTGATACAGCAACAGTTGCGCGAGGTGGGAATCGCGCTGGATATTCGCAGCTTCGAGTTCGCCACGTTTTTTGCCGACGTGACCCATGGGGCATTTCAGCTTTATGGGCTGCGCTGGATTGGGGGCAATGAAGATCCCGACATTTTCGAGTATGCATTTCACACGGCAAAGTTTCCGCCCAACGGCGCCAATCGCGGCTATTATTCGAATCCGCGACTGGATGCCCTGATTGATCAGGCTCGCCGTGAGGTCGATCCAAAGGTGCGCAAACCGATCTATGCCGAGGTGCAGCGCATCCTGGCCGTCGAGCTACCTTACATCGACTTGTGGTATTTGGATAACGTTCTCGTGCATAACAAGCGAGTGCGCAACCTGCAGTTGAATCCCGCAGGAAACTACGACTTTCTGCGCACCGCCCAGTTGGTGCCTTCAGCGCCATGAAGATTGACGAATGGATGCCGAAGTACAACGTTAGCGCCTGTTATTCGATTCTGGTGCGTGCGTCAGTCGAGAAAACCTCAGCGGCCCTGGCGAGTGCCAGGTTTTCAGATTTGCCCATCGTTCGACGACTGATGCGGCTTCGCGGCTACCGCATGGATCGCAACATTGATCGCAACAAGGCGACGGGATCCGAATCGTCCAACTCGTCCAACTCAAACCGCCGCCCCTACGGTGCCTTTCTAGAACTTTCAACCGTTCCGCAACGGGAGGTTGTTCTGGGCATTGCGGGGCGGTTCTGGAGACCCGACGGCGGGATTGTTCGGGACCTCCGCCCGGACGAGTTCGCGGATTTTCACCGCGAGGGGTTCGCCAAGGCGGTTTGGACCTTCTCACTGGCACCCGCAGATGGCGGCACGCAGCTTGGAACGGAAACGCGTATACATACCTTCGGCCGTTCGGCAACCTTGAAGTTTCGAGTGTATTGGCTCCTGGTTGGTCCTTTCTCCGGTCTGATTCGCAAGGCCATGCTGCGCGAGGTCAAGCGAATCGCCGAGCGGTCCCCTGCCTGAACTCGCGTGTTACCATCGAATTACGCTCTCTTCTCTTCCCATGCGAATTCTCTTCATCGGCGACATTTTCGGACGCCCTGGTCGCGCGATCGTTAAGGATCGGTTGCCAGGGATTGTCCGCGATCAGGCTATCGACCTTGTGATCGCCAACGGCGAAAATTCGGCTGCAGGATTCGGCATCACGCCCGCGCTGGCAGAGGAATTGTTTGAGCTGAATATCGACGTCATCACCACCGGAAACCACGTCTGGGACAAGCGGGAAATCCTCGATTACTTTCAGATGGTCGAAGGCAATGGCCATAGTCCGGCACATGGTCCGGCACGGCGTGTCCTGCGTCCAGCGAATTATCCCGCGGAATTGCCAGGCTGGGGTGTGTACCAGGGACATAAAGGAAAAATTCCTTATGCTGTGATCAACTTGCAGGGGCGGGTGTTCATGGCATCGAACGACGATCCATTTCGGACCGCCGATCAGCTTTTACAAAAGATCGAAGCCAAAATAATTTTTGTTGACTTCCACGCGGAGGCCACCTCGGAGAAGATTTCTCTGGGATGGTATCTCGATGGACGCGTGACGGCAGTGGTGGGCACGCATACTCACGTACCCACGGCGGATGAGCGCATTCTGCCCAAGGGAACGGCGTACGTTACCGATGTCGGCATGACCGGCCCCTACGATGGGGTGATCGGCGTTAAGAAGGAATTGGTGGTCAACAAGTTTCTGAATGGTATGCCGGTGCGCTTTGAGCCGGCCACGGGCGATGTCCGGCTCTGCGCCGTGGTGGTGGATGGCGACGAGAAGACGGGCAAAGCTTGCGATATCGAGCGCCTGATGCTGAGTTAAAGTCGGTATCCTGCAAGAAAGTTGTCCCGTCACGTTCCCAAGGTGCTGTCCACCTCATTACCTAACAGTTAAACCCAAAGGTACGTTGCCCTAATAGCTCTCTGCGGGTGGCGAGGGGCAAGGTAGAATCGAGCAAATGCGATCTGCGTTGTCCATGCTTGCAGCTTGTTTTCTGGCGATCGCTGCTGTTGCGTCATTCGCCGACGATTCGACAGCGAACGCTCCGATAATTTCTTGCGGCAACGGTGTGCCCGGCGGAGTTAATTGCATAGCTTCCAGCAACGATCTCAAGCGGGCGCACAGTGCTTACACTCGCGGCCGGAAACTACAGGAACACCGGAACCTGGAAGAGGCCCTTGCGCAGCTTGACGAGGCCACGCGGCTGGCTCCGCGAAATATGTTGTTTCTGTCGGCACGGGAGGTCGCGAAGTCACAGTTGGTGTTTCAGCACACGGAGCGCGGCGACGCGTTTCTGGAAAATGCCAAACGAGAGCAGGCAGTGGCCGAGTTCCGGGCTGCACTGAACCTCGATCCAGACAACCCATATACTCAGGAGCGGCTCTCGGAAGCGTTGCGCAACCCGGCGGCTACCCATCTCAGCGGATTGTCTTGGACGCTAGCCGACTCTGAGGAAATCCATCTACAGCCAAAATCTGAGCGGGCCACCTTCCACTACCGTGGCGACGTTCGCGGATTGTTCACTGAGTTAGCGTCGGCTTACGGCGTTAAGGCGCAATTTGACGATTCGGTTGTGGCCAAGACGGTGCGATTCTACGTGGATGACGTCGACTTCTTCACCGCTCTGGAACTGGCCGGCAAGGTCAGCAAGTGCATGTGGACGGCACTCGACTCTCACCAGGTGCTGATCGCGGCGAATACTGCAGAGAATCACAGACAATTCGACCGGCTCTCACTGGCGACTTTTGCCGTGCCGGGAGCCACCACTCCGCAACAAGTCACTGAGATGGTTACATCGCTGAAGAGCATCTGCGAATTCCAGAAGATCAGCACGGGGCAGGGGGGGACGCTCGAAGTACGGGCGCCACAGTCGATGCTGCGAGCCTGTACGAAACTGCTGAATCAGTTGACCACGGAGCGTCCACAGGTGGCGCTCGATATCGAGATTTACCAGATCAGCCACAACTTCACGCGCGAGATCGGGATGCACATCCCGGATACGTTTAACCTGTTCAACATCCCGGTGGCAGCCCTGGCGGCGCTCGGCGGACAAAGTATCCAGTCGCTGGTCAATCAGCTCATTTCTTCCGGAGGCATCAATCAGGCCGGCAGTTCGTCGCTTTCAGGGCTCCTGGCCCAACTGCAGAACCAACAGAATGGCATCTTCAGCCAACCTCTGGCGACTTTCGGCGGGGGCAAGACGTTCTCCGGGCTCAGCCTCGATCACCTAACGGCGGCGCTTTCCCTGAATGAGTCGTGGGCGCGCAGCTTGAGCCGAGCAACCCTCCGCGCGTCGCAAGGGAATGAAGCAACTTTCCACCTGGGCGAGCGCTACCCCATCCTGAATGCTTCCTTCGCGCCGATCTTTAACTCTCCCCAAATTGCCGGAGTGCTGGGAAATCAGAGCTTCGTCCCGCCCTTTCCATCGGTTAGTTATGAGGATCTAGGACTCAGCATCAAGGCAAAGCCGGTGATCCATGGCAACGGCGAGGTAAGCATGAGTCTCGAATTGCAGGTGCGCTCCTTGACCGGGCAGAGCGCAAACGGTGTACCGGTGATTTCCAACCAGGAATACAAAGGCAGTATTCGGCTGAGGGATGGCGAACCGGCAGTGGTGGCGGGAGAAATTACCACCAACGATCAGCGCACGATGGCGGGGTTGCCGATCATAGCCTCAATCCCTGGCTTTAATCAGGCGCTCACGGACAATACTCGTATGAAAGAGGACGATGAGTTACTCATCATGATCACGCCGCACGTCCTGGATTTTCAGCACGCGGCTACGGATGAGATCTGGCTGAGCGAGAAGTAGCGCTTTCAGAATGATCGCTACTTCCCTTCCTTCGCGGCGAAATCCACCAGACCTTTCAGACTAGCGGCAGGAACCTGACTGACATTTCCAATGCTGCGGCCATTGATGAAAAGAGTCGGAGTGCCAGTTACGTTCACGGCCTTGCCCAAAGCCAGGGAAGCGTCCACGTGCGCTTTGGCTACGGGAGTGGAGGCGCAAGCGGCAATGTCGGCACCTTTCACGCCCGCGGCATCGGCTAGCGCGGTTAGTTTTTCGTCGGCGTTCTCGGCTGTGATGTCGGCCTGGGTTTCATAGGTCTTGGCAATGAACTTCCAGAACGCATCGTTCGAGGCTTGCGCGACGCAGTCGGCGTAGGCGGCGCCCTTCGCCGCCCAGTTGTGCATCTCGAGAGGAAAATTCTGAAAGACGAAACGTGCGTTGGGTTCGGAGGCAATGAGCGCTTCGATGGCGGGTTGCGCAGCTTTGCAGGCGGGACACTGCAGATCACCGAACTCCACGACCGTGACCGGTGCATTTTTCGGTCCGAGCGAGGGCCCGGCGATGCCCTTCTCCAGAATCTTCTTCGCGGGCTCGAAGGGTTTCGCGCCGAACGGAATAATTTCTCCGACCACGGCATGTTCGCCGTCTGCGGTGACGAAGAACCGGCTGAGCTGCTGTCCCTGCTGGCTGGCGAGAATCACATTGACCTCCGCCAAACCAGGTACCGGTGCCGGCCGGATGCTGGAAATCTTCCAACTCACGTCGGGCTCGTAGCCGAAGGTTGCGTGCATAAAAGCGTCGACGGTGGCTTCGGAGGGAAGATTGACGGCAGGCGCGGAGCCTGATTTGTCCGCGGACTTGGCTGCGGTGGAGGATTGAGTTGCGGCCACTCCGGACACCAGCAATAGAATGAGTACTAAATTAAGAGAACTGCGCATTGGTTTCCTTTCCGTTCAGTTGTGCAGCAGGACGCACTGGGAATCTCTGACGAATCCTCTCGGATCAACCGCTGCTCGACCGATTCCGAGTAGTCGTTGTCAAACCTCGCTCTTCGCAGCGATCGGAAAACGGCGGCCGTAGCCAAATGCTTTAGGAGAAATCTTAATGCCTGGGGCTGCCTGCTGGCGCTTGTACTCGGCGCGATCGACCATTCGGACCACGCGCCGTACTGTTTCTATGTCAAAGCCGCGATCCGCGGCGATCTGTTCAGCCGAGTGCGCATCTTCGACATAATCGTCGAGGATAGCATCGAGAATCTCGTAAGGCGGCAGCGAGTCACTATCTTTCTGGCCGGGGCGCAACTCGGCGGATGGCGGCTTCTCCAGCGTGGCCTGCGGAATTATCGGGTGGCGTGAATTCACGTAATGACTCAGCCGATAGACCAATGTTTTCGGCACATCCGAGATAACTGCGAGTCCGCCCACCATGTCTCCATAAAGTGTACAGTAGCCCACCCCCAGTTCACTCTTGTTGCCGGTGGAGAGCACGATCGCGCCGAACTTGTTGGAGAGAGCCATCAGCATCGTTCCCCGGGCACGGGATTGAATATTTTCTTCGGTAACGTCTTCTTTCTGACCGGCAAAAATAGTCTGCAAGGTTTTTCGGTAGGCTTCAAAGGCGCAGTTGATCGAAAGCAACTCGAAGCGGATGCCAAGATTCGCGGCGAGGGTCCGGGCATCGTCGATCGATCCAGGAGATGAGTACGGGCCTGGCATGCCCACGCCGATTACGTTCTCGGGCCCCACAGCGTCAGACGCGATCACCGCAGTGAGCGCGGAATCAATGCCTCCGCTGAGGCCGATGATGGCTTTTTGAAATCCGCATTTGCGCATGTAATCGCGAGTGCCCAGGACCAGGCCCGCGTATACGCTAGCCTCTTCGCCTTCGATCTGCGGATGAAGATCCCCGGTTAGAGTTTTAGAATCGAAGTAGATCAGGTCCTGTTCAAACGAACTGCCTTGCGCGACAGTCTTGCCTTCGGCATTGAGGACGATGCTGGAGCCGTCGAAGATCAGGCTGTCATTGCCTCCGACCTGATTGACTAATGCCACTGGAACTTTGTGATGGCGGGCGATCGCGGCCAGCATGTCGCGGCGCAGCTCGCGTTTGCCGATCCAAAAGGGAGACGAAGAGATGTTGAGAACGAAGTTGCCTCCGGCGCGGATAAGCGCCTCAATGGGATCGACCGTGTACAGGCGTTTGGGCCAGAACAGCTTGTCGTTCCAAGCGTCTTCGCAGATCGTAAGCGCCATTCGATTGCCGCAGAAAGAGAACAATGTCTGGCTCTTGGCGGGGGCGAAGTTGCGCATCTCGTCGAAGACGTCGTAAGTGGGCAACAGCATCTTCGACTGCACGAAGGCGATTTTGCCGTCTTGCAAGAGGGCGGCTGAGTTCATTACGGATTTGCCGGTCTCGGATTCGGCAGGAGTAACCAGGCCGCAGATGACTGATATGCCGCTGGTGGCGGTGGCGATCTGTTGTGCCGTCTCGCGATTACGCGCGACGAAGGATGGACGCTCCACCAGATCGCGCGGCGGATATCCGCAGACTGACAACTCGGGGAACAGGATCAGTCCCGCGCCGCTGGCCTGCGCGCGGCGGGCAAATTCGATGTGCAGGGCGGCGTTGCCGGAGAAGTCTCCGACCGTGGGGTTGATTTGGCCAAGCGCGATCTTCACTTACTCAGTCTAAAGCCAACCGAAGCGGAGGCCAAGTCGGGCTTCGCGCGTCGACGGCTGAACTTGCCTGACCTCTATCAGGATTTGACAAGAGCTGGTCGGCGTAGGAGCAGTTCGGTGAAATTGACCGAGGCTTCTCGCGTAGATTAGGCTCATCTTTCTTCTTCTGTTGTCTCAGATCAATGCTGTCTCAGATCAGGGTTGCGGAGGCCACGTGTCCCAATTCGTTCGCATTATTCTGGCGATCTCATTCCTCGCCCTTCACAATTCACTTTCTGCGCAGGATCGCCGGCCTGAGAACGAATCGATCTCGCTTCCCACGAGCAAAACCTTGACGATCCCTTCCCCGGGTCGCATTGCAAGCACCAACAGTTTTCCCGCTACCATCGCGTTGAGCCCGGACGGGCGCTACGCCGCTCTTCTGAATAACGGATATGGCACGCAAGAGACGCTGGCCGCGCAATCGATTGGCATACTCGATCTCAAAACGAATCAGCTCACCGATTATCCTGACAAGCGCTTCGGCGATCACGCGCACCAAAGCTATTTTCTCGGCCTTGTCTTCGGTTCCGATGGCATGCATCTCTACGCTTCAGTCGGTTCGGTCACCGATGCTACGGGAGAAAAGCCGGAGGATACCGGCAATGGCATCGCCGTGTACGGTTTCGTCGACGGCAAGGTCGCGCCCGAACGCTTCATCGCGATTGAGCCCCAGCCGCTCGAAGCGGGCAAAATAGTTGCGCTCGAACTGCAAAAGACTCCGCCGGGAACCGCGATTCCTTATCCCGCTGGATTGGCGCTGGTGTCCGGTGGAGGCCGCGACCGCCTGCTCGTGGCCAACAATCTCTCCGATAACGTCGTGCTGCTCGATGTTGCAAGCGGCAAGGTGTTGCAGCGCTTCGACGTCAGCACAAACGATCTGGTGCCATCTTCGTTTCCTTATACGGTGGTGGCTACGCGCGATGGCCGCCATGCCTGGTGCAGCCTGTGGAACGCGTCGAGGATTGCTGAACTCGATTTGACCAGCGGCAAGGTGGCGCGTTGGATCAAACTGAAAGAGCCAGAAGATCCGATAGCGCCGGGCTCGCATCCCACGGCGATGCTGCTCAGCCGCGATGAGAAGTCGCTCTATGTTGCGCTGTCAAATATCGATACGGTTGCCGTGGTCGCGACCGAGACCGGCATTCCGTTTAATCTGCTGCCCACCACCGCCAAGAACCAGAATTTTGTGGGAACTTATCCGATAGGCCTGGCCCAATCCTCCGATGGCAATCGGCTGTTTATCGCCGATGCCTCGCTTGACGCGGTTGAAGTTTTCGACGTGTCCGCCACTGCTCACGGCCTCGTAGCCGACACAGTATCTCGGGGGGCGCTGGGTTTCATTCCTACCGACTGGTACCCCAGCGCGCTTGCCGTCCAAGGCGACGATCTGTTGATTGCCACCGCCAAGGGCCAAGGTGCCGGTCCGAACAAGGTCATGGGCAAAACCGCGTGGGAGATCAAGCACCACGATCATCCCTACATTCCGACGCTGCTGCGCGGATCGATTGCGCGGCTTAATATTCCCTCGACTCTGGGCAGGCTTGACGAACTCACCAGCATGGTCGAGCACGAAAACCTGCTGCACAATGATCCCGGTACGATACAGTTTGCCGTCGGTAAGAATCCCATCAAGCACGTGATTTATGTCATCAAAGAGAACCGCACGTACGATCAGGTACTCGGCGATCTCAAAGTCGGCGATGGCGATCCGTCGCTGACGCTTTACGGCGCTGATATTACGCCCAACGAGCACAAGCTCGCCTTGCAATTTGGTATTCTCGACAACTTTTATGATAGCGGAGAGGTTTCCGGCGACGGCCATCTATGGTCAACCGCCGCCATTACCAGCGATTACAACGAAAAAACCTGGCAGATCGCCTACCGGGGCAAAGAGCGAACCTACGACTTTCAGGGCACGGTTGCCGGTGAATATCCTCTGGAGCAGAAGCAGCCTGACATCGATGATCCTGCCACCGGCTTTTTGTGGGACAACGTCGCTCACCACGGGCTGAGCTACCGCGATTACGGGGAATACGTAAACGCGGTATGGTGCAACAAAGTTCGAAAGGCGGAGTCCCCTAAGCAAGGAACTCCGTCGGGGCAGGAAGCGCCTTGTCCGCGTACAGAAGTGAACAAAGGTGAAAAGCTGGCGGCGAATGTGGGCGACCCTCACGGGGGTACAAGTCCATATCCATGGCCTGTGCCGCTGTTCAATCGGGTCAAACCTACGAAGGCAGTGCTGCGCGATCATTTCGATCCGCTTTATCCTGATTTCAACACGGATTATCCCGATCAGCTTCGCGCCGACGAATTCCTCAACGAATTCGCAGCCTATGTGCATGCTCGCGAACAGAAGGAAAGCGCCGATTTCCAGCTTCCAGCCTTCGTCTTGCTTTATCTTCCTGACGATCACACCGGCGGGACGCGTGCCGATCATCCACGTCCTCCGGCCTCGGTCGCGGATAATGATCTTGCACTGGGTCGGGTGGTCGAGGCAGTTTCGCACAGTCCTTACTGGGACGACACCGCTATCTTCGTCCTCGAAGATGACGCGCAGAATGGCGCCGACCACGTGGATGCTCACCGCTCGATTGCGTTCGTCGTCAGCAAATATTCGCCGGGATCAACCGATGCGCCTTACGTCGATCACCGCTTCTATACGACGGTCAATTTGATTCACACAATGGAGATGCTGCTCGGCCTGCCTCCGATGAATCAGAACGATGCCTACGCACCGGTGATGGGGCCGATGTTTTCGGGAGCGGGCAACCAGCCGCCGTTCCAGGCCGACTATCGCAGCCTCAAGAATGGCCTGATCTACCAGACCAACAAGGGTAACGCTCCAGGCGGGAATGAATCGGCAAAGATGGATTTCTCGCGCCCTGACGCGGCCGGAGCCGCGAAACTCAATGAAGTTTTGTGGCGCGATCAGAAAGGTGACGCGCCTATGCCAGCCCCCAGGCACGTGCTTTTTCCAGCAGGCGGCGACTAGTGGAAGAAACTGAGCCAACCTGAACCAGAACGGGAAATTACCGCCGCAATTCCAAATCAGGACGCACCCAGTTCTGAACTGATTTCACTTTCTGCCGATAGTTCTCTCATGAGCCAAATCATGCCAGGGCCACGCACTCCGGTCATGATTCAGGTCGAAGCGACATGGGAAGATCAAAACGGAGCTGTGCAGGGAATCCGCGCGCGAATGGAGGACAAGTCTGCCGGTGGGGCGTGTATTCGGGTGAAGACGCCGATCGAGCCAGGCTCGAAGCTCAGAATTCAGTGGCGCTTCGAACAGTTCTCCGGCATTGTGAAGTACTGCCGCAGCGAGGGGCGCGAATACCTTGTCGGCATTCAGCGAGACACTACGAAGAGTTTGATCACCGAGCCTGTTCGCGCAGACATCCCAGCGCAGCAAGCGATCAACAACACCGGCTCCGTACTGACAAAGGACAAAATGCAGAGTCCGGCGAAGCGGCCAGAGAGCAACTCGGAAGAAATTCCGATTGCCCGGCGAAAAGCGCAGGGTCTGCCGATAAGACGTACCGGTTATTCGACGGCCCCGGTTCCCCGCGGGTTCGGTCATGGAGAAGCCAGCCGGGAGAGACACCGCGCTTCGCGCCTCCCGGAAACTTCGGCGCGTCACGAACTCGATGGTCAACCCGTTCAACTCCCAGCCCAGAGTCCAGCACAAAAGGACATCGGCAAGGAAAGGAAACCTATGGGACACAAATGGTTCCAACTGGCGACTTGGCGCGACAAGAAAATCGACCTCAGCCCAAGCCATGACGAATCCGTCGGCACAAGTGAGAAGGAAAGTCTTATGCATCCTACAACTCAATTTACGGAAAGCGATTCCACGCATTCTGCACGCGAGGTCCCGATCTTTGAAATCGAGCTATTGTCGACGGAAGACGTTTATCGCGCGGCCGGAATTATGATCCCGCGAAAGGGATACGGAGTTAACAAGGTAGTCGAGATGTTGAGCAGCGAACACATCCGCGGGCTCTCGCAGGAACTGAAGAAGGCCGCGGTGCTAATGGCCCTCGATGCGGCTGGTGTCTCGGTAGAGCAGGTGCAGCGCGACGCCAAAGCGCGTCACGATGCTCTCAATAGCTATGAGACAGAGCAAAAGAAACAGGCTGAGGCCGAGTGGGCCAGAAAGGCGGAAGCCATCACCAAGATCCAATCCGAACTGGAGAGCATAAAAGCTCACTACACAGCGCGCATAAGCCGCGACATGGAGGCATTGGCAAGGGACAAGGCTCGGTTCAGCAGTTGGGTCACGATCAAGCAACAAGAAACCCAAAGCATGTCGGAAGCCGTGGAGCTGTGTTTGAAATCGCAGGTATCGGAACCGGCCAGCACGCCGCCTGCGGGATTGAGTATGACGGCGAGCGTCGCCGGCGGTTCCGGTGCCAAACTATAGCTCTCCCAGTCGCTGATCGTCATCAAGATCAAATTCGCGGAGACGCACACGTGACAATTTCTGCCCGCGATTCTTGTCTTCTCAATACTGAACGTTTCCTCAGATGCACTGAATTTCACTTCGGGAAGCGTTCTGCGTGGGCATCGCCCATCCAGTTCGCCCAGGGGTCTGCGAAGGCTCAGACGCCGGAAGCACGCGTCGATCCTTCGTGGCTGGGCGAGGGGCCGGAATGCTCCTCGGTGCTCACGTTGTGGCGGACGTCCGACCCCTGCACCCAGAAGATGACGTCCTCGGCAATGTTGGTGGCGTGATCAGCGACGCGCTCGAGATTGCGGGCTATCAGCAGCGCATCGAGGGCCTGGCGCACCACGTCCGGGCGCTGGTTCATCGTCTTCACCAACTGGATGAAGGCGTCGTCTTTCATGCGATCGACTACGTTATCCATTTCGAGGACGGCCTGCGCGAGTTCAACTTTGCCTTCGATAAATGATTCAAGCGCGCGGCGAACCATGGCGCTTACAGCGGCGCCCATGCGCGCGATGTCGACGGGCAGGTCGACCACCGGGAGGTCTACCATGTCCATCACACGCTCGGCAATGTTTACGGCCTGATCGCCGACGCGCTCGAGGTCGGAATTGATCTTGGTGACAGCCAGAATGAAGCGCAGATCGACGGCCATGGGTTGTTGCATGGCGAGAAGATCGAAGGCGGCCTCGTCGATTTCGCGCTCCGAATTGTTGATGAGGCTCTCGCCTTCTAGAACCAAATGGCAACGAGTGAGATCGCGATCAATGTAGGCTTGGCGGGCCCGATCGACCGCCTGTTCCGCCAGTCCGCCCATGCGGAGCAACTTCTGGCGTAGATCGTCGAGGCCCTGCTGAAAACGGGTGCGCATTATCCAAACCTTTCTTAATGTTTTACTTTAATATTTGCCCTATTGATCCGCCTTATCCAAATCGGCCCGTGATGTAATCTTCCGTCTTCTTGTCTGACGGCTTGGTGAAGATCTTTTCCGTCTTATCGAATTCAATCATCCGGCCAAGCAGAAAGAAACCGGTAAACTCGGCGACGCGGGCGGCCTGTTGCATATTATGAGTCACTATTACTATCGTATACCGCTCTTTGAGCTGAAAGATCAACTCTTCAATCTTTCCGGTCGATATAGGATCGAGCGCGGAGCAGGGCTCGTCCATGAGTAGAACCTCGGGTTCAACCGCGAGAGCGCGGGCGATGCAGAGGCGCTGCTGCTGCCCGCCGGAGAGGCTGGCGCCCGATTTTTTGTGAACGTAATCTTTGACTTCTGTCCACAGCGCGGCGGAATCGAGCGACCGCTCCACAATCTCGTCGAGCTTGCGGCGATCATGAAAACCGTTCAGCTTTAACCCGGAAGCGACATTGTCATAGATCGACATCGTGGGAAACGGATTTGCTTTCTGAAAAACCATTCCCACGCGGCGGCGAAGCTGCGTGGGCGAAGTGCCGTTGTAGGCGTCGATTTCACCGATGCGAACGCTGCCGGTGACTCGCGCCTCAGGAATGGTTTCGTGCATGCGATTCAAGCAGCGGATGAATGTAGACTTGCCGCAGCCCGAGGGACCAATCAACGCGGTTGCGTGATTTGCCGTGACGGTCAGACGAATTTCGTATAGCGCCTGAGTCTTGCCGTACCAGGCATTCAGGTTTTCGACCTGGATTCCAACACCCATAAATTATGCTGCTCCGAAAGTGCCACGGCGAACCGCGAATCGCACCGCCGCGACAGCGCCGACGATAAGAACGATGAGCACCAGGGCTCCGGCCCAAGCTTGGCGGTGCCATTCGTCGTAGGGAGAAATAGCATAGCTGAAAATCTGCAGGGGCAGCGCTGCGGTCGGCTGATCCGCGCGCAAATTCCAGAATTGATTTCCGAAGGCGGTGAAAAGCAACGGCGCTGTCTCCCCTGCAACCCGGGCAAACGCCAGCATGATTCCGGTAATCACGCCCGAGGTGGCGGTGCGCAGAGTGATGGAGAGAGTGGTCCGCCAGCGCGGAATGCCTAAGCCATATGCGGCCTCGCGCAACGCCTGCGGCACCAGCAGCAGCATCTCTTCGGTGGTGCGGGTGATGGTCGGAATCATCATGATGGCCAGCGCGACTCCGCCGGCTAACGCGGAAAAGTGCCGCTGGGAGAGAACAACGATAGCGTAGGCGACGATGCCGATTACGATCGAGGGTACGCCGTTCAGCACATCAGCAGTGAAACGAATGGCATCGCCGAAACGGTTGCGTCCGAACTCAGCGAGGTAGACCCCGGCACCGACTCCTATGGGAACTCCCAGGACACTCGCCAAGGCGAGGATAAAGGCTGAGCCAACGATCGCGTTTGCCATTCCGCCACCAGCCTCGCCAACCGGCCTCGGGGTTTGAGTGAGAAAGGCCCAGTTGATCGATCCGATGCCACGATAAACGAGATAGGCGAATATTGCGAACAGCGGCACCAGCACCAGAACGACCGTAAGCACAGCCACGCCGGTCATGACGTGGTCGATGATGCGCCGATGCAATGCGATCTTCGGAATCGTGTGCGGCGCGGAAATTTTGTTAGCTTCAGGCATGAACGCTCGCAGGCTGGCCGCGCGTGACTGTCCAGACCAGCAATCTGGCCAGCGCGTTGACCACAATCGTAACCAGGAAAAGAGCCAGGCCAATCTCGATGAGAGCTGAGAGATAAACGTCGCCTGTGGCCTCGCTGAACTCATTCGCTAGTACGCTCGCCATCGTATAGCCGGGTGCAAACAAAGATTTCGCAATTTCGGGCCGGTTGCCGATCACCATAGTCACGGCCATGGTTTCTCCCAAGGCGCGGCCCAATCCGAGAATTATTCCGCCCATGATTCCGGCGCGCGCATTGCGCAACACGCCCACACGAATCATCTCCCAACGCGTGGCGCCGAGGGCGAGGGCGGCCTCGCGCTGATGCTGGGGCACAACCAGCATCACTTCACGCGTGATCGAAGAGATAATCGGGATGATCATGACCGCCAGGATGATTCCCGCAGCCAGCATGCTGATGCCGTATGGCGGTCCCTCGAAGAATCCGGTCCAGCCTAAAGTTTTTGATAAGAAAGGTTGGACGTAGTTGCTGAGAATTGGCACCAGCACAAAAATTGCCCACAGACCGTAAACCACGCTTGGAATCGCAGCCAGTAATTCTACGAAGAACGAGAGTGGACCGCGAAGCACGGGCGGACACATCTCGGTGGTGAAGACTGCGACACCAATTGACAGCGGCACCGCGATGAGCAGCGCGAGAAACGAGGAGACCAAAGTGCCGTAAACGAATGGCATCGCGCCGAACTTCTCGTTCACTGGATCCCAATCGTGGCCAGCGAAGAATTTAAATCCAAACGCGTGCCAGGAAGGTCCGGAGCGCAGCACCAATTCGTAGACAATCAGTCCCAACGTACCCAGCACGGCTAGACCGCACAACAACATGGAGAATTTAAAGATTCGATCGCCAAATTCGCTGTCAGACGCGCGGATGATAGGAGCCGCTGCGGCTATCGGGACCACGTCACTAACCTTCTTTGTTTCAGTAGGTTGCGGAGGAGGCATATCAGGCCGATGTAAGGCAGGGTTGGCCATGCGCCATCACCCTAACAGAATCCTGTTAACAGGATGTTAAAATGGCGTGGCTTTTCTTGGTTGCCTTTTGGCGCGCAAGACTGTATTTTCATCTCCCGAATCGATTCTCCTATGTCGGTCGATCCAAAGCGTAGCCGGGTTGTTTTCCAGGGGCTTGAACGTGACTTGGTCAAGCTTTCGTCGAAGCCCCGGGCGGACAACGTGCATGGCTTCCGCACGGCGACGCGCCGCCTCCAGATTCTCTTGGGTGAGCTTTCTCCAAAGCTCGATCGGAGTCAGAAAAAACTGCTCAAGCTGCTGGGCCGCATCCGCAAACGGGCCGGTAAGGTGCGCGATCTGGATGTTCAACTGGCGGCATTGCGCAGCTTGAAAGTTCCGCGAGAGCCCCGGCGGAAAACGCAGTTGGTGAACCAGTTGATTGAGCTCCGCGGGCGGCAGGAAAAGAAACTGCGGAAGGCGGTTGGGAAAGAAACGGTACGTGAAATTCGCAAGCGCCTGAAGCGAGCCGCGAAGAGTTTCAATCCGGAAGCCGGCCGCGACCCTTTGCTTGTGGCACGTGGCATGCTGGCGAAGATTAGCAACTCCGATGCTCCAGTCAGCGAGGCCTTGCTGCATCAGTACCGCATCCTGAGCAAGCGCGCTCGTTACGCGGCCGAGTTCGCCGATAAATCCACCGAGGCGGAACAGTTCATCGCCGGCGTGAAGCGCGTGCAAGATGCGTTAGGCGACTGGCATGACTGGTTCACTCTGACTCAGACAGCCGGCAAGAATCTGGGCGAGGTGCGAGAATCGCCCATGGTGGCGGAACTCCACAACGTCACTGGAGCGAAATTTCGCCATGCGGTAGCGCTGCTCTCGCACATGCGGGCCAAATCGGCTACGGCCGATAGACCTGTTGCGCAAGCTGAAGCTCGAACGCCCGCGACAGAACCTCGCCAGTCAGCCCCGGCCGCTTGACCTTTCCTCCGTAGCTGGCAAAGCTAGCGAGCTTCCGACTCTTTAGTGCTCCAAACATCAACGGATGAAGGTGGATGACAGCGACTTTCCTTCAACTGTGGGGTGACCGACCGCTATTTGGCATGTACACTGTTGGCCTTGCCTCATGCCAACCTTCGCCGCGGTTGATATCGGCTCCAATTCTGTCCGGCTGAAGATTGCACGCCTCACGCGTGGACGGCTTCGTTCTATCCTTGAAGACCGCGAAGTCACGCGTCTGGGCGAAGGCGTATTCCGTTCCGGCTTTCTTACTCCTGAGTCGATGGCTGAGACGGTGAAGGTCTTGCGCCGTTTTCACCGGGCTACGCAACAGGTGGTCACAGACCCCGTGCGCGTTGTTGCCACCAGCGCCTTGCGGGACGCTCGAAATTCGCAAGCCTTCCTGGAGTGGGTGCGATCCGCCACGGGGTGGGATGTCGAGATTATCTCGGGACTGGAAGAAGCCCGCCTGATTCATTTGGGACTGGTCTCGAATCTTCGTGTAGATAGCTCACCCGCGCTCATGATCGATCTGGGAGGCGGAAGCTGCGAGCTGACCGTTTCCGGGCACGGGCAGATCCGCGATACGGTAAGTCTGCCCCTCGGCGCGGTGCGCCTTACAGATGAGTTTCTGCGGCACGATCCGCCGCGCAAAGGAGAACTCAAACGGCTCCAAGGATTTGTGGCTCGCGAAGTGAACCGAGTTTCAGCGCGCATCGTGGCGGCAAGAGTAAAGAATGTAATCGCCACATCCGGAACCGCGGCCGCCTTGGCAGCAGCCGCCAGCCATCTACGAAAAAATGGGAGCCGGCAGCGCACCATGGTCTCCGGCGCCGAGATGGCGCGGATTGCCAAAAGGCTTGCGCGCCTTAGTTTGGATGAGCGGCGGCAGATTGAAGGCATCGGCTTGCGGCGAGCTGAGATTATCGTTTCTGGAGCCGTGGTCTACCACGAGCTGTTCGATCGCTGCCGTCTCAAAACCTTTCGCTATTCCCCTCTCGGGTTGCGCGATGGCCTGCTGGCGCAGATGGCGGCGGAACACGATCGCAGTACGCGCTCGGGAAAACAGATTGAATCGGAACGGTGGCAATCGATCACGCGCGCTGTTGCTCACTACCGTGTGGACATGAAACACGCGCTCAACGTGCGAGCGTCTGCGATGTTCCTTTTCTCGGCGTTGCGTTCGATGCATGGCTTGCCGGCGGAGTTTCGTGAGTGGCTGTCGGCGGCTGCAATGCTTTATGAGGTAGGAGACTACGTTAACCGCAACGGCCATCACCGGCACACGTACTACATCATTTCAAACTCGGAAATTCTTGGATACACGCCCCAGCAGCGTCGAATCATCGCGGCGATTGCGCGCTATCTGGGAAAATCGAGACCCGCGATTGAAGAACCTCCCATGAAAGCAATCGATCCCGCGGATAGAGCCGGAGTGCAGAAAGCGATTCTGCTGCTGCGGCTGGCGCGCGCACTGAATCTGGGGCGCAGCCGCGCCGTAGAAAAAGTGCGCGTTACCCAGCGAGCGGCGGAAGTGCACTTGACGCTGGTCCCGCGCCGCCGCATGGGAGTGGACCTGGAGCTTTGGGCGATCGAGAAAGACGCCGCTTACTTCCGCGAAGTGTTTGGACGCGAGCTCTCCACAGCGACAGTGTAAAGAGTGCGGAGCGCCTTTGGAGTGAGGCACCACTGCAGGGTCCCGGAGCTACGGCGCATATCGACTCGCGCCACCGCTCCCTTCTTCAATTCCACCGAGGCTTCGCTGCCAGATTCGCTGATCACGGTGCCGAGGAACTGGCTGAGATTGGGATTGTGTCCGACGACCATAATCGATTCCTGGGCCGCGTATTTCTCCAGCATGCGGCGGAAATCGGCAAAGGTCGCCTCGGGACGAAGCGCAGTTTCGACTTGCAACTTGCCCTCATAACCCATCTCATTGCCAACCAACGAAGCTGTCTGCGTGGCCCGTTTTAGCGGACTGGAAATCATGACATCAACCTGCGCGTCAATGGCAGCCAGGGCGCGCCCCACGTAGCCGCATTGTTCGATACCTTCCTTGTCGAGTGCGCGCTTCTCGTCTTTTTTCGGGCTGATGAAGTGTTGACCGGCGCTCGCGTGACGCAAAAAATAGATAATCATTGAGTATTATCGCTCCCGTACAACCGGAGCTCTGCGCTTCCTTGCCGGAAGCTGAGGCGGGGCGAAACCATCCCCTAACTTGCCTTCGGCCACGCCAATCAGAAAATCCTGAGCGCTGAAAGCGGCGGCGCCGATTGGGGCCTTGCGATTTCGTTTACCATGCAAGGGCTGCCAGGCGCGGATGTAGTTGGCGTCACGCAACAGGATGCGAGCCTTGCGGTTATCGGCAAGATAGGCGTCGAGAATTTCCCGGCGAACGCGTTCACGCAAGAATTCGTCGCGCAAGGGGACGAGGACTTCGACGCGCTCATAGAGATTGCGCGGCATCCAGTCCGCACTGCCAATGTAGATTTCTTCTTCGCCGTCGTTGCCGAAGTAGTAGATCCTGCTGTGTTCAAGGAAGCGCCCGACAATGCTGCGCACTCGGATATGATCGCTCAGACCGCGCACGCCGGGACGCAATGCACAGATTCCGCGCACAATGAGATCAATTTCGACTCCCACTTGTGAAGCGCGATACAACGCTTGAATCATGTTCTTGTCGAGCAAGGAGTTCATCTTGGCGATGATTCGTCCCGGACGGCCTTGGCGGGCGTGCTCAGCTTCGCGATCGATCAGGGCCATCACTTTTTCGGCGAGATCGAGCGGGGCCACGAGCAGCGGGTCATAGCTTGGGTTCTCGGCGTAAGCAGTCAGGAAGCTGAAAACATCGTGCACCGCGCGGGTGATTTCCGGGTTCGCGGTGAACAAGCTGAGATCGGTATAAATTCGCGCGGTGGTGGCGTTGTAATTTCCGGTTCCGATATGCGCATAGCTCCGTGGCACGCCATCGGGATCGCGGCGCACAAGCAGCGAAAGCTTACAGTGAGTCTTCAAGCCGACGAGCCCGTGGAAGACTTGGACTCCAGCATCTTCCAGTTCGCGCGCCCAGCGGATGTTGTGATCTTCGTCGAAACGCGCTTTTAGTTCGATGACCGCAGTGACTTCCTTCCGCGGAGCCGCATCGATAAGCGAAGGCACAATCAAGGAATGCTCGTTGGTGCGGTAAAGAGTCTGCTTGATTGAAAGAACGTGGTCATCCTCGGCGGCAGATTCGATGAACGAGATCACCGCGTCGTACGAGTCATAAGGATGATGCAGAAGAATGTCGTGCCGTCGTAGCTCTTCGAACAAATTCTGTGACTTAGCCGTAAGCCGTAACTCTCGCGGCACGAAGGTACGAAATTTCATGCTCGGCCGCTGCGTTTGGTCGTAAACGTTGAACAACCGGGAAAGATTTACCGGGCCATTCACTGGAAAAACCTGCCACGGATCGAGCTCGAAGACGGTGCGCAGGCGCTCGATAATTTCAGGATCAGCGTCGGCCTCGATTTCCAGCCGAACCGCATCGCCTTTACGCCGGTTGTGCAATTCTGCGCGCACAGATTCAAGCAGGTTGCGCGCCTCTTCTTCCTGCAAATACAGATTGCTGTTCCGGGTCACGCGAAACGGGGCCGAGGAAACGATGTCATAGCCGTGATACATGCTTTGGGCGTGGTGGGCGACCAGGTCGGCCAGGAAGATGAAGTCCACTGTTTCTTCCGAGGGCAGGCGAACCAGACGAGGCAGCGCGCGGGGCACGGACACCACACCCGTGTAGGTGAGGGCGGAACGGCGGCGGCGGCGCAACAGCAGCCCAAGGCACAGCGCTTTGTTGATGACACGCGGAAACGGGTGCGTGGGATCGACCGTTACTGGCGTGAGAAGGGGATCCAATTCTTTCTCGCAGTACTCGTCGACGAAGCGCCGGGCCTGTGCGTCTAACTCGTGCAAAGACAGCAGTCGAATACCGTGCTCGGCCAGGGCCGGGCGCAATGTATTCCAACACTCGTACTGATCGTCCACAAACTCGTGAGTTAGACGCGCCAACACATCGCGCTTTTCATCCAGCGTCAAACCGTCGGGACCGGCCTCGTTATAGCCGTCCTCAATTTGCTGCATCATGGCAGCGACGCGAATCTCGAAAAACTCATCAAGATTGCTGGCAGAAATGGCGAGAAACTTCAGCCGCTCAAGAAGCGGGTTGCCCTCGTCCTCGGCTTCTTCGAGCACACGACGATTAAACGCGATCCAGGAGGTGTCGCGGTTGAGATAATACTGAGGATCTTCCAGCGCAATACGAGCCATCTGCGAGGCTTCTTACGGGTCCCTGCGAAGTTCCAACGATCCAGTATAAAGCATCAGCGAGGTTGGAAAAGAATCGAGAATCAAGGCATACAAATCACAACCCAGTCCCGCAAAAACCTGGGGAAAGCTATGCGACTTCGTGTTTTCATTCGGGTTACAGGTTCTTAGGATTTAGGAAAACTGAAAAATGGCATTCGGCGCATACGCTACACCAGAAAATCTCTCACACTGGGAGAGGATAATTCATGAGCATCAGTAAGATCGGTAAGATTACAGTCGTTAGCTCGTTCTTTGTCATGCTGACTACGCTGGGATACGGTCAACTACCCAGCGGAAATGTTTTTATGGGATATTCGTATCTGAACGCTGATCTGTCGTCCAACTCGGGAAGCCGCACCAACCTGAACGGCTGGAACGGATCGATCGAGGGCAAATTGTTTCCGTTTATCGGGCTGGTTGGCGATTTCAGCGGATATTACGGCTCGCCTGGATCCAGTTCTGCAATCGGCCTTTGCACCGTGCCTCCAGGCGGCCAGCCGGGAGGTTGCATTCTTACCGGCAGCGTCAGCACGCACGAATACAACTTTCTCTTTGGTCCCAGAGCGTCTTTCAAGATCGGAAAGTTCCGGCCCTTTGTTCATGCCCTCGCGGGCGGCGGGCATATCAGTGAGAGTGAGTCCGGATTGTCGACTTCCAGCACCTCGTTTGCCGATGCCCTGGGTGGCGGCATCGACTACCATCTAATCCCTCTGATCAGCTTGCGGGTACAAGCCGATGCGTTGCAAACTCGGTTCTTCAGCGGCACACAGAATAATGTGCGGATTTCCACCGGGATCGCGGTTCATTCTTGAAAGCGATGCGCGGCGTTCCGCGACCACCGCATAGTTATTTGATCTGCTTGATCGCTTCTTTCTCTTTCTGAACAACGGCATCGGGCAAAGACGCGTAGGAAAGGGCGTTGGTCATCTTCTGGCCGTCGGTCACCATCCAGTTGAGAAAGTCGGCGAGGATCTTACCTTTCGCGGCGTCCTTCGACTGCTGGGGAATCAGTAGCCAGGTAAAGCTGGAAATGGGATAGGCGTCCTTGCCGGGCGCATTGGTAATCGAAACGCGAAAATCCGCGGGCATTTTCGGCGCTGATGCGGCGGCCGCCGTTACGCCTTCGAGCGAGGCCTTCAAGAAAACTCCCGCGGCATTTTTGAGGCTGCCGTACGGAATATTGTTTTGCACGGCATAGATTAGTTCGACGTAGCCAATCGAGCCTTGTAACTGTCGAATCGAACCGGCGACGCCTTCGTTGCCCTTACCGCCCAAGCCGATTGGCCATTTGACGGACGTACCGCTGCCCACCTGGCTCTTCCAATCCGAGCTGACCTTCGAGAGATAGTCGGTCCAGATAAAGGTTGTTCCGCTGCCGTCGGAGCGATGAATGACGATAATGTCTTTGTCGGGAAAGTTGACACCCGGATTCACGCTCGTGATGGCTTTGTCATTCCATTTTGTAATCTTGCCCAGGAAAATTCCTGCCAGAGCATCCGGGGTGAATTTCACTTCTCCGCTCACTCCCGGAATGTTGTAGGCTGGCACAACCGCGCCCAGAACGCTCGGCAGGTTAAGAATTTTAGTCTTCAGTTTGCCTTGAGCTTCGGCCAGTTGTTGGTCGGTCATGGGCATATCGCTGGCACCGAAATCTACTGTACCTTCCGTAACCTGACGAATCCCACCACCGCTCCCTATTGACTGATAATTGACTTGAACGTCAGAGTGCAGCTTGTGGTATTCGCTGAACCACTTCGAATACATGGGATACGGGAAGGTGGCGCCGGCTCCGTTGAGCGTGGTCTGCGCTATTGCCGGCAGGGCTAGAAGAGCGCACAACAACAGCAAAGTGAGTCTGCGCATCAGTCGATGCTCCTCCTGGTGATGTATATGTTCCGTTTCTAGCAGGTTTCCATCGGCGCTATATTACAGGACGGTTACAACGGGGTGAATTTCTGATGAATGGACGGAAGGCTTCGGACATCAGGCGTTGGGCTTCGGCTGAACACTTTGATCTGATCTGGGCTTTTAGATGTGTGTTGGAAAGGCTCTTGCGCAGCGACAACACAAAGCGGACGCCCGAAGGCTGAAGCCCGAAGTCCTAATATGCGCTCTGCAAGCGACTGATCTCTCGCGGAAACAGAGTGTTGCCGGGAAACTGCGCGCGCAACGAAGTGAGCAATTGAAGTGCGCGAGATTTATCTTTGTCACGCACGTAAGCGATGGCCAGCAGGATGCGAGCAAAAGGCGCAAGATAATGGCCGTGTTGAGCCGTCGTTTGCAGATCGGCGATCCCGCCTTGTTTATCGCCGGGCAATCCCCCCATGCGGAGGAGCCAGCGGACGGGTGCCGTCATGCTGCCGATGATGTATTTGCTGAATCCCGTGGCCACCAGCACGTCAGAGCAGTCATTGCAAACCGCGAGAAGCTGCTGCGCCCAGACCGACGCTTCTTTCGTGTAGTGCAATGAAGCCATATTTTTTTTCTCAATCAGGGCCGCGTAGTCTGCCCGAAGCCCTGAGGCGAGGGTAAGCGCAAATAAGGCATCGCGGTCTTTTGCATCATTTTTCAGGCGGACGTGCGCCAGCGATTGCGCGTGATCCAACGCGCCTTCAAACTCTCTGTGTATCGCAGGATCCGGGCTAAGCTTCGCACGCGAACCGAACGCTTCATCGTTCACAAAGAATTGAGACTCGAGCACGCCCAGCCGGTTGAACTCCGAGAAAAGATAACCGGCAGCCTGGCTGACCGGTCCGACCGGATCGTCAGGATGCTGAGTTTCCCAGGAAGAAAAGTCTCTTTGGGCGCCGGTGAAATCTAAGTTGTAAAGTCCCATAAACCCGTGGTCGAGATCCGTAGCAGAGACGGAATCGGGCGGGTTCCCGGCATTCGCGGCAGCACACAATCCCAAGGCCAGCCATAGGGCTGTTACTATACCGATAATTGAAGCCTTCCGAAATTGAGCGGCAGTTGGCATGCGTATTAGGTCGAATCCTTTTATTATCGTCCATTTCTGTTGGAGTGCAAGATTACTTTTTGCATGCTCTTCTAAGATGCCGATGATCGGCTTTGCGGCCACGCCAATTTTGGCATTTTCGGGGTGAATTTCACCCCTGATTACGACTTCTAGGACGAGATCTTCATGAGCGATTCTTCTCCCCGCATTGCTCCCGGCTGGCCCGGTATTCCACCCCGATGGACGTCAAGTGCCAAGACCGGCGTCGGCACGGCCTTGAACCGACACAGCATGGTCTGGTTCACGCTGAGCCACGGAATTCTAAATGAAGTGTACTACCCTCGCGTTGATCAGGCCTGTACTCGCGATCTCGGTTTCATCGTCACGGATGGCCGATCTTTTTTCTCTGAAGAGAAGCGGCATTGTACTTTTGAGAACAAGCCGTTCGAGCCCGGCGTCCCAGCTTTTGAACTGACGAACACCGAAATTGAAGGGCGCTACTGCATCTACAAAGAAATCTTCACCGACCCCTACCGGAACGTTGTGGTGCAATTGATTCGGTTCAGGCCGTTAAAGGGACAACTGTCCGACTATCGCCTCTATGCACTGCTCTCGCCGCATCTAGCGAACTGTGGGTATCGAAACACTGGTTGGGTTGGAGACTATAAAGGCGTGCCCATGTTCATGGCCGAGCGCGACGGAACCGCTCTCGCGATGGGCTGTTCGGCGGGGTGGAAAAAGATGTCAGTAGGATTTGTTGGCGTATCCGACGGGTGGCGAGACCTCTCCGCTCACTTCCAGATGGATTGGGAGTACCAGCGAGCGGAAAACGGTAACATCGCCTGCACGGGAGAGATTGATCTGGCGGCCTGCAATGGCGAGTTTGTGCTGGCGCTCGGTTTTGGATCCATGTGGACTGAGGCGGGCCAGCAGGTTCGTTCCAGCCTTTTCGAAGAGTACGACTACCTTCGCCGCAATTACGTCCGGCACTGGAGGAACTGGCAGGACACGCTACTCAAACTCGATGAACCGCGTCGTCCCGTCGATCTGTACCGCGCGTCAACCGGCGTAATGCGCACTCACGAGTCCAAGGATTTCGTAGGTGGGGTCATCGCGAGCCTCTCCATTCCGTGGGGCTTTAACAAGGGTGACGAGGATCTCGGCGGCTATCACCTGATCTGGCCGCGCGATCTGGTTGAGACCGCGGGAGCGCTGCTTGCCGCAGGTGCTGTCGACGACGCAGTGAGAGTGCTTCGTTACCTTCAGGCCACGCAGGAAGCGGCGGGCAATTGGGCGCAAAATCTATGGCTCGACGGTCGGCCTTATTGGGGCGGCATCCAGATGGACGAAACCGCTTTCCCCATTCTGCTGCTCGATCTACTGCGCCGGGAAGGGGCGCACGGTCTTGGAAAGTTGGAGCAATGGTGGCCGATGGTGCGAAGTGCCGCCAGTTTCATTGTGCGTAATGGCCCGGTCACTCAACAAGATCGCTGGGAAGAAGACGGGGGATATTCTCCGTTCACGCTGGCGGCGGAAATTTCCGCACTGCTGGCGGCGGCCGAGATTGCCGAACTTACCGGGCATCGCGACGCCGGCTCTACACTTCGCGACACGGCCGATGCCTGGAATGACAATATCGAACGATGGGTATATGCCATGGGCGGCGACCTCGCCGAACAAATTGGCGTCGAAGGCTATTACGTACGCATCGCGCCACCGGAGACAGACGGCGCGGCTTCGCCGACCCAGGGTTTCGTTCCTATCAAAAATCGTCCCCCTGGCGACGATTTGCGACGCGCATCGCACCTCATCAGCCCAGACTCGCTGGCGCTGGTACGATTCGGGTTGCGCGCGCCCGACGATCTGCGCATTCTCAATACGATTCGTGTGATCGATGCACTGTTGAAAGTGCAGCTACCGCAGGGGCCGTGCTGGTATCGCTACAACGGCGATGGCTACGGCGAGCACAACGATGGCTCGCCCTTCGACGGAACTGGCATCGGCCGCCCCTGGCCGCTGCTCGCCGGGGAGCGGGCTCACTACGAACTGGCCGCGGGCCGCCCCAAGGAGGCGGAAGTGTTGCTCGCGATGATGGAAGCTTGTCCCGTCGGCGCCGGCCGTCTGCTGCCCGAGCAAGTCTGGGATGTCGACGATATCCCGGCCCTCGAATTATTTCGCGGCAAGCCCTCAGGCTCCGCCTGCCCCTTAGTTTGGGCGCACGCTGAGTACGTGAAGTTGCGCCGCTCGCTGCGTGACGGCAAGATTTTCGATCAGCCGCCGCAAACCGTACAACGATATCTGATTGAAAAGCCGACGCGACAAATCTTCGGGTGGAGGTTCAACAACAAGGCGCGCTCCGTGCCGCGCAACAAGACGCTGCGGTTGGTGCTGCTCACTCCCGCGATGGTGCGCTGGAGTATTGACGGCTGGAAGAGTTCCCAGGACACTAACACCCGCGATACCGGACTTGACACTTATGTCCTGGACTTGCCGACAGCCTCGCTGCCGGCGGGAAGTAGCGTTGTATTCACCTTCTATTGGCCGAAGGAGAATCGCTGGGAGGGCACAGACTACAGCGTGGTAGTGGAATAGAACGAACTAGGATCGATTCAGTCTGAATCTATTCGTCGATACGTAAGGCCAAGTGTTTTATCTTCTAGCCATCGTTGAAATCGACAGGCTACCGCTTCTGTTGGTCTGTACTTGTTGCGAGCTCAGCGGAACCGATCAATGGCACGACTTTGCCATCGCCATAGTCTATAGAAAGAAGCTTTCCATCGTGAACGCAGGCCAAGTCTGAGGGCGTACGTCCGTCACTCAGTACCAGACGCCTCAGCACAGCACCATCCACCGGGCTCATCTCGTAAATGGTTTCTCCCGAGCGCCCTGTACCAGTCTCCTCGCCTGCGATCACGTACAGGTTTTGATCGGCGGGGATAGCGGCCTCAATCTGTTCACCCCTCGGCAGCTTGGGGTGGATCGCCCGAACCGCCCCACCCTCGTTAACCTCCAGCAGCGGGAAGGTCGTCTCCTTTTGAACGACAAGGATCGAGCGGCCCTCCGGCACAAGCTCAGCCGGTGCAATGGCGTGTGGGCGGCGTGCGTCGGCCCCGCTAACCATCGATTCAGGCGCGTCGCCCTTGGGGATCTCCAGGAACTTCAGGAGCGCGCCGTCCTCCTTCAGCATCGCCAACTTTGGCGAGTGATCTTTTGCGTCGTAGCCGAAAGCGAGAAACGTGCCCGAAGGGAATACGGCGATCTGCAGTATGCGAAATGCATCTCCAACCTCGACGGTTCGCCGGTACTCGCCGTCTCGGCTGAAGGTCACGATGTAGAGGTGTTGTTCTGCGGCGTTGCCGGTGGATTCGCCTTGTTGGCTGCCGACCGTATATGCCTGCTTTACGGGTTTGTTCTCTCTCGACGCCCTAACTAGAAAGATCACACCGGAGTCGGATGCGAAGTGGTCGACCTCGCTTGAGATATAAAGCTCCGGAACCTGATCGAGTCGGAATGTCTGGCCGCGCCCCGCCGACGAGACCGACGTAAGCAGCGTCGGAGGGGGGCCTGGGGGTGGTGGCGGAAGGCCAGAGTTGGCCGGTACCGTACTTACGAAACTGACGAAAATCGTCCCATCGCTTGTACATTGGAAGGGCAACTTGATTGCGGGACTAGCACTGATGCCGGAAACCGCGTCCCCGCGCACAAAGGAGACGCGGTATAGGGGCGCAGCAGCAGGCGCCGATGCGGGCGCGCCTGTCGAGCCGGACTGTCCCAGCGCTGCCTCGGGCAGCGTGGCCAAAAGCAAAACGGCCAGGCCGAAGGCAGGCTTGTGCATAAGTCACCTCAAGATGTGTTCGGTCGCGCGCCAGGTCTAAAGAGATTTACGATTTACGATCGTTACTGCTTTCTTAAAATTGCGCAAAATGTTGAGGCGGTTTTGCGTTTTTTGTTTCTGGCCGGAAGCGAATCGAGCTTCTCGACTACGCTTCTACCACCGGACTCGCGTAAACAATCTCCACAACCGTGCAGTCGTCGTTTAATGGATTTCCCGCGCAGAATTCCGAAACCGCAGAGAAAATGCCTTCGAAGCTTGCGGTCTTGGCTGCGGCCGCTTCCAGACGCCAGTCTTCGAAGAAATCTCCCATCGCATTTTCGGCTTCGGTCACTCCATCGGTGACCAGGATGAAACGATCACCCGATTTAAGTTGGCAGGTCGCGCTCTCGAAGGTCGCATCGGGAAGCAAGCCTACCGGCACATTTCCGTGCGGGGGACGCATCACTTCCCCCTCACATATCAGCAGTGGCTGCACGTGACCGCAGTTGACATATTCCAGTTCGCCGTCCCGGCGCAGGCGCACCAGCAACAGGGTCGCGTACTTCTCGCCGCCCATCTTTTCGGTGAAGAACCTGTTCACCGCGGTCACCACGTCCAACAAGCCCATGCCCGAGGTTAAATGCGAATAGATCATTCCCTGCAGGGTCGAAGCCAATAGCGCGGCTGAAACTCCCTTGCCGCTCACGTCGGCCAGCACCACCGCGAGACCTTCCTTGGTGTTCACTGCGTCGTAGAAGTCCCCTCCGATTTCTTTACATTGCATGTTCCTGTGGTTCATCTTGGCGAAGGGTACATCCGGAATCTTCACCCGCATCAGCCGTTGCTGAATGCCAGCTGCAATGGTAAGTTCCTGCTGGTAGCGCCGCGATTCTTCTTCCGCCTGCACTAGCCGGGCATTTTCGATCAGCGACGCAGCTTCTATCGCGATGGCCCGCAAAACGTCCTGGCCGACTCCGGTAAACTCCCGCGAGGCAAAGCGCGAGTCCACGTAGAGAACTCCCGTCACTTCGGTGGCCGCGTTCGGCGCCGGCGTCTGCTGGTCGCGGCTGGCTTGCACCTGGCGCTTGCGCAACGGAATGCAAATCACAGTGCGCAGATCGTAGGCCACGATGCTCTCGCGGCCGGTGAGATCCCCCGAACTGCCGGTGTCGCTGAGCAGGAACTCTTTATTCGAACGCAACGACTCGTCCAGCGCGGAATGCGAAATCGTCTTGTCATCGAGCAGGGATTCGCCCTTGCTGTTGCGCCCCGCAGCCAACCGCAGTTTGCCCTCGTCATCTTTGAGAAAAACGTAAGCCCGCTCGGCTCGAGTCAGACGCAGTGTTACTTCCAGCATCGTCATCAAACTTTCGTCGAGCACTCCAACCGTGTTGAGCTTCCGCGCCGCTTCCAGAAACAGAGTTAGCTTTTCAAGGTCGGTGGCCTCCCCTTGTGGGATCTGGATTCCCGAAATCTGGCTCAGGAAATCGCGCGCGGTGTTCGAGCTGCCGTGCGCCGGATTGAAAATGGCATAGGTTGAATCGCGAGCCCCGAATTCTAAACGGTCGTTGCGCTCGAGTTTCTGCCGCTGAATGCGCTCGCCATTCACGAACGTGCCGTGCTTACTGCCTTGATCCACAAGAAAAAAGCCGGCCTCTTCCAGCACAATCAGAGCGTGATCGCGTGAGACCCGGGGATCAGCGATTACCAGATCCTTATCTACCTTGCGGCCTACGCTGAAAGGAGTGCGGTTGAGGACGATGTTTTTCTGCTCGTTGCCTTGCACCAGCACCAGGGCGGGAAACACGCCCGACCCGGAGCTTTGCGGAGTTCTTATCGAATTGAGGACCATGGCATGGGACGCGAACCGTGACGCGCGGATTACATGCTAATCCTACTTGAAATTGCGTCGGTAGAATAATGACAGGAATCGGCCGCCTACGGGAAGGGCAATTTGTCCGAAGTGGTTGTAGCGCATGAGCCACGCATCCGATAGACTGCGGCGGCGTGCCTCGTCCGGAAACAGTTCGCCGGCAAACTTCTCCGCCCTGGGTCAAGACCGCTGCTCTGATCACATTGATCGCAGCTGTTGCCGCTGTGGTCGGGACGCGCACTCAGGCTTCGCTGCGAGGCACCGACTTTCCGGATTTTTATTGCGCCGCGCGCATGCTGCTCGACGGTCACGGGCACCAACTTTATGACGCTGACCTCCAACGCCGATATCAGGCTTACTACGCCGGAGGAGTAGGGACGCTCTACATCCATCCGCCCTTTGAAGCCGTTCTTTATCTCGTCGTGGCCTGGCTTCCGCTGCTAGGAGCGTATCGGCTGTGGTCTTTTCTGAATCTGCTCTTCCTCGCTGTCGGGGCGCGACTCCTAGCGAAGCATGTTCTGGCGCCTTGGGATTGGCGCATACTGTTTGCGGCCTCTCTAACTTTTGTTCCGCTGCTGTTGTCTCTATTGCAGGGGCAGGACTCCGTGCTCCTTCTCTTGGTGGTGATTCTCGCCTTTACCGCCTTCCGGGAAGAACGCGCCTTTGCAGCGGGATGTTGGCTTGCTCTCGGACTCTTCAAGTTTCAGATTGTGCTGCCGGTCGCGTTAGTGCTGATTTTGATCCCTGAACGAAAGAGGAGGAGCGAGTTCGCCAAGGGCTTCAGCTTGGTTGCGCTCATACTGGCGGGAATTTCGGCAGCCATTTCCGGATGGTCAGCATTCGTCTATCCGAGATTTCTGTTGCACTTCCAGACGCAGCCCTCGACTGGTATCGCGCCTCAAGCCATGGCCAACTTTCGCGGATTGGCCTACTTGTTGTTTCACCGCACTCAGTCTTCTTGGGCGTTAGGTCTCATGTTCATCCTTTCCGCGAACGGGCTGGTTAGGACGTTAATTGTCTGGAGGAATGCGCAATTTGCTTCCCCCGCGGACACACCAGCCTCGACGCGTTATGAGCACGATTTTGCCTTCGCGAACACCGTCCTGTTCGCACTGCTGGCCAGCTACTATCTCAACCCGCACGACCTCAGCCTCTTGCTGCTTCCGATTTTTGTAATGCCGCATGGTGCGTTCGTGCGAGAGACGCGGGTGAAGAGCGCGGCGAACTGGATAGTCCTAAGCTTGATTGGACTTTTGCTCTTGCCGCCGTTGCATTTGTGGGCGTTGAAAGCCGGCATTTACGCGCTTGTGGCTGTTCCGATGCTCTTGTTACTACTAACCGGCGCAGCCCTTACAAAACCAACGACCAGCCCAAAAAAAGCCACAACAGTCCAACATTAATCACAAAAAGAGACACGCATACCATCTCAAATCTCGGTTTCAAATTTGGAGACTGAAAGCAGCGAGCGAAACCAAGAAAGGCAGGGAACACGATCAGCAGATAGCGCAACAGGCTCTGCAACGGAGGGTTAGTCTCTTTACAGAGAAAAACAGCGATTGCAGCTGCAGAATATAGGAGATACTCGATTCTGATCCGGCTTAGCACTGCAAGAACAGAAACGCATACCAGGCATATCAGATTCAGTACGAGAATCACACTGTGCGTCCGTGTCAGGATGTGAACGGTCGACCACAAAGTTGTCCAGGGAGCAGCCACCGTGGTCCGCCAATATTCCGCATAAGCCGAAGCGACAGTGGGTTGCCCGGTCCAACGCAGATATTCCAGAAATCCGATCGATCCCAGAGGAATCAAAAGAACAGGCAATGTCATTACCTTCCTGTATCGGAGGGCCAAGACCAGCAGAGGCACCGTTACAACAATGCCGACCCCTTTAACTACCGTCGCAGCTAAGCCGAGCGCTATCGCTACCGGCCAATGATCTTTGCAGGCCATGCGTATAGTCCAGATGACGATGGCAAGGAACAACGACTCCGGATAACCCGCAAAGAAAATGAAACTTGCGGGCCACACCGCGCACGCCAAGAGGCTCCGAACAACCAGGTCAGGTGGATGGTCCTTAAGCAATAGGTCTTGCAACCCCCAAAATAAAAAGAAGGCCCCCATGGTCGAAATAAGTAATGCGGCGACTATCGGCGGCATAAGCACGCTTAGGACTTTTATCAGGATGGGGTACCCGGGGAAGAAAACCACTGCATCGGGCCGATCATAGCCATGAGCGGCGATGTGAAGATACCAGAGGGTGTCGAAGCGCTCCCAGACGCCAACCAGCAGATAGTGCAGGCTGTGGTCGGGTTGAGGCAAGCGTTCGGTCAGAGCATTGGAATGAATCAATTGCCAGTTTGCCGGTTGAATCCAGCCGATGAATGCAGCGAGGACGGAATAAACGATTCTCAGAAGCAGGGTTAACCAAAGCGCCCGGCGCCATGTGCTCCCGTGGACTTCAATTGGTGTAACGGAGTCGAGTCCGTTCTCGCCGAGTGGTTCGGGGGCCATTTGTTGCTCTCGCCCATGCGTGGCAGGGGTCACTCGTGCGACTCTCCTTTTGGCTTCACCCGCGGCGTGGTTCGCACATCAATCGTATTACGCACATCGATGAATATCAGCGCGAAAATCAGCACAGGTAGAGTAAGCGTCGCAAAAAAAGGCCACTTCCAGGCCCTTAATGCCCAAGCCTGCGCTCCGGATAGATAGACGGCGCTCAAACCCAAACTCGCGATCCATTGCCAAGCCAGTGCGAAAGCTGCTGCGACATAACCGAAACGAACTCCGCGCGAGCGCGCAGTCAAAACCTTCCTGTCGCGCACCAGTGTAAGAATCGCAGGCAGCAGGAGCACCTGGTTGTAGGGTGCGTACATGGGAACTACCAGGATGGTCAACGCCAGCACGAGAGAGATCGCGAGGCCAAAATCCTCCGAGTCAGCAGGAACCCGTCGCAGCATAAAGAGAAGCCAAGCGCAAGCGATTGCTGCAACTGCTATGACGATTCCAGAAAACGCCCACGGAGCGAGAACGAGCAAAACCGACTGATTCTGAGTGTAGCGGTGATATTGCCGAAGAGCCTGGGAGAACATTCGCAACCAGCCTGGCAAAATGATTTCTGCTCCACCGAGCAACAGCGCCATTACTAGTCCGAAGCCAAACACGAACCTCCGGCGCCTTGGCCAATCGCTCGCCGACCACAGCAACATCCAAAGCACTAAAGGCCATGCCAGTTGCGGTTTGATGGTCGCCAGTGCCAGCAGCGTGCCGCCGCAAAACAAGAGTCCCCCACTTACGCAGGCCATCGAGCCCGCCAGCAGGGCCGTGACCAGCAGGCTGAGTTGCTGCAGTTTGATTCCTTGCACTGCGGGAGAGCATCCGAGTATCAGCGCGACGCAGATGGCGGTCGACACTACGGACAAACGCCAGCGCAGAGCGCGCAGCCACAGCCAAACACTCGCGGCAGTCATCCCTATTAGCGTCCAGTAGAAGGCCAGTTGTACGGAATGAAACGGGAATCCGATGAAAGGAGCCAGCAGGAATATCACATAAACGGGATAAGCAAACCCCTGCTGATCTTTAGGATCGTTGGGTCTCGCCGGATCGAGCAAACGCCCGTAATATCCCTGCTGAATCTCCCTGGTGATTTCGTCGCTGTAAGGATTGCGCTGGCGAAGCAAAAGCTCGCGCGCCCCCAGCCAGCGCGGATAAAGATCGGACAGGTTCCCTCGCGGACGCTGATGCACTGCTGCATCCGCAACCTGATAGCCCACTAAAATTCGGTCTACGTAGAACCACATGCTTGCAGCGGCCAGCGCAGCGAGGAGAAATAAAACACCGAGTTGCAGGCGTGATTGCAAATCGAAAAAACCTCGTCGTTCGTCTTGCCGGTCAGGCGGCACTCGCGGGAGACAAGAAACAGGCCGTCCCCATGTTACAACTGGTGGGGCAAACCGCTCGCGATGCGAAGGCGAATCATAGTAGCGACTCTGGTCGGCGCGGCCACAGGCACATTCTGCTGGTTTCTACTCAAACGTCTACACCAGAATGCCGGCGATTTTCAGTGGGCGATCCATCTGGCTCAGCGGCTTGTCGCGGGCCAGAATCCTTACGATACGCCGCTCGAGCAGTATCCGCTGCCTGCCGCATTGGTCGCAGTGCCTTTTCTTCGCATGCGGCCGGAGATCGCTGGCGGATTGTTTTATGGGATCAGTTCCGCCTTACTGGCTTTCGGGCTCATGCGGGAAAACTATGGAAGGCTGCGAACGTTTCTTGCATATCCATACTGGGCCGGCCTTCTCACTGTACAATGGTCAACCATTATCGCGGCGAGCGCGTTTTTTCCGGCACTGTTACCCGTGACCATGATGAAGCCGCAGGTCGGACTACCGATCTTCCTGACGCGTCTTTCGCGTCGCGGGCTTCTGGCCTGCATTTTCGTGGCAGCTTTAAGCATCGCCATACTGCCGCAATGGCCAATGTTGTGGCTCCGGCAGACGCATTATTATGAGCACTACATTCCGGTGTTGGTTTTCCCTGGGCCGCTCCTGTTGCTGGCGTTGCTGCGCTACAGGGATCGCGATGCCTGGCTGCTCATCTTCTCTTCAATGCTGCCGCAGCGCTGGTTTTTCGACGCCTTCACTCTGTGGCTGATTCCCAGGTCGCGGCGGGAGTTTGCATTCACCGGCCTTTTCAGTTGGGGTGCGGGGGTCTGGCGCTGGTACCACCTACCCGCCAACTTCACTGAAGTTGGAAGGGCAGCGGTGTTCTTTCTTTATCTGCCGATGCTGATCGTTCTATTACTCCGACGAGAATCAGAAGCGGAGGGCCTCGCCAATCCTCAATGAGCGCGACTCAACGGAACCACAAATCCACCGCCCTCACCTTTCTGGCGGTCCTGTTCCTCGGCATTTTCGCCATGGCGGCGCGAAACGCCACCGACCCCGACCTCTGGTGGCATCTCAAGACCGGCCAGTTTATTGTCGAACACAAAAGTGTCCCTCACGCTGATCCGTTTTCTTACACACGTGCCGGAGAACGCTGGGTCGCACACGAATGGCTGACGGAAATTTTGCTGTACGAACTTGAACGTACCGCAGGGTGGGGCGGCTTGATCGTTGCCTTTGCTGCCGTATTGTGTGCCAGTTCTTTCCTGCTTTATCTCCGCTGTGGCCCCCGCCCGTACATCGCAGGAGTGGCGACGCTCTGTGCCATGTGGGCCACGGTGCCGGTCTGGGGAGTGCGGCCGCAGGTGCTTTCGCTTTTGTTTACCACCGTGTGGCTTTTGATTCTGGAGCGCTCCGAATGCGCTCCGAAACTTCTATGGTGGACGCTTCCGCTCACGCTTCTCTGGGTGAACCTGCACGCGGGGTTCGCTCTTGGCCTGGCGCTATCGGCCTTATTCCTCTCGGGCGAATGGATTGAAGGGGTACTTGGATGGTCGCAACGAAATTGGCCACGCATGCGGTTTGCAGCGCTGATACTCGTACTCGATCTCCTGATTGTTCCCTTGAATCCTAACGGACTTCGGATGTTCTCGTATCCGATCGAAACGCTTCGTTCCGCCGCCATGCAAAACTACATTGCCGAGTGGGCTTCGCCGAATTTCCATCATGCTGAGTACTGGCCATTCCTGCTGATTGTCCTGACGGTGTTCGCGGTCCTAAGCTGGCATCACCATCGGATGCGGCCACGCGATCTGCTGCTGCTGATCGTGAGCCTGTATGCCGCCCTCGGTTCGATCCGCATGATGCCGTTGTTTGTCTTGATCGCACTGCCTCTCGTCACGAAGCAGCTCGGGCCGTGGCCGGCGCGCAGCCCGCAGCCTCAGCATTCGCGAGTGATTGCTCGCAGCGTGCTCAATGGAGCAATCGTGCTGTCAATGGCGATTTTTGCTGGTGTCCACACCGCGCAGGTAATTCGGCGCCAGCCTCAGGCCGAAATGCAGTACTTCCCTGCCGGCGCGGTTACATATCTTCAGGCACACCCGATCAACGGCCCTCTCTTCAACCATTACGACTGGGGCGGTTACCTGATCTGGAAGCTCTACCCTTCAACTCGTGTCTTTATCGATGGGAGAGCTGATCTCTATGGGAACGAACTGCGAGGGGAAGATCTACTTCACCAGTTCGCCGCTACTTATCAGCTCAAAGACGACTGGCGCGAGTCACTGCAGCAGTGGAATATTCACACCGTACTGGTTCCGGCAAATTCTGCTCTGGCAACAGGACTGAGGATCGCTCCGGGTTGGATTATTTGCTACGAAGACACCCAGGTCGTGATCTTCACATTGTCCCGTGGCATTGTCGCAGCGGAGTCCGCGCCGAAACGCACGGATAACGATGGCGCTGGTCCATGGGAAAGCAGGTTCGTAACTGCCGCGCGAATGCTGCACGGTAGTTACCGTTGGTATGCAAGAAATTACCCCCCTTCCGGGCTTTTGCAGGTTATTATGTGTGAGAATAACTCTCCTAGCAACGCTGTACGTGCAAGTGGGACGTAAATCCCTGAAAGCTGAGCGGTCTCTTGTCTGTTTCTGTGGTGTTTTGACTGCTCGATCTCAGTTAGAGGAGGCCCGCAACGATGGATCGTTTTTGGAGATTATGGCATGGGGAAGAAGGCCAGGATATCGCAGAGTATGCCGTGATGCTGGCTGTGATCCTTGTGATCGTCGTAGGTACCATTCGGCTGATTGGCTCTAATGCCAACAACGTTTTCTCGAACGTCGCCAGTTCGATTCAGTAACGAATCGTGGCGGCCGGGGCAACTGGGGGCAACTCCCGCCTGTGGAAGGCGGGACATCCTCACCTTTGCTCGTTGCTGACGGAGCATTATGAACCGCACTCGTTTATTGATGATCGGAATTCTGGCGTTGGCCTTGGGCGCCCTTGTCAGCGTCTCCGTCTACAGGAACCTGCTGGGGCGAGGTCCCGCGACCGAGCCCGGCACTGACGTTGTCGTGGCCGCGAATGACATTCAGGTCGGGGCGAGAATCGAAGAACACGACGTTCGCCTCGTCAAATATCCCGCATCCGCTCTGCCGGCCGGAACTCCCACTAAGCGTTCTCAAGTGCTGGGCCGGGGCGTAATCCTTCCCATCGCCCGTGGCGAATTCATTCTGCCCACCAAACTTGCTCCCGAGAATGCCGGCGCCGGCTTACCGTCGCTGATTCCCCCTGGGATGCGTGCCGTTTCGGTGCGGGTGAACGAGGTTGTTTCGGTTGCTGGTTTCGTTGGCCCTGGAACCCGCGTCGACGTACTCCTTACCGGAACACCCGGTGGTAGCTCCGAGTCTCAAACGACTACGGTTCTGCAGAATGTGGCCGTAATTGCCTCCGGCCACACTTTAGAACGCAATGCCGCGGGGGAAGCCACGAACACTCCAGTGATCACGTTTCTCGCCTCGCCCGAGGACGCCGAACGTTTGACTCTGGCTAGCGCCGAGGGCAGGATTCAACTCGTTCTGCGAAATCCTCTCGACACTCATCAGGATAAGGTGGACCCAGCCAATGCCAGGGGCCTTTACCAGGGCGGAACCCCAGTTGCGGCTCCGCCGCGCGTGGCGCCCGTTCGTCAAGTCAAGCAGCACAAGACTGAGCAGCCTGCTCCTCCCCCATCGGTGCTCAGTATTGAGGTCTATCAAGGTGACAAGAAGCCGGACGTGGTCAAGTTCCCAGAGCAAAGTGGTGAAGATCCCAAGTAGTTAGAGAGCGGTTTCAGCCTTCGCGTTTGCCAGGCGGTACGCAGTTTTCCTCATGTGGAGAGGAATCATAAGATGAAGTTTCGCGCGCCACTTTTAGCAGCTGCTGCAGTGTTGACTGTGTTGACGTTGTTTCCCCCGTCACGCTTTTCCAGGAGCGAGGCACAAGAGCCCGCCGCTCAGACGCAGATTCCACCCGGAACCACCCAGACGACTCTTCCGCCGCAGACGACGCAGCCGCAGGGGTCGGCTCCGCTACGCGTTATGGTCGACAAGTCTCTGCTTATCAATACGACCGAGACGATCAAGCGCGTCTCGGTGACTGACCCAGGGGTAGCCTTCGTCCAGCCCATCACTCCCACTCAAATTCTGGTGCACGGGCGAGCGCCGGGCGAAATCTCACTGCTCATCTGGGACGAACTGGAACGCTCCCGCAGCTTTGATTTGCGGGTGGACGTCGATGTCAGCGCATGCGCCGAGGAAGAACATCGCGTCTTTCCCGATGAACAGATATCAGTAACCCCTTCGCGTGCCGCCATTGTGCTCTCCGGCCACGTAACCACTGAGGATGTTGCCAAGCGCGCCGGAGAACTTGCGGCCGCGTATTCGAAGAATGTGGTCAACGTTCTCACTTTCGGTCCGGTGGGCGCTCAGGAAGTCTTGCTGGAAGTAAAATTTGCCGAGGTTGACCGCTCTGCACTCACCCAACTCGGAGCGAACTTCTTCTCCACTGGCGCTGCCAACACAATCGGGACTGTCACCACAGGTCAATATGGAGGTTTTGCCCCCCCAGCGGTCAGTCAGACGACGGGACAAACCGGGCCTTTTTCCGCCAACGAAGCCATCAGCCAGGTTTTGAATTTATTTCTCTTCCGTCCCGACATTCACTTTGGCGCTGTAATCGAGGCTCTGGAAAACAAGAGCCTTCTTCAAATCCTCGCCGAGCCCAATCTCATCGCCGTCAACGGCAAGAAAGCGAGCTTCCTGGCGGGTGGACAGTTTCCTTTCCCGATTGTGCAGCCCGGCGCCGGCTTTACGGCTGTTACTATCTCCTTCAAGGAGTTTGGGGTAAAGCTGGAATTCACGCCCGTGATTATGCCCAATGGCAACATTCATCTTACCGTGGCTCCGGAGGTCAGCACTCTCGATTTCGCCGATGCACTCACGATTTCCGGTTTTACCGTACCAGCGTTGAGCACGCGCAAAGCGGAGACCGAATTCGAGTTGCAGGATGGGCAAAGTTTTGTGATTGCCGGCTTGATCGACAATCGTCTCACCGATGTCTGGAACAAGGTTCCCGGCCTGGGCGACATTCCGATCCTGGGGGCCTTTTTCAAAAGCAAAAGTGTTTCGAAGAGCAATTCGGAGTTGATGGTCTTGTGCACGGTGCACCGCGTTTCGCCAAGTACCGTAGCACCCGCCGGCCCCCCTAATCCGCGACCGTTTATCGACAACCAGAAATTTGATGGGAAGAAACCTTCGGGAAAGTGACCCGCGGCGAGGCGATACAATGGCGACTTGTCAGAACGAGGAGAGAGAGCAAGCAGTGTGAACCAGTGGAGTGGGAGTGAGCACAGGGTATGCCCGAGCTTTCAGTCGTTATTGTAGCCACGGATAATGAGCAGCGAACCGTTCTCCAGGTCTTAGTGGATGGCACCAGCGTAGCCCGCACGGTCCATACCTGCGCGACCTTTCCAGTTTCGGCAACCGATCCGGTGGCTCGGCGGGTGCAAGCTGCCAATCCCGATGTGCTGCTGATCGACGTTCCCTCCGATAACGCCTCCACCGCCATGCGCGCGATCGAGCTTCTACATCAGGAACTGCCTGACTCAGCCGTGTTTGCCATCGGAAGCCTGAACCAACCACAAGTGATAGTGAGTGCGATGCGCGCCGGCGCTCGCGAATTTATCGAGCGCCCCACCACCACCACTGATCTTCTGGAAGCTTTCGTTCGTCTCACGACAGCCCAGCGCCGGGTGCAGAAGGAAGGACCGCGCGGCAAAGTGTTTTCTATCGTGAACGCCAAGGGCGGCAGCGGCGCGACCACAGTAGCGGTGAATCTTGCCTTGGCCCTACAGGCGGCCCACGGCCATACCGCGCTGGTGGATCTCGCGCCCCTCGGTCACGCGGCCTTACATCTAAATCTCAAACCCCTCTTTACCGTGGCGGACGCCACTCGCAACCTCCACCGCATGGATAGTTCCCTGCTGGAAAGTTTTATGACCCGGCACAGCGGCGGCTTGCAATTGCTCGCTGGAACCAACGCGCCCGCAGCCATTGAACCTTCGACAGCGGAATTCGTTCGGCTCTTCGATATGCTGGTGACGCACTACCGTTACGTGGTGGTTGACAACTCGTCGCGCCTTGATGCCGCAAGCCGCCTGGTCGCGAACCTCTCCGAGTGCGTGCTGCTGGTGGCCTGCACTGACGTTGCCTCACTGTGGAGCGCAGCTCGCGTTCAACAGTATCTGGGAGAAACCGGCAACCGTGAGCGCCTCCGCCTGGTGCTCAACCGATTCCGCAAGGTGCCCGGCTTCAGCGAAGCGGATGCGGAAAACGCGGCGGGCGTAAAATTGATTTGGCGCGTGCCGAATCAATATTTTGCCATTTCATCGGCCATCGATCGGGGCGCGCCGGTGATGGAACAAAGTCACACTGAGATTGCCCGTTGTTTTTCCGGGCTGGCGCACGAACTGACGCGCAACGATGTCGATGTGAAACGTGCTGCGTGGTCGCTGTTTAAGACCGTATAAGATTCTATGGCCAATTTGCAGACCTTCGAGCGCAGCGAATACCAGCAGGTCAAGGCCGACCTACATCGCAAGATTCTCGACCGCCTTGATCTGGAGAAACTGGGTCGTAGCACTGGAGATACTGCGCGCGATGAAGTTCTCGTCCTTATTCGCAACTCGGTCAACAGTGAGGTGGTTCCTCTCAGCTTTGCCGAGCGCGAACGGCTGTCGCGCGAAATCCTCGACGAAATTTTCGGCCTCGGTCCTCTTGAACCCCTGCTCAAGGACCAGACCATCTCCGATATTCTCGTAAACCGCTACGACAAGGTTTATATCGAGCGCGGGGGCAAACTGGAATTGACTGGCTTGTCCTTCAAAGACAACCAGCATCTCATGCAGATCATCGAGCGCATCGTCTCCCGGGTAGGGCGCCGCGTCGATGAATCCTCTCCTATGGTCGATGCGCGCCTGCCCGACGGCTCGCGCGTCAATGCCATTATTCCTCCCCTGGCATTGGATGGCGCTTGCCTCTCCATCCGGCGTTTCGGGCGCGACCCGGTTACGGCCCGCAACATGATCGAGAACCATACGCTCACTGAGGCCATGCTCGAGCTTCTCTCCACCATGGTCAAAGGCAAGCTGAATCTTCTGATCTCAGGCGGCACCGGCGCTGGCAAAACCACATTGCTTAACGTGCTATCCGGATATATTCCGAATGTGGAGCGCATCGTCACCATCGAAGACGCCGCCGAATTGCAGCTTAAGCAGGAGCACGTGGTCCGCCTCGAAACCCGCGCCCCCAACATCGAAGGCAAAGGCGCGGTCCGCCAGCGTCAGTTGGTGATCAATAGTTTGCGTATGCGGCCCGATCGCATTGTCGTCGGCGAGGTTCGCGGCGAAGAGGCCTTCGATATGTTGCAGGCCATGAATACAGGCCATGAGGGTTCTCTCACCACGGTTCACGCCAACTCGCCGCGCGACGCACTGGCTCGCGTCGAGAACATGGTGTCGATGGCAAATCTGAATATCCCGGAGCGGGCTGTGCGCCACCAGATAGTCTCGGCGATCCATGCGGTTATCCAGGTTGCCCGCCTGTCCGACGGGACCCGTAAGGTCACCTCCATCTGTGAAGTCGTCGGCATGGAAAACGAAGCCATTCTGATGCAGGATATTTTTACATTCGAACGTCGCGCCATCGATGAAAACGGCAAGGTGCGCGGAGCTTTCCGGGCCACGGGGATCCGTCCCTTATTTGCCGACCGGCTGGCGACTTCGGGTGCGCGTCTGCGGCCGGCGTTATTTGAATCGAGGACAGAGATTTGAGTACGTTGCTCTTCGGAATGCGTTAGAGAGACATTGCCTATGTCGGCACTTCTGATTGCGCTTTTTGTGTTCGTGGTGGTTGCTCTCGCAACCTTCGCCATCGCCTCCCTGTTTGACCAGCGGAGCGCTCAGGCTCGCCTCATCAAAGATCGTTTGGCGACCGTACAAAAGGCTGCGGAACTCGAGCCCGACGAAGAATTTGCCCTGCTCCGCGACGAGCAACTCAGCAAGATCCCCGCCCTCGACACTCTGCTGCGCCGGTCGGCTCGAGTTTCTGCAATTCAGGAAGCCTTAGTGCAAGCGGGAATGAAATTTCGCGCTGGCAATTTTTTGGCTTTGTGCCTGCTCTGCGGCGCCATCGCTGGAGTCGCAGCTCTCCTTTGGGCCGGAAACCCGGCCGTCGCCTGGGCCGCCCTGGTCATCGCGTCATTCCTTCCTTATGCAATTGTGTCGTACCGGCGCCAGAAGCGCTTTGAAAAAATTGAGGAGCTATTTCCCGAAGCCATCGACACTTTGGCGCGCGCGGTCCGCGCCGGACATGCCTTTACGACATCGCTCGAAATGATTTCCAACGAAACCTCCGAGCCTCTGGCCACCGAGTTCCGCAAACTGTTCGAAGAACAAAAGTTCGGTATGCCGGTGCGCGACGCCCTCATGAATCTTACCGAGCGCGTGCCGCTGGTGGACATAAAGTTTTTCGTCACCGCGGTTATGCTGCAGCGCGAAACCGGCGGCAATCTTGCGGAAATCCTCGACAATTTGTCGTACGTAATTCGCGAGCGCTTCAAAATTCAGCGTCAGGTGCGGGTTCATACCGCCCAAGGCCGGCTGACCATGGCGTTGCTTATGGCTATGCCGCCGGTCGTAGTGGCCGTTCTTGCCTTGTTCAGTCCGGACTTTGTTCATCCTCTTTTTTATGATCCTATTGGCCACATCTTGGTGGTGATCAGTATTGCCTTGCAGACCGTCGGATATTTCGTCATCAGAAAGATCATTAAGATTCAGGTTTAAACATGCCCTTGCTGATTCTCACCATCGTCATATTCGTGACCATCGTGCTGGTAGTGTTTGCCTTCGGCGCGGCTGCTGTTACCCCCAGCTCGGTTTTGGGAGCTCGCCTGCGCGCGCTGGGCGGACAGTCGGCGCAGACGCTCGAGAAGCCCGCAATGAAGGTGAAGGAGCGGCTGGAGCAGGCTCTCGATCCCCTCAGCAAAGCCATTCCGCTTTCACCCTCCGATGTCTCGCGGACTCGCGCCTGGCTTATTCAGGCTGGACTCCGCGAATCGCGACATGTCAGCTACTATTTTGGAGCGCGCCTTGCGCTTGCGGCTTTGGGACTGGCGGGCGTGGTTCTTTTCTCCGGCTTCACAAGCTTCCCCTTGCTCGTCTGTATCCCCGCCTTCGGATTTTTTCTTCCGCGCTTCTTCTTAAAACGGATGATTAAAGACCGTCAACAACGCATCCGCATCGCGCTGCCCGACGCTCTGGACCTCACTGTCATTTGCGTGGAAGCCGGCTTGGCCCTCGATCAGGCGCTCATGCGCGTCGGCAAAGATTTGCATCATGCCCATCCCGATCTCAGCGACGAATTCCATCTCGTGAATCTCGAGATGCGCGCCGGAAAGCCTCGTGCCGAGGCGCTGCGTAATCTCGTCGACCGCACCGGCGTGGATGACATTCGCTCCCTCGTTGGAACCCTAATCCAGACGGATCGCTTCGGCACCAGCATCGCGCAAGCCTTACGCGTTCACTCGGATTCTCTCCGCACCGCCCGCCGCCAGCGCGCCGAGGAGCAGGCCGCCAAAACCACCATCAAGATGGTGCCTCCTCTGGTTTTATTCATTCTGGTGCCGTTCCTCTTCGTCACCATTGGTCCGGCACTCATTCAGGCCTATCACTCACTCGTTGGCAAGTGACCGGGAACGACCAGAACATCCAAGAAGAAGTCGGGAGCGGTTCATGCCGGGATTAGTCCCACGCGGCCAAGCTTTCAACCAAACCCGCCGTGTGCATCTCGCCACCAGCCTCGCGGTGGCCGATACGCACTGGTCACGATTGCGCGGCCTGTTGGGAGCTTCCGAAAATGACTTTCGTAATGGTGGTGGTCTCTGGATTCGTCCCTGCCGGGGAGTTCATACTCTTGCTATGCGATTCCCGATTGACGTACTCTATTTAGACCGCGCGGGGACGGTGGTGCACGCGGAGCACAACCTCCAGCCCTGGCGCTTCTCCCCCGTCCGCTTGCAGGCAGCTTCGGTCCTGGAGTTACCCAGCCACACGCTGGCCAGAACCAAAACTACTTTGGGCGACAGTATTGAAATTCAGTTGAAGGAGACTGCCTAGCACTTTACTTCCCCACCCAAGAATCGCATTACAACGTCCACGGTTTTAGACTTAAATTGTCCAAGACTCTCCAACTCGAACAAGTGAAGATCGTTCACCTTCACGATGCGCCCAAACTGCTGGTCGAATGGTCGCCGCGCTGGGAAGAGTTTGTCACTTCCATCGGTCCGGCATTTGCCCGCTCGGGGCCACGTCTGGCAGGTGAGGCTCCGCATGGAGTTTTCTCGTACCGGGGCATGCTCGCTGCGTTGTTGCTGGAATCATTCCTGCTGTTCGTGGTTATGGTTGTCCCACGAGAGATCCTGCGCCTTCGTCCCTACGCCGTACCTAGACTGACTCCCAACGAAGTCATTTACTATTCCGGCGACGAACTGCCGCGCACCGAAGACCTGGGCGGAGCCCAGACTGGCCGCACCGGCCGCGCTGGAGGCAGGGAGGCGCATCACCGCACGCAGACGATTCACGTGGCTCGCGGCGCATCGCTGACGGCGAGAGTTGTTGACGCTCCCACTCTCAAACTTCCCGCTACAGCAGGCTCGGTCGCAAACCTGCTCGCTCTTAAATCCAGTCCTGGCCCACTCCCGGTTGAGGGAGTACCGGCGGCACCAACCAACGTCACCCGGGATCAATCCCGTAGAGGAATTACGCTCGACTCTGTGGTACGACCGGCTCCGAGCATCGCGTCTGACACCTCTCGCGCCACGCCATCTCTGAATGCCGCGGTTGTAGCTCCGGCGCCAAGTGTCCGGTCCGAACATACACTCATCGCTCCGGTCCTCGATTCCAGCATCATTGCTCCGGCTCCGAATGTCTCTCGCCAGCGTGCGAGGGCCGCGCCATCTTTGGACCCCAACCTGATCGGTCCCGCCGCCACGCGCGTCTCACGCGATCGGGCGCGTTCCGCTCCGGCACTGAACGCTAGCGTGATTCCGCCCGCTCCTGCCGCGAGCGGCCGCGAAGTCGCGCCTTCGCGAGTGCAGATGAACAATGTCGCGGTGGTGCCTCCGCCAGTTTCGGCGCCTGAGCGCGAGAGCGGACGCAATGCAAAACTTAATCTACCGGCGCCATCGGTCGTCGCGCCTCCACCTTCGGCGGATTCCGCGCGTGATCTGCGCAGGCTCGAAAGCGGGGGCGTCAGCGGTTCTTCTGCAACCGTGGTTCCACCGCCGCCGACCCAAGCCGGCAATGGATCGTTTGTAAGCAGCATCATTGGAAAACTTTTCGGTACGCAGGACGTTGTACCGCCGCCGCCCAGCGTTAGCTCGGGGCCCCGAGGCGCCTCAGGCGGCTCCGGCGTACTTGAAGCCCAGGTCGTTCCGCCCCCGCCGTCCGCGTCCGGAGCGGTCACAGGCACGAGTTCCGGAATGTCGCGTCGCGGTCCGTCGGCCAACAGCGGAGTGGGTATAGTTCCGCCTCCTCCCTCCGTAACCGGATCGAATTCCAGCGGCACTGCGGGAAGTCGAGGCGGAAGCCCGACCGGCATAGAGAACGGACTGGCCAGCAATGTTGTTCCACCTCCTCCTTCCGTCGGAACAGGCACGGGAATCTCTGGCTCCGGAAGAAGAGGCTCTGGACTGGGAGCTTCAGGTGATGCTGGGTCAGTTCTCGCTCCTCCCAAAGGCGCAGGCGGAAATAGCGACAATTCTGGAGTTGTCATGTCGGCACAACCCGGCTCGAACGTCGGGATGCCGGGCGTTGGCGGCAAAGGTTCAATCGCGATGTCGCCTTCCGGTGGAGACACGGCTGGCCTCGGCGGCTCCGGTGGAGGCACAGGCATTGGTCGCGGCGACGCCGCAGGAAGCGGCTTGACCGGAGAAGGCACAGGTGTGGGAAAGACAGGAAATGACCGCGGTTCTGAGCCCAATGCTCGCGCCGGGATTTCGCCAACTCCCGGTCCTGGCGGCGCAGGCACTGCGCCTACCGGCTCTCCAGCCGTGCCGGGCGTGGACGTTCGCGGCGGCAGCACCGTGGTGAGTCTGCCCAGCTTTGGATCGGACGGCGGCGGAAGCGCTCCCAATCTTCCTGGGCGCTCATCCGTGAAGGGCCAGGAGGGTCCAGCGATCACGATTGTCGCAACGTCTCGCTCCGGCGGGGCGTTTGATTTCTATGGGAAACTTGATGGCGATAATTACACCATCTACGTCGAGACGGCTATCGGCACCGTGGTTATGCAATTCGCCGAAGCCGATCTTGCTGCCGCGCGCACGCATCCGGGAACCCTGATCGGTCCGCAGGGCCTTCGTACCGATTTAGCCCGCGATCTGCCGCGCGCCCGCGTTGTGATCAAATGCAAACTGGACGCTTCGGGGAACATCAGAAATCCCCAGGTTCTCGAACCTGGCCCGGCCGGGATGACCGCGAAGATCATGGCCGCCCTGCCCAGTTGGAAATTCCGTCCAGCTATGCGCGGTGCGCAGCCTGTGGAAGTTAATGCGATCCTCGGCTTCAACATCGATACCCACGATAGGTATTGACACTCTCCACCTAGTCCGTGCCGATGCAGTGCCCCGGCCAGGTTGAGCACGCAATCATAGCGGCCGAGCACGGCGAAGTACCATTCACTTCATGTTCTCAAGACGCCTTTCTGGCGTTTTCGGGTGGCCCAACCAGTGCCGCCTGCGCCTCGAGTTCCGCTTTCATCTGGTGCCACGCTGCCCTTGCCTCTTCCACTGAACCGACATCCTCGATGGTCGTAATGTCGCCAGCATTCCGATCCTGGGTGACAGCCTTCAGCACTCGCCGCATGATCTTGCCACTGCGCGTCTTGGGCAGCATCCCCACAAAGTTCAAATCGCCGATTACAGCAATCCCCCCGAGTTCATGTCGGACTTGTTCCAGCAGCGCTTTCTTCATTTCCTCCGATGGGCTGAAACCTTGCCGGAGCACCACGAAGGCTGAGATCACTTCGCCACGAAGCTCGTCGGGGCGGCCAATCACACCCGACTCCGCCACTGCGGGATGAGTGAGAAGCGCAGTCTCCACTTCGATGGTACCGATGCGGTGCCCGGCAATGTTAAGGATCTCGTCGGCGCGGCCAGCGAACCACACGTAGCCGTCATCGTCGATGTGTGCCGAATCTCCGCTGTAATAGACACCGCGAATGATCTCCCAGTAATCGCGGCCGTAGCGTTCTTTCTCTCCCCACAGCGCCGGCGTCAAACCGGGGAAGGGACGCCGGATCACCATGATGCCTTTCTCATTCGCGGCGCAGGGCGTGCCGTCCACTTGCACCACCGCGGCGTCAATCCCCGGCATGGGAATCGTCGACGAACCTGGTTTGATCGGCATCATGCCTAACCCATACGGATTGCCGAACATGGGACCGCTGGTTTCGGTCTGCCACATGTGATCGATGACCGGAATCCGGTCCTTGAAAATCTTCGTCTGCAGCCATTCCCAAGCCGGCGCGTTGAGCACCTCGCCGGCGCAGAACACCCGTTCCAGGTACGTATGATCCGTCTTGAGCAGGGGCGCATCCCCATATTTCATCAGCATTCGCACTGCGGTGGGGGAAGTAAAGATGCCCGTGACCCGGAACTCCTCGATCAGCGTCCGCCAATTCTTTTCCGGAGTCGGGTAATCCAGCGCGCCCTCAAAGGCGACCGTGGTAGCGCCGACGATCAGCGGTGCATAGACAATGTAGCTATGACCCACGATCCAGCCGATGTCGGAAGTCGACCACCACACATCAGTGGGCCTGAGGGCAAACAGCCACTTGCCCATGCTATGGATATGAACCTGATAGCCGCCATGGGTGTGGATCGCCAGCTTCGGGGTTGCCGTTGTGCCGGAAGTGGCAAGGATAAATGCCGGTTCATTGGATTCCATCGGAACATAATCACTGCTCTGGCCGTCGGCGCCGGTCAGAAACTCATCCCAAGAAATATCGCGTCCCGGGGTCCACGGGGTTTCCGCTGCGGTTCGTTTCAGCACGATGACGCGCTCTACTTCGCTCGGCCCTTGCAGCGCTTCATCCACGATCTCTTTGAGGCGAGTGTCCTTACCCTTGCGGTAGGTCACGTCGGCAGTGAAAACCAGGCGCGATCCGCTGGCCCGGATGCGGTCGCCCAGCGCCTTCGCGCCAAAACCCGCAAACACCACGGAGTGAATTGCCCCAATGCGCACCGTTGCCAGCATCAGGATGATGGCTTCGGGACAGGTCGGCATGTAGATCGTGAGGCGATCGCCCTTATTGATGCCCATGCCGCGCAGTGCCGCCGCCGCCCGCTCCACTTCGTAAAGCAGCTGGGCATAAGTGAAGATGCGCTTCTCGCCGCGTTCATTGAGATAGACCAGAGCCGTGTGCCCGCCCCAGCCGCGCTTCACGTGATAGTCAAGGGCATTGTAGGCCAGATTCGTCTGCGCGCCGACAAACCACTTGAAGGTCGGCGGAGCCCAGTCCAACACCCGGTCCCACTTGCGAAACCACGGCAGTTGGTCCGCCGCGCGTCCCCAAAAAGCTTCGGGGTCTTCCTTCCCTTCATCGATCCACTTTTGCACTATCGGATTGACCAGGCTCATTGTTTTCTCCTCTTCAGCCTCGCCGCGGATTCCCATCGGCCACTGCAAAAGAGCGCTCATGCGTTCCCGAGTGGTGAACGGCAAATAAGATGTCGAGAATTTTGCTCTGCGCGTAAGCCCGGCGCAGTGACCTGGATCACACGGTAATGTGTTTTCACGACGAAAGGGCGCAAAACTTCAAAAGGGTCAACCCAACCCCACGCGTGATAATTTCCGTAATCATGCTTCGAGAAGACCTGTACAAACGCCAGGAAGTGCTGTAGGCACAGGCCGACTCTTTAGCAATATGGGACCTACCCGCCAACCTGCAAATATTGCAGTCGCATCTTAATCGTCTCCGCTCGCAAGCTACACTACCTCGTCAGGTTGAATATGTTTCGTAGTATCCGTGCGCTCTCGCTCATCCTGTTCACGGCCCTTGGTGCCTGACATCAACTATCGTTACTCTTCACTCCTAGTCACCGATGGAAGAAGGTAAGTGGAGTAGCCGGCCAAGCGGCTGGTTACTCCGACTTACTGTTTACCCTTAGCTTTCCCGCGACCTTCGCAACGCAACCCAAAGACTGCACTCCAATCCTGAATTCAACTGGGCAATCTCCCGGCGCAAATCACGCTGATGTGTGACCGGCGTCACTGCGCGCTTTGCGATAACAACGAATAAAGAACGGATGTCGGAGAGCAGGCATGGCTTCATCATGGTAACCCGCTGCCCACCGCACAAAAACTTGACAAACGCAATGAAACGCCTATAGATTTCGCACCCGTGTTCTGTTGCAGGTCTACGCCGACCTGAACGAGGAGATTACCGTCTATGCCAAATCTCAAGAAGTGGCTGTCGAGCCTTCTACTGCTGGCCACCGCGACTGTGCCCGCTCTAGCAGGAAGCAACGATGCGAACCCGGCAAACGCAAATGGAGCGAATGCAACCAGTGCCGAAGCTACGGCTGCTCCGGCCAGTCCGAGCTTGACCCCAACTGCGGGCGACGCCAATGTCACCGCGCTGCTTGGGGTTCTCGTCATGAAAGGCGTGCTTGCTCCCACGGAAGCCAACGCCATTCGCAACGCTGCTACCGAGGCCAAGTTTCAACTTCTGGTGGATGCGCTCAATCGCAAGGGGGTATTGAGCGCGGGGGATTTGTCTGCGGCCACGAGTGCCACAGCGCAACCTTCTGCAGCGCCGCCTTCGGCTCCTGCGGCTGAAGCTCCGGCGACGGTTTCAATAGCCAACTCCGATCCCCAAGCCCAGCAGCCGCCCGTTGCTACAACTCCGCAGACGCCTCAGCGGGAGAAGCCGCTCCCGGTGGGCGTGGTTCCGGCGGTTGCCCCGGTCCGTGTGCTTCCGGTCGATCCGCCCAAAAAGGATGGCTTGGTGGCAGCCTTCAAGTCAGGTCCGGTAAAGTTCACGCCGTACGGATTTATCAAAGCGACGGCGGTGCATGATTCTAGTTCACCCAATGGCGATGACTTCCCGTTTGTCGGCCTGTTCCTGACCTCAACATCGATTTTGAGCACCGGTCCTACGCAGGACCCCGAATTCCACCTCAAAGCACGTTCCACTCGTGTCGGCTTAAACGTTGAATGGCCGGACGCGTCGCCGAAGCTGACTTTCACAGGCCGAGTCGAGGGCGATTACGAAGGCAACTTCAGCGAGGTCGACAACCGCGACGTTTCGTCGATTCGAAGCAACGGTTTCCAGTTGCGTTTGGCGTACGTCCGGATGGATTACGCTGCCAATGAGAACACTGACTTCTATTTTGAAGGCGGACAGGATTGGACGCTCTTTGGATCGAGCGCCCTGCCGAATATCCTCGAAACCACGTTCCTGGGCGCTTTCTATGGCGACATCTACACGCGCTCTCCGCAATTCCAGTTCGGGCTGGTGCAGAAGCTGGGTAGTAGCTCGCGCAATTTCAAGCTTGCTCCCACATTCGCCATCATGATGCCGAGTAGCGGTCAAATCTTAAAGCTGGGGAGCCTTGGACTGGCGGCCCAACTTGGAGAAGCAGAACGGGAGGGTGCCGATTCCGGCCGTCCCGAGATCGAAGGCCGACTCGCTCTGCAATGGCAGCTCGATAAAGCTCCCGGCGTGGCACCCGCGCAGATCTTTTGGACTGGCTTCCAATCCAGGCGTACGTCGATTACGTCCAGCGCCGACTATGGCAGTCCAACCGCATCCTGTACGGCGAACCTGGCGCTTTGCACAGCCTATCAAAAAGCCTTCCCCAGTGGCTTCACCGTTTCCAGCAAGCAGTATGGCAACCAGATTGGAGTGCAATTGCCCACTCGCTGGGCGACTTTGGTGGCCAGCGGCTATTTCGGCGGCGACATGCGCTTCTTCTTCGGTGGCCAGGTTAATTCGTACTACACGGACGTGGCCGGATTGTCGAATCCAATTTCCTTCACGACTCTCGACGGGGGCCCCCTTGCTGCCGCAGGCGCCTCAACTCTGGCTACTAACGCCGCCGGAACAGTCGTGATTGCTCCAGAGAGGCCTGTTCGAGCTTTTGGCGGATTCATCAACCTCGGCTTGCCGCTCTCGCGATGGTTTAACGCCAATCCGAAGGGTCACAACGCCGGCTGGCAGCTCTTCTTCCATGCAGGCAAAGACCAAGTGGTGCACAATGAACTGACCAGTTCGGCCGCACCCAATAACGGCGCACTACCGCTTTTGATGGGCAAGGTGTTCGCCGCAACTCTTTACTACAAAGTCAACCCTTATTGCACGTTTGGCATCGAGCAGTCGGTTTATGGAACGCGCTTGGCGCCTGGCGTGGACTATACGATTGCCGGCTCGCCGGACAATCTGTGGCAGGATCATCGCACGGAGTTTGGGCCAGTCTTTACCTTCTAGCCTTGGCATTCAAGCCTTGATGTTTGACGTTGGGTTAGAAAATGTTGGCTGATCCGGCGATTGGCGGGACTACAATGTCCGCAACCAGCGGTGGGTGCAGCATTGCTCGGGGAAAGATGCACCGAGAGTGATGCTGTCCCCACCTTTCGAATCGGAGACGCGCATGAGCGCACGTAGTAAATCTCTCGTTAAGCTATTTCAGCTGTTGCCTTTGTTGTGCCTGTTCCATGCTGTGTTCGCCGAGGCTACCTCGCAGGCATATCCACTTCAAATTAAAGTTCTGAGCGCGGAGTACCACGCGCTCGATTCGGGAACTCCGGTTCCCAAGAATTGCGATCTGCAGAATTTCGACGCCTATTGCAACGAGAGCAAGAACCCAACGGTGCAAAATGTGATGGTGGTTCAGGATGCCGATGGAAAGTTCTTCACCATTGGGTGCACCGTGGACTCACGCTGGTCGAAGTGTGCCCCCCTGCCCGTTGGGCAGACCTTTGACGCCAGAAAAGACAAGCACGGGATCACGGTTTTGTACCTGAATGCAAAAGGCAAAGAAACCAAACGGCTCTACCAGTTGATTGTAGCCGCTCCTGCGCCGCAATCCGGCGTTACCGCACAAACGCAGCCTGCGCCTCCGGCGCGTATTTCGACGGTTCCCGCGGCGGCTCCCGCTCCGGCGCCTGCTCCGCCAGCTTCCGCACATCAAGTCGCTCCAGAGAGCGCTCATCCGGAGAATCGGGAGAAGGTGCGTTGTAATTTCAGTTCGACACCTCCCAGTGCAGAAATTACTCTCGACGGAAAATATGTGGGCAACACACCATCCGAAATCTCGGTTAGCACCGGTACGCATGTCGTCGTCTTTTCCATGCCCGGGTTCGGTGAGTGGAAACGCGACCTTACCGTTGTTGCGGGTTCGGTAGTGAACGTAACCGCTAACCTGCAAAAAACGCAGTAAACCGATTGACGGGGGTGCGGATCGAGCTCGAGTTCGGACTAATTTTTACCTTTTAGGCAATAGGGCCGCTGGCTTGTACGTAGCGTTACACTGCTCGCGCCCCGGACGTAGGAGATGAATTCGCCGCTCCATCGTGGGTCGTGACTGCATCTCCGGCATGGCGAATCTGGCCACCGCCAGGTTCGGAACGTCGTTGTGGAGAGCGACCTGTTTCCGGTTCTCACTTTCTGTAAAGGAGAAAAAACTGTGGCTAACGAAAATCTTACGTCTAATCCCAGCGCCCCTCACATAAGCCGTTGGTGGCGCGTGGTCGGCGGGATGTCCATGAATCTGGCGCTGGGCACGCTCTATGCCTGGAGCATTTTTGTGGCCCCACTGGAGAAAGAATTTGGCTGGAAGCGGGCACAGACCTCAACCGTGTTCGGCATCGCGGTAGTGGTGTTTGCGCTTACCTTCATCGTAGCCGGAAGGCTGCAAGACAAATACGGTCCGTTTAAGATCTCTCTCATTGGCGGCATCCTGGTCAGCCTCGGCTTCTTCCTGTGCTCGTATACGCACAGCTTGAACTGGTTGTATGTTTGCTTCGGGGTGATCGGCGGGCTGGGCAACGGATTTGGTTACGCCACGCCGATACCGGTGATGGCGAAATGGTTCCCCGACAAGCGCGGCTTGGCTGTCGGATTGGCGGTGGGCGGATACGGCGGAGGGTCGGCCATCTTTGGACCGCTTGCCAACCTGAAGCTCATCCCGGCCTACGGGGTGCACACGACGTTCCAGATCCTGGGAGTGATCTTCCTGGTCATGACTGTGTTTGGCGCATTCCTGCTGCGGAATCCGCCGACCGGATACAAACCCGCCGGTTGGACGCCCGCGCCAGCCTCCAAATCTGCCGCGACCACCTATGAATTCAGCCCGAGCGAGACGCTGCGCACACCCGCGTTCTACTTTATGTGGGTAGCCTACGCGCTCGGCACGTTGGCGGGCTTGATGGTCATCAGCCAGCTCGTGCCCTTCGCCAAGAGCATGAAGATACCCGGCGAGGCCCTGCAAACCCTGACCATCTTCGTAGGCGCCGTCGGCAACGCTTCGGGTCGCATTTTGTCAGGCTGGATGTCGGATGCAATCGGCCGGCTGAACGTTTTGCGACTCATGATCGGCATCTCCATGGTTGCTATGCCCATTCTCTATCTGGTCGGAGGCAATGTGGCGTTGCTGTACGTAGTGGTGTTCGTCGTGTACTGGTGCTATGGCACGCAATTGTCGGTCAATGGCGCCGCCGCCTCCGATTTCTGGGGCACGAAGAACGCGGGCATTAACTACGGGATGTTGTTTACCGCCTGGGGCGTGGCCGGTTACTTCGGTTCCAAGATCGGCGGTCAGATGTACGACAAATACCACAACTACCAGATGGCGTTCTACACGGCGGGAGTTCTGGCGGGCGTTGCCCTGCTCTGCGAACTGGCTGCCCGGCGCCCGGCGGTCCCGGAAGCGGGGCTGGCAGGCAGAAAGGTATCGGCGGTAGCCTAGCTTCCAGAGAGTTGCAGATAGGTACAGGATTGTTCCATCATATGGGGCCTGAACGCAGCACGCGGGCGCGCTCCGTCATCCCAGTAGACACTGGCGAAGAATTGCTAGGATTGCAGCACAAATTTAAAAATCCAAGGAGTGACTGATATGGCTCGAACTCTTCAGACGCAACGTGCGGTGATCGAGACCAGCGAGGCTCAGATTGCAGTCCACTGGCGGGAAGAAGAATACTATTATCCTTCCGCGAAATTTATCGGCCAGGCGAATCTGACCGATCCCAACGTCATCGAACGCTTCAGCGAAAAAAATTACCCGGAGTGTTTCCGGGAGTACGCCGACCTGCTGAGCTGGGACCAGTACTGGAACACTACGCTCGACACCAGCGATCCGCCGTTCTGGAAGTGGTTCGTGGGCGGCAAGCTCAACGCCTCGTACAACTGCGTGGACCGGCACCTCGCCAAATACAAAAACAAAGCGGCATTGATCTTTGTACCTGAGCCGGAATCTGAAGCCCCCGTTTCAGTTACGTATCGCGAACTCTATGTGCGAGTGAATGAATTCGCGGCGCTGCTGCGCGATTTCTGCGGTTTGAAGAGCGGAGATCGCGTCACCATTCATATGCCGATGGTCCCCGAGTTGCCGATTACCATGCTGGCATGTGCCCGCCTCGGAGTGATTCACTCGGTTGTGTTTGGCGGCTTCAGCGGCGAGGCTTGCGGCATGCGCGTCGCCGATTCCCAAAGCCACGTCCTGATCACCATGGATGGTTACTATCGCAATGGCAAGCTCATCGACCACAAAGCCGCCTCCGAGATTTCGCTGGAGGTAGCCAAGAAGGAAGGCCAGACCGTGGATAAGGTGTTGGTTTGGAGGCGGCACGCCGGCCAGAATGCGTCCGCTTCGCCTTTCGTGAAAGGGCGCGATTTCTTCGTCGACGAGATCCTCCCGAAATACTCGGGTGAAATCGTGCCTCCCGTTCCCATGGATGCGGAAGCGCCGCTGTTTCTCATGTACACCAGCGGCAGCACCGGAAAACCCAAAGGCTGCCAACACCGCACGGGCGGCTACCTCGCCTACGTGACTGGCACCTCCAAGTACATCCAGGACATTCATCCCGAGGATGTGTACTGGTGCATGGCTGATATCGGCTGGATCACGGGCCACTCCTATATCGTTTACGGTCCGCTGGCGTTGGCCGCTACCAGTGTCCTCTATGAGGGCGTTCCTACTTACCCCGACGCCGGCCGGGTATGGAGAATCGCCGAACGCCTGGATGTCAACATCTTCCACACTTCGCCCACGGCTATTCGCATGTTGCGCAAAGCCGGTCACGATGAACCCAACAAGTACAACTATCATTTCAAGCACATGACCACGGTGGGAGAACCCATCGAGCCAGAGGTTTGGCGGTGGTATCACGACACGGTGGGCAAAGGCGAGGCGGTGATTGTGGACACCTGGTGGCAAACCGAAAACGGAGGATTCCTGTGCAGCACGAAGCCCGGGCTTGATCCGATGAAGCCAGGCAGCGCCGGCCCCGGCGTGCCTGGAATCTATCCGGTAATTTATGACGAAAACCAACAGGAAGTCGCGGCTGGATCAGGGAAGGCGGGGAACATCTGCATCCGGAATCCCTGGCCAGGGATCATGCAAACCATCTGGGGTGATCATGACCGCTTCGTCTCCCAGTACTTCGCAAAATACTGCAAGAATCGCAACAGCAAGGATTGGCACGACTGGCCATACTTTGCGTCGGACGGAGCCGTGCTGGCCGCTGACGGCTACTTCCGTATTCTCGGCCGAGTCGATGATGTCATCAATGTGGCCGGCCACCGGCTGGGCACCAAGGAAATCGAGTCTGCGTGCCTAACGGTTGAGGAGGTGGCGGAAGCGGCGGTGGTGCCGATAGCGGACGAGATCAAGGGCCGCGTGCCTGAAGTCTATATCGCCCTGAAGCCTGGTATCCAAGCCAGCCCTGCGATTGTGAACAAGGTCAACACGGCCATTGAAACCATCATCGGCAAGATTGCCCGTCCGAAGCACATCCACATCGTTCCGGATATGCCCAAGACCCGCTCCGGTAAGCTCATGCGCCGTGTTCTCGCCGCCCTCTCCAACAACATGAATACTGGAGACATCACCACCTTGGCCAATCCTGACGTAGTGGAAAGCATCCGGGAACTGGTCCAGGGCAAAGAGGCGGTGGCGTTGGCAGATGGGCCGGAAGACCTGAAGAAATTCGGGACGGAGGACTGAAGGCGGGGACAGGGTGGTGACGACCCCACTAGGAGTTGGCCATGACAATCCGGCAAAAGCTACGGTACTTCGCGACTGGCGAAACGGAGCAGCTTGCATTGATTGATGATGCCGCGTCGTCCTTGACGGTTTATCGCAGCCCAGCTATGCACCAATTGTTTGACGAACCCGATGAACTCGCCTTGACACCGAAAGACCGAGAATTCCTGCGTAAGGTCGGGATTGGCAGCGATCTTCAATAGCTGGGATTCCTCGGAGGGATTGTCGGTACGCTGCTAAGCAACGAGCCGACGTCGCATGAGAAGTTCAATGAACTGTTGGTTCGCTCCAATACAGGATTGGGCTCGGAGAAGGCTAGCGCTCACTAAACTTGCAGTCTGATCACATACGAGATGGGCCGAGATGCGGCTGCGCTGTCTCGGCTAATCTTTCAAAGTTTACTTTACGCAACGCGGCCGCGACTTGCGCCGCGGCCCTCTCGTAAGCGTTGGTCTATCCCTCGAACTCAACTTATTGCAAATGGATCATCTTACCGTCCAGGGTGCCATGCACCTTCACCCGCTTGCCTTCGTACTTCTGAACTTCATCCTGGTGGTCGATATCGTAAGTCTGGCCGCTGGCTTCGTCTTTCAACATATACCTGTCGCCTGACTTTACTATTGTGCCGCTGAAACTCTGGACGCCGGTGGGCTGCGCGGAGTCCGCCGGCGAATTGGGCGCTGGCTGGGTGGTTTGGTCAGGCGTCTGCGAAGGGGGTTGGCTAGGCGTCTGCTGCGTAGATTGTTCCGACGCGGCTGGCGGAGCAGGTTGATCCGACGTAGGTTGTTGCGCCTGTGGGTCCGGCGTTGTTGTCTGCGGCGTCGCTTGCTGGGCGTTGAGCGAAATGCCTACGCTCAGGAACAGAACCAGAGCGGTGAGGAAGCACAATAACTGAACTCGGTTTTTCATGAAATCCTCCGAAAATGGGACACACAATTTCTTCCGGTCGGAATTCTCCGAAGCAAATGACTTGCCAAAAGCATGCTCTATGATTTTCTGGAAATAATTTCCCGGTGCCTACTGTGAGTTGTTCTACCTGCACGGTTTAGTCTCATCCGAATATTTGCGTGGAGGCGAGCTACGGAATTGTCCGCTTGAAGAATACGGGGGACGCTGTAGCGCGCACGCACATTCACACTTCGGGCAATCAACGCAACTGAGCAGATTTTGCTCTGTTATTTTTTCTTTTGTTGCGCGTACTGATCTGCGCCCATGAAGTGAAGTGACACGTAGGGCTCTTCCCCAACCACCCAACTATCGTGTCCCGGGGCAATGTAGAAGAGATCGCCGGCTTTCATCTCGATGACGCGGCCATCGTCCATGGCTGCCGTCGCCGTCCCCGACACGACCAATCCAACGTGTTCTACCATACAGCTCCTGGCACCTGCCGCTTTTCCTACATGAAGCGACCACCTCCAGCCGGGTTGATACGTGGCACGGCCAATCGTCATCCCGCCGACGTGAACCAGTTCGAACTTTCCCTTTTCAAAAGTGCGCACTTCATCAGGATTTTCGAATCGCTTCAGGATCACTTCGTTCATGAGTCCTCTGAGGGGATGCCGCGAAAATCGAAGCTTGCACCAAGAGTACGAAGTCTCACGAAGGGCTGCTGCCTCCGTGTGGCTTCGTGACCCCCGTGGTTCACATTTCTCTCGTCTTAAAAGCTAATGTGTAATCCGAACTCGAATTGTCTTGGCGTGCCAAGTGCGTAGGTTCCCGACTGGAAAGTCGAGCGGAATGGGGTAGTGCTCGACCCCTCCGTCACGCCGCCCACTACATTCGGCGCCAGGAGTCCGTTGGGGCCTGGAAGAAGAGATGCACCAGGCAAATTTCCTGCTGGGAACGCGTTCCAGAAGTTGAAGATATTAAAAACACTGGCACTCGGCTCGATAGTCACCCGGTCTCGAATCTTCATGGGCCACGATACTTTCAAATCCATCGACTTCAGCCAAGGTATCCCCACAGCTTGCGGAGCAACTGACGCAATTGTGGGCATCACCCAACCCAAAGCTGCCATATCGCTCGGCGTCATCACCGGCGAGCCAGAGATTAAACCAGGGCACGTAAAAGAGTTGTTGGGCGCGGTGTTGCCTGCAAGACACTGGCCGGCTGGTGTAAGGGTTCCGGCAAAGGTGTGATTGTAGGTGGTGATCACAGCTTGCAGGTTGTCAATATTAGTGCCGTGCTCGAATTGGCCAATTTGAGTTCCCGGCAAAGGCTCTGGTGCCCCGGCAGCTCCCAATCCTGAACCCAGCCAGTCTGTGGCGAAAATCTCACCTCCGTTGGTCAACTCGGGCAGTTGCAGATTCTGCGGAAGCGGGCTATAGAAGTGCCCGATCAGGCTGAACTTGGTATAAAACGGGAGAGTAAAAAACGGCAGATCAAAGGTGCCTGCAAATGAGATCTGATGTTTTCGATCGAGAGCATCCGGCCCTCTGAATCTGGTCGGATCGTCATTGTCTGTCGCTACGTTGACGAAGTCCTGATCCTGGGATTGACTGATAAATCTGGAGAGAGTGTAGGAGATCTGAAAGCTCGCGTCCTTCACGCCACGCATTGGCTTGTCGATCTGTTGCACCAGTTTTGCCTGCACGCCGCTGTAGACCGATCGGCCGGCGGGGAACTGCATATCCACTCCGCCGACAACCCCAGTGTTTCCGGTAACGGGGTTGGTACCTGGAAACGCGCAATAGGAGCAGGGCCCGCCGCCAGTTACCTGAAGATTGGAATCAAGTCCTGCCGTAGAGTAGGCTGCTTGCGCTCCCGCCTGGCCCAAAGCCGCAATCATGCATGTGGCCTGACCAATACCTGCTGGGCACCCATTGGCCTGCTGCGCGGCGTCGCGTGCGGCGACAGCATTGGCCTGGTTGAAACTGCGCGCCGCTCCGCTGTGGTTGATATCCTGGGTGATCAAATAGTGTTCACCGATGTTGCGGAGGTAGTCGATGCTGATTACCGTGTACGCACCAATTTGCTCCTGAAGCCCAAAGTTCATCTGCCACGACCGCGGCGTGCGGTAGCCGGGATAGAAAAGATCATAGCCGTTGCTGTTCAGCGCCGAGAGGGCTGTCCCAACAAATGCGCTATTCGGTTGCCCGCTCGTGAGGGCGGCGGTTGCGGCCTGATAGGCGCCGCTGAGCGCGAGAATTTGAGGAGCCACAGTCGAGATGGTGCCGCCGCAGAAATTGGGCCGCGCCTGCAAGCCCGTAGCGGCGTTCACGACCGCAGCCGCGCCTCCAGCGATTGAAGTGACGCCGACCAGACTGGTAGGCCAGGCGAACGGCGATGCTACACCTCCAGAGCAAACTTCTGGCGTGTCGTTGAAAACGCCTTTGGCAAAACGTGCGGGGCTATCGAGCAGCGTTTTGTTCCACAGAGAATTTGCGTAATATAAACCGGCCCCACCACGGATCACTGTCTTTCCATTTCCTCCCGCGTCCCAGGCGAAGCCGGCTTGAGGAGCAAGGTTCAGATTCGGATTGCGAACGCGATCGCCGTATCCCGAACCCCACTGATTCAGATCCGGCAGCGGCCCCAGGTTGCTATCGGTGCGGCCCGAGTCGTGAACATAGCGTACGCCATACGTGAGGGTCCATCTCGGCCTGCCCTTCCACGCGTCTCCGACATACAGTTCAACCCGATTGTCCGGACCCAGACCTCCACCATGCAAGCCGAATGATCCTTGCGCAGTGGAGAACCCAACTCCATTGCCTAGGCTTACCCAATCCGCTGCATACGATGTTGGGTCGGAAGATGGCGTCAGCCCTAGCGATGTCGTACCTACCTGCGGAAAGACAGCAGTGGCCGCCAAACGTGCGCCGTCGATACGATTGAACGTCGCCCCATAGCGAACGATGTGCTGGCCCAAAACCCTGGTGCCGTCATAGCTAGCGAGTTTGTCGGATTGAATTTCTTTTTGTGGCGATAGCCAGCTCGGCCCGCCGCAAAAGTTCCCACCATTGCTGAGGATGCAATTCCCATCAGTAGACGCGCCAATATTAATTCCCAGTCCAGGGATGGGATTATCGACCGAGCCGAGTCCCCTCGTAGCGTCCGTCGTCGAGCTGCGGAGTTTGAGGTATTCAAAGCGCAGACTATGCGCATACAGTCCGGTGTTGAAATCGACGCCCAAGGCATTCGTCAAAGTGTTGTCGTCATTACGGACTTGCTGGGTTGAGCTGGCCGAGCTGAAGGGGTGCAGGTCGTTGTTCTGAAAAAAATTGAAACGATAGAATGCCCGCGTGCTGCCTCTCATGTTCCAGTCGACACGTTCATCGGTATCGAACTCGCGGTAAGGCTCGGCCAGAGTGGCCCTTAGACTGTCAAAGGGAGAAGTGAAGGGTATCGCCGCCGTCAGATCCTGCTTCGAACGCTCGGCGTCGGCGAACCAGAAGACTTTATCCTTGATAATCGCCCCACCCACACCGGCTCCAAATTGTTCGCGCGAAAACGAAGGGGTTGGCGAACCTGGCAGTGCCGCGGCGCCTCCATCGCCACGGAACACTCCAAAGGCCTCGCCGTGTATCTGGTCGCTGCCCGAGCGGGTGATCACATTCAACGCGCCAGAGGATGTCAGCCCGGTTGAGAGATCGAGCAACGACTGAGCAATCTGGAATTCCTGGATTGCGCTCGTCGGAATGTTCTGCGAGGTGCCACCTATAATCTCGTCGCTGATATCGACTCCATCTACATCGATATTCTCCGAGCGGCCGAACTGCCCCAGAAATGAGATCGACGACAAACCGTTCTTAGTCGGACCGAAGACGCCGTCATCCTGCAGTTGAATGCCAGGTTCAAGCTGGCCAAAGTCAAGAAAGTTTCGCGCGTTTATGGGCAGCTTCCCAATCGGATCGGGATTCAGAACGCTCTGTATTGTTGGTTGCTCGATGTTGACGGCGGCTCCACCCTGCACTTCGATCACCGGACCTGCAGCCCCAGGCTGCATCCTCACATTAGCCGTCGAGGTGTTGCCGACACGAACCCCTAAATCCACGTGAGCAGCATTGAATCCTTTAGCCTCGACGCGCACGGAATAACTGCCGGGTTGAATCGGTCCAGAGGAGTACCATCCCGCGGAAGAAGTCGTCACATGAATCATCGCGGCCGAAACTTTGTTCCTGATGTCAACCTTAGCGCCAGCAACCGCGTTTCCCTTCGCATCAGCGACGAGGCCTACAATGCTGCCTGTACCGACTGTCTGGGCTGTAAGCCACGGCGAAACGATCAGGAGGGCCGCTGCAAAAAGCAGGCGTCCCGGAAAACGGCAAGAGTAATTGAAATTTAAAATCACAAACTCCTGATTCGGAATAATCACAGAGCCTTTCTTAATCGAGTGCTCAACATCTGGAGCTCAGAATCTGTATGATCAGCGTTTTGGCGAAGCTCTGAGGATATCAAACTGGCGCACTATGTTTCTCTAAGTTCACAAAAGCTCTCGCTTTAGAAATCTGACTTTGTGGTGTAGTAACCCGCTCGATGCCGCACGTGGTAGGCCGAGGCCTCGGTCGGCCCTGTAACATCAACGTGAACGCGTCGAAACTGCGAATTCGAAAACCGTTGCGAAGGATAGTAAGCCAGCAGGTATTGGGTGCGCAGTTCGTCGCTGATCTGCCGGAAGGCGTCGTCGAGTTGCGACATGGACTTCGCATAGTAATATTTGCCGCCAGTATCTTCCGAGAGCTGGATCAGCGCGTGCTCGCCCCCGGTTTCGCGTCCCGCGCTGTTCTCGATCGGCACCACGATGATGCTGTAGACAATAGCTTCGGCCTCTTCGGCAGCGCGCACTGCTTCTGGGTAATCGATCTTGCTGATGGTGTCGCCGCCATCGGTAATCAATACCATCACTTTGCGTCCCTGCCGCCGGTCGAGGGACCGTGAAGCCAGGTAAACGGCATCAAACAGCGCCGTGGCTGCGCCCAGCCGGATGTGGTCGATTCCCTCTTCGACGTGCTTCAAGTCTGACGTATAACCAAAGGGGGACTGCGACACCGTTTCACTGAAGCCAAAAACCGAGAGAGCGTCGACAGGCCGCAAGATAACGCGGGCAAAACGCTTGGCTGAAGCCTGCTCCAGTGGCAGATCGTGGCGGGTGCTCAGGCTGGTGTCAATAGCGAGCGCGATAGAAAGTGGGAGTGCAGATTCCTTGTCGAACACCGAAATCGTCTGCTCGTGGCCGTCCTCCAGCACGCGAAAATTATCTTTCTTAAGTCCCGCGACCGGCGAACCATGATCGTCCGTAACAGTGACGTACACATTGACCAGTTTGACATCGACCTTGAGCGTGGTCTCGGGTTGGCTTTGCGTGGCAGGCTGCTGTGCGAGCGCGCCAACGCAGGCCATCATGAGAATCGGGGTAGCGAATTTTCTCATTCCGTGAAAGAAGTATACCTGCGATGTGGAGATGGCGCGGACACTCCCTCCGACAAGCTGAGGGCAGGCTTGGTCCGCGAAAAAGCTCGCGACGCCGCTAACGCGCAAGTTTCTCCATCATGCTTGTCTTTTTATGTTCTTGCGTATGTTCTTGCGAACTGGGACTTAATCTGGAGCCGCGCGAACTCGATACCCTCGTCTCAGCCCGATCACTTAGATGCGCGGCTTAGTCCGGGGCTGCCTCGGTCAAAAGAACTTCCATGAGAAATTTCTGCCGGAAAAGGCTCCCCGTCGGCCCACACCGCGCCATCTGCAAAATATTCTTTTTTCCAGATGGGGACGGTTTGCTTCAGAGTATCAATCAGCCAACGGCAAGCATCAAAAGCAGGGCCGCGGTGCGCCGAGGCGACCACGATCAACACGCTGGTTTCGCCGATCTCGAGCCGACCCAAGCGATGCACCAGCGCGACATCGCGGACCTCGAATTGCGCCAGCGCCTGCCCGGCGAGGCCTTCCATCTGCCGTAACGCCATCTCCTCGTACGCTTCATAGTCAAGATAAAGCGTCTTGCGCCCGCGTGTCTGGTTGCGCACCACACCTTCGAAGACGACAGCGGCTCCATCCTCAGGGTGCTTGATGCGATCAAGCACGCCCTGCGTATCAATCGATTCGCGAACGATTGAGGCGTAGCGCCACCGTCCCGCCGTCCGTCCGGAGGCCTCGCCCTCCTCTTTTCCCGACCCACCGCTCACCGGCGGCAGCAGGGCCACTTCGTCGTCGGATTTCAACTGAGTCTCCGGCCCCGCATACTGCTGGTTCACGGCCACGGCCAATGAAGGCAGCGATTTATTCAGACTTGGAATCTTCTTCACGTAGTGATCCAACACATCGCGCACCAGTGCTCCCTCGGGCAGATCCAGTGAATTTCCGGAGCTGCCCGCCAAATCCCGTAACATGCCAAAAAAGAGGACTCGTACGCGCATCGGGCCAGTTCCCAGTTTAGCGCGGGTGCACGAATTCCGCTGCCTGCGGAGACGAAGCTATACAAAGGGAAGTCGCGAGGATGGGGTAACACGCTTTGGAGGAACAGAAAAGGGCACGGCTCTCGGCCGCGCCCTCGCCAGGTAACTGGCCCCCAAACACTGGCCACTAGCCTCTACGTTTACGAATGCCAACTCACAACTTTGTCATGAGCCGCTGCCGGCGCCGGGACCGGCTGAATCGCCGAATGCTCGGGCTTCGAGTCCTTTGACGGCGACACAACCGACTTTGCCGCCAGTGACTCCGCCACGGCGGGCAGCGAGACGCGCAGCGCCTCCCCGATCGTCTTCACATAATGAATGGTGAGGTTCTCGATTTGCTCAGGAGTGAGATCCTCATCCACGTTCATCTTGTTTTCAGCGGGCAGAATGATCGTAGTGACCCCGGCACGCTTGGCGGCAAGCACCTTCTCCTTAATGCCTCCAACTGGAAGCACATTGCCACTGAGAGTGATCTCGCCGGTCATGGCCGTGAGCGGCCGGATGTGGTGGCCCGAAAGCAGCGACACCAGGGTCGTTGCCATGGTCACGCCGGCTGACGGTCCATCCTTCGGAATCGCACCCGCGGGCACGTGCATGTGAATGTCGTGGTCGGCGAAAAAGTCTTCCGCGATTCCAAGATGCGCGGCGTTCGAGCGCACCCAGGTCAGCGCAGCTTGCATGGATTCCTGCATCACCTGGCCGATCTGCCCAGTCATGGTGAATCCGCCTTTGCCCTTCATGGCATTGGCTTCGACGAAGAGCACGTCGCCGCCTGATGGCGTCCAGGCCAAACCTACGGCCACCCCGGGTCGCTCGGTGCGTTCCTCAATTTCGCCTTCAGTGCGAATCTTGATGCCACCCAGAAAATCCTGAATGATTTCCTGCGTGACCACCAGCTTTTCGGTTTTGCCCTCGGCCAGCCGCCGCGCCTGTTTGCGGCAGATGGTGCCGATGGTGCGCTCGAGGCTGCGCACTCCCGCTTCGCGCGTATAGTGACGAATCACATAACGCAAAGCCTCGTCGGGAAATTCGATCTGCTCGGCCGTGATGCCGTTCTCTTCCACTTGGCGTGGAACCAAATAACGACGTGCAATGTGGAGTTTCTCTTCCTCGCTGTAACCTTGCAGCTCGATGATCTCCATGCGATCGCGAAGCGGCTCGGCGATGGGGTCGAGCATATTCGCGGTCGTGATGAACAGCACCTTCGACAGATCGAAGGTGACGTCGAGGTAGTTGTCCCGAAAGGTCGAATTCTGCTCGGGATCGAGCGCTTCAAGCAGCGCCGATGCCGGATCTCCGCGGAAGTCGCGCCCAACCTTGTCGATCTCGTCGAGCATGAAAACCGGATCTTTGGTTTCAGCGCGTCGTATGCCCTGGATGATTTGTCCGGGCAACGCACCGATGTAAGTACGGCGATGGCCGCGGATTTCAGCCTCATCGTGCACGCCGCCCAGAGACAAGCGCACAAACTTTCGGCCCAACGCGCGGGCAATGGACTTGCCGAGCGAAGTCTTACCTACGCCGGGAGGCCCAACAAAGCACAAGATCGGTCCCTTCATGTTCGGTTTTAAGCGACGCACCGAGAGGTAGTCGAGGATGCGATCTTTAACTTTTTCCAGATCGTAGTGATCCGTATCCAAAATTTCCTTGGCCTTCAGAATCTCGATTTCCTGGCCAGAGGTCTTGGACCAAGGCAGCACCGCAAGCCACTCCACGTAATTGCGGGTAAGCGAATAGTCAGCGGCCATGGGGGACATGCGCGACAGGCGGCCCAACTCCTTGAGGGCTTCCTTCTTCACTTCGTCAGGCATGCCAGCTTCGTCGATTTTCTTTTTCAGGTCATCGACATCGCGCTGGCCCTCATCCTGCTCACCAAGTTCCTTCTGGATAGCCTTCATCTGCTCGCGCAGGTAATATTCGCGTTGCGTTTGCTGCACCCGGTCCTGCACTTCGCTTTGGATCTTGTTGCGAAGCTGCTGAACCTCGAGTTCCTTTGCCAGATGCTGGTTGATCTTTCCCAGCCGCACCTGAATGTCGAGAGTTTCGAGGGTGTCTTGTTTATCCGGCGTCGAGAGCGATGGCAGGGATGAAGCAATGAAATCGACCAGACGGCCCGGCTCATCGATGTTCAGGGCAACGGTTGAAAGCTCATCGGAGAGGGTTGGCGATCCAGCGACGATCTGCTGAAACAGCGTCAAAACATTGCGCTGCAGCGCTTCAATTTCGGAGCTGTCGGGCGGAGCCGCCTCCGGTATGGGCGATACACGAGCCCGCATGAACGGCGCCAATTGCGTGAACTCGCCCAAACGTACCCGCTCCAAGCCTTCGGCGAACACAAAGAGGCTCTGGTTCGGCATTTTTACGACTTTATGAACGATGGCAGAAGTGCCCACGGTGTAAAGGTCACTCGGTTGGGGGCTATCGACGCGCGCTTCGCGCTGCGCCACCACGACGATGGTTTTATCCTCGCCGAGCGAATTGATCAGTTGAACGGAACTTTCCCGGCCTACCGTTAGAGGCAGGACAGCGTGCGGGAACAAAACCGTGTCCCGCACCGGCAGTACGGGAAAAGCCCGTACGTCATTTATTTCCCGAAGCTTAGGCGTCTGCTCGGAAAGCGGCTGTTGGCTCATTGGCTCTCCTTGAGTGTAACTCACTCAAGCTTTAGATGTTAATCTTCCGGAAAGGTTTCACCCCCGCGATGTGCAGGAGTTCGTTCATTCTATCGGTCTTTTGTGTTCTGCCACATGATGCCTAAGGTACCGGGGCTAATGCGGCTGTGTACTCAATGAAGGTCATCACCCTGCTGCCGGGTAAATCCCCAATACCTTGACGAACTCGGCGACCTCCCTCAGATGGCGGAGGGCGTTGCGCGCCGGTTCGTCATCGCCGCGCAGGAAGTCGACATAGAAGACATATTCCCACGGGCGTCCGCGTATAGGGCGCGATTCGATCTTGCTCAAGGTGATATCGCGCAGGGCGAAGACGCTGAGCGATTTGAACAGCGCCCCGGGGAGATTCCTGACTTTGAACGCGATGGAAGTCTTGTTAGCGCCGCGCGGAATGAGACGGCCATAGGAACGAGTCGGGGTCTCACTTCCCATCCGCCCTGCGTTGGTTGAATTTGCTCTTCCCGTCTTGCGAGTCGTTTTGCGAATCAGGAAAAAGCGCGTGAAATTTCGTTTGTCGTCTTCAATTCCCGCTTGAAGGATTTTCCCGGAGTATTCGCGAGCCGCATGGCCTCCCGCGATTCCGGCTGCGTCCGACAGGCGCTGAGCCGTGACGTTCTTTACGCTACCAGCCGTGTCGTAGAAAGGCACAGGTTCGATGTGGGGATGCTTGCGGAAAAAGTCACGGCACTGGTCGAGCGCAACGGGATGTGAGAAGGCGCGACGAACATCTTTCAGTCTAACTCCCGGAGCGGAGATCAGGTTGTGCACAATGCGGAGCAGAAACTCGCCTTCAATAAATACATCGCGCGCGAGCAGCAGATCGGCGTGCTCGGCCACTGTTCCCGCCAGCGAATTTTCAATGGGGATAACGGCAGCGGCGACCGATCTCCGCTCCACGCGGTCGAAGACTTCGGCAGATCGCGCGCACGGGACGATCGTGCAAGCCGGCAGCATTCGTTCCGCGGCTTCGTGGCTGAAGCAACCGAGTTCGCCCTGAATCGCAACTTTGACGGCGCGTTTCACCACAGGCAAGATATCTGGACAACGCGGGCGAGTGCAAATCATTCCCGCGTTTCTCGATCAGTACCAGTTTTATTTAGCACCAGGTTTATTTGGATCAGGTTTATTTTGGTTCGAGGAACTTCTGAAGAATCAGAGCATCCACGCCGTTCGAATAGTAGCGCGGAAAGGTACCGATCACCGTGTAGCCGTGATGTTTGTAGAACGACAGCGCAGAAACGTTATCTACAGCCGTTTCGAGTTCGACCGATCGGCAACCGGCGGACCGCAAGCGATCTTCAGCGCCCCTCAGCAGCAACGATCCCACCCCGAAGCGCCGGGCAGGGGCGATCACGTCGATGGTAATGATATGACCTGCGCCGCCTCCGGCCTCGGTGACGATGAAGCCAGCGATGGCGGGGTTGGTTCGTGCGATTCCTGCCGAATTTTTGTGGTCCTTTCGCAAATCGTGCTTTCGCAAATCGGAAGCGGCCAGTGCTTCCGCGGCCGTGTTCACGGCCACCAGCGTGAAAGAGCCGCGCCGCCGGATGTAGAACCTTAATTCGGTCCGCGAATAGGAGACCCCGGGGGGAAAGCAATGCTGATCAATGCTCCACAATGAATTGAAATCTTCGGACTGAAAATCCCGGATTTGAAAATCTCGAACCGCGACAGGCACATCCCATTGTAGCGAGACTCGAGGCAAACGGCGGAATGCGCCGAATGAATTGCGATTCACTCCAATTCGGCTCGGTTTCCAGATGGGCGCAGAAATGTCGCAAGTGTCCGAGATTAGTCACAGGTTTTCCACAGCCAGCCCAACGAGGCAAAATCTTTGTCTAAAATTAGGGGCGCTCGCCTCTTGCTTCTCCGCAACCTCGGTCGTACCATAAGCATCTGAGGAAGAAGTATCTGAGGAAGCGTTGTGGGGCGCCTTCTGCTGATTGACGTGGTCGCGTCGGTTGCCGTCCTGGGGCTGTGGTACTTCGTGTTTTTTACCTACAATCGAAAAAAAGGAGCGACTGCCTTGCGCTGGGTGCAGACGGCGTGTGCCGGCAAGGGGCGCATCCTGGAGTCGCGCTGGTTCGGTAGCTCCCGGGTTGAGGCGCGTATACATTTCCCTTCCAACTGGTTCGAGAATGCCCGCGTAACCGTAAAGTTTCGGCCCCGTGCTCTGCCCGTGCAATGGCTGGTGAGTTGCTGGCACCAGCAAAAAGAAACTCTCACTTTTGAAGCCGATCTGGGCGGCTCTCCAAGCTTCCATCTCGAAGTCGTGCGGCATCGCTGGAGTGCGCATAACCGAGGAATCTCATCTCGCAAGCGCGACGGGCGCGAATGGGAGGTCTACGAGCCTGGCCCTATCATCCTCACTACGCGGACACACTGGAAGCAGGATCCCACCGCGGAATTGAACGCTCTGATGTCGGCTCGCCGCCAGGACATTCTGCAGGTGCGATTCCGCCCCGAGTCGCCGCAGTTCTCGGCTACGGTGCATCTCGAAGCGCTGGCCGATCCGAACGCCGCCGCCGGATTTGTCAGTGCATTGCGCGAGATTGCAGCCGGAGCCTCGGCACACCAGCAGTAAGCAAGTCCTCGGCGTCGCTTACGGTCCAACTTAGCGCCGAAGGTGGCTCGGATGGGTGACTCGGTGGAACGACTGTTTCGATTCTGCTTTCTCCTGCTTCTGCCCCTGACCTTCACCTCCGGACAGGAGACTTCCACGCCAGAGCTTAAACCTCGGGTTGCCGCGCCGGCAGAAGCTCCTTCTCATCCTCATCCTGCGCCCACCGCCGCGAACTGGCAGATCACAATTGAGGTGCAGATAACCGACAAATCCGGCGCACCGGTTCGTGGCCTGCAAATGCACGACTTCACCCTTCTCGACGACCAGCTGCCGCAGAATATCTTCTCCTTTCATGCCGTGGATCGCAGCGTCTCGGCCAGTAGCGATCCACCGCTCGAAATCATTTTGGTTGTCGACGCCGTCAACGCCCCCTTCCAGGCGGTTAGTTATGAACGGAAGGAGATCAGAAAGTTCTTGTTGCAGAATGGCGGCAAGCTTGCGCAGCCAGTCTCGCTACTTGTTTTTGCCGATGCTGGAAGCAAGCTTCAGGGCGACTCGTCTCGCGATGGAAATGCCTTGGCGGCGCTGTACGATCAATACGAAACCGGACTGCGGTCTATTAACCGGTCTCAAGGCTTCTACGGCGCGACAGAGCGTTTTGATATGTCGCTCAAGACCATTCACTCGCTCGCAGCGTATGAGGCGACTCGGCCGGGCAGAAAACTGATGATTTGGATCAGTCCGGGATGGCCGTTGCTTTCGGGACCGAACATCGACCTTACACGCAAAGAGGGGGAGCAGATCTTCAACTCGATCGTGTCGTTATCCAACGAACTCAGGCAAGCAGACGTCACGCTCTATTGCATCGACCCGCTGGGTCTAGCCGATTTTGGAGTTCGGACTTCCTACTACGAGGAGTTTTTGAAGGGTGTAGCCTCGCCGCAGCATGCACAGGCTGGCGACCTGGGCCTGCAGGTAGTGGCAGTCCAGACTGGAGGCCGCGTCCTGAACACCACCAATGACATCGCGGGGGCAATCACAGCTTGTGCCGCGGATGCCGATGCTTTTTACGTTCTTTCTTTCGAGGCCCCTCGGGCAGACCATGCCGATGAATATCACTCACTCGCCGTGACGGTCGATCGGCCAGGGGTGACGGCTCGCACGCGTACTGGCTATTACGCCCAGCCTTGACTCTTTGTCGTGTTTCCAGCGTTTCGGTCGTTTCTCCAGCGTTTCGATCGTTCGGCTGCTGATTTATCAGACCATTACAACTCAGATCGGCACAACATCGTATGGCTGTGAATTCAGCTCTTCCTTGATATGCGACTTCGTGTTATCGTTCCGGGCCATGTGTGACAGATCATGAGTGACAGCTTCAGCAATTCCACGCCGCAATTTGGCACAGCAGAGTACGTCGGCCCGCCGGAAAACGATCCCTGCCACTTTTGCCACCAGCCGATTGCTGGAAATTACTACCGGGTGAACGGGACGATCGCTTGTGGTGGTTGCGCTGAGGTTTCACGCCGCGAATCGGCGAAAGATACTCACGCGGCGTACACCAGAGCGCTTCTCTACGGTGTCGGCGCAGCGGTCGCTGGAATGATTCTTTATGCCGCGTTTGAGATCGCCACTGGAATTATCATTGGGTACATCTCGCTCGCCGTGGGTTGGATAGTCGGCAAAGCGATGATGAAGGGATCGAACGGCGTAGGGGGCAGGCGCTATCAGATTGCCGCGGTTCTGCTGACATATGCGGCGGTCTCGATCGCCGCCGTTCCGGTAATGATTCACTACGCTCGCAGCCATCAGCGGCAAGCTCAGAGTCAGCGGCAGAAGCTCCAGGACGAGCAGCGTCAGTTGGAGTCTGAGTCGGGACAAACTCCACCGTCGCAACCATAGCGGCCGAAGATGAATATTGCTCCGCTGCTTGGGCGGCTCGCATTGTTTGGGCTGGCTTCCCCGTTCCTTGAAGTAGCGGGAAATCCTGTCGGCGGGCTGATTGGCCTGGTCATCCTCTTCGTTGGAATCCGGATTGCCGCGCGAATTACGGCGGGCCGACCCGCCGAAGTCTTCGGTCCGTTTAGCCGCAGCGTGTAGCCGTCGCGTTGAGGCACTGATCGCGCGGCGAATAAAAGCCGAGTAGAATCTTAGTAGAAATAAAAAGCATTCTGCCCAAGCCGTGTCCACCATCACTCCCGAACTCATTCGCAACTGCAAGCGGTGCTCGCATGAGCTCCCGCCCGGAGCACTCGTGTGCGACCAGTGTCATGCGCTTGTGCACTCCGAAAAACTGGATCAACTCGCTTCCGAGGCGAAGGCGCTGGAGGCGAAAGGAGATTTTCGGCAGGCTCGGGAAGTTTGGATGATGGGCCTGCCATTGCTGCCTCCGAACTCGCGGCAGGCAATCTGGATTCAGCACCATGCTCGTTCCCTGGACTCTGCCGGTCAAGACTCTGCCGGTCAAGCGCAATCCGCTCCCCCGAGCGATAACAAGTGGGCCCGAAAGCTGGGACCGGTGGGTCCGATCGCAGTACTGCTCGCCAAAAGCAAAATGCTGCTCACCGCCATTTTCAAGCTGAAGTTTCTGCTCAGCTTTGTGGCGTTCGTGGGAATTTATTGGGCTGCGTTTGGAATGAAGTTTGGCATCGGCTTTGCCGTGCTGATTCTTCTTCACGAAATGGGACACTTTGTCGACATTAAGCGCCGAGGCTTGCCGGCGGAGATGCCGGTCTTTTTGCCCGGCTTGGGCGCCTATGTGCGATGGCAGGCTCTGGGGGTACCACTTGAAACGCGAGCCGCGATCAGCCTAGCCGGGCCGCTGGCAGGATTTCTCACAGCCCTGGCCTGCACCGCCCTTTGGTGGCAGACTGGCAGCCCGCTCTGGGCCGCGCTGGCGCGCGCCGGTGCAGTGCTAAACCTGCTGAATCTAATTCCCGTCTGGGTTTTGGATGGCGGGCAGGCTGTGCTGGCCTTGAGCAAAACCGAACGCATCGTGCTGCTCACCGCATGCCTGGCTCTTTGGCTCGTGCTGGGAGAGAACATGTTCTTTCTGGTGGCGCTCGGGGCGGGATACCAGGTGTTCTTTCCCAGTGGTCTGCCATCACGTCCTAGCCGCGCCACTACGATCTACTATGTCACGGTGCTGACTGCGCTTGGCGTCATCATTCGGGTGCTGCCCGGGCAGGGTCTTGGCGCGCGTTGACACGAACCTAGGGTGGTGTACTATATCCCGCGTCCGACTGCGGGAGTCACCCGATGAGTATTCGTTTTGGATGGTCTCGTCTCTGCTGTACTATTGCCGCCCTTCTGGTTGTCATTCTCGCGGGCATATTAGCGGCCTACGCGGGCGAAGCGCAATGGGTGGAAGTCCGCTCCCCCAATTTTTCGGTCGTCACTGACGCGGGTGAGAAGCGAGGCCGCGAAGTGGCCATGCGCTTCGAGCAGATGCGCGCAGTTTTTGGCGCCTTGATGACCAAAGCCAACGTTAATCTGCCGACCCCTCTGCAGATCTTGGCTTTCCGCAACACCAAGGAGATGCGCCAGGTAGCGCCGCTCTTCAACGGCAAGCCCACTCAAGTGGCCGGACTCTTCCAGGGAGGCGGCGATCGCAGCTTCATCATGCTCGACATGTCGGTGGAAAACCCTTGGACCGTGGTATTCCATGAATATGCCCACCAGTTGATGAATGGCAATCTGAAGGGTGAGTTCGCTCCCTGGTTTCAAGAGGGCTTCGCCGAGTATTTTTCTAGCATCGAGGTAGACAGCAAGGAAGCCCGGGTCGGGAAAATCCCCAACGATGAATACCTAATTCTGCAACAACTGGGAATGATAAAGATCGCCGATTTGTTCCGGGTCCAGCAGAATTCTCAGACCTACAACGAGAGCGGTGACCATCGCAATACGTTTTACGCCGAGTCGGGAATGCTGATGCATTACATCTACGACAATCAACTGCTGCCCAAGGTCGGAACCTATTTTGACCTCGTAGAGGATCAGCAGGTGGGGGTCGAAGACGCCATCCAAAAAGCTTTTGGCATGAGCGCGGCGCAGTTCGACAAGGCATTGCGCAACTACGTTGGCAGCGGCCGCTACAAGTACTATCCAATCCCCAATCCTCCCAGCATTTCGTCAGGCAGCTATACCGCTACGCCGATGAGCACTGAGGCGGGCAACGCCGTGCTCGCAGATATTCATTTGCATTCGCGCGACTACCAAGAGCGGGCGATCGGCGAATTTCAAGACATTCTGAAAACCGATTCCAACAATGCCGCTGCGTGCCGCGGCCTTGGGTATGCTTACTTGGAGAAGCAGGATTTTACGCAGGCTTCAGAATACTTTAAGCGCGCATCCCAATTGGACTCCAAAGATCCGCGGGTTCACTATTACAGCGCACTCCTGATGGCCCGCGAGAGCGGATTCGGCGGTGGGGCTGATCTGCCTGCCATGACTCGAGAATTGGAGACCTCCATCAACCTCGATCCAACATTTGCCGACTCATATGCACTTCTTGCCTTTGCCCAATCCACTTCGGGCGATGCGCCTAAGGCATTAGTTACGATGCAGAAAGCATTGGCAATCAGCCCGCGCAACGAGAATTACCTGTTTAATCTTGCTAATATCTATCTCGCAAACCGCCAACCGGATCAGACGATCGCGATCTTGCACTCTCTTCAGGTTACGGACAATCCCGAACTCGCCTCACGCGTGGCCGCGATGCTGGCGCAGGCGCAGCGGTTTCGGGAGATAGGCCTGCAGGGACCGCTGGACCGGGGTGTTGGACCGGTAGTGACGCCGAAGGAGAATTCGGAGAACCCGGCTAGTCCTCAAATTACTAGTCAAACATCTGTCAATGCGCCGGTAAAGGCGCAAACAAATGTGATATCATCCAAATTCGTTCGCGGCGTGCTCGACAGCGTCGACTGCTCGGCAGATTCCTCGGCCGTCCTGACGGTCGTGTCTGGCCCCCGGACTTGGAAGATGAAAGTCGCCGACAAGGATCATATGATCCTCATTGGGACGGACCAGTTTTCTTGTTCGTGGCTAAAACAGAAAGTGGCCGTCAATTACCGGGAGAACGGCGGGGAAATCAGCGTAATTTCCTTGGAGATCCAGTAGGGCCCACGCGTGAACAGAATTCCCACAGGATAGCCCTCGAATAAATCTCTTTTATGCCGCCGATCAGCTTTTTCGATTGTCGCGGGCTCTAAACTCGCGTTATCCTGCTTGGTTGAAACCCAACCTTTTGAACTGCTTGTGTCAGTGTCTACTCACCGACATCATTTTTGCGGAAAACGAATAGGAGACTGAAAGACATCCATGCCCAACGAACTGCGTAATTTCCTGGCACTCACTTACGACGAACTCGAAGAGCTGAATCTGGAGGCAAAGGAGCAGCGCAGAAACCGGGTTCCCATCGGCAAGGTGCAGGAGAAACGGCTGAAGTATCTGACCGACGAAAAGCGGATCAAAGCCGTGACCGTCCTGTTCAGCGACCTCGAAGGCCGCCTGCACATGCTGGATTACGACAAGAAATTTCTGATCAAGAGCTGGGACAATCTCACCTTCGACGGCTCTTCGATCCGCGGCTTCACCGCGCAGCGCGAAAGCGACCTGCGGCTGGGCATCGACTGGGCGGCGTTCTACTGGGCGCCGGCGGATGTGTTCGGCTCCGGCAAGGTGCTGGTGTTCGGCGAAGTCATCGACAAGGGCGGTACATCGTACACCGCCGATATTCGCGGCGTCCTGAAGAATTATGCCGACGACCTTCACAAGAAAAAAAGCTACACGCTAAATGCAGCGAATGAGATTGAAGGATTCCTGTTCAAGGGTGCGGACGCCGAGCGCAATTATCACGAAACCGGCAAATTCGAATACGTGAACACCGGCGGATATTATCACTCTCTGCCGGGCGATCCGCTGCGCACGTTTATCGATACCACCGCCGAAGTGCAGCGCGCCATGGGCTTCCAGAATGAGAAAGACCATCCAGAAGTTGCGCCTTCACAGTTTGAAATCAACTACGGCTACGGCGAAGTCGTAGCAGCTGCCGATCAGATTCAACTTTACAAGCTGATCTGCCGGCAGGTTGCGACCAACATGGGGTTCACCGCGTCGTTTCTGCCTAAGCCGGTGGTTGGCGTCAACGGCAGCGGCATGCACACCAACGTTTCCATCAGTGGAAACGGCAAAAACTTATTCTGGGACGCGAAAGGCGAAGAGAAACTGAGCAAGATGGGATGGGCATTTCTAGATCGCATTCTCACGCATGGCAACGATATTTGTTTGCTATTGAATGCCAGCGTGAATGCGTACCGGCGTCTCGATCCGCACTTTGAGGCACCGAACCAGATTAAGGCGTCTCCAGTGGATCGCGGCTCGATGATCCGGATTCCGATTGGAAATGAAAAGAGCATGCGTGTCGAGGTTCGCTCGGTGGCTCCCGACGCGAATCCGTACCTGGTGATGCTCTCGATCTTCAAGACCGGCATCGATGGCGATACGGCGAAGATCAAGAACCTTCGCCAGGCAGAGCGCTACCTACCCGACAACATCTACGACGCGCTCGCCGGTTTCCGCAAAGCGGATTGGACCACGACGCTTCTCGGTGAAGATGTAAAAAGCCGCTACGCCGATTTGAAGCAGGCCGCTGCGGATCGCTGCCCGCGGCTGCTGGGAACGTTTGTGAAGGCGCCCGAAGTACAATATCACCACGACGTCTACAATCAGTTCCTCTGGAATCTGTTCTAGACCGCTTTAACTTCTAAAACATAACGCCCCGGCCGTAAAGCCGGGGCGTTTTCCTTCCGACCCACAAACGCAGCGGCTGGCTACTCAATCATCCTCAACAGCGTGCGACGTGCTGAAGACCGCAATAGCGTCTCCGTTCTGATTAGAGATGTAAACCCGCGACCGCGTGACTGTCGTGGCGGAATCGGCAGGCTGTTTCTCGATCTCTGCCTATGGCGTGATGTGCAAAATCCTTGTGCCGAGGCGCACGTTACAATGCCGCTCGGAGGAGTCATGTCGAAATCGCGCCGAGATTTCCTGACCCAAATGTCTCTGGGTTTGATAGCTGCGACCACTGCATTCCGAAGCTACGGGCAACAACCTTCGGACTTGCCTCCCGGTTCCCCCGGCGCATTCGGCACCGGGCCTTCCGTTGGGCCCGAGGTCTCGCCCACTACCTTTGCGGAAGCGGAAAAGCTGGTGGAGGTTGAATTGAGTGCCAATGAACGCATCATGGCAGCCGCAAGTTGGCGGAAGACCATGGCGGCGCTATACGAGCGGCGCACGGGGCCGCGTAAGGTGGCACTGGAGCCAACTCTTGCGCCTGCGACGCGATGGGATCCGGTACTCCCAGGTCTTGCCGCAAAACGAGGCCTGGAGCGCGATCGCTTCATCCGCAGCAATTCCGACCCCGGTTCACTGCCGACGCGAGACGATGACATCGCCTTCGCCCCGATTACCCAGCTTTCTCAATGGATTGAACAGCGCAAGCTGAGTTCTGATCGCCTTACGCGCATTTATCTGAAACGCATCGAACAGTTCGATACCAAGCTCCATTGCGTCATCACGCTCACGCGCGATCTCGCACTGGCGCAAGCAAGGAAGGCGGATGAGGAGACTGCTGCCGGAAACTATCGCGGTCCGCTGCACGGCATACCGTGGGGAGCCAAAGATCTCATCGACACGGCTGGAATCCGGACCACGTACGGCGCCGAACCTTTCCGAGACCGTGTGCCCACCGACGATGCGGTCGTAGTGAAGCGGCTACATGAAGCGGGCGCAGTGCTGGTTGCCAAATTGAGCTTAGGTGCGCTGGCGCTCAACGACATATGGTTTGGTGGCCAAACCATGAATCCCTGGCTGTTGGAAGAAGCATCTTCGGGTTCGAGCGCGGGACCGGCAGCCGCCACCGCTGCGGGGCTGGTGGCCTTCGCTATCGGAAGCGAGACTGGCGGCAGCATTGTCAGTCCGTCAATGCGTTGCGGAATTACCGGGCTGCGTCCAACCTACGGACGCGTCGCGCGCACCGGCGCCATGACCTTGTGCTGGTCGCTCGACAAGCTCGGCCCCATGACGCGCACGGTTGAAGACGCCATGCTGGTGCTGCACGCCATCTCCGGGCCTGACGCCGCGGACGTCGCAAGCGTGCCCAGTACCCTCGACTTCGATGCTGGCGCGAGCGTACAGGGACTGCGCGTAGGTTATTCTCCAGGCTGGATGAACCAAAATCCAGCGACCGCCGTCGACCGCGCCGCTTTGGAGGCGGTGAAGAAGTTGGGTATGGTTCCCGTCGAGGTTGCAATTCCCGACTGGCCCTATGGCTCGCTCAATCTGATTCTCTTCGCTGAAGGGGCGGCCGCTTTTGAAGAACTCACCTTGAGTGGGGGGATGAATCAGCTCAAAGCCCAGGTTCCCGATGCCTGGCCGAATATTTTTCGCGAGGCTCGCTTCCTTTCAGCAGTAGATTTTGTGCAGGCAGACCGCTTCCGTCGCAAGGTGGCCCAGGAGATGGCCCGCATCTTCTCTCAAGTGGACCTTCTGCTCGTGCCTTCACTACGTGACGAAATGCTCACAATCACGAACTTCACTGGGCATCCTTCGCTCACGCTGCGCGCAGGTTTCGTGGAGGTCGCAAAAGCGAGGAGCGATTGGGCCCCAGATCCCAATCATCCGATGCCCACATTTTCTCCCGCGCGCCGTGTGCCGCACGGAATCACCCTGATCGGACGTCTCTTCGACGAAGGCACGATCGCGAGCGCTGGATTGGCGTTGGAACGCGCCTTCAAAGTCTCGGCCCAACGGCCGCCGGGTTTCTAGGTGTGCTCGGCCCCGATTCGGTGTCTTTCATGCCGCTTTGTTAACTTGGTTCTAGACAACTGGCGGCGAGTAGCTAAACTGAGTCAACACAAAGGAGGACTTTCCATGAAACGCATTCTTGCGGTCGTCTTTCTGTCTGTGTTTTCAATTGTCGCAATTTCCACCTCTGCGCAAGTGAATCCTTATAAGGACGGGACACCAGGGGTAACCGGATATCGTTCTGAAGTGTTGGCTGAGGTGATGATCCAGGAAGACAAATTCACCCGTCTGGCGGAAGCGATTCCGGCTGAGAAGTACACGTGGCGTCCCGCGCCCGATGTGCGTTCGTTCGCGGAAGTCTTCTTGCATGTCTGCGCCGCGAACTACAACCTCTACAAACTTGTGGGTACGCCTCCACCCGCTGGGGTTGATGTGAAAGGTCTCGAGAAGTCCACCACCGATAACACTAAGGTCATCGCGACCTTGAAAGATTCTTTCGCTCACGCGAAGAAAGCAATCACCGCCATGCCCGACGCGGACCTCGACAAGAGCCTGGACTGGTTCGGCGGCAAGAATACCGAGCGCGGTATTTTGCTTTTCATAGTGCGCCACGCCGCTGAACACCTGGGACAATCAATCGCTTACGCGCGCGTGATCGGTATTGTTCCACCCTGGACTGAGGACATGCAGAAGAAGGCGGCTGAGAAGGCTGAGAAGGCTGAGAAGAAAGATACGCCGGCTAAGGAGAAGCGGTAGCCGCGCGGAGATTCTCTGTGGTGTGCTAGATTCAAAGGTTTCATGGACCTGGCCCCCACTATCTCCACACAAGGCGTCACGCGTCGCTTCGGGGAGTTGCTCGCCGTCGATGGTGTCAACTTGCGGGTTTCCCCCGGACAATTCTTCGGCTTCCTCGGCCCGAATGGCGCCGGGAAATCGACCACCATCAAGATGCTCACCGGCTTGCTTGCACCCACCTCCGGAAGCATCGAAATTCTCGGGTTGGATCTGGAAAAGAATCCAGTGGAAGTGAAGCGGCAAATCGGCGTCGTTCCCGAGGGCATGGCGCTGTTCGGCCGGCTCACCGGTTCGGAATTTCTAAACTTCGCTGGACGCATGTACGGCCTTGACCGCGAAACTGCGGCCCGGCGTACCGTCGAGCTTCTCGACTTCATGCAGCTTGCCGATCAGCCCAAGAAGCTCGTTACCGACTATTCCCACGGTATGCAGAAAAAGCTGGCCATGGCCGCTGCCGTAATTCACGGACCGAAAGTTTTGTTCCTCGACGAACCCTTTGAAGGGGTAGACGCAATCGCCGCGGGAACCCTGAAGGCAATGTTGCAACGCATGATCACGCGCGGGGCTACGATCTTCCTTACTTCGCATGTTCTGGAAATCGTGGAGCGGTTGTGCAGTCACGTCGCCATCATTCACCAGGGTCGGCTGGTTGCGCAGGGATCGCTCGATGAGTTGCGCGCTGGGGTAGAGGCACAGACGCCAGCACCATTGGGCGATGGTCTAGGGGAGAATGCGACTTCCAGCGAAAAGCTGACTCTGGAACAGATTTTCCTGCGCACCGTGGGGGGCGCCAGGCACAAGGATCAGGAGCTTTCATGGCTGGGATAATGGTGTGCAATACTAATCCCGAAATCAAAGGAGACTGTCCATGCTTCTGGCGAGGGCTCCGGGCCGTTTAAGGATCGGACTGGTCTCGATGCTTGCGCTAGCCGCGCACTGCAGAATGCTTTGTGCGGATACGCCGAGCAAGATGGTTCATGCGATCGTCCAGCTAACCGGAACTGACATCCCGAGGGATCCTTTGCCTCTAAACCCAAAACTTTCTGGCGTGCCTCCAATCAATATTGCAGAGTCGATGAGGAACCGGACCCAGAGAAAGGCATCCACGGCCGGCTGATCGTCAACGAACCTGACGCTTGGCTCGTCAACATGGCAGACAATACAGCCAAGCATGTCCTCGACACTGGCCCGACGTTTAACTGCAGGTTACCAATATTCGCATTGGACCCCGGGACAGCAAAGAGCAAGATCGGCGAGTTGGAAATCGGACGCGAACTCGACTATTTTCGCGCCAACGGTGCAAAGCTGATTGAAGGCCCAAAATTATCATTCGAAACAAAGGCGTACGAGTTGGAGATTGCCGACTCAGTCCTTAAGTTAGTAGAGCGCGTCGACATTCACGCTCCCATCATGATTCTTCTGTTGCGCGGCGACAAAATGTATACAGCGCGCTACCAGCTCTGGGAAGAAGTGCCCTTCAAAGCAGAGCTGTTCGCGAAGCCGGCAGGCGTGAAGATCGCAGAGGCAAAATAGCCTTAGGCAGAGAGTCTGGAGCGAGAGCGGGTTGCCTGGCGCAGCGTGTTACCGTTGCCTTTGTCCATTCACGTGAAAGGTCCGGACAACTTTTCCGCAGGATAACCGCACATGACTGAGCCCACTCCCACACTGCGTCGCCGCGACCAACTCACAGCCATTGCCGGACTACGCTGGAAGCTCTTCGTTAACACTCTGCGCAGCACGCGCGGCGCCCTGGAATTGACGTCGCGAATTTTCGTATCCTTCGCCTTCGCCATTGCTGGATTTGGTGGCGCTTTCGGCATGTGTATCGGCACATATTTTTTCATTTCACAAGGCAAGCCCCAGTTGGTCGCGATATTGCTGTGGCCGATCTTCTTTTTTTGGCAATTTTTCCCTATCATGGCGACCGCCTTCACCAACAATCCGGACTCGTCGGATCTGCTGCGCTTCCCGCTCAGCTATGGTTCGTATTTTCTGGTGCGATTCGTCTATGGCGGATTCGACCCGGCAACCGCTTTGGGCAGCCTCTGGTGTTTCGGAATTTTGGTAGGTGTGGGATTTGCGAAGGCCGCGTTGCTGCCGTGGGCTCTCCTGGTGTTGCTGACCTTCGCCTCCTTCAATTTGCTGCTCATGCAGATGATCTTCGCCTGGGTAGAGCGCTGGCTGGCGCAGCGCCGCACGAGGGAGGTCATGGGCATCTTGTTTGTTCTGCTCATGCTGAGCTTTCAGTTGATCGGGCCACTCGCCGGACATTTTGGCAAGCAGGCCCCGCCCGGCGTGCAGAGAGATGTCCAACGATTCGTCGCATTTGCGGGCCCAGTGCAGGGCATTCTGCCGCCGGGCCTCGCCGCCGATGCCATCACGCAGGGGATATATCCACAATGGCCGGTGGCGTTCAGTTCGCTAGGGCTGCTGTGCGCTTTTGCACTCGTTGCAGGATACTGCCTGCATGTGCGGCTGCAGGCGCAATATCGTGGCGAGAATTTAAGCGAAGTCGCGGCGGCGTCCGCTCTTCCGAAGGATCGGTCCCTGCGCCTCGGCTGGAATCTGCCTGGATTCGCCACACCGGTGGTCGCAGTGTTCGAAAAAGAAATTCGCTATCTTCTTCGGAGCGGCCCTATGCTGCTCACCCTGATAATGCCGATCTTTGTGCTGGTTATCTTTCGTTTAGGACCGATGAATTCTGTCCGGCACTCCGGGGTGTTTTTGACGCGCACGCCGGAGATGGCGTTCCCCGCTGCCGCAGCCTACACGCTATTGATGTTGACCAATCTCGCATACAACAACTTTGGCGGCGACGCCGGCGGCATTCAGTTTTTCTACGCCTCTCCCGTAAACTTCCGCGAAATTGTGTTGGCGAAAAATCTCACGCACGCGGGCATTCTAGCCGTTGAAACTCTGGTGGCGTGGGTCGCGGCAGGCTACCTCTACCGCGCTCCCTCATTCGACGTCACCATCGCGACTTTGGCTGGATTGTTATTCGCTGCCCCCGTGAATTTTTCCGCTGGCAATCTGCTGTCACTGTATTCGCCCAAAAAACTGGATTATTCAAAATTCGGCCGGCAGCGCGCCTCGCAAATGACGGTGTTGATCAGCCTGGGTGTTCAGCTTTTTATTGTGAGTGTCGGAGTGGGGGCTTTCTGGTTAGCGCGCTCGTACGGGAACTTCTGGATCGCCACAATCCTGCTTCTTGCACTGGCGGCAATTTCGCTGTCGGCCTACGCAATGATTCTCAGCCGAATCGATCGGCTGGCGCTAGACCAGCGCGAAGTGCTGGTTGCCGAGCTTTGTCGGGCTTAGAGCTTGCTGGGCTTAGAGCTTGCCGGGCCTCAAGCTTGTCGGAAACCCTCACGCGGCGCTAGAATTCGCTGCCCGCTTGCGGGTAAACCGTTTCACACCCTGGAGAAAACATGAGAACAAGGAAAACCGTATTAACGGTGTTAACGCTTTTTGTCGGTCTAACGATGTGCGCGGCTCAAAATCCGCACCTGGGGACTTGGAAGCTGAACGAGGCCAAGTCAAAGATAACCCCTGGGACACAGAAAAATCTAACCGTCACCTATGAGGCTGCCGGCGATAACATAAAAGCCACGCTCGACGGCGTCGACGCTCAAGGGAAGCCTACGCATAATGAGTGGACGGGCAAGTTCGATGGCAAAGACTATCCTGTCACGGGCGACCCGACATCGGACATGCGGTCCTATAAAAAGATTGACGACCGGACACTGGAAGCGACCGCCAAGAAGGATGGCAAGGTCACTCTGACCGCACGAATCGTGATTTCGGCGGATGGCAAGACCCGGAAACTTACCACAAATTCAACGGATGCTTCGGGCAAAAAGATCGTGAACACCGCCCTCTACGACAAGCAGTAGATTCGGTCGCTCCGCAGCAGCTGCCCTTTCGCCAGATCCATCCGGGCGAAAGGGTTTTTCTTTTGCGTCGCAGTATGTGGAGGGCGCAGTTGCTGGATGGCGGCTCTCACTTCTTTTCCGGATGCGCCAGAAAGCGGTATCCGACGCCTCGAACCGTAAGCAAGTGGCGCGGCTGTGCTGGATCGTCTTCGATGTAACGACGCAGCCGCACCATAAAATTGTCGATGGCGCGCGTGTCGGTGTCTTCATGTAGGCCCCAGACTTCTTCGAGAATCTGCTTGCGGGAAACCACGCGCCCGTCGTTGCGCACCAAATGGCGCAGAAGTTCCGACTCCATCAGGGTCAGATGGATTACATTATCCGCGGTGCGTAGTTCGAGGCCGCCAAAGTCGATGGTTTTGCCCTCGAAAGAAAATGTTCCGAAGTCTTCAATGCTTTGCGGGTCGAATGCGGGACGGGTCGAATCGGTACCATCCGAACTCCCCGCCGGATGCGCGGTTCGCATCCACTGGCTGCGCCGCAACAGTCCCTGTAAACGTGCCAACAGAATCGATAGGTCGAAGGGCTTGGGCAGATAGTCGTCTGCCCCAGCCGCGAAGCCTTTCAGCACATCTTCTGGCCGGCTTCGGGCGGTGAGCATGAGCACCGGCACATAGTTCCGCGCGGCGCGCAACTCTGAAACCACGCTAAAACCATCTTTGCCCGGTAGCATAATATCGAGCACGATGGCGTCGAAGTTTTCTTTCTTGTCGAGCAGGCGATCGGTGGCCGCTTCTCCATCCCCCACAATTTCGGCGGAGTAGCCCTCGGCTTCAAGGTTGAAGCGCAATCCCTGCGCCAGATGAGCTTCGTCTTCCACTACCAGCACACGGCTCATGCATTCGTCCTCATGAAAGCGACCTCGGCAGTTCCAGGGTAATGGTAGTGCCCTGGCCTTCGCCCGCACTCTCTGCGGCTACCTTGCCGCCATGCTTTTGCGCAATCGACTTCACGATAAACAGGCCCAGCCCCGTACCTTTCACGTGCGCCAGCGACCGGTGGTTGACTCGGTAGAAACGTTTGAAGATGCTCTTCATATCGTCGGGAGGAATTCCGACGCCGTGGTCCTGCACGCTGAGTACGATGCGCTTTTCATCGGGAGTATCGAGGCGCACCCGCACGTTCACGTTGTCACCGGAATACTTGATGGCATTATCGAGCACATTGAAAACTGCGGTGCGAAGATCCTCGTCGCTGCCCAGCACAGGCATTCCTCCACCGTTGGTAGATGCTACCTCTTCATAGCGCAGAGCTTCCGCGGGAAGATGATGGCGCGTTATTGCCGCTTCCATGCACTCCCGCACCAGTTGCCGGAAGTCGACCGTGGACTTCTCACGCCCGGCCTTCTTGTCCCCGGCGCGACCGGCGCGCAGCACCTGTTCCACCGTCTCTGTCAGCCGATCGGTGTCGCTGAGCATCACCCGGTAAAACTCCTGCTTCTGTGCCTCGGGCAAATTGCGGCGCAACAGGGTTTCAAGATGCAGGCGGATCGAGGCCACCGGCGTTTTCAGTTCGTGGGTTACGGCATTGATAAAACTATCGTGTTGTTCGCTGCGGCGAATCTCGTGCACCAGAAAGCTGGTATTCACGATCATTCCGGCAATGATCAATGCAAAAAAGATAATTCCGAAGAAGAGCAGTACTCCCTCGCGCCAGTTGAGGATGATCCATCCAACGTTGAGAGCGACCGCCAGCGCCACCAGGCCAATGCCCAGGCAGAGGAAGAACACGATGGTTCCGCGGCGGTTCGTGATGCGCATGGCAGCTAAGGGTGATTTTACCGCGTTTGCGATCGATGACCATCAAAACAAGTAAGGGGATAGATAGGGACGCGTGAACTCTCCGGAAGCAAGCCGCCCTTGAGCATTATTGGCCTAATCGCGATGTTACGCCAAGTGAGAATTGCGTCCCGGTTGAAGAGACCTAGCGTTATAGATCGCAGAGCAAGATCGAGGGCAATCCAAATTCGTTCAACTCGAAACGTTAGGGGATGCGGCGCTTCCAAAGCAGGCTGACGATTCCGGCTGACGGAATAGCGCCGGCTAGAAACCATGCACCAATAAATAGGAATGCCCAAGTGTGGTATTCAGACCTTATGAGTGCCCTGTCGAATTCAGATCCTTCGGTGAGCCAGGTCGGAGACCAGTAAAGGCAGTACGCAAGAGCGAAGGGCACGATCACAACCCAAACTTTGTGTAAGGATTCTGGGCACACCCGGCATAATAGCCAAACGATGCCCGATGAGAAGATGGCTACCAGAACGGCTCCCGAGCCGAGCGATAATGATTCGACCAATGCCTTCATTCGCGGACCAGCCGCACAATAGACTTCAAACTATCGCCTGCGAACTAATCTCCCGCAGCCGCGCTCTCCGGCATAGCCGCTGTAATCATCCTTCCATTCGGCGTAGCTACCAGGCCTTTTTCGAGATCAGCTAGCCTGACGCGCTTGACGTCCCAGGCCAGGCCGAGTGTCTTCAGCGCCCAGATGCCATACCAGTTCACGTCAATCTCATACCAGGTAAACCCATGCTGCGCCGCCGTCGGATGCGCGTGGTGATTGTTGTGCCATCCTTCGCCGAAGGTCAGCAGCGCCACCCACCAGCTGTTGGTGGAAAGATCGCGGGTGGTAAAGCGGCGCGTGCCCCATGAATGCGTCGCTGAATTTACCAGCCAGGTGGCGTGCAAGCCTACGACTGTGCGCATGAAGATGCCCCACATCAGGAACGGCAGTCCGCCGATGGCAAGCAGGATCACACCCAGCACAATCATGGGAACGTAGTGATACTTGGTGATCCAGACGTGAAATTTGTCTTTAGCGAGGTCGGGGACGTAGCGCGCCAGCGTTGTCGTGTCATGATGCATCGACTTGCCCATGAGAATCCAGCCCATGTGCGCCCACCATTTGCCGTCGATGGGCGAATGCGGATCGCCATCCTGATCGGAATACTGATGATGAATGCGGTGCGTGGCCACCCAGAAAATCGGTCCGCCTTCCAGGGCGAGCGTGGCGCAGATGGTCAGAAAATATTCCACCCACTTCGGCGTCTTGTAACCGCGGTGCGTGAGCAGCCGATGATAGCTCATGCCGATTCCCAGGCTGCCTGAAACCCACCACAGGAACATCGCCACGAACAGTGCCTTCCAGGTAAAGAAGAAAAGTGCCGCGACGGCGCCGATGTGGAATAGCGCCATAAATGCCGCAGTCACCCAATTGATTTCGCCGTTTGCCGCTTGTCGTTTTTCCAGGCTTTCCAGTTCCATGTCCACGAAGAGTCCCCGTTGGCTGATTTTGAATCGATGTCTTATCTAGCGTATCAACGGATCGGGAAAACCACTGTAATACTTGTGTAATAGCGAGCTGCTGGCGGTTACCGAGGTACTAAGACGGCAGAAATAAAAGGGGACGCGGTATTGTCCGCGTCCCTGTGAACCAGGCAGGATCGCCTCCGGCCTGAGCCAGCGCCGTTCACGCACTCTTCGGCATCGGCATGTTCTTCATCTCTTGCTCCATGTCTTCCATTGACATGTCACGCTTGTGCGTTGCAATCGACCACTTGTGGCCGAAGGGATCCGCGAGCTTTCCGTAGCGATCTCCCCAGAACATATCGCTGACGGGCATCTCCGCAGTGGCGCCGGCTTTCAGCGCGCGATCGAATGCGGAATCCACGTCTTCGACGTAGATGTGCAGCCCCATACCAGCACCGCCGGTAGACTGTGGCGACAAAGATCCATATTGCGGGAACTCGTCGGCGAGCATGAACAGAGAGTCCCCAATGCGTAGTTCGGCATGCATGACCTTTCCGTCAGGTCCATTCATGACGCCTTTTTCCACCGCGCCGAATGCCTGCTTGTAAAACTCGATGGCGCGAGCGGCGTCGCGCACCGTCATATAGGGAGTGAGAGTGTGGTAACCATCGGGTATGGCTTTAACGGTCATATCGTCTCCTGGGTGGGGAATTCGTGGCAACGAAGTTTACACCAAAAGCGAACACGCGGTTGTTAAAGGAGTGTTACGGCGAGGTTTCAACGCTGCTCAGAAACATTATCCGGCGTGAAGGCTGGAATCAGAAGAATTTGGTAATGCCCTCTTCCAGGACCACGACGCGGTCCTCAATCCCGCCGCTCGCGCTTCGCGTTTCAGAAGCTGCAAGGGTTCATCGACGGGCTCGTGCGACAACCGAAACGTTCCATAATGCATGGGCACCATCCAGCGGGCCTTTAAGTCAAGAAAGGCGCGGGTAGCGTCAGCTGGATCGGTATGTACATTGCGGAATGTTGGTGGATTGTAAGCGCCAATTGGAAGCAGCGCCAACTCTGGCGATAGACGGCGTCCGATCTCGCGGAAACCGCCGAAATACGCCGTATCGCCGGCGTGATACACGGAATGCCCGCCAGCCCGCAGCACGTAGCCACCATAGCCGCGGTGTGAATCCTTGAGGATGCGTGCGCCCCAATGCCGCGAAGGAACATGCGTAACCACTAGATTGGCGTGCCGCGAAGCATTCCACCAGTCGAGCTCAATAATCTCGGAGAAACCCAAATCGGAAATGAGATCCGTTACATGGCCGGGAATGACAATGGCCGGAGCACTTCCGCACGTGCGCAGATTATTTTCCACGATGGCGCGCAACGACGGCCGGTGAAGATGATCAAAATGCGCGTGCGTGACCAGCACTAGGTCGATGGCGGGCAAATCGCGCACTCGCAGCCCGGGACGGCGCAGTCGCTTCAGGACAAACAGCCAACGCGCGAAGTTAGGATCGATCAGAACGCTCTGTCCGCCCAGTTGCACCAGGAAGCTGGAGTGGCCAATAAAGGTGACGCCCAGTTCGCCGTTTGAAGCCAGGCGAGGCATGTGAGTCTCTCCGCGCAACGGCGTGACCGCTGAATGCCGCACCAGACGCCCAAACTGCGACGCCCGTTTGCGCAGAGCGCGATTGTGCAGCGTTGCCTTGATCATCTTGACCTGATCATCCTGATCTCATCATTCTATTGAAATCTCAGATTAATCGCCCTAAGTCTGTGCTGGTTATTAGATGAATTCCACCGATCAATCGCTCTATTTTAGTCCAGACCCGCAAGCAGGATGCTAATTATTCCGGTTCTCTCATAGCATTTTGCAAGGGTTCTTGGGTGAAGAGACGAGAAAGCGGCTCAGTCGTTTTCGGACACTTCCTCGATATTCGACGAGAATTTCCGAAGATACTTTGCTTGACCTCGATCCTGTTGGTCATATCTAATCCGAAAGGTTCTTTCATAGACTTTCGGCGCGAGGAGAAGTTCCGAAATGCGCGTAGCTTTCTTAGGATTGGGAATTATGGGGCATGCCATGGCCACGAATCTGGTCAAGGCTGGTCATGAAGTCACGGTATGGAACCGCACGCCGGGCAAGCTCGTGGAAGGCGCCGGTATGGCTCCAAGCCCGGCCGCAGCGGCACAGGGCGCCGAGGTTGTGTGGCTGTGCGTTTCCGATACTGCCGCCGTCGAGAAAATATTGTTTGGGCCCGAGGGGATCGAGCAATCGTTGGCCGAGGGCATGATTATCGCCGATTCCAGCACGATTTCGCCCTCTGCTACCCTGAAGTATGCGGAACGGGTTCGCACCCGTGGCGCGGCCTACGTTGATGCTCCGATGACTGGATCAAAGATCGGCGCCGCCGATGGCACGCTGATTTTCATGGTTGGCGGTGACGAAGCCACCGTGCAACGGCTGAATCCGCTGTTCGGTGCGATGGGCAAGAAGGTTTTTCGCATGGGTGAAACTGGCAAAGGACAGGCTACCAAGCTGGTGATGAACCTGCAGATTGCGCTCATCTTCGAGGGCTTCGCCGAGGCCCTTACCCTAGCCACAAAACTCGGCGTGGACTCGCAGCAACTGGTTTCGCTGATCGAGGCTACCATGGTGCGCTCGGGTGTTGTGGAGTACAAAGCGCCCTTTGTCCTAAAGCGCGACTTTACTCCAAATTTTCCTTTACGCCTCATGCACAAAGACATCCGGCTCGCTCTCGAAGCCGCGAAAGAAGTTCGCGTGAAGTTGCCCGGTCTCGAGACCGTGGAAGAAATCTACGAACTGGCGACCGAAGAGGGCCAACAAGATCTTGACTACGCGGCGACGTTGACTCTGCTGGAAAAGTGGGCGGGAGTGCAGGTAAAGGGCGAAGCTGCATAATCGCTTTCTTGAGCTAGAGAGTCACGCTGGTTTTCTTCGCGTCCTTTTGCGTTTCCCTTTGCGTGCTTTACGTCAAAGGTCTCCTGCTTTAGTAGGCCAGCATAATGCGTAGATCGCGTAGATTGTTCCCTGTCGGCCCAATCTCGATCGCATCACCTAAAGCATTAAAGAACGGATAAGCGTCGAATCTCTCCAGTGCCGCTTGGGAATCGAGTCCCCTCGCCTTCGAACGCGCTATCGTCATCCCATCTACCACCGCACCAGCGGCCGAGCTGTTCCCATCCACTCCGTCGGTTCCTGCGCTCAGCACTGTGATGTTGTCTCCCGCAATTTTCGCGGCGCACGCGAGCGCAAACTGCTGATTGCGTCCGCCAGTGCCACCGTTCCTGACCTTCACCGTCACTTCTCCACCGGAGAGCAAACACACACGCGAAGATTCTTTTCTGAACTCGCGCAAACGTTTCAGCAAATGTTCGGCCGCTAACTCGTAATCCCAGTCGTCACAAGAGTTGTCCACATGGACCCTGAAACCGCTGCGCTCGACCGCTGCAGTCGCATGTTCCAGAGCTGTCTGGTTGGAAAGAAGCGTCCACCAGCGCGAGCGGTAAAAGGACTGATCGTCCGACTTGGGCGTCTCTTCCAGAGCGCGACGTTCGAAAAGTTCGCGTGTGGCATGCGGAAGCTGCGCCAGCAAGCCATGTTTCTCGGCGATGCGATAACAATCGTCTACGCTGGTCGAATCTGGCATCGTAGGGCCGGAGGCAAGAGCATCGGGTGTATTGTCTGGGACATCGGAGACAAACAAGGAAACCTGCTGCGCCGGAAATGCCGCCCGCGCAAGGCGTCCTCCCTTCACCGACGAAAGATGCTTGCGTAGGGTATTGATCTCAGCGATGGGCGCGCCCGAGTGAACGAGCACACGATAGGTCGCGATCAAATCGTCGAGAGAGATCTCATCGTCGATCGGCTTCTCCATTATCGACGAACCTCCACCACTGATCATAAAAATAATCAGCGACGCAGCAGTTTGGGCTTCGAGCGCCTTCAGGATGGCGCTTGCCCCGCGGATGGAATCGGCATTAGGCGTCGGATGCCCGCCACGAAAATATCGGAAGCCATGCACTTGCGTTGATGGCTCGACCGAAGCGGCGACAATGCCCTCGAGTGATGACTCGCCGACTTGTTGCGCGAGTGCCTCGACCATCGTGTGTCCAGCTTTGCCGATCGAGATAACCAGCACACGGGAATATGACTGCAGCTCGTAAAGATCTTCGCAGAAGCGCAGCACACCGCGCTCGCAATGCACCTGCCGCGCGAAGACGTTTGGTATTGAAGCCTCGGCTAGCGCGTAACGAAAGATTTCGCGCGCGATCCCGCGCATTTCACGAATGTGCGCTTCGCGATCGCCGTCGTTGGTCATAACTTTAGAGGCATTCAGCCAACAGCTATCCTCACGACATCAGCCACGCACACAGAGCCCCAGTTAAACCTGGCCACCTGAGAGCTCTGCGGCTTAGCTGATGGCTGACGGCTGAGAGCTGAGAGTTTCTTTCACCCAAGCTTCAATCGTCTCCCGAAGTTCGCGCAGGCGTCCCTCAAAGAAATGGTCCGCGCCATCAATTAGTACCAGCTTCTTCGGTTCGGCTAGCGAACCAACCAGAGTCTCCAGCTTCGACCGCGGACCGAACTGGTCTCGCGCTCCGCTGACAAACAGTTTGGGCTTCGCGCAATCGTGCAGAAAATCAAATGAATACGCGCGCGGCAATTGGGTGTCAGCAGTGACCGGAGCCACGGGCGTCCCCACCCCGATTACTGTCTTCACCCGCGTATCGGCGCACGCCGCTCGCAACCCGACCGCTGCGCCAAACGAAAATCCTGCAAACACCATTGGCAAATGAAACTCGGCGTCCAGCCAATCGAGCGCGGTGCGAACGTCGTCGACTTCGCCGCGGCCTTGATCGTGCTCGCCGTGGCTAAGTCCAGCGCCGCGGAAGTTGAAGCGCAACACAGGAAATCCGAAACTGTTCAACGCCTTCATGGTGTGGAACACAACCTTGTTGTGCAGAGTCCCGCCGAACAGCGGGTGCGGATGACAAACAACAGCGGCATGGGTTGCGTTCTCAGCCCCTGCATTCAGCAGCGCCTCCAGCCGGCCGGCGGGACCATCGAGGAAGAGAGACCTTATGGTTGAATTCTGGACGATCACAAGATTCAGATTACATGAACTGCGAACTACGAGCGCTGAGCATTCGCTCCCGTAGTTCTCAGCTCGAAGCTCAAACCTCACAGCTAGTTTATGCTCTTGTCATGGACGCGATCACACTCACTCGCCAACTGGTTGACATTGAATCTATCTCTGGTAACGAATCTGAAGTTGGAAACTATTTGTACGGAGAGCTATGCCGAGTTGGCTACCAGACGCGGAAGATTCCTGTCGAAGGCAACCGATTCAACGTTTATGCCACTTCGCCAGAGCAGGCGCATCCAGAAATAGTTTTCTCCACGCACATGGACACCGTGCCTCCGTTCATTCCTTCTTCCGAAGATACGACGCGAATCTACGGACGCGGTTCGTGCGACGCCAAGGGCATCATCGCCGCGCAGATCGCCGCTGCAGAGCGGTTGCGCCAGCAGGGGATTTACGTTGGCTTGCTTTTTCTGGTTGGGGAGGAGCGCGACAGCCTGGGTGCGAAGGTGGCGAACGAATATGCGGCGAAGGAATCGTCCGCGGCGGCGACAAATCAACCAGCGCAAGGCCGTGAGTATTTGGTGAATGGCGAACCCACGGAGAATCGCATCGCGCTCGCGTCGAAAGGGACTCTGCGGGTTGAAGTTACCGCCTCCGGCCGCATGGCGCATTCGGCGTATCCTGAGCTCGGCGAGTCTGCTATTGACAAACTTCTTCTGGCGCTCGCGCGGCTGCGTGCCATGCCGTTGCCGTCGGATCCGGAGATTGGTCCGTGCACTCTCAATATTGGATTGATCGAGGGCGGGCGCGCTCCTAACGTTATTCCCGACTACGCTCATGCGGACCTGCTCTATCGTCTCGTCGGTCCTTCGCAAGATTTGCGCCGACAGATTCTCGAGACGGCGGGCAGCGAGGTGAAGGTGGAATTTCCGCTGGAACTTCCCTTCCTCCGCTTACAGAGTGTCGACGGCGTGCCCACGATGATCGCAGCTTTCACAACCGATATTCCCAGGCTAACAAACTGGGGCAAACCGCTGCTGATTGGTCCGGGATCGATTCACGTCGCGCATACGGAAGGCGAATTCATCGACAAGCAGCAGCTTGCGGACGCGATTGACCTGTACTGCACGATTGCAAAACGACTTTGAAATCGGCTTCTGGTCTTCGGCGATCCGGATCACAAATACAGATCGTCGTTCGCGGACTCATCGATGTCGATTGTCATTGGAAGTGGCGAGAGCTGGCGTTGCTGGTGGGGCGTCAAGACATGAACTAAATACAACGGCGAAACCGTTGATGCCTATCCTCGGCTGACGAAGTCGGCCACCCACTTCCCCGCTTCCCGCGTCCCCAACGGTCCGCCGATGTCCTGCGTAGTTTTTTTCTGCCGCACAGCTTCTAAGACAGCGGCTTCGATCATCTCGGCCTCGCTTGTGAATCCCAAATGCCCGAGCATCATGGCTGCGGTCAGGATCGCACCGAACGGATTTGCCATATTCTTGCCCGCGATCGGCGGAGCTGAGCCGTGTACCGGCTCGAACATCGATGTCTTCCCGGGATGAATATTACCGCTGGCCGCCATGCCCAGGCCGCCCTGCAGCCCAGCGGCGAGGTCTGTGATGATGTCGCCGAACATATTGTTGGTTACGATCACATCGAACGGCCGCGGATCGCGAACCATCTGCATGCACAATGCATCCACGTACATGTGTTGCGCCGCAATCTGCGGATGTTCGGCGCTTACCTCTTTGAACACGCGCTGCCACAAGCCACCGGCATGTGTCATGGCATTCGACTTGTCACACATCAGGACGCGCCCGCGCGGCGAACCGTCCAGCTTGGGATTGCGCTCGCAATAATCGAAGGCATAGCGAATGATGCGCTCTACACCCTTGCGTGTGTTGATGTCCTCCTGAATCGCGATCTCATCCGGCGTGTCTTTCTTGAAGACTCCGCCCGCATCGGTGTACACACCCTCCGTGTTTTCGCGGATCACGACAAAATCCACGTCTTTCGGCCCGACGCCTTTCAGGGGACACAGTGCCGCATCGAGCAGCCGCACCGGCCGCACGTTGGCGTAGAGATCCATCTTGAAGCGCATACCGAGCAGGATTTCTTTGGCGTGGATATTGGTAGGAACGCGCGGATCGCCGAAGGCGCCGGCGAGAATGGCGTCGGAGTCCCGCCCTAGCATGGCGAACCCATCAGGAGGGACGGTCATTCCATCGCGGAGATAGCGGTCAGCGCCCCAGTCAAACTCGCTCAGTTCGACGTTGGCTCCCGAAGCTCGAATTACTTTGAGTACCTGGGGGATAACTTCCTGGCCGATCCCGTCCCCGGCAATGACGGCGATACGTTTGGGTGAAGGCTTTTGCGAGTCCACGGCAGAAAACTAACACAGCGTAGGCAGAATGAGTAGGTTGCATCAAACAGGTTGCATCAACAAGGAACTTAGTGATGGCTAACCAGCCCTTGAGTCCCAGCTCTTGAATCACGGAGTCGTTCGCTATAATCAATACCTTAATGGAAAGCACTGTACTCCAAGACGCGCTCCGCGCGCAGAGTGGGAACATAGCCGGATCGGTTCGCGTAAGCGAGTACCGTGGAGCCGCGACTGCCGCGCGCTTTGCCGATCCTCAGGACGAGTTCTCTGCCCTGCTGAATGGTTGTGGGATCTATGATTTAGGTTTCCGCGCCAGGATTTCCCTGACCGGAAGCGATCGCTTGCGCTGGTTGAACGGCATGGTTACAAACAATGTTCGCGACCTCGCGCCCGGGCGCGGCCTGTATGCTTTTCTGCTTAATCCGCAGGGACGCATCCTCGGCGATATGTATGCCTACAACCTGGGTGAGTCGCTCATGGTGGAGACTGATCGTAGTCAGGTAGAAAAGATTGTGGCTACATTCGACCATTACATCGTCATGGACGATGTGGAAGTAACGAATATCAGTGAGAAGCAGACTATTCTCGGTTTGGCTGGACCGGGGTCACGCGCCACCTTGAGTGCGGTGGGAATCGACGTTCCCGAACTGCAGCCGCTGCAGGTAATCACTCCGCGCTGTAACTGCGATTGCGATTGCATGGAGTGCACTGTGATTCGCGGCGACGATGTGACGAACGAATCCTACGAAATCTGGCTTGCGCCAAAGGATGTTTACAAAACGTGGCAGGCGCTGATTGGCGCTGGCGCTACTCCCGTGGGAAGTGAAGCTTTCGAAATGCAGCGCATCGTTCTTGGCATTCCGCTCTATGGTGTGGATATTCGCGATCGCGATCTACCGCAGGAGACCGAGCAAGCGCGCGCCCTCAACTTCAATAAAGGCTGCTACGTGGGACAGGAGATCGTGGAGCGCATACGGTCTCGCGGCAATGTGCATCGCAAGTTTACTGGTTTCCTGGCGGAAGGCTTGCCGGCGATTGCTCCTGGAGCCAAGATTTTCTCTGACGAAAAAGAAGTGGGTGAAATCACGAGTGTTGCCGCTGTGCGCGTGTCGTCAGGAGAGCAAACGGTCGCTCTGGGATACATCCGGCGCGAGGTTGGAGTACCGGGACGCGAGGTGACGATTGGAACCGCTAAAGCTAGTGTGATCCAATTACCGCTGGGCAACTTCGCGCTGCAACAGGCGGACGACGCGTTAGCGCGTAGAGTATAAGACACAAGGTCTGACGCGGAGGCCGCTAAGGTCGCGCTGAGGACGCATCCAAGATCTCACTTAGATTCGCGGGTAGATAGTTAAAAGGATGGATGCTATGGCTGAGAAAAAACAGGAATCAGGCTTCACCGTAACCGACCGCCGCTTGTTTACCGAGGACGGAGAGTTGCGTAAAGATGTTCGGGAGGAAGTGGAAACTCCCAAGGCAGCGACGCCGCCGGCTCGGCCGCCGGCAAAGGAAGCTGCACCGTACGTCAGTTCTGTGCCGTTTCCTCCGCAAGCAGGCCCAGCAGATGTACCGCCGCCCCCGACCGAGTCCGAGCAGCAGGCCCAGGCCGACGCCTACCGGGAATCGTCGAAGGAACTCGATTCGCGGGTGGAGCTCAGTGGCCGTTCCGCGAAAGAATTTGAGATGACTTTCGAGCGCTTCCTGGCATCGCTCTACATGACTGCGATGGTGCAGTTGGGATTGATGCACCAGCAAGGCGAGCAGCCGCGAGTTGACATTATCGGCGCTCGCCAGACCATCGACACGCTGGCCTTGCTTGCCGAAAAAACCAAAGGCAACCTTACTTCCGTGGAAGAGAACTTTCTGCAGAACAGTCTCTACGAGGTGCGCATGGCCTACGTGGAAGTGACCAACGCGCTGTCTCGTCCGCCGCAACCTGGAGCCGCAACCGGGACCAGCGGACGATGAGCATACGAGCTCGCGCATGAAAGCGACGCTCACGGTGTTGGGCAGCGGCACGTCCATGGGCGTCCCTACCTTGGGTTGCGACTGCGCCGTCTGCCGCTCGAACGATCCCAGGGACCGCCGCACGCGGCCCTCCGTGATGATCGAGTATGCGGGCAAGGCTGTGCTCATCGACACCGCACCCGATTTTTACGTGCAGGCCATTCGCGAGAAAATCACGCGCGTGGACGCGGTTTTCTATACCCACACCCACGCCGACCACATTCTTGGCATTGACGATTTGCGCCCACTCAGCTTCGTTCACAAGCCGATGAAGTTGCCGCTCTACGCGCGCCCGGACGCCGCAGCGTTCCTGCGCAAGATGTTCAGCTATATTTTCGACACCGATTACAAATATGGCAGCTTGCCTCAACTGGAGTTGCGGCCGATCGACGGTCCGGTCAGCCTTTTCGGAGCGCGCTTCGAGCCGGTGCGGCTGATTCATGGCAATGCTGAGATTTATGGCTTCCGCTTCGGGAGCGCCGCATATCTGACGGACCACAGTGAAATTCCCGAGGCATCGCTCCATCAGTTGGAAGGACTGGATATTCTTTTTCTGGATGCTCTGCGACATAAGCCGCATCCCACGCATTCGACGGTTGAGAATTCGCTGCGCATCGTGGAGCGACTGAAGGCCAAGCGGGCGTTCTTCACTCACATTTGCCACGATCTGCCGCACGAGGCGACCAATGCCGCTTTGCCGCCGCATGTACGGCTATCGTACGACGGGATGAAATTGGAATTTGAAATCTAAACTCAGTGGCCAGTGGTCAGTGAAACTCTTCGGGACACTGGCTTTCTGACCACTGGCCACTCATCACTGACCACTGAAATGCTGATTTTTCACAAACTCGAGGACGTTCCGGCGGATTTTGGGCCGTCGCTCGTGAGCGTGGGCAATTTCGATGGGGTCCACCGGGCGCATGCGCACGTGCTGGGCGAGATTGTGCACCGGGCGCGGCAGAGTAAAGCCAAGGCCGTGGCGGTAACGTTTGAGCCGCATCCGGCGCGGATTCTGCGTCCCGACTCCGGACTGAAGCTTCTGACTCCTACGCCGGAGAAACTGCGTTTGCTGGAAGGTACAGGAATTGATGCGGTGTTGATGCTGCCGTTTGGCCGCGATCTTTCGCTGATGACGCCGCGGCAGTTCGCCGAACGCATTCTGAAGAAAAAGCTGCATGCACGAGAGGTGCACGAAGGCTACAACTTCCGCTTCGGACACAAGGCCGTGGGTGACGTAGGTCTGTTGTCTCAATTCGGACGGGAGATGGGCTTTGAAGTGAAGGTGTATCCCGAACAAACGCTGCGCGGGGAACCAGTTTCCAGCAGCCATATCCGGAAATTAATTGGTGAGGGACGCGTCAGCCGGGCGCGGCATCTGCTCGCGCGTCCATTCTGCATTCTGGGCGCCCCGGGGCGCGGGCGCGGATTAGGATCGAAATACACGGTGCCGACGATCAATCTCGCTCGTTACGAAGAACTCGTGCCGAAAGATGGCGTTTATATCACGTGCACGCGAGTTGGAAGCGAGCGCTTTGATTCTGTCACGAATATAGGTAACCGTCCGACTTTCGGAGCAGACTCATTTGCCATCGAGACTCATCTGCTCAACTTTCATCCCCTCGAATTGACGCCGGAGAGCGAAGTGGAAATTTGTTTTCTTGACCGCCTACGCGACGAGATCAGATTTCCGTCAGTCGAAGCGTTGCGCGAACAAATTGCGCGCGATGTAAAGAAAGCGAAGAGATATTTTCACCTGTTGCGCCTCCGATGAGCTACTACAACACCTGCCATAGCCAAAGCAGCCCCCTCTAATGCGGCAGATAGCCTGATTCCATGGGCAGCTTACCATCGACACGTACGACGGTGATGGTGTTATCGATGGAGCGAACATCGATAAGCCCGACCGCGCCGGGAGTGGATTGCACAATCTTGAGCACATCGGCGTCGGAGTCCGCCATCTGGATCGAGTCTCTATGAGCGGCGATGAGCGCCTTCCATTCTCCGGCGCTCATCTTGTTTAAACGCTCCAGGGTTTCGGTTTCACCGGCGGAATCCTTATGAAGAACCAGGACTACGGCCTTGCCGTCCGGCCACTTCTTGAGCTCCGAGCGAAAAATCTTCGCCAAGTGGGCAGCTGTAACGTTGGAAACGTTGTTGTCCTTGTTAGTGACAACCGCCATGTGGTGGGCGAAACAAGGCGTAAGGAAGGTCAGCAGAAAAACAAGAAGGGCGGCAAGCCGCTGAGGTTTCATAGACACATCCAATCTCAAAACGTTGTCACCTGAAGGTCACAGAACGAGGCTAACCGAGAATAGCGGCCCTTGAAGTCAAAACATTGTCAAAAGCGTTGGAGAGCATCAGAAGAGGAAACATTCACGCCTGCCCCACCTTCGTGCCGAAATTGAATTTGACAATTCCCGAGCGCGCCGTACAATCCCGCCTGCATGGCGATTGGACCCATCCAACTGATTCGGCAGGCCACGCCGGGACAGCGGCGCACGCTGCTAGCGGCAGCGCTGGGCTGGGCGCTCGATGCCTTCGACGCGATGCTTTACGCCCTGGTGCTGGCTCTGCTGATGCGCGACCTGGGGATGAGCAAGACAACCGCGGGACTGCTAGGCACCCTGACGCTGCTCGCTTCCGGTATGGGCGGAGTGCTGTTCGGATTTCTGGCCGATCGGATCGGGCGCAAGCGGGCGCTGATGGCCAGCATCTTGACCTATTCGGTGTGCTCGTTCGCGTCCGGCTTAGCGACGAGCGTTGCGATGTTGGCGGCGGCACGATTCGTCCTCGGGCTAGGCATGGGAGGTGAATGGAATACGGGAGCAACGCTGGTGGCCGAGACGTGGCCGTCCGAGGTCCGGGCCAAGGCGATTTCGATTGTTCAAAGTTCCTGGGCGTTCGGTTTTGCCGCTGCGGCGCTGGTGGCGGGGCCGGTAGCGGGTTATTTCGGATGGCGGGCGGTGTTCTTCGTGGGAATTCTTCCGGCGCTGCTGACATTGTGGATTCGACGGGGAGTGCCAGAGTCCGCGATGTGGGAAGAGCGCAGTCTGCAGCAGCGCAATTCAATTAGCAACAGCCGCGGCGACTGCGGCAGAGATGTAACAGTTTACGGCAGTACAAAATTTTCGGCGATCTTTCGAAAGCCTTATCGCAAGCATACGTTCGCGCTGCTCTTGTTTAACTTCTTCTGCTTGTTCGCATGGTGGGGACTGTTCACCTGGATGCCGCCGTATTTATCGCTCCCAGTGTCGCAGGGTGGCCGCGGCTTCGGCATGATCGGTACCACTGCTCTGCTGGTGATATTGAACCTGTTTGGAATGTTCCCCGGCTATGTCAGCTTTGGTTGGGTCGCGGACCGAGTCGGACGACGCAACGCATTCTTACTCTATAGCGTAACGGCGGCACTCTTAATTCCTTTTTATGCTGCAGCGAGGTCGCCCATACTGTTGATGGTTCTGGGGACCGTCGTGGCCTTGTTCGGGACGGGTGTCTTTTCCGGCTCCGGCATTATGGGAAGTGAGATTTTTCCAACCAGCTTACGGGCACGCGCGTTGGGTTTCACTTACAACGGCGCGAGGGCCTTGAGTTCCGTGGCGCCGCTGGTGATTGGGCGAGTGGGTCAGACTAAGGGCTTGGGTTGGGCGTTTTATTTGTGCGCGGCTGGATATCTTCTGGCCGCGTTGATGACGACACAATTGCCAGAGACCCGCGGCAAAAAGCTGGAATAGGAAAGAAGCGCGGCTTATTGGGGGGTCCAGGTCAGATCCACGCGAATCGGAATTTCGTTTTTCACGGGCATCGTCAGAAGCGTGGGCGGGTCGATTTTGAAATCGGTAAGCGTGGCCGGAATCGTTCCGGTAATGTGTATCTCTTTGCCCTGTGAGGCGAGCTGGAATGGAACTTGTTTGTACTGCACCGTCTGTCCGGCGAATTGAATTTCCAGGTCGGCCTGGATCGCACTCGAAGTAGAAGCCGATTCAGGCAACTTCGTACGTACGGTGACCATGGGAAACTGTGCACCGCGCGTTACCTGAATCATGTGGAGGTCGCGATTGCTATCGCCCGAGTCGAATGACCGGACGGGGACCGCGACTAGAAAGTCGCAGAGTCCCGCGTGGCAAATTCCTTTGCCGCGCACCTCATGGCTGACACCTTCGCTCTGGTGGAGGGGGTGAGACACGTGGTAGGTAAGAGTGCCTTGGTGCAGAATCCATTGGTTGTCGGCCGCCAGGGCCAACGGCGCAAGCGTGAGAACCAAGCCAAGCGCGACACGTTTTATTCGCATGAGCGGTCGGACCTTCGGGTCAAAATTTCACGGAAACCGACAGCAGCGCGGCGCCGAATGCCCCCGCTGTTACGATGGCGACCGGCCCGTGGGCCGAGGCGATTCCGTGCACCTTTTCTCCTTTGCTTTTCTGGTCGAAGGCAATGATTCCCAAGATTGGCGTTGCGATCATTCCCGGGCCATGTATCCAGGCCATCGCCTTGTGAAAACGAATTGGTCCACGGGTTTCGGTCCCCGGCACCCTGGGCGCACGGATAGCATAGTATGCAGTCACGAAGTACAGGTCTCCGGCTAGACCCCCCAGTCCGACATGCAGATCGCGTGAACTTGAACTGGTGTTCTTCCCTCCAGCACCAGTACCAGCTATAACCGTGGCAACCAAAGGGATCGTAGTGATCAGTCCCAGACGTTGATGAATCTTCAACATGTGAGTGCGCTTATCGAGCAGCGCCTGACGCTTGGCATCGCCCTCCGTCTGCGAGGTGGAGAACCCCAGATCCTGGAGCGATGGCTCTGTTTTGCTGGAGGAAGGCGCATTCGGCAATTCCGCGGATGGGTTTGTTTGCTGAGTTTGCGAACCGGTCTGGGCCTTTTCCTTCGGCGGTAGAGGTTGTTGGTCTTGCTGCGGCGAGGCGTTCTGGCTGTCCTGAGACTTAGTGGTGTCTGCAGTTTGCGCGAAAGACAGAAGTGGAGCCGCGTACAACCACAGAAAAATGAACACAAGCGTTCTTAGCTGAACAATGTTCGCCACGATTTCCAGACCTCCGGTAACCATCTAGTCATCGAATCGGAACGGCACACAGGTGAGGAATGTTAACGTCAGATGCGGTTCTCCGATTTGCGGATGCCTGAACAGAGATCCAATGTGCAATCCGCACGCGAAATTCTACTCGATCGGTTCTACGACCACACGTCCTCCTTCTGCGGACGTGCGACTTGGGCGCTGCACGATCACGATCGCTGCAAGAACGAAGACAATTCCCAGGGTCTGAATTGGGCGCAGCACTTCGCCCAGCAACAGAGCAGCTAGAAGTATTGAAAACACAGGCTCGAGGCAACTGGCGATGATGGCGCGAGTGGGCTCGAGATGCTGCAGGCCGAGGAAGTACAGGGAAAATGCTCCCAGCACCGAGATCATCGAGAACGCGAATAGAAAAAGCCACTGCGCAGTTGCGTAGTGAGCGCCGGCCACTTTCCACGGAGGATTAACGAAGAGCCAGAAGATGGCGGCCGCGGTGAGAGTCCAAACCAGCACAGGCCAGCGGTCGTAGCGGGCCAGGATGCGATGGCCTGCGACGTTATAGAAGGCGAACGAGAATGAGGCGAGCAGCGCTGCCATGAGGCCGTATGTATCAGGGCGAAGTGCGGCGCTGGAGCGCGCTCCGAAGAGATCGATGACCAGCGCGATTCCGGTGACGGCGAGAACAACGGCGGCGATTTTTTGCGGCGTGAGCTTTTGCTGGCGGCGGGCGACCACATACAAGAGCACCCAAACCGGGGCAGTATACTGCACGATGATCGCGGTGGCGACGCTGGTTCGTTGAATTGAAACGTAATAAAAGTAGTTGGAGACGGCCACCCCTAGCGTCCCAAGCAGGAAGCAGTAAGCGAGATCGCGCGCCGGCAGCCTGATACGCCGCCAGCCTCGCACGCCGACGAGAATTGGAAGCAGCACGAGCAGCGAGAATGTGGTGCGGGTTTGCGAAAGAATGAGGGGATCGATGGGACGGAGCGCGCCGTGCAGCGGCAACCTGCCGGTGAAAACTGCGCGGCCCATGGCGGCGGAGACTCCCCAAAGAAACGCGGCGGCGGCAATAAAGAAATAGCCGCGCAGCGGATGTGAGTGTTCTTGCTTGTTGTTCGGGATGGTAGGTCCTCGCGAATCGCTGCTATGAGTTGAACAGAAACGACTCAAACAGAAACGAGTCGAACAGAGATGATCAGGCAGCGTCGAGTACGCGGTCAAGGCGGTCGGGCTCGAAACCTTCAATCACCTCCGCACCGGCCGGGGTGAGAATAACGAGCGTGGGAGCAGTGCGGCTATGGTAAATCTCAAGCAATTCAATGCGGGCGGCAGCATCGGAACTCATATCGCGCTCCTCGAAGGCGACATCTTTCGCCTCGAGAAACAGCTTCATCAGTTCGCAGGAGAGGCAGCCGACTTGAGTGTACAGGAAAACCTTTAAGGCCATGGCTGGGATGATTCAGTTCAATATGGACGCGAACCAAACGTGCAATCATTGCGTACAGGCTCTGCGCCGCGCAAAGAACGTTGCCTAGGATGACAATCGAACTAGGCCACTACCAACAATTCTACTCGTCTGCGTACTCGATCTCGGTGGTAATCTTCGCCGTCTTGTTGAGCATCGCCGAGACGGAACAGTATTTTTCTTCTGAGAGTCGTACCGCATCCTCGGCGGCCTTGCGCGATACCTTACCGCCGAGGCGATAAATCAATTTAATTTTCGTGTAGACCGAGGGTGGCTCGGCGGCGCGCTCGGCCTCCGCGCGAACCTCGAGGCTGGTGAATGGCTCGCGCTTCTTGTGAAGAATCGAAACGACATCGTACGCCGTGCATCCACAAAGAGCGATGAGCACGAGTTCCATGGGTGTGCTGGCGGTTTTCTCGGAGGCAGCGTCCATGACGAGCGCGTGGCGGGAAGTAGCCTCGCCGAGAAAGCGTTCCCCATCCGTCCATCGGGCTTTAGCTGAAACCATAAGAACTCCTATCTTCGATTATCGGTGCTTGGTTCGGGATGAATCAAAACTCGAAACAGCTCCGGGGCGGCCTGCTTGAAACGAATTTCAAGCTCGGTCTGAATGTCGTGGACGCGTGCGAGCGAGAGCTCGTCGGAGAAGGTACAGTGGCAGGAAATGTAAAGCCGGCCACGAACTTTTTTAATCTGAATGTCGTGCATATCGACAATTTCTGGAAACTCACCAGCGAGCGATTTCAGTTGCCGCTCGAGAGCTGCATCCCGGACCAGTTCGTCGCCGGTTTCGATGGTGGCAGGCTCGCTCTCGATGTGGGTCAGGATGTCGTCGATCTCGCGTACCTCGCGGCGCATGTCGGCTTCCAGTTCGGTGACTCGATCATGAGCGGTCTTCAAGCTTAGGCGCTCGTCGAGCTCCACGTGCTGTTCGACGTGGAGGCGGCCGGAGAGATCCTGCACGCTGATGTCGTGGACATTGAGGTTGTGGCGGGTCGCGACTGCGCGGATGCGGTCAAAGATATTCTCCGAGCGCTCGGCGCGCGCCAACGGTTGGACGGTGACGTCGGCGTCGGGAAGGATGCGATGAACCGCTTGGGTCACGGCTTCGACCAGTTGTTCGGAGCGCTGGAAGGTTACGGTACGGGCGAGGCCGACGGCGAGATCGGCAAAATATCGGTTGCCGGCACGCCGGATGCGCACACGGCCCACTTCAAGCACACCATCGACGCGAGAGACGGCGTCGATGATTTGAGCGCGGACGCCCGCGGGTGCAGCGTCGAGAAGCGCATCGATCGTGCGCCGCGAGAGCCGCCAGCTCACTGAAACGATGACGCCCGCAACAAACAAGGCGGCGATAGGGTCCGCCTTGCCGAGCCAATCCAGATGATACTTTCGCCCCAAAAGAATGAGCACGAGTCCGAACACAACCACGCCCGCAGACCACACGTCGGTAGAGAAATGCAGCGCGTCGGCTTCCAGAGCCTGGCTCTCATACTTGGTAGCAATTCGGCCCAAAGAGCGGGAGCGCCACCAGTCTACCGCCATCGAGACAAGCATCACGGCGAATGCCCAAATCGACGGTTCAACTTCAACCCGGCGAAAGAACAGGCGCACAATCGCTTCGTAAATAACCCATGCGCAGGTCACCAGAAGCAATCCGGTCTCGACGAAAGCCGAGAAATTTTCGACCTTGCCGTGACCATATTGATGATCGGCATCGGCGGGTTTATCGGAGACTCCAACGGACAGATAAGTCAGTAGGGCTGCGATTAAATCCAACGCAGAATGCGCTGCTTCCGAGAGGATTCCCAAGCTTCCGGTAGTGATCCCGACGGCGATCTTGCCGCCCGTGATGAACAAAGCGGCCAGCACCGAATTTCCTGCCACCGCGCGTTTTTCAGCGCGCATGGCAGTTGGTGAGTAAAGTGCCGGCGTCCCAGACATGACTGGATTATCGCTGCTAGAAAGAAATTGTGCCAACCAGAAAGTCGCAGGCCCAGATACTACGCGAAACAGCCTCTATGCTACGATGCTAAGGTCGGTTGTCCAACTTCCTGATGTACCAATCCTGGAGGATTTTTGTATGCGTAAGAGTTGGTTGCTGTGTGTATTCTTGGGAACGCTGGCCTGGGGACAGGCACAACCGGGAACGCCCCCGCCATCGGCCAGCCCGGCTCAGGCGCCGAGCGCTGCCAACAAAGCGCCGGCGGAACCCGAAGAAGTGGCGGAGAGTGCAGTTGTGCTCACGATCAAGGGTGTCTGCCCAACGGCTCCGTTAAAGACGGCTGCAGCCTCGAAGACCGCCGCAGGAAAGACTACCTCCGCTACCACGAAGAAACCGGCAGACTGCAAGACCGAGATCACTCGTGCGCAGTTCGAGAAAATTGCGAGTGGGCTTTCGCCCAACGTAACGCCGCAATTGAAGCGCCAGCTCGAAGGGGCTCTTCCCCGTTTCATGGCAATGTCGGAAGCGGCTAAGGCGAAGGGCCTCGACAAGTCCCCGCGTTTTCAGGAAACGATGAAGGTTGTCAGAATGCAAGTCCTGACGCAGGAACTCCAACGCACGGTGCAGGAAGAGGCGGATCAAGTTCCACCCTCGGAGATTGCGGGGTATTACAAGAAGAATCCTGAAGCCTACGAGCAGTTTTCTCTGGATCGGCTGTTCATCCCACGCTTCAAACAGGCGGAGGCTGAGGAGAAGGAAGACGCGAAAGCGCCGGAGAAGCTAACCGAGGAGCAGCAAAAGGCTAAGGAAGCCGCCGAAAAAACCAAGCGTGAACAAGGCGAGCAGGACTTGAACAAGCTGGCCGACAGCCTGCGCGAACGGGCAGCGGCGGGTGAGGACTTCACAAAACTTCAGAAGGAGGCGTTTGACGCTGCGGGTACGAAGGTCGACAATCCGACGGTGAATTTGCCCAAGGTGAGGCGCACCGGCCTGCCTCCTGCGCACGCCGCCGTCTTCGATCTGAAAGTGAGCGAGGTTTCGGCAGTCATCAGCGACAACGGCGGCCATTATATTTACAAGGTGGTAACCAAAGAAGTGCTGCCGCTGGACGACCAGATCAAAGCCGAGATTCACAACAAGCTGAAGAGCGAGCATATGAAGGAGATGATGGATAAATACACCAACTCGTTCGAGGCCGTGCCCAACGAAGCATATTTTGGACCGGCCGCAGCACCCGGGGCACGCCCCGGAATGCCGCCGCGAATGCCGCGTCCGCCGACGGCTCCGCCGCCGCAGCAGGGTGCACCGCCGGCTGCGAATCCGCCATCACCACCTCCGGCGGCGCCAACTCCGCCGTCAACCCCGAACTGATGGCGAATCCAAAGCCTGTTGTCGTTGTGACGGGCGTTGCGGGAAACCTGGGATCCAGGTTGCTCCCGCTGCTGGGGGAATTCTCCGTGATTGGGGTGGATCTGAATCCACCCCAAAGCGATTTTCCGCTGCAGTTCGAGCCGCTCGATCTCGGCGAGGAATCATCGACCCGCGTGTTTTACGAACTGCTGCGCGACACACGACCTGTGTCGGTAATTCATCTCGCATTCGTGATCGATCCCGTGCGTACTGGTGTGCTTGACCCGGAACGTATGTGGCAGATCAATGTGGCGGGCACGGCGCGAATCATGGAGGCCGTCACCGAGGCAAATCGCACAGCGGACTCCCCGATCCGGCAATTCATCTTTCCCAGCAGCGTTTCTGCCTACGGCCCCAACCTCCCCGCTCCGGCGACGGAAGAGTCGGTGCTGGCGGCACATACTTTACCGTACGCAATCCATAAAAAGCAGTCCGATGAGGTGGTGCAGCAGCGCGCGCCGGCGCTGCGCGGATGCAGCGTGTACATTCTGCGGCCCCATATTTTGGCCGGCGCCAGCGTAGAGAATTACCTGCTTGGAGCGTTTCGCGGCACGGTCAATGGCAAGAGCGCGCGGGCGGAGAAAATGCGGAAAGCCAACAAGCGGCTGCCCAGCATGCTGCCGCGAGGGCAGCAATATCTCGATAACAAGATTCAGTTCGTGCACGTAGACGATATGGCGCGGTTGATCGCGCACATATTGCATCGCGATCCCGAAGCGCAACGGCTGACAATTCTGAATGTAGCTGGACGCGGGGACCCGCTTACATTGGGCCGGTGCATTGAGATGGCACAAGCAAAGTTGGTGCGCGTTCCGGGAAAGTGGGCGATGCGGCTGGTGCTGCGGTTTTTGTGGAAGCGGCAAATCTCAGCGATTCCTCCTGAGGCCCTTCCCTACATGACTGGCGAATACATTATGAATACGGATCGGCTGCGAAACTTTCTCGGAGGCGAGTATGAGACGGTGATGCACTACACAATTTCCGACGCCTTCGCCGATAGCTTCAAGAGCGGTCCGGAAGCAGCACAGAGCGCGGGCGCTAAATAGATATTTTTCTTACTTCTTTCCGTGATACAAACCAGCAATGCCAAAGGTGTAAGGAGTCCAGCTCGCTTCGCGGAAGCCGGCGCGGCGCATACGATCCAGCATTTCCTGCGGCTCAGGAAAACGTTCGACTGAGTTGGGAAGATAGCTGTAGGGTCCGCGCACGCCGGAGAGCATGGTCCCGACGCGCGGCAGAATTTGCTTGAAGTAAATGCGATACAGGCGACCGGTCATTCCTTTGGGCTCGCTGAAGTCGAGGATTCCGCACTCTCCGCCAGCACATAACACACGAACGATCTCGCGCAGGCCGGCGTCGTAGTCTGCGAGATTGCGGAAGCCGAACGCCGAGGTGACGAGTTTGAAATGCTGGTCAGGAAAGGGGAGGTAGAGAGCATCAGCCTCGATCCAATGTGGAGGTAGGGAGTTGCTGTTCTGTTTAGCTTTATCGACGGACTTCGCGCGAGCGCGTTGCAGCATGGCTTGGGAGAAATCGGCGCCCAGAATTTGGGGGCTTCGATGCCCTGATTGCCTACGCAAAGCAAAGGTCATATCGCCTGTGCCACAGCAAAGATCTAAGACTCGCGCCTCAGGTTGTGCGAGGATAGCGGAGAAAGCTCGCGCTGTCCGCCGCCACCACAAGCGATCGATGTTCAACGACAAAACATGGTTCAGCAGATCGTAACGCGGGGCGATCGAGGTGAACATCTCGCGGACGGCATGCGCGGCAGAACGAGCGTCACTGGCCCCGTCTGGAGCAGCACCGACTACGAGTTTGCGGGTTTCGGACATTAGAGAAGTTTTTGCCGATTTGTCGATTTCCAATTGCCGATTAATATCTCCACGTCGACAATCGCTCTTCAATCGACAATCGGAAATTTGAAATTCATATTATTTTCCCCATCCGGCTTGGGAGAGCCGACGCAATTCTTCAACGGCAGCGATCACTACGCCGTCAGGCACATCGGCGGCGATTTCCACCTTCCCAATTTCCCGCGGTAACACGAAATGCACAACGCCCCTTTGCGTTTTCTTGTCGGCCTGCAGCCGCGCAAGAATCTTGCGGGAGCTTACTTTGAGCTCCGGCAGCCGGCCCAAGCTCAGAACGGCATCGGCGATTCGACCCGCAGTTACACTGTCGGTCCTGCCCACAGCGAGGGCGATGTTGGTAGCGGCGATCAAGCCCCATGCGACGGCTTCGCCGTGAAGCAGGGTACGGTATCCAGTCTCCGCTTCGAGGGCGTGCCCGACGGTGTGACCAAGATTCAGCACTCGGCGCAGACCGCCCTCGTGCTCGTCAGCCGAGACGACTTCGGCCTTCAACTTCACCGATTGAGCGATGACACCTTCCAGTTCCACCGGATCGCGCTTCAGGATCTGGGCCCGCTTCTGTTCGAAGCGCAGAAAAAGATCGAGGTCGCCGATGATGCCGCATTTCAGAGCTTCATACAGGCCCGCGCGAAATTCGCGGTCCGGCAATGTGCGAAGCAATTCCGGGTCAATGAGGACAGCGCGCGGATGATAAAAAGTTCCGAGCAGGTTCTTGCCGGCCGCAAGGTTTACGCCCGTCTTGCCCCCAACCGACGCATCCACTTGGGCCAAAATCGTGCTAGGAATCTGCACCAACTCCACTCCGCGCATGTAAAGCGAGGCCAGCAGTCCCGTCACATCGCCCACAACGCCGCCGCCCAGAGCAATCAGCACCGCTTTGCGATCGGCGCCCAGCCGAGACAATCTTTCGGCCAGAGCTTCAATTGTTCGAAGCTTTTTAGCAGGCTCTCCGTCGGCCATCTGGATTACCTGCGGCTTGAACCCCGCCGAAGTCATCGAGCGAATCAGCTTCGCACCCCAGCGCCGCCGCACGGGCGGGACGGTTACCACGAAGACTTTGCTCGCTTGTGGCAGCAGTTCGGCCAGCAAAGCTCCGGCTCGCGAGAGCAGGCCGTTTTCAATCCTGGCCTGGTACGGACGGGGCTGAACATGGATGGTGACCTGCGCCATGGAAGTCCCATCATAGCGTATGCTCGCACCAGCTTTGATCAGATTGGTGGCGGAAGTGGTAACATTTGCCGTTTATGAAAGGTCTTCCAGCCGAGACCGATTTCATTGTGATTGGCGCCGGAGTCGCCGGCCTGCGAGCCGCGATCGAACTTGCGTCCGCGGGTCGCGTATTGGTGCTGGCGAAAAAAGAGGTTACGCAATCCCGCACTGCTCCGATTCCCGGCGCGGTTACGAGCGCCCTCAGCGATGAGGAGGAACTCATCCTCCACCTGCAGGACACTCTGATCGCCGGCGATGGCTTGTGTCATCCGGAGGCGGTGAAGATTCTCGTGGAAGAAGGGGTCCATCGCATTGAAGAACTTATCGCCTGGAGCAAGCAACTGGACCGCAACGGAAGCAAACTTACATTTGAGAGCGAGGCCTCTTACAGCCACAGCCATGTTTTGCGTGCCTCCGGCGATTCGGTGGGAGATGAAATCCTGCGCATGCTCCATGTCAAAGTTCGAACGTGTAAACAGATTTCCGTATTGGAGTTCGAATTTGTCACGGATATTCTCACTGAAGACCAGCGCGTAACTGGGATCTCGCTGATCAGCGACAAAGGCATGCCGGAGGAAATAGCCTGTTCGGCGGTCATGCTCGCCGCAGGGGGCTTGGGCCAACTCTATCGCAATACGACCAATCCCGAAGCGTTTACCGCGGACGGAGTAGCAATGGCTTTTCGTGCCGGCGCTGAAGTCGGCGACATGGAATTCATTCAGTTTTATCCAACAGTGCTCTACATGAAAAAGGCTCCGCGAATTCTGCTTCCGGAAGGCCTGCGTGCTGAGGGCGGTTATCTGCGGAACATCGAGATGGACCGCTTCATGGGGAAATACCATCCTCTAGCCGAGATGGCGCCCGCTGACGTTGTGGCGCGAGCCATCATGCACGAGATGGAAGTCAGCCACGCACGGGATCCGTTCGTTTACCTCGATCTGACTCACCTGAATGCGGCACGAGTGCAGAAGCGCCTTCCGCGCATCTACGCAACCTGCATGAAGCACAATATCGACATAACAGAGGACGTAATTCCCATCCGCCCGGCTGCATATTATTCGATCGGAGGCGTACGCACCAAGCTGGATGGCAAGAGCAGCGTAGCAGGCCTTTATGCTGCAGGCGAAACCGCCTCAAGCGGCGTCCATGGCGCGAACCGCTTCCCCAGCAATTCTCTGCTCGAAGGATTGGTTTATGGAGCGCGAGCGGGGAAAACAATGCGGGATGAATTGAAGTATGCACGCAAGCCCGCGAGCCTGCCGAAGAAAGCTGCCTCGCAGAACGGACCGGTCGATGCGGGAATCGAAGAAATGATTGGACAGATCCAGGACACGATGTGGAAGGGTGCCGGCATTGTGCGCACGCGGGCTGGCATGCAGGAGGCGATCCGGGTGCTGGAGGCGATGTCTCCGAGACTGGCGCATCCGCGCACGCGGCGTTCCCATGAGGCCGCAAACTTGCACCTCGCGGGATTGCTGGTGGCGCGTTCGGCGCTGGCGCGGGAGGAAAGCCGCGGTGCGCACTATCGCACCGACTACCCCGGCCGTGACGACAAAAAGTTTCTGAAGCACTCGGTGGTCAAAGACGAGAAGGTGCGATTTGTCTAGCGCGCGCGCTACTTCTCGCCCAGTGCGGGGTAGGCGATCGATGCGACTACCGACACCATGAGCACTCCGGCTACCGCTCCCAGGGTCACCAGGGTTGAGACCTGAAAATAATCGGCTGCGATCATCTTCAGGCCCACCAGAATCATCACCAGGGCGAGCCCGGCGTGAAGAAAGCGGAAGGCTCTCATCAGTCCGGAGACCGCGAAGTACATCGAACGCAGGCCGAGAATCGCGAAGACATTCGACGTATAAACGATGAAGGCGTTCAGCGTGACTGCGAGGACGGCGGGAATCGAATCGACCGCAAAAAGGATATCCGTGGTTTCGATCACGGCAAGAACTATTAACAGCGGCGTAGCGTAAAATCCCGGTTTGCCTTTCCAGCCGCGGACAACAAAACGGCCGTCTTGATACTCGTCCGTCACTGGCATCCAGCGCCGCAATGCCATCACGGCTGGATTTTTGGCCGGGTCGACTTGGTGCTCGCGCATGAATCCGAGGCGGACGCCGCTGTAAATCAATAACCCCCCGAGCACGTAGAAAATCCAGTGGAAGCGGTGGATCAGCCCCACTCCGGCGAGAATGAACAAGCCGCGCATGAGAACCGCTCCGAGGACGCCCCAAAACAAGACACTGCGCTGATGTTGTTCGGGCACGGAAAAATAACGGAAGATCACGAGGAAGATGAAAAGATTGTCGACGCTGAGAGATAGTTCGAGGATGTAACCGGTGACGAACTCAAGCGCGGCCTGATGTCCCTGCCAGAAAAAAATCAATCCGGCGAAGGCTGCGGCGAGGCCTATCCACAGGCCGGTCCAGGCGAGAGCCTCGTGCGAGCGCACGATGCGGCCGTGGCGGTGAAAGACAAACAGGTCCAGCGCCAGCATGCCCAGCGCGAACAGATTGAACAGAATCCAGAAGTAGAGCAAAGGAGATTGCCGATTATCGATTGCTACTTGTCAATTGAAACAGCCGCGCGGCTCAACTGGCAATTAGAAATCGGAAATTGAAACTCTAAAACTGCTTTTGCCGGCCGAGGCGCCCGCTCTCCCAGGCATCCCAGAGACCTGAGGACTTGAGTACTACATCGCCGTGGGTTTCGCGCATGGATTCTTCGATCTGCGCGCGGGTGAAGCGCGGACCGATTTTTTCCGGAAGACTGGCCAGACCGAAGCTGAACTCAGAGGCCTCGGCGACGTGCTTCTTGAGTTGGACGAAGTCAACCTTGTCGTAGGTGTCGGAGACGGCATGATAGTTTTCCAGATAGTTCGCTTCGTCCTGATCGGCGACAAACGTGGGAACGCCTTCCAGCATGAAATCAAAGTGGTCTGTGCCCCACTCCATGTTGGTTTTCATTTCAGTCAGGCCAAACTGTTTCAATGGCAGGATCAGGCGGTTGGCGGCATCGAGCACATCCTTGCGGCCTCCGTCGGCAAAACTCGTTGTCTTTCCTGTGCCGGCATCCCAGACGACGACTCCGGCGGCGTGGTCGAGCTCGGAGCGGTGCGCGATGGCATAGGCGCGCGACCCGAGCAGGCCTTCCTCTTCACCGGAAAAAAGAATGAAGCGGATGGAACGGCGAGGCTTCAATCCTGATGCTTTGATTGCGCGCAGCGTGTCTATCACCAACGCAGCGTTGCAGCCGTTGTCGAGCGCGCCGGTACCGAGTTCCCACGAATCGAGGTGCGCCCCGAGAATGACAAATTCGTCGGGCTTCTCGCTGCCTTTGATCTCCGCGATCACGTTGGCGGTTTTAATCGGTCCGCCGATCCGATTGGGGATACTCAAATCCGCCCATACAGGATGCCCCGAGGCCAGCAGGCGGGCGATGCGCTCGCCATCTTCGCGCGCAACGAGTACCTGAGGAATGCGGTCGATTTCGCCCTCAGCAGAGTTGGTATGGCGGTACAGAATGTCGTGCTCGCGCGTGGCGATGAAGGCGACCGCCATGGCTTTTCCGTTCACCGCTGCCGTGATCACAGGCGGCGCGTTCGAATACTCGGCGAAAAGATCGTTCCAAGTCTTCAGCACAGCTGAATGGACGAGCAATATTTTGCCGGAAATATCTCCAGCCTTTGCAAAATCGGCCGGGCCGCCATTGCCGAGGTCAATCATGGGCACGTGCCTCACCGCGGCAAGCGCGGGCGCCCACGCGATCGAGACGCAGCGGACACGAAACTCGACTTTGGGAATTTGCGTAAGCTTCGGATCCAGCGCCGTGCCCATGGCGCTGACGGCCATCTCGGTTGCGCCCTCTGCCCAGGAATGCGGGATGGAGAACTCCTCGGTGTGGACGTGGTCGGCACCCGCAGCGTTGAATGCTTGGACGCCCCAGTCGATGGCCCGTTGCATTGCAGGAGTACCAGGAACGCGGCCACCGACTTCATCTGTCAGCCGGCGCAGGTTGCTTTCCAGTGTGGAAGGTTGCAGAGCGACCTGAATGAGCCTGCCGTCGTCAGTGTCGATGGGTGGATTTGCAGCGGGTGGATCTGCAGCAAGACCAACAGCGCTGAGGAGGAAACACCACCACAACGCTTTCAACTTTCGCATATGGCGTGCATTAGAAATGAAATCAGGGAAAAGAGCAAAGAGCACATCGCGCAATTCGCGGAGAACAGCACGCGGAGTTTGCTGACGAAGCGTGCTTGACCTGCAGCTCTTAACCTTGTTGGAACTTTCACTTGGGCGGCAGCGGATCCATTTTGTCGAGAATGCCGACTGTTTCCAGCATGGTGGCGCCTACAATTTCCAGGCTCTTGGGGCTGAGCTTGTCGACCGTATCTTGTGTCGTGTGCCAAAAGACATCGTTGTAGCCGTAGTTGAAGTCGATGAAGTCGGCGCAGGGCACGCCCCGCTTCACAAAGGGAATATGATCGTCGTCCACTCCCATAGTTCGCGCGAAGAAATGCGATTGATAACCAAGCCGGGTAGCAGCCTCATATACAACGTCCTCAAGCCATGGAGTCGAGTTCGCGTCGCGCTCGATGTTGAGATCTGCGTCGCCCACCATATCTGCCAGCAGGAATGCTTTGATCTTTTTCAGAGTTCCGTCGGCTTGCCACTTTTCAGCCAGATGGCTAATTCCATACAAGCTGTCCTGGGCAAAAGGCATCTCGGTTTCCCGTTTAATTGCCTCCTCGGCATCGTCCCATACCAGCCAAATGCTGTAGCCATCGTTCTTTTTGCTGCGCAGTTGGTTGGCAAATTCGAGAAGCAACGCGCTGGAAGAGCCACCGTCGTTAGCGCCCACATAGGATGTATTGCGCAAAGGATAGTTCGTATCGTAATGGCTGGCGATCACGATGATTCCATCTTTGGTGCCGGAAAACTTCGCAATAAAATTTCGCACAGGAAGCTTCCCTTCGGGGGTATCCGCCGCGAAGAAATCCTTCTCCACCTCATCGCCCTTCAGATGACCGAGAATGTAGTCCTCGACTTTTTTGTGATTCGCGCTGCCGACCGGCCGCGGGCCGAAGGCCACAATCTCCTTCACGTATTGCATTGCTCGCGCGCCGTTAATCGTGGGAGCCGGACCGGTGTCGGCCGGAAGAGAAAGCGCGGTCCGAGATGTATCGGAAGCCGTCGTTAGTGGACTCTGAGCTTGCACCCGGCCGCCCTCCTTGTTGTGATCGCAGGAAAGAAGCGTGAAGGCAAATGCGAAGGATAACAACGGCAGAGATATCCACTTCCTCATCATTAATACGATGACCCCAACACGATGACCCCAGCAACGATGACGTCGACGACAAATGAACGTAAATGTCAACCTAAGGCTGAATTCCTGAAAACGCTCTCATGCAGCCTTTTTGTCTTTTCGTGCCTGCCGCTGCTTCGGATGAACCAGGTAAGCGATGCCGATGCTTACGCCGTACAGCGCGACCATGGGAGCGGCAAAGATGCACATACTCAGAATATCGGGAGTGGGTGTAACAATGGCCGCTACGATAAAAATCAGCAAAATCGCATAGCGGAAATTCTTAAACATGAAGCTGGCGCTCACGATGCCCATCAAAGCCAGGAAAAAGATGAGGATCGGCATCTCGAAAATTAAGCCCATGCCGAGAATGATGCTGAGAAACAGCGACGTATATTCGCTGATCGTGATCATCGGCTGAAACTGCCTGCCGAAATGAACCAGGAACCCGAGCGCCTGCGGGTAGACAACTTTGTATCCGAAGTATCCACCCGTGATGAATAGGGCGATGGTCGAAACCATAAACGGAACGACGTAGCGTTTTTCGTTGCGATAAAGCCCGGGAGAGATAAACATCCACACCTGGTAAAGGATGAACGGCGAAGTAACGAACACGCCCGCCATGGCGGCAATCTTCAAGTAAAGGTTGAAGGGCTCGGTCGGATTCAGGTACACCAGTTTCTCCGACATTCCGTTCGCTCTGAGCACATCCATAATGGGGCGCTGCATGATTCCGTAGATCCACTCCACCTTCCACCAGCAGGCGAAAAATCCGACGGCCACGGCGGCGATTGAGTAAACCAAGCGGCGCCGCAACTCCTCGAGGTGATCGAGAAAACCCATCGTGGGCATAGCGTCGCGGCCAGGCTGTTCGCTGGAAACGGTAGTTGCGGTATCAGACATGCGACGCCTGCGAGGTGGAAGCGTCAGTCTGCGAGACAGGCTCGGCGGGAGGATTTGGACTTAGTGCCGGAGCTGTATTTGAAGGTGGTAAAGCGTCTTCGACTGTTGGAGCCGCGAGCGTAGCGGTAGAGTCGGGCGTATGCGGAATCGGTTCGCTTGCCGCAGGATTGAGACCCAGGCTGGCCACCGTGCCTTGGGGCGGCTGGCTAGGCGGCAGCGCGGCTCGGGCCTTCTCGACTTCAAGATGGGCGATTTCCGTTTCGATCTGCGACTTGAATTCGTTCGAAGCACGGCGCAGTTCGGCGAGAAGTTTTCCGGCTTGACGAGCGATCTCCGGCAGCTTCTTTGGCCCGAAGATAATCAGCGCCAGGAAGAACAGGAAGATCGTCTCGGAAAAACTCATGCGCTCATCATAATGCTGAAGCGGGAAAGCGGCAACGATGAGACAAACTGTTGACAAGACGCCTTCTGAAGGTCGTCCCGCCCAAATGAACAGGGCGGTTACCCTCGGTAACGATCCGGGCTCTCGCGCATCTAACCCAGTGTTATACTTTTAGTATTCAGCGCGGTAGCTGGGGACGGTCGACACCCCTAAACCGAAGGATAATCAAAAATGGCACGTAGTTCTCGGCGTTCACTCTTTCTGGTTGTTTTTTTTCTGCTCGCCTGCGGGTTTCTGGGAATTCTTTTTGCCCAGCGGACGGGACAGCAGTCCTCGCTGTCGGGCGACACCGACGTTAAAGACAGCCTGAAGCAGTTCACCGATGTCTACTCCATCGTCGAGGAAAATTACGCGGAGCCGGTCAATCCGGATAAAGCCATCTACAACGGGGCCATCCCGGGAATGCTGCATGCGCTCGATCCGCACTCGAATTTCTTCGATCCCAAGTCGTATGCCTTGATGCGCGAAGATCAGCGGGGCAAGTACTACGGCGTGGGCATGACTGTGGGGCCACGCAATAACAAAGTGATTGTGATCTTTCCTTTCACGGGCACGCCCGCTTACAAAGCGGGCATTCATCCGGGTGACGTGATCATCGCGGTCGATGGCAAGTCCACGGAGAACATGAGCACTGGCGACGTCGCCGACATACTCAAGGGCCCGAAGGGCACGACGGTGCACATCAGTATTTCGCGCGAAGGGGTTGAAAAGCCGATGGAATTCACCCTGGTGCGCGACGAGATTCCACGCTATAGCGTGGACGTGCATTTCCTCATCCGGCCTGGAATCGGTTACCTGCACGTAACCGGATTCAACGAGACTACGGAGGAAGAGGTTTCGAAAGCCCTGGATGAATTCGGCGATCTCAAAGGACTGATTCTTGATCTGCGAGGAAATCCTGGCGGCCTGCTGAGCGAAGGAGTAGGGGTCTCCGATAAATTCCTGAAGAAGGGTCAACTCATTGTTTCTCACCATGGCCGCGCTTCTGCGGAAAAGCGTTATGTGGCGCAACATGGCAACGGAGGTAAGGATTATCCTCTCGTCGTCCTCGTTAATCGCCTCACCGCGTCGGCGGCGGAGATTGTTTCGGGAGCGATTCAGGATCACGATCGCGGGCTGATCGTGGGCGAAGTCACCTTCGGTAAAGGACTGGTGCAGACTGTGTATCCGTTGTCGGAAAACACCGGTCTCGCTCTCACCACGGCACACTACTACACGCCCAGCGGCCGGCTGATCCAGCGCGATTACAGCAACATTTCGCTCTACGATTACTATTACAACCGCGAGCCCGAATCCGGCAGCAATGCCAATCGTGAAGTGAAGCTCACCGATAGCGGCCGCACGGTTTATGGTGGCGGTGGTATCACGCCCGACGTTGTGATTCCTCCAGTGAAGAGCAATCACTTCCAGGACACGCTGTTGCAGCACTATGCGTTCTTCAACTTCGCGAAGCGCTACGTCGTGAGTCACCATCCGACGAAGAGCTTTGAAGTTGACGACCTCACCATGCAGGATTTCCGCAAGTCGCTCGACGAAGCCAACATTCCATACACTCAGGCGGATCTGGTCGATAATAACGACTGGATCAGGTCGAACATCAAGGCTGAGATTTTCGTCGATGCTTTCGGCCAGGATGAAGGCATGAAGGTGCGTACGGAAGCGGATCCGGAAGTGCTGAAAGGGCTGGATCTTCTCCCACAAGCCAAAGCCCTGGCGGACAACGCCAAACGCGTCGTGGCGGAACACAACGGCACGGGAGCCTTCAACCGCTAGATCAGTTCGTAGATAGAGCCGCGCGTGTGTTGGAACAGCCGCTCTTCGGCTATCCCTCGAGTGCCTGTGTGGGGACAGCCGCCCTCGGCTGTCCGTCGAGCGAAGCTCGATTTCTTCCCTGCCTGACGCGCGGCCTGCCCCCCGCGTGCCAAGATCGGACACCACGACTTTCATTGACTTCAAGCATCGGCTATGCCAAAATCCGCCTCAGCGGCGGGTTTTACCGGCTTGAATGCCGAGCAGCCGCCCTTCCCCAGTCCGGCCCGTTGAAGATGACTCAGGCAAGAAAACGATCTAAGCCCACGGTGCTCAGCGCCTGCGTTTCGCTCTGCCAAGCGGAGCCGGTTTGAAGCCGCTTCTGTTGGGATTGGCGGTGGTCTTGACTGCGGTTGCCGGCTACATCGATTGGCGGAGCCGTCGCATTCCCAACTGGCTGACGGTTCCGGGTCTGCTGATCGGAATCGCAGCCAATGCAATCGCCAGTGGATGGCCGGGGCTGAAGAGTTCCCTGCTGGGCGCCGGGTTGGGATTGCTGGTGTTGTTGCCCTTTGTTCTGGTTCGGAGCCTGGGGGCGGGCGATTGGAAGCTGGCTGGCGCTCTGGGCGCATTCGTAGGGCCTGCGGTACTGGCCGATTTGCTGATGGGTTCGATCTTTGTGGCCGGGATCATGGCCCTGGCCTTGGTGATCTACAAGCGCCGCTTCCTGCAGACGCTGCGCAATATCGGCCGGATGCTGGCCTCCATGGTGACCTTTCGTATGCCCGGGCCCGAGGTTTCGCTGGACAACCCGCAGTCGCTCAAGGTCCCATATGGCGTAGCATTAGCTTTGACTACTTTGCTTTTTGGCGTCGGAAAAATGTGGGGAGCGCGATAGCTATGAAACAGGAGAGGACAATGCACTGGCTTGCCTTGGTCCGCAGCCCTCGGGGTTCTGAAATCGCTGAATTCGCGATGATTGTCCCCTTGCTGTTCTTGGCGCTCATCGGAATCTTCTGGTTCGGACAGGCCTTCCACATCTACGGCGCGATCACCAACGCGGCCCGGGACGGCGCTCGCGCCGCCGTCGCGCCGGCTTGCACGACGTGTGCGGAAAACGATCCCACCCAGAACGCCTGGAACGTCATTCAGAATGATCTGAAGTCCGCTCATATCAATCCTGCAATGTTGCAACAGCCAACAAATCCGCCTGCTCTTTGCGCCTGTGCACCGAACGGCGTAACCACAGGCTGCAGCAGCACGACGGTAAGATGCGACGGAGCACAAGGGAACATTTGCGTGCAGGGAGTGAGGCACCGTCGCAGGCGCGGGACCCTAGTTGAAGACTACGTCCAGTTATCTTCGACCACTACTGGCGGCGCCGGAGAATGCGGGATATCCGTCAGCTTCCAGTATCCCTTCAGGTTTTGGCTGCCGTTCACCTCCCTGGATAATCAAACCGTCAACCTGCGGGCGCAGGCCCAGATGAGGGCGGAAAGTCAGTGAGTGCCTTTCTTCATTCCCGTAGAGTTGGGAAGGTTATCGCTGGACGACTTTGCCGTGAGGATCGCGCATCTCAAATCGTCGAATTTGCGCTGTCGGTTCCACTGCTCGTCTTTTTCGTCGTGGGGATTTTCGACTTCAGCGGTGCGCTCGCGCTCAAGCACAAACTGGCCAACGCGGCGCGAGAGGCTGCACGCGTTGCCGCATCTGATCCGGCCACCGACCTTAACGCAAGCGTGCCCGCCTCCGTCTCGGATGCTTACCAGGTAGCAGATAACTATCTATTGTCGGAGAAGGTCAACGACTGCGGCATGGCGGGCACTACGCCGGCGTCGGCAGGTTCCCTTAAATGGGCCTCACCCGCCCTCACGGGGTGCACTGGTGGAACCGGATTAGTGTTCAAGATCAACCGAGGCCTTACCACGCAAATAACGGGTACCACCGAGTTCGCGGTGAATACATCCGTTACCATCACTTATCCTTACACTTGGCAATTCAGCGGTGTGGCGGGGCTCTTCGGTAGATTCATCGGCCCCACGACCATCACAACAACCGCCGTCGCATTTAATGAAAACTAAGTTCAGAAACGAAAGCTGAAAACCACAGTATGCTGGCACCACTAATCAAACGATCCCGACGAAACGTCCCGCACCGCCCGCGGGAGCGGGGCGTGACCATGGCGCTGGTCGCTTTATCGATGGCCGCCATTATTTCCATGGCTGCGCTGTCCATCGATATTGGTACTCTTTACCAGGCAAAGGATGAGGCACAACGCTCCGCGGACGCAGCAGCGTTGGCGGCGGCGAGGGTGATTTCGATCTCCGGAATCACAACTGATCCGACGAACTCTTCTGGTTCATGGCAGGCGGCCTGTGGGCCAGCCGGCACCGCGACCCAGGCTGCCATCAGCATAGCTCAGCAGAACCTGATTGGCGGTGTCGCGGTTCCGAGCGGATCGGTACAGGTGAACTACATAGCTGGAAACTCCGGAGGCGCCGGAAATGCCGATTGCTCTACGCTCGGCGCAGATTTCGGGGTGAATCCCATTGTTACAGTCAGCCTGCGAAGCACGAATCTACCAGTCTTCTTCGCTCGAATTTTCTCGTTATTCGGTAGCACATTTTCGAGCGCGAGTGTGAGCGCTACCGCGACTGCCGAGGCGTTCAATCCTTCAGGCTCCTTCGTCCTTGGGGAGGTCCCGGTCAATCCCCGGTGCGTGAAACCGTGGTTTGTCCCCAATCTAGATCCAGAGCACCTTGGGTTCTCCTTCGTCAGCCCAACGGTCGGACAGGTCCAGAAACCTGGGGTCTCAACTCCCGGGGTCATCGGCGAAACGTTTAACCTGGTCGCGGACTGCAATTCCGGAATCGCGAGCAGTTGCGTTCTTCCGGCTGCTCCCACTGCCACGTCTGGCACACTGCAATATGTCCCTGGAGAAGCGCCGGCTACTTCGGTAGCAATCGCCGCCAACGGCGCTATCAATGGATGTTCACAAGTTCAAAATGCCACTTATTGGAACGCCGTCGCGGGTTGCGATCAATCCACCGTTTACGCGTGCGGAAATTCACTGGCGAACAACGTCGACCTAGCCGACAATCCAGGGCCGCCCGGAAACGATAGTGCGAACGCGGCGCAGTGCCTCATCAACGCTGGCGGAACCGGCCTCGGAAACGGCCAAGATTATCTTAACCCTGGACCGGGCCCTCCCGCTCCTGCCGCTTACACATACCCTTTCCAAATTCTGGCTGGAGGCAACAGCGCGCTCGTACCTACGGGCTTAGCCAGCGGCAGCCAGATCACTAGCAGCCCATCGATCGTCTCCCTGCCGATCTATGACAGCGGTGCAGTCGGAACTTTTACGCCCGGTGGAATCACCCAGGTCACAGTCATAGGGTTCCTGCAGGTCTTCATAAACAATGCCGACACCAGCGGCCCTACTAACGGAAACATAAACGTGACCGTGATAAATGTAGCCGGGTGTGGTAACAGCTTTGGGGGTACTACCGTTGCTCACGGAACGTCTCCCGTGCCGATCCGGCTGATTACTGCGCCCTAATTCAAATCGCACACGTAAATCTAGGAACTCCCAAGCCTAGTTTGGGTTCTCGTTCGGAGGCGGAGGCGGTGCAGCTTGGCCGTCGGCTGGCGGATTTGGATTGTCGGGTGGGGGCGGTGGTTCCGGCTGCGGTGGTGGAACGGCGTTTGGCTGCATGGACCGCTCATCCTCGACCGCCATCGGCTGGAGTTGGGGGCTGGGCGACAACAGCCCTCCCTCTCCGCGCGGGCTGAGGATTACCTGGTCCAGATCGCGAGGGTTGCTGGCCGAGCTCAGAATCAGAAAATTGAACTTCGTGCCATTCAACAAGTGCGCCAGAACTTCCGGAGCGGGCGCGGGGCCGAGCTGAACTACAACTTTTTCCTGCTCCGCTCCCGCGGGGATTGCGATCTCTGCCCCCGTACGCTGGTGAACGGCGAAGAGAACTTCCGACAGGCTGGCTTGATCGGAATTGATCGAGAGCAATCCATTTCGAAATGAAACTACGAGGCGCGGTTTCGGCGGTGGCGGGGAAACCGGCGCGGGAGTTGGCGCCGAGGGCGGCGCGTCTGAAGGGGGATAGGTGATACTCACCAGCTCCGGCTCAGCAGCGGGATTACCCTTGGCTGCTTCGATGCCCGGAGTTCCGACCTTCACGATGATCGTTTTTCCCGACGGAAAAACCTGGTAGGGCTGTGGACCATTCAAATCGAACACCACGCGCGTGACCGGTGGGTTCGACGAAAACAAGCCCACGCGCATACTCTTCACTTCTTTGCGATTCACCACTTGATTGCGTAGCAGAGCGCCGGGAGTCGCGTTGACGAAATCAACGATCAGGCGGTCGGGACTCGTGATCAAGTTGGTTTGTGGGACGATGCGAGCGCTGGCCTCGATCTCGATTTCGACCTGGCCTCCGCCGCGAAGCACTTGCGCTCGCTGAATCGAAGGCGCGCTTTGGGCGTGAGCTGACGTTGGCGCGGTAAAACAAACTGCCGCGCATAACCATACAGCCGCAGCAGTTCGGGGGGAGGAGAACATAAATTGATGCTTTTCGTTGCGCTACCGCGATCTTAGCAGCGTTTGCAATCGAAAGCCCTGACGAAAGGATTACAACCTTGGGTCGGGCACGATATGGCTAATGGAAAAGGTTGCATTAGCGTGCGATTTTGGCTTACGCGCCAGGCTGGCTTGAGCGGGAGATCCTTCACTCCGCCTGAAAAACGGCTTCGCTCAGGATGACACTGCACTGTAAAGAGCCAAGGTGCACTAACTAGCAAAGCTTGCGGCGCGCCTGCCAGCCGATGGCCGCCAATCCGGAGAGGAGCATCACCCAGGTTCCGGGTTCGGGCACGGGTGATGGGGATCCACCACTACCGCATGGGCTTGGCTTCTTCTTGCCGTTGGTACCGGTCGTTGTCCCAGTCCCAGTGGAACCTTTTTTCACCGGTCCGCAAAGGCCCTCCGGCAGTGGCGGAGGCGAAAGCGCTAGCCCATTTCCGCCTTCGAAGGGATTGTATAAACTCAGCGGTCCGCTGGGATCGAAGCCGGGCGCCAGCGGCCGGTTGAGCAGCGCCGACTGAAATGGAATCTCGGGAGACTGCATCGCTGTTCCCTCACCCGCCTGAACAGGCTGATCGAATTTTTCCGGTGCAGGCTCGGCCGGTGCGGTCGGCTGCTGCGCGGTCGGCTCGACGCGGTTGGCGCAACGGCCGCGAGCTGTCATTCTTCCGTCGGTAATCAGCTTCTCGCCTTTGTGCAGCGTTATTCTTCGACGCATCCAGTAAATGTGGTTGCCGATGCGGTAGGACATATAGACCGTGCGGGCCAGCGTGAGTCGAACCACCTGGGCGTGATTGTAGTCAAAGCCGGCGTAGTGCGCGGCCACGATAGGGTCGTGCTCCGCCACCCACTTCAATTCTTTAGCGTCTTCAACGCCGCCCGCCACCACGGAGTAAGGATAAACCGGACGCGATGGCTGCTCCGCCGAAATCAAGCTGTTGAGAGTAACCGCGCGCTCGCGGCTGAGTACAGTTTGATCGAAGCTGGAGGATTCCGCCTGCCGGTTGTGAAACAGGGAGGGACCAAAATATCTCAAAGCTACGGTCGAGGCGACAGCGGTAACAAGTGTAAGCACCGCTGCCACGAGCACGCGGCGAATCAGCCGATTTCTGCGATGCCGACGGCTTCGTCGCCGCCGGACTCTCACCTGCACCTGGACGTTCCCGTTCTCGGGATCGGGCACAAACCACTCCTACCTGCGGCGGCCAACTTGAACTCCTGGACTATTGGCACTCCGTCACCAGCGTAGACGCACTCTGAGTGCCACACGGGGGGATTTACACCTCCACAAAATAAAGGGGATCCACCCGTTTGGCGATCATACTAGCAAAGCGAGAAATAGTTTGCACAAAAATATCCTGTGGATTTCCCCGCCCAGTACCGAATTTGCAATAAGCGCCTAAGATGTTCGCCTGATCTTCGCCTGGTCTTCGCTTCGTGGGGCGTTTCGACGGAGAACTCTAGTAATACTCCATTTGGGGTATTCTCAAGGGCTGTACGCGCTGGTAGTCTCATACCAAAGTTACCGGAGTAAGCTAATATTCCGTTAACACGCCGACCTTCGCGGCATAAGCAGCGCGGCTGCTGAAACTCCCCCAAATTGAAGGAAAAAGCTACACAGGCTGTCGCCTGCCTATGGACAGCCATCCTCTGTGTGCTAGGAGCAGACCTATGCGGTTGAGTCGACTTCAAGCTGTACTCTCTATTATTTTTTTCTCGCTACTTTTAGCGAGTCCCGCGTTCGCCAATTCGGTGAATATGCAGTTCAACAGCGCCACCCCAAGCGGTATCGGTGGTGGTGGTGTCTATCCCTACTCGGTTTCCGTAAATGGAATTGCGACGTCTCTGCTTTGCGACAGCTATGACAACACCATGTCGAAGGGTGAGACTTGGAAGGCAACGGAAACGCCGTTCCTGCAAGGCATTGCGAATAGCCTCTTTGGGCCGTCGATGACCGCGGACTATAAGGCCGCCGGTCTGATCTTCAAGAGCATGCTGGCCGGAACTCTTACGGCTACCAAGGCGAACTGGGCGATCTGGGGATTGTTTTCATCGAACGCCAGAGCCCAATCCCAATTTGCGACCGAGGGTGGGGCCGCGATTGATGCCTCCTATCTGGCATTGGCTTCGGGCGCCAAGAACAGCGCCTTCAACGGTCTCGTACTTTACACACCCACCGCGGGCACCCAGAGCATGGGCATGGGAACGCCACAAGAGTTCATCGGCTTCAGCACCGTTCCTGAACCCGGCACCTTGATGATGCTCGGGACTGGGCTGGTCGGACTTGCGGGAGCGATTCGCCGCAAGATCGCTAGCGTCTAACTTCTCAAACGAACTTTCGCTGTTCGCTCTACTGGGCGTGGCGACCTTCGCATCCGCGCTGCTAACCAGCAGCGCGGTTTTTTGTTGCTGGGAGTGGAACCTTTCCCAAAAACGAACTCCGAGCGTCATTTAGGTTAACTGCAGGGTCAGCGAGGGCAACGAAATACCCTCAACTGCGGCCGTCCACAGGTCGCCCTTCGCCGTTGGATGCCCAGCTGTAAGCGTGCCGGAGCTGACGATTTCTCCCGGGCTCAGCGGCTGGTCCGGAAATCGCCGTGCGATTGCGGCACCAAGTTCCGCCAGGCACAAAGCGGGACTCTTCAGGGCGTTCTTGCCCGATCCCTCTTCCACGAACTCTCCGCTCCTCGACATTCGCACTTTGAACCGCGACAATTCCTCGACCAGCTTGGGAATTAGATCGGGCTGCACTTTCATTTTCTCGCCGATGACCAGGGCAGCATGAAGGCCGAAGGACGCTACGAAATCGCTGGGCTGAAATTTAAATTCCGGGTAAGGACAATCAATGATTTCGAATCCCAACGCCAGCCAATCGGTCGCCGCCAGCGCCCCAGCGGCGTCGAAGCCTTCTCCGACCGAATCTTTCAGACCGAAGACAATCTCGGGTTCAATCTTAAGGGAACGGGGATGAGCAAGTGTGAGCGTGGCGGAATTGTTGTTGCTGGAATGGACGGTGTCGTCATACATGTGGGCCCACACCAGCGTCTCCAGTTTTAACACCCTCCACACGGCTTTATTCGCGTAACCCACCTTGCGGCCGACGGCTTTGTGCCCAGCGGCCCGGCGCATCTCCTTCAGCCGCGCTTCCACTGCGTACGCAGTATCGAGGTCGAAACCAGCGCGTGCAGAGAAAGGTACATCCACCATCCGGCCCTCCTCATACGCGGACATCAGTTCGCGCGCCAGACCCTCGACCTCGGTAGGAGATTGGGAAGTTTGCGACATAGCATCGTCTGACATACGTTCGTTCGGCTCTAGACGATCAGCATCTTAACACCGGCAATTTGGCGGAACGGAGTGCTCGGCAAAGGTCCTACCCTGAAACGATAGTAACTTTACCGGCGTTACTTCAATTGTTAGTTTGATTTTGGTATCGGGATTTCGTTTTGTTGCATCGCGCGTTTTCTGGGAGGGATCGATGAAGTGGGAAAAAATTTCTAAGCCAAGGATTCCGCACCGTTATTTGAGCGTTTGTCTCTACTTTATCTCCATTCTTGTTCTCGGAGTGCATGGCACCGTTGCCGAAGCTCAGGATACGGTTGTTCTGGTCGGCTCAGGATCCAGCGTGCCAGCCCCTCTTTATACCCGCTGGGCGAAGGAATACGACAAACGCAATCCCACGATTCAGATGCGCTACCTCCCCGTCGGCACCAGCGAGGGGATCAGGCAGATCTCTCACGGCGCTGGGGATTTTGCGGCGGGTGAGGCCCGGCTTACGGATGCGGAGCGCAAGGAAGGCAATCTGATCGAACTGCCCGTTGTGCTCATCGGCATCGTTCCCATCTACAACGTTCCCGATGTTCACCAGCAGCTTAGACTTTCCGGGGAGGTGTTGGCTTCTATCTATCTTGGCGATGTGAAAGTATGGAACGCGCCGCAAATTGCGAAGCTGAATCCTGATATGGCGTTGCCACCGCTTCCTATTCAGGTAATCAATCGCCCAGTCGGGAAAGGCTCCAATTACGTCTTAACAGATTTTCTTTCCAAGGTAAGTCCCAAATTTCGCGCGCAGTACGGAGTCACTCCTTCGCCCAAGTGGATGGTCGGGCAGCCTGCGGAGCGCAGTTCGGATATGGCAGACAAGGTAAAGAACACCCCCGGTTCCATGGGATACGTCGAGTATCAATATGCAATAAATGCCGGTGTTTCCCAGGCGCTTGTCTTGAATTCTGCCGGCAGGTTTGTGAAAGCGTCCAACGAGAGCATTGCTGCGGCGTGCGCGGCGGTGGAAGCACCGCGCTGGAATAACTTCTCCGCGTCGTTGACCAACGCGCCAGGAGACGATTCTTTTCCTCTCAGCAGTTTTAGCTGGATTTATCTTCGCGCCTCATCGTCCGACTCCTCGCGTGCTGTCGCGCTGGACGATCTCTGGAATTGGGTATACAGCGACGGCCAGCCACTCGCAACACAGGAAGGATACGCCGAACTGCCCGCGCCTCTCCTCGCAGCCGTGAGAAAGAAAGTCAAAGAGCTGCGATAGATTATTCGGCATTCGGGTGCACAAATGCACCGCATGCATGATGTTTGCTGCCTCTGCCTTTTCTGATACATCTTGAAGATTGCACCTTACTCACGCCATATTTCTGTTTGCGGCAGCTGCCATCGCCGGAACGCTGAATGCACTGGCCGGTGGCGGCAGTTTTGTTTCTTTCCCCGCGCTGCTGTTCTTGCGGGTGCCGGCGGTGGCCGCGAACGCCACCAATACGGTCGCGCTTTGGCCAGGGTTGGCCGCCAGCACGATCGCTTATCTCAAACGTCTGAATGCTCCTCTGCGCTTGTTAATTCCACTCCTGGTGACCAGCGTGGCCGGGGGCTGGGCCGGAGCGCTGCTATTGCTAAGAACTCCTCAGCATACTTTTCTCCACTTGATTCCCTGGCTACTGCTGGCGGGCACCCTTCTGTTTGGTTTCGGCAATTCAATCCGCACAATCGCTGGCCAGACTGCGATCGTCGATGATCTGCAGGCTACCTCTTGGACGGCAGTCGCAGTTTGTTCATTCGTGGAGTTGTTGGTCGCCATCTATGGCGGCTATTTCGGTGCCGGGATTGGTTTCCTCACGCTCGGCATGTTGACGGCCCTGGGGATGCGCGACATTCACGCCATGGGCGCGATTCGCACTCTGCTGGCTGCCACAATTAATGCCGCCGCCGTACTCACTTTTATTCTGGCGGGAGCGGTTTTGTGGCCGCAGTGCGTGGTGATGATTGCGGGCGCTCTTACCGGCGGCTGGTTTGGAGCGCACTACGCGCAGAAGGCCGATCCTCGCAAGATCCGTGCTTTTGTAATTAGCCTCGGTTTCGCCATGAGTGCGTACTTTTTCGTTACCACGCGGTAGACCGAAAGGCCACAAGTGACAATCCATCACTGTCGACTGTGAGATCCGAACATTGAAGTTCCACAATTTTGAGTTAGGATATTTGCAGCACCAGAAGCACCTGCCTCGGCGATGCCTTCATCCCATCCTCGATCGCCGGCGGCGCAGGTTTCGAGGACCGCATCCCATGGCATCGCATACCGAAAACGCCACGTCGCAATCCATGAATTACGCCCCCGCGAATTTAAATCCGCAAAAGGATCTGCCCAAGGGGTTTTTGGAATTCTTGATACCCCTGCACAAACAATTTACGCCCTGGCAGCGGAAACTGGTAGCCAAGCGTGCGGAGGTGTTGGAGGCGTCGCATCACGGAAAACCGCCGAACTATTTGCCGGCTTCTGAAGCCACCACCTCGGATTGGAAAATCGAGGTGCCTGATTGGTGTGCGGACCAGCGCAACCAGATGACCGGTCCGGCCGACGACGGTGAGTTAACTGTAAAGCTGCTGAACTCTGGCTCTCCGGCCGTCATGATCGACCTGGAGGATTCCACAGCCAACCTGTGGGAGCACATTATGCTGGCGGTCCAGAACACCATTGCCGCCTACAAGTACGAACTCAGCTACGATGACAAAAAGCGGAACAAGCGAGTCACAGTGCAGCGTTCCAAAACCGTGACTTGGGTTCGTCCCCGGGGTCTGCATCTCAGCCAGGGTGGTGTGATCAAGAACGAGATTCTGTCCGCTTCGCTCTTCGACCTGGCGCTGATCTGGTACCAGATTGATCCGGCATGGTTGCCTCACAATTTCTCGGTTTATATACCAAAGAGCGAATCTGCCGACGAAGCATTCTGGTGGCGCGATCTCTTCCAGGCTCTCGCAAAACACAAAGGCCTTGCGCCGGACTACATCAAGTGCATGGCGCTGGTTGAGGCGCATCCACTAGCCTACCAGATGGAGGAATTCCTCTTCAATCTTCGGGGCCACTGCCTGGGATTGAATCTGGGCCGCTGGGATTATATGGCCTCGCTGATCGATTTTATGCTCGAAGATCCTAATTGGATTTTGCCGGATCGCAATACCATCCCGCATGATGTGCCATTCTTCCAAAACTTTCGCACCTTGATGCCAGAGATTTGCCACAAGCATGGGGCGCACGCGATTGGTGGAATGACTGCGCTTTATCCCAGCCGTACGGACGCGGAATTGAACGAGCGCGCTCTGAAGGTGTTGAAGCAGGACAAGGAGAATGAGGCCAAATGCTTGATGGATGGGGCGTGGACCGGTCACCCGGATCAGAACGAGATTGCCGTCGCGCAGTTTCCGTATCCCAATCAAATTACAAAAAGACCGAAGCTGCCGAACTCGCATCCCGATCTGCGGCCGATCCCGAAAGGAGTTGGAGGCATAACTCTTGCCGGAACGCGAGCGGCGGTTCGCACTGTAATTCGCTATCGCAACGGAGTGCTCAATGGGAAGGGCGCGAGCCTGCTCGATGGCTACATGGAGGACCTCGCCACCGACCGCATATACCGCTTGATGATTGCGCAACGCGTGCGGCACAAAGTGAACGTTGCCGGTGACGATGGCAAGCCGATGGAGCACACAGCCGAATTGATTACTCGGATTTTTGACGAGGAATTGTCGAAGATTCAACGCGATTTGCCAATTGAGATTGATCGCAAGGCGGCGACGACACTGCCCGAAGCCCGCCGCATCGCCGAGGAGATGATTGTGCAGGGACACCACACGCCGGTTTAATACGGCTTTGAAGCAGCCGATTCACGTTCCCCGTGCACCCAAATACAGAAAGCAAATTCGCAAATTCAATGGATCGAAAGAATCAATTTGACGCCGGCTGCCTCTTTGGCGCTCACTGTCAAACTGCGCTTCGGAGCGATGTTCGGCATTCCGCTGGTGTTGCTTCTCCGTTCTCCGTTCAGTACCGTAGTATCAAAGAATGGGTGTGACCAGAAACGAGGACTATGAGCACGATCGAACAGACCGCTGCACTTGCGTACCCAGCCCTGCAACCGCCTCGCCGCTATCTGTTCGGCCCCGGCCCCAGCATGGTTCACCCGCGAGTCTATGAGGCGCTTTCGAAGCCGATCGTCGGTCACCTCGATCCCTACTTTATCCAGGTGATGGGCGACGTTCAGCAATTGCTCAAACCAGCCTTTGGGACAATCGAGGGCGCGACCCTGGTTATTTCCGGCACCGGCAGCGCTGGCATGGAAGCTGCTGTTGCCAACTTCGTCGATGCCGGAGCGAAGTTAGCGGTATTCGCCAACGGATATTTTTCCGATCGCTTAACGGAAATGGCAAAGCGCAACGGCGCGAACGTCGTGCGCTTTGAGAAAAATTGGGGTGAGATCTACACCGATGATAAAGCGAGAGACTTCATCCGTCGCGAGAAGCCCAAGGTTGTAGCTTACGTTCATGCTGAGACGTCGACTGGGGCTTTGCAATCCGGCCGTGCGATCTGTGCCGCTGCTCACGAGGCCGGGGCGCTCGTAATTGGAGACTGCGTTACGTCACTCGGCGGAGTTCCGGTCGCGTTTGATCAGACGGGCATCGATGTCGCCTACAGTTGCACGCAAAAGGGATTGAGTTGTCCGCCGGGCCTGTCTCCGATGGCGATGTCGCAGCGCGCCATGGAGTTTCTTCGCGCCCGCGCGACTGCACCCCGCAGCTGGTATCTCGACCTCAAACTGATTCATGACTATTCGACGGTGTCTCATCGCTATCACCACACGGCGCCGATTTCCATGTTCTACGCGCTGCGCGAGGCGCTCACGGTCATCGCCGACGAAGGAATCGAAAACCGCTGGGAGCGGCATCGCCTCTGCAACCGCGCTTTTGTAAAAGGCATTGAAGCCATGGGCCTGAAGATGCACGTTCCCGAGCAGCATCGAATCGCCACGCTCAACACAGTGTGCGTGCCCCAGGGGGTTGACGAGGCTGAGGTGCGCCGACGCCTTTTGGATGGACCCGGCATTGAAATCGCCGGCGGTTTTGGGCCGCTCGCGGGTAAAGTATTTCGCATTGGAGTGATGGGCCCGTTGGCCACAGAAGATAACGTGCAGTTCTTTCTGAAGGAGTTCAAGAGAGCCCTGAGCGCGGAGGGTTACTCAAGCTAGGTTACCCAAGCTAGACCGCGGATTCACGCGCGCGCAACGTCAGGCTCAAAATTGCAGCCTGTTCCCTACGTTTCGCGGACAATAGCGCGGACATGCGACAAGGATAGAGGCGTTTCATCATCCAGGACACCCGAGCAAGGACAAGGACAAAGAGCCGCGCCCGAGGCGATAACGAATGACACTGAAGTCCGTTGACACTCTTCTTGACGTTCTACATTTTGCGGATAGCCACACGGCCATCATCGTTCCAGAGCTGGGAATCCGTGTCACCTACGATTCACTTCGGCAGCAAGTTCTGGCTATGGCAGACGCTTTGGCTTCCGCGGGCATTCGCCGCGGCGATGCAGTAGCGATAGCACTGCCGAATGGATTGCCAGCCATTGTCGCCTTTCTGGCCGCTTCGATTGCCGGTACTGCCGCCCCGCTAAACCCGGCGTACCCGTATGAGGAGTTTCATTTCTTCTTGGGAGACACCGATGCCCGTATTCTGCTCTGTCCGCCGGTAGGTGCCGAATTCGTCCGCACCGCAGCCAAAGATCGCAAAATCCCCACGTTTTCCGTCGAAATGACGGACAAGGGCAATGTTCACCTTGTGAACGCTCCTACGGGAGCGAAAGCCACCGAGCCTACGGCCGATGACATTGCGCTCATCTTGCACACCAGCGGCAGTACCGGGCGGCCAAAGAGGGTGCCCTTACGGCATTTCAACCTCGCCATCTCCTCGGCAAACATCGCCAACACTTATGCTCTTTCTGAAAAAGATACTTCGCTTTGCGTTATGCCTCTGTTCCACATTCACGGATTGATTGGTTCAACCATGTCTACCCTGCTGTCGGGAGGAACGGTGGTTGTTCCTAGCAAATTCAACGCGCTTTCTTTCTGGAAAACCGTGGCCGAACATCGCGTGACCTGGTACTCGGGGGTGCCCACGATGCATCAGCTTCTGTTGGCCCGCAGCCGTGGAAAGCCCGTCGAAGCAGCCTCTCTGCGCTTTCTCCGGTCGTGCAGCGCGCCGTTGTCGCCGGAACTCATACACAAGATCGAGGGTAGTTTTGGCGTGCCCTTCGTCGAAGCCTATGGCATGACCGAAGCCGCGCACCAGATGACTTCGAATCCTCTGCCACCGCGTCACCGGAAGCCGGGCTCTGTGGGCGTGGGCGCAGGCCTGCGAATCAGCATCATGGACAAAGATGGCAAACACCTCGGGACCGACCAGCGTGGCGAAATCGCGATTCAGGGAGCGAATGTATTTCGAGGATATGAAAATAATCCGGAAGCAAATGCGCGCGCCTTTGTGGACGGTTGGTTCCGCACCGGCGATCAGGGATTTCTTGACTCGGACTGCTATTTGCATCTCACAGGCCGGATCAAAGACATCATCATCCGCGGCGGCGAGAACATCGCGCCCCACGAAGTGGATGAAGTTTTGTTGAGGCATCCCGCAGTCGCAGCGGCTGTTACTTTCGGCTGCACCCATCCTACGCTCGGCGAAGAGGTGGCGGCCGCCGTTGTTTTGCACGAAAAGCATGGCGCACGCGAGTCGGAGCTTATCAAGCACTGCCGCGAGTTTCTGGCCGAGTACAAGTGCCCGGCGAAAATATATCTGGTGGATGCCATTCCTACCACCGCGACCGGAAAGATTCGTCGCCGTGCCGTCGCCAGCGTACTCGTGGAAGACCAACTGGGGTTGTCGTTGGAATGAGGTATCTGATCGCGGGGGCAGGAGCTATCGGCGCCTACATCGGTGCGCGCATGGCGCAGGCTGGTTTCGACGTAACACTGTTCGCGCGTGGACCACATCTTCGCGCCATGCAGGAGCACGGCGTTCGGGTCAAAAGTGCCGAGGGCGATTTCCTCGCGCGCCCGACAATCACCGGCTCCATGGAAGAAATAGAGCCGGTGGATGTCGTTTTTCTTGGCGTGAAAGCCCATGGCCTGCCAAAACTGGCCCCTCACCTGAAACCTGTACTGGGCCCCGATACTACGGTTGTCAGTACGCAGAACGGAATTCCGTGGTGGTATTTCCAGGGCTTCGGAGGAGAGTGGGACGGTCTGCGGCTGGAACGGGTCGATCCCGGCGGCGTGATTTCCTCGGTCATCGAAGCCCGCCGGGTGGTTGGATCCATTGTCTACTTTGCGACCGAGATTACCGCTCCTGGCGTGATCCAACACATCGAGGGCAATCGGTTTACGCTTGGCGAGCCCGATGGCTCGCGCTCTGAACGCGTCCGCGAGATAGCCGAGGCGCTCATCGCATCCGGTTTGCGCTGCCCTATCACCACTCGCCTGCGGCACGAGATTTGGGTGAAACTTCTGGGCAACGCCTCTCTGAATCCAGTCAGTGCGCTGACCCGTGCCACCATCGTTCAAATGGTGCACGACCCGGGAGTTTGTTCTGTGATTCGCAACATCATGCAGGAAGTCGAAGCACTCTCCCACAAGCTAGGGATGGAGTTACCCATCTCCATCGATCAGCGAATCGCCGGCGCGGAAAAAGTTGGTGAGCACAAAACCTCCATGCTGCAGGATCTTGAAGCGGGCCGTCCGATGGAACTGGAAGCGTTGGTCGGCGCGGTCGTGGAGTTGGGCGAAAGAGTTGGACTTCCCATGCCTACCACTCGAACCGTGTATCAATGCGCCAAGCTGTTGGCACAGTCGGCCTTCACTCCGTTGGCGAACAGAGCGCAATAATCGGAGCTCGCACCCAAAGTTTAAGGTTTATATATGCTTTGTAACTAATTGAAAATACGTAACTTAACAAGATATGTAACCCCAATTCCGAATCGTGATTTGCGATCTGAAGGCTCAATAAAATACGTGTTACGAAATCCGAAAAACGGGGTTATACTCCCTTCGCTAGCTGGCACGTTTACCGGACCACTTGGAGTACCCCTTTGGCCACCAGTATCAAACCGGACTTCGAAGTTGTTCGCAGGAACAAGGTCTATGAGGAAGTTGCCAAGCAGATTGAGCGTCTGATCGTCAAAAAACTGAAGCCCGGCGACAAACTTCCGGCAGAGCGCGAACTGGCCGAGATGCTGCAAGTCAGCCGCGGTTCCATCCGCGATGCGATTCGCGGTCTGGAATTGCTCGGGCTGGTTGAACCGCGTCAGGGTTCTGGGACCATCGTTTGCGAGATCTCTGCTGACTCTCCGGCAAATCCTTTTGCGAATGCGCTCAAACGAAGACAAGAGTTGGTAGGCGAGCTATTGGATTTTCGTAAGATGCTCGAGCCTCCTCTGGCTGCGCGCGCCGCCACACACGCTTCCCCTGAGGAAATCTCCGAGATGGAAGCGATTCTCGAGCGCCAGGAAGAAAAGCAGCGTCAGGGCGATGCCGCCGTGGCCGAAGACGCGGAGTTCCATTACAACGTGGCTCTGGCCTCTGGCAACAGTGTGGTGCTGAAAGTGATCGACATTCTCATGGACCTGCTGCGCGAAACGCGGGCGCGCTCTTTACAGGTAGGAGGCCGCGCCGAAAAGTCGCTCGACGGCCACCGCCGTATTCTGGCTGCGATCAAGCACCGCGATTCCGAAGCCGCCAAGACGGCCATGCGGCGGCACATCGAAGACGTCGAAGAGATCGTGCTCAACCGCTCTGAATAAAATCTCTTCCAAGGCGATCGCAAAAGCAACCGACTCTTTCTCCACGCTGCAGCGCCAGCATACGTGAGATCGAAACTAGCCGGGAAGATGCTGGCCGCGCGTTTCCGCTCCGAATGGAATCAGCAAGAGTCCGATTGCGAAGGCAATCGAAGTAAGGGCGACCGGGGTCCCAAGCGATCCGTAGTGTCGAACCCCGCTTCCTACCAGAAAAGTAATTCCTGCTCCGGCAAATCGTGCGAAGGAAGTGGAAAACGCAAAGGCGCTGGCTCTGCATTCCGTGGGGTATTGCTCCGGCAGCCATAGAGTATAGACGGCGAAGTTCGCGCCGCCAAACCCCAGGAAAAATAAGCAAACGAAGAACCACGGCAGCGCGCCCGGACCGAGATAGAAAACTTTGCCGAAGGTGAGCGCTATGAAGACCACCATCAGGCCAAAAAAGACGGCGAGGGCTCCGCGGCGGCCCAGCCGTTCAGCGAACCAGGGCATCGCTAGGCAGCCGAGAATGGTAGCAAACGAGACCAGCATAATGCCCCAGGAGGCGAGTTGTGCGGCTTGTGGGCCGACGTGCCCACCGGCCTCCGCAAGAGACGTAATAGCCGCCGGGACATATACAGTTCCCGCCCACAATCCGCAAATCGAGGCCAGCATAAGCAACGAATTCAGGATCGTGCGTCGGCGCCACGCCGGCGAAAACAAAGTTGCGAACGGACGCCAAACCGCCCAGGATCGGACGACGCCTTCCTTCTTTTTCCACGCGGTCGGCTCCGCAACCCCATGCCGGATCCAAGCTAGAAATAGTGCCGGCACACCGCCAACAATAAACATCGCCCGCCATCCGTAGTGGCTGCCGATGCCATAGTTCGCCAGCGCGGCGAGGAATATCCCCACGTAATACCCCGTGTGCATGTATCCCGCGCCCATGCGGCGACGATGCTCTGGCCACTCCTCCGCCACAAACGTCCCGCCCATGGCCCACTCCCCGCCAATCCCTATCCCCGCAAGCAGGCGCAGTATTGCTAACTGCCAGACGCTGGTGACGAAGGCGCTCAAAAAAGTGAAGACGGAATACCACACGATGGTAAGCATCAGCGTGCGCACACGTCCGAACTTGTCTCCGATCGGTCCCCATAAAAATGCCAGCCCCCAACCAATTAGAAACAGCGCAAACAGCAAACCGCCGTACTGCCCGATGCTGCCTTTCGTAGCCGCAATTCCAGATCGAGGAAGCAATTCTCGCAGTGACGGAACAAGGACGAGCGCATAGACAAACGAATCCATTCCGTCCAAAGCCCACCCGCCCCAGGACGCCCAGAATCCGCGAATCTGATTTCGCGTGAGGGATGGGGATACGACAGCGGACGGAACGGGAAACGCGCCTGGATACTTCGCTTCGTTCATCGCGGAACGCGGCATGACAGTCGGGAACTATACCAAAGAAAGCCGCTGGGATGAGGAAAATATCGACAGGCGGGTACTGGCTCAGTTTCGATTTATTCTAGGCGTCATCCCGAAGCGCGGCGTACTTCAGCCGCGTGAGGGATCTCCCCTAGATAACGCCCAGTGGGAGATCCTTCGTTCCGCCTGAAAAACGGCTGCGCTCAGGATGACCCCAAGCAATTGCCTGGCAAATTCAAATTGAGCCACCGCCGACAAGCGGTCCGGCTGGCATCTGAAAATTGGAACGTTCTAACCCTTGGCCGCTCGCAGCCGCTCTTCGAGGGCCTTTACCTCAGAATTCAATCCCTCCGGAAGATGCTTCCCGAAGTGAGCGAAGTGTTCGTTGATCAATGGTACCTCAGCCAGCCACCCATCAATATCGACGCTGAGCAACTCCTCCACGTGAGCGCTGTTGATGTCGAGACCTTCGGTGTCGAGGTCAGCCACCTCTGGTATCTGTCCGATTGGAGTTTCCTTTGCATGCACCTTGCCGTCACAGCGCTCGAAGATCCACTTCAGCACGCGGCTATTCTCACCATAACCGGGCCACAGAAACTTGTGATCCTGACCCTGACGGAACCAGTTCACGTAAAAAATTTTAGGCAACAGCGATGGGTTTGAGTGTTTCCCGATTTTGAGCCAATACGCAAAATAGTCGCCCATGTTGTAGCCACAAAACGGCAGCATTGCCATGGGATCACGGCGCAGCTGCCCTACTTTCCCCGTGATCGCTGCCGTCGTTTCGCTGCTCGCAGTCGCTCCCAGAAAAGTGCCGTGCTGCCAGTTGAAGGCTTCTGTCACGAGAGGGACAATTCCGGCACGCCGTCCGCCAAACAAAATCGCATCGATCGGAACGCCTTTAGGATTCTCCCATTCGGGAGCCATAACCGGGCACTGGGCTGCACGAGCCGTAAAACGCGCGTTGGGGTGCGCCGCCGGGCGTCCTGACTCTGGCGTCCAGGCCCGCCGCAGCCAGTCGATTAATTTCGCGGGCTTCTTCTCCGTCATTCCCTCCCACCAGACATCGCCGTCCAACGTCATCGCACAATTGGTGAAGACGGAGTCGTGGGTGACGGTTCTCATGGCATTGGCATTCGATTTCATGCTGGTGCCCGGCGCCACGCCGAAGAAACCATATTCTGGATTAATGGCGTAAAGCCGGCCATCCGCACCGAACTTCATCCAGGCAATGTCATCGCCGATGGTTTCCACCTTCCAGCCGGGAAGAGTCGGGATCATCATCGACAAGTTAGTCTTGCCGCATGCGGAGGGAAATGCGCCGGTCATATACTTCACCCGGCCCGCTGGGCTGATCAACTTCAGAATCAGCATGTGCTCGGCCATCCAGCCTTCGTCGCGCGCCTGCACCGAAGCAATGCGCAGGGCGTGGCATTTTTTTCCCAGCAATGCGTTGCCACCGTAGCCGGAACCAAACGACCAGATCTCGCGCGTCTCGGGAAAATGGCAGATGTATTTGTTCTCGGCGTTGCAGTTCCAGGTTTTATTCGGCTGATTGGGACCCAACGGCGCACCAATTGAGTGCAGCCCGCGTACAAACTCTCCGTCCTCCCCAAGAACGTCCAACACATGGCTTCCCACGCGCGACATCAGTTGCATGCTAACCGCGACGTAGGCCGAGTCCGTAATCTCCACTCCGATCTTCGAAATGGGCGAACCAATTGGCCCCAAGCTGTAAGGGACCACGTACATGGTGCGGCCAGCCATCGAACCGGTAAACAATCCCGTAAGCCTCTGCTTCATCTTTGCGGGATCTTCCCAATTGTTGGTGGGGCCGGCTTCGTCTTTGGTTCGCGAGCAGATGAAAGTCTGATCCTCGACACGCGCCACATCCGCAGGATCCGAGCGCACCAGGTAACTATTCGGCCGCTTCGCAGCGTTCAGGGGGATGGCCGTGCCGGTCATAACCAGCAGCCGTAGCAGCGCTTCATACTCCTCAGGCGATCCATCGCACCAGTGAATGCGCTCCGGTTTGCACAGCTGGGCAACTTCCTGCACCCAGCGTTCCAGCCTGGCATGCCTGGGTTTACCTGCGGCGGCTTCAACTTCTATCGTTATAGTGGCCATTATGTGGATCTCCCGAATCGAACTGCGGATAGCGGCTCCGTCTTTGCAACGGTGGGCGCCTTAAAACGCAGTTACAGCGGAACGCGACGCTCCGCCAGCTCAATTAATTAAACTGTCACAATCATTCCCGCGCCCGGTTTACTTTCGGCGTTCTGAAGATACCGCCGACAATGCCCGCTTCGCCAGACACATCCAATTATTTTCTCTCACTTGTGGACATTATTCCAGCGGAAGCCTTCGTCGGTGGTACCCAAGCCACGGCCAACTGTGATGCAAGTCACAGAAAAGTCCGGACGCCAATCTTTGAAAAATGTTGCCGAACAGTGGCTTTGACACAGATTAGTGAAAGCGAAATTCACGCTCTGGGCTACGTTACAACCACATGAGTCTCTGTCGGTGTCAAAGTAGCCATAAGGATTGTCACGAGTCGTGCGGGACAGCCGGAATATGGCCAACCAGCACCAACGCACGGGCTTAGCACGGCGTTGATCGTTCTTTGTGCGGAGTGGACACCCCTCACTCAGGCTTAGCGCAATATTTGGCTCGTCGCGCGTTCGTTGAGAGAAGCCAAGAAGGCCAGGCTAGCGAAGTATCTCCACGGAGGACGCCATGGTTCGTCGCAGCTGGTACGGAACGCCGGTTAGATTCACGGTTTTAATTCTCACTGTATTTCTAATGATGGTCGAAGTTGTTTCTCTGGGGCCATTTCAGGCGTCCTCTCACGCGCCTTCGCCGGTTGCGACTTACTCACAAGGTCGGTTGCGACTCACCATTCCTTATGATTCCCTGAATGCGGGAGCCGGACTATTCACAGTAGAAGTCTTGAATCCGGAGGATCAGGTTCTCGGCCGGACAGAGCAGCGGGTCGAAGTCACGGCGCGGGGCGGGCAGTTGCAGAGTGAGATCATGCTGGAGAAGCCGCTGGCGGTCGACGATCTGGTGTGGCATCGCGTTCGCTATCGCTTCGAATATGACGACACCAAGACGCCCACAGTGGAACGGACGGAATCGATCTCGCAAATCCTGCGCCGGCCGGTGATTCACATTTTAGGGCAACAGTCTTATATCACCGGCGGTCGGGCGGCGGTGCGGGTGATTGTCACAGACTCCAGGGATGAAGCGATTGCCGGCCGTGGTTCGGTCCAAATCGAATTTCTTGGCGCCAGCGACAAACCGGCCGACGCCAAAACTCGCGTCCTTTTTTCGGGCCGTCTGAATCACCGCGGAACTACGGAAGCGCAGTTCCGCTTTCCTGCCGGTGTGGTTGGGAATTACGGGCTGCGCTATTTCGTCGACACGCCGATTGGGTCGACCGAGTTCATTCAGGACGTACGGCTGGAGGACAAGGTCTCGGTTCTGCTCACGTCGGAGAAGCCGCTCTATCAGCCCGGTCAGACGATCCACGTCCGTGCGCTCGCGCTTGACCGATCGGATCATGAGGCGGCAGCCAAGCGCACGCTAACGTTTGAAGTCGAGGACTCTCGCGGGAATAAGGTGTTCAAGAAAGCGACCGCCACCGATCAGTTCGGAGTGGCATCGGCTGAATTTGCGCTGGCCGATGAAGTCAACTTGGGGACCTATCATCTGCGCGCATTGATGGGCGATGCCGATGCGCCAACGAATACGGCGGAGATCGCCCTCAATGTGGAACACTACGTTCTTCCGAAATTCAAAGTGGCAGTCGAACTCGCGGAGAACGGCAAGAAGCGGAAACGCGGCTACCAGCCCGGCGATCACGTCACCGGCACTGTCCGGGCCAACTACTTTTTCGGAAAGCCGGTGGACAATGCCGAACTTAGCATGAAGGCTTCAGCCGCGGATGTCTCAATGTTCGAGGTCGCGTCGGCCAAAGGCAAGACGGACTCCGAGGGCACGTATCATTTCGACCTCACCTTGCCAAAATACTTTGCCGGACGGCCTCTCAACCAGGGCGCCGCTCGCGTGCTGATTGAAGCCACCGTAAAAGACTCCGCTGGGCATTCGGAGACTCATGGCCAGCCGATTACGGTTAGTGACTCGCCCCTGCTGATCACTGCGATTCCCGAGGGCGGCACGCTCGTCCCCAACCTAGAGAACGAGGTATTCATTCTGACTTCGTATCCGGACGGAACTCCCGCGCAGGCTGAGGTGACGGTTCGATCTGCCGCGAATGGGGAACAACGCGCAACCACCGATGATGGAGGGATTGCCATCGTCCCCATTAAGGGGAAGGCGGGTAAGGATACCCTGCAGATTGAGGCCACGGATCAGGAAGGAAATCAGGCGTCGAGCAAAGTGGAATTAGAGGCCCGCGATGGTGAAGATCAGATTCTTCTTCGCACTGAGCGCGCTGTCTATCAAACTGGCGAGCGTATTCAACTGAAGGTTTTTTCAAGCAAGGCGCGCGGGGCGGCATACGTGGACATAGTGAAGGAAGGTCAGACGGTGCTGACGCGCGACCTCGACCTTGAAAATGGCGAGGCCGAACTTTCGCTGATTGCCTCCCCCGAGATGGCAGGGACTGTCGATATCAGCGCGTATGTCTTCGGAAGAGACGCTCGTCCCATCGGCGATCATCGACTGCTCTTTGTGCAGCCAGCCAACGAATTGAGGATTGAGACGGCCGCGGATGCCTCCGTCTACAAACCCGGCGGCGACGCCCGCATCAAGTTTCGCGTGACCAACTCGCATGGCGAGGGCGTCCACGCTGCACTTGGATTGCAGGTAGTCGACGAAGCCGTGTTTGCTCTGGCGGAAAAGCAGCCGGGCTTTGCCAAGGTTTTCTTTTATCTCGAGCAGGAGGCGATGAAGCCGCGCTATGAGATCCACTCCATTGGCATGCCGGATATTGTCGAACCGGCGGAGAAGTCGAAGGCTGAACAGCGAGACCGGGCTGCGCGGGCCCTGTTCTCCGCAACCGAAATCGTAACTCCAAACAAATTTGAGACGAAATTCGGCAAGGATGCGCCGATGACGAAGTACGCCGATTATTGGCAACGCTACCAGCAACAGTTTCAAAGGCAGGCGAACCGGCTTGCGAAAGAACTTAGCCTGGCATATGAGAAAAATCCGAAAGCAGGCGATCCGTCCGAGGTTTACGCACGGCTTGCACAGTCAGGCGATGCGGAGTTCAGCGATCCCTGGGGCAACCCTCTTACATTTGAGCGCGCGCGCTGGGACGCGTCGAAGAAATATTACCTGATAAGGAGCGTTGGCCCAGACGGCCAACTGAACACGCAGGATGATCTGCAAGCCGTCTTGCTGTTTCAACGCAAGTGGATTGCAGGCCCTCCCGGTCCGGAGTCCACGAGAATTAATGTCAATATCGAGCACGACCGCGGTGCACTGAACAGCCGGGCGGAGATCGTCGGAACCGTGACTGACGCCACCGGTGCCGTTGTACCTGGAGCCGAGGTCGAGTTGCGCAGCGTCGCCAGCCGAAAAACCCGTCCCGCGACGACCGATGCATCTGGCCGATTCACTTTTGCTGGCCTGCCGAAGGGGGATTACATAATCCAGGTAACGTTGCAGGGATTCAAAACAGCTGCGCAGGCGCTCACGCTTAAGGTGCGCGACCGGGCCGTGCTCTCCGCAGTGTTGTCGGTTGGTCAAGTCTCTGAGGCGCTTGAGGTCGAGGCAGGCGCAATGCAGGTCCAAACCACGAACGCGATGGTTGCGCCTATGGCTGCACCTATGGCTGCAGGTGTGCCCGGCGGGATCGGTGGTGGAATAGGCGGCGGAGTGTTCAGGGCCAGCCGCGGAGTTAACGACCAGAAAGCACAGCTCAATGGCCGCAACTTTTCTGACCTTGAGGTGGTCAACGGTGCGATCCTGTCCAAAGAAAGTTCCGCGCCCGCCGCGCACGTGCGCTCTTATTTCCCCGAAGCGCTTTACATCAATCCCGAAATTATCACCGACAAAGACGGCCGCGCCAGCATCGTGATTCCGATGGCCGACTCCATCACGACGTGGCGGATGGCGATGATTGCTTCCACGCAACAGGGAGCGCTCGGCACGTCTGCGTCGAGCCTGAAGGTTTTTCAGGATTTCTTCGTTGATCTCGACTTGCCTGTCACGCTCACCCAGGGCGATCGCGTCTCCATTCCCGTGGCCATCTACAACTATTCGGATACCCGCGGCGACGTGAACCTGAAGCTGCAATCCGACGACTGGTTCTCGCTCGTCGAGGACGCCGCTGAAAAATCTGTCGCGGTAGATTCGGCTCGCGTAGGCAGTTCGCAGTTCACGCTGGAAGCTAGGCGCATCGGGAAGTTCAAACTTACACTCGCAGCGCGCATGCGGGGCGGATCTGATCGCGCGGACATTGTAGTGCGGGAGATCGAAGTCATTCCGAATGGCCGCGAGCAAAGCCTCGTCTTTAACGGCCGCCTGGAGAATGCGGTACAGCATGAGCTCGGTTTCCCGGCGAACTCCATTCCGGAGGCGAGCAAGATTTTTGTGCGACTATATCCCGGCCCAATGAGCCAGGTGGTTGAAGGGATGGACGCAATTCTGCGCATGCCGAATGGGTGCTTCGAACAAACCTCGTCGAGCACTTATCCGAATGTGCTGGCGCTTGATTACATGAAGCGCACCAAGAAGCTGACTCCAGAGGTGCACGCAAAGGCAGAAGGATTCATCGCAAACGGATATCAGCGGCTGCTCACCTTCGAGGTCCCGGGCGGCGGGTTCTCGTGGTTCGGAAGCGCGCCGGCGAACAAGATTCTCACGGCTTACGGTCTGATGGAGTTCTACGACATGTCGAAAGTCCACGACGTCGATCCGAAGCTCATCTCGCGAACCCAGCAGTGGCTGGCGAGCCAGCAGCAGGAAGACGGGAGTTGGAAGCCGGACACGCAATTCATCAATGAAGGCGCAACCAATCGCTACAACTCTGACATCCTGCGAATTACTGCATACCTGTCGTGGGCGCTTAAAAACACAGGTTACCAGGGACCGGCGGTCGAAAAAGCAAAAGACTTTGTTGAAAAACACATAACGGCTAAAGTGGATTCTTACACGCTGGCCGTCGTCGCTAACTTTGCCGCCGACTACGGAGCCGACCGCGAATTTACGCGGCAGGCGATTCAGATGCTCCTCGATGCACGCACCGAAAAAGGCGAGCAGGTTTGGTGGAGCGCGGAGGAAACGAGCGTCTACGCAACCGGGCCAAGTGCCAGCGTGGAGACGACCAGCCTCGCCGTGCAGGCGCTCCTCCAATCAGGCGAAGCGTCGGCGACGGCACGCAAAGCTCTCACTTACATCGCGTCGAAGAAGGACGCCTATGGAACCTGGGGCACCACGCAGGCGACGATCATGGCCTTGCGTGCTCTGCTGACAGCGACAGAGAAAGGCGCAGCCGACGTACGCGGTATGGTCGTGGTTCTGCTGAATGGCAAGCCTGCGGAGAAGCTCGAGCTGACGCCCGAGAACAACGACTTACTCCATCAGTTTGTTTTCAAGAACGTCGAACCGCAAAGCGCCTCGACGGTCGGCCTCCAGTTCGAGGGAAAGGGCGGCCTAGCCTATCAAATCGTGGGGAGCTACTACTTGCCTTGGGATGAAAAGGCGGCGGGCGAGCCGCTTTCGATCGACGTTGCCTATGACCGTACACATCTGGCGCAGGACGACATTGCCACGGCGAGCGCCACCGTCAGAAACAACTTGCAGAAGACGGCGAACATGGTGATGGTCGATCTCGGCATTCCTCCCGGGTTTGACCTGCTCAGCGAGGATCTGCAGGATTACCAGGAGAGGAGCGCCCACCGCAAAAGTGGCCATCTATCGAAGTTCAGCCTTACGGCGACGCAAGCGCTTCTCTACTTCGATTCGTTCGCTCCGGGAGATGTTGTCACATTGAAGTATCGCCTGCGCGCCAAGTTTCCCATTCGGGCTCGAACATTCAAGTCGCAAGTTTATGAATACTACGATCCCGAAATAGCTTCAGTTGCGCGGCCCGTGCAGTTGGAGGTGCGCAAGCGGTAGCGCACAGCGATTCCCACAGCCGGGAATAACCGAGTTTCCCAAGTAAAGCCCAACAGCTACTTTGCGCGTCGTAAGACGTAGATCACCCAGGGAGCGATCTTCGTTTCGCTTACCCACGAATAGGGCTCGTCGCCCTTCGCAAGAGGTGCAAACACCTGAATCATTTCAAGACCGGTTTCCCGGTATATCGCTCGATACGATTCGTCGCTGCAGAGGATGTCCTCAACCGGTCTCCGATCCTGGTGATCGGTAACCACGATATGCACGGCATCTCCGCTACGCGCGATCGCATTCTCTGGAAAGTCCTTGGTAGTAAAGGAAGCCCACTCATGTATGTAAATCTCGGGTGACGAAACCAGATTGACGATGATTCCAGTAGGCCCCAACAGCCTTCTAAGGTCGCAAAGAATCTTTCCTTTCATTCCCATGGGAACGTTGTCGAATGGGAACGCGCAGAGAACTAAATCGAAGGAGTCAGCGCCAAATTGCTCGATATTGTCGCCTGGCACAAGACGGTAATCACCAGAGGGATCGGTGGTCCGTGCGATACGCAGCATATCCTCCGAGATATCCACTCCGGTCACATCAAACCCGAGTGCCTTCAAGAATCGTGTCGATCTGCCCGTGCCACAACCGAAGTCAAGCGCTCTTTGGCCGGAAACATGCGCGCTCAGAATCTCCGGAAAGTCGCGGAATGCGAGGTAGTAGGTATTGGCGAACCCAAGCGTGGCATAGGCCGTGGCGCGGTTCGCATCCTCGTAACAGTTTAGCGAATTCACTCCTTCCTCTCCTTCATTGTTCGCGTTCGCAGAGCGAGCCGGCTGGTGGTATGTCCGCGCCTGGCCAGTCGGTGAAATAGCGATCGAATGTGTCATTCGATGCTGCGTCCGACGGGTTGTTGAGACCCCGAATCGTACCGCTCCCGAGTCACGTTAGTGCTGCATCGAAAGCGAACTCCTGAAGTACACACTGACAGAAACTGTCGCGCCGGTTCGCTCCGATACATCACTAACGTTTCTCGTTGCCGATCCGCAGAACGTGCATTTCCTGCTGGAAAACACGATCACTAGATGCTATCGACTACTTGATTCGCGGCCTCGCTCAAGACCGGGAACTGGTGGGCTGGCCGGGAACGCTCAAATCCGTCCGAGAATTAGCAGAATAACAACGACGAAAAGGATCAGCCCCACCCCGCCGGTCGGTGCATAACCCCATTCCCAGCTATGCGACCAGCGCGGCAGCGCTCCAACCAGTGCTAACACCAAAATCACGATCAGTATAGTTCCAAGCATGGGTTGCTCCGTTTCTCTTTGCGACGAAAGAAAAAGGCGCGGGCCGAAAATGGCCCGCACCCATCGTTAACGATAGTGCTATTGCGTGACACTGATTACAAGGTTCACGCCCGGATACATCGGGTTGCACAGGTAATACACGCCGTCGATCTCGACCACGTACACGTCTTGCGTGTAGAGCCAGTTGTTCGGCCACGCGCCACCGAATCCAAACCAATAACCGCCGTATTGGAAGCGGCCACCGCTGTACTCGCCCTGACTGACGCGAAACGTGTGTTCGCGTCCGAAGTTGGCCTTGTAACGGTCGGCGGGAATGCGGCCAGCGGAGGCGTGCTGTTCCTGCCTTTCGGGCTTAGCTTCCGATGGACGTTGCTGCTCCTGCTTTGCGTTCCTCTCATCAGTCTTGACGTTCTTGTTTTCCTGAGCGTTTTTCTCCTCTTGCTTTGCAGGTTTTTCGGGTTGCGCCTTCTTCTCTTTTTCCAGAGCAGGCTTCTCTTTCTGTTCTTCCCGCTGTTCATGCTGCTCCTGCTGCGCATATGCCGGAACTGCGAGAGTCAAAGACAGAAATGCTGTGCTGATAACGCTAATTAATCTCATAAGTGTTGCCTCCATTGTCGATAATTACTTGCGCTTGTCTTACCGCAAGCTTCCTGTTGTCGGATTGACCGGTGTACCGATGGCGTCGCCGGACACCAGAAGTTCCACTCTGCGATTCTGCTGGCGGCCTGCGGAGTTGTCGTTGGAGGCTACCGGAAGAGTATTGCCGAAGCCTCTGGCGCTTACGGAGTTGAGCGATACGCCTTCCTGCACCAGGTAGTCTCGTACCGAACCGGCGCGGTTCTCGGACAGGGTTTGATTCATGGCATCGCCGCCGACGTTATCCGTATAGCCGCCGACTTCGATGTTGAGTCCAGGATAGGCCAGCAGAATACCGGCGACTTTTGCCAGCTTCTCGCGTGCACCCGGCTTCAACGAATACTTCCCGGTGTCAAACAGAACATCCGACATGCTGACGATGAGTCCGCGCGCACTGTCGCGGGTCTGGAGAATCGAATTCAACTGCTCGGACAATTTCGTACGCATGGCGGCTTTATCGGTTTCCGCCTGTTGTGCTGTCAACTGCGCCTGCTGTGCTGCCAGGCGGGACTGATCCGCATCGGCCTGCGCTGCTGAAAGTGCGGTCGCAGATGCAGTCCGGCTATTGGCCAAGTCTGAATTAGCCTGCGCAGTTTGAGCTTGCGCATTTGCTGAATCCGCCTCGGCCTGACGCTTTGCCTCGCGGGCGCTCAGCGTGTCAGATTCGGCCTGGGCCCTTGCTGCCTGCGCCGTGGTTGCATCGGACTCAGCTCGCTCTTTGCGGCGATTTGCATCGGCAGTGTCGCCTTCTGCCTTCGCCCGCGCGTCGGCTGAATCCTGGCGTTCGTTTGCCAGTCGGACTTCGTCCATTTTCTTAACCGCGATGGCGCGCGCATCTTCCGCAGTCTGCACCGCCTCGCGGGAAACTGCGATCAGCGGCTTTCGATCCAAGTGCCGGCTGACAGCGTAGCCATCCGCGTTATTCATTAACTGGACAGCGTGTTGATAGCTTTCGTGAGCGTATTGCTCGGCTCCTTCCGATTGAGCGATCCGCAGCGCGTTGCGCGCTTCGAAGAACTCCAGCGGCAACTTTGCGTTCAGGACCACCGGGTCGAACTTGTATCCGGTCGGAATGTAGCCTCCGCGTTCCATCAGTTCATACTTTGCATTTACCGCTTCGCTGGTTCCCTTGGTGTCTTCGCGGATGGCATTCTCAAGCACGACTACATTGCTGGGCTGCCGAACTGCGTAGTAAGGCTCTGCGGTAACAATCAGGGCGAAGGCCTGAAGGTCTGTAGTCACGTGCAGCTTGCTGCGATCGTTGCCGCCGACTAATACTTCGCCAAGATTGACGGCACGGCCCTCGGGTGAAATCGCCCAGAGAACATAAGTCAGATATTCGTTGCCGAAAGTCGTAGGCCTTTGCAAGTTGCCAAATTCGGCTTCAATCTCAATGGATCCACGCTTGCTGTTTACTTTGGCCCCGCCATTTGCCTGGGGCATCAGGGTTGTGCCGGCAAAATCCAGCTTCGAACTTCCGCTGCGGTGCTCATAGTTGATGGCTTGCACGCTGCGGCTGATGACCGTGACTCGGAACGTGGGCGTCGGACTCATCGGCTCGACGGTCAGGGTTGTTTGGGAGCGGGTTTGGCCTACTGCTGGCAAACTCAATGCGACTGCGACGGCTAAGAACAATTTTGGCTTCACACTATCTCCTTGTGGCAGGTATCTGCCGGGTTGCGTTTGTGTTGACTGCTGGTGCAGTTGGTCTACTTTGGCTGGTTACGGCTCTATGTTCCAACGCGGATATGAGACAGCGAGTGAAACAGCCCAAAAACATTCAGCAGCCACAAAACAACGGCAATGACCACCACTCCGTTCAAAATTGACTTGATGGATGACTGCATGGGGATGAAGCGATTCACAAGCCACAGGAGCACACCCACCACGATAAGAACTTCCAGGAGTTGAATTAACGGCATGATCTTTGACCTTTCTTCGTCTTGCGAGCTAACCCCTCTCATCCGCCCGAGGTGTTGCCCTTAGTTTCGATGTCGATAACTTTTAGGGTCGAATCGCATCCGCCGCAGGTTCGCGGCGGACACGCGGATGAAGAATGCCGATTGGCTGGATGTGGTCGCCGCAGCAACCTAAGAATTGAGAGCTACGAATCAGCATCCGCGGCCCCGTCTACACACTCAGGAGAATCAAGAATGACAGTTATGAACTCACGTGTCTGAGCAAGATAGCTCACTTGCAGAGTTTAATCATGCGTTCGGCCATGGGACGCCCTGAAGGCAAACTGAAAACTTTGCGCAGTAGAGCTATCAATCGTGCGCTCGCTGGCGGCGTTCGCAACTTCCATTCGCGTCCAGCCAATCTAGGAGGGAGCGAACGCTGGCCCGAGCGAGGGCGATGGCGCAATCCGCCGCTCCGTAGTAAATGTTGAGGGTGTCGCCATCGGCGTCCATCGTATATCCGCAGGGAAACACAACATCGTCAACATCGCCGTGCACTTCGTACTCCGCTTCCGGCCCAAAGATCCAGGAGTCACCGCGCAGCAGGCATTTTTCCGGATTTTCCAGGTCGAAAAGAGCCAGGCCCAATCGATACAGACAGCCCGAAGGCGTGTGCCGTACTCCGTGATAGAGCACGAGCCATCCCCTTGAAGTCTCGATGGGAGGTGGCGACATCCCGATTTTGTTTGCGTCCCACCACGCACCGCGGCGGGCCTCCAGCATGAGCCTGTGCCTGCCCCAATAGCGCAGGTCGGGAGAGTAGGAAATCCACATGTGTGATCCGAGCGTCGTCATCGGACGATGAATCAGCGCCCAGTATCCATCGATTCTGCGCGGGAAAAGGGCCGAGTCCTTGTCGTCCGGCGGCATGATTACGCCGTAGCGCTCGAAGCTTCGAAAGTCTTTCGTCAGGGCCAGCGACACTCCGGGACCGCCGCGCGAATAGGAGGTGTAGGTGACCACGTATTGCTGTAGTTCGGGCACGAATGTGATGCGAGGATCTTCAATACCCCAGATCTCTTCCGGATGGTTCTTCGGGTCGGACAGCAATGTGGGCTCGGTATCGATCTGCCATGCATCGACGCCGTTGCGTGATCGCGCGGCGCAAAGATGCGACAGGCCGCGGCGATCTTCCACGCGGCAAAGCAGCAGGGTCGTGCCGTCCGTCAGTAGTGTTGCGCCCGCATTGAAGACACTATTGATGGGGTAAGGCCAGTCCTTGCTGGTCAGGATCGGGTTCGAGGGATGGCGATGAAGCAGTGGTTCGAAGCGAGTGCTCAACAGGCTCATGGACTTTTCTGCGGGTGCGGTCATGAAAGGATTTCCTTTTGTTCGGGCGCTGGCAAAGATCGCATTTCGAGGAGTGCCATCAAGAAGGATAGCGTTGATTCTGCTCCCTGATTCTCATTGGCGCGCTCGGGATGCAGGCCGTCCCGGCAACCGCCGGTGACGGAATCATAAAGAGGCAGTTGAAGATCATTGTCGCCGAGGAACCAGTTGAAAGCCGACCACGCTTCGTTGCGCCAGCGGCTGTCGCCAGTTACGCGGTACCCTTGCAGACACGCAGAAACCGCGCCAGCGGCTTCGAGCGGCTGTTGATCAAAACGGGCCTTCTCACCATTCTGGTGATAGAAGCCTTGCGAACCGATCGGCACAAAATGGCGATTGATGTCGCAGTGTTGCGTTTGTGACAGCCAATCCAGTGATTCCAGACCAGCGGAGATCATGCGATCGTCTGAGCAAGCCGAACCCACCAGTAACAGAGCTTGGGGTAATCTCGCGTTTCCGTAGGCCAAAACGTTCTCGAACCATTTCCACTCCGGCCGCCGGATTGATTCATACATTTCGAGAAGTCGCCGGCTCAGGGCGGATCGCAATTTCTTCGCATTGCGATCTCCAGGATACGCGTTCAGATATTCCTGAATTCCGAGCAGGGTGTAGGCCCACGCCCGCGGACTATTGAATTCCAGTACCGCGGGCAGAGAAAACTCGAACAGGCGACCCGCAGCACCCCTGCATCCCTGGTCTTCGGATCGCCCTAGAACCGTCCCGAGGGCCCACAATGCCCGCCCATGGCAGTCTTCGGAGCCTACCGGTTCGTTCCACCTGCGATCGTAGCGGAGAAAGTTCTTGAATCTGCCTTTCGCGGGGTTAAAGGCATGCTCCAGGAATGACAGGTACAGACCAGGTGAATTCGCGGAAGGCAAATGTGTTTTTCGACGCCGATGGTTATCCGAGTGTTCCAGATCCAACTGCTCCAGCATCACGGCAAGTATTAGGGCGCGAGCATTGTCGTCCGTGGTATAGCCCTCTCTCCGGTTTGGGATCGTGAAGATCGCGTGCTGCAGTATTCCGGTGTCGTCGGTCATTTGATTCAAGTGATTCAGCTTCAACTCCGGCAATTGATCCGCCGATTTGTGCGTTATACGGGCGGAGAACTGCACTTTTGGACTCTCCATGCGGTCGCTGCGCACTCGCGCGAAGCTTTCCATGTAACCCTGCGCGACTCTTTTCCAGACCATGTCTCGCGCAAACAGATAGGCGCGCTTCCGCATCGCGTGACGTATCGCGGGAGTGTCCAGGAGTTCGATTGTCTTTTGCGCAATCGCGTTGGGATTTTGGAAAGGGACCAGCGCACCCCGGCGGTCATCTAACAATTCAATGGCGTGCCAATACGGAGTGGAGATAATCGCTTTGCCCGCTCCCAGTGCATAGGCGAGCGTTCCGGAAACCACTTGCGCTTCATGCTGGTAAGGCGTGATGTAAATGTCTGCGGCGCCAATGAACTCGACCATCTCTTCCGGGCTGACGAAACGGTTGTGGAACATCACTTGCGATTCCACCCCCATTTCCCTGGCCAAGGCTTGCAGGCTGTCTCGATACTTGTCACCCTCGCGGCGAAGGATATGAGGATGGGTCGCTCCTGCCACGATGTAAGCGACATTCTTGTGCTTGGAAAGGATCTGCGGCAGCGCTTGAATTACGTTTTCGATTCCCTTGTTTGGCGAAAGCAGCCCGAAGGTGAGCAAAACCGCTTTTCCTTCCACGCCAAAGCGATCCTTGTAGAAATTCGGATCCAGGAAGGGCAGATCGGGAACTCCATGTGGCACCATGTCGATCTTGTTGCCGGGAACCTTGAAGATTTCCTGCAAGAACTGGGACGACAGCTGGCTCATCACGATAAGGCGATCCGAGAGTTCTGCGATCTCTTCCATCACCCTCAGTTGATTAGGGTCTGGCTCGCGCAGAACCGTGTGCAGCGTGGTGACTAAAGGCATTTTCAGGCGGCGTAACAGATGCAGAATATGGCTTCCGGCCGCACCGCCGAAGATTCCATATTCGTGTTGCAGGCACACCATATCGACATTGTTGAAGTTCAGAAACTCCGCCGCTTCCTGATACGAGCTCAAATCATCCTGAGCGAGCGACCATCGCACCCGTGAGGGGTAGTCGTAACCTTCTTCGGTGTCGTTCACGGGGAGTGCCAACAATCGAGCTGTTCCGTATTCCGCAGATATCGCGCTGCACAAGTCGGTGGTGAACGTAGCGATTCCACATTGCCGTGGAAGATAATTTCCGATCACCGCGATACGACTGGGCAGCGATGGCTTCGAATGCGATCGGACGCGGGTGGTCGAGGTCTTCTCCTGCCCGAGAGGGCGACCAACCACTTCCAGGCCACGATTTGGAAACGCTGTGATTGGTATCGCCATTTCCCCTTCGCCGGGTGAAAACAATTGCTGCATGAGGCTCTCCCGAGTAGCCGCAAGCAAACGTTTAGGATCGATTAAAGTTTTCTCTCGCCAGTATTCAACGAAAATGGATCTGAGGACTGGTCACTATTGACCATTTTCTTGGTTAGCAGCGCTGCATTATGGCTCAATGAAGGCAAAACAGAAGGAAGCCTTGGCGGTTCGCTGCCCTACGTGTGGTGCGAAGCCGGGCGAAAAGTGCGAGCTTAGCACTGGCCTGCCCCGCACGAACCCGCATCGAGACCGGCGCTTGGTGGCTTCGGACAAGTAGTTGCTCAGCAGACTGATTTAGGGTTGGGGTCGCCGTCCGGTTGGGAAACACGCTCAGCCTTTGGCCCATTCCGCGTTGTCATTCGAGGCCTGTCGCTCCTCAGAGCTATCCAGGTAACAGTTCTTTTGCATATGGCGCGAATGCGCGGAGACGATTACGTACGGCACTCCTAGAAAATGGCTGGCAAGGACTCCAGTTACCTCGAGGCCATTAAAGTGTTGCGGCTTCACCTTCGCTAAAATCCGCAGCCTAAGCCCTGAGCATCATGTATTTCTCCCCAAGTTTCTGTGCAAAAACGCTCACTCTGCAAATTATTAACTTGTCACAATTTATGCGGTTTGCGCGCCCTGTTCCGCAGACTATACTGTAGTGGCGATGAGTCCCCCTGCAGCAGTCAAGAAGAACGGCAAGTTCGACTCAGATACTTTCCTCGCGACCATTGGCGATGGCAGGAAGATCCTCTCTATTGAAAACAAGCAAATGATATTTGCGCAAGGGGACCAGGCGGACGCGGTCTTCTATGTCCAAAAGGGCAAAGTGCGGCTCACTGTCGTATCGAAGATCGGCAAGGAAGCGACGATCGGCATCGTGGGTCAAGGGAACTTCTTCGGGGAAGGTTCACTGGCAGGGCAGCTCTTGCGAATGGGCTCCGCAGTGGCGATGACAGACTGCGAGATTCTGCGGGTTGACAAAAAAACCATGATGGATGCGCTGCACCGCGAGCCCGCCCTTTCTGAGATGTTTGTGGCTTATCTGCTGGCGCGGAATATCCGTTACGAAGAAGATCTGGTCGACCAACTGTTCAACTCCAGCGAAAAGAGACTAGCCCGCGTGCTGCTATTGCTCGCTCATTTTGGCAAGGAAGGCATCCCCGAAACCGTGGTGCCCAAGATGAGCCAGGAAACCTTGGCCGAGATGGTTGGCACCACCCGTTCTCGTGTCAGCTTCTTTATGAACCGGTTCAGGAAGCTCGGCTTCATTCACTACGCTGGCGGTGCAGAAGGCGCTTTGCAGGTCCACAGCTCTCTGCTCAATGTAGTTCTGCACGATTAAGCGCTTCCACGTATGCGGTCGTTAGATAACCTGCGCCTCTCGCCCTTCCCTGACCAGGGACCAACTTGCACAACAAATGGGGCAAAGTGTTCACAATTGAGCAGCTTTAGCCGGGAACATCCTCCATCATTCGTGATGTGGGAGTATGAACGATGTCCGACGACTCGGCTGGAAAAACCATTCTGTGTATCGACGATGATGACGGTGTGTTGAGTTACCACAAGGCACTGCTGGAGAGACGCGGATACGAAGTGCTCACTGCAGCCTCCGCCCGACAGGGCTTACAACTTGCCGAAGTCTGCCCGGTTGCCGCCGTGATCGTCGACTATCACATGCCCGAGATGAATGGGCATGAGGTCGCAACCAAAATAAAGCGCATTAGACCACAAGTTCCAATCGTCATGGTTTCCGGTGACGACGCGGTTCGCGAACAGGCGTTGGATGCAGTTGATGCATTCGTTTCCAAAGGCGAAGTAGCCAGCTGCTTGTTATCGGTGCTCAACCGAGTCTGCCGTGAAGGCTCCTCCAACTTCCCAATAAGCGATAGAAGCATCGCCTGACACTGTATCAGGTGGCCCGGTGGCTTTTGAGCCTACTGACTATTCACGCGCGCCAGGCCCACGTATTGAGCAATTTTGCACAGAACGTTGGAAACCCCTCCCTTATAACTGACAGGCATGGCTGCCAACAACACTATCCTCTGCATACACCGGGACCCGGATCAACTGCGTTCATTGGAGGAGAATGGATATGAACTCTTAACGGCGACGAATGGCCACGATGGTCTACGAGTGTTCGCCACTCAGCCTGTGGACGCGATTGTGCTCGACTACCACCTCGGACTCCTGGATGGAGCATGCGTTGCGAATGAGATCAAGCGGGTCCGGCCGACGATTCCCATCGTTATGCTGACTGACAATCTGGAATTGCCTGACGGGGCTTTGAAATCCGTCGACGCGCTGGTAACCAAGTCTGATGGCGCTCACTTCCTCTGGGCGGCCGTTCACTTTGTATTGAATGTGAAGCCGGCCCAGAGTCGCGAAGCAAAGCACAAATCTCAGACCAAACCGTCAACCGACGCTAAGGACGCATCTTTCTCCGCAAGAGAGTGGAGAAATATTCGGGCAGGAACAGTCGGGTTCTGAGGACTGTGCGCACATTACTCACCGGCCTCTGCGTCCTCGATCCGCTGCAGCAACCTGCTCCGGTCAAACTCGAGAACTGCGGCGCGGTAAAGCTTTTCCCAGCCTTGCTTGGCACAACGCGTAACCGGGGTGTGATCGGTGTGATCGCAATGAACAGGGCACATATCGACCTCCGCGCTAGAGCGCACGGTAGTGTGAACTATTCATCGTTCCTACTCCTTTTCCTCTCGGCTCTTGGGTAATCGGCGCAAACATGGGATGTAAACTCTTTATCGCGCTGCAACTCGAAGTTGCGCATCATTTCATCGAAAGACGCGCCGGTGGGCGGACCAGAAGGTTCAAACCGCCAGCCACATTCGGGGCAACCAAACCCCCGAAAATGCTGTTCCTCAATCCATACCAGCTTCCGGCTCACGGCCGCCTCTGTCGCTGCGCCCCGATGAGAACCTGCCTGCTGTCAAGGGACGAAGCGTTCTGGTTCGCCATTAACGGCTCCCTTCGCAGATGCATACCGCCTAAATTGCAGCAGAAACCATCACCCAGTCTGGGCGTGGCGAAAGATGCATAAAAGGTCGGATTTTACATGTGCAAATTTGGATGGTCTGTAGGACACCCTACATACACGGAAGATTTTGTTCGGGGCGAGGGAGTTTGACGCCCGTTTGCGGATTTGAGGTGCGGAATCTCTGCTTAAGTATTGGTGCAGGTTTCGTGCGCCTTGGAGCGGTCAGTATTGCTCAGTATCAGGGTCATATCCAGCGTAGCGTTGAGAGGTCTTCAAGAGGATTCACGATGCCCGCTGAGAGGCTACGCTGTTTCGCAGAGCATGCGGACGAGCGCATCCCCGCATCTGCGAGGGCGTTCGGTTCTGATCCCAGTCTGTTTAAGGATGGTTTGTGGAAAGCAAAGGCCTCCAGGTCGTGCAGTCTGGTGAACGGACGAATACTGAAGGGAAACCAGTCAGCAACCTGATACTTCTCTCGATTTCCGATAGCGACTACAACTCACTGCGTCCTCATCTCGAATACGTCAGCTTGCCAAACCACCTCGTCCTTCACGAGGGGAGTGGAAAGGTAGAATCTGCGTATTTTCCGAATCGAGGTTTGATTTCTCTTGTAGTCGTAATGAAAGATGGAAAGACCGCCGAAGCCGGCATAGTTGGCAATGAGGGGTTTATTGGAACACCGGCGGCTGTTGGCCTGAGCAGGAGCCCGCTTCAAGCGGTGGTACAAATCACGGGAGACGGGTTTCGCGTCGAAGTCGGGGCTTTGCAAATTACTTTGGAATCTACTCCACATCTGCAGTTGATGTTGAGCCGCTATGCCGTAGTTCAGGGAATGCAGGTTGCACAAACCGCGGCGTGTAATCGGCTTCACGACATTAAGCAGCGCCTTGCACGGTGGTTGTTGATGACTCAGGACAGAGTGGATTCGGAATCGTTGCCCATCACGCATGATTTTCTGGCAACGATGCTAGGGACAGATAGACCTAGCGTGAGCCTCGCAGCGGGTGTCTTGCAGAAGAAAAAGCTCATCGAGTACACCCGTGGCGCAGTGAAGATCGTGAACCGCAAGAAACTTGAAGACTCCGCCTGTGAGTGCTACGGGATTACACAACAGTACAATGGCGAGCTGGGGTTGAGATAAGTCCCCGAGTAGAGACTTGCCCTCAACACTCAGATCCACTCACTTTTCCAAAAATGCACCTTCAGACGGAACTTCGACGGCCGCTCAACAGGTTGATCACCAAGACCACCAACGCTACCACCAACAAGAGGTGGATCAGGCCACCGGCCACATGAAGACTGAAACCCAGAAGCCATAGAACTAGCAGCACTACAAAAATCGTCCAAAGCATATTTGTTCTCCTTTGCCCATTTGGTTGAACGCTCGTCCTTTTCGGTTAAGCGGTCCCGAACGACTTTCCGCACTCCAAACAAGATGGTCGGGATCGCGGGGTAATCAGCCCGCAGAAAGGACACATCCTTGGTGGTCCGAAACTTTGAGTTCTTGGCTTAGTGGTTCCGATCAGCCACCACCAGGAAGCAGTGATGTTCGCCAACCGTTTGCGGAAACGATCGCAGAGTCTACCAAGTGTCATCGATCCACCAACGCTCTCTTCTGCTACTCCACCATGACAGCTCAAGGGCCGCAATGCTGTGCAGGATTGCTCACAATCGCCAGAACTTCGCCTGGCATGATTGGGCGAGCCTTCGCTCTCCAAGCCCAGATAGAAGTGAGCAATTCAGATCAGCTATCTCCTTGGGGCTTTGCGATCATGATGGCAGAGACGAGCACTTCTTCTCTCTCTTTCAGGTCCTCTGAACTAAGTCAGCCCATCTGAAGTTGTCACTCCTTAGTTCCGCGGCTCCGAAAGGAACAATTCATGAAAAATACAATTTCACTGGTACTAATGACTTTGATGGGTATGGTTGGAACTTATGCATTCGCCGGCTCAGACCGGGAGGAAACCGTTGAGCGCATGCAGAAATCCGTGGACGTTCTGCAGTCAATCATGTCAACCCCCGATAAAGGTATTCCGGAAGAAGTGCTAAACGGCGCAAAGTGCATCGTGGTAGTGCCGAACTTGCTGAAAGGCGGATTCATCTTTGGTGGAAAGCACGGCCGTGGTGTGGCTTCTTGCCGCACTGCAGAAGGTTGGAGCGCTCCCGCATTCGTCTCGGTGGGCGGTGGCAGCTGGGGATTGCAGATTGGCGTCGAAGGCGTGGATCTGGTCATGCTGGTCATGAACGACCGTGGCCTGCAGCATCTGCTTTCGACCAAGTTCGAACTCACCGGTGAAGGATCGGTTGCGGCGGGTCCAGTCGGCCGTCACACTTCCGCCGGAACCGACGTATTGCTGAACACCGAAGTTTTGACCTACTCGCGCTCGAAGGGTGCATTCGCCGGCCTGACGTTGGAAGGTGCGGTAATCGAGCAGGACAACGACTCGACGCGCGCCATTTATGGCCACCACATGATGTTCCGCAATATTCTTTCGGGTAAAGCTTCGACTCCCGCAAGCGCAAATGCGTTTGTGAAGGCGGTCTCGGAAGCAGGCCACCAGGCGCACCTTGCCGAAGCAAGGGAAGACAGCAAGCAGTAAGTTCGCAGCAAAACGGGGGTCAGCAAGTCCGATTAGTGGGCTGGCCGGAACCACTTACCAAGTTCCGGTCAGCGCCACAATAGCCAATACGAGCATTACGGTAGTCGATGACGTCTTAATCTCTTCCGAAAGGCGGACAATATGAGAGCTAATCTCCGGAAATATCTTTGGGCGCCAGTGGCGTGTCTTAGCCTCTGGCCAGTTCTTGCGTTGGCTCAGTTCCCCGATTCTTCGCAGAATCTCGAGGCCTGCAAGGCTGGCCGCGAAGCCTGTGATCGGTCGAAGCTGAGCGTCCCTCAATCGGCGGAGGTAGCTCTGGCCGCCCACCGGCGCAACGTTGCAAACTGCAGGAATCACTACGCTTCCTGTGACCGCTCGAAACTCTCAGAACCGGAGACTGTGGCATTGGCCGTGGCCGATCACCAGCGGAATGTGACCGACTGCAACGACGGGATGCTGTCCTGTGACCACTCCAAGCTTACCCCGTCGGAAGCCCGTGAAATGGCCGCAGCCGAACAAGAGCGTAACTTCACCGCCTGCAAGGACGGAACGGGAGCTTGCGATCGCTCCAAACTCACTCCATCGGAAACCGCGAAAGTGAACCTCGCCCGGAACCAGCTCAATGCATCCGATTGTGAAAACGGTTCCGGGCAATGCGATCACGCTCAGTTATCCCCTTCGCAAACCAGGAACGCGACCGCTGCAGAACACCAGCGAAACGCTCAGAATTGCGAGAACGGTTGGGATGATTGCGACCACTCCAAACTCACTCCGCTGCAAGCGAAACAGACAGCCTTCTCAGAACACCAGCGCAACCTCTCGGCTTGCAAGGACGGGCAGGAAACCTGTGATTACACAAGACTGACTGCCGCGGAGGCCAAGTCCCTGGCAGATGCCGAACACAAACGGAATTACGCGGCTTGTCTGAAAGGGTACGGGTATTGCGACGCTTCTCGACTCACCGTCGACGAAACCCATTCCATTGAGCCCAAAGGCCACTGACTCTCGGGGACAATCACATTAAATCTCTCAGCAGCCGGGAACTTATGATTCAGCGACAGTGTCCGGCGCCCAGAAGTGAAATGGTGCGGGCTAGGCGTGCCGCGCGTAGACGAAGAGCATTTTGGCTAAGGAGTCCACGCCCTAAATCCCTGTTTACAGGGAATTTTAATGGTGGAGCTAGTCGGGCTCGAACCGACGACCTCATCGTTGCGAACGATGCGCTCTCCCAACTGAGCTATAGCCCCACAAACGGGATGGATTGGAGCTTTGCCCGTTTATTTTAACAGCGTTCTATCGTTCGCACCACGATCCCTAGCAATCATGATCCGGCTACCCGGATTTATCAGTCAGTCGGAACACTGGCGATGGTTGCTGCCCTCAGCAGAGTTAAACCCGATTGAAGCTGAGGACGGATCCCTCTTCTCCTCCCGCTATAATGGAGTTGTGACTTCATCGAGTGTTCAGCAAATTGCGTCCGCCGATTTTCCTACTCGCTGGGGCGAGTTTCGGATCCACGGATTTCGCGCCGAATACGGTACGGACGGAAATCGCCAAACCGAGGAAGCCGTTGCCCTTGTGATGGGCGATATTCATTCCGCTCCTCCACTGGTGCGGGTACATTCGCAGTGTCTTACCGGCGACGTGTTTCACTCGCTGCGTTGTGACTGCCGTCAACAGCTTGAGATGGCGCTCGCCATGATTCGCGACCTGGGAGCGGGGATCCTGATTTACGAACAGCAGGAAGGCCGAGGCATCGGTCTGATGGCAAAATTACAGGCTTATGAGTTACAAGATGCGGGTCTCGATACGGTCGAGGCCAACGAACGGCTGGGCTTCAAGGCTGATCAGCGCGACTTCGCCCTGCCCGGCCAAATGCTTAAGGCGCTCGGTGTGAACAAAGTGCGCCTGCTCTCGAACAATCCTGAAAAGGTCGAGGCCCTGGAGCGTGCCGGCGTTGAAGTTGTCGAGCGCGTACCGTGCGAGGTAAAAGCCAGCCCGCACGCTGAAGAGTATCTCAAGACCAAGAAAGAAAAACTCGGCCATTTGTTTTCGTCGCGGTAAGGCAATGCTGGTTACGACTCGCCGGCCACAAACCGCGATCCTGCTTTTCGCTGTTCTCTGTGCCGCAGGCATGCTCTATTACCATCTCTGCGTCTTCGTGCCGCGGGCGATTGAAATGCGCGCCGCGCAAGGCCTCGACAACGGTTATTCCTTCGGCGCCGATTTCTATCCTATCTGGCTGACCTCGCGCGAAGGACTGCTTCATCATCGGGATCCGTATGACACTGAGATAACGCGGCAAATCCAGATTGGCCTGTTTGGGCATCCTATGGATGCCCACGGCTACGCAGTCACGCCCGATCCACGCGCCTTCGCTAATCCGGCGTTCGCGGTGTTGCTGTCCTGGCCTTTGGCGCTGCTCTCCTTTTCCGTGGTTCGCAATGGCCTGGTGGTGATTCTTTCCGCTGCAACGGCGCTTAGCGTTGTCTTCTGGCTTCGGACCTTCCGTCTGCGCGCCGGCCCCATTATGCTCGCTTCGATGATCCTCTTCACTATGTCCAGTTATGTTGTGCTGGAAGGATTGTTCGCCGAACAACTTGGACTGCTTGTAGGATTTCTTCTCGCGGCCTCGCTAGCCGCGCTGGTCGAGGACAGGTTGTTTCTCTCGGGGAGCTTATTGGCTTTGACTCTTATCAAGCCGCAGATGACGGTCGTGGCCGTCGCTTATCTTCTGTTGTGGAGTTTCGCTCGATGGCATATACGTCGACGGCTTGTCGGCGGGTTTCTTTTGGTGTCAGGCCTGCTCGGAGTTTCTTCGCTGCTAGTGTGGTCGCACTGGATTCCGGAGTGGCTGCACGTATTGTTTGGCTACCGGCAGTACTCGACGCCACCACTCGTGTGTTATTTGCTCGGCAATTCAATGGGGTCGCGCCTGGGTCCATTTGTGATTGCCGCACTTCTGGTGGCTGCGCTCGCTCTCGCCTGGCGGATGCGCCACGTGTCTCCCACGTCTACCGAGTTCGCACTGACTATCAGCCTTTTGTTGGCCGTTACGACAATTACTCTGCTGCCGGGACACGCTGTGTACGACCACATCCTGCTCCTTCCCGGAGTCATCCTGATCGGATTTTCATGGCGCGTCTTCGCAGCCGCCAGCCCGGCTGCCCGTGTGGTGCTGGGCGTATCCGGGTTGGCTCTTTTCTGGCAGTGGATTCTTGCCGCGGTTGTAATCGCAGTGCGACCGATTCTTCCTCATCAGATGTTTGTTTCGGCTGTGCTCACGCTCCCCATCCGCACCGCGGGCTCGATTCCTTTCGGCGTGCTGGCACTTCTCGGGCTAATGATGCGACAAGTCATGAATAGGCCATGGGTGTCGGCGCCAACCATCGATCATCCAGAGCCTGCCACTGACTAACGTTTGAGAATCTTCTCCAAAGCAACGCGGTTCTTCGCAGGTAGGTCACGCAGTGCCGACCGCGCCAGAGCAACGTAGACTTCACGTGCTCCGGGAACGCCTCGCAAAACGCTGAGATGCTTCTTCACTGTTTCAATATCTCCACGCACGATCGGGCCGCTGAAGGATCCCGGCGCACCGAGGCGAGCATAGTTGACCAAAGTTTGCCCAAGAATCGGAAGCATTCTTTCCCTGGCAAATCTCCGGCCGATCCCTGCGGCGCCAGCCACGCGCTCACTTGCAGCCAGCAATGCCGTAAATAGCGGAGAAGCGAACATGCCCCAAGCGTGATACGCCACCTTCTGCTGTTTCCGGACTATAAATGGTCGGCCGTGCAAAGCCAGAACAACGGAACGGGCTGAGGTTACAGCTTTCCGGCTTCCTTCGATGGCGAACGGCACCGCCTCTAACGGTGGCCGCGATCCCTGCACAAACGTCATCAGCGGATGCACCGACGCTACGCTGGCTCCTCGCCACCGCAAAACGGCAAGTTCATCGCTGGTCAGAGCTCCGCTCGAATGCAACGCCACCTTACCCTTCCAATTTGCAGCGTCGGCCAAGGACTCCGCCGCTCTGGGGATCTCTCTGTCGGGGACACAAAACCAGACGATCTCGGCACGAAGTTCTGCCCAATCCGCAGCAACGACGGACGCCCCGACCTCGCGCCCCAAGGCCCGCGCTCGCTGCAGGGACCGAGCCTTTCCTCGCGAAATGATTTGGTCAATCTCGTATCCGGCTGCGCGCAAAGCCGGCGCCAATGTCCTGGCCAGATTTCCCGCACCAACGATCGCAACACGTCCATTGCCGGACAACCGTGCAGACATGCCCGGCAGAATATCAGAATCGTCCTGTTCCCGAGCGCAGCCGCTTTTCCCGTAACCGGGAACCGAATGCCGTCCTTTATATTGTTGTTATGCCCACGCGCGAACGCTCTAAATCAAAGCATGTGAAAGCCATCGCTGGTTCAAAATCCAAAGCGCGAGTGATCTCCTCACGCACGGTTTATCGGGGCCCAGTTTTTTGGGTAACCACTGACCACGTTGTTGAACCGGGAGGCGTGCGCGCACGTCGCGACATCGTTCGTCACACCGGATCGGTGGTGATTCTTGCGGTTGATGAATCCCGTCCGACGGCGCGTGTGCTGCTGGAGCGCCAGTACCGCCACGCTGCGAATGACTATCTCTGGGAACTCCCGGCAGGGCGCATTGATCCCGGCGAGAACGCGCTCCCCGCGGCCCAGCGTGAATTACTCGAGGAAACCGGATACACGGCCTCCCACTGGCGGCGCATTCTCCACTTTTACGCCAGCCCCGGATTCGTTGCCGAAACCATGTCCGTTTATGTAGCCACCGGCCTGCGTGCCGGCAAAGCTCAACCTGAGGCAGACGAAATCATTCGCAAGCGGATGATTCCACTTCCTTCCGCGCTTCGCATGGTGTTGAGCGGCAAAATTCGTGATTCGAAAACTATCTCATCGGTCCTCTGGCTCGAACATCAAGTAGCGAACAATTACGATCTTCGTTCTCCTCAACCACGAAAAAGAGCGCCGCGGTAACCCCTTTGTGGGCGAATTCACGGAAAAATCCTTTTCGTACCCGCTGGGCCGTATGGTTTGAAATTGGACGCTTTCGCGATCCTTTCGGGTCTTGACACTCCATCCTAATCGCCACAAAATGCATCGTATGTGAGCACGTCTCTGGGTACCCCCACGGAACGACGTGCAGAAAGAGGGGGTTACGCGTGGAACGACTGAAAGGAACCGTAAAGTGGTTTAATAACGCGAAGGGATACGGATTCATCGGACGCGCGGATGGTCCCGACGTTTTTGTGCATTACAGCGCGATTACTTCTGAGGGCTACAAGAGCCTGCAGGAGGGCGATCCTGTCGAGTTCGAAATCACCGAGGGACAAAAGGGACCGCAGGCCGCGAACGTTAGCAAGAGTTCTTGAAGCGTTAAGTGCATAGTTAAATTTCTGCGCCGCCGCATAGCCGTTCAGAATGCCTGGCGAACGGGTCAGTGGTTTTGTTTCCTGCGGACACCTCTTCTGCGCTGCCACCGCTCACTTCCCTGCCGCTGGCTCTGCGCCACAATCTTGTTTAATCTTTATCCGTGGACAACAAGGCGATCGCCAACATTCTCTACGAAACCGCGGATCTGCTCGAGATCGATGCGGCCGACTCCTTCCGCATCCGCTCCTACCGCAACGCCGCCCAAGCCATCGAAAACCTAAGCGAACCCATTCGAGACCTCATCAGCGAACCAAAGAAGGTCCTAGCCATTCCAGGCATCGGCAAGGGGATGCTTCTCAACCTGCAGGAATTATTCAGGGAAGGCAGCCTCGGCATTCAAACCGAACTGCTCAAGAAATATCACCCCTCGATGCTGCAGTTGCTGAAGATTCAAGGCTTGGGGCCAAAGACCATTGCGCTGATCTGGAGCGCTTACCAGGTCTCCGACGTGGATGGCGTGGAGAAACTTGCGCGCGAAGGCAAGATCCGCGAACTGCCACGCATGGGCGAGAAGCACGAGCAAAAACTTCTGAAGGCAATTGAAGACTATCGCCGCATTTCGGGGCGATTTCTTATCGACGCCGCCGAGATCGAGGCGACAAAGCTCACTGACTATCTCGCGAAATTGCCCGGGATCGACAAGATCACTCCCGCGGGATCATTGCGCCGGGGCCGCGAAACTGTCGGCGATCTCGATATTCTCGTAACCGGCGCGGCCTGTTGCAGCGAAGCCGAACGGCAGAAAGCGGTGCAATACATCGCGCAGTATCCGTCGCTGATGAGCGTCATCGCTCAGGGCGACAACAAAATCAGCTTCCAAGTACGCAACGGCATGCAAGTGGATGTGCGCCTGCTCCCGCCTGAATCTTTTGGCGCTGCCATGCAATATTTCACCGGATCGAAGGCCCACAATGTTGCCTTACGGCAACGCGCACTCAAGATGGGTTACACGCTCAATGAATACAGCCTCGCCGATCTCAAAACCGAGAAGCCTGTCGCCGGCAAGACCGAAGAGGAAATCTACGCCAAGCTCAATCTCGATTACATTCCACCCGAGTTGCGTGAGAATCTGGGAGAGATCGATGCCGCGGCAAATCATACGTTGCCCAGGCTAATCGCCCTCGAAGACCTTCAAGGCGATGTGCACATGCATACCGTCGAAACCGACGGCCGGAACACAATCGAAGAAATGGCCGAAGCGGCCAAAGAGTGCGGCTACAAGTACATGGCTATAACCGACCATTCCAAGAACCTCGCATTCGCCAATGGCCTCGATGACAAGCGCGCAGTGGCGCATATCCAGAAGATTCGCGAAGCCAATGAAAGGATCGGCGGCATCAAGATCTTTGCGGGCATCGAAGTCGACATCCTTGCCGATGGCGACCTCGACCTCTCGGACGATGTGCTGGCCCAGATGGATCTGGTTATCGCCAGCGTGCATTCGGTTTTCAATCAGGAGCCGGCGAAGATGACCGAGCGCCTGCTCAAAGCCATCGGGAATCCGAGCACTTCAATCATCGGCCATCCCACGGGACGGCTTCAGCTTCGCCGCGATGCCTACCACTTCGACATGGACGCGATTCTGGCCGCCGCTGCGAAGCACAAAGTCGCAATGGAGCTAAACTCCTATCCGGATCGTTTGGATCTTAATGACGTTCACCTGCGCCAAGCCAAACAACGAGGCGTAAGAGTCGTAATCAACACCGACTCTCATCACACCTCTCACCTGGAGAAAATTCGCTACGGCGTCCTGCAGGCGCGCCGCGCCTGGCTGACGAGAGACGACGTGCTCAACACTATGCCTGCGGAAAAATTCAACCGAGCGATGAAACACGATTGGAATTAACGATTCCTGAGCTGAATGTCGAGTAGAATAAAAGTCTCCGAAAAGAAGCAATGCCTGATCAGACTCCTAATCCGACGCCTGTTCCTCCATCGACCCAGAACGTACAGGCAAACTCGCCAGCGGCGCAGCGCGGTCCAACCATTAACATCGCCGACGAATTCGGCACCGCCAAACGCAACCTGCCTCCCGTTAAGGTTCTGCTCATGGCTACCGCCGGAGTGCTTATCATCGTGGGCATCGCCTCGTTTTTTCAGCGGGCCAAGCCGCAGGGTGCTGGATCGCTTGACAACATCGCTGCAGTCGATCTTCCGGGCCAGAGCTCCGTGCTCGTCGCTCTCACCTTCACCCTGCACAACTCGGGTAAGAAGTCGCTCTGGGTTCACGACGTCCACGGTAAACTGTTAACATCGGCCGGCGAATCGAGCGGCGAGGCCGTCTCCGCGGTGGATTTCGACCGCTATTATCAGGCTTTCCCCGCCCTGAAGCAGAATGCACTGACTGCGCTTTCTCCTGAGGACAAATTGCAACCTGGCGAAGAAATTAAGCGTACCGTGATGGTCAGCTTTCCGGTTGCGCTCGACGGTTTTAACCAGCGGCGATCGGTGAGCGTGGTCATCCAGCCTTATGACCAGCCTGTACCAGTTACACTGACCAGGTAATTTAGAAACGAGTTTTCTTCGCGGCCCTGAGATTATCGAACCCGATTAAAATGACACACTCGATTCGCCATAAATTGCTTTCGATTGCCCTCTTCTTTTTGGTTCTCTCAGCCGTATGCGCTGGAGCACCCGCCAAACACAACTCGAAATATTTCGTCTACATCGGCACGTATACGGAGGCAGGCAGCGCGAGCAAGGGTATCTACGCATATCGCTTCGATTCGGTGAACGGTGAGCTCACTCCGATCGGACTAGCCGCCGAAACCGTTAATCCATCTTTCCTTGCGGTGCACCCGAACCAGCGCTTCGTTTACGCGGTCAACGAAGTGAGCGACTACAAAGGCGAGAAGAGCGGGGCGGTGAGCGCGTTCGCGATCGACCGTGCCACTGGCAAACTAACGCTGCTGAATCAAGTGGCCTCCAAAGGGGCGGGCCCTTGCTACATCACGGTCGACAAAAGTGGAAAGTACGTTCTGGTGGCAAACTACGACGGAGGCAGCGTCGCGGTATTTCCAGTGCTCACCGATGGCCGACTGGGCGAGGCCTCATCTTTTGTGCAGCACAGCGGCCACGGCACGAATCCCGAGCGGCAGGAAGGACCGCACGCTCACTCAATCGACATGTCGCCAGACAATCGCTTTGCCATCGTCGACGACCTCGGCCTCGACCAGACGCTGGTCTACCGCTTCGACAGCACGAAAGGATCGCTTGCCAACCTTGCTTCGAACGATGCTGAGACGGCGAAAGCCTCTCCGGGCGCCGGTCCCCGGCACTTCGCGTTTCACCCCAACGGCAAATTTGGCTATGTGATCAACGAAATGCAGTCGTCAGTTACCGCTCTTCGTTATAACGCCACCGATGGCGCTCTGCATCCGCTACAAACAATTTCAACTCTTCCGAAAGATTTTGCCAAGGAGAACACCGCTGCCGAGATTGAAGTTCATCCCTCCGGCAAGTTCCTCTACGCGTCGAATCGTGGGCACGACAGCATTGCCGTATTCGCCATCGACGAACATAAAGGGGCGCTTACTTTGGTTGAGTACGTTCCCACAAAAGGCACAAGTCCTCGCAGCTTCGAAATCGCTCCGGGGGGTTCGCTGCTTTTTGCCGCAAATGAGAAGTCAGACAATATTGTTCTGTTCCGCATAAATAAACAGACCGGCAGACTCACGCCCGCGGGCAAAGTACTCGGAGTATCGCAGCCAGTTTGTGTGAAATTCGTGGCGATTGAATAAGTGGCGATCGAGTAAGCGTCTGTTTATTGCTTCTTCTGAATGAATCGCCGCCGCACTCCATTCAATTCGCGGTCACCGGCGTGGGCGCGTTCTTTGGCGTGCTGAGATATCCAGTGGCTTTCTTCTTATCCACGGACCAAACCACCAGCTCAAATAGCAGATGATCGCGTCCCGAATAGAACTGAATCGGCTCGGCGATGGTGCGATCGCTCTTCTCGATCGTCTTGTCATCAGCAGTCACGTTCACCGAAAACTTGCCGCGCTTGGCATCGGTCTTTTTAAGTTGCAAGCTGACAGTCGCGACCGGTTGAGGCTTTGCTCCTTTTAACAAGGTGAATTCGTAGTAATTGCGGTCGCCCTTGTGCTTCAGAACCTCAAGATCGCCGCGCGTTGTGGCAATCAATCCACTCTGAACTCCGAGGTCACCGACTGCGCGCTGCAGGTTGGCCTTCGTCGCGTCCAGGTCCGCTTTCGTGGAAGCAACGTCTGTCTTGACTCCACCCACATCGGTCTTCACGCCAGCAACTTCTCCACTCACCTGGCCGATTTGCTCTTTCGCTGCTTTCTCTTCAGTCTCCAGGCGTGCCTCAGCTTCCTTCTGCTGTGCCTGGAGTTGGGCGGCCCGCTGCGCCAGTTCTTTCTTGGTCATACCCAGCTTCTGCCCTAACGTCTCTTCCTGGGCTTCGGCCGATTGCATCCGCTTCTGCAGTTCCGCTACTTGCGCCTGGCTAGTGCTCAAGTCATTGGTCAACTTCGCGACGTGCTGTTGCGTCGTCACATACCCGTAGACTGTTCCTGCCACGAAAATGATTGCCAGGACAAGTAGGATCCACTTTCCGGCTGTGGACTGCTGCTCGACCTGTACGTGTTCGCCTTCGTCCGCCATTGCTCCTCCCGATTGAAGCGCCCCATCTTCAGGATTCAATTGTTGAGCATAAAGCTAATAGTGTCAATTAGCTCTGGGATGCTGGTGGTGCCGCGTCGGAGATGCACGCCGCCGAATTCCTGCTCCATGAGACCGCGGGTTCGCTAACGCCGCAGCGTCAGGGCCTGTTGCAACGCTGGCGTGGGGTCGCGTCGAATCGCCACAGCTGCGGCCCCAAGTCGCCGTTCGGCCTGATTGCGCGCGTCGGTCAAGTATCGTCGTTGCGACTCGTCAGGTAAGGAATCTTGCAGACTTGCAGATTTTTCGAAACAAGCGTAGACAAGGCGGACGGGAAAGCCCGTTTTCTCGAGAAAACGGCCATAAACCAACCAATCCTCGGCGCTGGAGGTTCGGTCGTTCACCGATTCATCCAACTGCAGAGCGCGCTGGTAAAGCTCAAGGGCTTCATCCAATTTCCCTGCATCCGCTTGAATCGCCGCTTTATTCACGTCGGCGATACTCTCTAATCTGGCTTGTTTGGTCTGAGCTGCAAGTTTTGCCGCCAACTCGTAAGAGTGAACTGCCTCGTCGGTCCGCGATGCACGGGCCTGGCAATCTGCCATGCGCAGCACAATTGCGATAACCTGCTCCGGCGCAGGACGCTTGGCCGGCGGCTGCTCGGCGATTCTGCTCAGAGCCACTTCGTAATGCCCAGCTGCAGCCTGAGCTTTGCCCTCGTGATCCAGTTCGCTCGCGAGATACAAGTGCGCCAGCATCTGGCTGGGATCAATGGCAATCGCGCGGTTCCAGCTTTGTATCGCTTGTTCGGAGGAACCCCGGCGCAGTGCCAGCAGCCCGCGATCCATCCAGAGGTTGGCGTCTTTAGGGAAATAGCTGAGGTATTCATCCGACACTTTGTAAGCTTCATCAAAACGGTTTTGCTCGATTAAGAAGCGGAGCAGCGCCTGCTGCGGCGCCGGATCGGCAGGATTCGATTGGATTGCTTTTCTCCACGCTCGCTCGGCTTGCTGGGGATGACCGTCTTCCAGTTCTCGACGTGCCAGTCGCATTTGTAACGGACTATCGAATGAGTCTAGCGACGCTGCCCGTTGCAGATCGCGGACATTTTCGGAGTGTAGTGCGAGGTAATACCTCGCCTGGTCAACCGTTCCCCAGACGAGCAGTAGAGCGGCTGCACTCAGACGAAGCGCGCGAGCGCTCGCGGAATCTCCCGAAACCCACGACCATGACGCGGACAAACGGCCCCGCGCTTCCGACACTGCATTCGCCATGCCATCTCTCGAATTGAGAAGTAAAGACGCGACGCGGCCATCGCGCAGCTTCCAGATGGCGCCGTCAAGAATGAAATGGTGGAGATTTACCAAAGCGGTGAAGATCAGAAAGCTGGCTGTGAAGTCGTGGTGGAGAATCCGGCTGGCCAGCCAGGGTCCTGGAACGAATAAAGCGATGCCGCCAGCAACCAGCACCCCGAAATAGGCCGCGGGACGCCAGCTCCGGCCCGGGACCCCTTTGACCTCACGCCGCGCATAGTAGCTCGTGATCCATAGGTACTGTGCCGAGTGCATGACGGCAAGCACGCCGGTACTGTAGCGGCTTTGCGGTATCTGCATCCCCTTGAACAATCCCATGGCCGCGGGGAGCAGGAACCAGAGAAATTGCGAGGAGAACAGCGTGAGGCACGGCAAAAGTTTTCGCCACCCTACAGCCCGCAGAAGCCGCGACCAGCCGTACGCAGAGAGAACGAGAAAAACTGAGCCCAGTCCGATTTGTCCCCAGCGTCCGACTACCGGGGGAATTCCAAGAGAGATGAATAATGGATCTGATGAAGCTCCGGTGTGGAACCCCAGGAAAAGAACAAGGTAAGAAGTGATGAAGGCGCCGTAGAGTGCGCGCCGTTCTGCCTTGCCGGGGTTCGCCCCGGCAAGGCGAGCAAACATCATGAACAAGCCGTAGTTCTGGCCGCTATAGTGCCAAGGACTCCACGTCAGATAAAGAGTGAAAACCCACGGAAGCATGCCCAGCCAGAAATGAGAGAGGAACAGGGTCAACAGAATTACGCCGGTCGTGTACACGGTGAAGACTCGATATTTATGGAAATCCTCCTCCCGATGGTAGGCCCGGTAAATCGTCGCCATGTAGTGCGGATAATTGAACAACAGCGCCAATGCATAAAAGGCAACTGACCACGCTCGTGTGCTGGAAGCAACAGAGGAGTAGGAAAGCAGCAATAGCGGAATCGACCACGCGCCACACCCGACGACCAGATCAAGCCACGGACCATAGAGCCACGCCACGACGGCCGGGGAATTCTTTCCTCGTTCTTCCCTGGATTTCGACATACTCTTGCCCTGAATCTCTCTTAAGCTTTTGAAGACCGAAATGCACGCCACAATCTAGTATTTGACCGGATTATAGGGGGCGGAAGAGACAGATCGTATAGCGAGTAGGGGGCGAGCCCGGTTACGAAGGTCACGCGATGCACCCGTTTCGACGCAGGGTTGATGGTTCAACACATCTGCAAGCAATACATGCGGGCCCATGAGTCTTTTACAATGTGCGGGTGAAGACTTGGGATGTAATCGTCATTGGCGGGGGCATCATCGGGCTCTCGCTTGCCATCGAGCTCAGCAAGCAGGGAGGGTCCATCCTGATACTCGAGCGCGGCGAGCCCGGGCGAGAGGCTTCTCACGCTGCGGGGGGCATGTTGGTGGAGTGCAGCCTTGAAACTCCCGCCGCACTGCAACTCCTCGCCGCGGCCAGCGCACGCATGTACCCTCAGTTTGTCGAGGAGTTGCAGATCGAATCGGGACTTTACGTCGATCTGCGGGACCAGGGAGCGATTGTCTTTCCACCGCCCGAACATGGGCACGAACGACCTGGATTCGGGGTGGCAGACTTACTGCCGGCTCCGCTGGCCGAGTTGGAACCCGCGCTGGCGGAACCGAATCGCCCCGCGTTTTTCTTGAGGGAGCGCAGTGTCGATCCGCGCGGCCTCAGCGCAGCCGCGCTGCAAGCGGCAAAGCGCCGCGGGGTGGACGTTTCGTCCGGCGAAGAAGTCACTGCCGTAAATCTGTCGGGTGGACGAGTTAGCGGAGTTCTGACCCGGAAGACATCATTTCTAGCGCCCAAGGTGGTCAATTGCGCCGGAGCCTGGTCAGGCCAGATCGCGCCCAACACTTTTCCCACACGCCCGGTGAAAGGGCAAATGCTTTGCCTGATTTCGCCCTCGCGCAATCTGTTGAAGCATGTCATTCGTTCACCAGAGGCTTACCTGATCCCGCGCAGCGATGGAAGGATTTTGGTCGGAACCACAGTCGAAGAAGCCGGATTCGACAAACGCACCGACGTCGCCACGATTCAGCGTCTGCATCGCGCCGCTATCGCCCTCGTTCCGAAACTCAAGGACGCAAAGATTCTCGAAGACTGGGCCGGTCTGCGCCCTGGAACTCCTGACTCCCTGCCGATTCTCGGCGCAACCGCGACGCCCGGCTATTATGTCGCGACCGGCCATTTTCGGGATGGCATTCTCCTCGCCCCGATTACCGCGCGTGTGATGGCGCAAGTCATAGGCGGCAAGAGTCCCGACTACAATCTCGACGCCTTTTCGCCCGCAAGATTTTCGACCTGACATTTCGCCAATTGCGTTTGCCCCGCCCTAGACCAGTTCTTACGGGTATATACTGAGACGTTTCAACAAGCGAAACATTCCGCCCGTTGCGCTTCGAGACAGGACTTCGAGACAGGAAAGGACCAATACATGGCTTCCCCCGCAATCGATTTTGCCCGCAATAATCAGCAGCGCTTTCTCAACGAATTGAAAGATCTTCTCCGCATCCCCAGCGTCAGCACGCTGGAAGAGCATAAGCCTGACGTTCAAAAAGCCGCGCACTTCGTCGCCGATGAACTCAGTCGCATTGGCTTGCAGAACGTCGAAATCATCCCCACGAAAGGCCATCCTCTCATTTACGCCGACTGGTTGCATGCTCCGGGCAAGCCCACCGTGCTCTGCTATGCGCACTATGACGTGCAACCACCCGACCCGCTCAATGAGTGGAAGACTCCACCCTTTGAGCCCACCGAGCGCAATAACAACATCTATGCGCGCGGTGCGGTCGACGACAAAGGCCAGCTCTGGATGGAAGTGAAGGCTCTCGAATCGATGATGAAGTCCGGCAATGGCAGGCTGCCTATCAATGTAAAAGTCATTTTTGAAGGCGAGGAAGAAGTCGGCGGCGAATCGATCGCGGAATATGTTCGCAAGCAGAAAGCCAAGCTGAAAGCCGATTTCGCCCTGGTCTGCGACACCGAACTTTTCGCTCCCAACCTTCCCACGCTTTGTGTCGGCTTGCGCGGCCTTATCTATACCGAAATCGAAGCCACGGGTGCCATGATTGACCTGCATTCCGGCGTCTACGGCGGCGCCGCGCCGAATCCCTTCTTCGCGCTCATCGAAATTATCAGCAAGTTGAAGGATGCGAAGGGGCACGTGCTCATCCCCGGGTTTTACAAGAGCGTGAAGGCCCCCAGCAAAGACGAACTCAAAGCCTGGAAGCGGCTTCCGTTCAACGAAGAGCACTATCGCAAAACTGAAGTCGGCTCAAAAGTTCTAACTGGCGAGCCGGGATATTCGGTTCTCTATCGCACTTGGGCGCGGCCCACGCTCGAAGTTCATGGCATGCCCGGCGGATTTGTAGGCCAGGGAGCGAAGACGGTGATTCCGGCCAAAGCTACGGCAAAGGTTTCTATGCGGCTGGTTCCTAACCAGGATCCCGACGACATCCTGAACCGCTACACCAACTTCGTGAAGAAGCTCACGCCCAAGGGCATTGAGACGAAGATTAAAGTACTCAGCAAAGGGCCGGCATCGGTGGTGGACACCGACAATCCTTACATCAAGGCCGCTACCGAAGCGTTGCATGAGACCTTCAAAAAAGAGACCGTGTTTATCCGCAGCGGCGGCTCGATTCCCATCGTTAACGACTTTCAGGCCGCGCTGAAAATTCCCAGCGTTATGATGGGCTTCGGCCTCCCGGACGACAACCTGCACGCTCCCAACGAAAAGTTCCACATCCCGAACTTCCATCACGGGATTGAGACGATTTGTTTGTTCTTTGAGAAGCTGGGAGGAAAGTAAGCGAACGGAGGAGATTGGCAATAACCATGTGGCACAGCCGCCCAAGCCTGCCCTGAGCCAGCGGAGCGAGTCGAATGGGGAGCTGTTCGGCGACCCAGAACTATCGGGCCGCAGTGCCCGGGCGCAAGATTTGATTGACCCTCCTCCATCCTTGCCGTACAACTCCCTCTTAATCTCCCGCGAAGCGACCTCTTCCCGAGAGAAGAATCCCCGGAGGCAAGTTCGGTAAGCAACCATGCCCAACCCGCCGGTCCCATCGTGAGCCACATGCCCGCGCGTCGATCGGCGTTGCCGTGGCTGCTCGCCCTGCTCGCGCTTGCAGCCGCACTCCTCATCGGCAACCGAAAACTCGTCTCCGGCGAGAACACTCTCGTTTGGGATGCCGAAGGCTTCTTCGCTCCCGCCTTCACCCTTGTCGCCGACCACGCCCGCGCCGGAAAAATCCTGCTCTGGGATCCCTGGCCCGCCGCCGGAAGCCCCGACTACGCCGAGCCCGAATTCGGCGCCACCTCTCCAATCGCCATCCTGGTCGGCTTCATCGGCGGAGGAACTGAAATCTCCTTTCGTGCTTATGTGCTCTTGTTCTGGTTTCTCGGTGGCGTCGGTGTTTTGCTGTTCGCTCGCTCTTTCGCCCTGCGCCCCTGGGCCGCGCTCGTCATCGCTCTCGGCGTCATGTTCTGCGGCTTCTATACCGGCCACGCCGGACACACCTCCCATATCTATTCCTTCGCTTGGATTCCTTGGATTCTCTGGCGTTTTGACGTGGCTCTGAAAACCCTCCGCTGGGCCCCAGCCGCCGAAGCCGGCTCCTTCTGGGGACTCTCTGCCCTCGGAGGCTATCCCGAGCTGACCATCCTCACCGCAATTTTCTTGTTCCTGTGGACAGCCGGGTGCTACCTCTGCGCTCGCCCCGCACCGTCAGAACCCGCCACGCCCTCCTCCGGATCCCCTCGTCGCCTTCCCCAGTACTTTGCCCTGTTGGCGCTCGTCGCCCTGATCGGCAGCGCAGTTTTGGCTCCGTCCTACGTGGCCTTTTTCTCTGAGGGCCACGGTTACAGCGACCGTGTTGGCCCGCGCCCCCGCGACGAAGCCATCAACTCCATGCCCATGCCACCGGGCGCGCTCGCCACCTTCAGCTCCACCTACCTCGACAATGTCAACATCTACTACACCCGCCTATGGCCCTCCACTGACGGAGCCTTCACTAATGTCTACCTCGGCGTCCTCATTCCGGGGTTCGCCCTGCTCGCGTTGTTGGAACAGCGCTTCTCCGCCTGGCGCTGGTGGCTCCTCGGGGTCTTCATGTTCATGATCCTCTGCGCCGCAGGCGGCCAGACCCCGGTTCGCGGCTGGCTCTATGACTATCTCCCGCTCACTCGCTACTTCCGCCATCCCGGAGAATTTCGCGCCTATGCCCTGATTTGCCTCGTGGCGCTCGCATTGCTAGGCATGCAACATCTGCAGGCCGGCCTGCAGAACGGATCGAGGCAAACCTTTCGCAGATTCGTAATCGCCACACTGATCACCGCCGCCGCCGCCGCCGCGTGCTACGTCGGAATGGTCTCATCCGTCGCCAACCGCGGACCTTTCTTTCACCGCGCAACCGCCATGTTTGCGCTTTCCTGGCTCGCAGCAATTCTGATCTCGCTCCTCGCCCTTGCCGCGCCCAAAGCACGGCGCTATCTACCAGTTTTCCTGGTTGCGCTCGCCGTTGCCGACGGATTAACCAGCTTCAGTCTTGCCAGCCGCGCCACCGTTTCAGGCCACATTCGCGCCCGCCAGGTTTGGGATGCCATCAACGCCGCCCACGTCAGCGCTCTCGATCAAACCCGTCGCGGCCTGCAACGCCAAGTCGAATTCACCGCCTTGTTCGATCCTTATCGTAACAACCACAACATCCCGCTGCGCATTGCCACCTTCAAGGCCTATGAAGTGATGACCAACCGCTTCAAGGAAGATTTCCCAAACCATCCCGTACTGTTGGCCATGAGCACGGGAAGCGATCGCATCTGGTTCGCGTCCGACGCAGCCCTGTTCCCTCCCACTGATGCCTCCTATGCCGCTTTTGTCCGCCGCAGCGAGGAGCTGGGCGTGCCGGTGGCCGTGATTCACTCTCCCCAGAGCATGCGCAACCTCAGCGCAGGCAGCCAACAAAACTCCGAGGACGCACAGGCGATCGGCCAAATCTCGCGCCTCGCCCCCGCGCAGCGTGTTGCGATCGACCTGCTCCGCTACACGCCCAGCCACCTCGATTTCCAGGTCCGCTGCCCTAGCGCAGGCTGGCTCATCGTTACCGACCGCTGGTCGTCCGGCTGGACCGCCCGCCTCAACGGCCGTCGCGCCGAAGTATTCAGCGCCGACTTCATTTTTCGCGCCCTACGCGTCGATCCCGGACAAAACACCGTTCAGCTTTCCTATCGCCCCGCCGGCTTCCCCTGGCTGCTGATTTTGAGCTGGGGAACCCTCGCCGCGGTCTGCGCGAACTCATGGCGGACTATGTTCGTCGATCATCTTAAGCTTCGCATCCGGCACTAACGCCCTCATCTCTTCCGCCTGTCATGAGGCAGAGGAGTCGCACGCATTCCGCCACCACCACGGCTTATGTGGGGACAGCCGCCCCGGCTGCCCTCCGATCACCTCTAAACGAATTCTTCTTTGCATCGCCTCAAGAGCTGCGATAGTCTTATCTTGCTCCCGCGATTCCTCACGCCTCATCCTTCCCTCGCCGATAAACCCCCCAACTGCTGCAATGTGTGTGCAACCTAAAGCGCTCGTACGTAAGGCCATACAATATATAGTGTTATATTGCTTGACCCCGCCCCTATTTCGCCGTTACAGTTGCTTAAATTTGTGCCCGCCCTCTCCAGCCAGGGACGGAACTGATCTAAGCATGAGCGGTTTCGAGGGCTGGGGTATCCATCTGGTAAACAGCTCGCGAAAGAGCATAACTGGCAACCGGCCACCGACAACTGGCCACTGGTTTATACGCCACTGGATTATCCAAGGAGTCAACATTGCTTAAACTGAAGCGGCTTCAGATTCTGGGCTTCAAATCGTTCTGCGATCGCACCGACCTCAAGTTTCACGGGGACGGAATCGCCGCCATCATCGGCCCCAACGGCTGCGGCAAGTCGAATATTGCCGATGCGATTTCCTGGGTGCTCGGCGAGCAGTCCGCGAAGACATTACGTGGTTCGCGCATGGAAGACGTGATCTTCGCCGGCACGCGCGACCGCAAGCCCACTGGCATGGCGGAAGTTTCGCTGACCCTGATCGATCCTGAGGAATACCCGGGCGCAGACGCGAACGCTCCTACCGAGATCGACATTCAGGATGAGCTGCCGAGCACAGCGGAGGAGGTCTTACGAAATGCCGCCAACGCTCCCGACCCAGATCATTCAGATACTGATCTTCCGGATAAGGACTGGGACGAAGCCGCCATCCGGGCCCTTGCCGCAGAGGAGACCGAGCGCGCCGTGGAAGACGCTCAACCCGGCAAGACCGAAGAAGTGGAAATACCGCGCTCGAAAATCACGACCATCGCAGTCGCCTTCCCTGAAGATGAACCCGCGTTTGCTTTTTCGTCCCATACGCTCGCAACCGTGACGCCGATTTCTTCGGCTACTGTCATTGCAGCTCCGCAAGTCGTCCTTAAGATTCGCCGCCGCAAATTCAACCAGCAGCAATTTCACGCTGGCGAAATCGTGGTCACGCGGCGGCTGTTCCGCTCGGGCGACAGCGAATACCTGCTGAATGGAAAACTCTGCCGCCTGCGCGATATTCAGGAACTCTTCATGGGCACCGGCCTCGGACCCGAGACCTATGCGCTCATCGAACAAGGGCGTATCGGACAGATCCTCAGCAGCCGGCCCACGGACCGGCGCGCAATTCTCGAAGAAGCTGCCGGGATCACGAAGTTCAAAACCAAGAAGCGCCTCGCCGAAGCACGACTCGAAGATGCCAAGCTCAACCTCGCCCGCATCAACGACATCTTCGACGAAGTGACTCGACAGATGAATTCCTTAAAGCGCCAGGCGTCAAAGGCTGAGCGGTACACCAAGCTGCGCGACGAGATGCGGGCCCAGCTGCGCATCGTCCTCGCCAGTAAATTCACGGTGATCGAGCACGAGAGCGCAGAACTCGATGCTCAGCTCAACCTTCTCGCCGAGGACATGCGTCACCGCACCGAAGCCGTGCAGCAGCTCGAAGCCGAGCATGTGGAGGGCACCGAGCGTGGATACGCCATCGAGAGTGAGTTGCGTGAGGGTCGCGATCGCTTGAGCCAGCTCGCGATGGAAATCGATCGCGCGCACGCACGCCGTCGCCATAACGACGAACGCTGCGCCGAATTGGTGGTGCGTTCTGCCTCGGCCGATGCAGAGCTGGCGCAGGCCCGTCATCGCCTGACCTCGCTCGAAGCTGAGCGCGAATCGAATCGCCAGCTGCTAGAATCCGCCGCCGCCGACCTGGCTGCCGCCCAGCGCGAGCTGACATTGTCACAGCAGGAAGCTGCAGCTGCCGCGAGCGGGCTGGCGGAAATCGAACGGCGACAGGAAGAATCTCGCGTCGCCATCTTTGACACCGTATCGTCGGCGTCCCGGCTGCGCAACCAGCTCGCTCAGGCGGAAGAGCGCCTTGCAGGCGCGGATCGTGAAGCTCGCCGTCTCCAAACTGAAATCTGCAATGCCAGCATGCAAGTGGAGGCTTTCGGCGGACAGCGCGGCCAACTAGCCCTCGAGTTCGAAACGGTGACCCAGCGCGTCGCGGGAATCACCGAAGAAATCGGCCAGCTTCGCCGCTTGATCGAGAGCAAGCGCCGCGATGAAGCGCAGGCGAAGTCTCATCTCGACCTGCTCCGTGCCGAATTCGCCACCGCTCTCGGAAAAAAAGGGTCTCTCGAATCTGTGATTGCTGAGCACGGATATTCTACCGAATCTGTGCGCCGGCTTTTTCAGTCCGGAGTGATGCAGAGCGGGCTCGCGCCGGTCGGCGTGCTCGCGGATTTTCTTGAAGTTGAGCCGCGCTTCGAACGTGTAGTGGAAGACTTCCTGCGCGACGAATTGAATTACATTGTCGTCAAATCCTGGGACGCTGCGGATGAGGGACTGCGCCTTTTACGTAGCGACGTCGATGGGCGCGCAACTTTCCTGGTCCATCCCGAGGATTCACAGGCTAAGTTTTCTTTCATCCTCGACGAAGCCGCGCACTGCGCGCCTCCCACAGCTTCGATCGTGCCGCTGAAAAGTACCATCCGCGTACTCGATGGCTTCGGAAAATCGCTGGAAGTGATTCTCCCGAAACTTCGCGATGGTTACATTGTTCCGGGATCGGACACGGCGCGCGGCCTGGCGCTCGAAAATCCCGATGCGTTCTTCCTCTCGCAGTCTGGAGAATGTTTCCACAATGTCACGGTCACCGGAGGTAAACAGCGCGCCGAGGGTCCACTTTCAATGAAACGCGAACTCCGCGAGGTTCTACGACGACTCGAAGACCTGGAACGGGCACTTCGTGATGAAGAGATGCGGGTGCTTACGCTCGCCAGAGAAATTAAAGACCTCGCTTCGCTGCTGGATCGCCTCGAAGCAGAAAAGCGGCAAGCCGAGCACCAGTCGATGACTTCACGCCACCTGCTGCAGCAGCTCGATTCGGAAATGGCGCGCGTCACCGAACGCATGGGAGTTTCGCAATCAGAGTTGCGACGCCTTTCGGCTGAACGGGCGGAGCAGGAATCTACGATTGCTGCACGGCAGTCCGAGATCGCGGTCCTGGAACAAACCCGCGCCGACCTCGAGCAACAGATTGCGGCAGCCCAGGAATCTCTCGCAGCACTGCGTCAGCGTCGCGAGGATGCGGCCCAGGCTAGCTCGCAGCGCGCGGCGCGGGTGGCAGCACTGGAAGAAAGGCACCGCTCGGCCATCTCGGTGCTTGGACGAATCGACTCCCTGTTCGCCGAAATGAACGAGCGCCTCCACTCTCTTGCGTCGCAGATCGAATCAGCCGCGGCTGAAAAGCTGCAGCGCGAAGCCGAAAATCTCCAACTGGAACAGCAAGCCGCCGACTTCGAAGCCGAGCGTAACGCCGGCCAGGCTCGGGAAGGTCTGCTGCAATTCGAGAGAGACCAACTGCGTGCCCGTCTTTCAGAGATCGATGAACTCCTGCGCGACGCCCGTCAACTTCTCGACCAGGCTCGCGACCGGCGCGGCGAGCTTCAGGCCGCCGCTGCCAAGCTGCAAGCCGACACCATGTACATGGCGGAAACCTGCCTGAACGAACTCGGACTCGAGCGCGCCGCTTTGCTCGCCGACGCCACAGTCAACCTCGTCGCCGGCGACGAACTCGCAGCTTGCGATCAATCTTATCGCGAGATGCGCGCCAAACTGGAAGCCATGGGTCCGGTTAACATGATGGCGCTCGAGGAATACCGCGAAACCACCGAGAGACACGGGTTCCTCGACGCCCAGCGCAAGGACCTCATCTCTTCCATCGAGAACACGACCGCGACCATCCGTGAAATCGACGAAGTCTCGCGCCACAAATTCCAGGAGGCCTTTACCAAAATCAATGAGAACTTCCAGGCCACGTTCAAGAAACTGTTTGGCGGCGGTCACGCCTTGATGAAACTGACCGATGAAGAAAACTCCGCCGAAAGCGGTATCGACGTAGTAGCTTCTCCGCCAGGCAAGCGTTTGCAAAGCGTCCTGCTGCTCTCCGGTGGCGAGAAGGCGCTCACCGCGCTCGCCCTGCTGGTCGGCATTTTCCAGTACACGCCCAGCCCGTTCTGCATCCTCGATGAAGTCGACGCGCCGCTCGACGAGGCCAACATCGGTCGCTTCACCGAGTTGGTGAAGGAGATGAGCATCCAGACCCAGTTCGTGCTTATCACGCACAGCAAGAAGACGATGAGCATCGCACCCGTGCTTTACGGAGTGACCATGCAGGAGCCGGGAGTGTCGAAACTGGTGTCGGTGCGGTTCGGTGCGGCCTGAGTTCGGCTGGCGAAGAAGCAGGTTAGACTAGGCGTCTAAAAGCGCCCGTACTGCCTTTTGCGAATGGTCAAAGGCTCCTGATCAAAGACCCTGATTCCGTGGTCTGACCACTTTATCCACGCTCATCCTCAGCTTTTCCACAACCCCCCGCCGGGACTTCGCAAATCCACGGTATTCACCCATACTGCCGGCTCTCCAACGTTTCCCTACTCAATAGGATACGGACTTCATCTCTCGCTTGTGACTTCTGCCGTTGACAAAAATTTCTGGCGGTCTAAAATACGTCGCGCTGCTTACCTGTAAAATTCCGACATGACTTCTAACCTTCTTGATCCCGTAATCCTCCAAACAGACTTCCCAGATCTCCAACTCCATGCCAGCGGAAAGGTCCGAGACGTTTACCAGTTGGATAAGGACCGACTGCTTTTTGTCGCTACCGACCGAATTTCCGCCTTTGATTATGTGCTTGCCACCGGGATACCGAATAAGGGTCGCGTTCTGACCCAGATATCGCTGTTCTGGTTCGACTACCTTTCCGACATTGTTCCGAATCATGTGATTACCGCCGATGTGGAGCGTTATCCGCAGGTCTTGCGGAAGTATGCCGATCAGTTGCGCGGCCGATCGATGGTGGTACAGCGGGCTGAGATGTTTCCGGTCGAGTGCGTCGTGCGCGGATACATTTCCGGCTCTGCCTGGAGGGAATATCAGGCGACGGGAAAAGTGTGCGGGATTGAGCTGCCGGCAGGCCTGCGCGAATCGGAGGCCCTCCCCGAGCCCATTTTCACTCCCGCAACCAAAGCGGTCAGCGGCCACGACGAAAACATTCCGTTCGCGCGCATGTGTGAAATCCTGGGCGCGGAAACGGCAAGCTATCTCCGGGATCTCACGCTGCGGATCTACAAAAAAGCTGCAGCGTACGCACGGCAACGCGGAATCATCGTCGCCGATACCAAGTTCGAGTTCGGACGCACGGCTCACGGAATAACGCTGGCGGATGAAGTTCTGACACCGGATTCTTCCCGCTTCTGGCCAGCGGAAAGGTATGAGCCGGGGCGCTCGCAGGAATCCTTCGACAAGCAATACGTTCGCGATTACCTGGAAGAAATTCGCTGGAACAAACAGCCGCCCGCGCCCGCTCTGCCGGTCGAGGTCGCAAACCAGACCAGCGAAAAGTATCTCGACGCCTATTTCCAGCTCACAGGCCGCAAACTGGATGTCTAGGCGCGGAGCGATCCGCCGGCCGCTTCGAACCGGTGGATCCGAACAAGACCGGTCGGGCAGGAGAGCAGCATGACCACGGCGGACTGGCTGATCGTCGTGGTTGTGCTGCTGAACGTGGTGATAGCTGCCACGCATGGCTTCTTCGCGGAAGCCTTCAGCTTGGCAGGATTAGTGGTTGGGTACGTCGTTGCCGCCTGGCAGTACAAGAAGCTCGCCGGGTGGTTTATGTCGTTTTTAAAGTCAGAGCTGTTGGCCGAGAGTTTCGGCTTCCTCATCATTTTTTTTGTGATCTTAATCCTGTTCAGCATTGCAGGCAGGATCGCGCGCAAATTGATGAAGGCGGCCGGACTGAGCGGGTTCGACCGTTTCCTGGGCGCATTGTTGGGCGTCGTAAAGGGTGCCTTGATTGTGGCTGTGGTCCTGATGGGAATGACCGCATTCACGCCCACATCGCAGATGCTGGAGCACTCGGAACTGGCGCCCTACTTCCTGGTTGTCGGAAGGGCGGCGATTTGGGTGGCGCCATCGGAATTGCGGGCTCGTTTTTATGAGGGGCTGGATTTTTTGCATCGGGCTCCGAAAGATTTAACGGGCACTCCCGCTGCTCCTCGAAATAGATAGTGCTTGAACTGGGCTTTTCGCAACGGACGCTGTTCGAAATCAAGCTTTTCAGTCCAAGACGTCGAACGAGACATTGAAAGAGAGAGACTACGTGAAAGATCAACTGGAAGCGCTTGTTTTGCAGATGTACAAGAGCAACATCCTCTACTCCGAGGGCGTGCGCGAATTTAAGAAGCGTTTTATCCTAACTGTTCTTCAGGAAAACAAAGGCAATCAGTGCCGCTCCGCCCGCGAACTGGGAATGCATCGCAATACGCTAAGCCGGACCATCGACGAACTCAAAATCGACGTCCGACAGCTGCGCGATGGAGCAAAGCGGCCGCCAAGGAGTGCGCGTCCGATATCGTTGGACAAAAAAGCGGCGCGTTAGGTCAGTGGTTTCTTCGGCGTTCGTCCGTAGAAAATTAAACGCCCCAAAAACTAAGGCAGCCTTTGCAGGCTGCCTTTATCGAACTCGCCCAACTCCTACTGAGCGGCTGGTTTGTGATGAACGGGAGCTTTTGCTGGCGGCGCTGCGGCCTTCAGGAGCTTACCCTTCTCCATCGTCATCATGAACGGGCTTGGCGTATAAGAAGCTGGCTCGCCCTGAAAGTCCAAACTGGCGCCTGCTTTTGGAATCAGTTTCAGCGGAACCTTGTCTTCAAAAGTGAGAGTAATATCCGCCTTATTCGCGTCGATATCATCCGAACTGCCGGCGATATCGAACTCGGTTGCTGTAGCCTGGAGCACCTTACCCTGCATCTGTACCGCTTTACCCTTGATCGCATTCCAGACCGTATCCTGGTCGTCCTTTGAGCCATTGGTCAGCACGAACTCCCAAGTCGCGAAGTCCATTTTGTCGGGCGGCGTAGCCACTACCATGGCGTGAGCCTGCTCGGCCGGAGAAGGGGCGGGTTTTATCGCCAACCCAGCAGGCGGTAGCGGATTAGCCTTCGCTTGCGCCAGAACGTCGGTCCAACCATCGTCCCCGCCGTGGTATTTGATGTAGAGCCCCTTGGCGTACTTTTCGATTTGCTGCTGATATTGCGGAGTCGGAGCGACCACAGAGGCGCGAGCGGCAAACCAGATCGCGTTGATGGGGTCGGGAGTAGTCTTTGGATCGGGGGGCGTGGGGCCAGCATAAGCAAGGGCTAGAGGGTAAACCACGCTGAAATCTTTCTGGAAATCGGGACTGCTTTCGACGGCAGCACGCAGGTCCTTTCGCGCGGTGTCGTAGTCCTTATCGGTGATGGCGGAGATTCCGATGGCCGCGTTGAAAACTCCAGTCATCTGATCTTTCATCTTCTGAAAATCGGCATCGGAGGTACCATCAGGCTTGGTAAATTTCGCGAGGCCGTCCAGTCCCATCTGCCCGTACTTCTTGGCATCCGCCAGATCCTGCTTGGCGGTGGGGGAGCCCCCCTGAGCCTTCAGACGATCGATGTAAGCCAGCAAGAAAATCGCCCGCTCATTGGTGGGATCAGCGGCCACCAGTTTCGTCGCCGTGTCGACCGTTTTCTGCTGATTGTTAGTCTGCTGGTAATCCTGCATCAGAGTTTGCAGGGCAGCCACCTTCATCACGCTATTGGGATATTGCGTCAGGTAAGCCTCAAGGCCGCTGATCTGTGCAGTTGGGTCCTTCTGCTGGATCGCGCCCATATAGGCGTTGTACTCGGCGGGGTCCTTAATCACTGGCGCTTGCGCCGGTGCGGTCCCTGTCGCTGGTTGTCCTTGTGCTGCCTGCCCTTGTGGAGGCTGTGCGGGCTGAGCTGCGGTCTGGGCCGCCGCCGTTGCGGCAACCCCAAGCACAACCGTGACCAGAATCTTTTTCATCAGTGTGGCTCCTTAAGTTTCTTCGGGAATCGACAATTTCGGGAAATCAATTCCTTGACTTTGTGGCTGCATTCTACTCGAACCGATAATCGCGCTCCCAGTTACGCATTGGAGCGCCGTCGCTTCCTGGCCGGGTCCGAGAAAAAGGACGACCTGTGAGACGTTAGGCGACTGACCCGTATACGGGGTTTGCCGGATTATAAGTACCTCTTGTTCCGAAGGCAAGCTACTTCCCCCTGACAAGCGTATTTAATTGTATAAGATGCAATTGCGCGGCTCCGCAGATGGCCTTCGTTCGGGTCTTGGGACGCGAGCTTGAGGCTACCGCGACACTTTTTTCTAGTGGACACGTTCTATGAGCACAGATCAAATGAGCAAAGATCGAGTGAGCAAAGATCAACCTCTCTCAGGGCAAGTAGCAGTTATCACGGGCGCCGGCCGGGGCATCGGCGCCGCCATTGCGCACAAGTTGTCGAATTTCGGCGCTGCTGCAGTGCTGTGTGGTCGCACTCGTTCTGCGCTCGAATCCACTGCGCGGGCTATTTTGAAATCTGGCGGGAAGGCCGATGTAGTGGTTTGTGATGTGACCAATCTCCAGTCTGTCGAGAACGCCGGCCGGCATGTCGAGTCTTCCTTTGGTCGATTGGATATTCTGGTGAATAACGCGGGAATCGGGGGATTCGGCGGGCCGTTGCATCAGCTCCCTCCCGACTCCTGGGAGCAAATCCTGAATACAAATCTTCGCAGCGTCTACTACACGACTCGTACTTTCGCGCCCATGATGATTCGTGCGCGCTCCGGACACATCATCAACATTTCTTCGCTTGCGGGAAAGAACGCGCTGCCAAACGGCGCCGCCTACGCCGCTTCGAAGTGGGGTCTGAACGGGTTGAGCTACTCCCTCGCCGAGGAACTCCGTGGCCACAACATCCGTGTGGCCGTCATATGTCCCGGTTCCACGAATACGGCACTGAGTCCCCATGCCGGCAAGGATCCCGCGAAAATGCTGCAGCCGGAGGACGTGGCGCACACCGTTGCCATGCTGGTAACGCAAAGCCCACAGTCATTTGTGAGCGAGGTTATGCTGCGGCCAACGCAGAAGCCCTGAGCGATAACCGGCGATCGATAACCGGCGACCGATCAATCCCTTGCCACAGTAGCAACGGGCTGATATGTTTTCGCCACAGCCTTCGAGTTGCACACTTGCTTCGCGCGTGCCGACGAAGGCAATCCGGAGTCCGCGATTTTGCGTACTTCTTCAAGAAAGAGATCGAGCGTTTGTCGAGTCCGCAACCACAAGGTATCCCGACGGATTTGGCCCTGGTGACGGGCCTTAAATCCGGCGATCAGGGAGCGATGGCGGAGCTCTACGACCGCTACTCCTCCTTGGTGTACGCGGTGGCGTTGCGAGTTCTCGGCGACACGGGAGCGGCAGAGGATGTGCTGCAAGAAGTGTTCCTTCAGTTGTGGCGCAAGCCGACCGCTTTTGACTCGGCACGCGGAAGTCTCGGAAGCTGGCTGTCCGTGATCACACGAAACCGCGCCATTGACTCCCTCAGAAAACGCCGGCCGGAAACGGATATCGAGGACGTCATCTTGTCCGTTTCTCCAGATTTAACCGGAAACGTAGAACGAGCAAGCGCCGCAGAGAAAGTGCGCGGCGTGATGGGAATCATGGCGCCAGCGCAGCGCGCAGCTCTCGAGATGGCGTATTGGGAGGGCATGAGCCATTCCGAGATTGCAAATAAGACTGGCGAGCCGTTGGGAACCGTGAAGACGCGGATTCGGGCGGGACTGATCGCGCTGCGGAGAGCGTTCCAGGGGTGATTGAGTAGCGATGATGGAGTAGCGGAGCGACTCTTCGCGGGGAGAGTAAGGAGGAAACGAGTAAGCAGGAAATGAGCGCGCACGAACAATACGCGGACGATCTCGCCTTGTACGCATTGGATGCTTTGCGAGGAGAGGAGCGCGCACGTCTCGATGAGCACTTAGCGACCTGTGCCGCGTGCCGCTTGGAGTTGGAACAACTGCGCGGCGATACTGCGTTGTTGGCGCTGTCGGCGACAGGGCCCAGGCCTCCGCAGCGGGCACGTCAACGCCTGCTCGACGCGGTGGCTCGCGAGCCCCGCCTTCCCAGCGTCGCGCAAGCTTCGCCGCGCCGTTCGTGGTGGGGTGTTCTGGGGTGGGCAGCGGCATTGGCGACACTGGTTCTGGCAGCATCGCTCTGGAAAGAGAACATTTCGCTGCAACAGATTTTGGCTTCGGCTCAATCCCAAGCGGCGGAGAGCACGCGCGACCTCGAAGCGCTGCGGAAGATCGCAGCGCCCATCCTCCAACCGGAGGCGCAGCGCGTCACTCTGGTAGCCGCCAAAACACTGCCGCAGCCACAAGGTAAGGCGTTCTATCTGCGGAACCGTAACAGTCTGGTTTTCCTGGCGAATAACATGCCTCCGCTGCCGCCACAGAAAGCTTACGAGTTGTGGCTGATTCCGACCACCGGAGCCCCGATTCCTGCAGGCGTTTTCAAGCCCGATGCGCATGGCAGCGCGAGCGTAGTGAATCCTCCCCTGCCAGCGGGAGCCGAAGCCAAAGCTTTTGCGATTACCGTTGAGAACGAGGCGGGCTCCACTGCACCGACTACGCCAATCCTGATGATGGGCACTGGCGAATAGATCGATCTGCTTAGGAAGAAGCACCGGAACAGCGAACTCCGGGGGTTCGCGAGAACGGAACGTGAGAGGACTCCCGAATTCGGGAGCGCGGGTTCGTCCGCAGGACGGCACTAAAAAACCCAATCAAGGAACGAGGGCACGCATGAAATCCTCGGCGTCCGTTTCCGTTTTAATTCGCGTCACTCACTCTGTGTCGGCGAACGGCGAGTTAGTCCTCCACGACCCTTGCCGCCTTGGGAGCGTTGGAGGCGGCGCGTTCTTTTCGATTAACTCGTGCAACGTCGCCGAGCGGTGTCTCATAAATAGGAGAAGCAAGATCCGCCAGCGGCACTTCGCCTTTGGCATAGCTGTAAGACCCGGAGCTGAGTAGGCTCGACTCTAGCGCCATCGGATGTTCGGAGGCGTGCTGGACGTGCCCATCTATCCGGATAGGCTGGACGTCATTGGTCAGAACACTCGCGTTTTGCGAGAACGCGACCGTCGTGCCGCAGAGAAAAAAGAGAGTACAGATTATCGTCTTCATAAGAGTGCTCCGGCGATATCACTTCAATCAAAAGAACTGGCGGAACGCCGCTTTTGGCGCGGCTTCCAGGCATGTAGGGGCAATCCATCTACCAAACCGCGATAGATGGCATTCGAGTTAAGCGTCGCAGTGCTGGGGCATGAGCAAGACTTTGCACAAATAGGGAAGCGGCGGTTCTTCAGTCATCCTGGGCGTAGCTGTTTTTCAGGCGGAGCGAAGGATCTCGCGTGCAGGCTGGCGGCGCGTCCGGAGAACTCTATGTGAGATCCCTACTCCCAAACTGCATCGCTCCCGGTGACTCTACATGATCAGCCGTGCTGTGCCGGAGCGCCATACTTTTTGAAAACGGAGTCGCGGGAGATGACTCCCTCCAAGCAGCGCGAGTCGGCCCGATTAACCACGGGGACGAGCACATAAGCGTTCACATAGCGCAGGGCGGAATCAAGAGGAAGATCAGGGTAGAGACTGGGCAGAGGCTGGGGGGGCAGAACAGAAGCAAGCGTAAGCTCTCCCTTGCCCTCCCGAAAAAGGCGCTGCAGTTGCTCCCGGCTAATCACGTTCCAACCGGTGGGATGCATTTGCACCAGAAAAACTGAATCCGCAGAATCTTCAACCCGGCGGGCGCTGGCGTCCACGTAATCTTGCCCGTTCAGAATTGTGTTCGCCACCGGCAACATCGCATCTTCAACCCGAAGGATGGCTTCTTCGCGCTCTTCTTCGAGAGAGGGCAAGATGAGTCCATCCTGCCGCGTCAACAAGTCAAAAATCGGAATCGGCTGCAGACTGCGCGAAACAAGATAAGAAAATGTATTGGCAACGATGACCGGGACGATGATTTCGTAGTTGCCACTGACTTCCAGGACCATGAATACCGAAGTCATGGGAGCGCGAAGGAATCCCGCAAACAGAACGCCCATCCCAACCAGGACGTAAGTTCCGGTCGAGCCGGTGAGGTGCGGGAAAAAAATGCGCTCGATATCCCCGACCGCGCCTCCCAGCATGGCTCCGATAAATAACGTAGGCGCGAACATACCACCGGGAGTGCCGCTGACAAAAGAAGCGGTGGTCACCAGAATCTTAAGAACGGCAAGGATGGCGAGAAACTTCCACGCAAACTGGCCGTGCATGGCCTGGTCCATCGAGTCGTAGCCGGCACCCATGACTTGCGGAGCACCGAGGAAGGCGACGAGCCCAATAAGCAGTCCTGCGATGGCCGGTTGAAAATACTGCGTCCAACGAGGCAAAGCTTTGAGTCGTGGCCGGAAATATTCAATCGATTTGGCGAATGCGACCGAGGCGAGGCCACCGGCAATACCAAGGACGGCGTAAGCGATCAGTTCACTCGGACGCTTAAAGGTGGTAACCGGGATCCGGAATAGCGGTTCACTGCCGAGAAAGAAACGTACGATCACCACACTGGAAACGGCAGAGAGGACAACCGAGCCCAGGATGCCGGCGCTCCAGCGGCCGATAACCTCTTCGATGACGAAGAGGACCGCCGAAATGGGCGCGTTGAAAGCCGCGGCCAGACCGGCCGCAGCTCCCACCGGAGCCATAAGTCGAAGTTTTTCCCGCGAGATTTGCAATTGGCGGCCCAACGCCGAAGCGATGCTGGCTCCGATCTGGAGCGAAGGATCTTCTGGACCAAGCGATTGACCCGCGCCGATGGCGACCGCGGCGCAGATAAACTTTCCCACCGCCGTGCGGAAAGGGATGAAGCCGTTAAATATATAGAGTGCAGCTTTGGTCTGATTGACGCCGCTGCCTCGTATGCCGGGAAAAATGTGCAGCACCAGAATGGCCACAAACAGACCCGCGAGCGAAGGAACCGCGAAGAGGCGCCAACTGTGGGTTTGCGGCAACGGCCCAAGCAGGGCGAGGTGCGTCCAGTCGATCGCGAGGCGGAAGCAGACAACGGCAAGCCCGGAGAAAATTCCGATGAAGACGGAAAGAATGAGAAAAAATACTTCTTCGTTGAAAGCGCCTTCCAGAGTCGAAAACAAGCGCTCGCGAATCTGCAAGCGCACTACCCGAGGTTGCAGCGAAGGTGCTGCAGTATTTGCGGATACCGGATCGGTCATTGCCGGATCGGTCATTGGCTGACCGCCTCGCGTTTTTCAGAGATCAAAAGCAGTGCCAGGTCGAGGCCTTGCGGTGGACCACAGCTTGCGGCCGCCTGCTGTTCGATTTGGCTGACAACGTCCATAATCGCGTCAGGGAGATCGGTTTCCGCGGGAGATCGGAGTTGTTTGAGATCCGGTTTGACAGCAGTCCAGCGCGATTGCAAGGTCGCAAGCGTTGAGCCCGCCGAAGAACCATTGGCGCTCAGGTCGACTCCGGTTTGACGAGCACACTCGGTAAGGCGCTGTTCAGCCTGGTCGAAGGCCGCGGTGATACGGCGGTTTCGCTCCGCGTCAGAGATGTGGCTTTGGAAGGGATTCGAGCGGAGCACCAAGTCCGTTGATGCCAGAAGCTGCCGAGAGTTCTCGTCCTCTGGATGAGCATTGACGGCAGCGCGCAAGTATCGCTGCGCGAGAGTGTAGTTTCCAGAGCGGTAAGCGGCGTCGCCGGCTCCGGCCATGGCCGCGGCGTTTGTAGGGTCGATGCGCAGAACCGCTTCATGCTGACTCAAAGCTCCGGCATAATCTTGCGCCTGCGTAAAGAGCTGCGCGGCCTGCAGGTGTGCGGCGGGATTCGCCGGTAAGGAAGCGGCAAGTGCAATCAGCTCCGAAGCCGCTTGCTCGCGTGCGTTCTTGCGGAGCAGGAACTGGATGAGTTCAATGCGAGCTTTATTGCGGTTGGAATCGGCATCCGCGTTCCACACTCCGTACATGGCGTTGTGATAATAACGGGTCGCGTCCTCAACGGAACCGCGGTGGGCAGCGACGCGCGCCAGCGCAAGATTCACGGCTGCATCCTGAGGCGCGCGTTGCCAGAGAGCGATCAGGTAGGACTCCGCCTCGTCAAGACGACGGGGATCGCCGCTGTCGCGTAAGGCGCGGGCCAGGCTGAGCTGATACTGGGAGTTGGTGGGGTCGCAAGTCAGCGCAGCGCGAAAAGCATCGATCGCATCGTCATAACGTGCCGCTTCGGCGGCAGTAACGCCCTGCGCATACAGCTTGCGGCCGCGAGCTTGCTGATTGGCGTTGTAGCGGGTGACAAGATGCCGGACTCCGGCAAATCCCGTGACCGCACCGAGAGTAAGAATCAAGAGAACGACGGGAGCGGACCGCGGAACGAGTTTGGGGAGCGTCCATGACATACCTCGTATCACGATAGCATTTTCGATGGCTCAAAATGGATTTGTGGTTGAGCCTCCGAAACAAAAATGGTCAGCAGAAAAATGGAACTCAATCACCTTCCCTTCAGGCTGCGGTTCGGGCGGCAGTTCAGGTAAGATACTCCGTCTGCAAGGAATCGTTCCGAGGGCGCAGCTTGTCCGCCATATGAATCGCGAATATCACAAGGGATACAGCCAGGAATTGCATCGGGAGATGGAAGCGCTCGTCTTTGGCCATGCGGGAACGCCGCTGCTGGTGTTCCCCACTTCGATGGGAAGGTTCTTCGAGTACGAAGACCGCGGAATGATCGGCGTGCTGGCGTCGAAGATCGATCGCGGCGATCTGCAGGTATTTTGTCCCGACGCCATCGATCTTGAGAGTTGGTACAACAAGGGCGTGCATCCCAAGGTGCGAGTGCTGAGGCACTTGCAATATGAGCGCTATATTCTGCATGAGTTTTTGCCCTTTATCCGGTGGAAGAATCAAACTCCGCGGCTGGCATTGACGGGGTGCAGCTTTGGGGCCTATCACGCGATAAATTTTGCGCTGAAGCATCCCGATGTGGTGACGCACTGTGTAAGCATGAGCGGGGCGTTCGATATCCACCAATTTTTGGATGGGTATTACGACGATGATTGCTACTTTAACTGTCCTCCGGATTATTTGCCCAATCAGAATGACGATTGGTTTTTGAGCCGCTACCGGCAGATGAAAATTGTGCTTGGATCAGCGGACTGGGATATTTGCCTGGACCAGAACGTGAAACTCTCGGCGATCTTGAACGGCAAGGCGGTGCCGCACTGGCTCGATATTTACAACGACAATTCGAAGCATGACTGGCCGTTGTGGCTGAACATGGCGATGAAGTATTTCTAACGACGAACCCTGGGAACGGAGGAGTTGGGCATGAGCAAAGAGATGGTGCAGTTCAACGTCGATCTCACGATCAACGAGGGAAAGCTCGATGCATTCCGAGGCATTGCGGAGGCGATGACCGCAGGCACCCAGAAGGAGTCAGGCGCTCTCGGCTATGAGTGGTATTTGAGTAGTGATCGCAAGCGCTGCCGGCTTGTCGAGAATTACAAAAACGCTGACGCCGTGCTGGCGCATATGACAAGCGCAGTAGTTGGCGAACTCGTGCCGAAACTGCTGGAGGTGTCGAGTTTGAACCGCTTCGAGGTCTATGGAGACCCCGGACCAAAGGCGGCAGAGTCACTCGCAGGGATCGGAGCCGAGATTTTTCAGTTCTGGAAGGGCCTCGGGCGGTGAACGGCAGCATCGGGAGGCAGAGATCCTTCGACTGCGTAAGTGCTTCGCTCGCGACCCACTTACTTCGCTCAAGATGACAATCCATAGGAGATAGCCGTGAAGAAGATTGGAATTCTATTTGGGATGGAAAATACGTTTCCGCCGGCGCTGGTGGAAAAGATCAATTCGATGAAGGTGAATGATGTCACGGCGGAGTTTGTGCAGATTGGCGGAATCCGCATGGATGAGCCGAATAAATATGCAGTGATCATCGACCGCATCTCGCAGGACATTCCGTTTTATCGGGCTTACCTGAAGAATGCTGCGCTGCACGGGACAATCGTGGTGAACAATCCATTTTGGTGGACGGCGGATGACAAATTTTTTAACTATGCGCTGGCGCACAAGCTGGGCGTGGCAATTCCGCCTACGATTATTCTTCCGCATAACAAGCATCCCGAGGGAACGACCGACCGCTCGATGCGAAATCTAATCTATCCGTTGAACTGGCAGGAGTTGTTCGACTACGTTGGCTTCCCTGCTTTCTTGAAGCCTTATTCCGGCGGCGGATGGAAGCATGTCTACCATGTGCATTCGCCGGAGGAGTTTTTCGAGCACTATAACCAGACGGGCGATCTGTGCATGACGCTGCAGCACGGGGTCGTGTTCGAAGAATATTACCGGTGCTACGTTGTCGGTCAGGAAAAGGTCCACATCATGAAGTACGATCCCAGGCTGCCGCACCATGAACGTTATGTGAAGGGAAATCCTCCACCGTCCTCGGAGGCTTTGCGGGCCAGGATTGAAAAAGACGCGCTGACACTATGCCGTGTGCTCGGGTATGACTTGAACACGGTTGAGTTTGCCGTAGAGGGAGGAGTGCCCTATGCGATTGATTTCCTGAATCCGGCGCCGGACGCTGAAGTTACTTCGGTGGGGCAAGACAACTTTGATTGGATTGTGAATGCCGTGGCGGAGATGGCAGTAAAGATGGCACAGACTGGAGAAGATCCGGCGCGCGAGTTACGCTGGGCTTCATTTCTGGCGGGGGCGGCGCCGAAGCAGGCGCGCAAGGGGGAGCCGAAGTGGGTGGCGGACCGGAAGCGGGGGAAGGCGGCGAAATAAGGCGTGCGTATGAAAAAAGCGGTTGCTCGTCGGAGCCCATCGGTGGCAAAACGCGGCGGTGTGCCGAAAGACATGGACGAGTACCTCGCGCGCGTGCCGGAGCCGGCTCGCAGCACTCTGAACAAAGTTCGAGCCGCGATTCGGTCGGTCATACCAGCAGAGGCCACCGAGGCCATCAGCTACGGGATTCCGACGTTCAAGTACAAAGGAAATCTGGTGGCATTTGCGGCGTTTTCGAAGCATTGCAGTTTGTTCCCGATGAGTTACGCGGTGATCGACGCATTCAAGAAAGACCTCGAAGACTTCACAGTCTCGAAAGGTACCATCCGTTTCCCACTTGACAAGGCTCTGCCGGCTGGGTTGCTGAAGAGGATGGTGAAGCTGCGGCAGGCGGAGAAAGAGCGTTAGCTCGCGCCGATTGTGCCGGGAATTTTGCGGGCATTGATTATACTGTTACGGTCCGGCTTGCCCACCTTTTCGCAAAGAAAGCGAAACGATGGGGCACCCTTATTTTTGCTAATTTCAGTAGTTATGAAACCTACCTTCAGTATCGGGATCGAAGAGGAATATCAGACGATAGATCCGGAGACTCGGGATCTGAAGTCGCATATTCAGGTCGAGCTACTGGAGAAGGGCAAGCTGATTCTGCAGGAGCGTGTGAAGGCGGAGATGCACCAGTCGGTGGTGGAAGTGGGGACAGGAGTTTGCAAGAACATCAAGGAAGCCAAGGCAGAGGTGATGCTGCTGCGGCGCAATATTATCAGCCTGGCCAAGGAGAATGGGCTGCGGCTGGCATCGGTGGCGACGCATCCGTTTGCAGACTGGAAAGTCCAGGAGATCCATCCCGACCCACGCTACAAGAACATTGTCGAGGACATGCAGTTGGTGGCGCGCGCCAACCTCATTTTCGGACTGCACGTTCACATTGGGATTGAGGATCGCGAGACGGCAATCCACATGATGAATCACGCGCGCTATTTCCTGCCTCACCTTCTCGCTCTGTCAACCAATTCGCCATTCTGGCTGGGGATGAATACGGGATTAAAGTCGTACCGCTGCAAAGTGTTCGACAAATTTCCTCGAACCAACATTCCCGATTACTTTCCCAGCTGGGGAGAATACGAAAATTTCATTAAGCTTCTGATCAAAACCAACTGCATCGATAACGCAAAAAAAATATGGTGGGATATCCGGCCGCATCCGTTCTTTAATACGATCGAGTTCCGGGTGTGCGATATTCCGATGCGGGCCGACGAAACCATTGCGCTGGCCGCGCTGATTCAGGCCACGGTGGCGAAGCTGTACAAGCTACATACAGCGAATCAGGGATTCCGCTTATACCGCCGCGCCCTGATCATGGAGAACAAGTGGCGTGCGTCACGATACGGGATGAATGGCAAGCTGATCGATTTCGGCAAGCAGACAGAAGTCCCAGCGAAGGATTTGATCCGCGAGTACCTCGATTTTGTCGACGATGTAGTGGATGAACTGGACTCACGCGAGGAGTTGAACTACATCCATACGATGCTAGAGCGAGGCAGCGGCGCGGACCGGCAGTTGCAGGTGTATCAGGAGACCGGGGATTTTAAGAAAGTTGTCGATTACATAATTGAAGAAACGCAGACGGGCCTGGCGGAAGTGGAGCCGGCCTCGGAACGAAAAGTAGGATGACAGTGGAGAGAGGCAAAGAGGAAGTCAAAGCCCCAACCCTCTTGCGTAACGCGCGAGGTGGATGGGGCACTCGCAACCCAGTTCCTTTCGATCCCGAATACATTCCCGGCGCACGTAATGCCGTAAGCGTTTGCTTGCGCGTGCAGCCGGAAGAAAAGGTTTGTGTCATTACCGATGAGGTCACGCTGGAGATTGCGGCGTCGATCGTCAATGAGTTAGAAAGGCTGGGCGCGCCTTACAACGTTTGGGTACTCGAGGATTTGGCTCAACGGCCTCTAACGGATTTGCCGCGGGAAATTCTCGATGACCTGGAGACGAGCCAGGTTTCGATTTTTGCTGTGCAGGCTCAGCGCAATGAGTTGCGTTCGCGCATGCAAATGACCGACGTCGTAAATCGGCGGAAGATCCGGCACGCGCACATGGTCAATATCAACCGGCAGATCATGCTGGAAGGGATGCGAGCGGACTTTCAGAAAGTTGATCGGCTGAGCGCGAAAGTTGTCGCGATGGTTCGGCAGGCGAAACGAGTGAGGGCGAAAACCGCTGCGGGAACGGACTTGACGGCGGAGTTGAATCATAACTACCGCTGGCTGAAGACCAGCGGAATCATTACTCCGGAAAAATGGGGAAACCTGCCAGGCGGAGAAATCTTTACAACGCCGGGCGAAGTGAATGGCACCTTCGTGATTGACGGCGTGGTGGGGGATTATCTGTGCGCCAAGTTTGGTAATTTGCGCGAGAACCCACTGACCATCCACATGAAGAAGAACCGCCTCACCGAAGCGCACTCGGACAACCGCGAACTCCAGGACGACTTCTGGAAATACACGCACACTGACGAGAACAGCGACCGAGTAGGTGAATTTGCCATTGGAACAAATATCGATCTAAAGGATGTTATCGGGCAGATTCTGCAAGACGAAAAGTATCCGGGCGTGCACATTGCATTTGGAAACCCGTACGGCGCGCACACCGGCGCAGAATGGGATTCGTCGACCCACATCGATGTTGTGGGGCGCAAATTTAACATCTGGGTAGACGACCAACAAATCATGCAGGACGGAAAGTTTTTGATCGAGGCGTAAGTTGTGTCGACGATAGAGCTAACGCTTGATGAGAGCATTTCCGGCGTTATCAGAGAAGCATACAGGGCCTTTAATGCCCGGGAACTGGATGCGGCGCTGGCTGTGATGCAGTCCAACGTGGAGTGGCCCAATGGAATGGAGGGTGGCACGGTTTACGGACATACTGGCGTTCGGGATTACTGGACCCGGCAATGGAACATGATCGATCCTCATGTCGATCCGGTGGCAATCGATGCCGATGGCTCTGGCCGGGTGGTTGTGAGTGTGCATCAAGTTGTGCGTGAGCTTGATGGCAAGCTACTGTTGGACCGCATGGTCGAACACATTTATTCCTTCGAAGACAAGCTCATTCGCAGTATGGAAATCCGAGAGTGAGATGCTTTTGCGTCGCAGCTTCGTATGATTCCCTCCCTTCGAAATCAGTTCAACGCCGGGTTCACACCGGAAAAATATCAGACATTCCTGCAGCGCATCGATGATGCTTGCGGAACTCATGTGCAGTTCCGGCTGTCAGAGACTCCGTGTTTCTTTCCCAGGGCCCTTTTGGAGCGAATGGCGGAGGATGGGAAGGAACTGATCCGGCAGCTCGTAGAAAGTGTGGAATACCGGGCGCGGTCGGATGCATCGATTCCTGTGGAGTTTCGAGTCCCGAACGAGCCCCCGCACCCGATGTTTGTGCAAGTCGATTTCGGGCTGGTGCGCGACGCCGCTGGCGAGTTGCAGCCAAAGTTGGTGGAGTTGCAGGCCTTCCCTTCTCTTTATGCATACCAGCTCACGCTCGCACAAAGCTATATCGACGTCTTCGGACTGAATCAATTCGAAGGCGGAGAGGGGTTGCGGTTCCTTCTTAGCGGCCTCGACGAAAAATCCTATCGTGAATTGTTACGGAGGGTGATTGTTGGCACCAATGATCCAGAGAATGTGATCCTGATGGAGATCCATCCGCAGGATCAAAAAACCTTGCCGGATTTTCTGCTTACCGAGAAGATGCTCGGGGTGAGGACGGTCGACATTGAGGCCATTAAGAAGCAGGGCTCGCAGCTTTACTACGAACGGAAGGGAGGCCGCATTCCCATCCAGCGAATCTATAACCGGGCGATCGTGGACGAATTACAACGCAAGAACATCAAGCTACACTTTGATTGGCGGGACGAGCTTGCCGTCGAGTGGGCGGGGCATCCCAATTGGTATTTCCGGATCAGCAAATTTTCGATTCCTTACCTGCAGCATGAATCCGTGCCGAAGACCTGGTTTCTGGATCAGCTAAAGTTGATTCCCGACGACTTACACAACTACGCTCTGAAGCCTTTGTATTCTTTCGCGGGATTGGGAGTGGTGATTGCGCCTGAGAAAAAAGATATTGACGCCATTCCCCTCGAGCAGCGCGGGGAATACATTCTGCAGGAGCGGTTGCATTTTGAACCCGTGATTGAAACCCCGCTGGGAGCGTCCAAAGCAGAGGTTCGAGTGATGTATGTCTGGGAAGAGGAGTTGCAGGCCGTGCTGACAATCATCCGCATGGGGCGTGGTTTGATGATGGGCGTGGATCACAACCGGAACATGGAATGGGTGGGAGCATCGGCTGGGCTATACGCAGGAGACTAGACTTCAATCCCGCGCTAGATGGGCTTCCGGAGCCCTCCTTCATCCGATTCTCTTAACCACGGTCGTCTGGAGTTCGCGGCCATTGCGCCGGAGCAGATAGAGTTTGTCCCCGGCGAGGCGAACGGAAACGGGTTCGCCAGGTTTCCATTCTCCGGGAGCGTAGCCATCGGCGCAGGCAAATTCGTATTCCCCGGTATAAACAACGCCGTTGAGGTTGATCACGATCGCGCGGCGAACCGGGTGAATATCCGTTTCACGAAGGATCTCGGCTTCAGCTTGACACCAGTTTTCCAGATCGTGGCCTGCGGCACGTCCCCCAAGTTCAAAAATCTCAGTGGCGCGTCGCCGGATGGCTTCCTGCTGCCGCGGGGAATGAGTTGACTCCATACCAGAACTGCCTCGCTATTTCAGGGTTGCTAGCGTAATACTAGCCTGCGCCGGGCAACTTGGAGCCGAGATGGCGACTCAAAAGGTCACGCCAGTTTTTCAGTTTGGGAACGCAAACTCGTTGCCGGAGACGCCGTGATCCATAGTTTGAGTAGTCTTGAGCCGAAGAATGCGCGGAGGAAGCAGTTGACCGAAGTTGCTGGCGGGCCTAACATTACCGCCGTCGGGAGCTTTGTCCTTTCATGATCGGCCAGACAGTGTCCCACTACCGCATCCTGGGAAAGCTCGGGGGTGGTGGCATGGGTGTAGTGTACGAGGCAGAGGATCTTAAACTCGGCCGGCACGTTGCCCTGAAGTTTATTCCCGAAAATCTCGTTGGCGACCATAAATCGCTGGAACGCTTCGAGAGAGAGGCTAGGGCAGCCTCCTTATTGAATCACCCAAACATCTGCATCATTCACGGCATCGAGGATAACAACGGCCATCCCTTCATCGTGATGGAGAAGCTCGAGGGCGAGAGCCTCAAGCAGGCCATCGCCGGTAAGCCGATGGAGACGGACAAGGTGCTCGATATCAGCATCCAGGTTGCAGATGCGCTCGCCGCCTCCCACGCCAAAGGAATCGTGCACCGCGACATTAAGCCCGCAAATATTTTTTTAACCCCGACCGGGCAGGTCAAGGTGTTGGATTTCGGACTGGCCAAACTGGTTCATAACGTCGGCACCGACAGCGACGGAGTGGCGGCGGACGATTCTCTGACCGCGGTAGGGGTGATTCCCGGCACTGCGGTTTACATGTCTCCGGAGCAGGCGCGGAGCGAGGAGATCGATTTCCGCAGTGACCTGTTTTCCTTTGGCGTCGTCATGTACGAAATGGCGACCGGAAAGAAACCCTTTACCGGCAAGAACTCGCTGATGACGCTCGATTCGGTGCTACATACAAAGCCGATTCCGCCCGCGGAATTGAATCCCAAGGTGCCGGTGGAATTGGAAGGCATCATCGGCAAGGCGATGGAAAAGGACCGCAAGGAGCGGTACCAAAGCGCCACACAGATGAAGGCCGACCTGCAGCAGCTGAAGCGTGAAACTGAATCCGGCCAGGTAAAGAGTGCATTTCACACGGCGAGGCTGCGGGTTTCCAGCAAAACCTTTGGCCATGCGGCGAGCAACCGGTGGCTGTTCTGGCTGCTGGCTGGAACCGCGGCGTTGCTGGTTACAGTTCTGGCCGCGGTGGGGGCGTATTGGGTCAAACACCGAGAGGTGGCAAGCGCCGAGTTGAAGAATGCGATCGGGGTGCTACCCCTGCAGAACATGAACGGGGACTATTCAGTGGATTACCTGCGCTTCGCGCTGGCAGATGAATTGACCAGCGTGCTCACATATTCCCGTTCGCTGGATGTCCGTCCTTCGTCGGTCACGCGGAAGTATGTCGCGCCCGACTTTGATCCACGGAAGATCGGACAGGAACTGCACGTAGGTAGGCTGCTCACCGGGCACTTTTTGAAGCAAGGCGACCAGTTAACTGTGACCTTGGAAGCAGTGGATGTCGCGACTGACCGTCTGCTCTGGCAGGCAACGGTTACGGCTCCGGTGAATGATCTGATTTCGCTGCAAAATCAATTGAGCACGCAGGTACAACAAGGCCTGTTGCCTGCTCTGGGTGCGGGTGGAGCTTACACCGCTGCATCCCGCCCCAAGAGCCAGGAGGCCTACGATCTTTATCTGCATAGCCTCGCCCTGCCGCACGATCCCGGACCCAACAAAGATGCGATCTCGGTGCTGGAACATGTGGTGGGCGAGGATCCCAGTTACGCACCTGCGTGGGAAGCGCTGGGGCAGCGGTACTACTACGATTCATATTATGGCGGTGGCGGAGAGGCGATGTTCCAGCGCTCGAACGCCGCATATGAGCGTGCGCTTGCGCTCGACCCCAATCGCGTAGGGGCTGCCAGCCATTTGATTACCAACCGGGTGGAAAGGGGCGAACTGGGTCCGGCTTACGATGCCGCCACGGATTTGGTGCGAAGGCGTCCGCAGAGCGCCGAGGCGCACTTCGCGCTCAGCTATGTGTTGCGTTATGCGGGCATGCAAGAGCAGGCCGTGCAGGAGTGCAACACCGCTCGTTCGCTGGATCCGGGAAACTTCGATTTTCGCTCATGCGCGTGGGCTTTTCTGGAACTGGGTCAGACCGATCGCGCCATGGATTTCGTTCACCTCGATGCGGGCTCGGAGTGGGCGGCGTGGGTGACGCCCTATGTGTACGTGGCATCGGGAAATTTGGCGCAGGCGCGGGAAAGCGCAAAGAACGTCGGTAGATCCGCGCTCTACCACCGTGAGTTGATGATGGCGTGTACGCAGCCCCAGCGGCCGGCCGACTTGGACCGGATTGTCCATGAGGCAGAGACGTCCGTAATGACGGAACTCGACCCGGAGGAGTGGTATCACGTCGGGGCACTGATGGCATACTGCGGCCAACCTGACGCAGCTCTGCGCTTGCTGAAAGCCGCGGTGCAGCAAAATTATTGTGCTTACTCGGCGCTGCTCGGCGATCCATTGCTAAAACAGTTACGCAAGGAGACTGCCTTCAACGAAGTCTTGACCGCGGCGAGCGCATGTCAGGAGACCTTAAAGGAAGGGCGCGGTCAATAGGTCGGTCTGAGTTGTACAACTCTCCGAGGCTTCGGGTCGAATGCCAATCGTTAGGATATAGGACACGAGAGAAAAGAATTTGCGTCTGAGCGGGGTTAGGCCCCATCCTTGTAGGGTGAATGATCTGGGACGCAAAAACTTCGTGGGTCGCCCTGGGCGCCTCTTCGGCTATTTTGTCCAAACCTCACTTCCCCGAACCTTTTTCGTATTTCTTTTGTTCACCACTCTTCCTCTTCTGCTATTAATGGCGTCTCAGCAAGGCAAGGTAAGCTCCGCAGGTTCAGCGACGACATCGCAGCCCGCGCAACCATCCGACGTCACGAACTTCCCACAGCTTCCATATCAGGGATCTCCTCCCGAACTTCCGAAAGATGAAGGAATCGTCGGCCTGCGGCAGATGTTGCGGCGGCTAAGTACGACTGCCCGGCTGATGCAGACAGTTGCGCATCCAGATGATGAAGATGGTGGCATGCTAACGCTTGAGTCGCGTGGACGCGGAGCGAGTGTTCTGTTGATGACCCTGAATCGCGGCGAAGGTGGCCAGAACAAAGTTGGCAGCAATCTGTCGGACGTCCTAGGCGTCCTGCGAACCCTGGAATTGCTGGCGGCGGACCAATATTACGGCGTGCAGGAACGCTTTTCCCGCGTGGCCGACTTCGGTTTTTCGAAAAGCGCGGATGAGACTTTTGCAAAGTGGGGCGGACACGATGTGGCGCTCGGAGACATGGTGCGGGTGATTCGCACATTCCGTCCCGACGTTCTGGTGGCGCGCTTTTCCGGAACTGAGCGCGATGGGCACGGACATCATCAGGCATCGAGCATCCTGACAAAAGAGGCGTTCCGGACGGCAGCGGATCCTAAGCGCTTTCCCGATCAGATTGCCCAGGGCCTCCAGCCGTGGCAAGCCAGGAAGCTTTACATCGGCAACGTGTGCGGATTTGGAGCGATGACCTGTCCGGATGCGAACTGGACGGTGAGATTGAACACGGGTGAAGCGAGCGCGGATCTCGGCATGTCCTATATTCAATTCGCCATGCAGGGATTGCGCCATCAGCTCTCCCAGGGGGCGGCGAATTGGAACGTCGATCCCGGAGACCGCTTTACTTTCTATAAGCTGGTGGATTCGATTGAACCCCCAAAGCTGGATAAAGACGGTCACGAGAAAAATTTCTTCCAGGGAATTGACACGACACTGCCGGGCTTGGCGGCGCGACTGGGGGCGGAAGAAGCGAAGGTTCCGCAGTTACGGCAACAACTGACCGAGATCGCAAACAAGATTTCGCGTGCCTCCGAAGCGGCAAAGGGGAACGACCCCTATGCATCGGCAGCGCCTCTGATGGAAGTTCTAGCTGCCTTGGAAAGGTTACATACGGAACTCGACAAGAGTACGCTGGGCGCCGCGAACAAGTCTGATCTGCTCGCGCGATTAGACGAAAAACGCGAACAGGCCGAGACCGCACTGAATCTGTCGTTGAATATAACCCTATCGGCAACGGTAGTTCCTCGAGCTGAACCCAAGGGTGCGATTCAGAAAGAGGCGGAGGCATTGACCACAGTTTCTCCGGGCCAGGAGTTTCTGGTGGCGGTGAACTTCCACAACGGATCGAAAGAACGGGTGGTCCTCAATGCCTTGAAATTAGAGGTTCCGGATGGTTGGGCTACGATTTCCGATAAGACAAAACCCACGCCGATCAAGCCCGGGGACAATGAACGTGTGGTGTTTCGGCTCAGGGTGCCGAAAAATGCGGCGTATACCCGCCCCTATTGGCATCGCGACGCTCCGGAGACGGAGAGTTTGAATCACATCGACGACGAAAAATACGTGACCCTGCCGTTCCCGCCCCCGCTCATGCGGGCGCGCGTGGAATATTCAATCGCCGCGGCGGGCGGAGCGCGAGACCAGAACGCAGCCCGGAATCAAAAGAAGAGCGTAATTGGAGCGATCGTCGTCACCCCTTTCATCGATGACGCGGGCGTAGAACGTGCCCGTCCATTGGCGGTGGTGCCAGCATTTTCGGTTGCTCTCGAGCCCGGCACGCAGGTGATATCCGCGCACAACGGTTCGAGTTCGACTGTGGCCGTAGGCGTCACCAGCAATTTGAGTCTCGCGTCTCGTGGAGTTTTGCGTTTGGAATTGCCCGCCGGCTGGCGGTCGGAACCGGCACAGCTTGCGGTTGAGTTCGCGCGCCGCGGACAGAAACAGGATTTCAACTTCAAAGTCTTCCCTGCCGGCTTGCAGGAGGGTCGAGCCAAAATTCGGGCCGTGTTGGAAACGGAGGGCGAGAAATTCAGCGAAGGTTACACCCTGGTGACTCGCGAAGACCTGGGCAGCTTTTACTATTACCAACCGGCCGTGCAGCGCGTGAGCATCGTCGACGTACGCGTGCCGCATGACATGAAAATTGGTTACATCATGGGCGCCGGGGATGACATTCCTACCGTGCTGCAGCAGGTGGGAATGAATGTGACGTTGATTCCTGCGGAGAAGCTAGCGAGCGAGGAACTCAGCGGGTACGCAACCATTGTGCTCGGGATTCGCGCTTACGATACGCAAAAAGATGTTGTGGAGAATAATAAAAAACTTCTCGATTTCGTTAGCGCCGGAGGAACTCTGGTGGTCCAATACAACACCGGTGTGGGGGATTTTAATAGCGGTCACTTCACGCCCTATCCTGCGGAACTGAGCCGTGCGCGGGTTTCGGTGGAGGAAGCTCCCGTAGAAATTCTGTCCCCGGAAGATGGAGTCTTTCATTATCCGAATGAAATCACGGCTCGTGATTTTGACGGCTGGGTGCAGGAACGCGGACTCTATTTCATGGACAAATGGGACGAACATTTCAAGCCGCTGCTGGCCTGCCATGATCCGGGCGAGGACGCGCAGAAGGGTGGCCTGCTGCAGGCGCAATACGGCAAGGGAACATATATCTACACGGGATACGCATTCTTCCGGCAGCTGCCAGCAGGAGTGCCGGGAGCGGTGCGTTTGTATGTGAATCTATTGAGCGCGGGGCACGAGAAGCAGTGATCAGTGGCTAGTGGTCAGTGGTCAGTAAACCCGTGCTGGGCTCGAAATATGAAACGTCGCGAGGAATGGCGGCCAGTCCTGGACGCTGAGGTTAAGAAGTGGAGTTCTAAGTCTTGTGCGGAGCTTGTCGCTAAATTGCGCGACGTAGAGGCGTACGAAACTGAATTCGAGGGCGACAAATACCAAGTTGAAGTGCAGCTCCTCGAAAGCACCGATACGTATGTGCACGTGGGCGTGTCGGTTGACGACGGCAGCATTCCTGCCTCATTCCGACCGTTGAGCTCAAGCTTCATCCGCGAGAAGCAACAACGGGAAGACGGGTAAGCAAACTTTATGCACGCCATTCGCATTTACTCTTACGGCGGTCCAGATGTCATGCAGTGGGAGGAACTCCCCACTCCAGTTCCCGGCCCGGGACAGGCGCTGGTGCGGGTCGAGGCTGCCAGCGTTAACTTTCTTGATGTGCAAAAGCGACGTGGCGAACTTGCAGGGCAAGCATTCTACCGCCGTGCTGGCGCTAATGAACCTGAGCTTCCAGCAACTCTAGGCAGCCAGGGAGTTGGAGTCGTGGAAGAACTCGGTCCCGAGGTTCGCAATGTTCGCGTCGGGGACCGCGTCGTTTTCGTAGGAAACTCGTACGCCACCTATGCTCTGGCGCCAGCTGCATGGCTAATCCCAGTACCGGATAGCATCGGCATCGAGCAGGCCGCGGCTGGCATGAATCAAGGGTTTCTGGCTTATGCGTTCACCCACTTTGCCTATCCGATAAAGCCTGGAGATTGGTGCTTGATGCAAGCGGCGGCGGGAGGCATTGGACTCTTGCTTTGTCAGATGGCGAAGATCCGTGAGGGACGGGTGATTGGGGTTACATCGACGGCGGATAAAGCTGAATTTGTCAGGGGAGCTGGTGCGGACGAGGTCATCATTTCTAAACAATCCGATATTGCGAAAGAAGCGAGGCGGATCACCGGAGGCCGAGGGGTCAACGTTGTTTACGACGGCGTTGGTAAGGATACGTTTGACGCCAGCCTCGACAGCCTGGCTCCCGGCGGATATCTCGTGCTCTATGGGCAGTCGAGTGGATACGTGCCTCCTTTTGATCTTATGACCCTGCAGGAAAAGGGATCGCTGTTTCTCACACGTACGAATGGGAGCCCATACTTCAAGGAACACCCTGGTTACCTGGCACAGTTCGTTGACTGGGTGAGGCAGGGGAAACTTTGCATCCGAATTGATCGCACGTATCCTCTGGCAGAGGCCGCCCAGGCGCATAGGGCGTTTGAAAAGCGGCAGGTCAGCGGTAGGATGTTGCTTCTTCCATAGCTGCAGTGACGGTACTGAACTTACCGAAAAAATGCAGTCTCCATCTCAGAACGAATCGAGTTCACCGGGCCTGATCCGCGGGATGGGCCTGGGGAGCGCTACTGCGCTCAACATGATTGACATGATCGGCGTGGGCCCATTCATCACCATGCCGCTGGTTTTGAGTGCGATGGGCGGACCGCAGGCACTGCTGGGGTGGGTGGTGGGCGCGCTGCTGGCAGTCTGCGACGGTTTGGTGTCGGCGGAATTGGGATCGGCATTTCCGGGATCTGGCGGATCGTATCGCTACTTGAGCGAGATTTATGGGCCGAAGAAATGGGGACGGCTGATTTCATTTTTGTTTATCTGGCAACTTTCCTTCAGCGCTCCGCTGTCGATTGCCAGCGGATGCATTGGACTGGCAGGCTACGCTGCCTACTACTGGCCCAGTCTGGAGACGGTGTACGCCGCGCACAGCGCCGCATTGCCCGTTCCCTGGGCGGGAGGGCTTCAGGTGAGTTGGATCGTGACTCCGGGAACTACACTTGCAATAGCCATCTGCCTCGTCACGGTCTTTCTGCTCTACCGCCGGATCACGGTAATTGGGCGGCTTTCGGAAGCGTTGTGGCTGATCGTGATGGCAACGATTGGGTGGATCATCTTTGCGGGGCTTACGCACTTCAACGCCGCACGAGCTTTTGATTTTCCGCCCGGTGCGTTTGCCCTTTCGCGCGGATTCTTCACGGGCTTGGGGGGCGCCCTTCTCGTAGCCACGTACGACTACTGGGGTTACTACAATGTTTGTTACCTTGGCGATGAGATAAAAGACCCGACCCGGAATATTCCGCGAGCTCTATTGCTTTCCATTTTGGTGGTGGGCTGTCTATATCTACTGATGAACTTGTGCATTCTGGCCGTGGTGCCTTGGCGGGAGCTGCTACAGGCGGGGAAGAGCAACAGTGGATTGTATGTTGTGTCAGTGTTCATGCAGAGGATTTATGGGGCCTGGGCGGCGCGGTTGGTGACGGGACTGGTAATGGTGACGGCGTTTGCGTCGGTCTTTTCACTGACTCTGGGGTATTCGCGAGTACCTTATGCCGCGGCCTTGGACGGGAACTATTTCCGGGTATTTGCCAAGGTGCACCCGGTATACCGCTTTCCGCATGTTTCACTATTGGCTCTCGGTGTGGTGGCGGCGGCATTCTGCTTTCTGCGTCTCCGGGATGCGATCGCAGCGCTGGTGGTAATCCGCATCCTCCTGCAATTCTTGGTACAAGCGATTGGGCTGATCGTGTTCCGGGTGACCCAGCCGGAGGTGGTACGTCCATTCCGCATGTGGCTGTATCCTCTGCCGGCGTTGGTGGCGATCGCAGGTTTTCTTTATATCCTGTTCAATCGCGAGAATTGGCAGAAGGAAATGTGCTACGCGCTCGTAATCTTGCTGGCAGGTCTCGTAATTTATATGATTCGAGCTTGGCGCAGCAGCGAGTGGCCATTTCAAGTGGGAGATTCTCCCAGTTAGCTTATGACTTTATATAGCCACCAGCTATTCTACTTATCGCAAGACGGAGGAATTATCGTGATGATGATAAAGAAACTTAGCGGAGTTGGATTGTTCGTGATCGCGCTCCTAGCTCTGAGCACCGCTCAGGACATGAAGCCGAAGGATGATCGTCGTACCGTCACAATGGTGCTCGACCACACGGTGGCGAATCTGGAGAGCGAATTTGTTCCAGCGGCAGAAGCGATGCCGGAAGATAAATTTGGATTCGCCCCGACCAATGGCGAGTTCAAAGGAGTGCGTACATTCGCCCAGCAGATAAAACATGTGGCAGCGGTGAACTACGAACTCGGAGCCGCGATTCTGGAAGAGAAGCCGCCCGTGGACATTGGCGACGAATCGGGGCCGGCCTCAGTCGCTACCAAAACTGAGATCTTAAAGTACCTCAATGATTCCTTTGCGTACGTCCACAAGGCAATACAAACCATCAACGAGAAAAATCTGGTGGAAACGGTGAGAAGTCCGTTCGGAGAAGGAAAGGTGAGCCGTCTTGGTTTGGCGACGGGCGTGGCGTCGCACGGCTACGACCATTACGGACAGATGGTCGTATACCTGCGCATGAACCGCATCATCCCACCAGCCAGCCGATAGACGCGGGTGTTTCGCCCGGAACCTAGCTCTGCGAGCGGCTCGCGCGGGTGTTGCGAGGCTTGACGAAAAAGCTGGTGAGATATTGCTGAAAGCTTAGGTTGGGTTCATCGGCGGCCCGGACGGGATAGGAGTCTACCGCTTCGAGAAAACTGTTGATCTCCATTTGAACCTGCTCCGCTTGAACCTGCTCCGCAGAATGGAGTTCCCCTGGCTGGATCTGTAGTTGCACCTTGGACTTCATCCCTTTTTCGAGATGAACCCAGGGACGATCGGAAAGTTTCGCGATTCTTTCTGCTATTGATGCTGAAAAGTAATCGGACCCGCGATCAGCCGCGAGCACGGCCTGTAATAGAAGTAAGAAGCAATTCAGCGCGAAGTCCGCTACGGGCAAGATGAGTTGCGACAGATTTGCGTGCTTTGTTTGCATCCGCGCGGGGATCGAGAAACGCGATGACCGAAGGACCCGCTCCGCTGAGCGCGACGCCTAAGATGCCCTGTTTCCCAGTTAACTCGTGAATACTCGGAAGCAACGGGCATAATGGAGCGCGGTAGGGCTGGTGAATGCGATCTTCGAGAGCGGAGCATAGCAAGTCGTGCCGCCCTTGCATGAAGGCAGCGAGCAGTAGCATGGAGTTCTGGATATTCAAAACGCAGTCGGCTCGAGAGTATTCTGAGGGAAGCACACGCCGAGCCTCTTCGGTGCGCAAAGTCTGCTCCGGGATAGCCAGCAGCAGCGGCCACTTCCCTTTCGGTCGGATGCAAACCACCTCCACATCAGCCTCACCCGACATGCGAGCAACAGTGAGACCGCCCATCCAGCAGGCGGAGACGTTATCAGGGTGCTGCTCACGCCGAGATGCCTCCGCAATGATTTGGGCGCCGGTCCAGCGCAAACGCCCGAAGTGATTCGCGAGGGCAATGCCGGCAAGACGAGCTGCGGCCGACGATCCGCAACCTCTTCCGATCGGAATCTCGTTCTTAATGCGAAGAGACAGCGGAATCACTTTCTCGTCCGCCGATTCAAGAATCTCACGGTAGGTAGCGAGGATGAGATGATTCTCCATCGCCTGACAAATCTCCTGGTCGCGCCCCGTCGCCGTAATGGAGAAGTTGTTGGCTCTGCGGGCATCGATGGTGATGTGGAGATTCATCGCCAAAGCAGCGGCATCGAATGCTGGGCCGAGATTGGCCGAAGTGGCAGGCAGCGCCAGATGCAGCGAGGCTGGGCCAGAACTCTCTTTTTTGTTTTTAACCATTCGAGTGGGTCGGATCGGATTTCTCTGCCTGCTCCAAAGTCTGGATCACGGCGTCTAAAGCTGCATCCAGAACAACGGGCGGGTGGCGGAACGAATTCAAGCGTGCCCTTTCATTTTCATACAGAGAACCCTTGAAGAGATCGCCGCGATGGAATTCCATGGTGTAGTCGGGATCCTTGAGCAGGTTTCCCGTAAGGACGAGAACAACGCTCTCCTCAGATTTCACGAAGCCTTGCCGCAACAATTTTTTCAAGCCGGCGAGAGTAACGGCCGACGCGGGCTCACAGCCAATGCCTTCAGCACCGATTTCAGCTTTGGCCTGAGCGATCTCGACCTCGCTCACCTGTTCACACATCCCCCCGGTCGTTTCTAGAACTTTCACGGCTTTTTCCCACGAGGCCGGGTTGCCGATGCGGATCGCCGTGGCACGAGTCTCGGGCTGCACGCTGACCAGGTGCTTTCCTCCAGCTTCGCGCACAGTACGCACGAGCGGGTTGGCGCCCCCTGCCTGAATCACAGACAGTTTCGGCAGGCTCGAGATGAGACCCACATCAAGCATCTCCATCAGGGCTTTGCCTACTGCGGAACTATTGCCGAGGTTGCCGCCGGGAACGATGATGTGGTCGGGCGTCTGCCAGTCCAGTTGCTCAAGCAATTCAAGCGCGAGAGTTTTCTGCCCCTCGAGGCGAAACGGGTTGATCGAATTCAATTGATAGACTGGAGCCTTCCGCACCAGGTCCTGGAGCAAGTGGAGGCAGCCGTCGAAGTCAGTACGGAGTTGGCACGTCAGAGCACCGTAATCGAGCGCTTGAGAGAGCTTGCTCCACGAAATTTTGCCTTCGGGCACGAGAACAAGACTGCGCATGCCACCGCGCGCAGCGTAAGCGGCCATGGATGCCGACGTGTTGCCAGTGGAGGCGCAAGCTACCCATCGGTATCCGGCTTGTCGCGCGAAGGTAGCGGCCACCGTCATCCCCGCATCCTTGAATGAACCGGTCGGATTCATACCCTGATGTTTGGCATAAAGCCGGGGCACCCTTGTGACACGCGATAATTGCGGCAATTCATACAGTGGAGTGTTGCCTTCGCGCAGAGTAACGATGTTCTGCGCAGACTGCGGTGCCGGGAGAAGTTCACGGAATCGCCACACGCCGCTGAGGTCGAGAGACGCGCTTGAGCCCCGGCGCTCCCGCCACACAGACTTCAGCGCGACGGCAGACAGGCAGGATGATTTCCACGAGGGATCGGTAATCTCAAGCAGGTTGCGGCACTGCACGCAGCGGAAATCCTGTTCCGCAGAGTGAGTAGTCGAACCGCAACCGATGCAGCGGAAATGAAAGCTGACCTGGGCCAAGCTTGGGTCAGAATCCGGTTTAGCGGAGCCTTGATCAGAAGTGGCAGCAGGGCGCATGAGTCGCAGACTATCTCTGGCCTCGCAGGTATTGGTCGGTTCGATTGATCCAATCGGCGCGCGGCGGATTGAAAACGTCGAGATCCACCGTGTCTTCGAGCGCCTCGGCCTTGTGCGGCATGTTCGCCGGAATGCATAGAACCTCTCCGGCGTGGACCACAATCTCCCGGCCATCGATCCAAAACTTCAGCGCACCGTCGAGAATGTAAGTGAGTTGTTCGTTGTGGTGGCTGTGCTCGGGGACAATGCACCCTTTTTTAAGAAGCACTCGCGCCAACATAATTTCCTGACCGACGACGAACTGCCGCTGCAGCAGTGGGTTCAGATCTTCAAGCGGAATCGTATGCCAGGGTATGAATTGAAGTTGCGTCTTAGCGGCGGCATGCTTCGTAACAGCGCGTTGAGCACGGGAATGAGATTTTGTGTTCCTGACTTTCCTAGCTGCGGAAATCTTGCTCTTCACTTTATTCGCCATTAGAGTGTCACTCGTTTTGAGATATGAATTCGGTCAGTGAACCTTGCCACCATAAAGTTTCACAGCGTTGTCATGCAGATAAGCGTGAGCTAGCTCCAGAGCGCGCGCTTCGGTGATCTCATTTTCTGAGATCATCTCGGCCAGCGCCGCCGCGAGGGCCACACGCGACGACTCCGCTCCGAGCCAGTAGCTTTCTTCTGCGCCTAGAACCTGATTGTACGGGAAACAATCCGTTCCGAATGTAATCTTGTCGGGAAAAGTTTCCAGCCACATTTTGAGCATGTCCTTAAAAGCAGAGGGATACTGGGCGAGTTCGCCAAAAGAAGAATCCAGATAAACATTTTTCATGGCCGCCAGCCAAACGGCTTCGCGCTCCAAAGGGTAGCCACCGTGGATCATGACGAAGATTGTGCTGTGGTAGCGCGGATCCCGCAGCACGCTCTCCAGATTCATGACGTTGCTCTGCGACAGATTGAAATAGTCGCCGATGCCGACCGCCGTGTGAATGTGCACCGGAAGATGCAGCTTGCTACCCTGAATAACCAGGAAACGGAAGATGTAATCCTGGAAAGTTCGATAGTCTTTTTCGCTGGGGATGCCGCCCGAAACGTATCGCTGATAGATGTCTTCCGCCTGGTTGCGGGTTGGATCGGAAAATGTCGTGGGACGAAAGTACGCTACCTCGAACTTCATGGCGATGCCGCCATTCTTGCTATTGTCTTCCAACGTCCGCACGATAAAGTTCAAATATTCGTCGAATTGAGCGGGAAGCTTCGCAACGTTTTCCTGCTGCATCCAGCGGTGCAGCATTTTCTCCTGCAGCGGGATATAGACTCCTTCATCAGGATTGCGCGCAGTCTCACGCTCGTTGTTGAATGGCCACATAAAAGAATCCGCAAAGAATACCCACGGAAAGCGCTTCGGATCGAGGTAGTCCGGCATCATTGCACGGTTCGCAACGGAACTTTCGGTGTTGATCTTGTCGAGAATCATGTTGAAGTAGGCGGTACCCGCATATTGCTTTTTCAACTCCGTTTTTTTCGCAACCAGCCACTTGGAATGCTCCGGTGAAAGATCAGCATAGGGATATCCGAACAAAGCCTTCGCTGCCACAATGAGTTCGGGATTGTCGTCGCGCGTACGCACAGGCTCGCTGGAGTCAGGAGGAGCGGCCATGGCGTCAACGTCGGGATCGTCGGCGAAGCCGGGGTGAGCATGGTGATCGAACGCAGGGATCTTGTCGATTTGTGGCAGCAGTCGCTGATAGATCTGCTGAACGTCCGCACCGGGAAGCGGCCGGGCCTGGGCCGAGGCGAAAGACGAGAAGGCAACCGTGATGGCAAGCAGGAAACTGGGGCGGAATTCGAACGACAATCTCATAAAGCACCTCAGGGCTGAAGTCCCCACTTGCAATCGCGGACTATCGGCCGACTGACGTCGCCTGCCATGCCATGGAAGCTCTAAGTATGCGGGCTGCGGCTTCGCGCAGGTTCTCCACCGACGAAGCAAACGAGAAGCGCACGAAATCCTTGCCTGCCCGGCCGAACGCGGCCCCTGGAATAGCGGCCACGCCAGCTTCTTCCAGAAGGATTCGACAGATTTCTTCCGCGCTCGCCCGCGTACCGCGAATGTCGACCCAGGCGTAGAAAGCGCCCTCGGGAGCTTCGCACAGGAATCCGGGAACCTTATTAAGGTCTCGGACGAACTGTTGCCGGCGGCGGGAAAATTCGGCGACCATGCGGAGCGTATTGCACTCGCGGTCGCGCAGAGCATCGATGGCGGCATACTGAGTAAACTCGGCGACGCACGTGTAGCTGTTGACTGCGATCATCGCAAGAGCAGCCGCGACCTCCGTCGGAGCAACCGTGTAGCCGAGCCGCCATCCGGTCATCGCGAAGCTCTTCGAGAAACCGTCGATGATCAGAGTACGTTCGGGCATTCCGGGATAGCTCAGCATGGAAGCGTATTCGCCTCCATAAATAATGCGAGCGTAAATTTCGTCGGACAGCACCCACAGGTCATGCTTCACGGCGAGTTCTGCAAGAGCCCGCTGGACGGAATCCGTATAAACCGTCCCCGTAGGATTGCCCGGGGAGTTGGTGATCATCATTCGCGTTCGCCGAGTAATCTTCGCGGCAATTTCCGACGGATCGGGCTGGAAGTGATTGCGGGACGAGAGCTCAAAAGGCACCGGAACTGCACCCAGCCCAAGCGTAATCGAGGGATAACCAGGAAAACCAGGATCAGGGTAGAGAACTTCATCCCCGACTTCGAGCAGGGCCAACATGGCAAAGAATAGAGCAGCTTTGCATCCGGGAGCTACGACGATATTACCGGCGGAAACGCTGATATTGCGAGTGCGCTGCAGGTAAGCGGCAATCTCCTCGCGCAGCGTGGGAAGTCCGGCGACCGCGCAGTAGCGGTCCCTGCCATCGGCAAGCGCCTTCGCCGCAGACTCGATCACCGACCGGCCGGGATGAAAATCAGGCTCGCCCAATTCGAGATGAATAATAGAGCGGCCCTGGTTCTCCAATTCCTTAGCACGGGCGAACACTGAGAGCGCGCCTTCGCCGCTCATGACCGAAATTCGAGATGCTATCGATCGCATGCAATCCTTCTAAGGAACCGAGCTAGACGCGCGATTATTGCGCCGCCAAAAAGCGACGCTGCGCGCAACTCGCCCAGATCCCTGGCTACGCAAGAAACACCGCTCAGATTCATAACCTATAATCCTTTATACATGCCGCCATCAACGAGCACGGTCTGGCCTGTGATGTAAGAAGCACGCTCGGATGCCAGCCAGACGATGGTGTCGGCAACTTCGCGCGGCTCACCCAGGCGTTTTAGCGGCGCGTCGGCCGCCCAGCCCTCGAAAATCTCATGCTCGTTTTTTCCAGAAGCAGACGCGCGACTCGTGGCCAATTCCTTCAGCCGGTCGGTGGCGGTGAAACCGGGCCCCACGTTGTTGACCAGGATTCCGTCTTTGCCGAACTCGTTTGCAAGACTCTTCACCAGTCCGACCACCGCGGCCCGCACGGCATTCGAAAGCACAAGATCGGTCACCGGCTGTTTGGTGCTGATTGAGGTCAGCGTGATGATTCGGCCCCAGCGTTTCCGCTGCATGTGAGGAATGACTTCGCGCGCGAAATAGACGGTGCTGAGAAAATTCATCTCCAGCGCGCGTTGCCAATCTTCAAGGCTGGCGGCCAGAAATCCCTTGGCGGGCGGGCCGCCGGCATTAGTCACGCAAATGTCGACACCGCCCATTTTTTCAGCGATGGCGGCAACGAAACGACTGACCGCGCCGGCGTCGGTCACATCGAAAGCTTCGGCAATTACCTCGACGTTGTGCCCCTTTCTGATCTCCTCAGCGGCCGCATGCAGCGTTTGCTGGTTGCGCGCACACATTGCCACGCGGCAGCCTTCGGCAGCGAAGGCTTCCGCCGTAGCCCGGCCAATTCCCTGACTGGAAGCCGCCACCACCGCGACGCGATCTTTCAGGCCCAGATTCATGAATCAGGAATTATAAACTGTACGAAGCGCATCACCCGGCTTGCAGACAGGCGTGCTCGTAATTAATCTTGAAGCCAGGCATCGAAAGAAGAGGCATCCATGAAACGACGATCTCATCACTCTGAAACCAAAGCGGTGCGCGGCGCTGCGGATCTCGAAAAGAAAAATGGCCCGATGGCCACACCTATTTATCAGACTTCCACATTCGAAGTCACCGACAACGACGAGCAGTTGCGCGCCACAGACACGGACCACTTCTACACGCGCTACGGCAATCCCACGAACACGGTTGCCGAAAAGAGAATTGCAGAGCTCGAAGGCACAGAGGGGGCGCTGACATTCGCCTCAGGCATGGGCGCAATCACGACGACAATCATGGCACTGCTGAAGAGCGGCGATCACGTGGTGGCGCAACGCGATATTTATGGCGGCGCGAACAAATTTCTATCGCAGTGGCTGCCGAAGATGGGGATTGAGACCACGTTCGTCGACACCACGCAGTACGAGCAACACGCGCGTGCGATTCGTCCCAACACGAAGCTGCTTTATCTTGAGTCGCCAACCAATCCTACATTGCGCGTAGTGGATTTCAAGAAACTGGCGGCTCTGGCCAAGCAGCATAAGCTCCTTAGCATGATTGACTCCACATTCGGGACGCCTGTCAACCAGCATCCCGCGGAATTCGGCATCGATTTGGTTATGCATTCCGGAACAAAATATCTGGCCGGCCATTCCGATCTGATTTGTGGAGTAGTCTCCGGACGGCGCGAATTGATGGAACGAATCTGGGGGACTCGGACTACGCTGGGCAATTGTATGGATCCGCACGCGTCATGGATGCTGGTTCGAGGACTGAAGACGCTGGCGCTACGTGTGCCTCGCCAAAATGACAATGCGCTGCTGGTGGCGGAGTTTTTGTCGGAGCACGCCAAGGTGCGCAGCGTGAATTATCCATTTCTCAAGAGCCATCCAGGGTATTCGCTGGCTCGCGAGCAGATGAGCGGCGGTGGAGGCATGGTTAGCTTTGAGGTGGAAGGCACGGGCGAGGACGCGCGCCGCGTGAGCGAAACGATGCGACTATTCACACTAGCGCCGAGCCTGGGCAGCGTTGAGTCGCTGGTTTCGATTCCTGTGCTCACCTCGCACGCCATGGTTCCCGCCGCAGAGCGCGCCAAGATGGGCGTCACAGAACAGATGATCCGGCTCTCGGTAGGAATCGAGAATGCTGACGATCTGATTGCGGACCTGGAGCGGGCGCTCGAAGCAGTAAGCGCGCCGGAGCGCGTGCCGGTAGGGTAGTCATTTCGGTCTCTGTGCCTGTGGCGGAGGGTCAGATCCGAGCCACCGATGCGGGAGTTATTCCTCTGCTGACCGGAGTCCCCCTTGTGCCCTATTGCTCTGTATAGCTAGAAGATAAACTTCAAAGCCAGCTGCAGGATGCGCGCGAGATGTGCTGATCCCGCCCGAAATATCGGAAGACCGGCGCAGCTCGGATCACCCGCCGAATTGTCAGGACCACCATAGCATGTGATTTGATTGGCGTTGGTTTTTGCCCCACCGTTCGCATTGTCAGCAGCGGAACCCGCATCCCCTCCAAGATATGAGAATTCCGTATGGTTGAAGACGTTAAAGGCCTCAGCTCGGAATTCAAAGTATTTGCTTTCGGTAACGGCGAAGTGTTTAATCAGCGCCATGTCGAAGTTTTCCCGCCAGGGATTTTGCAGAATATTTCTTCCAGCATCCCCGAAAGTCAGGCCAGTGGGCGCGACGAACGCTGCGGGATTGTAGAGCAACGGTCCAAAGCCGGGTTGCGATCCTGCGAGCGGACTACTGGAAACATTCGCTTTAGGGTTACCAACCAAGTCGGGGTACGAAAAGGCTGACGCGATGCTATTCGACACGCCAGCGTTGTCCTCCGGAGCAATGGTTCCATTTCCAAGGTTATAAACACTGAACGGAGAGCCACTTTGAATCAGCGTTATTCCTGACCATTGCCACCCGCCCAGAAAAGTATGGGCCATGCCTTTCCCTTTGAAAAAGGGAAGGTCATAGACATAGGCGATCGTGATATTGTGCCGCTGGTCAAAATCAGAACTTGCTCGATATGCGTTCAGGTTGTAGGAGTTTACAAAACCGAGGTCGTTGTAATCTGAGGAATCGTCAATCGAATGACTGAACGTGTACGCTACGTTCAGTTCCAAACCGCCGATTTGATGGCGGACCGTAGCTTCGAATGCGTTGTAGTTGGAAGATGCAGTCTGATCCTTGCGCGTAATGCTGCCGATGCCCGCGAAAGGTAAGTATGGATTTGCATTGTTTCCGCACGCCACTGCGAGATTGTTTGCCCAACTCCCCGTCGTTGTTCTACCGTTCACAGTTGCAGTCGCCTGCGCACTGACCGGATCAATTGAAACCGTTCCGCAATCGCTTGGGGTAATGACCTGCCCCGGAGCGTAAGGATTCAGACTGGCCGGTACGGGCACCATCTGGTTGTACGAATACGTGCGAGTGAGATGCACACCGGCGCTCCCGACATACGCAATGGTGGCCACCGTGCTCCTTCCAAGGTCGTGCTGAACGTCGAGGTTCCACTGCTGCACGTATGGCCAGGTGGCTTTACTGGGAAGCGAAACAAAACTTAAAGGTGTCGTGCCTCCGCCGAGCAGGCCGGAATTAAGATTGTTATATCCGGAGACATTTACCACACTGGTGGTCTGAGTGTTGATATTGTATTGCTCTAACGATTCGGTGTTGGCCTCGTTGCCGTTCGTGTGCTCGAAGAAGATTCCGTATCCACCGCGAATCGCCCACTTCCCGTCCCCTTTCGGATCAAAGGCAAAACCAACACGCGGAGCCGGATTCCACCAGTGATTTTTCAAGCATCCTGAAGGAACGCCTGGCGTAACTCCGCAATCAACCCATCCGTTGTGAGGATTTCCAATCACCAACCCTGTCACCGGATTCACGCTGCTGGCACCAGAAACATAAAACGACGGATCGAAGTTCCATGCCAGATTGTTTTTTTCGCGATACGTGCCGTAGAAGCTCATCCGCAGGCCAAGGTTTAGCGTGAGCCGACGCGTAGCATGCCAGTCATCCTGGAAAAACGCTTCGTAAATGTTGTATTCCTCGTGCATTTTGAAGGCGTTTTGCTCCTGGGTATACGAACTGATATTGCCGAGGAGCAGGTCCGCATACGCGTTGCCACTCGTAACTGTGTTGCCTGTATTGGCAAAAAACAACTGACCATTTACGCCAAATGTCGGCTGCGGAATTTCATTCTTGTGAGCGTTGACCACATACGCGCCAAACTGAAGGTTGTGACTGCCCACGACCTTGGTCACAGTGTCGCGGTAGGTGAAGGTTGGATTCGAATTTAGCGGACCCTGTGGGACATAGCCGGGGTCTTCGGAAAAGTTGTATAGACTGTCCGCCACCGAAATGCCTGGCACCTTACCCCCGAAACCATTGTTGTAAAGGCCGATCGCTGGAAAACCGGACGGACGCTGCCACGGGCCAGTCAGGCTGGTGCTGATGTGGTCAGTAGTGTAGCTTGCGACAAATTCGTTGAGGAGCGTGGGAGAAACGTTGGCAGTAAGGTGAGCGACCATGCTCACGCCCGGATTGTTGAAACTTGTCTGAACCGTCGGGAAACTGGTGCCGTCGGTCCACAAGGGCACGGGATACTGCTGGTTCCACGAGTCGTGGATGTAGCGGAAGCTGGCACGAATCTTATCGTTGATGTTGTGGTCGACCTTGAAAAGCTCCTGACGCCAGTGGGTAGGCAGCGTTGGCGGGTTGTACCACTCATCGAGTGCGGCACCGACGTTGCCAGACGAAAGGTTCGGTAGTGGAATTAAACCATTGAGGGCTTGATTGATAGGAGCGTTAGCAGCAAACCCGGGAACTACGTTAAGATTCGGAGTAAATCCAGAAGAATTCGTGAAGCCAGGTACGACGGGGCACTCGCCAAACGAACCCAGAGCGTTAGGGCACTGATCGGTAAAGTTTCCCGCGCGATCCGCCACGGTGGGCACGAACGTCGTGGAGAAGAAGTTCGTTGCTGGGATTAGCTCTCGCCGCCATTCTTCCGACCAGAAGAAAAATGTCTTCTGTTTGTTGGCATTGTAATGGCCCGGAATGTAAACAGGTCCGCCGATGGTGCCTCCGAAGTCGTGTTTCTTGTATGCAGGAACAGAGGTTGCGCCAAACTGGGTAGCATTGAAGGCATCATTGCGAATGAACTCGTATGAGTCGCCGTGGAACGAACTGGTACCGGACTTGGTCTCGACTTCTACCGTGCCTGAACCGTTCCGTCCATATTGCGCCCCGTAATTCGAGGTCAGCACTTTTACTTCAGCAATAGCGTCAATGCTGGGATAGACATTCAGGGTGGTGTTGCTGCCGTTGTCTTGCGAATCGCCGCCATCCACTTCAAAATTGTTATATTCGGTGCGGCCCCCGTTGACGCTGAAAGCGACGGTGGAAGCACCGGGTTCGCCTTCGTCGGCGCCAGATTGATTGGTAACCCCCGGAGACAGGGCGACCAGTTGTGTGAAGTCGCGACCGTTCAATTCGAGCTGCGAAATCTCCTTTCCTGTGATTGTGCCAGCTAGTTCAGACGACTGGGTTTCGACTTGCGCTACTTCCGCGCCTTGCACAATCACCTCGGTGCTGATCGCCCCGACTTGCAGCGCCACGTTCACGCGGGCCTTGTCAGCAACACGCAAGATGATTCCCTTGGCTTCGTATTTTTTGAAGCCGGTTGAAGAAACCGTTAAGTCGTAAGAACCGATGGGTAGCGATGCGAAAAGGAAATCGCCGCTGCCGTTGCTTTCGGCTGTCCGGTTGATGCCGTGTAGCGCATCCGTAACCACGACTTGAGCGCCGGGGACCGCTGCTCCGCTGGAATCAGTCACCGTACCGGTGAGGGAGGCCGTATCTTGAGCGTGAAGAACCGCGCAAAACGTCAGGACTACCAACGCGATCGTCAACAACCTACGTTTCGATTTCATGATCAAATCTTCTCCTGATCCGCAGCGGCGCACGCATTCTACAAATTATCCGCGCGCGCACCTGACCCAGATGGCGCCAGTCAGTACCTGTTCGAGCAATCCCCAAAACTCGCCGCCCTGAAGCAACCCACAGACGCTTTATTAAAACGTATGAATAGTGCGTTTTTTAGGCATCTGATGTCAAGAAAAAAAGCTTATCCAATAATTAACCGGATGTATTTGTGCAAGATAGTTACCCTCCCGTGCCGGCGTGGCGAACGGTTACAGCAAGCTCTGAGTGGAATCCCGGACGACCAGTTTCGGTTCCATCTTGCGATGCTGGGCGGCTACCTCGCGTTTCTCGAGCACGGATTTGATGCCTTCGAGGACAATGCCAACGGCGGCGGCGCCCATCGCTTCCATGGGTTGCCGAACAGTAGTGAGAGCGGGTGTGTAAAGCGCTGAAGGCGCGACATCATCGAATCCGATCACCGAGCAGTGCTCTGGAACGCGGCGTCCGGCGTTGCCGAGGGCGCGGATGGCGCCGAAGGCAGTCATGTCGTCGAAGGCTAGCAACGCGGTAAACTGGCGCTTCTCCTTCAGCAGATCCTCAGTGAGTTTTTCTCCCGCCTCGAAACTGGAAAGGGGATCGCGCGACTCCGGCAGGTCGACAATTAAGCGGGAATCAAGTTCGAGATCGCGAGCTTTGGCACAGTTGCGGATGCCTCGCCAGCGCGGCGAACTGTCAGCCAAGGTTTTGGGTCCGCGAATAAAGGCGATTTTGCGATGGCCGAGGGAGTGCAAATGCTCGAGCGCTGCGTAGCCGCCAATTTCGTTGTCGACGATCACCGAACTCATCGCGTCTCCTTTGAGTTCGCAAGCGATAAGAACGGTAGGGATACTGCTTTTTTCCAGATCGGCGAGAACGTTGATATCGAGAAAGAGCCAGTTGGCCAGGACCACCAACCCTTCGATGCGGCGGTCGAGCAGCATTTCAAGATAGCGTTCGAAGCGGCTGCGCTCGTTGTGCACGTCAGTGAGAATCGGCAGGTAGGAGGCCTGATACAGCGTATTTTCGATGCCGCGTAGTACCAGTGTGCAGTATGGATCGGTCATGTCGAAGACCATGACGCCGACGGTATGGCTGCGTTTGCTGCGCAACGAACGAGCAAACTGATTCGGCCGATAGCCCAGCTTTTCCGCGGCGCGTTCGATCCGCTTCTTGGTAACCGGAGGGATATAACGCGCCAGCGGGGCATCGTTCAGGACGATCGAGACCGTGGTGGAAGAGAAACCACTTTCCTTCGCCACATCGCGGATCGTTACCATCTATTCCCCCTGGAGTGGCGCACTTGCGAAACTCCTCAATTCCCATCCCGCACGCTTGAATTCAATGCGGAGGTTGGCGGACACTACAGCAGAGAGTGAGACGAGTGTCAAGGGCACGATTCCTGTTAGAACTCGTGAGCTGCCTGCTGCTGGCTCATATGGCGGCGGCAAACGCGCCGCAAACTTCATCCTCAACCATCCCTGCCGGTCCGCCAAATGGGGCGCCCGTTGCCCCATCTCGAGCCGCAGACCCGGAGCAACTTTTCCTGGCAGGACAGGATGCATTGAACCATGGTCGCCTAGTGGAAGCCGAGCGCGACTTCCAGAAAGTTCTGGCGCTGAATCCAGGAGTGGGTGGAGCGTACTCGAATCTGGGCGTGGTTTACATGCGGCGTAAGCAGTGGGCCCAGGCGCTCACGGCGCTTCATAAAGCCGAACATTTAATGCCGCAGGTGGCGGGTATCCGGCTGAACATCGGGCTCGCCTATTTCCGGCAGAATGAATTTCTTAAAGCTATTCCACCCTTCGAATCGGTGGTCCGCGATGAACCGGATGCGCTTCAGCCCAGGCACCTCCTCGGACTCTGCTACTTTTTTGCGGAGCGCTGGGCCGACGCGGCCGGCACGCTGGAACCGCTTTGGACGCAGGAGTCCACCCAACTGAGTTATCTCTATGTGCTTTCCATCGCCGCGCACCGCGCAGGCCGAAAGGAATTGGACGATAAGGCCACGGCGCAACTCGTAAAATTCGGCGAAGGCTCTCCTGAGTTCCATCTCTTTATGGGAAAAGCGCATCTGAATCTCGAGCAGTATGACATGGCCCTGGCCGATTTTCAGGCAGCGGCGGAGGCAAATCCGAGGCTGACTTTTGTTCATTTCAACATGGGGCTCACCTATCTGAAGAAGCAGGACTACGAGCATGCGCGCGACGAGTTTCTGAAGGATGCCGCGGTCGAACCCGATCTGGCATTCAACTATGACGAGCTCGGTGATGTTTACTCGCTCATGCAACAAGACCGCGACGCGGAGAAAAGTTACCGCGAAGCCCTGCGTCGCGATCCTCGCCTTGTGAACTCCTATATAGGACTCGCCAAGGTTTGCCAGCGGGAGGGCAAGTACCAGCAGGCGCTGAGCGCAATTGATTCAGCAGGCAGGCTCGATTCCCGCCGCACTGACATTCACTACGTGAGAGGACAGGTGCTTCTGCATATGGGGCGAAAAGAAGAAGGTAAGAAGGAACTGGAAACCTCGGTCCGCATCGACAACGAACGCCGAGCTGAGCGGGAGAAGCAAGTAGAGGGCGGCGTCTTACCGTCGCCCGAGCTTCTAGAGCCCGATCTCCCACATGCCGATTCCCCCCAGGATGAGCCACACTGATCCTCGACAGAAGCGGGCCAGCCTTACGGAGGCAGGCAAGTGCGCCGCGATTCATCGGCCTAAGAGCCAAGGGAACTCTGGTAACCTGTATCCGGCAGTATCAAAATTGGTAAGTTGGAATCGTTTGACCGTGTTTCCAGTGAAACTTGGACCGAGTGCTTTTTCCTGAACCAGAATTTCAATGGACCAGAGTTTCAAAATGTAATGAATTAGGAGGATCACCTTGTCGAAACCAACTGCCTCACGAGGATGGACCTTTGCTTTTTGCATTGTTCCGATATTAGCCGTCATTTTCCTGGCTGTGCCGCTTGTGGTTGCTCCCGCCAGCCATCGTGGCAATGCCGGAGCCCTCTCCGCAACCTCTTTCGAGTCGCAGCTTGGTGTTGTGAAGCCTGCCGCGCGAGACCGGATTCGGGCCAGCTATGCCACTCTTCCCCTGGCCTTCGAGCAGAATCAAGGCCAGACCGATAACCAGGTCAAGTACATGGCGCGCGGCGACGGATACACTCTATTTCTTACGGCGAACGATGCCGTTTTCTCGCTGCACTCTCCGCTAAATTCGCGTGATCGATCCCCCATCGGCCGCGGTGCTCTGCCGAAGGCGAAGATGTTCTCTGGAAAGCGAAATACGCAAAACGGCTCCAGCGCCGTGGTGCGCATGCAACTCAGCGGCGGGAATTCGTTGGCTAAAGTTGAAGCTAGCGGCAAATTGTCCGGAAGCGCGAACTATTTCATTGGCGACGACCCAGGCAAATGGTGCAAGAACGTCCCGCGCTACGCCCGTGTCTCCTACCACAATGTTTATCCCGGCGTGAACATGGCTTTCCACGGAGCTCAGGGCCAGTTGGAGTTCGACTTCGTCGTTGCTCCGGGCGCGGATCCTCAGCCTATCGCCTTTAATCTCTCTGGCGCACAAGGCTTAAAGACGGATGAATTGGGCAACCTGATCGTTTCGTCGACAGCCGGTGACGTTCTGCTTCACAAACCGGTGGCCTACCAGGACCAGAATGCTGCGCGGCAAGCTGTCGATGCACGCTTCGTCCTGAAAGCCGACGGCCAGGTTAGTTTCGAACTGGGTAAGTACGATCATAGCCGCGAGTTGGTGATTGATCCGTCCGTGAGCTACGCGTACTCGACGTATCTCGGCGGCTCGGCGGAAGACGATGGCTTTGGCATCGCCTTTGACAGTAGCGGCAATGCGTATGTTACCGGACAAACCATGTCGACGGATTTCCCGACTAAGGGCGGCGTGCCACCCAACACTAGCACCGGCGGCACGTTTGATGTGTTTGTTACCAAGATTGCCGCGGACGGTTCAAGCTTGATTTACTCCACGTATATCGCCGGCAGCAGCGGCACCAAAGGCAACGATGCCGGCAATACCATCGCCGTCGATTCCTCAGGCGATGCATTCGTCGCCGGCGGTACACAATCAAGTAACTTTCCCACAACCACGGGTGCCTACCAGACCGCGCTGGTACTGGGCGCGACCGGCAATGCTTTCATCCTGGAGCTCAATCCCGCCGGTGACGGGCTGACGTACAGTACGTACCTCGGCGGCGAGGTCGATGACAAAGCGTTTGGAGTCGCCGTTGACAGCACAGGAAACATCTATGCTGCGGGACAGACTTCTTCTTCTAAGTTTCCTTCCAAGAATGCCCTTCAAACAACCCAGGCTGGCGGATTCCTAGCAAAGTTAAAGCCTGCGGGCGGCGGCTCAAACGACCTTTTATTTTCCACGTTCGTTGGTGGCGGGCTTAACGATTTTGTCAGTGCCGTCGCCCTGGATTCGTCCGCCAATCCCTATGTAACCGGCCAAACTGAGAGTGCGACGTTGCATACAACGGCAGGCGTGCTCCAGAGCACGTTCGGTGGCGTCTCCGACGCATTTGTGACGGCCATCAAAACGGATGGAAGCGCTTACATTTATTCCACCTATCTAGGAGGCTCCGATATTGACATTGGTTTCGCGATCGCCGTGGACTCTTCGGGCAACGCTTACGTAACAGGCCAGACGGCGTCTTCAAATACATCGGCCACGCCCTTCCCGACCACTGCCGGTGCCTTCCAGACCAAGTTCGGTGGTGACCCTTACGACGCGTTCGTCAGCAAATTGAATTCATCCGGAACTGCCCTGGTGTATTCCTCTTATCTCGGCGGCACCTCGGCCGATTATGGCGTGGGCATAGCGGTGGACGGTAGCGGCAACGCCTACTTAACTGGCCGAACCCTATCGTCTTCCGGCTTTCTGCTCAAGAATCCCACCCAGGCAACGTTTCAAGGGACGTCCGATGCATTCGTCAGCGAAGTAAATTCGGCGGGTTCTCAACTGCTTTTTTCGACGTACCTGGGCGGAATCGGAGATCAGGACACGTTGACTAACGGGGGCATTGCCGTGGATAGCCTCGGTGCCAACATCTATGTGACTGGGAATACCACCGCGACCGATTTCCCGATCTTTCCAAATTCCGCCGGCGTTTTCCAGCCCACCTACGGTGGGGGCACCGATGCGTTTGTGGTCAAGTATGCGCAGCAGACCTTCAGCATTGCAGCGACTGCACCGGCCGCTGTGTCTCCCGGAACCTCCGCAACCTCAACTGTCACTTTGACGGCGCTCAACGGCTACAATTCACCGGTCAAACTGACCTGCAGCGTCGCCGGAACCGGTTCTCCCTTACCGGCGTGTAGCACGACGAGCTTCTCCACAAATCCACTGACGCCCGGCAGCCCCGGGACTACCACCAAGCTCACCATTACAACCACCGGTCCTACCAGCTCAATATCTCATCCGCGAAAGGTTTTTTACGCGATGTTTTTGCCAATCATCGGGATCTCGCTGGTTGGAGTGGGTTTCAATTCACGCCGGAAGAAAGTGGTTGGAATTCTCATGATCGCGATGGCCCTCGCAGCACTGCTGCTGATGCCGGCCTGCGGAGGCGGTAGCAGCAGCGGTGGTGGTGGTGGCGGAGGCACCAGCGGAACCCCAGCAGGTTCTTATACTGTCACCATCACTGGAACAGGGACTGATGCTGCGACAACAACGCAGTCGACGCAAGTAACCCTTACCGTGAACTAACTCCAACGAAAACCCAGGCCGCCTCTCATCATCATCAAGGGCGGCCTGATTTCTCTCCCGGAACACTCCGGCGCATTGGCACGATGCGCGACTGTAGTCTAAGATTCTGTGTGGCGTATTCTGCCGGAGCTCTGTCGTATCAAATTACTCTTGCGGCTGCACTGTTTCCGGCACTTTCCTGCCGGTTCGGGCAGCTTTTGTGTCGTTGGAGGAATCGAAGGTAGTGAGTTGCTATCCACTCATGGTGAATTTTAGGCGGGCCAAGCTCTCGGTAGTCTTCGCGTTGGTGCTGTTACTGTTGCCGGCGGCCGCCGCTTACGGGCAGTCGTTCACGCTAACTCCATCGCAGCTCCATCCGGCGGCGGTGGATCCGGGCGGTTCTGCAACCGCGACCGTCGAGCTGATGCCGACTATGGGCTTCGACAGCCTGGTTGATCTCACCTGCACGGTTTCGTCAAATCAGGTGACTACGAATCCTCCGGTGTGCAAGGTGAGCCCGACTTCTGTGACTCCAGGCACCGAAGGCGCTCAGCTCTCGCTGACCATTCCAACCTCGGCATCCACTCCTGCGGGTACCTATCAAATCACGCTGACGGGCACTAGCGGCTCCATCACAGTAACCGCCACACTCTTTTTGAATGTTACCGATTTAACCGAGGACTATACGATCTCGGCCTTGCCAACTACGGCGGTTCCGAGCCCGGTCACTGCCGGAAACACGGCGAATACGACCGTGACCGTTGCGGCGCTCGGCAGCTATACCGGAACGGTCACGCTCTCGTGCTTGTCGGTTACTCCAGTAGTGACAGGAGCGCCGGTATGCTCGTTCAATCCCCCCTCCGTAACGGTGACTAGCGGCACGCCACCAACTTCCCTTCTGACCATCACCACCTTCGGAGCTACCGGGGTTCCCACTTCTACTTCGGAGAATCGTTCGGCTCTGCGCATGTTCTATGCCCTGTGGCTGGCGCTCCCCGCGCTGGCGATTATCGGAATAGGAACCGGCAACGGTCGCGGGAAACTGATGGGCATATTTATGCTCCTGGCAGTTGCCAGCGGACTAATCTTCTTGCCAGCTTGCAGTTCTTCCCCAACAAACACCGCCGTCAACCAGATCACGCCGACCGACACTTATACCTTCACCCTGAGCGGCGCAGACGAACATGGCGCCGGCCCCAGTACCGCGACTCCGGCAACTGTCACGCTGCAAGTCACCCCGGAAACATAGGACCTTTCATTCATGCGGCGCATGTGGCGACAGCGTGACACCACCCAGCGCGGTCTCGGCATGGTCTTCCTTGGCATGATCTTCCTGAGAACGGCTATCATTTCTTCTTCGATCGTACCTGACACGGTTGTCTTTGGATCGACCGACCCTGCGAACGCGCCCACCGTGCGCTGGAGCGAGGACCGGCCGGGATGCACTTTCTCCCACGGCGACGATGGCAAGTACAGTTACGGTCTTTGGTCGGGGGACGTTGGCATCGTCCTCGCGGTGGACGCTCGCGAGGTGCAGATTATCCGCCATCGCGTCGAGCCCATCTTCGGCGTTTTATTGACCGTGCGCTACCGCGGAAACGACAGCCTGGACGAAAGTCCTGACGGAATTACCTTGCAGTTCATGAAGCACTTCAAGGTGGTGCAGACCGCACTCGACCCAGCCGATTACAATCAGAAAATCCAGGCCGACGCCGATGCGCTTGATGATGAAACCAGGCGTGACATCGCGAAGCATCCCGATCAGAAAGAGGCGCGCCTGGAGCGCTTGCAGCAATATCAGAAATCCTTGAATGAATTGATCGAGTTTCTTGGCACAAAAAGTCTGCGCGCCGCACATCTGGACGGCGCCACTCCGGAAGTGAGGGGCTGGGTTTTCTTCAACACGGAAACAAAGTGGCTGGGAGGATGGAAGTCCCAAGAGGAATTCATCCTGCGCCTCCCGCTGGCGGGGAAGGTCTTCGAGTTTCCATTCAAACTGCCGCCTCAGCCGGGAGAACTGCTTTTGCAGAAACGGCCGTGAGCGTCGACTTCGGGCGTCAGACCTGGGCCCTCGGCTTTTGCAGCGTCATCTCTTCCGAACCTGCAGCTTTCCCGGTTCGCTTCAAGAAACGTCACTCCAAGCCAAGGTCCGAAGCCCGAAGCCGCCTCTATGATGCGGCACGTCGAGTTTGTCGCTCCAGTTCGGCGGCTTGACGCATGACAATATCGCGAAGTGATACCAATCCCTTCAGTTCTTTGCCATCCACGATTGGCAGATGCCGGAAGCCGAACTCGTGCATGATGAAGAGACACTCCTCAATGCTTTCGTCCACGTGAACCGAGCGCGGGTTCGCGGTCATTACTTCGGAGACCGCAGTGTGTCCCGGTGTGCGGCCCGCGGCCACTACGCGGTTCATGATGTCGCGCTCGGAAAAAATGCCGGCCAATTCGCCATTGCGCAGCACGGGCAGCGCTCCGATGTTATGTTCCATCATGAAGCGCGCAGCCTCCAGCACAGTGCTGGAAGCATCGATGGAGTAAGTCTTGCGGTCTTTGACAAGGTCGCGGAGGGTAGACATGGCTGCTCCTTTGAGACTGTGGCGAGCCCGGGCACGCAGGCGGGAAGCCCCGTCTATTCGCGCGCGGCACTACCTTATCACAAAAGAATACCGCTTTTTCGCCGAAAGATTAAGGGGGGCAGAAATTTCAGGACGCTGCTCGGTTGATTCGGAATAGCTAAGAGCTTTACTGCAGATGATTCAGCCGCACGGGGCTTGAATCGGCAGAGCTCTCGCCGCGCGGGGTCATCGATACCACAACGTACTCGCGCTCTTTGCCATCGAAATGGGGCGCCCGAAGCAGCATCTTATCTTTTTCCAACCGGAATTGCGCCCATTCCCCGATCGGCAGAAGCGCGCCATGCTTCGCGTGTTTGGGACGTATTCGATAGACCACCTGGTCAGCCTGAAGCAGATACTCGCCGCATGAGAGCTCTTGAGTCTTGCTATGCGAGTCGATTCCGTTTCCATCGGGAAGACCTTTTTCGCCTCTGTCGTTGACTCCACACTGGGTCGAATCCATCTGCACCAACTTCCCAGACTGATAAGCCTTTGGCTCTTTGGCATAGGCGAGCGCAGCCAACAAAATCGGTGCCAGCATGAGTGATTTGAAACGCATGAAGTGAATTGTTGCCGACTTTGCACACACTGGTTAGATCACTTCGGTCACCGAACGGAAGTAACGTCGCGACTAACTGGAGAACCGCACATCGGAGACTTGCTGGCACCTAGCGCTCGATTAACCCTTCCAACGTTGAGAAGAATGCCGGATAGGAGATCGCCGCGCACTCACTGCCTCGAATCAGAGTTTCTCCGTGCGCCCGCAGGGCAGCGATGCTGAACGCCATTGCGATCCGATGATCGCTGAACGATTCAAGTTCCGCACCGCGAAGCGGCTGTGCACCCGGAATTTTCAGCCCATCTTCACGTTCCTCCACCTCCGCCCCCATTGCGCGGAGATTTTTGGCGATCGAGGCAATGCGATCCGATTCTTTCACGCGCAATTCCCTGGCATCGCGTACTTCAATTCCCTGCTCTGTGTAGGGAGCGATCGCGGCCAGTACCGGAATCTCGTCAATCAGTGCAGCCGTGTCGGCGCCGGCAATCGTTGCGCCTTTCAGGCGTCCGCCCGTGACCTGCAGAGTCCCCACCAACTCCCCGTGAACCTCTTCGAGCTGAGTCACAGAGACATGCAGCCCCATCTGCATCAGAATGTCGAGCAGGCGGGCACGCGTGGGATTCATCAGCAAATTCGTCGTTGTCAATTGCGACTCCGGAAAAAGCGCGGCGGCGCAAAGAAAAAAAGCGGCACTCGAAAGATCGCCAGGCACTCGAGCTTCGATGCCCTTCAAACGCTGCCCGCCGCGAATTCGCACTTCGTCTCCCTTGCGCTCGACATTTGCGCCGAAGGCGCGCAGCGCCACTTCTCCGTGATCGCGTGTCCGCATCGGTTCGGCGATGCGCGACTCGCCCTCAGCCAGCAAGCCAGCAAACAGCAGGCAAGTCTTCACTTGAGCGCTGGCTACCGGCATCTGGTAGTGGATGCTCTTGAGGTCGCCGCCGGTAATGCGCAGCGGCGGTCGGCCACTTTGCGATTCGATGCGCGCGCCCATTAACGTAAGTGGCTTAATTACGCGCTCCATGGGACGCCGCGAAAGCGATTCGTCTCCCGCCATTTCGCTGGAGAATCTTTGCCCCGCCAGAATTCCGCTCAGCATCCGGATGGTTGAACCGGAGTTTCCACAATCCAGCGGCTGCTTGGGAGCCGTCAGGGCTAGTCCGCTTCCCTGCACTTCGATAACGTTGTCAGCATTTTCCTTGCGCTCCCACCTCACACCTAGCGAGCGCAGGCAGCCGAGCGTGCTGGCGCAATCGGCGCCCGTCGAGTAGTTTTCCAGGCGCGACGGCCCATCGGCAAGTGCTGCCAGCATCGCGTAGCGATGAGAAATGGATTTGTCGCCGGGAAGGCTCACTGTTCCCCGAATATTGCGCGCCGGGCGCACGATAACCTGTGAATCGCTTTTCATGTGAGATCAAATATAGCGGAAGGGTTAAGAGGTCTGCTGGTCTACAGAAATTCTAGATTGTTGATTTGTGATTGCTGATTGTTGATCGAAAAAGTCCAAATGCAACGGCATTCGATTAGTGATCAACGTCTAGACGAACGCCTTCGCTTCAGCCCGTGCCTCTCGCAGAATCTCCGACGGAATTTCCTTCAACCTCAAGCTGAACTCAAACATCGGAGTTTCGGTGCCGCGTCCCCAGCGGGCCACTTCCCAATGCGCGCGCACGATCTTCACATCCGGATGGGCTGTCAAATCGAGCAGGAGCGGATACTCTCCGCAATAAAATTTCTGCGGAAACGCAACCACCGGCTTCGCGCCCCAAGTTGTGCCATCCGCTGAACCCAAAATGCTGACATCAAGCGACTCCTGCTCGATGATCTTGGTGATTTCGAGGGTTAGCAGGAACGCGCGGCTGGCCGCGCCGCTCAAGTCCACGCCCGGGCTGTCTCCCTTGGCGTTAACCACGGTCGTCTCTGCGACCAGGAACGTATCAATCATGGCGGGAAAATTGTAGCACGCGTTCTGCGGTATCGTGGCATCGCGTCGCATCAAACGCGGAAAACAGAAATCGTTTCGGGTAGATTACGGATTCGTCACACGCTGCACGCCTACCGGCGCCGCCAACATCAGCGGCTCTTCCGGCATCACGATCCACGCGATGGGATAGGAGATCAGGCCGATGCCAGTCATGAACGATGCAATCAGCCAAACCAGCCGGACCGCCGTCACATCGATGTCAAAATACTCGGCGAAGCCAAGGCAGACGCCTGCGATTTTGCGTCCCTTACGCGGTCGCACCAGCCGCTTGCGTGCCACCGACGCACCCACGCGAGTGCCGCAATAAGCGCAAACGCTGGCGTCGTCCTGAATTACTTTTCCGCAGTAGTTGCAGTACATATGTCTACCCTCGAAGAACCTCTCTACAAGACGTTACGTAATTGTAGCGCGGAAAGTTCCCTGTGCACCCTTAACCACACCGCCCGGTAGTGTTGAAGTTTAGCTCACGCGCGAGGTCGGGGTAGGAGAGACTCTTCGCTACGCTTGCAAAATGGCTATGCTGAGGATGGCGCATCCGTGCAGAAAACAATCTCCACTACCACCGCCAATGGCTGCAGTTACTCTCGATAGGCTTCCCGAATGTGCTTGCGGGCCCGCTCGGCGGGAGGAGTGCTGCCGTTCTCGGCCAGGACCGTCTCATATTTCTTCATCGCCAAGTCCCGTTTCTGTAGCAAGTCGTACATTTCACCGGCGGCGAGGTTGGCCTTCTGTAGCGTCTCTGGATCAGAGTTCGGCGCTTCGCTCACCAGTTCATAGGCGTCCGCGGCTCCGGAATAATCCTTCTGACCGCGCAGCAACTCACCTAGACCCCACGCGGCGATTTCATAATGCAGGCCGTCGTATTTTCCCTCCCGTCCGTTCTGCCAAACCTTGCGATAGGCTGCAGCCGCCTCCGGCGCGTGGCCGCCGGAGCGCAGCAGATTGGCTTCCTCCAGAGGGAACAGATAGTTTCTCGGATAGAGTGCCGTAAGTTCGTGCATGAGTTCGCGCGCTTCGTCGTACCGGTGCTCGCGGCGCAAGAATAAGCTCAGCACTACCTTGCCGTCGACGCTGTTTTCTCCCCGGCTGTCGGCCACCTCGCGCAGATATTCCAGCCCTTTTTCTTTCGTCCCGCTCAGCCCAACCAGCGCCCCGGCCACTTTCACACTCCAAGGCAGGCTTCCCATCACATAGTTGTGGGTGCCAACGACCAGCTTCGCATCCACGTAGCCGGGATTCAGTTCCAGCACGCGTTCGTGATCGCGACGCGCGCCCACGGCGTTGCGCAGAGCCGAGAACCACGCCCGCTCCACCAACGCGGTATACAACGCGAACTGCGCCCGCGTTACGCCGCGCGAGTAAAGCGCTCCGACGTCGTTGGGATCGGACTTCAGTTCCTTCTCTTCGAGATTCTCCGCGCGCTCTACCAACTTCTTGATCTGTTCCTTCACCTTGGAATCGGCGCTTCGGTGAGCCTCGCCGATAAAGCTGTCGCTGGCATATTCGCCTGAGTTCATCGCACCCATCCGATAGAGCTCACGCAGCAAAACCGTCGACAATAGATGATTCACCGCGGAAGGATCGTTCGGAGACTTGTCGACTATCTTTTGAAACTCCTGGATCGCGCGGTCATACTCCATGTTGTAGAAGTGGTCGAACGCGACCTCGACCGGCGAATCGTGATCCGAAGAGGAAATCGAGATGGTAGGAGGGACGCTTGATCCAGCAGAGCGGGCTTGGCTGGAGGCCTGAGGCAGCGGCAGACAGAGAATGACAAGCGACGGCAACCAACTTCTGCGAACTAACCAACTCGCGAATAACAAACTCGGTTGCATCCCCAAGTGTGAATCTCTTGAATCTTAGTGTAATTGAAATTTATGGAGCACGGGATGAACCAAAGGTGTTATTCGATGGTACTCAATAATTTGGGGATGGAATCTCGCAGCACTCCCGATAATCTCCGCGATAAAGGGCCAAGAAACCAGAGTAACCGGGGCATCTTTACCCGACTCTCCGCGTAATAATTGCGCAGCCTTTGCGGAAATCATGGGTGCAGAAAATTGCAAACATTTGAATTGAAAAGATCTTGACATTCGAAAAGTTTGGCCGTTGGCTTGCGTTGCTTGTAGTTAAGCGCCCTCCCCTTAATCTTTATGGCTGAAGTAGTGAACGATGCGCAGCAGGAGTTTTGGCGGTCGCCTACCGTTCTCCCGGTGGCGGCCGAAGCCATCCCACCGATTGCACCTTCGCAAGGCTTGACGGATGCCTGTCCGGGTTGCCACAGCGAGTTCATGATAGGCGCCCGCTTTTGTCATACTTGCGGTCTGCGGCGCCCGGCGTTGACCAAGGCTGACGCCTCCGTTCGTGGTGCGGCTGGCCTCTGGGCCCGCAGTATCGCGTCAGTGCGACCCTGGGTAGACTCGGCCGCAGCCTACTGGCGCGAGATCTCATTTCCCGACTGGCTCCACTATCTGCACTTCCACGAGATCAAACGCTGGGTGGGTCTGCCGACGGGCGCCCTGATTGCATTCATGATAGGTCTGGGATGCGTTGCGGGGGCCATCGGGGTCAGCCTCTTCTACCGAGCCTCGAATCTCGCCGAATTTCAGGCGATCCAAATGTGGCGCATCGAATGGCTTCTGGCCGCCACAGCTTCTTTTGTAGCCGGAATTTTGCTGAAGAGACCTTCGGACGGTGATAGCGACTAGGGTTTAGTCGGACTTTCCGCAACCGCCTTATTCTCCACTTGCCGATGCTGCGATCCTCCGCTGCTCATTCATCCGGTAGAGATGATGGATGGGAGCCGTACCGCGTCCCAAGGGGTAGCCGGCAGCAATAGCTGCCATCACATAGATCTTGGCCAACAGGGTGGCTTCGGCTAGCCCGCGATCAAGCGCCAAGTGGCAGGCTATGGCCGTCGCAAAGGCACAACCGGTTCCATGGGTAGAATTTGAGCGCTGCCGCTCAGCCTTGAACACTTCCTGCTCAATGCCGCGCTTGGTAGAGAAACTCAACAGATCAGTGGCTTTTTCCAGATGGCCGCCGGTAATCACCATTGCGACGCTCCCCATCTGGTGGAGCTTCGCTGCCGCGGTCCGCATCTCATCGAGATCCGTCACCTTTAAGCCGGTGAGGACGGCAGCCTCGTCGACATTTGGCGTGACCGCGTCAGCGAGCGGGAGTAGCTTTTCGATGAGCAGCTTAATTCCGGGAGTATCCAACAGCTCCGCGCCGGAGGATGATTTGACGATTGGGTCCAGAACAACGTTGGGCAGTTTGGCCTTGCCCGAACGTCGATTCAGAAACTCCGCCACCGCCTTAACTATCTTCCCAGTCCCAAGCATCCCGATATGGACGGCTGCGATTGGAAGGTCTGCCGCGAGTTCCTCCAAGATGTCAGTCACCAGAACCGGATCGACCGCCTCCACACGCCGAACGCCAGCCGTCGACTGTACCGTCATGGCTGTGACGCAGGCCACGCCATAGCAGCTATGGGCGGCTATGGTTTTGACGTCGCCGGTTACGCCCGCCCCGGAGGAGGGGTCGAAGCCTGCGATTGTCAGTATGACAGGAGGTTTTCCCGGCATGGTTTTCCTTGAGTCGTTTTCCTTGAGTCCAGAAGAGGATCAGTGCGAGGCAACTCGCCTGGGCTGCATACGAGAGAAATCCCCCAATCGATAGTGCATGAACTGTTCCCTAAACGCTATGTCTTTTCTGAAAAAAACTGTTCAAATCCCGGCAACCTTTTTTCTAAGACACTAACAGTAAATGACTTATACAGGTTTCGCGGCTAAGTTACTGAATCGACTGAAGATGAAAATTCTTCTTCAGATACCGGCGCCGGGGTATTTACTATTATGTAAATAAGCAAACCCATTGTTTTGATAGATATGGTGCACCTTGCCTATAATTAACAACAAGTTACGTAAGATATCGATTACTAGCAGATCACCTTTTGGGGGGTTGACAAGCCCTGCCCGCATCTCTACGATGAACAGATCGTTAACGAGAAAGCCTAGCTAGGGGACACTTTTGAGTATGCGAGGAGAACTGAATGCGACGACGTATGGCTCATGGACTGATGATCGCTTTATTGATCGTCGGCCTGGGAGCGGCTCAGGGCCCGAACAACTCGGAGGCAAGCTCTACCCCCATCAAGCCGACCAAGGTTAAGCCCAAAATCCGCAAACAGGCTAGCAAAAACCAGCCTTATCAGATTGGCACGGCGTCATGGTATGGAGAGTACTTTGAAGGCAAGCCCACGGCCAGCGGCGAAGACTACGAGATGTATGACATGACCGCTGCTCACCCCACGCTTCCTCTGGGGAGCTATGTGCGGGTTACAAACCTGCGCAACGGGCGGGCCGTTGTGGTCAAGGTAAATGACCGCGGTCCGATTGTGCCCGGCCGCATTATCGACCTCTCCTACGGAGCTGCGCGGGTTCTGCAGTTTGAAGAGCGCGGGTTACAAAAGGTGCGGCTGGATTTGGTAAAGACTCCAACCGAGCGCCAAGCTTACCAGACCGTGGCCTATAACCATCCACTGGCGCAAGTCCGCTAAACATTCTAAACTGCAAGGGATGCAGGTCACTCTGCCCCACCTCATCCCTTCAACGAATTCGCGAAATCCAGACATCCATAACGCCGATCCCCGCCAGAAACTAATCGTTGCTCTTGATGTCTCCTCTGCGGCGGCGGCGAAAAGAATTGTCGCGGCCATTGGAGATTCGGCGCTCACTTACAAGGTCGGGATGCAGCTCTACACAGCCGAAGGCCCGCAAATGGTGCGGGATCTGGTGGCGTCGGGTCGGCGCGTTTTTCTCGACCTCAAGTATCACGACATTCCGAACACCGTGGCAGCCGCGGTGCGTGAAGCGGCCCAACTCGGCGTGAGTATGTTGACCGTGCACGCCGCGGGCAGCAGCAAAATGCTTCGGGCTGCGGTGGACTCGGCCCGCGCCATCAATTCGAATTTACTCGTGCTGGGCGTAACCGTGCTCACTAGCCTCGACGACAGCGATCTGCAGAAGATTGGCTTCCACGGCAAATTGCAAGACGAAGTCCTCCGTCTGTCCGAGCTTGCATTAGCGAATGGACTTCAGGGAATCGTGACTTCCGCGCGCGAGGCTTCCGCCGTACGATCCAAACTCGGAAGCAACTTCGCCATCGTAACTCCCGGCGTCCGTCCCGCTGGTGCCAGCCATGGAGATCAAGCACGCGTGGTCACCCCCGCCGAGGCGATCGCTGCCGGTGCAAGCCAAATCGTCGTCGGCCGCCCCATCACCGAGGCGGCAGATCCGGCAGCAGCAGCTCGAGCGATCCTGCAGCAGATCAGCTAACACGATCGGCGCAGCCGTCCTTGGCGAAATGAATTAAATTATGGCGGCTGCCAACGGCGAGCGGGAGCGCCACCATCCACGTGGAGAATCTCTCCGCTAACATGACCTGCATTTGCCAGGTAGAGAACAGCGTCGACAACGTCTTTTATGCTCGCGACATTGCTCCTTGGCTGCGCCGTCTGAGGTAAGTCCTTCGGATTATTCCTGTGCATTGGCGTGTCCGCTTCGCCGGGGGCTACGGCGTTGAAGCGGATACCTTCATTTGCATACTCGACTGCCAGATTCTGTATCACTGAATTCAGGCCGCCCTTTGTAATCATTGAAACCGAGCCATTCGCGCCGGCGATCGGCCGATCAGCAAGCGCCGCAGAGATGCTCACAACGCTCCCCGATTTCTGTTTCAGCATCTGTTTCACTGTGAGCTGAGTGATGTAGATGAATCCCAACAGATTGGTTGAGACCAGAGCGTTAATGTCCTCGGTCGTAAAGTCCGTGAAAGGCTTGGTGTAGAAGATTCCTGCGTTATTCACCAGAACGTCGATGGTTCCGAAGTGGTTGATCGCAGTTTCGACAGCTTTCGCAGCGGTCTCCTGCGTACCGATATCGCCATCGACGAGAACCAGGCTCGCTGATGCAGTCTTCGCCAAGTCGGAGAACGATCGACTAGCATTTCGAGATGTTCCCACGACGTTATAACCTTCTTTCAGGAAGGCCTCAACCAAACCTGAACCAAATCCTCCTGATGCTCCGGTGACGATTGCTGTTTTCTTCTCCGACATACCCTACCGTTCCTAATCCTGTTCACCGAGGGTTTGAACATACGTCTTGCCGTACGGATAGAAGAGTTCCTTGCGGCCTTGCTGCCACGCTGCTTTTAGTTCAGGCTTTGTGATGTCCCAGTCGGGCCGGCATTTTTTGAGGACCGCGCGCAGGTCCTGGCGCAGATCTTCCAGAGTGGGCCGGCCGAAGTACCAGTAGCCGTCATAGATCTTGTAAATGACCAGACCAGGCTCGAGGACGATCACATGGGGGATCATGGGATTGTTGACGGGATCGGTGTATTCGGCGATGTCGAGATCTTTTTGGACGACACGCCCCGCGTCGGAGAGGAAAGGCCAGTACGCTCCGACTCCGCTGCGATATTCATTCGTTTGAGTGATATTGTCGGTGCTGATCGTCACCAGCCGACAGTAGGCAACCTCAAGCTCGCGATGGAGTTGAACCAGCCCTTCCGCTTGCCGGCGGTCCTTGGGGCAGAAGCCTCCGCGGCTGAGGACCACAACCATTGGATTCTGTCCTTGCAGTTCGGAAAGCCTCCGGCGTTTCGCGGTGTGGTCGGAAAGCTCGTAGTCGGGGAAGATAGCTCCCGGAACAATGTCAGTTCGCATAGGAGACCTCAAGCGTTGGATGCGTGTCTCATGGTAAAGCCTCAATGTTAGGATCGCGCTCTCAGTTCGGCCTCAGCCAGCGCGCCGTGCCTGCAACTCGCCCCGTGAAGAACCGACAAATGCCTGAACCAACGCCGCGATTTCATCCGCAGCCGTGTCCAATGCGAAATGACCGCCATCGACGATGTGCACCTGGGCTTTCGGCACGTCACGACGATAGGCCTCCGGTTCCGAGGGGTCGAACGACAGCTCATACTTGCCCCAGATCACCAGCAGGCGCGGCTGCTTCTCGCGCATCCAGGCTTGCCACTTCGGGTAGGCCTCCACATTGGTTCGATAGTCGTAGAACAAATCGCTTTGAATTTCAGCCTGCCCCGGCTGGCTCAAGAACGCGAATTCGTCCGTCCACAGATCAGGGTCGTAGCGATCCACGTTGGGATCGTTTCCCACATGCCGCGTGCGCGTCGTTGCAAGCGACAGGAGATTGGTGCGCAGCGCGCGTTCGTTGGCTGCGCGATCGGCCCAAAAGGCTCGCCGCGTCTTCCAATTCGCGCCCAGGCCCTCGTTGTGTGAGACTGCGTCCTGGACGATAAGAGCTTCTATGCACTCCGGGCGCGCCAGGGCCATGCGAAAACCCACGGGCCCACCGTAATCCTGCATGTAGAGGGTGTAGCGTGAGAGCCCAAGCACCTCTGAGAAGTGATTCATGATCTCCGCGTAGTGATCGAACGTATAGGCGAATTGTTTTGGGTCCGGCCAGTCGCTGTGTCCGAAACCCGGGTAATCAGGCGCGACCAGGTGATAGCGATCGGAGAGCCGGGCGAAGAGCGGCTCGAACATTCGCGACGAGGATGGTAGGCCATGCAGCAGTAGAAGCGTCGGTGCATCTTTCGGGCCGGCCTCTCTGTAAAAGATGGAGACCCCATCTATCTTTGTCGTGCGATAAAAGGTCGGGTGTTCCACGGGACGTTCCTTTCAGTCTTATGAAACGGCGGCGATACAATCCACTTCAATATCAAACCCGCCGTTCCAAGCGGGAACATTAATAAAGATGCGCGCAGGCGGATTTTCCGGGAAATAACGCCTGTAGACGGCATTCACCGCAGGGAACATGTCTACTGAGGTGACGTAGACATTCAGCTTCAGAATGTTCTCCAGAGAAGAGCCAGCCGTTTCGACACAGAGCTTGAGTTGATCCAATACGATCTCCGTCTGACGCTCAATCGGTCCCTTGAAGATTTCTCCTGTTTTGGGGTCGAACGGAGGAGAGCCTGAGACGTAGATTGTGTCTCCGTGCTTCGTCACGGTTGAAGCTGGGGCCTTGTATTTTTCTAGGTAGGTCGCCAGCGGCTCGACGCGAATGATTTCCCGTTTCATAGATTTCCTCCGATCGATAAGTGCGGCGCATAGGATTGGGGCGGTTCCCCGCAATTCAGAAATGCGCTGGATCCGCCTCCATCTTCGAATTCCACCCCTTCATCTCATTGAGTTCCTCGGGGGTGATCCGAGGCAAGTACCGGATGAACAAAACCAGGCGCCAGGTTTGCGGGACGGTGTGCGTTCCGCTGAAGGCTGGCATGCCGCTCAAACGAACTCCATTTTCAATTGTGTAGTAGAGCTCGCCATCGCTCTTGTTCTGCGTCGCGGCTGCACGCATGTCGGGCGGTTTCGGATAGAGGCCCTTGCCGTATACCGTGTGGCCCGATCCGTCATTCGAATGGCACGGGGAGCAATGATAGGAGAAATGCTCCATGCCTCCCCGAATGTTCTCCGTTGAAGGCGTGATGGGATTGCGAAGTTGGCGATACGCGGATGGCACGGCCATTTTGCGTGCCGTAGTGGCCGCGAACTCCTCAATTGCTGATGGGGTCGCAAGTGCGCTGAAGCCTCGTCGCACGAGAGTCAGCCCGTATCCCGCGGCTGCAAGCGCAAGAGCAAACAGAATCAGCAAAACCACTTTCCAGGTTTTCACGTCTACCTCTCCTCCCGAGCCGGCTGGCGAAGCGCATGTCGCAGGCCAGCACGAACTCGTTACCGATGCCGCGCGTGCGGCCGCGAATCTTGCGCCGGTGAAGGCGACCTTCAAGCCCCGTGCAAATCGGTAATCACCCTGAACGTTCGAACATCGAGCTTCCCGTCCAGAAGTGTTGCGACGTCCGCAACGAAACGGCGAAGGACCGGATTCTCCCGATGTCTGTTGAAATGCTCTTGCGATTCGTAGCGCTCGTAGAGGAACCACAAGGCAGGATCTGCTGTGGAGCGGTGCAGATCATAGACCATTACGCCGGGGTCCGAACGGGACGCTAGAACGAGCTCCTCAAGCCGACTGGCAAGGTCTTCTTCCTTTCCAGCCCGGCTGCGCAGGAACACAGCGTTAGCAACGGACTCTGTCATGTTCGCTCTCTTTCATCAGCTACTCAGGTCGACACTGCTCATGCCGGCCTAGGCGGCGACGAGCTGCTGCCCGCCATCGATGTCGTAAGTCGCGCCCGTGAGGGCCGTGTTGATCATGATGTGTACGGCGAGCGCGGCCACGTCGGCCGGTCCGACGACGCGCCGGATAGGAAGCGCAGTACGAAGCTGACTGCGGCGGTTTTCGAGTTCATCGCCGAGGAGCGATGCCGACAGCGGCGTGTCGACAAAGCCGGCGGCGATGAGGTTGACTCGGACGGGCGCGAGTTCGAGCGCCAGGCTGGCTGTGAGGGCGGGCAGTGCAGCAGTGACGGTCGGCACGATCCCGAGACCGACACTTGGGAGCCGGCCGCCCGTGCCGCCCATGAACAGTAGCGTGCCTCCCGGTCTCACCTTGTGGGCGGCGTTGCGGGCGACCTCGAGCATCTGCAGGAGGTGCGTGTCGAGGGCGCGGCGCGCCTCCTCGAAGTCCATCTCAAGGAGGCGCCCGTAGTGCGGCCGGCCAGCCGTCACCATCACGTGGTCGATCGTGGCCGGGAGGTCACGGAAGAACCGTTCGAGGGAAGCAGGATCTGTAGCGTCGAAGGCCGCAGTGCTCAGCGCTTCGAGTTCACTCGCTGCGCGCTGGAGCGGTTCGGGACTCCGGCCGGTCAGGATCACCTTGGCCCCCTCAACGCGTGCTCGTCGAGCCGTTTCGAGCCCGATGCCGGCGCTACCCCCAATCACGACGACAGTCTGCCCGAGGAGTTCCGGATCGCGCTGAATAAGAGAGGTGATGGTCGCGGTGCTCATGATTCCTCCAATTAACACCCGGCGTGGGCGGCTTCATCGACCTGCCGAGCTCGCCCTGTTTTTCGGTTGTGTTGTTGACCAGGTTACATCGTCAGAACGACACGGAATTCTGCCTTGCCGCTCATCATTCGCGCGTAGGCCTCGGCCGCTTTTTCGAGCGGATAGGTTTCGATCATGGGGCGCACGCCACTGAGTTCCGCGAAGCGCAGCGTGTCCTCGGAATCGGCCGGCGTTCCCGCGGCCCAGCCTTGAATGGTTCGACTTCCATTGATGAGCTGTACTGGCGTGACCTCAATGGGATCGAAAGTCGCGCCGATCACTACGAGCTTGCCGTTTGGCCCCAGACCGTCGATTAGCTCGGACATCGCTTTCGAGCTCGGAGCTGTCGCCAGAATAACTTGCGCGCCACCCAGTTTTTGTAATTCCTCTGGCGCGTTCGTCGATTTGCTGTCGATGTAGACGCTGGCTCCGAGTTTTTTTGCCAGTGTTGCGTTTTCGGAGCCGCGCCCGATCGCCGCGACCTTATAGCCAAACTTGTTCGCCCATTGAATTCCGAGATGACCCAGACCACCGATACCCTGCACCGCAACGAGGTCGCCGGGGAAAGCACCGTTGTGCCGCAGGGCGTTGTAGGTTGTAATTCCGGCGCAGAGCAGCGGAGCCGCGTCGACGTCGCGCAGACTATCCGGTATCGCCGCCAGTGCCTCCACGGGAGCCACCATATATTGCTGGTATCCGCCGTCATAACTGATGCCCGCAATTTTCACGTTCCGGCAATTGCGAAAATCTCCGCGCCGGCATTCGCGACACGTGTTGTCATGGCCGCCGTGCCAGCCGACACCCACGCGCTGTCCGTTTTTCCACGCGGAAACACCTTCTCCCACTTCATCGATGATGCCCGCCACTTCATGCCCTGGAACGCGTGGATACTCCAATCCCGGCCAACCGCCTTCCACTGTGAGCACGTCACTGTGGCAAACACCACAGGCCTGCACCTTGATGCGCACGTGTCCTGGGCCGGGTTCGGGAATGTCGCGCTCGACCATCTCGAAACCTGCTCCCGGTTTAGAAATCTGTGCGACCTTCATTCGCGCTACTGCGATTGGTGCTACTCTCCTCGTTGCCATAAAACCCTCCTATGAATTTTTCACTCATCTTGAAAAGCACTAACTGCTACTGCAGGTGTCGAGGCTCAGGCGGCGCCGGGAGCTTGATGCCAAGTTCGTTCAACCGCTGCCCAGCGCCAGCTGGCCGCGAAACTTCGTGGGTTACCATTGGCCCTTTTGAACTTGCAATCATTGTCTTGCTCACATTGGATTCAAATCGACGTTGCCGGTTGCAAGGAAGATGGGGCTCACATTTAGGCACGACGCCCCGCAGGACTGACGCCGTTTATTATTCTCTTCATGTGCTTACAATTGTGCCCTACGGCCCAACTGTCGATTTTTCGTTTCGACGCGAACTTAGATCCGGCGAATAGGAACGTGGGTTCGACTCCCTCTATCGCTCCAACTTCAGAATTGCGATCAAGTGGGGGTTCTACCATGAGGGGAATGAGGGTAATGAGGGTAATGTATGTCAGCAACCGCCCCGACGGACACAACCGGCGACATTGAGAGCGCCGGCAAGCCTGCTGTTCCTTGCGTCTTCGTCCTCTTCGGTGCGGCCGGCGATCTGACGAAGCGCAAGTTGGTTCCAGCGCTGTTCAACCTGGTAAAAGCGAAGTTGCTTCCTGACAGTTTCGCCATAATCGGCGTCTCCGTCGATGACCTGAGTCCGGAGGGGTTTCGCGATCAAGTCAGTGAATTCCTTCCGCCGGATGCCGATCATGTGGCATGGCTCCGGCAGCGTCTTTTCTACGAGCGTGGCGACTTTGGCAATCCGGATACATTCACGATGCTGCGGGAGCGGCTCGCGGAAATCGATATCGAACACCGAACCGAAGGTAATTACCTCTTTTATCTCGCGACTGCGCCGAAGTTTTTTGCACCGATTGTCCAGGAGTTAGGAAAAGCCGGCCTGTTGAAGCAAGACGACGCGCACTGGCGCCGTGTCGTGATCGAGAAACCCTTCGGACACGATCTGGATTCCGCGAAGGTCCTGAACCGCGATATCAAAAGCGTGCTGCAGGAAAACCAGATCTACCGCATCGATCACTACCTCGGCAAAGAAACCGTACAAAACATCATGGTTTTTCGTTTCGACAATGCGATATTCGAACCGATCTGGAATCGCCGCTACATCGACCACGTCCAAATCACCAATGCCGAAACGGTTGGTGTGGAGCGTCGAGGCGCTTATTTCGATAACGCGGGAACCTTGCGTGACATGGTACCCAACCATGTCATGCAGTTGCTCAGCCTGACCGCAATGGAGTCCCCGGTTTCATTTCACGCGGATGCAGTACGAAATGAACAGGCCAAAGTCTTGCACTCTCTTCAGCCGCTCAACTCCGAAGACGTGTTGCAGCGCAGTGTGCGTGGCCAATATGGAGAAGGAATGCTGGGCGAGGAGACGGTGCCGCGTTACCGGTCGGAACCCGGAGTCGCTCCGGAATCGCGCACCGAAACCTTCGTGGCCCTCAAGCTCAACATCGACAACTGGCGATGGGCGGGCGTACCTTTCTATTTGCGCACCGGCAAACGTCTGGCCAAACGCCACACCGAGATCTCCATCCAGTTCAAGCGCATGCCGGTTGAGCTGTTCCGCAGCGCTCCTGTTCGCAAGCTGCACCGCAATACGCTGGTCATACAGATCCAACCCGTAGAAGGCATCTCGTTGAGCTTTGGCGCTAAGGTTCCAGGTCCCCTGCTGCGCGTTGGCTCGGTGGACATGAGTTTCGAATATTCCAAATATTTTGGCGCTGATGCCTACACGGGATACGAAGTTCTACTCTATGACTGCATGATGGGCGACGCGACCTTGTTCCAGCGAGCGGACATGGTGGAAGCGGGATGGAGCGCGGTCGACCCAGTATTGGACGTTTGGAAAGCATTGCCGCCGCGTAAATTTCCGAATTACGCATCAGGCACGTGGGGACCGGCCGAGGCGGATCAACTAATGGAACTCGACGACCGGCAATGGAGGAAAATCGAACCATGATTCTCGCTGGGGACATCGGCGCAACTCGCATTCGGCTGGGTGCCTTCGAAACCGAAGGCAATCGCCTGCAATCCGTGGTGGAGAAAACCTACATCAGCCAGGAACATGGTGGCTTGTCGGAAATTCTCGCCCAGTTTATTCGAACTGAAGGCATTCCGGTTCATAGCGCAAGCTTCGGCGTGGCCGGGCCTGTGAGGTCAGGCCGCAGCAAGATTTCCAACCTCCCGTGGACCATCGATTCTCGTGAAGTGGCCAAGCAGCTCAAGCTCGATTTCGTCGGACTGCTCAACGATCTCGAAGCCTACGCTTATGGAATCGACGCGCTCGACTCCAAAGATTTCATCACTCTCAGTGAAGGCTCGGATAACGCTGAAGGCAACCGCGCCGTGATCTCGGCACGAACCGGACTCGGCGTAGCGGGGCTCTATTGGGACGGCTTCCGACACCATCCTTTCGCCTGCGAAGGCGGCCACGCTGACTTCGCCCCTACAAACGATCTGCAGATGGAATTGCTGGCACATCTCCAAAAAAAATACGGCCGCATCAGTTGTGAGCGAATTCTTTCGGGGCCCGGGATCAGGAACATCTACGAATTTTTGCGCGATACTCGCAAAGCAGAGGAGCCAGCATGGCTTAGAGATCAAATTAGCGCAGCGTCCGATGTTCCGGCTTTAATTTCCCAACTCGCACTCGAAGGCAAGTCCGCGATCTGCGATGAAACCCTCACGATGTTTGTCAGCGTATTTGGGGCCGAGACCGGGAACTGCGCCTTGCAATATATGTCCACCGGCGGCATTTTCATCGGTGGCAGCATCGCGGCGAAGATTGTAACCAGAATGAAAGATCCTGTATTCATGAAGTGTTTCCTGGATAAAGGCCGTATGGAAATCCTGCTGAACGACATGCCGGTGAAAATCATTCTGAATGATGACTGCGGCCTGATCGGGGCGGCGCGCTACACACTCGTCCAAAAAGCATTTCCTACAAGTCGCGCCAGCTAATTACGAGCTCGGGTGCCGATTATTCGACTCGACCTTAGATCTGTCACAGTAATCTTTGAGTAACCATTCGGAAGCGCTTAACGACTGGATCGCCCCATCTCACCACCCGATCAGCGGCCACTTGTCCGGGTGCTTTCTGAGGCGTATACTCCCGGCTCGGCCGCGAAAAGGTATACGGGGAAGGGATCTCAAATACTCATGAACTGGAAAAGCAAACTCGCGTTAGGCGTGCTTACCGCTCTGGCGATGATGTTTCTCACATACTTTTTGCCGCGGGGCGGCGCGATGCGCGATGCAGCCTTAGTGCAGTTTCCGGTCACGGTTGGAGTGTGGGCGATCTTTGTTTTGCTGTTCGTGAAGCTGAAATAGGCGCGCTCCAAAATGCAGCCCAGTCTGGCCTCCTCAAGACTTCTTGCATGAACCGCCAACGGTGAATCCGTAGTTGTCAAGCCGTTTACACATCCTCCAAGCCGCTTAGAATTGCGATGGCCATGGCCTGATTTGCAATTTCGGACGGCGCGGGAGAGAAGTTCCAGAATTTTTCGGTTCATCATCCGCGAGCAAAATAATTGCGAGATTGAGTGCCTCGATCTCTCTCTGCACCTGTTTTATCTCAACCTGTTTTCGATGCAGGCTCGCCAACAGAGCCTCGCGGGTACATGAACTGCGCTTTATTGGTGACTTTGGCGCGCTGCTTCCGAGTGGGTTTCGCACCAACGTCGACTGATTCAGCGCGCGATCACCAGGATTCAGTTGGGGTAGGAACTCCACCCCGAAACAATCGTCCTTTCGATTGCGAACCACGCCTCTGACGCCTGAGGATTTGGAAATGGGAAACTCCACCTGCATCAGATCCCCCGGTTTTAGAGCGAGAGCAGAATGAACGGCCATTCCGTTCCGGCTGATTTCGACGACGCGGCCGGGAACGGCGCTTGTCAAGAGTCCATTAAGCACGGAGATGCGAACCGGAAGATCAACGTGGTATCGCGCCCAACGGCGAGTGTTTAGAGGTGTGGATAGCACTTGAGTAACCTGTTTTTAGATGTTAATTCCCCAATGTGATTCCCTTCCAATTACGAACGTCCGAGACCGTTGGGGCTATCCACAGAGAGGCGGCGAGCCGCTGTGACAGGCCTTGTCAGCCCGAAGGTTCTGCTTTTAGGGGGTGATCGCGCCGTGTCAGTCTGCGCCGGCGTGTGCGGCCGAGGCCGATACCTTTACCGTCGAATCCGCTTTGCCGGAGTTCTTTAATGCTCTTTCGACAGCCAGTCCTACTTTAGATCCCATAGCCTGCAAGACACTCAGATCATCCCGAGTAAACGCGTCAGCCGAGGCGCGATAGAACGCCAGCACAGCGATCACACCGGAAACTCCTTCTAACGGCACCGCCAGTGCGGAGCGCAGCGTGCTGTATTTGTTGGGATCGTTCAGATATCCAGGCTCGACCGAAGGATTGCCGTTCAGAATCGGCTTGCTGTTCTGCGCCACCCAGCCCGATAAACCTTCTCCAAGGGGAATCCTCAGCAAGGAAAACAAGCGAAAGTTATCACCGCTCACAAACGCCGGAGTGAGGACCTCATTTCTTAGAACATACACCGCCATGGCGTCGTTTGGCACCAGGCGTTTCACTCTGACTGCAAGCAAAGACAAAGTGTCCTCCATGCTGAGTGCGGAACCTAACTGCAGACTGAACTCAGAGATATCCTCAGCCGCCTGCCGGGCCGCTGCGACCCTGTCGAGGTGGTCCTCGTTCCTGCCAGGCTCCGAATGACGGGCGGGAGGTTTTTCGGACTCTGCGAAACCCGCATCAGGGGCCAATCCCCGCTCCACCCTGATGTCCGTCGACAACTTCGGGGGAGCCCGCAAAGGCTGCTCGGTGGCGAGCTTTTCGAGTTCCACATAGCGCCGCTGGAGAATCTCGACTACCCCCGGATCGAAACTGATGCCCGCTTCGGAGGCGACCTTGGCCATGGCTTCGTGCAAGGGCAACGCTCTCCGATATTGGCGGTCCGAAGCGAGCGCGTCGAGGCAATCGACGGCCGCCAGAATGCGCGCGCCGATTGGAATTGCCTCGCCTTGCAGACCGTTGGGATAACCGCTGCCATCCCATTTTTCGTGGTGTGCACGCACGATGGGAACAACCGGATACGGAAAGTCCACGTGCTCCAATATCTCCGCCCCCACAATGGGATGAATCTTCATCTTCTCAAATTCCTCTGGAGTGAGCTTTCCCGGCTTCGAAATAATATGTTCCGGCACGGCCAATTTGCCGATGTCGTGCAGAACCGAAGCCGCCTGCAGCGCTTCCGTCTCGTCTTCGCTCAACTTCAGGTCCCGTGCCAATTCCATGGCGTACACGCGGACGCGCTGCAGGTGCTCTCCCGTTGTCTGATCCTTGGCCTCGATGGCCAAGGCGAGTGCTTCGATGGTTCGTAGATGAAGGTTGGAAAGCTTTTCCGCGTGTAGTTTTTCCGCTTCCAGTTTTCCCAGGTAAAGATGATACGACCGATACATGAGGTAGATCGGGGGCAAAACCAGCAAAGAAGCCTGCCATCCGATTTGGCTATCCAGGAAGAAACTGACGAAGCCTGCAATGGCCGCTCCAACCATGTAGTAAGGAAATGTCCACAAGTAGATTTCGGTCCAGACGTTCTTGATGGGCTTATCTTCTGTGAGGCCGATAATGACCGACATCGCAACGGTATTACATGCGAAGTGGGTGATCGCCGCTACCAGAAGCGCCAGAGGGCCGGGACCATGGAAAATGTGAACCGAAGACAATTTGTAGGCGCCATACGTTGCCGCGTTGCATAGTGTTACTTGAGACAGATTGAACACCAGCTGAACTGGTTTCAGTTGCCGTGCCGGCTTCCAATAAAACTGTGCGAAAGTCTTGACGACGCCGACAAGCAGCGCCTCCGGCAAGCCCAGCTCCAGAATGCAGAGCAGGGTCAGCAGGAAATTCATCGACATCGTTCCTTCGATGCCAGGCAGGCTTACTTTCAGCGACGAGGCTAGCACCGCTGCGATCAGGTAGAAGAGGAACTTAGCAGGGTGGGTAAGGTGCCAATGAAGCATCGAGGGGACGAAGCAGCCCAGGGCCGCCAATGCCATCCCAGAGATGTACACACGTGCGCCAATTTGTCGCGCTAATGACATTAAGAGTTATTTAGATTTTTGCCGAAGCTAGGGTTAATGTCCGCGCAAAACTCTCTTCATTGGTTACCGTCGTGTTCCTCAACCCGGTCAATTATTTGGGTCTCTGTGGAAGCGGCAAGAAATCGAAAAACAGCGTCTTGTCGGGCCGTTTCAGAACTGAAGTAACCAACTGCGGCAAGACAGTTTCAACTCGGGACAACCTGTCCCGTTTCTGTGCCTGGGGACAGAATGTCCCGCCGCAGCGGTATTTGATTCCCTAACCTGTTGAATTGTAAGGATGACTTTAGTGCAGTTTGGAACTACATCTGCACTTTACAGAGCAGGAATCGATCTGTGTCGCTATGGCGCTGAGTTTGCGCCCTCGACGGGGGACTATGAAGAGGCTACTGACTCTATTGTTGATGATCACGGTGACGGTGACAACGGCCCATGCCGACGACTCGAAAATATCGCCGGAACTGCGTGGCAACCAATCGACCAAGCAGGTGCAAGTCATCGTCCAATATGCACCCGGAACTCAGGTGAATTGCAGCGGATTGTTCGGCATTGTGGATTGCCTGGTCAACGACGTCTTGAATCTCGGGGGAAAGATTCTGGGAGATTTGCCGCTGATCAATGCCCTGGTTGCGCAACTGGATGGCAACGGCATTCAGAGCCTCTCGAACCAGTCCAACGTCGTATACATCAGCGCGGACCGGCCGCTGGTGCCATCACTCAGCAATGCAGCCGTTGCGGTGAATGCACCCTTCGCGTGGCAGTCGAACTATACCGGGGCTGGCATTGGAGTGGCGTTAATCGACAGCGGCGTAAGCAATCATCGAGACTTGGATCTCGGAATTCTTCCTCTCTCGCGAGTTGTGTATCAACAGTCCTTTGTGCCGGGAAATTCGAATGCCTCGGACCAATTCGGACACGGCACTCACGTCGCTGGGCTTATTGCTGGAGATGGCCTGAGCTCAACCGGCCTGCTTTACAGTAAGACTTTCAAAGGAATTGCGCCGGGCGCAGAAATCGTCAACCTGCGAGTGCTCGATCAGAATGGCGAGGGGACCGATAGCCTGGTAATCGCCGCGATCAGTAAGGCAATCTCTCTCAAATCACAATACAACATTCGCGTGATCAACCTTTCGCTGGGCCGCGCAATCTATGAATCCTACAAGCTCGATCCGCTGTGCCAAGCCGTCGAGCAGGCCTGGAAAAATGGAATCGTGGTGGTGGTAGCCGCAGGCAACAACGGCCGTTACCTCCCAACCGATGGCTATGCCACCGTGACTTCACCAGGCAACGATCCTCATGTGATCACCGTAGGCGACATGAAGCCGATGGGCACGCCCACGCGAGTTGACGACCTGATTGCCAGCTACAGTTCAAAAGGGCCAACGGTAGTCGATGCGATCGTAAAGCCCGACATCGTTGCCCCCGGCAACCTGCTGGTCTCGCTTGAGGCTCCGGGCTCGACCCTTTATACGCAGTACCCTGGAAATCAAGTGCCGTACAGCTACTACGTCCGCGGGGGAAGCAGCGCACCTTCTTCCACGTACTTCCAGCTGAGTGGAACCAGCATGGCCACTGGCATCGTCAGCGGAGTCGTGGCTGACCTGCTGCAGAAGAGTCCGAGCCTGACTCCCGATCAGGTCAAGGCGCGGCTGATGCTGACGGCATACAAGACCTTCCCCGCCTCCAGCAGCACGACCGATCCAACGACGAGGATCACTTACACCGATCAATACGACGTCTTCACTATCGGTGCTGGCTACGTGGATGTCGAAGCCGCGCTTACCAGCACCGCGATGGCAAAAGGGACGGCAATGTCTCCGATCGCCACTTTTAATTCGAGCACAAATCAGGTTTATCTGTCCGACGATCCCTCAGCGGTTTGGAACACCTCGACTACGTGGTCGAACGCGGCCGTGTGGGGCGCTTCGCAGTTTGTGAAGGGCACAGCGGCAACGTCGAGCGGCACTTCGGGATCGATCAACACCTCAGTGGCGGGCAACGAGGCGCTCTGGGGTTCCGAGGCATTATGGGGTAGTGAAGCGTTGTGGGGCTCGGAAGCACTCTGGGGCAGTGAGGCGCTGTGGGGCTCTGAAGCGCTATGGGGCAGTGAGGCATTATGGGGGAGCAACGCAAGCGGTGGAGAGAACTAAACACCACCGTTGCTCATCACAGTCAGATTACCGACGATTAAGAGAAAATGGGCCGATGTTGGAATCGGCCCACTTCTATTGTGTCTCTATTCGCCGCGATGTCTTTGGTTAAAGCTACGGAGGCGTCATTCAGTTCGCTTGCATGACGGGCGAAGCAGCCAAAACTCCAGCCGCGAGTTCCAGATCATGCAAGTCTTCCCTGCTGAAATCCTGGGTAAAGCGTGGATCCAAGCCTTTGCGTGAGATCTGAATCACGCCAATCACCGTCGAATGCTGATCGAGAATCGGCACTGACATCAACTTCTGGATCGGTGCGGGATGTGCCGGCAGCTCGGGATCGGCCTCGACTCCAATCGGCTTGATGGTCTCGAAGATGCTGGCGTGCTTAACCCGCGCAAAATTGTTGAAGATCTCGGCTTTCTTGCTTAGCGCAGTGTGGGCAGCCACGGCCTTGCTGGAAATCGGAATCGCTCCGGTAGTCACGAGGTGTTCGGGAAAAATGAACTTGAGCAAACCGCTTTCCAGCCGAAGCAAGGCAACTTCCGCGTTTTGCACCCGGAACACTTTCGCCAACACCATGCTGACCTCGAGCGGGGTGATCCCCTCGCTCAGCACAGATCCGAGAGGGAGCAGATTTTCGGGAAGAATAATCTCTTCGATAGCTCCGTCTTCAGGCTTTTGGGTCATAGAGTGACTTCTCGAATTCAATTTATCAACCACTTTCAGATCTCGCACTTTAAACACCAGTCCATCCCTGCAGTACCATCCTACAAGCCCTTTGATTTCAGCAAAGTAGCTAACGTCCATGACCTTTCGCGACGCGCTCGGCGAGGGCGCCAAGTCGGAAACCTGTCAACTGGTTGACATTTTTTGTCGCACTCTTCGGAGATGTATCGAGTTGGCGGGCGCCCAAGCTCCCCGTCTTCGGCCAGGATACAGATTTTCTAAGTTCGGCGACTTCCCTTCCTGCACTTAAAATCATTACACTTTCTTTCTATGATTACTCCTCCACAACCGAACGTAAAGCTGAACAACAGTCCCGACTATCGCGAAGACTATGCCAACAGTGTACAGATGCGGGTGAATGTCTGGGATTTCTTCATGGTCTTCGGAACCCTGCAACAGCAGAGTGAGACTCAGGTAGAGATTCGCAACTTTCAAGGCATTTATATCAGTCCGCAACAGGCGAAGGCTCTCCTTGGACTTCTACAGCAAAACGTAGCGGGCTACGAAAGCGCATTCGGCGAAATCAAGCTTGACCCGCGAATGTCTCCGGCAGGCCCGATACACTAGAAGCGTTTCTCGATCGCGTTTGCAGCCAGACTGCCAGGGCCGCGGCTGATCTAAAACAAGAATTACTGCGCAATCATGTGTCTGTAAAGAGCGGTTTCTACGATTGCATCGACCAAGAGGAAATTCTGAGCGATTACCGGTCTGACCAGCAGAGGCCGGCTCCGTGGTCAGGCAATTATCCGGCCTTGGTGTTCACGGTCATCTTTGTGTTGATCTTTCTGCTGCATCTCCCTCTGTTGCAGTTGCCCTATTTCTGGGACGAAGCTGGTTATTATGTTCCGGCGGCACGCGATCTGCTGCTTACCGGGAGCCTGATTCCTCATTCCACGGTTTCGAACGCGCATCCTCCGCTGGTCCTCGCCTGGATTGCGTTCTGGTGGAAAATAGTTGGCTTTGCTCCACTCGTGACAAGAACGGCGATGCTCGTCGTCGCTGCCTTCTCGCTTCTAGGAGTTTTCCGTCTGGCCGAGCGTGTGGCCAACACCAAGGTGGCGATTGCATCCACTCTCTGTGCAGCACTTTATCCTGTCTTCTTCGCGCAAAGCTCTCTCGCGCAGCTCGACTTGGCAGCAGCGGGATTTACCATCTGGGCTCTTTCCGCCTACATGGAAGGGAAAATATTCGCAACTGTGTGCTGGTTCACTGTCGCAGCTTTGGCCAAGGAAACCGCGATTCTCGCTCCTCTGTCGATCGCGACGTGGGAGACTGTCGGCGTGTTTGCACACAAGAGTTCGCTGCGCAAGCTGTGGGGAGATCGGAATGGTCATGGCGAACTCTTGGAATCGAAATTCGAATCGGCGTGGCGCATCGCGACGCTGCTGCTCCCGGTGCTGCCGCTGGTTCTTTGGTATGGCTATCACTTCGTGCGCACGGGGTACGTGTTCGGCAATCCCGAGTTTTTTCGCTACAACGTAGCCGCAACTCTCAACCCGACCCGATTTTTTCTTGCGCTTGCCCTGCGGCTTTGGCAAGTCGTCGGATATCTCCACTTGTGGTTTTTGACTTTGCCAACGGTGTTTGCCATGTGGATGTTGCCGCCGCAGCGTGATTCCGGCTGCGAACGACCTCGAATCAGCATTCCGGCGCAAATGATTTTCTACGTGGTCGTGATGGCTTACGTGGTGGCGATGGCGTTGATCGGCGGAGCCGTGCTGGCACGCTACATGCTCCCAGTGGTTCCGCTGATTATTACTGTTTCGGTTTCCACTCTCTGGCGCAGGTTGGCTTATTGGCAAGGGGTAATCGCATGTGTCGCTCTGGCATTTGTTGCGGGATGGTTCTGGAATCCTCCGTACGGATTCGCACCGGAAGACAATCTCGCCTACCGGGATTACGTCATTCTGCATGAGGATGGCGAGCGCTTTCTTGAGGCTCGTTATCCGATGGCCCGAGTGCTGACGGCGTGGCCTGCCTCCGACGAGGTGAGCCGTCCTTGGCTCGGTTACACAACCCGGCCGATGCGCGTGGTGCGGATTGAGGATTTCTCGCTGGATGAAATGCTTTCAGCCGCGGACTTTCGCTCGAACTATGACGTGGCGTTAGTTTTCTCGACGAAATACGAGCCGGCTCCAGCGCTGTGGGATCGCTGGCGAGCATTTACAGAAAAACGGACAGAACTGAAGAGTCGTTTTTTCGGATTTCACCGCGATCTGCCGCCCGCGGCTGCAGCCCAGATTCTCGGCGCCCACGTTGTATTTGCAGAGCAGCGCCAGGGACAGTGGATTGCCGTGATTGAGATGGAGCGAGTGGAGGAGGCGCGGAAACGTCTTCCCTTCAGCTTTAGCAATCCCGTGCATGCAGGGCGAGATTGACGGGAAGTTAGATTAGCGAGTCGCTATCCTGCGGGATCAGTTCGGGCTAGTTTCCACGCGGGAGTGGTAGCCCTTGCGAGCCCGGACCTGCAGATGCTTGCCGTTTTTCTCGGCGACGATGCTGATGGCGCGATAGCTCCCGTTCGGCTGGAAATCGGCCGGTTTATAGGCAATGAAATAGCGGCTACGGATTAAATCGTGCAGTTTGTCGAAAGACTTATTCAGAGTAAGCACATCTCCGGGAAACATGGCTTCTCCTCCACTGCTCTCCGCCAGTGCTTCAAGAATTCTGTCGGCGTCCGTCTTGTCACCACGGTCTTCTCGCGTACTAATGGTGTAGATGGTCACGCCCGCCCTTTCCGAAGCCTGGATGCTCTGCTTCAAGGTGCTGTGGCTGGAATTATCCTCGCCGTCACTGAGTATCACCAAAACTCTGGCAACATGGGTGTTCTCGGGATACGCAGCCAGCTTACGGCACGCGAATGCCACCGCATCGAAGAGTGCCGTTCCGCCTCCGTTGGCGAGTTTCTCAATCCCGTTTCCCAGTTCAGCCGGTGACGCACTGAAATCCTGAGTGACCGTGGGCTCAGTAGCAAAACCCTCCACGAATCCAAGGTCGGAAGTACCGTTTAGGATTTTCTCGACAAACTTAGCCGCCGCGTGTTTCTCAAACGAAAAGCGGTCGTGCACCGAACCGCTCGTATCCACCAGCAGAGCCAACCGCAAAGGCAGCTTTGATTGCGGGAGGAACTGCATTATCTTTTTCGGCGGTTTGTTGTCATCACGGATCTGGATATCAGACTGCTCCAGATCGTTGATCATATGACCGTGGCTGCTAACGGAAAAGAATACAGCCACATCGTCCACGCTCGTCCGTATGGTCCACACTCCACTGGGACGACTTGCAGGAACCGGCGATACATTCGAGGCGGGACTGCCGTTACTGGCGACAGCGCTGGTGTTCGCCTCAGCTAGAGCCACGCACTCAGCGTCGCAGGGTCCTCCATCCGATTCATTGCCCAACCCATTCAACTGCGCCTTCAATCGATCGCTGTTGGGAAAGGTAACTGACTGCGAAGCGACCAGGGTTGGCGCCGGCTGCGAACTGCTGACTTGCTCCGCTCGAACGGCCTTGTTATGAGCGAGCGCGGCGAGGTTCTGGCGTGCTACTGGAGCAAACGCATTCGTGGGATCTTCGCTGAGAAGGAAGTTCAGCTGGCGCTCCATGGCATCGTAATCCTGAATCGCCATGGCTGCGGACGCTGCCACGTAATGCACGTTGGCCATCCCCTTATGATCGACGGCGTGTACTCTGTCGACGGTCTCCAAAACATCTCGGTACTGATGAGTTCCGTTTTGCGCGTACGCCAGCGTGGAGAGAATCTTGGGGTCCTTCGGGAGGATGGCAGCAGCTTTCTCGAGTTCGGGTTGCGCAGTTCGGAAAATCATTCAGCGATAGTGCCAACCGACCGAGATTCAGGAACGATCCGGGGAATTTGGCGTCCAACTTGGCGGCCATCTCGAATTCGTCCTTAGCGTGACCAGGATCTTCCTGGTCGATCGACGTAGGCTTGCCCAAGCGCCATGTAGGCGGCAACGAACTTAGGATAGTCGTGGATCGCCTTTTGCAGGTATTTGATGGCTTCTTTGGAGTTTTGTGCCTTCAGCAGGGTACTGGCACGGTTATATTGCTCGACAGCATTATTGGGAGCCCCCAGGTCGAGCGCTGAGACAACTCCGGAATCAATGCGTTCCTTATCTTGCGCCCTCTGCTGCGCGCTCTTCTTCGCGTCATGGTTTATCTGGTCAAGGTATATTTGCGCGAAGTCGACTGTGCAAAGCCATTCGGAACCGGAGTTGAAGTTGGGTAGGATTTGCGCGGTTGCGATGATACCCCCAAATACTAAGAACATCGCGATTGCGGTTAACAGCCACTGAGCAGGCGGGAATGATCGAAGCGAAGCCGGAGCATCCACGAATTACCGCAATTGACGCGAGCCTTGCGCTCGGTCAAGCAACGTTACGTGAGAATTATACGTCAGCGCCGCATCAAATGACATGAGTAGGTTTTTATCACCAGCCAGACCAGGCGGCCCTGAGTAAGCTTTAACGAGTCGCGAGCGGCGAGAGTGAGGTGGACGTCCATTTGGACGCCGCAATCCACCAGGGCGGAAATCATCATGTCGCGTCTTTCCAGGGATAATAAGAGCCCGGGAAGTATGTTGCGAGCACTCAGGCCTACGGGCTTTTCGATCGCCAGGAGAATGTCGCCGGCACGAATTCCCACGCGCAGAAGCGAACCTTGCTCCGCCCGAATGAGGGGTGTCTCCAACAGAACAAAGACTCCAGCCTTTTTGCCCGGCACTTTGCACATCATCGTGCCGCGATCTTCGTGAACTGATTCGACCGTGACATCGAATATGTTTTCAAAGCCCGCGAGCTGAGCCACACTTTCCTGACGAGGCGCGCTCAAGACCTCATGCGGCGTTCCCCGCGCGATGATGCGGCCCTGCTCCATCACCAGTACGCGTTCCCCTAGAGCAAGCACCTCTTCGCGGCTGTGCGTGACATAAAGAATTGGGATGCGGTGCGCCTGATTCCAGCGCCGCAAATCGTCGAGGATTCGCGCCTTGGTGGGTGCGTCCAGAGCGGCCAGAGGTTCATCGAGCAGGAGCACGCAGGGATCGGTAACGAGTGCCCGCGCAAGAGCCACGCGTTGACGCTCTCCGCCAGAGATTTCCTCTGGATGCTGATGGCGTAACTGGTCGATCCGGAACTCCTGCAGCACATCCAAAACCCTCTGCCGGCGCGTGGAACGCCGAAGATGCGCTAGCCCATATGCGACATTCTGTTCTGCGGTCAAGTGCGGGAATAATGCCAGATCCTGCAACACGTATCCCACACTGCGCCGGGCGACAGGCATATCGACATGAGTGTTTGCGTCGAACAGAAGACGCTCATCTAGAGCAATTCGACCGGCATCTGGAGTGGTAAGCCCGGCCACGCAGTCGAGCAAAGTGGTCTTTCCCGATCCTGATGGGCCGAATAATATGGTGAATCCGGCCGCGGCGCGGAACTCAACATCGAGAGAGAATCCAGCTTCCCGTGAAGAAAAGGTTTTGCGCAGAACAGCGTTCAGAGTCGGATTCGAAGGTCTTGGTTGCGCGAGGGTGGGCATCTGGTCTCGTCTATTTGACCGGACCGATCGTCCATAATTTCTGATTCAACGTTCTGCGGTTCAGCCTGTAAACTGCCGTCAACACGATGAAGCAGAACAGGAGCAGCAATAACGCCATCGTATCGGCTCCGGCATAGTTTGAGGCCTGCACTTGATCATAAATGCTGATCGAGAGCGTCCGCGTTACGCCAGGAATATTGCCTCCCACCATCAGCACCACTCCGAACTCGCCCATGGTGTGAGCGAATGCCAGGATCACGCCAGTGGCCAACCCCGGCACAGAAAGAGGGAGGACCACGCTGAGAAAGGTGCGCAACGGAGAAGCTCCTAGAGTGGCCGAGGCTGCCAACAGTTTGCGATCGACCGACGAAAAAGAAGCCGCGAAGGGCTGCACCGCGAAAGGCAGACTATAGAGGATCGAGCCAATCACCAGCCCGGGGAACGTGAATGCGAGCGTGTGGCCGGTTAACGACTGCCACCATCGTCCCACGGGGCTTTGGGAGCCAAGAGCGACGAGAACGTAAAATCCGAGAACCGTCGGCGGCAAAACAATCGGCAGAGCGACTGTGGCTTCCACCAGAAACTTCCAGCGCCATCGGGTGAAGGCGATCCAGTAGGCCAGAGGCAGGCCCATCACAAAAAGGATGGCCGACACAATCACGGCGAGTTCTATCGTGAGCCGGAACGCTTGCCAATCAATCGACATTTCTTGCGGAGTTTCGCTTGCTTTCAGCTCCGGCAGAAATTGTACAAGCATGAGGCTCCGTTGTGCCCGGCCCCGATCAAATCACGGCTGGTTTCTTTGAACATCCTCGAACGCGCGGCAGTCGGTGAGTTTGCCGAGTACTTCCTACTTCCCGAAACGGATTTTATGGCGCTTTTGTCGCACTATTTGCTTTGACCGAGATCGGTCCTGCTTCCATACTCCTGATAGTCGATGTCATATGAGCTGTCCCGGGTTCGGCCGTGCGCTTCGTGCTTCCCTGCTCGCCTTGTTGGCATTTTCATTGCCGACGATTGCCCAAGCCCAAGGCGCAAAGACAACGAAAACTGAAACGCCCGGTGGCAAAGCCGATGCCGACCACGAGAAGGAGCGCGCGGAATGGTTCCTACGCGGCCGCTTAGTGCCTGGAAAATCGGCCGCCGAGTTGCGCCACCGAGCCTATCAAACCAAAATACTGGCGCGCTCGGCTCGAGTTTCTCGCAGTCTCGCCGCGCATCCTGATTCGCCGACGCCATCTCCCGCTGGTGGATGGATGCCGATGGGCCCAGTGCCGCTTGCCTCCGATGCTACCGGTGACGGTTTTCAAAACTACAATCAAGTTTCGGGACGGGCAACAGCCGTGGCGATTGATCCAGCCGATCCCAGTGGCAACACGGTTTACATCGGCGGAGCGCAGGGAGGCGTGTGGAAGTCAGTCAATGCCGCAACCAGCGCTGCTAACAATGTTGCTTGGACAGCGATCGCCGACGACCAGGCGACGCTCTCGATCGGCTCAATTGCTATTCAGCCGGGAAATTCCGTTTCCGCAAATAGTGTGATTCTTGTGGGCACCGGTGAACCTGATAACTCCGATGACTCCTATTTCGGCCTCGGCATCCTCGTCTCGACCAACGCAGGTAACAGCTGGACTTTAATCCCTACCGCGAACGCGGGCGCTCTCTCGTTCAGCGGCCTCGGCGCCGCGCGGATGGCTTTCAGTACGGCCAGCTCGCAGACCAACACCGTGGTCGCGGCCATGGCGGCAACCTCAGAAGGTGTGATCGATGGCTCCCTCACCAGCAATACCGAACCTGGCTTGTACACTTCCACCGATGCCGGGCAGACCTGGACCTACGATGCGCTCTCTTCCGGAGGAGCGGCACAGGCGACCTCCGCAACCTCGGTGGTTTACAACTCAACGGCGGGACTATTCTTTGCCGCGATACGGTACAACGGCTTCTACTCTTCGCCCGATGGCTTAACCTGGACGCGGCTCACGAGCCAGCCGGGCGCTTCGGGATTGCTGAGCCCAACGGCGTGTCCTCAGAACTACAGCACGAGCTGTCCTATTTATCGCGGTGAGATCTCCATCGTGCCCGGTCGTAATGAGATGTACGTCTGGTTCGTTTCTGCGGACCCCAATGGCAACCCGCTTGATCAGGGCATTTGGCAGAGCATCAACAGCGGCGCTTCCTGGGTGCAAATCAGCGACAGCGGCATTATCAACTGTGGCGACCTCAATGGCTGTGGCGTGGAACAAGGATTCTACAATCTGGAACTGCTCGCCGTTCCCAATGGATCGGCCGCCACTGATCTTTACGCAGGCGCGATTAATCTCTACAAGTGCTCCATTAACTCCAGCAATCCCAGTTGTTCCACCCCCGCTTTCATGAATCTAACGCATGTTTACGGCTGCGATCCGCTGAGCGCCCCAGCGCACGTTCACCCCGATCAACACGCGCTGGCCTTCGTGACTCCGACTGCAAGCTCAGCCCTGATGTATTTCGCCAATGATGGCGGCATCTATCGCGCACTGAACGGATTCACTGGGCTTAACACCGGTTCATGCTCCGGCGCGAATCAATTCGACGACCTCAATCAGAATTTGGGATCGATGACCCAGTTCGTTAGCTTCTCCGAGAGTGGGACCGATCCCAAAACGCTGCTGGGAGGCACGCAGGATAATGGTTCGCCCGCGACCGCGACCGCTACGACCGGTTCGAGTTGGGGCAACGTTTTGAGCGGCGACGGTGGCTACGATGCCATCGATCCCACCACCGGCAACTGGTTTGCCTCGAATCCTGATACCGGCTCCGGCACTCTGAATATTCAGGAATGTTCCTCGGGAATAAACTGCAACGACAGCCTTTTTGATGTAGTTGTCAGTAGCAGCAACCTGGCTGGCGACGATGGAGGATTCTACTTTCCCTACATTCTCGACCCGCAATCACCTACGACACTGCTGGTAGGAACCTGCCGGGTCTGGAGCGGACCGCGATCCGGCGGCACGTTTAGCGCGTTGAGCCTCAATTTCGATACGCTGTCTATCGGCACCTGCTCCGGCACCGAGGTGAATGTGATTCGCTCTCTCGCCGCCGGCGGCCCTACTAACGCAAGTGGCTCGCAGGTAATCTATGCGACCACCGACGGTCCGGGACCGAATAACTTGACGTCGCCGGTTGGGGGAAATGTCTGGGTCACGACCAACGCAACCGCGGTCTCCGGCACAACTTCGACTTTCGCCAACGTCACGCTGAACGGACGTGCTGGCGCCAGCATCAATCCCGATCAGTTTCCGGTTTCCAGTGTCGCGATTGACACGTCTGACGCTACCGGCAACACCGCCTACGTCGCTGTGATGGGCTTTACTGGTGGTCCGGGACACGTTTGGCAGACCACGAACGCCGGTGCCAGTTGGATTGACTTCAGCGCCGCTGGTACGAGTTCACCGCTCCCCGATTCCCCGGTGAACGCCGTGGTCGTCGACTCCAGCGCCGCAACCCACATGGTCTACGTGGGAACGGACGTCGGGGTCTTCGGCAGCCCTACCGCGGCCGCGGCCTGGACGGAGGTAGGGGCAATTGCTGGCCCGAACGAAGCTGGCTTCCTGCCCAACGTAGCCGTGACTGCCCTCGCGATCTTCAATTCTGGCGGCCAGAAATTGTTACGGGCATCAACTTACGGCCGCGGCGTGTGGCAGTTCAATCTGCTGGCACCGCCAGATTTCCAGATCGCACTATCGCCCGCATCGCTGACGGTCTTCCCCGGAAACACCACCGCGTTCAACGGTACGATAACCGCACTCAACGGTTACAGCAATTCCGTAGAGTTGAGCTGCGTCCCAGGGTCATCGAGTCCTCCCAACCCATGCACTCCGAGCCCTGTGAGCCTGACTCCGACTTCTCTTGGATCGGCTTTCTTGGTGACGGCGGGCACCAGCACCGTCGGCGACTACAGCTTCGATGTGCAAGGCGCAGGCTCCGATCCCAATAACACGACCCACCTCGCTGCGGTCACCCTGAATGTGATCAGCATTTCTCTCGTCTCGCCATTGCCGCTTGTTACCGACCCGCGCGGAACAACTTCCGCGCCAGTGAATTTTCAAGTCGCAGCTCAAGGTAACTTTAGCGGGAGTGTAACCTTCAGCTGCGTGTTTCCTCAGATGGTCCCAGGCGCAACCTGCTCTTTTACCCCTAGCGCGACGGTCAACGTGACGTCCTCAACTCCAGTAAACATGGCTGTAGCCGTGGCGGTTCCAGCGAACACGCCGCCAGGCCCTTACCCGGTCACTCTGCAAGCCACAATTTCCGAAGGCACAGTCCCTTTGACCCCGCCTTTCACGCTGAAGGTTGTTCCTAACCCTGACTTTGTCCTCGGCCTCAGCGGCGCTTTTCCTAATATAAAAGCAGGCAGCTCCGGCACGACTGGTGCGATCACCATCTTGTCGCAAGACGGCTTCGCCGGCACGGTGGCCTTGAGTTGCGTGACATTGTACGGTTCCAGCAGTTGCAGCATCAGCCCCTCGTCGATCAGCGCCCCCTATTCTGCACCGATCACTCTTACCATCAATGGGAGTAGCTTCTCGACTGGAAGCTACCAGGTTGCTGTTCAGGGCACGTCGGGCGCGCTCATAAATTCCGTCCAAGTTCCGTTTGTCATTGGCGATTACCTTATCGCCGGTCCGTCGACTCTTACTGCGATTCCCGGCGGCTCGGCCGTGTTGAATCTGACTTTCACTTCCGAAAACTCTTACACCGGCCAGGTCGGATTCACGTGCGACGCCAGCGCACTTCCAGGCGCACAATGCGCGCTCACTCCAGCAAGTCCTATTGTCATCGGCAGCGGTGCTGTCGTTCCCCTCACGGCTAGCGTTACGGTTCCCCCCAGTGCTGCTGTCGGCAGTTACAACATCAAGATCAGCACACAGGACGCGAGCGGCGAACCAAGTCACCCGTGGACAACGCCGCTGACGGTGCAGGATTTCACTATCGGCTCGATCACTCCTTCTACCCAGAGCATTGGATCAGGACAAAAAGCCAAGTACAGCCTCAACGTGACCCCGGTGGGAGCTTCTTTCGCAAGTGCTGTGACTTTCGCCTGCAGCGGCGCGCCGGCTAACTCCAAATGCATCTCCACCCCCAACCTGGTGACCCCAGGAAACGGCCCGACCGCAGTGACGATGACCATCCCCACCGGAGCCTCGACTCTGCAGGGGAATTACAGCCTCGTGGTAACGGGATCTTCGAGTTCGCTTTCGCATGCGGCTACTGCCACGCTCACGGTGGCGAACACTTTGCAGTTAGTAGTCACTCAGGCTTTTCCGGCAAACGTCGATGCCGGTTCTCAGCAGGTTCCCGCCAAAATGTCACTGACGCCGAACTATAGCGGCACGATTACGGCCACCTGCAATGCCTCGGCGCTTCCGGGCACTCAATGCGCGCTTAGCCCGGCAAGCCCCATCGCGATCAGCGGCTCTCCCATCGGAATCACTGCGCTCATCAACGTCCCCAACAGCGCGGTGCCCGGGCCTTACAGTATCGACGTCACCGTCAAGGATGCCACTAGCGGCGGTCCCACAACCTCGTTGAAACTGCCATATACCGTAGCTCAGGACTACGTCATTAATGTGAGCCCTTCGGCGGCCAGCCAGACCATCACGGCTGGCCAGTCGATCACCTATAACCTCAGCGTTGCGCCGGTGGGAGCCGCATACAGTAAGGCGGTCACTCTAAGCTGCAGTGCGCCACTCTTCACGGGGTCATGCACATTCTCCCCGAGCCCAACGAGCCCGCTGACCAATTCCACTCCTGAAGCCGTCGTCATGACGGTTACGACGCCAAGTGCGACGGCGCAGATATGGGCTCCCGGCGGAAAGGCCAGTCCATGGTCTTACGCAGCAGGGCTCGCCCTTGTGGCTGCCATGGTGTGGAGCAAAGCACGAGGGCGTCGCCGCAGTCGGGCAGTGCTCGTCGGACTGGCGTTTGCGGTTTTATTCTTGCTGTCTTGCGGCGGAGGCAGCAATGGCGGCACCAGCCCTCCAGGCACCACTCCACAAGGCATACCAATTACCTACACGATCACCGTGGTGGGTTCACCCAGTAGCATCAGCCAGCCCTTCGGGTCCACAGTAACGCTGATCGTGAACCCGTGAAGGGAGGAGAAGCGCAGCCTCACGAAATGGTACGGGTGCACTTTGATAAGGAAGCGATCCAAACGCGCGATTATTGCGTCGCAAAGAACGCGACACTTCGCGCGGATCGCCCAGATCCTTCGCCGCGCAAAAAACGCTTGCGCAGGATGACAGTCAAAGCGCACCACTACCCACGAAATAGTGCGGGCTGGGCCACGGAGACTCTACGTTATGATGATCGGTCATGACCGACTCGCGTTACGATGTCATCGTCATCGGCGGAGGCATCGTCGGCCTCGCGGTCGCGCTTGAAATCACGAAACGCTATCCGCGTCTTCAGCTGTTGTTGCTGGAGAAAGAAAACCGCGTCGGCCAGCATCAGAGCGGCCATAACAGCGGCGTCATTCATTCCGGAATCTACTACAAACCCGGCTCGCTAAAGGCTAAGCTGTGCGTCGAAGGTGCGCAGGCCATGGTCGAATTCTGCCGGGAGCGAGGCATCCCTCACAAGGTCTGCGGCAAGGTTATCGTCGCCACTTATGAAGGTGAGCTTCCCCGGTTAGAAGAGCTGCGACGCCGCGGGGAAGCGAACGGGCTTACCGGACTGCGACTCATCGGCCCTGAAGAGTTGCGCGACATCGAACCGCACGCCCGCGGACTGCGGGCGCTCGTGGTGCCCTCGACCGGCATCACGGATTACGCGGCGGTCTGCTCGAAATATGCCGAGCTGATTGGTTTGCAGGGTGGAACCATTCTCACTTCCACCGAGGTGACTGGACTGCGGAGTATCGAGAACGAAGTTGTTGTAAAGACCGGTAGCTCGGCGTTCTCCACAACGTATCTCATTAACTGCGCCGGATTATTCAGCGACCGCATCAGCCGGATGGCGGGTGAAACGCCCGACGTCATGATAGTTCCCTTTCGCGGCGAGTACTACGATTTGATTCCTGAGCGTTCTTCATTGGTGCGGGCGCTGATCTATCCCGTGCCCGATCCGCAGTTTCCATTTCTCGGCGTTCATTTCACCCGGCGGGTTAACGGCACGGTGGACGCGGGTCCGAATGCCGTCCTTGCCTTTCGTCGCGAAGGTTACCGGCGCACCGATTTCAGCCTGCACGATCTGGCTTCATCCATCGTATTCCCCGGATTCTGGCGCATGGCGGCGAGACACTGGCGGAGCGGGATGGATGAATTTCGCCGGTCTTTCTCCAAACCGGCTTTCGTCCGCGCGCTCCAACGCCTGCTGCCGGAGATTCGTGAGGATGACCTGATTCCGGGAAGTTCGGGAGTTCGTGCGCAAGCGCTTAAACGTGATGGCGTTTTTGTAGACGATTTCTACTTTGTCGCAACGGAGAAGATGCTGCACGTTCTGAATGTGCCTTCCCCAGCAGCGACCGCTTCTCTTCCGATTGCGCGCACCGTGGTCGAGACAGCGAGCAAAAACCTGGGTTGGGCTCGATAGTTGCTATCTCCTGCGTCAACGCAAACCTGCGGGAAGCTTTGCCGAAGAAATCTCGGATCTTATGGGAAGCATGTCCCCCGCGGAATTGGGGCGCGGCTCGTGGTGAATGTTACACTGAGCGGGCTTACTTACTTTTCAATGGAGGATGTGGAGTGCCCACTGTGCTCGTCGTAGGAGGGGCAGGTTACATCGGGAGTCATGCTGCCCGCTCGCTTCGCAAACAGGGCTTCGAAGCTGTGATTTACGACAATCTTTCGACCGGATACGCGGCCCTGGTCCAGGGTTTTGAGCTGGTAGAAGGTGATCTTGCCGATGTCGACAAACTTGCGGGCCTCATGAAACGAGCCACGGCGGTTATGCATTTTGCTGCGCATGCTTCCGTCGGCGAATCGGTGGAGAATCCTCGCAAATATTTCCGAAACAACGTGGAGGGAGGTCTCGCACTGCTGAACACCGCTGTGGACGCGGGAGTTAAGAACTTTATATTCTCGTCGACGTGTGCGGTCTACGGCACACCAAAGACGGTTCCGATTTCCGAAAGCACGCTGCGTCAACCAGTCAATCCATACGGAGTGTCGAAATTTTTTTTCGAGCAGGCGATGGAAGCCTACGGCCGTGCCTACGGGCTGCGGTTTGCCAGCCTACGATATTTCAATGCCGCTGGAGCTGACGAAGATGGCGAGACCGGCGAATTTCACAATCCCGAAACCCATCTGATTCCTCTGGCGCTACATGCCGCGGCGGGCACGGGAACGGCACTTCAAATTTTTGGCGACGACTATCCGACGCCTGATGGTACTTGCGTGCGTGATTACATTCACGTTAGCGATCTGGCATCGGCCCACGTCAAAGCTTTAGAGCATCTGATGGGGGGACGAGGCTCAGTCGCTTTAAATCTCGGCACTGGGAACGGTCATTCAGTTCGGGAAGTCATCACGATGGTTGAGGAGGTCGTGGGCAAGACGGTTCCGAGGCAGGTCAGTCCACGCCGGCCGGGAGATCCGCCGGCTCTGGTTGCTGATCCCAGCTGCGCGCAGAAGATACTGGATTGGAGAGCGACGCGCTCGTTGCGCGAGATTGTATCCACCGCCTGGAATTGGATGCAGCGTTCTAGGACTTGGCCTGGTCTTGGTTCCGCCTCCTAGACCTTCGCGCAAAAGGTCTTCATGCAGAGAGAATCACATTTGAGGCCGTTCGTCTGGGAAAGAAGGAGTTCCAATGGGAATCAATTTCACTAACAAGAGAGTGGCTGTTCTAGGCGCGGGAAAAATGGGAGGAATTCTGCTGGAGGCATTTCTCCGAAGTGGATTATTTGCGCCCGAATCTACTCACGCGACTGTCCAGCATCCAGAAAAAGCGGCGGTACTGGCAAAAAAAATGAACGTACAGGTGGATACAAACAATTTGGTTGCCGCGCAGGATGCCGATATCATTTTGATTTGCGTCAAACCTCAAGTGGTGGAAGACGTCGTACGCGAAATCAGCCCAGCCCTGACTCCCAGTCAGCTTGTGATTTCGGCAGCAGCTTCGGTGCCAACGGGCCTGATCGAAAAAACGATTGCGAAGAGCGTTCCTGTAGTACGCGCTATGCCGAATACTCCGTGTGCGATTGGAGTTGGGATGACTGCATTGTGCAAAGGCAAGTTCGCCGGGAAGGAACATCTGGAAACAGCGGCGGCGCTATTCAATCCCGTTGGCAGGACTGTGGTGGTGGATGAAAAACATATGGATGCGGTGACTGGTCTTTCCGCCAGCGGCCCAGCATACATTTACATCATTCTGGAATCCTTGGCGGAAGCGGGCGTGAAGGTTGGCCTTCCACGAGACATTGCGACATTACTGGCAGCTCAAACCACTATGGGCGCTGCCAAAGTAGTTCTGGAAACTGGCGACCACCCGGCGCTACTCAAGGATGCGGTCACGACCCCCGCCGGGTGTACCGTGGATGGGCTGCTGGAGTTGGAAGAGGGTGGGCTGCGTGTGACGTTAATTAAGGCGGTGGTAAAAGCCACGCAGCGCGCCAAAGAACTAGCCTTCGTTAGCTGAGTCTTCTATCCCACTCCGGTCACATCAATTCCCGGTGCCGAAAAGATCGAGAGTCTGTGGGCTGTTGGTTGCGCTGTCGGTGAGAGTAACGAAAGCCGGAAGCGCTCCGGTCACCGTCGGAGCAAAGGTAACCGTAATGGTACACGTCGCTCCCGGCGCCAGCGGACTACTACGGATGCAGGTATTAGTCTGCGTGTAGTACTTGGCCTTTGCTCCAGTGAGGGCAACGGTGCTAATTGTCACCGAAGTCTTTTCATTGTTGGTTACGGTTGTTGTCTTGGTGCTGTTGTTACCTGCCGTTACGGTACCAAAGCCCAGACTGGTGGGAGCAAAGCTAATGGGGTACACGCCCGAACCCTTCAGTGCGATGGTCTGCGGGCTGTTGGCGGCGCTGTCGCTGATTGAAGCAGTTCCGGTCTGGGTTCCGCTCGTAGTGGGCGCGAAGGTGACACTAATGCCGCATTGCGCCCCAGCAGCAAGGCTGGATCCGCAAGTATTGGTTTGAGTAAATGCAGCTGCGCCGCTGATGGAAACGTTGATGCCGGTCAACGCCACGGACATCTGGTTTGTCAGCGTGATGGCCGTTGCCGTTTTAATGGTTCCCGTCAGAACCGTACCGAAAGTGACGCTGGTGGCAGAGAGGGTGACCGGCGCGACGCCGGTGCCAGAAACACCGATGCTTTGTGGGCTGCCAGAGGCGTTGCTGGTGACCACAACCGTCGCTCCGAAACTGCCGCTCGCGGCCGGCGCGAAGCTAACATAGATGGTGCAATTTGCGCCCGCCGTCAAGTTCGTGGGACAGTTGCTGGACTCTGGGAAGTATGAGCTGTTTGTTCCTGTGACGGCGATACCGGAGAAAGTCACGGTCGAGCCGCCCGTGTTTGTAACGGTAATGGGAACAGCGGCGCTGCCAGTCCCATAGGCCTGATTGCCAAAGTTGATGCTGGAGGGCGAGAAGCCAAGCGTAGAACCAGTTGTTGCCGTACCGCTCAGTGATACGGTCTGCGGGCTGTTGTTGGCGTTATCGTTTACGTTCAAAGTGGCCGAGAGTGAGCCACCAACGACAGGCGTAAAGGAAACATTGATCGTGCATGTGCTTCCTCCCGCCAGGCTCGAGCCGCAATCATTGGTTTGGCTAAAGCTCAAGGGGTTGGTGCCCCCGAACGAAATACTGCTGATGTTAAGCGGCGCACCCTGACTGTTGCTGAGAATCACACTTTGACTGGCGCTGTCGGTCCCGACGGATTGCAGGCCGAATGTCAGGCTCGACGGAGAAACCGTTGCCACGCCGCAGGTGGGAAGGCTAAAGGTGGAAATCCGCGTCCGCCAGATCGGTGGCGATGCGGTCTGATTCTGCGAGAAGTATTCATTCAAATACCAGAAGGTACAACCACCCATGGGATCCACCGTCATACTGGTATAAGTGCCCCAGTGGTAGCTGTTTTCCTCGTCGGCGGAGCCGCTGTAGAGAGAAAGCTCCGTCGGAGAACTCGCGCTGTTCAAGTTCCACCACGAGGCGTTGATGCTGGGATGCGTCGAGGCATTCGACACGCTGTAGCCGACAGCGGCGTTGCCTCCCTGGTCCTCCGCGATGCTGGGCATGAAGCGATAGAGTGATTGATCGGGACTGATCGTGCCCGATTGATACACCGCCGGTGTTCCGCCGCCGCGAAGTTCGTACCACCGTATTCCGGTTTGGCTCCAATTGCCCATTCCCACTTGCACCGTGTGGCTCACGAGGTATGACTGATATTCAGTGAAGTTGCGGTAGGCGAACCGGAACATAAAACGGTCGCCGACGGAATCGAGGGTCTGCCCTGTGGTAGCCGACGAAGGCTCGGGGACGCAAACAGTGTTGCCCGGCGAAGTAGCAACGTAACAGCCCGGAGTATAGGCGGGGACCGAAACCGAGCTTTGCGTGAATGTCGAATTCGTGGGAGTGGTCCAGTCGACGTGGAACTGCCACAAGTTGAAACTATCGGAGGTTGTGGTCACACCATCGTTCACCGGATTCTCGATGCTGACGTAGTATTCCGGGCTTCCTGCCGGCGGTGCGGTTGTGCCTTCGACGTCAGCAGGCTCCAGGCTGTGAGCGAGGTAGAGGCTGCCGGTTACCGGGGTGGGATTTACAAAACACTGCGGTGCATTCGGCGTTCCACCGACCACCATGTTGGTGCGGTCGAACGCGCAAGCTACGACTCCAACTTCCTGGAAAAAGTTGCTTTCATCTTCCAGATCGATGCCCACGTAGTAAGCATCGGACCAGGTTCCGATCTTGGTCCAGTCCGGGTAATAGGTGACACCCTTGGCATTGGTCCCCAGAATGGAGTTCAACGAAAACGCGTAGGTGTACCATTTCAGAGACGTGGAAGCCAGGTTGTCGGTGTTGGAAATAGCGATGCAATAGTAGTAATTCGGACCAGCACTGTGGCCACCGATCACCCATCGCGACGCCAACCGGTCAAAAAGAATGATGACGTCACCGCCACCGAAATTCTCGCACTGGGTAACTCCGTTGGCGACAAACGGCGTGTTCCCGTTTTTCGGCGTCGACCACACGGGAGCAAAAGTCACCTTATCGAAAGCTTGATAATAGGCGTTCGTCCACTCCATGTATTGCTTGGTTCCAACCGCGCCGTTGGGATCGACGTTCAACTCGGGATGCGCCAACTGCGACGCATCGATACCCTCAAACGTCGTCACGGTCTGAGCATGAGCGCTGAGCAATGCGAACAAAATAGCCAAAACGCATAATAGACGTGGTGCGGATTTCGCCATGCGGAAAGTTTTCCTTAAAGGGGGGTTTGCGTGGTGTTCTTCGGGCAAGGGAGAGGAACGAAAAAGGCCCGAAATTAAGTGATTTACTGTACCGCTTTCCTACCTTTAGGTCAAGGCCTTTCGTAACCGTAAGCGACCTTCGACCGCGCTTCTAGACGGTCCCTAACCCATCTATTTCTAATAGTTTACGCGACGTTGCCAAGGGGCCTAGATCGCATGCCAGCTGTTCCGTTTTAATCATCGTCAGGATCGGTGCGCGGCCTCTTGTCGTTCAGGAAATGCGCCGCATCCAACGGCGCTGCAATGGTCTGAAAGGTCAGCGGGGTCTGGGTGAAATCGAAACAGTCGGAGAGATCGTCCGCCGACGTGTCCGCATACGCGGACGGATCACTGGGACTGATCGTAGGCAGGTTGAAAGTGGTCTCGATGAACTTGAGAATACTGCCGAAATCATGCTGCACATGCGAGATGTAAGCAGCCTTGGCATACGGAGAGACGACGATCAGCGGCACACGAAATCCTATTTCGTAGGAATTCGTTGTGCTGACCGGAGGAACCACGTGATCGTACCAGCCTCCCCAGTCATCCCATGTGATGATGATAGCGCTGTTCGCCCAATACTGGCTCTTGCCGATCGCATTCACGATAGATGCTACCCAGGAAGGTCCCTCACCAGTGTTGGCCAAGGCGTGGTCAGATTCGTGCCCGTCCGGGATTACCCAGCTCACCGCGGGCAGCGCCCCGTTTGTGACGTCGGAGAGGATCTGGGTTTGATTCAAGACAACATTATTCGCCCAGTCTGAACCGGTACATGCGGTTGCGTTGGGCGGCGTCGCATTCGGGCCACACATGTGGCTGATAGCATTCGGCGCTGTCCAAATCGAGCCCGCGGACGGCGTGTAGTATCTCCAACTAATACTCTTCTGGTTCAATAAATCGGTCAGCGTTGGATGATCGAAACACGGGTAGACTGTTTGGGTTTCGTTCGTCAACGAATTCATGTTTGTCGTGTCAATTACCGTCACGAACTGCGTAGGAGGAGCGGTGCAACCTGTATCGTTAAGGGTCCCGGTCGGATTCTCCGCTGCCCACAGATTGCTCGGCACGGTGAGCTGCGTGGACGCCATGGATGTTCCGGAGAGCAGGAATTGATGAGCGGGAAAACTGGGTCCCTGGTTGGTCTGGAACATTCGGTCGCCGAATGTATAGGTCTCGGCCAAAGTGTAATACGGCTGCACATCTGAAGCTTGCACATACTGATACTCGGGGTTGGGAGGCGCTGCGGGGGTACAGGGAGACGGACAATCTACCTCGATAAGATTGGCTCCGTCCATTTTCCCATTGTCATACGTCTTGATAAATGCAGCATGGGCGTGGCTGAGATCGTAGTTCGTAACCAGAGATGTGGGGGTTAGCGTCGTCGTGCCCGTGGGAGAATTCACATTCTTGCCGCTTTGCGCGATGTCGGCACCCGCCTTGATCAAAACTGGATCCTGGAAGAGATTGTCCGGAGTGCGGTTCTCTTGGACGATCACGATCACATGCTGAATCGTCGCTGCCGGGGTGATCACGCTAGGGCTGCTTCTGCTGCCGCCTCCGCAGCCATTCAAATCCGCCAGCACGAGCGCTGCGCAAACTACCAAACTCCAAACCAACACTATTTTGGATCGAAACACTTGGCTGCTCTCCCGAAGAAGAATTTACTCAAGGAAGCTTGTGCGGCCCGTAAAATATTGGCGCGACTGTTCAACCCGCCCGGACGGATTGATGCACTTGCTCTAACCCACAGTTTTTCAATTCCACTCGCGCCGAGAAAAATAAAAAAAACAGTCCCGATCTCTACTCTACTAGTTCTTGGTTGCCAAGAAACGGGCCCTCGTTGCCCGGTGGCACTCGAAGGAACCTTCGAGTCTAAAAAAAAATACCGAAACTCCAAAAAAACGGCGGTCATTGAGCTTGCCCAATGAAACTCAAAGGGCATACCCAACGACCGCCGCAGGAATACTGCCTGTTACGAACTATTGAATCACGCGAACACGGTAGCTCTGATCGTCCGAGATATATAGGACATTCGATGGCCCAAGCGCCACACCGATGGGACCACCCAGGTTCGTCTTCGTAGCCAGACGCCCATTGTTGTTGTATCCCGGAAGCCCGGTTCCGGCATAGGTGCTGATGTTGCCGTTGGTACTGACAAGGCGAACCCGGAAATTGGAGTAGTCAGCGATGAAAATCCGGCCAATCGCATCTACTGCCACGCCAGATGGTGAGCACAGTTCCGCAGACGTAGCCGGGCCAGTGTCGCCGCTGAAGCCGCAAGTTCCCGTGCCGGCAACCGTAGAGATAAGCCCTGTGCTGATGGTCACCTTGCGAACCCGATTGTTGCCGGCGTCACCGATGTAGATATTGCCCTCCGGGTCCAGGGCGACTCCATAGGGCTGGCTCAATTGCGCCGTGGTTGCGGAAATACCATCCGCGTTGTAACCGCAACCATTAAGAACTCCAGCCACGATTGAGCTTGAGCCTCCCGGAGTAATCTCTCGCACCACACACGCGCCGCTATCCGCCGAATAAACATTGCCGGCAGAATCTGTGGTTAGGGACGCAAGGTTCTTGATCGTTGGATCCTGATCGAACGTCGAAATGTTCTTGCTCGAATTGACCACGCGAATCACGTTGTTCCCATTGTCGGCGATGTATACATTCCCGGAAAGATCCGCAGCCACGCCCAGTGGAGAATTTATCTTCGCTGCAGTCGCCGCCCCATTATCACCGGAGTACCCGGTCGCTCCTGTGCCAGCCAGGGTTGAGATGTTTCCCCCACTTACCTCGCGCACGCGGTTCCCGTTACCTTCAGCTACGTAGAGGTTGCCGGAAGCGTCAAAAGCGACATTTTCCGGGCTGTTGAAGCAGGCATTCGTTGCCAGGCCCCCATCTCCGACGTAGCCTCCGACCGAGGTGCTGACCATAGTTCCCGCCGCGTTGACTTTGCGAACGCGATCATTGCCGGTATCCACGATCAACAGATCACCCGTGGAATCGAGCCATAGGCCGGTGGGCGACACGAACATGGAGCTGAGGGGCGGATTTCCGTCTCCGTCGTAACCGGAGGTAGAACCCGCATACGTACTGATGATGTTGGACGAGAGATTCACTTCGCGGATTTGAGCTTGACCGGCCGTAGCGATGTACAGATTTCCGTTAGCGACCAGCACGCCCCGGGGGAATCCCACCGCAGCGCTGGTAGCCAAGCCGCCGTTTCCGTTTTGGCCGGTGCCGCCGTTGCCAGCATAGGTGTTAATGGTCACCGTGCCCGTACCCAGACCTGAAACGATGCGCACTCGGCTGTTGAGGTCGTCGGCAATGTACAGATTTCCAGCGGTATCAAATGCCAGACCGTGTGGGGAGTCCAGACTCGCGCTGGTAGCGGCTCCGCCGTCGCCGGAAAATCCCGCGGTTCCGTTTCCGGCAATCGTGTGAATATTCGCAGAACTATCCACCATGCGAATCACGTTGTTCCCAGTGTCGGAGAAATACAAATTACCGCTCGCATCGAGCGCCAGCCCGTTGGGCTGATTGACTTGCGCTGACGTGGCAGGACCACCGTCTCCCGAGTATCCTGGCAAACCGTTACCGGCGACCGTGTTCACAAGGCCTGTAGTAGAGTTCACCATGCGAACTCGATTGTTGCCGGGATCGCTATACCAAAAGTCGCCGGCAGCGTTCACTACCAATCCTCGAGGAAAACCCATCGCCGTAGTTGTGGCTTTGATGTTCTCGCCGTTGTAACCGTATTGTCCAACGCCCGCAACGGTGGTGATCTTGCCCGTTCCCTTACCGATGCGGCGAATCCTGTCACCGAAGGAGTCGGCGATATAGATATTCCCGTTGCCGTCAATTCCTCCGAATTGCGGAAACTCGATGCAAGCCTGCGTGGCGAGGTTGTTGTCCCCGAGGAAGCCCCCGGCTGCGGTACCCATAACAGGCATTCGGATGGTTAGAGTTGTATTTTGACTCGATGTCTTATAAGTTCCTGTAATCGTGACACTCTGCTGGCTCCCGCTGGGGAATGTATTAATCGTGAAGTTGGCGCTAAGCGCGGTCGCTGGCACGGTCACAGTTGCGGGCATCTTCACCAGAGCTGGCCGGTTGCTTGAAAGCTTTACCACAACTCCTCCGGCCGGGGCTGCCGCGGCGAGGGTGACCGTGCCCGTTGTCGTGACGACTGCGGGAACACTGGCCGGGTTCAGGGTTACTGAAGAAACGGTCTGTGCGCTCGACAGGTTAATGAGCAACATTGTAAGCAGCGGTGCACAAGCCAATCGCACACCGCGAGAAACGCTAAATCTCGAAATCTTCACGCTGAATCCTCCACATGATTTCATCAAATATGTTCCGCCACAGGCAGGCCCGAGTACGCAAGTCTTACGCTCGATTTTTCCGTAGGTTTGGAGATACCAGCAATATCAGGGGCTAACAGCAGGGGAGCTTTCCCGGCTTTTTTGAACGGCTACCGGGTAATTTTTACTAGTCTGCGTTGAAGTCGTGCCGAAGTCAAGATGAAAGAATCTGCGTAGAGGCGAGAGGCCAGAGTCTTATGACCCTAGCCAGGAATGCAGGAAGGGCAGGAGCAAATCACGGGAAACAGACAGAAGGAAGTTCCTAGGAGGATAACGCGACGGCTCAGGGGGTATTGCCGTTTCTAGCAGTCTGGTACCCACCTTGCACCACGGCCTCGGGACGCTCCGCCTGACTCTTGCCGCACACCGCGATACCCAGCAGGCTCTTCCGCTTGGCGTGTTCGCGCAAAACAGACGAATAGACTGGATGTGCACTCCGCGACCATTCGTCGAAAGCTGAGTTTCCTTCGATATCGTCAGCCACAACGATCGCGTCAGAGCTCAAATGAGGCGCAACCAGTTCGAACTCGAAGCGCATATTGCGGTAGGTATGCAGGCTGTCATGGACGAACATATCGACAGCACCAATGCTCTGGAGGATTCCAGACAGCAACTTCCGGCTGCTGCCGCGATTCAACTTCCAGTTGCGGCGGAGATCGGCGGGGATCAGTCGTCCGACGAAGGCATCGGCGTTTTCTCCCAACGGAGGCAGATCAATGCTGTAAAGGGAACCGCGGCCGTTAACTTGCAGCGCCTTCAACATGAAGGATGAGGTGACGCCGTAACAAACACCAGTTTCAATGATCACACTCGGCCGCTTGATCCGCGTTAAGGCATAACACAAGCGCCCCAGACTGAAGTCGCCGTTGTGAAATGACGCGAACGGAGCATCCTCCGGCATCGCCCCAATGCCCTCGCGGACCTGGTCCTCGATCTCGTGGAGGCTATCCTCCTGGAGATACTCCGCAAGGCATGCCCCCAAAGGTTCATCCAAGGCTTCGACAGCCGTCTCCCATTCGACGGTTTTGTATTGAGGCGTTTTTCGCAGGTACGGTTCGAGATGGACATCGACCATGGCACGGACGCGATCATAGAACTCGCCCGGCTGCTGCGGAAGGAGTGACATCAGCTTTAACATTTTCGAACTGTTTGTCGGCAAGTGTGTTTCTCCCCAAGCACCATTATGTAGTGGAAATAGTACTTCTTTTGTTAAAAAAGGGCTCCGAATAAATCATTAGGACACTTCTAGGGCAAAAGTCCGTAAACATCCAACTGCGATTGCGCGCCAACGTAGGCTTTGCCATTGACCACCGTTGGAACTGCGAACTTTACGGCCGGACCGGCAGCATCACGGGAGGGATCCATCTTGCTGTTGTAAAGTTCATTCGCCACGTTATTCGCATCGTAAACATGAAGAATGGCGGGCATGCCCTTGGTGAAGCCATCGGTCTGCAACACCCAAAGCAGGCCGCTGGCGGAACCATTCGACGAAACACTCGGAGTGGCGCCCGGATAAAAGTTGTTCGTGGGGCTCTTCGAGAATGGGAAGGTCGAGAGCAAACCGTTGGACAACTCGAATGCCTTCACCGCGTCTGCAACCCCAGCCGTATAGACATGACCATTCCAATAAGCAGGCAAGCCGCGAATGCCCACTTGAGGGGCGGGCTCATTCAGTACATCTTCGAGTTCCTGAACGATGCTATCCGAGCCAGGTCCGTAGCCTCCCATACTGTCGCGATCAATCAGATAGATCGTGGCGGTCTTGCCGCCTCCAACCAGCAAATGGGTAACTGGCCCAGGCTGGTCGGGTAGCACCAGAGCACCGCCTGATCCCAGGTCCAGATTCTCAGTGCTCATAATCCCCTGGTTGTACGGGGAGAAATAGTCAGCCAGCGCCAGTGTTCCACTGGTTGTGCTTAGCCGCAAGAAACTATCGCCGTAATCGATGCCACCCAGGTTTGCGTCGTACGTGCCGTTGCTGGTGGCCACGAAGATGTTGCCGTTACTCTCGTCCGCCGCCGGTCCCGCTCCTCCCTGCCAGATTCCACCCGCCGCCGCGTTCGGCGTGGCGTTAAAGACGGTTGGGCCCGTCTGCAGGCTTGCTTCCTTGTACCCGATCACCCACCCGTGGTATGGAAGTTGGTCGTTGTGAGAACCCCACGCGACGTAAATCACACCATTTAACAACAGCAGGGCTGGACGTTGATTCTCCAGGAGCGTATTGAAAGCGACGTTGCCGCCGGACTGGCCGCTTCCCTTGCCTGGAACTGACGCCTCAATCACGACCGGGCTGCCAGCCATGTCTGCCCCGGTTGTCATATTCAGAGCGTGCAGGCGCTGGAAGTACTGATAAGCGCCGGACACCAGTTCCTTCGTGGCCACAACGACGTAGAGAGCGTTGTGGGAGGGATCAATCACTGGTGTTCCCGTGATCCCGATCTCCGGAATGAGATCGCTGCCAGTAATATCGGTGGAGGGAACTGTCGTGATCGAGTTAGCGGGATCGATGAAAGTGGTGTGCCATAGCACGTTGGGGGTCGGACCGTCCGCATCGAGAGCATAGACACTATCGTGCTCGGTCGCCACGTAGACGACGTTGTGCGTCCCGTGACTGGGAATACTCAAACCCTGAACATAAAGTGGTTGGGCATAGACATATCCGTCCAGGGCATAAGAAAACAGCTTTCCAAACTGGCTCGAGTTCACGTTGGATGTGTTCAGAACCGTTTCGCCCAGGTTCTGGCCGGTCCGCGCATTGTCGTTGTGGGATGTAAGTACACCGGAACTGCTGGTGACAAACACGGGAACGGAGGCGCTCTGCGTGGGGTTGGCAATACTGGTTGCCGTGACCGAGTGTAGGCCAGCTGTGGCGGGAGGGGTGTAGAGTCCGCTGGTTGAGATCGTTCCAACCGTGCTGTTGCCACCCACGATTCCATCCACCGACCAATTCACATTCGTGCTCGATACTCCGCTGATCGTCGCCTGATACTGCACGGTCTGCGTAGCGGTAAGCGAGACCTGTCTTGGGCTGATTGCAACCGTAGTGCTCGGCGACTGGCCTGTCCCGGAGAGCGAGATTACTTCCAGCTCCGGCGGGTCGGTGTAGGTCACAACCAGCTTCCCGGACCGGCTTCCGCTCCATGTCGGAGTAAAGGTCACATTTATCTGGCAATTCGCTCCCAAACTGAGCAGGCCGTCGCAGTTATCGCTCTCCGTATAATCTCCGCTCACCGAGATACCGCTGATAGCCACTGCGGCGCTCCCAATGTTTGTCAGCGTAACGAACTGCGGTGTGCTGGTGTTGCCCACGGCCTGGCTCGCGAAAGCCAGGCTCTGCGCGGAAGAGGATACGCTCCCTCCGCTGGAGCCCATGCCCGACAAAAACAACGGCGGCGCGATCACATTGCCGGTAACAATTATCGTTCCCATCCTTGCCCAGGCAGCCTCCGGAGTGAAGGTCACGTTTATGGTGCAGCTGCCATTCGGAGCGATGGGACTAACGCAATTATTGGTCTGCTCGTAGTCGCCGTTGGCCACTATGCTGCTGATGGTAAGAGTCGCCGTTCCGCTGTTGGTAAGCGTGACCGCTTGCGGCGAACTACTAAAGCCCACCGTTTGCGCAGCGAAACTCAGGTTGGGAACTGAGAAACTCACCACCGGCGCCACTCCGGTTCCGGTCACCGCTACTTGCTGCGGACTGTTCGGGGCATTATCGGTGAGCTTGATCGTCGCCGATCTTGCGCCGGCCGCCTGCGGTGTAAATTTGGCGGAAACCGTGCAGCTGTGTCCCGGCTTTAAGCCTCCGCTGCAGGTGTTCGAGAGCGGAGCCCAATCCGCCGCTTCTACGCCGTAGACGCCGATGCCGCTGAATGTCAGAGTGGCGCTGCCGGTATTGGTCACAGTGACGGATTGGACCGGGCTGGTGGTCCCGAGCGGCTGATTTCCGAAGCTCAAAGTATTAGTCGAAAGACTCGCGGTCTGGCCCATCGCGGAAATCGAGACAGCAATTGCGAATAAAGTCTGGCAAGCCACCGCTACGGCGGCGTGAGGGAGAAAACGGGCTTGCATCTCGAGAGTCCCCTTTCAGAAGGGCCGCATTCAAAATGGGGTTGACTGAGGTTTAATTCAAACCAATTGGGGGGAGGGCTAATCCATGTCATTCTCTTCTATTCCGCGCCGGAAGGTCAATAGAAAAACCTCTTTTGCCATGGACAGCCCGGATGGCACCAGAGGCAATACCACCCGATAGCATCGGGCGGTGGCTGACGGTGAGAAAATGCCAGCCGCTTAACTACGTATTTCACCTTAGTCGGTCAAATCGAGAGCCTCCGCAGAGAGATTGTGGCTCCTCGTCCGGAGCTCCTCAACCGAAAGCTGGAAAGCCGCGCTGCGCGCCCATTCGCGCAAGGACGATGTCCTCCTGCGCACCTGCGGAATGTACTACCGGCACCTTCCTAGCCTACGGTCTTCACTCTAGACTCTCCCAAGACTTGAAAGCGAGGTCTATTAAAAATTTCGAGGTGTTGCATACATGCCCTCCCCCAAGCCAATATCACTCCTTTGCATCCTTGCCTTCGCCGCTCTTATCTGGGTACCCCTCAATCAAGCCCTGGCGCAAGACGAATCAATCGCCACCGCTGACGCGCAAATTCAAGCTGGAACCTACGTGGTTCCCGATAATTTTTTCGGGATGCACATCAACAATTACGGCATTCCCTGGCCGAGCCAGCCTTTCGCGACGCAAAGGCTGTTGGCCAGCAACGTGGGATGGGCGAATTTAGAACCCTCTCCTGGCGTCTACAACTGGACTTGGCTCGACAAGTGGGTCGCGCAAGCGCAGGCGCACAATATCACACTCATTTATACGTTCAATGACGTTCCGCAATTTTATTCTTCCAGGCCAGGTGATTCCAGTTGCTCGTATGGCAATCTCGGTTTGGGCGCGTGCGATCCTCCCGACGACCTAAACGCAGACGGTACTGGAACCGATGCCCATTTCAAGAGCTTTGTAAATGCGCTGGTCAGCCACGTCGGCAACAAGATCCAGTACTGGGAAGTCTGGAACGAACCCAATCAATTGACTCAGTGGAGTCCCACCGACCCGGTGAATCATCCCTACAACCAGCTCATGCGCATGGAATCGGATCTGCGGGCCATCGTCAAGGCTGCAAATTCATCGGCGCTGGTACTGTCGCCGCCACCGGTGGGGTCTCCGAATGGCGCACCGAACTGGATGAAGGGCTACCTTGCCGCCGGAGGCGGGAACAACGCAGATGTCATCGGATTCCACAGCTACGTATGTCACCGCGTGTGGGGTCAGTACCCGATCGCTGAAGACGTCGCCCCGCTCATCACGTCCATCAAGACCGTCATGAGTGATTACGGCCAACAGAGCAAGCCTCTCTGGATTACAGAGAGCGGATGGTGCAAAACTACGTACGACGATTTCACGAACGAAAACCTGCAAACTGCGTTCACCGCCCGCTTCATCCTGCTTGAGGCGTCTGGCGGTGCGGCCAAGGCCTACTGGTTTCAATGGGACGGCGGAAACGGTGCTGGGACTCTTTGGCAGGCACCGAATACTCTCCGAACTCCTGGTATGGCTTATGGACAAGTTTACGACTGGATTGCGGGAGCCACGCTGACCTCTCCCTGCGCGGCTAAAGGAACCGTGTGGACTTGCACCTATTCACGTGCCGGTGGCTACCAAGCGATGGCCATTTGGAATACGGCGGGCAACTCCAGTTTTACTTTCCCCACCCAATACAAACAGTACAGAAGTCTGACGGGAACCGTTACGAAAACAAGTGGTGCTTCAGTGACGATCGGGACCTGGCCGATCCTGCTGGAAAACTAGCGCTGCAAATTTAGCTGACACTCGCTGTGTAATGGGCCGGACCCAAAAGTCCGGCCCATTTTTCTTGCCTCATTGCACGACCTGAGTGAGAACGGGGGAAATGCTCTCAGCGAAGTTCAAGCTGCCCACGAACACGGCGGTGATCGTGTGACTGCCGGCTGGCAGCGTGGCGATGCTGAACGTCGCAACTCCACTGGCATTCAATGCCACGACACCAAGCACCGTTTTGCCGTCTTTGAACTGAACGTTTCCACTTGGAGTCAGTCCTGCAGCGGAGGTTACATTCGCCGTAAACGTAACTGACTGGCCAAGCGAGGACGGGTTGAGGGAAGAGGCAACCGTAGTTGAGGTGGAAGCGGCTGCGACCGTTACCGTAAACGAGGGTGACACCCCAGCTGTGTAGTGCACATCACCACCGTAGGATGCGGTAATGCTGTCTGATCCCGTGGGAAGCTTCTTTGCCCCCACGTTCACTGTCGCATTCCCGGACGCGTTCAGGGTCGCAGAACCGAGCGCTACTTTTCCAAAAAAGAAATTCATTGTGCCCGTCGGCGCCGGATCGCCGGATGAGGTTGCAACATTGCCCACCACTGCGATCGTCTGCCCGTACATGGCCGGATTCGGGGTCGCTGAGGTAATGGTAACGGTGCTCACCACTTGGACATACTGCGTGACTCCAGCAGCGCTGGTTTCATAGGTCGCATTGCCCTCAAAACGTGCTGTGATGTTATGTTTTCCCGAACTTAAGGTTGACGTCTCGAAGGTGGCTACGCCGGCGGAGTTAAGGTTCTGAAAGCCGAGCAGAGTGGCCCCGTCGTGGAACGTAACCTTGCCGAAGGGAGTGCCGGCACTCGAAGTCACCGTAGCAGTGAAGGTCACGGCCTGGCTCGGAAGGGAGGGATTGAGGGAAGATGCTAGCATCGTCAGCGTCGTGCCGAACGCGGTCCCCGAGAGGCTGATCGCCTGCGGACTGGTCGCGGCGTTGTCCGTGATTGTCACAGTACCCGTCTGCGATCCCAGCTGTGTAGGAGCGAAGGCAACCTTGACTGTGCACGACGCGGCTCCAGCCAGGGAAGCAGGGCAGTTATTGGTCTGAGAAAAGCCGCTGCTGGCGACGATGCTCGCAATGCTGAGTGCCGTGGTCTGATTGTTGGTAACGGTCACTGCCTGAACGGCACTGGTTGTGTCCACTGCCTGAGCCGCAAAGCTGATGCTGCTAGGCGACAACGTAACCAGTGGAACAACGCCCGTGCCCAATAGTTGCATGGTCTCCGGGCTGTCCCCGGCATTGTCGGTAAGAGTAATCAATCCGGTCTTCGAACCCGCGACGGTGGGCGTAAAGGATACTTGGATCTTACAGGCCGCGCTAGCGGCGAGGGAGGATCCGCAGTTATTGGTTTGCGAGAATTCGGTGGTTGCCGTGATGCTCGTAATTTCCAATGTTGCATTTCCTGTGTTGGTGACAGTGAGAGTCTTCGCAGCGCTGCTGGTGTTGAGTGCCTGATCGCCAAAGAAGAGTTTGTCGGGCGTTACGCTAACGACCGGTCCCGCCGGACAAGTCCGCGTCTGGAGCACGAGCGGTGACAATGGCTTCTGGGAGAAATCGAAACTGTCGAGGGTATCGTTCGCTGCAACATCCCGGCCGTTCAGTGATGGCAGGTTGAAGCGTTCTTCGATCGTCTTCAAGATAGAGGACAGCTCATACTGGGTATGCGAGATGTAAGCCGGCTTGGCATACGGCGAGATGATCAACAGAGGGATGCGCGGACCGAAGCCGTAAAAATCGATAACCGGAGGCGGGACCGGATCATAGAAGCCGCCAAAGTCATCCCAGGTAAGAAAGACTGCCGTGCTGTCCCATTCAGGGCCCTGCATGAGCGCATTTAATTGTCCCACGGTGAAATTTTCCCCAGCGCAGGAACTGGCAGGAGGATGATCACTCTGATCTCCGGGCTGGACTACCCAACTCACTGCCGGCAGGTTCCCGGCTGCCGCATCCGTCGCGAACTGGGTATAGGGAAGAACATGCTCGGTCCACAAGCTGCTGTTCCTGATCTGCGAATAGGAATCAAGCGTAGACCAAATGTAACCCGACTGTCCCTGCGACGGAGCGTAATAGGCCCAGCTAACCCCGGCTGACTCCATCAAGTCAGCCAGTGTTGTCGAAGAGAAGCACGGCGGTTCGTCCGAAACCTGTCCTTCCGTGTTCATCACCTGTACGTACGTGCCGGTCGGAGCGTCGCATCCCCAGGATCCCGCCTCTTCTTCATTATTGGAAGGGTTGGAAATCACGCCATCCTCGTCTTCTGCCGTCACTGTGTAGAGATGGTTGGGAAAGCTTGGGCCTTTCAGCGACGAGAACATGTGATCAGCCAGGACGAAGGTCTTGGCATACGACCAATAATTGGGGATGTCCGACTCCTGCAGTTGCGAACACGTCATGTAGTCGCCGTTGACATTGCCCAGTTTCACCAGGTCAAATTTGTCCATCTTGCCGCCGTCAATCGCCGTGACGGCATCGCTCCAGTTGTGACCCATATCGCGAACGCGATCCGGCGTATGTCCCAAAGTGATCGTGTTGCCGTTTGAGACCTTGCACGAGGTCGCTCCAACCGCCCCCGGAAAGAGCCCGAAATAGTTGTTGAAGGATCGGTTCTCTTTGATGATGAACACGATGTGCTGAATGTTGCTGAATCCGCTCGGCAATGTCGCGGATGGCGATCCACCGGATTGCGCGCACAGGGGCAGGGTCAACACGAAAACGAGACAAAGCATTCTAAAGAGGCGCATATTTTGGGTTCCTTGGGAGGAGTCGCAGTCGGGCAATCAACTAGGGAAGGGAGCCTGGTAATACTAAGCTTTTTCGTATCGGATTCGCAACAAGGTTTTTCGCGAGTTCGCGGGAACCTAGGGAAAGAAAAAACCGCGGGAAGCCGGAGTCGGCTTAATTCGGATTCTCGTTTTCGAGCAGAATGGGCTTGCCGCCCACTGGGACAGTATTGTTTACAATTGGCGTAACCGCGCCTGCAAGGTCTCTGTATTGTACGTACTGCGGATCGACGCTCACATTCAGAGTGGTGCAGGTGCCCTTCGCGCAGCTTTGAGAAGTGTCCCAGATAGCCTCTGCCTGGTAGCCTCCAGAACGGCTGAACCCGCACGCCCACTGGGTCCCTGATGGAGCGCACCGGCTCGTTACGGCATCGACCGACCAGTTATAAATTTGCTGGTAGGCCACTCCCGCCGGAGTGATCTTTCCTGAGCTGGGATCATAGAAGCCGCCGGTATTGGTGTAGTCCCAGCCAAACCAATAAAACTTGTCAAAACCAGGAGACGCCGCCGTGCCCGCCAACTGGATGAGATAGAACCGTGCCGTGAATTCCACCTGTCGATCCGAATCGGTCATATCAGACGTCACACCCCAACTGCCTTCCGTGTCGAAAAGTGGCTTACCCTGCTGCCCGGCAGCGGCCATGACCGCCCGAGTGTTATCCAACACCGCTGCTACGTTCTCCGGCACGGGACAGGCACTGGGACAAACCGTAGTGGGGCTCGACACATAGCCGTGCACGGCGATGATGTCGGCATACCGACCTCCTCCAGCTTGAAAATAGCCCAGCAGCCAGTTTTTCGCAGCGAGATCGGCATTGACAACGGAGGGGCTCGTGATCAGCGCGTTGGGGTCGGCAGCTTTCAAAATGGCCTGTGCATCCTGAGCCAAACGGAGCATCTGGGCCTGGGTTCCGTTCCACTCATTCGAAATGTTCCATTCGTTCCAAATTTCCCAATACTTAATCGTTCCCGGGCCCACGTGATTGATGAGGGCGGTCACGAAATCCTTCCAGTGCTGGTCGGTACCCGTTCCGTCAGGGTTCAGATCATCCGGAGCGTCGCATACTCCAGGACCATTTACCGGTACAAAGGAACAACCAGTATCGGGATTCGAAGAATTCACGCCTCGGGAAGAAGCCCATGAGGGCGTGCCGAACATCGTGTACAGGATGTCCTGTCCGCCAGCCTGAGCTTTGGCTATCCATGGATCTAAGTGGGACCAATCGTATGTTCCGTTGGCGGTATTAATATCTGCCCACAAAATATTTCCGCTATTCAGGCTCCGGTAGCTGGCGAATGGAACCGTCGGCCATGGAATCGACAGTTCATTAATATGCAAGCCAAAAAAGCTGGCTGGAAGCCCTGGATTCACCGATCCCTGAGCCAATACTGTGATCGTTGCCTGGGCGGCCTGCGCGGTATCGGCCACGGAAGTCGCTGTAACCGTATCGACCACCTGGGTCGTCGTATTCGGTGCAACGTACAATCCGGTCGCGTTGATGGTGCCGAGCCTCGCGCTCCAGATAACAGCCGTGTTGCTGGTGCCATTTACACCATCCCACAATTGCAGCGTTCCGCCCGAGGAGACGGTGGTTGACGATGGCGCAACAGCTACACTTACGCCGCCTCCGGGACCGCTGCCGGTTGGAGTGACCATTACGCTGGCACTCGCGGATGCCGTTTGATCCGCTTTGCTGGTCGCCGTTACTGCGACTTGAGTATTAGAAGTAATTCCAGCCGGCGCCGTGTAGAGTCCGGAAGCATTGATAGTCCCAACGGAAGAAACGCCATTCATTCCGGCTAGCGCCCAGGCGACTGCGGTATTCGAAGTGCCCCTCACCGCTGCTGTGAACTGTGCCGTTTTACCCGCCACAACTGAGAGAGTTGCCGGACTCACCGAAACGGCCACCTGATCCCCGTTCGCAGTCGATCCCGTATTGTATCCTGCCGGGCTGGTGTTGCACCCCATGCTGAATGTCAACAGGCTCAACCATGAAAAAATACCCGCACTGGCTATCCATTGTCTGCATGACCGTGGTCTGAATGACCGTCGCGGTACCATTGGCCCCCTCGCTGCGCAAGACCGGCATGGTTGTGCTGTCCGGTTCTCGACATCAGTCTAGGGGGCACTACGGGGACCTTAAAGATAACCTAAGGACGTGTACGGATTCACGATAACCTTTGGATTCTGTTGTTTACATGGATTTCTTGCCAGATTGTTCCGCGGTCTCGTAATCGTGAATGGGTGGAACAAGTGCGATGAGAACCCGAACCAACCTTGGCGCGGGCTCTCTGTCTTAGTTCGGGTTTTCGTTTTCGAGAAGGATGGGCCTGCCGCCGACCGGTACTGTGTTGTTTATGATCGGGGTAACCTGACCTGTGAGATCCCGGTACTGTACGTACTTAGGATCGACACTTACGTTCAATGCGGTACACGTAGCCTTCACGCAATTCTGAGAGGTATCCCAGATAGCCTCGGCCTCGTACCCTCCGGAACGGGTAAAACCGCATGACCAGCGGGTTCCCGATGGGGCGCACCGGCTCATCACCGCATCTTTCGACCAGTTATAGATTTGCTCGTACGCAACTCCCGCCGGAGTCATTTTTCGAGTGTAGGGGTCATAGAACTCGCCGGTATTGCTGTAATCCCAGCCAAACCAATAAAACTTATCAAAACCCCGGGAGGCGGTTGTCCCGCCCAATTGAATGAGATAAAACCGGGCGGTGAATTCTGCCTGTTGTTCCCGATCGGTCATCCGGGAAGAAACGCCCCAACTTCCTTCCGTGTCAAACAAGGGCTTGTCTTGCTGTCCGGTCGCGGCCATGACGTCCCGGATGGCATCTAGAATGGATGCTACGTTCTCCGGCGCGGGGCAGGACTCAGGACAGACGGTATGGGGATTCGACACATAGCCATGCACGGCAATAATGTCGGCATATTCGCCACCTCCAGCCTGAAAATAGGGCAACAACCAGTTCTTCGCTGCCAGTTGTGTATTGACCACTGGCGGACTGGTGATCAACGCATTGGGATCAGCAGCCTTAAGAATTGTGTGCGCGTCCTGAGCCATGCGCAGCATCTGAGCCGGGGTTCCATTCCACTGGTTCGCAATATTCCATTCATTCCAAATTTCCCAATACTTCACGGTTCCTGGCCCCACGTGATTGATCATGGCCGACACATAGTCTTTCCAATGCCGGTCGGTACCTGTTCCGTCAGGATTAAGATCATCTGGAGCGTCGCAAACTCCGGGACCGTTCCTGGCGGCCAAGGCGCAGTCGGTGTTTGGATTCACCGCCTTCGCGCCCCCGGAAGAAGCCCAAGAAGGGGTCGCGAAAAGTGTGAACATAATGTCCTGCCCACCGGCGCGGGCTTTCGCGATCCACGGGTCCAGGTGCTTCCAATCGTACGCTCCCTCCTGTGGGTTGATATCAGCCCACATAATGTCTCCGCTGTCCAGGCTTCGATAGCTGGCAAATGGCACCGTCGGCCAGGGGATGTTCAGTTCGTTGATGTGCAGGCCAAAAAAACTGGCTGGAATTGCCTGCGTCACCGCCCCTTGAGACGATACCGTTATCGTCGCTGTAGCGGTCTTGGTGGCATCAGCCACGGCAACAGCGGTAATCTCGTCGACCACCTGCGTTGTGCTCTGCGGTGCGATGTAGAAACCCTGCGCGCTGATCGTGCCGAGCTTGGCTTTCCACGTCACATTCTTCTTGTCACTGCCACTCACGGTAGCCGAAAACTGATGCGTCGCTCCCGACGATATGGTGACAGAAGCAGGCGAGACAGAAACACTCACACCCGCCGGCGGGGGAACGATGGTCGGAGTGACACCCTCGACAGCCGCGCCGGATTCAATAGCATCCGCATTGGAACCGCCACTGATGCCAACCAGCGCCCAGGTTAGGGCATTCGACCAGCAAAAGATACATACAAAGACTAACCACCATTTCTCGGACCATCGGGGGAGCATCGGCCACCTCACTGTGCAAGACCGGACCAATTTTGCCGTCCGGTTCTGACTTCAGTGTAGGCAGTACCTTGGTGCGGTAAAGGTAACCGAAGGTCGTGTTCCCTCGTTCAAAACTACATTTGGCTTCTTTAATTTGCGCGGATTTATTTGCCTGTTTGTTCAGGGCTCTCGTAGTCGTAGAAGGGCTTACGAAAAAGATACAAGAGCTTATGCAATAGATCGGAAAGCGGAGAGTAGTAGGCGAGATAGGCCAGGGAAAACGAGTGAAAGGCGAATAGCCCGGGGTAGTCCGTCCACATGCGTTTTAGATAAAACTTGTTTTTTACAAATTCCTTGTAGTCCCGGCTGAAACAAAAATCTCGGCTCCACCGGCGCGGCTCCTCTTTCTCGATATAACGCAGATAGTAGATGTCCCGGGGATTAATCTGCATCAGTTGACAGCAGGCAAAGTCCGCAGCATACAGATCGTCCGCCACCATTAGCCAGTTCAGTTCCACGGCATCGCCTTGCATTGGACCGCTTCGATTCAGGCCGTACTTGCCATCGATCACCGACAGCGTGTTGTGGTGCCGCTTATTAATCTCATACAAGACCTTCTCGAGGACAGGGTGCAGCTTCAGTCTGATGGAGGGCTCCGGAATGCAGCCCCATTGGTTCTTGATCGACATGCTGACCCCTGTGTTCATGTGAATCTTGGGAACCGGAACTGTGATAAACAGATCGGTTTCGTCCAGCAGCAGAACCGGGAAAGGAACCTTGTAGTCCCGTCCTTTGTAGTCAAATTCCACATCGCGGCGAGGCAGATGGCTGAGATTGACAATCTGAATCCCGTATTTTCCTTCCAGGGCGCGAATGCCGGTTTTTTCGAGGACCGCGTTGATGTCGAAGCGATTGTAGCCACCGGAATCGGCTTCGCCGACGATGATGTTGCTGGTGTAGTCCTTCAACACCCGAACGATCGCTTCGACGCAGGCGGGATTGGTCATTACGCCCTTGCGAAATACGGGGAAGGTGAGATTCGGCTTGATGAAAACCGTCCCGTTGGGCTTCAGCTTCGACTTCAGATCAATCCATTCAAAACCCTCGCGAAGGACTGCGTCGTAATCATCGCCCAAATGTTGGAGAAAGATGCGTGGGGAAGAGGAAAGAGAAGAAGAGGTCATCGAGTCGACAAGACCTGTGTGAAGATTTGCATAAGGTTATCATAGCTTTTTTGGGGACCATATTCCGTCTCCGCCAGTTGTCTTCCTCGGCGCCCCATGGCTTCGCCCGCAGAAGGGTTGGCGCGAAGCCTCCTGACCTTGTCGGCTAAATCGGTGGCGTTGCCTGCCTCGAACAACAAGCCGCTCTTCCCTTCCTCAACCACATAAGGAAGCCCACCAATCCGGGAGGCGATGACCGGCTTGGAGCCGGCAAAATACTCCAGCACTACGATGGGAAAATTCTCATACCACTCCGAGGACACTACTGCGAATTGGCAATTGCGAATTAGCTTCCACTTCTCTTCTCCGCTCTTGAAGCCGACGAGGTCGATGTTACGGAGGTTCTTCTCGCGGACATACTTCCGCAGCTCTGCCTCGAGTGGCCCCGTTCCCACAATTTTGAGCGCGACGTCGGGGAGCTGTTCAAAAGCGCGAATCAGAGTCCACAGCCCTTTCTCATTGGACAAGCGCCCCAGGAAAAGCGCATAGCCCGCACCGTTGGAGGTCGATTGCGCATCCGCCGGGCGAGCATTCATTGTCGGACTATCATTCATTGTCGGACCCTCAAGAGGCGGAGCATCGATGAAATTGGGCCGGATAAAAATCTTTTTTTCCGGTATCCCTGCTTCCATGATTTTTTTCTTGAAGAATCCCGTCAGGCAAATGTAGGCATCGACCTTATCCAGCATCCCCGCCCAGCGATTGAAACCTAATGCGGTCGAGTACAACGTACTTAACGCATAGCTGTCGCGATAACAGCGCTTCACAATGCCGTGCAAATGGTTACCCAACTTGCACCGTTCGCATATTTTGCCGTCTATGTAGAACCAGCCGTTGGAGCAAAAGGGTCGGAAGTCGTGCAGCACTTGGACCAGCGGAACCCGCATCTTCTGCAAAGCGGAGTACAAGGAGGGAGAGATCAGGGGGTAGATATTGTGAACGAAAGCGACATCGGGCTTGAACTGGCTAACCGCTTTCTCGATGTCGCTCACCGTACGGGAAGAGTAGATCGTTTCCCGAAAGAAATTGAGCTTCTGTAACGGACTGTAGTTTTTAATCTCGTCGTTGTGGCGGCTCCAGAATAAAACGTCTTCGCCGCGCTCTTCCAAAAGACGCCGTTCCGCGATCGCAACGGAGTCTTCGCCGCCAAATTGCTGATAAAAGTTGTGGATAAAAAGAATTCTCATTCGTCTTCGGGGTCTGTTCCTACGCAGACCTGACTTTCGCAGCCTGAGAGAGCATCAATCAGTCAGCGCGCCTTTTCTTTCTGTCGCAAGCTCCGGAGCCGAGTGCACCGAACTGTAGCTGCGATTGGCCGCGATCAGGTGGAGGGCCGAAGACTTGGAGAGCAGGAAATTGTCGATGACCAGCGCATCGAGACCCGAGGAGAAGTAGCTGCGCACCGCATCGCGCGGCGCAACGACTAGCGGTTCCCCAAAAAGATTGAACGAGGTATTCATGAGGATAGGCGCAGGCGCTTGTGCTGAAAAATGCTTCAGCAGCCGCCAAAACAGAGGATTTTGCTGCTTCCGCACTACATGCAGACGTACCCGGCCGTTGGCGAGAATGAATCTCTCGGGTAAAACGTTGGCATTTTCGCGGACCCAGGCAACCGAGTTCATCGTCCCGCAGAGCGGTGAACACTCGAAATAGCGGGCGCAGTCTTCCTCCGGAACTGCGAGGGCGAACGGCCGGAACCATTCCCGATGCTTAATGTAGTCGTTGACGTTCTCCATCACGTAAGGCGCCCAAGGGGACGCCACGATGCTCCGGTTGCCCAAGGCGCGGGAACCAAACTCAGCAGCCCCCTGGAACCAGCCCACAATTTTCCCGGCCAGAAGCAGATCGACGGTTGCCTCAATCTTCTTGTCTTCCGTGACCTTCAATGCGTATCTTGCTTTGCAATTGTCCAGGATGTCTTTGACTGCAGAGCGCGTATACGCGGGCCCCCAATAGGCGCCCGTTGCGGTTTCAGTTCGAGGCTGCTTCATTTCCTGATGCGCAACATATTTGGCAGCACCCACCGAGCAGCCTGCATTGCCCGGCGCGGGAGGCACAAACACCTGACCTAGCCCAAACCTTTTCTCAAGGTTGCCGACCAGTAAAGTATTGTTGAAAAGGCCACCCGCAAAGCACACCGAGTCCAGCCCTTCACGTTTCAATAAAGACTCCGTCAAGTCTCCAACAACCTGCACGCAGGCATCTTGCAGGCTCGCTGCCAACGCCCGCCGCACTTGGTCTGTGAGTTCGCTTCGGCAATCCTGCAGCCCAGCCCGTTGAAAGAACTTATCCGAGAACACCGAATATTGTTGACCGCGAGTGAAATAGCTCAAGTTCAGGTGCGGTAACTCACTGCCGGGCTTGCGCAAAATGTCGAGGAAAACATTCTTGAAAGTTGGTTCGCCCTCCATGCTCAGCCACTGGGTTTTGTGCTCCTCGCGGCGAGGCACGAAACCCAAGAGAGCCGTCGTCTGCAAATAGACCCAGGCGGGAGAATGCGGATAGGCAAGCAACTGTAAGACGCGGAGTTGATTGCCTTCGCCTACCGCCAGTAGACCGGAGCATCCATCGCCACCCTCATCCATAACCACCACCAAGGCGCGGTGAAATGGAGACTGAAAAAAAGCGCTGGCAGCGTGGCACAAATGATGGTCCACACTTATGGTTCTTCGCGGCTTCCCTCGGTGCACCGGGGAAAGTTCTTGAAAGGAACCTCGGTTCACGCCGTTAAATCCAGCGCGGGGACCGGACAACGGTTTCGCGATTCCAACCCGATGAAGTGCTCTGCGCAGCCAGCCGTCCGCGGGACGATTTGCAATCGCAAGGCAATCCAGTTCCGCTGCTCGAATCCCACCTTCCTGCAGACAGAATGCAATCGCCGCATCGGGCATTCCGTGCGTCCGCATGCGAGCCAGTTTGTCGTTCTCGATGGCCGCAACCACAACTCCGTCGCGCAGCAGCGCCGCCGACGAGTCGTATTGCAGGGGGGAGACGCCGAGAATATTGCTTGCCTGTGCTCTCACGTTCGAGACTCCTGTCTGGTCTCGCCAACCTCGACCACTTGCGAAAATGGAGCGACGGTGGTGGGATCATCCACCGGAAGGCGGGAGTTGGATTGGCCTCGACCCTCAGGGAGCGCAGAGAACTCCGCGCTGTCGCTCAAATCTGGCTGCCATCGACTTTTGATCCGGCGATAGGCTGCCAGCAATAACACAGGTGCGAAACAATAAATCAGCGCTACGCACCGGTCCCAAGCGCGAAAAACGGCAAACGCCACGGAATCGCACGTTCGCTCAAGAAATCTTGCCTCCGCCGAGCCCTCGGGAACAAGTGGGTAAACCGGCCAGCTTCCCCCAAATCGCTTCTTCCAGTAAACCACGTAGCGATCAATCTTCTTTTTCAACCGCGGGGCAAGCACTTCGCTGCGGGATGAGCCTGAGACAATCCGCTCGCCCTTGACCATGGCGTGGTGCCCTGCGGAAAAAATGGCCGAGCGGTCCGCTCCCTCGAGCGTACCCATCCGCGGATCATATGGAATCTTCAGAAACTTGCAGACCCCCGCCATAATCGAAGCCGGATCGCGAACCAGTTCTTCGTAATGTAACTGATGGACGCGGCACTCGCGCGCGACGAGCAGGTCGCATCCCTTTTTCATTTCCAGGTCGCCCAATAGGGCGCGCACCGACATGCCAGTCTTGCCGAACCAGGAAGAACCCTGGCTGGCACGGACGATGCTGCGAAGAGTATCTGCCGGGTCGCGCCAGATGATGATGAATCGCGCCCCCGGAAACAAGCGCGAGAGCTGGTCGAGCCGGTCGTAATAGCTGGGAGATTTGCAGCCCCAAATTGCCGTGCCGGCATACTCACGGCCCACACTCTCCATCGCTGCCGCAAGATTCGCCGGATGATCGGGAATGCGGCCGGCATCGAAGTGATGCCGCGACAATCCTGTATTCCAGAAGTCCCATCGTTGCTTCCAATCTGCCTTGCTCCGGCCACCCCAGAACATTGGACCGAGCAAAAGCAAATCGCCCTCATACATCAGCGAAAGTTTGGGATTCTGATTCAGCAGGGCATACAACAAGGAAGTCCCGGATCGCCAAATGCCAACCACAAAGACGGGTTGAGTCGGTGAGTCTTTTTTCATTTCGATCATTGGCGTCTGCAGAATATCTTTTTTCTTTTTCGTTATTAGGTCATCCCGCAGAGCGGGAGCAATCGGGGGCCCGGACTCAGCCTGCTAAAGCATTCGCAAAGCGGAGTCCGGCCTCCCAAACAACGATGTGTTTCAATCCGCCATTGCGAGAACGGTCTGAGACTCCTTTGGCTGCACCTGACTGGCGATCCAATGGTAGGTGGGTTGCAGACCTTTTTCCAAACGGATGGAAGGCTCCCAGCCGAGCACGCGGTGCAACAGCGTGTTGTCGCTGTTTCTGCCGCGAACACCCTGCGGTCCGCTCAGATTGTGACGTTTCGAGATTCGCTTGCCGGCGATCTTGGAAATCATATCCACCAGCTGGTTAATGGTGACCAGTTCATCGGTTCCAAGGTTCAATGGCTCGCGATAGTCCGAAGCCATAATGCGGGTCAGCCCTTCGACGCAATCGTCGACAAACATGAACGATCGCGTCTGTTCGCCATCTCCCCAGACTTCGATCTCGGCGTGGTCGCCAGCCAATGCAACCTTGCGCGAAATCGCCGCCGGAGCCTTTTCCTTGCCACCCTGGTACGTTCCGAGCGGACCATAGACATTGTGAAAACGGACGATGCGGGTTTCGAAACCGAAATCTTTGTAGTAGTAGCGACAAAGCTCCTCGGCAAACAATTTTTCCCAGCCATAACCCGGCTCCGGATCGGCCGGATACGCATCTTCTTCGCGCAACGCGGTGACGTTGGGATCCTTCTGCTTGGCTTGGTTGTAGACGCAGGCGGAAGAGGAGAATAGGAATCGTTGGACCCCGTTCTGGCGTGCAGCTTCGAGCATGTGCGCGTTGATGAGGATATTGTTGCGGCTAATATCGGCGTGATTCGCGGTGATGTAGCCGATGCCGCCCATGTCGGCTGCGAGGTTATACACTTCGTCGATGCCTCCCCGCGTGGCCAGAAGACAGTTGTCGGCCTTGCGCAGATCGAGGACCTCGAATTCGTCCGCGGCGCTCGCCTCGTATTCAGGATTCTTGATATCCACCCCGCGCACCCAATTGCCGTCGGCCTTCAACCTCTTCACCAGATGATGCCCGATAAATCCGCCTGCACCCGTAACCAGGATCCGTTTCGTGTTTTTCATTTTTGCCATGTCCTCTCCGTCTGTGATGGAAATTCGTTCTGCAAATTATTCAATTTCACGTCATTTCAGAATCTGGGGAAGTTTTCGACCTTCTCTTTCGAACGTCAACAAAACTTGCGCAACCCGAGCAGTTCCAGGCCTACACACCACGCAAACTTCGAACCTTGCACCAGGTATCGTTTCCAAAGCCGGCGCGGCTCAGCCAGCAGGCGGAAGAGCCACTCGAGACCGTTCTCCCGCATCCAGCGAGGCGCCTGCTTCAGGCGGCCGATATTGAGATCGAAGGCCGCACCGACGCCCAACAGCACCGGCACATCGAGTCTGTCTTTGTATTCATCCATCCAACGTTCCTGCTTTGGTGTGCTCAAACCCACCCACAAGACGTCCGGCTTGGCTGCCTGAATTGTTGCCACGACGTCGGCTTGTTCTTTTTCCGTCAGCGCGCGAAATGGCGGACAATAGGTTCCCGCGATCCGGATGCCGTGCCGTTCCTGTTCTGTCCTGGCTAGGCGGTCAGCCACGCCCGGAGCTCCACCGTAGAAAAAATGACGGTACTTCGCTCCGGTCTGCGCGCAAAAAGTTTCCATTAGTTCCGGGCCGTACACCCGGCGTTTCAGTCTGTAGCCGTGCCAGCGGCCGAGCCAGACCAGCGGCATTCCGTCGGGGACCACCAGATCCGCTTTTTCCAGAATCGCTTTGAAGCACGCATCTTCTTTTGATTCCGTCACTCCGTGCATACCTGTGACCGCAACATAATGAGAGCGGTCGGCCTGGGCGATCCACTCCTCCATCAGCGCGATGACTTCCGGAATCTGAATCGCATTGACTCGAACTCCCAGCACTCGAAAACTGCGAACTGTCGCGGTTTGTGAAGGAGCCAAAACGTTGGATGACATTTTCTTTTCTAGTTCTCCGCTTTCGCTGTCGTCGTACCGGGGAGGTTGAAAGTGTTTCTCTACTCCTGCGAAACTACCGATGCGCGGTTGCCAGAACTCCGAAGTCAGCCTCGACCGGCTCAATTGCACGTGCAGCCTTTTGCTTGCGCCGCAGAAATTCGGCGTAACCCAGCACAGCCAGAAATGCGAGCGGCGCCTGCCAAACAATTTCGACGTTGAAGAAAGAGTGCAACGTGATGACGCCGAGCACGCCGATGGACTCATAGGCCAACTGACGCTCGAGGCCGGTCAGCGAAGGGTCGCGCACAAACCGTACCAGGAGCCACCAAGTCCCGATCAGCGCCGCCAGCAGCGGTACCAATCCCAAAAGTCCCGTACCCACCATGGTTTCGATGTAGTCGCTGTGCAGCGATCCCATATCCAGTCCGAGCTTGCCAAGGATGGCGAAGCGTCCCGCAGCATACGCCCCCAGGCCCGTGAAGGGATGCTTCTGAAATTGGTCCCAGGCAAACGACCACCAGCCCATGCGGCCCGTCAGAGACGCGATTTCGTTCTCGCTCTGCCCGCGTAATAAGTAGTCATAGATTTTAGAATTGACACCCGCGAGCGCGAACACCGCGACTGCGGCTGCCGCAAGCGCTGCGCCCAACCGCAACCGCCTGGAAACCAAAATGATCAAGCCGAAACCGAACAAGAAAGCCGCAAGATCGTTGCGCGTTTGAGATGCGAGCAGAGCGCTCATGCCCAAAATCAAAACCAGCAAATACCATGTGCGATCCGGTCGCCGTTCTTTATCCAGTGGCAGAAGCCGGCAGAGGGCGACAATCGAAACAAATGCGCCAACTTCTCCCACTACGTTGGCGGCTTCAATCGGAAATACGCCGGTAAGCCGTCCCCATTGATCCCAAGCCTCGGCAAAGATGAAGGTCTGCGTCCAGGTCCAGAGAAGGTCGAGGCACAAGAAGGTCCACGTCAGATTAAAGAGCGAAGAATATTCTTCCGTGGATTGGACGGTGACCAGGACCGTCGCCATGAACATCACGTAAATCAGGTATTCGCCAGACTTGAGCAGCGTCCACTCGGGATAGACCGACCATGAAGCAGTGATCAGACAAGCGAGCGCATAAAACGCCAGCGCTCCCACAACTCCTCGGAAAAGCGATCCCAGCCAGTTCGGCCTACGCAAAGCCAACCGCACCAGCAATACAGCCAGCACGATGACCTCCGGGCCGATGCGGAGCAACGCCATCGAATCGATTGCCTCCGCGCGGGCGGCTTGCACGTCGCGGGCGAAACGAAAGACCATGCCGCTCACGTAGATCAGCAACCACAGAAGATGCCACCAGGTGAGCTTCTTCGCTAAGGCCACCAGCTTGACCTTCGTATAGGGGAGCGCAATTACTAGGACCACACCTGCAATCGGAAGCGCCAGCAAAACCAGTACCGAACCGAAGCCCGAGGACGAGTACGCCAGATAAGCAATCAGAACGCCGAGCAGCAGACCACCGGCGACGATTGCGAATGCCGGCGAGAGGTGGAACCCTCGCCTCGGTTGCCCAACCTCGGTGCTGCTCGTTCTGCTGGAGTAAACCATGGTTTTCTTGGGTCGCTAAGCTAGACCATCACAGTTCCGACTTCTCAATCACGAAATTTTCCAGCACCAGCGTATCCATTTCGCTCTTCGAGAAAGTATTGAAGGCATTCGCCGGCGTATTCACCACCGGCTCTCCCTTCAGGTTAAAGGAAGTATTCAGCACCACCGGAACCCCCGTTGCCTGGCCGAATCGCTCGATCAGCCCATAGTAGCGGGGACTCTGCTCCTTAAACACCGTCTGCAATCGGCCCGTGCCGTCTACGTGGGTGATTGCCGGAAGCGTATGCTGCTCCGCCGGTCTTACCGGAACGACATACAGCATGAAGCGAGCTGGACTATGCTTGGCGGCATTGGGAAGCTCGAAATACTTCTCCGCACATTCCGCGAGCACTGACGGCGCAAACGGGCGGTAGGGCTCACGGAACTTAATCTTCGAGTTCACAATGTCCTTCATCTCTTCGTTGCGGGGATCGGCCAGGATACTCCGGCTGCCGAGAGCGCGCGGCCCCCACTCGAAACGTCCCTGGGACCATCCGATGACCTTGCCGCTGGTGAGACGTTCCACGACCCGGTCGTAAAGCTGGTCGTCGCTTCCCATCTGGTGATGGGGAATGTTGTTGGCGCGCAGGAAGTCTCCGATCTCATTATCGGAATTCTGGCGCCCCCAGTAGGCATGGTTCATGGAGAAATTCCGCGGTTTGCCGAGCAGCGTGTTGTAAGCCCAGAGCGCCGCTCCGAGCGCGCCGCCGCCGTCGCCCGCGGCGGGCTGGATATAAAGTTCTTCGAAAGGTGTCTCACGAAGAATGCGCGAGTTGGCAACGCTGTTCAGTCCCACGCCACCGGCAATGCACAACTTCTTGAGGCCGGTCTGCGCGTGAACATTGCGCGCCATGCCGATCAGCAACTCCTCGGTCACTTTCTGGATGCTGGCGGCAATGTCGGCATAATGCTGGTTCACGCGGCACAGCTCTTCGTAGTTCGAGGGCTTGTCCCCGAAATACTTTGGATAGCCCGTTCCCTTGGTGAAGAAATTGAGCTTGGTATCGCGCGGGTCGCCGAACAACTCGACGAATTTCCGGCTATACGTTTGATCGGTGGAATGATGGAAGCAGAAGTAATCCATGTCGAGGGCGAAAGAGCCGTCGCGGTTCTGCTGGATCAGCTTCCAGACCTTATCCACGTAACGAGGCTGACCATAAGGCGCCATGCCCATGACCTTGTATTCGCCTTCGTTCACCTCAAAGCCAAGAAAAGCGGTGAAGGCGCTGTAGAGCAAGCCAACGGAGTGCGGGAATTCGATCTGCTTGTTCAGCTTGATCTGATTGCCTTTGCCGACTCCATAGGTCGCCGTGACCCACTCTCCCACACCATCAACCGTAAGAATCGCAGCCTCTTCAAATGGCGAGCACAGGAAGGCGCTGGCTGCATGAGAAAGGTGGTGCTCGGAAAAGAGTACTTTACTTTTCGGCACATTCAACTCGGCCTGCAGCGTGGAGCCAACCCACAGCTTGTCCAACATCCACGTAATCATGGACTCGCGAAAAACCTTCCATGACTTCGGATAGGTCTGCAGCGTGGTCATGAGAATGCGGTCGAGCTTTCGAAAAGGCTTTTCGAAAAACACGACATAGTCCAGGTCTGGACCTGTAATGCCGCCTTGCTCCAGGCAAAACTTGATCGCCTGTTTGGGAAAGCCGTAGTCGTGCTTGATGCGCGAAAAGCGCTCTTCCTCGGCGGCAGCGACCAAGTGCCCATCGCGCAGCAGTACCGCCGCGGCATCATGGTAATAGCAAGAAATTCCTAGAATATCCACTGATTATTGCCCCCTGGCCCAGGTCATGTCGTTGCTTTCTTCAGGATGGGGGAGCCATTCAGTCGGACGCTGCTTGATGCGCAAGGGATCGGAAAACAAACGCGCGGCGATCCCAAACGGAAACATCAATACAGCATAAAAAATAGTCAGCAGGATGCGAGCCTGGAAGTTTCCAATCTTCTTGCCTAACCGTTTCCAAGCCTCCCATGCCTGTTTCAGTGTTTTCATTTCGTCTCCCTAGAAAAGTGTGTAAATGAAAGGTGCGATCGCCGAACTCTGGGCCAGCAGAATGAAGGCGCCCAGGAGGAATAACACGAGCACCATCGGCAAAAGCCACCAGCGCTTGTGAGCTGCAAAAAATGAAAGTAGTTCGCCGGCGATGCCGACGTTCCGCGTTGCTGTCTTTAAAAACTTCATGTCTCCTCCTCCAGAATGGCTAAATATTTGGGATTGAATCCCGACGGCGGGGAAATACTGCCGTCTAATGAACAGCCCCCGCCGGGGGCAACAACTGATGCTGTTCCAACTTCTCAATAATCGCCTGGGCGCTGACGTCGTTTCCCAGCGGCGTATTATGAGGGTCACAAGTAAACGAAAAATACGGCCATTGCATGTGATGCGCGTCGCGATAGGCTATAAACTGCGGCGCCAGCAAGTCGAGGGTTACGCCCGCGTTGCTCGCGGCCTCGCGTAAGCGTTCCTCCGGTTTCGAGGGACTGAAGTTCGCGGGCACGGCGCCGAATTCCTTGGTCATGCGGTCTCGCCAGTCGGGATCGATGTCGGTAAAGCTGGGCCACGCCTCGACAATGAATTTTGCTCCGTCGGTAGCGACTGTGTCCTTCATCCGCTGCATCACCTTCTCGGTTACGGTCCATGCCTGCTTCCATTCCGTATCGAGCGGATCGTCGGAGTAGGTGGCGAGATAAATCGGCAAACCTTCCCATTTGTAGTTGTATGCAGGCAAGTCCACGTGCAGCCACATGCGCTCAAAGTAATAAGTCAGCACCGAGTGGCGTTCCAAAAAGCTTCTCAATCCGTTGAAGGTCCTCGGTTCCACCGGCTTGAAAATAAGTTCGCCATTTTGGCCAAGATCGTAGTAGGGAGCGAACCAGTCGTGCATCCCATAAGATTTCGGCTGCAGCGTCGAGGAATTGTTCATGACATCGTTCCAGGAAAACATCACGATCACCAAGTCGGGATGGAACTGCCGCACCCGCTCCTGATACATAATCAGTTCCTGCGTCGTGCCGATGCCTTCGACTCCAAATCCAAGAACTTCAATGTTCTTATAGCCCAACTGGCGAAGCTGCTGCTCCATCTGGATGTTCAATGTTTGTTCGGGTTTTACTTGAACGTCTTCTACGGCGGAGTCTCCAAGAACGGCGATGCGGTACTCGCCTGCCGGCTTTTCGAGAGTGCGATCCCTGTCGCGCCAGCCCCATCGATTCGTGACCACTTCTCCCTGAAAGCAACCACGGCGATGAATCGTATGTTGATTCGGTATCAGAGACAAGCCCAGTTGGGAATCATATTGGCGAAATGGAGAGCTTCGATAAGCTCCGAGCGGCAGAACGCGCAACAACACTTCTCCGCCCACCAGAAGCACAATCACCATGAACGCCGCAAAAATAATGCCGTAAACAACTTTCTTATACCAGGGAAGGTAAACCTCTTTCCCCAAAGATTCCTGGGTCACGTTCACATCTGTCTGGGTCGCACTTGTCATTAAACCTTATCGTTAGGTCTGACGGGGAAAGAACTGAAGAAGGGGGTGGTTTCCTGAAAACCCAGCAACTGCTGGAATCACTATCCTAGGGTAAGAATAGCAGGAAAAACGCCGTTTACCAAGTGAAAATATCGGCGACTTTTCCGCCCATCTTGATGCGAATCTTATGCAGCAGTGAGCGCTTCGGGCCTTCTGACCGGCGTTCGCTAGGTTTCCGGAGAGGGTTATTCTGTTGAGAAGTCGCCGATTGAATTTTGGCTGTCATGGTATTTGTGGTCTCCGAACTTGCCATAGTCCCGTCAAACTCCTTGGAATCTTGGGTTTAGATCGTTTGCTTGGAGGAGGAGAACTTCGATTATCGGCCTTCCTTCAGCGCCTGCAGCACGCCGAAGTAGGCTGGCTTTTTTCCGTAGTTCTCGTCAAACAGAAGAGGAGCCGTGTCGCTCAGGCCGCCCGCCGGGTGCCAGGCGTTCCGGTCGCCCACTCCCCAGACGCTGAACTCCTTACAATTCGAGTCCTGCAAGCAGGCTTTGGCGATGTTGTAGAAGATCTCTTTTTGCTTAGCGAAGGCATCAGGAAAAGCCCCCGCAGGCCCCTGATAAACATCCATTTCGGTGACGTGGGCTTCCACTCCGGCCTTGCGCGCTGCCGACAGGAAGTATTTGAATTCGTCTGCATAATTCGCATGAAGTTTTTGCGCTTCAAGGTGCATTTCAATTCCGGCCGCGTCGATAGGGACGCTTTGGCCCTTTAACTTTGTGACCAAACCAAAGAACTCGTCTACCTTCCCCTTGTCTATGCCGTCTCGCCCGAACGTCTCGTTCAGCAATAACACACCTTGCGAACTGGCCTCGCGCGCGTAGCGGAAGGCGTTCGCGATGACTTGTTCATTTCCTAGCACGCGGGACCAGCAGCCGTTGTTGCCCCGGTCGAGCGGCTCGTTGACCACTTCCCAGCCGTAGAAGGTGTCGCCGCCGTGCCGAACCACCGTCTCAATGTGTTCTTTGAGAATCCCGTCAAGGTCCCTGGCCGACCAGCCTCCGCATTGTCCGGACTGGAATCGCAGCCAGTCGGGGGAATTATCGTTGCGGTAAACCAGCGCTTGCCCGAACAATTTCATGTTGTGCGCTTTCGCGAACTCCCGATCGCGATCCATGCCGGAGAAGTTGAAGCGACCGCGATCCGGCTGGGTTTGCCGCATGAGCACGATCGAGATGCCCAAGTTAAATTCCTTCCCCAGCACCGATCGGTACGGCGGATCCTGCTGGAAGAACTTTCCCTGAATGACCGACCCGACCAGGAATCCCATCTTGTCTGCGTAGAGGCGGAGTGAGTCGTTGTCCTTCGCTTCTTGCCCTATGATCAGGACGCAAAATAAGGCGGGAATTGTGATAACCCAGATGTATCGCATTTACGAATTTTACCCGACGGAGAATCGAATTGCAGGGTGCCAGCAGTGCATTCGCTGGTGATCAGCGCTCTTGCAGTTGCGCGGGCAATTCCTGGTCGCCCGCGTCCGCTATCTGGCTGCTTAAGGGATATCCGAGCCGCTGCATCGCCTCGCCGGCATAGCGATCGATCAACTGAAGCTGCTTCGGAGTCAGTTTTTCGCGCCAGCCTCCGAGCGCACCCTTGCCGACGAAACGTCCTTTCTTATGTCCGCGCAGCAAGGTTCCCTTCGTCAGCTTCACATCTGGCTTTCTGACGCTGTCTTCCTTGGCGCGCATTCTCTCCAGCGTGTTATTGGCAATGGCGTCGCGCACGGCAGACGGATCGGCGTCCACTTCGAGGAATTCGAGGATCTGCAACAGCGTCGACTCCGTGTTCCGGCGCATTTCCTCGTAATGCACAAGCAGCATGTTTCCCGAAGCTGCGGTGGGCGAGTCGAGAAAAGAATGGACATGCCCCTGCCAGGAGCGAAAGCGCATCGTCCCACCGTTGAGAAACGATTCCAGGTAGCCGTCAAAATCGCGGCCGTGCGAAAAATAATCAGCCCAACCAAATTCGCGGTCACACGCTTCCACCGAAAACAACACGTCGCGCACATCCCGTACGAGATAAATGGCACGCTTGTAATTGCGGCAATACGGCTCGTGAGTCTTGATGAGCCTTCCTCCACCAGGAAGGATCGGCCGGGCTCGCCCATGAGTACCGATTTCCGGGATGGCAGAGTTGACGTTGAGAAAGCCCGCCGGTTCTCCGGTTAGTATTTCGACTAGCATGAAGCGTAGCCAGGTGCTCCCTGAGCGCGGAAACTCGGCCAGATAAACGTCGCTGGAATCCAGTCCCCTGTGCCGCAGCCACACAATGGGATTGCGCAGCCAGGTTCGCGTAGCACGGTAACGAAGCTTCTTCCACGGTGTTATCACTTCTGCTTGACCTCCATGGGTTCCTTTGCGTTATTGTTGCTGACTAATCGCAGGATGGAAATTTGAACGAAGTAATGTACGTTGCCCAATTGTCGTCCCCATTTGTCGGCACGTATTGGTTTGTGTACCAGAACGTACATTGGTCAACCGGGTCTACAGACATACCTGAATAATCACCCCAGCGGTCGCTTGTCGTCTGTACGCCGTTGCCGATGATGACGTTGACTTCGGTCTCCATCGTGCCTAAAGGATCGCTAACCAGGCGGCCCGTATAGCGAATCGCGGGATTCAGAAAGTCGCTGGAAACGCTGTAGCCAATCGCGATGTCGCCCACCTTGTCCATGGCAATGCTTCCCATCCAGCGTGATTGTTGGTCCGGAGGAGAGAATGTCCCCTGCTGATAGACGGTAGGCGTGCCTCCGGGATTGCGAATCTCATACCAGCGAATTCCCGACCAGGCATTGGTCGGCGGGTTGACCGAGTGGGTTGCCACAATGGATTCATAACTGCCGAAGTTGTGATATGCGAGACGGTGCATCAATCGGTCGCCGAGCGAGTCCAGCGACGATGAATTGCCCCCCGGCTGCGGAATGCAGAACTCCGCCTCTCCACATGCTTCAGAAAAGGTCGCCACTGCGATTTTGGTTGGTCCGGTTAGCGTCGAGAGCGACGGAGTCGTCCAGTTCACATGAAACTTCCAAAGGTTCAGGGAGTTTGTCCCCAAGTTCAAGAGATAGTTCGGCGAACCGGCGGGCGGCTTAGTCGCGCCATCCAGATCGGAAGGCAGCAAGCTCATATACTCAGCGCTGGTCGGAAAACATTGGGGTGGCCTAGGCGAATTCCCGACCAGCATATTCTGGCGGTCGAGAGCACAAATCAAACCTCCCTCCGGCGCAAAGCCGCTTTTCGGATTTTGCATATTGATTGAGAGGTAGTAAGCGTCCCACCAGCTTGCGATCTTTGCGTAATCAGGGTAATAGTAATCGGGGTAATATTTTGTCGTCAGGGAAAAAGCATATTGATAGTAGCTGCCGGTGGCGTCCGTAGTCGTGGAGATGGCGACACACTGAAAGTACGACGAACCAGAACCCGCGTAATGGCTCACCACCCAACGCGACGCCAGTTTGTCGTAAAGGATAACTCCATCGTTTGGGTTCGTCGTCTGACAAGGGCCTCCGAAGCCTGACCAGAATCTGTTTCCTTGCCCGATTAACAATCGCTTTCCGGTTGTCTTGCTGAAAACCGCAAACTGGGCGTTCGCCCACTGCATGTACTGCGTTCGGCCGGCTGCTCCGTTGGTATCGGGGACAACTCTGCCCGCGGAGCTAACCCCAGGGAAACTGATCCCCTGAGTTGCGCTTTGAGCCAGAGCCGCACCGCTCTGCAGAGCGGAATCGTAGGAAGGCACATGCGCGGCGCGGGAGCCACTTTTCACCGCAACAGCTTTATCCTGATCCACGAACTCACCCTTGTCCATCTCCGATTCCGCCACGGGTGTGTCTTGTATGCTGCGCAAGGGCGCAGAAATACCGTGACGGACTTCCCGGATTACGCTCGCCTCTCTCTCCTGTGAGCAGAGCTGAAGCGCAGGGAACAACACGATACTGCTTAACAGCACGATCTTCGACGTCGTGCTCAATTTCACTACCATAACCGCCTCCATTTCGAAGCATTTTAGTTCTCGCGCGAGAAACTTCAATCCGTCGTGACCAGTTCCGGCTCCGCCTCTGCATTTCCACCAACTTCAGAATTCGCTGCTGACTCGCTCACTCTACGCTTGAAAAGCGCAACCATCAGAATTAAAGAGGCTAAGTCTGAGAGGTTAACCCCAAGGATTGCGCCCCAAAGTCCGTACGCCTTCGTTGCTGGAATCCCGATTACCAGGGAAAGCACAGTGGCAACCGCGTACGCGAAAAAAACCAGGCGCGGTGCCTCCATCGCCCGAAGAACTACGGTTGGACCAAACGCCGCAGCCCACAAGATCGAACCCAGTGCAACGAAAGGCAGATGGTGGGCAACGTCCAAATATCTGCCCGAATAAAGTAAATGAAAAACCGGCCCCTTGAACCAGAGAATCACTGCCCAGTAAGAGATCGCTCCAGCTAGAGTAATGACGGTGATCTTGCGATTCAGAGAAGCCGCGTTTTTTCCTGCACGCTCACCCTGCAATCGGGCGGCATAGGGAAGAAACAACATCCCCAACGCGGCCTGGGTCTGCTGAAGCGGCGCTACCAGATTCATGAGCGCCTTCAGTTGCCCCGATTCCGCCAGCCCGGCAAAAGCGCTCAGCAACGGGTAAAACAAATATGCCGGGACCCAGGAAGCAACGTTGGCGACGAGCGCCCAGCGTCCGTAAGACCAATGTTTGCGACAGACCTCACCGAGGTGCAGATCGGCACTCTTGGGTTGCAGGTTGGCAAGTAGGTGCCGGAGCAACAGGCAACTGGTGGCCAGTGCAGCCAGTGCGATCGCGAGAAACGCCCAAAAAGGTGAGATCACTCCCCAGTGTTTCGCGAGAAATAATCCTCCCATCGCGAAGGCGCAATACGTTAGTGCTCCAATAGCGGCGTGGCGGGGTGAAAGCTCCAAATAAAAAGTCCGCCGGGCCAGCCAGAACAAAAGCACCAAGGGGCTCGCGATTGTCACTCCGGCGAGCGCTGACGGCAACGCACTCGTGGGATCCATCCCCCTTGCCACTGCCGCGAAGCAACCGAGCACTGCACAAAGTATGGCGCTGAGGGCCACATGCGCCCACAGCAGAATCCTCAAATATTCGCGCAGATTCTCGCGATAAGTCGAACCCCCGAAAACCGCCATCGGCTCCAACAGCAGGGACTGGTAGAGAACCGTAAGCAGGACGAAAATACCGAAAGCAACCGCATAGGCTCCATATTGATCGGCGGTTAGCCAGCGCGCCAGCAAAATGCTAATAACGAAATTCGATCCCGAAATCAGCGCCTGATCGGTTAGAGCGAAGCCGCCTCTAGCCGCCCACGGCAAGATCCGTCCCAGCAGAGGACCAGGGCGGTTTGCTCGCTTATAGTTCCCGCTGCTGATCGGTTGTCTTGTCGATGTCATGGTTGAAGGTAGGATCAGTTCGCCTGCAGGGAAACTTGTTCTGCCATACGCTCGCCGCCCGCCATCTCTGCCCGGCGCAGGCACTCGCTTAGCTTTTCCGCGAGTATGGCAACGTTGGGTTCGAAGAACATGTTGTCGTGGCGACCCGAAATTTCATGGATTTCCACCCCTCCGGCACACCACTCGTTCCATCCGCCCATCGCGTCGTCGACGCTCCGCAGCGACTTTGTGCTCGGCCGGAAGACCGTGATTCGTCCCGTATAGACCTTGGGGACGTAACGGCCCTCCGCCAAATAACATGCCTGGCGGACTTTGAGCAAATCTGGAGGAAGCTGCCGGCTCAGCCTCCGTTGCAGGTACGTAGCAAAGCGGCGAGCCCTGCCGATCGAGTAAGAAATCTTCTCCCTCGCCGGCATGCGAAGCAGTTTGACCAGCAGTTCCGACGACGACATCGGGCGGCCCGGGAAAGTGTCAAGCAGCGCCACGAGCGCCACTTCTTCACCCTGAGCGCGCAGTTGCTGCGCCATCTCGAGCGCCACCATCCCGCCAAACGAGTATCCGCCGAGAAAGTACGGCCCTTGCGACTGAACCTGTTGGATGTCACGAATGTAATCTGCCGCCATCTCCTCGACTGAAGAGGCACATGCCTGCTTGCCATCCAGTCCCTTGGCTTGCAAACCGTAAAGCGCCTGCTCATTGCCCAGGTAGCGCGCCAGATCGCGGAAGCGCAGCACAGTACCGCCAATGCCATGCACGCAAAAGAATGGCGGCCTCGATCCGTGCGGCTGAATCGGAACCAGCGATGACCACGATGGCGACCATCCTTCGCGTCGCATCAGCTCCGCCAGGCCCGCAATCGTCGGCGCTTGCAGCAGCGTAGTAATGGGAATTTTCCGCTGCAACGCCTGCTCGATGCGATGCATCAAGCGGACGGCAAGAATCGAGTGTCCGCCCAGATCAAAAAAATTCTGCTGCCTACCGATGGGCCGAATCCCCAGTACACTTTCCCAGAGTCCAGTGAGTTGCAACTCCAGAGCATCTTTCGGTTGCGCACCATCGCTTGCCGACTCGCTACGGGACGACTCGATATGGAACGGCTCGCTGTCGCTCGCCGCGGGATCGGGCAGTGCTTTCCTGTCCACCTTGCCGTTTGGCGTGAGCGGCATCGCCTGCAACATCACAAAGGATGCGGGCACCATATATGCAGGCAGCTTGCCTTGCAGGAAGGAACGCAGCTCGCTCGGAACCGGCCGCTGACCAGCCTGCGGAACGTAGTAAGCCACCAAACGTTTGTCGCCTTCGCTCCACTCCCTGGCCACGACGGCAACGTCACGAATTGCCGGATGGCGCTCCAGCACCGCTTCAATCTCTCCGGGCTCTACGCGGAATCCGCGAATCTTGACTTGAAAATCGCGGCGCCCGACAAATTCAATTTCGCCGGATGGAAGAAACTGGGCCATGTCCCCAGTCTTATAAAGGCGCGCCGCGCGATCGTCGCTGAACGGATCGGAAATAAACTTTTCCGCGGTGTTTTCCGGACGGTTCAAATAACCGCGAGCCACGCCGGCGCCGCCGATGTGTAGCTCTCCAGGCACTCCAACTGGCACGGGATTGAGCTGCTCATCGAGCAAATAAACTTTGGTATTTGCAACCGGCCGGCCGATCGGCAGAGTCGTCAGTATGGGAATATCTTGCGAACTTGGCGGCTCATAGGCGGTCGCGATCACGCTGGCTTCGGTCGGCCCGTAGGTATTGATCCAGCGAACTCGATTGCCAACCGCTTTTCTCCAAGCTGAAAAAGCCTTCGCCGATGCCTTCTCGCCTCCGACAATCACCAGACGCAATCCCTGTGGTACGGGCTCGTTCAGGTCGGAGAGTTCGTGCACTATCTCGTGCCAGTATGCGGTCGGTAAATCCAATACGGTAATGCCGTGCTGTCGCACCCAGCGCAGGAACTCGCCTATTTGCAGCGATAAATCTTCCGGCCGGAAAACGACTGCCGCGCCCGCCATCCAGGTCGGAAACATCTCTTCGATCGCGATATCAAAACTGATCGACGAGAATTGCAGGACCCGGTCAGACGGCACATGACCGAAGAGTTTCACCGCCGCCGCGCCATGATTCACCAATCCACCGTGAGTGAGGAGAACTCCTTTCGGCGTCCCCGTGGAACCCGAGGTATAAATCACATAGGCAACATCCGCGGGATGAACTTCACACGCAATTCTCTTATCGTCCTCTTGCGAAACCTGAGCCCACTCTTGTGGCAGGCCAACGATCTCCAGGCCAGAGCTCGCGAACTTTGCCGATGAGAATTTCTTCAACGAGCTTTCATCGGTCAGCAAAACCGCAGGAGCAGCATCCCGGAGCATCAGTTCCAGCCGCTCTTCCGGATAATTCGGGTCGAGCGGGACGCAGGCTGCGCCAGCTTTCAGCACAGCCAGCAAGGCGACCGGCAATTCCAAAGACCGCTTCAGACAGACTGCGACTCTGCCTTCAACATCCGCACCGCGCTTGCGCAAATAGCGGGCAAGCTGATTTGCGCGGCGGTCCAACTCCGCATACGTGAGCGTTACATTCTCATATTCGACCGCAACGGAATTCGGAGTGCGCTGGCTCTGCGCCTCGAACGCCTGGTGCAGGCACAAATCGCTTGGATAATCAGCTCTGGTGTCATTCCATCGCACCAGAATCTGATTCCGCTCCGCTTCACTCATCGGCATTTGCATTTGCGAATCGCGAGCATCCGTCGTGGCTGGTTCGCGCGTGGCTGGTTCGTGCACCATTTTGTCGTGCGCCGGTCGATTGTTCGCCTCGGTGATCACCCGGCCACCATCTCGGCACCGTCGGAATGCGGTTTCGAAGCAGAATCCTGCGTGCCTTCCTCAAGATGCATCGTGAGCTTTTCCGCTACAACCTTGCAGTTCGGCTCCGTGAACATTTCCAGATGCGCTCCCGGCATTCTGTAAGTCTGAATACCGCCCAGCGCAAAGTTGCGCCAGCCCTGCTCGTAATCCCAATACGGCGCGTTGGGCCAGTCGGTCGATTGAAAGAGCACGATGTTTCCCGGGTAAGGCTTGGGGCGGTACTCCCACGCTGCGGGATGGACCACCGGATTCAGATCGTCCGGAACCCCGTTGCTGCCGGGCTTTCGAGAACCCTGAAAGAATCGCCACTTGAACGCGTTCACGCGCCGTTGCACTCCTTCCCACCTCTCGCTCACGTATGTGGGAACGTCATTGATTCGGACGCGCGTCAACTTTTCCACGTGAAATTTGGCCTTTTCGAAAAAATAACGGAGCCGGTAATCCTGATAGTCCCAGTAGCAGACCGGATTTTGCGAGTCGAACAAAGCGAGCATCCCCACCCGTTCCCCTCGCTCCTCTAACTGTCTCGCCATTTCATACGCGATCACGCCGTTCACGCAAAGACCGGCCAGACAGTAGGGTCCCTGCGGCTGCACCGCCTGCATGATTTGGATAAATGCGGCAGCGAGGTCTTCGATTCGGTAGGGCTTGGGCAGTTGATCGAGCACCTGTTGCGGCAAGTCAAGCCCCAGGAAAGGCTGATCTGCGCGCAGACGGTTTGCCAGGGGTCGAAACGACGCGCCGCCGCGAACGCAGAACAGAGCTGGCCGCGGCCCTTCGCTCTGCCGGATCGGCACTACTCCCATGAGATGTGCCGGTGCGTTTTCTTCTTGAACGTGAAGCAGGCGCGCGAGTTGTTCGATGGTCGGCGCACGGAAAATATCTGCCAGCGATAGCCTCCGTTCAAAGGCGCGATTCACCCGGAGGAGCAACCGGCTCACCAGAAGAGAATGAAACCCCAGATCGAAAAAGTTCTCATCGACCCCAACGGGACCGTGCCCCAAAACTGCGCGCACGATCTTGGACAGCTCTTCCTCCGTGTGGTTCCGGGGAGCCAGCAGTTCGCCCCGGCCCGGTAATCGTACGTCTTCGTTTGGCCTCGGCAGCGCTCCGCGATTCACTTTGCCATTCGGCATCAGGGGCAGGCCGGGCAGAACTATGAAATGCAGCGGGACCATGTATTCCGGCAGGCTCTGTTTGGCGAAGGTGCGAAGTTCTCCCTCCGCGAATTTTTTATCCGGTTTGGCAACGACATAGGCGGCCAGAGTTTTATCTGCAGCCCCGCTCTCGTGAAGCACCACAACCGCCGCTTCCACCGCCTTGTGTTTCATGAGCGTGGATTCGATTTGCCCCAACTCTACGCGGAATCCGCGAATCTTCACCTGGTGATCTACCCGTCCAAGGTATTCAATCACGCCATCCGCGCGGCGGCGCCCACGATCCCCGGTCCGGTAAAGCTTCCCGGGAAACTCCGGTAGTGGGCTGGAAATAAATCTCTCTGCCGTCAGTTGCGGGCGGCGATGATAGCCTCGCCCCAGGTTATCTCCACCCACGTAGATTTCGCCCACGACGCCGGCCGGAACCACCTGGAGGTTGGAATCCAGCACGTGAACCTGAGTGTTTGCGATGGGCTTTCCGATGGGCACCATGTTTTCATGAATTTGACCGAGCTGATGGTAAGTGATATCAGCGGTAACCTCAGACGAGCCATAGAGATTGAGCAGCGTGCTCTCCGGGAAAACTTCCTCGAACTGCCGGCAAAGCGCAGGTTCCAGCGCCTCGCCGCTGCAGATCCACAATTTGGGATGAGGACGGCGGCCTTTTTTCTGTCCGCTCGCCTGCCCGCTGTAAGCATCGAGCAATACGCGTAACAGCGAGGGAACCAGCACGATCCGCGAAATTCGCTCGCTGGCCATTATCCGGACTAGCTCAAGCGGATCCTTCACCAGCTCGTCCGGAATGATTACGTTGGGAACGCCTTGCAGCAGAGGACCGAAAATCTCCCAGATCGAATCCACAAAATTCAGAGACGTCTTCTGGCAGCACACTTCTCCGCTGGTGAACGGATACTGCTTCCACATCCAGGTAAAGCGGTTCACTGCGCCGCGATGCAGCCCGAGCACGCCCTTGGGGATGCCGGTCGAGCCCGAGGTATAGATCACATAGGCGAGGTTATCGCTCGTGATCTCGTTGTCTGGATTGCTGTCTTTCTCGCGCGCAATCTCTGCCCGGTCTCGATCAATGCAGACGACTGCTGTCTTCCTGGGCAGGCTCGGAAGCAAATTCTTCTGAGTCACTACCACGCTGGCTTGCGAGTCTTGAAGAATGAAGTCCAGCCAATCCTTGGGATAAGACGGATCGAGCGGAACCCATGCGCCCCCGCTCTTGAGGATTCCAAGGAGGGCAACAACCATGTTCACCGAACGGTCGAGGAAGACTCCCACGAAAGATTCCCGGCCGACTCCCATGCTCCTCAACTTCCACGCCAACTGGTTCGCGCGGCGGTTCAGCTCGCGATAATTCAGACAATCATTTCCGCAGATAATCGCGACTTTCTCGGGAGTGCGCTCGGCTTGAGCCTCAAAGAGTTGATGGATGCACCCATCCGATGGGTAGCTGGCGCCGGTATCGTTAAACCCCACAACCAGCTGCTGGCGCTCCTCTGCGGCGAGCAAGGGCAAGAGAGAAATCTTCTGATTGGGATCAAGGCAAGCGCCTTCGAGCAGACGCTCGAAGTGCGCAACCATTCGCTGGATTGTGGACGGTTCGAAGAGGCCGGAGTTGTATTCCACGTACCCGCCAAGTTCGGGGCCCTTTTCCTGCAAAACCATAAACAGGTCGAACTTGGAAGTGCCAGTATCTAACTCACGCGAAACCCACTTCTGGTCGCGCAGTTGGATCGTCGCAGTTGGCGCGTTCTGCAGAGTGAACATCACCTGAAAAACCGGGCTCCGGCTGAGATCACGCGCCGGCCTCAGGTCTTCGAGCAGCATTTCAAACGGCAATTCGTAATTGCCATACGCTTCCAAAGCGCCCTGGCGCACGCGCGCCAACAATTGCCGGAAGCTCGGGTCACCACTGAGATCGATGCGGAGCGCTAGAGTATTCAGGAAGAAGCCGATCAATCCTTCCAGCTCGGGCCGGGGACGGTTCGCGACCGGCGTGCCGACCACGATGTCTTCCTGCGCCGTGTAGCGTTGCAGCAGGGCTTCGAAGCCCGCCAGCAACGTCATGAACAGTGAAACATTTTCCCTTCGGCTCAGCTCGCGGAGCCGGGTCGCTAAGGCGTTTCGCAGTTGGAAGAAATGCCGGGCGCCTTCGTAGGTTTGCACTGCGGGACGCGGGAAGTCGGTGGGCAATTCGAGGTACGGTGGAGCTCCCTGCAGCTTGGTGCGCCAGTAGGATAACTGCTTGCCGAGCGCCTCTCGCGTAAAACCCTTGCGCTGCCATACGGCGAAATCGGCATATTGGATGGGAAGTGGCGGGAGTTCAGCTTCGTCGCCGCGGGAAAAACTCTGATACAGAGCGACCAATTCTTCATGGAGAACGGCCATCGAGGGGCCGTCGGCACAGATATGGTGCAGGTTCAGGACCAGCGTATGATCCTGCGCGGTGCAGCGAATAAGGCAGGGTTTTAGTAGCAGGTCGCGCTCGAGATCAAATGGCTGTTTGCAGAAATCGGAAATCTCTCGCTCCAGCCGGGGCTGCTGTTCTTCCTCCGGGAGCGAGCTCAGATCCGAACTCAAATCGACGACGTGAAGATCCAGGCTCTTATCCGCCTGGCTCTGATCCGGTTGGATCGCTTGTGCAGGGGCGCTGTCGAGCGAGACAACAATTGTGCGCAAGGCTTCATGGCGCGCCACCAGAGCACGCAGGGCATTTCGAAGAGCAGTGACGTCGAGATCGCCAGTGATCCGCACCGCGATGGGTACGTTATAGACCGGGCTCCCCGCCGCGAACTGATGCAGGAACCAGATTCTCTCCTGGGCAAACGACAGCGGCCAAGGGCCTTCACCGGCGCGCACAGCGATCGGCTGATGCTGTGGCGGAATCGGATCGTGCGGGGCCGCGCCCACAGGATTCTCCGACACTGATTCTATTTGCGATTGCACCAAGGAACTCATTTTGGGGGATAAGGTGCGAAAAAAACAACTGCCTTCTTGCTGTACCGGCTTCTTAGGCGGTAGGCACAAAACTGACGGGCAGCAAGACCAGCCCGCGGAGGCCAAGATTGTGACGCCACTTCAACGGCCCGGGCTCGAGAAATAAATTGGGCAAGCGCCGAAGCATCGTCTCAAAAACGATCTGTCCTTCGAGACGTGCCAGAGGCGCTCCAAAACAGAAGTGGGCAGCCCAGCCGAATGCCAAATGCCGGTTATCCTTGCGCGTAATGTCCAGCCGGTCAGGATCGGGAAAACGTTCGGGATCGCGGTTTCCGGCCGCCATCACCGCAACGACCGCTTGCCGCTTAGCGATTTTCTTGCCGCCCATCTCGGTGTCTTCCGGTGCCAGGCGCGCGGTATGCTGGCTCGGGCTCTCGTAGCGCAGCAACTCCTCAACCGCCGACGGAATCAGCGAGAAATCGGATCGCAACAACTCCAACTGACGTGGATTTCGCAACAGGCTCAGCAGGCCGCTCCCAATCAGGTTCGTTGTCGTCTCTTGTCCGCCGACCATCGTCACGATCGTGTTGGCAATAATTTCTTCGTGGGTCAATTTGTCGCCGTCGATTTCCGCAGTTAGCAACGAATGGATCAGGCCTTCTCGCGGCTGCGCCACCTGCTGCCGGATCGCATCACGGAAATAGTCAACCAGATTCTGCACCGTGCGCAGCATGTGCTCCACACGCTCCGGATTATGCTGGAAGTTCCCCAGCATTTCGGCAAAATCGGCGGACCACGTTTTGAGCTGACGCCAGTCGCTTGCGGGAACGCCCAACATTCCCGCAGTCACGATCGCGGGCAGCGGTTCGGCCAGCTCCGCGATCACGTCCATTCCGTTCTTGGACTCGACGGCGTCAATCAGATCGTCGACAATCTCCTGGATTTGCCCCCGCAAGACCTCGACCCGCGCGGGCGTGAAAGCATGGGCAGCTAGACCGCGGATGCGAGTGTGCGCCGGCGGATCCATGAACAGCATCTGCTGCACCATCACTTTGGCGATCGGACCCATCGCGGCAAGTCCCATCTCCTGCAACTTCTCGGGAGTCGGTGTGCGCTCCGCCGAAAACTTATGCAGCACCGTCATCACATCGTCGTAACGGGTAACGACCCAGGCATGAAGAAAAGGATCCCAGTGCACCGGATCTTCGTTGCGCAACCGATGGTACAGAGGATAAGGGTTGGCCAAAACTTCGGGATCCAGCAATTGATACAGGCTTAAGCTCTGATCTGGCGGCCTGGCTGCGAGAGTGCTTTCAGCATTCATGCGATGGGATGAGCCACCTCTTGATGAACCAATTCTTGATGGACCGGATTCTCAACGATTCAAGCAACTTTAACTGTTCGCAACTTTTCAATCTGCTGCGAGATACCAGCAACGGTAGGATGATCGAATAAAGCGAGCAGCGTCAAATCGACTCCGAACGTTGCACTCACCCGGTTGATCACCTGCGTGCCGAGAAGCGAGTTTCCTCCCAGCAAAAAGAAGTTGTCGTTGGCGCCAACCTTGTCGACGTGCAGAAGCCGCGCCACGAGATCGGCCACGCGCTGCTCGGTTGCGGTTCTCGGTGCGACAAAAATTTCATCGTAAATAATGTTCTGATCGTCGGGAGCCGGCAGGGAGCTTCGCTCTACTTTCCCGCTAGCCGACATGGGCAGCGACTCCACGGCAACGAAAACGCTGGGCAACATGTATTCCGGCAGAGATTGCCGCAGGAACTCCCGCAAGACGCTGCCTTTCAAAATCGCACCGGGTACCGGAACGATGTAGGCGATCAGGCGTTTCTCACTTTCGCCATCCTGCCGCGCGACTACAGTGCTGGCTTGCACCACCGGGTGACGGTCCAGAATGCTGACCACCTCGCTCGGATCAATCCGGTAGCCACGAATCTTCACTTGATCATCGATGCGGCCGTGGAATGCGATTTGACCGTCCGGCTGGTAACAACCGAGGTCTCCCGTGCGATAGAGGCGCGCCCCCGGCGCTGCCGCCCACGGATCTTCGACAAAGCGTTCCGCCGTTAAGTCAGGAAGATTTAGGTAGCCTCTCCCGACCAGAGCGCCGCCGACATAAAGCTCGCCAATTTTTCCTCGCGCCACCGGTTTCATATTCCCATCGAGTATGTGGATTTCACAGTTGGCGATTGGCCGGCCGATCGGGGGCAATCCATCGGTCGAGTCGCGAGGCTCAACTGGCGCCGAGGTCGTCACCACCGTACACTCGGTCGGTCCATAATTGTTCACCAGAGTGAAGGGCAGATTTGACGATGGATAGTGATGCAAAGTATCCGCGCCGGTGAGCAAGAAACGCAAAGCTGTTTCCGCAGGCCAGGACAATTTGATCATTTGCTCCGCCACGGGGGTAGGAATGAAACTGACGGTGATCTCTTCGCGAAGCAGCCAGTCGCGCAACTTTTCGGGCTGGGCGCGAACTTCGTCGCTCACAATATGAACGCTCGCTCCAGCTACCAGGCTGGGCCAAATCTCCCACACCGCTGCGTCGAAGCCCGCTGACGCCAGCTGGCTGGTGCGGTCGGCCGCCGTTAATCCAAATGCTTCGCAATGCCAATTCACTAGATTGAGCAGGTTGTCGTGGCCAATCAGAACGCCCTTTGGCACTCCGCTCGAACCGGAGGTATAAATCACATACGCCACATCTTCGAGCGTTGCCCCATCCGCCAGCGGAATCGCCGGAAGTTGAGATATCGCGGTAGCGTCAACTTCGAGAGCGACCACACGCCGCCCGGCTGCGAGGGACTCGGCCAAGCCGGAGTCAGTGATCAGCACCGGAGCCTTGGCATCCTCGAGCATCAGGGACAGCCGTTCCTTTGGAACTCGCACATCAAGCGGCAGATACACACCACGCGCTTTGAGCACAGCGAGAGAAGCGATCACGAAATCGAGCGACCGTTCCAGGCACAAACCAACCACCGTCCCGGCCCCCACGCCTAGAGTGCGCAAGTATTGCGCGAGCTGATCCGCTCGTTGGTTCAGACTCTGGTAAGTGAGAGACTCGGAACCGCATCGCACCGCCAGCGACTCCGGGGCAAGCGCCGCCCGCTGAGCCACCAGATGCTGAACGCAGAGTGGCGCGTGCTCTCCATACGGTCGCCCATTCGTCGGACGAACGGATTCGTTTGTGTTGGATTGAATCGGTGGGCCAGAACCAGGACTATCGAGTGGGAAGGTACTGTTCATAAAGGGGCAGTTATTAACAGGTAGCGCGAATCGCCAGTGACGCTTTTAACTTTGTTTCGGGCTTCGATGAATTAACCCCCGAGTGACTTCCTCGGGTTTATGCAGCGCCCGACCCACGAAGTACCGCGGGAATCGTGCGCACTAAAATCTGCAAGTCAAGCCAAAGGGACCAGCCATCAATGTATTCCAGATCCAGCTCCATCCACTTTTCAAACGGAATCGAGCTGCGGCCATTGATCTGCCACAGACATGTAATTCCTGGACGAACGCTGAACCGCCTCCGCTGCCAATCTTTGCTGAATCCCTCGTAATCCCGCACCGGCAAAGGCCGCGGACCCACCAGGCTCATGTCTCCCTTGAGAACATTAAACAATTGTGGCAATTCGTCAATACTGGTTTTCCTGAGGAATCGCCCGAGAGGAGTAATCCGAGGGTCATTCTTGATCTTGAACACCGGACCGCTGACTTCGTTCAAATGCTGCAGTTGCGCCATTTCCTTCTCTGCGTCCACCACCATCGTCCGGAATTTACAGATTTTGAACCTTCTCTTATTGAGTCCGACGCGGTTCTGCAGAAAGAAAACGGGACCGGGCGAAGTCAGCTTGATGGCCACGGCGGCGACCACCAAAACTGGAGCCAGAAAAATCAGAACGACCGTAGAAATAACCAGGTCAAGAACTCGCTTGACCACAACCGACCAGCCCTCGGCAAGACCAGTAGCGTGCGTGATCACAGGATCGCCTGCCAAATGTTCAGCCTTGGGTTTCGCAAGCCTCAAATTGAAGATGTTCGAAAGCCACCGCACGGTAATCCCTTGCTCTTCGCACACCGTGGCAATCCGCGACGCCTCGGAATACAGAGATTGCATTGGGAGCGCCAGCACGACCTCGTCTACCACGTTGTTGCGGAGAAAGTGGGTGAGTCCGTTGAAATCACAAACCACCGGGTGGCCCGCCTTGCGAAGGTTCTCCACTCCCGACCATTCTTCATCCACGAAACCGATCACCCGGTAACCCAGATCGGATCGGGTCTCAATCTCGCGGCAGAAGTCCAGCACCCTCTCGTTGGAGCCTACAATCAGGATGTCGCGAAGATTGCGGCCATGGCGGCGCACCCAGGCCAGTACCACGCGCAACACCAGGCGGCTCGCCACCATCGTCACAGCGCTCACCAGCCAGAAAGAGGCGAGAAACAGCGGCGTGACCATGCGAATGTGGAACGCGATGTGTCCAGCCAAAATCACGAGTGCGGCTACCGAGACCGCTTTGATCACGTCGCTGAGCTCTCGCCCGCGTGTGGAGAGACGCCGCGACCGATACAACCCGAAGAGATTGAAGATGAAATACCAGGAAAAAACCAGAAGTGCGAAGATCGCAAGATTTGCGATCTTGATCCGCATGGAGAAGAATTCGGCAAACGAAACGCTCCTGTTTTCTTCCAGACCAGGCAGGGCCGCGACGATGAAGGCGAACGTCATCAGGCCCAGATCGAAGAGCCTGAAGATATTGAGGAGAATTTGTCGGCGGGCGTTGCTCATTTTGCGAAAGACTCCCTGGGTAAGCTATTTGTCGTGAACAGCACTGCCGCGAATAGAGAGGGATAAAAAAGCTGGCTAGCTAGGGCCGGTATAACGGAAGCCAGAGCAGATTAAGGAGAGGCCATCGCCAACCTGATCCGGCCTACTCTTTTTCGTTCGCTTAGAGTTTTTTATAGATTTTTTCAGGGATGGGAAACGTTCGATGGCTTAACACAGCGCCGAGAACCCGCACGCTGGCGTTTTCAAAATCCTTTACCGCTTTACGCGCGACCTCTCGCCGTGAAGAATTCGCCTTGAGCACGAGAACGACGCCCTCGGAGGCGTGCCCCAAAGCCATCACGTCATTGCTCGGGTTTAACGCGGGCGCATCGATCAACACATAATCAAACTCCGCGCGCAATTCCGCCAGACGGGCCCGCATCCGGTCCGATCCCAACAGCGACTGCCACTCCTGGGCCTCGCCTCCGCAGCTCAAGAACTTAAGGTTGCGCACCCCTGACGGCCTCAAGTAGCGCTGGATGGGATCGGAGTGCTGCAACGCATCGGTCAGGCCATTCTCGCACGGGGTGTCGAATTGCAGGTGCAGGGACGGCTCCACTAAATTCGCATCCACTACGCAAACCGTTCCCGCCACTTGGGCCGCCAACATCTCGGCCGCGCGAGAGCAAATCCAGGATGAATCGCTTCCCGGCTCGAGGGTGCAGAACGTCACAACTCGCGATGCTCCAGATTCGGAACCCAGAAACACGCGCTGCACCAGTTTCGTCACTTCGTCGCGCTGCCTGGGATCCATGTCAAATCGAGGCGGCTTGGCGGGGACCGTCTCAACCTCTTGGGGCTCGACGGCAGCCACGACTTCCGTCTCCGCCTCGGGCTCGAAGATATCGAGTTCTTTTCCCAGTTTCTGCAGCAGCTCAAAATTTCTGCTCATCGGTTTACTCCAGTCCCTTGGGTCTTAAACGGTGTTGCATTGGTGCGCGCGCCATGAAGCTCATTCGCTGCCGCCTGCCATTGGCATGCGCAGGAGAGTTGCAACCTGGCGCATGTAATCTTGTGCCGTCGCAGGTGTCAAAGTTGACTTACTGTCTGTGGTGCCGCCGAACAGCACAGCGGCTCCGCCCATCTCCGGAACTTCATCCGGAGTGAGCCCGGCCAGCAGGCGCTTGATATCCAGATCTTCGTCTACTTCTCGCACGATGCGCGCATCGATCACTCTTTGTCGCATGGCACAGCCCAGCGACAGCGCATTGAAACAATAATTATTGATCTTGCGCGGTATACCTTCGCTTACCCTGGCAATCAAAACCTTGGCGTCGCGGGCAAAAGGGGATTGACCTTTGCACCCGGCGACTCGCAGGCGGTGGTCGATGAACTGGCTGGTCTCCTCGATCGAGAGCGGGTTCAGCGTGTTGACGATCGAAATCCGCTGCCGCAACTGGACCAGTTGCGGGCTGGCCAATTTTTCCCCCAACTCCGGTTGTCCCGCCAGAATGATCTGTACCAGCTTCGCCTGCGGCGTCTCGAAGTCGGAGAGCAGGCGAACCGTTTCCAGCACCGAAGAATCCAGATTTTGTGCTTCATCGATCACGACGACGCAACGTCTGCCGGCTCTGGCTTCCTGCAGGAGGCACTTATTGAACTCCTCATGCATGTGAACGAAGTCCTGATCCCGGCTATCCTGGCCGAACTCCGCCATCAGGAATCGCATGAACTCCCGGGAGCTGCACTGGGTTTGAAACAGGAAGGCGGTGCGGGCCGTGGTCCGCATCTTTCCCAGCAACTGAAACAGCAACGTAGTCTTGCCCATCCCAGGCTTGGCAATGAGCGCGAGGAATCCACGGTTGGCTTCGATGCCGCAGAACAGAGATGCCAGTGACTCCCTGTGCCCCGGACACAAGTAGAGATAGCGCGGGTCTGGGGTCACGCCGAAGGGCTGATCTTTCAATCCGTAAAATTCACGAAACACTAGTTACCATCCTCGCGGCCAATTGTTTGGAAGTTTGGTTCGCGGACCGACTGTTTCCAGTGTCCGCCGCCATTTCCATTGCCATTCAGCCCGCTACTGCTTTCCTGCATCGGAACAGCCGCCAACACCGGAATGTTCAGGTCCGCCATAACTTCCGACGGAGTGCGGAACGACTGATCCATGTAATCGACGGAGAACGCCAATCCCAGGCTCACTACTCCAGCCAGCAATATCCCGATAAAGGCAAACTTCAACCGGGAATTGGACGGCAAAGCGGGAACAGTAGGCTCCTGCGCCACTGCGACGTTCAGAATGCGGTTCCGATCCATCGCGTCAGCGATCCTTGCTTCCTCACGCTTGCGCTGGTAGAGCAGATAGCTTTCCTCGTTGGCCTTCTCTGCCCGCAGCAAATCCTGCTGCACAATTCCCTTTTCTTCCAGTTGCTTCGCTTTCTCCATGAAAACGTTGACCACTGCCTGAGTAGCCGTTTCGCGAGCCCGTAAGCCGCTCAGGTCCGCCTCGGCCTTTGCTAGCTCCGAAGTGATCCACGAGAAGGTGGGATTCTGGTCGGTGGTCTCTTCGCGAATCGGGGAACCTTCTTCCGCAGCGATCGAAGCGCGAGTGTCAGCAATCTGCTTTTCTACCTCGTCCACCAGCCGGTAGCCGGGCTGATATTTTGTCAGCAATTCCGTACGCTTCAACTCGAGAGTAAGCAGGGCCCCCTTTAACTGCTCGAGCACTGCTGGGTTATCTGCTTTTCGCGTCTGGGTGGTGACTCGGGCGTTTGTGCTCGCCGATTGCTTCTGCAAATCCTGCACCCGCGTTTCTATCGACGCGATTTCCGCGCGCGTCTGCTGCAAGCTGGCGTTGAATTCGTTCAGTTTTTGCAAAGTCATGTCGCGCTGCACTTGCGGTGCAACTCCGCCCTGCTCCACCGAAAAGTCCTTCAGCTTCTGCTCGGCGTCGGCCAAATTCTTGCCGTACTCTTCCGTTTCCTTCTCAAAGAATTCCATTTGGCCTGCGGGGTGATGCACCGCCAGATGCTTTTCCAGATAGTATTTGTTCAGATTCCTTAATACAGCCGCCGCCAGTTGAGGATCGGTCGAGCTGTAGGTGACATCGATCAAATTGGTTTTCTTCACCGGCTCAACCACCAGTTCCCCCTGAAGACGCTGAATCGCTTCAGCCGTCCGCTCCTGCGGCGTTCGGCGCGGACGCAGGAAGTTGAGGAACCGCTTCCGGTTGTTGAGTCCCGTGGCTACAACCACGTCGCGCAAAACATCGTCGCTCTCGATCAGCTCGACTTCAGAGTTAATTTCCTCTTCGCTGACCGTGTCGCGGAACATGATGGAGGCACTTTGTTCCGGGGTCACCACTGGGTCCTGGCGTTCGCGCTTCACCAGAAACCTCATCTCCGCCTTGTACTGCGGCGGAAGCACGAGCATGGCGAGAACCACTCCTGCCACGATGCCTGCAAATGAAAGTGTGAGAATTCGCTTTTGCCGGAAAACCACGGCCACGATGTCGCGCATGGTGAAGCCGAGGGAACCAGTACTATTCGATGTCGCTTGTGATTGGTGCATAATTCAGACCTCGTGACTTTTCGCGTTACGGGCGGAGGTAGGTTCCCAGATTCGCACTCGGCATGAACTGCTGGATTTTCGAGTACGTATTCTTGGGGACGTACAACATGTCGCCAGGATGGAGGTACACATCCTCGCTCAGGTTTCCATCCTTCATCATCTTCTTGTAATTCAAGATACGAGCTTCTACCCACTGATCGGAAACATGCCGGAACAGCAGCACTTGAGAGTGCTTGGCGCTAGCCGATACTCCGCCGGCAACGGCCAGAGCCTGTGTCACCGTAGTATCGCCGCGGAGATCGTACTTGCCTGGTCGCCCAACTTGGCCGTCCACGGTGAAGTATGGTTTCTCAAAGTCCTTAAGAAACACTGACATGATCGGGTCATTCAGGATCTTTCCGTAGGACTTTTTCAAAGTCTCCGTCAGCTGCGGCACGGTTTGCCCCGCTACGTGGACATCGCCGACTCCACGCAGACTCACGTAGCCATCGGGCTGAACCGTTAAACTCTGGTTGAATTCTGGGCTGAGATCGAACGAGAGATCAAACGAGTCTCCAGCCTGCAAGACGTAGCGCGGATGCCGCTCTGCAAGCACCGGGCGGCTCGTGCTCGATTTGTCTGGAGCTGGAGTAGCGTCCGCTGATGCAGGGGCTGCTGTGGCTTCCGCGGTTGGCGACGGAGCCGGACTCTCAGGCGCGCTCTGCTGGGCTAACGCAGTCACCACCCCGATCGCGAGAACTATCAGTACCCATTGGACACGCCTCAGTTGCATCATCGAAATTGTCCTCCTTCAGCAGCAAAACCCAACGAACCGCTGGACCGCATCGTCCGATCCTACTAAACAAACCTTGCCACTTAAAGCGCTATCTTAAGTTACTGGGGCTTCAGGTTGTGCCTGCGAATCTTGTACAGAAGACCGCGGTAGCTGATTTCCAGCAATCGGGCTGCCTGCTTCCGATTCCACTGGGTCCGTCTCAAGGCGTGCAGGATGGCAAAGATTTCCGTCTCTGTCCTAACTTCCTTCAGTGTAACCTCTTCGCCGGAGTTCAGGAATGCATTCAGTCCCTCTGCCAGGCTAGATCGCTCACGGCTCATATTCGTTTCCTGGGGGGTTTCTGTAGTAGCGTTAGCATTCAGATTGTTCATAAGTGCACCTTAATTTCCTTCAGTCTTCTATGAATTAACTTCCACCTGCCGCCTACAGTGCCGGCCCTAGGCCACGACTTCCACTTGGTATCCCTCGACCCGAATTGACAACGAGCGCTCGATCGGCTCCACCGTGATAACCAGGCTACGATTGCCATTGTTGGCTGACAAAATCCCCTCGATGCCGTCTAACGATCCGCCGCGTATGCGCACAACCTGCCCTACTTTGAGAAAGGGGTGGTCTTGAAAGGGGGCGTTTTGGTCGAGGAGGATTCGGATGTCCTGAATTTGCTTATCCGGAATCGGAGTCTCGTTCCAGCGGGGGCCAACAAATCCAACAACCCCGTGCGATCGAAGCACCCGGACTCGTTCGTCTGAGGCAGGAACGAAATGCACGAAAGCGTACCCGGGAAACAATGGAACTTCTACCTGTTTGGTCCGGTCGCTCCAGTGATGCAATTGTGTGACAAGGGGCAGAAAGGTTTCAATTCCGTGACTCACCAGCTGCTTGGCGGCGGTTCTCTCGTGCCTTGACCGAGTGCGGATGGCATACCAGTGGGCCACTCCATTGCTCGGTCTCAGGGGGCCGGAATTGCCAATACCTTCAATCATTAACGGCGTTTACAGCTCCGCCCTCTGAGTCACATTTCTGTGACTTCCGGGAGAAACAAAACAAAAGACAGTTCGCTACTGGCGATGGGGCCAGTAGGTATTTGCATTCGTCGTTGGGGGGGAACTGCTCTACGAAGACATGATCCATCGGGGACCCAAGGTTCCCCGTAAATCTTAAGGCGATCTTAGCTATGTATGCCAGAGTTTGCAAGAGTTAAAAGTGCTGAGAATAAAGTCCCTATCGGACTTTGAACCCTCTCCCAAATTGTATTACTCGTGGCTAATGTCAATTTATGTAACATATCTTCAAAGGTAGACATTTCCAACTGGCAGTTCGAATAAACTAAAGTGTGGTTACGTGGAGTGGCTGCTCACTGCCCGGTGGTGCTATTTACTCGGAGTCGAATTTCCCATAGGCTGAGAGTCTTGGCTGCCGCGGATCCTTCACCGGACGCGGACCTCGGTTGAAATGTTTTTAAGAGTTGTGTTGCAATCGCCGTTACAGCCATTTCGTCAGCGGGCCGCCATTTCCGGGTCTCAACGGTTTGGCCATCAGGTAGGGTGCCGCTAGCTTCGTCATTTGTCCTATGGCCCACATAACTGCGCTTCCCAATCAAGACCGCGTTCGGGTGTTAGCTGCGGACAACACTTCCATGAGCACCCAATTGCTGGTGGAAGCGCTGGGACGAGAGGCACAGTTCCAGATGATCGAGTCTCCCTCCAATGTGCCGGCTCTTCTCGCATTGGTGAAGCGCGAGAAACCTCAAGTGGCTGTGCTCAGTGCCAAACCTGGAGAAACCGGTGTTGGAGGATATGACTTGGTGCGCGAAATTCGCGCAGAGTCGCCCTCCACTCGGGTAGTGATGCTTCTCGATGCCTCCGAGCGTGCGTCGGTGATCGAGGCTTTTCGTGCGGGCGCGCGAGGCGTATTCTGCCGGACCGAACCTTTCCGCCTGCTGGGCAAGTGCATTCAGTGCGTTCACCAGGGACAGGTGTGGGCCAGCAGCGGCGAATTGCACTACGTACTCGAAGCGCTGGCCAAACCCACTCTGGCGAACTTCCAGATCAACGGCAAATCCCTGCTCTCGGTACGTGAGCTGGATGTTGTTCGCTGTGTCGCAGAGGGTCTCACCAACCGCGAAATCGCGCAGCGCCTGAAGCTCACCGAGCACACCGTCAAGAATTATTTGTTCCGAATCTTTGACAAGCTCGGAGTATCCAGCCGTGTGGAAGTCGTGCTCTACGCTCTGGGCAATAGCACTCCCAGTAATCCTGCCGCGCCGAATACGCGCAGGGAATCACAATCAGCTGGCGCGCCGTTAAAACCTGGGACAGAGAAAACTGGTATGTCGAAAGCTGGAACACCGCTGCCGGTCATGATCCGCAAAAGCGCAACCTAGATTTCTCTGCAAAGCATCTCGCATATTTCGAACCGGCCTTCTTTTCTATTCTGGCAATCTGAAGTTCAGGCTGACTCTGCTTTGCATATCCACTGGACGACCATTGTTGGTGTGAGGCCTGAATCGCCACTGTTTTACGGCATCGGTGGAAGCCTTGATCAGTAGCGGCGGTCCGCTCACTGCCTGCACGTCCTGCACCGCGCCGTCTGCGCCCACGTGCACCTCAAGCACGACCACGCCCTGTATCTTCTGTTCGCGAGCCTGCTCTGGATATTCCGGCTCGACGCGATAAAGCAGAATGCCATCGGTCTTCAGCGAAGCCAGCTCAGATGCTTTCTCCGGCACTGTTGATGCACGCTGCGTCGCGCTTCCCTGTCCCACGCTTCCCTGACCCATGGACGACGGCTCGACCTTCCTCTGCGCAGCCGGCATACGAAATACTTCCTTGCCGTTCTCGAAGACCTGCAAGCTTCCCGGTAGAACTGGGGTCTCGGTTGTTGGGTTGGTGCCATGTGCCTGTGCAGACGAATTGAGGCCCTCATCTTGATGAGATGCGTCAGGACTAGGCGCAGGGGTAACCGGAGCGCTGGCGGGCGCAGCCGATACGGCCTTTGGATAAGTGCGCATCATCACTTTCTGCATTCCGAACGGCCGGCCTAGCAACACCCCAAGCCATATGGCACACGCGACAACGGCTGCTGCGAAGGTCCACGTAACGAGGTCGAACCGGCGTCGCGAGGGACTTTCGGATCCCTCTGCGGCAATTTCTCTGAGAGGTGTTGGCACTGGCGAAGCCTCACTCGTGCTTTCGATCTGCTTGGGTTCGGATCGCTCCTTTTCGACCTGTTTATTTTCGAGTTGCTTCGGTTGGAGCTGCTTGTGTTCGAGCTGTTTGATCTGTTCGTCCGCACGATCGAGATTACGCACTGTTCTCCTGGCCAGGGCCTCTAAAGTCCGTTCGTCGCGCGCTCCAAAGGCGTTTGGCCGGAAAGAAAACAGTTCAACCACTCCGACCATCTCAGCTCCGCGCAAAAGAGGCATTACAATCACCGACCGCACGCCTAGCCGCTTCGAAGCTTCGAGATCGACCCTGGGATCCTCCACCACGTCGTCGCAGCGCTGAGTTTTGCGAGTCTTGACGCATTCACCGGAAATTCCCGAGGCCCTGTCGAGCCGCGCGCCCAACTCCGGGGCAGTCGCTCCGCTGCTGGCGCGACAGACCATTTCCCCGTCTCGCTGCAACACGATGGCTGCGCCGGTTGCTCCTGTGGCCAGACATGCTTGTTCAACAATTTCGTTGAGCACGATTTCCAGAGCCAGGTCTGCACAAAGCTCCAGCGACAGAGTGCCGCCGCTCTGTGCCCCGAAGCGCGACGCGAGATTCGCAAAATCCGTATCGAAGCTGACGTCGTCCTGAAGTTCACTCTCGGTGGAAGGGATTGGCTGTGAGGGATCGGGCCCCGACTTGGCATGCCGCTGCATAACGAAGAGGCGCAAAACTGAAAAAGCACACTTAAAAATCAACGTCTCGCTGTAGCGGAGTTTCGCCTTAAACCTCAAGGTTGTCAATATGTCAGTGTGCTCCTTTACTCCCACCCCCGCTTCGGTTCCAAAACGGCTCAAAAAAGTCAATACTCGCGACTGCGCAGAGCCTTTTATCTCCTCCCATTGTTCGATCTTTACTGTTAGAATTCAGTAATCTTGGGGACGAGATTCAAAAGTCACCTGAGCAGTTTGCTGGTCACCCCCGTAGTTAGCTCCTTCGCGGAGCATCCCGATTAAACCTGCTTCAAGATATTCGAACATGGGAGTTTGAAACATGCGAATTGCTGTGGTTGGTTCTGGATACGTAGGACTGGTCGCGGGCGCCTGCTTTGCCGATCTTGGCCACGATGTGATTCTCGTCGATAACGACGATCGCAAATTGACCGCGCTCAAAAACGGGGACGTTCCCATCCACGAGAAATTTTTGCCCGAATTATTGGAGCGCCACCGCGGCAATCGTCTGCAATTCTCCGACGATCTGCATGGAGCGGTTCGGGCCAGTGCGGCTATCTTCGTTGCCGTCGGCACGCCGCCCACCGATCGCGGTGACGCCGACCTCTCCTACGTTGAGTCCGTCGCGCGCGAGATCACCGGCGCCCTGGGGGAATACAAAGTTATCGTTGAAAAGAGCACCGTGCCGGTTTACACCAGCGAGTGGGTGCGCAGAATTATTCTGCGCAACGGCGCCGACCCGGATTCCTTCGACGTCGCCTCGAATCCTGAGTTTCTGCGCGAAGGCACTGCCGTGACTGATTTTCTTTTTCCCGACCGCATCGTCATCGGTTGCGACACGGAGCGCGCCGCCCACGTTCTCCAAGAAGTCTACGCGCCGCTTACCAGCGGCAGCTACTATGAACGCACCGACGCCATCCCGCAACCGGACCGCACTTCGATTCCCGCTCCTATCATTGTCACCAGCAGCAAGAGCGCGGAGCTGATCAAGCACGCTTCCAATGCATTTTTGGCCATGAAGATTTCCTTCATTAATGCGGTCGCCTCGGTTTGCGAATCGGTCGGCGCCAATGTGAATCAGGTTTGCCACGGCATCGGGACGGATTCTCGTATTGGCCCGCGCTTCCTGAATCCCGGAATCGGCTACGGTGGCTCCTGCTTTCCCAAAGACGTGATGGCATTTCGCGCTGTTGCCCGCGAATGTGGATACGACTTCCGCCTGCTCGACGAAGTCATGCGCATCAATGAAGATCAGCGCGACCGTTTCCTCCGCAAAGTGCGCAGCGCCCTGTGGACCCTCCGCGGCAAACACCTCGGCGTGCTCGGCCTCGCCTTCAAGGGCGGTACCGATGACATTCGCGAATCACCCGCTGTTTTCCTCGTGCAGTCTCTGTTGCAGGAGGGCTGCAAGGTCACGGCCTACGATCCGGCCGCCATGGAGCGTACTCAGGAGGCGATGAACAGCAATCTCAAATACGCCGGCTCAGCTTACGAAGCGGCCAGCGGCGCCGACGCCCTGCTGATCCTCACCGAGTGGGAAGAGTTTGCCAACCTGGATCTCAATCGGCTCAACCGCGAACTGAAGTATCCCATCGTGATCGACGGCCGCAACCTGTATGATCCCGAGGTAATGGCGGCGCACGGCTTCACGTATTACAGCGTGGGACGCGCGGCCTGTCATCCCGACGGCGTCCCCGCAGCTGCCGTACGCAACGGCCACAAGAAAGCATGATCCCACAACGCGCGCTGGTGACCGGTGGCGCCGGTTTCCTCGGATCCCATCTCTGCGATGCCCTGCTTGGCGAAGGCTGGAGCGTGGTTGTCGTCGACAACCTGCTCACTGGCCGCCTCGCCAATCTTGACCATCTCCGAAATGATTCACGATTCGAGTTTATAAACAAAGACATTTGCGAATCCTTCGATGTCGGCCATGTTGATTACGTCTTCCACTTCGCCAGCCCCGCCAGCCCGGTGGATTACATGATCCACGGCATTCCCACGTTAAAAGTTGGATCGCTCGGAACTTTTCACGCGCTCGATATCGCGCTCAAATACGGCGCGAGGTATCTTGTGTCATCCACCTCGGAGTGCTACGGTGATCCGCTCGAGCATCCGCAGAAAGAAACCTATTGGGGTAACGTGAATTCCCTTGGTCCCCGTTCGGTCTACGATGAAGCCAAGCGCTTCACCGAAGCCGTCACCATGGCTTATCACCGGTATCACAAAGTCGATACACGCATCGTCCGCATCTTCAACACCTACGGACCCCGCCTGCAATTGAACGACGGTCGCGTGATTTCGAACTTCATGAAACAAGCCCTGCGGGGTGAACCGCTCACCGTCTACGGCGACGGCAGCCAGACCCGCAGCTTTTGCTATGTCAGCGATGAAATCGACGGCTTCATCCGTCTAGCGAATTCGTCGGAGCATCTGCCGGTAAACATCGGCAACCCAAACGAGTTCACGATTCTTGAGTGCGCGCAGCACGTAATCAAAGTGACGGGATCAAGAAGCAAAATCGCTTACGAACCTCTGCCGCAGGACGACCCCAAACAGCGCCAACCAGATATCACCAAAGCTCGTACGCTCCTCGGCTGGGAACCAAAGATCAACCTCGAAACCGGACTGCAAATGTCGCTGGATTACTTCAAGAAAGCCATAGCAGAAAAAGCCGCCACAGCGAGGTAGCCACCACCGGGATTCCGCCCGAATTGCAAAAAAACATCGAATATCAATTTTATGAATCGGGGCACATGGTGTACGCGCACGAGGCCTCACTGAAAGCAATACACGATAACGTCGCGGCCTTTGTCCAAAAGAGCTATAACTCGAAGAGCAAGTGAGACCAAGAAATAGATGACAGGCGGGGCGGCTGCCCCATAACTGAGGGTGCCCCGTCCATCGGGTCCTTGCGAAGAGCCTGCCCTGAGCTTGTCGAAGGGGCAGGAACCACGGACCTCGACGATTGGGTTTCAAAGCCCGCCCACTGGACTAGATTCGAGATGCTCACCCTTGCAAAGAACGCAAGGATGTGCCACCCGCCCAGTGTTGCCATTGACCTCATTGCAACTTCGCGTACTCCGCTTTGGCTTCCTTCAGGATGAGGATGTCGGGATCGGCGTCTTTCCAGAGTGCAAGGAAATTCCGATAGGCGGAGCGTGCCTTGGCTGTATCCCCAGACATAGCATAGGCGCGACCAAGTTGAAGATGCGCCAGGACGCCGATCGGTTCATTCAGCACAATGCCCTTGTGATCGAGGATTTTTTGGAACTCGGCGACTGCTTTGCCACCTTGATGCGCGGCAAGATAGGCTTCGCCCCGCACGTAAACGGGGTATAAATTTGGCCAATTGTAAAAGCTATTTGACGGCAACCCAAGTTCATAGGGAGCAGCGACCTTAAGAATATTGAGCGCTTGCTGAGGGTTTGAGTGGCGGATCGCAAGCTTTGCCCGAAGCGTGGGCAAGTAATTGAACTTTACAACTGTATCTTCGGGGAACCTCCTGCCTAGGTCATCGGTCAATGCTTGGGCTCGATTTGCGTCTCCTGCGTAGGCCAAGGCCAGCGCTATGCCGTAATCCATATCTCTCCCAGTCGAATGTTCCTTTGCGGTCATCGCCTGTTGTCGTGCTTTCTGTGCATTGCCGAACAAAGCCTCTCGGACGGCAGCTGCAGCAGAGTAGCCCGCAGCAGTTTCTTTCTCTCCCGCTCGCGCGGCAGAATCTGCAGCGCGCCGTGAGAGCTCACGGGCTTCTCCAAGGTGACCAAAAAAGGCAGACGTATCGGCTTCTAATGCTATAAGCAGGTCTTCCACTCCCGGTCGGCCTGCTGCCCTTTCGGCCTGCCGTGCCATTTCGTCACTGTCATTCCGGTAAAAAGCGATTCCGTAGAGGACCGGTGCCAGATCAAAGTCCAGACCCATTGCGTGCGCCTCTTTCGCTTCAGCCGCAGCTTCCGCGACTCGATTTAAGAGCAGGTATGAGAAGGCAACGTAACGATAAAGAATGCTGTTGTGTGGGGCGAGACGAAGGGCTTCCTGGTACTCGTTGAGGCCAGCGTCATATTGTCCGAACGTGTTGGAGAAAGTTGCCAGTAAGTTATGAGCGTAGTCGCTGTCTCTGAACAGCTTGGCATAGACTTCAAAGCTACGACGTGCGCTGATGAGGTCTCCCGTCACATAATAGTAGTAGTCACCTTCAATGACCAACTTCTCCCGCTCGCTCACTCCCGCGCGCAAGTCGAACGCCTTCCGCATATTCGCTGCTTGGGACGTGGTCTCGCCAAGGGCTGCATAAGTGTCGCTCATGGCCAAGTAAGCTATGGCGAAATTCGGATCGAGGTCAATAGCTTTCTGAAACCAAGGCAACGACGCCGCGAAATCGCCGGTCTGGGTCTGCGTTTTAGTACCTAGAGTGTAAAACTGTAAAGCTTCCAGGGAAGGCGTTGTCACATGTACAAGGGGTGTGCTGTATTTCTGCACGGTGCTTAACGATTCTCCGAGCTTCTTGCGCATTTCTGAAGCGGCTTTGTCAAGCGCATCGAGCACACCGTTCTTATGGTCTGCCTGTGCTTTTGTGCTCGCCAGCAAATCTCCGCTGGTACAATCTACAGCCCTGAGGATCAGATCGTATTGATTGCCGATCAGGGCGATTGAACCGCCCAGGGTTGCTGCACTATTGGTTCGTTGACAAACCTCCCGAGCAATTTCATGCGTGAGTTGCACGTCCGGCTTTAGACCCATCATCCGCAACGTCTGATGGATCTGCTCTTCTGACACCAGGTTCAGGAAAGGAGACTGCTCCAGTTCAACGGAGAGGCCCTGCCGCAGCGTTCCGTCGAATACTCCGTCTCCTGTCGAATTGGCGAAATCGCCAAGAATGACGTTTTCCTTCTCCGTGACATGACGCGTTAGCCGCGAGCGCCAGACCAAGCCTCCGGCTATAAGCCCTGCAATCAGAAGGAACGACAGAGGCATCACGATCTTCCAACGTTGCGTCTGTGATACCGCCAGGACGACCGGGGCCAGTGCGCTCTGTCCATCGCTCGTGACCGGCGCAATAAACTGGTATCCGCGCCGAGGTGGTGTTTTGGCAAACTGACGGTTGCTGGAGGAATCGCCGAGCGCTTCGCGCGGCTCAAGCAGCATTTCGGAGGTAGGGGCCTCATCCGACCACTCCACTTGACCTATGAAGCGGTAACCACGGCGAGGGACGGTTTCGACCCAGCGTGGTTTTTCCGCTGAGTCGGAAAGGCAGTCCCGCAGCCGCTGGACTGCGGAGTTCAAGCCATGATCGAAATCGACAAACGTGTCGTCGGCCCAGAGCTTCGCCCGAAGCTCCTCACGGGTCACCAACTCCCCTTGGGCTTCGAGTAGAACGCGCAGTATCTGAAAAGTCTGCTCGCCCATTTTCACTTTTGTTCCGAACTTCCGCAGTTCCCCAGAGCGAAGATCGAGCGCGTATGGATCGAACAGTGCGGTTCGTGTGGTGGTCGTCTTCATGTCCGAAAAGGCCTGGAGAAGGGGCTTTGCCCCCGGAGATACAACTGCAGAATTGTGAGCGCAATGGAAGCCGCGGTCAAGAACCGAGTTAGCCTGTCTTGGAACGCATTTTGTCACCCCGGAAGACATTGAATGTGAGCAACTTGCGGGGTGTTCCGAAAATGTCCAGGAGGTGATCCAGTTTGCATTGCGGACTCTCAGCCGGTGGGCGATAAGTGTCGACGCGTTTCGCCAGCTGCCGGAGGGTTGGCCACTTTCACAAGGAGAAATCCATGAAATTGACTCAAACTTTGAAGCGGTTCAAGTTTGCCGCGTATATGGTTTTGGTAGTTGCACTCAGCGCAAGCGGCTTTGCTTCGTGCGGTGACTCACTATTAGCGCTGGCGGCGTCGGCTGCTTCCGTCGAAAGTCAATCCCGCGAGGCGCAACCCGACGCGCAATCCTCCAGTAGCGATGGCACCAACGCGTCTATTGTTGGCCTTTGGCACGTCCAGTTCATAGTAGGCGGTACAGCCATTCAGGAGGCGTATCAAATCTGGAATGGTAGTGGGACCGAAGTTCACAATCCCAATGTCGATCCGAGAACGGGGAATGTTTGCCTCGGCGTGTGGCAGCAAGCACCGGGCGGGGTTTACAAGCTCGCTCACCGCGTGTGGAGCTACGACGCGAGCGGAAATTTCCTAGGAACCATCCATCTCAGGGAGAAGATTACCTTGAGTAACGCCGGGAGTAAACAAACCGGTTCCTTCACTTTGAATTTTTATGACCCGTCCGGTACGTTCCAAATGGAGGTGGCGGGTCACGTTACGGGAGAGCGCATCTCGGTTGAATGATCCGGAGCGTTTTGGCGAATCAGGAGGCCGCAGCAGCTGCGGGGGGCTGGCCCCCTTCGGGTCTTTGCGATGGGCGGGAACCACGGACCTCGACGATTGGGTTTCAAGCCGCCACTAGAATAAATTCGAGATACCGACCCTTGAAAAGAACGCAAGGATGGACCAGCCTCAGAATGTTTGGTACGACGTCCAAGAAGTAGCAGGAGGCAACGTGAGTTTCCGCGAGTTGTCTCTAGTGAGAATGGAAAAGTGAGAACTGCCCCTAGCTGGAGCTCTCAGCCGCAGCCGCCACGAAATCGATCAACTGCTGCACACCGTGGCGCTCATCCTTGGTATTCAGCTTGAATGAGACTCCCATCCCGTAGCCCGGATGCGACGCCTTGACCTGGCCGCTCACGCGCAGCTTCATCTCGTGGGTGCGCACGATAATTTCGACCGCCGACCCAGTCGTGAATGCGAGGGGCATTTCAAGGTAACATCCGCCGGGACTCAGATCGCTCAGATGGCAATAGTTCCGCACCGAGCTTCCCTGCTGATAAACTTCAGCTCCCAGCCGGCAGGCATATCGAGTCTGTCCGCGGCGATTGCTCGGTTCAGCGCGTAGTCGAGCCACCGCCGCTCGCTCGCGAACCTTCGTCTCTTGTTTCTCCTCAGGCTTCGGCTCCGGTTTTTGCTCGGGACGGTTCGCCACAGTTTCGTCAACCGGCTTGATGGAGTGCTCCACTTCCACCGGCTCCGCGGCCAACTCCCGCGTTGTGGCATCGCTCAGGTTTCTCTGCAGCCAATCGGACAAAATGCGCCGCGACGTTTGCGGCACATCCACAAACTGAATTCCCGCACGACCGTTCCAATCCTGCCACATCACCTGACCGGAGAGGCGCACCATCGCGCTCTGCCCGGGCAATTGAAATTGAAAATAAACTTTGCAGGTCGGCGGCAGCCTCTTGCCAAAGTTCACCGCCATGCCGTCCTCAGCCAAATCCACCAGCGTCGCTTTGGCTTGTTCGACGCCGGCGTAATCGATCGTCGCATGCGTGTGCACCGGCGCCCGGGCCTTGCGACGTTTATCCCGGTACAGCACATTTTGCGCAGCACGCAATGTACTCAGCGCCCGTTCGTAGGACATCGGTTTGTACAACACAAAGTTCACCCCGAGTGAAAACATCTCACGGATACTCTCCTGCCCCGCCACCACAACCACTGCCAGCGTCGAGCCGCTCGCGCGCGAAGATCGGCTCTCGTTCAACAATGTGATCACTTCGTCCTGCGTTTCACAATCGAGGATCAGCAGATCGAATCGTTCCTGCGCCAGTCTGACCGTTGCACGCACCGGGTCCGCACACATCTCCGCCCGAATATCGAGTTCTTCCAGGACGCAGCGCAGCACCTGCACTGAAACATCATCCGCGCAAACTAGGAGCGATGAGAGATTCATACCTCCAAGCATCGTAGGATCACTCCAGTTCTCCCGACAAGTTACCGGAGTCATCTGCCTTTGGCTTCAGATTCCGCAAAATTTCTGTTAACTCCAGCGAGGTCAACCGAGTGACCTGAGTCACCAGCACCATTACAAAAGACCAGTGCTCCAGCGTTGCACCGTGGTGCTTTGACGCTGTCACCCCTCCTACCTACGATGAGAAATGCCGACACCGAATAAGGTGTCTGCTGGCCGTGCTGCATTCGCAGCGTCGGCTTTGCAATAGTTTTGCGGCTTTACCAGACGACTCCCCCTCGACAAGGAATGGCTTCGATGAGGCAACGCGGCTTCTCAATGCTGGAACTGGCGATCACCATGAGCATTTCATTCATCATCGCCGGGGTTACGTTCGCGACGCTGCAGCCCGTCTTGTTGCAGAACCATGTCAATTCCGCTTATGAAACGACCTTGATGGTTCTGCGCAACACTAGAAACCTGGCAATTACCCAGGGTCACCAATACCAGATCAATTTTTTCCCTACTGTTGGCAACCCTGCCGCTGGGGGCACGGCAGCCTACATCCAGGTCCAGTACCAGCCTCCAGTGGTTGGAGGAATAGCGCAGCCGATACAGCAGGTCATGAACTATTCACTACCGCCGGATGTGAATTTTGCTGCGCAGGCTGGCATTCCTACCGCCAATACTCCGGACGGCTTCGGCGCCGGCCTCACTGCCATCGATTTCGAATCCACAGCCGCGCCAGGTGTCCCCCTGAATCCACCTTATGTGGTGTTCATGCCTGACGGTTCGGCGCAAGACAACCTCGGCAATCTTATTGGTAGCGGAGTCATCTACATCACTCGCCCCAGCGGAAACATGTACACCTCGAAAGCTATCAGCGTATGGGGAGCGACGGGCAGAATCCGCGGATGGTTTCTCGCTCAACGGGCAGGCGGTCCTATTTGGGAACAGCAATGATGCAAGCAAATAAAAAATTCGGGAAGCGTCTCGGACAGCGCGGTTTCGCACTGATCGAAGTGATGATCGCCATGGTAATTCTGAGCGTTGGCATGTGCGCCGTGCTGGCAAGCTTTGGCGTGGCAATCACGGCGACCGAGTCGGCGCAGGAAGACTTGATGGCCCGCCAGAAAGCGCTCCAGGCTTTGGAGAGCATCTACACCGCCCGCAACAGCCAGCAGATCCCTTGGTCATCGATCAACAACACCAGCGCCAACCCCCCCGGAATCTTCGCAGTCGGCGCACTACCGATGCTGTGTGCTGGACCAGTCTATGGAATTGTCGGCGTCCAGGGCGATACGGCCCCGTGTACCACCGCATCCGGAGCCACCTGCCCTAATGGTGGTGTGGAGTGCATGGTCCTTCCTGGTCCTGACGGCGTTCTCGGAACGGGCGACGACGAAACTCTCAGCCTGAACAACTTTACTCGCACCATCGCCTTCACCCCGGTGAACCTGCCCGTCGCCGAGGGTGGAGGTATCAACACGAACCTCATCAGCGTCACCGTAACCATCACTTATACCAAGCCCAATTGGCCAGCCCGCAGCTATACGGTAAATGGCCTGATCTCGAACTATCACTGAGCTGGCGAAAACATGAAACTACCTATCTCAAGATCGCAACACGGCTTCTCACTTCTGGAGTTGATGATCGCCTCTATCATCGGCATCGGCATGATGGTAGCCATGACCAGTGTTTTCCGGCAGGCGAACACTGCCGCGTTTACCATCACTCAACGCGCCGAAACCCAGCAGAACATGCGAGCCGGCATCGAGTTGATGGCCAAAGATATCAGCCTGGCTGGTGCAGGCTTGCCCAACGGCGGCTTGCAGCTTCCCGCCGCAAGTCCTATCAAGATCGCTTGCAACCAGGGCGGCACCTGCTATGTTCCCGCCGCTACCTACCCCAACGGCAATTACATGACTGGCATCATTCCCGGCTTCGGCAACGGCGTAGAGAGCAGCGCAGTCATTCCGAGCGCTCCCGCCGCGGTCAACGACAGTGTTACCTCGATCTATGCCGACTACAATTTTTCCCTGAGCAACTTCACGTTCAGTTTTCCTGCGGGAGCTTCGACGCCCGCGACGGTATCCTTGGTCGCTGTTCCCAATGCCTCTCTTCCCACGAACATCCTCGCACCCGGCGGCCTCAATGTAGGTGACTTGCTGCTGTTCAGCGTGCAAAACGCGGGCACGGGTGTGGGCGCGGCGAATGGCCAGGGTACCAGCTCCGTGCAGATCGCCTCCGCGGTCGCCGAGATCACCAGCATAAGTGGCACCGGCCCCTGGACCATTGGTTTTACCAATCCCGACCCGCTCAATTTCAACCAGGCCGGCGCTAATAGTCTTACCGCCGCCCTTGCCGCTAGCACGGGTGCGGGGGACACGATAAGCGTCAACCGGCTCTTCGCCGTCACTTATTTCCTGCAGGTTCCTCCCGCTGGCGGCACGGTCCAGACTCCGCGTCTGATGCGCCAAGTCAACGGACTCAATGCAGTTCCAGTGGCGGACAACATCATTAACCTGCAATTCAGCTATGACGTGATCAATTATGTGACCGGCTTTTTAGATCCGAACCAGTCGAATCCATTGGCCGCTGGAGATAATCTCGCCCTGATTCAAAAGACCAACATATGGGTGATGGGGCAGAGTTTGAATATCGGAAACAACCGCGCTCAGAGCATGTATCTGACTACCTCCGTTAGCGCAGGCAACATGAGCTTCTGCAATTCCTTAAGCAATAGCGGCACCGTTTGTCAATGATCGAGTGATTGAATGACTGAATGATGGACAGTCTGTTTCGGTCGTAGGAGTTTGAGGGGGGTAATATGGGGAAAAGAACCACAGATTCGCGAGGCTTCACGCTTATCGCAGCGCTTCTGTTGACGCTGTTGTTGTCGGCCATGGCGGTAGGGCTGTTGTACCTGGTCAACAACGAACAGCGCATGGGCAACAATGATCTGGAAGGCAATGTCGCCTATTATGGGGCAGAGGCTGGCATCGAGAACCTGACCTCACAGCTTTCGCAATTGTATCAACAGTCGTCGACCCCCAATGCGGCCGACATTGCCGCCTTGAGCAACGCAGCCAACTACCCCACCGCGCTTACCGGTTCGAGCATTACCGGCGTTAACTACCCAGCGTACGGTGTCACTTGGCCATCGGCGACACCCAGCGGAACAGCCTGTCCAACTCCCGGCTCGTGCTCAACCTGGGATATCGTTGGCTCCGGTCAGAATCAGGGCATGGTCGCGTCTCTCATCCCCTTTACCTTGACTGTCACAGCTCAGCGACAGTCGACTGCCGGCCAGGTCGGCACGAATGCTTTGGCAGCTACCGGCGCAGCCATAACCCTCACCCGCACGGTGGAAGTAGGTCTGCTTCCTGCTTTCGAGTTCGGAATCTTCTGCGATGGCGATTGCGATTACTTCGCCGGCCCAAACTTTAACTTCGGCGGCCGGGTTCATACCAACGGCAATCTGTTTCTCGCTTCGGGCAGTACCTTAACCTTTACCGACAAGATTGCCGCAGTGGGCCAGGTGGTCATGGACCAGCTCGAAAACGGTCACTCTACCGCCTCTGGTTACGGCGGCCAAACTTTCGTGCCCGCCGCCGCCGGCGCCTGTCCTAATGGCCCTGCAGCCGGACCAGCGGCGAATTGCAACCCGCTCGGCGAGGGCAGTTGGACGGGTGGCTTCCCGCCCATTGCTGGCGCGGTGAATAACGCCCCGATAAAATGGAAAACCGTCTCCGAAGGAAGCACAGCAGCCGGCGGATTCAACAGCTTCATCACCACCGGAGCCACCGGCGCAACCAAGCTGCAACTGCCTTTCATGCAGTCAGACTCGATTGGAGCTATAGAAATCATTCGTCGGCAACAAGCGAGCGACAAACCCCTTCTGGCCAGTGCCCGCCTCTACAACGAGGCGGCGATCCGCATTTTGCTGGCTGATACGCAGGCCGACCTTACTCCGGAACGCGGAGTGGTCGCCGACGGGCAAAACGTGCAGATCGGTACCCCGTTTACCAACACGGCCGCATACGTAACTGTAGGGACCGTAGCCACAGCAAACGGGGTGACTGCGGGAAACAACATGTACTATGCGACGGCCAAGCCCAGCTCGGGCACAAACAACTGGACTACCGCGGCACCGACGGGATGCGCCGCCGCAGGATCGTGGCCTTTGTTCGGGCAGGTCACCTCCTCCGCTCCCAATCCATTGTGCTCGGGCGCATGGCTGCGCGTGGAATACTGGAACAACACCACCCACACTTGGACTGGCATCACGACGCAGTGGCTCAGTTACGGTTTCGGCCGCAACTACAACAATCCTCCCACTCATCCCTACAACACTAGCGTTGCCACCGCTCCATATTGCCAAAACTACCCCACTTATCCCGCGGGTCAATGCCAGAACGGAATCAGTCCTGCCATCCTGATCCTTCAGCAGCTTCAACCGGGCAAGACCACAACCCAGTCAACTGAGGCCGACGCCACCGACACCAGTCTAACGGCATACAACTGGATCCCCATTAACTTCTACGACTCCCGTGAAGGAGAGCCCCGGGACAGCCGCCCGGCTGACGTAGCACCGCCCGCCTCCGACTGCAGCCCGAACGGAATCATGAACGCGGTTGAGCTCGACGTAGGCAACCTATGGTTGTGGCTGCAAGGAAAGATAGCACCCTACAACACCGGCAGCGGCCCTTCGGTGAGCACGACCAACCAGAACGGCACCGTCGAGAACGGCTACATCGTCTATTTCATGGACCATCGCGGCATGATGCCAGATCTCTACCCGTTCCCCGCTCCAGCCGGTCCCTTCTATAACGGCTTCTCCGGTATGTCCGGTTTGAACGATGTGGTTAACAGTGGGTCGAACGTCGGCGTGCCCGACGCCAAACTGGAAGCAATTACGGACTACGCCACTGCCAAACCCACTCCTTATTCTCCGGAGGATACGGCCGTAAAAGGTACCGGGATACTTGGCACGAAAGTCGACAACTGGGGCGAGACAAACTTGGGCGCCGGTTTTGGCCTTCTCGCGGCGAACATGGCTAAACCCTATTACATTCCAGGCAGCGTCACAGGCAATTTGATCCAGTGTTACTCGGGCAGCCTTGCAGGCGTTCCCACGTATGGCACCGCCACGGCCGAATGGAATATGGTCACTGGCCCACGGCACGTCCTGCGCCTCGTAGACGGTGGCATGGACACCGCCGGTAATAGTTTCCTTCCGCCTACGGGCGCCACGACTCTTCCGAACGGGCAGGTGCTGCAAGGGACGGGCGGCTTCACCGTCGCCTCGGAGGAACCGGTCTACGTCTATGGAGATTACAACACCGGCTCCAAAGATCCCTTCTGGCCAAGCGAAAACACAACCACCACTCCACACTCCGCAGCTGCAATCATTGCGGACGCAGTCACCTTACTCTCCAACCCGCCAACCACGGTCAACGCGCCAACGCCGAAAACGGGCTGGTACGATCAGGAAAGCTTCAAATATCCACAGCAAGCCGTCAACGTCGCAGGCAACCCCGGTCGACAGGGTAACACCAGCTATTACCGGGTCGCTATCGCTGCCGGTAAGAGCATTCCGTTCCCCCAGCCAGCATTTGCCGCTGCCGTCCCCTGGAATGACTTCGGCACCGATGGTGGCATGCACAACTTCCTGCGCTATCTCGAAGACCGAAGCGACAACGGAAATGGAGCGGTTGTAAATTATGCCGGTTCAATGATCAGCATGTACTATTCGCAATATGCCACCGGCATATTCAAGTGCTGCAACTCAGTGTACGCCCCACCGGGAACAAGAAATTACTTCTTCGACACGCAGTTCCTGAACCCGAACAATCTGCCTCCCGGAACACCGATGTTCCAGGACGTGGTCAGCTTGAGCTCTCACCAAAGCTTCACCCCACAATAACTGACGGAACCGTTATAACCAGCCCCGGTCCGCACTGCGGACCGGGGTTTTTCTTGATGCCCAGAGGGAGCGGAAGGCCCGCTTTCTTCTGATTCGCAGCGCCATATACAAAATAGTAGACTTTCCCGGTCAAGGGTGATTGCCTCGGACGAGATACATTGGAAACATCCTCAAGCGAGGTGCTGTATCGTCAATCCTGCTAAGCGTGCACTCTTCCAGATGTTGATTGGGGCGGGCCGGAGGAGCAAGAATAACATGATTGAAAGCAACCGAATCGTAGCGGGTGCCGCAGGTGGCGCTGCTATCGCATGGGGCCCAGCATCAACCGGAAATAAGATCAGGAATAACGTTGCCAGCGGAGGAGCAGTTTTCAAGTTCGGAGCACCGCCCATTGCATCGGAAGGAAACTCGGACAGCCGCGGGGCCTACCCAAACAAATGACGCTCGCGGGCCCCCATCCTGGTTTTTTATATCGAGCTTTCCGCCGGTTCTGGGCCTCGTATGTTCAGTCAGGTTCACTGGCTCTGCATTTATCCTCGGTGTCCATCTTCTTCCTCCTGGCGTCGCTCTGGAGTGGGTATCGCTTCCGCTCCTTCGAAGAAGCCTTACCTGCCGTTGGGGCCGCAAAGCGCCCGCGGAAACGCACCCCCACTTCGGGCAACGCTTCCTGTCAACTCCTGCTCTGGGTCCAAACGAACCGCTGTCCACGCCTTTAACTCGGGACCGTTTGTTCCTTGGAGTGGTGGTTGAATTTCGGCCACTACCGTTCCTTGGCTAATGTTGGACAATTGCTGTCTCGCCCACGCAGCTCCGATGGATGATCGCGAAAGCCTTTCTCGATTTGCTTCAGCTGGTCCGGGCTAATCTGAAACACTGCGGGACTCAGAAAGGTAACAGCGGAATCCACGATGGTGCGGAGGGTGCACGGAGGTTTGATAGCCATAATCAAATACAATCAATCTTGAGAACCATAGCAGGACGGCCGGGTCTCGGAGACAAACATTGCCGCTGGATGTAGAAAAAGAACGCCATCGCGCGCTTCGTGCTTTCGAACTCCCGCCATGGCTAGAATCAGCAAAACATCGCTTTGGTCTCGACCGTGCAGTTTTCTTCACTGTACTGGCGCGCGGATGGAGCAGTGGCTCTGGGCTCATCACGGTTGCCCTCATCGCTCGCCTTCTTTCACCTGCCGAGCAGGGCTACTACTATACCTACGCAAGCCTGATTGCCTTGCAACTGGTTTTCGAACTGGGCTTCTCGCAGATCGTAATGCAGCTCGCCAGCCATGAACGTGCCCACCTTTCGATTGGAGGAGATGGTTCAGTAAAGGGAGACCAAGTCGCCCATGCCAGGCTGGCGTCAGTGCTGCAGATATCGGTTCGCTGGTACGCAGCCGGCGCACTGCTTTTCTCGATCGTCCTCATACCTACCGGTCTTCACTTTTTCTCTTCACATCAGCATCTTGGAGATGTCGTGTCCTGGCGAACCCCTTGGATCGCTGTAGCAACAGCAGCGGTCTTCGCGTTTTTTCTAGACCCTTTGTACTCATTTTTTGAAGGCTGTGGATTTGTCTCCAACGTCGCCCACATGCGCTGGATGCAAGCCGTCGTCGGAAGCCTTTTCGCCTGGATATCGCTGGTCACACACCATGGACTCTATGCTCCTGCGACGGTTATCGCAGGCCAGGTTGTGGTCGGAGCGATATGGCTCGTCACTAGACACGCTTTGCTCATCGACCTGCTGACACACGAAACGGCAGGTCAGCACGTGTCCTGGCAGAATGAGATCTGGCCGTTCCAGTGGAGAATCGCGATCAGCTGGATTTCTGGGTACTTCGTCTACCAAACTTTCAATCCGTTTCTCTTCGCTTTCAGGGGGCCAGTGGCTGCTGGCCAGATGGGCATGTCGCTCACCTTCGCTAATTCTCTGATGGCGATCGCGATACCTTGGGTATCGACTAAAGCTGCGCCCTTTGGAACCCTCATTGCGCAAAAGCGATACCCGCAGTTGGACGCGCTCTTCTTTAAGGCCGTGCGGCAGTCGATTTCTGTGGCCGCGTTAGGTGCGATCGTGATCTGGTCAGCCACCACCTATCTCCATTTCACACACAATCGATATGCACACAAGATACTGAGTCCGCTACCCTTTGCGCTTCTGCTCACCGCTGCGATCCTCAACCACTTGTTTGCGTCGCTGGCCACATATTTGAGAGCACACAAGCAGGAAAAATTTTTCCAGCTTTCGCTGTCAATAGCGATCGCCGTTCTTCTCTCCAACTACTTCTTTGCCAGGACCTCAGGCGCTTTGGGAATGGTGGCGGGATATCTTGTGATTGTCGCTTTGTTAGGCGTGGGGGGCGGAACACTGATATTTAACAAATACCGGAGATTGTGGCATTCTAATGAGAAGACCCCTTGAGGTATTGGAATTTCAACGGCACCACAATAAAGATCATCGATGAGCTTCAATGATTCGCGACTAGTAAAGCTGTTGAAGCTCTTCCGTCGGGGGGAGCTGCACCATGGCATGAACGCGATTGTGGAGGCCCTTGCCCGAAAGCACTTGAGGGCCTCCCCCAATGATCCCGCAGATTTTGAAATGGTGTTGAACGAAGAGCATCCAGCCTGCCTCCCAGCCTCCCAATCCGGACCTCTCCGCGTCAACTGGCTTCTGCCGGGCATTGTCACAGCGCACGGTGGTTTATTCAATGTATTCAGAGCTATTCAACAATTGGAAGATTGGGGTCACGAGAATCGCGTCTACGTTTTGGGAAGGCTGCCGGGAGGCTCCACTGAAGCCAGAGAGCGTGTCCGGAAGAGCTACTTCCCTATCAACGCACAGGTAGAAGCGCTTTCGGATAATATCAAAGACTCCGATGCTCTGGTTGCCACTTCATGGCCTACTGCATACGCAGCGCGCAGCATCGGAAATACCGCGCAGAAGTTTTATTTCGTTCAGGATATTGAATACATGTTCTACGCCCCGGGTAGCCTGTATGAGTTTGCCCGGCAAACATATCGGTTCGGCTTTCAGGGAATAACAGCGGGATCATGGATTGCAGACGTGCTGAGACGGGACTTCAATATGGAATGCTCGGTTTTTGGGTTCTCTTATGACCGCGATGCTTACGCCAGCACAGGTCGTCGTCTGCTGCCTTCAGGAAAGAAACGAGTCTTGTTTTATGCCCGTCCGGAAACGGAACGGAGAGGCTTTGAACTAGGCATTCTCGCACTGTCGCTTGTGGCCGAGAAAATGCCGCAAGTGGAGTTCGCATTGGTCGGTTTTCCGCGTCGTTTTCTCAGCCTGCCTTTTCCGGCGATTTTTCCTGGAGTTCTTCCCCTTTCTGAGTTGGGTGCCCTCTATCGCAGCTGCGATGTCGCGTTGGTCCTTTCGCATACCAACCTATCCCTGTTGCCCTTGGAGTTGATGGCGTGCGGCTGCGCTGTGGTATCGAATGATGGTCCAAATACCGAGTGGCTGTTGACCGATCAGACGGTACGATTGGCAAAGCCAGATCCGAAATCTCTGGCGCACGCGGTCGTTGAACTTCTTGAGACAGACAACCTGCGGCTGCGTAAGATCGAAGCGGGGCTTGCATTCGCGCAATCTACCGACTGGACGAAAGAAATCCGGGCCATAGAATCCGCACTTCTTGCTCATAGAGAATCTGCACCGCGGCTAGCTCCTCATGTCTAGCGCCTCTACGTGTGTTGTTCTTGGTGGAAGCGGCTTCCTGGGCCAGCGCCTTTGCCGAAAACTCGTAGCCAGGGGGTTTAAGGTGCGGTCCGTCTCACGGACAGGTCGCCCGCGGGGCGAAGCTCAGCCCTGGTGGTCCCAGGTGAACTGGATTAGCGCGGACGTGGGAACAGAGACTTCCGCCCCCGCAATGGAAGGCGCAGACCTAGTTTTCCATCTTGCCAGTTCAACCTATCCATCCACTTCGAACTCGGATGCCGTCTTTGATCTCGAATCAAATTTGGTGGGCTGTGTTCGAATGCTCAAAACCGCAGTTGAGTGTCGAGTCCGGCGCTTGATCTTTATATCATCCGGCGGCACGGTCTACGGAGTTCCCCGCCAGAATCCAATCCCAGAAACCCATCCGACTGACCCAATCTGCTCCTATGGAATCCATAAACTCGCCATCGAGAAGTATCTCTATCTCTTTCGCGCCCTCAAGGATTTGGATTCGGTTGTCCTGCGAGTATCGAATATGTACGGCGAGTTTCAGGATCTGGAAAGACCGTTGGGAGCTATCTCCCACTTCGCACATCGTGCAGTCCAGGGGAAGCCAATCGAAATATGGGGAGACGGAACGATACGCCGCGACTACATTCACGTGGATGATGTCGTGAGCGCATTTCTAAAATCAATCTCATATCGGGGACCAGAACACATCTTCAATATCGGCAGCGGCCGATCCATCTCACTCAACGACGTGCTCGACCTCATCCGCCAGCGCGTTGCGAACAACGTCGTGGTGAACTACGAGCCAGGTCGCAGCTTTGATGTTCGTGAAAATGTTCTGGACATCACCAGGGCGGGAAGGGAGCTGGCTTGGGAACCCTCTATCAAGTTGGAAACGGGTTTGGATCGCCTGATTGAATCGGCGAAATCCAATTCGCCGCCTTCGTAGTTCCGAACTAGCCGAGGTATTTTACGGGAGAGACTTCCGTACGGGATGGCAATGCCTAGATCGACGACCCAAGAGCATATCGAAAGCGGCAAGGGGTTGGACCGACTGCACTATCATTGGAATTCTCTGAGATCGCTAGGAGCGCGGTACCCGTTGTGGCTGCTGAGAACAGTCACGTTCGGTCGTCAGTGCAATCGTCGAGCTCTCTCCAAGTTTAGCAGGCGTGGGTTAGAGCTTGGCGGTCCTAGTCAATTTTTTCAGGACGGCAAAGAGTTTCCAATTTATTCCATTGCCGAGAGTATGGACAATGTCAATTTCAGTCGCGCGACCTTTTGGGAGGGTACGCTAAGGGAAGGGCAATACTTTAACTACAGCCCCTACAAAAAACCGGGATATCAGTTCATCTGTGAAGCAAGCGATCTGTCGGCCGTCCCGGCTGGCAGCTACGACTTTGTTGCGTCCTGCCACACCTTAGAACACTGCGCGAACCCGATCAAGGCGCTAAGTGAGTGGAGACGAGTATTGAAGAGCGAGGGGTGGTTCGCCTTGGTCCTACCCCACAAGACGGCAACATTTGATCATCGCAGGAAGGTAACTGATTTCGAGCACTTACTGGAAGATTATCGCCGTGGTGTGACCGAGGATGACACGACGCATCTTGCGGAAATACTGGAAAAACACGATTTGGATCTAGATCCGGCCCAGGATTCAAAAGCAAGCTTCGAGAAATGGATCAGCGAAAACTCCATTAACCGTGGTGCTCATCATCATGTATTTGACCCGGCACTGTCAATCACGCTCGTCGATCACGTCGGCTTCGAAGTAGAATTTGCAGAAGTGTTGATGCCTTTTCATATCTTCGTTGTGGCGCAAAAATCATCCAAGTCTTGCGGTGAAAAAGAAAAGAAACGCCTACAGATTCTGCAAGCCTGTTGCGCCCGGAGTCCGTTCAAGTCTGATCGGGGAAGTGCGAAGTTTCGGCTGCTGCTTTAGAGTGCACGGCGGCGATCGACAAGCCGAAGAAAGATGCTCTTTAATGGCAAACACATTCTGTTGCGAGCATTACCGTCGCCTTAGGTGTAGAATCTCAAACTTTGCGAAGTTGGCTGGTGCGTGCTCAGGCGCCTCTGATTTCAGCTCGGACGTTCAAGGAAGAACGTAACCCAGAAGCTCGTCTGTTGTCTGGCCTTCGCATTTCGGGTCCCTACTAACAAAATGATCTTGAAAAGGAATTAGCCCAACGCTGCAGCGGTATAGGGCCACTAAGTTGAGCCCGGAAACCGGTTGCGAATATGTATAACCTTCCTTGCCGAGAGTCCGCTGACCTTCGCAACCAATGTCGAGCGATACAAAGTAGTCTTTTTGATCCCTTTTGCAGGCATAGAACGGCACGGTCGCTCCGTGAAGCGGATTCGCATAAAGGTGGCCGAGAACCTCTTCTAAGTGAAACCCGCCAATCGGGCTGATCCAACCTGTAGTAACGTCATGCACACTTCCATTGAAATACCGATTGATTGGAATCGCAGCGCTGACATCCGGTGCCAACTCCATAGGCATCAGGATCCAGGTTCCTGGGTTCGCTGAGATCCCTGCCTCGACAGGAGTTGCTTCCCAAGCGGGCGGGGGGTAAGTGACAGAGGTGTACAGCTGGATTGCGGGATAGGACGCCACATTGAGATTGCCATAAGAGTCGCGCACGAAACCGGCAATGAAGTTCGACTCGAAGCCGGTCGTACTCGTGTCCATGGTGGTGAGTTGGTGCCACGGGGAAGCTCCCGTCAAGAGCGAGTCCTGGGGGATCTTGTAGATTTCTATGCCGTACTGTCCGCGCTCTTGTATGCCCCCGGTAGTCGACGCCGGCCGAATTGGACGATTGAAAACAGCATACCATTCGCCCGCCCTCGAATCATAAGCCATGTCCCCCCAACTCGCCTGCGGATTGTCTGGATCTAACCCGTTGAAGGTCAGACTCCCTTGCACCTTGAAGTGCAGCCCATCGCCGGAAACTGCAAATACGTGATGTACAGACGGAGTGTAGTCTTCATAAAACATATAGATCGCAGCTTTATGATCGGAATTATAAAGAGCGGGCTGACCAACCCCGTAGTTAACATTAGAGGTTGCCAGGATGACCGGCTGCGGATACTTCTTCCAATGGATGCCATCGGTGGAAAAAGCCACACCGATATTGTTATTAATTCCATTTGAAGTGCCCACGTAGTACATTGCATAGGTATACTTTTGCCCATCGCCAAGAGGATCCTCGAAAACGCCGCCAATTACCTTCGGATTGCAAGTGTAAACAGAATCCCACGCACCGGGGGTCTCGGCCAGAACCATTACTGGGCCGTAGGACTCATGCGTTAACGTATTGATCGATTCGTAAAAGATCTCATCAGTATCCTGAGCGGGGTTGCTCGGATTGATGCCGTAACTGCACCACCAGAGCTGCAGTGTATTTCCGGTCTCAATCACTGAAGGCGAATAGTTATATTTACCGATGTTGCCTACCGCTCCGGGGGGGAGCGATAGTGACGACGAACAACCGAAGGTGACAAGCATCATGCTCAAGACAGCGAAAATCATGATTACCATCGGAATCCGGTTCTTGGCGTTACTCATGTTGACGCGCTTCTCCGTCTCAATGAATTTTGAGGTACCACGTCCATGCCCGCGGCCAAACTTAGCATTGGAGAGCCCCTGGCTTCAAAGAATGACCAGGGGTGAGATTCAAGTACCCCACCCCGACCTCTCTTTGATGCCCCCATGTTGCTTCTCCCATCGGCGGGCATTTTACCACCTCAGGAGTATCGGACACACACTAAAACCAGTTCAGATTTTCCACCCTCTGGGCGTGGCGTTATCCGCCCTTGCGACCAATCTTTGAGGGGAAACAAATAGCGATGAAACCGAGAAACCGGCTTGGCGGATTTGTACGGTCGTAGTTGCCACGTCATAGGGTTTTCGCCGGGGATCGCGAATGTGGACGGCTGGGAGAGGCATCGTAGGATTCTTCTGCATCAACATGCGTTCAAAACAATTCTTGTCGTGTGCAGCATGGCTTCAGGTATCATTTAGAATTCTCGGGATGTTCATCGCTGGTAGCGACTTTCACGGAATCGTTTTCGAGGGTTTTCCCAGCCCTTCGAAGGCGAAAGGAAGTGTGTGCGGTTGTTTATTCTGAGACCTCAATCCCAGTCAGGAAAAGATGAAAAAACTATTTGCAGTAAAGGGTCTCGTTTTGATGGCGTTGTCAATCACGTGCAGTTTGATGGCGGGGTGCGGGGCGGGCTCCGATGTCCCCCCTGCACCGTTAGTGTCGGTATCGAGCACGCAGAATCCCTTGGTGGCGCAGTACAACGTAGCCATGGGGTGTGCGGGACTCGCCATGGTTGAGTTTGGTCCCGATACATCCTATGGAAGAAGCACGGCATGGTATCCCATCCCAGGCGGTTATTCGCCAACCCCCATACTGGTTGCGGGAATGAAAGCATCTACGACCTACCACATGCGTGCGCAATCGCAATGCGATGGCAACGCAGCAACCAGCGGAGATCTGACTTTTACGACGGGTCCTCTGCCGTCCCTTCCTTTTCCGAAGCTCACGGTCACTCGCCCGAATCCTTCTCTGAGTTCTTTGGAGAGTCCGGGGATCGAAATGATAACCATACCCGGGGTCCTTGGCACCCCGGCCTTTTTCACCGACCGCGACGCGAACCCGATCTGGTATTACGATGTGGGACAGGGGAACTACCCCTTTTATTTTAAATTTCTGCCTAACGGGAACTTAATTGTGGACGTTGTGGAGCCGACCGATTCGCTTATACGAGAAATCGACTTAGCCGGAAACACTATCCGTGAAATGGATATCCACACCCTTGAGCAGAAGATGGCCGCTGCGGGGTATGACTTTGCGCCGGGTGACTATCACCATGACATAACCCCGCTCCCGAATGGCCATCTAATTGTTCTCACGGACTTCAGCAAGCCTTTCACCAACCTTCCCGGATATCCGGGAACTGTTCGAGTAGTTGGTGATGGGTTGATCGATTTGGACCAAAACTGGAATCCGGTTTGGGTGTGGAACAGCTTTGACCATCTCGACCTGAACCGCCATCTCGATGGCTTGCCAGACTGGACCCATGGCAATGGGCTCGTGTACTCTCCTGACGATGGCAACTTGCTCTTCTCTATTCGCCACCAATCATGGGTCATAAAGATTGATTACAACAATGGAGCGGGCACCGGAAACATTCTCTGGCACTTGGGCAATCAGGGTGATTTCGCTTTGACTCAAGAGGGAGTTCCGACCGATGAAGCGAGTGCTTGGTTCTCTTTCCAGCACTTCCCGGTACTGCTCAGCCAAAGTGGTCCGCAAACCACACTCGCGATCTGGGACAACGGGAATAACCGTATCCTCAACACGGCCGGTGAAGAGTGTGTACCTCCAGGCACGGGCACTCCCTATCCCTTATGCTATTCCCGAGCTACGATATTTCAGGTCGACGAAAGCGCGATGGTTGCCAACCTATCGTGGGCCTATCAATTGCCATACTTTTCAGTATGGGGTGGAAGTATCAATCAAATGGCCAATGGCAACGTCGAATTTGATCTAAACGATCCCGCACTCCCGCCCAGCCCGGGTGTAGGATCGCAAGTGCAGGAGGTGACTCAGACTTCCAGTCCGCAAGTGATCTGGCAAATGGATATCACTGCACCGGCGTATGGGTATAGAGCGTATCGCTATCCCAGTCTCTATAACGGCGTCACTTGGCCCTTTTGATAATCAATCGGCCGGAGATGAAGATTTTGATCGACGATGAGCGCCTGAGATATCCCCCCGGAGCATACGAATCCTGATGATTCGGCTCTTGCTTAATTCTCGGCTGCATCACCGGGGTCAATCGGCATCTGCTCGTGCGCGCTCTTTCAACGCGTGATTCGAAAGAAGGGCAACCCGTAAAGCTCGGAAAGTCTTACGCGCAGTTTGTTCCCAGGAAAATGCGCTTGCCCGTAATAAGCCTTTTTCCCGCAATTCTGCGCGCAGACACGAGTCCCGGACCAGCCGTTTCATTCCGTCGGCGATCGCTTGGACGTCAAGTGGGTCTACCAGAATAGCTGCGTCGCTCAAAACTTCAGGAAGGGAGCACACGTTCGAACTGAGAACCGGCACACCGCAAGCCATCGCTTCCAAAGGTGGCAGACCGAAGCCTTCGTAGAGGGATGGGAAAACAAAACCGGTCGCACCCCGGAAAACGTCGGACAATTCCCTATCAGTGAATAACTCCTTGAAAACCACGTCGCTTTCCAAATCAAGGCAATCTATTTCCGCAACAAGCTGTGGATCAGGGGGACCTGAGATGATTAGGCGAATGTCCTGCCGCAACCCGGAGATAGCATACGCCTGTAAAAGACGGGAAAGATTCTTGTGCGCTTTTCTGCTGCCGACGTAAAGCAAATACTTATACCCCGGATCATACTTCGTCCCCGCTGTGGAAAACACGGGCCCGACTCCGCATCCCACATTGACGATTCTGTCTTCCTCAAGGTCGGCCCAGGCGGAGATCTCCCGCTTCGAATATTCAGAGACGGTAAGAACGCATTGCGCTCGATGACACGCTGGCTTGATGATGTATTGGTAATACGCGCGCTTCAGGACGGTCGAATTGTCCGGCACGCGAAGGTGATTCAGATCGTGCAGCGTGAATACAAAAGGACCGGGCCAGCCCAGCGGCGAGTTGTATCCAGGACTGAAGAATAACTTCGGTTTGCTGCGCCACAAAGCCGCTCCTAAGAGAACCGGATCCAAAGGGTGAAAAGGTGGGCGCCGCGACTGAAACTGAACCAGGCCAGGTAGCAACTTCTGCAGTTCAGCCGCGAACCGGCCGATCCCATGGTTGCCGACCCAGCGTGCGTCGTAAAGAATCTCAGACAAGTTAGGGAATCCCTGCACTCATTCTCTCATGTGGTGCGGTCGGCAATCCACAACCGTATTCATTGTCCGTTGACGAGTCCCGCAATCTTCCAGTTCGTTCGCCGCAGGACTCTCTCTTAAAGGTCGGGCAAGACCGCTCCCATGGGGTACGGCGGTGCAACGGCAGTGTACAGGGTGTCGCTTTTGGCGGTCCTTCCGGATGCAGAAATGAACTCGACCGTACCTCCATTTTTCTCAACCCACCGGTATCTCTTCGTATATGGCCGAGGTGGAGAAGTTCCCCTGGGGCGAAACGCAGCGCCCTGCTCAGGCCGCCACTCCTCTCCAATCCACCGCCTTGACAGGCTAAGCGTGTTTGTTAGACTCTGGATCGAAATCATTGAGAACGGTGTTTTGATGCCCAATTATGTGGCGGAACTTTCGAGGCTCTATCGCCTCCAAGCCGACATCAGCGATGATCCTTACCTTCATATTCACTCCCGAAACTCAGCTGTCGTACGCCGTCAAGTCAGTATTTTCGAGCGTTGCGAAAGCGCTCTCAAAGATGCACACACCATACTAGACTGGGGCTGTCGCCACGGCGCAGATGCGTGTATGGTTCGCATGCTCCTCGGAACCGGGGTAAAAATCTACGGGTGCGACGTGGATCCTCTCGAATATCGCGCCTTCTACGACTTCAGCGACTTGAAATATTCGCAATTGACCCACCCTTATCGACTACCCTATGAAGACAACTTCTTCGATGCCGTAATTGGAAGCGGGGTGCTTGAACACGTTCCGATCGATTCAGAGTCCTTAAAAGAGCTGTACCGAATCATCCGTCCGGAGGGACATTTCATCATGACAATGCTGCCCAACAAGTATTCATATACGGAGTGGCTCAACAGAAGACTCGGAAACCCACACCACATGAGACTCTATTCCCTGCGCGAAGCCCTGCACATGTTTATGCATCATGGCTTTCTGCCGATGGTTCCCGGCTATCATCAGATGTTACCCAGCTTGTCAGGCCCTCGATCCCGCGTATTTGATCTTCCTCTCGCTAATAAGTTTGTAGAATCGCTGTTCTGGTTGAACCCTTTTCTTGAAAGGCTATGGCCGCTCAACAAACTTTCGACCAACATCTTCATCGTAGGCAAGAAAGTAAATGGGTTTAACTGATAAGTGAAGGTTCGCACGTTTATGAGAGAATTATCCTTGTTATCGACGACTCGCGGAGACCCAGTGCTCGACCTCCCCGCTATGATCACTTTGTAGCATAATAAGTCCGGCTCGACATCACAGGTCCCGCGCTCTGGTCTGGCTCACTGACCTGTAGTTTTCCGCCTGCTCGCGTAATACACTCAATCACTCGATGTTCGGGAACCGCTTCCATGCGCATCGGATTAAGTCCCCTTTGGTAGAGCCATTGACGGGAGATTCCCATCACCTTCAGCAACCTGTACAGTCTGCGCTTGGGGGCGAGTCGATAACGAAGGGGGATGAAATCGGGAACCTGGAATATTAGCAGGCCACGGGGAGCCAATATCCGGACAAACTCCTCGATGTACCGCAAAATAGCCTTCTGATTCCCCGTGTGCTGTAACACGATTATCGAACACACCAGATCGAAACTGGACGACTGAAAACCTCTGAGATCAGGATGCGGATTGTGATGGAAAATGCACTCAGGCGTCAGTCGCGTGGCTTGGTCAACCATTCCTTTTGACACATCTACACCGTGACACTCCCTAAAGTATGCACGCATGGCACGAGTAAGTCGGCCGACTCCGCAACCAAAATCCAAACACCGGTCTCGCTTTTCAGGTAATCCTAAGCTCCTGGCCCTTTCCATCAAAGCGGCAATGTCCTTCTCGCCGCGGGCAAAGAACTCTGCCAAGTCCCACTTCTGACCCCGCTTGTCTGATTCTGACAGGATTGCCCACAAAGGATCCAGTTGCGATAAATCTTCCCAATCCGCTGCTATTGCCACTGTGAGCAACTCCTTTCCCTGACTTTGGTGCCTATCCTTAGCCTAAGAGCGCTTTTCTCGAGACTCGCAGGAAGTGGTGGAGCCAGCGAGTAAGCATCATGAAACATTTCACAATCTCCGAAGAAGCTCATTGAGGCACTGATGGTGCGTCCAGGTTTTTTATTCGGATGCGCTCATGAAACAGAGTGTCAGCTCCGAAACAAGAGATAAAGCGCAGGAACACCGCGCCAATCACTGCCTCGGGGAGTAGCCACCCGACACCACCGATGGGAAATATTGACACACCCGCAAAAAATGCGAAAAGAAGAAAATCAGCCGGGTGATGAGACTGACTTAATCGGACCAGGAAAACCCGCGCCAACCATCCTCCTAGCATAGCGAACGCTGCAAGGTAAACAATGGCAAAGGCTCCAAAGTCGGCATACTGAACCCCGATCCCAAAATCGGGTGCTCCCACATCCGCATCCATGGACTCGGGATAGAACTGCTCGTCAAGGTATGCCCCACCAAAACTCTTAGGCTTGTTCGGCATCAGAAGGCGCGGGATCCGACCAATGACTTGACTTTCCAAGGCGAGTCGACCGTATTGCAGGGGGAAGTGCGAATCGATAACCAGCATCGCATTTCGGGTGTAGTCGGAATACTGGCTGATCCCTTCCAACACTTCGATCGGGCTGTCACTCAGCGACATAGTAGCGGCGAACATCAAGATTACGAAGAAACCGAAACCAACAGTGGCAATTAAAGACGGAAACAACTTGAGTTTCCGCCCTCTGACATACACCTCGAAGAGCGCTATCAGGCAAACCAAAGTGAGCATTTGTCCCTTACTGCCATGGAGGGCAAGAACCGCCGCGCTTGCCAGCACCACCAATCCCTTTACCCGTCGAGACCGCCAGCTAAAAAGAACCAAAATGACAGCCAAGTAAGCGAAAGTACTTGAGATGTAGAAGTTGATGCCGAAACCGGTCCGTGTATGCTCATAAATTTGTCTGGGACTCAAAAGATATTCTGGAAACTGTAACAAGACGGGCAGGTACATCAGAAGAGCCACAGCGAGAAACCCAAAAGCAAGCACATCGAAATTATGATAAGAGTAGCGGAAAGGAAGCCGAAGGAGTTTTCTCGGCGGTCGAGTATAGGCGTAGACAAAAACAACGTTCCCTACCGCGATAGTCGTATAAATATAAATGAATGCATAAGGGCTGGCCTCGGTCCCGAACACACGGGTGAAAAACAGCGGCAGCAGGTAGTTGGAAGGAACGCTGGTGACGAAGCCCAGAGTCAGAATATTGAGGTAACTGCCTTCGCGTCTGCTTAGAAATACGTATGTGCCTAAGGATACCAACAACGAGAGTAAGAGCACTACCTCCGCGAATGAAGATGAAATCATGGCTCTTATAGTGGAATGACGCTCCGGTTGCTTCTTGTTCTTGCTAAGCCGGCGCGGAAGGTTTCGCGCTTATCTTCCTGCACCCTTATGCTCCCATCGTTCTGATAACCGCATTGCCTCACTTTCATCAACGTATGCTGGGGCCTCGTGTTTCTGTGCCCTGAAGCTGGATGAGCCGACGGGAAAAGCCCGCCCTTGCGTCATACCGGCCCACACGGCGCGGGTTCTTTCCCAATCCCCTACCACCATCCTTTTCGCAAGGCGCAAGCCAAAACCCACCCAAAAGGAAAACAGCGGCACGGGTGCGTGTTTCTTAAAGAAGCGCGACGCTGAGGCGTTGAAGTACCGGTAGGAACTCACGCTTCCCTTTCCAACGAAAGTGGCCCCTTTGTGCCAAACCCTGGACTTCCCCGCCACCGCTAGCAGCCAACCTGCACGACGCAAGCGGAAGCAAAAATCAGCATCCTCCCAATACATGAAGAAGCCCTCATCGAGCATACCGACTGCTTCGATTGCCCTCCGCGAGATTAGAAGGCTCGCCCCAGTGAGGAACGGAATTCGTTGGTCGGGAACGGGCTTGAGAAAATGTCCGGAACCGCCGAGCCACAGATTGATATACCCCCCGCCCCATACCTGCATCAGCTGAGGTTCGTCCATAAAATAGATAGCTGAGCCGACGGCTCCGACGCACGGATTTGTTCCGGCCTTGTCCACCATGGCTCGCAAGGCGCCTGGATCAACGATGGTGTCGTTGTTGAGTAGCCATATGAAATCTGCGCCATGGGCCAGAGCCTGGCGAATCCCAACGTTACAGCCCCCGGCAAATCCCAGATTCTCGCCTGTTTCGACGACCTTCACGGCGGGAAAAGCCTCACGAATCCGCGCAACGGAGTCATCCGACGATCCGTTATCGACCACTATCACGCCATGATTCTGGTAATCCAGCTGCTGAAGAGACGAAAGACACCGGGAAGTGTCCTCCCATCCATTCCAGTTCAGAACGATAATGCTAGTTTTATCCTGCAATCGATGCCTCCTGCGCGTTACTCTACCTCGGCATATCCCAACCGCGACGCTCACCTTGAATCGCCAAAGCGCCTTTTTGCGTTAGCGCAGCACAAGGTCTTTTACAATACTCTTCCAACCGTCCGCATAACGCCAATATCCGCCATTGAACATCTCTTGAAGAACCATCGAAGCGCGGGCAGCACTGGTGTTTCGCAACCTCACGCGATGCCGAAGGTGAGATATTTTCCTCTGGATTTCCTCAAGCGAACGCTCCGAGTGCGGGAAGCTCGTTCTACGCTCTTCCAATCTTTCATAAAGCTGACGATATTGCTCGATCTCTTCGAGGTATGATCCCGGGCCGATAGTCCGAGCTTTTGCAATCCGGTCGCGCAAAGTTAGGCCGCCCGGTCCCATTTGCTGACCCTTGTGAAGGCGATACTTAATGAGGGGGTCCAGGACCAACTGGTACCGGCCAATGATGGCGAACAAAAAGGACAGCCAACGATCGTGAACATAGTTCGCTGGTATAGGCGAGAGGAGATCAAAGCACTTTTTCCGGAAGGCCAACGTGGCGCCGGTTACAAGGGGACGTTTTAAAAGAATATTGAAAGCCTGTCCATTAGCAAACCTTCGCTGCTCGCCCGAGCTGAATGAAAAGGTTTCCCATAAACGCAAGCCTAACAACCTAGATTGTTCGTCCATCAAATCGGCATCACTGAAAACAGCAATTGCGCTCGATCGCAGGAAAGCTTCTTCGATCCGCTTCAGCTTATGCCGGTACCACAGATCGTCCTGATCTGCGAGGACGACAATTTCACCTCGACACAGAGAGACGGCCTTCTCGAAGTTCTTAGTCGAGCCGAGAGTTTTGTCGTTTACGACAACCTGTGTGGAGAACGGCGCACATCGACAGAAGTCCTTGAGGATCTCATCGCAACCGTCCGAAGAACCGTCGTCACAAACCACGAGTTCATCCGGAGGTCGATCCTGGGCGGCGATGCTCGCAAGCTGCGATGGGAGAAAACGACTCCCGTTAAACGTGCACATCGCCACAGAAATGAAACCCAACTCGTTTCCCTCCGAAATAATCTCGGTCACATTCACCCTACTTCTTTGCCTAACCATCTCTCTGATTCTTGGCTTGAAACTTTCCCTTACGAAAATCCGGCTCACTATAATCCTCGCGCCTGTCCACGGAACGCTTCTCTCCGGGAAAGAAACGAACTCCAAGCCGACCTGCACGTCCGTCCAAGAATCCACGGTACATCAACATTAGGGAATACAGCCTACGCTCGCCAAATAGGAGGATATGCAAGGCGCCGTGCAGCAGGCGACGGACCGTGTAACACTTTGTCCTCCAATCGGGGTAGTAGTTCCAGACCGTGAAAATTTCATTTCTCGTCATGTAATATTCTCGCCACGGTGCATGCCCCGTCCAGACCTTCGCCAAGCCAAGAAAACTAACTTCGCGAGGATCTCCGAGCGTATGATCCAAGCGGCTGCTTGTGACGACCGCAATCTTGAAATCGAGACGGCGTAGGCGAAGACAGTATTCATGGTCAACAAAATCCATAAAAAAATCTGCGCGGGGCAGTCCAGCCTTCTCAACGGCTTCGCGCCGAATCAGGGTACCCGAAGAAATCACCGAATCGACGAAAGATATTTCATCTTTTCCGCCATCGGCACTGAGCATGCGCATACCGTTTCGCCACACGAGGAGCGGGTACACGAGTCCCCTTTCCTTATTAACACCGACAGGTGCAAGAATGGCTGCACCCGCAGCAGGGCTGTCTGGATGCTGAAGGGCAGCCAGCAGGAGTTCAAGACTATCAAGCGCCGGTACGCTGTCCTGATCGAACAGCCAAACCCAGTCATACTTTTTGGTAAGCGCGGCATAGGTAAGGCCGGCAGCGTACCCGCCACCGACACCTCCATTCTCGGGCAGGTTCAGCAAAGTCGCTTCTGGGTATTCGGTGGCCAGCAAATTCGTGGTGCCATCGGTGGATGCATTATTTATCACGATGATTTCATCAAGGGTTCGAGTCTGCCGCTTTAGCGCCTCCAGGTGGCGAGCCAGAACCGCTGCGCCGTTGTACGCCACCGTGACGCTCGCAATCGAAAATACGTCCCCCATTAGCTTAAGATCTCGCTTCCATCCATCGATCGGAGCCAAACGAGCTCCGCGCTGCAACCGGTTTCCAAATTTGTTAGCGCGCCTTTTTTGCAGACAGAGACTGAGATGACCCTTGCGCGGTGAAGACGTGGTTATGACAGCCGGACGCTCACGAAACGTTATTTCCTCTTACACAGAATTCTGGCCGCCTTGCCGCCCGATTCGCCTCCGCGCACTATTGACGAATCCACTCACTCTTCGCCGAATGGTATGAACCATCTCATTCGCCAGAATCTTGGCAGGATCATTCGGATCCACTTCCTGCCAGCGAGCTTTCACCAACAGCCACGCGCAACTAAATACAAAAACGAGCGTGGCACCAAACAACATAAAAATCATTCGCGGAGGGTAGGACTTTCGCTCAGGTACATCTGCAGGATCGAGAACCTTAACGCTGGGGGTTTCTCGGGCTTCCTCAACCTTAGCCAGTTCATATTGTTTGGTTAAGGTTTCAAAGATAGTTTCTTCCACTTTGGTGCGCCGGTAGAGATCGGCCCAGGTGACTCCTAAAATCGGTAACTGTCGAATCGACGGGTATAGATCCGGATTATCTGCAGTGTTTTCCACTCCGCTCGGGGCACTCCCGGCTTCTTCACCAGTAGACGAAGCCTTGCCTCCCAGCTTCTGAAGCTGATGTCGATATTCGTCGATACGTGCCTGCAGCGAACGGATGCGCACGTTGTTTGGGGTATAGATCTGTCGCAAACCCTCCAGTTGGGTTTCAGTCGCAATCAACTGTCCTTCTAATTCTGCCGCCGCGCCGATCATTGCCTTGCCCTGCTCCTTGACGTCGATGGCGGTGTTTTGGCTGGCAAATTTTCCGAAGTCCTTTTCCGCTGTCTCCAGGTCCAGCTTTACTTCCGCGAGACGTTCCTCAAGAAAGACTCTCTCTTTATGTGCAGAGGAAGTGTTCAGCGTAATTACGATGCGGTCCAGCGCTTCCACGTACTCGCGCCCCATTGCGGCCGCCCGGTTGCGATCTGTGTCGGTTACCTTGATGGTGAGGATCGCACTCTTGCGGTCAACCGCGACATCAGTGCTGGCATCCAGCACTCTCCGAGCATCTTCATAACGCTTGACGCCATAGACTTTTCGCAAATTAAACTTGTCTATGAGATCGTCCTGAACGGTTCGGCTGTGCAGCAGACCAACAAACAGGTCGCCGGAAGTCTTTAGCCCCAGCAATTGTCCCCCGATGGCGCCCAGATCGCCGGTTTTCCCCAGAGCCGATAACATGGAAGCAATTCCCTGCCCGGCTTGATCTGGCGGCATCAGCCGAGTCGTTGACGTGTAACGCAAGGGAATCAGGAACGCGATGACAGTGGACAAAACCAGGGCAATTACTGCGCGCCGGACGAGAAATCGTCTCTCCTGCCAGAGCAACGCCAGCCTGGCGACGATTCTTCGGTGGCTGACGGAAGCATCCTCGGCTTCGATTACCAGCTCGTGCTCGAGGTCGGGCTCGGCGTATCTCGGCTCTTGCTTCGTGATTTCCTTCGTCGCCATATTGCTCAATGCAATCTCTTAAAACTTGTCATTGCTGCGAAGCACCTTTATCCTTCGCTCGGAACGATTTTGGCCAAAAACTTAATTGAATCATGGAGGTGACATTCGATTGTCTGGTGGAGGCGATGATCGGAAAATTCCACCGTTCGTACTGAACGGACGCGGAGACGCTGAAACTTGATTGCGGCCAGAACTCTGCGCGCACATCCGCGTCAGCCAGGGAGCCACCGTCGGTTACGAATTCCCGGCTTACTTTCTGATGCCTGAATCCAAATTGGAGTTTATTGCGCGGGCTGAGCCAATAACTGGTCCAAGCCTGCGCTCCCTGTCCCTGGCGTCCCATCCAACTGCCCATTAGGTGCCCCGCATTCTGAAAACCGGTGATCCAGGTCGCATCCCAGTAGAAAGCTCCGAAGGCAACGTCAAACCCGCTGTTCGGTGGATCTGTGTAACCACCCTCTACGCGGAAATCGAGTTTGGGAATTCCGGGTAGTCTGGGAACATAGATTCCAGCCAGCCAAGAGGCGACATCGGGCCCAAAAATCGGTGAGATTTCGTCATGCTCGGCCAAACCTTCGGCGTAGAAGGTCGCTCCGTTTCGCATACCTGGAATCCGGTAACTGAAATCCAAGCCGGACCGGCGCGATCCCGGCTTGTTCACTGTGCCAGGGTTTGTGTTGCCCGTCGAGAAGACACTTCTGAAGAACGTATCCAAGGTCAACGGATAGCCGGGCCCCCCGTAATCTGTAGTGCGTGAGAGTCCAATTTCGAGATTGGATGTCGGCTTAAAACTGATTCTCTCGCCGTGAATAATCGGCTGCGGATTTAGCGCCTCGCCGTACTGGCCGATTAACTTTCCACCTGCTGCTGAAGGCGCAAGCACGAACTGATATCCGGAATATTGCCCGACGAAGCCTTCGACTCGCATCGGTCCAAGAAATCCCAGGAAACTTGGAAGCGTAAAAGGGGTAACTCGATTCACGCGAAACATTCGAATGGGGGCCGCGTTGTCGCTGAACATCATTGGCCCACCTGCTGACGGCCCCCACCACAAGCTCTGATTTCCATAGGAAAGCTGCCAGTCGGAAAGAGTCATGGCCACGTAAGTATCCAGGAATCGGCCTTGATTAAAAGCAGAAGTTGGAGTATCGGGCGGAACCGGCGGGGCCGGAACAGCACTACCTATACGAGAAAAATCTTCCTGGGATATTGCTTCGCGAGCCGTCAACGGCAATGCCGGAGCCGAAGGAGAATGCTGAAATTCACCCCTTGCATAAACCGCGAATGGACCATCCGCGGCCCATCCCGACAATCCCGAAACGTCGTTAAAGCCCTGCTCCTCCGGACGTCCAAAATCATTAATGACGGTCTGCCCAAAGTGATCGCCGTCAGTCAGCGGCTTGCCAGCGGTTTCTGTGCCGCGCGTATAAGCTGACTCCAGGCGAAACTCGGCGTTATTTCCGCCTCCCAACAAGTTCACCTCAGCGACGAATTCCTTCTGCAACCCTTCAAACAAACGCGTCGCTTCGCTTTCGCTTACATCATCCTCCGCAATGCGATCGGTGGCCTCTTCCACCTGCCGCGCGCATTCCATGCGGGTCCATGGCCGCATATCGGCAAATCCGCTGTGAATGTAGCCGAGCGCGGTCAGACGCTCCAGCGCGGGATAGATCCAGCTATCCAGCGGCACGTACGGCGAGCCCATATTCTTTGCCTGCCAGTGCGACGGCCGGTCGGGCCGAAGCGCAGGTGTTTCCCAACCTCCGCCTGGCAATTCCTGACTGTGATGCTGGCGGTACACATATTCGCTGGTCAGATAGCCGATGGCCGCGCCCACAAAAACGTCTGAGGGAAAATGCTCCTTCGCTGTGATTCGCGAAACACTAATCAGAGTGGCCGCCCCGTAGGCCAGAAATTTCACGAATGGGCTGGGATACTCGTGCGCGATGGTTCCCGCAATCGACCAGGAAACGGCAGAATGTTCCGAGGGAAATGAAGTGCCTCCACTGCGAAATGGGCCGGTTCCATTGCCCTGATAAGGACGTTGCCGTCCCGTGGCGTATTTCAAAGCTTCCACCACAATCAGGCTGTCGATGGCGGATTCTCCACTCAAAAAGCCACTTTCACGCTCGTGCTCATTTTGGGTGGTGAGTCCTAGAAGGTAGAGGGCTCCAGCGCCGCCAACCATCGAGTATGCGCCGTAATCGGAAATATGTTTGTAGCGCAGTAGGGTGTTGGGGTCATTCGAAAGATGACGGCTGAAATCGCTATCGGTGGCAAATAGCGCCGCGGCGAATCCGCCTGTGGGAACCAGCCAGGTAGCGTCCGACAGCTTCAGCCTTCTTGGGCTCGTCCACATGCCAATCTGATCGTGCATGAGTTGCCACGGCAGGGTCCGAACCGTGTTTTCGGGCTTGTTTTCGGGATGGTCGGCAGGCTGAGGGTTATCCGGAACATCATCGGCACCGGCAGTCTTGTTCTGGTTGTCTGTCTGTGCTGCGGGAGCTGACGAGCCGGTGTTGGGCGCAGGCGTCGCCAAGGGGGCTGACTGCCCCAATGCAACTGCCGTACTCGCCAGCAAACACGTCATTCTCACCGACCTAAGCACGAACCATCGAATCACGTACGAGTCCTTAATAATATGTCGCAATCAGAATCGCGCTGGTAGCGAGTGAACTTAGGACCGTCGCATTCTGGAGCAGAGTCTTCCAAATAGGCGGACCGCCGAGCGCTTTCTCGGGAGCGACTACCATGTCGCCCGGCTGCAAGGCCACGCCTAACGTGTCGCCGGTGAGCCACAGCGAACTGTGGCTGCCAATCACGGTTCCATCGGCTCGAACCACAAAGATGCCCTTTCGGTAGGCCATATTGGTGGTGCCGCCCGCCTGCGTGATATACCATCTCGCGCTCTTGCCTGGGCGATAGGCGACAGCCGTGGGACCGTAGACCTGTCCCTGCACCAGCACATAGCTGGGGCGTTTTGGCACGATCAATACATCCCCTGCTCTGACCGTGATATCGCGAGAAGTATTCGCCCAGCTGTGAATATTCGACGAAACTTGAATGGTGACGCGACCGGTGGGCGGAGCGCTTATCAGGTTGTCGATCGTGGTCTGCCATTGGGTCAGAGCGGATTCCGCTGAAAGTTTCTGATCCGGATCGCTCGTGCTCGTCGCCGTCAGCTTAAGAGTGGCCTGCTGGTCGCGCACTCGTTGTATCAATTCGGAATACGATCTCTCCTCAAGCCTCTGAACTTCCGGACGCATCAGAAGAGCTCCATAGGGATAAGCCGCGGGTCCGAAGCCTCCCGCGCGCGTCAGCACTGAGCTTAACCTCTCACCCGGGCGAATCCCATAGCTTCCGGGGTGCACTACTTCCCCGCGAATCGTCATGGATGCGCCCAAGTCCTGCCAATTCGCCACTTGCCGAATTGTGAGCACGTCGCCATTGTTCAACGTAGGATCGCTCGACGAAGCGCTGTTCGACGGCGTAGTAGTCATCGCAGCATTGTTCAACAGCCCGTTGGTCGCCGAGTCTCCCGCAGCCAACGCACTCGCAAGAGAAATCCGCTCCTGCTGGCCCGTCACCTGTTTTTCCTCTTTCCAAACGAAATGAGTGAGGTCAGCGGTCTTGAGGTCGGCACTCTGCTTCAGTCCGCCCGCGGCGCGAATCAGGTCGGACACTCTCATATCGGCGGTAAGCGGATACCGTCCGGGGCGGACTACTTCCCCTTTGATGGTGACCGCGGACAAATCGGCGGCTGCGGCGTTTTTGTGAATCAGAACGCGATCCCGCGTAGAGAGCATGATATTAGCCGCCGGATTTCCCTCGAGCGCGCTGCTCAACTTAACATTCAAAATCCTCACCGTGCTATCCGGCATGTAGCGGAAGACCTGGGCGTCGGAGGTTTGCGCATCGGGTAGTAGTCCGCCTGCGAGATGTACAGCGTCGCTGAGGTGAATATCCCCCGAAGTGCGATAATTCCCGGGTGTGCGCACGTCTCCCAGCACCGACACACTCGGGGGACTCTCAAAGTCATATCGTCCGAAGATCTGCACCGTGTCCAGTGCATCGAGCAACGGCGAGTTCTTCGGATCTGCTAACGCCTCGGCAACGCTGAAGCTCTGAACCGTCGGACGGTAATCGGGCAGACTTAACCGGATGATCTCACCATATTGCAAGGCCGGCTCCGGCAGAAGATCTTTATAGGAACCGATCAGATCGGTGACTCGCATGCCATCGTGGAAGGAATATTTTCCCGGCCGGATGACGTGCCCTTCCAAGTACACTGCGTCCTGATTGATAGGGAGCAATGGGGAAGACTCGAATCTTGTCACCATCCTGAATCGTGAAAAGATTCCAGTTGCTTGGTGACTTGATCTGCAGTGTCATCCTGCGGAATATCCAGGCTCAGCATCGTCTGTTTCTGATGCGCTACAATGCGCTGCACTTCAACGTGACGCAGCGTCGCTGTAGGCAGCAGACCGCCAGCCAAGGCAAAAGCATCCGCCAGGCTCTGTTCGTCTTTCAGTTCGTAAATCGCGGGACGTCGAACCATGCCTTCGATGGTAACTTCCGGGCCGAGCGGCGGAGCAATCACCGTATCGCCACTCTCCAGCCGCTGGATGTTGCCTTTCACTCCGTGCAGCAGCAAATCGTAGACATCAACGTCCTGCACCAATTGGTCTCCGCGATACTGCTTCAGGATGCGTAACGATCCACGGCCGGTCGGACCCCCTGCTGCGAATAAGGCGTTAAGCGGCGTGGAAAGCGAGCCTACATCGTAAGCACCCGGCTTCAGGACGTCTCCCACCACATACACACGGATGCTTCGCAGTCTCGATAGCGACACATCAGCAGAAACATCTTTAAACTGAGTGCGCAAAGTTTTCTGAACTGATTCCTGGACTTCGGCCAGGGACTTCCCTGCCACCGGCAGCGGTCCCACTTCCGGCAAAGCCAAACGGCCCTCGCGATCCACGACCACTCGGAACCGCCTCGCCACTCCTCCCCACAGATCCACCGATACGGTATCGCCAGGTCCCAGCACGTAGTCTGGTCCAACTGGGAGATCCATTGGCAGGTTTTGCAGGTCACGCGTCCCATTTTCAAATACCTGCATGCCGAAACGTTCCACTGAAGGCGGCCGTGCCGACGCTTGCAAGTACATGTCATATAACGACGGAATCTCCTGGTAAGGATTCGCTCGTCGCACCAGCCGTTGATTTGGAGTCGTTGCCTCGCGCGCTCGGCGCATATTCTCCCGGACTATGGCGTTGTTATTACGGAGATCGTATGAGCTTGCCCCCAGTCCCGCCCCATAAGAACCGCTGCTATAAGGGCCATTGCCGTACGAGCCGTTGCCATACGAGCCGTCCGAATAGGAACGCGAGCCGTAGCTCCCGCTGCTGGGGTACGTGTTCGCATACATCTGGCTAAAAGCCTCTCCGGCGAAGTCGGAACTCAATGACAGGTCTGCAAACTCATCCCCTCCCATTCCCTGATCTTGCATGTCCATTCCGCCGGAGGAGCCGCGTCGTGGCCCGGATCCACCTTGCCCATCTTCGGAATCCTGGCCGTAAGGAGCGGCAGCGCCGGCGGCGCTTCCACCCTGCGACTGCTGGGCGAACAACGAATCTCCTCCGCTAGTTCTCAGAAGATCGGTCACGTCATTGCCCGGCGCAGGGCGTTGCTGAGGCGCGTTGTAGGGCGTGTTGTACGGAGCGGTGGGAGGCGCCGTCATCGGAGTTTCCAGCCCGGGCACCTGCTGCGATGGGTACTGGTCTATACCCGGCTGCTGCTGCGGCAGTTGCTGAATGTAGGGAGTGGTCGCGTTTTGCGCCGCACAATTGGCGTTGCGCGGATCGCAACCTTGCGTCTGCTGCAACTCTCTTTCTTGCTCCTGGTGCAACTTTTGCCGATCCGCTTCTTCTTCTTCTGTAATCCACTTCACGCGCTCCTGGATCAGGAGCTCTTGCTGCTTTGCCAGCGGCGAGTCAGGGTTGACGGTTGGCAGAAGGTACCCATATTTCTGCACCAGCGCAGTCACCACAGAGCGGAAGGTGACGTCGATTTCCAGACGATCAAAAATCGACTCTTCCGCCAAGTCAATCTCCGCGATAATTTGCCCGTGATCCGTCGCGTCTTTCGCGACCCAACGCTTCACCTCAACCATCAGGCCGGGATCGCGATGCAGAATCATGGCCAGCTGTGCGGTGGAAGCCGCCACATGCGCCATATTTTGGCGTGCGAGTTCCGACGAGGAGACAGGCGTCTGTTGCTTCGCTTGGCCGACCATGGTGACACAACAGAAGATCAGGAAAAACCACGAGCGTAGAATTGTCCTCAGCGCCGACCGACGAAACGTTTCGCCAGCGAGATTCAAAGAATTCACCAATTGTCGATTACCACCTTCGTAAGCTGCAACTTGATCTGCCCCAAGTTTTGTCTTGATTGAAAAACAGAGTTCCCCCGGGGAAACTTCGAGTGACATCACATTTCGAGCATAACCCTTCAAGCCGGGAAATGTCTCGCTCCGGACCTTATCAATCAACTGGTTTCCAGGATTCTTAACAGCATTCCAGACAACATCACCGCCGCGCCGCACCCGGTGAGGGGGAACCGCATTGTCGTCGCGCCTTGTGTTTATTACTTTTAACGATTATAAGGGGCATTTCCGATTTCTCCAACACCTTATCGTTGCAGTCCAACATCTTAAAGCATAGAAGCACGGTTCTTGTCGCAGTCGAGGAGTTAGACAAATCCTGAATATCAGAATCTAATCGAAGACGTATGCGTCGAAACTTTCGTCGCCCGAAGCCGGCGCGAAGCGCTGGATGAGCCGTGTCGAAGCCTGGAAGGCGCGTACCTCAGCGGGCGTTGTAGTCAGTTCCCAATCGAAACCCTCCTTATAGACCTGTGGCGGCCCAGAAGGATCCAGCCTCTCTGTCAGCAGGATCATGACCGGTTTGCCCGTCTCCAAGCGCAGACTACGCGCATTGGCCAGGACATCGTCAAGGCTAAGTTGCAGCCGAGCCTTTCGCGTGAAGTGAACAACATTGCCGAACCGTCGCTCCCGCATGAGGTAGGTTTGATTGGAGACATAGTAGGGCAGCGATTCCACAAGATAGTCGGGATCCGCGATGATGATCGCCTGTTCAAGATCCGAACGTTTTGCGATCAAAGCGCCCAAGTCCCGGCTGCGACTCAGGGGCGGCCCGTTGCGCACAGCGTTGGCCACCTCGTGGATGCTTGCTGGCACTTGTAGCAGCATAAGCAGCACAAACAGCATCGAGCCGACCTTCGAGAGCGGGTGAAGTAGCGGCTTCAGACGAGCCGGAAGAACCGGCTCCCTGCGCTTACTCACTGAAGCCGCTAGCCAATACATGCTGATCAGGAACACGAGCCATAAAGCTTGATGACGATAGGCGCCTGGGTAGACGAGAGTAAAAAACATGGAAAAACCAACCAGCGTTACCGACGCAGCTAGGAAGGTGCCGATCCGTCGAATTAATCCCAGCGTGCTCCCGAACAAGATCATGGACAGAAACAATTGCAGCAAAACGATATGATGTTGCTTCCACGGAGACTGTCCTACCGTCGCCGAATTTTGCACGCTGGGAAGTATCAGTTCCTTGAATTGCCCCGCCGGCAGCAAAACGGCTCTGAACACCAGCTTGAATGTAGTGCCGTGCGGGTTATTGATCAGTACCGCGTCATTGAAGGGAGGGATTATTGTCAGCACGCAGATAGCAACTCCAAAACCCGCAATAGCGGCGTTGAGCAGAAATGCCCGGAGTACCCCCGGTCGCTCAATACAACCGGCGCTGACTATGTCCCCCAACCAGAACAGGAGGAGGGCACCGACGAAGAGCACGGAGGGCGCGTTGCAGTTGGCCAGCAAGAACAGCGCGGACCCGAGCAGAAAACCGCGATCGCGATGTCGTTCGTAGATCGCGGCAAACAGGAACAGCAACAGCATACTGATCCCGTAGTTCCGAGCTAAAACGGAATACTCGAAAATTGAGACATGCCCAATCAGAAACAGCGCAATTATCGGCAAGCTGAAGGGTGATCGCAACAAAAGAAGTAGAACGGCCGCGCATGCAACGCTGAGAGAGACCAACTGAAGGGCCTCCGGTCTAGCGACCAGGGCATGAGCGCCGCGCAGGAGAAGGTACCAGACAGCCGGATGGCCCTCCCCATGAATACCCACGAGCATCGTGAAAACGTTCCTGCCTTGAAGGGACAGCGAAAGCGCTCGCACCTCGTCTCGCCAAACTGCATGGTGCCAGGAGAGGAAGAGGACGACGCCAAGCCACGATGCGAACATTATTAGCGCTACTAACTGCCGTTTCCTTTTTGATTCCAAGAATGGCGACGCATAAATTCTCATTGCGCGTGCTCGCATACCATGCAAGGGTTTACATCTTGAGCGTCCGTGACCGTCATCGATCCGCGCCAAATGGTCGCAACTTTACCGCCGGATGATCTCCTTCCACGTTGAATAGCGACAGCAGGACGACAGGGATGGTACAGCGAGAGCCACGCATCATTCACATCTTTGTATCTGGCTGAGCCGATGATGGATCGCTCTAACACCACCGAGAGGGGCAACTGGTTGTTCTTGCCCTGCCGGTCGCCAACGATGCTTTCGCCCACAAGCATATTCAACCCCGGGCACTCATCCAACTCAGGCACCAAGAGCGCGCCACCGTCAGAAGTGACGCGGGAACCTTGGAAATCAACTTTCGGACAAGGATCAAACGAGAGACAAAAAAGCTGATTCTGTATCTCAGACACTGAGTCGGGCCTCCGCGACGTCGATTATTTTTCTCAGAGCTGTATGAATAGCGATGTTGTGACATCATAAGGTCACATAGACTAGATTAAAAAAGAAATTGAATATAAACAAAAACGCCCGGAAGTTTTGCAAGGGAGGTATCGCTCGCTGCCTGGGTTTCCCTGCACTTTCTAGGGTTAGCGGATGTCTGTCAGCCGGCCAGACTTGCCCCCAATCACCGTCCGGCTTGAGCTTTCAAATGCAGTCGCAACAGAAGAATTTCACTGTCGCGACCGTTCTACCGTATAGTGGATCGGTTTGCGTTTAAAGTCAGTCAACCCTCGCACGATGGCGTGATGCAAATCTCGGATCCTTACTTCATCGGCGTGGATGTCGGCGGCACCAAAGTGGCTGCGGGTTTAGTGAACTCCGCTGGCAAAATAACTTATCAGACTCGCACCCCGATGGTGGCAACGGACGCTAAGGCAGGTCTCGCCGCCGTGATCTCCGCAATTGACTCCGTGCGCGCCAGCGCCAATCTTCGATTCCAATTCCACGCCACACTCTCCAATCTCCGGCATTGGGATCTGCGCTCCCGGTCCACTGAATCCGCATACCGGAGTTGTGGTTAATCCTCCAAATCTTCCTGGCTGGCGCAATTTCCCACTGGCGTCTGAGATAGCGAAAGCCTATGGTCGCGGGTTCGCGTCGACAATGACGGCAACGCAGCGGCGTTGGCGGAGGCTTTGTGGGGCGCGGGCCGCGGCTACCGAAACGTTTTCTGCGCCACCATCGGTACGGGCATTGGAACCGGCATTGTTTTCGATGGCCGTATTTACCACGGCCGCACCGGCGCGGCGGCCGAAGGGGGCCACAATACGATTGACTATCGCGGTCCGCGCTGCGGATGCGGCAAGCTTGGTTGCATCGAAGCGTTGGCCTCTGGTCCCTCGATTGCTCGCCGTGCCTCGGAAAAAATTGCAGCGGGACGCCAGTCCGTGATCCTGGATTACGCCCAAGGCGATGTTCATCACATCACTAGTGAGATGGTGGGCCGGGCTTACTTGGCGGGTGACGCATTTGCCAAAGAACTCTTGCTGGAAACCGCAGAGCTTCTGGCGGTCTGGCTGGGCAACATCGTCGACCTGCTGGAGCCTGATGTCATGATCATCGGCGGCGGAGCAGCTACCATGCTGCAACCGTTCTTCGAGGAAATCCGCAAGCGGCTGCCCACCTGGTGCGTCAATTCACGATGTCTGGAAATCCCACTCGTCACCGCGCACTATGGTGCGGACGCCGGCATCGCTGGCGGCGCCGCACTCTGTCGGGCAGAGACCGATGTGGATGACGTTTGATTACGGACTGCAGCTTGAATCATGTTGGATAAGGATCTCTGCCTTTGCCCGTCCGCGGCTACTCTGCTATAAACCGGGCAGCCAGGAAATTATCCGTAGAAAGTAGCGCCGTGAACAGCCCCGCTCCATATCCATTTCATTCGTCGTCTCTGCTCGACGCCTTCGGCGATCAAGAAGAAATTTTCGCAGCTCCATTCTCTATTTTGGAAGAAGCCATCGCCGAGCGCGCATTCCCTGCCGCCTCAATCGCCGTCGTGCACAAAGGCCGCGTCGTCGCACTCAAGACCTTGGGCCGGTTTACCTATGAACCTATGTCGGATCTGCTTACCTCGGCTACGCTCTTCGATCTGGCTTCCCTTACTAAAGCAGTCGCTACCACCTCGATGGCCATGCTTCTCTACGAGCACGGACTGCTCGATCTCGACGCCCCCGTCGCTGCCATCGTCCCCGAATTTATTTCCGATGCCGAAAAAGATCCGCGCCGCAACGAGGTAAGCCTTCGCATGCTGTTGGCCCATTCGTCCGGCTTGCCGGCGTATGAAAAATTGTTTTTGAAAGTCAAAACCCGTGACGAACTCCTCCGCGCCGCCCTCAGCATGCCGCTCGCCGCAGGTCCCGGCACTCGCGCCGAATATAGCGACATTGGATTCATCATCCTCGGCATCGCTCTGGAACGCCTGGCCGGCGAATCCCTCGAGCGCTTTTGCCAGCGCGAAATCTTCGGCCCGCTCGGAATGAGCAACACAACTTTCAATCCTCCGATAGAAAACCGAAAACAGATTCCTCCTACAGCGGACGATCGCACTTTCCGCCGAAGAATTATCCAAGGTGAAGTGCAAGACGAAAACGCCAGCGTCCTTGGCGGTGTAGCCCCTCACGCCGGACTCTTCTCCACGGCCCGCGATCTCGCGCAATTTGCTCACGCCATGCTCAATCCCGGACGCCCAGTCTTCCGTACCGAAACCATCGTTGTGTTCACGCGTCGCGAATCTGCGCCCGAAAGAACAACGCGCGGCTTGGGCTGGGACACTCCCTCAGGCTCATCGCAATCGGGAAAATACTTCTCCGCGAATTCCTACGGCCACCTTGGATATACAGGGACTTCCCTGTGGATCGATCCCGAGCGCCACATTTCAATCACGCTGCTTACCAACCGCACCTGGCCCGACTGCTCGAATCACGCCATCAAACAAATTCGTCCGCGCTTCCACGATGCAGTAGTCGAAGCGCTCAACGCGGGCTAAAGGAACAAAAATCGAGCACTCGCCAGCCTCCAGCCATTTCTCGGCGGCCATTTCTGGGCGACCTCCGCGATTGAAGCTCCAACTGCAGACAAGAAGTCCAGTTAGAATGAACGATCCGTTGCAATCTCGAAAGGCTTCCAACTTGAAACGCAAAGCATCAACGCTGCGTCGTCTCCGCACCGAACAGTCGAACGATGCTGCTCATGACCTCGACCAAAAATCTTCCCTCGACATCGCCCGCCTCATCAACGCCGAAGACGCCACCGTCGGATTAGCCGTAACTCGAGCACTGCCGCAAATCGCGCGCGCCATCGACCTCGTCGCCGCTGCCCTGCGCCACGGCGGACGCCTTATCTACGTCGGCGCGGGAACCAGCGGCCGCATCGCCGCACTCGATGCCGTAGAGTGCCCACCCACTTTCAATACCGATCCTCGGACGGTTCAGTTCATCATCGCCGGAGGAGCTAAGGCTCTCGCCTCAGCTTCGGAAATCAGCGAGGACGATTCCCGAGCCGGTCGCGAGGAAATGTCTCGCCGCAAGCCCACGAAAAAAGATGTGGTCCTTGGCATCGCGTCCAGCGGCCGCACTCCGTTCACTGTCGCCGCCCTCGCCGAAGCTCGCCGCCGCGGCGCGCGCACTATCGCTTTAACGTGTAATCCGAATTCGCCGCTCGAACGCGCGGCTCACCTCGCCATCGTGACCCAAGTTGGTCCCGAAGTTCTCGCCGGGTCATCCCGCATGAAGGCAGGCACAGCTCACAAGATGGTTCTTAACCTGATATCAACCGCGGCGATGACCCGCTTGGGCTATGTCTACGGCAACCTCATGGTCAACGTCGCGCCGAAAAATGAAAAACTGATGCAGCGCGCCATCGCAATTCTCGAAGCCGCCACCGGCGCCGATCACGAATCGGCCCGCCGCACTCTGGCTGCCTCAGGCAATCGCACTCCGGTGGCGCTTGTGATGCTCGCGGCTGAAGTAAGCCGCGCCCAAGCCGCAGCTGCCTTGAAGGCAACGAGTGGGCACGTGCGCCAGGCTATCGATTTAGCAAGAAAGTAGCGTGGCCGTTTCCTAACGGCCGGGACGTGGCCTTCCCGCCCGCGCCGTTGTTATTGATCGTTATTATTGCTATTGATCACTGCACCGTAACCTTCACCTTAGCCGTGGTTCGTCCATAGGCATTCGTCCCGTACAGAGTGTAGGTAGTAGTCACGGTCGGGGCAACGACAACAGAAGTGCCCCTCACTGCCCCCACTCGCGGAGACACCACGAAGTAGGAAGCTCCTGTAACATTCCAGCTCAACGTCACTGGCTGCCCCGCAGAGATGGTGGTTGGATTTGCCGTGAAACTGGCGATTTCCGGCGAGGGCCCGGTCGGCAGGTCGTTCGGCGTGTACAGCGGACTGATCTGCAACACTTCGAACGCTGAGGCTGGAACTTTTTTCAGCGTTCCGAGATCGTCGTTATTCCAGCGGTTGTCCGGATCGCCACTGATGAACATCGAACTGCCATTGTCCGCCATGATCATCCCGTATTTCTTCAACGCCGCCAGCACCACTTGCGCCTGCTTTGGAAACGACGAAATGTCGTACGATGCCTTCAGACGCATGCGCATTCCCATCGGAGCCGCATAAGCATTCGTCGAATTTCCGGCCCAGTGCGAAGCTGGCGGAGTGAATGCCGTTGCGCTGTTCGGCAAAGTGAAGCGCAGCGCGTGCTGGATCTCGCCGCTGGCCACCTCTTCGTAGCGCGCCAGGCCCGCAAACACCGAGAGCCCAGCTGCGTCGGCCGAAGTCCACGTGTATGGCCGCTGCTCGTTATTGAGCAAGTCCCACACTGCGCCTGATGCGGCGTCCCAGGTTCCATTCTTCTGCAGATAAGAGCTGTACAACTCATATAGCCAGCAATTGTCGCGATCGATCACCAATACATGGCGGTCGCCACTGCCCGGCGCCGGATAGCCTTCGATCGGGGCATCTTTCGGAACCGGCATGGGCCCGGGATCGCTCTCCGAACCGTATGCGGTGTAGTCGATGAACACAAAGGGCGAGCCGCTCACCACAATGTAAGGAATGCCGATACTCTGACCTGCGTACAGTCCCGAACCGAAATCGGGATGTAATGGCGTAGAAGCGCCAATGTAATTAATGATCGAACTCGAATTGGGGTCTACGGGAGCGCTGGAGACGTCTTGATTCCACGCGTTGTCCGCCGGAAAAGGAAGAAATCCGTTCAGGCCTGCGCCCTGACCCAGACTGATGCCCTTGCAAGACTGGCCCTGTGCGGAAAGAAAGCAGGAAAAGCAAAACGCAAGAAGAGCAAGCCGATACTGAATACGTTTCATGGGAAGGCCTCAGGGGAGAAATGCCTTGAGGTCAGACTATCGATGATTTGTATACCGGTCGAGGTGTCGTTGGTACAGACTTGTAAACGATCTTGGACCGATTAGTCGCGCATTTGGTCAACTGCTTTTTCGACTTGCGACACGCTTTCGACCTGCGACGCAAGACTAGTCGCTCTGCTGTGCACTCTTCCGTTCACTCTGCTATGATCCTCAACCGGAACCGGACCCCTGCACGTATTTCCTGCATCCAGGAGCCACCTTCATGCCACCTCTCCAGCAATCTCAATCACGCCGGATTCAAGTCCTGCTTGCCGCGCTCGTCTTGACTCTGACCACAAGCGCACTGCTCGGACCTGCCTCGCTGAGCGCACAATCCGGGCCGCCAGTGGCTGAGCGCCACGATGTGACCGAAACTTTCTTTGGCCAGGTCGTCGTCGATCCCTACCGCTCGCTCGAAGACTGGCACGACGCGAAAGTCGCGCAGTGGCTGAAGGGACAGGATGACTACACTCGTGCCACGCTGAACAATGTTTCCGGGCGCGAGAAATTTCTGGCTCGCGTAAAGTCTCTCGACACCGCCAGCACCCGCGTTCGCGATGCGCAGGTCTGGGGCGGAAAAACCTTTTACCTCAAGGCCGATCCCGGAGCCGACAACGTCAAGCTCTATGTCATCGATCACAACGGCGCGACGGAGCGTTTGCTCCTTGATCCTGAGTTGCTGACGAAAGATGGTGTCCACTCCTCCATCGATTATTTCCAGCCCTCGCTCGATGGCACGCTGGTCGGCTATGGAATTTCTCCCGGCGGCTCTGAAAATAGCGTGATTCACATCCTCGAAACTGCGACGGGAAAGCAACTCCCCGATTCTATTGACCGTTGCCGTTTCGGTTCCATCGCGTGGCTGCCGCGCAACTCAGCCTTCCTCTATAACCGCCTCCAGAAGATGACTCCCGAAATGCCTCGCACCGCCTTCGAGCAGCGCAGCCGCGTCTACCTGCACAAACTAGGAGACGATCCTGAGCAGGATCGCTTCATCTTCGGCTATGGGTATTCGCCCGATCTGAAGATCGAAGACAACGACTTAAGCTTCGTCAATTACTCGCCCGCGTCCCCCTATTTAATAGGCGTGGTGGCTCACGGAACCCAGAACGAAGCCACCGCCTACTACATTCCCTTCGGTGCGCTCATGACGTCGCCAATCGAGTGGAAGAAGCTCTTTGATGTCGATGACGCGGTGGTGCGCATGGATGTTCACAACGACGATCTGTACCTGGTCACGCACAAAAATAAGCCGCGCTACGAAGTCACCCGCACCAGTCTCAGAAATCCCGATGTCGCGCACGCCACCGTCGTCGTCCCTGCAACTGAAGTCGTCATACAGGAAGCCGATGTTGCCAGTGACGGCCTCTACATCCGCGATCTCGATGGCGGCATCGGCCGCATGCGCCGCCTTTCTTTCGACGGCCACATCGAACCAGTGAACGCAGGTGCCGGACAATCTGTACAGGCCATCGCTGTAACGCCGACCGAACCAGGTGCCCTCATTCATGTCGTCTCCTGGACTATCGCTCCGCGCTGGCTGAAGTACGATCCGAAAACCAAGACCGCGATGGATACCAAAATTCAACCGCCCTTGCCGATCGATACTTCGGCTTACGAATCGGTCGAGGTCAAAGCGAAGAGCGATGACGGCACGATGATTCCGCTCTCCATCATCCGCGCCAAAGACATCAAGCTTGATGGCAGCCACCCCACGCACCTGGTCGGCTACGGCGCTTACGGCATTTCTTATGACGTCTTCTTCGATCCAGTGTGGCTGGCATGGCTCGAGCGCGGCGGCGTGATCGCCTTTGCCCACGTGCGCGGCGGAGGAGAATACGGAGAAGAGTGGTATCGTGCCGGTTACAAGCTCACTAAACAGCACACCGTCGACGATTTCATCGCCAGCGCTCGCTACCTCATCGCTAACAAATACACCAGCCCGCAGCGCCTCTCGGGCGAAGGCACCAGCGCCGGAGGCATATTGATCGGCGGCGCCATTACGCAGCGTCCCGATCTGTTTGCAGGAGCGTTAATCCGCGTCGGCTGCTCCAATGCCACGCGAATGGAATTCACTCCCAACGGTCCGCCAAACGTCGCCGAGTTTGGTACCGTCACCGATCCCGATGGCTTCAAAGGTCTCTTTGCCATGGACGCGTATCAGCATGTCAAAGATGGGACGCCTTATCCCGGCGTTCTGCTGACGGCCGGCATCAACGATCCTCGCGTCGATCCCTCGCAGCCCGCGAAGATGACGGCCCGGCTACAGGCTGCGACTTCGAGTGGGAAGCCGGTGCTGTTGCGCGTCGACTACGACGCAGGACACGGCATGGGATCCACTCGCGGGCAACACGATCTCGAGTACGCCGACGAGATGTCTTTCTTGCTGTGGCAGGACGGCGACCCAGACTTTCAGCCTAGCCGAACTAGCGCGAAGAAGTAATCACTGAATCTACGGGGGGCGCCGCAGGTGCCTGGACTGCACTGCCGATTGTAGTTATATAACTACTTTGAGACGCTTTTAATGGTATGGATCGATACCTTCGTCCAATAGATTCGTCGTCGCGCTTCTGGCTTAATCAACGTGCCGCTGGTCGGAGCACTATGAGTACTGAAACTACCGTCCCTCACCTCCAGCGGAAACCGGAACTCCCGGGACAACATATTTGAAACGAGCATTGTATCGAAAGGAGCCATCAAATGAACGCCGTACAAATCGACCAGAAGAGCTATGAGATGCCCCCGCGAGAGGGGGTCAGCATCGCGCAGTTTCTCACCGTCGCCGACATCGAGCGGTCGGCTCGCTACTACGAAAGGGTCTTCGGCGCTCGCATTCTGAGCCTGGGTGACGGCAACGCCCCTGGGTACCTTCAGCTTGCGAATATCTGGATGATTCTGAACGTCGGGGGCGGGCCGACCCCGGATAAGCCGACGGTAACGCTCAGCGTCCCCGACCCGAATCACATCAACAGCTTTATGAATTTCCGCGTTGCGGATATTCAAGCGTGCTACAAATTATGGAAAAGTCGAGGAGCCGAGTTCATCACGGAACCAATACCCAAGTACGGCGAGATTCGCTGTTACATCCGCGATCCTGACGGTTACATTATCGAGGTCGGGCAGAGCACCGATCTCACGTACGGTTAACGCTCGGCCCGGATGGGATGCGGATTTCAACGGTTACGGATGTTCGCTTGAGGCCTTCCGGGCTGCCGTGTCTGGCCAATACTTCGGCATTGATTGGTACGTTCGTCCAATGGATTCGTCGTGCATTTCTGCCAATCTTGCCTTGAACAGTCACTCGCTCTGACATCGATAAGGAGTACCAAATGGGCGGCACAAATGGACCGAAAGAGACCACGCGCGTGACCGCGCCTGTCGCGTCGAACACGCTTAGTGTGAACATTTTTACCGCCCATTCTGGCTTACGCCGAGGGTGTTAACGGCGATCCTTACTGTCTCAGCGTCAGCCCGCTCAGTACCGCTTGCTGTTTGGCGATCAGTGCCTGGACTCCTTGCCGCGCGAATGCCATCATCTTCGCGAACTGCCCATCATCGAAGACCTGATGCTCCGCCGTCGCTTGCACTTCCACCATCTTGTGCCCGGCTGTCATGACAAAATTCATGTCCACATCGGCGCGAGAATCTTCTTCATAGCAAAGATCGAGCAACACTTCTCCATCTACGATTCCTACGCTCACCGCAGCCACGAAATCTTTAAGGGGCACGGATGTTAAAGTGCCTGCCTCCACTAATTTTTCCAGCGCCAAACCAAGCGCAACAAACGCGCCCGTAATGGAAGCCGTGCGCGTCCCGCCATCCGCCTGAATCACATCGCAATCGATCCAGATGGTGCGCTCGCCCAGCCGCGCCAGATCGGTTACCGCGCGCAGCGAACGGCCAATCAGCCGCTGGATTTCATGCGTCCTTCCGCTCGGCCGGCCCTTCGCCACTTCCCGCGCCGTGCGCGTCAACGTCGCACGAGGAATCATCGCGTACTCGCTCGAGATCCATCCCTTGCCAGAATTCCGCATAAACTGCGGCACCGTCTCTTCGATCGACGCCGTACAAATCACGCGTGTATTTCCCACCTCAATCAGTACAGATCCTTCCGCCGTAGTAATGAAATCTGGAGTAATGGAAACTGGACGCAGTTGATCGGTAACACGATTATCCGAGCGATAGAACATAAGCGAAGATTGTAAATGATGCCGCGAGCGCGCATGAGCGGGGAGTTTTCCTAACTCACCGCCGGGTTACACTCGTACGCGAGAGAATGAACACGAAAGAATGAACACGGAAGACCGAAACCCATGCCTACCCTGATCGCACAACCCACTCGCATTCAATCCGCCGGCAATAGGCCCAAGCTCATCGACGAATACATCGGACGAGTCAACTCCAAAACTACGTCCGCCAGCGTCGCTCACATGCGTAGCCCAGCTGGTTGGCTAGAACCCGGCCAAACTCCCGCCTTTGACGAGTTCACCATCGTTCTCAAGGGCACGCTCCGTGTCGAACATAAGAACGGTTCTCTCGACGTCGGCGCCGGACAAGCGGTGATCGCTCACGCCGGTGAGTGGATTCGCTACTCCACTCCCGACGAAGGCGGCGCCGAATATATCGCTGTCTGTCTTCCCGCTTTTTCGATGGAGACGGTACATAGGGACGAGTAGAGGCCTCGCTGAGCCATCAACGCTTCTTCTTCGTCTTCGTTTTCGTCGTAGCCTTCGGCTTCAACGTCTTCGCATAGTCGTAGCTCGCGGAAAGATATTTCTTCATCTCCTTCGTATTGCCCAACAAGGACTCAGGTACGGCGACGTATTCCTTCATCACAGCTCCATAGGCTTCAAACAGCTTTGCCTGGTGCGTCTTCAAGAACTTTTCGCGCTCATCCTCGGGGAGACGCAGAGCCATGACTCCCGACGGACTAAGCATGGTAAACATGTTTCCGTTCAGTGAGGTGTAGGGATTCGCCGCTCCCTTGCGTTCAATCTCCGGATGCGTCGCGATCAGTTTGTCGTATAAAGCAATCGTCTCGGGCGATTGCATATTCTTGTTTGCGCCCATAGTATTTCCATCCGCCTTTCACAAGCTCATCGATTCTGGAATCATGGAGCTGCCCCGAAGTTCTCCCTTCGGTCTCCATTTCCCAGACCGAATCAAAGGCCGAGAGATTTTAAATCACAAAGATCAGGCGCATCCCTTATGGCTTATTTTCTTTGGACACCATTCGTTCCGCTACCAACAACTACATCAGGCCCGCTTCAAGCTGTTGGGCATGGGTCACGGGAAATTCAATTTCCTGCGACCTGTGTACGAATTTTCCTTTCGCAATTGCCCCTCTAAATTCTTTGCAGTAATCTGCCCTTAACCCTGATGATGAATCGCTCGGTTGTGGTCTTCGATCTCGGCGGTGTGCTGATCGACTGGAACCCGCGTTACCTCTACCGCAAGCTCTTCGCTGGAGACGATGCCGCCATGGAGCACTTCCTGGCGAACATCTGCACATCTTCCTGGAACGCACAGCAAGATGCGGGAAGGAGTTTCGCGAAAGGCTGCGCTTCGTTGAGGTTGGAGCATCCCGGCCACGCCGAACTGATCGATGCCTGGTTTCAGCGTCACGAAGAAATGCTCGCCGGACCTATCTCTGGAACCGTTGGGATTCTCGCGGAGTTACGCGAGCGCGGAGTTGCATTGTACGCCCTCAGTAACTGGTCCGCAGAGACCTTTCCTACGGCTTGGAAGCGATTCGAATTTTTGCAGTGGTTTCAAGGAATTTTGCTTTCTGGCACAGTCCGGCTGATCAAGCCCGATCCTCGAATCTTCAAGCTCTTCTTTGAAACTTTCTCGGTCAACCCAGCCCACTCCGTTTACATCGACGACTTGGGGGGGAACGCAGAGATTGCGACCACGCTTGGGATGCATGGAATCGTCTTTAGCGATCCTGCTGCACTTCGCGCTGAACTTGTGAAGGTCGGGTTGCTGGATCCAGTTGGACAAGATCCAGTTGGAAAAATTGATCATGCCGCTGCTTGGGTTTCCGATCTCGAGCGCGCCCGCGCCTTCTATGAGCGCTGGTTCAAGGCGACACCCGGTTCGCTCTACAAGAGCTCGACACGCGACTTCCAATCTTATTTTCTCTCGTTCGGTTCGGAGACGCGTCTCGAACTGATGGCGTCGCCCACCGAGTCTCCCCGGCACGCACATCTTGCCATTTCTCTCGGCTCGCGCGACGCCGTGGACCGTCTGGTGAAAGCCATGGAAGTAGCGGGAGTTCCTATCATTAGCGGTCCAAGGCTGACCGGCGACGGATATTACGAAGCCGTAATCGCCGACAGCGAAGGCAATCTCATCGAAATCACGGCGTAGGTTTCAGAACCGTGTAGAAAGAAATCAATTTTTCGTCTCTAGTTTCCAGTTTCGGGTCTTCTAGAGACTCGAAACCGGAAACTCGAAACTACTCACCTGCACACGAAGTTGGCGGCATCGTTGGTAGCGATCTACGCCATTCACTACAATTTCGCGAGAATCCACAAGACGCTGAGGATCACCCTGGCGATGGCGGCTGGCCTGAGTGACCACGTTTGGAGTCTTGAGGAGATAGTACTCGTGGCCGACAGCCACATGCCGCAACCCGGCAAGCGCGGCCCATACAAGAAAAGAGTGGCGTGACCGACAAAACAGAAACCCGATTCCGCACTTGCAAGGACTGGGAGCCTTGCGGGTGTGGGCACCAGCCACCTTACCATTGCATGTGGTGCTACCTTGAATTAACCCCCAGAACAATTTGCGGGAGCTAAGCGGAAAGGCTTTTACCCACAATCTCCGGGAGATGCGTGAATTTCAAACTGAGGCACTACCCGAATTGTTGGTCAAACCCCTTGCCCAGAGCCGATCAAGCGGAGCCAAGGGGCGTCCAGTGCTATACTTTTCACCTGTTGAGATTTAGGCGAGGGAGGTCGCGACGGTTTATGAAGAAAATGCTCCGGCTTTATATCGGGCTTCCCCTCGGGATTTTGTTGATCGGTCTGGCCACAAGCTCCGCCCAAGACGTCACCATTACCGGATACATTTCGGATTCGATTTGCGCCACTAAAGGCGCCACCTCTGGCCATTTCGACTGTATGGAAAAGTGTTTGGCCAAGGGCGCGCATGTCGTGATCGTCGTAGATGACGATCAGCGAATCGTCCCCATTGAAAATCCCGATTCCGTAAGTGGACACCATGCGCACCGGGTTGCCCTCTTCGGTTACCTGAGCAACAACGCCTTCCACGTCGTAAGCGTTCGCATCCTTTAGCCGATGCGGAGAAGCGCAAACAGGGCACACAACTCCGCGCACGCGAGCGGTTATACTTTCAGCTTATGCGAAAGCTGGTCTCCCTGCAGTTATTTCTGCCACTTGTTTGTCTAACATTTCTGCCATCGAGCGCACATGCGCAAACCTTGCTGGTCGTTAATCAGGGTGACAGCACTCTGAGCATCGTCGATGCTGCGTCTGCGCGGCAGATCGCCGTCATCCCGGAGAAGACTCCCGGAGTCCATGGTCATGAAATCGCCGTCTCCGCGGATGGGCGCACGGCCTTTATGCCGATCTATGGCAGCACCGGCCTTGGACATCGCGGCATCGATGGGCACGAGATGCTTGTCATCGATCTGTCATCACGGTCGATCGTCGGTGACATCGATTTCGGTCACAGCGTACGACCGCATCAAGCAGTGCTGGATCCGGCGAGCGGATTGATCTATGTCACGACGGAGTTGGACAAGACCGTGACGGCGGTCGATCCGCGAACCAGGAAGGTCGTGGGCGCGGTTCCCACTGGGCAGGAGCAATCGCACATGCTGGCCTTGTCGCACGATGGGCGGCTCGGCTATACGGCCAACGTTGACCCTGGCACTGTCTCCGTACTCGACATGGTGGACCGGAAGACGGTTGCGGTGGTTCCTGTGTCGGACGAGGTGCAGCGAATTTCAATCTCATCCGACGATAAGCTGGTGTTCACCGCAGATCAAACAAAGCCCAGGCTCGCCGTCATCGATACCGCGACAAAGCAACTGAAAACGTGGGTGGACCTCCCTGGTGTAGGCTACGGGTCAGCCGCAACGCCCGATGGCCGCTGGCTGCTGGTCGCGATCCCATCGACGAACCAGGTGGCTGTCGTGGACGTGAGAAGCTTGCGGGTGATGCGCAACGTCGAAGTCGCGCGCACGCCGCAGGAAATCTTGATCCGTCCTGACGGCAAGATCGCATATGTGTCATGCATCGCGGCCGGACAGGTTGCGGTGATCGATCTGGGGCAATGGAATGTCCAGAAGCTGATCAATGCGGGCAAGGATGCGGACGGTCTGGGCTGGGCAAAGTAATTCGTCGGCAGCTCCAGCAGCAGCCAAATCGGTCGGGATGAAGTGGGGGCCCCGGGCGGAGTCGAACCGCCGACCAACGGTTTAGGAAACCGCTGCTCTATCCAACTGAGCTACGGGGCCATTGCGACACGACCTCATAATCCTAGACTAATTTACAACTTCTGACAGGGCGCCCGAATCCTGATTTAGTGTCCTGTCGCTATCCCGTAAAGTACGAACAAAGCTTTTGGCCGCGTACTCTTGTTCGATTTTCACCATCGCATCACTGAATTCGATGAAGAGATCAGTCTCGGTTGTCGGAGGGTCCGGCCTTCAGGCGAGACCACTGGGCAAGGCGGGCGAAAGTGGCGCCCCTTTTTAGCTCGCTTTCTGCTCTTCCTCGCGCCTTCGGGAGGCGGCTTCCTGAGGATCGGTAATTATGTCCACCCACTTCGCGTCAGGCGAGGTCTCGGCGTTGTAGTTGTCGTGCCAGTTCCACCATTTGTACGGCTGGGTCTGAGGGTAACCCTCTGGAGAGTCCTCCCAAGTCTCCTGACGGCCGAGCGGCGTGATGTCTAGATAGCTCCAGACGCTCCCCATCGCCTCGTCGCCGCGATTATTGATGAAGTAGGTGCGGAACACCCGCTCGCCGTCGCGGAAGAACACGTTGTGGCCGTGCCATTCATCGACGCCGAAGTCTTTGTCGAAGCTGTCCGTGATGGTGTACCAGGGCATCTCCCAGCCCATCCGCGTCTTCAGGCGCGCGATGTCCGCCTGGGGCGCGCGTGAGGCGTACACGAGGGTGGTGTCGCGGGCGTTCAGATGGGCTAGGTGGCCGACCTGATCGGCGCCCAAAGAGCAGCCGCGGCAGGCGTGCTCGGGCCAGCCGAACACCCCGGGCTCGAAGAAAGCGCGATAGAGAATCAATTGAGGGCGGCCCTCGAACAAATCAAGCAGGCTAACCTTACCCTTCGGCCCGTCGAACTCATACTTCTTTTCCACCGCCATCCACGGCATCCGCCGGCGTTCGGCGGCCAGCGCGTCACGGGAGCGGGTCAGGGCCTTCTCCTTCACGAGGAGTTGCTGGCGCGCGGCCTCCCACTCCTGCTGCGACACGGTTGGGGGTGTGTTCATCGCGAGATTCCCTTTCCCGCGTTCCTTGTCTCTCTCTTTGCTCGTCGACATTTTCATTTCTCCTTGTCATTGTCATTCAGATTCGGGATGGTTTCTTCTGCTCCGCTCTTTTTGCGAGAAACTTTCACAGCCAATGCTGCCAGACCGCCGGTAGAAACCGCCCCGGCGACGACTAATCCCACAGTCGCCAAACAGAATGGACACATCGTTCACCTCCTAGGTGGCCAACTTGAATGTTAAAAGCCGCCTCTATTAGGGATGACGGATAGGGTGCGGCTAGTTCGACACAGAGAAAATAAAAAAAAATGGGCGCGAATCTTGCATTACTTCGCGATGAAAGTTAGGCGGCTGAACCAGCATAGTACCTTCCCACATGCTCGTGTGATGAGGTCGAATCCTCTTTACGAAGGAGAGAAATGGAACGGCTTCTTCGCCGTCCCGTTATGGTCCGAAACCTCGAGCGCTGACCCACGATTCAAGATTCAGGTTGACAGCGCATTTGCGACTATGCTAAACCGTTGCGTCTGGAAATGGTCCGCTTATCAGACGTGTTCTCGTTCACAAAGCAGTTTTATTTTCGCGTTGCCGCTTTAGTGTCGGGCTGATGCAGGCTGAGGTGTGTTTACTGCACACGCGCCGCCAGCCGGACTTGGTTGGAGTTACATGTCACTCCGAGAGGGGACAAGCATGCGTTCGCTAACAATTTCCTTCGCGCTGGTCATTCTCATGGTATCCGGTCTCATGGTACCCGGTCCGCTCGCCCATGCTCAAGGATCGCAACCTGACGGCAAAGGCTCCCCGCCTTCCAATGTGGCAAGCAAGGAGGAGGTCAACGAGTTGCGCGGCGAAGTTGCGGCGCAGCGCAAGACCATTGAGGAACTCAAGGCCCTGGTCGAGAAGTTGGTGAACGGAAAGACTCAGGCTGCCGTCGATGGTACACCTCAGATTCACCCGGTCGCGGACGCGCCTTCGGCTGCAATCAGCACACTGCCGGTTAGCGCTTCCCGCGACGGAGTCAGGCTAACAAACGCAGTTCTCGTTCAGCCCGATCCTGTGGCGATCGCCGCAGTGGTGGATCAGGCTGCGCCAGCCGCTGCCCCGAAAAAAGAGCCTCCCCTCACGGCTGGATGGAACGGAGAACACTTTTTTATTAGGAGTCCCGACGGGCAATTCAGTATCAGCCCCTACGGCTATGTAGATAACGACTACCGTGCCTACAAGGGCGACGGTGCGCCCTCAGACACGTTTATTTTGCGCCGCGCTCGCTTCGGCTTCCAGGGCAACTATGGTTCCCACTTTGATTTTGCACTGCTCACGGACGCAGCCGCTACTACCGGTTCGGTAGTGCGCGACGTTTACCTGAACGTAAGAATCCGGCCCGAGTTCCAATTTCAGGCGGGCCAATTCAAGGTCCCATTCGCTCAGGAGGCCGGAACTGGCGCCACCAACCTGGATTTCGTAGAGCGCGGGTTCCAGTCGATGTTGTACCCGTCGGCCGCCTCAGCGTTCCGTAGCCCGGGTATTTCGCTTCATGGAGACATTGCCGGCGGCGTCATGCAGTACTGGGTGGGAGCTTTCAACGGCAAGGGATACGCAATCGCCAACACCACCAACCAACCGGAAGTCATTGGCCGGCTTCGCTTCTATCCAGGTCGCAAGAGCAAAAGCGACTGGTTCAAGGGATTTGCCTTTGGCGGATCCATCGACCGTGCGCGCTCCCGCGGCCTTTCCGGGGATCAAAGCTTCAGTGGAACTCTACCCGATGCTGCGTATTCTTTCTTTCCGCAGTTCGCCATCAATGGGCCGATCCAGCGCTACAACGGTGAGTTTACTTATCTGAAGTCGCGTTTCGCTCTGCGCGGCGAATTCGATCAACTCAATATGTCGCGCGATAATACCGGCTCCGAGCAGGTGGGAGGGCTCGGCTTCCTGAGTCTTCCGTCAATCATCGCCAAGGCTTGGGATCTTAGCGCGACTTATTTGCTCACGGGCGAAAAGCAGCCGGAAAACGGCACCCCTCGCGTGAACCATCCGCTGTTTGGGCCCGATACTCCAGGCGGAAAAGGACGAGGGTTGGGAGCTTGGGGAGTTGGGTTCCGATACATGGGGATTCAGGCTAACGAACCGGGTTCGAATCTCCTGACTTTCTTCACGCCAGGTTTTGTGCCGGCGTTTAACTACCACACCGATGAGTTTACTATCGGGCTCACCTGGTATCCCAATTATTGGGTCAAGTACTCGGTCAATCTGGGGATTGATCAGCTAAAGGAACCCAGCACGATCGGCGCTGTGCCGCAAAACTATTACGTAATTCTGCAACAGCTGCAGTTCAGGTTCTAGTCCATTGGCGTGTAGATTGCGAATGGAATGGTTAACGGGTTTGATAAACGCCGGGGCTGGTCGCAGGCTGGTCCCGAAGGGAAATCGCAGGAGGGAATTTCGATGAGGTCGAGAATTTTTCTTACTGTTCTTCTCACCGCGTTGTTTGTGATCGTGAGCGGCTGCAGCACTACAAAGAATTGCCCCGTTTGCGGCACAACGACTAACGGCGCTTACGCTGTTATCAACGTCATACCTGCGCCAGAACACAACTCTAGCGGAGAACCCGGCGGTCCGTTTAACTCTTTCGATATCAGCACGCTCGCCCCGAACCCTGCCGTCGCGGGACACTTCTTGGATTATATTTCCGACCGGATTGGCTTGGCCCTGATCGTGATCGATACGTCCCAGGATCTGGCCGTAAACGCCATCCAAGGGTCCAATGCAGTAACGGACGCAGGTAACGGCGCGAGCGCGTGTTTCCAAATTCCGCAACCCGGCGTTACGCCTCCTGTCAATGTGGCGGTGATTCCGCCAATTATTGATGTGTTTGGGAACTTCACCAGGTTCGCCTGCAGATCCGATGTATCGTGGGAGGGGGGGCCAAAGTTCCATCTGAACTCGGGCTTCGGAGCAAATAATAACTTCGGCGGATTCCCCGGCGCTCAGTGCTGCGCCTCTCGAGGGAACGGCGTGAACCCTATGTCTGGGCCAGACGGCAACACCAGTACTGCGGATGGCAAATTCCTCTTTGTCGGCAACGGCAGCTCCAATGTGGAAGTATTCGACATAACTACGATGAACCTGTCGACGAATCCTCCCACTCCGCCAACACTCGTCGCCAGCATCCCTACCGGAGTCTCGGCCGACTATGACGGGCCCCTAGGCATCGCGCCGTGCGTCGCATCCTGGAACGGCGAAGCGGGCTCAGCTCAGGATTGTGGCGATGATCGCGCTGACGAGATGGCCTACGATGACACCCACAAAGTCCTCGCGGTCATTAACGGCGACCCGGGGCTGCCGTTCATCACATTCATCGACATGTCGCACATTGTCGGCAAAACCGGAACCCTCGCACAGCAACACTGCTTGCCGATTGATTCCACGCTTGCTTACGGTCCCTATCCCCCAGGCTACGATGTAGCTACATCAACTTATCCTTTTCCGTCCGTTGCAGGCGGACCTTTTCCATATCCTCTACAAGGAACGGGAACCGGTATTCCCGGGACCGGGACTTCTGGCGGGGGCACTCCACTACCGTCGCCCGTCCTGGATCCAGGTGTCGGAGGTTCATTTAATCCTCCAAGTTGCATCATCGGACAGATTTACTACGATGGTGCCGGCGGCGTGAATTCCTCCTCTGCCTCGCCGGCCTCGTTCGGTCTCGCCAATAACGTCCCGGTGGATACCGTGGTCGGAACGTTTCCCTGCCCAGATCCATCCAATCCGCATGTCTTCAGCGGAGTATCTGGATCGGCGGCGGCTGACGGTCCGGTTGGGCTGCCCGGCATCGGCACAACTCCCAGCGGCAAAGCCTACACTATTCCCTGCCATCACGGCCCAATCCTTGACTATTCAAGTGGGGCCTTTACCACGGCCAATCAAGCTGCACCTTGCGCCACTTGCGCTGGCGCGATCGCGCCGGCCGGGCTTGGTGGCATGGCTTATGATCCCAACAGCAACAAATGGTTGCTGACGAATGAAAACTCCGTTGCCACCACCAACATTGGCAACGTCGATGTGATCGATCTGCAACTCGGAACCGGAAACGGGCCTGTGGTGGTCAACAGTTTTGTGATGCTTAATTGCATGCCCACCAGCATTACGCAAGGGCCAGGAGACAATTTCCTGGTCGGCTGCGCCGATCACGATGGCGAAGCGTTCCCGCCCAATGAGTACATAATCAACGGAACCTCCGGAGCAATCCTTGCCACCATCAACAACGTTGGTGGTGTGGACGAGACTTGGTACAACCCTGGCGACAATAAGTACTACCTTGCCGCCCGCGATATGCTCCCAAGTGCGGTCATGGGAGTTATTGATGCCGGAACAAACCAGTGGCTGGCCAACTTGCCGACCGGCTCCAATGCGCATAGCATCTCGGTAGATCCCAGCACGAACCACGTTTTTATGCCCTTCCAGGCTGGCACGATTTGTACAACGCAAAGCGCCAACGGATGCATTGGCGTAATAGCTGAGCAGTAGGGAGATTTGACCGGTGGTATAGTTGCCTGAGACACGAAACGAAAGCGGTTTCGCATCATTTTTGAGAAGTGAGATGAAGTGATTTATGGAGATTTTCTTAAGGGCCCGTCGAACTCTAACGTTCGTATTTTCGCTCTCTCTGTTGCAAGCCTTTGCGGCCAACGCGAGCGAGCAACCCACGTCTAAACCCACCGACGTCCCCGCAACCGTAATCGCGCACTTGCCTTTGCCGCAAGCGACTGGAAGCCAGATGCTGCTCCAGAAGGAAAAGGGCAAAGTGTATTTGTATATTCAGCAAGCGGCGAAGCAGGGATTCATGGTCGTCGACGTCAGTAAGCCGGAGCTGCCCGCACTGTTAAAGCGAACGGCTGAATCCAATCAAGCGACCTCCGGAAATCTGGAGATGGTCAGCCCAGAAATCGCGATCGCTGAGGCTCCAGAAAAAACGCCGACAACTCTGACCAGCAACAGCCATCCCACCGAAACCGTTCGCGTCCTCGACTTGAGCGATCCCAAGAATCCAAAGACCCTGGAGACCTTCAACAAAGTCACCAGCTTGCTTCCAGACGGCGGTCACGGGTTGATCTACCTCACCAACAATGATGGCCTATACGTTCTCCGCTACAATCACCCATCCCGATTCGAGCCAGCCAAGACCAAGCCTCCTTGCACATCTGAGTCGGAGATTCAAGCCATGCCCCCAGACTGCCAGTGAGTACCCGGTCAAACTGCAGCGAATCGAAAAGCTCTTTACCTCTAGCGTGAGACTGGCCGCTCGGAACAATCCTTGTCGATAGTCCTAATCGAGGTGATGGTTAACGTCACCGGAGCGGCTGAACCCATCTTGCTCGTTGCGTCGGAACTGGAGCTCAAGGTCGGCCCTTCAGTGCCGGTTACCTCCACGCGCTGGCCCAGATAGTGCTTGAGCCTGGTTTTGCCGGTCGCCTGGAGTTCGTAAGTGATCGCCGGATTTTCCTTCATCAGTGTGTAATCCCCATTGGATCGGCTTACACAACCTCGTATCGTGACCTGCCCTTTGGAGTCTTTCGAACCCTGCTGGTCCGTGTTCGCGGAAGCACTATCCTGTGCCAGGAGAAGGCTGCCCGAAAGGAACAATGTAACGAAGAGCAATTTTTTCATGAGATTCCCCTCTATAGAATGGGATGGCAGCATTCTTGCAGAGGTTGGCTTTATTTTGTTGTCTTGATCCGAGGGATCGCGGAGGCTACTTCACATGCGTTTCCTGGTAGTGCACTTCCTTCCATTGCCCCGCCCGCTTCATCCAAAGCTCGGTGATGTATACCCTTGAGTAGCGCACCTGCGCCTTCGGTGGAAACTGCATGGTGACTTCGTAGGTTAGGAAAGCTGCATCCGGCTCGAGGGGGATCAACTTAAATCCCCACAGCGTATAGTTGAAGACATTTTGGTCTACCAGTTCGTTTATAGCCTGGATTTTGTTGCGTTCGCCTTTGCCGTCGACTTCTACTCCCTGATAGTCATCCGCAAGCAGGTCGGCATACGCTTTCTTGTCTTTGTTCTTAATCGCCTCCCACTCCGCTTTGATCTTTGATTCCCACATCTCCTTCGATTTCGGGTCGGTGGAGACGGGGCCAGAGGGACTACCCTCGCCGAACTGAGTCGGCATGGTAGGTTGTTGCGCCAGAGACAAAGCCGCCAAAGACACGACCGACAGGGCTGCGATACAAACGAAGACGAAGCAATCCCGCATGAGTCCTCCCAACTGAATCGCGAATCTTAGCAGGCGAGACCCTGGTCCCTCAAGGCTCTGCCACATGTTTAAAGGCATCACTCTGCAGGGCCGGTTTGCCTGATCTGCGGCAAATGATTTACTCTCAGCCGCAGTCAACATGACTTCATTCAAGCCCAACTCTGGCGCTTTTTCGCATGCGATGCGCAGGGAGATCTATGAACAGCCTCAGGCCATCGCGAAGACTATCGAACAGCATTTGCGCGATGACATTCTTTTTCCCGGCGAACTGCACGCCCTTGAAAGCGCCTTACTGAGCTTCGAAAAGCTGATCATCGCTGCCAGCGGGTCGAGCCGGCACGCGGGACTGGCGGGCGAGATCATGATCGAAGACCTATCGGGCGTCGCCGTGGATGTCGAATACGCCAGCGAGTACTGCTATCGCTCGACGCACGCTGCGGTAGAACCGATCGTGATGGTCATTACGCAATCTGGGGAGACCGCGGATACGGTCGCGGCACAACGTGAAGCGCTGACCCGCGGCGTAAAGACCATTGCGGTCTCCAATGTGGCGGAAGCGACGATCCCTCGCGAGGCGAGTGCAGCGTTGATTACCGGAGCCGGCCCGGAACTCGCGGTCCCGGCGACCAAGAGTTTTACCACGCAGGTTACCGTTGTTTACTTAATGGCGTTGTTTCTGGCGCGCAAGCGCGGCCGGATGACCTCAGAGGTTACGCGCTCTTATCTGCAGAGGTTGTTGCGGCTTTCCGAGACAATTGACAACCACCTTCGCGTCTGGGACGAACTCGCAGAGCAATTCGCCGAGAAACATTTTCAGGCAGAAAAATTCCTATACCTCGGCCGCGGAGTACATTACGCAATTGCGCGCGAGGGAGCGCTCAAGCTCAAGGAAACTTCTTATGCGCATGCGGAGGGCTACCCTGCGGGAGAGCTGAAACACGGACCGAACGCACTGGTCGACGAAAAACTCCCAGTCGTGGTGCTGGCTACGTACGACCAGCATGATCCGGATTCCGTGCTGCGCTACCAGCGCACCCTCGAAGTGATGAAAGAGGTGAAGTCACGGCGCGGCCAGGTAGTAACGGTGGCAACAGAGGGTGATCAAGAGGTCGAGGGTATTGCTGACGATGTATTTTTTGTTCCGGCGGCGCCTGAGCTCTTGTTACCAATCGTCGAAGTGATTCCCTTGCAGCTCTTCGCTTACCACGTGGCCACGAAAAAAGGATACAACGTGGATCATCCGCGAAACCTGGTGAAGGCGGTGGTCACCGAGTAGATTTCAGAGTTCCAACCTTGTTCCCAGCCATGCCCAACATCAGTTCTTCTCACGTCGATCTGCAAGCCGTTGCCAGAGACATCATGCGGCAGCGCGGTTTTGATCCTGACTTCCCACCTGCAGTTCAGCAGCAACTGGCGCAGCTGCGAGCGCATCCTCCGGCCATCGCCCCCGGACCGAACGTACGCGACTTGCGAAAACTATTGTGGTCGTCGATCGATAACGACACATCGCGAGATCTGGATCAGATCGAAGTTGCGGAGCATTTGCCGAACGGTGATGTAAAGATTCTCGTCGGCATCGCCGACCTGGATACGCTTATTCCCAAGCAAAGCCCGATTGATCAGCATGCTGCAAGGGAAACGACGACGGTTTATGCGGGAATCAGAAACTTCCCGATGCTGCCGGAAGAGCTCTCCACTGGCAAGACCTCCCTGCTGGAAAATCAAGACCGGCTCAGCGTGGTGATTGAATTTGTGGTCGATGCCGACGGCCACGTTACTTCGAGCGACATCTACCCGGCTGTAGTTCGCAACCAGGCCCAACTGCAATACAACTCAGTGGGAGCTTGGCTGGAGGGCACTGGAGCCGCGCCGGCAAAGGTATCAGCTTCCTCCGATGTGCAAGCGCAGTTGCGGATGCAGGACCAAGCGGCGCAGAAGCTGAGAAGTCGACGCTATGAAAACGGAGCGCTGAGCCTGCAGACCGAAGAACTGCTTCCGCTGGTGCTGAATGATCAGGTGGTCGGTGTGGTGAAGCAGCAGAAAAACCATGCCACCGAGTTGATTGAAGACTTTATGATTGCGGCGAACGGCGTGGTCGCGCGAATGCTGGAAAAAGTATCGTCGCTGCGCCGCATCGTGAAGCAGCCCGAGCGATGGGATCGCATCGTACAACTGGCGCTGACGTATGGCGAGAAACTTCCAGCCGACCCCGATTCCAAGGCGCTTAACGATTTTCTGATCAAGCGCAAAACTGCAGATGGCGATCACTTTGCCGACCTTTCTCTGGCTGTGATCAAGCTGATTGGGCCGGGAGAGTACGTTTTGGAGCGTCCGGGAGATCCGGCGCCGGGACACTTCGGACTGGCGGTTCAGGATTACACGCACTCCACGGCTCCCAATCGCCGCTTTCCTGACATCGTGACTCAAAGACTTATCAAGGCCGTGCTGGCGGGAAAGCCCAGTCCTTATTCCGACGACGAACTCTCCGTGATTGCGGCCAACTGCACCGCGAAGGAAGATGCTGCGCGCAAAGTCGAGCGTGAAATGTCGAAGCGTCTGGCGGCGCTCGCGATGCAGAATCGAATCGGCGCCGTGTTCGATGCCGTCGTCACCGGCGTAACCCCGAATGGAACGTTCGTTCGGGCATTACAGCCCCATGTCGAAGGACTGCTGGCCCAAGGGCACCAGGGAGTGGATGTGGGAGACAAGCTGCGAGTCAAACTGATCCGCACCGATGTGCAGCACGGGTTTATCGACTTCGCGCGGGCGTAGCCGCCGGCGGAATCTGATTCCGCGTCGGGGACAAGAATGAGACAAGAGTCCGGTCATCATTCCAGTCAATAGCCGCAAGGTATTCCGCAAGCTATCCTTGCACAGGCGGTTGGTGCGGAGGCATAGCTCTGTTTGCCTGAATGGTGTAATCTCGTTTGCGGTTTGATGATGGTCATGTTGCCGTCAGCGCTGATGGCGCAGGACGCCACTCGGGGAATGCTCCACAGCGATGGAGGGGCATGGCTGAATGGCGTACAAGCGCCTGCAACTGCTGCGATTTTTCCCGACTCGCTTGTCCAAACACAGAGAGGCCACAGTTCGAGAATCGACGTTGCCGGCTCCAGCGTACTGATACTGCCTGAGACCGAGACGCAATTTCAGGGTGAGGTGCTCGTCCTTACCCATGGGAGTTTGCAAGTGGTGACAACGACCAAAATGAAGGTGCTGGTCGGCTGCGTCAGCATCACCCCCACGACCGCAGAACGAACCGAATACGATGTGACCGATGTCGATGGGAAGGTGAAGATCGTCGTCTCCAGGAAGAACGTTAGTGTTCACTCCCACAGCGCAGCCCTCTTGAGATCAAAACAAGCAGCGTCGTCCGATACGATCGTGCATGAAGGCGGGCAAGCCACTCGTGAGGAGCGCTGTGCCGATCCACCTAAGCCCGAGAAGGGCGTGGGCGCCAGGGGGCCTGCGTTGGACTCGCGGCTGGCGATTGGCGCGGGAGTCGCCGTGGTCGGCACTCTGGCCTGCCTTGGCCTTTGTCATGGAGACGATCCGATCAGTCCTTCCAAACCTTAACGATTCATCGCCTGACGCTCCTACTTTCCTGCCTGCAATCGATCAATGTCAGCATTGGTATAAACGCGGGTCGCGGGACGGGATCGCGCTTTCATATGTGCAGCCGCTTCACCCAGTGGGACTCCATAGCCACGGTCGCGCAGAGCCTGCGTTGTAGTCACCAGCTCAACTCCCGTGTCCAGAATGCTAGGGGGAAGGGTGGCGGCGAACGAGGGTTCGATTGACTCGCTGGGCGAGTTGATGTGGATGACGCTGATCGGACGCTCGCCATAGTAGATGGGAAGCAAATCGATCGCAGGCTCAGAAACCGCCTGAGGCGGTAAGACAGTTCGATCCTCCGCGCCGGGAATAAGCACTGCGGTCGCGTCGTCGGCGCCAGTCTCAAGGGGTGGCGCTGTGAGCGACAGCGTTGGCGTGGAAATCGGACGTGCGAACAAGGGCGAGCCAGAATTCGCCAAATACTGTGGACCCACGGCAAAGTTCGTATCCTGGCCGAAGGCCATCTCGAACCCGAAAATCACGAGCAACGCAAACGAAAACGTGTAGAGAAAAGCAATGCGCATATGTCCTCCCGCGTAATTACGCACACAATTATGATGCAGAAAAAGAATTCGCGGCCAGAGTCCTACGACCCCAGACGCCGCATTACGCGCCTGGTCCGGGCATTTCGGGCTGGGCAGAACGTAGTCGCCGCCGTTGTCGGCGTCCCTCGCGCAGCAGGAAAAACATGTAAAGAATGATTCCTATATTTATGGCAAAAACCCCAGAGCGCAGAATTGTTATGCCGCGAAGCAGTTCCCGGATCTCGAACGGGAGAAGCAGCGTCCCGGAGCCGAGTGCGAACCATTCCGCCCAGGTCCGCTGATGCCACAGGCCATAGCCTTCCGCGAAGCGCAGGGCCGAGTAGACAAACAATATCTTCACCGCCCACCATAGCCGGGCATCCGTGAGGTCATCGGCAAGGTCGAGAAAAAGCTGAGCGGAGCGGCGGTCGGTGCTGATATGAAACAGTGCCAAAAGACTCTCAGCCATCACCCAGGTATCTTTGTGAAGCAACAGGATTGCAACCACGCCCCCAAACACTGCCAGAATTCCCTTGGCAAATTCCACGGAGGCTACGGCGCGCAGCAGATTTTTCTGAGCGTGGGCGCTTATCAGGTCGATTTTATGTGCGTGCGCCGGCATACAACAGGTTAGCTCTTGCGCCCCCGAACCGCAGCCCGAAGCTCATTCACGATCTCGCGAGAAGCCTTGATCGCCGCCGCGTGCTGGTTCACGTTGAAAGAGATCGCTCCCACGCGAGCGTGTCCGCCGCCACCGTAACGTTCACAGATCTTAGCCAAATTGACTACTGGTTCCTGCGGAGCCCAAGGATTCGATCCCACTGAAACCTTCACGCGAAAACTGCTCTTGCTAAGTCCGACGCTGTAGATGGATTCGGGATGGAGGTAGTAAGGCACGAACTTGTTGTAGCCCTCAAGATCCTGATCCGTGACGTCGAAGAAAATTGTTCCGTCGACGCATTCGGTTCGTTGCTTAAGGATTTCGATGGAGAGTTCATGCCGCCGAAGCAACGGAGGTAGAAGCGGAGCGACGAATGGCTCTTCCAGAATGGCCGCGAGAGACTTGGTCGCGAGAAGGGGAATCAGGTTGGGGACAAATCTTTGGTCTGGCGCGGATTCGATGACCATGGTTAACTTCATCGCCGGAGCCTTCATCTCGACCGCAGTCTTGGCGTCAGAGTAAAGCGCGCCATCGATGACGTCGGTCCAATGTACAAGGTCGGCTACGGGTGCGGGGTCAAAGCCGAAGCGCTGCTCTGCGATCATGGCAATGAAGCTTGTGCAGGACTTGAATGCCGGGTCGTAGAATTTTTGATTGCTCTGGTCACGCTCGAAGTGCGCAGCGTCCGCCGGCGATAAAAACGCACTCTCATGATGGTCGAACCACCAGGTTATTTTGGGTGAACTGGAGTACTTGAAGTCGACGATGGCATTCTCGTCGCCGTCGAAGTTGGATTCGTCAAACAGCGCGCCGGCGCGGTGCAGGAGGCCGGAGAAGACGAAGTCGGCATCTTCGCGAATCCGCTCGCGATAAAAACGGGAAAAGAGCGCGGCTGAAGATGCTCCGTCGAAGCACTTGTCGTGATAGAAGACTCTAACTCTCAAATGAACGCCCCAGTTAAACAGAAGTTAAGCTGACCGCAACATCTTATGCGGCGCTTACGGTGAGCCTTGTAAAAGCTAATAGGTTTGACAGCTTAAACAAAGAAAGTCAAGGCCACGTAAACATCCTCCGTGAAAACTCAAGACCAGACCATTGCCGTAGCAGAGCTGCCAATCGCAATTCCTAGATTTGGTTCGCCTGCTTCTCCGCAAATTCACCAACCACCGGAAGTTCGAACATTTCGCCCAACAAAGCTTTCACCACGAGCACGATCCAAGTCATGATGAGGGCGAGGATCACCAACATGGACACCAGCCAGACTAGCAACGGGCCAAGTCGCGGAATAACAACCAACACCACGCCCAAAACTCTGAGCACTGCTGCGGCTACCACAGCGGCCAGCCACGCTCCTACGGATTGAAAAGAATGAAAACGCACGAAGCGATTCTTCTTGTAAGGCTCCACAAGGAGAAACACGATCGCCGGCACAAGAAAGTAAGCCAGCGCACCGGCAAAAGTCTCCCGCAGGATACCCACCGTCCCACGGGCGCGCTCAGAGGGAAGCATCGCGCGGCCACAGCCTGGACAGAAGGCAGCGGTATCGGGCATTGGTGATGCGCAATCGGGACAGGTAATGGGCATGATTCTTTCAGACTGGGCGCGCGGCTTGGTTTTTCTTGCGGCAGTTTTCACAAATGCCGTAAATCTGAAAGGTGTGGCGGGTGGTGGTGTAGTGATGCCTGCGCCCGATTTCCTGTTCCAACTGGTCCACTTCGTGGGAAAAGAATTCCACCGAACTGCCACACTCGGTGCAAACCATGTGATGATGGCTCCGCCGGTTGTACTGATGCTCGTAGCGGGCAATGCCGTCGTGGAAGGCAACTTCGCTGGCTAATCCGCACTCCGCCAGCAGCTTGAGCGTTCGATATACGGTGGTATAGCCAATGCCCGCGTCTTTCTTCTGGACCAGGCGGTACAATTCGTCGGTAGAAAGATGGTCGCGGGTTTCGAGAAATGAGCGCAAAATCGTGTCGCGCTGCGCCGTCTGCTTTAATCCCACCCGCTTGAGATGACGGTGGAGTATCTCCTGGGCCTCGCGCACCATCTCGCGAGAGATGGAAGGCTGGTCATCGATGCGGTTCTGCAGCATGCCCAGTCAGGATAGCATCGGCAATCTTGAAAATGAAATTCATTTTCAATGAAAACGGCTGTTGATGGTTCACGTTGCCTTCATGGTTCACTCGCATGCACAGGATTCGTTCCGGGTTTGTGCGCCGCGCCTGTCTCCCCTAGAATCGAGTTGCTCATGAGCACTCTAACTGCAACTGGCATTCCTGCCCGTCGTTCGACGGGGGCCCGCATTTTCCTCTGGCTTTTGCTGATTCTGATGCTGTTGACGGCTGGCGTTGTCGGCTATGCGTACTTTGTGGCCCGCGCTGCCCTGCCCCAACTTGATGGCACTATCCAAGTGAATGGTCTTGCGGCGTCGACAAAGGTGACGCGCGACAATCATGGGGTCCCGACAATCGAGGCCACGACGCCCGAAGATTTGTTTTTTGCCCAAGGATACGTCACGGCGCAGGATCGGCTCTGGCAGATGGACATCACGCGGCGCTTCGACGGAGGAGAACTATCGGAAGTTTTGGGTCAGGACACGCTGAAGGTCGACCGCGAACAACGCGTTCTCGGACTGCGGGCGGCAGCCAGGAAATCCTTACGGACGGCGAGTCCGCGCGATCGTTCCTATTTCGATGCCTACGCCCGCGGCGTGAACGCATTCATCGAGTCCCATGCCAGCCGACTTCCCATTGAGTTCCGCATCTTGAAGTATCAGCCAAAGCCGTGGCAGGCGGAGGATTCGATTGTCATCGCGAACGGAATGGTGAAGGAACTCAACTACTACACCTTCGGCGACGCGCTGGCGCGGGAGAAAATTTTGGCTAAGCTGGGGCCGGAGTTGACCGCCGATCTGTACGTGAATCGCTCGTGGCACGATCGCCCGCCCACCGTGATGCGAGAGGATCTCAACCAGCAGAATCAGGATGATTCCGAAGATGAAGATGACGAAGACGACGGTCCTGACAATTCTGTTACTTGGCACCGGGGAACAGGGGCCGAAATTTGGGCGCAGCATACTCCAGAAGCGGTGAACGGATCGAACGATTGGGTTGTCTCCGGCGCTCATACCGTCACGGGCAAGCCGCTTCTCTCGAACGATATGCACCTGGGACACCAGATGCCGAACCTGTGGTACGAAGCGCATCTTACTGTGAACACCACCGTGAACACCAAATCGTCCAACTTCGATGTTGCAGGGGTGACGTTGCCCGGAATGCCGTATGTGATTGTCGGACACAATCAGCGAATTGCCTGGGGATTTACGAATGTAGGGCCCACGGTCGCAGACGCATTCATCGAAAACTTTAACTCGCAAGGAGCCTACCAGACGGCAAAGGGCTGGCAGCAGCCCGAGCACCGCACTGAGGTGATCCACATCAAGGGCGCGCCGGATGTAACGGTCGATGTGCGGATCACGCGGCATGGTCCAATCATTACGGATATTTTGCCGGGCGAGACGCGGCAGGTGGCGCTCCGTTGGACGCTCTACGACGGCCTACACATGCCGTTCTTCGATGTTGATGCAGCACAGAACTGGGATGAATTCCGCAAAGCGTTTTCGCAATTGGATGCGCCGGGACAAAACGTCGTTTATGCGGACGTAGACGGCAACGTTGGGTACCAGAGCACAGGACACATCCCGATTCGAGCAGCGGGTGACGGCAGCCTGCCAGTCAGCGGCGCCGATGATGCCCACGAATGGACCGGCTACATTCCTTTCGACAAGATGCCCGGCATCTACAATCCGCCGTCAGGAGTAATAGCGACGGCGAATGGGCGCATCGCTCCGGATGGGTATCCCTATTCCATCAGCGTGGAGTGGGAGGCGCCGTGGCGCACAGAGCGCATCTATCACGTGCTTGAATCCGGGCGTAAGTTTGCGGCCGCGGACATGCTGGCGCTCGAGAATGATATCCACTCCGAAAATGATTTGTTTGCCGCGGAGCGGTTTGTCTATTCCGTCGACCATGCTTCGAAGCCCTCAGCACGAGCGAAGCAGGCAGCCGATCTCATGCGCAACTGGGATGGGCATATGTCCGCATCATCGGCGGCACCGACGCTTGCGGTGCGCTCGGCGCAAGAACTCACTCGCCTGCTGCTGGAGCCTCGTCTGGGCCCTGCACCCGAGGATTTAGGAGAGCAGAAGAAAACTCTGAGCTGGAAGACTTATGGTTGGGAGATGCGAACCGTGTGGCTGCAGAATGTTCTGTTGCATCAACCCAAACGCTGGCTGCCCGAAGGATATCCGAATTACGACGAACTGCTGGCGGCCGCCGTGGAGGCGGCCGTGAGCGAACCGCAGGCCCCAAAAGATCTGGCATCATGGCAGTGGGGCAGCTTTAATGCGGTGGAAATTGATCATCCGGTGCTGGGGAAGATTCCGTTCGTACGGCGTTGGGCCGCGCCGGGGGTGAGAGAGCAGTCAGGCAGCGGCTACACAGTAAAGGCCGTCACGCGCCATCACGGCCCCTCCGAACGTTTCACGGCGAACCTGGCCGACCTCGATCAATCCACTCTAAATACGGTCACCGGCCAGGGCGGAAATTTTCTTAGCCCCTATTACATGGATCAATGGCAGGCCTGGTATGAAGGCTCGAGGATCACCTTGCCATTCACACCGCAAGCGGTGAATGCAGCTGCCGCTCATCGACTGGTACTGGAACCGGAGAAATAATCTTGTCCGCGGGCTAAAAAAAGTCTACAGCCTTCACGTCAGTTATCTGCCCGGTGATCGTGATCGTTCCGGTTTCAATAAAATCGTCCAACAGAAGACTATCGGTCAACGTGTTGTACACGCGCAGGTTTCCGCCCTCGGCTACGTACTCGACGCTATCGCTCCCTACATTCGTTTCAACCGTCCTGGAGATAGTTTGAAAGCCAGTTACATCGCCATTATCCGGAGGGATAACCGCAGTGGTATTACCCGGCGTTGTCGTATCAAAAATGGAAAGGCAGCCTCGCACTTCTCCCGTAACGTTGTTGACATTGCCAATGTTTGTGCAGGTATAGGCACCAACAAAGAGTTGGCCGTTATTGCTGATATCGATGCGATCGTGGTAGCCGTCGGTGATGACTACTCTGCCGGTCACGGTCATCGAACCGAGGTTGACGATGTCAAGGCGCCCGCACGTCGTGGCCGCGGTAGTTTGGCCGGTGCACGCATTATTCGTGGCGGGAGTGCCTGCTACATATAGCGTGGAACCGCTCAGCAGGGCAATTGTAGCGGCGTCGACGGGAACCGGAGTTCCCGCCGCCAACGTTGCTATGGAGAGCGTTTGCACGCTGGCCTGTGTACCTCCGCATTCGGGCCCGCAATTCAAGACGTAAGCCGTGGTGCCGTCGCTGCTGAAGACCGCGTAGACGGGACGGTCGAAACCCGACACCGTCGTGGTAACTGGCGAGCTGGTGTTCAAGAAAAGTGGCGATACAACAGTCACGGCATCCGAATCGTTGCTGAAGACTAAAAGTTCGGTTCCGCTTGGATTCGATACTACGGTTTGCGCGCTGGGCACACTAATGGAAGCGCTGATCACATCGTTTGGAAGATCCATGACCTCAATGGCTCCCGGAGGAGATCCGATCAGCGGGGCCCCAGGCACTGCCGCATAACCGGCGCTGTTTGTGGGAGCGATCATGCTGGTTGTCGGTCCAGGCAGCGAGATCGTCCCGGCCAAAGACTCGGTCTTTGCGTTGACGATATCGACGTTGTTGGTGGCTGAATCGAAAACCAGCACCGTGGCTCTTTGGGGAGAGATAGCCATTAGGCCGGGAGACGTACCAGCGCCGATTACAGCTGCCCGCGCCAGTGTGTCAGTTGCTCCGTTGACGATGATCAGGCCGGGCGAAGCCGTCAAGCTGGAGATACTCTGCGAAGCAAAAACGCGGGTGGTCAATCCGCTAAGAGGTTTGGCGGTGCTCTTCTTACCGCCGCCACAACAGACAAGACCAAAACTGATGAGTACGAGCGCAACCGAGAGAGCGGATTTCTTCAAACGTCAGGCTCCTAACTACAGGAAAACCAGAGATTTAAGCGCGAAATAGCAGATTATAACAGAGCCTCGAAACTCCGCCTCGCTTGCCGAAACCGGCTCGGAGAACCGCTACTGTCTTGTTGCTTGGATGCCAGAAACTATCCTCGTCCTGTATTCTGTTAAATATGGCAGGCGATTTTCTCACAAGGATCAAGCAAAATCCCGCTCTATGCGACGGAGCCATGGGCACGCTGCTTTACGCCAGGGGCGTGTTCATAAACCGCTGCTATGACGAGTTGAATCTATCCCAGCCCGAATTGATCCGTGGGATTCATCACGATTACCTGCAGGCTGGGGCTGATGTCATCGAAACCAACACTTTCGGGGCGAACGCTTTCCGCCTCGGACGGCACAGTCTCGCAGGCAAAGTACAGGAAATCAACCGCATGGGAGCCAGACTAGCGCGCGAGGCCGCCAAAAGCTTCGATGTCTGGGTTGCGGGTTCGGTTGGCCCGCTGGGAACCAGAATCGAGCCTTTGGGGAAAACCTCGTTCGAGGAGGCCCGTCAGGCATTCCGCGAGCAGATTACGGCCCTGGCGGAAGGTGGCGTCGATCTGCTGATGCTTGAGACCTTTGGATACCTCGAGGAACTTCATCAGGCGATGCTGGCGGCCAAGGACGTGGGGGTAACGTTGCCTTTGATCGTGCAGGTGACGATTGACGAAGACGGCAACTGCCTGGATGGCTCCGATCCCGAAACCTTTGCGCCGAGGCTTGAGGAATGGGGCGCGGACGTGATCGGTTGCAACTGTAGTGTCGGTCCGGTGGCAATGCTGGACGCCATCGAACGGGTGCGCGCGGCCACTTCCCTGCCACTGTCGGCCCAGCCGAATGCAGGTATTCCGCGCTCGGTCGAGGGCCGGAACATCTACTTGTGCTCGCCCGAATACATGGCGAGTTACGCGCGCAAATTCGTGGCCGCAGGTGCGCGCATCGTTGGCGGATGCTGCGGAACGACTCCCGACCACATTCGCGTCATGAAATCTGCGCTGCGCGTTGGAGAGGCAAGGGGCAAGGCAGCCTCGGCCCATATCACGGCTACGGCTGCGCCAACCGCTTCTCCAGCCATTCCTTTAGAGCAACGATCGGTACTGGGGGCGAAGCTGGTCCGAGGCGAATTCGTCACCATGGTGGAAATTGTTCCTCCGAAGGGAACCGATATTGGCAAGGAGTTGGAGGGTTCGCGCTTTCTGAAGTCCGTGGGCGTGGACGCGGTCAATATTCCTGACAGTCCGCGGGCCTCGGCGCGCATGAGCAACCAGGCCCTTTCTCTGCTGGTTCAGCGGGAGGTGGGAATTAATGCCATACTGCACTACACCTGCCGCGACCGCAACGTGCTGTGCATTCAGAGCGACCTTCTGGGGGCAGCGGCGGTCGGAATCAAGAACCTGATTTGCATTACGGGCGATCCCCCGAAGATGGGAAACTATCCGGATGCCACGGCCGTGTTTGATGTGGACGCCATCGGCTTGGTGAATATCGTCCACAACTTGAACCGGGGATTGGACATTGGGGGAAACCCCATTGGAGCCGGCACGGGGTTTGTGATCGGCGTGGGAGCGAATCCTGGGCTCACCGACCTGGATGAGGAGATCCGGCGCTTCGAATACAAAGTTGCGGCGGGAGCCGAGTACGCAGTGACCCAGCCGGTGTTCGACATTCGCCTGCTGGAGAATTTTCTGCGCAGGATCGATCATTGCCGCATTCCCGTGGTGGCCGGGATCTGGCCGCTGGTCAGCGTGCGCAACGCCGAGTTCATGAAAAACGAGCTCCGAGTTTCTGTGCCGGACTCGATTCTCGAACGCATGGCACGCGCACAAACGCCGGAAGCTGCCAGGGCCGAAGGCGTAGCCATTGCCCGCGAAATGTTGCTCGCGGTTCGACACTCGGTGCAGGGGGCGCAAATCAGCGCGCCGCAGGGACGCTACAGTTCTGCGGTCGACGTGCTGGAGGCTCTGGGAAACAGCGGTTCCGCAACAGCATGAATTTCCCTTTTGCGGAGAGAGTATCGTCTATTCAGTCAACTTTTTACAAAAAAAGACTGGACATCCGGCACCAGATTCGTAGCATTACAATAGAGAGGGAGCGAAACCCGTTGGCCAAGTTTGAAGAATGCCTCCAGCGGCTGGAAAAGATAGTCCAGGAACTGGAAAAGGGAGATGTGCCTCTGGAGAAGAGTCTCACTCTCTTTGAAGAAGGGATGCATCTGTCATCCGCCTGCCGCAAGGAACTGGAGCAGGCCGAAGGCAAGGTGGAAATCCTGCTGAAGAAAAACGGGAAGCTCCAAGCTGAGCCCTTTGAGGCCCTGACGGAAAAGACGGCTACCCGCAGGTAGGTCGCCCACGTCCGGGTGCTTGTTAAGTTGGAATGTCTGTGGAGTAGTGGTGCCGAACCCTCCCCGCAGCCCTAGTCCGCCGTTTTTGACGGTAGTCGGTCAGGAGGATCTATGGGCTTCAAAGTTGTGGTCATTGAAAGTGATGCCGGCGTCGCTAAAACGCTATCCGATGGGCTTTCTTCTCACTTCCGTTCCATACATTTGGCGCGCTCCGGAGAGGAACTTCGCGAGCGTGTCGCCAGGAACCGGCCGGAAGCCGTGATTCTTGATATGGAATATTCACATCTGAGCGATATTCGCAACTTACGCAACGATTTTCCTTCGCTGCCAATCGTATGTACTCATCGCATCCCGGATGAGGAATTGTGGATTGCCGCCTTGGACGCTGGAGCCAGCGACGTGTGCCGCACCGATGACGTGCAGAATGTTCTGAGTACTGTCTTGCGGAGCGTGGCAGTCGCAAAAGTCCGCTGTAGCGTAACTATATTTCAGTATTCAACGAGCGAGGGCGCCGGACGGCGTCCTCTTCCTTTTTTGCTTTGCAAGAGTAGGACTGACCACCGACCACTAACCACTGACCAGTCGCTCCTTGCTATACTCACTCCTCAATGCTGCAAGAAACTCTCGAGCAAGGCCGGGCGCTGACCGATGCCGCGCTGGACCGGCTGATTCCGCTGGAAACCCAAGATCCGGTGTCGATTCACAAGGCCATGCGGCACAGCGTATTCGCCGGCGGCAAACGCCTGCGGCCAGTTCTGTGCATGGAGGCCGGCCGCATGGTTGCGGGATCGTTGCCGAGGAAAATTGAAGAACTGGGCGCGGCGCTGGAGATGCTGCATACTTATTCGCTCATCCACGACGATCTTCCTGCACTCGACAACGACGATCTGCGGCGCGGCCGTCCCACATGCCACAAAGTTTTCGGGGAGGCACTCGCGATTCTGGCGGGTGACGCGCTGCAGACCCAGGCTTATGAAGTCCTCGCGCGGCTCGATTGCCCGGCCGAGGCGCGGGTGCGGATCATCGCGGAGATCGCACATGGCACGGGCACGCTCGATGGCATGATCGGCGGACAAGTTGTGGATCTCGAAGCCGAGCACACCGAGCCAACGGCTGAGATGCTGGAATACATCCATCGCGCGAAAACCGCCGCACTGATCACGGCTTCCCTGGTAAGCGGCGGGCTGTACGCCGGAGCAAAAGAGAACGAGGTGTCAAAGCTGCGCGCATTCGGGCGATCAATAGGCCTGGCATTTCAGATTGTGGACGACGTGCTCGACGTAACCCAAACGTCAGAGCAGCTTGGGAAGACTGCAGGCAAAGATACGGCCGCGCAGAAAGCGACGTATCCAGCCCTGTTTGGGATCGAGGAGTCCGAGCGCAAAGCGGACTCCCTGGTGAGCGAGGCTTTTGAAGAGTTGAAGCGTTTCGGAGAACGGGCGGAAACGTTGAAGCAGTTGGCGCGGTATTTGGTGGAGCGCAAGAAGTGAGTTTTCCGCGTCTTGCCCACGCCAAAGGAAATGGCGGCGCACCGGCTTATCGTCCGCGAGAATGTGGTTCTCGATCAAGGTAATCTCGACTGAACTTCCCTTCCCCCGTTCAGTCCTGCGTCCGCACGGGCCACTTGGTTTTTCGATAGGTAAAGTTCAGCAGGACAATCGCCGCGACGGTCACTAAGAATGTGAACCAGCTGGCCTCGGGCCCAAGCAGTCCACCTGTCAACCTGATTGAGCCTGGAAACTCCGCATTCAGCAACCGGCCGACGGCGAACTCTCCCCCATTCATTCCGGAAAAAATATAGATGAACGCGAAGTCAAAAGCAGCGTGCATGCCGATAGAAAAGGCCAGGTTGCCGGTGCGCCGCAGGGCAAGGGTGATGAAGATCGTCAATAGCGACACGGCAACCCAATCTTCCCAGCGCTCGTTGGGCTTGGTGTAATAGTGCAGGGCACCAAAACCAAGCGATTCGACGATGGCTGCCGGCCAGAATCCGACGCCGTCCGCCAATGTGTACAGAAAATAGCCGCGAAATAGGATCTCTTCGCTGAGCCCGATCAGCAAGTTTGCAAAAAGCCAAAGGCCTGCGAATTTGAGGAGCTCGGCCCCCGCCACATTCAGTCCGTGTACTCGGTAACCACCACCGAGAAAAATCAGGAGGATAACGGCGGACGGCATCGACCAGGCCCCACACTGCTCCGGTCCAGAATAATCGGCCAAAGAGCGCACGCATACTCGGAAGTCCGTAAGCCGCAAAGCTGCGGTGCTCCAACCGCGCCATGATCGCGGTCGCAATCAGCGCGACGAGCAGCAGAAACGCGTCATCGACGATAAGACCCGCCGGATGCAGACCGTGATATTCCGGCAACGGCAGCCGGTCTATTCCTATTCTCCCGGCGTAACCGATCGCAAATACCAGAACACAAAATAATGTCAGCCGCCATCCGGCACGCAGTTCCCTGCCGTTGTGAAAGAACCTACGCAATGCCATGGAGGATCCTCGCCGCTGCCGGTTGCGGACTGCCACATCATACTAGTACTCTTCCAGATTCATGACCTCTGCGTCCCTCGACATACTGGCGATCGCGGCCCACCGTGACGATGTGGAGCAAACCTGCGGCGGCGTACTGCTCAAGGCAGCACAGCGCGGGCAGCGGACGGGCATTCTCGATCTGACGCAAGGGGAAATGGGAACGCGTGGGACTGCGGAAGATCGCGCCCGCGAAGCGTCAGACGCGGCACGAATTCTCGGCGCAGGCTGGCGGCGGGCGCTGGATATCCCCGACGGGCGCGTCGAAAATACCTGGGAGAATCGGCTTAAAGTTGCCAACGTGATTCGGGAGACGCGGCCGCGCGTGGTGATTCTGCCTTACTGGAAAGGACGGCATCCGGATCACTACACGACTTCCATTCTCGGATACGAAGCGTGCTTCCTGGCGGGACTGTCGAAGTTAGCTCTCAGCTCTCAGCCGTTAGCTCTCAGCCAAGGCAATACCGCGAAACCAGCGAGCTCGTTACTTCCTCCGCATCGCCCTTTCAAGATCATCTACGCCACCCTGTACTACGACGTGCGACCGACATTTGTGGTCGACATTAGTGAACAGTTCGAGCAGAAGTTCGCTTCCATCCTCGCCTACAAGTCGCAGTTCAGCGATCAGGATGCTGGCAAAGATCTTTTTCCCGCACACGATGAGATTCATGCGCGAGTGGAATCAATGGCGCGCTATTACGGCATGCTGGGCGGCGTGACCTACGCCGAACCATTTCTGCAGAAAGAAGTGGGGCTGGTGGACGATTTGTTGGCAATCCCCGTGAAGTCGATTTGATCGATGTCATCTCGAGCGAAGGGAGTGATCTTGGGTCTTGCCTGCACCGTCGGTTTGCCGCAGCGGGTCAAACACCAAGATCCCTCGCTTTGCTCGGGATGACAATTCTTGGGTTTGCGTTATCTCTTCCAGGCAACCGCCAGGCCGTCGCGAATGGGCAGGATCGTAGTGTAGAAATCTTTCGAATCGTAAAGCAGGCGGTTGAACTCGAGGATCGCTTTTGTGGTCGCGTCCTTGGGATTCTTTTCCGCGACCCGCCCACTCCATAAGACATTGTCGGTGATGAACAGACCTCCCCGACGCAGGCGGGAGGGAATCAGCCGCAGCACGCGCGGGTAGTCCTCTTTGTCCACATCATTGAAAATGATGTCGAATTGCTGCTTCTGTTCGGATAGAACTTCGAGAGCGTCTCCGGTATGGAGCGTGACACGGCTCGTCACGCCGGCCTGATCGAAGTAGGCTCGAGCGCGCTCGGCATTCTTCTTGTCACCATCCGTATAAATAACACGGCCCTTTTCGCCCACGGCCTGAGCCCACCAGATGGTTGAATATCCGATGGCTGAACCCAACTCAAAAACCGTCCTGGCACTGATCATCAGGGCGAGTTGCTGTAACACGCGGGCCACGGCGGGCCCGACAATGGGGATATCGTGTTGGCTGGCATAGTCTTCCATCTCGACCAGCACGGCATCGCGCTTGGGCAGCATGGAGTACAAGTAATCGTCGACACGACCGTCAGTAGCGAGGTCATAGTGCCGCCATTCAGGTCTGCTTTGCTTTCTCGCCTCTTGTTTGGCCATCAGCGTTCCTCACTCGACAGTATTAACTGCATTCAATTGCCAAGGGTGACCCCCGGCTTCATCGCAACGATTTCGACTCCCTGTACCAGTTTCTGCAAATCGCTAGGACTTCCCGTCAACACTGGGAACGTACCGAAATGCATCGGGATCACTGTTTTCGGCTTGAGCAAATTGCACGCGTAAGCCGCCTCGCGAGGACCCATGGTGAAATGATCTCCAATGGGCAGCATTGCGATTTCCGGTGCGTATAGCTCGCGGATAATCGCCATGTCGCCGAAAACGTTCGTGTCTCCCGCGTGATAAATCTTCAGGCCGTTTTCGAATTCGATGACGTAACCACAAGCCTCACCGCCGTAAACCAGTTGGTCGCCATCCTGAATGCCGCAGGAGTGGTCGGCATGCACCATGGTCACTTTGATATCGCCGATTTTTTGTGTGCCCCCTTTATTCATCATGGCAGTTTGTTTGGCGCCCTTTTTCTCGAGCCACCCGCACAATTCGGGAATGCCGACAACCTGTGGATTGTGTTGTTTGATGACCTCAACGGCATCTCCAATGTGGTCGCCGTGACCATGCGTGCACAGTAGAACGTCAACGTGCTTCACTTTCTTTTCAGAAGGCGGACACGCCGGATTGTTCATAATCCAAGGATCAATAATGACGGTACGTCCGCCGGGCGTAACAATGCGAAAAGTCGCGTGGCCCAGCCACGTAAGGTGGACACCTCTAAGATTCATCTGTGCTTTCTCCTCCGCTGGCTGGCGGTGTCTTCGATTTCGGAGCGAAATCAGTCATCGACATGACCTTGAAACCGAACTTTAGTTTAATATGAAACGCCATGACAGAACTCAAGGTGCTGATTTCGCGCGAGGAGATTGCCAAGCGCATCGCCGAACTGGGCGCCGAGATCACGCGCGACTTCGCGGGCCAGCCTGTGATCCTTGTTGGCGTATTGAAAGGCTCGGCGATTTTTCTTGCTGACCTGGCGAGACAAGTGAAGCTCGACGCGACCTTCGACTTCATCGGCGTCTCCAGTTACGGAAACCGTCCCAGCCCCACGCAGGAACTCAAGAGCGGCTGGGATTCGACCGGCGAAGTAAAGTTGACGAAGGACGTTGACCAGTCCATGAAGGATAAGAACGTAATCGTCGTCGAGGACATTCTCGATACCGGATTGACGCTCACCGTCTTGAAGAAACTGCTGCTTGCACATCAGCCTCGTTCGTTAAAGATCGCGGCCCTGCTGGACAAACCGTCGCGCCGCAAATTGCCTTTGCAAGGCGATTACGTCGGCTTCACTATCCCGGATGAGTTCGTGGTGGGTTACGGCCTGGATTACGCCGAACGCTACCGAAATCTCTCCGACGTCTGCATTGTCCCACGGGAGTGAGTTTCCGGCACGTCAGTACCCAGCACCGAGCGTAGATCTCCACTTGGGGTTGCCTGGCTACTCGGTCTTAGGTACTCCAAGCTAGACTGCTATCATAGACAACAAAAATGGGGTCAGCTCTGAACAAGCACGAAAAGCACTTGCATGTTGAGCCGCTGTTGCTGGAAGTGGCTGATGTGATGGCAACTTCTCTCGACTTGGATACGACTCTACGCCGGGTCGCGGAGGTCGTACGCAAGGTAATCGACTACCAGATCTTCGCCATTCTCCTTCTCAACGAAAAGACTCAAGAGTTGCGGTTTCGCTTCCAGATTGGATATCCGCCAGAGGTCTCGGAGCGCGCGAGGATCAAGGTGGGCGAAGGAGTCACGGGCATAGCGGCGCAGGAACGGCAAGCGATTTTGATCGATGATGTCACACTCGACTCACGATACATCGCCGCCCTACCCAACGTGCGTTCAGAGTTGGCCGTGCCCCTGACCACGAAGAACCGCGTGATCGGGGTCATTGATTTGGAAGCGAAAGATCCAGGCTACTTCAACGAAGAGCACATGCGCCTGCTGACTTTGATTGCTTCGCGCATGGCCGCGGGCATCGAGAACGCGCAACTCTACACGCGCACCACAAGGCAGGCACGGATCCTCCTGCTGCTCAACGAAATCGCGCGTGAGTTGAGTTCGATCTTGAACCTGGACGAACTCCTGGGCCGAATCGCCGAACTGTTGCGGCGGCTCATTGACTATCAGATGTTCAGCATTCTATTGCTGGATCCTTCGGGTGAAAAGTTGCAGCATCGTTTTTCTTTGCGCTTCAATGAAAATGTTCACATGAAGAACGACATTCCGCTCGGGCGCGGATTGGTTGGACATGCGGCGCAGACACGGCAGGCGATTTTGGTGCCCGACGTGAGCAAAGATCCACGGTACGTCGAGGGCACCCCGGAGACCCGATCAGAGTTGGCCGTGCCGTTGATCTACAAAGACAAAGTTGTGGGAGTGCTCGATCTGGAACACACGCGCAGAGGCTTCTTTACCGAAGATCACCGGCGCACGATGGGGACGCTCGCCGCACAGGTTGCGATTGCCATTGAAAACGCCCGCCTGTATGAGGAGATCGCACGCCAGGAACGCCGGCTCGAGCGCGATTTGTCTCTGGCGCGGGAATTGCAGATGCGGCTGCTTCCGCAAACGCTGCCGAAGCTGCAGCATCTGGAATTGGCTGCGAAGTTTACTCCGGCCCGAGCCATCGGCGGAGATCTTTACGACTTCATCCCGTACTCGCTTTCGCGCCTCGGAATTGTGATCGGAGATGTTAGCGGAAAAGGTGCCCCCGCCGCCATCTATGCCGCTTTGGTAAGCGGGATTCTGCGCTCCCACGCGCCCATTGAGCCGGGCCCTGCTGAGATGCTGTCGGCGGTGAACCTTTCGCTGGCAGAGCGGCGCATTGAAGCGCAATTTGTTTCCATCATTTATGCGGTCTGGGACGATGAGCATCGCACGCTTCTAGTGGCAAATTCGGGATTACCGCGCCCGGTTTTAGTTCACGATGGAAACATCACTGTGATCGAGGCGACGGGTTTGCCGCTCGGACTTTTCGATGATGTCAGCTACGACGAGTTCCGTTTCAAAATGAAGCCTGGAGACATGTTTGTGTGCTTCAGCGATGGCATCCTGGATGCGCGTAACCGCAGCGGTGAATTGTTCGGCCGGGGACGAGTGGAGACAATTATCGCGGAATGCGCGGGGAAATCGGCAGATTGCGTGGTTAACTCTCTGTTCAAAGCTGCGGCCGAGCATTCGGCGGGCGTCGAGACCTTCGATGATCAAACCGTGGTAGCAATCAAGGTGAAAGACAGCGCTGCGAGCGGATCTTCGAAACGAAAATGACGAGGCGCGGAGCAGTTGCGGAACCTCTTTATGTTAACTCTGAGCGGCCTCCCGGATTCATTCTCCGCCAGCAACGGAATGGTTTATTTCACCGTAGCGTAAGTGTTGTGCTGCACTGCGATGACATTTCATTGGTAAAACTGGCAGAACGGTTCGGAACGCCTCTCTACGTCTACTCGGCAACAGCAATCCGCGAGCGCTTCGCAGTGTTTGACGATGCCTTCAGAAGGTTTCCGCACACGGTCTGCTACTCCGTCAAAGCGAATTCCAATTTGAGCATTCTGCGCCTGCTGGCACGGCAGGGATCCGGCTTTGACGTGGTCTCAGGCGGAGAATTGGAGCGCGTTCTGGCCGCGGACCGTCACTCCGTCAAGAGGGTTGTATTTTCCGGCGTAGGGAAAACTTGCGAGGAAATGACCGCAGCATTGAAGGCTGGGATCCTCATCTTCAATGTGGAGAGCGAATCGGAGCTCTGGGCTTTAGCGGAGTGTGCGACGCGATTGCGAACCGTTGCGCGCTTGGCGCTCCGCGTAAATCCAGATGTTGCTGCGGATACGCATCCTTACATTTCTACTGGTCTGCACAAACACAAATTTGGAGTGCCCATCAAGGGTGCGCGTGAACTCTACGCCAAGGCTTCTGCTGCGCGGTATCTGAAGGTTGCGGGAGTCAGCGTCCATATTGGTTCACAAATCACCGAGGTTGCGCCTTTTGCAGAGGCAGCGATGCGAGTCGCCGTTCTGGTTCGCCAGTTGCGTGCCGATGGGCACAGTATCGAGTACGTGGATACCGGGGGTGGGCTGGGCGTTGCTTACCAAGCTCCTCAACCAGATTTCGCGGCCGTTGTTGCGAGCTATGCGCGTGCGGTGACCAATCCCCTGCGGGGTTTGAACGTCCATCTCCTGTTGGAGCCGGGGCGTGCGGTTATAGCGCCTGCGGGCGTCTTGCTGACCCGTGTTGTTTACAGAAAACAAAATGATGGCAAGCGATTTCTTGTGGTGGATGCAGCCATGAACGATCTGATCCGGCCCGCGCTCTATGGCGCTTACCATGAAATCGTTCCCGTCGTGCAACTCGCGAGACCCTCAGCGAAGGCGCAGGAGATTGTCGATGTAGTGGGTCCAGTGTGCGAGTCGGGCGATTTCATCGCCCGCGATCGGAAGTTGCCTCGCGTCGAAGAAGGCGACCTATTTGCGGTTCTTGACACAGGGGCTTACGGGATGGCGCTGGCTTCGAATTACAATACGCGTCCGCAGCCCGCCGAAGTGCTGGTGAGCGGAAAGTCCGTGAAAATCGTTCGGCGCCGCGAGAAAATACGCGACCTATATTCCGCTGAGTTGTGATCTAACGCTTCACCGCTCTAACAGTATGCTAAACCGCGCCAGTCTACCTCTCTCCCCACTTCAACTTCGTGCGGAGCACGTGGAAGAAATCAGCATCAGTGCGAAACAGGCTGACGCTGTGCTCGGAGCGGCGGCAACGGACTCGGTCACCATCGCGCAGATCAAGGCCGGGCTGACCGTCCAAACTAAGATATGCGACATCTTCATCGCTATGCAATAACAGTTCGATGGTTGCGGAATCTGGGACGACGAGTGGGCGGTGCGTAAGCGAATGAGGAGCCACCGGCGTAATCACAAAGGCCGCGACCGTCGGCATAACCACGGGACCGCCCGCGGAAAGTGAATATGCGGTTGAACCAGTGGGCGTGGCGACGATCATTCCATCGGATCGATAGCGGGAGACAAAGGCCTGATCCACGAACAGGTCATAGTTGTTGAGGCGAGCGAGCGCCGTCTTGTTTACCACGACATCATTGAAGGCCAGGTAACTTCCGCGAATCTCTTCGCCTCGCAACAATTCGCAGCGCATCAGCGAGCGCCGCTCGATGGGCGCATTTCCCTGCGCGATCGCGTCGAGCATGGAGAAGAGCGATGAAAGCGGAACTTCCGTGAGGAAGCCGAGCGAACCCAGATTCACGCCGAGCAGCGGAGCATCAGTCGCGGCGGTCTCACGGACCGCCGAAAGCAAAGTGCCGTCGCCGCCCAACACTACGACCAAATCCAAGCGCCGGGACGACAGTTGGGAGCGCAACACCGGCTCTTTGCCGTTGGTATATTTGGCCGTCTCCGGATCGACGATTACTTCATAGCTATGGGTGTGCAACCAGGCCATTAATTCGGGAAGCGTACGCGCAACCTCCGGCCGCGCCGGCCGCGAGACGATGGCCGCAACCTTTTGCCGAGAAGATGAGAGCGAGCTTGCCATGCTGGTCGAGGGAAAGAAAGATTGTACAGAATTCGAGAGACAAAGCCTCACCGCACAGCAGTCTGGGCGGTGATCAAATTTGAACCCGCGACGCCTATTTGGTTCAGGTGGTGCAGCAGATGCCTGAGATAGTCGGTCGCTAAAAAGCCCAGGCTGACCGCCTCTCCCGAGCCTATACGACAAGCAGTTTCCAACTTTGAGGCCGGTAGATGCGCGATTACGTGGGCAAGGTAACGATTGTAAGCGGCCCAGAGATCAACCAAGAGTTGCCAATCGACATCTTGAGTCGCTTGCACGCGAGCGCTTCCGTTCTGGTCGTAACCAGGAAAATCCAAAGATGGCTGAAGCGCCGCCCGCACGAATCGTTGATGATTGTTTGACGCTGAATCAATGAGATGTCCGATAAGCTGCTTGCGCGACCAGCCGCCCGGCAATACTGACTCAGTGCTATCCAGTTCACTGATTTTGCGAAGCTGTGGCTCCGCAGTATCGATTACTTGCAGCAGCCTTTCACTCAGTTCTCTCATTCAGATCCTCGCCGCCTAGATTATATTCCGACGGCTTGCTGGATTTAACGCGCACAGTTTGCTAGAAGCCTCCACGCAGAAGGAATTCTCGATTCCCCTCCGCGCCGAGGATTGGCGATTCGATAACATCGGTGTGAGAACATCCGAGATCCAGCAAGCTTTTCTTTACTTTTTCGACTGTCGCTGACTGGGCAGCCTCGTTCCGCACAATGCCACCCTTGCCGACGAATTCCCTTCCCGCTTCGAACTGAGGTTTCACCAGGACGATCACTTCGCGCCCACGGCGCTGATCGAGAGAACGTGGAAGGGCTGCTCGGATCACAGGAGGGAGAACAAGCGTCGCGGAAATAAATGCCACATCGATTACGATGAGATCCACTTTTTCGGCGAGAACGTCCTCCGTGATATACCGGGCATTGATCTTTTCGAGAAGTCGAACTCGGGGATCCTGACGCAATCTGAAATCCATCTGTCCATAGCCGGTATCGATCGCAATCACTCGCGGCACACCATGTTGCAGCAAGCAGTCGGTGAATCCACCGGTGGAGGCGCCGACATCCAAACAGATTTTCCCCTCAACATTGATGTGCCAATGCTCCAGCGCGCGCTCGAGTTTGAGTCCTCCGCGGCTGACATACTTCAAATCTTCGCCGAGCAAACGCACCGTCGCTTCTGCAGCGACCTGCGCGCCAGCTTTGTCGAGCTTCTGATCGTTGACTAAAACTTTCCCGGCGAGGATCAAGGCCTGAGCGCGCTCTCGCGAAGCAGCAAGTCCGCAATCCACCAGAAGTTTGTCGAGTCTGAGTTTCAAAGTTGACTGAATCTCGTAGAACAAGATGCGCGTCTTGGCGGAAGCACCACGAAAGTGCCAGCACTCGCCCCGGTGCAAAATGCTGAACCATCTCTCGCTGAATCACTTACAAAGATACTTTCTCGGTTTTCCACAGAATTTTCCACGGTTGTGTTGAAAACTTTTGACGCGGACATCATTTAAAAGCAAGAACCGCAAAAACAAAAGCCGCCACACGGGCGGCTTCAAACAAATCTGCGAAGCAATTAGCCAGCCACTTCTTCCAGCAGTTTCTGATCAATGTCGAAGTTGGAGTGGACATTCTGCACATCGTCCTGATCTTCGAGCGCTTCCATCAACCGAATCATCGTGTTGGCGGCTTGACCTTCGAGCTTGATGTAGTTCTGCGGAATCATAGCCACACTCGATGAGGCCGGCTCAATTCCAGCTTTCTTCACTGCTTCGAGCACAGCCTCGTAAGCGGAAGGTTCAGTCAGTATCTCCCAATTCTCGCCATCGTCGTTCAGATCCTCGCCGCCGGCTTCGAGAACGATGTTCATCAGGTCGTCCTCTTTTGCGGCGCTCTTGGGAATAATGATGTCACCCTTCTTGTGGAACATCCATGAGACCGCGCCGGCCTCGGCCATATTGCCGCCGTTCTTCCCAAAGCAGTGGCGAATTTCACTGACGGTGCGGTTGCGATTATCCGTGTTGATGTCGAGGAGAACCGCGACGCCACCAGGGCCGTAGCCCTCGAGGGAAAATTCCTCGTAGGTAGCTCCCGGTAGCTCACCGGTGCCGCGCTGAATGGCTCGCTTGATATTGTCGGCGGGCATGTTCTCCGCTTTGGCGGCGACAATGGCACCGCGCAGCCGCGGGTTGGAATCGGGGTCGCCGCCGCCGTTCTTTGCGGCAATGCTGATTTCCTTGATGAGCCGGGTAAAAATTTTCCCGCGCTTGGCGTCAAGCGCGCCCTTCTTGTGCTTGATTGTCGCCCATTTTGAATGGCCGGACATAGTTAGACCTCTGTTTAATAATCTCGTTTGAACGCGGGATTCGCCCGTAGAAACGTCACAGGCTGCCTCGAAAATGTGCAGGCGAACAACAATTATATCACGCCACCATTGCACCCTCCCTCAAAAAGCAAGGACTTCGACACCCGCTCTTTATCGATTAATTTATTGACTGCGGCAGACCCGCGCCCCTAACATGCCTGCGGGGCGATTCCTGCGCATGGCGGGCCGAGTCATAGGGCATTATCGAGTCCTGGAGAAAATTGGCTCTGGAGCCATGGGAGAGGTTTTTCGGGCGCGCGACGAAAGACTGGCGCGCGATGTAGCTCTTAAACTGATTCGCCCGGGCTCCGGGGATAGTGCCGACCATCTCCGCCGTTTCGAACTGGAAGCCCGCGCCGCAGCGGCCTTAAATCATCCCAACATCGTTGCCGTTTACGACGTGGGCCTCAACGAAGGATCGCCTTACATTGTTTGCGAATTGCTGGAAGGCAAGACCCTGCGTAAACGGCTGGCGGAAGGGGCGTTGCCCGTTCGCCTGGCCGTCGACTACTCCCTGCAAATCGTACAGGGCCTGATCGCCGCGCACGATCGCCGCATCATTCATCGCGACCTGAAGCCGGAAAATTTGTTTGTCACCCTTGATGGCCGGGTCAAGATTCTCGACTTCGGTGTCGCAAAACTGCAATCTGCGCCGGAGGCATCCAAGCGCTCCGTGGAGGACTTAACCACGGTAACCAAGAGCGGCACTGTGATTGGGACAGTCGCCTATATGTCGCCGGAGCAACTGCGGGGCAAGGGGGTGGATCACCGCAGCGATATCTTCAGCGTGGGCGCGATTGTTTACGAGATGTTGACCGGACGCCGGGCTTTTCGCGGCGAAACGGAGGTTGACACAATTACGGCCGTGCTGCGCGAAGATCCTCCCGTAATCAATTTGGAGCAATCTAATATTCCGGTTTCGTTCCAGCAAATCGTACGTCACTGTCTTGAGAAGGAGCCGGAGAATCGTTTTCAATCCGCACGCGATCTAGCGTTTGCGCTCGAAACGCTTTCAAACACTTCCGGAAACCAGCAGCTCAAGTTTAAGGCTCCCGATTCAAAACTAAAATATCTACTTGGCGCATTGGCAGGAGTTCTTGCGGTCGGGGCGGTTCTGCTTCTCTGGAATCCGTGGGGTCAGAAAACTCTGCCTCCCTTGTACCAGCGTTTGACTTTTGAACAGGGTACCGTTTACTCCGCACGATTCGCGCCCGATTTTCGAGCGATTGTCTATGCGGCTGCATGGAACGGCAGACCATTGCAAGTTTTCTCCACTGTCGGCGACTCCCTATTAACCCAACCGCTGAATCTCGGCGATGCCGATCTCCGGGCAATATCCCGCTCCGGCGAACTCGCCGTCGTGTTGCATGGCGTTCACGGGTCGCATCTGGAAATTGAAGGTGGCGTGCTGGCGCGCACACCCTTGGCCGGAGGATCTCCGCGCGAAGTGCTCGAGAACGTCTCCTGGGCTGACTGGGATGCAAACGGTGAACTTGCCGTGGTCCACCGCGCTGAGGGTCGAGACCGGCTCGAGTATCCTATCGGCCACGTTCTCTACCAAACCACCGGCTGGATAGGTAACATTCGTTTCGCTCCGCAAGGCGACAAAATCGCCTTCTTGAATCACCCGGCGCCATGGGACGACCGCGGCTCCGTCGCCCTTATAGACCTCAAGGGAAATCTGAGTGAGCTTTCGACCGGATGGGAATCCGAAGACGGTCTGGCATGGAGCTCCGATGCGAAAGAAATCTGGTTCACCGCTGTCGAAAGAGGTGGCAACCGCGCACTGCTTGCGGTGACACCCTCCGCCCACATGCGAAAAATTCTGGCTCTACCCACGGGTATGACATTAGAAGATGTAGCGCCGGATGGGCACGTACTCGTCAGCATGGACACCGAACGTCTTGCGATGGCGACTATGGCGCGAAACGGCAAGCCCTCGGATATTTCCTGGCATGACTGGACGGTTCCCAAAGACATTTCGCCCGACGGACAGTCGGTCTTGTTCGAAGATTCCAGCGAAGCCGCCGGCAACCAGTATTCCATCGCCATTCGCAAGTTTGACGGCGCTCTGCCCGTGCGGCTGGGTACCGGGAGTTCGGGAGCGCTTTCCTCAGACGGCAAATGGGCAATTTCGATTGTCGCGGGCAGTCCCGGACGGGTAACGCTCATTCCTATTGGGGCAGGCCAGCCTCGCACGATCGCAACCCCGGGTTTGGAACAGATCTACAGCGGCAGGGCCTATTTTTTGGCCGATGGAAAACATATCACCATTAACGCCAGCGAACACGGACACGGCGAGCGTTCTTATCTACTGGATTTAAATGGGGAGAAGCCCATACCGCTCACCCCTGAAGGAATTGGCGGCGCAATGGTTTCTCCCGACCTGAAGTACGTCGTTCGAGCCGACGAGGCGGGAGCCCTGGTGGTCTGCCCTATCGCTGAAGGCACGCCGCATTCTATTCCGAACCTCGAACCGGGATTTACTGCTATCCAATGGTCGGACGACAGCTCGGCCATCTACGGCTACCATCCCGGTCCCGTTCCAGCCAAGGTTTACAAGGTGAAAATAGCTACCGGAGAAAAAGAACTCATCCAGGAATTGCAGCCCGACACCCCAACAGGTGTGGTTTCTATTCGGCCCGTTATAGTAACGCGTGACGGTTCGCGCTTCGCCTACAGTTACTTCCAGGATTTCTCAGTGCTTTATTTGATATCCGGGTTGCGCTAGTTTAGCGGGAGCGCCAGCCAATCAACCTAATCCAATGGCCCGGAAAAATCCGCCGGAACATAGTGAAAGAAAATGGATGTAGACGTATGGCCTTCACCTAAGGCGCTTCGGTAATGAGGCACCTTCGTGCCGCGATAGACCAAGCCGTCGCCTAACGCCTGATAAACCGCGACCGTGCCATCAGGGGTATCAAGCTGTATCGGCCAAGAAGTAGCCAAATCCGGTTCGGGAGAAAAATCCAAACACAAAGTAACGCTGAACTCGCACTGCTGCCGATCCGTGTGCTTCCGCAACTCAGCGCCGCTCAGATAAGACGCAAAATAAACATAGGAGGGCTTGATTGCTTCTCCCACGACGGCACTTACCGCGTTCGTCATTTGGCAATGGAAGAAGCGGGCAACGCTTTCGTTGTGGACCACATAACGCCGCGAACTCTGCTCGTCTCCGAGGCGAATGGCTCCGTGCCGGATTGCATGCCTGTAGTAACGGCGCAGAGCCGCAAGATTGAAAGGATGAATAAGACTGCGGAGAGGTGCGTATCCTTTCTCTCGAAATTGCTGATTACCCTTTCTTACGACCTCAGCCCACTGTGCGAGGCGATCCTCTGCCGCTTGTATCGTTGTGAAAATTCCGGCTACGGCCAACAAGCGGCGCACATTACGGGAAACGGAGTCAGGTAGGAGTTCCCCGGCACGACAATGCGAAACTAGCTCCGCGATCCGAGGGCCCAGCCACAATGGTTGCAGAGAACTGGTGGCCTGGTCACGGACCCAGGCCACCGTTCCCCGCAAATCGAAATTCTCCAGCAGATGTCGATGTGCTTCCAATTCCGACGGCACTGCCCCAGCGGACATCAACGAACAATACGGATTGAGAAACAGCGGCTCATCGACAAAGTTATGGCAACCCCCAAGTCTAAACTGCCCTTGCGGAATCAAGTGCAGGGGCAATTCGTCGAGCAGGCAATGGAAACGAGATGGGGACAGCATCGCGGTCTGGGTTTGCCGCGACCCATCCCCCATAAGGCTTGCAATCCATTCCAGCCACGCCGTGTTGTTTACTTGTGAAGCCATCCGTTTATGGTAAAGCGGCTGTCAGCGAACGCCCGGGATGGGCAATTCACTGGCGTAATTTCGTGCAGCAACGAACACGGGAAAAATACGATCTGGTTCTGCCGGGGCACGATGCTTTGATAACTGCCAGCTTTGATCTGCTGCTGCCCTTCCCGGCGCGAATCGTGGAGGCGCAATTCTCCGCCCTCAAACTGCCGGGGCTCACGATGGAAAAAATAGACAAAGGTGATGCGGCGAGATGCGATCATATCGTGAGCGTCATCGCGGTGTTCGCCAAAAAAATCTCCGTCCCTGCTGGCAGTAAGCTGAGCTTCCACGTGCGTCACCGGAAAGTCTTCCATCCCGAGCTGATCCAGCACCCTCGGCAGTACTCCCCGGATTCTCTCCAAAATGATTTCTTGATGCCTTCCTAAGTCCATCAGCACGTGCGAACGGCGATGGTTGTAATCGATTACTCCGGGCACACCGTTTGGCGAAATCACCTCGCTGTTTTGAAACTCGGCCTCATGCTGAAGGGTGAAGTTCACAAGTTCGTCGAGTTCTGGCGGAGCCAGAAACTCATCCAGCACAACGCATTTCGCTCGAATTGGAGCAGCCTCTTCCAAAATTCCCACGCCGCCTGATTTACCTTGGCTTGACGCTCCCTGCAGCACTGGCACGTTCGCACCTCTAGTCGCAGATGGAGGCTGCGGCGAAGTCTCAGGCTCAGGCGTTTTGCCGGGTGGCGCCGGCACCGTTGTGGGTGGCTGCGGTGAAGTCGGCTGCGGAGACTTCACGGGCGGACGTGGAGGACCGGGGGGCAGAGGCGCCATGGTGGGCGGCTGGGGCGAGGGGCGTAGCTCAATCGTATTGGCAGCCATGGTTTCTGTCGCTGGGGCAGCCAGCCCGGAGCCAGCCACGATCTGTTCTACGATGCTGCTGCCTAACAACGCAAAGGCGCGTTGCGCTATGGTTTCACCCACCGAGCGACTGATGGCAGCGGTCACGGCGGATTGAATCTCTGGATTGCCGCTGGAGACTGCCTTGGAGTTCTGCAGGATACTGGTCAGCAGTTCCCGCTCACGCGGGCTCAGAATCCGCTCATCCCGCATTAACGTCTCAGAAAAGCCGTCAAGAAGCTGCTTCGCCGTCATTGGACACACTCCTCCCTTTATTTGTTTGGAACGTTTCAGTTCCAGTTGGGCGAGTGGGGGTAGCAGCTTTCGCCGAGACACTAGCACTGTCTTAGCAAATTATCAAACAGAAACTATTGCGGAACAGTGGAAAACTTGGCGCTTATCGCGAAGACGTTGTCTGGCCAGCCATGACGCCTACCATAGAGTGGAAAACCTTCATTCCATCAGTACCTCCCAGTTCAGGTTCGGAGGCCCTCTCAGGATGCGGCATCATGCCAAGAACGTTACCTCCCGCGCTGCAGATTCCGGCAATATTATCCACTGATCCATTGGGATTGGCTGACCTCGAAATCTCACCAGCCGATGTTGCATAGCGGAACACTATTCGCTCATCACGGTTCAATTCATCCAAAGTTGCCTGGTCACAAAAGTAATTTCCCTCCATGTGCCCAATCGGAATCGTCAATACCTCACCCCGCGAACAGGCATTCGTGAAGGGAGTGGCAGCGTTCTCCACTCGCAATTGCACCGGTTTGCAGACGTATTTGAGGCCAGTATTACGCATGAGGGCGCCAGGTAACAGCCCCGCTTCGCAAAGGATTTGAAAACCGTTACAGATTCCCAACACCAGCCCACCGCCATTGGCGAAGCGGCGCACCGATTCCATCACCGGAGAAAACTTCGCAATCGCACCGGTGCGGAGGTAGTCGCCGAAGGCAAAGCCGCCGGGCACGATGATGGCGTCGCAATTTTCCAGGTCGTGCGATTCGTGCCAGAGAAAAGTTACAGGCTGCTTCGCCACTTGTTGAATGGTCCAGTAGGCATCATGATCGCAGTTCGAGCCGGGGAAGATGATGACTCCAAATTTCATCGCCTGTCCTTTTGTGTGGAATTTAGGTTGAGTTTAGCATGCCAGAGTTTGCAGGGCTCATGTTTAACGGGACATGCTGAATTGACATGTTGAACTGGATTCTCGCGGAAGACGTTCTGGGATGCAGACCTTGTCAGTGGGTCGCGGCGTCCGGCTTCAGTGAAGACAGATTCGACGATGAAGGATTCGCGAGCAACTGCTCCTGTGCCACTGTCGTGGTGTGCGGGCAGAGGCTCGTCGGCGGGCTGCGTCATCGTAACCGGCAGAGTTGGAGGCCGAATTCCTTTTGCCTTCACGATTGCCCAATGCCATTCCTGATCAGGAAAAAGAGCAAAGTTCAAAGACGTACGAAAAATTGCCGTAGCGGAGGGAGCGGCCGATCCCTTCACCCGCAGCAAAACGGTGACGTCAGGCTGCTTCTGAAAGGAGTCCTGCACTTGCTGAGAAGAGTCCGCCACGGCGGGAACAATCGTCGCCCGGCCAATCCTGGCCCGGCCATAGCTCGACGATGCGTTCCCGCCTCTGGACGCCTTAGGATCGTCAGGCCGATGACCACCTCGCGCAATTCCCACGACGTCCCGTTATGCATTGAAACCTGCAGTGAATCTCCGTCCAGGGTCGCAGGCCCGTCTAGCTTGGCCAGTTCAGAAGTGGGCAACTCGTCCAGCAAAACTGGATCGGCAACCAGCGAAGTCGTCTTCGCGCTGAACGACAAGCTGCAAGTCACGTCGGGTGAGGAGACATGAAAACTCTTGCCCCCGGCATCGAGCGAGAATACCGGCGACGAACCGGCCGCTCGCCGGCTTTCGGCGTCGTCCACGACCTTCGATAAATTGTCGTTATCGACAACCGCCTCGGCGGGAGCAGGTTTCTTGCGAAAACTGCGCGCCACATCTCCGAGTGGAACATCGCCGTCATCTTGAGCAGAAATGAACTGGGGCAGGCACAGCAGGGGCAGGCACAGCACGACCAGTCCCCAGACCAGCCGGGACGACTTCACGCGGCTTGATTTGAATGCTCGCACACAACGCTCGGAGATTCGTAGAACCATGCTGCCATGCCGCCATGCTGCTGCAAATGCTACGCGAGCAGGGGTGGCACTCAGACCGCAGGGACATGTTGTTCAACAGCTTCGCTCAACAGGTTCGTTCAACGGGTTCTGGTCAACACGTTCGCGGTGGTCCTACCGTGATTGTAGTGAGAGCGAACAGAGAAGCAGAGATAACTTAGGGAAACCTAAGGGCTAGAACCTTCGAGCAGAGCGAAAGGCGGGGCGCGCGCGGACGAAATGGAGCGCAACGGGGCGCGCGCCCAAGCCTTCTACAGAAGACCAGACGACCGCATGCGCGATACGGGATCGGCCACCGGCTGCCTTCGAAATACCCAGCGCGCCACCGCAAAACCAAGAGCTGCGTAACACAGATGCATGAGCCTCATAGACACCCCCAACCTCCGAATCGACCACGACCTCAGGGGAGGATCAGCATCACTATGGGCAAGGTAGCAGCGGCCTGGAAGTTGGACAAGGCCCATCGGTGCCATTTGCCTGGCACGGAAGTAATAGAAATTCGGCTTTGCCTAAGAACTCCTTCTTGCCCATAAACTCCCGCCCCTGCCCAAAAAGTCGGGGCTTGGGGCGGGTACTGGGCAGACTATTTCGAGAGCGTTACGTTGCCAGAAGTCGGTAGTACGAATTCGGCGGGTTTGACTGTAAACTCCGGGTGGTCTATTTGTAGAGAGTTTTCTCCTGAAACTGTCCTGCCTCAGTTGGAAATGGAGAAAGCGTTCGTCCGTTAAGATAACGGAGCGAACGTATGAGGAAGGAACGGAAGCACTTCACCCCTGAAGAAAAAGTAGCCATCCTGAGGCGGCATCTTGTGGACAAAGTGCCAGTCTCGGAGCTCTGTGAAGAACTGGGTCTGCGCCCAACGGTGTTCTACCGCTGGCAGAAGGAACTGTTCGAGAACGGAGCCGCCGCTTTTCAGTCTCAAGAGCGTCCCCAGCGACAAGTGGAGGAGAAGCAGAAACGGATCGAGTTCTTGGAGAAGAAGGTACAGACCAAGGATGAGGTCCTGGCTGAGCTGATGGCGGAGCACATCGCGCTAAAAAAAAGTCTTGGGGAACTCTAACCGGTATCTGGGTGCCGCATGATGTGCGGGATCTAGTCGTGGATTTCGTCCGGCGCTGGTCGGAGAAGGCCGAGATCGGCGTCGGACGGTTCATCCCGTGGCTGGGCGTGACCGCGAGCAAGTTCTATGACTGGCGGCAGCGATACGGGTGCGTCAACGAGCACAACGGTTGGGTTCCCCGTGATTTCTGGTTGGAGCCGTGGGAGAAAGAAGCAATCATCGGGTTCCATCTGAAGACCCCGCTGGAAGGCTATCGGCGGCTGACGTTCATGATGCTCGACGCTGACGTTGTGGCGGTTAGTCCGGCGAGCGTTTGGCGAGTATTGAAGCAAGCTGGATTATTATCTCGGTGGAAGAGCAAGCCATCGCGCAAGGGAACTGGTTTCGAGCAGCCGCTGCAGGCGCATCAGCACTGGCATATCGACGTTTCTTACATCAACCTGTGCGGCACGTTCTATTACTTGTGCAGCATTCTGGATGGGTTCAGTCGTTTCCTCGTGCATTGGGATCTGCGTGAGTCCATGCGAGAAGCTGATGTCGAGGTGATCCTGCAGCGAGCCAAGGAGAAGTACCCGGAAGCGAAGCCGCGAATCATCTCGGACAATGGTCCGCAGTTCATTGCTCGCGACTTCAAGGAGTTCATTCGCATCTCGGGCATGACGCACGTCCGAACCTCCCCTTACTATCCGCAGTCGAATGGCAAGATTGAGCGCTGGCACAAGTCGCTGAAAAGCGAGTGCATTCGACCGAGGACGCCGCTGTCACTGGAAGATACAAGGCGTCTGGTCGGGGGCTACGTGGAGCATTACAACAACGTCCGCCTGAACAGTGCCACCGGCTACATCACGCCTAAGGACGTGCTGGCGGGGCGACAGGCGGAGATCCACGCAGAACGCGACCGCAAGCTGGAAGCTGCCAGACAGCAACGTCAGAGTCGCCGCCAGCGGGCGGCGTGATGGATGAACGGATTGCTCCCGGTTGGCCTCCCTGAGCAGTCCCTGCATCTCGGTACACGCGCGGCGGTGGACTAGGTCCTCTAGCGTTCGGCAACTCGCGGCTCACCGATAGGCCCGCCGGCCAGGCGCATTGCGTCTTCGCTTCGAGCCGCGGCTTCGAATGGGGAAGAACCGGAGGAGGGTAACAGCAGCACCGCATCGCGATCATTTGGCAAGGAAGCTGTCTCTACCGCTTTTCGCTTTTTCCGGAGGTCATCTATTGCCAAATTGCGGGCGATCGCGAAGAGCCATGGATCAAACCGCTGCCGCCCGTTGTACTGGCTGCCCCGTTGCAGCACCCGAATCCAGGTCTCCTGCGCAAGGTCCTCAGCATACTCTCGCCTCCCGGTGAGGTATAGCAGGTAGCGCACCAGTCGATGCTGACAGCGCTCCACCAGGTCTGCAAGAAGCTCCGTATCCCTTTCACGTAAGCCTCGCGCAATCTTTGCCGTTTCGGTTTCGGCCGTCGTATTCAAGGTCATGGGAAGAGCCAACATATATCCTGTAATACGATCAGACCCCAGCGGATTACTCAACTTTTGACCGAAAAGTCACGCTAAGATTTGCCTCTGACGGATATCGGATCAATGGGCGGCAACGGCCTGACGTGTACAACTCGTTGATTGGTAGACCCCAAACTAGGGCAATAATATACCTGCCTAACCAAAGCCAAAGAACGACCCCCCAGATGGCGGGTTTTTATTCTTGGGATTCAACAATCGCGGCAGCAAGAAGGCTACCGTCCATGACGGCTAGCGGTTTCAGATGGTCCCCTCGAACGTTGCCGGAAGGTCGGGCCAGAGAACTTTAGGCGCTTTTTTTGAGCAGCTTTGCGTAGCCAGGATTTTGTGACATGATTGACTGGTGGCGAGATGGGAGCGACGTCGAGCGCAATCGATGAACCGCCACAAGCACGTTCAGTGGAAGGAAGGTGAACCGAAGCTGAAGCTGCGAAGTTTTGCTGTACCGATAGCTCTGTTCTTCATCTTCATATACGCAGCGCAGTGGGCGTTCCGTTTCCCGAGGGGAAACCTAGTCAACTTGGCGGCGGGGATTATCTTTGCTGGAACCGCGGCATTCCTCTGGACACTAAAGCCACGGAAAAATCGCCACAAGAGATGATTTCCGCATTCTAAATCCGCGTTAAAGTTTCCTTTGCTTTAGGTAGGTATGTTGTTGCCCAAAATAGGATAGATAGTTGTCGAAACCAGGCGATCACAGCTCACGATTCGGGCCTAGCCGGTCTGGGTTCTGGCGGAATTACGGGCCAAACAGATGTTGAGAAACGGCAGGTCGTTGCGGAGCTACAATGATCTCGCCGGGCGAAACGGAAGCGGGCACTGCAGGGATGCAACCATGCCGAGGGATAACCCGGAGGGCTCATCGAGCCGATGCTCAGCAGCGCGGGAGGCAATCCTCTCGCGCTGTGGATTGCGAGGAAAAAGTCATCGGACGATAGACCCCCATGCTTTGAAAAATCCCCGCCCCGCAGGGGCGGAATCTACACTAGCGGAGAACGTCGCTTCTCCATTTCACGCTGAGCCAAGACAAAACAGGCATATGGAAAGTCGCTTGTTGCACGTACCATATGCCCTTCAGACTAGGTGAAAGCTGAATTGAACCTTGGTAGACAAGAGAATCTTTTCCTTCTGCACCAATGTTGAAATTTATGGGCTGGGATTTGTCTTTCGGGTCTTTGGGGGCGAGTGTTACGGTGATGTATGGGTTTTGGATCGCCACACTTTTGTTGACCGCAATTCTTACTGTGAGGTTTTGCCCTCCAGTTATTTCGATTGGAGCAACGGAGGCTTTCGCAGTCTCCTGCCCCAATGCCGTTAAAGCAGACAGAACGACGAACAAAGATACAACCAGCGCGGTTTTCATTTGGAAATGTCCTCTCTTTTCCAACTCAGGTCTCCGGGGCACCTTTTTGGTAAAGTTTTCAACAGAAATTATAGGCCCAAGGGGTTGTGGTATGCAATAGAGTTGTGCTATAAGAAGTGAGCGAAAGTAAGGCAAAGGTTTATATCAGAAAGCGAAGGAAAAGCAAATAAAATGGCCGCGAAACCTAAAGTTGGTCAGATTGTGTTTGTGCCGGTCGAAGTTAAATCCGGTATGTTTCCTAATGAACTAAAGTTCTATGGCAAGGTAGGGGAGACCACTATCTCGGGTTTTGCTCAGAAAGATCAGATTGCCGACAACAGAGCATTAAAGGCGTCGGTAATAGAAGTCCGTAAGGACAACGCCAGCATTATGTTGTCTGGAGAAGTCTCGCAGCAAAAGGTTCTGAACGTTCCGTTTTCGTTCGTAAAACAACACACCCGATTATGATCTTAGGTCGCGACGACCTAATTCGGCTATGGAAGCGAAAGAAAATTCGCTTCGAACCTGATATCTCCTTTGATCAAATTGGTCTCTCTTCTGTTGATTTGCGCTTGGGCTATCGCTTTATGACCCAAAAAGCGCAGAAGGCGATTGTCGTTCGCCCGGCTCATGATCTTGACCCAGCCAACATAACCGAAATGAAAGATTTTACAGGTGAAAAAGACCCTATGTTTCGGTTACAGCCCAAGGAGTTCAAGCTGGGACTCACCTTGGAGAGAATCACAGTACCACAGAATCTAGCAGCACAGGTGAACGGCAAAAGCGGTTTAGCGAGAGCGGGCCTTGGGGTACACGCAACTGCACCTCATATAAATCCTGGCTTTGACGCCCCGGTCACATTGGAGTTATTCAATCACGGTGAGTGGGAATTGGAGTTTGTTCCCGGCAAGGATTTGATTTGCCAAGTATCCTTCTGGGAAGTCAAGACTCCTGTTTCAGAAGATGCCGTCTCAAAGCTAAGCAGCTACCAAAGGCAAACAGTTCCGTTTCCGGCAAAGAAAAAACGCTAGTTTTGCCCTTAGCTTCTCCGCGAGCAGCTTCCAGCGTCGCCTCCGTAACCATCCTTACTCAGTGAGCGTCCCCGTTTTCCGTATCCACGGTTCGACCCGCCGGTGGCACGACGACGGTCGAGAGACTGTTTTCGGTGGTTAGCTTCCGAAAGTCTGCGAGATCGTGGCTCTGCAAATCGTTCCAACGGCTGAGCAGTTCCCCACTTTGCTTCTTCAGTTTCTCGAACTCGAGCTGTTCAGCCTCGGTGGGAGCCGAGTCCGCGCTGCCAACATCAATCGCAAGATACGCCAGCTTGGCGTCGATCTGCGGGGGATAGGCGAGCGAATCCTCGTTCGCACTGATGGTGAGGTTAATGAATTGATCGCGGACGGCGACCAACTTCTTCTCGATATCATCAGCCGAGGACGCAATCGTCTTCGCGCTCGCATTTTCCGGCAATCGCCGTTTCAGGCCGGCTACCTGCGATCGCACATCCTGGATCTGGTTGACGGCATCATAAACGCGATTCAACTCCTCATGAATCTGCATCTCCATGGTGAATTGCTGCGCGAGATCCGCCTGACTGACGTTCACGCGAGGATCGAGTTTCACCTCGAACGGCGCTACCTGCGCCTCGCTGCCCACCGTCAGACGCACCTGATATTGGCCCGGCGCAACCACGGGTCCGTGAGCCCCGCCGCCATATTCCCAGAGGTAATAGCCCGGAACCCGATGCGCTTCTTCGCAGCGCAGATCCCACACGAATCGATTTAAGCCAACCTCCGGCTTGATTTCCTTTTCCGGCTTTTTGTCGTCAGGGTCGGGCGGTTCGTCGAGCAACTGGGTTTCTGCGCTCGAATATTTTCGAATCAGCTTTCCCGAGGCATCCAGAATCTCCAGCTTGGTTTCTGGACCATCCTTGGGCGCATCCTTCAGGTAGAAATAAATCACCGCACCCACCGGAGGATTCTGTCCCGTTCGCTTCGAGGGATGGTGCTCTCCCGCTTCACCAGCTTGAATGCGGTATGCGGGTGCGGGACCGTAGAGATAAACGGCCTTCTTCTCCACGTCGTCGCTGAATTGGCGCAACGGGCTGATATCATCCAGTATCCAAAACGCACGGCCATGAGTGGCGACGACGAGATCGTTGCCCTTCACCACTAAGTCGTGCACCGGAGTGGTCGGCAGATTCAGCTTGAGAGACCGCCAATCCGCGCCGTCGTTAAAAGAGACGTAAACACCATTCTCTGTGCCCGCGTAAAGCAGTCCGCGCTTCTTCGGATCTTCGCGGACAGCTCGCACAAAACTGCTGTCTGGAATTCCGTTGGTCAGTTTTGTCCAGCTCTTGCCATAGTCACCGGTCTTGTAAATGTAGGGCCGAAGGTCGTCACTCTGATGGCGATCCACTGCCACGTAGGCGGTGGCTGCATCGTGAGGCGAGGCTTCGATCTGGCTGATGCGGCTCCATTCCGGCAAATCTTTGGGAGTGATGTTGCTCCAGTTTTTCCCTTCATCGCGCGTGATTTGAATCAACCCGTCATCCGTTCCGACCCATATCAAACCCTTCGTGACCGGGGATTCAGCCACGGCAAAGATGGTGTCGTAGTACTCGGTACCAGAATCGTCGAGTGTGATTTCCCCACCGGAAACGTGCTGCTTGCTTTTATCGTTGCGCGTAAGGTCGGGGCTAATGGCCTGCCAATGCACCCCGCCATCGGTGGTTTTAAACAAACGTTCGCCGGCATGGTACAGCGTATTAGGATCGTGCGGAGAGATGAGCACCGGCGAGGTCCACTGGAAGCGATGCTCCAGCTTTTCGGCGCCCCACGCGTCGGAAAGCTCAGGCTGCTCCGTTATCGCTTTTACCTGCCCGATATGCTTGTCGAAGCGCGTGATGTTGCCCTGATAGTCGGCAGCATAAACAATATTCGGATCAGGCGGATAAGGGGCAATGTATCCCGCCTCGCCACCGCCCACGTCATACCAGTCTGAACGATCGATGGCGCCATCGTCGCTGCGGCTGGCAATTGCGACCGTGCCGCTGTCCTGCTGCGCTCCGTAAACCCGGTACGGAGTGGCCGTATCGGTAGTGACATGGTAGAACTGCGCCGTCGGCTGATTATCTTCGCGCGTCCAGTTCTTGCCGCCGTCTAGAGTTATCGTCACACCTCCGTCATTGGAGGCGATCATGCGGCGCGTGTCGGTGGGATCAATCCACAGACCGTGATTGTCACCATGCGGAATTTTTATCTTATTGAACAGGTGCCCGCCATCAGTGGACTTGTACGCTTCCACATCCAGGATGTAGACGACATTCTCGTCTTTCGGATCGGCGAAGATGTGCATGTAGTACCAGGGCCGCTGCCACAAGCTGTGACTGGGATTGACGAAATCCCAGGTTTCGCCGCCATCGTCGGAACGATACAGGCCGCCATCGGGATTGTGCGCCTCAATGAGTGCATAGACCCGGTCCGAGTTCGCCGCGACGGCAATTCCGATGCGTCCATAGGGACCTTTCGGCAGACCATGTTCTTCCAGCCGCTTCCAGGTTGTGCCACCGTCGTTTGAGCGATAAAGTCCGCTTCCCGGGCCGCCACTAGCGAGACTCCACGACGTGCGGCGCGCCTGCCAAAGAGCGGCAAATAGAATGTTGGGATTGCGCGGATCAAAAGCAACGTCAATGCCGCCGGTATTCTCATCCTTATAGAGAACCTTCTCCCAGTTTTTGCCGCCGTCGACGGTGCGAAAAATGCCGCGCTCGGTATTCGGTCCGTAAGGGTGGCCAAGTGCGGCCACAAAAACAATGTCAGGATTATTCGGATTGATAATGACCTTGCCGATCGCGCGGCTGTCGCGCAGGCCAGTGTTCTTCCACGTCTTGCCACCGTCGAGAGATTTGTAAACTCCGTCGCCGTGAGAGATGTTGCCGCGTATGCAGGCTTCGCCGGTTCCCACATAAATAGTGTTGTGATCAGAGCCAGCCACCGCCAGACTGCCAATCGCACCGCTTCCCTCTTTGTCAAAAACCGGCGACCAAGTCAAGGCGCCGTCGGTCGACTTCCACACACCGCCACCGGTCGCACCGAAATAATAGGTCGTAGGATCGCCGGGAATTCCTGCCGCGGTCAGGGAGCGGCCGCCTCGGAAAGGACCGATCATCCTGTACTTCATGCCTTTGAAAAGCTTGTCTTCCGGCTTGCCCGACTCGCCTTCAGTGGTGGACTTCTGATCCGCCGCCGTCGTTGACGATGCCGACGATTCCGTGGGTTTCACCGCTTTCGATTGACGCTCAGGCTTCGTCTGGGAATAAGCAGCGCCCTGCAGGCCGAGAGCAAACGCGATGAAAAGGAATGACAGCCAGATTGTTGAAGTCCTTCCAGATTTCCCCATAGAAAACATGTTGCCCCCTGTGTACGAAGTAGATCTTCACCCAATCAGCGTCGTGCGTCGCGCACGCCGAGACGGCCTTTACCACGAGCCCGCTGTCATTTCTTCAACGCCGTTGCGGCCTCTTGAATCTCTTTGCGTTTTGCCGCGTCGACCTTCGGATAGGAGAGGCCAAGCTCTTCCAGCGTCTCCACAACAACCCCCGCTACCACCAGATGGGTGAACCACTTATTGTCCGCGGGAACCACATACCACGGAGCGTGCTTCGCCGCGGTGTTGCAGATCATTTCTTCGTAAGCCTTCTGATAGTCGTCCCAGTATTCGCGTTCGTGAAGGTCCGAGGCGGAGAATTTCCAGTTCTTCGCCGGTTCTTCTAGCCTCGCCAGAAATCGCCTTTTCTGCTCTTTTTTCGACAGATGCAGGAAGAACTTCCGGATCACCGTGCCGCTCCGCGCCATGTGCCGTTCAAAGCTATGAATATCCTCGAAGCGCTCTTCCCAAATATCCTTAGTCACAAGCGAAGGCGGAAGCTTTTCGTTTTTGAGCGCCTCGGAATGCACGCGTACCACCAACACCTCTTCGTAGTAAGACCGGTTGAAAATCCCGATATGACCACGCTCGGGCAGGTGCCGCGTCGTGCGCCACAAAAAATCATGTTGTAATTCAGCACTCGGAAGGCACCTTGAACGAATACACCTGGCAGCCTTCGGGGTTCACCCCAGACATGACATGTTTGATCGTGCCGTCTTTCCCAGCCGCATCCATGGCCTGAAAAATCAGTAACAGCGCCCACCGATCCTGAGCATAGAGTTTGTCTTGCAAGTCCTCGAGGCGCGAAATGTCTTTCTGTAACTGCTCCTTGGCTTCATCGGCCGAGTGCCAGTGCCCGGTGTCGGCCGGGTCGATGTCCTTCAAACGAAAATTCTTGCCGTCATCAACGCGATAGGATTTGACCAGTTTGGCGGTTTTCATTCGTGGCTCGCTCGAGTTTGTTCTCGCAATAAGAAAGTTTACACCGTGCCGCCCCTTCGAGGCCGCCCATCGAGAATGAGATAGCGAATGTGACTCAAGATCACCGTAGCGCAAGCATTAGAAGGATGAGCTACATGGCCTGCATCCCGTGACTCAGTCGTCGGTTCGAATCTTTTCTCCGCGCTTCAACGTCCTTTCAAAAAACCAGGCAGTCGAGCCGTAAGCCCTCACCCAGTCCTGCCACATCAGGAAGCCGTGAATCTCATCGGGCAGGATCAATTGTTCGAAGGGCACGTGTTGCGCACGCAAGCGCTGAACCAAGTCCACCGTCTGACCGAAGGGAACGTTGCGATCATCGTCGCCATGGATCAGCAGCACGGGCGATTTCCAACGGTCCACGTAAGCGTCGGGCGAGGAATCCCATGCCAGCTTCACTGCCGCCTCCGCGTCGGGCGGTCGCAGCGCCAGATTGCCGAAGTAAGGCCGCTCCGTAAGAAATACGCTCCAGTCGTGCACCCCGTGGAAGTCCACCCCGGCTTTGAACAGATCTGAATTACGCGCCAGGCCCATTGCCGTCAGAAATCCGCCGTACGAACCGCCCCACAAACCGATTTTCGTTGCGTCCACTTCCGGAAGCGATTGCAGATATTTTCCTGCCGCCACAATATCTTTATATTCCGCGGCCCCGCGCCAGACGGTATTCGGCGCCTCGCGAAACGCGCGTCCATACATAATTCCAAGGCGGTAATTCACCGATAGGACAGCGAATCCACGGCTCGCCAGATACTGATTCTCGGCGTATGCGTTATGGTAGTAATCCATGTAGTGAAAGCCCAGCAGCATTTGGCGGACCGGACCGCCGTGCATAAAGACCAATCCCGGGACTTTTCCATTTGCGTCACGAGGTAGAAAAAGTTGTCCGTGGAGCGTAACTCCATCTTCGCTCTTGAAAATCACCTGCTTTGGCGTCACCAGTAAGCTCGAAGGAAAATCGCCCGGCAGCGCCTGACTCGCGACCATTTCGCGCCCCTTCGCGGTCACTTCGTACGGCATGGCGGGTGATGTTGCCGTTGAGCCGAGGCAGAGAATACTCTTGCCGTCTCCGGTCTGAACCGGAGACCACTCGATGGTCTCTCCGCTGGTGAGCGCTTCCGGTGGAGTACCACCCGCTACCGCAACGCGCCACAGGTGCCGCCGGTCGACATCGTCCTGATTTGAGGAGTAGATCACCCACGCCTTGTCAGCGCTGAGCGTGACATCCTCCACATCAAAGTCGCCGGGGGTGAGCAGGACAGCCGTGCTGCCTCTGGAAATCGAATATAAGTGATTGCGCCCATCTTGTTCCGAGGCAAACACCACTCGTTGCTTCTCTCCAACGTAAAGTGAGCCATTCTCGGTAAGTTCAGGCAGAGAATCTTCTAACTTATCGCCGCTCCGCCAAAATGGCTTCGCGGCGCCGCTGGCGACGTCAGCAATCCACAGTGACCACGGTTCAGGGCGCACTGGAATCAGCGGCAGTTTCTGCTGATCTCCCGCGGTGCGCACAAATACAATCCACTTCCCGTCCGGCGTCCAGCGTGGCAGAGAGTCTTTGTCCACGCTCGGCGACATGTAGTGGATCGAGTCCTTATCGAAGTCGTAAACTGCGATCAAGCTGTGATCATCTCGCGTGGTGACAAACGCGATTCGTTTGCCATTGGGCGACCACTTAGGCTGATCGGCCACACCCCGCACCACTGTCAACTCCTTGGCTGGTTGCTTTCCATCCGTGCCGGCGAGCCATAACTTTTTCTTCGCGGACCATACTGCCCATTGGCCATCAGGAGAAATCTGAATATCCTCACAGCCTTCCTCTGGACAACCCATGTCGCCCAACAGGCGCGGCGCTGCATCTTTAGCATCGATATCCAGGGCGAACACCTGCTGCTTGGCTCCTTTCGTCCAGCTCTTGGGATTCGCGCTCTCTTGCGCCGTGTTCAACTCGCTGCCCAAGGCGTAGACCACGGTCTTGCCGTCAGGCGTCAATCGGAGGCTGGCGATCGGCTGGCCGTCATCCGCGTTGTAGTGAGTCACCTGACGCGCGGAGTGAGCGAAGTCCGGGCCGTCCGCCACCCACACATTGCGGACTCCCTTGGCGTCAAAGACCCACGCCACGCGACTGGCATGCTCAGCCGCTACCAACTCGCTGGAAAAGGGCGAACTCAGAACCTGCTCCAGGGTGAACGACGAAGATTGCGCCGATGGGAATGTTGCGACGCTCAAGATCACAACCAAGACGAAGTGGAAGCGACGGTTGGTAAGTGGCATAGACATAGATCGCTAGGGTAAGCGACGCACGCCTCATTTGCCAATGGCAGTGAGGAGTCAGGTCGCCTTGCCGGCCTCACATAACCCGCCAACAACGCTCTTTACAGTTGTGCATATGTGGCTTCCGCATTTATTGTTTACAGCTTCGGAGGAACAACAACTTGCGATCCATCTTGCTCGTCCTTCTGGTTGCATCTCTCCTCACTTCCCTATCCGCGCAGAAGCGCACAGCGAAACAGAATCCGGATTCCAGCCAAAAACAGACATCTCAGCAAAAGCAGCCGGACACCCCGGGAGCAACCGACGATTCGCAAAAGGATAAGGATAAAGAAGAAGGCGAAGAAAAGGGACCGTGGAAAAACCTGCAGTATCGCCTGGTCGGCCCATTTCGCGGCGGCCGTGTGGTCGCCGTATCGGGAGTCGTCGGCCAGGAGAATGTCTATTATTTCGGATCGACTGCCGGGGGCGTGTGGAAGACCACAGATGGCGGGCTCAACTGGAAGCCCATCTTCGATAAAACAAAAGACGCATCGCCGGCGATTGGGGCGATAGCCGTCTCCGAGTCAGATCCGAATGTCATTTATGTCGGAACCGGAGAGGCCTGTATCCGCGGCAACATCGTCGGCGGCAACGGAGTTTACAAGTCGATCGATGCGGGCAAGACCTGGAAGTTCGTTGGGCTTGCCGATACGCATGCCATCGGCCGCCTCGCTGTGAATCCCAAGAATCCTGACATCGCCTTCGTAGCCGCTCTCGGACATCCATTCGGCGACAACGAAGAACGTGGAATCTTCCGCACGCAAGATGGCGGCAAAACCTGGCAGAAGGTCCTCTACAAAGATGCCAAGTCGGGTGGCATCGACGTGGTCTTCGATCCCACCAATGCGAACATCCTTTTTGCAGCTCTGTGGCAAGCTCGGCGCACTCCGTGGAGTCTCGACAGCGGCGGTCCTGGCAGCGGCCTCTATCGTTCCATCGACGGTGGAACGACCTGGAAGGAACTCAAAGCGCACGGGCTGCCGGAGGGCATTCTTGGCCGCATCGGAGTAACCGTCTCAGGCGCTAATCCCAATCGCGTATGGGCGGTGATCGAGGCAGAGAAAGGTGGCATTTATCGCTCCGACGACGGCGGCGATTCCTGGCACTTAATGACGGACGATCATCGTTTTCGCCAGCGCGCCTGGTATTACTCGCATATCTTCGCTGACCCCAAGTCAGCGGATACTGTATACATTTTGAACACGGCGGCGTATCGGTCCAACGATGGAGGCAAAACTTTCAGCCGAATTCGCGCGCCGCACGGGGACAATCACGCGCTGTGGATCGATCCTACGAATCCGAAGCGCCTGATGAATGGTAACGATGGCGGCGCAACCATCTCCACGGACGGCGGTGACAGTTGGACCAGCGTGTACAACCAGCCTACGGCGCAGTTTTACCACGTCACCACCGACAATCGATTTCCGTATTACATCTATGGCGCCCAGCAGGACAACTCTACCGTAGGCATCGCGAGTGCCAGCCCCGAAGGAGCGATCGATCGCCCGGACTGGTATGCCGTGGGCGGCGGCGAAAGCGGCTACATTGCGCCTGACCCCACTGACCCGGAGATCGTCTATGCCGGATCCTATGGAGGTGAAATCACGCGCCACGATCACCGCACCGGCGAAGAGCAAGCCATCAATCCGTGGCCTGTGAATCCGATTGGATGGGCCGCAGGCGACGTCAAGCATCGTTTCCAGTGGACTGAGCCCATCATTTTTTCGCCGCACGATCCCAAGACGATGTACTTCGCCGGCGAAGTGCTGTTCAAGACAACCGATGGCGGGATGAGTTGGACGATCATCAGTCCCGATCTCACCCGCAACGATAAATCAAAGCAAGCGTCCTCGGGCGGACCGATAACAAAGGACAACACTGGTGTCGAGGTTTACGACACGATTTTTTCGGTCGTGGAATCGCCGGTGCAGAAGGATTTGATCTGGGCAGGCACCGATGACGGACTAGTTCAGCTTACTCGCGACGGCGGACAGCATTGGGAGAACATCACCCCGAAAGCCATGCCGGACTGGGGCACGGTGAGCATGATCGAAGTTTCTTCGCGCGACGCCGGCACGGCATATCTCGCAGTCGAACGGCACAAGTCCGACGACTTCGCACCCTATATTTTCAAGACAACGGACTTCGGTAAGACCTGGACTAAGCTGATCACCGGCATTCCGGCGAACGATTACGTCCATGCGGTAAGAATCGATCCGCGCCATCCGAATTTACTTTTCGCCGGAACCGAACAGGGTGTCTATATTTCCTACGATGACGGCGCGCACTGGCAGCCCTTGCAACTCAATCTGCCGCCAGCTCCCGTGAACGATCTCGTCATCAAGAACAATGACCTGGTTGTCGCAACGCACGGACGCAGCTTCTGGGTGCTCGATGACATCACGCCGCTGGAGCAATACGAAGATTCGATTCCACAGCAAGAGGCTCACCTCTTCACTCCCGCCGCGGCGAATCACACGGTCTTTCGCGGTTCATTTTTCGCTCCCAGCGGCAACGTTGGAAAGAACCCGCCGGCGGGAGCCATCATTGATTACTGGTTGAAGACGTCACTCAAGAAATCTGACGAGACCAAACCGGCGGCCGCCGCTTCTGAAACTCAGGCTGCATCTGCAAAGACCGAAGCCAGTTCGAACCCCTCCCCGGACAGCGAAGAAAAAGGATGATGCCGACGAACCGCCGAAGATCACGATCGAAATCCTTGACTCCTCGGGAAAAGTGATTCGCAAATATCCCAAGAAAGAAGAGCCCGCTGGTGACGACGAGGAAGACTTCTTCAGTCGAGACCACAATGCGGGCGCTCTGCCTGCCGACGCCGGCTTCAACCGCTTCGTGTGGGATCTCCGTTACGAGGGAGCGACGAAAATTCCTCACGCCCCGCTCTGGGGCGGAAACACAGACGGGCCCGAAGCCCTTCCCGGCGCGTATCAGGTAAAGCTAACCGTGCTGGGCAAGAGCTACACCGCTCCACTGGAGATTAAGGCCGATCCTCGTCTGAAGATCACGCAGGACGATCTCGCGAAACAGTTTGATCTTCTGTTAAAGATCCGCGACAAGGTCACGGAAACCGACGATACCGTGATTCAGATTCGCGACCTGCGCGATCAAATCAAAGACATCGACACGCGTTTGAAAAACGATCCCCGCAGCAAGATCATTGCCGATGCCGGCAAGTCGCTCGATAAGAAAATGACCGAGGTGGAGGAATCGCTCATCCAGACCAAAGCCAAGAGCGGTCAGGACGTGCTCAATTTTCCCGTTCGATTGAACAATCACCTGGTAGCGCTCGGTGGTGTAGTTGCCAGCGCCGACACCGCTCCCACGAAGCAGTCCTACGAGGTATTCGACATGCTCAGCAAGGATCTTGATGAGCAGATGACGAAATGGAAAACGATCGTCTCCACCGACTTGGCGGCCTACAACGACCTGGTGAAAACGCAGGAAGTCCCGGCAGTCATACTGAAACAACCTGAGGCAGGGAAATAAAATGATTTAACCGCGTGACGGTCGTCGCCTTCACGTTGATCGGGGTGAAGGATTCCTCGGTTTTGTCCGGCACGGTGTGTTCGGCAGATACCATCACTGGGGACGCGGCTACTTGGAACAATATCTCAATGAGTTTGATTTTCGTGACAACCATCGGAAGGTGAGCGATTCCGAGCGAACGGCTCTCGCTCTTAGGGCAACGGAAGGCAAGGGCCTGACGCTACGCCAACCAAAGAGCGCTTCGGTGTGAGAGAGTGGGAAATACAGAGTACAGCGCAGATTGTTTCGAAAGAGCCCAGAATCACGGTATGGTTTCCATTGTTTTCGGATTAGGGCCCGCAATGTGAATGGTATGCCAAGGCTTCTTCTCAAGCACTTTAATCTTTAATCCTTCATACATTTGAGTCTTGGGATCATAGTGTGGCGCTACGGATGTCTCGCGAAATAATCCAACTGCTTTCCCATTCTCGCTCTTTCCAGTTGAAGCGAACTTCAAGTGCCTCGGTCGTAGGTCTGTTTCGAGCTCTTACTCGAATCGCATATCCGGTCGTTCCCACCGTGTCTGGCTTGATTTTCTCTTTAGCGTATTGGCCGTTTGAGTCGATCGTGCCTTCAAAAATGGGCGGTTCGTGGTATGGTGTCAGGGCCGGGGACGCTTTCGTCATATATATGCGCGCTGAAACACTATCAACACACTTGGCGCAAATCGCTATGGACAGGGCCAACTCGTCATCTTCGGGACGGTGAGGATTAGGAACGGCATCTACTACGATGTAGCTCTTTCCACCCGTAATCTGATCTATGCCCTCCCTCTCTAGGTTCATGGTTGCGTCAAAGTGTTTCCTACCCTCCTCAATAGTGGTATTTAGCCGGTCGATGGCCCCCTGTACGCCATTTGCGATTGCACTGAAATTTTGCTCGGATCGTTCTCGCGATTGCCTCTCTGCTTCGTCGTGTTCATTGCGGTCTTGGTAAACAGACTTCATTTCTAGAAGCAAAAGCGTAAACAGGACCACTATCCATATCGCCTTTTCCCCTCTGCTGATCTCTTTGGGGTCTCTGACTAACGTCACGATAACCCCCAGAAGGCCCAAAATTCCGATCCAGACGCCCACGGGCGGATGCCATGCCCAAGTAAAGCGCCAGAAACATGCGAACCTACATAACCACGGTAAGCAGCGCCACACGGTGACAACCTCCGCTTAGCCAAGATCATTACTCTTGACGCGAAGAATTGTATCGGACGGCGCAAGAGACTTTTGCCGTTGGGTTTGCGAAGGTGATAATTTCGCAAATCACCCCTCTTAAATGATCGCTTTCTACTCCTTTTCCCAGCGAGAGCCTTACCGGTCCAGCCGAGAACGCCAAGCCCTCTGAATTGAACAATTCACGGCGCGCCAACGTCTATCAGCGACCGACAGATAGCGCCCTAAGCTATTTTCTTCCCACACTGTGGGCCTGCGATTGCGAAAATACTTGACAAATAATATAGTGTTATAGTTAAGTATAACAGTATATGGCCGGATGCTGTATCAGGCAAATCACTACCGCCGTCATAAGGAGACGAAAACCATGAAATTCAAACACATTTTCACTCTCGGACTGGCGCTGGCCTTCGCGTTGTCAGCGGCGGCCCAATCAGTAACAACGCCCCAGTCTGACGCACAAAAATCCTTCGACAAACTGAAAACCTTAGCCGGATCGTGGGTAGGCCACGTGACAACAGTCCCTCCGAACGCCGACATAGAAGGCAAGTCGGTGCATGCCACGCTACGCGTGACTTCCATGGGTAACGCTATCGTGCACGAGATGACGGGAGATGGAAGACCCGACGATCCGATCACCATGCTGTATCTCGACGGAGATCGCCTGCTGTTGACGCACTATTGTGACGCCGGAAATCGGCCTCGCATGACGGGCGCGAGTTCCCCAGACGGCAAGACCGTCGAATTCGCGTTTCTCGACGTCGCCGGCAGCACGCAGTACGGACATATGGACCATGCCGTCTTCACCCCCATCGACGCGAACCATCACACCGAAGACTGGACCTACATAGAACCTGGGGATAAGCCGGTGCACGCACACATTGAACTGCAGCGCAGCAAGTGACGCCGCTCGTGCCGCCTTAGATCGCGAAGAATCCGGGGAGGCTGCAGTGGTCGATCAAAGATGATTGCTCGAGCCTGAGTACGCGAGGAAGAATCCAGAACCGAACGTAAAGACGCTTAAGGAGAATGAACATGAAATCCCATCGCTTTATGCTGTTCGTTGTTCTGATGTCGCTTTCCACCGTGGCGTTTGCCCAGTCCGACGCGCAGCAACCTGGTGCGCCGTCTGAAGCGCAAAAGTCCTCCGTGGCTCCTGTGCTGTCTGAAGCGCAGAAGTCTTTCGCAACCTTGAAAAGCCTGGCGGGAGAGTGGGAAGGCCCCGCCACCGTCACGGAGATGCCAGAGATGTCAGGGGGCAAGCTCCACATCTCGTTGCGCGTGACCTCGAGGGGGAACGCGCTCGTGCACGAGCTTCAGGAAGCAGGAACGCCGTTGGATGCGACCAAGTACGACCATCCAGTCACGATGTTCTACGTGGACGGAGACCAGCTCACGCTGGTTCACTATTGCGACGCAGGGAACCGGCCGCGCATGACCGGCAAGATGTCGCCCGATGGCAAGACGGTCGAGTTCGAACTCAAGGACATCAGCGGTAACCCGGAGGTCCACATGCACCATTCCGTGGTCACACTCATCGACGCCAACCATCACACCGAGGATTGGACTTTCATGAGGGGGGACAAGCCGATCCACGCGCACTTCGACCTGCACAGAACGAACTGAAGCGCGCGGCATCTCTGTAAGGGCCACCTGGAAAACGTCATGGACCGTGAGTGGAACGACAGTCAGCCGATTTATCGCCAGCTTCGCGACCGAGTGGTCGCGATGATACTCGACGGCGTGCTCAAAGAGGGCGATCCGCTGCCCTCGGTGCGCAATGTCGCGGCCGAATATCGGGTTAATCCGCTTACGGTCCTGAAGGGCTATCAACAACTGGTCGACGAGCAGTTGGTTGAGACCAAGCGAGGTCGGGGCATGTTCATCAATGCTGGCGCGCGCAAGCTGCTACTGCAGGGCGAGCGCCAGAAGTTTCTTGCGGAAGAATGGCCCAGGGTTTACGCCAACATTCAGCGGCTCGGCCTGAACCCCGAAGAACTGCTGAATGGTGCAAAGGAGAAGCCGAAGCCATGACAGTGATTGAAGCACGCGGTCTGCGCAAGGTCTTCGGCACGACGGTTGCGCTGGATGGTGTCGATCTCCGGGTGGAAGAGGGCCGCATCCTCGGACTCATCGGTCCTAACGGCGCAGGCAAGACCACCGCGCTCAACGCGATTCTCGGCCTCACCTCCTATCAGGGAGAACTGAAGGTCCTCGGACGCGATCCCTGGACGGAGCGCGATCAGCTTATGCGCGATGTCTGCTTCATTGCCGATGTCGCCGTGCTGCCGCGCTGGATGCGGGTTTCGCAGGCACTCGACTACGTGGCCGGAGTTCATCCGCGATTCGATCGCGCGAAGGCGGAGGGTTTTCTCGCGAAGACCGCCATCAAGCACGCCAGCAAGGTCCGGGAATTGTCGAAGGGCATGGTGACGCAACTCCATCTCGCTCTGGTCATGGCCATTGACGCCAGATTGCTGGTGCTGGACGAGCCGACGCTTGGCCTCGACCTCCTGTATCGCAAACACTTTTACGATTCCCTGCTGAACGACTACTTCGATCGGAGCCGCACCATCGTGGTGACGACCAATCAGGTCGAAGAGATCCAACACGTCCTTACCGATGTGATGTTCATCAATCGCGGCCGCATCGTGCTCAGTTCCAGCATGGAAGAGTTCGAGTCGCGTTATCTGGAAGTTGCGGTGAATCCTGAGCAGGCCTCCGCGGCTCGGGCGTTCAAGCCGATTCACGAGCGGCAGGTTTTTGGAGGCAGCATCTTTCTATTCGATCTAAACGGCAATCGTGCCGATCGTCAGCAGTTCGCCGCACTTGGCGACGTGCGCACGCCCAGCATCGCCGACTTCTTCGTCGCCGTAATGGGCAGCCAGGCCGGCGAGTCCGCAGGAGCAGCTAGATGAATACTATAAATACTCACTCCAACGCTAGGCCCGGATCTCCGGATGACTCTGAAGGAAGCGGTTCGCAGAAAATCGCACCCGCGGCCCTTCCCCCGACTCGGCCCCTGTACTGGTCGATGCGGCGTGAATTTTGGGAGAATCGATACCTCTACCTCGCTCCATTGGCTGTCGCGGTCATATTTCTGTTCGGATACCTGATCAACGTAATTCATTCCCCAGGCCGGCTAAGTGCCCTGCTGGTATCCGGCCATACGCACAGCCACATAGATATCTCTGCGCCGTTCGACGTCTCGGCAGCTCTCATGATGGGCACCGCCATCCTCATGAACGTGTTCTACTGCGCCGAGGCACTGCATGGCGAGCGCCGGGATCGCAGTATCCTGTTCTGGAAGTCGCTGCCGGTCTCCGACGCCATCACCGTTCTGGTGAAGGCGAGCATTCCGCTGTTGATTCTTCCACTCCTCATTGCGGCAATTACCTTCGTCCTCCAGTTGCTCATGCTGCTGTTGAGCAGCGTAGTGCTGCTGGCAACTGGCGGAGAGGTCGCGGCGCTGTGGACACATTTACCAATCCTGCAAATGTCGCTGCTCACGCTCTATCACCTTCTGACTGCGCATGCCCTCTGGCCCGCGCCTGTGTATTGCTGGCTGCTGTTGGTTTCCGGTTGGGCACGCCGCGCCACTTTTCTGTGGGCTGCGCTACCCATCGTCGCGATCGGCGGTCTCGAAAAGATTGCTTTCAATACCAGCCATTTCGCTACCCTTGTAGGCGGCCGGTTCATCGGCAACGCGGCGGCCATTACCTCCACTCCAGATGTCTTCCCCACCAATCCCATGACCCACATCACCCCGGTTGCATTTCTATCTGCGCCGGATCTTTGGATCGGGCTGGCCGTCGCCGCTATATTTCTGGGGGCCGCGGTACGATTGCGCCGCTATCAAGGACCAATCTGATCTGTAGGAACGTTCGATTTTGCTCGGAGAAGCTGAACACAAAAGGTGAGCACAATGTCATCGCCCATATTGCTTTTTCACATTTGCGCTGGAATCGTCGGAATGCTCTCTGGATTTGTCGCAGTGTCTTTTCGCAAAGGTTCGCGCCGGCACGGCATCGCTGGAGACCTGTTCGTCATCGCCATGATGATCCTCTCCGCAACCGGAGCGTACATGGGGTTCATGAAATCCCAACCTGGCAATGTTCTGGGAGGCGCACTGACTTTCTATCTGGTGACCACAGCATGGATAACCGTCACGCGCCGGGACCATGACGGAAAGGCCAGCTTCTTCGATTGGAGTGCGCTCTCGGTTATATCCGCGGTCGCCGCTGTCGAGGTGACCTACGGGTTGGAAGCTGCATTCAGCCAGACGGGCTTGAAGTATGGATATCCGCCTGGGCCCTATTTTTTCCTTGGTTCCGTGGCCATACTCGCAACCGTCGGCGACCTTCGCATGCTGGTGCGTGGCGGCGTCTTTGGCGCTCAACGCATCGCACGGCATCTCTGGCGAATGTGCTTTGCGCTGTTCATTGCCTCAGCCTCTATTTTTCTGGCGCGCCCACATCTATTCCCCGCTGTATTGCGCAGAACCGGAGTGCTTTTTCTCCTGAGTTTTATGCCACTGATCTTGATGATTTTCTGGTTGGTTCGTGTCCTTTTCACAAGATACGCGATGAGCGGAGGGCGTCCCCGACGGAAACAGCAGGTCGCGGCGGATGGGCTTCACGCATGAAAAATGCAAAGCTCCCCCGGTAGCGAGTTATTGAAACGTTTTCTTCGATGTTCGTTGATTCGATCATCGATTCGAACTCAGGAGGGATTTGATCCCAGGAGGGCCTATGGCAACCATTATTAGTTTGAACTGCTCACTTCCCAACGAATGTATTTCTCTCTCTCCCAGTGCGCCGATTTGGCAAGACGTCCTGGCACAGGCGATGACCGGCGAACTCGTCGCGGCGATGAACTACACGTCCCTATCCGAGATATGTGACGATGCCGCAGAAGTCGCGGACGCACTGGAGCATGCCGAGATTGAGAGTGGCCACGCCGCTGCGTTTGCCGCCGAGGGCCGCAAGATCGGAGTCGATGTTCCTAATAATGTCGATGCAAGGCATTGGAAGCGGCTTCGCGCCGCATTCATGAGCTGCATCGCAGAGCGCGACTTCATTGGCTGCCTGATCGTGCAGGAAATTATGCTCGAATCCTTCGCCGTCGCAAGCTACGCACGTGTCGGGAAGGTGGCGCCGGGGAGTCTTGGCACGACTTTTGCTGCCATCGCGGCAGAGGAAGAAGAGCACATTGAGCACGCGATGGCGATTCTTAGGGCGGAGCGCTCCTTGTACCCGCAGCGCTTTGATGACAAGGTCCATCGCCTGCATCTTGAAGTAATGACCACCCTTGCAAAGATGCTGGCGAAGGAGTGCAAGGACGGGCATTGCGAAGTGTGCCACAACACTTGCGTGAAGCCGGCGTTGTTCGACATCCGCTTGAGTGCAGTCGAGTTGCGCGGTGCCTCGCTGCAACAGTACCTGAAAACGCTGGACAAGCTCGGGCTGCCGGGTGAGGTAACCCTCGCATGGGTAAGTCAGTTGCCGGTGTAGCCACGCGAGGCAAACCAGCGACCATGCTGGGGAAATACTCAAGACTAATGAACAAAGATGTTTTCGCACAACCGGGAAGAACACGAGTCCCACAACAAAAAATGTTGTCGCACAACCGGGAAGGGCACGAGTTCCACTCGTGCCGTAAGTCCGGGCACATCAGCGCGGCTTTAGCCGCCGAGGTAAGCTCTTGCACCATGAAAGAACAATTCCCGCAACCGGTGACGGCGTCGACTTCGCCCTGATCGGGCATCAAGAGAGTTGGAGAGCAGCCGCGGACGTACTGGCAGTCCTGCGCGGACCTCAGCATACGCCTCTGCCGGACGACGAGATCAAGGACATCCTTCCATGGATTCCGCCCAGAACAGTTTGCCATGTTGAGGTCGGCTCGGGGCTTGGTTCGAAGAGCAGTGCTTCGAAAAGCGGCGGTTCGAAAAGCTGCGCGAAGGCGCGCGGCCTCTATATCGACTCCTTCATTCCTCCTGACCATCTGAAAGATTCTTACCTGCGCGACAATCTCACGCGCGTTCGCGCCGCTGCAGCCTATGCGATCAAGGCCGGAGCGAAGATCGTGAGTCTCGGCGGATTCAGTTCCATTCTGATCGAGGGCAACTTCGATCTGCTGCCCGAAAGACGCGATACGGTCTTTACCACAGGCAACACGTTGACCGTTGCATTCATCGTTCAGGGCATCGAGAAAATATGCGCGCTTGCGGAAGACAGTCGAGACCTCCGCCGCCGCTCGCTTCGAAGATCAACGCTGCTCATTGTGGGCGCGACAGGAGACGTGGGCTCCGGCTGCGCCCGTTGTTTAGCGCCTCTCGTAAGGCGCGTGCTGCTCTGCGCACGCAATGTGGAGCGGCTGCGCAAGCTTGCCGCGGAGTTGCAAGCTAACGGAGTTCAGGTGGAGATCACGACCGATCCTCAGCAATTTTCCGCCAAGGCCGATGTCGTGATCTGCGCCGCGAGTCTGGCGTCCCCTTCGCTCCTGTTAGGCCGGATCGCGCCCGACGCAATCGTCTGCGATGCAGGCTATCCGAAGAACCTGTCTCCAAGCGCGGAGATGCCTGGCGCCAAAGTTTTCTTCGGAGGTCTGGGACAGGTCACTGGCGGATTGAGCTTCACGCCGGATTTTCGCGGAATTTTGAACCGGCATCCCTTCCCAAATGTGGTCCATGGATGTCTGCTCGAGGGCATGGCCCTGGCTCTAGAGCGCCGCTACGAGCCCTTTTCTCAGGGAAGAGGTTTCATTACTCCCGAGCGGGTGGAGGAGATCGCGACGATTGCCTCGCGTCATGGAATTCATCTCGCTCCGTTCTACAACGCCGAAGGACCGTGGCCTTTCATAGGTGGCTCCCTCCAGCAGGGCCGTCCACTAAGCGTCTCATTCCCTTCAAGATCGGCTTGTAGTTGCCCACCTACAATAAAGTTTGGAAATCCTACAATATCCGCACCCCCTCATTCGTCTACAACGGTAGGTGAAGGACGTGGCGAGTTTGGATCTGATGGCACTCGAACCGAACCAAATCGAACAGGGCCAAATCGAACAAGCCCAACGGATCTCCGACGTGGTCACGCGGGAGCAGTCCCGGCTGCGCAACTTCATTCGCCGGCGTGTACCCGATCCTCGCGACGCTGAGGATATTCTGCAGGACGTCTTCTACGAACTGGTGGAGGCCAACCGCCTGCTGATGCCGATCGAGCACGTCACCGGTTGGCTGTTTCGCGTGGCTCGCAATCGCATTACCGACCTCTTCCGCAAGAAGACGCCGGAGAGCTTCAGCGACATCGTCCTCGCGAACCAGGACGATGACGACGGCGAACTGCTGTACCTGGACGACCTGCTGCCTTCGCCCGATGCAGGACCGGAAGCGCTTTACGCACGCCACATCCTGCTCGATGAACTGGTCGCCGCGGTCGACGAGTTGCCTCAGGAACAGCGCGAGGTGTTTGTGGGGCACGAACTGGAAGGGCACAGTTTCAAGGAGATGGCCGCCGAGACCGGCGTCAGCGTGAATACTCTGCTCTCGCGCAAACGCTACGCGGTGCGGCGTCTCCGCGAGCGATTGCAAGGCGTTTACGACGAATCGTATTTGGGACGAATCTAGAAAAGTATGAGGGACGGAACATGAAAAAGAGAATGATTTGGCTTGCTCCAGCGGCGATTTTGGGGATTCTGCTATTTTGCTTCATCGGCGGCGAACTGGTAATGCGCCTGTGGAACTGGCTGCTGCCGGCGCTTTTCGGCTGGCATCAGATTACTTTCTGGCAGGCCTTCGGACTTCTGGCACTGTGCCGGATCCTCTTCGGCCACCATGGATGGCGCGGCCCCGGCCGCTCCAATTTCCGACGTCGCATGCAGGAGCGCTGCGGGAACATGAGCCCTGAAGAGCGCGAACGTTTTCGGGAGACTGTGCGCGCTCGTTGGGGCGCAACCCCGGCCACCGGCGAGAGCAAGGCGCAATAAGAATGAGAATGAGAATCCGCGCAGACAACGCTCGCACGCTCTTGCGCGGCGAGTGCGGACCTGCGATCTCAGTGGTGGTGTTTGCCGCCGCCGGAGTGACCGTGACCGCCAGAGTGGCCGCCTCCGCCTGAATGACCGTGGCCGAAACTCTTTCCGCCACCAGAGTTCTTCGGCGCGTGTCCTCCGCCAAAATGGAAGCGTCCTGAGTGTTGCTTGCCGGAAGAACCGGAGAAACCTTTACCTCTAAAGCCGCCGGAAGAGTGCTTCCCAAAATCGCTGCGCTGAAAGCCGGCGCCCGGCGTGCGATTGCCTCTCATCGAACTACCGTAGGTTGGCTTCACACGGCTGCCGAAGCTTCCCGAGGATCTTCCAGAAAACGATCTGCCATAAGACGATCTGCCATAAGAATTCGAAGCGTAACCTGAGTTCCCAAAAGAGTGCGACCCAAACTGCTGCGATCTGTTCTGTTGCGATCGAGTCTCTTGCGATCGAGTCTGTTGCGATCTGGCGATTGCTGGCTGGATTCCTCTGTAGGCATCTCGGGATGATGGACCGTGAGATGATGGACCGTAGCCGTTTCGTGACGTCTGGTAACTGCGACTATATCTTTCTCCCGGACGGTTGGCCGCGAACCCATTCTCGTTTCGCGCTCGATCAAACCCCTGCGTACGCATCCCGCCGTATCCAGCGCCCCGACCGCGATAGCCGCCGAACGGCCGGTACGATCGGTTTGCGGCAAACGCTCCCTGTCGCGCAAATGCGCGTGGACCGCCGTGCGGCAACCCCCAATCAGCGACCGTCGTGCTGTGTGAATAATAGTTCGAGTGATTGAAGAGTACCGCTTGAGCTAACCAGTTCAGGCCCCAACCCAGCCATCCCCAAGGCGTGTGCGCGAAAGCCGTCATGGCAATACCTAAACCAAACTGGATGCCCGACGGACCGAACGCTGAACCTAAGACCGACCCTATCGCCCCAAGCACTGAGAAGCCAGGATAGGGAGCGACCGGTTCCCCATACACGGCCCAGGGATTGTAAGCCGGCACATAGACCAGTTGCGGATTCACAGGAGCGAGCACGATGTTGCCCTGATCGTAGCTCACTGATTCCTGAGGAGTGCTTCGCAAATTTCCTGCGGCCTGCGCCCGTTGCCGCATCACCTGCACGGCCCGCAGTACGTCCTGTGGCTGGTTGTAGTACGCATTGCCGAGTTCCGTAGTCCAGTTCAGATTCTGATCCATCTGGTCCAGCACTTGCGGAAACGCCGTCAGCGCTTTCACGCTAGGATCCCAAGGCTGGGCATCAGCTCCCGCTACAATCTCTTCGGCCGGTGCGTAGCCTTGCGCCCGCCGCCAATGGTCGGCGTCGGCCACTTGCTGGGGGTAGGTTGAGGCCGTCAACACTTGTGCGACGAGCGCATCCGGATAGAGCGCGATCGGTGCCACCAACTGTTCAAGGTCCTGTGCGCTTAACGGCGCCTGCCCATTACTGGGTTCCGTATCTATCGGGCCGGGCCCTCGGGACGGTTGCTGCGGGTAAGCCTGTTGCCCATCGGACTGCGACGCCTGGTAGCCCGGCTGCTCATCATCACTGTTATTGTTATTGCCCGATTGCTGCTCCGGAGCGTACTGACCGTTGTCCGGCAGAACGTGGTCCGGCATCTGGTCCGGCATCTGCTGCGCCTGCAGCTTTCCCTGAACTGTCAGTGCCAAAAACAACACTGTCGCCACTACGATCAGACGTAGAAATGCAGTGCGTCTGACGGTCGAAGAACTGTTGGATGAACCTTTACGTGCAGAAATGCAAAGAATGGGGGCGCAGGGTCTCATGATCCCTCTCAGAGGCTTACCATAGGTTCCCTTCCGAAACCTACGTTTCAAGCCGCCGTCAGGTGATCTTGCGACCCGGCGGAAAGTATTCTTTATTCTAAACCCAAAGATTGACGTAAAGTTTCGCGAGAGTCCTTTGAGGTTTTAAGAATCGCTTCGGCTACCGGCTTTACTGTAGTACTCTGACCGTCTCTGGGTGCGCGATCCTATCCCACCCGAACTCGTAACACGCTGAGCGGGAAAAGCCTCCTGCCCAGCGTGCAGTCGCTAAACATTGAAGATTATTGGATTACGCGAACGCGATAGCTCTGATCGTCTGCGACATATAAAACATTCGAGGGTCCAATCGCAACGGCGATCGGCCCGCCCAGGTTCGTCTTCGTCGCCAGGCGGCCGTTGTTGTTATAGCCTGGAAGTCCCGTGCCAGCGTAGGTGATGATCTCACCATTAGTAGTAAGGAGCCGAACACGGAAATTGGAATAGTCGGCGATGAAGATGCGGCCGACCGGATCGACCGCCACGCCCGACGGCGTGCACAGTTCGGCCGCGGTCGCTTTTCCGCCATCTCCACTGTAGCCGCAGGTTCCAGTGCCGGCAACCGTTGAAATGGTTTCAGTTTTTATGGTTATCTTGCGAACGCGATTGTTGCCGGCGTCGCCGATAAAGATATTTCCCGCTGTATCGAGCGCGACTCCGTACGGCTGGTTCAGCCTAGCCGTGGTGGCCGACATATTATCCCCGTTGTACCCGCAATCGTTGAGCACTCCCGCCACGATCGTACTGCTCGCAGCGGGGGTGAGCTTGCGCACTACACACGCGCCACTGTCGACCGAATAAACATTGCCTGCGGAGTCGGTGGTTAGAGATGCAAGATTTTTGAAAGTTGAGTCCTTATCGAACGTCGTAATTTCCTTGCTGGAGTTGACGACGCGAATGACGTTGTTGCCGGTGTCGGCAAAATAAACGTTTCCAAAGGGATCTGCAGCCACGCCTAGCGGGGAATTAATGGTCGCAGCGCTCGCAGGCCCTTTGTCCCCAGAGTATCCGGTCACTCCCGTGCCCGCCAGCGTGCTGATATCGCCTGCGCTTACTTCGCGCACGCGGTTGCCAGCTTCCACTATGTACAAATTCCCAGAGGAGTTAAAAGCGATGTTTTCGGGGCTATTCAAGCATCCGTTGGTGGCAACGCCGCCATCTCCTACGTAGCCTCCAACAATGGTGCTGACCGTAGTACCGGCTGCGTTTACTTTGCGAACGCGATCATTTCCGGTATCCACGATCAAAAGATCGCCCGCGGAATCCACCATTAGCCCAGTCGGCGACAGGAACATGGATTTAAGAGGAGCACTTCCATCTCCGCCGTAACCGTCGGTAGAACCCGCCACGGTATTGATAATCTGAGACTTGAGATTAACGGCTCGAACTCTCGATTGTGCTGCCTCAGAGATATAAAGAGTTGTGTTGGTGATCAAAACGCCACGTGGCAGTCCAATCGCCGCTTTCGTAGCCAAGCCACCGTCGCCAGCCACGCCGGGATCGCCGTCGCCGGCATATGTGTTAATGGTCACCGTGTCCGTACCCAGACCGGCAACAATACGAACTCGGTTGTTCAAGTCATCGGCAATGTACAGATTTCCATTGGTGTCAAAGGCCAAGCCGTGGGGAGAGTTCAAACTCGCGCTGGTTGCGGCTCCGCCGTCCCCGGAGAAACCTGCAGTTCCATTTCCTGCAATGGTGTGAATATTGCCCGAACTATTCACCATGCGGACCACATTGTTCCCTGTGTCGGCGAAATAGAGATTGTTGGAAGCGTCGAGAGCCAGCCCGGATGGCTGGTTGATTTCCGCTGAAGTGGCAGCTCCACCGTCCCCTTTGTATCCCGCCGTTCCGTTGCCAGCGACTGTGTTCACAATGCCAGAAGAGTTGACCATGCGAACCCGGTTGTTGCCGGGATCGCTATACCAGAATTCGCCGCCCGCATTCACCACCAGCCCTCGGGGAAAACCCATGGCGGTGGTCGTGGCCTTAATACCGTCTCCGTTGTAGCCATATTGCCCAACGCCTGCAACGGTGGTGATTTTTCCAGTTCCGGCTCCGACTTCTCGAATCCTGTCGCCGTAGGAATCGGCAATATATATGTTCCCCTTGCCGTCTAGCCCACCGAATTGCGGAAACTCAATGCAAGCCTGCGTCGCCGGGTTGTTGTCTCCAAGGAAACCGCCGGCCGCTGTCCCCATGAGCGGCACTCGGACCGTCAAAGTCGCCTTTTGGCTGGAGCTATTGTAGGTTCCGGTGATCGTGGCCGTTTGCTGGCTGGTGGCAGGGGACGTCGTAATCGTAAAGGTTGCGCTGCGCGCCTTTGCCGGCACAGTCACGGTCGCAGGCACCTGCGCCAGAGAGTTGTTGCTGGTTGAGAGTTTTACTACAGCGCCACCCGAGGGCGCCGCCGCAGACAGAGTCACGGTGCCCGTGGTCGAGACCACGGCAGGAACGCTGGCAGGGTTGAGAGTTACTGAGGAAACAGTCTGCGCGCTCGACAAGCTGGCGAACAACACTGTAAGCAACGGCGCACAAGCTAACCGCACACCGCAAGAAAAAGCAAACTTCACAATCTTCATGCCTGAATCCTCCGCAAGATTCACGAAGTGGGCTCAATTACAGGCAGATTTAACAACCGGTAAAAGGGGGGTCCCGTATGTTTGCTCCTCACGTCAGACCAAAGTCAAGGTGAAAGAACTTGCATAGAGGCTTAGGGCTAGAGTCTATAGTCCCCGGGGGAGGGTACGATTTGCCAAGAATGCATTCCACCCGACGGGCTTCATGTCTCGCGCCCGGTTTTGTGGCTAACCTCGTTGACTTGCTCAGCGGAGCGTCCTAGGATTCCTTGATTCGGCGATTCGGCGAGCGCCAAGTTTGATAAACACCGAATTTGATAAAAGCGGGGGCAATCGCTTGATCGCGACGAGAAGGAGAAAATTCGATGCTTGGGGAGTCGCTCACAATACAAAGGCTTGAGGGGGCGAATCACGCACAACGTGTGTTGCGTTTGAACGGGCCGCTCACGGCAACCACCTCCGTGCCTTTCCAGAACGCTCTCCGGGGAGAAAATGCCGGCACTATGATCCTTGATCTGAGCCACGTTCCTTACATGGATTCGATCGGACTGGGATCGCTGGTGGGGACATACGTAAGTTGCCAGAAATCGGGGAGGCGCATCGCTCTAAGCGGCGTGAACCCCCGCGTGTGGCAGTTATTTCAGATTACAAAGTTGGAACCTTTCTTCCTGGTTTTTCCTACCCTAATGGACGCAGTCGAAGCTATGACCAATGCTGCCAGCGCTTGACCGGTTGGGGGATTTCTCCGTATCGCGTTTAGCCTGGACTCGATCCCGAGGTTGTGGCCGCTGTGCAAGCTCGCGCGCGTTCGAGCAGTAGTTCGCGCTCCCGAGCGTTGCGCGTGAGTGATGCTGCGCGTTCGAATTCCGCACGGGCTTCGTCGAGGCGACTCAGCTTCTTGAGCAGATCGCCTCGCACGCTCGGCAGCAGGTGATAGTTCTGGAGCGAGCGCTCCGCAATCAGCGTGTCCACCAGCTCAAGCCCTGCCGCCGGACCTGAAGCCATGGCGACCGCGACCGCCCGATTTAATTCCACAACCGGTGACGGTGTAACTGTGGCGAGCGCGGCGTAGAGCGACACAATGCGAGGCCAGTCGGTTTCCTCTGGAGTGTGCGCTCGCGCGTGACACGCCGCGATTTCAGCTTGCAATACATACGGACCTGGCCCGCCGCCAAAGTTCCCAGCACGCAGCTTTTCTGCGAGCTGCAGGGCCTCAAGACCGCGCTGAATCAGCAACTGGTCCCAGTGTGCGCGATTTTGGTCGAACAGCAGAATGGGCTCTCCTGACGGACCCACGCGCGCCCTGGATCGGGATGCCTGAATCTCCATCAGCGCAACCAGGCCATGCACTTCAGGCTCACGTGGCGCGAGTCCGGCGAGGACGCGCCCCAGCCGCAGCGCTTCTTCGCAAAGTGCAGGCCGCATCCAGTCTTCGCCGGCAGTCGCCGAATAGCCCTCATTGAAGATGAGATAGATGACCTCCAGCACTGACGACAGGCGAACGCCAAGCTCGGCTCCCCGGGGCACCTCAAAGGGCACGTGCTTGTCTGCAAGCGTGCGCTTGGAGCGCACGATGCGCTGGGCGACAGTCGCCTCTGGAACGAGAAAGCCACGGGCGATTTCTTCGGTCGTCAGGCCTCCCAGTAGCCGGAGCGTCAACGCGACCCGACCCTCCGTCGGAAGCACCGGATGACAGGCCGTGAATACAAGACGCAGGAGATCGTCGCCAATATCGTCGTCGAGAGCCGCTTCAAAATCCGGCACTGCCATCTCTTTCTCTTCGAGTTCGCGGCCAAGTTCCTCGTGCTTGCGCTCAAGCCGCGTGTTTCGCCGGAAGTAATCGATGGCACGATGCTTGGCGGTTGCCATGAGCCAGGCGCCCGGATTGTCAGGAACACCCGACTCTGGCCATTGCTCGAGCGCGGCGACCAGCGCATCCTGCGCGAGATCTTCGGCAACACCGATGTCCCGCACGATCCGCGTGAGACTGGCGATGAGCCTTGGCGACTCAATCCTCCAGACCGCGTCGATGGATCGATCAATTTGGGATCGATCAGTTTGGGTGCGATCAATCTGGGATCGCTGAATCTCGGTGCGATGTGGATCGGTAGCCATCACAGCTACCGATCACACCATTTTTATTCCGACAGCGCAAGTTGAGGTGCTGGCTGTGGAAGGCGGCCGCCGAAATCCGAATAAGAACTTCCGCCCTCGGCTCGCTTCGCTCCTACTATTTGCAAGGAAATTCTCCCGGTTCGAACATCTGGCGCACTTCAGTCTCGCCCTCCCATCCGGGCCAGTGTTGCTTGTGAAGCTCCATGAAGCGGACCGCGCCTTCGATCGCCTCTTCCTTTGACTTCAACTCAAACTGGGCATAGCCGCCGATAATTTCCTTGGCTTCAGTGAAAGGCCCGTCGGTCACGGTCACCTTTCCCCCGGAAACCCGAACGCGAGCACCCTGCGCGGTTGAAGTAAGGCCTCCATTCCCGAGCAACTTCCCTGCTTTGGATTCTTCTTCGGTGATTTTCGCAATCGCATCCATCAGCGCCTTGGGCGGCGGGCCCTGCTTCTCAGAGTGCTTGACGATCATCATGAATCGCATCGTTCTATCTCCTTTAATTGGTTTGGGTCGTGACCCGCTTTTCGGACGGTCTCGGCCGGGCCGGATCAGCGTCCTTATATCCTCGTCGAACCAGGTGCGGCAAAATCGACATCCAGTGTCTTCATTCCCGAAATATATTTTCGAAATATATTTAGGTACCGCAACGCTTTTAACTTTATCTGCGGGAGCATACCGCTGCAATCGCTCTCGACGATGGCGGGATCGCTGCTAGAAAATCATGCCCACTCCTACCCGCTCCAAAAAGATTGCTGCATCCGAATAGATGTATATACATCTATTATTAAACATGGAACGCCCTACACCATCGAAACTACCGTGCATGTGTGGCAGCTTTCGTCAGACTTCGCGGGCATTGACCCGACTGTATGAAATCGCGCTCCGCCCTCTCGGGTTGCGGGCTACCCAATTCACCATTTTGCAAGCGCTCTCGTTGGCAGGAGAAGTCACCCAGAACCGGCTGGGAGAAATACTCGGGACGGACAGCACCACTCTCACCCGAACCCTCCTCATTATGTTGAGAGAGGGCTGGATCACGGAACGTCGTGCCGAAGACCGGCGGGAACGTCGTTTGCTGCTAGCCAAGGGCGGCCAAACATTATTCAACCGTGCGTTGCCGATCTGGGAGAAAGTTCAATCGCGCCTGCGCCATCAACTGGGAAAGCAGGCCTGGGAGAATCTTCTGGAAATCACACACCAAGTTACAGAACTAGTCACAACTCAAGGAGACTCTTTATGAAAAACTACGGAAAATTCACGGTAGGGCTCATCGCGGTCTGGTTCGTTTCTGTTTTGTTCGCCTCAACGTTTCACTTGTTCACCAATAACGCCAATCGTATCGGCTTGGCGGTGGCAGTCGCCGCAGTGACGCCGATTCTCGTATTCGCATTGTGGCTTGCCGCCTCGGAAAGATTCCGGAAATTCGTATTGTCTTTGGACCCGAAACTTCTGACATTGGCGCAGTCCTGGAGAATTATTGGATTCACCTTCGTGCTCCTAGAGGCTCGTGGGATTCTCCCGTCCGTGTTCGCCTTACCCGCAGGATATGGCGACATGGCCATCGGCGCGACAGCTACGCTTGTAGCTTGGAAGCTAGCCGGTCCCTCTCATCGCAGCAGCTTCATTCTTTGGCAATCGCTAGGCATTGCAGACCTGGTCACGGCAGTCAGCCTGGGTACGACCGCGACCTTGCTTAGCCCGCACAGCCCATCGACGGTTCCCATGACGATGCTCCCGCTGAGTTTGATCCCGACCTTCCTGGTGCCCTTGTTCTTGATCCTTCACGTGATTTGCATCGCTCAGGCCAGGAGTTGGAGATCTTCGAACCAGGAGATCAGTCAAAAGCTCCGCAGCGTAAGCGCTGCTGCATGACGCTGGACCACAGCTTGGGGAGCGCGGAAGAAACCCCGCGTTACTTTCCGCTCCCCTTTTTCATTTGCTCGCGCATCCGTTCCCCCCGCTCCTTGAGGTCCGGCGTTAACTCAGCGCCGAACTCTTCCCACTCAAAGACTTGCCGGATCTCAATCTCAGATTCCCCCTCATGCGGATTAGGGCAGCGCTTGACCCACTCGACGGCCTCTTCCATCGAGCGCACCTGCCAGAGCCAGAAGCCCGCAATCAGTTCCTTGGTCTCAGTAAAAGGCCCGTCAATGACGGTACGTTTCTCGCCCGAAAACCGCACACGCTTGCCTTTCGAAGTCGGTTGCAGCCCCTCAGCGGCCAGCAGGACGCCGGCTCTGACCAGCTCTTCGTTGAATTTCCCCATTTCGGCAAGCAGTTTTTGGTTCGGCATAACGCCTGCCTCCGAGTTTTTGCTTGCCTTGACCATCACTAAGAATCGCATTTCGTATTTCTCCTTTTGAAATACTTAACCTCTACTCTGACGTCGAATAACCGGAAATCAGATCGACATGTTGATAATTTTTTTAAGCGCGTCGATTCTTCGATCAAGATTGTTCGATCAAGACCTCCGGGACAATAGCGTTCCGAACCTGACCAGCAACAGCGGCCAGAACGACACAAACAAGTGCTGAAGGAGACTCCCCAGAAACTGCTCGTGATCAGCGGCGTACGCCTGAATGAATCGCGCGACGGCAAAGACGATTGCAAGCAATATTCCTGCACCTTCCAATCCGTTAGCGCTGAGGAGATGCCTCAGTGCGTCCGCCGCCGCGACCAGATTCTCGAACAGAATAAACAATCCGAGCCCAATCAGCGCCGTTCCTGTGATTGACCTCGAGGATCGAGATACCTTCTTCCGCCGCGTCACATCCGCCTCCTGCGAGCCGTTGTTCTTGGCTCTATCTATTTGTCGAACGAGGCCTCGCAAGATCGACAGGATCATCAAGTTTTTTGACGTTCGGCTTAGGTACGACTCACATGCGGTGGGTGACCATGACCCTCGGCACCTGGGATTTGCCCGGTTACCGCGATGCATACACCTCACCTTCGAGCGCAATCGCCAGCTCGCGAACGCCACGCCGGATTTCGTTTGTATCGACCGCGGCAAATCCCAGATGCAGTCCATGGCGCGCAACCTTACGCAGGCTATAGCGGCTTAACGGAGTCACATCCACATCGCGCTTCGCCGCTGCGGCGGCGGCCGATTCGTCATCGATCCCGCGCCGTAACCATCCCGCAGTCTGCAATCCCGCTTCGACGCCGGAGATTTCCAGTAAGCCTGCAAGCTTCAGGCACGCCTCTTCCAACAACACTGAAAGGCGTTCGGCATATACCTCGCGCATGCGCCGGAGATGCCTTCCGAAGTGGCCCGCCGTGATGAAGTCGGTAAGCACCACCTGCTCCAAGAGCGGCGCGTGCCGTGAGGTTAGCGACTTGATCGCTTCGAAGCGATGCAGCAAATCGGAAGGAATCACCAAATATCCCAGGCGGAGCGACGGGAACAACACTTTGCTGAAACTTCCCGCATAGAGAACCAGCCCATTTCCATCCAGTCCCTGCAGCGCCGGAATCGGCCGCCCTGAGTAACGGAACTCGCTGTCGTAATCGTCCTCAAAGATCAGCGCGCCAGACTTCCGCGCAGACTCGAGCAGTTGCAGGCGTCGCGCCAGGCTCATCGTAGTTCCCAGCGGAAACTGATGTGCGGGAGTAACGTAGATGAGCCGCACTCCGCGTGTGGGGAGATCGTGAATTCGTATGCCTTCATTATCCAGTCTGGCGGCAGAAATCTTCGCTCCGCATGCTTGAAAAACAAGCGCGGCGCCCGGATATCCGGGACTTTCCATGCATACGCGGTCTCCTGGATTTAAGAACAGCCGCGCCACCAGATCGAGAGCTTCCTGCACTCCAGAGACGATCGCCACCCGCTCAGGGACACATTTCACACCGCGCGACGTGCTCAGGTAATCCGACAAAACTTCACGCAGCGGAAAATAACCCAGCGGATCGCATCCCATCAGCAGTCTTGTCGAAATCCGGCGTAAACAACGGGACGTGATTTGCGTCCATATCTCCGCAGGAAACAACTCCAATGCAGGCAGGTTGCAGCGGAAGGCGCGAGTCGTCCGGTTTTCGTAGCCGGCAAATAATGTTGCCCGGCGTCCGTAATTTGAAATGGTGAGCCGCCGTTTTCGTCGCATCATGGGCTTCGCACTAGCTGCAGAGACAACGCGGAGCAATTCTTCGGGCAAGATTCTGCTCACATATGTGCCCGATCCCACGCTGCCTTCCACGTAGCCTTCCGACTTCAGTTGCTCAAAAGCATTGACGATCGTTCCACGCGACAGTCCGTATTGGTTTGCAAGATCGCGGGTCGCTGGCAAGCGAGTCCCAGGACGCAAGCAACCGCCGAGGATCTGGGAGCGCACTGCCTCGTACAGCCATTGGTAGGCGGGGATGTCCAGACTTGCGCTGCGGAAGCGCCAATTCGTAAGGGGTCGTTTTCTTAGCCATAAAAGTGGTATAGCGCAAATACCCTAAATGGACCTTTTAGGGAGGTCCATTCTATTTTACTGTGATTCGCGTAGGGAATAAGACATGCCAGACAAACCGAAATTCTCGTGGTTACCTTTCGCATCACAAGCCGGAACAGCGGATTGGCTACTCCTCCTTGTGCCCGGATTGATTTGGGGAGCGTCATTCCTGTTTATCGCGGAAGCAATGCGCTCCATCGGCCCCGGCGGCGTCACGTTTGTCAGAATCCTGGTTGGCTTCGCAACGCTTTCAGCATTCCCGGCGGCGCGTCGACCAGTCGTCCGTTCAGATTGGGTAGCGATTGCGTCGCTCGGTGTGCTGTGGCTGGCCTTACCGCTCAGCCTGTTCCCGTTCGCCGAACAGCACGTCTCGTCAGCGCTAACGGGGATGCTGAACGGTGCCAATCCCCTGTTCACCGCTATCATTGCCGCGGCAATCGCGCGACGCGCACTTCCGCGCCGTGTGGTAGCCGGACTAGCGATTGGCATGGCGGGAACGATATTGATGGCATTCCCTGCCAGCCGCGAGGGCCACAGCAGCGCCGCCGGTAGTGGAATGATCCTGGTTGCGATTGTGTCTTATGGATTCGCGCTCAATATCGCGCGTCCACTCCAGCAACGCAACGGAGCATTGCCGGTGATCTGGCGCGCTCAGATGGTTGCACTGGTCTTAACCGCGCCCTTGGGATTGCCTGACCTCGTCACTGCGCGCTGGACGCCTGGCCCGCTGCTCGCATTGCTTGCCCTGGGAGCGCTGGGCACAGGGGTGGCGCATGTAACCATCTCGGTCGCAGCCGGCAGGCTCGGTGCGACGCGCGCCTCTGCCACGACCTTTCTGATCCCCGCGGTGGCGCTGCTTCTGGGTGTATTGGTCCGGAACGAAAAAGTGGCGCTGCTTTCTATGCTCGGCAGTGTCGTATGCGTCGTGGGAGCGTGGATGATGCGCCCTCAGAATTCAGAGCAAAGTGCAATACAAAGCCCAGTGCCAGCGCAAATCGAAGCACCTACAAAAGGGCGGACTGCTTCTGCCACAATCCCAATACGAATCGCCGTCGGCATCCTGGTGGTTTGCAGTGTGACGGTGGCGGCGCATTTCACCTGCGGCCAAGAGGCGGCATTCAGTTCTCACGGCGAGACGAAGGAGCGAGCCCGAGTCATGCTCTCCCAAGCGCTGCCGAAACTCGATGGCGGCAATCTGAAGGCAGTCCTGGTTGAGGTGAACTACGGGCCGGGTGAGGCATCGATGCCACACTCTCATCCTTGCGCCGTCATCGGCTACGTGGTGCAAGGAGCGCTGCGAACTCAAATCAGCGGCCACTCAGAGACTATTTACAAAGCCGGTGAGAGCTTTTACGAAGCGCCCAACGGAGTTCATTTAATCTCGGCGAACGCCAGCTCTACGCAACCGGCGAAGCTAGTCGCCTATTTGATTTGCGATCGCGACGCGCCGCTCAGCATCGATGTCCCGGGAAGCACACAAATGAAAGGAGAGTCAAGATGAATTCGCATATACGCGCTGCTGCGTACCAAACCGCGACCGGAGGCCTCATGGAGAAGTTAGTCACAATTCGTTGGGAACGAGCGGGGAGACTCTACACGCGCGCTGCGCTCGGCGCTGCGTTTCTCTCCGCGGTAGCTTCGCGCTTCGGATTATGGGACAGAACGCTTGACCTGAAGCACTTTGCGAATTTCATACAATACGCGGCGGAGGTGAATTCGTTTATGCCTGCCGCCACGATTCCATTCATAGCCTGGGCGGCTACGGTCGCTGAAACGTCGCTCGGCATTCTGCTGATCCTGGGAGCATGGCCGCGATGGGTTTCACTCGCGAGCTTCGTCCTGTTGGCAATGTTCGGCACAGCGATGGCGATATCGTTCGGGCTCAAGTCGCCAATGGATTACTCCGTCTTCTCTGCCTCAGGTGCGGCCGTTATGCTGGCGCTCGACGCTTTCAAGCAAGGCGGCAAACAAAATCGCGAATGCTGATTTCGCAACACTGATATTCGCGAACCTGATGTGCGAGAAACTCTGACATGCGAGGACATTCAATCATGAAACGTAAATGGATGAGAGTCATCATCATCATTGCCGCCTTCGTAACAACTCTGAGCTCTGGGAATTTATTCGCTCAGAAACAAAACGACGATCAGCTTCTGCAAGCACGCGAAACCGTGTGGCGGGCGTGGTTTGCCGGCGACACAAAAACCCTCGAAGAATTAGTGCCCTCTGAAACCATTGTGATGAGCGGCGGCGAGGACCAATGGAAGCACCAGGCCGATGTGCTTCGAACCGCAGCTGAATTTCACGCGCGAGGCGGAAAGCTCATCCGGCTGGAATTTCCCCGCACCGAAGTGCAGCACTTTGGCGATGTCGCCATCATCTGGAGCAGCTACATCGTGGAAACGGAGGCCGGGGGCAAACGATCGTCAGACTCTGGACGAGTGACGGAGATCTTTGTATTGCAACATGGGCGATGGACCAATCCGGGATGGCACACCGACCCGACAAAATGAAGTAGCCTTAACGGTTCATACCTGGTTCCCGCCGTTGGTCGAATACCGCATCGGCCCTTCGCACTGGGAAACCTCGCTCTTTACACGAGACGATGTTTTCTATTATTCGAAAGATAAGGGGTGGACTAGGCGCCAGTCGCAAGCAATATAATCTCCTCTAAATTCAAAGGAGGAAATCAAAAATGGCTGAACCCCGGTCCACCGCAAACGAAACTGAAGTTTCCCGCGACCGCCTCGCAGAGTTGTTGAACGAAGACCTTGCCCGCGAATATCAAGCCATCATCGCCTACGTCGTCTATTCCCAGGTGCTGAGCGGCGCTGAATACATGGACATTGCGGCCCAGCTCGAAATCCACGCCAAGCAGGAGCTTGATCATGCTTTGATCCTGTCGCGGCAGATCGATTATCTCGGCAAAATGCCAGTGGTCACTCCCAAGCCGGTGCGAACCTCGAAGAACGCGAAAGACATGCTCCGCTACGATCTCGATAATGAAAACGAGACCATTCGCAATTACCGCGATCGCATCCCGCAATGTGAAGCGCTCGGGGAGTACGCGATGGCGGAACAGATTCGCCAGATTCTCATGCAGGAACAGGATCATCAAATCGATTTAGCCACAGCCCTGGGCGAAGACGTTCCCGACCTTGGCCGTGGTCCAAAAGGCCGCACTCTGCGCAAGCGTCGCTAGCAACGCCACCAACCGTAGGAGGACAAATGAGAGACCCGGACAGATCCGGATCACTGGCCTTGCGCGGCGTCGCCGTGATCGGCACGGCGATGGGAGCGGTGTCGGTTGGCGCGGTCGCCATTGGCGCCGTGGCTGTGGGCGCATTCGCCGTCGGTGCATTCGCCGTCGGCCGTCTTGTGATCGGACGTATCTCAATCGGGAAGGCCAAGTTCAAATCACTTGAGATTCAGGATCTATCAGTCAGGCGGCTTAACGTGGCCCAACTTACGGTAAGCGACTCGCTCGAGCTGCCCGGAAGCGAAGTCAACCGCAAGATCCCGTCGTGAACTTATTTTGATGAACTTAGTTTGATGGCGTCGTGCCCAAACGTTTTGATGGAGAAAATCCATGTCACGAGAATCGCGAATGCTTGCGGGAATCCTTCTCGTCGTTCTTCCTACGGTGATGTACGGGGGATTGACTCTTCTCGGTCTTCTAACGGGCGGTGTGCCGGGATATAACGACAATCCGCTCCGGCACGACCTCTGGCGGGCCGGCCATGCGCACGCGGGCGTTTATCTCGCTCTGTCGCTGGTCATGCTTCGCTACGTTGATGAAGCGGTGCTTTCCCCGTTTTGGAAGCGGATTGCGCGAATGGGAGCACCGATCGCGGCGATTCTAATTCCCGCCGCGTTCTTCCTCTCCGTCATTTCTCCAACCGCAAAGGAACCGAGTGGCTTGATGAGTCTAGCTTACATCGGGGCCCTGTTTCTCGCTGCTGGCGTCCTAAGCCTCGGCGTCGGCCTCATTCGCGCTGCACGGCACATGGAATGATCTGCAACAGAATGATGGGCAAGATAATGAATAGAATTAGCCTTGTCGTCATTGAAGCGGCTTGAGTGGTCGCGACGCGATTCTACATGGCCCATGCAGGTTCCTAAATGTTTTCTCAAACACAACGAGGAGGTGTCCATGACGCCGGCAGCAGATCGAGGAATTGTTGACAAGCCGAGCAATCACACGGTCGAGCAAACGGTCGATTGGCTCAAGAATATTCTGCAAGCCAAAGGAGTCACATTATTTGCCGTGATCGACCACAGCGGTGAAGCAGAAAAAGTCGGACTGAAAATGCCTCCCACCAAGCTGCTAATCTTCGGCAGCCCCAAGGCTGGCACTCCCCTCATGCTGGCAGCGCCATCGATCGCCATCGACCTTCCGCTGAAGATTCTCGTTTGGGAAGATGCTCAGGGAAAGGCCTGGGTTAGCTACAACAGCGCAGCATATTTGCAGCAGCGGCATGGCCTCCCACCGGAGTTGCTGCAAAATATTGCGGTAGTCGAAACACTGGCAGTCAAGGCTGGGGAGTAGCTAGTCTGCCAAATTAATGCCCTCCATGAATGAGGCGCATTTTCAAGTACAGTCACCCTTTTTCAAAAGCCTGAGCACATTCCCGGCAGTGTCCGTTTCGCCGAGTCGGGGAAAAATCTAGGTGCGCTTCCTCGGTCGCAGTAAGACAACAATCGACCTCGGGGCCACCCCATACCTCGTTTGCTCCAGAGGCACACCGTGGTCAGAGAAGTCGTCGGGACTTGGCAAACCTGTATCAACGATTCTTCCCCACTCCCCTGCTGTGCCCTCCTGGACATGGAACTCCAGTTCCTCCCAATACGCATTGATCATCACGTAAATGTCGTCATCGCCTTGCGAGGAGCCGTGGAGGCAGAAGGCAATGCTTCGCGAATCGTGGGACAAATCGACCCCCGGACCCAATCCATACCAGGAGACATCCTCTCGCCAGAATCGGCTGCGGCTCAATGAAGGATGACTCTTCCGGAACGCGATCATGCCTTTGAAGAAATGGAAGATGTCCTGATTCGTGCGGAGCTGGCTCCAATCCAGCCATCCCGTTTGATTGTCCTGGTTGTAGGGATTGTTGTTGCCGAACTGCGTGTTCAAGAACTCATCGCCGGCGCGGAACATGGGAGTTCCGTTCGACAGCATCAGCAGACAACAGAAATTCTTAACCTGCTTGCGGCGTAAGACCATCACAGCCTGAGGCGCACCTTCATCCCCTTCGTGTCCACAGTTCCAACTGTAGTTGTCGTTCATGCCGTCCTGATTGTTGTTGCCGTTTGCCCAGTTGCGCTTGCGGTCATAGGAGACGAGATCGTACAGCGTGAAGCCGTCATGGGAGGTTATATAGTTCACGCTCTGGTATGAGTGATAAGCGTCGGCGCGGCTGTCGGGAAAAAAGTCGTCGCTGCCGTAGATGCGCCGCATCACATCAGGAACCATCCCAGGATCGCTTTTGACGAAGCGGCGGATATCGTCGCGAAACCGTCCGTTCCACTGGAGCCACGTCATACCAGGGAATCCGCGACCCAATTGATAAGCCCCTGTGTCCCAAGGCTCTGCGATCAACCGCAATCGGCCCAATTCCGGATCGGCCGCAATCTCACTAAAGATCGGTGCGTGCCCCCAGTTGAGCGATCCGTCCGCATTGCGGCTGAAAACCGACGCCAGGTCAAAGCGGAATCCATCGACATGCATCTCTCGTTTCCAATAACGCAAGCTGTCCGTCACCATCTCGCGCACATGCGCTTCGCCGAAATTGAGGGTGTTGCCTGTCCCGGAGTAGTTTGCGTAAGGATTCGCCGGATCTGTGGACAACATGTAATAACCGGCGGCGTCGAAACCCTTGTAGCTGTAGATCGGTCCCCGGTGATCGCCTTCGCAGGTGTGGTTGTACACAACGTCGAGGACCACCCCGATTCCAGCCTGATGAAAAGCCTTCACCATGTTTTTGAATTCGAGATGCTGTTCGTCATCGTCACGGCGGCTCGCGTACTGCGCATGAGGCGCGAAGAAGCTCAAGGGCATATATCCCCAGTAGTCGCCCTCCTGAGGATCGCGCTGAAAAATTGGCATCAGTTCGACAACCGTTATCCCGAGTTCCATCAAGTATGGGATCTTTTCCACCAGGCCGGCGTACGTACCGGCGCGGGAGGGATCGACGCCGGAGTTGGCGTTCTTCGTAAAGCCCTTTACGTGAAGTTCGTAGATAACCGCATCCGACTCGTGATGCGTTGGGCGGTCTCCGGCCCAGTCAAACTTCTTGTGGCGGCCAGTCAGTACTCCTAAAGGCGCATGGCCTGCATTCGGTCCTTCGCGCATCGCCAGTTCACGATCAAAACCGGGTGGGAAGAAAATGCATTTCGCATAAGGATCGAGCAGAACCTTTTGCGGATCGAAGCTGTGCAGTTGAGGAATGGTTTGTCCCGTCACTGAGTATGCGTAATAACGCGCTTCCCCGATCTCTGTGATGGGTATCCGGCAATGCCAGATCCGTCCGGACTTGTTATGCAAAAAATCGAAGCGGAAGGTTAGGAGAGGGTTCACCAGGTCAGCGGAAGAATAGAGCAACAGAGTTACACTCTCCGCATGTTCCGAGTGAACGGCAAAGTTGTACGCTTGTTCCTCTTCGATCCAGGTGACGCCGAGCGGTAAAGGGCTACCCTCAACTTGCGACCAAGTGGGGCGCTTCACAGCAACGGCTTCCACGGCAATCTTCTTTGCGGCCGTGCGGGCGGTCGCCTCGTCATCCGCAAACTCAATCTTCATCCCTGACTGGGAATTGGCCACACTCATCTTCTTAAGCCACCTTGGATTTGTCGTCAGATTTTTCAAGATGTCCGCCGAATTGATACCGCATCGCAGACAAAATTTTGTTAGCGAAGTCAGCCTCTCCTCGCGAGCTGAATCGTTCGTAGAGGGCGCTGGTCAGAACCGGCGCAGGCACGGCTTCGTCGATCGCAGCTTTAATGGTCCAGCGCCCTTCGCCAGAGTCGGAGACACGTCCTGCGAACTTCGCAAGACTTGGGTCCTGCAGCAGCGAGATGGCGGTCAGATCAAGCAACCAGGATGCGATCACGCTTCCACGACGCCACACTTCCGCAATGTCGCGCAGGTTCAGGTCATATTGGTAATGTTCGGGATCGCGCAAGGGAGTAGTCTCGGCATCGACTGCGCCGCCTGCCTGCTTGCCGACGTTCGCGCTGCGCAGAATACCCAGCCCTTCTGCATAGGCGGCCATCACTCCGTATTCGATTCCGTTGTGAACCATCTTGACGAAGTGCCCGGCACCGTTGGGGCCACAGTGCAGGTAACCCTGCTCGGCCGTGCCGTTTTCGTTCGAGCTGGTGAGTTTTTCCCGGCCGGGCGTGCGCGGAATGTCGCCCATGCCTGGGGCGAGCGTCGCGAAGATTGGATCAAGGCGGTTGATCACCTCATTCTCGCCGCCGATCATCATGCAGTACCCGCGCTCCAGGCCCCACACTCCGCCACTGGTGCCTACATCCACGTAGTGAATTTTCTTCGGTGCGAGCTCCTTGGCCCGACGGATGTCGTCGATGTAGTACGAATTGCCCCCGTCGATGAGAATGTCACCAGCGTCGAGATGGGGCAGAAGATCAGCAATGGTTTTATCGACGACCGCGGCCGGCACCATAAGCCAGATCGCACGCGGCTTCACGAGCTTCTTCACGAATTCTGCCAGTGAGGCGGAGCCTTCCGCTTTATCCTTGACCAGTTCGTCCACGGCTGCTGGCGATCTGTCGAATACCACGCAGTTGTGACCTTTGCTGATGAGCCGCCGCACCATGTTGGCACCCATTCTTCCCAGACCAATCATGCCAAGTTGCATATCTATATCTCCTCCGTTTTGAAGATCTGTCAGCCAACCATCAGGGCTTTGCCGCGGCCTATTCTGCATCACACACGGGCCATGGCTGCGGCCATCCCGCATTATCGCCAAAAATCGACGATCCACGGACGAACAGCGCTTGCGCTCGGCTCATCGCTAGCCCGAAGTAGCCCCTCCGAGATGAGGTGGTGACGTCACCGATCCCGTAGGGCGAGGGCAACGATGTAACGTGCAGAAATAATCCGGAAGCACGATATTCGGGCGGAAACGGCGGAACGCTGGTCAGCCCGCCGTTGTCAATCATTGCCCAACCCACTGGAAGCGCTCAGCGCTTTGTCCACCATCTGCTGTGCTTCGTTGACGATCGCATTCAGGTGCTTCTGCCCCTTGAAGCTCTCCGCATAGATTTTGTAAATGTTTTCCGTGCCCGAGGGCCTGGCCGCAAACCAGCCGCTCTCTGCCACGACTTTCAGGCCGCCGATGGGAGCATCGTTGCCAGGAGCCTTTGTGAGCTTAGCAATGATTGGTTCGCCGGCGAGATCTGACTCCTTCACAGCTTCCGGTGATAATCTTTGCAATCTTGCCTTTTGCTCTGGTGAGGCCGGCGCATCGATGCGCGTGTAACAAGGACTTCCGAACTCCGCCGTGAGTTCGCGGTAGTGCTCGCCGGGATCCTTCCCCGTGCGCGCAGTAATCTCGGCAGCGAGCAGATCCATAATTGGCCCGTCTTTGTCGGTAGTCCACACCGTTCCGTCGTGGCGAAGAAAGCTAGCTCCAGCACTCTCTTCCCCACCGAAACAGCAGGAACCATCGACGAGGCCCGGCACAAACCATTTGAAGCCGACCGGCACTTCAAGTAGTTTGCGACCCAGCTTTTTGACTACGCGGTCGATGATGCTACTGCTCACCAGAGTCTTTCCAACTGACACATCCTGCCGCCAAGCTGGGCGGTGCGTGAGCAGATATCGAATGGCGACGGCGAGGTAGTGGTTCGGATTCATTAACCCGGCACCGGGAGTGACGATTCCGTGCCGATCCGAGTCAGGATCGTTGGCGAATGCCAATTGGTACTGGTCCTTCAGCCCGACGAGTCTAGCCATCGCGTACGGACTGGAGCAATCCATGCGGATCTTGCCGTCGTGATCGACGGTCATGAACGAAAATGTTGGATCAATGATCGGATTGACCACCTTAATGTCCAGGCCGTAAATCGAGTTGATAGGCTCCCAGTACGGCTCTGCGGCTCCGCCCAAGGGGTCCACGCCAAGGTTAAGGTGAGCACTGCGAATCGCATCCACGTCAACGACGTTCTTAAGATCGCGAACGTACGGTAAGACAAAGTCCTCTTGGTGCGTGCTCGATGCCTTCATCGCTTTCGTGAAGGAGACTCGTTTGACATCGGCATTCTCGGCCCGCAGCAAATCGTTGGCACGGCCTTCGACCCAACGGGTCACATCGGTGTCAGCCGGACCGCCGTTGGTTGGGTTGTACTTAAAACCTCCGTCTTCTGGCGGGTTGTGCGACGGTGTGATGACAATGCCGTCGGCGAGGTGTTCCTTGCGGCCGCGGTTGTAAACCAGGATGGCGCGCGAGATAACGGGGGTTGGAGTTACGCCGTCGTTCTCCTGGATGATCGTTTCCACGCCGTTCGCGGCCAACACCTCGAGCGCGGTGCGCTGCGCGGGCCCAGAAATCGCGTGGGTATCTTTCCCCATGTAGAGTGGGCCATCCGTTCCCACCTCTCGCCGGTAGTCGCAGATGGCTTGAGTTATAGCGAGGATGTGCGCTTCGGTGAATGTTCCGCGCAGAGGCGAGCCGCGGTGTCCGCTGGTGCCAAAGCTAACCAATTGGGTTGCATCACTGAGATCAGGATGACAATCGAAGTAGTCCCGCTCCAGGCAAGCGACATCCACGAGCATGTCTTTGGGGGCCGGTTTGCCCGCAAGCGGCGAAATTCTTGGTTGGTTCGAAGCGTTAGCCACAAACTGTTTTTCTAACGTACTGGGCATGGGTTCACCTTCCAAATCTCAGATGTATATTCGCCAATGCTTCGGTCACTCGAAAACTTGCCGGAGCTGGCTACATTCAGGATTGCCTTGCGCGCCCACGCGCCAGGATCGGCATACAACGCGCCAAGCCGGTCTTGCGCCTGGCAGTAAGAAGTCAGATCCGCCAGGTGCATATAGTGATCGCCGAACAAGAAAAGCATATCGCGCAGCGGATTGAACACTCCGGGTTCGTAGAAGCTAAAGTGGTTGGAGAAAATCAAGTCTAGAGCCTCCTTGGTTTCGGGCTCATTTTCATAGTGCCACTGCGGACTATACCAACCGCGGCTGTTCTGTACCTGCTCCACAGTGAGGCCAAACAGGAACATGTTCTCCTCGCCCGCCTCTTCTGCCATCTCGATAGTGGCGCCATCGCGAGTTCCAACGGTTAAGGCTCCGTTCATCATGAACTTCATGTTGCTGGTTCCGCTGGCTTCATAGCCGGCAGTCGAGATCTGGTTGGAGACATCGCTAGCTGGAATCAGACGTTCGGCCAGAGAAACATTATATTCGGGAAGGAAAAGAATTTTGATTCGACCACGCATGGCTGGGTCACCATCAATCGTGCCGGCCAGGTTGTTGATGAACTTTATGATGACCTTGGCCAGCCAGTACGCCGGCGCCGCCTTCCCAGCGAAGAAGAATGTTCGCGGTACCATTTGCAGGTCAGGATTTTTTCGCAGCCGGTTATACAGCACTACGATCCTCAGCGCGTTCAGGAATTGCCTTTTATATTCGTGGATGCGCTTGATCTGGCAATCGAAGATGGAGTCAGGGTCGACGATCTGCCCTGACGTCGATTTGAGCCAATTGGCAAACTGCGCTTTCGCGTCGCGTTTCGCTCTGAGGAACAATTCACGACAGCCGGAGTCCTCGGCCAGAGGTTTGAGGTTCTTGAGCTGGCTCAAGTCAGTAATCCATTTCTCGCCGACGACTTGCGTGATGGCATCGGCCAGCGCGGGATTCGCTTCAAGCAACCAGCGCCGCGGTGTCACTCCGTTGGTCTTGTTGCTAAAACGCTCGGGGAACATTTCGGCTAGATCTTTGACGGTCGTGGTTCGCAACAGCTTGGTATGGACTGCGGCCACTCCATTGGTGCTGTGCGAGCCCACAATCGCGAGGTTGGCCATACGGATCTTGCGCGGTTTGCCCTCTTCCACCAGGCTAATGCGCTGCACTTTCCCCACATCGCCCGGATAGCGAAGCCGAACCTGGTTGAGCAGTCTCTGGTTTATGTCGTAAATGATTTCCAGCTGACGGGGTAGAAGAACCTGAAACCACGCGACAGGCCATTTCTCAAGTGCCTCGGGCAGCAAGGTGTGATTTGTGTAGGCAAGTGATCTCTGAGTCAGATCCCAGGCTTTGTCCCATGGGAGATGTGCATCATCGAGCAGGATTCGCATCAATTCAGCAACCGCCATGGAAGGATGCGTATCGTTCAGCTGGACCGCAATCTTTTCCGGCAGCTTGTCCCAATCAGTGTTGTGCCGCAGAAAACGGCGCACCAGATCCGCCAGTGAGCACGCAACTAGAAAATATTCCTGCAGGAATCGCAGTCCTTGCCCCGCGGTCGTGGAATCGTCCGGATACAACACACGTGTCAGCGATTCCGCCTCTAGTTTTTCGCCCAGCGCGCCCACAAAGTCACCCGTGCCAAACTCCTGAAAATCAAAGGAATCGGGCGCCGCAGCCGCCCAGAGCCGCAGGGTGTTGATGGTCTTTCCTCCATAGCCCACCACGGGACGATCGAAAGGTATTCCGATCAAAGTCGATGGCTTGTTCTGGATAATTTCAAAATTTCCCTCGCGCAGGTGGAAGGAGCAGTTCACTTTCACATCTACTTTCTCGTGTGGCCGGGCGATCTCCCAGGGGTCGTCGTCACGGAGCCAATTGTCGGCACTCTCCTTTTGCCATCCATCCACGATTGATTGCTTGAACATGCCATACTCATAGCGGAGACCATAGCCTGTAGCCGGTAGCTGCATCGTGGCCATCGAATCGAGGAAGCAAGCCGCCAGGCGGCCCAGACCTCCGTTCCCCAGACCTGCATCGGGTTCTTGCTCGATCAGTTCCAGCCATTCAAGGGCCTCTTCACGAAGCACCTGCGGTACCACAGGGTCGAGCAACAGGTTGGTGATGTTGTTGGCCAGCGAACGTCCGATGAGAAACTCCAGGGAAAGGTAGTAGATGCGCTTGGCATTCTGTTTCTCATACGTCGTCTTCGTGAGAACCCAACGCTGCGCGAGAATGTCGCGCACCGAACGGGAGAAAGCCTCGAAGCGCTCGCGCGCACTCGCCACCTTAGGGTCGATCGCCAGGTCAAAAACCAGGTGACGTTCGTACAAGGCGTCTTGGGTTCCGGCAAGCGGAATCGACCCACCATATTGTTTTAGAAGTTCAGGGATGTTGTCGGCTTTGGTCGCCATCGGAACGACTTTTGCGGAGGTTAGGCGTGCCACACTCTCTGCGCTCATTCGATATCCTTGTAGTTCTCTCAGCTATCGCTGTCTGAATTATCGTCGCCTGAATTATCTGCGAATCGTATTGGCAGCGATGAGAACAGCGTGTTCTTCGCCGCACGACTGTGTCGACTCCCGGATCACGTGATGATCGTCATTCCAAAGCCGGATCACCGGCTGGGAAAGATTGTGCTCGTAACTGAGCGCGCTTAGGCTCGCCGGGCTCAGCAGAAAGTACCTACCTCCAGTCCCCGGACCGAGCCCTAACCAGCGTGCGGTCAAAACCCGAATAAAGTGTCCGCTGGAAAAAAGAAGTACGTTGCCCGCAACGTCGCGGAGTCGCGTTACGACGCGGTCCGCACGCTCATCGATTTGCACCGGCGATTCGCCTCCCGGGGCCCCGTCTCGGAATAGTTGCCAGTCCGGGCGTTTTCGAAGGATTTCGGCGGAGGTTAGTCCCTCATATTGACCGTAGTCCCACTCCACCAGGTCAGGATCGGTTTCGGCCACAGCTCCAAACCCTGCAAGCTCGCAAGTTCGGGACGCACGCTGCAACGGACTGGTAAACACCTTGGCAAATGTCATACCCTTCAGACGTTCTCCCAGCTTTATGGCGTTGCACTCGCCGTCAGGCGTTAGAGGTAAGTCGGTGAGGCCGGTATGCTGGCCTGAGAGAGTCCAGGCCGTGTTACCGTGCCGGGCCATATAGATTTCAGGAAGTGCTTCGCTCATGCAGTCCCTCTTCCTTGGGATGTCCGATTCGCTTGCTGCGTCTTTACTCCGAGTCGTAATTTCTGCGAATTTCAAGAATCGCCGCGATCTCATCTGCGCTTGACTGGCGGTTCACGCGAAGCCAAGGTCCAATGGCGGGACCCGCATCCGTGCTACTACCATTACAACCTTTGATGTTGATTGCGAAAACCCGTTGCTATTGCTTTTCCACAGCCTCCGATAATAAGGAGCTAAAACCCTACCTGCGGTTCAGACCGCGGAGCAACGTCGTCGGAAACAGACAGGGCCCATCATTTGCCAAGATGTCGTCAGCAACATTCCGACACGTTGGCAGGGCAGAAACTCGCTTCTCGACGGATTTAGCCTGTAATCGATTGTCGTTTCGCCACAGGGTTCGATTTCCACCGGAGAACGTAAGTGGAACTTTAAATGCTTAGAGTACAACTAGGCAGCCACACCGGTCTTGCCGGCGGCGGCCTGGGCGCAGGCTCGGAAATCGTCACCAAGAGAGACCATGTGAAAGTACCGAGCGAAACCCTCCTCGATTTCACGTTGCAGCAGGAGGTTTTGATACCGACGCGCGAGACTTAAGTCTGGGCGGAGAAACGAGCGAAGTCCGCTCAGCTTCGCGCGATAGTCTTTGATGTGTTGTCCCTGCGGCATTAATTTAAACTCTCTCATTGTTTCTTTCTTGGAGGCTTTCTTTGGCCCGTCTTCCGAAAATCTCGTCGGCACTTAAGAAACGCGCCGCGCAAATCAAGCTCATCCTCATGGATGTCGACGGCACCATGACGGAAGGCAGCGTTACGCTGCTTTCACAAACTGACGGCACCGCTCTCGAAATCAAAACTTTTGACGCGCACGACGGCCAGGGTCTTACCCTCGCGCACACCGCCGGACTGCGCACTGGCTGCATCACTGGCCGTGAAAGTGCCGCCCTCCTGCGCCGCGCCCATGAAATGAAGATGGAGTTCATCTACATGAAACAGCCGCTGAAAATGCCGGCCTATGAAGACATCCTTCGAAAAGCGGGTGTCTCCGATTCCGCCGTCGCTTATATTGGCGATGATCTTCCGGACATTCCCTTGATGCAACGCGCGGGCCTGGCCGTTGCCGTAGGCGACGCGGTCCCGGAAGTAAAAGCCGCCGCGCACTACACTACGAAAGCGCATGGGGGGGACGGTGCGGTACGGGAGGCAATTGAACTGGTTCTCAAATCCAAAGGCATCTGGGAGGCGATGATCGACAAAGCGCGTGCGTGAACGGTCAGCCCTCAATGGCAAGACAAGGCACGAGCCAAAAAAGTCATGAAAAAGCTGCGCGTGAGATCATGGGGTTCCCAGGGGCGAACTCGATAAGCGCAAGAATCTCGCGGAGGAGAAACCGAAAGCCGCGTGAACCTAGTGGCCCCGCCGGATCCGAGTCCGTCTAACGTCAGACCTGACCGAGCATGCTCATAGAAATCGGACAAGTTGAGGCTCTCTTCCGATATCCGGTGAAATCCATGAGAGGCGAACGCCTCGAGGTTGCCAACCTGGGCTGGCACGGCCTCGAGGGTGACAGACGCCTGGCATTCCGGCGCATTAATGACTGCAGCGGGATGCCGTGGCTGACAGCAAGCAAGCTTCCGGACCTGCTCCTGTTTGCTCCGCGGCGCCGTGAAGACGGCGCTCTTCCTCATGCTCTTCCCCCTCAAAATCCTCTCCCAAAAAATCAGGAAGACCTGCCTACGCATGTTCGCACGCCGGATGGCGAAGAGATGCCTGTCTTCGGGGAGGAGTTGGCCGCAGAGGTGGGACGCCGGTACGGGGCTCCCGTGGAGATGATGCAGTTGAGACACGGCATCTTCGATGATGCCAGCATCTCCGTAATCGCCTCCGATACGGTGCGCGAGATCTCACGACTCGCAGGGCAGAGCCCGGACGTGCGACGATTTCGCCCGAATGTCGTAGTTCGTTTACTGCAACCGGTTCCCTTTCAGGAGGACAAGTGGTTAGGCGGGGTGCTCTCATTCGGCGAGGGGGACGACGCCCCCGCCGTCACCGTCACCATGCGCGATGTCCGCTGCTCGATGGTGAACCTTGATCCCGACTCAGCAAGTCCTGCGCCGGAAGTGCTGAAGGCGGTGGTTCGTGTGCACCAGAACACTGCGGGAATCTACGGCGCGGTCACGCGTACCGGTCGACTGGCGGTCGGACAGACCGTACGACTCCAATGTTGATCGAAAAAAGGGTGATCGAAATACAATGTCCAATCAACTGCGTCTTTTGAGCAGGAACTCTCTCACGGCAGGATCTTCAGCCAGGCCAATCGCCCGGTCATAAGCGTCCAACGCCTCGGGTGTCCTCCCAAGCTGTTGCAAGAGGTGAGCGCGAACCGCCCAGTACGGCTGGTAGGAAGAGACAGCATCTGACTCGATCGCGATCAGAACGGCAAGTCCGGCTTGAGGTCCATTCGCTTCAGCCAAGGCCGCTGCATACCCAGTCCGTCTGCCCAGCGTTGGCGATATGCGGATCAGCTGTTGATAAAACGCAGAGATGGCTGCCCAGTCGGTCCTTCCGCTCCGCGCCCGCTCAGCGTGCACCGACTGAATGGCGGCTTCGAGTTGAAATCGGCCAGGTCGCCCGTGGTGGAAGGCCGCCGCGAGATGTTTTTCCGCTTCGTCTATCAACGCAGAGGACCACTGTTTAGGATCCTGCTCGGAAAGCGGGATATACTCGCGATCTGCTCCGCGTCGCGCCGATCGTCTGGCTTCGCAGTGCAGCATGAGAGCTAACAGACCCCGCGCTTCAGGTTCATCCGGAATGAGTTCGAGAAGCACGCGCGCGAGCCAAATTGCTTCTTCGGTAAGGTCCCGGCCGCGCTGATCGGTACCCGCCATGTCATCCCAGCCGATTCCGAAGCCGGCGTAAATGGCTTCCAGCACCGCCTCAAGCCGGCCGGGCAACTCGCGCTTATCGGGAATCTCGAACTGGATACCGGCGTCACGAATCTTGGTCTTGGCACGCACTAGCCGTTGTCCCATGGTTTTCGGTGAAACCAGGAAGGCACCGGCAATTCGCGCGGCATCCAGCCCGAGAACGGACTGAAGCATCAAGGGCGTGTGCATCGCCGGATCGATCGCCGGGTGAGCACACACGAAGAGCAATTTGAGCCGTTCATCGGGGAAATCAGTTGCTGAGTTCATCTCCGTGGAGTCTTCCTTAAGCAACAGCAGAGTTGGCTCGCTCTCCGAAACTACGCGCTGGTGACGAATATGATCGATAATCGAACGGCGGGCCGCCGTCAGCAGCCACGCCTCGGGATTTTGTGGCAAGCCATCTCGCGGCCACACTCGCAGTGCCGCGAGCAACGCCTCGCTGAGCGCGTCCTCGGCGGCGGCCACATCGCGAGTATTCGAGGAGAGATAGGCCACCAGACGGCCGTATGACTCGCGCGCGACGCGCTCTATGGTCCGCTGTGTGTCCTCGAGAGCTTCACCACTCATCCCACGATCCTATCCTTGGTGTCGGTCGCAAGCGGACGGACCTCCACAGCCCCGATCGAAGCTGCTGGGCAGCGCGCTGCCCAATCCAAGGCAACGTCAAGTGAGGGGACATCCAGGATTGCGAACCCTCCCAGGTTCTCTTTCGTGTCCGCAAAGGGACCGTCCTGGACGTGCCGCTTTCCATCCTTAATTCGTACCGTAGTTCCAGTTTCTGGCACTTGCAGCGGATCTCCCGCGACGTAGATGCCTGCCTCCACCAGAGACTTGTGGTAGGCCCGCCAGGCGCCGGTGTAGGAATCGGTCCCATCGCTGCTCCGCATCTTAAAACCTTCCGGTGACTCGTAAATAAGCAAGGCGAATCGCATCGCAACTCTCCCTTCGGAAATGTCAGTTTTACCACGTCCAAATGTATGACGTGCGACTACCGGCCAATTCGACACGGCTCAGGAAATGGACGTGAAGATTGGCACCCGCGTTCCTGTTTTAACGTGGGTGCCTAGGATTGGAGCTCAAATCGATGACAGGCTGAGCTCCCGGGTCTGTTTGTTCACCGGCGAGTGGATGAGATTAAGGGTCGATACTGGTGTGTGTGCACGCATCCGCGATCAAGCAAGGGCCTCAGCTGGCAGGCTGCCTATGCAACTTCCTTCTGGGACTTGCCGACCTCACGAAGGAAGCCCAGCAATTGGGCGTTGACTTCTTCCGCGTGCGTCCACGGAATGCAGTGTGGTCCATCCTTCACGACGAACTGGCGCGCCCCGTTGATGAGCTTGGCAGTGCGCAGTCCCGAAGCCGCGATGGGGAGGATGCGGTCGGCGTCCCCCTGAATCACCAGCGTGGGCACATCGATGCGGGCCAAGTCCGCGCGAAAGTCTTCGTGCCAGGCCGCAACACACGCGAGGCTGGCGGTGGCGGAGGCGGTGGCTGCGACGTTCCAGCTGGCCCGCAAAACTTCTTCGCTGACGCGCTTACCCAGGAACACGTCGGTGTTGTAGAAATTATTAAAGAAGGCCAGTGAAGAACGAATAGCGGTCCGCGGCCACTGCTTTCTCGATCCCCTCAAACACACTGGCGTCCACGCCCTCCGGGTTGTCGGCAGTCTTGAGCAGGTACGGTGGAACACCTGAGATGATCACGGCGCTGCTCACACCCTTGGAACCGTATTTTCCGAAGTAGCGTGCGATCTCGCCACCTCCCATGGAGAAACCGACCAAGGTGAAATCGCGCACCTTAAGCTGGGTGATCAGCTTGTGAAGGTCCTCTGCAAAAGTGTCGTAGTTGTAGCCCGTGGTTGGCTGGCTGGACTTGCCGAAGCCTCTGCGGTCGTATGTGATAACCCTGTGACCCGCATCCAGCAGCACGGGGACTTGCTTCTCCCATGAGGCACCACTCAATGGATATCCGTGGATCAGGACAACCGGTTTACCCGAGCCATGGTCCTCGTAGTAGAGCTCGATGTCGCCTGAATTTTCTCTTCCGACGGTCACGTATGGCATTGCGCATCTCCTTTTCGATCGTGATGAACAATCCTACCAGCACCAGGGAACAGCAGGTGAATTGCCACAATGCGGCGAAAAGTCAGATTGGTTTTATGTGGTTATCCCAACAACGTCTAGTGCCTGAAGAGACAGATATCTGGCAGTTGCGCCAGATATCCAGCATCTCGCAAAACCAGGCAACATCGACAGAGGGTGTGGACAAATAAACGATCTCCGTTTGTCTTTTTAGATCATCTCTATCTGTGGGACGCTCGATGGTGATCGACGACCGGTGATCGACGATCGACGCCTCGAGAGAACTCGCCGCAGAGGAGAACGATGGTAGGTAAGTGTGCCAATCCGGATTGCCCGGCTTCGTTTCGGAAGCTCGGGAGCGGCAAACTGTTTGCATTCGAGCGTGGAACGACCGCTAGGCCCGCCCACAGTGCGCGGGGTGCAACCGGCAACAAAACGCGCCATCCCCCACTGTTTTTCTGGCTTTGTGAAAGCTGCAGTCTGACTTTTACTCTGGGGGTCGATGCCACAGGCGAACTGATATTGCAAAGCATTCGCGACCGCGCAAGGATCGCGATTGTCGATGGCTGCCGGCTCGATCATCCAGGTGCCATGTAGTTCGCATGCGCATTTTGGTTGTTTGACGGTGGGGGTTCTTTGGATGTCAAAGCCTGTGGGAATCATTGAAGAGTCAGAATTTTCGCTCGCCTGCCATAGGTCGGTCACCATTGGTTCTCTAACTGTACAACCTCCCGTTTGAACCCAGCTCACCTTGAGCCACCTGTACTGACGGATATTCCTTCACCCGCATGCCGTCAAGCTCAGGCGAGCCGAGGGGACGGCTTCTTCTTTCCCAGTAATGGTAGGCGAACTCTGCGGTCACTTCGTGATGGTCGTCTCAATGGAAGTTGGTGATTGGCTTCGGCCAGCGCCAACATTTTGTCGATGGACAAATTCACTAGAGCTTTTCATAAGGCCGGCCCTTGGCCAGTCATTACTCATCCGGGAGTGAAGATGTATGGCTGCTGACATGCCGATTGATTGGAACTTCGCGTGCCTCTTGTTCTCGTGCCTAGAGGAGGAATCACACGATGCAAGAAGCAGATGCATACATCGGAAGTTTCGATGGCCTCGACGTCCTAAACGGAAAAAACATGGCTCGGGAATTGGCCAATATTCTGTCTCATCGCCTACCGTCGTTTTACAGAAGCGCCTATCGACTTCTGGGCAACGCGGCCGATGCCGAGGACGCGGTTCAAGACGCTCTTCTCGCCGCTTACAAACACTTGGATCAGTTCAGAGGACAGTCGCAAATGTCTACATGGCTGACCGCTATTGTGTGCAATTGTGCGCGGATGCAATTGCGCAGGCGGCAACACCAGACCCACGTTTCCATAGACGAGCGGATTGGAGAGGATGAAGAACATGCAGCGTCAGAGCGACTGCCAGACCGCAGACCTAACCCCGAAGATGAATATCGAAATACGGAACTACATACGTACTTCACACATTTTACGACTCACCTTTCGCCTACTTTGCGTAAGACATTTCAGCTTCGCGTAATGGACGGTCTTTCCACCCGCGAAACAGCGGACATTCTGGGTGTACCAGACGGAACTGTGAAGGCCCAACTAGCACGAGCGCGGGCGAAACTCAAGCAGTCGATGCAGCGAGCGCTCCGGCGCCGATCTCGACGAGTGGCATAGGCGGCGAACATGAAACGCTGTGATAGGGTTGGCGAAAGGCACATGAAGAAGAGACTGGTAACGATCGCCAGGGCGGTGTAATTTACCTTGATTCGAAGTTGGCGTTTTCAGTCAGAAATTGTACTCAGCCGGGGACGATTCCATGAAGCACTCGCAGACTTGGAAACGCAGATTTCGACGTTCAGGGGCGCTAGTATTAATCTCACTGTTCTGCGGATTTGTATTCACTTCAACGAATCCTGCTCAGACTCAGACTGAAACTTCCGGCAATACGAGCGCAGGAGCGCAGGAACTCAGCTCCGAAGGTCAATCCTGGTTGCACGCGGCCACTGGCACAGGCACCCTTCCCGATTTGCGTTGGCCTGATTTCAGCGATTACAGCAAGTATGTGAAGAAGTTCTATGAGTCCAGTGGGTACTCGCTGTCTTGGGTTAGGGGAATGGAGCCAACCCCACAGGCGCGACAGCTGATCGCCCAGCTACTCCAAGCCGACCAAAAGGGACTCTCAGCAGACGATTACGACGGGCCCCATGTGGAACGCTCGACTGGCCAAACTCAAGCCCGCAACGCGTCAACCGGCGGAGGCGGACGCCTTAAACTTTGATCTCGCGCTTACGGTTTGTGCCATGCGATATATCTCGGACCTCCACATTGGCAAGGTTAGTCCCAAGCATTTCGCGTTCGCTCTGGATGACGAGTCCAGGAAATACGATCTCGCTGAATTCCTCAAAGACCACGTCGTCAACGCGAGTGACGTTGCCAGTGCCTTGGCCCAGGTGGACCTCCCATATCCCGGTTACCGGCGCACGATACAAGCCCTGCAAACCTACATGGAGTTGGCGAAGAAAGATGACGGGGAGCAGCTTCCGCTCGTGAAGAAGGCGATTTCACCGGGCGATGCTTACCCCGGCGTCCCGCGGCTCACGCGGCTTCTCCGACTTGTCGGTGACCTTCCTTCTAATGCGAATGTTCCGATTGATCCGCCAATTTATCAGGGTGGACTGGCAGACGCAGTAAAGAATTTTCAACGGCGGCATGGGCGTGATCCGAACGGACGAATCGACTCGCAGACTCTGGCTGACTTAAATGTTCCTCTAAGCGTTCGAGTCCGGCAAATGCGACTTACTCTGGAGCGATGGCGGTGGTTGCCGGATTCGTATCAGAATGCTGCCATCATCGCGAATATTCCTGAGTTTCGTCTGCGCGCTTATGACAAGAACTTCAACATTGGTGCGACGATGAACGTTGTGGTGGGCAAAGCTTACGGCGGCCACAATACACCCATATTTAGCGACGCGATGCAGTATGTGGTCTTCCGCCCCTACTGGGAGGTTCCCTACTCCATTACCAAAAACGAAATGATTCCGCACATTGTTGGCGACCCCGACTACCTGGCGAAGAAAGGATTTGAGGTTGTGGATAGCCGACAGAACGTCGTCGCGGCGGGGACTGTCACGAGCGAAGTACTCAGCCAACTCCGCGCCGGCAAACTTTTCATCCGGCAAAAACCTGGCCCAAAGAACGCGCTTGGACTCGCGAAATTCATCTTCCCAAACAACTACAACGTGTACATGCACGATACTCCGTCGACCGAATTCTTCGCCAAGTCCCGGCGCGATTTCAGCCACGGTTGTATCCGCCTGGAAAAACCCGCCGAGCTTGCGGCCTGGGTGCTGCGCGACAATATTGGCTGGAACCCAGAACGTATTCGCGCGGCCATGAACGGCGACCAAACCCAGCAAGTGAACCTTGCCCACCCGATTCCGGTCTTGATTCTCTATGCCACGGTGATTGTGCTGGAGGATGGCGTGGTTCACTTCTACGATGACATCTACGGCCACGACGCCAGTCTTGAGAAGGTTCTCGCGAAAGGATATCCGTATCCTCAGTGAGGATTTGCTACCACTTGCGTACGCGTCCCACGTCCACATGCACAAAATCGGAGGTGCGATAGTAACCCACTCCGCCGCGATGGAGACGCAGCGCCGCATCTCGTACCTCGGATGTTGGGACCCCCGGTAAGCGAATGTCGATCGCCTCTGCCTGCATGTGAAGACTATGGAGGGCAACACCCGTATGTGGGCTGCGAGTACGCAGAAATTCATTGCTCCAGGGGGTACGGTATCCGCAGATCACATCGATCTCGCCACCCGAATCGTTCAGAGACGCAGTCAGGTCGTGCAGCAGATCGAACAATTGGGGATCGAAGTGATGTACCTCTCCAGTCCGGTGGTCGCGCAGATAATGGTCGAGCTGGTGCAACGCTTCCGGCAGGTAAATATCGCCGCGCCGGTAAACGATGTCGAGCCGCTCCCGGGTGTGCGTGTGATAGAGGCGGAGCCGGTATTCGCTCGGAGACAGAGCAGCCGATTCTGAGGTTCGCCCAAGCGGAGCGACCTGCAAAAGCACGATCAGCCAAAGACTGCAGTAGCGGACCCCTAGTCTCATCTTTACAGATTGTAATCTCTCAAGATTTGGTTGAGTTCAGACCGACTGTGATATGCCCTCTATTTTACGCGATGCGGTCGACAGCGGTCGACACTTAAGGATAAGCATTCTCGGACAGCGATCTGTCAACCTATTATTTGAGACGTTAGCTAAGTGCGGAACGTCCGGCGCAGACGCTATCTATTGGGGGGACTATCGCGATGGAGGCGGTGAGCTTTTACCTGGTCGCATATACTCTGACCATCATCAAAGGCTCGGGAGCTTTCTCGGTAGATGCTGCGCTCGCGAAACCCGAATACTCTTCGCGTTGAGTCGCTATGCCACAGTGTATTTCGTCGTGGTGCTCGGAAACGTTTACTAGAACTCGTCGCTCGTCTCATAAATGCCTGAGCAAGATCAAAGACGACGCTAGATGGATCATCCCACGAAAGTTCCCGGCGTGACGTTCATATCGCACGACCAGACTTCGGAAGTTGCCATTCGCATGATTTGACCGACTGACAGTGGAAGACACTTGACCCGTTAGTTCCAAAGCCAAGAATGCGATCCGACGGCCGACGCTGGCCACCTTACCTAGGAAGCCGAGGCCAGAGCGGCGGCCTCAATCCGCCATATCAAATCGACACGATCCTGGTAGTGTTCGTCGGCTCTTTGCCGGTCTCGCCCCAACCCACTGACATTAGTACAATATCTGCGGATCGTGCATCCGGGGTGCGGAGTCCAAAATTGAGGTGACATATGCGAGCTCGACTGAATGTTCGTGCTTTGCTGCCGGGGGCCGCATGGAACGAGTCCGGGATGAAAGTCCTTTCCACACTTCAACGTTACGGCCTGGCGATAATTTCCTGCGGAGTCGCTCTCGCAGTGGCCTGGCCTATCAACGCCCCTTCGTCCTGTTTCTTTCTGGCGGTCACCGTAAGCAGTCTTTTCGGGGGCTTGGGTCCTGGCCTCTTGGCCGTTGTTCTCTCTGCTTTAGCCTTAGACCACTTTTTTCTGCGGAGAACCTTTACGGCCCACGAGTCGGATGCCTTCTTGCGGTTTGCAGTCTTCCTAACAGCGACTTTGCTAGTTACCGCGCTGATGGAGATAAAGCGGCGCATCGAGGAATCTCGCACCGGCACCCAGGAAGCGCTTCAGCGAAGCCAGTTTTATATCAGTGAAGGGCAGCGCGTTGCCCATATGGGAAGTTGGGCCTTCAACGCAGCTGGATTCGAATACTGGTCCTCCGAGTTGTTTCGGATCTATGGTCTTGATCCGAGTGGCAAGCCGCCAACAGTAGAAGAATATTTGGCTCTTGTACACCCGGAAGATCGCGCGTTTATGAAACAAGGCATCGCGAAAATGCTGAATGACCATCTTGCTTTCGACTTCATAAAGCGAATTGTGCGGCCTGACGGAGAGATTCGGCACGTACGCTGTGTGGGTGTTCCGGTCACGCAAGGGGGGATTTTCCAGGGTTTCCTTGGGACAGGGATGGATGTTACCGAGCACGAGCTTTTCACTCAGGAGCTCCGGCGCCGGGAAGCGTACCTAGAGGAGGCTCAAAGGCTCAGTCAAACGGGCAGTTTCGGGTGGAGACCTGACAGCGGAGAGATTGTCTGGTCAGACGAAACCTATCGCATCTTCGAATACGACCACGCGGTGAAGCCAACAATAGATTTAGCGGTGCAGCGCGTCCATCCCGACGACCGGCCCGAGTTTCTGAGGGTCATCGAGAGTGCCTCTGCTGGGGAGAGACAGTTCGAACACACCTATCGTTTGCTGCTGCCTGACGGGAGTGTCAAGCACGTTCGCGCCCTGGCCCACGCATTACAAGATGCATCCGGCAACCGCGAGTTTGTCGGGGCGGTGACCGACGTTACCTCGATAAAACGAGTAGAAGCGGAGCTCCGCACAAGCGAAGCGTACTTGGCGGAAGCGCAGAGGCTGAGCCAAACCGGCAGCTGGGCCTGGAGTCCCGACGCCGACGTCAGGTATTGGTCGGAGGAATGTTACCGCGTACTGGGTTTTGATCCACGGGATGGTTTGCCCCGAATGGAAGAACTCACCCTTCGAATTCATCCCGACGATCAACCGGCGTTCCGGGAATCTGCCAAGAGGGCCAGGCATAGTAAGTTGGACGAAGAAGTGAATTATCGCATTGTGCATCCGGGTGGCGCCGTCAGGGACATTCACAGCATTGGACATCCTGTTTTCAGCCCGTGCGGAGACCTCCTTGAGTACACCGGTACTGTGATCGACATCACGGATCGCAAACGTGCGGATGAAGAACGCCGGGCCGCCGAGCAAGAACGTGAGAGACTGCACCAGTTGGAGACCGATCTAGCGCACATCAATCGTGTGAGCACGTTGGGGGAGATGGCCGCGTCGCTGGCACACGAGATCAAGCAGCCCATCGCTGCCGCCATCACCAGCGCCAACATCTGCGTTGAATGGCTGGCCCACGAACCGCCCAATCTTGATCGGGCTCGTGCGGCAGCAGCCCGAATCGATAAGTATGGGAATCATGCGGCTGAGATCATCGACCGTATACGTTCGTTCTATAAGAAGTCTCCCCCGCAACGTGAGTTGGTCGACGTGAACGCAATTATTCACGAAATGCTCACGCTGCTGGAAGGAGAGGCTACGCGATCCTCAATTGCCATGCGCACGGAGCCTGCCGCCGAGCTACCCGAAATCATGGCTGATCGTGTGCAACTGCAACAGGTGTTGATGAATCTCATGCTCAACGCCATCGAAGCCATGAAGGACTCAGGCGGGGAGCTTACGGTGAAGTCGGAAATGCGGGACGGTCAACTCGAGTTCTCGGTCAGTGACACGGGCGTGGGGCTGCCAATGGAGAAGATGGATCAGATCTTTTCTGCGTTTTATACGACCAAGCCGCAAGGCAGTGGGATGGGGTTGGCCATCAGCCGTTCCATTGTGGAGTCGCATGGCGGCCGGTTGTGGGCTACTGCCAACGACGGACGAGGTGCAACGTTTTATTTCACTTTGCCGACCGCAGCCGAAACCCTGCAAGAGCTCGCAACTGGAACGTGATTCGGTATCCTTACCGCAACACATCCGCACAAAGCCGCATGTTACGCAGCGTCGCTGTGTGAGTGATCCCAATCACACACGGTCGTGCTGCCGGTCACGGTTGTTGCCTCCATTCTGATCGAAAATCAATGCGAGGTTGGAAGTGCCATTGAGGGCGGTTAGACCGTGGACCGTCCTTATTTACTGAACGGGCAACCAGTTGAAGTGGAGACGACCGTTACGGTCATTTTCCTTCTAACCAGCCGAGGGAACTCGCACTGGCGCGATGGCGCACGCTGTCTCAGTTCCAGGAACCGCCGCACCTGAAAATGAAGTTGGCAAGATGAGGTTCGGGCGCCCTGTTGCTGACGTCGGGTAGGTTCGGCCCATAGTCTGGAAGGTAGAGGAGGGAGGTCATGATGTTTTCCTACAGGTTGGTGCGTCTGATTGAAACCCATGCCGATACGCTGGCTTCGGGGTTGGAGAAGAAAGTGTTGTCCTCCGCCTGTCTGAGTTGCTTCCGGACCATTCCCGTCCACGAATTGCGGGAACGCGTATACGAGATCTATCGTCATCTGGGCGAATGGCTGCTCGGAAAGCAGCAAGTGGATATTGAGCAGCGCTATCGCGAGATCGGAGCGCGGCGGGCACGCCAGAAGGTACCACTGGCCGAAGTAATCCAGGTGATCATTCTCACCAAGGAAAATCTCTGGGATTTCCTGCAGAGCGAAGCGGTTGCTGACCGCGCGGTGGAGATCATGGGAGAGCTGGAACTGCTGCAGATGCTGGAGCAGTTTTTCGATCACGCGATCTATTTCGCAGCACTCGGCTACCAGGAACAGACGGAGGTTCTAAGGCTGCACGAGCGTGAAGTCGTGACAACCTGAAATAATCTACTGCGTTGTTTTATTCACTATTCCTGAAGCCGAAGAACGCGTCCTGCGACGGCGTGACCACAATCACAGAAAAAAGTGACAGTAGGCGTAGCTGAAATCGAGCCGATGTGTGAATCTGAAGCTGGTGCCGAGGTGCCATATGACAGTCCTGGAATCAACGCAAGAAAGAGTAGAAACCAGGAACCAACCCGCCGCGATTGCCGTTAAGAATGTGCTGTACGCCACAGACTTTTCGGAGGCGTCCGAGGCGGCCTTTCCCTATGCGACCGCGATCTGCCGCAAATTCGGCAGCACATTGCACCTCGCGCATGTTCTCTCCGACTCGAATCTACTGCTCATGACCGGCGTTGTCGAATCCCCTAATTTCGAGGTTCTTTACGAAGACGCTCGGAGCTTAGCGCAGCAGAAAGTAGATCAGATCGCCGCTCGGTTTAGAGATACTCCGACGCGGACTTATGTGCGGCACGGGGAGGTTTGGGACGAGCTCAGTTCCATCGTCGCGGAAAATGGAATCGACCTGATCGTAGTCGGAACCCGCGGTCGCGGTGGATTAGGAAAGTTTCTGTTGGGTTCTGTAGCGGAGGATATTCTGCGGCACGCGCCTTGTCCGGTGCTCACGGTTGGGCCGGTCTGCGCTCGTGCCCAGCTCCCGGAATTCCACTCCAGCGGGCCGGTTCCTGTCCAATTCAAGCTGGATCGCATTGTCTATGCTACTAACTTTACTGCTGAGTCGCTGAAGGTTGCGCCAATCGCCTTTTCGCTGGCCGCGCAATTCCAGGCTCGATTGACATGTGATCCACGTCGTTGAGGGCGACTCGAGGCTGGGAACTCCTCCCAAGCCGGTGGACGAAGAGGTTCGGAAGCTGCGAGAAGAGATCCCAACAGGCTCACTGGCGTATGCGCCGGAAGTCCTGGTCGAATTTGGCTCGGCTTGGCGATGCATCGTGAACAAGGCAGCGGAGCGGGAAGCAGATCTGCTTGTGCTGGGAGCGCATTGCGTTAAAGGCACAAGTCATTTGCCCTGGTCGACCGTTCACCACGTCGTAGCGCATGCGAACTGTCCGGTCCTGACCATCCGAGCATAGAAGTGCGGTTCACTCTAGCCTGGATCACTCGGGCCATTTGCGGCGTTCTGAGTCTCTCGGAGATGCGTCAACAAACAGACGCACGGCTGTTACGAATGGTGCGAACGCAAATCGCCCACTAATCTTCTGTCACTGTGATACCCGTTAGTAGCGACTTGATCAATTCTCCCGCCTCGGGGATGGCACGGCGAACCGGGTCAGATAGGTTTTCATCCAACTCAAACGCTCCTCCGGCGATTGTAACCAGATAGGCGCGCGCTGGCCGCCTCCCATAAAGGTCCTCCGCGAGCAACAACAGAGATTCAGAAGAACTGTGATGTGTATGGCCCAGTGACATGCTTCGGCGTGGCTGCAATTGTCGGCACGTAACTGCTCCCGGCGGCGTACCCAGCGCGGCGTCGACAAATACTACGATCTCTGCCTGGCTGATTGGTTCAGCGAGTTCGGGGGTCCACTGCTGTTGGCAATGAAATTCTGGTGCCGGATCGCACCCGGCCTTCTGCAGGTGATTCATAATCTGCAGCGCAACTCCATCGTCGCCGCGCAGAGAATTCCCGCACGCCAGCACCAGCGCTCGACTCATGATTCCCTGCAAATCTGGTCAAGCACGTTCCCCTGGGCAGAGACCAGCCGAACTTGCAGCGGCATTTGTCCGTACGCATGCGTAGAGCAGCTCAGGCAGGGATCGAAGGCGCGGATCACCGCTTCGACGCGGTTCAGCATTCCTTCGTTGAGTTTTTCGCTCCGCACAAAATGGCGCGCGACCTGCAGGATGCCGCGGTTCATCGCCAGATTATTGTGCCCGGTGGCAATCACCAAATTCGCCCAGGTAATCAGCCCCTGCTCGTCCACGCGATAGTGATGAATCAGCGTTCCCCGCGGCGCTTCACAACAGCCGATTCCTTCGAGATTATTCAGCGAGGCGGAGTAGCGGGCCTGGGTCTTCGTAATGATAGGGTCCAGTAAATACTCCTCGATATGTTCGAGCGCGAAAAGTATCTCGATCAGCCGCGCGTAGTGATAATGAAACGAGCTCAATACGGCGCCACGTTCCAGAGCGCGGAACTCAATCCATTCCTGCTGGGCCAGCGGCGTGCCGCAATTCTCCACCAGGTTGATGCGCGCAAGTGGACCCACGCGGTAGATGCCACCCGGATAACCAAAGGGCTTGTAGTAGGGAAACTTCATGAACGTAAATGGTTCCACTGCCTCATCCAGAAACTCAGCGTAATTTGCCGCTTCGAGATTGTCAGCCACGATGTTTCCGTGCGAGTCGGTAAACCGGAGTTTGCCTTCGTAGTATCCGGCGCGCTCATCCTGGGTGACCAGTCCCATGAACAGACTGGGGAAGTTTGCGAACGTGCGGATCTCTTCCCGAAAGTTTTCGAATTCGATTTTGAACCACGCCAGGGCCTTCTGCGCGATCGCGATCACCTCCGGTATCTGCGCCAAAAGCTTGTCGCGTTTCTCGATGGTTAGCGGTTCGTTCACGCCTCCTGGGACAACCCAACCGGGATGAACGCGCTTGCCTGCGAGCGTCTCGATCACCTGCTGTCCGAATTGCCGCAGGCGAATTCCTCCCCGCCCCAGCTCCGGGTTCTTGCGCATTGCGCCGAAGAGGTTGCGCTCTTTGGGGTCGGCATCCATCCCCATCAGAAAATCCGGCGCCGAAAGGTAGAAAAAACTCAAAGCGTGCGATTGAATGAGTTGCGCCAGATTAAGCATGCGCCGCAGCTTTCCCGCGGACGGAGGAACTTTCATGGCCAGTAGCACGTCGCACGCCTTTGCCGAGGCCAGCAGATGGCTCACTGGACAGATCCCGCAGATCCTTTCCATCAGGTAGGGCATCTCGTAGAACGGGCGTCCGACGCAGAGTTTTTCGAATCCGCGGAATTGTGTAACGTGGAAATACGCCTCGGAAACCTCACCTTGATCGTCAAGTTGTAGCGTGATCTTGGCGTGGCCTTCGATGCGCGTAACCGGATCAATCGTGATCGTCTTGGACATCTTCCTGTCTTTCTCAGCCCGCCCAGATCAGTTCGGACCCAGATCAGCTCGCGCCGGCTAAGCCCCAAAGCGAGACAAGGCCGCTACATCCGGAACGCGGCCGGCAAGCAACTCGCTAATTACCGTGTGGATGGTGTCGGCTGAGGGTGGACAGCCCGGAACAAACACATCCACATTTACCACTTCGTGTACCGGTCGCACACGCGGCAGCAGCGAGGGCAGGCGCTCGGTCGGCACTTGCGCCTGCAGCGGACCGGTCCCCTGGTAAACGCAGCTGAGTAGTTCTGGTACGGGGATGGGGTTCCGCATCGCGGGCACATTTCCGGTCACGGCACAATCGCCAAGAGAAACCAGAACGCGGGTGTGCGCCCGCACGAGCCGTATTTTGCGTTCGTCCTCATCGCTGCTCACTGAACCTTCGATCAACGCGATGTCCACCTGCGCAGGAAACTCTTTGTAATCCACCAGCGGCGAATAGACCAAATCGAACTGTTCAGCCAGCTCCACCAACCGTTCATCCATATCCAGAAGAGACATGTGGCAGCCCGAGCAACCGTCCAGCCATACAGTTGCGAGCGTCGGTTTGCTCATCGCAGGCCTTCTCGCATGTCCTTCAAGTAAGAGAGAAAATCGGGATTCTTGCGCACTTTAGCGCCAACCTTACTCTTATCGAACAGCGCTCCGGTGGGGCACACCTGGACACACTTGCCGCAACTGGTGCAGGTATCGGACTCGCCCCAGGGCTGATGCAGATCACTGATGAGCAAAGAGTTCACGCCGCGGCCGAGCAGATCCCAGGTGTGCGCGCCTTCGATTTCGTTGCATACTCGCACGCAACGCGTGCACAGAATGCAGCGATTGTGATCCAACGCAAAACGTTCGTGAGACACATCCACAGGAAGTGACGGAGACCGATAGGGAAAACGCACATGGGTGACGCCGTGCGCTTTCGCCAGGTACTGCAACTCACACATATTGTTGGCGACGCACACGGAGCAGACATGATTGCGTTCGGCAAACAAAAGTTCCAGCACGATCCGGCGGTACTTCTGCAGGCGTGGCGTCTCGGTGGTGACCTCCATCCCTTCTTCCACCAGCGTCACGCAAGCGGGTTGCAAACGAGCGGAACCCTTCAGCTCCACCAGGCACATCCGGCAGGCCCCGACCTCCGTCAGTCCGTCGAGATGGCACAGCGTCGGAATCGAAATTCCATTTTCGCGCGCAGCATCGAGAATCGTTTGGTTAACGCCTGCGCTGACGTCCTTGCCGTCGATTGAAAGCGTTTTTACAGTGGGCGCCGGATTCACGCGGAGACCTCCGCCAGTCTGTTGCATTCACACACTCCGGCACGGCAATGTTTGTCGACGATGTGCTCGGTGTATTCCTCGCGGAAGTAGCGGAGGGTGCTCAGCACCGGATTGGGAGCGCTCTGCCCCAGTCCGCAGAGGCTGGTGCTGCTGACCATGTCGCAGAGTTCTTCCAGTAGACCGAGATCATCCAGCGTCGCCGTTCCAGTGGTCATGCGCGTGAGGAGTTCGAACATCTGCGCCGTCCCTACGCGGCAGGGAATGCACTTGCCGCACGATTCGGACATACAGAACTCCATAAAATAGCGCGCCACGTTGACCATGCAGGCAGTGTCATCCATCACGATCATGCCCCCTGAGCCCATGATCGAGCCGACTTCCTTCAACGATTCGTAGTCCACTGGAAGATCCAAAAACTGTTCTGGAATGCAGCCGCCGGAAGGTCCGCCGGTCTGCACTGCTTTGAAGCGATGTCCTTCTGGGACTCCGCCGCCAATTTCAAAAATAATCTGCCGCAGCGGGGTGCCCATGGGCACTTCGATCAAGCCCACGTTGCGAACTTTCCCGCAGAGCGCAAATACTTTTGTCCCTTTGCTTTTCTTCGTTCCTAGCGAGGCATACCAATCTCCGCCCCGCCGCAGTATGGTTGGGATGTTGGCGTAGGATTCTACGTTGTTGATCAGCGTCGGCATCTCCCACAGTCCAGACTGTGCGGGAAATGGCGGGCGAGGGCTGGGAGTGCCGCGGCGGCCTTCAATCGAAGCGATCAGCGCAGTCTCTTCACCACAGACAAATGCGCCGCCACCGATACGGATTTCAATGTCAAAACTGAAGTTTGTGTTGCAAATCCGGCTGCCCAAAAAGCCCAGCCGACGCGCCTCGCGAATCGCAGTTTGCAGCCGCTTGATCGCCAGTGGATACTCGGCGCGCACATAAATGTAGCCTTGGCTCGCTCCCACCGCGTAGCCCGCGACGATCATCCCCTCCAACACGCGATGCGGATCGCTCTCGAGCACGCTGCGATCCATGAACGCACCCGGGTCGCCTTCGTCCGCATTGCAGATTACATACTTGGTCCTCCCGATCGTTTTGGCGACCGTGCCCCACTTCAGACCCGTGGGATAGCCGGCGCCACCGCGGCCGCGCAGGCCGCTCTTCGACACCTCCTGCACAATCTGCGCCGGCGCCATTTCCGTCAGCGCGTGTACCAGCGCCTGGTAGCCATCCGCGGCGATGTACTCCTCAATCTTCTCCGGATCAATTCGACCTGAGTTCTCCAGAACGATGGTGGTTTGCCGTTGGAAGAATGGTTGTTCCCGGGAAAAGAGAAGACGCTCCGGCATTACGCCGTCCAGTCTTGCAACAATCTCCACCGCATCCGACTCCGCCACGTTTCTCAAGAGATTTCCATCGGGTTCGCGGCTCACCAGCGGGCCGAGTGAACAAAGACCCATGCAGCCGGTTCCACGCACGCGACAAGTCGCTCCCGTGCGTTGCACTTCTTTGTCCAAGGCTGATTTGATGGCATCGCTGTGGAGAGACAGGCATCCTGCTGCAACGCAAACATTGAGGGCACGGGGAAATTGTTCCTTTACCGCTCGAGCGTCAGTTGCAATTTGTTCGAGTTCTTCGAGCGTCATCAGTTTTTCCATCCCTCAAGCTTGTTGCGAAGAACGGTCTCATTGACGTTGCCGGAGGCTTCTCCGTCAAAAATAAACGCCGGGGCCATGCTGCAGGAGCCGATGCACCGCGCACTCACCAGCGAAACGTTTCCGTCCAGCGTGGTTTCCCCGGCTTTGACATTGAGTGACTCTTCCGCCACTGCCAGGAGTTGGCTGGCTCCCTTGATGTAGCAAGCCGTGCCCAGACACACCAGGCAGGTGTGCTTTCCGGGAGGCTTCATGGTGAAGAAGTGGTAGAACGTCGCAACGCCGTAGGCTTGACTCAAGGGCACACGCAGCGACTCGGCGACGAACTTCAGGGATGGCGGGTCCAGGTATCCAAAATATTCCTGAACGGTGTGCAGCGTTTCGATAAGAGCGTCGCGGGCAAAGCCGTGCCGCCTCATGGTTCCATTTACGATTCGCCAGCGTTTATCGTCCGAAGGAAGCGGCGGGGGCTTCTTCGAGGTAGTAAGCATGATTTGATCGCCGAGACTAATGCCCAGTATATACCGCGAAAATTTTCCTCCAGCGGAAAACCGGCCAGATCTTCTTTCGTTTCATCACCAACTGTTCCACATCGGGACACTTCGTTCTCCGATGCCATTGCGAATTTTGCGGCAATGGAGCAGCGTGCTGAAATTCGCAACAGAAAGTGCAGAAGACTCAATATGCCTCGCGGTTCTTGGCAGAATGTCACATTGAACGGTGATCTGTTTCCTTGTGCAGTTTTCGATTCAGGTCTGAAATGAAATGGTCAGTCATCAGACCAATTCCGATGTTAGCCACTGAATCAGAGAACGTCGAGTTCAAGGCCCTCCCAAGAAATAAGGTCTACCAGCAGGTCGCCAAGCGACTGGAGCGACACATTGCGGAAGAACTGAAACCAGGTGACCTGATCCCGCCGGAGCGCGAACTGGTCCGAATCCTCAGGGTGAGCCGCAGCTCAGTGCGAGACGCCATTCGTACCCTGGAACTGATGGGACTGCTCGAGCCGCGCCAAGGAATTGGCACGGTGGTTTGCAACCCAACTCCAAGTGCGGCAAACCCTCTGGCTACCGCGCTACTTGCAAAGCGAAAAATGGTGGCGGACTTGCTTGACGTGCGCGGGATGATCGAGCCGCCCTTAGCAGCCCGGGCCGCTGTAAAGGCTTCTCGCGATGCAATAGCCGATATGGACGACATCCTCTCGCGCCAGGAGGCGAAAATACGCGCGGGCGACCTCGGAATCGAAGAAGATTCCCAGTTTCATTACGCCATCGCTTTAGCGTCCGACAATGCCGCAGTGTTGAAAGTTGTTGATGTCCTGATGGATTTGTTGCTGGAGACGCGGGAGAGATCGTTGCAGGTGGAAGGGCGGCAGGAGAAATCGCTTGCCGGTCACCACCGGATTCTGTCCGCTTTGAAGTTGGGCGACGCTGCAGCCGCTGAGTCTGCGATGCGCCGGCACCTGCAGGAAATTGAGAACGTTGTACTGAAAAAGCTCTAGAAGGAGGTTGCCAGATGGGTCAATTATTCGCGGTGGAAGTCATTTACCGGGGAGTCTTTCAAAAGACTCTTGCGAAAAACATCACGCGCGACATCGTCTTAGCCGCGCACAACGAAGGTAAACTGGGCATTTCCTTTGGCCGTTACGGAGATGCTCCTGAGCGCAACGGCATTCCAGCCAAGAGTTTCGCCATCGTCGCCAACGACGAACTGACTCTCGAAGCCGGAATGGCACAATACGAACCCAAACAGGTCGATCTGACCGTGGTTTTGGATGACACTCTCTGCAAGGGCACGGAGTCATGGGCATGGTACGGCCTGCAGCCTGTGCACCATGCGCTCAAGCCAGGGCACACGCTCATCGTAATTTCACGGGATGACGTGACTGGCCTGCTGAAGAACATTCACCGCCGGGAAGAGCCTTACAAGCTGGGAATCTTGAAGGGCATCACCAGCTTCTCGGGCATGTGGGTCTTCAAAGATGACCACACCGACGTCCGCGTCCTGGGCGCGATTGCCAAGGCGCTGCCGGAAGTTTTCAGCCTGAAATCGGTGGAGCAATTCATCAACGAAAAACTGAAGAACCCGCTGAAGGTGACGTCGGCCCGAAACGCCTTTGAGCGCTTCGCCACCACCGATGTAAAACCAGGCACGGGCAATCCCGAAGAACTGTTCCAGTTCACCAAGCCTGACTGGGCAGACATGCGGGGCGGCGTATCCATCAAAGGCCAGCCGCAAGGTGGTCCGTATGCGGATCCCAGCACCGGCAAAGTCGGAGGCTTCCGGCCAGCCCGCAACGAGCTGTTCAAGAAGTATTCCACGCGCACCCAGCGGCCGGTCATTAACTTCTCGACCTGCACCAAGTGCACGCTCTGCTGGCTGAACTGCCCGGATGCGTCGTTCGACGTCACCCCCGATGGAACCTACGATGCCAATCTCGAAGCGTGCTGCGGTTGCGGCATCTGCGAAGAAGTTTGCCCGGTGAAGGACTGCGTCCACATGGTGAACGAGTCCGAATTCCACGACAACAGCAGCCAGTGGGCGGCGTTCAAGAAAGACAAAGACGCCTATTTGAAATGGCTGGAAACCACGATTGAGAAGGCCGAGCCAATTGAGAAACGGAGTCATGGATTCCGTTATCGCGGTCAGTATCAGGAACAGGTCCCTGAGGCCCTGGAAATCGCTAAAAAAGGCTAGTGGCCCAGCGGGCCGCCTGAAGACTTAGCCCGAAAGACAAGGAGATTGAAATGGCGACATTAACATTACCGATTGAGCAAAAGAAAAAAGGTACCGAGCAGGAAGCCCTGATCACCGGCGCCGAGGCCATTGCGATTGCTTGCAAACTGGCCAACGTGGATGTGGTTACGGCTTACCCGATCCGGCCTTACGACACGGTCATGCAATACATCAGCCAGCTGGTCGCAGATGGTGAGATGGATTGCGAATATATCGTGGCGGAAGGCGAGCATTCTCAATTCGAAATCGTGAAGCATGCGTCGGTTTGCGGAGCGCGCGTGTTCTGCGGTTCGAGCGGCGTGGGCTGGATGTATGCCATGGAAGCGCTGACCGTAAGTCCAGCTCTGCGTGTCCCCATGGTGTGCATGGTCGGCAACCGGGCTCTCGACGATCCCGGTGCCTTCGGTGTGGAACACAACGACGCGCTGGCAGTCCGCGACCTGGGCTGGATGCTGACCTGGGTCGACAGCGCGCAGGAAGCACTCGACACAGCCTTGATTGCCTATCGTGTGGCAGAAGACCGCCGCATCTTCGTGCCCCTGGCCATCAGCTGTGACGGCGCGTTCCTGACCCACTCGCAAGCCCTAGTGAAAATTCCGACGGCCGATCAGGTCAAGAAGTTCCTGCCTCGCTACGACCGTGGCGATCTGCTCCTCCATCCCGACAACGTGATTTCAGTGGCCCCGCAGGCCAACGAAGATTGGGTGATGGAGATTCGGCGGCAGAACTACGCAGTCACTGAAATCGCATGCGATGTGATTCGCGAAGTCTATGCCGACTTCGAGAAAACATTTGGACGCAAGTATGGCAACCCGTTCTTCGAGGAATATATGACTGAGGATGCGGAAGTCGTACTGCTGGGCATGGGAACGCTCTCCACGCCGGTCAAAGTGGCAATCCGCAAGATGCGCGAACAAGGCAAGAAAGTCGGGTTCGTTCGCCTGCGCTGGTTCCGGCCCTTTGCCGGTAAGGAAATTGGCAAGTGCCTGGAGCGTTTCAAGGCCATCGGCGTACTCGATCGCGACTTCTCGTTCGGTTCTCCGGACCTGAGTGGCGTAGTGGCGACTGAAGTTCGGTCCGCCATGTACAGCAACAGCGTCACCCGGCCGCCAGTACTTGGCTTCATCGGCGGATTGGGCGGGCGCGAAGTGACCGTACCAGACGTAGAAGCAATGACCGAAAAAGTATTCGAAGCTGCAAAAGGTAAAGCGCAACCCCTGACGCAATGGATCGGGCTGCGGGGATAGCGCCAGTCGACGCATGGCGCTATTTATAGCCGGAAAGGACAAACAATCATGAGCACATTTGTAGATGAAAAACCAACGCAAGAGCTGGAAGCCTTCAAGGGAGTAAAGAGGGTTCCACACGAGGAATACTATACGTCCGGCCACCGCACCTGTCAGGGCTGCGAGTCTGCGCAAATCATGAAATTGATGGCGAAGGCCGCGGGTCCCAGAACGATTGTTCTGGGAAGTACTGGGTGCATGTACGTGGCTAACACTTCTTACTACGCCACTCCCTGGGGCGTCCCCTGGATGCATACACAGCTGGGCAGTTCAGGCTCAAGCGCGTTGGGGGCGGCGGCAGCATTCCGCGTCCAGATGCGCAAGGGCTACATAAAGGACGAACCGATCAACGTGATCGCTTTCTGCGGCGATGGCGGCGGCGCGGACATGGGTCTGGGAGCAATCTCAGCCACCATGTGCCACCCCGATTACAACCTGCTGATCCTGATGTATGACAACGAGTCCTATGCCAACACCGATATCCAGATTTCCGGGACATCGCCCTATGGCGTTAATACCTCGTTCAGCACGCCAGGAAAAGTAAAGCGGATTATGAATCACCGCTGGAAAAAGAACATGGCGCCGTTGATGCTGGTTGGCCATCCCACAGTGAAGTATGTGGGAACCATTTCCACCTCATACCCGCTGCAGGCGATGAACAACGTTCGCAAGGCGTTGTCGATCGGCGGGCCGACCTTCATCCACTGCCTGAATCCCTGTCCGAAAGGCTGGGATTTCGATCCAGTGCTTTCCTTCGAGCTCGGCGAACTGGCCGTCAACACCGGCATTTGGCCTCTGTACGAGGTCGAGAACGGAAAGCTGAAACTCTACGGCAAGACCGAACAGATTGCGAACGGCAGATTCAAACGCCTGCCGGTGCGTGATTACTTGCTTAAGCAAGGAAGGTTCGCACATTTCATCGATGAGGATATCGATTACTTCCAAAGCAAAATCGATGACATGTGGAACAAGTGGCTGGTACCGGGAATCATCCCGCTCCAGAAGGACATTGAAACTGCTGAGTAATTGAGCCCGCCCCGTAAAGGGGCGGGATGTTTATTTGCCGGATACATGCCGCCCGGAGTGTTTTAGCGAGAACACAGAAACAACTCTGATTATTTCCCAGGAGGATGCTATGGCCACGAATGTGAGTTCCTTAGTTCGTGAGGAACCTAAAATCGTAAACCGCTGGATTCAAATGTGCGCCTGCATTATCGCGATGATGGCTATTGCGAACCTTCAATATGCGTGGACGCTTTTTACTAAACCCTTAACCTCAAACCTGCACGCGACCTTAGCCGCTGTGCAAATCGCTTTTGCCGCATTCATCTTTTGTGAAACCTGGCTCGTCCCCTTCGAAGGCTATTTGATTGATCGTCTCGGACCGCGGCTGGTCATTGGCATCGGCGGCCTGCTGGTGGGCGCGGGCTGGATCGGTTCCGGCTACTCCCTCACCACCACTGGCCTTTACATCTGGTACGCGATCGGTGGAATCGGCGCTGGCGCCGTCTATGGCGGCTGCACCGGCAACGTGCTCAAGTGGTTCCCCGATCACCGCGGACTGTGCGCGGGAATCGTGTCTGGCGCCTACGGCATCGGCACGGCCGTCACCGTCGCTCCCATCGAGAAGATGATCCATGTTTCCGGTTATCAGCATGCGTTCATTGTTTGGGGTTTCATCCAGGGCATCATCGTGACGGTTGCGGCAATGTTTATCGTGGCACCACCGAAAGACTGGCTGCCCAAGGCCTGGAAGCCTGTCGCTAGACTCCATCAAGCGAAGAGTGACATGACGTGGCTGGAGATGCTGAAGCAGCCATCGTTTTATCTCATTTACGTGATGATGACGCTGGTAGCGTTCGGCGGCCTGGTAGTCACTTCACAACTAAAGGAGATTGCCGGTTTTTACAAAGTGGACAAGATCATCATTGCGTGGGGCCTGTCCGCGGCGATTCTTGCGATCCAGCTGAACCGCATCGTAAATGGAGTAACCCGTCCCCTGTGGGGCTGGATCTCCGATCACATTGGCCGCGAGAACGCCATGTTTATCGCCTTCCTGATCGAAGGGATTGCGGTATTTGCATGGTTGCAAACCATCGGCCGGCCTGTGATGTTCGTGCTGTTGTCCAGCCTGGTTTTCTTTGCCTGGGGCGAGATTTTCTCGCTGTTCCCCTCGCTCACCGCAGATCTGTATGGCAGGACATGGGCCACGACAAACTATGGCATCGTCTACACCGCGAAAGGTACAGCGGCCATTTTTGCCGCTCCGGTCGCTGCCTGGGTGATGCTCAGAACAGGCTCTTGGATCCCAGTGTTCTACGTCATGATCGCCTGCGACATTACTGCCGCCTTCATGGCACTGCTGTGGTTGAAGCCAGTGGCGACGCGCGCCGTCGCCAAGGCGGAGGGACTGGCGTTGACAGCGGCATTGGCGCATGCCGAAGAGGCTGCTGCAGCCCGGAAAGAAATTCTGGCCAAGGTGAGCTAGTTCGTTTACAGCTGAACAAAACGCAACTATCCGCTGGCTGAAAGCTTGTGGGCGACGTATCCCGAGGGACCGTCAGTGCACCGGTGACTATGTCCTTCGGAAGCTGGCCCTTACCCGCATGGGTGGCCCGCATGCATCGGAGAATGGTCTCCACTGCACCGTTAAAATCTCCGAGAAGGACAAGCGGGAGGCGGGTGGCCATCCTTTGCGTTTTTGCAGGCTTTCCAAACGGGCATTAAAAAAAAAGGGAAATCTGATCACTTTTCCCGCTGAACCATGCCCATCCGTATTGCGTTACCAACAGCACGGAGAAAGCTCGTCGGCCCAGGAATTAGCCTCTTGCGATTAGAGCCGGGGCTAGGCCCCTTCTCCGACAAGCGGCGAAAAATCTCAGCGGCCGGAACGCGGGAAGCGACCTCATCCACTGATACAAAACGGACCGTCCGGTCGGGCGCGAGAATAAAGACGGCTGGTTTGGCAATGCCACCCTTTTCGTCCGGATTATAGATACCCCACTCCCGCACCACGCGGCGCTGAGAGTCCGACAGAATTGAAAACGGAAGCCGCAGATCCCGCCTCACGGATTCTGATTTCTCAGGGGCATCTACGGAAATAGCCACCATATTCGAGCCCGCCGCGAGCAATGACGGATAGAGCTCTCGATATTCCGCCAACTGGCGGAGACAGAACGGTCACCAATGTCCTCGGTAAAACAGAAGGACGAGCGGTCCAGCTGCAGTCAATTCAGAGAGACGCCTGTTCTTGCCCGCAGAATCAGGCAGTTCGAACTCGGGGGCAACGTGCAGCACTGGTGGCGTCATTGCTCGGTTCGAAGGAGGCCGCATGATGGCCGACTTGGATTTTGTATTAGACGACCGGGTGCCACGGTGCTCAATTCCCCGCTCACTCGTCCCAGACAGGACTTAAAGGTCACTTAGGCCGCTAATCTCGTCCCCTCCGGCGCTGTCATCGCCCGGCGCACCGCGAACGTCATCCCGATCCGGGTGGCGCCGCTGATCATAAGGCTGACCCCGACCAGAATGCCGATCGCCCAAACCGAACTCGAAGGCCATTGCATATAAATCATCACTCCAACCACTAGAGTGATGATTCCGTCGATCAGCACCCAGCTTGATCCATGGAGTCGACGCATCCTGGCGTACAGCATCAAGTTCAGCACGCCTTCGATCACAAACAGGGCAGCCAGCACCAGCGTCAGCGACACCACGCCCAGCACCGGATGGACAATCATGTATCCGCCGAAAACCAGATATGCCACGCCCACCAGCACTCTCCAGATCGCGCTGCCCGCGCCGTGCGCGTGAAAGGCGAGCACCAGATGGACGATGCCCGCAACAATGATCAGCCATGCGATCACCGCGTTCACGGCCACGGCCGCCAAAAATGGCGCGCCGATCGCCATAATGCCGAGAATGACCAGGAAAACGCCCCACAAAATCGAGACTGTCGAAGCGCTTCGCCCGGCCGCAATGGGAATGTTCTGTGCCATGGCAACCTCCTCCTTGACGTCACTAATGTCCCAGCCTACTCCAAAAAACGGCCTAGATGAAGTGCCCATCCAAAGAGGATGTAACAGAACGAACTCCCGTCACCGCCGACGAATTGCTTCCGAGCGGGTGAGCCTCAGAGACGCGGACCCCAATAAACCGGTTGTTATATTCGATTGGCCGCAGAACACAGACCCGATCGTCGCGCTTTACGAGCGTCTCGATGCGAGCGGCCCTCAAACTCGCTCTTGACAACCTCGAAAAAATGATTCGGAGCGGCGGGTGGTCAGGTGTAACGCTCGCTGCTTTTGTTCGAACGCAGAATTTGCTACGCGTTGGTTGCGTTTGAGTGAACTCATCGACGTTGCTATAATCAACCACGTTCCGCGCACGTTCAATGAACAGTTTCGCTCGGTTGCTGACCCCGCAACAATCGGCGTGAAGCGAACAACGCTCGGCGACCGCGAGCGATTAGCGAACTTCGACTGTGGCCAGGTAGCTCAGGTGGTAGAGCGCAGCCCTGAAAAGGCTGGCGTCGGCGGTTCAACTCCGTCCCTGGCCACCACATTTTCAATCACTTAGAAGCCTCGCTGTTGGTCACTTGGTCACACTCGGTCACAATTCACCGGTCACAATTGGTCACAATTCAATTCACTAAACGGCTGAGTCGATCTACAGCGCGCTGTTGGCTTTCGGGCACGAACTGCTGGTAGATGTCCAGAGTCGTGCTCGAACGTGAGTGCCGCATTTGTGCCTGTGCGTCCTTCACATCGGCGCCGGCCATCTTCAGCCAGGTCGCATGAGATGTTCGCAGGCTTCTCCAATTCACCCAGGGCAACTCCATCGACCGAGCTGCAGGCTTGATGAACCGAACGAGTATGTTGTTGTCGCGAAGCGGACCGCCGGATCGAACTCCCTGGAAAACTAGGTCATCCGGACCGTCGGACTTCACGACTTTGTACTTGCGAATTGCATTGCCGGCCCTAACCTCGACAGTCAGTCCCTTCAGCCGATGGATACGGTCAACGACGCAGCTGTTCACCCCGATCGTTGCGTTGGAGGCTTCACTCTTTGGTGCCCCCCAATCGCCGCGGCAAAACCGCTCGTCGATCGTGATTGAGCTTGCGCCTATATCGTTCCAACGTAAACCTGCCAGTTCACTGACCCTTAGCCCCGTGTAGATCGCCACATAAACCATCGAAGCGTAGGGTTCCGGAATCAGTTCAACGAGCAGGTCGAACTGCTGAGGTGTGAGGTAGGGTTTGTTGCGCCTTTTGCCGCGCTTGTCAGGAGGTATGCGCAGCGATTCCGCTGGATTTCTCACCAGAAGATCGTGCTGCACAGCGAATCGTAATGCGCTCGAAAGCACATCACGGATCTTGTCTCGCGACTCATGCGACAGCATTTGGTTTGTTGTGCTCGTTGTGAGTTTCGAGAAGTACGTTTGGAGGGTGAGTGCGGTGAGGTCGCGCAGGCAACATTTTCCGAACGCGGGAATGAGGTAATTATCCAGAACCCCTCGCGTTCTATCAAAACTGGTCGTCGCCATCAGAGGCTTCACCACCGGTTTGTAGATCGTTTCGATGTAATGCTCGAAGTTGGTTGCCGATCCAAGACTTTCCAGACCTTGGTTCAGCGGTCGCAGGTGTTCGGTCGCGATCTTCTTGACCTCCCGCTCTGACACCGTGGCGGCTGCCAAACGGACCCGCTGTTGTTTACGGACGTGCTTGCCGTCGATGAATTCATCGCGCCAAACACGCATTGTCCACCACGCCCCACGACGTTCAGGACGGGGGTTCTGAAACCTCCTCTTTGCCATGCGCTCCATCTCCTGGGGAGAAATCGGAGCGCCGATGTTCGCCTGGTTGCGAATTATAGCAACGTCGTCCATCGGAGGCTTCAACATTTTGGGCGGACAGGTCCTTCCTGCTCAGGCACCTCTGGAGCCCGCTGAAACACGCATCAGGAAAGTCGTCGCGAGGAGAGCGTGAGGCTGGCGAACATTCTCCTCGCGACGGCTTCAGGGATGAATCTGTCGTTGGGTTGGCCTCCAAGCCGTGATTGCTCTGGCCGACAGATTCTTCGCTTAACGCGTTTACCAATTTGATTCCTTGCCTCGCTTTTGTCCAATAACTTTTCGAGCGAGAACCATTCCTGCAGGTTATAGCGGACGTGATTTCGAGGGAATCGCCGATGTGCGGGTTGCTCGTGATCCAGGGGTTTCTGGAATCGATTCACATAAGCCGAGTTCTTAGGATTAAAGGGGCCGTACACTGAGGCTGCTGTCGGCCTGCACAATTTTTGCGCTAGCGATTGAGAGCGGCGATGGTAACCGGTATCATCTTCGACTACAAACCAGTTTCTGGACAATTTGCGAGACGCAAGAGGCAAAGGGAGTCCGGACCGGCGTTCGCAGAACCCCAACTGAAGGAGTCGGTACTACAGATTCCATACAACGGGCTTGAGAGTTTCCTTCAGGTAGAGCGGGTGCTTAGGCGTGCCATCGGCAGTCAGGCTGAGAACGTGGGACTTCACGTGCGCTTTCTTAATGAGGAGCATTGCGAGTTCGGGTCCGCGTGAACGAAGGGACTTGTGCGGCTTGCCGTAGGCGAAGATTACGATTGCCGCTTTCTTCGCCATCTCGATGATGTGTCTGTCGTTGTCCGGGCCGATGGGGTCGGCAACTTCGAGCAAGCGTTTCTGATCGGTGCAGCGATAGGCAAACGTGTTGGCAACCACGATGCCACCATATCCCCATCCCTTTGCGAATCGGCAGCACTTCGCGATGGTCGGGTCATCCTTTGTCGGCGTCGCCGTGCTCGGGTTCATCAGCACGAACATGGCATACAGCTTGTTCCCGTCCCATGTGCGACTGAGCTGGTAACGGAATTCCTCTTTGTTTCCTCCGAATTGCGCAGTACCGACCACGCCGTCCTTGAGGGCGAAAGTCATCTTCCCGCCCGGGTCGTGTGTAACTTTCTTGGGCATGCGTCCTAAGAAGGGCGATAATTACGTTGACTCGCCCACTCCCTAGGGCGATACGATGATCTCGATTTTACGAGGTCTTCGTATGCTTGATGATATCCCTCGTGGCGATCTCGCGGTCTATGTTTTCTTGGAAATGGTCGCCTTGGGGTTTGTATTAGAGGCAGTTGCTTCGTTTGCTCATGGCGATCACTGGGTGAGATGGGCAGGGCTAACGTTTTTGGGTTTAGCCTTCTTCGTCGCCGGGATTAAAGGGCCGACAGTCAAGAAGCGATTTTTCCCTGCAAAGCGAGCTGGAAGCGTCAGGCCAGAGACGACGCCGACTTCGTCGATGCCTCACCTCCTCTCGTATGTGCATATTGACGGGGATGGATGGTTCCAGTTGCCTTTTGGAAGTGCCTTCCTGCAACTAGTTAACATTTCCAATGCTGAAACAGCAAATCCGCTCACGGCTCACAATGTTCGGGCGAGAATTAGTTATAGGCACGCCAACGGTAGGAATGTGTTTGTTGTAGACGAGGCGATGTGGAGATTTCGGACACCCAATGGAACCAATCAGTTTCCGTCACGAGTATCAATCAACCCAAATACCACCGAGAAAGTGGTGTTGTTGGCCCAGGTACAATCTTCGCCGAACAAATGGTTCGTTGCCGATCTCAAAACTGGGTGTCAGGAGGAGCTAACCGCGGGGCATTGGGATGTGACTGTTTCATTCATTTCAGATAATTGTGCGCCCATCGAAGGGAAAGGTGGATTCACAATTCTGTCTGGGGATGGGCGGCTCGTATACGATACTCCCGCATTGGTATTTGAGCCTGCTAAGGCCGAGAGCGGGGCAAAGGCCATCGTCAAGGCAGGCCCGCCTATAACCCTGAAACAGTTATTTGAAATCGATTGGCAGAATCTACCTGCTTATTACAGCGAAAGTGTTATGGAGAGCCAAGTATTCGACTCTGGCTCTGTGAAGATGGCATGGAGAGTTAACGGCGATTTTGTTGGACGATCGAAGTTTCTTGCCATTCTTATTGATCCTACGACCAAAGTGAGCGATGCGTTTAAAGCATGTGAATCAATCGCGGATCGGTATGGGCACTTCATTGATTCAGTAAATTCGGAGGTGGATATTGAAGGGCAGGCTCCAGACGACACCGCGACGACTCATCTGAAAGATATGGTGTTTTCAAAACGAATCTTCATTTATTACGAGGAGTTTTCGCTGGCGCAAAAAGGTCAGCTCGAAACGATTTACCAGAGCAAGGAGTTGTCAGTTCAATTCAGGGATGCCGCATATGCGTGGGCGCATAGAGACGACAAGCCACGCGCAACACCGCTAGTTCCTAATAGCACCATTTTGCCAGATGCAAAGTTGATCCCCGGACTAAGGATTAAGATTACGAAGCTGAGTCCGGGGGTGGATGGAGAAAAAACGAAGGTTGGCGCGGCGAATGTTGCAGAGCCGAATGTCACCTTCGATGACATCAAAATTTCAATCCAGAAAGTCGTGGACGATGGCGGGCGGTTCAGACTCTTCGTGCCGGAGGAAGCAGCTAAACCCCTGCTTGCCCTCTGCGTTGAGGTCAGGAATCAGGCCATAGATGGGAAGGCCATAGCATCCGCTGGACAGATCAAGGCGCAACTGAGTTTCAAACTCACACAGGGGACATTCGACATCGCTCCCGGCGTATGGTTGGACGAGCCGTATAGCTCGGTTCGTCTTGACGTAGGCGACACGCGGCGGCTGATTCTAGCACTTGGCGTAGATTGGATTCACGATTGGAGAATGGTCACAAACAAAAGAACGGGGCCGAGTGATGCGGTGATGCTGGACTATACGAGAAGTTTCCCGATGTCGGCAAGCGGAACTCTTGAAGCAAGCATTGTCGGCTCTGGGTGCGTTCTCCGTAAGTTAAAAGTTCGTGTTGGATGGAAGCACAATGAGAGTCTGTGGTTGCAACCGATAGAAGAGGGCAAGCCGTGATGGATTCGCAGGAAGTCGTTGGCTAGTCAAGTTAATTATTGCCCTAAGAAAGATATTGGGGAGACCCGCTACAGGCTGGCCATCACAGACTTCACTCAATGAATATTGCGGGCTTCAATCTTTTCCATTAAATAATTCCGTTGTGCTCCAGCGTTGCCGCCACAGTAATTAAAGTGCGTGCCGCCCACGAGCGCGAACTGGTAGAGATCCGCGGCAAAAAACTGCCGTTAACCCAGCAAGCTCAAAAGCGTCGGCTTTTTGCTTTCACATTTTTGCTGCATCAATTTTGTTAAGATGCTCAGGTGTCGCAGCGTTTGCAATTCAGACTGGCCGACATCGACCTCCAGCGACTTCGAGAAATCGAGGCACAGGTTCGGCCTGCACATGACGAGATTCTTCGCCAAGAGTTAGAAAAATTCTGGCTTCAGCACCTGCAAGCCCTCGACCATCCTGTTCGCATCGTTTTAGATGAAAGAACTGTGAAGAACAAGGCGGCCCTCGTTTGGGAGGAAGAGGAGCGCCGAGACCATCTCACTGTGCCATCAGAGGGGGAGATATTTAGGCGAGAGCTCCAACTGAAGGATACCCAAATTCGAGTATTAACCGAGAAGCTGAACGAGCTTCTTAAAAAGGAACAGCAAACAGGTGAGACCGGGGAACTCAAAGAGACTTCGTTGCTGTTGCTTCTATGGAAGAACCTCTCGGCAAAGCCCGGCATCTTCGGCTTTTCTATCGACCTTAAATCTCTGGTCACAGAGAGTGCAGCCGTGCTGCGTGACCGCTCCCGGATTATCGAGCTCGGCCTAAACAAGCCTTAGTCCTTCACAGTGACAATGCTCATTTTTTTTAGCGCATAGGATTCGGGCCGTTCATCCCGCGCGGGCCACAAGTCAGCTTCGGGACTCGAAGCCCGTTATCGGAGGTTACGTGGTCAATCGCTTGGTCTCCCCCGAACCAGCCTCCGAGGCTCTTGTAGCGCGAGTGAGCAAAAAGCTTGCGGAGTGGGATAATGCATGTACTCATGCACCAACTAGAGCAATTGAAGCAGGAATACCAGCTAAGTACTGCCTACCATGAGGCGTCGCATGAGGTCGTGTGCATAGCGCAGAAGATTCCAATCCGCGAATTCGGACTCCGCATCGACACCCAAGGCCACGGAGTAGCGCATACGTTCCGCAGAAACTCGGGAGACCCAAACAATACGGCCGATGACGTCCGGGAGAGGGAAGAAAGCATAGTTCTTCTGTTTGCAGGAGAAATGGGGCAGGTGCGGATTTTCCCGGAAACGCCGTTCGATGCGATTGCAAGGGACCAAAGCGAGATCGACGCGCTGCTCGACGAAATGCACGGGCACAAATCCGCCGACTGGCACGCAGCAAAGGACAGACTGAGGAACGAGTCGGAAAGGCTTGTCGCCGAGCACTGGCGTGCGATTGACGCCCTGGCAAAGGCATTGTGGTCCAAGCCGTGGAAGCCCCAGGAACAACTCCCCCCTATTGACGCGGCCTGGTCGAGTGACAAAACAGAGAAATCGATGGACGCGATGGAGGTTGAAGCGGTTGTGAAGGAGTTTGGGCTGCACCCGATGATCAGGTCCGACGGGGCGGGGAGCTATGTCCGTCCGCTCGTAAAAGCATAATGATAGACACGCTGTCTCCCATTCCTGTCTGGATGAGGGTACCTCGAAGTTGCATGAGCGGAGGCCAAACGGGCCAGAAGTTGCCTTCTGTGAGATTTTGCAGATTAGGACGGATAAACGGGCTTGTCGCCATCAACCTCAGAATCGTCGGCAATCCGGGGATTGGAACCACGATCAAGGAATCCTAAGCGGAGAGCGACAGTTCCATTTGGCCGCCGGCTTGTGGCGGCAGCTTGAATTTGCGGAGGAGGGTCCTCACGAACTGATTGGTCAATCTGGAATCGTCACCTTTTCTCATAATCACGCAAGTCTCGAACCGTAGAGACTTGTCGGAAAAGGGTTTCAAGACCACATTCTTAGGCCGAGAGTCGAAAGCATTCGGTTTCGTCACAATGCCAACACCGATTTGCTCAGAAACCAAGTGAATTGCCTGCTCCGCGGTTACCGCGTCGTGCGTGCATTTTGGCCTAATCTCGTCGCGCCGCGCCGCCGCCATGATGGCATCATAGACAATTGGGTGAAGTCGTTTCGGAAACAAGATCCATTCATCGTTCGCTAGGTCCCGGAGTCCCAAGGTTTCGTTCTTAACGGCAGGATGGTTCTCCGGTAAGGCGGCGTACAACGGCGCTTGAGCAAATGGCACAGCGATGATGTCAGCATTCAACAAGGGGGCGGTTACGAGAGCAAAGTTGAGCTCGCCGACAGCAACACTCCGGACCAGTTCGATTGGGAACTGACCCATGAGCCTTACGCGCAGCTTCGGGTAGAGTGGCAAGCGTATGGCCACGACCGTTGAGATCCACGATTGGTCACAGTGAGGCGAGTGTCCCACCGTCAAGACTCTGTCGCAGCCCTCCTGGGTTGCCCGAGCTAGCTGAATCGCCCTTTCCGCATGGGAAAGAGCTGCACTTGCTTCTTCTACGAAGATCTGTCCGGATTCTGTAAGCTCGATCAGTCGGCCTTTTTCGCGGTTAAAGAGGTGAAGTCCATATTGCTCTTCGAGTTCTGTGATCTGCTTGCTAAGCGCCGGTTGGGTGACGTTCAACCGATGCGCCGCACGAGTGAAGTTCATCTCTTCCGCCAAAACGACTACTGCATGGAGATGACGCACTTCGACATTGGGGAACACAACTCAACCCCCTGGAGTTGCAGCGCAGGTTCACCCTGAGCGCGACATTTGCTCTACACCAGTGAAGGAGCCCGCGATTTGAAAAAAGTATTAAAAAGAAACTTCTAAATGACTCTCGTGTTCCAAGACAGTTAAGAGCTTGGGGTTAGCCGTTCGTCGACCATTTCAGTTGCCTTGACATCTGTGCATTTTGGATGGCACGCTTTCATTAATCTGGCCATCAAATCGGTAGTGGGGTTGAGGCCTCCCCTGATGTCTGCCAGCCGCGAGTTGAGCCCAGATTGGGTCCTGTCGTCGTTCATTCATTCCAGCGGAAATTCTCGCGACGAAATCATGGAACTAGCGGACGCCGCCAGGCGCCTTTGGCCCGGCGTTCAAGCCCATGCACGCAAGGAGCAACCGGGAAAGAGCTTCGACGAGGCGATTGCGTTAGCAACGGAGGTCTGGGAGGGAGTGCTGCGATCTGTGGCGAAAACCCTTCAGCGCTCCAATGGAAAGCGTGCACAGATTGCGAACTTGGACGCTTATCTTTTCGGTGTCTTCCATCACCGTTTCAACCGAGCTCTGAAAAAAGAGCGTCGAAGACGGGAAATACTGCGGAGTCTGCCTTCAGACGGTGACCTCGGCCGACTGAGGCAGGCGCATCATTCGGAGGTACACCGAGTCCTTGAGCAGTCGATTCAGGTTCAAGAAGCCGTTCGAAGGATGGATGAGTGGACCCGCAAGGTCTGGGCTGCTCGGCAGTACGGATACTCCTGGCGTGAAATTGCAGAGCATCTCCACCTGACTGAACCGCAGACTAAGCTGCGGTTTCGCTACGCAATTGGGAAGCTGCGTGCCCTCTTCAGGCGGGGCGGATGATGGTTTGGAGGGCGAGCAGTAGCTTGAAAAAATTCCTCGCGGTAAACTGACCTGTCTTTGTGAAGTGACTTCATTAGAGAGCAGGGCGTTCTGACCGAAGAGCAAGAATTCAGCCGAGAGGAAAAGCGGATATTGGATCTGCTTGCTCGGGGTCTATCCCGAGAATTCCCGAATCCACAGCGCGTCGGGTGCCCTGGCCCCGCGATTCTCAAAAGCATGGCCTTTCACAAGCTGCCATTGTCAGAAGCCGATCCTTGGCTCGATCATCTCGCCTCTTGCAGTCCGTGCTTTCAGGAATTCACCGAAATTCGAAAGCGACAGACAAGTCAACGAAGGCGGACACCGATGTGGCTGGCCGCGGCTGCAATGGTCCTACTTGCGGTCGGAGGGTGGTTGTGGGTACGGAGTCGCCCATCGGGGCAGACCGCGGCGGTCGTGGTTCTCGATCTGCGTGGCCGCGCAACAGTGCGCGGAGAAAACCCGCCCGAAACTAGTCAGCCGGCATTAGAGCTTCCTCGTAACGCAAGGAGTTTGAACTTGGAATTGCCAATCGGAAGCAACGAGGGCACGTACGATGTAGCGCTGCTCGATCCGAGTGGCGCTGAACTTTTCCGCGCGAGTGCCACGGCTAAACTCGAAGATCACATTGTGGTCCTGAGGGCTAACATCGATCTCGGCGGCTTCTCTCCGGGTTCATACTTCCTTGGCGTTCGACAGCCAGGCCTTGAGTGGACGCGGTTTTCTATCCTGTTGCTCTGAATGTAATCCTCATGAAGAAGAAACAAAAGCCAGCCAAGAAGAGTCGTCCCGCAATAAAGCCGACAGCTCAGAACGAACGGCTCAAGGGTTGGAATGAAATCGCCAGCTTTCTCGGTCAGCCGGTAGCGGTGGCGCAGCGATGGGCGAGATCAGGTATGCCCGTGACGCGAGAAGGCAGATTCATGTACGCCTCTCGGGAGGAAGTGAGCGGATATCTCGGCCGCGAAGCCGGTCTGGACGTACCTGTTCACATCGCGACAGAAAACATGGATCTTTCTGCCGATCTGAAACTTGCTCTCGCGCATGCCCGAGCTGGCAAGCACAACAAGAAAAAAAAAGCTAAGCGATGAGAAAGGGCGTCTGGTTTTTTCGCAGTATAATAGCCTTAATCGTGAGCCGCTCTTCATCCCCGGAGGTTCTGTCATGCGGATTCTCGTTCCTTGGAAGCCAGTCGTTCTCGTGTGGGGATTGCTGAGCGCGATGATATTCTTTGGTTTCGTTGCATCGTCGGTGCTTCAAGGAAAGGACCCCTTCGCGCCAGGTGCGACCATCACGCAGCCCGCGGCCGCGAAAACGGGTACGACGCAATCGGGGCAACAACCTGAGCACTCCCAAAAGCCGGCTCGGACTCCGAGCCAGTGAAACCTCGGCGACCTCTTTTGCTGATCTGTTTGCTTACCCTTTTTCGGTCACGTCCTCGCGTGATTTACCTTGCCCAATATTTTCTCCAGCTTTTGCTTCAATATGACTTCTGCCGGCGAACGTCCTTGGCGTCCGAGCCATGAGACAAAGTCCTTCATTTTGACTTCATGCTTTACGGGCGGCTGCTGGACAAGAACAGTTACGGCCAACGTGCGCGGT
>CAVQVP010000001.1:0-47773 GCA_963717205.1 uncultured Acidobacteriota bacterium | reverse complement strand
GCCGCAGGGACACGGGTTCATGGCCGCCGCCAGCATGAAGCGCGCGGGAAATGTTAAGGCCATAGCGGCGCGGGCAATAGTGACCGAACCATCCTCGAGGGGCTGGCGCAGGACTTCCAACACATTGCGAGGAAACTCCGGCAACTCGTCAAGAAACAGCAGGCCGTTGTGGGAGAGTGAGACTTCGCCGGGGCGCGGGATTACGCCTCCGCCGATCAGTCCAGCGTCAGAGATGGTGTGATGCGGAGAGCGATATGGACGCCTGCCAACGAGACCGCTTCCGGCATCGAGCACTCCGGCGACGCTGTGAATCTTGGTGGTCTCCAGAGCCTCCTCAAATGTGAGCGGGGGAAGAATGGTGGGCATTCGTTTGGCCAACATGGTTTTGCCCGACCCAGGCGGGCCGATCATCAGGATGTTGTGGCCTCCGGCGCAAGAGATTTCTATGGCACGCTTGGCGGTTTGCTGGCCGCGGACATCCTTAAAATCCACCAGGAACTCTTGTGATTCGCGCAGCAGGGCATCACCATCGGCCTTCAGCGGGACGATGCCGTTGCCGGAGTTGACGAAGTGAATCACATCCAGCAGCGATTTCACGGGGTAGACATCAACTCCGCCGACCATGGCGGCTTCGCGGGCGTTGGCCTCGGGAACGACGAGGCGAGAAATTTTTCGGGAGCGAGCTTCGAGGGCAATGGGCAGCGTACCACGAATGCCGCGCACTCCGCCGTCAAGGGACAACTCTCCGACGAAGAGGCAGTCGTCGATTGTTTTTTTGGTGAGGCCGCCGTAAGCGCCGACTATGCCAAGAGCCATCGGGAGATCGAATCCCGAGCCCTCTTTCTTGATATCCGCGGGCGCCAGGTTGATGGTGATGTGGGTGGGCGGAATATCGTAACCGCAATTCTTCAGCGCGGCGCGCACCCGGTCGCGGCTTTCGCGCACCGCGGCATCGGGCAGTCCGACGGTATGGAAGTGGTCCTGATCGGTCTTGATGCCGGAGCAATCGACTTCCACTTGGATAATGTTGGCGTCGATGCCGTAGACCGCGGCGCTGAGGGTCTTGTAGAGCATGTGCGGTCCGGGCGAGACATTTTTCGTGCCGCCGTCGGCACACCAAGGCCTGATTCCGGAATGTAATCAGGTTACGCGCGCCCAGTGGGTAAGGACGGTGATGGATGTCACTGGGAGGGGCTGTGGATCGTTGACCCCGGCGGCTAACGCCAGCTTTCAGAGGAGGCAGATAATCACCGCGCCGAAGCTGCAGGCCAAGGTGTTGAAGCTAAGGACGAGAGTGCAATTTGTTGCACACGCCAGACCCCAGTCAGAAGTCTCCATGGGTATCCGAAAATCGCGAGAAAGATCGCGAGGACTAGACAACTAAAGATGATTCTCGGGGTATAATCCTCGGCGCACCGAATGAGTGCAATTCGTTCGACTGTACAGACGTAACCACCAAAACTTGCGAGCTACCCTTCCCAGGAGGCCAAGAAATATGAAGACAGTTTATGCGTTGCTTGTATGCCTAGTGTTCATGGTGACAGGCGCTCTTGCACAGCCGCAGCAAAGCGCTAACTCGTCAGATTCGAAATCCGACGCGGCCAAAGCAGTGAAGAAAGCAAAATCCAGCAAGAAGAACCGGAAAGACCAAAAGGAGGCGGCTGGACAGAAGGAGAATGAGACATTGCCTCCGCTCATTTCCGAACGCCTCAAGACGGTTCAACCCAATGGCGGGCTCGGCGACCCGGGTGGACTCGCGCACCAGGAATTCATGCATCGCGCCTATCCGGATACGACTATTCCGATTGAGCGCATTGCCGGCGCGCGCTCTGCCCATGCCGCTATTTCATCGCGAGCTTTGTCGAAAAGCACACTCAGCCAGTGGCAATCGTACGGCCCCAGCTTAGCGCTCTATCCCTTCACGCCCCTTCGCAACTTCACGAACTACATTCCCAACGCCTATCCCGCTGCCAGCCGCACCACCTCGCTGGCACTCTCACCAAATTGCACTGAAACCAACTGCACCCTTTGGATTGGGCCAGCCGGTGGAGGTGTTTGGCGGACAGACGATCCTTTTGACAACCCTCCGAAATGGACTTATTTGTCATCAGTATTCCAAATTAATTCCATCGGCTCACTCGAACTCGATCCGAATGATCCGAGTGGCCAGACGATTTATGCCGGAACGGGAGAGGCCAATGCTTGCGGCAGCGGTTGCGAAGCGGGGGTTGGCCTTTACAAATCCACCGATGGCGGCGCCACCTGGACAGGACCGCTTGGGCAATCGGCATTCAACGCGCGCGCCATCGGGTCGATTGCAGTAAAGCCCGGAGATCCGAATACCATTTACGTAGGCACGTCCCCCGGTCTTCGCGGCCAGTCATCGGTGTGTTGCAACGGCACGCAGGATTTGATTCCCGGCGCTCCGAAATGGGGATTGTATAAATCCACGGACGGTGGTCAAACTTGGACCTTCATCCACAACGGGTCAACCCACGCGTCGGCATGCACCGGCGATTTGAACGAATTTAACGACAATGGTGTGTGCTCGCCCTTCGGTGTTCGGCGCGTGCTGCTGGATCCATCGAACCCCAACATTGTTTATGCCGGATCCTATGCACGCGGGGTATGGCGTTCCACCGACGCTGGTGCAACTTGGGTGCAGATCAAGCCTTCTCTGGACTCGACGAACTCGGCGATGCGCCCGGAGATGTCCGTCACCACACTGACCAATGGCAAGACACGGATGTATGTGGCAGAAGGCGCCACCGGTGCCTCTCAATCCGCCCCCAATGATTTCTCGCAGCTTTTCCGAAGCGACGATACGACCACAGCGACCCCAACCTTCACGGCTTTGACCAGTACGAATCCCGCAGACCTAGGGTATGGCTCGTCTAACTACTGCGGAGGCCAGTGCTGGTACGACAATTTCGTCAAGACCCCTCCCGGGCATCCTGACATGGTGTATTTGGGCGGGAGTTATTCATATGGGGAAACGGGGAACATCTCCAACGGTCGCGCAGTGGTGCTTTCCACTGATGCCGGCGTTTCCTTCACGGACATGACGATGGATGCGACCAGCGCCATACACCCGAACGGAACGCATCCGGATCAACACTTCATTGTGATCAATCCGAACAACCCGCTGCAGTACTTTGAGTCGTCTGACGGCGGCATGATGCGCTCCAGCGGTGCGGTGACAAACATTTCCGGAAACTGCGCGCCCAGAGGATTGACTGGCGCAGTCCTGTCGCGGTGCCAGCAATTGCTATCGCGCGTACCCACCACGCTAACAAGCATTAACACCGGGTTGACCACGCTGCAATTCCAATCGCTGACGGTGAACCCCTTCAACTCCAATGATGTCCAGGGCGGTACACAGGACAACGGAACTTGGGAGACCACAAAGAATCCTTCGCAGTGGAATCAGACCATCTTCGGCGATGGCGGCCAGAGTGGTTTTGACGTCACCAATCCTCAGTTCCGCATGCACACCTACGCCGGTCCTGAACCGGATGTGAACTTCTCAGGTGGGCTCACGTCGGATTGGAATTTCATCGGCGACCCTTTCTTCATCTTTGGTGAGCCGTCGGAGTTCTATTTCCCAATCATCATGGACCCTGCCGTGCACCAAACTATGTTCGCAGGCATGGCGCATGTGTTTCGCACCAAAACTCATGGAGTAGGAAATCGCACCCTGGCAGCCTTCCGAGCCAACTGCAACGAGTTCACCGGTGTCGATCCGAACGGTACCTGCGGGGATTGGGTCCCACTCGGTAGTCCGTCCCCCAACGGGGAATTGACCGGGGCAGATTACGGCACCGACCGCGCGGGTATTGATGTGGCCGCGCTGGCTAGGACACCGCATGATACGTCCACATTGTGGGCAGCCACGGCGGCGGGGCGCGTCTTCATCAGCGAGGATGCGGATGCGAGAGATGAAACCACGGTAATCTTCCTTCGGCTCGATTCGCTGGCAGTCAATAGTCCGGGACGATTTATCAGCGGCATTGTCGTGGATCCTCACAATAGCAACCGCGCCTGGATATCCTACAGTGGATTCAATGCTTCAACGCCCACCACGCCGGGACACGTATTCGAAGTAACCTACGATCCCAACGCTAACACAGCAACCTGGAAAGACCTGAGCTTCGATCTCGCGGATATTCCAATCACCGGCCTCGCGTACGATGGAATAACCGGCGACTTCTTCGCATCCAGCGATTTTGGCGTTTACCGTCTGGTCCAGGGGGGGAAGTCCTGGACACTCGCCGCCCCGGGAATGCCAAACATCGAAGTTGCTGGACTTACGCTTGTGGAGGGCGCCCGCAAACTCTACGCGGCATCTCATGGCCAGGGAGCGTGGCTGCTCATGCTGCCACCCAGCCCTGTCAAATCGGATAGCGCCAACAGCGGCAATTAAGCCCGCGATCGACGTTCACACTTCAACTGGGGGAGCCTCTTCGGAGGCTCCCTTTTTTAGCGTCGTCAGAGAAATCTGTGGGTCGAATGGCGGCCGGAAGCTCAGCTCGCGCAGCCCGCGAACCCGATGTGGGATAGCGCGGCTTCAGCTTTTTGCGTTCACAGCCAGTTGTCTTTCGAACCATTTTGCCCTCTCGGCGCTACGGCATCAGGGGGAGCGATCGGGGTGACAGAGAATTTGGAAACCCGTGAAGCTTCAACCCCAAGAAACGTCAAGTTTGGGAAGTACATCGGGGCTGGTCAAGATGTATTCATGACGGTCAAGCTTCGTGCCGTCGAGGCACCGTGTCGCCGCTTGACGGGCGATGCGAAGCTTCTGGAATCCCAGTTTCTCCACGACGCGGCGGCTAGCGTCGTTACCGTCGAAGTGCCCGACGCTGATGGCCTTCGCGCCAAGGCGGCCGAACGCATAACGAATAGCGGCGTTTGCCGCCTCCGTCGCCATGCCCTGTCCGGCGTATTTTCGCGCCACCCAATAACCGGTCTCATAGACGTCTGCCTCATCGGTGAGATCCAATGCGGTTCGGACGACGAAATCCCCGTTGATCCTATGGAATCCGGCCAACGCGATACCTGCTTGACTCTGGAAGTTCATCATCCGTCGAATGGATTGCTCCAACGCTTGCCGCGGTCGTTGGTTGTCGAACGCCCAAGCCATCCAAAGCTGCAAATCATTCCAGGCATCTTCCTTGGCGGCCTGGATAGTATCCAAATCGTCAAGAATTGGCGGACGCAAGACCAGGCGCGGCGTCACGATGGGCATTAAGTGGCGCATAGAGCGGCTCAACTGCAATGGTAGCTGTCTGGGCGTAGGAATAGCCACCGCGCGGGCACAGCCGACGGGGTTCGCAAAGTAGCCGAAAGTCGCGCAGCGTTTACCGATTCCGCGGCTCCCAGCGTGGTCACTGTGGTTCCTCTCGGAACCTCTCGTTAAAATCTTGGACGATCTCCCCGAATAAGGACCACCGCTTGTCGAGACGCGCCGGCGAGCCTGCGTCCGGTTTATGGTAGACGTTTCAACAAGGCTAAGATCACCATGAGAAAATCCTGCGATTTTCGCACCTACCGGTACTCGAACTGGCCCTCTATCACTCACTTGGCAAGCTGCCTGAGCCGGAATCAACCCACGATTTCTTTTGACGAGTCTTTTTTCAGGACGTTTTCTAAAGCTGTGAAGCGGTTCTTAGTAGCTCTTGTTAGTAGTCCAGCGCCCTCGTGCACGCGTCGTCCACTCACACGCGACCCCGCCGCTCCCCCTCCGCATACCCAGCCGGGGTAGGGGTGTAGCAATTTGTGCTCTCAATGCGTACTACCCGGTCGATGCGTTGTGGGCTACCCTGCCGAAATTGAGGCGGTGTACCAGATTCTCCAACAGCGAAGGTTGTTCGTCGCAGTGAGTATAAGTACGATGGTTCGAAGCAGTTGAAGCTTTGTGGTTCTATGAGCAGGTAGTTTCCTCATGATGCAGGGTTCCCCGGACACACCGCGACCTTCCCGTCCGCCTCAGAATCTGGAGCGCGAAGAATCTCAGCTTTGGCGATGGATTCTGTTGTTCATGGTTCTGCTGGCTGCGGGCTTTGCGGCGCTCGCTTGGGAGCGACTGGAGACCCTGCCTTACCACCTCGGCCCCTTGGCGGTGGGTGTGCTGGTCCTATCCGTACTTCTGGCTGTTTACGCCTACGGCCGCCGTCGGGAAGTGGGTGAGCTGAAACTCCTGTTGCAGAATTTGCAGGAGCATGTGGGCGCCGCTCCGTCGGAAGAGCAACTCGACCAACTCAACGAAATGATTGCGCGCTCGCAGCGCAGCTTCAAGGAGCTTATCGACTCATTCGAAGATGCAGCCTGCGCAGTATCGCTGGACGGGACCTTGCGCACGGTGAACAAGAGTGTCGCCGAACTGCTGGGACTTCCCTACGCTGCGATCGTAGGGCGGAAATTTTACGAATTCATCGAGGAACCAACCCGCGGCACTCTGGAAGGCGGGCTCGGGCGTTTTCTTGAGAAGCGCCACTGGACGGGCACGGTTCGCTTGCGGTTGAAGGACAACACCCGGCCGTTTTACTTCGATTGCGTTCTCAACGCGATCGTGAAAGGCGGCGAGGTGGTGGGCGTCAGTGTGCTGGGACGCGATGTGACGGGCCAGCACGAGAAGGAACTCCGCTTCACCGAATTATTCGAGACCTTGCAAGAGGGGGCGTACTTCAGTACGCCGGAGGGAAGGCTGCTCGATGTCAATCCCGCCCTTGTGGGCATTCTGGGCTATTCGACAAAAGAAGAGTTGCTCGCGGTCGACCCCGGTAAACTGAATGTGGATGCGGCGGAGCCTCCGGTGCTCGGACGCGCGTCTGACGATCGCGGCGGTGTGCGCGCCCGTGAGATCACGCTGAGGAAGAAGGACGGTAGTGCGGCAGCCTTGATGGAATCCTCACGAGCTGTGTGGGATGCTTCGGGAAAGCTGATCCGCTACCAGGGAACACTGGTCGACATCACAGAGAGACGCAAGCTTGAGCGGCAACTTGTGCAGCAGGAGGAATTTCGCCGCCGGTTGCTCGAAAGTTTCCCTGACCTCATTCTCGTGGTCGATCTACAGGAGCGCTACACCTTCGTGAGCTCGCGAGTGCGCGATCTGCTCGGCTATCGATCGGAGGATCTGTTGGGCAAGCGGATCTCCGAATCCGAGGATCACTCGGCTGAACTGGCGGCCTTGTATCGCGATGTCGCTTCCGGGAAGATAAGCTTTGGATCTGCAGAGTACAGCGCACGCCACCGCGATGGAAGCTGGTGTACGATGCGCGCCTCCGCCAGCCCGTTTTTTGATGCCGATTCCAAGCTTGGCGGCGTCATCATTTCGGTACGCGATATCACCACTGAGAGGAAGCTCGAGCAGCAAATCGTACAGAGCGAGCGGCTGGCGGCGATGGGCGCGATGATTGGCGGGGTTGCCCACGAACTGAACAACCCGCTCACCAGCATTCTGGGAGTCAGCGAACTTCTGCAGGACAGTCAGACCACGGAAGCAGCTCGTAAGCAGATTGGCATCCTGCAGCAGCAGGCGCGCCGGGCCGCCGAGATCGTTCACAACCTCACCTACTTCTCGACTCCGCCGACGCCGGGGAAGACTCGCGTCAATCTCGCGGAAATTGTAGAACGCACGCTGAATCTGCACTCCTACTCGTTGCGGAAGAACAGCATCACGGTGGACTTTCTCCGCGCCCCGTCGCTGCCCTATGTAGAGGGAGACCCGCACCAGTTGATGCAGGTTTTTCTGAATTTGATCTTGAATGCTGAGCACGCGGTTCGCGAAATCCGCGATCGCGGAACATTGCGCATTCGCCTGAGTGATGGTGGGCAGTCGGTTTCGGCCAGTTTTCAGGACGATGGCCCCGGGATTCCTGCGGATATTCTTACGAACATCTTCGATCCCTTTTACACGACAAAGCGCCCCGGGCGCGGAACCGGACTTGGCCTGAGCATTTGCAAATCGGTGATGAAGGAACACAACGGCACCATCGAAGCCGCCAATGCGCCTGGAGGAGGAGCGGTGTTCACCGTGACACTGCGCAAAGCGGCGACGCAAGTCAGTGGCTAGTGGTCAGTGTCCAGTAAAATCAGTGTCCACTAAAATCAGTGTCCAGCAAAATCTGGAACGGTTCTGTTCGCAACTGATCACTGGCCACTGGCCACTGACCTCTTCACTAATCTCTTTCCACCGCCATCGCCACTGCATTGCCGCCGCCGAGGCAAAGCGCGGCGATTCCACGCTTGACGTTTCTGCGGGTCATCTCGTAAATCAAAGTCACCAGCACTCGAGCGCCGCTAGCCCCGATGGGATGTCCGATGGCAACCGCGCCCCCATTCACGTTAACCTTATTTGCATCGAGCCCAAGCTCGCGGATCACGCCTAGAGCCTGCACCGAGAAGGCTTCGTTGAGTTCGTAAAGATCGACATCGTCTTTTTTCCAACCGGTCTTCTCCCAGATCTTCTTCACAGCATCGACGGGCGCCATCATCACCCACTTCGGTTCGACGCCGCTGGTGGCCTGCGCCACAATTCGAGCCATCGGCTGCGCGTGCAGTTCGCTCGCGCGCTTTGCGCTGGTGACCACCACTGCCGCCGCGCCGTCATTCACTCCGGGAGCATTGCCGGCGGTTACGGTGCCGTCTTTCTTGAAGGCCGGTTTCAACGCGCGCAGCGTTTCCACGGTCGTATCCTCGCGCGGGGATTCATCTTTCTCGAAGAGCACCGGGGCTGCGGCTTTCTTCTTCGCAGGGATTTCCACGGGGACGATCTGAGATTTGAATCTACACTCTTTCATCGCGGCCAAGGCTTTGCGGTGCGAGTTCACGGCGAACTCATCCTGCTCTTCGCGGGTGATACCGTATTTTTCTGCGACATTCTCTCCGGTGACGCCCATGTGGTAGTCGTTGTAAACGTCCCAGAGGCCGTCGTGCACCATCGAATCGATCACCTGCCCGTTGCCCAGGCGATATCCTTTGCGCGCTTGCGGGAGCAAATACGGAGCGTTGGTCATCGATTCCATTCCGCCAGCGACAACGATAGAACTGTTTCCGGTCTGCACCGCTTGCGCCGCGAGGGCAACCGCCTTCAATCCGGAGCCACAAACTTTGTTGATTGTCATGGCACCTGTTGCCGGCGACAATCCCGCGAAGATTGCCGCTTGCCGCGCGGGATTTTGCCCGAGTCCCGCAGGGAGCACGTTGCCCATGATGCATTCGTCGATCTGATCGGAATTCAAACCTGCGCGCTTCACCGCCTCGCGAACCACCACTGCGCCCAGTTGCGTAGCGCTCAAATCGCTGAGACTGCCCTGAAACTTTCCTACCGCTGTACGACAACCGGAAATGATGACAACATCATCGAAAGCCGCCATTGATCATGCTCCCGCGAAGATTTCGCAACTATCCATTATAGATGCGCGATAAGGGAAAGGGATGAACTTCTGCCGGTGGGATGCGCAGCGGTCCGGTCGCATCATCCGACAAGTTGGATGCCCGCGAGCCGTCGAGGGAAGCTCTTCGTCGCTCGCGATTGAACGCTCGAAGCTTTTTTGATAGTGCACGCTTCGAAATTTCTTCGTTAACGATCGCTGCTGTGTGACTTTGGTACAACACCGCACGCTACCATGGGTTCATTTTTTTCTTGACTTCATTTTTCATTAACTCTATACAATCAATTAGTTGCAACAAAACATCCGTTGCAGATTTTTCCATGAACAATGGAAGGGAGAATAGAAACAATGGCAACCAAGAAAAAGGCAAAGAAGAAAAAGAAGCACTAAGAGGTCAGTACAAAGTGAAAAAAGGGGGACGCCGAAAGCGTCCCCTAAGTTTTTGTACGGAAGTTCGCCGGGCAGTTCGTGATTGAATTGGCAAAGGTCAATCGAGCGACTTCGCACCCCTTGCAAGCTGTACCCTGGCAATGCCCGAGGTAAGGCTCGGAGCCTGCTTTTCGCGCGCGGGGCATAATCCTCGAAAGGCGCAGAATGTGCAGTGGAAGCCGATCTTGGGCTCAAAGTTTTTGTCCGCGATGTGACGCGCCACATCCCGTACCCGCTCCCGCGCCTCCTCCAATTGAAACTCAGTGCGTTTCGATACGACCAGAACATTCCCCTCGAGATTGTGAAACGCCAGTTCCTTTACGCGATATCCCCACTTCTCACGCGCGGCCATTGCGTAAATCGAAAGTTGCAAACTCTCGTCCGCGTCTTCCTGCGAGCGAGCTTTGCCGGTCTTGTAGTCCACGATGGCAACGCTGCCATCGGCTGAGCGGTCGATACGATCGATTCGTCCGGCAACCTTCGTCCCTGCGATCTGCACTTCGAACCATTCTTCGGTGTGCAAAACCTCCGGCATGGAAGCTGATCGCGTATGCGCGAAAAAATCCTTCAATTGCTCGAGCCCCTGCTCCAGGTACAACTCGCGCTGATAGCGGTCCTGAATTCCGGACGCAGCTAAATCATCACGGAAGAGTTGCAGCAATTCCTCGTCGCTCTTGGTCCGGTTGAGACGCACAGAGTCATAGTAGGTGCGAAGCACGCGGTGCATGGCGGCGCCATACTGCATGGCGGCGTGGATGCGTCGCGAGAGTTTCCATTCACGTTCAAACTTGAACTGCAGCGGACACGTCTCGTAGGTCTCAACCGCCGTGGCACTCAGACGCGCGCCTAGTCCCTCGACTGGCGGAAGCGCAAGCCATGCGGGTAGGCGCGAGCCTTCGGGATAAGACGAATCGGCGGCCGCGGCGATCTCAATCAACTCCGGCTGCGAAGCAAGCGCCTGCCGTGATCTCAGCCACGGTTGCAGTGTAGGGTTCGTGATGAGTTCGCGCATCAGGCCGGCCGGCGTTTTGTCGCGGCCGATTCCCTGCTTCCCATAAATGTGAAGTGAATCCCTTGCCCGCGTCATTGCCACGTAAAATAGACGACGCTCTTCCTGATCGTGGAGGGTCTTGTCATCCCCCGCCGCAGCGGAATCGGGATCGCGCAACTCCCTGGGAAATTCCACAAGGCTCTCACGATAACCGGAGGGAAACGACGGGCTGGTCGCCCGCAGGATGAAGACATGGGAGAATTCGAGGCCTTTGGCGCCGTGGGCGGTCATGAGTTTAACGGCATCTTGATTGGCATTCGACGCCATCGGAATTACTCCGCAGGCCTCGCGAAAATATTCCAGGTACTCGATCCATTCGCCAAGTTCTCTGGTTTTGGTGGTTTTCTTTTTTTCCCATTCCTCCGCAAATTTCAACGCTGTCTGCAGAACCGCGGACTCGAGATCGAGCCGGAATTGTTTTCCAATCGATTCCAGAGCTGCGCGGGTTTTTGCATTCTTCCTGATGACCTCATCCCGCGTGCGGCGTACGGATTCCAGCACGTCGCGGCCGCCTGCAACGGTATCCAGCACCGAAGCCAGCGGGACGACCACGCCCTCCTTCGAATGGGTGGCAATCGCACGCAGTGCGGCACGCAACTGTTCAGGATCGACATCGAACTGGGGAAGCGCCGCTACACGAAAGAGACTGGCGTCGGATCCGAGATCGACAACCACCGCCACGCAGGCAAACAGATCCCGTACTTGCGGAGTATCGCTCACATCCATGTTCTCGATCGAGAAAGGGATTTGTCGCTCGGCTAATTCTTGCGCAACTTCATCGCGATGAATATGTGAGCGGTAAAGGATGCCAAAATCCTTCCACTTGCATCGCCGGCTCCGCCTGGTCTCCTCGATGATGCGAACCACTTCCGGAGCCTCGGCATTCTTGCCGGCAAATGAAATCGCTTCCACAGGGAACGTTGGAAGAGTTATCCCCTGCCTCTTCGCATCCTCTTCCCGCGCCGACAGCAGAGGAGCACGGCGGTAAGAAAGAGGCCCCCGCTCATTCGACCCGAACACTGGAGGGTTCTTGTCAACGACGGCGAAGGCACATTGCAGGATTGGAGTGATCGAGCGCCGGTTCTTGCCCAGCGCGACCAACTTCGTCTGCGGAAAATGCCGGCGGAAAAGTTGAAATGCCGCGCTCGACGCTCCACGAAAACGGTAGATGGCCTGATCCGGGTCTCCAACCCCGAAGACATTGGCTTCTCCGCCTGCCAGCGCGGCCAGAATTTTGATCTGGGCGAAGTTGGCGTCCTGAAATTCGTCGACCAGAATGAAGCGGGCTCGCGAGCGCTCGGTGGCCAGCACCTTTTCGTCGCCTATAAGCAAGTCGTGCGCCCGTGTGATCATGTGGCTGAAAGTGCCCAGATTTTCTTCCAATAGCCAGCGCTCGGTGGTCGCGAAAACGCGGGCAATTTCGTGGCAGCGACCGATCACTTCAGCGTCGGCCGGTTGATCCTTCGACTTAAGAACGCGGGGTACAGGTAATTCGCCGCGTTCCAGGCGCGCGACGTAGTCCGCATATTTTTCCGGCGTGACCAGTTCGTCGTGACAACGGCTGAGAAAACGCAGCAAGTCATCGAGAAACTGCCCCACGTTTGCGGCTCGAATGTAATGTTCCAGTCGAAGCTCATGAATTCTTTTGCGCAGATAAATCCAGAGATCTTTTTCGTCGAGTACGCCAAAGTCTTTGCGAGAGCGCTTCAGCAGGTCGAGGCAATAATCGTGAAAGGTGACGGAATGAATTTTCCTGCCCAGAAGCGCGCTTACACGATTGCGCATCTCTCCGGCGGCAGCCACGGTATAGGTGAGTGCCAGGATTTCATCCGGCTTGGCGTGATCCTGCTGAACCAGGCGGGCGATGCGGTGGATGAGGACTGATGTTTTGCCTGTGCCGGCGCCGGCGACAACCAGCATCGGTCCTTGATCGTGGTCAATCGCTTCGCGCTGGCGATCGTCGGGAACGAATGTGGGAGGATGAGTTTGTGCTTTGGAAACAGCCATTGTGCGCCAGAATACCACCGGGGTGGTCAGAGCGTGTACAACGCGGAGGCTACGACCGCGGTTGCGGCGATCGCGGCGGTCTCGGCGCGAAGAATGGTGTTGCCGAGCGAGACGGAAATCCATCCAGCCTCTCGAAAGGACTGCACTTCGTCTACGGTCCATCCGCCCTCCGGGCCAAGCGCAAGAGCAATACCGTTGCCCTCATTTTCAAGGCCTGGCGTATCGGGCTTTGCGACATCGCGGAGCAGAGTTTGCTCTTCCGATTCCGATAGCACGATCCGCAATGCAGCCGGAACGCTCAGCGCCTCGGAAAGCTTGATCGGCACAGCGATTTCTGGAGGCCTGGGTCGCCGCGATTGTTCCGCCGCTTGCTGCGCAATTCGCTGCCAACGTTCCACTCTCTTTGTGGATGCGGCAGCCAGATGGGAATCCGTTCGCCGTGCAATTACGGGGACTATCCGCGCCACGCCTAGCTCAGTGCATTTCTCGATGGCCCACTCCATCCGATCGAATTTGAAGATGGCGAGCAGGAGAGTGATTTCAGCCGACTTTTCATCACAAAGTTCCTCGCCCAATTCAAACTCGACGCGTTCATTTGCGATGGACGTAATCTTGCCGCGTCGCACGGTAGGGCCGGCGGCGATGTCGAACTCCTGGCCGACGCGAGCCCGCAACGCGCGTAGGAGATGATTGGCATGTTCTCCAACCAGGGTGGCGCGATCTCCTGAGACTTCATCGGCAATCCAACGGCGGCGTGTCATGAGTTGGGAAACCGCGGAGCCTAGGCGCGCACCATGATGCGGTGCTTATGATAGGCCTGAACGCATATCCTGATACGAACCCGATGCCAATCTTCTGTTCTGCTGTTCTGCGTTTAGCCGAACATGTTTAGCCGAACATGTCTTTTACTTTGCCGAGCAATGATCGCATCATTGGCTGGTTGTCTACTTTCGCGGTGGTCTCCAGTTCCTGAAGCAGTTCTTTCTGGCGCTTGCTGAGCTTAGCCGGAATCTGCACTCGCACCTCCACGTAGAGATCGCCCTTGCCATGTCCATTGAGCACGGGCACGCCCTTGTTGCGGATACGGAAGGTTGTGCCGGGCTGGGTTCCGTCGGGAATCTTGAGAGCGTGTTCGCCTTCGAGGGTGGGGACGCGGATTTCCGCACCCATCGCGGCTTGCGTCACGGAGATAGGCACCACGCAGTGCAGATCATTTCCCTCGCGCACAAAAAATGGATGCTCCTTCACGTGCAACACAATGTATAAATCGCCAGCAGGACCGCCGTGAGGTCCGGCCTCGCCGGCGCCGGTAAAGCGAATGCGCGTACCATCCTCCACGCCCGCCGGAATCCTCGCCTCCACTGCGTGTTGCCGCAGAATCCGGCCTTCGCCCTTGCACTTAGAACAAGGATCGGTAATTACGTTGCCGGTTCCCTGGCAAGCGGGACAAGTCCGCGCGATGCTAAAGAAGCCTTGCTGATAGCGTACCTGCCCGCGACCCGCGCACGAGCGGCAAGTCGTGGGGCCTTTGCCGGGCGCGGCGCCTGAGCCGTGACACTCCTCGCAGACTTCGTGACGGCGTACCATCACGCGCGTCTCAGTGCCAAACGCAGCCTCCTCGAACTCGATGGTCAAATCCTCGCGCAAATCGGCACCGCGCTGAATCCGGCTGCGTCGCCGTCCGCCGCCTGCGAAGGTATCTCCGAAGCCGAAGAATTCTCCGAAAATGTCGCCCAAATCCTGAAAGGCCGAGGCGTCGAAGCCCGCGCCGGCGCTGGCACCGCCGACGCCGGCATGGCCGAAGCGATCGTAGAGAGAACGCTTTTCGGAATCGGCCAGTATTGTGTAGGCCTCAGTGACCTCCTTGAAGCGCTCTTCCGCGTCAGGATTATTCGGGTTTCGATCGGGATGCCATTGCATGGCAAGTTTGCGATAAGCGCTCTTCAGTTCAACTTCGCTTACAGTGCGGCTCACCCCAAGCACTTCGTAGTAATCGCGTTTTGCGTTCGTGGCCAGAATAGGCGCCTTTCCTCAAAAAAACGATGTGGATTACAACTGGGTTGGAAACCTATCTCCCGGAGTTGCTAGCTACCTTCACCATTGCGGGCCGCAGCAGCCGATCCTTGAACTTGTAGCCGCGCTGCAGTTCTTCGATCACTTGATGATCTGGAGCATCGGTAGTTTGGACCATTTCGATGGCCTCGTGGAAGCGCGGATCGAAAGGTTCCCCTTTCGCCACGATGGGATGCACCGATAGCTTCGCGAGCGCAGCCTGCAGTTGTTTGTAGATGAGTTCGACTCCGCCGCGAAACTCTGTGCTATCCGATTGCACCTGTAACGCACGCTCCAGACTATCTACTACCGGCAATAAAGTCTTCACCGCATCGGTTACGGCGTAATCGCGATACTCCTGCTGTTCCTTGCTGGCTCGGCGGCGTGCGTTTTCAAACTCCGCCTGGGCTCGCGCCAACCGATCGAGCAGCGAGTCGCGCTCGGCTTTAATTTTTTGCAATTCTGATTCCGGCGCAGACGAGTCCGCGCTCACCGCCGTCTGCGTGGAGTTCTCACTCACGTCGCCCGACGGCAGTTCGTGCTCCAAATCCAGGCCTGCCTTTTGCGCTTCTGACTTTCCATTCGCTTTACTCATACCGACTATGATTACTCCGATTCATTCAAGATTTTGTCGAAGAGGCGAGCAATGTAGGAGACCGCGGTCATCGTGTGCTGATAATCCATGCGCGTCGGTCCGATCACGGCCAGTGAACCGACCATATCGCTACCCGACCGAGCCGGAGCGCCAATCAGCACGAAATTCTGCATCGAAGGCAGCGCATCATCCAATCCAATCACTACCCGCACCGCTTCCTGCTTCACGTCCAGGTATGCGCCGAGGAGTTGCGCGACTTTTTCTTTCTCTTCCAGAGTCTTCATCATCTCCTGCAGGCGCTTGTGATCTTCCTCGCCGGTTAACAGATTGGCGGCACCTTCCACGAAAACCGCCTGTGCGCCGGAATCAGAGGCGAGTGCACCTTGCTTGTAAAGTTTCTCGATCGAATTCATCAGGCGGTCGTATTCGCTGCGCTCCTGTTCGATTCGCCGCGCGAGCTCGGCGCGCATCGATTCCATGGTCCAACCGCGAAAATTGTCGTTGATGTAGCGTGCCGCGAGATCAAGCTCATCCTGCCCGAGATCGAGCCTTAGCACTCGATCGCGCACCAAGCCGGAGCGCGTCACCAACACTGCCAGCACCTTTTGATCGCCGAGCCGCGAGAAGTAGACATGCTCCAGAGCATTCCTGGTGCCGCTGGCGGCCACCGTAACTCCGACATTTCGCGAAATCAGAGAGAGCACATGGGAGGTGCGCTCCATGAATTCCTGCACGTCGCTGATTCCTGCCAGCGAGTCGGAAATCAGGCTCTCTTCCTGCGGCGCCAGTCGGGCATCTCCGCTGATCCTTTCCACGTAATAGCGATAGGCCTCAGGAGTTGGGACGCGTCCCGACGAAGTATGCCGCTGCTCAAGAAAGCCGGCGTCGGAGAGGTCGGCCATGACGTTACGAATCGTGGCCGGACTTAATCCCTCGCGATTCGAGCGCGCCAGCGTGCGCGAACCCACCGGCTCGCCCGTGGAAATAAAGGTCTCCACGATCGCCGTCAGAACTTCGCGTTCCCGTTTACCGATATTAGGGTCAGAGGGCATGCAGTTCCAGCTAAGTATTTTAGATGCAAAAACTTAGCTTAGGACGCAAAGAGCGCTTCCTGCTTGGATTTTAGGAACGCGCCGTCCTCCTGTCAAGGACCGCACGGTGCCATCGATGTGGCAAGAAAGTGGCGGAAAATACGGACGGGCAAGAGTTTCCGAGAATTGTTGGTGAACTATCCGTTTAGCGCGATTGGACGACGCGAGCGACGGCGTCTTTCAGTTCGTCTGTTTTGAAGCCGAAGGGGCCGGGTTTGCTTTTGTAGGTGATGCGACCGGCAGCGTCGATCACGTACATTCGATCTGGCCATCCTGTGTATGCGTGCTCGGTTGAGTCGCCGAATTCGTCGAGAACCGCTGGGATTTCTATTCCCAGCTTTCGCACACAAGCCCCCGCAACAAAGGCGCGTTCTTCTTCACTTTTGGGGCTGGCAAAAACGACTTGGTCCTTGATGTTGCTCTGCATCTGCCAGACATCGCTGGGATGCGCCTCGGTAATGTAGACAACCAGAAATGAGACTTGGCTTCCGTATTGTTCGTAGAGTTTGTTGAGGGCAGGAACCTCCCGCCGGAAGGGTGGTCAAGTGTAGCTGCCGAATACCAGCACAACCGGCCGCCGTTGCTCGGCAAACGCCGAAAGCTGAATGCGTTCGCTTTTGTCTAACTTGAGGAGTGAGAAGTCCGGCGCTGGATCTCCAACGTGCAGGGTTCCGGCGCGAGCGTGAGTCCACAGCGTTTCAAATGGAAAGAGTAAGAAGACCACCGGACCGGGCATTCTGGACATCACGCGCCCGAACGTCTCGGGCGTCTGATGCATCGCCCACCAGACGTAGCCTCCGAAAGAAAAGTAGACGATCATCAGACCGACTAAGAGTCTGAGTAGGATCTTGCGGACGGACGACCCTCGCCTCATTGGGAGGCCAGACGTTCCCTTAGTTTCTTCGTCATCGCGAGTCGCGGGTTCTCTGCTCGCGCGGCGCGGTATGTCCGAAGCTGTTGGATTATCTGAAATGATCGAACCCCGAAGTGACGCGATTATCTGAACTCAAGTCAACAGGATCAATAATATGAAAGCACTATCTGGCCCTCAGCGCTCATCCTCACAGAGTTTGCTGCACAATGTTTGCGCACCAGTAAGGTGTTTCTGGTTTGCTGCACGATCAAGGTGCCTTTGCGAACCATTCTTCGAACCATTCGAGAGTGCGCCGTGTGTAGTCACGGGCGTCTGCGGGCTTGATGAACAAGTGTCCTTCGTCCGGATAGACAACTAACCTCGTGGGCACCTGCAGGGTAGCGAGCGCATGCCACCATTCGACCGATTGCTCCATCGGCACTTCACCGTCGCGGTCACCCACCAGAATCAAGGTCGGCGTCTTCACTGCTTTCACAAAGTGCATGGGATCGCTCTTCGCGTAGACGGCAGGATCGTCATACACCGATGCACCGAAAAATGGAATCATCCATTCGTCGATATCGTTGAGACCGTAGTAGCTCAACCAGTCGGAGAGGCCGGCGCCGGCGACGGCAGCAGCGAAACGTTGCGTCTGAGTCTCGGCCCACATCGTCATATACCCGCCATAGCTGTGCCCGCGAATGCCGATGCGCCTCGTGTCGATGGGAAATTCCTTAGAGATAGCATCGACACCGGCCATGATGTCGCGAAAATCGCCGCCGCCGAAGTCCTTCACGTTGCCTTGAGTGAACGCCTCACCTTGTCCATAGCTGCCGCGAGGATTTGGGCAGAGAGCGAAGTAGCCCATGGCGGACTGCGGACCCATCACACTCTCGTCCCAGTGCGAAGTGCACGCCCATGATGGTCCTCCATGCACATTCACCACAAGCGGGTAGGTCTTGCCCGTGGCAATATTCGCAGGCATGTTCGCGGGCAGCATCAACCATCCTTGAACCCGGGTGTCGCCGTTCATCCAGTGAACGTTTCGCATCTCGCCCCATGGCGCCTTGATCCCAGCGTTCAACTGGGTAAGCTGTTTCCATTTGCCGATGGGTCCAGCCCAGACTTCCGGTGGGGCATTCGCCGATTGACGCGCAATTGCGGTCACTGATCCGTCGCGAGAGCGAGAGAATGACCCGCCGGGGACCCAGGCATCGGTGGTTACGGCGGTCAATTCTTCCCCAGTCCACAGAGACTGAACCCCGCCTGTGGTGGTGCTGACTGTAGCGAAGCCGGAGTTTCCATCTGCATTTTGGGAGAAGGCAATCAAGTCGAGAGAGGTCCAGGCAAGAGCGGAGGGAGATGTTTTGCTGTGGGGAGTGAGATTCCGTACGCCGCCTCCTGCAGTTGGGACGACGTGGATCTCGCCGCCATTGAGGCCGGCATCGCTCATCAACCCTTCGATGAACGCCACATTTTTGCCATCGGGGGAAACGCGCGGATTTGCCATTTGCAGCTCTGGTTTGTAAATTTCGCGCATCTCGCCGCTCTGCGCATTCACCATGTAGAGACGGGCGACCCACCAATTCGCATCGCCATTACCATGCGCGGCAATGGCCGCCCAGCTTTGGCCATCGGGAGTCCAATCGTACTCATAGACGTACATGTCCACGGGTGTGACTTGCGAGAGATGGTCCGTTGTGAGGTCGACAGTTGCAATCCGCTCTTCGAAGATTTCCTCATCAATCACTCCAGCCAATGGCGTCATGGGCTGCAAAGGGCCCGCTACGCGCGGTATGCCCTCGATGAATAGCATCGCCAACTTCGAGCCGTCGGGAGAGAAGCGTAAGTCTTGCGCGTAGCCTTTCAGCTCCGCATGCTTTGCCGACGAGCTGCCGTCGGCTGCCGCAGTCCAGACCTGAGCGGCAGGAACGTCGCCGGGAAGGTCAGCGATGAAAGCGAGATGCTTACTGTCGCTCGACCAAGCTACACCACGGAGCGCAAGGTTGCCTGCGACAGCAATGGCTCGAGATAACCCTCCACTGGCAGGGATTACCGTGAGTCTTCCCTCGACTATGTAGGCGACTCGACTGCCGTCCGGGGACAGCGCAACCTCATCAATCTTCTTGGCGTGCGGCATGGCGTCGACCACGGCTGCAGCGCGCGACGGCGCGGCAGCTGCATGCGCAAAAATGGAAGCGCAAACAATTGAAGATGCGACGGCACATAACAACATTGAATATTGAAAGCACAGGTTCGGTCGCGGATTCATGGCCGAAGGAGTATACCTGACCAGAATCCGCAGTTGCATCTTCCACCGCTTCCCATCTCCGCGTATTCTCAACTTCGTATTCTCAACATCGTATCTCAAGCAGCGAGAGCATTCGGAATGAAATCCAAACTTCACATCGCGGTGGTGGGAGCCGGTGCCTTTGGCGGTTGGACGGCGCTCCATCTTCTCGAGCACGGTGCTCGCGTCACTCTGATTGACACATGGGGGCCCGGCAACTCGCGCGCGTCGTCCGGCGGCGAGACGCGCATCATGCGTGGCACCTATGGCCCCGACCAGCCCTATACCGCGCTCGCCGCCCGATCCCTGAATCTCTGGGAAAAATATGAACGACGCTGGAAGAGGCGGTTCCTGCATCGCACCGGCGTTCTGTGGATGGTCAGCAGCCAAGACGATGCCTACGAGCGTGGGTCGATCGACGTGCTTCGCGAAGCCGGGCTCAAGTTTCAGGAACTCTCTACGGCGAAGATGAAAAGACGCTGGCCGCAGATTAACTTCTCGGGCGTCCAGTGGGGAATCTTCGAACCCGAATGCGGATACCTCGACGCCCGCGTTAGTTGCCAGGCCGTGGTCGATGCATTCATTGCTGGGGGCGGAGAATACCGCCTGGCCCAAGCCCTACGCGGAGGCTTAGAATCGTCTATCCCCCACCTGAAATTGTCCGACCGCTCCAAATTAAGAGCGGACGCTTACGTCTTCGCCTGCGGTCCCTGGCTTGGCAAATTGTTTCCCCAAACCATCGGCGATTTGATTCGTCCCACGAAGCAGGACATCTTTTTCTTCGGCGAGCCTTCTCGCCACACTCCTTACTTCACTGATGCCCAGTTGCCCGTGTGGGGCGATCATCTCTCGAACGATCATGCCAAGCGATTTTTCTACGGCATCCCGGGCAGCGACCGCCGAGGGTTCAAAGTCGCCGACGATACGCGTGGCCGTGAATTCGATCCCACCTCCGGCGAGCGAGTTATCAGCGCGGCGACCCTGAAGCGAGTCCGCGAGTACATGACTTTCCGCTTTCCCGCGATGAAAGATGCGCCGCTCATCGAGACGCGCGTCTGCCAATACGAGCAAACGTCCGACAGCCATTTCATCGTGGATCGCCATCCCCGCATGAATAACGTCTGGCTGGTAGGCGGGGGCTCGGGGCACGGTTTCAAGCACGGGCCAGCGCTGGGAGAGATCATGGCTCAATTGATCTTGAAAGATGAAGAGCCTCGCGCTGTTTGGCGACTGTCGCGGTTCTCGAGAGCAGAGACAAGCAAGTGAGCTTTTCTCCGGCCAGCGTAAAATGAGACCGCCACAACGGAGGTTTGCCGGTGACTTATCTGAGAGGATTGCTGTGCGGGGTGGCTTCTATATTTGCCGCTTTCCTTGGGCCGGGGCTTCTGAATGCTCTCTGGGAGATCGGCCAGCAAAAAGCAACAGGATTGGGTGCAGTTGCCGGGGGACTTTTGGAAAGTCTGCTTTCGCCTCAGTTCTGGATTCTTGCCCTTTTGTTTTTTTGTCTATTCTTCGCAGCCAGTCGGCTAAACAGCAAAATCCTGCGAGTCGTTCTATTCTGGACCCCAACTCTTGTCATTTCGACGTTAGGATTCGCGTTCGCTGCCTTTTTCGCATATTTCTGGATGCACTTCAGAAAAGGCTGAAAGCGAGCTCGGCTACTGAATCTGAATCACGCTGGCCGACTCGCCCGCCTTGATCTCTGTCACTCGCGCGACCACCTTGCGCGCAAACGCAAAGATCGACTTGGCATGCGGCGAATTCTCTCCCTCCAGCACAATCGGCTTCCCCCCGTCTCCGGACTTGCGCACCTCAGGATCGAGTTCAATGCTTCCAAGAAATGGAACGCTAAACTGCCGCGCCATTTTCTCCGCTCCACCGCGCGAGAAAATATCAATTTCGTGGTTGCAGTGCGGGCAGGTAAAGAAGCTCATGTTCTCGACCACGCCCACCAGATCGACTTTCATCTGCCGGAACATTTCGATTGCCTTGCGCGCGTCCTGCAGTGAAACATCGGAAGGAGTCGAAACCACCACCGCTCCGGTTAGAGGCACTGACTGCACGAGCGACAGTGCAATGTCACCAGTTCCGGGCGGGAGATCGACCACCATGTAATCGAGATGGCCCCACTCCACCATCCCCAGGAATTGCTTCACAATCTGGTGCAGCATGGGACCGCGCCAGATGATGGGCTTGTCTCCAGGATTAAGGAATCCTACCGAAATTACTTTCAGACCAAAAGCTTCGAGCGGCTCGATGCGGTTTTCGCCAGCCATCTTCGGCTGGGCGTTCACTCCCAGCATCAGCGGGACGTTGGGACCGTAAACGTCCGCGTCGAGCAGGCCCACCTTGTGTCCCATCTTGGCCAGAGCCACAGCCAGGTTCACCGATAGGGTGGTCTTTCCCACCCCTCCCTTGCCCGAACCGACGGCAATGATGGCATCGACTCCGGGCAACGGTTGCGGCCCCGGCGCGCCCTGCCCGGGATGAGACGGCATATGTGCACTCAAAGGATCACACTCCAAGAATCAATCAGGATGGCTCGAACTCTACGATTATACAGGTGAGCCACGATGCTCATGTGGAGACAGCCGCCCCGGCTGTCAGGCCTGCGAAGCCCGCCCCGCAGAGGGCCGTGGCCCGCCCTCCCCGCGTTCTTTACGGCAAGGGCGAGAGGACTCCCCGAACCTCGGCGCGAACGCAGTGCCGAAGGCACGGCATGTGAAAGCCCGGCACGGCAGTGCCGGATAGCTCACGCAGGAGACGCGGAGTCCCGTTTTAGGGACGGCACTTGCCTTAGGTGATATCCGACCTAGACTCATCGCACAAATAGGGGATAGTTTGGGGCATGGCGCACCGGTATCCGAACATCCTGATCCATTGCGTGTTCAGCACCAAGGAACGGCGCAACCTTATTCCTCAAGAGATTCTGCCGAGACTTTGGAAATATTTAGCCGGGGTCGGCCGCAATTATGGAGTCCGCGTGCTGGCTGCAGGAGGAATCGCGAACCATGTTCACTTACTGATCGTCCTTCCGCCAGATATGGCCGCGGCAAAGGCGGTGCAGCTGTTAAAGGCGAACTCTTCGCGATGGCTCCACGAGCATAGACTGGACTTTGCCTGGCAAGAGGGTTATGGCGCCTTTAGCGTGAGCAGTCCCAACAAGGATGCGCTGATTGATTACATCGAACATCAGGTTGAGCATCATCGAAACGATCATATGAGCGCGAGTTTGAGGCGATGCCGCGGAAATCAGGGATGGAATTTGACATGAAGGACGCATTCGGATAAGTGTCGTCCGCTGAAGCGGACTTGCTTCGCTCCACTTCATGGTCCCGCCACTGCCGTGGCGGGCTTTCCTATGCCGTCGCTTCGCGACTGGAGAACGGTTGCTTCGACCGGCTGCCTAAGACCAATTTACCGCAGCGCTAGGCAAGTCGTCGGCACTCGGTTACCGCGTTCAATACCCCTCGCCTTCCAACCGCACTTTCCCTCGAAACATGCGGAACAGCATTACAAAGTATCCCAGAGCCAGAATCATCCCCAGAATCCACCACGTAAAGCCAACCGTCAGACCGTGGCGACCCGCAGCCGTGTTGTAAATAGTCAGACTGTAGGCAGGATTCGTGCTTGCCGGCAGCACCACGGGATACAACGCAAATGCCGCCCCTACCAGCATCCCCACGATGTAAAGAGCCGAGCCCACGAAGGCAAGTTTGTCCTGCCCCTTGCGGATGGCATAGATCATCACTCCGAGGCTTCCCAACACGAGCATGGGAATTAAAAATCCGATGGCATGTTGCTTATAGTTATCAAGAACCGTCGGTTGCACGAAGCACGTTGCCACCAGCCCGACGATGGTCACGAGCAGTTGCAGCGGCCACGCCCACAACGCCACATTGCGGGCACGCTGATTTAACTCGCCGTCGGTCTTAACCGCGACATATAGCGACCCGTGCGCGGTCAGCGTCACCAGCGCGATCACTCCAGTAAGCACCGTGTACCAGTCGAGAATTCCGGTATTCGCGCTCACACGGAAATTCGTCCAGAGCGGCTCGAAGAAATAACCGTCTGCACCCAAAGGCACGCCGCGCACCACGTTGCCCAAAGCCGCACCGAAGAAAATCGCCAGCAGCACACTCGATGCACAGAAGATCAAATCAAAGAAGCCCACCCAAACCGGATTCTCCAGGTGCGCGCGCAACTCAATGCCAATGCCGCGCAACATCAGTAGCCACAGCACCATCATCAGCGGCAGGTAGAAGCCGCTGAAGCTGGAGGCATAGAGCAACGGGAAAGCGAAGTAAAGCGTCCCTCCGGCGGCCAGAAGCCAAACTTCATTGCCATCCCACACGGGGCCAATGGCGCGCAGGATCTTTCGCCGCTCGTCGGTCGTCTTTCCAGCGATCAGGTAGATGGCCCCGGCCCCGAGGTCGAATCCGTCCAGCACCACGTAGGCCGCCACCATTACGGCCACGATCATGAACCATAAGGTTTCCATCGCACTCCTCAGGGGCTAAAGCCCTCTAATCTGAGTTTCATGACGCAGGCCTGTAAGGCCTGCTCCACCCACTAGTGCCCCGCACTCATCTCAACCATCGGCCCATGTTCTATCTCACGATGCACCAGAAACAGAAACAATATCCCCAGCACCGTGTACATGCCGAGGAAGCCCAGCAGCGTAAACATCGCATTGCCCGCCGATACCATCTTCGAAAATCCGTCTGCCGTGCGCATCAAGCCGTAAACCAGCCAGGGCTGCCGCCCCAGTTCCGCCGTCATCCATCCGGCCGTGTTGGCGATGTAAGGGAAAGGCAGGGCCGCCAGCAGAATCCACAACATCCAGCGCGCTGAGAACAACTTGTCACGCCACAACAGCAACGCTGCGACCGCCATCATGGCGATAAAGATCGTCCCCAGCCCAACCATGATGTGGTAACTGTAATAGAGAAGCGCAATGTTCTCCGGCCACACGTCTGAAGGGAACGCGTCGAGCCCCTGCACGTCAGCCTCCCACGCCCGGTAAGTCAGAAAGCTGAGTGCGCTGGGGACCTCAATCGGATTATCAATCTTGTGCTCATCCACATTCGGCTGCCCCAGGATTATCAGCGGCGCTCCCGCCTGGCTGACGAACAGAGCCTCCATGGCTGCCAGTGTGACCGGTTGATGCAGAGCAATCATCCGTCCCTGGCCATCGCCGGTAGGAAACAACTGCAAGACGCTGAAGATCAAACCGGCGACGACGCCCACGCGTACGAAGATCCGCGCGTGCGCCTCAAACTTTCCCCAAAGCAGGTAGAACGCTCCCACTGACGCCATCACGAAGGCGCCCGTAATCACGGCCCCGCTCATGTTGTGGGCATACTGCCACCATGCCCAGGGATTGAGCACCAGTTCCCAGAAGCTCGACAGCTGCACCGAACCGTCCGGAGCCCCAACGAAGCCCACGGGATGCTGCATCCAGGCATCGGTGGCGATGATGAAGAAGCCCGAGAGCCACGAGCCCAGAAACACGGCGACCGCCGACCACCAGTGCGCCCGCGGGCTGAGCCGTTTCTCTCCGTAAAGGAACAGGCCCAGAAACGCAGACTCAAGAAAGAAAGCAAACACGCCCTCCATGGCCAGCGTTTGTCCGATCACGCCTCCGGCGAAACGCGAGAAGTGCGACCAGTTCGTGCCAAACTGAAACTCCATCGGGATTCCGGTCACCACACCCAGCACGAAGTTGATGCCGAAAATCCGCGCCCAGAAACGCGCCGCCTGATGGTAGGTCTCATCATTGCGGCGCAGGCCGAGCGTCTTGAGCACCACAATCAGGGGCGCCAGGCCCATCGTGAGTTGCGGAAAAAGATAGTGGAAGGTAACTGTAAAGGCGAAGTGAATGCGATGAACCAGGAGTGCACTATCCATGAAACTACCTCGGGCAAAGCTTGAGGCTATCGCTTTTGTGGAGGGGCGAGCTGTGATGCTGGTCACACCACTGGCGCATTACCGTTTATCGTTTCGCTTTGCGCCGCCGCTCCAGCTCAGACCGCCGGATCTCGCGGCGACGGCCAGCATCCTCATAGCGGCGCTGCTGATCCTCTGTCTCGGGAATCACCGGCACTACTTTTACACGGTTGCCCTTGGCATCGACTGCCACAAATGTTAAGTGTGCCGACGCGACGTGCTGGGCTGTATCTGCAATGTAATTTTCTACAAATACTTTCACTCCTACTTCCATTGACGTTTGAAATACGCGGTTTACCGATGACCGCAGGATCACAAGGTCTCCCACCCGAACCGGGACGAGAAAATCAATGTGGTCGACCGATGCCGTCACCGCATAACTGCGCGAATGGCGGTGAGCTGCCATCGCTCCCGCCAGATCGATCCAATGCATCAACCGGCCGCCCAGTAAGGCGCCGAGCGGGTTGGCATCATTCGGCAGAACCAGCTCCGCCATTTCAGACTGCGAATCCCGCACCGGACGCGGCATCAACATCTCTTCGCTGTTCATAAGTCCTTTCGGTTCGCGCTTTGAGTCGAACAGTTCTTCCTCACTTGTGAGCAATTCTTTCCCACCTGTGCGGCTTCAACTTGCCGCAGCCTGCGTAACATTCTGCTGATTTTTTCTCCCTTCGAGATACGATGCGAGAAAGCATTCCGCCATGCGCTGTAGGCGGCCGTCGGGATGCGGCGTTGAGCAGCGAGCTTCATCCTTATGTGCATCGAACTCCAAAAGACCGTGCTCGGCTGGACGGTGGCCCCGCTCGCAAACGTAACGCACGTGAATGCTCCTTCGGCTCCCGTTTCTTGCGCCATCGTCGACGGTTCGCGCTCCAAACCGAACTGAATCCCAGGCTCGCTGCTGGGGTAAGCGCGCACAACCCTCCGCGTAACCCAGATTACAGAAGTCCCGCAATTCCTCCTGCGACGGAGCGTCACCCTCGTGGCCGGGAGCGGTGCAGTGGCCGCTCCACCCGCATCCGAGCGGCAGACGCGACGCATGCAGCCAAGTGCCATCCTCCAGCTTCTCTGTGGGCATAAAAAATGGACACGCCACTACCCAACCCTCCGCAGCAAACAAAAATGTTAAAGACTGGTCATTCTACTCACCCAAGCTACTCACCTCAAGCTAGTCACCTCAACCTCGCAAGGCAACCGCAAAACTACCACGATAAACGAACCTTTGTAGTAACCTCATCTCAACTGAGATCCGAGAACTGGAAACTGCTTCTATGGACCGCATCGCCGCCCTCAACGACATCCTCACGCAGAATCCAAGTGACACCTTCGCGCGCTATGGACTGGCGATGGAATACTCCAAGCAGGGCGACCTCGATCGCGCGCTGGGGGAATTCTCCATTTTGCTGAAAACCAATCCCGACTATACTGCCGGCTATTTCATGGCAGCGCAGACGCTCGCCCGGGCCGACCGAATTGCCGAAGCCAAGGCAATGCTCACGGATGGCATTGCTTCCGCGCATCGCACCGGCAACCTGCATGCGCAATCGGAGATGGAAGCGATGCTGGTGGAGCTGGGATAGGTTCCTACTTCGCCATCCTCTCCATGGCCCGCTCCACCAGCCCCGGCAAGAGCTGATAAATCTTCTGCGGCACATACATTGTCCAAGGCACGATTACTTCTCTCTTCTGCTTTCGATATCCCTGCAGCGTGGCGCGAGCCACACGTTCCGCGGTGATGCCGCGCACCGAATCCGGACGCGCCTTCTTTTGGTCGTTTCCCAGAACCACATTTTTGCCGAACTGAGTCCGTACGTAGCCGGGACAAACCGTGAGCACGTGAATACCATCCTTTTTCAACTCCACCCCGGCAGCTTTTCCGATCGCGTTTAGCGCAAACTTGGTCGCGCTATACCCGGCATGAAACGGCAGCGGAATGTGCCCCGCCACGCTCGATATGTTGATGACTGTTCCGCCGCCTTGCTGGCGCATGACCGGAATCACCGCCTGCATCGCGGCAACGGCCCCAAAGAAATTCGTCTCGAACATTTCCCGGAATGCCGCCATCTCCATCTGCGCCACGGAATCCAGCAGGCCATGCCCGGCATTGTTCACCCAAATATCGATCCTTTGGAAGTGATGCAACGTCAGGCCGATGGCGCGATCGATATCTTCACGGTGCCGCACATCGCAAGTCATGGCCAGCGTAAGGTCGCTTTGGCCTATGCGCCCCCTTGCCGCGTCCACCCGCCCGGCATCGCGTGAAAGCAGCACTACTTTTGCACCTTGATCGGCAAAAATCTTCGCAATCGCTTCTCCAATTCCCATCGAAGCGCCGGTGACGACAGCAACTTTTCCTGCGAGTTCCATGACCTGCTTTTATTCCGATGAGTCTCTGAAGTCAAACGTGGACGACAGTAAGGTCCATCGCCAGCGGATGCCAATTTCCGTAGTCAGCCTCATCGGCTGACAAGGTCCACCACGCTGTTTCGCCGGGGTTTTCCCCTGAGACGATAACGGGCCCGCGTACCATACAATGGAAAAGGGTCGCGCTGGAGACCGCCTTGGACGCACTGATTCCTCTCTTCCCGCTCGATGTCGTTCTGTTCCCGGGCACACCGCTGCCGCTGCACATTTTCGAACCCCGTTACAAAGAAATGATCGCTGAATGCATAGCTCAGCAGCGCCCTTTCGGCGTAGTGCGCGCCGTCGAGGAGGGCCTTGCCGAAGTAGGCTGCACTGCTGAAATCGTTACAGTAGTAAAAGAGTATCCCGATGGCCGGTTGGATCTCGTTACAGAAGGACGAAAGCGTTTCGAACTTCTGCGCGTCAGCCAGGAGCGCTCTTATCTGCAGGGCGAGATTCTCGTGATTGAGGACGAACCTGGCGCTCCACCGCTGGAGGACACTACCCGCGCGATTCGGCTGCACTCTGAGCTACTTGCGATTGCCGGCGCTACACAAGATCTCTCGGGGGCCGATCCGTCGTCATTGTCTTTCCATCTCGCGGGCTCTCTCCCCCTCGATCTGGATTTCAAACAGAAGCTGCTCAGCCTGCGCTCCGAAGCGGAACGCTTATCCTTGCTAATTAATTATTTCGAAAGCATCCTCCCGAACATCCAGCGCACCGCTCGCGCCCGTGAAAAAGCGGGCGGCAACGGGCATGTCCACTGAACCCTGTCCACTGAACCCACGTTAGCCGTTGGTCATTTATCGTTTGCTGGAACGCCTTCGTCGCGAATTTTGCCGGCCAGCGGCTAACGACAAACAGCGTCTGCTTCTCCGCGTATAATTCAGAAAAGTAGTTTTCCTGGGGGTTGTCATGAGTTTCCCGCGCACGCTGGGCGAATTGCGCCGCAGTGAGTTTTCTGAAGAACATTTGCGCACCCGCCGCGTGAAGGATGAACTTCGGGACAATCTCATCGCCCGCTTGCGTCACCACGACGATGCCAGCATTTTCCCCGGGATCGTTGGGTACGACGACACAGTCGTGCCGCAGATCGTGAATGCCGTTCTCTCGCGGCACAATTTTATTTTGCTCGGCCTGCGCGGACAGGCCAAAAGCCGCATCCTGCGTGCTCTCACGACGTTGCTCGATCCCCAGATGCCATATCTTACCGGCTGCGAGATCCGCGACAATCCATACGCGCCGATCTGCCGACGCTGCCGCGAAGAAGTCGCGCGTCTGGGTGATAACGCTTCCATTTCCTACCTCACTCCCGAGGAACGTTACGTGGAAAAACTCGCCACCCCGGATGTCACGATCGCCGACCTCATTGGTGACATCGATCCCATCAAGGCGGCCCGCGGCGGACATGAACTCTCCAGCGAGTTCACGGTTCATTATGGCCTGTTGCCCCGCGCCAATCGCGGCATCTTCGCCGTTAACGAACTCCCCGACTTGGCGGGGAAGATTCAGGTTGGCCTGTTCAACATTATGCAGGAAGGCGACGTGCAGATTAAGGGATATCCGATTCGGCTGCCGCTCGATGTCGCAATCGTCTTCAGCGCGAATCCCGAAGACTATACGGCCCGTGGAAAAATTATTACGCCGCTGAAAGACCGCATCGGCTCCGAGGTTCGCACGCACTATCCCGCAACTGTGGATGAAGGCATCGCCATCACCGCGCAGGAGGCCTGGACTCGCCGCAATGGCCACGCCATGCACCTGCCCACCTACATTCAGCAGGTGATCGAGCGCATCGCTTTCGCCGCACGCGAAGATAAGAAAATCGATAAGCGCTCCGGTGTCAGCCAACGCTTGCCGATCTCCGCAATGGAGAACGTCATCTCGAATGCGGAGCGCCGCGCGCTTCGCAATGACGAAAAACTGGTCGTGCCGCGCATCAGTGACGTCTATGCCGCGTTACCTGCCATCACCGGAAAGCTCGAACTGGAATACGAAGGCGAGATGAAAGGTGCGGATTTCGTGGGCCGCGAATTAATTCGTTCCGCGATCGCCAAGACTTACGACGAATATTTCACTGGCGCGAATGTGCAGCAGATCGTGCAGTGGTTCGACCTGGGCGGCGAAATTCAGTTGTCGGATTCTGTTTCCGCCGTCGAAGCGCTCGAAAACCTCAAGGAAATTCAGGGCTTGGTCGACAAGCTCGGCCCGCTCGGCGTTTCACAGAAAGAAAGTCCGGAGCAACAAGTTTCGGCTGCGGAATTCATTTTAGAGGGGCTTCACGCGCACAAGCGGATCGGGCGGAACGAAGAACGCGTTTTCAAAGCCGGAGAGAAGAAGCCGGAGCCGCGCGAGCGCGAGAAATCATTCGAGAAGGAAGAACCTCCGTACCGGCAGAGAAGGCAGTTTAACTAAGTGATCAGTGACCAGTGGCTAGTGTCCAGAAAAACTCATTGGCCTTGGGATTTACTAGCCACTGGCAACTGACCACTGACCACTGCTTTTATGAAGCGCATCCGTTACTCCAAATACGTCCCCGACCCGGCCGGCGAAATGAGCCTGGAGGATTTGCTCAGCGCACTCTCCGATTACCTACTGCAGAGCGGCTTCCAGAGCGACATGTGGTATGAGATGCCCGAGGGCGAGCAGAGCCTGGACGACCTTCGCCGCGCCATCGAACAAGCGCTGATGGAAGGCGATCAATTCGACGAGGAGATGCGAGAACGCCTGCAGCAAATGGCGATGGATGGCGAACTCGACGAACTCATCGAAAAGCTGATCGAGCGCATGCAGCAGGAAGACTACATTTCAATCGATCAGCCGCCGGACCCTTCCCGACCCTCCGGCGTGGGTGGCCAACTGGGCGAGAATGCTCCGCAAGCGAGATTCGAAATCACCGACAAGAGCCTCGACTTCCTCGGCTTCAAGTCGCTGCGAAACCTGCTAGGCTCGCTCGGCAAATCGAGCTTTGGACGCCACGACACGCGCGATCTGGCCACCGGGATTGAAGCCAGCGGCGCTTCCCGCACCTATGAATTCGGCGACACACTGAACCTCGATATCACCGCCACGCTCTCAAGCGCGATCCAGCGTGAAGGCCTGAGCCTGCCGCTGAACATCGAATACTCTGATCTGCAAGTGCACCAGTGCGAGTATCAGTCTTCCTGCGCCACCGTGCTGATGCTCGACTGCTCGCACTCGATGATTCTCTATGGCGAAGACCGCTTCACTCCGGCGAAAAAAGTTGCGATGGCGCTTTCGCACCTCATTCGAACTCAGTATCCGGGGGACTCGCTCTCCCTCGTGCTTTTTCACGATTCCGCCGAAGAGGTGCCTCTGTCGCAGCTCGCCCGCGTCAAGGTCGGACCGTATTACACAAACACGCGCGAAGGCCTGCGCATGGCGCAAAGAATTCTGCAACGCCAGCGCAAAGACATGAAGCAGATCGTCATGATTACGGACGGCAAACCGTCTGCCCTTACCCTTGAAGACGGACGCATTTACAAAAACGCCTTCGGCCTCGATCCACTCGTTGTCAGCCAGACGCTCGAAGAAGTCTCAAAATGCAAGCGCGCTGGCGTGCTGATCAACACTTTCATGCTCGCGTCGGATTATGGCCTGGTGCAGTTCGTTCAGAAAGTGACCGAAATGTGCCGCGGAAAAGCCTACTTCACCACGCCTTACACGCTCGGCCAGTATCTGCTCATGGATTATATGTCGAGGAAAACCAAGACCATCCATTAACAACACTCGCGCGGGATACGAATCATGTGGTGACAGCTGTCCTCGGCTGTCCGGCCGAGCGAAGCCCAGCGACTGCCAAGGCGGACCCCGGTGAACTGCACCCCTCGCCGCGCGCCCCAATCTGCTGTTACTCTTTATTATCCATGGCAAACTGCATTCGATGCGGCCGTCAGCTTTCTGGTTTTTCCTTCGGCAGGAAGATTTGTCCGTGGTGCGTGCAGCACGAAGCGGCGCAGCGTGGAGAACTGGCTGACGACGCGCCGCAACCTGTCATGCGGACGCCTTGGGTCCGGCCTGGCGAATCGGCGATCAGCCTGACTCATATCATCTTCGGAATCAACGCGGCGGTGTTTCTCGGCATGGCACTCTCCGCGACCACCATCATGGACTTCCCTCCCGCTGAGCTTGTCCGCTGGGGAGGCAACCTGGGTGCCCTTACGATTTCCGGCGAATGGTGGCGGCTCCTGACCAATGTATTTGTTCATGGGGGAGTCATTCACATTGCTTTCAACATGTGGTGCTTGTGGAATCTGGGCCAGCTCTGCGAATCGCTCTACGGACGCTGGACCTACGCCTGCATCTATCTCATTTGCGGCGTGGGGGCCAGTCTGGCGAGCGCTGGATGGCATCCTTACGTACCTAGCGTTGGGGCCTCAGGAGCCATTTTCGGCCTTGCAGGCGCGCTGCTGGCGGCTTTCAAGTTAGGAGAGTTCTCGGTACCGCGTGCAGCGCTTTCAGGAACGCTGCGCAGCCTCGGAGCGTTTGTCGTTTACAACCTTATCTTCGGATTCGCAATCCCCGGGATCGACAACGCCGCGCACATCGGCGGACTGATCACGGGATTAATCGTAGGGGCGCTGATCGCACTCATCGCTCCGCAGCAGGAGCAAGCACCGCGACGCGCAGGCATCTTTCTCGTGATGATTCTCACACTCGCAGGCCTCGCCATGCAGGTGGCTCATCACTATAACGTTCCGTTGCGTCTCGGACGCACTCCGTTCTCACGATCCGACAACTGATCCCGGTCGTTTTTCTTTGGACGAACAGAAGCCATCAAGACATCTCGTAAATAGTCCGCTGCAGCCTGTCGAGGTCCCTCAGGGGCTAAAGAGTGTGCGTGAGAACTCGTGCCGTCCCTAACGGGACTCGCTCCACTTTCCCACTTACCCCGCACTTACGTGCGGGGCTATCACATGCCGTCCCTGTCGGGACTGGAATGCGGCGGTTGCGTACCACGTCTTCGCCAAAAATTCGGTTCTCACGCACCCTCTAAAGCCCTCGTCTTTATTGGCTCTGGACGGCACGACTGTCGTGCCCTTCCCGAACCCATTGATCAGATGGCTAGATGGCTTCTAGCTTTTCAACTCCCTTACAGCCCGCCACGCCTGGTTGATCGCCTCATCCGTATAGGCGGCGGCGCCAGCGTCCGAGTTGGCGATGGCGATTTGTCCAAAGGGCTTGCGTGCTACTTTGCATGGAGTTTCGCCGCCCTCGAGTACGAATGAATCGAATAGTGAGTTGTATTCGTAGGCGTAACCGTGCGGCCAACGGTTCACTGTAATCGCGGCGATGTCGCGCGCAGGATCAAATCCGCCGGGCCCCAGCGTGCGCGCCAACTGCTCGCGGATATTGTGTTCCATGGTTTGGAATGTCGTAGTGAACAACTCGATGCGACCAATGCGGTGCTGGTCCCGCGCGGGAAGGCCCGCCTGGCAGGGAGCCTTGCTCATATGCACGATAACAGGATCCTCCGGCGCGCGCGGGCAGCGATAGTCACCGATGCTAACCGGCAGATCGATGTCAACACTGGTATGGTAGCCACCAGGTGCGTAGATCGCATTCGCGCCAAGCTTTTGAAACGCCTTCCCGTTGCGCAACAGCACATTGCTGTAGAGAAGCGGAACTTTCGTCGCGAAGGCGAGCGCCTGCTTCTGAGCCTCCGGCAATTCCTCACAGAGATACGGGATCATCATATTCCAGCAGGCCAGGATGCAGTGCTTGGCTCTTACGGTATACGTCTTGCCGCTGCAGGCGTAGGTAACCTCAACTTCCGCGGCCTGCGCAGGATCACCTGCGTGCTTTACGCGCACCACCGTGCTGTTCAATCGAAGACGCACGGACGATGTTTTCTCATCCAGCTTCTCGTAGTTCGCCTTGGCCGTGACCACGTCAGTCGCGCTGTTACCGGGGATGGCGTCTGGGACCAGCTTGCGCACCAGCAGGCGTGCGATGCTGGCATTGCCGTCGGGAAAGTGGAAGAAATATTTTCGTTCATTGCTTAACCCTTCAGGGTCGCCCAACATTCCGGTGAAGCCCGGGTACCCCGCTTCCCACGCGTCGAGCGACGGAACCGCCTCGATTCCGACACCAAACAGCGGTTGGGAAATGGTCTGGTAGAGACGAATCACGTCGCCGTGCATGCCCGCCAGTTCGGTCAGAAAGCGGGCATAACTGATGCGTGCAAGGCGCGCTTTTTTCTGTTCGGAGTTAAGAGCTGGGAGATAGTCTTTCTTTTCGCGGCACAAGCGAGCGACGTCCTTGCGTGCCGGTTCTGCAATCGGCGCCTCGGCGATGAAGTGTTCCCAGGCATTGGGACCCGCGATGGCGAGGTCATAAGTTTCGCCGCCCGGAAACGGGCAGGGATCGTCCACCAGTTTGTCGCTGCCAAAGGTCTCTTTGTCGAAGAAAATCTTGGGAACTCGCCCCGCGGAGCCGTAGAGATTGCGGTCGAGGTATTTTGAAAAGCTGGCGACGTCGATTCCCAATTCCTCGATCAAGCTCTTCGTGACTGCACTGTAAGGTTGCGGGCTCTCGATCGAGTAAGTTCCGCCATAGCCGATAAGAGTTCGGTTGCCGAGGCGGAACTCGTTGCGCTTGGCGTGGCCGCCGAAGTCGTCGTGGTTGTCGAGGATGAGAATACGCGTGTTCGTGCCGGCAGTTTTGCGATAGAAGTGCGCGGCGGAAAGGCCGCTGATGCCGCCGCCCACAATCACGAGGTCGTAACTCTCGCCGGTATCTTTTGGCGTGCCTGCTGTGTCCCAGAAGGTACCGTCGCGTAAGGAGTGCGCCGTTTCGAACGACCCGGCATGGCTCCCGCGCAGTCCCGTCAGCGCGGGAGGATAGTAGTTGGGCACCTTCTCGGGATCGCTACCGCCCGCGGCGAACAGACGCGAGGGCATCAGGGCAGCGCCAACAGTTATGGCCACGCCGTTGAGAAAATCGCGGCGCGTGATGTTGCGCTTCATCCCCAGTTCGCGGTCGGTCAGATCGCTCATTGCCGTTATCAGCTCTCGGCCACGGATTTGTGCGGATCTTCACGGATAACTGCTTAGCGCTCTCTTTATCCGTATCCGTGTAGATCCGTTTATCGTTTTAGATCCGTGGCCAATTCGGCCCTCGGTTCTCAGCTCTCAGATTTTTTCACTGCCAGTTCCGCTCCCTGAAAACCGATTCGGCTGTGCGTACCGTCACAAAATGGTTTGTTCACCGAGCCACCGCAGCGGCAGAGAGAAAAAGCGGGTTTGCCAGTGAGGTCGAACGGGGTTCCATTTGCATCGACGAGTTCAATGGAACCTTCGGGTGCTTCTACACGGTAAGGACCATTGGGACGGACGGTGATTTTCACTTGAGCCATGCGTCTGATTCCTCCAACCTTACGGGATTCTAGTAAGGATAAAAGATATCATCTGGCGGGCCCGGGTGTCGCCTGAGCGTTTAATGCGAGTTCGAGGAGAGGCTGGGGCCCGATACACTTGGGCCTCTGGACATCTGGGGCCGTGCGATGGGCTGTGGTGGTCTGCCGGGCTGGGCTTAGGCTGCCAGGGAGTTCGTCGAGACCAAGCTGCGGTAGAGTTCGAGGTAGTCGTCGATCATGCGCTTGGTGGTGAAACGTTCGCGGGCACGGGTGTAGGCACGATCGGAGTAGGCTTGGCGCAAGGCGCGATCGGAATCCAGTTGACTCAGGGTGTCAGCCAGACTACGGGCGTCGTTGGTACGGAAATAGAGCGCGGCATCGCCCCAAACCTCGCGAAATGCGGGAATGTCATTGGCAACAATGGCGCAGCGCGAGAATGCGGCATCGAGAGCGGACATGCCAAGTGGCTCATAGCGGGCAGTAGCGGCGTAGATGGCAGCGCGGCTGTAGAGGGCGCGCAGTTGAGCCTCGGTCTGCGGGCCGCGGATGGCAACGGAACTAGTATCGGTCGCGACTTTCACGTCGGCGCGGATAGGAACGCGGGGCACCGGCACGGTTTGCTCAGCACCGACAATGCACACCGAGAACGGCTGCGAATGTTGGGTGAGGAGGAAGACCTGCTTGCCGGCATCGACCAGCCGGCCCACCGAGAGCACGGAGTCGTCTTTGCTGACATAAGGATTGAAAAAGATGGGATTGCGTCCGGGATAGATTACCGCCTCGTGGCGGGGACGAGTGTAGTTGGCGCGAATGCTGTCGAGCATCCAGGCTGAAGGTGCAACGAGAGCGCTCGCGGCCGCGATTCCGCGGACAATGGTATCGCGATACCACTTGAGCCAGGGAGTAGGCCGTGGCGAGCAACCTTGGACAGCTTGCGTCCAACTGATGACATCACCGTGAGCCATTATCACGCGAGGAACGTCGACGGGTAGGTTGCCATGGCAAAACTGGTGCAGGTGAAGAATGTCCGGCCGCACTTCGTGCACGAAACTGACGAGGAACTGGGAGGATTCGAGTAAATCGTCCGGAGCTTCGTCCATCCACTCCAGGCGGAAAGCAGTCGGCCGATAGTCGAGGCCGTGAAGGAGGTCCATCCATGCAGTCTGTTCGGGCAGGGGGATCTCGCCGAAGCTGACCAGCGTAACCCGCACCCCACGCGTGACTAGTCCCGTGACCAGTTCGCGGGTGTAGGTCCAGGAGCCTGAGATGGTATCCGCCGTCACCAGGACGTGCACAAAACCCTCCCACGGATATGCTGGAATCCGCAATAGTAGCCTGATCCAGCGTGTAGCGCAGGCCTATTCTAGTGCGAATGAGGGGACACGTCGACGGTTTTCTGCGATGGGCGGGATTATTTGTCGGAATCCTACTGGGAAGCATTAAGAAGTAATCGCTGGATATAGGCAAAAGGCCTTAAGAGCACCTCAGTGCGTAGTCATCCTGACTCGCATGTCGCGAGCAAGATTGTCGATAAGTCGAATTTTCTCAACAGCGGGAGCGGGAACGCCGGGAACAGCCATCGCCAGTTCGCAGGAAAGCAGCATGGCCGTGAGCGACTCGAACATCTGGCTGTGAATCTGTTGCTCGACGGAACAGCGGGCTTGTGTTTCTTCGCGCTGGCGGCGGTGCAGGGCGGAGCGCACTTCGCGCAGCAACCGCTGCATGCCACTGACTGCAAAGTTCACGTAGACGGGAAACGCCGTGCCCAGAAGGTCAAGAACATGATCGCTTTCACCGGGTTCGTTCTCGAGGAGAAATTGATCGATAACTACCACCGAATAAGACTGTTCGCGCAGCCGCGTCAGAGATTGCTGCAGGTTCTCAGCCCAGTGGGTTTCGTCCCCGGTGGCTTCCTTGAGAGTGGCAGCGCACTCTGGGCCACGTGCTGAAGGCGTTATGAGAAGGATCATGCTCTTTCCATAGCACGCAAGGGACCATAAAGACTGCCTTGAAAGGACAGGGCTTAGCAAGTGCTGTCGACTGCCCCGTTCCCGTTCCGGACCGCCCGGGTTCTACGTCAGTTCAGTATCGAACTTTTCAGGATCGAGTAATTTCATGATCGAGGAGGCGTGTCCAGAACTCCGCAGCGATCCAAGTACTCCCAGGCTGCTTATAGGGTACATGGGGCGGGATCCCGATAGGGATGCAAACTGTTTAGCTTTGCGCCGCGTAATCCTTCAGCTTTCGGTATAGCGTTGTCTTGCCAATGCCCAGCAGGCGGGCGGCTTGCAGCTTGTCTCCATTGAGCTCCGCGATGGCGCTGAGGATGGTCTGCCTTTCCAGTTCCGCCATAGGAACAATCTTGCGTCCGTGCCCGTCACCATTGGTGGCTGCGGCGACATGCGTGCTGCCAATGGCCGGGGGCAAGTCCGTGACGTGGATCAAGGGGCCGCTGGTAAAGGCGAAGCTGCGCTCCAAACAGTTTTCCAGCTCGCGGACATTACCTGGCCAGTCATAAGCCAACAGAACCTTGACGGCTTCGTCTGTGAGGACTTTTTCGTGCCCTGAGGCTCGCGAGCAGCGCTCCATGAAATGAGCGAGGAGCAATGGGATATCTTCGCGCCGTTCTCGCAGCGGAGGGATTCGCAGGCTGAGAACGTTGAGGCGAAAATACAGATCGCGGCGAAAGCTACCCTCCGTTACCGCCTGCTCGAGGAGCCGGTTGGTGGCGGCAAGAATGCGGACATTGATAGGAATGCGGCGCGTGCTGCCCACAGGACGGATTTCCTTCTCCTGGATGGCGCGCAGAAGTTTAGCCTGGAGATCGACAGGAAGCTCGCCAACTTCATCCAGAAACACGGTGCCACCTTCAGCGATGGCCAACAGTCCGTCCTTGGATTGATTGGCTCCAGTGAATGCACCCTTCACATAGCCGAAGAGTTCGCTTTCGATCAGGGTGGGCACCAGCGAGCCACAGTCGACGGGAATAAAGGGCTTGTCATGGAAGGCTCCCGAGTAATGAATGGAGCGCGCGACCATCTCCTTGCCGGTACCGCTTTCTCCAAGAATCAGCACCGGATGGGAGCTGCTGGCAGCTTTGGAAATGATGCGGTAGAGCTTCTCCATCTCGGGGGCTCGGCCCACGATCCCGCCGTATCCTTCCTTGGATTTGAGCTTCTCGCGCAGCATACGATTTTCGGTCTTCAACTTGAGATGGTTGGAGACCCGCTCCAATAAAATCTTGAGTTCATCAACACTGAAGGGTTTGGTCATGTATTCGTAGGCGCCTTGCTTCATGGCTTGCACAGCCGACTGCACCGTGCCGCAGCCGGTTACCACGATGACCAGAGCTTCTGGACGCTGGCTCTTGATATGGCGGAGAGCCTCCAGGCCGCCGGCGCCCGGCAATCGGAGATCGAGCAAGATCGCGTCTATGCTTTGAGTTTGGAGGATGCGGTAGGCATGCTCGGCGGAATCGGCGACGTAAGCCATGAAGCCCAGGGACAAGGCAACTTCGCGGCAAGCATCGCGAATCGCGCGTTCGTCGTCGACGATAAGAAGGTTCAGAAAATTCGCGGCCATAATCTGAGGAGCGGGAAGAGTGGGCGAAAGAGGGGCTACAGCTGCTGCGGTCATAAGATTGATTCCTTCTTGACATCTTGAAATGGCGTTCGAGGTGTTATGCCGGAAGCTGGATCGACCGAGTCCAGAGGTTCGGGATCGACAAACTCCGCGGATCGAGGAAAAAAGACCATTGCGCGCGTGCCTTTGCCGGGTTCACTTTCAAAATGGATCATTCCGTGATTCGTGGTAACGATGCCGCGGACTGTGGTGAGCCCCAAGCCGCTGGCTTCCGTGGCGGGCTTTGTAGAGAAGAAGGGCTCAAAGAGACGCTGGCGAGTATCGGCGTTCATGCCAAGACCGTTGTCTGCCACCGTGAGCAGGACACAAGGAAAGCCGGGAAGAAAGCTTGGCGAGATCATCCCGGCCACAGGACGGAATTCGCAGTTGCTGGTCTCGACTGCGATGCGGCCGCCAGCGGGCAGCGCATCGCGAGCATTGAGCACCAGATTCAGCACGATTTGCTCAGCTTGTGCCCGGGCGATCTTGATCGCACCCAATTTCGGGTCAAGGCGCAGTTCGAGAACAATGTTGCCGCCAATCAGACGGGTCAGCAGATCCCGCATTGCGGCGGCAATTTCATTGAGGCTCACGAAACCCGGCGCAATCGCTTGCGGGCGCGCACACACGAGTAACTGCTGCACCAGGCCGCTGGCCTGCACAATAGCGGAGCGTATCTCATCGGCATAGCGACGCCTGCGGTCGCGTGCGTCGAGAGTGGAAAGCAGCAGATCGCAGTAGAGCATGACGCCGGTCAGCAGGTTGTTGAAGTCATGCACAACCCCCCCGGTCAGGCGACCAATCGCCTCCCACCGATGAGCTTGGAGCGAGCTTTCGCCGGGCAGAACCTCATCGTTTGCCGGCTCAGCAGCAGCTTGTTCAGAGATCAGCAGTGCATGGTCGGGCTCGCCGGCAAGACCGGTTTGACGCCATGCAGTCCATTTCGCGCCGGGTTCGCCAAGGCTTGTGACCGCAGCTTCGAGAACGAAAGCATTGCGTCTGGAATCGAGAACATCTCGCAGTAGCGAATCGGTTTGGTCGCGGTCCTGGGGACAAAGCAGTTCGCAGAAGCGCAGCAAACTCTTGTTCGCATCGCCTGGACTCAGGCCCCGCTCGAAGGCGGGGTTCATCTCGACAATCACTCCGTCGGAGTTACACCGGGCCACAGCCAAGGTAGAGTGCTCGAAGAAGGAGCGAAAGGCCGCTTCCGCATTCTCCGCTGGGGAGAGTCCTGGCCACGGAAATGGAGTTGCGGTATTCATACTGCTACTATGGCGCGTGGCGAATCCCGGAAGAAAGCCCGCGATGGGCGACCCGATACCTCAGTGCTCCTGAAATGGGACCGCCAAAGCGGACTTGGCAGAGACCCCTTCTCACTCTTTCTCACTATAGGAGGACCAATCTGATACCGCGAAGGGCACACGTCACTTCAAATCAGGAAAATTCTGTGGAAAACGCAGGAAGTAGGGTCGTTTTTCTTAACTTAGCGAAAGACTTAATGATAATGATAATGATCGCTATTCCATGGTCGAACCGGAAGTTCTCCGGTTGGCCGTGAGGCCCGGATCGTCGAAGATGAGCGGAGCTGTCAATCGGAATGTCAGACGGCGCCCCTTTTGGACCCGAATACTGTTTGACCGGATATTGCTGGACCCGGAGGAAATGTTCGAGGGCTGGATGGTTCCGCGGGCGAACAGACTAGAAGTTTGAAGTGCGACCGGCTTACCCGCGACCGTGATGGCGTCCAGGGTTAACTCGAAGTAGCCCATAGCCGGGGCTCGGTCGATTTCAGATTGAGCAGACTCAACGCGTCCTGTAACCCCGGTTCCCCGGTCAACTAGCGTGACTCCGTCAAGGGCAATGGGAGCAGCGACGGCAGCAGCAAAAGCATCCCCGGCGTGAACCTTGGAGGCGGACAATGAGCCGACCAGTTGCACAGTCAGCAGAGTTCCAGAGGGCAGGACGCGTGGGTGCGATCCGTGAAACGGTACGACGCTGGCAGATTTCGGATCCGGCGGCACCGCCGGCCGCGTACTGTCGCTGCCTGATGTGGTCTGCGGATTTTCTGAATGAAACGGAAGGTTTTCTCGACTGACCGCGGAGGTTCCGTCGGCACTGGGCAGAGGATCGCGGCCAGCGCATCCTTGGCTCAACATTACAGCGAAACAAAACGCAACCAAGGCGGAGCGGCCCTTGAGATCACAACGAAGCTTGGACATCGAGTACATCGTCGCCCGCTTTTGCGCTTCATTGTAAGTGGCAAGTTAAGTACCAGAATGATGTCAAGCAAATCAAACACTTACCAAATCGGGCAGAACTCGATCCATGTAGAAGTTGCTTGGTTGGAGCAAGTTCGGGCTTCCCTCCGGTGGTCGCCTCACCCTGTTTACAAAGTTTGAGCACAACGGGAAAGTAGAAGAACGCAGGCTTCATCCCGGCGCTCGTAGCCCTCTGCGCGAAAAAGAAATCGCGGAGGACGCATGTGTGTCCTCCGCGAGAGTTTTCCGTGCCTGGTGTGAGGCGCGTTACTGTTTGTTCACCTTCTTCTGCGGAGCCGGCTTGGCGGCTTTCTTTTTCACCTCGCCTTCCCTGCCCCCGATCAGCGTCAAGGAATCGGTTGAGTTGAAGGGGAATTGGCGAACCGAGGTTTGGCCAGTAGTGCTCAGAGTGACATCCACACGGCGATTGCTCGCCATCCTGATCGTCACTATGTTCTTGAGAGCTCTCTTACGCTCTTCTGGGCTGAGTTCTGGATTACTCTCAATCTCGCCCTGTACTTGCTCAGTGGTGAGGTTATCTTCCTTGCCAAACGCCTTGGTATCGATGTCCTCCACGGGAACTCCCTGTTCGACGAGGAAGGCCTTCACGCGGGCGACGCGACGTTCAGTGAGCGCCTGGTTGTATTCCACGGTGCCACGATGATCGGCATGGCCGCCAAGAATCAAGTGCGCCTCGGGCTTCAATTCCAAATAGGCTTTGAAGTCAGTGGCGAGCCCGATCAACGTTTTCTGTTGGCTCGGCAGCAGACCACCTTGGGGATTCGTGGGGTGGGGAGCGTTGGTTACAAAGTAAATGCTGTGCAGGTTGAGACGCGATTCCAACACCTGGATCTGCGGATTCGGGGGTGGTGGACTCTCGATCATCACCTGGGTTGAGGCTTGGGCGGTGAGCCCGCGCGAGTCGGTGCAGGTCGCGCCGATTGCGATCGTCGAACCTGGGGATACGCCGGTGGTGTTCAGGGAGGCCGAGGTTCCGCTGCCGGAAATGCTGCCGCTGCTCGACGTCCAGGTTGCGACAGTCACAGAAACGTTGTCGGGGCTGGTGCAATTCGCCGACAAGCTCACCGTCCCTCCAGCCTGGAGGCTGGTCGGGGTGGCAGAGATTGACATCGTCGGCGGATTCTTCGGCGGAAGCGGCCTTATGGTGAAGTTCGCCGAGCAACTCGCTTCATTGTTTTTCTTCCCTTTGGGGTCTGTGACGTGCGCAGTGACAGCATAACTGCCAGGAGTGGCGTTCGCCGTATCGATTTGCGCTGTTGTGTCTTTGCCTGTGATCTGGCCTCCATTGGCGCTCCAGGCATACGTAACGCTGTGCTTGGGATTAAAGTTGCTGGCAGTAGCGGTTGCTGTGATCGGTTCGCCTACCAACACTTCGCTGGGCTGCACGGAACAAGCAGCAGCCGGGGCTACTGGCGGAGCACCGCCGAAATTGAATACAAGGCCGGTACGGAGGCGTATGCCTTCGAAGGAAGCCCGCCGAAGACTGGGAAACTCGGGCGACGCAAAATCGGCATAGTTGTGACGTCCCCAGACGTTGTCGACTTCAAACAAACGAAACGACAGCCACTTGCGGATGGGCAGATCCATTCCGCCGCCAAAGATGCCGCCGATTCCGTTGCTTCCGTTCAGGCCATCGACGTTCAGGCGATTCAATCCCAACATCGCGTGCAGAAAGAAATTCGCATTGTCGGTACGCCACATCACGCGCGGGCCGACGGAGGCTGTAGTTTCGTAATTGCTATCGCCCCAATTATGACCAAGATCAAACTCCAATCCAAAATGCGGATCGAGATTGTAAGTAAAAGCGGCGCCAAATCCTTTGGACATATCTGGCACTTTAAAGGCAACCGGATTGTTTGCGTCTCCGAAGGGCGTCGGGGTCCATCCACCCGGATGCAACCACTCATATCCCACGAATAAGTCCCACTTGGGATTCGTGTCACTCTGCGCATACGCCGGACTTGCTACGAGAGATACCGATAGAACTATAAGAAGGCCCGCAATGATACGGACCTTTTCCAAACAACCGGATTCTGACATTCCTTCCTCCTAAGTGATTACGCGCCGGGACGCGATATGCTGACGCGCACAAAAAAATGCGGGATTAACAGCTGGGCCCTACCCGGGAACCCGCAATTGTAACGCAGAGAAGAGTTGAAGCCAAAGAATCATTTCACAGAGTGCCGCGTGAAATAACCACTAGAAGCTTGTCTCAAAGTGATATGTCAGGCACTATCGTTGCTGGCACATACTCGGCCACGCCGGGGACAGGACGGCCCCCAGCGCTTGCTCCATGGGAAGTTGGCCGCGTATGGTTGTACTCTCTGCGTTTGACACGCGTGTTGATGGCTCCGGGAGTTGAAGAAAACCGTTCTTTATAGGTAGGCAAGAACCTAAGGAATGAGTCACGAAAAAGTATTGATCGTCGAGGACGAAGAAAACGAACGGACGGGCCTGGCTGAATTGGTTTCGTCCTGGGGGTATCGCGCCGAAACTGCGTGCGATGGGGTTGAAGGTCTGGAAAAAGCGGAGCAGTGGACTCCGTCCATCGTGGTTACCGATCTCAAGATGCCCCGCATGGGGGGCATCGACCTGCTGCAACGGCTTGGGGAGCAGTCGCAAGCCATGGCGGTGATCCTGGTGACAGCACAGGGAACGATCGATAGCGCGGTGCAAGCCATGCGCATGGGAGCCTACGACTACCTGACCAAGCCCATCGATACGAACCGGTTGCGCACGATGCTGCAAAACGCTTCCGAGCTGCTGGGCACGCGTGCCGAACTCGAGAGCGCTCGCCGTAAACTACGAGATTCGGGTAACCTGGGACAACTTCGGGGTGGGTCGCGAAAAATGCAGGAGATTTTCCGGCTGATCGAGCTGGTCGCCCCCAGCACCGCTTCGGTGCTGATTACCGGAGCCAGCGGTACAGGTAAGGAGCTAGTGGCTCGCACTATTCATCAGCTCAGCCCTCGACGCGACCGGCCATTTGTGGCGATCAACTGTGCGGCCATCCCCGAAACTCTGATTGAAAGCGAGATTTTCGGCCACGAAAAGGGAGCATTCACAGGCGCGCTGGAGCGCCGCACGGGCTGCTTCGAACTGGCGGAGGGAGGCACTATCCTGCTGGATGAGATCGGCGAAATGCCGGTGGCAACCCAGGCGAAGCTGTTGCGCGTACTTGAGGATCACAAGCTCCGCCGCCTAGGCAGCAAAGTGGAGACGTCGGTGGACGTGCGCGTGCTTGCCGCCACCAATAAAATTCCGGATGAGGCTGTGGCCAGCGGCGAATTGCGAAGCGATCTTTATTACCGGCTCAACGTCTTCAATATTCACATGCCACCTTTGCGGGAGCACAAGGAAGACATTGCCGATCTGGTGGATCTGCTTTTATCGGAAATGAGCACCAAGCATGGCCGAAAAGTCGCCGCCGTCAGCGAGGCGGTAATGAATTCGTTCACTACCTATTCGTGGCCGGGGAACGTTCGCGAACTTCGCAACACGATTGAACGCGCCGTGATCGTGTGCGACAGCGGCATGATCGAGACCAAGCATCTGCCTCCCGGATTCGGTCACGCCCCCCTTCGTGCCGCCGCCAACGATCCCGATGCAGTACGCCTTGGAGTAGGAACGACCGTGGGAGAGGCAGAAAAAATGCTCATTCTGAAGACTCTGGAATCCACCAGCAATAACAAGACGCGGGCTGCAGAAATTCTCGGTATTAGCTTGAAAACCTTGCATAATAAGCTCAAGGAGTACGGCAGCAGCTCTTCGGATGCGGAGGCTGGCAAGGAGGAACAAGCGCAGTGAGCAGTGGTCAGTGGCCAGTAGAAAACCTTCGATGCCCGCTTCAACTAGCCACTGATCACTGACCACTGGCTATTGCTTTCCCATGCGACGCAAAGCCATTATCGTGCTCACCATCACCTTCATGGTGACTGTGATGGTGACTGCCTTCTCGTATCTATACATCTCGAGTTTGCTTCGGCAGCGCATCACGAACGCCTACGAAAACGCCACCCTTCTGACCAAGCAGCTTGCTTCCTTCGCCAGCAACGACCTCCCAGACTTTACTAGTACGCGTGTGGATACCAATGATCCCGTAGCGATGCGGCGCGCTATCACCGAATACTTGCCGATGGATACAAATCTCCTGAACAATCTCGAAACCGACCGGGATTATTGGCCTTACATCTACGACGTTTCGGTGATCGATGCGAGGGGCAAAGCACTTCTGCACACGAACACGCAACTGGTAGGCAAGCCGGTTGCAGCGCGGCCCAATTTTAACGCGGTCAAAACGGCTCGTTTCTGGGATCAGCTTCGCGCGGTCTACAGCCCGCCGGCCGTCTACGACGTAAGTTGGCCGCTGGAATTGAACGGAGCGCCTTTCGGCACAATTCGCATCGGAGTTTCCACGGTCTTTCTGAAGAATGAAATCAATCCGTCGCTGATACGCTCTGTCTTTTTTTCGATTGCTTCGATATTCGTTTCTGTGTTGCTGGCGGCCGGCATATCGAATCTCGCTCTCGGACCGCTCAAAAAAATCAGCCTCAACCTGGACCACGTTACATCAGGTTCGGCTGAAGAGCTCTCCGGAGACGAGTCTGAACACGACGAGTTCGGACTGGTTACGCTGAAGATTGCCAATCTGGGCCGGCAGATGCGAGACAGCCGGGAAATCTTTTCTGCGCTAAAAGACAACGTCGACCAACTAATGTCGACTTTACAGGACGGCTTGGTGCTCTTCACGCGTGACTCTCGCGTCGTGCTGGTGAGCGCGCCGGTCGAACAATTCCTTGGCCGCCCTCGCAGAGAATTGCTGGGGAGAGCCGCCGCAGAAATCTTCTTCCAGGACTCGAATCTGGGGACGCTGGTGCTTGATGCCTTCGAGCGAAAACGTCCTCTGGTGCAACGTGAGTTGATCACCGCAGCTGGCAGGAGGGTTCAGATCTCACTCGATTTCGTACAGGAAAAAAATACTCAGATCGGGGCTCTGCTGATCATGCGCGATGCCGACTCGGTTCGGCGCATCGGAGACGAAATCGAGACCTCCCGCCGACTTTCGGCCAGCGGCCGCGTTACCGGCGGGGTTGCGCACGAAGTTAAGAATCCCATCAATGCCATCGTCCTCCACCTGCAACTCTTGCAGAATAAGCTGTCGCAGCTAGACCCAGATACACGGCGCCACATGGATATTATTGGAAACGAGATTCACCGGCTGGACCGCGTAGTGCAAACTCTGGTGGACTTCATGCGGGCGCGCGAGTTGCACCTTGTGGAAGTGGATTACCGCCGCCTGCTCGATGAAGTTGCCCAGCTGGCCGCCCCGGACGCGGAACAACATGGCGTCATTATCGAGCGCGCACGATGGCATGAGCCGCTCCCGGTAAAGGTTGACCTCGATTTTATGAAGCAAGCTCTTCTGAACGTGGTGGTTAATGGAATCCAAGCCATGCCTCAGGGAGGCCAGCTAACGATCTCTGCGCGCCGCAACGACGACATCGTCGTGACCGAAATTCGCGATCAAGGCATGGGTATTCCCCGCGAGGTTCAAAACAAGATCTTCGAGCTTTATTTCACGACCAAGAAAGACGGCAACGGGATCGGGCTGGCGCAGACTTACCAAATCCTCGAGTGGCATTACGGTTCGGTGGAATTTGAATCAACCGAAGGCGAGGGAACAACGTTCCGCTTTCGCCTTCCTCTGGCTGTATCGAGTGCGGACTCGGAGCACGAGGCTGCGACACATTCGAATTCGTGATCTTGTGAGCAGGCCACTCCGCATTTTTGGGGTTGAACTTATGTGGGGACAGCCGCCCCTTCGAAAAGCTCAGGACTGTCCAGTGGCGCGAAGCTCGACGGGCTTTCTCAACGGCAACTTGAACCGCCTGTGAGCAGAACGATCCGGGTGCGAAGCGTAGAATTTAACCTGCCCCAGGACAGGATTGAATATGAATCTGGCCACAATCCTCGCATTTTATTCTCTAAGCTTGGGATGGTGGCCGCCCCTGGTCCGTGCGACGCAAGTCGCGCAGCAGCAACCGGCCGCTGTGACAGACGCGAACTCCGCCCCGACGCAGGGCGCTGACGCACCCTCCCAGACGCAAACGCCAACCAGCGCGGACTCCACAAAGCCTGCGCCTTCGTCTAATGGACAGGCGCCAAAGTCCGCCGGCCAGGTCCAGCCGCCTGCCAAACGTCGCGGCCATCATAAGACAACGATTTATCCCGACTGCACCATCTCTCCAACGCCACTTCACCCCATGCCGGCCAACTCCACCGATTCAGCAAAGTCCTCGGAAGCCTCTTCAAGCGGTACCACTTCAAATAAGAATGGCTCAACAAACAACGGAACCGCGAATGGAAGTTCGGCCAAAGCCTCC